>CAWAUV010000001.1:0-214131 GCA_963785305.1 uncultured Planctomycetaceae bacterium
CACTCGGCTTCGAGCAACGCTTCCTGGCGATGCTTCGCTGCATCGCTTTTTTCCTGCCGGATGTTCTTTTGCTCGGCCTCGAAATCAAGGCCCTCTTGGGCGCTCCAGGTTTGCTTGCTCAACACACCGGCGTCGCACAGGGTCTTGCGCACCGCGGTTTCTTTCGCCGGGTCGCGGACTTCGATCTGCGGCGGGGTAATGTTGATCACAATGTTGCGCACAACTTCCGGCCATGAAACCGAGCCGAAACGGCCCGCCAACCAGGCGAACCAAACCACGCGCTCGAGCGTGCGGCGGTCGCGCCGCGAATAAATTTGTTGTTGCGCTTCGGCATACTTCACGAACGGACTCTCGGCCACGAGGCTCGACGCGAAGTTGTTGTTTTCGGCCGTGCCGGTCACGAAGTTCTCCGGCAAACTCCACCGCACCGCCACGCTCCGCAAGAGCGCCTGCGCCGCCGTGATGAAGTTCGGCGCGCTGCGCGCCGAGGGGTCCGGGCAAGTATTTTTGACCGCTGGGAACCTTCAGAATCGTGGCTGGGTCGTATTGCTGGAGCCAGTGCGCGCCAGCGCCCCGCGATGTGGTGGTCGTGTAGCTGGCGTCGGCCCGCGACATGGTGGCGGTGTTGACTTGGGCCTGCGTCGTGCCGGGCGCCACCTCTTGAATCCAAGCAATCGCCGCTTGCACGGCCGAGCCTTCGCCCATATTGCGCAGCACGCGGCGAGCGACTTCGAGACTGTCTTGAATCGGATAGAAATCCGAAAGGCCACGCTTCACGCTCCGCGGCACATTGAGCTTGGCGTGTTCCATCCACGCGCCGCCGCCATCGGGCGGAACGATCGGCTCGGCGCCGCCGGGCAGAAAATCCCAATCGAGATCGCGATTCGACCAGCGCGTGCAGAAGCCATGCACGGCCTGCGAATCGTCGCGATCGGCCAGCAGGCCGAAGGTCCAATCGCTCGGCGAGCGAAGCCCAAGCCATGCGTCGATGTCCGCCGAATCGACCGGCGCCGTCACCTGATCGGGCTCGACCGTGCGCGCTTGCACATGCCCATCGCCGCGATGCCAAAGGCTCAAGAAATACTCGCCATCGACCCGGCTCCGCTCGAACAGCTCGCGATCGAGCTCGCCGATCCAGTGGTTTTCGTCGAGAAAATCACCGACCACCGTCTCGGCGACGCTCGCGAGCCAGCGGCTTTCGGCGTTGCCCGGCTCGCGCGGGGCGACGGCATAATGAAAGCCGGTTCCGATCACATAGTTCGTGAGACTTGAAAGAATGCCGACCGCCACCGGATTGGCCGCGGTGACGAGGCGCGCTGCGCCGCGAATGACGGCCAGCTCTTGCTCGGTCTGAAAGATCGGCAGATCGCGGCCCTGGTCGCGATCGTTGAGCGTGGTGGGCATCGCGCCCAGCAGGGGCGGTGCGCGAAAGAGATAGTCGCCCGGGTTGACATAGTTCGAGGGATCGTAAAACCCCTCGAGCGTGTCGCGATAACCTCGGGAGCGCAGGGCGCCGAGAGCCGCGTTCTGCTCGGCGATCTTGAGCCGCAGCCCATTGGCCCGCGCTTGCCGCTTGAGCGCGGCGAGCGTGGCGCCTTGGTCGGAGGTCGGGCGCGAGCCGCCGGGAGAAGGCGAATCACCCGGCGGCGAGATCGAGTCATGGTGTGAAGTGCTCATGACGGCGAAGGGTACAAAACCCCAATCGCCATCTTCCACCACCAAAACCGAGCCAGCGGCGCGAATGCGGTTGCGCCGAGCGAGCGTTATTTAACGTCGGCCGGCTGCTTCAAAAGCAGAGCCTCGACACGGGCCAAGTCGCCCATGTAATCGTGAGGCGCGAGTTCCGCGGCTTTTCGCAAATGCTCGCGCGGTCTGTTCATGGCCCAGCGCGCGTTCGTGGAGACCGATATACAAGCGAGCATAAAACGCAGCTTGCTTGCCGCGTCGGCGCCCAGCGATTCGACGTGCGCGGCGGCCAGCACATCGTCGGGCGAGGCGCGGCCGGCGAATAGGGCGAACACTTCCATCATCGGCGGCCGCGCGTCGGCATGGATGGGAATCAGCGTCTTGCGGGCCTCGTCGAGCCCTTGGGCCCGCGCGACGCAGAGAAAATGCCAAGCCGCGTTTTCGACGTCCTCGGGATTCACGGTCCGGTGCAATTCGAACTGCTTGGCCCCGCCCGCGAAATCGCCGGCATAGTAGAGCGAGAGTCCGCGCTGCCAGTGATAAGGCGCCCGAGCCGGCTCGAGTTCGAGCACTTTGTCGAAGTCGGCGACCGATTGTTTGAATTTGGCGACGCGAAAATAGTCTTCGCCGCGACGCTCATAAGCCTCGGCCTCCGCCGGCAAGAGTTCGACGACTCGGCTGTACGCATCGATCGCGCGATCGAATTCGCGGCGGACATCGTGAATCGCGCCGAGTTGCGCGAAACAGCGAGGCTCTTTCGGATAGTCCTTGACGGCTTCTCGCGCGAGTCGCAGGGCCAGGTCGGAATCACCCCGGGCGAGCGCTTGCCGCGCGTGTTCGAGTTGCGCGTCGATTTCCTCGGGCGCCGCGAGGGCGCCGGCCGCGGAACCGATCTCCGCGAGCGCGAGCATCAATGCAAACCAGCGAGACATGGCTCGGCGGTTTCCTTTCGAGGGACACGAGAAGCCGGGGCGAGCGTCAATGCGCCATGCCCGAACCGGCCGGCGGTTCGCGGTGGCCATAGTAACTATACAGCACCGGCATCAGATAGCGAGTAAGCAATAGGGTTGTGATCATGCCCCCGACGACCACGATCGCGAGCGGTCTTTGGGTCTGCGCGCCGACGCGAGTGCTGAGCGCGGCGGGGAGGAGTCCGAAGATGGCGGTGAGGGCGGTCATCATGATCGGGCGCACTCGCTTTTCGGCGCCTTGCACGATGGATTCGTGGAGGGGCATTCCGGCGGCGCGCATTTGATTGAAATAGGCGATGAGCAAGAGGCCGTCCATGATCGCCACGCCAAAGATCGACACGAATCCCACGGCGGCCGAGATGCTGAAATTGGTGCCGGTCAGCAACAGTGCCCAGACTCCCCCCATCGAGAGCGCGAGCACATTGCTGAGAATGGCGAGCACATCGAGCAGCGAATTGAAGGCCAAGTAGAGCAGACAGAAGATCAGGCCCAAGGAGACGGGAATGATGATCTTGAGCCGCCCTTCGGCTTCTTGCATTTCCTGGAATTCGCCGCTCCATTCGGCGTGGTAGGGCGATTGGAACAGGTCGGCGGTCTTGGTTCTGCGCTTCGTCGACGGCGCCGGCCAAATCGCGGCCGCGGACGCTGAATTTCACGGCGATCAGGCGGCTACCGTCCTCGCGATAGATGGTCGAGGCGCCGGGTCGCATGAAGTGGCCGAGCGGATCGAGGCGGCCCTTGCTGTCGCGCGGCGTGACCACATCGCCCAGCCGGCGGCGCGGCGTGTTGCCCATATTGTTGATATTGGCGCTGCTGAAGATATTGCCGAGCCAGTTGGGCTGATTGAGCGCGAAACCCATCGAGGGAATGCCGGCGCCGCCGCCCGTGAGCGGAGTGGCGGGCATGCTCGGCAATCCGCTGGTCACGACATTGCTGGTCACATCGACCGGAATATCGAGAATCGCTTGTTCGCTGCCGCGCAGGCCCTTGGGCCAGCGAAGCGTGATGTCGAAGAGTTTTTCGCCTTCGATCATGGTCGAAAACCGTTTGCCGCCCACGGCGGTGCGAATCACGTTTTCCACGTCGAATGTCGAGATGGCCCATTGCTGGCACTTATGCGGATCGATGGGAAACTCGAGATTCGGCTGCCCCATGATGCGGAACACGCCCACGTTTTCGATTCCCTTGATGCCGCTGATTCGGTTCTTGACCTGATCGGCGATGTCCTCGAGCTTGTCGAGATCGGGGCCGATGATCTTGATCGAGTTGTCGCCCTTGACGCCCGAGAGGGCCTCCATCACGTTGTCGCGGATATTTTGGGAGAAGTTCCAGTCGACTCCGATAATCTGATGCGTGAGCTCATTGTTCATTTGTCCGACGAGCTCGTCCTTGGTTCGCGGGCGCAGCGGCTCGAGGAAGCGACGCCAGCCGGTCGTGGTCTGGGTGGCGGCCCAATCCTTCGAGGGCTTGAGCGGCACGAAGAATTCGACATTGTAGAAACCGGTGGGATCGGTGCCGTCGTCGGGTCGTCCGATTTGCGGCACGATCGAGGCCACTTCGGGATAATGCCGCATGATGGCCCGGGCCAATCGGACCTTTTCGGTGACTTCGTCCATCGAGATATTGAGCGGAAACGTGCCGCGGATCCAGAGATTGCCTTCTTCGAGCTGGGGCATGAACTCGCGACCCAGGGCCGGCAGCATCGCCAGGGTGGCCACGGCCAAAAGGCCGAACACCGCGAGCGTGAGTCCGCGATGCCGCAGGCAGCGCTCAAGCTGCCGCAGATAACTGGTCTTGAGCATGCGCACCAGCCAATTGTCGCGAGCCGGCTTCAGATTCTTAAAACAGAGAATGCACAAGACGGGCGACACGGTGATGGCCAGCACCAAGGCGCCGGCGAGGGCGAACGCGTAGGTATCGGCCATGGGGCCAAATATCTGCCCCTCGGGGCCTTGCATCGTGAAGAGCGGAATAAACGCGCAGACCATGATCGCGGTCGAAAAGAACAATGCCCGCTCGACTTCGTGGCAGGCATGGATAATGCGTTCCTTTAGCGAAAGATTCGCGAACTCGCCCGACGCCAAGTGGCGATAAATGTTCTCCACCATGATCACCGACGAGTCGACGATAATGCCGAAGTCCACCGCGCCGATCGAGAGCAAGTTGGCCGACTTGCCCCGGGCATAAAGCAGCGAAAAGGCGAACAGCAACGCCAGCGGAATATTCACCGCCACGATCAGCGCGCTTCGCACATTGCTCAGAAACATGAGCAGGATCACGGTGACCAGCGCCATGCCGAGCAGCATGTTCTCGCGCACGGTTTCGGTCGTGAGTCCGATCAGTTCCGTGCGATCGTAGTAGGGCTCGATGCGCACTCCCGGCAGCAGGCGGCCCGGCTTGTTGAGCTTGGCCACGCGATCCTCCACGTCGTGCAGGGCCAAGAGCGAGCTTTCGTTCTTGCGAAGCAAGACGATGCCCTGCACTTTTTCTTCCTCGTCGATCCATTTGACATGGCCATCGGCGTCCTTGATCTCGTGGCCGTCGATGTCTTTTTCGGGCCGGCTGAGGCTCACCTTGCCGAGCCGTGTCTGATGGCCGACGATCACGCCCTCGCTGCCCTCATGGGCTTCGCTCGAGCCATCGCTCACCACGTCTTTCACGCAAAACGGCACGTTGTTGACCGACGAAATCACGACTTGGCGGATTTGGGTCAGGCGGCGGTTTTCTTCCTCGCGCAGATACGCGGCCGCTTTCATCGCCGCCAGCGGACCCACGATGCCGCGAATCTCGGCCAGGCGTTCGCGCTCTTGATGGTCGAGCGGCGGATCGACATGTTCGCCCAAATACGCGTTGCGTAGTCGGACTAATTCATCCCGCGTGAGATGCGCGGCCGAGAGATAAGCGTCGAGTTCGGTGCTCTCGGCGCTGAGCACTTCCTTGGCGTTCATCGGATCTTGGCCGCCACCGATCAGCCCCAGCCCACGCACATTGAGCACATTGTTGCCCTGGGCGAGAAAGTCGCCGCCGACGTTCGCGTTGCTATTGCCGATCGCTTGCGCCAACGATTGCAGCGTGACGCCGTAGCGCTTCAGCAAGTCGGGATCGGGCTGGATCTCGTAGCGTTTGACCATGCCGCCCGAGCTCGTCACGCCGGCGATGCGCTGCACGCGGCGAAACTGCCGTTCGAGTGTCCAATCTTGCAGGGCCTTGAGATCGTTGAGCGTGTAGATATCGTTGCCGGCCGAGTCTTTCGGCGAATGCAGCGTATAGCGAAAGATTTCGCCGGTGGGCGACGTGGGCGACAGATCGGCGTTCACGCCATCGGGCAGGTGATCGGCGAACTGCAGGCGATTGATCACTTCTTGCCGCGCCGCTTTGTAGTCGACCCCATATTCGAATTGATTCCTCAAATGCGATAGCCCGAACAGCGACTTGCTGCGCGTGTTCTTCAGGCCCGGCATGCCGGCCAGGGTGACTTCGAGCGGAATCGTGACCTGCCGCTCGACTTCTTCGGCCGAAGCGCCCGGATACTGGGCGATCACTTCGATAATGGCCGGGGCCGGATCGGGATACGCCTCGACGTTGACGTTGAAAAACGCGAACAGGCCGAAGATCGAGAGCGCCACCGACACCAGCAGCACAATCAACTGGTTGTCGAGCGCCCAGTGAATCAGGGAACGGACCATGCGGATATTCTCGCGGAAGAAACGAGGTCGGCGAAGCTCGAAACCATGATGGCGGAAAAGGGCGTTCGACCCACCCCCCGTCGAGAACCGCCGCTCGTCGCTGGCTGGGGGCAGTCGGTCTTTATTTTACTACGTGCGTCGCTCGGGCATGGTTTCGCAAAGCGACGCGAGCGCGACCCCAGCCGGCGGTGGGGCTGAGATGGTACTCGCGATCGCCGCGATCCGCGCTCGGAAAGCGAGATTGCCGCTTAAATGGGTCGGGCGAGTTCGCGCCTAACTCGCGGAGGGAAATTCCCGGTCGTCGAACCTCGCGATCGCTCGGGGACGAGTCGAAGCGACGGCCGCTCGCGACGTGGCGCCCCGTTCCAAGTCCCCAATCGCATGGGGCGCGTCGCATGCCCCCAGTCGCATGTCTCCAAGCCACCCGCGCCTCTTAGTGCGTCCGCGGCTCGAGTGTCGCGGGGGGAATCGCGGCCAGCGCGTTTTCCAAGGCGCTCGCCAACTCGATGCTGCTACTGGTGACCACGAACTCGCCGGGCTCGAGCGGCTGGCAGCCGGCGGCTTGTTCGGTGTGCGTGGGGCGGGTGTGGATATAGACCTTGCCATCGCCGCGGTCCACGACAGCCACCTTGCGTCGCGTGACCAACGTGCCCATGCGGTCGCTGGCGATGAACACATGGCGCCCCGAACCCGCCTCGACCAGGGCCCCCTCGGGAATTACGACCTCATTGCTCGAAGCCGGCAGATCAACCACCGTGGTGATAAACTGCCCGACGCGCAGCTCGCCCTTCGGATTCGCCAAATAGCCCATCACGGCCAGGGTGTGCTGGGCCGGGTCGACGATATTGCCGATCACCTCGAAGGTGCCGGGAAAGCCCTCGGACTTCGGTTGGCTCTTGAGCTGCACGGTCCATTTGCGTTCGGCCGGCGCGAGCGCTTCGAGCGCCGGCAGGTCTTCCTCGAACACATTGGCGAGCACGCCGAGCGTGGTGAGATCGGCGATTTTAAAAAGGTCGAGCGAGGTATCGACGATGTCTCCCTTGGTGATGTTCTTTTCGAGCACCACGCCATCGAACGGCGCGAACACTTCGACCTCGGCCCAGTGCTTGTCGCCGGCCCGGCTACGGTTCAGATCGCGATGAATATTGGCGGCTTCCTGGCGCACATCGTCGATCTCGCCCTCGGTCAATCGCCACGAGCGCAGCGTGCCGTCGTACGCGCTCGACATCGATCAGGTCCGATTCATATTGTCGTTCGGCTTCGTGAACCGTTTTTTGAGAAACAACGCCCGCGTCAAGCTTTTTGAGTCGATCGAGCTGGGCCTTGTCGAGATAAAGCTGCGACTGGGCATTGACCAGATCGCTCTTTTTTTCGCCGACATCCTTGCTCCAAATCACGGCCAGAAGCTGCCCTTGGCGAACATGATCGCCCAGGCGCAAGGGACGCGACCCAGGCGGGGGGTTTTCGGTTGGCGCCGGTTCGCCATTGGCCAGCACTTGGCCAATTTCCGCCACTTCGCCGCCGAAGCGACTATGCACGCGAACCATGCGATTCGAATCGAGAAACAGCGAGCCCGACAAACTAAGGCGTTCGTGTTTCGGCGCCCGCTCCACGACCGCGGTGCTGATGCTCAGCGCGGCCCGGACACTGGGGCTCAGTTGAATCGTGGCCTCGGTCTCGGAAAGCAGCTTCACCGGCGGATCGGCCTCGGTTGCGGCCAGCTTGGCTTCGGAATGCTGATTCACCACGGTGAGCATGATCACCGCGGCGATTCCACAGCCACAGAGGCCGGCCACGATCCAAGTGGCCGTGGCGGCCGCGCAAAATTCGATCTCGTTGCCATAAAAACCTTGCGCTGCGTTCGGCTTTGCCTGGGCCCGAAGGATGCATGCGGTTGTGCGATGTCGCTCCATCGCGGTGTTGTCGTCGTGTTGTCTTATTTCGTCGTTCCGCAAATCGAACCGGGGGTTTTACGCCGCCCGAAATTTTGCGGGCCGGTTGCGGTGGCGCCGCAATGCTGGCTGACCCTGCGACGCTTTGTCGCTCCACGATACTGGTATGCCGCTACCCTGCCCGACTTCTAAACCCCGAAGTCCCCCGCCGGCGTCGGTGTCGAAAGCTGATGAGCGGGCGGCTCCATGACAGCGGCTAATGATTCATTACGAGGGGCAGACATGTTTGGCCTTGGCGCGAATCGTCGAAACTCCGCTACTGTCCAAAGTTTCGGACCTCGGAAATTATGCCATCGCCGAAGCCGCGTGGCCAATGCGAATGTCCGCAGGGTTACGTAAAAGTAATCATAAATCTCTAAATTTTCAAGATCAGTGCCGCGCTTCGCGGGTCGATCGCGAAATATCGCCCGGGGCCAAAATTTTCCGCGCCGGCCCGATGGGGAAGCAACTTGTGCGTCGTGAGCACGGAAAAAAATGTTCTGGAGGCTGCATTTTGCCCTGCCGCCGAGCGAGCGCCGGCCTTATGGTACAATTCGCTTGGTTCGAAGTGGGCCGAGCGACCGCCGGGCGAGTCACGAGAAATCGAGGGTTCGCCGGGAGGAAAGTCCGGGCTCCCCAGGACAGAATGGTGGGTAATCCCCACCGGCCGCGAGGCTCGGGAAAGTGCAACAGAAAGCAAACCGCTTGGCTGGCGCCTCTTCAAAGGGACGCCCGCCGAGTAAGGGTGAAACGGTGAGGTAAGAGCTCACCAGCGAATTGGGCGACCAATTCGGCTAGGCAAACCCCATTCGGAGCAAGGCCAAGCAGGAGGCAGGCGAGCGGCTCTTTCAAAGACCGCTCGCCGCGGACTTGTCCGGTCCGCCATGACTTCCGGGTAGGCTGCTAGAAGCGTTGGGCAACCAGCGCTGTAGAGAAATGGTCGCTCCCCCGCGACGCTCGCGCGCCGCGGGGGAACAGAACCCGGCTTATCAAGGCCCACTTCGAACTACTTCAATGGCAATGCGGTAAGCCGCCCCCGGGCTCTCGGCCCGAAAAGGGCGGGCCGGCGGCCAAGAAATTACGACGAGAATGCGCCAGCGTGATTATGTTGGCCATGTTCCTCGGACTGCGTATCTTCCGCGGATTGCGAAATTCCCGCGGACACGCCCTCGACACCCTCGGTCGGCACAAGCTCGTCGTCGACGACTTGCAGCAGCTTCGAGATGCAGAGTTTGTTCATGCTGGTCTGCCGTCCGTGAGCTTCGGCCCGGAGCGCTTCGTGAAGGCTTTTGGGCATACGCACCGTAATGACTCGGGTCGGCTCCTTGGAACCATTGACCGCGGCCTCGACGGTGCGTTCGCGCAGCTTGGCGAGCATCTGCTGGATTTGCAGGTATTCGTTCGATTGTTCGAATTCCGCGAGGGCTTCGGCTTCGGGGTAAACGCGTCGCACCAGGCCGTCCAGGCCCAGCACTTCGCGGAAGAAAGTCACCCAATCCGGATCTTGACGATAGAGCTCCGTGGCAACGCGATAGACTTCCTGTCGTTTTTCGTTCATCCGTGCAATCTCCAAAAAAAGATGAAAATGGGTTCCTTGGCCCAGTGGGGCGTAGGGTCGCTGAAATAATGCTTCGCAGTCAAGACCAGCTTGTATCATTTTTGGCTGCTAGCACTTACGACGATAGCACTAGCATTGACGCGATAGCAGGCGCCGGCGCCAAAGAAGTGAGCAACGGCTCTGGCGCCCAAAAAAGTGGCGCCCACCCATTTACAAAAATACCAAGTGTCCATGTCGCATAACGCGACATTGGCCCTTAAAAGATCGTATTTGGCTAGCCGCAAGTCAGTGCCAGGAAGCCCAAGCTACGCATATAACCCAACAACAAGAATAGAGACTCGGAAATGCAATCTTCAAGCGACGATGATCGGCAACGCCAGGCGAAACTTCGGACCATCGACAACGTCGTCCGCCGCATCGACCGACCGATTTGGGTGGTAACGGCAGCAGCCGTGGGTCAGCGATCGGGACTGCTGGCCACTTGGGTCGCGGCTGCCTCGATCGACCCGGAGCAACCGCTCATGATGGTCGGCATCGCGCCGAATCACCTTACCTGTAAATTGGTTATGGCAAGCGGCGCCGTCGCGCTTCATCTTGTGGACGCGGAAAACATCTCGAATTACATGCAATTTTGCTTATCGTCCGGCGGTGTCGAGGATAAATTTTCGAGCCACAATGTCAAAATAGGAAAGACGGGATCACCGCTTCTAGTGGGCTCACTAGCTTCGCTAGACTGCCAAGTCGTCGACGCTTGGGATACGGGCGATCGTATCTTTTTCATTGTCGAGCCAATCGAGGCCACCAATAGTGATCGCCCCAGCCGACCGGCGACCGAGGCCGACCTTTTAACCGCCGCCAAGCCCGAGCAGCGCGACCGACTTCGAGCGTCGCTCCAAAACGATCTGATCGCGCAGAGACCGCTGCGGGCGGCGTGGCGGGCAAGGCTCGCCGGTCGCTCCGGAATCCCTCCAGAACGACGTTCGGCGAAACAGTAGGATTAAAATCCCTAAAGCATTGTGTTGATTGATCTTAATAATTTGACTCCGGCGAAAAATCCTGTTACCATAGCACGGTAGCGATGGGGCTGTCGGTGACCGTTCATCGCTCGAGATTGCCCCTTCGTATTTAGTTCTCAAATTTCAAGGCCCCACTGTTCATGGGCGAACTAAGCGCGAGCCGTGAACCGCCGGGCGGCGCCGCCGCACACGAGACGGGTCTGTCACCCGACTCTCGCGCTGCCGCGCCGCGAGCGACCGATGATTCGCCCCCGGCTTGCGACAAGGTCGGTTCGCGCCCCTCCCCATTGGACACAAGCCCTGCCGGCTTGGGCGAGGCCGCCTTGGTCAGCGGACCATCGGGCGAGAAACCATCGGGCAATGGTTTCTCGGCGAACGACGCCTCAGGCAACGGTACTTCAGGCAACGGTACTTCAGGCAACGGTACTTCAGGCAACGGTACTTCAGGCAAGGGGGCCTCAGGCAAGGGGGCCTCAGGCAATTGGCCGCCGGCTGGCAAAGCTGCCAGCGAGCCGACCAAGAAGCCCTCGACCACGCTCGAGGGAACCTCGACCCAAATCACCGCCGCGGCGGCCGTGCAGCCCCAGACATCGCAGCAAGACACCACGGCGCGGCTCGACCCCCTGCTCGATCCGCGCCGCATGGACGAAGAGGTCACGATCATCTCGACTCGCGGCCCGCTCGACGAATCGGGCGCGGGCCGCGGACTCGCTCCGCTCGAAGTGGGGCGGCGGCTCGAGGGCGAACGCCTGGGCCAGTTCGTGCTCAAACAATTCGTCGGCGGCGGCGGCATGGGCGCCGTGTTTCGAGCGCTCGACACGACGCTGAATCGCGAAGTAGCCGTCAAGGTGTTGTCGCGGTTTCAGTCCGACGAAGAAGAGACCTTGCGGCGCTTTCGCAATGAGGCTCAAAGCGCCGCCCGGCTCGATCACGGCAATATCGCCCGGGTGTACTATGTCGGCTTCGACCGCGGATTGCACTATATCGTCTTCGAGTTCATCGAAGGCGAGAACATGCGTGATCTGGTCGATCGTCGCGGACCGTTGCCAGTGGTCGAGGCGGTAAGCTACACGCTGCAAATCGCCGAAGCGCTCACCCACGCTAGTCAGCGCGATGTGATCCACCGCGACATCAAACCCTCGAATGTGCTCGTCACGCCCGAGGGCAAGGCCAAGTTGGTGGACATGGGTCTCGCGCGGCTGCATGTCGATCAGCCGGACCAAGATATCACGGCCAGCGGGGTGACGCTCGGCACCTTCGACTACATCTCGCCCGAACAGGCTCGTGACCCGCAGAGCGCCGATGTTCGAAGCGATCTTTATTCGCTTGGCTGCTCGCTGTTTTTCATGCTCACGCGGCGTCCGCCGTTTCCACACGGCACGGTGCTCCAGAAGCTGCTGCAACATCAGGGCGACGAGCCGCCCGACGCTCGGCTGCTGCGTCCCGATTTGCCCAGTGACCTGCACCGGATTCTCACTCGGCTCTTGGCCAAGAATCCCGACGATCGTTTTCAGACTCCGGCCGATCTGATTCAGGAATTGATCGGCGTGGGGCGATCCTTGGGTTGGCAAGCGCCAGCAGTGTGAACGTGGATTGGACCCTTCCGGCCGAGCGGCCGATCGCTTGGTGGGAAAAACATTTGCCGTGGTTCGTGCCGCTGGTGGCGCTGCTGGTGATCGTGGCCGGCTTGGAGTATTTTTGGTCGAGCGCCAACGCGCGAACCCGGGCCGGCGCCATGGCCGACGAGCCGCGGCGAAGCGTGGCCCCCCCCGCGACCGCGATTGAAAAACGGGCGAGCGAGGCGCCTGGACTCGGCGACCGCGCCGCGCCGCAAGTGGCCTCTGCTCCCGCGACGGAGCCCCATGCCGCCGGGGGAGCGACCACGGCAACGCCGACGCGAAGTCCCGCGGGCGACTCGCCCGGAGCGCCACGCGATCAACAAGCGGCAGCCCCGGGTAAGTCGCCTGCCGCGGCGGCCGTGCTAAAGTCCGCCGTTCGCGAGGAGAGCCGGCTGGCGGCGCCCGGCGACCCGACGAGCGCGAAACGCGAAACGGCCATCGCCGACGATCGAACCAGCAGCGCCAGCGCCGGCCGCGCGAGCGAGGGAACTTCGGCGGTATCGCGCGCCGCGGCAGCGCCCGGTCTCGATCGCGCGACGACCAGCCCCGGCGAGACCGCGCAGTCGCCGATGCCGATGCCCGGCGCTCCGCCGGGCGCGACCAGCGACGAACCGGCGCCCGAACCGGCGCCGCGCGCGGGGTTGCTCATCGTGGGCCAAGGCGACGGTCGCGCGCCGAGTTTCGACACATTAACGGCCGCGCTCGCCGTCGCCAAAAGCGGCGATGTGATCGAGCTGCGCTACAATGGCGTGCGCGAAGAAAGCCCGATTCGGCTCAGCAATCTCAAGCTCACGATCCGCGCCGGCGAGCGTTATTCGCCCGCGGTGCGATTTCGCGCCGATTCGGGGGTTCGCTCGTCGCGCGATCGCGCCCTGATTACGCTCTTTGGCGGGCAACTCACCGTGATCCATGTCGACTGGGAAGTCGATGCTTCGGCCATGCTCGTGGGCGCGCCTTTTGCTTTTTGCGCCGTGCAACGCGCCGAACTTGTGCGATTCGAACGTTCGTCGCTCACGCTGCGTGATGCGGCCCGCGGCGAGGGATTCGAAGCCACGGGCGGCGCGTTCTTCCGCATCGAAGCGCCGTCGGGCGCCGAAACTTCGGCCAACGAATCGCAGATCGATGGACGCATCGTGGAGTTGCAACTTCAGAATTGCATCGCGCGCGGCGAAGGCACGTTTCTCAACGTCGTCGATGGCGAAGGCGTGCGCATGGGCTGGCACAACGGTTTTCTGGCCACGGGTCGGAGGATGCTCGCGATCAACGCGCCGCCCCAGCCGCGACAGAATGGGTCCGGTCGAGATCGATGTGCAGCATCTCACCGCGGTCACGCGGGGTGGATTCGCGTTGCTCGACGCCAGCGACCGCGCGGGCGATGTCGGATCGGTCGTGCATGTGGCGGTCGCCGATAGCATCGTGGCGCTGCCGGCCATGGCCTCGGCCCCCCTGGTGGAGCAACGGTTCGTCGATCGCGCGGCCGAGTCGCGCAGCCGGCTCCAATGGTCGGGTGATCGCAACTTTTATCAAGGCTTCGACATCTTCTGGAAGGTCGAATCGCTGGGCGCCGAAGCGCCGCTCGAACTTTCGCACTCCGATTGGGAAGCGATCGGCGGACGATCACGCGAATATCTTTGCCGTTCGGGCGGAGTGCGTTGGCAAGCGATTTCCGCGCCGACCGGCCCATTCGACGCGCTCACGCCGGCCGACTATGCGCTGCTGCCCGATGCGCGCATGAACCCGGCGATCGAATCGGCGAGCGATGGCCGCGATGTCGGCTTCTTGGCCGATAGCTTGCCGGCGATCTCGGCGGCGCCGGCTCAAGCCAAACCCGAGCGAGGCAATCCCTCGATCGAGTCCGCTTCCGGCGGGAGCGCACCGGCGCCGTGAGCGCAGCGCCCTTCGAGCGGTTTCCTGGGAAATCGATCGCCGCTTTGGTTCGCGCGCCATGGCGGGAAAGCACCGACCCCGAGGGTCGGCGATCGTTTATCTCGCGGAGATCGGCGGTTTTTCAGATTGCCGGCGCCCTGGGCCCAGCTTTCTCAAGTTCTTGACACACGCCGCCTTAGGGGCTCTACTACCGCCGCCGCCGAAGTTCGCGAGATGGTCGTGGTAGCATCGCCCCCTGGGGCGAACTAGAATTGGAACGCGCTCCCGGTCAGATTCGTCCGATGGGGGCCGACGATCGATTGTGTTCCCGAGCGGTATGGCATTTCGCACGTAGACCTTTGGGAGAGACCTCAATGAAGAAGTTGTTTGGGTTGGCGGCCGCGACTGTCGTGGCGGCGGTAATGGTTCTCGGCCAGAGCCGAGTGTCCGAGGCGCGTCCTCCGTATTGGGCGGAGTTCGAGGCCAAGTATGTGAAGACGGCCCCCGATTCGAAGTTCGCCACCGATGCAACGGCGGCCAAATGCAATGTCTGCCATGTGGGCAAGGAAAAGAAGGACCGCAATTCCTATGGGCAAGCGCTCTCGAAGCTGCTGACCAAGGCCGACGCCAAGAATAAGGAAAAGATCAACGCCGCGCTCGACACCGTGGCCGGCGAGCCCTCGACTCCTGGCGGACCGACCTTCGGCGAATTGATCAAGGAAGGCAAGCTGCCGGGCAAATGATCGCTCGGGCCAGCGATTGCCAAGGCACGAATGAACGAACGGACCACGCATTTTCGCTTCGCGCGAAACGTGGTCCGTTTCTTTTGAGCCGAGGCGTTGCGCCCGGCGCTCCTCCAGCCCGCGCCGATTTTTCAGGGAATGCTCAGTCGTTTTCCCCTAAATGCCAAGGCACGCTAATGACCAGCGTCTTGCGATCGTCGGACTGTTCGAGCGCCTTGCGCAGGCGGTGCGCGTGGCCTGAGTGCAGCACCCATTGCCACCAACGAGGCTGAATCAAGGTCGGGATCATGACGGCGATCGGGCGATCGGGAAACTGTTTTTCGACTTTCTTGATCGCTTTCAAAATCGGCTCGACGAACGTGCGGTAGGGCGTCGAGACCACCATCAGCCTTGGCGCCGTGAGACCGGCTGCCTGGGCCGGCGCCTCGACATCGTGAGCCCATTGTCGTCGGATCGGATCGTGCTCATCGTCGCCGCCCAGGTTCGTCAGAATGCACGGCGACCACGTCGGGCGAGATTCGCATCGCCAGACGCACCGATTTCGCGGCCGGCTTGTCCCATGCGCTGAGAGTAACGATTACCACCGGCGGCGGTTGCGAATCGAACCTCAATGCGCCGGCGACCCCCACTTGCCGCTCTTGCTCGCGATAACATGCGCGGACGAAGCGAAACACGCCGATCAGCGCCGGAATCACCACGATCGTGACCCATGCGCCCTCGACGAATTTGGCGACCAGAATGATCGCCAGCGCGATCGCGGTTGCAACGGCGCCCGTCGCGTTGACGATCATGCGCATCGTGATCATGAACTTCGAGCCCGGCCGCTGGCCCGAGTCGTCATGGCCCTCGACATGCGCATGCGCGGGTTTCGCCGATTCCTTCCTTGTGTCTTTCGCCGGTTGCTCCTTCTTTTTTTCCCCGGCGTTTCGGCGCGGCGCCAGTGGGCGACCATGCCGGCCTGCGAGAGCGTAAACGCCGTGAATGCCCCCACGGCATAGAGCGGGATCAACCGGTCGGTCACGCCCCGAAATAACACAAGCAGTCCGGCCGCCGCCGAAGCCAAACAAAAAATCCCCACCGAAAACACAAGCCGCCGATTGAGATCGGCAAATGATCGCGGTAGAAAATCATCTTGGGCCACCAGTCGACACAGCCGCGGAAAATCGATGAAGCTCGTGTTTGCCGAGAGACACAAGACACATAACACGCTGGCCAATGTGCCGTAGTAGATCACCCCGCGGCCCGCGACCGCGGCGATCAGTTGCGACAAGATGCTTTGATAGCCGGGCTTATCTTGGTCCATCGCGCCCAACTCATAGGCGTGGGCCAGATACGCGATGCCGCCCAGCAACACGGCCAGCGAGAGCACGATCAGCGTAAGCGTGCGGCGGGCGGTTTGCACCGTGGGCTCGCGAAATGCGCTCACGCCATTGCTGACCGCCTCGACGCCGGTCATCGCCGTGCAACCGCTGGCGAACGCCCGCAACAGCAGCCACAGGCCCACGGCTTCGGTTCCAGCGGCGATCGGGGGCGGTTTGTCGATCGGCGTGGGATGCCCGCCCGAGGCGATGGCCCGGCACAACCCGACGGCGATCACTCCGCCGAGCGAAGCGAGAAACAGATAGGTCGGCAGGGCGAAGGCCAAGCCCGCTTCCTTGGTTCCCCGCAGGTTGATCACGGTAATGAGGGCCAAGATCGCGAGGCACAGCGGCAAGGTGAATTTCTGCGCTTCCGGCACGGCCGACACCAGCGCCGCCACTCCGGCCGAGATTCCCACGGCGACCGTGAGCACATAGTCGAGCATGAGCGCCGCCGCCGCCAAAAGGCCCGCGCCGGGGCCCAGATTTTCGCTCGCCACGGTATACGATCCCCCGTTGACCGGATACGCGGCGATCGTTTGTCGATACGAGAAATACAAGATCGTCAAAAGGCCCACGATCGCGAGCGTGATCGGCCCGATATAGCCGAGCCCCGCGGCGCCGAGCGGTAGCAACATGGTGAGGGCGGCTTCGGGCCCGTAGGCGGAGGACGAGAGTCCGTCGAGCCCGAAGGCGGGAAACCCGGCGACGACGCCGACCTTGCGTTCGCCTTGTTCATAATTGGCCAGGCGGCGGCCCAAGACAAAGTCGATCCAACCCATCCAACACGTTTCCTAGCCGGGGGGGAATTCCCGCAAACAGACGTCCATGCGTCGGAACCACACAATGAACAAGCGACTGAAACAGCCACGGCCGTCCCTGCAAAAAACGGGCCGCGGTGAGAGTATAGGTCGCCGGCGTTTGCCCGGTGCTCACCCCCCCTCTCCCATACGGGGAAAGGGCGAGTTGTCTTAGAACAGCCGGCGCTGGTTGTCGTCCCAGTCCGGGGGCGGTTCGAAGCCGAGATGGGTATAAGCGGCCGCGGTGGCCCGTCGGCCGCGCGGAGTGCGCACCACCAAGCCGGTGCGAAGCAGATAGGGCTCGACTTCATCGACCAGCGTGTCGGGGGCCAGATTCATGGTGTGCGCCACCGCCTCGACCCCGACCGGCCCGCCGTGGAAGATGCGCATGATGGTTTCGAGATACTTGCGATCTTGGCCATCGAGCCCGCGAATGTCGATGCCTTGCATGTCGAGCGCCGTGCGCGCCAGCTCGAGCGTGATGCGGCCATCGGCCTTGCTCGTGACATAATCATGCACCCAGCGGAGCCGATTGTTCGCCAATCGCGGGGTTCCACGGCTGCGGGCGGCGATTTCATCGGCGGCCTCGGCCTCGGCCGGCACATTGAGCTTGGCGGCGTTGCGGCGCACGATCTCGGAGAGCTCGGCGATGGTATAAAAGTCCAAGTGCTCGCGCATTTGAAATCGATCGCGCAGCGGCGCCGAGAGCAGCCCGGCGCGGGTCGTGGCGCCAATCAGCGTGAAGGGGCGGAGGGCCATGTTGATCGTGCGCGCATTCACGCCTTCGCCCAGCGCGATGTCGATGCGAAAGTCCTCCATCGCGGGATAGAGGAACTCCTCGACCGCCTTGGGCAGCCGGTGAATTTCGTCGATGAACAGCACCGAACCGGTTTCGGCGTTGGTCAAATAGGGAATCAGGTCCTTGGGCGCCGTGAGCGCCGCCCCGCTGGCAATTTGCATCGACACGCCCAAATCGCGCGGAATGCAGGTGGCGAAGGTCGTCTTGCCGAGCCCCGGCGGACCATCGAAGAGAATATGCCCCAGCGGGTCGCCGCGCTTGCGCGACGCGTCGACCGCGATCTGCAACCGAGCGTAGACCTCGCGCTGCCCAACCATGTCGTGCATGCGCTGCGGACGCAGGTCGCGGTCGCTATCGCCTGGCTCGGGTGTTTGACTTAAAACCGGCTCGCGCATGCGACCTGCATTCCTCGATGCGCAAGACAGCCAGACTCCGGGCAGCTTGCGCCGCTACCTGAACAACCGTTGACTTCGCGGCGCAGGCAGTATAACGGATGCCGGCGCCGCGATAGAAGGGCAGCTCGCCGGGCGCCAGGCGCCGCGGGGCAGGGAGCGACCCTCGCTTTGCGCGGGGAAGGTGATCTGTTAAACAATAGGAGCCTGAGCGTCGTCATGGACAGCGGCGTGGTTTTGACCTCCCTCGCCCCCTTGGGAGAGGGCAAGGGTCGGGGTAGGCTCGCGGGCGAACAAAACAGGAAGTCGTGTCTAGGCTGTCGCTAACCCAACGCCAGCTTGATTCCGCGGCAAACCTCCCAGAAACCTCGGCCGCGCCCCGCGGCTCCTCGGTCCGCCGCTTAAATACAAACCGCATGGGCCACCCTTCCGCCCGCTAGATTGCATGCAATTCACCGGCGCGGCCTTCGGTCCCTTTTCCATTGCCTCTGGATTGGCGAATCATGGCCGATGGCCTCAACCCCGCCCAGCGAGAAGCGGTCGAAACACTGGCCGGTCCCCTGCTGGTGTTGGCCGGCGCGGGGGCGGGAAAAACCCGCGTGGTCACGCATCGCATCGCCAGGCTCATTCGCCACGGCGTCGCGCCGAGCCGCATTCTCGCGGTGACCTTCACCAAAAAAGCCGCCGGTGAAATGAGCGAACGCGCCGGCGCGCTGATCGGCAAACGGGCCAAGGAGAAGCCCGAAATCTCGACATTCCATTCGCTGTGTGTCCGAATTCTCCGCCGCAACGCCACCAAACTCGGCTACCCGCAAGCATTCGCCATCTACGATCGCGGGGATCAGGAGAGCCTAGCGCGGGCCGCGCTGCGCGAGATTCGCGTCGGCGACGAGATCATGAAGCCCTCGGACCTCGTGAATAAAATCGGCTTCTGGAAGACTCGCGGGGTGCGACCACCGGAGGCGACCGGCGGAGCCAGTTCCGACAAGGACTTGCTCGCCGCCGCGGCGTATTCCCGCTATCAAAAAGCACTGCGCCGGCCGGAGCGATGGATTTCGACGATCTGCTACTCGTGACCGAAGACCTGTTCGCGCAGTTTCCCGAGCTGCGCCGCGCCGAGGCCGGCCGCTTCAGCCATTTGCTCATCGACGAATATCAGGACACCAACGCCACGCAGTACCGCATCGTGCGAGCCCTGGCGATCGGGCATCGCAATCTCTGCGTCGTGGGCGACGACGACCAATCGATCTATGGCTGGCGCGGCGCCGAGGTGCGGCATATCTTGAGATTCAAGAACGACTGGCCCGACGCCAAGATCGTGCGGCTCGAGGACAACTATCGCTCGACCGACGCGATTCTCACCGTGGCCAATCGCCTGATCGCGTGTAACACGCAGCGCCACGACAAGGTGCTCCGCGCGGCCCGGCCCGGCGGCGAGAAGCCGAAAATACTTCAGTTTCAAGACGAAGAGATCGAAGCCCGTAGTGTCGTGGCCGACATTCAATCACTCATTGCCAGCGACAAGCTCGAGCCTGCGCGATTTCGCGATTCTGTTTCGCACCAACGAGCAGCCCCGGGCCTTCGAAGCCGAGCTCCGCCGGGCCAAGGTGCCATATGTGTTGGTCGGCGGGCAATCATTTTACGATCGCAAGGAAGTCCGCGATGTTCTCGCGTATTTGAAACTGCTCGCCATGCCGCACGACGAGGTCTCGCTCCGCCGGGTAATCAATCGTCCGCCGCGCGGGCTGGGCGATGGGGCCGTGAATCAGTTGCTCGCCGCCGCCGTGAGCGCCGGCGAGTCGCTTTGGACCACGCTCGGCAAGGCGGCCGACATGCCCGGCATTTCACGTCCCGCGCGGGCCGGCGTCGACTCGCTTCGCAAGCTCTTGCATCGCGCGGGCGAGCGGCTCAAGACCGAACCGCTGAGCCAAGTGGCCCGTGAACTGGCCCACGAAGTCGATTATCAAAAAGAGATCGAGCGACTCTACAAAGAGCCGGCCGACCAGCTTGCGCGGTGGTCCGCCGTGGAAGAAACGATCAATGCGATCGCCGGCTACGAACGCCGCGTCAAGGAACCGACGCTCGTGGGATTTCTCGACGATATCACGGTGGGCGATCATGGCTCGGACCGCGAGAAAGAAACGCAACTCGCTCGCAACGCGGTGGCCCTCATGACGCTGCACAGCGCCAAGGGCCTCGAATTTCCACATGTCTACATGGTGGGCATGGAAGATGGGTTTCTGCCGCATCATCGCGCCGTGGCGGCCGAGGGCACGGCGGTGGAAGAAGAGCGGCGGCTTTGCTATGTGGGCGTGACTCGAGCCCAAGAACGGCTCACGCTCAGCCTAGCGCTCACGCGCATGAAATGGGGCAAGGCACGCCCCACGCACCCGAGCCGCTTTCTCTTCGAGATCGCCGGCCAAGCCGCCCGCCCTCCGGCGCCGCCAAGCGGCAAGACAAGCCGCCCGCCGCGGGGCCCTTCCAAAGATCCGCGCCGCGGCAAACCGACGCGCCCCTGAACCAGGGCGCGGCGGAGCGAACCGGGGCGAGGCGATCACGCGACGATTGAAAAATAGGGCCGCTCGGACTCGAACCGAGAACCAACAGATTATGAGTCTGCTGCTCTAACCGATTGAGCTACGGCCCCGAGATTCGTTGTCCGGGGACTTTCTCGGAAAGTTGGCGCCCCCTCCGCTCGTCTCGACCTGCTTTCGCGGCCACCCTCGGCCGCGCCCTTTCCGCGAGAAGCCCCGCAGGCCAAGAATACCTGATCGCCAGCCAACCGGCCAGTGACGCCGCGCGCCGATTTTCCAATGGGCCGCCGCGCCCGCAACTCGGAATCTTCCGAGCGCATCGCCAGGAACGATTGTTCCCTTGAATTTAGCCGCATGCTTTCGGACAAGTCGGCCGACGATGCACGCGCGTCAATCGACGGCGCTTTCGTCTGCGCCATGCGCGCGCCATCAGCAACGTCAGCACGGCGTGGCCCGCCGCGGCGGGCCACAAGAGCGGGCCCACCCACTCACCGCGGATGCCGATATACAAAAAGTAAAGCGTGACGAGATTATTGTAGGTCGCCATCCCGAGGAATGGCCCCGGCGCCGCCTCTTTACCGGGCCAGCAAGCCAATCCTAGCGACAAGAGGCCAATCCCGGCAACGCGGCCCACGGCGACGGCGCCGCCGGAAAGTTCCGCGCCAAGCAACAGCCGCGCCACGAGCGATGGCACGACGATCAGCGCGATTCCCGTCGCGATCTCGACAATCGCGGCGAAGGCAAGCAGCTTATTCATGGCGCGGTCGAAAATGCGGTTCACGAAGTCGCATCCCTGCTTTCGAGAATGATTCGCGTGGCGGCTCGGCCTGTTGAATATGTCAATAGGTTGCTAGTGGAAGGTCGCGAGGAGAACAACCACGATGATGCCGCCCACGAGTGGCAACGCGACCCGTTTCGAGATTTCGAGCGGGTTGACGCCGGTGAGCGTCGAACTGACCAAATTCACCGCGGAGACCGGCGACATCGTGCGACCCGCGGCCGCGCCGAGCGACACGACCGCGCCCGTCCACACCGGATTGATATGCAGATCCAGCGACGGGCCGACGAACAATGGAAACAAGCTCTGCGTGGCCGCGATTCCAGAACCGGCGACCGCGCCGAACCCCATCGGCGCCGCCGCGGCAACGGGCAAGAGCGCGCCGGGCCACGCGGCGATGAAACGGGCAAACACCTCGGCGACGCCGATCGACTTCACCGCCTCGCCAAAACAGTTGGCGGCGACGATCAAGCTGATCACGTGCGTCAAGGACCAGCCCGTCCCCGTAAAAAAGGCTTTCGTGACGTTGGAAATCCGCGCGGGGGCCGAGGCGGCCGCCAACACGACTCCAATGAGCATCGTCGCCCCGATCAGCCGCGCCTCGAAGTACTTGGCTTCCAATTTGTTGCCGGGATCCGCCACCAGCCAGTTCGTGGGAACCTTCCAAACATTGAGCGGTGGCGAAAGAGCGACGAGCAGCAGGATCGGGACAAACGGAATCACCGCTTTGGCATAATTGACGTTGAATTGCTCCGAAGTCGCGGGCGCGGCGCCTTCTTGCCTCGAGCGGTTGAGAACGAGGAAAATCGTCGTCGCGACCAACAAGTGCCACGGCAAAAGTCGGCTGACGGCGCCCGTGACCTCGACCGAGTCGGCATGCGCGTCGCTCGACTGCGTGGCTTCGACGATCGTTCGCAGTTCCGGCGCGCCTGGATTCAAGAGTTCGCCTCCGATCGAGCAGCCCAGCACCAGCGCGGAGCCAATGATCGCGCCGGGAATGCCGAGTTCCCGGCCCACGGGAACGAGCACCGTGCCCACCGCCGCCGCCGTCGCTCCTTGACTAATCATGGGAATATTCACGATGGCGCCGGTGAGAATGACGCCGGGAATGAACAACGGTCGCGCGCTTTTGAAAGGGCGGATCAGCGCCTTCACGAGATGGGCATCGCATTGGGTCTCCGTCAACACATGCGCGAAACCCATCGAGAGGCATATCGGCAGCACGAAGCGTTCGTCGCAGAAGGTAACGAGAAACGTCCGCACGAGCCGAATGAGCGGCGCGATGAGCAGCGCGAGGGCGTCGGTCGCCGAGAAGCCCGCGTCGCGCGCGTGCTCACACACATTGGACACGCCGGCAATAAGCGAAAGCACGATCGCGGCCCCCAGCACCGCGAGCCTGACATCGACATTGCGCGGAATGAACACCGCCGCCACGATAATGACACCCACGGCAATTGCAAATGCCATGCGCTGGATCGCTCCGGTCTCTGGATGTTGGTTATGTCACGAGGCCCTTGGTCACCAACATGAATACGTCTTCCAAGGTCGGTTCTTTTTCGGCGAACGAACAGACGCGCACTCCCGGCGTCGCGAAGAGCAGGTGGGCCAGGGCCGCCACTTCGTCGTCTTCGGCGGCGAGCTCCACGTGCGCGTGGCGATCGAGCACTTCCACATTGCGGGTCGCCGGGAAACTCCGCAGCAGCGCCAAGCCGGTCTCCAGGCCCTCGATGAATCGCACTTCGATCAGCCGGTTGCCTCGGATGCGGCGATACACTTCCTGGATCGGTCCATGCATCAGGAGTTGGCCCCGCTCGATGATGCCGATCGAAGTGCAGCAGTCGGCCAGTTCGCTAAGGATATGGCTCGAAATGAGAATCGTCTTGCCCATGCGCCGAAGTTCCTTGAGCAGGGCTTTCACTTCGAGCCGCGCTCGGGGGTCGAGGCCGCTCGAAGGTTCGTCGAGGATCAGCACCGGCGGGTCATGCACCAAGGTCTTCGCCAGACAAAGCCGCTGCTTCATGCCGCGCGACAAACCATTGACGAAATCCTCTCGCTTGTGGGTCAAATCCAAGAGGTCGAGCACATCGCCGATCACGGCCTTGCGTCGCGAGCGCGGCACCTGATAGGCCACGGCGAAAAAGTCGAGAAACTCCCAGACTTTCATGCCGTCGTACACGCCGAAATTGTCGGGCATGTAGCCAATGCTTCGCCGCACCGCCATCGGGTCGGCGGTCACGCTGTGGCCGTTCACGAGCCCATCGCCTTCGGTGGCCTTGAGCAGCGTGGCCAGAAAGCGAATCGAGGTGCTCTTGCCGGCGCCATTGGGGCCGATGAAGCCAAACAGTTCGCCGGGCTCGATTTTGAGATTCAAATGCTCGACCGCGGTGAAGTCGCCATAACGCTTCGTGAAGTTGATAAGCTCGATCATGAGCGATGCACTGTTCCTGCGTGGAGATGGATCGACGACTCGCGAGGTGAATAGGCTTCCGGCCGCGGGCTTTCAGGGCACTGAATCCGGCGGCGGGGGGACATCGAGCGCCCGATCCGGGTCGCGCGGCGCGAGGGGATCGAAAATCCTTTCACTATCCGTCGGCCAAATATCGGGATGGATCGTTGCTTCGACTTCGCGAGCCAAATGCGCCACGACGAGCGCGGCGCGGCGACGTTCGAGCGCCCGCGGCGAAATCGTGACTCCACTCGGGGTGTCGGTGGTCCAGCCAATGAGACGCACTTCGCCTGGAGCGATGTCACGCCTATCCTCGGCGATCGACACGAGCCCGCTCAAGTCCATCCCGAGATTCCGTTTTGCTTCACCACGAGCCGCGACTTCGACCGGGACGATATCGGCGCCGCTAGGCGGAATCGGCCGGGCCGAGGCGTCGGTGGGCGCGTCGCTGGCGGGCGCGTTGTTCGTCGCCGGGGCCTGTCGCCACGCTCCCGCCATGATTCGCGCGCCCGGGAGCAGGTCGCCGATCCAAAATGTTTCAATCGATTTGTCGTCGGGCGCGAGTCGCAAAAGCCGCGCTCCCGAGATCGAGAGGCGGGTGGCGTTGACGAGCTCCGGCGGCCCCTGGTCGGGCACATTCCAGGCAATCGTTCCGCCGAGGTCGCGAAACTCCTCCGAGTGCACCATGCCGGTCGAATTGCTGCTGACATCGACCCCGCGAAGCCGCGGCGAACCCTCGACGCTAAAAAACAGTTGCCGCCGCGATTCGCCGGGCAAGAGCCGATAATCGGCGCGGCCAAAGGGCAGCGCCAGTGCCGAGGGCTCGTCGTAAGTGAGCGTGTACGATGTCGAGAGCGATGCATAGAGCGCGGTGTAGCGCGTGAGATGGGCGCGCGGATACCCGGCCTCGATCTCGAGGATCGCCAGCTCGGTGGAGCTGCGCGAAAAACCGATATCGAGTTGGGCCGCCCAGACCACGAGCGCCGCGCAGGAGAGCGAGATAATCGGCGCCGCGATCCAGGCCCATTCCACGCGACGCAGGAGGCGAAACAATGCCCAATTCATCGGCACAAGCACCGCGAGATACGCCCCGAGCACCGCCAGCACGAACCGCCGGCTCGGAATCTTGACTCCCGCGCCTTCGCGCAACAGGCTCGCGCCGCGCTCGAGGCATCCCAAAAATCCTTCCAAGCCGCCGGGCCATACTCCTCGGGCTCGATATCCTGAACCGTGCCCAGGGCGCCAGCATTGAAAATCTGGGAATTCGTCTGACTGTTCGCGCGGCTCGCGATAAACGAATCGCGAGCCGCGTCGCGCGAGAAAAACCGCAGATGGGTCAAGCTTTCGCCGATCATGCCCCGGCCCTCCGGGCGTTCGCGATTCAAGAGATTCACCGATGCGACATTGCCAGGTTCTTCGGAAAAGCCGCGCACCGGCCCGCGCATCAGACATGAATTCAAGAACCCAT
Source organism: uncultured Planctomycetaceae bacterium (assembly GCA_963785305.1). GTDB lineage: Bacteria > Planctomycetota > Planctomycetia > Pirellulales > PALSA-1355 > CAWAUV01. The sequence continues at coordinate 25,652 of CAWAUV010000001.1, forward strand.
CGAACCCGCGCCATTTGGCGATGCCGGGCTGGGCGAGCGAAAAACTCGCGACCAGCACGCGTCCCCGGCCCACGCGCCGCTCGGCGGCAAGCTCATCGGTGTCGGGCACGAAGCGTCCGCCTTCGAGCAGCCGCAGTTTCGCCCCGGGCCACGGCCGACTTGCCGCGAGCGCCGCGCCGTCTTTTTCCTTCCGCGATGGCGACCAGCGATCGTCGAGCGCCGCGAACCGATCGACCGGTATTTCCACGAGTTCGGAACTGTCGGCCGGAAGATAAGGTCGCAAAAAACCGTTGCCGAGTTGCTCGAGCGCCCGCGGACCGCTCACGATCAGATGTCCGCCCCAGTGGAGCCAGTCGACGAGCGCCTGTTGTTGTCGCTCGTCGAGCGCGGCGGCGGGCAGATCGTCCCACACGATAAATGCCAGCGTGGACCACATCAGCGCGTTGGCAGGCAGCGGGGCCCGGCTCCCGGCGGTCGGCGCCACGAGGCGATAGATATCGGTGTCGCCTCCCTGCGAGATCGCGATTAAAGGTGTTCGGATCGTGGGCAACATCTGCAAATAGGCAAACCGTTCGGGCCGCTTGGTGAGCACCAGGAATTGAAACTGGTCGGTCAAGAGCGGCTGAAGCTCGTCGAGTTCTTGCTGCACGCGAATGCCCGTCTCCGCGTCTTTCAATGTGCAATCCACCCAAGGACGCCGCGACGGACCCGCGAGCATGCGCGGCGTGAAGAAGGGAGCGACGAATGTCTTCTTCTGCGCCTTGGGCAGCACGGCCGGGCGCTCGATCGAGAGATAAAACGGCGTGCCCTCGACACCCAGCGGTTCGCGGGTTTGCCGGCAAGCCCCGAGCGTTAGCGCGCCCTGGAAGTCGAAATGATTGGCGGTCGTGGTGAGCGTGGCGTCGGTCCAGTGGCCGGCCTTCACGATATGCAAGCCATCTTCGCGACCGTGAAGCTGAAGCCGAAACTGCAAGCGACTGAAGTCGGGTTTGGGGCGCTTTGCGCCTGGGGGCAGATGCGCGCCCGGTCGGCCAGGAGCGCCCGGCGCCGCATTGGCCCCGGCGCCGGGCTCGTCGCTCGATTCCTCGACATCGCCCGGCGAGGGATCACGTCCCGAGTTCGCCGGCGCCTGACCTCGGGCCAGATGAATATCAACGAACAACGCGCCCACGACGACGAGCGCAAGCCGGAGCGACGCCAACGCCGCGCCATTGCGCCGCCGCTGGCGATTCTCCCGGGACATTAGCGACTCGAGCCGCCGTTGAATCCGGGGCCTCGGCGTTGATTGTGCGATCGTCATGGGGCGCCATCTCCAAATTGCTTCCTGCAATGTAGGATGGCGCCGCGCTCAAGGGAAGTGGGCGCTCGACGACCGAGCGAACCGCCGAACCGGCGTTGTCGGGCTAGGCTCTCAAAGATGCGCGAACGCCCCGACCGGCTCTTGCGCGAACGGAGTTTGGAAGGGCCGCACATCGACGCCGTCGATGGCTGCAATCTGTTCGTCGAGCGCCAGCGCGAGGTCGATTTCTTCCAGCGACGGGTCGGGGAACCGTTGGCCGTAAGGATCGCGAATGCCTTGCACTTTGGGGCGAAATGGATTTGCCGCGTTGAAATCCACGACCGCCGCCTCGACGCCGCTCGCGAGCGTGACCACCTGCCCGATCGGAAAGGGCGGGATCACCTGATGAAATGCTTGCTCGACCACCGGGTCGAAGAACCCCACGCACTGGGTGCGCATTTCATAGAGCGCCTGCACCGGCAGCTTGGCTTCCGAGTAGCAACGGGCCGTGGTCGCGGCGTCGTACACATCGCACACCGTGGCGATGCGGCTAAAGATCGGAATCTGCTTGCCGCTGATCGGCGGCAGGATTTCGCCGGTGCGGCTATCGACGCGCGCCGGATAGCCGCCGCCGGCAAAGCGCTGATGATGATTGAGCACCACCTGCGAGGCCGCCGCCGGAACCCGGCCACGCACCATTTCATGGCCAAACACGGGATGCAGCTTCATCACCTCCATTTCCGGAGGCGAGAGCCGCTTGGGATTGTTGAGAATCTCGCTCGGAATGCGCATCTTGCCGACATCGTGCAGCAAGCAGCCGAGCCCCAAGTGTTGAAGGTCTTTCGCGTCCTTGGCGGTTTTGAAAATCCGTTCCTCGATCAGATAGCGCTCGAGCTTCATGCCGACCAAGAGCGCTAGATAGCACACATTGGTCGAATGGCTCATCAGGTAGTTGTCAAATGCGTCGAGCTTCTGCAATAGCACGTTGCCGCAGGAGCTTCCCTTGAGAAAGTCGAACAGCCCGGAGATCGACGACTGGAAATGGGTCACATCCAATTCGCCGGCGGCGTCGCCCATGATCGACTCGAAATTGCGGCGCACATGCTGATAGACTTCGCGCTGCCGATCGCCGAGCCCTTCGTCGATCACGGTTTCCAGAAATTCGAGATCGCGATTGCGCAACCCAAACCTCGACCACGCCCAGGCTCTTGAGCCGTGGAATCAGATCGAGCGGAATCTCGCGGTCGCGTTGGAGCAAAAACCGCCGCGGGTCTTGCGGCATGGCGATCGGCCGCGCGAGCGTCATGCCGGCCGTGATTTTGTGAACTGGAACCCGAAGCATCGCACGTCCGCCGTAATGAACCGTGGGCTGTGGGAGAAACGAACCTATAGGAAGTCAGCACTCAACGCGTTGTTCGGCGGCCAGTGATCGGCCACCATGAGAAATCTAGCTTGAAAAGCGAGGCGGTTCAGACCGGGGTCCATCCCCGCGAGCCCAAAAAATTAGTCCCGTGGTCGCCCAAAGCGGGTTTTGCGGAAGTTCGGACGGAGGGATATGCGCGTTGCGCCGATTTTGAGCCCCCCAGGGGAACAACTCGCGCGAGAGATATCCGCCCGCTAGGCTCGCGCCCGCGGCGTCGCCGGATCGCATTCCCCGCCCGGCGCCATGCCCAGCGCGATCGCATGGCGGCGGAAGAGCTCCAGCCCGCGGCGCTCCTCGGGGCCGAGATGGAAATGCAGATTGTCGGCAAGATACGCCAGGCACTGCGGGCGCGTGAGCCCGAGCGGCGCCGCCTCGCGATCCGCGATCTCGGCCAGATGCGCGAGGCCATGGTCACGGGCCGCCCGCAGTGCCGGCTCCACCTCGGCAAGCTCCACTCTCGGGCGAGCGGTCCACATGGCGAACACAAACGGCAGTCCGGCCCAGCGGCTCCATTCGTCGCCCAGGTCCCAAACCACCTCGAATCGCCCCGGCGGCGAGTGCATTGCCCGATCACCGATCAGGAGCACCGCGTCGCCCGGCGCTTCGGCGAGCGAGGCCGTGATCGGCAGCGATGCGATTTCCGGACGCACGCCGTGCCGCTCGAGCAACAAGATGCGGACCAGCGCCGCGCTGGTCCGCGAGCCTTCGTCGAGCGTCAGCGTGCGAATGCGCTCGATCGGCACGCGGCTGAACAGCTTGACGCTCAGCACCGGGCCGCGACAGGCGATGCATGCGTCGGAAACGATCTTGTAGTCGAGATTTTGAAACGACTCGACCGACGGAATCAGGGCCACGTCGAGCTTACCCCGGGCCAGATCATCGGCCAAGCGACTCGGCAAATCGAGCGAAAGGTCGATCTCGGGCGCCAGTTCCGCGAGATTCGAGATCAGCGGCTTGGTATTGAGATAGTTGACGGCGCCGACGCGAATCTTTTTGACCATGAGGCTTGAACTCGGCAAGGGCCTGGGAGTCGCGAAACGCCCGTGGGCCGTGTTGTTCACGACGGTCGCGCTCGGGCCCCGCCGGCGAGGAATCGCGAGAGAATTATAGCGCCCTCGCCGCCCGCTCGAAAGGCCGCTCCACGATCCGTCGCCAAGGGCAGCGCCGCGGCTCGCGATTGGAAACTGAATTGCCTGGCAAGCCAGTTGCCCCGTTGGGGTGAGTCGGGCATACTAGGGCTCTTTGTGTTTTTGGTTCGGTTTTTTTGGTTCGGCGCCGTTGATCGGTCGCGAGGGTGGTTCGGTTTCGCTCGCGAGAGCGACGATATGAACCAGCAACCGTCGGTCGGGTTCACGACTTAACCGTTTCCGCCGCGAATTTCGCGGGGCGGAAGGGGACCGGCAAACGCGACACGCCGAATTCCTTTTTTCATCCACCTATTGAGATCGCAATGAGTGAAATGCGTCTGAAAGACAAAGCAATCATCGTCACCGGCAGCACCACGGGAATTGGCGAGGCGATCGCGCGGCTGTGCGTGAGCCAGGCGCGCGGGTTCTGATTCACGGGCGAGACGCCAAACGCGGCCAAGAAGTCGTCGACTCGCTCCAGGGGCGGGCGGCGATGCATGTCGATGATCTCGGCAAGCCCGAGGCGGGCGGCCGACTCGTCGACGCCGCGCTCAAGGCGTTTGGCAAGATCGATTCCGTGGTCAACAACGCCGCCTATGTCGTGCGGAGCGATCTCGATTCGACCACGCTCGAATTGTTCGAGAAAGTAATGGCGATCAATGTGCGGGCGCCCATGCTGCTCATCAAAGCCGCGCTGCCCCACCTCAAACAAACCAAGGGCACGGTGCTCAATATCGGTTCGTTCAACGCCTACTGCGGCGAAAACAACCTACTGGCCTACAGCATTTCGAAGGGCGGGCTCATGACCATGTCGCGCAATCTGGCCGACGCCCTCAGCCGGACCGGCGTGCGTGTGAATCACTTCAACGTCGGCTGGGTGCTCACGCCCAACGAGATCAATTACAAGATCGCCGACGGAATGCCGCCCGACTGGTTCGACCATGTGGCGACCATCACCGCGCCGACCGGCCGCCTGATGACTCCGGATCAGATTGCGCAATCCGCGCTCTATTGGATTTCGCCGGAAGAAAGCCGACCGATCACCGGCAGCGTGATCGACCTAGAGCAGTATCCGGCGCTGGGACGGAATCCGTCGAAGGAGCTATTCGAGTAGGCGTCGCGGAATTGAACGATGTTCCGACGGCGGGCGTCGCTTTAGCCCGAGCTTTCTGTTCCGTTATAATTGTCGCGATGGCCGGCTTCTTGTTCCAGGCGCGCTATAATTCCGCCGGTAGCCTCGCGTCTTCCCCCCGGAAGCCGAAGTGGGTGGGACATCGGACGTCGGCTGCGTGACTCGCACCTTCAAAACGACAGGAGCGCATGCAATGAGAACATCCGTTTTGGCTCTGCTGATCGCGTTCATCATGCTCGCGGCGTCGAGTTCCCCGGCACGCGCCCAAATGTGCGGCGGTCATGGGGGCTATGGCGGCTATGGCGGCTACAATTACGCCGGCTATGGCGGCTACAACAACTACGGCATCGCCTTGGGGTCCGGCTACGGCCTGGGCTACGGCGCGGGCGCTTATTACGGCGGCTACGGCGGCTACCCCTACTACAACGGCTCCTATTCCGCGGGCTACGGCGGCTACGGTGTATATGGCCCCGGCTATGGCGCCTACGGCGGCGGCTACGGCATGCCGTACTACGGCCCATTCGGCCTCTACGGCGGCTACGCGAATTTCGGCGGCGTCGGGTTTTATTAGTGCCGGTCCGGCGACTTCCGCTCTCCCCGTGATGGGAAAGGGTAAGGCGCGGGCTCCCCGAAGTTCTCGGATAGGCGCTTAATTGAAATCGACGGTTGGTCGGCGCGCGGCCGGTCGGCGGCCCAGGGGCGGCGAAGCGAGTCGGTCTTTATCGGGTCCCCGTGTCCGTGCGCGGGGGGCCGGCGTCGTAATTGTCCACGCCACTGGTGTCGAGCGGCCGGGCCATGTCCTCGCCGGCGTGGATCCAGATTTCGCCGAATAGCGCGCTTTGCTCGGCCCGCGCTCGGCTGCGACGCACCAACTCGAGCGTGGCCAAAAATAACCCCACGAGCCGCGATTTGTGCATGCCCGGCTCGAAGAGCTCGCCGAGCGCCACTTGCCCCCGGGCCACCAGAATCTCTTGGATGCGGCCCATATAGACATGAATCGGAGTGTCGTCGTATACGATCGTCGAGGGTTGCACGGCGGCGTTGTCGCGCATTATGCGGCCGAAGGCGCTGACGAGGTCCCAGAGCTCGACTTCTTGCAACTCCTCGCTCGCCAGATCGCGCGTGCGGGGAGGCAGGTCGTTGGCTTGGCGGGCGAAGCGTTGCCGCCAAAGACGGCTTTTTTCGTCGAGCATGCTAGCCGCGTCTTTGAACTTCTTGTATTCGAGCAGCCGTTCGACGAGCTCGCGGCGCGGATCGGCGAGCTCTTCTTCATCTTCGCCGCAGCGCGGAAGCACGAGGCGCAACTTGATCTCGATGAGCGTGCTGGCCATCTCGACGAAATCGCCCACGGCGTTCACATCGACCTCGCGGAGCACTTCCAGATACGAGAGAAACTGCCGCGTGATCGGCGCAATCGGAATATCCACGATGTCTACTTCGTGCTTCCGCACCAAATAGAGCAGCAGGTCCAAGGGGCCGCGAAACACGGGCAGTTCAACGCGAAATTCCATGCGGCTTCACTCGCGGCGATCACCCGACGGGGGGCATTAACACGACTCCGCGGAGCCTTCGCTGGCCGCGGCTGGCTCGACAACGCCGCGCGCTCTCAGCGGCGCGACGTGATTGCGTCCAATTGGCTCCGCAAAAGCAGCATGTCCTCGCGCACTTGGTCGATCTGCCATTGCATGCTTTCCCAGCGCGATCCCGTCTGGTCCACAAGCCCTGCCTTTGCGAGATTGAGCTGGGCCAGTTCGAGGGTGAGCCGGGTCTTCTCAAGCGCCACGGGACTGATGGCGCCGGGTAGTTGATTGTTCGTGGCCAGGTTTTTGCGATACGCCACCTCGGCCGACTGCACCGCGAGCTCGGCGCTCAGGCGATTGGCGTCGGCCTGATTCCCATGTTTCTCGGCCCAATTGAGCCGCGATTGCGCCAGCGTGACAAGGCGCTGCAAACGATCGACCTCGGCCTGCGAGAAGGAACCGGGCACGCTTTGGTTGTACGATTGCGCGGTTTGCAGATTCAACTGGGCCAGCTTCAAATAGGTTTTGGCTGACTTGACCGTGAGCCGGGCAATTTCCTCGTCGCGCTTCTTTTCGGCGGCGGTTTCGGGTTCGCCATCGGGGTTGCCCGCATTGGGTTCGCCGGCGGTCGGACCGGAGCGGGGCTCCTGGGCCAAGGCGGCTCGCTCGGGCCCGCGGCGCGATTCGAGGGCGCCCCAAAAACCGATTCCGCAAATAAAACCGAACAATCCGATTGCAGCGGCGCTCTGGCGATTCATGGCAAAGTTCCCCGGCGATGTGATCCACGAACCGGGGCGCGACGGAGCGCGGCGGTTCCCCAGTTCCAATTGTCTGATTTATCGGAAGCGTTGCAAACGCAATCCACCAGGATTTTTACCGATCCCGCCGAGATTCCGGCTACTTGGGCCATGTCGCTGATTCGCGGTGCGAATAGTCCGATTTCGCGGTCATTTCCCCAGTTCGGCCAGCGCTCCTTCGAGCGGAGCGCTCGAAATCTGGAGCAGACCCTCGAACGGCTGGTCCAAGTCGACAATCAGAAACACCGCCCCCGAGACCGACAACGCGCACACGAACAGCGCCACGAGCACCGTGGCATTGGGTGGGGCAAACATGCTGAAACTCGTGAATAGCACGAACAGCCAAAAGGCCAGCACCGCCAAAAAGGCGCCCGGCAAGGAACTCTCTTCGTATTGGGTGAGCTGCCAGCGGTTCCGCGCAAGTTCGCTGGCGATCTGCGTGGCCTGGGCCAGGGTCGAGCGTTGAAATTCGTCGGTCGGTTTCAGCATCCGGAGCGAGTCGTGTACCGCCGACGCCTCGGCGGTGATACGCGAATCGCGGAGGCTCACGGGGCGGCTCCGATCGGCGGGCCACAGACGCTGGATCATCGCCCGCACCGCGCGACGCAGTTCCGCGCGGGTTTCCGCCGCTTCGGGCCCGTAGTGGGCCAGACCGCGATCGAGCAAAATAATATTGGTCGCGAGCTGCTGGAAGCCGCCGGCCTCCGTGTCGAACGAGTTTTTGGCAGTGCCCACGAGCAGGCCCAAGATCAGCGCCGCCATGGTCGCGACCAAACCCGTGGCGAGCTTCACCGCGTCTTTCGACTCCGGCCGGCGGTGCGACTCGGGCAAATAGCGCGCCAGCAACAGTCCGGCGCCCACGCCGACCACGGAGCAGGCAAATACGATCGTGGCCATGATCAATGCGTTCACTGTCGCCTCCGTGATAACTCATGGTTCCCGAGATGTTCGGAGTCCCCATTGCTGATCGCTCCGCCGCGCGCGAGCCCATCGCTGGGCGTGGTGATTCGGCGGGCGCGGCGCATATCAACGCCGCCGCCCGATGTTTATAATCACGTTACGCCGCGGCGGCAACGCGTCGTTCATCGAACGCGATTGTGCTCGGCCCGGGTTTTGCAAATAGCGCCAAGGTAAGCAAACATGACTAGACGAGCTCCACGAATCGGACCTGCCCGAGAGGCTCGCGGCTTCGAGCGACGGCGATTGTTGGCGGGCGGTTTGTCGGTGATCGCGTGGTTCTTCGCCGCGGCGATCTCCGCGAGCGAGCCATCGCCCGCGGGGGAGTCTTCGCCCCCGCCCGCCGCTTTCGTCGCCAAATCGCGAATTTTGTTTCAGGGCGACTCGATCACCGACGGCAATCGCGGGCGCGGGCCAGACCCGAACCATATCCTGGGCCATGGCTACGCATTCCTGATTGCCGCCCGATTCGGCGGACATTTTCCGGAGCTCGAGCTCGACTTCATGAATCGCGGCGTGAGCGGCAACACGGCGCCCGACCTGGAAAAGCGTTGGCGGCAAGACACGCTCGAGCTGAAGCCCGATCTTTTGAGTGTGCTGATTGGCGTGAACGATCTGGGCCACGGACTTCCGCTCGATCAATTCGAACCGACCTACGATCGTCTGCTCGGCGAGGCCAAGGCCGCGAACCCGGCGATTCGGCTTGTGCTTTGCGAGCCTTTTGGGCTTCCGACCGGCAAGCGCAAGGAGACCTGGATCTCCTGGTCCGAGGGACTGCGCCGCGGCGCGAGATCGTGGCGCGACTGGCGACGAAGCACGGCGCGGCGCTCGTGCCCTTTCAGCAAACGTTTGACGAAGCGGCGAAGCGCGCCCCGGCCGAATATTGGATTTGGGACGGCGTCCATCCGACTTATCGGGGCCATCAGATCATGGCCGACGCGTGGGTTCGCGCGGTGCACGCCCACTGGACCGGCGCCCCCTAGCGATTTGTCGAAATGCGTGTCGGTCGTGTCGCCCGTGCCCGGGCGGCGCCCATTCCCCGTCAATGAAAAGCCGTGAACACAATGGCGACCGCCCAGGAGTTCGATCTGCTGCTCGTGATGACTCGCATGGGCAATGATCTCGGCGCGGCGCTCGCCGAGTTGGACGGCGTGCTTGCGAAGCTCGACGCAATACTCGCGGAGAGCGCCGCCCGACCGCCACGAGTTTGTCGGGCGAGCGATGTCGGCGCGGCGCTCGATCTTTTGGCTCGGGGCGCTGCGCCGAGGTGGATTGTCGTGTTGCAAAGCTGGCCCGGCGAGATCCTGCCCGCGGACGTCGATCACTTGCGCCGCGCCGCGCCGCTGGCCAGAATCCGCGCGGTCGTGGGAAGTTGGTGCGAGGGTGAAACCCGCTCGGGAAAACCTTGGCCAAGCGTGCCGCGAGCGTCGTGGAGCCATTGGGCGGCGACCTTGGCCCGCGAGCTGCGCGACACGGCTCAAGATCGAGCGTCGCCCTGGAGCTTGCCGGCGACCGCTTCGGCGGAAGAAGCGCTGCTCGCCGCAATCGATCCGCGCGGGCCGGCGCCCAGCATTGGCGACACATCGCCGGGACTGCTGATTGTCGCCCGGGAGCGTGAAACTCGCGAGGCCCTGGCCGATGCCGCCGCGGCTCGCGGCTACCGCGCGCGCGCGATCGCGTCGCCCGCGGATTGGTCGAAATCATTCGCGGCGAGCGATGCGTCCGCCGAGCCGCGGTCTTGGAACCCCGGCGCGATCCTGTGGGACACGACGCCCGCCGTGGTCGGAGATCGAAATATCGTCGAGCGCGTGTCGCGGGCGGCGGCCGGCGCGCCGGTGCTCGCGATGGTTGGTTTCCCTCGCGCCGACGATGCGCGCGCGCGCGAGGCGGGAGTCGCGGCGCTGGTCGCCAAGCCGTATCTTCTCGACGATCTTTTCTGGCGCGTCGAGCAAGTGAGTGACCGCGCGTGAGTCACGCGGATCATGCGGCTCGCGCTCGACGCTCGTCGGCCTCGGCGCGTAAGGGCGGCAGGCGGAGCGCCGTCGGGGCATGGTCGTCGACAATTTCCAGTCGCGTTGCCTTTGCTCGGCAAACCAGCACGCGAGCGCACAAAGCCAGCATCAACAGCGCAGTCCAGGTGAGATGCCCATAAGCTTGCAACTGCTGATGCGCCGCTCGGCCGATCACATCGCCACATGCGACCGCGTTGCAAGCCAAGAGCGCGAGCCCGACGCCGATCCACGGATCGCGACGGCGATGCACGAAATCAACACAGCAATAGCAGGTCGCCGGCAACAGGAAACAAAAATGTTGCACACTGCTCATCGGCGAGAGCAGCAACATGGCGGCGAGCACGGCGCCGCCTTGGCCCAGGGCGGCAAATGCCCGCTCGTCGTCACTCGCCGCGCGAGACCGCCGCGGCCAGGTCGCCAGGAGCAGCAGCAAGATCACTGCCAGATCGGCCGCGAGCGTCGCCGCGCGAAGCCCGGCCGGGCCAAGCGAGATCAGACTCACGTCCCAGCGAATGCCTTGCTCCGGCTCGACCGGCGTGCATAGGCGATAAAGCGTGCCCGAGAGGCCCTGATTGAGCGGATTCCACGCGGCCCAGGATCCGGCCACGTCGGGCGCCGCGCCGACCTCGACCTTGGCGACGAAATTGTGATACCACGACGCCACCCACCAGCCGCCCGCGCACGGGGCCAAAAGACATCGGGCGCGAGCGTGGCCGCGGTCATGCCGAGGAGCATTGCCATGACCGCCCGCCATTGTCGTCGCCAGGCCAATACCGGCAGGAACAACAGCGGCGTCGCCTTGGCGGCCGTGGCGAGGCCGGCGAAAAGGCCGAGCGAACTTTGTTTGTCGCGCGCCCAAGCCATGATCGCGAGCATGGCGAACAGCAGCACATGGAAATCGTGGCCCTGATAGGCAAACTGCGAAAGTTGATGGCGCACCGTGAGCAGCGCCACGAGCCCAACGCCCAGCCAGAATCGCCGCCGCTGGGCCCACGACGATCCCGGCCAACAGTGTGCGGGCACAGCCGCGCGAGCCAAGCGGGTCGTCATGGCGATGATCGCCGCGAGCATGCCGAAGTTCAACATGGACCAGCTCACGCGCGCCGCGCGATCCGGTAAGAGCGTGAGCGGCAGCGTAGGGCAACGCCATGAACGGCGGATACGTGAATCCGGGCGGGTCGTCGGGGCGATAGAATTGCTCGCCCCGGAGCAGCCGCTCGGCCGCCTTGCGATACACCGGTGTTTCGCCGAGCCGAGCCGAGGGAGCGGTCAACAACAGCGAGATCACCAGGGCAGCGGCGACGCCGCCGAGCCAGAGGGCGCATGTCCGCCAGTGGCGGAACCGATGCGCCGCGGCGGCGAAAGTATCATCGGCGCGAGCCGCATTGCCGAGTTCCGTTTCGGACGCGACGACGCGGAAGCGATGCGAGGTCGCCGGGGTTCGATGCGGCGCCGTGGCTGCCGGCCCCGCCATCGCCCTGCCGCCGGGCGCGAAGTTCGAGACATCGTAAAGCCCATGAATGCTTGAAGAGCGCCATGGCCCCCAGAGCATTCGACCGGCTACTGGTGCCCATGCCCAAGCATCGGACCGCTCGAACCGATAAATCCAGCACGGTCATCGTGCGCGATAAACTCTGGCGAGATTGCCTAGAGCGCCGGCGGCGAGAGCGCCGCGAGAGAGCCTTCAACAGGCTGCTAGCGTTGGTCTTGCCGCGAGACGATTTCAAGAACGGCGCCCGAGGCCGGATCGATATGCACGACGCGCACCTCGGCGCCATCGAGCAGTTCGATCGTCAAGACAATCGCCTCGCCCTGTTTTTCGGCGTAGGCATCGAAGGGTCGGGCATGCGACATTTTTTGCATTGCGGTATCGATGGCCGCCGGAATCGTGGTGGCGAACTTCGAACATGCGGTCTCGAGCTCGATCTCGCCCGGCGATTCCGGGTCGGGCGCCCGAGTTCGACGATCTTGCCGCCCACGGCGTCGATGACGACTTCTTGATGTTCGCCGCCGGAGGTGAAGATTTCAACGACATAGAGCGGCCGCGAATCCTCGACCTTGAAATAGGCCTCGACCACGCGACCGGCACCGATTTTGTCGCGCGCGATTTTCACCGCGTCGACCAGCGCGAGCTTCGTTTTGACGAGTGCCCGCCGCACGGTCACTCCGTCAGGCGCCGCGACCGTGACCGATGAAACATTGCTCGTCGCGACGGAGCTCGCCGCGATGATGCCGCCCGAAGCGTCGGTCGCTTGGATAGTGGGCGATTCGATCGCCACGGGCCGCGACTTGCCGCCGGTTTCCTCGCCCGAGCCACCGAGCGGAGAAATCGCGATTGCGAGCACGGCGACACCGATCATGGCAAGGATCACTCTTCGCATCGTGACCTCCGTGGCCGGCCGCAGTGGCGCCATGAGCAATGTGTAATTGAAAAATCCCGCTGTTGCATTTTTTTCCGCGGTGGAAGCAGAATATTCGGAGGACGAAGGTCGCGGCGGAGGCAACCTCGATCCAGGGGCAATCGGCGATTAAGCCGGCGTTCGCAATCGAAGTTGTTCTTCCCAGTATCCGTACTGCGGGTCGCCCACGCGAAACGCGAACACCGCGTCGGGCAGACGTCCTTCGGATCGATCCCGCGAATGGACCCGGACCAGCACCGCGCCGTCGCTGCGACGCTCGACATCCCAGGATTCTTGCTCGGCGAGTATCACGGTTCGGCCGGGTGGGCTTGAGTAGCGGGAAAGCGTCGTTTGCTAGGACAACGCTTTGTTCCAGCATTTTGCCAAATCTAGGCATGTAACTCTAGTTCAACCCGAGAAAACTTCCGCTCGAATCGACCTCGGGAATGTGGAAAAGCGCACAAAGGCGCGCCGCGAGGCCGATATTTTCGGGAAAATGCCCAAAATGCGTTCTGATTGCCCGGCGGAACCGGATTTTTGGGCAATGTTAGCAAAACGCCAACAAGCGTGCACTCGGGGGCCGGTTCATACCCGCGGGAATAGGTTCCCGGCACTATCAACTCAGCGGCAACACATCGACCCACACGGTCATGCTATGGTGGCCGCCGCCAATAACTACCCCCTTGATCGGGCAAACATCGCTGTAGTCGCGCCCCCAGGCGAGCGAGATATGCGACGTGCCGGGAATGACGTTGTTCGTGGGGTCGAAATCAACCCAGCCGGCCTCGCCGCAATATACGCCTAGCCACGCGTGGGAGGCATCGGCCCCGATCAACCGTGGTTGGCCGGGCGGAGGTATCGTGAGCAGGTAGCCGCTCACATAGCGCGCCGCCAGCCCCAGCGCTCGTAAACAGCCGATCTCAAGATGCGCGAAATCCTGACACACTCCCCGCCGTAGCCGCAGCACTTCTTCCAGCGGTGTCGAGATCGTGGTGGCGGTGGTGTCGTAGCGGAATTCGCCGTGGATGCGTTCGGTCAGCTCGAGCGCGGCGGCGAGTATCGGCCGGCCGGGCGTGAAGCTCACGAGCGCATATTCAGCGAGGTCCTTGTTGGCATGCACATGGGGCGAATCGTAGCAGAACTGGCAGGCTTCGAGCACGCGGGCAAAGTGTGGCGCTCGCAACTGGTCGCGCAGCGTTTCCCAGGGGGGCGTATCGCCGGGCTGAAGCGCGGCGAGCGGGGCGATATGCACTTTGCTGACGGCGGTCACCGTGAGCCGCGCATGCAGCTCTTGAATGGCGAAACTCGTTACATGATTGCCGAAGTAATCGATCCGCCGCTCGATGATATTGGGCTGTGGCTTGATCAGCAGCCGATTATAGGCGCAAGCCTGATATCCCAAGTCGCGCGGCGTGAGATGCACCTGATTATGGCACACCGGCGCGGGATCGCTGTAGTTGTACGTCGTCGTGTGGGTGACTTTGTATCGCATGACCGCGGCAGTTCAAGGAGCCAAGCGCAATCGCGCTCCAAGTTACATCGGGTTGATCGGCCGGATATCCGACATTTGTTGCGACAGCCCGGCATGGATCAAATAGCTACGAGCCAGACTGTCCGAAAGATTTCGCAAATGAGTCGCCAGTCGGGTCAACAGGCGATCGAGCTTGTCGCGCATGCCGTCGCGGTCGGCTTCGCAGAGCGAATCGACTTCCGCCAGGCGCAAGCTGGTGAGCGCCGAGAGCATGATCCGCTGCTCGGCGCTCCGCATCGGATTCGACGAATCGTAGGGCAACTCCTCGACATGGGCGCCGAGCGCCGCCAGTTGAAAGCCGATCGATCGCGGATTCGATTCATCGCACAGCAAAAGATCGACCACCGGCGCCAATTGCAGGGTCGTGAGATAGCGGGCCCGATAGGTCATCGAGCTATCGGCGATCTCGAGCAACGCTTCGAGCACCGGAGTATCGTCGCCGCGAACTTGAATCAGCGTGGACTTCAAGAGCCCGCAGGTGTGCAGCGAACGCTCCAGCCGCCGGCCGATATCGAGAAAGCGCCAGGCCTGGGTGCGGGTCATGCTTTCCATGCCCAAACCGCTGAAGGCGGCGAGGTTGATGATTACCTGGTTGAGCAGGGTCAAAATGTCGCCCGCTTGAATATAAGCACGCGGCAGCGACGGCCAGCGCACGTCTTGATCGACACGGCTGAGAATTCGCCAGCTATCGAGCGAGATGCGATCTCGCACGATCGAAGCGGCCTGGCTCATGGCGGTGAGCGTCGAGCGCAAACTGCCGGGGCGAGAGCTCTCGAAGATCATTGAAAATATTTGTTCCTCGAGCTGCTCGGGGTCGAGCGCGCCGCGCCGGCCTCGGCCGCCGATGCTTGACCGGTGGCGGCTTGCATGAGAATGCCGAGCTCGGGCATGTTGTCGGGCTCGGCTTCGCTCGTCACGCGGCCCAGAATGCTGCGCAAGAGCCGCACCGCGCCCTCGGCCCGTTCGACCTGCCGGCCAAGCCAATACAGATTGTCGGCCACGCGGCTAGGCAGTTCGTTGCCGCTGCGGCGCAGGGCCAGCAATTGGCCGGCGGGGTGCAAAAGCGAAACGGCTTTGACCGGTCCGTCGGAGAGTACCCACACATCCTTGCCGCCCTCGCCCGGCGAGAGCGATTCGGTGCTCATTTCCTGCGAAGTCGAAACGCGGCTGAGGCCGCCCGGCATCACCGAGTAGCCTTCGCTCGACGTGACGGCGAACACCCTCAGCCCGACATGCCACGGCTGGAGCGAGCGCCCGTTCCACACCGCGCGCAGGAACGAAACACTTTTTCCTGACCCACGAAATCGCGCGGCTGATGACGAATGCGGGCCGCGAGTCGGTTAAGTTCATCGGCCGAAAGCCGGTCGCCGAAGATCGGTTCGCCGCGATGCGAAAATGCCGGCTTGATCACGAGCCGCGGCAAGTTGTCGAGCACATAGCGCAAGTGGTCGGGCTTGCCGCACCACCAAGCGGGCACGCTCGCGAGCTTGAGCGGTTCGCCCAAGAGGCTTTGACACAAATCGGGCAGCAGCGCCATCCAGGCTGGCGCTTCGACGAGTCCGCTGCCGAGCGCGTTGGCCAACACCACGTTTCCCATGCGGACCGCTTGCACCAAGCCGGCCACGCCCAATGTCGAGTCGCCGCGCAGCTCCAGCGGGTCGCAATCCTCGTCGTACAATCGCCGCAAGATCACATCGACCGGCAACAGGCCGCCGAGCGTCTTGAGAAACACGCGGTTGTCGCGCACCGCCAGGTCGCCGCCGGTGACCAGCGTGTAACCCAGATAGCGAGCCAGATACGCGTCCTCGAAATAGGTGCTGCTTTGCGGGCCATGGCTCAAGAGGACGATGCGCGGATTCTCGCGATGCTGATGCGCCAGGTCGTGCAAGGTCTCGCGCAGGCTCATGAAGAACGAAGCCAGCCGCTGCACCTGACAATCATGAAAGATATTGGGCAGCATCCGCGAGATAATAATTCGGTTCTCGAGCGCGAAGCCAGCCCCCGAGGGCGCTTGGGTGCGATCGGCCAGCACGGCCCAGGCGCCATCGGGCCCGCGGGCCAAGTGCGCCGCATAGAGGTGCAGCATCACATCCTTGGGCACATGCAGCCCATGGCAACTTCGCAGGAAACCGCCATGCGCGAAGACGAGATCGGGTGGCACGAGCCCTTGTTGCAACAGCCGCTGCGGGCCGTAGAGATCGACCAGGAGCATGTTGAGCAATCGCGCCCGTTGCGCGAGACCAACCGCCAGCGACTGCCATTCGCCGGGGGTCATCAAAAGCGGCGCCGGATCGAGTTCCCAAGGGCGATACAGAGCCTCGGGCCCCGATTCGACATTGTAGGCGATGCCGTTTTCGTAAATCAGCCGCTTGGCCGACTCCCAGCGACGCTCGATCTCCTCGGGGCCGAGCTCCTCGAGCGCCGGCATGAACTTCTGCCACTGCGGCCGCAGCATGCCGGGAGCGCTAAACAGTTCGTCGTACACGCCGGGCAGCGGGTGATATGAATCGACAAGATGAGCCGGCGCCGTACTCCCGCCAGAATTGGGCGCTGCGATGGTCATCAAGGGCTCAATCGAATGGGAGAGGGCTCGGTGCTCAGGGCCTTTGAATCGCGGCGGGGCTGGAGCATCGTCCGCGGCGCCCGCGGGCCCGCTCTCGAATCCTAATGGAAAACCCGGCGGCCGAAAAGTGGATCATGGGAGCCAGCTTCGATTCCAACAGGCGATGGGCGTGAATTGAATGGCGTTCGCGTCCCGCCGCCGGCATTCTTAGGGCCGCGAAGCCGGGCGGCGCCGCATGTCGAGCGTCAGCGGAAATTCGGCGTCGATCTCCACCGGCGGGGTCGCCACGGGGCCCGGAGTATGCCCCATCTTGAAGAATCTCGAAGCGCGGCGGCTCTCCGCGGCAAACGCATTGACCGGGAACGAGCCCGAGTTGCTTCCGCCCGGATGCGATACATGCCACGTGCAACCGCCGATCGATCGCTGGCTCCAGGTGTCGATCAGGTCAAACACCAGCGGCGCGTCGACCGGAATCGTGGGATGCAAGCAACTCGGCGGTTGGTAGGCCCGATAGCGCACTCCCGCCACATATTGCCCCACCACGCCGGTCGGATGCAGCGGCACGCGGCGGCCATTGCAAGTGACCACGTGCCGCGGATCGGTCATGCCCTCGACTTTGACTTGCAGTCGCTCGAGCGACGAATCCACATAGCGGGCCGTGCCCTGCGAGCTGCTTTCCTCGCCGAGCACATGCCAAGGCTCGATCGCATGTCGCAGTTCAAGATGCAATCCGCGCTTGTCGAGCTCGCCGATCAACGGGAAGCGAAATTCATGGTGCGGGGCGAACCAGCGATCGTCGAACGTGTAGCCCGCGCGGCGCAATTCATCGAGCACATCGGAAAAATCTTGCCCGACGAAGTGCGGCAGCATGAAGCGGTCGTGCAAGCCGGTTCCCCAGCGCACGAGCGGATGTTCATAGGGCATTTTCCAAAACCGCGCGATCATCGCCCGCAGCAACAATTGCTGGGTGAGGCTCATTCGCGCATGCGGCGGCATTTCAAACGCGCGAAATTCGATCAGCCCCAGCCGGCCGGTCGACGAGTCGGGCGAAAACAGCTTGTCGATGCAAAACTCGGCCCGATGCGTGTTGCCGGTCAGGTCGACGAGCAAATGGCGGAACAATCGATCCACGAGCCACGAGGGAACTTGACCGTGGTCGGGAATTTGCCGCATGGCGATTTCGAGCTCGTACACGCTGTCGTGCCGCGCTTCATCCACCCGAGGCGCTTGGCTCGTCGGCCCGATAAACGCGCCCGAAAACAGGTACGAAAGCGAGGGGTGATTGTGCCAATAGGCCACGAGGCTGCGGAGCAGATCGGGCCGGCGCAAGAGCGGGCTATCGGCGGGAGTGGCGCCACCGAGCACGATATGGTTGCCGCCGCCGGTGCCGGTGTGTTTGCCATCGAGATTGAATTTTTCCGTGCCGAGCCGGCTAAGCCGCGCGTCTTCGTAGAGCCCCTCGGTGATCGTGACCAGCTCGTTCCAGGTTTCGGCCGGATGGACGTTGACTTCGATCACGCCCGGATCGGGTGTCACCTTGATATGCCGCAACCGCGGATCGTGCGGCGGGGCGTAACCCTCGATCATGACCGGCATTTGCAATTCGGCCGCGGTCGATTCGATGGCCGACACGAGCTCCAGATAATCTTCCACGCGGCGAACCGGCGGCATGAAGACGAACATGCGTCCCTCGCGCGCTTCGACACAAAGCGCCGTGCGCACGATGCCCGGGCACGGTTGGCCCATTTGCAACGCGGCGGCCGTTTGCGCGTCGAGCTCCGCGACCGGGTCGCGCAACGCTTGCTCGGCCGGGTCGCCGTATTCATATCCGGCGCCCGCGCCGCCGCCATGCGCGCCGCCATCGGCCGCGCCGACCATTTGCCGGGCTTGGCGATGCAGCGGATGCCCGTTGGCTTCCCGCGAGCCGGCGGGCCAATTGCCCGAACCGTTGCCGGCCGAACCGTTGCCGGCCGAACCGTTGCCGGCCGAACCGTTGCCGGCCGAACCGTTGCCGGCCGAACCGTTGTCTCCCGATCCGTGAGCGTTGCGACGTGAACCCCCGGGAGTGTATCGGCCGTTGTCGAAATCGGAGCCACGTCGCGGCGGCAGCGGACCGCGCGGCGCGAACGGGTCGACATCGGCCAATTGGGTCGGGTCGGGAACATCCCACGGCAGCGAGTCGAGCGGCAGACGCAAGCCCATCGGCGAATCGCCGGGAAAGAGAAACATGTTTTCTTGGCGGAAGAACCATTGGCCGCTTCGCCAGCCGCCGCCCATCGGTTCGAGCGGCAGCGCATAGCCCACGACCGATCCCAAGCCGCGCTCGAAGACGCGGGCCAACCGCTCGCGTTCGGTTTTGTCGGTCAGCCGGCTTTGAAGCGGGTCGACATTCGTCGGCAGCCGCCGCTCGCGGGCAATGTAGTGCCAAGGGTCTTCGTAAGCCGGAATCGCGTATTCGCGCTCCAGCCCCAGCCGGTCGGCCAGCGCGGCGACGAATTGGCTCGCCTGCCGCTCGTTGAAACCATAGTCGTGTGAAAAGTCGGCGATCAGGTTGGGATTTTCCCACGCCGGCTGGCCATCGGTTCGCCAGTAGCACCCCAGCGCCCAGCGGGGCAGCGGCTCGCCGGGATACCACTTGCCTTGGCCGTAGTGAATGAATCCGCCCTCGCCGAAGCGTTGTTTCAGCCGCAGCAGCAGATCGGCCGACAAGCGGCGCTTATTCGGCCCCAAGGCGGCGATGGTCCATTCCTCGCCGTCCATGTCGTCGATCGAGACGAATGTCGGCTCGCCGCCCATGGTGAGCCGCACATTGCCCGCCGACAGGTCGGCGTCGACGGCGCGACCGAGCGTTTCGATCTTGAGCCATTCGTCCTCGGTGTAGGGTTTCGTGACCCGGGCGTCTTCGCGCACTCGGGTGATGCTCATTTCGAAATCGAATGTCGATTCACACGACTCGCGCGAACCGGTGATCGGGGCGGCGCTGGGTGGATCGGGCGAACAGGCCAGCGGAATATGCCCCTCGCCGGCAAATAGGCCGCTCGTGGCGTCGAGGCCCACCCAGCCAGCGCCCGGCAGGTACACTTCGGCCCAGGCATGCAGGTCCGTGAAATCGACCGTGGCGCCGCTCGGGCCATCGAGCGATTTCACATCGGGCACAAGCTGGATCAGGTAGCCCGAAACAAAACGGGCGGCGATTCCTTTTTGCCGCAGGGCTTGCACCATGAGCCACGCCGAATCGCGACAACTGCCGGAGTGGTTCGTGAGGGTTTCCTCGGGCGACTGCACGCCGGGATCGAGACGGATCGTGTATTGCACGGCGTCGTGCACGAGATTGTTCACCTCGACCAGGTAGTCGACGGTGCGCATCGCGTCGCGCGGAAATTTTTGCAGGAACTCGGCGAGCAACGGGCCGGCCGGATCGGTTTCCAAAAAAGGCTTCAGCTCATGGGCCAGCGCCTTTTCATAGACGAACGGGAATCGCTCGGCCGCGGGTTCGAGAAAGAAATCGAACGGATTGATGACCGTCATTTCGGCCACAAGGTCGACTTCGACGACCAAATGCCGCGTCTTTTCGGGAAACAAGAGCCGCGCCAAGTAGTTGCCTTGCGGATCTTGCTGCCAGTTAAGGAAATGGTTTTGCGGCTCGATGCGCAGCGAATAGCTCTCGATTGGCGTGCGGCAATGCGGCGCCGGCCGCAATCGCACCACATGCGGATTGAGCTGGATGAATTTGTCGTAGTGATAGCTGGTTTTGTGATGCAGCGCAACGCGGATGCCCATCGATGGTTCAACTCTCGTTTGTTGACGACTTCGCGGCGTTCGGCGCCGGAAATCTATTTGGGACCCAGGGCAGCTTCAATCTTCGAAACGGCCGGTTTTTGCCACATGGTTTGGGTTTGCGATTGACCGTTGCCATTTTGCGCGGGCGAACGGGCGGAGCGGGCTCGGCGCCGAAAAACGTCTCGGCCACCCCGGCCCCGACATCGGTCAGTTTGTCTTGAAACGAATCGATGAACTCGTGCAATCCCGCGTCGATGATTTCTTGCACATGCGCATAATCCAACTCCGACCGCAGCCGGCCCAAGCGCTGCTCGGCCGAATTGCGAAATGTTCCGATCGGGCTCCCCGTGATCTTGAGCAGCGACTCTTCGCTCTTGATCAGGCAAAAGTGCATGGCCCTCGAAAATTGGCGGTCGAGCATCAGGAAATCGGCCACTTGCGAGGGC
This sequence comes from uncultured Planctomycetaceae bacterium, assembly GCA_963785305.1. GTDB lineage: Bacteria > Planctomycetota > Planctomycetia > Pirellulales > PALSA-1355 > CAWAUV01. The sequence continues at coordinate 46,618 of CAWAUV010000001.1, forward strand.
GTGATGCGTCCGTGCTCCTTGCGGTACATTTCGAGGGCGCTCGTGCTCTTGAGGAGCGAGGCCCACTGGATCGTGTCGAGCGGCGTGCCCACGTCGGCCACGGTCGGCAGCAGCGTGTAATACTTCACATCGAGAATGCGGGATGTCTTGTCGGCCCGTTCGAGCAGGCGGCCCATGCGCACGAAGTGCCAAGCCTCGTTGTGGCTCATGGTCGAGTCGGTGATGCCTTGCACCAAGTGGCTCGACCACTTCACGGAATGAAAGAACTCGAAGGCCGACGTCAGGAATGATTTATCGTCCGCGGCGCGGCGCACCATCAAGAAGAACTTGTTAATCTCTTCCCACATTGCCTGACTGATCATGTCGCGCACGGCACGCGCGTTTTCCCGTGCCCGGCGAAGGCACGAAAGAATCGAATTCGGATTCTCGCGATCGCTGGTCAGGAAGGCGACCACTTTCTCTTGGCTGAAGTCGCCATAGCGCGAGAGAAACACCTCGTGGTCGCCGGTCGTGTAGACCAGGGGCGCCCAGGAACCGTTGATCCCGGTGCCCAAGTCGAGCGTGAGATTGAGGTTCACGTCGATGAAGCGGGCCACGTTCTCGGCCCGCTCGATATAACGACTCATCCAGAAGATGGAATCCGCCACGCGACTCAACATGCTTTGGGTCTCCCGCCTAGGAGGATTGGATTGCTCGGTTTGCGATTCCGCCCGCGATTCGGTTCAGGTCGCCCGGGTTTCGGAATGTGCCGCGGGCAACGCCTCGAACGATTCCGGGGGTTGTGCCGCCGACGATGCGCCGCGATTTCATTTGATAACCCAGGTGTCCTTGCTGCCGCCGCCTTGCGAGGAATTGACCACCATCGAACTTTTGACCAGCGCCACGCGCGTCAGTCCGCCCGGCAACACGAAAATATCCTCGCCATAAAGAATGTAGGGCCGCAGGTCCACGTGCCGCCCCTCCAAGTGATCGCCCACGATCGTGGGCACGCGAGAGAGCGAAAGCATCGGCTGGGCGACGAAATTGCGAGGGTCTTTCACGATCAGATCCCGGCATTTTTCCAACTCGTCGCTCGTGGCCCGGGGACCGAGCACGATTCCATAGCCGCCCGATTCGTTCGTCGGCTTTATCACGAAGTCGCCGATGTTGGCGAGCACCTCGCGACACTCGGCCTCCTCGCCGCATACCTTGGTCGGCACATTCGGCAAGATGATTTCCTCGCCCAGGTAATACTTGATCATCGCGGGCACGAACGCATAGACCGCCTTGTCGTCGGCCACTCCGGTTCCGGGCGCGTTGGCCAGGGCCACATTGCCCTTGCGATACACATCCATGAGCCCATGCACGCCGAGCGCCGAGTCGGAGCGGAAGGTCTTGGGATCGAGAAAATCGTCGTCGATGCGGCGATAGATCACATCAACCCGCTCCAAGCCGCGCGTGCGTGCGCATATAGACATAGTCGCCCGAGACCGTGAGGTCCGAGCCTTGCACCAGTTCGACACCCATCTGCTGGGCCAAGAAGCAATGCTCGAAATAGGCCGAGTTGTAAATGCCCGGCGTCATCACCACGACGCGCGGATCGCGGGCCGCCTCGGGCGCGATATGCTGCAAAATCTTGAGCAACTGCTCGGGGTAATCCTCGACCGGCAGGATATTGAGCCCCTCGAACATCTGCGAGAAGGCCCGTTTCATGACCTCGCGATTCTCAAGCACATAGGACACGCCCGACGGGCAACGCAGATTGTCTTCGAGCACGTAAATCTGGCCATCGCGATCGCGCACCAAGTCGGTGCCTGTGATATGGCACCAGAATGCCCTTGGGCGGATGCAAATCCCGGCAAGGCCGCAGCAAGCACTTGCTCGAGCTCACGAGCCACTCGGGCACGGCCCCATCGCGAATGATCTGTTGCTTGTGGTACACGTCGTCGATGAAGAGATTCAGCGCCCGAATCCGCTGCTTGAGCCCGCGCTCGATGAAGTCCCATTCCTTCCATTCGAGGATGCGGGGGATGATGTCGAACGGCCAGATTTTTTCGGTCCCGGCTTCGTGACCGTAGACATTGAAGGTGATGCCCATGTTGAGCAGGGCCAAGTCGGCTGACTTTTGACGCCGCTGGAGCTCGCCTTCGGAGAGGCTTTGCAATTTGTGGGCGAGCAGTTCGCCGCGAGCCCTGGGCCGGCCATCGGACTCGAACATCTCGTCGTAGTAGCCTTCGGTCTTGTACTGATGAAGGTCCATCGATGCATCCTGTCGTTCGCCGCCTCGACCTCGAACCAAGCCCGTTTGCATGGGGGGCGCCAACTGTTGAAATTCATCGGTTCGCATGGAGCTCGCCCCCCCGGGTAGATTGCGACACGCCTTTTTTCCGAGCCGGGGGGTGATCGCCCTTCCCCGGTCTAAAACGGCAGTGGCTTCCCGATCGCCCGCCATTCTAGGAACTTCGCCGCGCGGCGTCGCGATCTATTCGCTGGCCCCGCTTCTTGATACTCGCCTCTTGGTAAAGTTCACCCTCGGTAAACAGCGCGACTACCGGCCCCGGCGCCTACAAATGTGGCAGGCGCGGACCCTGGCTTAAGCACATTTCGCCCCGAGAGAACTGTTTCCAGGGCTGGGGCGTGCGAATGCAACATCCGTGCCCAGCCGGAAGGCGCGGGGGGGCCGTTCGTCAGCGAGCGGGCGAAACCAGCGCCTCGGGCCGCTCGAGCACGAAATAATGTCCGTGGTCGGCCGTCACGATCACGGCGGCATCTTTCCAAGCGTGGTGGGCCTCGATCCAAGCGGTGATCACGCCGAACGCCTCGTCGCCGCTGAGCATCGCGCCGATCGAGTTGTCGATATTATCCTGGTGGTTGGCCCAATCCGTGTCGCCCGCCTCGACCATGAGCCAAAATCCCTTGGGATTCCTTTCGAGCACCGTCAGGGCCGCGCTCGTCAGGTCGGCCAATGTCGGATTTTCCGCGAGGTCGGCCGGCGAATAGTCCTCGGCCACGCCCTGGGTCAGTAGCGGAATCGGCGGCACATTGCCCCGCAGCGAGCCGCTGATGAGCGCCGGGCTCAATGTGGGATTGTAGCGGCCATCGGCGGTGCGAAAGGGCAGGTGGCCCGGCACGACGCCATGGAATCCAAACAGTCGCTTGCCGCTGGCCGCCGCTTGCTCGGCTCGCTCCCGCAATGAATTGGCCCCCTCGACGCCCGACTCGCGCTGGGCCACGACATAGCGCCCGCCATGCTGGGCGTCGATCGCTTTCAGATCGGCGGCGGTGATGTAGGTGTTGCCGGGCACGAAATTGGCGCCCTGTTCCGCATGCGTCTTCCGCGATTCGCCCCAGCCGGCGCCCAGCAGCACTTCGACTCCCGGTAGCGGATGCTCGGGATGCGAGATCGACGGCAGGCCGACCATGTCGCGCGTCAGGTCTTGGTAATCGTCGCGATACACATTGCTGGCATAGGTGGCGGCCGGCGTGGCGTGGCTCACCGGCACGCTCGTCACCACTCCGATCGAGCGCCCTTCGGCTTGTAACCGCCGAGCGATGGGCGTCGCCTCGCGGCCCTGGGGGTCGACATTTATGGCATCGTTGTAGGTCTTGATGCCCGAATTCATGCTCGTGGCCGAAGCGGCCGAATCCGTAACCGCTTGCGGCTCCGGCCGGCTAATGCCGAGCAAGTAATCGGGTTCCGTGGGCACGGCCCAGGGCGTGACGCCGGCCTTGCGCCAGTCGTAGCCGCCCGGCTTCGTGCCGCCCACACGCGACACGGTTTGATTGTCGACATTCCACTTCGTGCCGTCGTTGTGGGGGCTGGTGACGAAATAGCCGAAGTCGGTCGGCGCGTCGGGATGGCGATAGTCTTGAATGCGCAACCCGGTCCCGCGCCCTTCGTCATAGCCCACTTTGTTCGCGGCGACGATCGCCGAGGCTCGGGTCGTGTGCCAGTCGGTGCCATCGAAGATGAAGAGCACGATATATTTCTTGCCGCGCTCGACGGCGAGTTGCTGGAGTCGATAGACGTCGGTCTGGTCGCAATAATCCGCCGTGGGATTGAAGGTTCCGGCGGGCAGGCGGCCATAGAGCTCGCCGATCTTTCGTTCGTTGCGATACAGGCTATTTTCCCCGGCGAACGATCGGAGATCGATGCCATAGGTATAGATGGGAATCAGCCGGTTCGAGTGCTTCATCCAGGCGGCGTAGGCCTTGGGAAACAAGCCCCAATGTCCCCAGTCGGCCACGCCCTGCTTGACCGCGGATGTTTGCAAGGCTCGCACATGATCCGGCGGATCGGCCGAACAACATTGCGCGCCGCCCAGGGCTCCGATGCCAAGCACCGCCAGATTCCACGCGGCGCGACGCACGCAAGACACAAACATCGTGAGAACTCCAGACCGATATCGCGACGCGACGGGACAGAACACTGGAACCGGGAATGTTCGGAACGACTTTCTCGCCGAGCGGCAAGTATACGCGCGGCCGGCGGGCCTTGCCAACAACGTGCGCGAAGCGATCATGTTTTCACGTCAAGTCGCGACCCGGGCGATCCAACCAACTCCCACCACCGCGTTCAATGTTCCGGAAGCTCCGCGATTCGCAAGCGGCGAAACGAAAGGTCGGTCGTGGGGTCGTGGCCCTGAATCTGAAGGACGCCGGCCTCGGTGCAAAGACCATTGCGACCGTTCGCATTGGGCTTGCGCGTGTCGGTCCAGTCGGTCACGGGGTAGCCGTTGACCCAGGAGGCCATGTGCGGGCCATCGGCCGTGAAGGCGAGCGCGAACCAAGTGAAGTCGTCGGCCACGATCCGCCGGGCCGATTCGCGGCGATAGATGGCCCCGGTGCCGAAGTCCTTGGGCAGCGAGCGATCGTTGTCTTTCATCGCGTTGTTGATCTGGCATTCGTAGCCTTGCCAAAATTGGCCCGGCAGGGCGCGGAAGAAGATGCCCGAATTGAGGCCCTTGCCATTGGAGAAGACATCGAGCTGCATGATGAAGTTGGCGTATTTGCCATCGCTTTCGAGCGCGCCGTTGCCGTTCTTCACATGCAGCACGTCGCCATCCCGCGCGGCGGAGTCCTCGCTCGCGGGCGCGTCCTTGGCGGCGACGACCGAAAACTCGCTGGCGTGGCCGGGCAGCACTCGCCACCCGGCGAGATCGCGGCCATTGAAGATGCTCGCGAGCCCGAGCGGGCGGAGCTTGATATCGCGAAATTCGACCGATCCTTCGCGGAATTGTAGTCCGATGAAACCGGCGAGCGGCCGGCCGCGATTGCCTTTGTCGGGCGTTGGCGTGGAGTAGTCGAGCACCGGTTTACCATCGAGCACGACTTTGAAATCGCCGCCCTGGGCCGTCACTTCATAGGCATGCCACTCGGCATCGCCCGCCACGACTTGGCTCGTTTTTTTTCGCTCGACAAACGACCCAGTCGGAAACGGGCTCGTTTCCGGAGCGGCGATGTTCAACTCATAGCAATCCACCGCCGGATTCGTGGGCTTGGCGGCGGTGCGGAGGAACACGCCGCTATTCGTCTTGGGCGATGCGCGAAATTCAAGCTTGAGCACATAATCGGCAAACGTGCTCGTGGTCGTGAGCAAGCCTTGCTTGCCCTCGGAGACGTGAATCGCTCCGTCGGCGACGCTCCAATTGGCCTCGCTCTGGGGCCGCCAGCCGAAGAGCGTGTCGCCATCGAAGAGCAGCAGCCAGCCGTTTTCGATCTCGGCGGGCGAGAGTTGATTGTGCCCGGCGGCCTTCGTCGCGGCGGGCTCCGCGGCGGCAGCGCCGTGTTCGACATGATCGCCAATGTCAGCAGCGCGAGCCGCGCCGCCTTGGCCGCGGCCCCACGGTGAACGGATCGCGAGGAAAAAGAATCACGGTGCATGACGGATCGTCTCCGAAAATGTCTATTCATTGGGTGGATTCGGCTCATCGTTCCCGGCGCCGGGTTCGGCCGCGTCGTCGTCGATTTCCAGTCGCACTTCATCCAAGCGCCCGCCGCGCTGCTCCGTCGCTCGATCGATCTCGGCGGCATATTCAAGCTCGACGATCAATTCGTTGCGCGGCGCGAGGAACGCCGTGATGTCGAACCGCCGCGGATGGCGTCCGGCGATGCATCCCAACGGATGGCCGTTGATCGCGAGCCGCGCGGCGTCGTCCGCCCCCTCGCAAACGAGCCATACGCGCGTCGTGGGAGTGAGTCCGGTGGGACAAGCGAATCGTCGCACGCAGCGCACGCGACCGCAATAGTCCGTCCCCAGCAAAGGCGACCAATCGCCCGGCATCGCGAGCCGACCGCCGGCCGGCAGGTCACGTTCGATGGTTTGGCGGCGGCCGTCGACGCCTCCCACGAACCGCGCCACCGGCTCAAGCTCCCAGGGTCCACGTAAACGAATGCGATGCACGCTCCACCTAACCTCGCGGAATTTGGCCGCGCGAGAAAATTCCGAGAACCGCGACCCCGTCCGTAATTTATACCGGCTCGATCTTTGGTGGCGAACCTTCGATCGGCAAGGTAAATCGCAACGTCATGCCGCCGCCGGGTCGATTGGCGCCGGTGATTTCTCCATGATGCAGACTGATGATCGCCCGACAAAGCGTGAGCCCGAGCCCCACGCCGCCGCGACTCGATGGACTGGGCGCCTGATGGAATTTGTCGAAGATGCGTTCGAGCTGGTCTTCGGGCACACCCGGCCCGTGATCGGCCACTTCGACCATCACGGCGCCCTCGGACCGTGAGGCGTTGATCTCGATCGGCGAGCCGGGCGGAGTGTGTTTCACCGCGTTTTCCAAGAGGTTGATCAGCACCTGCTCGACCAGGAGCGAGTCGAGCGGCACGAGCGGAAGGCCAAACTCGATTTGGGTTTGCACCTGCCGGCCCTCGAGCGACCGCGACACGCGTTCGAGCACCGCGCCGATCACTTCCTCGATCGGCTGCCAGTCCTTGCGGGCCGAAAGGCCGCCGGCCTCGATGCGGGTCATTTCGAGTAGATTCGTCACCAGCCGGCCGAGTCGTTCGGATTCGTCGAAGATCGAGCGGGCGAGCTCGGCCCGGCTCGCGGGGTCGAGCTGGGCGTCGTGATCGAGCAGCGCGCTGCTGGCGCCCATGATGGCGGCGAGCGGGGTGCGCAAATCGTGTGACACGCCGCTATAGAGCGAATGCCGCAATTGTTCGGCCTCGACTTGCAGCCGGGCTCGCTCGGCCGCGAGCGATGGCGCACGCGTTCGACCGTGAGCGCCAATTGGCCGGCGAACGTTTCGAGCAGCCGCATTTGTTCGGGACTCAATGCTTGCCAGCCCGCCTCGCCGGCGCGAAGCGTCAAGATGCCCACGGTGGTCTTGTGCGTGCGGAGCGGCAAGAACAAGGCGCTGCCGGCCGGCAAGGTATCGGTTCCGCGACCGGCCGGCTCGCCATGTTCATATACCCAGCGGGCGATCGCCAATTCCGACTCGGCCAGCGATCCCTCCATGCCTTCGGGACGCAAAAGCCGCAAGGGAAGCTCCGGCAGCGGCGGGTCTTCGGGCACAAGCAGGAAGATTTCGCTCCGAAACATTTCGCCCAAATGTTTCGCGGCCGCGGCGGCGATCTCCTCCGGCGCCGTGACTTCCACCAACTCACGACTCATGGCATAGAGCGCCGCCGACCGCTGTTCTCGCTGCCGGGCCGAGCGAATCTGAAACTTGATCCGCGTGGTAAGAGTGCTGATAACGAGCCCGGTGAGCAGCATCACGACAAAGGTAAACGCATACTGCGCGTCGGCGACGACAAACGTAAACCGCGGCGGCACGAAAAAAAAGTCATACGCCGCCACTCCCAGCACCGCCGCCACGATCGCCTCGCCGCGCGCCCCAGGCCGACACCGCGACCACTCCGAGCAGATAGGTCATCACCAAGTTTTCCGGCGCGATCCGCGGAAAGAGCCAATACAGCAGATCGCCGAGCGCCGTGCAGAGCGCCACCACGCCCACGGCGCCCAAATAATGGAGCGCTCGCGAGCGACGCGGTCCGATGCGCCGCGCGAGCCGCCGGCGGCGTCGTGTCGCCGCTGATGACATAGATGTCGATATCGCCGGAGCGGCGCGTGAGCTCATAGACATAGGAACCGCCGAGCAATTCCTTCCATCGCGGCTGGTTCGGCTTGCCCACGATAATGCGCGAGATGTTGTGGAGCCGCGCATATTGCAGCACTTCCTCGGCCAGATCGGCTCCAGTGGCGGTCGCGGTTTGTCCGCCGAGGCGTTCGGCGAGGCTGAGTGTTTGCGCGAGCCGCTCCGCGTCGGTGGCGGAGAGATTGGCCGTGCTCGGGGTCTCGACATGAAGCGCCGTCCAGGGGGCGTGCAGGCTGGCCGCCATGCGGCGCGTGGCGCGAACCAGTTTTCCCGACATGGGACTCGAACTGACGCATACCAAAAGCCGGTCGCCGCTTGGAATCGTGCGCTCGATCGCGTGCTCTTGGCGAAATGCCGCCATTTGGGCATCGACCCGTTCCGCCGCGCGACGCATTGCCAATTCGCGGAGCGCGATCAGGTTGCCCTTCTGGAAGAAGTTGTCCATCGCCCGGGCCGCTTGCTGCGGCAAATAGACTTTGCCTTCGCGCATGCGCTCGAGTAGATCGTCGGGCGCGATGTCCACGAGCTCGATTTCCGTGGCGTTGTCGAATACGAAGTCGGGCGTTGTTTCGCGCACCACGATGCCCGTGATCTGCGCCACGACATCGTTGAGACTTTCAAGATGCTGCACATTGAGCGTGGTGTAGACATTGATGCCCGCGTCGCGCAGCGCTTCGATATCTTGCCAGCGCTTGGCGTGGAGCATGCCGGGCGCGTTGGTATGCGCGAGTTCGTCGACCAGGATCAACTCCGGCTTCCGCTCCAGAGCCGCCTGCAAGTCGAACTCCGGAAGCTGGGCGCTGCGGTAGCTCATCATGCGCACCGGGAGCATGTCGAGCCCCAACACCAGGGCCTGTGTCTCGGGCCGCACATGCGGCTCGACATATCCCACGACCACGTCACGGCCTTCCTTGGCCTGCTTGCGGCCGGCCTCGAGCATCGCGTAGGTTTTGCCGACTCCCGGCGCGGCGCCGAAAAAGAGCTTGAGCCCGCCGCGGGCACTGCGCGCTTCCTCGGCCACCACGCGGGCCAAGAGCGCATCGGGATCGGGACGCGTGTCTGGCATGATTTCGCACTTGCTTCCATTTCCGCGGGCGTCGAACGAATCGGCCTGTTTAATAAATTTCAACAGGCTGGAATGCGAGGGCTCGGCAGCGCGAATCGTCGCGACGGTCGCCCGATTGCGCCCGCGATTCTAGCGGATCGCGAGATGGTTTTTGAAGCGAGCCGCGCTTTTTGCGGCTCCTACCGCCGTTCGTCTCGACTTGTCAGAATCTCCTTAAACGGCCTAGAATAACCGCGTTGCGCCTCGGGCTGCGGCTTTGTCCGAGGTCGCCGGCGCTGAGGCGCCCGCGGATTGTCCCCGCCCGCCTGGGTTTCCGACAGCACTAGAAGAATCGTTCGCATGCCTTCTCCCACCATGATCGCCGCTTATGTGGCCCTGTTTGTCGTCGCCGGCGCCGGCTTTTTGTTTTTCAATCTGCTGGTGGGGCATTTCCTGCGGCCACGAAGTCCGAACCGCGATAAGCTCGAAATCTATGAGTGCGGCGAACCGACGATCGGATCGAGCTTCGTTCAATTCGACTTGCGATTTTATGTGGTGGCGCTTTTGTTCGTGGTCTTCGATGTCGAGGTGGCGCTCCTGTTTCCTTGGGCGGTGGTTTATGGCAAAGCGGTGCATTTGATGGACCCACGCGTGGCGATTTCGACCCCGGAAGCTCCCGCCGGAGCCGAGGCGCCGGCTGCAAGCGAATCGGCGATGTCCGGCCCGCTTTCGCCCGACGCCGCGGCGATCTTCGCTGAAATGGGCGTGCCGCGTCCCCAGAGCCAAGCGATCGACGGGCGACCGGCAGAGAACGCCGTGGCTGAGAATCATGTTCAGTCGCGATCGACCGGCGATCAAGTGTACTCTCTCGGCCGTTCGATCGCCGGCATGGCGCTCATCGACGGAGCGATTTTTTTCGCGGTGCTCGCCGTGGGATTCGCCTATGTTTGGAGTCGCGGCGACCTCGATTGGGTGCGAGCCAGCAGCCCGAGCTCGCTGCAATCGGCCGATGCCGAGTTGCCGAATCCCCGCCCCACCGACGAGCGCTCGCTGCTTGTGTGAAGCGAGTCGTTCGAAAGGGGCGGCGGAGCACGAATTCATTTCCGATTCTTATCCGATTCACTTCCGCGAGACACGATGAACGCCCAAGAGATTTTCGAGCGTCTGAAAACCATGTTCGGCGACGATCCGCTCCGCGTCGAAACCGACGCGATCGATCCCTGGATTGAGATTCGTCCGGGACGATTGCTCGATGTTTGCCAAGCCCTGCGTGACTCGACTGACCTCGAATTCGATTTCTTGAACTGCATTACCGCGGTCGATTATCTGGAAACCGATCCCAAGCGCGCGGCCAGGCCGAGTTTCGAGCCCCATCTGGAATTGGTCTATCATCTGTCGAGCATCGCGCGGCGGCATCGGTTGGTGCTCAAAGTGTCGCTGCCTCGCTGGAAGAACGACACGCCCGGAGTGCTGCCCGAGGTTGCCAGCGTGGCCGGACTCTGGCGAACGGCCGATTGGCATGAACGCGAGGTTCACGATCTCTCGGGCGTGTGGTTCGTCGGGCATCCCGACTTGCGGCGCATACTTTGTCCCGAGGATTGGGAAGGCCATCCACTGCGCAAGGACTATGAAATGCCGCTGGAATACCACGGCATTCGCGGCCGGTGAAAGCCGGCGAGAGGCAGCGTGTTTTCGGCGCTTGATTGCATGCGTTGCACGCGCAGGAATGTTTCGCGCACAGAAAGAAGAAAGCGCCATGTCTGCTACTGCCGGAGTTAATCGGGTCGACGATCCGCGGATCATTGAATTCGACGTGCGCACCGATGAAATGCTGGTCAACATGGGCCCGCAGCATCCGAGCACGCACGGCGTGTTGCGACTGGTGCTGCGCACCGATGGTGAAATGGTCCATGAGATCACGCCGCATATCGGCTATTTGCATCGCTGCGCCGAGAAGATCGGCGAGAACCTCGCGCCCGGCAATTCATTCCGTATACCGACCGGATGGATTATCTAGCCGGCATGAACATGAACCTCGGCTGGGCGCTCACGGTCGAAAAACTGATGAAGCTCGAACTGCCCGACAAAGCCCGGCACTTGCGGGTGATCATCGTCGAGCTCGGGCACATCGCCAGTCACTTGCTCGGCATGGGCGCCTTCGGACTCGACTTGGGTTCGTTCACTCCGTTTCTCTACGCGCTCCGCGAGCGGGAGAAAATTCTCGACCTCTTCGAGGAAGCCTGTGGCGCACGGCTCACTTACAGCTATCTCACCGTGGGCGGGGCGACCGCCGATTTGCCGCCCGGCTGGCTCGACCGCTGCTCGGCGTTCTTGGATCGGTTCGTGCCGGTCGTGGCCGATTATCACACCCTGCTCACGACCAATTCGATTCTCATCCGCCGCACCGCGGGCAATGGAGTGCTCTCGGCCGCAATGGCTAAAAGCTACGGCTGCACGGGCCCGGTGCTTCGCGGCAGCGGAGTCGACTGGGACCTGCGCCGCGATGGCGAGCCCTACTACACGCGCCTGTACGACGGCTACCAGTTCGAGGTGATCGTGTCGCGAGGTGGCGAGTACCCGCGCGACCAGTTGTATCCGGCTGTGCCCGAGTCGGCCGTGCTGGGCGACTGCTGGCATCGCTTTTATGTGCGCATGCTGGAAGTCATGCAGTCGATCAGCTTGGTGCGTCAAGCGATGGAGCGGTACCGCTCGGCCACGGGCCACTGGGGCAAGCCGATCCGTATCTTGGAAAAGCTGCCCAAGGGCGAAGCGTATCTCGAAACCGAAGCCCCACGAGGGCAGATGGGTTTTTATGTGGTGAGCCTTGGCGGCGGGCCGATCCCCTGGCGGGTGCGCGCCCGCAGCAGTTGCTTCTCGAACCTGTCGGTGAGTCCGGAGCTATGCCGGGGATGCTTGGTTGCCGACGTGCCGGCGATCGTCGGCTCGCTGGACATCATGCTCGGCGAAATCGACCGTTGACGGCGCCCACGCGGGCCCGAGCGGCCAGCGTGGGGATTTGCTCGACGATTTCAGCGAACGAATTCCTTCGCTCGCGATTCAGGCTTGTGAGAGCAAATCTCGCGAATTTAGGCCGATCGCGGCGATATCGCTTGCATTCCCGGTCGACCCGGCCACCGCTCCTGAATCTGCTCGCGGCGGTTCAAATCCTGCATTACAATGCCTTCTCGGCGCCACTCGCTTTCATGGCATCGGTCCCCGGGGCGCCGCGTCGAGCGGTGCATGGGCAATTCGCGAGTCGCGCTGCCTGCCTACCTATCGAAAATCCCGTCGCATCGTTTTCCACTTCGGATTCCAATGGACTTTCATTGCGGGAGTAACGAGCAATGACACACTGTAGCGCTTGCAATCACATGATTTTGTTTGGTGGCGTGAAGCGTCCTCAAGGCGTATTCTGCAGCGATCTTTGCGCCGAGGGCGCCGCCATGAAGCAGGTCGCAAGTTCGGTCGCGCCGACGGAAATCGACCGCCAAGTGCGCGATATTCATGAAGGCGCGTGTCCGAGATGCGGTGGCCCTGGACCGATCGATATCCATGTTTCGCATCGCGTGTATTCGGTGCTCGTCTTGACGCGATACAGCACCCATCCCATGCTCTGTTGCCAACATTGCGGTCGCGCCGCGAGGTATAAGAATGCCCTGTTTTCGTCGGTTTTCGGCTGGTAGGGATTTCCCTTTGGCCTCTTGATCACGCCGGTGCAGGTAATCCGCAACCTGGGCAGCGCATTTGGATTGGGGCAACCCAAGCCCGAGACGCCCTCTCCGGCTCTCCGTAATTTAGTCGCGCTTCGGCTCGCCCAACGCCAACAACTCCCCGCCGAACCGCGGAATTAATCGCATGTTCGGCGGAATAGATGGGACGGTTTAGATCATATAGTACAGCGTCCCCTCCGCCGCGTTCGCCTCATTGCGGCGGGGGCAGTGGTCGCAGCGCGCCTCGCCGAGAAGTTCGTAGGCGTAGCGCAAGGCCGCCAGGGTCGAGGAGAAATTGGCGCCCGTCTCGTGGAACACTCGCTCGGGCGGGAGCCAGGCGTTGAAGCCCACCTTTTCCATCGCGCTGGCAAAGTCGGGCCGCACTCCGCAGAGCAGCGTCACCGCGTCGCGTCGGTTCATGTCCTGCAAGAAATGCTGCAATCGCTCGAGACACGCCACATCCGGGTTGCGAGCCCGCTTTAGACGCAGCACCACCACGCTTGCTCCCTCGTCGACCCGGGCGCGAAGTTCGTCGAGGTAGCGATCGAGTTCCCAGGCAGCGCCGAAGAACAACTCGCCCTCGAAGTCGTAAATCACGAGCTGGCTGCATTGCGGATCGCTCGGCTGGCGCTCGCGCACGAACCGCTGGGCGTCGACCACGAGCTCATCGGCCCGCAGCCGCGCCGCGCGGGGAATAAACAACACGATCGAGATCGCCGCGCCGATGAGTATCGAGTATTCCACTCCGAGCAGCACCGCCGAAAGCGCCGTGGCAAGCACCAGAATCGCGTCGTAGCGCGAGGCTCGCACCGCATAGCGCAAGCGAGCCCAGTCGACGAGGCCGGCGGCGGTGACCATCAGAATGCCCGCCAGCGCCGCCTTGGGAATAAAACGCGCCAGCGGCGCGAAGAGCAGCACCACCACCGCCACGGCCGCGGCCGCGAACACGCCCGACCAGCGTGTCGAGGCGCCGGCTTGAAAATTGATCGCCGAGCGGGTGAGCGAACCCGAGCCAGGCAGACATTGAAAGAAGCCGCCCGTCAGGTTGGCGATGCCTTCGGCCAAGCACTGGCGGTTGTAGTCGAGTGGCTCGCGGGTCCGATTCGAGATGCTCTTGGCGATCGTGAGCGCTTCAAGCAAGCCCAGCAGCGATACCGCCACGGCGCCGCCCGAGAGCTTGGCGGGCCAATCGGCATGAATTTCGGGCAGATGAAAGGCGGGCAAACCGGCGGGCGCCGCAGGCACGACCGGCAACAGGGCGCGGCCGTTTTCCTGGGGTCGCGTCCAATCCAGGCGCTGGCCACGAGCGAGACCATCACCAGCGTGAAGATCATGTCGAATCGTGGCAGTCGATATTTGCGCAGTGATGCGCCGGGCGGCGATTATCAGCACAATCGTTCCCAGTCCCACGGCGAGCGCCGCGGCTTGATGGCGCCGCCGGTGGTCAGCGTCAGATACAAGCGATACAGCAAGTGCTGATGTCCGCCGCCTTTGTCCGAAATACCGAGCAGATTGCCGATCTGACTGAGCGCGATCAGCGTTCCGGCGCCGGCCATGAATCCCAGGACGACCGATTCGGAAATGTATCGCGTGAGATCCCCCAGCCGCATGAGAGCGATCACGATCTGAATCGCGCCGGACAGGATCGCCAGGAGGCACATCGCCTCGAACGCCGACGGCCTTTGCTCGGGATCGAGAAACGAGAGCGCGCTGAAAACCACGAGCGAAATCGCGTTGGTCGGACCATTGATCAAATGGCTCGAGGAGCCAAAGATCGAGGCCACGGCCGTGACGACGATCGCCGAATATAAGCCATACCGCGGATCGACGCCGGCGATCATGGCATAGGCCATCGCCTGCGGCACGGCGATCGCCGCCACCGTGGCGCCCGCGACCACGTCGCCATGAAACTGTTTCGAGGTATAGGCGAAGCGCATGGTTGCAGGCGGTCCCCGGCTATTGGCGTGAGACGGGCTTTCGCCCGCGTTGGTTCGGTCGCCCGCTCGCCGCGGCAAGCGGGCCGGATTCTGGAAACAGGGTTTGGCGTCGGGAAAAAAATTCACCGCTCGAGCGGCATGTGTTCGTCTCGGAGTCGGACTCTTTCGCCAAGCGATCGCGGCAAGCGCGGCATGGCGCCGCGATGGCGGCACACTTCGGCGGCGACTTCATTGGCAAACGCGTTTTTCGCCTCGAGACTCCAGCCGGCGAAATGTCCGACGACAAGCGCCGCGGTAAATGCGTCGCCGGCGCCGATGCTATCGACCACATCGACCGCCGTTCCGGGGAAGTCGGCCACGCGGCCGTCGCCTTGGAGCAAGCTGCCGTGTTTGCCGCGAGTGAGCGCGACCCAGGTTAGTTCGAATCGCCGGGCCAGTTCGGTCAGTTGTTGAGCCGGGTCGCCGGTCAAGGAAAACATACGGCCGAGCACCGGCAGTTCGTCTTCGTTGACCTTAAGCGCCGTGGCCAGGGCAAGCGAGCTTTCGATTACTTCGCGAGTATGGAATTCTTGTCGCAGGTTGATGTCGAACACGCGCAGCGATGCGCGCGGCGCCGCGGCGACAAGCGATTGAACGGATCGCATCGCCACCGGCGAGCGCTGACCGAGCGTGCCGAAGCAGACCGCGTCGGCCCCGCGCGCGCGGCGAGCGCCTCGGGCGGGGCCGCGAGCTGGTCCCACGCCACGTCGGTATGAATGATAAAGCGATGCGTGGCGCCCTGGGCCGTCGCGCCGGCGGCGGGCGCGGCGTCGAATTCAACGGTCACGGTTCCGGTCGGCGCCGCGGGATCGATTTGCACCAACTCCACCGACAGACCACGCTCGGCCAAGAGCGACAGCGCGTCGCGTCCGGCGGAATCGGCGCCCACTCGCGAAATGAAGGCAACGTCGGCGCCAAGCTGCCCGGCGTGAAAGGCGAAATTGGCCGGCGCCCCGCCAAGCTGCCGCCCGCCGGGCAGTAAATCCCAGAGGGTTTCGCCGATCGCAACGACTTTAGGGGGCATGCGCGATTCCTGGACCGGAGCGGGCGAAGCGTGGTGGTGGTTTTTTTGGGCGGAGTGCGTGGCGAAGTTTCGCGGGCGATGGCGAACTGGAAAAACCCACGGGGCTGTATTATGTTAGGAATGTTCGCTCAACGCGCCTATCTCTATGTCCCCCCTGTGTCCCCGTCTGGAGCTCGCTTACTTGGGCAGTTCATCGACCGGTCCCGATTTTTCGCGCGGCGGCGGCATTTTGCCCGCCGTGGCGCAAGACGCCGAGACCGGCAAAGTGCTGATGCTCGCGTATATGAATCGCGAGAGCTATGAGGAAACCTTGGCCACGGGCCGGGCGGTGTACTTCAGCCGCAGCCGGCAAAAACTGTGGCGCAAGGGCGAGCAGAGTGGTAATTATCAAATGGTCGACGAGATTTTCGTCGATTGCGACGCCGACGCGATTCTGCTCAAAGTTCGGCAGTCCGGCGGCGCCGCCTGCCACAAAGGCTATGCCTCGTGTTTCTTCCGCCAAGTGGCCGATGGCGGTTTGAAAGTCATCGGGGAGCGAGTCTTCGATCCCAAGGCCGTTTACAAGAAATGACGCTCGCCGCGAGTCGCCGCGCAAACAAAACTCCCGGTCGATCGATTCCAGGCGAATGAAGCCAGCCGATGCGGAAAGTTCGCCACGCTGGTCGATGGTCTCTTTTTCAAGGATAGGAAGTCTTCTCGCATGAGCGCCGACGATCGTTTCGCCGCCCTGGGTCTTTCGCTTCCGCCCGCGCCAAGCCGGTGGGAGTCTACAAGCCGACGCTCGTCGTCGGGTCGCTCCTCCACACCTCGGGTCATGGGCCGCTATTGCCCGATGGTTCGCTGATTTTGGGCAAAGTGGGCGACACGGCCGATGTGGCCCAAGGCTATGCGGCGGCGCGGCAAGTGGGGCTCGCGATTCTCGCCTCGCTCAAGGCGGAGCTCGGCTCGCTCGACCGCGTGCGGCGAGTGGTCAAGGTGTTTGGGCTCGTCAATTGCACGCCCGACTTTTATCAGCAGCCAGCCGTGCTCAATGGATGTAGCGAGCTGTTTCGCGATGTCTGGGGCGCCGACGCCGGCGTGGGCACGCGAGAGCGCCGTGGCGCGCCAGCTTGCCGCTCAACATGATGGTCGAAATCGAAGCGATCTTCGAGCTGGCGTAACACGGCGCGGCCGGCAGCGGAGCGGCCAAAACGCCTTGTGCTCGCCAGTTTTCTCGCCCTCCCCGCGTTCAATGGTCCTCTTCGTCGATCGGCTGCCAAGCGGCGTCGATCGTGTCCAGTTCCGCGGACGCCTCGAGCTCTGACATGGGAATGAAATAGTGGCCGCCCAAGGCGTCGACACGCTTGGTGATCGAGCGCGCCTCGGAAATCGATTCGTGCGGCCCACGAATGTAAAACGGCTTGCCGTCCTTGCCGAACTGGAATTCGGCCAGGGAGAGAGACGGATCAATGCCTTCGAGCAGAAGCCGCGCGGCGCGAAAATCGGGGTGCGGCGCGAAACCGAGCGACTGACCGTAGTCGACCGCAAGATGCACGAGCTTCGAAAAATACTCCGGCTTGACCAATTCTAGCCGCCCGCCACTTTCTTCGATGCGCTCCCGCAGGGTCTTAAATTCGCCGGGCGACAAAATCCTCCACATGGCGTTCTTGACCCCGAGGCAAAAGGCATCGACCAGAAACACCGCGCACGCGAGGTTTCCATCGGGCATGCGCCGGGCAAACACCAATTGGCCCAAGCCTTCAGACCAAAGGTTTTCCGGAACCAGCGAGGCGACGACCGGCCAGAGATGCGCCGCCTTCAGCCGCACGGCGGGATTTGGCGAGGAACTTCGCGCCAGTTCCCTGCGACGCGCATTGCGCTTGGCTTTTTGCTTGGCCAGCTTCTTCTGTTCACGGGCTCCATGCTGTTTGGGCATCGACAAATCCTTTCTTGGCAAATGAGTGTTCCCGCCCGAATGCCAAGTTTTACCGCGGCCCGCACCCCGAGGACAAGTCTCGGCGCCTTGCCGTAGCGGGTGATCGGTGCGGTGGTCGACCGAGCCGGGGCCATCGGCTTTTCGGGTCTACGTCGGAGGAGAGGCCAGATAGTTCCTCTGAAGCAGGTAATTCTCGATTTCTGACAGCATTCGCTTCAGATAATCCACGACGTGCTGTTCTGGTTCACCGTGAACTGGAATGATCGGGCATTTGGGTTAGCGAATGAGTAAAGGCGTCCTGCCGGGGATTTCGCGGCATCGTGCCGCGAAGGTTTATCGCATTGGCGCCAATCCCGAATATCGGGCCGCGCTCCCGGAACGTCGAGCGGAGCGAGACGGCGATGGCCGGAGCCAGTCGCCGTCCGCCCTTCGGTCTTGGCCGCTGGGTCGGCGCTCGGGTTGCCCCTCGGCAGAGCCCTATCCTCCGCCCAGTTCATCCGTCATCGTAGCGCGGCGCGAAGCTTCAGGCAACCTTGGCTCCGGCGTTGGCGGCGGCCCGCGCCGTGCGCCGTCGCTCGCGCGCCGATTCCAGCTTCGCGTCACGCTCGTCGAAGATTTGTTTTTCGAGGCCGTTCAACTTGTCGCTCGGCGTGACGTAGCCGATCGTGGCATGTAAACGTTCGTGATTGTAGTGCTCGACGAACTTCGTGATCCGGCTTCGCGCGTCCTCGACATCCGCGGGACAAGCCGGGCGAATGCACTCGGCCTTCAGGCTCTTGTGCCAGCGTTCCAACTTCCCGTTGCTTTGCGGATAAAACGGACTCGTTCGCACATGCGTCATGCCGGCCAGGCGAATGCACTCCTTGAAATCGCGGGCGATAAACTGCGGGCCGTTGTCGCTGATGATCCGCGGCTTTTCGTCCGGAAACTTTTCTCGCGCGCGTTGAATCACCGTTTCCACTTCGAACTCCTTCATGCTCTCGCGCAGCTCCCAATGCACGATGTAGCGGCTGTAGCCGTCCAGAATCGTGCAGAGAAAGTAGAACGTGCCGGCCAGATTGATGTACGAAATATCGACATGCCAGTGGTCGTGCGGCCGCGGCGGCTGCACGAAACCGGTTCCTTTCTTGGACGGCGAGAACTTGCGTTGGTCGAGCCGTCCGCCTTGTTTCAATACCCGATACACGCTGCTGGGACTGACGGCCACCACGTCGTCGTCGAGCATCATGAACGCCAAGCGGCGATAACCGTTCAGCGGGTGGCTGTCATGGTAGGCGAGGATGGCTTGTTTCTCCCAATCCTCGAGTTCTCGATTCCCCGGGCCACCAGTCGCGCGGGACCTTGCCGTTGTGCTCGTTGGCCTTGCCGTAGCGGTCCTTCCACTGGTGGAACTTGCTCGGCGCCAATTCCAGCCAGCCCAGCAGCCGCTGGGCCGGCAGCTCGGCACGCTCGGTCCAACGCCCGATGTAATCGACGATGGCGTCGCGCGTGTCGTGGGGAACCCAAACTCCCTTCAGAGTTCCCCAAGCTCTTTTTTTGCGCGGACATTCTCCTCCATCAGTTCGGCGATGACTTCGTTCTTGGTGACCAGCTTCGATTCGAGCTGGGCGATCTTCTGGTCCTTGGCCGCTTCCAGCCGCGGCGGCCGCCCGCCCGCCCACCGCCCGACCGCCTTCTCGGCCTGATCGAGCACCTGCTTGACCCAGAGATGGATCAGGCTGGGCTGAACCTTGAATTCATCGGCCAAATCCGACACCGGCGTTTTGCCGCTCAAATGCCGCCGCACGACCTGGGCCTTCTGCTCGGCGGAAAAATGCCGCCGTGTTCGCAATTCGCTCATGGAAACGTCCTCCCTCGGGATTTATGCTAATCCCAACGGCCAAACTTTCCAGTTCCGGGAGGGGCAGAACAGGGGCTCGTTCGAGATCATCTTTCCGGAAATGCCGGTGGTTGTTCAGCGGATTGCCGTGCAACCTCGCTTGCCGGCGCCCGTCCAGACGCGCGACGCATTAGGCGACACGCCCAAGAGGAAAGCCGCTTCTTTGATCTTCAGGTGATCGCGAAGGCTTTTCGCCGGGCAGAAATTACCGCCGCGCCCACGAGATAAGACGATCTCAAACCTTAGCAAACCGTGCCGGCAATGTGAAGCATCTCGATTTCGGATTTCCAGCGGAGTCCGCCACGAAGCCGGCGAGCACCTGAAAAGGCGACTTCCCATGCCGGCGCCGTTATTCAACACGGATTCTTCGTCTTGCCCTTGTCGGTGGATGTTGGAGCCTTCGTAGCGGCGAAGATCGGCGACACCGGCGCCGATCGTGGACGGGAACGATACTCGCGACCACAATGACTGCCGGGCTTCGATCTCGTCAGCATCGCTGGCGGAAAGTAGTGCTTCCAAGAGCCAGAGGTTCGGGGATGCCGGCCGTCATCTTGCGGACGAGCAGAAAATGTCCGTTCGTTTTCGTTCGGCGAGGAACTTTTCAATCCGCCACCCCTGGGCCATCGCAGTTGTTCGACCCTGACGCCGGGTTTCTTACCGGCCAGTGGGATGTTCAAGGGGTGCCGCTCACAACTTCTTGAATGCGGGCGGAGACCTTTAGGGGCGGGACGCCGTCTGCCGCCGCGGGACATATCAGCCGAAAGGTCGTGGCCCGAGAAATCCCGCCAAAAAAAGTGCCTCATAAGTGCCTCATAAGTGCCTCCATGTGGTACATTTGGTACAATATGATCGCTGCACGGTGACACATGGCCGCGAGGCACAAAGGCTTTGCGTTCAATAACTTGTGACGCAAATAGCTAGCGGGCAATGATTTACGAAAAACGTCCTTGTCGCACTCAAAATCCGGTACTCGCAAGGGTGTGTGGGTTCAAGTCCCACCTCCGGTATTCTAATGAAGCCGTGATTTCCGGTTCCTCCCGGCTACGGGTCGCCGCCCCCGGGGGCACGGCTCCCGGGGCGCCGGGCGAATCGAGAGTTCGAATCGGGCCAAAGGCCGAGCCGCTTATGCTTGGTTTCCTGTTGATGCTCGGCAAACGCCGACCTCGGAGGCGCCAGTTTTAAGGCGATCCTCACACGATCCCATTCCAGGCGGGCCGCTGGCCTGTCGCGCCGCCGAAAAAATGTCGAAGGACCACCACGGACCATGACTGAATCGATTCCACGTCGCCAGTGGTTGCAAGGCGTTTCGGCCGGCATCGCCGGTCTGGGACTGACCTCGCTCGCCGAATTCGCCCCTGGCGCCGAGACCCGAGCGGGCGCGAAGCAAACACCCACCACGCCCGGCGGCACCACGACCCTCGGCCCCGCCCATCCAGAAGCCGCTCGCTCGGAACCCCATTCGCCAGCCCGGCCGACCAAGTTTCGCATCTCGCTCAATACCAGCACGGTGCGCGGCCAGAAGCTTTCGCTCGACCAGGTCGTCGATCTGGCCGCAAGTGTCGGCTACGACGGCATCGAGCCTTGGGCCGATGAACTCGATCGCCATGTCAAGGAAGGCGGATCGCTCGCGGACTTAAAAAAACGAATTGCCGACCATGGGCTCGCGGTCGCGAATCTCATCGCGTTTCCCGAATGGATCGTCAACGATCCTGCTCGCCGCGCGCAAGGTTATGCCACCGCGACGCAAGCGATGAACTTGGCGCTTGCGATCGGCTGCCCGCGCATCGCGGCCCCGCCGGCCGGGGCGCGCGACCTCACCGACATCAGCCTCTCCGATGCCGGCGAGCGCTATCGCAAACTGCTCGAAATCGGCGATGAGAGCGGTGTCACGCCCGTATTGGAGTTCTGGGGTCCCTCGCGCACTTTAAGCCGCCTGAGCGAGGCCGTATATGTGGCGATCGAGGCCGATCATCCGAAGGCAAGCATCTTGGCCGATGTGTATCACATGTACAAAGGCGCGTCGGGCCACAACGGAATTCGGCTGCTCTCGGCGCATGCCCTGCCGGTGATTCATTTGAATGATTACCCCACCAACTTGTCGCGAGATAAGATCACCGACGCCGATCGCGTGTTCCCTGGCGATGGCGGGGCTCCCTTGCGCGAAATTTTCCGCGATCTGCGCTCGATCGGCTTCGGCGGTTTTCTTTCGCTGGAGTTGTTCAATCGCGACTATTGGAGTCGCGACGCCGTCGAGGTGGCGCGGATCGGTCTGGAGAAGACCCGCGCCGTGATCCTGGCCAGCGAATCGCCCGCGAAATAAAGCCGGCGTGTCGCCAATGTCGCTTCCGCAATCCTCGCGCTACGATCGTCAAGCCCGCTTCGCGCCCCTGGGCGTCGAGGGCCAGCGCCGCTTGACCGAAAGTCGGGCCACGGTCTGCGGATGCGGAGCGCTCGGCACGGTCGCGGCCGAACTGCTTGTGCGGGCTGGCGTCGGACATGTGCGCATCATCGATCGCGATTTCGTCGAGTTGAGCAACTTGCAACGGCAAGTTTTGTTCGACGAGGAAGACGCCATTCGCCGCATGCCCAAGGCAATCGCCGCCGCCGAGAAACTACGCCGCGTCAACAGCCAGATTCACATCGAACCGATGGTCGCGGACCTCGAACCCTCGAACGCGCTCGAGCTCTTGGGCGGCGATGCCCGCGCGGGACAGGTGATCGTCGATGGCACGGACAACTTCGAAACCCGGCTATTGATTAACGACGCCGCGCTCGCGCTCGGCGTGCCCTGGGTCCATGCCGGTTGCTTGGGCGCGGAAGGGCAAACGATGACCATCTTGCCCGGTCGCTCGGGCTGCCTGCGATGTCTGCTTCCCGAGCCGCCCGCCGCCGGCACGCTGCCGAGTTGCGAGACCGCGGGAGTGCTGGGGCCGATTGTTCATGTGATCGCCGCGATCGCGGCGTGCGAGGCGATCAAGATTCTCGCCGGCCGGCTCGAGGCCGTGAGCCCGGCGCTCGCGGTGATCGACCTCTGGACGAATCGCTTTCGGTCGCTCGATTCCCGAGCGCTCGCCGGTTCAAGCGACTGCCCGGCCTGCGGCAAGCGAGACTTTGCTTGGCTCGGCGGGAAGCGCGCCGGTCATTCGACCGTGCTCTGCGGGCGCGACGCGGTGCAGGTGAGTCCGCCCCCGGAAGCAGGTCGCATCGATTTGATATCGCTCGCCGCGCGGCTCGCGCCGCTGGGATCGGTGGAACGGAATGCCTATTTGGTGCGTTTTTCGGCCGAGGGCTTGCAGTTGACCGTGTTCGCCGATTCGCGGGCGATCGTCAGCGGCACGACCGATCCGGCCGTGGCCCGCTCGGCGTATGCGCGTTACCTGGGTAGCTGAACCGCCAGGCCGCCGATATTTCCGCCGGATTTATTTTCGAGCCCACGGGCGCCGCAATTCAAAGTCGAAATGGGCTGGGCAGCAGTTCACCCAACGTGAATTGTCCAACGCCATCGACCAGCACAATCGTTTCCGGATCGCAGAATTCCGCCAACACTTGCCGGCACGCGCCGCAGGGCATGCGATGTTCGGTCGGCGCGCCTGGGCTCGCGTCGGGACATGCGACGGCGATCATCTCGAGGCGATTGTGCCCCGCCGCGACGGCGGCGAACACCGCCACGCGTTCCGCGCATACCGTAAGTCCAAACGAGGCGTTTTCGAGGTTGCAGCCGGTGATGACTTCGCCCTCGGCCAACACCGCCGCGCCGACATGAAACTTCGAATAGGGGCAATAGGCTCGCTGGGCCGCGCTCGCGCCGCGTCGAGCAAGCGGGCAGCCTCGGCGCGAATTCCACTGGGCAACGATTCAAGGTCGGGCTTCATCGGCGCTTACTTGGTCTCGGCCAGCGTTTTCTTCAGCCACGCGATCATCTGTTCGCGGTAGTCGGAATACAGTTTATCCCAGCCGCCCATGCCGTGGCCGCCCTGGGGCACGACGATCAATTCGCACACATTGCCAGCGGCTCGCATCTGTTCTTGAAACACCGTGGACTGCTCGAATGGAACCTGTTTGTCCTGATCGCCATGGATCAGTAGAAAGGGGGGCAAGCCTTTTTGGATATAGTTCGAGGGCGAGATGGCGCGGAGCTTGGCGTAGGCGTCGTCGTTGAGCTCCGTAAGGCCCAAAAGGCCGGTCTCGGCCGCGCCGAGCGACTGGCGCTTGCGCACTTGCATTTCCAAACTATGCGGCGCGTAAAACGGCACTACCGCCGCCACCCGCGCTTCCCCCGAACCGCGCACTCCGACATAGGATACCAAATGCCCGCCCGCCGATTCGCCAATGAGGGCAATTCGCCGGGGATCGACCTTGAACTCGGCCGCGTGCCGCTTGACCCACACGACCGCCGCCTCCACATCGTCGGCGCAGGCCGGCCAGCGATACTTCGGCGCGAGGCGGTAGTCGATCGTGAACCAGACGAATCCGGCTTTGCCGAGCGCGTCGAACAGCGGTGTGATGTAGCTGCGTTTATCGCCTTTGGTGAAGCCGCCGCCATGGACCAGGATACAGGTCGGAAACGGCCCATCACCTGGCGGAACAAAGGCGTCGAGCGTCAGACGCACGCCCTCGACATCGCGATATTCAATGTCACGCCGGAGCGTTCCCGCGGAGTCGCCGGCTGGCGCGTTGGGTGGAGCGGCAAACGCGCCGCCGGCATGGCCTAACACAGTCAAAACAATCGCGCTCGCCCAGTGTCGGAGTCGCATGGTTGTGTCCTTGAAAAGAAGATTCTTCGTGGATTTTAGTGGCTCGGGGCGGCGAATTCGGGCGGAAACGCGACTTCCGCCTTTCTGGCACGGTTCCGAGAAAGCATAACCCGGCGCGGCGACCGTGTCACATTCTTTGCAGCCGGTTCGCGTGCCGGCGGCTGCTCCGCCGGGCGCCTTGCACGATGCGGGATCGCCATTCACCGGCAGCCGCTCGGTAGGCGCTTGAAACCGGCGTCGCCGAAAAGTATCGTGTTTTGATGCTCCGGTCGCCTTGCGAACCCGAGTTCCCCGCCCCCGCCCCGCCACCCCAATCCAGAATCGACGTGCCTCCATGCCGTGTTCGAATCGGTTGCTCCCACGCCCGTGCTTGCTTTTGGCTTGTCTCGCCGCCGGTTCGATCGCCGCGGCTGTTTCGGCTGCCGCTTCTGGCGAGATCACGACGGCCACCTATCCGCCGGCCGCCGGACCCGGCGGCGGCAAACATGTCGTGTTGCTCGCGGGCGACGAAGAATACCGCTCGGAAGAAGGCCTGCCCCAGTTGGCCAAGATTCTGAGCCAGCGGCTCGGCTTTCGCTGCACGGTGCTGTTTTCACTCAATGACAAGGGCGAGATCGATCCGAACAACGGCGCTTCGATCTCCGGCGCCGAGGCGCTCGATTCGGCCGACGCGATCGTGATGCTCCTGCGTTATCGCAAATGGCCCGACGCCGAATGCCAGCGGTTCCTTGCCGCCTACGAACGCGGAATTCCGATCATCGGCCTCAGAACCTCGACCCATGCCTTCAACCTGCCGAGCGGCAAATACGCTGCCCAACTCAACAGCTTTGGCAAGAATGTGCTGGGCGAGCGATGGGTCAATCACTGGGGGCGTCACAAGTCGGAAGCCACGCGCGGCGTGATCGAACCGAGCGCCAAAGACCTGCCCATCATGCGCGGCGTGGCCGATATCTTCGGCGATACCGATGTCTATGAAGCTTATCCGCCGTCCGACGCCCAGATTCTTGTTCGCGGACAAGTGCTCAAGGGCATGAAGCCCGACGACGCCCCGGCCGACTACCGCCGCAACCGCTCGACCGACAAGCAAGAACAGGGCATCAACGACCCGATGATGCCGGTCGCGTGGACCCGATTGCATAAGAACGAAGCGGGCAAGACGAATCGTGTGTTTTGCACCACGATGGGCTCGTCGACCGACTTGCAAAACGAAGGCCTTCGCCGCCTTGTGGTCAATGCCGTGTTTTGGGGCCTTGAGCTCGATGTGCCGGCCAAGGCCGATGTGTCGCTCGTGGGCGACTACAAACCGACGCCCTACGGTTTCAACGGTTATATCAAAGGCCGCAAGCCGGCCGACGCCCTGTTGGACGCGAAGAGCCCCGCTCCCGACCAAGGCCCTGCTCCCAACCAGGGCGCCGCGAACCCCGCGGAAAAGAAGATGGCAAAAAAAGAAGCCGTCAAGGTTGCCGAGGCGAATAAGGACTATGGCAAGAAGCCCGGCGTGAATAAAGACGGCGAAAAACGCGATCCGCTGCGAGCCACCCTTCCCGGCAGCCGGCCCGCGGAGCCTCGCGCCGCGCTCGCTCCCAGCAAGCTGCCGCTGGAATTCAACGTGCATGAGCGAATCGCGTTCGTAGGCGGCTCGCTGGCCGAGCGGTTCAATCTTTTTGGCGCTTTCGAGACGCTGCTGCACACTCGCTTCGCCGACAAGGAGTTGGTCGTTCGCAATTTTGCCCGGCCGGCCGATGAAGTCGTGCTCCGTCAGCGGCCCAACGACTACACGAAACTCGACGATCCGCTCACGGCCTTCGAGCCGGACACGTTTCTCTGCTTTTTCGGTTTCAATGAATCGTATGCCGGCCCCGGCGGCGTCGACGCCTTTCGCGCCAACTACCTCAAATATCTAGACGAAATGACGGCGCACTACCCGCGCGGCGAGGCCGGGGCGCCGCGGTTCGTGCTCGTGACTCCGATCGCGTTCGAGAGCCCGCGCGAGGGCAAGTCCACCGCGACCCCGCGGCAGATATTGCCTGTCTCGCCCGACCTCTTGCCGAGCGGCGAACGCGAAAACGCGAATCTCAAGCTCTATGCCGCCGCCGTGGCCGAAGTGGCCAAAGAGCGCGGCCTGGCGGTGATCGATCTCCACGAGCCCTCGAGCGCGCTCTTCGCCCGCGAGCCGGGCCTGCAATACACGATCAATGGTTGCCACTTAAACGCCGCGGGCGATCTTGAAATCTCGCTCGCGTTGGCCGCCGCCATTACCGGCCAAAAGCTCGATTCGCTTCGACCAGCCGACAACGATGGCGGCCAGTTCGAGCGATTGCGCGAGGCGGTGAACGATAAGTCCTGGGTCCACTCCCAAGACTATCGCATGCTCAACGGCTGGTATGTCTACGGCGGTCGCCGCACCTGGGACACGGAAACATTTCCCCGCGAATTCATCAAGATTCGCAACATGGTCGCGGTGCGCGATCGCCGTGTGTGGACGGTCGCCCAAGGCAAGTCGGTGGTGTCGACGCCCGACGATACGTTGACCGGCGAGCTCCTTGTGCCGCCGACGCGGTTCGGGCTCGTGAGCAAGTCGGAAGCCGAGTCGCCGCGCGTGCTCTCGCCAGAAGCCGATCTGGCCACCTTCACCACGCCGCCGGGCTTCGAAGCGAAGCTGTTCGCGAGTGAGCAGCAGTTCCCCCAATTGTCCAAACCCTGCCAGATAGGCTTCGACAATCGCGGCCGGCTCTGGGCTTCGTGCATGCCGACCTATCCCCAGTGGTTGCCCGGCGATGGCCGACCGAGCGACCGGCTGCTGATCTTCGAAGACACGGATCACGACGGCCGCGCCGATGTATGTAAGAGCTTCTACGACAAACTCCACTGCCCGACCGGTTTCGAATTCTGGCAGGGCGGCGTGCTCGTGGTCGATCAGCCGAGGCTCTTGTGGCTGAAAGACACCGATGGCGACGACCGGGCCGATGTGGTCGTGCATCTCATTGATGGCTGGGCAACCGACGACACGCATCACACGATCGGCGCCTTCGAATGGTCGCATGGCGGCCTACTGCACATGATGGAAGGCGTGTCGATGAGCACCACGCTCGAAACCCCCTGGGGACCGTTTCACAATATGGGCTCCTCGGGAACCTATCGCCTCGATCCGCGCACGCTCCGCGTCACCCACTTCAATACGCCCGGCTATGGCAATCCCTGGTGCTATGTCTTCAATCCCTGGGGACAGGGCTTTTGCGGCGACGGCACCGGCGGCAATCAACACTGGGATTCTCCGCTAAGCGGGGCCCAATTTCGCGGGCGCCGCGGCCTGAATCCGATCTTCGACAACGAAGGCATGCGGCCGGTCGTGGGCACTGAGTTTCTGTATACCCGCCAGTTTCCCGACAACGTGCAAGGACAGTTCATCTATGCCTGCGTGATCAACATGAACGGCCTCACGCGTTTCACCGTGGCCGACGATGGCGCTGGCTTCAGAGGAGCCCGGCTCAAGCACGTCGTCGATGATAAACCGGCGCCCGACGATTTGCTCACGAGCACCGACAAACACTTCCGCCCGACCGATCCGCAAATTGGGCCCGACGGATGCGCTCTGGTTCGGCGACTGGGCCAACCCGCTCATTGGCCATATGCAGTATTCCCAGCGCGACCCGAATCGCGACCACACGCATGGACGCATCTACCGCCTCAGCTACAAAGACAAGCCGCTACTCGCTCCGGTGACGCAACACGGCAAGCCGATCGAGGAACTGCTCGCCCAGCTCACCGAGTTCGAGCCGCGCACTCGCTATCGCGCTCGCATCGAGCTGCGGGCCCGGCCGACCGCGGAAGTGGTCGCGGCGTTGAAGACTTGGACAAGCAAGCTTGAATCGGAACGGGCCAGCCGCGGCGACGGCGAAACCGATCGACTGCTATGCGAAGCTTTGTGGATCGAGCAATCGCATCATGCGGTTGATTCGGCGCTGCTCGACAAGGTGGCGAAAGCGCCCACGGCCGACGCCCGCGCCGCCGCCGCGCGGGTAGTGGCCGACGAGCTCGTATTCGCGGAGCCAAGCGCCGACGCCAATACGTCGGCCCAATCGGTCGGCGCCTCGCGACCCGCGCCCCAACGCCTGACGCTGCTCGCCGCGGCGGTCGACGACGCCCATCCGCGCGTGCGACTTGAAGCCGTGCGGGCGCTGAGCTTTGTTCCATCGCTCGAGTCGATCGTGATCGCGCATTGCGCGGCTTCGAAGCCGATGGACTATTGGCTGAGCTACACGCTGGCGCAGCACGGTAGTGCGCGCTCGAATCGGTGTGGGCGCCCGCGCTCAAGAGCGGGGAACTCGCGGCCAAGGACGCGTCGACCGCCAAGTATGTTGCCGACTACGGCGTGGCTTCGGCGCCCGGCGCCAAGCGCAATCCGCGCTCGACACACTGCTTTCGCCGAAGTCGAAGCCGAAGGATAAGGAGACGGCGTTCGCCACGTTCGAAAAAATGAAAGGCTCGGCCGAGACCGGCAAGGCCGTGTTTCGCCGCACCTGCATCAATTGCCACAAGGTCGGCGCCGAGGGCTTCGATATGGGCCCGCGCTGACCGATGTGAGCAAGCGGCTGAAATTTCACGATGTGATCGAATCGGTGGTCGATCCCAACGCCAAAGTCGACCCGAAATATCAGGTCACGGTCATTGTCACGGCCGACGGCAAGGTCCACGCGGGGCTACTCGCCGGCGAGACCGACAAGACGGTGAGCCTCAAGGTCGCGGCCGTGGGCAAGGAAGTGCAAACGATCACGATCGATAAGAGCGAGATCGACGATCGCCAGACACTCAAGCAAAGCAGCATGCCCGAGGGACTCCCCAACAGCCTCTCGCCGCTCGACTTTCTCGACCTGATGGAATACCTCAAGTCGCTGAAAGGCTAAACAAAGTCCCGCTGCCCTCGGGCGCGGGCGAGTGGGCCGCGTCGTCGGCCTTTCCCATGAATCGCTCATGAGCCGACAAAGAGCGCCGCTTCGGCCGTGAGTCCGGGCCCAAAACCTAGGGCCACGCAGGGCAGCGGGGCGCCGGCAGCGCGCATTGCGCTCGATGATGAAAAACACCGTGGGCGACGACATATTGCCGTGCTCGGCCAGCACCTCGCGCGAATAACCGGTGGCCGAACGCGGCAACTGAAGCGCTTCTTCGACGGCGGTGAGAATTCGCGGTCCGCCCGGATGCACGGCCCACGAACCAATATCGGCGACCGTGAGTCCGAAACCGGCCAACCAGCTTTCGAGCCAGGCCTCGAGGCCGCGGCCGATCACATGGGGCACGGCGCTCGAGAGAAACATTTCAAAGCCGTGATCGCCGATTTCCCAGGTCATCTCGGCCGTGGAGTCGGGCAAGAGACACGACCCCGAGCCGGCGAGCCGCCAAGGGGACATCGGCGCACCAATTAACGCCGCCTCGTTGCGCGGCGCGTTGTCGGGCGTCGCGCCGATTATGCGCCGCGCCACTGTGAATCGCGCCGTTGCTCTTGTGCGTCTGGGCGATGGTCGGATCGCTCGTGAGCACGAGCGCCGCGGCGCCATCGCCAAAGACCGCGTTGCCCACCAATCGCGCCGGGTCCCACTCGAAACAAAAATGCACGCTGCACAGTTCGACCGCGCAAAGCAGCACGCGGCTCGCGGGCCTCGCGCACACAATCGCGTCGGCGGCGCGCAGGCCATTGATGCCGCCGTGGCATCCCATGAATCCGACCTGTACCCGCTCGGTCGTGGGCCTGAGGCCAAGGCCCAGGATTAGCGAAGTGTCGATGCCGGGAGCGAAAAACCCGGTGCAAGTCACGGTGATCGAATGGGTGATCGACGAGGGCTCGACTCCGGCGGCCGCGAGCGCTTTGCCGGCCGCCTCGAGCGCCAGCGGTCCGGCGGCGGCGCGATACCACTCCATGCGTTCACCGGTTGTCGGACCGCGCACCAGCGGGGCCAGCGCCGTTGCCGGAATGTCGGCCAGAGCGGGCTCCGTGGCCTCGCCCTCGACGGCGCGAGCCGACGCCGCGCTTTCCGCCGCCGGTCCATCGAGAAAATCGAATGCCCGGGTATATGGCACCGCGGTCGACCGCCGCTGAACTCCGGAGCGGCGAAACAACACTCGCACCAGCGATCGCTGCTCCTCGGTTTGGCAGCAAATCCGCTGCGCCAAATGCACGGCCTCTTCCTGCGACATGGAGTTGTCGGTCGTCGCCGTGCCGAGCCCCCCGATGATTGGCGAGGCGGAATCCGGTGAGCTCATGCGGCGCGTTTCCTGGCGACAGCGGTTTGAAGAAAAGCAATCGAACCGATTCGGCGCCACGGAAAACCCAGACGACCCGATCGGTTGTGTCGAAGCGCGACCGCCCATCGGCAAATGTCAGGATCGTGATTTCGAGCCTGATCCACCGAAATGTCTGGCGCGATCGACTGCTCCAATTTTAGATCAAGAGAGCATCGCGCGTAAGGCGGAATCACGCTTAATGCGCGGTAGTTAGCATTCCGCGCTTTATGAGCGTGATCTCATTGCCGGCCGCATTGTGCCGAACTTCGTCTAGAAACAGCCGAATCAGCATCAAACCGCGACCGCTGGGCTTTTCGAGATTCTCGGGATCGGTCGGATCGGGCAGCGAAGCGACATCAAACCCAGGACCCTCATCGCGCACTTTGATAACAGCTTCGCCGTGTTCATAGTGTGCTTGCACGCATACCCGACGCGAGCAGTAGGGAGATTGGCGACGGCGCCGTTCGACTAAATCCTCGAACGCGGTCGATGAGTCTTGCCGCAGATCGGAGTTGACTTCGAGATTGCCGTGGTAAATCGCATTGGTCACCGACTCATGCACGGCGATTCCCAGACGCATCAGGCTGTTGGCGTCGCAAAGGCGAAACCGCACCGCCATGCTCTGCAAATAGCCGGTGAGCGAGGGAATCAAACCGGTATCGTTGCCCAACAGAAACACCGACTCGCTCCGCTCCAAACACTCGAAAAGCTGTTGGTTGCGGTGCTCGGTCGTGGTGGCGTTGAGCACATCGCCGAGCGTCATCACAAGCTCCCGCCCCAGGCCGGCCTTGGGCACGAAACTCGCGGCGCCATCGCGAAGCGCTTCGAGCGCGATATCCTCGCTGCCGTGCGCCGTCATGACCACCACCGGCAAGGCCGGATGTTCGCGCCGCACGGTCTTGACTACCTCGAGCCCGTTCATGCCCGGCATTTGCATATCGCTGAGCACCACATCGGGCGTCACGCGGGCAATGGCTTCGAGCCCCTCCTCGCCGTTTTGGGCCCAGGTCACTTCGTGGCCCGCGACTTCGAGCATGAGCTGAATCATGCGCACTTGGGTCGAGCTATCTTCAATCACGAGCACGCGCGCCATGGTCTCACACGCGATATTTGCTAGAGAAAGCGAAACGGAATGGAAATCGAGCCGCTGGAGCTCCGTCGGGCAATCGCCCCGCCGCGGCCCGGGAATTAAAATCACTTAATCAGATTTCCGCCCTCGGATCAAGCGTTATTCTTGCCGCATCGCCTCGATCGGGCTCAATCGGGCCGCCCGCAGCGCCGGCGCCGCCGCGGCTCCCAGCACCACGGCGAGCGCCAAGCTCGCGACCAGCAGCGCCAATTCCGGCCGGGGCGACCAAACCAGCGGGCGCCCAAACAACACGGCCATCGAAAGGCTAATGGTGCGCGAGAGCGCCATGCCGATCGTCGCTCCCGCGATTACGCCCACCAGACCGATCAGCGCCGCCTGCCCGAGCACGGTGCGGAGCACTTGCCGCCGCTCCATGCCAATGGCCCGGAGCATGCCAAGCTCGCGCGTTTGTTCGAGCACATTCATGGTGAGCATATTCATAATTCCGAACGCGCCGACCAAGAGCCCCAGGGTGAGCATTACCCAAATCCCCGCGGTCACTCCCGCGACCATTGTGTCAAGTTGGCGGCGCAAATCGGCGAACGATTGCAGAATGAGACCATGCTCGGAGGCAAAACCCTGCAACTCCGCTCGCAGTCGATCATCGGGCGGCCCTTTGCTTTTGACCAGCAAGCTATCGATGCCTTCGACCGAAAACCAGTGCTCGGCAACGCCGCGGTCGAGATACGCCACCGAGCCGCCGGCCAAATAATCGTTCGACACCGCGGCCACCCGCGCCTCATGCGCGCGATCGCCCACTGTGAGCCGGGCCGTATCGCCCACGCGCAGCTTGCACCGCTCCGCCAAGACCGAACCCAACACCACCTCGCCGCCGCATACCGCGTCGAGTAGCTTTTCGGTGTCGGCGCCCGGCACATTGAGCGGCGCTTGATGCAAGCGGCAGAAATCTCGCCCCGCGATAATCGCATGCTCGCCGTTGACATCGGCTCGCAAAACACACAACCCCTCGACGCTCTCGACCTCGGGTCGCTTGGCCAACTCGGCGAGCAGGGTTTCGCTCATGGCGGCGGGGTCCTGGCCGCTCATGTCGGGCATCATGGTGCGGATGAGAAAATCGGCGGTCATGGTGCGCTCGAGCCAGCCGTTCACGTCGCCGGTGACACTGATCGCGATATTGCTGAACGAGACTCCATAAGCCACGGCGATGAACAGCACTCCGGTGGTGAGCGAGCTCCGCTGCGTGTGCCGCAGCACAAGTCGGCGCGAGAGATCGGCCTCGACGCTGGCCCAGCGCCGCAGCGGCCAGTGCAGCAGCCACGCACAGGGCGCCAAGCCGGCCGGCAAGAGAAACACGACCGACACGAGCAACATCAAGATCGACCCGATCGCCACCCACAGCGGTCCGCCCGCGCGCACACTCGCGATCGCAATCGCGATCGACGCCGCGATGCCGGCGCAGCCCAACAGAGTAATGCCGCCATGGCTTGCCTCGTGTTCGAGCGTCACCGCCGGCCGCATGCCCTCGAGCGGGGAAATGCGGCTGGCCACCAGCGCCGGATAGCACGAGCCAAACACGCAAATCACCGGTCCGGCCACGCCGCCGGCCACGAGCGGCCACAGCATATTCGCGTGCCCGGGCGAGCCGACGCCCAGCATTTCGCTCATGGCGCCCGATAGGAATTGCCCGCCAAACACGCCGAGCGGCGCGCCGATCAATGTGCCCGCGATGCCCACGACGAGTGCTTCGACCGAGATCATTCGCACGATTTGGCCGCGCGTCGCGCCGACGGCGCGCAAGATCGAAAGTTGCCGCCGCCGCTCGCTGACGCTCATGAGAAACACGCTCAAGGCGATGAAGACGGCGGTGACGATCGAGAGCGCTCCCCCAAAATCGAGACTAAACGACACGAGCGCCATCATTTGCTCGACAAGCGTGTCGCTGGTCGCCGGCGGCTCGGCAACGAGCGACTTGGGCAAGCGGGGCTCAATCGCCGCGATCGTTTTCGTGGCGTCGTTCGGGCGCGCGAGATACAAATGCAGGGCGTCGATCTTGCCGGGCGCGCGAAACAGTTTTTGCAGATGCTCGAGCGGCGCGATCACCATGCCGCCTTGATGCATTTGTTCGCCGCTGGTGAGCGTGAGCAGCCCGGCGACGGTTTGCGAGCGAAGGCCGCTGGTCGTGAGCAGCCGCACGGAATCGCCGACCTTGATGTCCAGGCTCGCCGCCAGACTCGCGTCGAGCGCGATTTGGCCGGCGTCGTTCGGCATGTGGCCGGCGGTGATGTTCAGTCCCTCGGAAGCTTCAGGCGAGCCGAGCGGCATGCCCACCGCCAGCAGCTTGGCTTTTTTACCTCGCGCATAAAGCACGGTCGCTCGACGCAACACCGGCGAAACCGCCTTGACCTCCGGCAATTGCTCGGCAAACGCGACGGCGCTCTCGGGAAAACTTCCACCGCCGCGGGCGACGATTTCCAGATCGGCGCCGCCCGAGAGAGTCTCGAACACCTTGCGATAGGAAGTGACCGTGGCGTCGGTGGCGCCGAGCACCGCCACGATGGCGGCCACGGCAATCGACACGCTCAGCAGCGTGAGCAACGAACGGCCACGCTGCCTGCGGATTTCGCGAATGCTTTGTCGCCAGCCGATCACGATGCCGCCTCGCTATTTGCTAACGAACCCGGACGACGCGAAATCCAAAATTGATCCGGGGGTCGGTCGGCACGCCCACATCGCGCCGCGCCCGCGGGAGCAGGCCGGGAGTCGGATAAAGCGAATCGCCGCCGGCCCGAGCGACAAACGGCGACGTCGTCGCCGAATCTTCCGGAGTGTCGAGCGGCGAGCGAGCATACGAGGGCTCGACGCAAGGATCGGAGCACCATTCGCGCCAGGGTCCTCCAGGCACGGCAAGGCCGAATCGATTCGCCGGGCACGAACTCGCAACCACTCCGATGGCGTTTGGCCGGCAAGCCGCTTCCCATTCGGCCAACGTCGGCAAGCGATAGGTCTGGCCTTCTTTCTTGCTCAGCCATTCGCAAAAGGCGATTGCGTCGGCCCAAGAAACGTAGTTCGCGGCATTGTCGACGCCCACCGGCCAGCCCGGCGACCAGGGTCGAAAATCGGGCGATTGAATCAACCGGCCATCGCGGTAGCCCCACATCAGCCGGCCATCGCGTTCGTTTTGGAGGCTGTAATGCGATTCATTGTAGAAGACCAAGAATTGGCCGACCGTCACTTCGCGCTGACCCATCTCCAGGCCGGGGCCGATGGCGACAAGCCGCATGCCCAGAGAATTCGTCGCCGGCGCGTTCTCCGCCAGCACACACGTCGAAACCGCGCACATACTCAAAACAATGGCGAGCCCGACTCGCGAAGCAATGCAATCCGACATGGTGGAAAGCTCCCTGGGGCTGGCTGTTCGCATGCGATCGCTGTCGCTGGAGACCATCTTAAGCCTCGGCCGGCCGATCGCAAGTCGCGTCGCCGAACTCAAACGATGTGATTCGCCGAGAATTCCAGGTTCGCGGCAAGGGCGGTTGAGAATCTCGGTTCGCGCTGCGAAAATGCGGCGTTCGAGGGCAAAGCGGCGCCGTTCGCTTCGACTCGGCGAGCGACACGAACGTCTTTCCCCGGAGTAAACGCGTGGCTTGGCAAGGCATCGAAGCACACGACGCGATCGCGGCCCGCTTCCGCGCGGCTCTGGCGCGGTCGGCTGGCCAGCACATTCCTGTTCGTCGGCCCGGCGGGCATTGGCAAGCGGAAGTTTGCTTATAAACTCGCCCAAAGCCTGTTCTGTCAAGCGATCGCCGACGACCCGCTCGCGCCCTGCGGCCACTGCGCGGGCTGCATTCAAACGCTTGCCGCCACGCACCCCGATTTGCATGTGGTGCGCAAGGCGCCCGACAAGGGCACGATTCCGGTGGCGGCGTTTATCGGCGACGACGAACACCGGATGCGCGAGGGGCTTTGCCACGAAATCGCGCTCAAGCCGTTCATGGGCGGACGGCGAGTGGCGATTATCGAAGACGCCGACTTTCTCAACGACGAAGGCGCCAACGCGCTCTTGAAGACACTCGAGGAACCGCCCCCGCGCTCGGTGCTGATCCTGATCGCCACGAACATCGAGCGGCAACTGCCGACCATCCGTTCGCGAAGCCAAATCGTGCGTTTCGCCCCGCTCGACGCCGCGGTGGTTGCCCATGTGCTCGAGCACGGGCTGGGAATGAACCATGAGGAAGCGGCGCGGCTCTCGGTATTTGCCGAAGGCAGCATCGAGCGGGCCCAAGAGATGAATGACCCGGAGCTATGGTCGTTTCGCGAGTCGCTGGTCGCGCAATTGGCGGAGCGTCCGCTGCCAAGCGTGGCGCTGGCGTCGTTTTTCGAAACATTCGTCAACGAAGCGGGGACCGACGCCGGTTCGCGGCGAGCACGCTGCCGGCTGGCGATGAATTTCGCGCTCGAATCGTTTCGCGCGTCGCTCCATGAAGCGGTCGGCGCACGAAACGGCTCGGGCCATGTTTCGGTCCCGGCCGATGGTCGGGAAATCGATCTGCGGCTGGCGCTCGTCGAGCGCACACTCGACGCCCTGAGCCACGTCGACCGCAACGCGAACCAAAGCACGCTCATCGCCGGCTGGCTCGACGCGATCGCCAGCATGGTCGATTCGGGCTCGCCACCGGTGCGATTCCAAGCGCCCGCTTTCGGTTGAAGCCGTCGCGTGGCCGAGGGTCCATCGCGGTCGCTCGCCGATTGCTAGCATTCGCGGCTAAACGCTTGCGATAGCGCCAGCAACTCCGATGGACCCACGCTTCGATCCTTGGTTACAATCGTTCGCGCCGTCGCAAGGTTTTTTCGCGCGACGATGCGTCTTGGAAAATTGCCGACTTGCCGGGAAGCATTCTCGTCGAGCGCGGTTAGGAAAGGGAGAAGCAGGGATGCGATCCGCGATTGCCATCGTCGTTGTTCTCATGGGCCTCGGGTTGTCGCCGGCCAGCGGGCTCGCGCAGCATGGTCACGGCGGAGGCGGTTTCGGCGGCGGACATGGCGGCGGCTGGGGCGGCGGCGGTGGATATCGTGGTGGTGGTCCCGGCGGATATCATGGCGCCCCCGGTGGCGGCGCGCGTGGGTTCAATGGCGGCGGCGCGCATGGTCCCGGGCCGAATCACTTTGCCGGCGGGTTTGGCAATCGTCCGGGCTACCACGGCGGTTGGTACCACGGCGATTGGGGCGGACACTGGGGAGGCGCTTGGGGCGGACCTTGGGGATACCATCCTTGGGGCTGGGGATGGGGCGGATATGGCTGGGGCTACGGCGGATGGGGCTATGGCGGCGGCTGGGGCATCGGCATGGCCGGAGTCGGGTTTGGAGGCGTCGGCATTGGCGTCGGGCTCGGCTCTCCTTGGGGCTGGGGTTACTACAACTATTACAACCCGTATTGGTCGCCGGTCGTTGGCGCGCCAACCTATATCAACTATTCGCAGCCGGTGGTCATGACGCCGCAACCGGTCGTGGCTCAGCCCGCGGCGAGCTATGCCACGAACGCCGCCGGCAGCGCCCCCTACTATCCATCGTATTCGCAGACCTATCCACCGACGCCGCAATATCCGCAACCCGCCCCGCCGACAAGCGCTGGCGCCATCGCCGCGGCGCCGGGCCCATCGCCGCAACGCACCGCCGCGGAAGAACAGGGGATCGCGCTGTTCGACGATGCGCCCGGCTCTTCCAGGCTGGCGATTACAAAGCCGCCGAAGCGCAAACCGAAAAAGCGATCGCGCTCGTGCCCAACGATTCGCTCATGCACGAGTTCCGCGCTCTGTGTCTATTCGCCCAACAAGACTACCGGCAGTCGGCCGCTGGCGTGTATGCGGTCGTGTCCGCCGGCCCCGGCTGGGACTGGACCACGGTCTGCAACCTGTACTCGAATGTCGCGGTTTACTCCGCGCAACTTCGCGCTCTGGAATCGTACTGCGAAAAGAATCCCAAAGCGGCCAACGCGCGTTTCTTGCTCGCCTATCACTATGTGCTCGGCGGCCACAACAACGAAGCCGCCGGGGTGCTGCGTGAAGTGACCCAGCTCCAGCCCGACGATCAACTCTCGGCCCAACTGCTCAAGGGACTCACGACCCCGCCGAAGCAGCCGGGCGACGCCGCCACCGCTCCCGCGGTCGCCGCGACCGAACCGCCGGCCGCGCCGGTCGCGGCGGCGAGCCTCATCGGTTCGTGGAAGGCAAGCCGCCCCGACGGATCGCGATTCGAACTCGACCTGACGCCAGAAAACAAATTCAGTTGGAAATTCAGTCAGCAAGACAAACAGCAGAACATCACCGGCTCGTACACCCTGGCCAATAACTTTTTGATCCTCTCGGCCAGCGATCAAAACGCGCTCGTGGGCCAAGTGGCGATGCAGCCCGGTAATAAGCTGAAGTTCAAACTCGCCGGCGGCAATCCGGCCGAGCCGGGCATCACCTTCACGCGTTGATGCGCGGCAAACAAAAGCGCGCCGCGCTTCGATTCTTGAGCGAAACTTCGCGCCGTTTGCGCCGACCGCGCATGACTTTGCCGATTCTAACGATCGGGCGAGTGAAAATCGCGGGATCGTAGCGGTCGGGAACACGGCGGCTTCGACGAATGTGCTCGGCAATACCGCTAGCAGTCTTGAACGCAAATCGTTTGCTGATAGAGTCAAATCTTATCGGGCGCGGGCGCTGTTCGCGCGTGCTCCAGCAAGCCGCGCGGCGCGCGATCGCGGGCCGCGCGGCGAGCTTGCGGAGTTTTGCATTCTCCCCCGGGGATCGGCCGCTCCAACGCGGCGCGATCGAGACATAGGCAAGCGAGTCCCATGGCGACATCTCCCCTTCCACGGCCCGAAGAAGTCGAAGTCGAACATCTCTTGCGCAACGCGCAACTGCGCGACGAGCTCGAGCCGTTTCTGGACGAATCGCTCGCTCGCGTCAACGCGCGGCGCGTGACCACGCCGGTCGAAAACGAATTCCTCGCCTCGATGCTCGCTTGGGAGCGGGCGCCCGTGTTGCCGATTGCCCAGTGGTTCACGCCCGAGCTCACGCTCCCGCATCCGGAACTGCTTTCCGATGGCGAGCTCCATGGGGTGCTCTATCGGGCCGTGCATCAGCTCTATGAAAAGCGGATCGTGCTCGACTTCACCGATCATCTTTCGGATCGCGAGTTGTATTGCTTGATCTATCGCGACATTCTGCCCTCGCCCGAGAAGAAGATCGACTCGATGGGCAATTACCTGCACTGGGATTGCGCCGATGTGTCGGGCGATCCGCTGGCTTGGCTCCGCTACTACGCGTCCGACGAAGAACGCCAAAGCTGGGCCGAGGAAACCGGCGAGTCGCTGCCCGAACAACTCACGCCGCCCTACCGTCGCCGCTTGCCGCGTCGAGCCCTTTGATTGCATTGCCCGGCTCACGCGCGCCATGCGATTCAGCGCTCGAAAGCACCCACATCGGGCGCCGCGCCGTCGAAGGGCTCGCCGAGATCGACGCCGCGATCCACCAAGCGGCTCCCGTCCGACGGATGCAATAGCGAGATCGTGGGCAGCGCACCATCGTTCGCGCGTGGGTGCAGCAGTTCACTTTCATCGAGACTCGCGAAATCGCGGTCCGTGAGCTCCAAAGGCATGTCAAACGAGTCGCCCGCCGCGTCGCAGCGAGCGGCGTCGTAGCGCGAGATCGCCACTCGCGAGCCATAAGCGAGATTGTTGCGTAGGCGGTGGTCAAATCCGTCGATATCCGTGCGATTGTCCGGCAAGCGGGCGAGCATGTTGAAATTCGTGCCATTGCGGTAAGCCGTGTTGGCGATCCAGTCGCTGCCGCCCGGATGGTGGTTCGCATAGAAGCCGCTGGCTTTATTGCGCGCCGCCAGCGAGCGGCGGGTCATGTGGCGGGGAATCGTCGTCGGCAGCTTTTCGGCCGGTGTCGTGCCGTAGCCGCCCGCTTTGAAGCCATTGCCATCGCCCAACGAGGCGAAGTCGGGCGAGAAGCCGTTGTAAAACGCCCAGCAGTGGTCGAAAGTCACGGTCTCGCGCGCCCCGATGCAGTCGAAGCCATCGTCGCTGTTGAACCAAGCTCGGCAACCGCGAAACACATTGCCCTTGGCGCCCGCGGGCGGATGGCAACCGAAACCATCGACATTGCCGCCCTTTCCATCCTCGGAAGTGAAGTCGTGGTTCCGGTAGGCGTCGCAGTTGAGAAAAAGATTGTCTCCGCCGCGAACGCTGTAGACGCCGATCGCTTGCCCGTCGTGGATGCCGAGCCGTTCGTAGATGTTGTGAGCGCCATCGTTTTCGAATCCGATCGACTGCGTATGGCCGCGGATCGTCACCTGCATTCCGATCACCTCGAGCCCCCGCAAATGCAGCCACGAGCCGCCAATATGAAAAGCGTCGACCCGCAGGCCCTCGGGCTTCACGGCCGAATAGTCGAACACGGGGCGTTCCTCGGCGTAGGCCCAGTAGCGAATTGGCTTGCCGGGCTCGCCGCTTTTATCGAGGCTCGTGACATAGGCGATCTGGTTGCGGCGCCGCGCGATATGATCTTCCGACATCGCATAGGTTCCACCTCGCACATACACGGTGTCGCCCGGCGCCGCCGTGCGCTCGCCGCGCTGGATGGTGGCGAAGGGGCTTTCGAGCGAGCCGGCGTTGGCGTCGCTGCCGGTGGGCGCGACAAAAAACATCGCGGCCTTCGCGCTCGCCGACGCGACCCACGGCAAAACCCAAGCAAGCGCCGCCCCGCATGAAACGGCAATGATGGCCCGGAGCGCTCGGGTTGCTCGACGCTCAAGCGAGCGATGCATGATTTTCGATCCTTCCGGGGGCTTTCAATGTCCGCTCATCGAGCGCGCCTGGGCCATGGCGTCCTCGGCCTCGCGAATCTTGCCGGCCCGCTGATACGTCACGCTCAGAGCCGTGAAGCTAAACGCATCGTTCGGATCGAGTTCGCACACGCGGAGCGCGTGGCGGATCGCTTCGTCCGGCGCTTGAGTCGTGTGTAGAGCACCGCGAGGGCCGAATGGGCCAACGCATAGTCGGGCTCTTGGGCCGTGAGCTCGAGCAGCTTGGCCACCGCTTCCTCGTTGTTGCCGCTGTTCCTCAGGCGATCGGCTTCATCGTACAAGTCTTCCTTGGTCCGCATGCGTGAGAGTCTCCAAATTGGCGAAAGGGAATATCGAAACTCGGCGAAGCGACTCGCGCGAATCGCCGCCTCGAAAAACAGATGGATCGTGGAGCGTTGGAATGATCGGGCGCTTGTTTTATTTCGTCGCGGAGCTCGGCTCCGCGGCGGATTTCGCCGCGGCCTTGCCGTTTTGCGGCTTGAGCCACTGGTCCCATTGCTGGAGTGTCTTGTCGTGGTGCAGGCGTCCGCTCTTGTTGATGATTTGCCGAATCCAGTTACCCATCTGCGGATCGAGAAAACGCCGCCGCGGCCAAAGTTCGGCCAGTTTGCTCGCCGCCGCCGCGGAGTCGCCCGCATGGTAAAGCACGACCGCCGAGCCGGCCAAGCCAAAGGATTCGAACTCGGCTTCGAGGTCCGATTCCTTGCTGCCCGCCGGCGCTCCAAAGCCTTTGAGCTGTCGCACTTGGTCATCGTCGAGGTCTTCGAGTTTATCGAAAAGCGGCAGCGCTCGCGAATAATCCTCTTGCTGCAAATACATGCGCGCAAGCTGCTGCTCGGCGCGAAGGTCGAAGTACGTGCCCGGATAATAATCGCTCACGGCCCGCCAAGCTTCTTCATTGTCGGCGAAGAGGGCATAAACATATTGCGCCTCGGCCGATTTCTGACGCTCGACCGGCGCCTTGCTCGAAGTCGCCAGCGGCGCGAGCGGCGATTGGCGCCGCGACCAAGACCAACCGAGTCCCGCGAAAAAAGCCGCCAACACCGCGATCATCGCCAGCCGACGGCCGCGCGTGCGCGCCGGGTTTTTCGAACGGCGCGCGCATCAGCCCCGAGAGTTGGGCCACCGAGGCTTGCCGGGTTGCGCGGCGCCGCTCGCGTCGTCGCCGCGCCAGTGCTCGACCAGCGCCAAGTCATCGGCGGCTCCGCGGCTCTCGGGCAGCGACCTCAAGTCTTGCAGCAGCGCACGGGCCGATGCATAGCGGTCGGCCGGGTTCTTGGCCAACATCTTATGAATAATGCGGCACACTTCGAGCGGCAGATCGGGCCGCGCATGCTCGAGCGGCGCGGGAGTATTCTGCAAATGCTGCACCGCCACGCTGAGCGCCGTGTCGCCGCGAAAGGGTGTTTGACCCGCGAAAATCTGGTAGCAAGTCACGCCGAGCGAATAAATATCGCTTCGCGGATCGAGCGACCGGCCCTCGACCTGCTCGGGGCTCATGTAGAGCGGCGTGCCCATCGTGAAACCGGCCTGGGTCAGGTTCGACGAAACATCATCGTCGCGCAGCCGCGCGAGTCCGAAATCGGCCACCTTCACTTCGCCATGCTCGTTGAGCATGATGTTTTCGGGCTTGATATCGCGATGCACGATGCCCTGCTCGGCCGCTTTTTGGAGCGCCGCCGCCACTTGACGCATGATCGAAAGCGCCACCGGCAGTTCGGGCATGCCGCTGCGAGCCAGGGCCTGCTGCAAGTTGTAGCCCGGCACATATTCTTGGGCGATAAAATGCACGCCATCGACACAGCCGACTTCGTAAATTTGCACGATATGGGCATGAATCAGCGACGCCGCGGCTTGCGCTTCGCGCACAAAGCGGCGCACATACGTATCGTCGCCCGAAAGCGACTCGCGGAGCACTTTGAATGCCACTCGGCGCTTGAGCGAGACCTGCTCGGCCAAATACACCTCGGCCATGGCGCCGCAGCCCAGCCGGCGCAGCAAATGATAGTCGCCCAGGCGGCGGCCAGCCAAATCTTGCTCGGTGGGAGATTCGGTCATGAGGGGAATCGAAGCGTTCTGAGAGGGAAAACCCCGGCGCCGACGCGGTTCAAACTGCTTCAGTATGCCCCGCGCACGCGCGAATGACAACCAAGCGCCGCCGAGATCCGGCCCGGCGCGAATAATGCTTTCCCGGGAGAAAAGCACCCCCGCAAACGCCTCCGCTCACCGCGCGGAGCCGACCCGCGCTACTCGCCCCGGCTCGCCGCGGTTGTCCGCCAAAAGCAAATTCGGACAATTCGGCCGCGGGAGATCCGTCGGCGAACCTTGACAATTTCTCGCCGGCGTCCTAGATTGCCTGTTCGCTTTCTAACTCCCCCAAAGCATTCCGTTGCGTTGCCTCCGCGCGCGACGCACCCGGCATGGGCCTTGCTATTCGTCCCGCCATCGATCTCCCCGCGGTGGCGCAATCGCTGAATCTCTCGCTGGCGCAGGTCACGGCCGTGGCCTCGCTATTCGACGACGGCAACACCGTGCCGTTTATTACCCGCTACCGCAAGGACCAGACCGGCGGTCTCGACGAAGAGCAGGTTCGCGAAATCCAGTCGCGGCTCACGCGGCTCAAATTGCTCGCCGAGCGCAAGCAAACCATCCTTCGCTCGATCGAGTCGCAGGGCAAACTCACTCCCGAGCTGGCCGCCGAGATCGAAAACGCCGACGGCGCCAAGCAGCTCGAAGACCTGTACCTGCCGTTCAAGCCCAAAAAGCAAACCCTCGCGACC
Source organism: uncultured Planctomycetaceae bacterium (assembly GCA_963785305.1). Taxonomy (GTDB): domain Bacteria; phylum Planctomycetota; class Planctomycetia; order Pirellulales; family PALSA-1355; genus CAWAUV01. The sequence continues at coordinate 90,010 of CAWAUV010000001.1, forward strand.
ACGGCCCGGGAACGTGGCCTCGAGCCGCTGGCCGACGAAATCGTGGCGGCGGAATGCCAGAATCTCGACTCGCGAGCCGCCGATTTCGTGAATCCCGACCGCGGCGTGCCCACCCCGGCCGACGCGCTCTTGGGCGTGGGACATATTCTTGCCGAGCGGTTCAGCGAGCGGGCCGACCTGCGGCGCCGGCTCCGCAAGATCGTCAATCGCACGGGCCGGCTCGCCAGCGCGCGCGGCGAGGGCGATGAAAAAGCGGCGCAGGGCTTTCGAGACTATTTCGAATTCGGCGAGCCGCTCGAACGCGTGCCGCCGCATCGCGTGCTGGCGATCAATCGCGGCGAAAAAGCGAAATTTCTCCGCGTCAAAGTCGAAGTCGACCTCGACGCCATGCACCAAGCGGCCGACGAACTGCTTGTGCCTCCCAGCCATCCGCATGCCGACTTTCTGCGCGGCTGCGCCCGCGACGCGCTCTCGCGGCTCGTGGTCCCGAGCCTTGAACGCGAAGTGCGCCGCGAGCTCACCGACTGGGCCGAGTCGCATGCCGTGCATGTGTTTGCCCGCAATCTGCGCAACTTATCTGCTGCAGCCGCCCGTGCGACATCGTCGCGTGCTGGCGATCGATCCGGGCTTCAAGAGCGGATGCAAGCTCGCCGCGCTCGACGAATTCGGCGCGCTCCTGGACCAGGCGGTCGTGCATATCGTGGGCAAGGCCGAGCGGCGCGAGCAAGGCAAGCTCAAAATCGTCGAGATGGTCAAGCAGCACCAGCTCGCGCTGATCGCGATCGGCAACGGAACCGCGTGTCGCGAGACCGAAGAACTTGTGACGGAGCTGATCGCCGGCGAATTGAGCGGCGCGGGCGTGGCGTATGTGATCGTGAACGAAGCCGGCGCCAGCGTCTATTCCACGAGCCCGCTCGGCCGCGAGGAGTTGCCCGCCTTCGACGCCACGGTGCGAAGCGCCGTGTCGATCGGCCGCCGGCTGCAAGACCCGCTTTCGGAGTTGGTGAAGATCGACCCGGCCAGCATCGGTGTCGGTCTCTATCAGCACGATGTCAAAGCCAAGCATCTGCGCGTGTCGCTCGACGCCGTGGTCGAGTCGTGCGTCAACTACGTGGGCGTCGACCTGAATACGGCCAGTCCGGCGCTCTTGCGATATGTTTCGGGCCTGAATCAATTGACGGCGCGGCGCCTGTTCGACTATCGCCAGCAACATGGCCCGTTTCGCAATCGCGAACAACTGCGCGATGTGCCGGGTTTCGGCGACGCGACCTTCGTGCAGTCGGCCGGCTTCTTGAAAATCAACGGCGACAATCCGCTCGACGCAACTTGGATTCACCCTGAAAGTTACGAACTGGCCGCCCGGGTGCTCGAGCGCGTCGGCGAGGCGCCGACCGGACTCGCCGACAAGGAAAGCATGACCCGCATCGCGGAACGCTCGGCGGCGCTCGATGTCGAGCCGCTGGCGGTCGAATGGGGCGCCGGGCGCTCTTGCTCCGCGATATTCTCGCCCAACTGATCCGCCCGGGCCGTGATCCACGCGAAGACCTGCCGCCGCCGATCTTCAAGCAAGGCGTGCTCAAGCTCGACGATCTGTCGCCGGGCATGGAGCTGACGGGCGCCGTGCTCAATGTGGTCGACTTCGGCGCGTTCGTCGATATCGGGCTCCATGACACCGGGCTCGTGCATATCAGCCAGCTCTCGACGAAGTTCGTGCGTGATCCGCATGAAGTCGTGTCGGTGGGCGACATCGTGCGTGTTTGGGTGCATGAGATCGACAAAACTCGTCGCCGGGTGTCGCTGAGCATGATTCCGCCAGGCGCGGAGCGAAGCGCTCGCGAGCGCGGACCGAATCGCGGTCGTTCCGCGGGCGAAGGCGGCGAGCAGCCGGCCGATGGCTCGGGCGAGAATCGTCGCGGCGATGGCCAACGACGCGGCCGCAGTCGCTCGGATCGAGCGCGGCGCGGTGGGGCCGAGCGTGGCGCCGCGGCCAGCGGCGCCACGGTCCCCGCGGTCGCTTCTCCGAGCGAGGCGCAGCTCGAACCGGCGCTACAGGGCGCCGCGGGGCAAGACCCCGGGCAGCAGGGCTCGGCGCGGCAGGGTGGACCGCGGCAAGGCGGGCGATCGCAAGGGCCCGGCCGGCAAGGGCAATATCGACAAAATCAGAATCGACCGGGTGGCGGGCGAAATCAACAAGGCGGCAATGATCGCGGCGGTCAGCAGCGTCGATCGCAGGGCGCGGCGTCACGTCCACCGAAGCCGGCCCGTCCTCCGAAGCCGCTCCCGCCGCTGACCAAGGACATGAAGGCGGGCAAAGAGCCGCTGCGAACATTCGGCGATCTCAAACAATTCATGGAGCTCAAGAGCCAACCCGATTCGCCGCCGAGCGACGCCGATGGCGGAAGCGAGCCGAAAAGCTAATGGACTTTCAAAAGCGGTTGGAAAAAGCGGTCGAGCGCGGCAAGCGCGTATTCGAGGCCCGCGCAGGCCGAGGCTGAAAAGGCGCTCAGCGAAGAAGAGCTAAAGCGGCTGCACTCGCAATATCGGCTTGAATTTTCCGAGCATATCGAGTCGTGTTTGCAGCAGATCGCCCAGCAGTTTCCCGGCTTTCAAATGGAATTGATCGTGGGCGATCGCGGTTGGGGCGCGGCGATCCGGCGCGACGATCTGTCGCTGGGCGGGGGCCGGCGTTCGAACTTCTACAGCCGGTTGGAAATGACGATCCGCCCGTTTTCCCCGTCGCATGTCGTCGAGCTCGCCGCCAAGGCCACGGTGCGAAACAAGGAGATTTTCAACCGCAGCCAATATCAGCCGCTGGGCAAGGCCGATGCCCAGTCGTTCCACGACCTGATCGATATGTGGGCGCTCGAATATGCCGAGGCCTATGCCATGGGCGACTAGCCGCGGCCGGTTCGGCTGGGACAAACGGGCGATTTGGCGCTAGGCGCCTTGTTATCCGGCGCCGCTCGCCTTGTGAACGTCCAGTTGCTTCGCCGGGCCGACAGCGAAAAACGCGGGCGTTCGGCTGTTCTTCGGCAAAATCGTGGGCTAGATTAGCGACCCTTTATTTTTTTCCCGAGTGGCATGCCGCTTGAACACACTGTGCGAATTCGCCCCGATCTCCGGACCCAACCGAGTCGTTCGCCCCGAGGCGATTTCCGCGGTCGGGCCCTGGGTGAATCCTCCATGCGTTTCGATTCAAACTCATCAACCCATGCCACGCCGCGCCGCTTAAACCAGGTTCGGCAAGCGGTAATCTTTCGGGAGCGCTGTTCGTAATGACCAAAGACGACGATCTCTTGCGCCGCGACGTGCGGCTGCTCGGCGACATGCTCGGACGCGTAATCACCGATCTGGCTGGCGACGACGCCTTTCAACTCGTCGAACAAATTCGCTTGCTCTCTCGCCAGCGGCGCGCCGGCGCCCCGGAGGCCGAGGGCCTGCTGGCCGCCAAGATCGCGGAGCTCGACTACGATTCGGCGCGCACCGTGGCCCGCGCATTCAGCATTTTTTTCGATCTGGCCAATATCTCCGAAGACCGCCAACGGGTGCGGGTGCTCCGCGCGAGAAAAGAGCGCGACCCGGCGCCGCTCTCCGAGTCGCCGGGAGCCGCCATCGGCGAGCTCAAGCGGCGCGGCTTCACGACCGTGGCGGTGCAGCAGGCGCTCGATGCGCTTTCGATCGAGCTCGTGTTCACGGCGCACCCGAGCGAAGCCAAGCGACGGTCGATTCGCGGCAAGCTTCGCCGCATGCGACATCAATTGCAGGAATACGATCGGGCGGATCTCGTGCCGCGCGAGCGTCGCACGCTCGAAACACAGCTCCTCGCGGAGCTCGCGGTCTTGTGGCAGACCGAGTTCCTGCGGCCGGTGCGTCCCACGGTGCTCGAAGAAGTGGAGCGTGGGCTCTCGATCATGCCGCGGCTTTGGGAGGTCGTGCCGGGGGTGTATCAGGCCATGCGGCGGGCGCTGGCCGAGCATTATCCCGATCACACGTTTCATGTGCCGGTCTTCTTGCGATTCGGCTCCTGGATGGGCGGCGACCGCGATGGAAATCCGAATGTCACGACCGAGGTCACGGCCCGCACTCTTTGCCGGTTGCGGAGCGCGGCGATCGATCACCATTTGGCGATCGCCCGGCGGATGTATGACTACCTTACCGTCTCGCTCGAAGCCGATCCCGGCGCCGCGGAATTCGGCGCGCGCGTCGACGCGGCGATTTCCCGCTGGCCGGCGCTCGAGGAAAAGCTGGCCGATGTGGCGCCGCGCGAAGTCTACCGTCGCTGGATCCGCGTGATCGAATTTCGGCTCGAACAATCGCGAACCGCGAATATCGAAGCCCCCGCGCTGGCGGGAAACTATTTCGATCCCGAGGAGTTCACGGCCGATATCGCGGCGATCGTCGAGCGACTCGCGGCCACTGGCGATCGGCTGGGGCTCGATATCGAGGCCCAGCGCTGGCTCGATCTGGCGCGGGCCTTCGGCCTGCATCTCACACGGCTCGACATCCGCCAAGATTCGCGGCGCTATCTGGAAGTGATGCACGAAGTGCTTGCCGCCGCGGGCGTGGTCGACGACTTCATGGCGCTCGACGAGCCGGCCCGCGTCGCGGCGCTGGCGCAAAGCATGGGCTCGGTTCCGGCGTTCGCCATCGCGAAGCTTTCACCGCTGGCGCACGACACGCTCGAACTCTATCGGCTGCTCCAACGGGCAAGCGTGCGCTTCGGCGCGATCGCGCTGGGCGACAATGTGATTAGTCTTACTCAAGCGGCGAGCGATGTGTTTAGCGTGCTCTGGCTCTGGCGATGGGCGCAGGCCGAGGCCGAACGGCGCGGCGAGCCGCGCGCCCGCGCGATCTGACGATTTCTCCGCTCTTCGAAAAAATCGGCGATCTCGAACGCGCCCCGGCCACGCTCGAAGCCATGCTCGCCGAGCCCGTGTACGCCGAACATTTGGCCGGCGCCGGCAATCGGCAACCGGTCATGGTCGGCTATAGCGACAGCACCAAGGACGGCGGCTATCTGGCTGCTTGCTGGGGACTCTTTCTCGCGCAAGCGCGCTGCAACAAGCAGCGGCCAAGCATGGCGTGCAAATCACGTTTTTCCATGGCCGCGGTGGCTCGCTCGGCCGCGGCGGCGGCCCGGCCGCGCGCGGGATTCTCTCGTTGCCGAAGCCCTCGCTCAATGGTTCGCTACGGCTCACCGAGCAAGGCGAAGTGCTAGCCGAACGCTACGACGATGTGCAGATCGCCTTCCGCCATCTCGAGCAAGTGACCTGGGCCACGTTGATCGGCGCCACGAGCGATCAACCGCCGCCCGAACCGGCATGGCTGAAGATCATGCAGCGGCTCTCGGATCGCTCGCTCGCGGCTTATCGGGAGCTGGTCGATCAGCCCGGCTTCATGCAGTTTTTCGTGGCCACCACGCCGATCGAGGAAATCGAGGAGTTGCCGATCGGCTCGCGCCCTCGCGCCGCCGCGGCGAACGCACGCTGGGCGATCTGCGCGATTCCGTGGGTGTTTTCCTGGACCCAAAACCGCTGCATTATTCCAGCTTGGTACGGGCTCGGAGCGGCGCTCGCCGAGCTGAAGACGACCGACGATGTCGCTTGGCGCACGGTCGGCGCCATGTATCGCGACTGGCCGTTTTTTCGCGCCGCGATCGACAACGCCGCCTTGGCCCTGGTCAAGGCCGACATGTTCGTCGCCAGCCGTTATGCGGATCTCGTCGAGTCGGAGGAGGTCCGCGCGGCCTGCTGGTCGCGAGTGGTGGCTGAATTTGGCCGCACTCGGCAAGCGGTCGTCGAGCTCATGGGCGGCGATTCCTTGCTCGGCGCCATGCCCTGGCTCGAACGTTCGATCGAGGCGCGAAACCCTTATGTCGATCCGCTGAACTTGATTCAAATCGAGTTCATGCGCCGTCGCCGGGCCAAGGCCGCTGGCGAACTCGACGCCGCCGAGGCCGAGACGTTGCGCAATCTGCTGCGGCTTTCGGTGCAAGGCGTCGCCGCCGGCATGCGCACGACCGGGTAGTCATCTCGCGTTGGAAAATCAGGACTTTGCCAACACGGCGATCGCCCCCAGCGGAATGCCGACCCAGTCGGGGCGATTGTTCAGTTCGTAGCGAAGTTCATAAACCGCCTTTTCCAGAATGAAGGCGTCCAGAAGCATCGAAACTTCCTCGGGAGTCGAGGGCACGAACGCCGCGCCGAGCGTCGCCTGCTCGTAGCCGGCGCGATAGGCCCCCGACACATACTCCAGCCACGGCTTGCCCCAAGCGGCAAGCAAGGCGCGATCGCCCTCGGACCGATTCGCCAGCGCATCGTTGGTCGCCACCGCCAGGGCATAGTCAAACGACCGCAACATGCCGGCCACGTCTTTCAGCGGCGATTGCTTGGCGCACCGCTCGTCGAGCGATCGCGCCGGCTCGCCCTCGAAATCCAAGATCGCGAAGTCGTGCCCGGTGAATAACACTTGGCCCAAGTGATAATCGCCGTGGCAGCGAATCCTTTGACCCGAAAAAGGGTGAGCGGTGAGATGGTCGAATCGTTCGATCAGCTTCGCTTGCCCGGCCAATGCGGCGCGGCCGAGCGCCGCGGCGTTTGCAGGCAAGCCGCCGATGCGATCGGCCAGCAAATTCAGCGTGTCGCGCAGCTCGCGCTTGCCGGATTCGGCCAGCGCGCGAGCGGCGGAGGCGTCGAACGGCTCGGGTTTGAAATCGAGATCGAGCAAGTTATCCGCGAGCGCGGAGTGCATCTCGGCCGTGCGTCGACCGAGCAGCTTGGCGTCGGGCCCATACGAGGCCACAAGCTGCCCGGCGAGCGCCAAGTTGTCAAGCGAAGCAGCCGTGGCGACGGGCGGCAATTGCGAGAAATAGGCATCGAGCTTCTTAAGCGTATGGGTCCACGCGTCGCCTTCGTTGGCGATCAGCGCCTGCAACACGGCGACGCTCGCCGGCGCCTCGGCCGGCGACGCATTCGCGGCCGATGGTTTCGCGGCCGATATTTCGGGGCCGCGATATTCAATCGTGCCCGCCACCGCGGGCGAATGCTTGAAACCGGCGCCATCGGTGAGCCAAACTCCGATCTCGACCTCGGGATTCGGCCCCGCGTCGAGTCGGCGAAATAGTTTTAAGATCAATCGATCGCCATAGATCACTGAAGTATTGCTTTGCTCGGCGCCGACCGCTCGGGCCGGGAGCGAAGCGGCGTCGCCCCGCAGAGTGGCAAAGTGCTTGCCGGGCGTTCCGATCAGCACTCCGCCGCGAGCCGTGGCCACGCTCTCGTTGCCCGCGATCATGTCGAGCAACGTCGCGGCGAACCTCGCGTTGGCGAGTGGATCGCAGAGCACCACCGGCGAACCCGGTTGCAGTTCACATAACACGGCGCTCGACTCGGCTTCGGCAGCCGCGGGTCGCGGCCGAGGCCAGCGGCAGGCAATATCGCTCGCTGGGCCCACGGTCGAACATCACATCGACAATCGCGAGCACGCCCATCGGCAGCGAACAGGCGTCGGCTAATCGCACCCGGCGCACGGCGCGGGCCTTCGAGCGAAACCAGCGCTGCCGCGGCAACGCGTCGACCAACCGATTCTCGACAATCGAGGTGAGCGACCCCAGATCGAGACGATGCGAGTCCATGCAAATTCCTCCAGAATCCGCTCACGCGGAGCGAGGCTCGGGTTTGGGCGCCCGAATCACGCGACGCGGGCATTGCATCGAGAAAGCCGGAACGTGTTATCCCTGCCGGACCAAGAACACGTGGCCCGATGCCAGACCCGGATCGAGTTCGACGAAATTTCGCGAACCGCGCCACGTGAAACGGGCATCGGCCAACATGTCCCACATTTCGTAAGGTCGATCGCCGGCGATGCCCAGGCTATCGAGCGGCAGATCGACGAAACCACGCTGGGTCGCATGGAAATCGAGGTTCACCACCACGACCACTAGGTTTCCGGTCCGCGCGTCGCGCTTGCTGTAGCAGAGCAGTTGGTCATTGGCGGCGTCGTGGAATCGCAAACTGCGATTGTCTTGCAGCGCGGGATTTTCGCGACGAATGCGATTGATCCTCGCGATCACGCTTCGCAAACTATCGGCTCGTTTCAAGTCCCAGAGGCGAATCTCGTATTTCTCCGAATCGAGATATTCCTCGCTGCCGGGCTTGAGCGGCAAGTGCTCTTGCAGTTCGTAAGCGGGTCCATAGATGCCGTAGCTCGCGCCGAGCGTGGCGGCCAAGATCAGCCGCCCCACGAATGCCGGCCGGCCGCCATGTTGCAAATGCTCGGGCAAAATGTCGGGCGTGTTGGGCCAGAGATTCGGCCCAAAAAAATCGGCCACTTTGGTTTGCGTCAGTTCCGTGAAATACTCGACGAACTCTTGCCGGCCGTTGCGCCAAGTGAAATAAGTGTACGACTGCGTGAAGCCCAATTTGGCGAGGCGATACATGATTTTGGGCCGGGTGAACGCCTCGGAGAGAAAGATCGTCTCCGGAAAGCGCCGCTTCACGTCGGTGATCGTCGCCTCCCAAAACGGAAACGGCTTCGTGTGCGGGTTGTCGACGCGAAACACGCGCACGCCCTGCTCGCACCAATACTCGAACACCCCGCGCAGCTCTTCCCACTGCGATTGCCAATCATCGGTCTCGAAATCGAACGGGTAGATGTCTTGATATTTCTTCGGCGGGTTCTCGGCGTATTGAATCGTGCCATCGGGCCGGGCGCGAAACCAACTAGGATGCTCGGTCACATAGGGGTGGTCGGGCGAACATTGAAACGCGATATCGAGCGCCACATCGATACCGCGTTGCCGGGCCTGCGTCACGAGATCGCGAAAATCGGAGAGCGAGCCCAATTGCGGATGGATCGCTTTGTGTCCTCCCTCGGCGGCGCCGATTGCCCAGGGACTGCCGGGCTCGCCGGGTTGGGCCACGAGCGAGTTGTTTTTTCCCTTGCGATATGCCGCGCCAATCGGATGAATCGGCGGCAAATACAAGACATCGAAGCCCAATTCGGCCACATAGGGCAACCGCGCGATCAGGTCGCGAAATGTGCCGTGTCCGCCGGGCTGCGAGGTGGTCGAGCGCGGAAACATTTCGTACCAAGCGCTGAATCGAGCCCGCTCCCGATCCACCACCACGGCAAGCGTCGTCGAGCGCGTGGCGAGCCCGCGATCGGGATAGCGATCCACGAGCGCGGCCAGAGCATCGGACTCGCCGCCCGCGGCGCGGGCGGCGGCGCCCGGCTCGTCGCGGAGCGCGGCGGCCCAGCCGCGGAGTTGGGCGGCGTCGCCGCTGGAGTCGCTCGGGGAAGGGTTGGCGCCCGTTGGCGCCGCGGCGGCCGCCGAGGTCCTGGCGAACACCGCTTCGCCGGCCGACGCCAGGAAGGGAAAGGGACCGCATTTTGCCAGCGTGTCTTCGGCGCGCTTCGCGGCGGCGTCGAGCAGCCGCGCGCCGATTTCAAGTTCGACCGCCACATCCTGCCCAGCCGCGATTCGCTTTTTCAAATCGCGATGCCAGGAGCGGAAATGATCGATCCAGCCCTCGAATGCATATTCGAAGCGGTCGACGTCGGCGAGCATCAGCCGGGCGGTCCAACCGTCGTTGCCCGTGGGACGCAGTTCCACGGCTCTCCAGGGACCGTCGCCCGCCGGTCGCCAGTGAAGCACGGCTCGCACTTCATCGTGACCATCGGTGAAAATGTCGACGCGCACATCGAGCCGCTCGCCCGCGATGCGTTTTAGGGCAAAGCGACCGCCATCGACCACCGGCTCCATGTTCTCGATAACGACGCGCGAGCGGCCCGCGGCCCGATCAAAGTGCGACATCCAGGGTGACTTTCGGGAGTTTTCCAAAGTGCTGCGCGAGATTGGAATCGACGCGGTGGATTTCACACGCGCCGAGCGCATAATGGCGAGCGCGGATACTATCGTAGAGGAATCGGGCGATGGCGAAAAGTGCTGAACTCCCCGGGCGGCTTGGCCAACGGTTTCGCGGAAAAAACCATCAAAACAGAAAGCTTTCACGATGCAGCCGAAGAATTACCCGCCGCGGACGCCGCTGAGTTTCATGCTCGTGATGGGCTTTTTGTTTTTGCTGGCCATCGCCGCGCCGGTCGCGTGGTTTTGCCGCGAGCTGCTGAATTTTCGCGCGGCGCGCCCAACGCCGCGGAGCCAGATCGCCCCGCGCCCGGCAAACCGGCCATCGCGGCGCCCGCCGACACATCGAATCGCGCCCCAGGTCGATGAGTCCGCGCGCGACACACCCGCGGATATTCCCGTGGCGACGCCGGCGCGATTCAAATCCCCTCGGGCACGGACTTGTCGTGGCGACGATGGGCGAACCAGAGCCGGATGCGGTCGAGATACAAATATACGATTGGAGTAGTGTAGAGGGTGAGCATTTGGCTGAAGATCAGTCCCCCGCAGATGGCGATACCCATCGGGCGTCGCAATTCGGCGCCCACTCCGGAGCCGACTGCCAGCGGCACCGCGCCCAAGAGGGCCGCCATGGTGGTCATGGTGATCGGGCGGAATCGGAGCACGCAGGCTTCATAGATCGCGTCGTGCGATGACTTGCCGCCGTTGCGTTCGGCTTCGAGAGCAAAGTCGATCATCATAATCGCGTTTTTCTTCACGATGCCGATCAGCAGAATAATGCCGATCAGCGCCATGACATTCAGCTCGCCGCGCGTGTAGATCAGGGCCAGCAGGCGTCCGACCCCGGCCGAAGGCAGGGTCGAGAGAATCGTGATTGGGTGGATATAACTTTCGTACAGCACGCCGAGCACGATATACACGCTAACGAGCGCCGCCAGAATCAGCCACGGCTGGTTGCCGAGCGAATTTTGAAAGGCTTGGGCAGTGCCGGAAAAACTGCCGTGAATTCCGGCCGGCATCCCCATGCTCAATTGCATGTCCTCGATCCGGTTCACGGCGTCGCCCAGCGACACGCCCGGCTCGAGATTGAAGGAAATGGTCACCGAGGGAAATAGTCCGGTGTGATTCACGACCAAGGGCGTCGACCCGGCGGAATAGCGCGTGATTTCGGTGATCGGCACCTGCATATTGTCGCGCCCGCGCACGTAGACTTGCCGCAGCGCCGTGGGATCCTTGCGAAACTCGGGCTCGACCTCGAGCACCACATGGTACTGATTGAGCGGCATATACATGGTCGACACCTGCCGCTGGCCGAAGGCGTCGTAGAGCGTGTCGTCGATCGCTTGGGAATTGATTCCGAGAATCGCCGCCGTGCGCCGATCGATCTCCAAGCCAGCCGCGAGCCCGCGATTCTGCTGGTTCGTGTCGACATCCACTAGGCCGGGCAATTTGCGCATTGCCACAAGCAGCTTGGGCCCCCAGACCTTGAGGTCCTCGAGACTGTCGCTCTGGATCGTGTAGTCGAATTGAGCTGGGCTGGCGCGAGCGCCGACGCGCAAGTCCTGCACGCCCTGGAGCGACAAGAACCCGCCGGGAATTTTCGCCAGCTTGGGCCGAAGGCCCTTGATCACTTCGTCGACGCTCACATGCCGGCGGCCCAGCACCGGGTCGTCGATCATTTCCCGTTCCTCGAGCGGCTTGAGGGTGACGAACATGCGGGCCTGATTCGAAGCGCCGCTGGTCCCGCCGGTCGACGCCGAGAGGCACACGACATTGGGATCGGCGCACATCACGGCGGCGAACCGCTTGAGCATGCCTTCCATGGCGGTGTAGGAGATGTTCTGATCGGCCTTCACCATGCCGATCATGCGGCCGGTGTCCTGCTGCGGGAAAAACCCCTTGGGCACGATCACATACAGATAGCCGGTGCCGACGATCGTGCCGATCGTGACCAGGAGCGTGATAAAACGATGCTTGAGCACGCCGCGCAACGTCCAGGAATAAAAGGCGAGAATCAGGTCGAATACGCGTTCGCTGGCGTTATACATCCAACCGTGGCGCTGGTCGCCGTGTCGCTTGAGCAGGTAGGCGCACATCATGGGCGTGGTGGTGAGCGAAATAATCATCGAAACTAAAATCGCCACCGAAAGCGTCACGGCAAATTCGCGAAATAGCCGGCCCACGAGCCCGTTCATGAGCAAAATTGGAATAAACACCGCCACCAGCGAGACGCTGATCGAGAGCACGGTGAAGCCGATTTCCTTGGCGCCCAGCATCGCGGCGGCCATGGGGTCCATGTCGGCTTCGAGATGCCGACTGATATTTTCCACCACCACGATCGCGTCATCGACCACGAAGCCGGTGGCGATCGTCGAGCGCCATGAGCGACAGGTTGTTGACGCTGTAGCCGCAGAGGAACATCACGCCGAAGGTGCCGATCAGAGACACCGGCACGGCCACGCTGGGAATGAATGTCGCCCGCGCATTGCGCAGGAAGATGAACACCACGAGCACGACCAGCCCGATCGAAAGCAAGAGCGTGAATTGCACGTCCTCGACACTGGCGCGGATCGTCGTGGTGCGGTCGAGCACCACGGTCAGATCGATATCGGTCGGAATCGCGGCTTCGAGCCGCGGCAAAAGATCGCGAACGCGATCGACGGTTTCGATGATGTTCGCGCTCGGCTGGCGGAAGATAATGATCGACACCGCCGGCTCGGAGTTGTAGATGCCCTTGGCCAGGATGTCTTCCATGTCGTCGGTCAGGTGGGCGATCGTTTTCAGTCGCACCGGCGCGCCGTTTTTATAGGCCACGATCAGCGGCTCATATTCCGCGGCCTTGAGCAGTTGATCGGTCGTGGAGAGGGTCCAGGTCTTGTCGGCGCCCGAGATTTGGCCCTTCGGTTGATTGGCGTTGGCCGTGGCCAGCGCCGCGCGCACGTCCTCGAGGCCCATGCCATAGTGGTTGAGCTCCGTGGGGTTGACATCGATCCGCACCGCGGGCGGAGCGCCGCCACCGACAAGCACCATGCCCACGCCGCGCGTTTGCGAAAGCTTTTGCTGCAAGATCGTGGTGGCGGCGTCGTAGATGCGGGCCTTGGGAATCGTCTTGCTGGTGAGGGCGAGAATGAGAATCGGCGCGTCGGCTGGGTTGTATTTTCGCCAGGTCGGATTGCTCGGCAGGTTCGCGGGCAATTGACCCCGCGCGGCGGCGATGGCGGCTTGCACATCGCGGGCCGCGGCGTCGATGTTGCGATTCAGATCGAACATGATCGCGATCGTCGTCGAACCGAGATAGCTGGTCGAGGTCATTTCGGCGATGCCGGCGATGCGGCTGAACTGTCGTTCGAGCGGCGTGGCCACGGCCGAAGCCATCGTCTCGGGGCTCGCGCCGGGCAGCGCGGCATTGACATTGATCGACGGATAATCCACCTGCGGCAGCGGCGACACCGGCAGGAGACAATAGCCGATCGCTCCGGCGAGGATGATGGCCACGGTGAGGAGCGTGGTGCCGCAAGGCCGCTGGATGAAAGGGCTCGATAGACTCATATCCCCTCCGCCCGCGGCCGATGGCTCTCTCCGGCGGCCGCGCTGCCGGCGCGGCCGCCAAATCGCTTGGCCACGCGATCAAAGGCCAGATAGATCACCGGCGTCGTGTAGAGCGTGAGCACTTGACTGAAGATCAGGCCGCCGATGATCGTGATGCCGAGGGGCCGCCGCATTTCCGAGCCCACGCCCGCGCCAAAGGCGAGCGGCACCGCGCCCAAGAGCGCGGCCATCGTGGTCATCATGATCGGGCGAAACCGGAGCAAGCAAGCTTCGTGGATCGCTTCGCGCGGCGAGAGTCCTTCGTTGCGCTCGGCCTCGAGCGCGAAGTCGATCATCATGATCGCGTTTTTCTTCACGATGCCAATGAGCAAAATGATTCCGATCAGCCCGATGACGCTCAAATCGGTATCGCAGATGAGCAGGGCCAAAAACGCGCCCACGCCGGCCGAGGGCAGCGTCGAGAGAATCGTGATCGGATGAATGTAGCTCTCATAAAGCACGCCGAGCACGATATACACCGTGACCAGCGCCGCCAGAATCAGGAGCGTGGTGTTCTTGAGCGAGGCTTCGAACGCCTTGGCCGTGCCCTGGAAACTGGCCGCGATGCTTTCGGGCAATTGCAAGTCGCGTTTCACTTGGTTGACCGCTTCCACGGCCTGCCCGAGCGAGACTCCCGGCGCCAGATTGAACGACACCGTGGCCACGGGAAACTGCCCTTGGTGATTCACCGCCAGCGGGCTCGTCGTTTCCTCGATTCGGGTAAACGCGCTGAGCGGCACTTTGCCGGCCTTCGCCGTGTTGACATAAATATCTTGAATGTCGGCCGGTCGTTGGCGAAACTCCGGCTTCACCTCGAGCACTAGCCGGTATTGATTCGACTGCGTGAACATGATCGAGATTTGACGCTGGCCGAACGCGTCGTAGAGCGTGTCGTCGATCATTTGCGGAGTGACACCCAGCCGCGAGGCCGAATCACGGTCGATGACCACTCGAATCGCGAGCCCGTTGTTTTGCTGGTCGCTGGCCACGTCGCGGAGCTCGGGCCGCTGCTTGAGCATTTCCACCATGCGCGGGGCCCACTCGGCGAGCTCTTTCGAGCTGGGATCCTCGAGCGTGAACTGATACTGGGTGCGGCTGACCTTGGTTTCGATCGTGAGGTCTTGCACCGGCTGCATGAAAAGCACGATGCCCTCGACCGCGTGAAGCCGCTTTTGCAGCAAGCGAATCACCTCGACGGCCGATTCGCTCCGCTCTTCGAGCGGCTTGAGGTTGATCTGGATTCGGCCGCTGTTGATGGTGGTGTTGATGCCATCAATGCCGATGAAGCTCGAGAGGCTCTCGACCGACGGCTCTTCGAGAATCACTTTGTCGAGCGACTGCTGCAAGCGCGACATCGCCTCGAAGCTCGTGGTTTGCGGCGCTTCCGAAATCCCCAGGATCACGCCGGTGTCTTGCACCGGAAAAAAACCTTTCGGCACGATCTCGAAGAGAAAGCCGGTGGCCACGAGCGTGAGGACCGCCACCACCAGCGTGAGCGGTTGATTTCGCAGCACCACGTTCAAGGTCTTGCCATACCAGCGAATCACGAGCTCGAAACCTTGTTCCGAAAGTCGATAGAGCCAGCCCTGCGATTCGCCATGATGCCGCAATATCTTGGCGCACATCATCGGCGTGAGCGTGAGCGACACGATCGCCGAGAGCACGATCGTCACGCTCAACGTCACCGCGAATTCGCGGAACAGCCGACCCACGATATCGCCCATGAACAAGAGCGGAATCAGCACCGCGATCAGCGACACGCTCAGCGACACGATCGTGAAGCCGATTTCGCCCGAACCCTTGAGCGCCGCCTCGAGCGGGCTCATGCCGCCTTCGATATAGCGGGCAATGTTCTCGACCATCACGATCGCGTCGTCGACCACGAAGCCGGTCGAGATCGTGAGGGCCATCAGCGTGAGATTGTTGAGGCTGTAGCCCAGGAGATACATGATCGCGAAGGCGCCGATCAGCGACAGCGGCACGGCCACGCTCGGAATCACGGTGGCCGCCAGATTGCGTAGAAACACGAAGATCACGGCCACGACCAGCCCGATCGTGAGCACGAGCTCGAACTGCACATCCTCGACCGACGCGCGAATCGTAACCGTTCGGTCGGTGAGCACCGTGATATGAATCGCCGGCGGAAGCGAACTTTCGATTTGCGTGAGCAGTCCCTTGATGCGTTCGACGACATCGATGATGTTGGCGCCCGGCTGCCGCTGGATATTCACGATCACCGCCGGCGAATCATTCATCCACGCCGCTTGGCGCTGGTCTTCGATTCCGTCGGTCACCGCCGCCACGTCGGAGAGCAGCACCGGAGCGCCGTTGCGATAGGCGATAATCAGCTTGCGGTACTGATCGCTCGTGAGCACTTGATCGTTGGCCCCGATGACGAACGATTGCCGCGAGCCGTCGAAGCTGCCCTTGGCCTGATTCACGTTCCACTGGATGAGCGCGCTCCGCAGGTCCTCGAGGCTCATGCCCAGGCCCGAGAGCGCCGTGGGATTGGCCTGCACCCGAATCGCCGGCTTCTGGCCACCGCTGATGCTCACGAGTCCGACACCCGAAAGCTGCGATATTTTTTGGGCCAGCCGCGTGTCGGCGAAATCCTCGACTTTGCTCAGCGGCAAGGTGGCGCTCGAGAGCGCGAGGGTGATGATCGGCGTGTCGGCCGGATTCGACTTATTGTAGATCGGCGGGCGCGGCAGGTCCTTGGGCAAGAACGTGGTCGCGGCGTTGATCGCGGCCTGTACCTGTTGCTCGGCCACGTCGATGTTGAGCTCGAGAATGAACTGGAGCGTGATCACCGAGCTGCCGGCCGAACTGGCCGATGTCATTTGCGCCAGACCCGGCACTTGGCCGAACTGCCGCTCAAGCGGCGCGGTCACGCTCGACGCCATCACCTCGGGGCTGCCGCCCGGATAAAACGTGATGACTTGGATCGTGGGATAATCGACCTGGGGCAAGGCCGAGACCGGCAGTTGGTAATAGGCCACGCCGCCCACGAGCAAGAGCGCGACCATGAGCAGCACGGTCGCGACCGGCCGCAAGATAAAAGGCCGGGAAAGGCTCATTCAGCCCTCCGCGCTCCCAGGCCCGGGGCCCCATCGATCTCGGAAGCCGGGGCGCGAGTCTCGGCTTCGGCCTTGGCGGCCGACTTCGCGCGCGGGCCGGCCTTTGCCGTGTGCGCGGCGGGCGCTCCGTCCGAATCGACCTCGGCCACGGCCGAGGCCTTTCGTTCCTTGCCGGGCGGAGGAGCATTGCGATCGCGGGCCACCACTTTCGCGCCGGGTTGAAGTTTGTCCACGCCGTCGATTACCACCACATCGCCGGGCGCCAATCCGCTTTCGATCACGCACTCATCGCCCTCGGCCGGCCCCACGACCACCGTGCGGAGCGCCACCTTTTCCACCTTGGGGTCCTTTTCGTCGTGGACCACGACATAGGCATAGGTCGAATCGGGTCCGCGCTGCACGGCGGCGACCGGCGCGAGCACCGCGTCGCGGCGCACCTCGAGCCGCAATCGCGCGTTGACGAACTGGTTGGGAAACAGCATGTTGTCCTTGTTCGGAAAGATCGCTTTCAGCTTCACGGTGCCGGTCGTGGTGTCCACCTGATTGTCGAGCGCCATGAGATCGCCGCTCGCGAGCTTGGTGGTCATGTCGCGATCGTAGGCGTCGACCGCGAGCTTCGCTCCGGAGTTGAGCCGCTCTTGCACCCGGCCGATATCGTCTTGCGGAATCGTGAAGACGAGCGTGATCGGCTGCAGTTGCGTGATCACGGCCAAGCCGGTCATGTCGCTGGCATGCACGATATTGCCCGGATCGACCATGCGCAGGCCAATCCGCCCGCTGATCGGAGCGGTAATGCGGCAATAGTGCATTTGCAGCTTGGCGTTGTCGATCATGCCGATATCCGTGCGGATGGCGCCTTCGCTTTGTTGGACCAGGGCCACTTGGCCATCGAGCTGCGACTGGGTGATCGACTTGCTGGCGATCATTTGATTGAAACGTTCGAGGTCGAGCTTGGCCACTTTGAGCGAAGCCCGATCCCGCAACAACGCGCCCTCGGCTTGATCGAGCTGCACCTGAAAGGGCCGCGAGTCGATCTCGGCCAACAGATCGCCCTGCTTGACCATTTGGCCCTCGGCGAAGTGGATCTTTTGAAGCTCGCCATCGACCCGGCAGCGGAGCGTCACCGTGTAGAGCGCGGTGACGGAGCCCAGGCCATTGATCACCAGATTCATGTCACCCTGCGCACGACCGCGCTCACGACGGGCGTGATCCGCTTGGGCGGCGCCGCGACATGGCTGTCGCGATGCATGAGCTTTTCGATCGCTTCTTTCGTGAGCAGGCCATGGGTGTATGCGTAGTAAACGCCGCCCAAGAGCCCCGCGATCAAAACGGTTTGCGTGAGCATGCCGAGCCACGAACGGCCCTGCTTGGGCGGCGCCGGACGACGCAAAGCCGGGTCCGCCAGCGATGTGTTTTGCAGCGGCCCCGGCGCGGGAGGCGAACCGTGGGCGGGCGCCTTGGGTCGCGGCGCGTGGGCGCCCGGCGCAACGCCAGGCAGCGGCGCGGTCCCAGGCAGCGGCGCGACGCCCGGCGCCGGCGATGTGGCGCCGGACGACGACGATGCGATTTTCTCGGGCGATGGAATCGTTTTCGATGTCACCGGCGGAAAATCCTCAGGAGGGATCGATAATCGGTTGGGGCGCCATTCGGCGAAAGCGAGCTCGTCGCCCTGGAGTCTATCCGACCCCCCCTCTCATCATTGGGGAGAGGGCAGGGTGACGACTCGCGGAAGTTCTCGGATAGGCTCTTATTGCTATTATTTACGTTACGAACGCATTTAACCCTATGCCGATCGGCATAGCGAGAGCGCCTTGGCCGCCGCGAATCCGCTTTTCAATTCTAGCAAATGAGCCGTATATTGCGCGAATGGGGGAAATACCCGGCAAAGCCGACGCCGGAGTCGCCCCAATCAGAGCCCGTGCCCGACGGTTCGCGGAGCGACTTTCAGGAATGCCGAACCGATTCGCGACGAGACCTTTTCATGAACTCGTTTCTATTGAGTCGCCCCAAAACGCCGCGTCCCGGGGCGACGGCCGGACTTTTGCTGATCCTTGGGCTGCTCGGCTCGGCCCTGGCGCCGGCAAGCTGGCGCTCGACCCCCTGCGCACGCTTCCGCAGGCTCTACATCGCATTTGGCAAGTGCAGCAGGGTTTGCCGCAAGCCACGATCCACGCCATTTTTCAGTCGCACGACGGTTACTTGTGGCTCGGAACGCAATCTTCGTTCGTACGTTTCGATGGCCTGCGTTTTGCGACAATGAATTTAAACGCTTCCAACTCCCCGAAGCAAAGCAAAATCTGGATCAATGATATCGCGGAAGACCCGCGCCACAATCTTTGGGTCGCCACCGGCGCCGGCCTGGCGCGGCTCGCGGAGGGCGAAACGCATTGCTATGGCATTGCCGATGGCTTGCCCGCGGCGGACATCGAATGGGTGCTCACCGATGCGGCCGGCGTCGTGTGGGCCGGCGCCGAACACGCCGTCGCGCGCCTCGAGCTCGATCCTCAAGACGAGGCGCATCCCGCGCGACACTCCTCACCGCGAATCACCGTCTACCGCGAGGCCGATGGTCTCGGCGCCGCGCGACTACGGGCCGGATGCCTGGATCGCGAGGGGCGCCTCTGGGTCGGCGGCGACGGCGGCGTTATCCTCCGCTTGGACGGACGACGATTCGATTCTCTCGAGATTCCCGCGCTGGCCGGCGGCAATGTCAATGCGATGCTAGCCGGCGACGATGGATCGCTCTGGATCGGCTCCGACGACGGGCTCATCCAGTGGTCCGAACAGCGCGAACGGCGGTTCACCACCGCCGACGGGCTGGCGCATGATTGCGTGCTGTGTCTCGCGCCGACCCGCGGCGGAGTTTGGGCCGGCGGAAAAAACGGCTTCAGCCGGGTGACACGCGCTGTCGATGGCGCTCGCCACGAGATCGACAGCTACCGCGCTTCCGACGGCCTGAGCCAAAGCACCGTGTACGCGCTTTTCGAAGACCGCGAGGCGAGCCTGTGGGTGGGCACTAAAAATGGGCTCAATCAATTCTCCGATCGACGCACGCTCCTCTATACCACCGCCGAAGGCTTGCCGAGCAACAATGTCGGGCCGGTGTTGCAGGATTCGCGGGGCCAAGTCTGGGTCGGAACACTCGGCGCCGGGCTCGGCCGACTCGAAGGCCGACGTTTCACCGCCCTTACCACGCGCGATGGATTGCCAAGCAACACGATCTTTGCCCTCGCCGAATTTGCCGACTCCCTGTGGATCGGCTCCGACGCGGGCCTTGTCCGCCGCCGCGAAGGCGAGCCGCCGCGAACCTTTACCGAGGCCGACGGCTTGCCCTCGAACGTCGTTCGCTCGCTTTGCTCGGATCGGTCGGGAGCGCTTTGGGTCGGCACGGACCTGGGGCTCGTTTGCTGGCGCGAGGGCCGCTTCGAGCCGCCCCAGGGCAAGGCCGAAGTTCTGCGCGAGCCGGTTCGCGCGCTCGCCCGCCATGGCGAGGGCGTGTTGGTCGCGGGCGCCGATGGCGCGCTTTATCGCTGCGACCACGGTCGGCTCGAGACGTTTGACGACGACCGCGCCGAGTTTCACGACATCGCCACGATCTTCGAAGATGCCGCCGGGCGTGTTTGGCTCGGCTCCCATGGGGCGGGACTTGTGCTGATCGACTCGCGACCGATGGATCCAAGCGGCCAACGTCTCGCGACCTTCCGCTTCACCGTGAAACAAGGATTGCACGACGACGATATCTCTGGCATCGCCAGCGGCGCCGACGACGAACTGTGGATGGCCTGCACCAAGGGCATCTTCCTCGCGCGCATTTCACAGTTGCTCGAAGTCGCCGCCGGCAAATCCGACGGCGTCGTCAGCCGACCCTTCACTCCGCTCGACTCGCAACGCACGATCGAATGCCAGGCGGGCGTCGAGCCGAGTGTGTTTCGCCTGAAAGACGGAAACATCTGGTTCGCCACCACGCATGGACTGATCGTGATCGATCCCGACAAGCTCGTTCGTCGGCTGCCGCCGATGCCGGTCGTCGTCGAGCAAATGGCCGTGAACGGCGAAGTGGAGAACTTGCACCAGCTTCGTCCCATGCCGCCGGGGCGAACCAATGTGAGCTTTCAATATGCCGCGCTTAGCTTTATCGCGCCCTCGCGCGTGAATTATCGCTATATGCTCGAGGGCTTCGACAAAGACTGGGTCGAGGCGGGCACGCGACGCGAAGCCTTTTACACGAATCTTCCGCCGGGCGAGTATCGCTTTCGCGTCGCCGCCACGATTCCCGACGGAGTGGCCGCCGAGGCCGCGAGGCCGGTGGCGTTTATCATCGAGCCGCACATTTATCAGCGCCCCTGGTTTTGGCCACTGACTTCGACACTCGCGCTGGCGCTGGCCGTGGGCGTCGGCTGGGCCGGCGTTCGCCTTCGCGTGCGGCAGATCCGGCGGCAGATGCAAATGGTCGTCGGCGAGCGGAGCCGCATTGCCCGCGAGCTGCACGACACGCTCATGCAGGGCTTTTCCGGCGTGACCATGGAAATGCAGGCCCTGAGCGTGCGCCTGCCCGAATCGCCCGAGCGGCGCATGCTCGAGGAAATCATTCGCGACGCCGGTATATGCCTGCGCGAGGCTCGCCGCTCCGTGGCGGGCCTTCGCACCGTGGGCCAAGTGGGGCTCGCCGCCACGATTGCCGACGCGGCCCGGCAACTCACCGAAACGCAAGCCCTGCGGCTGCGGTTGCGAATCGAGCCGGTGGCGCAGGCATTGTCTTCCGACGCTCAATACAATCTGCTGCGCATTGCCCAAGAAGCGATTACCAACGCGGTGAAGCACGCGAACTGCGGGGCGATCGAGGTCGTGCTCGAAAGCTCGCCGCGGCGATTGACGCTCTCGGTCCTCGACGACGGAATCGGCTTCGACACCGGGGCCAATGGCTCGCCCGGCCATTATGGCTTGATCGGCATGCAGGAACGCGCTCGGCAAATCGGGGCCCAACTCGATATCGAAAGTCGCCCCGGCCATGGCGCGCGAGTCACCGTGACCTTGCCGCACAATCAGCCGGTTCGCGACACGGACCCAGCGCCGGCGACTCCAACCGCGCCCCCCTAGCCCGCGGATTACGAGCGCTCGCGAGCCGTTGCCCGTTCCCTCGCCGTTCCTGGAACCCGCGGATAAAATAACATGCCCGCCGAGACTTCCGGTCCGATTCGCGTGCTTTGCGTCGACGATCATCCGTTGGTGCGCAAGGGCATCGCCTCGATCCTCAGCAACGAGGCCGACATGGAATGGGTCGCCGAGGCGGGCAATGGCCGCGATGCCTTGGAGCTGTTTCGCCGCCACCGGCCCGATGTCACGCTGATGGACCTGCGCATGCCCGACCTAGACGGCATCGCCGCGACCCGATTGATTCGCGGCGAATTTCCCGATGCCAAGATCATCGCGCTCACGAGTTTCGATGGAGATCAAGACATTTACCGCGCGCTCGAGG
Organism: uncultured Planctomycetaceae bacterium; assembly: GCA_963785305.1. Lineage (GTDB taxonomy): Bacteria > Planctomycetota > Planctomycetia > Pirellulales > PALSA-1355 > CAWAUV01. The sequence continues at coordinate 112,016 of CAWAUV010000001.1, forward strand.
CCGGCGTGCGAGGCTACTTGCTCAAGGAGATGGTTCACACCGAGGTGTTGAACGCGATCCGCCGAGCGCATCGCAACGAGCGCTTGCTGCCGCCGGAGGTTTCCGAGCGATTGCAAAAACATTTCCCCGACGTGGCCCTCACGCCGCGCGAGGTCGAAGTGCTTTCGCTCGTGGCCCAAGGTTTGGCGAATAAAGAAATCGCCGCCCGCTTGGGCACGGCGAGCGGCACCGTGAAGATTCATGTGCAAAACATTCTCGCCAAACTCCGCGCCACCGACCGCACCCATGCCGTGACCATCGCGTTGCAGCGCGGAATCTTGCATTATTGAAATCGCGGCAAACTTGCTCGCCCTGCTCGCTTCCGCCAAAATGACCGGCTTCAACCCGCTCATGTCGCGAGGCGCGAACGGCGCGCCAAGGATCGCGAAACTTTGCCGCGAACGAAGCATCGCGGCGGCGCGATTCTGCGCCGAACAGTGTTGCGAATGTCCCGTTTAATTCGCCAGTGAATAATTCCCGAATTCGAGCGATGAGCATGGCAATGACCGACTACGGGATCTATGAACTTTTCGCCGGTCGTCAAGCGGCGCTCTTGAGCGGGTTCATATTGGGGATCGCGGCTGCCTTCGGCGCGGCAATCGGCAGTTTTCTCAATGTGGTGGTTTATCGACTGCCGCTCGGATTGAGCTTGTCGCATCCCGGCTCGCATTGCCCGAAGTGCGGTCGCTCGATCCGCTGGCGCGACAACGTGCCCGTCTTCGGCTGGCTCTTGCTGCGCGGCCGCTGCCGCGATTGTCGCGCCCCGATCTCGAAACGCTATCCAGCGGTCGAAGCTCTTGTGGCGGCGCTCTTCGCCGGTTTTGCGTGGCTCGAAATCGTGTGCGAGGGAATCAACTTACCCTCGCGCTCGGTGGCGACGGTCGAGCCCGGTGTGCCCGTTGCCGACGCCGATCTTGCTTTCCTGGCGATTCGCTTTGCCGCCCACATGTTGCTCGCCACCACCTTGCTGGCCGCGGCGTTGATGGCGCGCGATGGCAGCCGGGCCCCGCTCCGCTTGTGGGCGCCGGCCCTGCTGCTGGGGTTTGCTTTACCCCTGGGCTGGCCCCTCATCCGGCCCGAGGCGCTCGCGCCAAGCATTGAAGCCCGATTGTGGGAAGTGAATATGCCGCCCGCGATTGTGGCGAGCGTTATCGGACTCGTCGAGGGGCTGTGCGGCTTGGCCGTGGGGCTGTCGTTGGGCGCGCTCGGTCCGATCGGCGAGCGTCATCTTGTTGGCGACTGGCCCGCGAAACTCGGCGAGCGGGTTCGGTCCAATGGGCTCGCGCTCGGGCTGGTCGGCCTGTTCCTTGGCGTGCAAGCGGTCTGCTGGGTGGCGATTGCGAGCTGGCTGGTCCACGCGGTGCTCGCGCGATTGGTTTCGCCGCGATGGCCGGGTGGAATTCGGCCCACAATCCACGTCTTGCCCATGGCGCCCGATCGTGCGCCGAGCGCGATCTTAACCGCCGTGATCGCGCTATTACTTGCTTGGCGATGGATCGCCCGCGCGCAAGCGGCCTCGGCCGTGCCACTGGCCGCTGGCCTCTTGCTCACGCTGCTGGCGCTCGCGGCCGTTCACATCGTCGCCGGGCGAAAGACTTCCATGCCACGCAACACGTTGGAGTGATTCGCATGATGAACCCCACACAAACCGCGGCCACCGGCGGCGCCCACGATCTTGATCCCCAGCGACCCACGGCCTTGATCACCGGCGGCGCCAAGCGCGTCGGGCTGGCCATCGTCGAACTGCTCGCGGAGCGGGGCTATCGAGTCGTGGTGCATGCGAATCGATCGCGCGACGAGGCCGAGGCGGTCGTCGGGCGGCTCGCCGAGGCCGGCCACGAAGCGCTCGCGGTGACGGGCGATGTGCGTGATTCAACAGCCGTGCGCCAGATGCTCGACGCCACGCTCGCCCGCTTCGGCCGCATCGATGCGCTGGTCAATTGCGCCGCGATCTGGCGCCGAAAGCCGCTCGAAGAGGTGACGGCCGACGATGTGCGCGAGCATTTCGAGGTCAATGCGCTCGGAACATTTCTGTGCTGCCGGGAGATGGGCCTCGCCATGGCCGCGCAGTCCGATGGCGGAGCGATCGTGAATATCGGCGATTGGGCCGTGGCCCGGCCCTATGTCGACTTCGCCGCCTACTTTCCCTCGAAAGGCGCCATTCCCACGCTCACGCGCTGCCTGGCGATCGAGCTCGCCCAGCGAAACCCCCGGGTGCGCGTCAATGCGATCTTGCCCGGCCCGGTGCTGTTGCCGCCCGACATGCCGGCCGACGAGCGGGCCGAGGCGATCCATGCCACATTGGTCAAGCGCGAAGGCCATCCGCGGCACATTGCTCACGCCACCCTGTTTCTGATTGAAAACGATTTTGTCACCGGAGTGTCGCTGCCGGTCGATGGCGGGCGAACCATCTTCAACGGCAGCTTCGATCGCGACGGCTGAGCGGAAATCTTGTTCGGAAGATTGCGGACAAACATTTCGCGGCAAGAAAAATACGGTTATAATCATCAGTTGGTGGAGGTTCTGGCCGATCCGAGGGGCTCCGATGTTTCGACTCGCTCGATTGCCGCTGTTCGTGAAGCGTCGTGGCGACTCGATTCGCCGCGGGCCAATGCTATTGCTTGCGGCGCTCATCGCCAGCGTGGCGCTTAGCCCTGCGCCGCGCGGGCCGAGCGACCGGTCGATTTCGATCGCGATATTCGGCCGCTTTTCGCCGAGCGCTGCTTCAAGTGCCACGGCGGCGCAAAACCGGCCGGCGGTCTCAATCTGACCGACGCCAAGAAGGCCCTGCGCGAGGCCGATTCGGGCCGACGCGCGATTCTTGCGGGGCGGCCCGAGGAAAGCGAACTGCTGAGGCGAGCTGCCAGCCACGACCCCGACGAGCGCATGCCACCCCAAGGCGAGCGGCTTTCGTCCGCCGAACAAGCGCGGCTTCGCGAGTGGATCGCCGCCGGTGCGCCATGGCCCGGTCATTGGGCCTACCGGGCGCTCGAGGCTCCTCCCGTTCCCGACCTCGCGGACGCCAAGTTCCCGGGAACAGCGTCTTTCGACGCGCGGTCGTGGGCCCTCGCTCCGATCGATCGGTTCGTGGCCCGGGAGCTCGTCGAGCGGGGATTGTCGCCTTCCCCCGAGGCGGATCGGCGAACACTGCTCCGACGTGTTTCGCTCGACTTGACCGGACTGCCGCCGACCTACGAGCAAACCCAGGCGTTTCTCGCCGACACCGCGCCCGATGCCTACGAGCGCGTGGTCGATCGATTGCTGGCCAGTCCGGCCCACGGCGAGCGCCGGGCGCGGCACTGGATGGATTTGGTTCACTTCGCCGAGAGCCACGGACAAGATCAAGACCGCCCTCGCGAGCATGCGTGGCCCTACCGCGACTATTTGATTCGCGCGCTCAACGAAGACAAGCCGTATTCCCGCTTTGTCGAGGAGCAAGTGGCCGGCGATGTGCTCTTTCCCGACGACGCTTGGGCGACCGTGGCCACCGGTTTCTTGGCCGCCGGCCCGTGGGACGAAAGTTCACTGCGCGATATTCGCGAAGACTCGGCCGACCGCGAGATCGGCCGTTATCTCGACCGCGACGATATCGTGACCACGGTGATGCAGACCTTCGCGAGCGCCACGGTGCAATGTGCCCGCTGCCACGATCACAAGTTCGACCCGATCTCGCAGCAAGATTATTATTCGCTGCAAGCCGTGTTCGCCGGCACCGACAAAGCCAACCGGCCCTACGACACCGACCCCGGCGTGGCGTCGGCTCGCCGCGAGCGACTGGAGCTAAAAGCGAGTTTACCGCGCATGCTTTCGGAGCACGACTCCGCGCTCATCGACGCCGAGCTTCAGTCGCGAGTCGCGGAGTGGGAAGCATCGCTGGCGCCCAAGCAATTGAATTGGCAAGTGACGGGCATTGCGAGCGCGCATTCGGCCGATGGGGTTCCCTTGACCTTGCTCGACGATGGCTCGCTCTTGGCCGGAGGCGCCGCGCCGCTGGTCGACACCTACACGATCGTGCTTCGCGCTCCGCAGTCGATCGTGCGGGCGCTCAAGATCGAAGTCTTGCCCGACGAGCGTCTGCCGCATGGTGGACCCGGCCGCGCGGAAAACGGAAATTTTCATCTGAGCGAGGTGCGTGTCGAGGCGATCGAATCGCCCGGCCTCGGCGATTTGGCGGACCTTGCTCGCGCTGCCACTCCGGGGCGCCGCCTCAAGCTCGAGCATCCGGTGGCCGACTTCGATCAAGCCGATTGGAATTTCTCGAAGGCGATCGATGACAAGCCCGAAACCGCCTGGGGCATCCATCCCGAAGAAGGCAAGCCGCACCACGCCGTGATCGCGTTCGACGCACCGGTGTCCAGCCGAGCGGCGAACGACTCGCGGCCCGGCTCGGAGACGGGCTCGCCGCCGGGAGTGGCGCTGCGCGTGGTGCTCGAACAACTTCATGGCCGGAATCATGTGATCGGCCGGCTGCGGCTTTGGTCGAGCGATGTCGCGCCCGCCGGCGGAGCCGCGAAACCGGCCAAGCCCGAAATCGCCGCGATTCTTGCAACGCCCGCGGGCGAGCGCGGCGACGATCAGCGGCGCCGCTTGGCCGCGGCCTATCTCGAGGAGAAGGCCGACCGCGAATTGGCCGCGTTGCCGGCGCCGTCGCTGGTGTACTGCGGCACGAGCCGCTTCGCGGCCGAGGGATCGTTTCGCCCGACGCCGGCGCCGCGGAAAGTGTGCGTGCTGCATCGCGGGCAGTTGAACGACCCGCGCGGCGAGGCCTTGCCCGGGGCTTTGAGCTGCGTGGAGGGGCTTGGCCGGGAGCTCGCGATCAGCGAACTGGCGAATGAAGGCGAGCGCCGGGCCGCGCTGGCCCATTGGCTGAGCGACCGGCGCAACGGACTCACGTGGCGCTCGATCGTCAATCGGCTTTGGCAGCATCACCTGGGCCAAGGTCTGGTTGAAACTCAAAGCGACTTCGGCCGCATGGGGGCCGCGCCTTCGCATCCGGAACTGCTTGATTATCTCGCGGCCGAGCTGCGCGATCATGGCGGCTCGCTTAAACACTTGCACCGACTCATCGTCACAAGCGCCGTCTATCGCCAATCGAGCGATGAACAACCGCGCGACGGGCTCGCCGGCGACGCGTTGGCGAGCCAGCGCGAGCAGGACCCGAGCGATCGGTGGCTGTGGCGCATGCGGCGCCGTCGGCTCGACGCGGAATCGCTGCGCGATAGTTTGCTATTTCTTTCGGGCAAGCTCGACTCGAGCATGGGCGGACCCTCGGTCAAACAGTTCGTGCAAACGCCGGGCGTGCATGTAACGCCCAATGTCGATTACTTTGCCTTTCCGCTCGACGATCCGGCCAACCGGCGCCGTAGCGTGTATCGTTTCCTGTTCCGCACATTGCCCGACCCATTCATGGAATCGCTCGACTGCCCCGATGCTTCGCAGTTGACGCCGCGGCGGACCGAATCGGTTACCGCCCTGCAAGCGCTGGCCACGCTCCACGATCGGCTCGTCGTTCGCCAATGTGAATTCATGGCCGAGCGCATCGAAAACGAATCGCCCGGCGAGCCTGCCCGGCAACTGTTTCACACGCTCTTACGCCGCGAGCCGCGGCCCGAGGAGGCTCGCGCCTTGGGCGACTATATTGCTCGGCACGGTCTGGCCAACGCCTGCCGATTCGTGATCAACACCAACGAATTCATGTTCGTCGATTAAGGAACGAGGGTCGAAGCCATGCATCAATCGCCCGATCGCTCCGCCACACGCTCCCAGGGCTCGGTTCGCGTTGCCGGGCTCGATCGTCGCGAATTTCTGTTTCGCTCGGGCGGTGGATTCGGCGCCGTGGCGCTCGCGCACTTGCTCGGCGAGAGCGATCTCGCGGCCGAGGGCCAATCGCCCGGCGCCGATCTCAACGGCGGGTTGCATCATCGGGCCAAAGCGCGGCGCGTGATCCAATTGTTCATGAATGGCGGCGTGAGCCAAATGGACACATTCGACTACAAGCCCGAGCTCACGCGGCGGCATGGCGAAAAGATCGACTTCGGACTCAAGGCGGCGGTCACGAGCGAAGCCGGCGCGGTGATGAAATCGCCTTTCGAGTTCAAGCAACATGGTCAATGCGGACGCTGGGTAAGCAGCGTGTTTCCCGAGATCGCCGGCCATGTCGATGACCTGGCGGTGCTCATGGCGATGACCGCGCCGACGAATGTGCATGGGCCGGCAAGCTACTTACAGTCGACCGGCTTCCAAATGCCCGGCTATCCGTCGTTTGGCGCCTGGGTTTCCTATGGACTGGGGCGCATTGCCGATGATCTGCCCGCATTCGTGGTGCTACCGGACTCGCGCGGACTGCCCTACAACAGCACCGGAGACTTCGGCGCGGGCTTCCTGCCCGCCGCGCATGCCGGCACGGTGATTCGCCCCACGAGCGCCAACCCGGTTCCGTTTCTGAATCCACCGACCGGCGCGCGTGGCATTTCCGCGGAGAGCGAACGCGATGGTTTGGCGATGCTCGCCGAGATGAATCGCCGCCACGCCGCCGAGCATCCGGGCGATTCGCGGCTCGATGCGCGGATCACCGCCTTCGAGCTCGCGGCCAAGATGCAAACCCGGCGCCCGAAGCGCTCGATCTTCGCGCGAGACCGAAGCCACGGCGCGGCTTTATGGCCTCGACAATGAGACGACCGCCCCATTCGGCCGGAGTTGCCTCACGGCGCGGCGGCTGGCCGAGCGGGGAGTGCGATTCGTGCAGGTGTGGAGCGGCATGGCCGGTCCGAAGAACAATTGGGACAACCACAACGATATTCCGAGCGAGCTCCCCTCGATTGCCCGCATGGTCGATCGACCGATCGCCGGGCTGCTCACCGATCTCAAGCAGCGTGGTCTTTTGGAGGACACGCTCGTGATCTGGACCACGGAGTTCGGCCGAATGCCCTTTACGCAAGGCGCCACGGGACGAGACCACAATGGCGGCTCGTTCGTCTCATGGATGGCTGGCGGCGGAGCGCGCGGAGGAACCGCAATCGGCCAAAGCGATGAATTCGCGTTCAAGGCCGCGGAAAACGCCACCACCGGCTACGATATGCACGCCACGGCTCTGCATCTCCTGGGCATCGACCACACCCGGCTCGTGGTGCGGCTGAGTGGCATCGATCGACGGCTGACCGATGTGCATGGTCGCGTGCTGTCCGAGCTTGTGGCGTGAGACCGCGCTATCGCGAATTTCGCCGCGGGCTCGGGCGCCGGTTTCAGGCGGCATGCGGATCGGCCGCCGCGCGCAGGAAACGTCCGCCGCTTTCGTACCAACCATGTTCGGTGAAGCGGCACCAGGTGACCTCCATCAAGAAATGCGCGCCGAGTCCCTGCGACGAGCGCAGCGACGCGATGATTCTGCGATAGGGCAGCGGCTTCGGATGATAGAAGCCCAGGCCGCGCTCCGATAAATGCTTGCCCACCACGACAAGCGATTCGGCGAGCGGCGCCTGGCCGTCGGGGCCGATCGGCGTGAGCAACACGAGATTGGGATAGGGAAATCGCTGCGCGGCGCGTCGCTCCGAGGCGTCGCGCGGCGAATGCGAGCCCGAAAGCAGCGACCAGACTTGCTCTCGCAAGCGCTCATCGGCCGAGATCGGCCCTTCGATAGTCAATAATCGTTCCGACGCGGCTAAACTCATGGGGCGCCTCTTCAAGGGGTTCCCTTTCGGCGCGTTCGCGACCGCCGGAATGAAATCCGGTCAAGCGGAGCGCACCCAGGGCGGCACGATGGCCAAGAAAGAATGGGGTTTCAGCGCAGTGGGAGATCAGGGGGACGAACCAACGAACTCGAAGACAAGACGTGCGCCGCGGCGTCGAGGTTCACGGACGCGCGGCGGGACTAACTTTTCGCGTTCGGCGGCCCCGCGAGTTCCCGCCGGAGCCGAAAACTTCGCTTGGGCTGTGTCGATGGAAACAAATCAATAAAACTTCGACGCAATCGCTCCCCGCCGCAGCGCCGAGCGCGGGCCGGGCGCCGTGGCCGTGCGGCGATGTTCGATCAAGGTTCGATTTTCACGCAACGGAGCATAGTCGGGCGCGATCGCGAGCCCGGCGTCGATCTTTTCGAGCGCCTGGGCAAAATCTCCCGAGTCGGCCAGCGTGAGGGCCCAATTGTTCCAAGCGGCCAGTAGGTTTTGTTTCGCGGCGCCGCAGTCGCGGTCGAGTTCGAGCGCGGTTTGGTTGAGCGCCACGGCCGCCGCATAGTCGCGCGCCGCCAGCCGCTCGACGCCGCGGTTGTGGTAATACGTGGCCAAGAGCTGCGTGGCGCGAATCAAGCGGCCCGGCGGTCGTGGGCGGCTTTCATCCGCCGGAGCGTTCGCCGCCAGCGACTGAACCGCCGGTGGCCGGCGTGTCATTTCCACCACCGCCGCGACGCCCTGGGGATCGACCACCACCAACACATGAGCCGGCGCTTCGCAAGCCACGGCTTCGACGCCCAGTCGCTCGGCCAGCGCTATAAGCAGTGTGCTGGCGGTAATGCAATTGAAACTCCCGTGGTGAAACATGTCGCCCACGCTGTTGACGCTTCCGTCGTAGTCGCCCATCAGCACGCGATCGTGCAAGAAGCGATGCATCGCTTCGGCCCGCGCGACCATCGGAAGATCGAAATCCTCGCTCGCGCGGAACTCCTCGGCCAAGGCTTCGAGCCGGGCCTCGCAGTCGCGCGCCAAGCTCGCGTCGCTCGAACCGCCGGCCACGAGCGCCGCGGCGATCAAGGAATGCCGGTCGAGCCGGCCATCTTGGGCGTCGGCCAGCAACCGAGCCTCGCTCGACGAGCGAGTGGGGATCGCGGGCGTCGCCGCCAACACGGGAATAACCGTCGCCCAAACCAGCGCCACGACAGGCGCGCGGGCGACGCGATGGGTTCGTCGATCGGGCATACGGGGCGCTCGAGCGATGCGAGGGCGAAAAACCAAGACGAGATGCGGCGGTCGAGTCGGTTCGCCGCCGCGCGGCCCAACGACGACTCCGCAAGGAAAATATAGAACACGATTTCGCCCCGCGCCGGCCACGCTCGATGGCCGAGCGATTATTTGCCCGCCATGCGAATCGCGGCGTCGAGCCGGATCACCGAGCCATTGTGCATCGGGTTTTCCAGAATCTGTTGGGCAAGCGAGGCAAACTCGTCGGGCCGGCCCAACCGGGGCGGAAACGGCGCTTGCGCGGCAAGCGACTCTTGCATCGCGGCGTCGAGGCCCAAGACCATGGGCGTTTCGAATACTCCCGGCGCAATCGCCACGACACGAATCCCGAACCGGGCCAGTTCCCGCGCCGCCGGCAACACCAACGACGCCACGCCGCCCTTCGAGGCGGCATAAGCCGCCTGACCAATCTGACCGTCAAAAGCCGCCACGCTCGCCGTGAGCACGATCGCGCCGCGCTCGCCCTCGGCGTCGGGCCGATTATCGCTCATGGCCGCGGCCGCGAGACGCAGCACATTGAATGTGCCCACGAGGTTCACGCGCACGATGCGTTCGAATAGCGCGAGATCATGGGGCCCGGTCTTGCCGGCGATCCTCGCGCCGCCAATCACGCCGGCGCAATGCACCACTCCGTTCAGTTCGCCCCATCGCGCTCGCACGACGTGTATCGCGGCGCGCACTTCGGCTTCGCTCGTGACATCGGCCCTGACGAAATGGGTCGCGGCGCCAAGCTCCTCGGCCAGCCGGCGGCCATCGGCTTCGGCCAGATCGACAAGAGCGCCCTGCCGCCGAGCGTCACGAGCCGCCGGGCCGTGGCCGCTCCCAGGCCCGAACTGCCACCGGTGACGAGAAACGCATGATCGCGGATTTGCATGCCGTGGCTCCAAGTTTCAGAATGTGCGGCGGTCGAGTCTCGGTCACGCGCTAGTGCTTTGTCACGGCTGAAATGATAGGTAACCCCGTGTGCCATGCCCACGCCCAGCGTGGGCATGTTTTCGAAGCGCCACGCGGAGTCCTCATGCCCACGCTGGGCCGTGGGCATGGCACGTCGAACCAATCCAACCCGTCATTTCAATTGTGACAATGCGCTTAGGTTTGGGAGCCGAGTTCGGAAGTGCCGCTCGCGCCTTGTTTCGTTCGGCGATCGCGCGGCGGAGCACGCGCACCATGTAGAAGCGTCGGTCTTTCGAGAGCATCGAGCCGAATTCGGTTCGCGACTCCGGGCCTTCGAGTGAAATGGCCCATTGAGGCGAGTTCGACCGTTGCGGTCGATTCGATTCGATTTCCCGAATGCGCGTGACGTCGTTCCACGAAAATCGGCGCCGGTGGCCGATAATGCCGATGCCCGTGAAAATCTCACCGATGTCGCCCTGAATGGAGACGATTTGCCGTCCAAACACCGACAGGAGCGACACGGTCACGAGTACGACCGAACCGATGGCGAAGGGAATTCCGAACAGCGATATTCCCCAATTGAATTGGCCCTGAACGATTTGCGTTCCATAGATTCCCGCCATGCTGCCGCCGGCCCAGACCGCGGTAAACGGAACAATGAACAAGGCGGCCCAGGAACGCATCGTCGCTCCGAGTCGCCAGCCGTCGAACAAGGGCTCGAACCACACCCCTGGCGGCGGGTTATTGACATCGCCGGCGCGGCTTTCGCCGGTTTCCAGAATCTCGGAGAGCTGAAAGGCTTGGCCGCAGCTTGTGCAAAAAGCCAAGTCGGTCGAGGCATTGACCTGCTCGGCCGCGATTTCGCGATCGCAGATGGGGCAAACCACTCGCATCGATCGTGAGTCCTTCCGGAGTTTGGGGCCATGGGATGGGCCGAGTCGATTAAGTTCCCGCCTGTTCCGAAGAGGCTTCGCTCGAGTCGCCACCGCGCCGAACTTCGCGATTATACCGCTTTTCCGCCGCGCTCCGCTTCCCAGGAGCGGTCAAAAAACGGATTTCGCCCCAAAACCCCACACGATTCGGGAGCGGGTAGTCTTGGGAAGATCACATGGGGAAATTATTTTTCGTCGGTTCCTGGCCGCGAGCCAGGTCGCGCTCGCGCAAGGCGCGGCGAATGAGTCGCATCGTATACGCTTGCCGTTCGTCGGAAAGCAACGCGCCGAATTCGACCCTGGATCGGCGCCCCTCGAGCACGATAAGTTGTTTCGATCGCTGAAAGCGGTCAAGCCATCGGGTGCTTTCAGGTGTGACAAGCCGGACATCGGTGAGGTCGTCCCACGAGAAACGGCGGCGCCGTCCGATGGCGCCGATGCCCGTGAATATCTCGCCCTCCGCGCCCGGACCGTCACGAAGATGCATCCAAACATGCACAGCAGCGAGCTAATCGCTAAGCGCGCCGATCCGACGGCCGATAGGATGCCGGTAAACGCGAGGATCCGGAAGATTCTGCCCCGTTGAAATTGATAGCCGATCGCGGCAACCGCGACGACGGCGGCAAGCACGCCGAACACCGCGAAATACAATGCCATCCACGATTGCAGCGACGCTCCGAGACGCCAGCCATTGTCCACTTGTTCAAGCCACACGCCGTACGGCGGATTGTTGAGGCTGCCAGCAAAGGCATCCGCGGCCATCGAAATGTCACCCGGCTCGGCGGAATAACCGCATTCGGCGCAGGGGGGCATATCGTTCGAAGCTTGGATCGTGTCGGCGCCGAATTCGCCGCCGCAATTGGGACATACCGCGCGCATCGATTCGAAGCTCCATCAGTGCGCGTGTTGCGCGAGAAAAACCCATCCGCGTCGAGCAATCCCACCAGTTAGAAAAACAGGGCCCGACAGGCCACGTTGCTCATACCGCGACACCGCTGGCCGCGGCGCCGGTGATGTACTGCCGCCAGGCGTCGAGCTGTTCTTGGGTCAGACTATTGTCGCGCGTGATCTCATGTTGCAAGCCGGCGCCGGCCACGCTCACGCGCACCATCAGCCGTCCATTGTCTTGATACTCGAAAATGACTTCAATCGGTGTCTGGGCCGGCAGTCCCTTCGGAAGATTGCGCACCGCGCATTGACCGATCTGGGTGCAATCCTCGGGCGAGGAGCTTTCGCCTTCGACGATCTGCACCAGAATCGACCCCTGATTCGCCTTCTGGGTCCGGAACACCCGGCGGGCATTGACCGGCAGCGGCGTGTTGCGCGGAATTACCACCGCGTTGCGCTTCCGACCGGTTTGCGGGTCCGTGGCCACGACTCCCAGGCTGTGCGAATTGACATTGCGAATTCTCAGCACCGGCTTTTCACCGCGACTCTTGGCCAGCAGCATGCCGGCATGCAGCGCCGCGCCATGCGCCACGGCCTCATCCACCGCCACGCTGCCATCGGGTTCCTTGCCGCACAGCTCGCGAAGCATCGCCGCCACCATCGGCATGCGCGTCGATCCGCCCACGAGCAGCAAGTGATCGATATCGCTCCAGTCGAGGCCCGAGGCTTGTAGGGTTTGCCGGGTGGTGAATTGAGTGCGATCGAGCAGGTCGCGGGTGATCTCCTCGAATTTTTCGCGAGTGATTTCAATGCGCTCGGCGTGGCCGCGATAGTCGCAGCTAATGTGAGTCTTGGCGCGGGCCGAGAGGGTGCGTTTGGCGTCTTCGCATTCGCGCCACAAGCGGCCGGCGGTGTTGGGTTCCTCGCGCGGATCGAGCGCGTGGCGGCGCAGAAAGTCCTCGGCCACGAAGTCCATCAGCCGCTGATCGAAATCTTGGCCGCCGAGTTGCACATCGCCATCGGTGGCCAGGGCAATGAACTCATTGCCCTTGATCTCCATCACGGTGACATCGAAGGTGCCGCCGCCCAGGTCGTAGACGAGCAGCTTGCGGGGCGCGTTTTCACTGCCATCGCGATGGATAAAGCCCTTGAGAAACCCATGCGCGATCGCGGCCGCCGTGGGCTCGTTGATGATGTCGAGCACTTCGAGGCCCGCCATGTAACCCGCGTCTTGAGTGGCCTTGCGGCGCACTTCGTCGAAATAGGCGGGCACGGTGATGACCACCTGATCGAACGGGCCGATCTGCCGCCGCGCGTCGTTCTTGAGCTTGTGAAGCGTGAAGGCCTGAATCGCCTCGGGCGGATACTTGCGGCCTTGCAGTGTCTTGTGGAAGGTGCGTTCGCCGAGATCGCGTTTCACGCATTGCGCCACGAGCTCGCTTTCGGTGGCGATCGCCTTGAGCGCCTCCTTGCCCACCACCACATGGCCGGGCTCGAAGAGCACCACGCTTGGAGTGACCAAATCGCCTTCGGAATTGACGAGCGTCACCGGGCGCCCGAAGTCGTCCAAATGCGCGACGGCGGAATACGTGGTGCCGAGATCGATGCCGACCGCGGGGGCTTTCTGGGCAGTGGAGTTCATCGTGAGGTGCGCGTAGTGTTGGGAGGGGCCAGGGGGCGGCGCGGGCGCCACATCCTTAATGCCCGGAAGTTTCAAATGCAAAAAGTTCGACTCAGGCTTCACGCGACAAAGAATATAGTAACCCAAACCCAGGCCCAAGAGCGACGCCGAGAGGTGGCCAAGCGTGTTTACCAGAAAACTTACGACCGGATTGCCTTTTTTCTTGCCGGGACGTTTTCGCGAGGGCCGCGGCGCCGTGAACGCCGCCTCTTCCTCGACCACGCTGGAAATCTCGGCCGACGACGCGGCAGCCTCGACCTCGCTGACCGCCGAACCCGAGTCCGCGTCGGATTCGGGGGCGCGAAGGTTCGGCGCCCAGGCCGCCAGCATCATTCTCGGCGATGTCGCGCGGCGCCGCGGGCGAGAGGGAATCCCAAGGAATCTCGTAGTCGCTCAAGGAAGCGCCTGTATCGCGGTTCGGCTGACGCGCGCTCGGGCGAGCAGCCGGCGCCGTGTTCCAGGACCTACGCGAATCGGAAGTCGAGCCGCGAGCGCTCGTCGGGCCGGCCCGAAGTTCGCTCTGTTCGTCGGCGACTTGAGCGTAAGCGGCAAACCCGGCCGCGAGCCGCACCGGCTCTTGCCAGGCCGCGATCGCGGCGTGATCCAAATTACGTGGTTCCTCGAGGGCGACATCGAGCGTGGCGCCGTTTGCCAGTCTTGCCGAAACCGTCGGCAGCCCGCTCGCGTCGAGCGAGAGCGATACCACAACCGGCGCACCCCGCCAGGCCACGAGGAAAGCCGGTGAGCGTGGCCTCGGCCATCGAAGAACATGCTTCCGCCTGGAAGCCCTCGCCTTGTAAGAACCGCAGGGACATCGAGCGCGGATTCGGCGCCGCGACGAGCAGGGTTTCCTCGCCGAGCGCCGGCAGCGTCGCGCCGCGGGCAATCACGACCTTGTTGCGTCCGCGACCGCCGCCCGGCGCCGGTTGCTCGATGCCCACGCTTTGTGTCGCGTGATCGATGACCGTAAACGGCGGTCGCTCGTTGGGCCCGATCCGGCCCAGCTCGCTGGCTCGGGCGCGGAGTAGGTTGCTCGCGTGAATCGCGGCGCCGCGGGCGACGAGCTCTTCGTGATTGGCCGCCCAGCGAGGTTCGAGCCGCGAGGCCGCGCGGAGCATGGCGGCGATCATCGGCATGCGAGTCGCCCCGCCGACGAGCGCGATCTCATGGATATCTTGCCAGCCGAGTCCAGCCTGACTTAGCGTGTTGCGCACTCCAAAGGCGGTGCGTTCGACGAGGTCGGCGGTGAGCTCCTCGAACTGGCCGCGATGGATCGCATGATCGAGCGCGTGGCCGCCCGAGTCGAGATGGGTTTCGGCAACATCGCGCGTGCCCAGGGTATGCTTGGCGTCTTCGACGGCGCGGTTCAATCGCGCCAGGCCCAGGAGATCGCGTCTCGGGTCGACTCCATGACGCTCGACGAACGCCTGGGCCAGATGGTCGCGCAGCCGCTCGTCCCAATCGCGGCCCCCGAGCCGCGGTTCGCCATCCGAGGCAAGCACGTGAAGTCCTTGGGATGAAATCTCGCAAAGCGCGACATCGAATCCCGCTCCGCCCAGATCGTAAATCAACATTCGACACGGCGACGGATTGCCGCTCGCATCAAGGTATCCGCGTTGCTCGGCCAAGGCCAGCGCGGCGGCGGCCGGCGCATTGATCAGCGCGAGTGGGGTCCATCCGGCCATCGTGGCGGCGTCGAGCGCAGCTCGCCGCGCGCGGAGTCGAACATCGCGGGAATCGCGAGCACCACTTCCGGACTCGCGCCGCCGGCGCTCGGGAGGTTGTGCGCGATTCGCCCGAGCAGCGCGGCCAGCACCACCTCGGGCGGCGGCGCTCGGCCGCGCACGAGGCGCCAGTAGCGCTCTTGACCCAGATCGCGGAGCGGGCAATCGGCAACTCGGTCGAGATCGGACTCGAGGGCCCGTTTCGCTTCGCGGCCGACGATCGTTTCGTCGTCGTCGAAAAGCACCGCGCTGGGCAGAAATAGCTCGCCATCGCCGCTGCGTAGCATCGTGGACCGGCCCAGTGGGTCGACTCCGGCAGCGGCCAAACGCGTGGTTCCGAGGTCGATTCCGACGGGATAGGGATCGGCCATGGCAGGGGGGATTGAAAAACTTCGACATCGAGACAGGGAGCCGGAAATCGGCGCGCGCGCCGACAACCGAGCGCGACCGATCCGAATTCCTGCACTCTAAAGGGATCGCTCCGCTAAATCAATGAGGGCGCCCAACACTCACGGGTTGTCACTCTTCGACGATCGACTCTCGAGGCGCATCAAGAAAATGGCGGTTGGCATGAAATCTGGAGTGGTATGTCAGGGAGTCAGGGTGCGCCGGCGCGAAGCCGGAGGAGAGTCGCGAATGAAAGAGTCGCACGAGGCAAGGCCTAGCCAGCCACCTCGGCCTCGAGTGATGCGTCGTGTCGGGCAACTGGCAGGGCGAAGCGTTCACAGAGGCACGGCCGGGCGGTGTATCGAGCTCCGAAAACATTCTTTTGTGGCGGCCGACCTTGTCCTGACCCCGTCGCTCGATACATGCGGGAAGGCAACAGTGATGTCGAACGATCATGGCGAGTCCGACGTCTCCCCCACGGAGTCTGAGACCACCCGCACGGCCGGAAACTTTTCTCGCGGAAGCCGGGAGATCCCGGGAACATCCGCTTCACCGGAAGCGGATCGGTCGGAGAAGGCGCGAGGCCACAAGTCCGACATGCACGTTCCCGGGGAGTCAGACAGTTCCATAGTACCAAAGAAGCAGGCGAACAACGACAGCGTGCCGCTGTCGGCGGAGCCCGTGGAGGGAAGGGAGCTGACCGAGGAGAACGCCGAGCAGTCGCTACTGGACCGGACACAGCGCCGGGCTCCCAGGTCGCGCGGACTGCTGGGCGTGCGAGAAGCGGCACAACGCGACAAGAAGATGCGGTTCAACAATCTGCTGAACCATGTCACGCCCGAACTGCTGGTGGCGAGTTTCTTCGACCTGAAGAAGCAAGCCGCGCCCGGCGTCGATGGCCTGACATGGGCTCAATACGCCACCGATTTCGAAACGCGGATCGACGATCCGCACAGTCGAATCCATCGGGGAGCCTATCGAGCCAGGCCGTCCAAGCGAACTTGGATTCCCAAGCTCGACGGCAAGCCGCGGCCCCTCGGGATCGCGGCGCTGGAGGACAAGATCGTCCAGCAAGCCGTACGGACGATCCTGGAGTGCATCTACGAAGAGGACTTTCTGGGTTTCAGTTACGGCTTTCGTCCTGGACGAAGCTGTCACCGAGCCTTGGACGCGCTCTACGTGGGCATCAAGAAGCGGAAAGTGAACTGGATTTTGGATGCGGACATCCGCGGCTTCTTCGACAACATCGACCACGCATGGTTGATGAAGTTCCTGGAGCATCGGATCGCCGACCGACGACTGCTTCGGCTGCTGAAGAAATGGCTTCGAGCCGGAGTGTCGGAAGATGGCGAATGGTCCCCGAGCACCGTGGGAACACCTCAAGGAGCGGTGATTTCGCCGCTCTATTCGAACGTGTTCTTGCACTATGTTCTGGACCTGTGGCTGGTGGCGTGGCGGAAACGCCATGCCGTGGGCGAGGTCATCATCGTGCGCTATGCGGACGATTTCGTAGTCGGATTCCGCGAGGAGTCCGACGCGCGACGCTGCCTGGCGGCGCTCCGGGAACGCTTCACCAAATTCGGTTTGGAACCGCACCCGGAGAAGACGCGGCTGATCGAGTTCGGACGCTATGCGGCCGAACGACGATCGAAGCGTGGCGATGGCCCACCGGAGACATTCGACTTCCTGGGCTTCACCCACATCAGTGGCGTGACCCGGAAGGGCGAATTCACCATTCGCCGCATCTCATCGGCCAAGAAGTTTCGTGGCAAACTGCGCGAACTGAAAGAAGCGCTGCGCGGGAAAATGCACATGGACTTGGCGCAAGTCGGGCCATGGCTATCGAGCGTTTACCGGGGATGGCTCAATTACCATGCGATTCCCGGCAACTCGGTGCGATTGCAACAATTCCGCACGGCGCTCCAGAAACTCTGGCTCCGCATGCTGCGGCGACGCAGCCAACGCGGACGCCGGATGACCTGGCGGAAGTTCTCGCAGCTTTGCAAACGATGGCTTCCCACCCCGAAAATCCTGCATCCTTATCCCGAAGTGCGGTTTGATCGTTTGTATCCAAGGTAGGAGCCGTATGCGGTAGTTCCGCACGTACGGATCTGTGCGGGGGGTGGCCCGAAAGGGCCATCCCTACCGCGATAAATCGGGCCATGTGCCCGAACTCACCCTAACCATTTTTTTCCCTCGAAGGAGCCCCTGGCAATGAAACTTTCATCTTGGTTTTCGAAAATGACCGGAACCTCGATGCGGCTGGATAATTTGGAGAATGTGCTCGTTTTGCAACTGCGCGACCTGTACAGCGCCGAGAATCAGTTGCTTTCGGCCCTCCCCAAAATGATGCAGGCCGCCAATTCGGTGGAGCTCAAGAGCGCGTTCCAAACCCATCTGGAGGAAACGCGTCGGCAGAAGCAACGCCTGGAACAATGTTTCCGCCTGCTCAAGCAAGACCCCAAGGCTGAAACCTGCGAAGCGATGAAAGGCCTGATCGAAGAAGGAGATGAAGTCGCCCATTTGGATGGCGACCCCGATGTGCGCGACGCCGTGATCATCGCCGCGGCTCAGCGCGTGGAGCACTACGAGATGGCCGGGTATGGATGCGTGCGCGCCTTTGCGCGTCGCCTGGGACATCAAGAGGTGGCGGCCCTTTTGCAAGAGACGCTCGAAGAAGAGGCCAATGCCGACAAGATTCTCACCCACATCGCCGAGTCGGTCGTGAATGTGCAGGCCGCCCATGCCCACGCCGGCCGCTAGCGAGTTGTCAGAGTATTCAACAGGTCGGTAACGTCGCGCGAGAACTCGCGTGACGCCGCCGACTGAATGTCTCTCACGAAAGGCGGATGTCGTGGCGCCCGGCCGCGACATCCGCCTTCTTAGCGCGCCATCACTCGTCGCTACTCGAAGCCGCGCCGCCAAAGCGGAACACATAATACGCCAGCACCGACACGGTTTGCAGCGTGTGGGCGACATAAGTCCAGGCGGCGGCGTCGAGCACCCGTTCGACACCGGCCAGTTCACGCGGATGAATGACGCCGAGTTGCACCAGTTCGACCTTCGCGCGGCTGCTGGCGTTGAACTCGACCGGCAGGTTCACTAACTCGAAAAACACGACGCAAGAAAACAGCGCGATCCCGGCCATGATGAGCCAGGGCGCGTGCATGAACAGGCCGCCGAGCATGGCGAACATGGCAAAGCCACCGCCAAAATTGGCCACGGGCAGCGCGGCCGCCCGCACCACGAGCGGGGCATATTGCTGGGCGTCTTGCAGCGCATGGCCCGCTTCGTGCGCGGCGATGCCCACCGCGGCGATCGATGGCGTGTGAAAGACATCGGCGCTCAGTCGTAGGACTTTGTCTCGCGGGTCGTAATGGTCGGTAAGCTCCCCGGCGATCGGTTCGATGCGCACCGCGGAGAGGCCCGCGGCGTCGAGCACGCGCCGGGCCGCTTCGGCGCCGGTCATGCTCGCGGGCTCACGGCGCGCGGTATCATAGGCGCTTTTCACGCGATATTGTGCCCAAAGCCCCAATAGCACCGCGGGGGTGATGAATAAGAAATATAGCGGATCAAAGCCAAGCATTTCGCGCCTCAATTCACAATTGCCCGTTGTTTTCCCGGGGGGGCGGGGCGCCCGTGGATCGACTGGCGCCGACGGGCCGCCAGCGCCGAATCTAATTGCAAATTCGTAACAATTCTACGTGGCCCGAGCAACTTCGGTTCGCGCCGCCCGTTCGCCGCGTTGAATGGGTGGCTTCCAGCGAAGCCGTTTCGATTTTCAACGATGATTCCATGGTTGATTGCCCGACGGCGTTGCATTCTTCCTATTTTCTCTGTTCGCGGCCGGAGCGGGTTGATATTCTGCTTAGAGGGCGTTTCCCACCCTCCCGCTCGTTCGCCTCGCTCGACTTATTTTATTCAGGAACTCGTCGGCCCATGCTTTTTCGCTCAAGACGTTTGTTTGTCATTTTTTTCGCGGTTTCGGCGCCGTGCCTGGGGCTCGTGCTCGGCTGCGGCTCATCGGACTCGCGCTTGGACTCGGCCGACGACTCGGACTCGCGCGCTGCGCGGGAGCAAGCCTCCTCCGCGCCCAGCGACGAGCAACTCCGTGAGCGGCTCGATCATGCGATCGACTACGCGCTCAATCATCGCCGCTTGAATACCGGTGACCAAGCGGCTTGGCAAGTGGTGCATGGCATTCTTTGTTTCGGACGCGATCTCCAGATCGAGCACGATGGCATGCTTGTGCCCGCGCTCGACTATCTGCTCAAAGGTGGCGAGCTCAAGGGCTGGAACATGCGTCCGACGCCGCATGGACTGCTCGCGGTGCTCGAGTCGGGCAGCAAAACCGGCCAAGGACATCCCGACCAATGGATGGGCTACATGGCCTTGGCCGGAGTGCAGCCCGACGAGGAGCTCGTCGTTGGCGGCGAGACCTATCATGTGAACGACCTCGTGACCGAAGCCCAGTGGCATATGCGCGACGGGCTCGAAGCCACGTGGCCGCTGATGGCGTTTAGCGCCTATTTGCCACTCGATGCCCGGTGGCCGGCCGAGGATGGAACCGAGTGGAATATCGAACGCGTGCTCAAAATGGAAACCGCGCAGAACTTGGCCGAAAGCGCTTGCGGCGGCACGCATCGGCTTGTCGGCCTGCTCACGGCGGTCGATCGCTATAAGAAGGAGCATCCTGGCCAAGAGCTTCCGTCGCCTTGGCGTGAAACCGACGACAAGATTCGCGC
This sequence comes from uncultured Planctomycetaceae bacterium, assembly GCA_963785305.1. Classification (GTDB taxonomy): domain Bacteria; phylum Planctomycetota; class Planctomycetia; order Pirellulales; family PALSA-1355; genus CAWAUV01. Next base: position 132,257 of record CAWAUV010000001.1, read on the forward strand.
GTCGTTCGAAGCCGCCAAGAAGTTTCAACAGCCCGATGGCCGCTTCTCGACCAACTTCTTCACGCGTCCAGGCCGCAGCGACGATATCGACACCCAAATGCACGCGACCGGTCACACGCTCGAATTCGTGGTGCTCGCGGCCAATCCGCAAGAGTTGCGGCAAAAGTGGATCGAGCGCGCCGTGGTCGATCTGCTCGATTTGCTCGACGCCACCGAGACCGTGAATCTCGAGTGCGGCGGATTGTATCATGCCGTGCGCGGTCTGAAGCTGTATCGCGAGCGACGATTCGGCGCCCCGGCTTCCAGCGTCGATCCTTCGGTTCCGCGGCTCCCGACCGAGGCGGCGCTCGATGACAACCGCCGTTGAGACGGTCGCGGGATGACGCGCTGATCGATCGCGCTCCGCCGCGCGCGACCGCGCGATGGGTTTTCCCGGCTCAGCGCGTGTAGGTATGCCGGCCGGTGTAGCGGCAGCCAACCAAGAACATCGGCTGGCCGTGGTTCACTTTGGGCGTGATATGCACCAAGCGGGCCAAGAGATAGGTCTGCGATGCGCCCGAGCCAAACGCCACGATGATGTCGTTTTCCACCGGCCGTGTCGGCGTGAAGTAGGAAAACCCACCAGCGCCGATGTCGTTGCATTCGACTTCGCGAAATTCGTGCAGCCCGGGCATCTGGCCGCCGACGATCGGGGCCATGCGCTGCATGTAGGGATAGGGCCGCCGCGGACGAAACCGCCGTTCGGTCGACTTGGCGCCGTTGGCCATCGCCGCGCCGCTTGCGCCGGCGGGACTCGTCGGCCGCGCGAGCGGGTCTTCGGAAGCGGCGGCGCTTTCATTCGAGGCGTCCATCGCGCGCGCTCCGCGGCGCGTTGCATGCGGTTTTCGAGCTCCCATTTCTCGGTCACATCCACGCCCGCGCCCATCAAGGCCAAACCGCCATGTTCGGCCCCGGCCACGCGCGTAAACGCCCAGGCCACGCGGCGGCGGTTTCCATGTTTGGTGAGCACCCAGCATTCGAATTGCGCCGGCGGCGCGTCGGGCAAAAGGCGAGCGAGCACCGTCTGAACGAGCGACGTGTCTTCCGGCGCGATCAACACTCCGCAAATTGCCCGCTGGCGAATCTCGGCGAGCGTGAATTCGGTAAGCGACTCGCAGGCCCGATTGATGTTCAGGATACGCGACTCTCCATCGAGCGCCACGACCGCCGCTTCGACGGTGTTGAGCAGCGCGGCGTCGAAACGCAACTGCTCCGTGAGCGCTTGTTCGGCGCGATTGCGGGCAATGGTTGTCGTGACCAAGTGCCCGATCGTTTCGACACACATCAGATCGTGCGCCGTGAATCGATAGGGCGACAAATTCGCGACCAGCAACGCCCCATAGACCTGCGCTCCCAGCTTGAGCGGGCAGGCCACGGCGCTTTGCACCTGACTGCGGCGGAGGAGCGGGTCGCGAAAGCGCGATTCCTTTACCAAGTCCGACGTTTCCACCGGCTGGCCTTGCGCGAGCGCGAAGCCGGCCAAGGAATCGTCGGCGCGGTCGGAAGTGCGATGGGTTCCAGCCGCGCATTGCACACCGGCCCGAGCCGGCGATAGTTCCACGCTGAGCGTGCTGTCGCCATTGACGAGCGCGACGCCGGAAATATCGAGCCGCAACGCTTCGGCGAGCAGACCCGCGGCGTCGTCGATGAGCGACGTGGTGTCCTTGGCGACCAATGCTCTCCGGCCGACGGCCACGACCGCCATTTGCCAGCGATCTTGAATTGAATCGCTCGCGGCCGCGGGATCGAGAATCAACGCGGCATCGCCCGAGGCGGAAGACGCCGATTCGTGAAGTTGCGTGGTCATGATCGTTTCAAGCCTTGCGGGCCACGAGCAACCGCGGGATTGCAAACAGCGCGCGGTAGAGGCAATGCGCCAGTCGAGCTTTCCATGAAAACATAGAATACTCCCTTGGCAGCGTGGCGGCCGTCCCGCGAAATTGGCGCGGTTTCGACGACTATGTAAGAAATACAGTCGGCGGGGGCCGAACCGATGACGCGGCTCAAGGCCGCTCGTAGCGATTGCGCTGGCGAGCGCTACCGCCAATTCGGCCGCCAAGCTCGCGATGGGCCGATATTGCCCGCGACCGGAGCGGTCGTGGCTTGCGACCTCGCGGCAGGGGGACTCGCGACCGGCGGAACGCCGGCATCACGCGCGACTTCGAGCGACGTGAGATGTCGCGCGTCTTGGGTCGAACGCTCGGCGGACAATTGCCGCAGAAACGCCGGAGTGGCCCGATCAAGAATAATGACTTCGCTCTTGGCCTGGGGATCGTTGAGCGGGCGAACAATGCAAATGACTTCGGCGTTTTGCCCTTTCTGAGCCAGCGCGCCCAGAGTGGCCTGTTCTTGCGGCGTGAGCGGCGCCGCGGCTCGCGACGCGAGATCGGAATCGGCGAGCCCAGCCACGGCGGCGTTGGCCATGTTCATCGCCATCGCGGCGCCCGGGGCTCCGGCCCAAGCCGATAGCGCGCTCGGCGGCATGCGCGCCGGCATGCTGGGCCCGCTCGCGTTCGCGGCGCCTCCGCCGGCGGTTCCCGCGGCGCCGCTGGTTGCCAGCGAAGCCGGGTTCGCGCTCGGGCGACGATAGATCGCGGCGAGTCCCATTTGATCGAGCTGTTCATGAATCACCGGAGTCGCCGCGTACATGCCTTCGTTGTCGGCCGGGTCGGCGGCGTTACATACACCGATCACATAGCCATTGGCCGAAAATAGCCCGCCGCCGCTGCGGCCTTGCGTCGGTTGGCCGGCGACTTCGACATTGGCTGGCCCCAGGAATTTATTGAGCCGAGTGACGCGGCTTTCGCGCGGGGTGGGGTCGGCTCCGTTGTCGCAGCCCACGCTCACGACCCGATCGCCCACGCGCGCCTGATGTCCACTTGGCGCGACCGGCGCCGTGGCCACCAGCCCGCGCGGACGAATACTCACGAGCCCGATGTCTCGCTTAAGATCGTAGCCAATGACTTGGCCTGGAAGTTTCGACTGCGGATTGGCGCCGAACAGGTCGACCGTGATTTTGCCCTTGCCTTTCGATTCGCGGAAGATGTGTCCGCAGGTGAGGATCAATGCTTCGCCGCTCCGCGAATCGATCAGCGTGCCCGAGCCATAGGAAAAACCGGTGGCGTCTTCCACCGTCAAACGCACGCTCGCGGCCAAGCAGGCGGCGGAAGACAACGCTTGCGAGGGCGAGCCCGCGGCGGATGTCGACATGGCAGCCGAAGGCGATGCGCCCTTCGAGCCCGCGAACGGATTTCCCGACGGTATGAACGGGCTGCCGACCGGCGCGGGCATTGTGCTTGTCGACGATTGCGATCCCGAGCTCGAACTTCCGCCCGGCCCTGCCGCCACCGAAGTCCATGACGTCGCCGCGCTAGCCGCCGAGCGAGGGCTTTGGCTCGCCCGCGCGTCGGCCGAAGAGGGCCGGGCTTTCGCGAACAGCGACTGCAAATCGGCGGCGTTTTGCGCCCCCTCGAGTCGTCCGACCTCGCGCCCGCCATCGACCAACACGAAGGCCGGCACGACGGTCACTTGGAACTGCCTTGCCAATTCGCGGCTTTGGTTGATATTCACCTTGCGAATCGGGTATCCGGCGGCCATCAACTGACCGACCGTGCCTTCCATCGAGCGGCAAGGACCGCAGCTTTCGGAAAAAAAGTCGAGCAATACCAGATCGCGATTTCCCTCGCTCTGCCCCTTGGCCGGCGAAGCGAGCGACAACAAGCCAATGCAAAGAGCGGTCCAAATGGCGAGTTGCGTTCGTGGCATGAGGGATCCCTCCCAAAAAAATGATTTCGCGTCAGCCATGGGGCGCCGACGAAAGAACCGCGCTTCCTTGCGCGGACTGCATTTGCCGGGAGGGGGCGGCAAGCGTTTGCAAGCCAACCGAAAGAACGGCGCCTTGTTGATCCGACATCACGGCGCGGCCGTGGACGCAAAACAACTCGGAGCGGATTCGGGGCTGCGCGGCGCCTGAAGCAACATCCCTGTTGGCTTCCAAGGGCGGTCGATTCGTGAGGGAAATAAACGAGTGCGGTGAGATTCCAAAGCGGTCTCGGGCAGTATCGAAGCGCGGCGAGTAGCTCCGCGCGTTGGGCAATGGCTCGACGTTCCCGTCGCGAAAACCGCTCGAAAAGCGGCTCTCGGCGCCATCGGCTCGCGAGCCCGACATCATGCCGGACTTCGTGAGCGGGGCGGATCATCGTCGAACGAGCGATTTCGTTCAATCTCAATTCAGCCGCGAAAGAGAAAGATTTTTTCGCGTTCCGCGCCAAGCCGCGATTCAGCAGCAGAGTCGCCAGCGGACCCGAACGGGGAGCCCCACGAAAACAACGGCGCTGTCCCATTGCGCCGTTCAGGGGGGATTCGCCGCGAGCGATTGCATTCGCGATCGATCCGCGGCGTCGAGCTTCTTGTCCAAGTGCGGCGTGAGCGCGTCGAGCCGTAGCGATTCGCGCGCCGCGGCGCCGGCAAGCTCCGGGCGGCCGATGCGGTCGTAAATGTCGGCCGCCACCGCGCGGGTGCGGGCACTGTTCGGATAAAGCTCCTCGGCTCGCTCGGCGTGATGCTCGGCCGCCGAGCGATCCGCCGTGATGTGGTCATGCTGATATATCTCGGCGAAGTAGCGCGCCGCTTCGAGCCACGCGCTGCTCGATCGCGGCCGAAGGCGCAGCCACGCATCGACCGCGCCGTGAAATCGCCGCTCGAGCTCGCCGCGCTCGGGGTCGTCGCCCGCCACCGCCAATAGCTCGGCCGCGAGTTGTCGCGCGAGCGCGCGCGGCGGATCGCCCGAGAGCGAATCAGCGCGTGTCGCGGCGAGCAAGGTCAGCAACCGCTCGCTCGCTTCGCGGGGCGTTTTGGCCTCAAGGTCGAGCGCGCGTTGCATGAGCGCGGCGGAGGCGAGCACCGGCTGATACGCGGTGACGAAGCAGGCGAATCCACCGCAGGCGATCGCCGTGAGCAGCAGAATCGGCACAAGTCGGCGCCCGGTGCGCAGGCCCGAGATCGGTGGCTGGTTCCTGGGCAGCTCCGTCGGCGGATCCGAGACGCTTCCCAAGGCGATGAGCAACCACAATGAGCCGGCGACTCCCGGAAAGCCGATACCGCCCGCGGCGAGCAAATGCACGAGCATTCCCAGAACCGCCATCGCCACGTGCCCGCGCCGCAAGACCCCGCCGCGCGTCCAAGGCGCGAGCAATCGCCAAGCCAAGGCGGCGCCGACGAGAAGCAGCGCCATGCGTCCCCATGTGAGCGGCACGATGTCGAACAAACTGATTGCCTTGGCGATGGCGATGCCCGCGAGCCCGCCCCAGGCAAACAGGCTCGACAGAGCCCGTGAGCCGCCGTTTTCCCTCGAGCCGCCGCGGGCTTGGGTTTCGGAAGTCGAAGGATCGAGGTCCCCCGCGGAGTGAATCCCGCGGCGCGCGAACTGCAAGAAAAACAGCCCGACCACCGCGAGCATCGCCAGCGCCGCGGGAATGCCGGCCGTGGCCGCCAGCTCCACGATAAAATTGTGCGGATCGCGGATCTCCTCACTGGCCGCTGGTAGTTTAAACGCGGTGTAGCAATCTTGAAAATTGCCGGGTCCACACCCCAGCCAAGGATTGTCGCGAATCATGGCCCACGAGGCTTGCCAGTATTCAAGTCGATAGCCGAGCGACTTGCGCGCTCCGGCCACGAGATTGCCGGCCATGCCCTCGGCGAGCGCGAAGACCAGCGCCGCGACCGCCGCCACGAAAGCCAGCCCCACGGCGAGCGCGATCCATCGAATGTGTCTAGCGCGGGTGAGTCGATCGACCGCCTGTCCGTGTTCCAGCCACGCGAGCGTCGCGAGCCCGCCGCATGCGACGAACACTCCGACCCACGCGCCGCGGCAGTGGGTCAATAGCAAACATCCGCCAATCGCGGCGGCCACGATTCCGAGGCGCGCCAGCCCCGCGCGATCGATGGGCGATGCTCCCGATGCTCCGGGGGCCCCGGCCGCTGAAATCAGCAGCCCGATCGCCACGATGAACCACGGCGCCATGTAGCCCGCGAGCGAATTGGCGAGAGCAAACGTGGCCACCGGCTCGGGGCTGTTGAGACGATCTTGAAACTGCTTGCGCTCGACCGTGCCCGCGGCGTAGTCCCAACCCGCCGCGCGAAGCACCGCATCGGGCGCGTGCTGGAAGGCCGCCTGGTCGGCGGGCATCTCCACGAACACCTGCTCATAGCCGATCGCGGCAAGTCCCACGGCCAGCGACAGCATCGCCGCCGCGAGGCCGCGGGCAATCGCGGAGTCACGAACCAACTGTCGCGCGCAAAAAAAACCGAGCCCCATGCCTATCCATTCCCAGAGCATGTTCACCGCGGGGCGCGGACTGCCGGAGCCGAGCGCTGCGGTGGCGGCGAGCGTGTGCCAAGCAATCAGCGCGAGCGCGGCGGCGTCGAGCGAACCAAGCGGCGTCGGAAGACCATCACGATGCATCGCCTGGAACACGATGGCCGCCGCGAGCACGAACCATGCCATGACCCAAGGCAGGCCATCGCCGACCCACGAGACGCCCTCGCTCGCCAGCAGCGGCCGGCCGACAAAAAGCGCCGTCAGGGCCACGAGCAGCAGACGGTCGCTCAACGGTCGAACTGCGAGTCGATTCGGCGAAGCCTGATCGCCGCGAGTGGGAACAGCATGCGAATTCGATTTCGCCATCGTGAAACACCCTCGTGAAACGCCAGCGCACATGAAACGCCCGCGCACTCGTGAATTGCCGGCCACCCGCCGAGCGCCGCGGCCCCACGCGATTTAGAGCCTATCCGACAACTTCCCCCTCTCCCATTGGGAGAGGGTAGGGTGAGGGCCCGAGGAATTTTTCGGATAGGCTGTTAATGGCCGCGAGCCGTTCGCCGTCGGTGGAGCATGGCTTCGGTGCTCGCCGCCAGAATCATCATCAGCGCCACGGCGGCCAGCGCTCCGGCGCCGATTGCCGGGCTCGCTCGCTGCGCCACGAGCGCTAGGCCTCCCGTGACCAAGGTAGCGACGTGGATCATGAACACCGCCGCTCGACGCGACAACCCGAGCACCACGAGGCGATGCGAGACATGGCTCCGATCGGGCGCGAAGGGACTTCGCCCCTGGACAAGTCGGATCGTCACCACGCTCACCATATCATAAAGCGGCGTCGCGAGCGCACACCGGCGCGAACCGATCGATCCCCGTCTGCGTGGCGCCGGCGATCGCATCGACGCTCGAAGCGCCGAGCACGAATCCCGTGAAGTAGCTGCCCGCGTCGCCCATGAACAGTCGGGCCGGCGAGCGATTGTGCCACAAAAAGCCTCCGAGCGCTCCACAGAGCGCCGCGAGCGCGAGGGCATCGCCGCGGAGCGCGTCGCGAGCGGAGGACGCGTGGCTGCCGACCAAATCCGGTGGCCCCGCGCCGAGGGCGAGCGCCGCGAGAAAGGCGGCCGCGATCGCGCCGACGCCGCCGGCCAGCGCGTCCATGTTGTCGAGCATGTTGAGCGCATTGAGCTGTGCGACGATCCATAGGCTAGCCAAGGCCAGCAGCCAGGGCGCCATGACGATGCCGGTGAATGTGTCGCCCAGCGAAAGGACAAACGCTCCGGCCACGAGCAGTTCGACCGCCAGCCGCGGCTTCCAAGAAATCCGCCAGCGGTCGTCCATGGCGCCGAGCGCGAGCATTGCCCCGGCGCCGAGCGGCAGAGGGCCGGCCAGCGATTGTCGATCGAACGTCAGCATTGCGGCGAGCACGCCCGCGGCGACCGCGAATCCTCCGCCCCAGGGGGTCGGAGCCGCGTGGTCCTTGCGTCCGCCGGGCGTATCGAGCCAGCCCCTAGCATGCGCAACGCGCCGAATCACAAAACACGCGATCCACGAGACCCCAAGGCCGACCGCGGCCGGAAGAAGCAATTGCGTTTGCATGGATTCATGCCTCGGACGGTCGGACGTCGGGCGATTGGTCCTTTGGCGCTTGAGTCGCCGCGAGCTTGAGACGCTCGCGGCACTCGGCGAAAAACGCCTGGTAGTCCGCGCGGCGATAGTCGGGAAAGGTCCACTCCCGCGGCTGCCAGCGGCGGTCGCGATAAACGAGCGTCACCTCGGCAAAGATTCCATGGCCCAGATAAAGGCGATGCGCATGATCCTTGGTCGACGCCAACACCAGCTTGGCGAGGGTCAGATAACCGGGGTCGATGTTGAGCGGCCGCGAGTCGGGATGCTCGCTCTCGGCGGCGTATTCGCTTTCCCAAAGATTGGCGGCGAGTTTTCGCTGGGGGAGGCAGGCCGGATCGACGGGCGGCTCGAGCGCCCAAAAACACTTCTTGAGCGCCGGGCCCATGGTCGGTTCGTAGTAGCTGGTTTCCTGAAAATCGAACCGGGGACTTTCGAGCGAGATCGCGCCCAGCGCTCGGCGATTCGGCGCCGCGTCCAGGCGAGCGCCGCTTCATGCCGGCTAAAGGCCGCCACGAGAAACAGCGCCGGCAAGGGAGATTGAACGGCGCCCATGGCGTTTTGCCGGTCGCGGGCCCAAGGAACTCGGAACAGGTTCAATCGATCGAATCGCCCGCCCCGGCGCAGGCGCCCGCCGCCGCGGCCGAGCGCTGATTGCTTATCCCCACCCCGCCGACGGAACACCGATCGCCGAAAACGAACTCCCCCCACTCACACCGCGCTCTTAATCGCCTTGAGCGCCGCGTCGTAGTTAGGCTCGCTGGCCACTTCCTTCACTTGTTCGGCGTACACCACTTTGCCGTCTTTATCGAGCACGAATACTCCGCGAGCCAGGAGCTGAAGTTCCTCGATCAGCATGCCCCAGTTCTTGCCGAAATTGCGATCGTGGTAATCGCTGGCCGAACGCATGTTCTTGATGTGCTCGGCGCCGCAAAAGCGATTCATTGCAAACGGCAAATCGACACTTACCGTGAGCGAGTGAATCTTGTCGCCCAGCTTGCCCAATTCCTCGTTGAACTTCTTGGTCTGGATCTGGCACACCGGCGTGTCGAGCGAGGGCACCACGCTGATAACCGCGGGCTTGCCCTTGAGATCGGCTGGCGTGATCGATTTCATTTCCCCGGATTCATAGGCATGCAGTTTGAACTCGGGGGCCGGTTTTCCGACCACCACGGCCTCGCCGGCCAAAGTCAACGGGGCGCCTTTGAATGTTACCGCTCCGTGTCGCGACATGAGAAAACATTCCTCTCCGAGAAGGATTAAGAGATTGACAGATAATTTCGTGCGCACACGATGATAATGCCGTGGGGACACGATCGGCAAGTATCCTGGATTCGCCGCCCGACGCAAGGGCTGGCCATCCTTTTCGATCATCGCCGAAATCGTTCAAGCATTCTTTCGCGAAGCCGCTTGAAAAAACCAAATCGCCATGCCTATGATGGCGCAAGTCAAAACCTGGGCGCCGTGCGAGCGCGCGAAGTCGCTCCGTTGTTACAGCGAATCCGCTGGCGTCCGGCTCAAGTTTTTCCGCTCCGCGAATTTCGAGCGCGTCTTCGCGCCCCCACCACCAGGATTGTCGACCTTCGAGGAGTTGAAGGTCTTTAGCGGTTAACCCCAGAACCGTATACGCAAGGAGTTGTGTCATGATTCAAATCGCGGAAGGTTGGGAGTTGAGCGTCGATCGTGGGCCTGATTGGTTGTTCGTGCGGCCGCACAGCGTCAGCGGTGACACGGGCAGCATGCCCCCTCTGGCCGAAGAGATTTGGGCCTTGCTCGAGCAGCATCAGATTCGCCGCGTGGTGGTGGAGCTCGACGAGATCCCGCTCTTGCACAGTTACTTGGTCGGGCAACTTGTGTGGCTGCACAAGCGGGTGGTCAGCCAAGGCGGCCTGATGCGGATCAGCGGCGTTTCGAGCGTGAATCAGGATGTGTTGCACACCTGCCGACTCGACGATCGCTTTCCGGCGTATTTGAATCGTGGCGACGCCGTGATGGGATACCATCCGCCGAATCGCCCGCGCTGATTCGCCCGCGCCGATTCGCAAATGGCCCAGCCACGCGGCGATGCGACGCAATGCTAGCGTTCGCGCTATCGCCACGCCACTTGCAATTGATTCTCGATCGTCTCGACGCCGTCGAGGCGACGAAGGGCCTCTTGCGCCATCTGCTTCTGATAATACGTGCTTACTACCCCATGCAGCACCACCCGGCCGGCATGCGTTTCAATGCGCAATTGTCGGCCAGACAGGTGGGGATTGCCCGACAGCGCCGTGTGCACGCGATGGCTGAGTGTCGGTTCGCCCGTGGTTGGCTCGGCGGCCACGGTCTCCAAGGTCGACTGCGTGCTGGCATGCATGGGCAAAGCATCCTCTTAAGGGGGCGCGCAAATCCCGGCTTAAAGCGAATTTGAGCGAAGCAAGTTCGAATGGGTTCACTGGGCCAACCGCTTGCCGGCAATTGTCGATACGCGGCGAGATTTCGAGCGAAGGGCTCCTTGTTTTTCGGACTTTGCCGGCGAGGGATTAAGGAATTCCGGACCGCGAAGATGGAGAATCCAGAAGTCCCCGGCAAAAAGCGATGGCTTTGTCGATTGCAGCGATGAGCGCGACTTTCGGAATCGTGCCGCCCTCAGTCCCGCCGGGCGCGCGTTCCGGCTCGGATTCGCCGGAAATCGCGAATGAAAAGCAACTTAAGCTTAAATGGCGCCGGCCCGTGGCCGGGCACGCTTCCGCCAACGTTGTTTTTCGAGGCCGAGCTCGCATGAACTCAATTCTTTCGCCCCTTTCCGCGGAGCACGAATCGGGCGCCTCGCCCGAGGTCGCTCTCGCGCTTTCGCAGACGGCGCTTCCGCCCGCGGCCCCATCGTCCGCGCCGATTTCGCGGGCGCCGGCGACCCGGCGTCCCGCGCGGTCCAGCACGGTTTCATTGTCCAATGGCGATGAGATTCGCGTTTATCAAGGAATCGCCGAGCTGAGCGAATTGGCTCGCGACTGGCAGTCGCTCGATGCCGTGGCCGAGAGTCCGGCGGAGCAGTTCATTTGGCTGCAATCGGCCGCGACGGCTCTCTTGGACGACGACTCCTTGCGCGTGGCGACCGTGTGGCGGGGTCCGCTTCTGCAAGCGGCGGCGCCCCTGGCCCTGCGGCGTCATGGGGCCTTCGAGCGCGCGCGGTTGCTCGGCGTGGGCGATCTTTGGGAGCCGATGGACCTGGTGGCGGTCGATGCGCCGCGCGCGAGTCGCTGGTGCGATTTCTTGTCGGTCAATTCCGTTATCCGCTCCATTTCGAGCGCTTGCCCGAGGATTCGCCGACACTGCCGCTCGTGGCCGCGGCGGCCCGGGGTAAAGCCACTCGGCTCGAGACTCCCCAGGCGGATTGCCCATATATCGAGCTCGACGCCTCGTGGCGCGAGCCGGAGAGCCATTTGAATTCCGGCCGCCGCTCGGACCTGCGCCGCGCAGCGCAAAGCCGAAGTGTTGGGCGAAGTGGAATACCAACTCCTCGCGCCGCGGCCCACGGAGCTCGCCGCGCTGCTCGACGAGGCATTCGATGTGGAAGCCAGCGGCTGGAAGGGCATCGAAGCCTCGGCTTTGAATTACGATCCCCGCAGGGCCAGCTTTTTTCGCCGCTATGCTTCCGCCGCGGCGCGGCAAGGCGCGCTGCGAATGGCGTTTATGCGCATCGGTGGCGACGCCGCCGCCATGCAAATCGGAGTCGAAACTCGCGGCAAGCTATGGCTGCTCAAAGTCGGGTATCGCGAGCGACTGGCCCAATGTTCGCCGGGCATGCTGCTGATGCGCGAGTCGATCGCCGCGGCGGCCCGCGCCGGGCTCCAGGGTTTTGAATTCCTCGGCCGCGCCGAAGCCTGGACCGATGTTTGGACTCAGCGCCGGCGGCGGCATGTGAGCTTGCGCGTCTATCCCTGGCGGGCGAGCGGCGCGGCGGCCCTCGCGGCCGATGTCGCGCATTCGATGTGCGAACGCATGCGCCGCCGCGGAGCACAATCATGAACGATCTCGCAACCGATTTTCAAAACAGCGCCGGCGCAGGCGCCGCTGGCCCGATCTTGAACCGTGTCGCCATCGACACGGAATCGGATCGCCCTTGTCCGACGCCGGCGGCTGGCGATTCGGCGGAAACACATGCCAGTTCGCGCCGCGAACCGCGCTCGTTGATCGGCCGCGTGGCGCGAAATCTGGCGAGCCGCGCGGCCCGAGCCTATGTCGCCGGCGAATCGCTCGACGACGCCCTCGCGGCGCGGGAGTCGCTCGCTCGCGCCGGCCATCTTGCCACGCTCGGCTACTGGAGCGATGGCGACGATGACCCGGCCGCGGTGTTCGCTCAATATCGGGCGACGCTCGCCGCGCTCGGCGCCGGTGGACATGGCGGTTATTGCTCGGCGAAGCTTCCGGCGCTTGGCTTCCGCAAGAAGCTCATGGATGGGCTCGCGCTTGCCGCGCGCGACGCCGGGGTCGCCTTGCATTGTGATTCCCATGGCCCCGAGGATGTCGATCGCACGCGCGGCGTGATCGAACGCTGGCAAGAATGCTACACCGTTGCCGCGGGCACGACGTTGCCCGGTCGCTGGCGACGAAGCGTCGACGATGCCCTCTGGACCAACGAACGTGGGCTGCCGGCGCGAGTCGTCAAAGGTCAATGGGCCGACCCAGCGGATCCGAACCGCGATCAGCGCGCGGGCTTTTTGGAAGTGATCGACGCTCTCGCCGGCCGCGCGACCAAGGTCGCCGTGGCCACGCATGACGTGCCGCTGGCGCTCGAAGCGATCGGACGACTGCGTCGCGGGAAGACGCCCGTTCGCTGGGAACTGCTCCACGGCCTGCCGATGCGCGAAGCGCCTCGCGCGGCCGCGGCGGTGGGCGTCGAGACACGCGTGTATGTGCCCTTTGGCCGCGGCTATTTGCCCTATGCCTTGCGGCGGCTGGCGACGAGCCCACGAATGTGGAGCTGGCTGCTCAAGGACCTGATCGCCGGCTCGCTCTCGCGCGGCGGCCGAGCAACGGGCTAAGAGCCGTTCGCGGCAACCTATTCCATCGCCGCGAGGCCGAGCGTTTTGCGGAGCGCGGTCATCGCCACTTCGCCCACGCTGCGCGGCGGAATTTGCCAGATTTGTGGATTCATCAACTCGACCGCCACATAACCCGTGTAGCCGATCTCGCGCATTCGCGCTACGATCGGGCCGAAGTCGAAGTCGCCATCGCCGGGGAGAATGCGGTCGGCGTCGGTGGCGAACTCGCGCGGTTGGCCCATCAGATCGCAAAGCTGGACATGAAACAGATTCTCGGCGCCGAGCAGCGCGAGGTCTTCGGTTTTGCTGGGCCCAATGTAGTAATGAAACAGATCGAAGCAGAGCCCCAGGGCCGGATGCCCGATCTCGGCCACGAGCGAAGCGGCCGTTTGCAGGTTGTTGGCCAGCGACGCGCGGCCTTGAAATTCGAGCGCCACTCGCAGCCCGGCGGCGGCGGCTTGGTTGGCCGCGTCGACGAGCGACACCCGCACCCGGTCGAGGTCTTGCTGCGTGAGCTCGCCGGAGATGTCGCCCGCCACGACGAGGGTCTCGACTCCCAACTCCCGGCATAGGCCGAGCCGCTTGGTGAAGCTCTCCCAATGGGCCTTGCGAAATTCGCCTTGGCTTGTGAGCAGGCCGCCCTGGAAACTGGCTACCGGCGCCGCGACTTCATGGGTTTCAAGCAGGCGTCGCACGTCGGCCGGGGCATGCGAGTCGAGATAGCCTTCGAGCTTGCCGAGCCAGAGCTCGACCGCTTGGCACTTGCCGGCGGCATAGTCCTCGATGTCGGCCTCGAACGACGCATGCAGGGTGCAAACTTGACTGATGGCCGGCTTCATGTGCGTGGCTCTTCGAAGGGTCGCGTTGGGTTTTACGGGGAAAACGGATTGTCGGGCCTTTGGGGATCGGCTCGTCTTGCGCGTGTCAAGCGCGATCGTGGGGAAACGCAATGACTTCGTCGAGCGAATTCGCGCCGGTGGCTAGCATCACCAAGCGGTCGAAACCGAGCGCCACGCCGCTCGAAGCCGGCAGCCCGGCGTCCATGGCCGCCAGGAGCCGGCTTTCGATCGGCAAGGGGCGATTGCCATCGGCCACGCGCTGGCGATTCGTCTCGGCGTTGCGACCGCGGAGCACCGCCGGGTCGAGCAGTTCATGATACCCATTGGCGAGCTCCACGCCGCCGACATAAAGTTCGAATCGTTCGGCCACCGGCGGCTGGTCGTCGGACGCATCGATGCGCACCTGCGCCAGAGCCGCTTGCGAGGCCGGAAAATCGCAAATGATCGTCGGCCGCTCGAGGCCAAGACGAGGCTGCACGCATTCGGTAAGCAGCCAATCGAGCAAGCCATCGCGATCGAATTCGGTCGGCAATGGTGAATCACCGCCGGGGAGCGAGCGCGCGGCCGAGCGCAGCGCGTCGAGACCGGCCCGGTGAGGATCGAGCCCCACATGCCGGGCGAAGGCATCGCCATAGCGGATCGTCTCGGCCGGGCCGCGTTCGAGCAGGGTCTCGGCCAGGTCCGAGAGCAGGGCGATTGCTTGGCGCATATCGTCGCCGCGGCGATACCATTCGACCATGGTGAATTCGGGATTGTGTAGACGGCCGCGTTCCTCGGCGCGAAACACCTTGGCCACTTGATAAATGGATTCGGCCCCCGCGGCGAGCAGGCGCTTCATGCAAAACTCGGGCGAGGTTTGCAGCCACATCGCCGGGCCGGCCGAATTGCGAGGCGCGTCGGCCGCGCGACCCAGGGGCGCGGCCCGGAGCGGCTCGAGGTGGCGATCCACCACGGTGTCGGCCGAGAGGATCGGAGTCTCGACTTCGAGAAAGCCACGGGCATCGAAAAAATCGCGGACCTTGCGCAGCAGTTCGGCGCGCCTTCGCAAGCGAGGCCACGAAGCGGTGGGCGCCCAGGGGTGGCCGGCCTCCGCGGCCCGACTATTCCTTGGCCCGTTCGATGTATTCATCGGTTCGCGTATCGACTTTAATCAGATCGCCAATGCCGACGAAGGCGGGGCAGATGACTTCGGCGCCGGTTTCGAGGCGCACCGGCTTGGTGAGATTGGTGGCGGTGTTGCCGCGGATGGCCGGTTCACAATACTCGATCTTGAGGATCACATGGTTCGGCGCGGCGACCGATATGGGATTATTGTTGAAGAGCATCATCGCGCAGACCATGCCCTCCTTGACATACTTGGCGGCATCGCCCACTTGCAGGCCCGTGAGCTCGTACTGCTCGAAGTTCTCGTTGTCCATGAACACGAACTGATCGCCCTGGCGATAGAGGAATTGGGCGTCGATCTCCTCGACATCGGCGGCTTCGAGCGAATCGCCGCCCTTGTAGGTGCGGTCGAGCACCGTGTTTTTGATCAGGTTGCGCATCCGGCATTTGTAGAGGGCGTTGCCCTTGCCCGGCTTGACGAAATTGCACTCGAGCATCAAATACGGTTCGCCATCGATCTGAATTTTGATGCCTTTTTTGAAATCGCTGGTATTGTACGTCGCCACGGTCGTTTTCCTGCTTCGCTTCGGGAAGGGGACGGGTTATGCTGAGTTCGCCCGCCCTGGCGCCGGCGCCCTAGGGAACCCGCGCCGCGAGGCGAAACTAAATTCAGACGGTATTTTTATTTCGCCGACGTTAACCTCTCGCCGGTTGACAATTCCTCGCCGGATGACAGCGCCAATTTCAGTGCCAATTTCATCGCCAACTCCCGTCCACGGGGCCCCATCGGTCTCGGAGCCCGATTCCGCCGAAACGAACTCCGCGGAGCGTCGCTCTTGGGAGCCTCGGCCCGGCGCAACCGGCCGGCGCCGCCCAGCGCACTTGGCGCGAGGAGCTCAAGGCCGCGGTGCGCGATCCGGCCGAGCTGTGCCGGCTCGTCGGTCTGGAGCATCTCGAACCACGAGCCCATCAAGCGGCGCGGCTGTTTGGACTCTTCGCCCCGCGGCCGCTCATCGGCCGCATGCGCCATGGCGACGCGCGCGATCCACTCTTGCGGCAAGTGCTGCCGCTCGACGAGGAATGCGCTTCGCCCAGCGGCTTCTCGGCCGATCCCGTGGGAGACGGCCCGGCGATGCTCACTCCGGGGCTGCTGCAAAAGTATGCTTCCAGGGCGTTGATCGTAGCAACTGGGGCTTGCGCCGTCCATTGCCGTTACTGCTTTCGCCGGGAGTTTGCCTATGAAGAAACACCCCGCTCGGCCGCTGCTTGGCAGCCGGCGCTCGACCGCATTGCCGCCGATAGCAGCCTGAGCGAAGTGATCCTAAGCGGTGGCGATCCGCTCACGCTCGTCGACTCCGCGCTTGCCGAGCTCACCGTTCGCCTAGCCGCGATTCCGCACTTGCGGCGGCTGCGTGTCCATACCCGATTGCCGATCATGATTCCGGCGCGGGTCACCGACGAACTGCTCGCTTGGCTGACCACCGGCCGACTCAAGCCTGTTGTGGTGATCCACGCCAATCATGCGGCGGAGCTCGATTCGCAGGTCGCGGCCGCGGTCGAGCGCCTAAGTCGCGCCGGAGCACTGCTGCTCAATCAGGCGGTGCTTCTCAAGGGCATCAATGATGACGCCGATACGCTCGTGGCTCTTTCCGAACGGTTGATCGAGATTGGCGTAACACCGTATTACCTGCATCAAATCGACCGGGTGCGCGGAGCGGCGCACTTCGAAACCCCCGTCGAACATGGCCTTCGACTGATCGCCGAATTGCGGCGTCGCCTGCCGGGCTATGCGACGCCGCGATATGTTCAAGAAGTCGCCGGGGCCGCGAGCAAAGTGGTGCTTGCTTGATCTTGGCACGGCCAAGTTCTTGCCGCGGCTTTCCGGCGGCAGGCCGCGATTCGTAGCGCGAGCTGGCGACGCCGCCGACGCGGCGTTCCGCGATATGCGCCCGCGCGGAGGCGCTGCGGGATCGCTTCAATCGCTCTCTTCGGGCCATTTCCTTAGCGAATCGTTAGCCCCAAGTTCCGGCTTATCCCATCTCACGCAGACGGAAAATTCTCCCCATATTGCTTGCTTTTCATGCTATTGTTGGTATGTTCGTTGGGGAATTCCGGTTACGAAGACCTTAAGGGGAGATTAATTAGCATGAACTTGTCGAATTTCAGGACACTGATCGCGGGCGCCATCCTCGTTGGCGGAATCGCCGCGGTGTCCGAGGCCCAGGCGGGCTTCCACCATCGTCACGCGTACGGCTATGGCGGCTATGGTTATGGTAGCTGCGGTTCGAGCGGTTACTACTATGGCTCGAGCGGTTACTACGGTTCGTCGGGCGGTTACACCGGCTTCGGCGGCTGGGGTTCGGGTGGGTCGAGCGGCGGATGGGCCACTCGCCATCATTTTGGATCCTACGGCGGCTCCTATGGCTCGTGCGGTGGTTCGTCGGGTGGTTACTACGGCTATGGCTCGTCGGGCGGCTCGTCGGGTGGTTCGTCGGGCTACTACTACGGCGGCTCGAGTGGCGGCTCGAGTGGTGGATCGAGCGGCGGCTATTTCAGCGGCTATCCCGCGATGAACGGCGCCCCGGTTATGATGCCGCAAAACGGCTCGCCGGCGCCGATGCAAACTCCGAACAACATGGTTCCCCCGGCAACGCCGACCCCGCCGGGTCCGAGCCCGACCGCTCCCGCGCCGGCCCCCGGTCCGACCGATGGTAGCACCACGAGCATCGACCGCGACAGCGTGCTGTTGTCGGTGCATGTGCCGGCCGACGCCAAGGTCTATGTCAATGGGCATCTGACCTCGAGCACCGGCGCCGACCGCTCGTTCGTGAGCCGCGGCCTGGTCGAGGGCGGACGCTATACCTATGAAGTTCGCGCCGAGGTGATGGTCAACGGTCAGCTTGTGACCGACACCCAGAGCGTGCAACTCACCAGCGGCGAAGGCGCCAATCTGGCCTTTGCTCTCAACAATGCCGGCCAATTGCAGGCCAACAGCCCGAGCATCACCAAGCTCACGTTGCATGTGCCGGCTGGCGCTCGCGTGTTCTTGGCTGGCCAAGAGGCCACCTCGAACGGCGCTGTCCGTGAGTTCACCACCACTCGGCTCGCGCCGGGCGAGGTCTGGTCGGACTACACGGTCCGGGCCGAGATCGAGCGCGATGGCCAGATGGTGGTTCGCGAAGCGACGTTGACCTTGGTCGGCGGCGACTCGAAGGAGCTTACGTTGGATTTCGGCGGCGACGCGACCCCCTCGGTCGCCTCGACTCGCTGATGAATGCGAATGTCTCGGCCGCGTCGGAGCCAAGCGCTCTTGGCGACCGAGTCCCTTTTGGATGTGAATCCTACCGCCTCGCCCCGGTTCGCCCGGGGCGAGGTTTTTTTACGCGCGAAGGTATTCCGCCGAGGCAAGATCGCGGGAACCGCCTTAAAATCAAAGAAATCGGCGAAAGGCTCGCCCTCCGCCTATGCGAATTATTTCGCGCATGCGGCGATCGGGTAGATTTATCGCCGGGGGCCGCGGCCGCGGCCGATAGGGAGATGTGATGAAAAACGCGAACCAAAACATCTCGCCCGCGGCGCATGCGGCTTCTCCCCGGCCGGGCGCGGCGGAGAATGCCGGCCGGGGGCTTTCGCCCGCTTGGCGAGTGACGATCAGCGGCGTTATCGCGCTGCATCTGGCGGCGGTGTTTACCGGCCCCTGGGCTTTCGCGCCGCTGCATTCCCGCTTGGCCGACGACGCCTACTCGCTGCTGCGGCCCTATATCGAAGTCATGGCCCTGGGCAATGGCTATCGTTTTTTCGCGCCCGAGCCCGGTCCGAGTCATTTGCTGCACTATGAAATGACCTTGGCCGATGGGAGCCGTCGCGAGGGCGAAATTCCGAATCTCAAGACCGAGTGGCCGCGACTGCGATACCATCGCCACTTCATGCTGAGCGAGTTCATCAACTCGATCGATGCTCCGGGCGTGAAGAAGGGGCTAGGCGAAAAATACGCCGAGGGCTTTGCCCATCATTTGGCCGCGGTCAACAACGCGGAGCGCGTCGATCTTTCGCTGCGCCGGCATCGCTTGGCCACGATGGAAGACGCTCGCAAAGGCATGGCGCTCACCGATCCCTCGTTGTACGACAATATCCCGCTCGTGACCTGGACCAAGGACGACGCTCCGGAATCGAAGGACTAACCCCCGTGTCGAGCGTGTCGAAAACCATCGTGCGCCCCATCGAAGGCGCTTGGGCAATGTGGAACGATTTTTGGTTCCACGGAGCCGACCCGGCCACGTATTCGCTGATGCGCGTGCTCGGCGGCGCGATGCTGTTTTACACACATCTCGGTTTGGTCGCTCGATTTCGAGGCGTTTTTCGGCCCCGATGGCTGGCTCCCGCCCGAAGCGGTGCGCATGCTTCAGCAAGGGACGTATTCTTGGAGCTACTTCTGGTGGCTGCCCACGTCGGGCTGGCGCTGGGCGGCGCATTTGGCGGCGCTCGTCGTCTTCGCGTTGCTCACGGTCGGATTGTACAGCCGCCTAATGGCCGTGCTCGCGCTTGTGGCCACGCTCAGCTATATCGGCCGTGCGCGCCGGCGCGCTGTTCGGCCTCGACCAAATCAACGCGATGCTGGCCCTGTATTTGTGCGTGGGTCCCTCGGGCGCCGAATATTCGCTCGACCGATGGCTTGTCCAGCGCCGCGCCGCCCGGGAACATCGGCCCGCGCCGCCGGTAGCGCCGAGCATCGGCGCCAATATCGCGATTCGCCTTACGCAGCTTCACATGTGCGTGATCTATGCCTTTGCCGGCACATCGAAACTCATGGGTCCAAGCTGGTGGAATGGCGACGCCATGTGGCAGGCGATGGCCAATCTCGAGTACCAATCGGTCGACATGACCGGCATGGCGCACTGGCCGCGGCTAATCGCGCTGATGACGCATGTCACCATTTTTTGGGAAGTGTATTACGTGGCGCTCGATCTGGCCGCGGAAGACGCGCTATATCATGCTCGCCATGGCCGTGCCGCTGCACTTGGGCATCGGCATTTTTCTGGGCATGATGACCTTCGGCCTCGTGATGCTGATCGCGAACCTCGCGTTTGTCGAACCCCGGTATGTGCGCGCGATCATCGATCGACGATGGGCGGCGGCCACGGGCGAGCGCCAACCGGACACGTCGCGGGGAACGTCGAGGACCAAGGGGGCCATGCCCGCGGCCGATATTTCGAATGGCGCGGGATCAAGCGGCGGAAGCTTGCGACGGCCCACTCCGCGAATGCAAAAGCACTGATCGCGATGCCCATGCCGAGCGGCAAGCGTGCTCCCCGCGCGGCCCGGCGACCCGAGTGGCCCCGCTACCAGAAACGCCACCAGGGGGCGCCGCCACGGCTTCTTCTCCGCGGCCCACCGGCGACGCGGCATATTGGCGCCACTTGGTCACGTCGTTGCCATAGTCCTGCCCGCTCACGAGCTTGAGCGATTCCAGCGCGCGGCGCTGCATGGCCGGGTCGGCGTCGGCCAAGGCTTCGGCGAGCGCTTTCGCGGCGGTTGGTTCCTTGAGCGTTCCCAGCGCGCGGGCGGCAGCCAGGCGAACATCGAAGTTGCCATCGTTGGTCAGCGTGTTCGATAGCGGCTCGATCCCATCCTTGCCGCCGCGAATCGACCACGCGCGGCAGCAGGCAATCCGCGTTTCGAAATCTGGATCGCTCAAGCCCGCCTTGAGCACCTGACCGGAAAGCGCGGTGGGATACACGGCGAGCGCCAGCAAGATGTGACGCCGCACGAGCGGGTCTTGTTTTTCTTTTTCGATCTCCCGGGCCAGCAGTTCGCAATCTTTTTGCTGTTGCTCGGGCGACTTGGGAGTCTTCTTCTGTTCGTCGCGCAGCTTGTCGATCTCGGCGATGCGCTCATCGGCTGTCTTGATGCCGACGACATGGTCTTCAGTATACCAAGGCATCTTCTTTTGCAGCGCGCTGCCCTGACAGCCGGTCTCGACGAGACCGAGCGCGAGCGCGAGCACGGCAAAAACGATGGGTCGACCCGATTTCATGGACGCGACAACATTTGAAGGCAAAATGGGAGATTTGCCAGATAGGCGGGCGGGACTATATCAGATTACGCTCCCGGCCCGCTAGGCGAACTCGAAGCGCCCGGATCGGAATTTGCCCCAATGTCGTCGACGCATCCGGAAGGCGTTCTCGTTCGGATTTGGGCCTCCGCTATCGGAGAAGGCGCCATGACAGCAAGGAGACGCATCGCCACTTGCCTATCGCTTGGGCAGGCTCTCATTCGATCTCAAGCACTTTGCCTTCGTCGGACACTTCGACCTCGATGATCTTGCCGGATTTGTTCTTGCCGCGAACTTCGTAAAATCCGTCGCCTCGGACCACGTTGTCAAACACCACGTCGGGCATCGTGGTCTGGGCCACCTTGATGATTTCAGGTGGCACGCTGTCCATCGATACCGAGTGCTTGCTGGTCTTCTTCGCGGTCGGACTGCAACCGAGCGAACAAGCCACGAACACCGAAAGCCACCATGCCCAGCGCATCAATATTCTCCTGATACCACTTCGTTGCCGGTGCGCGTCACCAGCGAGATATAGGTCTGATAGTCGATTTCCGCGTCGAGATAGTTCACATGGCCATCGGTAAACAAGAAATTGCACCCTAGGCCATGCAAGCTATAGAACTGGTTGACATCGCCGCCGGGCTCGCCGGGGCCGGCGCCCTCGCCCGCATGTCCCAAAATCATGCTCGCGCCCGCTTCGGGCACCGGTTGCGCCACGACATTGGCCGGAGACGGAAAAAGCATCGCGTTCGTCACCGAACCGACCCACGTTGCGTTGCCAAGCACGATCGCCCGCTCGCCCACGGCCAAGGTCGTGCTGCTGCCATCGGTAATGTCTTTCAAGGCGATGTCGCTATTGCGATAAAAAACCCCATTGCCGTTGACGCCCGGTTCGCCGGTGCCGAAGACCCCCACATAGTTCGCCGAGGCAACGTCGCAAATCGTTGGACCCGGCGCGGATCCGGCGGCCGAGCTTTGAGCCGACCAACTGGGCGGAGGCGAGTCCGAGGGACAAAGCAGCGTGGCGATCGCGAGCAGCCGGGCCGTGTTTTGCGGCGATTCGATCGGCAATTGAAAATGGATGGCGCCGGAAATGGCGCCCTCTTCCAACTGCGGCAGAATTCGAGCGGCCCAACCCCAGCCCGGTCCCAGATCGTTGCCGTTGGCGTCGACCTGCGAAATATATCCCGCGGGAAATGTTTTCCGCGCTTCCTCGAAATTCAGGAGCGCCAAGCCGATCTGCTTCAGATTGTTCGCGCAATGAATTCGCCTCGCCGATTCGCGGCTCGCTTGGACCGCGGGCAGCAGCAAAGCGACGAGCACGCCGATGATCGCGACGACCGCCAGCAATTCGACTAAGGTAAATCCGCGACGCATGGACATAGTGGGCTCCCTGGGGGAGCACGAAGTTTAGTCGCCGCGGCTGACCCACGTCAAAATAGAATCGCGTTAGGAAATGGTTAGCGACTTATCCGACGCCTCCTCTTCTCCCCAACCGGGAAAAAAACATGGGGATGGGGGTTCCTGGGGGTTCATGGATATGCTCGGCCCTTCAAGCCGCCGATCCTAACCGTACTGCCCGATTGGAGTTTGCTCGCCGAGTCGGGCGGATCACGGTGCGCCATGCTATGCTAATAGAATGGTCCCTAGCCTCGCCGCGCCCTGCGTCCGCAAGTCGATCGTCCAAGGGATATTGCGCGCGACGGTGGCGATCGGCTTGGCGCTTTGCCTATCGTCGCTCGGAAGTTTGGCCCTAGCGGTCGATCATGTGGCGTTTAAACGCGACGGAAACGCCCGCGAAATCGATGGCCGCCTTTTGGTCACGGCCCAAGACGGCGGCCTGATGCTCCTGGCCAGCGACGGCGTCTTGTGGCCGATTCAGCCCGAAGAAATCGTCTCGCATACGAAGGACGACGCTCCCTTCAAGCCGCTCTCCGCCGCCCTGCTCGGCAAGCGGCTTCTGGAAACGCTGCCCGAAGGTTTTGAAATTCACTCCACGACTGCGCTATCTGGTGTGCCACGACACCTCGCGAGAATATGCCCAGTGGTGCGGTTCGCTGCTCGAGCGGCTCAATCGCGCGTTCGTCAATTTTTGGAACCGCAAGGGATTCGAGCTTCACGAAGCCGAATTTCCGCTGGTCGTCATCGTGTTCAGCAGCCGCGAAGCGTATATGAAATACGCCACGCTCGAGGTCGGGCCCGCCGCGCGGAACATGATCGGCTACTACAGTCTCGCGACTAATCGAGTGCTGACCTGCGACCTGACGGAAAGCGATCCGGGGCTCGGCCGCCGCGAGCGCCGCGCCAGCGCCCAGCAGATCAACGAGCTTTTGAGCCAGCCCGATTCCGAACGCAACGTGGCCACGATCATCCACGAGGCCACGCATCAGGTGGCGTTTAACTCGGGCCTGCAGACTCGCTTCGCCGATATTCCGCTCTGGGTGAGCGAAGGACTGGCGATCTATTTCGAAACGCCGGACCTCGAAAGCGCCAAGGGATGGCGAACCATGGGCGGGGTGAACTATCCGCGGCTCGAGCGATTCCATGAATACCTGCCCGCGCGTCCCGCGGAATCGTTGCCGAGCCTGATCGGCGACGACAAGCGAATGCGCGATCCGTCGACGGCGCTCGACGCCTATGCCGAAGCCTGGGCCCTGAACTATTACCTGCTCCGCCAGCATCCGAAGGAATATCTCGCGTATTTGAAGCGGCTGGCCGCGAAGCCGCCGCTGGTGTGGGACGATCGGGACGCGCGGCTCGCGGAATTTCGCCAAGCGTTTGGGCCGGACATTGGCCGGGTCGACGATCAATTTCTCCGGCACATGCAGCGAGTGCATTAAAAGCAGGACTTGGCGGCGATCGACGAAAACTCGCGCCTTGGGCGTTGAACATCGAGCGGGCCGGCCTGGGAATCAAGCGGCCCGGCCGCCCGGTCCGGCTCGCGCGCCGCGAGATTTTTCCCGAGAGCGAAGGTTCGTCGTGTGGCGAAATGGATTTAGGTAAGGTAAATTGGGCTTCACCGCGCCGTGTCGCCCGAATCGAGCCCATGACTCGAAATCGCGAGTGACGATCCTCCCCAAACCTTTCGCCGCCTTGGAGCAAAGGACACATCATGCACTCCGCCCCCGGTTCCCATCCCCAGGCTTCGGCGACCCGCCGCGATTTTCTCAAGGCTTCGAGCCTCGCGGCCGGCGGCGCTTTCGTCGCCGCCGCTCGTCGCTCCGCGCTTTGTGCATGCGGCCGATAGCCATGTGCTCAAGGTGGGCCTCATCGGCTGCGGCGGCCGAGGCACGGGCGCGGCGATGAATGCCCTCAACGCCGAGAAGGACTTGCCGGCCGACATTCAGTGCAAAGTCACGGCCTTGGCCGATCTTTTTCCCGAAAGCCTGCAATCCAGCCTCAACAATCTCAAGCAACAAGCCGCCGCGCGAATCGATGTGCCCGCCGAGCGGCAATTCACCGGCTTCGACGCTTACAAGCAATTATTGGCCACCGATGTCGATGTGGTGCTGCTTGCCACCCCGCCGCACTTTCGACCGATTCATTTCAAGGCCGCCGTCGAGGCCGGCAAACATGTATTCTGCGAGAAACCGGTGGCGGTCGACGCTCCCGGGGTGCGCTCGGTGCTCGAAACCGCGGAGCTCGCCAAGCAAAAGAACCTGAGCGTCGTGTCGGGGCTTTGCTATCGCTACGATTTGGCCAAGCAAGAACTGGTCAAGCGGGTGCATGACGGCGCCATCGGCGATATTCAAGCGATGCATGTTAGCTACAACACCGGCACCCTCTGGCGCAAGGATCGGAAGCCCGAGTGGAGCGACATGGAATTTCAGCTCCGCAACTGGCTCTACTTCACATGGCTTTCGGGCGACTTCAATGTCGAGCAGCATGTGCATAGCCTCGACAAAGCGGCCTGGATCATGCGCGACGAGCCGCCGGCGCGAGCCACCGGCCTGGGCGGGCGCCAAGTGCGAACCGGCGAGGAATACGGTAATGCCTACGACCACATGGCCGTGGTTTTCGAATACGCCAACGGAGTGCGGCTCTTTTCCAATTGTCGCCAAATGGCGGGCTGCTCGGTCGATGTGTCGGATCACATCATCGGCACGAAGGGCACGGCCGAAATGATGAAAGGCCGGATCTCCGGGGCCGACCCCTGGAGCTTTTCGGGCAAGGCGCCCAATATGTACGACGCGGAGCACAAAGCGCTCTTCGAGAGCATTCGCTCGGCCAACCCGATCAACAACGGCCGGTACATGGCCCAAAGCACGCTGATGGGAATCATGGGCCGCATGTGCTGCTACACCGGCCAGACGCTCACCTGGGACCAATGCCTCAAGAGCAAGGAAGACCTCTCGCCGGCGAAGTATGAATTCGGCCCGGCGCCGGTGGCGGTGGTGGCCAAGCCGGGGCTCACGCAGTTCGTGTAGTCGGCAAACGATGTGACGCCCGAGAAGAGAGCCGCGGGGGAGCGAGGGCGAGGCCCGCTCCGCGCTTCGCGGGGCGAGGTTGCTTCTTCCCGTCGTTTCTTTTTCGCGATGTTCTTTTCGCGATTCGCCCAAGAAGGAGAAAATAGCCGCGGCGCAACTCGAACGCGCGACATCCAGCTTGTCGAGCTGCGCTCTAACCAACTGAGCTACGCGGCTGCGATGGATTTTCTCAACGGGGGCGGCGAGGCCGAGGGACTCGACTCGGGCAATTCGTCGCCTCTACCTGCGACGCGACTAATCTACCCGCCCGAACCGAGACCGTCTAGCGGTTCATTGAAAAATGGAGCCCGCTTTGGCCGGCATAAGCGCGAGGCGCCGATCCGATCGGCGGGCGCCGCGATGCTTCGGCCAGATCAATACGCGTCTTCGTTCACCTGCTGACTGTCGTTCGACAGATTAATCAAATCCCACACACCGAGGGCCGTCGAGCTCGTGCCCAGGCCGATCGTATCGTCGAGCCAATGCACGCTACCATCGCAGAACACGCTTTGCACGCCGCCGGGATGCAGACTCCGCATTGTTTGCTGGTGGCTGTTATTGCCGCCATCGCAGCCCATGTTGAAGTTGTTTAGCATCGTGGTGCCGCCGAAATTCGCGCCGGTCGTATTGCAGCTAAAAACATCGTCGGCCTCGGGAGCCCAAGCATTCGGGCCGTTGTCGTCGCCGATATTTCCATGCGCGTAAAGACCACTCGCGCAGCCGCCCGACATCGCCCAAATGCCTCGGGCGTCGGTCGAATCGAGCCCGGCCCGAATCTCGCCGACCAGCACGGTCTTACTCGTGCCATCGGTAATTTGCTTCATCGAGAGCGAGACATTCGGGCCCATGACGCCGCGATAATAGGCTTGGGTCCAGCCCGTCGAGCTTGCTCCGAAGCTGCTATCTTGAAATTCCATCGAGCCGTTGGCGGCATAGTTGCCGCGCCCAGCCGAGCCCCAGGGAAGTGGCGGCGGTCGTTCCGTCGTACGCAACATTGTTATACGAATCGCTCGGGCAGAGCAGCGCTGGAATCACGGTCGAGCGGAAGACATAGTTCGAGCCATCGGTGATGTAGGCTTTGGTGTTGTAGAGCGTCAGCGTGTTTTTCTCTTCCATGAAGGGCATGATCATGATGATCCAATTCGGCCCCAGCGTCGTTTGCGGCATATTCGCGCTGCCGCTGTTCCAAAGGGCGCCCGGCGGAAAGATCTTTCGCGCGTCGTGGTAATTCTGCAGAGCGAGCCCGAGTTGCTTGAGGTTGTTGGCGCAACTCGACCTGCGGGCCGCTTCCCGGGCGGCTTGCACCGCCGGAAGCAAGAGCGCGATCAGCACGCCGATGATCGCGATCACGACAAGCAGTTCGACCAGAGTAAATGCCTGACGCGCGCGCGCTCCGGTCGCGCGAGCCGCCGAGCGCGCTAGCAACCACGAATCCTGCCTACGAACAGACCGCATTTTTTTCCGAACCCGAAGAGATGTGAAACCCCTGATCGCTCGGGGCGCCAACGGTCTTGAGCAAGTGCCGGGCCTCAAGAGACGGGCATTTTGCGGTTCGGCGCTTTGTGCGCGCGAACGCTCCTTGGATGGATCAATTAAAGGACCGACGAAGAAAGGAACAAAACCGTCGATAGGGGCGATGCCAACTCGAATCGAACCTCGGCCAGTCTCGCGAACCTATTGCCATGTTATAGCTTTGCACGCGGCGGTGCAAGAAAAAGAATCTGAAATTATTTGCGCGCTCGCAACCCGTCGCCCCCCCAACTGCACGGCGATTCTACCCCTCGCCCCCGCCGGGGCGGGACCACTTGCGCACCCAGGCCATCAGCGCCGCCGCCACCGGATCATCGGGTTTCGTGGCCCGCCACATGACGTCGATATGGTTCCGATTCTCGACCGGGAGCGTTTCCACGGTCACATGTTTATCGCGCAGCGCCTTGGCGAAGTCGAGCGCCATGTCCTCGGCAAATGGAAAGTCGTGATCGGCATGGATCAGCAGCATCGGCGGAGAACGCTCGCTCACGTGTTCGATCGGCGACGCCTGACGATGCAAGGCCGCGTCGTCGCCGAACACGCTCTTGAACATCGTTCCCGGCACAATGTAAACACCGCTGATCGCGACCACGGCCTTGATGTCGGCCAGCCCGAGGCCCTGCTCCGTGAGGTACGACTCGTCGGTGGCCAAAAGGGCCGCCAGGTGTCCGCCGGCGGAATGCCCGGCCACGAACAACCGCTCGCGGTCGCCGCCATAACGGGCAATATTGGCCCGCACCCAGGCAAAAGCTCGCGCCACGTCGCGAATATGCTCCGGATGCTGGACACTCGGCGACAAGCGGTAGTTGACCACGGCGCAACCGAGCCCGTGTTCGGCCAGCATGTGCCCGATCGCGGCGTAAATGCCGAAATTCGATTTATCGCCCGCCATCCAAGCCCCGCCGTGAATGAACACCACCGTGGGATAATCGCTCGCGTTGCGGGGCAGGAACAGATCGAGCCGATGCTTGGTGGCGTGGGCGTCGGCGCCATCGTAATACGCCAGGTCCTTATGCTCGTCGACAGCCAGCGGATTCTCGGGAACGCTCGCCGTGGGCTTTTCGGCGGGCTTTTCAGCTTCTTCGGCCGCCCATGCCGCCATCGGCCGCGACGGGGCCATCAGCGCCAGAATCACGCATAGCGGCGAAAAGCTCGCGATCGCGAGGCGCCGCAATTCAAAACGCGACGGTGGTGGCGGCGATGCGAAATTACGCATGGGGCTCTCCTTGGCGCGGCGTCAGCGGACAAGCGGCGCGGGTCGCCCGATTATACGCGACTCCGCCGCGGCGAGCACTCAAAAACATGCAAGGGTTGGTGTTTGCCACCCCGATCATCCGGGCCCTGCTCAACGATTCGGATCGTCGCCCGGCGCGGCGGCGCGGCGCGCGGTCGAGAGAGCGTGGCCGGTGCGCAGGTCGAGCGTTCGCGGCTCGCCTGTCGGACTTTCGAGCGAGCCTTGCTTGGTCGCATATTGTCGCAAAACGGCCAGCTTGTCGGCCGCGCGCGGATCGCCCGGCCGCTCGCTGCCGGGGGCGTGGCCCCACACAATGCGCGAGCCGCCGCGGGTGAGCAGATCGTAAAGAATATCATCGGTCGTGCGGACTCCGGCCGGAGGCACGATCGGCACAATGTCGCTCGAGCCGCAGGTTTTTCCAATCATCGGCCAGCGCCGCGGCCAACCTCGCGCCGCCAGCCACTCGGGCATCACCCCAGCGCGAACCTTGAGGCCCGACCGGCACTGTTTTGATCTCGGTAATGCGCGGATAGGCCGCCGCTTCCTCGGGCGTGAAATCATCGCTCGGCAGCAGCACGCCCTCGCCGTCGACCGGCAACAGGCCGCCGCTCACTTCGACCATCGCCGCCGGTTTGCGGTAGTTCAACTCCACGACCAGCCGGGCCGGGTGGCTCTTGCTCACGCGGGTCACTTTGGCGACCCAGGGATGGAGCTGAAATGCCTGAGCCACGCGCACCGTGACGCCTTCATCGATCAGCGACAGCCCGGAGTCGAGCCCTCCGCTGCGAATCACTTCGTTTTTGACATCGGCCCGAATCCAGGCCGGCGGGGGCGTGATTGCGATATTGGCCGCTTCGATGCGATATTCCGACCGCGCGAGCACATGCCCGCGCACATGGTCCCACAGGGTGAGCCACAGGCCGGCTCCCGAGGCCACGAGCACGGCAATGAGCAACAGCCAGCGAATGGCCCGACCCGCCCCGCGCGGCGCGGCGGCTGTCGCCGGCGGATCGGCCTTTTTGGCGGCCATTGAGGAGCCTCCTTGCCACTCAAAAAAATTGCCACTCCCGAAAAAACCGGTTTGGCCGCCCGAAATGGGAGGCCCTCTTTTCCGGCCCGCTGGCATCGTGCCCAAAGAGGCCGCGCCGAAAAAAAAGTCGCTGGAATCGAAATTCGCGAATTCCGCGTGCCTATTAGGCTACCAGACCTCGATTTCCAACTCCAGTTCGATTCCGAGGCGTTCGCCGACGCGCGACCGGACAAGATCGACCAAATCGAGCACATCGCGGCTCGTGGCGCCGGGCGTGGTGACGATGAAATTAGCGTGGCGATCGCTCACCGTGGCCTGCCCGACCGCGGCGCCTTTGAGCCCGCATTGATCGATGAGCATGCCGGCGCTCATGCCTCGCGGATTTTTGAACACACAGCCGGCGCTCTGATGACTCAGCGGCTGGGCGGCCTTTTTGATGATCCACTGCTTCTGCATTCGCTTGGTGAGATCATCGGGATCATCGCGCTCCAGGCGAATTTGAGCTTCCAAGATCACCAGTTCATCGAGCGAGCTTTGGCGATAGGAAAACACGAGCTCTTCGCGCTGGCGCTGCTCGATTTCGCCGGCGCGGTTCATCACCGTGGCCCGGCAGGTCCACTGGCCGATGTCGCCGCTACGGCTGCCAGCGTTGCCGCGGAGCGCGCCGCCCAGGGCGCCGGGAATGCCGACCAGGGTTTCCAGGCCGGCGAGCCCGTGGCGCACGGCGGTCGAGATCACATGGCCGAGCTTCGCGCCGGCGCCCGCGGAGATGGTCTGATCGTCGACCGAGATTTCGCTAAACGCCGGCGCCGAAAGATGGATCACGGCGCCCGCCACGCCTTCGTCTCGCACCAGCACATTCGAGCCGCCGCCCAAAAGCCGCACCGGGGTCTGCGTCTCGTGGCAATGGCGCACCACCGCCGCCAGCTCCTCGATGCTCTCGGGCTGAATGAAGTATTCGGCCGGCCCACCCAGATGGAACCAGGTGTGCCGGGCCAGCAGCTCTTGCCGCCGCGTGATTTTTTCAAAGCCTGTGAATGATGCCATGCGCTATTTTTCCGATGTTTCCGGCGCCTATCGTCACCAAAACGTCGCCGGGCCGCAAGTCCCGCGCGAGCCGCAAGGCAATTTCCTCCGCCGCATGGGTCGAGGCGACCGATGCGCCACCAGCACGAACCGCCGCTGCTAGCTGCCGACTCACGGCGCGGGCATCGGGCGCGGGCGCCGACTCCCGAGCCAAGAACGTGTCGACGATGAGGACCTTCTCCGCATTTTGCAGATTCCGGGCGAACTCGTCCAGCATCGCGCGGGCCCGGACAGCCTGATGCGGCTCAAACACGGCCCACACCCGCCGCCCGGGAAACGCCTGGCGCACCGCCGCGAGCGTGGCCGCGACCGCGGTCGGATGATGGGCATAATCATCGACCACGGTCACGCCCGCCGCATGCCCCAGCACTTCGAGCCGCCGCTCCAGCCCGGCGAAATCCGCAAGCGCCGCGAGGATTGTTGCGTCGTCGACGCCCAAGATCGAAGCCACGGCGATCGCCGCCAGGGCATTCGAGACATTATGAGCGCCGAGCACTTTGAGCGAAACGGGGCCGAGCCGGTTCTTTCCAGCCTCGCCGCGCGAATGGCGTCGGGCCATCGCGGCCACCGACCGCTCGACCGAAAAGCTGTAATAGCCGGCGCTTTGCGCGATATCCACGGCGCGCGAATCCGCGTCGCCCGCGAGACCAAAGGTCAAAGCGTTTTTCACCCCACTCTCGCGGCCAATCGCCCGCGCGTTCTGACAATCGGCTGAAACCAAGAGCAAACTTTCCGCCGCCAGCCCGGCCACGAAGCTTCGAAACGCTGCCCGAGTATCGCCCGGCGTGGGAAAACAATCCACGTGGTCCCATTCGATATTTAAAATCACCGCGATCTCGGGCCGCAAATGGCAAAAATGTCGGCGATACTCACAAGCCTCGGCCACGAGCCACGGCCCCCGGCCCAATAAGCCGCCACTTCGCGCGCCCCGTGGCGAAGCGCCGACGAGCGCGGTGGGGTCGAGCCCTCCGGCCGTGAGCAGCGCGGCCATCAGGAGGGCGGCGGTCGACTTGCCATGCGACCCGGCCACGGCCACTCCGCGGCGAGCCCGCATCAGCCGGCCAAGCATTCGCGGATAGCCGAGCGTGGGGATGCCGAGCGCCCGAGCCGCGCGAAGTTCCACATTGTCGCTCGCTACGGCGGGACTATGAATCACAAGCTCGCAACCGCGAGGCACGTTGACGGCGGAGTGCCCAGTCGTGGCGAGATCGGAGCTGGTTATCCGCCATTGCGCTTGTCGCAGCACCGCGGCGAGCGACCGCATTCCCGCGCCGGACGCTCCGACCGAGATGGGCCGACGCAGGGCTCAGCCAACTGGGCGCCGCCGTCTCGGGCTCGATGAGGGACGATGGAGACGGCATGGTGCGCGACATTGTCATGGGATCCCGATGCCGAGTGGCGCCAGCGATAAGGGAAACATGCGCCATTCAAGCCGCCAGGGACCGTGAACGTCGCTGGACCAGTGGCGCCAGCAGCGCTTCGAGCGAGGCCAGGCCCGCGTCGAGCCGTGCTTCTGCCCGCAGGGCCCACAGCGGCTTCGAGCCCAAGCGGGCTACCGGCAATTTGACGAGGTCCTTATGCGTACACACGATCGCTTCGACCGGCAGCGAATCGGCCCAAGCCGCGAGCTCCCCGATATCGCGATCCGAATATAGATGGTGATCGCCATAGTCCCGCGCGGCGACGATCTTACAGCCAGCGTTCGACAGCGAGTAATGAAAGCCAGCCGGATTGCCGATTCCACACCAGCGCCGCCACCCGCATTCCGCCGAGCCGATCAAGCGACGATTCCTCGCCGCCACTCGTGCGCAAAGCCACCGGCGCATGCCGCATTTCCAACCACGCGGCGCCGGGAGCCAAATTCATGTACCGCTGGCGGATCGTTTCGCGCTCGGGGCGATCGATCATATCGGCCCGCGTCAGGCCGATTACCCGCGCAGGCGGGCGCCGGCGAGCGGCTCTCGAAGCGTGCCGCGGGGGAACACATGCTCAAAGCCAAACGGCTCGCAAGCGTCGACCAGTAGAATATCGAGATCGCGATACACGCGGCGATGTTGAAAGGCGTCGTCGAGCAGCAGCAGTTCGGCGCCGTGCTGGTCGATCGCGCGCTGGCAAGCCGATAATCGGTCGGCATGTTGGCAATGCGGAACACCCGGAAGTTTCTCGGCGAGCTCTCGCGCCTCGTCGTTGAGCCTTTCGATATCGGGTGAATCGCCCGACGCGGGCGCCCCGTAGCCGCGGCTCACGATCGCCACCCGCACTCCCCGCGCCACGAGCCACCGGGCCAGCCATTCGACAAACGGAGTCTTGCCCACCCCGCCCAAAGTAAGATTGCCGACACTAATCACCGGCGCCGACACGCGACGCGGCACGGCTCGGCCGGTGTCGTAGCGCCAATTGCGCAGCGCGCATCGCCGCCGCATAGGGCGTTTCCAGCAAGCGCAACACGGCGCGCAGGACAATGTCGCTCGCTCGCGCGCGGCGTCCGCTAACCAACTCGCGAAAATCGTGGCCTCGCATCATGGCGGCATCATAGCCGAGACCGGGCCGCGAAGCCGAGAGCATTCCGGGCCGGAGAATCAGAGCCGCCTCCATTCCCCGGAGCCTCGAAAGGCCGTCGCGACGCCATTTCGATTCGCTTACAGCCTATTCGAGAACTTCGGCGGGCCCTCGCCCTCCCCTCTCCCAAAGGGACAGGGGAAACTCGCCGGATAGGCTCTTACGCCACCGCCACCGGGTTTCGCAAGCGGCCGATGCCGGCAATTTCGATTTCCACCACGTCGCCCGCCGCCAGCGTGAAATCGCGGTCGGGCACGATTCCGGCGCCGGTCAGCAGAAACACGCCCTGGGGGAATGAATTCGAGCGGCCCAGCCAGCCGATCAGTTCCTCGAACGAACGCACGAGCTGATCGGAACTGGTCTCGCCCGAAAAAACCACGCCGCCGCCGCGCTCGATGCGCATCGCAATGGCAAAGGGCTTGACTCGCGGGGCGTCGAACAGCGTGACCCAGGGGCCAAGACCGCAGCAGGCGTCGTAGACTTTGGCCTGCGGCAAATAGAGCGGATTCTCGCCCTCGATATCGCGGCTGCTCATGTCGTTGCCAATCGTGAAGCCGGCCAGTCGCATCCGCGAGTCGATGACCAGCGTGAGCTCCGGCTCGGGCACATTCCAGGTGGCGTCGCGGCGAATGCAAACCGGCGCCCCGGGCCCAACGACGCGATGCGGAGTCGCCTTGAAGAATAGTTCCGGTCGCGGGGCGGCATACACGCGATCATAGAGCGAAGCGGCGGCGTCGGATTCCTCCATTCGCGCCGTCTTGCTGCGGCGATAGGTGACTCCGGCGGCCCAGACTTCTTGCCGATCGATCGGCGCGAGCAGCCGCACATCGCCCAGTGGCAACGATCCGTTTCGCGACTCGGTGAGCTCCCGCGCGATCGCGAAGCAATCGTCGGCGCCGAGAATCTCGCTGAGCGAGCCGAATTGCGGATGCGGCCGCGCTGGATAGACCCGCTCATCGGCAATGCGCGCCACGGCGACGACGCCATCGGGCAGGAGACACTTGGCGAGATGGATCGAGCTCATGGTTTCGTGTCGCTCGCCGGCGCATCGGCCGCCGGCAGTGAATGAATATAGTCCCAAAGCGCGTCGAACTGGAGCACGGCGTCGCCCTGCATTCGTCCGGTCACGGCCGTGTGGCGCCGATCGGTGGTGAAACGCGGCATCTTCGACCGCGGGTCGATGCGGAGCGGATCGAGCATCCAGCGGCGATAATAGCCGATGCGCATTCGCTCCGCCACATGCGGAAAACTCACGCCTTGGGCGTTGTTTTCTTGCTTCTGGGTAACGCCATCGATCGAATGGCATTGCCGGCAATCGAGGCCGCCTTGCTTGACGCTCAGCTCGCGGCCGATGTCGACGCTGGCGGCCAATTGCCGCGGAGTCTTCAGCCAAGTCGCCTCGCGCGGCGGACGATCGCCGGCCACCGGATCCGGATCCTCGGGCGCCATGCCATGCTGCGCCGCGAGCCCCAAGGCGATCGCTTCGCCGCGGCCCGAAAAAGTCGGCATTCGCGCTTTGAGCCACGGCCGGGCCTGATATGGCAGCGTGCCTTCGATGAGTCGCTTCGTCCAAGCGGTTTGCAATTTTTCGCCGACCCAAGTAAGCGAGGGGATTCCCTCGGGCGGGAAGCCTTGCGTGCCCTCTTCATCGAGCACGGCGGCCATGGCGGTGGCTTGGGAATCGCGGGCATGGCAAGCAGCGCAGCGCAGCGTCTTCATCTCGCGCGCCGCGATCTCCGCCGGAGCGTCGCGCCACGCGGGGCGATCGCCAGCGGCGATAAATGCTCGCAGGGCCGCGAGCTCGGTGGCGGTGAAGTTGTATTCGGGAGCGGCCGGGGGGAGGGTTGATGGGTCGGCTTTTTCTCGCGTGGCGCGAGGCGTCAAACAACCGCGTTTCGTCTCGGCATCCTTCGGCCATTCGACGCGCGTGGGCAGTTCGCGTTGTGGGCCGTGGGAGTGACACTGCCCACAGCCCGACTTGGCGAACCAAGCTTTGCCACGCTCGGCCGCCGCGGCATGATCGGGGGCGGGGCGGTTCCGATCGCCGCTGACTGCCTCTTGGGCGGCTGGGACCTTCGAGCGCACAAACGCCGCGAGCGAATTGCGCTCCTCGGTCGACAAATGAAAATTCGGCATCCGTGTCGCCGCGAAATGGGCTTCCGGCCGAGCCAAGAACTGTTCGAGCCGGCCCGGTGGAAATTTCTTCGCCACATTCGCCAGCGACACTCGGCCGAATGCGTCTTTGGCCTCCGGCGGCGTAAGGCGATGGCACTGGATGCAGCCCAAGTCTTCATGGAGCGTCTCGCCCCGCGCGACGAGCTCGCCCGCGCCGGCCATCGGCGCCGCATCGCCCTCGGGCGCCGCCGCCCCGTCGATGGAAGCCAAATACGCCGCGATGTCGGCCGCTTGTCGCTGGGCGGTCGCCTCGGGCCGATCCACCAATACCTTCGGCATCGTGACATCGTCGCGCTGCGAACGGGGATCGAGCAGCCACTCCGTCAGCCAGCTTTCGCGCAGCCGGCTTCCGATTTCGTCGAACCGTGGTCCCGGTCGCCGCATGCCGAGCGCCTCATGACAGTTTCCGCAACGAGCCGCCTGGAATAGATCATGGCCCGCGCGCCACAACTCGCTCGCCACAAGTTCCGGATCTCGCGTGTCGTGCCAGAGCATCGTCGGCGGAACTGGCTCGGTGGTAAACGCGGCCGACGACCACAATAGCCGGCAAGCGGCATCGCCTTGCCGTGGACTCGTATACGCGATGCGCACACGATTCAGCCCTTTATGCAGCACCACCTCCGCCGACGCCGCCGCCGCCGCGAGATCAGGTCCGGCCGCCACGAGCGTTTCGGCATCGTTTATCCACAGTCGCGCCGAGCCGGCGCCGGCGAATGAAAAGCGGTAGGCGCCACGAAGATCGAGCCTTATGAATCCATTGGCTTCGGCCATGAATGGCCCGGCTTCGAGCGTCATGCTGGGCGCTTCGTCCGCGGGCGATGTCCACGCCGCCAGCCGGGCGACGCGCGCCGCCCGCGGGTTGGCGCCCGGGCCGCGCGGCGTTTTTCGAGGCCCGGCGTGTTCAAACGCCACCGCCAAGCCCGCCGCGAGCGATGCCGCGTCGATATCCACCACCGGCGTCGTCCCGTGCGCCGGC
Organism: uncultured Planctomycetaceae bacterium; assembly: GCA_963785305.1. Lineage (GTDB taxonomy): Bacteria > Planctomycetota > Planctomycetia > Pirellulales > PALSA-1355 > CAWAUV01. The sequence continues at coordinate 168,310 of CAWAUV010000001.1, forward strand.
GTCGTGGGCTGCGTGCGAACATCGTTCGGCAGGGCGCCGAGCGCATGGATCGTGCCATACAGCGCCGAGTCGAACGCCTCGCCATCGCGGGCCTTGAGCGTCGCCCGCATGCCGATCTGCATCACCGGCTGGAGATCCTCGATGGCGAGAAACACCGTGCGCCCGTCTGGTTGAAGCACCGCGGCCGTCACGGGCCAGGTGTCGAGGCCTTCGGTCTTGGGGGCCGATGGTTTGAAGTCGGGCGAGCCATATGCTCCCGTCCAGCGGTAGTTCCAAGCTTGAACATCGTAGTTGTCGATATCTTCGGCCATCGCGCGGTCGAGCGGCCGGGAATACGTCACGAGCATGCCGCCGGAGACGAAGTGAAACGCCACCGGCGCATTGAGCGGCGCTCCCGTGTAGCGCACTCGCTGGAAGCAGCCATCGCGTTTGGCGTTGGTTTGCCAGCCTTGTAGACCGGTAACGTAGAGCTGGCCATCGCGTGGAGAAAAGCGACCGCGCATGGCGCCGGATTCGAATTCGATTCCAAGCGACATAATGGCGCCCTGCTGACGCGAGCCAACCGTTTCGCGCATCGCCGCCAGCAGCGAGCAGCGGCCATAGGAAAGGTGCAGGAGGTCGCCGCTCAAAGGCCCCCAGCCCGTGGCCGGCGCCCAAACTTGGCCTCCCGAGGAATTGTCGAGCGGTCGCGGAATCCAGCACAGCGGCGGGTCGTAAGTCGTGGGCTCCGCGGGTCGATGATGCGAAGTCATCATGCCGCAGAAGTCGCCTTCGCGCACGGCGAAGATCGCGGAGCCGGGCGTCCATGTGCCTTCTTGCGGCGACACGGTGATCGTGTCGTCGGGCCCGATGCCCATGCCGTTGGCGTTGCGCAGGCCGGTGGCGAAAACCGAGATACTGCCGCCGCTGGGGGCCACGCGCAGCAGCGATCCATCGTGAGAGCTCGCGCCGCGACTGTCTCCGCGGAGGTAATAGAAGGCGCCTTTCGAGTCGGTTTCGAGGCAGGTGGCGAACTCGTGGCCGTTTTGCGTGACTTCGCCATCGTTGTTGAAGTTTTCGTAGAAGTCGGTTTCGCCATCGTGGTTGAAATCATGGAGACGCGTGATCTGATCGCGGCCGAGCACATAGATCTCGCCGTTGAGAATCTTGAGTCCCAACGGCTGAAAGAGCCCGGTGGCCATGCGCTTCCAAGTGACGTGGCCCAGCGTGGCGTCGATGCCGCGCACCAGCCAGACATCGCCATGGGCGGTCGAGACCGCGGCGTCGCCATTGGGAAAAAAGTCGTGGCCGCCGAGAAACATGAGCGCATGATGGGGATTGTCAAACGGCACACTGATCGTGTCGACCACATAAGCGGCCGTCGATTGCGACACGCTGCCGGTCGTGGCAAGCGGCGCGCCCCAGCGCGGGCCGCCGGGCAAACAAAAACCTCGCAAGTCTTCCGGCGCCGGACTTGCCGCCACGAGGGCGCGAAACGCCGCCAAACTTTCGCGTGGTCCCGACCACAGGAGCAGTTTTTGACTCGCCCGCTCCAGCGGACGAGCAAACGTCGAGAGCACGATCCGCGAATGGTTCGAGACCATCAAACGCGCGTCCGCCGGGCCAATGAGCGCGACCGCCGTGGTTGGTCCCGAGGGGTCTTTTGGTTCGATCAACGCCACGCCATCGACGATCCGGACAACATCTTCGGACCGATCCGTTTCGCAAACCAACATCTCCAGGTCGGTCGCCGCCGGCGCCGCGGCATTGGCCGGGCCACCAGTGATTTCGAGCGTGCGGCAGTGATCGCCCGCTGGTCGCCATGGGTTTCGAGCCACGGCGACTCCAAAACGCTCGCGCGGCCCACGCGATAAGCCAACGTGACTCGGCGGTCGTGCAAATAAAGCCCCTCGTAATGCGCCCAATCCTTTGGCAGCGGGCCAGCCTTGGCGCCTCGCGGATTGTCGAACACTCCATTGCGCCCCATCCCGGGCGATGGGCCGCGTGAAACAGAATCTCGCCATCGACTTCCGCCGGACGCAGCAGGCCGTGGCGAAATCCGTTGAACTTCAAGAACTTGCCGCGCCAGCCGCAGCTCATGCGCAGGAGATCGTTGTCGTAGGCCACGGCCGCTTCGTTGTGATCGCCCAGTCGAATCGCGATACCTTTGACCGCGACGTCTTCGTGGCCCTGAATCATGCCGCTAAAAAACGGCCCGGTGTCGGTCAGATTGAGCCGATCGTCTTGGCTGTCGGCCTCTTTCCAGAGCGTGGCGCGGTCGTTGAGTTTCTCGGCCTTGTGAACCGGGGCCGCGGCCAGGGCGCGATGCACGACATCGAAATAGCGTCCCGAATCGCTCGTATCGAAACGCCAGAGGGCGACCGTTTGCGGATCGACCGCGAAAGGAACCTTGGGCGCTCGACCGATCACGCGCGCAATGCTGCTGAAGCGGAGATCGTCGAGACGGCCTTGGCAGCGGATCGCGCCCGGCGGATAGCCGCCGATCCACAGGGGCCCCACTTCGCCCGCGGGGCGCGCGCGACGCAGCGCGGCCTCGGCGGTCGGTCGGGCGTCGACATGGAGCCGCGCGCGGCTGCCGTCGAAGGTCATGGCCAAATAATGCCACTGGCCGTCGGTGATCGAGGTTTCGCTGTTCACATGATCGGGCGCATAGCCGGGCAGATAGGCCGCCAGTCGTCCACTTCGCGGCATGGTGAAAAGCTCCCAGTGCTCGGCCGAATCCTTGGAGCTTTGGGCGACGAGCACATTGTAATGCTCGGCGGAATCGAGTCGCGCCGAAAGCTCGACCGTGAACGGCGCGGCGGCGTATGCGGCGTTGGGTTTGACTTCGAGCGGACCGGCGGTGGCGTCGAGCGATGCGTGAAATGGTTCGCCGACGGTGTTCGCCGCGATCGGTTTGGCCGCGATCGGTTTGGCCGGCTCGGCTTGCCGGGGCGGCGTCGCTTTTTCAGAGGCCGCCGACTTTTCGGCCAGGGGCGCCGCCACTCCGGTTTCGGCGCCCGCGGCCCAGATCACGCCGCGCAAGGTGAGCTGCGCCGCGCCGGGCGATGTCAATGCGGCGGCGTCGTGGCCCAAGAGCGATTGAAACACGCGGCCATTGCCTTGGCGATGCGCCAGTGCGATCGGCTCGTCGTGGCCCGTGACTTTCGAATGGGCCGTGGCTAGCACCTCCGCCGGAGCGGCGCCTTGTTGGCGATAGTACAGCTCATCGGTCGTGTCGAAGGCCCGCATGCCGCGCGTGATCGGATGCGTCGCGGGCGCGATCTCGACTCGAAAGGGGCCGTGGGCGTCGTGTCCGCTGCGCATCGCATGGGTCGCGGGATCGATCGAATGATCCCACACCCGCGGACAGATTTTTTCGCGCCACTCGGGCCAGTCGGATTCGGCGGCATTGGGCAGCGAGAAATGGAAGGCGCCATTGGCGAAGTGAATGATCGCGAGCCCGCCGCCGCGCTTGAGATAGCGAATCAAGTTCGCCTTGGCCGCGTCGCTGGGCCCCGGCCGCTCCCAATTACAATAGTTGAGCACCACGACGCCATGGTGTTCGAGCTCGGGACGCGCCAAAAACTCGATATCTTGCTGGACGCTCGTGGCAAATCGCGGATCGGCGGCGAGCGCGGCTTCGAGCGCGGGCGTCGTTTCACGCCACCGATGGCCCGGACGTTGATGCCCGGTGACGATTACGGCCCGAATTTTGGCTTTTTCGTCGGGGAGCGCCGAGTCGACGCCGCCGGGCGGCACGTCGGCGCCGGCGACCCAGACAATCGCATTGAGGAGCAAGCGGCGCAAGGCCGAATTGCTCCAGTTGGCCAAGGCATGGCCGCCGGTAAACCCAAAGCCGCGGCCATGGTCTTCGCGCTCCACGGCCCAGGCCACCGCATAGTCGTCGCTTTCGCCGGGAGGACGGGTCGTGAGAATCGATGTGCGCCGCGAGTCGTTGTCGCGGAAGCGAATGTTGTAATAAAACTCGTCGGCGATCTCGAAAGGTTCGACACCCCGCGAGATTGGGTGATCGGCCGCCGGCTTTAGCGCCGCCTTCCAGTGCTTGATCTTGGAAAACCAGCCGTTGGCTTGCGGGCCGCTCTGATAGTCGAAGTATCCGCCGATCCAGTCGAGCGCCCGCGGCCCGACGCGCGCCGGCAGAAACGTGCTGTAGTGAATCGTGGCGATTCCGCAACCGCGGCGCATTTGCCGCTCGACTCGGGCCAGATGATTGCCCACGACGAGCGGATGATTCGATTCGACATGATCCGCGCCGCTGGTCACGAACACGATCGCGTCGGCCGCGTCGAGCGTCGAATCGTCTTCGGGCCAACCGGCCGAATATGTTTCAATGGCCAGCCCGGCGGGGTTCGCGGCTTTGAGATTCGGCGAATCATCGAGACATTGCTGGATGAGTCGCGTCGCGGCGGCGTATTCATGCGCCGCGGGCGGATGGCCATCGGGCGGGCCGCCGATGAGCACGATCTTTTTGGGCGCTGGCGCCTCGGCTAGCGTGGCGCCGGCTCCCAGCACGAACATCAACAACGGCGGAACCACCGACGCCAGCGCGGCAGGCGCCCACGCCCGAAAGTCGCGACTCGATCGGGGATTCGGCGCCGGGCCAGCGCCAGCGATGCAACACGATAGGGCGGCGATCGGCAAACGGTGGGACACGGGTTTGAATCCTGCGATGGGAGAGAGAGGCGAGGCGCTGGCAGCGACACTTTCGGTGGGGCCATCATAACGAGGAGCGCTCGAAGGCAGGGGTCATTGTAAATATGTGGCGCCCGCGGAGCGAAATCTTTTTGGCGCGGCCTCGGTTCGAATGCCGAACCGCGGCTTCACCGGGGGGAAGCGTCACTGCGTCTTCGCATTTTGCAAAGTGACCTCGCGGCGCCGGTGGGCGCCTCGAAGGGGTCTTTCGGTCCGTGACCCCACATACAATCCGAACACTGCATTAGAAAACCTGGAGTTGTCGCCGGCGGAAAACCGCAATGTTTTTATTAGGCCGAAGTTGTTTTTTCTTTTTTTTGGGCGGGAGCCTATATTTTTTTTCATCGGTAAAGAGCTTTTGCAAAATGACTTAAGGCGACCACCCCCCACATGGATATCAGCGACTCCGCTTGACTCCCCGCTAGATGAAGCGACAATAAGCATACACGAACTGGCCATTGGCTCGGAACACTCCGCTTCGCGCAAGACGCCGTGCAAAGCAGAGGGCCGATAGCAAGTTCGGGTAAGCTCGCAAAACGTCGGATTCTGCCTCGGCGAGTCGGGCGAATTGCGGAGTTGGCCTTCCCCAGGTAGCCAGGCGTCGCCACCGCCCGAAACACTTAGCGTTTATAGACGGTGATGCATCGAGCAGGTTGCGAACTTGCTTGGATGGCGCGATCGCTCCGTAAGGCGGTCTGCAAGATCGAGGGACGTGGCGGTTTTCGTCGCTCGAGCGCCAAGAAATTGGGGATGCGTTTTTAATTAGAGGCCCTGCGATCTCGGAAAAGTCGGCCGGAGACGGAATCATCGTTTGCTTGAAGAGCGCATGCGGCAGTTCGCGGAATCGCGAATTGTCTCGCGTGTTCCTCCGCTCGAGCGAAAGGCCTGATTGCGTCGCGCTTGGCGGCTTTTCCGAGGATTGGCCGGAATCACGGGAGTTGTTTGCATGAAGACCATGAAAGTCGCCTCGGTCGAGGACTACAAGATCGTCAGCAGTTTCCAAACGCTGCGCAAGACACTTCTCGAAGACAAATTCGCTGATCGGTTGGAAAAGCCGCTCGCCTATTGGGCGATGCCCAACGATCGCCGGCTGCCGCTGGCGTTTCTCGGCCGCACGATCAAGGACCTGCTCGACACGCCGTTCGACGAACTCTCGGCCACGCCCGGGATTGGACAGAAGAAAATCAGTTGCCTCGTGAAGCTGCTTTCGAGAGCGACCAAGGACCATCCGCCGGTGGCGCCGTTTGGCCCGCATGAGTCCGTCGAACCGAAACCCCGGCCCGAGCGTCCGAAGGCCGACGCGGAGTTCGATCCGGCGATTGTTTCGGAAGCGCTCTGGACCGAATGGCGCGGTGCGATCGAGCGACATGGGCTCGGCCGCGAGAAGCTCGGCCGGCTGGCGCCCACGCTGCAAGCCCTGCCCACGGTGATCTGGCACACGCCGCTCGAGTTTTATCTGGGCCTGAGTGTCTCCGAAATTCGGCGCCTCAAGACCCACGGTGAAAAGCGGGTTCGGGTCGTGCTCGAAGTGTTTCATATTCTGTTCGATATGTTCCGCGACGCGCCGGCCAATCCGCGGCTCAAGCTGCGGCCGACTCCGTCGTTCATCGAGCCGGTCGACGCCTGGATGCAGAGCGTCGTCTCGCGGGGCGAGATTCCGACTCCCGACGAAGTGCGCGAGCAGCTTGCAATGCCGCTTTTGGCGCAGCTCAAGATCGACGCCGGCGACAACATCTTCTCGCTCAGCGAATCGCGGCTTGGCATCCATGGCGCGCCGCAGAGCGTTCGCCGTCAGGCCAAGGAGCTCGGCATCACGCGAGCCCGCGTGTATCAACTGCTCGAGGATTGCTCGCGCGTGATGGCGGTGCGCTGGCCCGAGGGAAACTATCTCTCGGCGGCGCTCTCGGCCAAGCTCAAAGCCATCGCCAAGCCTTCCGACGACATCGCGCTCTGCCGCGCAACGCTCGATTTGTTCTTTCCAGGCAGCAGCCGAGTCGAGGAAGACCTGAGCGACGACGACGAACCGGAAGCGATTGCCTGAGGGGGCTCGCGCGTGTAGAAAGCAGCCTGTCGACGTTTTCGATCGGCTGCCCAGGCGCTGGCTCGCGAGCCGCGCCGCGCCGATTTTGGCCCTCGCGAGCGCTATGGATGACCACCGCCACCCCCGACCAGCGCCCGTGCGTGGCGATCATCGGCGGCGGCTTGGGGGGCCTTGCGGCGGCGGCCGCTTTGAGTCGCACGCGGGCGCGTGTCGTGGTGTTCGAGGCGAGGCGGCATTTTGGCGGACGGGCCACGTCGTTTCGTGATCCCGATACCGGCCAATTGGTCGATTTCTGCCAGCATGTCTCGATGGGCTGCTGCACCAATCTGGCCGACCTCGCGCGCCGCGCCGGATTCGACTCCGAGTTTCTGCCGGCGCAAGCTCACATTCATCGGGCCGGCCGGCGAAGTCTGCTGCTTCGCGGCGTCGCGGTGGTTGCCCGCGCCGCTGCATCTGGCGCCCGGCTTGCAAAAGCTGGCGTATCTGACTCGCGAAGACCGCCGCGCGATCTCGCGAGCGATGTGGCGCTTGATGCGCACTCCACTCGACGACCTTGCCCAAGGGCCCACGGCCCGGCTGTGGCTCGAGCACCAGGGGCAAAGCGAGCGGGCGATCGAATTATTTTGGAGCGTGGTGCTCGTCAGCGCGCTGGGCGAGAGCCTCGAGCATGCGTCGATGGCGGCGGCGCGCAAGGTGTTCGTCGATGGCTTTCTCGCCGCGGCCGAAGCCTATGTGGTGCAAACCCCGCAAGCGCCGCTCGGCGAGCTCATCGGCAAGCGATTGCCGGCCTGGCTCGAGCGCCAAGGCGCGATGCTCCAGGGCGGCGCCGCAATCGAGCGAATCAATGCCGACGCCGACGGGCGATTTCATATCGATGTCTCGGGCACGACGCGCGGGCCGTTTGATCGCGTCGTGATCGCGACCACATGGCGCCGCGTGGCGGAGCTATTGCCCTCCGCGTGGCGCGAGCGTTTGCCCTGGCTCGCCGGGCTGGAAAGTTGGCCCGCGGCGCCGATCACGGGCGCGCATCTCTGGTTCGACCGGCCGCTCACCGAATTGCCCCACGCGGTGCTTGTCGGCCGGCTCGGGCAATGGCTATTCAACCGCTCGAGCTGCCCAAGGGGCGCCGTCGGCGAGCACTATTATCAAGTGGTCATCAGCGCCTCGCGCGACTTGGCCGGTCGCGATCGAGAGGCGGTGGCCCGAGAGCTTTGCGACGAGCTGCGGGCGATCTGGCCGGCGGCGCGCGAAGCGAAGCTGCTGCGATATCGCATCGTGACGGAGCCGATGGCGGTTTTCTCGGTGCGGCCGGGCAGCACTGCCTTGCGACCCGCGCAGCACACGGCGATTGAAGGCTTGTTCGTGGCGGGCGATTGGACCGCGACCGGCTGGCCGGCCACGATGGAGGGCGCGGTTCGCGGCGGCTATCTCGCCGCCGAAGGCGTCGCGGCGTCGCTCGGCGAGCCACGACGATTCCTTCAGCCCGACTTGCGGCGTTCGTGGCTCGCGAGGTTGCTTATTCGCGAGTAACGAGATATTCAGGGGCGGACTTTCGCGAGCTCGTGCGTCGCCAGTGGCAAATCTCAGGAGGCTTGCCGCAGTTGGCGCTTGAGCTTCTTACGCTCGGCGCGAGTGAGTCCGCCGCTGTCGCCGGTGTCGTCGTCATTGTCGTTTTGCGATTCGCGGCGAGCGGGGGCGAGCGGCTTGGGCGGCTGGCATCGGGCGCATCGGCGCACGAATGGCCTTCGGAACGAGAAGCGGCTTCCGATCGCGCCGCAACCGCGGGACGGACCGCCACCGAGGGGCGGGCCGCCAGCTTCGAGCTTTCGAGGTCGCTACGCGAATGCGCCGCGACCCGAGGCTTGTCGTTCGGTTCGCTTGCCGTGGAAGCGGGTTTCTTGTCGCTTGCCTCGTCGGCCTCGCTCTCGACTTTCGCGCGTCGCTTGGCCTTGGGCTTCGACTCGGATTTCGGCGATCGCTGTTTTAATCGCCCCTCGGCGTCGAGAATCACGTGGCGCGCATAGATCGCGACGCCGCTGAGCAGTAGCAAGTGCCCAAGCATGCGCAGTCCGCAAATCAGCATCACCGATCGCTCGGCGTCTTGCGTCGGCACAAGCCAAACGGCGAGCCATGGTCCGGCAATGAGCGTGGTCGAGGACAGCGCGAGCGGGATCGTGGCGCCGAATGAACGGCGGGTTTCGATCAGCATTCTTCCGGCGACGACGCCCAGCAACAGGCGATGCCCCAGGTCCACCAGCGGGGATGCTCCAAACCGGTCCATTGGCCGACGAGCCGTGCGATTCCGGCGCCGAGCGGATCGAGCGGCGCCGCTTCGTGCATGCTCAAGAGAACCGCCACAAACACCAACCCGCGCCACACGCGATATCGCCCCTGATAGTCATCGAGCCGATGGCTTCGCAAGCGATAGATAAGCAGTCCCAAACCCGCGGTGGCCCCGAGCCATACCGAAGATACCCAACGCGCCAAGCTCGCCGGACCGGACAAGTCGAGTGCGCCGAGGCTTTCGGGTCCCAAGTGGGGCTTCAACTCGGGCGAGTACAGAAACGCGACTTCCAGCGCCGCGATCGTTGCGAGGCCGGCCAGCCAGATCATGGCGTGCCCGAGCGCCGAAAGGGGCGCGAGGTCCACGATATGCGGCTGCTCATGGCGTTTGGCCGCCTGAGCGTAGGCTTCGCCACTGATGGCGCCGCCAGGGCGCTCGGAGTTTGCCTCGGGCGCATCGGCGCCGTTGAGCGCCTCGTCCGCAATAACCCGCCGCCGACGATCGTGCCGAAAAGCCATCGAAGATTTGCCCGCCTGGGTGAATTGTCGAAGCGCATGGCCGCTGGCGCGCGGACGGCGATCGCTCGCAATGCAAACGCCGCCTGTGACGAATTCGGCATTCCGGGCCGGCCGGCTGCACTGCCGTTTTTCACGATTGCGACGCGGCAATTCAGGAAGACTTTGCCGGCGGCGAATCGCGTGGCGATCCATGTGCCCGGCGTCTCAAAGGGTCTTCAGATATTCGAGCAGCGAATCTTTTTCGCCATCGCTGAGTCCCTCGGCGAACGGATGGCCCGCGGCGCTCTTGCCGAATAGTCGCGTGTCGAAATACCAGCGCCGCTCGGCGGGCACGTCGAGCGCGGCGGCCGGTCGATCGCTGAAGGCCATGATTTCGAGTCCGACTCGCTGGCGATCGTAGCCGTCGGGCGTGCGTTTCCACACGGTCGGCCGATCGTCGGGATGCAGCACATGCCAGAGCGTGGGCACGGCGCCGTTGTGAAAATACGGCGCGGTGGCCCAAACTCCATCCAAGGGCGGCGCTATATAACCGCCAGGCTCGAGCACCACGGACTCGCCCCGGTAGTTGTTGAACCAGCTTTTGGCATAGTTCTGGCGATGCTCGCGCGAGAGCGCGGTCGACCGCACCGGATCGGTTCCCACTTCGGCCAGCGGCACGCGTTTCTCTGGATAACCGCCGCCCGGGCCATAGGTTCCATGACATTCGGCGCATTGCCGATTGAAAACGAGTTGACCACTCGCCGCGAGCTTGCGATCGACATCGAATGGATACGCCGGCGGCCGCAGCGATTCGATCCATGCCTCGACCGCCTTGAAATCATCTTCCCAGGAGCGGAACTGCGCGGGCCCGTTTTCCTTGATCAACATGAATTGCATCAGCGCGCGATGGTTTTTATCGGCGAAGTTGTCGATATAGAGTCGCTGCTTGCGATGCATTTGCCACCAAGCGGGCGCATCGTGGTCATGGTGAATCATCTTGGGGGGCAAGAGCACATTGAGCACATTCAAATCCGGATCGCGGCGGGCCATGAGCGCCACGCCGAAGTTCACGGCGTTCGTCGCGCCGATCGTGGTTCCAAGCGGCATGAACATGCCGCCGACTTCCATGCGCGACGCTTTCTTCCCCAGCTTGATCTTGGTCTCGCGCACATCGTCGGTGAGTGTTTCGAGCGCATAAAGCGAGTTGGCCACGCCCGGAATCACGCGGCCGGCCACTTTGCCCTGATGGCACGCGAGACAATTCATCGTCCAGAGGCCGTTGGAGTCGACGACATATTGTTGCGGCCGACCGGGATCGCTCGCCGGATCGCCCGAATCATGGCGCCCGGTGAGCCCGTAGCGCGCGAACGCCAAGCGGCGGCGGCGGGCCACGCTTGCTTTTTCGGCCTCGGAGCGGAGCGGCTCTTCCCAGACTTGCCACAGGGCGTCGAAGGTTTCTTGGTCGAAGTCGGGCGAGAGATAGGGCTTGGTCGTGAGCAGTTCGTAACCGCGATGGGCAAACGCCGGATCGAGCGGCCCGGCTTTCTTCGCGGCGGCGGCGCGGTCCGATTCGGCGGAGGATTTTGAATTCAATTCCGTCGCATGGGCGAAGGAAGCGCTCCCGCATGTGAACGCCGCGAGCATCGCGGCAGCTAGCACTCGCCGCGTTTGTCGTCGCCGGGCGCCAGCATGCCCTTTCGATGATTGCACATTGCCCTCCCACGCGTTGGCATCGCTTCGCCAAGTTGTTTCACGAGAAGTGTAGGCCGAGGACTCGCAAGTGACAATGGCCCTCGGCGCGTCGGAGGCCACTGGCGACTGACAGGCCGCGGACGGTTGGCCAAGGCGTCGAGCGCGTCGCGAATCACGAAAAAAAATTTGATCGGCCTCGCGGCGTCGGGCGTCCGTTGAATTTGTGAATGCGGCTCCAGCGGTTATCTTGGGAGCGTGGGTCATCTGCTTGCCCGAACTTCGCCCCGCGCGTCTCTCGTTTTGTTTCATTCCTCGCACACTCCGGATTGCCCATGAATCGGCTCGCCCACGAATCGAGTCCTTATCTTTTGGCCCATGCCGATAATCCCGTCGACTGGTATCCCTGGGGCGCCGAAGCGCATGAGCGAGCCCGCCGCGAGGATCGGCCGATTTTTCTATCGATCGGCTATTCGGCCTGCCATTGGTGCCATGTGATGGAACACGAGTCCTTTGAGAACCGCGAAATCGCCGCGTTGCTTAACGAGCGATTTATCGCGATCAAGGTCGATCGCGAGGAACGGCCCGACTTGGATCAGGTCTACATGAGCGCGGTGCAACTGATGACCGGGCGCGGTGGCTGGCCGATGTCGGTGTTTCTCACTCCCGACCTCAAGCCCTTCTACGGCGGAACCTATTGGCCGCCGCATTCACGCATGGGCATGGCCGGCTTCGACCAGGTGATCGCGGCCGTGGCCGACGCCTGGCGCGAGCGGCGCGAGCAGGTGTTCGACCAAGCGGCGCACCTGACCGAGCATTTGCAAGAAACGCTCACCGCCGCCGGCGAACCGGGCGAGCCCGAGCCGGAGTTGCTCCGCCAAGCGGGCGAACAATTGCTTCGGGCCTTCGATTCCCGCCATGGTGGCTTTGGCCAAGCGCCCAAGTTTCCGCATCCGATGGATCTGCAACTGTTGCTTCGCGTGTGGCGGCGCTCGGGCAAGCAATCCTTGCTCGACGCCGCCACGCTCACGCTCGACAAGATGGCGGCTGGCGGCATTTACGATCAACTCGGCGGCGGCTTTCATCGCTACTCGGTCGACGAACGTTGGCTCGTGCCGCACTTCGAAAAAATGCTCTACGACAACGCCCTCTTGGCCGGCGCCTATGTCGACGCCTTCCTGGCCACGGGCAACGCAAACCATGCTCGGGTCGCGCGGGAAACCTGCGACTATGTGCTCCGCGAAATGACCGATTCGTCGGGCGGATTTCATAGCACGCAAGACGCCGACAGCGAGGGCGAAGAGGGCAAGTTCTTCGTGTGGACGCCCAGCCAGATCGAAGCCGCGCTCGGCCCCGATAAGGCGAAGACATTTTGCCAAGTGTACGATGTGACGCCCGAAGGCAATTTCGAGCATCGCAATATCTTGAATTTACCGAAAACGATCGACCAGTGCGCCGTGCTCTTGGGCCGCGGTCGCGAGGAACTCGCGACCGAGTTGGCCGCGAGCCGCGCCGCGCTGCTTGCGGCGCGCTCGGGCCGCGTCGCGCCATCCCGCGACGACAAAGTGCTTGTCTCGTGGAACGGTCTGATGCTCGACGCGCTGGCCCGCGCCGCCGACGCGCTCGCGGAGCCGCGTTATCTTGCCGCCGCCGTGAAAGCGGCCGAATTTCTCACGACCGCGCTTCGCAAGCCCGATGGGCGGCTGTACCACGCTTGGCGCCATGGCCAAGCCCGCTTCGACGCCTATCTCGACGACTACGCCGCGCTGGCCAATGGCCTTGTCAGCCTCCATGAAGCCACGTTCGATAGCCGCTGGCTCGACGAAGCGGCGCGACTCGCCGCGGAAATGATGCTCTGGTTTCGAGACCCGACCGAAGGCGGATTCTTTTTCACCTCCCACGACCACGAACCGCTGCTCGCCCGCGGCAAGGACCTGTTCGACAACGCCACGCCGAGCGGCAGCGGGCTCGCGGTGACGGCGCTCGCGCGGCTGGCCAAATTCACCGGCCGCGCCGACTTTCTCGACGCTGCCCGAGCGACGCTTCGCGCGGCGATGAGCGTGATGCGGCGTTCGCCCATGGCCGGCTGCCAGATGCTCTTGGGCTATGACTTGCTGGTGGGCCCCACGCCGGAGTTGGTGATTGTCGGCGAAGCCAATGGCGCTGAGACTCAAGCCGTGATCGGGGCGCTACGCGGTCGCTATTGGCCCACGAAGGTCGTGGCGGTTGGCCAGCCCGACGAGGCGTCGAAGTCCGAGTCCCTAGCGCCGCTCTTCGCGGGCAAGACCGCGACGGCCGACGCGCCGAACAAGCCGACGCTTTATCTTTGCGAGGGCTTTGCCTGCCAAGCGCCCATCGTCGGTAAGGAGGCGATATTGGAAGCCATCGACAAGCTCGCGGCGATGCCCGCCGGTGGATTGGAATAGTCGTCGCGCGTAAATTCCCACGCGGCGCGGGCTATTCCTTGTCGGCCCGATCGAGCGAGGGCGCCAATCGCTCGGCGCGCTCGAGGAGCGCCTCGAGACGTTCTGATTGTTGGCGGGCTTCGAGCACAAGCCGCTGGACGATGGCGATCTTGGTGTTGAGCTCGCCCATCAAATCGCGCGAGGTCTCGAGCACTTGCACTTCGAGCGCGGCATAAGGCGTCGGCTGACCAGGGCGAAAATCGGCTCCCGTTTCTTTCAACGCGTCGGACGAGCAAGCATCGGCCCGACGACGCCGGCGCCGCCAGCGCAGCGCCATGACGACCACGAGCGCCAGTCCCGCCATGAAGAGCGCCTGCGGCGCGATCTCGGCCACGAGCGGCTCGAGGACCGGCAATCGGATTTCGTCAAGCATGCCCCCCTCCACATCATCGCGCCGCGGCGTCAGGCCTGTTCCGGAAACGCCCGCTGGGCCGCGTGCAGTATCTGTTTAAGTGGCACGCCATGACGAATGGCCGCCTCGCGACACGATTCGAACTCGGGAGAAAAACCAACTCGCGATCCGATCCAAGCCACCATGCCTTCGATCGGCCCCCAGGCGGTCTGGACGCTTCGCTTCTCGCGACGCAATTTGTGGCGCTGTATCTGCTGCCGCCGCACTCCCAGCGTGGTGGTCTCGTTAAACAGGATTGCTTCGAGACGATCGGCTAGCATCGGCTCGCAGAGCGCGCTGAGCATGACGCCCGGGCGATTCTTTTTCATTTGAATCGCCGTGGAAAATACATCGAGCGCGCCGGCCTCCCAGAGCAAGCTTGTCGCGTGGCCGATCATCTCGCCGGTCGTGTTGTCGAGGTTCGTTTCGAGCATCGTGAGCGTCTCGCGGATGGACGACGCATCGTCGGCGTGGCCGAGCAAAATGCGGAGCAGATTCGGCTGCTCCTCGAGATCGCGCTGGCCGGCGCCATAGCCGATGGCGTCGATCGTCATCGCGGGCGCCGGGCCAAAGGCGCCGACCAAAGTGGCCAAGATCGAGGCCCCGGTCGGCGTGGTCAGTTCATGGGGAACGCTGGACGCCGCCAGCGGCACGCCGCGCAGCAGTTCCGCCGTCGCGGGCGCGGGAATGCTACAGCGACCGTGTGCGATCTCGACAAAGCCGGTTCCCGTCGGCGTGGGCGAAGCCACGGCCCGCTCGATGCCGAGCAGATCCCAGCCGATGGCGGCGCCCACGATATCGGCGATGGAATCGACTGCGCCGACTTCATGGAAATGCACCTTCTGAATCGTTGTGCCATGCACGCGGGCTTCGGCTTCGGCCAGCCGCCCGAAGATGCGCTTGGCCAGGTCCTTGGCCCGGTCCGAGAGTGAGCCCTGTTCGATCATCGCCACGATATGATGCAAGTGGCGGTGTTTGTGCTCGGGCTCGTGTTCGATCGTGATTTGGGTGGCGCGAAAGCCTTTTTTTTTGCATTCCGCGCGGCGAAGTCGGACCCCGGGTAGGCCGAGGCTCATGACTCCGGCTTCGATTGCTTCGAGGCTCGCGCCGGCGTCGACCAGAGCGCCAAGAGTCATGTCGCCGCTAATGCCGCTCGCGCAATCGAGATATGCAATTCTCATGGTACTACTCACTTTGACTCCATCGCCGACCATCGTCGGCCGCCAAGGCAGCCGCCCGATCGCGGCGCTGAATTGGGATGGCCGGTGCTCGGCGAAAAACTCGTCTGCCAGCAGTATAGGCAATTCGCCGCGACCGCGGCTATGCTGGTTCGGTCGGCGGCTCGGCGACGTATCGAGGCGCTTGGACCTTTTGAAAGCACCGGTGAGAGACGCGAAATGATTGTGATCCTTGGCGCGGGCATCAATGGCTGTGCGCTCGCTCGCGAACTGCTCCTGGGCGGCATGTCGGTAACGCTCGTCGACACGGCCGACGCGGCGTTCGGCGCCACTGCCTACGCTTCACGGCTGATCCACGGCGGGCTCCGTTATCTTGAATATGGCGAATTCGATCTCGTGCGCGAGTCGCTTGCCGAGCGCCGGCGACTGCTCCGCTTGGCGCCGCAGTTTGTTCGGCCGCTCGAACTCGGCATTCCGCTCGAACGCCTCGGCGGCGGCTTGCTCAGCGCCGTGGCCCGATTCGCCGGCGGCTCGCGAATCGCCCCCGCGGCGTTTAGCCGTGGCGCACAAAAGAAACAATCCGGCTCGCGGCCCTCCCAGCGCGGAAAACGTGGCCTGCTGCTCACCTGGGCGGGCCTCGCGCTCTACGACGCCTATGCCAAGGACCCGGCCTTGGGCCGCCATCATATCGAACGCATTCGTTCGGGCCGCACCCCGATCAACGCCGAGCGGTTTCATTGGCTGGCCGTGTATCACGATGTGCAGATTCTCTCGCCCGAGCGATTCACGCTCGCGTTGCTTGAAGACGCTCGGCGGATCGCGAGCGAGAATCACCGCGAGTTTCGCTTTTTGAATTACCACCGTGCGCACCTTACCGGGGCGACGGTGAAAATCGAACCGACGACTCCCCAATTCGCGTTGCTTAAAACGACCGTCGAGAAATCAGGCGTCGTCGAGCTCAAGCCGGCGGCGCTCGTCAACGCGACCGGCGCATGGGTGGACCGCACATGGCGTGGCGTGGGCGCGAATGCGCCGCGCCTCATGGGTCCCACCAAAGGCAGCCATTGCTTTCTCTTTCACGCCGGTTTACGAGCCGCGCTCGCCGGCCGCGGCATCTATGCCGAAGCCGCCGATGGACGCCCGATCTTCATCACGCCGCTCGGCGACGCGGTGCTGCTGGGAACCACCGACGAGCCATTTGCCGACGATCCGGCCACGGCGGTCGCGCGAAAGGACGAAACTCGCTATTTGCTCGACGCGGCCAACGCGATTTTCCCCGCGCTCAATCTGCGGCCCGAGGACGTGGCCTTCACATATTGCGGCGTTCGACCGCTTCCCCTTGTCGACGCGAGTAGTCCGGGGGCGATTACCCGGCGCCATGCGATCCGCCGCGACGACTTCGGGCCGGCGCCTTGTTACTCGATCATCGGCGGCAAGCTGACCACCTGCCGCTCGCTCGCCGAAGAAGCCGCGACGCGAATCTTGACCGATCTCGGCCGGCCGCCCACGGCAAACTCGCGCGACCCTGCGCTGCCCGGCGGCGAGAATTATCCGGGCAATCCGACGATGCTCGCTCGCGAGCGAAACATTCTTGCCACGCGCCATCGATTGCCGCCCGCCGTGGTCGAGGCGGTGTGGAATCTCTTCGGCACTCGCTCCGACGCCGTGCTCGGCGAATCACTGGCCGCGGGGAGAAAGGACCACGCCGAGGCGCCCGCGGACGTCGCGCTCGTGCCGGGCACGTCGCTAACGGAATGTGTCGTGCGATGGATCATCGACCACGAATGGGTCGTGACGCTCGATGATCTCGTCGAGCGTCGGCTGATGCTACTCTTCGAGCGACGCCTTACGCGACAAACGCTCATTCGCCTCGCCGAGTTGCTTGTCGAACAACATCGGCTTGCTAACGCCGACGCGACCTCCGCCGTCGAAGCGACGGTTCGGCGCCTGGCGGAGCATTTTGGACGGCGCCTCCGCGGCGACTGACTCTTGGCGGCGCCGGCGATGCGCGCGAACAGACTTCCACGACGAACCCGGCGATACCCGGCCATGACCGCGCGACGCATCTTTACGTGGCTGACCGCGGCTTTGATCTTGAAAGTCGCCTGTGTCGCGATCCTGAACTACCGCGATTACTTCCCGCCGAATTTCGAAGTCGATTTTCTCCGCGGGCGGGAATCGTATTTCTGGGGTAGCTATGGAGTGGCCTTCCATGTCCACATTTTATCCGGTCCCGTGTCGCTCACGCTCGGACTGGTTCTTCTCAGCGAACGATTTCGGCGTCGTTTTCCGAAGTGGCATCGGCGTCTGGGGCGAATTCAGGTTTTGGACGTGTTGCTGCTCGTGGCGCCCAGCGGGCTGTGGATGGGGCGCCACGCCGACGGAGGACCGATCGCGGTCTGGGGATTCATGGTGCTCGCGATCGCCACGGGATCATGCGTTGCTCTCGCATGGAGAGCCGCGATGCAAAGACGATTCTCCGCGCATCGCCTCTGGATGCAACGAGGCTTTCTTCTCTTATGCTCGGCGGTCGTCACCCGCATGATCGGAGGGCTGGTCAGCGTGACCGGATTCCACGCTCCATGGATCGCTCCGCTGGCGGCCTGGGTGAGTTGGTTTGCGCCGCTGGCCGTCTTTGAAGGAAGCCGGGCGGTCGAACGGTTGCTATCGCTATTCGCTCGCCCAAACCAAACACACGACGGGCGGATGACAACGCCGATCCCACGGACCAGTTCACTGGCTTAGGATCGCCCGAAAAATAACTTTCCGGGAGGTTTTTCAAATGTTATTCTGAGTTTTCGTCGTCAGCCGCCGGGGCTTGGTCCGTGGGATTGATCTGGAATATAGGAGGGCCGAGCGCATGTATTCCCCCGAAATCGAACACGAGATGAAGTGTTTTTATCAATCGTTGTCCGAGAAAGATCGGCGGCGGTATGCGGGAATCGAGGCGCGAAAGTTGGGTCGCGGCGGCGGGGAATATATTGCCAAGCTGTTCGACTGCGATCCCAAAACCGTGCGGCGCGGGACGGCCGACGTCGGCCAATTGCCGCGCGATCCGGCCGCCGGACGCGTGCGTAAAAAAGGGGGGACGCAAGTGCTGTCTTGATAGCAACCCCGCCATCGCCGAAAACTTGATCGAGATCGTCGACGAACACACGGCGGGCGATCCGATGCGCGAGGACGTGACCTGGACCAATCTCACGCCCGCCGAAATCGCCACCGCCTTGGACGACCGCGGCACGCCGATCCGCGGGGATACGGTGCGCCAACTGCTCGTCGATGGCGGCTTCTCGTTGCGACGGCCCGAGAAAACGAAAGCACTCGGCGTCTGTGAATTTCGCGACGAGCAATTCGAAAAAATCGCCGCCTTGAAAGCCGAGTATCTCGACGCCGGCAACCCGGCTCTCAGCATCGACACCAAGAAAAAGGAGCCGATCGGCGAGTTTCAGCCCGACGGCCGGGCTTGGTCCGACGGCCCAAACCGCGTGCTCGACCACGACTTCAAGCGACCCGGCCAACTCCAACTGGTTCCGCATGGCATCTACGATCTGGCCACGAACCTGGGCCATATCACGCTGGGCGTGAGTCACGACACGAGCGAGTTCGTCCGCGATTGCGTCTTCGGCTGGTGGCAAACCACGGGCCAAGCGACCTATCCCCACGCCACTTCGATCCTGCTCTTTTGCGACGCGGGCGGTAGCAATAATTGTCGGCATCGGATTTTCAAACAAGACCTGCAATGCCTGGCCAATCAGATCGGCCTGCCGATCCGCGTGGCGCATTATCTTCCTTACTGTTCCAAGTACAATCCGATCGAGCATCGCCTGTTTCCCCACGTCTCGCGCGCCCTGTCGGGCATCGTGCTCCGCGGCATCGACTTGGCGAAGAAGTGTATCGAACGAACTCATACCAGCACCGGCCTCAAAGTCTCGGTGAACATTATGGATAAGGCCTATCTTCGAGTTTCGCGTTTTTTGATAGCAATAGGCTTTTATTTCCTCGGATTTTACGAGATTTATGCGAGCTTCCGAGAGTCATCGCAGGTTGCGTGATACGCAAAAAATGCCCACGCGTTGCGCGAAACGCCTAAAACTCACGAATAAACGCTAATTCGAATGCTAGCACAAAGTGCGAAAGTTGAACTATCAACTGAAGCGAAAAGTAACCACCGCATTTCGCGAAATGATGCCGATCAAGTTCGACGAACAGCTACCCCTGCTAAACTACACCGCCAAACCCATGAAACAAATTCCCGGGAAGTTATTTGTCGGCTGATCCATACCGGCAAGAGCATAAGTCCCATTAAAAGAAGGATTCCGAAAACGGCAAGCACCTGCGCACCCGGCGATAATCCACTTGTTCTTCGGCTTCGGCTTGGGGTCGGCGGGGCCGGTGTATTCATAGGGATTTTCGGGCATCGGGATGGCTCCTGGCGCGTTGGATCGGAAAAAACCTGTTCGGCTGGGTCGCTTCAGCGCGGCTTGACGTTCCTCGGAAAACGGCGGTGCTCGTGTGCGTTCAGAAGTCGGCCTCGACTTTATCATGACCCGCGATCGAGATCAGCGCGCGCCGCGAAGCAGCTGGCGCATCGTCCGAGAGAGAACGAACGCCGCCGTCACACAGCGCCATCATCGTTACAGAGTGGTGCGCCAGCTTGGATTTTGGCCCGATGCTCATAATCAACGATTCGTCGGCGTCGTTGGGAGACATCCAGTGGACGGCCCGGTCCGTGGGCGCTTCGATCAGCATGAGGGTTTGTGAAAGCCCATCGGTGATTTCAAACCTCGCCGCTTGTTCTGCTTCGACACCGGGTCGGCGGGGCCGGTGTATTCATAGGGATTTTCGGGCATCGGGAGGGCTCCTGGCGCGTTGGATCGGAAAAAACCTGTTCGGCTGGGTCGCTTCAGCGCGGCTTGACGTTCCTCGGAATACAGCGGCCCATTTGGGTGCTCGGAAGTTTCGACTCCGTCGTGAATCGAGAAAAGCGCGACGCTGGGCGACAGGCGACCCGACCAAGGGAAAACCCTCTAACTTTCATACGATCTTAGCTTCAACTCCTACGAGCCTCCACCAGCAGAGGAGGCAGTCGGATCGGCATCGGCGATCGCGATCGCCGGGGAGCATCGCGGTTTTTTTCTTGAATATTTGGATGAATATGAGGATTTTGCAAGTCAAATCGGCGCAAATGCGCCTTGCGCGAGGGGACCGTTGGTCGGGCGCCCCCAGGGAGCCTAGTTGCTAGCATGCGATGGTTGTCCGACTGTTCGGCCGCTTCCGGGCATCGTCATTGTGGGCGTCAATCGGCGCGTGGCGCCACGGGAACAAGGTTGATTGGGCAGCCCCCCAGAGCGATCCCATTGCGGTCTTCCGCAATTGCAGTCGTTGGAACATGCGGCTAGGGAATTTCCGGCGTGCCATCGCTTCAATGACCCACGTGCGCAGTCGAAAACAGACGACCGAACCGAGCTAATTTTGTCGTAGCCGGGCGGCGATTCCAGCGAGCTGATCCGACGAAATCGACATCGAAAATCTTGGCGGCCGCCACCCCCCGTTAGACAGGGACGCGACTAAATGTCCGATCCCGGGAAACTTTTTTATTTTTGGTTTGAAGTCCAGCGTCCGCTCAATTATAGTACTCGCTGCTATTCTAGCGCGATCGATTCAACTCCGTGCCCTCTTTCGAGAAAAGCAGACGGCTTTCCAGAAGATCGGAATGCGATCGATCGTGTTATTGGTTTCCAGGCACCTTGTGTTTTCATGGCGGAGCTATCCGATGGCAGCCACCAGCGGTTGCGTTGTTCCCAGTCATTGCCCGGCGCGAGTCGAGCAAGCCGACTTATCGCGGACTTTTGATCGCGGTCCCAGGGCCTCCGCGGCGATGCGAGCGCGATGCGCCGCGTTGTGCATCGCGCTGACGCTCGGCCCAGCGGCAAGGCATCTTCGCGCGGGAACGCCCTCGACATTCACGGGTGGCACGCACGCCACGGGCGTCGACATGACCAACGGCTCGAACTACAGCACATCGAGCGTGCCGAACAATTCGACCGACATCATTATCAGCGCTACGTATCCATCCTCGTTTAGCACCCCGACCACGCTCACGATCAATTCGAATCTTTCGGCCGAATCGCTCAACGACGCGAATCCCGGGTTGCTCGTGATTGGCAACACCGGCAACACGAACTCGATATTCACGCTCGGCAATCCCACCGGCCAAAACAATCAGGCCTCCGGCAACAGCGCGACGTTCAACTCGCATGATCTGCTCTTCGTCGGCGGATTGGCGGGGTCGGGCGGCGTGTCGACATTGACCATTCAGGGGACCAACGCCGGCTCGGGAACGGGCACGCTCGGCCTAGCGCTCGCGCAGAGCGGAAATCTAGACGTCGCGGCGGGCAATTTCCTGACCATCAGCGCGGCCATGTCCGGGGCCGTGAGCTTGCAGCAAAACGGCGCGGGCACGGTCACGCTCTCGGGCAATAGCACCTGGGGCGGCGCCGGCCAAAACTACCTGCTCACCGCCGGCACACTAAACCTGGGTAGCGCCACGGCCCTGGGCAGCAGCGCGACGACGCTCGACCTCAACGGCGGCACGCTTTCGGATACAGCCGCTCTCACCGCCGCCGTCGCCAATAATATCGTGATCTCAGCGAGCAGCACGATTGCCTCGACGAGCACCCCAATGATCTTCAGCGGCTCCGTCACCAATGGCCCCGCGCCGGGCACATCGATCAACAATGTGCTGCCGGCGGTGAGCCCCTCGAATACGCTGACGATCTCGGGAACAGGCTCGGCCACCTTCGGCGGCGCCTTCTACCTTTCGGGCACTCCGAACGTGGCCGGCTCGCTGAGCTTGGTCAGCAACGGCGCGTCGTCGGTCGTGGTGAACGGCAACATCATTGGCGACACAGGCGCCGGCTCGGCCCTGAGCACATTCACCATTCAGCCCAACGGCGGCGCCTCGAACAGTATCACGATCAATTCATCGAACTCCTACAACGGCATCACTTCGCTCGGTGGCAGCGACACGGGCAATATCGTGCTGGGGAGCAACACCGCGTTTGGCTCTAGCGTCGTGCAACTCAACAAGGCAAACATGGTGGCCGCCAATTTGTCGGGGGAAACATCACCCTGGCCAATCCGATGCAAGAGTTCAACACCGTGGCCAGTGTGTCGGGGGGATACAATTTCACGAGCTCGGGATCCTTCACGCAGATGGGCACGGCGTCGACATTCAACAACAACTCCGCCGGCCTGCTCACCTTCTCGAACAATGTCTACCTCTCGAATTTGCAGTCGGCCGGCTATACGCTCACGCTGGGCGGCGCCGGCAATATCCTGATCAGCGGCGTGATCTCGAACTACAACGGTCAATCGGTCAACGCTCCCGGCGCCGGCGGCTCGCTTGTCTATAGCGGCGCCGGTCAACTCACATTGTCGGGCTCGAACACATTCACCGGCGGAATGACCCTCGCCAGTGGGCAGTTGAATCTGAATAGCGTCGGCGCGTTGCCCGCGACGGGATTGACCATCAGCGGCAATAGCTCGATCGACAACACCTCGGGCGCCGCGATTACGCTGAACAGCAGCCCCGCGATAACGCTCGGGGCCAATGTCAATTTCATGGGCTCCAACAATCTCAATTTGGGCGCGGGAGCGGTTTCCCTCTCGGGTAGCCGCACGATCTTTTTGGGAAACCAGGGAAGCGCTCCCTCGACATTGACGATGGCCGGCGCCGTCACGAACACCGCCAACAGCGCTATTACCACCACGGTCGTCGGCGCCGGCAATACGCTCGTCCTGGGCAGCTTGAATCTGGGTAACACCAGCTCGGAGACGAGCACTTTCACGGGCAATGGCAATATCAATATCACGGGTCCCGTGGCCGATGGCACGCAATCCTATGTCACGTATAGCACCTTGGCGTACACCGGCTCGGGCACGATGAATCTCCAGGGCGCGAACACGTTCACCGGCGGATTGACCGTGACGGGTGGCACGGTCAACGTCACCGGATCGCTGGCCAGCGGTCTCTCTCAATTCACGTTGGGCGGGGGCGGCACGCTCAATTACAACCCGGCCATCGCCGGTGCGCAGTCCGTCAATTATTCGTACCTCTATAGCGGTAATTCGAACATCGTCCTTGGCGCCGCCGGCGATACGCTCAATCTCGGAAACTTGTTCCGTTCCAACACCGGCGCCGTGATTAACTTTCCCACGACCGGCACGGTCACCACTTCGGCCGGCAACGACTCCAGCGGCGTCATCGGCGCCTGGGCCACGATCGGCTCCGGAACCAATCTGGCTTATGCGGTCTCCAACGGGGCGACTTCGGCGATTACTCCCTACGCCGCCGCCACTCCGGCCACCGCCACCAACATGACGAGCTCCAGCACGAGCTTCAGCTACGGCGCGGGTGGCACGCTGACCCCGACGAGCTCCGCCACGGTCGACACATTGCAAATCACCGGCAGCGCGGCCACCACCCTGAGCACGGCGAGCGGTTCCTTCACCTTCAACGGCTTGATGAGCGACAGCACCGCGTTGACCACGATCTCCGGTTCGGCGAATCCCGTATATCTTGGCGCCGGCAACGCCGATGGCGTCATCACCGGCCCCGGCTCGATCACCATTTCCTCGGTGGTCGCCGGCCAAGCTTTGACCATGGCCGGAACCGGCACGCTGACGCTCAGCGGGACCAACACCTATAGTGGCGGCACGTATCTCAACAGCGGCACGATCAATTTCGGCGCCGATCTCAATCTCGGCGCGGCGCCCGGCTCGGCGACGCCCGGCAACCTGACCTTCAGCGGGGGCACGCTGCAAGACACCGCCACGATCACGCTCAACGCCAACCGCGGCATTCTTCTTCAGGGCAACGGCGGGACCATCAGCGTCAATAACGGCGCCACGCTGACCTACGGCGGCCTGATGGCCGGCAGCGCTCCCCTGAACTTCACCGGCCCGGGCACGTTCAGTGAAACCGCCGCCGCCGGCATGGCGGCCTTGACTGGACCGGTCAACGTTTTGGCCGGAACGCTGAACTATCAACTCGCCGCGGCGACAGCGCAAAATAATCCCTTCGGCGCCGGTCCGTTAACTCTCGGAGCGGCGAGCTCCGCGACCAGTGCCACTTTGAACCTCTCCAACAATGGAGCCTCCGACACGGTCACCTCGCCACTGATCGTGGCATCGGGCAACACGGGCACGCTCAAAATCACCGACCCCTCCGGTCAAATCTGGAACTTTTCAGGCCCGGCCTACTTGGGTAGCAACCTGACGGTTGTCAATTCGAATGGCGCTGCAAACAGCATCTTCGAATTGTCCGGCGTGACCACGGGAACCGGGAGCCTGACCCTGCAGGGAACCGGAGCCGGCTCGCCCTTCACCATCGCCGGCTTCTACAACACATCGAGCTCGATCATCAACACCGGCACGAACGCGTCGGGCGTCGTCACGATCAGTGGCACGCTTGGCCCGCTCGTCGCGGGGTTGCTGCAGAACTCCTCGACCGCGCCGATGACCATCAGCGCCTCGCAGCCTTATTACGCGGGCACGACGACCGTCACTGCGGGCACATTCAATGCCAATGCCCTCAATGCCGTGGGCTCGGGCTCGGTGCTGGTCAATGGCGGCGCCCTGGCCGAGAGCACCGCCAACGCTTTGAGCTCGACCGCGTCGCTCGCGGTGTCCAGCGGCTCGGCCACGCTGAGCCAAGCCAACAACTACACCGGCCCCACCACGATCTCCTCCACCGGCACATTGAATTTGAGCGGCGTCGGCGCGAGCAGCGCCTCGGCCATTGGCGTCAGCGGTGGCGCCCTGAATATCACCGGCTCGAGCGGCGTCACCGGAGGGTCGATCACCGCGACCGGCGGCGTGATCAATATCGCCAACGGGGCCACCGGCTTCGCCACCGCCGCCAATGTGCCCATCGCGCTCAATGGCGGCGAATTGATTACGCCCGCCTCGACGATCGGTTCGCCGGCCGGCGCCATCGGCGGCACGCTCACGGTTGGCTCTGGCGGCGTTGTTTTTCCGGGAAATGGGGCGGTCGGCCAATTGAACGTGGCGAACTTGTCGGCCGCCGCGGGATCGGCTCTTGAATTCAGCACGACAACTCCTTGGACCAGCGTCCCGGCCACGACCGGCAGCTTGCTCGATGTGACCGGAGCCTTTACCGCCGCCGCGGGGACCAAGCTCACATTCCTTTCCTCGCCGGTCGCCGCGGGGGATTACCGCTTGATCGAATACGCGGGCACGGCGCCCACCTTGAGCAATTTCACGTTGCCCGCGGCGCCCGCGGGATTGAACTATGCGCTCAGCACTTCGGCCGATCTCGGTTATATCGACCTCGTGGTCACCAACAGTTCCTACACCGCGGCCAATTCCACCTGGGCACTCAGTGGCGGAGGCACTTGGAACTCCACGGCAAGCTGGACCCCGGCCGTGATTCCCACGATCTCCGGCGACGCCGCGACCTTTGGCGCGTCGATCGGCAATACCAACGCCACGGTCACGCTCGACGCCAACCAACACGTCGGCAGCCTAACGTTCAACAACTCGGGAACCGGCGTCTACACCCTCGCCAATGGCTCTTCCGGCACGAACACGCTCTATCTTGACAATGGCGCGTCGAGCGCGTCGGTCACCAACTCGACGAACAACAACGTCATCTCCGCGCCGGTCAACTTCTACAGCAGCAACTCGAACTTCAATATCGCCGAAGGCACGACGCTGTCGATGAGCGGCGCAATCACCGGAACCGGCGGCCTCACCATGACGACCGGCGCCGGCGCCTTGAGCCTCTCGGGCGCCAACAGCTTCACCGGTCCGATCAACCTGAACGCGGGCGTATTGACCTTTCCCACCGCCAGTAGCGTTGCCTCCTGGGGCAATGCCGGGGCCGCGACTTTTAATATGAACGGTGGCACGGTGAATCTTTCCGCGGCGACGGGCGCCACCACATTGTCCTCGGGCGCGCTGTTCAACTTTGGAACCAACGGCGGCACGATCATCGCCTCCGGGGCCGGAACCACCGGCAAGCTCATCGACAGCACTGCCTATTCGCTCGCTGGCAGCGGCACGCTCATCAAGGCGGGCGGCGCCGACCTCCTGATCAATGTGCCCAACTACAACCCCACGACGACTTCCGGCTTCACCGGAAACGTCACGATCCAGGGTGGATACGTCGAACTGCAAAATATCTTGGGGCTCGGTAACGGTGGCACGGTCACCGTCTCGGGCGTCGCCGCGACGGCCGGAGCGACCGGCAACCTCACTGTCGGCAGCGAACTGGTCACTTTGGCCGCGGGCGCCACGAGCGGCTTGCTTGTCGGCCAGGCGGTTAGTGGAACCGGTATTCCCGCCGGCGCCTATATCACGGAAATCACGAGCGGAACGACGTTCGACATCAGCGCCCCGGTCACCACCGCCGGCAGCGCGGTTGCCTTGACCCTGCCCGCGACCAATGGTGAATTCGTGGGAAGCACCACGGCGGGCTACATCTCGAATCCGATCGTCTTTTCCGGCGTCGGAGGCATCGTCAGCGCCAACGCCACCGGAACGATCTTCACCGGCTCCGTAAGCGTGCCGGCTTCGGGCACATTCACCGTCGCGCCGCGGTTGTTCCAAACCACGACCACCGGCTCGAACGTGATCATGGCCGGCGCCATCACCGGCGGGGCCTCGCTATCGCTGGGCACGATTACCGAGAGCAGCCTGGGCAACGTGATCTTGGGTGGCAGCAACACCAATTGGACCACGAACCAGGGCACGAGCGGCAACCCCTTCGTGATGAGCAGCGCGTTTCAGGGCTTGGAATTTGGCCCGAACGCCCGGCCCAACGCGGCCAATGGAGTGAATGTCACGCTCAGCGGCGGCGCCTTTGGAATCGTTTCCGACGGCGACGGAACCGGAAACCCCAACAACGCCGGCACATTCACCGACACCTTCAACATGACCGTCAGTTCCACGCTCGAAGTCGGACGCATCGGCGCCGGCGTGCCCGTGGGTTCATACCTCTACAATACACCCACCAACAAGCAAGTCGCCGAAAGCAACAACTTCACCCTCGGCGCCTATACCCTCACGGTCTCGAACAGCAACGGCTATGGGCTCGACTTCACCGGCGGCATGACGCTCAACGGCACGGATCCGATCCTGAAGGTCAGCACCGGAACCTATTCCGACCAGACCTATGGCCTGACGATCGATGGCACGGTGTCGAGCGGCGGCATGCTCCCACGACCAATGGAGCGATCATCCTGGCGGTCTCGGGCGGCAACGTCGCCTTGACCAATACCTTCAACAGCTTCGGCACGAGCGGAGTCGGCGTCAACCAACTGATCGCTGTCACCGGCGGGCAACTCGCCTTCACCGGCTCGTCGGGCGTCGATTCGCTCGGCAATGTCGGCAACGTGGTGGAGAACACCAATAACAACGGTGGCATCAATAACGGATTCCGCTTCTTCAACGGCGTCACGACGCCCAGCAACGTGCCCGCGGCGATCTCGCTTATTGACAGCCGCAACTTCTTCCTGAACGCCGGCACGACGAATTTCGATGTCGCCCCCAACGCCTCGCTCACCCTCTCGACCGGGCTCTCGGTCGTTGCGGCCGGCGACGGGATCAGCAAGAACGATGACGGCACGCTGGTGTTGTCACACGCGTTTAACAACGTCAACACGCCCATCGGCACGCTCATTCCCGCCACCACCTGGACCGGCGGCATGCAGATCAACGCCGGCGCCGTGGAGCTCACCGCCAATTCGGCCTTCGGCACCGGCACGATCGGGGTCGTTCTCGAACAAGCCGCCCTGCAATTGGCGGGCGGGGTCACGGTCGCCAACGCGATCTCGCTCAATACGACCGGAACCGGCGGCTACAATATCCTCGGTGGCATCAATAGCCGCGGCGGCGTGGAAAATGTCTCGGGCAATAATACGATCACGGGCGCGATCACGCTCAATCAAGACAACCTGATCGGCGCCGACGCCGGCACGCTCACCATCAGCACCGGAATCAATGTCAACGGTCACCAGATCGGTTTCACCGCCGCCGCGGGCGCGGCGATCGATCTCACGGCGCCGTTCACGGGCAATGTCTACGGATTCCAAAAACTGGGCGCCGGCACGCTCAACATCACCGCCAGCAACACCGTCGCCACCACGAACGTGGGGCCGACAATCTACGCCGGCACGGTCGATGTCTCAGGCAACAACGTCTACTTCGAACTGGGTTCGAATTCCACTCGGCCGCTCACCATCAATCAAAGCGGCGTGTTCACCCTCGACGACTCGCAGGGCACGGCGACCGCGAATCGCCTGGGCAATTCGACGCTCACCATGAACGGCGGCACGTTCAACTACATCGTCAACACTTCCGGGTCCAGCGAATCGAACGCCGCCCTGACGATCAACCCGGGCGGCGCGATTATCAATATCAACGACGGCACGAGCGGCGTGAGCACCCTCACCTTCACCACTTTGACGCAAAACGCCGGCGGCTCGCTCGAATTCACCGGCGCATACGGAACGGCCAACAATAAGATCGTGTTCAGCACGGCGCCGACTCTGACCGGCGGCGCCACCCCCGCCACGAACGGCCTCTTGGCCCGCGACGTGGTCATCAATGGCTCCGGCGTCGCGAACTTCGCCACCTACAACACCAATGGCGTGGCGACCAACGCGCTCGGCATCCAGGCATTTACCGGCTACGACAACAACGGCGCCTATACGAATATCAACTCGGCGGCGGCCACCGACACCGTCGCGATCGGGGCCGGATACGTCACGAACTCGGCGATTACCTCGGCCACCACGACCCTCAATGCCCTGGCGATGTCGGGCGGCACGACGCTTTCCGGCCCCGCGGGTTATGGCGCGCTGACTCTCACCAGCGGCGGCGTGCTGTTCAATGGAATCGGCAATACGATCACCGAGCCCATCATTGCCCAGGGGGCGACTGAATACATCTATCATGTCGCGGCCTCGTCGAGCGGCATCATCAATAGCGCGATCACCGGCACGAGTGGCCTTACCAAGGCCGACGCCGGCAGCTTGCAACTTGCCAATCCCACCTACTATTCCGGCACGACAACCATCAACGGCGGCACATTGCAATTGGCGTCGGGCGCAACGAATACCTTGTTCCATAACAATTCGCTCGTCGTGAATAACGGGGGCACGCTCGATCTCAACGGCGGCGTGCAATATGTCGGCAATCTGTCGAGCAGCAACGCGACGGTCGCCACCACCACGCCCGGCGGCACGATCACCTCGACCAACGGTCCGGCCACTCTCGTCGCCAACACCGGCGCCACCGTGTTCGCCGGCTCGATCACCAACACACCCGGCAACGACGTGACCTTCATTCGCTCCGGAACCGCGAATACCTTCTATCTACTCGGCCCCAACAGTTATACCGGTCCCACCTTGATCGAAGGCGGCGGCACATTCTTCAGCAGCGGCCTTTCGGGCACGGTGCTCGCCGACAATGGCAGCCTCTCGGCCACGTCGTCGGTGACGATCAACTATTCGTCCCTGACGCTCAACAACTCCTCGGTCACGCTCACGGATAGCTCGAGCCGCATCAACCCCTCCGCTCCGATCACGCTCAACGGCGGATCGTTCGATTTCCTCGGACGCACCGCGTCGGCCTCGAACGAATCGTTCGGCGCCCTGACCGTCAATTCCGGTCTCTCGATCGTCAGTTCCACCAATCAAAGCAACATTGGCGGCGGCACGGACACCGCCACGATCAGCTTCACCAACTTGGTGCTGAACACCGCCGCCGGTTCGACCGTCGAATTTGCCCAGAATTACCAGAACAACAGCAATGGCAACCTGGGCTTGCAAAGCGATGCCGTCGGCCACTCCGAGAATATTCTATTTTCGCAGATCAACGGCGTTTCGACCGCGACCGTCGGCGGTGGGCTCACCAACAACATCATTAGTGGCTCGGCCATCGTCGCCGGCAACGGGACCGGCACTAACAATGCGTATTTCAATTACGGCACGGCCGAGTTCGCCAGCTACATTCCCGGCCTTGGCATCGGCGGCCTGAACACCGCGGGTTTCGCCGGTTATGACAACGGAGCGACGGGCACGTTGCCCACCTCGCTCGCGTCGACGCAAAACCTCCGCTTGACCGCGAGCACGACATTGCCCTCCGGCGGCGCCTCTCTGAATTCGTTGAATCTCGTCAATACCGCCGCCTCGACCGCCATCGGCCTGAGCTTCACGAGCGCCAACGACACATTGAACCTAACCAGCGGCGGCTTGATCGTGCAAAACGTGGTCAATGGCACGAGCGGCGTCGCATCGCTCGGTTCGGCGACCGTTCCCGGGCAGATCACTTCGAGTTTTTCCAATGGCGCCGGCGCCAATGACCTCTATCTCTACTACTTCAACACCACCGCCGCCAACGTGCTCAGTGATTACTCCGCGATCGTCGACAACGGGACCACGCCGGTTCGCCTCGTGGCCTACGGCGGCGACTTCGGCGCCGGCAATATCACGCTGCTCGGCACGAACACCTACACCGGCGGCACCCTGGTCAACGGAGAAACGCTGACGATCGGCGCGACGGGTGTCCTCGGAAGCGGTGGCGTCACGCTCAACGGCGGCTCGCTCGTTGAAGTCGCTGGCGGATCGCTGGGCAGTTCGCCCCAGTCGATCACGCTCAATGGTCCCTCGACCCTGACCCTGGCGGCGAACAACGTCATTAGCAGCCTGATATTCAACAACAACGGCGGGTCAACCGCTCCGAATGTCTCGACCACCGGCGGAGTGCTCAATATCGCCACCGGCGCCATTACCGCCAGTTCGAGCAATGTCGGCACGACGGCCGTGATCACCGCGGGCACGGTCGACTTGAACAACGTCGCCTCGCCCACGATCACGGTCAATCCGATTTCCTACAACGGATCGAACCTGGCGCCGCTGCAACCGACGCTCAATATCGCCGCCGTGCTGCAAGACGCCTCGAATCCCGTCACCGTCACCGGCGGCGGAGTGCTCGAGCTCAGCGCGGCAAACACCTTCACCGGCGGCGTGTCGCTGGCCACGGGCACGGGCCTGATGTTCAACGCCAACACCGCCACGGTCGGCAGCAATATCTCGACCGGTCCGGTTGGAACCGGCACGCTCTCGCTGGCGAACAACACTTCGTTGCTCACCGGCGGGACCATCACCGTCGCCAACAACATCGCCCTGCCCTCGGGCACGAGCACCGTCAATTTCGCCAGCACCGGCGCCACGACCAACAGCCTCACGCTGGGCGGCTATGCCCTGGGCAACATCCAGTTGCAGTCCAGCGCCGTCACCACGCTCAACGTGGTCACGCCGCAGATGACCACCACCCTGGCCGGCGTCGTCACCGGCGGCGGCGAGCTCGTCAAGAGCGGCCTGGGCACATTGGCGCTCACGAACAACAACTCGTTCACCGGAGGCGTCGTGCTCCAGCAAGGCACGCTCCTAGCCGAGGGACTCCAGGGAGCCAACGGTAGCCCCCTCAGCGGGTCCGCCGCGATTCCCTTTGGCCTGACCTCCGGCGGCGCCCCGGGCACGCTCACCTATCAAGGCGGCCTGCTCGACCTGCACAACAACGGCACGGCCAGCAATTCCCAGATTCAATACGCGGCTAACGTGAATGTGGTCAATCGCGCCTCGCTTTCGGCCGTGATGATCGATGTCAATGATTACAACGGCACGAACACCGGCAACACGATCGTGCTCAATAGCCTCAATTTCACGGGCGCGACCACGACGGCCCCGGTGGTCGACGTGACCGGCGGCAATTCCTACAGCCTCCGCATCAACAGCGCCAACTTGGGCAGCGTCACATCGCCGGTGAACTTCAATGTCGCCGCCGGTCTCACCGTCTATCTGCCGAGCAATTTCAACTCGACCAACGCCATTGACACCGGCGCCGGCAAGCTGGTCTATACCGGATCGACCGTCAACACCGCGGTCGCGGTCAGCGGCACACAGCAAATCCAACCCTTCGCCGCCTCGACCGCCAACCAGTTCGGCACCAGCGGCGCGATTCAACTCGCCTCGGGCGCCACGCTCCAAGTGTTGCCCGGTTTCTCGGCCAGCGATCCGCTGACCGGCGCCGGCTACACCGCGGGCGGCCTCAAGGGCCAATATTTCAATAACGTCGGCAACGCCTACGCCCCGGTTTCCACGAACATGTCGAGCCTCGTGCCCGCCGCCACGATTCCCGGACAATACATCGGCGACGCCAGCGACGCGGTGCATGCCAACCTCGTCGCCAACGTGGCCAACTACACCGATAGCAACGCGGTGTATACCGGCCTGCTCAACGTGACCACCGCGGGGATCTATACATTTACCGCCGCGACCGACGACTCGCTCAAGCTCTCGGTCGATGGCAGCGTGGTTTCCAATATTTTGATGGCTTCGACGGCCGGCACCGGCATCGCACAATCTCAGCCGACTCAGATTTACCTGACCGTCGGCGAACATTTCATCGACTTGCAAACGGCCAACTTCGGCGGCAACGGCGGCGCCTATGTGCTCTACGGCGGTCCCGACACCACCAGTTCCAACTCGGGCCTCACCACCACGGGCGGATCCTCGCCGCCGCTCGTGCCGCTCTCCCTGAGCAGCTTGTCTTACAACATCGGTCCCGCCACGGCGGCCAACCTCTATGACAACGCCGCCGTGGTCGGCAACGCCTTGACCTTCTCCGCCACGGGCACGACCGCCACGGTCGACGGCCTCGGCTCGGATCTCAACAGCGCCTTCGCTAGCCTCACGCTCGGAACTAACAACTCGCTCGTCACCAACAATACCGGTGGCGTCGGTTTCATCGGCGTCATCGGCTCGACGACCGTTTCCGGAACGGGCGCGAGCGTCGCTCCCAACACCGGTACTCTCTACTTGATCGGCGGCGTGAGCGATGGCGGCAATGGCCTGAAGATGACCGGGACCGGCACACTCATTCTCGGTCCCAGCGGCACAGGCGTGAGCAATACCTTCACCGGCGCGTTCGCCGTGAATTCCGGTTTCGTGCAGCTCGACGGCGCCCAAAACTCGGGCCTCACGAACTACTTCACCTCCGGCACGACCACGGTGGCCAGCGGCGCCGAAATCGACCTGAACGGCACGACCAACGTCGGCGGCGGCGCGCTCAACATCACTGGAACTGGCAACACCACCACCGGCCGCTTGACCAACACCGCCGGCACGACCGGCGTGGTGTATAACAGCAGCGCGGCCGCCGCAAGCATGTCCGACGCGATCACCTTCTCCGGCAATTCCAGCATCGGCGGTTATGGCAATATCACGCTCAGCGGCGCGATTTCGACCAATGGGAATACCTTCACCAAGGTCGGCCCCGACATGCTCACCTTGAGCGGGACGATCAATTCGCTCACCGGCACGAACACCGTCGCGGCGGGCATTCTGCGAGCCGGCAGCACGAATCCCCTAGGCTCGACCGGGACATTGAGCGTGACCGCGGGCGCCGCGATCGACCTCAATGGCTTGGCTGTCACGAGCACGATGCCGCTCACGATCAACGGGACCGGCGTCTCGAACACGACCGGCGTGTCGACCGCCGGCGGCTATGGCAATTACGCCAGCACGCTCGGCGCCTTAATCAACTCCAGCGCGACCAACGCCGCTTCCTACGCGGGTTCCGTCGCGCTTGGCAGCGGATCGGGCGTGGGCAACAGCAGCTACGCCGCGGCGCCGGCCCTGAGCTACAACGCCATCAGCGGCATTCAGCCGCTGGCCGGCGATATGACACTTTCGGGAACCGTCACCGGCGCAAACCCTGACCAAGGTCGGCACGGACACGCTTTTCCTGACCAACAGTTCCAACTCGCTCAACAATGTGTATATTCCGAGCGGCGCCGTGGTATTGCAAGGAACCGGCGCCGAGAGCGCGACCGGCACGAGCAACATCGTGAATCCGGGCGGCACGCTTGTCTTGGACAACACCGCCCAGAATGTCAACAGTCGCCTCGACGGCCGCGGGCTCTGGCTGGCCGGAAACCTCACGATCTACGGCAACAGCTCCAGCGCCACCTTGGAAGCGGTCACCCAAGGCGCCAACAATATCTCGATCGGCAACAATTCGGGCACGGGGAACGCCACGGGCGATGTGACCATCACGTTGAACGCCAACGCGAGCGAACCGCTGACGTTGCAAGTGGCCACCACCAGCACCTCGATTTTTAGCCGCGGCATCGCTCAAAGCACCGCGCTCTACCGCGGCACGAACCTCGGCACTAGCGCGTTCGGCACCGCCGGCAGCGCCAACATCGAAGGCGGCGCGACGAGTGTTTGGGCCAATAGCGGCCTGGTCGGGCAAACCGGCGCCATTACGGCGGCCAATGCCGGCATCGAACCGTGGGCCCTGGTGGATAACACGGCCACGGGCAATGGAACCGGCTTCGCGGTTTACAACACCACCAACGGTGTTTCCTCGATGCTCAACAACAGTACTTCCTACGTCAGCACGCTCACCGCCAGCGACAACGTCGTGACCACGACCGGCTTGACCGCCGCCTCGGGTTTCACGGCAATCAATTCGCTCACTTTGAACGGAACCGGCAGCTCGCTCACGATCGGCGCCGGCAATTTCATCCAATTGGAGAGCGGTGGTCTCTTGGGCATCGGCACGGTGTCGGTAAGCGGCCCTGGCTACCTGACCTCGTCGGGCAACACGACCGTGGGAAACAACGCCGGCGAACTGATTTTGCAAACGCCCAATCCCGACGCAGGCGGCACGACCACGCTCACGATTAGCGCCCAGATTTATGAGTCGGGTGGCGGCCTGACCAAGGCCGGCAATGGCACGGCAGTCCTCGGGGCCGGCGCTCCTTACCAAGCGACCTTCCTGGGCAACACAATCGTCAACAACGGCACGCTCCAGCTCAACGGCGGCAATCAAACAATCTTCACGCCGTTCAACGTGGCGGCCACCGTCGGCAATGCCGGCCTCGTGACCCAGCAAGCCGAGGTTCTACAAGTGAACCCGGGCGGCGTCGTGGACCTCAACGGCACGACCCAGGTGGTGAACAACTTCAATAGCACCTCGGCCACCGATGGCCAAGGCGGCTCGGTGATCAATTCCAATGCCAGCACGGTCGCCACGCTGATCATTTCCAATTCCGGCAACCAGACCTATTCCGGCACGATCGGCGGCGGCGCTGGCGCCCTGAACTTGGTGCGCGATTCGGGCTCGACCGCGACCTTCAACTCCCCGCTCGCCTACACCGGCTCCACGACGCTCCAGGGCGGCCTCACGAACCTGATCGATCAGGCCACGATCAATAGCACTTCGGCCATCGACATTCGCCACAGCGTGCTAGAGTGGAACGACACCGGAACCACCGCCAACAGCTATCGCTTGGGCGCGGCGGGCAGCCTCGCGCCGATCACGCTCGATGGCGGCGCCTTCGATTTCAGCGGACGGAGCGGCACTTCCGACGTGGCCAATATCGGCGCCGTCACGTTGAATTCCGGCAGCTCGGGAATCTATGTGGCGAACAACGGCGATGGCTCGGCCACGCTCAACATCGCCTCGCTCTCGCGAACCACCGGCTCGGAAGTCACCTTCAGCGCGGGCATTGCCGCGAGCGTCGCCACGGGCGCCTTGGGGCAGAATCCCTACGTCTATCTGGGAACCGCGCCCACCTTGGTCAACGGCATCCTCGGCGGCTGGGCGCTCGTCTACAACGGCACCGATCTGAGCCGCACCGGCACGATCACGGGCATCGAGTTCGCCACGTACAGCACCACCACGGGCGTCGTGGGCGAGGGGAATTTCAATTACAACAATGCCGGCAACGCCGGCAATACTTTTGGCGCCGGGCTCAACACCCATCTCACCGGAAGCCAAACGCTGCCCGGCACGGTGGGCAGCCCCGCCACGGTCAGTTCCAATTCACTCACGATGGACGGAGCCGGCATCACGGTCACCTTCGTCAACTCGGGCGACACGCTCTCGCTACAAAGCGGCGGTATTCTTTCAGGCGTCGACGCGAACAGTCGCGTCATTGGCGCCACCCCGGGCCAAGGCAATCTGACCAGCACCTCGCTCGCGCCCGGCTCGGCCACGCAAACCGAGCTGTTTATCCACAACGCCTCGGCCAATGCCTTGACGATCAATTCCAACATCATCGACTCGGCCTCGGGCCCCTTGAATCTGGTGTTGGATAACGCCAGCATCCAAAACTCGCAAATCTATCTGCAAGGCAACAACACCTATTCCGGCGCCACGTATGTGAACAGCGTGCAGGCATATCTGAACTCCTTCAACGGCGGAGTGGCGATTCCCAGCGCCAATGTTTACCTCTCCAGCAGCACCAACAACGGCGGCGACTCGGAGACCTACACTCAGAGCGGCATGACCCTGTTGGCCAACAATCAGATCAACTCCGCCGCCACGGTCACGATGTATGGCGGAACCTATTTCAATCTCAACGGCTTCAACCAAACGCTCGCCAACCTGACCATCACCAACGACGGCAACTCGCAAGGGAACGTCGGCCCCACGATCGCCACCTATGGCCAATATGCGACCAACAACACCGGCGGCGCCGGCGTGCTCACCGTTTCCGGGCAAATCTACGCCCAGACGCTCGGAGTGACCAACGCCGGCGGCTTGGCCAATATCGGCCAGGTCGACACGATCCCCACGATCAACGGCCTCTTGTCGATGACGGCCGCCACGCCCACGATCAAGGTCGATCCGAGCAACCTCCCGGGCCAAATCGGCCTGGAACTCAACGCGGTGTTGACCGGCGTCGGCGGATCGGCGAACAATGGGGCGATCGCCATCAGCACCGGCGCGGCCGCGGGCGGCGTGATCGGCCTCGGCGGCCAGCAAGGCGCCCAGGCCACGGGCTATGCCCCTTACACCGGCGCCCTGAATGTGGCGGCGAGCACGACCGTGGCCTTTGGCGCGGGCGGCGTCAATTACGGCGGATCGCAAGTCAACCTGGGCAGCTCGACCGCCGTGCTCGATTCCCGCGCTCTCACCGGCTATGTCGGCTCGATCGTCGGCTCCGGCGTGATTCAGAACTACAATCTCAACACGGCCGGCGCGATCTTCACCGGTCTCGACGGAACATCGGGCACGTTCTCGGGCACGATCAATAGCCCGTTCTCCTCCGGTTTGTTGAGCATCACCAAAGTCGGGGCCGGAACATGGACGCTCACGGGCAACAGCTACGCCGCCAATCAAACCAACTCCGGCACGCTCGCCGTCAGCGGCGGCACGGTCGATGTCAACGCGACCGGCGCCTTGAGTTTCCAGACCTACGCGCTGAACCCAGGCGGCACGCTGCTGCTCGACGATAGCGGCACGGCGCAGAACAACCGGCTGGGAACCGCGTACAACCAGGAAACCGCCAACATTTCCAGCACCACATCGAACCGCAACGTGAGCTTCACCGGCGGCAATCTGACCATCAACGGCAACGCCAGCGCGGCGGTGACCGAGGGCATCGGCGCGATCAATTCGGTTGCCGGCGGCGGAGTGCTCACCCTGGGCGCGGCGGGAACCGGCGGCGTCAACGTCAACGTGACCGCCGCGCTCGCTGGCCAGGGCCAGGAGACCTCGCTGCTCATCCGAGGCAGTGGTCTTGGCAATGCCGCCGGATCCAACACGGCGGTGCTGACGTTCGCCGGCGGCCTTGGGGCGCCGGGCACGCAGGGCGGCGGCGCGGTCGGCACGACCACCATGACCGTCCGGCCCGACATCATTGCCGACAACTCGAGCACCGGCACGGGCATTGGTTTCTTGGCCCAACTGGGCGGCAACGGCTCGCCGGTGGGACCGATCACCGGCAGCGAGCTCGCTCCTTCGCTAGCGGTCTCGAACACCACGGCGCTCTTGGAAACCAATGTCGGGCTCAGCGCCCCGACGTCGATTACCTCGTCGGTTTATGCCAATACGCTTACGATGGGATCGGGCGATGGAATTAGCAATGGCTTCGCGGCCGGCAGCAATTGGGGCGGGTCGGGATTGAATCAGATTTATCTGAACGCGAGCGGCATTTTGGCCTTGGGCAACCTCGGCGCCAGCGGGTCCACGACCACCACGATCTCCGGCGGTGCGCTGGAATCGGCGGGCGTCACTTATGACTTCAACGTGGTCAACCAGCCGTCGTCGGTCGGGACCGGTCTCACGACGTTGATCGTCAACGCCCCGATTGTCTCGGCCAGCGGCTGGGTCAAGGCCGACAGTGGCACGATGGTGCTGGAGCAGCCGTTCATCAACACCAACGGCGGTGGCAAGATCGTCTCGGTCAATGGCGGAACCTTGCAGCTCGCTGGCGGCGCCAACACCATTTGGAGCCAAGTGGGCGCCGCCGCGGCGCCCAGCGTCACGACGCTGTTCGTGAACAACGGCACGGTCGATCTGGCCGGCAATAGCGAACTTCTCGGCCCGCTGGCCAGCACCAGTTCGCTGCCCTATGCCGGCGGCACGGCGGCCAGCCCCAACGCCGTGATTCTCAATAGCGGCTCGAGCGCCGCGAACTTGATCACATATATGACCAGCGCGCAGACGTTCGCGGGCGAAATCAACAATGCCATGGGCTCCGGCGCAATTTCCCTCTATCAGCAGGGCGCCAACGTCCTGACGCTTGAAAGCCCCAGCAGCTTGACCGGCGCGGTCAACATCGAAGGCTCGGGCATCACCCTGCAAGACCAGGGCGCCTTTACGGGCGCCAGCGCGATTAACGTGTACGTGGGCACATTGAACTTGAACAATCAGGCGTTGTACGATGTAACGAGCCGCGTTGGCTCTAGTCCGATCAGTCTCTACTCTGGCACGTTGGCATTCAACGCGCGAGAAGGCGTCGATAGCCAGACCGCCGGGCCGCTCACCGCGGCGCTCGGCGCCTCGACGGTCACGCTGGGCGAATACAACAACAACCAGCAGTCGGGCACAAGCACGCTCACGATGAATAGCCTGAGCCAAACGGCCGCCAATGCCGGCACGGTCAATTTCACGGTCAGCAATGGCGGAACGCTCGGGCAATATGGCGGTCAGTCGCATGTGCTGTTCACCGCCGCCCCGACACTCACCGGCAACATCATCGGCGGTTGGGCCGTGGTTAACGGCGCCGACTTCGCCAGCTACAACTCGACTCAGGGCGTCGGCGCCTTGGGAACCACCGGGTTCGCCACCTATACGACCTTGCCGGCCTCGAACGGCGTGATTACCACGAACTATCAGGCGACCGCCACGACCGAAAGCATCCTCTCGCAAACGGTCAATTCATTCGCCGTCCGCTCGCCCGGCGCCGCGACCGTCGTCGGCCTGAGCGATCCGACCCAGGTGCTCAATATCAATACCGGCGGCTTCCTGGTAAACGATAGTGGCGCGAAAGGCGTGACCATCCAGGGCGGCCAAATTACCGCCGGCGGCAATTCGAGCAGTCCGGCCACGCTGTACTACTACACCAACAACAATACCCAGGTCTTCAATAGCGAGATCGTGAACAACAACCTGACCGGCGCCGCGGTCAGCTTGGCCAAGTCCGGCGCCGGCACGATGACGCTCACCCCGCTCGTCACCGACTCCGTCGCCCTGCCGGCCAGCGGCACGTCCTCGCTCACCGTCACGAGCGCGACGGGCCTGTTCGTGGGCATGAACGTCAGCGGCACGAATATGCCCGCTGGCGCGACGATCTCCTCCATCAGCGGCAATACCGTGAATATCAGCGGAACCACCACGGAAACCGCCGCGGCCACGGTGCAGGTGTCGTTTGCCCCGCCCACGACGTCGAGCGCCACCATCGCCGGCAGCACGACGGTCACCAACAACGCCTTCAGTTTCACTCCGATGGTCGGCATGGCCATCGGCGGCGCCGGTGTTCCCTTTGGCGACACGATCACGGCCGTCACTGGAACCGCGGGCAGTTACACCCTCACCCTGGCCAGCGCCGCCACCGCCACCAACTCCTCGGTCACGCTGACCTACGGCGCGGCGTCGAACGCCTACAGCGGAACGACCTATGTCGATCAAGGCACGTTGAACCTGACATCCTACGCCGGTAGCTCGCCGCTGGGCGCCAGCGCCAGCATCGTGATCGACAACGGCGCCACCCTGGCCGAAATCACCACCAATTCCGCCGCCCAGCAGATCAATCCGGCGTCGAATATCACGTTCAATGGCGCGGCCACGCTGACATTGGGCGCCGGGATCAATCACGTCCTCAACAGCCTGACGTTCAACGACCTCGGCGCCACGGCCGGCATCGCCCTGGCGATTCCCACTGGCACGACGTTGAATCTCACGGCGACCGGCGCCGGCGGCGCCGGCTCCAGCGCCATCACGGCCATTACCGATAACAGTGGATTCATTCCCTCGATCACCACCGGCACGCTCGCCCTCGGCGCCTCGCCCACCATCACCACCGGCGGCGTGGGATTGGAGAGCCTGATCCTCACCTCGCCGATCACCGTGACCAGCGGCCCGATCACCTTCAACGGCTCGGGCACGACGGTGATGAACAACGCGGCGAACACGTTCACCGGCGGCGTCGTGCTGTCCGGCACGGCGGGATTGATTGTCGACAGTAGCTCTGTCGGCGCCACCAATCCCTATGCCGCCCCGATGGTCAGCGGTCCTCTCGGAACCGGATCGATCACGATTTCCGGCGGCAACCTCTTGGAGGGCGGCGCGGCCGAGACCATCGGCAACAACATCGTCTTCAGTGGCACGAACCCGTCGCTGACTTTGGCCGGCACGGTGTCCAGCGCCTCGAACGCCTTGACACTCTCGGGCTCGGTTGCCTTGGGCACATCGACTCCGACGATCAGTGTCCCGGCGCAAACATCACCGAGACCATCTCCGGACCAATGTCGGGCTCGGCGGGCTTGAATTTGACCGGCGCCGGCTCCTTGCTGGTCAGTTCGTCTTACAACGGCTACTCGGGAGCGACGAACGTCTCTGGCGCGGCGTTGGTGGTGGGAGCGGCGAATGCCTTGTCCCCCAATAGCGCCTATTCGATCGGCGCCACTGGAGCGCTGAATCTGAACGGCTATAACGCCACGATCGGCGCCTTGGCCGGCTCGGGCGTCATTACCAATTCCGCGGCAAGCCTCAACGGCTTGGTCGTCGGAGCCGAGAACACGTCGACCACCTTCAGCGGCGCCTTGACCAACGCGCCCACGTCGGAAGGCTTGGTGCTCAACCTCATCGGAACGGGTGGATTGACCCTGACGAACACCGCTAGCAATTACGTCGGTGGAACCTATATCAGCAGCGGCACGCTCACCATGGGCGGCGGCTCGAGCTCGGCGGAAGTGACGGGCATCGGCGCGGTCAATGTGCTAGGCGGCGCCCTCGCCGGCAGCGGCACGGTGGCGGCCTTGAACCTCGCGGGCGGCGCGGTCGA
Organism: uncultured Planctomycetaceae bacterium; assembly: GCA_963785305.1. GTDB lineage: Bacteria > Planctomycetota > Planctomycetia > Pirellulales > PALSA-1355 > CAWAUV01. Next base: position 209,945 of record CAWAUV010000001.1, read on the forward strand.
CTTCACATTGCCGTCGAGCACTTCGGCGCCACCGATCATCGTCAGCGGCGCCTTGAACCCCACGGCGCCCACGACGATCAACATCGGCGGCTCCGGCGCCGTGGCCGGCGATCAATATCAGTTGCTCAGCTATGCCGGCTCCGCCCTCAGCGCCACTCAGTTCGCCGAGCTTCAGCTTGGCGCGACTCCCGGCGGAGGCTTGACGTACACGCTGGTAAACGACACCGCAAGGCAGTCGGTCGACGTCTTGCGCAGACCCCCTCGGCCGTTCCGACGCAGACGTTCACCGGCGCGACATTCAACGCCACGGCCGGCTCCTATAACTGGGATACCACCACCGCGAACTGGTCGGGCGCCGCCACCGTGTTCAGCGCCGGCAATGCCGTGACGTTCAACGACACCGCGAACAATTCGGCGATCGAATCGACCACGATCAAAATCGGCGGAACCACGCCGGTCTCGCCGCAATCGATTACCGTCAACAGCTCGAATCTGAACTACAACATCTCGACGCCGCTCACGGGCGTCGCTGGCGGCTTGATTAAGTCGGGCACCTCGAACCTGACTCTAACCGGCGCCAACACGATCTCGGGCGCCACGTCGCTCAATGGCGGAACCTTGGAAATCGCCGCCACGAACACCACCAACGGCTTGGGAACGAGCCCGGTGACGATGGGCGCTGGCACGACCTTGCAATTCGATCCCACGGCCTCGACCGCGACGAGCGGTCTGACCGCCCGGTTCGTTGTCAGCTCCGCTGGCCTGCCCAACGATAATGTCGGTCCGCAGAACTTCGGCGCGGGATCCGTCGGCTACATCACCGAGACGTTCGCCTTCACCACCGCCAATGGCTTGAACACCACCAATGTCACGGCGCCCACGAATTGGGGCGCCTCGGTCGGCGGCAACGCCAACAACCCGGCGGCTTATTACGCCACGCAATTCTTGGGCAAGATCGACATCGTCACCCCCGGCTACTACAGTTTCACGACCGGCTCCGACGATGGCAGCCGCCTCTTCATCGATAACACGCTCGTGGCGGCTTCCGATGGCGCCAAGGGCACAGTATACGCCGGCGGCAGCGGCATCTATCTCACCGCCGGCTTGCACGAAATCGATGTTCTTTACAACCAGGGCGGCGGCGGCCTTCAGGAGAATGTGCTCTGGTCCGGCCCCGGCGTCGGCACGAACGTCACGATCCCCTCGAGCCTGATCTTCGCGGCGGAGAACGCCAACGTGGGCGGCACGACCGCCACGCTCAGCGCCAACACCGCCACCAGCACCACGGTCACCGTCGCGAGCACCACTGGCTTATACGCCGGCGAGTCCGTGACCGGCTCGGGCGTGCCGGTCGGCGACTTCATCAGCAGCATTACCAATGCGACCACGTTCGTCTTGGGCAATAGCCTCGGCAACGCGGCGGCCACGACCAGTTCGCTCACCGGCACTCCGCTCACCTTCGTCAACGCCGGCACGTCGAACAACCTCGAACAACTCGGCAACAACATCACTGTCAGCGGTTCGTCGACGATCAATCTCAACGGCTCGAACTTCGTCGGCGTGCAGGTCGGCTCCTTGAATATCGGCTCGGGCGACACGCTGAACGTGAACGGGGCCGCCGGCAAGGAGTTCCGCGCTTCGACCACCTCGGTCGCCGGCACGCTGACGATCAACAACAGCGTGAATGTCTATCCCGGCGCGATCACCGACGGCGGCGTTGCCGCCACGGTCAACAAGCTCGGCGTCGGCACGCTGGTGTTCGACGCCAGCAGCGTGGGCGGCGTCGGCTTGGCCAGCAGCATGATCGCGACTTCGAACATCAGCGTGCAGGCCGGAACCGTCGAGCTCGACCCGAGCGTCGGCGGTCCCGACCCGATCGGCTCGGCCCAAGTCACCCTGGCCGGCGGCAATCTCCAACTCAATAGCCAAGGCGCGGTGGCGGTGAACAGCGTGTTCCCGACAACCAATACCACGCTTTACAACAATGTCGTGAATCTCACGGCGAGCGGCACGATCCAGGTCGTGCCCGATGGTGGCGCCACCAACAATTACATGACGGAAATCCTGGGCAGCGCGACCGCCGGCGTCAACCTGGGAACCAGTAGCGGCAACACCTTGACGGTCGACGTGTTTGGCGGCAACCGCGGCGGCGCCACGAACACGGCCGTTTTGGCCTACGGCGCCACGCTGCAAATCAATGGCTCGATCACCGGCTCCGGCAATCTCGCCCTGCAATCGTCGCAGTTCAACACCGCGACCAACACCGCTGGCTCGTCGCAGTACCCGATCCCGGGCACGATGGTCCTTACCGCGGCGAACACCTTCACCGGCTCGGTGACGGAGAACGGTCCTTACACGAACACCGCCAACCCGCTCAACCTCACGCTGCAAGGCGCCGCGACCTTGTCCGGCACGTCGGGCATCACGGTGAACTCGGCGCAGCTGACGGTCGACGACAACGTGAATGGCGCGCTGGCGAATCGCCTGGGTGTCGGCGTCGCGGCCGCGCCGATCACGCTCAACGGCAGCGTGGTGCAATTCAATGCCAACAATACGGCCGGCGTCAACACGACGGAAACGATGGGCGCGCTCACCCTGAACGGCGGCGACAACCAGATCCGCGTGGCCAATGCGCCCGCCGGCAGTCTCGACCTCTACACGGCGGCGAGCCTGGCGCGAAACAACAATGCCACCGCGATCTTCGTCGGCTCCGTGCTGGGCGGCGCCGCGACCACCGTCGATCAGATCCAGTTCACCACCGCTCCCACGCTTCAAGGCGCCGGAGGCAGCGCGGGCTCGAATACCATCAGCATTCTGCCCTATGCCATCGGACAGTCCGCCGGCGGCTCCTATCTGCCCGTGACCTACGATTCCAACGGCATCCGCACGTTGAACACCACCACCGAGTTGGTCTCATCGTTCGGCGCCAGCACCGCCAGCAATGTGCGCGACGCCATCAACGCGGCGACATTCTCGACCAACTCGGGAACATTTAATTCGCTGACATTGGACAACACCACCGCGGCCGCGACCACGGACACGCTGTCGGGCGCCGTGAATATCGGTCCAAATGCCGCTGGCACGCAAGGTTTGTTGCTGTTGGCCAACACCAACGGCACGCAGTCGGCGACCACGGTGACGGGCGGTTCGATCTCGTTCGGCGCCAGCGAAGGCGTCATCATGGTCACGGGCGCCGCCGGCGCCGTGGTGAGCGCCCCCATCAGCGGAAGCGCCGGCATCACCACCGGCGGCTTCGGCAGCTTGACCCTCAGCGGCGCCAACACATATACCGGCACGACCACCGTGAACGGAAACGAACTAATCCTGGGCGCCACGACCGCCTTGGGGTCGTCCACCGCGATCCAGCTTGGTGGCGGAGTGCAGTCCTCGGGAGGCACGGTCACTGCGGGCGGCGGCTTCATTCGCTTCGGCGTCACCGGCCTGACCGTGAGCCAGGCAGTCACCCTGACGCCAGGCTCCTACGGCGGTTTCGACACCACGTCGTTCTCCGGCACGGTCAGCGGCAATATCACCGGCGCTGGCAACCTCGTGAAAATCAATGGAAACACGCTCACCCTTTCGGGAGCCAACACCTACACCGGCCAGACCTTCATCTATGGCGGCACGGTCAGCCTGGCCGCGGCTGGCGCCTTGCCGAATACCCAGGTGAATAACTTCGGCACGTTGGCCTTCGCTCCGTCGACCGCCGCGAGCATGAATTTCAGTGGCAATATCGTGGGCAACGGCGCCGTGACCGTGAACGACGCGGCAAATACGGTCACATTGACCGGCGTCGACAGCTACACCGGCGGCACGACGGTCACGGCCGGCACGCTCGCCGGCACGGCCGCCAGCAGCTTGGTCGGCTCGATCGCCAATTCCGGAACCGTGAACTTCATTGACAACAACGCCGCCACGAATGTGTTTAGCGGCGTCATTACCGGCTCCGGCGCCGTGACATTCAATCTCGGCGCGGGCGCCTCCGATGTGCTCTCCGGCCCAAATACCTACACCGGCGCCACGACCGTGGCCAGCGGCACGCTCATCTTGCAGAACAGCCCGTCGATCACTTCGATCAACACCTTGGGCAACACCGCCGTGACGGTGGCCAGCGGCGCGACCTTGGCGCCGCAAGTCGCGAGTTCGACCGTTACATCGGTCACCATTGGTTCGGGCGCCAACACCTC
>CAWAUV010000002.1:0-302704 GCA_963785305.1 uncultured Planctomycetaceae bacterium
CATGGCGCCGGGCTATTCGCGGCGGTGGGCGCCTTTGGCGGAGAAAACATCTTCACCGCCACCAGCGATGGAATATCGTGGAGCATGCAAAAACGGCCCAACGGCTATGCCAGCTCCCCGCGCGGCTTGACCTTTGGCGCTGGTCAGTTCGTGGCCCTGTGCGGCGATCCCGGCTCCGTCGGTTCGGCGAAACCCTATGTGATGCTCTGCGCCGACGGGACTACGTGGTCGGAACCGATTTCGATCGCGGGCAAGGAGGTCTTGCGCCGGGCGGCCTGGGGCAACGAGCGGTTTGTCGCCGTGGGAGACCGCGGCCGCAGGGCCACCTCGCCCGACGCTAAAACCTGGAGCGACGCGCCCAAGACCAAAGCGGCCGACACGCTCGTCGACATTGCTTATGGCGCGGGCCGCTTCGTGGGCGTGGGCCTGCATGGGCTTCGCATGAGCACCGAAGACGGCCTGGAGTGGACCGATCGTCAAACCGGCGAAGAAGGCGAGCACCTCAACACGATCCTGTGGACCGGCCAAAAGTTCGTGGCCATCGGTCTCGGCGCCACGCTCCTCTCGACCGATGGCTTGCATTGGGAGCGAGTTCCCAATCACAACGCCCCGCTCGCCGTTGCCCATGGGCTCGACAAATTCATCGGCCTCAATTGGCGCGGCCGCGTGTTGATGAGCGCCGATGCCATTGCATGGCGGGAAGTGTTCAAGGCGCCACAGCACCTCGAAGCCATCGCTTTCGGCAAGGCGCTGTCCTGAGCGACATGCCTCGCGAGACTTCGTTCGGCGGCGCACGATTGCGTTAGTTCGCGGCAATTAGCATCCTGTTGAAAAATGCCATCGTGGCATTTTTCGACCTCGCCAAGCGCCGAGCAAAGCTCGTCGCGGCTCGCAAAATTACGACCTGGGTCGCTATTTTGACACCGCATCCATGCGGCGGCGCATCCTGTTTAATATTTCAAGAGGCTGGTAGGGGAAATTCGGCGGTAATCGTCGTGCCGGCGCCAGGCTCGCTTTCGATTCGCGCCGAACCTCCCAGCAATCGCGCGCGTTCGCGAATGCCTTGCAAGCCGAAATGGCTTTCGCTCGTGGCCAGGGGATCGAAGCCCATGCCCCAATCGCGCACCGTGATTCGCAGCCGATCGCCGGTCTGCGCCAATTCGACGCTCGCCCGGCGAGCGCCGCTATGCCGGCACACATTCGTCAGCGCTTCTTGCACGAGGCGAAACACCGCGTTTTCCAAAGGCGGCGCGAGGCGATCGAACTGCGTTTGATGCGTGAACGCGACGTCCGTCAACTGGGAGCGATGTTCGTTCACCAGATATTCGATCGCGGCGACGATCCCGGCTTCGTCGAGAATCGGCGGTCGCAAACCGGAAATCAGTCGCCGGGCTTCGCCGCCTGCGATTTCCAACAACCGCGTGCTTTCCTCGAATTCCGCGCGTTTGGGCGGCGTCAACAGGCGCCCCGCCTCGGAGGCCTCCAAATGCAACAGGGCGGCGGTGATTCGCGACATCACGCCATCGTGTATCTCATAGGCAAACAAGCTCCGCTCGCGCTCGTGGACTTCGACCAACCGCTGCAAGAACGCACGCTCTTGCCGGAGCGCCTGATCCGCGCGGCGCCGCTCGGTGATATCGCGACTCACGCCCAGCACCATCGCGGGCCGGCCGGCCGCGTCGCGATTCACGACGCTCGTGACTTCGAAAAACCGGCTTTCGCCCGACTTCGTCACATGCTCGATCTCGAGCGGGCCGAGTTCCGCGCCGGTCAAAGCATCGGGAACACCGGAATAATGTGAAGTAAAGGCCCCCAACACGTTTTCATAAGCGCTCGGCGCCAACAGAGTCGCCAGCGACAGCTCGCACGCTTCATGAGGCGTGTAGCCCAAGAGCCGTTCGATCGCCGGGCTCACGTATTCGATGCGCGCCGCCGCGAGCGTTTCGGCGATGTGCTCGCCCGAGACCGTCGTTGGCGGCTGCTCGGGCATGCGCACCGTCCAAATAATGTCGTTCACGGTTTCGGCGATCAAGCGATGGCGGGCTTCGCTCGCGCAGAGCGCGTCCTCGGCTTCGCGGCGCTGCGTGATATCGTGAATCGAGCCCGCCATGCGCAGCGGTCGGCCGGCGGAGTCCCAGCAGCCCTGGCCCCGGCCATTGAACCAGCGGTATTCGCCGGATCGAACGCGAAGCCGATAGTCGCTATCAAAAGGCACGCGCCGCTCGATATGGTCTTCGAGCGCGCCAAACACCCGGTCGCGGTCCTCGGGGTGCAGCCGGCTGGCCCAACTCTCGAGCACCGGCGGTAACGTGCCCTCGGGGAAGCCCATGAGCGTCTGCATTTGCGGTGAATACCAAACCGGCTGCTGGGGGTCGAAATAATTCCCGCCGGGCGACACGGCGCTATGCCAAAAGCCATCGAGGGCGCCGCTCATGGCGAGCGACAAGAGTTCGGCCGAGTCGCGAAGCGCCGCTTCGCGCTCGCGCCAGGCGTTGCGCCGGCGGAGCCTCGCTTCGGCGAGCGCCAAGCGGAAGACAAGCGCGGCCGGCTCGCAAGGCGTTTCCAGATAATCGTCGATCGCGCCGCCATGCGACGGATCGAACATCGCGGCGCTGGCCAGCGCGCCCAAGACCAGGCGATAGATCGAATCATCGAATTTCGGCGACGTCCAAACCGCGCCGGGCGTCTCCCCCGAATGGCAGCTCGGCCCAATGGTCTCCGCCAGTTCCCCATCCAGAATTACGAGATCGGGTCGCACGGCGCCGACTGGCGCAGCGCTTCCTCGACCGTGGCGGCAACCCGGAACCGGTGCTCCCGGGCGAGACAGGCTGCTTCGACGGCGATTATTATTCGAGAGTCCGCGGAAACGAGCAGCGTGTCGATCACGTGGCAATCGATTCTGGAAGAATTCGGGGCGGCTTCCGGGCGCCAGGCAGTCGCATTTCGCGAAATTTCCTTGTGTTATGCGGGCTGGCACATGTGTTGCCGGCCAATCATTCGACGCTGGCGCGAATAATTATTCCGTTAAAATTTATTGAGTTCTTGCGACATGCGAGGCAGAAAGCAACGGCATTAATTTGTTGCGACGACCATTTAAGCCACATGGGGGGTGCATTGCGGGGGGGATGCTGCTATTCTTGCATTAGCGGCATGCGAACTTCCCCCTCATGCAGTCGCTGCCTGCCGGTCGCTGCTTGGCGGCCTACCGCAAATCTCGCCTTCTCGGCGACGTTCTGGCTCAAAGACCCCCCGGAGGTTCTCAATTCGATGACTATTAAACTACTTATCGCCGACAACCACGAAGTCGTTCGATCTGGTCTCAAGAGTTTGGTTTCCGGCACGGATATCAAAGTGGTCGCCGAAGCCGCCACGGGTGAAGCTGCCGTGCGACTCGCGCTCAAACACGAACCCGATGTCGTGCTGCTGGATATTCGCATGCCCGAGGGCGATGGTCTCAATGCCCTGGGGCGGATCAAGCTCGAACGGCCCGACATGCCGGTCTTGATTCTCTCGACCTATGACAATCCGACCTATGTGGCTCGCGCCGTGGCGCTCGGGGCCAATGGCTATCTCCTCAAGGGCGCGAGCCGCGACAAACTCATGGAAGCGATTCGCCTAGCTGCCCAGGGCCAAACCTCCTGGACGCGCGAGGAACTGCGGCGCGTGACCGGAGCGCTCGCCACGCCGCGACTGGCCGGCGATGTGGAAGTGCCACTCACGCAGCGCGAAAGCGAAGTGCTTCGGCAACTGGCCCACGGCCTGACGAACAAGGAAATCGCGCTGGCCTTGCACATTAGCTACGAAACGGTCAAGGAGCATGTGCAGCACATTTTGCGCAAGATCGGCGTCTCCGACCGCACCCAAGCGGCCGTGTGGGCGGTGAGGAAAGGCTTGGTGTAGTCGGTCCGCCCAAGCCCACTGCCCGCGGTGTGCGCCTCGCGGCGCATTGTCCGCCGCCGCCGAACGATCATCGCGAGTTGCTCTCGCATCACTCGCGAGGATATCCCATCCCATTATCATGGGGACCCGTTCCACCGTGGGGGGCAACCAGGGGCACACCGTGAAAGGCGAGTTCAGATGAACGGAATCCCATCCCCGCGTGAAATCGTGAGGCTACTCGCTGGGGCTGTTGCGGGCGTCGTCTTTTGCGGTATCGCGGCAGCGCAAACGAAACACGGGGCCTCGCCGCAATCGCGCGAGCCTTTGAACCGCGAGCCTTTGAATATCGTCGTGATTCTGGCCGACGATCAGGGCTGGGGAGACCTCGGCATCAACGGCAACCCGAACCTGGCCACCCCCAACATCGATTCGCTCGCTCGCGACGGCGCGATGTTCGAGCATTTCTATGTCTGCCCGGTTTGTGCTCCAACCCGTGCCGAGTTTCTCACCGGGCGATATCACGCGCGGGGCGGCGTGCGGGGCGTGTCGACGGGGCTCGAACGGCTCGCGCCCGGCGTCAAAACCATTGCCGACACTTTCAAGGCCGCGGGCTATGCGACCGCCTTGTTCGGCAAATGGCACAACGGCAGCCAGTGGCCCTATCATCCCAATGCCCGCGGGTTCGACGAGTTTTACGGATTCACCTCCGGCCATTGGGGCGAATATTTCGATCCGTGGCTGGAACACAACAGCGAACCCGTCCGCGGCAAGGGATACATTTCCGATGACCTCACGAATCACGCGCTCGACTTCATCGAGCACCACAAAGCAGCGCCCTTCTTCTGCTACTTGGCGTTCAACACCCCCCACTCGCCGTTCTGCGTGCCCGACGCTTATTGGGACCGGCTCAAGGATCGCCCGATTTCGCTTCGCGGCAAGGATGGCGAGAAGGAAGACCTGCCGGTCACCCGCGAGGCCCTGGCGATGTGCGAGAACATGGACTGGAACGTTGGTCGGGTGCTGAAAAAGCTCGACGCGTTGAAACTCGCCGAAAACACGGTCGTCGTCTATTTCTCCGACAATGGCCCGAATAGTTGGCGTTGGAACGGCGCGATGAAAGGCCGCAAGGGCTCGACCGACGAGGGCGGCGTTCGGTCGCCGCTTTTCATGCGCTGGCCGGGTAAGATCAAGGCTGGCACGAGGATTTCCAACATCGCCGGGGCGATCGACCTTTTGCCGACACTGGCCACCATGGCGGCAGCGCACCCTGGTCGGCGCCGACTCGCTCGACGGCCTCGACCTATCCCCGCTGCTGCGAGGCGATGCCCAGGCGTGGCCCGACCGCGTGCTCATCCACCAATATGAGCGGCAACTCAGCATTCGCAGCCAGCGTTTTCGGCTCGACACGAAGGGAATGCTGTTCGATATGGAAGCCGACCCGGGCCAGACCAAACCGATCGACAATCCAGAAGTCGCCAAACGGCTCCAGCGAGCCGCCGCCGACTGGCGCGCCTCCTTGCCCGCGCCACAAGAAAACTCGCCGTTCACGGTCGGATACCCCGGCTCGACAACGACGCCCCTGCCGGCCCGCGACGGCGTGGAGCATGGCCACGTCCGCCGCAGCGCCCAGGCGCCCAACTGTTCATACTTCACGAACTGGATCTCGCCCGAGGACTCGATGACCTGGCATATCGCGGTCGAGACTCCCGGCGACTATGAGGCGTCGATCTCCTACACATGCCCGGCGGCGGACGTTGGCTCAACCGTCGAGCTCAGCTTCGGCGGCAGTACGGCGACCGGCAAGATCACCGCGCCCTGGGACCCGAACTTGAACACGAACGAAGATCGCGTGCCCCGCAAGGGAGAATCGTACCAAAAGGAATTTCGCGAACTAAAACTCGGCGAATTCCGGCTCGACGAAGGGCACGGTTTGCTGACGCTGCGCGAGCGAAGTGCCCGGCGAGCAGGTAGGCGACATTCGGCAGGTCACGCTCACGCTGAGAAAAGAGAAGTGAGCGAGCACCAGGGAGCGTTTGCGTGGCGCGTCCTAACACGAGCGAAGTTGGGGCGCCCGAGCGCGGCGTTAGTGCTCCTTCACGGCTCTGAACTGATGGATAATTCGGTTCGCGCGTGTGCCATGCCCACTGCCTTGAGTGGGCCTGTTTTCAAGCGCCACGCGAAGTCCTCATGCCCACGCAGGGCCGTGGGCATGGCACACGGAACGAATCCAATCCGTCATTTCAACAGTGACAAAGCGCTTGCCGGTGATTGAAAGCGAGCGACTTCGCCCTGCCGCCGCCCACCATGCCGCTGCCCATTTTCGGGGGCGGCGCCACACGCCCCATCGGCTCGGCGCGGATCACTCCTTGCGCCGGGCCGCCTTCTTGCGCTCGTTTTCCGAAAGCAGCATTTTGCGGAGCCGAATCTTACTCGGAGTGACTTCCACCATTTCGTCGTCTTCGATGTATTCGAGCGCCGATTCGAGCGTGAGAATGCGCGGCGGCTTGAGCAGGATATTGCGATCGCTGCCGGTGGCCCGCATGTTGGTGAGCTTCTTTTCCTTCGTGGGATTGACCGACATGTCTTCGGCCCGGGCATTTTCGCCCACGATCATGCCTTCATAGACGACTTCGCCCGGCGCGATGAAAAGCTCGGCCCGCTCCTGAAGCCCATCGAGCCCAAAGGCCACGGCTCGGCCCGAGGTCATGCTGACCAGCACTCCGTTGGGCCGGCCGGCGATCGCGCTTTCCATCGGGCGATAGCCCTCGAACCGGTGGTGCAAGATCGCCGTGCCTTGCGTGGCATTGAGCAATCGAGTGCGCAGTCCGATCAGCCCCCGGGCGGGAATCGTGAACATCACATGGGCATAATCGCCGCGGGTATTCATTTCGACCATTTGGGCCCGCCGGGCGCCGACCATCTCCATGACCGCGCCGAGCCGATCGTGGGGCACTTCGACCACGAGCGATTCAAACGGCTCTTCCTCGCGCCCCTCGCGGCGGCGCAAGATCACTTGCGGCTTGCCGATCGACATTTCATAACCTTCGCGGCGCATGGTTTCGATCAGCACCGAGATATGCAAGAGGCCGCGGCCCGACACCGAAAACGCATCGCTGCCCACGATCGGCTCGACGCGCATCGCCACATTTCGCTCGAGCTCCTTCATGAGCCGATCGCGCAGATGGCGATTGGTCACATATTTGCCTTCTTGCCCGGCGAGCGGCGAGTTGTTGACCGAGAAGACCATTTGCAGGGTCGGCTCGTCGACTTCCACTCGCGGCAGAGCGCGGGGCGTGAGCGCGTCGCAAATCGTGTCGCCGATCTCCACGCCCGTCAGGCCCACGATCGCCACGATCTCGCCGGCTTCGGCGGTTTGGGCTTCGGCCCGGCCGAGCTTGTCGAAGATATAGAGCGTGGTGACGCGACCATTGGTGATTTTGCCATCGGCCTGCACCAGCGCCACGGATTGGCCCTTGCTCACGCGGCCCGAAAACACGCGACCCACGGCGATGCGGCCCACATAGTCGGACCAGTCGAGCGTGGTGCAGAGCATTTGCAGCGGCGACTCGGGATCGACCTCGGGCCCGGGAATTCTTTCCAGCACCAAGTCCAAGAGCGGCCGCAGGTCGCCGCTTCGCGCCGCGGGGTCATGCGAGGCGTAGCCATCGCGCCCACTGGCGAAAACATAAGGAAAGTCGGCCAGCGTGTCGTCGGCGCCCAACTCGACGAAGAGATCGAAAATCTCGTCGAGAATCTCGCTCGGCCGGGCATCGGGGCGATCGATCTTGTTGATGACCACCAGCGGCTGCAAACCGGTCTCGAAGGCTTTGCGAAGCACGAATCGGGTTTGCGGCAACGGGCCCTCGGCGGCGTCGACCAGCACCAAGGCGCCATCGGCCATGCGAAGCACGCGTTCGACTTCGCCGCCGAAATCGGCGTGGCCCGGCGTGTCGATCACATTGATTTTCACGCCTTGATAATGCACCGCGATATTCTTGGCGAGAATCGTGATTCCGCGTTCGCGCTCGAGCTCGTTCGAATCGAGAATGCAACTGCCCACGAGTTGACTTTCGCGAAACTCGCCACTTTGACGCAGCAGGCAATCGACCAGCGTGGTCTTGCCATGGTCGACGTGGGCAATGATCGCGATATTGCGCAGATCGGCGCGGTGCGCGCGCTTCACGACTTCGGGCATTTCACTCGTAACGCCAGCCAAATCCAACCTCCCCGCGCACATAAGCCAAGCGCGGTCAAAGACCGTGGAAACACAACACCTATGGGCCGGCGCCCTCGATCGATTTGCGGCGCGGCGTGAAATATCGTCGCGTCGACGCCACGGCCACCGCCACACGGCGGTTCGGACCGCATCTCGCCGGGATGCTGAGAAACCGACGCTACCGGCTCCTTGGTCCGCGCCGAATCATTTGCGTCGCGATTTCGCCTATCGCGATTTCGCCTGTCGGGAAAAATCCTCGCGCCGACGCATGGCGGCAACGCGAATCCGGCCCACGACGCGAAGTCCCTGGAACACCCGCCCGAAACCGTTCGGGCCGCCACCGCCGACGACACTCGACCGGTCCCAGGGATCCATTCCGCGTCGACGGCATCTCGTGACAATCAGTCCTGGATTGTAGAAACAACCGCGGCGAGCGACAAGCCGTTTCGCCGCGTGGTTGCGGATGTGCGGATGTCCGCGATGAGATGGGCGCCCAGGGCCCGTCGGCAAAATGCGATAAAAATACGGGGCGCGGCCGCGATTCGGGCGCGCGTTGACACTCTTGGGTGGCATACCTACCATCAAACTCAGCTTAATCGGCGGAATCCTGCGCCTTTTGCGAGACCGTCGCCCCCACGAGGGCCCATCAGAGTGACGATGAGCGACATCAAGAACGGCGCCCCCCCACGCGCCAAACGCAGGCTGTTCGCCCGTCACGCCAAGCCGGTGCTTTCGCGGCTCGACGAACAGCCGGCCCGGGCCGAATTCTTGAGCCTCGATCAGCTCGAACGTCATGCCCGAGCGTTGGCCAACTGGCACCATATCGCGCTCAAGCCGCAGCGAGACAAACTTCTACCGCGACTGGCCGAAAACGCGGAAGTGATCGAGCTCATCTACGCCGAGCTCAACGAAGCGCTCGGCGCCGGTCGTCCGGTCGTGCCCGCCGCCGAATGGTTGCTCGACAATTATTACATGGTCGAGAACCAGGTGAATCTTGCCCGCCAGCATTTGCCGCGCGGCTATAGCCTGGAGCTTCCGCAAGTGGCCGGCGGCTCGGGTGATGGTTTGCCCCGGGTCTATGAAATGGCCATGGAGCTGATTCGCAAGGTCGATGGCCTGCTGGACCTGGAGAACCTGCGCAAGTTCGTCTCGGCTTATCAATCGGTGGCCACGCTCAACCTCGGCGAGTTGTGGGCGATTCCGATCATGCTGCGGCTGGCGATCATCGAGAACTTGCGGCAAGTGACGCTGCGGATCTATTGGCAACAGCGCGACCAAGAGCTCGCCGCGGAATGGGCCCAGCAGCTCTCGAACGTGAGCGAGCAGAATCCGCGCGATCTGATCGTGCTCTTGGCGCGGCTCGTGGACAGCGCTCCGCCGCTCACGAGCAGTTTCGTCATGGAGCTCGTGCAGCGGTTGCAGGGCCGGATCGATCCCTCCGGCATGGTTCGCAAGTGGCTTGAGTTTCGCCTCGCCGAACAAGGCCAGACGATCGATCAACTGATCGCCGCCGAGACCCAAGCCCGCGCGGCCGATCACGGCGCTATCGGCAATACGATCACGAGTCTTCGCTCGCTGGGAGTGCTCGACTGGAAAAAATTCGTCGAGGAACAAAGCGCCGTCGACCGAGTGCTGAAGACCGATCCGCAAGGCGCCTATCCGCGAATGGGCTTCGCCAGTCGCGATCGCTATCGCCATGTGGTCGAGGAAATCGCGAGGCGCAGCCTGCGCAGCGAAGAGCAAATTGCCCGCGTGGCGATCGAAATGGCGACCGACGCCTCGAAAGGCCACCCGACCGGCCGCGCCGACTTGCCCTCGGGCCGCGCCTCGCGGGAATATATCGAGCTCACTTCGCACGTGGGCTATTATCTGGTCGATTCGGGCCGACGGTTGCTCGAGCGGAGCGTTGGCTATCGGCCGCGACTGCGGCATGTGGTCGTCAATTTCGCCCGCCGCTTTCCCTTGCCGCTCTATCTGATCGCGATCTCGATCGTGAGCCTGACGATGGCCGGCGCCGTGTTCGCGGGCGCGTGGGCCATGGGACTCTCCGCGGCGCCGCTTTGGCTTTCGATCACGGTGATCGCGCTCACGTTGTTTTACGCGACGCACCCCGCGCTCACTTTTATCAACTGGATCGGGTCCCGCTGGGTCCAGCCTCGGTTCATCGAGCGGCTCGACCTTTCGGAAGGGATTCCGGTCGAGTTCAAGACCATGGTGGTCGTGCCCACGATGCTTTCGAGCCCGGCGAGCGCGGCGTCGTTGGTCGAACACCTCGAGCTGCGTTACCTGGGCAACCGCGACCGGCGCCTTTCATTCGCGTTGCTCACTGATTTTCCCGACGCCGATCAGGAACACTTGCCCACGGACGACGAGGCGCTCCGCGAGGCATCGCGGCGCATCGAGGAGCTCAACGCCAAATATCGCGGCGAGGGGCCGGATATCTTCTTTCTGTTCCATCGCCCCCGGCTGTTCAATCCGCAAGAAGGCGCGTGGATGGCTCGCGAACGGAAGCGGGGCAAGCTCGACGATGTGAACCGGCTGCTGCGCGGCGACGGACAATCGGCCTTCAGCCACACCGCGGGCGATCTCACGCAACTTAGCGGCACGCGCTACGTGATCACGCTCGACACCGACACGCAGCTTCCGCGCGACGCCGCGGTCGAAATGATCGGCTGCATGGCCCATCCGCTGAATCGGCCGGTGTACGACGAAAAACTGGGACGCGTGGTGCGCGGCTACTCGATCTTGCAGCCGCGCGTGAGCGTGTCGATGCCCGACGCGAATCGTTCGCTGTACACGCGTCTGTTCGCGGGCGATCCGGGAATCGATCCCTACACGATGCAAGTCAGCAACGTGTATCAGGATTTTTTCGGCGAGGGGAGCTTCATCGGCAAAGGCATCTACGATCTGCGGATGTTCGATGATGTGCTCCGCGGCCGATTTCCCGACAACCGCATTCTGAGCCACGACCTGATCGAAGGCTGCTATGTGCGGAGCGGTCTGATCAACAATGTCGAACTGTTCGAGGGCTTTCCGGCCAGTTACTTGAGCGACGCCAGCCGCCGGCATCGCTGGGTGCGCGGCGACTGGCAAGTCGCGGGCTGGATCCTCCCGAGCTGGATGGGGCTCAGTTCGCCCAATGCCGGCTCGATCTCGCTGCTCAGCCGTTGGAAGCTGTTCGACAATCTTCGCCGCAGCGCCGTGGCGCCGGCGCTCGTGTTGCTTCTGGCCGCTTGTTGGATCTCGGGGCGCCACGCGGCTTGGTATTTCACCGCCGCGCTGATGGCGCTGTTCTTCAGCCCGCAAATCATCGAATGGCTGGCCAGCGTGCTTTCGCAACCGGCGCCGTGGTTGTGGCTGCTGCGCGCCCAATTGATGGGACTGTGGAATCGGCTTTCGACGGCGGCGTTTGCCCTGGCGCTCGCGCCGTATGAAGCCTACTGCAATCTCAACGCGACGGTCGTCACGCTCTATCGCCTCTTCGTGTCGCGCCGCAAGCTCTTGCAATGGACCACGAGTCACGACGCGGAACTCAAAGTCGCTCGCACGCTGCGCGGCCACTACGACCTGATGCGCATCGGCCCCACGCTCGCGATCGCGCTCGGCGTGGGCTTGGCCTTTCGCTCGCCTTGGGCGCTGCTGGCGGCCGGACCGATTCTCGCGCTTTGGCTCGCCGGCCCGTATTGGGCTTGGCGCATCTCGCAGCCACTCGCCAAGTTCAAACTCTCGCTCACGGCCGACGACTACGCGTTTCTCGCTTCCGCCGCGCGGCGCACATGGCGCTACTTCGACACCTTCGCTTGCGAACGCGAACATTGGCTGGCGCCCGACAATTATCAAGAAGAGCCCGGCGGCGCGATCGCCGCCCGCACCAGTCCCACGAATATCGGCATGGCGCTGCTCAGCAATCTGGCCGCGCACGACCTGGGCTATATTCCGGCGCCCACGATGCTCGATCGCATTGAAAAGACCTTCGCCACCCTCAGCCAGCTCGAACGCTTCCGCGGCCACTTTTTCAACTGGTACGATACCCGCACGCTCCAAGTCATCGAGCCGCGTTATGTGTCGGTGGTCGATAGCGGCAATCTGGTCGGGCACTTGATCGCGCTGCGCGGCGGGCTCGAGGAACTGCGCGATGAAGCGATATTGCCGGCGCAGTTTCGTCCCGGCTTGGCCGCCGTGATTTCACTCGTGGTCGATGCCCTGGCCAACACTCCGGCGCTGGCCGGCAGCGAGTCGATCGAAGCGCGACGCGAGTTCGAGTCGCTTCTGCCCCGCCCCATTTGGCATGGCCCGCGACATGCCGAATCCGCGGCGGTCCGACCTACGAACGGTAGCCCCCATGACGACCGGATGGAATCGTCGTTTGGCGTCGGCGAAGCGCTGCGGCTTCTCGACCAAACGCTCGCCTTGGCCGCGAAGTGGCGCGAGCCGGCCACCCGGGCCGGCGATGGTTCGCTGGGCGGCTGGTTCGACGCGCTCGAGGAGCAATGCCGCCAGTGGCACGAGTTCCTGTCCCGCGTGGGCCCGTGGATCAAGCCGCTCGCGGAGTTGAATGCCGCGACGGGCGAAAGCGCCGAACAAGCCGCGGGATTGATTGCGAGCGCCGAGGCGCTGGCCCGCGAGCCGGTCCCCTTGGGCCAATTTCCGCGCCGCGCGGCGGCGATTATCGCCGCCGCCAAGACTCTCGGAGAATCGCTCGGCGCCCAGGCCGAACTAAGGCAGCCGCTCGCCGCGCTGGTCGCGGCGCTGGCCACGGCTTCCGACGCGGTGGGCGAGACGCTCAACCACGCGCTCCACGCCGCCGCCCAGTGCGACGCCTACGCGGCGATGGACTTCACCTTCATGTACGATCCGAAGCGCGATCTGTTCAGCATCGGCTTCAACGCCAGCGCCCATCGCCTCGACCAAAGCTTCTACGACCTGCTCGCCTCCGAAGCCCGACTGGCCAGCTACCTGAATATCGCCCAAGGCCAGTTGCCCCGAGATCATTGGTTTGCCCTGGGTCGCATGATGACCACGCAATCGGGCGAGCCGACGCTCTTGAGTTGGTCGGGCTCGATGTTCGAATACCTGATGCCGCTGCTCGTGATGCCGCATTTCGAGGGCACTCTGCTTCATCAATCGGCGATCGGCGCGGTGCGTCGCCAGATCGAATATGGTCGCCAGCGGCACGTGCCCTGGGGCATTTCCGAAAGCTGCTACCATGTGATGGACGCCAACATGGTCTATCAATACCGCGCTTTCGGAGTGCCTGGGCTTGGTTTGCAACGTGGTCTGGCCGACGATCTCGTGATCGCGCCCTATGCCAGCGTGATGGCCACGATGATTCTGCCGGCCGAAGCCACGGCCAATCTCCGCCGCTTGGCCGATAGCGGCTTTTGGGGCGATTATGGCTATTTCGACGCGGTCGATTTCACGCCGAATCGCCTGCTCGAAGGCGGTCGCGGCGCACCGTGCCGTGTTTACATGGCGCATCATAGCGGCATGAGTCTCGTGGCCTTGGCCAATGTCTTGGGCGGAAGCCCCATGCCGCGGCGATTCATGCGCGACCCGGAGCTCAAGGCCCACGATCTTCTGCTCCAGGAGCGCATCCCCGGCGCGATCGAGCCGGTGTATCCCCACGCGCTCGAAGCTCGCGAGGCGAATCTCACCCGGCAGATCGCCACGCCCGAACCGAGCATTCGCGTGGTCAAGACGCCCGACACTCCGGCGCCCGAAACCCAACTGCTCTCGAACGGCGCTTATCATGTGGTGGTCACGCAGTCGGGCGGCGGCTATAGTCGCTGGCGCGATCTGGCGGTGACCGCTTGGCGCGAGGACTTCACGCGCGACGCCGACGGATTGTATTGCTATGTGCGCGACCTGGCCAGCGGCGCGGTCTGGTCGACCACGTATCAGCCCACGCTCCAGCCGGCCAAACGCTATCAAGTGACATTCACCCAAGGGCGAGTCGAGTTTTCTCGCGTGGACCATGATCTGGAAGTGCAGACCGTCATCAGCGTCTCGCCCGAAGACGATATCGAAGTGCGGCGCGTGGTCATAACGAACGCCGGCCGCCTGCGCCGCGAGCTCGAGCTGACCACCTATGGCGAAGTCGTGGCGGGGCGCAACGCCGAGTTTCTCTCGCATCGCGTGTTCAGCAATCTTTTCATCGAAACGGAAATCCTGGCCGATCGCAACGCGATTCTTTGCAGCCGCCGCAAGCGCACAAAAGCGATCCCTCGGCCTGGATGTTTCACCTGTTTATCGTACATGGCCACCCCACGGGCCGGGCCAGTTTCGAATCCGACCGCTCGCGCTTCCTAGGCCGCTGCCGCTCGACGCGCAATCCGGTGGCGATGGATCACGCCGGCCCGCTGCACGGCTCGGCCGGTTCGGTGCTCGAACCCTGCGTGAGCATTCGCCAAACCCTGACCTTGGCGCCCGACGCCCTGGGCCGCGCCGACATCATCACCGGCATGGCCGAAAGCCGCGAGGAAGCGCTGATGCTGATCGAAAAGTATCAGGACTATCGGCTGGCCGATCGGGTGTTGGAAATGGCCCGCACGCATAGCGAGATCGTGCAGCGCCGCCTGGGCGCCACCGACGCCGACGCGCAGCTCTTTGCCCGGCTCGCCGGTCCAGTGATCTACGGCGGCCACATGCTCCGCGCGGATCTCAATCCTCCGGCCCGCACCCAACTTCGACAGGCGAGCCTCTGGGCCTATGGCATCAGCGGCGATCGACCGATCGTGCTCGCCACCGTTTCGGCCATCGAGCGCGTGAGCATGGTCAAGCGGCTCGTGCAGGCGCATTCCTACTGGCGAGCCAAGGGCCTTTCGGCCGATCTTGTGATTCTGATCGACGATTATAGCGGTTATCGCCAAGCGCTCTACGACGCCGTGATGTCGCTCGTGGTCTCGGGTTCCGACGCGCCGCAACTCGACAAGGCCGGCGGCGTGTTCGTGCGCCGCTGCGATCAAATTCCCGAGGAAGACCGGCGGCTCTTGCAAATCGCGGCCCGCGTGGTGTTCGTCGACACGCGTGGCTCGCTCGGCGAACAGCTCGAGCGTAAAACGCGTGGCGACGCGCGACACGCGCCGGCCTTGGCGCCACGCCCGCGGAAAGAAGCCGATCCGGCGCGTCCCCCGGTGCAAGCTCGCGACCTCGTGGCTTACAACGGCCTGGGCGGCTTCACGGCCGATGGCCGCGAATATGTGATGACGCTCGACCAATCGCAAACCACGCCGGCTCCCTGGGCCAATGTGCTCGCCAACGACCGGCTCGGCGCCGTGGTCACGGAGTCGGGCTTGGGCTATACCTGGTTCGAAAATGCCCATGAATTCCGCCTTTCCCCCTGGTTCAACGATCCGGTGTGCGACCCGGTGGGCGAAGCGATTTATATTCGCGATGAGGAGACCGGCCGCTTCTTTTCGCCCACGCCCGCCCCGGCCCCCGGCTCCCGGGCCTATGTCGTGCGGCATGGGCTTGGTTACACGGTGTGGGAATACGAGGAAGGCGGCCTCGCCACCGAGCTCTCGTGCTTCGTGGCCAGCGACGCGCCGGTCAAGCTGCTCTTGCTCAAGCTCCGCAACCGGAGCGGGCCGCAAGCGCACGATCAGCGTGACCGGCTATGTCGAATGGGCGCTCGGCGAGGATCGCATTCCAGGCAATCTCTACACGCAAACGGAGGTCGATCCGCAGACCGACGCGCTGTTGGCGCAAAATCCCTACAACAACGAGTTCAATAGCCGCGTCGCTTTTTTTCAAATCAGCGAAGCCCAACGATCGATCACCTGCGATAGAACTGAATTTCTAGGACGCCACGGCGCCGCCTCGAACCCGGCCGCCCTGCGGCGCACTCGGCTCAGCGGCCGCGCGGGAGCGGGCTTTGATCCTTGCGCCGCCTTGCAATCGGTCTTGGAGCTCGCCGACGGCCAAGATCAAGAAATCAGCTTCACGCTCGGCGCCGCGGCCGATCTCGCCGAAACCCGCTCGCTCGTGCATCGATTTCAGGGCGTGGGCGATGCCCGTCGCACGCTCGAAAAAGTTTGGAGCCGCTGGACGAATATCCTCGGCGGGGTGCAAGTCGACACGCCCGAACTCTCCGTCAACCTGCTCGCCAATGGCTGGCTGCTCTACCAAACGCTCGCTTGCCGTTTCTGGGGTCGGAGCGGCTTCTACCAATCGGGGGGCGCGTTTGGCTTTCGCGACCAACTCCAAGATTCGCTCGCCCTCACGCTCACCCAGCCGCAACTCACCCGCGAACATCTGCTCCGTTCGGCCGGACGGCAGTTTGCCGAAGGCGACGTCCAGCACTGGTGGCATCCGCCATCGGGCCGCGGTGTGCGCACCAAAATCTCCGACGACTTCCTGTGGCTGCCCTATGTCGCGGCCCATTATGTGAGCACGACCGGAGACCGGGCCGTGCTCGACGAGCGGATCCACTATCTCTCGGGCCGGCCGGTCGCGGCCGATGAAGAAGCCTACTACGATCTGCCGCAAACCTCGGAATCCCAGGCCACGCTCTACGAACATTGCCGCCAAGCCATTCACCACGGCCTTCGCTTCGGCCGACATGGCCTGCCGCTGATGGGCTCGGGCGACTGGAACGACGGCATGAACCTGGTGGGCGTCGAAGGACAGGGCGAAAGCGTGTGGCTGGCGTTTTTCCTGAGAGATGTGCTGGAAAAGTTCGCTCCGCTGGCCCGCGAACGCGGCGACGACGCGTTTGCCGATCTCTGCCGCGACCAGTCCGACCATCTCCGCGAGATGATCGAAGCCAACGCTTGGGATGGCGCCTGGTATCGCCGGGCGTATTTCGACTCGGGCGAGCCTCTCGGCTCGGCGACCAACTCCGAATGTCAGATCGACTCGCTGCCGCAGAGTTGGGCCGCCATGACCGACGCGGTTGATGTCCGGCGAATGCAAGAGGCGATGCAATCGGTCTACGATCGGCTCGTGCGCCGCGATCTGGGCGTGATTCAGCTTTTCGATCCGCCCTTCGACCGCGGCGATATGGAGCCGGGCTATATCAAGGGATATCTGCCCGGTGTGCGAGAAAACGGCGGTCAGTACACGCATGCCGCGGTGTGGACCACGATGGCGTTTGCCTTCTTGGGCGAGACCGCCAAGGCCTGGCAATGCTTCGACATCATCAATCCGCTCCGCCATAGCGGCAATCAGGAGCAGATGCGCACCTACAAAGTCGAGCCCTATGTGCTGGCGGCCGATGTGTACAGTGTTCCGCCGCATCAAGGCCGCGGCGGCTGGACCTGGTACACCGGCAGCGCCGGCTGGATGTATCGCCTGATCGTCGAGACACTGCTCGGCCTCAGGCTCGAGGGGGGGTCGAGGCTCGTCTTCCGGCCCTGCGTGCCCGCGACCTGGAGCAAATATCACCTCACGTACCGCCACCACGAAACGATCTACCGGATCGAGCTCGTGATCGAAAGCGAGCCGACGCACCATGTGAAGCAAGTGCTGCTCGACGACGTGGACCAGCCGGAAAAGTACGTGCCTTTGACCGACGACCGCGCCGAACATCGGGTGCTAGTGCGACTGGGGCTGTGAGTCGCCCCCCGGAGTCTTGGATCGCGGAGCAAAACGCGGCGCCGGCTCGGTGAACATCCACCGGGTGAACAACAGGCGGCCATAAGCACGACATTTTGTCGCCCCGGTTTCCGCCCGGCGCATTCAGCCCGGAAGAAATCGGGCGTCGTCCTCGTATTTACTCGTTTCCGACTGTTGACGGATGCTTTCAAGGAATTTATCTTTTAACTGCAAATTCATTTTCTTCCATTTCTGCTTTGCGCTCGCAAACACGTGAAGTTAGCTTCATCGGAGTGGCTGCCATGTATGGCTTGTCCGCGAATATGCAATCACGGCGCCCTGGGACGAAGTTTTTTTTGATCGTGGCTGTCGTCGGCGCGGCGGCTCGGGCGGATGCCGCGATCATCGCGAGCGATAATTTCGGCTCCTATGCTCCGGGCACGTATTTCAACGGCCTGACGCCCGCGGCGGGGAGCGGCTTCACGAACAACTATTATGGAGATGTGGCGACATCGCCCTTGACCAACAACGCGCCGCAAGTCGCCGCGGGAAGGCTTAGCTACGCGGCCGGGACCGTGAACGATATTGGCAGCGCGAACTCGGCTTACGTCGCGACGAATCGTCTGACGGGCCGCGCGTAGCCCGGGACGGCTTCATTCGCGCTTTTTGGCATCTTCCCCCATGGCACGTCTTGCGCATTCCGCGACGGCTGGCGAACACATGCGCCGGCGGGCCGCATTCACGCTTGTCGAGCTGCTGGTCGTGATCGCGATCATCGGCATCTTGATCGCGCTCTTGTTGCCGGCGGTGCAAGCGGTGCGCGAGTCGGCCCGGCGATCGTCGTGCGCCAACAATCTCAAGCAACTCTCGCTGGGTTGCCACAATTACGCCAACGCCCATTACGACATGCTGCCCTTGGGCGTGGGCGCCATCGATCGCTACGCGCTCTTCGCCACGCTCTTGCCCTTTGTCGAAGAGACCGCTCTCTTCAGGCAACTCAAGCTGAACACCGATCCCACGGCCGACACCGTGAACAAGTATGTCGATGTCGGCTGCTAAATCTGTCCCAGCTTCCCCTACCAGCATGTGGCGACCGACACCACGCTGCCGATTTATTCGCAAGGCGCGCTCAAGACCTATCAAGGCATCGGCGGAGCGCTCATCTCGAATCCCCAGCTTCAAGTCGACACCAGCGGTTACGGCAGCCTGCCCAACAACGGTTGTTTCGGTTGGGGATTCTCCCGCAAATTCCGCGAAATCACCGACGGGCTCTCCAACACGCTCATGCTGGGCGAATATGTGCATTTCGATTGCCCCAATGGCGCCTGCGAGCCTTACCCGGGCCAGATTCGGCCGCGGGCCGTGGTGTCCGAGGGAGCTTATGCGAATTACAGTTTCAAAGTGGTCGTCAATATCATCAATTCGCCGCTGGCACGCGTGGCGGATTCGATTCCCTTCAACTATCTCGCCATGGGTAGTTTCCATCCGCAAGGTGCGCAGTTCGCCTTCGCCGATGGCAGTGTGCAATTCCTGGTCGAGGATATGAATCTGCTCACCTACCAGCAGCTTTCGACCGTGAGCGGCAACGAGGTCACGAATTTCTAACATTCCGGCGCCTCTCGGCGCCTCCATGCCGCGTTTGCTCGATCCAAGACGTGGCAATCGTTGACTTTCCGCGTCGGCGTCGGAGGCGGCGGCGTCGGGCCGCGTCGCTCTTGGCCGGCCGCGCGTCACCGCCCTTGACCGGCGCCATCGATCGTCGCGATTCGCGCCTGCGCCGATTTTTGGTATCGTGTTCTTGTCGACGCCCTCAGCTCCGATATACCCAATGCAAGGAGGACCAGCATGGCCACGGAAATCGACCAAGACCAGCAGCTAAGCGCATTCGGACCGGCTCGTTCCACGATCGCCGGCGCCCCGCTCGACGCCGAAACGCTCCGCCGCATCGATTCCTATTGGCGAGCCACCCTCTATCTGTCGCTGGGCATGATCTATCTCAAGGACAATCCGCTCTTGCGCACCCCGCTCCAAGACGAGCATGTCAAGAAACGGCTCCTCGGACACTGGGGTTCCGATCCCGGCATGAGCCTCACCTATATCCACCTCAATCGGCTCATCAAGAAATACGATCTCGACATGATCTTTCTGGCCGGTCCGGGCCACGGCGCGCCAGCTCTCTTGTCGAATGCTTACTCTCGAGGGGACCTACTCCGAGACGTACCCCCACAAGAGCCAAGACCTAGCCGGAATGCAGCTTTTTTTCAAGGAGTTCTCGTTCCCCGGCGGCATCGGCAGCCATTGCACTCCGGAAACTCCCGGTTCGATTCACGAGGGCGGCGAGCTCGGCTATTCGGTTTCGCATGCCTACGGCGCCGTGTTCGACAATCCGGACCTGATCGCGGCCGTGATGGTCGGCGATGGCGAAGCCGAAACCGGTCCCTTGGCCACGGCCTGGCACTCGAACAAATTCTTGAATCCCGTGCGCGATGGGGCCGTGCTGCCGATCTTGCATCTAAACGGCTACAAGATCAACAACCCCACGATCTTGGCCCGCATCACGCACGACGAGCTCGAGGCGCTGTTTCGCGGCTACGGCTACACGCCCTACTTCGTCGAGGGCTCGGACGCGCCCTCGATGCACCAGGCGCTCGCCGCCACGCTCGAACATTGCGTGAATGAGATTCGCGGCATTCAGGCCGAAGCCCGCGGCGGGAGCGCGGCGAACGCCGTGCGTCCGCGATGGCCGATGGTGATCTTGCGCAGCCCGAAAGGCTGGACCGGTCCGAAAGAGATCGACGGCCATCAGGTCGAGGGGTCCTGGCGTTCGCATCAGGTGCCGATGGCCGATGTGCATGAAAAGCCGGCGCACATGAAGCTCCTGGTCGAATGGCTCGCCAGCTACCGACCCGCGGAGCTGTTCGACGCCGAGGGCCGCCTTGTCGAGGAGCTGCGCGAGTTGCCGCCGCAAGGAGCGCGGCGGATGCAGCGCCAATCCACACGCCAACGGCGGCTTGCTGCGCAAACCGCTCGACCTGCCCGACTTTCGCGACTATGCCGTGGCCATCAAGCGCCCGGGCGAAGTCGAAGCGGAGCCGACGCGTCTGCTCGGTCAGTTCCTGCGCGATATTATTCGACGGAATCCCACGAATTTCCGGGTGTTTGGCCCCGACGAGACCGCGTCGAATCGCTTGACCGCCATGTATGAAGTCACCAAGAAAGTCTGGCTCGGCGAATATTTTCCCGAAGACGCCGACGGCTGCGAGCTCTCGACCGATGGCCGCGTGATGGAAATGCTCAGCGAACACACGCTCGAGGGCTGGCTCGAAAGCTATGTCCTTACCGGACGCCACGGCTTCTTTTCGACCTACGAGGCGTTTGTCCACGTTATCGATTCGATGTTCAATCAACATGCCAAATGGCTCGCCAAATGCCGCGAGATCGCTTGGCGAGCCGATGTCTCATCGCTCAATCTCTTGATCACCTCCACCGTCTGGCGCCAAGACCACAACGGCTTCACGCATCAAGACCCCGGCTTTCTCGACGTGGTGGCCAACAAGAGCCCCGATGTGACCCGCATCTATCTGCCGCCCGACGCCAACTGCCTCCTCTCGGTGGCGAACCACTGCCTGGCGAGCACGAATTACATCAACGTGATCGTGGCCGATAAGCAATCGCACTTGCAGTATCTCACGATCAACGAAGCGATCGAGCATTGCACCAAGGGCATCGGCATCTGGCGCTGGGCCAGCAGCGATCAAGACGCCGTGCCCGACCTGATCATGGCCGGCTGCGGCGATGTGGCCACGATGGAAGCGCTCGCCGCCACGGCCTTGCTCCGCAAGCATTTTCCGGATCTTAAGATCCGGTTCATCAACGTGGTCGATCTCTTCCGGCTGGTGCCCGAAAGCGAGCATCCCCATGGCCTTTCCGACGCGGCGTTCAACTCGCTGTTCACCACCGATACTCCAGTGATTTTCAATTTCCACGCCTATCCGTGGCTGATCCATCGCTTGACCTACCGCCGCGACAATCACAACAACATCCATGTGCGCGGCTACAAGGAACATGGCAACATCAACACGCCGATGGAGCTCGCGATCCAGAACCAAATCGATCGTTTCACGCTCGCGATCGACGCGATCGACCGCGTGCCGCGGCTGCGCGTGATCGGCGCCCATGCCCGCGAGGAGCTGCTCAACCGGCGCATCGAATGTAGCAGCTACGCCGATGAAAACGGCATCGACCCGCCCGACGTGGTCCACTGGCGCTGGTCGAAGTAATCGCTCGACGCGTCCTCGCGGGGGAATGAACCGACCCGCGCTGGTATCGCTGGCGATGTCCCGCGCAGTCTCGATTTTCGGTGAGTGTCCAGGTTACAATAGGCGAGATTGTCCGAGCGGCGCATTTAGCCCTTCGAGAACCTATCCGACAGCTCGCTTCTCTCCGCGAAAGGAGAGTGCGTGGCGAGCGTTCGCCGAAGTTCTCGGATTGGCGCGCGAGAAATGCCGTATCCCAGAAAACTTTACCGGTGGGAATTTCCGATGCAGTGCGATATTTGTGATTCGCGTGGCGCGTCGAAGTCGACGAAAACGGCGCAGCGCGGCGCCAGTGCGCCGGTTGGTTGCTTGCGCTGGTCGCCGTGGTCTTTTCCGGCGTTGCCGCCGCGCAGCTCGCGGCCTTGCCACCGGCGGCCGGCGAGCCGGTGATTCGAGTGCTATTTCTCGGCGACCAGGGGCATCATCATCCCGTCGACTTGGCCTCGACGCTCAAAGCGGTCATGGCCGGCCGCGGCATCGAGATTACATATACCGAACGTTTGGCCGACCTCAATCCCGCGACGCTCGCCCGCCATGACGCCCTGCTGATCTACGCCAATATCGATCAGCTCGGCGACGCCGAGGAAAAGTCGCTGCTCGATTATGTGGAAAGCGGCCACGGGCTCGTGGCGCTCCACTGCGCGTCGTATTGCTTTCATAATTCGCCCGCCTATATCGCGCTCGTGGGCGGCGAGTTCGAGCGTCATGGAACCGGCGAGTTCGACACCCAGGCGTCCCAGGCCGAGCATCCGATCATGCGCGGCTTCGCGCCGTTTCACACTTGGGACGAAACCTACGTGCATCGCCGCCACAACACGGAAAATCGCGAAGTGCTGCAAACGCGCCGCGAAGGCGCCGGCGATGAACCGTGGACCTGGACGCGCCGCCAAGGCCAGGGCCGCGTCTTTTACACCGCCTATGGCCACGATGCCCGCACTTGGAACCAGCCCGGCTTTCAAGCGCTGGTCGAGCGAGGCATTCGTTGGGCCTCCGGCCGCGAAGTGTTCGATAGTCGCATGCGGCCCAACGCCGGCCTCGCTCCGTTCACCTATTCGCCGGCGAAAGTGCCGCTGTATTTGCCGAACCAAGCCCGCGGCGGCCATGCCGAGCCCAAATCACAAATGCAAAACCCACTCGACCCGGCCGAGTCGATGAAGCACCTGGTGACTCCGCGCGGCTTCGAAGCGAGGCTCTTCGCCAGCGAGCCCGACATCGGCAAACCGATCACCATGGCTTGGGACGAGCGTGGCCGGCTCTGGGTTGCCGAAACGGCCGACTACCCCAACGAGTTGCAAGAGCCCGGCCAGGGCCACGACCGCATTCGCATTCTCGAAGACACCGATGGCGATGGCCGGGCTGATAAGTTCACGCTCTTCGCCGATAAGCTCAGCATTCCCACCAGTGTCTTGCCGGTGCGAGGCGGAGTGATCGTGCATCAAGCACCGGTCACTTTATTTTTGAAAGACACCGATGGCGACGATCATGAAGACTCGCGCGAAACGCTGCTCAGCGGCTGGGGGTCGCACGACACGCACTCGGGACCAAGCAATTTGCACTGGGGCTTCGACAACTGGATTTGGGGAATTGTCGGCTATTCGGGATTCAAGGGCACGGTTGGCGGCGAGGCGCTTGATTTCAAACAGGGCTTCTTCCGCTTTCGCCCCGATGGCTCGAAGCTCGAATACCTTCGCGGCGCCAGCAACAACTCGTGGGGCATGAGCTTCGACGAAACCGGGCTCGTTTTTGGTTCGACCGCCAATGGCAATCCGAGCGTGTTCATGCCGATTCCGAACCGCTACTACGAAAATGTGCGCGGCGGTTCGGCGGCGGTGCTGCCGATGGCGGCGGTCGATAACCATATCGAGCCGATCACCGAAAATGTGCGGCAAGTCGATTGGCATGGCGGGTTCACCGCCGCCGCCGGCCACGCGATCTATACCGCCCGGCTCTGGCCCGAAACCTACTGGAACCGCACGGCGTTCGTGTGCGAGCCGACCGGCCACCTGGTCGCCACTTTTTTCCTCGAGCCGCGCGGGAGCGACTTCGTGACGCGAAATTCGTGGAATCAATTGGCCAGCGACGATGAATGGACCGCGCCGATCCTGGCCGAGGTCGGGCCCGATGGCAATGTGTGGGTCATCGATTGGTACAACTATATCGTGCAGCACAATCCCACGCCGCATGGTTTTGAAAACGGCAAAGGCAACGCCTATCTCACTCCGCTGCGCGACAAGCAGCATGGCCGCATCTATCGGATCGTGGCCCGCGGCCGTGAGCCGGCGCCCGCGCCGCGGCTCGACGCGGCTTCGCCCGACACGCTTTTGGCGGCGCTCGAGAGCGACAATCTCTTTTGGCGGATGCACGCGCAGCGGATGTTAGTCGAGCGTGGGAATCGCGATGTCGCGAATAAACTCATCGCGCTCACCGGGCTGGAAACATGCGACGCGCTCGGCGAATGCCCGGCGGCGCTGCACGCGCTCCACGCGCTCGAGGGCCTTGGCCTGCTGGGCGGAAGCGAGCGGGCGGAAGATCGCGATGATCCGAGCCGGCAAGCAGCGACAAACGCCGCGATCGCCGCGCTCAAATATCCGGCCGCCGGAGTGCGCCGCGCCGCGACCCAAACGTTGCCGCGTGGCCCGCGCTGCGCCGAAGCGTTGCTGGCGGCCAATATTCCGCTCGACGCCGATGCCCAAGCGCGTCTCGCCGGGTTCCTGGCGCTCGCGGAAATGCCGCCCTCGGATCGCGCGGCCCGCGCGATCTTGGAAGCCATGGCCGATCCTCGCAACGCGCTTGATCGCTGGATACCCGACGCCGCGCTCGCCGCCGCCGCCGTCAATTCCCATGCGGCGCTGATTGCCCTTGCCCAGGGCGAACCCAAGTCCGGGGTCAAATTCCCGGGCGATGAAAAGAGTCTCGCTTGGGTCTCGCGGTTGGCCGAGCATGAGGCCCGCGGCAAAGCGGTCGACACGATCGGCGAAATCGTCGCCGCGTTCGACAGCGCCCCGAATGGGAGCAAGGCGGACCCGCTCCGGGCCGAGGCGATCGTGCGCGGTCTCGCGCGCGGTTGGCCTAAAGACACGCCCGCCAAGCTCGATGCCCAGGCCGACGCCGCTTTGGTCGCGCTCTTCGAGCGGCTTTCGCTTGCCAGCAAGAGCGAGCTCGCGACGCTCGCCGATCGCTTGGGGAGCAAAGCGTTTGAAGGGCGAATGGCCCAATTGCGGGCCGGGCTGCTTTCCGCGGCCGAAGACACGACCAAGAGCGACGATGAGCGCACGAAAGCCGCTCGACAAGCGGTCGAATCGGATTCCAGCGGGGCCGAGCCCTGCCGGCAGTTGCTCGCCCTCCTCACGCCGCGACTCTCGCCGGGACTCGCCGACGCGTTTCTCGAAGCCATCGGCCGGAGCCGATCGTCGGCGGTTGGCGCGGCGCTCGTCGAGCAGCTTCCGGGCTCGACACCCGATGTGCGACGCAAGATCGTGGGCCTGTTGCTCGCGCGAGCCGAATGGACGCCCGACCTGATCGCCGCGCTCGAAGGGCATGCGATGGCGGTAAACGAACTTTCGCTCGATGAAAAGCAGGCGCTGCTTGCGCATCCGAATCGAAAACTGGCCGAGCGGTCGAAGAAGCTTTTGGCTTCGGATGGCGGACTGCCCAACGCGGATCGCCAGAAAGTGATCGACCAACTCGGTCCCAAGGCGCTTGCTGGCGGCGATTCGGCCCGCGGCAAGGCGGTGTTCGTCAAGGAATGCTCCAAGTGCCACATGCACGGCGCCGAGGGCAAACGGATCGGTCCCGACCTGACCGGCATGGCGGCCCATCCGAAGCAAGAACTGCTGATTCATATCCTCGACCCGAGCCGCAGTGTCGAGGGAAACTTCCGGCAATATAGCGTCGTGACCGACGACGGACGCGTGCTCTCCGGCCTCTTGGGAGCGCAGAGCAAAACCGCGATCCAACTGATCGACGCCGAGGGCAAGACCCATGAAATTCTGCGGGAGAACATCGAGGTGCTCAAGGCGAGTCCCAAGTCGATGATGCCCGAGGGATTCGAAAAACAGCTTTCGCCCGAGGCGCTGGGCGATTTGCTGTCGTTTCTCACGGAGCGCGGGCGATTTTTGCCGCTCGATTTGCGAAACGTGGCGACGATCTCGAGTTCGCAAGGCATGTTTTACTCGGCCGGCAGCATGGCCGAACGCATGATGCTGACCGACTGGTCGCCGCGGGTCGTGGAAAGCGCACCGTTTCAACTGATCGATCCGAAATCGGGCGAAACGCCGAACGTGATTTTGCTTTATGGCCCCGCGGGCGAATTTCCGCCGCGCATGCCCAAGAGCGTGCGCGTTGCCGCCAGTGGGCCCGCCAAGGCGATTCACCTCTTGAGCGGCGTGAGCGGCTGGGGGTATCATGGCGGTCCGGCGCGGCCGAGCGTCTCGCTCATCGTGCGGCTCAACTATCAAGACGGTGAAGTGGAAGAGCATCCTCTTGAAAACGGTGTTCACTTCGCCGACTATATTCGCCGCGTGGATGTGCCCGAATCGAAGTGGGCGTTCGCGTTCGAAGGAGGCCAGCAAATTCGCTACTTGGCGATCCGGCCCCGGCGCACGGCCCCGCTGCGAGATATCGAGTTCGTCAAAGGAGTCGACGCGACCTCCCCGGTGATCATGGCCATTACGATCGAGACCGATAAGCCATCGCGCGATGCACGTTCGCAATCCATCGTCCGCAAGCGCAGCTCTTGGCGACCGTCGCCCAGCGATTTCGGTCGCTCCACGGCGCGGCGCCCGAGGTGATTTCGCTCGCTCCCGGCCGCGTCAATCTGATCGGCGAGCATACCGATTACAACAGCGGCTTCGCGCTACCGATGGCGATCGAGCGACACACGGCCATCGCCGCGCGGCCGCTCGGCGACCAGGGTCCCCGCGTGGCCCGAGTTTATAGCATGGGCCTCGATCGCGCCGCGACATTCTCGATCGAGCCTGGCGATCTGGTCGCCGGCGTTTTGGGCGCCGGCGTTTTGGGCGCCGCTATCCCCGAGCGGCCGAGCGGGCCGGATTGGTCGAGTTATGTGCGCGGCGTCGTGGCCGGATGCGGGGCCCGGGGCTGGAAGCTGCCGTCGTTCGAGGCCGTGGTCGGCGGCACCGTGCCGCTCGGCGGCGGGCTCTCGAGCAGCGCCTCGCTTGAAGTGGCCATGCTGCTGGTGCTCGAATCGCTGGCCGGTGAACGGCTCTCGGACCTCGACCGGGCGCTCGTGTGCCAAAAGGCCGAGCATGATTTTGCCGGCGTGCCGTGCGGGTTAATGGATCAGTTTGTCTCCGTGCATGCACAAGCCGATTCGCTGCTCCTGCTCGATTGCCGCTCGCTCGAAGCCACGCCCACGCCGCTCGACGACCCGGCCATGACGGTGATGATCGCCGACAGCCGCGTGAAACATCAGCTCGCGGGCGATGGCCGGGCCTATGCGAGTCGCCGGGCCGACTGCGAGGCGGCAAGCCTCGCTCTGGGAACGGCGTCGCTGCGAGACGCGAGCCTCGCGGACTTGGAACATGCCCGACCGCGGCTCGACGATGTGTTGTATCGCCGCGCGCGGCATGTGATGACGGAAAATGCCCGCACGCTCGCGGCGGCCGCGGCGCTCGAGGCGCACGACTGGTCGGCCGTGGGCGCGGCGATGGCGGGCAGCCATGCGTCGCTGCGCTTCGACTTCGAAGTCAGTTGCCGAGAACTCGATCTGCTCGTCGAATTCGCCAACGACCTGGGCCCGGAACAGGGCGTCTTCGGCGCCCGCATGACCGGCGGCGGCTTTGGCGGCTGCACCGTGAACTTGGTGCGAGCCGACGCGGCGGAACACGTCGCCCGCTCAATCGCCGCGCACTATGAATCGGCCACGGGCCTCCACGCCGAGTTTTTCTGCTCGCGCCCCGCGGCCGGCGCCCGCTTGATCGAACCGAGGGCGTCCATGGCTTGATCCATGAAGCGATATCGCTGGCGTGGCCTTCGTGGACTTCCGGTTCCATGCCAAGGCCGGCACGGCGAGGAACGAGGTTGTCACCAGCGGTATTGAAACCCGCCGGACCCGATCACCGCGGCGTAGTTCCGAGAAACTTGGTTGTCCACCGCCCCGTACAAGCTGCAATGCTCGGAGAGTATCGCGCTGCCGCCGAGCGTGAAGAGACCGAAGTCGCGGCCCAGGTTATTTCCGGCCGTGTTGAAGCTGACCGTCGGGGCGCCGGCGAACGACGACGAGATCACCTGCGTGCCATCGCCCCATTCGTGCTGATAACGACCGGAAGCGGAGGGAATGAACGGGATGCCGAACAACGTGGTCTGCCGATAAAGCCTCGCCCCGGCGCTGCCGCGCACGCTGTTGATGGTTTGGTTTCCCGTCGTCAGGTCGAGGCTGCCGGCCCCGGTCTCGCTCGCGCCGCGCTGATCGAGATAAATATATTGCAGGCCGGTGAACGGTTGGAGCATCATGCCGGCCCCGCCCAGCGACAACCCGGCTTCGGTGTAATGGGCCCATTGAGTGCCATGGCTGTCGCCGGTGGCGGCGCGGGCAATCGAGCCGAAATCGATTTGTCGCGTCGTGTTGTAGTTGTCGCCGCTGAAGGCGTCGATGTTCGAAAGATACAATCGGCCACGACGTAGCAATTGATACGCGCCGACCTGGCCGCCGTTGATTCGCGTGTTGGAGTTGACTAGCCTGTCGCTCAGCGAGGCGCCGGCATATCCGCCGAAGAAGCCGACGACGACGTTGTCGCTCAGCCAGCGTTCCATGCCGACCAGCGAGCCACCCAGGCCATAGTTCAAGCCGCCGGCATTGCCGTTGCCAGAGACACCGCCGCCCAGTCCGTAACCTTGTGTCCAGCCGGTCCAGCGCGGAGCCGTCCGGCGGCGGAACACCAACTGTGGCAAGTTCCGCGTTTGGCCGTCGGACTGCTGATAGGAAACAGTCCGCACCTCGACATCGAGCTGTTCGCCCTCGCTTGCCGCGGCGCCCGATCCGGCGCCCGATGGTCCCCCAGCCGCGCCGCCGGCCGGTTCCCAGGCGCCGCTTGCCACCGGACGCAATTGCCCCGCCAAGCGATTACTGATCAACTGCATCCAAGTGGTGGTGGTTTGCAGCTCCACGGCGCCGATGCTGGCGTAGATATCGCCAGCCATTTGATTCATGGCGCTTTGTGTTTGGGCGGCGTCGAGAGTTTGCAACTGCCCGATCACGGTGGCGTAGTCGCCGGTGGCTGAACCGCTGGTTTGATCGAGCACCGCCGCCACGGCCATTTGGTTTGGAGTGATGGCCACGCCACTGAAGTTCTGACCGATGACCAATTCGACATCGTCTGGCAGATATTCGAGGGACCAACGTAGCAAGCTGGATTGTGGCGGGAGGATCGTGGTCGTGTATTGGCCGGTGACGCCGCCCGTGGCGCTGAGAACCGTATATTGAGTTCCGGCGTGATAAGTTCCTGGATCGAGCACGACATTGAAGGTTGCGCCGCTATTGATCTGGGCAGCTCCGTTGACGATGATCTTGTCGCTGCCGGTGGGGCTGACTTCAGCCGCGTAGGTGCTCCCGCTGTTCATGACGAGAGGGCCGTTGACAGTGAGCGGGGCGCCGACGGTGCCGGGATAAATCGTGCCGCCGGAGTTGATCGTCGTGGCGCCAACCGAACCTTGGCCCATCAGGATGCCGGTGCTGTTGACGGTCATCGCGCCGACCGTCGAGCCGTTGACGATCAGCGTGCCTTGATCGATCGTGGCGCCGCCGGTGAAGCTGTTGGCGGCGCTGAGGACGAGCGTCCCGGCGCCGGTCTTGTCGATTCCGCCGGCGCCGCCGATCGAGTCGGCGTAGGTCAGCGTGCCGGAGTCGACCTGGAGCGTGGCGCCGGCGCCCGACATGGCGTAGATCCCCGCCCCCTCGGCCGACCCATTCGCTCCGCTCGAAGACCCCGAGCCGCCGGTTCCGGCCACGACGCTCGAGCCGGAGATGGCCGAGTCGATAATGGTCAACGAGCCGCCGGCGCGCACGAAGACGGCGCCGCCGTAGGCATCGCCGCCGGCGCCGCCTGTCGAGGAGCCGCCGCCATTGCCGCCGCCGAAGCCGCCATTGGCGGGACTGCCGCTGTTATTTCCGCCATAGGCGCCGCCGCCACCGCCGCCACCTCCGAATCCCCCCGCGCCGGCGTTGCCGCCATTGTAGCCACCGCCACCACCACCGCCGAAATCACCACCGCGGCCGGCAGTGGCGCCGGAACCAAAGCTGCCGACTCCGCCGCCGCCGCCGAACGTGGCGCCGTTGGCGCCCGATTGGCTATAGGCTCCGCCTCCCCCGCCGCCGCCAAGCACACCCGGGCTGGGCCCCGCGCCGCCCGATGTTCCGCCGGAGCCTCCCGTAACATCACCTCCCGAGCCGCCACTGCTGGTTGTCGTCGAGCCACCGGAGAGCGCTACTCCACCGCCACCGCCGCCGCCCTGGGAGGCATAAATGCTCGATCCGCCAATCGCCGAGCCTCCATTGCCATAGAGACCGCCGCCGCCGCCCGCTCCATAGGCGATGCCGTTACTGTTGCCGGCGCTGTTTCCGCCCGTCCCCACGAATCCACCGCCACCACCGCCGCCCACGCCGTTGCTGATTACGCTGCCGCCGGCGCCATGAAATCCACCACCGCCGCCGCCGCCCCCAGGGGCCCAGCCATTGCCGGTGCTGCCGCCGGCCCCGCCGGTCGCGGCATTGCCGTTGAACGAAACATTTTCGATCGTGGCGCTGGCCGACGAGTTGACGAACAGCGCGCCGCCAGCGCCCAATCCGCCGCCGCCGCCGCCGGCATAGGCGCCCGTGTTGCCGCCGGCGCCGCCGGTCGCGTTGCTGTCCACGATCGAGAGGTTTCTGATCGTGACATTCGTCGCGTCGACGAAGAAGGCGGAGTAGTGTCCGGCGCCATTGATGGTCAGGCCGGGAGCGAGGGCGCCGTCGATCGTCGCGTTATTGAGCAAAATGGGCGGCAGGTTGCCGTTGAGTGTAATCGTCGCGCCAGAGAGCGATGGGCTGAAGGCGATCGTGGAATAGTTTCCAGCGTTCACCTGATTGATCGCATAGAGCAGCGTATGGTCGCTCGAATTGCCCGCTCCGACGCCAGAGTCCGTGACGGTAATGGTCTGCGCTCGAGCGTGGCCGGCGCAGAGCGCGGCCAACGCCAGGAGAGGCGCAACTTTCCGGGCGAGACGGCGCGAGCGCAATTGCGAGGCAACGGCGCGGACAACGCCCATGCGCGGCCTTGCGCACGATGCGGAGAGGGAATCCATTCTTGGGCGGTCCGTGTGCTAGCGGGATGTTGTGGGTGGGGACGAAACCGCTCGGTCCCGAAGGCCGGGTTTGCCATCGGAAACGAACGCGAGCCGTGGCAGCTCGCGGGCTCCGCCATGCCTAAGGTCGTCTTTTCAAGGGGAGAGAATGATCGCGCCGGAGAGAATCCAATTTTTTGCGGCGTTTTTGCAACGTTTTGCGGCATTGGCGCGTCAACGCATCGGCATGTCGGCGGACTTTGACGGCCTCGAGACGAAATGTGAATTCGCGGCGCACGTGCTTCGATCGAACCAGCGCGGACAATTCGAACAAGTTCAAGGGGAGCCTTTGAGCCAATAATCGATCGATGGCCGTCATTCGGGGAAAAAATGACTGGTTGACATGTCGACAGATTCCGATATAGTTGAGTATCAGCGACACGAGGTAAAACCATGACCGCCCGAGCCACCCTACAAACCACGCCCGCGAAAAGCCCTGGCAAGAGCTCCGTCAAACGGCCAGGCAAGGGGGCGAACGTCCTGAAACTCACGAGCCTCGAGGCTCTGGAGCAGGCGGCCGAGTGCCTGAAGGTGCTGGCGCATCCGCATCGGCTGCGAATGGTGCAAATGTTGTTCGCGGGACAGTACTCCGTGGGCGAATTGGCCGAAGCCTGCGAGATTCCCAGTCACATGGCGTCGGAGCATCTGCGGCTGATGCAGCGGTGTGGGTTTCTCGACAGCCAGAAAGACGGCCGCAAAGCCTACTACCAAGTGGTGGAGCAGCACTTGGCGAACATCATGGCCTGCGTCGAAGCGCAATTTGGCGCTGGCGAGTGATTTGTTTCGTGAAAGAAATATCGGAATATCGCGATCTATAACGTCATTTGTCTTGGTGAACCGAATCGAGGAGCCCAACCATGTCTCTCGCCACAATCTCGCCCACGCGGCTCGGAGAGCTTCGCAAGCAAGGGCAACCCATCGATCTGATCGATGTGCGCACACCCGTCGAATTTCGCGAAGCGCATCTGGAGTTTGCCCGCAATATCCCGCTCGACCGGCTCGACGCCGCGGCCGTGATCCGCGATCGCAATGGCTCGGCTGGCCAACCGCTCTATCTGATTTGCCGCTCGGGCAAGCGCGGGGAGCAGGCCTGCCAAGCCTTTGCCGCGGCCGGCTTCGACGGAGCCGTGAATGTCGAAGGCGGCACGATGGCCTGCATCGAAGCCGGCCTGCCGGTCACACGCGGCAAAAAATCGATGTCGCTCGAGCGGCAAGTGCGCATCGCCGCCGGATCGCTCGTCTTGCTGGGCGCCGGCCTCGGGTGGTGGGTGCATCCGGCCTTTGTCGCGCTCTCCGCGTTTGTCGGCGCCGGCCTCGTGTTCGCGGGCCTAACCGATACCTGCGGCATGGGAATGCTGATTGCCCGCATGCCGTGGAACCAAGGCGGTGAAGCCGGCTGTGCCCGGTAGCGCGCCATGAAGGATTCAAGGCCGATTTCGTTGATGCATGCGGCGAAATTTCCATTTCCAGGAGCGAGCGACATGAAACTGGTCATCGTGGGCGGCGTGGCGGGGGGAGCTTCCGCCGCGGCGCGAGCCCGGCGCAATTGCGAACAGGCCGAAATCGTGCTCTTCGAGCGCGGGCCCGATGTTTCATTCGCCAATTGCGGACTGCCATACTATGCCGGCGGCGAAATCGCCGACCGCGACAAGTTGCTCATCACCACGCCCGAGCGGCTGCGTTCGCGATTCAAGCTCGATGTGCGCACGCGCGCGAATGTCGAATCGATCGATCGGTCGGCCAAGCGAGTGCGGGTGCGCGACCTCGCGACCGGCGAGGAATATGAAGAAGCCTACGACAAACTGATTCTCTCGCCCGGCGCCGCGCCCTTTCGCCCGCCGACGCCCGGCATCGATCTACCTGGCATCTTTACGCTCCGCAATTTGCAAGATATCGACGGCATCAAGCGTCGGCTCGACCGCGGAGCGCGGCGGGCGATCGTCGTGGGCGGCGGCTTTATCGGGCTCGAGCTTGTCGAAAACTTCGTGCGACGCGGGGTCATGACCACCGTGGTCGAACTGCAAGATCAACTGCTGCCGCCGTTGGATAAGGAAATGACCACACCGCTCATGGACGCGCTGGCGGCCAAGGGCGCGGCGGTGCGGCTGGGTGAGTCGGTCGAAGCATTCGAACCCGCGGCCGACGGATTGGTGGCCCGATTGAAGTCGGGCGAATGCTTGCCGGCGCAATTGGTCGTGATCGGGGTGGGCGTGCGTCCGGAGAACAAGCTCGCGGTCGAGGCCGGGCTCGAAGTCGGCCCGCGCGGCGGCATTCGCGTCAATGCTTATCTCGAAACGAGCGATCCTGATATTTTCGCCGTGGGCGATGCGATCGAAACGAAGGACTTTGTCCTAGGCGGTCCAACCCAAGTTCCCTTGGCTGGGCCAGCCAATCGCCAAGGCCGCATCGCGGCCGATAACGCATGCGGCCGGCGCGTAACATTTCGCGGCGCCCAGGGCACGGCCATCGTCGGCCTCTTCGACCGCGTGGCGGCCGTGACCGGCGCCTCGGAAAAATCGCTCCGCAAGGCGAACCAGTCCTTTCGCAAGACCTATATCCACCCGGCGCAACATGCCGGCTACTATCCCGGCGCCGAATCGATGGCGATCAAGATTCTCTTCGCGCCCGACACGGGCAAACTGCTCGGCGCCCAAGTCGTGGGCGGGGCCGGGGTCGATAAACGCATCGATGTGCTTGCCGTGGCGATTCAAGCCCGCATGACCGTGTTCGATCTCGAGGAAATGGAGCTCGCCTACGCGCCTCAGTTCGGCTCGGCCAAAGATCCGGTCAACATGGCGGGCTTCGTGGCCGCGGGCATCGTGCGCGGCGAACATCGGCAGGTCGACCTCGAAGCGGTGCTGTCGACTGGGGCTGAGGACCGGCCTTTGCTGCTCGATGTGCGCACGACGCAAGAGTTCAATGCGGGCCACATACCCGAGGCGATGAGCTTGCCCGTCGATGAACTGCGATCGCGGCTCGATGAACTGCCGCGCGACCGGCCGATCGCCGCTTATTGCCAGGTCGGCCAGCGCGGCTACTTGGCCACGCGAATACTTCTGCAAAACGGCTTCGACGCCGCGAACATCGGCGGCGGCTACAAGACCTATCTCTTGTGGAAACCATCGCTCGAAGCCACCAAGGCGCCCGAACTCAACACATTGACGACGCGGTAACAATCCCAAGTGGCGGAAAACATCCGCCGGCCGGAGCCGATTTCCTTGGAAACCGATCCCCCGAACGCCGAACCTCGAAAACCCGCGGATGCGGCCACGCGTTTGGCCGGCGAGCGCACCCTGCTGGCTTGGGTCCGCACCGGGCTGGCGATGATGGGGTTTGGCTTCGTGGTCGCGCGGTTCGGGCTCTTTTTGCGGGAACTGGCAGCCGCCGGCAACCTGGCTCGACCGCCCCATGTGGGATTTTCGCTGTGGATCGGCGTGGCGCTCGTGGCGGTGGGCGTGGCCGTTTGTTTGCTGGCGGCCGGTCAGCATCTCGCGTTCTTACGACGCATCGACGCCGGCTTGCCCTATCGCCCGCCGCGCTGGTCGCTGGGAGTCATCGTCGCATTTTTTCTGGCGATCACCGGCGTCGTCATGGCGGTTTATCTGCTACTGCTGGGCGCTTGAACCGGTCGAGCGTTGCGGAACGGAATAATCCGAGCCGCCGGTGGTCTCGCGGACATCTTTGGCATCCGAGCCCAAATCCCCCGACACGCATCGGCATGCCACGCAGTCGCCTGCAATTGGTGCTCGTTGACCATTGCCCCCGAAGACGCTTTGCCCGCGGTGGGCGGATCGGCTAAAGTTGCTTTGTGGTTGGTCGTTCCTAGAGCTTTTATATTTCCTGCGCGAGGTTTTGCGGCAATGCCTGTTGTTCCCACGTTTTCCACGCTCCGTGAAAAAATCGCCGGTCTTCCCGTTCATGATCTGGCCGAGCAGTTCGGCACGCCCACGTTTGTCTACAACGCCGCGAAAATTCGCGAGCGCATTGCCGATCTCAAGGCGTTTGATGTGGTGCGCTATGCCCAGAAAGCCTGTTCCAACCTCGCGATTCTCGATCTCGCCCGCCGCGCCGGCGCCCTGGTCGATTCGGTGAGCGCCGGCGAGATTCTTCGGGCGCTCGCGGCCGGCTACTCCGCCGCCGGCGATCCGCCGCCGATCGTCTATACCGCCGATATCTTCGATCGCGAAAGCCTCGAG
This sequence comes from uncultured Planctomycetaceae bacterium, assembly GCA_963785305.1. Taxonomy (GTDB): domain Bacteria; phylum Planctomycetota; class Planctomycetia; order Pirellulales; family PALSA-1355; genus CAWAUV01. The sequence continues at coordinate 35,481 of CAWAUV010000002.1, forward strand.
CTTGTCGCGAAGCATGGCATTCATGCCAATGTCGGTTCGCCCGACATGATCGATCAGCTTGCCGCTCGGGCGCCGGGCAGCCATATCACGCTGCGCATCAATCCCGGCTTCGGACACGGTCACAGCCAAAAGACCAACACCGGCGGTCAACAATCGAAGCATGGCATCTGGCACACCGAGCTCCATGATTGCCTGCGTCGGGCCGAAGCGGGCGGGCTCGCCGTGACCGGGCTACACATGCACATCGGCTCGGGAACCGACATGGAGCATCTGGCCCAAGTCTGCGGCGCGCTCGAGCGCGCCGCGCTCGAAGTCGGCCGCTCACTCACCGCGATCAGCGCCGGCGGCGGCCTGCCGGTGCCCTACAAGGCCGGACAGACCTATGTCGATATCGATGCCTATTTCCGGCTCTGGGACGCGACCCGCAAGCGGCTCGAAGACGCGTTTGGCCACTCGCTGCGGTTGGAGATCGAGCCGGGCCGGTATCTTGTGGCGGAAAGCGGATATCTCATCACCACGATCGCGGCCGTGAAACGCATGGGCGACAATGTGTTCTATCTTGTCGACGCCGGCTTCAACAATCTCGCCCGCCCGATCCTCTACGGCGCTTACCACCCGATGTCGATCGCCCAGCGGAGCGGCGGCGAGCGGCGGGCGGAGCAAGCGGTCGTGGTCGGCGGCCCGCTCTGCGAATCGGGCGATATCTTCACGCAAGAAGAAGGCGGCTTCGTCAGCACCCGACAATTGCCCGCGGCCGCGGTGGGCGATTTGCTCGTGATCGAATGCGCGGGCGCCTACGGCTTTGTGATGGGCTCGAACTACAACAGCAAGCCGCTGGCCGCCGAAGCGCTCATCGACGGCGGTAAAGCCGAGCTCATCCGCCGACGACAGACCTTCGAAGACCTAATCGCGGGAGAGCGCATTCCGAAATAATTCGCGCGTGGGCCCACACGCATCGACGCCGGAGTCTTGGCCACGCCACCGCGCCACCCCACACGGTGAGGAACTCCGGCCGGCGCCGCGCGGCGTCATTTCGCCGATGTCTTGCCCGCCACCGCGTCGGCCAGGATCGCGTGCATGCGCTCGACGAACTGGTGCGGGTCGGCCAGATAGCCATCGACCAGCATGCAGCCTTCGAACAATTGCTCGCAGGCTCGGGCCACGAGCGGGTCGCTCGCGTCTTGGGCCACCATACGCTCCAGGTTTTTCACCAGCGGATGCCGCGGATTGAGCTCGAGCACTCGCTTCGGTAGCTCCGTGGTCTTGTGCATGAGCCGCATCATTTTCTCCATGTGCGACGACATTTGATCGTCATCGCCCACGAGACATGCCGGCGAATCGACCAACCGCTCGCTTACCCGCACATCGACGACCCGATCGCCCAGTATTTCCTTGCAGCGATCGACCAGCGGCCTGGCCTCGGCGGCGGCCGATTCGGTTTCCTTCGCTTCTTCGGCCGACTTCTCCGCGGAGCCCAAGTCCTTGAGATCGTCGGGCCGAGCGGCGTCGGCCGACACAAGCGGCTTATCGTGGTACTTGCCGAGCTGCGAGAGGATAAACTCGTCGGCCGCTTCGGTCAGATAGAGCACTTCGATCCCGCGCTTGCGGAACAGCTCGAGCCGCGGGTCGCGAAGCAGCGCCTCGCGACTGGCGCCCGAGAGGTAGTAGATCGCCTTTTGCGCTTCGGGCATCGCGGCCGCATAGTCGGCGAGGCTGAGCAGGGCTTCGGAGTTGTCGTGGCGCGAGGAGTTGAAGCGGAGCAGTTCCTGGAATTTTTCGCGGTTGGAGTAATCGTTGTAACCTTCGCGAAATATCCGGCCAAAGGCGTTCCAGAACTTGGCGTAGTCCTCGGGCTTTTCTTTAGCCAGCTCGAGCAACTGGTCGAGCATGCGGCGTGAGAGGCTATCGCGAATCTTCATCACCACGCGATTTTCTTGCAGCGTCTCGCGCGAGACATTCAGCGGCAAATCGTCGGACTCGACCACGCCGCGCACGAATCGCAAATAAGCCGGGAGCAGATTCTTGTTCTCGGCGTCGATCAGCACTCGCTTGACATAGAGATGCAAGCTCACTTCGCCGCGGCCAAAGCCCAGCCCCTCGGGATTGTGGGCCGGCACGAACAGGAGCGAGGAGAACTGAATCGGCGCATCGGCCGAATAGTGCAGCCTGGCCAGCGGCTCGTCGTCTTCGTGGCTAATCAGCTTGAAGAACTCGTTGTATTGCTCGGGTTTTATCTGGCTGGCGGGCTCGCGCCACAGGGCCACGGTTTGATTGACCCGTTCGCCGCCCACCAGCACCGGAAACGCCACGAAGTTGCTGTAGCGCTGGATCGCGTGTTTCACGAGATCGGGCTCGGCGAAACGCTCGTCGTCGGCCTTGAGATGAATCTCGATGCGCGTGCCGCGCGGCAGATCTTCGTCGAGCGTTTCGAGCTCGTAGCTGCCCAGGCCCTCGCTGGTCCAGCGAACCGGCTTGCCGACCGGCTCGGCGGTCCGCGTGGTGAGCACGATTTTCTTCGCGGCCATGAACACCGAATAGAACCCGACGCCAAACCGGCCGATCAGGCTCAATTGCTGGGCCGGGTCTTGGCCCGTCTGCTTGAGCTGTTCGAGAAACGCGGTGGCGCCACTGTGGGCGATGGTGCCGATATTTTCATGCACCTCGGCTTCGGTCATGCCGATGCCGGTGTCGGTGATCACGAGCGTTTTATCTTCGCCCTCGTTGTGAGTCTCGATGCGAATCTCGAGCGGCAAGTCGGGCGAAGCGAGCTGTTGGCCGCTGGCCTGGCGGAAACGGGCCTTTTCGAGGGCGTCGCTGGCATTTGAAATCAACTCGCGCAGGAACACGTCTTTCGACGTGTAAACCGAGTGGATCAGGATATCGAGCAATTGCCGAATCTCGGCTTTGAATTCATGGTGCTGCCCGGCGGCGCCGGCGGCGGGATCGATGGTGGTCGACATGTTTTTTATGTGCTGGATCCGAGATGGGGGGCATTTCCTGGCGACGGCAATTTTTGGCGCCACCGCGACCGATGGTCGCTTGCCGAAGCAACCCGTGGGCCAATCATCCGACCGTTCCCGAGATCACGAGGAAAGAAAGACGCAAGTCTTTTGTCACGAGCACCTTGCAACCGACATAGTCCGATGGTCCCGCGGGCGAGCATCAAAATGCAACCACGAAACGCGACTGCCAGTTTGGCAGTCGCAAGACATTCTCCCAGGCAGGCCGGCGCCCCATGAATGTCGCCTGAATCAGTCACGACGATCGCGCCCATCGGGCCGAGCAACGCCACGGGCTCGCCCCGGGCTTTGACCTTTTTGGGCGTCCGCCATGTGGTACTGTTGAAAGAACGCTACCGGCCTCTCCCCCACGTTGCGCGCTCCCGCACCCCAATGATCCACGTACGCGCCCTAAGCAAGCACTATGCCGATCTACAGCGCGGCCAAATCGTCGCGCTCGATCAGGTCAGCTTCGAGGCCCGGGCCGGCCAGATCTATGGCCTCTTGGGACCCAATGGCGCCGGCAAAACCACGCTTCTCCGCATCTTAAGCACCGTGCTCCAGCCCACGGGCGGCTCGGCCGAGATCAATGGCTCGGATGTGGTGCGCGACGCTTCGCGCGTGCGGCGGCAGATCGGCTTCGTCTCGACCAACACCGCCGTGTACGACCGCATGACCGCCTGGGAGATGGTCGAATATTTCGGCCGGCTCAACGGCCTCGATCCGGGACCGCTCCGTCAGCGCATGGAAGAAATATTCAACCGATTGCGAATGAACGACTTTCGCGACTTGCTCGGCGCCAAGATGTCGACCGGAATGAAGCAGAAGGTGTCGATCGCCCGAGCCATCGTGCATGACCCGCCGGTGCTGATCTTCGACGAAGCCACTTCGGGGCTCGATGTGCTCGTGGCCCGATCGCTTTTGCAAACCGTGGCCGACCTGGGCGAGCATGGCAAGTGCGTGCTCTTCTCGACGCACATCATGCGCGAAGCGGAAAAGCTGTGCGACCGGGTGGCGATCATGCATCGCGGCCGTGTGCTGGCCGAGGGCGCTTTATCGGAACTGCGCGAGCGCCACGGCGAAAATGATCTTGAAGAATTGTTCTTCCGCCTGATCAGCGAACACGACCAAACACATGCCGATCTCGCGGCGCGAGGCGGCGCCCGATGAATTGGAAACAAGTCAAACTGATCTTCTTGCGCGAGGTGCGCGATCAACTTCGCGACCGGCGCACGCTGTTCATGATCGCGGTGCTGCCGCTGCTGTTGTACCCACTTCTGGGCATGAGCTTCTTGCGGATGTCGCAGTTTCTTCGCGAGCATTCGGTGAAGACGCTGCTCGTGGGGCAGGAACAACTGGCGGGCCTGCCGCCGCTGGTCGAAGGCGAACATTTCGCCGCCGATCTATTCAAGGAGCCGCGGCGAGCGCGGATGTTCACCGTCAAGACCGCGCCCCATAAGACCGGGGCCTCGGCCGACGACGAAGCCGCGGCGGCTCGCGCGGCGGCGGAGTCGGGCGAAGCGGATGTGGCCGTGTATTTTCCGCCGCGTTTCGCCGAACATCTTCGCGAAGAATATCCGCGGAACCCAGGGCCCGACGCCGCGCCGCCAGCAAATGAATCGCGACCGACCGAACCGAGGAAGCCGGCCGACGCCGCGGTTCCCGAGGTGCGACTTTTTTGGAACGAAGCCAAGGAAGAGTCGCGGTTGGCGCAGCGCGGCGTGAGCGAATTGCTCGAACGCTGGCGCGAGGAAGTCATTCGCCAATCGCTCGTCGCCAATCGAATTCCCGAAACGCTGGTCCGCCCCTTCGACTTGGCCTCGACCGATGTGGCGGCCGCGGGACAAGATAAAGCGGCCCTGTGGTCGCGCATTCTGCCGTTCGTGCTCTTGCTCTGGGCCCTGACCGGAGCGTTTTACCCGGCCGTGGACTTATGCGCGGGCGAGAAAGAGCGCGGCACGCTCGAAACCCTCTTGTGCAGCCCGGCCGAGCGGCGCGAGATCGTGTGGGGCAAGCTGCTCACGATCATGGTTTTTAGCATGGCCACGGCGATTCTGAATCTGCTCAGCTTGGGCATCACCGGTTCGCTTTTGCTCAGCCAATTGGAAACCCTGGGACCGCCGCCGCTGGTGGCGGTGGTGTGGCTGCTGGTGGCGCTGCCGCCGGTTTCGGCGCTTTTCAGCGCGCTCTGTCTTTCGATCGCGGTCTTTGCCCGCAGCACGAAGGAAGGCCAGTACTATTTGATGCCGCTGGTGCTCATCACGCTGCCGCTCACGATGTTGCCCATGGCGCCGGGAGTGGAGCTCACGCTCGGCAACAGCCTGATTCCGATCAGCGGCTTCGTGCTCCTCTTGCGCACCGTGCTCGAAGGCAACTACGCCGCGGCGGCGCCGCTCGTGGCCCCGGTGGCGCTGGTGACGCTCGCTTGCTGCCAATTTTCGATCCGCTGGGCCACCGAGCAGTTCAATCGCGAAAGCGTGCTCTTCCGCGAAAGCGAACGGCTCGACTTGGGCCTGTGGCTCAAGCAGTTGATGCGCACTCGGCAAGACACGCCCTCGACGCCCGAGGCGATTCTCTGCGGAACCCTGATCCTGCTGCTCGAGTTCTTCATGAGCTTGAGCTTGCCGAAGATCGCCAATCTGGCCGAACTGGCCGTCGTCACGCAATTGGTGGTGATTGCCACGCCGGCCCTGATTATGACCGTCATGCTCACGCGCAGCCCCGTCAAAACCCTGCTGCTCGTCTGGCCCGGACCGCGGGCACTGCTGGCGGCGGCCCTTTTGGCGGTGGCGATCCATCCGGTAAACGATGCGCTCGGCGCTTTGGTGCAGCGCGTCTACCCGGTGAGCGATCCCGTGGCCGAGCAGTTCAAACAACTCACCGAGGGCATGACCGCCCCCTGGATTCTGCTTCTGTGGCTCGTGCCGCCGGTATGCGAGGAGCTGGCCTTTCGCGGATTCATTCTTTCCGGCATGCGACATTCGGGCCACAAATGGCGGGCGATCGTCGTAAGTAGCTTGTTCTTCGGGGCCAGTCACATGCTCTTGCAGCAGTCGCTCTTGGCCACGGTCATGGGCCTCGTGTTGGGATATCTGGCGATTCAGACCGGCAGCATCGGCCCGAGTATTGTGTTTCATTTGTCGCACAATGGACTGTCGCTCTTGGTTGGCTCCTTGGATCCGGCGGCGGTCGATAAACACCCGGCGCTCGTCTGGCTCGGCTCGTGGAACAACCCCGCGGCGGCCGCGTTTGGCCACGCGCTCTGCGCGCTGCTCGAATCGATCGCGTGGCTCCGCGCGGGAAGCGCCGAGACAGGGCTCGAATATCGCTTGCCGGTGGCGGCGGTAGGCGCCTTGGCGGCGGCGGCGCTGTTGTTGTGGCTCCGAAAGTTGCCATATGCCCGCACTCCGGAAGAAGCCCAACACGAACTGCTCGAGGCCCGCAGCCGCGCGATGGGTGGCTAATCGGGCCGGTCGCGGCGTGTTTGTCGTCGCGAGAGTCGCGAGTCGTGGGTATGATGAGCGGCATGGAACTGAAAATGCCCGCGGCACTGGCCGACTCCGCCGTGCTGCGTCGTCGCATGGAGTCGCTGGCCGAGGCCGAGTTGGCCGCGCATCAACTGGCGAGGCTCAACTCGCTCTTACTCGCGATTTTGCCGGAAAATCGCTTCTATTCCCATAAGCTCGCCGCCACGATTTCCGCCCGTGAAATGGCCGATCCTCACGGCCCGCTCGACTCGCTCGAGGACCTTGGCCGGCTGCCCTACACGCACAAGGAAGAGCTCCTGCCCGACGACCCGCGGAAGCATGTGGCCAACAATGTCACATTTCCGGCCGAGCGTTATGTGCGATTTCACCGCACCAGCGGCACGCGTGGCCGGCCGCTGGGCGTCGTCGACACAGCCGAGGATTGGGCGTGGTGGCTCGACTGTTGGGACTATGTGCTCGACGCCGCCGACATCACCCCGCGCGATCGGGTGTTCATGGCGTTTTCGTTTGGGCCGTTTATCGGATTCTGGAGCGCGTTCGAAGCCGCGTGCGCTCGTGGCTGCCTGGTGACGCCCGGCGGCGGGCTCACGACGCTCGGCCGACTCGAACTGATGCGCGATTCCGAGGCCACCGTCGTGTTTTGCACTCCGAGCTACGCGCTGCATATGGTCGAAGTGGCGCACGAAAACCATCTCGATTGCCGCGAGTTGGGCATTCGTCAGATTGTGCTGGCCGGCGAGCCCGGCGGCTCGGCGCCCACCACGCGAGGCCGCATCGAAGCCGGCTGGAACGCGCGGGTGCTGGACCACGCCGGCGCCACGGAAGTCGGCCCCTGGGGCCATGGCGATCGCCAGGGCCAGGGGCTGCATGTCGTGGAAAGCGAATTCATCGCCGAATTCCTGTCGATCGAACATGGCGGCCATGCCGCCGAGGGGGAGCTCGCCGAACTGGTGCTCACGCCGCTCGGACGCTTCGGAGCGCCGCTGGTGCGCTATCGCACCGGCGACTTGGTGCGACCCAGTTGGCAGTTTCCGGGCGCCAACCGCTTCGTGCATCTGGCTGGCGGAGTGCTGGGGCGCGTCGATGATATGCTAGTGGTGCGGCGGAGTGAATGTGTTTCCCAGCGCGGTCGAGAGCATCTTGCGTGGCTTCGCCGAAGTGATTGAATATCGGCTGGTGCTCACCCGAGTGGCCGAGATGGATCAAATGGCGGTCGAGATCGAGGACCGGCTCGACGATCCGGCCCGAGTGGCCAAGGAGCTCCAATTGCGGCTGGGGCTGAAGGTCGAAGTGCGAACGACGCCGCTGGGCAGCCTGCCGAGATTCGAAGGCAAGGGCCGCCGCATCGTCGACAACCGCGGTCTAGTGAAAGGCATATCGTGACAGGGGAATCGCGAATCATGGAACCACGTCCGACGAAGCTTACGCGGCTCGAGGGCAATCGGCTGTCGATCACCTGGGACGATGGCCAAGAGCGTGAATACACGGCCAAGGAACTGCGAGACCGCTGCCCCTGCGCCACATGCCGGGAGAAACGCTCGGCCGCCGAAGCAGCGCCGAGCGCAAAGGCTCCGCTAGGCATGTTGCCGGTGCTCTCGGCGGCGGAAACACGGCCGCTCGGCATCACCAGCATGCGACCGGTGGGCAACTACGCCTATTCCATCGACTTCAGCGACGGCCACGGCACGGGCATCTATGGCATGGCCCTGCTCCGGGAACTCGGCCGCGCCGCGCCGACCGCCTAGTGCATTGTCACAATTGAAATGACGGGTTGGATTGGCTCCGCGGCGCCATGCCCACGGCCCTGCGTGGGCATGAGGACTTCGTGTGGCGCTCGAAACATGCCCACGCTGGGCGTGGGCACGGCACACGGGGTTATACCTATCATTTCAGCCGTGACAAAGCACTAGAGCCCATCCGACACCTTCCCCCCTCTCCCTTTGGGAGAGGGCAGGGTGAGGGTTCGCCGCGGTTGTCGCATAGGCTCTTAGTTCGACTTTTGCACTTTTAAGGGTGCTCAAACTGGTCTTCGTAAATAGCGTGAGCCTCCGCGACAATGCTTGGGACTTCACTCTCAGGCATCGAGCAAGGAGGCTCACAATGGAACTTGTACCCGGCTTCATGGCGCTTTTGCAAGGGCTGTCCGCCACAATGACGGCGCCGACTTTCGCGAGTATGACGACGGTTCTGACCGGCTGGGTCTTCGCCAGTCGCCGCACGGTCACGTGCATGATCGTCGCGGCTGGCGACACGGCGAGTAAGCACTTCTCGTCGTATCACCGTTTGTTCAGCGCGGCCCGTTGGTCGCGCGACTCGCTCGGGCTGGCCATGTTCGAATTGATCCAGCCGTTTTTGGGAGACGCCGTCTTGCTGGGACTCGACGACACGCTGGCTCGCAAGCGCGGATTGACGATGTTCGGCGCCGGCATGCACCACGACCCTTTGCTCTCCAGCCGTGGCAAGGTGATTACCAACTGGGGGCATAGTTGGGTCGTGCTGGGCGTGATTGTCGAATTGCCGTTTCGCAAGGGACATTATTATTGCCTGCCGATCTTGTTTCGCCTGTACTTGAACAAGAAGAGCGCCGCCAAGCATCGGCGCCCATATCGCACCCGGCCGGAATTGGCGGTCGAGATGCTCGACGTGTTGTGCAACCACCACAAAAGCCGCCGTTTTCACGTCGTCGCCGACAGCGCCTATGGCGGTCGGAGCTTGCTCTGCTTCTTGCCGACGAATTGCGATTTGACCAGCCGACTCGTAAAGGACGCTCGCTTGTACGGGCCGCCGCCGGGGCGCGAAGCGGGAACCAATGGCCGACCGCGGAAGTTCGGCCAACGACTTCCCACGCCGGGGGCAATGCTCAAGGGACGCTGTCGTCGCGCGACCCTGAATATCTACGGGCGGCGCGAAACAGCCCGCTTGACGGAGCAAGTGGCCCACATGCATGCCGCTCCCCAACGGCCGGTTCGCGTGGTGGCGGCACCCGCCCTCGAAGGCGGCCGCGGGCAAGAGGCATTCTATTCCACTCGCTCCGAAGCAACCGCCGAACAAGTGATCGCTTGGTACGCGATGCGCTGGAGCATCGAAGTCACGAACCACGACAGTAAGCAATACTTGGGATTTGAACAACCGCAAGGCTGGACACATCGCGCGGTCGAGCGGACGGCTCCGATGGCCATGTTGTTGTACAGCCTGATCGTGTTGTGGTTTGCCCGCGAGGGTCATCGCAATTGGCGTCCGATGCTCCACCCTTGGCACGCGTCGAAGACGCAACCGTCATTCGCCGACATGCTCGGCACGCTCCGACGGCTTAGCGTGCGCCAACAGGTTTTAACGTTGGCGCTTCAGGGGCCAGGGTCGCGAAAAATCCAACGACTCCTGGAAAACGCCGTGGAAATGGCCGCATAAAGTGCAAAAGTCGAAGTAAAAGCCTATCCGAGAACTTCGGTGAGCTCTCGCGCTACCCTCTCCCATGCGGGAAGAGGGGGGAGTTGTCGGATTGGCCCTGAGTGACCCCGTCCCCAGACAACAGTTATCGTGTACAATGTACAATGGCCCGCCCGCCGCAAATCGGTGGCTGTCTGAAATTGCGTCAAAATGCGTCTGAAAATGCGCGAAATGGCCGTGCGAAAGTGCGGTTTTCCATCCGGGTCCCTCGCCAGCGATAGAAAACGATCATGAAACCAGTCTCCGCGTTCGTGATTTCCTGGCTCGTGACAGCCAACTCGTTTGCTTCCGCTGGCGATCCGGCGCTGCCTGGCAACCACCCTCTCAACCAGTCGCGAACGGGGGATTTGCTGATCTCGGAATTTCGCTGCGCGGCGTGTCATAGTGGCGTCCAACCAAGTTCCCTGCCGGAAAACTCGGCGCCTGATTTGGCCGAAGCAGGTTCGCGGATCTCGCCCGAATACCTTCGGCGGTTTCTTGCGTCTCCTTCGTCGGCTCATCCGGGCACGAGAATGCCAGACGTGCTGGTGTCGCGATCGGAAGCGGAAAGAGACAAGATCGCGGAAGCGCTGACGCACTTTTTGGTCGCGCGGTCGAAGGCGGCCTTTCAATCCAACGCGTCGGAGCGGATCGATCGCGAGCAAGGCAAGGCGCTCTATCACACGGTCGGTTGCGTGGCGTGTCATGGCCCGAGGGAAGCGATCGCCGACGCGCGGCAGGTCGAAAATCGCGGCGGCGAAGATGACGACGACGAGGCCAAGAAACCCACCGCCCAAAGCACCGTCAAGCCGATCGCCGTGCCACTGGGCCATGTCGCCGCCAAATACAGCGCGACGTCGCTGGGCGAGTTCCTGTTTCAACCGTTGCGTGTCAGAAACGCCGGGCGAATGCCCGACATGAAACTGACTCCGGCGGAATCACTGGCCATTGCCGGCTACTTGATTGGAGAAAAGCCCCGAACGGGAGAGGCTCTTGTTCCATGGGCATCACTGGTGGCGCTCGGGAAGAAATACTTCCAGGAGCTGAACTGCGCCGCGTGTCACGCGCTCCCTGCAATGGCGGCGGCTCCCCTGGTTGGCTCATTGAGAAACGCGGACCTGTCTCGCGGCTGTTTGTCCAAGACGAGTGCTCGAAGTCCTCGGTTCCAACTCGACGACTCCCAGGTCCAGGCGCTGATTGCTTCGATTCGGGAAGAACCGACGGCCGAATCGGACAAGCTCGTGGTGGCGAAGACGCTGACCGCTTTTCGCTGCATCGCCTGTCATATTCGAGATGACTTTGGCGGAGTGCATGAGGCATACGACCCGTTCTTCACCGGCAGCGAGCAAAAACTGGGCGACGACGGCCGCATCCCGCCGCCGCTCACGCTCGTGGGGGCCAAGCTGCGGCCGGCATGGATGAAGAAGGTGCTCTTCGATGGCGAAAGTGTCCGGCATTATATGGCGACTCGGATGCCGCAATATGGCGTTGCCAATCTCCAGCATTTGCCGGCCTACTTCAGTCGTCTCGACGATTCGAAAAGCGCGGAGATGAAGATTCCGAACCCAGAGGATCGCTCCGAAAGCGATCGCGAACGAGAAAAGCTGCTTCGCGCGGCGGGCCGAGAATTGCTCGGCGACAAGGGCCTGAACTGCATCGCCTGCCACACCTTCAATGGAAAAGCCGCGCAGGTCAATCAAGGAATCGACCTGCCGACGAGCTATCAGCGACTTCAACCGGGGTGGTTCAATCGCTATCTCCGCAACCCTGGCGCCTTTCGTCCACGAACCATCATGCCGACGTCTTGGCCCAACGGAGTCGCCACGCATAAGACAATTCTCGATGGCGACACCGACCGGCAGATCGAGTCCATCTGGTACTACCTCTCGCTCGGCACATCCGCCGCCGATCCGTCCGGAATCCGCGGAGTGAGCACGAAACTGACCGTCGACGACCAGGCCAAGACATATCGCGGACGGAGTCGCGTGGCCGGTTTTCGGGGCATCGCCGTCGGTTTACCCGAGCAGCTCAGTTATGCGTTTAACGCGGAAACAGGAACGCTGTCGGCCATCTGGCAGGGCGACTTCATCGGAGTGAACTGGAGTGGCCAGGGTTCCGGGGATTTCAGTCCGAGCGCCGAGCCAATCACTCTGGCGCAGGATGTTTCCTTCGCACAGCTCGCCGATGAAAGTTCTCCGTGGCCGCTGATGCCGGTGATGACCAAGGAGGCTCGAACCAATCCCGATCCGCTCTATCCGAAAAACGTAGGCTATCAGTTCCGCGGATACTTCCTCGGCGAATCGTCGATCCCCACTTTCATGTATCGCAGCGGCACGATTGAGATCGAAGATCGGTCGGTGGCCGCGGGTACCGATGAGCAACGACAATTGAAGCGAGTTTTGCGGCTTGAGTCTCCGGCGCCGCGAACCGTCTGGTTTCGAGCGCTCACGGGAGAGATCCGCCAAGAGTCCGAACGCGCCTTCCTCAGCGGCCGTTTGCGGCTGACGATTCCCCAAATCGAAACGAAACTGCGATCGTCGTCCGACGATCCGAAGCGGTCCGAACTGCTGCTGCGACTGCAAGTTTCCCAAGACGAATCAACCCTGGAGTTGCTCTATGAACCGCTCAAGAAGTAGTCATTCGCGACTCCATTGCTTTCTGATCCTGATTGCAATGTCCGCGCTGGGCGCCCTGCGCCGAGGAGGTTGGCGAACGATGGGGAACCGAGGAACGCGAGCGTGAATATTATCCGATCGTCGATATTCCACTGCCAAAGGACACGGTCATCGAGGCCGGGGCCTTCGCGGTGGCGCCGGATCGGCGAATCGCCGTGGGAACGCGGCATGGCGAGATTTTTCTCATCGACGGTGTCGACGCCCCGAAGCCAACCCCCTCGTTTCATCGGTTCGCCACGGGACTCGACGAGATATTTGGGCTGACGTGGAAGGACAACGCGTTTTGCGTCACCCAGAGCTGCGAATTGACTCGCGTTAGCGATTCCAATGGCGATGGCGTGGCGGATCGCTTCGAGACCATCTCCGATGCGTGGGGATATGCGAACTACCACGAATACGCCTTCGGTTCGAAACCCGACGCCGAGGGAAATCAGTTCATCGCGCTCGGCCTGTCGGAGTCTTACTACTCCCACGCCTTGAACCGTGGATTCATCATGAAGGTCGCGCCCGACGGGAAAACGACCGCCTTCGCCAGCGGACTGCGCAGTCCCGGCGGGATCGGGTTCGATGAGCACGAGCAACTGTTCTATGTGGAAAGCCAGGGCCCGTGGAATTGTTCGTGCAGTCTGAAGGCGGTGTCGCCGAACAGCTTTCACGGTCACCCGGCCAGCTTCAACTGGTACCAATACTCGCCGGAACTCGGGCCGGTCCCTGAGGCGCCGAAGTCGGGCAGTCGTATCGTCTCCGAAAAGAACCGCGTCAAACAACTGGCGCCCTACGCCGTCATTTTTCCATACATCCGCATGGGCAGGTCCATCACGGCCTTCAGCGTCGATAAGACGCTGGGAAAGTTCGGCCCTTTTGAAAACCAGTTGTTTCTTGGCGATTACACGCAATCGATCCTGATGCGCGCCACGACGGAAAAGGTCCACGGCGTTTGGCAGGGAGCGTGCTATCCGTTTCGCGAGGGCCTTTCGACCGGAATTCTCAACGTGGAATTCACTCCGGAGGGCAGGTTGCTATGCGGCGGAACCAATCGCGGCTGGCCGGTTCGCGGCATCAAACCGTTCGCTCTGGAGCGAGTCGAGTGGAGTGGCAAGGTCCCATTTGAAATCAATGAAATCACGATCGAACCCGATGGGTTCAAGATTACGTTTACCAAACCCGTGGAACAGGTCACCGGCCGCTCAATGGACTCGTATGTGATCTCCGCGTTCACGCACCCGTACCACGCCGGCTACGGCGGGCCGGAAATCGAGCGGCACAAGCCAAGCCTGAAAGCTGTCTCGCTTTCCGACGACGGACTCTCGGCCAAGATCGCACTAGAAAAGCTCGACCAGGGATTCGTGTACGAATTCGATCTGGAACGATTGCGTTCGCGCGACAACGAAGAGCTGCTTCATCGCAGCGCGTTCTACACCGTCAATGAAATACCCGCCCGCTAACAACGCCGCTCAGAGATCGAACTCCCAAACCGCCCGGGCATACCGTGCTCCACCATTTTTTGGCGCCTGTCTGGTTCCTTTGTGACAGGAGAAATCAAAGGGTTCAGGACTCATCGATTTCGCTGCAGAGAAATCAAAGGGGTCAAGAAATCAAAGGGGTCAGGACTCTTTGATTTCGCTGGCGGTTGTTGGTAGACTGGCGGACATGCCGCGACCACCACGAGCCGACGAAGCCGGCGGCGCCTACCATGCCTTGAATCGAGCGAATGCCCGGGCCAAGATTTTCCGCAACGACGCGGATTACGAAGCCTTCGAGCGCGTGCTCGGTGAAGGGCTCGCGGCATGCCGTCGAGTTGTTCGCTTACCAGTTGATGCCCAGCCACCGGCGCCGCTGGCGGAACGAGATCTCGCCGCATTGCGCGGCGAGGGTCTCCCTTCGGCGAGCCGACTTGGACCGAAGCGACGGCAAGGCGCCCGCGACTGACCTCGACGCTACAACCTCGTGGTCGTCCGCAAGTCCATTTTTCCGATACGGCTCCCGACCAAATACCAAACAATGAGTCCTGACCCGTTAGAATTCTGTAGAATTCTGTAGAATTCTCTGTAGAATTCTCTGTAGAATTCTCTGACCCGTTAGAATTCTCCGCCGAGATCATTATACACATACTCGGTCGTCCGCCCGAGCGGGTCGGTCATCGACAGCTCGTTGCCGTTGGCATCGTAGGTGTAGGTGGTGGTCACGCCGCCCGAGGCGGCCACGGGCGCCGACGACGCCAAGAGCGCGATCTGGCCGGCGGTGAGCGCCGTGTCGTAGATCGCCACCGGGCCGATATCGCCGTCGAGATAGCGAGTGCCATCGGACGAGGCGCCGATCGTCCAGGGAGCGTCGACCGCCACGGCCCCTTGCGTGCTCGCCGTGCTGCTCACAAGCGCGCCGTCGGCATAGAGTTGCCACGCGCTGCCGGTGAACACGCCGGTCAAAAACACCCAATTGCCGATGTCGCCCACCGGAATCGGCGCCGTGGTCGCCTGATCGCTACCGTTCCATGTGCCGAACTGGAAGTAGCCGCTGTTGATCCGCAGATACACTTCGGCGTCGGAATTATACGTGTAACCGTGGGCCACGATATCTTGCAGCCCGGCCGTCGATTGCACATCGACCCACGCCGACACGGTCAGCTCGCCCGAGATATCGAGCGCCGCGGAATTGCTCTCGATCGACACCGCCTCGTTCACGCCATTGAGCGCCAAGCCCGACCCCACCGGGCTCGCCACTTGCGCCGGCGAGCCCGCAATCGCGCCCGTGTCGCCATTGCCCGACCCATCGGGCGTCGCGCCGCCGGTGATCGAACTAAAATCCCAGGCCCCGGCCAAGCCGGCCGTGATCGGAGTGGACGCCGCCGCATGGGCGCCATCGCCGCCCGACGGGCCGGCCACTCGCATCATTGGCTCTCAATAGCAAGGCTTGCTAGGGCTTCTCGTGTCCTCTTCGTTAGCCTTTTCCGCCATATAAAAAGGACTCGCGATAAATTCGCGCCATAATTCAATGACACCACTCCATGTCTTTGCCTTTGGAATCGGAGACGGCGATTCCACGCCATCAGCAACAGCGAGATCGGACTGAGCCTGCTTGTCTTTCAAGAAACAGAAGTATCCCAGCAAAGAAATGTGCCGACCAACGTCCTCGGTAAGAATGATCTCTCGCAACCACTCCAGATGCACAAATACCTCCTCCAACGAATCAGGTGATCTGGCGTACATATGCGGCTTCTCACAAGCCCATGTAATCCATTGGTCGTTGAGCTTTATGATTTCTCTCGCATTCATGGAATTACCTTTATCACTTGCGTATTTGGGTTCACGAGTTGCACCTTATCGGCTAACAATTGAAAGTACTCCTCGGTCGCAAGTCCGGCGGGACCGGTCAACGCGTCGTAAATCTTATCGCCATAACGCACAACCTGGTGCTCCCCTGTATCGGAAAACTGCCGTCCACCAATAATGAAAAACTGTTCTCCACTCTGACCGGTAATTTTTAATATTTCTGCGCCCTTCCCAAGAACTTTTGCGGCGAGGTCCGCCGCCTTGTCGCACCGCTTTGCCAATATCGGGAATTGTCGGTAGATCCCGTCGAGTTGGGATATCGTGTTAACGCGGGTTGCGAGATTTGCAATCGTATCTTTTGAAGTAGCTATAATTTCCTTGGCCGCATCGCCTCGTCTAAGCACCGGATCCAATGCCTGCACGAAGCTGCTCATTCGTGTTTTTACCAAGTCCGCAGCCGCCGATGCGGCGTTTAGCGCCTTTGTTGTCTCCGTCCTTGCCGCTGTGATCGCCGCCTGATTTGACGGACTCTGCAGCGCTTGGCCGAGTTTCTGTAGCGAAGTCGTCAATTTGTCCGCAGCTGCGTTTGCCTGAGTCATCGCCTGCTGCAATGGCGCCGCAAGCGAGGCGATATACGCGGCGAGCTTCGGCTCCTTTCCCGTGGGATCGGTTAACTCAGCAGGATTATTCAGCACATATCGAGCGAGATTTATATCGCCCGCCGCAAACCCAATCGGATCCTGTTGGGTCCACAGCCCATCGACCGCGTCGTAGTAGCGGGTCATGCTTTTGTCGAGGCCGGTGGCGGTGTCGTGGACGAAGCCGGTGTAGCCGAAGAGGTAGGCGACGCCGGTGTCCGACTGGCTGGTCACGGCGCCGAAGGCGGTGTAGGTGATGTGGTTGACGATCGTCGTGGTGGCGGTGGCGGCGTCGTATTCGACCAAGTCGCGAGCCGTGCCTTGGTTGTCGACCAAGGGGTAAAGCACGATGCCGGCGGCGGTTGGAAGTTCACCGGCCTCCGTCGGGTCGAACTGCTCGTCGGCGAAGACTTGATCCACCATTGGGCCATCGAGGTACCGGTTCGTCAGGGCGTTCGTGCCATCGAGCGTGGCGACGATGGCTTGGCCGTCGTAGATGAATTTGGTCTCGGTGGTCGCGCCGCCGGCTACCGCGACGGTTTCCGAAACTTGCCGGCCAACCGCGTCGTACGCGTACGTCACCGTTTGCGTGACCACGCCGGCGCTGGTGTAGCTCGTCACAGCGGTCAATTCATTTCGATAGTCGTAGGCGTAGGTCGTATACGCGCCGGTGGCGATGTCGGTTTGCTCGATGCGATTGCCATCGGCGTCGTACTGGTAGTCGTATGTGCCATCGGTGATCAGCGTGTTGTTGGCTGGCCGTCGGGATCGTTCCCGAGCCCGCGCGGCCCAATTGGATTGTCAAAGATCGCGTAGCGCCCGCATCGCAGCCCCTCTGGGGCCGCTCACCACGGTCTGGTGGTCGAGCGCATTATACACACACGCGGTCGTGTTCCCATCGGCATCGGTGAAGCAGAGCGCACTGACCCAACTCGCGTGGGCGCACCGCCAACCGCATTGCTATGCCCACGACACGGGTGGGCATGGCGCCGGGCGCCTCGCGGCGTAAAAGATTCCGAGCGCTCGCGGCGCGCGGCGTCTACTCGGCTTGTTCGTTGCCGCGGTCGGTCGGGGGCAGGCGGGTTTCGGCCAGGATCGGCTCGAGCTCCTCGACGAAATCTCGCACATCCTTGAATTCGCGATACACGCTCGCGAACCGCACGAACGCCACGTGATCGAGTTGGCGAAGCTGCTCCATCACCATTTCGCCCAGCCGCTTCGAGTGCACTTCGGCGTCGAGCTTGTTGCGAATTTCCTCCTCGACATGCGTGACCAGCGCTTCGATCTGGTTGTCGCTGATCGGCCGCTTCCAGCAGGCCTTTTCCAAGCCGCGCTTGATCTTTTGCCGCTCGAAGGGCACCCGGGCTCCGTCTTTCTTCACCACCTTGAGCACGCGTTCCTCGCAGCGCTCGACCGTGGAATATTGGCGGCGGCATGAAAGGCACTCGCGCCGCCGGAGCACGGCGAAACCGCCTTCCGAAGGATCGCTGTCGATCACGCGATTGTGCTCGTCGTGGCAGAAGGGGCACTTGACCGGGTCGTCCATGCGCTCGAAAGTGCTGTAGCGCGTCTGGCAGGCCGCGCATTCGCGGCGCCGGCGGATCGCCAGACCATCGTGGCTGGCCCGCGAGTCGATCACTCGGTCATTATCCATCCCACAGGCGGGACATTTCATATTCGCGCGCCGATCATTCGCTTTCGTCGTCGACCGAGGAAGCGTCGCTCGCGGCCGCGGCATCGGCCGAGCCCGGCGCCGCGCTCGCGGCGGCGGTGTTCGCGGCGCCGCCGGCGGCTTTGCCGCTCTTGCCTTCGGTAAGGCTCCAATCCCGCCGCTGCCGGCTGCTGGGAATGCTCATCGCCTTGCGATATTTGGTCACGGTGCGGCGGGCCACGGTCAGGCCATGCTTCGCGAGCTCCTTGACCAGTTCGTCGTCGCTCAGCGGGCTTTGCTTGCTTTCGCCATCGATGATTTCTTGCAGCTTGAGCCGCACGGCGTCCCAAGCGACTTCCTCGCCATCGGCGCTCGACTGTGCCGCCGCAGAAGAACCGCTTGAGCGGAAAGATGCCGCGCGGTGTCTGGATCCATTTGTCGTCCACCGCCCGGCTCACGGTCGTGACATGCACCTTCACCTTGTCGGCGATCTGCTGCATCTTGAGCGGCTCGATGAACTCGGGCCCTTTGTTGAGAAACTCGGTTTGATGATCGACGATCGCCTGGGCCACGCGGGTGAGCGTGTTGCGGCGCTGCTCGATCGATTCGATCAGCCACTGGGCCGAGTTGATCTTGCGCTTGATGTATTCGCGCGTCTCGGCGTTGGCTTCGCCGCTGGTGAGCAGCTTGCGGTAATAGGGGCTGATGTACAAGTTGGGCGTGCGGCCGTCTTCGAGCCGAATTTTGTAGGCGCCGCCGTCCTCGAGATCGACGAACACATCGGGAGTGACATTCGGCACGAAGTTCTCGCCGAACTTGGCGCCCGGCTTCGGATTCAGCTTGCGCAGCTCGACGAGCGTTTGCTGAATCGAGCGCGATCGAGTAACCGGTGCGGCGCTCGATGAGCGGCAGCCGGTTGTGCTCCAGGTCCTCGAGATGGTTGGTGATCAGCGTCTTGAGCTGTTCGTAGTAGGGCATGCCCGGCGTGAGCTGGAGCCACAGGCATTCGCGCAAGTCGCGCGCCGCCACGCCCGGCGGATCGAGCTTTTGCACCACGGCCAGCGCCCGCTGCGCCAGGCCCAGTTGTTCGGGCGGGGCTTCCGGATCGATCAGGTCCTCGATGCGGCCTTGGAGATAGCCGTTGGCGTCGAGGTTGTAGATGATGCGGTCGCACATTTGCCGCACCTCGGGCTCGATCTCGAACCAGCCGAGCTGATCGTGGAGATAATCCTGCAGCGACTGGGGGCGGGCAACCATGTTGGCCATGGCGTCGTGCTTGCGCTGGCCCTCTTCCTCGAGCCGAGTGCTCGAGGGACGCGTGCGCTCCTCGAAATGGTCGGGCCACTCCTCGTCCATGTTCAGGAGCCGCTCGAAATCGTCTTCGTTGTTCTTCGTGTCGTCGACCACCAGCTCGCGCTCTTCCGCCGTGGGCGCGTTGGGGTTTTCTTGATCGGCGGGCTGCTCGGGCAGATCGAGGTCTTCTTCCTGGAGGTCGAGCACCGGATTTTCTTGAATCTCCTGCTCGATCCGTTCCTGGAGCGCCATGATCGGAAGTTGCAATATCTCCATCGACTGGATCATCCGCGGCGCAAGCACCTGCTTCTGAACCAATCGCATTTCCTGGCCGAAAGAGAGTCGCATGTTTGCTTAACCTGGTTCGCGGTATTTCGGAAAGGAAGCTTCGTGAAACCGGTGGGGGGTACTTTGCCGGGCGACGCTAAAAGCGCTGCCGGCCGGCGAGGGCGTCGGCCAGAATTTCCTTGTTGGCGAATTCGAGCACGCTGCCGGTCGTGAGCCCGCGCGCCAAACGCGTGATCTCGACCTTGGAATCGGCGAGCATGTTCGAGATATACAGAGCCGTGCCGTCGCCTTCGAGCGTGGGATTGGTGCCCATGATGATCTCGCGAAACGGACCCTCGGCCACGCGCGCCATGAGGGGCGCGAGCGTGAGTTGCTCGGGCCCGACGCCTTCGAGCGGGGCGAGCCGGCCCAGGAGCACATGGTAGAGGCCGCGATAAGCGCCGGCCTGTTCGAGCGCCATCAGGTCGCGGGGCTGCTCGACCACGCAGAGCAATCCTTGGTCACGGCGAGGATCGCGGCAAATCGAACATAGCTCGCCCTCGGCCAAATTGTAACACGTCTGACAGTGACGCACGTTCTCCTTCACGCCGCGAATCGCATCGGCCAGGGCCATGGCCTCCGGCGCCGGCAAGCGAAGCACATGATATGCAAGCCGCTCGGCCGACTTCTTGCCGATGCCTGGCAGCTTGGCGAATTCATCGACCAATTGAGTGACCGATTCGCTGATCATGGTTCCACGGCGGTTTATGATTAAACTCGGACTCGCTCCGCGACAGTCGCCCACGCATCGTTCGTGGGCGAACACATCGCTCGACGGCTCGGCGCGTCCACTCAGCCGAGCAGCTCGCTCTACCCAGCCGCTAGGCGGAGTGTTATCGCTCAGCCGCTAGGCGAGTTACCGCTCAGCCGCTAGGCGGGTTATCGCTCAGCCGCTAGGCGGGTCGACTCGCGTCGGGGCGCTGCCAAACGCCTCGGCGACCGCGGCGACCAGCGGATGCGCCATGCGCTCGGCAACCCAGGCTTTCGACCCGACCGCGCCTTCGCTCGTCGGCCCCCGAGGCTTTTCCTCGCTCGGCGGCGCCTCGCCGGCTTCGAGCACAAACTCGATTTGCATGGCTCGGCCCGCCGCCTCGCTCACGGCCGCTCGCAATTCGGCCATGCGATCGGACTGCTCACAGAACGACTTGGCGAAATTATACCGCGTAGGAAAATAAATAGCCAGAATATTTGTGTGCAACTTGCAACGCGCTGCACATGGCCCGCATAAGCAACCAGCATGCCTTCGGGCAGTCGGGCCAAGGCATCTTGCCACAAACGCCGCAGATCCGTGATCGGGGCCCGGTTGGGCTCGCTCGGGGGGGGCCAGTTCGCTTGGCGCTCCGGCGGCCGGGCGCGATCCTCCACCGCTGGGGGGGCATTGCCTCGCGCCGCCTCGGCATCCAATTCGTCCGGCCGTTCCGCTGGCGGCGGAATTTGTCGGGGCGAAGGGGGTTCCGCTAGGGGAGGGGATTCCGCAAGCGCCCCCGTTTCCGAAAGGCGCGCCGGATTCCGAAAGCGTTTTGGCAACCGGGGGAGAAGGTGGCGGCGGCGATAGTGGCGCGCGGCGCCTCGGCCAGCGCCACGGCGCGGGCATCATCACTCAATCGTTCTTTTTTTTTTGCGGTCTCGCCGTCCCCAGGGTTTCTCGCCGCGACGCCTTCGCCGCCGGACTGGGCGCCCTCGAGCACTTGCCGGAGCGAGTCGCCGATCGCTTCCAAATTTTCGAGACTTGCGATTCGCACCAACGCCATTTCGGCCAAAATCCGCGACTGGGTGCTGTGGCGCATCCGAGCGAGCGCATGGTCGAGAATCTGCAACATCGCGAGAATCGTCGTGAGCCCGAGCGATTGCCCCAGTTCGCTCACCACCGACTGAGTAGCGCCCGACGTGTGGAGAAACGCGTCGGGTCCGCAGCCGGCGGCGGCGGTCATGGCGTCGCGCAGCCCGCTCATGAGTTGTTCGAGCAATTGCCCCGCGTCGACCCCCTCGGCCAGCGCGGTGTTAAGCTCGCGAAGCGCCGCGGCGGCGTCGCGCCGGGCTAGCGCGGCAAGCAACTGCGCCACGCGATCGTCGCCGGCCGAGCCCAAGAGCGCGTGAATATCCGCGGCTCGGAGCACCTCGCCGCCGAAACTCAGGAGCTGTTCGAGCAGCGATTGACTGTCGCGCATCGAACCATTGGCCCGGCGCGCGAAGAGATCGAGCGCCGCGGGCTCCGCCTCGACGCCTTCGGCCTTGGCGATCTGGCTCAAACGCTCACGAATCGACGGCGCTCGGATGCCCGCGAAATCAAATCGCTGGCAGCGCGAGAGGATCGTGATTGGAATCTTGTTGGCCTCGGTCGTGCAGAAAATGAACTTTACATGCTCGGGCGGCTCTTCGAGCGTCTTGAGCAGCGCGTTGAACGCCTGCGAGGTGAGCATGTGAACTTCGTCGATGATGTATATCTTATAGGGCGCGCGGCTCGGGCGGCACGCCGACATTCTGGCGAAGCTGCCGAATCTCATCGATGCCGCGATTGCTCGCCCCGTCGATCTCGATCACATCCACGTCGCTGCCGACCGCCACATTCAAGCACACATCGCACTGGTTGCAGGGCGTGGCCGTGGGGCCATGCACGCAGTCGAGCGCTTTGGCGAGAATTCGGGCGGCCGAGGTCTTGCCCACGCCGTGCGTGCCCGTGAAAAGGTAGGCGTGGCCCACTCGGTTCGAAGTGATCGCGTTGCCCAGGGCCCGGGCAATGTGCTCCTGGCCGACGAGCTCGTCGAACGACTGGGGTCGATAGCGCCGGGCGACGACGAGGTAATCGGCGCCCGGCGATGCGCCCTCGGCGGCGAGGCTGGCCTGGGGAACCGAACTCGTTCCGGATCCAGAGGTTGAGTCGAACGGATCGCGACTTTTCTCGGCAGACATCGGAAAACCGCCCGCGTCTTTAAGAGCGTATCGAACAAATGCCCTCGTGGCCTTTTTTCAACCTCTCCCAGCGGCGAGCAAAGCTCGTCGCGGCTCGCGCGATAACGACATAAGTCGTTATTCGAAGGCCGCATCCGTGCGGCAGACCAGCCTTTTGAATCCTTCGACCGGCGGCTCGGAGCGCCGGCCGCCGATGAGAGACCCGCCGCACGAAGAGATGACTGCTTATGGCTGCTGACTTTCGTCCCTGACCAGGTTCACAGGTCCCCACTGCGGGGGCCTCTCATCGGAGGCCGGCGCCGGTGGTTGATGTATACTTTTCTAAGGCCGCGGGGCCGCCGCGTCAAATGGGTTCTCTTGGGTTCTCTTGTTCGGGCTCGCCTGGGGCACGCGACTCCTGGGCCGATTTGCATGGGCGCCCATGCCCGAAATCGTCAAAAAAAAGCTCGCCCGGCGAGCCGCGATGGCGAACAATGTCTCTTAAGCCGTCGAATCAAAAGTCGCCGCGGTCCAGCGGCGTCGAGGCGCGATTCGAGTTGGGTGGGTTTACATTTTCACGATTGCATCCGCATTCGCACTTTTTTCGAGGGAGGCTGTCATGAGTCGACTCTTCGCAGTAGTGCTGGCCAGCGGGCTGGTCGCCGTGGGGATTCAATCGGCGAGCGCGCAGGATATTGAATTTCCGCCGCCGCCGGGCGCGAGCGTCTCGCCGGTGGTCGTGGCGCAGTCGGCCGAGACTCCGGCCGATGTGAGCGCACTGCGCGTCGCTTTTCGTGCAGAAGGGCGAAGCCGAGTTCAAAGCCGGCCACTACACCGCCGCGGTGCAAGCTTGGCGGCACGCGCTGGTCGATGATCCGAAGAATGGCGGCGTGGTGCTGATGCTCTCGCAAGCGCTGTTCGCCATCGGTCAATACGACGAAGCGGCCGGGGCCGCGCAATACGGCATGAGCCTTGTGCCAGCCGAGAAGTGGGGCGAAGTGGTCACTCGCTACAAGGAACTCTACGGCAACTATCAAGACTACACCGACGAGCTCAAGCGGCTGGAAAAAGCTCGCGACACAGCGCCCGAATCGCCCGCGCTTTGCTTTCTCCTGGGCTACCACTTCGGTTACTTGGGCTACCCGAAACATGCGGTCAAGGAGCTCGACAAGACGATCGAGCTCGCGCCGAAGGATGAAACCGCGCGGAAGCTTCTGGAAGTATTCAAGCCGCGGGTGAAAGACGCCGCCGCCGAGCAACCGACGCCCTCGAGCGAGGCGGCGCCGGCCGAATCCGCCGCGCCGTCGGGCGGACCCGAGAAGGCGGCCGCGCCCGATAAGCCGGCCACCGAGCAAGGCGCCACCCCCGAGCGTCCGTTCTAGCGACTAGGGTCGGGGCGAATCCCATTACTTAATCGTCAGGATGCAAGTTTTTTAACCTTACTTCTTCCGCGCTCGTAGAATGGAAAAGCGATTCGCGAGCTTCTTCTGGAGGGACATATCATGGCGTCGACTTGGCGATGGGGACTTCTCCTGGCGGCCGCGCTCGTGGCAAGCGTTCCGGCAACGCTTTGGGCCCACGGCGGGGGTGGTGGCGGAGGTGGTGGACATGGCGGCGGTGGCGGAGGACATGGAGGAGGATTCGGCGGCGGCCACGGTGGCTTTGGCGGCGGCCACTACGGTGGCGGCGGCTATGGTGGCGGTCTCGGGGGCGGCCACTACGGTGGCGGCGGCGGTTACGGTGGTGGCCACTATGGCGGATATGGCGGCGGAGGATATGGCGGCGGATATGGCGGACATGGGCTCGGCGCCTCCGGCATGGGCGGCCACTACGGCGGCATGAGCGGCATGGCCGGAGGACACAACCTCGGCGGCCAGGCGATCGGCGGAATGGGCCACGCCAGCAGCTTTGCCGGCCGCAATTTCGCGGGCGCTTCCATGGGGCATGGTCTCGGCGCCAACAGCGCTTCGTTTGCCGGCAGAAACTTCGGCGGCGTCTCGCACATGGGCGCCATGAACGGCGGCATGCATAGCTTTGCCTCGAATAATTTCGGTGGCTACAACCACGCGGGCTACAACCACGCCGGCATGGGCGGCTACAACCACAACGGCTATGGGCACAACGGCTATGGGCACAACGGTTATGGCAACGGGGGCTATGGTTATGGCCATGGCGGCTATGGCCGCTATGGATATGGCGGCTACGGCGGCTATGGCTTTGGCGGTTTCGGCTATGGTGGCTTTGGCTACGGCCTCGGTTTCGGTTTTCTGCCCTTCTTTGGCTACGGCCTTGGCTACGGGCTCGGCTATGGCCTCGGCTACGGCGGGTATGGTGGCTACGGCGGATACGGTGGCTATGGCGGATACGGTGGCTATGGCGGCTATGGAGGATACGGTGGCTATGGTGGCTATGGTTACTCGAACTATGGCGCGGCGGGTTATGCGCCGACCTATGTGACCGCGGCGCCGGAGGCTACTCAAACCGATTTCGCGGCGCAAGGCGACGCCGACTTCAAAGCCGGCCGCTACGACGCCGCTATTCGCGACTATCAACATGCCCTGATCGACGATTCATCGAACGCCGGCTTGGTGCTGCTCATGGGTCAGGCCCTCTTCGCCACCGGAAAGTTCGATCAGGCCGCTGGCGCGGTCGAGCAGTCGATGGCCTCCTTGCCCGAAGATAAGTGGGGCGTGGTTGTGCAGAACTACACCCAGCTCTATGGCAATGTCGCCGACTACACGAACGAGGTTCGAGCGCTCGAAGCGGCTCGCGACGCCAAGCCCGACTCGCCGGCTCTGCGGTTCCTCTTGGGCTATCACTTCGGCTACTTGGGCTACCCGAAGCAGGCTGTGGAAGAGCTCGACAAAGCGATGCAGCTCGAGCCGCGCGATCCGTTTGCCCGTCGGCTGCGAGATATGATGGCGGCCAAGCTCGGCCTGCCCGCGGCGCCGCCGCCCGCGCAGCTCGAAGGGCCGAAAGGTCCCATGGCAAGTCCGACTACTTCGATCCCGGCGCCGCCGCCCAATCCGCCGGCATTGGGCGCGCCCCCCTTGGGCCAACCGGCGCTGGGCCAGCCGACCCTGAACCAGCCGACCCTGAACCAGCCGGTCGGTGAAGCCAGTTGATGATGTTTTCCAATCGTTCGCGGCCTTCCTTTGCAAGTCCGGCGACCGGTCCGGCAATCCGAAGCATGACCCCCGGAACGGGTCCGATCGAACGCCACGATCCGCAAGGGTCGTGGCGTTTCGAGCTTCATGGCCGCGGGCGGCGGCTTGCGGCCGGCGCCAGCGCGGTTAGCATGGAGCGGCGGTCCGTTTCCTATTTTGCAAAAGCTGCGCATGCTTCTCAATGAACTTGCCGCGCGCGAATGCCGCCGGCTCCGCGCCCGACGTCACTCACTCCGCATCGATTTCCATGAAACGCCCTGCGGAGCGCGCTGGGTCGACTGCGGCATCGACTCGCCCGGCGGAATCGAGGCCGGTCTCGCGCTAGCGCGAATTTCCCTCGCCGGCTTGGCCGAAGTCTCGCTTTCGCCGAGCTCCATCGCCGGCCAGGGGCCCGTGGTGTTTGTGCGAACCGATCATCCCGTGGCCGCATGTCTCGCCGCGCAATATGCCGGTTGGCGACTGGCGTCCGATGGTTTTTTCGCCATGGGCTCCGGTCCCATGCGAGCCGCGGCCGGCGCCGAATCGCTCTTCGATCGAATCGGATATCGCGAAACGGCGCGTGAAGCCGTGGGAGTGCTCGAGACCCGGCAGCCGCCGCCCGAGACGATCTGCCGTCGCGTGGCCGAGGCGTGTCGGGTGGCGCCCGAGCGGCTCACGCTCTTCGTCGCGCCCACGGCGAGCCTTGCCGGCATGGTGCAAGTGGTGGCCCGTTCGCTCGAAACGGCGCTGCACAAGCTGCTGGCCCTCGATTTTGATTTGAAGCGCGTGGTCAGCGGCTGGGGATCGGCCCCGCTGCCGCCGATGGCCGCCAATGATCTGGCCGCCATTGGCCGAACGAACGACGCGATTCTCTACGGCGGCGATGTGACACTCGCCGTGCGCGGCGACGATCGGAGCCTCGAACAGATCGGCCCGCTGGCCGTGAGCAGCGCGTCGGCGGCGCATGGCAAACCGTTTGCCGAGCTATTTGAACTCGCTGGGCGAGATTTCTATAAGATCGACCCCGGCCTCTTCAGTCCGGCGCGGCTCACATTGCACAATCTCGACACCGGCGCCCTGCATTGTTTTGGCCGGTTCGCGCCCGAGGTGCTCGCGGCTTCCTGGGGCGGCAGTCGGGCATGAGGCAATTGGGTAGCGGCTTTTTCCGCGAAGCGTGACTCGGCGAACGAAGGACACACACGGCATGCGCATCGGCGTGTTGGCGGCCACGGCCGGATGGCTCTTCGATGATCTCCGCCGCGCGGCGGGCGGGCGGCATGAAATCGTTTGGCTCGACTATGCCCAACTCTCGGACTCGATCGGGTCCGCGCCTAGCGAGCGCGGGCCGCGGGCCCAAGGCACGCGGCTGGCCGAGCTCGACGCGCTGCTGGTGCGCTCGATGCCCGCTGGCTCGCTCGAGGCGGTCGTGTTTCGCATGGACCTGCTGGGCCGCTCCGAAGCCGACGGGCTCCTGGTGGTAAACTCGCCGAAGGCCATGGAAATCGCGGTCGATAAATATCTGACCACGGCCCGACTTGCGGCCGCGGGCCTCTGCGTGCCCCGAACGATCGTTTGCCAAACGGTCGCCGCCGCGATGGAAGCATTTCACTCGCTCGGCGGCGATGTGGTGCTCAAGCCGCTCTTCGGCGGCGAGGGACGCGGCATTGCCCGGCTCACCGACGAAGCGATCGCCGAGCGAACCTTTGGGCTGCTCGCCTCGCTTGGCGCCGTGTTTTATCTGCAAGAGTTCGTGGCCCATGCGGGCCGCGATTTGCGAGTGCTGGTCATTGGCGACGACGCTTGGGCGATCGAGAGAACGAACCCGCTCGATTGGCGCACGAATGTGAGCCGCGGCGCCGCGGCCCGGCGGATTGAACCCACGGCGGAAATGTTATCGCTGGCCCACCGAGCGGCCCAGACGGTTGGGGCCGAGATCGCGGGCGTTGATCTCCTGCCCGACGCCGACGGCCGCTTATATGCAATCGAAGTCAACGCGGCCCCCGGCTCGCGCGCGACGGCGGCGGCGATAGAAGTCGACATCGCGGCGGCGATCATCAGGCATCTCGCACAAATCAAAGGGGTCAGGACTCATTGATTTCGGTGGCGGTTGTTGCTAGACTGGTGGACATGCCACGACCACCACGAGCCGACGAAGCTGGCGGCGTCTACCATGCCCTGAATCGAGCGAATGCCCGGGCCAAGATATTCCGCGACGACGCGGATTACGCAGCCTTCGAGCGAGTGCTCGGCGAAGGGCTCGCGCGACATGCCGGCGGGTTGTTCGCTTACCAGTTGATACCCAGCCACCGGCGCCGCTGGCGGAACGAGATCTCGCCGCATTGCGCGGCGAGGGTCTCCCTTCGGCGAGCCGACTTGGACCGAAGCGACGGCAAGGCGCCCGCGGCTGACCTCGACCCTACAACCTCGTGGTCGTCCGCAAGTCCATTTTTCCGATACGGCTCCCGACCAAATACCAAACAATGAGTCCTGACCCGTTAGAATTCTTCAAACATCTCCCCGCCCACGCCCTCAAAGGGATGCTGGTTTAAGGACTAGATGGCTGCCGAAATAAACCTTCAATCTTCGTCGCTTCGACTTGCTTGGTCGAGCCTTCCCTCCAAACAATGTCGGCCGGAAGAAGCCGTCCTCGGCCAGCCATCTCCTTCAACCTTTCGGTCTCTATCGGGCCATGTACTTGCCCATCATGCAAGTAGTACCACTCATCAGCCATCTCAACCTCCGATCAATCGGGCAGCACAACATCCATTCGCACCCCGGACGCTGCCAGGGCTATGCTGGCTGCCAACGTGGGACTGCTCGAACTTCTCAAGGTCCGAGCAATGATGGCACAATGATCTTGTAAACATAATACTGTACTAGGAAAATCAAAGGCACTGATAGCGTGGCAGCGGCGTCCGGGATACGCTGAATCGTCGTGCAACCGCTGTACATCATTAACACTGTGGTCGTAATACCGAGCATAAATATGGGTAGGATGAGGTCGATATTTCCCACACCGATGATTCCAATGGATAACCACATGGCCCCAAAAGGCAGATTCGACGCTCCTGCGATGAAGACATCGCTTTGGATGCTCCCCTGTCCCCGGAAAATCTTTCGCACAACCGCACAGCCCGCAGTGGTGCTTGCAAGCGGAAGTAGGCCAAAAAAAAGAAGGAGCTTTAGCACGCTCCCGACGCTCAACCCGCCAACATCACTATCCATCCCTTGTGGCATAAACTTAGAAGAGGAGTGTACTATCATTCTTACCCCCACGACGGAGGCCACCATATATGCAAGCCCGAAGACGATTCCGACCATCATGGCTCGATGCGGCCCCAAGCTCTCGAATGCAACTCGCATTCCGCCGACCGGATTTGCAGCCATTGCCTTGAATGCCGTCAGGGCATCCGTTCCGGCTGACAATGCGGCCTCCTTTGCCTGCTTTCCAAGCTGACGGGCCGTCTCTTCCGCTTGCTGCATTTCACGGGACTTACGGCGAGTCGTAGAAGAAGACGCTGGCTCCGAATCGATAAAAACGGATGCGTCACCATCCTCGTGCGTTGGCGGCACTACGGGCGGTATCGCAGGCGGCGACGATAGGTTCGTTGCTGGCGAAGGAAACAGCCCTTTTAGTCGGTTGGCCGGGAGCCATTCTGGCATCCCCTCCTTCCAAACAAGGTCGGTCGGCTGAAGCTCGCCGGCATCTGCGAGAGCCTTCAATTGCTCCGCAGCCACCGGCCCAAAACTCTGTCCGCCACGGCTGTAGTGATACTCGGCTGCCATCGGTGGTGAAATCCTATTCGCTACTCGTGATTTGGCTTGATGCTACTGCTGGGAATAGCGTCCTCTACTTCAACCTATTTCCCGCCTCCTTGAAAGCTTTGTACGACGGGTAAACTTCCCCGTTGTAAACAAAGGATTGCTTCCGAGGCTTTTGCTTGACTTCTTCGAGCATGGGTTCGTCCGGGGGATAGGCGGGACGAAACCCATCCTTTTCGGGTTCGACTTGCGGTGCCTGAATCGAATAAGGCTGGGCCGACACGGCATAAGGGTCGGGATACTCAATGGGAAAAGTAGGCAGTGCAGCCTGCTTTGCAAACATTTCTCTCATGCAAGGCGTGCAATGGGGAGAATTCAAAACCCAAGTCGGCGGATGTTGCCACTCGTATTGTGTCGGGGGTCGGAGAAGGCGACGGTCGGCCTCACTATATATGTTACGACTGCCAAAACAACCGAAATAGCTCGGTATGCCGAGAGGCGGCTTATATCCCGAACCAGTCGAAGGGTATCCGCCGGGTTGTTGGGCCTTCGACGAACCGACGATTAAAGCCGTCCCAATATACAAGACGAACAAGACATAACCAAGCTTGTGCATACGATGTCTCCAGTTGAAAGTTCTGGTCAGGGGGGCGGACTTCTCTCAGCCTGTTCACCATTTTAGGTTCTTCCATTCAGCCGGGTCCGTACTGGATCGCTCCGATTCCGAACCGTTGCGTTCCACGGCCATGCTCATCGAACGGTGCAGTCGTCCATCATCATGGCCCGAAGTCGTCGAGGCTTCTGAGGCGACCACGCCTTCGCCCTTTCGGTAGGTGACGGTTGTGATCGTGTGGTTCGAGTCCATGACGAGTTCTTCTTCGATGCGAGCGACAGAGCCCGGCATTTCAACGACCCGATACCGCTTGGAACTCCCTGGCAAAGGTTCCCACGTCCACGTGTCTCCAGGCCCGGCACCCAATTTCAATTTGGGCTCCCAGTAAATGTCCTTGGTCTCGCCCAAGTGGCAACCAATTTCCACAAACTGACGGGTAAGACGATAATGATCTGGAAAGCGTTTCGGCTGATGAACGTCCTTCAGCCATTCGGTCTTGCCATTCACGACTCTGCCGATTCGGACTGTGACGTGCTCGATGTCGCCGCCAGCCTTCTGCGAAACAATGTGACGTGTCCGCATGGTTTGTCCATCGGGTAAAGTCATATCCAGCAGATGCACCGCCTGACTGCCGGGTGTGAACGGAAAAAAGTCTGCCGTCACAACGAACTTTTCGACTGTCTGTGATTCTTGCTGAGGGGAACTTGAAGGTTCCTTTTTGTTCGCCCCTGCGGCGTATCCAAGTAGCAGGAATGCTACCCAACACCCGGTCCAGACGAGTTTGCGAGTCCGGCTCCAGGTTGGATGGTTCCAGACCAAGTACATCCCGATGGGAAAGCAAAACACTAGCAATGACCCGATGACAAGTGGATGCTCACCAAGACCCCAAATGCCCTCTCTTGAAGATTCGGAACGTCCTTCATGCGAAGCAATTTCCGGCACGGTTGCGACTGCCAGCCAGTCGCTCATGTTTGGCTTCCAAATCAGATCAGTCGGCTGAAGGTTGCCCGAAGCGACCAGCCGCCGCAACTGACTTGTCGAAACGGGTCCGTGCCGCTGACCGTAATGGACGTAGAACCATTCCTTGGGCATATTTGCACCTGACTTGTTAGGTCAACGGGGCCATCCTCGTTCAGCCGAGAGCGGCCACCTTGGCGTCGAATTCTTCTTGGGACAATATGCCGTTGTCGAGGGCAGTCTTCAGCTTTGCCAATTGCTCGGATTTCGCTTTCTGTTGTCGCTCCTTCTGAATTGACTGTTTGGCAATCTGAGCAAGTGTTGCGTACTTTGCATCGAAGGCAGCTTGGTCAATGATCCCTGCTTCGAGAGCGTCCCTGAGCTTGACTGCTTTTTCCTCAACGACGAATTGCACTTCATATTCGTCCACCTTCACCCGAAGAGCGTTCTTCTTCTCGGCAAGTTCCTGGTCGTTCAAAATCCCTGCTGAATGTGCGGCTTCGAGTTTCTGGAGATCGCCTTTTGCCTTTGCAATTGCTTTTTCCCGTGGCGACTGGACTACCTCGATAGGAGTGGCCTCCACGGTCGGCCGAGACCCAGCGGTAATTGGTTGTGTCTGATTGGGTACGGGAGGAGGAGCCGCTACGGCGTTGCCCTTGTCGTCAACCGTCTTGGTCTTCTTGAATTGCAGGCTATGCTCCATGAACTCCACGATGTCTCGTTCCACTTTCATTGTCCAAGCGGCACCAGCGGCTCCAGTCAGCAACGTGAAGCCGCCCGTGAACAGTGCGGTCACGCCTGCACCTGCTATGTTCTGAGCCCACTGACCAGTGGCACTCTCAAAGACGAACTCGTTCGGCGAGTCTGATGGGTAGAGCCGAATCTTGAATGCGATATTCGTTCCGAGGAGCGTTCGCATTTTTCCGGTCTTGCGAGCTTGGATCATGTAAACCCCGTCATCATCGGCGGAATCTACTTCGTATTCGTTCTGTTTGAACCAGAACACGAGTCGCTTCGTTGTTGCGGCTAGATCAGGATTGGGTGTTTGAAAGTAGTGTTTGACCATGTTGTGTACACCTTATGTGGACAGCGGCGTGAAGGTCTTTGAAGAATGAATGACAGAGTTAGCTAGGGCATGGTTATGGGTGAGAAACGAGTGATGTGGTGCGGAGCACCCGGTATCACTTACCTTTGAAAAACACCAAAAGCTCGTTCGGGTCGGCAGTCGCCTGCAAATCGAATGTTACGGTTGCATCTTGGCATCTGTAGTCATAGTTCCATCGAAATGATTTCTCGGAACCCCTGACCGTAACCTCCTGGGGCACCCCGAAGGTCGCAAACCACTTCTTGAGCGGGCATTTAATCGCACCGCCCTTACTTGGTTCGCCGGCTGTCGTTATTGTGCCTAACGCCTTTATGAACTCTGCTCGGGTATGACCTTCCGTTGGAAACGTTGGAAGGCTAGGAGGGCCGGGAAAGTTGTCTCCCCCGATAAGAATAATCCGGTGTGCCTCTAAAGCCCAGGCGGTGAGTTCTTGCACTCCCATCTTCAACGTGCCGTCCGCAAAGCGGTAAGACCAATAGTGGGAATAGGAGCCGCAAAAACAAGGCTCTATGGCGTCGGGTTCGCCGAGCACCCGCCGCATATCGTCTGTTGTCGTCGATAGGTTGTAGAGGAAGAACTTGTCCTTGACTCCGAAGGCGTCAAAAAACGCTCGCCGTGTATTTACATTGCGGTCACAGCGTTGGACGACTCCATGCTCGTATAAGAGATCGACCGCCAGAGAGCCATTTTCATCCCATACGGCGTACCGGCCGTGCGGAACACCATCGTCAAAGGTGATTTCTGACTTGACCGCACCATTGGCAAACCACTTCACGGCCTTTCCATCTGCATGACCCTGCACGAAGAACATCTCCGCCGCCTTCTTGCCGTTGTCATGCCACTGTGTCGCCCGTCCATGCTGGCGACCATCAACGAAGAAAGTTTTCGACCGTTGGCGTCCATTCTCATACCATTCCGACATTGGACCGTGACTTTGACCGCCAAAGCAGTACCCCTCTGCGGCCTTGATCCCTTGGGTGCCCGACGTGGGCGGTTTGTACCACTTAATCTGACTTCCGTGACTTACGAAATCGCCATTGCCGCCAACATACCCATGCGATGTCGTCGCATATACGTCTTTCGTCTCGGGCGTGAACCGGCTTTCGACGGGCTCGCCAAGCGGTCCCTTGGAATAATCAACGTTGGTGAACACCGGATCGGCGTGCGACCTCACACTGGGCATCGTAGGCTGGCCTCCGCCGCCATATCGAGGACGCAGTAATTTCGCCGCAACAAAAAAATTCAACGGCCGATTATCCACAGTTCGGCTCACAACAAGCGTCCACCCCGCAGCCTTGCTGGATGATGCGATCACTTTTGTGTCCGCCTTGCAGACGCCTGATGGGTGAGAGGAAGCCGACGCCTCGGCATAGATCGGAGTCCCTTGAGTGAGATAGTGGGTGAAGTGCTTCTCCAAGGCAGATTCAGTCAGATTGCCTGGAGCATTGTCATCGGTTGTTTTGACCCAACCCTTCCACTGAACCCACACTTGGCCTTCTGATGGAGCGGTGGCATCGCCTGGTTTGGCGATGCGATAGTTTTCTGAAAACCACTCTGCTTTTCCTTTCGGAATCTCTTGTCGTGGCGAGTTGCGATTGCTCGTTATGGGGGTGGCCGGCAAGCCTCCCATTGCAGATTTATCAAAATGCTCGTCCTTCGCATGAGGTTCATTGTGCGGAATGTGGGGTTCAGAAGGCGGTTCCGGCGTCAGCGATCCGTAGTCTCTGGTCATTTCCTTCGCTGACTGCACTCTTTCGTCCGCCTCCGCTTTCGCCCGATTAGCAAGGCGTGCAACATCGGAGACGGCAGTTGCTTGCGATGCCACTTCTTTACCCTTCGTCGAGGGCCTCAGAGAGTGGAAGGCACCGTAGATCAGAATGGTGACAAGGCCCGCCGCCAATGTGAGAAGCGAGGACTGTGCCCACGACTTTTTCGTACCTCCTGATTTGCAGAATCTACGTGCGTTGGACTTCACCTGTGACGATAGTGTTTCCATCTCCTGATCTAGCCGAGCGACATCGGCCAGGGCTTCGACGATAGGACTCGTCAAGGCAGGGGAACCACTCTGATCCCCGTGCCGCTCGAACGCAGCCTTCCCTAATTGCCGAAGCAATGAATTGAGTTGCACCGAAAGTGCCTTCTCTTGGGCGACATCTTTGATGGTGTTTGCAGTGGCCTTGGCCTTCTCCGCAAACCCCTGCGTTGCAACGACATTCGCCTGCCGCTTTTTTAGCGTCTTGTGAGGTGCTGACGATTTGACGGACAGGCGGACAACTTAGCATGGGCGTCCAGCAAAGGAGAGCCTGGATGAGCAAGAAGCGAGTTCGGTCCGTAAAGTCTGCCCCGGCGGCGCCGGCGTCTCGGTCGCGGCGGGCGTTCGACGAGGGCTTCAAGAGTGAAGCGGTAGCAATGCTGCTGGATGGGCATTCGGCGGTCTCCGTGGCCGAGCGGCTCGGGCTGTCGAGCGTGAATTTGCTATATCGCTGGAAGCGAGAGCAACTCGACAAGGCCGGGCCGGCGGCGAGTTCGCTCGAGGCGCGCGTGCGGCAGCTCGAACAGGAGCTGCACGCGCGTCGAGCGCGAGCGTGACATCTTAAAAAAAGCGTTGGCCATTTTCGGCCGCAACGGATAAGCGACATGTACGGCGCCGTCGAACCGATCGTCGTGGAAAGTCATACGTCTACCGCGCTGGTATGCGATATTCTCGACGTCTCACGCAGCGCGTATTACGCCTGGCGCGGCGCCGAACCATCGACGCGTGAACAGCGCGACGCGGAACTGGCGCCGCGGGTGCGTGAAATCTTCTGGAAGCATCGACGACGCTACGGCGCCCGACGAATCGCCTGGGAGTTGACCGAGGCGGGCCACGCGTGCAGCCCCCGAAAAGCCGCGGAAATCATGCGAAATCAGGGCCTGAAAGCGATTCAGCCGAAGTCGTTCAAGCCGCGCACCACCGACAGTCGCCATCGCCTGGGCTACAGCCCGAACCTGTTGCTGGAGGAACCCGAGACCACGCGGACCAATCAACTTTGGGTCGGCGACATCACGTACATTCCGCTCGCCGATCGATCGTTCTGTTATCTGGCGATGCTGATGGATCGCCACTCGCGGTTGCTCATCGGTTGGGACTTGGACGCATCGATGACCGACGCGCTGACCGCTCGCGCGCTCACGCAAGCCGTGCGTCGACGCCAGCCTTCGGCGAGCCTGATTCATCACACCGACCGTGGAGGTCAATACGCGAGCCATCGTTACCGCGACATCCTCCGCCGCGCCGGCTTCCGCCAGAGCATGAGCCGCGCCGACAACTGCTACGACAATGCATTCATCGAATCGTGCTTCGGAACCATCAAGACCGAACTGGAAATGACCGAATATCAAAACGAGCGCGTCGCCGCGGGCGAGATCGCCGAGTTCGTGCGCTACTACAACCACGAACGCCGCCACTCCTCCTTGGGCTACCGCACGCCCTTTGAATTCGAGCGACAACTGAACAACCAAACACCGACGCCTTAGGGAATCGCCTGTCCGTCAAATCGTCAGCACCTCATTGATCTTGGTGACAAGATCGTCCAACTGGCCGAAGAGCGGTGCGAATTCCTCTCGAAAGCGTCCGTCCGTATAGCAATCCTTGCCGAGGGCAAAGTACGCACCAGGGATCGTTATCTGAGTGAGCTTCGTTTTGTGTGCCTGCTTGGCAGCGACTTGACCGGCCTTCTTGAAAGTGCCGCCAAACGTGGCGTCAGGCTCGTTCTCACCTGAAGGAGGATCGGCGTATGGAGTCGGATTGTCCATGAACAGGTTCCAGTTGTCAGAGGCACGAACGCAGCTAATCCCTTGTCAGAAAGTTGCAATCCATCAACGAAAAAAGGAGCCAGCCGAAGCTGCTCCTCGGAGGCCCTGCGACAGGCCCGTGCGAAAACAGCGTCCGACTGACTCCCGTACAGGGAGCCAGTCCAAACGCCGATCCGCACTCAGAAGTCGCAGGTTTCCGAGGAGGGCGAGAGGTACTTGCAAATGAATTTGTAGCGGGCGGATCAGGCCCGAGGCGGCGATCCTGCTGAGCAGGGCCGGATGTCTTTTCTCCAAAAGGGTTTCACGAGGGTCGAACGAATCGCCCATTATGCTACCCGGCCAAGGGGGTGGATTCAATCTTCTCGGGAAAAAACGCATTGCCGCATCCGAAGGCCGTCTGAATACACGGGCGGGAGCCAGCTTTTTGACCGGCTCCCGCCCGTCGTCGCAGAACCTCCGGGAGCAAAACCTCCATTCACTTGGGCGGACGCCGAACCCAAAACCGGACAAGAGATTCTGTGGCGTCTGAATGTCCGGTCGTGGAGCTTGCTTCCGCCTGTCCAGATAGGCGGCTTTCGAGTCATTGGATTTCGCCCAAGCCAAGCGATTGGGGTTGCGTCGTCGGTACAATGATCGATCAGCAGAGATCGGCAGTTCTACCGAAGACGCAGGCCAACCGATGGGCAATACGACCGAAATTCGCACATTGCTGGAACGGCTCAAGGCAGGCGAAGACAGCGTTCGGGAAGAACTGATTCGGCATTCGTGCGAACAGTTACGGATTCGGGCCAGCCAGATGCTCAGGAACGACCGGCTCGGGCGATGGGAGCAGACCGACGACGTGCTGCAAGAGGCGTTGGTTCAACTGCATAAGGCACTCCGAGAGGTCCATCCTGAATCGGTGCCAAAGTTCTTCGGACTGGCGGCACTGCAAATCCGCCGCACGTTAATCGATCTGGCTCGACGGCATTTTGGTCCACTTGGACAAGGCAAGCACCACCATACGGACGGCCACGGAGCAGCGGCCGACGACGCAGGTGGGTCGTTGGACCGGCAGGCCAAAGAACCAGCCGATTTGGAAGACTGGACGAGATTTCACGAGGCCGTTCAAGCGTTGCCTGACAGCGAACGTGCTGTGTTCGACATGATTTGGTATCAAGGCTTGACTCATGCTGACGCCGCCTCACTATTGGACGTTGACGAACGCACGATTCGCAGACGATGGCTTTCGATTCGTAGTAAGTTTATGACCTCGCTGACGCAACCGGAATGAAGGCAATGGACGAGCAGCGGATCGAAGAACTTCTGGTGCAGTGGGATGACCAGCAGGCTCAAGGGCGAGATGTCTCGGCCGAGGAATTGTGCCAAGACAGCCCAGAATTGGTGGACGAACTTCGGGTACGAATCCGCACGCTCAAAGCCACGTCCTGGTTGGACAAGTCGCCTTCTGAATTCATACCGAAGCCGTCGTCGGCGAACATCGCTCCCAAGTCGGTTGGCAAATATGAACTGACCGAGCTGGTCGGCGTTGGCGGGTTCGGTGAAGTCTGGAAGGCGTTTGATCCAGACCTTCAGCGTGTCGTAGCAATCAAGATTCCCCGACGGGAACGCCTGTCAACGCTTGGACAAACCGGACAGTTCGTGGACGAGGCTCGCAAGGTCGCCCAGCTTCCTCGCCACCCCGGGATCGTGCCTGTGTACGACGTGGGACGAGACGGTAACTCCGTTTATATCGTGTCCGACTTCATTGACGGCGGAAATCTGGCCGACCGGATGAAGCAACAGCCGCTCGACGTTCAATCCTCGCTACGCCTTGTGGCCGCTGTCGCCGATTCTCTGTACCACGCCCATCGCCATCAGGTCATTCATCGGGATATCAAGCCAGCGAATATCTTGCTTGGCAAAGACGACCAGCCATTTCTCAGCGATTTTGGAATCGCCGTCAAGGAAGACGATGCGGTGTGGCAGCGAGCCACCACGACTGGGACGTTGGCATACATGTCGCCGGAGCAGGTAGATGGTCAGGCCGTCAACCACCAGACAGACATCTACGGCCTTGGCGTCGTACTGTATGAACTGCTCACCGGCAGAGTACCATTCGTCGGTCGGTCGCCAATGGACGTGCGTGAAGCGATCTCGGCTGGAATAGCCAAACCGCCCCGAGCAGTCAACGAGCAGATTCCGAAAGAAGTCAATCGTATCTGCCTCCAGGCAATGGCTCGGCATCCGGGCGACCGCTACTCCACCGCCAAGGATTTTGCGGACGAACTACGATCCGTATTGGACGCTGGGAAGAAAGGTCGCTGGCCGTTGGTGTTGGGTGGCTTTATCGTCCTCCTTGCTCTGATGGGATTGGTAGGGCGGTGGCTTTGGACTGCTTGGTCGGATGCCCACCAGACGATGGCGAGGATCGATAAGCAGAACCAAGCCATGCAGAAGGAAACTGCATCGATCCTTGCTGAGGCCAGCCCGGAAAATACGATTCGAGATGTAGCCCTGCACCGAGGGCATGTGCTGTTCGATAAGCAGCGATTCAACGAGGCGTTGGCGGCTTATTCCGAGGCGATTCAGGCTGACCCGACGAGTGCCGAGGCTTTTCATCGCCGTGGCACTTGCCAGTACAACCTCGGCAATATCAAGGAAGCGATCAGCGATTACGACGAAGCGATTCGGCTGAGTCCCAAGAACGCCGAAGCCTACAAGAATCGAGCCTTGGCGAACTTGCGGATCGGACAATTCGACGCAGCTATTGCCGATGCCGAGCAGGGATTCGGCTTCGACGCCACGGCGGGAAGGGAATATCGTGCGGCGGTGGCATTGGCCCATTCGCACCGAGGCACCCAGCACGATCACGATGGGCAACGACTGGAGGCCGTCGATGATTTTACGAAGGCCATCGAATACGAATCGGACAATGCGGCCCTGTTCGACCAAAGAGGCTCCGCATATTTCAATCTCAACCGGCTGGAAGAAGCCATCGCCGATTTCAGCCGTGCAATCGAGCTGGACGGAACGAACGCCCAGTTTCGTGAGCACCGCAACTATGCCTATGCCGCCCAGGCCAAGGCAAAACAAGCGGAGGCAGACGGTGAAGCAACTCGACCCTGACGGTGAATCAACAATCACTCGGCGAATGCTGCTGGCGGGCTTGGTCCTCTTTGCGACCTCGCCATTCGTTGGCAAGGTACGCAGTTTCGTCTTCAAGATCAGGACCGAGAGCGGAAGCATCGTCAGCAATATCCTGATTGAGGCGAACGATCTGGATGCTGCCAAAGCCAAGCTGATGAAACGCTATCCCGGCTGCACGATCCTGGGTTCGGCCGAGAAGTGATTCGACGTTCCGCTCCTGGCCGTTCAATGTCCAGCCGAAATTCTTGGCCGCCACCGTCCGGTTATTGACTTGGCTTCCGCCTATGTAGATAGACGGACTCCCAGCCAACAAGTCAGGATTTCGCCCAAGCCGAACTCTTTTGGCTGCTCATCGGTACAATTCGATAAAGGTCGATCAGCCCGACGACAACGCTCGTGAGGAGCTAAACCGGCACTCGTGCGAACGGCTGCCTTTCTGGGTTTTTATGCTTTAGGAGTCAATGATGCACAAGCTCGAGAAAGCAAAGGGGTCAGGACTCATTGCTTTCGGGGGCGGTTACTGGTAGGCTGGCGGTCATACCACGAGCCGACGAAGCGGGCGGCGTCTACCATGCCCTGAATCGAGCGAATGCCCGGGCCAAGATATTCCGCAACGACGCGGATTACGAAGCCTTCGAGCGCGTGCTCGGTGAAGGGCTCGCGCGGCATGCCGTCGAGTTGTTCGCTTACCAGTTGATGCCCAGCCACTGGCATTCTGGTGTTGCGTCCCTTGCACGATGGCGAGATGAGCCGCTTCTTGCGCTGGGTCACGGCCACGCACACGATGCGATACCGCGCCCATACGCACACGTCGGGCGAGGGGCATGTGTACCAAGGTCGATTCAAAAGTTTTCCGATTCAGGACGACGCGCATTTCTTGGTGGTGTGCCGTTATGTCGAGCGAAATGCGTTGCGGGCCGACTTGGCGCCCCGCGCCGAGCAGTGGCGCTGGGGATCGCTCTGGCGGTGGCTGCAAAAAACGGAACCGCTTCCCGCCTTGTTGTCGCCTTGGCCGATCCCACGCCTGCCGAATTGGACCAAGAAAGTGAATGAGCCGCTGGCGGAACGAGAGCTCGCCGCGGTGCGCCGCGCGGCGCGGCGAGGGTCTCCGTTCGGCGAGCCGACTTGGACCGAAGCGACGGCAAGGCGCCTGCGGCTGACCTCGACCCTACGACCTCGCGGCCGTCCGCAAGTGCATTTTCCCGATACGGCTCCCGACCCTATACCAAACAATGAGTCCTGACCCGTTAGAATTTGCCGCGGTGCGCCGCGCGGCGCGGCGAGGGTCTCCGTTCGGCGAGCCGACTTGGACCGAAGCGACGGCAAGGCGCCTGCGGCTGACCTCGACCCTACGACCTCGCGGCCGTCCGCAAGTGCATTTTCCCGATACGGCTCCCGACCCTATACCAAACAATGAGTCCTGACCCGTTAGAATTTGCACGACCCGTTAGAATCTCCCGATGGCCGGCACACCCTCCCAGGATAAATTCCGACGCGCGTAACTGACCCCGCTGAAATCTACCCCCGAAAATCGTCCGTCGCCCAAACAACTCCAGTGGCGGCGATGCGCGTTACCGACCCGAATGCGGCATGGTCTTGACGTGGCCGCGGAGGACATGGGCGACGGCCGCCGAGGTTCGCCATTGTCAGCGGCTCCCACGGGTCTGCTAATACCGAGTTCGGCGGCAATCGACGCGGAGGGGATCATTTTCCAAGTTGGACCCAGTACAACGCGCGGCTATGCTGGATAGAGGTCCGGAGGAATCGATTTCCCAGAGCCAAGCAATGAACCATAAGCCCTGCCTTGATTGGCGATCCAAGATCACGTTCCGTGGCGTCTCTCAAGCCGCCAGTTTGCATTCCCTGATACGGAGTTGGGGATACGGCCGTCGCCCATTTCTGATCCTTGCCGTGATCGCGCTCCCATGTTGGCTGCGGCCGGCGTCCGGGAATATCGCCGGGGGCGGCACGGGAGCAGGGCCAGATGTGACAGTGAGCGACAACGGCGAGACGGTGACGATGGCCAACGGCATCGCTTCGATTGTCATCGTGAAGAAGACCGGGCGACTCAATTCGGTGGCTTACACCCATGACAACGGCGGCGCAATCGAGACCGACGAAACTCTGAGTGGCAAAGGGCAGTATTACTATGGCGGGTTCAGTCTGGGAAATGGCGTCTTTGAATACTCGCTAGCCACGGACCCGCAGACCAATGGCGGCAACTGCGTGGATGTGAAGCTGCTCAGTTCCACTGAGAAGAATGGCGTGATGGAAATTCATTTTTCCATGTTGCGCGGGTCGCCCGGCTTTTACTCCACAGCCACGATGACGCATCGAAAGCAGGATGAACCATTCGAGGTCGGCGCGTGGGGTGTAATCACCAGGGTTCCGCTGGGGTTCAATTGGCTTAGCGCGGACGACCGGCGGAGTTGGTTCATCGGCGACCCCGCGAAAAGGAAGGGCGTGACAGTGCCAGATGCACCGCACGAGATTACTGTCTGGCTCGACGGGACACGGGCCGGGCATTACGAGGACAAGTTCATCTGCGGGCAGGACCATTCTGATTTGTGCGCCTGGGGATGGAGCAGCGTTGGAGAGAAGGGACTGAATATTGGTCGCTGGATGATGACGACCATGGAATTTAGCAATGGTGGCCCATTGAAACGCGATGTGACGGTTGATGCCGCCAGTGGATTGGTCAATTATATGCTCTCGGGCGAAGTTGGAATGGGCTCGGATGGTTTCTTGGATCGAGGCGAGGTTTGGACGAAGACTTGCGGGCCCTGGTTCATCTATATGAACAGCGTGCCTTCGTCCGTGAAGGACCCGAAGGCGGCGGCGGACCTCCTTTTTTCAGACGCGCGGCGCAAGCGGACGCGGAGGCGAAGGCGTGGCCTTATGCATGGTTTAAGAACGAGCATTTCATTCCTTCCTCCCGGCGCGGCGTGGTGAAGGGCAAAGTCGTCATCAACGACAGCGGGAATCCGAACGCCTCGGCGGCTGGCTTGTGGGTCGGACTTCAAAAGCAACCGCTGACGCACAAAGGCTTCCACGATTTTCAGAAGTGGTCGAAGACGTATCAATGGTGGGTAAAAACGGAAACGGATGGAAGCTTTACGATTCCGCACGTCCACGCGGGCGAGAATTACTTGCTGTGGGCATTCGGGCCGGGCGCTTTGGGGACTTTCCTCTCGCGGAAGCTCGAAGGCGGACAGCCGCCGTTCGAATGCAATTTCGCCCCGCAACCGTTCTCGGTCGACGTGAATGCGGGAGAGACGAAGCAACTCGGCAACGTCGAGTGGACGCCGGTTCGCTTGGCCGCGACGGTGTTTGAACTGGGAACACCGAACCGCAAGTCGGACGAGTTCCGCCACGGCGAGGATTACTGGAATCCCGGCACGCCGCCGAAGCTCGGTTTTCCCACGCCGGTCTGGGGCGGGCAGATGGAGTTTCCTTTGGATTTCCCGAACGGCATGACTTACGCCGTCGGTAAGAGTCAGTGGCCGAAGGACTGGAATTACGTTTTACCCGCAATGGCCGACGCCGTTGGAAACTATCAGCCTTGCACGGGCACGATCACATTCGATCTGGCAAGGGAACCCGCGAGCGGAGTGCTGGCCTCGCTCTATCTGGCCTTAGCCGGAAACGATGGCGACAAGGTTATTGTCCGCATAAACGACACCAACCTCGGCGTTGCCGCTGGAGTAATAGCCACGCCGATCGCAATTGCTCCCATGGGTTTCGCCCCCGCGTATTCCGACACCAGCAGCATTCACTTCAGCGATCACGGCCCTTTCAGCGACGAGCGCATTACCTTTCCCGCGGACCTGCTGCGCGCGGGCAAGAACATGATCACGATCACGATGGATACAAGAAAGATGACGGCGTTCCTGATGGTGGATTATCTGCGGTTGGAACTGCCGGGCTACGTGCCGCCTGCGCCCCCGGACGTGGCCGCGTTTCCCGGAAATAATCGTGTTTTGGTTCGGTGGCCCTTGGTTCCAGGAGCCACGAGCTACGACATCTTGCGCTCCACTAGTCGTGACTCCGGCCATGCGCCGATTGCCAGCGGCTATGTTGCTCCGGTGTGCGGCAGCGGCTCCATTCATGCGACATTTACAGACGACACGGTCGTAAATGGCACGCGGTATTATTATGCCGTGAAGTCGGTCAATCCTGGCGGGCAAAGCGTCATTTCGACATCAAACGCCGGGGTGACACCGTCGATGGAGCTCTCTCCCGTCGCTCCGCCCGCGCCGGGAGATCTTAAAATAGCCAGTTCGGGTCATCACAAAGTCGCGTTGAGTTGGAACGTCGCGCCAACGGCGAACTACTACAGCGTCTGGCGCACGACGCTCCATACGGATGGCGTCGGCGGCACATATCCCTTGCGGACCGTGCTCCTCGATGACGTGACGACGGACACGAACTACACGGACAATTCGCCGACCGATGGAAGGATTTACAGCTATCAAGTGACGGCCACGAGCGCCGCCGGGGCCAGCGGCCCGTCAACCGCGGTGACGGCGACGCCCTTGCCGGCGCCACCCGCGACCGCGCCGGAGTCACTCGCCGGAAAATGGAAGAAAACCAGGAATGGCGACGCCATCACATTGAGTTGGTTGCCTGTTCCGCGTGCGACGGGCTATGTCATTTACCGTTCGACGGGAGCCGACCCGTCATTCAAGTGGCCCGTCAATTTTCTGACCGCGATCGTGGAAACCACTTACACCGATCAAGGCAATACCGACAAAGGCGCCAAGGTAAAAGGTTTAGATCATGGCGCCGACTATTCCTACCAGGTGACGGCGGTGAATGCTGGCGGCATCTCCCCTTCGACGACGGTTCATGTGGCTCCTTCGACCGGCAACTGATTGTCTCAAGGCCATTCCATGAACTAGTGCTTTGTCACGGCTGAAATGATAGGTA
This sequence comes from uncultured Planctomycetaceae bacterium, assembly GCA_963785305.1. Classification (GTDB taxonomy): domain Bacteria; phylum Planctomycetota; class Planctomycetia; order Pirellulales; family PALSA-1355; genus CAWAUV01. Next base: position 79,572 of record CAWAUV010000002.1, read on the forward strand.
ACCCCGTGTGCCATGCCCACGCCCAGCGTGGGCATGTTTTCGAGCGCCTCGCGAAGTCCTCCTGCCCACGCTGGCCCGTGGGCATGGCACACGGAACGAATCCAATCCATCATTGCAACTGTGACAAAGCACCAGGCCCTCACTGTCCACGCGATCCTGCAATTCACACCGCGGACCGCGTCGCAAGCTCCCAGCTAACTGGGCCTGTTGATTTAGAGTCTATCCGGGAACCCATGAAAGCACGCGTTTTTGCCGGCGATTTCAATGCTGGCGCCCGGTTTCCGGATAGGCTCTAAGTTCGACTTTTGCACTTTTAAGGGTGCTCAAACTGGTCTTCGTAAATAGCGCGAGCCTCCGCGACAATGCTTGGGACTTCACTCTCAGGCATCGAGCAAGGAGGCTCACAGTGGAACTTGTACCCGGCTTCATGGCGCTTTTGCAAGGGCTGTCCGCCACAATGACGGCGCCGGGGACCAGTTCAGCTTTTGCGGGTTGGGGGGTGGATGTGGAAACGTCAATAGGAGAATTCGGGTTTTGTGTGGTAAGCTGGGCGAGGTGGATTTGATCGGTGAACGAAACTTGCTTAAGGAGCGCTAGGCATGGACGCCGCGATGCAGGCCCGCGAGGCCAGGAGGAAGGAACTTTTGCGGGAATTGGCCGAACTGGGAATCGAGGAGATGGTCGAGCAGGGGGTGTTCCTCGGCACGCCGCACTATAGCGTCATCGAGCGGTATGCTATCACGCTCGGCCGCGAGTTGAGCCGTGAAGCCCAAGAGCGAGCGATGCGTGAAGTCGCCGCGAGCTGCCCGACGGAAGCGAACTGCCCCACCTGCGGAGCGTCGTGCGGCGTGCAAACCGCAACGAGGCCGGTCACCAGCCTGGATGGCCGGGTCGAGGTGACCGAGACGACCGCTTACTGCGACCGCTGCCGGTGGTCTTTTTTTCCCTCAGCGGTTGACGTTGGGACTCGATAGCCGCGAGGTCACGCCCGAGTTGACGCGAGCCGTGGTCTGCCTAGCCGCGGAAGTCCGTTCGTTCAAGCGCGCGGAAGTGATCACCGAGCAAGTGCTGGGACACAAAGTTCCCTGCAGCACGATTCGGCGTTTGGTGAAACAGGTGGGCCAGGAACTGGCCGACGGGAAGGCACTGCCGGCGCCCAGCGACAATAAAAAAGTCGTCAAGGAAGTCGTCGTGCCGGAAGCGGCGGTGGTCTCTTGCGACGGCGGCCGCATTCGCACGCGCGAGCCGGGCCGGGGACGCGGCGTCGTGCCGTCGGGCGAGAAAGGCTGGCGCGAAACGAAGAACGCTTCGTTCGAGCGAATGTCTCTCAACCCGCGGCATGTCGCGGACGAAGACGCTTGCCCCGAGTTGCCGACTTCCTTTCGCATCGCGAAAAAAGTGGCGAATATCGCGGAAAAAGCGGTTCCCCGCCTCGATTCACCCGGCGAAGAATCCGCCGCCGAGAAACCCCGCCGCGTGAAGTACGAAGGCCCGCGGCGCGTGCTGCGCACGGCGCTGAGCAGTATGTCCTGCTCGGAGGATTTCGGCCCGCTGATGCGGCGCGAAGCCCAGCGGCGCCGGTTCTACGATTCTCCTTTACGGGTCTTCCTCGGTGATGGCCTGAACTGGAACTGGTCGATCTGGAAAAAACATTTTCCGACGTTCACGCCCGTCCTCGACTTCATTCATGCGATTCAATACGTTTACCGCGCGGCGCTGGCGCTGGCCGCCAACGATGCGGAGGGTTGGTCGCTCTATCTAAAGTTCGTCACCTGGTGCTGGCAAGGCCAGGTCGATCACGTGATCGACGAGATCAAGCAAGCCTGCCTCGCCCGGGGCATCGACTGGGAAGATACGAAACCCAGTGACGCGGAGAAACCGCTCGTCGACGCCGTGCGGTACTTGACGAACAATCGCCAGCGGATGGACTATCCCAGCTATCGCCGCCTGGGCCTGCCGGTCACCAGCGCGCCGATGGAGTCGCTGATCAAACAGATGAACCTGCGCGTGAAAGGGACCGAAATGTTCTGGGACGATCCCGACGGAGCGGAAGCGATCTTGCAGCTCCGCGCCGCAGCCCTCAGCGACGACGGCCGGCTCAAGGACTACCTCTCGCAACGCCCCGGCCACCCCTTCCACCGCCGCTCCACCCCCCTCGCCACCGCCGCATAAGCTGAACTGGTCCCACGGCGCCGACTTTCGCGAGTATGACGACGGTTCTGACCGGCTGGGTCTTCGCCAGTCGCCGCACGGTCACGTGCATGATCGTCGCGGCTGGCGACACGGCGAGTAAGCACTTCTCGTCGTATCACCGTTTGTTCAGCGCGGCCCGTTGGTCGCGCGACTCGCTCGGGCTGGCCATGTTCGAATTGATCCAGCCGTTTTTGGGAGACGCCGTCTTGCTGGGACTCGACGACACGCTGGCTCGCAAGCGCGGATTGACGATGTTCGGCGCCGGCATGCACCACGACCCTTTGCTCTCCAGCCGTGGCAAGGTGATTACCAACTGGGGGCATAGTTGGGTCGTGCTGGGCGTGATTGTCGAATTGCCGTTTCGCAAGGGACATTATTATTGCCTGCCGATCTTGTTTCGCCTGTACTTGAACAAGAAGAGCGCCGCCAAGCATCGGCGCCCATATCGCACCCGGCCGGAATTGGCGGTCGAGATGCTCGACGTGTTGTGCAACCACCACAAAAGCCGCCGTTTTCACGTCGTCGCCGACAGCGCCTATGGCGGTCGGAGCTTGCTCTGCTTCTTGCCGACGAATTGCGATTTGACCAGCCGACTCGTAAAGGACGCTCGCTTGTACGGGCCGCCGCCGGGGCGCGAAGCGAGAACCAATGGCCGACCGCGGAAGTTCGGCCAACGACTTCCCACGCCGGGGGCAATGCTCAAGGGACGCTGTCGTCGCGCGACCCTGAATATCTACGGGCGGCGCGAAACAGCCCGCTTGACGGAGCAAGTGGCCCACATGCATGCCGCTCCCCAACGGCCGGTTCGCGTGGTGGCGGCACCCGCCCTCGAAGGCGGCCGCGGGCAAGAGGCATTCTATTCCACTCGCTCCGAAGCAACCGCCGAACAAGTGATCGCTTGGTACGCGATGCGCTGGAGCATCGAAGTCACGAACCACGACAGTAAGCAATACTTGGGATTTGAACAACCGCAAGGCTGGACACATCGCGCGGTCGAGCGGACGGCTCCGATGGCCATGTTGTTGTACAGCCTGATCGTGTTGTGGTTTGCCCGCGAGGGTCATCGCAATTGGCGTCCGATGCTCCACCCTTGGCACGCGTCGAAGACGCAACCGTCATTCGCCGACATGCTCGGCACGCTCCGACGGCTTAGCGTGCGCCAACAGGTTTTAACGTTGGCGCCTTCAGGGGCCAGGGTCGCGAAAAATCCAACGACTCCTGGAAAACGCCGTGGCAATGGCCGCATAAAATGCAAAAGTCGAAGTCAGTGGGAGCGATCCCAGTTGGCCCGCGTCAACCCGCCCATGCCGGTTTTCAGGATCAAACTCGATCGGTCGGAGATGATTTCCGCTCCGCGCCCAGCACGCTTGATTTCAAAGGCCAGCCGCGGGGAAAGAAACGTCGCCCGCTCAGGGCGAAGCCGGTGTAGACCATGACGAGGCCGGCGCAACTGGCCACGAAGGCCAAGGTCTGTCCCCAAAAGCCGATCAGTTCGCCCGAGTGGCCGAGCCGCGCAAGGACTCGGGCGCGAAGCTTCGGATCATCGCATGTCCAACGACCTTCCTGAACAATCGCATTGTGCGCCGGGTCGACCTTGACCGACCAGCTCGACAGCCTGATGCCGCGGCATGCCCTCGTGAACTGTAAGCGAAAGTTGTCCGGCGTTGTTCGGCGCTCCCGAGCCGTTCAGCACGATCGATGCGCCACGAGGGATAACGCTGCTTGACCGCCTGGAGCCAAGCCCCCGGGCCGGTCGCGTTGTTGGCGATCGCCGGCGGTTCGATCCTCGATACCGGCAGCGATGGAGGCAGTAGCTTGCCACCGGCGAATTCTTTCCACCACTCATTGACCGCGCCAAAAGAAAGCACGAGGCCGGTCACCGCCATGATGGCCAGCGGCGCCATGAACCAGAAGGCCAGCGCGTTGTGCCAATTCCAGTCTCGTGCCTTGCCACGCAGATCGAACCGGATTGCAATCGAGTTTCGCAGCGCCTTCCAGTGCCAATGCCTGGGCCCCCAGAGCCACGCTCCGGTCGCCATCAGAAAAACAAACCCCACGTTGGCGATCGAGACAATCCAATGGCCGGCGGGTCCGACACTGAGCGTGGTGTGCGTCGTGACATTCCACCGCAAGAACGCCCGGGTGTTGACCGCTCCGGGCCCTAGGACTTCGCCAGTGTAGCCATTGATCAGGACGACCTTTTGCTCCGGGTAGCGAATACGCGCCGGCATGCGCGAATCCGCGAACCATTCGATGCTGGTTGGCTTGCTGGATTCAACTTTCGCCGCGCCGGCGACGAGATCGCTAGCCGGCAAGAGAGCGCAGCGGCCGCGGGCGGCATGGCCCGCGGGTCTCGCTCGGCCCAATCGATGATCTGATGCTCGAAGGCGATGACCGCGCCGGTCAGACACAGGATGAATATGACGACTCCCGCGACGAGCCCCACCACCAGACGCGACCAGAAGAGGAGCCGACGAATCATGACGCCGTTGCCTCGGAGCGAGGAGCAGTCTCGGAGCAGCCACGAAAGTAACACGGAATAAGAATGGAGGTTGCCCCACCTTCTTTCCGGTTTTTTCCGTGATTTCCCTGTTGTTCCGTGGCAAAAGTCCTTTTGCCGCGCTCAAGGCCGCGGCGGCGATTCTCATTTGTGATCGTGGTCGTGATCGTGGTCGCCGTGCATGTGGCCGCCGGGGCCTAGTTTTTGCAAGGCGTCGAGATCGCCCAGACCATCGCCCTTGCCGGGCTCCTTGGTTTTCTTCTTGATGACGTCGGCCCGGCTGAGATGAATCTTGTGATACACCTCGTCGGAAATCACATAATACCAGTCGGCGAAGCGATCGTTGAGCTGCTTGACGTGCTCGCGGCCCTTGGTGATTTTTTCGTCGTATTCCGATTGCTGCCGCTTATTCTCTTTTTCGATCGCGGTGCGCAGATCGGCCTCGGCTTTGGCCTCGCGGGCTTTGGCGCGGGTCTGGCCGCCGGCTTCTTCGCCTCCCTCGGCCGGCATTTCGCCCGGCTTCGTTTCGCCCGGCTTCGCATCACCCGGCTTCGTTTCGGCGGGCTTGGCGTCGGAGACCGGGGCATCCGCGGTTGGCGCGTCGGCGGGCTTTGCTTCGCCGGCGGGGCTCAAGCTCGGAGCCGCGGAGTCGGAACTGTCCGGAGCCGCCTTCGCGGCCGGCTTTTCATCGGCGGTGAGATGGAAAATATTCCGGCGCGGTTTCGCGCCTTGCTTATCGGAAGCATCGGGCTTGCCGGCGTCGCCGGGCTTCGCCCCATCGTCCGGCTTGGCGGGCGATTCGGGCGCCGCTGGCGAGTCTGGCTTGCTCGTCGCGTCGGTTTTCTCGGCCGGCTCTTCTTTCTTCGGCTCGCTCGCGGCTGGCGGTTGTTCGCCGCCCGCGGGCGGGAGCTCCTTGAGTTCCGGCTTGGGAATGCGATCCTCGCGGAACTGACAGGAGATGAACAAATAGCGGTTCAGCCGCGAGGTCTTCGATTTGTCTTCGCCCGGCGCCGCGGTTTTTGGGTCCTCTTTTTCTTCGTCGGCGCCGGCGACCGTCGGCTCGCCGAAGCGGAGCGTGTATTCAACACCGTCCTTGACGAACGCGAGCACCTCGCCTTCGGTGGAAAGAATCTCGGTTTGTCCTTCCTCGCCGGCAAAAGCATAGAAGCCCTTTTTCTGCAATGAGAGGGCCGCTTCACGGTCTTTGACAAAGGCGTCGGTCACGCGCAGATCGCGACTCAGGCCGGCCGGCTTGCGCTGCACATCGACGATCTTCAGGTCGTCGAGCGCGTTGCGCATCGCGTTGAGCTTTTCGGTGTTCAGCTCCTCGTCGTCGCCCAGCTTGCCTTGGATTTCCTTGCGGTTCTTGTATTCGATAAGCTCCGCGAGATTCCATTTCGATTTTTCGTCATCGTAGTCGAGCTTTATCTTGCCGCGGCGAACCATGGCGATCGCGGGTTGCCCGTCCTGCCCGATGCCTTCGTCGAGCGAATAATCGTTGAGCTGCACCTCGCGGATATCAAACGCATTGATCTTGAGCAAATCCTTTTCGATCCATTCGGAAAACCGGGTCGAAAGCTTGTCGGTCTTGAGCATCACTTGATACACCTGGTCGTGGCCGGCCAGTGCGCACATAGCGCAGGTCGGGTTGCTCCTTGCCCTGCTCTTGCCGATGATCATGTCGGCCAAAATCGAATCGTTCGCCCCGCGAAAGGTCACCTGCTCGCCGATGCCGGTGTCGCCGGCCTTGAGTTTGGCCGGGTCGGGCGCCACCACGCCATAGGTCTGAAAATCGCCGGGCCGGTTGCTCACCATGGCGATCGACTTCAAGTCGAGCACGCTCACGGCGGCTTCGCCCATGTGTTGGGTGGCGTCGGCCGGGTAGTCCTCGTGCGAGGGGATCACCCAGCGATCGTTTTGCAGCTTGACGCTAAATGTGCGAACAGCGCCGGTTTCCTCGTCGAACTTGACGATCTGAATTCCCGTGGCCTGGGCGGCCTTTTCGAATTTGGGAAACAGTTTAACGACGCCGATCGGCTCGTCGTCGGTCTTGGCCGAGATGCGCCAGGGCTCGAGCGCGAGCAACATGGCCAGCAGCGCGACGGCGCCGAAGATCGCCGTTTTCTGACCTTGGCTGAGCGAGACATTACGGGGATCGGTCGTGGCCGAATGGTTCATGGTTCGAAACGCCTCTGACTGAAATTGCGGTTTACTTCGAATGAATCGTTATCGCCGGGGTTTTGTCCCAAAGTCACGGGGGCCGCACGGCAAATTACCCGCCGCGCGAAAGTCGCCGCCCGCGGGTCGAGCGATCAGCGCAAACGCGACTTCGAAACTCCCTCGCGTTCCTGGGCTCGGCGGCTGAAAAACACGAAAAACGCAAGCAAAAGCGGCGGAATCGGCGGCAGCAGCACGGCCCACATCTTGTACCAGTCTTGGGTGGCGCACATCCTGCAAACGTTTGTGCTCGATCAATTTCAAGTTGTGATCGAGCTCTTGTTTGTTGCGCTCGCGGGCAATATCGACCCGGCGTTTGATTTCCTCGATCTTGATGATCCAGTTCGTGGCCGTGTCGGGATTCGTGAGGCCGCCGTTTTTCTTGGCCTCGGCGTTGACCTTGTCGATTTCTTCTTGCAATTTCTTGCTGGTTTTTTGAATTCAACGGCTTGCATTTGGCGGGCGCCCTCGGCTTCGAGCTTCGCGTCCTCGGTGGCGGCGGAGACGCCGACGAGCGTCTTATGCACCGGCTCGCGGCCGCGAATGCTGATAAACCGCTCGTCGCCGGCAAGCACATCCAGCGAATTGAGCACGAAGGTCACATTTTGAAGGGCCCAATTCACTTCGTCTTCATCACCCGAGGCGCCATGGGCCCGCACCGCGAAGATGCCGGAGAACAGGCAGTCGATATCGGGCACGAGCACCACGCGAATCTCGGTCGGCGCCGGCTTCTTCTCGCTTTCGGCTTTCTCGGCTTTGGGTTTCTCGGCGGGGGCCTTCTCGGCGGCGGGCTTTTCCAATGGGGGCTTTTCCGATGATGATTTTTCGGCCGGGGCCTTTTCGGACTCCGGTGTTTCAGCCGCGGTTTTTGCCGTGTCGGTATCGGATTTTGGCGCGGCGTCGGGCGGGCTCGCGGCGCCGGCGGGTGAGTCGGTCGCCGGTTTATCGGCGGGCGCGGTCTCGACGCCGGGGCCATCAGCCATTTTCTTGTTGTTCGCGCCGATCGGGCCATGGATATAGGCGCCCATCACATAGCTCTGGCCCGTGCCTTTATAAAATTGCTCGCGGCGCTGATTGAGCGAGGGCCGGCCCATGAAGTTGCGCTCGAAGACCTTGTCGATCGCGAGGTTTCCGGTGCGCTGTTGGTGCGCATCAGGTCGGTCACGGTCATGGGCGTGTTGTTGAGCGGCGTGATCGCCCCGGCATAGACGAGCAGCACTTGATGCAGGCCAGCCGTGATCTTGTTTTTTTCGTTGAAGGCGTCTTTTTCGCCGCTTTGCGGATCGACGAAAACCCATTCGCGCGTGATACCGTAGTTGGCGGCCTTCGGGTACGGATTCCAGTCTTCCCAGACCACGTCGCTGGCCATGAAATCCACGCCCAGCAGCCTCCACAGGCCGGTGATATCGCCCTTGGGCTGCGGCTGCTGGCGGCCGAACATGCCCATCATTCCGCCGGGCGCCTGCTTGGGGGCGTTGGTGCCCGGCGTGTCGCTCATTACCGGCAGCGGGTCCTCGAAGATCGCGGTCGGCTGACCGGCCGCCACGGCGGCGATGAAATTGTCCATCTGCTGCGGATTCCAGCTCGAGGGTTGCACCGCCAGCAGGGCGTCGTATTGCTCGGTGATCGGGTTGCTCGGGTCGACCGGCGTGACTTCGTACTGCTTTTGCAGTTCCTCGATCAGCATCTGGTTGGGCGTCGATTGCATGGTGCTGGGATCGAAGCCGCCGAACATGCGGGCATCGGTCTGGAGCACGCCGATCTTTTTACGCCGAGGCTGGCTCGCGGTGCAGATCGAACGCACCAGTTCATATTCCACCGGCAGGCCGCGATCGAAAAACGGCACGACGACTTTTTCCAAGCCGCAAGTAAACGCCACGCCCAGGAAGATGCCCTCGTCGGCCCGGCCGCGCGGCAAGCGCGTCATCACCGGCCGCGGCGTGATGCCGAACTGCTGCTCGGCCCGCGTGGCCTCCTCGGTAAACGGCTCCATGTTGTCATGGATCACCACATCGAGCTTCGAGCCGCCCAGGGCCTGGAACTCGCGAAGCATGGCGAGCAAATTGAGCCGCGTGGCCACGTAGTCCTCGGGAAAGTCGCGGCTGACGCTCAAAAACGCCTCGACATGCACCGGGTGCTTCGGATCGAGATCGGCGATCAGCTTGCGAGTGTCGGGCGAGAGCGAGTTGAGGCGATCGGTCGAGGCGTCGGCGCGGAGCGTGTCGTGGCGCGAGAGAAACACGTTGACCGACACCACCGCCACGATCAGCGCCACGAGCGCGCCAGATAATGCCACCCCATCGACTCGCCATCGCGTCCGCCGCTCCAGTGGCGCCGGCCGATGAAGACCATGCTCAAGTACAGCATGGCGGCGGCGAGCGAAAGGAAATACACGATGCTGCTAAATGTGATCATGCCGCGGCCGTAGTCGCGAAATTGCTCGGACAGGCTCAGGTGTTTGATGAAGTGCGGCAGACCGGGCCAGTGCTTGGTGACCCACGCCGGCATTGCCATCGACTCGGCGTCGGCCGCGAACACGAGCGGAATATTGAACACCGCGCCGAGCACGAAGCCGACCGTGAGATTGCCCGTGAGAAACGACGCCGCCATGCCGATGGCGAGCATCGCCAGACCCACCATCCAGTAGCCGAAGTACGCGGCCACGAACAGGCCCGTGTCGAGATTCAGCCAATTGTCGGGCGCTTTGCTAAGCCACACCAGCACGGTGAAATTGCACATGGCCGAGAAGATGAGCGACACGGTGTAGATGCCCACGGCGGCCAGATATTTGCCGAGCACCACGTCGAAGTCGGTGGCCGGAATCGTGAGCAGGAGCTCGTCGGTGCCTTGGCGCCGCTCCTCGGCCCAGATGCTCATGGTGATTGCCGGAATGAACACCAGCAGGATATAGGGCAGCGACTTATTGAGCTGGTTCAGATTGGCCAGATTATCGTTGAAGAAATCGTTGGGCCAAAATGCCGCGAACGATCCGAGCAACACAAACACGCAAATAAACACATAGCCGGTCGGATTGCTGAAATAGCTGACCAGATTGCGTCGAAAGATCGCGCCAATCACGTTCGGATTCATGATTCCCTTATCCCCTGAAGCTGTGCCTAGGTTTTTTCGTCGGGCCGCTGGCCGCCGCCGGTTTCCCCCGGGCGACTTCGCCCGCGGTCGGGCTCTCGGGCTCCTCCATGCCGGGCGTTTTAGCCATCGGCGGGCGCCGAGACCGTTATACGGTGAGCTGGTGGAAACGTTCGTCGAGATCGGCGCCCAAGCTCTCGACCGGGCCATCGAACACGAGCCGGCCTTCGTTAATAAAGAGCACCCGGCCGGCGATCGCCTGCACTTCTTGCAAAATATGGGTCGAGAGCAAGATCGTTTTGTTTTCGCCTAGCCGGCGAATCGTGTCGCGCACATCGCGAATTTGGTTCGGGTCGAGGCCCGCGGTCGGCTCGTCGAGAATCAGCACGTCGGGCTCATGGAGCAGCACTTGGGCCATGCCCACCCGCTGACGAAAGCCTTTCGACAGTTTGCCGATGGCTTTGCCGATCACGCTGCCGAGCGAGCAGAGCTCGACCACGTCGGCAATGCGGCGTCGCTTGCGATCGCCGCGAATGCCGCGGGCATCGGCGAAAAATTCGAGCAGGCTTCGCGGGGTCATGTCGGGGTAGAGCGGGCCGTTTTCCGGCAGATAGCCCAGCCGCGCCGCGCCGGCCAGCCGATCGGTGCTCATATCGTGGCCCGCGATTCGAGCCACGCCGCGCGAGGGCGACAAGTAGCCGGTGAGCAACTTCATCGTCGTGCTCTTACCGGCCCCGTTGGGCCCCAGAAACGCCACGACTTGTCCCTGCGGAATGCTGAAGGTGACATCATCCGTGGCGGCAAAGTCGCCGTAGTATTTCGACAAGCCAACCGCCTCGATCATGGCGGGACCGTTTTCATGGGCCATTACGCCTGCTCCCGATGGATACTCGCTTGTGAAGCCGCTGCCGCTCGAAAAACCTGAAACGCGCCCGCGAAGGCGGCCATCTTCCGCGGGGGCGAGCCGCGCGGCCAGGCAAAGCGCCCAACGTCGACCGGCTTCCCCGGCAAGCGCGAAGAAAGCTAGAAAGGTACTACGTTGGCCCCCGACCTGTCCAGACGGTTTCGGAAAATCTGGTCGATTTCCAAGGAAAAGCGTTTGGCGCCCCCGACTTTCGTCGCGACACTGGCGACCAACCGCCACCCGCCGCCGCCCCAGCCCCATAAGACGCCATAGCACTCTATACGCCACGAAAGGCCGCTGGATCGCGGGTCCGCGAAGAAAAACAACGCTGCGAGCGTAATGCCTTGGATACTAGAATGTTACACGCGGGGGGAGCATGTGCCGCGCCGTCCGGGGCCACGTCTCGCGCCGGCGCCCCGCCGTCGCCCACGAACTGGAGCAATACGACATGGGATATGCACTAATCCGCGGGTTTATCGTCAGAACCGGCGAGCGGTCGGAGTTCAACCATGTCCAAGGCGGCGCGTGCTCCCATCGCGGCGGACATTGCACATCCTGCGATCGGCCGCTCTTGAAACTTTGGCAGATCGACTGCGGCGATCCGAGATTGGTCTCGGTGGAGACGGGCGTAAGAGTGTTCGCGGGCCTCGAAAATCTGCCGCTGTACTACTGCTGGAGATGCGGGGGCGAAGTGGCCTATCGCATTGATGGCCCGGCCGAAATCACCATGCTCATGAACACGGGCAGCGATCAGGGCGACGATTTTCCATATTCCAACTACCCGCTCGCGTTTCCCGAGTCCCCACTGCGACTCTATTGCCCTGAGGACGTGCCAACCAACGTACGAGCGTGTATCGAGCGATCTCGCGAAGTCTTCGACAAGCTGCCTGAAGACGAGCGAGAACTCTTATCGCATTTTTTGCAAAGGCCGATCCGCCGAGCGTTTGATGTTTGGGTCCAGCAGTTCGGCGGCGAGCCTTACTTGATTCAAGGCCCCGAAAATAACATTTGCCCGAACCCCGAGTGCGAACTTCATCGCGACGGCGAGACAATGCGGATTCTGGCGGGTCCGATCAACGATCCACCCGGCGGCCTGCCGATGATCGAATCGCTGGCGGATGTCGCCGCGAACAACGGCCACTTCGACGAATTCGTGCAAGTCGTTTTCCACTTTTGCCCAAGCTGCCACAGCGTGCATGCGACCAATCGCCGTGATTGAATGCGCGACGACCGAGGCGCGATGGCCCGCTTCGCGGCTACTAGACGAAGGTTCGCGGTTGGCCGGTCGATTCCAAGACCGACATCCAGAGGTCGCCATTCGGGTCGACGGTGTAGCGTTCGCGAATGGCCATCGGGATCGGCACATGCACGAAGCGCCCGTGCCAGCGGCCGACCACCATTTCCGTCCGACCGCTCATCGCCGCATGCACGGCGTTGTGACCCAGCCGCAGGCAATACACGCTGTCGTGCGGATTGGCCGGCACGCTGCGGATCGCATAGCTGGGGTCGATGTACTTGAGGTTGAGCTCCATGCCGATCGAGCCGAAGTGGTCGCAGATCGCGTGCCGCAGATAGAGCCCGATATCGTGCAATCGCCGGTTGCCCGAGGCGTCGCGTCCGTGGTCGTGTTCGTGGAGAAGGTCCTGTCCGGCGCCCTCGGCGACCACGATCACGGCGTGTCCCTTGGCCTGAAGCTGGCGTTTCAGTTCGTTGAGCAGCCCGGCGCCGCCTTCGAGCTTGAAGGGCACCTCGGGAATGAGCACGAAGTTGGCGTCGTTGTTGGCCAGCGAGGCATAGCAGGCGATGAAGCCCGAGTGGCGGCCCATGAGCTTCACCAGCCCCACTCCATTGGGCGAGGCCTTGGCTTCGACATGGGCGGCGCGAATGCTCTTGGCCGCTTCGGCGAACGCGGTTTGAAAGCCGAAGCTTTGGTCGATGAACATAATGTCGTTGTCGATCGTCTTGGGAATTCCCACGACCGCGATCTTCGACCCGCGCTCGGTGACCTCCTTGCTGATCTGCATCGCGCCGCGGAGCGTGCCGTCGCCGCCGATCACGAACAGAATGTTGATGCTCATCTGTTCGAGGCAGTCGACCATTTCGGCCGGGTCTTGTTGTCCGCGCGAGGTGCCGAGAATCGAGCCCCCGTGTTCGTTGATATCGCCCACGACTTTCGGCGTGAGGTCGATCACCGGGCGGCAATGTTTGGCGACGAAGCCCTGGTACCCGTTGCAAAAGCCATAGATCTTGCGCACTCCATAGCGATAGTGCAGTTCCATGACCAGGGCGCGGATCACATCGTTGAAGCCCGGGCAAAGACCGCCGCAGGTGACGATGCCGGCCCGGGTTTTCGAGGGATCGAAAAAAATCTTGCGTCGCGGCCCCGCGGGCTCGAACGACGGCAAATGATCGAGCGATGGCCGGGCTCGCAAGCCCGACATGGTGCCATCGAACACCACGCGATCGTCTTCATGCACATTGTGGAAGCTTTCGCCGCGCTCCGCGAGCATGGGCGCGAGCGGCGAGTCAATACGACAGGGACCGAGCGACTTGACCTGGAAGTCGTCGGTTTCAAGCAGTTTTTCGATCATGGCGCGACATCGCCCCCCGGGCAGCGGATCGACTTGTCGCCAGACGCCTTACCGCTTTTCGACGCCGGCGAACCGCGACAATTCGCCGGCGAACATGGATTTTCACCTCGCACTGCGCCTGACCAAGCGCCGCGACGCGATCGACACGGAACGGATTCGAAAGAGAGCCGGCAATTCGAGTTCGGCAGGGGCAAAACGCGTGCCGCGAGCGCACGGGAAGCCGCATTTCGCCTAGCCGCCGCATTCCTCGCCGCGAAAATCGCGTGGAATCACTTCGGCTGACCCGCCGGGAATCCGCGGCGGGGGGCTCGGTTCGGGCGGTCGATGGCTTGCCCGCCGAGCAGTAGGCGCCCACGATTTCCGCATTGGGACCCCCGACCGGACCTAGGCATAGATCAACTGGGAATCGCGAGCCGAATCGGCGCTCAGCGAGCCGCGGAGCTTGCGCGCGTCGCGGCGCACATAGCTCGGAGAGGAGTATCGCCAGCCGAGAGAGGAACGTGTGCCGGGAGCGCCTGGTTTCGTGGATCGACGAGACTTCGAGATTCTTTGCATCATGGATATTTCCCCCCAAAACGAGGCGACGAGCAAATCGGTTGTTCAACCGCTTCCGTAAGAATGTATCGGTTACTCGAAGTCTCGCCTTTACGCGAGATCGGGGGCGGCTACCGATTGTGCCGACGCTAGCGGTCGGCGGAAAAGCCGGGTTTTACTCGCTGGCCGAGCTTTGACTCAAGAAAAAAGCGGCTCGCATTTGCAGGCGGGGCAACTAGAATGAGCCGGAAACCGCTTGTGACCCCGTGGCGAGAGGGCTCTCTATCGGACCCCTCGCCGCCGCGTCGCCCGCCTTCCCCTCCAACACTGCTTTGCAAAAAAGGTGCTTCATGATCTCTCAGGCGACTTCGCGACATTCCCGCGCCCCCGCGGCCTTTGGCTTGGGCCGCTGGCCGATTTTCGCCGTGCTCGCGGCGCTGACCATGGCCCCGTTGACTTTCGCGCCCCTGGCGGCGGCGGCCGACGGCGACGGCTTCACGGCCATCTTCAACGGCTCTTCGCTCGAAGGCTGGGACGCGAACCCGAAATTCTGGCGCGTGGAAGACGGCGCGATCACCGGCCAGACCTTGGCCGACAATCCGACGCCCCACAACACATTTTGCATTCTCAAGGGCGAACCGGTCGGCGACTTCGAGCTCAAGGCCGACTTCAAAATCGATGGCGGCAATTCCGGCATTCAATATCGCAGCAAAGCGATGCCCGATTGGGTGGTCGGCGGCTACCAAGCCGACTTCGACGCCGGCATGGGCTGGACCGGCTCGCTCTATGAAGAGCGCGGCCGTGGAGTGCTCGCCAAGCGCGGCAACAAGGTGACGATCGACGCCGATGGCAAGAAGACCGAGAGCAAGATCGCCGATGAGAAGGCGATTCTCGACAACGTGAAGAAAGACGGCTGGAACACCTACGAAATCATCGCCATCGGCAATCACCTCACCCAGAAGATCAACGGCATGACGACCATCGAACTGATCGACGATCAGGTTGACAAGCGGGCCATGTCGGGCATCATCGCGCTGCAGGTTCATGCGGTGCGCCGATGAAAGTGCAGTTCAAGAACATTTTGCTCAAGCGGCTCTCGTCCGCGAGCGAAGCGAAGTAACACGCCGGGCCGCTGGGGCCAAGGGCGATTGTTCGCGGCCTTGCGCGACGAGACGAATACGACGGCGGTGAAGATCGGGATCGATTTTCACCGCCGTCGCCACGCGCTCGCGACAGCGTCGCGGGCCGCCGGCCCGCCGCGAGGTTGACCCTTGCGAAGTGGCGGCGTCGAAGAGGCATGGCATCGGCGGCCGGGCGGGTTATCATATTCTCGTGGTCGTGGATCGCCGCGCGGCGCGATCCGCGAGGCGAAAACATTTTGGCGTGGTACGGAGGAGCGTTGCATGCCCAAGCTTACAGTCGAAGGCGTCGGTGAATTCACGGTTCCCAAAGACAAGCGGCTGGTGCTCGCGCTGGTCGACGAAGCGGGCACGGACCAACTCTACGCCTGCGGAGGCAATGTGCGCTGCACGACCTGCCGCGTGGAATTCGTGTCCGGCGAGCCGGAGCAAATAACCGTGGCCGAAAAGACGGTGCTGGCGGCGAAAGGGCTGTCGTCGGCGCCGCATATTCGCCTGAGCTGCCAGCTTTTGTGCGAGCACGACATGACGGTAAAGCTCATCAGCCGCCTCGAAGGCAGCGGCCGCATCGACGCCGGCAAGCGCCCCACCGACGCCCTGGCCCCCGAACCGGTCGAGTGGACGACCAAGTAGGCGCCACGCAATCCGGAGGAGGAAAAAAAGCGGCAAAATGATTCAGCGCGCGCCTACAACCCGATCTTCCTACCGATCACTTCCGCAAGCGAGTGAAATTCGTGGTAGCAGTTCTGCACGCCCTTGGCGTGGCCACTCAGGGCCCCATCGGCCGGCTTGAGAAAGAACATCGGCTTTCGGGCGTCGTGGGCAAGCGGCATGAGGCTGCGATAGTTTCGTAGCGACGCCAAGCAATTTGGATCGTCATCAAGCGATGAGCGATTGTCGACCGCTTCGCCGAGCACCGCGGATTGATAGATGTCCGGGATGCGACGCGTCCAACGCTCGAATGCTCGGGCGGGACGATCCAGCCGCACCGCGTGCTGCATTACAACATAGCCAATGGGCGCCATCTTGCCGGACGGAAGGGCCAAATGGGGATCAGTCGGTTTCCGGTCCAAGCGGTCTTGCCATCGAGACCGCCACTCACGCAGCGAAGGCCCCAAGTTCTTCAGCCCTTGCAGGGAGAACAAATCGGCGGCAAGCGGAACGCAAACATGATCCGCCGCCAATATCGCCGATCGATTCAGATCGCCCAAGTTGGGCCCCACGTCGATAAGCACCAGATCGGCGCCGTGCGACTGCGCGGCGGAGGCAATGAGGCGATAAAACGACGACACTACGCGAAACGCCGATTCGTCACGGTCCATGCAGCGCGGCCATGCGTCGGAAAGCTTGGCCTCGAATCGAGACAGCCCCAGATCGCCGACGATTAAGCCGATTTTGCTCGAAATAGATTCAATGTGCGGCCGAGCGATGTCGCCCGTTCCCCGAAGAATTGGATCGACAGACGCTAGGATCGACTGCGAATGTCCCTCTTCGGGCCAGATATTCTCGAGCCGGTCTTCATCCACGAACATCGCCGTCAAATTCGCTTGCGGATCGAGGTCGACCGCGAGAACGCGTCTGCCAAGTTCGGAGTACATCCAGGCAAGGTGGAATACGAGCGACGTCTTGCCCACGCCTCCCCTGATATTAAACAATGCGATGCTTTTCATCGGGCTTTTTCCAGCGTGACGAGAACCGCGTCCGGTGTCGCATCGATTGCGAGTTCCGGATTGCCATTCTTATTTAATTCCTTGCGAGCGAGCGAAAACCCGAGACCAAAGCGTTGCACATAGCCAAACGCTTTCATCGCGGCCGCGATTTGGGGATTGCGGTAGTTCCGTCACTCCGGGTTGTCCAATGTTCCCGATATTCACGCGTCCGAAAGGGCCGCCGGGACTTTGGATTTCAAGACGATTCGCATACCAAGAAATGCGCGCCGGCGCATTGGACGTTTCATAGTTGCGATGGAGTATCGCGTTGCGCGTCAACTGCTGCAACGCCACGATCGGGTAATCGGTGCGCCGTAGTTCCCGCCGCTCCGCGTCGACGACCACCGCCGTCGCGATGTTGGCCTCGAGTACTTCGTCGAGTTGTCGGAGCATGTCGGGCAGCGATCCCGAAATCTCTTTTTCATCGCGAATCGGGTCCGTAATCTCGTTACCATCAAAACGAGCAAACTGGACATAAGCGCCAGCGATCCAATAGCGAGGATCAATTCCGAGCACAAGAATTCCAGCTACATTTGGCCGACCACCGACGTCGACGAAGTGCAACGATGAAAGCTGCTGGATCGCGGTCCGATTATTTTCCGCCAGCGTTTCCGGATCAACAGCCGCGGGTAAATAAACCCTTTCGAATAACGCGAGGTCGAGATCATTCAATGACGCGCCGACGACGGGCTGTTGGTCGAACGCGAGATTACCCGACCGCCGCTTTTCAATCAGCCGACGCTCCTCGTCACTCGTCGCAACCGCACGGCGCGGGCCGATGCGAATCCAGACGCGTCCGCGGCGCCTCACGGGCGGACTTGGCGACGGCTCCACGACGACGACGGCGACGTCCATTCCCCAAAATCGTGCGCTTCCGCACCGCCATCTGCGGAAACGGCATAATATTGCCATCGTCGCGCAGGCCGGAAAGTTGCAGCAACAGATCGTCCGTGTTCGAGAGGCCCGCGCTCGACCCATCGTCGTGGACGCCAATAAACAGCACTCCCGGCAAATTGTGGGCGGCAAGGTCATTTGCAAAAGCGCAAATCGCCTCGCGAATCCGATCGCGGTCGACGGCTGACGACTTCCGCTCCACCCGATCGCTTTCGATCTCGCCGAACAACGATTCCAAATCCTTGTCGGATATCATTTTAAGTTTTGTTCCCGCTAGCCGTGGGCAACATGGCGGTTCATCACGCGCGACCGGCAAGCTCTAGATTCCGAACTGTTTGAGCACCAGGGCGTGGACATCGACATCGGCCATCGCTTGGCCCACTAGCGCGCCTCGCTCGCTGGCGATTAAAATCCCGCGCTGGTTTTCCTCGATTGCCGGGGCGCCATGCGAACCGCGCACCAAGCTCGCGTCGAGCGGAATGCCTCGCGTCGCCGGGTCGAAGTGCAGTTCCACCGGATCGTAGCCCGGCTTGCGATGGATGTCCACCGTGCGCGCAAAGCGCGGCGCGCGGGCATCGTCGAGCCAATAGTAGTAGGCTTGCCAACTATCGGCGGTCGAAACAACGACCACATCCCCGGCCCGGGCATGATCGAGGTCGTATTTCGCCCGCTCGGGCCCGATGAGCGCCTCGGCCACGCCCTCTTGGCCGCGCAGGCAGGCGGCGGCTCGCTCGGCCGCCCGCGAGTCGGCGGCGAAGACATGCGAGAACTGGTGGTCGACCAGGGCCCAAGCCGCGCTCGCCGCAAAATCGATCACTTCGCCGCCCTCATCTTCGCGCACCTCCAAGAGCCCGGCCTCGCGAAGCACGCGATTCGGATAGAGCACATGTCGCACCGGCGTAATCACATATTCGCTCGCCACGAGCCAGAGCGGCTTGGCCGGCGCGAGCGACTTCTCCACCGACGCAATCAGCGTTCCCAGCACCTGATCGAGATCGACGAGCGCCTGCTGGGCCGCGGGACTATCGGGTCCGGTTTTTTGCGCGGCGTAGTCCAAGTGCGGCAGGTAAATATACGAGAAATTGGGGCGATGTTTCTCGATCGCCGCGGCCGCCGACCGGCAAATCCAATCGGTCGATTTGATATTGGCCATCGGCCCCCAAAAGTGCATCAGCGGAAAATGACCCAGGGCGTCGCGCAGCTCGCCATACATTTCGGTCGGCTTCGTGTAACACCAGAGCGATTCGGAACCATCGGGATTGTGGATCGGCGCCGGCGTGCAGATCAGATCGGCCCCAGCCCCCTTGGCCAACAGCGGAAACCACACGGCGCTCGTGGCGCCCGAGCCATGCTGGGCCAGCGAATCCCAGATTTGCGGGGCTTCGATCACTTGGTTCCAAGCGGTCCACATTTCGACTTGCCGCTTCTCGCGCCAATAGAAACCATTGGCCACCACGCCATGTTCGCGCGGCGTGCGACCCGTGGTCATGTTCACCTGCACCGGGCAAGTCACGCAAGGAAAGCTCGGCACGAGCGAAATATCGTCGCCGCCCTCGGCCAGCCGCCGCAAATGGGGCATCGACTTCACATCCTCGCGACGCAGCGCGGGAACCGAGAGCAAAATCACATGATCGGGCATCGCGGGAACAGACCTTTCCAGAAAAAACGGGTTCAACCTCCGGGCATCGAGCGGCAACCGCGCCACGAGCTCGCCAGCGCGGAACGCGCGGTCGGACCCGACAAAATGTTCATTTGCGCGATTTCACCAACCGCGGCTCTTGCTCCTCGACAAAGAACTCGAAGGCGTTGGTTTGGTCGGGCTTTTCGCGGACTTGAAATCGTGTGCGCAAGATATCTCGCTGCTCGCGATCGGCAAAGGCCCGTTCGAGCGACATAAGTTCCCGCGTCACCCGGTCGGGAAAATAATGGGCGATTGTTTTATCTTTGGTCGACACGCTGGCTTTGGCGAGTAGTTTGGCGTCGATGGCCACGAGCTCGCCGAATTTCCAAGTGACATGAGCGCGGTGTTCGTCGGCCAAGCGGCCTAGGCGCGGCGCCGGCTTGGGCTTCGCGAGTTGGGAAACATATTGAATCTCGCCGTTTTTCGCGACGGCCCCGAGTTCAATGCCGAAATAATCGAGTTCGCGCGCGTAGTCGATCGGCCGCAAATGATCGCGGAATTTGATTTCCCATTCCGGAAATTCATCGCCCTCGTGCTCGCCGTGGTCGACCGAGGGACTTGTTTTGTCTTCGGCCCCGGGTTCGGCGGGACTTGCGGCCACGACCCGCGATATGCGAAAGATCGGACATATTTCGCCGAAAAGCCCGAAGCGCCGCGCTGCCGGCGCACGCCAGGCACACCCATAGCCGATGCCATCTCATGATCGCCGGTTCTCCAAAACGAACCCAACCGCGTCGACTTCCAGTGGAAGCCTGGATCGCGAGCGTTGGGAATTCGTCGCCCGAAACCCGAAGGACTCGCTACTTGCAATGTACCGTGGCGAGCCGGCAGCCGCACGTTGAAAAATCGCCGACCGCAAAGCGTTACCGGCCTCGGACGCCGCCGCTCGGAAGACTTTGGCAAAGCGGCGCCAAGAATTCGAACGCCCGCTCGGCGGCTCGCGGTCCGTCGTGGCTGTGGCGACTGAGCTCGACATGCACCCCGCCCGCGTAGTCCAACTCGGTCAGGGCGGCGATCACCGGGCGGAAGTCGATCTCGCCCTCGCCAAACATCAAATGCTCATGCACCCCGGCTCGCATGTCCTCGATGTGGACATTTACAAGCGCCGTGGCATGCCGGCGAATTTGCTCCTCGAGTGGTGTTTCGCCCTGGCAATGCAAGTGTCCGATATCCAGCGTGAGCCGCAATCGCTCATGGGGGATCGCCGCGGCAAGGGCCCGCCACTTTTCCTGGCTGTCGATGAGCATGCCCGGCTCGGGTTCGAATCCAATCGTCGTTTGCTCGGCATCGGCGAATTCGAGCAACGTTTCCAGTCCCTCGCGGAGCCGATCGAAAGTGGCGGCATATGCCCCGGGCGCCGCCAAATCCACCCCATGGGCCACGCCCGACCAGATCGACACGCAATCGCTGCCGAGTGTGCGCGGCGCGCAGGGCGCGGCGATAGAAATCGAGCCGCCGCTCGCGAGCCGCGGGGTCGGGAGCGAGGAGCGTCGGTTCGTGTTTTTCGCGAGAGTCGAGCAAATACCGCGCGCCGGTTTCGATCACGCTGCGCATTCCGCGCCGCTCGAGCAGCCGGGCGACCGTTCGCACCTCGGACTCGAAGCCCGAGGCAAAGGGATCGAGCCGACCATGATCGAGCGAGATTGCCACGCTCCGGTAGCCGATATCGGCCAAGAGCGCGATCGCCTCGAGCGGATCGTGGTGCGCGAGCCCATTGGTGTTGTAGCCGAGCAACATGGAGTTGGAGGACAAAGGCTTGCAATCCGAGCGCGCGCGGCGGTCGGCGCCGCTAGGTGCTGTAGATGAAACGACCGAGAAACATCGTGGGAAGCAACAGCGCGATGATCAGGCCGACATGGAGCGTGTCTTGCGCGGCGAAGCATGCGCCGGCGTCGATGATGATCAGCGAAAAGATACAATTCCGCACCGCCGATTGCACCACCGCCGGCAGCGGCGACCACACCGCCAGCCCGCAGCGCCAAGCGAGCATCGCGCCGATGAGCGCCCAAAAGTAAGGCCACCTTTCGGGAGTGCGAATCGGCAGCGCTCCCGGCGGGACCGTGCTCCAATGGGGCATGCAGGCCAAGAGGGCCATGCCCAGCAGCATCACGCCGGTCGCCGCCGCGAGCGTGAACCGGCTGCTTTCGGCCGCTTCGGTGCGAGCAAAGAGCGTGACGCCCGCGATGTAAACGCCCACGCCCGCGGCCACCACATAGTTCACCTCTTGCCAAGGTCCCTCCATGGCGCTCATGCCCAAGAGCACATTCATCAGCCGGCAGCCGCCCATGCCCAAGGGCGCGAGCATCGTGTTCTTCAACACGGCGTCGTAGAGCAGCACCAGGGCCGCGAGCGCCAGCGCGATCAGCGCGGGCCGCGGTTGGCCGGCAAACGCCGCCGCCCCGCCGGCCAGCGCCACGCCAGCGCCCAACATTCCATAGCCCAATCTCGCCGCGCCGCCCGCCGATACACGGCCCGACGGAATCGGGCGGCTCGGCCGCTCATGGGCATCGAGCGCGCGGTCGAAATAGTCATTGAGCGCCATGCCGGCCGAATAGATCAGCGCCGAAGCCGCGACCAGGAGCGACACGATTTGCCACGTCGAAAGGTCTTCGTGCGTGAGCAAATAACCAAGCAAGATATCGGCCACCGCGGTAAACACGTTCGGAATGCGCAGCAACTCGGCCAGCGCGCGCAAGCGAACTCCGGCCCCCAGCGAGGCGGGCGAGGCAAACTCAGGCTTCACGGGAGAATCCATCGGGAGTGCTTGCTTGATCGAATAAAAATATCACGGCGAGACCTCGCGAGAACTCGTCGACAGCTCGTCACGCTCACGATGCGACGAAGAGCGAGCCGCCGATCCGAGTAAGGAACGCGTGCGCCTCGCGGGCCGCGGTGTCGGGCTCATCGATATACGGGTACAGCTCGACCGTGATCCAGCCATCGTAGCCCGTGGCGTCGATCGCCGAGAGCGTGGCGGCGAAGTCGATCGCGCCTTGGCCGGGAATCAGGTGCTTGTGAACCCGGGTGGCGGCGATGTCCTCGAAATGATAATGCCGAGTGTGCGGCGCCATGCGCGCCACCCAGTCTTGCGGGTCCTCGCCCACGCAGTAGGCATGGCCGACATCGAAGTTCAGCCCCACGGCGTCGGAGTCGATGCGGTCCATGAATTCGAGATACTGGCCAAAGCGCTCGATCAGCAAGTCCGGCTCCGGCTCGATCAAGAGCCCCACGCCCAGCTTCTCGGCCACTTCGACACAGGGCATCAATTCGTCGTAAAAAATCTTCGCGCCTTGTTGCCAGGTTTGATCGGGAGTGAGTTGGCCGCCGGGTTCGGTGGTGATGTGCGGAGCGCCGAGCTCATGGGCCAATTGCAAGGCCCGCTTCGTGTGCTCGCGGCGAATGGCGCGGTAGTGCGGATCGGGATCGGTCCAGCCCGGATGCCAATAGGGCTGGCGCGGATCGGCCACGGCGTTCATCATAAACGCGTTGACATTCGAGATCGTGAGCCGATGCTTTTCGAGCGCCGCGCGAATCGAATCCTTGCGCTCGGGCAACAGGCCGGCGGGCCAAGCGTGGGGCACATCAGCCAGAATTTCGATGCCGGTGTAACCCAGGCTGGCGATTTTCTCGATCGTGCGCTCGATCGAGAAATGCAAATAGGCATTGGAACTAAAGGCAAGCTTCATGGAGTCGGGCTTTCGGTTCGATTGCGGGGAGTAAGCTGTCCGGGACGCGCGGCGGAGGACCAATATGCGTCACGCGGTGGGCCGCTGCTTTGCAAGACGACTGCATTTTCTCGTGGGCGAAGCCTCCTATTCTGCCCTGAGCGTCGTCCAACGGGAAGTGGTCGGAAGCGGCGGAAGCGGAATCTTGCGATCGGCCAACCGGACCGTCGCGCCAATCGATCGGGAATTGCGATCTGAAAAAAGGTTGCACCGGCGGCGGCGGCGTTGTTCAATCGACACGTTCGGTTGCAACACTCCCTCGCGGGCGCTTCAGGCTTGTGATCGCCGCTCGGCGCCAAGTCAAACTCACCCGCCTCGATCCAACGAGAAAAAGCCATGTCTGTTCGTCGTCTCGCGGCGCTGATTGTCGCCGGCTTGCTGTTCGCTCCCGCGTCGCTCGCCGATGGCCCCAAGGACAATTTGCCCGATCAGGTGCGGCCGATTCCGCCGGTGGGCGTCGAGCTGTCGGCCGCCGAGCGTGAAGAGCTCGACAAGGGCCTGGGCGAACTGAATCAAGCGATCGGCAAGCTTCGCGAGCGCACCGCCAAGGCCAAAGACAAGGATAAGGACAAGCAGATCGCGGAGCTGCTCCCCGATGTCGAAATCTTTCATCGCGCCGTGCGGCAAGCGGTCGATTATCGCGAGTTCTTCGACAAAAAAGACATTCCCAAAGGCAAGGAACTCCTCGCCACCGGGCTCCAGCGGGCCCACGATCTACTCGAGGGCGATGCGCCCTGGACGCGCCAAACCGGGCTCGTCGCGCGCGGGTTCGTCTCGCGACTCGATGGCACGGTGCAGCCCTACGGCCTTGTGATTCCGCCCGACTACAGCTTCGATGGCGGCGACCGCTATCGGCTCGATGTGTGGCTGCATGGCCGCGGCGAGACGGTGTGCGAAGTGAATTTCCTCGACCAGCGGCAAAAACAGGTCGGCAATATCCAGCCGCCGAGCACGATCGTGCTCCATCCGTTCGGCCGCTACTCGAATGCCTTCAAGTTGGCCGGCGAGATCGATGTGTTCGAGGCGCTCGAGGCCGCCCAGAAGCACTATCGAGTCGATGATCGCAGGATCGTGATGCGCGGCTTTTCGATGGGCGGCGCCGGGGTCTGGCATTTGGCGGTGCATTATCCCGATCGCTGGGTCGCCGCCACGCCCGGCGCCGGCTTCAGCGAGACCCCGCAATTTTTGCACTGGTTTCAAAACGAAAAGCTCGCCCCGGCGGCCCACGAGCAAACTCTGTGGAAGTGCTACAACTGCGACGAATGGGTCCGCAATCTGATGAACTGTCCCACGATCGCCTATAGCGGCGAAATCGACACGCAGAAACAGGCCGCCGATGTGATGGCCGCCGCGGCACGGCGGCAAGGCATGGAGTTGACGCACATCATCGGGCCGCAAACCAAGCACAAGATCCATCCCGACTCGCTCATCGAGATCGAGCGGCGGCTGGCCAGCATCGTTCAGCGCGGCCGGGACGTCGCCCCGCGCGAGATCGACTTCACCACCTTCACGCTCCGCTACAACCGCATGGCTTGGCTTGAACTAGAAGCTCTGGGCGAACATTGGCGGGCGGCCCATGTGGTGGCCCATGTGACGGATGATTCCACGATCGAGCTCAGGACCGAAAACGTGCTCGCGGTGCGGCTCGCCTTTCCCTCGGGTTATTGCCCCTTGGCCGAGGGGCGCGAGGCGAAGGTTATCGTCGACGGGCAACCGCTCTCTTTCCCCGGCCCCGAGACCGATCGCTCGTGGACCGCGCGGCTTGCCCGCGTCGATTCCACCTGGAAAGTCGGCGCGGCGCCCGAAGGACACAAGCGACCGGGACTGCAGGGCCCGATCGACGACGCGCTGCTCGATCCGTTCGTGTATGTCCGCCCCACCGGCAAGCCTCGCTCCGCGGCGGTCGACAAATGGGCCCACGCGGAAATGGACCACGCCGAGCGCGAGTGGCGGCGGCAGTTTCGCGGCGCCGCTCCGATCGTCGACGACACGAAGCTCGACGACGCCACGATCGCCGCGAAGAATCTGATTCTTTGGGGCGATCCGGGCAGCAATGCGGTGCTCGCCAAGCTCGCCGACAAATTGCCGATCCCGTGGAACGAAAAGGAAATCCAGGTAGGTGATCGCAAGTTCGATTCCGAGCACCATGCCCTGATGCTCGTGATGCCGAATCCGCTCAATCCGGAGCATTACGTCGTGATCAACAGCGGGCCGACCTTCCGGGAATACGACTATTTGAGCAATGCCCGCCAAGTGCCGAAGCTGCCCGACTGGGCGGTGATCGATGTGCGCAAGGCGCCCGACGCGCGTTGGCCGGGCGAGGTCGTGGCGGCGGACTTCTTCGACGAAGCTTGGCAGGTGAAGCCGGATGCGAAGAAGTAAATGGGCGCACTCGCGGAGCGGCGCTCGATCGCTCCATCACTGCTGAAATGATGGATAATTCGGTTTGCGCGTGTGCCATGCCCACTGCCTTGAGTGGGCATGTTTTCAAGCGCCACGCGGAGTCCTCATGCCCGCGCGGGGCCGTGGGCATGGCACACGGAACGAATACAATCCGTCATTTCAACTGTGACAATGCTCTAGGCTGCTTGCGTTTCCTCGTCGCTAGCATCGGCCGCTTCGGCTTCCGCCACTTCTTCGGGCCGCACGACGAATTCGCCATTGTCGCGCACATCGTCGAACCGCACCGACACGCGTTTCGAGATGCCCGACTCCTGCATCGTGATGCCGTGGATCGCGCCGGCGCAGACCATCGTCTTCTTCGAGTGCGTGACGACGATGAACTGGGTCCAGGCCAGGAACTCGGTGAGCACATTGACGAAGCGCTCGATGTTCGCTTCGTCCAGCGCCGCGTCGACCTCATCGAGCACGCAAAACGGGCTCGGGCGGCTTCGAAAGATCGACATCAGCAGG
The DNA here is from genome assembly GCA_963785305.1 of uncultured Planctomycetaceae bacterium. Lineage (GTDB taxonomy): Bacteria > Planctomycetota > Planctomycetia > Pirellulales > PALSA-1355 > CAWAUV01. Next base: position 105,659 of record CAWAUV010000002.1, read on the forward strand.
GCCACGCACGTGAGCGTCTTCTCGCCGCCGCTCAAGAGCGAGATACTGCGCGGCTCCTTGCCCGGCGGGCGGGCCACGATCTCTATGCCGCTTTCCAGGATATCGACGCCCTCTTCGAGCACGATATCAGCCTGCCCGCCGCCGAACAGTTTGCGAAACAACGATTGAAAATAGCCGCGGACCACTTCGAGCGTATCGCCAAACAGCTTGCGACAGTCGGCGTTGATCTTGTGAATCGCCTCTTCCAATTCGCTTTTGGCGGTCGAAAGATCGCGATGCTGGGCGTCGAGCGTCGCGAAGCGAGCTTCGAGCTGGGTTAGCTCCTCGAGCGCGTCGAGATTCACCGCGCCAATGCTATTGAGCTTGCCGCGCAACTCGGCGATCTCCCGGTCGGCCGCGGAGCGAGAAATGTCGAGCTCCGGGGCCGGCTGCTCGAGCAGCGACGCCAAGTCGAGCCCGTAGTCCTCGCGCATTCGCTCTTCGAGCGTGGCCAGCGCGTGTCGGCTTTCGCCCGCGGCGAGCTCGCGGGCATGCAGTTTGCTTTCGAGCTTGCGAATACGGCCGCGCAGTTGTTGATCGGACTGGGAGAGCGTCGCGCGGCGGTTGCGGGCATCGTCGCGCCGGACGACCGCTTCGAGCGTCTCTCGTTGCAGCGATTCTTTCGTCAGCGCGAGGAGCGCGATTTCGCTCTCGGCCGCCAGAATATGCAACTCGGTCTCGGCCGCCCGGCGCACGGCCAACGCGAGCTGCCCGCGGTTCTCGGCGAGCGATCGACCTCGCTCCTGCCGATCGCGCTCGAGCTGGGCGGCGCCTCGCTCCAAATCGTCGCGCTGCTGTTCGACGCGGGCGACTTCGATTCGCGTGGCGCTGGCCTCGCGATTGGCGCGAAGCCGAGTTTGTTCGAGTTGGGCCGCCAAGGCGGCGCTCTCGCGCGCGGGCCTCGAGCTCCGTGATCCGCGCTTCCGCGGCCGCTTGCAGCTTTCGCGCATCGATCAGCGCCGACGCGGCCAGCGAATGGGTTTGCTCGGCGGCGCGCACTTCGGCGGCCAGCGATTGACGTTCGAGTCCCAGCCGGCTCGCCCGCTGTTCGGCCGCCAAAAGTCGCAGTTTCACGTCGGCAAGTTCTCGTTCGACGATTGCCAGTTGGGCGCCGCGAGCGCCGATCTCGGCCATGAGCTCCGTCAGGCGGCGGTCCATCTCGTCGACCTGATCGCGCTTCGCGTCGACCGCGATTGCCAGATCGGCAATTTGCCGGCGAAGGGCCCGAAGTTCACTGCGCCGCGAGATCAAGCCGCTCGGACCGCCGCGCATTCCCACGGCCACGGAGCCATCGGAAGTGAGCAGCTCTCCGGCCAGAGTGACAAACGACACTCCGCGCCCGCGCCCTCGGTCAGCGTCAATGCCCGGCTCAGCGTGTCGACGATCCAAGCGCCGCCGAGCAAGCGCCGCGCCAGCACCGCATGTTCCGGCGCGGTTTCGACAAAGCGATCGGCTCGGCCGACGACGCCCGGAAGGCCCTCGAAATCGGCCAAGTCGGCCGCCGACACAGGTGGGGCGTCGAGCCGCAGAAACGTGACCCGGCCGGAGAATCGAGTGCCCTCGGCCTGCAAATACGCGAGCAGTTCGCGGCCGGAGCTCACGACCACATGTTGGGCCAAGTCGCCGAGCGCGGCCTCGATGAGCGCCGCGCGATCGATATGCACCTGCAGCAGATCGGCCACGAGACCAACGACATTGGCCAGTGGTCCCGGCTGAGCCGAGCGAGCCCGCTGTAACACTTCCTTCACGCCGCCCTGAATGCCTTCTTGCCGCCGTTCGAGCTCCTCGAGCACGGCATGCCGCTCGCTGGCGCGACTTTGTCGTTCGCGTAGCGCCGCCAATTCGCTTTGACCGCGCGCGATCGCGCCGCGCAGCTCCCCGATTTCGACTTCAATCGCCTGCGTCCCCGCGCTGGGCCGCCGCTTGTTCGCCCAGTTCGGTGAACCGCGGGGCGAGCTCGGCATGTTCGGTCGCGGCGGCGCTGAACGCGGCTTCGAGCTCGGCGAGTCGTGAACTGCCTTGCGCGTGCGACGCCTCGGCGGCCCGAGCCTGCGCCTCGAGCGAACTGATCCGGCTGGCCAGCGCCGAACTCGAATGCAATTGCTCCAAATGCTCGGCGCGGGCCGTTTCACTGTCGCCGCGGGCCTTTTCGAGTTCCGCGCTCAGCCGGGTCAGGGTTCGATCTTGCTCGGCGAGCGAATCGGCCAGCACAAGCCGCTGCCGCTCGACATCGGAAAGCGATTGCCGGTTGACACGCAGTTGTTCGTCGAGATCGTCGGCCCGGGCAACCATGCTCGTGAGGCGGCGGCGATGCAGGGCGATTTCGTCGTCAAGATCGCGCTGGCGGCGCCGGTCGTGTTCGGCGCCCGAGGAGCACGACGCGAGCCGTTCGCGATTTTCGCCGAGGCGCAAGTGACTTTCTCCGAGCGCCTGCTCGACAAGCGCCAATTCCTGCTCGAGCGCCACGATCTCGGCCTGACGGTCTTCGCTTTCGGCGGCGGCGGCCGCGAGCTCGACGCGGTTCGCGGCGGCTTCGAGTTCGATCGCGCGGATTTCGCCGGTAAGCCGTTCGGTGTCGGCCACGGCCAAGGCGGTTCGCAACAGTTGCAGCCGGTCGGCGTGTTCTTTGTAGCGCTGCGCCTTGACCGCTTGCCCGCGGACACCGCGGAGCCGTTCGCCGACTTCATCGACGATGTCCGTGAGCCGCAGCAGGTTTTGTTCGACCCGCTCGAGGCGCCTTTGCGATTCGACTTTTTTGCCGCGAAAGCGACTGATGCCCGCCGCTTCCTCGAAGATCAACCGGCGCTCGCGGGGCGAGGATTGCAAGAGCACATCGACCTTGCCCTGCTCGATCACGCTGTAGGCTTCGGCCCCGAGGCCGGTGCCGGCGAGCAGATCGCGAATATCTCGCAGCCGGCATTGCTGCCGATTGATGAGATATTCGCCTTCGCCGCCGCGATACACACGGCGCGTGATGCGAACGTCGGTCGCGTCGATGCCGAGCTGGCGATTGGTGTTGTCGAACACCAGCGACACTTCGGCCAAATTCACCGGTCTGCGGCTGGCCGAGCCGTTGAAGATCACGTCGGCCATTTCCTTGCCGCGCAGGCTTTTCACGCTCTGTTCGCCGAGCACCCATTTGATCGCGTCGACGATGTTCGACTTGCCCGAGCCATTCGGGCCGACGACGACCGTGATGCCGCTGGGAAATTCCAGCCGGGTTTTGTCGGCAAAGCTCTTGAATCCGGCGATTTCCAAGGCTTTGAGCATGGCGACGTAAACAGGGAAGCCCGGGGTGAAGAATGGAGCGAAAACGGTGATTTACGACGCCAGCCGCGGGGACGGCCTTTCGCCTACGAATATCTTACCAAGTCGCGCGGCTTGGAGCGACACGGAACTTGGCCAACGCCGCGGTCGCTAGCGGCCAGTTGAATATTTCAATAGGCCGCTAGGAATTGCACGCCGCGCGAACATCACCCTCGGGCAGCAGTCGCAATGGGCCCCCCTGGGCCGATGGCACTGGCACACCGGCCATGTCGCCTTGCCACACCGTGACCCAGTGCTGCCAGGTGATCGGATTCCACGCGAAGAGCAACTCGCGGCATGCGTCGGCCCCCATGATTTTGGCCGCCCCATGCGCCACTCGGCTTCCCGCGTCGCTGGCCGGCTTGAGGGGATAGAAGCGCGCCGGGCCAAAGTCGGCTTCCATTTGAACGAGCACGCCTTCTTCCAGAAACTCGCAGCCAGCCGTACCCTCGGGAAGATGCGAATTCAATTGCTCCCGAGCCACGACCACGCCGGCGATCTTATAAAAGCCGGCGAGCGCTTCTTCGAAGGCGTCGATGGCCGAGGGCTCGAGCGCGGCGAGCCAGTCGCGATCTTCGATCCCCGCCACCAAAAGTCCGCCGCGCTCCTCAAACTTCACGAGCAGGGCGCCGCGCGATCGATCGGTCCCGCCGAGCTCGATCGTGATGCGATTGGTCGCTAGGCGAATGTCGCCAGCGCCGATTGGCCGTCCGCCCCAACCGCGGCTATTTGCCAGGAGCGCGATCAGCTCGCGATCCACCAACCGCCGCAGGCTTTCCTGGATGTGTTCGAGAGCGCTGCGTTGTTTGCGAGCCGCTCGCCAACGACCGCTCCAAAAGGCCTTGCGGCTGGCGCGGCGCAGTTTGGCATAGTGCTTGGGAATGGTTCCCGAGCGAAAGCCGGGCGCAAAAGCTGGAGCACGGTTTCGCCATGGTGCCCGACCGAAGCCGGGCGAAGCTGCGTGGGACGGTTGGCCGCGTAGAGCCGCCAGTTTTCCTTGAGTTCCCAAACAAGAAAACCAAACACGCCAGGCAGCAGCAGGGTGGCGCTGCCGGCGATAAAGTGAGCCCAAACCGAGCTCATCGCGGTTTCGAGCCACTCTTCGATCGGCGTGAACAGCACCGGCGCGCTGCCGAGAATGATCTTATGCGCGACCGTCACCACCGGAAAGTGTTTGATCGGATTGATCTGCGGCTCGATCAAGAGCGTGACGCAAAGTCGAATAAAGTAATGCACCACGGCCCAAAACACGCCGAGCACGCTTTTGACCGCGGTCGACACCCGCCCCTCGCCCGAGCGAAAGCGGAGCCATTCGTCGACCGCATAGAGCCCGCGTTCGAGCCCTTCGAGCAGTCGATGGAAGAATTCCATGATCCAGCGAAACAGGGCCGTGACCACATGCAGGCGAAAGCGGCGCCAGCTTTCGATCACGAAATCGGTGAGCATTTCATCGACATTGCGACCCAGCCGCGAGTTGACGAGCAGGTTTACGCCGGCAAACAACATCACCATGCCGCTTGGCCGGGGCCAACGGTGAAACAGTCCGTCGACCGTGGCCACGAGCAGCGCAGCTCATCACGAGCGGCTTGAGACCAAATCGCATCGACCACCGAAACACGGGGCTTTGGGAAATCGCGCGCACCAGCGGCAGCTCGAGCACTTTCGCGGGCCACGCAATCAGCGCGCGATGCAGTCCCTTGCCGACTTTGCGCACCAATCCCAGGCATCCGCGGCGGAAGCGATCGTGGTAAAAGAGCCCCCATAAAAATGCGCCGAGCACCGCCACCTGGAGGCACTTGAACCAGAAGAAGGGCGTCAACTCGGACTGGCCCAACAAATGCTCGCGAATCGTGTTCACGACATGCTGAAAGAATTCAATCGTCAAAAACGCGCCGCCGAAGGGCAGGGCCACATGCCGAGTGAGCAGCCGGCCGAGCGGCAACCCAAAGGCCAAGGAACTGAGTCGCTGCGGCCAGCGAAGATAAATCTCTCCGTGCCGATACACGCCGTCGAGGCTTTCGGCCAGCAACGAATCGGCCTGGAGCAGCGGATCGCCCCAAAGAAATTCAGCGCCGCTGGCCAGGTCGGGCAGCTTGAGGTTATTGCGTGAAAGCGCGTCGCGAAGATCGCCCATGGCCAAGAAACCACGCTCCGACACGCTGTCGAGCAGTTCGTCGACCAGCTTGAGCCGGGCCACCTTCTCGGGCAAATTCCGGGGCGTGAGTCCCACTTGATCGAGCGCGGCGTCGATCTTGGGGCGAAATCGGCCGCGGAGTTGCTGTTCGGTGCGCGAGATCGCGGCTTCGACCAAGGCTTCGAGCCGGCCGCGGGCCCACGACGAAACTCGCACCGCGTGCAATCGCCCCTTGGCCGCGCGCAGGTGATTGCACATCAACACGACTTGCTGGCCCGGTAGCTTGCGCTTGATCGGGGCCCGACCCCAGCTTCTCGCCCAGCGGCCGAGATCGAGCGCATAGACCACGCGCTCGTGGTCGAACGTGGCTTTTTGCAAGTCGTAGAGCAGGCGTGTCTCGGGCGACCAAACACCCTCGGTCGCTGGTTCCAAAAGCGCCGCGAGCGAGCGCGACCAATCCTCGGCTTCGGCGAGCGTGAAATCGAGCGATCGTTCGAGCCGATGCGACAACCGGCCGACATGGGCCCTCGCTTCGGCCCGGCACTGGCGCGCCTCGTCGGGCGGCGCGAAGCGAGCGGCTTGCATTCGCGCGATTGCCGCGCGCACCAGATTGCCGGCCGCCGCGGCGCGATCGGCTTTGCGCGCCAGTCGGCGATATTGCCAAGGGCTGGGCGCGACGCCCGCCGCGTGGGGCGCTGGGCGCTCGGCGACCGATTCCTCGACCGCCAAATCACCGCGCCAAGGTTGCTCCGCGCGCCGGCCGGCCGGGTAGCATGAAACAGCGCCCGCGCGTCGAGGTCCTCGCCGAGCAATTTGTCGACGCGGTCGAGATCTCGCAATCCGGGGAAATAGGCGGGTAGAAACGAACCGGCGAAGAATCGCAGCTCGAAATACGTGGCGACGAATTCGATATAGGTCGTGATCTCGTTTTTCGGCGGCAGCAGCAGGTCTTCTTGCTCGAGCGCGGCCCGAATTTCATCGAACTCGACCCGCCCCAGGCGATCGACCCGTCGGCGAATATCATCGGCCGTGAGACGCTCGGCGGCCAGGGCCTCGTCGAGCTCGCGATGCACGCTGGCGTGGAACAGGAGCCGCCAGTATTTGCCGAGCAGCTTCGAAGCGGGGGTTTCCGCAAGTAATTCCGGCGTGGGCTGCGGCAAAAGAATCATCGCCGCGTTTGCCGGGCCATCGCCCGAAGCGCTATTGCCCGCCGCGCTCGGCTCGGGGAGTCGCAGTTCATGGACATCGACGATCGCCAGCAATTGCGATCTCGGAATCACGAAGCTTTTGCGATGCGGCACGCGCAGGCCCATGCCCGGAATTCCGGCCGACTGCTTAATCACGCGCCGCAAAATGCGCGAGGGCGCGAGCGCCACCGTGGGGTCGGCGGTTTGTAGCGACTGCTCGAGCGCGGCGAGGCTGAGAAAATTCTCGGCGCGAACGCGTTCGTTCTGGGTGGACGACGCCATGGTGGCCCGGTTCAAAAGCTTTCGGTGTCGGTCTTTAGTATCGTCGAAGCCCGCCGCCGATGACAAGGCGCCGCGAATCGTCCCGCGCGGCCAACGAGCCCCGCGATCCGATTCTAGCCCAAAAACAGGCCGCCGCGATCTCGCCCGGCAACCCAGCGAGACGTGCTCCGAGACGGCTAAAATAATGGATAACCCGGTTTGCGCGGGCGGCAGGCCCACGAATTCCAAGGCGCCGGTTCGACCGAGACAACAAATCGTATTAGCGACCCGTCGCCGTTCGACCGGCCGGCCGCAATTCTCGCAGCGCCGCCAGCATGCGGGCCATGTCCTCGGGTAGCGGGGCCTCGAATTCGAGCGCGCGCGCCGAATGGGGATGCATGAATCGCAGCCGCCGGGCATGCAGGGCTTGGCGTGCGAGCAGAATATCGTCCATCGCCTCGGGATCGCGATTCAAATCGCCGCGCGAAATACGAGCCCGATGGCCATACAGCCGATCGCAGAGCACATGGCAACCGATGCTCGCCAAATGGACGCGAATTTGATGGGTTCGCCCGGTCTTGGGCCGCGCCGCCACGACCGCGAAGCCGGCCAGCCGCTCGACGACCTCGAAAAAAGTTGCGCCTCGCGGCTCGCCGGATGGTCGGCCCGGATCGCCATTTGCTCGCGATGGGTCGGATGCGGACCGATTGGTTTGTCGATCAGCCCGCGATCATGATCGGGCCCGCCGACCACGATCGCCAGATACTCTTTCTCCACGGTGCGCCGCTCGAACTGATCGCACACGAGCTTATGTGTCTGATCGTCCTTGGCGATCACGATCACGCCGCTCGTGTCGCGATCGAGCCGATGCACGATCCCCGGGCGAGTCGGACCGCCCGCTTCGCTCAGGTGTTCGAAGTGAAAGGCCAGGGCGCTGAGTGAGGGTGCCGGTCCAGTGGCCGCGGGCCGGATGCACGACCATGCCCGGCGGTTTGTTGATGATCGCCAGGTATTCATCTTCGAAGAGCACATCGAGCGGAATGTCTTCGGGTTGCGGAGAGCGGGCCGGCAGCGGCGGCAACACGAGTGTCACGAGCTCTCCGCCTCGCAGGCGATGCGACGCCTTAACCCGAATTCCATCGACCTGGGCCGCCACGGCGTTGATCGCCTTGCGCAACGTCACGCGGCTATAGATGGGAAAAGCGCGGGCAAGAAACGAATCGAGTCTCGCGCCAGCCTGCTCGGGCGATACCACGAGGCGCATCGTGTCGCCTGGCGCTCCGGCGATTCCGGCGATTCCGGTTGGTGGCTCGGGGCTCGACATCACTTTTCCGCAGCCGGCGGCGGCGCGGGCGAATCGTTTGCTGGCGGCGCGGTGGTTTCCTTGGCCGGTGGCGCGCTTTCAGTCGTCGAACCGCTCGGGGCGACGCCTTCCGTCGAAGGACTGGCGGGCGCGGCGCCTTCGACGGCCGGAGTTGTCTTCTCCGTCGAGCCGCTTGCTGGCGCCTCGCCGCTCGCGGGCGACCCACTATTCGTCGGCGCCTCGCCGCTGGGGGCAGCAGCGCCTTCGGCTTTCTGCGGGGTCGATTCGGTTGCTGGGCCCGCCGGCTTTCCGCCCACATTCGATGGCAGCCGCACTCCGCTCGCGCGATCGAGCGACTCGTTCAAGAAATCGAACTTCGGCTCGGGCTTGTCGCTCGGACGAGGCGGCTCGTATTTGGCGAACCAATCATAAAACGCTTTCGTCTCGCCGCGATCCAGATCGGTGGCGCGTTGCCGGGCGGCGTCGGCAAACGGACCGCCCTCTTTCACGATCGCGTCGTAATCCACGCGCGCCGCTTGCAGTTCCCCGAGTGCTTCATGGGTGCGAGCTAGTCCGAATTTCGCTCGCGGCACAAGCGGCGACTTCGACTCGGAATCGGCGGCCACGGTAAGATACATGTCGGCCACGCGGCGAAGCTGCTTTTGGCCCTCGAGTCGATCCGTGTAAAGCTGATCGATGCCCGAGGAAAGCAGCAAATCGGCATCCATGAGCCGAGCCCACTGCGCGACTTTCGTCGAGGAGTACTCCTCGGCGGTCTTATTCAATTTCTCCGGGTCTTGCGCCGAACGCCTGAAAGAAGCTGTCCCAGCCTTTTTCGGCGAATTCCTGATCCCGCACCGAAAGGTATGCCCACACGAACAAAAGCGCCGCGACGGCGAGCACCACTCCCAAAATGGCCCGCGAGTAGGGCTCGATCACTCCGATGACGTAAGTCAGTTTGTCGGCCAGGGCGTTGTGCTGAAGCTCGTGGCGACGTTCGGTTTTCATGGCAAATGCCCAACTATGACGGGAAAAGGGGAGTCGGAGCGGGGAAACAGGTTGCGAAATCGGCGCAGTCGACCGACCCAGAGGAAACCGGAAGTATAGAAGCGACTTTCGCGAACGGTCAAGGTCCTTTCGCCGACTGGACTCTGCCCCGGGACCAGTTCAGCTTTTGCGGGTTGGGGGGTGGATGTGGAAACGTCAATAGGAGAATTCGGGGTTTGTGTGGTAAGCTGGGCGAGGTGGATTTGATCGGTGAACGAAACTTGCTTAAGGAGCGCTAGGCATGGACGCCGCGATGCAGGCCCGCGAGGCCAGGAGGAAGGAACTTTTGCGGGAACTGGCCGAACTGGGAATCGAGGAGATGGTCGAGCAGGGGGCGTTCCTCGGCACGCCGCACTATAGCGTCATCGAGCGGTATGCTATCACGCTCGGCCGCGAGTTGAGCCGTGAAGCCCAAGAGCGAGCGATGCGTGAAGTCGCCGCGAGCTGCCCGACGGAAGCGAACTGCCCCACCTGCGGAGCGTCGTGCCGCGTGCAAACCGCAACGAGGCCGGTCACCAGCCTGGATGGCCGGGTCGAGGTGACCGAGACGACCGCTTACTGCGACCGCTGCCGGCGGTCTTTTTTTCCCTCAGCGGTTGACGTTGGGACTCGATAGCCGCGAGGTCACGCCCGAGTTGACGCGAGCCGTGGTCTGCCTAGCCGCGGAAGTCCGTTCGTTCAAGCGCACGGAAGTGATCACCGAGCAAGTGCTGGGACACAAAGTTCCCTGCAGCACGATTCGGCGTTTGGTGAAACAGGTGGGCCAGGAACTGGCCGACGGGAAGGCACTGCCGGCGCCCAGCGACAATAAAAAAGTCGTCAAGGAAGTCGTCGTGCCGGAAGCGGCGGTGGTCTCTTGCGACGGCGGCCGCATTCGCACGCGCGAGCCGGGCCGGGGACGCGGCGTCGTGCCGTCGGGCGAGAAAGGCTGGCGCAAAACGAAGAACGCTTCGTTCGAGCGAATGTCTCTCAACCCGCGGCGCGTGCTGCGCACGGCGCTGAGCAGTATGTCCTGCTCGGAGGATTTCGGCCCGCTGATGCGGCGCGAAGCCCAGCGGCGCCGGTTCTACGATTCCCCTTTACGGGTCTTCCTCGGTGATGGCCTGAACTGGAACTGGTCGATCTGGAAAAAACATTTTCCGACGTTCACGCCCGTCCTCGACTTCATTCATGCGATTCAATACGTTTACCGCGCGGCGCTGGCGCTGGCCGCCAACGATGCGGAGGGTTGGTCGCTCTATCTAAAGTTCGTCACCTGGTGCTGGCAAGGCCAGGTCGATCACGTGATCGACGAGATCAAGCAAGCCTGCCTCGCCCGGGGCATCGACTGGGAAGATACGAAACCCAGTGACGCGGAGAAAGCGCTCGTCGACGCCGTGCGGTACTTGACGAACAATCGCCAGCGGATGGACTATCCCAGCTATCGCCGCCTGGGCCTGCCGGTCACCAGCGCACCGATGGAGTCGCTGATCAAACAGATGAACCTGCGCGTGAAAGGGACCGAAATGTTCTGGGACGATCCCGACGGAGCGGAAGCGATCTTGCAGCTCCGCGCCGCAGCCCTCAGCGACGACGGCCGGCTCAAGGACTACCTCTCGCAACGCCCCGGCCACCCCTTCCACCGCCCTCCACCCCCCTCGCCACCGCCGCATAAGCTGAACTGGTCCCTCTGCCCCTCTGCCCCTCTGCCCCGTCCGCCCGTCCGCCCGTCCGCCCGTCCGCCCGTGCTTCGCTGGCCTTGTGACCGCATGCCGGTTTTGCTACGGTTTCGCGCGCCAAAATCCGCTTTTTTTGTCCTTCGACCCAGCGCCCTCGCCCAGGGGTCTTTCGCCTTATGTCCACGCGTTCGCGACATTGCTTCACTTGGTCGATGGCGACCCTGCTCGCGATGACGGCCGGGTGCCGGGCGTTTACGCGCGAAGGCACGGGGCCGCGGAGCGTGGCCGCTTCGCGCCAATTGTCGCGACAAGGCGCCGGCGCCATGGAACGTGGCGACTGGCCGGGAGCCGAGTCGCTACTGCACAAAGCGGTCGAGGCCTGTCCGGCCGATGTCGAGGCGCGGCGAACCTATTCCGAAACACTCACCCATCGCGGGGCCACCGGCGCCGCGATCGCGCAGCTCGAGGAAGCCCGGCGATTGGCGCCCGAGGACGCGAGTCTTTCTGTGCGGGCCGGCGAATTGTATTTGAGCCTCGATCGCCTCGACAAAGCGCGCGAAGCATCGGATCGGGCGCTCGATGTCGATCCGAAGTATGCCCCGGCTTGGGCGCTGCGTGGTCGGGTGATGGAGCGCAGCGGGCAGACGCGCCCGGCCCTGGCGGCCTACCAGCGCGCACTTGGCTATGAGCCCAACAACGCCGAATGGCTGCTGCGGTTGGCCGAATGCTATCGCCAGTTGGGCGCCCCCAGCCGAGCGCTCGCCGCCTTGCAGACATTGATGGACACCTATCCCTCGGGCGAAGAGCCGCAGCAAGTGCTCTATCTTCAAGGTCTGGCTCTCGGAGCGCTAGGCCGGCAAAGCGACGCGGCCGAGTGCTTCGCGCTTGCCACCCAGCGCGGCGGTCCGACGGCCGAATTGCTCTACCGCCTGGCTGAAGCGCAATTGCTGGCCGGTCGAGCCGCGGAAGCGCAAAGCTCGGTGCAACAGGCGCTGGCCCTAGAACCCGCGCATCCGGCCAGTGTCCAATTGGCGCAGCGGTTACAGGTGGAGCGAAGCGCTGCGCCGGCGCCCGCCGCCAGTGGCGAAATTCGCCGCTAAGCCCAGCTTCTGGGGCAAGCGCGGTCCGGCCGGCGCCACCGAGGCTCATTCGTAAGCTAGGGTTTCTCCGGCGGCCCAATCTGGGCGCGCATCGCATTGAAGGATTTCTTTCGAAGGATAGACCATGAGCACGTTAGCCACTCCCTTGAGCCCGTTCGTGGAGCGTCGCGGGGCGTCGATCAGCGGCGAGGCGCCGCAGCGCGAGCGTCGGCAATTTTCCAACAGCCACGCCGATCTCTCACTGGAAGCGCAGCAGCTTGCCACGGCCATCGATCAGTATAAGCTCGAACATCGTCGGCGATTCATCGACTTCGAGGAAATGCTGTCGGTGATCAAGTCGCTAGGATATCGAAAATAGCTCGACCGGCCGATGCCCGCGACGACCCGCGAAGCGTTCGATTTCGCGCCATTCCTTATTCGCCGCCGGCGGTTGCGCGGCCCGTCGCCACGTCGAATTCGTACACATCGGGGACCAAGAGCGCGATGGTGGTGAACCCGTAGGCGGCCACCGTAAGCAAAAACGCCTCGAGCATGTTTTGTTGCCAGAAGCTCGTGATCGCGAAGAACGTGGCGATCGGGCAAAGGGCCGACGCCCAGAGAATAGCCGACGAAGGGTTCCTCGCGCCCAGAGTCATGTAGAGCCCGATGGCCCCGCCGATCATAAACGCCAGAAATGGCTGCAACTGGAACTGAAACGAGCCGCTGAAGGCGACGATCATTCGCATGCACGTGGCCACGCCCACGAGTAGGAAGAACAGCGTGCCGAGGCTGGCGCCGATCGCCGAACGCGAGTTTTCGTAGCTCATGCCGGCATGCACGCCGAGCATCGTCACGAACGCGATCAGCACCAAGAGCGCGGCGCCCAGATAGCCGGCGTGTTCCGTGCTCAGCGAGCCGATCGCCCACAGATAGGCGGTGAGCGCGAGCGGCGCGACGACCATTTCCTTGGTGTTGTAGAGCGCGCCACCGAGTTTGCCGAACACGAACTCCTTGGCCGAGAGGTCGGTCACCAGCAGCAGGTCGAGCGCTTTGATGTCGCGCTCGCTGGTGAGCGCCGTCACGGCCTGGGCATTGACCAGCGCCAAGCTGAGCACGCATAGCGGCGCCATGATGAGCGCGCCCGTGGCAAACGTCACTCCCGCCGGACCGCGATGCGCGGCCACGAGCGCCGCCGCCGCCGCCGCGACGAGGGCCAGATACACCAGGCGAATCGCCATGGCTTTGCGACCATAGGCCCAGGTGCGCATTTCGCGCCACAGCACCGGATTGTCCCACACGGGCCGCACTCGTCCCGGCGCCGCATGCGCCGAGCGACGCTCGGCCGCCGATTGCGCGGGGAGCGGATCGTCGCCGGCGTCAAGGGCGCCGGCGCGCTCGAGGTCATGTTCGGGTCCCCAGATCGTCTCGACCCGTTCGTCTTCATCGGCCCGCCGCGGCGCTTCGGGCGAGGCGGTCCAAGCGCGGCATGCGCAGGATCGACACCGCGTTGATCACCGCCGCGAGGCCCAAGCTTACGAGCGGAAACATCGGCGTCGCGCCGTGGCCGAACCACGAATTCGCGCCAAGCCGCGCGAAGGGGTCGGTGGCCGTGAGCACGGCTCGCCAGGGGCTGATCGCAATCGCCCAGTGATCGACGGGCAGTCCGAACCACTGCCCGCCGAGCGCCCGTGCGCCGCCGCCTCGCCCGCGCCGAGCCACACGACCAGCGTGAGCAGCGTGAGGCCGAGGGCTTGAAATGTTTTTTCGCGCCACAGGGCAAAGAGCGCCCCGATGCTGCCGGCGACCAGGGAACTGGCGAAGGTGATGACGAAGACCCAGCCGATCTGAGCGAACGACACGCCGCCGAACAGGGCCGTGAGCATGAAGAGCGGCGCCGCGGCGGCGAGCAGCGTGAATACGAACAGCAAACTCGCCAGCAGTTTGCCCAGCACCAACTCGGCATTGCCAAGCCGGGTCAACAGCAGCAGGAGAAACGTGCGCCGCTCCTTTTCTTGGGCCACGTCGCTGGCCGCCCGCACCGCGGAAAAAAAGAGACACAAAGCGAACTGAAGCGGCGCCAGAATCTGAAACACGGTGGCGCCAAACCGAGCGAAGTCGCCCGCCCCGCGCACTACCTGGGAGCCGGCAAGCAGCAGCCACGCGGTCGCCACCAAAAGCAAGAGCACGGCGACATAAGTCGCCCGGGCCACATAAAGCCGCGGTCGCCGCGGAGCGACGCTCAGTTCGCGCGTAAACAAGGGACCAACAATCAACGCTCCGCCTCCCCGCCGAAAATCGCCCCGGACCGCTGTCCGAAAACCGGCGGCCTAGTTCTCCACGTCTTGCCCCACGCGCCACCGGAGGTAGGCATCCAAAAAGCCTTGGATGTTGCCATCGAGCACGCTTTGAAAATTGCCCACGTAATATCCGGTGCGGGAATCCTTCACTCGCTGGTCGGGATGCAAGAAATAATTGCGAATCTGCGAGCCGAAGCCGGTCTTGGCCTTTTCTTGGTATTTGGCCGCTTGCTCGGCCTCGCGTTTTTCTTCTTCCAATCTGGCCAGCCGAGCGCGGAGCATTTTGATCGCCGTGGCCCGATTTTTGTGCTGGCTGCGTTCGTTTTGACACTGCACGACGATGTTCGTGGGCAAGTGCGTGAGCCGGATCGCGCTCGAGGTCTTGTTCACGTGCTGACCGCCCGCGCCGCTGGCGCGAAATACGTCTTCGCGAATGTCCTCGTCGCGCAGCTCGACTTCCACGGTGTCGCCGATCTCGGGCGAGACATCGATCGCGGCGAAGCTCGTCTGCCGCTTGCCCTCGGAATTGAACGGGCTGATTCGCACCAGCCGGTGCATGCCGGTTTCGCCCTTGAGATAGCCGTAGGCCATTGGTCCGCGAAGCACGAGGGCGGCGTTGTTGATGCCGGCTTCCTCGTTGTCTTGCCGGTCGAGCAGTTCCACGTCGTAGCCTTCCTTGGCGGCCCAGTGGATGTACATGCGCAGGAGCATCTCGGCCCAATCGTTGGCGTCGGTTCCGCCATCGCGGGCGTTGATGGTCATGATGGCGCCCTTGGCGTCGTAGGGGCCATTGAGCAGACCGCGGAGCTCGAGGTCGGCGATCATCGCCTCGACGCGCGCGAACTCGGCCGGCAGTTCGGCCCCAAACCACGGGTCTTCTTCCGCCATCTCGACCATGGCCTCGATATCAGCGGCGGCGGCGCCGGCCTCGTCGAGCGGTTTGACCAGCGCATTGAGCGACTTCAGCTCGGCCACCACGGCCTGGGCTTGCTCTTGATTGTCCCAAAAGCCGGGCGCCGCCATGCGCGCCTCGATTCGTGTGATCTCGCTTTGCTTTTGAGCGTGGTCAAAGAGAGTCTCGTAGTTGGACGAGACGCTTTTGAATAGCTTCCGCGCGGTCGAGCAGTTCTTTTTCCAAAGTAGATTATTCCTGGGAATCGAGAGAGATATTTCGCCACGACGCGTGGGCAAGGGCACATTATAGCAGCCGCCGCAGTTCAAGGTGAGCCCGTCGCCCGCGAAGGCTCGAGCCAGGCCACTCTCATCCGGAGGCCGCGCCGCCATCTTCTCCCGGAGGCAGAAGGGGCGGGGCCAGGCACTCGACATCGGTCATCCAGGCGATGCACGCATAACGTTCCAAGTAGTGGTCATGGAGAAATTGAAAAATCGCCCGGGCCACCGGCTCGCCGCAAACGACTTTGATTTGCACATTTTCGCCGAGCACCACGTCGTGGCGCGTGCCGCGGGCGCCGATACCGCCAGTGGCGTGATAACTGGCCCCGGTCGCCCCAAGCTCCAGGACTTTGTGAATCAGCGGTTCGCGCAGCACGGCCTCGGCGATGATCGTGACCAGCTTGAGCGATTGGAGTTGCATGCGAGGGCTCCGAGGGTTGGCGCTCTTGGCGACCAGGCGCTAGCCGGGCGTCGCGCCTGCGCCGGCGAACCACTTGGCCAGCGCGAAATAGAGCGGAATGCCTAGCGCGATGTTGAAGGGAAATGTCACCGCCAGCGAGGCCGTGATCGACAGGGTGGGATTCGCCTCGGGTAGGGTCAATCGCACCGCGGGCGGCGCGGCGATATACGAAGCGCTCGACACGATCGCCGCGAAAATCGCCGCCGTGCCGACATGCATTCCGGCCGCGACGCCGAGCCACGCGCCCAAGCAGCCGTGCAGTATCGGCAGCGCGATTCCGAAGCCGATCAGAAACGGCCCCGCTTTCTTCAAGTCGGCCAGTCGTTCGCCGGCCACGAGCCCCATTTCGAGCAGAAACACGCACAGCGCGCCGCGAAAAATCGGCCGCTTCGGACTGAAGAAGTCGACAAACGGCGCCAAATTCTTTTCCTCTCCGGCCTTGGTGGCGATAAAGCCGATCGCCAACAGGCCGGCCATGAGCATGAGCGATTGCCCGGTCACGACTTCATAGAGCGCCGCTCCAACGCCCGGCGCCGCTTCATCGCGATCCGCATCGGCCCGGCCGGCGACCGGCGTCGCGCGTTTCTGTTTGGCGAGTATCGCCGCGCCGAGCAACAGCGCGACCGCAATGCCGGGACATTCGAGCACGGTCACGAGCGTTTGAATGTATTTGTCGATCGTGATCGTCGGATCGCCGTTGCCTTGCTTCTCGGCGAACTGCTGCGCCACGGCGAAAGTGACCGCCGAAGTCGAGCCATAGTGCGCCGCGATGCCGGCCGAATCGGCCACGGAAAAGCGGCCGAGATAATAGAGCGCCGCGAACGCCGAGAGCGGCGTCAGGCAGCCGAGAACAAACGTCACCAACGCCGGCTTGTAGATCTCGCGCGGCGATACGCCGGCGAGCTCGTGGCCGCCGATGAAGCCGATCGCCATCAGCAGATAGATCGAGATCGAATAGTACAGGTCCTTCGGAATCTTGACGCCGCCGTGAATCAGTTTGCAAAAAACCCCCAGTGCGAAGCAGAGCGGAATCGGCGCGAGGAGATTCGCCTCGAGCGACCGACCGATGTTTGCCAGGTCCATGACTGCTGCTCCGTTGGTCGCTTGTTCGCCGGCGCCTGGGGGGCGATATTCACGCCTTGGTCTCGGATTCGAGCCGGCCCAACAGTCGCAAGATCCCGTCGAGAATCGTCCACGGACTCGGCGGGCAGCCGGGTACATAGAGGTCGACCGGAACCGTCCGGTCGGCGCCGTCGTGCTGCTCGGCGTGGCCGGCATAGGGCCCGCCCGAGATGGCGCATGCTCCCACGGCGATCACGATCTTCGGCGCCGGCACGCTCTCGTAACAATCGCGCAGCGCGCCGCGCATGTTCTCCGTGACCGGCCCGGTGATAAGCAGTCCGTCGGCGTGGCGCGGCGAGGCGACGAATTGAATGCCGAATCGTCCCAGGTCGAACACCAGCGTGCCGAGCACATTCACATCGGCCTCGCAACCGTTGCAACCGCCGGCGCTCACTTGCCGCAGCTTGAGCGATCGGCCCAAAAGGCGAAGCGTCTTCCGATCAGCGCCTCGGCCAGCTTTCGCTCCCGGCCATCGAGAAAAAGTTCCTCGCGCGAACGAGCCGCGAGGCGATATTCACCGCTGAACCCGATCGCTCCCGCGGGGCAGGCCTCGAGGCAATCGACGCAGAAGAGGCACTTGCCCAGGTCCAGGGTCAGTCGATCCTTGCGCATCCGCATCGCGCCCGTCGGGCAGGCTTCGACACACTCCTGACAGCCCTCCGGACATTTACCCGAATCGAGCACCGGCAGTCCGCGAAATCGCTCGGGCAGCGCCGGCGCCGTGGCGGGATACGCCGCGGTGCGAAAGCCTTGCCGCAATCGCTCGCGAAAAATGCCCAACATAAGCGAATCCCCGGGGGACGTTTTCTCGCGACGTGGCGGCTCAACGAGCCTGCAGAGGGCGGACGAATTCCGCTCGCTCCGTTACAGATCATGGCCCGAGTATGACAGATTAAAACTTTTATTGCAGAGCGGAAAGTCGGAAATCTGCTGATTCCTAAGCGCCATCATCAGACCGATCCAATTATGAAACGACGGATCGACGATTTTGTACATATCAAACTTGCCGGCCGAATCGGTCATCGCCACATGACAAATCTCGCCTCGCCAGCCTTCGACCAGCGTCACCACGAGCGAGTTTGGCGCGAGCGAGCCGACCGGCGCGCGTGTCGGCCCGGCGGGCAAATGCTCGAGCAGTTCGACGACGAACTCGCCCGAACGCTGGATCTCGAGCCAGCGGACGATGGCCCGCGCGAAAACATCGCCGGTCACGCCGGTCGACACCGGAATCTGCATGTGCCGGTAAATGCCCGAGGGGAAATCACGCCGGGCGTCGAGGTCGAGGCCCGAGGCGCGCCCCGCCACGCCCACGAGCCCCAGTTCCCGGGCCACGCGCTGCGACACTTTGCCGATATCCTCGAAACGGGCTTGCACGCTGAGCGAATGCCAGGCGAGCCGGGTAGCGCCGTTCACATCGGCCAGGGCGGCTTTCAATCGCTCGGCAAGCGTTCGAGCCCGAGCCGAGTCGAGATCGAACATTACTCCGCCGGGTCGGCGCATGCCGCGACCAAGGCGGCTGCCGCATATCGCGGCGGTGGCGTTGAGAAAATCGCCACGCAGTCGGCCGCAAAACGAGCTGGTGGGCAAGAAGCCGGCGTCCATCGCCAGCGCGCCCAAGTCGCCGGTGTGATTCGCCAGCCGTTCGAGCTCGAGGCACGCGCTGGCCAGAGCTTGCGCTCGAGCCGAGGGCTCGCGGCCGGCCAGCGCTTCGACCGCCTGACAATAGGCCGAGGCATGGCCGATCGAGGTGTCGCCCGCGAGCGTTTCGGCATAGTGAATCGATCGCTTGTGCGGCCCGCGGAGCATCGCCCGCTCGACACCGCGATGTTGATAGCCGAGCGAGACTTCAAGGTGCGACACGTTTTCGCCGAAGCATTGGAAGCGAAAATGACCGGGCTCGATCACTCCGGCATGAATCGGCCCGACCGCCACTTCGTGAATGTCTTGCCCCTCGACTTGAAAAAAGTCGGTCACCGAGGGCAAGATCGCCGCATTCTTGGCCCGCGACCAAGCATCGCGCCCCGGGCAATAGGAACCGTGAAAGCGAATCGGCTTGAGCCAGGGATGTCCCTCGGGCACGACCCCCCATTGCTCGGCGATCTCGCGCTCGAACCAGTTCGCCGCAGGGCAGGCGGGGGTGAGCGAAGGATAGCGGGCGCCCACTTCGGCGCCGAAGATCGCCAGATCGCAGGAGTGGGGATGCGCCACGACCGCAATCAGCCGCTGGGGAGCATCTCGCGACGCTGGCTGCCGCTCCTCGCCAAAGAACGCCGCGAGCCGCCCGCCGGCGCCGATCTCGCCCACGAGCGCATCGCGGAATTCATGCATCGCGAGCCGCGGAATTTCAGAGCGTGAGACGCTTGTTCCCGGTAGATAGCGAGCGATCGCGGCGCCGGTGGTCATGGTTTCCAATGTCCTCGAGGTAAGTCGCGGGGTTAATCGCCGCGCAGCTGCCGGCGCTCCCAGGCGGCCAGGGCCAAGCGGCGGCAACTCGCGGACCGCCTCGGTCAACGAAGCGAGGGACAGCCCGCGCGACAATCGCGCGTGGAATCGCGGCTCGCCCAGCGCTCGGGCCAGTCGCGCGAGCAGGCTTAAGTGGCGTCGCACCGTGGGGCTGATGATCATGAAGCAGGCGTCGATCTGGCATGGATCGGCCTTTGGCGCCCGCGCACCGCGATGCGATTGCGTCGCGCGAGCGCGGGCCGGGAGCGCCGGCTCGAAAAAGCAGAGCACGATGGCGGGCGCCGCATGCGGCGCGATCCAAGGCGCATTGGCCCGAGGCAGCGCCCAGCCGGCGCCGATCGCGTGCAACCCCCAATCGAGGCGCGATGTTAAAATCGCTTCGAACACGGAGCCATCGCATTGGGCTTCGCTAGCGAGCGCGCCGGAAACGCGCTGGGGAACGCGCCGGCGAATGCTTCGGCCACGGCGGTCGGACTTCGGCCATCGGCCCGCCGAGGCTCGCCGCCGAGCGCGAGCGCGGCCAATAGCGAGGTCGCTTGACCGGCGGTCGCGTCGAGCGCTTGCACAAAGCGGTCGGGCGCCGGCTCGCCGCGAGCCACGACCCAGTCGAGCACCGGCATCGGATCGAACCGCCATTCGCCCGAGACTTCGTAGGCGGGCAGCGCCCTCGCGGCGCACCCACGCGGTCACGGTGTTTTCCGCCACATCGAACATGTCGGCCAGATCGCGAACTGTCCAGCGCATGCGATGACTTGGTTGTTCGGGGTGGTATGAATTTCAAAGGCCGGCGCGAGCGAAGCCCGCTTATCTTCGATCGTGGACCACAAGTGTGCAACTCCTGTTACAATTCCGTAACCCGGGCGCGGAGGGGCGCTCGCCGCCAGTCGGCGGACGATACTAAGCAGCAGCGCGACGATCGAAGGGCGACTCGAAGGGCTGCGGCTTGCCGCGATTCGAGGTTACAATCTGGAACGCGCTTCGATTTCGTCGCGCCCCAATCATTCATTTTTGGAGTCGTAGCCGTGGATCTCTTGGTGATCGAAGACGATGCCGTGATCGGCAAGGCGCTTCGCACCGGCCTTTGCGAAGCCGGACACAATTGCGCTTGGGCCAAAGATGGCGAGCGCGGCCTGACCCTGGCCTCGAGCCAACAATTCGACGCCATTATTCTCGATTTGATGTTGCCGATGCGGCCGGGACTGGAAGTGCTGGGCGAACTGCGCGGCAAGGGAATTCAAACTCCGGTAATCGTCGTCACGGCCATGGGCTCGATCGACGAGCGAGTCAAGGGCCTTAAAATGGGCGCCGACGATTACCTGATCAAGCCCTTCGCCTTGGCCGAATTGTTGGCCCGGGTCGAGGCGGTCTGCCGGCGCACCGCGATTCGTCCGCCGGCCACGATGCATGTCGGCCCGCTCACGCTCGACCTCACCACGCAGCGCGTCAACCGCGATGGCCGCGAAATCGATCTCACGCCCACGGAATTCAGCCTGCTCGAACTGCTAATGCGATTTGCCGGGCAGGTGGTCACGCGGCGAATGCTCTGCGAGCATCTTTGGGAAATCGACTGGGAAGGCACCACGAATGTAATCGAGGTGCATATCAATCGCCTGCGCGGTAAGCTGGACAAGGGCTATGACGAATCGCTGATTCAAACGGTGCGCGGACGCGGCTATGTCCTTAGAGGCACAACCTAAGAGCGCCCTGGCGCTCCCTGCGGCTACGACTCACGGCTTGGAACACCACGGTCGTGTTGCTGGTCGTGGTAGTCGCGATGCTCGGAGTGCGCGAGCGATTCCGCATCACGCTCCTCGAAGAGGTCGACGCCACGCTGGCCGACGATACCCTCGAAGTGGCTCTGGCGGTCGAACAGTTCTATCCGAACTTGCAGCAAGCCTACAACGAGATGGAGCGCAAGCGGATCGGCCACGACGACCGCGAGATGTTCATTGAACTGCTCGACGCCGATGGCAAGATGCTCTACCTGAGCAGCAACGCCCCGGCCGGTCTCGTCGACGCCCTGCGCCCGCCACGCCACTCGAAGAGCAAGATGACCACCGTGGGCAAATACCGCGTGGCCCAGCGGCGGCTGGAAAAGCCGGATTTTCCACTCTATATCGTGCGCATCGGCCTCAGCCTCGATCCGATCGACGCCGACGTGGCCAAGCTCACGAATATGATGATCCTCGCGATCTTGGCCACGCTGTGCGTCGCGCCGCTGGGCGGTTATTGGCTCGCGGGCCGGGCCACGCATCCGCTGGCGCGGATCATCGCCACCACGGCCCGACTCCGACCGAGCCACATGGAAGAACGGCTTCCGATCCGCGGCGCCGCCGACGAGCTCGATCAACTTAGCGCCACGATCAACGGCTTTCTCGACCGGATCGCCGACTATCTGAGCCGCAACCGCGAGTTCGTGGCCAATGCCGCCCATGAGCTCCGCTCGCCGCTGGCCGCGATTCAAAGCTCGGTCGAGGTGACGCTCCACTCCGAGCGCTCGATCGACCAGTATCAAGAACTGCTCGACGACATCGCGGCCCAGTGCGGCCAACTTGGCGGCTTGGTCAATCAATTGTTGCTGCTGGCCGAGACCGATATCGCGGGGTTTCAAATTCAGCGCAAGCCGGTGGCGATCGATCGGCTCGTGGCCCGGTCGGTCGACATGTTTCGCGGCGCGGCCGAGGAGCGTGGTATTCAGTTCACGTCGCGTTCGAGCGGCGTTGTGATCGTGCCGGCCGATGGCGATCGGCTGCGGCAGGTGCTCAACAATCTGATCGACAACAGTCTGAAATTCACGCCGCGGGGCGGGCGAGTGCAAGTGTCGCTCGGCGTCGATCCGGCGACCAAGCAGATGATTCTCGATGTCGAAGACACCGGCGGCGGCATCGCGGCCGAGGACTTGCCCCATGTGTTCGAGCGGTTTTATCGCGGCGACAAGTCGCGCGGCCGCGGCGAACAGATTCAGGGCAACGGCCTGGGGCTCAGCATCTGCCAGGCGATTGTCGCGGCCCACAACGGCTCGATCACGGTCGAAAGCACCCTGGGCCAGGGCGCGGCGCTTTACGGTTCGCCTGCCGCTCGAATCGCCGCCGCCCGACGGGCAGGTAGTTGTAACGCAATCGACGCGTCCCGCGACCAGCGCCGTATGATCGCCGCGCCACTGGCCTTTCGCGCCGAAGCATTAACCACACAAGCCTGAAGCGCTAGCGAAGTATCGCCGCGAGGCGCGATCGTCAACTGCGGCGCCGGTCTTCGCTGGCGCTTCAGGTTTGTATGGCGGCCGTGTCACGCCGGCTGCATGCCCCGTCGGCCCGACTCGAGGCACAAACGATTTTCGCGTGCTCAACGGCGCGCCGGGCCGGGTAACGAATTCCACGGTCCGATAGTGCGTCGTCCAGCGCTCGGGCGTGACCTCGCACGACACATAGCCCCGCTCGGCGTTGAAGAACTTGACGAATGGATTTTCCGCCAGCATCTCCGACGTTTTCTTGTGCTGCTGTGCGCCATCGCCGCCGGAACTGATCGAGGTGCCGACGAATTCGCTCGCCACCACCGCCGAATCGGGCCGGCTGCTATCGACTTGCAGGTCGTTTGCATAGTTGCTGTGAATGTCGCCCGTCAGCACCACGGGATTGGCCACGTTGCTCGAGGCGAAGAAGTCGAGCATCCGCCGCCGGTTTGCTTCGTAGCCGGGCCATTGGTCCATGCTGTAGGCCACATCGGCGCCCAAGGCGCGATCGACCCGCGCCATCATCACCTGCTGGGCGAGCGCGTTCCAGCGGGTCGTGGAAGCCGACAAGCCTTCGCGCAGCCAAGCTTCCTGCCGCGATCCGAGGAGCGTGCCCGCCGGGTCGAACGTGCCCGCGCAGGGCGGCTTGTTGCCGTTGCCGCAAGGCTGCGGAGTGCGATATTGCCGCTCGTCGAGCACGAAGAAATTGGCCAGCGCCGAACTCGAGACGGCGATAAAGCAGCATGTCGGGGCCCTGGGGCCTGCGCGGCGCAGCGGCATGTGTTCGAAATAGGCCTGATACGCTTGGGCTCGCCGCGCTAGAAACGCCTTCGGGTCCGTGCCCGCTTTTTCCGAATGGCTGCCGGCGTAGTCGTTCTGCACTTCGTGATCGTCGGGCGTCACGATCCAAGGACAATGGGCATGCGCGGCTTGCAGCAACTTGTCGGACTTATACTGCGCGTAGCGGTTGCGATAATCGTCGAGCGAGTCGCACTCCTTGTCGCCCACATGCTTCCGCACGCTCTTGGCCGAGGCGCCGTATTCATAAATGTAGTCGCCCAGGTGCAACACCAAGTCCAACTCCTCGCGGGCCATGTGCTCATAGGCGGTATAGTAGCCGTATTCGAAATGTTGACACGAGGCAAACGCCAAACGCAGCCGCTCGGGCTCTTGCTCGGCGGCGGGCATTGTGCGCGCGCGACCTACCGGACTTGTCTCGCCGGCAGCGTGAAAGCGGTACCAATACCATCGGTCGGGCGCCACGCCTTCGATTTCGACATGCACCGCATGGGCGAGCCCGGGACTCGCCACGACCGTGCCGCTCGCGACCAGGTAGTTCATCGCTTCGTCGGCGCCACTTCCCAATCGACTTCGATGTTTTCGCGAGGCATGCCGCCGCCGATGAGCGGCTCGGGCGCGAGACGCGTCCAGATCACGAAGCCATCGGCGGTCGGATCGCCCGACGCCACGCCCAATTGAAAGGGATAACCGCTCAGCTTGACCTCGCGCTTCGTCAGCGCGCTGGCCGGCGCGGCCAATTGCGGCCAAGCCACGGCCACGCCGCCCGCGATTAAGAACTCGCGGCGGCTCCAATGGCCCACCGCATGCGCGGGAGTTTTTCGCGGGCGATGCAATCCTGCCATGGTCGGGCGCTTCCTCGGGGTTGAAGCAGACGGCGCCCACGCGACCCGAGGCGCTGACGCTTTTTTGAACGATTACGAACCGCGCGGTTTCATCGTAGAAGCCGAACGCCCGCGATGCAATCAAAGCCGCTCGGCGTTTTTTCGCCCGGGCGAGCCGTGTGTTCGATTGGGATTGGGCTAGCGCGTAGCAGTGCGCGCGGCGCGTAGATGTTTTCGAGCGAAACGCACTTGACCCGTCGCGGGCCTTTTTCTACCGTCGCCGGGCTATGTTCGACAAACTATGCCGCTTCGCGCCGATCGGTTTCTTGCTCGCCACGACATTCGTGGCGCTGGCGGCCGATCCCGGCGCCTGGCGCCGAGACCGGCGACGGAAATCAGATCGTGCTTCTGAGAAACGGCGAAATCATCGAAGGCGCCGCGCAACGCGCGGGCGATCATGTCGATGTGACGCAGCGCGATGGCGAGATTCATGTGCGCCTCCGGCGATGTCGAGGCGATCTGCCGCGATATGCAAGAGTGTTATCAAGTGCGGCGGAGTCATATCGTGATCGGCGCGGCCACCGATTATCTCAATTTGGTCGAATGGTGTTTGCGACATTCGCTGCCCCACGAAGCCGAGGCCGCGCTGGCCGAGGCCACGGTCGTGGAGCCGAATCATCCCAAGTTGGGCGTGCTCCGCAGGCGGCTGGAGTTGGCCCTTGCCCAGCCGGCGACTTCGACCGTGAGCGAGACGCGGAGCGTGGAACAAACGTCGCTCGAGGAGCTCGACCGCGCGGTGCGCTCCCTGCCGCCGCGCTCGATGGAGCAATTCACCACCACGATCCAGCCGCTCTTGCTCAACCACTGCGCGACGGCCGGCTGCCATGGTCCCCAATCTTCGAGCGACTTCCATCTGTTGCGACTGCCGGCCAATCGCACCGCCAGCCGCCGCTCGACCCAGCGAAACCTCGTGGCGGCGTTGGCGATGATCGATCGCGACGATCCGAGCGCGAGTCCGTTGCTCACGGCCCCGAGCGGACCACATGGCACGACCACCTCGGCGATCTTTTCAAAACATCAGTCGCAGCAGTTCCGGCAAATGGTCGACTGGGTGTCCCTGGTGTGCGGACGCCGCGTCGAGCCGCTGGCCCGCGACGCCGAGGGACCGACGGAAATGGCCCCGGCCAGACTTTCGCCGGCGATGCATGAAGCGCGGCCGATCTCGGCCAGCGAGCGCCGGGCCGGCAAGAACGCGAACGGCGAGCGAACCGCTTCCGGCGAACGCTCTTCGGCCGGCGATGGGCAAGCGTTTGATCGCGCCTCGCCCTGGGCCACGGCTCCGGCCGCCACTCCGGCCAGCGCCAGCTTGCCCGCCATGCGCCCCGGGGTGCCAAACGCCGGCGCCCCGGGCGGACCGGCGGCAAATTCGCCGGCGCCGGCCAGGGCCTCGCGTTCGGAGTTGCCACTCTCCGGCAAGCCGGTCCAGCGCGGGGCCGCTGTCGAGACATTCACCCCCACCGACGAATTCGACCCGGCAATCTTCAACCGCAGCCAAGCCGGCCGGACTCCATGAAGCTCTGCGGCCCCCGCTCGCTTATCGCACGGCCTCGACTAAAACCCGCCCGGCCGCGACCAGCGCGAGGAATTCGCGATTGCTGTCGAGCATGTTTTCCAACCGTTCGAGTTCCGCGAGCGTGTGCCAATGCACCGACTCCACTTCCGCCGGGTCGGGCCTCGGCACGGCGTCGACCGCGAGCGAGCCGCTCCACCACGCGAGATCCACTTGCCAAGCGGTTTGGCAGCGCCATAACCGACGCCGCGGAATGAATTCGACGCCCAGTTCCTCGCGCAGTTCCCGTCGCACGGCCGCCATTTCGCTCTCGCCCGGCTCGAGGCCGCCGCCCGGAAAGCAAAACATGCCGGGCGCCGAGATATTTCGGCTGCGACGTATGACCAGCAGTTGGGCGCCTCGCGCGATCACGGCCACGGCGCCCCGGCGGCGAACTGGACTATGGCACGATCTCGAGGGGGTGTCGACACGCATGGGGGAAAAGCGATCGGTTCGTAGACCGGCAAAGCCCGGGGAACGCCAAAATACCTCAGGATTCGCCCTGCCGCGGCGGGGGATCCACTAAAATCTCGCGCCCATGGCGCCGGACTGGCCGCCCGCGCGAACCGAATGCGGCCCGAGGCGCCGGCGGGGTCGAATTTTGCCCCCGGCGTCGATACAATTCAAACGCCATTAATGTAGTATTCTTGACCAGCAGCGTATATCCCGGGCGTCGCGGATATCCCGCGGAGCCGCGCGGGGCAGCGCTGCCGTTTTTTTCTTCGGAGGGCGTCAAAAAAACAACATGGATGAAAACTCTTCGCCGCCATCGTCCAAGCCGTCCTCGGCGCCCAATCGCACGCCCTGGAGTCTGCCCAGCGTGTTCATGGTGGTCGCCCTCTCGCTGATGGTTTGGTGGATGTTGGTCCGGTTCAACGGTAGCAGCTCCACCGAAATCAGCTACGACGCGTTCCGCGAACAGTTGCAGGCCGACAACATCGCCACGGCCCGTTTTGTCGGCAAACGCCAAATCGAAGGCGAGTTTCGCCACGTGCTGCCGGTGGCCGACAAAGCGGCCGCGGCCAAGTCGGACGACTCCAAATCGGGCGCCGGCAAATCGGGAGACCGCGGGCCGAAAAGCGACAAAGCCGCGGCCGATAAATCGTCGCATGGCGCCGACTCCGACCATGGCGCGACGAAGCCGGAAAAATCGTCGCCCGACGCCTCGAAGCTTGCCTACTCCGTGGTGCTGAGCCCGCTCCTCGAGGGACATGGCGAAGAGCTCGACCACGAGTTGCTCTCCCACCATGTCAAAGTCTTGAACGAGCCCGACACCGATGGCTCGGCGATGCTGCTCATGATGTACCTGCTCGTGAGCGTGTCGCTATTTGCCATCGCTTGGATGCTTTGGAGCCGCATGCGCGATCAGAATGATGGGCGGCGGCATCTTGCAAGGGTTCAGCAAAAGCCCGGCCAAACGCTACGAGGCCTCGACCAAGAACCCGATCACATTCGCCAATGTCGCCGGGCTCGAAGGCGTGAAAAACGACCTGCAAGAAGTGGTCGACTTCCTCAAAAGTCCCGAGCGCTTTCAGCGCCTCGGCGGGCGAGTGCCCAAGGGCATTCTACTCATGGGGCCGCCGGGAACCGGAAAAACACTGCTGGCCCGGGCCGTGGCCGGCGAGGCGGGCGTGCCGTTTTTCTCGATCTCGGGCTCCGAATTCATTCAAATGTTCGTCGGTGTCGGCGCCAGCCGGGTGCGCGATATGTTCAAAACCGCCAAGGAGGCCGCGCCGTCGATTCTCTTTATCGACGAGATCGACGCCGTGGGCCGGGTGCGCGGCGCCGGGCTGGGGGGCGGACACGACGAACGCGAGCAAACGCTCAATCAGATTCTCAGCGAGATGGATGGCTTCAGCCAAACCGAATCGGTGATCGTGCTCGCCTCGACAAATCGCCCCGATGTGCTCGACCCCGCCCTGCTTAGGCCGGGCCGCTTCGATCGGCATATCACGGTCGATCGGCCGAATCACAAAGGCCGCGTCGAGATTCTGCAAGTCCACTCGCGCGAGGTGCCGCTGGCCGACGACGTGGATCTCGACCGCATCGCCAGCGGCTCCGTCGGCATGACCGGCGCCGACCTGCGCAATCTGGTCAACGAAGCCGCGCTCTGGGCAGCGCAACAACGAAGATCAGGTCAGCATGCGCAACTTCGAACACGCGCACGACAAAGTATTGATGGGCCCCAAGCGCGACGAAGTGCTCACCGGCAAGGAAAAAACCATGACCGCCTACCACGAAGCCGGCCACGCGCTCTTGGCTTGGTTCGTGCCCGGCGCCGATCGCGTTCACAAGGTCACGATCATTCCCCGCGGTCGCGCTCTGGGCGTGACACAGCTTCTGCCCGACGAAGACCGCATGAATATCGGCGAAACCGAGCTGCATGCCCGGCTGGTGTTTATTCTTGGCGGTCGGGCGGCGGAGAAGCTGGTATTCAGTGAGTTCAGCGCCGGCGCCGAAAACGACCTGACCCAATGCACGCGACTTGCTCGCCGCATGGTCACCGCCTGGGGCATGAGCGAGCGGCTCGGCCCGGTGGCGTATCGGCAGAGCGAGGAGCACCCGTTCCTGGGCAAGGAAATCTACGAGCAGCGCGAATTCAGCGACCACACCGCGCGGTTGATCGATGAGGAAGTGGCGCGCATCCTGCATGCCGCCGACCAGCGCACGATGGAGATTCTCGCGCATAAGCGCGAGCAGTTGGATCTTTTGGCCGGGGAGCTTGAAAAACACGAGATGCTCGACGAGCACGACATCGAACAACTGATTGGCCCCTCGAGCCGCGGCCGCGCCAAAACCAACGGCCGCGCCGACGCCCCCGACGTCCCCGGCGGCGTGATCGGCCCCGGCATCCGCTAGCAGCCAGTTGAATATGTCAACGGGCCGCTAATGTGCGGCCCGAGATGGAAACACATCAAGCACTGTCGTGCATCGAGGGGTTTACAGAATCCGCGCTTTGATGCGGCGATTATCGGGTCGGGTGGTCCATGATACGAAAGCCAGAATCGTGAAGAGCACGGGGACTATGACTTTTATCGGGGCGTCTCCAACGGCAAGATGAGATGCCGCCGCGCCGGTGAGATCGAACACAATCCCCGCGTAGGCCCATTCCTTGAGAAGGGGCGCTCGAGGAACGAGGATCGCCACGCAACCGAGGATTTTCCAGATGCCCAAGATGACACAGAAATATTCCGGGTAACCCAGTTGCTTTACGCCTTCGACGACCGGCTGAATTCTCAATACATCGGCGATCCCTCCCGATCCCATCACGAATGCAATAACGAAAGTCGCGGTCCAATATGCGATCGCACGCCATTTGGCTGAAGCCATCATGTCACTCCTTGGATTGTGTTCTCGACATAAGTTCGCAGTATCGGCCTATTAAGTGGCCTCGCGTTCAGGGTGAATCCAGCGTGCGCGTATCCTATTCGCGGCGCTGTTTTGTGGATCGATGATAAGCTCACGCGGTTTGATTCACCCTGGCCCGCGCCATTTTGTCGGGAGCGGACAACCGTGACATGCGTCGCGTTGGTTGGTCGTTTGCTTGGGGCGGCCGAGTGATGACCGACCTTCGCGGACGGAAGTTTGTCGGCCGATTGAACAGGCCGCCGGAGCGAGGAAGCAGCTCGGTGTGGTTTATTACGCGAAGTATCGCGAGCAGCGCCGGTTGAATTACCCTCGGGCGACCCGTCAGCGATCGAAGAGCCGCTCGACGGCGCGGACCGTGGCGGCGCGGCCGGCGCGGCCGATCGAGGTGGTGAGCGGAATTTTTTTAGGGCACACCGCCACGCAATTTTGGGCGTTGCCGCAAACCTGGATGCCGCCCGGCGCCATCAGGGCATCGATTCGTGTCCGCGCGTTGAGCTTGCCCGTCGGGTTGGCGTTGTAATAGATCGCCTGGTTGATCGCATGCGCCCCGACGAACGCTTGGTCGAACACCACATCGCGCCGCGCGGCGTGTTGCACGGCGGTTTCGCCCGGCGCCGGCGGAACATCGATCCGGTCGTATTGCGGACACGCTTCCACGCAGCAGCCGCAGCTCATGCACTCGCTGAGCGGATAGGCCGCGGTTTGCTGGCTCCGCGATTGGCGCGGGCCGGGACCCAGATCGTAGTAACCGTCGGCCTCGATCCAGGCATGCACTTTTTCGAGTGCGCGAAACAGCCGCCGTCGGTCGACGCAAAGATCGCGCACCACCGGAAACTTGCTCATCGGACGGAGCTCGATTTCGTCGGGCTGGTCGGCAAGCAGCTTATCGACCAGGGCCGAACATGCCTGACGCGTGCGGCCGTTGATGAGCATCGTGCAACTGCCGCATACTTCTTCGAGACAATTGGCGTCGTAGGCCACGGGCGCCACCGGTTTCCCGTCGGCGCTTTTCGCCGAAGCGGCGATCGCTTGGAGCACGCTGGTGATGTTCATGTCCGGAACCCAGTCCAGGCGATGACGTTCCCAGTAGCTGGGCTTGTCGGCGCAGTCTTGCCGCAACACGCGCACCATGAAGGAGCGACCGGCCGGCGAAGAAGTCGAATGGGCGTCGGAACTGGCGGAAACGTTCATGCGTGTCCTTTTTCGAGCATGTCTTTTTACGATGCATGGGCGCCGACCGAAGCCGGCTTCGAAGCGCCATTGGAGCTCCCCGCGCCTGGCGAACCCGCCGCCATCGGCAGCGAGGCCTGCCGACCGCTGAGCGGCGGCCTTGGCGGCGAGGCGTTGTTTCCAAACTTCGTCGATCACTTCGGCGCCCGCCAAGCCATAGAGCCGCGGGCGAGGCGGGATCAGCGAAGTATCGACCTCTTCATACGTGATGATCGGCTTGCCATCGGGCCCGCAGGTGGCAATCGTGCTTTTGACCCATTTGCGAGTGTTTTCCTCGAACCGGTCGCACCATTCTTCCGCATGGCGCCGCTTCTCGGCCGGATCGGTCGCATCAATGCCGGGCATGGAAAACTCGGGCTTGTAATGCGCCCCGCGACATTCGTCGCGCTGCAGCGCTCCCAAGAGCAGCGCCTTGGCCAGCGGCATCATATCGTTCAGAGCGCGGGCAAACACCACGTTTTGATTGGTCCAGTTGCCCGTATCCGAAAGCGAGCAGCGACCGGCGCTCGGCGAGGTCGTCGACCGTGGCGCAGGCGGCCGAAGCGATTCGTTTTCGCGGACCACGGTGGCGGCCTTCGTCATCACAAGCCCCAAATCCTGGTGCAAGCGATAGGGATTGTCGCCGCCGCCCGGGCGCTTGAGCAGGGTTTCGTAGGCCGCGCGCGATGCTTGGCGAGCGCGGCTTCCATAGAGACCGGTCTGCTCGGCCGCCGCCTGCTTCGAGCCCGAGAGCAGCTTGGCCACGCCCGGGGCCACGAATAGTCCGCTGAAGATGCAGCTCAGCAGCGAATTGGCGCCGAGTCGATTGGCCCCGTGGTACTGATAATCGCATTCGCCGATCGCATAGAGGCCGGGAATGCTGGTCTGCTGATTGCGCGGCGAGGCGACGACGAGTCCGCCCGTGGCGCTGCGTTCGTAGTCGACCCAAATGCCGCCCATCGAGTAATGCACGGCCGGAAAGATTTTCATGGGCGTGTCGCGGGGATCGACGCCCTGGAACTTTTCGTAGATATCGAGAATGCCGCCGAGCTTCAGGTCGAGCGTCTCGCGGGGAATGTGCGTGAGATCGAGATACACGCAGAGGCGATCCTTTTCCACGCTGAGCCCGTCTTTGGTGCAGACGCTGAAGATTTCGCGCGTGGCGATATCGCGCGGCACCAGATTGCCGTATTTGGGGTAGCGCTCTTCAAGGAAATAGTAACGCTCGCCCTCGGGAATCGAACGCGGCGGGCGCGGGTCTTGCGGAGTGCGCGGCGTCCACACTCGGCCGCCCTCGCCGCGAGCGCTTTCGCTCATGAGCCGCAGTTTGTCGGCGCCGGGAATCGCGGTCGGGTGAACTTGAATAAACTCGGCGTTGCCATATTTGGCCCCGGCCTGATACACGCGACTCGCCGCGCCGCCGGTGCAAACCATCGACATCGTCGAGCCGCCAAACAGGAGCCCGCAGCCGCCCGAGGCCATAATCACGGCGTCGGCCGGAAAGACCCGAATCTCC
This sequence comes from uncultured Planctomycetaceae bacterium, assembly GCA_963785305.1. Taxonomy (GTDB): domain Bacteria; phylum Planctomycetota; class Planctomycetia; order Pirellulales; family PALSA-1355; genus CAWAUV01. Next base: position 137,742 of record CAWAUV010000002.1, read on the forward strand.
ATCGTCACCAAGTCTTGGGCCACGCAGCCGCGGCAGACGCCGTGGTCATCGAGCACGGGCCCGAGAAAGTCCCAGAACTCGAACTGCCGCACCTGGCCTTCGACCGTCCAGCGGCGCACCTGATCGTCGAGGGCGTAGAGCAGTTGTTGGCCGGTGGTGGCGCCGGCGAACGCGGTGCGTTTGAAGAGTGTGCCGCCGAAGCGGCGCTGATCGCGAAATCCCTCGGGAGTGCGATTGAAAGGCACGCCCAGGCGGTCCATCAGGTCGACGATCTTCGGCCCCCATTCGGTCATTTCCTTGACCGGCGGCTGATGCTGGAGAAAATCACCGCCGTACACGGTGTCGTCGAGGTGCAGCCACTCATTATCGCCTTGCTGGCGGGTGAGGCTGTTGACGCTATTGATGCCGCCCTGGGCGCAGACGCTGTGCGAGCGCTTGACCGGAGTGAGGCTCAAGAGGTCGACATCGACGCCGAGCTCGGCCAGCTTCATGGTCGCCGAAAGTCCGGCCAGCCCGCCGCCGACGATTACTACCCGTTGCTTCACCATGAATATCGCTCACTTGGTTTGAGGGCCCGCGGTAGGATCGAACGCCGTGGCGCGTGGATCATGGGGGCTCGGCGCCGGCGGTTCCTCGCCGCGGAGCCGCAGCCGTTCTTCTTCCATCCGCTGCTCGACCAACCGGGCCTGCGTGGTGTCGACGTGCATGAAGCCCCACAGGGCGCTGAGCCCCACGGTGGCAAGGAAGAGGCCGGCGACAATGCTGATCCAGTTGGCGCGTCGCTGGGCGGCGGGCGTGACCCACAAGCCCCAGGTGATGCCCCAGGTCCAGAGGCCATTGCAGAAATGGTAGACACAGGCGAGCACCCCGACAACATACACGGGCGGAGCCCAGACCGAGGTTTGCAGCGCCTCGCCAGTCGAACTTGCGGCATGATCCACCACGAACTTGCCGCCACCCAGGCTGGAGCCCAAATGATGCAAATGGATGATGTGGAAGACGATATAGAAAAACGCGATGATGCCGGTCGCTCGCTGGAGCACATAGCGCACATTGCTGATCGTGCGGTAGTGGTTCGTGTTGGGCACGCTGCCGCTGATGATGAGCCAGCCGATGGCGGCGTGAAACATGAGCGGGAGGAAAATGAAAATCCATTCGATCGCCGGCAGCGCCACCCCCAGCGAATGGATGCCGTCGACCTTGTCTTGAAACGTGGCCACGTTGTCGAGAATCGTGGCGTTGGTCAGCAGGTGAATCGCCATGTAGCCACCGATCGGCACGATGCCGCACAGCGAAAACAGGCGATAGATTACGAACTGATGCCTCACGAGAAACGAGCCTTGCGGCGCCGTGACACTAGCGGGGGGCGAGTTTTCCACGAACGATTCCTCGGTCTCTCGAGTGACGAACTTCCGCCTCGCGGCCGCCCACACGGCGCTGATCCATCGCGGCGGAAGGGGCGGCGCGCATTGCAGTTTCCCGCTCTCAAAGTATAGGAACGCGGCGCCGCGTCGCAAGTCGCGTCGGGAGCGAGTGGTTTTCGCGGGGTGAGCCCGGCTCGCTCGCGCGGGATGTTATTTTATTCGAGTAATACGTTCTGATTATATACAATGCCGTCGAGGGCGTCGGCTGGACCGAGCGGCGGAGCGATTGACCGCTGAATTTGTCCTCGCCCACGCACAACGCATCGGCGGTCGACGGCGGTTAAATCTCGATCGAATTCTCGCCGGCGGAAAAAAATTGAAGCTGCTCTTTCAAATTGGCCTCGTGGCGCTGGGATCGGCGGTGGGGGGAACTCTGCGCTGGGGCGTGGGCGTCGCCGCTTCGAGGCTCTGGGGCGCGACGCTTCCTTACGGCACCTTCATAATCAACATGTCGGGCTGCTTGTTTCTCGGCTGGTTCGTCACGCTTGTCGGTGAGAAGCTCGCCTTGAGCGAGCGCGCCTGGCTGGCCCAAGACGATCTTCGGCTGCTGGTCGCCGTGGGTTTCACCGGGGCTTATACCACGTTTTCCACCTTCGAACTCGAAACGAGCCGACTGTTTGGCGATGGCGAGTCCGTGGCCGGTTGGCTGTATGTGCTGCTCAGCGTGGCGATTGGACTCGCGGCGATTCGGCTCGGCGTGGCGCGTGGCGCGGCTTGGCTAAGGGCCTTTCCGAGAACTTCGGCGGGCCCTCGCCCTACCCTCTCCCACGGGGGGAGAGCGAGTTGTCGGATAGGCTCTCAATGAGCGGTTTTCCATGAACGCCACCGACGCCGAACAAATCCTGCTGCGGCTGTATTTGAAAAATACCGATCGCCATCGTTTCGTTTCCGCGGTCGATTGGTTGGTCGAGGCGGCGCGCTCCGAGGGCTTGGCCGGGGCAACGGTGCTCCGCGGAAAATTTGGCCTCGATTTCGAGGGGCGGTTGCTTGAAAGCCATTTGTGGAGTCTGACAGAACATTTGCCGGTGATTGTCGAATTCGTCGATCAGCCGCGGCGCATCGGTCGGTTTTTGACGACAATCATGGGAACGCGGGCGCCCGAGTGCGTCGCCACGCTCGAACGCGCGCATGTCATGGCCCGTCGCCGCCGCGACTTTGCGAAAGCGCCCTTGCCCGGCACCACCGCGCCGATTCCGGACCTTTCCACCCTGCCTCGCTCCGAGGAGTTTCCGATGCTCGAACAGGCTGAAAACGGCCAGTTGCTCCGTGTGTTTCTCGGTGAGTCCGACAATTACGAAGGCCAACCGCTGGCGCGAGTCATCGTGCTCAAGGCCCGAGAGTTGGGCCTGGCGGGCGCGACGGTCTTGCATGGCTCGATGGGCTTCGGCGCGAGCAGCCACCTGCACACCGAACGGCTGCTGGCCCTCTCGACGGACCTGCCGGTCGTGGTCGAGCTCGTGGACACGTCCGACAAGATCTCACTATTGCTGCCGTTTTTGGATCAAGTCGTCGAGGAGGGCCTGATTACGATCGAAAGCGTCCGCGTGCTGAAATATCGGCACAAAGCCAAGTGAGAGCCCGTCGGCGACGAAAAGGAATCGCCGCGCCGGCCGATCGCTCTCGATTCGCCGCCGCCCTCGGACTCAGGCCGCCGCGCATTCCGATGCATTCGGCAGGGCCAGTTCGAAGTCGGCGTAGTACTGCGAAGCCACGTCGTGCGTCAGGTCGACGATGTGCGCGATCTCGTCGAGCGTGAGCCGCTTTTTCCAGTTGTCGAGGTTCGCCTTGCTGTCGAGCCGCACCAAATGCGGCGGCTCGACCGTCGTTTCCTTCGGATTGAGCGGTGTGCTGAAAAGCGCGATCGTCGCGCGGGTCTGATCCGTGATCGTGAGCCCCAAACGCTGGTGCAACACCAAGAATTCGTTCATCGGATCGAGCGAAAGATCATCGTGTCGCACGATATGCAGCCGATGCCCCTCGCGTTGGCACTGCTTGACCGACGCATAGACCATGCGCCACAGCAAGCAAGCCGAAAAAATCAAATCCTCGGGCTCGCGAATCGCCCGCTCCAGATCGGCGTGAAACGGCTCGAGTCGGTTGCGCACCAGCTCCGGCTGCTCGAGCAAGTGGCGATGGTCGAAGTCCCAGCGTAGCCGCTTGATGCTCGATACAAATGCCTCGGGCCGCCGCACGACCGTCACCACCTGACAGCCCAAGCGATCGATAAACCAGGGAATGGAAAACACGGCGAACGGATCCTTGATCACGGTCCAGCCGCGATGTTCGTGATAGCGTCGGCAGTCCTCGGCCATGCAGCCGGCCTGGAGCACGGCGCGATAGGGATCGACGATCGGCCCTTCGGTGGCGCGGGAAATGTATTCGTACGGATGGCGCACCACCGAACGCATCACCGCCGGACCGTCGCTATGATTCAGCGGCTCGTTGATGAATTCGGCCTCGCGGTTGGCCGTGAGCATGGTGGCGACCCATGTGGTGCTCGAACGATGGCTGCCGGTGACGAGAATGCGCTTGGCCGGCAGATCGGCGAAGGGTCCTCGCGGCTGGACGGACGCGAGGCTCTCCCGCGAGCGCGCCATGGTCCGCGGAAAAACACTCGCCGGCGCAACCTCGGGGCGCCGGAGCCGCCATGAAATCGATGCACCACCATGATAGAGAATCCTTTCACAAGGCAGGCAGGGCAGCATGACCCGCAAAAGGTTTTGGGCCAAGGGACCCATTCCCCCGGCGCTGGAATCAATCCGGCGGCGCGAACTTTTCGCCGGCAGGCTCAAATATCGACACGATTAACCGCAAACTTTGCTTTGTCGCCGCATTTCCTGGAATCGTTAAACTCGCTAGACAACGTCGCGCCGAGGCACAATCGCGATCAACCCACGCCCGGCGCCGTATTTGCGCCGCTCTGGCGGCGAGCTATCATCAAGGTTTATATCGGGCCGGCGCCAGCACTGGCTGCACGCTCATTTCGCCAAACCGGAACACCGCGCCGATCGTTCGCGTCGGCAAGCATCGTGTCGAGTAGGACCGTTCTTCATGGACCCGGAGCGCGAACGCATCCATGACGACCTGCGCGGATTGATTCGCGGAGAAGTCCGCGCCGACGACGTATTCCTCCAGCTCTACGCATCCGACGCCAGTCTTTATGAAATCAAGCCGCTCGTGGTCGTGCGGCCTGTTTCGCTCGCCGATGTCGTGGCGACGGTGAAATACGCGGCTGAAAACCGGACGCCCGTCTTTCCCCGCGGCGCCGGCTCCGGGCTCGCCGGCGAATCGCTCGGCCGCGGCATCGTGCTCGACTTTTCGCGGCACATGCGCGGCATTGTCGACATCGAGCCGCGGCGGGTGCGGGTGCAACCGGGCGTCGTGCATGCCCGGCTCAACCGGCAGTTGCGCGCCACCGGCCGGCAGTTCGGCCCCGACCCGGCCATGAGTAGCGTGACCACCATGGGCAGCGTGGTGGCGATCGACGCGGGCGGCAGTCATTGGCCGCGACACGGCTCGGCGCGGCGCCATGTGGCCGGCCTGCAGCTCGTGCTCGCCGATGGCACGGTGCTCGACGCCGGTCGCGAGCCGCGCACCGCGGAGAACATGGCGCCCGACACGCGTAAAGGCGCCTTGCTCACGGCGCTGGTCGAACTCATCGAGCGCGAGGCCCCGACCATCGCCGCGCATTGGCCCCAGGCGCCGGTCAATCGTTTTGGCTATCAGATCGCCGATGTGCTGACCGACGATTGGCTCGATCTTGGGCGGTTGCTATGCGGCTCGGAAGGCACGCTCGCGATCGTGACCGAGGCGACCCTCGACACGTCGCCGCTACCGAAGCATCGCAGCGTGGGCCTCTTGTTTTTCGACCGGCTCGAGAGCGCTGCCCGGGCGGTGATGGAGATCATGCCCTGGGGCCCGAGCGCTTGCGACCTCATGGATCGGCGGCATTTGAGCCTCGCGCGCGAGGGCATGCGGCTCTACGATCGGCTGATTCCGGCGGAGACCGAGGCCGCGCTGCTGATCGAATACGATGGCGATCGTCAGAGCGAGACACGATCGCGACTGGCGCAACTCGTCGAGCGGGTGCGACGGCGAAAGCGGTTGGCGTTTCACGCGGCGCTGGCGCACGACCCGATCGAGGCGGAGTTGTTTTGGCGGCTGGCGCGCAATGTGGTGCCGACGCTGCATCGCGTGAAAGGGGCGACGCGACCGCTGCCGTTCGTGGAGGACTTCGCGACTCCGCCGGCGGCGTTGCCCGACTTTCTGGTTCGCATGCAAAACGTGCTCAAGCAGCATCAGGTCACGGCGTCGCTGTTCGGACACGCCGGACAGGGGCAGTTGCATTTGCGTCCGTTTCTCGATCCCGCGCTGCCGGCCGACGTCGCGCGCATGGGCCCGCTCGCCGAGAGCCTGTATCAGGAGGTGCTCGCCGTTGGAGGCACGATCAGCGGCGAACATGCGGCGGGCCTCAGTCGCGGGCCGTTTCTGCGGCAGCAATATGGCCCGCTCGCCGATGTGTTTCGCGAGGTCAAACGCATCTTCGACCCGCTGAATCTCTTGAACCCCGATAAACTTTTCAGCGACGACGCGGATCTCGTGGCCAAGAACCTGCGACCTTCGGCGCTGCTGCTTCGGGGCCGATCGGATCGCGAAAACGGCGCACCGGGGCATGCGACCGCGACACGTCGGCGCGTCGGCGCCATCGAGCGCGCCGCCTAGCGTTCTCGCGACTGCCGCGCCGGTTGTCGTCGCGTCATCGAGCGAAGCCAATGGCGCGGCCGCGCCGGCGCCGCTGAAATTGCATTGGCGTTGGACTCAAGACGATTTCCTCGGCGCCGCTCGCCAATGCAATGGCTGCGGCGCATGTCGAACGCAAGCCCCCGACTTGCGCATGTGTCCGATCTTTCGCGCATCGCCGGCCGAAGAAGCCTCGCCGCGGGCCAAGGCGAATCTGATTCGCGGCATGCTCACCGGCCAGCTCGACGCGCAGCAACCGCTCGATGAAAACTTCAAAGCCATCGCCGACCTGTGCGTGCATTGTCACATGTGCCGCGTGGAGTGCCCGGCGAGCGTCGACATTCCCAAGCTGATGGCGGAAGCGAAGTCGGCCTACCTGGAGGTCCACGGCCAGTCGATCGCCCGCTGGGCGCTGGCCAACGTCGACACGCTCTCGGCCATCGGCAGTTATTTTCGTCCGCTCGCGAATTGGGCCTTGGCCAATCGCGGCGCCCGATGGCTGCTCGAAAAAATGATCGGCCTCGCTCCCGGCGCAAACTTCCCCGCTTCGCGGCCCGGCCATTCTTGCGCACGGCCGCCCGCCGCCGCTGGACCCGCCCCACGCGGCAAGCCAAGCGCAAGGCACTTTATTTCGTCGACACCTTCGTCAATTACCACGATCCACAGCTTGGCGAAGCGCTGGTGGCGGTGCTCGAGCACAATGGCGTGTCGGTATTCGTGCCTCCGCAGCAGCAGGCGTCGGCGATGCCGCTAATCGCGATCGGCGCGCTCGATCAAGCGCGAAAGTGGCCGAGCGAAACGTGGCGCTCCTAGCCGAAGCGGTGCGACTGGGATATCACATCATCGCCACGGAACCGAGCGCCGTGATGTGCCTGACGCGCGAGTATCCAGGCGCTGGTCGACGACGACGATGCCCGGCTCGTGGCGGACCATGCGAGCGAAGCCTGCGATTATCTTTGGCGCTTGCATCAGCAAGGCGCCTTGCAACTCGACTTCAAGCCGCTCAATCTCGCGCTCGGCTACCATTTGCCGTGCCACCTCAAAGCACTCGGTATCGGTTCTCCGGGCGAGAATCTGTTGCGTTTGGTGCCCGGGCTCGTGATCAAACGGCTCGACCGGGGCTGCTCGGGCATGGCCGGGGCCTACGGCCTCGCGCAAGAAAACTTCCGCTCCAGCCTTCGCGCCGGACGCGACCTGATCCACGCGATGCGAAGTCCGACGATTCAAGCCGGCGTGACCGAATGCTCGGCCTGCAAACTGCAAATGGAGCAAGGCGCCGACAAACCGACCACGCACCCCATCAAAGCGCTCGCGCTGGCCTATGGCCTCATGCCCGAGCTGGCCGAAGTCTTCGCCGCCCAGGGCGAGGCTTTGCTCACGAGTTGACAGCGATGGGGAATTTCGCTGGTTTCGCCCTTTTGTTTTTCGAGGGAAAAAGTCCGCGGCGCGCATCTTGCGAGGTCAAGCTCAACTCGGCGAGCGGGGGATAAGCGGCGGGTATTTTGTTAATTGCGCAAGTTCGAGCCGCGCAACCCGTGCCCCGTTCGCGGCAAATGGGTAGAATAGCTAGTAGCCGCACCTACTATGCTCCCGCGATTTCAGCGCATTGAGAACGGATTTATCGTCTCCCCCCTGTCCGATATGCCCCGCGCGAAGCGCGAGCTGTTGTTGAGCGATGCTTGCTCCGCGCCGATTACCCCAGAAGGGCGCCGCCCATGACGCGAATTTACCTAGACAACGCCGCCACGAGTTGGCCCAAGCCGGAGTCGGTGTATCGCACGGTCGACGATTACCAACGCAACATCGGAGCATCGACCGGGCGAAGTGGCTATGCCGAAGCGGCCCAAGTCGCGCGCGATGTCGAAAAAACGCGTCGGGAAGTCGCCCGCTTGCTCGGAGCGCGTAATCAAGGACAACTGATCTTTACGTTCAATGGGACCGACGCGCTGAACATGGCCCTGCATGGCGCGGTGAGCCCTGGCGATCATGTGGTCACGAGCGTGATCGAGCACAATTCGGTGCTGCGGCCATTGTCGAGCTTGGAGCGAGGCGGCGTGAGCGTGAGTCGCGTGGGATGCGACATGCAAGGGTTCGTCGATCCGCGCGGTGCGCGACGCGATGCGAAGAGAAACGCGGCTGGTCGTGCTTTCGCATGCCTCGAATGTGACCGGGGCCTTGCAACGGATCGACGAAATCGGCGAGATCGCCCATGCCACCGGCGCCCTGTTCCTGGTCGATGCCGCGCAAACAGCCGGTCATGTGCCGATCGCGCTCGACGATTCGCCGATCGATCTGCTCGCCGCCAGCGGACACAAGGGCCTGCTTGGCCCACTCGGCACCGGCGTGCTTTATTTCCGCGGCGGCGTCGAGGAGCGCGTGCGCAATTCGCGGCAAGGCGGCACCGGAATTTCCGGCGACGACGATCAGCACCCCATGAACATGCCGAGCAAGTTCGAGGCCGGCAATCTCAATGTGCCGGGTCTCTTGGGCCTGGGCGCCGCGGCCGAGTTTTTGTTCGAACATGGCGTCGCCACGATCCGCCGGCGCCACGAAGAGCTCACCGGCCGATTGCTCGAGGGGCTCGGCCGCATTCCCGGCCTGCGAATTCATGGCCCGCGCCATCCCGAGCGACAAGTCGGCTTGGTCAGCGTAACCCTTGATGGATTCGACCCTCAAGAAGTCGCCGCGATGCTCGACGCCTCGCATCGTGTGCAGACCCGTCCCGGATTGCATTGCGCTCCGCGCATGCATAAGTCGCTGGGCACATTTGCCCACGGCGGAACGACTCGCTTCAGTTTGGGCGTCTTCAGCACCGCCGAGCATGTCGACGCCGCCGTGGCCGCCATGACCGACGTGGCCCTGGCCGCCGTGCATTGATCGCCATGAATCGCGACATTTTCACGCACCGGCTCAAGGCCGAGGCTATCGCCCAGGGTTTTGACACCGCTGGGGTATGCGCGGCGGTCGAGCCGCCCGGCGCGAGCAGGCTGCGCAAATGGCTCGAGCGGGGTTATGCCGGCGAGATGCATTATCTGGCCAAGCATGAGGCCGCCTATCATCACCCGAGCCATGTGCTCGAGGCGCGCGCAGTGTGCTGATGCTCACCGTGAACTATGGCGCCCAAGCGCCGGCGCGCGCGGCGCCGGGCCAGGGGCGCGTGTCGCGTTATGCCTGGGGCGCCGACTACCACGAAAAAATCCGGCCGCGGCTCGCGGCGCTTGCCGATTTCGTGAAGCGCGAGCAGCCAGGCGCCACGGCTCGCGGCGTGGTCGACACCGCGCCGTTCATGGAGCGCGATTTTGCCCGCTTGGCCGGCCTGGGTTGGATCGGCAAAAATACCCTGTTGATCAACAAATGGTCGGGCAGCCTGTTCTTCCTCGCGGCGCTGGTGACCGATCTGGAACTAACCTACGACGCGGCGCACGAAGCCGATCATTGTGGCACGTGTCGCGCGTGCCTCGATGCCTGTCCGACCGATGCGTTTGTCTCGGCCGGCCTGCTCGACGCGAGCCGCTGCGTGAGCTATCTGACGATCGAACTGCGCGACCCGATGCCCGCCGCGTTGCGCGGCAAGGTGGGCGACTGGCTGTTTGGCTGCGATGTCTGCCAAGACGTGTGTCCTTGGAACCGCCGGGCGCCCCAAACGCGCTGGGCCGACTTCGAACCCGATCCGGAAAACAATCCGGTCGAACTGGCCCCGCTCTTTTCGCTCGATGACGAAGCATTCCGCCACCGCTTTCGACATTCGCCTCTTTGGCGCTCGAAGCGCCGCGGTCTGCTGCGCAACGCCGCGATCGTGCTCGGCAATCAGCGCCACCTGCCGGCGCTCGCCGCGCTCACGCTCGGGCTAGCCGACGCCGAACCCCTTGTGCGTTCCGCTTCGGCATGGGCACTCGGCAGGCTCGCCTCGCCCGAGGCCCAAGCGGCGTTGGGGCGCCGCCTGGATATCGAGCCCGACGAAATCGTTTGCCAAGCGATCACGGAAGCGCTCGAATGAGGAACCTCACGCTAAGCCCGCTATAATTAAACCAACGCGTCGAACGCAGGTCTTTTGGCGGAACAAGCTTCGGCGTGCCACTCTCGCGCGAATGAGCTCTTCTCATGAAGGTGTTGGTAGCCGAAGACAGCCTGCTCTGGCGACGTTTGCTCGAAAGCTCGCTGGCCGGGCTCAATTTCGAAGTGACGGTCGCCGCCGATGGCGCCGAAGCTTGGCGGCATTTTCAGCGAGCACCGTTTCGCTGGTGCTCACCGATTGGGTCATGCCCGAATTGGATGGGCTCGAGCTCATCCGCCGGATTCGCGCCGCCCCGCAGCCGCATTATGTGTACATCATTCTGCTCACGGCTCGCGGCGAGAAAGACGATCTGGTCGAAGGCATGGAAGCCGGCGCCGATGACTTCATGACCAAGCCGATCGACCACGGCGAACTGCGAGCGCGAATTCGCCAAGGCGAACGCATGATCGTCTTGCAGCAGACGCTCACGAATCAAAACTTGCAATTGCGGCAAACCCAGGCCGCGCTCGTCGAAAGCGAAAAGCTCGCCGCGCTCGGGCAACTGGCCGCTGGCATGGCCCACGAAATCAATAACCCGCTCGCTTTCGTGAGTAACAATCTGGCCGTGCTGAAGCGCGATGTAACCAGCGCGCTCGATTTGCTCGACCATTACCGCGCCGGCAAAATGCCTCCGCATGGCCCCGCGCGAGCGAACGAAAAAGCGAGCCCGGCCGGCGACGTGTCGGGCCCGGCGGCGCCGCGAAGCGACATCGCCGATAGCGACGAAGCCCACGATTTCACCTGGCTCCGCGACAATCTGCCCGAATTGTTCGCCCGATCGCAAGCTGGCTTGGCCCGAGTGCGAGCGATCGTTGGCAATCTGCGAGATTTCGCCCAGGTCGATCAATCCGAGTTTTCCGATCTCGATCTCAACGCGGGGTTACGAAGCACGGTCGACATTTTGCGCTCGCTCGTGGCCGAAAAGGGTTTGAGCATCGCCCTGGATTTGTCGCCGGGGGCGGGCGTCTTTTGCCAGCCGCGCCGCGTGCAGCAGTTGTTGCATGCACTCGTGCTCAATGCGGTGCAAGCCAGCCGCGCGGGCGGAGTCGTCGAAATTCGCACGCTGACCGACCCGGCCGGCGTGTCGGTCGAAGTCGAGGACCACGGCTGCGGCATCGACTCCGCGATCATGCCGCGCATCTTCGAACCCTTCTTCACCACCAAACCGGTCGGCCAGGGGGCTGGGCTCGGGCTCTCGATCGGATATGGCGTGGCCCGCGACCACGGCGGCTCGATCAGTGTCGAGAGCGAGCCAGGGCGTGGCAGCGTGTTTCGCGTGCGTCTGCCGCGCCGTCCGCCCAAGAACGGCAAGCGGTAACGACTTCCCAGACCGGCCATGTCGCCGCCGCGCATGCGGCCGCCGCGCCCGCCGCTCTTCGGGCGAGCCGGCGCGAGGTCATTGCCGCGACGCGAACAATCGGAAAGAATTAGAATGCGAGCGTCGATCCGAATTATCCGCCGCGTCGCCACTTCGAAATGCCGCCCCCCCCCCGTCGAACCGCTGCTCGACCGGTTCTCGAATCGGCTTGGAATCGGTATCATGCGAGCCCGCGAGACATTGGATCGCATGAAGCGAGGGCGTGGAACACGTCGCTGGCGCCAGCGCGCGGTTTTGCGAACCGCTTGGCCCCGGAGCATTTTTTCATGGCGAGAGCGCCCAAACATTCGCTGCTGCTGGTCGACGATGAGCCCGACATGCTCTTTTCGCTCAAGGGTCTCTTGCGGCAGGAGTTCGAGCTCCACACCGCCGAAAGCGCCGCCGAGGGGCTGCGAATCTTGGCCGAGCATCCGATCGATGTGGTGATGACCGATCAGCGAATGCCCGAGATGACCGGCGTGGAGATGCTTTGCAAAGTGAAGTCGCGGCAACCCGACGCGATCCGAATCGTGTTCACCGGCTATGCGGACCTGAAATCGGTGATCGAGGGCGTGAATCACGGCGGCCTGCATCGCTATATCACCAAGCCCTGGGACCCCGACGAACTGATCGAAATGCTCCGCCAAGCCGCCGCCGAGCACGATGCCCTGGTCGAACGGCGGCAATTGCTGGTCGATGTGCGCGAGCACTTGCTCGCCCTCGGGCAAAGCCGCCGGGGCGAGGGCCGCGGCGAGATCGGGGGACCCGAATCGCAAGAAGCCGAGTTGCTCGCGCGGTTGGAAAAGTCGATCGCCGAATCCCGCCGACGCTCCAAGGGCGACGCGTCATGACGGCAAAGCAGCCCGTGCTCTTGGTGGTGCTCGTCGAGATGAAGCGCCTCGGTTGGCGGGCCGCCGGCGTCGACCTCTCGGGCAATTGCGTGCCGCTACTCGCCTCGCGTTCCGACAATCTTCGGCCCTACATCGGCCAGGAGCTCGACGAGCAACTCAGCTTTTTGCGGCATCGCCTCTCGGGAGTGCTGCAGCGGGCATGCGATCGCCTCTGGGGCCGCGAAATGAAGCCTTGCCAAGTGGTGTTTCTGGCCGACGGCCCTTTTCCCGAGGCCGATCCATCGCTCGGCCGGCGGGTCGCCGAGCACTTCGTCGAATGGATGACAAAGCCGCCAGTCGTTTATTACCTGCTCACCTCGCATGAACGTCGCGCTGCCGGCCTCGAACGCGTCTCCGGCGAAATCGACCCCCAATCGTTGGCCGCCTTGGAAATTTCGCTTCGCGCACTCGGCGCCGCGAGCGACGATCCCGATCTTTGGGAACACGAACAACCCAAGCCGCGCCAGGCTCAATAGTCGCTTTGCTCCCACGCGCTCTTTGCTCGCCGATGATCGAATTCGCTGCCCGCGACCGCTCCAGAAGCAGTCCCGTACAGTAGAACCTTTTGCGTCACAAGTTACTGGTCATTGGCGTCGAGGTCGGCTTAGGTCGAAGCGTCGGACGCGACCATTGCGGGCAGTCACGGCGCCAGGCGACGCCCGCGATGCGCCGCCGGCAACGGTTTGTAAGGCGCGGCGGCTGACTTTTAAATCGACGGCATGCCGGTCCGCTCCCGCGTTGCCATTCCATGGGATGATCATCGCTCCCTTGAGTAGCGCGATTTCAGCGACTGAATGCAGTGTTGCCGGCAATGTCCCTGCTTATCTACTCAAATCGGAACCAGTCGAACGTCCGGATATTTTGATTCGGAAACACGAGGAAGAGATCGTGTCTGCCCTGGGTCTTGTTGATCGCGCAGGTCTTCTGCCCAAACGCCATCTCGCCGATCCGCTTGCCGTCTGGCGCATCCAACCGGACTTCGATGGCGGCGCCTGGATGAGGCGGGATGAAGATTTCCTTGCCGGGCGCACGCGGGGAGACGAAGGCGTCGCCCACGCCGCGATAATACATCGTGACGGAGGCCCAGAAATTCGCCCCATTCTTGTCCCCCACCTTCTCATCATCCTGCACGGCCTTCACCAGGATCACATTCCAGCCCTGCTTGAACGTGGCTTCGACCCTGGAGGACTTGTCGATGTCGCCGAGCTGTGAGAACAACTGCTGGTCGTTCAACCACACCTTCAATCCATGGGCGCCTCTGATCTCAATGCCTGTTTTTCCGCCCCGTTTGGCGTATATGCTCGAGCGCATGTAGGCCGCGCCATTGGCGTGTTTTTCGCCGTCCACCGCGGCGAAATGAATCACGCCGAGCGGATGCTTGACCGAAGCGCCGCTCACGAGAGGCGTGGTCACGGTAATCCATTTGACCGAGGCGGGGTCTTTCTCGGCACAAAAACCACATCCATCAACTCGGGCCCTTTCTTGTTCGCCTCGCCATAGATCGGGCTCACGTCCCAGTAGGGAATCGGGCGCCAGGTATCACCCAGCTCGACCGCCGCGAAGGGCTTGCCATTGACTGTCGTTTCGAACGCCTGCGTCGGCGTGTCATATTCCAGCGCACCCGGAAGAGCGAATTGGCGCCATCGCCGAAATTCACGTTGTCATATCGAATCCAGGAGTTCCGCTCCAGAGCGCGGCCGGAATGTGGTTGGACGAGCCCACCGGCATGGTTTCCAAAGATTCGAGAGAAATCGGCGGCTTTCCAAATCCGCGCGGCGGGATGGTCGAACACCTCGGTCAATGCGAAGGGGAAGTCTTTTCGCAGGCCGATCTGATCCATGTCCGCCTGCACAAAACCTAGCTTCAGCGCCGGCGAGTCCAGACGAAGGCGGTAGTCCGTGTATCGAGCGTCCCACCAGGGACGCTTGCGGTCGAACATCGGGTCGGCGTACACGGAGCCCTTCTCGATTTTCCCGCCTTTGCACGCTTCAAGCTGCCGTGGGATGTTCGTCGCTGCCTCGGGCGTTGCCGCCTCTCCGCCGAGCGGCTGGAAGTAATACACATTGTCGACGATCTCTTTTAAGATCGGGTGCGGAACGCCGTCGATGGTCTCCACGCCCTGGCCTCCCTCGTGTAGACGCTTGATTTCGGCGGCGACGATATTATGCGACCAGACCATGTCATGGGCCTCCTCGACAAAAGGCCCGATTGTCGCGGCGGCGTCCAAAATGCTGTCGGCGATGATATTGTGGATATTGGTTTGGTCGTTGCCTTTGGACATGATGGCGCGAGACCGCGTGCCGCCGGCGATCCAGTAGATGATGTTGCCGCGCAGCGTCGCCTTGTGGGAGCCGTCATCGTTGAACAAGACGTGCAGCCACTCGTCCCAACTGCCATTCTGCACGCCATCGTGGCAGGCATTGTATTCCCACCGGTTGCCGGCGCCGGCGCCCCACATCTCGATCATTCCCATGTCGCTTCCGTCGCGGGCGATCTGCGACAGATCGTTGAAGCGGATAATATTATTCCGGGAATGCAGCACCTCTTCGCCCTGGTTTTTCTCCGTTACCACATAGCCGTCGTACAACTTGACGTCGGGCGCGTCGAAGTCCTTTTCTTCTTTAAGTTTCCTTTGCGAATCGGGCAGCAGCGCGTATTGATAAAAAGCGTTGATAAGCTTGGGACGCCAGCCCTTGGTCGCCACTCCATATCGGCGAATCCCGTGGAAGAGATTGTGCTCCACGAGATTGTCCCCGCTGAAGAACATGTAGACCCCACCGCCGTCTGGAGCAAAGCGACCGATGTCAAGGAACACGTTGTCGCGGACCACGTTGTTCTTGTTGACGTACGACTCGGCCACCGTCTTGAACGGCCCTCGGCCGCATTCCCAGCCCATGAAGAATAGCCCGTTGCACCCGGCGTTTTCGATCCAACAATTCTCCACCCGGTTTTCCCGCGCCCAGCGATTGAACATGACCGCCATGAAGCCGGCCCCATAAAGCCGGCTGTTGCGGATCACGATGCGCCGCGCAGTTTTCGATGAAGAACTGTCCGTGGCGCATGTCGGGCGCGACGACCGACAGCGGCTTCCCGCCCCAGGGCTTGCCGTCGTAGTCGCCGTCCCAGGTTACATTGTCCGTGGCCCCTTTCTTCCATTCCACCGCGAAATCCGAGCCGATGACATGCAATCCGTCGAAGACGATATTCTCGGCCACCTGCCGCATCGAGCGTCCCCGGACGATGAACACGTCCTTCGTCGTGCCCAATACGATCACCTGTTCCTCGACCGGAAGACGGCGCGGATGGTAGACGAGGCGAGTCCCTTCCCTCCGCCAATTCCCGGCCGGCTCGCCGTCGAACACATGAAACATCCCGCCGTTGGCGGCATGGCCGTTTTCATACAGGGTAAAATGCTCTTGCAGGTCCTGAACCCGTGCTTCGGCCTCGCCATTCTCCAGCATCTTCCAGCCGGTGACTCGCCTGCCTCCGTGGATGCGCGTTCCCAGTCCGGGAGCGCCTGGTAGGTAATGGCGTGACCATCGCGCCCGCTGTCGCGGTCATCAAAGACAATCGGGGTTTCGACATAATAATCCCCAGCCTCGACACGCACGGTGATGTCTTCCTTCATCCCGTTGGCGATGGAAGCGCGAACCAAGTCTCGGGCGGCGCCGAGCGTCGCCACCGGGCGGTCCCGGCTTCCCGGGTTCGCGTCGTTTCCCGCCGGCGAGACATGCAGTTCAGTGGCGAACAGGCAATGCCCGATCGACAAAACCACCAACGGGACGATGAATCCACTCAAGGGGACATGGGGTCGCGAAAAAACTGTCATCCAATAATTCCTCTGCTACCGTGAAATGAAGACAGCCGAATTCTCCACTCTACCGACTTGAGTCGGATTGCGGTTACAGTATGCTGGACTAGCAGTTATTGTTTTCTGTAGGCTGACCGCCTTCGCTCAAGGTAGGATCAAAAGAAATGACGGGCGATCGCGGCGCCCGGCTCGAGCGCGAAGCCCACGGCGCCGCCGGCTCGCGCGGCCGAGAGCACTACGAGTTTCCGCATTGGCGATTTTACTTTTACGGAAAAACGGGCGTTCGACCGGAGTGTTGTCGTGAATCCAAAGAAATTCCAGGTTGCCCTGCTCTTGCTGCGCGGCCATGAGTATGCCGCCCGCCTGATCGAGGGGATCTTGAGCTATGTGAGCAACCGCGCGTCGTTCGAGTTCGTCGAAGTCGCCTACAACGAGACCGGCGCCCCGCCGGTCGTTCACCGTATCAATGTGCAGGGAGCGCTGGTCTGGGGCCACCACGACCTGTCCTGCGTGTTGGATTTGCGGGAACGGGGCGCCAAAATAGTCAGTCTAAACGGAGAATGGCTGGCCGATGGAATTGCCTGCGTCGGATTCGACATGAATGCCGCGACCAATTCGGCGGTCAAACATCTGGCCCAATTCAAGCCCAAGGTGGTCGTTCATGCGGGACACCTGACGGCGAAAAACCCCGGGAAAATCCGACTCCGCGATACCTTCCTCAACCGCGCCCGGAAAGTGTGCGGGAAAGCGATGGCGTTCGAGGCGCCGGGCGTCCCCAGCGAGGAACGCCATCGGCTGGCCGAACCGGCAAACGAACCGGAGATCATCCAGTTCCTCCGAGCACTGACGTTTCCCGCCTGCATCTATTGCGACGATGACTACGTGGGCGTATTGCTGGCAAAGGTGGCGCGGCACATCGGCCTAGCGGTGCCTGGAGATATTTTCATCCTGGGCTTTTTCGATCTGGCCATCGCCCGATTTTCAGCGCCCACGCTCAGTTCCATCCCCGCGCATGGAGAAATGGTCGGCGCCGCGGGAATTCAATTACTCGACGAGCTGCTGCACGGCGCGCCTGCTCCCACCAAGCAGGTGCTTATCGCGCCTGCTCCCGTGATTCAGCGGGAATCGACGGGGGGAAATGCGGTGATCAACGATGGCATTCGCCGTGCCCGTCGATTAATCGAAGAACTCGCCTGCCAAGGGTTGTCGGTCAGTCAATTGGTCGAATTTTTGGGGATTTCACAGAAGACGTTGAACAAACGCTTCCTAGCGGCCTACGGCATGACCCCGGGGGCCGCCATTCGCCAGCACCGCGCCAATCGGGCCAAACAACTGCTCGTCACAACCGAACTATCCATCGCCCGAATTGCCGAAATGTGCGGATTCGAGGAACCGTCTAATTTCAACTTTTTCTTTAATCGCGACGTGGGCTGCGCCCGGCGAATACCGTCGATCATCGCGGCAAACGTAATGCAGTCGCATGTTCCCGAAAATCATAGTTTGTTTTCGCGTTTTTAATTATCATTTCCCTCAAAAGCGGTGGTATCTGTAGTAGGGTCGAATCATTTCTTTTAGCGTCAGCACGCCAGCTAACGACTTACTAGCCCAGCTCGACACCAGAACCATTAGGAAAGCGGACATGTCCAAGACGAATGCACGTAAATGCACGGCGCGGCGGGGATACATGGCATGGATGGCGGCGGGGGCGTTGGCACTCTCCGCGGCCGGCGGCGCTCGGGCGGATTTTATTTCCACCTCTTCCATCGACCCGTCGAACGGTGACAATGTCGTCACATTCACCTACAGCAATATAACGAATACCGTGAATACTGGAACCTGGACGGTGCCCAACGGCGTGAGTTCCGTCGAGGTCCTCGTCGTCGGCGGCGGTGGCGGCGCCACGTCGGCTAGTAATTTTCCGTCAGCCGGTGGCGGCGGGGGCGGATTCTATAACACCTCGAGTTACACAGTGACCGGTGGGAGTGTTTTGAGCGTCGCGGTCGGCCTCGGCGGCGCGGCGGGAGCAGCTGGCGGCGACTCTGGAAGCAATGGGGGGCTCTCGCAGTTTGATCTACTGGTTGCATCCGGAGGACAAGGTGGCCAGTACAATGTCAGCGGTGGCGCCTCGGGGGGATACGACACGAATGGTAGTTTAACAGGCCCGTTTACTGGGGTGATCGCCGGCGCCAATACCACGGCCACAGGTGCCAGCGGTGGTAGCGGCGCGGGCACGCCTGGCGTTTCAAATAATGGAGCTAGCTACGGCGGCAACGGGCTCCAGAGCGCGATTGGGGTCGGCTCGCTCACCTACTACGCCGGCGGCGGCGGCGGCGCGTATGACGATAAACCAGGCGATAACTTGG
The DNA here is from genome assembly GCA_963785305.1 of uncultured Planctomycetaceae bacterium. Classification (GTDB taxonomy): domain Bacteria; phylum Planctomycetota; class Planctomycetia; order Pirellulales; family PALSA-1355; genus CAWAUV01. The sequence continues at coordinate 156,381 of CAWAUV010000002.1, forward strand.
GCGGCTTAGGGGGCGGTGGCAATGGCACAGCATACCCCAACGACTACGCCCCCGGTTCTAACGGTGTGAACGGCCTGGGCGGTGGCGGTGGCGCAGGTCGAAATGCCGCGGGCGGCGCGGGCGGCTCGGGCGTCGTGATTGTTGAATACGCGCCGGTTCCCGAGCCCTCCAGTGTTGCCCTTGCCCTGCTGGGCGCGGGTGCGACGGCGATTACGATGTGGCGCCGTCGAAGGGCCCGCCTGGCTACACATGCTCTTTGATTGGCCGTGCTCCTTAATGGCTCGTCGGTTTCCGAGTGGCGCTCTGCGAAAATCCCTCTCGGGGCGACAGGTTCATTGCTTCGGTTTGTAATCGCGCGGCGCCTCGGTCCTAACCCGACGCGTCAGCGAGGGATTCCGAGATCCACCGGGCGCCATGCGTTTCCGTGCGTGTTGCAGACGGAAACAGGAGAGCCTTTTTACAGCCTACCCGAGAGCTTCGGCGAGTCCTCACCCTACCTCTCCCAAAGGGAGAGGGGGGAGTTGTCGGATAGGCCCTTAATTGGAGCCGAATCCACCGTGCGCGGGTCCTATTCGCGGCGCTGATGCCAAGAGGCCGGGATTTCTCCCGGCCTCCTGGCCATTGCCGCGGCGGCGCGGCCTGCTGAATCGTCCAACAGGTTGCTACAACACGCTGCTACAACAGGTTGACCACGCGGTCGGTCAGGCCCTTTTCGCCCAGCACGATGTTGAGCTTGCCGGCCGAGGCGATCTTTTCGAGCACCTCCAGCTCGCGCAAACGCATCAGCGTCGGGCTGCCTTCGAGCAGTTTGGCCGTGTTGGCTTGGCTGCGCATGGCCGCCGTCTCCTCGCGACGGGAGATCAAGTTGGCCTCGGCCGCCTTCTTGGCCTCCGTCACGCGGTTCATCAGGTCCTTCATGTCGCCCGGCAGGATGATGTCGCGCACACCCACCGAAACGATTTCCAGACCAAACTCGCTCACGCGCTGGCGAAGCAATTCCTCCAGCTCGCGAGCCACGGCGTCGCGGTCGATCAGGAACGTGTCCAGTTCGCGCGCACCAACCACCGCCCGCACCGCCAACTGGGCCTCGCGATACAGCGCCTGCCGCGCGTTGTCGACCGTGCTCACCGCCTGCCGCGCGTCGGCCACCCGGTAGGTGACCACCGCGTTCATGCGCAGCGTGACCTTGTCGGCGGTCATGATCTCCTGACCGGCGATGTCGATCATCTGCTCGCGCAGATCCTCTTGGACGAACTTGACCTGGGCCAAGTTCTTCCAGAAGGCGTAGCGGCCCGGCGGCAGCGTGCCCTCGAACTTGCCGTCGATGAACAGCACGCCCGCATGGTGCGGCTCGACCGTGGCCAGCTCGAGCACTCGCTCGACGCCGGCGCCGCGAGCGATCACGCGCAGGTCCGGGTGCTCGAAGCGCACGAGTTGCTTGGCGTCCGCCGCTGCGCGCCGTCGGCGGCGCGCAGGCTGACAATCTCCGTCCGCACTTCGCGCAGGCCGGTCCAGTAGGCGTATAGGCCCGGCGGCAGCACATGGCTGAACCGGCCGTCGATCCAGACCAGCGCGCGCTCGTAGTCCTTCAGGTCGAGCACGACGGCCCGATCCTTCAACACGCCGGCGCGCACAAGCAGATCGAGCTTCTCGTGCATCAGCCACGGGTCGCGCTTCGACACGATGTCGGCCTTGAGCTTGCCCCAGAAGTCGAACAGCCAGTAGCTGCCCGGCTCCATGAGCCGCTGGAACTCGCCGTCGCGGAAGAGCAGACCGAACTCGTAGCCGCGGATATTGATGTGCTTGAACATGATCACCTCCTTGCGCGGCGGATCAATGCAGGCCGCGCGACTGCTGGTAAGACTAAAGGACACCCTTGGGCGGCGGACGTTCGCCTGATCACACTTTGGAGCGCGGAGTTTCGCTTGAGCGGGCAACTCGCGCCGCGGCGTCGGATGGTTGCCACGAGCGTTCGCGCCGCGGTCGCCGGGCCCACGTTGCCGCGGGCACAAGACCACAGCTTGATACGTTCGCTTTCACCACCGCCGGCCGCGGCGCTTCATGCCCGTGGTATCGACGGACTACAGGGCACTCTCTCAGTGTTGCCGTCGCCTAGCATCGGCCGCGGTCAGACACAGTTGCCGCCGGGACGAATCCCGGCTCGACAAGCCGCGCCGACGCCGCCGATGTTTTTCCAGTCGACAAGCCGACCAAAACGCTCGCCCGCCTCCCGCGGGCTTCTTGGTGGATACGCTTACGCGTTTCCTGATGGGGGTTTTCACCCCTGGTGTGGACGGGAGTCGAACCCGCGACAGTCAGGTTATTGGCCTGATGCTCTATCCAGTTGAGCTACCACGGAACCGGCGCAGCCTTCGTTAGAATCCAGAACGCGGAACACACTCGGCCAACAACCAAACGGTCGGGCCGAGCGCGCCGCTGGCCGGGCTGCGTCACCTTGCTTGAAGTTCAAAAGAAAAACGCTGGTGGGAGTCGAACCCACTTGAAACTGCTTTGCAGGCAGTCGCCGTGCCGGCTGGCTCCAGCGTCACGAAATTGAGTGTCCTCGCCAGGAATCGAACCTAGCCCTCGACCTTCGCAGAGTCGCGTGCGAATCCGCCACACTCCGAGGACATCTATATAGCTGTCATCCACCCACGCCGGGCCGAGGAGTCGAACCTCGTCTTGCAGTTTCGAGGACTGCCGTGCTTGTCCGGCACACTCGCCAGGCATTTTCAAGGAATCAGTAGCCCGTCCAGGGATCGAACCAGGTCTTGCAGCTTCGGAGGCTGCCGTGCGAATCCGGCTACACTCACGGACTATTCACTCAGAGCCGACGACTGGATTCGCACCAGCATCAAGCGGTTTACAAGACCGCCGCCTTTCTCAGTCGAGCCACGTCGGCAAACATCAATCAGCACGAGCGCGAGGAGTCGAACCCCGTTGGGCGGTTTTGGAGGCTGCTGCCGCTCCCAGGAGCACACTCGTATAACGGCCCCGGGCCGGTGAAGGCCCGGAGCCGATCGCATCAATCTTCCAGCTTCACGTTCCAGTAGGCTTCGCTGACGAACTTGGCCCAACTGGCGATCCGCACTCGGTGGGCCGCATAGAGCGGCTTCCACGTCGGGCGGACCGGCGGCCGGCGGAGCTTCATGCCGGCCTGCTGCGGCGTGCGGTCGGCCTTGCGCTTGTTGCAGGCCACGCATGCCAGCACGCAGTTCTCCCAGGTCGAAGTGCCGCCGTGCGACCGCGGAACGACGTGGTCGATCGACAGCTCTTCGGTGCCCGGCTGGACACTGCAATACTGGCACGTGTAATGGTCACGCTTGAACACGTTGCGACGGCTGAACGCCACGGCCGCGGTCGGCAGCCGGTCGAAGCCGGTCAGCGTGATCACCTCCGGCACACGCAGCCGCAGCCGAACCGCCTGAATGAACCGCTCACCCTCGGTCGGGCGCAGCTGCGACCAGTCGGCCCAGTCGTACAGCCGGAAGTCGTGCGGGTCGACCACGCGAGCCGACTCGTTCCAAAGCATCGTCAGGGCACGTTCCACCGTGGCGACGTTGACCGGCTGCCAGTTGCGGTTCAGCACCAGCGTCGGGCGTTCCAGGATCTTGGCTACCATGACGATCTCCAGTTCAGGCAAGGGGTATCTGAGCGGAGTTGAACCGCCACCTTCTGGTTCACAGCCAGACGTGCAGAAACCGCTACACCACAGACACCATATAGTTGTCAGCGCCCCGACCAGGAGTCGAACCCGGAATCTCTCGTTAGAAGCGAGATGTGATGATCCATTTCACCATCGAGGCCCAAGCGGAAGGCATGGGATTTGAACCCACATGACCCTTGCGGGTCGCACGGTTTAGCAAACCGGCCCGACCAGCCGTATTCGGCTACCTTCCAAGTTGTCAGTGGACCCACCGAGAATCGAACTCGGATCTCCGCCACGCCAGGGCGGTGTCGTCCCGTTGGACCATGAGCCCGTCGTTGTCAGTGGACCGAATGGGAATCGAACCCATCGCACCGATCTTGCAAGGATCAGTCGCCCCCGTGGAACATGCCGGCCCGTACATCGAGAGGTCCGTCCGGGAATCGAACCCGGCCTTCCTCCTTACCGAGGAGGCGTGCGGCCAATAGCACTTACAGACCAGAGTGATCCCGGATGGACTCGAACCACCGATTTCCTGGATGTCGACCAGGCGTCTTGACCGCTGGACCACGGGATCGTGAGTAACCGAGGTGGGCGTCGAACCCACAAAATCACGAGGCTCTCGACCTCGCCGCTTTGCCTAGTTTGCGTACCCGGCCGTGAATATCGTCCTTGCAAATTGCAGGTCCGGGTGTCGCACCCGGCGGTCCGGGCTTATGAGGCCCAGCTGAGCACTGGCTCACCTGCGTCATGTCGGTCGGACGCGGTGCCCGCCGACATAGTTCAGTGACCAAGGGGAGAGTCGAACTCCCATGCCATTGATGGCACGACGTTCTGAGCGTCGCGTGTCTGCCAGTTCCACCACTTGGTCAATGTGATCGAGTGACCCGTGCGGGAATCGAACCCGCCCTTCCAGCTTGAGAGGCTGGCGTCCTGAACCGATAGACAAACGGGCCGCTCAGTGCGCCGGGCAGGAGTTGAACCTGCAATGCCCGAAGGCGGGTGGGTTACAGCCACTTGGGCACGCCAATGCCCAGCCGACGCGTTTCGAGTGGCACGGGTCGGAGTCGAACCGACAGACAGATCACGAAGGTTTGAGCTTCGCCGCTTTACCGGTTTGCGTACCGTGCCATCACAAGCGTCCCCGGCGGGATTTGAACCCGCGATCTCCACCTTGACAGGGTGGCGAGCACTCCAGGCTGCTCCACGAGGACAGATATATATTGAGTAGCTCAGGTGGGACTCGAACCCACAGCATCCCTGGTTCTAAGCCAAGGTGGTCTGCCAATTGCCTACCGAGCCATGTCGCTGTCCATCGCAGTGCCCAGGGCAGGAGTCGAACCTGCAAACACTCGGGTTTAAGCCGAACCGCTCTGCCGTTGGCGTACCTGGGCGCAGTAGTCCCGGGTGGACTCGAACCACCGGTCGGCGCTTTGTAGGAGCGCTGCCTTTGCCGCTAGGCGACGGGACCGCGTATGCGTGAAGTGGACTCACTGGGATTCGCACCCAGATTTTCGGCTTGCGGAGCCGGCGTCTTCCTGTTGGACGATGAGCCCGAATGGATCGAAAGCGGAAGCGGTGAGACTCGAACTCACAAGCGGCCAAGTGCCGCCACCTGTTTTCGAGACAGGCTCCTCATCCGGCCGGATCACTTCCGTAATTCAGCACTGCAAAAAGTTCCGGGGGTTGGAATCGAACCAACGACCTCCTGGTTCAGAGCCAGGCGTCACTACCAACAGCAACTACCCCGGATCGCGTTGTCTCGGCTGACACTCGCGCGAGTGCCTGAGTTCGGGGAGAAGGAATTGAACCTCCACCACCTGGTTCAAAGCCAGGCAGCCTACCGTTAGCCGATCCCCGATCGCGTTCGTGCGAAAGTGCCCTGTGGGAGTTGAACCCACCTCGCCAGCTTGGAAGGCTGGCACCTTTGCCGCTCGGCCAAGGGCACATGAGCGGAGGGAGAGGGAGTCGAACCCCCAAGGCTTGTCGCTCGACTGTTTTCAAGACAGCTGCCATCGCCAGTCGGCTTGTCCCTCCACGCGAAGCTGCGGCGGCAGGAATCGAACCTGCAATCGTCTCCTTAACAGGGAGCTGCCTTACCGTTTGGCCACACCGCAATGAATCAGTCAGGGCGGCTGGATTTGAACCAGCGCTCTCCTGCTCCCGAGGCAGGCGGAATTCCAGACTTTCCCACACCCTGATGTCTTCAATTAAAAGCGCCCAGCGGGAGTCGAACCCGCACTTCCGCCATGGCAAGGCAGCAGGCTACCGCTACATCATGGGCGCAAAGAATCGGACCAAATTGTCAAAGATCGCAGAGCACCGGGTGGGACTCGAACCCACGTCGCCGCATTACGGGTGCGGGGTCCTCGCCGCTGGACGACCAGTGCCTAAGTGTCAGTGGGATCAGAGGGGCTCGAACCCTCACCGACCTGGGTAAGAACCAGGCATGCTGCCGCTAACACCTTGATCCCGTCGTTCGTTTTGCTGTCGTTCTGTGCGCAAACTCGGCGCGGAGGGAGTCGAACCCTCGTCTGATCCTTATAAGAGACCTGCTCTGACCGTTGAGCTACGCGCCGGCTAGGGCGATCGGTTGATCGCCGCTTCGACGAGTAGGGCCGGAGGGATTTGAACCCACACCTATCGGATTAAAAGTCCGGAGTGCTGCCGTTACACCACGACCCCAAAGGTTGGTCGGGCGTATCCGTTTCGTGGGCTTGGTCTCGAACATCGTCTTGCGCGACATGTTGTGCCTCCTGCGTTCGCGTGCTCAGTAGTCCGGGATGGAGTTGAACCATCGCCGACGACATATCAGATCGCCATGCTGCCGTTACACCACCGGACAACAACTCCGTCGCTTCAGTCGGGATGGTCGGACTCGAACCGACACGCTCGTGCTCCCAAGGCACGTGGGCTTGCCGTTACCCTACATCCCGTTTGCCGTCACCATCTTCTGTCAGTAGCTCGTATGGGAGTCGAACCCATCTCTCCGGATTGAAAGCCCGGTATCCTGCACCGATAGACGAACGAGCCGCGTGTTTTACCGTCCGCGCGCACCCTGGCGCGCACGTCGAGCGAGTGGGTCGGGAGGCGCTCGAATCCTCGTCTGCGGCTTTTCAGGCCGCCGCTAAACCGTCTCAGCTACCGGCCCGTTGCTCTCCGATTCCCGCCGTCATTCCTCCTGCTTCAGACCAACAAAAAAGGCCCGATGTCCTTGCGACACCGAGCCTTTTGGGCTTTCAGACCGTTTTCGTCCGAGTGTCACAAGCGCAGGATTGGGGGCGAGGTTATTCACGCCTGACCGCGTGCCTTGGGCGCACATGGTATCGCGCAGCGTGGAATAACGCTCCGCCATGCGTTCTCGAATCGAACTCGGTCGTAAAAACATCATCGAAGTCACGTTTCCCGCAAAATCCGAGGGCCCGTCAAAAGGCCCGTCAAAAAGCACTCGCGAATATTCGCATCGCGAGGGCATACCCACTAGACGCCGGCCGCCGACAAAAGTTCGCGCGAAATTTTTAGGAGCCTTCCGCCAGCAACGGGTTCGCGTCGGCCGGCACTTGGCGAGGCTGACAAAAGCCACGATGGCATTTTTCAACAGTCCGCGAACCGTGATGTTGTTTTCGCCCGGCAAAACACGGCGCTTTTGAGGTTGTTCTCGTTTCCGCGCGACGTTTTCTGGAGTCCAACTTCACGGAAACCGCAAAAAACGCCGCGATTTTTTTGGCGGGGGCCGCGGGCCCAGAAACCGCCTGACAATTACCCGCCATGTCATTCCCCACGGCAAGCATGGACATGGCGCCCGGCGTCTTCGGTTTGGCCTCTTACACGCCCTTGTGACTTAAGAGCGGGCGGAGCCGCCGTAGTGATCGGGTGAGGCGCCGCTGCGCGCATCACCGCGAAGATGTCCTTGTAGGCTGACGGCGCTTCATCGCGAAGCGACCGCGCATGGCGCTGGTCGAACCAAACGCCTTGCATTTCGTCGAGCAGTTGCCGCTTTCCGATCGTTCGCGCCGCCGCCGCGCGGCTCAATGCGCGTCCGGCGCCGTGGGAGCTCGAGCACAACGATTCGGAACATCCGCGACCCAGCGTGTGAAAACTGGCCGTGCCCATGGAACCGGGCACAATTCCGGGCTCATCGGCCCGCGCCGACTGCGCTCCTTTGCGATGCACCCAAAGTTCGACGCCCTCATGGACTTCGGCTCGCACATGGTTGTGATCGGCATGGATGATCGAGTGTTCTTCAAGTCCGATGTCAAACAGTTCGTCGAGTGTTTCGGCGACGTTCGCCAGCATCGCCAGCCGATTGGCCGAGGCATAGCGCTGGGCCCAAGCGGCGTCGGCCAGGTAATTACATCCCCCGGGGCTTTCGGCGACGAAAAACGGCAGCCACTTGGCCTCGAGATCGATCTGGGCCAGCGAGGTGATGATTCGTAATGGCCTGGCCCATGCCGCGCAAACCCGAGTGAATCATCACCCATAGTTGGTCCTGATCGTCGCTTTGAAATTCGAGAAAATGGTTGCCGCGGCCCAGAGTGCCCAACTGCACTCGCCCCTCGCGAGATTTCAGTTTATCGAGTCGCGGGTGGCTCAGCGGCATGTGGGCGAGCGCCTCGGGCAAGGCCTCGGGCATTGTCCCCGCGCCATGTTTGAGCGAGGGAACCCGGCGATAGAGCGCGTCGAGGAGTTTGGCGGCCAAGCGCTCATCGGCCAGGAGTTCCGCGGCGCCCGAGAATCGCGCCGTGAGAATGCCGCAACCGATATCGCCGCCAACGGCCGCCGGAAAGATTCGCGAGCGCATGCCCACGACGAGCCCGACGCACACCTGTTTGGCTAGGTGCGCGTCGGGCATTACCGCAATTCGCTCTACATCGTCTAATCGCGCCAAGGCTTCAATGGCGGCCGCGGCCTCTGGCGGCAGAGGCTCCGCGAGCCAGCAACGCGCCTTTCGATGCGAAGCGCGATTCATTGGCCGCCCTCGAAGGCTTTCGGAGACGCGAGAAACTCGAACAACAGCTTCGGCGCCCGCTTCCGAGTAATCGCCGCCGCCACGCCGCGCGCAGGCGTCCGGACTCCGCGGCAAGGCGCGCGAGAACTTCGAACGGATCGAATGGCGCGGCGGGCTCGACCGCTGGAACCACGACCACAAGCAATCGCGACGCGTCGGGCGCCGGTCGAACTTCGGCCACTTGCAGGAGCGAAAGCAACTCGTCGCGACTCTCGCCGCCCAGCAAATAATTCAGCGTGTCTTGAGCCTGGCTGCAAAGCTGCAAGGTTTTGCGTCCGGATTTCCACCCGGCTTTGCCTTGGCGGAAGAAGTCCCGGGGATCGACGCCATCGTCATCTCGCGATTCGGAAGATAAGGGCGGCACTCGGCGCGCGGCCCGTCGTTTGGATGTCATGGGTTCTCTCACGAGGAAAAAAGTCGCGCGCGGAGCGAGCGCCGTGGTATTCGCGTCGACGCGACGCGAGCCCTGAAGCGTGAGAGCCTGCCCCGAGAACCGGAGCCAGATAATGAGCAATTAGCCGCGGTCGTCGCGCAGGCTCGGCGACACAAACAAGCAAATGGCGATGTTCATGGTCGACCTCCAGATTGGGGAGTGCTTGGCCTTTGCGATAGCGGCCCCGATGCCGCGAACGAACCCAAGACGCGGATGGGCCCGCGAAGGTTCGCGCATCGGAAATCGCGGCAAGCCGGCGGACGTTGAGCTAGAAATGAACAAAGGACTCGCGGCATGGCGCCGTAAGTCCTTTGCTAGCTATGAGTGCGGGAAACAGGACTTGAACCTGCACGAGGTTACCCCCACCAGGCCCTCAACCTGGCGCGTCTGCCAATTCCGCCATTCCCGCGGGCAGTTGTGCTCCGTGTGGAGTATTCAACTTTTTTGCCGCGGCGTCAAGCCATCGCCCGCCGAGATCGCGAACACATCCTTTAACCCGCCGAGCTTCTCGCTTTTGCCGCCGATCGCATGGACCTCCGGGCCGACATGCGCCGTCACCAAGCTACCAAACAGCGTGAACGGGCTCGCCTCGACGATCGTCACCGGCAAAATCCGACCGATCTGACGCTGTGTGCCCGAAAACACCACGATGCGGTCGCAACGGGTGCGGCCCACGAGTTGCAACACCGGGCCCGACTCGCCCAGCTTTTGACTTGTTTTGCTTGGTCCCTCGACGAGCACCTCCAGCGTGCGGCCGACCAGCGGCTGATTGTCTTCGTGGCTGATCGCGTTTTGGATCGCCAAGAGGTCGTTGTTGCGCCGCCGCTTCACTTCCTCGGGCACGTCGTCGGGAAAAAGTTGGGCTCCCTTCGTGCCGGGCCGCTCGCTGTATTTGAAGATGAAGCTGTTCTTGAAGCGGCATTCGCGCACCAGCGACTCCGTGGCGGCGAAGTCGTCTTCGGTCTCGCCCGAAAAGCCCACGATAAAATCGCTCGTCACGGCCGCCTCGGGCACAATCTCGCGAATGCGGGCCATCATCTCGCGATATTCCTCCACCGTGTAACCGCGTTTCATGCGGCGGAGCACCGTGTTCGAGCCGCTTTGCGCCGGCACATGCAAATAGGGCGACACCTTGGGCAGGTCGCGCACCGCCTGGAGCAGGTCGTCGGTCATGTCGCGCGGATAATTGGTCACGAACTTGAGCCGATCGAGCCCCGCGATATCGCCGAGCGCCACGAGCAGGTCGGCCAATCGCCACAGGCGACCGCCGCTCGCGTGGCGATAGCTGTTGACGGTTTGGCCCAGGAGCGTGATCTCGCGGCAGCCTTCGGCGGCGAGTTGCTTCGCTTCGGCGATGATCGCCTCGGGCGGCCGGCTTTGCTCGGGTCCGCGCACCGAAGGCACGATGCAATAGGTACAGAATTTGTCGCAACCGATCATGATCCGCACGAAGGCTTGGAATGGGCTCGGCCGCATCGTCGGATCGCGGAGCGGATCGTAACTCTCGAAGCTCTGCTCGACCACGTCGCGAGCGCCGGCCTTGCGATCAAGACTCACTTCAAGCTGTTCGCTCGCTCCGGCTTCGGCGCGGGCAATCAACTCGGCGGTCTGATGAATCTGGCCGGGCCCGACCACGAGATCGACAAACGGGGCCCGCTCGAAGATGAGGCGTTGATCCTTTTGGGCCATGCAACCCAACACGCCGATGATTTTGTGCGGATGCTCGCGTTTGGCGTGTTTGAGTCGGCCGAGGGCGCTGTAGATTTTGTCTTCGGCGTGCTGGCGTACACTGCATGTGTTGAACAGTATCACATCGGCCTGGGCCGGCGCGTCGGCCAGTTCATAGCCCTCTTTGCGCAGACTGGCCACGACCAGCTCGCTATCGAGCATGTTCATTTGGCAGCCGACGGTTTCGATATAAAGTCGTTTGGCCACGGATTCGCGGAGTGTGTTCGGTTATTTTTTGACGACGGCGCCGGCGGGGCCATTTGCGCCGCCGGCAGCGGGGCCCGCAGTCACGGGCGCTCGCGGCGCGATCGGAGGGCGCGGGGCGGCTTTTTGTTTTTCTTGCTCTTTTTTGACGGCTTCGGCGCGGCGGCGCTTCTCTTGTTCGGCTTCCATTTGCCGGCGCAACTGAACCATCAGCTCATCGCGCCGGCGGTTCATCATGCGCACGAGCACCCCGATCGCCACGAACGCCGCGGCCGCCAGCAGCACCCATTCCCAAGCATCCATGCCCTTCATGACTCTCCTCCGCGAGCGACGGGCCGCCGCCAAAATCGCGGCCGAAACCACCCGGCGGCGCTCGCCGGGGGCCATCTTAAACCAGCGACCGCCCGGGGCGCCAGCGAGAAATGCGCGGTTGCAGCCTCGCAGCCCCGCCGGCGCTAGCAACAGCCCGAGTGATGCTAGAACTCGCGAGCGCCGTGCCAATCGCCCGGGCCGATTGCCGGCGGCGGCGCCACTTGGCGCACGGACCGCTCGAGCGGAGCCGGCCGCGGCCCAACCAGGGGGAACCCAGCGGCGGGCTGCCCGATCGCGGGAGACGGGTCGCGCGGCGTCGGATCGTCGGCGTACACCGGCTCCGAAATCCAGCGGTTCGGGCCGGCCTGATACGATCGCTGCCCGACGGATTGCCGGATTGGATAAGGCAAGGGATAGCCCCAAATATCGCCGGGAATCATGGGCCAAGCCTCGAATGCTCCGGGATAAAACGAGCTAATGCCGGTCCATCGCCAGCGCATTTGCTGATTGAGATCGATCTGGCGATTGATTTGCGACATTCGCAGGGCTTCGCGTTGGTAGTACGCGTCGCGACCGGCGTCGAGCGACGTGTAATTGCTCCGCTCGACCGGCGCGGCGACTTGGGCCTGGCTCGCGCTGGGCAGACACACGACCGCAATCGCTAAAGCGCCGGCGGCCAGAAGCGAGGCGTCGCAAGTTCGCGGGCAGGGGCGCACGGTCATGGCGGCGAATATCCCGAGATGTCATCGAGCGAACCATAGCGCGACGCCTCGCGGTCGCGCAAGCGCCGTCCCGCCCATCCAGGCATCCTATACTTAGCGAATCGCTTCGCCAATCGCGCCCGGCCGCCAAAGCGCGTGAAATCCGCCGGATTTTCGAGCGACGAATCCGGGCCAAGGCCGGTAGGCGAAGTCGGGCCGGTGGATTATGATGGAGCTGTCAAAAACGAAAGCAACGGGCGACAGCAAGGCCGATCCCCATTTTTCGGGGGCGGCGAATCCAATCGGGGGCGGAGAAAAGTTCGATGCACGCTTGGCACGACATCTATATCGACGACGCACAGATCGAACGCGACTTTCCCGTGGTGATCGAGGTGCCTCGCGGAAGCAAGAATAAATACGAGCTCGACAAGGAGACCGGCTTCCTGAAGCTCGACCGCGTGCTCTATCGCGCCGTGCATTATCCGGCCAACTACGGCTTCATTCCCCGCACATTCTGCGACGATGGCGACCCGCTCGACGCGCTCGTGCTCGGTCACGAGCAAGTCTATCCGCTGACGATCGTCGGCGCCCGGGCGATTGGCGTGATGCGGATGCGCGACGAAAAGGGCATCGACGACAAGATCATCGCCGTGAATATCTACGATCCCGGCTTCAACACCTACACGAACCACGATCAATTGCCGGAGCACATGCTCCGCGAGATTCGCCGGTTTTTCCAGGACTATAAGGTGCTGGAAAACAAGCTGGTCGAAGTCGAAGACTTCATGGGCGCCAAAGAGGCCACGCGCATTGTGCGCGAAGCGTTGGGCCTCTACCGCCAGTTGCGCCGCGGCGAACTGGGCCACGGCGGCATGATGAAGATCGGCCGCTAGAAGCGGCGGCGGGTATTGGCGATCATGTCCTTGGCGCGTTTGCCATGTGCGGTTCCGCCGAGCGTCATTCCCCCCTATGCCTGTGCCATGCCCACGCTTGTCGTGGGCATGCCGCTTTCATCAACACCCGCAAAGCCGACAAACGCTCGATTCACCTCCACCGTCACGCCAGCCATTAAGCGGCGCGCGAATCTGGCCGCTGGCCGCGGTCGGCGGAATGACTCCCGGCGGAGCCCGGTGGCACGAGCGGTTGAGCATTTAGCGGAGTCCGCGCCGCGGGCGTTGCGATTGCCCAACAGCCGGCGCCGAGCGAGATGCCGGCCAGGAGCGTGGCGGGTGAGTCAGGGAAATAGAGCCCCCGCTGGAGCATCGCCAGCAGGGCAAACACGCCGAAGAGCCCGCGTCCGCGCGGATACAGCCTGCCGAGCCCAATCGCCAGCGCCGTCGCCACGGCCGCGTGCGGCGCCGCGATCGCCGGCGCTTGGCGGGCCACCTCTTTGGCCAGCGGCCCTGCCAGCGAGCCTAGCCAAGTAAGCGGTTCGACCACGCTTCGCAGATGCAGCCCCACGGCGGCGCGATTGACGCCATCGGCCAATGCCCCCGCGATCAATACCATGAGCGCCACGCGCGCGATCGCCCATCGCCGAGCCTCGTCGAGCGTGGCGGCCAGGAGCAAGATCGCGGCGACCCCGAGGCCATCGGAAAACAAGTCAGAGAGCCAGATGATTTTACACGCCAGGCCGAGTTCATGGCGGTCGAGCCAAGCACGCGCGTCGTGGCGAGCGGCGGGCCAGACCAACGCATGATCCGCGATCACGGCCAGCGCCAGAGCAACGAGCGCGATTGCAAGCCACGACCCCCGCTTGGGCTGCTCGCGCGCATGCGGTCCTGCGCGAGCAGGGACACATTCGGAGCAGCCGTGTTCAATTCGATTTCGTGAGTCATCGAACCTCGGTAGATGCCGCGATCAAGTGGGCGCCGCTCTTGGAGACGCTTTTCGCGGCGATCGTTCGCGGCGTCAATAGTTGCGATCAGGATCGGCGAAGAAGATATTCAAGATCGAGTTTCGCACTCCCGAGCCCGGCGGAATCGCCTCGCGACCGTGCCAGCTCTTGCGGCCGATGGAATTCGACACCGCGAAGGCGTAGCCGCTATTGGGCTGAAAGGCGAACTGCTTGACCTTGCGAAATCGCCCCCGCCAGGAGATGAGGCCCCGGAGCGAGGTGAGCGAGCGCTCGTAGACGGCCGTGCCGAGCTCGAGTTGCGAGCGATCGGCCGGCAAATAGAGCTGCATGGTCACGATCTTGGCCCGTCCGTCGGGATGGGGCGCGATCTCATAACCTTCGAGATCGCGAAACAGCGAAGGCTTGGTATAGCTCGCGATCTCGCTCACGCCCTCGCGCGGCACGCCGAAGCGAAACGAGAGATCGGTGGCCAGCTTGCGGAACACGGCCCGCTTGAGCTCCGCGGAGCCAAGGGCTATCGCCACGTCGCTCCAAAAATGTTGTTGTTCGCCGGGCAAACGGGCAAGCGCCTCGGCCCGCAGCGGCAAGACATCGCGAGTGCTGATGCCTTCGGCCGAGTGATGTTTCGCGACCGAAAGCGGCTTGTAGCTCGTCGGAGCCGGCATGAGCCGCATCATGGTTTCGTACACATCCGGAGGAAAGAACCGCTCGACATAAAAATGCGAATACGGTTTGTCTTCGACCGAAGTGTTTTCGAGTCTCGCGAGCATGTGACCAACCATGGTGCTCGCGAGACTCGGGGCCGAGCGCGAGCGCGCTGGCGCGGCGTAAAAGGACGAGTGACCGTGGCCATTGCGAACGCCTCCTTGCAACGGGTGAGCGAAGAATTCGCCCCGAAGACGTTGAAAGACGCTCGCCGAGAGTGTGGCGGTCTTTCAGTCGCGCGGAGCGTGCGATGATTCGAGGGGAGACCATTTGCGGAGCGAACGGGCGCCGCCCAGCGCGAGCCCCGCGTCTCCCTGGAAACCATATCGACGCCGGCGGCGCAAAACTTAAAATCCACCTAACCGCCACATTTCTCCAGAACGCCGACCGGCGAGGCAGGAGGGCGGACGTGCAGCGCGAAGCGGCCGGCGACAGGCCCACGCTAGCATGCGCATGCGGGCGAGATTCCCCCCTCACCTGAAAGCTCACGCCCCCGACAAGCTCGGGGCTTGTCGCCCGGCGCTTCGACGCGGCAGCAGGTTCAGTATTACGCCGCGGCTCTTTGTGTTACTGCTGGAATTCAAAATTTGTTTGGCGAAAATGGCTTTCCATCCGTTCGTGAGCAACTCGTCCGAAGAAACGCAAAGCGGAGCCTCGCGCCATGTCTCTTAAAGGCTCTCGCGATTCCATCCGCGATCGGGCATCGGCCGATTACGCGGCAGTCGTGCTTGAGAGAACGCTTCCAGACCCATCCGTGCGGCGAGCGTTTGAAAGCGTGTTGGCCGAAGCGATCGTATTCGCCCATGAGCAGAATCCCGCATCGTGGGGGATCACCCTGTACCCGGACAAGCTGCGGCTGAACGTCGGCCAAGTAGAAGTGATCGTTTTGACGAGCGAGGGGATGTATCTGGTCGTCGACGATTCCGCTGTTACACAGGCAACGAAATCCACCTTCGGTAGCTTTTTGTCCGATGCGGGGATTCATTATCCGAGTGTCCCGTCGCCGCAGATTTGCTGCCGGATTCCTGATCGGGATTTTTTATTCGCATATCCGGATTTGCGCAACGCGCACTTCGCGTATATCGCACAGGCGGCGAGGCGGAGTACGCCATTTCGGCGGAGTTTCTCCCCCGGTATTATTCGCTATTTGCGATGCACCACGTCGTGCGACATTCCATTTCCCGCGTACTTCAAAGACGTCCACGGCTCGAACGACGAATCACGTTCCCCGCGGTTTTACTTCGAAGGGGCGGTGCGCCAAATTACGAGCAAGCGCTATGAGAGGGATTTAAATGCCCGCGCGGCGTGCGTTGCCCACCATGGAGCGAAATGCTTCGTCTGCGAAATGGATTTCGGTGTCGTCTACGGACCCGACGCGAAGGATTTCATTCACGTCCATCACTTGATGCCGCTGTCTGAACATAACGGCGAACATTCAGTCGATCCTGTCAAAGATATGCACCCATCTGCCCAAATTGTCATGCGATCGTCCATTTGGGCGGCCAATGCAGATCTCTTGAAAATGTGCGGAGCATGTTGCGGCGCGACGGTTGACGCGCGAGAAAAGCTTATCGCGGCGAATAATGGTGCGGCATGGAATGAAACCGGGACTCGATGGCTCAAACGCGCGGTATTGTCGGTCGCGGTTTGTTGGGGGCTGAGCCCATGCTCCTGAGCTTTCGGCTGCGCGTGCTCCTGGGATATCGAGTTTTATTGGCGGAGCGGGGCGAATGTCTCGGCCATGTCGAGCGGGGGCCGGCGGAATGCGCCGGCCCTCAGGCGGCGCGCGACGGCGCTTCGGCGCGATGCGAGGCGGCGGGCGCCACGCTCTCTACCCGCTGATGCGCCACGAGCCTGAAGCGCTTCAAGCTGGGGTGTTTCCCGAGCAAGGTCGGGCGAGGAGTCGATCCGAGAACACTTTGGCCGTGCCCTGTCGGCGATCACCTGCTCGCTGGCAGGAGCCGCGGGAACGTCACGTCAGCGGATCGCCGGGGTGGGGGTCGTTACGACGCGCGTGCCGCCGGGTGGGGTGATCGGCATTCCGCCGGCCGCCATTTGCAGCGAGGCCACGCGCTGGGCCACTTGCGGTTGATAATGGTTGATCGCCAGCGAACGCTGGTAATTGGCCATCGCCTGCGCCGTGTCGCCCGATTCCTCGCGCAGCTTGCCCAGCGCCGCATAGGCCCGCGCATTGTTCGGCTCGACTTCGAGCGAACTTTGCAACTGCTGCCGGGCGGCGTCCTTGTTGCCCGATTCGTCGTAGAGTCGGGCCAGTTCGATCTTGGGCGCGGCGATCGTCGGGCTGCGCTGCTCCCAGTTTTGCACCAACTGAAACGCCTCGGGGCTCCGATTGTCTTCGACCAAGAGCACCGCCAGGCCGCGGTAGCAGTCCTGATGGTTCGGGTCGCGATCGAGACACTGGTGATAATAGCTTTCGGCTTGCTGAATATCCGACTTGTCGTTGTGCAGCCGGCCGAGCCGATGGTAGGTGGCGCCGAGATTGTAATAGGCGTCGGCGTTGTTCGGATTGCTGGCCAGCGATTGATGGAATCGCTCGAGCGCGCCTTGATAGTAGGCTTGCTGGTACATGGTCACGCCCTCGGCGTTTTGCGCGTGGGAAATCACGCCGCAACCGGCGCAACACACCAACCCACAGCCGACGAGAGCGCCGACCACGAGCGAGCAAGCGCGAACCGAGAATCGAGTTCCGAACGGGACCGACATGCCATTACCTTGGCGCCGAATAGAGGCAAAGAAAGGAGTCGAGCGGCGGACAATACCGGCGAGCCGGTCCAAACCGCAAGAGCAGTTTTTTGCGACTGCCCGAGCGACTACACTAGGGGAAACCTTTGCCCCCGACTTTGGGCCCCCGCCGCCACGCTCGAAACATCGTCCGCGACACACCGCACAGGCACGACTATGAATTGCTTCTCCCGACTTTCGCCCGCCGGCGATCGTGTCTATTGGCGAATCGCCCCCATGCTCGTCGCGGTCGCAAGCCTGGCGCTCGCGGCGACCGGCGTGGCCAGGGCCGAGGATTGGCCATGCTGGCGTGGCCCGCGCGGCGATGGCTCGAGCCTGGAACCGCAAATTCCCATGCACTGGAGCGCCGAGGAGAACATCGCCTGGAGCTCGCCGATTCCGGGCCGCGGCCATGCTTCGCCGATCGTGTGGCGCGACCGCATCTTCGTCGTGTCGTGTCTCGAAGAATCCCAGGAGCGGATTCTGCTGTGCTTTGACCGCGCCAGTGGGCGCCAGCTTTGGCAAACCGTGGTGCTCAAGAGCCCGCTCGAAAAGAAGCATCAACTCAATAGCTTCGCCTCGAGCACGCCAGCCACCGACGGCGAGCGAGTCTATGTCACGTTTCTCGATCGCGCCGAAATGGTGGTGGCGGCCTATGACTTCGCCGGCAAAGAAGTCTGGAATGTGCGGCCGGGGCCGTTTTCCAGCGTGCATGGTTATTGCAGTTGCCCGGTGCTGTTCGAAAACGAAGTGATCGTCAACGGCGACCACGATGGCGACGCGTATCTCGTGGCCCTCGACCGAGCCGACGGCCACACGCTCTGGAAAACGCCGCGCGAAAACAAAACCCGCAGCTATTCGACGCCCATTATTCGCGAGATCGACGGGCGCACGCAAATGATCCTCGGCGGGTCGAAGTGCGTGGCGAGTTACGATCCGCGCACCGGCGCCCGCCACTGGATCATTCAAGGCCCGACCGAGCAGTTCGTGGCCTCGGTGGTGTACAACGGCAAGTTCCTGTTTCTCACCGCCGGCTTTCCCGAGCGCCACATGCTCGCGATTCGGCCCGACGGCCACGGCGACGTGACCGATTCGCATATTGCCTGGCGCACGAAGAAAGGCGCGGCCTATGTGCCGTCGCCGATCTCGGTGGGTGATTACTTTTTGGCGGTGTCCGACGACGGGATTGCCAGTTGCTTTCTCGCCGACAGCGGCGCGAGGCAGTGGACCGAGCGCATCGGCACGCATTTCAGCGCCTCGGCCATCTCGTGGAACGGTCTCGCGTTTTTCACCAATGACGACGGCAAGACCACGATCATTCGTCCGGGCCCAAAGCTCGACATCGTGGCTGAAAACTCGCTGGGCGAGCCAATTCAGGCTTCGCCGGCGGTGAGCGATGGCCATATCTATATGCGGGCCCCCTCGCGGCTGTTCGCCATTGGCGAGAAGTAACGCCGCGCGACGCGAACGCGAGTTTTGTTCGAGCGTTTCATTCGACCCTTCGGTCCAGCCCCAGACTCTCGCATGCGATCCAGCCTCGGTTGGCCGATAACGCTCGGCGTCGTGATGATCGTGCTCGTGGTGGCGCTGATTGTCGGCTGGGTGCTTCTGACCGTGGGCCAGGCCGATAAGTCGGCCATGTATTGGGTGATGCTGGCCGTGGGCGCCAGTTTCTTGGTGCTGGTGCTGGTGGGCGTGGTGCTGTATTTGCTGATCTCCGTGCGCGAGATTCGCCTCAACCAGCGGCAATCGAACTTTATCGACAGCGTGACCCATGAACTGAAGAGCCCGCTGGCCTCGCTCAAGCTGTATTTGCAAACACTCACCCGGCGAAGCGTGACCGAAGGCCAGCGAGCCGACTTCTATCGCTTCATGCTCGACGATCTCGAACGGCTCGACACGTTGATCAATCACATGCTCGACGCGGCCCGGGTCGATCAACTGCCGACGCGAGACGACCTCGCGGTGGTCGACCTGGCCGAAATGTTGCGGAGCTGCGCCGAGACGGTTCGCGTGCGTTACCACTTGCCCACCGATGCGATCCGCGTCAGGCTCGTCCCGGCGGCGGTGCGGGCACGGCCGATCGATGTGGAAATGATTTTTCGCAACCTGATCGACAACGCCGTGAAATATGGCGGCAATCCGCCGCAGGTCGAGATCGAGCTCGCGCCGGCGGCCGACGACCGAGCGCTCGCCCGCATTAGCGACAATGGGCCCGGCATTCCGCCCAAGCTGCGTCGCAAGATCTTCGGCCGCTTCGTGCGCCTGGGCAACGAGCTCGAGCGCAAGCAGTCGGGCACCGGTTTGGGCCTGTTTATCGTGCGCACTCTCGTGCGGCGCCTGCATGGAGAAATCGCGGTGGGTGATCGGGCGGGCGCCTCGGGGGCCGTGTTCGAAGTGCGCCTGCCCACGGTGAGGCCGCCGGCCCGCGCCGAACTGCCTTGAGTCGGACCGAATTCTCGTCGACAATACACATGGTTCGCTCGCGAACAATTGAAAGCCGCTTGCCCGCGAACGAGGGCGCTTCGCGCCGCAAGACGCCGGACTTTCCCCTGACCGCGATTTTCGCCATGAAACGCATTTTGGTTGTCGAAGACGAAGAGCATCTGGCCATCGGCATCAAATACAATCTTGAAGCCGAAGGCTACGATGTCGATACCGTGGGCGATGGCCGGGCGGCGATCGAACGTTTTAATTCCGATCCCCAAGGCTTCGATCTCGTGATCCTCGACCTGATGCTGCCCGGCATGAGCGGCTACGCCGTGTGCGAAACCCTGCGCAACGAAGGCAAGCAAGCGCCGATCCTAATGCTCAGCGCCCGCACCTTGGTCGAAGATCGGATTCGCGGCTACGATGTGGGCGCCGATCAGTATCTGCAGAAGCCGTTCGAGCTCGACGAGCTCTTGAGCATGACGCGCAACCTACTCTCGCGCCGGGCGCTCGCGCCGGCCGCGCCGGTCGTTTCCGCCGTCGGGCCCGAATACGCGTTCGGCCGAGCCATCGTCAATTTCGATACCTTCGAAGTCTCGGTGGCCGACCGGTCGCTGCGGCTCACGCACACCGAAATCAAGCTGCTGCGATATTTCGTCGAAAACGAAGGGGTGGTTGTCACCCGGGCCCAATTGTTGGAAAACGTGTGGGGCATGAGCCACATTCCCACGACCCGCACAGTGGACAATTTTATCGTCAACCTGCGCAAATATTTCGAGATCGACCCGGCCCGGCCACGACATTTCCTGAGCGTGCGCGGGGCCGGCTATCGGTTTATCGCCAGCCCGGTCGAGGCCGAGTCGGTGGAATCCGGCGCCGCGAGCGCCGAGGAGCCGCTTGGCAATGCGCCCCCCGGCGGTGAATCACCCTCCAAGGAGAATGGATGAACGTATCGGTATCCGATGACTCGCTCGCCGCGGCGCTCGAGCGACATGGCGTCGAACTCGAAGTCGGCCAGCGAGACAATCTCCAGCGCTACTGCGAAGCGCTCTGGGACTGGAACACCAAGCTCAACCTCACCCGGCACACCGACTACGAAAAATTCGTGGCTCGCGATGTGATCGACTGCGTGCAGCTCGAACGGCTGCTCGACGCGGGCGAGCGCGTGATCGATGTGGGCTCCGGCGGCGGGGCGCCGGGCGCGGTGCTCGCGATTTTGCGACCCGATTTGGAGGTGTCGCTCACCGAGTCGATGGCCAAGAAGGCCAAAGCGCTCGAAGCGATCGTGCGGGCGGCGGCCATTGAAGCCACGGTGCATCACGCCCGAGCCGAGACGCTGCTCGAAGCGGGAGAATACGACACCGTGGTGGCGCGAGCCGTGGCCCCGCTTTCGAAGCTGCTCACCTGGTTCGCGCCCCACTGGGATTCGTTCCAGCGGCTCTTGGTCTTCAAAGGACCGGCTTGGGTCGAGGAACGCCGACTTGCGCGAGGCCGGGCTCATGCGCGGGCTGAAGCTTCGCAAGGCGGCAACCTATCCGCTGGCCGGTTCCGACGCCGAAAGCGTGATCTTGTGCATCGAGCGGCAAGACGGCGATTGAGCCTTCTGGGCGGGGCCTCGAAGATATCAATTCGCCCGAAACTCAACCTTCGCCAGGGGCGACCAATCCGCCGGTGAAATCCTCGTCGTGGGCGGCGTGGCCGGCGAGCACATCGGCTTGGTAACCGCCCTTGGACTTGAAGTAGCCGAGCAGCATCAGATAGCACACGAACATGATGCAGGGCAAAATCGCCACATAAGCCAGCGCCTGCTTCTTCGAGCCGTCTTGAATGCCGGTGACGATTTCTTGATCCGCTTTCGGTAGCTCTTTGAGCTTGGCGTCGTCGACGGAAGCGTACTCGCCGAACAGACCGTTTTTCTCCGCGATCACCTGCTCGCAAATCTTGGGATCTTGCTGCTTAAGGTCGCGCACCGAGATGTGATCTTGCAGGTTGCCCAAGAACACGGAGCCGATCACGCCCACGCCGAGCATGCCGACGCCGGCGATCGCGTTCAGGGTGAGGGCGCCGCCTTTGGGAAACTGCTCGGCCACGACTCCAAGCGTCGTGGGCCAGAAGAATGTCTTGCCGAAGCCGTAGAGCGTGGCGGCGGCGAGAATCATCGCGCCCTCGGCCTTGGACAGCGATAAGAGTCCCGCCGCGGCAACCAGGGCGCTGACGGCCAATAGCCCCAGCGGCGAAATCTTATGCACGATCGAGCCCGCGCAGAATCGCAGGATCATCATGATGGTCGAGGTATAAATCAGCACCCAGCCGGCGTCGTGTCCCAGGGCTTCCATGGCCGGCTTCATGAGATCCGTCATCCAGCTATCGGTGCCGAGCTCCGTGGTGGCCAGCGGAATCATTACCAGCATCAAGAAAATAAACATCGGCCGGCCCAGCGAGAGCGTGTAAAGACCGAAGCCGAGCGTGCATGTCGCCAATGATCGCGCCCGGAAGTAGGGCGAAATCAGCAGGTTTTGCAGCAAGGGACTGCTGGAGTGCTCAAGATCGAGCATGCCATGGGCCACGCGAGTCGCTTCCATCACGACCAGCCCGCTCACGATGAGCGCCCCGACCGCGCCAAACTCGCGAAGCATGTCCTTGTAGCTCACGCCCGCCGCCACGCGCTCGTTCACCGGGAAGCGGCAGCCAAGCATCAACAGCCCATAGCCAATGACCGGAATCAGAATCAACGCGACCTTATACTGCCAGATCGCCGCATCGCCCCACACTCGGGTCATGCCGATCGTCAGCAGGCCGCCGAGCACCAAGCCGCCGGGCCATGCGGCATGCAGAATATTGAGCCACTTGGTCTTCTCTTTGGGAAAGAGCGTGGCGGTCACGGGATTGATCACCGCTTCGACCGTGCCGTTGCCCAACGCCACGATCACATTGCCGATGTAAAGCCCGGTGTAGCCCTTGGCCGTGATGGTGACGATCGCCGACGCAACGTGGCAGATAAACGCGAACACCATCGCCTTGCCGTAGCCGATGCGGTCGATCACGAGGCTGAACAGCACGATGCTGATGGCGAACGGCCAGAGCCCGGCGCCAAAGATTTCGCCCTTTTGGGTGGAGCTCAAATTGAATTCCGTGGCCCATTGGTCGATGACCATGCCACGGATCGTAAAACCAAACGCCGTGGCGATCAACGACAGCCAGCAGGCCCAAAACAATCTGCGCTCGTTCATGGAAGTTATCCGCCTTGTTGACTCTCGTTGGTGGGTATTGGGGAGCTGCGCGGCGCGAGGCCCGGTTCGAATCGCTTCCTACAGTGCTTGCCGCCGCTCGCGAAGGCAAGTCGCTCGCAGCGCCCGGGCCGTGAGAAGCATCGAGTATACAAGTGAAAACCGCGAAGTAAACGGAGCGAATCCGGCGAAGTCTGGTAAATCGCCGAATTCGCGCGAAGCCGCCCTCGCGCCGACGGAAAATCGAGCACGGTTTTCCAGCGAGAGCGTCGCGCGTTCGCGACGCGTTGTTCACGAATTTCGCGCCGTGAATCGGCCGCTGGACTTGCCTTGGCGCCGCGCGAGCCATATGCTTTCAGAGACATGAAGACCAAGCCCGCCAACGCGACCGATCTCGCTTTTCGCGCCTTTTCCGATTGGAACCGGCTGCGGATCGTGAATTTGCTGCGTGGCGGGGAGCTGTGCGTGTGCGATCTGGTCGATGTGCTCGGATTGCCGCAGCCGGTGGCGTCGAAGCATCTGGCCTATCTCCGCCGAGCCAAGCTCGTGGCCAGCCGCCGCGAGGGACTCTGGGTCTATTATCAACTGGCGCCCGCGCGGCTCGAATTTCATCAGAAGCTCTTTGAAGCCGTGGCGGCCAGCGCCTCGCAAGCCCCGCAATTGGCAAACGACCTGAAGCGTTTGGCCACTCGGGGCAAAAGCTGCTGCGATTGATTTCGCCGGTTCCGCGTTACGCGATTTCGTCGCGAAAAATACATTCCTCTGAAAGCATGCAATGAGAGTGCTATTCGTCTGCGTGGAAAATTCGAATCGCAGCCAAATGGCCCAGGCCTTTGCCCTTCGGCTCGGCGCCGAAGCCCATAGCGCCGGATCGCGGCCCTTGGGCGCGATCAATCCCCGCGCGATCGCGGCGATGCGCGAACTCGGCCACGACCTCACGACGCATCGTTCCAAGTCGATCGCCGAATTGCCGCCGGGGCCGTTCGATGCCGTGGTGACGATGGGCTGCGGCGACGCATGTCCTCAAGTGCAAGCCGCGCGGCGCGAGGACTGGGAGATTCCCGACCCGCGGGAGATGTCTCCGGAGCGGTTCCGCGAGGTGCGAGATTTGATCGAAGCCAAAGTCAAAAAACT
Source organism: uncultured Planctomycetaceae bacterium (assembly GCA_963785305.1). GTDB lineage: Bacteria > Planctomycetota > Planctomycetia > Pirellulales > PALSA-1355 > CAWAUV01. The sequence goes on from CAWAUV010000002.1 coordinate 180,509, forward strand.
CTTAGAAGGATGACGCCCATGTCGATCGAAGAAACCGTTCGTTCCAAATACGCCGAAGTGGCTCGCGAAGGGCTTTCCAGCAACGACGCCGGGGTGCGGGCCGTGGCCGAGGCGTTTGGTTATAGCGCCGATGAATTGCAGTCGATTCCGGCCGAGGCCAACATGGGACTTTCGTGCGGAAATCCCACGGCATTCGCCAGTCTGCGCGAAGGCGAGACCGTGGTCGACCTTGGCTCGGGCGGCGGCCTCGATGTGTTTCTCGCCGCGGCCAAAGTCGGCCCCGCCGGCCGGGCGATCGGCATCGACATGACGCCCGACATGTTGGCGCTCGCCCGCGCGAACGCCGCTCGCGCCGGGCTCGCGAATGTCGCATTCCATCAGGCCACGATCGACGACTTGCCGCTAGCCGATGGCTCGGTCGATTGCGTGATCAGCAATTGCGTCATCAATCTCGCGCCCGACAAGCCGGCGGTTTTTCGCGAGATTGCCCGGGTGCTCAAGTCGGGCGGGCGGCTCGCGGTGAGCGATATCGCCCTCAAGCGGCCGCTGCCCGCGGAAATCGCCCAAGATATCATGGCCTATGTCGGCTGCATCGCCGGCGCGATTTCACTCGACGATTATCGCTCGGGTCTCGCCGCGGCGGGCTTCCGCGACATTGTCCTCCTCGAAACCGGCGCCGACCTGAATGCCTATGCCAAAGTCGAGGGGCAGGGCGGATGCTGTCCGCCCGAGATGTCGGGCCTGCCGATGGTGTCATGCGGCGATGGCGGCCTGCACGAGCGACTCGCCAACCTGCTCGCGCGCTACAATGTGAACGACTACGCGGCCAGCGTGAAGGTCTACGCGGTCAAACCATGAGGGGCGCCGATGCCCGCGGGACGGGGCGCCTTACCGAGCGCGCCGCTCATCCGAGGCCGAGCGTCATGCCGAGCGCCAACAGCGCGAGCACGACCAGCGCCGTGAGGGCGAAGCGGCGGTCGCCCCAGGCGAGCCAGCCCACGGCGAGCACCGCCACCCGTAGCACCGGAGTGCAGATCAGGGCCAAGATGCCCAGATCCAATAGGGCCTCGCTCGAGCCCGAAATCGCTCCCCGCGCGAGCTTCGCCAAACCGCCGGGCAGACCCGCGGCGGCGTGCTCGTCGCGCCCAAGAGACAGTGCGAGGCCGGCGATAAGCAGCATGGTGCTAATCGCGAGGCCCAAGAGCAATGTCCAGTGAACCAAGTGTTCGAGCGATCGCATTTCCGGGTCGGCCGACGGACGCGTGTCCGATGCCGGGCCGGGAGCCGAATCTTGCGATGAATTTCGCGGCGCATTGGCATCCATGCGAATCACGCTCCGCCGCGCACGGCGCGGATCATCATTTCAATCGACACCATCACGAGCAAGGTGGCAAACAGCCGCTGGACGAAGCGGTCTTGCACCTTGCGATTGACCAACGAGCCCAGGGCCGAGCCAATGAGCACTCCCAACACGACAATCGCCGTGACTTCCGCCCGCACTTCGCCGCGGCCGTAGTACAAGGTAGCGCTGGCGGCGGCCGTCACTCCGATCATGAAGTTCGAAGTCGCCGCCGCCACTTTCATGGGCACTCCGCAGGCCAGATGCATCGCCGGAGCTTTGAACACCCCGCCGCCGATGCCTAACAGGCCCGAGAGATTGCCGGCCAGAAACGAAATCGCCATGCCGGCCCAAAGCCGGACAACGCGATAAGCGATCCATTGCCCGGCGGCTTCGTCGAAATACACGGCGCCCAGCGCCCCAGCGCCCGAGCGCCGCGGGCGATGGCGGCGCGATCGCGGGGGGAGCCCCGGCCGCGGGCGGCGCCGTGGCGCCCGCGGCATGCGCATTTCCGCGGCGAAACATCAAATACGCGGTCGGCAGGAGCACCACGGCGAAACAGCCTTCGAGCGCCCGGGCCGAGAACCAAGCCGCGCTAAAGGCGCCGGAGATCGCGCCCACGGTGGTGGCCATTTCAAGCGTCATGCCCAGGCGCATGTTGGCGGTGCCGCGTTCGACATTGGTGCTGGCCACGGCGCTCGAGGTCGCGATCACGCTCACAATGCTCGTGGCGACGGCATAGTGCATCGGCATGCCGAGCCCCAGGACAAGCACCGGAATCAGAAACACTCCGCCGCCCGTGCCCAACATGGCCCCGACCAGACCGGTCAGGGCGCCGGCCAACAAGACAATCGGCGCATTGTCCAACGTGACAAACATGGCCCGATCTTAGGGAGACCCGATTCCGCCGGCAAGTCTGGCTTTCGCTCCAGGAGCGAGCAGCTCGCGTATTGCGTCGATCAGCGGCCCGTAGCCCTCGGCCAGTGAAACGGTTTGACTTTGCGCGGTCGCCAGATTCTTGAGTTGCACGTTCCGAGCCGCGAATTCGTTTTCGCCCGCGACCAGCGCCACGCGAAACCCGCGACGGTCGGCGTATTTGAGTTGCTGCCCCAGCTTTTTCGGCTCGGGATAGAGCTCGACGCCGAGCCCGGCGGCGCGCAGGGCGGCGGCCATTTGCAAATAATCATGCAGCCGCGCGGAATCGAAATAAGCGATAAACACCGGCGCCGTTGTGGCGATTTTTTCGAGTTGGCCGAGCTCCTCGAGCGCCGCGAGCAGCCGATCGAGCCCAAGCGAGGCGCCGATGCCCGGCAACTGCTGCGAAGTGTAGAGCTCGGCCAGATTATCGTAGCGCCCCCCGGAGCACACGCTGCCGATGCCCGGCAAGTCGTCGAGAAATGTTTCGAAGATCGTGCCGGTGTAATAGTCGAGCCCGCGCGCGACGGCCGGGGCAATGTGAATTCGCTCGTCGGGCACTCCGGCCGCCTGGACCGCCGCGACGATCTCGCGAAGCCGGGCCACGCCGGCTTCGCCCGGCTCGCTACCGGTCACGAGCCGATCGAGCTGGGCGAGCACCGCGGCATGTTCGCCCGAGACCGACGCCAAGTCGAGCACTCGGGCGGCCTGTTCGGGGGTGGCGCCGGCAACGTCGATCATTTCGGCGGCGACCGCTTCGGGACCGATCTTGGCGAGCTTGTCGAGCGCGCGCAGCACCGATGTGGCCCGATCGCCCAGGCCGAGCTTGGCCAAGAGTCCGGTGAGCACTTGACGATTGTTGATATGAATGGTGAATCGTTCGAGGCCCAGGGCGAGCAACAAGTCATGGATCACGAGCGCGGTTTCGATATCGGCGGCGACCGAAAGGGAGCCGATGGTGTCGAAATCGCACTGCATGAACTCGCGATAGCGGCCGCGCTGCGTGTTTTCGCCGCGCCAGACGCTCGCAATGTGATAGCGCTTGAACGGAGTGCCCAGTTCGGCGATATGCTGCGCCGCGAAGCGGGCCAGCGGCACGGTCAGATCGAACCGCAAGCCCACGTCGCGGTCGCCGTGATCCTTGAACTTGTAAAGCTGCTTGTCGGTCTCGTCGCCGCCTTTGCCGGTGAGAATTTCGAGATACTCGAGCGCCGGAGTGTCGATCGGGCAGAAGCCGTAGGAGCGGTAAACTCGCCGAGCGGTTTCCATGAGCCATTCGCGCGGAATCATGGCCGCGGGCAAGTAGTCGCGAAAGCCCTTGAGGGTGCGAGGTTCGATGCGCTGCACGAAATGTCTCAACAACGCCGGCGAAGGCGCCGCTGCTCCAGGTAAATAATGAATCGCCGGTCGAAGCGGCGCGAATGAAACCACGACGCGATTTTCAGCAAACGAACTCGAGCGGGCCTCCCGCTCGGACCACCGGGCCGCGAATCAGTTCATGATCGGCAGGAGCGGCGGCCGGGGGCCGCGGATGCCTTGCCCTTCGTCGCGCGGCAGGATCGCTTCCATGTACTCCGCCACTTGTTCCGGGGTTTCGAGATACTGGTCGTAGCAACTGTCGTCGTCGTACTCGCAGCCGTCGGTCGTGTATTCACGGCAAATCTTGGGGCGGGTCTCGTAGATGCCGCAGCGATTGTCGTCTCGCAGCTTGCGGCAGTTCGTGTGCACGACCAGATACCAGGTTTCGCCTTCCTTGAAGACGGCGGCGGCTTCGTGCAGCACATACCAGCGGACGAATTCCCAGTCGTCGAAATTCGTCGGCGCCTCGATCGGCAAGGCAAAATACCGGCAACACTTCGCGGTGCAATAACTGCAAAGCACTTCGCCCTTGGGCAAATCCTCGCGCTTCAGACGCGGCGCCAATCCCACGCTTGCCATGATTCGACCTGTTCTTGGTTCTCGCGCAACACGCAGCGAACAACTTAACACGTCGGCCACCGTCTCGCCATAGGGAGCCGAATTGGCGCCAATGTCGCGGACGCCGGCGATGGCCAAGCCGCCCGACGAAAATGCGCGCGGCCAAAATCGTGCGCGAGCGGAACACCGCCCTTTAGCGCCAGACCGTGCCGCCGTTGGCCAAGCGGCCGTCGGCCGGCGCGAGCTCGGCGGTGGCGGGGTTCGGGGCGCGGCTCCATTCCAATATGATCTGGCGAGACTGCTGCACGGGCTGCGGCCGCGTGGCCTGATGGCTTGTCTGGTCCGATGTGGCGGACGTAGCCACCGGGTCGGGCGCGGCCGGAGTGCGCGGCGCGGCCGCGACATTCGCGGCGCCCTTCGCGGGGGAGGTTCCGCTCGCGCTCGCGGGGGCGCTACCGCCGGCCGGTTCATACGACGCATAATCGCGGCGTGGCGAGTGCCAGCCAGCTTCGCCAGCCGCCACGCTCGCTCCCTCGCGAGTCATCCCGTCGCGAGGCGCCGCGCTGGCCAGAGAGGCGCTCGCTCCCGCGGTCGGCAGTGGAGCAATTTGAGCGCGATAGATCGACGCGGCCACGCTGCTTGGCGCGGGAGCGGTTCCCGAGGGCCCGGATGGCGCTGGCATGGCTACCGATGAGGGCCGGGGCGCCGGCGCGGGCCGAGCTGCTGGCGAGGGAATCGCTGCCGCGAGTGCTTCGGGCGACGCTTGTTCCTGAGTCGGGCTGCCCTGGCGAACCCATTCGAGCCAAGTATTTTGCAACACGCCCAGGTTGGCCACCGTGTAGTGTTGGGCCACGGCCCGGGTCCAGTTGTCGTCGCGCATGCCATCGGCCAAGAAGGCGAGGAATTTTTGCCGGCCGCCTTGGGCGATCAGATACCGGGCCAGCGAATAGCCTTGCGAATACAGTGGCATCACATCGCGCGGATACTCTTTCATCACGAACATTCGGCTGAAAGGAATACCGCGATTCGTGCGTAGGAAGTCGACCAGCATGATCTGCTGCTTGGTCTTTTCGCTCGCATGCTCGACCGTGGTGCAAGCGCCCTCGTCGGCCCAGCGCGGCAGCGGGCGGCGGAAATGCGTCGCGAAGATCGTGTGCGTGATTTCGTGCGGGAGCACCGAATCGAGCACGCGTTCGAGCGAGCCCTGAATCGTCATCTGCCAGCCATAGACTTCGCCATGTTCGAAGAGAAAGCTTGTTGCCCCGCCGGCGCCGAGATGCGGCGCCACTTGGGCTTCGATCGGGCAAGGCGCCGACCAATTGGGCATCGGGCTGCCGAGCCACAAAATCGCTAGGTCGCGGCGATAGCCTTCGGCCGCGCTCGTGATCTGGGCCGCCATTTCGGGAGTCGGCGCGGTGACGATGAAATTGGCGCTCCGTTGGCTCGCGCCCATCGAAGCCGCGGCAACGAACAAAATGGCAATGCGATAAAAGCCCCGCGAACCGAGACTGCGCTTTGCTCGTCGCTCGGCGAAATTGATCAACGTGAGCTTCCATGCTCCTGGGTCCCCTCCCTGGTTTGGATCGGCTACAAGCGCCACTCACATCTTGTGAATAGCGCAAAACTCGCCAACTCGAATACGGCGAACTGCAAGCAGCGCGAAGGAGCGGCTCGGCCCGGTAGGCCTCGAATGCGGAATGTTCACGAGAGGCCGGAGAGAGCGTCGCACGCGCGAGGGGAAGATGATTCAAAGGGGGAAAAGCTGGCGGGCGGGCGCTCGACGATTCATTCTCTCGGGGTCAAGTGCTCCTTGGCACTGGCCGCAAAGCTTACAGAGCTTTCCCAAATGCCACTAGACTGAAATTATTGCCAGCCCGGCGAGCCGCTGGCGCCAGCGCTGCTAGTGGTGCGCGGGAGGTCTGAAATCACTCGCGAGCCAGGAGCGCGAGCAACTGCAGGTTGGCTTCCGGAAACGGATAGTCGCCCAGCGAGCGCTTCGCCACCCAGCGAAATCGCGACGGAAGCTCGGCGCTCGGCGGCGCATCGCCCCGCGCTCGCGAATCGGCGAGCTCGCAGCGGAAGAAATGCAGTTCGAGTCGGCCGTGCGAATAGTCATGCACGACAATCGGATACTCACTCGCCACCGCCACTTGCAAGCGCGTCTCTTCGAAACATTCGCGCGCCGCGGCCTCGGCCGGCGATTCGTCTGGTTGCAGCTTGCCGCCCGGAAATTCCCAGAGGCCCGCCAGCGGTGCGCCGGGCGGACGCAACCCGATCAGCACCCACTCGCCCGACACAACCACGGCCACCGCAATGCGAGTCGAAGCGAGTGAATCCGTATCCGGGGCCAGGGCATCGGGCGTCGCTCGCCGACTCACTTGCTGGCCATCCATTCCCAACCGCTCAATGTGCCCAATTCTCGCTGGGCGAGCATTTCCCAGGGCGTGCCTTTGTGGTCGTTCACCACGCGTTCGAGGTACATCCGCGACTTTTTCACCATTTTGTCGAGGGTGCTGTCGGTGGAAAATGTTTCGGCCGGAACCATTGTCCACACATTGTCGTTCGGCCCGCCGGGGCGCTTGCCTTGCTTGAGCTGCGCGACCATCGAGTTGTAGCCTTCGAACTTGGCCTTGGCCGCGAGCACTCGGCCCATCGAAAGATCATAGGCCGCTTGCCAACGAGCGCCGGTGAGCTTGGCGCGGTCCGATTCGCCCGGCTGTAGCGCATCATAGAGCGGGCGGAGCATCGGCTCGACCCGCGCCACGGCCTGCTCGGCGCGGTCGCATTCGCGCTTGAGCTTGGACTCGTCCTCGCGCACAAACGCCGTGACAAGGCTCATGGCCGCGTCGATCTTGATCGGCGGCAGCATCGCCGCTTTGTGCAGCGCCATGCGACATTTGTTGTCGGCCAGCAGCGCGTCGTATTCCGCCTGGCTCACATAGTCGGGCGCATAGCGAGCCATGATTTTCGACTCGAAATGCCGCGCCGCCGAGCCCGAGCCCCAGCGCGAGCCGCCGCCATCGCCGCCCCCGCGCACAATCAAATACGCGCCATCTTCCGAAGCCTTGCAAAGTCGGCAAAGCGCGAACGGCCCGAAGCCCGAGTCGAGCAGTTCGTTTCGCAGCGAAAGGCCGCGTGTGTCGAGATCGATCATCTCCGACTCGCGCGATTCGGGACCCACCTGCACGATCTTGCCTAGCTCCATCATCGGCTGCATCGTCAACGTGCCGTCGCGACCAAAGGGCGCGGGCACGCCGATGCAATACACCAGCACTAGATTCTTCTCCACGATCGGCGCGAGCTCATCGACCTTGGCCATGTCGTCGCCGCGCTCGTCGGTCACGATCGTGAGCACCAGATAGCGCTTCTGCTCGGTGTGAAACTTCATGAACTCGTCGAGCACCTGCTTGACCGCGCCAAACGTGTTTTCCGAGGCGTCGTTGTCTTCGGTCACGCGTTCGAGCGCGGCGGTGAGCTCCGCGGTGTCGTCGGTCGGCTCGGGCGTGAGAATCTCGCAGGTCTTGCCATAGGCGGCGATCGCCGTGAGCAGCGGGGGACCTTTCGAGGTGTTGGCAAAGCCCTTGTGGCCTTGCTTCTTGAGTTCATCGAATCCCTTGAGCACTTCCTTGAGACGGCCGGTCACCGCGGCGCGTTGGCCCGCGGCGCTCGGCGAGCGATCGAACAACCAGATCGCGAGCGTCGGGCGCGTGTCGAGCGTGTCGACGATCTCCCAGCCCACGCGATCCGTGGCCGATTCGTTGGTCATGTAGTCGGCCTGGGCCTTGGCTTGTTGCAAGCTCCCCGCGGCAAAGGGGCCCGACGACCGGCCGCCTCGCGACGAAAATCCACTCGAAGCACTGCTCGAAGAACTGCCCGACGAGCGCGACGGCGAGGGATAATCGGGCTTCGGCGCCGAGGCGACCTCTTGCGTCTCGGCCGGCGCCGTTTTTTTCGTCGCCTTCTTCGGTTTCGTTTCGGCGCTGGCCAGTGGCGCCGGCTTTTGCGGCGCGCTCGCCACGCGATAGGCGGCAAAGCCGGCGAGGCCCAGCACCGGAATCGCAATCAAAAACACGATCAGCGGCAAATTCGAACTTTTCGGCGGGCGTGAACGGCCGCGCGAACGCGATTTGGTATATGAACTCACGCCAAGGCTCCTCTCGAAGAACCGGGGGGACTGGGGGGCGATGCGCCAATTAGAAATTTAGAAACGTCGTACGGCGGCGGCGGTGTGCAACCGCCGGCAGCAAAATCCGATTATAACAACCATTCGCTCGCGCCGCCTGCCATGATTCCCGCGAACCGGCACGGCGGACTGAAATTCGAGCCACCCGACTTTTGGGTAAATCGAACGGCCCGGGTATACTGAGAAGTTGCAAACTCGCCTCGGTCGGCGCCGCCCGAGGATACCCACTTCCAAACCCGGCGATCGCCAGCATGTTTTCAGGAACTCTCAAAACCTGGGCCTCGGAACACTTGCCGGCGCCGCGGGCCCACGTCGCGGCGCTGCTATGCGCCCTCGCCATCGCAAGCCTCGCCACTCGCCCGGCGGGGGCCGTGGTGATCAATTTGGCCAATACGGCCAACACGAGCCCCAGCACATCGGCCGCCGGTCCCAGTTTCTCGGGCTACTGGGACAATGTGGTCAGCGTCAACGGCGCTTCGGCCGTGTATCTGGGCAGCGGTTGGGTGCTCACGGCCGCGCATGTCGGCGCCGGCTCGTTTGTGTATGACGGCGTGACCTATTTTCCGGGGACATCGTATTCCAATTTCAACACGCCCACCCTGCCACCCGGGACCGCCGATCTCACCCTGTTTCAGATCGCCTCGTCATCGTCGGGGCCGACCGACCCGGCGCTGCCCAATGTGCCGATCCAATATGGCAACGTGCCGGGCGTGGGAACGTTTGTGAACGATGCCGGCAATGGCTACACCGCGGGAGCGTCGACCGGCAACGGGTTCTCCTGGGCAGGCTCGGTCGGCGAGACCTGGGGCTCGAACAACACGGCCGACGCCTCGGTGGTCACGCCCTCGGCCTCGGGCCCGGTGATTCCGATCTCGGTCACGGTGGGCAGCAACACCTACACCTCCTACGACCTCGTAACGCAGTTCACCAACGGCGGCCTCAATACCTCGCAGCTTGCCCCGGGCGACTCGGGCGGGGGGCTCTTCGCGCTCGACACGCTCGGCCATAGCATGCTCGTGGGCCTGAACGAGGCGATCGGTTCCCAGAATTCCAATAGCGCTACCTACGGAGACTACAGTGTCTATGTGGCCATCGGCGAATACGCCTCGCAGATTCAGGCCGACACGGGGGGCGTGGCCAGCCCCCTGACCTTCGATGTGTTGCCGACGCCCGAACCGAGCTCGTTTTTGCTCGCGGCGGCGGGTCTGGCCGGCGCCGGGGCCACGCTCTGGCGGCGTCGAAATCAAGGCAGGGCGAAGGCCGCGGCCCCCGCGAGCCGATAGGAAACGACGGGCGGCGCAAAAAGCGCGAAAAAACATTTCCAAACGCTGGACAAAATCGCTGGCAACGCGGAGAATACGTGCAAGCGAAATTTTTCCGGCGGGTCGGACCGGCGCCAGCATGCGCTGGTTCTTCCGACGGGCCGCCGCGACTCATCTCACTATATCTTTTCGCGCGGAATCATTACGAGGAGGAAGGCACATGGCTCGTCGACGGCGTACTCGTGGTTTCACCTTGGTCGAGCTCTTGGTGGTAATCACCATCATCGGTATGCTCATGGCGCTCTTGCTCCCGGCCGTGCAGTCGGCGCGTGAAGCCGCCCGGCGCAATACCTGCGCCAACAATCAGAAGAATGTCTCGCTGGCGATGGTGAACTTCGAAAGCAACCGACATTACTTCCCGGGCTATGCGAACACGATCACGGCCACCGGAAATGGAAACACGACCTATTACTATGTAAGCTACATCGTGCCTCTGTTGCCGATGCTCGACCACGCCGATCAATACAAGACCTACACCGACACCACGACCGGCAATGGCAATGGTGGCGTCGCGTTTCAGGGCTACAACAGCCTGTTGGTCTGCCCGAGCAATCCGCCGATCGCGGCCGCCGGCCCAGTGCTGGCTTATGTGACCAACGCGGGCGCCAACACGAGCGGAACCACGGCCGTGACTTCTCCGCCGGAATACAACACCGATGGCGTGTCGTTTAACACCACCGGCCAAAACAGTTCCAGCAGCGGCAGCGGAACCGCGTCGGTAATCAAGGTCTCGGGCGATTACATCGGCTCGAACGATGGCACGACCTACACCCTCATGACCACCGAAAATATGCAAGCGGCTCAGTGGACGTGGGTATCGGGCAACGCGGGTAACCTTTCCAACATCGGCAGCACGCAAATCGGCTGGACAGCGAGCGGCACGACCTATCTGGCAACCATGAAGGCCACGACCACCTTCCAATGGGACGCCAATCAGTCATCGGGATTCCTGCAAACACCGAGCAATGTCGCCGAGCAGATCAACGGCTCAAAGACCACGCCGATCAGCACTTCGTATTCCTCGAGCGCCTATGCTCGGCCCTCGTCGAATCACCCGGGCGGCGTGAATATGTTCTTCGCCGACGGCCATTATAGGTTCGTCGCCCAGGACATCGCCTATTCGACCTACCGCCAGCTCATGACTCCAAACAGCGTGGCCTCGGATGTGAATCACGGCTACCTCCAGGTGAGCGGCGGATCCTACTCCGGCAATGCCACGCCGGTGCTCGACGAAGCGAGCTATTAAGCTGGCGGGCGAATTGCCGACTCGCATTTTTGCATATACGAACGCCTCGCGCGGACCCAACCGCGCGAGGCGTTTTTTCGTATCCGGCCCTGGCGCCCTGTGCCATGCCCACGCTTGTCGTGGGCATGAGAACTTCGCCAAAGCCACGCCCACACGCCGCCAAGCCCCCCTTGCCTCCGTCACGCACATTCCGACGCAAGCGTGGAAATGGCACTCAGAATTCTCTCTGGCATCCGCCCGGTATTCACTTAATCATCCGGCAATCTCAGCCATCGGCAGTTCGAGGGAGGGACTTTGCGTCGACCGCGAGCGGTCCGGCGCCGGGAGACGTATATTCGCGGGCACTCGACCACGGCCAATCCATCGCGCGTTCGCAGAGACCTCGTCGCACGGGATTGGCATGGATGTAATCGATCTCAGTCCAAATGGCGCAAGGTTCGGTGAGATTTCGATCAAAGCCGCCCCCGCGCTGCCAGAACCGGTATCGCACAGTCCCGTTGGGCTGCCGATCTTCCATTTGCCGAAGGAACGCCGGGGCCTCGGCGCGCACATGGATCAAGGCTCTCTTGGATACCGGCTGCTTGAGCGTGGTGAGTATTCGGCTGATCGAATACTCTACCCGAGTCGGCCAAAGCAACAAATGCACATGTTCAGGCATGAGCACATAAGCCCACAAATCGAAACCATGCGTTATTCGACTCTGCTGAATCGCGTCGATCATCCAACGGCAAGCGAGCTCCTTGGAGAGAAACGGACGTCGCTGAAAACACGAAAAAGTGATGAAATGCGCATGCCCTGGTGCGTTGCGCCGCCGGCATCGTTTGCGAATCGAGCTCATTCGCCTAGCCATTCAAATCCGCGGTGAAGCACTCGCCGTGGCGGCATGCCCGCGCGATCGGTAATTGGAGAATACACGTCTAACGCGTTCCGCTCCATGTACTTTGCGTGTTCTGTGCCATGCCCACGCTGGCGTGGGCATGAGAGCCAAGTTTGGCGATGTCCATGGGATCAATGACTCGAACAAAGTCACGTCTAACGTTACTCGCATGCCCACGCAAGCGTGGGCATGGCACGCGCTGGGAGCTAGGTTTGGCGATATAAACGACTCGAACAAAGTCACGTCTAACGTTACTCGCATGCCCACGCAAGCGTGGGCATGGCACGCGCTGGGAGCTAGGTTTGGCGATATCAACGACTCGAACAAAGTCACGTCTGACGTTACTCGCATGCCCACGCAAGCGTGGGCATGGCACGGGCTTCACGGGGCGCTGGGAATGGGGGGCTACCAACGGATGTGGACTTTGGCCCCGACGCGCACTCCGAGCATGATCGCGGCGCTGTCGCCCACGATCGCCAGCTCGAGTTTGCCGTCGGAGCCCACCAGGGCGATCAGCGTCATTTCGGGCTGGTCGGCGTAGGCATTGAAGATGCCGCAAGTCTCGTGCTCGTCGCATTCGATGCGCACATCGTCGGCCCCGCGCGGGGTCTTCGCGAGCGCGTCGGCGCCGATATTGGTGATGAGGTTGCCAAACGAGTCGATCGACTCGACGATTCCCTCGATGCAGCCCGAGCTCACGCGTGCCTCCGACCAACTATAGGGAGTCAATGCGTCGATCCGCTCGCCCAACGATTCGGCCTCCACGCCCAAACTCAATCGCGCCGCGACCGGCGCCATGATATCGCGCCCATGAAAGGTCGCCGAGACGCGCGGAAGCCAAAACTCGGGGCGGTTCAAGTGAATGATTGTAGAATCTGGACCGAACCGCGCCAAACGGCTGAACAGTCCATTGTCGGGCCCCACGAAATCGTGACCGCCGGTTCTGACGAGCACGATCCGCCGCCGGGAGCCGACTCCCGGATCGACCACCGCCACATGCACTGTGCCGGGTGGGAACCAGTGGCAGGTTTGTTCGAGCATAATCGCTCCGCGGGCAATGTCTTGTGGCGGCACGCCATGCGAGATGTCGACGATCTCGGCGGCCGGGTTCAGCGACAGGATCACCCCCTTCATCGCCGCCACGTAGGGACTGCCAACTCCAAAATCGGTCGTCAGGGTAATGATCCGTCGCTCCATGGCCGATCAATCCGCCTCGCCGGCCCCCGAAACGGCGCTGTAATATCCGTCTCCCGTCAGCGCCCTTCCGCGTCGCCTGCCGTTCCTTTCCGTGCCTTCCGTGTCTTTCCGTGGCCACTCCCCGCTCCGGCTTCAGCCCGCCGCCCCTTGCACAAGTTTAATCACAATCTCACGAAAGCGGCCGGGGTCGACATTCGGGTTTCGCTTTTTCGCCTGGCCGATCAGGCTGCTGGCCGCCTGGAGCTTGCCGCCTTGAATATCGGCCACGATCTTGGGATTGGCCGCCACCAGCTCTTGGGCCAAGGCCACGAGCGCGCTTTCATCGACCTGTTCGATGCCCTGCGATTTCATCACCTCCGCGGCCGATCGCCCGGTGGAGACCATTTCCACAAGCACTTCGCGAGCCCGGCTCGTGTTGAGCAAGTTGCCTTGCACCGCCTTGAGCAGCTCGGCCAGCCGGGGCACGGTGAGCGCGAAGTTCTTGATGTCGGTCTGCTGCTCCTTGAGCAGCCTGAGCACATCTTGCTGCACCCAATTGCTGGCCAGCTTGCCATCGCCCGTGGCCTCGGCGAGCCGCGCGAAGTAGTCGACCAGTTCGGGGCCCTGGTTCACGAGCACATCGGAATCGTAGGGCGTGATGCCGTGGGTATCTTCCAGCCGGCGCCGCATGGCCGCGGGCAACTCGCCCAGCGCAGCGCGCACTCGCGATCTCTTCCTCGCTCACGCGCACCGGCAACAGGTCGGGCTCGGGGAAATAGCGATAGTCGCTCGACTCCTCCTTGTGCCGCTGGCCACGGGTAATGTTGGCCACGTCGTCCCAGCCGCGAGTTTGCTTCGGCACATCGCCGATCTTTTGGCCGGTCTTGCGCCATTCGTCGTATTGCCGAGCCGCTTCGTATTCCATCGCCTTTTCGACCGCGCAAAGCTGTTCATGTTTTTCACTTCCACGATCGGCGTGGCGATTTTTCCCTCGGGCGCGTCGATATGCAGATTCACATTGGCGTCGACGCGCAGGCTGCCTTCTTGCATGTTGCAGTCCGAAACACCGAGATACGTGAGCAGCAGCTTGAGCTCCGTGAGATAGGCCTTGGCTTCGGCCGGCGAGCGCATGTCGGGCTGGCTCACGATTTCCAAGAGCGGCGTGCCGGCCCGATTCAGGTCGATGCGGCTATCGGCCTGGCCGGCGAGCTCATCGTGCATGCTCTTGCCGGCGTCTTCCTCGAGATGCGCGCGAATGATGCCGATCTTCTTGGGCTCGATGCGGCCCTTGGGGTCGCTGATGTCGAGATGTCCGTCGTGGCTGAAGGGCAAGTCGTATTGGCTGATCTGGTAGCCCTTTGGCAGATCTGGATAGTAGTAGTTCTTGCGATCCCATTTCGTGAAGCGGGCAATCCGGCAATCGAGCGCCACCGCGGTGCGGAGCCCCAGTTCGAATGCCCTGCGATTCATCACCGGCAGCGTGCCCGGCATGCCGATACACACCGGGCAGGTTTGGGTGTTGGGCGGCGCGCGAACTTGGCGCCGCAGCGGCAAAACAGCTTGGTGTTCGTCGCAAGCTGCACATGAACTTCAAGGCCGATCACGGTCGTATAGGACTGAGTCATTTGATTTGATTTTCGATTACGATCAAACGGAACTGGAGTTGGCTGCGGCACGGCTATCGCTCGAGCAGCCGATCCGCGAGGCGGTTTCGATTTACGTTCCTGAAATTGCCGGTGGTCGATTCGCGACCTAATTCATTCTGAGGGAATCGGCACGGCCGCTATCGCCGCATGCAATGCGGCAAGTATTTCGGCCTCGCTCTGCTCGTTTGGCCGGCATCGTGCCGCCCACGAACCACCGGGGTGGACGATATCCCACGGCGAGCGTTTTTGATTATAGCGACCCGCGCCCGGGTCATGATTGCCATAGCCGTCTAAATAAAAATTCCAGATCGGCATGAATCGTTGAATCAGCAGCGATTCGCCCAGCGGTATCCAAATATCGTCGACCACCAGAAACCGGCAGTGGAAATCCTCGATTTCGAGGTTCGTGGTTTGATTAACCGAATCGGCGTGCTCCGACAAGCGATTGAAAAGGACGCGGCCGGGAAGCGAGCCGACGCCAAAATTGCCACGTCGAGCGCCGGCCGGAATCGCCTTGCCGACGTAGATCGGCCATCCGAACCGATTTCCCCGATTCCGCTCGGCAATCCGACGATAGGCGGCAAACCTGCCGGTGTAATAAATCGCGTAGACACCCGCGCCGAGGAACACTTCGGGCGGCGGCAACTTTTCGACCGGGCGATTCAAAATCGCATTCGCGACGCTCTCGCCAAGATGAACTTTAGCCAGCGGATTGTAGGGCGTCTCTTCTCGCAAGCCGGCCTTCCATCGCTAGAGATTGTTGGACGCTACGGGCGACCCGCTCGGCGAGTGTCACGGGAACAGCATTTCCCAATTGCCGCATCGATTCGGTCCAAGAGCCTTGAAAGATGAATGTATCCGGGAACGTTTGCAGCCGCGCTTTCCCTCACCGTGAAATATCGGACATCCCCGTTTGGGTAAGCCAGCATATTTTCGCCCCCCGGCACTCCATGGTCGCCGGCCTTGAGCGTCTTCGCGGGCTCGTCCATCGGACTTCCGGTATGACCGCCATAAACGCGAGCGCCCATGTTGTGAACGTGATTCAAAACGTCATGTGGTTTATCCTTTGTCGGGTCCGGCAAATCCCCGATCGCATCGCGAACCGTCAGCCAAGGTTCGGCGTCTGGCCAGAATCGGCCGCCAGCCAGACGTGGAATGCGCGCCTTGTATTTGGTCGGCGCGGCGCCCCGGCTCCGCTTGGCGATCTTGTGCCGGTCCCAGTATTCTCCGGTAACCCACTGCGAATGCAACAAGGATGCAAGCGAATGCGTCGGCTCGGGGAATGACCATTTCGCGCGAACATCGCCACGAAAGCCGACGATAAAGACTCGTTCACGCTTTTGGGGCACGCCGTAGTCAGCCGCGTTCACGCGACGAAACACAACGTGATAATGCAGCCCAGCCGATAGGCCCTTGGTGTGGCAGCGTTCTAAGCGGCCAAGATGGCCGGTCCAATCTTCCTTGCTTCGTTGGGTCAATTCCGGGTAGGTCAGTTGCAAGACAACGTACTCGAAGAACTTGGCGAACGATGATCGCAGCAAGCCTTTGACGTTTTCAACGATGATCGCCTTGGGCTGAATCTCTCGCACCGCGCGGACGGCTTCCGGGAACAAGTTGCGAGAGTCGTTTTGCCCGCGATGTTTCCCGCCGATGGAAAATGGTTGGCACGGCGGACCACCCGCGACCAAATCCGCGCCGAAGTACGGCTTGAAGTCGAACTGGTGGACGTCGACCTCGCGCAGCGGCCAATCAACAACGCCGCGTCGCGTGTTTTCGCGGATTGTATTGCACGCGTTCCGATTCCATTCAATGACGGCTTCGTGCTTGAAACCGGCCGAAGCCGTCCCCAGCGCCAGACCTCCCGCGCCCGCGAACAGTTCGATTGCTTTCATACGTCCATGAATTTCTTGATGCGACGCGCTAACCGCGCCTGGTCTTTCAATTCGCATTCCCACACGACCAGCGATCGCCAACCAAGCCGCCGCAAATGGCTTCGGTTGAGCCGGTCCCGCTTGGTGTTCGAATCAAGCTTGGGTTTCCAGAAATCGAGCCGAGACTTCGGAAGCCGGCAATTCGGGCAGCCCAGGTGGCGATGCCAAAAACAGCCGTGAACGAAAATGACTTTTTGACGACCGGCAAAAACCAAATCCGGACTTCCCGGCAATCGACCGTGAAGCCGATAGCGATAGCCCATTCCATGCACAAGCCGCCGCACCGCAAGCTCGGGCTTGGTATTCCTCGACCGAACCAAGCCCATCTGTTTGCTTCGCTGCGATGGGGTCAGCGTGTCCATTCCTGTTAGCGTATCGGCTTAACTCCCGCAACGCCAATAGAGACCAAATGTACACCAATGCCCGCCATGAAGTCAATCAACGCGCCGAGTTTTGCCGACGCCATTAATGTTCCGTCACTCGAGCCGCGGCGAGCGGGTGTGCCAGTCGGTCGCCGCCTGGAACATATGCGCGGCGCGCAGCAGGCGGTCTTCTTCGAAGGGCGGCGCTTGCAATTGCAGGCCGATCGGCAGGCCGCTCGCCGTGAAGCCACAGGGAAACGCAATGCCGCCGATGCCCGCTAGATTGGCGCTCACCGTGTACAAGTCGACCAAATACATGGCCAGTGGATCCGACGATTTCTCGCCGATCTTAAAGGCCGGCGTGGCCGACACCGGACCGACGATCAGGTCCACGTCGGCAAACGCCGCATCATAATCGTTGCGAATCAGCCGGCGAACCTTGAGCGCCTTGAGATAATAGGCGTCGTAGTACCCGGCGCTCAGTGCATATGTGCCGAGCATGATCCGGCGCTTGACTTCGGGACCAAAGCCTTCGGCCCGACTGCGGCGGTAGAGGCGCACGAGCGCGTTGTCGAGCGCGGCGAGAGCCCGCGGGTCGCCGCCCTTTTCGAGCTTGGCCCGCTGGGCTTCGAGATCGGCGAGCATCGCTTTTTCATTCGTCCGGTGGCCGTAATGCACGCCATCGTAACGGGCCAAATTGCTCGACGCCTCGCAGGGGGCGATCACATAGTAGACCGCGATGCCGTATTTGGCGTGCGGCAGCGAAATCTCGCGCGTCGTGGCGCCAAGCGATTCATAGACCCGCACCGCTTCGCGCACCGCTCTCTCGACTTCACCATCGAGCCCCGGGCCGAAGTGCTCGCGCGCCAAGCCCAGCCGCAGCCCGGCGAGCGGCTTCGTGACCGAGCGGCTGTATTCGGGAACCGGCAGATCCACGCTGGTCGAGTCGCGGGCATCGTGACCGGCCATGACTTCCAAGAGCAGGGCGGCGTCTTCGGCTGAGCGGGCAAACGGCCCGATCTGGTCCAAGCTGCTGGCGAAGGCCACGAGCCCATAACGGCTCACGCGGCCATAGGTCGGCTTCATGCCCGTGACGCCGCAGAGGCCGGCCGGCTGCCGGATCGAGCCGCCGGTGTCGGTGCCCACGGCCAGCGGCGCCATGCGCGCGGCCACCGCCGCGGCCGAACCACCGCTCGAACCGCCGGGGATGCGGGTCGTGTCCCATGGGTTGCAGGTCACGTGAAAGGCGGAGTTTTCGTTGGAGCCGCCCATGGCGAACTCGTCGAGATTCGTTTTGCCGATCACCACCGCGTCGGCCGCCTTGAGCCGCGAGACAACGGTCGCGTCGTAGGGCGGCACGAAGTTTTCGAGCATCTTCGAGGCGCAGGTCGTCGCCTCGCCCTGGGTGGCGAGCAAATCCTTGAGCGCGATCGGCAATCCGGCGAGGCGGCCGAGCGGCTTGCCGGCCTTGCGGCGGGCATCGATCTTGGCCGCTTCGTCGAGTGCCCGCTCATCTCGCACTTGCAAGAAAGCCCGCACCTGGCCATCGTGGCGGTGAATCTGGGCCAGGCATTCGCGCGTGAGGTCCACGCTCATCAGATCGCCGGAAGCCAGATCCTCGAGCAGTTGCGTGGCCGAGCGTTCGAGCAGCGGAGCAGTCATGTGCGAGACCAGTTTCCTCTGAAGGGGTTCTGACGCGGTTCACGGAACCCGCGCGGTGGCTCACCCGGAGCGCGACCGCGCGGCGCGGACCAGCGGGCTCCAGCGCCGAGCACATTCATCTAGGCCAAATGTTCCCGCGCACGGCTCGCGAAGTTCAATCGCCGAGCACCGCCGGCACAAGATAGAATTCGCCATCTTGATTCGGGGCGTTGCGAAGCGCTTCCTCGCGCGGCAAGCTCGGCGCCGCCACATCGTCGCCAAAGGCGTTTGCCAAGTCTAGGGCATGGGCCATCGGCTCGACGCTCGCGGTATCGAGATCGCTGAGTTGCTCCACATAGGCCACGATGCCCGAAAGCTGCGTCGTCATCGCGTCGAGTTCGGCCGGGGTCAATTCGAGCCGCGCCAGGAGCGAGACCTTCAGCACATCGTCGCGAGTAAGACTCATGGTCCTAGCGCCTTGGTCGATTGAGGGCGAAAAAAGAGCTGTGGGCTTGGGATGCCATGGTTCCAGGGCGCCCGTCGTGGCCCGCGGCCAGCCATTTGCCCATGATTGACCCAGTTGCCGCAAGCGCGGACGCCAGACGGAACCAAACAATCCTTGCCAGGGGCAGCGGGTGCGATTCGCCGCGAACTCTAGTGCGACTTGCCGGTGGTCGGCAGCTTGAAGGGGGCATTGCGCACCCGCTTGGTCACCGCGCCCGAACGAATGCACTGGGTGCAAACCCGCATGCTCTTGCTGGTGCCGCGTCCGACCGTGACCCGCACTTTTTGCAGGTTGGGCTTGAACTGCCGCCGCGAGATGCCGGTCACCTTGGTGCCGACGCCTCCCAGGTACTTGGCCTTGCCGCGCAAGGTCACCGTGTTGCCCATGGCGGGCTTTTTGCCGCAAACTTCGCATTGAACCGACATGTGCAACCCTCGCCGACCGCCTCGCGGAACAAGTCGGGTAATCAAAACTCGGGGGGATGGTTTTTTGGGAAACAGCCAGTATAGCGGCTCGGCCACGCCTGACAAGGCCACGCCATGAGCTGGCCAACGGTGGCGAGCTCCGCCGGCGAAGTGCCCCGGTGGCCCGTAGCGCGCTCGCAAGGTTTGCCACCCGCCGAGGCGACCGGTCGGATTGCGTAAAATATGACGGCGCCTCGCCTTCGGAACTACCGCCGCTTTCGCGCCCACCATCAAGGTCGCTTTCCCCTGCGGTCGAAAAGAATCGTATCGACCAACGTTTCCCGGGGGATGGCGAGATGCTTCAAGAGCTCGGGGCCGGATGGCCCGCGGCCGACGCCGCGCTGCAATTTCGGCGGCTCACACGGCTGTTCTGGGTGTTTGTGGTCCTGCATGTCTCGGTTTGGACGATCACGCCGCTGATATGCTGCCCCAACGCGCCGCTCGATTCCGTGGAAATGGTCTACTGGGGACGCGAATGGCAGCTCGGCTATCCCAAGCATCCACCGCTCGTCGGCTGGATCGCCGCCAGCATCGTGGCGATCACCGGGCCGCATGTCTGGGGGCTCTACCTGGCCGCGCAGCTCGCCATCGCCACCTGCTTTTGGTGCGCTTGGCGACTGGGAATCGAAGTGGTCGGCCCACGCGCCGCCGTGTTGGGAGTGCTCGCCCTCGAAGGAAGTTTCTTCTTCACTTACGAAGGCGCGGTGCTCAACAACAATGTTGGGCTCTATCCCTGCTGGGCGCTCGCCACGCTCTTCTTCTACTGGGCGCTGCGCCGCGAACGGCTGGCGTATTGGATTGCCGGCGGGGCGTGCGTCGGAGCCGGGCTACTGTGCAAATACAGCATGGCGGTGTTGCCGGCGACGTTTGTGTTGTTTGTACTCGCCGACCCCCGCTCGCGGCGCTGGCTCCGGCGGCCGGGGCCCTATATCGCGCTCGGCGCCACCGCCGCGGTCGTGGCTCCGCATGTCTGGTGGGCCGCCACGCGCGGCTTTCCCACGGTGACCTACGCCGCGAGTCGCACGCGCGATCCGTCGCCCATGCTCGGCCGCATCGGGCATCCGCTCTCGTTCCTCGTCGCCGAAGCGGCGGCGCTGGCGCTCGTGTTTTTGATCGCGCTGCCGCTGGTCGGTTGGAGACCGCGATTGCGCGCGGTGAACATCGACGAGCGCTGGAATCGAAACTTCGTGCTCGCCATGACCCTTGGCCCCTTCACGCTGCTGTTGCTTGCCTCGCTCGTGGGCAATGTGCATTTTCGCGGCATGCACGGCTCGCACCTGTGGCCATTCGTGGGCCTTGCGTATTTGTGCGCCTTTGAATTGCGCTGGGAACGCGCGGGCCGCATTCCGCTCCGCGCCGCCGTGATCGGCGCCTTGCTCGTGGCCGCGTTCGCGGTGCGGTTCACGCTCGCGCCTCGCGTCGCGGGCCGCGCGTCGCGAGAACATTTTCCCGGGTCGCGGTTGGCGATGTCGATCGATCAGGCCTGGCGCGAGCGCTATGGCTGCCCACTCACGGTCGTGGGCGGCGATAGCTGGCTGGCGGGCAATGTGGCGTTTTACTCGCCCGATCGGCCCCGTGTGTATGAAGAAGACTGTAGCTGGCTCACGAGCGCCGAGTTCGCGCGACAGGGCGGGGTCGTGGTGTGGAACATCGCCGACTTCGGCGAGGCACTGCCCACGCAATTCACGGCGCTCGGGCCCTGCGAGATTCAGCCGCGCATGACATTGCCGAATCAATCGCTCGCCAAGGCGCCGCCGGCGCGGATCGGAGTGGCGTTTATCCCGCCATCGACCGCCGGCCCGCTCGACTGGCTGGCCCACGGATCGGAGCCGCGTCGCGAGCCGGAATTGCGCCGCGAACCGGAGTCGCGGCCGGCGCCGCGCCGCGAGCCGATCATCGTCGCCGAGCGAGTCGGCGCCTCGGGCTCGCGCCTGCGGTAAGTCGCCCGCGACGCCGCGGTGAGTTGCCGTTTCGGGCTCGCGCCGGGTCTGGTATTCTGCCGCCCGCCTTGCCGGGTCGCGCTGCTCGCGCGACGCCTGTTTTTGCCTCGCTATTCCTAGATTTCCATGCCGCACCGCGATTCATCGCCTGCCTCCTCCGCCGCCGCCGACTCTGGCCGCGGGCGCGCCGCGCTGCTGGCGGCAGCAGTGCTGGCGCTGGCGGGCTTGGCGGCGCTGCCGATCGATCTGCCGGTGGCTCGCTGGTTCATGGAGCAGCGGTGTCCACCGTTTTTCGTGAAGCTGGTGAGTCTGGCCGAAGTGATGGCGCACGGGATTGGCGCCGCAGCGCTTCTGGCGACGATTGCCGTGCTCGACTCTGGCCGTCGCCGCTGTTTGCCGCGGCTCGCGGCGATGTCGCTCGGGGCCGGACTGGTGGCCAACTGCATGAAACTTTTCCTGGCCCGCAAGCGCCCCTATCACTTCGACTTTCAAGGCGGCCCGCTGGCGACCTTTGTCGAATGGCTTCCGGGCACATCGGCCGGAACCGGCGCTCAGAGCTTTCTTTCGTCGCACGCCGCGGTGGCCGCGGGCATGGCGGTGGGGCTCGCCTGGCTCTATCCGCGCGGGCGATGGCTGTTTGCCTTGTTTGGCCTCTTGGCGATGGGCCAGCGCCTCGCGGCCGGAGCGCATTTCACGAGCGATGTGCTCTGGGGCGCCGCGTTGGGCCTCGCCTGGGCCGGCGCTTTCTTGAGCGATCGGCTGGCGGCCCGCTGGTTCGCCGCATTCGAGCAGGGCGATTCGGCGCCCAGCGGCAGCCAAAAGCCGCAAGCCGCGCTCGACGCCTCGCGCGGCGCCGAAGCGCCATCGCGCGCCGCCTGATCGCCCGCGGATTTCGCGGCTCCAACCCGCGGGTTGCGAAGCGAGCTCCTTCTCCGGCGCGTCATTCATGCTAATGCGGCAGCTCGCCGCTCGTCGCGATTTTGCTTGACGGGGCAATCGCGAACTCTTACGAATGCAATCATTGCTCGCCGTTCGCGCGGGCGCCGCATCGCCGGTCTCTGGAAGTCATTTCACCGGGCTCCGCTGTACTGTCTTGGTTCACCGTGAACTGGAATTGGCGGTGCCGGGGATTAGCGAGTTGTGAAGGGCATCCTGCCGGGCATTTCGCGGCATCGTGCCGCGAAGGTTTAACGCATTCGCGCCAATCCCGAAGGATTGGCGAGCGGACGGCGCCGACGATTGCCGGTCGCCGCCCTCTCTTCGGTCTTGGCCGCTGGGTCGCGCTCGGGTTGCCCCTCGGCAGAGCCCTATCCTCCGCCCAGTTCAATCATCAATTTAGCGCCGCCGATCGTTTCAGGCAACCTTGGGCGCGGCGTTGGCGGCGGCACGCGCCGCGCGTCGTCGCTCGCGGGCCGCGTCCAGCTTGGCGTCACGCTCGTCGAATATCCGCTGCTCGATACCGTTCAACTTGTCGGCCGGCGCGACGTAGCCGATCGCGCTATGTAAACGTTCCTGATTGTAGTGCGCGACGAACTTCGTGATCCGGCTTCGCGCGTCCTCGACATCCGCGGGACAAGCCGGGCGAATGCACTCGGCCTTCAGGCTCTTGTGCCAGCGTTCCAACTTGCCGTTGCTTTGGGGATAAAACGGACTCGTTCGCACATGCGTCATGCCGGCCAGGCGAATGAACTCCTTGAAATCCCGCGCGATGAACTGCGGGCCGTTGTCGCTGATGATCCGCGGCTTTTCGTCCGGAAACTTTTCTCGCGCGCGTTGAATCACCGTTTCCACTTCGAACTCCTTCATGCTCTCGCGCAGCTCCCAATGCACGATGTAGCGGCTGTAGCCGTCCAGAATCGTGCGGAGAAAGTAGAACGTTCCCGCCAGATTGATGTACGAAATATCGACATGCCAGTGGTCGTGCGGCCGCGGCGGCTGCACGAAACCGGTTCCTTTCTTGGACGGCGAGAACTTGCGTTGGTCGAGCCGTCCGCCTTGTTTCAATACCCGATACACGCTGCTGGGACTGACCGCCACCACGTCGAGAGTCGAGCATCATGAACGCCAAGCGGCGGTAGCCGTTCAGCGGATGGCTGTCGTGGTAGGCGAGGATGGCTTGTTTCTCCCAGTCCTCGAGTTCTCGATTCCCCGGGCCACCAGTCGCGCGGGACCTTGCCGTTGTGTTCGTTGGCTTTGCCGTAGCGGTCCTTCCACTGGTGGAACTTGCTCGGCGCCAATTCCAGCCAGCCCAGCAGCCGCTGGGCCGGCAGCTCGGCACGCTCGGTCCAACGCCCGATGTAATCGACGATGGCGTCGCGCGTGTCGTGGGGAACCCAAGCTCCCTTCAGAGTTCCCCAAGCTCTTTTTTTGCGCGGACATTCTCCTCCATCAGTTCGGCGATGACTTCGTTCTTGGTGACCAGCTTCGATTCGAGCTGGGCGATCTTCTGGTCCTTGGCCGCTTCCAGCCGCGGCGGCCGCCCGCCCGCCCGCCCACCGCCCGACCGCCTTCTCGGCCTGATCGAGCACCTGCTTGACCCAGAGATGGATCAGGCTCGGCTGGACCTTGAGTTCATCGGCCAAATCCGACACCGGCGTTTTGCCGCTCAAATGCCGCCGCACGACCTGGGCCTTCTGCTCGGCGGAAAAATGCCGCCGCGTTCGCAATTCGCTCATGGAAACGTCCTCCCTCGGGATTTATGCTAATCCCAACGGCCAAACTTTCCAGTTCCGGGAGGTTCAGGACAGAATGGGCTCTAAAGTGAGCCAACGTAAACTACGAATGACGCAGCGCATATTATTACAACTAGCAAAAAGCGCTCGCGACTGATAACGTTTAGCGCATAAGAAACACTTAATGCAAGTATTCATCGATTACAAATAACGCCTCGGGAAAGACCTGCTTTGCAAGCACAAGTTTCTCGCGCGGTATTTTCCCCCCAGGCCCTAGTTCGATACGCCCAACGGCATTATCGCCGAGAACACGACGAGTAATCCGGACGGACGGAATGTAACTCTGCTGAAATATGTTCCAACGCTCAGGATTATAATCATAAATGCGGGCATCTAAAGAAACAAGATAGACTCGCATTTCCTTGCGTTGCCGCACAATCGACGTTTCCCAGCCGAGAAACGCGGTAAAGGGAACAGACAAAACAAGGACCGTCCGCAAGCAATATCTGGGACATGCCTCAAATAGACGTTTCAATAGCATAACAACATACCAGCGAAAAAATCGAACTCACGATACCACCGCAAATCGTCAGGGGATTTTCTCAACTTTCTTATGGAATACAATGGAAATGTCCTCCCTCGGGATTTATGCTAATCCCAACGGCCAAACTTTCCAGTTCCGGGAGGTTCAGGACAGCCTGGCTGTCAACTGACGAGTTGCCAGCTACATTTGAGCATGACCGCTTATCACCGACAAATCGAGTCGTAGGAACGTGGGGTGCCCAACTGCAAGAAATGCCTGACCAAGAATGCGACCGAAATCGACCGGCAGACGAGCCAACCGCTCTGCGGGGGCTGTTATGGCGTCGTCACCGCCATGCGGAGCGCCGATCCGATTAAGTTTTACGCCTACCTGGGCGGCAGTGCCGCCAAAGCGCCGAGTGGCCCTGGTGGCGTCCGGCGTGCATCGGCGTGCATATTTTGATAGGGGTTGATCGTAAACCCTTACCAAATAAGTGGAGACGAAGGGGATCGAACCCTCAACCCCCGCCTTGCAAAGGCGGTGCTCTCCCAATTGAGCTACGTCCCCGACGTAATCGCCGGGCGTGGGCCCGCGAATTCGGGATTTGCCGCCAGGATCGGCGGCTTGCCGAAAGCAGTGGCGGCAGGGCGAAACATCGGCCGGCGACGTTTCAAATCCAAGGATAGCATATCGCCTATTGGCCATGAAGCCCATCGGCGGCGGCGGCGAATGCGGTCGGCGGGGCGTGGTTGCGTCGCAGGCACAAATGGGCGAATAGGCACCAGGTAGGCCGAGCATATTGGCCGAGCGAGATTGACTTTGGCGGCCGGATCGCCTTAAATAGCGGGGTTGTGCTTGATGCCTCGCTCCGAACGCCGGAAGGTCGAGGCCAATGGTTTCGTTCCTGGTTCGCTCGTCTCCGTCATGCTGATCCGTCGCACTCAACGTCGCTGTATTTGGCTTGTGCTCGCCATGCACTTGGCCACGGGCGTCGCGGTTCAGCTTGCTCACGAACATCATGGCGGCCCGGGACATGATTCCGATCGTCACCAGGCCGAGCACTCGCCCGGCCTTGCGCGGGGCGGCGAGGCACGCACTGCCGCGAGCGACACGCTCGACGACGCCGATCATGAATGTTTGGCCTGTCGAGTGCTCGGGCAACTTTCGCATGGCTGGTCGGTCACCGAGATGGCCCCATTGCCTGTGCGGGTCGCGGCGCTGGTTGTAGCGGCGCCGGTGGCGATTTCAAATCGAGCGCCGCTTGTGTCTCGCTCTCGCGGGCCTCCGCGGAACGTCTGATCCGTGCGCGTTGGGCGCGGCAATGGCCGCAGCCGCGCGTTTTCTATTTTTTGCCGCCGGCCGACGACGCATTGGCGATTCGTCGGCGCCGGTTCGCGAGATTTGCCCAAGCTTGCCCCCGCGCACGTTAGGCGAATGATCGCTTCGACATGGCAAAAGCCATGGCCTGCCAAGCGCGAGACCGTTGCGCGGTGTTTGACCGCGCGAACGTGCCTGCTCGCGGCTTGCAATCCGATCAGACACACCCGATACCGAGGTACGATCCCGATGCGATCCCAAGATATATTGCGTGCGTACTACTCAAGACATCAAGGCGGCGTTCGATTCCGCGGCCGCTCGCTCCGATCGGCCGCGGGACCGCGGCGAGGCTTCACGCTCGTCGAGCTACTGGTCGTGATCGCCATTATCGGCATGATCACGGCCCTACTGTTGCCGGCGGTGCAAGCGGCGCGCGAGGCCGCGCGGCGAGGCCAGTGCGCGAACAATCTGAAGCAAGTCGGCCTGGCGCTGCACAACTTTTACGATGGGCGGAAATATTTTCCGCCCGGCTACACCGACAACAACACGAGCACCACGAGCACGCCCGACAACGATCTCGGTCCCAGCTGGGGCTGGGGGGCTCATGTGCTGCCGTTCATGGAAGAGCAAGACGTTTTTCGCCAGATTAATTTCACGCTACCCGTGGGCGCCGCGGCGAACGCCACGATTTCCCAACAGCCGGTGGCGAGTTACCAATGTCCGTCGGATCCGCTGCAGCAGTCGTTTCCGGTATACGACAGTTCGTTGAGCACGGTTCTGGCCACCGTGGCGCACGGTAATTATGTGGGCTGCAATGGCTGGGTCGAGTGCTTTAGCAACGCGGGCGGCAATTATCAGCCGTCGAGCGATGGCGGCGCGGCCGAAGATGGCGACGTCGGCGGCTTTGGCTTGGCCGGAAACGGCTTTTTCTTTCGCAATAGCCGCACGACGATCTCCCAGGTCACCGACGGCATGAGCAAGTCGATCTTCGTCGGCGAGCGCTCGAGCGATCATTCGCCCAGCACCTGGACCGGAGCCGTGGCGGGCGGGCAGTGTCCGGCGTGGATGGCCGGGCAAGCGCCTTATTCTCCGCCGCCGGGACCGGCCTACGACAACGCCGACTTCGGCGAAGCCCTCGTGTTGCGCACGGCAACGCCACGCATGTGCCCTCCGCCGATTTGCCGTTCTTCGACCCCGACACGTTCTACAGCATGCATGCCGGCTCGGGCGCCAATTTTCTCTTTGGCGACGGCGCGGTGACGTTTCTCACCAGCGACATCGATCCCTATGTGTATCAATATCTCTGCACGATCGCGGGCGGAGAAGTCACCGGCGACAACTATTAAGCGACCGGGCGCCAAGGAGACTGGAGATGCGGAACCACGCGATCTTTGCATTACTCGTCGGCCTGATCATCTGCGGTGGATGCCACCGGGCCAAAACCACGGATGAGCTCCTGGACGATCTCAAATCGAGTCACGAGCGAGACCGAATCATCGCCGTGCGTCTGCTGCCCGAGCGAAAAGCCGAGGGCGACCGGGTCGTGCCGGCGCTCATCGAAAGTTTGAACGACAAACACGACGATGTTCGACTAAGCGCGGCGATCGGGCTGGGCTCGTTTGGCGAGGCCGCCGTGGCGGCTGTTCCCGCGCTCATGGCGGCCCAGCGAGATTCGGACGCCCGAATCCGACGGGCCGCTGGAGTCGCATTATCTCGCATAGATCCGAAGCGAGCGCCGTCGCCCGCGGCGTCCGAGCGACGGAGGCAATAAGGTCGATCACGCTTGCCGGCCGACATCATGGAGAAGTCGTGGTGACCGGCGGCGCGGTGGGATTGATGCCAGGGTTCGTGCCGGCATTGGGCGGAACCGCCGTGGCGCCATGCGTCGCCGTGGCCGTGCTGGCAACCGCCGCGTTCGATTGATTGCTGTTGCTCACCAGCAGCATCGCCGACGGCGTGACGAAGCTCATGGCCGCGTTCGCCATGTACTCTAGCGGTTTGTATTCCAGCATGACGAGGTCATCGGGCTGAATGACGAGCCGTTCTCGGGAATCATGCGCCGCGAGACTCAAATCGACGGCGATTTTCACCTGTTCGCCGTTGGGCAGCTTGCGCACCACGAGAATTTGGGTCGGGTCGACGATTCCGCCCAGCGTGCCATTGTTGAAGTTTCGCCGGGCGCCGTTCAAACCAGCCGGGCCGCCCGGAGTGCCATTGGCCATCGCAATGGCCTCGATCACGTCGAGACTACGGTCGCGAGGCAACGGGAACTGGCCGCCGACCAGCAGACCGCCCGTGTAGAACCACTCGGTGTCGCGGGCCGGCACGAACACGATATCGCCATCGTCGAGCACGATGTCTTGCTCGATAAACGGCAGCGGTTCGCCGGTGCGCAACCTAAGCGGAATGCGCGCCGTGCGAACGCCCGGCGTCGGGACCGAAGCCATGTTTTGCGGCGCCGCGGCGGTTTCGCCGGGCTCGTCGGCGGGCAAAGCTCGGACAACGTCCGCCCGTCCCCGCAGCACCCACAAATCGCAATGCGCGTCGATGCCCGGCTGGCCGCCGCTCACGACCAGCGCATGCAGCACGTCGTTTTCGTGCGTGGGCAAATCCACGATCAACGACGTCGGGCGTTTCGTGTAGGGCACGACGCCATGGGAGACATAACTCGGAAAGCCATCGACATTCAAATCCTCGCGAATCACCATCACGCGGTGGACTCGCGGCTTGATGATGGTCACGATCACGCGGTCGCGTCCGGGCTGGAGAATCTTGTGGTCGACCACATACGTGTGTCGAATCACCTCGGCGGCCTGGGTGAGCGTCATGCCGCGCACGGCGAGCGGCTCGACGAGCGGAATCGCGATGCGGCCCGCGTCGTCGACCATCGTCGGCACGCCGACCACCGGTCCGTATATCTGGCCGGTCGCGGGATACATGAACGGACTACTGATATTGTTGGTCGGGATTTTGGGAAGAGTTAGCTCCTTGGTCGGGAGCACGCCCTCGACCAGAATTCCCAGCATGTCGCCGGAGTCGATGACGTGCGTGTCGCGGGGGCGCTGGCCAAGCAAGCGAAAATCAATTGGCGTATCCGATGGCCGGGCGTCGGTCAGCAGCGCGGGCGGCGCTTCCCGCACGGGAACCGCATTGCGAGCGCACGAAATGCGACCGATCGGGGCCACGCACCCGGTCAGGCACGCGACAACCACCGCCAGAGCCCAAACTCCCGACGCGAGCAAGCTAGGTTTTAGTTGGGCGCATTGCGCGGCGTTCATGGTATCAGGTTCTCAATGTCGCGGTCGCGATGCTGGTTTGTGCGCGTCGCGGCCGGTAACACGGTCCGCGCTTGGAGGATGCCCGCGGCCGGGCGAGGATTGTCGATCACGGGATGGAATAGAACACCGAGCTCTGGACTCGGATCAACGCCAACACCGCGTTGCTCGCATACTCCCAGGGCTTGAACTGCAACATCACGAAATCGCCGGGCTGAATGACGATTCGTTCGCGTGCATCCACCGCGGCCCGGTTCAAGTCGACGCGAATCTTCACTTCTTGGCCATCGGCCAGTTTGCGGATGATGATCACGCGAGTGGGGTTAACGATGCCGCCCAGGGCGCCATTCCGAAAGTTGGACGACGCTCCGTCGCCCGACGGACCGCCGACCGAAGCGGTCACCAGCGACATGGCCTCGATCACGTCGAGATCGCGGTCTCGCGGCAAGGGAAACTGCCCGCCCGGCAGCAAGCCGCCGGTCGAAAACACGTCGTTATCCCGCGATTCCAGATAGAGAATGTCGCCGGCCTGTAGGATGATGTCGGATTCGGAGAACGACAGCGGCTCGCCCGGCGCCATGCGCAGCGGAATGCGGGTGTAGCTGCGATTGACCTTGCCGGCTTCCAGGACCGATCGGGGGTCGCCTTGGTTTTGCACTTGGGCGAGCGTCGGTTCGAGCACATCGGTTAGCCCGTCGCGGCTGCGCAGCACCCAAACAGCGTTGTAAGCGTCGATGCCGGGCAGGCCGCCCGTGGCCAACAGCGCGTGCAGCACGTCATTTTCATATCGTGGCAAGTCAAGAATCACGCCGCTGCCACGCTTCGTGTACGGTACGGTCGTCGCGCTGCGGAACGAAGGAACTTGGGTCGAGGCCGTGTCCTCGCGGATGATCAACACGCGTTGCACGCGCGGCTTAATCAGCGTAACGATAATTCGATCGCGGCCAGGATTGAGAACTTTGTGATCGATCGTATAGGCCCGGCGAAGTTGCTCGGTGGCTTGCCCCAGAGTCACGCCCTCGAGCGACGTGCGGCCGATGAGCGGAAGGTCGAGATTGCCGTTCTCATCCACGACCAGCGGCAAACCCACCACGGGGGCGCGAATCAGGCCCGTCGCCGGATAGGGATCGGGCGTGCCATTCAAGTTGGTGTAAAGCGCCGCTTGCTCCGCGTTGCTCGTCGGCACGACACCTTGAATGAAGATGCCCAAGGTGTCGCCCGCGCCGATCCGATAGGATTTCGGCGCCTCTTGCCGCAGGAGCGTGAAGTCGATCGGCGTCTTGCCGCAGCGGCTTTCAGCCAATAGTTCCGGGGGCAAACGATACGCTGGCACCGCGTCGGTCGCGCAGGTGATGCGACAAAATCCGCTCACGCAGCCGCTGCCGGTCGCGAGCGCCAACGCCGCCAAACAGATCGCTTGGACGACTCGCGCTACTCGGTGATTTCGCGTTGGCTCCAAGACCGGCGAAACCGGTCGCTCGGCGCCAACAGCAGGAGCGAAGCCGGGCTTTCCCTCGCCGTGCTTGATAGATTTACACATCGCCGCAAATCCTTTCGCATCTCGTTGCCCGGCCAATCCTGATTGCCGAGCGCGAGTTCCGTTTCGTTATTTTTCGGGATTGCCCGCGCAATCCGTGGGTGGCAATCTTTGCACGGTAGTTTCGGCGACATCCTGGCGCCGCACGATTCCGACTGCCGCGCGTCGGACATAGTTGAGCGGGTCGGCGCTGCCCGAACTCGCGCCGACGAGCGGCGGTCCGTCGGGTCGCAACGCCATGGTCGGCGCTCCCGGTACTCGAGCCGGACTCGGCGATGGGGCGCGAGTGGCCGTCGAGACGGTCTGGACCGCGCCGCCGCCTTTGCGCGACGACGTCGGTCGCGCCGGATCGGGTAGCGCCGGCAACGCTTGCGGATTCGCTGCGGGAATCGGCAGCGCCGGTATTGGCTGCTCAAAGCCCGGCCCCGAATCCGACGGACCGAGCGGACCCACGGGCATGGCTGGCGTGGGCGTTAATATTCGCGAGGCGGGCTGCGACGGCGCGACTGGCGTCAGCAACGACGGGTTAACCGCCGATGGAGGCCCGGCCGCATCGCGTGGAGCAAGGGTTCCCGAAGGCGGCAAGGGCGCTTCGGACAGCGTCGGCGACGACGGAGCATTGGCGGCCGACGGCGGCAGCGCGGAGCTTGGCGTGAGCATGGTCGGCGGCAGCGCGGTGGACATCGCGCCGGGCAACGCGTCCGGCGCCACCGAGTCTGGCGACTGTTCGGCCGGCGCGGGCACAACCTCTTCCGAAGGCGTCATTCCCGGGGATAGCTCGCCCGGAGGCATCGGCATTTGCGCGGCCGGTTCCGTCGTCTCGACCGGAGGTTGCTCGGGACCGCCAGCGCCGCCAAAGGCCGGCAATGTGGCTCGGTAGCCGAAGCCATCGCGCTCGGCGGCGATGGCGCCTTCTTGGAAGCCTTGATACCAAGCGTTGATCGCGGCCGCCCCCTCGGGGTTTTGCGTATGGGCCGACCAGTAGCATTTGGGGGGAACCGCCGGGGGGCGAGCGCAACGGCCGAGGCTCACCTCATAGTATCCTTGCCGCCATCCGCGGCGAAAGTCGCTGTATGAGCCGACCGCGTGCTTATCGTATTTCGTCCCGTACCAAGCCCAATTCGCGCGGCATTCGTTCGTAACGCCATAATGCCAGTCCTGGAATGCCGCGCATCCAGTCTGAACGAGTGTGATTGCCAACCAAAGCGTGAGCCAACGCATGCGCGATCCTTGCGCTAGAACACAATCCGTAACCGTCGAAGTTTCACATCGGCGGGAGAGTCAGTCGCGGGAAAACATCGCTCGCGAGACCTCCCGTCTTGCGAGGACATTTTCCCCTGTTGGCGTTCTATCGTCGGACCGCAAACGACAATTGAGCGGCGGAGATGGTATTTTCCTCGCCCGCCGGGAGTTCGACGGACCTCACATCGGCATGGCCCTCACAATCCGATCGACACACGCGGTGCGCGAGCAATTCGCTACAGCGACGCCGGCTAAATGAGAACTGGGCAACGCCGGAGCAGGCTCGGCACGATCGAGTTGGCGCATGTCGCTTCGAGGCCACAAGTCAGTTCGCCGAAGGCCGCATCGCGCGCGACCAAATCGTGGGCTTTTCCGCGAAATGCGGCAAAGTTCCCGCCTCGCCGAGGCATCCGGCGAAGCCGAGCGAATAAAGCAAAAAAAAACCCCAATCGCTCGGCATCCATTCGCCCGCCAGGAGCAGACTCAACGCCGTTATAGTCGCTCCAAGCGATGCGGCGAGCACTCGCGCCTCGAGCGAATCGCGACCGACCCACGTGCGCCGCAGCGCGAAAAACGCGGCCAGCAGCACCATTGCCGCGAAGCAGGCTAGCCCCATCCAGCCCAAACGGAGCAACAGGAGCAGATATTCATCGTCGATCGACCAGACTTGCGTGAGCACGACCCGCGCATCGGCGTCGAGCGGCACCAGCGGCGGCCAAACCGCGAGTCGCTCGCTGCCGTAGCCCCAGAGCGGCGCTTCTTGAATCGCCTTGAAGTAGGCGCGCAGGACGTAAAAACGATAGTTCGCGGAATCGGCGCGATATTTCACGCCGCTGAGCTCGATCTGCGCTTGTCGAGCGCGCGTGCCCTCGGACCAGCGGAGCCATTCGCGAATTTCGCCGGCGCCGAGGCTCAGCGCCACGACCACGATCGCCAGTCCGCCGACAAGATAGGGCCAGCGAACCCGGTATCTCACGATGGCGAACACCGCGCTAGAAATCACGAGACATAGGAGCGGCCCACGGGATAACGTGAAAAACACGCCCAAAAAGGTCACTGCCGGCAAGACCAGCCACCAGCGTGGCCCGCGTCGCCGCCAAGCGAGATTCGCGGCCGCGAGCACGTAGGGAAACAACAGGCACTGAATCATGCCGAACCAGATTGGATGCGTGGTCGGTCCCTCGGCGCGTTTGAGGCCGAAGCGCACGCGCCATGCTCGGAGTGCGATCGACGGGCCGTGGTCCGACGATCCAGTTCGCCGGATTCACGCGCGAGATCGACTCCACGACCGACCAAACCGCCAGCACGATGCACACATAACACGCAATTCGAATCCAAAGGTCGTAGTTGCGCGAATTGCGATTCACAAGCCTTCCGCACACGACCGGCACGAACCATTCGCCATAGGCATGCAAGAGAATTCCGATTCCAAAACCATCGTTGAGCGAATCGGAAAGCACTTGCACGACAATCAAGCTAATTCCGGCATAGTCAAACGCGTTGAGGCGCGTGCGCAAACGGCTTTGGGGATGAACGCAGTACACCCCTAGTCCCCAGATCGCGGCCGCGGTGCGCACATCGACCGGCAGCCCGGCGATTTCCACACGTAGCCAAGTCGGCACGAGCAGCGAAAGGAAGACGGCCCCGCCCAGCGCGATATCGGGGCCAAACCGCCAAGCGACGATTGCGATGAGCAGGCAGGAGAGAAAAACGGTTGTGAGCCACATGGGCATTGCACCCGTTTCAAAAAACTTTCCAGCGAATCATGAGGCGGCCGTGGCCTCGCGCGAGACGAGCGCCGAAGTGCTTTCGCGGCCCATGCCCGCTAGGCAATTTCCTTGGAGCACAGAATTTGGAAGGCATGCGACGGCCGGTGCGTCGTCAACGGTTGCGTCAAAAATGAAAGGCGTTCCCAAATCAATCTCGGACGAAACCGCGGTCGGGCTCGTTCGGAACGCAATCGATTCCACCCGTTGATACCCTGCACGCGATAGCCGCGTCCGCGCATCTCCGCCGCGGTCCAGCCCGAGCGGTGCACCTGATGGAGGTTATTATCGTATTCGCCCTGATACAGGAAACCGTTTGGCGTGAAGATCACGACTCGGCGGCGCGCAATGGCTTCCATTTGCGCGATCAACGATTCACCCTGGGGCTTTTCCAGATGCTCGATCAAGTCGTTGGCCAAAACAATGTCGAACGACTTTTCGCCGAACTTTTCCAATATCCCCAGCACGTCACAATGGACGTAATCCGTGTGTATCCCGAGGGCGCGGCTCCGTTCGATGGCCGGGGCGTGGCCATCGACACCGACACTTTGCTCGACTGCTTGCGAGAATTGTCCGATCGGCGATGTCCAGCCGCACCCGACATCGAGCAGGCTACCCCCATCTCGACAGAGCACTTCCAGCATGCGAACGAATTGCTTCCTGAAGCGATCAAACACGAACTCGTCGGCGCGCTTGAGGAGAGGAATAGCTCGATCTTTCATGAACAACCACCGTTGGTATAGAGCCGATGTTATTGCGGTTCCTAAAGTTTTACGTCGAGTCGCTCGACCGACTCGAGAATCGGAAACGGACGCGATCTCGGCGCCTCATTTCGAATGATTCGTGACATTTTCGATCGGCGAAGCGTTTCTGGCGTAAATGGCGGCGATAAACGCCCGCGGAACGGCCAAGAACGCTTCATATCGCCCATGCAGAAGAAATCTAAAAGCTTTCATGATGAACTCAAGCGCACACGCGGAAACAAACACCATCTTTTGATATCCGGACAAGTGTTTGCAAAACACGA
Organism: uncultured Planctomycetaceae bacterium; assembly: GCA_963785305.1. Taxonomy (GTDB): domain Bacteria; phylum Planctomycetota; class Planctomycetia; order Pirellulales; family PALSA-1355; genus CAWAUV01. The sequence goes on from CAWAUV010000002.1 coordinate 215,332, forward strand.
GCAATCGATTCTTGAGCGTATGAAAAACATAAAACGCGGCGTGGGGGTTGCTCCAATCGTCCTGAGTGAGAAAAGCCTCTTCCTTGGAACGCATGGCCCCGTGCGCGCGATGGATGACCTCGGCTCCGGGAACATACATGATGGTCCAACCCGCGCGGGCAGCGCGGATCGACAAGTCCACGTCTTCTTCATACATGAAGAGCCGCGGATCGAAACCCTGGAGGCGTTCGAACATTTCCCGACGGCACAACATCGCGCAACCGCTCGCGAACTCGACGGGGCTCGGCGGGTTCGTCGAATCCGCGTGATCGAGTGGTTTGAGCCACCCCGGGACGCGCATGCGCCCGCGGCTGATATTGATCGTGCCCCCGGCGTACCACTTCAGTCGCGGCAGTGCATCGAGCATGATGCGCGGCGCGGCGATCCCCGCCGACGGATTCCGTTCCAGGCAATCACGCAGCGACTCCAAGCAACCCTCTCCAAGCTGCGTGTCCGGATTCAGAAGCAAAATATATGGCGAGCGAACCGATGAAAATATCGACCTCAGCCCGAGATTGACTCCTCGACCGAAGCCAAGGTTGGTCGACGACTCGACGAGCACGACCTCGACGCCCTCGATCTTCGACCGAAGCTCCGGCAGGTCCTCGGAAGCGTTATGCACGACGACCACATTCGCACCGGGACATTGCTTCAGAATGGATATTGCCGCCGCGGCGGTTTCATCCGCGCAGCGATAATTCACGATGACGGCCGAACACCATCCACCCGCGGCTTCTGACATGTCGTGCTTTCTTCCTTCCCGCGAATCAGTAATCGGGCGCCTTAGTCCGGAATTCCGGTATCTCCACGACCGACGACTCGAATCACGGCAATCGAGCTCGGTTCCCAAAGCATCTAGCAGTCGGTTGAATATTTCAACGGGCTGCCATCCTAACCACTTGGCGAAACGTTCCCTTGTGGCATTCTTCAACCTCTTCAAAGCAAATCTCGCCGCGGCCCGCGAAATAGTGACGTCGGTCGTTATTTCGGCGCCGCACCCACGGCGCCTTGGCGGCTTGTCGAACCTTTCAGGAAGCCGCTGGATTCGCCGACTCGGATAATCACAGACTCACGCTCGCGATGAGCCGCCGAGGGGATTATCGATATACGACGCCGCGAAAAACGCCATCCACAGCACTCCAAGCAGAAACGGGTCAAGGAGAATCTCAAAAAGGTTTCCGTAGATCGAAAGAATAAAATAACCTAGCACGTATCCGTAAGTGACGAGCCATCGGGTATTTTCAAATGACTTGTAGTACAGATAACGCAAACCGAGACCGATCGAAAACATGCCGCCCACGACGCCCAAATACCAAAAATCGATAAAGAGGGTGCCGAGTGTCGTGCTTGCGAGTCCCTGACCGCCGCTCATTCCGCCATATTCGCCCAGCATTTCCTTGAGCAATACTCCCGCGGCGGGCTGATATCCGGGCATCAGAGAGTAGATCGCGTTGAACATCTGCATTCCCAGACGGCTTTTCGTGACATCGAAATGCTCGAGGATGCGCTCGAGCACGATGATTCCGTTCGCGCAATTAAATAACATCGGTCCGCAGAAACCCAACCAGGGCGGCAACCGAAGCAGATCGTTGACCGCGCTGACATCATAACTGGGATTACTCACCCAGCGCCACCACGCGAATAACCCCAGAAAACAGAACGCCGCCAATCCGATATAAATGATCCGCTTGGGGCTCAAATTCCATTTAATGCGGCTAATCGTGAACAACGTCAGCGTCGCGGGCGCGAACATCGCCCCGCGGCTGCCGGTGAGCGCCACGCTACCGACGCACAAAAAGATCGCGATATATCCAATGCGCCGCTGAATTCGCCCGAGCCCGGGTCGCAGAACCGCGAGAAGGAGACAAATATAAGCGGGCACCGTCAATCGTCCTAGATAGACGATGAAGCCATTATTATCTTCCCAGTATGCGCCGCGCGCTTCGTCGATATTCGCGCTAAGCATCAGCAGGCCGACATCGCGAAAATCCCACAATACGAAAGGCGCCGCGGCAAGCGCCAGCAAGATGCCGACGATGAAAAGCGACCGCGAGGAATTGCCGGGGTAAGTCGTGGTCATCGTCGCCAACTGCTCTCGCGAGGAAAGAGCGAGCGAGTTCGCCGATCGCGGGCATACCGCATCGCCGATCGCGAAGGCCAGCAGTCCGACAATGAGAACCAAGTAGACTTGTCCGGACGGGCTCTGGTCCTTGACGAGCACGTACGCGTAGACGCCCACCGTGAAATAAACCGTGTAGGCGTATAAATACAAAGCGCGGGAATTGAAACCGTCTTTCGAGCGCGAATACGCCCATGTCGCGACGCTTACGACCAGGGTCATGGCAATGACGGCAACGCTTAACATAATCGTGGAGCAGTCAAGGGGCGATTTGGCACTCGTGGCCGGCGTAAGTCGCCTGGCGGCGGGAGTCGGTAAAATTCCGGAAATCGGGCAGGCTTGTTGTCCACGCGATGTACACGCGACGAAAACAAGCGAGGCGCTTATTGAAACGGCTGGGAGAACGCTGGCTTATACGTGAGTAGTCGTGATCGATTACGGATAAAGCGAGCGGGCGTGCCGCCGACCAATGTATATGGCTCCACATCCTTGGTGACGACCGCGCCAGCGGCGACCGCGGCGCCTTTTCCGATCCGGACATTCGGGAGAATGATGGCGCGAGGCCCTATATAAACGTAATCCTCGATGACCACCGGCCCACCGCGAACGCCGAAATCCGGAGCGTCCATGTCGTGTTGGAGAGTAAATATCATAGCTTCGGATGACGTTACGACGCAATTACCTATCGTGAGCCCGCTCCGTCCGTCGAAGAAATTGTCGTTGCCGATGACGCAGTTGTCGCCGACCACGATCCGCCATGGCGCATAAAATCGGGCTCGCCAATGTATGGAACTCTTTCGCCCAAGTTTTATGCGCAAAACATGGCGATACATCGCGCGACGAAAATGATGCGATGGCACATAGCCGACCAACGTCGCCAACAACAGCGAAAAGCCTTCCGCGAGATTCGCCATGTAAGAGATTCTTCGCCGCAGCCAAACTGGCAGGCGGTCGAATGAGCCCGCGAGCGCGGGCGGCAATCTACGATGGACTGTCGCTCGCGGAAGAACGCCGCCTTGAGCGGCATTCGCCGTATCATGTAGTTCCATTGCCGTCGGTCCCATGAAAGCATAGGTGTTGCGGGGTTAACTTGCTCGTTCCGGAGGCCGCGGTGAGCGACAAACCGTCTTCTTGCTCGCCGCTGGGGACGGCCTCGACCCGGCCGGTCGAGGCCCCGGACCGCTCGATCGGGCTCGAGGGGATTTTGAAAACGCCGTACCGCGCCAGTGATACGAACAGCGCGACGCCCATCAAACATTCCGTGGTCAAGACCGCGCTCGCGGTCCCCTGGGCGCCGCCCCATGCGCTGAATGTGGTTAATAGAACGATGTGCAGCGCGGAGCCTAAAAAGATAATCGAGGTAAAACGCCGCGTGTAACCGAGGCGCAAAGGGCTTGGGTTCCCAGTAGATTATTAAGCGTAAAAACACAGGGCCACCAAGCTAGGATCGAGAACACTTGAATCGACCCGTCCGCCGAACCGCGAGAAATGCATTTGATGATCGGCGAGGCCGCCATGTAGAGCACGAGAGACCCCACAAACGACGCGCTCGCCACCACCCACAGCAGGTTGCGAATAAGCGCCACGGCCTGCTCGCGCGAGCGCGCGGCCGCCTCGCAGATGCGAGGGTACACCACTTTTGACATGGGCAACGTGCATAGCTGGATCACGGCCAGTGCGATCTTTTCCGCGAAACTGTAATATCCGACGACTCGATCATCGCACAGCAAGCCCAGGATGAAGGTGTTCGCCGTGATGAATACCGACGTGGAGATCGTCGAAAGAAACAATTCGAACCCCTGCCGCAGGCCGGCCAAAACAGCGCGAGGATCCGGCATGGCGCCCATGACGCGAGTGAGCATGAACATCAGGCCGAGCGACGCCAATGCGCCACATAGGGTGCTACCCCACTGAAGCAGCCCGGCGGTGGCAATGTCCTTGTCGGTCTTGACGAAATAGAGCATCGCGAACATCATCGCGATTCGCGAAATGCCTTGGATGCAATTCACATAACGAACGAGTCGCATTCCCTCGAAAAACCAGACGGGCAAAATTCCCGTTCCCAACACCTGCAGCGAAGCCAACATGTAGATGTGGCGATGTTCGCGGAACGACGGGATGCCCATCACCAGCGCGGTCATCAATGCCAAGCTGACGCTCAATGTAATCAGTCGAACGCCCAAGGTCGTCCGAATGATCTTCGAAAGTCGTCGAGGTTCATGCCGGTTCAAGGCGACCTCTCGAGTCGCCGTGAGGCCATGGCCATAATCAGCCAACGTCCCGAAAAACATCGCGAACGCTTGAGCAAACGCCAACTCGCCAAAGCCGCTCGGTCCAAGTCGGGTCATCAGCAGCGGCGCTGTGACCAAGGGGACGAGATAGTTCATCCCTTGCAGAATCACCAGCGAGCTGAAGTCGATGGCGATGTTTTGGAACCGTTTTAACAATCTGATCATGGTTCGACGACCGGTTGCGGCGCGCCCTAACGGGAGCGAGGGAATCCGAGTATTCATAACGTGGCGTAAACACCGGCCAACTCTTGGCCAATAAGAGACCAATCGTGCGTTCTCGCGGTTTCCAAAGCCTTCTTCGCCGCCGAGCCACGGGCGTCGGGATCTCCCAGCGCCTCGATCAAGACGTTCGATAACGAATCCGGATTCCCGGATCGGAACAAGAAACCATTGTCGCCGTGCGTGATGAGTTCGGACATTCCGGGGATATCCGAGGCAATGATCGGTAGCCCCCAGCTCATCGCCATCAGCAGAACACCGCTCTGATAAACCTTCCGATAGGGCAGCAGAACGATATCCGTCGCGCTGTGGTATAGACTCGCTTCGTCATCGGGAATGTACCGAATGTCCGCCCTCACGCGCGATGCGATGTCGAGACGTTCGATGCTCGCCTGATAGCGCGCGAAGTCGTCCTTCCAGGGTTTGCCCGCGATAACGAGATAAAACTCCGGAAATTTCGCCACGACCTTTGGCAGGGCCTCGAGCAATATGTCGAGGCCCTTGGCTGTCTTGATTTGCCCAAACATCAAACCCACGATCGCATTGGGCGGTAGATCGAGTTTTCGCCGAGCCGTGGCCATATCCACGCGGCCGTGTATCGAGTCGATATAATTTCCGTGCCGGATTCTGGAGACCTTGCATTCGGGCACGCCGACAATGTCGATCAATTCGTTGAAACTCACCATATTATGCGCAACGATGGCGTCGCTCGCGTTTAGAATGCGGCGCTGTAGTCCCCCGCGACTATCGCCGCAAAGGCTCTCCACGTCGTGGATCGTCGCCACCACTCGCAGGCCAAGCAGTTTGGCCAGTCTCACGCAAAGATATTCTAGCGCGGTCGCATGAAAAAAATGAAAATGAACGCACTTCGCGCGATTGACTTTCGCCGAAATCAGGCTGATTAAAAGCCCTCGCACGAAGAACCCCGCCCGTAGAATTTTCGGCGCATTGCCAAACGCGCCCGGAATGCCGGCACGACCTTGAATGGGCATCGAAGCGCGGCGCTGCCATGATCCGAGGTAAACAACATCGGTTCGTAGTCCGCGGTCATTAATCCCAGGCAAAGCCCCTGATTGTAGAGGTGCATGCCCCCACGAGCGCCGACGGGCTCGATCACGACGACACGCGGAGGCCGGCTCCGCGACGTTTCGCGATGGGCGGGCGAGCCGCTCGATTCGTCGTCGGGCAACGTCATGGGGATGCCGCCCGGTTCGTGTTGGCGGCGGATCGCGGATGCGTCAGGCAACGGGTTCATCATTGCTCCGGGCCTTTAGGGCCCTGGCCTCCGGCCGCGATTGAGCCACGTTGGTCGACGATTCCGCCAAGAGCAGCTCATATTGTTCGAGTATTTGTTCCCATTTGAAGATTCCTTGATGTCGATGAAGCGCGGCCCGGCGCATGCGCGGCAGTTCAGGATTTTCCGCAAGCAACAGCGAATCAAGTTCTCCAAGGCAACTCGCCTCATCCATGAAATAAGAAGCCGCGTCGTCGACGACCCAGCGATTGAAGCGGTTGTCGTGCGCCAGGACCGCGCAGCCCGCTCCCAGGGCTTCGACCAGCGAGGGGTTCGTTCCGCCGACGGTGTGGCCGTGGATATAAAGCCGCGCGTGGAACCGAAGCGCCTCGACGATCGCGGTGTCGTAGATCGCGCCGGGAAACAGCACTTCGTCGCTCGCCGCGTCGAGCACCTCGCGGTGATACTCGCACTTCGTCGGATCGTATTTCCCCAGCACCACCAGCTTGATTCCGCGGCGCCGCGCGAAAACGCCCGCACGATTTCAAGAATCGAATTCTCCGGCTCCGGCCGGGCGATCACCAGCGCATACGACCTCGGTTCGAGCCCCAGCGGAGCCAGCAAGCAGGGGTCGGCATCGCGCACTTCGGGAGCGCCGTAGGGAATCATCGTGATCTTCTCGGTAGAGACGCGCGTGGCGAGATGCGCCTTGATCTCTGGATGATCGGCGATCAAATGCTCGCCCAACACGCAGCCGAGCCGTTCGTTTGCATAAAGCCAAGCCCGCTCATGCCAGCGCCATTTTTGTCGCTGCCACTCGAGGCCATCCATGTTGAACACATTGGGCACGCCTAAGAGGCGATAGAGCGTTGCAAACGCGGCGGTGTTGTAGCCGAGCGTCAAGACCAGCGACCCGCGCCGAGCGGCGTGCAATGTCGATTTCCAATCGAAAAGAATCGTGCCCAGGGCGCCGCCACGCGAAACCGGGATCATCACTCGCCGCACGCCGCGCCAGGTGTCTTCGCTGATTTCGTCGGGACCATCGGCCGCACATTCGGTCTGGCAGTACACGGTCACATTCCAACCGCGCTCGACCAAAAACAATGCGAGCCTCTCGGCGAATGTCTCGAAGCCGCCATGTCGAGCCGGCACGCCGCGGGTTCCGAGAATCGATAAGGCCGGCGCCGATGGATCGCCCGAGGGCGACGATGGGCCACGCATGCGTCGCGAGCGTCGCGGCGCCGCGAGCGCGCCACCGGGGGCATGCATGCGATGCGCGCGATCGATCGCCGGTTCGATTCGCGGCGGTTGCGGCGACATGCTCGTCGCGGTCGCGGCGGCTCGGGCCGATCCGTTCGATGTTCGCATTTTCCAGACATTCCACCCAAGCATCGGCAAGCATCCTATTAGCGGTCGATTACGATGTTCCGCGTTGTCATGGCCTCAATGGCATGGACTTTTCGCCGTCGAACCACGTCGCGGGAATGGCTCCTCGCACGCAGTTCAACGAGGCCGTTCATCTTGGCCTGTCGTTCAACTGGGCGGCGAGCAAACCGGCTCGCGTCCCCGGGCAGTGAACAGCGCGGCGAGCGATTCGCCGCTCGCGTCTTTGAGCGAGAGCAGCGGCTCGCTTATCGGCCAAGCCACGCCCACCTCGGGATCGTTCCATTGCAGCGTGCGTTCATATTGGGGCGCGTAGTAGTCGGTGCATTTGTAGACCAACTCGGTGTCGTCCTCGAGCGAGCAGAAACCATGGGCCAAGCCGGGTGGCACATAGAGCTGCCGCTTATTGTCGTCGCTGAGCGCCACCCCGACCCATGAGCCAAAGGTCGGCGAGCCCGGACGCAGATCGACCGCCACATCGAATACTTCGCCGCGCACCACGCGCACCAGCTTGCCTTGCGGCTGCTTCCACTGAAAATGCAAGCCACGCAAAGTGCCGCGGCGGCTGCGCGAATGGTTGTCTTGCACGAATTCATGAGGCAACCCGGCGGCCTGGAACTCCGCGCGGTGGTAGGTTTCCATGAAGAAGCCGCGCGCGTCGCCGAAGACCGCCGGCTCGACGATCAGCACGCCTTCGATCGACGTTTGTCGGATGTTGAATTTGCCCATGCCCTGTTTCGCTCCCCGGCCGTTTCTCGGTTCCTCGGCGTCTCGGCAGCGCCGCTAGCGGGTTGAAAGCGCGCGGGTCGACTGATTGTTCCGCTTCGGCTGCCGCGTGCGATTGCCGGTCGATTCCTCTGAAGCTCGCTGCGCGATTTCCGAGAGATAGATGCCGTAGTCGTTTTTGTATTCGAGCGCGAGCATCGCCAAACGGTCGCGATCGATATACCCCATGTGAAAGGCGACTTCCTCGGGGCAGGCGATCTTAAGACCCTGGCGAAGCTCGATCGTTTGCACATAGCTGCTGGCTTGCATCAACGATTCGTGCGTGCCGGTGTCGAGCCAAGCGAAGCCGCGCGTGAACGACTCGACCCGAAGTTGGCCTTGGCGGAGATACCGCTCGTTCACGGCCGTGATTTCGAGTTCGCCGCGGGCCGAGGGCTTGAGATTCGCCGCGATGTCGACCACTTGATTGTCGTAGAAATAGAGCCCGGTCACGGCGAGCGACGAACGCGGCTTCGCGGGTTTCTCTTCGATCGAGATCGCGCGTCCGCGGCCATTGAGCTCCACGACGCCATAGCGTTCCGGATCGCGCACCGGATAGGCGAACACGGTCGCGCCCGAACTGCGGCCGGCGGCGCGGGCAAGCATCGCCTGGAATCCTTGCCCATAGAAAATATTATCGCCGAGCACGAGCGCCACCGAATCGTCGCCGATGAAGTCGCGGCCGAGAACAAACGCCTGCGCGAGCCCCTCGGGCCGAGGCTGCACGCAATACTCGATTCGAATGCCCCAGCGACTGCCATCGCCGAGCAGCCGCTCGAACGAACCGATGTCCGCGGGCGTCGAGATCAAGAGCACTTCGCGAATGCCAGCGAGCATGAGCGTCGTGAGCGGATAATAGATCATGGGTTTGTCGTAGACCGGCAGCAATTGCTTGCTCATGGCGAGCGTGGCTGGGTGCAGCCGTGTTCCCGCGCCACCGGCCAGGATGATGCCTTTACCGCATTGTGTCTTGCATTTCATGCGTGGCAGCTTTCGTTAAGGGTTCCAAGGCGTTCGCGTCGATACACGCCGCTCGTGATGCGGTCGGTCCATTCTCGGTTGGCCAAATACCAGGCCACGGTCGTCTCGAGGCCCGATTCGAAATCGAATCGCGGGCGCCAGCCGAGCGCGTCGCGAATCTTGCTCGCGTCGATCGCGTAGCGACGATCATGGCCGGGCCGGTCTTTCACGAAGGCGATCAATTTCTCCCGCGGGCCGATTGCCGCGTCGGGCCGCAAACGATCGAGCAGGCGGCAGATCGTGCGCACGACATGGATGTTCGTGCGTTCGCAATTTCCGCCGATATTGTACGTTTCGCCCGGCGCGCCCGGGCAATGACTTCGCGCAGTGCGCGGCAGTGGTCTTCGACAAACAACCAGTCACGCACATTCATGCCGTCGCCATAGACCGGCAGCGGCTTTCCCTCGAGCGCGTTGAGCAGCACGAGCGGGATCAGCTTTTCGGGAAACTGCCGCGGTCCGTAGTTGTTCGAACAATTCGTGATGATCGTCGGTAGGCCGTAGGTGTGAAAATACGAGTGCGCGAAATGATCGCTCGAGGCTTTCGAGGCCGAATAGGGCGAGTTCGGGCGATAGGGCGTGTCTTCGGTAAATGCGCCGCTCGCGCCGAGCGAGCCGTAGACTTCGTCGGTGGAAACATGCAGAAAGCGGAACGATGCCCGAGCGTCGGCGTCGAGCGAACGCCAATATCCCCGCGCGGCTTCGAGCAGCGAGAATGTGCCGACCACGTTCGTTCGCACAAAAGCCTCGGGGCCGTCGATCGAACGGTCGACATGCGATTCGGCCGCGAGGTGGGCCACCGCGTCGATCTTGTGCCGCCGCAAAAGCTCGGCCATGGCGGCAGTGTCGCAAATGTCGGCCTCGACGAACACATATCGCGGGTCGTCGAGCGTGTCGGCGAGCGAATCCAAGTTGCCGGCGTAGGTCAGATTGTCGACCGTGACGACCGTGCCGGCGTCGGCCTCCAGACACTGTCGCACAAGGCAGCTTCCGATGAAACCCGCGCCACCGGTAATCAGAATATTCGGCATAAACTCTCGCTGATCTTTCTCGGGAACCAAACTAGTTGAGGCTCCGCATATAGTTGTTCAAGGCGTCTTGCCATCGCGACATCCTGGGGCCACCGAGCGCCTGATATTTTCGACAATCGAGCACGCTATATCGCGGCCGCGCGGCCTTGGCCCCGTATTCCGCGGTGGTAATGGCCTGGAGCCGGGTTGGCAGGCCCGCCTGACGAAAAATCTCGGCGGCGAAGCCATGCCAGGTGGTCTCGCCCTCGTTGGTCACGTGGTAAAGCCCCTCGGCGCCCGATTCGAGCAAATATACGATAGCGCTCGCGAGTTCCCGGACCGATGTCGGCGTGCATTGCTGATCGTCGACCACCCGAAGCTCGGGGCGCTCCTTGCCCAATCGGAGCATGATCGTAACGAAGTTGTCGGCTTTGCCGCTGGTCGCGCCACCGGGCCGATGTCCATACAATCCACAGGTTCGCACGACGACATTTCCGGCGCCTTGCAGCGCCAACGCTTCGCCGCGAAGCTTCGAGCTCGCATAGACACTTTTCGGCGCGGGAGCATCGGTCTCTCGATAGGGGCGATCGGGAACTTCGGGCGACCCGAAAACATAGTCCGTGCTCACATGCGCCATCCGACAATCGAACTTCGCGCACGCCTCGGCCAAGTTGCCCACGGCGGTCGCATTCACGCGCTCGCACTGAACGGGCTCCTCCTCGGCCAAGTCGACTTTGGTGTAGGCAGTGGCATTTACGACCGCTTTCGGACGGCAATCGCCGATCGCGCGAGTTACCGCTTGGGCGTCGGTGATATCGAGCTCGCTACGAGAGAGCCCGATTGCCCTATCGCCCCATTGGCGCAATAACTCGCTTCCGAGTTGCCCGCGGCTGCCGAGAATAAGCACGGGTCGAGACAAAATTGGATCACGGCTCCTGAAGGATCGCAAAATCAACACAACGATACAGGCCGTGCGTCAAACGCGGCGTGTTACGAACGCGTCACGGTGGTTGGTGGTTCTTGTCGGCTTCCCGAGTCTTGGGCCGGGGCTACGCGTGGCCATTTGACCGGCCCGCTCCCTCGGAATGACCGTTCTGGCCATTTTGGCCATTCTTCGATTCGTGGTGCGCGGCATGTTCGTCGTCGTAGTACTTACCGCTACCGCCCGAGCCATAGCCATAGGCATAGCCACCGTAGCCATATCGGCCGCCCATCTTGCCGCCTTCGCCAATGCCGTTGACGAACACACCGAGCAGATGCGCATCGACGCCGGCCAATTGCTCTTTCGCTCGCACAACTTGCGAACGCATGTCCTTCATTAGCCGCACCGCCAAGAGCACCGCGTCGGCCAGGGGCGCGATAATGCAGGGATCGGCCACCGCCAGCACCGGCGGGCAGTCGATGACGATGAAATCGTATTTCTCGCGATAGACTTGCAAGCATTCCTCGAATCGCGGCGAGGCCAACAATTCCGCGGGATTGCTCGGGCTTTCGCCACAAGCGACGCACCACAGATTGTCGACCACCGTCGTCTGCACGGCCTCGGGCGGGTCCAGTTCCCCGCGCAACACCGCGCTCAAGCCGCCGTCGTTCGTGATACTAAACAACTGGTGGACACGCGGCCGACGCATGTCGGCGTCGATCAGGAGCACCTTGCGGCCCGACTGAGCGATGCTGATCGCGAGATTCGTATTGAGCAGGGTCTTACCGTCGCCGGGATTGGCGCTGGTACACATGATGATCTGCTGTCGCCGGCCGCGACTGCCGAAGAAGATCGCAGTGCGCAGACCGCGAAACGCTTCCGCTTCGCGCGATTTTGGACGATGGTAGGCCACCAGACTCGCATCCATCGGGCTGTCGGCCGCGATCGATGTCGCCGGCTTGAGATGCACGAGCCGCGTGAGCACGGGCAACTCGACCGTGTGGCGCACATCTTCCTCGCTGCGGAAGGAGCGATCGAGCTGTTCGGCTCCCAACGCCGCTCCGCCGCCGAGCATCAGGCCCACGATGCCGCCGATCAGCAGCACCCAATGCGCCTTGGGCCATACCTTTTCGCCGAGCTCGACCGGGGCGATGACTTCGGTGATCAATTTGCCGTAGGCGCCGACCAAATGCAGTTCGCGGAGTCGGTCGATCACGGCGTCGTACAGGTCTTGCTTGCGCTTGACGTTGGTTCGGAGCGTCTCGCCCTTGAGCTCGGCGAACACCAGTTCCTTGGCCGAGGATTCTTCCTTGTTCGAGAGCGCCCGCATCTCGGCCTGCCGATTGTCGAGCGTGTTCAGGTCGTTCCTAAGCAATTTGACATAGGCGGTGACAAGCATTTCGGGATCGAGCCGGGCGCCCATTTCCTTGAGCTTGAGCGCGGCCCGCTTTTCTTGGACGAATTCCTTGGCGGTGGTCAACTGGGCGCGCACATCCTGCACCAGCGGATGCTCGGGACCATAGTCGGCCAGCAGCGTTTTCTCTTTCAAACTCAGCGGCAGCATCCCTTCATGCTCGGTTCGGGTGTACGCGGTCAGCCCGGGCACGATGCGCTGAAATTCTTCCGTTTCGGCCGAGCCGGTCTTCACCGCGACCAGCAGCGTCAGCCGCGCGACATGCGATTCGTCGATCAGCGACAATAGGTCAAGATCGTCGACCTTCGGGCCCAAGCTGGCCAGGGTGTGTTCGACGGTGTCGAGTCGAGTCTTGGCCGAAGCCCGCTCGACATCGAGTTCCGAGATGCTGTTTTGCAGCCGTTCGTAATTCAGCCGGGGAGCGTTGGTCGAGGTGTCGCCATTCCACAAGAGCGGCGCCTGCTCGCGAAAATGCTGATATTCGAGCTCCGCGGTTTCGAGGTCCTTGCCGATTTGGTCCTTGGCGTCGGTGATCAGTTTCACGGCTTCCTTGCTCACGTCCTGGAACTTCTCGGCGAGAAAATCCTGGTAGCTCTCGATGATGGCGGAGAGCACATGCTCGGCGTCGACATCCGACACGTGGCGAAAAGAAACATTAAGCACATTGGCCAACTTGGCCTGACCAGAGCCGCCGCGAGTGACCTTGAGATGATCGATGATGTATTCGACCTCGCTCTCATCCGTGGCCAGCCGGCGTTCGATCGAGGGCAGCCCCTCGAGATGATGCTTTTTGAGCGCGGTATGGATGATCGCGGGGCTTTGCACGATTTGCATGTGCGTGGCCATGAGGTCTTCGCTCACCTCGCTTGACCGCTCGCCCGACGACTCCATGCCGCGAGCCGGCAAGTTGGCGTCTTTCTTCATCACGAGCACTTGGGCCGCCGATTCATACTTGGTCGAGGCGAGAAAGTAATACGCCGTCGCGGCCGCCAAGCCGACCAGCACTCCGCCCGTCACGATTGGCCAGCGACGCAGCAGCACGCCGCCCAGGTCGAGCCCCTCGGCGTTAAAAGGATTTCGTGCGGCAGCCTGGTTCTCCGACGCGCCGTTTTTCGAGCTCATGGGTATTCGCCTGAATTAAAAAATGCTTTCGAACGATTCAGTCTTTTATGATTTCGGCTTGCCGGTCCTTGTCCACTTGCCGATGCTTTCGCGGAACGGACAAACGCTCCCGCGAAATTCAATACGCGCCCTCGCAGCGCAAGACCACCTTCAAGGTTCGCGCCAGGATATAGGCGTCGAACCAAGGCGACCAATTGCGAATGTAATGCGCGTCGAACTCCGCGCGACTCTGGAAGCTTGTTAAATTGCGTCCGTTGATCTGCCACAAGCCCGTGATTCCGGGACGCAAGCGCGTGTAAAGGTGCAAATGCGGGTACCGATCGATTTCATCGGGGGTGATCGGTCTTGGCCCCACGAGGCTCATGTCGCCGCGAAGCACATTCCAAAGCTGCGGCAGCTCGTCGAGGCTGGTCTTGCGTAGCAGGCGACCGACGCGGGTCAGCCGTGGATCGCGCTTCAGCTTGCGATAACGTTCCCATTCGAGCCGCTGCTCGGGATGCTTTTCGAGATATTTGGGCAGCAACGCGTCGGCGTTGGCGACCATCGAGCGAAATTTCCAAGCGCGAAAGCGTCGACCGTTGTGCCCCACTCGTTGCTGGGAAAAAAAGACCGGCCCCTCGGAAGTCAACTTCACGAAACAGGCGATCGCGGCCAAGAGCGGTAAGAGAAACAGCCCGCCGAGCGCCGCGACGGCGACGTCCATGGCGCGTTTGATGAATTTCGGCCCCGGCAACAGGAGCCGCTCGTCGATGCGTGTTCCGGCGAGGCCGCCGCAGTCGCGAGCGCCGTCCCAGCCGCGCAAACCATCTTCATCCAGCGCGTTGACGACCAAGAAATGGGGAATCGTGGTCGCGTGGCGATCGAGGATTTCAGTAAGCTCCGCCGTCGAGTTCTTCGCGAGCACGATAATGCCCCAGAAGACGTTGAACCGATCGGCAATGTTCCGCGTGGCGGCCGACGGCCCCAGATACCACGCCGTGTCGAGCGAGTCGTCGGCCCAATGCGACCCCAGATCGGACACGACACCAATCGGCCGCAGCCCACGAGCCGGATTCGCTTGCAACCGGCGATAGACCGCCGCCGCCTCGGCGCCGGAGCCGAAAACCACGGCAGGCTGCGACCACCACCACATTCGCGCCGCGAGCGAGCGAGCCATCGAGCGAAACACGGGCACGAGCACGAGAGCGATCAACCAGGTCAATGAAAGCGCGAGCACCATGCGCGCGGGATTGGTCGCATGCACCACGCAGATCAGATCGAGAATCGCGATCCAGAGCGTGGTCGTGATCGTTGTCAGCCGCATTTCGGCCAGGGGCGACATCCCCACGGCGGGATAAAGTCCCAGGCTCGCGCCGATCATCGGATGCATGAGCACCAGCGCCCAACGCACCAGCACGAGGCCCGACACCGCCGCCGCAACACCGCCGGCTGCCGAGAACAACGTCATCGACACGAAACAGGCGAGCATCAACGCGCACATATCCGACGCGAACAGAGGCGCTGGTCGCGAATGTTTGGCTCACATATTTCAATCCGAATCGAAGCGACACGGGTCGGCATGCCGGCTCGCGCTCCGCGTCGCGATCGAGCGCGCCTACCTCGAACTCCTCGGCCACGACCCGCGCGGCCAAGAGTTCCGTCGACGACTCGTTCCCATGTCGCAAGACGCCGGAGGTTTCCTCCAGCGGCCAGCTCTCAATGGATCGTGTGCTCATGCGAACATACTCCCTTCGCGGCGGCGACAATCACTTCGACACACCGAATCCCCGGTTCGCAGCAACTGACATGCCAATGTTCTTCGACCCCGTGCGATACCGTTTATCGCCAGCGCCAACAGGAGGCCGAGAACGCGATGAACACAATGCTCATCCGCAATCGGCTTCAACGTTTTTTGATCGCGACGGAGATCGACTCCCTCGGCCGCGATAAGCCCGCGGCTCATCGCAATGCATCGTTTTTCACATCGATGCCCTTCAGCGGCGAAGCCCATCATGCTTACGACTTTCCCGCGTTTCAAGCCTGCAACACCGAAATCTCATCACGCGATCACGTGTTGCCAATACCATACCCGTCTAGTACACAATTTGCGTCTTATTCATGCGATCCGCGCATGCCTCACGTCGCGAATCGCTAATCGGAATTGCCTTGCGAAAGTGGCCGCCCGCGACCCGTTCGCGCTCGTTCCTCGTTCGGCGTGAAGCGCGCGCTTTGTGTCGCAAATCGCCCTGCCGGAACAACTTCGCCGCGAGCCACGCCATTTCTCGCCGATGCTAATAGGCCGCGCAGGTCCAGTTCGCCCGCGAACGGACTAATCGCCGAGTTCCGCCGAAAATAAGTCGAAATCACCCGGCGGTTCGCGGCGCTTGGTTCATGTCAGTCGTGTGGTTCATGCACACGCATCGCGCCGCGGTCAGCTGCGCGCGAGCCGTCGTTCGTCGATCGCCGGTCGTTGCTTCCCGAGTCATCGCCCCAAACTGTACACAATCGCGCGATATCCTCAAGGTATTGACAAGCAATGGCGAAAATTTAAATTCTCCGCCGCCGCGGGTTCCGAGGGTCGGCCGCCATTTGCTGGCAATTCGAGGTCGCGAATTGTCATTGGAAGCGGGAGTTCACACTTTCAGAGAGCCGCCAGGCCGGGACTCGCAATTCCAAGACCACGGAGTTTCGTCGGGCTCAAAGGCATGCCAGGAGGCAATAGGAACTTCGCGACTCGCGATTCGCAAAATGCGATTACAGCGAGTTTTATGGCGATATTCGCCGTAATTTCCAGAAAATGTTGGCTGACCCGTTTTGTCGCGCCAATCCGCACAAGGCGCCTTCTTAGTGGGCGCCGCGCTCGCGCGTTGTAATAAGAGCGCTCGCTGCTTCCCTCGCACTCGAAGAGCGAGTGGCATCGAATCGCTTTCAGATTCACTAGGTTTCGTCGCGACATCACCGCGCGGCGCGTTGTGTCGCGTATTTTCGACCCGCCAGGGATGCGTTTTCAATCGGCCGATGAATCGTTCCGCCAAAACACCCTCCATCGCCCAAGCCAGCTCCATTTCGCGATTCGCCTCGGCGCGCCGTTTGCAAAGGAATCGCTCGTTTGACAGCTTCCGGGAGGGCAAGCACACTGACTGAGTTGAACTCCAATCGCAACTGCCCACCAATCGCCGAAGCCTGATGAACGCTCGAACCAGGAACCCGATGTTTTTAGCGCTCACGCTTGGGTGTTGCCTGGGAACGGTCGCGTTTGATTCGGCGCGAAGCTTGGCCGAGGAGCGACCACCGGCGGGTGTCAAGATTCTCAAGTCGGTCCCGCGGCGCGAAGCCGAGATAGTCGCCTTGTTCGAGCAGTCCCGCGGACAGGCTTGCGAGCAAGTGCCTGTCGATTCTCCGATCGAGACGAAGCATTTCGCGCTGGCCTACGACTCCGCTGTCCGCGAGAGCCCGTCCGATGCGTCGACCAACCGGCGCTCCGACTTACCTGTTCCGACATCGCGGCGCACCGCGCTTTCGCTGGGCCTTGATGTTTCACGGGCCGATCAATCGAAGCTTCCGCTGGGCAGCGGCGGCCTAATCATGGATTACATCCACGGCAATTATGTCGTGGTGCAGGTCCGCGTGTGCAGGGACCTCGTCGACGACGAAATCTATTTGAATAGTCGACCGCTGGCGGCGATGGCCAAGTTTCGCGGCGCGCGTTTGACTCAAGAGTTCGTCGAAACCACGGCCACTTCGGTTGCCAACATTCGCGGCGCCGGCCTCTGGCTGCGAGCCGGACAAAAGCCCTCGCCCGCCAATCTGCGCACAGCGGTGTTCGTGCATAAGGACCTGGCTTTAGTCGACGAGGGCGGCAAGTCCGATATCCAGCCGAACTATGAGCTCGTGTTCGTGCGCGCCGCCCGCGCGAGGGCCGCGACACCGGCGGAGTCGAGTTGCATGCCTTCGTGACTACCGAGCAGCGGGGCCGTCTGAACTATCTCGATGTGTCGCGGTGGCCCGCCGACGCCGAGGATTGCAGCATCAAAGGCACGATCTTCTTCACGGAATACCGCTTCGCGCAGCGAATTCCCTCGGCCGCCGCCACGCGGAGTTTCGTTTTACGCGCTCGCGGGCGATTCGCGATCGACAAGCTCGACGCCTATGCGCGGGCTCAACATTGGTCTGGCGACGCGCTGGACAATCTTACGGATACGCTCGATGCCGTGATTGACGGAAAAATCGATTACGCGGCCCCAGGGTTGAGAAAGCACGACTTAAGATTATTGAACAGACCCTTAACGATAACTCCCGCTGCGCGCCACATGCCGTATCTTTTATTGTCCGGGGCCACGGGCCTGCTGGGCCGCTATTTGTTGCGCGACCTATTATCGGCCGACGTGCCGGTCGCGGTGCTTGCGCGACGATCCGTGGCGGCGACGGCGGCGCGCCCGCGTCGATGCTCTCTTGCGTCCCTGGGAGTCCGCTTCGGGCCGCGCCTGGCCGCGCCCGGTCGTGATCGAGGCCGACCTCGCCAAGCCCGACTTGGGCCTCGACGCCGCGAGCTTCGCCTGGATTGCTCGCCGTGTCGATCGCGTGCTGCATTCGGCCGCGAGTCTCACGTTCCATGCGGGTGGCCCCGACGACGAGCCGTTTCGCACGAATGTCGCGGGAGCGCGGGCGCTGCTCGACCTTTGTGCCCGCGCCGGAGTCGAGCGATTCTTCCACGTGTCGACCGCCTATGTCGCTGGTCTCCGCGCGGGGACGGTGCTCGAGCGCGATCTCGACGTCGGTCAGGGCTGGGGCAACGATTACGAACGCAGCAAGGTCCAGGCCGAGCAGTGCGTGCGCTCGGCGCCGCTGCGATATCGGCCCACGATCTTTCGGCCTTCGATCATCGTGGGCGATTCCAAGACCGCATATACTTCGACCTATCATGGCTTCTATGCTCCGCTCAAAGCCGCGCTTGAGCTTGCCGGCGGCACGAGGGCCTCGCGCTGGACGCGATTGCCATCTTTTCAATCATTGCTGGGTCTCGGCGGCGACGAACGCAAGAACTTGGTTCCGGTCGACTGGGTGTCGAGCGTCATCACCCATATCGTCACGCACGAAGCATTGCATGGCGAGTGTTATCACTTGACGCATCCCGAACCGGCGCGCGTCGCCGATATCGAAGGCGCGTTGCTCGACGCCGCGAAAGCCGAAGTCCTGTCGGCGGCCGATCTCGCGCGCGACCCGGCGGCGCCAACGCGATCGGTCGCCGATCCGTCGAATCGCATGGCGCTCGACTCGCGCGCGCCGCGGCTTGAATCGCTCTTTAGCGAACAGATGCAAACCTATCGCGCCTATTTTCGCGATGACCCGACCTTCGACATGGTGAACACCCTCGGCGCGGCGGGCCACCTGCCTTGCCCAGCTCTCGATCGCCCGCGGCTCACGCGGCTGGCGCAAGCGGCGATTCGCGCCAATTTCGGTTGGCCCAAACCGCCCGAATCGGCGCCCGAGTTCGATGCCGCAACATTGCTCGAGCGAAGCGCGAGGAAAAGCGTCACGCCCCGTCCGTCTGAATTCACGTCGTCCATTGGTCTCGATGTGAGCGGCTCCGGCGGCGGCCAATGGACTATGAACTTCGCTGGCGATGACCTCGTCGGCCACGAACCCGGCTTGCCCGACCCCTCCGCTCCAGACACCTCGAACACGGTCGCAACGTGCTCGCTGCATGTCACCACGCTCGCGGCGATCGCAAGCGGAGATTGCCCGGCCGATCAAACGGCGCTCTCGGGCCGCATGTTGATCGAGCGGGCCGCCGAAACGAAGCACGACATCGCCGCGCTGTTGCAGAACGCTCTCGGTCCCGAGAAGCCGGCCTCATCGACCACGCCGCCAACGCCGCCGCAACCGGCGGCCGAGCCGGCGCCCCTCTTGGCCAGCGCCGCCAAGCGTCAACCGCTGGCGATCGTCGGCATGGCATGCCGATTACCGGGCGCCGACGGGCTCGACGAATATTGGAATTTGCTCGCGGCCGGCCACTGCGCCATCGACGAACTACCGCTCGAGCGGCTCGACCGTTCGCTTTATTACGACGCCGGCCGCGGCGTGCGTGGCAAAACCTATTCGACCCTCGGCGGCTCGATTTCGTCGCGCCCGATGGACCGCGTGCTTTGTCCGCTTTCCGAAGAGCTCATGGCCTCGGCCGATCCCGCGCACGCGATTTTGTGTGAAGTGGCCGCGGCGGCCTGGCGCCACGCGGGCTACGATCCGTTCGCACTGCCGATCCGCAATGTCGGCGTCTACATTGGTCATTCGGCCGGCAGCGAACTCTCGACGGAATACATGCTCGGCACGCTCGCCCAACATTGGGCCGAATCGCTCCGCGAGCTACCGGCTTTCGCCGAAATGTCGCCGGCGGAGCAAGACGCCGTGATCTTGGATGTCGTGGCCCGCATTCGCCGCGATAAGCCCCGCCGCCGCGCCGTGGACGAAGCGAGCGGCGTCGGCGGGCCGGTGCTCGAAGCCAATGTGGCCGCCGGATTGATTGCCCGCGTGATGCGGCTCGATGGACCGCAAATGGTGCTCGACGCCGCCTGCGCGTCGTCGCTCACGGCGCTCGCGCTAGCCGCCATGGCGCTCGAACGGGGCGAAATCGACGCGGCCGTCGTTGGCGGCGCCTCGTACAACAAATGCGTGAGCTTGCTCCTGTTCTCGCAGGCCCAATCATGCAGCGGCTCGGGCTCGCGCCCTTCGACGCCGACGCCGATGGGCTCATCAGTTCCGAAGGCTATGTGTCGCTCGTGGTCAAGACGCTCGACCGGGCCATTGCCGATGGCGACACCGTGCATGCCGTCGTGCGCGGGATCGGCATGTCGTCCGATGGTCGCGGGCGCAGCCTTTGGGCGCCGCGCAAGGAAGGCCAGATCGAGGCGATGCGCCGCGCTTATGAAAGCGGAGTCGGGCTCGATGAAGTGCAGTATGTCGAGACCCACGCCACAAGCACCCAGGTGGGCGACGCCACCGAGATCGAAGCTCTCGCCAGCGTGTTTCGCGAGCGGATCGAGCCCGGTCGCAAGATTCCGATCGGCAGCGTGAAAAGCAACATCGGCCACACCCTCGAGACCGCCGGACTCGCCGGACTCTTGAAAGTGGTGTTGGCGATGAAGCACGGCCGGATTCCGGCCTCGATCGGCGTGCGGCGTTTGAATCCCGAGGTCGATTGGAGCTCCATGCCGCTCGAAGTGGCGACCGCGCCGCGCCCGTGGCCGGGAGCCGAATTCGATCGGCCGCGCACCGCGGCGGTCAATGCGTTTGGAATTGGTGGCTTGAATTTGCATGTGGTGCTGAGCGACCGGCCGGCGCCAACTCGAACTTCCCCGACGACGAAAAGTCCTCGACGGGAATCAAGCTCGCCAACAGCCGCCAGCGCCGCGGCGGATCGCGACGCGGTGGCGATCATCGGACGTGGCCTGATCGTGCCCGGCGACACACGGTCGCCCAGTTTTGGGACTTGCTCGATTCCGGCCGCGACGCTACGAGCCTCGTGCCCCACGATCGCTGGCGACTTTCGCTCGGCTATCGCGCGGGCGAGCCGAGAGCTTGGCATAGTGTCGCCCGCCGCGGCGGCTTCGTGTCTGGCTGGGCTTATGACTGGCAGAAGCACAAAGTCCCTCCGCGCCAGATCGCCAACGCCAACCCGTTGCAATTCATGTTGCTCGACGCCGCCGATCAAGCGCTCGCCGAGTCGGGCTACCTCGACAAACCGTTTGATCGTCGCCGGGCGGCGGTCGTGGTCGGAACCGTGTTCGGCGGCGACTTTTGCACGCAACTCAATCTAGGTCTCCGTCGGCCGGAGCTTGCCCGTTATCTGAAAGACACGATGCTTGCCATCGGCGCATCGCCCGATTTGGTCGGCCGGCTCGATCGCGAGCTCGCGGCGTGGTTCGAGCGCTCGATTGCGGCGCTGCACGATGAAACCGGCAGTTTTACGAGCAGCACACTCGCTTCGCGGCTTTCGAAAACGTTTGATTTCATGGGCGGGGCGATGGCGATCGACTCTGGATCGGCCTCGAGCTTGGCCGCCATCGCCGCAGCCAACGATCTTCTGCTCACCGGTCGCGCCGACCTCGTGCTTTGCGCCGCGGCGCAGCAAGCGATGGATTTGCCCAGCTATGAAATCCTTTCGTTCCTGGGCCTCTTGACCGACGACACGCCGCGTTCGCCGTTCGACTCGCAAGCTCGCGGTCATGTGCCCGGCGAAGGCGTGGTGGTGTTGGCGCTCAAGCGGCTCGACGATGCGCGTCGCGATGGCGATCGGGTTTTGGGTGTCGTGCGCGGCGTGGGCGTGGCGGCGGACATCGAACGGCCGCGGGCAGCGCATTCGGCGGCCAGCCGTCGCGCGCATCGCGCCGCCGGAGTCTCGGCTCGCGATATCGCCGCGCTCGAAGCCGGATCCGCTGTCCCGCGACACGATGCCGCGCTAGCCGAGGCGGTAATGGAAGTGTATGGCGAAGATCGCGGTGAGCCGCTTCGCCTGGGATCCACGATCGCGCAGCTCGGCCACTTGCAAGGCGCTCAAGGGCTCGTTGCGCTCGTCAAAGCCACGCTCGAACATGAACATGGCCAGCGCCTGCCCAACGCCGGCTTCACGGGCGCGATGGTCGCGTTGCCCGAGCACGATGCAAGTCGCGCTCGGGTGTTTGCTCCCGCGAGCGATAAGACGCCGATGCCCCGAGACCGCGCTTCGCAACTCATCGCGATTCAATCACCCGCGCGCGGCGGCTTGGTTTATGAAACCGTGGTGGAATGCCCGACGCGCCAAGCGACGCCGCTTCCCGCCGAGAGGTCTCCATCGACGCGCGAGGCGCGACCTATCGCCGCCATGCCCAGCGCCACCGATTCCTTGGCCAGCGTTTCGCGATACAACCCGAGCCTTCCGGTGATCGCCGGCATTCCGAGCGCGCAACGCGGCTTTAGCGGCGCCGAGCGCTGGGCGCCGAAGGTGGCGTTTCTCTTTCCGGGCCAAGGCTCTCAATATCGCGGAATGCTCGAGCGGCTTCTGGCCGAAGACGATGCCGCCCGCGGCGCCGCGGCCGAGGCCGATGCGATTCTGCGCTCGCTGGGCGTCGGAACATTCGCCGAGATCGCGGCCGACGAAGGCCATCGGCTCGGCGCCGATGTTTGGACCACGCAAATCGCGATGCTCGTGGCCGACACTATTATACTGTCGGCGCTCGCGGCGCACGGCGTGCGGCCCGACCGAGTGACCGGCCACAGTTTCGGCGAATTCGCCGCGCTGGTGGCAGCCGGGGTTTGGACACTCGAAACGGCAATCCTCGCCACGCGCGGCCGCTCCCAAGCGGTCGCGACCGGCGGCGCCCCGCGCGGCCTGTTGCTCGCCTGCGCGGCTGGACCCGAGGAGTTGCTCCGGCTAGCCGCCGAGCATCATTGCGAAGTAAGCGTCACGCATCGCAATAGTCCCCAGCAGACTTGCCTGGGTGGGGCGGAGTCGGCGATCGATCGAATGTTCGCCGTATTGCGGGAGCGGCGAATCGGAGCCCAACGGCTCGATGTGCCATGCGCCTACCACACACCGTTGATGGCGCCGGCCCAAGAGCCGTTTGCCGCCGCGCTCGCGGATCTGCCGATGGCGCCGCCCGGGATACCGATTTTGAGCGGCGTCGGCCCGCGATATGTCGCCGAGCCGGCCGAGATTCGCGTGAGCCTTGTCGCGCAGCTTGTCGAAGCGGCGCCATGGGGCGAACAGATTCGCCGGCTTGCCGACGAGGGCGTGGTCCTTTTTATTGAAGTGGGCCCGCGGCAAATTCTCTCGCGACTCAGTACCCAGATTCTTGCCGGTCGCGAGGCGACGGTGCTGGCCTGCGACGACGACGAACTGAGCGCCGCGCAGGCTCGACCACATCGCCGCCGTGTGGCGATCGAACGTCGGCGAGGCGCCTTTGCAGTCGCGCCAGTTGGCTCCCATCGAGCATTTCGACGCCACGCACGCACGGCGCGAGCGCTCGCGGCGCAAGGCGCGGGCCATGCCGGCAAGCGTGTCCGCGGGACCGGCAGTGGTGGCATTCGACGCCACGGCCGCGCGTCGCCAGCGGAATACATCCGTGGCGCCATCGGCGCCCAGCGCCCGACGATCGTGCCCTCGCCCGCGCTACCCATCGCGCAGCAAACGGCGCCACCCAAGGACCCTCGCGATTCGAAAGAGTGCTTATCAACTTCGTGGTCGAGCAAACCGGATATCCACCGGAAGTCGTGCGACTCGACGCCGACCTCGAGGCGGACCTGGGGATCGACAGCATCAAGAAAGCGCAGCTCTTTGGCGAGCTGCGCGAGCAATTCGAATTGCGCCCCACGGGGCAGATCAAACTCGCCGACTTTACGACGCTGCGCCGTATCAGCGAATTCCTCGAAGCTTCAAGTTCGCCGCCGAATGTCGAACAATCGGCGATTGAAGTCGTCGCGCGGCTAGCGCCCGAGCAGGCCGCCGCCCCTGGCGCGCCGGCGACCGTGTTGCCGGATCGGCTCGGGGCGCAGCTTGTCGAATTCGTGGTCGAACAAACCGGCTACCCGCCGGAAGTCGTGCGCTTCGAAGCCGATTTGGAAGCCGATCTCGGGATCGACAGTATCAAAAAGGCGCAACTTTTCGGCGAACTTCGCGAGCAATACGCGCTAACGCCGCGGCCTGGACTCAAGCTTGGCGACTTCCCGACGTTGGGACATATTCTCGCCTATCTCAAATCGCAATTGGCCGAGCGCAACGCGCTGACGGCTTCGGCGGAGTTCACGAGTCCGAAGCCGGGCGCCGATCAGGGGGCCGCGAATGGCATCGCCAACGGCGCCATGAATGGCAATGCGAATCGTGCCGTACATCGCGCTCCGCCGTCGCCCGTGGTGCATGTTCCGCCGCGCGTCAACCAAGCCTTGTCCGAAGAGCTGCGGCCGCTCATGGGCAAGCGGGTGCTCGAACTGTCGGGCTCGCCCTACGAAATGGGGCGCCAACATGGCATCGCCATGTCGGGCGACATGCGG
Organism: uncultured Planctomycetaceae bacterium; assembly: GCA_963785305.1. Taxonomy (GTDB): domain Bacteria; phylum Planctomycetota; class Planctomycetia; order Pirellulales; family PALSA-1355; genus CAWAUV01. Next base: position 239,870 of record CAWAUV010000002.1, read on the forward strand.
CGGCTCTTCCGGCGCATCGTCGAAGCATCAAGTCCCTGGAGGCCCGGCTTTGAACTGCCCAATTTGGAAACGGCGGCCCACTATCTCGGTCCCGCGGAGATCGAAGAACTGCAAGGCATCGCCGACGGAGCGCGAGTCGATCTGGCCAATGTGCTCGCGCACAATCTCTCGCTCGCGCCCGACTACGCGGCGGGATGCACGCAGTTTGCCATCTCGGCCGCCGAGAACCACGGCGAGCTGTTGCATGGAGTGAATGAAGACGCGCCGCTCGCATTGCGAGCCCCCTTGGCTTTGACGCGGGTCGTGCAAAGTCGCCGACCGCGGGGGGCGATGGCCTATGTCACTTTCAGCATCGCCGGGCAATTCGGCGGGTTCAATGGCATGAATTCGAGCGGCTTGGCGGTCAGCAGCACCCTGCTGCTCGATCGGCCCGCGCCGGAGCTGCCCGCCGTGGGACTCGTGCATGCGGCGGTCGTGAAGAGCGTGCTCGAGAGCGCGACCGATATCGAGAGCGCGATTTCGCTGGTGCGCGGCTGCCGGCGGCTTGGGGCTTGGAGCATGTGCCTGAGCCACCATGCCAACGACCGCATTTGCTATCTCGAATACGACCGCGACCAGGTTTGGGTGAACGACAACGCGCGCCGCGTGTTCTCGACCAACCACAGCCTGCTCGGCCAGCGGACCACGACGCCTCCCGAACATTCGGCTCATCGCTTGGCTCGGCTCGAAGCGTTGCTCGGCTCGACGCCGGTGACGCTCGAAGCCGCTCGAAGCGCCCTGCGCGATCGGCACGATGGCGGCCGCGGACGCGTCACGCCGCACGCCACCATGAACACCGTGTGCCGGGTCGACAATCAAGTCAGCATCGTCATGCGCCCAGCGGCCGGCGAGATTTGGGCCACGGCCGGCGCATCGGCCGGCGGCGCTGCCGATCACTTCTTCCTGGCGCCGTTTCCAGGGGAGATGCAAACGGCCGCGCCGAGCCCGGCAAACATTTCGCCCATCTTGGAGGGAGTTCCAAACGCGCCACCTTCCCCGGCCACGCCCAATCCGCGGGCCGAGGCATCGGGCGCCGCCTCGCTCGCGATCGCGTCGCGCGTATATCCTGCGCATGGCCGACAAACCGCTCGCCCCGCATCCTAGTTCGACACCCGTCTTTTGCGGCGCGGCGATTCTGGTGGGCGATAATCCGCTCGTCGGCGAGCTCACGAGCTTACTCGAGCGACACGGAGTGCGCGTGTTTACGATGCTCGACTCCGGCGATCCCGACCGCGCGGTGGCCGAGCTCGACCGGCTATGGAGCATCGCGCCCGCGCCGCATTTGTTCCTGCTCTCGCCACGCGACCGGCAAGCCGTCACCACACTCGACGCCGAGCACTGGCAAGCGCGTCAAACAGCCGGAGTGCTCACACCCTATTTTCTCTGCCAGCGGTGGATGCAATTCGTCGCCGATTGCGGCTGGATGGACCGGGCTTCGCTCGTGGCGGCCACTTCTCTCGGCGGCGACTTTGGTTTCTCGGGCCAAGTCACGAGTGTCGAAAGTGGCGCCCTGGCCGGACTGCTTAAGTCGATGGCGATCGAAAACTGGGTCGCGGGCCATCGAGCCATTCCGGTCAAGATCGTCGACACGCCGGCCGATCAACCTCCGGCCGATGTCGCAAGGCGCATGCTCGATGAACTCGCGGCCAGCAGCTACGACATGGAAATCGGTTACCCGGCCGGTCGCCGCGCCACTCCGCGGGCGATCGCCGCTCCACTCGACCCGCTTAATCGGTGTCCGATCGAGCGCGATAGCGTGTGGGTTTGCACCGGCGGCGCGCGCGGCATCACCGCCTATGTGGCGACGGAGTTGGGCGCAGCGTTATGGTCTGCGACTGCATTTGCTCGGAACCGCGCCCGCGCCGGCCATTCCCCCGGAGTGGCGCAATTTCTCGCCAGCCGAACTCAAGCGACTGCGCGGCGAAATATCGCTGCGGGCCCGGCAAGAGAATCGCGACCCGCTCGAAGCGTGGCGCGATGTTGAAAAAGCGATCGAAATCGACGCTACGCTCCGCGCCCTCGCGGCTCGCGGAGTGCGAGCCACCTACCACTCCTGCGATGTGTCGAACCGGCAATCGCTGGCCAGCACGCTCGACAAAGTCCGCGCAGCTCGATGGCCCGATCGATGGCGTGCTCCACGGCGCCGGCTATGGCAAGGATATGCGGTTCGATCGCAAGCAGCGCGATAAAGTCGAGCAGTGCATTCGCGCCAAGACCGATGGCGCCGCGGCGCTCATGGAGCTCACGGCGGGTGATCCCTTGCGGTGGTTCGCGGCTTTCGGCTCGATCAGCGGTCGCTTCGGCGCCAACGGCCACACCGACTACTCGCTGGCCAACGACATGCTCGCCAAGCAGGTTTCCTGGTTCCGTCGCCAGCGGCCCAAGTGCGCGGCGGTGGCATTTCATTGGCATGCCTGGGGCGACGTGGGCATGGCCACGAAGCCGGAAACCAAGCTGGCGCTTGAATTGATCGGCATGCAGTTCATGCCGGCTCGCGAAGGCTTGGAACATTTGATCGCGGAGCTCGAAGCCGGCACTCCCGAGGGCGAAGTGCTGATCACCGATGATCGCTACTACCGTCTGTTCTTTCATGCCGAAACGCTCGCCCGCGCCGGCGGGCCGGCCCAAGCGGCGCCGGCGCTGATCGCCGAAGTCGATGTGCGGCGCAAGGCGCATCGCATCGCGGCGAACGTGCCGCTCGATCCGACCAAGGAGCCATTTCTCCTCGATCATCGCCTTGGCGGCCGGCAACTCTTGCCGGTGGCGGTCAGTCTCGAACTATTGGCGGAAGCGGCGCTGCTTGTCTCGGAAGGCAATCGAACCGCCGAATTTCGCAATGTCGACATCGTGAACGGTTTTAAGTTTCACACCGATGATCCGCGTTTGGTGCATGTGACAGCCGACGCGCTCCACGGCGCCATGGCCCGTTGTCGACTCAGCGCCGATGTGCTCACGCGCGACGGGCAACTCGTCGCGCCCGACCGTGCCTTGCTTACCGGCGACGTAATGTTTCGCGAAGCCAGTGCTGCATCGCGAGGCGAAGCGCCGGGCGACGACCTCTGGCGCCAAGCGCCGGACACGGGTTGGACCCGGGTCGCGTATCCGGAAGCCGAGGCGATGTTCTTTGTCGGACCTTCGCTCCGCTGTTTGCGGCGGATTCGCGTCGAACCGAATCGTATCTGGGGCAAGATCATCGCTCCGGCGCTGGTGGAACTGGCCGGCCCCAAACGGCGGGTCGAGGGCTGGCAGGTTCCGAGCGCGCTGGTCGACGCATGTCTCCACGCCGTGGGCACGCTGGCCGCGATCCAACACGCTCCCGGCATGTCGCTGCCGCGCTACTTCGAGCGACTCGCGCTCGGCAGCCTGCCCCAGCCAGGAGAAATGTGCTTGGCGCGGGCCACGCTACGAGCCACCGCCGGCAACGAAGCCACTTATGATTTTCATGTCGTCGGCGGCGATGGGCGGCATGCTGCTCGAAGCGAGTGGATATCGCGTCGCGCGGATCGGGGGTTAGGCGATCATGTACCACAGTTCCACCCGACTTCCGCATCTCGCTCCGCCGGCTTGGTACCACGCGCCGGAGCACTACGAGCGCGAGTTGGCGACATTGTTCGTGCCAGGCTGGACCCTGGTGGCGACGCGCGACGATTTGGCGCGCCCCGGCGATTTCCTCACCACGGTTCTCCATGGTCGGCCGGTGCAAGTGCGCAATGTGGCGGGCGAATTGCGCGCGTATTCGAATGTGTCGCGCATCGCCATTGCCTGCTCACGAGCCAAGAGCGGGGCAACAGTCCGCGCCGCGCTGCCAATACCACGGCTGGGAATACGATGCCCAGGGCCGCGCCGCCAAGATTCCGCAGCCGAAGAACTTTGTTCCTTTCGAACGCGATGCCCTGGGTTTGCCCGAGTACCGCGTCGAGTCCCGCGGCCAATTGGTGTTTGTCTCGCTCGATCCGCAAGCGCCGCCGCTTGTCAGCGCGCTCGGCCCTTGGAGCGATCTCTGCGCCGAACGCTTCGGCCCCGGCTGGCGATGCGATTGGAAATGGACGCCCGACTATGCGGCCAACTGGAAAGTACCGGTCGAGAACTCGCTCGAGGCGTATCATGTGCCGGCAATCCATCAACGCACATTCGGCGACGATCCTGGCGAAAGCCGCGCCACGCACACGCTTGAGCCCGGCGGCACTTCCTACGAGACCGATTTGCCCTTCTGCCCCCACAATCGGCTCGACCTCTGGTTTCAACAGTTCGAGGGCCGTTTGCTTCGCCGACTCGGAGTCGAGCCCACGCGGCGCTATGTGCAAGCGCATGCCTTTCCCAACATGCTGTTTTCGTTTACCGACACGATCAGCCTTTGCCATGCCGTGATTCCGACATCGCCCACGACAAGCCGCGCCGTCGTGCTGCAGTTTGGCCGGGCCGACACTCAGTGGCGCTCCTGGCGCCGGGGGGTGGCTCGGGCCTGGGGACGCTTGGCGCGCGAATCACCCGCGCCATTATGCGCGAAGATCTATCGCTCTACGCCGACATTCAACGTGGCCTTGTCGCAAGTCCGCATGCCGGCGTGCTCGGTCGCTCGGAAGAGCGGATCCATGCGTTTCATCGCTATCTGGTCGACCGGCTCGCAACGGGTTCCGAACAACTCGCCGCCGAGCCATCGCCGCCCGCGCGAATCCGAACCCCAGCGACCGTCGGTCGACTCGGCCCAGGATTGCGACCCCGCCTGTTACCGGCGGACTCTCGAATCGCGGCATGGCGTGCATTCGCAAGCCGATTTGTCGGAATCGTTCACCACTCCTTGAGGGAACCGTTAACCATGTTTCGCATCGATGGTCAAGTGGCCTTGGTTACCGGCGGCTCGCGCGGTATCGGGCGAGCCTGCGCGCTTCGGCTGGCGGAAGCCGGGGCCGATGTGATCGTGAACTATGTCACTTCACAATCGGCCGCCCAGCAAGTGGCCGAAAAGATTCAGCAGTTCGGCCGCCGCGCTGCCGTCGTGAAGGCCGACGTAAGCGAATGGGACGATATCCAAGCCATGATACAGTTTGCCCGCGAGCGATTCGGGCGACTGGACATTCTGGTGAGCAATGCGGCCAGCGGTGGCTTTCGCCCGCTGCTCGAAGCCAACGCGCGCCATTTCGAGGCGGCGATGAACACCAACGTGCGCTCGCTGCTCTACTTGGCCCAAGCGGCCAAGGACTTGCTCCAGCGCGAATCGGGTGCTGGCGCGTGATCGCGCTATCGAGCCACGGCTCGCATCGCCCGCTACCGGCCTATGGCCTGATCGGCGCCTCGAAGGCGGCACTCGAGAGCGTGGTGCGACAACTGGCTTTCGAAATGGCGCGCATGGCGTGAACTGCAATGTCGTGCTCGCCGGACTCACGCCCACCGACTCGACCCGGGCGCTGCCAGGAGCCGAAGCGATTTTCGCCGGCGCCAAGGCAAAGTCGCTCGTCGGCGGTCGGCTGCTCACGCCGGAAGATGTCGCCAATGCGGTGCTGTTTCTCGCCAGCCCGCTCGCTGAATTGGTGCAGGGCCAAACACTGATTGTCGATGGCGGCGAGGGGATTTGCCCCTAGTCCAACGATTTCCAACGAATCAACGTGGCTCCGCCGGGGCGCCGCGATTGGAGAGTCAACGCCATGCCACGCACCGCCGAAGACGCCGCGCTTTCGCCGCTTGGTTCCGACGCGACCGAGGCCGCTTCGCCTCGGCGGACCCTCGAACAGTTTTGGCCGGCGCCGCTCACGGCGATCGAATGGTTCATGGTCGCCTCGGAAGAACCCGGCTATCCGCTCACATTCTTCAGCGACTTCGTGTTCCAAGGCATTCTGCGCCGGCCCGAGTTCGAGGAGGCCCTGCGGGTGACACTCGAGCGTCATCCGCTCGCGATCTCGCGATTGGAGCGCAATCCGGCCGGCGGCTTGGCCTGGGTCGATGGCCGCGACACGCCGACCACGATCGATTGGGCATCCGCCGGGGCGCCGCTCGAACCCGCGCCGGCGATCGATCTCGAGCGCGAGACCGGAGTGCGCGCTTGGGTGCGAGTGGGTAATGGGAAGACATGGCTCCGATTCGAAACGCATCATGCGGTGAGCGACGGGCATGGCGGCATGCGTTTTCTCGAGGACTTGCTCGTCGCCTACGCCGCGATCCACGCCGGACGCTCGCCCGAGGAAACACTTTCGCCGATCGACTCGCGCCGGCTCGCGCGGCGCGGCGCGTTCGATACTCTCGCCGGCGCCGAGCCTTGGCAAGCAGTGGTCGCGCGGGTCATGCGCCATGCGTCGGAATATCTTGGCGTTCGCCCTCGACCGCTGGCAGGCTCCGGGCCGCCGGCGTCGCGATCAAGCCTCGCCCCCGCGATGCTCACGCACTCGTTCGACGAAGCCCGGTCGAGCTCCGTGCGCACGGCGATCGCCCGCGAGCCCGGCACCCTCAACGACCACGCGCTCGCGATCGCGCTTCGTCTTCTGGCCGCGTGGAACGAGCGACATGACCCGAGGGCCGATCAGGGACGCCTGCGAGTGCTCGTGCCGGTCGATCTGCGCGGACCCGGCGACGAACGGATGCCCGCGGCCAATGTGCTGACGTTTTCGTTCGTCACGCGCCGCGCCGTCGATTGTCAAAACACGTCCGCGCTGTGCGCCGGTCTCACGGCGGAGATGGCGCTGATTCAGCGCGAGCGGTTGGGCACCGCGTTTTTGCACGCCATGGCGGGTCTGCGTCTTGTTCCGGGCGCGCTGTCGCTTATCACGCGTTCGACGAGTTGCCAAGCCACGGCCGTGCTTTCGAACGTGGGCGATCCCACCCGGCGGTTTCAAGCACGGCTGCCGCGCGAGCAGGGAAGGCTCATGGTGGGCGATCTGCGGCTCGAATCGATCACGGCCGCTCCGCCCTTGCGCCGCGGAACACGCGCCGCTTTTCTGATCTCGGCCTACGCCGGTCGCATCGTGCTCAGCCTGCGCACCGATCCGCGGTTCATCTCGCCCGACGACGCCCAGTCGCTCATGCGCGGCTTCGTGGAAGGCTGGCGCGAACTGTGCGGCCCGAGCGACGTCGGCTAGCCGCCGACGGCGACGGTCACGGGTCGCGGGAGAAATCGCTCATAGGCTTGCACGAGGCCAAGGGCGGTGTGGTCCCAAGTTCGATTCGCGAGGATATGCTCCTTGAGTTCGCCGCGCGCGGGCGCTCGCCAAGCGCCTGCGATCGTTTCGCGAATATGGCTCACGTCGTAGGGATCGACATAGTCGACCAAGGGGCCGAAATAATCGGGCGGGCCGCCTCGGCTCGTGGCCACGACCTTGGCGCCCTGCGCCGCGGCCTCGAGCGCCACCAACCCCACGCCTTCATGCACGGATGGCAAACAAAACACTCGGCAGGCCGCATAGAGCGACTCGCGCACCGCGGCCGGCTGAAAGCCGAACAGCTTCACGCTCGGAAAACGCTGGGCGAGCGACTGAATTCGGTCGAGCGTCGGTCCCGGTTCGGCGAAGCCGGCAATCACCAGCGGGAGCCCCAGCGGTCCGACCGCTTCGATCAACCGGCAAACGTTCTTGCGCTCGTCGCTATAACGACTGATATGCAAGAGAAATTCATCGGGCAGGTCGAGCGATGCCCGGGCCAAGGCGGGATCGGCGGGCACGGGCCGATGGATGCCGTGGAGCACGATCTCGGTTTTGTCGGACGAAATGCCCAAGCCGCGCACGACGCGTTCGCGTTCATGCTTCGAGCGACAAACCACGAGTCCGGCGGCAAGCGCTTGCCGCCGCATGACGCCGGGGATCGTTAGAATTCGATTCGGCCAAACGCAACCGACTTCGGCCGCGAGCCGGTAGCGCCAGAAGGATTCATTGCTATCGATCGCCGGCGAGAAACAAAGAAGGGGAATTCGGCTCGGAATCCGGAGACCTTCAATGGCATGGCAGCCGAGCCCGCCCAAAAAAAACTGCACCACATCGCACTGCCCCGGCTCATAGGGGCGCCAGGGATCGAGGGCGGTGAAGTCATGGCCGCGCCAAGCAGCGCTTCGCCGATCATTCGCGCGCAGCCCTCACGCCTTCGCCCGGCTGGGCAAGCGCCGTGGTCGCCTGAATGAGAAAGCCGATCTTCAAGGTTATCTCGCTCGGGACTTGGTTGCGTTCGACGGGACGGGCCTCGAGCGCCACTCCGCGCCACGCCAAGCCACGAGCGAACCCGGTCGCGCAAGGGCCGGATCACACATAACTCGGCTTTTCCGTGAGCTCGCGAAAGGGCGCGATGCGGTCGCGATTGTCGTCGGCGTATTCGCAGTCCTGATCGAAGAAAATAATCCGGCTTCCGGTCGACTCGAATTTGAACGGCACATGAATCAATCGCTCGAGTCGAGTTCGCACGGCCGCTTGGCGTTCGGGCGGCACGAACAGCAGGATGAATCCGCCCCCACCCGCGCCGAGCAGCTTGCCGCCAATCGCGCCGGCGGCCAGTGCCTCTTCATAAATCCCGTCGACCGAGTCGTTCGACACGCTGGCGCTGAGCTGCCGCTTGGCGACCCAGGCTTCGTGCAAAAGTTGGCCAAAGGCGGCCAAGGGCTCGCTACCCGAGAGAACCGACATTCCCTCATCGACCAGATCGGTCATGATCCGCATTTGGCGACGACTTGGTTCGAGGTCTCGGGCAAATTCGCCCGCCACGTCGTTGGCGGTGCGTTTGATGCCGGTGAAGAACAGCATCAGGCTGGCGTTGAGCTCCGCGATTCGTTCCCGGGGAAGAATCACCGGGTGGACGACGATTTCGCCATTCGGGAGAAATCGAATCAGATTGAATCCGCCATGAGCGGCAAGTGTTTGATCTTGCGAACCGACCGCCTCGCGCAGCACGGTTTGCTCGATATGCAGCGCCTCGTCGACCAACTGCTGCTTGCCGACCATGCGCCCTTCGAGCGCGTGCAATCCATTGAGCAGACCGACGGTAAACGACGAGCTCGAGCCGATGCCGCTGCGCGGGCAGGTCGGCGTCGTGATGAATCTCCATGCCGTGGCGAACTTGCAAATAACGCAGCGATTCGCGCACCGAGGGATGCTGAATTTCGTCGATCGTTTGTCGGTTTTCCATCTTCGAATACACCACCCGATAGCGATGCTCGAAGAAGGGCGGCAAGCGGCGAAGCGAGATATAGCAATATTTGTCGATGGTCGTGGCCAGCACCATGCCGCCATGCTTGCGATACCAGGCCGGATAATCGGTTCCCCCGCCGAGAAACGAGATGCGAAAGGGAGTGCGGCTGATGATCATGGCCCGTTAGCCTCGCGTTCGTGAATCCAATAAAATGAATCGAGCGCCGCGGAGCCCTTCGTTAGCCGCGCTCCGCGGCGGCGCCCAAGAGGCTCTCCACGACCCGAGCGGCTTGCGACAGGTCGTCGACCGTGTAATCCGCCAGCGCATACCCGGCGGCGGCCAGTTCGACGCCGTAGCCGGTTCGCACCAGAAACGTGGTCGCGTCAGCCGCTCGCCCGAGCTCCACATCGCATGCCTTATCCCCCATGATAAAGCACTCGGCCGGCGCGAACCGGTGTTCGGCGGCGGCGCGCAGCAGCAACCCGGTCGAGGGCTTGCGGCACGCGCAGCCATCGTCGGGCAGATGGGGGCAAACATAAATTCCGTCGAGCGAAACCCCCTCGGCGGCGAGCATCTCGCTCATCCGATGGTGGATCGACTCCAAACACGCCGTGTCGAAATAACCGCGGGCCAAGCCCGATTGATTCGTCACCACGATCAATCCCAGGCCAAGCTCCGCGAGAGTTCGCATTCCAACCGCCGCGCCGGGCAGCAATTCGACCTGTTCCGGATCGGCCAGATACACACGTTCGCGAATGATGGTTCCGTCGCGATCAAGCACCGCAAACCGCCGCGAACCCATCAGTCCGAGCTCCTCGAGAAAAACTCGGCCGCCGCGGCGTACGATTCCGGGGTGCCGATATCGATGAAGCGTCCCTGGCCTCGGTGGCCGAACAGACCGCGGCCGATCCAGGCCGGAAACACCTCTCTTTCCAATGATACCTCTCGATGTGGTGAAATGGAATCGAGCAGGTCGCGACCGAGCACATAAACCCCCGCATTGATCCAGCCGGGCTCCTCGCGTTCGGATTTTTCCGCAAATTCGAGCACCCGGCCCGTGTCGTCGAGCCGCACCCGTCCATAGCGACGTGCGTCGTCGACATGTGCCAGCAGTAGCGTGCCAGCGGCCCCATGAGCCCGATGCCAGGCCACCAACTCGGCAAGATCGGCGTCAACCGCCGAATCGCCATTGATCACCAGCACCGGGTCCGACGGTATTTTAGGCGCCGCCAATCGCAACGCGCCGCCGGTGCCCAAGGGCTGTGTCTCGCGCGAATAAATCAAGCGCAGGCCCTGGTAGCTGGCGCCGAAAGCATTCTCGATCTGCTCCGCGCGGTAGCCGGTGCAGAGCGCCACGTCGACAATCCCCGCCGCCGCGAGCCGATCCAGCAGCCAAGCCAAGAACGGCCGGCCGCCGATCTCGGCCAGCGCCTTCGGCCGATCGGAGACCGCCGATTGAAGTCGAGTTCCCTTGCCGCCGGCAAGAATCGCGGCGGTGATGTTCTTCAATTCGCTCGGCGGCGGCAGGATCGTTGGCATAAGGCGCGGCATTCCTATCCTCGAATTGTCTAAAAGTCCGCGAGCATCACGCGCCAGACGGCGAGCCGTCCCTATTCGCCCGAGAATCGCGGCGATAAAATAATGCGGCGCCGCGGCGAGACACCCGCTTCGATCGCACTTATCATAACAACGTTCACGCATCGCCGGAATCAATGCCATGGGCTCGTTCTTCGTCCATTTGTTGCCGCGACATGTCGAAGAATCGGTCCTCGCCGACAGCGTGGCGGTGGTGGTCGATGTGCTGCGGGCCACGACCACCATGAGCCACGCGCTCGCCAATGGCGCCCGCGATGTGTGGCCATGTTTGGAAGTCGACGACGCGCTCGCCATTGCCGCGGCCCTGCCAAGCGAAACACGCCTACTGGGCGGCGAACGCGGCGGCGCCCGGATCGATGGATTCGATTTCGGCAATTCACCCGGCGATTACACCCCCGAGCGCGTCGCGGGGCGGACCGTGGTCTTCACCACCACGAACGGCACTCGGGCGCTCTTGCATTGCCGCTCGGCGGCGCGCGTCGCCCTGGGGGCGTTCGTGAATTTGCAGCGCGCTCTGCCGCGAGTTGGCGCCGATTGTCGGCCGGGAGGGAGGCGTCGTGCATATCGTGTGCGCCGGAACCGGCGGCGAAGTTTCTTATGAAGACACCTTGTTTGCCGGCGCCCTGGCCGACCGACTCCTGCCGTTGGCGGTCGAGGCCAATGATTCGGCCCAACTGGCCGCGGCGGCTTGGCGGGGAAGTTTCGCGGATTCGGTCCGGTGGCAGACACCCGCCGATTTGCCGCCGGCGATCGTGGCGGCCGACCGGCAGTCGCTCGCGGCGCTCTTGCGCGAGGGACGCGGTGGACGGAACTGCCTTCGTCTCGGGCTCGACCTGGATATCGACCAGACCGCGGCGATCAACGCGCTTGATGTCGTTCCCGAATTCCTTGCTTCGACGGGTCGGGTTACCCTGCCCACGAGGCGGGCGGCCGGCCCTTGAGCAGGCGGTGGCGACCCTCGGGATTTTGGCGCCCTGATTTCCGTGGACCGCGCCGGCGGTTAAGATATTAGTGCTCTGCCACGGCTCAAAACGGGGGCGCCATTTCCACGCAAGCGTGGGCATGGCGCACGATCCCTGAATTATGCGTTGACACTGCACTAGGCTTGCTTCGCGAAGGTCGGGCCGATCTCGAGTTCGAGGATCGTCGCCAGGCTTGTGCGATTTGTCCCGTCGCGTTCACCACTCTTCTCTTCTTTGCCCACGACCCGCGCGGAGGTTGATCGAATGAAACGCATCGTTAGATGTTCGCTCGTGGCCGTGATGTTGTTCACGGCCTGGGACTTCTCGAGCCCGGCATTTGGGCAAAAGCGGATCGTGCGTGGTCGGGCGGGCATGGCCGCGCCGCCAAGCAAGGAATCGAGCGCTCCCGACGACACGGAAATGGAGCAGGCCGAGCCGGCCAGCGACCCGGTCGATCCGGACATCGTGCGGCTGCATTTGATGGACGGCTCGATGATCACCGGCAAGCTCTCGATCGCCGAGCTTCAAGTCGAGACTCCCTACGGCACGCTCACCACGCCGGTGCGGCAACTCCGCAGCTTCACGCCGGGCCTGATCAATCACCCGGACCTCGGCAAGCAAATCCACGACCTGATCGAAGCGCTGGGATCGAATCAATTCGAGACGCGCGAAAAGGCGCAGCGCGCGCTGCTCAAGATCGGCAAGCCGCTGCGTGTCGAATTGGAAAAACGATTGCACGATCCGGACCACGAGCGGCGCACCCGCATCAAGGGCATTCTCGATGAATTCGACGAAGACACCGACGACGACTCCGAGGAATCCGCCGGCGCGACGCAAACGATCATGGAGCGCGATCAGGTCGAGACCTCGGAATTCACGATCGTCGGCCGCATTCTCACGCCCACGTTGAGCATCACCAGCAACTATGGCCCGCTCACGGTCAAGATCAGCGATGTGCGTCGCGGCGAGCGAGACGCGCCACGGCGGTCTGAAATCCGCCGCACGATCGGCGTCGATGGCTCATGTATCGTGAGCAAACTGATGAAAGACACGCGCATTCACCTCGAGCGCGGCGATCGGGTCACGATCACGGCCGAGGGTTCGATAATCATGGCGCCCTGGGGCAATGGCGCCACCTGTGGACCCGATGGCGCCGGCAACTACGGCTGGTACATCCAGGGTCAGATTCCGAGCGGAGCGCTCGTGGGCGTGATCGGCCGTGGCGACAGTGTATTCAAGCTCGGCTCGAAAGCATCGTTTACCGCGGAGCGAAGCGGAGTCTTGCGGCTGGCCATCGCCATGCAAAGCGACTACGCCGAGCAGAATTTCCCCGGCCGCTATACGGTGAAGATACGGGTCGAGCCACGACGGTAATGTGCCAAAGATCGAGCGTCGCGGCTCGGCGCCGCTTGGCGGATCGTGGGTCGAACGCGGTCGGCATCCAATTTTTTTGGGAAGGTTGTTTTCAGATGCGCTGCTGGCAAGGTTTAATTCTCGTTTCGCTCGCTTGGTTCGCTTCCGCCGCGATGTCGGCCTTGGCCGATGAAACAGCCGACTCCGCTTTCGCCGCGAACAAGCGACTGGGCCGCGGCATCAATCTGGGCAACGCGCTCGATGCGCCTAGCGAAGGCGCCTGGGGCGTGACGCTCGAAGACGCTTATTTCCAGTGGATCGCAGAAGCCGGCTTCGACTCCGTGCGGCTGCCGGTCAATTGGGCCGCGCATGCCGATAAGGAGCCGCCTTACACGATCCACTCGACCTTCGCCGCCCGCGTCGATTGGGCGGTTGCCGAGGCCTTAAAGCACAAGCTGGCGGTCGTGGTGAATATCCATCACTATGCCGGCATGGACGACGCGCCCGACGAGAATATCGCTCGTTGCGAAGCGCTTTGGAAACAGATCGCCGAGCGCTATTCCAGCCGACCCGACGATGTGATCTTCGAGCTGCTCAACGAGCCCCACGGCAAGCTCACCGACGAGCGCTGGAACGCGATGATCCCCCGGCTGCTCGCGAACGTGCGGCCTTCGAATCCGCGTCGGGCCGTGGTCGTGGGCCCTAGCCAATGGAACAGCATCGATCATCTCGCGAAATTGGAGTTGCCCGAGAACGATCGGGCCCTGATCGCCACCGTGCATTATTATCTGCCGTTTCATTTCACCCATCAGAACGCGCCCTGGGTGCAAGGCAGTGAAAAATGGACCGATGTTTCTTGGACCGGCGATGCAAAACAGCGCAAGGCGCTTGCCGACGCCTTTGAGCAAGCCGGTCGCTGGGGCCGGGAACACCGTCGGCCGATCTATCTCGGCGAGTTCGGCGCCTACTCGAAGGCCCCGCTTGAGCAGCGCGTGCTTTGGACCCGGGCCGTGGTGGATGAAGCGGAAAAACAGGGCATGAGTTGGGCCTATTGGGAGTTCTGCTCGGGCTTCGGCGCTTTTGATCCTCAAGCCCGCAAATGGCGGCTGGAATTGCTTGACGAGCTCGTTGGGCCGCGGCGCTGAACAATCCGGCGCCGAATAGTCGCTTGTCGACGCTCGGGCCGCTAATGTCACCCGACTCCGTCGCTCATGAGCTGATCGTTTGGCCGCTTGCCTCCACGATCCGTGGGCCGTACGATGCGTGCGGTCGCGAGATCACGCGTTGCCATGTCAACGAGCGCGGTTTGCCCGGCGCCGGGTCGTGTCCGTCGCCGGATCGTGGAGCCCGCGACATTCGCCCACTTGTTTGAAAGGATTGCCCAATCATGGCGGCCGAATCCAAACATCAGATGTGCGCGGTTCAAGTCCCATCGCCCGGCGGCCCGCTCGAGCTCGTGCATCGCCCCATTCCCCAAGCAGGCCGCGGACAGGCTTTGCTCAAGGTCGAGGCCTGCGGCATTTGCCATAGCGATTCGCTCACCAAGGAAGGACACATGCCCGGCATTGCATATCCGCGCGTGCCCGGTCATGAAGTGGTCGGCGTGATCGCGTCGCTGGGCGAAGGCGTGCGACGGTGGAAGGTCGGCCAGCGCGTGGGCGTGGGTTGGCATGGCGGACATTGCGGATACTGCGAGCGCTGCCGGCGCGGCGATATGGTGCTTTGCCAAGAGAATATCGTGCCCGGCATCGCGTTTGACGGCGGCTATGCCGATTACATGGTGGTCTCGGCCGAAGCGCTCGCCAGCGTGCCCGACGATCTCTCGAGCGTCGAGGCGGCGCCGCTGCTTTGCGCGGGTATCACGACTTTCAATGCCATTCGCCAGAGCGACGCGCGGGCGGGCGACCTGGTGGCGGTGCTCGGTATTGGTGGTCTCGGGCACTTGGGAGTGCAGTTCGCCGCCAAAATGGGATTTCGCGTCGTGGCGATCGCGCGGGGCCAAGACAAGGCCGCGTTCGCCCATGAACTTGGCGCCACGCATTACATCGACAGCCAAGCCGAAGATGTCGCCAAGGCGCTCCAGTCCCTCGGCGGCGCCAAGCTGATTCTCGCGACCGTCACGAGCAGCGAAGCCATGAGCGCCGCCGTGGGCGGGCTGGGTTACAAGGGCACGATGGTCGTCGTGGGCGTGTCGCCCGAACCGATCCAGGTCTCGCCGATGTCGCTCATCATGGGCCGCCGCGCCGTGACCGGCTCGGCCAGCGGCGTGGCGATCGAGTCCGAAGACACGTTTAACTTCAGCCTGCTGAGCGGGGTGCGGCCGCTCGTCGAACGCTATCCGCTGGAGCGAGCCGCCGAAGCCTACGATCGCATGATGAGCGGTAAAGCCCGCTTCCGCGTGGTGCTTGAAATGGGCCAGTAGACGCCGCGGCGGTAGCCTCCGTGACTTGCGTCATTGCGGCTCGCTGCTCGGAAACCCCATGCGCGGTCCTGCCGATAAGCATCTCGGTCGGCCTGTCGGGTTGCCCCTCGACGCGCTCCAGGATTTCGCTTCGGGCTACTGGCACTTCGCGCGGGGCTTCGATTCCCAGCCGCACTACTCCGCTGCGCGTGGCAAGCACGGTGATCGTGATATTGCCGTTGATGACGAGGGCTTCGCCCTGCTTGCGCGAAAGAATGAGCATGGTTCTTGGTCCTCCCTGACTGGTTCGTCGCTTCGAAAAACCGCCGCCGCTGGACTGCCGTGTGTTCGTCTCCCTCACGACGCCGGGAATTCTACCGCGATACTATACACCTGTCAACCTAGTCCCAAAGCGATTTTTTTCGCCCGCCTTTGTGACCCGGACGCGTTCCCGCGCATATCTCCCGATTCCGCCATGACCGCGCGTGAATTTCCGACAAAACCCCTCGAAACCCCCGGGACATTGGACAATCGCGCGGATTCGACGAGAGCCGCGAGAGAGCTGGTAACGACGGGCGGCTCCCAGCGACAATCCGAGGCGAGGCTTTTGGAATTCAACCGTGCGCGTCGAACACGCGGCGGCGGAGCGAGGGGTTCGGCGCGGGAACGGGGCCGACTCGCCCCGCTTATTTCTTCTTCATCAAGGGGTCTTTGATCACCGGCGCGTTGGCCGGCGCCGGCATGCTCAAATCGATAAAGCGGGCATCGTCGACCTCCGCCCGATTCGCCGTGCGCCAGTACATGATCTTGCGCGGTGGCTTTGGTCGGCGGGGCGCCCGGCTTCGCTTGGCGATACAGCTCCGCGTCGGCGCGACCGCTTCCTTCGAACACCAACAAGTCTTTCGCTTGGGCATAGGTCAAGCGATGCGCGCGGGCCGTGAAACTCTGCCCTTCGACAAGCGTGTTGCCGATCGCTTCCATTTCCATCGTGCCGCGCTCGTCGCGATTGGCCGCCGGCGCTTCGCGCACCGTGAGCTGGTCGCAGTGCATGTCGGCGCCGGTGGGTCCCCAGGTCGCCGAGTTGTCGGGATCGATCGTGTCTTGCCAGTCGTCGACCGGCGCGAACGTGGCCCGCACTCGATCGGCGAAGGTCAACTCACGACGATTGATGTTGCCGGTCAGATCTCGCTCGAAGGTGACATGCAGATACGACAGCCGGCCACCGTCCTCGTCGGAGCCCTCGACCGCGAGCTCGCCCACTTGCCCGCGCGAACTGCCCGTCGCGGGCGCTTCGCTCGGATCGCGCTGTCTGCTCGCCCCGGTGGGTCGAATCTGACCGGCCGCTCGACCGGCGGGCGGTTTGCCGGGTGGTTTCGTGGCGGCGGAAGCGCCACGGCGGCACCGAGTTGAGCCAGCCGGGTCCCAGTCCGTGAATCGCGCCGCTGGTTTGATTGACCACCAGCGTGCGAAGCTCCATGTGATCGATCGACTCGAGTCCTTTCTCGTCGAACGCGCGCGATTCGAGTCGCACATCGCCTTGGCAATCGACGATATCCAGTTCGTTGGCCCCGCCCGACGATTCGCCGGCATTGGCCGCGGGCGGCGGCGCGCTGAAGTCGACTCGGCGTTTGAGCGTGACTTGCAACAACTGGGTGCGCAGGTTTTGATGTTCGGCCCGGGCCATGACCGATCGCTCGAACACGGCGAGCAGCCCATCGAAACGCATCGCACCCTGCCAGGTGATTTCGAGTGGTTGCTGGGGAGCGCCGCGCGGCTTGCGCGCGGGGGGCCTCGCGCGGCGGTTTCGCCGTCCCGCCCGCTTGCCCGCGGGGCGCCGCCAGTTGGCCTTGCATGGGCAGCGTCATGCGGCCGGCGCCATCGACCCACAAACGGTTGGCGCCCCGCTCCATTTGAATAATCGCGCCGCTGAGGGTCATGCCCCGGGCTTCGACATAACCCGGCTTTCCGCTCACGACCACATGCGCGTTTGGCGTGTCGGCAGCCGAGATATGCAAGTTGTTTCCACGCACCAAAAGCGGCTTATCGCCGGGCGCCGCGGTCTTGGTTTCCAAGAAGCGGGCATTTTCATCGACATCGACTTCCGACACCGCCATCGCCGGACCGTTGGCCGCTACCTTCATGCGCAGCGCGCCGCCCGATACATCGAACCTCTGCCCGGGAGCGCCAGGTTGCGCGGCCTGTTTGGGTGGCGGCGGAGGCGCTGCCGCCACGGGGGGAGCCGGAGCGGGCGCGGCGCCGGGCGCTGCCGCCGGAGCCGGGGCCGCCGCGGCCGGACGATTGATCCACACTTCCAGTTTGCTCGTGTCGCCGGTCAATTGCGGCGAATCGATTCGCACTCGCCGGCGCGCCATCAACCGTTCGACCTGTATGCCGGACGCCGCGCCTTCGGTCCCCGGTGGTCCGCCTTTCGGCGGAGCGGGGGGCGCGGCGCCGGGCGGCGGCTGTGCTTCGGAAACCCAAATGAAAATCTCCTCGGCCGAGAGCGAGCCGGTGTCGGTCATGCGCATTTGCGCGTCGCCTAGCAAACTCACGAGGCTCAACGGTCCCTCGGGCTGCATCGTGAGCCGATTCGACCAACGAGCCTGATATTTGTGAATCGGGTCGCCTTCTGGAAAGCCTTGCAACGTGCCGGGCCCGATCGCCGTGAGGCGACCAAGCCGGCCGACCTTGGGGGGCTGATAATCGAGACGCTTGCAGCGAATCTCGTTGGGTCCCTGATTCAAAAGCACTTCCTTGGCGTCTTCCAAATGAATCGTTCCGGTCGGCAAGTCGTATTCCAACCGCTGGCAACGGGCATGGCCGCCATTCGAGGGCGAATACACGATCACCGGCTCGCCGCGGGCCTCGATCAGCCGCGGCTCGAGCTTCGAGAGTTGATTGGCGTCGGCCGTTTCGCGCGGTTTGTCGGCGCGTTGTTTCGTTGGCGGGGGCTCGATCGGTTCGCCTGGCTTGGGCGGCGGTTGCCGTTCCACGAAATAGATCGCCAGCATTTCGCAGCGCATCGAGTCGCTCGGGCCCACGGGATCGAGCTTCAGCACATTGACCTGCTCGGTGAATGTGGCCACGTTGTGCACGACATCGAAACGAAACGGTCCCTGGCAAGTGACTTCCACCGGCGGATCGTTTTTGGGTGGATTGTTTTTCGTCGCGCCGCCTTTGGCCGTGTCGTTCTTTCGCGGCGGCTTGGCGCTAGCGACCGCGCTCGGCGCGTTGGCGGAGGATGGTTTGGCGGCGCCGGGCATCAGGCCCTTGTCGCCGAGTTGCATTCGCATCTTCACATCGCGCAGCAAGGTGAAATTGCGCATGCCATCGAAAGCCACCGCTTGGTTGTCGTTGGCGGCGGCGCCTTCTTTCCGGCCGAGCAAGATCACCATGTCGCGGCCGGTTCCGACATTGGGACCGAAGCGAAAGTCGACCACGTTCGGCGTCACGATCTTGTCGCCGACCAGCTTCACGTCGCGCGTGCGAATATCGAGCTCGTCGGCGGCGCCGGGCGCGGGTGGGGCATTGTGAATATGAATCGGCCCCGTGAGATCGCCGCCGATCAGCTTGCCAAGCTTGGCCCGTTTCAGGTCGAAACGCTCGTCGAACTGCAACACCGCGCCTTGCGGCGCTTCGAGCACCACGGCGCGACCTTCGTTGCCGGGCGGGGCCGCGGCGCCGCCGGGCGGCCTATCGCGCGGCAGAAAGAGCATCGTGAATGGATGTAGTTCCATGCGGCCATCGGGCAGATTCTTGTACTCGCGCACGAAGATGGTCGCATCCTCGCTTTCGAGCACCTTGGCCTGTTCGAGTTCCCATGCGCCCTGGGGAAATAGCGGCCGAACTGCTTGGCGCGGTTTTGATTGCCGCGAGCGCGGCGATCGGCTTGCGGCTGACCCTCGAACCGGGTTTCCGCCCGGGGCTCGACCAGCGGCACGACCGTGAACGAGTACACGCCATAGGCGCCGACGACAGCGCAGAAGCTGATTGCGGCGCGTCCGAGTTGACGAAGTTCGAGCGGCATGTCACGTCAGATATTGCTGAATCAAATCCTCCCAACGGCCCTGCGCCTTGAGAATCATTTCGATCGTCTCGCGCACCGCGCCTTCGCCGCCGCGCGCCTTGGTGATGAACCGCGCCGCGGCTCGCACCTCGGCCGAAGCGTCGGCCACCGCGACCCCCAGCCCCAGAGCGCGCACCGCGGGCAGATCGGGCAGGTCGTCGCCGATATAGCAGGTTTGCTCCGGGCTATACCCCAGTTCGCGCAGCACCTCGATCGCCGCCGGCAGCTTCTCTTCGGCTGTTTGCCGCACAATGTCGATGCCAAGCTCGGCGGCCCGCGTTTTAACGATGTGCGAACCGCGGCCGGTGATGAGGCCGAACTTGTATCCGGCGCGTTGCCAGAGTTTGACGCCCAGCCCGTCGCGGACATGAAACTGCTTGCTTTCGATGCCCTGATTGTCGAAATAAATGCCGCCGCTCGTCATCACGCCGTCGACATCGGACAAGACGAGCTCGATCGTTTGGCATTGTTGCTCGAGTTTCATGCGCCATCTCGCTTCGCGGAGCCGCGAAAACGGGGATGCTTGGGCCTCGGCGGCCGCGATTCAGCACCACCGGCCGATTCACTTCCCGACGCAACGGACGGCGCATCGAGCGCCGCGCCCAGGCCGGCTTCGGGAAACAGGCTCACGACATCCGTGATATCGATCATGCCCACGGGCCGCCCGTCGGCGTCGACGACCGGCAATTCGCTGATCTTGCGTTCGGCCAGAATCGCCACCGCGTCGACCATCATCGAGCCTTGCGGCGCGGTGAGCGGGTGGCAAGTCATCACCGCGTGAATCGGGCCGTCGAGCGCGGCGTCGCGCCGGCTCTCGAAGAGTCGCACCAAGTCGCTATCGGTGAAAATGCCCGCGAGCAAGCCCGCGCCGTCGGTCAGCATAATCGCGCCGGCGCGTCGTCCGGAAGGGCGTCGGCGGGCAAAGATTTCGCGCACCGTGAGGTCGCGCGAGGCCACGCGGCATTCTTCGATCGGCCGCATGAAATCGTCGACTTTACTGAGCTGGCGCCCAAGCGCGCCGGCCGGATGAAAACGCGCGAAATCTTCCTTGCGAAAATCGCGCATCCGGCTGGTGACGAGCGCAAGCGCGTCGCCCAGGGCGAGCATCGCCGTGGTGCTCGTGCTGGGCGCGAGGCCCAGCGAGCAGGCTTCTTGCAATGGGCCCAGGTCGAGCACCACATGGGCCGCGCGGCCCAGGGCGCTCTTCGGCCGACCCGTGATCGCGATGACCCGGGTTCCAAAACTGGCCAGCGACGGCAAGAGTCGCACGACTTCTTCCGTCTCGCCGCTTTGCGAGAGAATCAGGAGCACATCGTGTTGATGGATGCGTCCCAGATCGCCATGAACCGCCTCGCCCGGATGGAGGAAATGGCTGCGCGTGCCGGTCGAAGCCAATGTGGCGGCGAGCTTTTGGCCGATGAGTCCGGCCTTGCCCATGCCGGAAACGATCACGCTGCCCGCGCAGCCAAACACGATCTCAACCGCGCGGCAAAAGTTCGCGTCGAGCCGCCGGCCCAACGCAAGGAGCGCTTGGGCTTCGATGTCGATAATCTCGCGCGCGTAAAGCAGTTGCTCCGATTCGGAATACGGGGCGAGAGCCGGCGCGGCCTTGATCAACGCCTGGGGGCCGATGATCGGCGCTTGATCGGCGGCGCCGGGGACCACCGACTCGATATTCGTGGGCAAGCTCATAAGGTCATCCTTGACCAGCCACAATGGCTTTGGCGGAGGGATTCGCGATACGAAATACGCGATTGACCCCGATTTTAGCCGGCCTGCGTGGAACCAACAACGCCATGATTGCGAGACCACGCGCAACACGGCGCCGAGACGAGTCCCTTGATGCCCTTCGCGATGGGCCGCCATCTGCTTCGCCAGCATTGCTGGCGCCAAGCTCCCCGCGAAATAATTTGCGCAATCGCAAACATCGACTGGCCGATCTTGTACCCGACGATCGATCCTCTTTACAATCCGGCGGCTTTCCGCTGCTCGCCGCGCAACCTTCATCGCGCGGCGCATCGCTACTCGCGTCTAAAAGGCAAACGGCCGTGTGGTTTTCGCGTATCATCTGGAAAAACCTCTTGCAGCGGCGGCTGCGCACGGTGATGACCTGCGCCGGACTCGCGATCGCGGTGGCGGCAATGACATCGCTCGCCGGCGTCGCGCGTAGCTTTGGACGAGCGGGCGTTGATTTCTACGCGACCCGCGGGGTCGATATCGTGGTGGTGCGAGCCGGAGTGGCCGAACGCATCACGAGCACGCTTCCCGCGGAATTCGCCGACCAAATCGCGCGGGCGCCGGGCGTGGCTCAAGTCGCCGCCGGCCTCACGGAAATGGTTTCGTTTGGCGATGGCGATCTGGTGGGCATTCCGCTGCGCGGAGCGCCCAAGCAAGGCTTTGCACTCGATCAATATGTGGCCACCAGCGGTCGCAAGCTCGCGGCCGACGATCATCGCGCCGTGCTCTTGGGCGAAAGTCTCGCCGAAGCGTTGAAAAAGAAAGCGGGCGACACGCTCGCTATCGAAGGCACGCCATTCGCGGTCGTCGGCGTGTTTCAAGCGTCGAACCCGCTCGAGACGTTGTCCGCCGTGACGCTTCTCGACGACTTGCAGCAGCTCATGGATCGCAAAGGCCAAGTCTCGGAAATTCAAGTCCGAGTCGACCGCGCGATCACGTCGGAAGCCGCGCTCGCCCAGGTGTGCCATGCCATCGAATTGCTCGCCGGTCCCTCGGGCGAACCGTTGGGAGTGAAAGCCCTCGCCACGCGGGCCTTCGTGGCCAGCGGCTCGGAAACACGACTCATGTCCGCCATGGCCCTGGGCGCTTCGCTGGTCGCCACCGCGCTCACATTGCTTGGCGTGCTCAACACCATGTGGATGTCGGTGCTCGAACGCACCCAGGAGATCGGCGTGCTCCGAGCGATCGGTTGGTCGCGATCGCGGATCGCGCGGATGATCGTCGGCGAGTCGCTGCTGCTGGCGACCGCGGGCGGGGTCGCTGGCGTGTTGGCGGCTTGGCTCCTCACGCGCGCGCTGCTGGGAATGGTCGCGGCCGAAGGTTGGCTCGCCGCGGAGATCGATCCCACGGCGACCATGCTCGGGTTTGCCGCGGCGCTGGTCGCCGCGCTGCTCGGCGCGATGTTTCCCGCTTGGAATGCGACACGAATTCCCGCCGTGGAGGCCCTGCGATATGAATAAACCCGGTCATGAACCCTTGATCCGCGTCGAACATGTCCATCGCCGCTACGACGAAGGCGCCGTGCGGGCATTGGACGATGTGTCGCTGTCGGTCGACCACGGCGAATACCTCGCGATCATGGGCCCAAGCGGCAGCGGTAAATCGACTCTCCTCAATCTGCTCGGCGCGCTCGATCGGCCCGACGAAGGCGAAATCTTCTTCGAGGGCAAGCCACTCGCCCAGGAGCGGAACCTCGACCGGTTTCGCTCGCATCGCATAGGATTCGTATTCCAATCCTTCCATCTCTTGCCGACGCTAACCGCGATCGAAAACATTCAAATTCCCATGTTCGAGGGCCCGCTCAAAGCCGCCGAGCGAGCACAGCGCACCGGCGAATTGCTCGCCGCCGTGGGCCTCGCGCATCGCGCGCGGCATTTGCCATGCAAACTTTCGGTGGGCGAACGACAGCGCGTGGCGATTGCCCGAGCGCTCGCCAATCGGCCGCGGGTTCTCCTGGCCGATGAGCCGACCGGCAACCTCGATTCCGCGGCCGGGGCCGATGTGCTCAACCTCTTCGACCGGCTGCATCGCGAGGAAGGTTTGACGTTGGTGGTCATTACCCATGGCGCCGAAGTCGCGGCCCGCGCCGAGAGAACCGTTTGGATTCGCGATGGCCGGCTCGGCCACGCGCCGGTCCGCGGACGCCCGAGCCCGACGCCAAGCGACTCGCGCCCGCTCAAGATCGAATCCCGCCCGAGCCAAGCAGCCTAGAATGAGTCGCCGCGGCGTCATCGCATCTTCACGCTTCCGGAGTTCACGTGCTCATGCGTCTCGCCCATGTAGCCTGTAGCAATCTGCGGCGTCGCTCGGCGCGAACTTGGCTTACCGTGCTTGGCATCGCGCTGGCGGTGGCCACCGTGACGGGGCTGGTCGGCGTGTCGGAGTCGCTCGAAAGTTCGTTTCTTGCCATGTACAACCGCCGCGGCGCCGATGTGGTGGTGCAGCGGCGGGGCGGAACAGTGCAAATCGCCAAAGGTCTGCCCGCCGCGCTCGGAGATCGGATTCGCGCCCTGCCCGAGGCGGCCGAAGTCATCGGCGGCCTCATGGACATGGTAACCTTCGAGCAAGCGGGACTCTTCATGGTGATCGTCAATGGCTGGGCGCCCGATTGCCCGGTGCTCGATCGCGTGCGCACTCTCGAAGGCCGGCGGCTCGTCGCGGGCGACGCGCGAAAGGTGATGCTCGGCCGCGTGCTCGCGGCGCAGCTCGGCAAAAAAACCGGCGATCAGGTCGATTTCTATTCGCGCCTCGTTCGAGGTCGTGGGCGTGTTCGAGGGCTGTAGCATTTATGAAGACGGGGCGGCGTTTCTCTTGCTCGACGAGCTTCAGCGCCAAATGGATCGGCCCGGTCAACTCACGGGTTATATCGTGCAGGCGCATCCCGCGGGCGACGCCGACGCGATCGCGCGGTTGCGCGCGAAGATCGAAGCGCTCGATCCCGAGGTCGCGGCGACGCCGTGCGCCGAGTTCGTGCATTCGCTCGCCCAAATGCGCGTTGTGCGCACTCTCGCCACGCTGGTCTCCTGCATTGCCGGGCTGCTCGGGGCGCTCGGAATGCTCAACACGATGGCGATGAGCGTGTTTGAGCGGCGGCGCGAATTCGGCATGCTGCGCGCGATTGGCTGGCGACGGCGGCGCATCGTGGGACTCGTGCTCTTGGAATCGCTGGTCTTGGCCGCGGGAGGCGCGGTCGTGGGACTCGCGATCGGTTTGAGCGTGCCCACGGCGCTACGCGCACTTTCCGCCCACGGCGGTGCTCGTGGCGGGCGGGCTTTCGCGAGTCGGCGCTGGCCGGCGGGGCGTTGGCGCTGGCCACGGCGATTCTCGGCGCGTCGCTGCCGGCTTATCAATGCACGCGGGTTTCACCAGCCGCGGCAATGCGGGGAACATGATCCCTTATTGCACGTCGCATCGCATGCTCGTCAGTTTGCCGCCCGGCGGAAGCTCGAGGCGGTCTTTCAGCTCGAGCCGCGCCACGATCTTCGCTTCGAAGAACGATTCGAGCGCCTGGGTCAGGCGGCGCGAGTGTTCATCGCTCCAGGCTCGACTCGGCACGATGCGAACCAGCACTTCGTCGAGCGCTGTTTGAATCACTTGATGCTGATGATGGCCACCCAGCGATGTGAGCGCCAGCACCAGGTCGGTGGCATGTTTCCGTCGACCGTCGGCGAGTTTGAAATGCGGCCGCGCTTTGCCTTCCACGGCTCGGAGCAGCGGAAGCCCGCGCCGCAGGGACATGCTCCCTCGGCCCAGGTGGCTCGATCGCCAATGTCGTAGCGCACGAACGGCGTGCGAAAATTGTGCAACACGGTCAGGACCACCCGGCCCGATTGGCCTGGCGGCGCGGGGCGATCGTGTTCATCGAGAAGTTCCACGATCACATTCTCGCCGTGAACATGCAGCCCCCGACCGGCCGGACACGGCGACGCGACATAGCCCGCCTCGGCGCAGCTATAAAGATTCTTCACCGGCGCCGAGAAGGCGGCCTCGATCTTGGCCCGCGCCGGCGCCGAGAGCGTTTCTGAAATCGACTGGATCACCGCGAGCTTCGGAAATCGCCGCGGCTCATCGGCGAGCAGACTGGCCAGAAGCTCGAGGTTCGAAGCATGGCTGAGCAAATAGTCGGGGTTCACCTGCTCGAGCCACGCAAGCTGACGCCGCGGCTCTTGACGAATATCCATGCCGTGGAGCGGGCCCGTCGCGATGAGCGGCTCGAGAATCGGGTTCCATGACGACATCGTCAACCCGGCCAAGAGCTCATCGAGTTCGGCGCCGGTTTTGAGCGTGGCGCGAATCGCGGCCAGAGTTCCCTCGGGCCGCATGCCGCTCCATTCGAGATCGCGTAAATACAGTGCCAGCCACCAGACATAGAAGCGGTTCGTCTTCAGCACCCGCACCGGCACGCCGGTCGAGCCCGAGGAACGATCTTCGTCGAGCGCCACGGTTCCCTTGGGCAATTGCTCGGCTTCGAAGCGGTCGAATTGTTCTTGCCATGCGCGACGCGATAGCAGCGGAATCCGCCGCAGGTCTTCGAGCGACCGCACCGAGTCGGGCGTGATCGCGAGCGTGGTCAGCAACTCGCGATAGTAGGGAACATGCCGGGCACAATGTTCCAAGAGGGCGCGGCATTGAAGCAATTGGCGTTCGACAAGCTGCTCGGGCGCCAGCCACTGGGTCTCGCCGAGGGCGAGATAGGCGGCCCAAACTTGCGCGAGACCGGCCTCGGCAAGGGGCGGCCAAGCAGCACCGGGTAGGGGGCGAGGGCTGAAATGGGCCATGCGAATTCCGATCGCGCGGGTGGCCGACGTGGAATTGGGGGCTGGCGCATGGGCTAGGCGTTGCGATTCGCGCCACTGTTCACCACGGCGCGACCCACATTGCCAATCCTACTTTTTCGTAATTCCGCGCGCAGCCGGAGGATTTTATCGACGGATTGGCTGCGAATATTCGATGAATTCCGATAGCGGCTTGCACTCCGCGGCCGCGAGTTTCCTGTTTTGGAGGGTTCCTACCATGGGTGGAGCCGAAGGTGTGAGCAGCAGTGGCGGCGCGGCCGCTTACTTTGCCGCTCAAGTGCAATCCCAGGCCGCGGCGAGTGTCGCGGTAAGCTCGGCGGGCGCGAGTGCGTCGAGCAACCTTTCCGGTGGAGAGGGCGGTGGGGCGCCGGCGGTGAGCGCCTCGGGCAATGGGCAACTGTTCAGCGAAACCGCGTAGCAAGCGACTCATGTCGCAAGTCTCGCGGTCCGCAAGCAATACAGGGAAACACCGGCGTCGTCCGGCATTCCTCGATTGTGGAACGTTTCTTCCTGCCCAAAGAGACGCTAGCGCATCGGATCGAATCGAGCAGCGCGGACTGTCAAAAGTCCGCGCTGCTTTTGCATTTTGGCCCCAACTTCCCCGAGCTGGCGCGCTCAGGGATTCGATATGGCCTGGACTTCTCGATCGAGAATGATCGTCGACGAGATCGGCTGGCTGCCGGTGAAAAACCGCATGAACCAGCTATTGTTCGCCGGGCTGGCCGATACCGTAACCTGCACCGTGCTGCTGGTGTAGGAAATCGGGTTGGGCGACACCGTGACCGTGGCGTTTTTGATGCCCACGGCATTGGTGATGTTGGTGGCGGCGGTGGTGGCGTCGGAAGTCTGCGCGTCGAGCGCCAGGCCCGCGGCGCGCCTTCGAATGCCGCCTGCCGCACCGTCTGCTGAATTTGCAGTTCGCGCGAGAATTCGATGATGCCGAACAGCACCATGATCAGCACCGGCACGCAGATCGCGAACTCGGCGGTCGCCGCGCCGCGCCGCGATCGTTGTCTTTTCCGGCAAGGGCTCATATCGGGTTCCTACTTGATGAGCACTGCCGGCAGACTATCGGCGATGGTGGTGAACGCGGTGGACAACTGCGAGGCGCTCGGCGCGTTGAAATACATGCCGTTGCCGTTGGTGGCCGCTTGCTGCATCGCGGTTCCATAGGAGCCGCTGATCGCCTCGGCGCTGAACGTGATCACATGGGTGATGATGTGGTTCGATTGGGCATAGCCCAGCGTGATCGGCGGAATGTTGGTGTTGCCCGTGGTCGGCACGCCATCGGTCATGAGAATAATCGTGCGATCGGCGGTGGTCCGCGCGAGCGAGCCGGTCAATTCGCTTTGGGCCAGCGCCAGCCCGGCCGAGATATTCGTGTCGCCCAAGAGCGGGTTCGAGCCGTAGGCGTTCATTGCCGTGGGCGTGAGGTTGTAGTTCGAGGTCAGCGGAACATCCAGGTTGGCCTCGGTGGCGGTGAAACTGCCGAGTGAGAATGTCTCGGAGTATGTCACGAGCGACAAATGCACGTCGAGATTGCGGGCATTGAGCACCGCGATGAAATCGTTGACCGCCGTGGTCAACGCCGCCCAACGACTGAGCGTCGGGCTGGGCGCCGTGAAGTAATTCTGGATCAGCGCCTGGGTGTTGTAGGGGCTCACGTTGGGATACACGAATTCGCTGCCGCTCAAGTCGAACGACATCGAGGCCGAGCGATCGAGCACCAGGCAGATATCGTGGCTGATCCGCGTGGTCAGCGATGTTTCCGAGATCGAAAACGACGTGGCGGGCGTAAATGGCGCGAGGAAATAAGCCCGGTTCGCCGAGCCGATCACCTGCACGCTATTCATCGGGCTGCCATTGGGCGTGAAGATATATGTGCCGCCGCTATTGGCGGCGGCATTGCCGAAGGTGAAGTTGCTGGTCGCGAGATTGAGCGCCTGGCCGCCCACCAGGTTCTGATTCGACACGGTAGTGCCAAACGCCACGGCCGAGCTCTGCGACTCCGTGGCGCCGAAATTGACTAGCGCCGCCTTGGCCGCCGAATCGCAAGCGATCCGCAGTTCCTCGCGAGTTTGCTGAATGTAGGCTAGGTTCATGGCGAAGCAGGCCAGGATCAGCAACATCGGCAGCGTAAAAGCGACCAGCACCGTAATGGCGCCGCGCCGCTCGCCGCGGCGACCGCGGCATTCAAGACTATCGGCGAATCGAATCATGATGCTCCTCATTCGCTAATCAATGTCGCGCTGGCGTTGATCGTCAGCGACCGCGAAAGCACGACCGAGGTCACCGTGTTTTGACTCCACGGCGCGCTGATCGACACGACGACAACCGTCTGCGGAACCGCGTTCGTCAGACTGCTCGGAGAACAACGTGACCGTCGCCCCGTTCACGCCCAACTGCGTCAAAAGCGAGTTGCAATAAGTGATTACCTGCGGACCCGTGGCGGCGACTTGGCTCGACGTGGTCGGCCGCGTCGCCAGTCGGCAGGCTTCATAGGCCGCCGAAAGCATTCGGGTCCGCAAGTAGACCACATTGCAAATCTCGATCGTTCCGAACGCGAGGCTCACCAGCACGGGCAAGCAGAGCGCCAGTTCGACCGTGGCCATCGCCGAGCGGCGGCGAGAGCGCGGGCCGGGTCGGCGATGGGTTCTCGGTCGTAGTCGCCATTGCCACATGCTGCCTTTCACCGTCGCTCTCCTCCCAGCTCGAATCCGAGTGACGAATCGTAACCGCCTCGATCAACCAACACTCGCCACGCGGCTTGTCATTTCGGCAAACTACTGGCCGACCGCAAGGCCGCGGCGTTTTCGGCGCCGATGTCGACCACGAACATCACATCGTTGCAGTCCTGGTCACCGCCGCCCGGGTAGTCCTCGAAGCCGATGATGATGTACTGGCTGTTGTCGGGAAAGAACGCGATCATGTGCTGGAAGCCGTCGGAGTTGTTGCTGGCGCCGTTGTACCAGACATTGGCCGGAGCGCCTTTGCTGCTCTCGTTCGAGTAGCAGAAGAAGGCGAGTTGCTGACCGGCATTCACGGTCGGCAGTTGCACGAAGTCGCCGGGCAGCACCGGATAGGTGCTGGTGCGCGAGGTGCTGCCGTTCCAATGCACGTCGGACATGCAGGTCATGTTCGTGCCACTGACCTCCGACGAAGTGGTGCGCTGACCGTGGCGACCGTCACGCCGAATCCGTCGATGAAGTCGGCGTAGCCATATAGGAAGTAACAGCGCGGCGTGTATGTGAACCAGAAGTAAAGCCGTGTCGGATCCAACTGGTTCAGACCGGCGCCGGTATACTTCACTCCTTCCTTGAGCTGCGAGAGCACGAGGCTCATATAAGTCGGCTCAAGGGCTTGAAACGCTTTGGAGGCGCTGTCCGAACCGGCGTTATACGTCTTGCTGGCGAACGGATAGCTGAGCGGGATCGTGGTGGTTTGGTACGACGACGCCGTGGCCCCGGAAACCGACGTGAGATAGCTGGGGGAACTCGAACCGGAACCATGCGCCGCTACGCGCCGAGGAAGCCGCGCAACCGGCGAAGATCACCGCGAGCAAGAGTCGGGTTTGAAGATGGCTCATGGACACATTCCTCACAAAAAAAGACGGGTCGGAAAATGTTTCGATTCCAAGCAGGGCCCACCGGGGGGCGGCAATATCGCGAGTCCGACGCTTGGCGCTGAAGGGAATGTCGCGCGATCTGTCGGCCGGCTGGGCCTGACGCCCGGTCCGCCGAACGGCGAACGAGGCAAGTCGTCTGGGAGAGTCTGACAATACCCAGGCAATTGCCTCGTTTGCCGGGGAGTTCCCGAAGGTATTGTCAGACCCTCCAAGGGATATCTAGGTCGAAAGAAGCCTTTGTCAACTCGCGGCAAGACAATTTTTGATCGCTGGACCAAATAGACTCAAGAAATGGATCGTCTTCGGGCGACGAGCGGGGCGGCCATCGAAACACGTTGCGAAATCGCATCGCCGCATTACGGGCTCGGTGGCGATGCAGTGGCGGTCTTTTTTCGCCACGGCATGAAATGCTTTCGCAAGTCGCCAAAGCGAATTTCCGCGCCGCCCGTCACCGACACATTGTTCATCGTCGGTAAATCGTCGCCGCCGACGCGGGTACTGTCTAGCAGTTCGGCTCGCAAGATCAGCCAGTCCTTCAGCGGATACTTCACACCGACGCCAAAGGGCACATCGGCAAATCCACGCTGGGTTTTTTCGCCCTGGGCATCCAGGAATTTGAAATCGGCAACGCCTCCGCCCACGATCATATACGGACGAAACTTCGCATTGCCCAGCGGATAAAACAGCACGCTCAGATCCCCGAACAGAATCGACTCGGTCTCGATCGCCGCCGCATTGAAGCGGCGCGACTCCATCAGCCATGCGTCGGCAAGGCGCGCCTCGACACCCCAGTGATCGGAAAAATCCCAGCCATAGCGCTTGGCCAGGATCGGACCATTGGGAATGTCGCTGATCGATCGCGAGAACGGATCGCCCGTCAGCCAACCCACTTGATAGCTACCGCTGAACGGCAGATCGCGCCAGCAAAATTCCTTGGGCGCGGCGATCATGGGAGTCGACGCCTCGATCAACGCGGGCGGCGGCAATTCGTCGGGCGTTGCATCGACCGGTGGAAGTGGCACGACCTCCTCGGCGTTCGATGGGCCGGTGGACTCGGCGACGGTTTCGCCGGCGATCTCGCCGGGCGGTGGCGTCGATGTCCGCAACCGCGCGCAGCCGAGCAAGAGGCCGCAAAACACGATAATCCGGCCCGGAAACCGCGACATTCTTACCCCGGTGGCGCGATCGTCGAAATCGCTCGGCGCGAGACGCCAGACGCCCAATGCGAAACGCCAAAACGGTATTTCCCCGTCGAACTGATAGTTGAGGGCCCGACTCGGCGTCAAGCTTGTCTGGGCGGTTTAGAGCCTTTGGAGTCTTTCGCACTGGAAAAACAGCGTGTGGCCGGCCGCGCGGCATCCTACTGGCGTAGCGCATGGGAGCGCCACTTTGTCGCCCCCGGACCGTAGCAATCGCGGCCGCGGAAGGATATCTTGGAGAGTAGCTCCGCGCCGGCGGCGCCGGTCCGCAATCGCATGGGCGGTCGTTCGCCGGGCCAGATTTCCTTCTCGATTTCGCTTTTCTCCCCTCGCTCAAAACACTCGAAGGCGGTTCGTATGATCGGCTTGCAAAGGATCGTCGCTCGCAACCTGATGAATCCTCGTTTTCAACTCCGCTCGCGCCGCGAAATCTTTCGCGCGTGCGTCGGCGGATTGCTCGTCGCGCTCGCGGCGCCGCTGGCCTTTGCCCAGCAAGACCCGGATCGCCCCCCCGACCAAAAAGCGCTCGACGATAAAGGCTCGATCGAAGGAGTCGAAGGCCCGCTGCTCACCACCAAGCTCGAGCGCGGCGACTGGGTGCTCACGGTGAGCCCGCAAACAATGGTGCATGTGACCGGCACGGCCGAGCCCGACTATCTGCACCCGGGCGTGTTCGTGAAGTTCTCGGGAGAAATCGACAAGAAGGGCGTGTTGCAAAAGGAGCTCGAAGCGGTCGAGATTTTCACGCCCGTCGCGAAAGGCGGAGTGGGAATTTTCGAGAACGCCACCGACGACGCCAAAGTCGTGCGCGCGCCGAGCGAGGGCGCCACCTATGAATTTCGCGGCCGGGTGGCCTCGTATAAGCCGGGCGAGCTCGTGCTCACGGCCGGCAGCAAGAAAATCTTCGCGAAGACCGCCGGCACATTGAATGTGGCGGTGAACACCTCGGACCTGGGCATGGCGCAGGCCGGCGACTCGGTCGTGGTTACCGGATGGTACACCGACGAACAGAAGCCCGACGCGGGCCAGATGCGTCCCGGCTATGCGGCGGCGGCCACGCTCACGATCACGCTCAGCAAGCCGCTGGCGCCGACGAAAAAGACTCGCGCCGCTCCGACCAGGCACGCGCGTACTCCCAAAGGCGCGGCGCCCGCCGCTCCGACCGAACCGCCCAACCCGTTTGCGAATTAGACGCATTCTCCCGGCGGTTTGCCAGATGAACGGCAGCCGCCGCGCGGCCCGATCCGGCGGGCGGCCGGAGCGGATGCCTCGCGCCCGCTGGGCGAACAGGTCGCGATATCGTCTTGGGTCGCCTTCTTGGGCTGTCGCGGATCTCGCATGCCGGAATTCGAACACCTGCGTCACAAGCCGCCCTCGGCGCTCGAGCGGCCGCGCGAACTGATCGTGGCCTGCGCGCCGCTAGGGAGCAATGTGAATCTTTCCCGAATCGTGCGCACCGCGAGTTGCTGCGGCTTGAGCAAGATCATTTGCTGCGGTTCGGCCAAGGTGATCGAAAAGATCGCCCGCGACGGCGCTTCCGCCATCGAAGTCGAGTCGCATCGCACGCTTCCGCCGGTTCTCAAGCAACTCAAGGCCGAGGGCTACCAGTTGGTCGGACTCGAACAAACGACCAACGCCACATGCCTGCATGCTTTCGCTTTCGCTGCCGGACGGCGATCGTCGTGGGCAACGAACGCCAGGGACTCATGCCCGACGAGCTGCGCCTAGTCGACGCCGTGGTCGAGATTCCGGTTTGGGGCTTGCCCTATAGCTACAATGTGGCCTCGGCCACCGATATGGCGCTCTACGAATATTGCCGGCAATATCCGCGCGGCTGAGCCACCGCGAACGGCGTTTTCCGGCGAACGGCGTTTTCCGGCGAACGGGTCATGGAGCGCCATCCTTGCCGTGGCCATGCGATCGCTCGCTGTTGCCTCGCGCCTTTGCCCGTTTGGGTTCGCCGACCCGAGCCGCGGGCGGCTCCGGCGCCTCATCAGCGCTCGCGCTTGGCTCGACCGAAAAGGCCGGGTCCGCATGCGCGGGCTGAAGGAAAAACAGTCGTCGCAATTCTCGCTGGAGTTTGTCGGGAGGCAGGTTCAGCAGTTCCTCGCGTTTTTGCGGCGAGAGCCCGGTTTCGAAAAAATGCTGCAACTCCTCGACGGCGATCGCCGACATCGGCCGCTCGAGCCGGGCTGCTTCCCAGCGATGGCGCACCGAGGCTTGCGACCAGCGTCGGAGCAGCTTGGCTTGCTGCGACACTCCGCCGGCCTCGCGCAGACTCGCTTGCGCCCCCGGTGAAAGTCGATCGATCATCGCACTGATCTCCGCGGCCGTCGGCGGCGGCAACGACGCGATCACCGCGCGGGAATTCGGATTCCGCGGGACCATCAGAAACAGAATCGCCTTCCGGCGCTTGGCCGCGTCCAATTGTTCGATCTGTTTCCGACGCTCGGCGGGAATCGCGGCCAACAGTTGTTCTTGATGCGCGTCGAGATAGCCGGTGTACCACTTGAGAACATGCGCCAAATCCGCGGCGCTGAGCGGTTCACCGGCCGCGGTTTCCGCGTGGATGCTCGCATATTGCTCGGCGCGGATCGCCTTGATTTTCGCCAGGCGCTCGTTTGGCGGAAGATCCAAGAGCTCGCTTCGCTGCGGCAAACTCAAATTGCGCAGCCATTCGTGATAGCGGAGCATCACATAACGCAATTGCTCCGCGTCGGGCGCGATCTCCAGAGCACGCGACAACCGCCGCAATTTTTCCTGTTCGGCCGGCGACAGCTCCGCCAGCCGCTCGCGATTGTGCAACACATGCTCATAACGATCCGGACTCATGGAGAGCACTCGCTGACGGCGCGCCGTGAGATCCACGACGTGCGCGGGCGCTTGATCGGTCGCCGACACGGTCGTCGCGTCGCGCGCCGGCGCGACCTGCTCCTCGGAGGCCGTGGGCGATGGGCCCGCGGCGCCCAGGAAAAGCAACACCCCGGCCGCGACCACGAGCCCCGTTCCGCGCGCGAGCCGCCGCGAAGACTGCCCGGCGGCGCCGCGGCGCGGCTCGATTTCCAACGAACCGTCCGCCCGATTCGCGATTTCAATTCGCATGATCGTTCTCCTCGGCGAACACGCCATCGTGGTCGAGCGATCGCAAGAATTCGATCGAGTCGCCATGCCGATAGGCGTCGAAATGCTCGAGGAGCGGAAGTTCGCGCAACAGTTCCTGATTCGGGTCGGGCCAAAGGCGCCGCCCGAGTCCGACGCCGAATAGAAACGCCGCCGCCACCAGCAGCGTCCCGGCCACTCGCCGCCGAAACCGTTTCTTCGGCGCGACGACTTTGGCGCGTTCCACATCCGCGCTGGCCGCCGTGGCGACCATGGCCATCGTCGAGCGAGTGAAACTTTCATCCACGCGGGCCGCCGGAAGCGAATCCAGCAGCCGCCAAGTTCGCTCGAGCCGGTGCAACTCCTCGCGGTAGGCGCCATCGGTCGCAAGTCGCGATTCGACACGGCGCCGTGCGCCGGGCTCGAGTTCGCCATCGAGATAGGCGGTCAACTCCTCGGTGAGCGATGCCTCGGCGCCCGGGGCGCCGTCGGGCGTTTCGTTCTCGGGCATGATTCAATCCTCATCGGCGTCGGGCGATGGTTTCGAGTCGGCGCCGGCCGCGCCACCCGCCGTTCCGTTCGATAGCCGATCCTGGTCGGGTTGTTCCGGGCTGAATTGTTCGGGGTTGGGAGAACGCAAATCGCTCGGCCGTGCGCCCCGTTCCAAATAGGGTTCGAGCGCTTTGCGCAGATTGATGCGAGCCCGCGACACCAGCGACTTGACCGCTTGGGGCGACATCCCCATCGTTTCACCGATGTCGGCGTAGCTCATTTCCTCGAACTTGGCGAGCAACACCGCCATGCGTTGGCGCTCGCCAAGACCGGCCAGCGCCGTTTGCACCACCGCGCAAAGCTCGGTTCTATCGAGCCGCCGGGTCGGCATCAACCCGCTGGCGGCTTGGGCGAGCCGATCGAGCGGATTCGGACCGAGCGGCCCGCTCTCGCGCGAGTTCAAATGCACTTCCGGCCGCCGCGACCGCGAGCGCAGCGCGTTGACCGCCACATGGTTCGCGATCGTGAAGAGCCAGGTCGAAAACTTGGCGCCCACGATATATCGCTTGCGGGCTCGATAGACTCGCAAAAATACTTCTTGCGCAAGTCCTCGGCCTGATGCCGATTGCCGACCAAGTGTTCGAGCACCGTGACCACTCGGTGCTGATAGCGAAGCATCAATTCATCGAACGCCGCGGCGTCGTCGTCGCGCACGCGCAGCATGAGCCGCACATCCGGATCTTGGAGCTCGTAGCGATGGGCAGCCGATTCGCTGATGGACACGTCGCAAGCCCTCGTGCTGGGGTCGATGGCGTCGCTCTCTTAGTTGTATTTCGCCCGAGAGCCGGAGGGAAGACGCGAACGCCGGAATCGAGGTTTTGACCGCTCCACTTGCCCTTTAAAGCCTATCCGACAACTTTCCCCCTCTCTCTTTGGGAGAGGGTAGGCCGAGGGCTCGCCGAAGTTCTCGGATGGGCTGTCATAAGAGCGTGCCGAAGGCGCCGATGCCACACGCGCCGCAATGGGGGCCACGGAGCGCACGAGGGCAGGTTTACCCGCAATCCCGTCAGCCCGCCGCGCGCACTCAGCCCGCCGCGCTCACTCAGCGCGGCGACAATTCAACGAGACGCGGCTGCGAACGGCGCAACTGGCCGCAAGCGGCGTCGATCGCGTCGCCCTTGCGCTCGCGAATCTCGACCGTGAGGCCGGCCTCGCGCAAAATTCGCGTAAACCGCTCGCGAGACCGGGCCGTGGGCGATTTATAAGGCAAGCCCGACACGCTATTGTACGGAATCACATTCACGAGCGCCGTGCGACCACGAAGCCGCGCCGCAAGCCGCTCGGCGTGCTCGGGCCGGTCGTTCAATTCGCCCAGCAACACATATTCGAACGTCAGCCGGCGGCCCGATGCTTCGAAATAGCGGTCGGCGGCGGCTAGGATCGCGTCGAGCCCGGTCTTGGCATTGACCGGCACCAGTTCGTTGCGGAGCGCATCGTCGGGAGCATGCAGCGACACCGCCAGATGATATCGTGCCTTGGCCTCGGTCAAACGATCCATCGCCGGCGGCAAGCCCACGGTCGAAATCGTGATGCGACGAGCGCTGATGCCGAGCCCGGTTGGGCTCGTCGCGTCGCCCAAGGCCGACAGCAGCCGATCCAGGTTGGCCAGCGGCTCGCCCATGCCCATCACCACGATATGGCTCAGCCGCTCGCCGGCGGGCAAGAGCCGATCAAGTCGCAGGGTCTGCTCGAGGATTTCGCCCCGCGTCAGGTTCCGCGCCACGCCTTCGAGCCCACTGGCGCAAAACACGCAGCCCATGGCGCAGCCCACCTGGGTGCTGATGCAAATCGTGCGGCGAGCGCCGTTGCGCAAGAGGACGCACTCGATCCGTTCGCCATCGGCCAACCGCAAAAGCAGCTTCTCGGTTCCATCGGCCGATCGCGAGTGATGCGCCACTTGGGTCGAGAAGAAAGTAAAGTCCTCGGCGAGCTGCGATCGCAAGCTCTTGGGCAAATCGCTCATCGCCTCGAACGACTCCGCCCGTCCGGCGAATAGCCAGTGGCGAATCTGCGCGGCGCGATAGGCCGGCGCCCCGCGGTCGGCGAGCCAAGCCGACCAATCGTTGAATTCGAGCACATGCGTCATCCGCGTCACCGATCCCCCCACGTCCCGGCTCGCCACCGTGGCGCCGATTGTCGGGGCCGCCGAGCAGCCGGCGCTCGAACCATCCATTGTGCCCTCGGGCAATCGAATCGCCAAGAGCCGCCGGCGCGAGAGACGCGGGAAAAGAGCCCGATCGGCCGACAGACGGACGAAATGGCGATTTTTTAGACCACGCGGATTTTTGGTCTCTATCAGGCGCTCGGGACAACTTCCCGGCGTGTTCGCCGGCGAACCATGATCGCCACCAGCACTCCCACCGCGGCCAAGAGGCCGAGCACAATCGAACTCGGCTCGGGCACCACCGTCAACACGACATCCGACTGATTGATCGGACCGGCGCCGTAAGTAAGCGAGTAGGTGTACGAGGTGCCGGTGATCGGACCGGTCGAACTCAAGAACGAGCCATTGGTCGTGTTTGGATCGATCAGCAGATAGTTCTGTCCGATGGCCACGGTGCCATCGCCCGCGACACTCAGCGTAGCGCCCGCTCCGGAACCGCCGACGCCATCGAGATTCACCACGCCCACGAGCGCCTTGAAGTAGGCATAGCCGGTCGAGGGCAGGCCATTGGCCAGCAGTGTCATGCTACCCATGGCGCTGGTGAGATTCACATCCATCGTCGAGCCCGGATTCAGGGTAAGCGCGGTGCTTGAACCGGTGGCCTTCACATCCGTGAGAGTGCTGTTACTGGGCGACACGAGCCCTCCGTTGACCGCGGGATTGTACCCCGGCATGAAGATGCCGCCGGCGGCGACCGTGATACCGCTGGTCGAGCTGGCGAAAGTGATTGTGCCGGAGCCTCCGAGCGTGGCGCCCGAATTGACTTGGTAGTTGCCCGCGCCCAGGCCGGTGGCGCCATGCGTGCCATCGATAAAGAGGGTTCCGGCGCTGACGGTGGTCGTGCCGTTGTAGGTGTTGGCGCCCGAGAGCGTGGTCGTGCCCGCGCCGGTCTGGGTCAAATTGCCTAGTCCTTGAATCGCCGCGGCGACCGTAAGGCTGACATTATTGTTAAAGTTAAGCACCGAGTTGGCGGCGACCAGATTCACGGCGCCCGAACCCAAAGTGCCCGCGCCGCTGACCGACAGCGTGCTGCCGGTATTGACATTGAATTGGCCGCTATAGCCACTGTTGCCGCCCGTGAGCACCAGCGTGCCGGGGCCGGCTGAAGTGAGCGCGTTGGATCCGCTCAAGGCGCCGCCCAGGGTAAGCGAGCCGGCGTTGATCGTGACCGTCGCCGCCGCGGCGACATTCACCGCGCCGGTTCCCAGGTTCAAGGAGTTCGTGCCGACAAACGTGAAGGCGCCATTGAGGGTGACCGGCACATTGTTGGCGATGGTCGAGAACGCCGACGCGCCGCTGGCGGTGTTGTCGAGCGACACGGAATTCGAGTTGCTGCCCACGGCGAAGGCGCCGGTTCCCAAGGCGGCGCTATTGCCCAGGTCGAGCGTGCCGTTGGAGAGCGTCAGGCCACCGGAGAAGGTGTTGGCGCCCGAAAGGGTGACGGTGGCGCTGGGCGCCGCAATCAGCACGGACGTCGTTTGCGTGCCGGCGCCGAGCACATCTTGGATCGTGCCACCGAACGAGCTCGCTCCGCTCACGGTGATCGTTCCACCAGCCGACGTGCTGCTATTGCCGATCACGCCAGAGCCGGTGAGCGAGCCCACCGTCACGGCGTTGCCGTTGAGATCGAGCGTGCCAGGCCCGGCGATCGACAGCGCGTTCGACGCGGCGCCGAGCGGGGTGGTCGAGCCGCCAAGTTGAAGCGTGCCAGCCGTGATCGCGTTCGGGCCGGTGTAGGCGTTGGCGCCCGAGAGCACCAACATCGACGTGGCGCTATTCTCGGTCACGCCCGTCACGCTCGAGCCGATGACGGCGCTGATCGTGCTCACGCCGGTTCCCGTGCCGCTGTTGGTGAGCGAGCCGATATTATTGAGACTTGCGGTCGAGATTGTGATACCGCCGGTCGAGTTGTCGGCCAACGTGAGGCTGCCCGTGTTCGTGACTCCGCCGGAAATGGTCAACAGGTTGACCCCCGCGCTCTTCCATGTTTGGCTGCCGCCCAGTTGGATCGGAGCGCTCACGAAATCGGCGCCGGCGCCGGCCAGCACCTGGATGCCAATACCCGCCGCCGGACCGCCGCCGCCGCTATTCACTCCGGCGGCGGTAATTGTGAGACTGTTCGACGAGCCCGCGATGGTCACGCTTCCGGGGCTGGCGTTCGCCGAGCCGGTTCCGGTGAAGGTAAGGCTGTTGATCGTGAAATTGGCGCCCAACGTTTGGTTGAGATTCGTCGCCGAGGCGGCGGTTTCATAAACATCCGTCACCGTGCCGGGCACAGCCTGGGTGTCGGTTCCCATCGGAGCGTTGAGCCAGTTGGTGGTATTGCTGGTGAGCGTGTTCCAGAATCCATCGCCGCGGGCGCCGCCCCAGTAAGCAGCCGTCGGAGTCGGCACGGCGTTGACCACCACGAGGTCTTCTTCCTTGCCGTTGGCATTAGCCTGCAGGGTGTAGGTTGCCGTGCCGACGGTTTCGGTGTTCGTCGAGGTCGACTGGAACTGGAATGCGCCACCGCCAGAGACGCTCGCATAGGTAATAAGCGGATAGGTGCCCGAGGCGAGCGTGGCGCCGGTGACGTTTACATTGATCGCGCCGCTGTCGCTCAATTTGCCTTGGTCGACCACGGTGTCGACGGTGGTGTTCGTGGGCGAGTTGAAGTTGAGCACTCCGGCGCCGAGGGTGAGGCCGGTGTTGGCGGCGCCGGAATTGATGTTCAGCGTGGTGAAATGTCCCGGATCGACAAAGCTGAATGTCGCGCCCGAGGCGATGCTCACGCTGCCCGCGGCGCCGGAGCCGATCGTGTAGCTGCTCGTGCCAATGGGCGCCCCGCCGATGGCGAGCGTGGCGCCGCTGGCCACGGAGATCGCCGTGCCCGACATCGATCCGCCGGCGCCCAGGGTAAGCGTGCCGGCGCTCACGGTGGTGGCGCCCGTGTAGGTGTTGTTTCCGCTGAGTGTTTGATTCAGGTTCGACGCGTTCATGGTCAGAGCCAAGTCGGCGGTCGTGGCCGAAGCGATCACGCCACTAAATGTGGCGGCGGTGACCGTGCCGGGGTTGATCGTCAGCACTTTCGCGCTGGCGGCCGAATTGGTCAAAATGCCGCTGCCCGAGAGTGAGCCGATGCCAAGCGAGTTGCCGTTGAGATTCAACTCCGCCGTTGAGCCGATCGAGATCGCGGCCGTGTTGTTTCCCGCCCCGCCCAAGGCGCTGGCGCCACCCATCGTCAAGAGACCCGCCGAGACATTGACCGGGCCCGTGAAGGTATTGGTTCCGCTGAGCGTGAGGGCGCCGGCGCCGGCCTTTGTGAAGCCGAGCGTGCCCGACGAATCGGAAATCGTGCCCGAGATCGTGTCGGTGAGATTCGCCGCGGTCACGGAAATCGTCGGGCCCACGCCATTGAGGTTCATGTTGCCCGAGAGCGTGATGGCGTTGGTCACTGTTCCGGCGGTGCCGCCTAGGGTCAGGCTGCCGCCGGTTTGGAAGGTGATCGGAGTGGCGACTACCGGTGTGGCGGCCGAGCCAAGGAGAGTGCCCGGGCCGCTGATCGCGAGCGAGCTGCCGCTGGCGCCGAGCGAGGTGGCATTGCCCAAAATCAGCGAGCCGCCCGCCAAGTTCCACGACAACACCGCCGCCTGGGCATTGGGCAGCGCGAGCGAGCCGGCGCCAGCCTTGGTGATGGCGCCGCTGGATGTGATTTGCGAGGTGATTTCGAGATCGTTCGTCGAGAGGCCCGAGGTGGTGATCGTGGCGCCGGTTCCGCTCGCGAGGTTAAGGGTTGTGCCGGAGATCGTCGGCACGACTCCCAGGTA
Organism: uncultured Planctomycetaceae bacterium; assembly: GCA_963785305.1. GTDB lineage: Bacteria > Planctomycetota > Planctomycetia > Pirellulales > PALSA-1355 > CAWAUV01. The sequence goes on from CAWAUV010000002.1 coordinate 280,361, forward strand.
ATCGTTGTTCGAGGTGATCGGCGTGGCGGAGGTCAAATCGAGCAATGTGCCGACGGCCGCGGCTGGCTGGCCGCCGGTGGTGCCATCGAGCGCCCAAGTCAAACTGTTGAGCGTGTTCGTGCCAATGAGCGTCAGTCCGCCGCCCGACTGGAAGGTGACATTGCTCGTCGCCGCGATCTGACCTTGGTTCAAGTTTTCGTTGACGCCCGAATTGCCGATCACGAGGTTGCCGGGAATCACGATCGAGCCGGGTAGGCCGCTCAGATTCATCGTGCCGGTGGAAGTGGCGCCGCCGTTGTCGTAGGTCGTGCCGCTATACGTGTTCGACATCGCGTTGAACACAAGCGTCGCGGTCGACGCCGTTGCCGTGGCGGGCTGCGAAAGCGTGAACGTGTCCGTCGTGCCGAGGCTGACGCCGGTGATCGTGGTTCCGCCGGCGATGTTCGTCGAGCTGCCGATCGTCATGCCCACGGTGGGCGTGAAACCCGCGGGCAAGGCAGTCGCGAGAATCGAGATCGAGTTGTTGCCGGCCGTGGTCGAGCCGGTGGCCGTGCTTTGGGCTGGAGCGAAGGTGATTTGATTCGTGGCCGCCGTGGCGCCAGTATTCGCGGACAAGGTCACGTTCGTGCCGCTGATCGAGGTGATGGTCGAGCCGGCGGTGATATTCGTGCCCGAGACCCCCATGCCGACATACAAACCCGTGGCGCTGCCGACCGGAAGAATATTCGATGTAGCGGGCACGGCGACCGTTTCAACGACTTCGGGCGTGAGCGTGAGCGTGCCCGCGCCGGAGCGGGCCAGACTGACCGAGGCGCCATTGGGATTGTCGACGATCTGGCTATTCAACGTTTGCGCGTTGATATTTGTAAAATAATAGAGTGTCGCCGAGCCGGAGCTTTGGCTGCCACCAGCGGTGAGCTGCCCGCCCTGAATCGTCACGCCCTTCGTGGCGGAATCGTTCACCAAGAGGCCGCCGGTTCCGATATTGAGCACCTGGGACTGGTCGTTGAGCCCGATCACGGTGGCGGCGCCGGGCGAACGCACGGCGAACGAATTCACCGTTTCGCTCTTGATCGCGGTGGTCGTCGCGGTGGCCTGATAGTTTACGGTTGCGCTAGCGCCGGTGGCTGGCAGAGTCGTGTAGCTCGACACGGCCACGACGCCTTGCGTGGCCGAGTAGCTGGCGAAGTCGACGCCATTGACGATGGCCCAGCCGCCGATGATGCCATTGTTCGCGGCTGCCAAGGTGGTCGTGGGCGTGCCATTGACCGCCGTGATATACATCTGCGGATTGCCGGCGGTTCCGCCGAAGGTCTGGTTGGCGCCGGGAACGAAATTCACTTCCGCGCCATTGGCCTGATTCAGGCTTGCCGCATAGAGCGTGAAGGAGCCGTTTTGGACCGTGTTTGCATACTGCGAGAGCTGGATCGTATTGGTTCCGCCATTGAGCGACACGGCGCCAATGCTTTCGCTCTCCACCGCCATCGCCGCGGCGATCAAGAGCGTGCCGCCATTGAAGTTGACCGGCGCGATCGCCGGAATGCGGCTGGTGTTGTCGGCCAAGCCGGTGTTGTCGAGCGTGAGCTGGGCGTAGTTGAGGTTGATCGAGCTCGTGTTGGTTAGCGAGCCCAGATCACGCAGGGCGAGCGTGCCATTGTCCACATAGGTGGCGCCGGTGTAGCTCGAGGGGCTGGTGAGAATCGTGGTCTGAACAGCGGTCGTGCCTTCCTTGTAGAACGACAGATTGCCGGAAATCACGCCGCCATAGTTGCCGCTGACGCCGGACACGATGAAGTTGGCTGGAGTGAGGCTCGAATTGGTGACGACCGCGCCCGGGCTCGCGGCCGTGCCGCCAGCGTAGGGCGTCGTGTTCTGGCTCGAGAACACACCGACCATTTGGCTATTGCCGTTGAGGTCGAGCGTGCCGCCATTGACTTGCAGGCTCATGAGCGTGGGAATGGTCGCCGTGGGCTGCGCCGAGATCGTGTTCGCGCCGCCGGCGAGTTGCAATGTGCCGCCATTGATCGCCACGGTCTGGGCGCCGTTGAGACTGTAGAAGGGCTGCTGCAAGATCGCTTCGCCGGCGCCGGCCTTGACAAAGCTGCTGCTGAGATTGAGCACCGAGTTGATCGTAAGCGTGCTCGTGGCGCTGGGAACTTGGATATCGTAGGTATCGCCATTGGCGAGTTCGCCAATCGAAATGCTGTTCGTGGCGCCCAGGGCCAGAATGCCGCCCTGCGATAGCGTCAAGGTCAAGAGCCCGCCCGATGCGCTCCAAGGATTGTTGGCTTCGAGGCCCGAGCTCACTCCGGCGGCGGTCGTGAGCAGTGTGAGCGTGCCGGGGTTCGTGTTCGCCGAAATCACGCCGGCCGCGGAAGTCGAGAGGCCGACATTGGTTGTATTCGCGGCCACGCCCGTGAGGCTATTGAAAAGCTCGGTCGAAGGATTGAGCGGGCGAAGCTGTCCGGTGGTGGAATCCTTGGTGGCGAATCCCGTCACGCCGCTGGCCGTGTCGGTCATGACGATATCTTCGCGCACCGGCATGATCGTGGTCCCATTGGTTCCGAGCCCGCCGCGCATCGTGATAGTCGTGGGCACGACCGTGGCGTCGCCGGCCAAGGGCGCCGACGTGGCGTTGGACACCGAGAGGCCAGCGCCTTGGATATAAAGCGTTCCGTCTTGTCCCTGATTCGGAACCGAATTCAAACTGGCATAGACGCCCGCGGCGCCGGGGGAATTCAGAGAGAGCGTGCCGCCGCCATCGAGCGAGTTGATCGTGCCCAAGGCTTCGCTCACGCCGGTCGTGGCGTTGCCGTTGATTGCGAGCGTGCCGCCGTAGAAGTTGATTCCGCGAACCGTGGTGGTGTTGCCCACCGTGGCCGAGATCAATTGATCGACGCCGCCCAGGCGGTTATTCAGCGCGCTGGATGAATTGTCGAGTGTCAGCGTGCCGCCGGTGGCGAGGGTATAGGTCGAGAAACCGAGTTGGCCGCTCGCGCCCGACACGGTGACGCCGCCGCCATTGATGGCGAGCGCGCCGAGGTTCGGATTCGTGCTGCCGGTTCCCAGATTGCCGCCGGTGAGCGTGAGCGAGCCGCCATCGTTGGTGATGTTCAGCACGCCAGCCGCGGTCGAGTTGGTAATCGCTCCGCTAAAAGTGGAGCTCACGCCGCCGGCGCCCAGGCCCACGCTGCCGGCGCCGACGATCAATGTGCCATTGGTGCTGCCCGTGCTTAAGGTGTTGGTCACCGTGCCCGAGCCGCTGAGGGCGCCGATGGCGCCGGTGTAGCCGCGGAGGTCGAGCGTGGCGCCAGCGGCCAAGTTCACTTGGGAATTCACGATCGAGCCAAAGGTGGCCGCCACGCCGCTCGTGGCCGTGGGACCGAACACCAGGGTCGTGCTCGAGGTCACATTAGTCCCATTCGCGTAGAGGCTCTGACCGTTGAACGAGATCACGCCGCCGCCGGTGAGGGTGAGCGGGGTAGTGACCGGAGCGGAAAGGCTCAGGGCAGCCGCGATATTCAGGTCCACATTCAGCGGCGAGATCGCATTGGCGGCCGCGGAGATCGTCGGCGTGGCGCTGGTCATTTTCACGAAGCTATCGACGCTGGGAACCAACCAAGCGTCGGTCGACATGGCGTTGGTGATGCCGCCGGTGATCGTGAGCAGGCCCGAGCCGGTTTCGACCGTGGCGCCGAGCGCGTTGAGGTCGCCGCTGATGTTGTTCAGCACCAAATTGGCGATCGTGTTGTTGAAGCCATTGAGGTTCAAGAGCGCGCCGCCGTTGAGCGTGACCGTGGCGGTCGGAGCTATTTGGCTACTCTGCTGGAAGGTGGTGGTGTCGTTTAGCGAATCGCCAGAGGACACGCCGCCGGTGATCACCACATTGCCCGGGATTGCCACGCCCAAGCCGCTATTGAGCGTGACATTGAGGCCATTCAAATAAGTCGTGCCCAGATAGGTGTTGTTCGAGGTAAGGGCGAGCGTGGCGCCGGTATTGAGCGAATCGGCCACGACATTCAAGCCGCCGGCCACGCCATTGTCGATGATCGAGGAATTGACCGTGAGCGTGTTGGCGCCAACGTGGAAGTACAACTGATTCTGACTCGCGCCGGCCGTGATCTGGCCCGAGCCGGCGATGGCGCCGATCGCCTTGGCGTTGTTATCCGCGCCGGTGAGAATGCCGCCGGTGGTCACGGTAAGCGTGTCACCGTGGTTGGTGAAGCTCACGGTCGCCGCGGCATTGATAATCGACAGCGTGTTGAGCGTGACACCGCCCGAGGGCAAGGTCACATTGCCGGCCACGCGCACATTGTTGCCGGTGGCGATCGCGGTGGTGAGATCGGCGTTCAAGTTCGTCAGACCATTCGTCGTTTCGACCGCGAAACCGGGCTCGAAGGTTTGGCCAACGTAGGGGTCGATCTGATTGACCACGGCCCAGGCGCCGAGAATGCCGTTGGTGTTGGCGGGCGATCCGGCCAAGGTCACATTGGTCGCGTCGCCAATGCCATTGGCGCCGGTGAAGTACACGGTGGCGCCGACGCTAGGCGTGAGCGCGGCGCCCGAACCCGTGCCTATCGTCAGCGAGGCGCCGCCGTTGGTCGGAGTGAGCGTGAACATGTTCGAGCCGGCCGCGAGCGTCACATTGCCGATCGCGACGGAGTCTTGGGTGTTTCCCCGGCCATCGAGCACGAAAGAGCCGGTGTTCATGGTGATGGGCGTGGCTGCGGGAATGCGCTGGGCCACGGCCTGCGTGCCGGTATCGTTCCAAGTGAGCACGCCGCCATTGAGGTTGATGGCGCTCGTGCCGGTCAGGGCGCCGAGGTCTTGCAGCATGGTGTTGCCGCCCTGGATCGTGGTCGTGCCGGTGTAGGCGCTGACCGATTCCAAGGTCAATGTGTACCCGGAACTGCGCACCACATTCAAATTCCCGGTGATTTCGCCGGCGAACGTTTGGCTGCCCGTGAGCGTGGTCGACAGGGTGGAGGTCGTCGCGCTGGTGTTTGTCACCACGCCGCCTGTGTTGGGCAGCGTGCCGGCGCTACTGAGGTTGGCGAGCGATTGGTTCGTGCCATTCAAGTCGAGCGTGCCGCCCAGGTTGACTTGCATTACTTGAGCGCTCGACGAGGTATAGCCAGCGGTGCTGCCGGTGGAGTTGGCGAAGCTGGGCGTCGTGAAGAGCGTTTGATTGCCGGCGGCGAGTTGGAGCGTGCCGCCGTTGACATAGGTATTGCCGATATATTGCTGCTGGGCGCCAAAAATGAGCGTGCCGTTGTCGGCCTTGATGAGCCCGCCGGTCGTGGTGTTTCCGTCTTGGATGGGCGATGCGATTTCAAGCACGGCCGAATTGGGCGTATGCACAATAATCGGCGCGGATACGTTGCTATTCACAAATGTGGTGATTAGACCGCCCGAGATTGTGGTCGGGCTGCCGATCGTTCCGCTCACATCGAGAATGCCTCCGCTGATGAGCGGGAGCACGCTGCCCGACGCGATCGTCACATTGCCGCCGTTCATCGTCAGGCTGTTGATGTAGGTGTATGAATTCGCGCCGAGCGTCTGATTACTTGTGAGGTCGACGTTGGCATTGACGGTCGTCAGCAAATTCGTCACGCCATCGCCACCGGCGAAATTCAGCGCCTGGAAGCCGTTTGTCGTGCTGTAAGCGGCGAAGCTGTAGCCGTAGTTCGATGCGCTCGTCGAATTCAGCGAGGTGTTGTCGACCAAGGCCCAGGCGAGAATACCGCGATTGGTGGCGCCGGCGGCCCCGTTTTGATTGCCACTGTAGCCGATTGTGGCCGTGCCTTGGCCGAAGCCGGCGACGCCCGGATTACTGACTCCGCCCAAACCACTCATCGCCACCGTGCCGATGCCCGGTCCCTCGAACACCGATGTGGCGCCATTCGTGTAAGCGAGCGCGGTGTTCGACGAAACATTCAGCAGCAGCGAACCGAGCACGCTGGGCGTGAGGTTGATCACCGAGCCCGAGTTTGTGAAGGCAAGTGTCTTGGCGCCAATCAATTCGCTCGTGCCGGAAGCATTGCCGATGATATTGAGCGTGCCGTCGATTGTTTCATTGGCGGTGATTGCCACGCCGCCGTAGCGGTTGTTCACGTTCGTCGTCGAATTGTCGAAGGTGAGCGTGGCGCCGGTTTGCAGATTGATCGGGCTGCCGCCGGTGAAGGCGCCGCCGGCGTTGAGATCGGTGGTTCCGGCATAGAGGTTCGTGCCGCCGGTGGTGTAGGTGACATTGCCTTGCAGATACAGGGTGTCGAAGCCGACCTTATTGATGCCCACGCCGGTTCCCGTGCCCACCGAGCCGGTGAGGGTAATGCTTCCGCCCGGCGCGAGCGGATTGTAGCTCGAGCTTCCGATTCCGACGCCGCCGGAGAGCGTTAGATTACCGGCGTAACTGGCCGCGGTGTTGCTGCTGTTGACCAGCGCGCCGAGCGTGTTGGGCGCGGCGAGACCGGTCGTGCCGGAGCCGGTGAGCGTGGTCGTCGCGGGGATTCGCGGAACGGCGTTGCCATCGAGATCGAGCGTGGCGCCACTTGCCACCGTCACGTTGCTAGTGGTGCTACTACCCAGGGCGCCGGGGCTGGCGGTTTGAAGAATGCCGCCCGACACGGTGAGATTGCCGGTAAAGGTGTTCGTTCCGCTCAGGGTGAGGGTATCCGACGCCACCTTGCTCCAGGCTTGGCCTGTCGAGGTGGCCAAGTCTTGCACCGTGCCGCCGAGCGTCATGTTTCCATAGCCGCCGATCGCCACCGCGGCGCCATTGACCGGCACTCCGATCGAGACATTTCCCGAGAACATGGCCGGAATCGCGCTGCTGTTGGTGAGCACGGTCGGGGCGGCGGTCGAGGCGCCATAGTTGGGCCCCGAAAGCGCGTTCGTGCCATTGGGGCCGGCGCCATTGAGAATCAGATTGCCGGACACGTTGGGCATGCCGTTGAGGTCGAGCGTGGCGCCCGATTGATAGGTCAGGCTTGTGGCGCCGCTACCCGTGGCGACGGCCGACAAGACGAATTGCGTGCCATTCGTGATGCTTGCGATATAGGAATTGGCCGCAATGTTGGTTCCGCTCACGACTTCGCCGGGAAAGAGGCCGGTCGTGCTGGCGACGGTCACGGTCGTCGTGGCGTTTGTCGAAGCGCTATTGCCGGCGCTCACGAGGCCGATGTTCGTGGTTCCGCTGGCGAGCGCGGTGCTTGGGCTGCCGACCGTGGCCGTCGAGTCGGAGATTTGGGTCGTGCCTTGATACAGATTCAAGGCGCCGGTGAAGTTCGAGCCCGAGGGGCCGAGAATGAGCGTGCCCACGCCGGTTTTGGTGAGGCCCGCGCCGGCATCGCTCACGCCGCCGATCAGGTTCAAAATGCCGGCGGTGTTGACCGTGGCGCCGGCGCCGCCGACCGTGAGGCCGCCGACCGAGCCGATGAAGCCAAGACCCTGGGTATTGTTCACATTGAGCGTCGAGCCGGCGCCGAGCGACATGCCGTTGTAGACGATGTTGTACATCGAGCCTTGGCCATCGACGGTGGCCGTGGAATTGGCGCCGATGGCGATGCTGTTGTTGATTTGGGCGGCGTTCAAGTAGCCATTGGCCGCGGTCGCGGCGCCAGCGACGCCACCACCGGTGTTATACGAAAGCTGCGAGAGCGGTAGTGTCTGCCAGCCGGTCGAGTTGCCAAGCTGCTGGGTGTCGGGCCCTGTGTAATCGGCGACGATGCCCGAACCGCCGGTGCCATTTTGATGCAGCACCACGATGTCATGCACTCCGGCCGAAAGAAAGACCGAGCCGACGATGTTCCCGGTGTTGAAGCCTCCCGCCCCGCCCACGGTATCGGCATGGGTGACAAGTTGGCCATCGATCGAGATTGCGCCTTCGTCGTCGGAGTTGAGGCCAAAGTAATAGGTTCCGGCGTGGGTAATCGTGAGCAAGGCGTTATAGCTTTCGGTGTCTTGCGCCTGTTGCGCGCCAGAGCCGAACACACCGGTGGGGTGGTTCGTGATCGTGGGATCACTCATTGGCATGCCACCGATCACCGCCGCGGGGCCCACGGCTACCGTGCCCGGATAGGGTAGCGAAGGCGAGGCGGTCGTCCACTGGTTGAAATGCACGGTGGCGCCGCCGGCGGTATAGCCCGTGGTGCTCAAGAGGTTCGCCTGGATGTTCATTCCCAGCGTGGCGCCATTGTTCAATGTGACGGTCGATGCGGCCGTGTAGCCGGCGAGCGTTTGCGTGCTGTTGGCCTGGGCCGCGAATTGATTCGCTCCCGAGAGCGCGGACGGCGCGGTGAGATTGTCGATGAGCGTGCCCGGACCGACGTTGACCGGAGCGTTACCGGAAGTGAACGTGCCGCCAAGCGTCACGGTGAGCCCGGCGCCGACATAGATATTGGCGGGCGTGGTGTCGAGGGTGAGATTCGTCGAGCCAAAGTTGAGCTTGTAACCATTGCCGCCGGTGACATCGAGCACCGTCGAGGGCGCCGCGCCGCCGGTGGGTCCGGAATAATTGAGGCTGGGGAAGGTAAACACATTGTTCGTGCCCGAGCCATTGTTATTGACATCGATCGTGGCGTTGCTCAGCGCCGAATTCACGACGACGCCGTTGATATAGCTGGCGCTGGTGTTCTCATGCAACTCAAGCGTGCCACCGTTGAGGGTGACGCTGCCGGAGCCGAAGGGAGTCGCGCTTGCCGCGGGGTTGCCGGTATTGGTGAGCAGGGCGCCCGAATTAATCGACACGCCGCCGGCGAACGTGCTCGCGGACCCGTTGAGCGCGAGCACTCCCGGGCCGGCCACGTCGACCACCGAGGCCGAACCGCTGAGATTGCCGCTCAATGTGGCCAACATGGCGGGCGATTGGGCGCTGATGATCGTGGTGGCCGAAGGCGTGAGCGTGACATTGCCGGCCATCGTCAGGCTATTCGCGCCGTCGAAACTGAAGTTACCTTGCGAGATGATGTTGTTGTAGTTGGTCCAATAGTAAGGTGAGTTGGGGTTGGCGGTCGCCGTCAGCTGTGTGTTGGCGCCAAGCGTCAGCGGGCCGGTTCCCAGCGGGCCATTCACGATATTCGAGCCGACGAGCGTGCTGCCGGCCCCGATCACGAGGCCGCCCGACGTAAGGTCGACGCCGCCGGAAAACGAACTTGCGCCGCTTAGTTGGAGGTTGCCGCCGCCGGATACTTTGACCGCGCTGCTTTCATCTTGAATCGCGGCGGCAATGCTGAGCGTTGCCTGGAGGGGCGCGAAAGAAGTCGCGTTGTACGAAATAGGATTGATCGTGAAAGTGGGCGACGCGACATTGTTCAAATCGATCGTGCCGGCGGAGATCACGGAGGTCGTGCCCGCGTTGCTCGACGAGGCGGTGATGCTGCCCGAACTAATGGTCAGCACTCCGCCGGTGGTGCTGATGTTGGGATTCGAAGAGCCGCCATTGTTGTTGAATGTGAGCGAAGTAATCGTGTTTGCCCCGGCGAGCGTGAGGGTGCTGGGGCCATTGATCGCAATCGATTGAGCCGCTGAGCCGAGCGAACCGCCGGCGGTTTGGGCGAGCGCGCCGCCGTTGAGCGTGATGCCGCCGACGCCCAAGACGCCCGTCGCGCCGACGGTCAGCGTTTCACCGTTGACCAAGGTGCCGCCGGTGTAGGTGTTCGCGCCGAGCAGCGTGATGTTCCCGGCGCCGAAGTCTCCGCCGTAGGCGACTAGGCGAACCGGCGTGGAGCCGTTGTTGACGACCGCCGAATAGTCATTGAGCACATTGGCCCCGGTCGTATTGTAGTAGTAGAGATAAAGATCATTTCCGCCGCTACCGTTCGAGAAGCCCGAGGTGACCTGCCCCGGCACGGCCGCGGAACCGAGCGTGGCGGTTCCGCCAACGACGCTTTGCACGACGAGACCGCCGCTGGCGACCGTGAGCGTGTCGGTGGGATTCGTGAAAGTCAGGGCGATATTGGTCGAGGCCGTGGTGTTCGCCACATTGAGCGAATTGATCGAAACGCCGCCCGCGGGCAGGGTCTGACTCGTCGTGAGCCGCAGGTTTTGCGAAGCGGCGAATGTCGCGGGCAACACGCCGGTCGTTCCGTTGTCGTAGCCAGCGAAACCCGTGGTGTTGAGCGCGCCGACGCCCAACACGGGAATGTAGCCGGCGAATTCGACCGTGTTCGTGTTGAAGTAGCCGCTCGAGGCGATCGCCCAGCCGCCGATGATGTTGTTCGAGAGCGTCGGGGCGGTGGTGAACAGAATGTTCTCCGAATGGCCGACGCCATCCGAAATGAGGCCCAATTGGCCGGCGCTATTATTTTGATAGTTCTGGGCAAATTCCACCGTGGCGCCAGTCGACGCGGTGCGCGAAAGGCTGGCGAAGGTGAGCGTGGCGGAATCGGTCGGATTGCCGATGTTGCTTTGATCGGCCGAGCTGATGATCGAATTGCCGGAGGCCAGCGTGACGCCAGCCAAGGTTTCGTTCGAGGGCGAGGTGGCGCGGCCCAGGAAATCGAATGAGCCGCCGTTGAGCGTGATCGGGGCCGTGGCGTTGATGCGGCTTGAGCTATCCGTAAGCGTGCCCGAAGTGTTATTGAGCGTGAGCGAGGAATAGTTGATCGTCACGCTCGAGGTGCCCGAGAGGGCGCCGTTGTCGGCGAGCACCGTGCCGGAAAGGGTTCCACCCGAGAAGGTCCCGCCGCCTTCGATGAGCGTGGGCCCCGTATAGCCATTATTGCCCATCATGTAGAAGGTGGCGCTCCCGCCGTCGGAGCGGACGAAGGTAATGGCATTGCCGGGTGTATTGGTAATGTTGCCCGAGAAGAAGGTGGCGCCGGTATTGGCGACGAACGTCGCGGGTCCGGTCGTGGAAGTGATCGTTCCGCCCGGCGTGGTCGTCGTGAGCGGCGTGTTCAGTCCATAGTAAGTCGCCGTGATCGAGTTGTTGGTCATTTCATTGGAAAGATTGCCGACGTATTGCGCGCCGCCGTTAAGGTCGAGCGTGCCGCCGTAATTCACGACGAGCGCGTTGTTTTGAAGGAGCGTGTTGGTTCCCGACGCGGCCAATTGCAGCGTGCCGGTGTTGATCGTGGTCGTGCCCGTGTAGTACGTCGGATTGGCCAGCGTCAAGCCGCCAACGCCGGCCTTGGTGAGACCCGCCGTGCCGGTGATGGCGCTATTGATCGTGGCCGAGGAACCAGCGACGGTGTAAACGCCTTCGACGGCGCCCTGGGCGAGAATCGGCACATTGATCGCGCTGCCGGCGCCGTTGAAGATCACGCCGCCCGAGGAGAGCGTCAAGCTGCCGACACTCGAGAGACTTGAGATCGGCGCGGCGTTGAGATTCAGCGAATTCAAAGTGGTGGCGATCGAATTTTGAATCGCCGAGGTCGTCACGAAGCCCGAGCCGATCTGCACATTGTCGGCGGCGGCGGCGGTGTTGATGTTGTTATAGGCGCCGCTGTTGTTATAGGCCGCGAAGGCTTGCACGCCGTTGGTGTTGGCAACCGAGCCGGTCGTGTTGTAGGTGGCGAAATCGGCGAAGCCGGTCGCGCCGGTCACCACATCGCGGCCGCCGATGATGTTATTGACGAGCGTGGGCGCGGTCGTCGAGAAGAGAATTTGATTGTTCGCCGTTCCCAGCGTGCCCGAGAAATTGAGCGAGCTTCCGGCGCTTTGAGTGAGACTGGCGAATTTGAGCGTGTTTACCCCGAGGCTGGTGTCGTTGAGATTGATCGTGGCGCCCCCGACATTCACGGTCAAGGCGCCTTCGGTCTCGCTCGATCCGGCGGAGTTCACGATGTAGTTATATGTGCCGCCATTGATCGTGATCGCGGGCGAACTCCCCAGCCGGTTCGCGGTGGGCCCCGCGCTATCGTCGATCTTCAGCGTGGCGCTGGGGTCGATGATGATTCCCTTGGCTCCATTCGCCCAGGTCACGCCCGATCCGCTGACATCGACCGTGCCGGCGTAAATCGTCGAGGCGACATTAGTGATCGCGGTGGGTTGATTGACGGTGATGTTGAGCGTTCCAGGGCCAGCCTTTTCCTCGCTATAGGGAGAGGCGACCGCGACGTTCAGATTGATGGTCGCGCCAGCGCCGGTGGTAAATTCGGTGAAATGCGCGGCGGTTAGGCTCGAATTGGACAAGTTGAGCGTGCTGCCCGCGTCGGCGCCGATGCTCGAGTCATTCGCAATTGTAAGCGTGCCGGTTAATGTATTCGTGCCCGAAACGTTCTCGATGTTACCGGCGCTATTGATGCCCCCATCCATATTCGATCCGCTTCCCGCGGAGCCGATGCTGAATGTGTTTGCCACGGTGATCCCGCCGCTTAATTGCAGCGCTGCTTGCGGGGCCGCCGATCCCGCGGTGATCGTGCCGGTCCCGGCGGCGGTGTTGCTAGTCAGTTCCACGGCGCCGGCGCTGATCGTGATTCCTCCGGTCCAGGTCGTCGAGGGCGTGAGGCCGCCGATCGCCGTGGCCACATTGTTGAAATTGGCGCCGAGCACCAAGGTTCCGCTGTCCGTCTTGTAGAGCGCGTCGGCGGCCGTGAGCACGGCCAAGCCGGAAGTAAGCGTCATCGTGGTGTTGGGCGCCACCTCGAAATCGTTGGACGTCGCGCCCAAGAAGAAGTTGCGACCGGTGGAAAAGGCCAAGGGCGCGGCGGTCGTGCCACCGATGGCGCGGAAACCCACATTCGGTCCAGCGCTATTGTTCGTGTTTTCGAGCACATTATTCGCGTTGCCGAGGCTATCGATCGCGCCCGAGCCGGTGAAGCCGAGTTGGCCGCCCGACACGAGAATCACTTGATTGACACCGCCGGTCGACGAGCCGAACGTGTTGCCGGTGTTGGTCAGCGCCACGTTGCCGCCGGAGATCGTCAAAATGTTGGCGCCGTTGGTCGAGGGCGCGCTGATGCCGCTGGACACCACGCCGCCGATCGTCAGTCCGGGAGTCTGATCGGAATAGGTGACGTTGGCGACCTTGAATGTCGGCGCGGTTCCATTCAGCGACGCGCCGCCGGAGAAATTCAGACCGTAGCCGTTGTTGTTCGTCACCGTGAGCGTGTAGGCGCCCAGGGTGAGCGAGTTGCTTTCGTTGATCGTCTTATTCGCCGCGGTCGTGAACAAATACGAGCCAACCGGCATGCCGGCGCCGACATGCCCCACGGTTATGCTCGAACTCGCCGAGATATTGAAAGTGTCGGTGAACGTGCCGGCCACATTGGGCGCGCCAGTGCCATCGCCGTCGGAAAGCGCGCCGAAATTGCCGCCGCTGAGATTGGCGAACACGCCGGTTGCGGCGTAGGGCCGGGCAGTGGCGCCGAATTCGATCCCTTGGTCGGCACTGTTGAGAGTGAACGCTAAACCACTCGTGCTGCCTTGGGTGGTTGTCCAACTCCCATTGTTGCCGCCGAGGATCACGTTGCCCAAGCTGGTTGGAGCGGAGCCCAGCGACAAATTCGCGGCGCCCGTAATATTGCCAGCGACCGTGAAGGTCTCTCCCTGGGTCGTCGTTTGAAATGCCCGGGGAGCCAGCGTGAACGTGGCGCCGGCGCCCGGCACACTTAAGGGTCCGGTGAAAATCGCTAGGTTGGCGTTGGCGCTGATGACGCCCGTGCCCGTGATCACGAGCGGATTGGTGATGTAACCGGCCGCCGTGCCACCGACGAGCTCGCCATTGGCGGCGCCGAGCGTGATGGTTTCCGAGGCGACGGTCGCGCTCGCTGCGGACGAAATCTGAAAGCTCGTCGAATTTAAGATACTGGTGATATACGAACCCGCGGGAATATTCGATCCGGTGACGGACTCGCCGACCAGCAGCGCGCTGGTGCTGGGCACGCTCACCAAGGTGCTGCCACTGGTGATTCCCGCCGTGGGCGTGGTTTGGGCGACGCCCGTGATCGTGATGGTCCCGGTCGAGCCCGCGGTCCCAAGCGACGATGGATTTTGGACCTCGATATAACCGCCACTGAGGTTGACATTTCCGCTGAAGCCGGTGTTCGCGCTCGTCAATTGCATGTCGGCGCCTCCCGCCTTGGTCAGCAAGCCGCTTCCGACGAGCTCGCCCGCGGAACCGATGAAAAGCTTGCCCGTGACGCCGACGCCGCTCGTGATGAGGGCGCCACCGCCGGCGCCAAATGTGAATGTTTGGCCGGCGACGGTGGTAAGCTGCGTGGTTCCGGCCGAGAAACTGAGCGTGCCTCCATTGAGTGTCACATTGCCAGTACCGCTCACGCCGCCGCCGAGCGGAGCGAGCGTCGTGGTCGGCACATTGACGACTCCGGAATTGATCGTGAGTCCACCGCTGAAAACATTCGCTCCGCTCAAGGTCAGCGCCCCGCCGGTGGAACCCGTCGCCAGCGTGAGGCCGCCCGTGCCCGCGATCGCTCCCGTGAGCGCGAGCGTCGTGCCCGAGGCGACCGTGGCGTTGGTATTCGGGCTCACGAGATACGTCGGCGCGTTGATCGAGTTGTTCGCATAACTGTTCGTGATCGAGGCTGAGGCGGATCCATTGTCGAAGCTGATCGCGTCGGTCGAGGCGTTTTGAGCGATTGTATACGAGCCGCCACCCGAGCCGCCATTGGGGTTGAATGTGAGACTGCCGACATGAATCTGGCCGTTTAACTGAATGGTCTGGGCGGCGGTGATCGCGCTATTGAGCGTGGCCGAATCGCCGCTGAATTGCGGAACAATCCCTCCGCTCCAGTTCGCGGGCGTCGCCCAACTTTGGGGACCCGAAGTCGTGGAGTCGATCCAGTTGGCGGTCGTGGGCGTGCCCGTGTTGGTGACCACCAGGTCGATATAGCCGGGATCGACCGAGGCGCTGTAGGCATAACTTGCCGGGCCGCTCGCCGCCGGCACGGTCAGGTTCGAGAGCGTGGCCGGCGCGGAGCCGGCATATTCGATCAAGCGATAATCGCCGGCTTGGGTGGGCAAGCCGCCGAGAAATGAGATCGACGAGCCACTCGTGAACGACAGACCGCCGCTGGTGGTCACATCGAGCAAGCTGCCGGTCGTGGCGGGCGAGCCGCTCCAGGGCTGTTCGGGGGAGAACTGAAACACGGTGCCCGCCCCGGCCGCGAGCGTCGCCAGATTCAGTTGACCGACGGTAGCGCCGCCGGGCGCGATGATATTGGGCGACGCGCCGCCAATGACGGGCCCGGTGATGATCGCGGCGGGAGTTCCAATAACCGAGGTGGGGCTTGCGAGCGTGCCGCCATTGAGGTTCACGGAGCCGGAGCCCGTGGCCGAGCCGGAGCTATTGCTCACCGTGAGAGTTCCCCCGGAGAGCGTGACGCCGCCGCCGAACGTATTGACTTGGTTAAGATTGGCCGTGCCTCCCGAAATGCTCAGCGACTGCGAAGCGCCATTGAGCACGCCGGTTTGGTTGAAGACGCCGCCGACCATCGTGATATTGCCGGTGATCGCGCCCGCGGCATTGTTGTTGAGCGTGCCGGTGTTCATAAAGACGGCGCCCGGCACGGCGCCAGTGGCGCTACCGGTGAGCGTGCCTCCCGACACAGTCGCGCCTCCGCCATAGCTATTGGCGAAGCTCAAATTGGCGGCGCCGCCGGAAACCGTGAGCGATTGGGAAGCGCCATTCAGCGCGTTTGCCAAGCTCTCGGCGAGCGTGCCACCTGAAACCGAAATGGGGCCCGTCCCCAGAGCGCCCACGGCGTTGGCATTGAGAGTGCCCGCCATTACATTCGTTCCGCCGGTATAAAGATTCGTGGCCGATAGCGTCATGGGAGCGGCGCCGTTCTCCGTGACGCTCGTGACATTCGAGCCAATCACGGCGCTGATTGTCACGGCTCCGCCGGCGACGGTGCCGATGTTGGTGATCGAGCCGGTGTTGTTGACGGAGGTTCCACTCAGCGTAAATGAGCTGCCGCCGCCAGTGCCGTCGAGTTGAATGTTGCCTGGCCCCGTGAACCCACCGCTAAAAACGAAAGGGCTCGCGTTGCCATTGGTGTTGTTCAGCGATAGCTGCGGGGTGTTGCCTCCGGCGGCAAATGTCACGCCGCCGCTGAAAGTGAACACTCCAGATGTGCTGTTCATGGTCGCGGCGCCGGTCGCATTGCCGATCGTGATCGGGTTCACGTAAGTGTCGGTCGCGCCGGCGTTGCTTAGAGTTAGCGAGGCGCCAGGAGCGATGGTGATCGATCCGGTTCCGAGCGAATTCGTTAGGTTGGTCAAGGTCGCGATATTTTGCGTGAGCGTCCCCGCGTTGATCACGATCGGCATCGCGGCGGCGGTGCTGGCCACGGTCGTCGTGCCGATGGTTAGCGTGCCCGCTCCGTTCTTTGTCAGCGTGCTGGTCCCGATGAAGGGAACCGTCGTGCCGGTGCTGATCGTGACATTGCCGGCGCCGCCGATGGTCAGTCCGCCCGTGGCCAGCGACTGGGCGGTGCTAATGGTGAGTGTCTGACCCGATGTCGTCACATCGACTTCGCCGCCGCCGGCGCCGATCGTGAAGCCTGCGCGTGTAGGTGGCGCTCGAGCCGGTGTAGCTGAGGTCGCCCCCGCCGCTCAACGCCACGGCGCTCGTGGCGTTGCCGAGTCCGCTTTTGCTACTGGCGACAACCACGTTGCCCACGCTGAGCGTGCCACCGCTGATGCTCGTGGCGCCAGTGTAGGTATTGCCGGCGTTCGAGAGCGTGAGCGTGCCGCCGGTGACGGAGACGGTGCCAGCGCCCGTGCCGACCACGCCCGAGAGCACGAGCGAGCCGGTCCCGGCCATTGTGAGCCCAAACGCGCCGCCGATCGCGCCGCCTTCGGTGAGCGTGCCGGTTCCGCCGGTGGTGATCGTGGTGGCCGAGCCCAGCGTCACGGCGCCGGTTCCCAAGTTGAGCGACTGCGTGCCGCCATAGGTGAAGCCGCCATTCCAGGTTTGCGTGTTGTTATTTGAATTGGTGATGGTCCCGAATGTGGTGTTGTCGATCGCGGCGCCGCTCTGCAATGTCAGGGCGCCTGTCCCGATCGCCGCGGCGTTGTTGAAGTCGAGCGTCGTGCCGGCGGCGATTGTGGTGCCGCCGCTGTAGATATTAGCGCCCGAGAGCGTGAGCGATCCGGCGCCGGCGGTCGTGATCGAACCCGAGGCGGAAAGAATGCCGCCGAGCGACAAATTGCCGCCCCCGGTGGTGAGCGTCATGGTATCGACGCCCGAGAGCGCGATCGCTTCGTTGATCGCCTGGGCGCTCGAGCTTTGATTGTTGATGCCGCTGGTAAGGGTGTAGGCAACTCCTCCCAGCGTGTCGGTGATCGTGTAGGCGCTGGCGCCGCTATTGAAAGTGATCCCGGCCACGGTCCAGCCGGCGCCGGTGGTGAGATTATTGTTCAAGGCGGCGCCGAACGAGCCGGCGGCGACAAAGCTAAGCGCGTCGCCCGAGAGCGGCGGGTTGTTTGCTCCCGACCAGTTCGAGTCTGCCCAATTTGCCGACGCATTGCCGACCCAGGTATCCTGGCGCGAGCGGGCAACGCGAGCGCCACGGTCAAAAGACCGAGAGCCCACGCGGCGCGGGACCGACGAGAGAACTTGGAAACAGCATGCCCGAATGTCGAGAACGACATTTTGACGGCCCTTCTAATAACTTGTGCAAGATCGGCTCATTAGCGAACGAAACCAACCCTTGAGCCAACCAACTATCAACCAGCGTTTGTCGTAACGAAATGAAAACGCGACAACGTGTCGGGTGGCAAAGAGCCGCCAGCGAAGACTCAATCCGACAAATAGTCGCTACGAACCAAGAGAAGAAATAGGCATCGAAGAGATCATCAACCACTCAAGGGCGGAAAGCCCGAATCGAAACCCGCCATCGCTCCCCGGCGCGAATGCCTCGACCGGCAAATGGACGATGGCGGAAGAATCCAGGCAGTTCGGGCATGGCGGGGAATTTCGCGAACGGATTGTCCCGAATTTTCCTTAACCATCCTTGGATTACGTCAGTGTAATCCAGCGCCCAATGCATGCAAGCCGATAAAATCGGAATTCCCCGAACATCTTTTTATTGCGGGCATCCGCACTCCTCGAGAGGGGGCCAAAAGCCGGACCACTGGCGCCTTGCAGTAGAAAATCTGCTGGAAGGCGCTTCGCCGCCGAGGCGTTTTTTCGAAAAATTTGACCAATCCCGCGGCCTGACTTAGCGTTTGGCTAGAAGGGAACGCACGCGATGACAAAACTCTCCTTGATTCCGCGCGAGTTGCTTGCCGACGAAAGCGGCCCCACCGCCGTCGAATACGCGGTGATGCTCGCGCTCATCGTGCTCATTTGCTTCGGCGCGATCCTCAGCGTGGGTTCGGGGACGAATCGCCTATTCACCCAGGCTAATAGCTCGATTACCGCCGCGCAGGGCGGCAGTTGACCTTCGCCGCGCATCGCCCCCTCGCGCCGCGCATCGCCTCCTCGCCCCTTCCCGAGGCGGGGTTTACGAGGCCACGATCGGCTTTTCGTAGAGCCGATAGGTCTTGTAGCGCCGGCCGCCCACCGCCGTGATCGTGTGATTGATCACGTGGTTGTCTTCCAGGGTCCAGCTCAATTCGGCGCCGGTGAAGCCGAGCACGTTTTTGCCGTAGTCGAGCGTGCGGAGGATCATGAGCTCGGAAATGCCCCGGCGGCGGTAGGGCTCGAGCAGGCCCAACGTCACGACGCGCGCCGTGCGAATTCGCTTCAGATTGCGCCAAAACCGCCACGCGCCCACCGGAATGCCCCAACGAGTGAGCCTGCCGTTGAGCGGCTTGAGCGCTTCGTTAAAGTCGGGCAGCGTCATGGCGAAGCCCACCGGTTCGCCGTCGACTTCGGCCAAGAGCAGCATTTCGGGCGGCGCAATGTGGGCGAGCATTTTGCCATAGTAGGAAAATTCGGCGTCGGTCATCGGCACAAAGCCGAAACTATTGGCCCAGGCCTGGTTGTAGATGTTCTTGCAGCGAAGCAATTCCGCGGTCATGTCGCGGGTGCGAAAGGTTCTCACTCGCACCTTGCCGCGCGCCGCCATGCGATCGGCCCGCGCCTGCCACTTGTCGAGCATCATCTCGGAATCGTCGAACCACCAGCTAAGAAGGTCTTTTACCTTCCGCAACCCATAAGATTCGAGCAATTCCGCGTAATAAGCTGGATTGTGGTTCATCATCACTCGCGGCGGCGAGTCGAAGCCCTCGATCAACAGGCCGCACTCGTAGTTCATCGAATAATCGATCGGGCCGCGCATCGCGGCGCGGCCCCGGGCACGAAGCCAACCACTGGCGGCGTCGAGCAACGCGTGGGCCACGCGCTTGTCGTCGATCGACTCGAACATGCCGAAGCAGCCGAGGTTCGCGCCGTGGTAATCGTTGTAGCGGGGATCATCGCTGACCAGAATTCGGCCCACGACCTGACCCTCGAGCCGGGCGATAAATAGGGCGGCGAACCCATGCTTAAAAAAGGGATGTTTGCGAGGGTTAATGAAATCCTTCCGCTCCATGATGAGCGGAGGCGCCCAATGCGGGTCGTCGCGATAAATGCGCCAGGGCAATCGCACGAATACATCGCGCTGGCGCCACGAGCGCACCTCCTCGATAACCACTTCCCCAGTCGCCGCAATGTCGGCCCCGTGAGTTTTTAACGATTGCGACATGGCTTTCGGCGGCTCCTCGAACGATTTGACTCATGCACACCATGGAGCGGGCGGCCCCTTCGCCGGACCCAGGCAGGTTCGTAATTCAATTATTCCCGCGCCTTGTCGAACGGCGAGGACCGGGCGTGGAATAATTTTCGTCGCGAGCAAGCGGAACGCTCTTCGGCGAGATCCCTGGCCGGTCCAAGTCGGTCCGCGCATGGAAAAATTCGCGCTGCGCTCAAAATTCAAATGCGCCCGTGCTCAAACATACCCCCATTCGCGAAACCAGCGCCAAGCATCGGCGGCCGATTCCTGCAGAGGGCGCGTCTCGTAGCCCAACTCCCGGGCAGCTCGCTCGCTGCTGAAATTTCGCGGTTGTTTCGCGACGGCAATGCTCGCCGAATTGACATCGCCCTCGCGACCCGAAAGCCGCGTCCAAACATCCCCACTTCGCCCGGCGGCCCATTGCAACACGGGACCGATCGAAAAGAACGGCTTGGTGGCGCCGGTTGCCTCGGCAAAGATGCGCCATGCCAAGAGATAAGTAAGCGATTCTCCCGCCAAGATATAGCGCCGTCCCGAAACGCCGCGCACGGCGGCGGCCAAGATGCCGGCGGCCACATCGCGGGCGTCGCAAAAGGAATTGCGGCCCGGCGGCGCGAAAAGCCCCCAACCGCGCGCCACCTCCAAAAGCATCCGACCACTCGAGGGCTTCCAGTCCCACGGACCGATCATGTAGCCGGGATTCACAATCACGGCCGACAAGCCACAATCGATTTCTTCCAACACCGCCTGTTCCGCCTCGCGTTTAGTGACGACATAAGGACAGAGCACCCCGTCGGTCGGCGGAGTCTCTTCATTGCTCAAACTGCCGGGAACGCCTTGGCCCAGCGCATCGACACTCGACACATGGACCAAGCGGGCCCCCGCCTCGCGAGCTGCCCGCGCCACGGCTTGCGTGCCCTGGACATTAATTCGCCGCGCCCGATCGAGCCCCGTCCAGCCGATGCGCACATCGGCCGCCGCATGCACCACGAGATCGGCCCCTTGAGTCCCCCGGGCAAGCGCCGCCGAATTTTCCAAATCGCCGGTAATCAACTCGACATTCAAGCCCGCGAAAGGCCGAGAATCCGAGCCAGTTCGGGCCAAAGCTCGCGTTTCGTGGCCCTGTTCGAGAAGCAGACGCACGACATTGTTGCCCAAGAGCCCCGTGCCGCCGGTAACGAATACTTTCATCGAGTTCGAATCGACTCCTTAAGGAACACCCAAACGCCACCGCGGCGCCCGCGCCAATCGCGCGGACGTGCCTCGAACAATCCTCGAAACGACACACCCGACGCGAAGATCGCCCCCCGCGATTGGAAAAATCCACCCGGGCTGGCATGAATTTTGGCGAATTGACTTGCGATCGGGTTAAAAAATCACCAGAATGATAGCATCTTGCATCGATCGCGCGGATCAACCCCCCGGAGGCCCGAAATGCTCACTGAACAAGAAGTTTCCCGTAGTTGGGTAGCCCTGTTCAAGACCGAAATCAACGACGAAACGTTTGCCAAAGCCGAGGCGCTGCTGGAAGAGCTTCGGCCCACGAGCCCGCTCCGACATCGCCTGAGCCGCGAAATCGTGGAGATTCGGGCCCGCTATCTGCAACCCGCCGAGTGACATCGAGCATCGCCCGGTTCCGGCGATTCGGCGCATTTTGTTCCCTTGAGGCGATGCGCCCGCGCTGCCGCCAGCCGCTCGGCGCCACCGTTAGTTATTTCCCGCGATTTGATCGGCATGGGCCGGTTGACACGCCGCGCAATAGAACGTGGCCCGTTGCGCTTGCACGATTCTTGTCACCGGCTCGCGCCCACAGGTGCGGCAGGCCTGTTTGCCGCGGCCATACACGCGATGGTGGTTCTGATATCGCCCGCGCTCGTTGAGCGCGTTGCGATACGTTCCATCGCCTAGGGTCGAGCCTTCGTAACGAATGGCGGCCCGGAGCACGGCGCGCATCGCCTTGCCCAGTCGGCGCCAGTCGTCGGGAGAGAGTTTATCGCAGCGGGCCAGCGGATGTACTCCGGCCACGTGCAGAATTTCCGAAGCATAAAGATTGCCCACGCCCGCGATCGCCTTCTGATCGAGCAGCGCCACTTTGATGGCGCGACGGCTCGACGCCAGCCGCTCGGCCAAAAGCTCCGAGGAAAGCGCGAGCGCGTCGGGTCCCAGTTTTTCCGGGCCGAGCAGGCGCTCGAACTCCTCGGGCGCCATCAAGCGCACACAGCCTAGTCCGCGCCGGTCCCAGAAGAGCAACTGCGCGTCGGTCGACGAGTTTTCGTCGCGCGACGCATCGACGCTTTCCGCCGCATTGGCCATGACATGGCGCCGGGCCGAGGCGCCCTCGCGCGTTCGCCGCGGCAAGTCAGTCGGCGAGCGATCTAGCCGGATGCGCAAGCGAAGATGCGCGGCCGTGGGCGGATCGGCGAGCAGCACAAGGCCCGTCATGCGCGGCTCGAAGATCAGCCGGTCGAGCGAATCGAGCCGGACCACGACGCGTTTGCCGGCACGCTCCACGGCCACGATCCGGCGGCCGACGCATCGGCGTTTGAGCGTGGCAAGTCCGGGCGCGATCATAATCGGCCGCCGCGCAGCGTGGTCGCTCGACGGCCTCGATCCCGCGTCCCACGACCGAGAGAATGCCGCGGCGCATGGTTTCGACTTCTGGCAGTTCCGGCATGGTAGTTCCGTTTTCAAAGCGTTTCGTGGGGGCCCCCGGCGGCCG
>CAWAUV010000003.1:0-9189 GCA_963785305.1 uncultured Planctomycetaceae bacterium
GCATCGCGGCGAGTCGGTCGTTGTCGCCAAACGTGGTGCGAAGCTCATCGGTGCTGACCGTGTCGTTTTCGTTGATGATCGGCACGGCGCCATATTCGAACAGAGTGCGGATCGTGTTTCGCACATTGAGATAGCGCGTGCGATCATCGAGATCGTCGGCCGTGAGTAGGAGCTGGGCGGCGTGGCGTCCGTGGGCGCGGAGCCCACGATCGTAGGCTTCCATCAAATGCGACTGACCGATGGCCGCCACGGCCTGCAGTTGGGCGAGATTGGTGGGCCGCTTGGCGAGCCCGAGTCGCCCCATTCCGGCGCCGACGGCCCCGGAAGTGACAAGCGCGACTTTGCGGCCCGACTCGGCCACGGCCGACAACTCCTCGGCGAGGGCCGCGATTCGCGATTGACAAAGCCCGCCCCCGTTGGCCGTGAGGCTGCGAGTGCCGACTTTGACGATCATTGTGTGCGCCGCGGTGGCGATTTCCTGACGCAAGAGATCGGGCATGCGGAACCTAGCCGAGGGGCGAGTGAAAAATAGCCGGTAAACTTTGCCTCGCGCGGCGTGTGCCGCGGAATTCTCGCGGGTTGCCGCGAAGCAACGCATGATATCCGAGCGCCGGTCGACCAAGAACCCGGATTCGCAAATTCATCGCGCTTGGCGCCCGTCGCGGGTGGATTGTGAATTGGGTCGCCGATATCTACAATGAGGAAATCATGAGCGACGCCCCGCCGTCGCTCCGCGAGGCAGGTGGCCTGACTCGGCTCCGGTTGCTCACTCCCCCCCGACGAACACAGAGAGGGCGCTGCCAGCAAACGATGAGTGAAGTCCATCACGAGTGCGGCGTTGCCGCGGTGTATCATTTGCCCGGCGACGAGGTCAGCCCTTTGTGCCCGCGCAAGGGCCCGGCGATGTTTCTCGGCTCATGCCGCGGATGTTGCTCGATATTCAAAATCGCGGCCAGCTCTCGGCCGGGCTCACCCGTTACAATCCCGACCGCAATCAACTGCTCGACACCTTCAAGGACTTGGGCAGCGTGACCGAGGTTTTTCGCCTCAGTCATCGGGGCAAGTGCGAAAGCCTCATGCGGCGGTTCGCCGGGTCGGCGGCCATCGGCCATGTTCGCTATGCCACTTGCGGCGCCGAGGACCGCAACTATGCCCAGCCGTTCGAGCGGCGGCATGTACAAAAGCACAAGTGGTTCAGCTTCGCCTTCAACGGCCAACTGGCCAATTATCCGCAGCTCAAGCAAGCGATGCTCGCCGACGACGACAACCATCTCTCGCGCGACACCGACACCGAAATCATCATGCACGCGATCGGCCAAGAGCTCTCGGGCGACCGGCGGCCGAGCCTGATCGAGGTGATGCGCAATATCAGCCAGCGGTTCGACGGCGCTTATAGCATCGCGATGCTCAATGCCCATGGCGAGATGCTCGTCGCCCGCGATCCGCTGGGCATCAAGCCGCTGTGCTATGCCAAGGAAGGGCCGCTCTTCGCCGCCGCCAGCGAGAGCGTGGCGCTGCTCAATCTTGGGTTCGCGCCCGAAAGCATCCATTCGCTCTTGCCGGGCCAAGCCATTTCGATCTCGGGCGGCAAGTTCGAGATCGAACGGTTCGCGGCGAGCCCGCGGCGGGCGCACTGTTTTTTCGAATGGGTCTATTTCGCCAATGTGGCGAGCACGATGGACAACCGCAGCGTCTATCTTTCGCGCAAGCGCGTCGGCGAGGAGTTGGCCCGGCTCGAAACGATCGAGATCGACGACGACACGATCGTGGTGCCGGTGCCCGACACGAGCAAGGCGGCGGCCGACGCGATGGCGTTTAAGCTCAAAGTGCCCTCGCTCGAAGGTCTGATTCGCAATCGCTACACGGGTCGCACATTCATCGAGGGCGCCGCCACGCGCAAGAACAAAGCCGAAACCAAATACACGCCGCTGCGCGAAGTGATCGAAGGCAAGCGGGTGATTCTGGTCGAGGACTCGATCGTGCGCTCGACCACCATGAAGGTGTTACTCAATCGGATTCGCACGCTGGGTCGGGCTCGCGAGATTCATGTGCGCGTGGCTTGCCCGCCGATCGTGGCGCCATGTTTCTATGGCATCGACTTTTCCACGATCAACGAGTTGTTCGCGCCCAAGTTCATGCGCGGCGAAACCTTGACCGATGCCGAGCAAGCCGAAATGGCCCTGGCCCTGGGCGCCGATTCGCTGCGCTATTTGCCGATCGAGTCGATCGCGCGGGCCATCAATTTCGACGCCGATCAGCTTTGCCAAGCGTGCATCACGGGCCATTATCCCACTCCGGCCGGCCAGGAGTTGTATCAACTGGCGGTGGACAATTCCCGGAACAAGGGGGCCAATGGCGCCGAGCATCGCACCTATGAAGCGCGGCTCGCGATCAGCGCTCGCTCATGAGCGCAGGGGGTCGAGCGCCGGGCGCGCTAGGTCGTGGCAATCGCTTTGCCGCCGCGGAGGAATTCGAAGAGCGCCTTCGCGGGCCGGCCTTCTATTCGCCCAGCTTGCGAAATTCAGCGCGATACACCGGCAGGTCGTGTTTGCGCATCCGCCGCTCGAAGTGCGTGCGATAGTCGAGGTCGTGCATTGCCGGCTGTTCGCTTACCGGTAGCGGCGCCGAGAGCGAGTTGCACTCGGCCAAGAGCGCCAGAGCCGAATGAAAATATTCTTCGACGTCGGTCCAAAAGTGCAGCGAGCCGCCCGCTGCGAGCACCCGCGCGATCTGGGCGATAAACGCCGGATTCATCACGCGCCGCTTTCGATGCCGCGCCTTCCACCAGGGATCGGGAAAATAGACATGCACCGCTCGAGCCGCCGCGTCGGGCAGTTGCTCGCGAAACACGCGTTCGGCGTCTCCCGAGAGCATTTTGGCGTTGACCAGTCCGCGGCGCGCGAGCCGGGCCGCGGAATGGCTCGCATATTTTCCGGCGATCTCGATGCCGAGGAAATTCGCTTCCGGATCGTTCTCGGCCGCCGCCGAGAGAAAGAGTCCCTTGCCGCTGCCAACCTCGATTTCGAGCGGGCGGGCGGCGCCGAAGAGCCGCTCGGTGTCCCAAGGATTCGGCGCCTGGGCGGAGGTGAGCAGATGGGCCGACAGGTCGAGATTTTCGGGCAGTTTGCGGAGCGCGCGGCGTCCCATGTGCGTCTCGCTACTTTGGCTCGACGCCGGCGGCGCGGGTGAGAAAGTCCACCGGCAGCGGCACGCCCTTGATCTTGCCTTCGGCCACGAGGCTATTGTTCACGAACGCCTGAAAGCGGCACACGATCATCGCTCCGCGACGCACGCGAAGTTGCTGGCAGACCACGACCAGCCGGTCGCCGGGCCGCACCGGATCGCGAAAGCGAACTTCTTCGAGCCCGCCCAGGCCCACGACCTGCGCGCCGAGCAGATCGTATTTCATGGCGAAGTAGCTGCACATTTGGGCGGCCGCTTCGCAGATAATCACTCCGGGCATCAGCGGCATGCCGGGCATGTGCCCCGAGACCCAGAATTCCTGATCGGTGACATCTTTGTAACCGACGCAGAGCAGTTGGCTCGCGTCTTCATACACGATGGCGGTGAGTTGCTCGGCCGCCCCGCGCTGGCGATTGTAGCGACGAATTTCGTCGAGGTCGGCGACAATGTGGGTAAAATCCAATTGCGACACATCGAACAACAAATCTTTGGCGTTTACCACCAGAGCGAACTCCCACGCATGAAACACAAATACCCGGGGGCCCGCAATGATTTTGGGCGGGCATGGTATCCCCCGACGTCGCCCCGAGTTTTCCAGGGGGTATGCGGCGTCGCGCGTCCAGGCGAAAAACGGAAAAATCCAGGGCGCTTGCCCACCGACGGACTTTTTACCCACCGACGGACGTTTTGCCCACCGATGGATTCTCCTTGGCCAAGCTTCGTAGTTTAACCGGATCGGCGCGCGGCCACAACGCGCGGTGGCGTGTTCGCGGGGCGTTTCCCCGTTTCCGCGTTTCGGGACCAGTTCAGCTTATGCGGCGGTGGCGAGGGGGGTGGAGCGGCGGTGGAAGGGGTGGCCGGGGCGTTGCGAGAGGTAGTCCTTGAGCCGGCCGTCGTCGCTGAGGGCGGCGGCGCGGAGCTGCAAGATCGCTTCCGCTCCTTCGGGATCGTCCCAGAACATTTCGGTCCCTTTCACGCGGCAGGTTCATTTGTTTGATCAGCGACTCCATCGGCGCGCTGGTGACCGGCAGGCCCAGGCGGCGATAGCTGGGATAGTCCATCCGCTGGCGATTGTTCGTCAAGTACCGCACGGCGTCGACGAGCGGTTTCTCCGCGTCACTGGGTTTCGTATCTTCCCAGTCGATGCCCCGCGCGAGGCAGGCTTGCTTGATCTCGTCGATCACGTGATCGACCTGGCCTTGCCAGCACCAGGTGACGAACTTTAGATAGAGCGACCAACCCTCCGCATCGTTGGCGGCCAGCGCCAGCGCCGCGCGGTAAACGTATTGAATCGCATGAATGAAGTCGAGGACGGGCGTGAACGTCGGAAAATGTTTTTTCCAGATCGACCAGTTCCAGTTCAGGCCATCACCGAGGAAGACCCGTAAAGGAGAATCGTAGAACCGGCGCCGCTGGGCTTCGCGCCGCATCAGCGGGCCGAAATCCTCCGAGCAGGACATACTGCTCAGCGCCGTGCGCAGCACGCGCCGCGGGCCTTCGTACTTCACGCGGCGGGGTTTCTCGGCGGCGGATTCTTCGCCGGGCGAATCGAGGCGGGGAACCGCTTTTTCCGCGATATTCGCCACTTTTTTCGCGATGCGAAAGGAAGTCGGCAACTCGGGGCAAGCGTCTTCGTCCGCGACATGCCGCGGGTTGAGAGACATTCGCTCGAACGAAGCGTTCTTCGTTTCGCGCCAGCCTTTCTCGCCCGACGGCACGACGCCGCGCCCCCGGCCCGGCTCGCGCGTGCGAATGCGGCCGCCGTCGCAAGAGACCACCGCCGCTTCCGGCACGACGACTTCCTTGACGACTTTTTTATTGTCGCTGGGCGCCGGCAGTGCCTTCCCGTCGGCCAGTTCCTGGCCCACCTGTTTCACCAAACGCCGAATCGTGCTGCAGGGAACTTTGTGTCCCAGCACTTGCTCGGTGATCACTTCCGCGCGCTTGAACGAACGGACTTCCGCGGCTAGGCAGACCACGGCTCGCGTCAACTCGGGCGTGACCTCGCGGCTATCGAGTCCCAACGTCAACCGCTGAGGGAAAAAAAGACCGCCGGCAGCGGTCGCAGTAAGCGGTCGTCTCGGTCACCTCGACCCGGCCATCCAGGCTGGTGACCGGCCTCGTTGCGGTTTGCACGCGGCACGACGCTCCGCAGGTGGGGCAGTTCGCTTCCGTCGGGCAGCTCGCGGCGACTTCACGCATCGCTCGCTCTTGGGCTTCACGGCTCAACTCGCGGCCGAGCGTGATAGCATACCGCTCGATGACGCTATAGTGCGGCGTGCCGAGGAACGCCCCCTGCTCGACCATCTCCTCGATTCCCAGTTCGGCCAGTTCCCGCAAAAGTTCCTTCCTCCTGGCCTCGCGGGCCTGCATCGCGGCGTCCATGCCTAGCGCTCCTTAAGCAAGTTTCGTTCACCGATCAAATCCACCTCGCCCAGCTTACCACACAAACCCCGAATTCTCCTATTGACGTTTCCACATCCACCCCCCAACCCGCAAAAGCTGAACTGGTCCCCGCGTTTCCGGCGCGAGATGAATTCATCTTGGCGCCCGCGGACCCGCTCGCTATACTCCGCCCCGCCGTCGCCATGCGCTCGATCGCCGTGGCAAACTCGGGCGGCTCATTTGGCAGGATGCCGAATGTTTCCTGCGACAGGAGGTTGCAGCCATGACCGTGGCCCCGCATCCGGCCGAAGTCCGGAATATCATTCTGCGCACATTCTCGGAATACGGCGTCGACGCCGAGAGCGCCCGAGACCTCGAAGAAAATCTGATGATCGAGCAGGGCAAATGCGTGGCCCGCAGCTATCGGGCCGGCGACCTATTCGCGATGTGGATGATGAGCGTGGGTATACTTCAATTTTATGATGCGCAGGGCAACATGCTTCGCACGATCAATCTGCTTCAACATCAGGGCGAGCGGCGCATGGCGGCCTAAAGGCTCACTCCGCAGTGGACCGCGCGAAAGCGCGATCGCGCACCGCCCGCCCCGCCCCGCCCCGCACGACCGCCCGCCCGCTTGCATCTCCGCCCAATTGACTCTCCATGCGTCTGGGGGGCGCCAGGTCCTTGCTCGACCCCGAATTCGGCGGCGCCAGCCGAATACAATCTCGGCGCAGCGCTGGAAACCTCCAAGCATCCACGCTAGGATAAACTTGGAAATAATTTCTTATCGAGCGAAATCCAGTTCGCGTCTTTTCTATTCGTTTGCAGCTTAAGTTGGCCCTCGCCGAGGGTTGAGAACGCGCCGCCGTTCAAAAACCGCCCCGGGTCTTGTCGTGATTGCGGAGGTTACGGTGCGTCGCCATCCTGCCCTGGATCGTCGCTCGCCCTCGGGGCGATTGTGGTTTTGCCACCGCCTCGCAGCGCGACCGCGCTCGCATCGCGAAACTCGCGAGGGCTTCACCCTCGTGGAGCTCTTGGTCGTGATCGCGATCATCGGGGTGTTGATCGCGCTGCTCTTGCCGGCCGTGCAGGCGGCACGCGAGGCGGGCCGCCGAGCCACGTGCAATAACAATCTCAAGCAATTGGCGCTGTCGCTGCACAATTTCCATGATTCGCGAAAAATTCTTCCATTCGCCTCGCGGTGGTCGAACTATTCCGCCGCCGGTTCCTCGGACACGCCCGACCTGAACGAAAACTGGGTGATTCGCATCTTGCCCTATATCGAGGGCGGCACGAACGCGAACCTCTTCGATCTCACGCAGTTCATCGCCGTGGGCAGTTATGTCGATGGCTCGCCGATCACGGCGGCCAACAAAAACGCTTTTGGGCGTGCCCAGCCGCTCACATTCATGCTCTGCCCGACCGACACCTATAACTCGACTCCGTTCATGGGCGCTCAATTCGGCATTGGCGATAATTGGGCCCGGGGAAATTACGGCGCCAATGGCGGACTCGAGCGAGAGGATCAGGCGTTCACCACTTGGTCCAATCCGCTCTTGCGCGGCGTGATGGGACCGAATATCGCGTGCCG
This sequence comes from uncultured Planctomycetaceae bacterium, assembly GCA_963785305.1. GTDB lineage: Bacteria > Planctomycetota > Planctomycetia > Pirellulales > PALSA-1355 > CAWAUV01. The sequence goes on from CAWAUV010000003.1 coordinate 7,160, forward strand.
CATGTCCGACATCACCGACGGAACGAGCAAGACGATCATGCTCGGCGAGTTGCGGGCCGGACTGACCAACGCCGATTCGCGCGGCACTTGGGCCATGAGCGGCGCGTGTCCCAGCGCGCTGTTTTGGCATGGCTGCTGCGGCGACGACAACGGCCCCAACGCGATTTCACCCAAGGCCGATGACGAAGCCAATTGTTCACAGGTCGAAGCCACCCTTTCTGGCACGGCGCCGGCCGGAAACAACACGATCGGCGAACAGGTGCTCATGAACCTCGGCATGCCCTGCTCGGATGATAATTTCGGCTCGGGCAACTGGGCCAACTGGCAGCAAACCGCGCGGAGCATGCACACTGGCGGAGTTTATGTCGCCTTCTGCGACGGCAGCGTGCAGTTCATTGTCGACGAAGTGAATATCAGCACGAATTCCGCCGTGCTGGGAGTGTGGGACATGCTCAATCTCTCGGCCGACTCCCAGGAACTCGACCCCTCCCAGTATCTGAGCAATTGATTCTCGCGCGGCTTGGGGCGGACTGAAAAAACGACCTCTCGATGAGCCCGACCCACTAGCAGGGCTAGCTGCCGCCGGTATCGCGGTCTTCTCGCTCCGGCAAACTTTGCGCAGCCGGCAAAGTCGCTAAACTTGCGGCCCTTCCGACGCCGACGATAGCGATATGCCGTTCTCTCCCGCGGACTGCTCGCGGGGTCTGGAAATGTCCCAGCTCGGCCCATGTTCCATGCAACGCCTCGGTTCCAAGTCCTTGTGCATGTGCCTGCTCGCGGCAATCCAGTGCGCCGCCGCCCTTGGTCTGCCTGCAGGCGGCGCTCGCATGGCCACCGCAGCCGAACGGTGGAGTCCGATCACGCCGGGTCCTTGGACCGGCTCCGCGCGGGGTATGTCGGGCGAGCCGTCGATCGCCGCCGGGGAACTGATCGACCTCGATCGGCTGGCTCGCGATCTCGAAGCGGCCGAGAAGCTTGAAAAGTCGGCCAATCCACATGCGGTCGATCTCTATTTCTGGACCGCGATGCGAAGCTGGCAGGCGCTTGCCGCGGAAATCGCACACAGACAAGACGCGGTCGACGATCTCGGCCACCCCACGCCGCTCGAGCCGTCGCGGGCCCTCGCGATCTACTCGGCGTCGCTCGAACACCTGCTCGAGGCCGGGCAGCGATTCAAACGCCTCGATCCGCGCAGCCATCTCTCGATCGACACTGGCGGATCGCGGGCAATCATTCCGATTCACCGCCACGGACTTGTTTGGCAGGCCGAGGATTATTGCCGGCTGCTTTCCAGCCGCGATATCCGCAGCCGGCGGATCAACCACGACTACCGCTCGCCGGGCGTGGGAGTGGCGGTCGTGGGGCTGCGATAAACCCAGCGACGAGGATTCGATCCTGCGGCGGCTGCCGTTCGCGGTGAGCGTGGTCTTGCGGCCCACGCTGCCGGACGATGGTCTCGCGGCGCCGGCCGTGCTCGAGTTCTATAATCCGCATGTGATCGACTCGGTGACGGTCGCCGGGCGCCGCGCGCCGCTGGCATACGATCTCACGGCGCCGCTGGCGCTGGTGCAAAACACGGCGCCGGCCGAGTATTTCCATGGATTCGTGCGGCCCAACGAACTGAGCGTTCGACCCGAGCTCATCATGCTCGAGCCATATCAGCCGGGCAAGATTCCGGTGATTTTCATTCATGGGCTCTTCTCCGATCCGCTCGCTTGGTCCGACGCCGCCAACGAGCTCATGGCCCAGCGCGACCTTTATCGCGATTGCCAATTCTGGGCCTATAGCTATCCGACCGGCGGCGACATTCTCGCCTCGGCCGCCTCGCTGCGCGAAGACCTGGCCAACGTGCGCGAGCAATTCGACGGATCGCGCGAAGATCCGGCGCTGGAACACATGGTTCTCATCACCCATAGCTTGGGCGGTCTGATGGGCAAGCTTCAGATCACGTCGTCGCGAGACTTGATTTGGAGGGAAATGGCCCAGGCTCCGCTCACCGCGGTGTGCGCTTCCGAGGCCGACAAGGCGCG
>CAWAUV010000004.1:0-598799 GCA_963785305.1 uncultured Planctomycetaceae bacterium
ATACGGTTTTGTTTCTGCATTGTACTTGGTTCGGTTCGTATTCCTCTTCCTTATTGCCCACACAATAAAACAACAACTCAGTTGTGCAATTAACCCTCGGCTTTGCAGGCAGGGCGACGAAGAATATGCTTGCAGCCCAGACCTTCCCGGGCGTGTCGTAAAAGGCGACTAAAGAAGGGGAAGGGGTTCTTTGCTTGGCCCCGAGGCAAAGAACCGGACTGCAATAGTCTTTGATACTACACGCGGTCCTTAAACTCCCAAAAACCACCACCACCACCAATTAACCTTCTATCTGCCACAAACGATAGTGCTGCCATTATTCATAATTTAATGACTGAAGTCTAGCCTATTGTTGTTCAGTTGTTAGACGCACAATATGTGTGTGATGTGTATGTATGTGGTGTATGCATGTGGTGCGTGTGTGTGGTTTGTGTATGTGGTGCGTGTGTGTGGTGCATGGTGCGGTGCGGTGTGTGATGCATGGTGCGGTGCACGTGTGTGGTGCATGTGTGTGGTGCATGATATGATGTGTGGTGCGTGGTGCGGTGCATGGAATGAACGATGTGATCCTGCTTAGTAGTTCGGGTAGCGGGGCGATGGAAGCCGCCGTGGTGAATTTTGCCCCGCGCGGAGCAAAGTGATTGTGCTCGAAGGCGGCGCGTTTGCCGCCCGTTGGACCCACATTGCCCGAGCTTTTGGCATCGCGGTGGTCCGGCTCGAAGTTCCTTGGGGCCGGGCAATCGAACCGGCTGAAGTGGCGGCGATCCTTAACGAACACCGCGACGCCGTGGCCGTGTTTGGGACTCTCATGGAAAGCAGCACCGGAGTGGCCCACGATATCGAGGCGATCGGCCGCGTGGTGAAGCCGACCGGCGCGTTATTCATCGTCGATGCGATCAGCGGCGCCGGATGCGTCGCATGCGAAACCGACGCCTGGGGCATTGATGTGCTGGTCGTGGGTTCGCAAAAAGCGCTGATGTTGCCGCCCGGCCTCGCGTTTCTCGGCGTGAGCGAGGCCGCTTGGCGCCGGCTCGACGAATACGAGCCCTCGGCCTTTTACTTCAATCTGAAACACTATCGGGCCAATCTCCGCGGATTCAAGCCTGGCGAAGGTCCCGACACGCCCTGGTCACCGGCGGTGTCGCTCGTCGTGGCGCTGGCCGAATGCTTGCGATTGATCCGGGCCGAGGGCGTCGAGGCGATTTGGCGACGTTGCGATCGCTTGGGCCGCGCGACCCGGGCCGGTGTCGCGGCGCTGGGGCTCGAGCCTTTCGCCGAGCGGCCGGCCGCCGGCATGACCGCCGTGCGGTTTCCGCGGCCAACCAAGATCGATTCGCCCACGGGCTTCGATGGCGGCGCCATGCTTCGTCGGCTGGAAAGTCGGTTCGGATTGAAATTGGCCGCCGGGCAAGTGCGGCTCAAGGGCCACATCTTTCGGATAGCCCATTTTGGCCAGATCGACGAGCTCGATATTCTTTCGACTCTGGCGGCGCTTGAAATCGTGCTGGTGGAGATGGGTCGCGAAGTGAAACTCGGCGCGGCGGTGGCGGCGGCGAGCGCGGTGCTGATCGAGCGCGATCAGCAGGGCGGCTGATGGCGCCCGGCGCCTGCGACAAAGCGTCGCCGGCCGACGCGGCCATGGAAAGAGGATAGGCCGATCCGTCGCCCAGAAGCTGGCGGCGGATCGGCCTTTCTCGTCGGATCGGAAAGACGATCGAAGTCGGCTGGACTACTTCTTGGCAGCCTTCTTGCCGGCAGCCTTCTTGTGCGACCGCGTGGCCGACTTCTTGGTCTTCGGCGACGGGGCAGCCTTCTTGGTCGACTTCTTCACGCTCTTCTTGCTGGTGGCCATTCGATGGCTCCTGATTGACTCGACGCCCAATACGCAACCGCGAACCGTTCGTATCCCTCGAGGGCGTCTTCGCGAGGGTCACTACACCGCCTGCGCCCGGCGATCATGGCCGGCAAATTCGCACAGGGGGCGAAACTCTAGGTGAATCTGTCGAATGCGTCAACCTTAACGATTGTCTCGACGGGGGAAGTTATCGTGTTTCTATCGCCCGACGCTTGAAATAAATTCGCTCGACGCGCGAAAAAACCACGGAATCCATTCGCCCCAGCCGCGACAACCACCCACGGAGTCGCGAGCGCCGGCGCCACGCGGACCGTTCGCTCGCCTTGCGACATTGGACGCCCCGCCTATAATTCCCACGGACGAACGATCCGCGAGCCAGCGAATGCAAACGTGGAGAGCCGGCGCCTCGCGGCAATTCCATGCCGCGGCGGGGAAATTCCCCGGAGCGGTTTGATTTTGCGGCGCGGACCGGATATCTCGGATTAATCTTGGAGCACTGGGACGATGCGCGACTGGGTGAAGAACATCGTCGATGCGGTTTCCACCGTGGCCCACGGTCTCTGGGTCACGATGCGCACTTGGCTCGCAACCTATCGCCGAGATCGAAAAACGTTTACCGAGAGATTCGAATACCCCGAACTGCCGGTTCCGGTGGCGGCTCGCTATCGCGGTTTTCACCGCTTTGATCTCACGACCTGTATCGCCTGCGATCAATGCGCGAAGGTCTGTCCGGTCGATTGCATTTATATTGGCAAGGAGCGAGTCGCCGGCGGCAAAGGCTTTCGTGTGACTGGGTTTACGATCGATTACTCGAAGTGCATGTTTTGTGCGTTGTGCGTCGAACCGTGTCCCGTGGATTGCATTTTCATGGGCGCCACGCATGATTTGAGTGGTTACAGCCGCGATGGCGGGCTCGTCGATTTTTCCCGCTTGCCCGTCGAAGTCGCTTGGGGCCGCTCGACCTTGAACCCGATGGCGGTCGCGGCGTCGAAAACCGTGGTCGATCCGGTGCATGGCGGCCCGTTTCAGCCCGAACAAAATTGAGCGGCGCCGCGCCGAGTCGAAAAAATATTCCATCTCTCGAAGGACAACTCCCATGTCGGCCGACAAATCGTCTTCGCAGCCGCCCAAACCGTCCTCCGAGCGATCGCCGCTCGAGGATTATCGTCCCAAACGGCTATTCACGGTCGAGCAGGCCAACGCCGTGTTGCCGCTGGCTCGGGCAATCGTTCGTGATTTGGCCCAGCTTTCCCAAGAAGTGATCGAACGGCGCGAACGACTCGGCCATTTGGCGGCCGGCAGGCCGGGCGCGATCAACGACGTATATCGGCAAGAGGTCGCGCAGATCGAACAAGAACTCGAAAAAGACACGGTCCGCCTCAAGGAATACATCGAAGAATTGCGGGAATTGGGTGTCGAACCGAAGAACGGCCCAGAGGGGCTCATCGACTTTCCGGCTGTGATCGAAGGTCGGCTCGTGTTTTTGTGCTGGAAGCTGGGCGAAGCTCAGGTGCAGCATTGGCACGAGCTCGACGCGGGCTTCGCTGGCCGGCGAAAGCTCGACCCCAGGCCGCGCCTCGCCACGGGTCCGGTTGGCTAGATCGACGCGCGCCGCGGGCCCGCAACGTTCGGCTGCCCCTTCGCGCGCGGGCGGCGCACGGTTCACCTACCGCCTTTCGGCCCCACGCGGCTCTTCGGTTCGATCGACCTGCTAGCTTCGCACTGTTTACTTGAAACGCACGTCCGCTCGTCGCCTTTCCAGAAGCATTCCCCAAAGTCGAGGAGCTTCCCCCTTGGTGGATTCCCATTCCGCATCGTCGTCGGTGAATGATTCCCCGGACGGCGCCACCGCCACGCTGGCGTTTGGTCCGGCCGATCTGGCGATCATCACGCTCGACGACCCCCGCAAGAGCGCCAATGTGCTCTCGCGCCGCGTGCTCGATGAACTCGATCGCATCTTGACCCAACTGGCCGACCGCGAGGATTTGGTCGGAGTGGTGATTCGCTCGGGCAAACCCGGCTCGTTTATCGTGGGGGCCGATCTGCGCGAGTTTGCCGCCTCGCTCGATGCGCCGCAGGCCGAAATCGTGGCAATGTGCCAACATGGCCGGCGGCTCTTCCAGCGGCTCTCGCAATTGCCCTGTGTCACGATCGCGGCGATCGATGGGATTTGCGTCGGCGGGGGAGCCGAACTGGCCATTTGGTGCGACCGGCGGATCATGGCCGACGACGCGAAAGCCCAATTCGGCTTTCCCGAGGTCAAGCTCGGACTCTTTCCCGGATGGGGCGGCACGGCGCGCTCGGCCCGGATCGTGGGGATGTCGAATGCCGTGGAACTGGTCACGGGCGGTGAATCGATCGGCGCCCGGGCAGCCGCGGCCATGGGGCTCGCCACCGATGTCGTGCCGCGCGATCAGTTGCTCGCGGCGGCCGAAGCCATGGCTCGCTCCGAGCACGCCTCGCGTCAATTCGAGCGCGACCGCCAGCGCTGGGCCGGACCGGCGGTGATGGACGAAACCGAGCTCATGTTCCTGGGCGCCGCCGCCTCGGCCTACATTCAGCAGCAAACCCACGGCCAGTATCCGGCTCCGAGCGCGGCGCTCGAAACAATGCTCGAAGCGGCCTCGGGCGATCTGGAATCGGCCTGCCAACTCGAAGCCGAGCGAATGAGCACGCTTTTCGGCTCGCCCGTGAATCGGGCGCTCGATCAATGTGTTTTTCCTCACCGATCGCAACAAGAAAGACACCGGCATCGATTCGCCTGGGAGTTCGGTCGAACCGCGGGCAATCGGCGCCGTGGCCGTGATCGGCGCCGGCATCATGGGACAAGGCATCGCGGCGGCCAACGTGAAGCGTTCGATCCGGGTGGCGCTCGCCGACGCGGCGCCCGAGGCGCTCGCCCGTGGTGTGCGGCAGACGCTTGAAGAAGTTTCGTACAACAAAGAGACCAAAGGGCCCGACGCCCAGCGGGCGATCGCATTCGCGCCCTTTCTCCGTTCGAGCACGAGCGAAGCCGAAATCGCGGGCAACGATCTCGTGATCGAAGCCATCATTGAAAACGCCGACATCAAGAAATCGGTCTATCAACGGATCGAGCCGCAATTGGCGCCCGAGGCGATTCTGGCGTCGAACACATCAACGATCGAAATCGGTCGGCTGGCGGCGGCGCTCAAGCGGCCCGAGAGATTCGTCGGGCTGCATTTTTTCAATCCGGTGCGGAAGATGCCGCTGGTCGAGATTATTCGCGGTCCGAAGACAAGCGACGCCACCGTGGCCAGCGTGGTCGCATATGCCAAGCGGCTTGGCAAGTCGCCGATCGTGGTACACGACGGGCCCGGTTTTCTTGTGAATCGGCTGCTGTTGCCGTTTTTGAATGAAGCCCTGGAACTGATATCCGACGGGGCTCCGATCAAGCAGATCGAGAAAGCCTCGCGTGACTTCGGCATGCCGATGGGGCCGCTGGCGCTCTACGACATGGTGGGAATCGACACCTCGTTTTACGCGGGCCGCGTGATGTGGGAAGCGTTTCCCGACCGCATCACCGCTTCGCCGATCCTACCCGCGCTGATTAAAGCCGGGCGGCTGGGCCAAAAGTCGGGCGCGGGATTCTTTGCCTACAAAGACGCCAAGAGCCGCGGCGACGCCGACCCGGCGCTCGACAAGCTGCTCAGCCCCTATGTGCGCGGCTCGCGTCCGTTTAGCCAGGAGGAAATCACGCATCGCATGTTTTTGCCGATGGTGCTCGAGGCCACGCGAATACTCAGCGCCAAGCTGGTGCGCGATGTGCGCGACGTGGACCTGGGCGTGATCTTCGGACTCGGCTTTCCGCCCTTTCGCGGCGGCCTTTTGTTTTGGGCCGACACGCTCGGCGCCGCCAAGATCATCGAGTTGCTAAAACCACTCGCGCCGCTCGGCGAACGGATGCGGCCGACCCCAATGCTCGAGGACATGGCCAAGACCGGCCGCAAATTTTACGACGCGGCGCGAGCAGGGTGATATTCGGGAAGGGACTTTGCCGCGAACGAATATTAATAATACTGAAGACACGGAATGGAGCAGGGATTAACTCGGCGCCGAGTGTCGGCCCCCTCCATCACGACCCGAAACGCGAGCGAGGGCAGCGAACGTATTTGATCCCGGCTTCAATCCTCTTCGAGAAGCGATGGCAGCCGCTTCCGGCCGCTTCGTTTTACTTGCTCAACTAAAAAACTCGCTACTTGAAAACAGCCATGAAAAACGCCGTCATCATCGAAGGGCTTCGCACTCCAATCGGTCGGGCCCATCGCGACAAGGGTTTCTTTCGCGATGTGCGGAGCGACGATCTGGCCGTGGCCGTGATCCGGGCGCTCGTCGAACGCACTGGAATCGATCCTTCGGCGATCGAAGATGTGGTGCTCGGCAATACTCAGCAGCAAGGCGAACAGGGGCTCAACGTGGCCCGCACCGTGGCGCTCATGGCCGGCATTGCCTCTTCGAGCGGCGGCGCCACGATCAATCGCCTGTGCGGTTCGAGCTTGCAAGCGCTCAATCAGGCGTCGCATGCGATCGCGGCCGGCGGCGAAGATGTGCAGATCGTGGGCGGACTGGAACACATGCAGCATCTGCCGATGGACGCCGGCATCGACCTGAACCCCAAGCTATTTCAGGTCACGAGCAAAGCGGCGCTCATGATGGGAGTGACCGCCGAGTTTCTCGCCCAGTCGCAAGGCATTTCTCGCGAGGATCAAGATAAGTTCGCCTTGGCAAGCCATCTCAAGGCCGCCGCTGCCCAGGCGAGCGGAAAATTTGCCCGCGAAATCGTGCCGGTTTGGGGACGCGACGCCGAGGGCCGGCGAACCCTGCTCGACTACGACCAGTGCGTGCGGCCCGACGCCAGCCTCGCCGCGCTCGCCGCCCTCAAGCCAGCCTTCATGCCGGGCCTGGGCACGGTGACGGCCGGCAACAGCTCGCCGCTCAACGACGGCGCCGCGGCGCTGTTGATGATGAGCGAGGAAAAAGCGCGGTCGCTGGGCCTCAAGCCGCTGGTGAGAGTCGTGGCCACGGCCGTGGCCGGAGTCGAACCCTCGGTGATGGGAACCGGCCCTGTTCCGGCCACTCGCAAAGCGCTGGCCCGAGCCGGCATGAACCTGGCCGATATCGATCTGATCGAGCTCAACGAAGCTTTTGCCTCGCAATCGCTCGCCTGCATGCGTATGCTGGAGCTCGATCCGGAAAAGGTCAATGTGCGCGGCGGGGCGATCGCGATCGGGCACCCGCTGGGCGCCTCGGCGCTCGCATCGCCACCACGCTCATTCACGCCATGGTCGATCGCAATGCCTCGATCGGTCTCGCCACGATGTGCATCGGCGTCGGCCAGGGAATCGCCACGATCTTCGAGCGTGTCTGATTCAAACGTGGCCGCGTGGCGCCGGGGCGAGCTCGCATGACCCGGGCGGATTGCGTCCGCCGGATCGCGGCTCTCATTCATCACATCCTTCGAGGGGAGTTTTCCATGCACATGGTGATCGCATGTTTGGCTGGCTTGGTGGGCGCATCGGCCCCGCCGGAAGATATCGTCAAGCTGTTCGAGGAACGAACCGTCGTTTACTCGGGCGGCGACTACAACGACGAAACGTTCAAATGGCGGCTCCTCGCGCCGAATCGATCGAGCCGGGCAAGAAGTACCCGGTAGTGCTGTTTCTCCACGGCGCGGGCGAGCGCGGCGACGACAATATCATGCAACTCAAACATTTTCCGGTCGTGATGGCCACCAGCGAAAATCGAGCGAAGTATCCATGCTTTCTCATCGCTCCGCAGTGCCGCTCGGGCAAGAAGTGGGCCGATGTGAACTGGGCCGCCAAAGGCTCCGAGCCGATGCCCGCCAAGCCGAGCCATCAAATGCAGGTGGCGGTCACGTGTCTTGACCAGGTGCTAGCCGAGAAGCCGGTCGATCTCGACCGCGTGTATCTCACCGGCCTCTCGATGGGCGGCTACGGAAGCTGGGACCTTGCCGAACGCATGCCCGAGATTTTCGCGGCCGTGGCGCCGATCTGCGGCGGCGGCGACGACCAACGCGCCGACCGCTTGGTCCATCTTCCGATCTGGGCATGGCACGGCGACAAAGACCCGGCGGTGCCGGTAGTGCGTTCGCGAGAGATGATCGCGGCGATCGAAAAAGCGGGCGGCCATCCGAAATACACGGAACTACCCGGGGTGGGCCACGACAGTTGGGTGCAAGCCTACCAGAGCCCCGACGGAGTGCTGCCTTGGATGTTTGCCCAAAAGCGCGAGCAGAAATAGATACGCGGCATGCGAGCGCGGCGCTCCGTTATTTCGGCGGCGGATCGGAGAGACCGGTGGCGCGGTTGAAACCACCGGTGCGGTTGGTTCTCGGCCATTGGGTTAGCGCTACAGGGCGCCCTCCGGCGCGGAGTCTGGCCGCGATGGTCGATGCTGTGGCGTGGGAGGAGCTCCTCCAGTTGCAAAACGACGCCTTTTCCCGGCATTCCGCGAGATTTCGGAATAACTTCGCCCGAAATCCGAATACTGGCGGATTGCTGGCATGCCATGTGCATTCTTAGGGATTCGTAAACTTTGATGGTGGCTTGGCGAGCTCGGTTCCGAGCGGCGTCGCGCCTCGAATATTTCCGAATTTCCGAGGGAGTTTGCCCATGCGCCGCGCAGCCCATTGCGATTTCCGCCGTCGACTTGTCTCGCTCGCGAAGTCCCTGGTCGCGGCGGGCGTTGTGCTCGGTTCGCTCGCAGCTGACACACGGGCCGCCGCGCCGCAATCGACTTCGCCTCCCTCGCGTCGCGCCGACACTGCGACTTTCACCGGTCTGCCGGTTCGATCGTGGCTCGACCGGTCGGGGAATCGTCATGCTCAAGCTCGGCTCACGGGCCTTGATGGCGACATGGCGCATTTCAAAACCGCCGATGGCCGGTCGGTGCGAACACAACTCGATCGCCTGAGTCCCGACGATCAAACCTATGTTCGGCAAGCGGCGTTGAACGCGAACTCGGAGCCCGATCGGCCAGCAACGACACCTTCTAGCGCCAATACAACCGGCGTTCCCGCGACGGCCGATTCCAGTTCGACCGCCGCGGGCAATGTGGTCCACGAATTCGTTGAAAGCCAGTTCGCGGGCAGCCAGCTTCTCAAGTGGCTCGGCGCTTCGGGCGTCGAACATCTTGTGGGAATTTGGGCCGGGGCGTCGAACGAGCCGCTGCCTGAAAATGTCGTTTACGCGCGGGTAAGCCGCAAAGTGATGAATCGATTCGTCGCCCGTCCGATCAAAAAAACCGGGCCTGTTGTCGACACCGTGCTTGGCGCCGCGGTTGGCGGCCGTTCGGTGACCACCGGCCACACGGAGCTCGTGCTATTGCCCAACAAGGATCATGCGGTCGGCGAGATTGGTCTCACGACCGATGTGTCGCTCGACACCATTGCCACTCAGTCGCCCGTGCATATTTTCAGTCGCGGGCATACGCGGGTGCGGGCGGGACGGCCGATCACATTCGATGGCCGTGATCTGGTCGTCGGCAAGGTTTGGGCCAAGGCCCACTGCGAGAGCGTGACCACGGGTATCACCTCCGACCTGTGGCTCCTGAACGGTCCGGCGGTCCGCATCGCGGCTCGCCGGGTAGCCGAGGACAAGGCCCAAGTCGACGCGATCACCGCCGCGCACGCGGAAGCGAAAGTCCGCGCCCAGTTCGCGCGCGATTCCGCGCGAGAATTGGCCGTGCTTCAGAAGGCCATGGCGGATCAAACGGCTGCCCTGTCTCGCGATCCCGCGCTGGGCGACTTTGGCATCCGCTGCGCGACCGAGCCCGAAGCGCTCACCGTGGTGCTCTTGCGCGGCCCAAGCACGATGACGCCCCCCAGACCAATGACGCCAACGCCCCCGCGACACCCTCTGTGAATAGCGTCTTGCATCGCATCGTGGACGTCGCGAAAACCGACTTGGCAAGCAAGAAGCCTCTCGCCGATTCGGCAACCGCCGGCAAGGTGTCCGCGCCTCCGGCTTGGTCGAAGGATGAGCCGGAGATCGAGCTCTTCGTGCATCGAGCCTTGGTGTCGAAATACATTCGCGAACCGAAATTCCAGCAGTCCCTACAAATGGTTGCCATTCGTTTGAGCCAGACATTCGCCGGCGGATCGCATCCCGCGAAATCCGCGGAGCATCGTGCCTCGGAGAGCTCTCCGACCACGAAGCTCACCGCATCCAGTCGCTCGACGTCCGCTCCTCAACCTGCTTGGTTGAAGGACGTGAAACTCACGGCCGATGGACCGTGGTATCATGTGTGCTGGCGGGCTCCGGCGAACGACCAACCAACGAACACAGCCCCCGGCGGTTCGACGCCCGGCCAAGAGCGTCCCGATGGCGGCGAGCCAAAAGATAACGCCCGAATCGCTCGAAATCCGTAATGCGAAGAAATAGTTCCCAGCTTGGGAGAAGGGCGGGGGTGAAATAGATTGCCAGGGAGGGCGCGACGACAATTTCTTGAGGGGGGTCGACCCATGAACGCCATCGCAACCGAGTCGTGCTGGTCATTTGTTTCCGCGAAGTATTTGGGCGCGATGTCTATCGCGCTGGCCGCGATCGCATGCTTTCCCGGCGTGGGGCGCGGACAACAATATGAGGTTTGGCGCCCGGCGGCATCGGTGGTTTACTATCCGCCAGCGTCGGCCACGAGCTATTCCGCTCCAGTCGCCGCGAACAGTTCCGCTTACGACCCGGTTGCCTCTTATGCGCCGGCCACGCTCGTGGGGCCTTGGCGCGTGGTGGAACCGAGCGCGAACCCCGGCGCCGGTCCGAGCCCCAGCGACCAGCGACCCTCGCTCGCTCCGGTCACCGCGAACAAGCCGGTTCAAGATTCTCGACCCGCGGCGCGGCGGCAGGTGTGGGTCACTCGCGAGCGCGAAGTCGAGGTCACGGTGCGCAAGCCGGTGTATGAAACCACCGAGCGTGAGGAACGTCGCACCGTGTGGCGTCCCGTGGTCGAGCGGGGCGAGCGCGAAGAATCCCGCGTGGTGTGCAAGCCGATTCGCGAACGCGTCGAGCGCGAAGAACAAGTGATTGTCGAGCGGCCGGTCGAAGAGCAAGGCGAAGAGAGCGAAAACGTCACCTCCTATCGCCCCGTGACCACCTACCAAGCGCGTTATGCCGGCGATGGCTCGTGGGTGAATCAGCCGGTGGTGAGTTATATGCCCGTCACCGAAACGCAGCGCCGGCCGATCACGACCACGCGTTTTGTGCGTGAAGTCCAGGTGCGCAAGGTTCCGGTCGACATGGTGCGCTATGTCGAGGAAACGGAAACCCGCAAGGTTCCAATCGAGACCGTGCGCTATGTCGCGGAAGAAGAGGTCCGCAAGGTTCCGCTTGAAAGCGTGCGGTATGTCGAGGAGCGGCAGGTTCGCAAAGTTCCGATCGAAGTGCTCGAAGACGCTCCGAACTGAACAACGGCCCCGCGACTCGCGATTTTTCGCAAGCGCGGCGGCCTCCGATGTGCTTTCTCGACGAAGGCGCCAATAATCTAACGACTCGGTAAGCTCTGGTTGACAAACGGCCCGGGCGGCGGTCGGATAGCAGCAGGTCCCTCTTGGTTTCATCCTCGAGCCGAGCCTCTTCTCCTTTGCTGTTCTAACCGAAGGATCGCCACCATGGAGCCGGCTCGCGCGCACATTTGCCAGCGCACCAGCGAACGCCTGCGCTCGGCCGCCGGCCAACTCGCCGAGCGCCGGGCCATGATCGGGTTCGACGGCTTCGTCGACGAGATTCTCGCGGTCGTCGACAAGCGCTATTCCTTGGAATCGTTCGAGCCGATTCACACGCTTGCCCAGCTTGGCGCCCGTATCTCGGCCGCGGCTGGCCAGTCGAGCAATCTGGAATTGATCGCGCGGTGCGTGAAGCTCGGCGGCAATGGGCCGATCATGGCCAATGCGCTCGCCAATCTGGGAGTGCGCGTGCGTTATGTCGGCGCCCTCGGCGAGCCGGTGCATCCGGTATTTCGCGAGCTCGCCGCCAAGACCGACGCGATCACCATCGGCGAGCCCGGACATACCGACGCACTCGAATTCGCCGACGGCAAACTCATGCTCGGCAAATACGCTTCGGTGGCCGAAATCACCTGGGCTCGGCTCCTCGAACGCGTGGGACTCGAGCGTCTGCGAGCGCTCTTCGACGAGAGCGATCTCGTGGGTCTCTTGAACTGGACCATGTTCCCGGCCATGAGCGCAATTTGGAAAGAACTGATCGCCGCCGGTTTTTTTGCCCGCCGCCGGCCCGGCCAACGACTGTTTATCGATCTGTGCGATCCCGATAAACGCACGCCGCACGATCTCTTGGAAGCGCTCGAGTTGATGCGCTCGTTTCAACAGCAGGTCGACGTGGTGCTGGGCCTCAATCCGCGCGAAGCGGAAGCCGTGGCGGCGGCGCTCGGCGAAAGTGGTCCGCCGGTAATGGACTTACCGGGCGCCGAACTCTTGGCCCTGCGGCTGCGCGAACGGTTGGCCCTGGCGATGATCGTCATCCATCCGAGAGCCGGCGCGGTCGTGGCGACTGCCGAAGCGAGCGCTCGTTTCGCCGGACCATTCACCCCCTCGCCCAAGATCAGCACCGGCGGGGGCGATCATTTCAACGCCGGTTTTTCCGCGGGCCTGCTGCTCGGCATGCCGCTCGAAGACTGCCTATGCCTGGGCGTGGCCACCAGCGGTATTTATATCCGCACCGCCGAAAGCCCGACGCCCGGGGCGCTAGTCGAATTCATCCGCGACCTTCCGGCCCCCGAGCCGAACCGCGGCCGCGACTAGAGAGCTTGGTCACAGCTTGAAAATAGGGCACAACGCGCCGAAAGCGGGGCGCCGGAGCCAAGCAGGCCGCGCGAGAAGCCAGCGGCCCGGCGCCGTGTCGACCCCCTTGCCGAGGTTTCGTGGGATTTTACTAGACTATTTTGTGCCCGCCCGCTTTTTCACTCGCCGCATGCGGTTGGCTATACTAATTAGGTTCGACAGCCCCATCCGCCCGCGGAAATTCGGGGGCGATCGCAATCGGGAATCGTGACGGGGCATTTCCAGGTCGCGATTCCAATCGGGCAGCGGGGGAAGCTCCATGGCAGCGACATATCGGGTGCGGCTCAGCGATGGCGAGCAAGCGTCGCTACACGCTGGCGATCTCCGCGTGCTCGCGCGAAGGCCGCATCTCACCCAAAACGCTGGTGAGCATCGACGGCGCCAAGTGGTTTCGCGCCGCCCGACTGCAAGGCCTCTTTGTCGACACACCGCCAGCGCGGCCTGTCGCGGACACCACTCCACCGCCCGTGGCGATGCCCTCTCCGCCGGCTGCCGCGGAGTCCATCGCGCGGCCCACCGCCGAGCCCGGGGCTTCGTCGTTTTATCCCGCCCTCATTCCCGCGCAAGCGGCGCTGGCTCCCGTTGCCGATGCGTTTTTGCCCGAGCTACGAGGTTCCGACGACGATCCCTGTCCAAGCGCCGATCTGCCCGGTATTCGGCTCGGACGGCTGATCGCGGCCGGCGTGGCGGGCAGCGCGCTGGGCATACTTTGCATGGCCGCGGTGTTCTTCGTCGCCGCCCGGGCGAAATCGCATCCCGAGTCGTTGTCGGCAACCAATCGACATTCGCCTGTCGCGGCCGCGAACGAGGCAACGTCAACAATCGCGTCGAAGAATTCGCCGATGCGCAGCGCCTAATGACGTTTCGACCGCGGCCGTGGCGAAGTCGCTCGATATTCCGCCGCCGCCCGCCGCGCGCGTGGCATCGACGAGAAGCGCATCGCCGCCGCGCAATCCCGCGACCGCGTCGCCGCCACCGGCCGCGAGCTCGCGCTCGCTCGCCGCGGCAGCGCCGCCGGCCGCCGAGATGCTCAGCGAGACGGCCGCGAAGACCGCCGCTCCAGCGCCGGCCTCGCAATTGGAACCGAACGGGGCGGCGCGATCGACCGCGGAGTCGTCGTCGGTCATTGTGCTCGGCGCGCCGAAGTCGATCGAGATCCTCAGCTATGGCGACTCCGCCGCCGCCGGCGACAAAAAAGCCGGCGAAGGCGCGAAAGCGCCGCCCGGACTCATGAATCGCGCCCCCGGCGCGATGGGTCTACCCCCAGTGCCCGCCGCGAAAATGCCCGGAAACAACATGCCGGCGAACAAGGCTGGCGTCGATCCGCCGATCCTTAAGCCGGCCGGCGCTCCACCCGTGGCGAACAATGCGCGGGCCCGCCGTCGGCTGCTTGTGCTGGGCCAGGGCGGCACACCCGAGAGCGAAGCGGCGGTCGAAGCGGCGCTGGTGTGGTTGGCCGAGCATCAGAATGCCCGACGGCGGCTGGAGCTTCGATCATCAAAGCGGCGCTTGCAACGGTCGCTGCGGCGAGCCGGGCTTGCTCGGCGATTCGCGCATCGCGGCCACTTCCATGGCTCTCCTCCCATTTCTGGCCGCGGGCTATTCCACCGACGACGGCCCTTATCGGCGCCAGATCGCCGGCGGTCTGAACTTTCTCATGGCCGCGCAAAAACCCGATGGCAGCCTTTGGGAACCGAGCGGCGCTTTTTATTCACACGCCATGGCCACGATGGCCCTCTGCGATGCCTATGAATTGATGCTGCCCGACGAGCACGGCCCGATATCGAAGGCGTGAACGCCAAACTGGCCGAAGCAAGCGCCGCCTCGGAAAAAGCTCCCAAGACTCCGGCCGAACAGAGAGCCGCCAAAGCCGAAGCGGCCAAGGCCGCCCGCGCCGCCAAGCTGGCGATCGCCGAGGCGAAGAAGAAAGCATCGGCCAAGGCGCCGAGCGCCGTCGCGGTCGATACCGCGATCGCGATTCAAAACGCGCAAGCTCCGCTCGACCCGCGGGTGGTGCAAATGGCCCGCCTCGCCGACGCCGCCCAGCGCGGAATCGATTTCACCGTGGCCACCCAGAGCGCTCTCAACGGCGGCTGGCGCTATGAGCCCGGGCAAGTGGGCGACACCTCGGTCGTGGGTTGGCAGTCGATGGCGCTCAAGGCGGGCCTCTTGGCCGGGCTGCGCGTGCCGCCCGCGACCTTGATCGGCGTTTCGAATTTTCTCGACTCGGTGCAATCCAACTACGGCGCGACCTATGGCTATCTCAATCCGCCGCATGGCAGCCCGGCCACCAACGCGATCGGGCTCCTCCTTCGAATGCATTTCGGCTGGCCGCGCGGTCATCAGGGCCTTACCAACGGCGTCCTGAACCTCGCGGCCGCCGGTCCCTCGCACGACGATATGTACTACGATCTCTATGCCAGCCTGCTCTTGCGCAACTATGGCGGCCCGGTGTTTCAGAAGTGGAACATCGCGATGCGCGAGCACTTGGTCGCCACTCAAAACAAGCTGCCGCATGTCGGCGGAAGCTGGTTCTTCGATTCAACGCATGTACCCATGGGCGGCCGCCTTTATAACACCGTGCTGGCCACCCTGGTGCTCGAAGTTTATTACCGTTACGAGCCGATCTTTCCGACGTACAACTATCCGGGTGAAAAGCAACCGACCCTCGACCCCGCGGGTAAACCGGTGCTCGCGCCCCCGGCGGCCCCGGCCCCCGCGCCGTCATCGGCGCCCCTCGACCCGGCAATGATTTTGCCGCCCGCCACGGGGAATCCCTAGTGCTTTGTCACGGCTGAACCGATAGGTAACCCCGTGTGCCATGCTCACGGAACGAATCCAACCCGTCATTTCAATTGTGACAATGCACTAGGACCGGCGCGGCACATGAATACGACGCGCGAGCGAGGGATTCCTTCGCTCGCGCGTCAGGTTTGTAATCGGCGCTTTGATTCCGCTCCATCTTCCAAAAAAATGCCCGGTCGTCGCCCTTCACAAGATGGGCGGAGCGACCGGGCTCGTCTTAACACCGCTCGGCATTGGGTGGTGATTGAACCGTCTTCTCGGCGTCGATTAATACACGCCGATGCCCAGGCCGATGCCCGGAGCGTATCCGGCGCCGTAGTAACCGCCACCATAGCCGCCGCCGTAGTAGGCCGGGCCATAGGCGCCGTAACCGCCATAACCGTAGTTGCCGTAGTACGGGCGATTATAGGCGCCGTAGTAGGGGCGATAATATGAGCCATAAGCGACCGGGCCGCCGTAATAGCCGCCGCGATAATAGGCCCGTCGTCGCCAGCCGGCGTTCGCGTCGGTGCTGCTCAGGATCAAGCCGCAAAACACGACCAGCATAATCAACATTCGCTTCCACATGATTGACGCTCCTTTGTATTGGATGGATAAGTTCTCTGGTTGAGCCCATCACGAAGCGCTATTCCTTCTACGAATCGCGGCGAATCGTGGTTGGGCCGGTTCGGGCCGCATTCCAAGAATCAGAAGGAGCAATCCCTGTTCCAAACCTCGGAAATTCAGCGCCGACACAACTTAAGTTCACTTGCACAAGCAGTTTCCGCGCGAAAAAACGGTTCCGCGCATTGAAGCGGAGCCACGTAACTCCTTCTCAACCGGGTTTGCACACTGCTCATTCACCGATCGGTTTGGCCGATCGATCGACGATATCCGCCAAGGGGTAAATCCCCGCCCATGAGACCACCAGCCACGAGATCGCCGCTTGATCGCTTCGCGCCAGGCGGATAGAACAGGCCGCTGTTCGAATTCGCCACTCGCGCTCCCAATAAAATCGGATCCGTTTCGCGCCGGGGTGGCTTCATCGCTTTATGGCGAGCGAATTGGTATGTATTTCTTTCCACAAGTTAATCTCGCTCGCGAGCCGGGGGCGCCGCTGGGAATGGCGGTCGCGACCCTTTTGGCCGGCGCCTCTTGGCGTCGACTCGCGCGCGATCGGCCGAGGGGCTCGAATATCACAGCAAGATCGGCCACTGCTCGTTTACGATTCCTCCCGGTTGGCAGGAAATCGACTCGGAACGCCTCGCCGCCATCAACAGCCAGTTTGGCGTCGCCGCCCAACAAGTGCCCGACAAGCAGCAACAACGAAAAGACCATCGGGGCGACGCCAAGGGAGATGTTCCGCCCGGGGAACAGGCCAAGCCGAAGGCCGAGAAACCGCCCGGCGATCTCGACCCGCTGCCGGGCGAGGAGCTGCGCTACGAAGCCGGCTTCGTGCCCTCGGACCAGCGCGGGGGGCCTTGGCCGATGGTGCTCCTGCAGGTCTCGCCCGGCAACATGGCCAGCTTTTCGTTCGATCGCTTTGAGCGCGAACTGCAACAGTCGCTCGGCGGGTCCGTCAAGGAATCGCTCGGCGATCAAGACGACGTCAAGTATCTCCGCGCCAATGAAATCCAAATCAATCGCATTGGCCACGGCTACATGTGGCGACACCAAAAACGATCTGGCCGACGGCTCCGGCAAGATCGATCTGCTCACGGTCGGGCGTCTCGGCGCCGAGAGCGCGGTCAATCTCGTGTTCTATGCGCGCGACAACGACTACGCCGCCGAGCTGCCCGTGTTTCGCGTCGTGGTCGATTCGTTTCGGTTCGATCCGGGCAGCGAATTCCGCCCCTTGGTCAAGGAAACGATCACCTGGCAAACAGCCGTGTCTTGGATTCTCTTCGCGATTTTCGCCGGCCTATTCGCCGCTGGCGTGAGGATCGTGCGCAAGAATCGCCGAAACCGGCCGATGGGCTTTTGATTCTTTCGCCGGTCGCCGCGGTGGCTCGCGCTTGCGGCCCGCCCCTCAGGCCGCCCGGCCATGCTCCGGTTGGGCGGCGATCAAGCGCACGATATGACTGGCCCGGTCGAGGCCGGCCCGGCGAATGAAGTCGGGCGGAATCTCGAACCGCCGCGAGCGCGCCTGCTCGAGCGCCGCGCAAAGCGAATCACGCGAAAGCTCCTCGACCACGATGCCCGACGCGGTTGTCATCACCTCGCTCGCGCCAACATGGGCCGCCGTGACCACCGGGGCGCCGCATGCGATCGATTCGGGAACCACCAAGCCAAACGGCTCATCAGCGCGCCGGCAGCACCGTGGCGTCGGCCGCCTGATAAAGCTCGGCCATGTTGTGAACATAGCCCAAGTATCGCACATTCGAGGCCGGCGCCGTGGAATCGGCCTTTGAACCAGCCACCAGCAACTCGAAGTCATCGCGCGGCAGCGCGGCCAGGGCTTCGAGCAGAAGCGGCAAACCCTTGCGGTCGTGGCTATTCGAGGGAAACACGAGCGTCGTGCGATGGTCCGCGAGTCCGAGTTGGGCCCGCAAAGCCCGCCGCTTTTCGGGCGTCGCCGGGCGAAAGACGCTCGTGTCCACCGGCGGATACACCACTTGCACCCGATCGTCGGGCACGCGGTAGAGATCTTGCAGCTCCGCGGCCATGCGTCGCGAATGGGCGATATTCATCGCCGACTCCCGATAGCAGCGTTCCTCGAGCGCGATCTCCGAGCGGTCGCGCAGCTTCGCCAGCCGGCCGGTGGCTTGCAGAAATCCGCGATGCGTGCCGCCGCAAATGGCGAGGTCATGGCCATCGACCCGGGCCAGCGAGATCGTGAGGTCATAGCGCGTCCGGCGGAAGCTCAACCCCAGCACCGCGCGAAACAGCCAGGGACGCACCGACGCCGGCGCCAGACTAATCGGATACACGAGCACCGCGGCCCCCGCCTCTCGAGCCGGACTCTTCCACGAATCGGCCGCCGCGAGCACGTCGACCGTGTGGCCGGCCGCGCGAAAGCCGCGCACCAGATCGAACAAATAGGTTTCCGTGCCGCCGCGACGTTTGGCGGTGCGAGCGATGATCGCGACATGCATGGTCGATTTCCTCGGAGCCCGCCGACGGGGCTCGGCGTTCGGTATTTGACTTCGCCTCAGGCCACGGCGTCGAGCACTTGGTCGAATTCATCCAAGCTAAACCGCAACTGATCGCCCGAAGATTCGCGCGGCCAGGGTCCGACCAGCACATCGGCCTGGCGCACCGCGCGGCAGGGCGTGGCCTCGCCTCCGAGCGCGACGAGTAGATTGTATTGGGCTCGACCGCTAAAGCCGCCAGCGCCGGGCAGGAACAGAATCTCGACTTCGGGCCGGCTGTTTTTATCGCGCCGATTTTCGCGCGGCGGCTTCATGCCGCGCTCTGCCAACAAGCGGACCGCCTCGCGCAGGGCGGCCGGCTCGCCCACCCACTGGACATCGAGGTCTTCGAGCGGGCATTTGACGAGTCCGTTGCGGCAGCGCGTGAGCCGCGCTTTGCGAAGTAGATATCGCACATTCATCCCATCGCGCCAGCGGGCCGGAGCCGTCGGATGCGCGGGATGCCAGAGGTGATAGGTTCGCGTGAGGCCGAGGATCGAGCGGATCGACACTCCGGCCCGGCGGAGGCGGTAGCGCAGATCGTCGTCTTCGCAGCCCCAACCGAAAAAGTTTTCGTCGTAGCCATTCACGCGTTCGTAGTCCGAGCGCCAGATGCCCACATTGTTGCCGATCAGCTTCGGCTTATGCGGGTGGCGAATGAGGGTGTAGAACCGGGCCGCGCGATAGAGCTTGGCCAGCCGCCGCTCCTCGCGCGGCGAGCCCCACCGGCTGAACTCGCCCGAGCGAATCACGTCGTCGGTCACGGCGTCGGAGGGGCCTTCCTCGAGCCGGCAGCAGTCGCCGGCCATCACTAGATTCGGCCGCCGGGCGGCGAGATGAATGCGCACATGATCGGCCGGGAGCACGCAATCGCCATCGAGGAATAGCAGGTAGGGCGCCGAGCTCGCCGCCACGCCTTCGTTCCTACATTGCGAAAGCCGAAAACCGTCGTGGGCATGCGTCGTGAAGTGGACCGGAAAATCGACCGACGCCGCGAACCGCCGCGCCACCAGGGGCGTCTCGTCGGTCGAACCATCGTCGCTCACCACCAGCTCGATTCGCCCCGCGACGCCGGTTTGCAAGCGAATCGACTCGAGACACCGCCGCAAATGCTCGGGCCGCTGAAAGGTGGAAACCAAAAGCGCGATTTCGGGCGAGGACATGGCGACGAGTTCCGGCACGGCGGCGACGGTAACAAACGGCGGCGGAGCATACTGCTAGCGTCCCCCGGCGCCAAGAGCAATCACGCCGCTTGTGTCGACTGGTCCGACGGGTTTCGCGGCTCACGGGGTCGAGACTTACACTCACCGGTGTTTCCCGAGACCGGCCCGGCTCCGATGTCGCACGCCGTGATCGGGGGCGGGTCACTCGCACGCTGAAAAAATTAAATTCGCCACGAATATTTCCGTCGGGAGCACGTTATCCCGCGTAGCGTCCGCCGCCACGCGGTTCTCGACAAGACTCGATCCACTTGTTCGGCCCCTGGGTTTATCATTTTACCGGTTTATTTTTTAATTGGAGTAATGCCATGGATAAGAACTTCCGGCGGATTGTCGCACTGTTCGTCGTTTGCGCATTCGCGGGGGCCGCCGCCGCCCAAGACACGGCCCCTCCGCGTGTTAAATTGCGCGACTTGGTTGGCGGATGGGTTCGCCTGGATATGAATTTCAAGGACACGATGGAGGTCCGGAGCGACGGAACATTCGAGCGAAACTTCGACGGAACGCCGTATCGCGGTCATTGGATGCGCCGCGGAACGACGATCACCTTCGATTTACACGACGGCAATCCGGCAAC
Source organism: uncultured Planctomycetaceae bacterium (assembly GCA_963785305.1). GTDB lineage: Bacteria > Planctomycetota > Planctomycetia > Pirellulales > PALSA-1355 > CAWAUV01. Next base: position 20,399 of record CAWAUV010000004.1, read on the forward strand.
GATCCGGCGCTTCCAGGCCGACAAGATGACGACGGTCAGTCGAAGCGGCCTGGCGGAAGACTGGGCCAAGAAAAAGTAGCGGAAATTCGCGGCCGAGCGGCGCGGCGGGACGGACGAATCGATACGCGGACTCACGGCGCGCGGCCCCTGGCCCGGTCGACGGCCCGACGCTTGCGGACTCCCGGGACAATGGTCATCATGGCGCGGCGCGGCCGCGCGCGTGAGGTGGAATGCCCTGGCTTGTCATGGGCATTCCACCTGGCGAAATTCGTCGACCTTCGTCCACGACAGGGAGAATCGAAGCCATGTCCACCGACTCGATCGCCCCGGCGACTGGCGTGCCCCGGCAGCCCACGTCCGCGGAAAAGGTCACGCCCTACGATCATGTGAATCGCGAAATTTCGCCGCATTTTCCGCACGACGGCATGTCGGCCCGCTCCGCCCAAACACTGGTGAACAGCGAATGCTGGACCGATGCGAACCCCGACCTGAATTTGTCGTCGTTTGTCACTACTTATGCCGAGCCCGAGCTGCGCGAAGTGTTTCTGAAACATTCGCATAAGAACTTCGCCGATCCGGAAATGTATCCGCATACCAAGGCGACCGAAAACAAGGTCGTGCGCTGGCTCCATGAACTGTGGAATGGCCCCGCCGACGCGGAGCCCTATGGCGCCGCCACGATCGGCTCCTCCGAAGCCTGCATGCTGGCCGGACTCGCGCATAAGTGGAACTGGCGCGAGCGACGTCGGGCCGCCGGAAAAGACGCTTCTCGGCCCAATATGGTCACGGGCGGCAATGTGCAGATCGTGTGGAAGAAGTTCCTCAAGTATTTCGAGGTCGAGCCGCGGATCATTCCTGTGCGGCCGGGCAACTATCGTCTCACGACCGAGGAACTCAACAAATATGTCGATGAAAACACGATCTGCGTGGTGGCGATCGCCGGTCAGACCTTCACCGGCGAAGACGATGATATCGAAGCCATTCACGCCTGGCTCGACGACTATGAGCGCCGAACCGGAATCTCGATTCCGATGCACATCGACGGCGCCTCGGGCGGATTCGTCAATCCGTTTCTATATCCCGAATATGCGTGGGATTTTCGCCTCCCGCGCGTGAAGTCGATCAATGCCTCGGGCCACAAATTCGGGCTCGTTTATCCCGGGCTCGGCTGGGTCGTGTTTCGCGATCGCGCGGTGTTTCACGAAGAGTTGGTGTTCTATGTGAACTATCTCGGCGGCGAAGCGCCCACGGCCACGCTCAATTTCAGCAAAGGCTCGGCGACGGTGCTGATGCAGTATTATCAAATCCTGCGGCTCGGCCGGGCCGGCTATGCCCGCGTGATGCGTCAAACGCTCGACCATGCGATCCACCTTCGCGACCGCTTGCTCGCCGGCGGCAACTTCGAGGCGCTCAACGCCGAGCAGCGCATCCCGGTGGTCGCAATCAAACTCGCGAAGCATGTCACGCGATACAACGAGTTCGACGTGTCGAATAAAGTTCGCGAGCGGGGCTGGGTGCTCAGCGCCTACACGATGCCGCCCAACGCCGAGGAAATCCGCTCGTTGCGAATCGTGGTCCGGCCGCATTTGAATCGGGCCACGATCGATATCCTGGCCAACGATATCGAGCGCGCTTGCGGCTACCTCGAACAACATGGCGGCAATGCCACTCCGCCGGCGCTCCATGGCTCGCACCATGCGTCGCCATCGAAGTGCTAGCAAATCGCCCGCGTCAACAGGGTTCATTCGCCCGCTCCACGAATCGATTCGCGACATCCTGGGCAAGCGGGGCGAAGTTCAAGGATCGTTCAAGATGTCCGATTATTTCGTCGATAAATCAGAGTGTGCCGCAAAACGGATTTTTCCGGGCGTCGACATTTTCACCACGCATGGGTCGCGCTTGATGCTATCGCTGGTCGAGATGGCGCCGCATGCCGTGGTCGAAGAGCACAGCCATATGCATGAGCAACTGGGAATGATGCTCGAAGGCGAAGCCGAATTCACGATCGGCGGCGAGCACCGCGTGCTCACGGCCGGTCAAATTTGGCGCATTCCCGGCGGCGTGCCACATCGCGTGGTGGCCGGCGCCCGGCCGGTGCGGGCACTCGATGTGTTTTATCCCATTCGCGACGACTATCGCTAGCAGAGCCTCGTTTGCCGGCGGCGATTCCCGATCGATGGAGCGATTCGGATGGGGCAGCTTTTCTCGACGACCAAGCGAGCCGCCGCCGAATGCCCGCGCTCGCCGCGCATCGCCGCTCGTTGGGGCGCGGGGTTGCTGGCGGGCTTTGCCGCCGCGGGGCTGTTCGGTGGCTGCGCCAGCTTGTCGGCGCCGGCCCTGCCCTGCCGGAATGTGAATCTCGCCGAACAGGTCGGCGGCTATAAGTCGGCCGAGATATCCTATCGCGTCGACGCTGGGCAGTTGAGCTTGCCGATGTCGGTGGCCCGAATCGAAGGTCGGCGAGTTTCGTTCGATGAAATCGTGAGCCGGCCGCAAGCCGGCAGCGCCTCGGGGCGACTCTCGATCCAATACCCACATCCCGATGGCCGCCCCGATGTGGCGCTCGCGCGCGTCGAGATTCAAAACGATCCCCGGCCACCGGTTGCTTATTGGAAGCCGAGCACATGGCGGCGCGGCGGTTCGGAAACCTCGGATGACGCGGTTTGCCATGAATCGTGGCGCCTCGACATGGGCAAGGCCGACCTCGACGCGCTTATCGAACAATTGCGACGCGACGGTTGCCTGACGGACGAGCATCCCCACGCGAAGGGCTCGGAGCTGACGATCGGATTCGATGGTCGTCGCGTAACCAAGCCCTGGGGCCAATCGCCGGCGCTCGAAGCGGCCATGCAGCGAGTGCGCTCGAGGGGCAATTGCTCGCCTTGCGTCGACCCGCGACCCCGCCCGGCAAGACATCCATGACCTCGAGCCTGGTGAGCTATCGCAACCTGGTGCAAGAAGGCGGCGGAGGCGACTCGCCTCGAACGCTCTCCCTCGCCACGAGCGGCCTGCTTGTTCCTAACCAACCAGCCGCGCCTGACAGTCCCACTTCGCCCGAGCGGACCGCGCCCGGCGTCGGCGCTCCAGCCAGCTCGCTCGCCGCATATCCCGGCGCCGCAACGCCCTCGGGCCGACCTTTCACGGGCGCTTCGCCCCCCGCGGCCGAACTGGCCCGAGCGCGCCGGTGGAGTGCGCTAGGCCGCGTTCGCGATCCGTTTGATGGCGGGTCCGATTTCGAGCGCACTTGCGGGCTGTTTGCCATCTGTCGACAATGAGCGGCACATCGCTCGGTTCTTGCCCGCCACTATCTATTGCCGCCGGTCGCACGAGAGGTTTTTCCCATGCAACAATACATGGTCCTGGCCAGCGACTACGATGGCACGCTCGCCGAGCACGGACGCTTGTCGCCCGCGACGCGCACGGCGCTGATTCGGCTCCGCGAGTCCGGCCGCGCGGTGATTCTCGTCACGGGTCGCGAGCTCCATGATCTTCGCCGGGTGTGTCCCGAACTGACGCTCTTCGACCGAATCGTGACCGAAAACGGCGCGGTGCTCATCGATCCGCGGGTGGGCGAAGAAAAGCTGCTCTGCGAGGCGCCGCCCGAGGCGCTGTTCGCCGAACTCGAGGCCCGCGGTTTGGGATTTCTATATCGCGGCCGCGTGATCGTGGCCACGACCACGGAGTACGAAAACGTGCTCGCCGATTCGTTGGCCGCCGTGGGGCTCGACTGGAACCTGATCTATAACAAGGGGGCGGTGATGGCGCTCCCCCGCGGCGTGGACAAAGCGCTCGGTTTGCGGGCGGCGCTCGACGAACTGGGGGCGCCGGCCGAGCAAGCGATCGGCGCCGGCGACGCGGAAAACGATGCCCCGCTCTTGACCACCTGCGGCCTGGGAGTGGCGGTGGCCGGAGCGCTCGACTCGCTCAAGGCCATCGCGGACATTGTGACGCCATCGGACCACGGCGACGGAATTCGAGAGCTTGTCGAGCACTGGCTGAGCGGAACCCAAAACGGTATTACTCGGGCCGACGCGGCTGGGAACATCGCCGCGAAGCGAGCCTGAGGCCGCGCCGCTCAAGAAGAGACGGCTGGCCGGGGGCGAGGGATTGAAATCGCCCGCGGAGCCGGCTCACCAGTAGAACGCGCCACTGTAGCGAATGGGCTGTGTGTAGGCGTAGGGCGAGGCCGGAGCGCCCTCGGTGTAGCCATAGGCAAACGGCAGGGTGTAGGGCCCATTGCCGAAGCTATTGTAGTTGAACGTCGCCGGACCGAAGCTCGCGGGGCCGTAAGCATGAAGGCCGTGAAACACAGGTCCGAAGCCAAAGGCTTGATACGGCAGCGTCGAAGCGGTTCCATAGCCATAACCGCCAAACACGCCGCCGGCGCCGCCCGCCCCAATGCCTCCGCCGGGCCCTCCGAGGCCGCCGTAGCCACCGAAGCCGGTATATCCACCGTTGTAACCACCCACGCCCCCCATGCGGCCCGGCCCAGATCCGCCTGCCCAGGTTCCGAGGAAGCCGCTGCCCACGCCGGCACTGTAACCGGGATAACCGCCGCCGAAGTAGCCGCGATTGCCGGTGGCCATGTATGCCCAGGGAAAGAAACCCCAGTTACCGTAGTAGGGCCAACCGCCGTAGCGATAGTAATACGACCGATAAGCGGCATAGTCGGCCGGCGCATAGCTGCCCGCGACCGTGCCAAAGTACCAGGGATAGTGGTACGAGAAGGTGCGATGGCTGAGCGACTCGGCCTGATTCAGATCGAGCGTCGCAAAATCGACAGCGCCGGCATCGACAGCGCCGGAATCGACCACCGCCGGAGCGGCGAAAACCGGCGCCGCGCTTCCGGCCGCGTCGCTGGATTTTCGCGGAATAATCGGGCCGGGTGGATAGGGCCCGCCGCCGCGACGGCTCGCCTCGCTACCGCCGATGGCGTTGCCCGTGATCGCGTCGCCCGTGTGAATCGCTTCGAGCGCGGCGTCGGGCCGAGCATAGTTGTATGGTGAACTCGAGAGCCTCATGGCCGGCATGCTGCTCGCCGCGCTCTTCGCGGCTGGCGCTGTCGATGGCCGCGTTATCGGCGCTACGCGGCCGTGCATCGTCGGCATCGACGAACCGCGCCGGCCAGCGCTATTGCCGCGTTGAATCGCGCCATCGGCCGCGCTGCCCAGAATGCGTCCTCCGCTCCGCGACTCGCCCGACGCCGCCGGGCTATCGGCCAACTTCATGATATGGGGAATCGTCGGCTTGCCGTACACATAGGTGAAGATCGCCGTCTTGATCAGCGGGCCCGAGGGCGCCTCATCTGCCGCCGTGGACAGCGCGGCGCCCATCAAACCGTAGACGACGAGCGCGAGCGGCGCGTGCAAAAAAAAGAGCCCTCCCAACGACGAAGTCGTCTGACGGGCCGGCGAACAAATCATTCGCAGCTTCCGAAACGCGGGCATTAGTCGCTCCCAAGGGAAAGCAATACCGAGCCGCGCCGCTGATTGCCCCAATTGCACGAGCAATCCCGCTTGCGGCCTCGCCACACCTTCCCCTCCATGCTAAGACCAAGGCGCCCCAGTTTCAATAGTCCGCCGACCGAAATTGGCCGCCGCCGTCGTCACAACCTATTACGGCGATGTAAGAAACGGCCGAAGGCCGCCACGGCGAACCTAACCAGATCTCCAGCATATTCAGCGCCGCGCTGATAGCGAATCAGGCTTTGCGGGTGATAGGCCGCCAAGCGCGCGGCGCCGCCGAGCTCGCTCAGTTCGATCACAAACGCGGCGCCCACAACCACGGCGCCCGCCTTTTCCACCAATCGGCAACACGCTTCGACCGTTCCGCCCGTGGCCAGGAGATCGTCGACGATCAGCACCCGTTGGCCGACGGAGAGTCCATCAATGTGAATATGCAGCGTATCGCTGCCATATTCCAGATCGTACCGAAACGCATGCGTCTTGAACGGCAGTTTGCCCGGCTTTCGCACCGGCACGAACCCGACATTCAGTTCCAGCGCCAGGGCGCGGCGAAGATAAAGCCGCGGGCTTCGGCGGCCGCCACCACATCGATCCGCGCGTCGCGATATTGCTCGGCCAACTGGCGAATCGTTTCCCGCAGCGCTTCGGGCGAAAGCAACAGCGGCGTGATGTCGCGAAACAAGATGCCCGGTTTTGGAAAGTCGGGCACAGCGCGAATATAGTCGGACAGTTGCATGGCGAATTCCAAAGGCGCGGCTAGCGGCGCGATGACGGGGCTCAACCGTGCTCGGCCACGGGAGCCGGCAGGTCTGGGCAACTCGGCGCGACTCGCCCTTCATAGCCGAGCCGTCGCCCGAGAGCAAGGCTTGGCCCCAGCCGCCGGGCATTGGGCCCAAGGATCGCGGCATGGCGCCCGAGACGGTCCGGCCGCGACGCGCCGATGGCTTCAGCGGCTGGGTTCATGCAGGCCGTGGGCCAATTTGCCGAGCGCCTCGGTTTCGATCTGCCGCACGCGCTCGCGAGTGAGTCCCATCGACTCGCCGATCTCCTTCAGGGTGCGTGGCTCGTTGTCTTCGAGGCCGAATCGCATTTTGAGCACCGTGGCCTCGCGGCCGTCCATGTCCTCGAGCATTCGCAGCACATGCACCAAGCTGTCGCTGTCGACTAGTTCGTCCTCGGGGCTTTTCAGCCGATCGTCCATAATCATTTCGCCGAGCGACCAACCGGCCTCGGCTTGATCGGTTTGCGGCGTCGAGTTGTAGATGCGAATCGCCTTCTTGATGATCGGCAGCTTTTTCTTGGGCAGGCCAAGCACCCGCGCGATCTCCTCGGGCGTCGGGGTGCGGCCGAGCTCCTCGGTGAGCCGGGCGCTGGCTCGGCGCCACTTCGAGAGCAGTTCGACCATGTAGGCCGGAATGCGAATCGTCTTGGCGGTGTTGATCAGCGCGCGTTTGATCGATTGCTTGATCCAATAGCTCGCGTAGGTGCTGAAGCGGGTGCCGATCGCCGGATCGAAGCCTTCGACCGCCCGCAGCAGGCCGAGATTGCCTTCCTCGATCAGGTCTTGCAGGCTCAGGCCTTTGCCGGTGTAGCCGCGAGCAATGTTCACCACGAGCCGCAGGTTGGCCCGCACCATGTGGTCGCGAGCGCGGATATCGCCGCGACCGATCGCGCCAGCGAGCTCGTGTTCGTCCTTGGCCGAGAGGAGCGAGGTTTCGTTGATTTCGCGGAGATAGGTCTCGAGCGGCGTTTGCACCGCCGAAGAGGATCGGCGTCGGGTGGTGGCCATTTTGGGGAAAGTCCTCTCGGGGGAGAAACGATCGAGCCGCGCGTGCGGTAACAAGCATGCTATCGTCACCCGGCGCTCGGCTTCTGCAACCCGCTCCGGCGGCGTAGCCATGCGCGGAATGTGCGGCGGGTTACGCAGTTACGGATCGCGACGAAGACGACCGCGAAGAGCGGGCCTGGTGATCGGTTTCTGCCTTTTGAAGCGCGTATGCCGGCCCGGCGCGGGCGCCTTGGCCTGACACAGAAGCGACTTAATCCAGGCTTGGCCATGAACCCACTGTGGGCTCTAGGCAGGACAGCCGAATGCCTAAGGAAAAACCTCATGCGCAAGCGTCCACATCCGGACGCGGCGCCCAAACCGCGCCTTGCAACCGGGGCGGTGTCCGCATAAGCTAAATTGTTTGCCGCGGGCAGCGCTCGTTGCCCGTTTTTCGGCTCTTTGTCTTGGCGTTTTCGGAGGTTTTGCCGTGTCGACGTTGCAGTCCCCGCGTTCCGTGGCTCAGTTGCAATCGGGCGCTGATATTCTTGTGGAATCGCTCGTGCGGCACGGCGTGGATACGATTTTCGCCTATCCGGGCGGAGCAAGCATGCCGCTGCATCAGAGTCTGGTGAAATATCGCGACCGCATTCGCACGATCCTCCCCCGCCATGAGCAGGGCGGCGGCTTTGCCGCCCAGGGCTATTCTCGCAGCACCGGCAAGCCCGGTGTGTGCATGGCCACCAGCGGCCCCGGCGCCACGAATCTGGTCACCGTGCTCGCCGACGCCAAGCTCGACAGCATTCCGCTCGTGGCCATCACCGGGCAAGTGAAAAGCAGCTTCATCGGCAGCGACGCCTTTCAGGAAACACCCATTGTCGAAGTCTGCCGCGGCATCACCAAGCACCATTACTTGGTGACCGATATCAACGATCTGGCCCGCGTCGTGCGCGAGGCGTTTCATATCGCCACGACCGGCCGGCCCGGGCCGGTGCTCATCGACTTGCCGAAGGATGTGCAGCAGTCCCAGATCGTGGCGGACTACGATGTGCCGATGAATCTGCCCGGCTACCGGGTCGAAGACCGTCGGGCGCGTCCCGAGCAGATTGCCCAAGTGGCCGCGGCGATCAAGCGGTCGAAGCGCCCGGTGATCTACACCGGCGGCGGCGTGATGCTTTCGGGCGCGAGCGACGAACTGCGCGAGTTGGCCCGGCGTACGAAGATTCCGGTGACAATGACTTTGATGGGCCTGGGCGCGTTTCCGGCCGACGACGCCCTGTCGCTGGGCATGCTCGGCATGCACGGCAGCGCGTTTGCCAACTACGCGGTCGATCAGGCCGATCTCTTGATCGCCCTGGGAGTGCGGTTCGACGATCGCGTGACCGGCAAGCTTTCCGAGTTCGCCAAGCACGGCAAGATCGTGCATATCGATATCGACCCCTCGGAAATCAATAAGAATAAAGAGGCCCACATCCCGATCGTGAGCGACGTGAAACACGCGCTCGCGGAACTCAACAAGATCGTCGAAGCGCCCGAGGACTTGTCGGCTTGGCATGCGACGATCGCCGGCTGGAAAAACAGGTATCCGCTGCACTACGACCAAAACGCCAAGGGCATTTTGGCCCAGCACGCGATCGCCGAGCTCAGCCGCATGACGAAAGACCTGAACCCGATCGTGAGCGTGGGCGTGGGCCAGCATCAAATGTGGGCCGCTCAGTTCTTCCAGCTCCGCCAGCCCCGGGCTTGGCTCTCGAGCAGCGGGCTCGGCACCATGGGTTTCGGCCTGCCGGCCGCCATGGGCGCCAAGGCCGCGCATCCGGATCGGCTCGTGTTCGATATCGACGGCGATGGCAGCTTCCTGATGAATATCCAGGAGCTCGCCACCTGCCACTGCGAGAAACTGCCGGTGAAAGTGCTGCTGCTCAATAACCAACATCTCGGCATGGTGGTGCAGTGGGAAGATCGCTTCCATGAAGGCGTGCGAGCGCACACTTACTTGGGACCAATCGATAATCCCGAGGCCAAAGGTCAGGGCAACGGCATCGGCCCGGTGAGCCGCTATCCCGATTTCGTGTCCATCGCCAAGGGCTTCGGCTGCGGCGCTCGCTATGTTCGCGAGAAGAGCGAACTGACCGACGCGCTGCAAGAAATGATCGACTATCCTGGCCCGTTCGTGCTCGATGTCGAAGTGCCCTATCAGGAACACGTGCTCCCCATGATCCCTGGCGGCGGCACGGTGAAAGACCTGATCTTGGAATAGGGCCGCGGCGCGCTGGATAACCGTGGCCGAGCACGAGGCCGGCGAAATCGTTACCCGCGTTCGGTGGCGGCGGCCAGTCGTTCGACCATGAATTCGATTGCCGGCGGGGCCATGCGCTCGTAATACTCGAACGAATGGCCGCCGCCCGTGGTGGCGAGGTCGCAGTGGTGCGGCACGCCGAGGGCCACGAGTTTTTCCCGCAATCGCTGGGCGCTCGCGTGCCGCAGCGCATCGGCCGGGTCGCAGCAGAACCATAGTCCGCGCGGCCAGTTGAGCGGATGCACATGCAGCGTGGCTGTGTCTTGCCGGGCATGTTCGGCGTTTTTGTACATCGCCGCCAACACGGCGTCGCCCTCGCGCATGCGCATTTGAAAATCGATCGCCGGCGAAATTCCCGCCGCCACCGGAAAGACTCGCGGATGCTTCAAGGCAAACCGCAGCGCGCCTTGGCCACCCATGCTCGTGCCGAAAATCCCCACGCTCGGCGGCGCGATGTTCCACTGCGCGGCCAGCCACGGCAGAACCCGGTCGAGCACATAGCGCTCGGCCGTGATCCGTGGGTCGAAGGCCGAACAAATGCGATCGGTCCACCAGCTTGGGCCGGCGCCGGGGCAGAGCACTCGCAAGCCGTGCTGCTCGAAGAGCGCGTTGAATATCGGCTTGTCGCGCAGGCTTTGCGAATGCACGCCGTGCAGATACACGAGGGAAGCGCCATCGGCCCGCGGCGCCACGGGCACGAACATCTCGCACGCATGCCCCGCGAGATCGAACTCGGACCAGCCGCCGATGGCGTTCATAAAACGGCTCGCTTATCGCTAATCATGCGGAACCAGACTCGCCCTCGAGCACATGCGCGATCGCTTCGACCGACGCGGTGAGCGAACGGGCCGCCATCTGGAAATTCGTGTGCGTCGACACCTCGGGCTGGATTTCGGCGAACAGCTCCGCCGCCGCGCGAAGCTTGGCCAGCTTCTTCCTTGCCAGTTTCAAATACGCCGCCGGGTCGTTCGCGCGAGCGGAGGGACCGGTGGCGAGCTGGTAGTCGTAGAGCGCGCGATGGATCTCTTGCAATTGCTCATCGTCGACCGATTCGTCGGCATGCTTGAGAAATGCCCGCACCATCCACACATGGGCCAACTCGGTTTCGATCGCCCGCATCGCGTCGTTCGGTTCCATGGTCAAGTCCACGGGGCAAGTCGTGTCAGGCCTTGGCCGGCTCGGAGTGACCATGATGCGCGAGCGCCTTGGGCCGCGGCGCGAACACAAGCACCACCACGGCGCCCACGGCCACCACGATCAAACCGGCATAGAAAAACGCCGAGGCGTCGGCGAAGTGAAGCGTTTTACTGCTGAGTACCGTGACGAAGGTGTTGATCACCGGAGCCACACCGAACACGAGCGGCATCACATAGATCGGCTTACCGCCGAAATTGAAGGCCATGATGATGCCGATGGCGCCGAACGCGCCCACGGCGCCGCCCCCGAGACTCCAGAGCACGCCCTCGGTCGTCCAGTTGCCGGGCTCGCCGCCCGACATCTTGATGACGGGAATGATCACGGCGATCAGAAAATACGCGAGACCCACGCAGATCAAGGGGCGAAGGCGGCTGCCGGCCATTTTCATTTGGCCCTTATGCAGCGTGGGACCATAGGCGCCCCAGGAGAGCGCGGTCGTGGCGACCCACAAGCCGACGAGGGCGAGATTCACCGCCTTCGATTCGCTGGGCGCGGCCAAGTGCTTGGTCTCGGCCGGTTCGGCGCTCGCCGGTTTGGCATCGGCCAACGGGGAATCGGCCACCGGCGCCTTTTGGCGGGGCGCGTCATGCGGTCGCGTGAAGAGCACCGTGGCGGCGCCACTGATCACGAGAATGAGGCCGGCTAAAAACATCGGATTCACTTCGCGATAGCTTTTGTTCATATGCATGGTGATGAATGTATTCACCACCGGCGCCCCGCCGAACACGAGCGGCATCACATAGAGCGGGTTGCCATGATTTCGTAGCGCCATAATCACTCCCAGCGCGCCACCGCGCCGAGCCGCCCGCCACGAAACTCCATCCGAAACCACCCACGGTCCAGGCCCCTTTTTCGCCCTTGAGCCACAACAGCGCTCCCGGCAATAGCACGGCAATCAGAAAATAAGCCGCCCCGACACACACGAACGGACGTAGCGGGCTGCCCATATCGCGCGAGCCGGCCTGGAGCACAGGGCCATACACGCCCCAAGACAGAGCGGCCATGGCAATGAACAGAAAAATGGCGATCATGCCACGCATTTCGAGCACTCCAATGGCGGGATGGGAAACCAGGGGAACAACGTCGAAACCGATGCTTCGTCGAAACAGGCGAGACCGCCCGCACTTGAGGGCGGCGGCGTCTAGCGGCGCGTTAGTGTAACATGCGATCAATCGTCCCGCAGCGCCGCAATCAGCGGGGCGGCGAGCGTCGCGCGGGCCGCCCCGAGTCCGGCCACGGCGCCGGCGGCCAGCACCACGGCGAGCAGCGATGTCAATCGCATCCACGGCAACCCGGCGGCGCTCCCGACGAGATGCGGCGCCACCGCCACCGCCGCCGCGAACACTCCGGCCACTAGCCCGCCGGCAAGCAGCGAGAGGTTTTCGAGCATCACGAGCGCCGCCAGCCGGCGACGCCGAAATCCCACGGCCCGCATCAGCGCCAATTCGCCGCGGCGCTCGAACACGCTCCGCAGCTCCACCGCCGCCAAGCCCACCACTCCGAGTAGTAGTCCCAGCCCGCCGAGCGATTGAAAAGTCGCCAGATACGTATTCTGCACCGCCATCAGACTCGCCAGCCGTTTGGCCGAGGGCTCGCAGGTGAAGCCGTAGTCGCCGAGCCGATCCTCGAGCACACGCTCGGTCGCGGCGACGCGCGCGGCAAGTTGTTGCTTGGCGACGCCGGCGATGGCCTTGGCCGCTCCGTGGCCTTGCCCGCTGGCGCCGCTCGCGGCATTTCCGTTCGCGCCGATCTCGCCCGGCTCGACAAGGAAATAGCGGTACCCCGACGAGTTGGGAAAATGGTCGATGAAGCTCTGCTCGCCCACGAGCACGCTTCCTTGAAACATGCTGTTCTTGAGCAGGCCCACGATTTCGATCTTGAGCCGACGCCCATGATCGTCGTCAATCGCGAGCCGGTCGCCAAGGCCCAGATGCAAACTATACATCGCCGTGTTTTCATCGAGCACACCGGGAATAATCGACTCGGCGGTGGAGCGATTCGTGGCGGCGCTCCCGTCATCGCTAGCGGGCTTTTCCAGCAGGAGCCAGGGATTTTCTTGCTCGCGCGGTGTCTTGGCGAGTGTGCTCGACCAAGCGAATCCGCCGCGTTCGACGAGCGACCGGGGTACTCCCAACACCCGCGGCTGGGTCGGCTGATAGAGGTTCAGGCAACTGGCGTCGTCGCCCCCGCGGAGGCGAAGCCCCAGGATTTTGGCGCCGGCGAGCACTTTCTCATCGTCGGTGGAAAAACCGAGCTGATCGCGCACTTCGCGCGAAGACAGGTATTGATAGATCGGCTGCGACGATTGGCCGAGAATCGCGAATCCGCCGCTGCCCGAATTTCGCGAGCCCAATTCGCTAGCCGGATCGAGTTCAAAGGCCCCAATCGCGATGATCAGAAACGACGCCGACGCCACGAGCCCCATCGCCAGCGAGCTACGTGCCGGATGCCGCGCTTCGTTGCGACCGGCGAGCGTGACCAGTGGAAAGGCGCCGGTCGAGAGAGCGCTTCGCGCCGCGATTCGCTTGAGCCGCGACCAGCGCATCGCGATCCAGGCCGCGAGCACCGCGGCGCCCGAGGCGAAAAACGCCCCGGCTTGCGCTTCGCCGCCGAGCCCCAAAGCCGCGAATCCGCTGGCCAGCGCCAGCGTTGCGCTGCCGGCGGCGATCCATCGCGGTCGGGCGCCGGTTTTTGCCGGACCGAGCGAGGCGACCTCGGTTTGTCCGGCGAGCAAGCGTCGAACCGGCATGCGCCGCAAGCGTCGCAGCGAGACATGCACCGCCACGAGCGACACCAGCACTCCACTCGCGAAGCCGATCAGCAAACTTTCCCCGGACCAATAAAGCCGCAAGAAGGGCGTCGACACCGCGGCGAGCCACCAAGTGCGAAGCCCCACCAGCATCAGCCATGCGTAGCCGAGCCCGGCCACGGCGCCGAGCGCGGAGCCGATACAGGTGATGACCAAACCCTCGCCGGCCAGGAGCCAATAAATGCGCCGCGCGGAAAATCCCGCCGCCTCGAGCACGCCGATCTCGCGGGCGCGCCGTTCGATGCCGAGCCCAAAGAGCAGCGCCACCAATAGCGCCGCCGCGACAATCAGAAACATGCTGAATCCGAGAAACAGCAGATTGAAGGGCGTCGTGCCGCGCGAGGCCATGAGAGCGAGCTTCCGCACCGGCAGAAGCGTCACTCCCATGCTTGCCGGATCGAGCCGCGCGGCCAGTTCCGCGCCGAGCGATTCGATGGAGCTCGACTCGACGGGATTTATTTCGATCGAAGTCACGTCGCCAAAGCGGCTGTTCCACAATCGTTGACCGGTGGCGAGCGAAACAAACGCCTTGGGTGTCGTGCGGTAGCGATCCCAATACTGTTCGTCGACTTTACGCACTCGGCCCGGTTCAAAGGGGAACGGCGGATCCCAGTCGGCGATCGACTTCTGATCGGTCACGCCGCGCAGTTCGGGCGTCAGCTCGCGATCGGCGCCGCGGCCGGTCATCGCCACGATTGCCGCCAGCCGCAGACGCGCCGATGTCTCTTGGGTGTGGCCATGCACGCTTTCGGGCTTGAAATAGTCCACGCGAATTTCATCGCCCAGCTTGGCGCCTAATTGTCCGACGGCCCAGTCGTTGAGCGCGATCTCGCCTTCGCCGAGCGGTGGAATCGGTTTCCCCTCGGGCGAGAGAAAAGGGCCTTGCGGCGGCGTCTCGGCGAAGTCGATCGCCGCGATCGTGGAATAGGGAATCTCGGCCCCGGGCTCCGCCTTGCTTGCCAGAGCGATCGTGTTGGCCAAATAGGTCTGCGTGGCGTGAGGCGAGTCGGCGGCAAAGAGCTGCATTGCTTGCCGCACGACCTCGGGTTCGAAAAGCATGCGTTCGCTCGATAAACGCCAGTAGCCGGCCGCGGTCGCTTGGAGCGCGAGCCCATAATCGGCGAGCGAGAGCGGCGGCGGCGGCGGACCGGGGACGGATTGTGACAAACTCGATTGAGACAAGGTCGATTGCGAGGCGGCTTCGCCCGTGGCGGCGATAAACATCGCATTGGCCCGGCCGGGCTGCTCGAGCATATTTTGCAGCAGTTCGATCGGCACATAGGCGTTTTGCGGCGCTTGTTCGATCGGGTCGCAAGCCCAATCTCCCCAGCCCCTCGGCCGGCAGCACGGCGCGCACCGTGAGCCGGCGGCTGAGGGTGAGGTCGAGCTTTCGGCCAAGCGCGCTTTCGGCCGGAATGTCGGCGGGTTTGCCGATTCGCAGGATCACATCGTCGCCCGGTTGCACCCCAAGCGCCGCGGCGAGGGGTTCGTTGATCGCCACTTGGCCGCTCTTCAACGGCTGATCCACCCCGCCCGGGCCGAGCGACCAGAAGTCGTTGCCCACGCCAAAGAGTGACACCGATCCGACCCGCGGCGGCAGTCCGGGGGCCGTGGAGTCGGCCGGAGCCCCCCGCTGCTCCGCCGATCGGCTCCGGGCGCTCGAGCGATCCTTCGAGCACCAGCGCGGGCACGGCCTCGAGTCGATCGCGCTCGAGCGCGGGGTTCCAGCGGCGGGCCAGATCGGCCTCGACAAAACGGGTGGCGAGGAGCACGCTTTCGATGCGACCGAGGCGATCAAGCGTCAAATGACGCAGACTGCCCGCGCACCGAATCGCCCACCACCAGCGCGCCGCCGAGCACCGCCGCCGCCACGGCCACCGCCACGGCCACCGTGGCATGCGAGCGGGCATGAAATCGCAAGCTAGCGAAGATCAGTTTGGCGAGCGACATTGAAACCGTGACGAATCCGGGGAACAGGCGGGGAGCAACTGCTCTTGGAAAGCAATTGCGCGGCGATGCGCGCATTCGCTAGCCGCAAGCCTGACAGCCGATTTGACAGGCGTCAACCGGGTATCTAAGATCGGCCCCAGCGAAGTGGGTCGCGACTCACGTCACACGGCCCTGTAATCCAACAACATGGAGGAATTGCGATGCGCGAAGTGAATTGCTCCCGGCGAGCGCTGCTCAAGACGGGCCTCAAGGCCTTGGCGCTGCTGGTTCCGGCCGCGGCCGGACTTGCCTCGAAGAAAGCCGACGCGGGAATCGTCATCGTGCGGCGGCGACGACGCCGATTTTAATCGCGATCGGCGTGGCGCCGTTGAATGGGCGCCAATGAAATCGAGAACGCTTTGGGCCGACCCCTTGTTTGCGGGGGATCGGCCCGTTTCTTGCGCAGTGACCTGACGGCATGGACCGAGCGCCGCTAGCAGGCGTCGGGCGCGGCGGCTCGGTCCGAACTCGCGAGCAATCGCGATGCATTTCGAGGCGCGTTATTTCGCGCTCGGATCGCGAAGCTGATCGAGCGACCGGCCCAACCGCTTGCGTTCGGGCTTCGACGGCGCTCCCGGCGCCGGCTTCTCGGCCGCGCCGAGGGCCTTGGTCTCGGCCGTCGCGAGCGCCGGCGAGGCGCTCGCGTGTTTGAGCACCGCCATTACATGGGGGCTCACATCATTGACATCGCCGGTTGGAGTTCCGAGTTGTTCGACCGCGTCGGAAAATCCCAACAGCACGCTCCGTCGAACGCTTTCCCGAATCCAGTGGAAAACGCCTTGATTATTGCTGCTCATGAAGCGCAGTTCCAAGCATTCTAGACAGACGGATAGTAACGAGCCCGCCGGCGACGGCAGGACTCACGGGGCGGCAATACTACTCGCGACCGTTGGCCGACAGAAGAGCAGTTTCGCGCTTTGCGCGGTCGTGCGGTCGTGCGGTCGTGGCGCGGTCGCGGCCCGCCGCTGGCATCGCCGGCGCCGGCGCCAGCGTGTGTTCCGGGAAAGTCCCAACCTGTTGAATATTTCAACAGCCTGCGCCGCTCCGGGCTCGTTGGCGCGGTTGTGCCGATCGTTACGAGCCGCGCGGCAATCACGTGTGGTCGGTCAGCGAGGCCAAGTCGCTGTCGGCGGCCCGGCCAATCGCGACCTAAATTCTCAATAAGCCCTTCAATTTTGGGCGGCTGTTTTTCGAGCGTGAGCATGAAAAGGTGTTGGCGATGGCGGATTTGCGGCTGCGAGTTTTGAGTTCGCCAAGCGAATTGCGCGCCGCGGCGCCGGCCTGGGATCGGCTCTGGTTGGCAAGCGATTGTTGCCTGCCGACTTTGCAAGCCGATCTCCTGGCCATCGAAGCCGAGCATTTTCGGCCCGGCAAGCGGTTTCACTTTCTGGCGGTCGAGGAAGACGGACGGTTCGTGGCCGCGCTGCCGATCATCGACCGCGGCGGGCCGCCGGGTTGGCGCCTCGGCGCGGCGACGGGCAATCACTGGTCACCCGCTTGCGATCTGCTCGTCGACCGAAGCGTGAATGTCGACGCCGCGCTCGATCAGCTCGCCGTCGGAACCGCCGCCGGGCATTGGCCACTGATCGATTTGCACGGAACCGACATGGCGCTCGAGCGCTGGCAATCCTGGCGCCGGGCGATCGAGCGGACCGGCGCTCCCGCCATGCTCCGCCAGCGGCTCCGCGTGGGCACGGTGAAAATCCAGGGCCCTTGGTCCGAATATATCGAGTCGCTCAGCCGCAACCATCGGCGCCAGATGCGGCGCATCGAAAAGAAATCGGCGCTCCTGGGCGAATTGAACCTCCGCGTCGAACGCGACATCGAGCCGCATCAGATCGCCCCGCTGGTTCGCCGCGGCTTTCAAGTCGAACATTCGAGTTGGAAACGCGGCAGCGAGAGCTCGGTGCTATCGACCGAAGGCATGCTCGACTTCTACATCGCGCAGGCCAAAGCGCTCGCCGCCCGCGGACAATTGCAACTCACCTTCTTGGAACTCAATGGCGAGGCGATCGCTTTCGAATATGGCTGGCTCGCCAAAGGCGTCTATTTCGCGGTGAAGGTCGGCTACGATCAGGCTCGCGCCGAGATCACGCCCGGCCAATTGCTCCGCTGGCTGCTCTTCGAGCGACTGCATCACGAAGGCCGTTGGCACACGATCGACTTCGTGGGCCCGCTGACTCGCGCCTTATCCAGTTGGGCCAATGATCAATACACGATCAGCCGGCTTGTGGTGGCGCCGCGGCGACTCTCGGGCCGAATGGCGCTGGCGGCCTATCGCTTCGCGCGACCGCTGCTCGCTCGAGGTCGGCAATCGCGGGCATCGGCTTCGCCGCCGCGCGAAAACCGCGCCGAGCCGAGTGAATCGAACGAACGGACGCTGGCCGACGTCTGATGATTCGCAAGCGAACCGTTCTGGAAAATCGCCTCGCTAAATTCGCGGAAAATCGTCGTTCCGCGAGGCTCGCGCCGACATGCCTTCCCTCGCGCCGAGCCGGCGCTTATGATCGATTCTCGTGATTGGAAACAACATCGGCGGCGAGAGCGCGGAGGGTGAGCATGCAGTTAGCGGGGCGGGCGGCGATTGTCACGGGCGGTGGAACTGGCGTCGGAAGGGCGACCGTATTGCGGCTCGCGCGGCTGGGCGCCCATGTGCTGGTCAATTATTCCCGCTCGCGCGAGGAGGCCGAAGCCACCGCGGCCGAAGCGCTCTCGCTCGGCGCAGCGCAGGCCTTTGCCCACGAGGCCGACGTGGCCGACGACGCCGCTTGCCGCGCGATGATCGATCGGGCAGTCGAACGCTTCGGCCGACTTGACATGCTGGTGAACAATGCCGCGACGACAAAATTCATCGCCGCCGAATCGCTCGACGAAATGACCGATGACCTCTGGCGCCGGATCCTCGATGTGAACCTGGTCGGCGCGTTTCATTGTGCCCGCGCCGCCAAGGCGCCGATGCTGGCCGCCGGCGGTGGACATATCGTGAATGTGTCGAGCGTGGCCGCGTTTTCCGGCAAAGGCAGCTCGATCGCCTATGCGGCCTCGAAGGCGGCGCTCAACAATCTCACGATCAGCATGGCCCGGGTCTTGGCGCCGACGATCCGCGTCAATGCCGTGGCGCCCGGCTTTATCACCGGCCGCTGGCTGGAAGAGGGCTACGGCAAACACTACGCGGCCGTGAAACGGATGGCCGAAATGCGCAGCCCGTTGGGCAAGGTTTCCGATCCCGACGACGTGGCGGCGGCGATTTTGAGCCTGCTCTCCGGCTCGCCGCTCGTGACCGGTCAAATTCTGGTTTGCGATGGCGGCATGTTGCTCGGCAAGTGACCGCGGGCGCCGCGCAACCGGCGGTAATTCACGTTCTGTCGCGGCCAACCCGTCAATACGATGGTGATCGCGGCGCGCTGTATGCCGGCGGCGCTTGAGCTGCCCGCGCGGGAGGAGAGCCCGGCGGGGAATATGCGCCGGGCGGCGAATAATTGGGTGTTGCGTAGCTTGAGCCCGCGCTGGGTGGCGGACCCTGGGCTGGCAAGGCATACGCCGGCGCTCCGGCCGCGGCTTGCGGCGGCGCCAATGTCGGCTGGGGCGACACTTGATAGGCCGGGTTCGGCTGCCACGCGGCGGGCGGCGCTGTGGGCGAAGCGGTGGGCGCCGCGGGCAAACCACTTGGCGCCGCCGCGGGAAAAGCTGGCGTTGGTTGCCCCGGAATGCCGCCCCCGGGCATCGCCGGCCCCACATCGGGGCCCGCCAGATCGATATCCTGATAGCCCGGGTACTGCGGTCGGGTGAAGAGTTGCCGTGGATCGCCGCCCACTTGATTAATCTGTAAGTCCGTAAGGTCGATCGTGAGCGAGAACTTCGTGGCCGGCCATTCGATCTCGACGCGGCGGGGCATTGTGACGCCCGTGGTCGGGTCGTGCTGATGTTTGCTCAACTTCGAGGTGGCGATTCGCTGATTGCTTGAATTGTAAAGATGCTGTTCCAGCACGATTCCGCGCAGTTCGTCGAGCACCACGATTCGCTTGAGCGGATCGAGCGACTCGCTCGCCGGCTGCTCGCTGCGAATCTCGATCCGGCCGCCACCCAGGCTCGAAGGTCCCAAGTGCCGCCAACTGGGGTCGAATGTCACCACGCCCAGCGCTTCGATCAGCCAGTTGGGATCGACCGGAATAATCTGCCGGGCGCTGCTCGTGGCGTAGCGATCGTCGGCGCAGTAGTAGAGCGCGGGCGGGGCGCCCGGCGGACCCAAAACCAAAACTCCTGGGCATTGCTGCCGACATCGACCTCGGGCCCGGTGAGCGCGGTCTCGCCGCGGAGGCGAAAGTTCTTGTCGCGCTGAAACGCCATGCTTGCCCTCAGGGTCGGGAAGCCGGACACCGAGATCGAGCCGCGGGTCGTGGAAAAGGCGAGAATACGTTGGCTGTTGCCGTTGACCACTTCGATAATCTGCGCGAGCGTGGGCGAGGCCGGCAGCGCGCGCGGCAGCGGCTGCGTGTAGCGTTGCACGATTTGCGGACAGCTCGCGCCGCTCGAGCGCCACGGCGAGCGTCGCCGCCGCGAGCAGCCAAACATGGCTGATTCGCCGCCGAGCGGGGAGGGGTCGCGGCCCGAGATTCGTGTGCGTCATGCGTTGCTCGGCGCCAGGAGTTGCGAAAGCTGTTGTTGAATTTCGCGGGCCCGCTCGGCGCCGGGAACTTCGGTGACGATGCGATAGGTCTTTTCGTTGCGCGGGCAGAAGAGCACCGAGACCTCACGCCCATCGTCCGATTGCTCGGTGTCTTCGAGCCTCAAAATGCGGCGTCGGGCAAGCAGCAGCGAAAGCACATAGCAAAAATCGTCGGGCGGTCGCGCCGCGGCGGGCGGCTCGACATTGGCGGGCTTTTCCGTTTCGCCGGGCGTTTCCGTGTCGAGCAGGGCGAGCAGCACATCGCTCGGGGCCGCCTGCTTCTTGACGTTGGCGCCGGAACACGCGATTTCCACCAGCCGAGCGACTCGGGCGGCGGGCCGGTCCAGGCTTCCGCCGCGAAGTCGCGCCGCGCGACGCGACCCTCGTCGACCACGAGCAGCGAATAAATCGCCTCGCCGGGCGCGAGATCGCGTCCGGTCGCCGCGCAGCGCTGCGTGCAACGATCGACTTCGAAGTCCATCATGAATCGACATGTCCTGCGAACACGGGACGACGCCACGGAAAGAGGGGCGCGAATCCTACCCGAAACCGCGAGTTGGCCTCAACGGCAAGAGCAGGCGCAGGGAGGCCGAACTGACAGCGGCGCCGCGATAGCATTCGCCGACGGCGGTTCAAAATGTCAAAAGGCGGTGAAGAAGCGGGCATCGGTTCCGCCAGGCCCGATTTTCAATTCAATGCGCTTTCGAGCACCGCGGACAATGACCCCGATAGGCGGTTCGCTCGTGATTGATATACACGCGGGCATATACATCGCAGCAAGCGAACCGCACTCCCACGAAGCTCCGCGATGTCGCCGCTTGCCGGGGGCGCGGGCCGACGCCGGAATCGCTCGTCAGATCCAGATTTTCGCCGGCCACTTGCGCTCCCTTGTCCCGCGACCCGCGAGCTCCGCGCCGATATCATGGTTCGCCCCGGCCAAAGCGCGGGGGCCGCGAAGAGCGCCGCGGCGGTAGGTTAGCCGGAAACCGGTCGCGGCGAACAGAGCGAAATCGCCGCGAGCACCGCGCGAACCGGCGCCGCATTCTTCGTCTCCTTGAGCCGCGGAATTGTTCCGCCATTGGTTCGACTTGTCCCGCTAGCGCAAACTCCTTAGGATGCGGAAACTTCCGAATCGGCGCGGCGAGCCGCCGTTCGGGGGAGGTCGAATTTGGCCGATCGGCGAAATTCGGGCTCGGCAATGGTTGTTTTAGGCGAGGCGACGCCCGCATTAACAGGGTGTCGTCGGGGCATTGTCGGAAATTTTGTCGCACTAGCAGGCGAGAGCATCGATCCGTGAGCGCCAGAAATTCACCGAACACTTTCAGGGGCTGTTCAACCTGGCGGTTGCCTTCGCGCGCAACGCACAGGCCGATGTGCTGATGTTGCTGCTCGAGGGCCCGACCGATTGGCAGCGGCTGAAGTCGATGACCGATGGCGTGAAGACCCTGATCGCGGCCGATTTTCCGCCGCAGCTCGAAGGCGCCGCCGACGCCGGTTTTGCCACCGTGCTCCTGAAAATGCCGGGAGCGCCGGTCTACGAAAAGCTGACCCAAGCGCTGCTCGAGAGCGTGGCCGACGATATCCTGGCGCCGGGCGCTCAGGTGGTGGCGGTCTATAGCGGCTTCGAGGCCGGGGCGATCGACTCGATCAGTCTGATCCAGTTGGGCGAGCACTTGGGCACGCTGACGGCCCGTGATCTGCGGCAACTCGAAACACGCGTGCCGCTCGACACGCTGAAGACGGTGGTCAACATGGCGGTCGAGATCGGCCGCGAAGGCCGCGAGGGCAAGCCGATCGGCACATTGTTCGTCGTGGGCGATTCCCGCAAGGTCATGGCCAGCAGCCATCCGGCCGGCTTCGATCCGGTCAAAGGCTATCAGCGCAAGGAGCGGAACCTCGACGATCCGCGCATGCGCGAGGGCATCAAGGAGATCGCCCAGCTCGACGGGGCGATCGTGGTCTCGGCCGACGGCGTGGTCGAAGCCGCGGCGCGATATATCGACGCCTCGGCCGCCAACATCGCGCTCTCGAAGGGCCTGGGCGCTCGCCACTGGGCCGCGGCCGCCATCAGCCGCACGACGCAAGCCGTGGCTGTTGCCGTGAGCGAATCGACCGGCACTGTGCGCATCTTCCAAAGCGGCGAAGTGATGCTGCGAATCGAACCTTTCCGCCGCCCCATGAAGTGGAAAGACTTCGAATACGAACCGCCGACGGCGGAATAATTTCACGGCTCGCGCCGGCGTGGGGCCGCCTGTTGAATTTTTCAACGGGCTGTTGGGCTGTCTGATCGCTTTTTTTCGCCTTGGCTGCGCGATTGTAGCGTTCCGGGCGAGCGGCAAAATGGCCCGCGCTTGCCAGTCCGGTTCAATCGTCGCTAGCGATTTAGCCGACAATGCTTGCAGGCGACCTTTTGCGACTTGCCGTTGGATTAGCTTGGACTAGCCCCTCACGGTCGCATAACCCACAACAGCCTTCGCCCGCCGGAAGGCTAGCGAAGAGGGATCGTTTCGTATGAACAGGCACTCGGCCAAGCACGCGGTTGTCGGCTGGATCGATATTCGCTCCGAATCGCCGGCCGGCTCCTCGTGGTTTGTCGCCGGCGCCGATGATCTCACGCGCAACTTGGAGCGCCTGACCGGCAAAGCCGCCCTTGCACGCCCAATGTCGAGCGAGCGGCTCGTCACGCGGGCGCCGGCGCAGTCGACCGATGGCTCGCGGTCGCGGGCCGAGCATTCGCCGGCCCGACGCCATGCCCAGGGCGAGCAGGATCGCGTGCCCGCCGATTTGGCCGAGCTTTCGCGAGAGCTCGACGCCCGTCTGGCCGAGATCCACTCGCGGCTCGTCAACGCCTGACGCGCGACGCTTCGACTGTCGCGATGTTAGACTTGAGCTTTTCTCATCGGTCTTGGGGCCGGCGCGGTGATCGCCCGCCGGCGCCCGGTTCCTTGGCGAGCTCTCGGGTCGAACATGGCGTCGCGCCGCGTGTACCGCATTTCAATCTGCTTGGGGCTCGCGCTCGTGGCCGCGCTGTTCGGCCGGGCGTTCACGGACCGGCAAACGTTTGTATTTCGCGACGCGGCGCATTATTACGCGCCGCTCTTTCAGTGGAATGTCGCCGAGTGGCGCGCCGGCCGTGTTCCGCTTTGGAATCCGCTCGAAGGCCTCGGCTCCCCGACGCTCGGCGAAAACACGGCTAGCGTGTTCTATCCCGGCCAAGCGCTGCTCGTGGGCCCGCTGGAATTTTACTGGGCCTACAATTTTTATATCGTGTCGCACTTGGCGATCGCCGCTTGGGCGCGGGCCGGCTCGCGCACCGCTGGGGCCGCGAGCCGCCGGGCGTCGGTTGGGCGGCGCTCGTCTATGCCTTTAGCGGACCGGTGCTATTTCAATATTGCAATGTCGTGTTCCTCATCGGCGCGGCATGGCTGCCCTGGGCGCTGGCGGCGATCGACGGCGTGTTCGCGGCGACGAGCCTGCGCCGCCATGAGGTCGATGATCGCGCTCGCGGTGTTCGTGGCCCTGATGGTGCTCGGCGGCGATCCTCAAATGGCCTACCATGTGGCGATCGCGGCGGCGCTGTATGGAATCGCGCGCGCGCGGCGAAACGATGCATTGCTCGGCGCCACGACCACCGAGAAAAACGGCGAGAAATGCAACAATGCCGCGCGCGCCGGCTCGCCGCGAGGCTGGCTGTGCCTGGGCGGCGGTCTTGTGCTGGCCGCATGCTTGGCGGCGGTGCAGATCGTTCCGGCGTTTGAGCTGGCGCACGAGTCGCCGCGGGCGGCCGACGATGGCCCACGCAACATTTGGGAGCTGATCGCCTGGACGTTCGCTCCGCCGCCGGCCGAGGTCGATGGCCGACCGGTCTCGCGGCCCGAGCGGTCGTTGCTCCTCGACGCCGAGGCCGGCGCGTCGCATATGCGGCATGTTTATCAATTCAGCGTCGGCCCATGGCGCTGGCTCGAATTGGCGTGGCCCAATATCGGCGGACAGCAGTTTCCGGAACATCGTCGGTGGTTCGCCGCCATTGGTGAGAAACGCATTTGGGCGCCGAGCCTCTATGCCGGGGCTTTAATGCTGCCGTTTGCATTCGCCGGCTGGCGCGGGGCGGGCGGCGAACCGCGCTGGCGATGGATGCGCTGGCTCGGCCTTGGAGCGGCGCTCGCGAGCTTCGGCGAATATGGACTCGGCTGGGTGTTCGGCGCGCTCTCGGAATCCGTCGCCGGCCGGCCGCTGGCCGTGGGGCCGGAGGTCGGCGGCGTGTACTGGCTCATGAGCGTGGCGCTGCCCGGCTATGTGTCGTTTCGCTATCCGGCCAAACTATGGACGATCGCCGCGCTGGCCCTGGCAATGTTCTCGGCCCGAGGCTTGGATCGGGCACTCGCGCCGGGCGATCAAAGGATCGCGCTCGGCGCCAGACGCATTGCGCTGGGCTGGATACAATGGCTCGGCGTGGCGGGGCTCGCGGGGCTTGCGGCGGCGGGCGTGGGGCGGGGCTGGTTTTTGGACCACATGGCCACCGCGCCGGCCGACTCGATCTTCGGACCGCTCCACGCGGCGGGCGCGTGGAACGATATCGCGCTCGGCTTTGGGCAAAGCGCCGCGGTTTTGTGCGCCGGCTGGTTGCTGTTGCGATTTCGGCCCCGGGGAGCGACCTTTACCGCCGCGGCGCTGCTCACGCTGGCGACGGTCGACTTGGCGGTGGCCCATCGGTGGCTGGCGCCCACGGCTGATTTCGAAGCATTCACGAAAACACCCGCGCTTTCGCCGTCGCCGCGGCGAATCCATTTGCTCGAGACGATGCGGATCGACCGCGCGGACAGCTTGCTTCCGGCCGCGTGGCGCGAGCGAGGATCGCCCAATCGGCTGCGTGAAATGGTGGCATGGGATCGCGACACCCTCGCGCCTAAGTATCATCTGCCGCTCGGGCTGGGAAGTGTCGAGAGCACCGGAATGGCGCCGGAAGCGGAGGCCGCGTTTTGGGAAGTCGCCCGGCTGCATGGGCCCCGGCTAACAGTCCGCGGCAGCATGGCTGATGGCGAGGACAAGGCCAACGGCGATGGCGACAATCGCGACGAGTCCGAGGGCGATGCGCTGCCTCATCCGTCGGCGCTCGATCTGGCGAAGGTTGGTTATTTAATTCTTCCCCCGGGGCTCGATCTTGGTTTCTGGGAGGATTGGATCGAAGAGCCGCTCAAACCGGTCGCCGGGGCCGAGGGTTACAGCGTTCGGCGGCCTCTTGCGCGAGCTTGGATCGTCGACCGAGTCACGCAGCTTCCGGAATTGCACGACCGTCGACCGGCGGCAATCCGGCAGCGCACCGAAACTGTGCTGTTTCCCGGCGGCCAGCCGCGCGATTGGCGACAGGAAGCCGTGATTGAAACCAAAAGCAAATCCATATTGTTGCCCACGCCACGCGGCGATGAAGTTGATGACTTTTCTTTAATTTCAATAATCGAGGTCCCGTTCGACACTCCGCAACATGTGGTGATAGAAGCGGAAGTGCTTCACCCCGGCCTGCTGGTGCTGGCCGATGCCTTTGATTCCGGTTGGCGAGCGACAATCGCGCACAACGGCGCGGTGAGCGAGGCCGAGATATTGCGCACCGACCGAATGCTGCGCGGAGTGCTAGTGCCATCGGGCCGGAGCGTCGTGGAATTCGTCTATGCGCCCCGCTCGTTCCGCTGGGGCGCCGTGGTCAGTGGCTTGGCCTGGCTGGCGACGAGTCTCTGGGCGTTAAGTCATTGGGCGATGCCGCATCGAGCGCGAGAGCGTTCGATGTCGGTGAATCTTCCTGGGAACTGAACCGCCGCGGCGGCGGATCCCCGGAATCCGGGGCGCCCATGCGTCCGTTTTTCTCGTCGAAGCGGTTGATTGTCGCGACGAACAGAATCGCGGTGAGCGCCGCGTAGAGAAAGTTGCCCGCGATATACGCGGCGCAAATCTTGTCGGAGGATTCCTGGGAAAAATAAAAGGCCACGTACACGAGCATCGTGGCGCAGGGCGCGAGCGCGAAGTAATCGGCGCCGGGGCCGCGGAACATCATCGGAGCACAGCACATCAAGTACCCACCGGCCAGGAACAAGCAAGCTCCCAGCGCAGGCGCCTTGGGCTCGCTGGGTGGATTTGAACGACAGCGAGCAAAATATGCCGAGAATGCCGGCAAACGCGGCGAGGATTAGTGTGGTGACAATCATATAAGGCGCGTCTTTCAAAACACTCGGCTGGTCATATGCCGCCAGCGCGATCAGATACAGCCAGGCCCAGCCCGCCAGCCGCGCGGAATGCAGATTGCCTAGGAATTTCCCCCACACGAACTCGCGCGCCGTGAGCGGGGTGCTCAACAGCGTGAGCCACGTTTCCCGCTCGCGCTCGGTGGTGATCGAGCTCGCGCTCCGGAGCGCGATCAACACCAGCACCACATCCGTCAGCACCATCATGGCGGCTCGGGCGATCCCCACGAACTCTGTCTGGGGCTGGCCACCACCGCCATAGTGAATTCCCCGCATCTTCCAGAAGAGCGCGAAGACGCCGACGGCCAAGAGGCCAATGAACAATCGACTCACGACGCGTTCGATCGCCCAGCGGCCAACGCGGCGATTGCCGCGCATCTCTCTCCACGGAATCGGCCAATCACCAACCGGCCTGCCGCGGGTGGCAAAGGCGATCTGTTTTTTGCTGGCCGTCGCGGCGACCTGGCCGAGATGCACGCGCCGCACGCTCCAGCAGGCAAGCAGGAGCATCGCGGCCGCGAACAGGCTATCATCGCGCAGCATGAGGAGCACGGTCGGCCAGCTTCCGCCGCCTTGGGTAGTCGCCATCCAAAGTGTTTTCGCCATCGTGGCGAGAGGATTGGCTTCCTCGAGCGTTGAACTAATCCAACCGATCGCCGGCGACCAAAACCCGAGCGCCCGACTCGCGCCGAGGATCATCGGCGGCACAAGCAACAACAGGAGGATAAGATAAACCTTCGCCAGCGCATCGCGCACCTTGGCCGACCGCACCGAGACCACGAGCGCAAGCGACGTCACGGCAAGCATGGCGCCGCCGGTAATCACGAAACTCTGCAGAAGAATCGTCGTGTCGACGCCGCCCAGGAGCGTTGTCAGCGCCAGAATCGGCAGTCCCACCGCCACGAGCGCCGCCAAGCTCGCGAACCGCGAGAGCAGCTTGCCAAACACGATTTCGGCGTTCGTCAGATCGGTGGCGAAGAGATATTCAATCGTGCGCCGCTCGCGCTCCACCGCGATCGCCGGGGCCACGAGCGCGGGTCCCACCAAGAGCACCATGAGCAATTGGGCAAATGAAAAATAACCCAAGAAGAATTGGGCGAACGTGGCCATCAGGCCGATCGGCACTTGGTTTCCGGAAAACCTCGGTAGCATCTCGCAAAGAAACCAAAGCAGGATGGCGGCATAAATGGCGCGAATCCAATACGGCCGCGCCGGCGCGCGCTCGTGACCAAATCGAAATAAAACAGCGGGCCGGGAAACATCGTGCGGAACGCCATGTCGCGAAACGAGGAAGAGACACCGAGCGAACCTAGAATATCGGATGCCGGTCCTCGGCGAAACATCCCGACGCGCCGCGCCGACTTTGCTCCCCGGCGCCAGAAGGGGTAAACTGACAAGGGTATCGCTTTCCATCGACAAGCTCCGATGAGCGGGAGAGACCAAATATGCCAGAAATCCCCAGCCGTGGTCCGCGGGCCGATGCCGAGCCGTCGTCGCCCGCCAACGCCGAGTCGCCGGCCCAATCGCCGCCAGCCACCGCCGGACTGTCGGCGCCCGCCGTCGCGGTCCCGGCCGAGGCGGCGCCCTCGCCCGAGGTGCTCAAGGCGGCTTTCAAAGCGTTTAAGAAGCGGATCAAAGTCACGCAGCTCGACAGCGAATCGCGGATCGGCCGCGGACCGATGAGCTCGGGCCAGCGTTCGACCATCGACGCGATCACTCCGCCCGACCAATATCCGCGGGCCGTGTGGGACGAGCTGGTGAAGCAAAAGAAGCTCGTGCCGCGCAGCCACGGCATGTATGGGCTTGCCCCGAACGCATGACGTGTCGGGCGCCGGGCTCTCCCCCGGCGAGAGAAGCTGTCTGCGTAGTGCAATGCCAACGCATAATTTCGAGATTGGTGGGACATGCCCACGCAAGCGTGGGCGGGCGCTTCAATTTTAAGCCGTGACAAGGCATTAGCTCGCCGAGGCCGATCGCTGCCGCAGCGCTTCGTAGAACAAGATGGCGGCGGTGGCCGAGACATTGAGGCTATCGACCACGCCGCGCATCGGCAGTCGAGCGGCCGTGGCGTCGGCCGCGCGCAAGCGTCGCTCAGCCCCCCGGCCTCGCTGCCGAGCACAATGGCTGTCGGCCGGCGGAAATCGACGTGCGTGTAGTCGCGAGCTCCGTCGACCCGAGTGCATACGATTTCCAATCCCTCCCGCCGTATCCAAGCTAGGGCCGCTTGCCCCGACGCCGCCACGACCGGCAGCGCGAACACGGCCCCCAGGCTCGCGCGAATGCAATTCGGGTTGTAGAGATCGGCCCGGCCATCGGCCACGATCAGGGCCGAGATTCCGGCGGCGTCGGCCGAGCGGATTATGGCGCCCACATTGCCCGGCTTTTCGATCCCTTCGAGCACCGCCACCAGCGGCGCCGCGGGGAGCTTGAGCTCGGCGAGCGAGCGTTTGGGGAGCGTCGCCACGGCCACGATCCCCTCGACCCGATCGCCAAACACGACCTTTCGCAACACCGGTTCGCTCACCGCGATCTCGGGCACGCCGGCTTCTTGCAGGGCGGTAAGCGTGTGCCGGCTTTCGGCCGATCGGCAGAGCGGTTCACAAACAAACGCTTCGACGATCGCCACGCCGCAGGCCAATGCCCGGCGAATCTCGCGAGCGCCGTCGATCACCATTTGCCCTCGATGTTCGCGATGCTTGCGATCACGGAGCTTGACGGTCTCCTTGATTCGCGGGTTTTGCAAGCTCGTGATCGGGTCCATGTACGGCGAGTTTCCCAGGTGGCCAAAAGGCGGCGGTTCGCTGACGCAAAGCGGCGGATCGCGGCGGCGCCGCCGCTTTGCCGGTTCTCCCGCCGGCGCCCGGCGAGCGTCGCGGGGCGATAGGCGTGGTATTTTCCCAAACCGCATGGTTGACGCAACCGGGCCGCGATGCAAGACTAGAAAGTACCTCTTCCGGCGGCGGAACGGCGCCGGGGGATGTTACCTTTCAGAGGTCTTTTCTAGCGCTCGCACAATAACTTCAGGGCTTTGGTTGGCCTGGACTTTTGTTAGCCCTTTTTTGAGTGCGGCTCTCGGAACCGTTCGGCGTCGCAGGCGGAGAAGCGACTTTGGCGACCGAATCTCAATTGTCCACGGTGTCGATTCGCGCCGATTTTATTCGGCCGGGTGGGCGCTTTGTACGGCGCGGCGCGGATCGCTTCGAGTTGTTCCCGCGCGCGAGCGGCCGGTTTGCTTGGGGACCGCTTGTCGGATGCCTGACATTCGCCTCGCTGGCCGTTGTCGATGACCGCTATGAAAGCGGCGTGACGTTTTTGGTCGGCCTGTTCGTGGCCGTGGCCACGGTGTTCGGCGTGTGGACCGTGGCGGCATTCGTGGCGCGGCGGCGGCCGGTGGCTCGGTTCGATCGTCGCGCGGGCCGGTTCACTTATTGGGCTCCGAGCGACACGTTATTGTTTCCGCTCAATTCGGTGGTGGCGGTCCAGACACTCCGCTATGGCCCTCATGTGGGCGCCGCCGCTGGCGCCTCATTCCGCAATCGCGATTCCTGGGAAGTGAATGTCGTCGTGGGCGGGTCTCAAGCCAAGCGGCTTTGCGTGGCCTGCGGCGGAGCTGACGAAAGCTCGCCGGGTCGGGCCTTGGCCGAATTTCTCGAAACGCCCTTGTATTCGCATCTTGCCCAGGGCGGCAGTGTCCACATGCGGCCCGACGACGCCGATTCCCAGGAGCCCGCGCCGCTCTCGGCCGCCACACTGAGCTCCTTGACAAGCCCCGGCTCCCGCCCCGCTCCGCCCTCGCTGCGATTGATCTCGTGAGCGGGCGCGGCTAAGCTGCCTGCGTCGCCGCCCGAGCGTCGGGCGCCACAAGCGCTCGCGCTCGCCGTTGGCGTGTTCGAGATCCGGCGGGCGAAAAAAGGTCATGGATGAAAGACTCCGACTCGCCACAAACATTTGCCGAAGGCCGCTTCTTGCGGCTTGTGCGGCGACGTCACTGGGAATGGGCCGAGCGAACCAGCGCCCGGGGCGCCGCGATCATCGTGGCGCTCACCACCGAACATCGCGTGCTCTTTGTCGAGCAACATCGCATTCCGATCGACGCCACGACGATCGAACTGCCCGCGGGACTGGTGGGTGACACCGCGGGCCAAGAGCGCGAGGACCCAGCCGAGGCCGCCCGCCGCGAACTGCTCGAGGAAACCGGCCACGAGGCGCCGACCTTGGAATTCTTGGCCGAATGCCTTACTTCGCCCGGCCTGACCGACGAATCCGTGCGATTCTATCTGGCGCGACGCGAGAAAAGTCGCGGCTGGCGGCGGGGTCGAGCACGAAGAGATCACGGTCCATGTCGTGCCGCTCGAAGACTGCGACGCGTGGCTCCGCGATCAGGTTGCCCAAGGCAAGCGCGTGTCGGCCACGGTGCATGCCGGGCTGCGGCTCATGAACGTGGCGCTCGGAGGCGCTCTTTAGAGCGATCGCCGCATCGTCGGCAGTTCGCCACTTTATCTAGCGCTCTTTCACGGCTGAAATGACGGATAACCCAGTTTGCTTGCGTGCCATGCCCACTGCCCCGAGTGGGCATGTTTTCAAGTGCAACGCAGGGTCCTCATGCCCACGCAGGGTCGTGGGCATGGCACGCGAAACGAATCCAACCCGTCACTTCAACTGTGACGATGCACTATTTCGCCGAGTCGGCGGGCCGCGAGAAGAGTAACGTGCCGAAGCCGGGGTGATCGGCTGAAAACGCCGGCCCCTCGGGGCGAAGTTTCGCCGCCGCCTCGCCGATAAATGGCGCATCGAGCCCGCGGCGCCGGTGATAATGATTCCACGCCATTTCGTAAATCGGCCGCAGCTCGCCGCGACCTTCTTCCGAAATGCGCTTGTGGCGATACTTACCGGTCACATCGACCGTGGCGACAAACGGCATATCGTGGCCGAGATTGTAGCGAGCGGTGTATTCAAAGCCGGCGAGTAGCCGGTTGTCGACTTCTCCATAAAGGTCGATGCCCTGATTCCAGGCGACCTCGCAGGTCTCGGCCAAGAGGCCCAGGCCAAGCTGGGCATGTTGCTGGTCGCGGCCCGATTCCTGGCACTGGCCCGCGGGATTGATGACATAGTGCGTGATTCGGCCGTTGCCCTGGCCCCGGCGAAAGTAATCGGCCACCCGATCGACGAGCGCCGGATCGTCGCAAAAAACGCCGATTGCGATCAGCGTCTTCATGCAGGCGGCATCCCAATTGCCGTTGGCAAAGGTGGCGAAATCCTTGAGCGGCGGATAAATCGCGCGGCGGAGCATTTGTCGGAACCGTTCGCTGGCGTCGGGCGGCCAAGGCGAGGTCGGCGAATCGTCGCGCATCAGCTCCGCGGCGTTGACGAATTTGAAGCCATTGAGACCGGCCGCGAGCTGCACATCATGGCCGCGCATTTCGCGCAGCGTGCTCGACCATGCGTTGAGAATTTCGATCGCCTTGCGGGCATGGGCCTCGTTGCCGGTCAGGCGCCACATGATCGCGTTTTGATAGGCGGCGTTGGCATCGGCGACCATTTCGCCGTTGCCGACCGTGTTTCCGGTCTCGCGGATCACGACCTCGAAAGGGCCCTGGCGTCGATAATCGGCCCGCGAGAATTTGTCGGCCTCGAGCCGCGCGAAGCCGGCTTTCCAAGGCTCATCGCCCGCGGCCACATGGCGTCGCATGCGATCGAGATCGGCTTGCGTGTGCAGAAGGCCCGGATGCACGAACTTGCGAGTGCTGCCCGCGGGCTCGACCGCCTCGGCGACGAGGAGCCGGGCGGAGACCGCGAGCGCGAGCACAATCGCCAACGGCGGCCCAACGCGGCGAGCGGCGGTGCGAATGATTCGCGAACTACCAAGGCGGTGGTTCATGGTTGGGGATTTGGCGAGTGGGTGATGGCGTTCATGGGTGCGCGAGAAATCGTGACGCCGCGATCAGCGGCGCCAATTCGCCGGCGGCTTGCTCCGCCTCTCGCGGACGACCGCCCGGCGTGACAAGGCGTTGATAGAGCGCGAGCGTGCGATCGGCCATCGCCGCGGCATGATAGCGATCGCGCACCGCGTCGTGTCCGCGGCGGCCCAGGGTTCGCCCGAGTTCGGGATCGACGAGCAGCTTCAGAATCGCCGCGGCGAGCCCCGCGGGGTCTTCGGGCGGGCATAAAAGTCCGCCGCCGGTGTCGCGAATCATTTCCGTAAAAGCGCCATGTTCGGGCGCCACCACCGGAACCCCATTGGCCCAGGCCTCGAGCACGCTCAGCCCCTTGCTCTCGCGATACACGGTCGGCACGCTAAACACATCGAGGCTCCGCAAAAATGCGATCTTGTCGGCGCGACTCACTTCGCCCACATAATCGAATCGATCGGCCAGCGAGCTGTCGGCGATCTCGCGTTGCAAGCGGTCGAAATACTTCCGATCGCCGGCGCCCAAGTACCCCGCCACTCGCAGCCGCACCGGCGGCGCGTCGGGATTTGCGCGAGCAGTCGCCAAGCCGCCACCAGCACATGTAGCCCTTTTTCGGGACAAATGCGGGCCAAATAGCCGAGCGTCCGCTCGCGCGTGTCGCGCGGAGCCGCGGGCAAGCCGTGGCCATCGAGCTTCAATCCGTGCGGAATCACTTCCACGCGATGCCGCGGGGTGGCGAGATAGTCGGCCATGAAATCCGCGTAGTAGTGATTCAGCGCCACCAGTGAATCGAGCTCGCCGGCTCGCTCGCGCAAGAGCGCTCGCGCTTGCGAGTAATAAGGCTCGGGCAGTTGCTCCAAAAACAGGTCCTCGCCCGAGAGCGTGGCCACCACGGGGCAGCCGAGCTTGCGAATCTCGCCGGCCATGCCCGCGAGCATGGTGTTCGAGAGATGCACCACATCGGGCCGGGCTTCCTCGGCGAGCCAAGCGACGAGTTTCGCGATTTCACCTCGCTGGCGGCCATGCTCTCCGCGAAGCATCGACACGGTGAGCGGCCCCAGCTTGGCGCGTTCGACGCTCGAGGAGAAACGCATGGCGAAGCGAATCAGCCGCGGATGGTCGAGCAGGTTGGCCAGCGGGCGGGGAACGAATCGGGCCAGCGGCGCGGCCTGTTGCAGATAGACATTCACCCCGCCGAGAAACACGCGCGACATGCTCACGCTGTCTTCATCGGTGCGGAGCGGAGTGTAGGTGGGCGCGAGCAACGCGTCGTGGCCGGCCTGCTGGAGCGAGGCGACGAGCGTGTTGTCATGCAGACAACTTCCGCAGATCATATCGGCGGCGCCGGCGGCCAGGTAGACGATCTTCATACTCTTGCCAGCGATGTCCCGAGAATTGCTCGATCCGCCTTTTACCGTCGGGCGCCGACGTCGAGTCGTTCATGCGACACGCCGTGTTGTTCGACCGCGCCGCCCGGAGCCGCGCCTCAGCCCTCGACCGGCGCCACGATCTCGAGGAGCTGAATCGCCGGCTCGTGGTTGCAGTCGATGATCGCCGTGCGGCCATAGGTGATGCCCTCGGGCGAGGCGTTAAAGAGTCCGGCCAAGTCATCGCCCATCGCCACTCGCCAGAGATGCGTCAAATGCACTTCGCGGAGCACCTCGTTTTCGATCAGAATTCGCCCCAGCGGCGTGCGCTGATCCTCGACCGCCATCCGCACCGCGGGACTCAGCACTCGCAAGTCGATTCGCACGATCCCAAACTGCACCACCGCGCCGTCGGACCGTCGCGTGAGCACGATTTTGCGCGAATAGTGATAGTCCTTGGCCGAGGTCGACAGCACGCGCACATCGACCGGCGAGCCATGAAAATGCTCGACCGTGACGGTCATGTGGTTTTGGTGCGCGAGCAGCGTTTGATAGACCAACGGCATTTCGGTCGGGCCGACGCCACGAAACCGGCCCAGCCGCGCATGGTCGGCATAGAACAGATCGACCAGCGGCTCGAGATCGGCGCTCAAATGGTCCTGGTTCACGGCTGCCTCGATGAATGAAACGCGACTAAGACGGCGCCACGATGGGAAGCGCTCCCGGATGGCGCGATGGCGACACGATGGGCGCGGCGGATCGGTCCGCGGGCGCATCGAGCACCGTATCCACGAAATAATACAAGAGGGCGCGCAAATCGTCGCCTTCGATCGCGTCGGCAACCGACTCGGCCCGCGCTCGATATTTGTCGACCAATCGCTCGGCCTTTTCGAATACCGCGGCTTTTTCATAAAGTCGCCGCACGCCCTGCAAGCGACCGGCCGCGTCGCTCGACGCCGCGGCGGCGTCCAAGGGACGCGGGTTCTTCGTGGACACTTCGTCGGCTTCGGCGGCGGAATTCGCTTCAGGCGCCACGAGCCGATACAGCTCGTCGCGATCCGGGCCTTCGAGCGCTTCTCCGGCCAGGGCCAAGAGCACCGTCGGCCGGCCCGAAAGCACATCGGCGCCGGCGGTGAGCTTGTTGTGCGCGTCGCCTCGCCAGTCGGCCAGGTCGTTCAAGATCTGGAAGGCGACGCCCAAGTGCCGGGCAAACTGCGCGAGTGGCTCGGTCAAAGACGAGGCGTCGCCGGCCAATCGGGCGCCGACATACAGCGCGGCCTCGAACGCCGGCGCGGTCTTGAGCGCATAAATCTTGAGCGCGTCGAGCGGCGAGAGACGCTTGTCCGCGGCGTCGCGCCATAGGAGCTCGGCGCCTTGGCCCTCGGCGAGCTTCATGTGGGCGTCGGCCAGACAATTCAGAATGTCGGCGGCCACGGCCGGGCCGAGTGGCTCGGTTTCACGGCTCACCATTCGGTAGCCGAGTCCGATCATGTAGTCGCCCACATTGATCGCCGTCGAGACGCCATAGCGGCGATGCACGGTCGCGTTTCCATAGCGAAAGGCGTCGTCGTCTTCGATATCGTCGTGAACGAGCGATGCTTTGTGAAAGATTTCGATCGCGAGGGCAGCCCGCTTGATGGGCAGCGGCAGCGCGGCGAGATGCTCGGCCCCGCCGGCCAACATGCCGGCGCCGCCGGTAAGCGCGTCGTGCACCGAGAGCGTGATGAATGGCCGCGAGTATTTGCCACCCTGGGCGAGAAAGTCGTAGGCGATGGCTTCGGTGGCGGCCAGCGGGTCGAGTGAGCGGGCATCGAGCGAGCCACCGGCGGTCGAACGCACGCGCGGCAGTAGCGTTTCAAGTTGCTCGCGCTCGAACATCGCGGCCGCGGCGCGCATCAAATGCACATAGGTGCGAGTCGGTGCGCTCGTCTGTCGGTGTTCCAAATGGATCATTTCCTTGACCCAGGCGTCGTCGACCGAGGTGTTGCGGCAATCGCTCGACAGGAGCGGCACCGCCATGCAAGGAATGCCGGCCAGGAGAATCTTGTCGATCGCCTTTTCGAGCACATTCAGGCAAGCGACGCCGACAATCGCGTCGACATAGCCGCCCACGATGATCTTGAGCACCAGGGGCGAGCCTTCGGCCACGAGCACTTTGTAGCCGAGACTTTCAGCCTGCGCCGCGATAGTCGGCAATGCTGCAGGCGCCGCAGCGCTTGCAGTCGAGGCCATATTCGTCGTAATCGGCCGGGCAGCCTTCGGCATGTTTCAAACAATGCGGCAAGAGAAACAGCCGCCGCGAGGGCGGAACCGCCGCCACTTGGTCGCGCCAAAATTCGGTCGCCAACGCGACCATCGTCCAGCCCAAAAAGCCTTCGGCAAGTCCTTGGCTCGCCAATAGGTCGCGGGCGATGCGTTCGAGTTCGTCTTTGCCGGCGGGCCGACTTTTGTCGAGCTGGGCGACGCGCTCGGCGGCCGCGGACTTGAGCTGCTCGCGCAGTGCAAGCGGCTCGGGAACCAATTTTAAATGGCTCGTGCCGCGCCGACGTGGTTTTGCGGCCGGCGCCGACGAAGACAAGTTCGAATCGCCGCCCGGCGACGACGAGGAATCAGACAGGGCAATCGCCAAGGGTGCGCTCGCTTATGGTGTTCGGGACAGACGATGTCGCCACGCCGGCTTTCGGGTCGTCGGATGCTTGTGGCGGTTTGGGTGGGGCAGCCGCTATCGACGCCAAGTTCAGCTCTTGCGAGGCGGCGCCTTCCGGGGTTCGAGGCGCAAGCGATCGCGTGGCCCGTCCTAGCGCGGCGACGGTCATAATCAGCGGATAGAGCCTCTCATAATACCATAACTTCGCGAAGTAGAAACCAATTGGCGACGTTTCGCGATGCCGGCCGGCTTCAACCGCTTCGACCAAAAACTCAATTCCACGTTCGGCAGCGGCCCGATGCTCGCCGCGGCGAGGGACACATTCCCCCTCGGAAGAGAGGATCGCTTCCACCGCGAGCGCGGTTTCTTCGATACTCGACCCGAGCGAGGGAGCGCGGGAAGTGTTTTCGGAGACTCTTATTGCGGAATCGATCCGGCTGGCGTCCGAGGGCAGTCCTGCGCGGTTCGCCGCCCCAGCCGCCATCGGCGTTTTGCGCTCAGCAGCCAATTCATTCCCCGGGCAAACGGAGCGGCCGAGAGCCGATCCAGGGCGGCATAGGCCAGCAGCACCCGGGCCGTGCCATAGACCGGGTTTGATTCGTCGGCTTCATGCTGATTGCCAAACCAGAGCGGCGCCCAACTGCCGTCGGGCCGTTGGGCCTGTTCCAAATAGAGAAATCCGGCCTCGATGGCCGAGGCCCATCGCTCCGCGCCCGCGAGGTCTTGCCAAGCGCCGAGTGCCCGCAGGGCGTGAGCCGTGAGATCGGGGCCACTGCGGTCGAAGGGTAAACTTCCCCACCCGCGACAAAAGGTCGGCCAGCCGCCGTCGCGATTTTGCAAATCGAGCAGCCACTCGACGCCACGCGCCGCCGCTTGCCGAAGCCGGCCAACCGCCGGCGGAGCGGGCCACGATTCACCGACGATGGCGCCGGGGCGCTGCTCGCCGGGTCGCGA
Source organism: uncultured Planctomycetaceae bacterium (assembly GCA_963785305.1). Taxonomy (GTDB): domain Bacteria; phylum Planctomycetota; class Planctomycetia; order Pirellulales; family PALSA-1355; genus CAWAUV01. The sequence goes on from CAWAUV010000004.1 coordinate 57,699, forward strand.
GGCGTCGCAATGCCAATGGCTCAGGGCCAAGAGGGCGCCCGCGGTGTCATCGGCGTCGGGCACTCCGCCGGGCAGGTCGGTCCAGGCCCAGCGCCGGCCGCGGCGCCGGTGTAGACATGTTCGAATTGGCCCTGGCAATCGAGCAGCCATTCGAGGCAATCGAGCCGGCTCACCGCTTCGCCGCCCGCGGCCAGGGCATTGATCGCCAACGTGGTGTTCCAAGTGGCGAGATCGATATCGATCGGCCAACTGCCATCGTCGTGCGCCGCGTCGAACAGAAACCGCAGCCCCTTGATCGCCACCGGATGTTCGCCGCGGCCCATGCCGGCCAGGCTCATGACCACGAAGCTCGTGAGTGGAATCGCTTCGAGATATCCCCCGCTGGCCGGCTGCTTGGCCGCGAGCACCGCCAAGGTTCGATCAATCACGCACGAGCGAGCCAGCCGCGTGATGGGGTTGAGCGGTTTGCGAAAATGATGCTTCACTTGCCCAATCGCCACGAGCGCCGGCACGGCATAGCTCACCACCGGCATGCGGGCCGCGGCCCAAAAACGCCGCGGCAGCGCCGCGAGCTCAAATGGCAAGCTAGGCACGTCTCGCCAAGCAACCAGACCGGCCAGGGCCATGTTGGCCAAGATCGGAGCGGCGAATGTCTTGTCGCGGCCATAGCGCCGGCGCAGGCCGTCGACGCCGCCCGCGCGCGTAATATAAATTTCGGCCGCCGCAATCGCCCCGGCAAATTCGGGCGGCTCGCCCACCAGCCGCAGAGCTGCTCGGGCGAGCATGGTGGTGGCGATATTCGAGAGACTCTTGTCGGTGTCGCCCCAGCCGCCATCGGAGTTCTGTAGCCGCGCGAGCCATGCGACGCCGCGCGCGATCAGCCGCTCGAATTCCGGTCGCCGCTCCTCGCCGCCGCGTATCGTTCGCGACATTAGCGTCAGAGCGCTGATCGCCGTGGCGGTCGAAAGCGGACTGCTCGCCAGTTCGCCGGTCCAATGGCCCTGGGCGTTGCGCTCGGCGAGCAAATCTCGCCGGGCCATGTCGTATGCCGCCAGGAGCCGATCCGCCTCGAACATTAATGCCTCGAACAAATGTCGGCAAAAAACCGCGACGCCGGCTCGATGGCGCACGATGCCCGGAGGGAATCGCCGCACAAGCCGCCATTGAGTCTAAATAGGCAAGCAGGGCGTGTCGAGCAGGCTTGGGGGGTGGGCACACGACGGCCGCATCGCGTTTCGGTGTTCCAGCCTCCGGGTCAGAGGCGGATAAAAATCCGTTGTCGATACAGCCAGTAACATACCAGCCACATTGCCAGGAGCACCGCGGAACTCTCGACCAGCGGGGCATGGGCGACGCCAAACACGGAGCCGTCGGCGCAAAATCGAGGCAAAATCGTCGGTCCGAAATGGGTCTTAAGCGTGTGCAAAATCCAGTCGGGCGAAAGCTCGGCCATGACGTACATGACAATCGAATTCATGCCCACCACCACCAGCGGCAGCGTCCACCGGCGCCAGCCGCGAAGGTCGATCACGAAATAAAACATGGCCAACAGGATGCTTGTCGTGCCGGCGGCGAAGATCGTCCAGCTCGGGGTCCAGATGCGTTTGACGAGGGGACATGCGCCGGTCGCCGCCCAAAGCAATCCGGCGGCGACGCCAACGAGCCCCCAAGCGACCAGCCGTCGGAATTTCGCGTTGCCCGTCAGGGGCCCTCGAAGCAGCCCGCCGGCCAAGAGGCCGAAGATCATGGTGGCGAGCGATGGAAGAAAGTTGAGCGTCAGATAGCCGCCGCGGTTGAAGACAAATGGCCGCGAACGGGGAAACAAGTTCAGGAACCAAGTATCGAACGCGGCGCCGAAATTCGAGTTCTTATCCCAGTGGGCGCCGAATCCCAGTGGATGATAGGGCCAGTCGGCCGGCACGCCCACGGCCGGAAAATCGAAGGCCGGCCCCGGCGCCGGATACACGGCGAACAGCAGCCAGTCGACCGCCAGAATCGCCGCCGCCGCAATCCACCGCGCTCGCGCCGACCGCTGGCTCAGCAAGTACACGAAGAAATAGCCGAGCCCAATCTGCGTGAGCACGTCTTCGAAGGTGAAGTTGGTCTCGGTCGTATTGCGCGAACGGAGAAAGATTCCCAGCAACACCAGTTCCAATGCGCGCGCCGCCGCATGGCGCGCGAGCGCGGCGGTCGATTGGCCGCGGGCGCGGCGGCTGGCCTGTGAATACGCGGCCGCCACGCCGACCATGAACATGAACGAAGGCTGAATCAGGTCCCAGAGCGAGCAGCCTTGCCACGGCACATGTTCGACTTGGAACTTCACCGCTTGCCAAACAAGGTTTTCCGGAAAACTTTCGGCGACGCGGGCAAGCCCGAGCCCGCCCGAGGCCATGAGCAACATCGCCAAGCCGCGATAGGCGTCGAGCGACACAAGCCGGTCACTCCGCGAGCCGTGCACATTCATCGCCGCGGCCGCATTGCCGGATCGCGTTTCTTGCTCGCTCGGCGGGCTCGTGTCCGAGCGCGGCGGCGGGTCGTGAGAGTTTCCAGCGTCGCGCATCATGGATGGATTCCGATTCGAGCGTTGCCTTCAAGGGGGACGGCCATCGCCGGCAGGACTATTACCGCGATTGGATTCGCGCGATCGTGATATTGGCCGGATTGGGGCCGGTCTTGCAAAAATCTAATAACTTGGCCGGATGAATTTAAGAGATATGAAAAAAATTTTCGACGCCCACGAGCCAAGGCGTGGCTTGGCAATTCGTGCTTGTGCGCAATGCGTTGCGAATCATAACACATTCAGAATAAATGACTTACATTTCTAATGCCCGAGATCGCCCGTCGCGGAAATTCCAGGGTTTTGCTAGCAAGCCAGCGACGCGGTCCGCGGCTAACATTACATTTTTGCGGGTATCCGCAACGGGTGATTGTATTTCGCTTGATGACTCGCTACGATTACGCGAACTGGCGTCCCTACTCGGGGTCGCTGAAGCGGATGGCAACAGGAGGTTTGCTACATGTCATCAACGTACTTCGTTCAAGAATGTCCGACATGCGGCCGCGGTCTCCATGTGCGAGTCGAGTACCTGGGGCGACGGGTCGTTTGCCAACACTGCCACGCCGGATTCGAGGCGCTCGACCCGGCCACCGGCGCCACCCCCAGCAATGAATCGGGCCTGGGCCTATTGCGCCGCGCCGAAGAGCTGATCGAATCGTTCAACGCCCAAACTCGCGCGCAAAGCTAAGAGCTGATCGAATCGCGTGAGTTGAGCTCGGCACACGATTGGCGAACACACTCATCGGCGCCTGCTCATCAGCGCCGCCAAATCCTCGAAAAATCGCGGATATGTTTTCGCGGTGCAGCCGGGATTGTTGATCCTCACGCCCGGCTGCTTGAGGCCCACCAGCGACAAGCTCATCGCCATGCGGTGATCTTCGTACGTATCGATCGCGGCGGCTCGTGGCGATCCCGGCGTGATTCGCAGGCCATCTTCGAATTCCTCGACCGTCGCGCCCAGCTTGCGCAGCTCCGTGGCCAAGGCCCCGATGCGGTCGGTTTCCTTGTGGCGAATGTGTCCCACCCCATGCACGGTCGTCGGCCCCTGGGCGAATAGCGCCACGGCGGCCAGGGTTTGCACGGTGTCGGAAATCGCGTTCATATTCACCGTCACGCCGCGCAGCGCTCCGCCCGAGACGCGCATTCCGTTCGGGGTCGCTTCCACGACGCAGCCCATCTGCTCCAGGCAATCGCAGAAGGCGACATCGCCCTGCAAGCTCGACCGCGTGAGGCCCTCGACCAGCACGCTGCCGCCCACAATCGCGGCGGCGGCCCAAAAGTAACTCGCCGCCGAGGCATCGGGCTCGATCGCGAAGTCTTGCCCTTGATAGCGCGCCGGTTCAATGGCAAAGCGTTCAAGATTCGGCGCCGCTTCGGCCGCCACGCCAAAGGCGCGCATCACGGCCAGCGTCATATGAACATAGGGCCGCGACACGAGCTCGCCCTCGATCTCGATCTCGAGCCGCTCGCGCGCATAGGGCGCTGCAAGCAGCAGACCGCTGAGAAACTGGCTCGACACATCGCCCCGCACGCGGGCCACGCCGCCGGCAAGACCCGCGGTTTCGATCACCACCGGCGGACAACCGCTGCCGGCCTCGCTCCGCGCATGCACACCCAGCGAGCCGAGCGCCGCGAGCAGGTCGCGAATCGGCCGCTCGCGCATGCGCGGCGTGCCGTCGAGCCGGTAGCGGCCTTGGCCGAGCGCGACGAGCGCCGTGAGAAATCGCACCGTGGTGCCGCTGTTGGCGACATACAATTCGGCCTCGCGAGCCGGAATATGCCCGGCCGAGCCCGTCACTTCCAGCCGAGCGGCCGGCCAGTCCGCCGCGATGGCGATGCCCAGACGCTCGAGCGCCGCGACCATGACTCGGGTGTCCTCGCTGTCGAGCGCGCCGCTTAAGATAGACCGGCCCTGGGCCAAAGCGGCGCATGCGAGCGCGCGGTTCGTGATGCTCTTGGAGCCCGGCGGGCGAACGCGGGCATCGAGCGGGCCGGCGATGGGGTCGATCGTCAGCGAATTTTGGGTCATGAGAATGATGCCGGGATCGTTGGGTCCCGGATGGGCCGTGTAGCGCGAATACCATCGACCGTGGCCAGCGCTCGATGGATTGCAAAGCTCGTCCGCCGTGGCCGAATTGTACCGCCGGCCTCCGCCAGACGAAAGCCGCGCCCGGGGGAGAATCACCGCCGATCGCGGCCGCGTCGCTAGAAAGTGCTGAAGCGCTGATCGACGAACGCTTCCGCTACCAAGGGATCTCCATCAACGAAACCACTTGCACCGCGATTTTTTGCACCAAGCTCTCCATGGTGGTCACGGTCGACTGGCCGTATTCCGGAATGTATTCCGTGCTGGCGGTCAGAGACACGGCGTCGGGCGGAAGCGGAATCTTGCCGCCGGTGGTGGCGCCCACATAGTCGCCCTTGCGGTCGAGCCAGGCGACTTGCACCGTCATCGAGACATTGTTCTCGCGCGGCTGGTCGTTTTGATCTTCCACCACCACGCGTTTCGTGTCGACGAGAATCTTGCCGATCAGCACGCTATCGGCGTCGGCCGAGCTCACGACTTTGTACGGCGTCTTCAGCTCGATTTCCTTGACGACCGCTTCGGTAAGCTGCTCACCGAGTCCGCGGCGAAAACTGTCGGACTCGAACACCGGCACATAGACCGTATGCACATCGGGCGGATACAGGGCCGCATTGCCGAAGCGATAGCGGGCGCAGCCACCCAGGGCGCAGATCGCCACCAAGCCCCAGACGCACGCCGCCAGCCAGCGCCGCCGTTGCCCCGGGCGCCGAGCTCGCGCGCCGCGATCGCGCGCGAAGGGCGAGCGCGGAAAGGGCGCCGGCGAGTTCAAGCGATGTGCGAGGAGCATGGCGATCGGTTTCCTGCGCGGAATTCCCGGTGGCGTCGGGAGGTCAGCGAGTGGTGGTCGTGCTCGGGGGAGCCGCGACCATCACCGGCCCGGCCCGCTTCGAGTGTGGCAGAAGTTTTTCGACCCAGGCGAACGGTGGCGTGGGCGAATCGGGCAGGCCCTTGGCCGCATCGACCTTGGCCTGGGCGTCGACGGCGAGCTTCGTGCCGGGATACTCGGAGACCACGTTTTTGAAATGCGTTTTCGCGGCGCCGTAGTACTTCGTGTTGAAGTAGTATTCGCCCATTCGGAACTCGCGGAGGGCAAATTGAGCCTGAATCTCGGCTCGCACCTCCTTGATCCGCTCGCGTTCGGCGCCCAGGTCGCGATCGAATTGCGTGAGCAACTGCTCGGCCACGTCGTCGGATTCCTCGAGCGGCGCGTCCGTATAAACCGGGCCTTGGTAGCGGCGCAGCTTGGCTTGCAGGCCGAAGTAATGAGCGTTGAACTGATGTTCGCTCTTCGGATGGTCGCGGCGGAGCATCGTGTAGTAGTGGTCGGCGTCTTCCCAGTGCCCGTGGGTAAAGTGGAAGTTGGCCACGGCGAAGACGGAATCGTCGGCCAGCGGACCTTTCAAATCATTGATCCAGATGCTTTCGTAGCATTTGATCGCATGGCCGGCGGTGTCGAAATGCGGCTGGCTCTTGTCGCGAAAGTTCGGCGTGATCGGCCAGTGCGGATGTTCGTCGTATTTGGCTTCCCAATAGCGGGCAATGGCGAACCGCCGCGACCAGACACTATCGAGCCGCGATGAGCCGGCGTATTTCTTGACGAGCATCGCGTAGGTGTCGTCGCTCTTGGGATACTCCTTGGCGAAGAAGTGTGACTCGGCGGCGAAAAAGAGACCGTCTTCCTCGAGCGGCGAATCGGGCCAGCGGTCGTAGGCGATCTCGAATTTCTTGGCGGCCTCGGCATACTTCTGGGCCCGATAGAGCGACTCGCCGTCGGCGAAGGCCGCCTTGGCCAAGGCTTCGTTGGGCCCCCGACCGACGAGCTTCTTGAACCGGGCGATGTTGTTGTCGAGCGACAAATACTTGGCCCAGGGGCCATCGCGGCCATCGTCTTCGATGGCGCGCGGATCGGCGCTTTCTTGTCCTTGATCGGGCGTCCTTCCTCGTCGAAGAAGCCCGAGGTGCCCTCGACATACCAGCCGCGGCCGGGCACATAGCGGGCGCGCGCCCGATTGGCGTCCCAGAAGGCTTCTTGCTCGGGCGTGAGCGGGGCATCAACGAGCTCGTTCTCCGAGGGCTTTTTGTTGAACATCGCGCAGCCGCTCACGCCCACCCCCAGGCTCACGGCAATCAGCAACAACAAAAAACGCGACGCCATTACGCAGTTTCTACAAAAAGGAACGCCGACGAGAAGAAAACCAACCGTGCCCGGAATTGACGGGCCACGGTTCGCAAGCCCACGGTTCGCAAGCCCACGGTTCGCAAGCGCGATCGCGAGTGGCGCCCGGCGGCCTCGAGCTTGGGCGCCGCGCTCAATCGCCGAGCTTCAAATAGCGGTGCATCCGCGGCCGGTGGCCGAGCATGTGCGTGATATACCGGGCCACCAGGTTTCGCGCTTCGGCGAAGAGCGCTCGGTCGGGCTTCGGCAGTGGTTCGTTTTCCTCGGCCAGCGACCAGGCGTCGAGCAGGAGCAGCGTCTCGCCGCGCGTGGCCACGAGGCCCCGATGGCCCGGCCGACAATTCGCGCAGAGCACTCCACCGGCCACGAAGCCAAACGCAACGCGCTCGGCAGGCTCGACCGCTCGACCACATTCGACGCATTGTTTCCATGCGGGGAGATGACCCAGGCGACGCAGTAAAGTTAGTTCGAAGCGAAGCGTCGCCTCGGCCGCGACACCCGGCTCGGCCAAGAGCGCGAGCGCGTGTCGGGCAGCGTCGAACGCTTCCGGATGCGGATCAAAATCGTCTGTCAGTTGGTCCAGGAGCTCCGCGACGTAATAGGCGGCATACAGCGCGGACAGATCGCCCTCGGATGGTCGGAATCGACGTTCGAGCTTGGCTTCGGTCACTAGGTTCAGGGCGTCTGATGATTTGCGGAGGAACACTATGCGACAGACGGCCAAGAGGTCAAGGGCAGACTCGAACGGACCTTTGAGCCTCCGTGCGCCCTTGGCCAGCCCGCGCACTTTGCCGAACTCGCGCGTGAATAAAGTGACAATGCTGCTCGTTTCGCTGAAGTCGATGCTGCGCAACACAATCGCGATAGCTTTCTCGGCCGACATCGGTTCACGGTTCGTGTTGGTGAGGCAGCCCATGCCCAAGGGGCGAGGCTCACGCGGGCTTCAAGTGCGCATACTTGCCGCGCCAGTGCAGCAGCGGGGCCCCAGCGCCGATTTCGGTCCAAAGCACTTCGCCGATCACGATCGTGTGATCGCCGCCCGCGTGTCGCTCGACCACCCGGCAGCCCACGACCGAAAGGGCGCCCTCGAGCACCGGTGTGTCGAGCGGGCCGAGCTTATGGGCGCAGCTCGCGAACGGATCGACCTCGCGCTTGTTCGAAAAGCGGCGCGAGAGCGGCTCCTGATCGTGGGCCAGCATATTCACGGCAAAGGGCTGGCCGGTTGGCAATAGCGCATGCATGGTCACCCGATGATCGATGCATGCCAGCACTAGCGGTGGATGCAAACTCAGCGAGGTGAATGAAGTGACCGTCATGCCGCGGGGACCCGTGGCCGAGCCGGTCGTGAGCACCGAAACGCCGGCCGCCGAATGGCCCAAGGCATGTCGAAATTCCTCCGCGGTGACACTCATGCTTTCTCGCTCTTCGCTCGATGGAAAAACCACGCGTCTCCGCGGCTCGCAATGACGATGCCCACGGTATTTGCCATCGTACGCGGCCCCCCGCGGGCGACACAAGGCGGCATCGTCGCGGCGGTGGCGGCGCCCGGCTGAACTGCCGCGAGCCAGCGCTCACGCGGGCAATCGCGCCATGTCGACGATCTCGCTCCAGGCCGAATCGAGCGGAGCGGTCACGCGATGGCGAACGCGCGTCATCGGGTGCTCGAACTCCAGCTCGCGAGCATGGAGCGCGATCGGCCGCAGCCGCCAGTCGTCGAGCCGTGGTCCGAATAGCGTTTCGGCGCCGTAGAGCTCGTCGCCCAGCACCGCGTGGCCGCGCGAAGCGGCTTGCACTCGCACCTGATGCGTGCGACCGGTTTCGAGCTCGATCTCGAGCAGGCTGCCCGCGGCATGTTCGCCCAGAGTGCGATAGCGAAGCACGGCGGGCTTGGCGCCGGGTTCTTCGGCCGCGACCACTCGCGAGCGCGGCTGGCCATAGACTTTGAGCAGGTGATCGGTCCACACGCCTTCGGCCGGCGCGACCCGGCCCTCGACCGCCGCCCAGTAAATTTTGCGCACCGTGCGGGCTTCGAACTGCCGCGAGAGCCAACGGGCCGCGCGAACATGCTTGGCAAAGACCATGGCGCCCGACACCGGCCGATCGAGCCGATGTGGCACGGCCAAATACACATTCCCAGGCTTCGACTCGCGATCTTTGAGAAACTGCTTGATGCGAATCTCGAGGCTATCGATGCCCGGTGGAGCTTGCGTGGCGACGCCCGCCGGCTTGGCGACCACGAGCACCGGTCCATCTTCCAACAGAATTTCGAAACCGGCGGGCATGGCAGTGAAGGCGGGCAAAATGGGTGGAGTAAATTTGAATCGATAATCCACGGAGTTCTGGAAGTTGCATGGCTGGCGGCCGAAGCTCGCCGCTCAGGCGTCGTTGAGCGTTTTGCTTGCCGCTCGGCTCAATGTCACCCGGCGAAGCGGCAATCCTAGCGCATCGGCAAGCCGCTCGGCGGCCGACCTATTGAAGGCGACCGATTCCAACTCGCCGAAAATGCCAAGATGCTCGAATTGTCCATCGGGCCGCGCGAGCAATCGCGCCGGTCCGCCAACTTTGTTGCCGATATGCGGGCGCAAACGCGAGACATAAGTAATCGCGATGAGCTCGTCTTGGGCGATCGTTCGGCCATGGGCGGGGAGTTCCAAGCGACCGGTTCTCTTGTCGAGCCGGAAGTAATCGCCCTTGGCGGCAAAACGGTCGTGCATGTGTCCAAACAGCACGATCATCGCCGGCACGACGACCAGCCCATACCCTCCGAAGATCACATAAAAATCCTTTTCGCGCCCGCCGAAGTCGCCGCCGAACAGCGGTATCCACCACGGCGCGGCCATGATGACCGTGAACGTAAGAATCAACCAAGGGACCACGAATTTCATGGGAATCAGACGTGGTCGCGCAATCAGCCGCTCAGCGGTTTCCTCGATTTTGACCGATTCCATGCAATCGCTATCGCCCAGCAGCCAAGCCAAGTCGGCGTCCGTGGGCAGGTGATCGAATCGCAGGCTCTTGACGGAAAAGGCTCTGATCGTCATGAAAGCTATGGCTCGACGCCAATCCCCAAAAGCCACCAGCCGTTTCCTCGAAACCCCCGGTCCGAAGATCGACGATTCATTATGCCGCCAAAACTGGTGCTCGGCACCTCGAACCGCAAGAAATTGATCGAACTGGGCGATCTGCTCGCGCCGCTCGGACTCGAGCTCGTCGCTTTGGCCGACCTGCCGCGAGCGATCGCGGTCGAGGAGACCGGCGATTCGTTTGCCGCCAATGCCCGGCTCAAGGCCGTCGAACAAGCCCGAAATTTGAAATGCTGGGTGCTGGCCGAGGATAGCGGGCTCGCGGTCAACGCGCTCGACGGAGCGCCCGGCGTGTATTCGGCCCGCATTTCCGGGCCCACGGCCACCGACGCCAAGAACAACGCCTGGCTCTTGGAGCGACTAGCGAACACTCCGACCGAGCGCCGCGGCGCCCATTATGTCTGCCACGCCGCGCTCGCCGATCCCACGGGCATGGTGCGGGCCGAGAGCGAAGCGATCTGCCGCGGGCGAATTCGTCGCGAGTTTTCCGGTTCCGCCGGCTTCGGCTACGATCCGCTCTTCGAAGTGCTCGAATACCACCGTACCTTTGGCGAATTGGGCGACGCGGTGAAAGCGGCAATCAGCCATCGGGCCCGAGCGATCCGCCAGCTTGTGCCGCGGCTCGCTGAGTTGCTGGCCGGTGGCGATTGGAGTTGAAGCGAACGGTTCACTCCCCCGGTAGACGATTCATGTGCGGCCGCTACACGCTGAAAACAAGTCCGCAAGCGGTGGCCGAGGCGTTTGGCTTGGCCGACATGCCGCTTTTCACTCCGCGCTACAATATCGCACCCACGCAGTTGGTGGCCACCGTTTCGCTCGACCGGGGGCGACGCGCACTTTACTGGCGGCGGTGGGGGCTCGTGCCCTCGTGGGCCGACGATCCGGCGATCGGCAATCGGCTCATCAATGCCCGGGCCGACACCGTGGCCGATAAGCCTTCGTTTCGCGGGGCTTTTAAGAAACAACGCTGCCTGATCGTGGCCGATGGGTTCTATGAATGGAAAAAGATCGGCAAGACCAAGCAGCCGTATTACGTTCGCATGCGCGATGGCCGGCCGTTCGGCTTCGCCGGCTTGGCCGAAAATTGGCGCCGGGGCGAACTGGCGATCGATTCCTGTTCACTGATCACCACCGAACCCAATTCGGTGATGGCCGCCATCCACGACCGCATGCCGGTGATCCTGCCGCCCGACCAGTGGCCGATCTGGCTTGATCCGACATTCGAGGACCGCGCGAAACTGCTGGCGATGCTACGACCGTATCTGGCCGACGACTTGATCGCGTCGCCGGTGGGCATGACCGTGAACAACCCGAGAAACGAAGGCCCGGGCTGCATTGAAGAGCGGCCCGAACTCGCGCCGGAAACCATGTGATCGCGCCGGTCCGCTGATCCGTCGCGCGTGCCGCTCAGCCGGGCGGCCAGCTCAGGTCGCGACCGGCCAGCAAGTGGAAATGCAAATGATCGACCGACTGACCGGCGTCGCGGCCGTGGTTGACCACCACCCGGTAACCGGCCTCATCGACTCCCAAGCTCCGCGCGAGCCGGCCGATCGTGAGGAACATATGACCCACGAGCGCGGCGTCGGCTTCGGTCAGCTCGGCCATCGACGCGATTTCTTTCTTGGGAATCACGAGCACATGCACCGGCGCTTGCGGATTCACATCGTGAAAGGCGAGGCATAGCGGATCGTCGTGAATGATCTTGGCCGGAATCTCGCCATCGATGATCCGTTTGAAGATCGTTTTGGCCATGCTGCGATGTTCCTTTCCAAGAGCCTGCCGCGGGCGATGGGAGGTTTTCGCGTGTCAGGCGCCCGCCGGTTCGGCGCCCGGCGCGAGCTGCGAGAGCGGAATGCCTTCGTCGATGAGCATCAGCGGAATGCGATCGACCACCGGATAGGCCACCATGCGATCCGTCCGCACCAGCGCGCCCTCGAGCGGATAACCGACCGCTTGGCCGGCGCGATTCTTCAGCAGGCCGGCCCGGGCGGCGGTGTTCATCGATTCGAGGAGCGTCTGATCGGCCACGACGAGCGCCATCCGGCTTTCGGGGCAAACAAGAAACGAGAGCGGATCGGCTGGCGCCATCGATGGGAACCCCTCGCGAAACGTGCAAAGAAAAAATTTCCGCCGAAGCCACTCGGCCCTGGCGGGTTGAGCGCGAGGCCGAGCTGCGTGGGGCGATCGCGTGTCAAAAAGTCTAGCCGTTGAGCTTGACGGTCACGGTTTTCAATTCGGTGTAGTGTTCGAGCGCCGCTTCGCCGTTTTCGCGGCCCAGGCCCGACATTTTGAAACCGCCAAAGGGCGTGGTGGCGTCGACCACATGGTAGCAGTTGACCCACACGGTGCCGGCTTTGACATGCTTGGCGAACAAATGCGCCTTGTCGATGTCCTTGGTCCACACGGCGGCGGCGAGGCCATAGTTCGTGTCGTTGGCTCGCTCCGAAACTTCGGCCATGCTCTCAAAGGGCAGCACGCTGACGACCGGTCCAAAAATCTCGTCGCGCACGATTGCCATATCGTCGCGCACTTGGTCGAAGATCGTCGGCTCGACGAAGAATCCGCGATCGCCCACGCGCTGGCCGCCGGTCACCAGCTTGGCGCCTTGCTTTTGCCCAAGCTCGACATAGCCGAGAATCTTGTCGAGTTGCTCTTGCGACACTTGCGGGCCTTGTTCGCTGCGCTCGTCGCGCGGGTCGCCCACTTGGCGCTGCTTGGCCTTGGCGGCGAGCCGCTCGACGAATTCGCGATGGATTTTCTTTTCGACGAATAGCCGGCTGCCGGCGGTGCAGCACTGACCGCCGTGGAAATAGATCGCGTGGAAGGCGCCGGCCACGGCGTCGTCGAGATTGGCGTCGGCGAAGATCACATTGGGACTCTTGCCGCCCAGTTCGAAGGTCACGCGTTTGAGCGTGTCGGCCGTGGTCTTTTGAATGATCTTGGCGGTGTCGACATGGCCCGTGAAGGCGATTTTGTCGATGCCCGGATGCGCGCACATGGCGGCGCCGGCGGTTTCGCCCAAGCCGTTGACGATATTGATCACGCCGGCCGGGAAGCCAGCTTCCACGGCGAGCCGCCCCAGCACGAGCGCGGTGAGCGGAGTTTGCTCGGCGGGCTTGAGCACCACGGCGTTGCCGCAGGCCAGGGCCGGTCCCCATTTCCAGGCCAGCATCAAGAGCGGAAAGTTCCAGGGAATAATCTGCCCAACGACGCCGACCGGCTGACGGAGCGTGTACGAGAAAAAGCCGCCGCGAACCGGCACCGTGCGGCCCTCGATCTTATCGGCCCAGCCGCCGTAGTAACGCAGTGTGTTGCACACTCCGCCGAGATCGCCGCGCGAGTCGCTGATCGTTTTTCCGGAGTTGTACGATTCGAGTCGGGCCAGCTCCTCGCCCTGTTCCTCCACGAGGTCGGCTAGGCGAAAGAGCAGCTTGCCGCGATCGGCCGCGTCCAAGTCGCGCCACTCGGGCGAGCTCGAGCCCGTCGAGCTGCTTTGACCGCCTTGTCCACGTCCTTGGCCCCACCGGCGGCGACGCTCGCAATCACTTCGCCGGTCGCCGGATTCAAGGTGTCGAACGAGCCGCCTTCGACCGGATCGACCCATTGATTGTTGATCAAGAGTCGCGTCTCGCGAATTTTGGGCGTCGCTTTGGCGCCGAGCGTGGCTTGAGTCATGGGTGAGCCTCACTTGGGGGAATGAGAAGCGGTCGAAGGTGGCGGCGCGATGGTTTCGGGAGTATCGCGACTCCAGTGTTGAATTCGCTTGCCGGTCACCGCGGGTGGCCTAGCGAGCGCACGAAATTCTACCGCCCAGCCCAGGCGAATTACAGGGGGCGAGGCGCCGTGGCGAAAAGCCATCGCGCGGTCGGGCAATGAGGCATTGCTCCGGCCGCCCCCATTCAAGCGAGATAGTTGATTCACCGCCGCGCCGCGGCTAACGTGATGGCTGTCTCGCCGTAGTCGCTTGGCGATCGTTTCCCCCCGCGAGTCGCCGCAGCGCGCCTCCACATCGAAAGGCTCCGTCATGACCCGCTCTTGGTTGCTAGGGCTCCTCGCGATTTTTCTCGGTGTCTCGGTCCACGCCGCGGAGCCGCCCGCTTGGAAAGAATTGTTCGACGGCCATTCGCTCGTGGGCTGGGAAGGCAACGAGCAGGTGTTTCGCGTCGAGCAAGGCGCGATCGTCGGCGGCAATCTCGCCACGAAGCTCGACCACAATGAATTTCTCGCCACCAGGGCCGCGTTTGGCGACTTCGAACTGCGGCTGAAATTCAAAGTGCGCGGCGAGAAGGTCAACGCCGGCATTCAATTTCGCAGCCATCGCCTTCCGGGCGGCCCGCATGTGAGCGGTTTTCAAGCCGACCTGGGCGAAGGTTATTGGGGGTCGCTCTATGATGAATCGCGCCGCAACAAGACCCTCGCGCGGCCCGACGCCGAAGCGGTGAAAAAAGTGCTCCGCCCCGGCGATTGGAATGAATACGTGATCCGTGCCCAGGGGCCGCATATCCAACTGTGGATCAATGGGCTGCAAACCGTGGACTACAAGGAGACCGACCCGGCGATCGCGCCGCGGGGAATCATTGCATTGCAAATCCACGCCGGTCCGCCGGCCGAGGCGTGGTACAAAGATATCGAAATCCGCGAACTACCGAATTAACCCCTCGAAGCGAAAAGGGCGAATCCAATGGCGCCATGCGGACTGAATCGAAATCACGGCGTCGCGCGGCGGTGGCGGTTGGGCACGCGCCGACTCGCGATTGGCGCCGCCATCGCTTTCGCGCTGCCTCTCGCGCTCGCGCGGCCGCGACCGACCCGCGCCGCGGAGGTCGAACCGGTCGCCAATCCCACGATCGTCGCCGCGATCCAGCCATTTGTCGATCGCCATGAAATCGCCGGCGCCGTGGCGCTCGTGACGACCAAAGACAAGCTTCTTTGCCTCGAGCCGATCGGCCGGGCCGATGTCGACGCGGGATCTCCAATGCGTGCCGATACCATGTTTTGGATCGCCTCGATGACCAAGTCGCTCACCACCACGGCGATGATGATGCTCGTCGACGAAGGCAAGCTGGATATCAATGATCCGGTCGAGAAATATCTGCCCGAGTTCAAGAACGTGTTTTTCGCCGATCCGGCGAGTCCCGGTGGTCGTCGTGCGCCGCGGCATCCGGTCACCGTGCGCGAGCTGCTCGGCCACACGCACGGCATGTCGCCGGCCAAGACGCAAAGCCTGTCGCTGGCCGATGACGTGGCGGCGTTCGTCGCCGAGCCGATGGAAGCCGAGCCGGGCACGCGCTACAAGTATTCCAATGTGAGCATGACCACCGGCGGACGCATCATCGAAGTGCTCGGCGGCATGGCCTATGCCGATTTTCTCCAGCAGCGGCTGCTTACTCCGCTCGGCATGACCGACACCACGTTCTGGCCCAACGAAGCCCAAGTGGCTCGCCTCGCGCCACTTTCAAGCAAAAGGCCGATGGTTCGGGCATCGAGGACCTCACGCACCGAGTCGAGTTCCCCACCGGCCCCTTGGCGCCGCCGGCGCTCTTCTTGCAATATGGCGCACAAAATGTGGCGATTTACAGGAATCGCTATGCGCATCCCAGCGGCGGGTTGTACTCGACGGCCGATGACTTGATGCGCTTCTGCCGCATGGCGCTTGGTGGCGGCGTGGCCGATGGCAAACGCTATGTGTCCGAGGCATCGATCCGGCTGATGACGTCGGTGCAAACCGGCGACGCTCCGGTGAGCCCGCTGGAAGCCTATGGCCTTGGCTGGTCGGTCGAGATCAAGGACGCACCCGGCCATCCGCATGTGGGCAGCTACGGCCACCGCAGCACGCACAAGACGATGATGTGGATCGATCCCACGAGCGGACTGGCGATGATTTTGCTTTTGCAGAGCTTTGATCTACCGAATCCGGTGCAGAACAAGCTTTACGAGGCCTTCATCGGCGCCGCGGAATCGCTCGCGCCGGCAGCGCCCGCCGCGTCGCCCTCGCCTTCGGCCCGGGCGATGCGACTTGTGCGTTAGAGTTTTTCTTATCCCATTCGCGCAAAGAGCGCCTCGCCCGGATGCGATCTTGTGCTGTTCGGAGCCAAAGCCGGTGGCCCCCAGGCGGCGCCGCCAGCGTGGCCGCGTTCATGGCGGTCTGCCAAATTTTGCCCGCGCTGGACTCCGGACCAGAAAGGTTACGGGAGGCTCGCTGGGCATTCGGAGGAATCCATGGCCATGAGCAATCGTTCCCGTGTGGATGGAAGGCGGCGACACAACCACATTGGACGGCTTTTGCGTGAAATTGCGCATCGGGGAAGATAGCGAACTTTCCGACGGCGCCAGCGCTTTCCCGCAACGGCAAGCCCCGACGGCAAGCCCCGACGGCAAGCCCCGATGGCAAGCCCCGACGGCAAGCCGCAAGGGCCACGCGCACTTTCACGGCATTCCTCACGAACCCTTCAGCCAGCCTTGATCCAGCGCATATCGCACAAGCTGCACTCGGCTTCGAAAACCGAGTTTGTCCATCAGTTTGGCCTTATGCGTTTCCACTGTCTTAACGCTCAGATCGAGCTCCGCCGCGACCTCCTTGTTCGAGTAACCTTCGACAGTAAGTCTCGCGATTTCGAGTTCCCGGTCAGTGAGGTCCGCCGCCCGAACCTGGCTGCCGCCACCGCGTCGGCCGCCGGTGGGCATGAGATACGCGCCCAGCGAGGGATCGACATAGCTGCAACCCGTGCTCACGGTGCGCACAGCGCGCACCAATTCATCGGCCGCCGCGCACTTGAGCACATAACCCCGGGCGCCGGCCTGCAATAGCCGCATCAAGTATCCGCGATCTTCGTGTACCGTCAGCGCCACGACTTCCACCGACGGGCACTCCCGCTTGATCCAGGTGGTGAGTTCGGCCCCACCGACTTCGGGCATGCCTACATCGATCACCGCCACATCCGCCTGACAGTTTTCGAGCACTCGCTGCGCGTCGCGACCGTTGGTCGCTTCGCCGACGACGCGCATATCGGTCTGCGAATTGATGAGCGACTTCAGCCCTTCGCGCACAACCGCGTGATCATCGGCCAAGAATATGCGAAGCTTGTTCAACATGGCAATTCCTCCAGGGCCGCGTCAAAGGGAATCCGCACGTAGATCGTCGTGCCGCTACCCGGCCCCGATTCAAGTTCAAAGCTCCCGCCGGACATCTCAACGCGCTCGCGCATGCCGATCAGGCCAATGCGGTTTTGGGAAACCGCCTCGGGTATTATAACGCCGGGATCGAACCCCCGGCCATCGTCCTCGACGATCATTCGCACCTCGTTGCGCTTAAATTCCATCAACACGCTCACATACTTGGCGCCCGAGTGCTTGGCGACATTGCATAATGACTCCTGCGCGACTCGGTAAACGGTGGTTTCGATGTGACTAGCCAATCTTTGCGCCGGCGGTCCGAGGCAATCATAATCGGCGGCGATTTGGGTGCTTTGACGCCAGTCGTGCAAATATTGTTGGACCGCGGAGTCGAGCCCTAGGTCATCGAGCGCCGTGGGACGCAAATTCGTCGCCAAACGATGCGATTCTTGTCCGATATGGTTCGCGATCTCCAATAGATGGTCGAGTGTTCGTCGATCTTCCTCCGAAGCAGCGCGGTCGAGCGACCGCAATCCGAGAATCAACGCGGTGACATGCTGCCCTAACTCGTCGTGGAGTTCGCGGCTCAGCCGCCGACGTTCGTCTTCTTGCACACCGATTAGTTTTCGCATCAGGGCATCGCGTTGATCGAGTGCTTGCCGTCGATCGGTCCGGTCCACCAGCGTGGTCGGAAACGAAATTCCAGCGGTCTCGCTTCGTAGCGAACGGCGACTTATGAGTTCGAGTTCCAGAGCCGGGTCGCGCGGAGTCACGAAACGAATTACCGAGCGGATTTGTCCCCGCTCCGAACGGCAGCGCCGCATGTGGTCGAGAAAAGGAACCCGATCGCTAAACGCGATAAACTGCCGCAGCGGCATGCCGAGGATCCGCGAGCGTTCCTTGTCGAATAGCGCCGCCGCCGCGAGATTGATTTCCATGACCGCTCCGATCCCGTCGAGCACGCAAAAGGGCACGGGAGCGAAGTCAAACAGATCGGTGTATTTTTCGCGCGAATCATCGAGCAGCCGTTGAGCCCGAATCAGTCCGTCGGTCTGAATCGTCATGGCCTCGCGCATCGTGTCGACCCGGTTCCAACTTGGTTCGCTGGCCGGATTCGCGCCGACCGCGCCGCGTGTGCTTGAGTCGGGGCTTTGGGTGGCGTCGCGCTTGGCCATGCCTGGTCTCCCCCTTTATTCCGGGCGAATGGTGACGATGAACGACGGTAGTTGTCCATCGGCCTGGGCGAATCGCCTCACGCTCAGCGCGGCCCGAACCGGCGCGGCGGTGTCCAAGGCGAGTGACAGCGGCCGCGTAACGGCCGTGCCGTCGCCGTCGCGTTCGGCTTGCAAGAGCGCGGGCAACTCGGTTGTTTTCCAAAATCCCCGCTGAAATTCGGCGACCGGCGTGTCAAGCGGCTGATCGTGGGCAATACCGAACAACTCGCCGAATGGCTCGTTCACCGCCCGCACGCATAATTCGGCGTCGACGAACATGGCTGGCTCGCGAATCAGCGATAACAGTTGGTCGACAAACGAAGGCTCGACGATGAGCTGGCCTTGCTGCCGCTTGACGGCTTGAATGTCGAACAGCGCGAGCACCGCGCCGTCGATGCGGTTCTCGATATTTTTGTACGGCCGAATGCGGAGCGAGTACCAGCGCCCTTGCTTGTCGCGCACTTCCCGACCGCTCGTGGTCATGGTATCGACGACTTCGCTGATCAAATGCTCGATGTCCGGGCAGTCGATATTGGGTTTGATATGGCCGATCGGCCGGCCGATGTCGGTCGGGATCAAGTTGAGAATTTTTTCGGCCATTGGCGTGAATCTGCGGATGCGGAGATCGCCGGACACCATGACGATCGCGATCTGAACGCTGCCGAGCAGGTTGATCAAGTCGCTGTTGACGCGGCTGAGCTCCTCGTTTCGGCCGTGCAGCTCTTCGTTCAGCGTGTTGAGCTCTTCGTTGGTCGATTGAAGTTCTTCCTTGGCCGTGTCGAGCTCTTCGTTGGTCGACTGCAACTCTTCGTTGCTCGAAAGAATTTCCTCGTTGGCGGATTGCAATTCCTCGTTGGCCGCTTCCAAGTCCTGAATAATCGATTGGAGATATTCGCGGCTCGCGGCCAGCTCTTGCCGCAGGCGGCCAATTTCTTCCTCGCGGACTTTCCGCTGGTCCGCGCACGACTTTCCCCTCGTCGCCTTCGGGTTGGCCGTGGATTCATCGACCGCATGCGCGCCCGCATCGAAAAACAGCACGAGATACGATCGATCCTCGGCCGGCGCGCCCAGCGGCACGACTTCGATATCGACGTCGCGTCCCTGTCCATTGGACTTCACATGCACCCCCTCGCGGCGCACGGGCGCCTCGGACTTGCGCGCCGCGCGAGCGCCGCGCGCAACGCCTGGGCCAAGCCTTCGCGGGCCATTTTCAAGAGATTCAAACTGGCGTCGCCCGGGGCGGGCTCCAAATAGTAGCCGGTTTGACCGCGGAAGTGGACGATTTGCAGTTTCGCGTCGACGATCACTCCGGCCGGAGTATATTTGTCGAGCAACAACCGATTGACTTCGGTCTGCGCCGCCGAGCTCGCGCGGGGCTCGACGCCGTTTTTCCTCGCCAGTTCGATCGAGGGCAACTTGTAATCCGATTGCATGATCACCGTCGTCGCCAGATCGACCGCTTTTTTCGAATACACGCGATGCTTCTTATCGGCCACGGCAAACAGGTCGCCATGCACGCCCACGGTTTCCGCCTGACCGAGCATCAGGAACCCGTTGGCCTTGAGCGCGTAATGAAAGATCATCATCAGCTTCTTCTGAAGCGTCGTGCCAAGATAAATCAACACGTTTCGGCACAGGATCAGGTCCAGCTTCGAGAATGGCGGGTCCCGGGTCAAATCTTGCCGAGCAAAAATACAAAGATCGCGAACGGTCTTGCTGATCAGATAGTGTCCGTCGCTGCGGATGAAAAAGCGGCTCAGCCGCTCGGGCGAAACATCGGCTTTGATCGTGTCGGAGTACAAGCCAGCCCGAGCACGCTCGATGGCCATTTCGCTTAAATCCGTGGCGAATATCTGGATCGAGACGTTTTTCGCGTCGTCGCCCAAAAATTCGAGCAACGCCATGCCGACGGAATAGGGCTCTTCGCCGGTCGAACAGCCAGGAATCCAAATGCGGATCGGCATGTCCGCCTTGCGCTCCGCCACGATCCGTGGAAACACGAGCTGTTGCAACGTGTCGAACGATTCCGTCTCGCGGAAAAACCGCGTGACATGAATCAAAATGTCTTGGAAGAGATGTTGGACTTCCGCCGAATTTCCCTCCAAATATTGCAGGTAATGCTCCACGTTGGGAATCTTGTGCAGCACCATGCGGCGGTGAAGTCGGCGCTTGATGGTCGGACGCTTATAGTGAGTAAAGTCGACTCCACTCAAGCTTCGCAGCATTTGAAAGACGCGCCGCAGTTGTTCCTCGCCCACCTCGGGCTCATCACCCAGATTTCGGGCAACTCCACGACGAATGTAAGGGTGACTGGCGATTCGCAATAATTCGACGGCGACTTCCAAGGGCGACAGGACCAGATCGACCATGTTCGTGGCGATGGCGGCCCGGGGCATGCTGTCGAACTTGGCGGTCGTCGGCTCTTGGGCGAAAGTAATGCCGCCGCCGGCCTTGATCGCCTTGATGCCGATGGCGCCATCGGTCGCCGTGCCGGAGAGGATCACGCCGATGGCGCGGCCATCGAACTGGTCCGCGACCGAACAGAAAAATGTATCGATCGGGGTATAACGGTCGGCGCCACCCGGTCTCGGGCCGATGCGAAATGTATCGCCGAGTAGCGTCATGCTGGCGTCGGGCGGAATCACATACACGCGGTTGATCTCGAGTGGCATTCCGTCGGCGACTTGTGAAACCGGCGTAACTGTTAAGCCGTGGCGTGGCCTGGGCGCGGGGGGGCGGTGGCGATATTGGCGGGGATCGCGGGCGAGGAATTTCCGGGGATGGGTCGCGTGGCGGATGGTTTAACTGCTATTGGTGATCGGCAGCGGCAGGGTCTTGCCTTGCAATTTAGCGCGGCACGACTTCGATTCCATACCTTGCGAAGCTCAAACCGTTTTTCGCGCCGGTCGCGATCACGCTCTTGATTCGGGCGAACGCCGCCGCGCTCCATTCGGTCCGATGCGTGCCGCCATCATTCCTCGCCGCCGCCAGGCTTCGGATGTCGCGTTCGGTTCCGTTGTTGTCGGCCGGAACATTCGCATCGTCGAGGAAGGTGAACAATTCGTCCGAGTGCTTGAACAGCCGGCGCCAGATTCGCAAACATTCGCGATGCCGCACGCGCAGTCTCGAGCATCAACGTGTCGAAACGGTTTTGAATCTCGTGTCGGGCCGCGTTGAAAGCTTTTTTGCCGAGCGACTTGCGCTCGTGGCCCAACCGGATCGCGTCTTGAAACAGCGTGATCAACGGCTGGATGAAGGCCCGCACGCTCGCCGCCGGCAACGTCTCGCGCAGCTTGTGCAACTCGCGAAGCAAATGGACCAAGCAGCGCTGTTTGCGGCAGTCGAGCCCGTTGTAGACCGCATAAAAATCGCTGACCAGCGTGCCCGCGAACGATGTGCCCAACGCTCGCTCGAGCACGGCCCGATTGCGATGACGATCGATCAGGAACAATGCCAAGCGCGGGTCTCGAAAACACCAGGCCCACGCGGGCAGTCCGTCGATCCGCCAACCGGTCTCATCGCCTTGCACGACCGGCGAATTGCGCAAGAGTTCCCAGAGTTTGTCGACCACCGGCTCGAACAAAGCGCCGCCCCAACGCAAATGGCCGAGCAATCCGGCCCGGCTGGCCGAAAGACCAAAGAAGTCGTTCAGCAAGTGTTGCGTTTTGCCGAGCGAGATGCCCAGGTGAACCCGCGCGTAGCAGACCAACAAGCGCGCGCGTGGCCCGATGTGGGCGCCGGGCAGTTCCAAGTCGCCGCGTCCTTGGCAGGTGGCTTGGCAATGTTCACAACGATAGGTATGACGGCGATACCGATGCCATTCGAGCTTGGGCTCTGGAATCTCCGCCATCTCATGGTCTTCGAACTCGCCGGTGGCGGTCAGATCGCGGCCGCCACAGTGCGGACACTCTCGCGGATGCACATCGTGTTCGATGAATACCGTGCCGGGCGGCGGCCCTGGACGAAAGCTGCCCGGATGTTTGCGAAACTGCTTGCGGCGGCGATCCTGTTCGCCACGCCGCGCATCGCTGGCCGAGCGGGTTTTCTTGCGCCGCTGCAAAAACTTTTGGACTTGCTGTTCGAGTTGCTCGACGCGCTTGCGCAGCGTTCCGTTCTCCGCCTGCAACCGGGCGATTTCCGCTTCCAACTCGGCGATCCGTCGATCTCGATCATCCATGATCCAGTCAATGTGACCGAAAACCCAATTTCGGGAAAGAGGAAATGCTTAACAGTTACAAACCGGCAGCCGGCAATGCGCCGCCAAGAGTTCGGGCAACAAACTCGTGTTGCTCGGCGAAAGATGCTGGACAAACACGATCGCCATCCCGGAACTCAACGGCAGGTCATGCAGCAACTGCGAGAAGGCTTCGAGCCCGCCGGCCGAAGCGCCCACGGCCACGATCGGCCAACTTTCACGAGGGCCATTCGGCTCGCCGCCCGAGCTCTCGTCCGCCGCTGGCAGGCTCTCCAGCGCGGGTACGTCGGCGGAAGTGGTTTGCGCGGAGACTCGCCGCGAACTTTTTCGTTTCTTGGCCATGGACCGAATCTACTAGGGAATGCGATTTAAAAGCGCTGAACCACGGAGGACGACGCGCGCGACGGGGTTTCGGCCGGATCGTCGCGTCGAGAGCAATCTTGTCGCCGCCGCCTCATCCTAGCAGTTTTCCGCCGTCGAAGCGGCTCGCGGGGGGGGGGGGCGTCTCCAAAATTCGTGGATCAAAACGTTTGATCCCGACCGCCGAAACCGCCAAGCGAGCCGACCCCAGCGATACGGTTCGGGAGCGAAACGTTTCGGGCGCGACACGCTTCGAATCCGGCACGTGTTTTCACTGGCGGCGGTTCGGGTGTTCACCGGGGCTCATGAATCGCTAGCCACGAGTCGCAGCGGCAGGTCGATCTCGCGGCCCTCGCGGACGACGGTGAGAATCACTTCGTCGCCGGGCCGCTTGGCTTCCACGAGATTGAGAAAATCGTTCGCCGTGGTGATCGGTCGGTGGTCGACGGCGATGATCAGGTCGGCCGCGTTGCGATCGATCGTCTGCGACTCGTAGGAGAAGGGTCCTTGCCGACGCCGCTGCTTCACCACTTTAAATCCGCGCAATCCCGCCTGCTCGGCTGGCCCGCCGGGCGTCATCGTGGCGATCAGGAGCCCCTTTTCCGTTTGAAGCACGCGGGCAATGCCGGCGTCGGGACGAATCACGCGGCCATGAGCGATCAACTCCGGCACGACCCGAACGATATTGGACACCGGAATAGCGAAGCCGACACCCGCGCTTTGGCCCGTCTTGCTGGCGATGGCCGTGTTCATGCCGATGAGCCGGCCGTGGCTGTCGAGCAGCGGACCGCCCGAGTTGCCGGGGTTGATCGCGGCGTCGATCTGAATGATCGACTTGATCGTGCGATGGTTGTGGGTCGGCAGCGAGCGATCGAGACTCGAAATGATTCCGGTGGTGAGCGTGCGCTCGAGTCCAAAAGGATTGCCGATGGCGAACACCTTCTGGCCGACCCGCAGCCGCTGGGAGCTGCCGAGCGTGACCGGCATCAGCGAATCGCGGGGCGCGTCGATCTTGAGCACCGCCACATCATTCGAGGCGTCGCCTCCCACGAGCCGGGCTTCGTAGCTCTTGCCATCGTAGAGCGTCACTTGGATTTCCCGCGCGTCTTCGATCACATGGTAGTTCGTGAGAATATGTCCCTCGAGATCGAGCACCGAACCGGAGCCGGCGCCCTCGGCCGGTATTTCGAACAGGCTGAAGGTATCATTGCGAACCACCTTCGTGTTGATGTTCACCACCCCGCGATTGCAACTCTCGTACACGCGCACGCTGACCCGCTCCTCCGGCGTGAGATCGTCGTCTTCGGGCGGCAGCCGCTCGAGGACCGGTTCGTCAACGGGCGCGGGAGCCCCTGGCGGCTGGGCCGGCCGAGGCCGCGACTGCCGAGGATCGACAAACGCGGCTGGGCCCTGGCCCGCGGACGCCGGCGCCGAGCGGCGCGAGGAACCCGGCTCGGCCGCCAGGGCGAGGACGGCGTTGTCCCGCTGGGTGAGCAGCAGTGTCAGGGCCGAGCCCAGAAGCGCGGAGCCAAGGCAGAGTAAACTGATGCGACGCATGAGAATCACCGATCGAGGCTATGGAACAGGGTGCGGCGGAACAGGGTGCGGCGGAACCGGGTGCGGCGGAACAGGGTGCGGCGGAACCGGGTGCGGCGCGCGCCGCGAACGCAGAATCGTCGCAAGCGATTCGCGCATGCCGAAAATCCTGAAAAACGGCCCGCGGGCGGCTTATTCTTCTTTCCACGATACGCGAGCGAGGCTATTTTTCCAACGGCGCTTGCCGGGGAGCATGTTACGACTTTCGGTTTTCGGTTTTCATTTTTCCGTGGGCGATGCGGGGCCGTTGGCGCGGCGGAGAGTGCTTGCGGGATTGCCGGCGCCCGTCGCCGAGGCGGCGCGCCGCGATCTTGGCCGAGGCCGGTAGGGCCGGTTGCGCGGAAAATTCCGAAATTCCCGACGCCAAGTCTTGAATTTTTGTAGCGGTAATCGAGTAGAACAAATAGAATATGGAAGCGGCTGCGGGGGGCCATCACTTCGCCGCCGCGACAATTCCCGTTTGCCATTCCCTGCGGCGCCTGGGCTTCGCCACGGAACACGAAGCACCGAGCGCCGAGACATTTCGTGTTTGGAGCTTGCCATGTCCATGTCCAAAGCTTGCTCGCTATTGACGGCGCTTGGTTTGGTGCTGGGTCACTCGGTCGCTGGGGGCGCTGCCCCGGAGAACAAGGAGTCGGCGCCCGCGCAACTCGCCAATCGTGGCGGCGCCGCGCCGAGTCATCTGGACACCTATGTGCGAGCCGATGGCGCCGCATACTTCGCGCTGAGCCTTTCGCCGACCGGAGCGGCGCCCAAGGCGGCTGGCCACGACATCGCGGTGTTGTTCGACACGTCGGCCAGCCAGGCCGGGCCGTTTCGCGCCAAGGGACTCGAAACCCTGGAAGCCTTCATCGAGCGACTGCCTCCGACCGATCGCGTGCAACTGTTTGCGGTCGATATCTATCCCACGGCGCTGACCGATGGTTTCGTGTCGCCCGCTGGCGAAAGCATCAAAAAGGCAATTGCGACCCTCAAGAACTGCGCACCGCTGGGATCGACCGATCTGCCCGCCGCGCTCGAGGCCGCCCGGCTGGCCCTTGAAGGCAAGGCGCCCGCCCAAGCGAGCGACGCGAAATCGACCGATAGCGCGGCGAATTCGACTGGCGACAAAACTTTAGCAGCCGACAAAACTTTAACCGCCGATAAGGCGAGCCCCGCGCGGAAAGACGCTCCGGCGAGCGATCGCACGCGCGCGATCGTTTATATCGGCGATGGCCAGAGCGTGGCCAACATGGTCGACATTACCGCGTTTCGCGATGCGACCGAGCGAATGTCGCAAAGCCGAATCTCGCTGACGAGCCTCGCGATCGGTCCGCGGCTCGACACCGGCCTGCTCGCCGCGCTCGCCAACCAAACCGGCGGAATGCTCGCCGTCGACGGCGACACGTTCACGCCGCACCAATTCGCGCAGTTTCTGGCGATCGGGGCGCATGGCGCCGTGCTTTGGCCCGACGCGATGCGCTGGCCCGAAGCGCTCGGCGATGTGTTTCCGCGTCAGCTCCCGCCGCTCAGGTTCGATCGGGAAACGGTCGTGCTCGGGCAAGGCAAGCCGGCGTGCCCGGTGACGATCCAAGTCACGGCCGACTGTTTGAACGCGCGCATGCCGCTCGCCTGGAGGATCGAAAGCGCTCATTTGAATGAGGACCTGTCGTTTCTGCCGCAATTGATCGATCTCGTGCGCGTGAGCGATGGTCTGACTCTGCCCACGCTGGGCGACGCGGGCTTGCGCGAAACCGGGCGGATGCTCGGCGCCGGCAACCAGCGCTTGGCCGATCTGAGCAACCAAGCCATTGCGGTTGGCAATTTCGACGACGCCGAAAAGTTGGCCGACGAAGCCTTGCGCCGCGATCCGCGCGACCCGATGGCGCAAGCCGTCAAGCGCAAGCTGTCTGAAACGCGCGCCCAAGGCGGCAAGGAATCGGCCATGAAGGAAAAGAAGGGTGGACTGAAGCTTGGCAAGCCGAAGGGCAAGGATTCCTCGAGATTGCGTCGCGCCGCCGACGACCTGGCGGCGAGCGAGTCGGCAACCGGCAATGACGGCGCATGGGGCGCCGTGTTGTTCGCCGTTCCCGATGAATTGCCCGCCGACGCGCCTGCGCCGACCTTGCTCGACAACCAGCAGCGCGACAACGATGTGGTCGCGGGCCTGATCGAACTGCAAGTCAACAACGCCCTCAAGACCGCCCGGGCGCACATGTCCGACAATCCGTCGGGCAATCTGCAAGACATCAAAGTGTTGCTCGAGCAGGTGCATGCCGCGCCGGAATTGAACACCGAACTGCGCCATCGCCTCCAAACCGAGCTCGCCACGATGGTGCGAGAGATCGAACGCCGGGTCGTCGAAAAAGACGCGAACGAAGCGGCGGCCAATCACACCCTGGCCGCTGCTCGCGAGCGCGAGCGACTTGCCCGGGAGCTCGACACGAAGCAGGAAAAAGAGCGACAATTGATGGACCGCTTCAACTCGCTGATGGGCGAGCGGCGGTATCTGGAAGCCCAAGAGGGCCCGGCGGCCGAGATCTCGGCGCTCGACCCGCGAAGCCCGAATGCTGTCGCGGCCACGCTCAATTCACGCATGACGCGGAATGTGACCCAAAACGTCGATTTCCGCCTGCGTCGCCAGCGGGGCGTGATCGATATGCTCGCCCAGGCCGAGCTGTCGAGCATTCCATTTCCCGACGATCAGCCGATCGTGTATCCCGACGCGCAGTTCTGGCAAGAGCTTACTTTGCGCCGCAAACAATATGCGGCGGTCGACTTGAAGAAGGACTCGGCGGCGGAGAAGAAGATTCGCAAGGCGCTCGCCGACTCGACGGTGCTCGAGTTCGTGGAAACGCCGCTGAGCGATGTGATCGCTTACTTGCGAGATCTGCATCAGATCGAGATTCAGGTCGACGACAAGAAATTGGAGGAGGCCGGCATCAGCCTCGATATGCCGATCACCAAGACGCTTCGCGGCGTCAGCCTCAAGAGCGCCCTGCGGCTCATGCTCCAGCCGCTCGAGCTTTCCTATGTGATCAAGGATGAAGTGCTCCTGATCACCACCAAGGAAGAAGTCGACAACACGCTCGTGACCAAAGTCTATCCGGTCGCCGACCTCGTGCTTCGGATTCCCCCCGCAATGCCGATGGGCATGCGAGGCGGCATGGGTGGCATGGGTGGCATGATGGGCGGTGGCATGGGTGGCGGAATGGGTGGCATGGGTGGCGGAATGATGGGCGGCATGGGTGGCGGAATGGGTGGCGGAATGGGTCGCATGGGCGGTGGCATGGGCGGAATGTTCGTCGTGCCCGATGAACTGCCGGTCGACGGGCCCCTGGGCCCCACGCTGCTCGACACCCAGCAGCGCGACAACGATGTGGTCGCGGGCATGATCGAATTGCAAGTCGCCAACGCCATTAAAAACGCCCGGGCGCACATGGCCGACAATCCCACCGGCAATCGCCAGGACTTGAAGGAGTTGCTCGATCACGTGCGGCTCGCGCCGGAACTGAATTCCGAGCTGCGCAGTCGGCTCCAGGGCGAATTGACCACGGTGCTCCAAGAGGTCGGTCGCCGTCAGGTGTCGAAAGAAGTGAACGACGTGGCCGCGTACGGGGCGCTCGCGGCGGCGCGCGAGCGCGAGCGTCTGGCCCGGGAGCTCGACACGAAGCAGGAAAAAGAACATCAACTGATGGACCGCTTCAACTCGCTGATGGCGGAGCGGCGGTACTTGGAAGCCGAAGAAGGCCCGGCGGCTGAAATCGCGGCGCTCGACCCGCGAAGCACGATTTCGGTTTCGGCCACCCTCGATTCCCGCATGACGCGCTATGTGACCCAAAATGCCGACTTCCGATTGCGTCGGCAGCGGGGCGTGGTCGACGTGCTCGCGCAGGCCGAGTTGTCGAGCATTCCGTTTCCCGACGATCAGCCGATCGTGTATCCCGACGCGCAGTTCTGGCAAGAGCTTACTTTGCGCCGCAAACAGTATGCGGCCGTCGACTTGAAGAAGGACTCGGTGGCGGAGAAGAAGATTCGCAAGGCGCTCGATGAGTCGACCGTGCTCGAATTCGTGGAAACGCCGCTGAGCGATGTAATCTCGTATTTGCGCGATCTGCATCAGATCGAGATTCAAGTCGACACCAAGAAGTTGGAGGAAGCCGGCATCAGTCTCGATATGCCGATCACCAAGACGCTCCGCGGCATCAGCCTCAAGAGCGCCTTGCGACTCATGCTACAGCCGCTCGAGCTTTCCTATGTGATCAAGGATGAAGTGCTCCTGATCACCACCAAGGAAGATGTCGACAACACGCTCGTGACCAAAGTCTATCCGGTCGCCGACCTGGTGCTTCCGATTCGCGCCGCGAGCCCGATGGGCATGGGCGGCGGCATGGGCGGCATGGGTGGCATGATGGGCGGTGGCGGTGGCATGGGCGGCGGAATGGGTGGCGGCATGGGCGGCGGCGGCATGGGTGGCATGGGCGGCGGAATGGGTGGCATGGGTGGCGGCATGGGTGGTGGCGGCATGGGCGGTGGCATGTTCGCCGTCGACGACGCGCCCGCGGCCCCCAAGAGCAAGTCCTCGATGCGCATGGGCGCCCAGAAGTCGGCGCCGGCGCCGGCCGCGGCGCCCGATGCTCCGGCGAGCATCAATCTGGGACCCAAGCCGACGGCGGCCGGCCCCAAGAAGGCGCCGGCCGGCGCGGCGGATAACGCCGGCAAGTCGCAAGTCATTCATCTGACGATCGCGCCCGACGCCGATCCGCAAGTGGTCTGGAACGATTACTTCGCCTCGCATCCCGAGGTTTCGCCGAGCGCGGTCTCGGCCACGGCCGTGGAATTGATGCACTCGCGGCATTTCGATCATCTGGTGGCGCTGATCCAGAGCGCGCTTTGCGCCGGTCAGCCCCAGCCTTGGATGTACGAGGCCATGGGGCTCGCCCTGCAAGCCGCCGGACGCCCCAAGGCGGAGATCGAGCGAGCGCTTATGTCGGGTGTCGACCTGAGCGACAGTCCCGAGGAAATGATGTATGTCGCCCAGTACATGGCTCGCTGCGGCTTGGAAGAGCGGGCCCTCAAAATCTTCCGCCAAGTGGGCGCCGCCACTCCCATGGCCCCAGAACCGCTGATTCTGGGTCTGAAACTCGCCCAGCGGCTCAACCGGATCGACGACGTGAAATGGGCGTCGCTCGGCATCTTGCGGCAAGCCTGGCCCGAGGACAAACGCGATGTTTGGCAATCGGGTCTGCGTGCCGCGAATGCCACGCTCGAGCAACTCAAGAGCGAGGATCGCACGGATGAGGCCGCCGTGTTTCAAGCTCAAGTCGACGAGGCCTTGGAGCGCGACGTGATCGTGCGCGTGCAGTGGACCGGCGACGCCGACGTGGACATTTACGTCGAGGAGCCGACCGGCGCGATTTGTTCGTTTCGCAACCCGCGCACCACCGGCGGCGGCGTGATGATGGGCGACACCGCCTCGCACGGGGCCCAAGCCTCGAAAGACGGCTACAGCGAAACCTATGTCTGCCCGATCGCGTTTAGTGGTTCCTATCGGGTGCTGCTCCGCCGAGTGTGGGGTAAGGTCACGGCCGGCAAGGTCACGGTCGATGTGTTCTCGCACTACGGCTCGAAGCAGATCAAGCACATGAGCGAGCAAATCAAGCTCGGCGAGGAAGACGCCGCGGTGGCGTTCGAGATTGCCGATGGTCGCCGCAAGGACCCGATCGGCAACGAAATCGTGGCCAACGCGGTGGCCGCCCAAGTGAATATCAATCAGGCCGTGCTGGCCCAGCAATTGAACGCGCTTTCGGCCGGCAACGGCGCCAACGCCGGGCTGAATCTATCGCGGGCCGGACTATTCGGCGCCTTCAACGGACCGTTTTTGCGGCAGGCCGTGGGCTATATGCCGATTATCATCGTGCTGCCGACCGGCGCCAACATGTCGGCCCAGGGCGTGATTTCGGCCGACCGACGCTATGTGCGCATCACGGCCCATCCGCTCTTCTCGCAGATCGGCCAAGTGACGACGTTTAATATCTCGTCGGGCCGCACGGGCACTTCGCCGAGCCCGCCGCCGGGTGGCGGTGGCGTGGCGGCGGGTGGCGGATTCGGCGGCGCCGGCGGTAATGGCGGCGTGGGCGCGGGGGGCGGAGCCGGGCGAGGCGGCGCGGCCGGCGCCGGCGGCGCGGGGCAGGGTGGCGCGGCGGGCGGCGCTCTTCAAAATCGCTAATTTCCGAGTTCATCTCCAATTCGGCCCCGTCGGCGTCCGTCGAACGTGGCGGCCGGGGCTTGCTAGTCGAGCGGATGCGCGCATCGCCGCGAGCATCTCGCCCGCCATGAAAAACGAGCCCGAAATGACCGCCAAGTCGTCGGGCCGCAGCCACTCCCGGGCCGCGAGCCACGCGCTCTCGAGGTCGGCGTGGCCCCGGACCGGCCGCGAAGTGAGCTCGCGAGCGAGCCGCTCCAGTTCCTCGACCGCCGCGCTGCGCGTATTGCTCCCGTAGCGGCTGAGCAGCAGGCAATCGAAGCGCGGGGCGAGCACTTCGAGCATGCCGCGCACATCTTTGTCGCGGCTCGTGGCGAAGATCAGCAGCTTTCGCGCGGTCGTGAAGCTTTGGTCGAGTGTATCGACGAGCGCTTGGGCCGAGGCGACATTGTGCGCCGCGTCGAGCACGATCGCCGGACGCCGGCGGAGCAATTCCATGCGCGCCGACCGCGCACTTTCGCCAAGCCCGCGCAGCCGCCTCGAGCGGTATTCTCCACCCCTGGCGCTTCATTTCGCCGAGCGCGGCCAAGGCAATCGCCGCGTTGGCCGCTTGATGTGGTCCGAGCAGTCCGAGCGGCGCCGACGCCACCCGGTCGAATCCGCCCGGCGATCGATCCTCGAAATCAAGTTCTCCATGTTCTTCGGAGTGTTCGAGTCCGCGCGGAGGCCGATAGGCGTAGTGAAAGTCGCGGCCAACGCGCGCGAGCGGGGCGCCTCGCTGCTGGGCCACGGCCTCGATCACTTCGCGCGGTTCGGCGCGACCACTCCGCTAATCACCGGCACGCCGGGTTTGATGATGCCTGCTTTCTCGCCGGCGATCGCCGCGAGAGTGCCGCCGAGTTGCTGCACATGGTCGAAGCTGATGCTGGTGATGAGCGACACGATCGGGCGGCAAACATTCGTCGAATCGAGCCTGCCGCCGAGCCCCACTTCGAGCACGGCGCAATCGGCGCCCAAATCCGCGAAATGGCGAAACGCCAGGGCGGTGACGATCTCGAAATAGGTCGGGCCGCAAGCGCCTTCGCACTCGGCCCGCGCGTCCATT
Source organism: uncultured Planctomycetaceae bacterium (assembly GCA_963785305.1). GTDB lineage: Bacteria > Planctomycetota > Planctomycetia > Pirellulales > PALSA-1355 > CAWAUV01. Next base: position 89,368 of record CAWAUV010000004.1, read on the forward strand.
CGTTCGACATGCGGCCGCGCCTCCTCGATCAGTCGCTCCCAATCGGGCGCGGAGAGCGGCTGGCCATCGATCGCGATCCGTTCCTCGACCCGTTCCAAATGCGGCGAGGTGAAGAGTCCGACCCGGTAGCCCGCGGCCTCGAGCGCGGCGGCGATCATGGCTGCGGTCGAGCCCTTGCCCTTGGTGCCCGCGATATGAATGGCCGGCAGGCCAAGATGCGGGTCGCCGAGCGCGGCGAGCAGTTCGCGCATGCGTTCGAGTTTGAAGTTGCGCTGGCTGTAGGGGGCCGGGGTCGATCGCTCGTGGTCGATGCGACTTTCGAGAAAAACGTCGGCGCGGCTGGGAGAACGAATGGGTTGGCGCATCGCATTCGAAGTCGAGAGTTCAGGAAATTCCGCCGGTTTTGTCCGGGCGACCAATATGCGATTCGAGGGTATGCGATCGGGTTGTCGCTGGGCAGGATCGGCGCTCGCGCCCCACCGGGTCCATCTTGGCGCCGCATTCATTTTGGCGCGGGCTCCTCGGCCCCTGGAGGCTTGCCCGTGGCGGGACTTATTCTAAAGGATCGAGGCCGGGGGCCGCCATCGCGCGAGCCGCCTTTCCGGGACCACGACGCCGTTGAAGCGCCGATTTCTCGCGCGCGCCGCTCGCAATGTTTTTTTCGCGAGGCGTGCGGAGGCGAACGAATCTCGTTCCGTGGAGCTGGAATTTCGACGCCGCCCCCCTTGGCCCGGGCGATTTGCCAATTTACACTTGGCTTTTTCCTGGGGCGCTGTTTTCCGGCGCGGTCGAACCAATGGGCTCTCGCGTGCGTAATCATCAGCGTTAACGCCGGATTAGCACATTTCCCCGGGTCGCTGTCGCTTGTCGATTCCGCGAGCGGCGTGGCTCGCCAGTTTTCATTTGAACCGCGCGATCCATGCCGCGCAGCCGCGCGTCGGACTCGCTCCGCCGGGGGCGGACCCTGGAGCGAGTCAGGCCGCTCGCGCGGCGCCGATCAAGGCCGTGCTTTCGAACAACCTGTCAGGAGCGTATTGGCCATGTCGTCCGAGGTGGTAATCGAAACTCGCAATCTGTCGAAGGTGTACCGCGACTTCTGGGGCCGCCAGAAAGTCTGGGCGCTCAAAGCGCTCGACTTGGAAGTTCGCCGCGGCGAAATTTTCGGCCTGCTCGGCCCCAACGGTTCGGGCAAGTCGACCACCATGAAACTTCTGCTGGGGCTGTTGTTCCCCACCAGCGGCCAGGCGCTCGTGTTCGGCAAAGACGCCACGAATGTCGGCAAAAACGCGCGACTCGGCTATCTGCCCGAGGAATCGTATCTCTACCGCTTCCTGAACGCCGAGGAGACGCTCGATTTCTACGGTCGGCTGTTCGACATTTCCTCGGCCGAGCGCCGGCGACGCGTCAAGGACCTGATCCAGCGAGTGGGGCTCGAGCGCTCGGCCAAGCGCCAATTGAAGGAATACAGCAAAGGCATGACGCGCCGAATCGGGCTCGCCCAGGCGCTGATCAACGATCCGGAACTTGTGCTGCTCGATGAGCCCACGAGCGGTCTCGATCCGCTGGGCACGCGATACATCAAGGACCTGATCCTCGACCTCAAGGCCCAGGGTAAGACGGTGCTGATGAGCAGCCACTTGCTCGCCGATGTCGAGGATGTGTGCGATCGGATCGCGATTCTCCACGATGGCGAGCTCAAGGAGCTCGGTCGTGTCGACGCGCTGCTCAAGAACACTTCGGTCACGCAATTCAAAGTCACGGACTTGAGCGACGACGCCAAACGCGAGATCGTGGCGGTGATCGAACGCTACCAAGCGGGCCTCGTGACGATCGAAAACCCCACATCGACGCTGGAAGAGCTGTTCTTGGATGTAGTCCGCGAGAGCGAAGCTCGCCCCGGCCGCCGGGCGCGCTCCGAGTAGCGTTCGGCCGGCGCGGCGAGATTCCGCCAGTTCGGCGAATCTCCCCACCGAGGTCGCGAATCAGTCAATTTTTCCGCATATGCTCGGCGGCGCGAGCCGACGGGCATTTTTAGACGCCTAGCGAACAACGAAGTCTGTCATGGTTCTGGAAACCGATCCGATCGTATTTGGGCAATGGATAATTCCGGCGCTCTTGCAGTTCTTGTTTTTCGCCTTTCTGGGGATCGTGGCGATGTTCGCGGTGTGCTATGTGGCTTGCGCCGCCCGCTACGGACCGCTGCGCGGCGGCGATGTATTGCTGCGCGGCGTGGTGGCCGGCGCGCGCGATCTGGCCGAAGCGCGCCCACGCAGAGTCCACGCGCTGGCCCGCTTGGCCGTGCAGGAATCGCTGCGGCGCCGAATCTGGGTCGCGCTGGTGCTGTTCGTCGTGATCTTGATCTTCGCCGGTTGGTTTCTCGATCCCAATAGTTTCGATCCCGCCAAGCTGTATCTGAACTTCGTGCTTCAGGCGACTACCTATCTGGTGCTGCTGTTGTCGCTCTTTTTGAGCGTGTTCAGCTTGCCGGCCGATATGAAGAATCGCACCATCCACACCGTGGTCACGAAGCCGGCCCGGCGCAGCGAGATTTTTCTCGGCCGCTTGATCGGCTTTGGCGCCATTGGCGCGACCATGCTCCTGGTGATGGCGGTCCTGAGCTATTTGTTCGTGGTCCGCGGCCTGACGCACACGCATACGGTGGATGTCGCGTCGCTCAAGGCCAAGCCGAACTCGCCCGATGGCGCCCAGACCGGTCAGACATCGCTCACCCAGGGCCATTCCCACAAATTCACGCTCGACGGCGCCGGCGCCGGGGCCACCGAGGTCGATCGCGGCCACTGGCATCAGATCACCTCGAGCGGCGGCGAGAAGCCGACCTACACCGTCGGTCCGCCCGAGGATGTGTTCCTGGCTCGGGTGCCGAAGTATGGCGTGCTCTCGTTCAAGGATCGCAATGGCGAGCCGGTCGCCCGGGGCATCAGCGTGGGCAACGAATGGGCCTACCGCAGCTTTATCGAAGGCGGCAGCTTGGCGTCGGCCACCTGGACCTTCACCGGCATCACTCCGGAGGAGTTTCCCGACGGGCTGCCGCTCGAAATGACGATTCGCGTGTTTCGCAGTTGGAAGGGCAAGATCGATCGCGGCATCTATGGCAGTATCACGGTGCGCAACCCGAAGACCGGAGTGGCCAGCAATCCGCAAAACTTTCTCTGCAAGGACGCCCAGATCGATCGGCGTCAGCGCATTCCGCTCGAGCTGACGGATAAATCGGGCAAGTCGATCGAGCTGTTTCGCGATCTGGTGACGCCCGAGGGCACGGTCGAGATCACGCTCCAGTGTCTGGAGCCAGGGCAGTACTTCGGCATGGCCAAGGCCGACCTGTATCTTCGCGCGGCCGATGGCTCGTTCGAGGGCAATTTCGTCAAAGGCTTCATCGGCATCTTTTATCAGATGCTGCTCGTCACCGGTTTCGGCCTCTTGTTCAGCACTTTCCTGAGCGCCCCGGTGGCGATGCTGGCCGAGATCGCGGCGATCATCATTGGCTTCTGCACCAAGTTCATCATGGATCTCGTCTACGATCAGTCGCATGGAATGAAGCTGGGCGGCGGGCCGGTCGAGTCGCTGTTCTTTCGCATTCCCGGCCAGATGAATCAAACCACGCCGCTCGAGGAGGGCATGGCGAAAAACGTGGTGCAGTTTCTCGACTTCTGCGTGCTCAAGCAGATGGAATTTTGCTGCCTGCTCGTGCCCGACTTTCGCGATTTCAACAATGTGGATCATGTGACGTTTGGTTTCGATATTCCTTTCGACAATCTACTACGGCAGGGCGTGCTCACGGCCGGGTACATGCTGGCGGTGGTGGTCGTGGGCACATTCATACTCAAGTCCCGCGAGGTGGCCCAGTGAACGAGCGGCGAATGTTCCTGCGTAAGATCGGCTACGGAGCGGCGGCGGCGGCGCTCTTGATTCCGCTCTACGCGCTCAGCCAACCCGCGACCACCCAGTCACGGGGCGGCCTTCTGGCCCGCTATCGCCAGGACCACGGCCTGAGCCAAGCCAACCTGGGCGAGATCGATCCGGCGAGCGAGACCATGAAGCTGGCCACGCTCGGGCTCAGCCCGGTGGCGATCACCATGCTGTGGAACAAGGCGCAGTACTACCAGAAGGTCGAGGATTGGACCAACCTTTCGGCCACTTGCGAACAGATCGTGCGGCTGGAGCCGAACTTCGCCAAGGTGTGGGAACACGAAGGATGGAATCTCTCGCACAACGTGGCGGTCAACTTCGATGACTATCACGATCGCTATCGCTGGATCATCAAGGGCATCGAGTTCATGAAAGACGGCGCCGCCCACAACGCCACCAATTCACGCTTGCCTTGGTACATCGGCTGGGTGGCTTCGTGGAAGATCGGGCGGGCCGACGAAAAAATCCAGTACCGCAGGCTCTTCCGCCAGGACGACGAGTTCCACAAGATCGACGATCCCCATCGCACACCCGCCCAGCGAGATAATTGGCTGGTCGGACGCTGGTGGTTTCAAAAGGCCGAGCATGTGGTCGACCTGGGCTATCCGGTCATGGGCAACAGCCCGCTGATCTTCTACTCGAATAAGCCCAAGTGTTTGATCAACTACGCCGAAGCTCTCGAGGGCGACGATGGCGTGTTCGGCGAGGTGGCCAAGATCGCCTGGGAAAATGGCCGCGCGGCATGGGCCGACTACGGCGCTCGCGATATTCCCACCTTGCAAAACGACACGATCCGGCTGGCCGACCAAGAGCGAATCGAGCAACGCTTGGCCAAAACCAAGGCCGAACTCGAGGCGATGTTGCCCGGAATGCGCGAAAAGATTCGCCAGGAGCGCGTCGATCGCCTGTCACCCCAAGATCGCGAACTGGTCGACACGCCGCGCGATCATCGCCATGTCGATTTGATCTCGGCCGGCGATCGGCTCGACGGAATCGTCAATCCGACCTACTTCGACGTGGCCGAACGCTCGAAGCCCGAGGATCGCATTCGCGCCATGCAAATGGCCAAGAGCATCACCGACGATCAGGCCACGGCGCGCGAAATCGACTTGGATCGGAGCCAAGTGAACTTCGTGTATTGGCGCGACCTGTGCGAAATGGAACGCGACGACAGCACCTTGGCGGCCCGCAAGGCGATCTTCCAGGCCGAAGACGCGCTCGCGCACAATCGCTTCGTGCAGGCGGGCGAGCTCTACGACGAAGGTTTCAAAGCTTGGCGCAAGTCGCTCGACACGTATCGCTCGATTGCCGAGGACCAAGTGACGGTGGGCGAGATGATGGACACGGTCGAGAAATATGGCGAATACCTCCGCCAGGTCAACCAACCGTTTCCCGAGGACTTCGCGCTGCGCGATCAAGTATTGCTTTGGCAAAAATCGAATCCGCAGTCGGCCCCGCGGAAAAACATTCCTTGGCTGAAAGACGAGCCGCCCAAAGCCTCGGCCGCCGCGGAAGCGCCGGTCGGTGAATCGTCGGCGGACAAAGCCGCGCGGCCCGCGGAGAAAGGCGCCGAACCGGCCGAAAAGGCCCCCGCTTCCGAAGCCGCCCCGCCGGAAAACATGCCAAAACCCGACGCCGGGAAACCCGACGCGCCCCAATCCGACGCGCCAAAGTCCAACGCGCCAAAGTCCGAGGTCAGCCCCGCGAGCGATCCTTCGCCCGCCGAGGGCGCCGCTCCAGCCAAGCCGCCCGAGGCTCCAGCCAAGCCCGAGTGACGGCCCGCCGCTTTCCACGTCGGAAGCCGTGTTTTCCCGTTTTTGCGGAACGCGCGGATTATGCCGTGGCCGACTCGGCGTGAAAACACGAATTTGGCCCCGCGCTCTGCGCCGCGAAGTATATGCTCTGTAGGCGGCGACACGCGCTGCCGCCGCGACTTTGCGCGACGAATGTCCCTCGTGGAGCGACGCCGATGTTCAAACGCCCGCTGGATTGGCTCGTGGTCAAGTGGCAATGGCCGGCCGCGGCGCTCACCGTCGCCTGCTTTCTCCTGGCCCTGGCGCCGATCGTGTTTCATTTCGCCGGGGCTCCGCTGGGGCTCGTGTTTCTGCAACTGCCGATCTACATGCTCCATCAATACGAAGAGCATACCGGCGATCGGTTTCGCCTGTGGGTCAATCGCATGGTCGGACACGGCCACGAAGCGCTCACGCCGATCGCCACCTTTTGGATCAATTCGCTCTTGGTTTGGGGGCTCGATCTCGTGGCCTTGTATCTGGCCGTGTTCGTCGATCTCTCGCTGGGGCTGATCGCCATCTATTTGCCCCTGCTCAACGCGTTCGGACATTTACTTCCGGCGGTGGCGAAGCGGCAATACAATCCGGGAACACTCACCGCCGCGCTGCTCTTTATTCCGCTGGGAACCTTGAGCGCGTTGGTGGTGTCGCGGGCAGCCGATTGCGGCCTGCGCGATCATCTGCTCGCCTTGGGAGTGGCGATCGCCGTGCATGCGATAATCATCTCGCATGTGCGCCGCCGGCTGGTGCGATTCGCGCGTTTGGATGCCGCTTCGCGGAACGAGGGCATGCCGATGGCGATGGTCGCCAGCCCGTAATTGATCGCAAGCAGCCTGTTGAAAAGTGCCCTCGTGGCATTGTTCAACCTCGCCAAGCGCCGAGCAAAGCGCGTCGCGGCTCGCGGCGCTAAATATCGTAGTACAAGCAGAATTCGTAGGGATGCGGGCGCATCCGCATCGCGTCGACTTCCTTATCTCGCTTGTACCAGATCCAAGTATCGATCACGTCGGGCGTGAAGACATCGCCGCGCAGCAAGAATTCGTGATCTCGCCTTAGCGCGTCGAGCGCGTCTTCGAGCGAGCCGGGAGTCTTGGGCACATCGGCCAGTTCCTCGGGCGAGAGATCGTAAATGTCCTTGTCGAGCGGTTCGCCCGGGTTGATCTTGTTTTGCACTCCGTCGATCACCGCCATCAACATCGCCGAGAAGGCGAGATAAGGATTGCAACTCGGATCAGGACAGCGAAACTCGATTCGCTTGGCCTTGGGACTGGCGCTATACATGGGTATTCGGCAACTGGCCGAACGATTGCGCTGCGAATAGGCCAGATTCACCGGCGCTTCGTAGCCCGGCACAAGTCGCTTGTAGCTGTTGGTCGTGGGATTCGTGAAGGCGAGAATCGCGGGCGGCGTGGCGCAGAAGTCCTCCCATGGCGTGGAGGCCCATGTCGCTCAGGCCAGCGTAGCCGCCGCCGGCGAAGAGCGGATTGCCGCCCTTCCAGAGCGAGAGATGGGTGTGCATGCCCGAGCCGTTGTCGCCGAAGAGCGGCTTGGGCATGAAGGTCACGGTCTTGTCGTGCCGCCGGGCCACGTTTTTGATGATGTATTTGTAGATCATCATCTGATCGGCCATCTTCACGAGATCGCAGTACTTGAGATCGATCTCGCCTTGCCCGCCGGTGGCCACTTCATGGTGCTGGGCCTCGACATCGATGCCGCATTCGATCAGCGTCTGCATCATTTCGTTGCGCAGGTCCATGAGCTGATCGGCGGGCGGCACCGGGAAATAGCCCTCCTTGTAGCGGAGCTTATTGCCCAGGTTGGGGCTCTCTTTCCGGCCCCGGTTCCACTGGCCCTCGATCGAATCGAGATGGTAGTAGCCTTCGTGCTGGTTCTGCTCGAAGCGGGCATCGTCGAAAATGAAGAACTCGGCCTCGGGGCCGATATAACACGTGTCGGCCACGCCGGTGCTCTTGAGATAGTTCACCGCCTTGCGGGCCACGTTCCGCGGGTTGCGCGAATAGTCCTCGCGCGTGATCGGGTCTTGGATATTGCAGATCATGACCAGCGTGGGCAGCGCGGTGAACGGATCGAGAAACGCCGTGGTCGGCTCGGGCACCACCAACATGTCGCTTTCGTTGATCGCTTGCCAACCGCGGATGCTCGACCCGTCGAACCCCAGGCCGTCTTCAAACACGTCCTCGCGGAGCTTATTGACCGGAATCGTGAAATGCTGCCAAATGCCGGGAAAATCCATGAACCGCAGATCAACGCTCTTCACGTCTTTTTCTCGACACAACGCCAGCACTTCCTTCGGGGTCATATCCGCGCCTTTCATCGAAGTTCATCCTCGGGCCCTAAATCGCGACTCCGCAGCAGCATCTTAGACAGTCGATCGCCTCCCGTGCAATCAGGCCATCAGCGGCGCGACGGGACTGACGCTTCGAGATCGCGTCGAGCGCTCAATTGACGCGGCGCCGTCGAGGATGGCGGGAGGGCTTAATCGCAGCGCTGGCCATGTCCGCGGTCAGTTCGGCGGTTTCTGGCGGACTTCCAGCTCCGTGATCTTTTCGATTCGCCGGGCATGGCGACCGCCCTCGAATTCGGTCTTGAGCCAGATTTCGATCATGCGGTCGATCAATTTTTCGCCGAGCATGTCGGCCGAGAGGCAAAGCACATTGAGATTATTGTGGCGGCGGCTCATCTCGGCCGTGAGGTCATCGTGGCAGGGGGCCGTGCGCACTCCCGGAAACTTGTTGGCGGCGATGCACATGCCAATGCCAGTGCCGCAGATCAAGATGCCCCGATCGACCTCGCCCGCGCTGACCTTCGCGCCGACATGTTGGGCAATGTCCGGGTAATCAACGCAATCACCCGAAAACGGGCCCACGTCAATCACTTCTTGATGGAGTCGGGCCAAAAGCTCGATGACCTTGGCTTTGACATCGAAGCCGCGATGATCACTTCCGATCGCAATCCGCATGGTTGTCCACTCGTGCTAGGAATTCGACTTGACTCGTTGTGTTTGGATTCGTGGCGCCCGGAGGCACGCGGCTCGCGTTTACAGTTCCAGGCTGGCCACGCGCTCGACCAGCGCGGTTTTGATCTGCGCGGCCGCCCGTTGATAAAACTCCATCGGCCCGCCGATCGGATCGCTCACATCCGAATTGTTGGGACACAAAACCGCCGTGCGATTCGCGGCCTCGGGCCACTGGGCCACGATCGCCTGACGATGCGAGCGGGTCATGGTCCATATCACGTCGGCGTGGCGCACCAATTGGGCGGTGAGCGGCTGCGACTCGTGGTCCATGAGATTGAGCCCCTCGAGCTGCATCACATCGACCGCCTCGGGGCTCGGCCGAGAGCCGTTCATGGCCGAAATGCCGGCGCTCATCACCATGACGCCTCGGTCGGCCAATTCGGCCATATCGCAACCTAACCGTTGGGCGATCAATTTGCGACATAAAATTTCGGCCATCGGGCTGCGGCATGTATTGCCGGTGCAGACAAACAGCACCATGAGACTCGCCAGCCGCGAGAGCACCGATTCCGAAACCACGCCGGGTCGCAGAATCTTGAATGACCGCTCTTCGACCCGCACGACGGTCGAAGGCTGCCCCAAGCGGCTTTGGCCATCGTTGAGCACCAAGTCCACTCGCGATCCGAGCGAGGCCAGCACTTGCTCGGCCGTCACGGCATCGGGCTGGCCGCTGATATTGGCGCTAGTGAGCACGATCGGCCCGGCGAACATCTGCAAGATATCGAGCACCGTCTGATGCGCCGGCATGCGCAACCCGACACTCTGATGCGGCGCGACCGCCGTGCGGCACACTGGGCGGCAAATGTTGCAGCAGGCTTTCGGGATGATGATCCTCGACCACCATCGTGATCGGCCCCGGCCAACAACGCCGCGCCAACCGACGGCCGAGCGGGCTGAGAGCGGGCACATAGTCCAAGGCGTCGTCGGCGCTTTTGATCGCCAGCGTCAACGGCACATTGGCTGGGCGATCCTTGGCGGCCAAGAGCCTGTCGACCGCTTCGGGACACAAGGCCGAGGCCGCGAGTCCGTAGACCGTTTCCGTGGGAAGGGCCACGAGCTTGCCCTCGACAATGGCCTGCACCGCGCGGTGGACCACATCGCGTAAGTCTTCGGCGCTGACGAATATCGATCACGACCGGCGGCATGAAACGGATTTCCAGGCTAACGTCGACGAGGACAATGCGTGCTCGCCGCAACCAAAAATTCAACCGGCCGCGATGTTCTCCGAGATGGCGCGAAGCCCGCCATGTCGAATTTCAAGGAAAGCCCGCGCCGACGGAATCTCAAGGAATACCGCCAAACGGGGAAAATCCCCGAGAAGGATCGTCAGGCGAAAAGTTCAACAACCAGCATCGAGTTCAACAAAAAGACAGAGGATCGTTCCACGAAAAAATCGCATGGGGCTCGGAGTGCATGGCGAGCTGGTCGAAATAAAGCGGTGTCGGATGATCTCGCTATCCGGGGGGCGAAATATGCCCGGCCGCGAACAGCGCCTCGGCGACTGCCCGCTTTTCGGGCGCTGAATCGTCGCCCGCCGCCGATTATAGTGTGCCGAACTGTCATGCGTCAAGCGCGTCGCCGTGGCGGGAATCGTCCATAAAGCATTGCAGGCACGAAACTTGTGAACTACAATGCCGCCCGAGAACCTCCCACTTTCAGACTGTCACAAGAGTCGACCATGACTACCCTTGGCGATACCATCGAGCGCCGCGCCGAACGTTTTGTCCAACGCTACGCCGCGGTGCGCGAGCAGATCGGCCGCGTGATCGTGGGACACCACGAGATCGTCGAGGGCGTGCTCACCTGCCTGTTTGTCGGCGGGCACTGCTTGCTCGAAGGCGTGCCCGGACTCGGCAAGACACTTCTGGTGCGCACTTTGGCCAAGACCCTCAATCTCGAATTCTCCCGCATCCAGTTCACTCCCGACCTGATGCCGGCCGACATTCTCGGCACCAACATGGTGATGGAGACTCCCGACGGCCGGCGAGCCTTTGAATTCCAGCGCGGACCGATCTTCACGCAAATCTGCCTGGCCGACGAAATCAATCGCGCCACGCCCAAGACCCAATCGGCCATGCTCGAAACGATGCAAGAAGCCTCGGTCAGTATCGCTGGCAAGTCGCACCCGCTCCAACAGCCGTTCTTGGTGATGGCGACCCAAAACCCGATCGAGCAAGAGGGCACCTATCCGCTGCCCGAAGCGCAGCTCGATCGGTTCTTCTTCAAATTGATTGTCGGCTATTCCACGCGCGAGGAATTGGCCACGGTGGTCGATCGCACCACGCGCGGAGTGCGGGTCGAGGCCGACCGCGTGATGGATGGGCCCGAGATTTTGGAGTGGCAAGCGCTGGTGCGCGAGGTGCTGCTCGCGCCGCATGTTCAGGATTATGTCGTGCGGCTCACCCTGGCCACGCATCCGCAAGGGCCGTTTGCCCCGCCAATCACAAATCGCTACTTGCGCTGGGGATCGAGCCCCCGCGGCGCTCAATCGCTGGCTCTCGCGGCCAAAGTGCGGGCGCTGCTCGCCGGGCGATACAATGTCGCCTTCGAGGACGTGCGGCGATCCTATGCCCCGGCGATGCGGCATCGGGTGATATTGAATTTCGAGGCGCAGGCCGAGAATATCGAACCGGATCGCGTGCTGCTTGAAATTCTCGAAAAGACTCCAGAGAAGGCGCCGGAGTCGTAGAGCCGCCGAGGGCGACGCCTTACTCGGTCTTTAGATCGAGCGGTTCATCGGCTTCGAGCGAGAGCGCGAGTCCGCCGGGTTGCCGGCCACCCTTTTGGAGTTTCACGACAATCACGTTTTTGCCTTGCTTGAAGCGCACCGTGAAATGCGAGGCGCCCGGGACGAGATCGCGCTCCTTCGCGTCGTAGTGCGACAATTGTCCGTTGACCCAAAGCTTGGCGCGGCCTTCGACGCCGAGCCGCAATGTCACTGTCCGCGGCTTGGGGCTCTCGGCCACGGCAAGGAAATAATTGGCCCAGTCGACACCCTGGGGATCGCGGTCGGAGGCGGGTCGTTCGACGACAATTGCCGGAAAGCCGAGCGAATTGCCGGTCGGTGTCAGCCGCCAGCGTTGCTCCTGGCCATCGGCGTCTTTGTAGACGGCCGCCAAATCGGGCGAGGCGAGCAACTTGTACGTCGCCTCGGGCGCGCCCGCCTTGTCGAGCTTGCCTTTCTCGGCCTCAAACGGCCCGACCACGCGAAACAGCGTGATCGGCTGCTCGCCCTTGGTAAGAGTGGCCAAATAGCCCACGAGATCGGCCACGTTTTGAGCCGCCGCCGCGCGCTCGGCTTCGGAACCCGCGGGCAGTCCGGCAAAAGCAAAGTCGGGCATCAGCGAGCGGCCGAGCGGCTTGAGCGCCGCGACTTCTCCCGCTGGCGCCCGCTCCAGCTTGCCAGCCAAATCGTTGAGCGTCACTTCGCGATCGTTTTTCTCGACCAAATATCCTGTCCGCGCTTGGCCCGATTTTTTTTCCAAAACATAAGGCACATACGCCGGCGCCACCGCTTGGGCCGGCTCGAGCACCGCGCTGAGCAATGCCCGACGATCGAGCTTGTGACCCACGATGCTCAAGTCGGGCCCCAGACCGAGGCTACCACCTGAGCCATGCACCGAGTGACAACTTTTGCAATCGAGTCCCGCGCCGAGAGACTGCCCGAGGCAAACAGGCGTTCGCCATTGGCGACGTCGGGCGTGAGCTTGAGAATTTCGTCGACCGAGGCGACGTCGGCCAACTTGGGGCCGCGCTGCTCGGGCGTCATCAAATTTTCGAACAGCCCACGCACCACGCCGCGCGGCAGCGTGGCGATCTTGGCCAAGAGGGCTGCCCGCGCCCCGGCCGGCGCCGAGCCATCGTCAAAGGCTCGCCGCACCAAGAGCACCCAGACACGGATTCCAACAACCGATCGACCAGCGCAGCGCGCACTAGCTCGGGCAATTTGTCGTCGGCAATTGTTTCGCGGATGCTTTGCCCATCGTTGAGATCGACGAGCGCAAGAATCGCCGCGGTGCGGATCGTCGGGTCGTTGTCATGGAGCAGCGAGCGGAGCGCGGCGATGGCCGCATCCGCCGAAGTGTCGGACTTCGGCGCAGTCCGGCGTCGGGGATTGCGCTTCGCGGATTGCGCTTTCGTGGTGTCCCCCCTCGGCGCTTCCGCTCGAGGCTTCGCCGCGTCAGGACTTGGCTTGGCGGTGTTCGCATCGCTCGGCGCCGCGCTGGGAGCGCGTTTCGGCCGGCTTGCCGGCGGTGTCGGGTTTCTCGCTTTGCACGTCGGCCGATGAGAGGCAGACAAAGATCGCGATCAAACCGAAACCGAGCGAGGTGCAAAATCGAGGCATCGTCGAGCGATCCTTTTCAAAGGGAAATGGTGAGCACGGGAAGCGGCCTCGAAGGGCGACTTCGCGGCACGATTCCGGGGGCAAGGCAAGGCTAGTATAAAATGCCGAAAAAGCCAGACGCAACCGTCGCAATCGGAGGAATCGCGCGATTTTTCGGCGTCGCCGCCGGCGCTGCCGCCTCCGCGGCTTGCTTGCTCCGAGCGCGTATTCGCGGTAGCTTTGAAGGTATGGCCCAGCCGGCCGTTTGACCGACGTCGCGTCTTTTTTGGTTGCTCGTCCCGCCACACGGTCCGGCCGCCGACACGCGCCTCTCGGCGGCGCCCCCGTTTGTTTGTCCCGCCTTTGGCTCGAGCCCCCATGACGCGCAATTCCCGCCTCTCGCCGCGCGTGCTGTTCTCGGCTTGCGCCGCCGCGACGTTTGCCTTCGCGCCATTGCTTCGCGCCGCGCCCGACTTTGCGAAGAGCTACGAAACCGCCTTTCGGCCGGTGCTGGTCAAGTATTGCGTCAAGTGTCATGGCGGCGAGAAGACCGAAGCCAAACTCGATCTCGCGGCGCTCGATACCGGCGACAAGGCGGTGGCGGCGCCCTTTTGGAGCGAAGTGCTCGAACGGGTGGGCCTGCGCGAAATGCCTCCGGCCGGCGCACGACCATGAAAGACGCCGAGCGCGACGCTTTCTTTCGCTGGGCCGAGGGCGTGCTCAATAGCGATGGCGAGTGCAACAAAGTCGCCACCGACGTGAATCAACACTTCAATCGCGGGGCCGTGATGAGCCGCCGCCTGACCCGCGCGGAATACGACAACACGATCCGCGATCTCTTGGGCCTCGATACCCATCCGGCGGCCGCATTTCCGGCCGATGGCTCGGGCGGCGAGGGGTTCGACACCGATGGCGACTCGCTGTTTACGAACCCGATCCTCATGGAAAAGTATCTGGCCGCGGCCGACACGATCATCGACGCCGCGATGCCCGACGAGCCCACGCATCTCGCGCCGGCAGTGGCCGCCGCTCGCGAGCGAATCCTTCGCGGCGGCGATGAACATGCCGCGCCGCGCGAACGCGCGAACCCAATTCTGCGATCCTTCGCGAGCCGCGCCTATCGCCGACCGGCCACCGACGACGATCTCGCGCCCCTGTTGCGGCTCTTCGATCGCGTGAGCGCACGGGGCGAATCCTTCATGGCTTCGCTGCGACTGGCATTCAAGGGTGTTTTGGTGTCACCGAATTTTCTATTCCTCGTCGAGCCCGAGCCGCCGAAGACAGGCGTTTATGAACTAGGCCCGTGGCCGCTCGCCGCGCGATTGTCGTATTTTCTTTGGGCCTCGATGCCCGACGATGAACTGTTTTCCCTCGCCGCTTCGGGCGAAATCTCGAAAGCCGACACGCTTCGCGCAGACTCGGCGCATGTTGGCCAGCGAAAAGGCGCGCGGCCTGGCCGCCAACTTCTCGGTCCAATGGCTCGGGCTGGGCGCCCTGGGCGGCGCCGTGCGTCCCGACGCCGGGAAGTTTCCCGATTTCGATGACACCCTGTCCACTGCCATGCTCGGCGAACCGGTCGCGATGTTCGAGTATCTGCTGCGAAACGATCGCAGTCTCTCGGAACTGATCGACGCCGACTATGCAATGCTCAACGAACGCCTCGCCCGGCACTATGGCGTTCCCGATATCGTGGGCCCCGAGTTTCGTCCGGTTCCGCTCAAGGATCATGTGCGTGGGGGAGTCGTGAGCATGGCGAGCGTGCTCACCGCGACCAGCCAACCGCTGCGCACGAGCCCCGTGCTGCGGGGAAAATGGGTATTGGCCGAACTTCTGGGTAGCAAAGTTCCACCGCCCCCGCCCAATGTGCCGAGTCTGCCCGACGATGACGCGCCGACCGATGGCCTCAGCCTGCGGCAACGGCTCGAGCTGCATCGCTCGCGGTCCGAATGCGGCACATGCCACTCCCGCATGGACCCCCTCGGCTTCGGGTTGGAAAACTTCGACCCGCTTGGGCGCTGGCGCGACGAAATCGCCGGTCAGCCGGTCGACGCCGCCGGTCAATTACCCAGCGGCGAACATTTTGTCGGTCCCGCCGAATTGAAGAACGTGCTCAAGAAACGCCAGCACGACATCATGAAGAATTTTTGCCGCAAGATGTTGGGCTACGCGCTCGGCCGAGAGCTGACCCGTTTCGACAACTGCGTGGTCGAGCGTTCGCTGAAAGCGCTCGCCGAAAACGACCACCGGGCCGGGATTCTCATCGAACAGATTGTGCTGAGCTTTCCGTTCAGCCACCGCTACGCCAAGAAATAGCCGGCGCCGCGAGGAAAAAGCCACGACATTGGCCGGCCGAAGTGTAAGATGGAGTGAGAAGGAAGAACCCAATGAGCCGCAAACCTTGGCGGATTTCGCGACGCGATTTTTTGCGTGGGACCGGCGCGGCGATCGGGCTGCCGCTGCTCGACGCCATGCTCCCGGCTCGGCGCTTGATCGGCGCGAGCCCCGCGGTCGAGCCGCCGGTGCGTTTGGCGTGTCTGTTCTTTCCCAATGGCGTGTGGCAAGACGCCTGGATTCCGCGGGAGACCGGCCGCGACTACACGCTCCCGCCCTCGCTCGAACCCTTGGCCGCGCATCGCGATGAGCTGCTGGTGCTCAGCGGGCTCGACAAAGCCCAGAGTCGCGAAGGCGACGGGCACTACGCGAAGACGGCCAACTTCCTCACCGGCCTGCGAGTGGCCAAAACCACCGGCAAGCAGATTCATTGCGGCGGCGCCTCGATGGACCAGGTGGCGGCTCAGCGCATCGGCGGCGCCACGCCGCTGCCGAGCCTCGAGCTCGGCATCGACCCGGTGATTTCGGGCATCGATAGCAATGTCGGCTACACCCGGCTCTATGGATCGTTTATTTCCTGGGAAACGGCCACGCGTCCGCTCGCCAAGGAAATCAATCCGCGATTGGCCTACGAGCGACTCTTCGGCGATTCGCTGGCCAAGCCGGCCGCCGAGAGCAACGGCGTCGCGAATCGCAAGCGCGACGACTTCCGCGGCCTGCTCGACAGCGCGCTCGACGACGCGAAGCGGCTGCGAGCCCGCGTCGGACGCGACGACCAGTTCAAGCTCGACGAGTACCTCGACTCGGTTCGGTCGGTCGAACAGCGGATCGAATTCGCCTCGCGACCGATGGCCGGGCTTGGCAAGCCACTCCCGGCTGGCAAGATCAACCGGTCCCGCCAAGCGGCATCCCGCACGATTTTCGCGACCATGTGCGGCTGATGCTCGACATCATTCTGCTCGCTTTTTGGAGCGATTCGACGCGCATCAGCACATTTATGTTCGCCAACGACGTGTCGGGCCGCAACTTCGGCTTTCTCGAGGGGGTTCGCGGCGGGCATCACGAGATTTCGCATCATGAAAACAACTCTGAAAAGATCGAGGCATATAAGAAAATCAATCGTTGGCACTCCGAGCAGTTCGCCCAAATGCTCGATCGCATGAAAGCGATTCGCGAGGGCGAGGGCACGCTGCTCGATCATTCGCTCATGCTCTTTGGCTGCGGCATGAGCGATGGCAATCGCCACGATCCGAACAACTTGCCGATTCTGGTCGCCGGCCGCGGCGGCGGTCTCGAGCCGGGTCGCCACATCGCCAGCGAAAAAGGCACGCCGCTGTGCAACCTCTATGTGTCGCTACTCGAGCGGCTGGGAGCGCCGGTGGAAAAGTTCGGCGACAGCGCCGGGCCGCTCGCGGGCTTGGCGGGCTAGTCGGGGCGATATTTTCGCCTCGCGCATTCTTTCCGCCGCCGAAATGCGTTATGATTTCGGACTGGCCTCCCTTCACTCGACCCGTTCGCGGTCGCGGTTCGATTCATTTTGGTGGGATTGTCTGGCAATGCGGCAGCCCTACGCGGTTTTCTGCGGACTATTCGTGATCGCGGTTGGGTGTTCGCGCGGCGAGTTGCATGCGCATCGGCCCATGGATCCGGCCCAAAGCCGACTGCTCGAAATCGGTCGGGCCTATGGCCGGTTCAATGCGCTCCACGATCGCGGACCGCAATCCACGGCCGACCTGAAACCGATTCTCGAACAAGACGGCGTCGGCGACGATGTATTCCTCTCGCCGCGCGACCAACAGCCCTTCGTTATCTGCTGGGGGCTCGACCTGACAGCGCCGCGGCAACCGGGGGTTCCATGGACCGCGGTGGCTTACGAAAAACTTGGCAACGAGGGTCGTCGTTTCGTGCTCACGACTCTCCGCCACGTAACCGAAGTCCCCGACGCCGAGTTTTCGCGAATCCGCTTTCCACCCGGACATAAACCCCAAGGCGGCTAGATCGCCGCCGAATCGCCAAAGTCGCGAGAAAATCTCCAATCATGGCGTCGAGAATCCCATTCGTTACATGCCGTGGCGCGTTCGTGAAGCCCGATCGACGATCGCGCGAACACGGCTCGCGCTGGCAGCGCGTCGAGAGCGGCCGTGGTTTCACGCTCGTGGAACTGCTGGTCGTGATCGCGATCATTGGAGTGCTCATCGCGCTCCTGCTCCCGGCCGTGCAAGCGGCCCGCGAGGCTGCCCGGAGAACCACCTGCTCGAACAACCTCAAACAAATCGGCCTGGGCTGCCTCAACCATGTCCAAGCCTATGGCGCCTTTCCCAACGGCGGGCGCGGCGAAACCTGTCCGCGAGCCTGGGTTGGCTCGGCGCCCGCGAAATTCGAACTGCAAACGTGGTCGTGGGGCTACCAGATCCTTCCGTTTATCGAAGAGTCGGCGCTTTATCAAATCCAAAGCGACGCGACGGTGGCGGCGACCACGATCGGCAGCTATTTTTGCCCCACCCGCAGAGGCCCCACATCGTTGGCGGGCGGCTATTGGGCCAGCACCAGCGTGCCGCGAGCCCAAGCCGACTATGCCGGCAACGGCGGAAGCTCCAGCCAAAACATCAACGCCGAATCGGCCTATGGCGATGGGCTCGACGGAATCATCGTCGTGCAAGGCTCGCAGATCGTGGGTCTAAAAAACGTGACCGATGGCACGAGCAAGACGATTCTCATCGGCGAAAAGCATATCAACTACCCTTACTGCACCACGGACCAGCAGCCCGACGACAACGATGGTTATGTCGGCGGCTATCAAGACGATGTGGTGCGATTCGGCGTCGCCTCGACCTCCTACGGCCCGTTGGTTCCCACGTTCGACATGCTCGGGCCGCAATACACGAGCGCGACATTGTATCCCACGATCTGGGACTTCGGCTCCTCGCATTCCACGATCGTGCAATTCGTGCTTTGCGATGGCTCGGTGCAAGGCATCGGCTACGAGATCGATCCACTCACGTTTCAATACAGTTGCTCGCGCAACGATAATCAAACGGTCAATTTCTCCGGCTCGAACTGATCGCCGCGCAAAGCCGCGGGCCACGCCGCGCTCTTTCAGTCTTGAACGAACGATAGCACGATCGCTTCGTTCATGGTCCACTTGAAGTCGAATTCCTGCCCATCGCCCAGCGATTTGCCGCCGCGCTCGTCGCGAGCGTCTTTCACGGGCATCGCGAACCGCAGCGTCACGGGGATCGTATCGGATTTCAGTCCCGTCGAATTGCCGCCACCGGTCGAGGAGCCCACGATCTCGGGATTGAAGCACAGCATTGCAATCGTGCGGCAGCCCTTGGTCCAGTAGGTGATCTCATAGCCGTGGGTCGCGGCCGAGGCGTTTTTGATCTCGACCCAGCGCTTGACCCCGGCTTCGCGCAGCGGGGCCATGAATGTCTCGCGCTTGGTGGCGGCCTCGAACCCTTGCACACGATAGGCGTTGTACCACTGCGGCGAGAGATTCATCAGCACGGCTCGGCCGGCGCCGAACCCGCGGTTCGTTTGCGTGGGCATTTCTCGCACGACTTTGTGGAAGCCGCTGGGGTCTCGCACGCACTTGCTCTGGTTCGTGAGAAACTCCTCGTAGCTCTTCCAGTTGAAGTTGGCGTCTTGGTCGACTTCGCACCACAGCGAACCGTTGAAGAGGTCGTTTGACCGCAGCCTTGGGTTGTGGCGAACTCCGAACATATCGTCGAGCGCACGGCGCTGCCGTTGCCCGCGCCCGAGTCGGCCGAGCCGCTGTGGCCTTTGCCGTGTTCGTCCCACAGCCCGGGCAGATAGTCGGCGACGACGGTTCCCCCGGCGCGGCAAAAGTCGCGAATTCGCTCGGCCTCGGCATTCTGAGAGGCAAAGCGTGGCCGGCAAGATGAGCACCCGGTATTCCCTGGGCACGCCGTGCTGAATCACATCGGCATAGTTGATGAAACTATATTGGAGCCCCGAATCGCGGAGCATGTTCTCCCAGGCATGTCGCACATGGTGCGCGGCGCCGAGCCGCTCATCGCCATTGCGATTGATCCAGGTCTTGCCGTGGGCTTCGGCGTCGAGAATCCAGCCCAATTGAATCGAAGCGTGGTTGTAGTAGATCGCCACCCGATCATGCCGCCATTCGGCCTCGGCCAAGAGCGGGCCGATCTTCTTTTCGGCTTCCAAGAAGGTGGGCGCTACTCGGTCGTGCCACGGCTTCGGCTCCGCCCCATCGAACCAATTCTCGACCCAGGAAATGAATCCACGGTTTCCGTGCGCGAGGTAATACCACGTTTGCCAAATATCGTCGTCGACCGAGCGGTGGAAATGAGTCGTCACCGTCGGGATCGCGTTTCCCGGATTGAACGAACGAATGATCGCCTGCGAACCGCCGATGTTGTAGGCCTCGAGGAACTGCGCCTTACGCATGAGCTTGGCATAATCGAAGCCGCCAAACGCATTGGGCGATTGCCCGCCCACGAAGCCGCAGGGCGTGGCCGGGTCGAGCGAATTCGAATACTCGACCAGCTCGCCGAGGAAATTGTTCCAGTACGAATCGTTAAACGTCCATTGGTCCATGAGCGGGCTCGCGTCGAATTCGCGCACGCTCCACGAACGCAGCTTCGGGCGAATCGCGTCGTAGGTGATCCAAGTCGGGCGGCTCGGCGCCGATGGACCATAAATCTCGGCCAGCCAATCGCGATAGGCGTTCGGATCGTCGGTCACGCGCCACATCGTGGGATGGACGAAATGGCCCCAAGACACTTCATCGTCGAGCGCATAGGCCGCGCGCTGGGGCGACGACTTCAGCGCCTCGATCGACTCTCGCATCCGCGATCGCAGCTTCTTGGCCATCGCGGCGTTGACCGGCGCCGAACGCACTCCGGCGCCATGCAACTCGGCCAAATGCGGTTTCACCTTGTCGCCGTCCCAAAGATGCAAGTCGCCCTTGCCGGCCGTGTGGTCATTGTAAAAACGAAGCCCGAAGCGATTGATCCAGTCGAGCCGGCCGGTTTTGGAACTACTGGTCTCGATCGCGGCCCGATCGATAAACGCGCCGTTGTATCCATGCTCGACCGACCAGCGGCCCGAGGCGTCGGTGTAACCGATGGTCCATTGGTAAGTCCAAGGCATGATCGTCCAGCTTGGAAATGCCTTGATGCACCAAGCCTTGTCCCGCGCCACGGGACGAAAGTCTTTCGATGTGCGCACATAGCGTTCGTAAGGATCATCGGCCGCGAGCGCGATGATCGGGCACGCCGCCAAGGCCATTACGCACAACGTCTCGCGAAAACCATGCACGACCCGCCTCCGATCTTCGGTGGATGGCAAAAGCGCGCCCGGCTCGATCCCAAGCGAATTCAAGCCTTGGGTCGGCGCCCTCGTCAAAGCGACGCTTGCAGCGCCTCCGCCTCGCGGCGCAGCGCATTGGAAGTATCCTCGACATTGCGACCCGTGGCAAACACGGTGACGATCGGCTCGCCCGGGCCGATGCGCGAGCCGGGACGAGGAATGTCGGCGAGTGTTTCGCCCGCGCGCTCGAGCCAAGCGGCCGAAGTCTCGAGCGAAATGGTTAGCGACCGTCGGGCAAACACGATCGCCTTGCCGCACGGCGGCGCCTTCCCCACGCATGCCGAAAACGCGGCCGCGTCGTCGAGCCTTCCCTGGCAGGCCGCCATGTGCAGCGCGACGCGCCGAGCCGCCGCTCGCGCGCTCGAGCGCCTCGACCGAGGCCGTGTAGCGGGGATTGACCTCGACGGGCCAGATCGAGCCGGGCCGGGTCCCGGTGGACTTAACCACCGCCGGCGAGACCACGGCGTCGACGCCGAACAGCCCTACGAACCGAAACGTCGCCCCGAGCACCGCTCCGATCCGCCGCCATTCCGCGAGCGCTGGCAACGCGAGCGCGAGTGGCCCGACCGATCCGCAGTAACGAAACCCGGTCGCTCCGGTCCACGCTTCGCCGACCAACTGCCGAGTGACACCCAGCAGCCGCGTTTCTCCGAGGGCGGCGACGAACACGGCGGAGGCCGATTCGCCGGCGATGTATTCTTGATAGTACGTGTCGCCGCGAGTCGGCGCGCGAGCCGCGGCAAGGGAGACGCCCACCCCGCCGCTCGAGCCTCGCGACTTTTGCAGCCACGCCGTTTCATCGCCTAGCGTGTCTCGCGAGCGGGCAAGCGCTGGCGCCTTGAGTCCCGCGGCATGCAAGGCGGCGGCCACGCGCCATGGATCCGCGCCGCCTCGAGCACGCCGGCATCGTTCCCCCAGAGTCGCCGCGACCGCGACCAGCGCGCCACGAGCTCCGGATAATTCTCTATTCCACCGGTATATAACCAGCCGCCCGGCTGAGGGCCCAAGATCGCCTGCTCGAACCCGGCCGGATAGTCCGCGACGCGAACCACCGAACCGCGCCTGGCACGATTTGGATCGGCGGGATCGGGATTGGCAAGATCGACATCGGCGAATAGATCGGCGGCCAGCGTGGCAAAGCCGGCTCGCTCGGCAGACTGCGCCGCGGCGCGAACGCTCGCGCCCACGATCGTGAGCATTTCAGGCATGATCGACTCATGGAAAATCGGAGGACGGCCGCTCACGGATCGTAACCCGGCCGTCCTCCGCTGTCGATCAACCGCCGGCGCCCATCGCTTCGCGATGCCGCGTTAACGCAAGAACTGCTGGCACCAGTAGGTCGAGCCTTCGGGAGTCGTGTAGGCCGCGACTCCGATTCGGGTGTAGCCCGAGTTGAGGATGTTGGCTCGATGGCCCGACGAATTCATCCACGACTGCATCGCCTCGCTGCTGCTGCGTTGTCCCATGGCGATGTTCTCGGCGACCGGGGCGCTGGTGTGCTGCAAGGTGCGGGCTTGCGTCATCCAGGCCGCATGGCGGCGAGCTTGGTTCATCAGAAAACGATCGATCACGAGCGGTCGCAAACCATAGCGTGCCCGTTGGGCGTTGGTTTGCTGCACGACGGCCGCCTCGGCGGGAAACAGATTGAGCTGATTCGCCGCTTGCTTGGGCTTCTCGCTCTGGGCGGGCGCCTCGCCACTCGCAGCCGCCTTGTCGGTCGCCGCCGCGCCGCTCTCGGCCGCGGGAGGCGCTGCTCGCCGCGCTCGTGCTGCCGGGGGCCGCCACCGCTTGGTTCGCGGGAGAAACCGCCGTGGGCGCCGCGGAGATCGCAAGGCCGACATAGAAAATGGCCAATGTGCTCGACATCAAGAATCCTTCCTTTCGGCCTCGGGCCAACGATGGCGACCGAGCCAGCCACCGAACAGTCGGGCGAAGCCAGACGCCGCCCGCTCGCCGCGAGGTTAACGCGGCGACCGAAGCGGCAGGCATCGCCATCGGCCGCGGCTCGATGCGATCAGACCCAAGACGGTTTGGTAATTGAAGAAAACGAAAACGGAAATCAGAAACGCGTTTGCTCGAGCATGGGAGTCGGCAGCGCTACCGACGACCCGAGACGACGCGCTTCGCGGTGGGAGCCGCTTCGCGTGGATGAAGAACCTCGCCATGTCGTCGACGGAACATGTCGCGGTCTTCATCGCGGCCAAGCGGCCAGTGGCAAGCCGGAGGCAAAAGCTAAGGCGAACGCCGATTCATTGCAAGCGGCCAGGGCCATCGAATCGCGTCAAACCCAAGCGCCGCAACAAGAAAAAAATTTTGGACCCGCGACGTGTACAAATTCCGTGCCAACAATTCGCGGCCAGCGCGCGAGCCAAATCAAACGCAATTCGCGGCCGCGTGGCGTTGCTCGCCCCCTTGACAGCGCGGGCGGCGCGAGTCGCGCCAAGAAATGCATACACGCCATGTACACAATTGCGAGAGCCGCCCTCTCCGCCGCGAAGCGGCGGCCTCGCGACTCTTGGATCGACCCCGAAAGGGTCGTATAGCAACGTTGGCCGCATGGCGCCACAAGCGACTTCGGCGGCCAGCGGGCAAACGCCGACATCAAGGCTGTCGCGGCTCGCTCGCGGGTTCTCGAATGAGCTGCTCGACCAATTCCGATACCTGCCGATACGTGAAGGGGCCTCCGCTCGTGTTCGCGTCTTCATTGTCGAACCGCTTGCGCAGGCGCCTTGGCGGTCGTAGACGAACACCGCCGGGATGCTCGCCAAGTGAAAACGACGATAGAGATCGTCGGATGCGTCGCTCGAAAGAATGTTGTCGAACGTCGCGTGCTTTGCTTCCAAGAATTTCAGCACTCGCGGCAAGTCATCGGCGGGCTTCGTGTCGGGTAGCCCCTCGAAATCGAAACTGAGCGACACGCATGCCAAGTCGCCGGCCGCATGTTCGCGATGCAAGTCGACGAGATGCGGGAACTCGCGCAAGCACGGCGCGCAGCTCGTGCTCCAGGCGTCCATCACCACCACCTTGCCGCGATGGCTGGCGATCAACCGCTCGATGCCCTCGAAATCGAGAATCCGAACCTTCACATCGCTCGCCCTGGCGTCGTCCGCCGCCGTGGCGCCTTCGGCCGCCGGCGGCGGTTTGACCGATGGCATGGCCTCGCCGCTCGACGCCGTGGAAACGGTTGCCGCCGGCTCGACTTTTCGCGACGCTGGGGGCTCGCATCCCAATCCTAGCGCGGCGCTCGCCGCTCCCGCGAGTGCAAGCAGCCGCCAGCGCGAACAAAACCGATGCATGACTCCGACTCCTCTTCGTGAACGCTAGAAAACGATCCGCCCCATGTCCCCGCGCGATTCGGCCGCTATTTCTTATTGACCGCCGCTTTCTCCGCGGGCGTCGGCCAATCGGGCGAGGGAACATGCGACGCGGCCATGAACCGGCTCAGCTCGTCGACGATTTCGGGATGCTCGGCCGACACATCACGCGTTTCGCCCAGGTCGTTCGTGAGGTCGTAGAGCTCGGTCCGCGCCGGCCGATTTCGCACCGCTTTCCAAGGCCCCTTGCGCGCGGCCTGCGTGAAGCCGCGCTCATGGAATTCCCAGTAAAACGGGCCATGCGGCGCCTGCTCGTGGCCCGCGGCCGAGGCCCCGACGATCGTTGGCCACATCGAAACTCCATCGATGTCCGCGGGTGGAGCGACATGCACGATGTCGGCCACCGTCGGCGGCACATCCCAAAATGCCCAGGGCTGGTTATTGGTTTGTCCGGCCGCGATGTGCCCGGAATATCGCACGATCATCGGAACCCGAATTCCGCCCTCGTACAAATCGCGCTTCGAGCCTCGCAAGGGGCCGCCATCGTCGAAGAAATCGAGCTTGGCGCCGCCCTCGGTATGGGGACCGTTGTCGCTTGTGAAAAACACGATGGTTCGATCGTCGATGCCGAGCGAGGCCAGTCGGTCGAGCAGCCGGCCGGTGTCGCGATCGAGCCGCGTAATCATGGCGGCGTGGCCCCGCTGAGCCGGCGGCCAGTCGCGATCCGAATAAGGCTCGTCGCTCGGCTGGTCGCGCGTGCCCTCGGATTTGGCTTCGTTGTTGGCATGAGGCAAGGTCGTGGCGAAGTACAAGAAAAACGGCTCGTCGCGATGCTTTTCCATGAAATCGAGCGCCGCCTCGATCAATAAATCCGGCGCATATTCGACCCGCTTCGTCGCCACGCCATGGGCCACCACATTCCCCAGCGGAACTCGCTCGCCATTGCGCCAGAGATGATCGGGATAGTAGTTGTGCGCATGCGTCTGATCGAGAAAACCAAACGACTGGTCGAAACCCTTGCGCATGGGCGCCCCGGTCGTGTCGGCGTCGCCGAGTCCCCATTTGCCGAACAGTCCAGTGGCGTAGCCCGCCTTTTTGCAAACTTCGGCCACGGTTTCGTCGGAAGGCGCGAGCGGTGTCTTGGCGTTGCCCCGCACTCGGGCATGGCCCGTGTGGCGCCCGGTCATGAGCGCAGGCGCGAGGGAGCGCAAACCGTGGAGCCGGCATGGCAATCCGTGAAGCGAATCCCCTCGGCCGCCATCCGATCGATCCGCGGAGTGAGTATCTTCTTCTGCCCTTGGCAGCCAAGATCGCCATAGCCAAGATCATCGGCGAGAATAAACACGATATTGGGTCGCGCCGGTTTGCTTGCCCCATCGGCCGCCAGCGCCGAGCGGATCGGGTGCCCGGCGCAAAGAGGCCACCCGCCGCAAGGAGCAAGGGAACCAAGGTGAGTAGGAGCTTGGCGAAAGCATCGGGGCGATTCGTCGATTGGCGGCGGTCGCGCGGCGCGGTCATATGCATGCCTCGTCGGAAATAAAATCGAATGGCCCAGGGGCGACAATATCAATAATTGCCGGCGACAAGCCGGCCATTTGGAGCGTCGCGCGTTCCTCGCGCGATCGGAGCCAACTGGCGCGAATAGCGCAATCGGCGACTCGCCGGCGATGGGCTGGCGCGTTACCCGGGCGCCATCGGCTCAGGCGGCGCCGTATTTCTTGAACCAGGCGAGCATTCGCTTCCAGCCGTCTTCCGCGTCGGCCTTGCGATAGCTGGGGCGATAGTCGGCGTTGAAGGCGTGTGGCGCGTCGGGATAGACGACGATTTCCGAAGGGCCGCCGGAAGCCTTGATCGCCTCGCGCATCTGGTCGACCGTGGCAACCGGAATGCCATGGTCCTCGCCGCCATAAAGGCCCAGTACCGGCGCTTTGAGCGCCGAGGCCAGCTCGAGCGGGCTCTTCGGGTGCAGCGCGTCGCTGGCGCCCACCAGCCGGCCGTACCAAGCCGCTCCGGCCTTGAGCGCGGGGCTGTGGGCCGCATAGAGCCACACGATTCGCCCGCCCCAGCAAAAGCCGGTGATCGCCAGCCTCGAGACATCGGCCTTGCCGGTCGATTGGGCCCAGGCCACGGTGGCGTCGAGGTCGGACATCACCTGCGAGTCGGGCACTTTGGAGACAACCTCCTTGATCACCTTTTGAATGTCGGTCTCATGCGAGACATCGCCCTGGCGGAAATAGAGCTCGGTGGCGATCGCCATGTAGCCTAGCTTGGCGAGCCGGCGGCAAAGGTCCTTGATGTGCTCGTGCACGCCAAAGATTTCTTGCACCACCAGCACCACGGGAAAATCCTTGCCCGAGGCCGGTTGGGCGCGATAGGCCGGAATGGTTTCATTGCCGACCGGGATTTTTACTTCGCCGGCTTCGAGACCGGCGGCATCGGTCGAGATGGTTTCGGCCGAAACCGGCCGCACCGCCAGGGCGAACCCAGTGGCGAGCGAACCGCCCACGAAAGCCCGCCGCGACACTGCGCCAGCCGGGGCGCTGGAATCCTTCGAGGCACGATCGTTTCGCTTCACAAGAGTCTCGTCCATGGCCGGCGTCTCCCGAAAACATGTGGGGGTAAGTTGGGAAAATCGTCCCCATTGTTTCCACGCGCCGGGTGAAATTCAATCACTCCCATTGGCGGATCGCGACAATCGACGGGCTACGCTACGCCATGCACGGAGCCGCCGAGCGGTCCGCGGTGGCGGCGGTGGCGGCGGCGAGCGCTGGCGTGCGAGGAGCGGCGGCCCGATTCGCGCGACGGGGGCTCGGCGGCAATTGCAGCTCGTAGCGCGCCAGCACAATCGCGATCGCGTCGCCAATCGGCCGCGGCCCACCCAATCGCTCGCCAAAGCGCTCAGCCAGCCGCTCGCCAAAGCGCGATTCGTTCTGCCGCGGTGCCGGTTGGGCCGTTGCGCTTGCGGGGCTGGCGCCAGCGGCGCTTGGGAATCGGTCGCTCGAAGTCGTGAGAGCTCGAATCATGGACGGGGTCCCCCTTGGAGTGCATTGGTGGAGCGCGACGACCAACCAGTGTGCATATGTCCATTATTATGCGATATGTGTACATCTGTCAACTCCCCGGAGCGGTGGATTTCCTGTTTGGCACAGGTTCTCGATTGACCTTGCTGCGCGCTGCGCGGCCGCTAACATGCCGCCCCTCGCGCGAGAGGGCGCCGCGCCAATGCGCCGCGGCGCATTGCGGCGATTCAACCCTCGACCACCGCTTTCGACCTGACCCATTCGGACGGATCCGATGCACCGCGACGAGCCTCGGCGTGGCCCCCGCAGACGCGAAAACTCGCGTTCGCCCGCGCGCCGTCTCGCTGGGCGCCTTCGGTTTGCTCTTGGCCGGCGGCTGTGCCCAGAGCCCTTATCTGGCACAGAATCAGAATCAGGCTTCCGTTCAGCAAAACTTGGCCCTTGAAGAACGCAGTCGCCAGCTCGAGTCGCGCACCGCCACACTCGATCGCGACAATCAAGAGTTGCAATCCTTGCTCGCCCAGTCGCGGCAGAATTCGAAATTGCTCGAA
Source organism: uncultured Planctomycetaceae bacterium (assembly GCA_963785305.1). Lineage (GTDB taxonomy): Bacteria > Planctomycetota > Planctomycetia > Pirellulales > PALSA-1355 > CAWAUV01. The sequence continues at coordinate 117,020 of CAWAUV010000004.1, forward strand.
GAGCAACTCGTCGCAGTGCGCGACCAGCTTTCCAATGCCAGCGGGCAACTCGCGCAAACGCGTGAAGAAAGCCAGCAGCAGGCCCGGCAAACCGAGCAGCTTGTGGCCGCCACTCGCCGTCGCGGGGCGATCATCACCGCCAACAGCAGCGTCAAACGCACCTTGGCCAATCTGAATTTGCCGGGCCTCGAAGTTCGGCCCGATGGCGATGTGGTGCGGGTCGAACTGCCAGCCGAGCGGCTCTTCGGCTCCGGCTCGACCTTGCTCCAGCCAGCCGGCGCCAGTCTAGTCGAGGCCACCGCGGCCGAACTGAGCCGCGCGTTCCCCGGTCAGATCATCGGCATCGAAGGCCACACCGACAATCAGCCCGCCGCGATCGCCGGCGGCGCCCAGCAGCTCTCCGTGTCGCGGGCCATGGCCGTGTACCATGAGCTCGAAACTCGCGGACATTTTCAGCCCGGCCAACTCTTCGTCGCGGGCCACGCGGCCAATCACCCGGTGGTGTCGAACGCCACGCCCGAAGGCCAGCGGCGCAACAATCGCATCGAGCTGGTCGTGTATCCCGAAAAAGCGGGCGGCTAATCGCGCAATTCGCCGAAGCCCATCAAGCCGCGGCGCCCGGGCCGCGAGCGGCGCCATCGCCGAATGCTAGCGCCGCCGGTCGTCTCGAAGGATTCAGCGCGGCATTTATGCCCCGCCGCACACATCCGCCGATCCCCCATCGGACCTCTGATCGGAAAGCCTTGGAGTTAGGGCGCGGCCGCGAGCTTGGTGGATGCCCTATTTTGCACCGCGTTTTGCTCCGCCAAATCACACGGGTAAGACCGATCAAACGGCTCGGTGCATCAATACCTGTTCGACTTGCTCGGCCGGCCGACGGACGACATCATCACGACCGTTGGGCCGGGTGTCGACGGCAGCGTGCAGCGGATCAGCACGGCTTACGAAATCCGCGGCCTCGTCTTCCAAATCACGTGTTACGCCGACACCGCCGGTACGACAGTGGTAAATCAGATCCAAAACGCCTACAATGGCTTCCAGCAACTCGTCACGCAGTTCCAGCAGCATGGCGCCGCCGTGAATACCTCCACGTCTCCCAACGTGCAGTACGCCTATGCCGATGGCAGCGCCAACACGACGCGCCTCGCGGCGATCACCTATCCCGGCGCGATCAGCGGCTCGACGCCTCGCGTCGTTTCGTACAATTACGCGAGCGGCAACGACGATGCGTTATCCCGCATCACCAACTACCGCGATTCCGACAGCACGACGCTCGTCGAGTACACCTACCTCGGCCTCTCGACATTCGTCGATCTAACGTATCCGCAGCCGGACGTCACCTGGTCGCTAGCCGGCGGCTCCGGCTTCGGCACGAATCCCTATCTCGGCCTCGACCAGTTTGGCCGTGTTATTAATAACCCCTGGACCACGCCCACCGCCACGCTCGACCAGATTCAATACGGTTACGATCAAGCGAGCGACCGCACATGGCGTCACCAAACCGTCGCCAGCGGGCAAGACGAGCTCTACAGCTACGACGGCATGCAGCGCCTTACCGACATGAGCCGTGGCAATCTGACGAATAACAACCAGTCCATCGCCAACATGACCTTGGCCCAACAATGGGGACTCGACGCCACGGGCAATTGGTCCAACTTCGTCAACACGGATGTCGTGACCGCCGCGAACAATCTCGACCAACAGCGAGTGAGTAACCCGGTCAACGAGATCATGGGCATCGCGCAGCGCTACGGCGCGGCGTCGGCGCAGCCGGCGTACAGCCCGACCGGCGCGATGACCGCGATCCCGCAGCCCGCATCTCCTTCGTCGGCGTTCACCGGCGTCTACGACGCTTGGAACCGCTTGACACAACTGATTGACGTCGCCACTTACAGCTACGACGGCCTCAACCGCCGCACGACCAAAACCGTTTCGGGCGTTCTTCGCGACTTGTACTACTCGAACGATTGGCAAGTCCTCGAGGAACGCGTCGGCGGCGCCACGACCGCCGACCGTCAATTCGTCTGGGGCCTGCGTTATATCGACGACTTGGTCTTGCGCGATCGCTCGACCGAACGCCTCTACGCCCTCCAAGACGCGAACTGGAACGTGACCTCGGTCGTCAATATTTCCGGCGCCGTTCAAGAACGCTACAGCTACACCGCTTATGGCCTCCCGACTTTCCTGAGCCCCGATTTCACGCCGTTAGCCGCGAGCGCCTACGCCTGGGAAACCCTCTATTGCGGCTACCGCTGGGACGGCGAGTCGGGGCTATATCTGGCGCGGAACCGGTATTTGAATTCGCTGCTCGGCGTTTGGGTCACGCGAGATCCGATTGGATATGCTGCATTGGATATGGAACTGTATCGGTACCTCTTCGGCAATCCGATAAACGGGTCCGATCCAACTGGCGAGCTCTTTTGGTTTTTAGTTCTTGCGTTACTCGCGACGGCCTGGGCATCAACATGTGCCGCCGTAGCCGCGACGCAAGGACTAAAGCAATCGAAAAAGCAAGGCGGCAACGACAAAACAACGCACTGTATCACGGCGTGCGTATTCAGTCGATGCACATTGTCTTTAGCTCCGGGCTTAACTGCTTTAGGCACGGTAATTTGGGAAGTGCTCGGCGAATGGCAAGGGTGGGAGTCGGTTAACGATATCAAAGCCGGCCTTTATGGCATCTTGCAATCATATAATTTTTTCGGCGCATGTGCGGATAATTGTCGGAAATGCCCGGGGGGGCCTTAAAAATGTATATAACTGTCCGCTGAACCGACGTGGGCTTTCGATTGAAAGCCGCAGCGTGGCTTACGGCCCGCGGCAATAGGTTGTTCGGTTTTTGGGTTGCGTGTTTCACGGGGTTGCATCGAAGGTGCCCGGCCTTGAATTGCTCTAATATAAAACATACCGCGCGGCTTCGGCTCTTCGTTTTCTTTGGTTTTGTATTAATTCTTGTCGGAATAAGCGGCTACTTCGTATCGTTGCGGCAGTTTACCAATTCGATTAACAGAAATGATCTGCGTATGCTTGCAGATACGATTGTCATTGGTGAGTCGTATTCATCTGTTCAAGAAAAATTCAAAACCGCGCTTGCGAAGCACCGTGACTGGCAACTTAGCGAGGAGGCGAGGGGAGATGGAATGGTCATGTGCAGTGTAGACACACCTCTCGAGGTCGGCGCGAAGAATTGGGTACTATATATTTCATTTGGCAGTAATCGAGTCGAGTCCGTCGCGGTCCGAACCGCAGACTCGGAACATTACCGACCCAGCGATGCACCTGGCGATCGGATCCGGTGAGGCTGCAGGGGAAAATGTGTCCATCTCGAAAACCCGACCCGTGGTGATGGCGATCATGAATAGCATCGATTCCGCAGTTTTCGTCTCGGCGGAGATCAATAAAGAAGAAAGTAGCGGCGGGCGAAATCATCAACTCGCTCGGTGCCGGCGTCGATTCCAGCATCCAGCGAATCAGCACCGCTTACGACATCTGCGGATTGGTATTCCAAATCACGAGCTATGCCGACACCGGCGCGACCACGGTGGTCAATCAGGTTCAAAACGTCTATAATGGCTTTCAGCAACTCGTCACGCAGTTCCAGCAGCATGGCGCCGCCGTGAATACCTCCACGTCTCCCAACGTGCAGTACGCCTATGCCGATGGCAGCGCGAACACGACGCGCCTGACCGCGATCACGTATCCCGGCGCGATCGCCGGCTCCACGCCCCGCGTCGTTTCGTACAACTATGCGAGCGGCAACGACGACGCCCTCAGCCGCGTCACGAGCTTCATCGATTCCGACAGCACAACGCTGGTTGAATACACGTATTCTTGAGCTGAATATTAGTTGGAATGTCTGATTTATCGATGAGGGGACCGAATCACGACAGGGTGATGATCGAGTTGCGGCGGCCCACGAATCTTGTTTGCTCATAGGCGTTGATGCCTTGAATGTCTGACTTTGCTAATCGCCACCGCGCGGCTCTTGGCGCGGCCGGGCCGGCTGTGGTTGCTGGGGGTGATCCACGGCGACGCATTGCGGGCGGGCTCTTCACCCGCTTCGCCGCGGTTTGTTCCGTTGGGCGGAAGCGGACTATTTCGCGAGCGTCATTCGCGATGGGCCGGTTCGGCGCGGCAGATAATGGCACACGCCGACGCCCGCGAAATACAAGAACGTGAGCGGCACGAACAACATCAACATGCTGTAGGGATCGCCGCCTGGGCTGAGCACCATCGAGGCAATGGCGATCACCAGCACCGAGATTCGCCACTTGCTCAAGTAGGTCTCGACCGTGAATATGCCGATGCGTTCGAGAAACAGCATCACGAGCGGCAACTGAAAGCTCACTCCGAAGCCGAGCGGCAAGAGCAGCACGAAGCCGAGCCACTCGCTGATTCGCGGGTCGGGGTCGATGCCCATCGATTGGTTGAAGCTGAAGAGAAAACCGAGCACCGGCTTAAAGACAAAGCCGCTCACGACAACGCCGGCGAAAAAGAGCCCGATGCTCACCGGCAGAAAGAGATGCACATAATGTTTCTCCTGCGGATAGAGGCCCGCGGCGACGAACGACCACAGGAAATAAAAGATCGCGGGGCTCGCAAGCACGGCGCCGGCCACGAGCGCGGCTTTCATGTAGATCATGAAGGTTTCTTGAACGTTCATGCTTTTGATTTTGATGCGATCGTCTTCGTCGGCCCGGTGCCAGAGAAATAGCCGCAGCAGTTTCGTGGCGGGCGCCGCTTGGGCTTCCGCCCCCGCGACATCGCCGGCGGCAGGCGCGTTGTCCGCTTTCGCGGCGCCAGCCCCGGCAGCGTCTGTCCCTGCCCCAGCGGCGCTAGCCCCGGCAGCGACATTCCCAGCAGCGGCGAGCTTGGAGTCCGCGGAATCCGCGGCGGCGGATTTGGCGGCGGCGTCGGGCTGGGGCGCGGGCGCCTTGGGCCACTTGAAGTTTTCAAACATCTCGGGCTGTTGCGCTTTTAGTTCATTGAAGAACTCCTCCGGCATCACATAGGTTTCCTCGAACAGGAGCCCACGGTTGACAATCAGGTCGCGGATGCCCGCTTCAGTGCCGAGCTCCGGCGGAATCGCTTCGCCGTTTTTGCGCCGCTCTTCGATCTTGGCCATAGCGCGGGCCACATCGGCTTTTTGATAATAGTCGATCAGCGCCTTTTCCAGCGGGGCTTCAATCCAGCGCATAATCCAGTCGCCGCAATAGAGCCCAACGCCGAATCCGAGCGCGAGCGCCACCACCGACTTGAACAAACAGACGCGGAGCTCGTTTAGATGATCGCCGAAACTCATTTTCGTGTCGGCAAACAGATCATCGTCCAAGGGTTCAACGCGACGGGAGATTGTGGTAGACATAGTGGATTCGGCCTCGGGGGCCGATGTTTTTCTGGTGGGAATCGTTGGCCGAGCGAGCTGCCGCGCGGCGGCAAAACATTCAAGTCTGTCGCACGCGGCCAGCCTCCGCAAGCGGCGCCCCGGGCCGGGGATCGCGAGGCCGGTAGGGCGGGCGACGGTGGCGCGGCCGCTCGCGCCGGACAGGCCGCTCGCGCCGGACAGGCCGATTGCAACGCGCGTGACGAATTCGAGACTCTTAATCATAGCACCGCGCACCGGCGCGAGGCGCTTCGACTTTAGATCCCGGTGAGGCATGGCGCCGCTCTATCCCCTAAGATTCGTTCCAATCTGGCGACATTATTTGTGGGGCGGGCGACGGCTCGCGTCGCTGTTGGGCAAGGCGATCCCGCCCGAGACGCCCTGCGCCGAGAGCTGGGAACTGGTCGACCGTGGCCCCGATCAAAGCCACATCGCCGCCGGACCCCTGGCCGGAGTCACGATCGGCGAATTGCTGCGCGACCGGGCCCAAGAGCTCATGGGCCGGCATGGCCACCTCGCCAGCTTCCCGCTGCTGCTGAAATTTCTCGATGCCCGGCAGCCGCTCTCCCTGCAAGTACACCCCGACGATGCCCAGGCGGCGCTGCTCTCGCCGCCCGACCTGGGCAAGACCGAAGCCTGGGTGATCGTGGCGGCCGAACCGGGCAGCTATCTCTATGTCGGACTCCGCCCGGGCGTCGATCGCGAGTCGCTTGCCCGGGCCATCGCGAGCGGACGATGCCAAGAGTGCGTCGAACGACTGGAACCCTTGGCCGGCGATTGTATTTTTATTCCGGCTGGGGTGGTGCACGCGCTCGGGCCGGGCCTAGTGGTCGCCGAGATTCAACAATCGAGCGACACGACGTATCGGCTCTTCGATTGGAATCGCGTGGGGCCCGATGGCAAGCCGCGGGAGCTGCATGTGGCGGCGGCGCTCGACACGATCGACTTCGCGGCGGGCCCGACCCGGCCCGCGCGACCGAGCCTGCTTCCTGAGCCGCCGCGGGCGGAGCCACCGAATGCGGAATCTCCGCGTGCGAAGTCGGTGCAATCGAGCGCACACCCCGATGCGTCCGAACGATTCGAGCGGCTGGTGACGTGCGACAAGTTCGTGCTCGATCGCTGGCGCGTGGCGAGTCCGAGAATGGTGGGCGGCGACGACCGGGCGCATTTGGTGGTTGTGCTCGAAGGCGCCGTGTGTATTCAGGGCGACGCGATTCGCGAGCCGCTTGCCCGCGGCCAAACGGCGCTCGTGCCGGCCAGTTGCGGGGCGACGCGTTTGACGGCCGATGGCGCCGCGACGCTTCTCGATATCTATCTGCCCTGAGCCGAATCTGCCAGCAACGCACGCGCCCGCGACGCGAGCGACGATATCACCCAGGGATGGACTCGCCGTCGACCCCGCGGCGCGGCGGTTTATCTGCTCGGGCGGTGCGAAACTCGCCTGTTTCCAGCGGCGAGGGCGAACTATAATTCGCCGCCTCGCGCTTGGCCGGGCCAATTCTGGCTGGCCCGCGCGGTCCCCTTCTTTTTTTCGCAAGCAAACGCCTCGGAAGGCTTTCCTCGCATGCCAGCGCGCCCGACGAGTCTTGTGTTGCTGCTCGTTTCGGCGGGGGCGCTTGGTTGCCGTTCGATCGCGCTGCCGAGCATATTGCATCCTGGTCCGACCGAAAGTCAACAAGAGCAGACCCAGCGGGCGATGTCGGTGTCCGACACCGATTTGCAGACCGAGGCGCCGAGCATTCTGCCACCCGGCTACACGCCGCGGGCCGAAGTGCTGCAATCGCGGAACGTGAAACCGAATCCGTGGTTTGATCAGAACCGGGCTTACTATCGGCAAGGCGCGGCGGCGGCGCCGAATCCGTATTTTTATTCGCCGCCCCCGGTAGCGCCGCAGCCCAACCCCTACGCGCCGTTCGTAACGCCGGCGCCGGCGGCGCCCAATAGCGCTTCGCGGGGCATTCCAAGCTTTTATTGAGCTGTGTCTTGCACCCGAGGGGCAACCATGCTCAGGGCGCCCGCGCCCTCGGCAACCACGCGCTGAATTGCCTGCCGCAATTGCGCCAGGCTCACCGGCTTGACCAGGTGTTCGCTGAATCCAGCATCGCGGCCCTTGCGGATATCGTCGTCCATGCCGTAGCCGCTCATGGCGATGCCTTTGAGATGAAAGCGGCGATTGAGCTCGCGCATCAGTTCATAGCCGGTGGAGTCGGGCAGGCCGACATCGCTGAGCACCAAGTCGAACGGCTCGCGCTCGGCGGCGGCGATCGCGGCGGCTACATTGCCGGTCGCGTGGACAATATAGCCGCACGCTTGCAAGAGAAACGTGAGTACTCGGGCCGTGTCCGCGTGATCTTCGACCAGCAGCACTCGCAGCCCTTTGTCCGAACTGGCGCGAAGGGATTCGACAACCGAATCCGAGAGTGGCGTTTCTCGCGGGCCGCCCGGAAGCTCGATGGTAAAGCTGGCGCGCGCCCCAGGCCAGGACTCTCGGCGCGGATCGAGCCGCCGTGTTGCTCGACGATTGCTTTCGAAATCGCGAGCCCCAGCCCCATGCCGCCAAAGCGTCGGGTGATGCTATCGTCACCCTGCTCAAACGCGTCGAACACGCGGGAGAGCAGGTCGGGCGCGATGCCCTGGCCGGTATCGCGAATTTCGATCCGAACGCGATCGGCCTCGGCCAGCGAAGTGGTAATGAATACATCACCGCGCTCCGCGGTAAACTTGGCGGCGTTTTTGAGCAGGTTCCAAAGCACCTGTTGCAAACGCGCGGGATCGGCCGTGGCAAAGCCCACTCGCGGGTCGAGTTCGCGATGCAACCGAAGCGATTTTTCCAAGATCACGGTGCGGCAGATCTGGCAAACATGGTCGACGGCCGCGTTGAGATCGACCTGCCGCGGCTCCAGCCGCAACTTGCCGCGCACAATGCGATTCAAATCGAGCAGATCGTCGATGAGCTTGATCTCGAGCTCCACGTTGCGACGAATCATTTCCACGTTTTCGCGAATCGTCGGCGGGAGATCGGGATCGGAATCCATCGCCGCCACGCTCATCAGCACCGGAGTGAGCGGAGTGCGCAACTCGTGGCTCAGCACGGCGAGGAAATGATCCTTGGCCTGATTGGCCCGCTCGGCGGATTCCTTGGCTTCTTGCAATGACGCTTCGGTTTCGCGCTGGGCGGTGATGTCGGTGTTGGTGCCAACCCAGCCGGTGATGCGGCCGACGGCGTCGCGCACTGGCAGGGCGCGCGAGAGAAACCAGCGATATTGGCCATCGCGTCCGCGGAGCGGAAATTCGTCTTCCCATGGCTCGCCCGAATCCCAGCTTTTCTGAAGCGAGCGAAGCACGCGTTCGATGTGATCGGGGTGATGCACTCGGGTCCAACCCCAGCCGGCCACTTCTTCGAGCGTGGCGCCGGTGTAGTCAAACCAGCGCCTGGTTGTACCAGTGGATCGCGCCTTGCGCATCGGCCAACCAAGCGAACTGCGACATGGAATCGGCCAAGGTGCGAAACTTGGCTTCGCTCTGCTCGATGGCGTCGGCCACGCGTTCACGATCGCGCAGATCGGCGCGAAGTGAGATTTCGGCCATCACCGCTTCGCCCAGCGTTTGCAGCACCTCGAGGTCTTCGTGGAGCCAATGCCGCGGTTGGCTGTCGATCGCGCAGAGCGAGCCGATCGCATGGCCCTCGGGCGCCAGGAGCGGCACTCCAAGATAAGCCACCACACCCAGTTCACCGATCGCGGGATTGCGGCTCACCAGCGGATTTAACCGCGCGTCGGAGATAATCAGTGGTTGCGAGGTCGCGGTCACATGGCGGCAAAACGAATGCGAAAGGGGTGTCTCGCGCGCCTCGGACCACGGCGCCGGCAAGCCGATCGCGCTCTTGAAGAATTGCCGATCTTCGGCGACCAGCGACACGAGCGCCACCGGAACTCGGAGAATCTTGCGAACCAATTCCGTGAGCCGGTCGAAGATCGGCTCGGGCGGCGTGTCGAGCAGGCCCGTGTGAGATAGCGCCGCGGTCCGCGATCCCGCGTCGGATTCGGTGCTCGCGACTTGGGTCGTTTCCGGGAGAATCCGGGAAAAACTCATAACGAACTGTCTCGATAATGCCAGACCTCGGACGCCGAAAGTCGACCTTAGAGGCGACGTCATGGGTGACGCCGCTCGTTAGGATAGTTAGTATATCAGTCACGACCGACGCCGGCGCGGGTCCGCGCGAGGACGCAATTGAGCAATCGCTTGGTCACTGCTCCTTGGCCGGCGGCGCCGAAAACGTTTTTGGACTCCATCACACGCGGCATCCCACGCGTTTCTCGCATGTTTCGATCGATCCTCACCATCCTCCTGGCCGTGAACTGTTTGCTGCCGATCGCGGTGCTGCTAATGCTCGGGCTCGCGCGGCTGCTGGCGGCCCTGGGCGACGAGGCCGGCGCCAGTGTGTTGGGGCGACTAAGCCTCGGCGGCGGAACACTCTGGGGCCTGACTCTCATTTCGTTGCTCCTCGCGCTTGCATTGCGGGCCGTGGTCGAGTCCGATGAAACCAAGCAGTCTTGACCCGAAGCCGACGAACTAAAGCCGACGAACTTTTGACACGCGACCCGCGTCGGCGTCTACAATGAGCGATTGGAGCGGCGCGGGCCGTTCGTTGTGCGGCGGCTGAGTGGCCTATTCATGCGTCTCGCGGCGATATGCAACCCATGACGGTCAAATTCGCCTGCGAGAAGTGCTTGCAAACGCTGGTCGCGGCCGAACACAAAATCGGTCAGTCGGTGCCCTGCCCGCGCTGCCGGGCCGCGCTCACGGTGCCCGATCTCGCGCGAGCCGCGGCGCTGTTGGAAATGAAACGCAAGGCGCGCGAACAGGGCGGCCGCGAAAACCCAAGCGACGCGGCCTCGGGGACTTCGCAAGCGGCGACGCCCGCCGCGACGCGAGCGCGTTCCGAACGCGTGACCGGTGGCCCGACGCCGACGCCTCCAGAGGCGCCGGGACCTGCCCGCGATCCTGTCGCGACGTCGCGGCATTTGCCCGCCAAAAAAACGGTCCGATCGAGCCCGCCCTCGTTGCCCGATGGCAAGAAAACCAAAGCCCCCGGGGCCATGCGACGCGAGAGCCCTTCAGACCAGCCGACCCGAACCGGCAGCTTGGCCGCGAAAACGGCTGCCCCGACAAAGCTCGAACCGGTCGCGCCGAACTCGGCCCTGCTGGACGCGCCCGCGACGCCGCCCGAGGAATCGGTTTTGCCGCATGATTCGGCGTCGGCCGCGGTGTCCGACGGAATTTTGGTTCGGCGTTGGGTGCTGTTTGCCCAAGGCGGTCTGATTGCCGTGGTGGCGCTGGTCGCCTATGTCTCGGGCTATCTCACCGGCGGAAGCGGTGGTGCCGCGCCATCGCCGGGCGAAACGCCGCTCTCGGCCGCGAAAAACGCTCCGGTGGTCGTGGTCGGCAAAGTGCGTTTTCGGCCCGATCGCAAGCCGGCCGAGGCAGACGGCGATGCCGTGGTTTTGGCCCTACCACGGGGCGCGGCGGTTTCGGAGAAAATCAAAGTCTCTGGCCTGCGACCCGAAGATCCTCGGCCGGCCGAAAACAATCCGCAGACGCGCATTCTCGAATCGCTCGATGGCGGCTATGCGCGGGCCGATCGCTCGGGCAATTTCCAGTTGACCCTGCGGCCCGGTCCCTACCTGGTCTTGGCGATCTCGCGTCATGCCAAGCGGCCGAACGGCCAACATGTGCCGCCCGAGCAATTGTCGCTTTTGGAGCAATACTTCGTTCCAGCCAAGGACCTGGTGGGCCAAGCCAAATTCGAAATCACGGAACGCGAGGTGGCGGAAGGTCGCCCCTTGGAGTTCGATTTCTAAACGACCGCGGACTCTATCCAATCGGGGGGTTTCCGCGGACTTTGTATCTTCGCGGGGGAGCGCATGCGGCCCCCGCCCACCCGGTTGTATTTCGTCGTCTCTCCGGGCCTCCCGCCATTCAGAGCCGATCCGGCAACTCCCCCCTCTCCCCCGCGGGAGAGGGTAGGGTGAGCGCTCGCCGAAGTATCTCGGATAGGCCTTGAGTCCATTTTCGAGGTTCATTCCCTCCGTTTTTCCCGCTCACCGCAGGTTCAAAAACCTAGGCCGGAAAAGTGCTTGAATCGCTTGACGAAATGCTAAACTGCCTTTACGTTAATATGTTCAGATTAGATGCTACGACGAACATTTATTTGAATTACTCATCGGGGCGAGGATTCTCGTGCAGCTCAAAAGCCTCAAGGTGTTTTGCGACGTCGTGGGCTGGCGGAGCTTCTCCCGAGCCGCCGACGAGAATGGCATCTCGCAATCCGGCGCCAGCCAGGTGGTTCATCAACTCGAGCATCGCCTGGGCGTCAAGTTGATTGATCGCTCGAAACGCCCCTTCGTGCTCACGCCCGAGGGAGAAACCTACTACGACGGATGCCGCAAGTTGGTGCAACGTTATGACGCCCTTGAAGATCAGGTGCGCACGCTGCACGAGGAAGTCTCCGGCCGGGTGCGAGTGGTGTCGATCTATTCGGTCGGGCTACATCATATGAGCCGCTATTTGCAGCGGTTCCTGAGTCAATATCCCAAGGCCAACGTGCGGCTCGAATACCAGCATCCGCATCAGGTCTATGAAGCGGTGGAGAAAGATCAGGCCGATCTGGGGCTCGTGAGCTATCCTCGCTCCTCGCGCACCATCGAAGCCTGTGGCTGGCGCGAGGAGCCAATGGTGCTGGTCTGTTCGCCCGAGCATCGCTTTGCCGGTCGGAGGGTGATCACGATTTCGGAATTCGACGGCGAGCGGCTCATCGGTTTCGATAACGATCTTGTTATTCGCCGCGAAATCGACCGCGTGCTGCAACTTCATGGCGCGGAAGTGCGAGTGGTGATGGAGTTCGACAATATCGAAACCATGAAGCGGGCCGTCGAGATCGATGCCGGGGTGGCCCTGCTGCCGGAGCCGACGGTGCGGCGCGAAGTGGCTGCCGGCACGCTGGCGGCGATTCCGCTTTCGACCGATGAACTGGTCCGACCGCTGGGCATTATCTATCGCCGCGGAAAAGAGCTCGGGAGCACTGCCCGGCGATTTATCGAACTGCTGCAAACCGAAACCGCGGGCGATGATTTCGCCCCGCTCCGGGCGTCGCTGGCCGCCGGACTCACCGCGTTTCCCTCCCCGGCGACCGCGCCCGGAGAATCGCCCGCGGCGGCAATCGACGCGTTGGTCGACGGTGCGAAGCGTGTTGCCGCGGGCTCGGATTACGCCGCGGATGCGGCGAACAATCGGCGCGACCGGCCCGTCGCCGCATGCGGCTCGCGTCGCGAGCGAGCAAGCGGGCCTCCGCGATGAACATCATGGCGAACCGAGCGGCGTCGCCTCGGCGCCGCCGGCCGATGGTTTGGCCCACGAGCCGGATCTCGCCGACGCCCCTAAAACCGCGGCTCGCCCGCGCCGCCGCCGTGTCGCGGCGAAGTCCTGACGGCTGGGCTCGGCGTCGCCCGCGACGCCGGTTCGGCCGCTTGTTTCGAGAGATTGCCAACGCGTTTTTGTCAGGTAAACCAGAGTGAGTGTGATGCGCAAAATTCAGCCCAACCAGGGTCCGCCCGCCAAACAAGGTCTCTACGATCCGGCCCACGAGCACGACGCTTGCGGCGTGGGATTCGTCGTGAATATGCGCGGCGAGCAGAGCCACGAAATCGTGCGTTCGGGCCTCGAGATCTTGGTCAATCTCACGCATCGCGGCGCTTGCGGCTGCGATCCCTTGACGGGCGATGGCGCCGGCATTCTCACCCAGATTCCCGATGGCTTCTTCCGCGAGCAGGCCGCCCGCCTGGGTGTCACGCTGCCGGCCAAGGGCGACTATGGCGTGGGCACGCTGTTTTTGCCTCGCGACACCTCGGAGCGACGCTACTGCGAAGCGCGCATGGAAGCGATCGCCATCGAAGAAGGCCAGCAACTTGTCGCGTGGCGCACCGTGCCGATCGACAATCGCGTGCTGGGGCCCACGGCGCAAGATGTCGAGCCGGTGATCAAGCAGTTTTTCATTGTTCGCGGCGCCGACACGCCGCCCGACATGTTCGAATGGAAGCTCTACGTGATCCGCCGCCGACAAGAGCTCGAGATTCGCAACAGCAAGCTGCGGCAAAAGTCGTACAACTACGTGCCGAGTCTGTCGAGCCGAGTGGTGATCTACAAGGGGCTTTTACTGGCCGAACAGGTCGAGTCGTTTTATCGCGATCTGGCCGATCCGACATTCGTCTCGGCGCTGGCGCTGGTGCATCAACGCTACAGCACCAATACGTTTCCGACTTGGGACCTGGCGCATCCCTTCCGCTACTTGGCCCACAACGGCGAAATCAACACCTTGCGTGGCAACGTGAACTGGATGCATGCGCGCGAGAGCATGTTCGATCATCCGGTGTATGGGCCCGACTTGAAAAAAATCTGCCCGGTGTGCGTGCGCGGGGCGAGCGATTCGGCGGTGTTCGACAATGCGCTCGAGTTGCTGGTGCTCACGGGCCGCTCGCTGCCCGAGGCGATGTCGATGTTGATTCCCGAGCCCTGGTCGGGTCACGAGAGCATGAGCGACGAGCTCAAGGCCTATTATGAATATCAGGCGTGTCTCATGGAGCCGTGGGATGGCCCGGCCTCGATGGCGTTTACCGATGGCGTGATGATGGGCGCCCAACTCGATCGCAACGGCCTGCGGCCCAGCCGTTATTGGGTCACGAAAAAAGGCTGGGTCATCATGGCCTCCGAGGCCGGCGTGCTCGATATCCCGCCGGAAGAAGTCGAGTCGAAGGGCCGCTTGCGGCCGGGCCGCATGTTCCTGGTCGACATGGAAGAAGGCCGCATCGTGGCCGACGCCGAGATCAAACGCGAGCTCGCGGCGCACCAGCCCTATCGCGAGTGGCTCAAGGAAAACCAACTCACGCTCGCCGACCTTCCGGCGGCGCCCGACACCAATGGTCACCTCGAGGAACCGCTCGTCAAGCTGCACGCGCACTTTCGGCTATACGCTCGAGGACCTGCGCATCCTGCTCGCGCCGATGGGCGCCGACGGTTACGAGCCGATTGGCTCGATGGGCAACGACACGCCGCTCGCCGTGCTGAGCGACCGACCCCAACTGCTCTACAACTATTTCAAGCAGTTGTTCGCGCAAGTGACGAATCCGCCGCTCGATGGCATTCGCGAGGAGATCATCACCTCGCTCGTCACCACGATCGGCTCCGAGGGCAATCTGCTCGGCGAGACGCCCGAGCAGTGCCGCCTCTTGCGACTCGAGCAGCCGGTGCTCACGAACCGCGAAATGCGCATGGTGGCCCAGCTCGATCTTCCGCGGCTCAAGGCGCGCACGCTTTCGACCCTGTTCGACCGCCGCGAGGGCGTCGAGGGCCTACGGCGGCGGATGCAAGACCTGCGCACGAGGCGTCGCAAGCGATCGCCGATGGGGTGACGATCTTGATTCTTTCCGATCGCGACGCGGGCCCGGATCGCGTGCCCGTGCCGGCGCTTTTGGCCACGAGCGGCGTGCATCATCACCTGGTGCGCGAGGAGACTCGCACTCGCTGCGGCTTGGTGGTCGAGACCGGCGAGGCCCGCGAGGTGCACCATTTCGCGCTCCTCACCGGCTACGGCGCCGGAGCGGTGAACCCGTACCTGGCCTTTGCCACGCTGCGTGAAATGAGAGCCCAGGGCATGCTTCCCCCGGCCCTGACTTATGAAAAGATCGAAAAGAACTACATCAAGAGCGTGAGCAAGGGGCTGCTCAAGGTGATGAGCAAAATGGGCATCTCGACCCAGCAAAGCTATCGCGGAGCGCAGATTTTCGAGGCCATCGGCCTCCACACCGAGTTCATCGACGAATACTTCACCTGGACTCCGAGTCGCTTGCAGGGCGTGGGTCTGGAAACCATCGCCGAGGAATCGCTCCGCCGCCATGAACACGCCTATCCGACCACGCATGTTCCCCAAACGCTCGACCTCGATGTCGGCGGGCAGTACCAATGGCGGCGCAAGGGCGAGCGCATATCTTTTCGCCCGACGTGATCGCCAAGCTCCAGCAAGCCACGTCGATCAACAGCCGCGAGGAATTCCGCCGGTTTTGCAAACTGATCGACGATCAGCAGCGAAGCCTGCTCACTTTGCGCGGGTTGCTCGATTTCAAATACGGCGACAAACCGATTCCGCTCGAGGAAGTCGAGGACGCGCGCGAGATCGTCAAGCGCTTCGCCACCGGGGCGATGTCCTACGGTTCGATTTCGCGCGAAGCGCACGAATCCTTGGCGATCGCCATGAATCGGATCGGCGGCCGAAGCAACACGGGCGAGGGCGGCGAGGATTCGGCCCGCTATCGGCCCGACGCCAACGGCGACAATCGCTCAAGCGCCATCAAGCAGGTGGCCAGCGGGCGATTCGGAGTGACGAGCGAATATTTGGTCAATGCCCGCGAACTCCAGATCAAGATGGCCCAGGGCGCGAAGCCCGGCGAGGGCGGACAACTGCCCGGCCACAAGGTCGACAAGGAAATCGGCCGTATTCGCCATAGCACTCCCGGCGTCGGGCTCATTTCGCCGCCGCCGCATCATGATATTTATTCGATCGAAGACCTCTCGCAGTTGATCCACGATCTTAAAAACGCGAACCGTTTCGCGCGGGTCAGCGTGAAGCTCGTGGCGGAAGTGGGCGTGGGCACGATCGCCGCCGGCGTGAGCAAGGGCAAGAGCGACGTGGTGCTCATCAGCGGACACGATGGCGGCACCGGCGCGAGCCCGTTGACCTCGATCAAGCATGCCGGCGCTCCCTGGGAACTGGGCCTCGCCGAAACGCATCAGGTGCTGGTGCTCAACGATCTCCGCGGACGGATCGTGGTGCAGACCGATGGTCAGCTTCGCACCGCCAAGGATATCGCCATTGCCACCTTGCTGGGCGCCGAGGAATGGGGCATCGCCACGGCGGCCTTGGTCACCGTGGGCTGCATCATGATGCGCAAGTGCCATCTGAACACCTGCCCGGTGGGCATCGCCACCCAAGACACCGAGCTGCGCAAGAAATTCCACGGCAAGCCGGAGCATGTGGTCAACTACTTCTTCCTGCTGGCCGAGGAATTGCGCGAGATCATGGCCAAACTCGGCTTTCGCACGATCAACGAAATGGTCGGCCGAGTCGATCGCTTGCACACGCTCGACGCGCTCAATCACTGGAAGGCCCGAGGGCTCGATTTTTCATCGATTCTCCATCGGCCCCAAACGCCGTCGTATATCAAGACCCATCACTGCGAGGACCAGGACCACGGACTCGAGGCGGGTCTTGATCTGAGCGTGCTCGTCAAGGCATGCGCTCCGGCGCTCGAACGGCAGGAGCCGGTGACGCTCGATATTCCGATTCGCAACATCAATCGCACCGTGGGCACGATCCTGTGCAGCGAGGTCACGCGCCGCTTTGGCGGCAAGGGCTTCGACAAGCCCGACACGATCCAGATCAATTTCCGCGGCGCCGCCGGGCAAAGCCTGATGGCTTTCGGCGTGCATGGCGTGACGGCCCGGGTCGAGGGCGACGTGAACGACTACTGCGGCAAGGGCCTCTCGGGCGGCAAGATCATCGTGTATCCGCCGCGCGAAAGCACGTTCGTGGCCGAGGACAACATCATCGCGGGCAATGTGGTGCTCTACGGCGCCACGGCCGGCGAAGTGTATCTCCGCGGCATTGCCGGCGAGCGGTTCTGCGTGCGGAATAGCGGCGCGCTGGCCGTGGTCGAGGGCGTGGGCGATCATGGCTGCGAATACATGACCGCCGGCCGGGCCGTGATTCTCGGCAAGACCGGCCGCAACTTCGCCGCCGGCATGAGCGGTGGCATCGCCTATGTGCTCGATATCGACGGCGGCTTCCCGCGGCTCGTGAATCGCGAAATGGTGGGCCTTGAAGACCTCGGCGACCCGGCCGATCAAGAGTTCATTCTCGAAGTGGTTCGCCGCCATGTGGAGTACACCGGCAGCACGCGCGGCCAATGGGTGCTCGATAACTGGCCGGAGATGATCGAAAAATTCGTCAAAGTGATGCCAACCGACTACAAAC
Organism: uncultured Planctomycetaceae bacterium; assembly: GCA_963785305.1. GTDB lineage: Bacteria > Planctomycetota > Planctomycetia > Pirellulales > PALSA-1355 > CAWAUV01. Next base: position 134,485 of record CAWAUV010000004.1, read on the forward strand.
TTGCTCTGCAGCGCATGAAAGACGAGGAGTTGGCCTCACGGGAAATTCACAAGCCGAAGCTGCAAGGGGTGGCTCATGGGTGATTTGCGGGGATTCATGAAACACAAACGGGTTTACGCGGCCAAGGAACCCGTGCCCTCGCGGCTCAAGCACTACAAGGAATTCCTGCAAATCATCTCGCCCGAGGATATGAGGGTGCAGGGCGCTCGCTGCATGGACTGCGGCATCCCCTTTTGCCACACGGGCTGCCCGCTGGGAAACATCATTCCCGATTGGAACGATCTGGTGTATCGCGACCAATGGCGCGAGGCGCTCGATCGGCTGCACTCCACGAACAACTTCCCCGAGTTCACCGGCCGGATTTGCCCCGCGCCGTGCGAAGCGGCTTGTGTGCTAGGCATCAACGAAGACCCGGTCGCGATCAAGCAGATCGAATGCGCGATTGCGGATCGAGGCTTCGATGAGGGCTGGATCACGGCCGAACCGCCCTCCCTGCGCACCGGCAAACGCGTGGCGGTTGTCGGCAGCGGGCCCGCCGGACTCGCCGCCGCCCAGCAGTTGAATCGCGCCGGGCATCTGGTCACCGTGTTCGAGCGCGACGATCGGCCGGGCGGCTTGCTGATGTATGGCATTCCCGACTTCAAGCTCGAAAAATCGCGCGTTTGGCGACGCATCGAGCAGATGCGGTCCGAGGGCGTCGAGTTTCGCGTGAACGCGAATGTGGGCCTGAATGTCTCGGTCGAGGAACTGCGCGACGACTACGACGCGATCTTGCTCGCCGGCGGCGCCACCGCCCCGCGCGACCTGCCGGTTCCAGGCCGGGAGCTGCGCGGAGTTCATTTCGCCATGGAATTCCTGCCGCAGCAAAACAAAGTCAATCAGGGCGACAAGGTTCCCAGTCAAATTCTGGCCACCGGCAAGCATGTGATCGTGATCGGCGGCGGCGACACCGGCAGCGACTGCACCGGAACCTCGAATCGCCAAAAATGCGCGAGCCTCACGCAGTTCGAACTGCTGCCGCAGCCGCCCGACGTGGGCGCGTTTCCGCGTATTCATCAGCGGCCGGCAAGTTCACCCTGGCCCTATTGGCCGATGATCCTCCGCACCAGCACTTCCCACGAAGAAGGCTGCATCCGCCAATTCAGTATCATGACCAAGGAATTCCGCGGCGACGCCCAGGGCAATGTCCAGAAGCTCGTGACCGTGGGACTCGAATGGACGCAAGACGCCGTCGGTCGCCAAGTTCCCAAGGAGATTCCGGGAACGGAAAAGGAATGGCCCTGCCAGTTGGCCCTGCTCGCGATGGGCTTCGTGGGGCCCGAGAAAAAAGGCCCCATCGAGCAGCTTGGCTTGGCGCTCGACGCGCGGGGCAATGTGCGCTGCGACGACGAATATCGCGCGAGCGTCGATGGCGTGTTTGCCGCCGGCGATCTGCGGCGCGGGCAATCGCTCGTCGTGTGGGCGATCCATGAAGGCCGCGAAGCAGCTCGCTCGATTGATAAGTACCTGATGGGTCTCACCCATCTTCCAAGCGTCAACGCCGGCGATTACGCCTGGAAGTAAGGCGAACTGGACCGCGGTGACGAGCATGGTCGAGAACGGGACCATGAAAGTCGGCGAGCGACCACCGGAAGCGAAACCATTGTTACGCCGCGGCAGCGGCCATTATCCGCGGCCATTGGCCGCAACGCCTTCATTTCCTATCATCGTGCGACTTAGCCCCGCCGCGTCGGCTCGCTGATCGAGCTGTTTGGCCAATCCTGCCCGCCCGCCGGCGCTCGCGCCGGAATCTCTCCCTCGCTAGAAATGCTCCGCATGATTCGCTCGCCTCGCTTGATCTGGTGCGTGTTGCTACTCGTCGGCTTCGGCAAGGAAAGTCTTTCCGCCGAACAACCCACGGCCAAAAAATCTTCCGCTGCGGTCAAGCAGATGGCCGACGTCGTGCGGGAGTATTCGGCGGATCGCGAGAGCGTCTCGAACTTTTATCGCCTGCCCGCGTCGGACTTGGCCTTCGAACGGCGGGAGCGATTGGAGACGGCTTGGTTGGAACGACTGAAGGCGATCGACTTCGATGCCCTGGAACACTCGGACAAAGTCGATTACTTGCTGCTCGCGAATCATCTCACGCGGTCTCTCGACGGCATCGCCCGCGAGCGGAAACGGGTTGCCGAGATGGACCGGCTCCTTCCTTTCCGCGAGCTGATCGACACGCTGGAACCGGCCCGCTGGCGAGCGGCGCCGATCGATTACCGCGCCACCGCCACCCAGCTCGAGGCGTTGGTCGAGCAAGTGAAGACGCTGCGCGAAGAGCTCGAGAAGTCTCACAAGTCGAAGGCCGACGCGGCAAGGAAATCGACGGATGCCCAAGAGCCGGCGAAGTCCAAGACCGGCGACGAACCCGCGAACGCGGACGTGCCGCCCTATCTGGCCCTCCGCGCTGCCAAGGCCACGAAGGAGTTTCAAGAATCGCTCCAGCGCTGGCACGACTACTACAGCGGCTACCAGCCCGAGTTCGACTGGTGGATCAAGCAGCCTTTCGAGAAGGCGACCAAGGAACTCGACGACCAAGCGAAACTGCTGCGCGAAGAGCTCGCGGGCCAGAAGGGAAAGGATGATGATCCGCTGGTCGGAGACCCGATCGGTCCAGACGCCGTGGCGACCGAAATCCGCCGGGAGTTCCTGCCTTATATGGCCGAGGAGCTCATCGCCATTGGCGAGCGCGAGCTAGCATGGGGCGAGGATCAAATGCGCATCGCCGCGCGGCAAATGAACCTCGGCGACGACTGGAAGGCCGCCTTGGCCAAGGTCAAGGCCGACTATGTTCCGCCGGGCGGCCAGGACGCCCTAGTCGAGAAGATTGGTCGCGAGGCCACCGAGTTCGTGAAGCAGAGGAAACTGGTCACCGTGCCCCCCTTGGCCGAGGAAACATGGCGGCTGACCATGATCTCGCCCGAGGGCATCAAGACCATTCCCTACGCGGCCTATGGCGGGCAGCAGGTCCTCGTCGCGTACGCGAGGAACGACATGAGCCAGGAAGACAAGCTCATGGTGATGCGCGGCAACAACAGCCACTTTACTCGGCTGGTGACGCCGCACGAGCTGATTCCCGGCCATCATTTGCAAGGCTTCTACGCGGCCCGGCACAATAGCCACCGCGAACTGTTTTGGACGCCATACTATGTCGAGGGCTGGTCGCTCTACTGGGAACTGCGGCTCTGGGACCTGGGTTGGGCCCAGACACCCGAGGACCGGATCGGCATGCTCTTCTGGCGGATGACCCGGGCCGCGCGGATCATCGTGAGCCTCAAGTACCACCAGGGCGAGATGAAACCGGACGAGATGGTCGACTTTCTCGTTTCGAGAGTCGGGCATGAGAAGTTGGGCGCCACGAGCGAGGTCCGCCGCTTCATTCAGGCGTCGCCGCTCTATCAGGCCGGCTACTTGATCGGCGGCCTGCAACTTTATGCCTTGCAAAAGGAACTGGTGGGCCCAGGCAAGATGACGGAGCGGGAATTTCATGACGCCGTGCTAATGCAAGGCACGATGCCGATCGAACCCTTGCGAGCCGCCCTGGAGAAGCTCCCGCTAAAGCGTGATACGAAGCCCGGTTGGCGCTTTTGACAGTCGCCTGGAACTTTACAACGCCGGCGCCCCGGGAAACACGGCCACCGGCAGTCGCGTTTGCTCGCGCACTCGATCGGCCACGCGCGTTTAGCTCGGCTTCGGCTAGCGGGCTCACGAAACTTTCGGCCGGTTGGCGGGCGACGGTATAGATTTGAATCAGTTTCAATTGGCCGCCGGCGGCGACGATTTCATTCAGCCGGTCGCGGAAGGCGAGTTGCTCGGCCTCGGAGGGCCCGTCGCCGTGGATGCGCATGAAAAGCGACTGGATCACGAGCGGACGAACCCGGGCGGCGGCGGTGATATTGTCCAAGATGCGGCGAAACGGAATTCGAGTGCGCTCGACAAGCTGGTAATAGGCATCGGTCCCGGCTTCGAGCTTGGCCCAAATCTCGCCGTTGTCGGCGTCGAGCAGCTCGAGTCCCTTTCGCACGCGCGGCCGATGCAGCATGCTGGCGTTGGTGATCAGTAGAAGTTTCACGGCATCGAGCCCGAAGCGTCGCTTAACCTGGGCGATGCGGTCGACGATCTCATCGAAATTGCGATAGGTGGTCGGTTCGCCATCGCCGCTCAGTGCGATATCGTTGAGCCGGCGCAGCTCGCTAGGCGTGGCGCCGAATGGCTCGACACGGTAGATTTCGCCGCTCGTGATCGTGGCCAACGTCGCGTCGAGTTCTCGTTCAAGTTGGTCGATCGCCACGAATCGGGTTTCGGCTTCGCGAGTGCGATCGACCTGGCAGTAAATGCAGTCGAAGTTACAGACCTTGTCGGGGTTCAGATTCACGCCCAGCGACAACCCACCCAAGCGCCGGCTGAGCACCGGGTACACGAACCGATTCGTGGCCCAAGCGCGCAAATGGAGCGCATGCAATGCGAGCGGCCGAGCGACCGCGGAGTCGGCGAGAGGTTGCGGATCAGCCATGCGAAGCCTTGCGGCGCGGACCAAAGCCGCGGTGACGCGGCGGCCCGAGAAATCGAGGCCGCGCCCCATCGGCGGTTTTGGCCCGCGCGGAATGGCGCGGCGTTAAGCGCGGCGCAATTCGGAGTATTCGTCGATCGAAATCGTGGTCAACTCGCCACTATCTCGCTTGAGCACGATCAGGTCGCTGTAGACTTTGTCGTCGGGACTGCGGCGAAAGTGGAGACCATGCCGGCGGCGCTCGGTGCGCACGACCGTGCCAGCGGTTTCCGACATCCAAATGCGACTGCCCACCTTGACTTCATGCTTCATCGCCACGCGGTCGCCCGGCTTGAGCTCCGCGAATAGATTCAGATTTACGATCGCCTGCTTTTGCTGGCGCACTAGCGTTTTGTTGCTCATCGTGTCGTTTTTCTCCTAAAGGGGAAGGCTTTTATTGTAAGACATCTTCCGCCGCGCGGCGAGAGTCGTTCGGCGCCCCGCAGCCCCGCCTTCGCCAACCGCGCTGGGCGACCGGGAGTGGAACGGATTTGCTATCGGCGAATTTGCCGGTTAGTATTCAACTTAGGGCACGCGAAACGGGGCCCGAGACGGTTCAAAGTTCATTGCTTGGCTGGGACTTAGGTCGCTTTCCGCGTGAATTCGCGCGAGCGACGCGGAATCGCGGGGGGGCTGCAATAATCCTCGGCCAGTTTCGCGATTGCATACTTGGCCGAACATCGGTCAAGATTCCTTGCGAGGGCGCCGGAGCGAGCGCAAAACGAAAAACGCCAAAAAGCGCTCGATTGCATCGCCGGCGCGTGGATTTCTTGTTGGTTGGCGGAACGAACGCGTGCGTCGCCCTCGCTGCCAAGCGTCGGGCGACCGGGCGCGGGCGATCGCCAAGGAGCGGTTCCTTGCCGTTGTCGCAGGCCGAATTCAACCAGATGGTGACCGATCACGGCGCGGCGCTGTTCCGGGTCGCGTATCGATTGTTGGGCGATCGGCACGAAGCCGAAGATATCGTGCAGGAGACCTACCGCTCGGCTTGGAAGAGTCGGCAAGGCTACAAGGCTGGGCTCGGCGAGCGAGCTTGGTTGTCCTCGATCTTGCGGCGGCGAGCGGTCGATCGTTGGCGTAAACACACGCCCCCCCCGGCGATCGGCGGCGACCAGGTTCAAGAAGCGCGGGTCGATGCGGTGGATCCGCTGGCCAACGACTTCACCGATGAAATGCAACATGCCCTCAACCGTCTGCCCACGGAGCTGCGCGAGTCGCTGCTGCTGGTGGTGGTCGGTGAGTTGACCCACCAAGAAGTGGCCGACCTGCTGAATGTGCCGCTGGGCACGGTGCTTTCCCGAGTGAGTCGGGCTCGGGAGCGGCTGCGAGAATATTGGCTCAACGCGGCGCGATCGCCGGGTTGAGTTTTCGCGAAATTTTGCAATTGTGCGATTCGGTATGTGCGAGACCGCTCGACTTGAAGTCGATCGAGAAATGCCATGAGCGAGAACCCTAATCCTTCCGATCCCTGGCTCGACGCGCGGCTCCGCAATGTGCCGCTGCCGGTGGGGCTGCTGCGCCGCTTGGAACAGTTGGCCGATCCCGAAGTGCTGCGCATGGACCGATCCTTGGTCGATGTGCCGCTGCCCGAGGGCATGCTCGATCGGCTGCGCGATATTTCGCGTTTGGAGCGGCAGGATTCGCCTTGGCGCCGTGTTTGGGCGCGGCCCCGCGCGGCGTGGGCCGTGGCGGCCTCGTTGCTCTTGGCCCTGGGCGCTGGTTATTGGACGCTACGAAACTTCGGCGCGCCGTCGGCCACGCTTGCCGATCCCGACCGTGTCGCCACGGGTCCGGCTTCGGACCCGAAGCCGTTTGCCGGCGACGATTCCAATTCGCGTTCTTGGGATTCGCCGGAACTGGTCGACGCCGAAATGGCCGAAGGCGAAATGGCCATCGCCTCGGATCTTGAAAACATGGCGATGGAAAATGGCGGGACCGGAGAGAATCCTCCGCTCGATGTCGATCTCCCCGCCGAGGACGAGCCCCGGTTCGGCGCCGAAGCGTTGGCCGATGACCTGCGAGATTCGCCGCTGAAAATGCGACTCGTGCCCGAGCCCAATTTGGATTCAAGGCAAAATCCGCCGCTCGCCAGCGCGCCCAAGAACACGACCAAGGCCGACTCCGGCCATCGCGGCGCCGACGATCCGCTGGGTTCGGGCGACGGGTTCAGCGAACTGCCCGACCTAGATGAAGTGGCGATTCCCGCCTCACGAGGAATGACTCCGCCGATCGTGGCCGAGTACGATCTTTTGTTCCAATTGAAATACGGCCAACATCCGATTATTTCGCCGGGAGCGAATCCAGTTCTGCGGACCGTGCAAACGCCGCTCGTTACATCGTCGGCGCCTTGGCGACGGATTGCCTCGCTCGTGGCCGAGGGACGGTTGCCATCGCCGGGCGATGTGCGCACCGAAGACTTCTTGGCCGCGCTCGATTATCACTTTCCGCCCGCGCCGGAAGCCGGTTTGGCGATCGAAACCGCGGCCGGGCCGGCGCCGCTGGCGGCCGAGGGCTTGTCGCTGTTGCAGGTGGCCGTGCATGCGGGCGAAGTCAAGAAGGCGCCTCGCCAAGCGACCCACCTCACCTTGGTCGTCGATGGATCGCTCGCCATGCGGCGCTCCGATCGTTGGAATGTGCTGGGCGAAGTGCTCGATCGGCTCGTCGAGCAAATGCAGCCGCGGGACCGACTCACCGTGATCGCGTTTTCCGAGGAATCCCAGACCGTGATCGACGCCGAAAGCCCGGAAGAACTGCTTCGCGAAGGCTCGGGTCGGCTGACTCGGGCAATTGAAGCCGTCGAAGGCCGACCCGCGGCGAATCTGGCCGCCGGCGTGCAATGGGCCAGTCGCTGGATCTCGCGCGCCGCCGAAGCCGCTCAGGCTCGCCCGGCCAATGTTTCAGCGCCGGCCAATGCCGCGGATCCGGCCAATGCCGTGGATTTAGCCAACGCAGCCGCGCCGGCGCGGCGCATGGTGATCATCAGCGGCGGACGAGTCGATTCCGGCGAGCATTTTGCCGAGCAAGTGCAGTCGCGACTCACGGAACTTGTCGACGCCGGGCTGGTCGTGCAAGTGGTCGACATGGCGCCCGACAATCGCCCGACCGGCTCGCTCGACGCTTGGGCCCGCGCCGGCCGATCGCGGCTTGGTCGCGCGGCCGATCCGCGGGTGCTCGCTTGGCGGTTGCTTGAGGGGTTGCTTGGTCACGAACCGGTGGTTGCCCAGCAGGTGACGCTGCGGGTGACCTTCGAGCCGGAGGTCGTGGCCAGCTATCGCCTGCTGGGACATGAGCGCGAGTATCACTGGGCCCGCGACCGTCGAGACTGAAATCGATCTGCGTTCGGGTGAAACCGCCACGGCGCTCTTCGAGCTCACGCTCAAGCCGGGCCCAAAGAACAAAGTGGCCGTGGTGGCGTGCGATTGGCGGCGTCCGGACTATGGCAAGCACGAGTCACTGCAAAAGCAGGCGCTGCGCGATCAGTTCGCGCCGACGTTTGCCGCGGCGCCGCAATCGTTGCAAATGGCCGCGGTGGCGGCCTTGGCGGCGGAGTCGCTCCGGGGCTCGTATTCGTGCCGGCGAATCGATCCCTCGCCCGAGTCGAAGAACTGAGTCGGCAAGTGCTCAAAGTCGCCGCCGACAATACGAGTTTCGTGGCGCTCGCGCGATTCGTTCGCCAAGCCGAGCGAGTTCGCACCCATCGCGTGAAGCCGGGGAACACGAAGAGCGCGGCGGTCGCGAAGCCCGCGGTTAGTGCTTCCGAAGCCGGTAAGACCGAGGCCGGCAGGCCGGCGCCGGCGCCGGCCAAGTCAGCGCCCGCCGGCCCCCGCGAGTGGGACTTCGCGCGACGGTTTCCGGCCCGCCCGCTGCTTGCCGCCGTGGAGTGGAGCGGCTAGTCTGGAAGTATGCGGCCTGAGTGTTAAGAGCCAATCCGACAACTCCCCCTCTCCGCGCATGGGAGAGGGTAGCGTGAGGCCCTGGAATTTCCGCCCGGCCCGAGCGATCCACTTCGTCCCTCGGGTATCGGCGCCAATGCGTGCTCGGGCCGCCGCGAAGCAATTCGATCCCGACTTACTTGCAAGGCAGAGGAACCATGACAATGCGAGCAATGGCCGCGGCCGCGATCTGCGCGGCGCTCACGATAGCGCCTGGCTTGGCTCGAGGCGTGGATAGCTTGAAGCCGAAAGATGGTGGCCCCAGCATCAGCGGGGTCAGCGAGATCTCGAAATATGAAGTCACCATGCAGCAAGGCGCGATCACCAAGAAGATTCCGGTCAATGAGATCGACTACATGGTCTTCGAGCTCGAGCCGATCGAACTGAAGACGGCCCGCGTCGAGGCGGGCAAGGGTGAATTCGCCGAGGCGGCCAAGACTCTCGGCAAGATCAAGGCGGCCGATATCCGCCGGCCCGAAATCAAGGCCGAATTTCAATTCTACAAGGCCCAAGCCGCCGCGAAGCTCGCCATTGCCCAAGGCTCGCCGAAGGTGATCGCCGAAGCCGGTCGGCAACTCATGGCGTTCGAGAAAGAGTTTCCCGAGAGCTTCCATTATCTCGAAGCCTGCGAGTCGCTGGGCGACCTGCTGGTGTCGCTCGGCAAATACGACTTGGCGGCCGTGTACTATGAAAAACTGGCCGCGGCGCCCTGGCCCGACTACAAGATGCGCGCCATGTTGCTGCTCGCGCAGTCGCTCGAAGCGCAAAAGAAATACAAGGAAGCGATTACCGAATACGACGCGATCATCGCCTTCAACGCCGATGGTCCCGAGGCCGATCACGAGAAAAGTTTGGCGCGGTTGGGTCGGGCATCGTCGCTGGCGGGCATGGGAAAAACGGCCGAGGCGATCAAATTGCTTCAGCAGTTGATCGAGAAGGGCAGCGACAGCGATGGCGATGAATACTTCGGCCGCGCCTACAATGCGCTCGGAACCTGTTACAAGGCCGATGGTAAAACCAAGGCCGCGCTCCAGGCCTTCTTGCACACCGACTTGCTCTACAATCACGCCTCCGCCGAGCATGCCCAGGCGCTGGCCAACTTGGCGGTCCTGTGGCCGGCCGTGAATCAAGGTCGCCGCGGCATGGAAGCGACCAAGACGCTCAAGGATCGCTATCCGCTGAGCGAATGGGCCCGCCCGGGCGCCGTCAAACCGTAGCGGCGCCAGGCGCGTTTGCGAGCTCGCGGCCCCCGGGGCCGGCAGCTGCGGTTCGCGCGAGCTCAACCGCGTGAATTCAACCGCGCGGGTGGCAGCGCTTGTGGACGGCTTTGAGCCGCGTGGGGTCGACGTGGGTATAGATTTGCGTGGTGGCGATGCTCGCATGGCCGAGCATTTCTTGCACCTGCCGCACATCGGCCCCGCCCGCGAGCAGATGCGTCGCGAAGCTGTGCCGTAAGCTGTGCGGGCTGCGGTCGGGATCGATGCCGACGCTCGCCGCGTATTTTTTGAACAGCTCCCAGATGCGCTCGCGCCGCAGCCGCGCCCCGCGGCGACTGACGAACAGCCATTCCGGCGTCGGCTCGACTTTCGCGACGAGTTTCGGTCGCTCGTGCTCCAAGTAGTCGGCGATTGCCCGCGCGGCCTGGGCGCCCAGCGGCACGATGCGCTCCTTGCCGCCTTTGCCGCGGCAGCGGCAGATTCGCTCATCGAGTCGGGCATCGGCCAGCCGCATGTCCGACACCTCGCTCGCGCGGCAACCGGTGGCGTAGAGCACTTCCAAAAGCGCCCGATCGCGGCGCCAAAAATCCTCTCCAGCCGCCGGACTCTCGACGAGGCGATTCACCGCCGTGGCGGCAATCGCGCGTGGCACCCGCTCCCAAAGTTTTTGGCTGCCCAAGAGCTCCGAGGGATTGTCGCCCAAGACGCCTTCGAGTTGCAAATAACGGCAAAACACCTTGAGCGAGGCGATATGCCGGGCAATGCTGGCCGGGGCCAAGTTTCGCGTGTGCAGCCAGCCGGCGTAGTCGGCGAGCTCTTGAATCGTGATCGTGCGCAAGGCGCGAGCGCCGAGCCAATCGAAAAACTTCGTCAGATCTCGGCGATAGGCGGCGATCGAGTTTTCCGAAAGTTGCCGCTCGCCGCGAATATGATTGATGAAATGGTCGAGCCAGCGGCCGGCTTCTTGCGGCGCCGTGACTTTGACCGGTTTCAACACCCGACGTGGCGGCATGGGCGGCGCCTCACTTCCTGGCGTTAAGCGTTCTGGAGCGAACCGCCGCGGTTTCGGCCTCTCCCGCGCGGGTCGCCGGTTCGCGCGGCGCGGCCAATCGATTATGCTGTCGGTCGCAACGCGGCCGATCCGAGCGACAGGGCCGACAACATACTTACTTCCCCCAGTGGCGCGAAAGCGTTCCCATGAAAATTCTCGTCACCGGCGGGGCCGGTTATATCGGATCGCACGCCGTGCGGTTGCTCGAGCGGGCGGGCCATGAGCCCTGGGTTTACGACAATCTCGGCGTGGGCCATCGACAGGCCGTTCCGGCCGGCCGGCTTATCGAGGGCGACCTCCACGACGGCGCTCGGCTCACCGCCACTCTGGCCGCCGGCGGCTTCGAGGCGGTGATGCACTTCGCGGCCTTTGCCCTGGTGGGCGAATCAGTGAGCGATCCGGCAAAGTATTATCGCAACAATGTGGTCGCGAGCTTGACCCTGCTCGACGCAATGCGCGCCGCCGGCGTTTGGCGGATCGTCTTTTCCAGCACCACCGCCACCTATGGTGTGCCCGATCGCACACCGATCGCCGAAACCCAGCGTCAGAATCCGATCAATCCCTACGGTTTCGCCAAACTCGTGATCGAGCGGGCCCTGGACGACTATGCGGCTGCCTATGGCATTGGCTATGCCGCCCTGCGCTATTTCAATGCGGCCGGCGCTTCGCCCGAGGGCGATATCGGCGAAGACCATCAGCCCGAATCGCATTTGATTCCGATCGTATTGCAAGTAGCCCTCGGGCAGCGAGATAAAATCACGATCCACGGCGACGACTATCCCACGCCCGACGGTACTTGCATTCGCGACTATATTCATGTCGACGATCTCGGAGCGGCCCATGTGCGGGCGATCGACTTGCTCGAGCCCGGCGAGGGACTGAAGCTCAATCTGGGCGTGGGCCGCGGCCATAGTGTGCGCGAGGTGATCGAAGCCTGCCGGAGAGTGACGGGCCACCCGATTCCCGCGGAAGTGGGACCGCGCCGGGAGGGCGATCCGCCGGAACTGGTCGCCGACGCGTCGCTGGCAAATCGCACGCTCGCTTGGCGACCGCGATACACGGAGATCGAACCGATCGTGGCCACGGCCTGGCGCTGGCACCGGTCACACCCCGCGGGCTATGGTGATCGCCCGTCGGGTGCGCGAGCGCAATGAGACTCTTTGCGCGGCGGTGAAGTGAGTTCGAGAGCCGGCAAACTTTTTGGGATATCTTAAAAAGTTTGCTTCACGGGGATTGTCGCCGTAGAATTCCAATTGGCGGGTGCAAATGCGAGTGCCACGCGAAATGTCGCGAATGCGTGGCCCCGGAAAATTTTGTTTACCCTGGCGAACGGAGAAAGAAATCACGGAGGAGCCGCGCGAACGGGCGCTGATCTTGCTCACGGGATCGCCGGTCGCGCGTGTTAAGATAACAGCCTGAAATGACCACCGCGTGAACCGGAATTTTTCTGGCGCGGCGTTTGCAGCGTTCTCATATAGCCCATCGGGCGCACCTTCGCGTCCTCGCGGGTTAAAGGAGCGTTCGACATGAGTCTTTCTCTTGGCTTTTTCGCTGTCGTAACCAAGCATCGGCGTCATCTCGACGCGTTCCGATTCCATCCCAGCGTGACCTCGCTCGAGGAGCGACGCATGCTCTCCGCCTCGGCGGTCGGCAATCAGCTCGGTTCGACCGTGAGCCCCAGCCAAACGACCGGCGCTCCGGCCAATAATGGCGCTACCGGTAGCTCAACCTCGAACGTCGGAAATTCGAGCGGGGCGGGCGCCGCCGAATCGTCCACGGCGGTCTCGAGCGTGCCAGCGGCATCGGGCAACTACGCCTCCACGACGCTTGCGGCCCAGTTGCAAGCGGCGCAAAGCACGCAAATCGTGGGCGACGTGCCGAGCGCGACCGGCTTTTCGGCGCCGGTGCCGGCCGTGGTCGCCGTGTTTACCGCCCAGCACGCGCCGACGGATTCCATCGTGCCGGTGGCGCCGTTGCGAGTGTTGACCTTTGTCAATCCGCCGCCGAAGCCGATTCCGCTCACTGGCGGCGATGTGCAGCAAAACGCGCCGGCGCCCACCAAGCCGCTTGGTCCCGCGCTGCCGCCGACATCTTCGGATCTTTCCAATGAAGCGCGCGATCAGGTGCTGCAAGAATTTGCCCGGCCAAAGGAACAGCAATCGGAACCGGTCGACACCAAGACAATCGATCGACTGCTTCGCGACATCACCGAGCCGGATGCGCCGGCAATCAACCCCGCGCGGGATTTGAACGACGATCAATCTCGGGTCGCGCCGCCATCGACGGACAGTGCGGTTGACGCCGGCTCGGTTGGCGCCGGCGCGGTCGAGGCCCCGGATGTGTTTCAGGCAATGGAAGCGACGCCGGTGACGCGTTATGACGAAGCGGCGTCGACGGTCGCGATTGCGGTCGACGGACCGGCGCGCGCGCGGGTGTCGACACCCCGCGCTGGTCGAGTTTGGCCGCGGTGGCGGTGGCGATGGCCACGCTTAGTGGCTTGGAGACGGAGCGGAAGCCGATGGGGCAACTCGGAGGCGTGGCGAAGTCCGTGCAACCGCTCGAGCGCAGCGCGAGAGCGTGAGTCGGAGCTTGCCTTGAACAAGGTCTCGCTACTTCTGGCGCTTTTTTGCCCGCGACGCTGGCTGTATTTGGCCCGGCCCGCTGGTCCGGCGCTCAAGCCACGACGGATGCGGCCGACGCCAACCCAATTAACGCCGCCGACGCCGATATCGCGATCCGGCGCGGCGCGTCGATTTTGCGAATTTGGCCAATACCGCGAGGCCGAGCAAGCGCTCGGAAATTTGTGCGCGAAATCCGCGCCAACAAGCTCGGGCCTCATGCGGTCGGCGCCTTGCAGTTGATGGCGCGAATCGACTTCGAGTCGGGCCGTTACCACGAAGCGGTCGTGTTCGCGCGGCGTTACGAGCAATTTCTTGCCCGGCTCGGCAATACGAATGCCGAGACGATCGCCCAGCGGCAAGCGATTCTGGTGCTCGAAGCCGAGTCGCGGCTCGCGCTCGGCAACCAGTCCGAAGCCGAAAAGCTGTTCGACGAAGCAATCGCGCTCCCCGGCGGGCTGCGCGAGGCCGATCCGCTATGGCAAGCCCGCGTCGCCCTGGTGCGCGCCAAGCGGCCGATTCACGTCGGGACAGCGCCACGGCGCTACGATTTTGGAAGCAGGTCGAATCGCTCTGCCGACAAACGCTTTCGCGGCCGGCGAGCGGATCGTTGCGCGCCGCATCGCGGGCAAGCAGCGCAACTGGCGAAGATCGCGCTCCTGAAAATGGACGAAGCCCCCGCCGCGCTCGCGCTTTTGGAAGACGAGCGCGCGCGGCTCTCCGCGCGCGATCCGGACCATGTCGCGCTTTTAAGCGACATTGCCGACTGCCAGCGGCGAATGCACGATGAGCCCAAGGCGCGGCAGGCGCTCGTGACCGCGTTGGGCTTCGTCGGGCAAGACGAGCGAGGCGCCCAGAGCGCGGAGTTTGCCGATCTGCTCGACCAACTGGGCGCCAGTCATGCGCGAAGCCACGACTCGGCGCGCGCCGAAGCCTACTGGCGCAAAAGCGCCTCGATCCTCGAAAAACTTTGCGCCGCGCCGGCGAGCGATCCCCGCTCGCACGCCCTGCGAGCCGAATACCACCAGCGACTCGAACGCATCTATCAGCGGCTCGAGGATTGGACGGCCGGCGCTCGGGTTGCCGCGAGGCTGCTCGTGTATCGCGAAAAAACGCTCGTGCCCGATGATCCCGCGATCTGGCGGAGCAAGACCGCGCTGGGCGAATTTTACGCCCATGCCCACGACGACGCGCATGCTCGCCCGCTCCTCGCCGATGCGCTGCGCTACTGGCAAGCGCGGCGCCCGGAGTCGAGCCTCGAAGTGGCGGGCGTGCTCAATAGTTTGGCCGCGATCGCGCTGCGGGCCGGCGATTCGGGCGAGGCAATGGTGCGCTTCGAGCAAGCGGCGCCGCTATGCCGCGGCGTGTTTGGCCCGGCGAGCATCGAGAACATCGAAGTTCAAAGCCAACTGGCCGCCATGCTCGCGGCCCAGGGACAAACCCAACTGGCGAGCGACCACTATCGGCAAGCGCTCGACGCTTGTCGCGCCGCCGCGATCGAAGGCGAGCCGCGAGCCGAGAAGCTGCTGGTCGGGCTGCAACTGAGTCTCATGAGCCTCTATCGCGGCGAGCGCCAATATGCGCAAGCCGCCGAACTTTGCGAGCAATCGCTCGACGCCTACCGTCGCGATCATCCGGGCCACGACCAAGTCTTGCTCCTCTTTTATCTCGCCGCCGGCTCGTTGCGATTGGCCGAGCACGAATCGCGCGGCGAGGCGGCGATCGACGATTCGCATTTGACCATGGCTGAAAAACTCGCCGCCGACGCCATCGAGCTCTGCAAACGTGCCGGCCAAGCCGAAAAACCCACGGGCGCCACGGTCGACATGCTCGCGGGCGTCGTCGCCTTCGAGCGTGGCGACCTTTCCACGGCCGAAGCCCGGTTTCGGCGGCGCGGCCTCGATCGCGGTGCGCATTCACGACGCGCCACTCGCGACGAAGTGCGATGTTTGGCTGGCCGCCGTCCAGTGGCGTCGGGCGGGCACGCTCACGGGTAAAGCAAAGCATGCGGCCCTGGCCGCCGCGCTGGCGCAGGCCCAGAGCGCGAGCGACGAGCAGGCTCACGGAGAATACGCGAGCCCACGGTTCATGGCGGATCTGATCGCGGCCCAAGCGCGGCGGGAGTTGGGCGATCACGCGGCGGCGGTCGCGACATTGACCGAAGCGGTAAAGAAAATCGCGTCGCCCCGCGCTGCCGCGATCGGCACGGACAGCGATCGCGCCGAGTTTTTCTCCCATTTTCGCGAGGCGTTCGACTTGCTCGTCGATTGGCGGGTGGCCGATGGTCAACCCTTGGCGGCGCTTGGCGTGGCCGAGAGCGGCGGAATCACGCATATCTCGACCACTTATCCCTCGCCTGTGTCGACGGGCGCATTCCGCCCTCGGGCTCGGAGCAGGCGCGGCGAATCGCGGAGCAGCGAGGCGCCGTGGCCGAGTATCACCGCGCGGTGCGTCGCTTGCGCGAAGTTTCGGACCGGCCCGGCGGCGAGGAGGCGATTCGCGCGGGTGTCGAGGAGATCGCGGCGCTGCGTCGCAAGTATTCGCGATTGGAAACGACCCTGCGCAACGAAAGCCCCTATTGCCGCAGCCTGTGGGGCGACCCAGCAGCATCGCCCGATTGGACGCAGGTGACCGCGAAGCTGCTTTCGCCGGATGTGTCTTTGCTGTACTACCATTTCGGTGGGGCGAAAAGCTATCTGTTTCTGGTGTCGCCCAACGACAGCGGTGGCGAGCGGGCGCCACGAGTCGACGCGATCGAACTCCGGGCGCCCGAGCGACTGGCGCGTCGCGCGGGCGGCGAGCCCGGGCCGGTGTCGCGGCGCTTGGCGAAGGGGATTTTCGAAATCGCGTGGCGCGAGCTCGCGCTGCCCCCCGCCGCGGAATCTCGCGCGGCTTCGTCGTCGGCCGCTGGCGCCGATTCGAACTTGCGCGGGTTCGATCGCGACGAACAACAGGCGCTTGCTGAAATGCTGCTGCCCTCGGCGGTTCGCGCCGCGATGAAGCGATCGAAAGCCGGCTATGCCTATGTCTCGCTCGATCCGGTCGTGCGTCAACCGCCGCTCGAAGGGCTGCTGCTCGACGCGGCGGCCGATAAGTACGTAGCCGAACTTTTGCCCCCGCTCAGTTATGCGCCATCGGCCATCCTGCTCCTCGGCCGGACGCGAATCCGCGCGACCCGGGAGCAAAAACCGGTTTCGCTGCTCGCCGTGGGAGTCGGGCGCCCCTCGACGGCGCGCGACCCGGCGTCGGCGGACTCGCCGGGCGCCTCGCTCGCGTCGACGTCGGCCGTGGTATCGGTCGACACCGAGTCAACCGCGAAACCAACGTTCGACGCCGCGACCACCGGCCTCGCAACCGTTGGCGCGCATTATCTGGCGATCGGCGGTTCGCTCGCGCCGCTGTGGGTGGCCGAGCAGGAATGCGCTCGTATCGAAAGCCGATTCGCGAAAGCGGCCCCGCGACCCGATTCACCGCCGCTCGATATATTGCGGCTCGAGGGCAACGCGGCGACCAAGAGCCGAGTGCGCGAGGCGCTCGCCGGCCGGGCGTTCGTGCATTTGGCGGCCCGAGGCGCGACCGACGATCGCCGCGGCGAGCTCTTCGGCACCGCCGCGCTGGCCAGCGACCCGGCAGCTCCGCCCGACGAACGATTTCTCGCCCTAAGCCAACTTCCCGCGTTGCCGCTCGGCGCCTGCCAACTCGTGGCGCTCGGCCATTGGGCGCCGAGGGCGTCGTCGCAGCGCGGCGGCGACCCGAACGATTGGCTCGCGCTCGGGTTCATGGCCGCGGGAGCGGAAGATGTGTTGATGAGTCAATGGTCCGGCGACGACGACGCGGCGGCATTGCTCGTCGAATCGTTCTGGAGTCATGTGGCCGGGGACCTCGAGCGGAAGACTCCGCCAAGATTTGCCGCCGCGCTCGCGGCGGCCCGGGCCGATGTTCGCCGCGATAGCCGCTTTCATGCGCCGCGCTACTGGGCCTCGTGGATGCTCGTCGGGCCGACACACTGAAGCGGCGCGTCTTTTCCGGCGCCGCGTGGGTGACTCCGCCCGAGCGCTCGATTATGATCGGCGAGTCCCGTCCCTGGCGGTCTCGATCCCCTCTCTGGCCGCCGGCGCCCGTGGGCTCGTCCTCGGCGACCCCTTCTCGATGCCCCGTCCCGGTTGGCCGCCCGAAAACAATGCTTGAATCGCGACGATGGACTTGAACTTCGTTCCAATCTTGCTGCTGCTGTTGCTGGTCGTGACGATCGTCGGCCATGGCGTCTGGGTGCTCTTCGCGGCGATCTTCGGCGCTATCTTTCGGGCCGACGCCGCCGTGAGCCATCGGGCGCGGCGACGGGACGACGACGCGTTTATGCGACACCACGGCGCGGGGCCGCCATCGGTTGTCGATCGGCTTGCGTCGATCGATGGCCCGCGAACGATTCAGTCGCTTCAAACGCTCCAGGAGCAAGTGAATCGCTTCTTGGAGAGCGGCCTGATCGACCCGGCGGCGCATGACCGCGTGAGCGCTGTCATCGTCGAGGAGTTGCGGCTCGCGCGCGGCGAGGTTCCGGCGGCCGAGCCCGCGAAATCGCGCGAGACCGCCGCATTTGCCGATATCGCGTCCGGCGCCGCCGCCGACGATGTCGCCGTCGATGAGTTGGAAGTGATCGAGACACCGCGCCCGGCCGAGCACTCGCCCGTCGAGCCCGCGCCGAGGGACACGCGACCACCCTGGCTGCACGAGCTGGAGAGTTTCACCGCGCGAAACGTCGAAGCCGCCGGCTCGACTGATACAATCTCGGACGATGCGGCGCACGAGCGCGACCAACGGTTCATGCGGCAAACGGCCGCCGCGCCGCCAACGGCATCCAGACCCACGCCAGCGCCCGCGCCTGGTCCGATCTGTTCGCCGCCTTCTTGGAGGAAAAGAATATCCGCTGGGGCGAGCTCGTCGGCGGACTGTTGATCGTTGGCTGCTCGATCGCCCTGGTGATCAGTTTTTGGGCTCGGATCGCCGAGCGGCCGTTCCTGAAATTCTTCGTGTTCAATGGCGTGACGGCGGCCCTGTTTGGACTCGGACTTTATTCCGAGCACCGCTGGCGACTGCGGACCACGAGCCGCGGACTTTTGCTCATCGCCGCGCTGCTTACGCCGCTCAATTTCCTGGCGATCGCCGCCTTCAATCGACCGGCGACGAGCGACTACTTGCTGCTGGGGGGCGAGCTCGCGTCGACCGCGATCTTCGTCGGGCTACTCCATGGCGCTGGCCGAATCTTGGTCCCGGGCAGCCCGTGGTTGGTGGTGATCGGCGTGCTCGCGCCGTCGGTAATGCAACTGTTGACGCGGCGCTTCGTGCATCACGACACGCCGCTGATCGCCGAATGGCTGGGGCTTGGAACCGTGGCGGTGATGGGCGCCGTCAATGGTGCAATGACGTGGCGGAAACCCGCATTGCCCACCGAGGGGGCCGAGCAGTCGCCTTCGACCGAGGCGCGGAGCGCTGTCGACGCCACTGACATGCACGCCGCGCGGGCCGATGAAGAGACTCTCGCGCCCGCGAGCCCCGACCGAGGCGCGTGCGACAATTCCGAGGCGGCGTTTTGTCTGTTGGGCTTGAGTGGGTTCGCTTCCGCGCTGGCGATCGCGCTGATGTGCGCGCGGCTTGGGCCATTTTTTGAAAGTATTCACCGACTGGCGTTTGAGCTCACGGTGGCAGGCGCCACGCCGCTTGCCGTCGGGCTGCTGCATTGGCGTCGGCTGTCGGTGGCTCGATGGCCCACTCAAAACACTGCCGCTTTGAGCATTGGGGTCGGTGGCGCGTTGCTCATGCTTGGCGCGGTCGCGGCGGCTTGGCCGACTCCGGCCGTGGTCCTGCCTAGCGCGGTTTTCGCCGCGGCGGTGTTGACCGCGGTCGCGTTTGTCTTCGATATCGCGGCAACGCATCTGCTCGTGGCCGGAATCACGACGATCGCGACACTCGTCGTCGGGGCCTTTTTCGCGGGCAAGCTCCCTTGGCACAATCACGGCGCCGCACAATCGATCGAGTCGCTGTTTTTGGCCGAAAATGGTCGCATTCTGGCGTTGTTGGCATCGGTTTATGCCGCCGCTTGGATGGCATTGAGTCGCCGCCCGCGATCGGAGGAACACGCGCGCTTCATCGCCTGGGGCGGAATCGGAATCGCGGCGATCAGTATTGGTCTGACGACGTGGTTTGGATTTGGCCGCTGGGGCGATCCCGCGCGAGTGACGCTCGTTTACGCGTTTTACATGGTCGCGGCCTATTTCGTGGCCCGGCGCTCCGGCAATCCTTGGGCGCTCGCGGCGGGCGCCGGATTGTCGCTCTTGGCCTCGATCCAGGGCATCGTCTATTGGCTCGGCGATCAACCTGGAATCGAAACACGCTGGACAACCGGACTGCTGGTCGTCGCGGGTCTTTGGACACTGGCCGCCGCGGCGATCTCGCGCTGGCAAACTCCAGAGCGGCGGGAGCTATTCGCGCCGCTGCTCCTACGCGGCGCGACATGGTTGGCGGTCGCGGTGACGCTGGGGCTAATTTTCTTGGCTCAAGCTACTTGGCCCGGCGACATTGCAGCGCCGCGTTGGATGTTACACGAACGCGTCCCGCTCACCGACGTGAATTGCGCTTCATTGGCTCGGACTCTCGGCCCTTTGGTTGGGGTTGGCCTGTTGGTCACGGAGCGACGCGAGCTCCTATTTCGCGGCGTTTCAGGCTTCGCTCGCGGTCGCGATCGGCTATGGTCTGGCGATCGCATTGAAGCGTCAAACTTGGTTTATCTTGGCGCGAGAACCCTGGTTCGATCCGTGGACGATCATCGCCCTGGGAACAGCGCTCGCGGCTCAAAGCCTCGCTTGGAGTCTCGCGCGCGACTTGCCAGGCAAGCGCCGATCGTGGATCGCGCCCCCGGCGACTCGCAATCTTGCTCGATCCACCCTGGCCTGCCGTGGACGTTTGGTTCCGCTGGCTTTCGCTCGCGGTTTTCGTGGCGCTGGCGACCTACGCCGCCTACCCCGGCATTTGCAATGAGTTATTGCCGGCGCCGAGCGGGACAGCGTCGAGCGTCACACAATCCCTCGAACGATTCGAGTTCCCCGCCATGCCCCACGATCATGCGCACGGCTGGGGGATGTGGCTTTACTCGGTTGTGCTCGGCGCCGGCCTCGCGATCGCATTCATCGTCGAAGGCACGCCATTGTTACTGCTTGGCGCAACGCTGCTAATGGCCGCGATTTGCCCGCTCGTGGCCAGTTTCTGGCAATCCGACACGGCGACGGCATCGGCCCTGCGTTGGCTCGCGGCCGGAAGCTTGTTTGTATTTTCGGCTCCGGTCTGGGAGCGATGGCGACTGCTGCGTCTGGCCGCGATTGCGCATTGGAAATGGAGGGGCAAGTGGCGGCGGTTGCTGCGCGACGCGAGTTGGCTCACCGCGGCGGCGATAACGCTCGCGGTGGCGCCTCTGGGCCTGATTGCGATCTGTTCCGCGGTTGCCTCGCTTCGGCCAATGCACCCTTTGAGAAGCCTGGGGATGGTGGTCTGGCCGCTAGGATTCGCGCTCGCGGCGATGGCGATTGGTGAGCTGTCGCTCGGTGTTTGGCGCGCGAGCGCCCTTGCGGGATACGATCGGCTCCTTGGAAACCGGCGGCGCGATGACGAGCCATCGAGCGGACTCGGCTCGGCGAGCGCGGCGCCGTTTATCGCATTGCTGCTGTATTTGATTTGCGTACTGCTGCTGATTCCGGCGGCGGGGAACAATGTGAATCCCGCCAGTATCTTCGGCCTCATGGGGCCATCGGCCTCGCATGCCGCGCCGCTGCTGTTGATCGCGTTGGCGCTGGTGGGCTATGCGATCCGCGAGCGATCCGACGACTTCGCGCAAGCTGCTTGTCTCGTGACACAACTCGCCGCGTTGCTCGCTTATTACCTGGCGCCCGCGATGCGCAATCTCCCCTGGGATTGGATGCAATGGATTCGAGCAGCGCAGTTGAACGCGATCGTGGCGGCGTTGACCGGGCTTGTTTGGCTGGCGGCGATGGCCGGCTGGACACGCCGCCAGCGCCGCGGAATGTGGGTGAGACCCGGTTTGCGCACTCAGTTGAGTTTGCCGTTTGGATTCAATCTGTTGGTGCTCGCGCCCGCTTGGTTCGCGATCGTTTGGGATCCGCAACTCGGCCGGCGCGAGCTCGCGCCGATCGTTGACCACTGGGGATGGGCAGCGTTTGCCTTGGCCTTGAGCGGCACGATCGCCGTTGCCCTGAGCGAGCGGACGAACAAGCGGACAGCCGCCTGGAAGAGGCACTCGGTTTCGCTTTTCGCGTGGCTGCCGTTCGCGGGCGGCGCGTTCGTGGCGGCGAATATCGGGAGCTGGCGCAATGTCGATTGGGCCGCGTTTCATGCGATTCTGACGTATCAGACCGGGTTCATGGTCGCGGTGGCGATCGGTCTCGCGCTGCGGCCTTCGCTTCGAGCCCAGCAATTCCCGTCGGCTGGCGACGATGGCGGCTCGCCAGCGATCGGGTCGCTCGAGGCGCGGCGCGGCGCGGTGTTGCCGCTGTTCGCGGTGACCGCGATCACGGCGGCGCTGGCCTTGCGAGCGGCGTGGAACGAACCCGCGCCGCTTGCTTGGAGTTCGTTGCCGCTCGTAGCGGTGGGCGGAGTGTTCGCTTGGCTTGCGGCGTGGCTAATTCGTCCGAATTTGCTCTACTTGGCGGCCGTGGCGTTCAACGCCGCGGCGTCGGCGGCGATGTTGCCTTGGTTGAGAACGTCGCCCTGGCCTTGGCCCTGGGGCGACTGGGCGCGGCTGCAACGTTTGTTGCAAGTCAATGTCATCGTCCTGGCCGCTCCGGCTGGGCTCTGGGCGCTGCTCGAGCGCCGAGTGTTTCGTCGCGCGGAAGATGGCGCGGACCGCGCATTGCGAGTGCCGCCGCATCAGTTGGCCGCCTATGTGTCATCGCTCGCCATGGCGGTGCTCGTGGCCCGCGGATTATGGGCCGACGTTCACGGACAGCCACTTCAGTTTTGGATCACTTGGCAATGGGGGGCGATGATCGCCACCTTGCTCGCCGCGATTGCATGTCTTTGGGACAAGCATGTGCCCGATGCGATTCCGCTCATTTATCTCGGCGGCTTGCTCACGCTAGGCGTGGCGCTCGACGGTCTCGATCTTTCCCTCATGCGGCTCGAATGGTTGGGCACGATTTTTCTGGCGGGCCACGGCCTCGCGACCAGCTATCTTTGGAGCCGGCGGGAGGGATTGCTGGCGATCGGTGACCGGCTGGCGATTCCGCGTCGAAGGGCCGATGCGGAATCGCCCGCGGCATGGATCGTGGCGGCCAATGGTCTGCTCGCGGGAGTGGTGATCGCGCTGGCCTTCGCGATTGAGTTGACGTTCGCCGATCGACCGACGCGCCTGCTGGTGGCCAACGCGGTGCTTGTGCAGCCCTTGGCCATGGGATTGTTGGCGCGGGGCGCCCGGCGCTCGCGGTTGCAAAGCGTTGCCTTGGCGCTGGGCGCCGTGGCGGCGGTTGCCGTTGGCTGGGCGCCGCTCGAGCCCGGCGCCGCGGGCGAATTGCTGGATCGGCTGGTGGTGGTGCTGGCGGCTCTGTCGCTGGTATCGATCGTGTATGGGCTCGCGCTGGCGAAGCTTCTGCCTCGCGGGAGCGAGTGGCTGTTGGCCGCGCGGCGCATCAGCGGCAAGCTGATGATCGGCGCCGGGGTGTCGGCCGCGCTGGTAATCGGCGCTGAAGCGTGGCTCGCCGCGCTCGGACGCGCGGCCGACATGTCGTCTTGGGCCATCGCGCTCGTGGCGCTCGCCTTTGCCGGCTCATGCGCCGCCGCTCTCGCCGCGGCGGTGCTGCCTGGTCGCGACCCGCTCGGGCTCTCGGATCGAGGCCGCCAAGCATATGTCTACGGGGCGGAAGTCTGCCTCGGGTTGCTGTTCGTGCATCTACGGCTCACGATGCCGTGGCTCTTTCACGGAGTCTTCGAACGCTACTGGCCGCTGATCGTAATGCTGATCGCCTATGTTGGCGCCGGCGTGGGAGAGCGATTGCGGCGCACTCGGTTCGTCGTGCTCGGCGAGCCGCTCGAACGCACCGGGGCTCTTTTGCCGCTACTGCCGGTCGTGGGGTTTTGGATTCTACCGTCGGGCGCGGTCGACTATTCGCTGCTGCTCATGGCCGTGGGGCTATTGTATTTCGGACTTGCGGTGGCTCGCAAAAGCTTTGGCTTCAGTGTTCTCGCCGCGTTTGCCGCGAATGGCAGTCTCTGGTGGTTGCTCCATCGCTGGGAAGGCTATCGGCTGCTCGATCACCCGCAGCTTTGGCTTGTTCCGCCGGCGTTGTGCGTGCTCATCGCCGCGGAATTGAACAAAAGGCAACTGGCCTCGGCCCAGATGGCGTCGATTCGTTATGCGTGCGGCGCGATGATCTATGTGTCGTCGACCGCCGACATTTTCTTGCGCGGCGTCGCCCAAGCGCCTTGGCTGCCGTTGGTGCTGGGGGCGCTGGCCATCGTGGGCGTGTTGGCGGGAATCTGGCTTCGAGTGCGGGCGTTTCTCTTCTTGGGCGTGGCGTTTTTGGCGATATCGCTGCTCACGATCATTTGGTATGCGGCCGTCGATCTCGAAATGACCTGGCTCTGGAGCGTGACCGGTATCGTGGCCGGGGTGCTGATTATCGCCCTATTCGCGGTTTTCGAAAAACAACGCGACACGCTGCTCAAGGCCGTCGAGCAACTCAAGACCTGGCAAGCCTGAGAAGGCGCGTAGACTTCGAGCCGAGTAAGCAAGACCGTCATATCGTCGGATTGCTCTCCGGCGGTAAACCGCCGAACCGATTCCAGAATGCCTCTCGCTTGCTCGGCCACCGGCCGATCGGCGAGCCCGGCGATGGTCTGAAAGATTCGCTCGCGTCCGAACTGTTGATTATCCCGAGAGAAGCTTTCCTCGATCCCGTCGGTCATTAAAAGAATGAAATCGCCGGGCTCCACGGTCGTCTCGCTGGTAGTATAGGTCGCCTCGGGCAGCCATCCCAAAGGCGGCCCCGTGCTCAGCAGTTGCGACTTTAAGTTGCACTGATGCGATAAGACATAGCCTGCATGTCCCGCGCCGGCGTAGTGGAAGCGACCTTCGTCGACGAGCAATTGGCCAACGAATAGCGTCACGAAACGCCCATCCGCCAGGTCGTCGACCAGCAGTTGATTCACGGCGGACAGCAAGGAACCCAAGTCGCGATGCTGTCGACTCAAGGCGCGCAAATAGGCCTTCGCGGCGACCGAAACCAACGCGGAGGCGAATCCGTGGCCGCTGGCGTCGCCGATCATCAGGGTGACTTCGCCCAGGGGGCCCACCACGCAGTCGAGGAAGTCGCCACCGGCGGCGTCGGCGAACCTTGTTGCCCCGCCGATCTCGCAACCGGGAACTTGCGGGAACGACTTCGGCAGCATCGCCTCCTGAACAAGCTTTGCGGCAGTCACTTCGCGTTCGAGGTGCTTGCGAATCGTGATGTCGGAAACGGCCGCGACGACAAAGCGACCGGCGGCGTTTGTCACGGGCGTTAGTCCGATCTCGACGGGGAATTCGCGACCCTGCCGGTCGATGGCGCGAACCTCGCGTCCGACTCCCATCACGCGCGCGTGCGGGTCCTTGAGAAACGATCGCATTAGTTCCGGGTGCTGGGTCCGGTAAGTCGGCGGGATCAATAGTTCGACCGGTTGGCCGACCAGTTCGGAATCCGAAAATCCGAAAAGCTGATTGGCCTGTCGGTTGGTGAATGCGATCCGTCCGCGCTCGTCGATCGCAAGAATGGCGAGCGGCGCTCCTTGCAGAAACGAGAACGCCAAATCGCCGGAAGTCGCCGCGGTTGTTAGGGCGTGCTTCGTATTCAACGTTTTGAGGATCCGAAGTAGTTTTTCGTCCAACGCCTCAATGGCGAAGATCGGCCATGGCGGCGGCGTTTGGTGGAAGGTCCCAGCCGAGCGAGGCCCAGCCGTCGGCTAGCTTTACGAAGCGCAGCGGCGCCTTGCCGGCGCAGTTGCCAGGCCCCGGGCAGCGACAGGCCGTTGCTCGTCTTCGACTCCGGAAACACGAGCTCTTGCATGCGGCTCTTGATCTTGCCCTGGCGACCGCTTTCGTTGGGTGTGCCCGGGAATGGAGTGACCGTGAGATTTCGCGCGTGAATCGCAGACCATTGCAGCGCTGGGCGACTTTGTATTCAGCCCGAATGATTTTGTTTTCGGCGCCGTTTTCGCCCGATTCGATGGCGCGGAGCCGCAACTCGATCGTGAAGCGGTCGTCGCGAATCGAAACCACGACCGGCCGATGCTCGGCAAACACGATCTTCCACGGCCGCGACGGCTCGGGCGGATTTTTGGCCGCGTCGCCGATTGGGCGTTCCGGTTTCGGTTCGCCCGCAGCGCGCGGCTTCACATCGCCGCCGTCGGCGGCTTCGGGGCAATCGTCGTTTTCGTCGGACTCGGCCGCGGCGGTGGGCAAATGGAGCGCGTCGATCTGGGCTTTCGTGATCGTGGCGCCGGCGAGCATCGCCTCGGCCCAATTGTTGATGGCCGATTCGTGCAACCGCACCTTCAACGCCGAGCCGGCTTCGACCGCCGGCGGGGCCGTCGTGGCGGCAAGTTCCGCGGGACGAGCCTCGACCGCCGAAATCGACAACCAGTCGGCGGTGGTTTGCATTGCCAGCGGCTGCGGAAATGCCCGACGCACAAGCAGCGGGTTTCTAAGCCGGGTCAGATAGTCGTCGTTGGCGCGACCGATCGTGCGGGCAAGCTCGGCGTCGAGCCGGGCGCTGGCCCGGGCGGCGGCGTGTCGCGACGAAGCTTGCTCGGCCTGGGGTTTCGATTCGGCCACTTTACGCGAGGCGATCCGCTGAACGAGTCCCAACGCTGAATTGGTCGCCACGCCATTGATGCGCGTCGAGGTGGTCGCGTTCACTGTCGGCTTTCGCCATCGCACTCCCAGCGCATCAAACTCGATAATCGCCTCGCCGCGAAGTTCGGTGAGACCCGTGGCATAGA
Organism: uncultured Planctomycetaceae bacterium; assembly: GCA_963785305.1. Classification (GTDB taxonomy): domain Bacteria; phylum Planctomycetota; class Planctomycetia; order Pirellulales; family PALSA-1355; genus CAWAUV01. The sequence goes on from CAWAUV010000004.1 coordinate 160,917, forward strand.
TCGTCGCCGGTCCATTGACGCCCACGGTGCTCGAGGAAGTGGTCGCGCTGAGTTGGGTCAAAAACAACGCCTGACGCGTGTCGGGCACAAAGGTCAGCCGCACATCGCCGGCTGTAAGGCCCCGACCGCGCACATTGGTTCCGAGAATGTTCTCGTTGATCGCGATCGGCTCATTGTCGAGTCGCCGGGCCACGCCGATGGCGGCCAGCGGCCGCGCGATTTCGATCTGGAAATTGGGCCGCGTTTCAAGCGGCCGAAGGGCAAGCCGCGCGGGATAGGCCTGATGATTGTCGACCAGCCAGCCCAGGCGCGCGTCGACCGCGGCGGCGCCTTCGGTCGTGGGCGACGCCAGATATTTGGTCAGGTCGTCGGCCAGACCATCGAGCGCTTGTTCGAAATCGACCCGGAGCCGGGTGTAGTCGGGCGGCGAGCCGGCGAGCTGGCAGTAATGGTCGAGCGCCGCGGCAAGCGGTTTGCCGCGACTCGAATTCACGCCTTCGACCTCGGCAAGCGGCGCCGCGAACCCGGCGGCGAGCTCGCGAAGGAGCTTCACGTCGGGCATTGGCGCGGCGAGCGTTTGCTTGAGCGAATCGAACTTTAGCCGCTTGAACATTTCGGGCCCGCGTGTTTCGCGCTCGGCATAGCGCTCGAAGCGGGCGACTTCGACCTCGACCGCCTGCTTGTCATTGGCCAGGGCCTGCTCGCGATTGTCGAGCCGCTGGGCAGCGCGCGTTTCGCGGTAGCGGCGCAGGGCGTTCGACACATTCCGATACCAAGGTTTTTCCAGGCCGCGTTTCTGGGCCAGAAACTCGCTTTTGGCGTCGAAGCGGTCTTCGATCGCCTGGAGCGCCTCGAGGCTAGGTTCCTGGGCGACAACGAGCGTCTTGAGCGCCGGCAGGTCGAGTTCGCTTGCCGACACTCCATCGGGCCCGGCGGTTCCCGGGGCGGTTTTAGAGAATCTCGCTTCGAGCAGCCCGAGCGCCGCGGCCAAGGCTTGGCGATCTCGCTCGACTGCCGCCGAGTCGACGGAGAACAAAAAGCCGCCGGGCAGCGGTGCAAACGGCATGAATTTGCTCGGCTTGCGAATGGTCCGACGCCATGAGCTTGGCTGCCCACCAGGGCGCCACGCGATCCGACACATGAGCGAACAGCGGAGCGTCGAGCCCGGCGGCTCCGCTTTGGAATCGCACCCAGGTGTCGGCCGCGGCGTCGGGCGTCGCGTCGGCCGAGTGTTTGGCGGCCTGCTCCAGAGCTTTGAGCCCGAGAAAGTCTCGCCAGCGGGCGCCGTTCGCTCCCGGGCCGAGCCAGCGATTCAGTTCGTCGATCGCGCACTCAAGCTCGGCGGATCGCTGGATGAGCAGATCACTTTGGCTCGACGACGACGGCTTCGGCTCGGCCGCCATCGACGGCGCGATGGTCGTGGTCAGGGCGGCGCCAGCGCCGGGAGTAGGATCGCGGCCCAGATTACGAAAAATCCATTTTGACGAACATCGTCGAGGCGTGGGGAAACATGTCCGCGAATTTTCATGATATTTCCGTTTTCGTTGAAAAACGCGTGGGGTGAGACGCCGCGATTGTCGCCGCGAAGCGAACGGAGGCGGTGGCCTCTAACTCCATGCTGAGCATTCGGTTGGATGCAGCCCGAGGCCAGGGAACGCAGTCCCGCGAAACTCCGAGCCGGGAGGGCCACCGCGAAGCGCCGGCATCAAATATTTTCATCCATGCTACCCAAATCGCGTCGCTGCGGGAATCGACAAAATTTCCCCCGCTTTCCGCCGCGGCAATTCGGGTGATTGCATTCCGAGGCTCGGTGGCGCAGGATGGGCGGCTCGCAAACCCGGCTCTTGACGGCGCCACCACCCGGTCGACGACCCGAGGCCGACAAACCACAAGGTTTTTTCTGGGAGCTGCGGCGCCTTTGCCGCCTTCCCGGGTGTTTGCGTTTTCACGATCGCTTTGCCCTTGGGGGCCGAGCGAGCCGGCCCGAGGCGGTCCGGCGCCGTTTTTTGTAACCAGGAGGGAAAGGTTTCCATGAAATTTCGCAGTCTTATTGTCTTGGGTCTCATGGGCTGGTTGGGAATGTCGACCCCGGCGCGAGCCGACGAACAATCCAAGCCGGCGCCGGTTCCCGAACTGAACTGGCACACCGACTATAGCGAAGCGATGCGCGAGGCGAAGGACGAGAAAAAGATGCTATTCGTCTTTTTCCACGACAAAGCACAAACCGCTGCCCGCCGGGGGTTTGAAGAAGGCGTGCTCCGCGACGCCCGGATCGTCGAAAAACTAAGCCGCTACACCGTGGCCACGCTGCCGACCGACGCGGCGATTGTGGTGCAAGGCCGCTCGACGCCGCTCCTCAAACACGCCGCTTTCGCCGAGATGCTCGGCCGCCAGGGAGTGGCCATCGTCGATCTGCGGCACGAAAACGCCGATTACTATGGCCGGGTCGTCAGCACGTTTCCTTTCACGTCAGGCAAGCTTTACACGATTCCCGCCATGGAGATCGTGTTGGATCTGCCGCCGGGAACCCTGACGCAGCGCACGATGATCTTCGCCGTGCGGCGGCATCCCGAGGCCCCCAAGAGCACCGAGGGCGGCATGAGCCCGCTGCTGCTCCATGAAGCAAGCCTACAGTCGGACCATCAGGCCGCGATTCTCTTGCAGGGGCATCATTCCTGGGACAGCAGGTTCCAACGAATCAGCTCCCAGCTTCCGGGGGGGCTCAACGCGCAGGAAGTCGTCGCCGAGAGCTGGCCGAATGAGAATCTGGTCGAGGCATGTATCGATTGCGTGGACAGTTGGCGCCAATCGCCCGGCCACTGGGGCGCGGTTCGATCGTGGCACCCCCTGTTTGGCTATGACATCAAACGTGGCCGAAATGGCATTTGGTACGCCACGGGCCTTTTTGGCCGCCGCTAGAAAATCCGGCCGATTCGCCAAAGGGTTGGTTTTCCTCTGGCGGCGTGGGGCGGTATACTAAACGCGTTCGTTAACGTCTCGCCCAAGGCGAGCGTCCGTGTTCTCCACGACGATCGTCTGAAGCCAGACCGCTTTCATGTTCGTGGAATTACGTTTGCCAGCGCCCGGCTCCCGCCGGCGATGAGCCTTTTCGGGCCAGTCGCCGCGCGGGGGCCTTTTTATTGCGCCTTCGATTTAATGCGCCGTCGATTTAATGCGCCGTCGATTTAATGCGCCGCCGAGGGCCGCGTCGAGCGCGTCCAAGATGAGCGCTCCCGAGATAAACGGCGCCGTGCGCGCGACGGATGATCGCCCCCGGCAACCGGCCCGCGCCGAGCGCGAAGGCTCACTTGAGGTCGACCGACCAGTAGGCGTTGTCCAAGAACGTCTTCCAGCTTTCGTACTTCGGATTGCCCAGCTTGATAGCCATGAGCGGGCTGCGCTTTGGCTTCACGGGCGGACGCACCAAGTGCATGTGGGCCTCGTGTGGAGTTCGACCGCCCTTGCGGACATTGCAGGCCACGCAAGCGCAGACGATATTCTCCCAGCACGTTTTCCCCTCGCGGCTTCGGGGAATTACGTGGTCGAGGCTCAGTTCGCTGGTCGGAAAGCTTTTGCCGCAATATTGGCAGCGGTTTCCGTCGCGTGCGAACACGTTGCGACGATTGAACCGCACCGACTGCCGCGGCACGCGGTCGAACTTCAACAGCCGAATCACCCGCGGCACGCGGATTTCGAAATTGACCGAGCGAATCCAGTCGTCGTGCGGCGCTTTGAAAGCGGCTTGCAGCTCGCTGATTTCGCGCCACGAATGAAAACTGTAGTTGGCGTATTGGCCTTCCTCGAAGTGAATCACTTCGGCCAATTCACGACAAAGCAGTCCAAAAGCGCGGCGCACGTTGATCACATGCACCGCCATGTAGAAGCGGTTGAGCACCAAGACGCTCGAGCCGAGCGGGGCTGCCACGGCCGCAAACGACATAGAAATCCTCCTCCGACGAGCATTCGACGCGATCGATCATTCGCTTGCCGCAACTCACTCGCGGCGCCAGGATGCAAAAGCCCCTGGGCCGCCTGGGGGATTGCGACTCATTCTAACGACCTTGCAGTTGCAAGACCAGCCGCCCCCACCTGATGTTCGCCGCGATTTTCTACTCCCGATCGCGCAAGTCCCGCACGATCGGGTCAATGCTCCGCCCGTGCCTCGTCGGATCGTCATCGATTAAAAACACGGCCCAAACAAAAAAAGAACCGCCGAATCTCTTGCTCCCACGCTCGGGTGCGCATTAGGATGAAAGCCTGTCGATCCATGAGAGCCGCCGCGACGACGCGCGGCCATTTTTGTTACTTCGGGGGCAAACCGATGATTCATCATTCCTGCGATTGTTGCAAACGGGTGCTCCAATCCGACGATCTGCGTTATGTCGTGAAGATGGAAGTCTACGCGGCGTTCGACGCCCAGCTTTCCAGCGACTCGGACGACGATCGCGATCACTTGCAAGAAATCCAAGAGATTCTGCAATCGGCCGACGACGCCGCGGACCCGCAAATCGGCAGCGATGTGTACGAACAACTCCGGTTCGACCTCTGCGCGGATTGCCGCAAGAAGTTCATCAAGCATCCGCTGCCCCGCGAACTCTCGAAACAGTTCGAGTTCAGCAAGAACTAGGCGGCGGGCCCCGGATTGCACTGCGGTACACTTGGCTCGGGCGATCCGCGGCGACAACCGGCGCCCGGACATCGCGGGTCGGTAGGTTCGTGTTGCCGCACGCATGCGGACTATCCATCGCCGGGCGATTGCCTACCCCGGCGACGCGGCGGCCAAGCGATATGCCCCAGACGCATCGTAATCGGCCCCCGGACGCTTAAGATCGATCGCGCTGGGCCGTCGCTTTCCGATTTCCCCATGGGGCGCGCCAGGTCGGCGGCGTTTGGTTTCCGGCGCCCCATTCAACGACATGACCTCCATCGAAGGATAACGCGTGAGCAGTAAGAATCTCAAGATCGCCGTGCTTGGCGGCGATGGGACCGGACCAGAAGTGGCCGCCGAAGGCCTTAAAGTGCTCGAGGCCGTGGCCAAGAGCGAAAAATTCACCTACGAGTTGACCCACTTCGACTTCGGCGGCGACCGCTATCTGCGCACCGGCGAAGTGTTGCCCGAAGGCTCCGTCGACGCGCTCCGCAAGTTCGACGCCATCTACCTTGGCGCCGTGGGACATCCCGACGTGGCGCCCGGCATCCTCGAAAAGGGCCTCTTGCTCGAGCTCCGCTTTCAGCTCGACCAATACATCAATCTCCGCCCGGTGAAGCTGTTTCCGGGCGTCGAGACTCCGCTCCGCGATCGCGGGCCCGACGACATCGACTTCGTGATCGTGCGCGAGAACACGGAAGACCTGTACTGCGGCGTGGGCGGCTTCCTCAAGAAGAACACTCCCGACGAGGTCGCCACCCAGACCGCGATCTATACCCGCAAAGGCTGCGAGCGCTGCATTCGCTGGGCATTCGAATACACCCGCAAGCGCAATAGCCCCAAGAAAATGCTCACCCTGGTGGCCAAGACGAATGTGCTCACCTATGGCCACAGCCTCTGGATGCGCGCCTTCGAAGACGTGGCCCGGGAATATCCTGATATCAAGGCCGACTACAACCATGTCGACGCTTGCTGCATGTGGATGGTCAAGAACCCGGACTACTACGATGTGATCGTCACCACGAACATGTTCGGCGACATCATCACCGACCTGGCCGCCGTGCTCCAGGGCGGGCTCGGAGTGGCGGCTGGCGGAAATATCAATCCGGATCCGGGCGGCGTGAGCATGTTCGAGCCCATGGGCGGCAGCGCCCCGAAATATACCGGCCTGAACGTCATCAACCCGATCGCGGCGATCAACGCGATGTCGATGCTGCTCGACCATGCCGGCCAGCCTCGCGCCGCCCTGCGGATTCAAAACGCGATTCAAAAAGTCACCGGAACCAAGATGAAAAGCCAGGCCGCGGGCAAGATGGGATTTTCGACCCAGCAGGTGGGCGATCTTGTGGTCGACGCATTGTAGAAATCTCGCCGGTTCGAAGTTTTCGCGCCGACCGCGACGCGCTGCGACCGGTTCTCGAAAAACGAAGGTCGCTCGTGCTCCATCTGGCTGGTCATATCGATGAGGCGGTGGCCGCGATTCGCGCCCGCTGGCGGGCGACGCCCCGCGTCGGGCTGATTCTCGGCACCGGTATTGGAAGTTTGGTCGACGAGATCGAGGTCGAGGCCACGTTCGAATACGACGCGATCCCCCACTTTGTGCGCTCGACCGCCCACGGCCACGCCGGCCGGCTCGTGTGCGGGCGTCTCGGCGGCGCCACGGTCGTGGCCATGGAAGGCCGCTTTCATGCCTACGAGGGCTATTCCCTCCAGCAAATCACGCTGCCGGTGCGGGTGATGAAGGCCCTGGGCATCGAGCTCCTGATCGTGACCAACGCCGCCGGCGGAATGAATCCGCAATTTGCCCTCGGCGACATCATGGTGATCGAGGATCACATCAACCTGATGGGCGCCAACCCGTTGGTGGGCATCAACGACGATCGGCTCGGGCCGCGCTTTCCTGATATGTGCCGCCCCTATGACCCAGACATGATGGCCCGCGCGCTCGAACTCGGCCGCTTGCAAAACACGCCGATGCATAAGGGCGTGTTCGTGGCGGTGATGGGGCCCAATCTCGAAACACGGGCCGAGTATCGCTTCTTGCGCCTGATCGGGGCCGACGCCGTGGGCATGTCCACCGTGCCTGAAGCCCTCGTGGCGGTGCATGCCGGGCTGCGCGTGCTGGGTTTTTCGATCATTACCGATATGTGCTTGCCCGATGCCCTGCGGCCGGCCAATATCGAAGAAATCATCGCCACGGCCCATCGCACGGAGCCTCGGTTGCGGGCAATCGTGGCCGAGATCGTGGGCGAACAACGCGGCTGAGCGTGGCGGCGCGCCGCGTGAGCTTCCACAAACTGGCGCCTAGCCCGAGGACGACCCCCACGATGGCCTTTCCGCTTTTCGATCTCACCGGCCGGGTGGCCCTGGTCACCGGTAGCAGCCGCGGGTTGGGCAAGGCCATGGCCCGGGGCTTCGCCGAATCGGGAGCGAGCGTGGTGCTGCATGGCCGCGATTCCGCCGCCCTGGCCAAGACGGCGGACGAAATCCGGGACTCGACCGGGGCGAAGGTCGCTTCTCTCGAGGCCGATCTCTCGGACCGCGCGGCGCTGGCCCGGCTGGCAAGCCAAGCGACCGAGGCTTTTGGTCAGGTGGACATCCTGGTCAACAACGCGGGCACGAACAACCCTCAGCCGATCGACGCGATTCGCATCGAGGACTGGGACGCGCTGGTCGAACTGAACCTTACCAGTTGCATGCTGCTCGCGCGGGCCTTGGCGCCGGGAATGCGGGCTCGCCGCTGGGGAAGGATCATCCATATTTCGTCGATCATGGCGCTGGCGTCGAAAGAGGGGCGAAATGCTTATTCGGCCACGAAAGCGGGACTCGTGGGCATGACGATGGCCAGTGCCCAAGACCTGGGGGCCGATGGCGTGACGGTCAACTGCCTTGCGCCCGGCCCGTTCTTGACCGACCTCACGCAAGGCATGCTAAGCGACGCGCAGAAGGCCCAATTCGCCTCGCGCACGGCGCTGGGCCGCTGGGGCAACCCGCGAGAATTGGTCGGCCCGGCAATCCTGCTGGCCAGCGACGCCGGCAGCTACATCACCGGCAGCGTGCTGGTAGTCGATGGCGGAACGCTGATCACGACCTTTTGATGAGCGGGCACGCCCGCCACCCGCCGAGTCGACCGCGCTCGTTCGCCGGGCTCGAAAGTCGCCGCGAACGGACGACCGCGGGCCGCATGGCGCTGGCGCGTGCATAAGGTCCCGCGCGGCGGTATATTCGGATTTGATCGCATCGCGCCGCGCCGCGGGCCCGACCGCGGGCGATTCCTTGGCGGAGGATCGTGTCGCTCCACCGGACCCGATGCGATTTCGTCGCCCTTTCACAATCTCCCTCTCCACGCTTCGCGACTTCCCGAAAAATGATTCTCGGCATCGATCTTGGCACAACCAATTCCGTCGCGGCCTACATGACCGAAGATGGACCGCGGCTGGTCCGTAACGCGTTTGGCGAAACTCTCACGCCGTCGATCGTCGGCGTCGATCTCGACGGCGCCACCGTCATCGGCCGCGTGGCCAGGGAATTGCAAGTCAAACATCCCGACCGCTGCGCCTCCTTGTTCAAGCGGCACATGGGCTCCGAGTTCGAAGCCAAATTGGCCGGGAAGCCCTTTACGCCCGAAACTCTGTCGAGTCTCGTGTTGCGATCGCTCAAGCAAGACGCCGAGGCCGAGACCGGGCAGCCGCTGACCGACGCCGTGATCACGGTGCCGGCGTATTTCAACGAGCCGCAGCGTCAGGCCACGCTTGCCGCGGGCCGCATCGCCGGCTTGAATGTGCGCCGAATCCTCAACGAGCCGACCGCCGCGGCCATGGCGTATGGTCTGCGCGGCGAGCAAAACGATAAAGTCGTGGCGGTGATCGACCTGGGCGGCGGCACCTTCGATGTGTCCATCGTCGAGCAGTTCGAGGGGGCTTTGGAAGTGCGGGCCTCGGCGGGCGAGTGCTTTCTCGGCGGCGAGGATTTTACCCGCGCCCTGGCGTCGCGAGCGCTCGAGACCCAGGGGCTGCTGTTCGAACGCGTCGAACTCGAGAAGCCGCTGCTGCTGGCGAGACTGATTCAGCAGTGCGAAATGGCCAAGCGCGAGTTGACCCGCCAGGGACAAGCAACGATTCGCATTCCCAATGCCCGGGGCGACCTCGACGAAAACTCGCCGGTGGTGACACTCACGCGGGAACTCTTCGAAACCGCGACCCAGGCGATTCTCGCGCGGATCGAATTGCCGATCCGGCGGGCCCTGGGCGATGCGCGGCTCAATCGCGGCGACCTCAGCGAGGTGTTGCTCGTGGGCGGGGCGACGCGCATGCCGCAGGTCGTGGCGAGAGTGGCGCAGTTGTTCGGCCAGACGCCCAAGTGCCGCTTCAATCCCGACGAAGTCGTGGCCCTGGGCGCCGCCGTGCAGGCCGGTTTGATCGAAAACGCCAAGGCCGTTTCCGACTTGGTCGTGACCGACGTTTGCCCCTTCACGTTGGGCATCGAAATCTCGAAAAAATTCGACTTGGAATATCACGATGGCTACTTCATGCCGATCATCCATCGCAATACGACGATCCCGGTCAGCCGCGTGGAGCGGGTGAATACCATCGCCCCCAACCAAGTCCGCATCGCGCTGAAGGTGTATCAAGGCGAGCGCCGGCGCACCAAGGAAAACGTGTTGCTCGGCGAATTCGAGGCGAACATGCCACCGGGCCCGCCAGGCCAGGAACTCGATGTGCGGTTTACCTACGACTTGAACGGCGTGCTGGAAGTCGAGGCCACGGTGGTGGAAACCGGCGTGGCGGCGCGGCATGTGATTACGCGCCATGCCCGTCGGATGACCGAGGCCCAGTTGACCCAGGCTCTCGAGGCGATGGCGTCGCTCAAGACGCATCCGCGCGAGGAATCGGTCAACCGGCTGACACTGCGCCGCGCGGAGCGGATCTATCAAGAGTTGCCGCCGATCGAGCGCCAACGGCTCGGTTTGCTGCTCGATGGCTTCGAGACCGCCTTGGCCCAGGGCGACAAGGCGTTGATCGATCTGCACCGCGAAAACTTGATCGCGATGCTGGACGAATTCGAACGGACGGGCGATGAAGAACTCCCCTAACCTAGCGCGGACGTGCCAGGAATCGTTGGCCGCGCAAGCACGCCTCGAAGCCGCGGAGTCGCTGGTAATTTCGCCCGAAGCGACGCGCGACGAGGCCGTGGCGGCATTTCTCCAGCGAGTGGTCGACGCCGACTTCAATGCGTCGCCCGACCTGCGCGACGCTTTGGATTCCTTTGCCGACTCACGCGCCGAACGCCCCGCTTGGGAAACGCCGCCAGGATGGAACGGATTGCGCGAGCTGATCGACGTCGAAACGCGTCGTCTAGCCGATGGCTTTTTTGAAGTGCCGGTTCCCGAGCGCTACGAACGTTTGATGCGCCTGTTGGCGATGGCCGCCGAACAGCCGTCGCTCAAAGCTCGCCTGAGCCACTTGCGGGTCGGCGCGGCGATCGATCGGGCCGCGCTCGACGCGCTCTCGGAACCTGGGCCCGCGGGCGATCTCGCGCGGACTTTGGGCGAAGCTTGCCTCGAGCTCTTTTTGCTCGCGCCGGGCCGCGGGCCGCTCGGCGCAGACAATTGCTTAGCGAACACACACACAACGCAAAGCTCTGGTATTCCGCGGTGACGATGCTGCGATCCAAGGCGCCTCAAGTAGCGCATTTGGCGCCTGACCTGGTCGACGGGGCCATCAAACCGCCGAGCGTGAAAGAGCGAACCGCGAGCTCGGTTCGGAAGGCGTTTTCGTTTGAACCGCGCGAGAAGCGCAAGTCAGCGGTCGACGGCGGATTTCTGGTATCGCTGTTTGGATAGCGATTATCTTCGTTTCACGTTTTTTTTCCGCGATGTCGCCACAAGCCAACCACGATTCTGGCGATGCGCTTCGCCGTTTCATTGGCTCCCAGCAGCGGGAAGGGCAGGAGCACGGAGCGCATCAGAAATTCATGGAAGAAATGTTCCAAGGCCGAAGGACGGATCGCCTGCCGGCGCCGGGGCCGAAATTCTCTCCTGGATTACCAGCGGCCCCCAGGAACGAAACCCCCAAAGCGCCGCTCGATGCCGAGGAGCGATCGCCCCAGGGCGGCGGCGCCTCGGGTAAGTCCACCGGCTCGGCGCCCACTCCGGATCCCAATATCAGCCGCGCATTGGAAATGTTGTTGCGCAAGCGCCTCACGCCGCGCAGTGGCGTCGACCCAGACGGAACTCAGCCCGGCGCGACAACGCCGACGCTCCATCCTCCGATGGCGATCCGCCTTCTAGTGAGGACGCGGCCCGGGCCGGGTTTCGCGCGGTCGATTCAGCGAACGACTTTAGCCAACCCGAAACGCCCGAAGCCGCGCCGAGTCCGCCATGAACGAAACCTCGCTCCCCGATGACATGGCCCAGTGGCCGAGAGATCCTTTCCGACTGCTGGGCGTGAGGCCGGGCGGCGACAAGCTCGAGCTGCGCCGCGCATATACTCGGTTGATTCGCCGGTTTAAGCCCGAGCATTTCCCCGATCAGTTTCGGCGGATTCGCGAGGCTTATGAAATCGCGCAAGCTCGTTCGCATTGGGTCGAATCATTGCGAGAGGATTCGCCGGCAATTGAAATCATTGCCCCGGCGCCGATGATCGAACCTTCGGCGCCGCCTGATTTCAACCGATCGACTGCGCCCGGCGCCGCGCCGACGGACGAAGCGTCGCAATTCGAGGATCATCCGGCGCCCGAGTCCCGCGACGAACCGTTGCCGGCCGACCCGACGGAAACGCCGACCTTCGCTGGTCGCTTGCCATCGCCGAGGCACGGCCACCCGCGCGATCGCGCTCAACGTCTCGATGATCTGTGGCGCCAAGCATGTCGAGGCGAAATCGCCGCGGCCTACGCGGGGCTCGTCGAAATGGCGGAATCCACGGGCTCGCCCGAGGAAGATTTGTTCCTGCGGCTATACTGGCTGCTCGTGGCGGCGCCCGGGGTAGAGCCTTTTCGTTCGGCCCAGGATTGGTTGGAGCAAGCGCTGCGGCAGCATGGTTTCACCCGCCGCTTGGGTTCGATATACGCTGAGGAGTTGCGGAGGCATCCCGCGCCCTTGGCGATACTGTCGCCCGATGATCTGGCGAGGTTACCGCATGTCGGTCAAGGATTGCAGACCGCGCTGCGGGCGCGGTGGCGGGCGGCCGGACGATTTGGCGCTTGGCAAATTATCGACGCCGACTTGCGCGCGATCGAAAGCCGGGTGGCGATCGAGTCGCCTTCGGAATGGTTGCACTTGCTCTACAGCGCCGTGGAACTGAGCGCCTGGTCAGTCGAGCCAGAGGGCGTGACGAAAATGGAGCATTGGCGGGAATCCTTGGAGATGGCGGCGCTGGGCCATCGAGAGCGATTCGGTTTGCTCGACAACCTCGATTCGCTGCTGAGCCTGGCGCCGATGTGGCGGATTTGCCAGAAGCGTTGGCCGAATTCGCCGATCACCGAGATCGTGCAATCGATCTGGATCGATTCCGAACAGGCTACCCCGCGGCTGGCCGAAATGGTCGCCAGCAAACTAAGCGACAATCCGACGCGACAATTGGCGCGGCTCGATCAGATCGGCGATGGCCGACCGGCATTGTTGGCCCATGTCGCGAAGGCGCTTGGTGTTGCTTGCGGGAACTCGTCCGTGTCACACGACACGCCGGGCGGCGACGCGTTTCTCACGTCCCTCGTGAAAAGATTCACCCTAACGTGGCAGGGAAAGAAGTATTCACGACAGCGCGCGCGGCTCCTGGAATTCTGTTGCCGGGAACGGCTGAGTCCGGAAACGCTGGCCGATCGCATCGAATGCAATTTCAAATTATCCAAGTCATTTAGAACCGAGCTCGCCAATCAATTGCGAGCCGACCTGTCCCTGCGCTGCGTGTACCTCGCCGATGTCGTGATGCGCGGATAAGGTTCGCAATAACGAGGTGAAGGGATGAATCGAACCCATGCCATCGCAACCGGCGCTGGCGCCGCGCCGCTCCGTCTTCAGACGACGCCTTGCGACATCGCCCCCCTTGCTTCGCTAAAACTTCGCCTCCAACAGACTCGTTAAAGGACACGCGACTTCAAACTCCCAAACAAGCTCGGCGAATTGAGCAAACCTTCGCGGGCGAGTGCTCCACGGAGCCATGCGGGCGGGCCCCTTGAATCTTTCAAGGCGCGAGTAATACTGCGGATGTTTCAAATGCGATTGCCCTGAGTTGGGCTCGCCTTTTTCCAAGACCCGTTTTTTTTCGCCGCCGGGAAATCACGCGACTTCGAATGGCGCCAGCGAAGGGCTTGGCGCGAATCCATTTTTCGAGATTGCCGAATGCCGCAAGCCCCCCCAATCGATACGGCGGCCGTGAATGCGAGCAGGTTCGATCGCATCGGGGTTTGGAATCTTGCGCAGGCGGTCTTGCTGCTGGCGATCGCCGGCTATTTCTGCCTCACTTGGCGAACGGTCCATCACGATTGTTCGCTGGGCATGCAGTACGCGCAGCTCATTCTCGAGGGGCAGACGCCATTTGTCGATTTCTTCGACACGAATCCGCCGGCGGTCATGTATCTGAATGTCCCGCCGGCCGCGCTGGCGGCTTGGCTGGGCATCGACGCGCGGATCGCGTTCTACGCTTATGTCTATGCAATGCTCGTCGGCTCGACTTGGCTCATCGGCTACTTGCTCCGACGACTAAGGCCGGCGCTCGAACCGGCCGAGATCGGAGTGCTCGGCTTGGCGTGGCTCGCGGCCACGCTCAATGTGGTGCGCGCCGGCGAGTTTGGGCAGCGCGAGCATATGTTCATATTAGCCGCCGGGCCGATGTTCTTTTTCGCGTGTTGCGACGCGAAGGCGTGACGGCGCCGGTCTGGCTCGCCCTGGCGATGGGCGCCGCGGCTTCGGCCACGGCCTGCCTGAAGCCGCACTTCATCATGATTTTGGTGATCATCGAACTTGCGTTGCTCGTGAAGTCGCGCGATCCACGTTCGCTGCTCGATCCCGAGGCGATCGCGTTCTTCGCCGTGATTCTCGCGTATCTCGGCCACTGGCTGCTTTTGCCGGCGGCGGCGCGGCATTATTTCTTTGGGCGCCATCTGCAACTGATTGCCGCGGGCTACTCCGTCTATGCGCGGCCGCTCGAATGGGTATTCCGACGCACTTGGTTGCATTTGCTGCTGCCTCTTGGCGCGATTGTGTCGGCGACTTTCGGCATTTGGCGGGCGCAAAGGTCTTTCATGCGGCGGTTGATGACTTCGCTCATCGCCGGCATCATGGGCGGGCTCATCTCGTACATGTCCCAACAAAAGGGGTGGAGTTATCATCGCATTCCGATGGTCTACTTTTCGATCCTCGCGATCGCCGCGGTTTATTGCCAAGGGATTCACCAGCTGTTTGTCTCGGACCGCCGGCGGCTGCGCCGCGCGGTTGTCGCGGCGCCACTCGTGGCGACGCTCTTGAGCGCCGGTGGAGTGTTCGCGCTGGTCCATCGCCGAAAGCGATCGACCGTGGGGTCGAGGATCTCGAAGCGCTGATGCTCAAGGAGACCAAGCCCGGCGATCAGGTCCTATTCGTCGCCACCGCGATCGAACCTGCTTATCCGCTGGTGTTCAATCTCGATCGGCGGCCGGGCTCTCGCTATCCCGCTAGTTTTCCGATCGCCTTCAGCTATGCCGACGTGCCGCGTGACGCGCCAGCCGCCGAGATCGACTATCGGGCACATGCGCGCGAAAACTCGCTCGAACAGGAATTCTTGGAAAGTCTGCGCGACGACATTCGCGCGTGTCGGCCGCGCATGGTTTGTATTCAGGACGCCGAAGACCGCATGGCCCTACCGATCCACTTCAATATGCGAACCTATCTCGATCAGACCGGCATCGTCGCCCTGTTGCGGGAACTCGGCTATCGCGAGGAATCGCTCCGCGAGCATTGGGCCGCGTTCGTTGCCCCAGGACGCTCGAAATGCGATGGGCCCCGCCACGACCCGCGGGAACTGGACTCAAAAGACGGGGAACGGGCCCGCGGATAATGGCCCCGTGGAAAGCCGCCTGTCGAGATCGTCATCAGTTTATATACTCGTCCTCAGGTTATTATTGGGAGAGCGTCTTTTCGGAGCAGGTCGGATTGTGCGATTCCACCGTTTACAGCGGGCCGATTTCGCGCCGCCGCCAGGAATTTCGCGAGTTTTTCGCCGTGATGCTTCCATGGCTCGCCGAAATAAATCGCGCGAAGTGAATGGGGATCGCGGGGATGGTTAATCGCGGTCGTGGCGGCCTCGGTAGCGGATCCAAAGAACTTCGTCGAGCCCACGCCGCGCCGTCTCGCGTCGAGCGAGAGGGCGGCGCCGGTCAGGCATTAACACTTGGGACTGATGGGGATGTCGAAAACAGAGGCCATCGATTCGCGGAAGGACGTTGCGACCGCGCTCGATCGCCATCGAGTCTGGAATATCGCTCAGGCCGTCCTGCTTTTGGCGATCGCCGGTTACTATGTCTTCACATGGCGGACGATCAATCACGACTGTTCGCTGGGCATGCAATACGCGCAGCTAATCATCGAAGGTCAAACGCCGTTCGTTGATTTCTTCGACACGAATCCGCCGGCGGTCATGTATTTGAATGTCCCGCCGGCCGCGCTGGCGGCGTGGCTCGGCATCGATGGCCGTATTGCTTTCTATATCTATGTGTATGCCATGCTCGTCGGCTCGACATGGCTCATTGGCTACTTGCTGCGGCGACTAAGGCCGGCGGCTCGAGCCGGCCGAGGTCGGAGTGCTGGGCTTGGCGTGGCTCGCGGCCACGCTCAATGTGGTGCGCGCCGGCGAATTCGGGCAGCGCGAGCACATGTTTATATTAGCCGCCGGGCCGATGTTTTTCTTGCGAGTGTTGCGGCGCGAAGGCGTGACGGTTCCGGTCTGGCTCGCCCTGGCGATCGGCGCCGCGGCTTCGGCCACGGCCTGTCTGAAGCCGCACTTCATCGTGATTTTGGCGATCATCGAGCTCACGCTATTGTTCAAGTCGCGCGACCCACGTTCGCTGCTCGCTCCCGAGGCGGTCGCGTTTTATGCGGTGATTCTGGCGTACCTCGGCCACTGGTTGCTATTGCCGGCGGCCGCGCGACAATATTTTTTTGGGCGTCATCTGCAACTCGTCGCGGCCGGTTACTCCACCTATAACGCGCCGCTTGAATGGGTGCTGCTATGGGCATCCCGGAAGTATTTTGTGTTCGCGGTGAGTGCTATCGTGCTCGCGGCCTTCGCGATGTGGAAGGCTCGGCGGCCGTTTATCCGGCGGTTGCTGCTCGCGACTATCGCCGGCATCGTGGGCGGGATCATATCGTATGTGACTCAGCACAAGGGCTGGAGTTACCATCGCATTCCGTTTGTCTGCTTTTCGATTTTTACCCTCGCGGCGGCCTATTGCCAAGGCATTCATCGGCTTTCCGGTTCGGATCGCCAGCGACTGCGCCGAGCGGTTATCACGATACCGCTGATGGCCGCGCTCGTCGGCGCGTCCGGCTTGTTTGCGTTGATCTCTCGCATGAAAGCGATCGATCGTGGCGTCGAAGATCTCGAAGCTCTGATGATCAAGGAAACCAAGCCCGGCGATCAAGTTCTGTTCGTCTCTCCTTTAATCCAACCCGCGTATCCGCTCGTGTTCAATCTCGACCGGCGGCCGGGATCGCGCTACCCAGCGAGTTTTCCGATTGCTTTCAGCTATGGAGATGTGCCTCGCGATGCTCCAGCCGAAGCGATCGACTACCTGGCTCACGGCCGTGGCAGTCCGCTCGAGCAGGAATTCTTGGAAAGCCTGCGGGAAGATATTCGCAAGCGCCGTCCACGCATGGTCTGCATTCAAGACGCCGAGGAATGCTACTCGCTGCCGGTTCACTTCAATCTGCGGGTTTATCTCGAGCAAACCGGGATCGTCGCCCTGCTTCGAGAACTGGGATATCGCGAGGAATCGCTCCGCAACCATTGGGCCGCCTTCATCGCCCCGTGAGGCATTACTCGCTCGGAAATTTGCTACCGGACGTGAGGCGGCTCCGCCGGGCGCCCGGGCTAAATTTTGCGACTTTTTATTCGCAACAGTTCCATTGCGCGGGAAATAGCGCAAAGTAAATTCAGGGAACCTCGCGCTCGCGAGCCAGCCTCCCTCGAAGTCAACACCCCCTGAACCGGCCTTCTTTCTCCCCTTTTAACTTGCCTGGAGTCTTTCAATGAGCGAACCGAAGTCGGGCGCCACGCGGCGCGAATTTCTCGGAACGACCACGCGAGCCGCCGCCGCCGCGACTCTGGTCGGCACAGTCATTCCCAAGGTGCATGCCGCCGAAGACAACACGATTCAAGTCGCGCTGATCGGTTGCGGCGGGCGCGGCGGCGGAGCGGCGGCCAATGCGCTCGGCGTGAAGAATGGCCCGATCAAGCTGGTGGCGATGGCGGATGTTTTCGAAGATCGCCTGAAAAACGCCCATCATCATCTCTCGCAACAAAAGGCCAGCCAGGTCGATGTGCCCGACGATCGCAAGTTCATTGGTTTCGATGGTTATCAGAAGGCGATCGACTGCCTCAAGCCCGGCGATGTGGCGATCTTTGCCACCCCGCCCGGCTTTCGCTGGGTGCATTTTGCCCATGCGATTCAAAAAGGCGTGAATGTCTTCATGGAAAAGCCGGTGACGGTCGATGGGCCGACGTCGCGCAAGATGTTCACCTTGGCCGAAGAGGCCGGAAAAAAGAACCTCAAGGTGGGCGTCGGCCTGATGTGCCGCCACTGCGAGGCCCGCGGCGAGCTCCATGACCGCATCAAGCAGGGCGAAATCGGCGATATCACCACGCTGCGGGCATATCGCATGAGCGGCCCGATCGGCTCGGCCTTCTCCGGTCCCAAACCGCAGGGCGCCAACGAACTGCTTTGGCAAATTCAACGGTTCCACAGTTTCTTGTTCCTCAGCGGCGGGTGCTGGAGCGATTTCATGATCCACAACATCGATGAATGTTGCTGGATGAAAGACGCTTGGCCGGTCAAGGCCCAAGCGCTCGGCGGACGCCACTATCGCGGTGAAAACGTGGATCAGAACTTCGACCACTATGCCGTCGAATATACGTTTGCCGATGGCGCCAAGCTGTTCGTCGATTGCCGCAATATCGCTAGCTGCCACGATGAATTCGCCAGCTATGCGACCGGCACGAAGGGCTCGGCCATCATCTCCACCAGCAGCCATAGCCCGGCCAAGTGCCGCATCTTCAAAGGTCAAGACGTCACGAACAAGGACAACCAGACCTGGGCCTTCGGACGCCACGAGCCGAATCCCTACGATCGGGAATGGGAGCACTTGATCGCCGCGATCCGCGAGGACAAGCCCTACAACGAAGTGAAACGCGGCGTCGAGGCCAGCCTCGTGACCAGCATGGGCCGCATGGCCGCCCATACCGGTCAAGTGATCACATACGATCAGATCCTGAATCTCGATCACGAGTTCGCGCCGAGCATCGACCAGTTGGCCATGAACGGCGCGTCGCCGCTACCCGCCGGACCCGATGGCAAGTACCCCGTGCCGCAGCCAGGCATCACCACCAAACGCGAATATTAATCGCGCTCTGGCATCAAGGATGGATCGATGGGGACCATAAGCGGCGTCGCCGAGTCTTGGGGCTCGCGCGACGCCGCTTTTTTTTGCGATCGTGCTGGCCCCGCGTGGCTTCGCGCCGTGAGACACCACGATCTTGGCGCCTGAACCTCATGCGCGGCGGGCTCGCCGGCCCGACGATTCTTATTTCCGCGATTTTTCCGCGCGGACCGCGTCGCGCGGCGCCCAGAGGCTGACAACAATGCCCAACGCCAGAATCGCGAGCGCTCCGAGTCCGTCGAACTTGCGATGCTGGTAGGAATAAACACAGCCCGACCAGAGCATCCAACTGCTCAACAGGCAAAAGGCGAGCGGTGTCCACGGATACCAGGGCACGCGATACGCCAAGCCGCGCAGCGTGTTGCGGTCGCTGAGCACGAATACCGCCAAACCGACCAAGGTGAAAAAGAACCAATAGACCGGCGTATTGAAGATCACGAGCCGCTCGAACGCGTCGCCGCAAGCCGCGGCCCCGCTGTTCGCGGCGCTACTCGTCGCCATGGCGCCCGTCGCCGCTTCGCTGGGCGCTAGGAACATAATCGCCAGGACCGGAGCAAGCGTCGCCACGGCTTGGGCCGCGAGCGACCAGAGCGGCGTGCCTAGGCGGGCATTCCAGCGGCCGAGCAGCGCGAGCAGCGCGTGGTCGGCGCCGAGCGCGTAATAGATGCGCGAGCCGGTGAATATCTGCCCGTTAATCGCGCCAAGCGTCGACACACAGACCAGCAGGCTGATCGCCCGACCGCCGGCGGCGCCCCAACTTCGAGTCAGCACATCGGCTGCCGCGGCATGCGACGCCTTCAACCCGGCAAGGCCGAGCGCATGCACAAACGCCAGATTGGCCGCGATATAAATGGTCGTCACGAGCGCGATGCCGCCCAGCAGCGCGGCTAGCAAGTTGCGATTCGGATTGCGTACCTCGGCCGCCACATAGGCCACCTCGCTCCAGCCGCCATAAGCAAACAGCACGAAGATGAGCGCTAGCGGATAATCGGACTTCATCGGAGCCGCGGCCGGACCGAGTTCCGCGGAAACCGGCGCCGACACGACGGGCGTCGGCGCAATGGCCTCCGGGCGCTTTCAGCCGATGGGCCCGACCAAGCGACGACAAACAGCGCCCCCAGCCCCAGGACCTTGGCCACGGTGAGCACGTTTTGGACCCACTTGCCTTGCCTGGCGCCCAACATGTTAATCACCGAGAGCACCGTGATTGCGCCGATCGCATAGGCGCCAAAGGCGGCGCTCCCGGCGCCCAAGGGCCAGAGCTCATTGGCATAGCGGGCGAAAATAAAGGCCATCGCTCCAATGGCCCCCGGCCGCACGATCCAAAACTCGCACCAGGCAAATACAAACGCGACCCGCAACCCGAATGCGCGCTTGAGGTACACATAGTCGCCGCCATCTTCGGGATACGCGCAGGCGAGATCGGCGTAGCAGAGCGCGCCGAGCGTCGCCAGAAGACCTCCGAGCGTCCACACCGCAATCTGTGCGGCGAGCCCGTCGACCAAATTGGCCACCGTGGGCAACGCCTCGTAGATGCCGGCGCCAATGATAATGCCCACGATGATCGACATGGCGTCGAACAATGTGAGCGCGCGGCGCGGAGCGGCGCGATCGGTCGAGGCGGCGCCGTTTTGCACGAATTCTCCAGACATGGGCGGAGTGCTTGGGGTTTTTGGGGACAAAGTCGTGTAAGCATAACCGCGATGGGCCTGGGCCGCTGGACGAAATTTCTTCGGATCGGCCGGGGCAGCCGTGTTGCCGGAAGCGGCCGCGGGCGCGGCAAGGTCCGTCGAACCGGAAAAAATCTGGCTAGACGGCTTTCCAAATCGCGATATGATTCTAGGTTGGCCGGCTTTTTTTCCTGGACCCTCGGAAAATCGGGTCGCCTGGGCAGGTGGGGCGCCAGGAAATCGCGATGCCCGGCCGTCCCCCCCACAATATCGATCGTCCTATCCATCCAGGAGTTGTTCGTGTCGCAGAAACCCAAGGAAGAAGCCCTCGAGGTCGAAGGCGTAGTGACGCAAGCGCTTGCGAATACTCGCTTTCGCGTCCAGCTCGACGGCGGGCATCTTGTGATCGCCCATGTGGCGGGCAAGATGCGCAAGCACTTTATTCGCATCGTGCCCGGTGATCGTGTGCGGGTCGAGCTCTCGCCCTACGACCTGACCAAGGGCCGCATCACTTTTCGCGAGCGCTAATCGCCGCGGCCCGACTGAAGTCCCTCCCGCGCTTCGACTCGCCGCCGAATCGCGCTCATACCGACAGTCGCGCTTGATCGCCGTATTTTTTTATTCGAGTCTCTGGCAACCGTTGCTTGTCGCCGAGCAACCATGCTGTTCGAGCCGTAAGCTACAAGAAGCAAAGTCGCGGGGCCTGACGCGTCGTTGGTAGTCGCCGGAGCCCGACGATCTTGGCCCTCTTCCCTGGGCGCCCCGATGTGGCCAGAGCCGGGACGCCGACGCGCGGAGCGTCTTTTTTTGCCGCCCTGCTGGTAAATGGCGCGGAAGGCGCTAAGATTGCGGGCGTCGGATTTTCCGCGGCCTGGTATTTGCCCTCACAAGCGTCAAACTTTTCGCAGTCTTCGCGGGTATAACCTGTCGAATCGCCGCTATTGAACTTTGGCGAAGCGATCTCCTCTCTAAATGCCGAAAGCACCCCATTTTTCAAGGAGCGATCCACCGTGAAGAATTCCCTGTACCGAATTGCATTGGCCGCGAGTCTGCTCGCGCCGGTGATTGCGGCGATGTTTGCCCCCGCCGCAGCCCTTGCTCGCGATCCGCAACCGGCTCCCGCAGCGGCTGCCCCGGCCACTGACGGCGGATGGCAGCAGGTGGCCATGCTCGCGATCGAGCCTTACGACCATTTGCTCAAAGATGTAAACGCCGTGGGCGAATTGATCGAAAACCCAGGCATTACGGCCGCCAACATCGAAGGCATGATTAATTTCTTCACTCAAGGCCGGGGCATGAAGGGCCTCGACACGACCCGGCCCTGGGGTGTCGTGGCGCTGACCGACGGCGCGCAATTCCGTTCGATCGGCTTTCTTCCGGTGGTGAGCCTCAATCAATTGCTCACCTCGTTGGGCCCAATCGCGGGCGAATCGCAGCCGGGCGCCGATGGCGTGATCGAGCTCAAGCGGCCGGATCGCTCGCTCTTCCTAAAGGAATCGGGCGGCTGGGCCTTTATCGCCAGCGCCGCCGAAGAGCTCGATCCTCTGCCGGCCGACCCGGGCATCGTGGCCGGTCCGCTCACCAAGTCGTACGACGTGGCGCTGCATGTGCAAGTGAAGAATATCCCGGCGATGTTTCGCGAGATCGCGGTGGTGTATCTCACGCAGGCCTTCCAAGAAGGCATGAAGCAGCAGCCCGGCGACGATGAAGCGATCAAGGACCGCAAGAAGCTTGTCGACGCCCGATTCAAGTCGATCACCGACGCGATCGACGGCGCGGACCGTTTCACGCTCGGCTGGCTGCTCGATGAAAAGACCTCGGGCTCGTCGCTTGAAATCAAGGTCGACGCCCTGCCCGAGTCGTCGCTGGCGCGTTCTTTCGAGCTCAACAACGGCGTCGCGAGCTCGTTGGGCGGCCTGATGCTGCCGAGCGGCGCCATCAACGTGATGTTGGCCAGCAAGCTTTCCGACGAGGAAAAGCCGGAGCGCAGCGCCGAGATCGATGTGCTTCGCGATATGGCGCTCGATAAGATCGACGACTGGAACGAAGACAAGGCGTTTGCGAAAGCAACCGAGGATTTGGTCACGGAACTGGCCGACAGTCTGAAACAGACGATCGCCGCCGGCAAGCGCGATGTGGCGATCTCGGTGATTCCGCGCGATACGTTGTCGGCGATCGCCGGGGCGTTCGTGGCCGATCCCGCCGCGATCGAGAAGTCGTTCAAGAAATTTTCCGCGGCTGCGGCAAAGAGCTATCCCGGCGCTCCCAAGCCGAAGTTCGACGCCGATAAAGTGGGCGATGTGCGATTCCACACCGTGGCGCTGCCGGTCTACAAGGCCGACGGGGTGAAGCTGTTCGGCGAGCAACTCGATATCGCGCTCGGCATCGGCCCCCACCACGTGTATCTGGCGGTTGGAAAAGATGGACTGCCCTCGCTCAAGAAGGCGCTCGCCGCCTCGGGCTCCCAGGGCGAAAAGTCCTCGCCGGCTCAAGCCGTGGTCCAGGTCAAACCGCTCGTGAAGTTTATTTCGAGCAAGATCAACGACGACGACCCTAACAAAGTCGGCTGGGATCGCGCCGCCGCCACGATCGAAAAGCTGGGCGACCAAGACCAAGTGCGGCTTGCGGCATCGACCCAAAAAGCGGAGCTCACCGTGCGGCTCGACGTGGGTCGCGATGTGATTCGGCTCGTGGGCACGATGGCCCAGCCGCCGAAGCCGGCGAAGCGTCCGCGGGCCATTCGCAACTAGCAGCCCGTTGGAAAATGCCATCGTGGCATTTTCCAACCTCGCCAAGCGCCGAGCAAAGCTCGTCGCGGCTCGCAAAATAACGACTTAGGTCGTTATTTTGACACCGCATCCATGCGGCGGCGCAGCCTGTTGAATATTTCAACAGGCTGCTAGGCGCCAATCCGCGAACTTCGTTGAGCACTCACACTCCCTCTCCCATACGGGGAGACGGGGGTGTTGTCGGATCGACTCTAAACAAGCGGCGGCGCTCGATTCGCTCGAGCCCGCCGCTTGTTTTTCGCGTTCAGACTCCGCGGAAGCTCGGGGCGCCGCAATAGAACAATCACGAGGGGCAAGGTGCGTTTTCGTTGCTAAGCGGTGCGGTGTCTTTGACATTTTTGCCCCGAGCCTGTGATAATCACTCTTCGCGGCGGGTCGATTGACATGGGGATCGCCGGGCGAGGGAGACGCGTTGTTCGTGGGTTTCGAGATGGGGAATCGTGGCGAGATGTCTGAGATATTTGGAGTGGGCGTCGATATCGTCGAGTGTTTGCGGATCGCGCGGATGATCGAGCACCATGGTGAGGCTTTCTTGAATCGGGTCTACACCGACCACGAGATCGAATATTGCCGCAGCCGCAAAATGGCCACGCAGCATTTCGCCGGTCGCTGGGTCGCCAAGGAGGCAATCGTAAAAGCGCTGGGCTCGGGCCTACGCTATGGAATGCGGTGGCGCGATATCGAGGTCCACGGCGACCCCCAAGGCAAGCCGGTCGTGGGCATGCGCGGCGCTGCCCGCGATCATGTCGAAAAACTGGGCATCTCGCAGGTGCTGGTCAGCATTTCCCACTGCCGCACCCACGCCACGGCCTATGCCATGGCGCTCGCCCGGGAAGGTCGCCTGCCCGCCGACGCCTGACGCCGCTTCGCCCGAAGATTGGAAAAACGACTCGCGACGTTCGATTTTATTACTCGCACACACCCCGGCGACTTGGGAGTATTCGGCATGTTGTTTCATCGCTCGATGTTGCTTTCCGCGGCGATCCTCTGTATCGGCTCGCTCGCCCTGGCCGATGATTGGCCGCAGTGGCGAGGTCCGGAGCGCGACGGCGTGTGGCGCGAGACCGGCGTCGTCGCCAAGTTCGCCGGGCCCGAGCTCAAGCTCCTCTGGCAAGCGCCGGTGGGCAGCGGTTATAGCGGGCCGACGGTCGCCCATGGACGCGTCTATGTCACCGATCGGATCGTCGATCCCTCGCAGCAGGAACGGGTTCACTGTTTCGACGCCAAAACCGGCGCCTCCGATTTGGAAGCATGAGTACGAATGCGCCTACGATATCGGCTATTCGGCTGGCCCGCGGGCCGCGGTGACGATCGACGACGGCCGCGCATATTCCCTGGGAGCGATGGGTAACTTTTTCTGCTTCGACGCCGCCACCGGCAAAATTCTTTGGCAGCATGCGCTCGGGCCTGAATACAAAGTGCGAATGCCGATTTGGGGTCTCGCCTCGGCGCCGCTGGTCGAGGGCGACTTGGTGGTGGTGCAGGCCGGCGGCGAAGGGGCTTGCCTCGTGGCGTTCGACAAGAAAACCGGCGCCGAGCGCTGGCGAGCGCTCGACGATCGGGCCTCGTATTCCGCTCCGATCATGATCGAGCAAGCCGGCAAGCGAGTGCTGGTCTGCTGGACCGGCGACAACGTCGTGGGGCTTGACCCCCTCTCGGGCGAAGTCTACTGGAAGCATCCCTTCGTGCCGACGCGCATGGTGATCAATATCGGCACCCCGGCCATCAGCGGCGATCGGCTGTTCGTCAGTTCGTTTTACGACGGCTCGCTGATGTTGCGACTGGGCCACGACAAGCTCGCCGTGAGCGAAGTCTGGCGCAAGCTCGGCCCCGACGAGCAGCACACGCGCAGCCTACATGCCATGATCGGCACCCCTTGGATCTTGGGCGACTATGTCTATGGAGTCGATAGCTACGGCGAGCTGCGGTGTCTCGACGCCGAGACCGGCGACCGTGTGTGGGAAAGCCTCGAAGCCACGCCCAAGGCTCGCTGGTCGACGATCCACATGGTGCGCAACGGCGACCGGATGTGGCTCTTCAACGAGCGTGGCGTGCTGATCATCGCCCAACTCTTGCCCGATGGTTACCACGAGATCAGCCGCGCGAAACTGATCGAGCCGACACGAGTGCAGTTGCCGCAGCGCGGCGGCGTGGTGTGGACGCATCCGGCGTTCGCCGACCGGCACATTTTCGTGCGCAACGATGACCGGCTTGTGGCCGCGAGCTTGGCCGAAGGCGAGAATTGAAGGCCGAGGGGCCTCCGTTTGCAGCTTCCCGCGTTAGCCTCCTTGCCACCAGAGCTTTCGAAAGACCGGCCGCGGGCCGGCCCACTGCTTGCCGCCGATCAGCCGCTCGCCCTTTTCGTAATATGCCCTGAGCGAGAGCAGGTCGATGTCCTGCCACGACGATAATTCCTCGCCGTCGTCCGTCTTGAAGTTCTTTGGCTCAAGCGAAACGGTTTGCCAATCCTTGCCACCGTCAAGCTTCACGACCGCCACGAATTCCCGTTGCATGCCCCGATACGAACGGAAGAAGTTCTCAGTCAGCACGATCACAAGGTCATTCGGTTTTTCGGACTGGACTTCCAACGCCAAAAGTTGTCCGGCCCGTCCACGCCATTTCGGATCGGTCAGCTTTCGAGTCGAGAACTCCCAATGATGCGGGTTGTCGGCCGACAACGTGTACCAATCCCGCCAACCGCCGGCAAAATCATCGATCACGGGTTCCAACGCGTCGGTTGCCTTGACTTCGGCTTTGATCAGGTCCCCGGGCGCGGCCGCCTGAAGCATGGAGCTGATCGCGAACGTGTCGGTCGGCGCGGCATGAGGTTCCGATGCGCATTGGGGCATGTGATAGGAAACATTCGCGAAGGCGAACAGGGGCAGATCGACACTTAGAATCGGCAGCTTTGCCGCCCAAGTATCGCCCGACTTCGTGGCCTCGACGGATCGCCAGAATCGTGCTCTTGGATCGGGATCGACCGAGTAATAGAGGTGGACTTCAGCCACGGCCCGCGACGTGTCGGGCGCCACTTGAAACTCGGGAACATGGTCGTCGGTCGCCAGCGCGAGCTTCGAATCCGGCGTCTTCGGAAATGTAAAGCTGCCCTTGAGAAACTCGTCGAACCAGAGCGATCGCGTCACGGCGAACTCCGGAGTGAATCGATGATTCATGTGGGGCGTGAAGGAATACCGCACATTCTGGTGCGGAATCAAGACCCCGGTGCGGTAGGTGTCGTCCATCAGCCCGTGGAAATCATTGGTCGTGCCGAGCCACAGCAGAGGCGCGGTGATGTGGGGCGCATAGGACTCGAAACCGAGCGTCGCATCGAATAGCTTCACGTCGCCGTTGGGCAATTGCGGCTTGTAGCGGGGCAGGAGCGGCCAAGACTCGTCGCGAAATCCCGATCCGCCGACGGACGGCGCGGCGACTTTGAGCCGGTTATCGCTGCCCGCGACGTAAACGGTCAGATTGCCACCCATCGAGTGCCCATAGACGCCGAGCTTGTCGGGATCGACCTCGGGCTGCTGTTCCAAGAAGGTCAGACCGCGCCGGGCGCCGAGCGTGAGCAAATACCAATTGTTGTTCCGCGGCGACTCGAACGGATCGAGGTATTTGTCGCCGGGCTGAAGGTTCGCGTAGCCCGGGACATTGTTTTGCGTTGGATCGACGGCGCCCCAGTCGGTGTTGGGATCGCCTTCGTGGGCTTCTTCCATCGGGCGACCGCCCCAATTGATCGAGAGACACACATAGCCTCGCCGAGCATGGAACTCGACCTCGTTCAAGAACGCCCGTTGACCGCCGCCGTGAATGTGGAGCAGAGCGGGCGCCTTCACCGCGCCTCGCGGAACGGCATGGAAGGCCGCCATGCGAGCCGGCTTGCCCTTGAATGTGCCGATGTGGAATGTCACATAGCGAAAAACGATGCCGTCCTTCTCCCACTGCCGCACCAAGTGGGCGTCGAGCGGTTCTTTTCGGGGATCGAAGTCGGCGAAGAGCACCTTGACCGTGGTGGGGGCCTTTGGTGCTTTGGCGCGAACGACGCTCGGCAGGAGAAAAGTCATGCCGATCGCGATATTCCAGGCGCTGAGCTTCATCGTGACTCCCTGGGTCAAATAAAGGTCGATTCCGACCGGGCCTGAACCGCATTGATAGTTGGGACGACGAGCCGGACAGCGCGCTGATCCGGACAGGCACGCCGAGCCGGACAGCCTAATAATTCGGCGTCGGCGGGCGGTAGTTCTCGACGTCGATCGTGCGAAACCAGTCGATCGTCTTGAGCAGTCCGTCGCGCAGCCGCACGGTTGGCCGCCAGCCGAGCCGTGCCTCAGCCAGTCGGCAATCGGGCCGACGGCGTGTCGGATCGTCGGCCGGCAGCGGTAGGAAGGTGATTTCCGCGCGCGAGCCGGTCAGTTCTCGCACCAGCGTGGCGAGCTCGAGGATCGTGAATTCGTCGGCGTTGCCCAGATTGATCGGGCCGGTGCAATCGTCGGGAGCGTTCATCAAGCGAATGAGCCCCTCGACCAGATCGTTGCGATAGCAAAACGAGCGAGTTTGGCTGCCGTCGCCATGGAGCGTGAGCGGCTCGCCGGCCAGCGCTTGACGAATTAGGTTCGACACCACGCGACCGTCGAACGGATGCATCCGCGGGCCATAGGTATTGAAAATCCGCGCGATTCGGATATTCACGCGGTTCATGCGGTGGTAGTCCATGAACAGCGTTTCGGCCACGCGCTTGCCTTCGTCGTAGCAAGCCCGCGGACCGATCGGGTTCACGCAGCCCCGATACGACTCGGGCTGCGGATGCACTTCGGGATCGCCATAGACTTCGCTGGTCGAGGCTTGCAGCACCTTGGCCCGGCAACGTTTGGCCATGCCCAGCACATGCATCGCGCCGAGCACCGAGGTCTTGGTGGTTTTGATCGGGTTGAATTGATAGTGGCCGGGCGCGGCGGGGCAGGCGAGGTTGTAGATTTCGTCGACTTCGAGACGAATCGGCTCGGTCACGTCGTGGCGAACGAACTCGAAATTGGGCTGGTCGAGCAGGTGAACGATGTTGCTCTTCTGGCTCGTGAAGAAATTGTCGAGGCAGATCACGTCGCATCCCTCTTCGAGCAATCGCTCGCAAAGGCGCGAACCCAAGAATCCGGCGCCTCCGGTCACCAGCACACGGCGTTGTCCAGGCACGATGGATTGATTCCCTTGGAATGAAGTTCTCGGCGCCCCGCGAGCGTTGCGCGGCATTCGTGGCTGCCCGGATTACGTTAAACGACGCTCGGCCGGCCGATCGAATGATACACGAAGCCGGCTTTTTTCATTTGCGAGGGGCTATAGATATTGCGGCCGTCGAAGATCACGCTGTCGCGCATCAGCTTCCGCATTTCGTTGAAGTCGGGATGCAGAAACTGTTTCCATTCGGTCATGATGACCAGCGCGTCGGCGCCGGCCAGGGCCATGTTGGGCAGCGTGGCATAGGCGAGCCGGTCGCCATAGAGCGCTTGCACATGCCGCGTTGCTTCCGGATCGTGGACCTGAAGGCTCGCGCCCTGCTCGAGCAAGCGATCAATCAACGCCAAGGCCGGGGCCTCGCGGATATCGTCGGTGCGCGGTTTGAACGAAAGTCCCCAAATCGCGATCGTGCATCCCTGGAGCCGGCCGCCGAAGTGTTTTTCGATCTTGGGCAGCAAAGTCAACTTTTGCTTGGCGTTCACGGCGTCGACCGCTTCCAAGATGCGCGGCTCCATGCCGCAGTCGGCGCCATCGAGGCCAAGGCCCGCACGTCTTTCGGAAAGCAACTGCCGCCGTAGCCCACGCCGGGAAAGAGAAACGCGAAGCCCAATCGGCTATCGTGGCCGATGCCGCGTCGCACATCGTTGATGTCGGCGTCCATGCGCTCGCAGAGATTGGCCATTTCGTTGATGAAGCTGATTTTGGTCGAAAGCAGCGCGTTGGCGACGTATTTCGTCATCTCGGCGCTCTCGGGCGACATGACCAGAAACGGCTTCTCGGTTCGCAGAAAAGGAGCATACAGCTCGCGCAGCGTCTCGGCGACTTCGTTCGATCGCACACCCACCACCACGCGATCGGGCTTATTGAAATCCTCGATCGCGGCGCCTTCCTTCAAGAACTCGGGATTGCTGGCCACCTGGCACTCGCGCCCGGTGAGCTGCTTGAGTCGATCGTGAATCTTGCGGTTCGTGCCCACCGGCACGGTGCTCTTGGTGACGACAATCGTCTCGGGCGTCAAGTGCGGCGCGACCGCTTCCACGACCGACCACAGCGCCGAAAGATCGGCCGAGCCGGTGTCGGAGCTAGGCGTGCCCACGGCGAGAAACACGAAGGCTGCTCGGTGGGTGGCGGCGGCCAAGTCGGTGCTGAAATTCAATCGTCCGGCGGCGGCGTTGTGGGCGACCATTTCGGCGAGGCCCGGTTCATAGATCGGAATGCGGCCCTTTTCGAGCGCGGCGACTTTTCGCGCGTCGATATCGACACACGTCACCTCATTGCCGCTTTCGGCGAAGCATGTTCCCGTGACGAGCCCGACGTACCCCGCGCCCACGACCGCGATTTTCATAAACCAAAACCCATGCCGGACAAACATGCGACTCGGGCAGCGCCGACCGCGCCTCGAGCGTGCCTCTTTTCGTTGAACAAGCATTTAATTATGCTCGGCCACCCGAGTCCCGGCAACGGTGGGGAATTCCCCGCGCGCTCGGCGGCGCATTTTCGCGTCGACGCATGGCGATTTCGAGAAGATCGTGGCGGGGAAAGTCCGCGCTTCCGTGGATAGACACGTCTGGGATTATGTGTTTTTTGTGTTTCTAGGGTTTTTAGGGCTTTTAGGGTTTCGGCCGAAATTTTCCAAAGCGGATATTTGTCCGGTGGCGGTCCTTCGTGCCACTGTCCCACACGGCGCGGTAATCGCCGGGCGACACTTCGATAAGCGTCGGATACGAATTATGCGCGCCCGAATCGTAAAAAGTCTTTTCTTCGCCCCATGCGCCGCCAGCCGGGGCGAGCTTGTATCGCAAGGCCATGCGGCTCCAGGCGGGCCCATCGTTGTAGACATAAATATGCTCGCCGCCCGAAGAGCAACCGTAGAAGCACTTGGACACGCTGTTCCATAGTTCGGGCTCGGGCTTGGCCATGCTCCAGGTGCGGCCGCCGTCGCGGCTGGTGCTCGAATAGGCCCGGGGTGGGTCGAGCGATTGGCCCGATTTGTCGAAAGTCGCCGTGCGCATCATGATCTTGAGCTCGCCCGGCGCGGCGCCCTCGGCGATATTGCCTTCATGGGGAAACACATTTTCGGGCCGCGGCACGACACCGGCCAAGCGCCATTCGAGCAGGCTGGTGCTGGTGAGCACGAACTGTTCGCGCGTGCCCATCGGATTGTTGCTGCGCGAGTTGATGTGCGCCGGCAGCAGATAATGTGTTTTGCCATCTTTCTCATAGGCTTGAATTCCGGCCACCACGATCAGCGGGCCGGTGTAGTGCATCGCCATTTCGACGGGGGTCCAGCTTAGGCCGCCATCGGCGCTGTAGGCGGCGGCCAAGTGAGCGTCTTCGCTGTTCGGCGCGTTCATCGGGCAGCGCTGGCAAAAGCACCACAGCACATCTTGCCCCGGCGGTTTGAAAAGAATCGAGTTGTTGTAGGAAAACTGAATCGAGCCCTGCCAGTGGTCGTGGTCGAACACCACGACCGGATAGCCCCAGGTGTCGCCATCGTTGGTCGACACGCTCGCGTAAATATCGCCCATGTCGGTCTTGCCCGGCAGGCCGGCGCCATAGGACACGACCAAATGCCTCGGCTTCCACTGGGCGATGTAGGGCTCCCATACCAAATTGGCGCCGGCGTGGTCTTCCATCCGCCGCACGACGCGCACATCGGCCACATCGCCCGAATAGGCTGGGTCGCGCTGCTCGGCGGCGCGGCACGCTTCAACGAGCCCGGAAGACGGAGCGAAGGACACGATTGCCACGAGGGCGAGAACGACGCTGACGCTACGATTCATGGGGAGTGCTCCACGCGTTGTGCAAAGTAAGCGATTCAGGGAAAACCGAATTGCGAGTCTTGATCTCCGCCGCATTGTGTTCTGAATTGGACTGTCTTCTGAATGGGATTGTTCGGAGGCGACGAGCAATTCGCCGGCGGGAGAAATCGCGAAAGATCGCCCCATGCGGTACACTACGAACGATCTCCGGCGCCCCCGTTTTGTATACCACCGGCAGCCGCGGAGCACGAGAATCTCGCGCGGTTCCCCCAACAAAATCCGCGGCGACCCATACCTCGAACTCAAACCGCCC
Source organism: uncultured Planctomycetaceae bacterium (assembly GCA_963785305.1). Taxonomy (GTDB): domain Bacteria; phylum Planctomycetota; class Planctomycetia; order Pirellulales; family PALSA-1355; genus CAWAUV01. Next base: position 191,955 of record CAWAUV010000004.1, read on the forward strand.
GTCGGGCGACCGATTCCCAGCGTATTCGTTTCACTGAATAGGAGCCAACGTTCCATGCAACCCGACTCCCCGCCGCTCAGCCACGAAGAACTTTTGCAACTCAAGCGCTGGAACACCCCCACGATCTACAACGGCTGGGAGCAATTCACGCGACACGACGTGGGCACGCACGGCTTCAATATCGAGGAGACCCGCGACTACATGCCGCACATGGGCTCGATGGTCGGTTATGCGGTGACGGTCGTCTTCGAGCCGAGCAATCCCGCCCACCGCAAGGCCAACCCCAAGGCATGGAGCGACTATCGCCGCTATGTCGCGTCGGTTCCCGGTCCGAAGATCGTGGTGGTGCAAGACCTCGACAAGCCGCGCGTGTTCGGCGCTTTTTGGGGCGAGGTGAACTCGAACATCCATCGCGCGCTCGGCTGCGTCGGCACGATCGTCGACGGCGCCATTCGCGATATCGACGAAATGAACAACGCCGGATTCAAGGCGCTCGCCCGCCGCGCCTGCGTCGGACACGGCTATTCGACACCCATTCGCTGGAACTGCGAGGTCGATGTGTTCGGAACGCGGGTCGAGCCTGGACAGTTGATCCATGCCGACAAGCACGGCTTCATGGTGATCCCGCGCGGCGATGAACCTCGCTTGCTCGAGGCGGCGCGATTCATGGACAACAACGAATGCCAAACCGTGATCGCCGCGGCCCGCTCGGCCTCGGGCAAGACCTCCGAGGAGATACTCGAGCGGATCAATGCCGCCGGCGTCAAGTTCAGAGCCAACTCGCTCGAAAAGTTCGGTCGCCGCGGCGAGTGGTAATCGTGTCTTTTTTGCAACGATCAACCAAGAACACGTGAGACTCCCTCATGTACATCGAACGCCTTTTCGCCGTGAGCTCTTCGCCCCGCGCAAGCCGCCGGGTTCTTCCCTTCCTCGCGAAACTATTGGCGGTTGGGGCACTGTGCTTCGCCTTCGCGGGGCCCGGCTCCGCATGGGTCGCCGCCGAGGAGATCGGGGTGCGAATTCGATTCGGGCTCAATGACGAAGGTCCCACGGATTGGGACGGCGCCATTGAGACCTCGCGAGGCAAAGTCGCATATCTCAGCGGCTGGCGGTTTATTCAGGATGACAAAGTCCAACTCCATCCCGCGGGATGGAAAGCCTCGACCCATCCGGTGGCGCAAAACGGTCGCGGCAACAACGCGAAGAAGGCCGCGGCGCAGGCCGCTCGCCGCGACTGTAAAGACCGCCACCACCGACAACGGAGTGCTGGCCACGTTCGCGGATGTGACGGCCGACACGCGCGTGACGATCAAGACCACGCGGGGAAACTTCGAGTTTACATTCAGCGAGATTCCCTATGGCGCCATCGTGACCAAACTCGACGGCGCGGTCGAAATCGAACGCACGGGCACGGCCCAACGGTTGTCCGAGGGCCGCGCCGACGACGATTACCCCGCCGCGGTCGTTGCCCCCGATGGCGCTCGCTATGTCGCTTATGTGAGCTATACGCCGGCCTCGAACCGCGACGAATACGACCGATTGCAGGCGAGCAGCCGACCTCGCAACTTCGCCGGTCGCAACTGGGTCCAGGAGCCCGAGGATCTCGGCTTTCTCGAACAAACTCCCGGTGGCGACCGGATTTGGCTGCGCGTCGAGCGCGACGGAAGATGGGGCGCGCCCTTGGCGGTGACCACTCCGGGGCACGACATCTATAAGCTGCGCGCTGGCGATCGATGGCGGCGGCGTTCGCGTCGCCTGGTCGGAGAACGTGGCTTGGACCGCGAACAATCCGGCCGCGAAAGATGCCGGTGGCGCGCTGGAAGGGAAACCCATCGCGACCCAGGCCACGCCCAACTTCGAGATATTCACGCGCTCTTTCGCCGACGGCGCATGGAGCGAGCCGATCAATCTGTCGAACAATCCCGCGAACGATATCAACCCGGCTCTCGCGACTGATTCGCGGGGTCGCGTCTGGATCGCGTGGCAGGCGGTGCGCGACGGAGTGTTCCGCGTCGTCGAGCGCCACCAGATCGTGAACGCGGGGGCGGCCAATAAGTCGGCGGTCGGCGCCGTCGAATGGAACGAAGAGCGGCGAGTGAGCGACCAGACCGGCAACTGCTGGGCTCCCGCCGCGGCCGCTTCGGCCGATGGTCGCGTGGCCATCGCCTGGGATACCTACGACAAAGGCGACTACGACGTTTGGCTGCGCGAGTTTTCGGCGAACGACGGCGAGCCGCGCGACGCGCGGCCCGTGGCCAACAGCACCGACTACGAAGCCCGCCCAGCAATGGCATACGACGCCACGGACAGCTTATGGGTGGCCTACGAGTGGAGCACTCCCACCTGGGGCAAGAATTTCGGCGAGCTCGTGCAGAGACAAGGCTACCCCCTGTATCGCGGCCGACAGATCGGCCTCCTGGTGCTCAAGGATGGAAAATGGATGGAGCCGGCGGCCAGTTATCTGGGCTCGCTTCCCCACGTCAAGCCCCGCAAGAAAGTCAACAACGAACGTGTCCCCGCCATCGAGCCGGACGGCGAATCGATCCAACAAGCCCGCGACGCCGAGCTATTGCGCAATCTGGCATACAACAACATCGCCCGAATCGCGGCCGACAAATCGGGCCACATCTGGTTGTTTTGCCGTTCACGCCAGAACGACATTCGCTTTCCCGTGCTTGGTTCGTTGTGGCTGAGTTGGGCCATCTGCTACGACGGAAAGAGTTGGATCGGCCCCATTCTTCTGCCGAATTCCGACAACCTGATGTACAACACGCCATCCGTGGCGCCGCTTCCCGGCGGGGGTATATTCGTCGCGCATTCGAGCGATCATCGGCAAGAACGATTTCCGGTGCGGGCCGCGCAGTCGCAGGCGGGGCCCGACGAAACGTGGAGCGTGCCGGGAGACCCGTTCGACAACGATGTTTATTCGAGCGTGCTGTCCGCTCCGACAGGTTCATCAAGCGCGCTGGCTGATCCCGCGTCGCTCGTGATCGCGGAGCAGCAGCCCGATTCGCATCCGCGCCGAGCAAGGCGACGCTCGACGAGCGCGCCGCGATCGCCCGGTGCCGCGGGCAACAGATCGATTATCGGGGCCGGAAACTCACGCTCATCCGCGGAGAATTCCACCGCCACACGGAGATCAGCGGCGATGGCGGCAACGACGGGCCGCTGGAGGACATGTGGCGCTACGCGCTGGACGTTGCCGCCATGGACTGGCTCGGCTGCGGCGACCACGACAATGGCGCCGGTCGCGAATACACTTGGTGGCTGACGCAAAAAACCACGGATGCCTTTCGCATCGCGGGCCGCTTCGAGCCGCCGTTTTCCTACGAACGGAGCGTCCCCTATCCCGAGGGACATCGCAATGTGGTGTTCCCGAGGCGTGGAGTGCGGACGCTCCCCCGGCTGCCGATTACCGACCGCGACAATCCGATTCGCCCTCCCGACACGCAAATGCTCTACAAATATCTGAAGCGGTTCGGCGGAGTCTGCGCGGCGCACACCAGCGCCACCGGCATGGGCACCGACTGGCGCGACAACGATCCGGAAGTCGAGCCGATGGTCGAAATCTATCAAGGCGATCGGCAAAACTACGAGCGCCCCGACGCCCCCCGCGCGCCGCGGGCGGATTATTCGGTCGGTGGATGGGAGCCGAAAGGGTTCGTGAACTTGGCTCTGCTGAAGGGCTATCGTCTGGCGTTTGAATGCAGCAGCGACCACATTTCGACGCATATCAGTTACGCCAACGTATATGCCGACGACAATTCGCCGGCCGCGCTCGTGGCCGCGATGAAGCTGCGGCATATTTACGGCGCCACCGATAACATCATTGCCGACTTCCGCGCGATGGCCGACGGCATCGACCACATGCTCGGCGACGAATTCTCGTCGAGCACCCCGCCCAAATTACGGCTGCGGCTCGTCGGCACTGCGCCCTTCGCCAAAATCACCCTGGTGAAGGACGACGTGGAAACGCCGCTTGCGTTCGAGCCGAATGCCGATGTCGAGTTATCTTGGACCGATCCCAAGCCCACGCCCGGCAAGACCAGCTATTACTATGTCCGCGGTGAGCAGGTAGACGGCGAGTTGGTGTGGGTCTCGCCGATGTGGATCAAGTATCATCCGAGCGCGAGCGCCCCATGAAAGCCTCCCGCCGCGCTCGCGCACGTTCCGTGTTTCCCATTGCCGGGGCAGCCGAGTTGGACCCAGGGAAGCGAACCAGCCACGGGTTCCTCGGCGCTCGGATCGCGGCGCTGGGGCTCATCCTCGGTCTCGCTTGGCTCGGCGACGCTCGATCGGCCGTCGCACATGTGGCGGACACGAGCTATGCGCAATTCAAAGTGACGCGCGACGGCATCGAATCGAAGTTTTCATTCGACTTGGGCACGCTGGCGCGCATCGCGCCCGCGCTCGACGCCGATGGCGATCACCGTGTCTCGCCCGCCGAACTCGCCGCGCGGACGCCGGCTGTTTACGAGTACCTTCGTCGACGGATTCGTTTCGAGATCAATGGGGCCGCCGCCGACCTGGGCGAGCAGCAGCCAGTAGCCTTCCTCCCGGACGCCGACGCGGAGGGCGTGTCCGAAGCCAAATTCCACGACGCCGCGTCGATCACGCATTTCGTGTTCCGACATTCCTCCGGATCGCCACCCCTCGATTTTTGGGTGGAATTCGATCTCTTTCGCGAGCTCGGGCCGCGACACACGGTGCTGGGCGCCATCGAACAGGACGGCCGAATGCAGGAGGTTCTCTTCCGCGAATCGGAGCCTGAGTATCTCCACGACACGGGCTACGAGCCCTCGCGCGACGAGGCCTCCGTCGGATCGCGAACGGGCGAACTCCCCGAGGCTCGGTCAGAAGCCTCGTTGGAAGCCGCGGCGCCAACCGCCAACTCCGCCGCAGAACGATTCTTCCGCCCGAAGATCGAACACGAGCGACTCGGCATGGCGGCAGATGGCGCGATTCTTCAGTCTGGGCGTGGAGCATATCTTCCTGGGTTACGACCACATCCTGTTTCTCCTGTCGCTGCTGATGGTCAGCCGCTTCCGCGAGCTGGTGAAGATCGTCACTTCGTTCACGGTGGCCCATACCATCACGCTGATGCTGGCGACACTGGACATGGTGCGGCTGCCGAGCCGGCTGGTTGAATCGGCGATCGCGGCGACGATCGTGTATGTGGCGGTCGAGAACTTTTGGGTGCGCGAGACCGCCCATCGCTGGCGACTGACCTTCTTTTGCGGGCTGATCCACGGTTTCGGATTTGCCGGCGTGCTGCAAGAGCTTGGTCTCCCGGCCAAGGGACTCGTGCGTTCGCTGGTGGCGTTCAATTGCGGCGTGGAAGTGGGACAACTGATCATCGTGGCGGCTCTCTTGCCATTAGTGACGCTGCTCGCCCGTTGGCGTTATGGCGAGGATGCCCGTCGCGTGATTTCCGGACTCATGGCGCTGTGCGGCGCTGGCTGGTTGATTGACCGCGCATGCGGTCCGAGTTTCATGCCGTTTTGAGGTTTTCGATCGCTGGGTGACCGCGCGACGCCCGCTGGGAAGCCTGTCGCGGCTCGCGCCGATCGTTTGCGGCAAAAGCTGTTAAACCTCGAGGCTGATGGTATCTTGAAACTCTCGGAACTGAACCTGTCGGCCGCGGGGCCCGCGAAGGGCGCCGAACTCAACAAAGGAGTCGTCATGCGTCGCGCCGTTCGATCGATCGTGATTGCAATGACTTGGATCGCCTGCGCCGCGCCGGGTTCCCGCGTGCTGGCTTCCGAGCCGCCGCCGCGGCCCAATATCTTATTCATCATTTTCGACGACTGGGGATGGCGCGATTCGGGCGCCTATGGCAGCGCCTGGGTCAAGACGCCGAACTTCGATCGCGTGGCGCACGAAGGTGTCCTCTTCGAGAATTGCTTCACCTCGAACCCGAAGTGCAGTCCCTGTCGCGCGAGCATCCTCACCGGTCGCAATACCTGGCAGTTGGAGGAAGCCTGCTGCCACTACGGTGTCTTCCCCTCGAAATTCGCGGTTTACCCCGACCTGCTGGAACAATCGGGCTACGTCGTGGGACTGACCGGCAAGGGCTGGGGGCCAGGCGATTTCGCGAAGGGTGGATTCAAGCGGAATCCGGCCGGACCCGTCTTCGACAAACACAAGCTCAAGCCGCCGACGACGGCGATCGGCAAGGTCGATTATGCGCAACTTCGAAACGTTTCTCGAGCAACGCCCGGTCGGCAAGCCTTTCTGCTTTTGGATGGGCTTTCACGAGCCGCATCGCGCCTACGAAGCTGGGTCCGGACTGCGCGGCGGCAAACGGCTCTCGGACGTGAGGGTTCCCGCCTATCTGCCCGACACCGAAGCGGTGCGGAGCGATCTATTGGATTACGCCCTGGAGGTCGAATGGGGCGATGAGCAGATCGGCAAGGCGCTCGATGCCCTGGAGGCGATCGGGGAGCTGGATCGGACGCTCGTCGTCGTCACCTCGGACCATGGCATGCCCTTCCCGTTCGTGAAGGGGCAAATCTTCGAGGATGGTTTCCACCTGCCGCTGGCCATGCGCTGGGGAGCGGGAATCAAAGCGGGACGCGTGGTCAAGGATTTTATCAACGTGCGCGATTTCGCCCCAACCTATCTTGAACTGGCGGGTTTGCCGGTGCATCCGCAAATGTCCGGCCGCGGTCTGAAAGGCATCTTGCAATCCGAACGATCGGGCGCGATCGAAAAAGATCGTGACGTGATGCTGGTTGGCAAGGAACGCCACGACATCGGCCGCCCGCACGACTGGGGCTACCCGGTGCGAGCCATTCGCACGCCCGAGTATTTGTATGTGCAAAACTTTTTTCCGGATCGCTGGCCGGCCGGCAATCCGGAAACCGGCTTCACCAATTGCGACGCGAGCCCGACCAAGGAATTGGTCAAATCGCTGGGAGGTTATTATTTCGATCTTTCCTTAGGCAAACGGCCGCCCCGAGCGTTGTATCGGATCAGCGATGATCGCGAATGCCTATTCAACCTCGTCGACGACCCACATTTCGCCCCCATCGCCGATAAACTTCAAACGCGAATGATGGACATGCTGCGAGCCGAGCAAGACCCTCGCGCTCTGGGAAACGGCCGCCTGTTCGACACCTATCAGTACATCGGTCCACGCAAAGACTCTTACGACCAGTGGCTAACTTCGCGTCTCGCCGAACCGCCGGCGGAGACGCCGGCGCCAAAGGGCGAATAACAGTCTGCTGATGAAATGCCGTCGGCCGTGATCCAGCGGCAGTCGAGCCACACGACGGCGAACAGGGGCGGGGCCGCCGCCGGCCGTGGGCGCGGGCGCCATTGATTTGCTCGAATCTCGCGACTAGCGAGTTTGCACCATGCGGGCCGTTTGCCGCGTGAGCGTGTCGAGCCGGGCATTGAAGGGCTCGGGCGCCAAATAGCCGTCGATCCGATCGAGCACGACCGCTTGCGGCGAAATGACAAAAGTCGTCGGAAACGCTTTCACCGCCAGCTCTTGGCTTAGCGGCGAGGGCCGCGTGGCGTCGACCACGAGCGGCACATAACCGTTGCGAATCGCCGCCGCAACGCGCGGGTCGACGAGCGTGCCACGCTTCATCTTCACGCAAAACACGCACTGCTCGCGAGTCACAAACACCAGCAGCGGACGGCCTTGCGCCTGGGCTGCCCGCCATGCGGCGTCGACATCGGTGTGCCAGCCGCTGGGCATCGACTCCGCGGCTTGCGAACTACCGCCGAGCGCGAACGCCGCGACGAGTGTGAGAACCGTCATCAGACACAGCGGCAGCAGATTCCGCATACTTCCCGCCTCGCGTACGGCGTGTTATCGATCTCGGCATCCGGCCGTTTGCCCACGAACTTTCATCGTCGCGGGCGGGCCGATGCGCAAAAACGAAATCGTATTCGCGGGAAGAATCGCGCGATTGACGCGCGGCTTGAGCGGAACGCGCGCGAATGCGCGATCAGGTCGGGCTTTCGCGTCGCAAGCGCCGGCGCGATTATTCGTCGACCACGACAATCGTGGCGGCGTGTTTCATGGCCGGGCTCTTGATGATGCGAAACGACTTGCGGTCGGGACTGATCACGCGCAGCAGCGCTGAATGGCACTCGGACACATAGATTGTGCCATCGGCCGTGCGCGCGAAACCCGATGGCCAATTGAGACGCTCTTCGCTCGGGGCATCGTCGCCGCCGTATTTCCAGACCGTTTTGCCAGCCGCGTCGACCTCGATCAGGAAATATCCCTTCTTGCCGGCGCCTTCGCCGCTCGAAATCAGCGTGTCGCCGTTTTCCAGCCGCTGGGCCAGATAAGGAAACGGAACTTCATACTTCCAAACGATTTCCTTCGCCGGATTGACCTCCAGCACCACATGGTCGCTCGAAGCGCAAATCAGCGTATTGCCATTGGCCAACCGCCGCGATTGGCGCATCGCGGCGCCGTTTGGAACATCGTATCGCCAGACGACCTGTTTATCGGGGGTGATGTCGAGAATCGCATGCGCACCGTTGTCGGCCACCATCGTGTTGCCATTCGGCAGTCGCTGACACGACTCGGCGCTTTGCACGATCGGCCGCCCGACTTCCCATACAACCTGCTTGTCGGGAGACACTTCGCGCACCACGCCCGGATTGATCAGAATGTTGCCGTTGGGCAGAAGTTGCACATCGTGGGCGTTGGAATTCGGAAAGTCCCACAGGAGCGTGCCGTCTTCCTTGAATTTGACCACCTTGCCGGTATTGTGGTCGGCGGCCCAAATATGAATCTCGGTCCGAGCGGTGTTGGCCAAGCTCGCCGCGAGTACGGCGAAATAGAGTGCGCGTCGCATGGGCGGGGAATCCTTGAGAAAAAAATCGCGTGGCGGGAGGGATTTCGCGAATATCCGTCGGTGGCAATCGGAGCAGCCACGGTCGACAGCCGCGCCAGCCGCGAAAGAGCCGGCGTATCGCCTGGGACAATCGTACTTTGCCGGCAAGGCGACCCGCAAGCCGCTGAAGAGTGAAAGGCGAGGTTTAGCAGCCTATCCGGCAACTGTCCCCTCTCCCTTTGGGAGAGGGTAGGGCGAGGGCTCTCCGAAATGGAAAGCGGAAGGGTTTCCGCACGGCCTCTCTCGTGCTTTGTCACGGCTGAAATGATAGGTATAACCCCGTGTGCCATGCCCACGCCCAGCGTGGGCATGTTTTCGAGCGCCACGCGGAGTCCTCATGCCCACGCAGGGCCGTGGGCATGGCACACGGAACCAATCCAACCCGTCATTTCAATTGTGACAATGCACCAGCAGCTTGTTGAATATTTCAAAAGGCTGCTAAAGAAACTCCGCGATCGGCGCTCCGCCGTCGACGAGTTTGATCGGCCGGCCGTCGCTGGTCGTGTATTCGGCCCGAGGATCGAGTCCCAAGATGGTTGAAAAGGTTACGAACAGATCCGGCACGCTGACGGGCCGCTCGGTCACATGCACGCCCTGGTCGTCGGTGGCGCCGAGCACTTGGCCGGCCCGAACTCCGGCGCCCGAAAGGCCCACGATCCAGCCTTCGGAGTAGTGATCGCGTCCGCCATCGGACTTGAACTTGGGTGTTCGGCAGAATTCGCCCATCCAGACCACCAACGTGTTTTCCAAGAGACCGCGATCTTCTAGATCGGTGAGCAGCGTGGCGTAGGCTGGGTCGACTTCTTGGCACAAAAGCGGGTTCTGCTCGTGGCCCTTGTTGTGCGTGTCCCAGCCCTGGTCGCCGCGGCTGCCGGTGCTGATTACCTCGACGAAGCTCACGCCCTGTTCGACCAGCCGCCGCGCGAGCAGGCAACCCTGACCGAAGGCGGTGCGGCCATAGGCGTCGCGCAGTTTATCGGGCTCGCGGGCGAGATCGAACGCGCCGACGCGCGGGCTAAGCACGAACCGCGCCGCGCGGTCGTAGATCATTTGCTTCTCATGCACCGCGCTGCCGCCGCCCGCGCGGGCAAACTCGGCGTCGAGCGCGCCACTGAGCCGCAGCCGGCGCCGGAGCACATCGGCCGAGACCGTCGGCGCCAAGTTCGGCGGCAAGCGGTCGGGATCGTCGACCTTAAACGGGTTGTATTGCACTCCTAAAATGCCCGCGTCGACATCGCGAGTCGTGATCCGCGGCTTGCCGATCCGCACAAACGCCGGCAGGTCGAATTCGGCTCGGTCGCGCTCTCGGGCCACGAGCGATCCGAACGACGGATAGCGAATCGCCTCCGAGGGCGGATAGCCGGTGCGCACCAGGGCGATGGCTCGATCGTGCTCCTTTTCCTTGCTGACCATCGAGCGAATGAGCGCGATCTTGTCCATGACTTGGGCCGTTCGCGGCCAGTATTCGGCGACCCGCACTCCATCGAGCGCGGTATCGATCGCGGCCGCGGGGCCTTGATATTCGGAGCCCGGCTTGGGGTTGAAGGTGTCGAACTGGCTCGGGCCGCCGTCCATCCAGAGGAGAATCATCGACTTGCCGGCCGATCGCATCTCGGCCGCGCGAGCCATGAGCATGTCGCGCCACGAGAGAGTAAGTAGACCGGCGCCGGCCGACGCCGCGCCGAGCCGCTTTAGAAATCCACGGCGGCTCACCACCCCGGCTCGCGAAATTCCCACATCAACGATCGGTCGCAGCATGTTCGCGTTTCCGGAAAGTCAGCGCTTGCTCGTGAACTCGGCGGAATTGAGCAAGCTCCACAAGAGGTCCTCGAAGGCGGCGCCGCGAACCTCGACTGCGGCCCGATGCTCCCGGGCCAAGCGCTGCTCCGCTTCGGTCGGCTGGCGGCCGAGCACCCGGCGAAACAGGCGATCGACCACCTGTGCGTCGTCGGCGGTTTCGGCGAGCAGCTTGCCGAGGAACGTGTTCCGCTCGGGCGTGGCCCGCACTTGGGCTTGCAGTTGCTCGTTGTTCATCATGAGCACGGCTTGATTCAAAGTGCGCGGAATATCCGTCGGCGCGAGCGATGGATCGAAGCCGAAAGCATCGGTCACCAGGTCGCGCGTGCTCTTGGGCGGAGGTGGAAAACGAACTTCGGCCGTGGGCTTCACCGCGGGCGGAGTGATGTTGGGCAAGTCGATTCCCGCGGCCAAGGCGGCGAATACCTCGTCGCCGCGAAGCCGCGAGGGCGCCGCGGCGGCCAAGACGGCGCCCGCCGACGATTCATTCTTTTGAATGGCGGCTATCGAGAGCGATTCCGCGATGCTTTCTCGAGGCGCCGCCAGCCCGCGCTGGTAAGCCCGCGTCGCCATCAGCAGCCGGAACAGGTCCTTGGAGTCGTATCCGGTGGCGAGAAAATGCGCGGCGAGCACTGCATGCACTTTCGGCCAAAGCTGGGGCTGCGACTCGCCAAGGTTGTCGACCGGCTCATAGAAGCCATGCCCCATGAGGCGAGCCCAAACCCGGTTGACATAGGCCCTGGCGAACCAGGGATTCTCCGGCGAAGTGACGAACCGAGCAAGCTGCTCCCGCCGCTCGGCGTCGCTCAAGCCGACCTCGGTCGCGGAGCTTTCGGCCGCGACGCCATCGAGAAACACCGGGTTCATCTCGCGACCCTTCTTGCTCGGATCGCTCGCGTCGGGCATCACATATTCGCCCTTGGTCTTCGACGCAACCACGGTGTCGGCGCCATCGTTCTTCGAGAGTTTGGCCGACGATCGTGCGAAGAACGCCGCCATCTCATGGAATTGATCGCGGGTCCAAGCGTCGAACGGGTGATCGTGGCACTGGGCGCAGCGAACTTGTAGGCCCATGAAGATTCGGCTGGTCTCCGACGCCAAACCCACGGGGCTCGCTTGATGATACCCGATAAACGTGGCTTCGGGCCGCTCCGAAATCTTGCCGCTGGCCGTCAAGAGATCGTGAACCACCTTGTCCCACGAATCGTTCGCGTTGATTCTCCGGGCCAGCCAGGCGCACAGCGGCTTGTAGTTTAGATAGGTGAGCTCCGGCGGCGGAGTACGATACGCGATCGTGTCAACCCAATAGTCGGCCCAGTTGAGGCCAAACGCTTCTTCTTGCAGCCGAGCGTCGATGTGCCGAGATCGCTTGGCGGCCGACGCGCTCGCGGAAATATCGGCCGAAGCGTCGGCCACGAACTCAGCCAGTTCCTCGGGCGTCGGTTGACGACCGATCAGATCGAAATCGGCGCGGCGCAAAAACGCTTCGTCGTCGATCGGCGCCGCGAGCTCGCGGTCGCCGAGCGACTCTTCGATCAGGGCGTCGAGCATCGCCGGCGTGGCGCGTTCGGGCCGAAGCGCGGGCTTGCGCTCGAGCGACACCGTGATCTTCTGTTGCTCGCGCAAGATGTCGATCGGGCCGCGACGCGCGTTCGAACACACCGGTCGCCGAAGCGACGCTCGCCGCGGGCGACGGGTTTACCGCGGGCGCACCATTCACGGCGGGAGCCGCCGGCGCCGCGGCTTCGGGCAAGAGCCGCAGGGCATCGACGATCACATAGCCATCGGCGCCGGAATTCGAGATCGTGACCACGGCGTCGGCCTCGGACGTGAAAGCGAACACGCCCAGAAGTCGAAACGGCGAGCCCTCGGCCGGCTTTTCACGCTGGTTGAGCGTAAGCTCGACGAGCCCTTCGCCGGTCGTGATCGAGATCGGCACATTCGAGGCGCAGCGTCTTGCCCGGCGTGTACGCCAAGAGCACTTGATAACGCCCCGTGGCCGGCGGTCGCGCGACGAAGCGAACTCGCATCTCGCCCTTGTCGCGATTGTCGTCGTGAATATAGCCCGGGCCGACAAAGGGACCGACATGGGTCGACGATCGCCAAGCGCCCGTCTTTTCGGCCGCTGGGTCGTCGATCACCACCCCCGGCGGCGAGCCAAGCGGCGCCGAGTCGGCGGCCGCAGCCGCGCGAAGCATCGCGGCCGAGAGCACCGCGAGCGGCAATAGTCTCCAGCGGTAAAAAGGCATGACGATCGGCTTGCTCATCGTATCAGGCGCCAACAAGGCCATGAACACTCGAAGTCTCGAAACTCAAACCAATTCGTGGATCACTTCGCGGTCGTCGAGCAAATACACCGGCCGGCCGTTGAGATCATGGATTTGCATGGCCGGGTCGATGCCTAGGTGGCGATACAAAGTCGCGAGCACATGGCTCGGCGTGTGGGGGCGGCCCTTGGATCGCTCGGCGCGAGCGTCGGTTTCGCCAATGGCTTGACCGTGGCGAAAGCCGCCGCCGGCCAGGAGCGCGAAGCCGGCCGAGGGCCAATGATCGCGGCCCGCGCGGGGATTGATTCGCGGCGTGCGGCCGAACTCGCCCCACATCACCACCGCCACGTCGTCGGACATGCCGCGCTCCGCGAGGTCGGTCACGAGCGCATGCACTCCGCGGTCGACTTGCGGCAGTTGCTGCCGCATCTTCGCGAAATTATTGGTGTGCGTGTCCCACGAGCCGACCGAGAGGGTCACCACCGACACACCCGCCTCGACCAATCGCCGGGCCGCGAGAAAGTTCTTATTCTCGGCGCCGTAGCGATCGCGCACCGCTCGAGGCTCGCGCTCGAGGTCGAAGGCGTCGCGCGCGGCGGTCGAAGTCACCATGTCGATTGCGCGCGAGGTAAACGCATCGACGCCGGCAATGGCGCCGCCGTAATCGAGATCGCGATGGATCGTGTCGAGATCGTGGAGCAATCGCCGACGATCGGCTAGCCGCTCGAGCGACACTCCCGAGACGAGCGATAAATTGTTGAGCCCCGGCCCCGAGGGAACAAAGGGCCGATGAGCCGCGCCGACATAGGCCGGGTCTTCGCCCATCGCGTTGTACGACAAGCTGACATAAGCCGGCATGCCGGCCCGCTGCTTGCCCAGGTAACTCACCACGCTCCCCAGCGCCGGCCGCTTCACCTTGTCGGGAAAGCCGGTCATGAGCATATGCGAACTATGCTGATTCACGGATTCGAGCCCGCGCACGATCGAGAGCTTGTCCATGATCTCGGCCTGCCGCGGCATCAGCTCGCAGATTTCGACCCCGGGAACTCGAGTCGCGATCGGCGAAAGCTCGCCGCGAATTTCGAGCGGCGCCGCCGGCTTCAGATCGTAGGTGTCGAGATGCGTCGGACCACCGGGCAGATAGATCATGATCACGCTTTTCGCGCGGCGAGTCGACGCGAGCGAATTGACATTCGAACTCGGGTGGGCCGAAGCCAAAGTCGCCGCGGGCGTGGCGGCGTGGGCTTGATAGCGAAGTAAGTCCGCTAGCGTCAGGCCGCCGATCGAGAGCGCGCCGACTCGCAAAAAATCTCGCCTGCTGGCGCCATCGCAAAACCGCCGAGACCGGCCCAAGAAAGTGAGCATGGCAGGAACTCCCGAAGAAAGAGAGTCGAAGCAAAACTGCGGAAGATCGCATCTGGCGGAAAGGCATTATCGAGGTTTTATCGAGCCGGCGTCAAGCAATTTTTTCGGGCTTTTCCTGGGCGATCGATTTTGCGGGTCGCGCGCCTTGTGCCGACGGTAATTCGCCGCGGCGATTCGCATGAACTTCGCCTTGCCGAGAGGCCGATAAATTCGTAACCACTGGGGAGGCCGTCCGACATTGTGTCGCGGGGGCGATGGGTGGATGGCGAGATTGAGTGCTGGCGCCGGGCAGTCGCGGCAATGCGACCGCCGTTATGTGCGAACGCCGGCTTTCCGGAGCTTTTCGACGTTATGACCGTTTTTTCGTTTTCCGAGGTTCCTCCGAGGAATGTGGCCACCGTGGCCGAGCAGCGGCTCAAAGCGAGCCCCTACTACTTTCTCAAGCGAATCACCTGCGAATACGCCGAAGGCACATTGACCCTCCGCGGTCGGGTGCCGATTCCGCAGCTTCTGCCGCTGGCCGAGAGCATCGTGGCCGATGTCGATGGCGTGATCGACGTGGCGAACTGCCTGGAGCTCGGCGATCCGTTTACCGCCGGTCGCGAGGCGCGAAACGCCGGATAATCGCCTTGGCGGCGCGCAGCCCATCGAGCGCCGCGCTGATGATGCCGCCGGCATAACCGGCCCCCTCGCCGATTGGAATCAGCCCCGGGGTGCTCGTGCTTTCGAGCGTTTCATCGTGGCGAATAAATCGCACCGGGGAACTGCCCCGCGCCTCGGGACCCACGAGCGTGGCGCCGGCCAGAAACGTGCCTCGCCAGCGGCGGTCCAAGAGCGGCAACCCATCGCGCAGCGCCGAAACGACCCCCGGCGGAACGAGTTCGGCAAGTTCCAGCGACACGACGCCGCGCGGATAGCTCGACGCGATATCGCCCCGCGAGCGGCGCCAGGCCAAAAAATCGTCGGCCCGCTGAATCGGGCAGCGGTAATCGCCGCCGGCCAGCTCGAAGGCGCGTCGCTCATAGCGGCGCTGCAACGCCATGCCGGCCAACGGGCCGGAGCCGCCAAAATCGGCCGGGTCGAGCGTGATCATCAGCCCGGAATTGGCGAAGGGCGAAGCGCGCCGCGAGAGGCTCATGCCATTGGTGGCGAAATAGCCCGCTTCCGACACGCTCGGCATTACATGTCCGCCGGCGCACATGCAGAACGTAAATAGATTCCGCTCGCCGCGCGCCACGAGACTATAGTCGGCCGCGCCGAGCTTGTCTTCCAATCGCGCTGGGCCATACTGAGCCCGGTTGACTTGTTCTTGCGATTGTTCGATTCGCACACCGAGTTGAAACGGCTTCGGCGCCATCGCCACGCCGCGGCGGTGAAGCATTTCATAGGTGTCGCGAGCGCTATGGCCCATGGCAAACACGGCCACGCCCGCGGGCACGCGCCCGCTCGATGTATCGAGCCAGCGAATCGCGCCCTCGGCGAGTCCCAGGTCTTCGACGCGACAATCGAAGCGAAATTCGCCGCCCATCGCTTCGACCTGCCGGCGCATCGCCTTGACCACCGCCGGCAGCCGATTGCTGCCCAAGTGGGGCCGATGGTCGTACACGATCGAGGGCTTGCCCTTCGAGGCGGCGAAGAGCTCGAGCACGCGTCGCACATCGGGTCCGCTGGCCCGGCAGGTGAGCTTGCCATCGCTAAACGTGCCGGCGCCGCCTTCGCCGAATAGGTAATTGCTTTCGGGATTGTGGGGGCCGCCGGCGTCGAAGGCTTTGACATCGCGAATCCGATCGCGCACGCTTCGCCCGCGCTCGAGCACGAGCGGCTCATAGCCGGCCGAGGCCAGAAACCACGCGGCCACGACTCCGGCCGGCCCGGCGCCGACGATCACCGGCCGCTCCTCGAGCGGCGTCGTTCCCGGCGGCGGCAATTCGAAGGGCGGTTCGGCGTAAAGCTCGGCGCGGATCGAAGTCGCGGGAGTTCGGCGGCTTGCCAACCGGCGCGATTCATCGTCGTGGAGCGAGACTTCGAGCGAGTACATAAACACGATGTCGCGCCGATCGCGAGCATCAAGGCTTTTGCGGAGAATGCGCCAATGACGCACATCGTCGGCCCGCACGCCGAGCGAACTTAGGATCGCGCTTTCGAGCCCGGCTTCGGATTCGTCGATGCCCAAGCGGATATTGGATAAGCGAATCGGCACTTCGAAACTTTCAAGCGGGGCAGTCTGGCGGAAAGGCGGCAGGCAGTTCCATAATAAGCGACCGGCTTGAGAATGAAACTCGCGGCCGTGGATTTTCGCCGAGAGAAATACGACCGGCGTCGCGCGGGTCTACACGATCGCGGCCGGCGATTGCGTCACAAGGTCCGCGAGGGCGCGCACCCGATTTTCGCGGACGGCGCCACCCCGCCCGCCGATACATGCCGCCCCGCGCACTCCGACCACGTCGGGCGTCATCGCCACGACAAGCGCGAGCGCATCGCCAGCCAATGCGCCCGCCAAACCGAGCCGGATTCCCGACGCGCGAGCCTGGGCAATGAGCGATTCGAGCAAGGCTCGGTCGCAGTGCGATGTCAGACCGCGGCCGTCCTTGCGAAACGTGTCGATCACCAAAAAAGGAGACCCCCTGTCCACGGCCCAGTCGAGCGCCGCCGCGAGCGATGGCCCGTTGGAGGCCGCGAGATCGGCGTACACGACCGGAACGCACGACAGCCCGCGCGGCAACGTGGCCACGGCCGTTTGCCAGGGCTTGCTCCACGCGGCAATCGACGATCCGAGACCCGCGAGCCCGACCTTCACGAAGTCGAGGCCGGCGAGCGCGGCGGTAAACGCGGAATCTCGGTCGCTCGGACCGTCAGAACTGTTTGTCTCGCCCGCGAAGCTATCGCGCAGCTCCCCGAGAGCGGCGCTTACCGGGGCGCGACCCGCCACCGCGGCGACGATCGCGGCGATCATGCTCGGATCGGCGGCGCCCAACGGGCCGCGCGCGGGTTCCTTGATGTCGATAATATCGACCCCGCCGGCCAGCGCCGCCATTGTCTCCGAGACATCGCGCACACTCACGAGCAACCGCGGACGATCGAACTTCAATGTTCGTTTTGCGAATCCTGCCATGATTTATATGCCGGCGGGCGGCGGTGTTCCCGGTGTGTCGCTGGTCGGCGCGAAGCCGCGGCGCATTGTGTTCTCGGTGATCGTTCGTGGCAACACGAATTGCAAGAGATATTCCGCCCCGCCGGCCTTGCTGCCGATGCCCGACATCTTGAATCCGCCAAACGGCTGCCGTCCCACGAGGGCGCCGGTAATCGAGCGATTCAAATACACATTGCCGGCCACAAGCTCCCGCCGAGCGCGCGCCAAGTGGTCGGGATTGCGCGAGTAAACTCCCGCGGTGAGCGCATAGTCGGTGCTGTTGGCCATCGCGATGGCGGCGTCGAAATCCGGCGCCCGAAGCACGGCGAGCACCGGGCCAAACACCTCTTCTTGCGCCAATCGCGCGTCGGGCGGCACGTCGGCGAAAATATGCGGCCCCACATAATATCCCTCCTCGGCCAAGGAGCCGACATCGGTGGCCAGCGCCTCGCGGGCCGTTTGGCGGCCAAGGGCGATGTATTCATGAACTCGGCGAAAAGCGTCTTCGTCGATCACCGGGCCGACGCTCGTGGCGGGGTCTTCGGCCGGACCGATCTTGAGACTCCGCGTGGCTTCGACCAGCCGCTGAACGAAGGAGTCGTGGATCGCGGCGAGCACGATCACGCGCGAGCAGGCCGAGCATTTTTGACCCTGATAGCCGAACGCGCTTTTCATCACGCCGACCACGGCTTCGTCCAGGTCGGCGTCGTCGTCGACGATGATCGCATTCTTGCCACCCATTTCGGCGATCACACGTTTGACGCTCGTGAGCCGAGTCGAAACTTCGGCGGCGCGGGCATTGATCGCCAGCCCCACGGACCGCGATCCGGTAAACGCGATGAGCGCCACATCGGGATGGTCGACCAAGGCGCGGCCGACGATTTCGCCCTCGCCGGGTAGAAAATTCACCACGCCGCGCGGCAACCGCAGCTCGTGAAAGATTTCCATGAGCATCGCGCCGACCACGGACGATTGCTCGGCCGGCTTCAGCACCACGGTGTTGCCGGTGGCGAGCGCCGCGGCGGTCATGCCGGTGAGAATCGCGAGCGGAAAGTTCCAGGGAGCGATCACCGCCACCACGCCGCGCGGCCAGAATTCGAATCGATTCTCCTCGCCCGGAAGATCGACCCCATGGGGACTATCGAGCTTTTGGGCCTCGATGGCATAGAACTCGCAGAAGTCGATCGCCTCGCATACATCGGCGTCGGCTTCGCGCCACCCCTTACCGCATTCGACGACCTCCCAGGCCGCGAGCTCATAGCGCCGGCGGCGCATCGCTCCGGCCGCTCGGCGAAGAAACTCGGCCCGCGCCGCGCGCCGATCGCGGCCCAAGCGGGCCCGGAGCGCTTGGCGGCGGCCACGGCCAGCGCGGCTTCTTCCGCCGTGACCGCGGCGACGCGCCCGACGACGCTCCGCTTGTGCGAGGGATTGAGCGAGACGATGATTCGCGGTTCGGCGGGCGCCGAGATTTTCAATCGGGCGCGGCGTCCGGAGTGAGCGCATCGCCATCGATCAAGGGAAAAACCGGATTTCCCAAGCGCGGCCTGATCGTTTCCAGGGCCTGCCGCATGGCATCGCGGGATTCGGAGACGCGCGAAGTCCGAAACCGGCTCGTTGCGAAAGGTCAGTGCGAACGGTCCGCTCGCGACATTCGCCTCGCTTCGGCCGTTGGTCTGGCCCGCGCCGGGCGGTGTGTGATGCAGCGGGTTCATGAGCAGTTTCTCCACGGGCACATGGTCTGAAAAACTCGCGCGGAGGAAAGAATCGTTCGACGTGTTTTCAAGCAGCCGGCGCACAAGATAAGCCATGCCCGGAATCAATTGGCCGAACGGCATATAGATTCGCAGGCGATAACCATCGTTGACGAGCGCTTGTTTTTCCGAATCGGCCATGCCGTAGAGCATTTGCAGTTCGAATGCCGTTTGCGGCACGCTCCGATGTCGCGCCACGGCGATCGCATGGGCGAGCGAGCGAAGATTGTGGCTGGCGATCGCCGGGCGAAGCCACTCGGCATTGCACATCAAGAAGCGGGTCTGGCGTTCGTAGTTCGCGTCGGTTTCGGCTTTGTGCTGGTAGACTGGAATCGGCCAGTCCTCGCTGATCGCATGCACGGTCTCATAGTCCCAGTACGCGCCTTTCACGAGGCGCACCCAAATCGGGTTCCCGCGCTGCCGAGCCCAATCGCGCAGCGCCACGAGGTCGCGGCCCGAGTCGCGCAAATAACACTGAATCACGATGCCCACATCGACGAAACCGCGGAACTCGTCCTCGCCAAGCACCTGCTTGAAGATGGCGAGCGTGAGGTCCTTCGTGGCATAGGATTCCATGTCGACATGCAAATGCGCCCGATGGGCACGCGCTTGCCGAAGCAGCGCGCGCAATCGCTCGCTCACGCGCCGCGCGGCGCCCTGGGGATCGATCGCGTCGAACTGGCTGTCGAGGGCTGAAAGCTTGACGGAAACATTGACGCGCGGAATCTCGACCAACAGCGAGCGATCGATCTGCGGGACCTCGGGCCAGGCGTTGACCACCGGCGCGATGCCGGCGATGAGATCGAGATAGGCCCGAAAATATCGCTCGGCTTCGACATCGGAAATGACCGCTTCGCCGAGAAGATCGAGTGTGAAGGCGCGGCGCAATTTGCGCTGGGCTCGGGCCGCGGCGAGCACTTCGGTCAGATTCTCGCCCGCGATAAAGCGTCGGGCGTTGCCAGCGGCATTATGGCGCACCGCTTCGGCGGCGAACCGGCCCACGGCCGAACCGGGGCGAGCCAGCGCCAGCCCCCAGCGAGCCGCGATCGGCAACGATGGCCGGACCGGGCGAAAATAATTATCGAGGTGATGCACGATCGCCGCGTCGCTACCCAGCATCGGCAGCACATCAATGAAGCGGAACATTTCCACTTTGACCCGCTCGTCGCGCATCGCCCATTGCATGAGCCGATCGTCCCACCAGCGACGCTCGAAGATTTTGGGCCGGTGGCGTCCGAGCCGCGCGAAGAGATAGCGGCCCAATTCCTGGGTGGTTTTTTCGATGCGGCCCAGTTCGATCGGGTTCAGGTCGTCTTGCACGCGCGAGACCTCGAGGGAAAACGCGTTGGCCGTTCGCCTATTGAAGAGTATCCCTCGATCGCGAAAAAGGGTAGCCGATTCCGACAAGCGGAAAACCGCGAGGCAGACCGGGCGGGCGGCGAGCAAGCGCGGTCAAAGAGCCGAATTTCGAGGCCCCGCTTGCCGCGGCCTCGCCAAAACGGCGCCCGAACTATCGGCGACGCTCGCGTGGATCGCGCCGCCACTCGACGCCGGCCTCTTGCAGGAGCCCCTCGATCCAGCCGCGGTAGATTTTTTCGCGGTCGAAATTGGCGAGCGATTTGTATCGCGGATCCTTGTCCTGGCCGAATGAGGTCAGCATCGTGTCGAGCGAACGATCGAATTCGAGCAAATGCACCACAAAAACCGTGGTTTGAGGATTGTTGGTCGTCACGGTGTAATCGTCGGGGCTCAAGTGGAACACCGCGCGCATAAACGCTTCGCCGGGAATATCGACGCCCTCGACAACACCGAACCGCGGCTGCGGCGGCTCGTTTTCACGCGGCGTGGGTCCAAACGTAATCCACGAGAACGGCGCCGGCTTCAACACGCGCAGCTCCGGCTGTTTGCCGAACAGGGCTTCGAGCGACTTCTTCTCGCGCCGCGCTTCGGCCATGTATTCCTTGGCCTTTTTCTCGGCCAGCTTTCGCGCTTCCATGAACTTCCAGGCTTGTTCGACCTTCGGCTTGGCTTGTTCAAAGGTGGGCACATGCTCGGATTCGACGCGTGTCTTCCAGGAGAGGAACTCGCGATGGGCATCCGAGGTGCGGAGCGGAGCATAGAGCCCCAGCCCGTCGCCGAAGGTTAGCGAGATGAAGTTCTGCCCGCGGAGCGAGGGATCGCTCGGGATCGAGCGGCCGATATTGGTGTCGTCGTTGGCCTGCTGGGCCGAGATCGGTCCCATCTCATGCGCCTCGAAGCCGTATTGCTTGGCGAGCGCCGCGAAGTCGAGCGGCGCCGGGCCGGCGGGCTTCTTGGCTTTGCTCGAACTATTTTTGTCGCCGGCCTTCTCGCCCTCGCCCGCCGCATCGTCTTGGGGTTCTTCGTCGAGACGCTGATCCGCGTATTCGGCCATGAGTTTCTGCAGGGCGTCCATCGAGGCAAAGAGCTGATTCGCGGTGTTTTCGCGGGCGATGCTGGTGCGAATCGCGTCGCGCACTTTGTCGAGCGGCTCGTATTCGACCGGCGCCGGTTGATCGCTTGGCTTGTCGGGCGCCGGCTTTTCGGACGTTTGATCGGCGGGCTTCTCGGCCGGTGGCTCGGCGGCAGGCTTGTCGCTCGCCGGCGCGGAATCCGTCGCCGGGGGCTTCTCGGCCGGAGCCGCCGGTTTGTCCGCCGGTTTGTCCGCCGGCGCCGAATCGCCGGAAGTTGCTTTTTCATCGGCATTCACAAGGCGAATCGTCGCGCGGAATCGAGCGCTCGCGCCGCTCTTGGGCGCCGGCTCGGCGGGTTTGCTTTCCGGCGGCGATGGCTCGGCCGGCTTGGTCTCCGCGGGCTTCGATTCCGCGGCTGGCTCGGCGGGCTTCGCGTCGGCGGGCTTCGCGTCGGCCGGCTTGGTCTCCGCGGGTTTCGTTTCGTCGGGCATTGCCTCCGCGGGCTTGGTTTCGCTCGATGGGGCTTCGCCGTTCGCGGCGCCCGACGTGGGCTTGCCGCTGCCCGATTCGGGCGGCAGCGTGGTTTTGCGGAATTGCGTGGCTTTGTTCTTTTCGTAATACGCCACGATTTGCGGCTCGGTCACTTCGGCTTCGGCCCGGCGAATCATGTCGTCGACGTTGGCCATGAAATACTGCACCACCACCTTTTTCGGCTCCTTGAAGCCGGGATCAGGCGACTGGGCCAGGGGTAGTTCATCGCGATGCTTGACATACAGTTTTCGCAGCTCTTGCTCGCTCGGCCGCGAGACCTCCGCAACGAAGTTGGTCACCGGCAGGGCGAGCGCTTCGATCGTGGCCCGCTGATTGGCGCGAAGATAATAATCCCATTGCTGGCCCGGGGTGACGGGGCGCAGATCGGCAATGAACATGTTGCGATATTCGTTGGCCAAGAGCTCGATGCGCAAGGCCTGAAACAATCGCTTTTGGCTGATCGGATTGTCGCGCGAGCCGAGGCTCCCGATGATTTTCGCGAGTTGCTCGCGCGTAATCGCGTCGCCAATGACATGGGAAAGAAAGTCGTTGATCGTGGCGTCGGACACCACGATTCCGGCCGCCTCGGCGCTTTTCGAGAGCACGAAGGTTTCCACGGCGCCACGATCACCGAGCGCCCGGCGGTTGTCCATGATCTCGTCGTTCGAGAGATTCATGATTTGCAGCAACTCGCCGCGCTTTTGCATGGTGAAGCTGTTGAGAAGCTGATTCTTGAAACTCTCGTTGACCTGAAACTGCTCGACCTGCCGGTGGGCGAGGGTATCGGCCAACACAATTAAAAAACTTTTCACCAGCTCGCGGCTGCCGTTCAAATTCATGAGATCGGATTCGTGCAAGGGGCCGAAATGCGCCGTGTCGACCACGACCGCGTCATCGCGCGTGCGGCTGCCGATCGTCGAGGAAACGTTGGGCAAAAACACAAAAGCGATCATCGCCAACACGCCCACACAGGCCAGGAGCACGCGTTGATGACGACGAAAAATCGTGAACGGACTGGACATCATTGTCCTCGGGCTAGGTGGCTTAGCGGCCGTGAAGAAGGCTTGACAGCCGCAGCCGCACAGTATTAATGAATGGACTTTTGGCGAGCAGCCGACCCGCGGATGGACGGCCAATCGTCGGGTCGGCGGCGAAACGAAGGCCAAAAGCGCCGCACGGCGCCGATTGTCGTGGGATTGTAAGTTCGCGCGATGTAAATGCAATCCCAAAAAGGGCTCCCGCGTGCCGCCGCGCGGCGGAGCCAGGTAACCCTCCCGGTCCGATCGCGCGAAGGGACCCGGACTTCGATTGTATCGAATCCACCGGCGGCGGCGAGGGTTGCGCGAAACTGTTAAGCCGGTTGTTTCGCGGTCCCTGGCTCGGTTCAAGAATCGCTCCTCCGAGCGCTGATAGAAATCGCCTGGCCGGCTCCATCGTCACACCCCCCTGGATTTCCACCCGAACCATGGCCAAAAAATCTCGCTCCCACAACGGAAAATCGCTCGTCATCGTCGAATCGCCCGCCAAGGCGCGCACGATCAGCAAGTTCTTGGGCGCCGATTTCACGGTCGAGGCTAGCATCGGCCATGTGCGCGATTTGCCCCAGGGCGCGAAGGAAATCCCCGCTCAATATAAAAACGAGGATTGGGCCTACCTGGGCGTCAATGTGGCCCACGATTTCGACCCGGTCTATATCGTGCCGCCCGGAAAGACCGCCCAGGTTCGCAAACTCAAGGGACTGCTCAAGGACGCCAAGGACCTGTATCTGGCGACGGACGAAGACCGCGAGGGCGAGGCGATCAGTTGGCATCTCCACGAACTGCTCCAGCCCGACGTGCCGGTGCATCGGCTCGTGTTTCATGAAATCACGAAAGAAGCCATTCAAGAAGCGCTCAACCATCCGCGCGCGATCGATCAGGATTTAGTCAAGGCTCAAGAAACGCGCCGGATTCTCGATCGGCTCTATGGCTACGAAGTCTCCCCGCTCCTTTGGCGCAAAGTGCGACCCAAGCTCTCGGCAGGCCGGGTGCAAAGCGTGGCGGTGCGGCTTATCGTCGACCGCGAGCGGCAACGCATGGCCTTTGTCTCGGCCACCTATTGGGACCTAGTCGCTCGACTGGCGAGCGCTTCGGGCCAGGAGTTCGAGGCCGCGCTGGTTTCGGTCGATGGCCGCGAGATTCCGGTCG
Organism: uncultured Planctomycetaceae bacterium; assembly: GCA_963785305.1. Taxonomy (GTDB): domain Bacteria; phylum Planctomycetota; class Planctomycetia; order Pirellulales; family PALSA-1355; genus CAWAUV01. The sequence continues at coordinate 216,278 of CAWAUV010000004.1, forward strand.
GCAAGGATTTCGATTCCGCGACCGGCAAGCTCAAGAACCCGAAGTTCCTGCTGCTCGACGAAAAAGCCGCCGCCGACTTGGCCGCGCGGCTCAATCGCGCCGCGTTTCGCGTTTCGGGCACCGAAGAAAAGCCCTTTACCTCGAAGCCCTCGCCGCCCTTCACGACCAGCACCTTGCAGCAAGAGGCCAACCGCAAGCTCGGCTTCACGGCCCGGCGCACGATGAACGCCGCCCAAAGCCTCTACGAAAACGGCCACATTACCTATATGCGAACCGACTCGACCAACCTGGCCAAGGTGGCGGTCGACGCGGCCCGCGATCTGGTCGCCTCGCAATATGGCCGAGAATATATGCCCAACGAGCCGCGGACCTATCAGACCAAGGTCAAAAACGCGCAAGAAGCCCACGAAGCGATTCGCCCCGCCGGCTCGCCCTTTGCCTTGCCCGAATCGCTCCGCGGTCAACTGGGCGCCGACGAACAGCGGCTCTACGACATGATCTGGAAGCGAACCGTCGCCAGCCAAATGGCCGACGCGCGCGGACGCCGCATGACCGTGACGATCGAAGGTCGCGATGGCTCGGGCTCGCCCACGGCCCGGTTTCAAGCCGGCGGCAAGACGATCGACTTCGCCGGTTACTTGCGGGCCTATGTCGAGGGCTCCGACGATCCGCAAGCCGATCTGGCCGATAAAGATGTCGTGTTGCCGGCCATGGCGGTCGACGATTCGCTCGCGCCCCGGGCGATCGAGGCCAAGAGCCACACCACCCAGCCGCCGGCCCGCTTCAGCGAAGCCGCTCTCACGCGGCGCTCGAGGAGATGGGCATCGGCCGGCCGAGCACCTATGCCTCGATCATCGACACGATCGTGGCCCGCGAATATGTGTTCAAGAAAGGCACGGCGCTCGCGCCCACCTGGGTCGCCTTTGCCGTGGCCCAACTTCTTGAAGCCCACCTGCCCAAGCTGGTCGACTACGGTTTCACGGCTCAAATGGAAGACGACCTCGACTCGATCAGCCGCGGCGAGTCGGGCCATGTCGCCTATCTGCATAAATTCTACTACGGCGACGACCGGGCCTCCGAGCAAGACACCGTCGATGGCGACTCGGGACCGGGCCTCAAGAAACAGCTCGAAAACAAAATCACCGAGGTCGATGCCCGCGAGATCAGCCGCATTCCCATCGGCAAGCCCGCGGGCGAAGAGCCGATCGTGGTGCGGGTCGGGCGATTTGGACCGTTTCTGGAGCAAGGCGATCGTCGAGCCAGCCTGCGCGAAGACCTCGCGCCCGACGAAATCACGCTCGGCAAAGCCCAAGAACTACTGGCCCAAGCCTCGCAGGCCGAGGAGCCGATCGGCGTTTGCGCCGAGACCGGCAAGCCGATCTATCTGAAGCTCGGTCGCTTCGGACCCTATGTGCAGCGCGGGAACGCCGAAGACGAAGAGAAGCCGAAAAACGCCTCGCTGCTGCGCGGCATGAAGCCCGAGGATGTGACGGTCGAAGTGGCGATGAAGCTACTCTCGCTACCCAAGGACTTGGGCCCGCATCCGACAAGCGGCCTATCGATCGTGGTTTCCAACGGCCGCTTTGGTCCCTATGTGAAATGCGGCGACGACACACGCAGCCTGCCGGCCGGCGTGTCGCCGATCGACGTGACTCGCGAGGCGGCGCTCGAGCTGCTGGCGCAGCCCAAGGCCGCGCGGCGCGGTTTCGGCGCCAAGAAGGAGCCGCTGCGCACGCTCGATGTCTCGCCCATCACGGGGCAACCGGTGCTGTTACTCGAAGGCCGCTATGGGCCCTACCTGACCGACACCGTGACCAATGCCTCGCTGCCCAAGGGAGCGAATGCCGAAGCGCTCACGATGGCCGAAGCGCTCGAACTGCTCGCCGCCCGCGCCGCGCTCGGCCCGCCGGCCAAGAAAGCCTCGCGCCGCGCCAAAGCGCCCGCCGCGCCGAAAGCCGAAAAACCGGCGAAGAAGCGGGCCAAGAAAGCGACCAAGAAGTCATCGGGCAAGAAATAGGTTTTCGGGTCGCGGCGTGCTGGCCGCACAATGGGCCGCCGCCGGCGGTTTCACCGCATCGCGACACGTAGTGTCGCGGCATCGGTGGCTTCCGAAAAGGCGCCTTCGTACAGTGCCCAGTCCTTTCCGGATCGAAGGAGCGTCAACCCGCCCCACTCGATTGGCTTCGATTCATTGGCGGCCGAATCCACCGAATTGTTCATGGCACGGCCCATGATATTTGCTTCCGCCGAACTGCCCAGCCGGGCGAGTGAACCGCGCACGAAGATGCGAAGCGATCGCACTCCGAGCCGCGTCGTCCCGAACGCCGGATCGGTCTGTTCGAGACGTCCGACGATCACGAAACCTGAATCATGATCGAGGCGCCGATCGACCATTACATAGCCGGGCGGGGGCAAATCCTTGAGCTGCTCCGCCACCGGACGCTGGTTTGGACGAGGATCGGTAATCACGACGTTGATCCGTCGACGCGTAATCCAACTGACGACCGCGCTGCTGCGCGGCGGTCCCTCGGCCCACCAAATATGCGACGTCTTGGCGAGCAAAGTCGCGTCCTCGGGCACTTCGTCCGCCACGCCGGATTTCAGCGCGAGGCTCAGATTTCGCATTGCGTCGGCTTCCATCGACTGATCGAAAATCGCGATCACATTGCGATGGGTGTCAAACGTTATCAGGGCAATACAGGCGTTCGCCGAAATCAGCGCCACGGCGAATTTCCGTGCGTGGCGCGAGTCGAGCAACCAATTCGTCATGCCCACGGCCAACATCGCGACACCAAAGTATTGAACATAAACCGGCAGATAACCGTCTCCCATTCGTGCCCAGGCCTGGTATTTTGGCGAGAGCGCTATCGGCAGCCCAGGCAATATCCAAATCAAGGCGCCCATCGTGAGCAGCATGCGCGTGGAGGCGCGATCTTCCGCTCGCTTCTCGCTCCCATGCTTGCGCAAACAGTAAATGGTGATCACGGCCGCGGCGGCGAAGAACATCCAGTTATCCCAGCGCGAAAAAATCCGACTCGCCGACAATTGGGTCCGACTGTAACCGCCGGTGAGCGAATAGCTGCATGGCATCGCGGCCCATGCCTGCGCAAGCACCGTCTTCGCGATCGCGGTGAATTGGAAATTGGGTGAATAATCAGGAGACGCGAGGCGCGCGTTGAATCGCAGCCCAAGCGTGAATGCGACCAAAGCGAACGCCGTGATCCCGTGGGGTAGGATCGACTTCGCCGCGCGACGCCACTCGCCAAGCCATGCGTAGCTGGTGAGCAGGTACATCGGAAGGAAAAGGTAACTGATTTCGTAGTTCAAAAGCGCCGTCAGGAATAGCGCGACGCCCGCCACCAGCCAGCCGATCCGCCGCGTCTGCACATACTTCTGTTGACAGATCAGCGACAGGAGCATTTGCCCGACGAGAAATTGCAAGAGTCCCGAGAACGAAATAATCGCGTCCATGCCGGCGCGTCTGCAAAATCAAAATTGCCGACAATACGCCGAGCAAGGCGATGGCGCGATCGACCTTCCAAATCCGCAGCAAGTAATAGAACTCAAGCAGATTCGAGATCGTGAGTAGGAGCAGGAATGCCTTATAAGCCGCCACGCTCTGAATCAGACTATGCACGGCGTTGACGATCAGGAGATTGATCGGAAAAAACCGTCCGCCCCGCATCCACGTTTCGATGTGAAACCACATGAACTCGATGAATTCCTGCCCACGAATCAGCATCATGCCGCGATTCGGAGCATTGATGAGGTCGTCGTTGTAGAGTCCGGAACCGAGCATCGAAGATAGAAAAGCGACTCCAAACGAAAGCACTAAAAGCAAGCCCGTCTGCTCTTTGACGATTCGCACGATCCGCCGCGCGCGCGCGGGCAAGCGGCTCCGACGACGTTCGGCCGCGCGAATCGAAAAGAGATCATCGAGCGATTCCTGATAGGCTAAGAATGCGATGCCGCCGCCCGCGCAAACGGGGGCCCATGCGGCGCGAGGCCGCGGCCTCGCGGGGGGCGGATACTACTTGTATTCCGGCAATTTCGACAAGACGGGATTTCGCCTTTCATAGTCGCGTTTTCTCGCTTATCCCGCATTTTTCCTTCATAACCCGCCAACACCAAACCCTCCTTTTCGAGTTCGCGCGATATTGAGCGCTCGGAAAGACGAGAACAATGGGTGTTCTCGGATAGCCGCCGGGAAGGCACGGCGGAATCGAGGAAACGAAAAGCATTTTCTTCCGCGTCCGACGCCCAAATCGAAAGGTCGCGGCGGGTGGCAGTGCGTCAATTTGTCGCGGCGCCGATTGCATGCGGCCGGTTGAGCGACACGACGTGTCGCGCCCATGACTCGCCGTGGGCCGGCGCTTCCCGGATCGCTCCTTTCGTCGCGGCCAAGGCCGCGGTAAGGTGTAGGAAGTCCCGTCCGACGCGGGGACCTATAGGGTCCACGAGCGGCGCTCGCGAATCCCTTCGGTCGGTCACGAACTGGAGCGTTTCCAACGATGACGCCACGATCGCCTCTCGCTTCCGAGCCCGAACCCGCCGCGCGATCCCGCCGCTCGCCGTCCTTGGCGCTGCGCCGGCGCGGTGGCGGCGCTGTCGCTCTTCGCGGGACTCCTCGGCTGGAGCGTGTCGCGCGATCTGCATGACCTCGGGCAAGCGTCGGCCCCGAACACGGGTGGCCAAGACGGACGCGCCGAGGTGACCGAGCTTCCCGAGGCGACCGAGCTTCCCGAGGCGACCGCGCGGAGGCAAGTCGTTCGCTGGGCGATCGTGCTGGTGATCGGACTGATATTGATCGGCGTGGCGGGACGCCTGATTGCGGTCGCTTCCCGGCTCGGCGCCCTTGCCGAGCAGGAGGAAACAATGGCGCGCTGGCGCCGGCTCGCGCAACTCGGAGAACTCACCGGAGCGATTGCCCATGAGATTCGCAATCCCCTCAATGCCATGCTACTGAACCTGCATGCCCTCGCCCGCCACGACCGCCATCTCGACTCGGGCGGACCGCCGGGCAATGGCGATGCCTTGGAGCGGGCGACCATCGTGCGCGAGACGAACGACGACATCAAACGGGTCGAAAGCTTGATTCAAATGCTCGTGGACTACGCGCGGGGCGAGCCAGGCCGGCCGGAAGAAATCGACGCCGCCGAGCAAATCGCCGCCGCCGTGGAGCTGCGGCGGCCAAAACTCGAAGACGCTGGCATTGCCCTGCGGGTCGTCGGCGCCGACCGACCGGCCTTGGTGCTCGTGGATCGCAATCGACTGCGGCAAACAGTGCTCGTGCTGCTCGATCGCGTGCGCGAGGCGATCGGCGCGGGCGACTTGCCCCAGGATGCCCGGCGGATCGAGGTTTCGCTGCGGCGCGACGGCAACGAGGTCGAGATTCGCGTCGAGCACTCCGGGGCGGAACACGCCGCCGATTCGGTCCATCGGCCGTTTCCGCCGCTCGAAAGCCCGCAGCCGTCGGGCGCCGAATTGAGTCTGACGCTTGTGCGGGAATTTACGCGCGATGCTTTCGGCCGCCTCGAACAAGGACGATATCCGGGACACGGCCAGAGCTACCGTGTGTTTCTCCCGGCGCGCGTCGTGCGCGAAGAACCGCTCGCTTCCACGTTGTCTTGAACACGAAGGGCCCTTTTTGCATGACGGATTCTCTCGCGACCATTTTGGTGGTCGAAGACGGTCAAAGCGAACGCGAGGCTCTGGTGCGGGTGCTGCGGCTCGAGCATTACAAAGTGCTCGCCGCGCGGCATCCCGACGAAGCCTTGGCGTTTACCGGCCAGCCGGTCGATCTTGTGATTAGCGACCTGCGGATGGGCAAACGCTCGGGGCTCGACTTGCTCAAGGATTGGCGAAGCCAGTTCGGCGACACGCCCTTTATCATGATGACCGCCTTTGGCGACGTGGACTCGGCCGTGGCGGCCATGAAACTCGGCGCCGCCGACTTTCTCAGTAAACCGATCGAGCCCGAGGATTTGCTCAGCCGAGTGCGCGATTGCCTTCAGGCGCGCGGCCGTAGGGCGGGCGACGGCGCGCCCAGCGGCGAGGACTATCTGTCCCGAATCATCGGCGAGTCGCCCGGCATTCGCGAGGTGTGCGAGCAAGTGCGCAGGGTCGCGGCCACGGACACGACGGTCGTGATTCTCGGCGAACCCGGCGCCGGCAAGGAGCTCGTGGCCGAGGCGATTCATTACAACAGCCGCCGCGCGGCCGGGCCTTATGTGCCGGTCGACATGGCGGCGATTCCCGAAGCGATGATCGAAAGCGAGCTCTTCGGCCATGTGCAAGGCGCGTTCGAGGGCGCGATCGCCGATCGCGTGGGTCGCTTCGAAGCAGCCGACGAAGGCACGATCTTTATCGACGAAATCTCCGATTTCCCGCTCGCCTTGCAAGCGAAGCTCCTGCGAGTGCTGGAGAATCAGGTGGTGATGCCGCTCGGCGCCAACCAAGGCCGCTCGGTCAATGTGCGCGTCGTGGCGGCCACGTGCCATGATCTCTCCGACCGCACGAGCGAGGGGCAATTTCGCCAAGACCTGTTCTATCGGCTCAATGTGGTGGCGATCCGCGTGCCGCCCTTGCGCGAGCGTCCACAAGACATTCCGCTCTTGGTGGCCCATTTCGTGCGTAATATCGCCCGCGCCCATGGCTCCTTGCCCTGCGAAGTGACTCCGGAGCTGATGCGCAAGTTGACCGGTTTGCCTTGGCCGGGCAATGTGCGGCAGCTTCGCAATTGCCTGGAGAGCATGATCGTGTTGGCGCCGGGCGCTTCGCTGCGCCTAGCGGATTTGCCGCCCGAACTGCTGATGGAATCGCCTATCGAGCGGCGGCCCGACGACGACACCCGCGACTCGGTGCTCGAGGAGACCAAGCGCGACGCCCTGATGCGCGCCCTGCGGCTCTATGGCGGCAATCGCACCCGGGCGGCCGAGTATCTGGGCATTTCCGTGCGGACCGTGCAGCGCAAGCTCAAGGAATGGGGCCTTGCCGACTCGATGAAGGATGTGCCATGAAGCCCACCGCGCCACATGCTTATGGAGTGGCGGTCTTGCTGGCGATCATCTCGGTGGTTGCCCGCTTTGTCACCGATCCGGTCTTGGGCGAGCGATCGCCTTTCGGCCTGGCGCTCGTGGCCGTGCTCTGCGCCGCGTGGTACGGCGGAGTGGGGCCCGCGTTCGTCACGGCAATCATCTCGATCGGGGTATCGACCTATTTCTTCCTGGAGCCGCGAGGTTCCTTTTTCGTGCTAGGGCAAGAACGGTCGGTGCTGCTGGTAAGCTTATTTACCGCGGCGACGATCGCGCTGCTCAGCGGCTCGTTGCGGTCAGCGCATGCCAAAGCCGCCCTGCATGCCCAGGAAGCGTCGCGGCGAGGGGAACTGCTGCGAGTCACCCTGGCGAGCATCGGCGATGGCGTGATATCGACCAATGCCGCCGGACACGTGCTGTTTCTCAATACCGCGGCCCAGACGCTCACGGGCTATTCGCAAGACGAGGCCGCGGGCCAGCCGCTCGCCGCCGTGTTTCGGATCGCCGAGCCCGACTCCATGGCGAGCATTCAAACCGTCATTACGGCGGCCGTCTCCGGCGCGTCGGGCGAACCGCCCTCGGCGACGCATCGCCAGTCGCCCGCCACGCTCGTGGCCCGCGGCGGCGACCCGTGCGCCGTGGAATACGACCTCGCTCCGATTCACAACGCCTCGGGCGCGGTCACCGGCTATGTGCTCGTGGTTCGCGACGTTTCGGCACGCAAGCGGGCCGAGGAGACCTTGGATTTCCTGGCCCGCACAAGCATCGAGCTATCCGAATCGCTCGATCTGACAAATCGTTTGGATCGTGTCGTGCGGTTGCCGGCGCCGCGGTTCGCGGATTGGTGCGTGGTCGAAGTGCTCGATCCCTCGTGGTCGGAATCCACGAGTTGGATTCGCGCCTGCGCGCACCGCGATCCGGTGTGGGACGCGCGGCTGCGCGAGACCTTGCTCGAATGCGCGCCGAGCGACGCGCCGCTCCTGGCCCTGGAGAGCGCCGAACCGGAGCTCATGACCGATCTGACGGACTGGCGCCGGGCCGGGCTCGCCATCGACGCCCAGCAGCAGATGCTCCACGCCGAACTGGCGCCGAGTTGCTGGATCCTGGCGCCGCTGGTCTATCGCCGCGAGCGGCTGGGAACGCTGCTCCTGGCCGTGGGCGAATCGAGTCGCCGCTATACGCGCGATGATTTGCAATGGGTCGACGAATTTGCTCGCCGGGCAGCGGCGGCAATCGAAAACGCGAGGCTCTATCGCCGGGCTCTCGAGGCCGATCGCCGCAAGGACGAGTTCCTTGCCATCTTGAGCCATGAGCTTAGAAACCCGCTCGGCGTGCTCCACAACGCCCTGTTCCTGCTTCGCTCCAAGGACTTGCCCGCCGACGAAGCGAGCGAAACCTTGGAGATGATGGACACCCAACAGCAGCAGCTCAAACGGCTCGTCGACGACCTGCTCGAAGTCTCGCGCATCACGCGCGGCCGCATCGTGCTCCGCCGCGAACTACTCGATTTCGGCAAGCTGGTGTCGCGAGTCGTCGGGGCAATGCGGCCCATGATCGCCGAGCGGCGCCATGAACTTTCGGTCAGCCTGCCCGAGACGCCGACGCCGGTCGAAGGCGATGGGGTTCGATTGACGCAGGCGATCGAAAATCTGCTGAACAATGCGGCCAAGTACACCGAGGTCGGCGGACATATTTGGCTGCGCGTCGAACCGCACGACGCCGAGGTGTGGCTGCGAGTGCGCGACAATGGCCTGGGCATCGCGCCGGAAATGCTCGACCGGGTGTTTGGTCCCTTCATCCAGGGCACGAGCAATAATCATACCCATGGTGGGCTCGGCATCGGCTTGGCTCTCGCCCGCAAGCTGATCGATATGCACGGCGGCGGCATTCGGGCCACGAGCCCCGGGCCAGGCAAAGGCAGCGAATTCATCCTCCGCCTGCCGCTCGCGCGTGCCGAGTCGGCGCTCGACGAAAGCTCGCCCCCCGCGGCGGCAAGCGTTCCCGACGAGGCGCCCTCCGGCGCCGATATGTCGATTGCCTGCAAGGTCCCGGAGGAAAGCGATTCTCTCGCGGCGCCCGCCAACGCCGCGGCCGAGTGCTCCCGAGCGCGGGTGCTGGTAATCGACGACAATCAAGCTTCGGGCCGCACCTTGGCTCGGCTCTTGCGGTCGTGGAATTTCGAAGTCGAGGCCACTTTCGATCCGTTCATGGCGATCGAAATCGCGCAGCGCTTTCGGCCCGATTGGGCGCTGCTCGATATCGGCATGCCGCGGCTCAATGGCTACGATCTGGCCCGACAATTGCGCCCGGCGACGACCGGATTCGACTCGTCGCCATCACCGGCTACGGCCAAGAAGAAGATCGCCGCCGCTCGCGCGAGGCGGGCATCGCCTGGCACTTCACCAAGCCGATCGATCCCGAGGAACTGCAACGCTTGCTCGCGGCCGAGCAACCGGTTGCGGCGCCATGAGGCGCGCTTAAGCGTGCTTGAGCGAGTTTGCGCTCAGTTGTTCGGTTGTCGCAACATTTCCGAAATCTAGGCGCCTGAAGCGGCGACGGACGGCCGGTCGTTTGCATTTGCGGAAAAGCCTGAAGAGATACAACCCAAGAATTTGGGCGATGATCGTGGCAAACTCGCCACCAATAATCTTCTCGACGAAGTTTAGAGCCTATCCGACAACTCCCCCCGCTCCCCGCATGGGAGAGGGCGGGATGCGGGCTCGCCGAAGTTCTCGGAAAGGCGCATGGTCGCCCCGACAATCGAGGCCAACCGCCCGGCCGCGAGCGTCGCGAAAAGCTCGCAATCTCCGCCGCCGATGGCATTCGCCGGCCCGACTCGGTAAACTCGTTGCCACCAGCCGGCGACGCGAGTTCGATCGGTTCGGCCAACACATCTCCTAGGAGCCAAGGCGTCATGAAGACCGAGGTCAAGAAGACCCGCGCCAACCAGCGGCGCACGTTGCGAGATCGCCTTTCGCGATTGACATTTCTCGAAGCCTGCCGGCTGCTGGGCCCAACCGGCAAGTCGCTCATCCAGAAAAGCGCCAATCTCTGGGATATCAAAATCGAAGACGATGTGCATCTGGGCGATGACCTGTTTCGCTTGCGCATTCCCGAGGCCGCCGACGACGGCTCGCCGATTGTCGTTACCATTACCACCATGGCGCTAGCCCGCGACCGGCTGCACTGGAATTGCACGCACTGCGAAACGGCCTGCGCATGTCGGGGCCGCGTTTTCGCTGATCTTGGAGGAAAAAACGGCGCTCCGGCTGGCAATGGCCTCTCCCGAGCGCGAACCGGTGGCCAACCTCGACGACGCCGCGCTCGTGGCCCAGGCGATCGAAGATCGCCGCCAACGATCCAAAAGCGAGTCGATGCGCGTCACGGCAACCGATCGCGACCGGCCCTGGACCGACTATGTGGTCACGAGCCACGAAAGCGGCAAGAGCTATCGCGTCGCCTTGCGAGGACTCGAAGTCGGCGAGTCGTATTGCTCGTGTCCCGATTTTCGGGTGAACACGCTGGGAGTTTGCAAACATGTGCTGCGCGTGATCGACCGCGTCAAGCGCCGCTTTACGCCGCGGCAACTCAAGGCGCCGCATAAGCCCGAATCGCTCGCCTTGCACTTGCGCTACGATGGCGAGGTGACGCTCCGCTTGCTGGTTCCCGCCAAGCTGAGCGACGCGGCGGCGGCGATCGTGGCGCCGCTCGTGGATCGGCCCATCGAGAATTTGCGAATCTCATGTCGCGCATCGCGAAGTTGCAACAAATCGGCGAAGCGGTGCTCATTTATCCCGACGCCGAGGAGTTTATTCAGCAGCGATTGTTTCAACAGCAAATGCGCGACAAGATGGCCGCCATTCGGAGCAATCCGGCCGATCATCCGCTCCGCGCGGCGCTCTTGAAGACGCCGCTCTTGCCCTATCAGCTCGATGGCGTGGCATTTGCCGCCGGCGCCGGACGGGCGATCTTGGCCGACGACATGGGTCTCGGAAAAACGATTCAGGGCGTGGGCGTGGCCGAGCTGCTGGCCCGCGAGGCCGGTGTGCGTAAGGTGCTGGTCGTGTGTCCCGCGTCGCTCAAGAGCCAGTGGCGGGCCGAGATTCATCGCTTTTGCGATCGCGATGTGCAGCTTGTCGGCGGCCCGGCGGCGGAGCGTCAGGCGGCTTATGCCCACGGTAGCTTTTTTACCGTGTGCAACTACGAGCAAGTGCTCCGCGACATTCTCGCGATCGAACGCGTGGCCTGGGACCTGATCATTCTCGACGAAGGCCAGCGCATCAAGAACTACGAGGCCAAGACCACGAGCGTGGTCAAAAGCTTGCGCTCGCGCTTCGCGCTGGTGCTCACCGGCACCCCGCTGGAAAACCGGCTCGACGATCTCTATTCGATCGTGCAGTTCGTCGATGATCGTCGCCTGGGGCCCGGCTTTCGGTTCTTCAACAAGCATCGCGTGCTCGACGAAAAGGGCAAAGTGCTCGGCTACAAGGAACTGGGCGATGTGCGCTCGGCGCTCGCGCCGATCTTGCTCCGTCGCACTCGCGAAAGCGTGAAGCTCGAGCTGCCGCCGCGCACAGTCGAATTCGTGCGGATTCCGCCCTCCGACGAACAGCTTGAAATGCACCGGTCCCACATGCAGATCGTGAGCGCGATTACTCGCAAGAAGTTTCTCACGGAAATGGATCTCTTGCGGCTCAAGAGTGAACTGCTCATGTGCCGAATGTCCGCCGATAGCACGCTACTGGTCGACAAAGAGCCGCCCGGCCATTCGACGAAGCTCGCGCGCCTCGACGAACTGTTCGAGCAGATATTCGCCGAGCCCGACCGCAAAGTGGTGCTGTTTTCGGAATGGACCACGATGCTCGGCCTCATTGAGAAGCTGCTCAAGAAGCGCGGCCTTCACTATGCGAGGCTCGATGGCGGCGTGCCGCAGAAGCAGCGACAAGAGCTCGTGCATCGCTTTCAAACCGATCCCGACTGCCGGCTCTTTCTCACGACGAACGCCGGCTCGACCGGCCTGAACCTGCAAGCCGCCAACACCGTGATCAATGTCGACTTGCCCTGGAACCCCGCGGTGCTCGAACAGCGAATCGCCCGCGCATCGCATGGGCCAGACTCAGAGCGTGCAGGTCTATGTGCTCGTGACCGAACAGACGATCGAAGAAAGCCTGCTCGCCACGATCGCCGCCAAAAAAGAGTTGGCCCTGGCGGCGCTCGATATCGAATCCGATGTCGAGCAGGTGGACCTTGTCTCGGGCATGGAGGAGCTCAAAAGCCGTCTCGAAATCTTGCTTGGCGCCAAGCCCCAGGCGCCCGAAGACGAATCGGTCAAACAGGAGCTCCTGGCCGAAGCCCGCGGCGGGGCGAATCCGCGCGAGGCGGCCCACCGCGATCGGGTCGCCGCGGCAGGCGGTGAACTGCTGGGCGCCGCCTTCAAATTCCTGGGCGAAGTAGTCGCGAGCGAACAACTGGCGCCGCCGCCCGCGGCGCTGGTCGACAATGTTCGAGCCGGTCTGGAAGCATGTGTCGAATCCGACCCCGCCGGCCGCCCGCGACTCACATTCACTCTCCCCGACCGCGCCGCCTTGCACGGCCTGGCCCAAACCCTAGCCAACCTGCTCGCCGTGGGCGAAAAACCGACCTGAGGCTCGCATGGCCGTTTGCAGTGCACTTTTGACATACCTCGGCGCCGGGCCACCGGCCGAATCGACGAGCGAGCGCATGCCGTTCTTCCTCTCGGCCAGCAGCCCCTCGATGGTCCGGTGATATCCCGGCAGACGTGGATGGCGCCGCGAAGGAACGTCGACGCTTTTCCCTCCCGAAAATCAGTCTTACGGAACCGCCACCGCGGCTGGTTTTGTCTTTTCTTCCTCGGCGCCGTTTTTCCAGTCGAGGTATTTCTTGTGTTCCATTGCCTTCATGATCCAGGTCGCTTGCCAGGGGCTCCAGGTCGGGTAGCTCGACGATAGGGCCGACAAGGCGAGAAGGGCGATCGCCAATCCTCGGCCCCAGCGGCGACTGGCAAGCCAATCGACGGCCGGCAGCATCAGCACCAACCACAGCGGGGTGAACCAAAACATCCACCGCAGGCCGCTCGACATGCCGCCGTAGTTCCTATCGAGTTGCGGACGCAATAAGTAAAAGCCGAGCACCACCAGCGTTACCCCGGCGATGCCCAGGGCCAGCGCGCGGCGATCGCGAAAGCGGACCCAAAATCCGAATCCGGCCACGCTCAATATCCAAGCGGGCGTGAGCGAGAACAGGCCGTGGTGGCCGATCAGGCAATGGAATACATACCACGGGATCGAAGGCTCGCCTTGGTCGATGCCGACCGGCGCGGCCCAGTAGCTTTCGCGCTCGCGGCCGTGGCTCATGTAGGTGAACTTGTACCAGTTGTCGCTCGGGTCGGTCTCGCTGCGATGCGCGTAGGGCTCGCGTAGGCTGCCGTGAGCGATGTAGTTCGTGCCGTACTGGGCAAGAACCACGGCGAGCGCCGCCGGCGCGAAGGCGATCAGCGTCATCCGCGGCGCCCGCCAGCCGAGAGCCACGGCCACCAGCGCCAGCATCGCCAGGGCCGGCAACTCGAAGGCAAATAAAAACCCGCCCGCGAGCCCGGCGACCACGAACCAGGGCCAGCGGCGCTCTTCATCGTGCCAGATGCGCACGAATGCGAGTAGCAACGCCGCGGCGGCGACGGCCGCGGGCAGATGATTCGTAATGCTCACGGCGAAGGTCGTGAGCAGCGTGCCACCGGTGGCCAAGGCCATCATGAAGAGGCGGCCCCAGGTCGTGACGCCGAAGCGTTCGGCCAAGCTGATTAGAATCAGGAAATAAGCGACGAGCAGCGGCACATTGTAGAGAATCAAAAGGCCGCGGCCGAGTTCGTAGGTGTATTCATTAAGTCCCCAGCCGGTCGTCTTGTAGACGAGCCAATAGGGCACGGCCATGAGCGTGGCCAAGAGCGGCGGCTTGCTGGAGTAAAGATGTTTCTGGCCGTCGCTGCCCAGGTGCTGCACCATATCGATGGTGTCCCAGCCCTGTTCGTCGACGATATCGTCGATTGCATAGGTTCCTTTTTCGACCAGCGAGCGAATCGTGTCCCAGCGGCTGCGATCGTTGGCGCTCAGGAAGGGCCGGCTATGGAACCAGTCCGGGCGCCCCTGCCGGTAGAGTGTTTCTTCAAGGGCGAACATGTTGACCGAATCGACGGCCAAGATGCGTCCGCAGAGCCCGCCGATGGCGAGCGCGATAAACAGGCCGTAGAGCGAGCGACGTAGCGTCGTGTGTTCATCGACCGCCGAGGGCGCGGTTTTGCCGCCGGGCGATTTCGGCGGCCGGCCCGCGTCGGCCCGGGCGCCATCGGGTCGGCCGGCGTCGCGCGAGGTATCGAAGCGACCCGCCTCGGGCCGGCCGGTGTCGGGCATCGGGTCGTTATCGCGTCGGGCTGCATTCATGGGGTGGGCTCTCGCTCGGAGCGGGATCGCCGGCGCGCTCGGCGATCGAAAATACATCGTCGGCGCGGCCGTGCCGGGCCGCGACGAGCTCGGCCAGCAGCCCAATCGAAAAGAATTGGGCCCCGACCAAGAGCGCCCCCCAAGCGTAGAGCATTGCCGGCCGTTCGTGCAACGGCGGTAAATTGAGTTCGGGCCGCGCTTGCCGCACGACCCAGTAACCGGCCAGATAAATCAGCCCCACGAAACCAATTGCAAAAAACACCAGGCCGGCGCCGCCAAGCAAATGTTGCGGCCGATTGCCGAAACCGACCAAAAACTTCACCGTGAGCAGGTCGAGAAATCCGCGGACAAAGCGAATCCAACCGTATTTCGAATGTCCAAACCGCCGCGGGCGATGCGCGATCGCGAGCTCGCCGACCCGAAAACCCCGGGCCGCCGCCAGCACCGGAATAAAGCGGTGCAATTCGCCATAGAGCCGCAGTTCCGCCAGCACTTCGCGGCGATAGCATTTCATGCCGCAGTTATGGTCGTGTAGCCACACTCCGGTCAGCCGGCTCACCAGATAGTTGAATACCCGCGAGGGGCCGACTTTGTGCCAAGGGTCGTGGCGAACGCGTTTCCAGCCGCTCACCAGGTCGAGCCGCGGTTGGCCCTCAAGGAGCGCCAGCAAGCGAGGAATCTCGCGAGGATCGTCTTGCAGGTCGGCGTCGAGTGTGACGACTCGCTCGCCGCGGGCCGCTTGAAAGCCGGCTTGGAGCGCCGCGGCCTTGCCGAAATTGCGGCGAAAGCGAATGCCCCGCGCGCGGCGGTCGGAGGCGGCCAGGAGCTCGATCTCGCGCCACGAGCCGTCGGTCGAGCCATCGTCGACGAAAAGCACTTCCAGTTCGTAGGCTTCCGCGGCGGCGAGCGCCGCGATCTCGCGAAAGAGCGTCGGCAAGCTCTCGGCCTCGTTGAATACCGGAATCACGACCGTGAGCATGGGCGGCGCGGCCATCAGGCGGTTACTCCGTCGAACAGACGCTCGAAGCGGCGGCGATTCTCGGCCGTGATATGGCGGCAATCGGCCAGCAAGGTCGACGCCGACTGATAGCCCAGCAGGCCGGCCAGTCGCGCGAGGTCATGCGGATCTTCGGGCAAGGTGTCGCGCGTGATGGGAGTCATCAGCCGCAGCCGGGCTTGCAGCGTGCGGAGAAAACGGTAGCTGTCGTTGAAGAATTCGTAGTCGTCGCGATTCAGGTGGCCGGCCGCGTGGAGCGCGGTAAGCGCCTCGAACGCGCCGGGCACGCGCACCGAGGTATTGTCGAGCCCATGTTTGAGCTGGAGCATTTGCACCAGAAATTCGATATCGGCCAGTCCGCCGGGGCCGCGCTTGAGGTTGCCGCTCGGGGCGGCGCGTTCCAGCCGGCCGCGCATCGCGTGGACATGATCCAAATCATTTGCTTGCCAGCCGGGCGAGAAAGCGGCCCAGTGCAATGTGGTCATCGTGGCGACCGCCACCTCGGGCGGAGCGACCACGACTCGCGCCTTGCAGAGCGCTTGCCGCTCCCAGAGCTGGGCCTGACCGCTGGAAAAATAGCGGGCAAAGTCCGCGAGACTCGTGGCCAGCGGTCCACCGCGGCCCGTGGGACGAAGCCGCGGATCGATCTGATACAAACGCCCGAACGGCCCCAGATTCGTGGCCACTTTGATGATTCGCTGGCCGAGCTCGCAGAAGAAATGTTGGTTGGTCGTCACATCATCGCGCTTCGAGCGGCGGCTTTGCGTGGTCATGCCATCGCCGGCGTAGAGAAAGATCACGTCGAGATCGCTGTAGTAGTTGATCTCGCGCCCGCCGAATTTGCCGAGCGCCACGACCATCATCGGGCACGCGCTACCGACCACCTCGGCCAGCGGGGCCGGCATCGACTCGCGGGCTTCGGCCGAGATCGTCGGCTCGCCCCATTTGGCCACGAGCTTTTGGTATTCGCGGGCCACGATCTCCGCGAGACACGCCTCGGCGATATCGCTCAAGGCGCCGGTCACGGCCTCGATCGGCTCCTTGCCCAAAATGTCGCGCACTCCAACTTGCAACTGCTGCGTGTTCTTGAAGCTATGCAAAATCGGATCGACATCCCGAGCGCCACGCGCAGATCGGCCAAGGTCGCTTGCTGTTGGCGGAGCGAGGGCAGTTTGTCGAGCAGCAGGCCATCGAGCAGTTCGTCGAGCATGCCGGGATTGCTGATCAGAATCGCCGAGAGATATTGGCTCGACGAGCACAGCTCGACATAGAGCCGCAGCGTCGGCGGATTGAAACTAAACAGTTCCCACAACACTCCCTTTCCGCCCACGGAGTCGCTCACCTTGCAAAGGTTGACCAGCGTGAACTCGGGCGAGGGCGTGGCCGAAATCGCTTTCAAGAGCCGCGGGGCGATCGCGGCCAGAAAATGCCGGCACCGGCGGGTCGAAAGGAAGCGAATCTTCTCGCTCGCCAAGTCCATCAGATGACGGTAAGCGTCTTGCACATCGAGAAAGCGATATTTGCCGAGCACTTCCTCGATTTGCTTGGGCGACGGCTCGGGGTCGAGCACCAGATCGCTTTCCGGTTCGGTTTTCACATCGTCGCTAAAGGCGTCGTGGAGTAGGTGGTCGAGAATCTTGCGATTCACCTCGGTCGTGTTGCGATATGCGATATCGAAGCCGTCGAGCGCCGAGGCCGTCGGAGTGTCGACGAAGCCCAGGCGAATGGCGAGCTTCCGCAGCTCGACCGGGTCGCTCGGGAGGAGATGCGTTTGTAGGTCGAACATGATTTGCAGGCGATGCTCGACCTTGCGCAGGAAACTGTAGTTGTCTTCCAGCAGCGTGCGCTCTTGATGCGTAAGGCAGCCGCAGCGTTCGAGCTCGGCGATGGCGGCCAATGTGTTGCCGGTGCGCAGCGCCGGCAGGTCGCCGCCGTTGAGCAGTTGCAAGAACTGAATGGCGAACTCGATATCGCGGATGCCGCCGTGGCCTGTTTTGACATTCAGCGCGTCGGCGCCCTCGCGCATCGCGCGCTGCTCGATGCGCCGCTTGAGCGCTTTGATGCCGGTGATGTCGGCCCGCGAAAGATAGCGGCGATAGACCCAGGGCTCGAGCTGGGCGAGAAACTCGGCGCCAAGAGTCAAGTCCCCCGCCACCGGCCGCGCTTTGACGAACGCCTGTCGTTCCCAAGTGCGGCCCGAGAGATCGTAGTACTGCAAGGCCGACTCGACACTCACGGCCATCGGCCCGCTGCGACCATCGGGCCGGAGGCGAAGATCGACGCGATAGGGCGAGCCCAAATCGGTCGCCTCGGTAAGCAACCGCATCAGTTCCCTCGCCAGAGCCGTGAAATATTCCGCGGCGGCGTGTTGTCCGTCGCTCGATCGGTCGGCCGACTCGTGGAGAAACAGGAGATCGACATCGCTCGAATAATTGAGCTCTTCGCCCCCGAGTTTCCCAAGGGCCAGCACCACGAACCGCGCCGCCTCGCCCGAGAAGAGCCGCAGCGACGAACGCCGCGCGGCGAGCCGGGCTCGCGCCGCATAAACCGCCGCTTCGATCACGGCGTCGGCCAGATAGGAAATCTGCCGGGCCACGACATCTAGCCGCTGCCCGCGCACGATATCGCCATAAGCAATCCGCAGCGTTTCGCGGCGTTTGAAGCGGCGGAGGGCTTTCATCGTGGCGGCGTCATCGCCTGCCAGAGCCACGACTTCGCCCATGAGTTCGGCCACGAGCGATTCCCGGCCCACGGGCTGGCCTTCGGTCATTCGCAAGAGGTCGTAGCTTTCCGAGTCGGTGACGAGAATATCGCTCAGGTGTTGGCTGGCGGAGAAGATTTGCAGCAGGGTGGCAAGCGACTCGGGATCGCGCTCGACGAGCCCGCCAAACGAGAGCGGATTGCGCGTGGCCACGACGAAGCGTTCGAGGTTGTTGAGCGCCATGTCGGGGTCGCTCAATTTCGGCAGCAGTTCGCCGAGTTGCTGGCAAATGGTGGCCAAGAGATCGAGCGTCAGACCATGGGTGGCCATGCTCACCAGATTGGCGTGTCCGCGCCCGGATTGACCAGTCCCCAGGAGCGAAGCAGCCCGGCCGCCTCGTCGGGCCGATCGAGGTAGCGAGTCAGTTGTGGAATATCGATCATCGGTGACGGTGGCATTCGGGCGAAAGTTGGCCTGGGCAAACCCGATTATACCACCATCCGCCGAGCCGCCGCTACGGACTCCGCGGCGAGCGAGCGCGAAACGACCGGCCAAATCGCCCGCGATCGGGGTCGCGCGGAGCGCTGAGAAAAGACGGCTAAAACCGCAATGGTTTTCAAAATGCCGGCCATCGCCCCCCGCCGCTACTCGCCTTGCAAAAAGGCTTCAATCCGGTCGAAGCCGGCCTGCAAGGTTTCGAGTCGGGTGGCGAATGAAATTCGCGCGTACCCCTCGGCGCCGAAGGCCGAGCCCATGACCGTGGCCACGCCGTGGCGCTCGAGCAGCGAGAGGCACCATTCGCTCGAGGTCTTGATCCGCCGGCCGTGGTATGCGCGGCCCAAATGCGCTTTGATGTTCATGAATGCGTAGAACGCGCCGCCCATTTCAGGGCAACTGCAATCGGGCAATTGCCGAATGCGATCACGCACGAATTCGCGCCGCACCGCGAATTCCGAGAGCATTTCCGCCACGCATTCTTGCGGGCCATTGAGCGCCGCCACCGCGGCATGCTGGCTGATGCTCGAGGGGTTCGAGGTTTCCTGGCTTTGCAAGTCGGCCATCGCCGTCGCGACATTGGGGCTCGAAAGCGTCCAGCCGATTCGCCAGCCGGTCATGGCATAGGCCTTGCTCACGCCGTTGACCACCACGGTGCATTCTTGCAGCCCCGGGCGCACCGTGGGAAAGCTCACGAAGCGTCCTTCATAGACGAGCCGCTCGTAGATTTCGTCGGACACCACCAGCAGATTTCGCTCGAGCACGATATCGGCCAGCCGGCCAAGTTCGTCGGGCGAATACATGGCGCCGGTCGGATTCGACGGCGAGCACAATATGAGCATGGTCGTGCGCGGCGTGATCGCGGCGCGAAACTGCTCGGGCGTGAGTTTGAAATTGTCGGCCTCTTGCGTTTCGACGATCACCGGCTTGGCGCCGGTCAGCCGCACCAGTTCGGCATAGCTCACCCAGTAGGGCGCCGGAATAATCACTTCATCGCCCGGATTGCAAAGCGCCGTGAAGACATTGTGCAGGGAGTGTTTGGCGCCGTTGGACACCACGACTTGGCCGGGCGAGTATTGCAGGTCGTGCATCGCGGCATAACGGCTCACGATGGCCGTCTTGAGTTCGGGAATTCCGCTGGCCACGGTGTAATGCGTTTGGCCGGCCTCGATCGCGTCGACCGCGGCTTGGCATATATGCGGCGGCGTGTTGAAGTCCGGCTCGCCCACGCTGAAGTCATAGACTTTGCGCCCGGCCATTTTCAATTCCCGAGCCTTGGCGGCCATTGCCAAGGTGGCCGAAGGTTCCAACTGCTGGACAATGCGAGAAATCGTGGGCGGCATGAAAAAAATCCAACTGACGAAATTACGAGAGGTAAAACCCCCGAAAAAAGCGGGACCCCGGCGTTTCAAGGTCCGGGGGCTCGGCTGCCGGCGATGCCGCAGACCATCATAATGACTCGTCCCGCGGCTTCCAAGCGGCGCAAGCGGGGGGCAGGCCCTGCGACTGGCGAGCTATTTTGCGATTTGGCGCGAGAAGCCGGAAGTCCAGGCTGCTATAATGATCGTCTCGCTCGCCGCGATTCGCTAGACCTATTCCGTTATTCCGCGCTTTTAGGACCTGCCCGCCATGCCGCTTTCGGCGCTCCAACCGCCCATTACCGATCCGACCCCCGTCTTTGAATTTTACCGGGCGAGCTATGGCTCGGAACTACTGGTCGCGGCCACGCATCACTACAAACTGTTCGAGCGCCTCGCCCCGGGGCCGCAAGCGTTTGACTCGCTCCGCGCCGAGCTCGGCCTCGCCGAGCGACCGGCGGTGGTGCTGCTCGGCGCGATGCGCGCGATGGGGCTCGTGGCCGCGGCCGCCGATGGCCGGCTCCAGTTGACCGCGATTGCCCGCGAGCATCTCACCACCAGCAGCCATTTCGATGTAAGCGATTATCTGGGTCTTGCGGCCCAGGCGCCCGGCGTGCGCCAGATGATCGAGCGGCTGGAAAGCAACAAGCCGCTCGGCTCGCGGCCCGACGAAGAAGGCGCCGCCTTCATTTTTCGCGAGGGGCGCGAATCGGCGATGGAAAAAGAGACGCTCGCGCGGCACTTCACCTTGGCGCTGGCCGGCCGGGCCAAGAATGTCGCGCCGCTCCTGGCCGAACGGCTCGACCTCGCCGAGGCTCGGCGGCTAGTCGATGTCGGCGGCGGCTCGGGTATTTACTGCATCGCCTGTCTGCAAAAGAATCCCGCCCTGGAAGCGATCGTTTGGGATCGTCCGGAAGTGCTCAAGGTGGCGGGTGAAATGGCGGCGGCCCATGGAGTGTCCGGCCGGCTGGAGCTTCGGCCCGGCGATATGTTTGCCGACGAGCCGCCCGAGGCCGACGTGATGCTGCTCTCGAACGTGCTGCACGACTGGGATGTGCCCGAATGCCGCGCGCTGGTCAGCCGATTGGCGGGCGTGCTGCCGACGGGCGGCCGGTTGGTCGTGCATGATGTATTTTTACACGATGATCTCGGCGGGCCGCTTGCCGTGGCGCTCTATAGCGCGGCGCTCTTTTGCTTTTGCGAAGGGCGGGCCTACAGCGCCGCGGAGTATCGGGCCTGGATGCAAGACGCGGGACTCGAACCCGGCGCGGTGGCGCCGACATTGGTGCATTGCGGAGTGCTGCAAGGCGTGAAACGGCATTGATCGCAATCGAACAATCGCATGGATCGAGGCGTTCGATGGTGGACGATCCCTCGTTGCCCGAACGATTGGCCGCGCGACTGGCGCGGCCGCTGCCGGGCTCGCGCGCAGCGGGCGCTGCAGCCGGAATTGAGTTGCGGCCGCTATTTCTGCCCGGCGCCCGCCGACGCGCGCGAGGCCGCGATCGTGATCCTCTTGTACCGCGAACATGGGACCTGGCGGCTGCCGCTGACCTTGCGGGCCGATTCGCTCACCGACCACGCCGGCCAAATCTGCCTGCCCGGCGGTTCGCTGGAGCCCGGCGAATGCAGCTCCCACGCCGCCCTCCGTGAACTCGAGGAAGAGTTGGGCGTCGACACGCGCTCGGTGGAGTTCTTGGGAGATCTCTCGCCCTTGTGGCTCTACAACTCGAACTTTCATGTGCGCTCGCATGTGGCGCTGGCCACGCATCGGTCGGAATGGCGAATTCAATCACTGGAAGTCGCGGCTCTGCTGGAAATTCCGCTTGCCGACTTGCTCGATCCCGCCGCGCGCACGACCCGCGAGCACAGCCGCCGCGGAGTGCGATATGCTTGCCCCGGTTATTTGTGGCGCGAGAGCTTCGTATGGGGCTTTACGAGCTTGGTCTTGGCCGAGTTCTTGGCGGTGTCGGCCGACGCGCTCGCGACCGACTGAGTGTCCACGCCGCTTTTCTCCTCGCGTCCGTCGAACACCCATCAAGGGCGATCGCGGGGCGATTCGAGCGGCGGCGCTCCGGCGCGGGCTCGCACCGCGTTCATCGCCGAAAGCACGTGCCGCCCCGAAAGCAGCCACAAGACGAGCGTCCGTTTGCCGGGCACGCTCACGAGACAGAGGCCGGCGAGAATCGCAAGCACTCCCGGCCCGGGCGCGAGGAGCATTACCACGCCCGCGGCGATCAACAGCCACCCCACCAGGTTTTTCACGATCCACCATGACCAGCGCGCCAGCGGATGCATGGCGTTGAACGAGTCGGGTTCGGTCTCGGCCGTGAAATAATCCGGCGGCAGCGAGATGGCGAACCATCTCGCCGCCCAAAGCCCGCCGAGCGAAAGGGCCAGCGACACGACCGCCCCGGCGACGAGCCAACCCGAGGCATGATTCAAAAGCGCGTGCATGGGCAAGAGTCGATTCCTAAAAGACACGCCTCGGTGGCGGGTCGCCGCGATGCCTGTTACAACGGGGGGCGGAGTTTTCAATATTCAGTGTTCGTGAGACGACGCCGTGTTTCATTTTCGGGGTTTCGCATGAATCTGGCAAATGTGCTTATCGATGGGGAATGGCGCGCGGCCGACGCAAGCGGCGATTGGGGCGCCGTGAATCCCTCGACCGGCGAGACGATCGCCGGTCAGCGATATCCGGTTAGCCGCTGGTCCGACATCGAAGCCGCGCTCGCCGCCGCCGCTCGCGCGGCCGACGTAATGCGCGATCTACCGGGCGCCCATCTAGCAAGCTTTCTCGATCATTATGCCGGCTTGATCGAAGCGGCCATCGTCGAACTTGTGGCGTGCGCCCATCACGAGACAGGTTTGCCGATGCGTCCGCGGCTGGCCGAAGTCGAGGCGCCGCGCGCGACGGCGCAGTTGCGACTCGCCTCCGCCGCCGCCCGACATTGCGCTTGGCAGATGCCCACGATCGACACCAAGCACAATATTCGCTCGTGCCTCGCGCCGCTGGGACCGGTGTGGGTGTTGGGACCGAACAATTTTCCGTTTGCCTTCAATAGCGTCGCCGGGGGGGATTTTGCCGCCGCGATTGCCGCTGGCAACCCAGTGATCGCCAAAGCCCACCCCTCGCATCCAGGCGTCACGCTTATGCTCGCCGAACTGGCGCTGGCCGCGGCGCAAGAAACCGGACTCCCGCCCGGCGCCGTGCAGTTGATTCATGGCATGAGTCCCGCGGATGGCGAGCGAGCCGTGGCCGATCGCCGAACCGGCGCCACCGCCTTCACCGGCGGACGCGCTTCCGGACTCAAGCTCAAACACGCCGCCGACGCCGCCGGCAAGCTGATCTATCTCGAAATGTCGAGCATCAATCCGGTGGTGATCCTGCCGGGCGCCCTGGAAGAACGGCTTGACGCCGTGGTCGACGAATTCGTCACGAGCAGCTTGATGGGCTGCGGACAGTTTTGCACCAATCCGGGACTTGTGCTGCTCGTGGAAAACGCGGCCAGCGAGGCGTTTATTCGCCAAGTCGCGGCCCGTTTCGAATCGGCGCCCGCGGGCGTGTTGCTCTCGAAAGCAGTCGGCGAGCACCTGGATACGAGCATCGGCGCGCTGACCAAGGCCGGCGCCAAAGTCCTGGCGGGGGCCAGTCGACGGGCCCGGTTATCGGCGCGCCGATACCCTGCTGCGGGCGACCGGGGCCCAATTTCTCGCTCGGCCCGGTGAATTCCAAACGGAAGCGTTTGGCCCGGTGGCGCTCATGGTCGTGGCCGCCGATGTCGAGGAACTGGCGGCGGTCGTCGCTCAATTGGAAGGCAATCTCACCGGCTCGATCTATTCGCATACCTCCGGGGCCGATGACCGCGAATATGAACGGGTGGCCGCGCCGCTGCGTGGCGCGTGGGACGGCTGCTCAACGATAAAATGCCGACCGGAGTGGCCGTGAGCCCGGCGATGCAGCACGGCGGGCCCTATCCGGCCTCGGGGCATCCCGGCTTCACGGCGGTGGGCATTCCAGCCTCGCTCCGCAGATTCGCGGCGCTCGAATGCTACGACAATGTGCGCGACGGCCGCCTGCCGCTGCTGCTGCAAAACGGCAATCCGCTGGGCGCCTCGCGCATGATCGATGGGAATTGGACCACGGCTCAATTATTCTAGACGGTTTGGGGCTCCGCGGAGCCGATCTGTTTTCGACTTTGCTTTTCGACCTCTTGGCTTGCGGCGGCGCGATGCGGTTGTTGAGTTACAACATTCATAAGGGAATCGGGGGTCGCGATCGGCGCTACCGGCTCGATCGGATTCTCGATGTGATCGAACACGAGAACCCGGATATCGTGTGCCTCCAAGAGGTCGACCACAATGTGCGCCGCTCGCATTTTCACAATCAGCCGAAGCTGTTCGTGGAGCATTTCCGGCCCGCGGCGCACTTGAGCCAGACGAATGTGCGCGTGAAGCAGGGCGGCTATGGCAACCTGCTCTTTTCGCGTTGGCCGTTTTTGAGCCGGCATCAAATCTCGCTTCGACTGGGGCGCCGCAAGCCGCGCGGGCGCAGATCGCGGTGATTGATTCACCCGAGGGGCCGTTTTGCGTGGCCCACTGGCACTTGGGCCTCGCCGAAAAAGAGCGCCACTGGCAGACTCGGCATCTGCTCGAACATGCGCTGTTCAAGGAATCGAGCCACTTGCCGACACTCGTGGTGGGCGACTCGAACGATTGGCGAAACACGCTCACGAAAGCCTGCTTCGTCGAGCGCAAGTTTCGCCAAGTCACGGCGCCGATTTCGAGGTTTCGCACCTTTCCGGCTTGGTTCCCGATCGGCTCGCTCGACAAGGCGTTTGTCAACGAGGGCGTGTATCTCCGTTCGGCGCGTGTCGCACACTTGGCTCGCCCGCCGCGCGTCGGATCATCTGCCGTTGATTCTCGATTTTCATCTGAGCGAGGCCTCGCTCGGCGCACCGTGACCGCCGCCCGAAGATGGACTTTCCGGAACCCCTCGTCGACGGACCACCAAAGGGTTGTTCTTTTTCGTTCGATCACAAGAATTCTTCGCTTGCCGCCCAAACTACATCCCCGAAGGCAAGGACTCCGCGCCATGTCTCCCCTCGGATCGAGTTTTCGGGAGGGACAGGGGTTGCATGAGTCGTTGTCGGAAACGGTGCGGCGGCGTTAGGCGGCCTTCGGAGTGAAGAAACTCGGGCACGGCGGCATGCATTATATCTGCAAGCTGTTTCGCCGCGATCCCGAGACGATTCGGCAACGCGCGCAAGACATCAAACAGCTTCCCGCGAACGGAGCGGCCAGCCGCGTCGGAAAAAAAGGGGACCGAAAGAAAGCTAGCATCGCGATGCCAGCACTCGTGCCGACCATCGAAAAGGTGATGGCGCTCGAAACGGCCGTGCGCACCGGTCGACGACGGCCTCCGCGGGACCTCGGAATCTGCCCCGAAAAGATCCATCACGTGCTTCGCGAAGGCGTGAGCCTTTCGCGGAGGCATGCGATCCGATGATCGGCAGGTCGCGCTATTCGCACGGCATTATCCGCTGCGCGACGAACGGTTCGAGCACATCGCCGCGCTTCGACCCCCTTCGCCCAAGCGCGGAAGGATTCTTCCGGCCGCGGTCAGGAGGACCAGCGAGCAATCGACGCGCCACGCCTTCCGCGCCACGCCCTCCGCCACTCCGCCGCCACTCCGCCGCCACTCCGCCGCCAACGCTGGATCTGGGTTGACAGCACTTCGCGGGTCCGCGTAGTATCCCGCCGCCGCGGAGCAGTTCGGCGCCGGCATGCGCGCTGGCCGCGGGAGGCTTCGCTTTTTCGACAATTACCCGCTCGAGAACCGCTCGCATGCTTTCGCCATCCCAAAAGCCCGCTCGCTTTGATTGCCGCAGTCTTCGCGAGACCGTGCTCGACATGGCCTACCATGGCCAAACGGTGCATATCGCCTGCGCGTTTTCGTTGATCGAGACGATCGCGGTGCTGTACCGCAATCATCTGCGCTATCCGAACCACGACTGCCGCCATCCGGAGCGAGATTACCTCGTGCTCAGCAAAGGCCACGGGGTGATGGCCCAGTATGCGTGCATGCACGAGCTCGGCTGGCTTTCGCGAGAAGAGATCGGCCGCTACTTTCAAGATGGCACTCGGCTCAAGGGCCTTTCCGATGCCCATGTGCCGGGCCTCGAAGTTACCAGCGGCTCGCTGGGTCATGGACTGAGCGTGGGCGTGGGGCTCGCGATCGCGGCCAAGCGTCGAGGGACCGACCAGCGGGTTTACGCGATCGTGGGCGATGGCGAGATCAATGAAGGCGCCATTTGGGAAGCCGTGATGCTGGCGACCCATTGCCAGCTCGACAATCTCACGGTGATCGTCGACGCCAACGGCTTTCAGGCCATGGGCGCCACCGACGAAGTGATTTGCCTGGGCGACATCGCCGCGAAGTTCGCCGCGTTTGGCTGCCAGACGCGCAACGTCGATGGCCACGACGAAACCGCGCTCGACGCCGCGCTTCGCGAGCTCGCCGCGCTACCGCGCGCTTGTCCGCGGGCACTGGTCGCCAAGACCGTCAAGGGACATGGCGTGTCGTTCATGGCGGACGACAACCGGTGGCACTATACCCGACTCACGGCCCAAACCCATGCCGCGGCCGTCGCTGAATTAACATCGAGGAAAGCCGCATGAGAGCCGCATTTTCCGATTGCTTGGTCGCCGCCGCCCGCCGCGATTCGCGGGTGATGCTTTTGACGGGCGACCATGGCTATGCGCTGTTCGACAGCCTTCGCCGCGAGTGTCCCGCGCATTATTTCAATGCCGGCATCGCCGAGCAAAACATGGTGGGCGTGGCGGCCGGCATGGCCAAGGCCGGCTTGCGGCCGATCTGCTACGGCCTGAGCGCATTCGTGCCGATTCGCGTGCTGGAACAGATCAAGCTCGATGTGTGCTATGAAAACCTGCCGGTGATCTTCATCGGCGACGGGGCGGGCGTCGTGTACAGCAGCCTGGGAACAAGCCATCAGAGCACCGAGGACATCGCCGCCTTGCGCAGTGCCGAACATGACAATCCTTTCGCCGGCCGATGCCCATGAGCTCACGGCTTGCATGGAACTAGCTTTTGCCCTGGAGAGCCCGGTGTATTTGCGCATGGGCAAAGCCGACCTGGGCGCGGTGCATGACCAGCCGCCGCGGGTCAAGGTCGGCCAATTGCTGGAAATTCGCCGCGAGGAGCAATCCGGGAAGGAATCGCGCCCCACGAAACGTCTCACGACCGAGCGGCCCCTCACCTTCATTGCCACCGGGTCGATGGTCACCACGGCCTTGAGCGTGGCGGAATCGTGGCCGACGAGCGTCGTCTGGAGTGCCCCGTGCATCAAGCCGCTCGACGCCGAGCAAGTGACCGCGATCTGCCGAGCAAGCGAATCGGTCGTGGTGCTCGAGGAGCATTCCGTGCATGGCGGCCTCGGCTCGGCCGTGGCGGAAATCGCCGCCGAATCCGCCGCCGGTCGCGTGCTGCGCGTCGGCATCCAAGACCGCTTCTCCGCCTATTGCGGCAGCTATGAGTATCTGATGCGCGAGCACGAGCTCACGGCCCAACACATCTCCCAAAAAATCGCGACCCACCTGGCGGCGACTTCGGGCCGCGAGCAGCAGGCGAAATGGCAGACGCCAACGCCGAGCCGCAACCGCTCGGCGGCTTGATTGGTGGCGCATGTCGAAGCCCAGCGCGCGGGCCGACGGTCAAAAGACGGTCTTCGTCATCGGCTCCAGCGATAAGTCGCTCCGGCTGGACCGATTGCTTCGATTTCACTCTGATGGCGGCGATCATTGATCGCGGTCGACTTACCCAATTGCAACGCCGCGAGTTCACGACTGACGCCGAATCGCTCGGTGAGGCGACCAATGGCGGGCGGAACATCTTGCGAATCGAGGTATTCCGCCTCAGCCAGCTTGCGCGGACAGAGAAATTCCGCGGCGAAAGCGTTGGCTCGTTGCTCAACCGATTTATCCATGGCGCCACGGGTAACCGCTGAGAGCGGCAGCGCCGTCAGGCGGTCGATCAACAAATGGCAAATCTCGTGAGCCAAGGTCGCTCGCAATGCGCCTTGATTAGCACGATGCTTCTCGGAATCGTTATAGACAATGTGTGGTTGGCTGCCATGTGCCCAGAAGGCGACGGCGTCGAGTGAAGGAGTCTCGAAGTCGGTTTTTTCGACAATTACATCCCACTCCGAAAGCACGTCGTTCGGTTCGACTCGAGCTTCCGCGTCGGCGAACTGCTTTCGAAGCCAGTTCGCCACCAAGGCGCCTTGTTGATAAGGCCGAAGAGCGAGGGGCCCGTTTTCCTCGAGAAGTCGCAGCACGGCATGCGTCTTTTCGTCGAGCTTCGCCGATGCCGTTTTGTTTACTGCCCGCGCGCGTTGCACGAGAAGCTGAAGTTTGGCGGGCGGCAAAACGCCTTTACAACGGTAGGTCAGGTCGAAGCATACATTATGCTCGAGCCCGGTGCTTCCGGAATCGTTGAAGAACTGGTCAAACGATTCTTCTCCACACGCCGTGCGCAAATACTCATCCGGCAGGCCGGTGGCGATTTTCGCCGCTATCTCGACGCTTACGGATTCTCGATTGGACCATGCTCGCAGGGCGGAGGTGGACCTCGGGTCCGTTGCCGTTTTCAGCCGGGAGGCGATTTCGTTTCCAACGTCGACAAGCACGTGCTTCACGTCGGCCTCGGGCAATTGCTCGATCCGCGAACTAAGGCCAATCTGAGCCTCGATCAGAAATCGGCCACCGCTGCGCACAAACCACAACTCGGGTCTCAATGCGCCCGCCGAACACTCGGCGAGGTTGTGGCTCATCTTGAAGGCATAAGCGACTTCGTCTTCGGCGGCACGGCGGGATTCATCGAACCATTCCCATCGCGTTTCGAGCGCGGCGTCAAGGCCCGACGGCCGGTCGGGTCGGACATGAAAAGGATAATCTTGCTCACCGATCAGGTAGAGCCAATAATTGCCGAGGAACTCCAGCAATTCGATCCATTGCGAACGAATTCCTTTTACAACGTTCGCATGGGAGCCGCGCGTCCCCCATACCGGCTCGCCGCCCAATAATATCGCCAACGTCCCATGGGTGGGGCCGAATGTGGCGTCCTCCGGAGAGGACTCGCGCCACGCGAACTCGAAGCAAAGTTCCTTGCGAGACGTGGCGATTATTTTCCTCGCAGACATCGGCCCACCTCGACTTCGCAATCCAATATTCGCGCCAGATCCAATATTCGTCGTTTCAATTCATGGGGCAATTTCGCGGCACGAGTTGGATTCTCGGGAAAGCCATGATACGAAACCCCGGGCACGGTCGGAGTGGCTCGATAGAGTTGCCCATCACGGATATTATAAATCCGCTCCGGATAAGAATGTGGCCAACGGATCGGAGAATATTCGATTCGATCGTTCGAATTCAGCAGATTCTCGGCGATCGATTCGCCGATCGTGGTCGGGCACTTGCCGATTTCCTCGCCTTGGTGGAACACGAAACCGGCTTTTTCCTGCGTCCAACCCCGCTTGTGCTTTCTGTCGGAATTTGGCTCGTATTTCCAAGGCATGGTTCGCTTGACCGCGGCCTTATGTCATTTGACGACAATTCATCGCGGATACTTGACGCGCTCGCGCAGCAGCGATCCGAAGTCGTCGGCTCACGCCAGCTGTTCGTCGCGGGCCACGCTCGCGCTCGCGAATGCGTGAAACACCCCGATTACATAATCGATCATCTCCGGCGTTAGGCCCGGGAACACGCCGATCCAGAGCACGTGGTTCATGATGAAGTCCGAGTTCGGTAGCGCGCCGATCTGGCGGAACTTCACCCCCTGATAGGCCGGCTGACGCACGAGGTTGCCGCCGAAGAGGAGCCGCGTGCCGATCTTCGCTTCCGTGAGCCGGGCCACGAGCGCATTGCGGTCGAACGGTGCGCTCGGCCGCACTGCTAGAGGAAAGCCGAACCACGAAGGATCGGAGCCGGGCGTCGGCTCGGGCAGGATCAAGAACTCCGAGAGGTCATCGAGGCCCTCGCGCAAGTGGGCCCAATTCCGCTTGCGGGCCGCGATGAACCGCGGCAACTTTTCAAGCTGCGACACGCCCACGGCGGCCTGCATGTCGGTGACTTTCAGGTTGTAGCCGATATGCGAATAGGTGTATTTGTGGTCGTAACCGGCCGGCAGATCGCCAAGCTGCCAGTCGAAGCGCTTGCCGCAGGTGTTGTCCTTGCCCGGATCGCACCAGCAATCGCGACCCCAGTCACGGAACGATTCGACCAGTTTTTTCAGCGCCGGTCGATTCGTGAGCACCGCGCCGCCTTCGCCCATCGTGATGTGATGCGCCGGATAGAAGCTGAGCGTCATCAGATCGCCAAATGTGCCCACATGCTTGCCTTGATACGTGCTGCCCAGGGCGTCGCAGCAGTCTTCGATCAGCCACAGATTGTGCCGGTCGCAAAACTCCTTCACCGCGTCGACGCGGAACGGATTGCCGAGTGTGTGCGCCAGAATCACGGCCCGGGTGCGCTCGCTGAGCGCGGCGTCGAGCTGCTCGACATCGACATCGAAGGTCGGGAGCGTCACATCGACGAAGACCGGCGTGAGACCGTTTTGAATGATCGGGTTCACGGTGGTGGGAAACCCGGCGGCGACGGTGATTACTTCGTCGCCCGGGCGAAGGGCTCGCTCGCCGAGCGTGGGCGAAGTAAGGGCTGTTACCGCGAGCAGATTGGCCGAGGAGCCCGAGTTCACAAGCAGGGCGTGGCGCAGCCCGACCTGTTTGGCGAGCGATTGCTCGAAGCGCGCGGCGAAGCGGCCGGTCGTGAGCCAGAAGTCGAGCGATGCCTCGACCAAGTGCTGCAAGTCGCCTGCGTCGAAGACGCGTCCCGAAACCGGCGCGGCGGTCTGGCCGGGAATGAATTCGCGCTCGGGAAACGCCGCGGCATGATATTCGGCCACTAGTCGGGCGATCTCGGCGCGCAAGGCTTCCGGTTTATTTGCCACGGGCGAGAAACTCCTTATACCAAGCAATCGTTCGCTTGAGACCTTCGTCGAGATCGAACAGCGGCGCCCAGTCGAGCATCGTCTGGGCCTTGGTCGGGTCGAGATACTGGTAACGAATCTCGCTGCTGGCTTCGTTGCGCACATCGGGCGCCAGATTCGAGCCCATCTGTCGCAAAATCCGGTCGACCAGCTCGAGAACCGTCACTTGCAGGGCGTTCGAAAAATTAAACGCCTCGCCCCGCAGTTCGGGCCGGGCGGCGAGCGATTCGGCCAGCAGCATGTAAGCCGCCGCGCCGTCTTCGACATAAAAATAATCGCGAATGTAATTGCCATCGGAGCGAATCACCGGCCGCTCGTCGGCCAGCACGCTACGAATCGTGCCGGGCACGATTCGATTCCAATTCATATCACCGCCGCCGTAAAAATTTCCGCAGCGCGTGATCACCACCGGCGAGCCGTAGGTGATCGCATAGGCTTGCGAGATCAGATCGGCGCACGACTTGCTTACATCATAGGGATGCCGGCCCTCGAGCGGCGCGGTTTCGGCGTAGGGCAATGTCTCGTGGTCGCCATAGGCTTTGTCGCTCGAGGCGATGACGATCTGCTTCACGCGCGGCGAGCGGCGGCAGGCTTCGAGCAGGGCCCACGTGCCGCGGATATTGCTTTCGAAAGTCGACACCGGGTTGCGATTGGCGATGCCGACGATCGTTTGCGCGGCGAGATGGAATACGGTGTCGACTTCGTATTCGCCGATCGCGCGCTCGAGCATTTCTTGCTCGCACACATCGCCGCGCACGACTTTGACTCGCTCGAGCATGCCGCCGCGCACCAGCTCGCATTGCGGCGCCCAATCGCGAATCAGGCACACCACGTCGGCTTCGGCCTCGAGCAGTCGGCGCACCAGCCAGCTTCCGACCAGCCCGGTTGCTCCAGTGACCAAGGTCGACCGATGTCGCCAAAAACTCATGAATCTTCCTCCGCGGGGCTTGCGCAGCGCAATGATTTTGTCGGATCGGGCCGCGGCCGAGCGGCCGCGCTCGAAGTCGTTGCCGATGCGCGACATCGAAGCTCGCCCCGAGCCTGCTGGCAGTTCAGAATGTATCGTTCCGGCCCCATGCCGGCAACGTCGATTGGGACCGAGAGACCGCGCTCCACGCCCGACCAAGCGCCACTCATTGCAAGCCGCCAAGTTGCCCGCTCCCCGCTTGCGGTCCACTCGGCGATGTGCGACGTTGGCCGCTATTGGCCCTGCTCATTGTGAAAAATCAGCTGCTAGCACCCCTGGGCGCCATCATGTCGATCGATCCCGCTCCACGCTCCGCGACTCCGTTTGCCGATCTGGCCGGGCGGCTCGTGTTTTTAGGCACGGGCACTTCGGTCGGCGTGCCGGTCGTGGGCTGCGAATGCGCCACGTGTCAGAGCAAGGATGCTCGCGATTATCGACTCCGCTGCGGGTTGGCCTTGGGCTTGGCCGAGGGAACCTTGCTGATCGACACCCCGCCCGACCTGCGCACCCAATTACTGCGCGAGCGCATCGGGCGCGTCCATGCGGTGCTCTACACACACGATCATGTGGATCATGTGTATGGCCTCGATGATCTGAGGCCGTTTTCCCATTACTTGGGCAAGGCGGTGCCGGTGTATTGCGAAGAACGGGTGGAGAACCGGATTCGCAAGTCGTTCGACTATGCGTTTGCCGAGGGCGCCCAACAGCATGGCGGCGGCGTGCCGCGGCTTGCGTTTCATCGGATTGGGCTCGAGCCCTTCTCGCTCTTGGGCCACGCGATCACGCCGCTGCGATTGCTCCACGGCCCCTTTCCCACGCTCGGCTTTCGAATCGGCAACGTCGCGTATTGCACCGATGTGAGCGCGATTCCGCCCGAAAGCTGGCCGCTGCTCGAGGGGCTCGATGTGCTGATTCTCGACGCCCTCCGCCCGCGGCCCCACCCGACGCATTTCAGCTTGCCCGAGGCGATCGAAGTGGCCGAGCGGCTCGCTCCGCGGCGCACGTTCTTTACTCACATGTGCCACGATCTCGCGCATGGGCCCACGAACGCCGGGCTGCCCGCCGGCATGGCGCTCGCCCACGATGGCCTGCGACTCGAATTAAGCTGAGTGCTAAACCGACGGCCGGTCAGCGAGTGGCGTTTTTGGCCCGCAAGGCGGACAGCTTGGTGAGCGTTTCCTTGGGATGCGTGGCCGCTTCGGTGGCGCAGTCGGTGCAGCAGACAAACAGCGGTCGGCCATCGATGGTCACTTTCGTCGGCACGCCGGTTGAACCAAGACGCACATTGTTCTTGATCGCGCAAAACACTTGCGCCTCGGCATTGCGGCGATCACTGTCCGAGAGCTTCGAAAGATTGGCGTTCACGCGCGTGAGCGTGGCGGCGGAGGCAAGCGTGGTTTTGGCCCGCGACTTGGCCCGCTTCGTGCAACCGGCGCAGCAGAGAAAGACCGGCTTGCCCTCGAGCGTCACTTTCACCGGGCAGCCCATCGAGCCCAAGCGATTCTCCTGCTCGACGGCGCACCAGCGCTGCGCGACGGCCAGCGGCCGGTCGGCGGCGGGCAATTCATCGAGCGCTTTTTGAATCTCTTGCTCGGGATCGGCGACCGCATCTTCGGCGCGCACGTTCGAGCGAGCGCCAAACAGCGAGGCAACTCCGAGCGCGGCGGCGATTGCGGCAAACGGGAGGAATTTGAAACGAGAAAAAGTCGTCGCGCGCATGGGGTTTGTCTCCGGGGTGGCAAACGCGGCCTGGAAGTCAATTCTTACCGGGCGCCGCGCTGTTGTTCCATACCCGAATTTCCCGATCTCGGAAACCCCGATCCGGGAAATGGAGGCTAACCAGGCCAACCGGCCAACCAGTTCGCCCGAGAACCCCTTGAATCTCGTCATGCGAGCGCAATGCGCGGGAGCTCGCTGGGCGGCAGATCATGCCGCGCGGGCCAGGGCCGTGAGTGTTTCGATTGCCAGCGTGTCGTGCATCGCGAGCTCCACGACCCGGTCCGCCACCAAATCGAACAGTTCCGCCCGTATCGATTCCGGCAGCGATTCGTCGGCAACGCGATCTTCGACCGCGGAATCCACGATTTCAGCGGCTCGAGCGCGGATATAACCTCGCGCTTCATCGGGCAACGCGCGGAGCCAATGGCGGCGAGACCGGCGGCAGACAGCCGGCGAGATATCGGCGGCGATTTCATCGGCGAGCCGAGCGAGCGCTCGAGCCCGACGCCATCGCATGGTCATCAACAAGTTGCGACATAAAATCATCCAACGCATGGCGTTTCTCCGACGGTGGCGCCGCGAGAGCGCGGCTGGAATCTTTATCGACTCGGCGGGCGCCTGCCTTCGCGAGCTTTTAAGAATTCGCGCTGCCTGGCGCCAGCGGCGCCGCCGATCTTCGGCCCCGGCGCTGATCGACTGAAGATTGCCGCGATCGTTTGCCGATTGTGTGGGTTATCGCGCTTGTAGCGGTATCGAGCGGGCGAAGCGGCGCGAGATCGCGTCGGGGCACGGGAAAATCCGCTGGCGCCCTTGAAGCTTCGCCGACAGGTCACCCGAGCGCGACGAATATTCGCGGAACAATCGACACGCCTTGACCAACCCGCAAGTATTTTCTAAGTTACCCCTTTTGCCTAATGGCTTTAGGGCATTATCGGCGCCGTCGCCAAGTGGCTAAGGCAGTGGATTGCAAATCCACCACCGTGGGTTCGACTCCCACCGGCGCCTCTCTTCAAAAACCCCTGTTTTCTCGGCTAAAACGAGCGAACTGGGGTTTTTTCGTGCGCCGTTACTCACCCCCCAAGATACGCAGAAAACCGCTCATTTCCGCCCCGCCTGGCCACAACCTGGCCGCAAGATTGCTCGCCCCGCGATATGGGGCTGGCATATAGCCCTGTTTGCAAAAGCGCCGGACGAATGTACATTGCTGGCATCGGGCGCGGCCGGCCAGCCGTTTGACCCGAACGTCGTGACGCCACCTCCCTGGCTCAGCGACGTTCGGGGCTTGCCCGTTTTAGGGAGGATTCACATGGGCAAAATCTCGCCCCTCATGCTTCCATCGGCGGAAATGGTCGCCCTGGAAGCCGACGTGCAGTTATTGCTCGCCGTGCGCCAAGAGGCTATGCCGGAAGCTGATCGCGGAATCAGATTGGCGGCTTGCCTGGACCGAATCTCGCGAATTGAACAATGGTTGCGAGGCGGCGGCGCCCGCGATGTCGAATTCGTCGCTGGCGGCGACCATCGCCAATGGGGAGCCGCCGTTGCCGTAGCCGCCCACAAAATAAAGCGCGGCTTGCGCGAAATAGCCAATCCCGCGCTCGACGTGCTCGATTCTCGCGAAGCCGAGCAATGCGCCAAGCAGATTCGCGACGCGGGCGACGAATTACGGGCGCTGCGGGGAATGGACGACCGCGACGACCATCGGCCATTTGCGCATCGCAAGACGGAATCGCCAAGCGCGACGATTGAAGACCCGCCGCGAAAAGTATCGGGCATGATGAGCATTCGCGACCTGGCCGAGAAGCATCGTGTCGATCAACAGATATTGCGAAAAGCCCTTGAACGATGGCGGTTGAATCACGACGATGGGTATTCGGAAGTGACGACCAGGCGCCAGAACGAGCCGCGATTCCTCTTTGAAGAATCGGCCATATTGCCGGTTATCGACGGGATAAAGCGGCGGACGGAAACGTCCCACGAACGTCCCACGGAAAAATAATTCCGCTGGTTTTCTCGGCCAAAACTCTGATTTTGGCGTCCCACGAACGTCCGCCGGCAACAGCGCCGACCGCGACCGCCCTACTCTCGTGGCATGGTCGCACTATCTGACATCCCGCTGTTCCTTCTTCGCCGGCTGCTCGCGGACACGATCGCATCCGCTGGCGCAGACTCGCAGGGGGCCACCGCGCTGCGGCGAGAAATCGAGCGACGCTCCACCGCCAAGCAGCCCCGGAGGCGCAAGCGATGAGCGACGCCGACACTCCCGCCGTCACGCTGGCCGACGTGCTGGCCCGACTCGACGCCATCGCGGCTCGGCTCGACCAGCACGCGACGCCCGAGGCACGCTGGCTATCGGTTGACGGCGCCGCAGTCTACGCGAGCCTTTCGGACGACTCAATCCGCCGCCTGCTCTCAAGCGGCAAGCTCCGCTCTGCGCCCAGTGAAGGGCAGGATCGTCATCGACCGCGGCGAATTGGATGCGCTGATCCTGTCGTCGGACCAGCGACCGCGCAGGGGCCGCGGGATTCGATAACCGACACATAACCCGCTGCGCCGCCATGCCCCGACGCCGCCGCGAGACCAACCGGGGGCAAGACGGAGAAAAAAACATGCCGGACGCGGGCGAACTAAGGACGATGGCAAAGGACGCCGACCCGTCGGACGAGGCCGCGGCCTACCTGGCGACCAAGAAAAAGAACAACATCCTGGCGCTGCGGACACACCGCGCGACATTTTTCGGATGGCACGGCGGCGCCTATCGCGAGATGATGCCCGCGGACGTTCGCGCCGACTTGATTCGGTTCGCAAGTCGTCATCTGTGTCATCTTGCCGGACGAATCACCGGCGACATTCTCGATCACGTCCGCGCACAGTCTCACGTTCCAAGTTGGACCGAACCGCCAGCATGGCTCACTGGCGGCTCACCTTGGCCTGCTGATGAGATTCTGGCCACGCGCAGCGCATTGGTTCATCTGCCGAGCCTGATCTCGGGAGAAAGCTATTCGCGGCCATCGACGCCGGAGTTCTTTGCGACGAACGCGCTCGAATTCGACTTTGCCCCGGCGCCGCCGAAGCCCGTGGCCTGGCTCGATTTCCTCTCGCGACTCTGGGCCGGCGACCAGCAGAGCATCGACATTCTCCAGATGTGGGCCGGCTACTTGCTCACGCCCGACACTCGCCAGCAAAAGATTCTGCTGCTGGTCGGTCCAAAAAGAAGCGGCAAGGGAACAATTTTCCGCATCCTGGCGGCGCTGGTCGGCCGGCGAAACGTGGCAGGGCCGACGCTCGCGAGCCTGGCTTGCAATTTCGGGCTGCAGCCGCTTTTGCACAAGACGGTCGCCATGATTTCGGACGCGCGGCTCAGCGGCCGAACCGACAGCGGCATTGTTGTGGAGCGGCTGCTGTCGATCAGCGGCGAAGATGCGCTGACGATCGACCGGAAGCACATGGAAGCCGTGACGTGCAAGCTATCGGCCCGGCTCATGTTGGCGTCGAACGAGCTGCCCCGGTTGTCGGACGCATCCGGCGCGTTGTCCAGCCGATTTATTGTCTTGCGACTCAAGCAATCGTGGTACGGCCAAGAGGACACCGCACTGTCGGAAAAACTCATGGGCGAACTGCCCGGCATCCTGCTATGGGCCATTCAGGGCTGGAAGACGCTCCGCGACCGCGGGAGATTCCTCGAATCCGGATCGGCCGACGGGCTTCGCCAGCAGCTAAACGATCTCACGTCGCCAGTGTCGGCATTTGTTCGCGAGCAGTGCGTGGTGGACGATTCCGCTCGCGTCGCACGGGGCGATCTCTATGCGGCCTATTGCGAGTGGGCGAAGACCGCCGGCCGATCTCACGTCGAAGATGAGGCGGGTTTCGGGCGGCATTTGCGAGCGGCAGTGTCGAGTATCGAGGACTGCCAGCCGCGGATTGACGGGCGACCGACCCGCCATTATCGCGGAATCGGACTCGCGGAGTGAAACACGTGAAACATGTATCTATCTATTGCACGCATGGGGGCGCATTGAAATGAGTAACGAAAATAATAGCTATATATTACGCAATGGGGTGAATCGTGTTTCACCTGTTTCATTCGCCTGGCCGGAGTGGGTTAGTCAACCCGCCGCGATTGCGCCAATTGAGCCGCTAACCGCAACCCCCGAAAGCGATTGCGACGAATTGAGCGAGACGCAATTGGACTCGGCCACATTGTTCGACGGCGCACAACAGGATACCGCCGCCGACGCATGGGACTGGTTCGACCACATTTCCGCCAGCGACCGCGATTACCTACTCGGCCCGCGAACTGAATGGCGTGACGTTCCCTGCTCGTGGTGTCACCGCCGCGGCCCGCACACCGCCGATTGCGACCAAATGCACGATGAATGGTCGATGCCGATGCCGTTTGGCAGGCACAAAGGCAAGCCGATTCGACGCATCGAACGCGAGTATCTGGAATGGCTGTTAGGCAAGGTTTATCTGGTCGCCGACTTGCGTGCGGAAATCGAGCGAGTGCTTGGCGTCGAGAGGATCGAAGCCAGCGAGGCCACGCCATGAACACCACCGACCACAACACCGACGCCGAACACCCCCGCAGCCCGCTGCCGATGGTCACGATCAAGCTGGCGCCTGGCCGCATTGCCGCTCGCCGAAGTTCAAGGTCCGCCGGACGGTTGACCAGAGCAACGACGGCGCTGTTCTTCGATATTGCACATGCCACAGTTGCTCGCGGCGGTTCACTATTTTGGCCACCTAAAGAAAAGTTCTATTGTATGTAAAAGGTGTTGAACCTATTCCGGGTATTCGGGGCTATTCGGGGTAAACCGATTTTGGCTTTCTCTGAACTACTTATTTTGCCTGTTGTGTAACTCAACTGAAGGACCGACCTATGCAAGACCATCGACCGACCTGGAGGCGAGCCAAGCGGAAAGCCCGATGGAACGAACTGGCCGAGACCATCCGAATCGTGTGGCTCGAATTGCGTTCGCTGACCAATCACCGCGCCGTCAAAGAGCAGTTGAACGAAGCCGTCGAACGACGCGAGCAGCAGCGTGCGACGCAACGATGGGCGCAAGGCTGCATGGACGCATGGGGCAAGCCGGTCGCACACGATGAGATTCTGTGCGGCGAATGGACGGGATGAACGATGAGCAGCACACGACCTCGATTCTCGCTGCTACTGGAAGCCGACCACAAACCGGCCGACCCAGCCGGCATCCGTCGGTTGCGGGAGTTGCTGAAGCGGCTGCTCCGATCACACGGGTTCCGGTGCGTCGAGGTTTGCGAAGTGAAGCAGGAACCCAGCGAGCCGACGCCATGAGCAGCACCGACCACACCGCCGACGCCGAACACCCCCGCAGCCCGCTGCCGATGGTCACGATCAAGCTGGCCCGCTGCCCGCGTTGCCGATCGTCCAAGCATCGCGTCCGACGAACAGAGCAACAAACCATCGGCGGCAGTGACGCCGTGCTCAGATACTGCACGTGCGTCAGTTGCGATCGACCGTTCACTATTTTGGCAACGTGAAGAATTCTTCTACATATGGAAGTGCAACAAACCCGCGAGCGCGAATAATCAAAGCAGAGGGAACCCATGACGACCGAAACCCGCGACTTAACATCCATCGGCTGCCTGGCCGGCCAAATGCAGCGCAGCGTCCGCTCGATTGAGCAAGCCGCGAGCCGAGCCGGAATCAAGCCCGCCATGCGCATCGACCGCGTGCCGCACTACACCGCCGCACAGGTCGAGCGGATCATTGCAGCGCTGGGGGGCAAGTGATGGTCAAAACATTCATCGAGCGGCTGGCGGACGAGGCCCGCAGCGCCCACACAGGCGACGGCTGCGCCTATGTCGTCGGTCTCATTCGAGCGGCCGAGGACGACCTGCCCGAAGCGTTTGAGCGATTGGGCAGGTCGATTCCGTTGTCGCTGCTCAAGCTGCCGGGCGTGCCGACGCTGGCCGAGCTTGGCGGCGAGGCGATGGAGACGCCGTGGGTTGTCGTCCTTCACGACGAGGGCGCGATGATCGTTCCGCTTTGCAGTTTGTGTGCGAGATGAGAAAACCCGCGACGTTCCGACCAGACGGAAAGACGCCCGAGCGAGTCAGACTCGATCGCAGCGAGAGCAGAGCATTTTACGGTAGCAAGAGGTGGCGGAAGTTTCGAGCGTGGTTCATTCGCAAAAATCCGTTTTGTGTCGATTGCCTGGAGCGCCGAGAAGTTACGCCAACGCAAGAAGTTCACCACGCGTTGCCGAGGCTCGCGCATCCCGAGTTGGCGTTTGAGGAGAGCAATTGCGTCGCGCTTTGCTCCGCGGACCACAAGCGGCGCGAAGCGAAAGCCAAAAAGGGGTAGGGGTGTTTCATCCATAGAAGAGGCGCGACCGAAAGGCGGGCCAACTCGAGACGAATTCGCTCCCCGAAAATGCCCCCCAGGGGTCAAAAAAATGGCAACCAACGAACTCAAGCCTTTTGACATGAGCACGATTCAACCGTTCTATCCGGCAGCGGATGAATCGACATTGGAAAACGTCAGCCTGCGCCTGCCCGAGAACCGGCGGATGCTGCGCCGCCAGCGGCAGCGATCGACGAGGGTACTGAACAAGCACCGCGCGGCGGTTCAGACGATCGAGAAACTGCCGGCGCCCGATGAATCGTTGCACTGTGTCCTAAATGGTTCATTCGCGCTCGCCGACTTCATCGGCGCCGTGCTCGAACTGTCCGGCCGTCCGCTCGACCACCTTGCTATCGTCACCTTGGGATTCAGCAAAGCGAACGTCGAAATGATCGGCCGACTGATCGACGCCGGCCAGGTCAAACGCCTTGACGTGCTCTGTAGCCATTACTTCGCGGCTCAGGACGAGCCGATTTACCGCCAGATGGCCGCGCTATGCGACCGACACGGCTTCCGACTATGTGCGATGCGAACCCACGCAAAAATCGTGCTGCTGAAAACCGGCGCCCATTCGATCGTCGTCGAGTCGAGCGCCAGTCTTCGATCGTGCCACAACGTCGAAACCGCGACAATGTTCAACGATGCCGGTCTGTTCGACTTCCATTCGGCGTGGATTGACGAGCTATTGGCCAAGGGGGCGACCGCATGAGAGGCCGCAAACCCACTTACAAGGCGCTCGCCAAGTCGACCGACCCCATCCAGGCGCCGGTTCGCGTACCATCGTGCCCGAAAGAGCTAACGGGCGAGGCTGCCGCCGAATGGCAGCGAATCACCGGCTTGCTACGCGGGCTCGGACTGGTCGCACTACTCGACCGCGCCGCCCTTGCCATGTATTGCCAATCATGGGCTCGCTGGCTGGACGCAGAAACACAACTTGCCACGCAGGGCGCCATCGTCAAGAGCCCGTCCGGCTATCCGATTCAAAACCCATATCTGTCGGTCAGCAGCCAGGCCGCCAAGGCGATGCAACAGCTGCTGGGCGAGTTCGGGCTAAGCCCAGCGGCGCGTCACCGGATGCTCGGCGCCCCGAAGAAGACCGAAGACAAGCCGCAGACCACTGGCTGGGAAGGGACGCTCGCAAATGTCATTGGCTAGTCCCCCGACGAACGCCGCCGCCGACCGCGCCGTGAAGTTCGTCAATAACTTGACGCACGCCAAAGGCGCCCGCTGGGCAAACAAGAAATTCGACCTGCGCCCGTGGCAACAGCAGATCGTGCGCGAGTTGTTCGGCCGGCTGCGCGACGACGGCACCCGCCAATATCGGAAGGCGTTTCTGGCGTTGCCGAGAAAAAATGGCAAGACGGAGATCGGCGCCGCAATCGCATTGTATATGCTCGTGTCCGAGCCCGAGCAAGGCGGCGAAACCTACAGCGCCGCCACCGACCGCGAGCAAGCCAGCCTTGTGTTCAACGTCGCCGCGCAGATGGTTCGAAACGACCCGACACTTTCGCTGCACTGCCAAATCACGGAAAGCCGCCGGCAGATCATCTACCGGCCGACCAACAGCGTTTATCGAGCCATCCCCGCGGACGCCCCACACGCCCACGGCTACAACGCCAGTTGCCTAATTTACGATGAGCTGCACGCCGCCCCCAATTCGCAGCTTTGGGATGTTTTGACCACGTCGATGGGCGCCCGCACACAGCCGCTAACGGTGGCGATCACCACCGCGGGTTACGACCGCAATTCAATCTGCTGGCAGGTTTGGGCGTATGCCCGCCAAGTGCGCGACGGAATCATTCCCGACCCGAGCTTTTTGCCGATCATATTCGAGGCGCCCGAGGATGCCGACTGGACGGATGAAAAAGTTTGGGCGGAGGCCAACCCGGCATTGGGCGACTTTCGCGGCATCGACGACATGCGCGAGTTGTTCCGCGAGGCCCAGCACATGCCGGCCCGCGAAAATGTTTTTCGCCAGCTGTACCTGAATCAGTGGACGGATTCGTCGGTTCGCTGGATTGCAAGCGAGTCGTGGGACGCTTGCGAGACCGATTTCCAGCCGAGCGACTTGGAGGGCCGCGATTGCTACGCCGGGCTCGACTTGGCGTATCGCGACGATTACGCCGCGTTGGTTCTTGCCTTCCCGCTGGACGACGGACAATTCGCGCTGCTCCCTTATTTCTGGCTGCCCGAGGAGTCCAACCGCAACTCTCGCAAGGAGCCCGCGGCGAGCTTCATCCGCGACGGTCTTGTTGAGTTGACGCCGGGCGCGTCGACGGAATTCCCGCTGATTCGCCAGCGCATCAATGAGTTGCAATCGCAGTACAACATTCGCGGGATTGCCGTGGACCCATGGAACGCGCGACAAATGGCCAGCGAGCTTTTGCAAGACGGGTTCGATGTGCAGGAGTTCCGCCAAAACATGGCGACGATGAACGAGCCGTGCAAAAACTTCGAGGCTTTGGTTCGTTCGCAAAAGATGCAGCACAACGGCAACGCGGTCATGCGCTGGATGGTCGCCAACACCGTCATCGAAACCGACAGCAGCGGCAACTGCCGCCCGAGCAAAAAAAAGAGCAGCGAGAAAATAGACGGCGTGACGAGCGCCGTGATGGCGTTGGCACTGGCCACGCGAGAAGGACAACTCGCCGAACCACGAATCTGGTTACTTTAGTTTTTTTCATACCGGAGGAACGACAATGGCTACGATCGAGGACGTCACCTACTTTGCCGAAGCGAAATGCAGACTCCGCCAGGCGACGGAAATGCAGGCGGACATCGACCGCCGCATCGCCGAGAACAAGGCCAAAGCGAAACGAGTTGACGCGGCAGATTGGAGCGAATCGCCGAGCGGTCCCGACAACACGAAATTGATGATCGCCGATCGGCAACTGCAATCCGAGCGAGCAGCCGCCGTCGCGGAAATCGCCAACGCTCGCGCGCACCTGAAAACGATGCGCTGTCGCGCCGAGGCCGCGTTGGCCATCGCCGCCAAGCGACCCAAGGCCGACGTGCCCAAGCTCAATTTGCGCGACGACCCGGAGTACAAAACGCGGCTCGATCGCCACTCGAATCTGCTCATTGAAAAAGCGCGGCTCGAGTCGCTGCTCAGTGCTCCGCCGGCCAGACTCGCCGAACCCGCACACCTGACGATCGGACGGAAGCTGGCCAGTGGCGAAACCGTCGGCGATGAGGCGTTCGCCAGCGGCGACCGAAACGAGCAACTTGGCATTGTCTCGCGCAGGCTGAATTCGGTCGTCGCGGCCGTCGCGTTTTCCGAGCGCGAACTACGCGACGAACAGCGCCGCGCGAGCCGCCGGCTGATCGCAAAACACGGTATCCGCAAAATCTGCGCGGCGCGACTGAAGAAGCTGGCGATCGCCATGAAGGCCGCGGCCGTCGAAGCGCAAATCGAAGCGTTGAATCGGGAAGAATTGGAAGGCGCCGGAATTTGGTTCGCCGACGTCGTGCCGGCGCTTCCGTGGGGAATGCCGCTCACCGACCCGACGGAAGAGGGCTCGCTAATGCACACGTGGTTGCAGGAAATCGCACGCGAATATCCCGAAATCGGCCGCATCTAACGAAAGGAAAGGTCTGAAAATGGAAACCGCGAACATGAAACAACCGATTGAATATGCTTCGCATCGAGGCTCGGCGGAAAGGCTGCGATCCGCCGCGGAAGCCCGATTGGCCGAAATGCCGCAGCTTGAACTTGAAGCGATGCGAAAGCTAGTGAGCGACAGATGCAGTCCCTTGGAATGCCGCAAGCTTCACGACCAACTTGCTGCGCTCAAAACCGAACGCGCCGCGATCACCGCGCAACTCGAAACACGAGGCCAGCAATGAGCCAAGAAATCGAATATCGCCGCCTGCCACCGGCAGAAATCGAAGTGCGCGAGCAGCGCGGCAAGGTCACGATTGGCGGGTATTCGCCAGTATATGACAGCCCGTCCGAAGACATGGGAGGCGCGAAGGAAGTCGTCAAGTTCGGCGCCGTGACGGACTGCCTGAAGCGCGGCGCCGAAGTGCGATGCTACGTCAACCACGAGCGATCCATGCCGCTGGGCAGCACGACGAGCGGCACGCTACGACTTGCCGACACCGTGCGGGGCTTGCGATGGGATTGCGATCTCCCGGACACGTCATACGCTCGCGATATGCTGGCGTCGATCGACCGTGGCGACATCCGCCATTCATCCTTCGGCTTCCGCGTTGCCGGCCCGGACGGCCAATCGTGGTCGCGCGATGGGCAAGGCGGTGCGCTGCGTGAGCTGCGCAAGATCGACTTGCTCGACGTGTCGCCCGTGAGCGAGCCGGCCTATCGCGGCAGCACTTGCACGATCGACGTTCGTTCGCTCGACGTGCTCGACGACGCCGATTTCCGTTTCAACCCGAACCACGGCGCGGACGGGAAATTCGCATCCGGCGTCAAGACCGTCACGCACGCCGCCGGCCATGCCGCGATTGAGCATCTAAAGGCCGAAAGCCTACATGGGCTCAAGGGCGGTGTTCGCGCCGCCGTCCATGCCGCCGCTCGCGCCGGCCATGCGCTGGCTGGCCAACACGCCGCGGAAGCGATTGCCAAAGCCAAGCAAACGGGAACCAACGCGAACAAATTGAAGGCG
The DNA here is from genome assembly GCA_963785305.1 of uncultured Planctomycetaceae bacterium. Lineage (GTDB taxonomy): Bacteria > Planctomycetota > Planctomycetia > Pirellulales > PALSA-1355 > CAWAUV01. The sequence goes on from CAWAUV010000004.1 coordinate 261,072, forward strand.
ATTGCCCTGGCTGGCGCGCACCACGCGATCACGAAACACTTGGCCGGCGAGCGTTCCATTTCGCTGGAAGATGAGGCAATGACGTTCGCGCGTCGGCGCTTGCTTGAACTGGAATCGTCCGCGCCGCGTCTGGCGTGGCAGGACGAATTGTTCACCCTTCGATCCAAATTGCGGCTGCTGGAATTGACGGCCAGCCGCTAACAAATGTTCCCGCGGGTGGGGACTGCGAGCCCGGCGCGACGATCCTTTGGTCGGCGCCGGGTTTTTGAAACATCGAATGTGCGGCTTGTCGCCGCCTCCGGTCCCGTCGGTCGCTGCGGTTTTCGCTTCCGCGGCGGCCGGCGGGTTTTAGAATCGGGCCGAACATGGTTCAACTCGCCGAACAAACTATCGTAGCCGCCGTGCTGGTCGCCAAGGGCGCAACGCCCGCCGAGGCCGCCGGCGCGCTGCTGCTGGCCGACCCGATGGCGCCCGCCAAGCTCGAAACCCATCTCCGCTACGTCACCGGGCTATCGCTGGCCGACTTGCAAACGCGGGCAAGATTCTTAACGTGGCAGGGCGCGGCCGACCTGATCGAACAACTCACCGCAAGCCGGCATCGGAACCGCGTGACGTTTATGGAAACTAGCGTCACGGCCAGCGAGCGCTTCCGCGGCGCCGGGCGGCGGTTCGCAGCGAAAGGTCTTTGACAATCTGACGCCCACGCCGGCTCGACCGGCTGAATCCGCAGAGCGGGCGCAGTTGCGCTACCTGGAGGGCAGACGATGCGCGTGGCGCGTAGGGGGACTGCGAAAATCGACTGTCGATTCCGACAGTCGGCCAGCCTCGCGCGCGGCGAAGTACGGGCCCAACTGTCATCCGATGACAGTTGCGTCGCATCAAAGGCGAGCCTCGCGCGCCCGCGTAGGGGAACGGGGTTGGCGTTGCGCAACTGGAAGAAATTCCAGTTGGCGAGCCTCGCGCGCCGCGTAGGGGAACGGGGTTGGCGTTGCGCAACTGGAAGAAATTCCAGTTGGCGAGCCTCGCGCGCCCGCGTAGGGGAACGGTGAATACCAAAATGGTATCCAGCAAAAATCGCCGAGCCTCGCGCGCGGGCGAAGTGGACCCATCAACTGGTAACCGTTACCAGTGGCAAAATGCCAACACTGCTGACAAAACAGGACGCCGGCGGCAGAGCTGCGCCCAAAAGGGCATGTTTTCCACTTCCTGAAAAAATCCCTTGACAAAATCGACTCGCGGCGCGGGGCAATCTGTGGCCTGCTGCCGAAATTGTTCCGCGATGGAACCATTTTCAAGTTCCGTCGTGCAACTTGAAATTGCTCTCAGGCTGAGACTAATTCCCAGCGGCTCAAGATTGCGTGAGGCGATCTTGAAAGTGTCCCACGATGAGACACTTTTCGCGAGCCTCACTGGCAACGGTTGACAGTGGTTTCCGCCAGCGGCTTGCAAAACGGCGCCGCCAGCCCTTGCGGGATAGCTTTTCCGCTATACGATATGTTCATGGGAAAACAACGCCGCACAAAAATGGCCGCAAAGCCGCGCATGGGCCGACCCCCCAAAGCCGCCGCCGACCGGCGCGAGACACATTTTCTAATTCGGGTAACTGCCGGCGAGGCGGCGATTATCAAAGCCGCGGGCCAGCCAGCGCCATCGACGTGGGCTCGCGGGATTCTACTTGCGGCTGCCGCTGCGAAGTCTAAAGGCAAATGAGCAGCGAACGCATAGCACGCGCCCTAACGCATCGAACCGACACGCGGCCCAACACTCATTGAAGACCATCCGAAGCCCGTAGACGCGAAACTGGCGAACCGATTTCACGAAAGGGGAGCAACAAACATGGGACGACAACCAAAACTGCCAACGGGGCTGGAAAAGCGCGGCGACGCATTCTATTCAAACTTCCGCGCCGCTGGCCGACGTGTGCGCAAGCGGCTATCGACAGACTTCCGCACGGCCTGCGAACTGTTGACCGACTTGCGATCGCGCGCCGACCGCGGCGACTTCAATATCGTGGACAACGATTGCCCGTGGTCGGAACTGCGGGGCGAGTTCATGCGCTGGGCTCGGCAGTCCGTCCGCCGGCCGGGCGAGTATGACGCCGACCTGAAGCGCTTCGAGAAATTCTTGGCCGTGCAATCCGTCCGCCAAGTCTCGCAAGCCGTGGTTCTGTCCTATCGCGAATGGCGGCTCGCTCAATCCATCGTCGTTCACTCGCGCAAGAAAAACGCGGCGCCCCTGGCCCGCAAGGTTAGCCCGCGGAGTGTCAACCGCGAAGTCGGCACGCTGAATAACATGCTGAACAAAGGCGTCGAATGGGGCCGCATCGGAAGCAATCCCTTGGCCGGGCTCAAGCCCTTGCGACATGACAAGCTCGTGAAGCAACGCCGATCGCTGACCGTGGAGGAAATCGGCCGGCTGTTCGATAACAGCCCGGCATACCTGTTGCCCGTCTGGCGGACGTTCGCCTGCACGGGCCTGCGGCTCTGTGAACTGGCCGACCTGCGATTCTCGGACGTCGATTTTGAGCGGCAGACGTTGACCGTCCGGCCGGAGTTGGCCAAGAGCAAGAAAGAACGTGATATCCCGCTCGACGATGCCTTACTCGCGATGCTGGCCGAACTGAAGGGCAGCGCAGGGGAGCGACAGCCAGTAGCCGGCAAGACCGCGGCCGAGACGATCGACCAGGCGGAGCGATTCTCTCGCGACCATGTTTTCGTGACGACCGCCAACACGCCCCACCGCGCCGGGCTGCTCAAACTGTTCTACGCGGCCTGCAATCGCGCCGGCATCGACGATGCTCGCTCCGGCGGCTCTGTGGACATCCATAGCCTGCGAGTCTCATTCACGACGCTGGCGCTGGAGAATGGCGCTAGCCCGAAAGCCATTCAGGCAATTCTTGGCCATTCCACCCTGGGAATGACGATGAACGTGTATGCCAAGGCGACCGAACGGGCGAAACGGGAAGCGATCACCGCCCTGCCGTTCGCGACCAGCAAAGCGCCGGAACACATAATTTCGGTGCAATCTGGCCGCAACGTGGCCGCAACTAATTCAAACGCGACGCAACGCGATAGCCCAAAACGACTTATGCTGATGGGTGGCTGATTGCAAATCCACCACCGTGGGTTCGACTCCCACCGGCGCCTCTGAAAAGCTTCCAGCCCCGGTACGGGCGGAGGCATGATGAAAATCGCGGTTGGTGGTCGGGGCGAGGCGCACATGCTCCTCGCCGCCGGGGGTCGAGCTATCAGCCTGTTGAAAAATGCCCTCGTGGCATAATTCAACCTCGCCAAACGCCGAGCAAAGCTCGTCGCTCGAATACATTGCCCTGCCGCTCTTGGCGGCCGATCAAGGCGCCGGCGAGGCAGGCTTGCTCACGAGCCGCTCTTCGGCGGCGCGGTGATCTTGTCGTCGGGCACTCCCAGGGCTCGCAGCACGCCGATCGCCATCAGGGCATCGCCCCGGGGATTCATATGCACGCCGTCGCCGGTGAGCATCTTGTCTTTCATGTCGGCCGGCTTCTTGGCCAGCACATCGAGAAACATTTGATGCAGATCGGCGATTAGGCAGTGCTTTTCGGCCGCGATGCCTTTCTCGGCGGCGACATATTCCACGAGCCGCTTGTTGCCTTCGCTCGCAGGGTCTTCATGAATCACGGTCGGAGTGAGCAGCACCACTTTGATGCCGGCGCTTTGCGCGTCTTCGACCATTTTGCGAACATTGGCGGTGTAGGCCGCCAGCACCTCGGGATCATGCGGCTTCTTCTCGCGATGCCACACATCATTGATGCCGATGCTGAGGGTGACGATCGCCGGCTTGCGATCGATCACGTCTTTTTGAAATCGCTTCACCAAGTCTTCGGCCTTCTGCCCGCTGATGCCCACATTGATGATCTTTGGCAAATGATAGTCGGGATATTGCTCGGCCAACACTTTGTCGATGTCGCGCAGGTAGCCGCCACCCTGCGTGATCGAATCGCCGATCGCCACGATCTGGTCGCCGGGCTTGATTTGCAATTCGCGAGCCGGCTCGGGCGCGGGACCAAGCAACTGGATCAATCCGGCCAAAATACCGGTCAAACTTTCGGCAAGTTTCATGGTGGGAACTCCTCGAAGGGCGGAAGGCTGGGGGTGACAGGCGGCGGAACCGACGGCGAACTCGCGAGCCGCTCGGTGGGCTTCGAGCGCCGCGTGGCCTACGATAACAACCGCCGCGGGGCCCCGCCAGCTTTTTCTCGAACATTTTTCCGTGGCCCGGCGCCAACCGGTTTTCGCGAAGCGCGTGACTCGCGGCGGGGTTGGCCCTCGGGCGCCGAGCGCTATAATCCTGTTGCAATCACGCGGGGACGCCGCGTTCGTTTTCGCTCCGTTGTTCGATCCCTCCAGCCCCGCGAGAGTTTTGCCCCGCATGACCCCACTGAACAAGCCGACGAATCTGGCCGAGCTCCGCGCGAGCGGCTGGGTGTCGAAAACCGTCAAGCACGAGATTCACGACAACTTCCTGGCCCGGCTGGCGCACGGCGATGGCGACCTCTTTCCCGGCATCGTGGGCTATGAAGACACGGTGTTGCCTGAAATCAACATCGCCATCTTGGCCGGCCACGACATGCTGTTTCTCGGCGAGAAGGGGCAGGCCAAGAGCCGATTGATGCGATCGATCGTCGGCTTTTTGGACGACGCGATCCCCTATATCGATATTCAGGAGGCCCCGCTGCACGACGACCCCTTGCGGCCGATCACGCGAGTTTGCAAGCGATTTCTGGCCGACACGCCCGCGGAGCGCGTGCCGATTGGCTGGTGGCCGCGAGACGAGCGCTATGCGGAGCGGCTGGCGCCGGGCACCAAGTTTGCTGACATCATCGGCGAGATCGACCCGGCCCGGCTGGCCGGAGGCGTGAGCATGTCGGCCGAAGAGGCGCTCAGCTTCGGGCTCATTCCGCGGATGCATCGCGGCGTGTTCGCCATGAACGAACTGCCGGAGCTCGACGAACTGGTGCAAGTGGGGTTGTTCAATATCTTGGAAGAGCGCGATGTGCAGATTCGCGGCTATCCGGTGAAGTTCGATATCGACGTGCTCTTGCTTTTCTCGGCGAATCCGTCGACCTACAACCGTAGCGGCAAGGTGATTCCGCAGCTTAAGGACCGGATCGGCTCGGTGATACACACGCATTACCCGCGCGAGCGCGATTTGGGTATTCAGATCATGGAGCAAGAAGCGGCAATCGCCACCGGCGGCGCGTTTCCGGTGGTTGTGCCGTTTTTCATGAAGCAGATCATCGAGGAGTTGAGCGTGGCGGCGCGGCGCTCGAAATATGTAGATCATCAGTCGGGCGTGAGCGCCAGGTTCAGCATCGCCAACTATCGCACGATGGTCGCCTCGGCCCGGCAGCGCGGGTGCTGCTCGGCGAGCGGCCGGCCGTGCCGAGGGTGAGCGATCTGGCGCATTTGGTCAGTTCATCGCTCGGCAAGCTCGAGCTCGACCTGATGGGCAGTCACCAGATGGGCGAGCGGCAAGTGCTCGAGGCCCTCGTGGCCGAGAGCATTCGCAATGTGTTCGACGAATATATCGATCGCCACGGACTGGCCGAGATCGCCGAAATTTTTTCGCAAGGCGTCAAAATCGAAGTGGGCGATCTGCTGCCGAGCGCCGCCTATGCCGACCGGTTGAGCCGAGTGCCGCCGGCTTGGGACAAAGCCTTCGAAGTCAATGCTTCGAGCGATCCGGCGATGCGGGCTTCGTGTGTCGAGTTCGTGCTGGCCGGGCTCTACGCCACCGACCGCATCTCGCGCGCCGAGCGCCACGGACGCATTACCTACGAGGTGTGAATAGTGCATTGTCACAATTGAAATGACGGGTTGGATTGGTTCCGTGGCGCCATGCCCACGGCCCTGCGTGGGCATGAGGACTCCGCGTGGCGCTCGAAAACATGCCCACGCTGGGCGTGGGCATGGCGCCACGGGGTCACCTATCATTTCAGCCGTGACAAAGCACTAGCATCAAAGGAACTTCCCGCGCGTCGCGGGGCAAGCCGGCGATGCCGAAAGCCGGCGCGACGGTTACTCAGGGGCCTTCCATTTCGTCGATGTATTTGCGGAGCCGCTCGACTTCGTCGGTGATGTGGCGAAGCTTGAGCATGTTTTCGACCCGCTTCACGAGCTCGAGCTTATTGACCGGCTTGGACAAAAAGTCATCGGTGCCGGCCTGCACGGCCCGCTCGATATCGCCGAGCTCATTGAGGGCCGTGACCATGAGGATCATGATGTTGCGCGTGGCCCGATCGCTCTTGAGCTTCTGGCAAACCTCGAAACCGCTCAGTTTGGGCATCATCACATCGAGCAGGATCAGGTCGGGCCGAAACTCGGCGACTTTATCGAGCGTGTCGCGGCCATCGACGGCCACGGCCATCTCGCAGTCGACGCCGCTGAGGTAGGCCTCGAGCAGTTCGACATTGGGGCCGTTGTCGTCGGCGATCAGAATACGGCTTCGTGCGTTGGTGCTTGTCATCGCCTTCCGGGCGCCCCCTGGGCGGGAAAAAATTGGTCGGGCTCGCCTCGACTCGAAGCGGCGCCGCGCCCATATATATAAACGCTGATTATAGCGCCGCCACCCGGCGGAGAGAATGGCCCTTTTGTGCTGGTCGCCATGCCCATGCGATTATCACCGACTGCCGCGGGGGGCGCCGACAAGCGACGGGGTCCGCCGCACGCTTACTTCACGACAAAGTTCACCATCCGCCCCGGCGCCACCACCACTTTTACCACCTGCTTGCCGGCCAGCAGTTCGGCGATGCGCGGCTCGCCGCGGGCGGCCGTTTCGATCGCGGCTTTATCAGCCCCGGTCGGGCACACGACCTTGCCGCGCAGCTTGCCATTGATCTGCACCGGAATCTCGACCGTGTCGCTCTTGAGCATCTCGGGCAGACACTTCGGCCACGGCTCATGGGCCAAGGTATCGGGATGTCCCAGCAGGCGCCACAACTCCTCGGCCATGTGCGGAGCAAACGGAGCGAGCAGCAGCACGAGTTGCTCCATCGCCTCGCGCGGACGCGTGTCGAGCTTCAGGAAGAAGTTCGTGAACTCCATCATCTTGGCGATCGCGGTGTTGAAACTCAGCCGTTCGAGATCGTGGGTCACGCCGTGAATCGTGCGGTGGAGCATGCGCAGCTCGTCGACCGTGGGCGGCGTGTCGCGCACCGCGGGATTCAGCTCCAGCGTCTCGCTCCGCTCGCTCGTGATCATGCGCCACACGCGGTCCAGGAACCCACGCACTCCGCTCACGCCCTCCATGCTCCAGGGCTTCGTGGCCTCGAGCGGTCCCATGAACATCTCGTAGAGCCGGAGCGCGTCGGCGCCGTATTCCCGCACCACCACATCGGGATTCACGACATTGCCGCGGGACTTCGACATTTTATGGGCCCGACTTTCGAGCCGGATCGAGGGCTCGGCGGCGAGCACGAAACCTTCGCCCCGCTTCTCGACCGCGCTGGCCGGCGCCCGCACCGGCTTGCCGCCCAGGCTCTCGGCCTCATTGGGCTGAATCCAGCGGCCATCGGGCGATTGGTAGCCGGTGATCTCGATCTCGCCCAGGATCATGCCTTGATTGACGAGCTTTTGAAACGGCTCGATGGTGCTGACGTGCCCGCGATCGTAGAGCACTTTGTGCCAAAATCGCGAATAGAGCAGATGCAGCACGGCGTGTTCCGCTCCGCCGATATACAGATCGACCGGCATCCAGGCCTTTTCAATTTCGGGGTCGACGAACTGGGCGTTGTTCCTCGGGTCGAGAAACCGCAGGTAATACCAGCAGGAGCCGGCCCACTGCGGCATGCTATTGGTCTCGCGCTTGTAACGTTTGCCATCGAGGGTCACATAGAGCCAGTCACGGGGCGCTTGTTCGAGCGGCGGCTCGGGACTGCCGTGGTCCTTGTATTCCGTCAGTTCCGGCAGGTTGACCGGCAGCGCGGTCTCGGCCACCGGGCGCACGCGGCCGGTGAGATTGCCGGCGGAATCGAGCTCGTGGAGAATCGGAAACGGCTCGCCCCAAAAATGTTGTCGGCTAAAGAGCCAGTCGCGCAGTTTGTAGTTGACCGCCGCCCGAGCCACGCCGCGCTCGGCAAGTTCGGCCACGATGCGCCGCTTGACCTCGGCCGTGGGAAGGCCGTCAAACGGGCCTGAGTTGATTGCGGCGCCCTCGCCCGGAAAAACAGCTAAACCAGCCAACACGCGCTCGCGGCTGGCATCGTCGGCGCCGGGATCGACCACGGCGCGAATTGGAATGCCAAACTGTTGGGCGAATTCAAAGTCGCGAGTGTCGTGGGCCGGCACTGCCATGATCGCGCCGGTTCCATAGCTGGCGAGCACATAGTCGGCGATCCAGATCGGCGTGGGCTCGCCATTGGCGGGATTGATGGCATGCGCCCCGATGAAGACGCCGGTCTTTTGCTTGGCCAAGTCGGTGCGGTCGAGATCGCTTTTGCGGGTCGCCTCTTCGCAGTAACGCGCGACGGCTTGGGCCTGCTCAGGAGTGGTGAGGCTCGCCACCAGCGGATGTTCGGGCGCGAGCACCATGTATGTGGCGCCGAAGAGCGTGTCGGGCCGGGTAGTGTAAACGCGGATCACATCGTCGCCGGGTCGATGGGGAAAACCGCTCTGGGCGCGGCCTTGGGTCCAAGCGTCGGGCGGCTTGGCGCCACTCGCTGGAGTGAGGATCTGAAAATCAACCTCGGCGCCTTCGCTGCGGCCGATCCAGTTGCGCTGCGACGCCTTGATGCTTTCCGACCAGTCGAGCCCCTCGAGGTCTTTCTCCAGCCGATCAGCATACGCGGTGATTCGCAGCATCCACTGCCGCAGCGGAATGCGAGCCACTGGATGCCCGCCGCGCTCGCTCACTCCGCCGATGACTTCTTCATTGGCGAGCACCGTGCCCAAGGCCGGGCACCAATTCACGGGGGCCGACGATTGATAGGCCAGCCGGTGGTCGTCGCGATAGCGCTCGATCGCAACGTCGCCCTGGGCCGCGATCTCGGCCGGAATCGGCAGCTCGGCGATCGGGCGGCCCTGTTGGCGGTTGGCGTCGAACCAGGTGTCGAACAATTGGAGAAATATCCACTGGGTCCAGCGAAAATACTCGGGATCGGTCGTGGCGATTTCGCGATCCCAGTCGTAGCTGAAGCCGAGCATTTTCAGTTGGCGGCGAAACGCGCCGATGTTTTTTTCGGTCGTCAGTCGCGGCGGCGTGCCGGTTTTTTTGGCATATTGCTCGGCGGGCAGGCCGAAGGCGTCCCAGCCCATGGGGTGCATGACCGTATCGCCTTGCATGCGCCGCCAGCGCGAAATGATATCGGTGGCCGTGTAGCCTTCGGGATGCCCGACATGCAGCCCCTCGCCGCTCGGATAGGGGAACATGTCGAGCGCGTAGAGCTTCTTGCCCTGGGGCATGGCGGGGGCGGCGAACGTGCCCCGAGTTTCCCAGTATTCTTGCCAGCGGGGCTCGATCTCGGCCGGGTTGTAGCGAGGCATCGTTGAATTCGATCCGATGAAAACGAAAGGAATGAAGTCCGGCGATTCTAATGCCTTGCCGGGCATGCGGCAAACGCCGCTGCGGGGCGCCAAGCGGGCCAGTCGCGTTTGACACCCGGCCGGCGTCCGGCCGATAATTCTCCTGCCCGCCGCCGGCCTTCCTCAACCGCCTCGCATGCTCGGATCGCCATGAAAGCCGACTCGCCCGCCGCCGAACCCGATCTGCCCGTGGGCGAGGCCGGTTGGCGTCGACCCCGGGGGCGCCGAGCTTGGGCTCCGCCGAGGCCAGCGTGCCGGTGAGCCAGCGCGGATTTTGGCGCAAGCTGCTCGCGTTTTCCGGACCGGGCCTCTTGGTGTCGGTCGGCTACATGGACCCGGGCAATTGGGCCACCGATCTCGAGGGCGGCTCGCGCTTCGGCTTCACGCTCTTGTCGGTGGTGCTGATCTCGAATTTGCTGGCCATGCTCCTGCAGCACTTGGCGCTCAAGCTGGGCATTGTGTCGGGTCGCGATCTGGCCCAGGCCTGCCGCGACAACTACTCTCGCCCCACGGTGTTTATTCTCTGGGTGCTGTGCGAGGTGGCGATCGCCGCTTGCGACTTGGCCGAGGTGATCGGCTCGGCGATCGCGCTACAACTTCTCTTTGACCTGCCGCTCGTGGCGGGTGTGTTGCTCACGGCGCTCGATGTGCTGCTGGTGCTGTTTTTGCAAAACAAGAATTTCCGCTCGATCGAGTTTCTGGTGGTGGGACTCATCGCGGTGATTGGAGCATGCTTTGCTTATGAACTGCTCGTGCTGCGGCCCGATCTCGGGGCCGTGCTGCGGGGTTTCGTGCCCACTCCGGAAATCGTTCACAATCCCCGCATGCTCTATATCGCCGTCGGCATTCTCGGCGCCACCGTGATGCCGCACAACTTGTATTTGCATAGCAGCATCGTGCAGACCCGGGCCTACGAGCGTTCCCAGCCGGGCCGGCGAATGGCGATTCGCTTCGCGACGCTCGATTCGTGCGTCGCGCTGTTCTTCGCGTTTTTCATCAATGCGGCGATTCTCATGCTCAGCGCCGCGGCCTTTCACCAGCCCGGGCACGAAGTGGTCGATGACCTGGGAAACGCCTATATGCTGCTTTCAAAGGCGATGCCGCAATCGTTGGCGGCCTCGTTTTTCGCGATCGCGCTGCTGGCCGCGGGACAGAATTCAACCCTTACCGGCACCATGGCCGGGCAGATCGTGATGGAAGGCTTTCTCGAGCTGCGGTTGCGGCCCTGGGTGCGGCGACTTATCACGCGGCTCGTGGCGATCGTGCCAGCGGTGTTGGTGGCCATTTGGTATGGAGAGACGGGCATCAATCGCCTGCTGATACTCAGCCAAGTGATTCTCTCGCTGCAACTGAGCTTCGCGGTCGTGCCGCTGGTGATGTTCACGAGCGACCGGCGAAAGATGGGGCCATTTGTCAATCCGTGGTGGCTCGCGGCGCTGGCCTGGCTGGCGACGGCGATTATTTTGGGATTGAACAGTCTGATGCTGTTTGGCGGGCTCAACCCGGATTAGACGAACCGCCTCGCTCTTGGCCGCGCTGAGTGAAACACGGACCCCTTGCGATTATTTTTTCGTCCGCGAGACGCCCTGACCATGTACCGCCATATTTGCGTTCCCCTGGAAAACTCGCCGGCCGACGAAGCCATTTTGCAGCACATTCGCGGGCTCGCGCGGCTGACCGGCGCCCGGCTCACGCTGATGCACGTGGCCGATGGTTTCATGGCCCGCAATCAGACACGTCTGGGGTTCGACGAATCCGATGAAATGCGGGCCGATCGGGCATATCTCGAACGCCGCCGCCGCGAGTTGGCCGAAGAAGGATTCGAGGTCGAGGTGGTGCTGGCCTGCGGCGAGCCGGCGGCCAAGATTCCCGAAGTGGTCGAGGAGTTGGGCTGCGACTTGATCGCGATGTCGACCCACGGCCATCGCTTTCTCAGCGACCTGATCCTCGGCAGCGTCGCCTCGGCGGTGCGCCACCGCACCATGACCCCGGTGCTGCTGGTGCGAGCGCCGAGCAAAGGGTGACATGAACAGGCCCCAGGCGGAACACGTCTCGCGGCGAGTCCGGCCGTCATGCCTTTTTTATCAGCCCGCGCAGCGTTCTCAGGTTCACGAGGTCCATCTCTTCGCCCGCCTCGCGTTCCTTGCGAGTTTCGAGGTACATCGGCGTGTTGCGGAAGCGGCGGTCGTTGAGCAACAGGCTGAAGGCTTCGAGCCCGATCTTGCCGCGGCCAATGTGGTCGTGGCGATCGATGCGCGAGCCGAGGGCGCCCTTGCTGTCGTTGAGGTGAAAGGCCCGCACTCGCTCGAGGCCCACCAGTTTGTCGAGTTCGCGGAGCGTGGCCAAGTAGTCGGCCTTCGGGCTTAGTGGATAGCCGGCGGCGAACACGTGGCATGTGTCGAAGCATACCGCCAGGCGCTCGGGCCGGCGAACTCGGCGAATAATCTCGGCCAAGTGCTCGAACTTCCAACCCAAGCATGAGCCTTGCCCGGCCGTGAGCTCGAGCAGCGTGCCCACGGCCAAGTCCTCCGTGGCGGCGTCGACGATATCGAGCGCCGCCGCCACTCGCTCCAGGCCCTCGGCTTCGGTCGAAGAGGTGTGGGCGCCCGGATGCGTGACCACCCAGGCCAGCCCGAGCTTTTCGGCCCGGCGCAGTTCATGGATGAAGGCGGCGATCGAGCGGGCCCACAGGGCGTCGTCGGAAGCGGCGAGGTTGATCAGATACGAATCGTGGGCGATCGGATGCGCGAGCTCGCTGGCGGCGAGCGCTTGGCGGAAGCGCTCGGCGTCGGCGTCGGCCACCGGCTTGGCTCGCCAGAGGGCGTCGTCGTGCGGGGCGGCGGCCGTTGTGGCCGTGGCGATTCGCGGCGCGGCGAAACGCCTCTTCGCCGCGGGCTTCACGCCGGTGACCGACCAAATCCGCGGGCTGCCGGTGAATATCTGCACACAGTCCATGCCCGCGGCCGTCGCGGCCTCGACCGCTTTGTGAAAGCCGCCGGCGATGCTCATGTGGGCGCCAAGCAGGGGCATCGTCGCGCGGGCTCCTCTCGCTCATGTCGTGGCTAGGCCGCGGCATCGCGCGGCGGACAACGGCAACCTTCGTCGCGGGTATTATTCGACGGTCTCGGCATGGGCCGGTTCGGGCAGCCAAATGCAGAGGATCGTGGCCAAGAGATACACGCTCAGCCCGACAGTCGCCGCGGCGTAGGCAATGCTGGCCGATCGCGAGACGCCTTCCATGCCGGCAAAGAGCGGCGCGAGCACGATCAGCGCGAGCGGGTTGGCCCCGGTGCCGAGCATGCGCCCGCCCACATTGGCGGCAAAGCCTTCGCCGGTGCCGCGCAAATGGGTCGGATAAACGCGCGGCAGATAATTGCCCCAGAAACTAAACTGAGCCACGGTGAAGAATCCCACGAGGGCGATGCCCCACTTGAGCAGTTCGAGGCTTCGCTCGGGCCCAAACTTGCCGGCGGCCGGTCCCCAAAACACGAGCGGCACGATGACAAGTCCCGGCAGAAGAAACATCCACAGCAATTTCCGACGACTGACGATCCGCACCGCCAGCCAAGCCAAGACAAAGCGGCCGACGAGCCCGCCCATCTCCTGAAAAAGCTGCACATTGCCCACGGTCTGCTGTTGGGCCTTGTTCAACGGGCCGATTTCCTTCTTGAGCTCCTTGTATTTCGGATCGTCGGGCTTCGTGGCGCCGATTTCCTTTCGCAGTTTCACGATCTTGCCGAGCTCGGGCACCAGGCCGGGCACGATTTGCGGCGTGAGCTGGATCGCGCCGAACGCCGCGCCATAGCAGCAGGCAAATAGCGCCGTGGTGGTGAGCGTGGCACGGAGGAACCGCGGATGGAAGATCTCGGCCACGCTCGGCCGTCGCAACGTTCCCAAGGCCCGCTTCTCCCGCCACATGGGCGACTCGGGCAAAAACGGCCGAATCAGAATCAGCGGAATCGCGGGAATGAGGCCCGAAATCAGCGTATAGCGCCAGGCGGCATGCTCGCCGTGGATGGCTGGGAGCACGGCGGCGTAGCTGATACAGAGTTTATAAGCGCCGGTCACCAGCAGGCCACCGATCGAGGAAAACGCCTGGGTGTATCCGAGCACCGCTTCGCGCTGCTTTCCGTTGGGAAACAGTTCGGAGAGCCACGCCACGGCCGCGACGAACTCGACGCACACCCCGATAAACGTCGTCGAGCGAAAGACGAGCAGCATCGGCGCCGACGTGGCAAAGCCGGCCCCCACGGCCGAGAAGGCGTAGAGCAAAATGCTCCAGGTGAGCACGCGGCGCCGGCCCAACAAGTCGGTCAAATAACCGCCCAAGAGGCCGAAGATACCGCCCGAGACGGCGCTGCTCCACATGATATAGCCGGTCCATTTGAGAATCGCGGCGTTGCCGGAGTCGGTGTCGGGATCGACGCCCAGGAGTTCCGAGAGCCCGGGCCGAGCCACGAGCGGCATCACGAGAAGTTCATAAATATCGAAGGCGAAGCCCATCGAGGCGATGAGCAAGATCAGCCAATGGATGCCGGTGAGCGTGGTTTTTTCCGAGGGATCGTGGGCCGAAGGCGCACCGGCGGTCATGGTGTGTCTCCAAGAAAGATGGGCCTCGCGGGCTTCGAGGCGGAAGCTGGCAGTGGTCGATCTTATTGGCCGCGCCGGCGTCAAGCAAGCGCAACCGCGATGATTCGATTCAGATACGGAAAACCGCCGAGCGGGCCGAACGCCTCCTCCGATCGTGAACCAAGCCTTGCGATTTTGTCTTCCCGCGAAACCCGGAATTCCTCTTGCCCAAACAGACAAAGGTTGAATAATTCTCCGCGCGACGAAAAAAATGTTCGATCGCGCGGAACCTGCTTGTCGATATTTCGGATCAATGGTATAAGCACGCGGGTTTTGCATGTCGCGCGATCCGGTCGCGGAGCGCTTTGGAGAGCGACGCCCGGGGAATGCGGCATGCGAGACGGTCGATCGTCTGATCGACGAGTCGGTTGAAAGACGAGTCGGTTGAAAGACAAGTCGGTTGAAAGACAAGTCGGTTGAAAGACAAGGATAGATTGGGGCGATCGTGGGTCGAGGCCAACGAAGGTCCGACCTTTTGTCTCAGCTCTAACAGAGGAGGGATTCGCACAACATGACCCACATCGAAGCCGCTTCGCTCGCGGCGTCGGCAGTTGCCCTGCCGGACGAATCGGAAGAGCCTCCCGGTATTTCGCGCCGGCATCCCAAATGGCATGATGTGCCTGAAAGCCAGTGGGATGACTGGCGTTGGCAAATGCAAAACGCCGTCCGCACCACCTCGCAATTGGCCGAGTTCTTTCCCTTGGCCGACCAGGAACTGCAAATCCTGGAGAATCTCGAAGCGAAGTACAAACTGGCGATTCCGCCTTACTACTTCTCGCTCATCAACCCACTCGACCCCCACGACCCGATCGGGCTGCAATCGCTGCCCAGCCCCGCCGAGCTTTCGGGCGGCTCCGTCGAATTGGAAGACCCCCTGGAAGAAGACAAAGACGCTCCGGTGCCCGGTCTCACGCACCGCTATCCCGATCGAGCCTTGGTCGTGACGACCCATGTCTGCTCGATGTATTGCCGCTTTTGCACGCGAAAACGCGTGACCCTGGATCGCGAAGGTTGGGACGCCCCCAGCCGCAACGACGAGCGGATGATCGAATACATTCGCGATCATCGCGAGATTCGCGATGTGATCCTCTCGGGCGGCGATCCGCTGTCGCTGCCGGTCGGCCGTCTCAAGTGGTTTGTCACCAGCTTGGCGGCGATCGAGCATGTCGATGTCGTGCGAATCGGCACTCGGGTGCCGGTCACGCTTCCCCAGCGGCTGTTCGACACATCGCTGGTCGACATGTTGGCCGAGGCCCAAAAAGTCTGGATTCAAACCCATTTCAACCATCCCCGCGAAATCACGCCCGAAACCGCCCGGGCCTGCCGCAACCTGGTCAACGCCGGCATGCCGGTGAGCAACCACGCGGTGCTGCTCAAGGGCGTGAACGATTCGGTGGCCACGATGCGGGCCCTGGTGCGCGGCCTCTTGCGGATCAAAGTGCGGCCTTACTATCTCTTTCACTGCGACCCGGTCACCGGCGCGGGGCACTTTCGCACTTCGGTGTGGAAGGGCATCGAGATCATCGAGGGCCTGCGAGGCCATGTGTCGGGCCTCGCGGTGCCGACCTATGTGGTCGATGGGTTGCATGGCGCCGGCAAGATACCGTTGATGCCGAACTACCTCGTCTCGGCCTCGGAAAACGCGGTCGTGCTGCGGAACTACGAAGGGCTCATCTTCCGCTATGCGCCGGAAGACAAAGCTCCCGCGGCCGAGAGCCGGTATCCGTCGCTGGGCGTAAGCAGCCTGCTGGGCGGTGGGGCCGAATCGCTCACTCCGGCCGGTAATCCGCGAATGGCTCGGCGAGAAGACCGCCTTGCTAGCGAAGTGGCCGAGGAACAGCGAAACGTGATTCAACTCGAGCCCTACCAGCAGCAGTCCGAGGCGGCCGATCCGCCGCGGACCAATTGGAACCGCCTGCCGCGGGCCAAGTAGACCTTCGCTTGGCCGAAAATCGTGATTCAGGCGGCCGGCGGTTCGGAACCGGAGAATCAAATCATCGGGCGCTCGGAGCGGCGAATGGGCTAGCTCCGGGCGCCCGCGGTTTTCTCGCACCTTGCTTTTTTCCGCGGATTGTTGCGCAAGGACCGCTTGCTGGTTCGTTTCGGCGCGGAGTAGGGCTTTCGATCACAACCCGAAACGTGAGTGAGGGCGGCGGGCCCACGCTCGCTCCATTGCGTGAACTCCATGTTCCTCCAGGGCGACTCATGAGAACGTGGGAGCTCGGAACCATTAAAATTCGGGCCGAAAACAAGCAAATATGGTACAAATAAGATAGGCGGCGGCGATGGTTTTCATCGCCTTGCGCGCCCCTTGATGTGCTCGGCGTCTGGTCTCGAAAAAGCGACCGCCGCGCGAGCCCCACCCGACGCGCAACGCCGCGCCACCCGACTGTTGAGATTTGGAAGGAGGCCCGTCATGCGAATCGCTCTCACATTCAATGTGCGAATCGGCCGCCAATCGGCTCCACCGGGCGACCAGCCCGAGGATCCGCCCGCCCTTACGCCGAGCCACGAGCTCCCGGCCGACGAGCCCGATGGCCTCCCGGCTCCCGAGGTCGATGCGCTCGGCAGCCCGTTCGCCGCTTCCTGGGATCCCGAGGAGGAATACGACTCGCCGGCCACGATCCGCGCCATGGCAGAGGTGCTTGAATCGCTCGGCCACGAAGTCGATCTCTTGGGCGATGGCGAGTCGATGCTCCGCCGGCTGCTCAAGGGCCCGAAGCCCGACTTGGTGTTTAACATCGCCGAAGGGCGCGGCGAACTGCGTTCGCGCAAGGCGCATGTGCCGGCCGTGCTCGAAATGTTGGGCATTCCACACACCGGCTCCGATCCGCTCACCCTCGCGTCGACGCTCGACAAGGACTGCGCCAAGCGCTTGGTCGCCTCCTGGGGCGCCGCCACTCCGGCCTGGGCGATCTACAAAGGCGACTGGTCGGCGATTGCCGATCACGTGGCCGATATTCCATTTCCGGTGTTCATCAAGCCGGCTTACGAGGGCTCGAGCAAAGGCATCTTGACCTGCTGCCTGATCCACGATATCGAGGAGCTCCGCGCGACGCTCGCCCAATTGCACGCCACCTGCAAGCAGCCGGTGCTCATCGAGGAATTCATCGACGGCGACGAGCTCACGGTGGGCCTCGTGGGCAACGATCCGCCCGCGGTGCTCGGCGTGATGCGAGTGCTGCCCAAGGTCGACGACGGAGAGCCGTTTATCTACAGCCTCGACGTGAAGCACAATTACAAAGAGTTGGTCGACTACGAATGCCCGGCCAAGCTTTCGGCCGACGACACCGCCGCCGTGCATGAGGCGGCGATTCGATGTTGGAACGCGCTCGGCTGCCGCGATGTGTCGCGAATGGATTTTCGCCTTCGCCAGGGCACGCCCTATTTCCTGGAAGTCAATCCGTTGCCCGGTCTCTCGCCTTTTACCGGCGATCTCGTGATCCTCTCGCGAGCCGTGGGCATTGAATATCCCGAGCTGCTTTCGCGGATCGTCGAGGCGGCCGTCGAACGCATGGAGCAACCGGTCTCCGTGGCCTAGGCACATGCGCATGAACGACGCCCGCCCGAAGCAGCCCGAGCATGTGGCCGTGCTCTACAACGCGCCCACCTTGCCGCCCGAGCATCCCGACCACGCTTCCGAAGCGGGAGTGCTCGAAGCGGTCGAGGCGGTGGAAACCGCGCTGCGCTCCGCAGGCCGACGCGTTTCCCGGGCGGCGGTCTCAACCGATTGCCGCTCGCTGTGCGAGTCGCTCGCGCGGCTGGCGCCCGATGTGGTTTTCAATCTCTTCGAGGGTTTCCAGGGCGGCGGGGCGGGCCAAGGGCACATTGCCGCGCTCGTGGAACTTCTCGGACTGCCGCTCACCGGCGCCGGCCCGCGCTCGCTGCTGCTCACGCAGGACAAGGCCCGCTGCAATTGGATGCTCACCGCCGCCGGGGTTCCGACGCCGCCCTTTTATCACGCCGCGCGTGGGGCGAAGCTCGATCGCGAACGAGTCGGCGCGCTCCTGGCCGCGGGGCCCGTGATCGTGAAGCCGGCCTGCGAAGACGCCAGCCTCGGTATCGGCCCGGGCAGCGTGACGACATCGCTCGACGCCGCGCTCGGCCAATCGGCCATGTTGACCGAGCGCTATGGCGATGTGCTGATCGAGCGTTTCATTGCCGGCCGGGAATTCAATGTGGCGATCGTCGGATGGCCGCGTCCGCGACTTTTGCCGCTGGCCGAGATCGAGTTCGATTCGCGGCTTCTGGACCACGAGCGTCTCGTCACCTACGACGCCAAATGGTCGCCCGGCGGCGGCGCCGATCTGGCCACGCCGGTCCGCTGTCCGGCCGATGTGGCGCCGGAGCTTGCCCGGCGGATCGAACAAGTGGCGCTGGCCGCATATGAGCTCACGGACTGTCGCGACTATGCGCGGATCGATGTGCGGATCGACGCTCGCGGCGAGGCGTATGTGATCGACGTGAATAACAATTGCGACATCAGCCCTTCGGCCGGCCTTGTCCGGGCGCTCGGCGTGGCGGGGCAAAGTCACGCCGAGTTCATCGAGGAGCTGGTGACCGCCGCGTTTGCTCGAGGTCTCGCCACGGACTCGCATGCGCCGTCGGCGCGACTTAGTTTGACGTTCGCTCGCCGCGCGGATTATATTGACGGCCCATTCGTCGCTTTCCCCCTCGGAAGCGCATTCTCTCTTCCATCCGCGGAGCAAGCTCCCATGAATCCCGATCACGATGGCGCGAATCCGTATGCTTCCGAGGGCGGTCCCGCCGCGAATCATCCCACGAGCGGCAAAGCAACCGCGAGCTTGGTGCTTGGCATTACTTCGCTCTTGCCGTGCATCTCGCTCTTCGCCGGCATTCCCGCGATTATCTTTGGCGCCTTGGGGCTGGGAGACATCGCGCGCAGCGGGGGACGCTTGCGGGGTAACGGTCGTGCGATCACGGGGATTACTACCGGGGGCATCAGTGTGCTCATGCTTCCGATCGCGGGAATACTGATCGCGCTGCTATTGCCGGCGGTGCAAGCGGCCCGCGACGCGGCGCGACGAAACAGTTCGATGAACAATCTCAAGCAAACGGCCTTGGCGATTCACAATTATGTGGATTCCAACCACCATCTTCCCGCCGCCGCGACTCGCGACGACGCCGGCAACCCGCTCTGGAGTTGGCGAGTGGCGATTTTACCCTATCTAGATGAAACGCCGCTGTTCGATGCTTTCGCGAAAGATGAACCTTGGAACGGCCCCGCGAATCAACCGCTCGTCGCCCGTGAGCCGTCGGTGTATGTATCGCCCGGCGCCAATAATCGGATGCCCGGTGAGACCCATGTGCTGGCGATCGTGGATCGCGAGGCGGCGTTCACGCCCGAAGGCCCTATCGGCTTCGAAGATATCAAGGACGGCGCGGCGAACACGCTACTGGCCGTCGAGCTGCAAGACTCGGGAGTCATGTGGTCGGAGCCGCGCGACTTATCGATCGACGAATTCATCGCGGCCATGAAGCGTCAGCCCGGCGAACCAGGTCCGCGACCGATCTACCACGCGGGCGTTTGCGCCGTGTTCGCCGATGGCTCGACGCGGTTGCTTGCTCCCGATTTGCACGAAGCGGTGCTGCGCTCGCTTTGCACCCGCGCGGGCGGTGAAAATGTGCGACTGCAAGATTTCGATTGACACGGTGACGATCACGCGCGGGTATCGGCCACCGCCGCGCTCGACATTGAACGCGGCGAGTTTTGTGCGGCGCTTCACGAGCTCGAAAAATGTCGCAAGCATATTTTTCAACAAGCTGACCGAAGCCTCTTATGCGGAAGACGGCCCCATGATTATGGATGCGGACGAAGAACAGTCTCGCAAATCGAAATCGAATCGCGCCATTGGCGTCGGCGCCCTGGTGATCTTTGGCGGCTTGATAGCGGTGGCGACGCCCTTTGTGCTTGCCGCGCGCGAGGCCGCGCGGCGAAATGTGTCGATGAAGCATATCGAGGAAATCGGGCATGGAATGCAGTCGTATCATTCCGCACAAATGCGCTTCCCCGCCGTCGCCCTTCGCGACGACGCGGGAAATCCATTGTTGAGCTGGCGGGTGCTGATAACTCGCTATTGCGGCGAGGAAGCGGCGGTCTTAGGCAACGCTTTCAAGAAAAACGAGCCCTGGAACAGTCCCGCGAACATGCCGCTCGCCGAGAGGGCTCCGATGATCTATGTCGCGCCGCAAGGGCTCGACTTCAATCATGGCGAGACCAACGTGCTCGCGGTGGTCGATCTCGATACCGTAATCACGCCCGATGGCCAAGTGAACTTACGCGATATCGCCGATGGCGCGGCCAACACGATACTGGCCGTCGAGCTGCAAGACTCGGGAGTCATCTGGTCGGAGCCGCGCGACTTGACGATCGACGAATTTATCGCGGCCATGAAGCGTCAGCCCGGCGAACCGGGGCCGCGACCGATCTATCGTGACGTGGTTATGTGTCTCTATGCCGACGGCGGCACTCGCGGCCTTCCGATCGATACGACGCCCGAAATGCTCCGGGCTCTTTGTACCCGTGCCGGCGGCGAAAACGCGCAAGTCGGCAAGGAATGACGCGACGCGGCTTGGTGTCGCTTGCCACGAATTCAATCGAGAGCCGTGAACCGCGCGGCGCCGATTGCACAAAGAGGATCCTACGTCTTGCTTGCATTCGTCATAATTCTTGCGATTGTGTTCATCGCGCCGCTGGCGGGGGCCGGATTCTTTCCGCCGGGCGAGTGGCATGCCGAGTTGGTCAAGCCGCCGCTGAATCCGCCCAACTGGGTGTTTGGACCGGTCTGGACGGTGCTTTATCTGATGCAGACGATCGCGCGTGTGGCGCATTTGGCGCCGGCACGCGGCGCCGGACGCCGGGCTCGCGATCGCGATCTTCGCGGTGCAGCTTGTGCTGAACGCGCTCTGGACGCCGCTCTTTTTCGGCCTGCATTCGCTCGCCGGCTCGCTCGCGGATATCATCATGCTTTGGCTCGCGATCGCGGCGACGATGGCGACCTTTGCCCGGATCGATCGCGTGGCGACTTGGCTGCTCGCGCCCTACTGGGTCTGGGTTTCCTTTGCCACCTATTTGAACTTCATGATCTGGCGGCTCAATTCTTAAACGGCCCACGCGAGGCTAAAGAACCCGCGGAGGGAGTTTGCCGGGAATGTCGGACCACCGCGCGGCAATTGCGTTGCGAAATCATTTCGGACTTGTGATGAGCATGTATCCACGGAACACGAGATTGCCGCGATGTCTCGGCGCAATCGCGCTCATGATGTTCGCAACGATGGCGCGGGCCGACGAACAAGTGGCCGCGGCGCGGGGCGAGTGGCGCGGAATGCGGTTTATCGACAATGGCGAGCTTCGCCTGGGGGTCGATCTCGATCGCGGCGGGGCGATCACCTATCTCAGCGCGGCCGCCGATCCGGCACCGCGCGAAAGACGCCTTCGGGCAACGCGGCGGCGCCGGATCACTCGGCGGATAAGGAAATCGGTGCGGCGACGAGCCAAGACGCTCCCGAAAATATCGTCAACAATTGGGACGACGGCCGCCAGATTCAGCTTTCGTTTTACTCGGGGCCGGTTCCGTTCGGCGCGGGCGATCAGCAGCCGGCGCCGCACTGGGCGGGCCTGGGTTGGAACCCGATCCAGGCCGGCGATTGCCACGGCCACGGCTCGTCGACGCTCGACTTTCGCTCCGATGGAAAGAGCCTCTATGTCCGCTGCCGGCCGATGCAATGGCCGCTCGAAAACGTGCCGGGTGATTGTGTGTTTGAATCCTGGATCACGCTCGAAGGATCGACCGCCCGGCTGCGCGGCAAGCTCACCAACCAGCGGAGCGACCATCGCCAGTACCCGGCCCGGGGGCAAGAACTGCCGGCAATCTATACCAATGGCGCTTATTATCGACTGATGACCTATCGCGGCGCGAAGCCGTTTACCGGCGGACCGCTGGAGAGGATTGAAAAGCAGGGCGGCGATGCCCGCGATCCCTGGTCGCATTGGCAAGCGACCGAGCATTGGGCGGCGCTGGTGCGCGACGACGATTGGGGCTTGGGTGTCTGGTTTCCCGGTTGTCAGCCATTTACCGGGGGATTCGCCGGCAAGCCCGGCGCGGGCGGCTCGCACGACAATCCGACCGGCTACCTGACCCCCAATCCACATGAGATTCTCGATCACGACATCGAGTACGAATTCGAATGCGTGCTCGTGGTCGGCAGCCTCGAGGCAATTCGCCGCTATGCGACCGAACACGATCGGCCGGCCAGCCCGCCGCGATATCGCTTTGCCGGCGATCGGCGCCACTGGTATTTGATCAACGCCACCGACCAAGGGTGGCCGATTGGCGAGACTTGGCGCGTGAAGCTCGAGGCCGACGATCCGCAGTTG
This sequence comes from uncultured Planctomycetaceae bacterium, assembly GCA_963785305.1. Taxonomy (GTDB): domain Bacteria; phylum Planctomycetota; class Planctomycetia; order Pirellulales; family PALSA-1355; genus CAWAUV01. The sequence continues at coordinate 283,656 of CAWAUV010000004.1, forward strand.
ATCTCGCCCGAGGGACTTTGGCAAGCGAGCGGGGCGAGGCGGCTGGTGATCGAAGCGGCCTACGACGCCCCGAGCGGCGATACATCGGGTCGCGATGGCGGCAAACGGCGAGGCGTCGTGTTTTGGCGGCGCTGGGAGGCGCCGGGCTTTAAAGAAGCGGCAAGCCTGCCGATCGAGTTCATCGCCGATGGTCAAATGCGGCGTTACGAGCTCGACCTTTCGGCCTCGAGCGAATACGCGGGCGCCATCAGCGGCCTGAGGATCGATCCCACTCCGAGCGGCGCCTCCGGCGAATCGATTACGGTGCGCGAGATTCGTTTCGAGCGATGAAGCGCGACGGGCGAAGGAGGCATGAAGGTGGTTTTAGCGACTGCCTTCGACGGGTCATTCATCGCCCGCGATAGTGATTTGCCGATCGGAAAAACCACTTTCCATCGTGAGCGTCACCTCGCCGGATTTGCCGGCCACGGCGGCGTGGAATTGCTTGGGCGTGCTCACAATCGTCTTGCCCACGCGCAGCACTCGCATATCGGGCTGGATTCCGGCGGCGGCGGCCGCGCTGCCCGGCGCGACGCTGGTGACCAGAATCTGGTCGCGATAGTCTCGCTTGGCCGATGCATAATCGACCACCATTCCGCGCCACGCCGGCGCCGGCGTGGTGGCGATAATCTTGCCAACGACGGCATACTTCGTAAGCTCGACCATTTTGGGAATCGTTTGTCCGTCGCGCACGACATTCAAACGCACCACGCCATCGGCCGGTTGCTTGCCGACCTCGAGCACCAGCCCATCGGAATCGTAAATCGGGCGGCCGTCGACATGGGTGATGATGTCATCCGACCGCAGTTTGGCGCGGCCGGCGGGGGTGCCCTCAAGCACATTCACCACGCGCATGCCATGCCGGCCGGCCAACACTTCCTCGCGGCTAAGATTGCCGGGCGAGATGCCCAAGAAACCATATTCGACCTCGCGGCCGCTCTTAAGGGTTTCGATCACGCGGCGAAAGGCGTCGTCCATGGGCACTGCATAGCCGGCGGCTTGCTCGTAGCCGGGCAGCGCGGCGGTGGCGGTCAATAGGCCGATCATTTCGCCCTTGAGATCGATAAGCGCCCCGCCGCTCGTGCCGAGATTGAGCTTGGCGTCGGTTTGGATCAGCGTGCCATATTGATGCAGCGTGGTTCGCGGCCGAGATTGGCGAGTGTCCTCAGCGCTGCGCCGGCGGACCCTTCCGCGAGAGATTCGAAATAATTCCCCAACTGGCGCTTACTTGCCCATCGCGGGCGATCGCATAAGGGTTGCCCAGCGCGATCACGATTTGCCCCTTTTTGAGCGCCCCGCCATCGCCGAACTTGATCGGCGCGAGGTCATGGGCGTCGATCGCGAGCACCGCCAGGTCGCTCCGCGGATCGGCCGCTTTCTTTCTCGCCTTGTACGTGCGCCGGGCGGGAGTGGTCACATAAAAGACATCGGAATCGTCGATGTCGTGCCCCTCGTCGGCCAGCACATGATAGTTCGTCAGGATCAGGCCATCGCGGTCGATCACCACGCCGGCCCCGAAATTGTTGGGAATAAAATCGGCGTCTTCCGGCTTCGGAGTGATATTGAACCGCGGCCGCCCAAAGGGATCGAACGGATGATCGAATGTGGCGTCGTCGCGCTCGCCACGCTTCACGCGCGCAATCGCCACGACCGAGTTCTCGGCCGACGCAATCGCCCCGGTCAGCGCCTGCTCGATCGCCGCCACCACCGCGAGGCCGCTCGGCGCCGCCGGACCGGTAACCGAGGGCGGCTGCCCGGCAGCAGCCGCCGCGGGCTCTTGAGCCCAGAGCGGAGTAGCGCCCGCGAACAAAGCGACGCCAACTGAAGCGATTCCAAACAGCGCGCCCAAAAGCGCCACGCGCGCCACGAAACCGCGCCGCCGCCAAACGCGCAGCCTGCGACTCGATCGCGACCTATCGTCGTCTGCCACGCCACGCCCAGCCATGCCACGCATCGTCATGCTCGTATCCTCGAAATGTCCGAGGAGCTTCAGCGCGACGGTGGGCGACATTTCCACTCCGGCGCGAGCTCTTTTACGATTCTACCTCGTCATCGGCCGGAGCGTCGTCGCCAGCCGCGGGCTGCGAGACGGCCAAATCGCTCGAAGCCATGATCTTTTCGCGCAGTTCTTCGGTCAGGGCCGGATTTTCCAGCATGTAGGCCCGAGTCTTTTCGCGGCCTTGTCCCAAATGCAAGTCGCCGTAGCGAAACCAAGCCCCCGAGCGAATCACCAGCTTGGCGGCGATCGCCAAGTCGAGCACATCGCCCTCGTAGCTGATGCCGCCTTGGTGCATCATATCAAATTCCGCGACCCGGAAAGGCGGGGCGACCTTGTTTTTCACCACTTTGGCCCGAACTCGCTGGCCGACCACGTCTTCGCCTTCCTTGAGCTGTCCGGTGCGGCGAACATCGATGCGGCACGACGAATAGAACTTCAATGCTCGACCACCGGGCGTGGTTTCGGGGCTGCCGAACATCACCCCGATTTTCTCGCGAATCTGATTGATGAAAATCACCGCCGTCTTGCTCTTGGAGATCACGCCGGTGAGCTTCCGCATCGCCTGGCTCATTAGCCGCGCCTGGAGGCCCACATGCGAATCGCCAATTTCGCCTTCAAGCTCTTTCTTGGGCACGAGAGCCGCCACCGAGTCGATCACGATAATGTCCACCGCGTTGCTTTTGATGAGCATTTCGGTGATGTTCATCGCCTCTTCGCCGCTACCCGGCTGGCTCACCAGCAATGTTTCAAGCGACACGCCCAGCTTCTTGGCCCAACTTGGGTCGAGGGCGTGCTCCGCGTCGATAAAAGCGGCGATACCGCCCGTCTTTTGCGCCTGCGCCACCACATGCAGGGCGAGCGTCGTTTTGCCGCTCGATTCGGGACCGAAGATTTCGATAATGCGACCGCGCGGAATACCCTGGCCGCCCAGCGCCATGTCGAGCGAGAGGCTGCCGGTCGGAATGCCCGAAATGCGCACGGCATGGTCGGCGCCGAGCGGCATAATGGCGCCTTCGCCGAACTCTTTTTCAATTTGGGCCACGGCGTGCTTCAGGTCCGGATGATCGTCGAACACCGACTTGGCCGCGGGCTCTTTGCTTTTCTTGACCGGCTTGGATTCTTTGGGCATGCGATTGTTACTTTTGGTGGCGGTGACCATGCGAGCCGTTCCTTCGGGAAAGGGATGCGGGGGACACGTGAACGCATGTATATTATCGGCCCGATGCCGTGATGACAATAGGAACGCGCGAAAAATTATCCTTTCCCGAATCAGGGGCCAACGATGGAGCGGCCCCCTTGGACCTTAATCCCAGCCGCGAAACATCTTAGCAAAATAAATGCCGCGGCCAAAAACAATTCTCGCCGGCGCCTTTTTCGATTTTTCGACAGGCTGTTAGCCGCCGAGCTCGGCATGGCCCAGCGAGTGGTAGACCGGCCCCTCGCGCGTCAGGTCGCTCGACATCACGGCCGTTTCGTAAATTGTGGTCAGACCGCCATCGAACCCTGCCTCGGCCGCGATTCGCTCCGAAAGTTCGGCCAGCCCGGACTGCCCGCGCACGCGCCCCAAGGTGAGATGCGGCCGATAGCGACGGGCCTCGGGCCGGAAACCGATCTCGGCCAAGCGGGCTTCGATCGCCTCTTGCAGCGCGATCATCGCTTCAGACCCCTCGCCGGCGCCAAGCCAGATCGTGCGCGGACGGTGGATGTCGGGAAAGGCGCCCACGCCCACGGCCTCGATATCGAACGGCTTGACTTCGGCCACGGCCGCGGCGACCGCCTCGCAAATGCGGGCCGCCTCGAGCAATTTCACATCGCCGAGAAACTTAAGTGTCCAGTGCATCTGGTCCGGCTTGGCCCAGTGGACTTTGGCCGGCGTCGAACGCAGTCGGGCGATGAGTTGGGCGGCGCGAGCTTGTATCTCGGGCGGCGCTTCCACGGCGACAAAGGCGCGAATGTATTGCGACATGATCGCATGATTCTACCACATGGCGGATAGGCTCTAAAATCGGAGCATGCGGCGATATTCCTCGAATCGCCGGTCGAGGTCGACTCGCTCGATCTGTCGCATTCGGTCGAGACTGAAATCCTCGACATTGAAACTGGCCACGACAATGCCGTAGGCGAGCGCGGTTTTGATGGTCTGAGCGTCGTGGCGACCGACGGACGCAAGATAGCCCATCATGCCGCCGGCAAAGCTATCGCCCGCCCCGGTCGGGTCGACGACGCGGTCCGTGGGAAAGGCGGGCAGCGAATACACCCCGTCTTGGTCGAAGAACATGGCGCCGTGTTCGCCTTTCTTCACGATCACGAATTTTGGGCCCAGTTCGCGCACTCGTCGGCCGGCGGTCACGAGATTGTCCTCGCCCGTGAGGAGCTTGGCCTCGCTGTCGTTGAGCACCAAGCCATCGATCCTGGAAAGCAGGGTGAGCAGATTGTCGCGATCGATGTTGATCCAGAGGTCCATCGTGTCGGCGACGGTGAGCGCGGCTCGCGGCGTTTGTTCGAGCACCTTGAGCTGCGTGGTCGTGGCGCCGTTGGCCAAGAACACATACCGCGCGTCGCGAAACGCCGACGGCAAGATGGGATCGAACTTGCCGAGCACATTGAGCTGCACATCGACCGTGTCGCGATCGTTCATATTGGCGTGGTACTTTCCACTCCAGCGAAAAGTTTTTTCGCCCTGGGCCACCACGAGGCCCGCCGTGTCGACGCCGCGCTTCGCCAGCAGCGATGTATGCTCGCCGGGCCAGTCATCGCCCACGACTCCCACCAACCGCACCGGGCCAAAGTAGCTGGCCGCATAGGAAAAATACATGGCCGATCCGCCGGGCACGTCGTCGCGGCGATCGCGGGGTGTTTCCACCGAGTCGAGCGCCATCGAGCCAACCACCAAGAGCGACATGCCGGGGTCTCCGAATAGAAAATGAAATCTCGCGCCGCGCGGGTCCGAGGGCGCGGGCTCAACGCCATCGAGCGCGTTGCGCCGACCCGCGCCACGGCGTCGCGTGGCGTTTGACTTCGAGCAATGCCGATATCGAGACGCACGCCTCGCCAGTCGAAATCTCTCGCTCGCCGGGCGTGACCGCGGACCAGGGAATCAATGCATCGACATTTCGCAGCTCACGCCGCCGGCCGCCGGCAAATACGCATAGCGAGTGTAGTCCATCACCATGCGATGGGCGCTGAACCGCCAGGCCAACGAACTGATCGAATTCATCATCCGCTGAATCCAGCCGCGCGGCAAACCATCGACATCGCGATCGTAGTAGAGCGGAATTACTTCATTTTCCAGCACGTCATACAGCGACTCCGCGTCGCGCGCGTCCGTGATCTCGTCGGACACATGCACCTTGCCGTCGCCGATCGCGAAGCCATTCGCGCCATCGTAGGCTTCGGCCCACCAACCATCGAGAATCGACATGTTCAAGGCGCCGTTGAGCACTGCCTTCTGACCGCTGGTGCCCGAGGCTTCCAGCGGACGCCGCGGATTGTTGAGCCACACATCGACGCCTTGAACCAAGTGGCGACCGACGTTGATATCGTAGTCCTCGACGAACACGACCCGATTGTTGAAATGGCTATCGTGGCGGGCGTTCGCGATCTTGCGAATGAGCTGCTTGCCGGGTTCATCGGCCGGATGGGCCTTGCCGGCGAAAATCACCTGGATCGGCCGCTCGTTGTCATGCAACAATTTCGCGATGCGATCGACATTCGAGAGGATCAGGTCGGCTCGCTTGTAAGTGGCGAAGCGGCGGGCGAATCCGATCGTGAGCACATTCGGATCGAGCAGGTTGCGCGCTGCTTCGATCACGGCGTCGGGCTCGCCGCGGCGGCGGCATTGCCGGCTCACGCGCCGCCGGACAAAGGCCAGCAGCAAGTTCTTGAGCGAATAGTGCGTTTCCCAGAGCTCGCCCGGATCGACATGATGAATGCCCTGCCAGACGTCGGCCTCGCCCATGCGCGGTAGCCAGCCGACGGGGAAATTGCGATCGTAGAGCTGCAACATTTGCCAGGCGAGCCAACTGGGCACATGCACGCCGTTGGTGATATGGCCGATCGGAATTTCTTCTTCCACGCGCCACGGCCAGAGGTGGGCCCACATGCGGCGCGAGACGTGTCCATGCAGCGCGCTCACCGCGTTGGCCCGCCGCGAGAGCTTGAGGCCCAGCACCGTCATGCAGAAGGGTTCGCCCTCGTTGTGCGGCTCGACCCGGCCAAGGCCCATCATTTGTTCGTAGGAGATGCGGAGCGAATCGCGGAGCGGGCCAAGATGCTCTTCCATGAGCCCGCCATCGAAGCGATCGTGGCCGGCGGGCACCGGGGTGTGGGTCGTAAATACCGTGTGTTGAGCCACATCTCGCAGCGCGTTGTCGAAGCTCATGCCTTCGTTGTGCATCCGCTCGCGCACGGCTTCCAGCGTGGCGAACACGCTGTGACCTTCGTTGAGATGATACACGCCCGGGGTGATGCCCATGGCGGCCAGGGCCTTCACGCCGCCCACGCCCAACACGAGCTCCTGGCGAATGCGCACTCGCTGGTCGCCGCCATAGAGCCGGCTGGTGAGCGCGCGATCCTCGGGGCTATTGCCCTCGACATCGGAATCGAGCAAGAAGAGCTTCACGCGGCCGACGCGCATCAGCCACACCTTGGCCAGCAGCTTGCCGTGGCGCGTGTCGATCGAAACCTGCACATGCTTGCCTTGCTTGTCACAAGCCGGCTCCATCGGCAGCAGCTCGACCTTGGTGTCGAGATACTCTTCCTGCTGATAGCCGTTGCCATCGAGATGTTGCTTGAAATAACCTTGGTCGTAGAACAGACCAATGGCCACGAGCGGCACTCCCAAGCCGCTGGCGCTCTTGATATGGTCTCCCGAGAGCACGCCCAGGCCGCCGGAATAAATCGGCACCGCCTCGTGGATGCCGAATTCGGCCGAGAAATAGGCCACCGGCATGCTTCCCAGCACGCCGGCGTTTTGCCGGGACCAGGTTTGCTTGTTGTTCAGGTAGTCCTTGAGCCGGCGATAGGCGTAGTTGATGCGGCTATAGAGCACCAGTTCCGCGGCTCGCGTGTCGAGTCGCTCCGGCGTGAACTCGGAGAGAAGCGCGATCGGGTTATGATCGAGCTGCCGCCAACGGATCGGATCCAAATCGCGGAACAGGTTGATCACTTCCGGATGCCAGGTCCACCACAGATTGCGGGCCAGGGCGACGCACTTATCGTAAAGCGTCTGCGGTGTGAGTTGCGTGGCCAAAGGTCGGGTGATGCGCGCCGCGGGGGCCAGTTCAGTTTGGCTCATTCGATTCCTCTCCAATCCAGGCTACGAAAATCAGCGGTGAAAACCCAAGTGGGGTGAAAAACGTCCGTCGAGGAAATCAATCCCCGCCGGAACCCGAAGCATTACCGCCCTCGCGGCGAACAACCCTTTCGCCATCGAAAATATTGTCGCCGCGAAAATCCAATCGCTCTCGAAAAGTGGACCCCTTCGAGAGTCCGTCGCGTTCAGAATCCCCCCTCCCGCCAAGCGAAGAATGTTCATCGCCGGCTATCGAGCCGCTGGTCCTTTCGCTAGTTCGCCGAAGGCCAAACGTTGCCTGGTCTCGATCGCTGGCATAGACTGGTCGTGATTAGAACGCATTTTGCTCGCTAAGAAAAGCGGCTGATTTTGACATTCGGCCGTTTTTAACCGCGGCGTTAGAATTGGCGCGAGTGTCAAGTCAAAGCCGGACCAAGCCCGGAAAAAAACAGGCGCCGCCGGCTTCCACGCGCCAGACGAGACCACGCCGCGCTCGACCGAAACCATTCGACCAGCCGGCAGCCCCCGCTTGATACAAACTTTCGGACTGGCCTCCCGACGGCCTTTCGCAAGCAGAGCGCTTTGCATGCACGACTCGCGAATCATCCGTTCGCTGGCGGATCCGATGCTCGATCAGCTTTGCGCCGCGCTCGCCGCGCTGGCGCCGGAGCTTGATCGCGGCGGGCACTGGCCCGGCGAGCAGTTGCGACTCGCGGGCGAGCACGGCGTGTTCGCCTGGTTTCAAGACGAAGCCTGGGGCGGGCTCGGGTGGAGCGAGGCCGATCTGCTTCGCGGCTACTTGCGTCTCGGGGCCGGATGCCTCACGACCTCGTTCATCGTCACCCAGCGGGCCGCCGCTTCGTCGCGCATCGCGGCCGGTGATAGCCACGCCGCCCGCGAGCGCTGGTTGCCCGACCTTGCGGCCGGAAAAATCTTTGCCACCGTGGCGATCTCGCATCTCACCACAAGCCGCCGCCACTTGGCCAAGCCGGTGCTCGCGGCGACCGAAACCCCGCGAGGTTTCGTGTTGAATGGCTTTAGCCCCTGGGTCACCGGGGGCAGCCATGCCCAGGTGATCGTGGTCGGGGCGACGCTCGACGATGGCGGCCAGATTCTCGTCGCCGTGCCCACCGATTTGCCGGGCGTTTCTCCCGCGCCAGGTCAAGCGCTCGTGGGGCTGGCCGCCAGCCATACCGGCGAAGTGCGTCTCGATTCCGTGGAAGTCAAGCGTGAGTGGCTCTTGGCCGGGCCGGCGGAAAATGTAATGAAGCTCGGCAAGAGCTCCGGCGCGGGCGGATTGCAAACGAGCGCCCTGGCGATTGGCCATGCGGCGGCGGCGATCGGCTACCTTCGGGCCGAAAGCGCCGCGCGCCCCGAACTCTTGGCGCCGGCCGCGGAACTGCAAAACGAACAAGGCACGTTGGCCGACGACATGCTCCGTCTGGCGATCGGCGCCGGCGATTGTAGCGCCGAACAAGTGCGGGCTCGCGCCAATAGCTTGGCGCTGCGGGCCAGCCAATCGGCGCTCGCGGCAGCCAAGGGCGCGGGATATGTCGTCGGTCATCCGGCCGGCCGATGGTGCCGCGAAGCGCTATTCTTTCTGGTATGGAGCTGCCCCCAACCGGTCATGGCGGCCAACCTCTGCGAACTCGCCGGACTCGACTGATCGTCGCCGCGGTCCCAACGAAAAGCCTGCGCGAAGGCTTGGATCGGGGACCAGGACAGCCTATTTGTCCTTGGTTTTGATCACCGCGCCGCTCGCTCCGTCGATTTGCACTTCTTTCACTTTGTCGTCCACCAGCAGGCCGACTTCAAAGACCAGCTTTCCGGTCTTTTTCTTGAAATCAGGCTCGGCCACGAGGCAGCGGCCCTCGGGCACGTGCTTCATGGCGATCGCGATGGCCTGGGCGAGCGTCGTGGCCGCTTCGGCCGCGGCGGTTTCGGCTTTGACTTCCTCGGCCTCGGACTTCAGTTCCTCGGCCGAAACATCTTCGACTCCCTCGATCTTTCCGGTCACGGCGTCGATTTCGACTTCCTTGTGCTTGCCATCGACAAGGATCTCGACCTCGAAATCGAGCTCGTCTTTTTCGGCCTTGAGCTCGGCCGAGACCGCTTTGCCCGGTACTTTTTCCAACGCGATCGCCACGGCTTCGGCAAGCGTGATCTTGGCCTCGGCGAGCGCTTTCTTGGCGGCCGCCGGGTCCTTGTCGAGATCGCCCTCGGCCCGCGCGCCGCCGGGCACGGCCAACATGCCGAGCAGTCCCGCCAACGCGACAATTTTCATCAATGATTGTTTCATGGCATTGTTCCTGATAAAGCTTCGGTTGAGTGTTCGATGTAAGAGTGCCGGTCGCGGCGGCAATCGCCCGGCGCCGGGCTCGTCGGCAGGCCCCGCGGGCCGCAGCCTACCCGACGCTTGTTAGGGCCGCATGAGCCATTCGCGGAAAAGCGGCGGAAAGGGGCCTGCTGGCGGAAAGGCGCGCCGGCAAAGTAGACTGTTCGTGGCCACCGGGTCGCATGCGCGGCGCCGGGGTCGTGTTGCGGCGGGCGTTCATCAATTCTTTTGGCGGGAAAAAAATTATGCGATCGTCGTATCGAACCAGGGTGATGTCGTCGTTCTTCGCTTTCGCCTTAACCGGAGCCGTGGCCGCGAGCGCGGGGGTTCTTGCCGCGCCGCACGCGCGAGCCGACGAGATTCGGCATTCGTTTTTCATCGCCGGGCCCAACTTCACCGGCATTATCGACGAGGCGGGCCAAGAAGTCTGGGACTCGGGCCGCGCCGCGCGCGCGATGGCTTTGTGTTGCCCAGTGGCAATGTGCTCATCGCTTGGGCCGATGAAGTCAAGGAACTCACGCGCGACAAGAAGGTGGTGTTCCACTATGCCCGCTCACCCGAAAACGGCGAGATCGGTTCGGTTGTGCGTCTACCCAGCGGAGCGACCTTGATTTCCGAGGAGGGCCGCAAGCCGCGGTTGCGTGAGATCGACTCCTCGGGCAATATTCTCAGCGAAACCCCGCTCGTGCCCGAAACCGACAACACCCACATGCAGACTCGCATGGCCCGCAAGCTCCCCAGCGGCAACTATCTTGTTCCGCACTTGCTCGCGTTTAAGGTCAAGGAATACACGCCCGCGGGCGAAGTCGTAAACGCGATCGCCACCGATCTACCCGAGTTGGGTGGTCGCGCGGTGGAGGATTGGCCATTCACGGCGATTCGCTTGGATGACGGGGTCACGCTCGTCAACCTCACGCATGGCAACAAGACGGTCGAATTCGACGCCGCGGGCCATGTGATCTGGAAAATCTCGAACGACGACTTCGCCGAAAAACCGTTTGCCGATCCTTGCGGCTGCCAGCGCTTGCCGAATGGCAACACGGTGATCGCCAGCTATGCGGCACAACAGGGAATCAAGGTTTTCGAAGTGACGCGCGAAAAGAAGTTGGTGTGGAAATACGAGGGCAAGAACCGCGCCCATGAAATTCAAATTCTCACGACCAATGGCGTAGCACTCGGCGGCGAGCCCTTGAAATGAATGGGCCCACGCGAGATTCGTTTAAGAGCCTTTCGTTGCTCGGCGCATGAAAATAGGCGCCTCGGTCCGCGGGGACTCGAGGCGCCTTCTACGAACATTCAGTTTTCGCTATGTCGCGAGCCGCGACTTTATGACCGCGCGGCGCCCGCGCGACTCCGCTCGGCCTGCGCTCCATCGCGGCGACGCGAGCGGCCGCGGTTCTTCGAACCACTAGCACGCCCAAACGGCTTTCGCTGCTTGACGCCCGAGGGCGCCGGACCGTGGTCGCGTTCGTTTCCGCCGCGCGGGCCGGCGGGCCGGCTCTCGGCGAGCGCGGGCATTCCGGGCGGCAACTCACGAACCACCGCAAGCTCGCGACGCAATAGCCGCTCGATGGCCCGAAGTTGCGATCGCTCGTCGCCATCGCAAAACGACACGGCAATCCCGGTCGCGCCGGCGCGGCCGGTGCGGCCAATGCGATGCACATAGGTCTCGACCTCGATCGGCAGGTCGTAGTTGATCACATGCGTCACGCCATCGACATCGATGCCCCGGGCCGCGAGATCCGTGGCCACGAGCACATCCATGCGATTGTTCTTGAAGTTGGCCAGAGTGCGTTGCCGGGCATTTTGGCTTTTATTGCCATGAATCGCCTCGGCCCGCACGCCCGACTTATTCAAATCGGCCGTCACCCGATCGGCGCCGTGTTTGGTGCGGGTAAACACAATCGCTCGGCTGACCGGGTTCGCGGCCAGAAAGCTGGCGAGCAACAGCGGCTTTTGCTGCTTGGGCACATGGTAGACCGATTGTTCGATCAGGTCGGTCGTGGCCTTGACGGGCGCGATCGTGATGCGCACCGGATCGCGCAAGATGGCATTGGCCAACTTCTCGATTTCGCGCGGCATCGTGGCCGAAAACATCACCGTTTGCCGCTCGCAAGGCAGCTTGGCGATGATGCGCTTCAGGTCGGGCATAAAGCCCATGTCGAGCATGCGGTCGGCCTCGTCGAGCACGAAAATCTCGACGCTCGACAGATCGACGAACCCTTGGTTCATCAGGTCGAGCAGCCGGCCGGGAGTGGCCACCAGGATATCGATGCCGTGGCGGAGTGCCCGCACCTGCGGATTCTGCCCCACGCCGCCAAAAATGCAGGCGTGGCGCAGGGTCGAGTGGCGTCCATAGGCGGCGAAGCTGGCGCCGATTTGCGTGGCCAATTCGCGAGTGGGCGAAAGCACCAACACGCGAATCCGCCGACCACGGCCGCGGGCCGGATTGCCGCTCGCGGTGAGCCGATGCAAAATCGGCAGCGCGAAAGCGGCCGTCTTGCCGGTGCCGGTTTGAGCACATCCCACAAGATCGCGACCGGCCGCGACATGGGGAATGGCTTGAGCCTGAATGGGGGTGGGAGTCGAGTAACCTTCTGAAATAACAGCGCGCATGATGGGCTGCGCAAGCCCTAAATCTTCGAATGACATTCTAGGTCTCGTGGGAACACCCAGGACCGAATGTGACGAACGCGCGTCGCGTTCTCAGAAAGCCATTGGACCTGGCGACAATCCGATGGCCAAAGTCTGGCGATAGGAAAGAAGTTCTCAGTAATTTAGCATGCGAACCGGCGCCCGTCGAGGGCGAAAGCGATTTATTTCGCCGGAATTCGTGGCGCCCGCGTCGCTCCAATCGTTTCCAGCGCTCAGGCTTCACCATGAACAACCAGCCTGGTTCGCTGCTTGCTACACGCGCAAAAAATGAGGCCAGATCGCGTCGCTCACGAAAAGCCCCTCGCGCGTGAGCCGCACCCGAATCCCATCGTCGGCTAGCATGCCGGCCGACACGAACTTCGAGATTGCCTCGCCCGCGAGCGCATCGAGCGAGTGGCCCGAAGCGGCGAGAAAAGCCGCGCACTCGACGCCGCCAATGCGACGCAGGCCGAACACGAGCATCTCTCTGGCGCGATCTTCATCGTCGAGCGTTTCGGATTCGGCGACCGGCGAGCGACCGGCGAGCATGCGCCGGATATAAGTGGTCGTGCTGCGATGGTTCATCTGGCGTCGACCACCCACATAACTTGCAGCGCCCGGCCCCACGGCAAAGTAAGCGCCTCCGGCCCAGTAGTTTTCATTGTGCCGGCATCGCTGTCCGACACGGGCAAAGTTCGACACTTCGTAATGCTCATACCCGGCGGTCGTGAGCGAATCGATCGCCCGAGCGTGGAAATCTCGCTCCAGTTCCTCATCGGCCTGAGTCAGCAATCCCTTGGCTCGCCGACTCCAAAAGGCGGCTCCGCGCTCGAATGTCAGTCCATAGGTGGATACATGCGCCGGCCCTAGGTCGATCGCGGCCTCGAGGTCGGCTTGCCAGGTCGCGCGGGTCTCGCCGGGACAGCCGAAGATCAAGTCGAGCGACACTTGCGGAAATGCGGCGGCCGCCAATGCGAAGGCCCGCGCAATCGTCTCGGGCGAGTGATCGCGTTCCAAGACCGCGAGTTTGCCGCGGTCGAACGACTGGGCGCCCAAGCTGATTCGCGTGACGCCGCGCGCGGCCAGCCGCCGACACAGCGGTGGCGAGATGTCGATCGGATTGGCCTCGACACTTAGTTCGGCGGCGGGCGCGAGGGAAAAACTTCCGGCGAGGAGATCGAACAGACGCTCGAGCGCCGCGGGGGACAGACGCGTGGGAGTGCCGCCGCCGAGAAAGAGCGTGTCCAGCGCGTGGGGACCGCCGAGCGCCGCCAAGCTCGATCGCGAGCGCGTCGAGATAATGATCCATGAGATCATCGCGGCCGGCAAGCAGGGTGAAATTGCAATATCCGCACCGATGCGCAGAAAGGCACATGTACATATGCCGACCTCGGCGCCGCTTGGCAGTCAAACATCGAGCGGTATCTGAAAGACGAGGGAAGTAAAAAAATGATCTTGCGCCGTGTCGCTCTCACATTCGATCCACGGATTCCTTAAAGCCTATCCGGCGACATCGCGCACTTCACTCACGGAAGATCACGGGGCGTGGGCCACGCGGAGCGCTCGGATAGGCTTTCAATCGCCACGCGCGCACTGCCTCATTTCAGAAGCAATGCGATTTCAATCCGAATCCTATCTATTACCGCGGCTCCAAGCCACCCTTGCGATGGGTGGAACACGCGAGAAACAATTCGGCGAAATCCACGCGTCGCCCATCCCTCGAAGCCGATTTCCCGGAACGCTTCAATATCGGGGTGGCGTGCAAAAGCGCAGCCGGCTTGGCCCCGCGCGACTGGTGTCGCCGAAGCTCAAATGAATCTCAAAACATCGTGGCCCCGTGAATTGCAGGAAGATTGACATGCAAAAAAGTCGCGAAAACATGAAAGGGCTAGTTGACTCAGTTCACGACCGCGTATACTGTAACTATCTTTCACTTTCCCGCGATGGGCGAGAACCCTTTCCGTTTTACCGTTTTTAATTTCAATGTAAGGCGCCGCATGGCAACAAAGAAAAAAGCGAAGCGAACCGATCCCAAGAAAAACAAGAGCCTGGCGATTCGAATGGCGCTCGGGCAAATGCCCGAGGCCAAGGCCACGGAAATCGTCGATCTTGTCAAGAAAGAGTATGGGCACGCCATTTCGCTGAACATGGTTTACATGGTCAAGGCCAAGACCAATGCCGCGGCCCATGCCGAGACCAGCGGAGGCAATGGCAAGGAAGCGACCTCGACCAAAGGCCAGATTCCGATCACCTCGGCCGCCAATTGGGTCAACGCGATCAAGCATGCCAAGAACCTGCTTGTCGAAGTGGGCGGCGTGGACAACGCCGTCGCGCTCCTCAAAGCGGTCAACGCTTGACGCGGACGCGCCGGGGCGAGCAGCCTTCGCGCGCAAGCAACACCTATTCCGCCCAACGCCGCGGCAGCCCGAACCTACGGCTCGCCGCGGCGTTTGGCTTGTTGGAAACGGCCCGCCGCGCGAAATTGGCCGCCCCCAAGGAATTCCCCCCGTCCAGGCATTTCCCTCGCAAGGGCCGTTCTAGCCAATTGCATTTCCAGCATCGGCGCATTCCGCCGGGGCCGCCGGCCGGGCCCAGTGTTCTTCCCGACGAAGAGGGTTTACAGCTTCGCCCTGGGGCATCACAATCGAGCGTTTACATCTTCACCCCATGAGCGAGTTTGCCATGACGACGGAGCGAGTTTACAACTTTTCGCCGGGACCGGCGATCTTGCCGAAATCGGTGCTCGAACAAGCCCAACGCGATCTGGTTTCCTTGCCGGGCGTGGGCATGTCGGTGATGGAGCTAAGCCATCGCTCGAAAACCTTCGAGGCGATCTTGGGCGAAGCCCGCGCTGTTGCAAGAACTGCTGAAAATTCCCTCGGGCTATAGCGTGCTCTTTCTCCAGGGTGGCGCGAGTTTGCAGTTCAGCATGCTGCCGATGAATTATCTGCGCGGATCGAAGAAGGCGCCGATTACATCGTCACCGGAACTTGGGGCGGCAAAGCCCTGCAAGAAGCCAAGCGCGAGGGCACGGTCCATGTCGCCTGGGATGGCAAGGCCAACAAGTACTCAAGCCTGCCGGCCAAGGGCGAGTTGAAGCTCACGCCCGGCGCCGCCTATGTACACTACACATCGAACGAAACCATTCAAGGCGTGCAGTTCCCGGTCGAGCCCGACTCGGCCGGCGCTCCGCTGGTTTGCGACGCCTCGAGCGATTTCGTCTCGCGGCCCGTGGCGGTCGGCAAGCATGCGCTGATCTATGCCTGCGCCAGAAAAACGCCGGCATCTCGGGCGTGACCACCGTCATTGCGAGCGACGAGTTCTTGGCTCGCGGCGGCAAGGACCTGCCGGCGATGCTCGACTATCGCCTTCAGGCCGAGAATCAATCGCTGTACAACACCCCGCCGACGTTCGCCATCTATATCACCATGCTGATCGGTCGCTGGATTCGCGACGAAATCGGCGGGCTCGAAAAGATGGCCGAGCTCAATCGCCGCAAGAGCAAGCTGCTCTACGACGCGATCGATTCGAGCTCCGGCTTTTATCGGGGTCATGCCGAAAAATCGTGCCGCTCCGATATGAACGTCACCTTCCGCCTGCCGAGCGAGGAACTCGAAGCCACCTTCGCCAGCGAAGCCAAACAACACAAGCTGGTCGAGCTCAAGGGGCATCGCTCCGTGGGCGGGATTCGCGCCTCGATCTACAATGCCATGCCGCTCCAGGGCGTCGAGACGCTGCGCGACTATATGGTCGACTTTCAGAAAAAACATGGCTGAGAGCCCGATCGTCGAACGTCGCGGGCGCGATTAAACGCGCGGTCGAAGTCGCGCCCGCGGCGCCCTCCGCTCGACCACCGCGAGGCTTTCGCGACCGCCCCGGGTCGCGAACCTCGCTTTTTGTTTTAGGGCGTTGGCTTTATAGTGGAAGTAGTGGCGCATTCGATTCGTATCCCGCGAACCTGGCGCGGGCGTTTCTGAAACCGTGATTACAAAGGCCCCTTGTCATGAATCCGTCGAATCATTGGAACGATCTGGCGTCGCAACTCGGCGCGGAGCCGCCGGCCGAGCCGGCGGCCGAGGAAACGCGCGCTCCGCGGATTTCGCCTCCGCCTTCCGCCGCGCCGCGGCAGCCGCGCTCCGCGGCTCCCCGCCCGCCGCGCGCCTCGACCAATTGGTCGGAGCTGGCGAGCGATCTGGGAATCGAGCCCTCGGCGGAAGACGCGTCTTCAACCGCCGGAGCTCCTCCGCAAACGGTTTCTCACCGCGCGAGCGACGACAGCGCGCCGACCTCGGGTTCGCGCGCGTCCCTTGGCGGCGAGCCTTCCATCGAAGCGTCGCCCGCGCCTTTGCCGCCCGAGCGGCCGGCGGCGCCCTACCGGCCCTCGTTCATGGAACCGGCCTATCGTCCTGATCCGGCTCGACTTCAGGCGGCGGCCGAGCGACAGGCAGCCGAGACGCGTCGCCGCGACGAACGCCGCCCGGCGCGAGACACGGAGCCGGGGGGCCCTCGACGCTCCGCCTCGGAAGCTCGCTCCGATCGCGCGACGGGACGAGGCCCCGCCGAGGCGCGCGAAGCCGCGCCCGGCGGCCGCGAGTCGTGGCGGGACAATCCGCCCGACGAGCGCGACGAACTTTCGGATCCGCCATCCGACGAATCAACGCATGTGCTGGGCGTCGAAGCCATGTTGGATGAGATCACCGATATCGAGATGGCCGATGGCGCCGAGTCCGATCGGCCCGCGGCCGAGGAGGGCGATTCCGATCGGCCCGCGCACCGTCGTCGGCGACGCGGCGGCCGCAACCGTCGCGGACGCCGCCCCGACGGGCGCGGCGAGAAGGGTTCGGAACCGCGCTCGCGCCGAACCGGAGCGACCGGACCAGCCAACGCCGATTTCCCTCTAGACGATCAGGAACCTTCGGCCAGCGAAGAGGGAATCGACGAAGAAGATATCGGGATTGGTTATATTCGCTCCGATGCGGAGGGGGAATCGCCCGCCGGCTGGGACTCGGACAACCGTTCGCCCGACGATGTCCATGAAGCCGTCGAAGGCGATGGGTTTCGCGAGTCCGACGCCGAGCGTTCCCGCGGCGAGGATCGTCGCCCGGGCTCGCGCGAGCCTCGCCGCCGCCGCCGTCGTCGCTCGCGGTCGGGTGAAGGCCGCGGCGCCGGTCCCCACGCCGACGACGAGGGCCATTCCGAAGCAGATCATCGCGATGCTCCTGGCTCCGGCCGCGGTCGCCCCGACGATCGATCCGGCGACGCGCAAGCCGCGCCATCGTCGACGATCTCGAGCATCACGATGATCACGACCTGCACGACGAGCATGACCTGCACGACGAGCATGACGAGCATGACGACGAGGGTGGCTCGTTTGCAAAACATGGCCACAAGGGAATTCCCACTTGGGACGAAACCATTGGCCTGTTGATCGATGTGAATATGGAGTCGTGCGCGAAGACGCCGCGCGGCGGCAACCCGCGCGGACGCGGTGGACGCGGTCGCTCATCGCGTGGCGGCGGCGGATATCGGGGCGGCTCGGGACGCCCGCAGGGCTCGTGAGCCGATCGCGAGGTTTCGCGTGACCGACGCGCCGCGAGAACGAACCGAGCCCGGCGCCAGGCACGCCGCGAGTTATCGCGAGATGGTCCAATCGCTCCGAGGGCAATTTATCTTGCCCTCCGGCGGTGACATTGCCGGCAGACATCTCTTGCCCGAAGCCGGGGCGCCCGCGGAGTTCGTCGCCCAGCTCTCGCGAATGCTGGAAATTTGGAGCGCGGCGCCGACGCACGGCCCTTGGCATGGCGCGGCGCCGGCGCTCGTTGGCGCCGGGCCGGAACGCGATGTTGCGCGGGCCGCCCCGGCGAAATTGCCACTCGAAGGCTTGCCGCCCGACGAGGTCGCCAGTCGGCTGGTCGCCGCGCTCAAGGGATTGCCGCTCTGGAGTCATCCGCTGGCGCAGATCAATGTGGCGCCCGCCCCGACCATCGCCAGTCAACTCGCGGCCACGCTCGCGCTGCTGGCAAATCCGAATCTCGTGAGCGGCGCCAACGCGGGGGCCGTCGCCGCGGTGGAAGCGCGGGTGGCGGCAATGACGGCCGAGCTCCTGGGCTTCGACCCCGCCCAGGCCGGGGGCCTATTCACTTTCGGAGGCGCCGGCGGAATCTTCTATGGCCTTAGGCTTGGCCTGGAAAAGGCGCTGCCCGGTTCGATGGATCAAGGGCTCCGCTCGAACGAAGCCGTCGTCATCGCCTCGGCGCATGCACATGCTTCGGTGGCCAAAGCCGCCGCTTGGCTGGGCATCGGTCGCGAGCAGGTGGTATATGCGCCGCCCGGCGCCGGCGCGGCGGCGATTGAAGCCGTCGCGCCGCGCGATTGGCCGCCGGCAGCGCATTGCCGCCATCGTCGCCACGATGGGATCGACCGACGCCTTTGAGCTCGATGATCTCGCCGCCATCGCCGCGACGCGCGATCGCTTGGCTCGCGACTGCGAGCTCGACTATCGCCCGCATCTCCATGCCGACGCCGTGATCGGCTGGGCTTGGTCGGTGTTCAATGACTACGACTTCGATTCGAATCCGCTCGGCTTTGGCGATTCGACTCGCGCCGCGCTCGCCATGATTCGCGGCCGAATTCGGCATCTCGATCGGGCCGACACGGTGGGAGTCGATTTTCATAAGACCGGCTACACGCCTTATGTGTCTTCGCTGATTCTCGCGTGCGATGGGCGCGACTTCATGTCGCTGGCCGATCGATCGCCCGCCGACGCGATCGCCACACCCTATGCCTGCGGTTACGATGGTCGCGATTCCATGGACAATAACTTCGAGCGTGGCGACTCCGGCCGTTTCACCTTGGAAACCAGTCGCTCCGGCGCCGGCCCCCTCGCGGCGCTGGCGAATTTGCTGTTACTCGGCCGCGATGGCCTGCGGGCACTCCTCGGGCACACTGTCGAGATGAGCGAACGCCTTCGCGCGGACTGGCCGACGAGCCCAATATCGTGATTTTGAATTGGGCGTGTCCCGGCCCGGCGACGCTTCTAAGAATGTACCCCGACGACGAATGCCGCCAGCGCGAAGCGGACCGCGATCGGGCGGCGAATCATGTCGATCCGGCGTCGATTGCCGCGCGAGAAGAGGCGGCGGTCGATGCGTTCAATGCCCGCGTGTTCAACCGACTGCGCGAGCGGGCCGCCTTGGGACATGGCGCGGCGCTTTCGCTCACGCGCGCCCTGGTCGAGCCGCCGGGCCGCTTGCGACTGGCGATACGTGGCTTCATGCTTTCGCCGCTGATCGAACCGCGGCACATCGACGCAACCCTCGCCGAACTCCGCGCCGCGCGTCCATGCGGCGGGGAGCCATTAGGCGGTTCCACCAGCGGCGGTCAATCGTCGGGTGGGTCGTCGCCGATCACGGCCGAGCGTTGATGCAACACTCGGTCGAGCTTCTTCCATTTGAAATAGAGTCCCAAGATATTCTCGTAGCTCTTGATCACATTGTGGTGATTGTCGACCGCTTGCAGATCTCCGCCGCCGAACGTGAGCAGTGTTTCGAGCAGGTCGCGATAGCGGGTGCGAAACCTCAGCCCGGTTCGATCGGTAAGCTCGTTGCCCTCGCCAAAATGAAACTCCGCGATCTCGTTCGGCGTGAACCGCTTGCGGCGGTAGAGCGCCATGTCGATCAGCGAACCGATCCAGGGAAAGAGCAATATCCAACTCAGCACCAGCACGCTGCCGGGATCGAGGACCGGATGCAGGCTCGTCAGATATCGGGCCACGATTCCCAGCACCGCGATATTATGCAAATGCTCGATATAGGCCGACGCTAGGAACAAGAGAAGAAAGATGCCCATCCAGAGCGCGAGCTTGCGGGTATTGAAGTCGGAAACCAGGGCGAAAATCAGGTATACGAGCACGCCCAGATAGAGCCATCCGAGCGGCCGGGCCAAATCGGGAACGCGCGAGCGAGCGGCCCGGCCACGAAGCCGGCCAAGATCACGATCCAGAGAAAGAAACTCGGATTGGCCGAGAACACCGTCACGCCATCGCTGGCCGACGCGCGAGCCCGGCCCGCGCGTGATTCCGACTCGATTTTGTCGCTCATGGTGCAATATCCCGTCAGCGATCGAGCGCCGCGATGCGTTTGAAATCATCGCGCAGCGAACGATATAGCGATTGATAGACCGGAAACGCGGCGTCGTAGTATTTCTTGGCCTTGGCCTCGACCGGTGTTTGCTTCACGACTTTGATCGTGGCGGCGCAGGCTTCTTGGATATTCTTGAAAGCCCCGGCCCCGACCGCGGCCAAGAGCGCGGCGCCATAGGCCGGACCTTCCTCGGCATTGATCGTGGCGAGCTTCTGACCAAAGACGTTGGCTTGAATCTGTCGCCACTCGGGACTCCGCGATCCGCCGCCCGAGCCGCGAATCTGCTTGACCGGCACCCCGCAAGCCTCGATCAGCGCCAGAGCTATCGCGCATCGCGAAGCTCACGCCTTCCATGATCGCTCGGGTCATGTGCCCGCGGGTATGGGCCAACGTGAGCCCGATAAAGCAGGCCCTCGCCAGCGGATCGACATGCGGCGTGCGTTCGCCCGAGAGATAGGGCAAGAAAAAGAGTCCTTCGGCGCCGACCGGCGTGGCGGCCGCCTCGCGACTGAGCAGGGTGTAGGGATCGACCTTGGTTTTCTTGGCGGCCGCGATCTCGGCTTGGCAGAGTCGATTGCGAAACCACTGCAAGCAACCGCCGCCCGAGAGGCTCACGCCCATCATATGCCACATGCCGCGCACGGCATGGCAGAAGGTGTGCAATCGCCCCTGGGGATCGAACTGCATTTCATCGCTATGCACGAACATCACGCCCGAGGTCCCAATCGAGGTGGAGAGCGTGCCGCGGGTGACGACGCCATTACCCACCGCTCCAGCCGCGCAGTCGCCCGCGCCGCCCACGACCACGCAATCCGTCGAGAGGCCCAGTTCGCTGGCCGCCGCTCGCGTAAGCGCGCCGGTCACGTCTTCCGACTCATGGCATTTGCCGAGCAGGCCGCGATCGAGCTCCAACTTGCCGAGCAATTCGTCCGACCAATCGCGCTTTGGCCACATCGAGCAGCAACATGCCGCTGGCGTCGCTCACATCGGTGGCGTATTCGCCCGTGAGGCGGCGGCGCACATCGTCTTTGGGCAGCAGCACTCGAACCGTGCGGGCAAACGCCTTCGGCTCGTGGTTTCTGAGCCACAAGATTTTCGGCGCCGTGAAACCCGTGAGCGCCGGATTGGCCACCATGCGGATCAATTCCGCGCGGCCGCCGGCCCGTCGCTCGATCTCGTCGCATTCGGCGGCGGTGCGCTGATCGTTCCAGAGCAGCGCGCGGCGAACGACTTTGTCTTTCTTGTCGAGAAACACCGAACCATGCATCTGGCCCGAAAGGCCGATCGCGCGCACATCGCCGCTCTTAAGCCGCGCCTTTTTCATCACCTGCCGCACGGTGCGGATCGTCGCATGCCACCAGTCTTCCGGGTCCTGCTCGGCCCACAGTGGCCGGGGATGGTAGAGAGGATAGGGCGCGATGGCCTCGGCCAAAATCGCGCCTTTCGGGTCGATGGCCAGGGTCTTGGTGGCCGAGGTGCCGATATCAATGCCAAGAAAAATGCTCATGGGTGGCCGTACTCAAGGGGGGGGGTGTGGCGATCCGGCGAAGAGGCTCGCGATGTCGCGAATGGAAACGGATCGGCCGGATTGTAACTGCTAGCGCGGCAAGCAGCAAACCGAACAGATTGGCGGTGTCCGGAAATCGGGGTCGTTTTTGGGCATGTGGAACATAAAATGCTGATGACAAATTGTTGGTCAATGTCGTGGCTGCGCTTTCGCCCCTTTTGCTGGTCGATTGCCGCTTCTCGACCCCGCCTCGTCCCAAACACAAGCGATTCGCAACGATTTGTGAACAGCACGTGTCAAATCGCGTGGTTCCGTATCGCACAGTGTGAACGCGCAGTGTTCAGGGGGCATAATGCCGCCAGGTGGTACATGTATAGCGCGCAAACGATTTTGTGGATGTTCGCCGTTCGGAGAATTTAGGGCGACCCTTCCATCGGCCAGTAAGGCGCCCCTTCCATCGGTCGGTAATGTGTGCGCGACGAACCGCGATTGTCGATTCCTGTCACCACGAGTATTCGGCCTTCCATGACTCTCGGCAATCTCGGTAATGGGGCATTCCATGCAATTGGCGTCGCTTCGCGCGCGCCGGCTGTCGATTGGGGGTTCTTCACCACCGATCGAGACCTGCGAATCACCGCTTGGAGCGAATTCCTCGAACTGCGCCACAGGTCAGTCGGCCGGCGACATGGTCGGGCGACTCCTGCTCGACACCGTTCCCGAAGACGCCCGGCGGCCATTGAATGTCATCTACAGTCGGGCCATCGAGGGCCGCGGCGCCGATGTCGCGGGCGAGCTGGCCATCAACTATCCCGTATCGGCGAGCGAGCCATCGCTGGCTTGGGCTCGCGCCGTGCGCGGGTCACGCCCTGGATCGACAAAGGCCGAGTCGCCGGCACGCTGACGGTGGTCGAATGTCATTCGGCCGCCGACAAGCAGCGCGCCGCTGACGAGCGGAGCAAAAACGAATTCCTCGCGATGCTCGCGCATGAGCTACGCAACCCGCTGGCCCCGATTCTCTGTGGGGTCGAACTCCTGCGCATGGCGCGCGGCGCCGACCGCGAAAGCCTCCTCGCGGTCGACATCATCGAACGTCAAACCCATCTCATGACCCGCTTGGTCGATGATCTGCTCGATGTGGCCCGGGTTACCCATCGCACGATCAAGCTTCGCCTCGAGGCGCTCGATCTTTCCGACGTGATCGCCAAGGCGATCGAGATCGGCCGGCCCTTGATCGACGCTCGCGAGCAGTTGCTCGACATCGACATCGTGCCCTTGCCGCTCGCGGTGCGCGGCGACGCCATGCGGCTGGCGCAAGTGGTCGCCAACCTGCTCAACAACGCGGCGAAATACACCCCCGAACACGGCCAGATCGCCGTCGCGGCGCGGCGCGATCGCAATTGGGCCGTGGTCACGGTGAGCGACACCGGCATGGGCATTCCGGCCGCCATGCTCGACAAGGTGTTCGACCTCTTTACCCAGGTCGACCCCTCGCTCGACCGCTCGCTCGGCGGCCTGGGTTTGGGGCTGACCATCGCGCGCAGTCTGGTGGAAATGCACGGCGGTATGATCACGGCCCGCAGCGCCGGCCCCGGCCAAGGCAGTGAGTTCGAGATTCGCTTGCCGCTCGTCGATGAGTCCGCGCTGGCCACGACTCCCGCGGTGGCCTCGACCGCGGCGCTCGGCGACAAGCCGCGGCGGGTGTTGGTGGTTGATGACAATGCCGATGGCGCGAAACTTTTGGGCCTGTTGCTCGAGTCGTTGGGCCACGAAGCGCGACTGGCGTTCGATGGCCCGGCGGCGCTCGAAGTCGCCCGAGCATGGCGGCCCGATCTGGTGCTGCTCGACTTGGGCCTGCCGGAGATGGACGGCTTCGAGGTGGCCCGTGCGCATGCGGCAAACGCCTTCGCTCGCCGGCCTGCCGCTCGTGGCCTTGACCGGCTACGGAGGCGACGACGACCGCCAACGCTCGGCTGCGGCCGGTTTCGACCGCCATCTCGTGAAACCGGTGCTCCTCGACACGCTCCGCGGCCTATTCGCGACGCAATAGAGAAATCAGCCACGCGGGTGAGGCCCGAGAAGCCGCCTCATTCCGTGTCCTTTCCGTGTTCTTCCGTGGCTGAATTTCTCCTCGGTCCTCGTTCGTTGATGCATTCAAGAAATCAGCCTCGGAAGAACACGGAAGAAACACGGACCGGAGCTTGCCCATTGACGAGCGACTGGGCGGCATGCCCACGCAAGCGTGGGCATGGGCGCGCGGCACACGGCAAAGCGCGATCAAGCGCCTTACGGCTTGAGCACCGCTTTCACGATTTGGCCGGAGTGCATCTGCTCGAAGGCTTCGTGCCAATCGGCCAGCGGCCACACGCCGCCGATGATCTTCGACACATCGAGAGCCCCGGTCGAGAGCAGCCGCAGCACGCGCTCCCAGATCGGCCAGTTGTGGCTGAAGCTGCCGGCCAAGGTCACGTTTTTCTGCACCAGCGGGTCGAGCGAAAATCCGAGCGGCGCCCGGCCCCAGCCTACTTTGCTGATCCAGCCATTGGGCCGCACGATATCCATCGCCGTTTTGAGCGCGGCCGAAATACCCACCGCGTCGACCACGCCATCGACTCCCAGTCCATCGACCGCGCGGGCCCAGTCGTCGAGCCCGTCGACAATCGGTTCGCAGCCGAAAGCCGTCGCCACTTGGAGCCGACCGCGATCGCGTTCCAGGCCCACGACCGCCACCTCGGCCCCTTGCAGCCGGGCCATCGCCGCGCACAAGAGGCCGATCGGTCCCGGCCCTAGCACCACGATCCGATCGCCGGGCCGCACATGTCCGTGCATCACAACAGCGTTGTAGGCCACGCAACAGGGCTCGGTGAGCCCGGCCTTTTCGAACGCGAGCGAATCGGGCACGCGATGCAAACACCGA
This sequence comes from uncultured Planctomycetaceae bacterium, assembly GCA_963785305.1. Taxonomy (GTDB): domain Bacteria; phylum Planctomycetota; class Planctomycetia; order Pirellulales; family PALSA-1355; genus CAWAUV01. The sequence goes on from CAWAUV010000004.1 coordinate 308,518, forward strand.
GCCGGCACTCGCACATAGCGCGTCATCGCGCCATCGACTCCGTAGCCAAAGCCCTTGCGCGTGGGGTCGAGATTGTAAAGTCCTTGACGCGAGAACGGGCTATCGGGATCGATCACGGCGGCGGTTTCGCTTACGGCCCGGTCGCCGGCTTTCCAGCGCGTGACACGATCCCCCACATCGGCCACGACTCCGGCGAATTCGTGGCCCAGCACCACCGGATAATTCACCGGCCAGCTATGTTCGGCGGTCCACTGATGCAAGTCGCTGCCGCAAACACCCACGGCGGCCACTTCCAAGAGCACATCCTCGGGCCCGATCGTAGGCCGCGGAATATCGCGCAGCTCGACAGCATGTTTCTTGTTTTCGTAGTTGACGACAGCGGCTTGACTCATGGGAGCGGCGATCCTGAACGAAAAAGGGAGGAGTTAGGAATCAACTTCCGCCAGGATTACCTCCTGATGGTCGCGCACAAATGCAAAATGCGGTCCTGGAGTCGAATGCTGAACCGCTCGAAGATCGTTCGCGAGCCCCGGCGGACTGCCCCGACGCGTGCCGTACAGAGGCCGAATGAAGCAACTTTTCGGGATATGCAACGACGATCTACCCCGACGCCGCCGATTCGCTCGACAATGTCACTTACACGTATAATCGCCAGGGCCAACGCACGACCAAGACCGATCAAAACGGCTCGGTTCACGCCTACGGTTACGACGTTTTAGGCCGCCAAACCGCCGACAGCATCACGACGCTGGCGGCCGGCGTGGATTCAAGCGTGCAACGCATAGGCGTGAGCTACGAGATTCACGGCCAAGTCTACCAGATCACCAGCTACGGCGATTCGGCGGGATCCAGCGTCGTCAACCAAGTGCAAAACGTCTATAATGCCTTCCAGCAGTTGGCCACGCAGTACCAAGAACACGGTGGCGCCGTGAACACCTCGACCACGCCCAGCGTCCAGTACGGCTACGCCGACGGTTCGGCGAACACCATTCGGCCAGTCAGCTTGACGTATCCCAACGGCCGCGTGGTGAACACGATCTACAATAGCGGCGACGACGACGCTCTGTCGCGCGTCAGCGGTTTGGGCGACAGTTCTTATTCGCCACTCGTCGAGTACACGTACTTGGGCTTGGGCTCGTTTGTGCAACTCACCTATCCACAGCCGGGCGTCACGTGGACGCTGATCACCGGCGCCGGCATCGATCCGTACGGCGGTCTCGACCAGTTCGGCCGCGTCGTGAATAACCTCTGGGAGAATTCGAGCGGCGCGGCGCTCGATGAGATTCAATACACCTACGACCAGGCCAGCAACCGCACCAGCCGGAAGAACGTCGTCGCCGAATCCCTCGGCGCCGAGTTCGATGAGCTCTACGGCTACGATGGCATGCAGCGCTTGAAGAGTTTCAACCGCGGAACACTGGTCGAAGCCGGCGGCCAACTCTCGGCGCTCAGCCTGCGTCAGAACTGGCAACTCGACGCCACGGGCAACTGGACCGGCTTCCAAAACTTCGACCAAACCGGCGCCACGCCCGCTTTGGATCAGCAACGCACCAGCGATACGTTTAACGAAATTACGGATATCACAGCGACCGTCGGCGCCACTTGGATCACGCCCGAGTACGACCGCAACGGCAACATGATCGTCATGCCCCAGCCGGCCGCTCCGACGAGCAGCTTCACGGCGACATTCGACGCCTGGAATCGGCTGATTTCGCTGTCGTTGCCCAACGGAGCGTCGGCGGCCCAGTACGCTTACGATGGCCAAAACCGGCAAATCTACAGTTCGAACTACGCGTTCACGGTGTTTAACTATTACTACAGTGCGAGCTGGCAACTGTTGGAACAGCAAGGAAGCGGCCCAGGCAACCTGACATCCTATCAATTCGTGTGGGGCCTTCGCTACATCGACGACTTGATCCTACGGGACACGCTCGAATTAACGATCGATCCTCCGCGATACTACGCCCTCCAAGACGCCAACTGGAACATGGACGCCGTGGTCGACACGAGCGGCGCAGTGCAGGAACGCTATTCCTATACAGCCTATGGCGTTGTTACATTCCTCGACGCTGACTTCGGTCCCATTGCAAATTCGAATTACGGCTGGGAAATCCTATACGCCGGCTACCGCCAGGACGACGTCACCCGCCTCTACCTCGCCAGGAACAGATGGCTGGATCCGCCGCTGGGGGTGTGGATCACGAGGGATCCGATCGGGTTTGCGAGTGGGGATAAGAATCCGTATCGGCATGTCGAAAACCGCCCATTGTCACTATTAGACCCATCCGGCCAAGCGACGTTCGGTTCGGGTTGTTCCGCCGCCGAAAAGGCAGGACTTACACAACTTGTCGAAGCAATTATCAATGCAAATGCAAATGGCAACGGCAGATGCTTTTTGGATGAGGAAAAAGAAAGGCCTTGCCGCTCACAGCTTTCCCAAGGGCTAACAGACACATTAAACAGTATCGCGATTGATTGCAGCAATTGCACTATGCATGCCACAGAGCGGCGCGGATATGTCCCTGATGGTGACGAATGCGTAAAAATGAAAAACGCCGGCCGTAGGGGTGGCGTTTTAGGTACATGTTGCGCCCCATCGCCCGGCTTGGCCGCAGATTCGACCTGTAATTCGTGTCCTGCAGAGTTGCTGAAACATTCGACTATCGTTCTTTGTCGGTCTACTGGACAAGTCCAAGGCTCTCTGCCAGCCAGTGGGCAGAGGATCGACTGGGATTCGTTCGTGCGCACCAAAGCAGGCGTCGACTTGGCGCGAACGCTTATTCATGAAGCCATGCATCTTTTGGTTGGTTCGCATGCTGGCAAATCCACGGCCCGTCCAATTACCGATTGTTGTAAGCGACCCGATGCGGCGGTTGCGGCAAGCTCTTTCATTCGCAATTGTTTTTGACTTTCGTTCTTTCTACTTGAAGAAATACTGTTGTGACGACGCTGCAACAACGATAAGCCTGAATAGATTCCATGCTTTTTCGCAATAAAGTTACTCTCGAAAAACCACGGCAATTTACGCTGCGAACAGTAGTGCTATCGATTATCGCGGTTGGACTTGCCTGTAGAATCGCGAGCAAACGGTATGAAATCACATGCTACAAAACAATGATGGATCACGCGCACTTTTCATATACACCGCGTTCTCTGGCACCACAGCCAAAGTGGCGCGAATGGCTTTTCGGCGACGACGCGTTCCATTACGCGGGCTGCATTTATGCGGATGAATACAAGATAACTGACAAAGCCTTATCGCTCCTCGCCGAATTGAAGGAACTAAAGACGCTCGGGCTCCGTAACACAAACATCCGGGGCACAGGACTTGCATTTCTGTCTGATTTACCGTTACTCGAGCACTTGGACTTGTCAGGAACACCGATAACCGACAACGGATTAAGCTATATAGGCGAGCTTACTCGCCTAAGGGACCTCGAACTATCGGGAACTGGAATTACGAACGACGGATTGGGAAATTTAACAAAATTGTCGCATTTAAAATCCCTCACTCTCGCCGAAACAAAGATCAACGATGCCGGGCTGTCGCATCTCCGGGTACTCTTGGATTTAGAATACCTCGATCTAACTGCCACGGATATCACAGCAAATGGCGTGGATGATCTTAGAAAGCACATTCCAAAGTGCATTATCTTTAATTCTCTCGGATCTGATTAGGATTTGCAAGATGCAACGTTGTCGGTTGGCAAGGATTCAGAGCCTATCCGATTACCGAAGTCGTACGCATTGGCACGCCACGTGCAAACTGAGGGGCAGGTCCCTTTGAAATGCATGAAGGTTTGTGCGATGTAACTGTTAAGCCGTGGCGTGGCCTGGGCGCGGGGGGGCGGTGGCGATATTGGCGGGGATCGCGGGCGAGGAATTTCCGGGGATGGGTCGCGTGGCGGATGTTTTAACTGCTATTGGTGATCGGCAGCGGCAGGGTCTTGCCTTGCAATTTAGCGCGCACGACTTCGATTCCATACCTTGCGAAGCTCAAACCGTTTTTCGCGCCGGTCGCGATCACGCTCTTGATTCGGGCGAACGCCGCCGCGCTCCATTCGGTCCGATGCGTGCCGCCATCATTCCTCGCCGCCGCCAGGCTTCGGATGTCGCGTTCGGTTCCGTTGTTGTCGGCCGGAACATTCGCATCGTCGAGGAAGGTGAACAATTCGTCCGAGTGCTTGAACAGCCGCCGCCAGATTCGCAAACATTCGCGATGCCGCACGCGCGTCTCGAGCATCAACGTGTCGAAACGGTTTTGAATCTCGTGTCGGGCCGCGTTGAAAGCTTTTTTGCCGAGCGACTTGCGCTCGTGGCCCAACCGGATCGCGTCTTGAAACAGCGTGATCAACGGCTGGATGAAGGCCCGCACGCTCGCCGCCGGCAACGTCTCGCGCAGCTTGTGCAACTCGCGAAGCAAATGGACCAAGCAGCGCTGTTTGCGGCAGTCGAGCCGGTTGTAGACCGCATAAAAATCGCTGACCAGCGTGCCCGCGAACGATGTGCCCAACGCTCGCTCGAGCACGGCCCGATTGCGATGACGATCGATCAGGAACAATGCCAAGCGCGTGTCTCGAAAACACCAGGCCCAAACGGGCTGGCCATCGATCCGCCAGCCGGTCTCATCGCCTTGCACGACCGGCGAATTGCGCAAGAGTTCCCAGAGTTTGTCGACCACCGGCTCGAACAAAGCGCCGCCCCAACGCAAATGGCCGAGCAATCCGGCCCGGCTGGCCGAAAGACCAAAGAAGTCTTTCAGCAAGTGTTGCGTTTTGCCGAGCGAGATGCCCAGGTGAACCCGCGCGTAGCAGACCAACAAGCGCGCGCGTGGCCCGATGTGGGCGCCGGGCAGTTCCAAGTCGCCGCGTCCTTGGCAGGTGGCTTGGCAATGTTCGCAACGGTAGGTATGACGGCGATACCGATGCCATTCGAGCTTGGGCTCTGGAATCTCCGCCATCTCATGGTCTTCGAACTCGCCGTGGCGGTCAGATCGTGGCCGCCGCAATGCGGACACTCTCGCGGATGCACATCGTGTTCGATGAATACCGTGCCGGGCGGCGGCTCTGGACGAAAGCTGCCCGGATGTTTGCGAAACTGCTTGCGGCGGCGATCCTGTTCGCCACGCCGCGCATCGCTGGCCGAGCGGGTTTTCTTGCGCCGCTGCAAAAACTTTTGGACTTGCTGTTCGAGTTGCTCGACGCGCTTGCGCAGCGTGATATTCTCCGCCAGCAACCGGGCGATTTCCGCTTCCAACTCGGCGATCCGTCGATCTCGATCATCCATGATCCAATCAATGTGACCGAAAACCCAATTTCGGGAAAGAGGAAATGCTTAACAGTTACCCCCTCGCGGCGCCTCCCTCTTCGCCTGGGAAACCCTCTACGCCGGCTACCGCTACGACTCCCTCACTGGACTCTACCTCGCCAGAAATCGTTGGTTGCATCCGCTCATGGGGGTGTGGATCACGAGGGACCCGATGGGTTTTTTGGGCGATCCGTCGAATCCATGTCGGTATATTCTCGGCAACCCGACGAACGCCGCCGATCCGAGCGGCCTAGACCCCTTCACGACATTGCTCACGGTTCCTGAAGTCATACTTGGCCGATTGGGATACATCACGGGAAGCTTACTATTCGATGGAGGAGCGATAGGCGATACTTATTTTGTGCTTGTCGTGAATCGCGGACGTGGAATAATAAATGACGGGCCATGGGGAGATCCGATTTCGAGAGGATACGGTCATTTTACATTTCTAGGGACCTCCGTGTCGGGAACGAATAAAATATGGAGCAGCGGAGGCACGGGATTCAGTGGAAAAGGGTTTTGGGAGAGTCATGGGGTATGCAATACAATTTCCGGAGGGTTTCCAAACAATGACGGCGCGGGCCAAAACGCCGGTGCCGTGCGTCTCATTGTTGGAACTCCCTGCGACAAGTGCATATATTCAATCAAAATTCGGTATTCAATTGCCCTTGACACAACCGCGACATCAGGCGGGGCATCGACGACAACGAAAATTCCGGGGATGTCCGACAAAAAGATTGTTGTCGGTCCACAAGCTCCGACAAAAAAACGTTCGGGTGCTATCGATGTCGACGTAGAAAAGCCGACTTCGGCCTACACCACGGTTTTTGATTACGAACCCAGCATGGCGCACCCTGGCGGCGCGTCGGGGGTGACCTCGTCGACAGTCGAAGTCGAGATCATCAGCGTCAGGAAACGACCAGCGATAAATTGACGATATTTGATAATGCGAGGATCATTGCCGTCGTGTTCAATTGGGACGGTGTTTGTCATCGCAGCGATTGGTAGATCGAGATGAAGATCAGTCGCAACATGCTGTTCATTGGCGCGGGTGCCGTGGCGTGCTCGGCGACGATAGTATTTGCATTGCATTGGCGCACGATTTACACTCGCCACATCGAACAGAACGCGATTCTTGAAACGATGTCCGACTGCGACCCCGGAGCGATATATAGGCGCGGATATATTTTTCATATTGTGTTTTCCTCGAATCCACGCCGATTCAACGGTCGAGATTTAAAACATCTTTCAGAGCTTAGTCACCTGGAGCGATTGTGGTTTTATGGGTCGCCGATCAGCGACGACGATTTACCCTATCTATATGATTTGAAAAACATAAAACAGATTTCCTTTCTTCGAACAAACGTCACGCGGACAGGAGTTGCTGCTCTCCGCAAGCGCCTTCCAAAAGCCGACATTGATTAAATCGATCAATCATATAATCGCACAATTCAGTGATAATCATTGACGAAGCCGCTTGTCTGTTCTGTAGCGGTCCAGCGAATCGTGAGTGAACGTTTGTCATCCGGAAAACTTGACGAATTTTGACGGAATGCGCGAGATGCGAAGCCTGCGCACGCGAGACATCGCGTCGGATCTTTGACAATTCGCGAAATGGCCGGTGTTGATTGGCCGTCGGGACGCGCCGACATGAGGGCGGGATGCGGTATGGGCCGGTTGCTACGGGAAGTTCTCGATCTACAGCGATTCAGCGGGAACCAGCGTCGTCAACCAGGTGCAAAACGTCTATAATGCCTTCCAGCAGCTTGCCACGCAGTACCAAGAACACGGTGGCGCCGTGAACACCTCGACCACGCCCAGCGTCCAGTACGGTTATGCCGATGGATCGGCGAACACCGTTCGCCCGACAAGCTTGACGTATCCCAGCGGCCGCGTGTTGAACACGATCTACAATAGCGGCGACGACGACGCTCTGTCGCGCGTCAGCGGTTTGGGCGACAGTTCTTATTCGCCGCTGGTGGCATATACGTACCTGGGGCTCGGCTCGTTTGTGCAACTCACCTATCCGCAGCCCGGCGTCACGTGGACACTGATCACCGGCGCCGGCATCGATCCGTACGGCGGCCTCGACCAGTTCGGCCGGGTCATCAACAACCTCTGGGAGAATTCGAGCGGCGCGGCGCTCGATGAGATTCAATACACTTACGACCAGGCCAGCAACCGCACCAGCCGGAAGAACGTCGTCGCCGAATCGCTCGGCGCCCAGTTCGATGAACTTTACGGCTACGATGGCATGCAGCGCTTGAAGAGTTTCAACCGCGGAACACTGGTCGAAGCCGGCGGCCAACTCTCGGCGCTCAGCCTGCGTCAGAACTGGCAACTCGACGCGACGGGCAACTGGACCGGCTTCCAAAACTTCGACCAAACCGGCGCCACGCCGGCCCTCGATCAGCAGCGAACCAGCGATACGTTTAATGAGATCACCGAAATCTCGGCGACGGTCGGCGCCACCTGGGTCACGCCCGAATACGACCGCAACGGCAACATGATCGTCATGCCCCAGCCAGCCGCGCCGACGAGCAGCTTCTCAGCGACATACGACGCTTGGAACCGGCTGATCTCGCTGTCGTTGCTCGATGGCGCGTCGGCGGCCCAGTACGCTTACGATGGCCAGAACTGGCAAATCTACAGTTCCGATAATGCTTTCACTAATTTCGAGCAATACTACAGCGCGAGCTGGCAACTGTTGGAGAAGCAAGGGGTCGGGCCGGGCGACCTGACGACCTATCAATTCGCGTGGGGACTCCGCTACATCGACGACTTGATACTACGAGACACCCTCGAATTGCAGATCAACCCTCCCCGCTACTACGCGCTGCAAGACGCCAACTGGAACATGGACGCGATCGTCGACGCAATCGGCGCGGTGCAGGAACGCTACAGCTATACCGCCTACGGCGTCGTCACGTTCCTCGACCCCGACTTCACCCCTCGCGGCGCCTCCCTCTTCGCCTGGGAAACCCTCTACGCCGGCTACCGCTGGGACTATGCCACCGGACTCTACCTCGCCAGGAATCGTTGGTTGCATCCGCTCATGGGAGTTTGGACGACCCCGGACCCTTTGCTTCGCATGCCGCCGTGGGCCAAATTCTTGTACACGGCATGCAAACCTTTAATTATAACCGACCCCTTCGGACTCGCCGGTTGCAGCTTCGCGGCGAGAGTCGATGTACCGCCGACTTGTAGGTTTTCGGCCTACCTTTATAATGATCCCAACACGGGCGCACAAATTCGTGATGCAACGTTTTTTGCAAGTTTTTCAGTTGCATACACATTTGCCAAGCCCTGCGGCTGCTGCGAATTTCGGCAGTATGCGATGAATGCCGATAATCGAATCACGTTAACGTTGAACGGCACAGTTACTTCGTGGGTAGTGCCATCGGCGTATGCGAACGAAGGCGACGAAGATTGCATCGTTAATACCGCCGGATTCCGCGAATGCTATGGCCGGAAGAATAAACCAAATAAACTCAAAAACCCAACAGACGCATATTCGGCGGATGCGTGTAAGTACTATATGTCTGACAGGCCGGGCATCGACTCGCTTAAAGAACTTGTGCGTGGCAGCATCCAAATGATACTATTCGCATACAGTTATCGGAGCGTTTTGTGCAAAATATCATAGACACATGCAATGGTGGCGTTGTAAGGACCGATACAATTGACATTGACTGCGACCGAACGTTTACGGTACAAGAAATTCTAAATAAATAGTATTCGGCGATGCAACCTATATTGAAAGTGCCGGCAATTTCAGTGATTGCAGAGATTCTCGGATAGGCTCTTAATGGTCATAAACAATGGCTGTGAGTAAGTTATTTCTCATTCCATGTCTAGATAGGGTCTATCCATGAAAGTAACTGTACAATTGTCGCGTCGCTTGCTTTTTTTTGTCTTTTTTTCGACTGCTGCGGCTACAGTTTGTTTTCTTTTATCGTTGATCCCTCAATGGCAGACTGTCGCTATGCGGAAACAGTTAATTGCGATTCTGGAGCGCGACGGTGCCACGATCTTAGGGCCTGCGCCGATGTTGTGGTCTGCTTGTGTTTCGATTAGCCACGGCGCCACATACTTCCACAAGCCTGAGAGATTTTCCGATTTGAAGCATCGCTTCTGTGTTCCGGTTGTGCGGGAGCTCTTGGGTGACCGCCCCGTCGGCTATATTGAATTGCCGTATCAATACGATGATGAGGATTTCAATCGCGTAGCAGCTGCGTTTCCTGAAGCAATGGTCACTCGCTTCGAGCCTGAGCGCCATTAATTTTGGCTCTTCCGTTTCTGAGTGCTTTGTCCGGTGTCCCGGTCCAGCGAATCTTGAGTGAACGTTTGTGAGCGGGAAACCCCGCAAGATTTTGGCGAATTGCGCGAGGCTTGTTCTTCGCGCACTCAAGAAATCGCGAGTGATCTTTTACAATTCGAGACATGGCGCGCGTCGAATGGCCTTCGGCGCGCGCCTCCGCGAAGGCGGGCCGCGGAGCGGACTGCCTATTCCGCGCGAGTCGCGCTAAGCGGCGCGGCGGAGGGAGATGATCGGCAGATGACGCCGGCCTTGATAGTAGGCGACGTCGAGCTCGATTCGCGCTCCAGGCGCACCGCGAACAAGCGCCTCTGGCCTTGCGCAGGGAACCGCGCGAGGCCAACATGCGCGGCTCGTAGCGTGGCCGTCGATTATTGGGAAAGAACCCAAAGCAAACTTCGTTCGGCGTTCACCCGCACCGACCTGCTTGTCACCGAAATCTACCCCGACGCCGCCGACGCCCTCGACAACGTCACTTACACGTATAATCGCCAGGGCCAACGCACAAGCAAGACCGACCAAAACGGTAGCGTGCATGCCTATAGTTATGACGTTTTGGGCCGTCAAACCGCCGACAGCATCACCACGCTGGCGGCCAGCGTGGATTCAAGCGTGCAAAACATAGCCGTCAGCTACGAGATTCACGGCTTGGTCTATCAGATCACCAGCTACGCCAATTCCGCGGGAACCGAAGTCGTCAATCAAGTGCAAAACGAGTACAATGCTTTCCAGCAGTTTGCCACGCAGTACCAAGAACACGGTGGCGCCGTGAACACCTCGACCACGCCCAGCGTCCAGTACGGCTACGCTGACGGTTCGGCGAACACCATTCGCCCGACCAGCTTGACATATCCCAACGGCCGCGTGTTGAACACGATCTACAATAGCGGCGACGACGACGCTCTGTCGCGCGTCAGCGGTTTGGGCGACAGTTCTTATTCGCCGCTGGTGGCATATACGTACCTGGGCTTGGGCTCGTTTGTGCAACTCACCTATCCACAGCCGGGCGTCACGTGGACGCTGATCACCGGCGCCGGCATCGACCCCTACGGCGGCCTCGACCAGTTCGGCCGGGTCATCAACAACCTCTGGGAGAATTCGAGCGGCGCGGCGCTCGATGAGATTCAATACACCTACGACCAAGCCAGCAACCGCACCAGCCGGAAGAACTGTCTTGGTTCACCGTGAACTGGAATTGGCGGTGCCGGGGATTAGCGAGTTGTGAAGGGCATCCTGCCGGGCATTTCGCGGCATCGTGCCGCGAAGGTTTAACGCATTCGCGCCAATCCCGAAGGATTGGCGAGCGGACGGCGCCGACGATTGCCGGTCGCCGCCCTCTCTTCGGTCTTGGCCGCTGGGTCGGCGCTCGGGTTGCCCCTCGGCAGAGCCCTATCCTCCGCCCAGTTCAATCATCAATTTAGCGCCGCCGATCGTTTCAGGCAACCTTGGGCGCGGCGTTGGCGGCGGCACGCGCCGCGCGTCGTCGCTCGCGGGCCGCGTCCAGCTTGGCGTCACGCTCGTCGAATATCCGCTGCTCGATACCGTTCAACTTGTCGCTCGGCGTGACGTAGCCGATCGCGCTGTGCAATCGCTCGTGGTTGTAGTGCTCCACGAACTTCGTGATCCGTCCTCGCGCCTCTTCGACATCCTCGGGGCAGGCCGGGCGGATGCACTCGACCTTGAGGCTCTTGTGCCAGCGCTCCAACTTGCCGTTGCTTTGCGGATAAAACGGACTCGTTCGCACATGCGTCATGCCGGCCAGGCGAATGAACTCCTTGAAATCGCGGGCGATGAACTGCGGGCCGTTGTCGCTGATGATCCGCGGCTTTTCGTCCGGAAACTTTTCTCGCGCGCGTTGAATCACCGTTTCCACTTCGAACTCCTTCATGCTCTCGCGCAGCTCCCAATGCACGATGTAGCGGCTGTAGCCGTCCAGAATCGTGCAGAGAAAGTAGAACGTGCCGGCCAGATTGATGTACGAAATATCGACATGCCAGTGGTCGTGCGGCCGCGGCGGCTGCACGAAACCGGTTCCTTTCTTGGACGGCGAGAACTTGCGTTGGTCGAGCCGTCCGCCTTGTTTCAATACCCGATACACGCTGCTGGGACTGACCGCCACCACGTCGAGAGTCGAGCATCATGAACGCCAAGCGGCGGTAGCCGTTCAGCGGATGGCTGTCGTGGTAGGCGAGGATGGCTTGTTTCTCCCAGTCCTCGAGTTCTCGATTCCCCGGGCCACCAGTCGCGCGGGACCTTGCCGTTGTGTTCGTTGGCTTTGCCGTAGCGGTCCTTCCACTGGTGGAACTTGCTCGGCGCCAATTCCAGCCAGCCCAGCAGCCGCTGGGCCGGCAGCTCGGCACGCTCGGTCCAACGCCCGATGTAATCGACGATGGCGTTGCGCGTGTCGTGGGGAACCCAAACTCCCTTCAGAGTTCCCCAAGCTCTTTTTTTGCGCGGACATTCTCCTCCATCAATTCGGCGATGACTTCGTTCTTGGTGACCAGCTTCGATTCGAGCTGGGCGATCTTCTGGTCCTTGGCCGCTTCCAGCCGCGGCGGCCGCCCGCCCGCCCGCCCACCGCCCGACCGCCTTCTCGGCCTGATCGAGCACCTGCTTGACCCAGAGATGGATCAGGCTGGGCTGAACCTTGAGTTCATCGGCCAAATCCGACACCGGCGTTTTGCCGCTCAAATGCCGCCGCACGACCTGGGCCTTCTGCTCGGCGGAAAAATGCCGCCGTGTTCGCAATTCGCTCATGGAAACGTCCTCCCTCGGGATTTATGCTAATCCCAACGGCCAAACTTTCCAGTTCCGGGAGGGGCAGGACAGCTCCATCACAGCATATGACCCCACCAGAATCTCCGTGATCGAGTTTAGCGGCTCTCGCGTCGTCGCAGCATTGTCGCCGTTGACGTGGCCGAGAGCTTTGGCGACTGCACCCTCCAAATCCAAGTAATAGAAGCAGGCCGCCCCCTAAGATAAGCACCGGCGCTATTAAGCCGCTTGGATCCGAAAAATCCATTGGTCGATTTGTCGCATAACGGTACATATCCGAGTCGCCGCCTTTTAAGCCTAACGGATCGCGAGTGATCCAATCGCCAAGTAGCGAATTCAAATATCGGTTTCGCGCCAAATACAGCCCCGTTTCGCCGTCCCAGCGGTAGCCGCAGTAGAGGGTTTCCCAGGCGTACGCGGAGCCGCTACGCGCGAACCGTGAAGTCGGGATTCAGGAATGTCGGCAAGCCATAGGCGGTGTACTGGTAGCGTTCTTCGACGGCGCCGGATGTATTGACGACGGCCGTGACGTTCCAGTTCGCGTCTTGCAAGGCGTACAAACGCTCGGTTGAGCGGTCGCGGAGGACGAGGTCATCGATGTAGCGCAGGCCCCAAATGAATTGGCGGTCGACGGAATTGTCGCCGACGCGCTCTTTCAATACCTGCCACTGGTTTGAGTAAAAATATACGCGAAGGACGCCGGAACTCGTCTTCGTCGTGCGGCGATTGAGGCCGTCGTAGGTGTAGTTGTATGAAACGACGCGCGGCGTCGAGCCGGCGATGGCGCCGGGATAGGTGATCGCCGTGAGCCGCGTCGTGTTGGCGCTGCCGTCGGCATAGGCGTAATGCACATTCGGCGATGTGGAGGTATTCACGGCGGCGCCATGCTGCTGGTACTGCGTGACGAGTTGCTGGAAACCATTGTAGGTGTTTTGAATTTGATTTAACACGGTCGAGCCGGCGCTGGCGATTGTAGGTATTGCCGATGAAGCCTCGCGCGGGCGGTATCCTGGCGGTCGACTCGTGTTACCGCACGAACGGGCTCTTGGCCGCTCGGGCGTCGAAGCACCACTTCCGCGGCACGAAAAACGTCGCCGTGTTCTCGGATCGATAGTGGAACGCTCCTCCGTCGCGGTCCATGCGAAACCGGCCGGCGGAAGATTCCAGTCCAGCCGAGGTAAAACCGACGGGTCTCTTGCGGGACCTTTACCCGGTGAAGGCGGGTGGGTTTTCGGGAGAGGGAAGGGCCGCATCGTGGTGCGCAAAAAAACCCCACCCGGGAAATGGCTCAGCCCGGGTGGGGCTCTCTTCATCAATTTTGGTAGTTTGCCCGATCCACGCGATCAACGCCGAAGCGGAGATAACATGGCGAGCGACCTCTGGCCAGACACAAGAACTGTCCTCACAAATTCAAATCCGTCGATGTCACCATCAGGCGGATGGAATCCTTAGAAAGGAGGTGATCCAGCCGCAGGTTCCCCTACGGCTACCTTGTTACGACTTAGTCCCAATCGCGGAGTTTATCTTCGGCGCTTAGCTCCTTGCGGTTGCATCGGCGACTTCGGATACCCCCCACTTTCGTGGCTTGACGGGCGGTGTGTACAAGGCTCAGGAACACATTCACCGCGGTATGCTGACCCGCGATTACTAGCGATTCCGGCTTCATGCAGGCGAGTTGCAGCCTGCAATCCGAACTGGGGCACGTTTTTTGAGATTTGCTTGCGCTCGCGCGTTTGCATCCCTTTGTGCGTGCCATTGTAGGACGTGTGCAGCCCTAGTCATAAAGGCCATGAGGACTTGACGTCATCCCCACCTTCCTCCGGTTTAACACCGGCAGTCTCACTAGAGTCCCCGCCATGACGCGCTGGCAACTAGTGACAAGGGTTTCGCTCGTTAAGGGACTTAACCCGACATCTCACGACACGAGCTGACGACAGCCATGCAGCACCTGTGCACGTTGTACCCGAAGGCCTGGCTCCTGTTTCCAGGAGTTAATCCGTGCATGTCAAGACTAGGATAAGGTTCTTCGCGTAGCCTCGAATTAAGCCACATCCTCCACCGCTTGTGTGAGCCCCCGTCAATTCCTTTGAGTTTCAGCCTTGCGACCATACTCCCCAGGCGGAGCACTTAACACTTTCGCTGCGACTGGAAGGCTATGAGGGGCCCTCCAATCCAGTGCTCATCGTTTACGGCTAGGACTACCGGGGTATCTAATCCCGTTCGCTACCCTAGCTTTCGTGCCTCAGCGTCAGAAGAGATCCAGTGAGCCGCTTTCGCCACCGGTGTTCCTCAGGATATCAACGCATTTCACCGCTCCACCCTGAGTTCCGCTCACCTCTATCTCCCTCGAGCACGGTAGTTTAGAGCGCAGTTCCTCGGTTAAGCCGAGGGATTTCACACCCTACTTTCCGCGCCGCCTACGCACCCTTTAAGCCCAGTGATTCCGAATAACGTTTGGACGGTTCGTCTTACCGCGGCTGCTGGCACGAACTTAGCCCGTCCTTCCTCTGAGAATATGTCAAACAGATGGGAGTACCCACCTGCATTTCATCCTCTCTGACAGTGGTTTACAACCCGAAGGCCTTCATCCCACACGCGGCGTCGCTCGGTCAGACTTGCGTCCATTGCCGAAGATTCTCGACTGCAGCCACCCGTAGGTGTCTGGGCAGTGTCTCAGTCCCAGTGACGCGGGTCGTGCTCTCACACCCGCTACCCATCAATGCCTTGGTAGGCCATTACCCTGCCAACTAGCTAATAGGATGTAGACTCATCTCGAGGCGGACTCACACCTTTGGTCCGGAGACATTATCCGGTATTACCTGCAGTTTCCCGCAGCTATCCCAGTCCTCAAGGCAGATAATCTACACATTACTGTCCCTTTCGCCGCTGTCCCCCTTGCGGGTTCTCGCGCGACTTGCATGCCTAATCCACGCCGCCAACGTTCATTCTGAGCCAGGATCAAACCCTTCAATTGTTTATACTCGTTCGACCGAACAAGGCACCCCTCGCCGCAAGCAACCTTCCCGAAGGAAAGTTCCCCACAAACGCAAGGCGACCACATCCGATCGTTATGAGCCAAGCTGAAAAGGTCTGGTTTGCTGATCGCATAAATTCCATTCGTGAAAATGGAACTTATCGCCAGCTAGCACAGTCTTGTGCTGGCAAATAAATTTCAGAGGTCACTACCAAATTGTCAAAGATCGAACAAAAATCCCCGGCTGGCATTCGCCGCCCGCAAAAACCCTAAAGGCCTTAGCCCTTAAAGACTTCAGCAGAAAGCAATGTCGCCCGAGGGAAGTCACATTCTATGAATCAGCGTCGTCTTGTCAACAGGCGCCAAACAATTTCTTGCTGGGCCAGCAGACCGATCCGCTGTCGTCGCCTGTAAGCTGCTTGGCAGCCCGTGAGCAACGTCTCGCAAGCGGGGTCACTCGCGAGTTTCGACGCCACCGAGCAGGCCCTCGTCTCTTGCGAGACTACGAGCCGCTAGCGGCGGTTGGAGACAGAAGCAAATCTACGGCAGCCAAGCCGTGGCGATCACTCCCGACTGCCGGATTCTCACAAAACTCTGACGTTCCGTCAAGAGCCCCGTCAGAAGTTTTCTGAATATCGGCCAATGCCCCGGAAAAGCATCACTCGCCCAGGAGCGAGGCCCTACGAATTCGCAAATCGGACAAGCTCGACGCGCTCGCGGGCGAAAAAACCATCAGCAAGCCGTGCAAAATGCTCAGCGCGCCCTGGAGACCCGTTTGCGATCCGCGCTCGCCGAAACTGGCGGAGTTTTCGCGGTCTTCCCCGTTTTTTCGCCGCTTTCCGCGACGACTGGCGCCGGCGCCGCACGCACATCGGGCGCCAGGCCGCGGCTGATCCAGCCGCACACCGTCCCGCTCCCCACATACTCCTCCCAATCGTGGCGAGGGCCCACGAGACAGCAAACGTCGTGCTGCTCGAATTTGGCGAACTCGGCGCCCAGGCGTCCCGGCGACGCTTGTCCGGTGTAGCCGAGCGCTTCTTGGCAAGACCCGCGGCCATAGAGCCGGCCGTAGCGCTTGAGCACTCGGTCGCACCCGTTGTTGATCAGCGTGATATGTTCCGTTTGCTCCAAGGCCAAGCCAAATCGCCGCCCGGGCAAGAGCCAATCGTTGTCCATGGCCGAGGCCATCAACACCAGACGCGCGGGCCGATAACGTCGCGTCAAATTCGGCATCCGATAGCCATCGATAGATCCGCCGGCCACAAGCTGCAAGGCGCCGCCGATGACCCGCACTCCGAAGCTATAGCCCACGAGGCTCAAGGGCCCGCCGGCCGGCAAATGATCGAGAAACCAGGCCAAATGTCGGGCGTCGATATCGGATCGGGCGGCTTTGGCTCGCGCGTCGTTCAGCGGTCCGCCACCGACTTTTTCGCTCGGCCACGACCAAATCACGAATCGCATCGCCGGCTGGTGGGGAGCATATCGCACCGACACGTTGTACAGCCGCCAGCCGAATTGCACGGCGTCGTTGTGCGACATGCGATTGCCGTGCATCGCCACGCTTACCGGCGTCGTGGCCGAAAGGGTCGACCAAAACTCGCTGGCGGGGGTTTGGACCCAGCGAGCGGCGCGATATCGCCAATACCAAAGCGGCGGCCCCGTGGGTGAGCAGCCGGTCGTGCAGCCGCAGCCGCGACTGCTGACGATCCAGATATCATCTTCAGGTCGCGGAATCGTGACAGGCGACGCGGGCGGGCAGGGCTTCGCGGCGGGAGTCGCGCATGCGGGCAACGCCCCAACGCTCGCGGTCGCGGAATTCGCGAGCGTCGAATTCGCCGAGACCATCGCCGGCGTCGGGCCGGGCGCCGCTGGCTCGGCCGAGGCATGCGCGAGCGCAAGCGGCAAGCGAGCGAGCGACTGTTGCCAGCGCGCCGCGGGCGAACCGAAGGCCAGGAGCCCGGCGATTGCGAATATTTGGAAAAAGCCGCCCATGTCCACGATCCATCGCATTCGTTGCCGCCGTCAATGCGCAATGATAGTGGCTTCCATGCGAAAGGGAAGCCAGCGCGGCGGATTCACTCATCGTCGCCCGCGAGCGAAACTCTTTTGTTTAGGCAAACAGCGATGGGTCGGCGGGAGTGTAGCATTTTTGCCACCGCGATTTCGGCGGCGCGTCGAGCATGTTCGCTTCAATCGGGCGCGAATCGACCGATTGCGGCGAATTGGCCAATGAACCATTTCGCCGCGCGGGTGGCGAAAAAGTACCGTGAATAAAAAAATCGACGCGGCGAGTTGCATGTTCGCAACCGCGATGTAGAGTTGCTTGCCCAACAAACATAAACGCGACGGGGTTCGGTCTCTCTCCCGCCCCCGCATGCAATGGAGATCGTGAAATGAAACGCTTGATGATCGTGGCGATCTCCGCGGCTTGGTTCGCGGGATCGACCGGTTGCTCGAGTCTCTGCCCCTGGTCGCACTCGAACTCGACGTATTCCTCGTGCGCTCCGGTGGCGACCTCGGCGTGCTCGCCGGTGATGGATGGCTGTGGCAGCCCGATGATGGGCGCGACCTCGGCGCCGATGATTCAGAGCCAAGGTCCGACCACGATGATGCCGACGCCGGAAATCTACACGCCGGCGCCCCGCTGATTCGAGTCGCCGATCCGAAAATACATGTCCGCCGCGAGCGTTGTCGCCATCCTGACCGGCAATACTCGCGGCGGGCTTTTTTTTGGGCGTTTCCGTCGAACGCGATTCGAAGGCGATTCGCGCCGAATCTCTCCGGCCTCGGGCTCCGCATGGCGGTCCGCGGAGCTTGCTTCGCGCATCGTCCCACAGGCGGGCGTTTGCCGCGCGGGCGAAAATCGGGCATGATGTTGCGATGCCAGCTCACAGCCCCCTGCCCCTGTTGCAAGCGATCGTGCTCTGCGATTGCATTTATTCCGATGCCCGCACCGGCAAGAAGGTGCTGGCCGGCACATTCAACACGCTCTGGGCGGTGGAGTTTCCCACCGTGTTTGCCCGCAGCACATTTGTTTATCTGTGCGTAACCGAGGTGCATCGCGAAGCGACGCTCGGAATGCGATATGTCGACCTGGACACGAACGACGCGCTGCTAAGTCTCGACGGCATCGTGCTCGAGGCCGAGTCGCCGGTGCTGAGCGTCGAGCTGGCGATCGAGATTCCGCCGCTGCCGATGCCCCACGCCGGGCCCTATGCGATCGAGGTCGTGTGCGGAGATTCGCCGTTGGGCTCGGTGCGCATGCTCGCCCAAAAAATCGCGCCGCCCCCGCCCGCCAACGGCCACACGCCGCGATGAACACCACGCGGTCGAATTCTCGGGCCAAATAGGCCGCTGATTGCGGGCGCCCTAAAAGAGCGGTAGAGTGATTCTCCGGCGCGCCCGTTTTTGTGTCGCGTCAATACTCGTCACTCTTCTTCGTCTCGTCCGCTGGCGCTGAACACGGTTATTCGATGCTCGCCAAACTGCGCACTTTTTCGCTTGTTGGCATCGAAGCCTTGCCGGTGGAGGTCGAGGTCGATGTGTCCCCCGGCGCGCTGCCGAAGACAGTGCTGGTGGGCCTGCCCGAAGCCGCGGTCAAGGAGAGCACGCATCGCGTCGAGCGCGCGCTGGTGAATTCGGGATTCATGCGCCGCACGATCGCGTGGTGATCAATCTGGCCCCGGCCGAGCTTCCCAAGCAAGCGGCGTCGTTCGACTTGCCGATTTCGCTGGGCATGCTCGCCGCCGCTGGTCAGATCGAGGGCGCGCGATTCGACCGCTATGCCGTGGTGGGCGAGCTCGCGCTCGACGGCACGACCCGGCCCACGCGCGCGCGCTGTCGATCGCGATTGCCGCCGCGCGGCAAAAAGGCCTGGTCGGGCTCGTGGTGCCGCGCTCGAGCGCCGCCGAGTCGGCGGTGGTCGAGGGCCTCGAAGTGATTGCCGTCGATTCGCTCACCCAAGCCGTGGCGTTTTTCAGCGGTCAGATCGATATCGAACCCACGGCCCCGCAGCTCCAAAATTGGTTCGCCGAATATGGCGCTTACGATGTCGACTTCTCCGATGTGCGCGGCCAAGAGCTCGCCAAGCGGGCAATCACGATCGCCGCCAGCGGGCAACACAATTTGCTCATGCTCGGTCCGCCGGGGTCCGGCAAGACGATGCTCGCCAAGCGCATGCCCACGATTCTTCCCTCCCTCACTCCGGCCGAGTCGATCGAAACCACGCGCATCTCTAGCGCGCTGGGACTGCTCAAGGCCGGGCAGCCGCTCTTGGCCACGCGACCTTATCGGGCGCCGCACCACACGATCAGCGACGCCGGACTGGTCGGCGGCGGCTCGACGCCCTCGCCGGGCGAGATATCCCTCTCGCACAACGGAGTCCTTTTTCTCGACGAACTGCCCGAGTTCAATCGGCGCACGCTCGAAGTGCTTCGCCAGCCGCTCGAAGACGGGTCGGTCACGATCTCGCGCGCGCTCAACAGCACCACGTTTCCAGCGAATTTTCTGCTGATCGCGGCGCTGAATCCGTGTCCCTGCGGATATCGCAACGATCCGCGCCGCGATTGCCATTGCACCGTGCCCCAGATCGAACGCTACATGAGCAAGATTTCGGGCCCGCTCTTGGATCGCATCGACATTCATATCGAGGCCCCGGCCGTGGCCTTCAAGGAGCTCTCGGCCAAGAGCGGCGGCACGACCAGCGCCATGATGCGCGAGCGGGTCGAGCAGGCGCGGGCCGTGCAGCGGCGCCGGTTTGCCGGCACGCACACGCGAGCCAATGGCCAGATGACCCATCGCCAGATTCGCGCCCATTGCCAGCTCGACGACGCCGGCATGAACCTACTCAAGGCCACGATGACGGAGCTAGGGCTCTCGGCCCGAGCTCACGATAAGATTCTACGGGTCGCCCGCACGATTGCCGATCTCGAAACGACGCTGGACCCGACGGAAATCGACCGCGCGACGGACAATCCGCCGCCCGACCCTCCCATTCGGCCGGAGCATGTGAGCGAAGCGGTGAACTACCGCATGCTCGACCGGCAAATGTGGACATGACGCGCGGCGCGAGGTCACGACTCCTCGGCGCCAGTCGGCGCGAGTTCGCGAAACAGCGCGAGCAGCATGTGTCGATCGACCGGCTTCGTGAGATGCCGCCAAAAGCCCGCGGCCAATGAACGGTTGATATCCTCGGGCCGGCCGTAACCGGTCAGCGCCACGAGCCGGGGGCAAGCGTCGCCGAGCGCATCGCGCATCCGGCGCGCGACTTCGTAGCCATCCATGCCGGGCAGGCCGATATCGAGAAACACGATTTCAGTTCGTTTCTTTTCAACCGCGGCAAGCGCCGCGGGACCATTGGCGACCGTTTCAACCCGGTGGCCCATCGAACGAAGCAGGAGCGCCAGGAGTTGGGCCGCGTCGCGATTGTCGTCGAGCACCAACACTTCGCGCACCCGGGCGGCGGGGGCTTCCCGGGCGCCGTTCGCGTGCCGGGACGAGGCATTCCAGTCGCTCGGAAGCGCGGGCACTTCCACCACGAATTCACTGCCGGCGCCGGGGCCGTCGCTCTCGGCATGAATCTTGCCCGCGTGAAGTTCCACGATGCGGCGAACCAGCGTGAGTCCAATTCCGAGCCCGCCCTGCGCACGGTCGAGCGAACGATCGACCTGCATGAATAGATCGAATACATGTGGAAGCATCTCGCGCGAAATCCCCACGCCCGAATCGCGCACCCGGATTTGGATCCAATCGTCCCGGCGTTCGATCGCGAGCGAGATTCTTCCGCCCGCGTCGGTGTATTTCGCGGCATTGTTGAGCAGGTTGGCAATCACCTGGGCAATGCGAGTCGGATCGCCCAGCATGCGCTCCGGCCGCTCGGGCAATTTGATCGTGAGCTCATGCCGCAGCGAACGGATCAGCGGTCGGCTGATTTCGACCGCTTGGGCGGCGGCGGCGGCGATATCGAAGGCCTCCTTCCGCAAATTGATTTTGCCCTGGGTAATGCGCGCGACATCGAGCAGATCATCGATCAGACGTTTCATCTGACCGATTTGCCGCTCGATAATGTCGCAGGCCATGGTCATTTGCTCGCTCATGGATTCGCTGAGCTTGAGAAGTTCCATGGCGCTCAATATCGGCGAGAGCGGATTGCGAAGCTCGTGGGCCAGCATCGCCAAAAACTCGTTTTTGCGCTGATCGGCGACCGCAAGTTGATCAACCCGCGAGCGGAGCGCATGTTCCAGACGCCTGCTTTCGATCGCCAGACCGATGATATTGGCGACGGCGCGGAGCGCGTGCATGTCGTCGGGATCGAGCGTGATCGGCCGGGCGCGGAACAAGCTGAGCGCGCCAATGCGCTCGCCATGAGCCAAAAGCGGCAGGGTCGCGGCATGGGTGATGCTTTCCCCCAGCAGCCAAGCGCGCAGTTCGCTCTCGGGCCACTGGGCGATGTTCGACAGCTTGGGGGCGCCCGAAACGGGCAAGGCGAAGTCGGGATGGCGATCGATCGAAAAGTCGAAGTGACGCGCGGCCGGCATCGCATCGCCCCATCCAGCGGCGGCCGAGAGCCGCAGCGATTTGCCGGCCGGGTCGAATTCCCAGAGGGCGCAGCGGTCGATGGGCATTGTCTGACCGATGGTTTTCAGGACGCCCGCCGCCAGCCGTTCGAGGCTTTCGCCCGCCAGCGCGGCCCGGCCCAATTCGGCGAGGCCCGCGTTTTGACTGCCGCGGGCGGCCGATTCGGCGTCGTATACGGCGCGCTCGGTTACGTCTTCGATGAGCGTGAGCGTGCCGAGAATGCCGGTGTCGTCGATCAGCGGCGTGATCCGCGCGCTTTGCTGCATTTGCGAAAAACCCGATCGCGAGACGGTTGCCGGCATCGGCAAGAGATACCGGTGCAAGGCTTGCGAAAGCACGACCACCTGCCCGGCCATGGCGCAGAAACGCCTTGTCGAGCTTGCGAGCCGCAAGTTCGGGAAAGACTTCGAGCAGCGAACGTCCCTCGACACTGCTCGCCGAGCGGCGGGTGTTGATTTCGAGCCAGTGGTTCCAGGTCGTGATCCGCAGCTCGCGATCCGTGGTGAACAACCCGCCGTTGACGATATCTTGCAAGGCGCGCGCAATCGGCGCTTGGAGCGATCGAGCGCGGGCGACGTCCTTGTTCGAGATCATGGATTCGCGTCGGTTTCTAGAGCGCGTCGGACGCGCCGCTGGCGGCTCGCATTGCCCATTGTTCGACCGCATGCACCAATTGATCGAGCGATGTGATACCGAGCACGATCACCATGCGACCTTCGACATGACAATCGCGGATATCAAAATTCGATCCCACGACCAATCCAAATTTCAATTCCGCCTTGCCGGTGCCGAGCGACGACAGAAATTCATCGAGCGCCTCGATATGCAACTGCGGCACGGTGAACGAAAGTCGCACCTGCAAGAGATTGCCGAAAATGCCGAGGCAGGCATTGAGCAGGATATTCCCCACTTCCGACAGCACTTCTTTCGACGCCGTGCCGAGCCGCGAACTGGTGTCGGTGTCGCCCGAAAGCACCCGCACCAAATTGACCGCGCCGTCGTGGTTGAGCACCAGGAGCGCGTCGCCATCGAGCGGACCGAGAAAAAACTGGTGGATGATCGTCACATCCCCCCGCACGAACTGCGAGAGCGCCGCGCCCAGTTCCGAAAACGCATGCACGGAGACCTCGGGCACATCGAGCTCGACTCGGTTGCCCGTGAGATCCGAGACGCCGCGCCGCGCGCGAAAAGGCGATATTGATGAGTTCCGTGAGCGCGTTGCGCTGGGATTCGGTGAGCTCCATCAGTTTTCATTCCCCAACGCTTGAGCCACCGCGTGCAGCACGGTTGCGTTTACAAACGGCTTGGAGACGAACCCCCGAGCGCCGGCGCTTTCGGTCATCACGCGGGTCGAGCTCTGAATATCGGCCGTGGCGATCACGACGCGGGCCGCGGGATCGATCTCCCGCAGTTTTCGCAGGACTTCGAGACCGTTCATGCCCTTCATGGTCATATCCAAGAACACGAGATCGGGCTTTTCGAGGTAGTAGGTCTCGAGCGCCGACATTCCGTCCGCCGATTCGATGACCTGATATCCGCCATCGGTCAGAATCGAGCGGGAGATTCGACGAGAAAGGCTCGAATCATCGACAATCAGTATCTTCGGCATCTACACAATCTCCATGATCGCGGCGGCGATATCCGTCAGTGGCACGACACGATCGCTTAACCCGGCCTCGGCCACGGATCGCGGCATTCCGTAGACAATGCAACTTTGTTCGGCCTCGGAAAAAATCATTCCGCCCGCGGCTTTGATCCAGGCCGCGCCTTCTTTTCCATCGGAACCCATGCCGGTCATCACCACCCCCAGCACACGATCGCCATAAACATCGGCCGCCGAACGGAACAGCACATCCACCGACGGACGATGTTGCGTATTCGCTGGGTGGTCATCCAAACGCGTTACGACCGAACCGGCGCCCGCGCGGCGAAAACCAACATGGCGCCCGGCCGGCCCCAGCAATGCCATTCCCGGCCCCAGCAACGCGCCTTCGTGGGCCTCGCGCACCGACAACCGCGATATTTCGTCCAACTTCTTGGCATACAGCTCGGTATACCCGACCGGCATATGCAACACCATTACGATCGGAACCGGGAAGTCGTTCGGAAATCGCGGAATTAAATCACAAAGCGCCTGCGGCCCGCCCGTCGACACACCGACCACGATCACATCGACCCGCTTCCTGCCGCTCGCGACAAGCGGCGCCGCCGGCCGATCCTCGCAACGCTTCGCGAGCAGCGTCGCGCTGGCCTTGCCGGCCATCATCACTTTTTCGATCAACTCGTCCCCGATCGTCAATACTTTTTCCGTGGCTAGCGCCGTCGGCTTTCGCACCAGATCCACCGCGCCCAAGTCGAGCGCTCGCAACGCCAATTCGTTTTGTTCGCCGGTGACGCTCAATACGACGATCGGCAGCGGACGCCGCGCCATTTGGGCACGCAAGAAGCCCAATCCATCCATGCGCGGCATCACCAAGTCGAGCGTCACCACGTCGGGACGCAACGACTCGACCAGCTCGAGCGCTTCCTGTCCGTCTCT
Source organism: uncultured Planctomycetaceae bacterium (assembly GCA_963785305.1). Classification (GTDB taxonomy): domain Bacteria; phylum Planctomycetota; class Planctomycetia; order Pirellulales; family PALSA-1355; genus CAWAUV01. The sequence continues at coordinate 333,007 of CAWAUV010000004.1, forward strand.
CGCCGCGCCAACGACCTCCAGGCTCGGGCTGCGCGAAAGAATCTCCTTTACCGTTTTGCGCATATAGGCCGAATCGTCGACCACCAGCACTCGCGTCTTCGACAGGACAGGTATTTCGCCGCCGCTGGACCGGGAAATCGCCAAAATTCACCCCGCGGGTATCACGGTATCACGACTAAAGAGTACTCTTGTTCGCTCGGCGGAACAAGTTGCGCCACTATCGTTTTACATACCAAAATGCGCCGCCGGCCCGTTCCAGTTCAAAACGCGTCGAAAGCGCCATGAGTGATTCGGCCGCGCCCAGGAGCAGATACGAAGGCGAGGGCATTTTGCCACCGAGGTCCTGTGCGATGCGCTCGATCGTCGGCAGCGAAAAATAGATAAACATATTGCGGCAAACCACGACGGGCGAATCCGCAAAAGGCGCGGTTTCTATTGTCGACAACATATTGACTCGCGACCAACGCACTCGATCGTATATCTCTGGAGCTATCCGCCAGCCATCGGCTGTCTGGGAAAAATACTTGTCTTTCAATTTCGAGGGCAAACTGCGAAACGAGCGGTCGCCGTAACGATTGCGAGCCGCCTTGTCGAGCGCGCGTTGACTGGCGTCGGTGGCGACGATCTCAATCGCCGCCTTCGCAAACCAGCCGGCTTCGTTGAGCGCCATGGCGATCGTAAGCGGCTCTTCGCCGGTTGCGCAGCCGGCGCTCCATATCCGTAGCGGCTGCGATTCGCGGTTTGTCGCCAGTTTCGGGACCACGCTTTTGACCAAAGCCTCGATTTGGTCGATCTCGCGCCAGAAATATGTTTCTTGCACCGCGATGGCTTCCTGCACTCGCTGCCATTCGGCATCGGCCGCGGGCCCATATTTCAGCTTGTAATAGAGGTCGAGGAAGTTGTCGAAGCCATTTTCCGCGACCTGGGCGCCGAGCGCTCGGCCAGGATTTCCCGCTTGCCATCGTCGAAATGAGCGCCGATACGGTCTTCGATAAGGTCGCGCAAGATCGCGAAGACCGTCCGTGAAAGTTCAGGAACGCTCAAGTGTGAATCCCCAAGCTCCGTGGCAATTTGGCGCGAACCGTTATTCTTTAAACCGATAGCAAATCGCTTGCCAAGGTTCGGCGATTCGCCGCACGGATTGTAGACGAGTCTTGGTCGCCGTCCAAACATGGAATGCGATCTAAAAGCCTACCAGCCCTTTGAAATAAGCCCTCGTGGCTTATTTCAACCTCGCCAAGCACGCGGCAAAGCGGCGTGCGGCTCGCAAAATACCGACTTACTTCGCTATTTTGTGATCGCATCCATGCGATCTAGCAGCCCGCTGAATAAATCAACGGGCTGCCACACTCGCGGTTTGGCCACCCCCAACCGGCCCGAGCGCGAGCGGCCGAACCGCATGGCGCCCCGGCCGGGGTCGGATCGTGGCGGTCGAGGCGTTCCGGACGCTCGGCGAACAGTCGCTCCGAGCGTTTCACCATGGTTGTGCCGCAAAATTCCCGTATCTAGTATGGATATCCACACGATTGTATTACGACGCGGTGAATGGTTCTCTACCGGGCGGCGATGGCGAACGCCTGTCGACGTTCTCGTGGCCATTTGCCTTGTCCTTTCGCCTCACGGACCCGAAAAGGTTGCCGCGTGGATAGCGAAAACGGGCACGACCCGGGCCAATTCGAGGCATTGCTCGATGCATTCGCCAGTGAATGCGTCGAACATCTGACCGCGCGCGCGAGGGGATATTGCGCCTGGAAGCGTGCATCGGCCATGCGATCGATCGCGAGACGGCCGACGAGCTGTTTCGCAATTTCCACACGATCAAAGGTCTCTCGGGCATGGTGGGGCTGCGCGAGGCGGAAATCCTCGCGCACCACATGGAGAGCTATCTAGACGCTCTGCGGCGGAATCGCGCGAGCCTATCGCCGGCGGCCATCGACGCGCTAGCCGCCGGAGCATCTCTAGTCGAAACCTGTGTCGCCGCCCGATGCGCGGGCCAACGTCCGCTCGACCCGAGCAAATTGGTCGCGCGGCTGTCAGCTTTGGTTCACACCACGGCATCGGACCCATCGGCCGAAGGTTTGCCTCCCGCGTTCGAGGAAATGTCGCCAGGCGGCTCCGAACCCAGCGTCGAATGTAGCGCCGATTCCGCGGCGGTCTCGTCGGGCGAGGGCTCGTGGTTGTTCACCTTTATTCCGTCGGCATTGCTCGCCGAGCGTGGCGTTAATGTCAACACGATTCGCGAGCGTCTGCTGTCCCGCGGCAAACTTCGAAGCGCCGCGCCGAAGGTTTTGCCAAGCGGCCAAATCGAGTTCACGTTCGTCGTTTCGGGGAACTACGATTCGCAAACCCTCGACGCCTGGCGCGAAGACGGGCTTTTGGCCGCGCCCTACGCCGCGTCTCCCGCCATCGACCCAGACGATTTCGCGCCCGCGGCCGAATCCGCCAATGACGCCCCCGCGGCGCCGGTTGCGCCGGCGGCGTCCGCGTCGTCGCCGGCCGCGGCGCCATCGCTGACCGCGGTGGCCGGCGCGATTCGCGTCGATTTGACCAAGCTCGATTCGGTCATGCGAATGGTGAGCGAGCTCGTCATCAGCCGGGCACGATTCGAGGAGCACTTGAAACAGATCAAGCCGTATCTGCCGGCGGAGCAATGGCGGTTGCTGCAAGAAGACAATCTCGCCTTTTCGCGGCAAATTCGCGATCTGCGAGAAGGGGTGGTGCGCGTGCGACTCGCGCCCGTTCACGAGTGCTTCGCGCGAATGCAGTTCGTCGCGCGAGACTCGTGCGCGAATATGGCAAGGAAGTTCGGGTCCGGCTCGAAGGGCAAGACACCGAAGTCGACAAACTCGTGGTCGAGTGCATGACCGACCCGCTGCTTCATTTGGTGCGCAATGCGATCAGCCACGGCATCGAATCGTGCGCCGATCGATTGCAGGCCGGGAAGCCGGCCGCCGCGACGATCTCGCTCCGCGCGGTTGCGCATGGCGAAACCATCATGATCGAAGTCGAGGACGATGGCCGCGGAATCGATCTCGCGGAAGTCACTCGAAGAGCCCGAGCGGGCGGTTTGATTCCGCGGAATGCCGAGGTCGACGAATCGAACATGCTCGACACCATTCGCCTTCCGCATTTTTCCACTCGCGACGAGGCCGATCGGGGCAGCGGACGCGGAGTGGGCATGGCGATCGTGAAAACGGCGGTCGAGCAGCTCGGCGGCTCGCTCGGCGTCGAGACTCGTCTCGGCCTAGGCACGCGGTTCCATGTCCAGCTCCCGCTCACGCTCGCCATCGCCGACGCGCTCTTGGTGCAAGTGGGGACACAACGCTATGCGGTTCCCCAAGCCGCGGTGCGCGAGGTGGCGTCGCTGGTTGGAGCGAGGCTTTCGAACTTGGAAAACAGCGAAGTGATGTCGCATCGCGGCGCGGTTGTGCCGCTCGTGCGGCTGGCGAAACTATTTCATGTGCCATCGGCGGCGGAAACGCGCGCATGCGTGCTGTTCGTGGGCGAGGGCGCCAGGGCGATCGCGATCGTGGTCGATCAAGTACTGGGACTCCACGAAGTGGTTGTCCGGCCGTTGGCGGATCCATTGGTGCGGACTCCAGGACTTTCGGGCGCCACCGAACTTGGCGACGGACGGGCGGTGCTGATTCTCGATGTGCTCGCGATCGGACGTCTTGCCCGTCGGCGGACTGACATTCCCCATGCGGCGATTCCGCGGGCTTTGCCCACGATCGAAGTCATCAACCCCCCGGCGACTCCATGACACATTCCGCGGCCAATGCCGGTTCCTATGTGCTGTTCGAACTCGCGGGCACATGCTATGCCATTCCCACCCGTTTCGTGCGTCAGATGGAAATGGTCGAACATATTACACCGGTTCCCAATGCGCCTGCGTTTGTCGAGGGGATCGTATTCGTGCGCGGCCAAGTGACGCCCGCAATGAACCTGCGGCGGCGCTTTGGTTTCGAATCGGCGCCCCACACGCTGCGAACGCGCCTGGTGGTGGTTTCGCTCGACAATCGTTCGGTGGGGCTGATCGTGGATTCGGCCCGCGAGTTTCTCGTAATTCCGCCGGAATCGATTCAACCGTTGCCCGAGGCGATTTCGGGTCTTTCGGGCAAATATCTGAGCGGGATCTCCATGCTGGGGGATCGGCTGATTATGATCGTCGACGTGGAAGAACTACTCAAATTCGAGAGTCCCGAGCTCGCCGCGCCTGGCGATGCTTAAGACTTCGCGGGGAGAAACTATTTTCATGGCTACGCGTTCCAGTTTGCAGGGCGATGTCCACACGGCCATCGTGCGCATCCGCTCCGAGGCCGAGCAGCTTGCCACTCGGGCCGCCGAGGCGACTCGCGCGGCCGACGCGGTGCTTGATTCGAGCCAGCGCCAGTTGCAATCGATCGATGAAGCGGTCGGCCAGACCAGCGCGATCACCACTTCGCTCGACGACACTGCCGCCCAGGCCGCCGGGGTCTCGGCCTCGGTCGAGGAATTGGTGTCCTCGGTCAACGAAGTGGCCGCCGCGGTCGAGCAGGTCAACGCGAGCGCCGCCTCTTTCACCCAATCGCTCGATGAAACCGCGAGCAGCATCGAGGAAACCAGCGTCTCGATCGAGCGCGTCACCCAGCGGACTCAAGACATGGCGTCGCTGGCCACCCGGACGCCGCCAGCACGGCGAGCGTCTCGGGCTCGATCGCGCGGATCGGCGCCGAAACCGAGTCGCTCGTGATCGCCATCAACGAAGGCGCGTCGACGGTCGAGGAAATGGCCCGCTCGATCCATGCCGTGGCGCGGGGCCGACGACCTTACGGTGGCCTCGGAGCAGACGGCGTCGTCGATCAACGAAACCGCCGCCTCGATCGAACAGGTATCGGCCACCACGGTGAGCTTGGCCGCCTCGGTCGACGAAGTCGCGGCGTCGATCGAGGAAATGTCGCGCTCCGTGGCGGGCGTCGCTCAAAATGCGGCCCGCATCTCGGAAGTGGCCACCGAAGCGGTCGCTTCGGCGCGGGAACTCGATGGCTCGATCCACTCGGTCGCCGCGATTTCGAAACAAGCCGACGAAACAACGCGCCGCACGGCCCGCGAGGCCGAGGAAGGCGGCGTCGCGGTGCAGAAGTCGATCCAGGGGCTGACGCGAGTGCGCGAGGCGATGGGACAGTCCGTCGCGATGATTCGCGACATGGGCAAACGCACCGGCGATATCGGCGGGATCGTCACCACGATCAACCTCATCGCCGAACGAACGAATCTGCTTTCGCTCAATGCCTCGATCGAAGCCGCCCGAGCCGGCGACGCGGGACGAGGCTTTGCCGTGGTGGCGGAAGAGATTCGTAATCTGGCCGATCGCGCCGCCCAGGCCACGGCCGATATCGCCACGATCATCACCACGCTCCAAGAAGCGGCGCGCGAGGCGGTCGGGGCATCGAGCGACAACCTTCGACTCGCCGAGGAAAGCGGCCAACTGGCCGAAATCGGAATGTCGGGCCTCACGAAAATCTTGAGCGGCGTTCAGGAAACGGCCTCGCTCGTCGGGCAGATCGCCCGCGCTTCCGAGGAACAGATCGCGGCCGGGCGTCAGGTCGTCTCCGCGGTAAACACCACGGCGCTCCAATCGCAACAGGTGATGGTGGCCACGAGCGAGCAGAATCGCGGCGTGCAGGAGATCGTGCAAGCCACGGCTCAAATGCGGCGCAGCGCCGAACAGGTATCGCAGTCGATGAAAGAACAAGGCCGCGCGGCTCGCGAGATCATGAAAGCGGGCCAGAATGTCAGCAATTCGGCCGAACAGCTTCGCAAAGCCACCTCCGAGCATGTCGCCGCCAACAGCCAAGCGGCCGTGTCGATGGAGTCGATGCGCCGCAACGCGATCGCGACCTCGCGCGTCATCGAGGAGCAGGTGAAAGCCACCACCGAAACCACCGAAACCACGAAGCAACTGGAGCGGCAAATCGCCGATGTGGGCGCCGCGATGCTCGAACAGGCCACGGCGGTGCGCCAAATCTCGACATCGGTCTTTAGCATGCGGCAGCAATCCGCGCAGCTCGCGCAGTCGATCGGCGAGCAATCGCGCGCGGCGAAAGACATGGTTGGATCGCTCGAAGGCATCTCGCGAAGGATGCGCGTGATCACGCAGTCGAACCGCGAACACACCTCGCTCGCGCGGAGCGTTCGCCAATCGCTGGGCGAGATTCGCTCGGTGTCTCAACAAAACACGCGCGGTGTCGAACAGACCCGCGGCGCCACGATGAACCTGCTCGCCACGGTGGAAAACCTGATGTCGATCGCCGCCCAGCTTTCGGACGGCGGCTCGCGGACTCCGGCCTCGACCAAGCCAAAGCCGGCGCGAAAAAAAGGCGAAGCGAACCGCAAGCGCAAGTGAGCGCTCGGCCACTTCGAGCCAATCCGAGAACTTCGGCGAGCCCTTACCCTACCCTCTCCAAAAGGGAGAGGGGGGAGTCGTCGGATGGGCTCTTAAGAAACGGCCGGTTCGATCGTGGCCGACATCGCGCCTTTGCAACCGGCCACGAGCTCGTCCTTGCCGAAGGCATGTATCTGGTCGCGTTTGAACTCGGCATGTTCCTTGGCGGTGGTGAACACGATTGCCCGCCCGCGCACATCGACTTCTTCGGCGATTTGAATGCCTTTGGTCGGCGGATGGCCAAAGAGTTTTTGCATCATGTGGATCACGTAATGAAAGCTGTGATCCTCGTCGTTCCACAGCACGACATTATAAGGCGGCAATCGCTTCGGCTTCTTTTTACGCTTCTTCTTCGGAGTCGCGCTCACGGCGGTCGCATTCGGGCCCGTTGCATTCGGGTCCATCGACGGGTCGAGCGTTTCGAGCGCGGGCGTCTCGGCGGCTTGCCCGGGCGTTTCCGGAGTGCGTTCGTCGGATCGTGCCATCTTCGTCGTTCCCGGCCAAGGAGTTCGAGAGGCGTCTTTGGCGAGCCTTTTTCCGGCCCACGCCCGGGGGGCGGGTTCGGTGGTTCGTCGAGGCAAATCGATTGCTAGCAGACCTTGATGCTGGCGAGCCCGGGGAGAAGGAGCCGGCGAGCCACTGGGAATCTGGCGAGTTTCGCACCGGGGAACGCAGCAGGATGATTATAGAGATTTTCGCGGCCCTTGGCCAAGGGTTGGGTCAAGAAACGGTTCGCAACCCGATGTTCCAAGAGTGTTTGCGCGATTGTCGGCGCGGAGCGGATTCTCGGCGGCCGATTTGATTTTAATCGAGGCGACAAATTTTCCGTTTCGACGCGAACCTTTGGTTCGATGCTATGTCTGATAGGTGAACCGATCGCTCGAATCGCGGCCCGAGGCCGTCGCGTGTGTTTCTCCCGCGTGGGATTTCGTTCCACGCGTTGGCGAGGCCACTCTTGACGAAGTAAGATCGCGATGCGAGGCTTGTAGTATGGTATAAGCAACGTCGGCCATGGGTGGCCGGCGACGGATCGACCTTGATTCTTGTGCTTTGTTCAGAAAGCGAATCTTCTTTCTTCTCTTCAACCGCGCAGCGCAGGAGCTTCCCATGCGGACGTTCACGAACATTTTCGCGACGAACAGCGTTTTTGGTATTAGCCAAAATCGTTGCGTGAAGATGATCGCCGCCCGTTTTGGGGCAGCGGCGCTGCATCTCGACCTTTTGCCAAGGCATGCCAGTTTGCCGAGCATGCTCGCCCTGGATCGCTATTGCGATTCCGTGGGCGGTAAACGCTCGGCGGGCGAGGTTGTAGCCCGGCTCGAACGCATGTGCTCGAGCTGGAGTCGGCTGCAACCTTGTTGGCAGCCGGCGCGGCGCGGATCGGCGGTCGGTCGGAGTTAAGTCGCGGGGAGAAAATGAGTTGCCGGGGTCGGGCGAATAAACATCGCCTCGGTCCGGCCGACGCCCCTTGAAGGGGCCGAGGTCAAAAAACAGGCGGCTCTCGTCTCTCCCGCGCCGCGAATCGCTCCCAAGGCGACTCGCCTACTCCGAACCAAAGACGCCGTGCTCCGCGGAGCGCTCGAGGCATGATGGCGGTTGCGATCGCTTTCATTTCCGCGCCCGCCACACGGCGTTTTCGCTGGCTCGCGATGGATCCTCGCAGGTCTCGTGGCGCTTCGCAATTCGCGCCGCTCCCGCCGGGCGACGATCCCTCGCAACCCGCTCCGCGGCCTCCTCGTTTCCCAAGTCGTTTTGACCGGAAATGAGGTGGCCGTCGGGTCCCGTTTCGCTTCGCGGCCTTTGAAAAGTTCGATTTCGACGCACGAACCCTCGCGACTTCCCAAAACCCGAACCCCGGCCGAGCCGGTCCATTTTCACGGAAATCGCTTTTCGAAAGAAGAGACATCATGGCAGTCATGGAAGAAAACATCGCGGAGATCGGCGCGGCCTGCGAGCTCGAGCTGGTGCTGGCCGCCCAGCAGGGCGACCGGTTTGCATTCGGCCAGTTGGTCGAGCGCTACGAGCGGCTGGTCTACGCGACCGCGTTTCGCCGGTTGAACAATCATGCCGAAGCGCAGGAGCTGGCGCAGGAAGTGTTCGTCAAGGCGATGGAGCGGATCGATCAACTCCGGCAGCCCGAGTGCTTCGGCGGATGGCTGCGAAGCATCACCACGCGCATGGCGATCAACCGCGCCGTGCGGCGGGCGCCGGCGCATGCCACCGAGCCGCACACGCTCGAATCCACCTGCGTCGACTTCGAGACTCCGCTCGGCCATGTGCTGGCCGGAGAACGTCGGCAGCAAGTGCGCGATGGGCTCGATCGGCTGGGCAATCTCGACCGCGAGACGCTTGTCGCGTTTTATGTCGAGGGCGAGTCGCTGCTCGAGATGAGCGATCGGTTCGCGTCGCCGGTGGGCACGATCAAGCGCCGGCTGCATGTGGCGCGCAAGCGGCTCGCCAAGCAGCTCGAGGAGTTGGCGCCGGCCTGAACGCGAGCCGGCGCTCGCGCTCGGCAAGACGCGTGCCCGACACGGGTTGTTTTCTGGGGTTGGTTGGGGGAAGAGTCGGCGGTTTCCGGTTCCACGCGGGGCCGGGAGCCGCCGGCTCGTTTTTTATGCGCGCCGCTCGTGTCGCGCTTTGGCAAGAGTCGCGGCCTACGACTGCATGATCGCGATAATCGCCAAGGCCACCCAGCCAGCGATCAGGCATACCCCGCCCAGCGGCGTGAAATGCACGAATGTGCGTTCGCCGGTGGCGATCCAGGCATAAATTCCGCCGGCGAATAGCACGCTGCCGGCGAGAAATAGCCAGCCCGCGATATTCCACCAGGCGTTGGGCAGTGAAGTCACGAGCAGTCCCACGACGACGATCGCCAGGGCGTGGAACATCTGATATCGCACGGCCGTCTCGAAACTCTCGAACGCGCGGCTATCGAGCCGCGGCCGCAAGGCATGCGCCCCCAGGGCTCCGGCGCCGACCGCGATCGCGGCCAGCACCGATCCGGCGATAATCCAGAATTTGGCGGACATGGAGAGGCGTCTCGTCGCTAAACCCGCGCGATCATGGCCCGGCGGTGGGGGCCTGGATACCCAAGAGGCTTTCTTCTTCCTCCGCGATAATGATGCGCGGAGTCACCATCATCATCAAGCTCTGCGTTTCGCGGCCGATGCCCACATTCTTGAACAAACGGTTGATATACGGCAGTTTGCTGAGAATGGGCACGCCGAATTCGTTGCGGCCCTCGCTGAGTCGTTTCACGCCGCCGAGCAGCACGGTGCCGCCGTCGGGCACGCTCACGGTGGTCGTGCACCGTGACAAAGGAGAACGTGGGCAACTGCACCGTGATGCCGCTGCTCGACGCCGACGATTGGTTCGAGTTGCTGCCCGACTGGTTGCCCGCCACATCTTGGCTGCCGCCGGCGGAAGACGAGTTCGTCGAGCTGTTCGAGCCTTGGAAGGTGAATTCCTGCACATTGCCGATCTGGCTGAAGAACGGCACGACCGTGAGCCGCACGAACCGCCGATCGGCCGACACCACCGCCTGCACGGTGAGGAAGGTGCCTTCGCTGAGCACGACGATCACCGGCTGCTGGGCCGCCGCGAAATCGCCGACCACCGGAATCACGCTGATCACGAACGGAGTTTGCGACGTGTCGGAGACGAAAGCCTGCTGACCATTGAACAGCGTGACCTTGGGGGCCTGCATTACATTGCTCCGCCGATCGCCCTGCGAGGCATTGACCAGGAAATATGCTTCGATATCGCTCAGGATGCGCGAAGCCGAAACTCGCCACGTTCGTCGGCTGGCCGAACTGAGGCGTCGCCAGCGTGAAGCTGTTGTCGGTAAATGGAATGTCGAGGTTCGACGTAAAGGTCGGCACGCCGCCGGTGAAGCTGGTCAGGCCGACCGTCGCGCCCGGCGAAGTCGGGTGGCCGTTCACATCGATCGAGTTCTTATCCAAGTTCTCGATATTGAAGTTGAAGTCGACGCCGATCTGCTCGAAGAAGTTGTCGTTGAGCGTGATAAAGCGAACTTCGATCGTGACTTGCAAATCCTGCAAGCGGCGGAGCTGGCTAAGCAGGTCGGCGATTTCGGCGTGAATGTCCTGGGTCTGGCTGATGACCAGGCTCAGGTTGGTGCGAAATTCGGCGATGGAACCCGGCCCGCCCACTTCGTCCCACGAGGTGGGCTTGATGGTCGAGGTGATGAGCTGGATCAGCGAATCGAAATCGGCTTGGTTGCCGCCGCCCATGCCGCCCGGCGAAAAGCCGTTGGGCTGATTGATCGGTCCGCCGCCGGCCGTGCCGCTGGCCGCCATTTGGGCGAGCACCGCGGGGTTCACGACTCCCTTGCCGCCGGCGCCGTCGTGGCTGGCGACGACGCTCGTCAGGTTCGAGGCCCCGAAGCCCGGCACTCCGCCCGCCGACATGCTCTGGCTCATGGCGTCGGCCAGCGAGCCGCTGAGGCCGAGTCGGCCATTGGGCACGAAGTTCGGAATCGGAATCACGAGGTCGGCGACATTATAGGTCACCGGATAAATTTCGCCGTCCTTGAGCTGCTCGCTCGTGATCTTGAGCACTTCGTCCTTGATCACATAGCCCAAGTGCAAGGGCTGCAAGATCAGGTTGAGCGCGCTCTTGAGCGAGATTTCGTGCGTCAGTTCGATATTGACCGGCGTCGACGGATCGACCGCCTCGGCCGCCAACCCCTCGGGGTCGAGATGCAGATTGACCGCCGCCAGCTTGGCCAGTTCATCGAGCACTTCGCGGAGCGGCTTGTTCTTGAAGCTCAGCGCCACGGGCGTGGTGAGCTTGCGCTCGATATCCAGATCGCGCTCGCTGCGGCGATTGTTCTTCTCGTTTCGCAGGCGCCGGCCCGTGTTTCGGTGTATTGTTTCCACTTGCTCGCCTCGGGGAAGCGAATCGGATTGCTCTCGTCGCCAAAGGGAATCGCCGATCGCTCGACTTCGTCGAGAGCCGTCCAAGCCTGTTTTTCCTTCTCATCGATCAAGTCCTGGTTCTTGTTCTGGCGATACGACAGTTTGACCATCCACATGAGCTGATTGCTGATCGGATTGTTCGGCGCGATCTCGGCCACGCGCTTGGCCACGACTTCGGCTTCCGGATAGCGCCGCTCTTCCATTAGCTTGTTGCATTCATTGACCATCGAGGCGATCCGATCGTCGATCTCGAGCTTCTTTCGCCGCCGCGCCTCGACACTGCTCGCGATCTCCTTGTTCTGCGCGTCGGCGTCGATCTGAGCCCGATGCTGCTCGATGTATTTGTCGATCTCGGTCCGGCTGATGTCGACGCGCTTCAGGAGTTGCGTGCGCGCCTCGGGTTCGATCGTCGAGGCTTCGACCGATTGACGTGCCATCTCGATCATTTCGAGCGCCTTTTGTGGATCGGTCTCCATCGTCTTGCGGGCCTGTACTTGCTGCTTCGCGACTTCGGCCGAAAGTTGCTTGAAGAGCAGGGTATGCCGCGAGGCGGCGTCGTCCATCAGATTCTTCGGCTGCGCCGCGCCGCGCAAAACGTTGGCTTGCGGGGCGGTCAGGATTTGCAAGTGATCTTGTAGTCGCTGCGCGGTCGAGGGATCGAGCTGCTCGCGCAGGGCGTAGGCTTGGCGGAATTTCTCGCGGGCCTTCGGGGTGTCGCGGTCGCGGAGGGCCTGTTCGCCTTCCACGAAGAGCTGCATCGCCGTGGTTTGCTCTCCGGGCGAGGTCGGCGAGCCCATGGCGCCGGCGGAGGGGGCCATCGGCGGGCCCGTGGCCGGGAGCCGTTCGGGCGTGCCGGGTTCGAGCGCCATGCTCCGCGCGGCAGCCTGGGCGTTTTGGGTGCGGTCGCCCGCCGGATCGTAAATGGCTTGCGTCGTCGGATACGGCGCCTGCGCCGCGGGCGCTCCGCCTTGCGGCAGCGGGCCTCCGGCTCGGGCCACCGGCGCTCCGCGTCCGCGGGCCACTTGCACTTCGAGCAGCACCTTCCAAGCCCGATCGTCTTGCGGACCGAAGGATTTTTCCGGCAGCCGAGCCGCTTCCGCCTTGCGAGCCAATTGCTCGGCCGTGTCGACGTCGCCGGCGGCCAGGGCCGCGCGGGCCTGGGCCAAGGTGAAGAGGACTTGTTCTTTCGACATCGCGGTCGAGCGCGCGACGGCGCCGGTCGCTTGATGGACCGTGTTCGCGGCCCCGGCGGCGGCCCCTTCGGCACGGCGTATTCCGGCGTCGGCCATCGCGGCCACCGCGCCGGCTTGAACCACGGCGCCGTCTTCGACCGCGTTGAGTGCTTTCCGCTCGGCGTTGATCTTGCTGATGAGCCCCTCGGGCTTGGCGTCGAAGGGTCCGTAGTTCGCCTTGAGACGGCTAGCGTCCATGGCCAATCGTTCGGCTTCTTCATATTCCTTATAGCGCATCAACTGCTCGGCCTGCTCCATGAGCAAGTCGGCGTATTGCCGGCGCCAACCATCGCCTTGGGGCTGGCCGGCGCGAAGTTCGGCGATCTCCCGGCTCTGCGCAAGAGGGCGTCGACCTTGGCCGGAGTGTCGTCATGAAGCGCGTAGACGACATTGAGCGCCGCGGCTTCCTCGACCAGCGCGGCCGCGCGGCGAAGATCGTTTTGCGCAATCGCCCGCCGAGCCGACAGCACCAGCGCATCGCTCCGGCGGCGCGCATCGGGATCGGTATTGGCCACGGGCTTGAGCATGGCGGGCGCTTCACGAATGTCGGCTTCGACCGCGCCTTCGGGCGGAGGTCCCGCATCGAGGCGGCGACCAAAAGGACTGAGCGCGCCGGTGGCTTCCGAACGCGCCATGCCGGGCATGGCGGCGCCATCGTCGCTCGGTGGTCGCGAGATTTTGGTATTGGCGCGGCCGAGCGTGGGATCGCCCGAATCAGCCGCTTTGTCTAGGAGCGCGCCGGCGTGGCGGGCATCGTCCGATGGCGGCGCGCTGGGTTTGAACTGGTTGGCCGGCGACTTGGCTTCGGCCCGGGCCACGCGGCGGCGCTGATCGAGATCATGGCGAGCTTTTTTCGGTGTGTCGCCCAGGTGGAACACGCCAAAGTCGACTCGCATCGCCTCGGCGCGGCCGACGAGCGAATCCGCCAATTCGAGATTGCCGTCTTTCATGGCCTGGCGGGCGCGACCGAGCAGTTTTTCGACCTCTTGGCGATCGGCGACCGTCGGGCGCGAACGGCCGAGGGCGGCGGCCGGCACGCTCGTCGTGGCGGGCGCCGCGGCGGTCGAGCCCGACGGACCGCCGGTGGTCGAGAAGCCGGAGCTGGCCGGACCAGCGCCGGCTTGTCCCACGGCGTCGGTCGCCAGCATCCAAGGCACGGCCGGCCCGGCGGCCGAGGCGATTGCCGCCGACGCCAGCACGGCGCCCAGCGGAAGGGCCAAAAGCAGTTTCGAGGCGTTCAACTCGATTCTCCTTATCAAGACTCGCATCGCGCAGTCCTCGCTCCAAACCTGAAGTGTCGCATTGTCCCTGCCCCGAGGTCCGCCGCCGAGCGCAAGCCCAACGTTCGCCGGCGCTCTGGGGTCGGATCGTTGTCGGCGGCGCGCAGCGTCGTGCAACGCGCCGTCGCGCACGACCATCGTGGTCGCGTAATGGATTCGTTATGAATTAATTTGTTTGGCAGTTGCTTGCATGCGGGGCGAATGCCCCCGGTCGTCGAATGGATGCGTTGCTTGGTTCCGGCGTCGGGAGCCGTATTGCTCGGCTCGGGCCCGAAAGACTCGCGTCGCTGGGATCGCTCGTGAAAAGAACGGTCGTATTTCGAAAAGAGGTCCGATGAGAGCGGGATAAATACCGAGCCGCCCCCAAGCGGTCAAGGGCAGTTCGACACGAAATTCGGAAACGCGAACAACGGGCTACGATCAACTTCTCCGCGCATCCCCCCCTCTCTCCCTGGGAGAGAGCAGGGAGAAGGCCGGTCGTGGGCGGGGCCAACGTTCGTCGAATCCGCTGGCCGAGCAATGAAAATGCACACGGCGGGAGCCGAGCTCCGCCGCGGCGCCCCATCGGCTCCGCGCGGCCGCTTCTGTAGATTATTTCTGCATCTGACGCCAGACCGTTCGACCTTTGTTTTGCGAGGTTCCCGCCATGCCGATTACCGCCGCCGAAATGCTCTCCTGGACCCAAGCCATTTTGGGAGTCGATCCGAAGCAGCCCAAACGCACGCTGCAAGAATATCTGGCGGCGATCCCGCGGCTCGACTCGCTCGCCTCGTTGCCCAGCGGAACCACGGTGCTGGTGCGCGGCGATATCGACGCCAAGCCAGGTCCCAAGGTGGGCGAGGGCGATATTCGCCTCCAGTCGATGGCCGAAACGCTCAACTACGGTCGCCAGCGCGGCTGGAAGCAGGTGATCTTCGGCCACATCGGCCGCAAGCCCGAGGAATCGCACAAGAAAGTCGCCGCTCGGCTGGCGGAAATTCTCGGCTGCGATGTGCCGCTCGTGACCGATTGGCTCGACCCGGCCACGACCACGATTCTGCACCATATTCGCGAGGCGATCGACCAAAGCAAGCCGGGCAGCGTGCTCTTGCTTGATAACTTCCGCCGCTACGATATCGAGCGGCACTTGTGGAAGGCCAAGCCCGCCGACTTGCCCGGCCTTGCCGATTCGCTCGCTCGGCTGGCCAACGAGTTCTCCGCCAAAGTCGCCGAGGTGTATGTGAACGAGGCCCTTTCGGCCGGCAGCCTCGATGCCTCGAGCACCGTGGTTCCCATCGGCATGAAAAAGGTGGCGCTCGGGGCCTATGTGGGCAAGGAGTTCGACGGGCCGATGCTTCGCTGCCTGGCGGCCGATCTGGTCGTATTTAGCGGAGTGAAAATCGACAAGCTCGATGATCTCGAGGCCGTGATCGGCCGCGGATCGGTCAAAGTGGTGTTTGTCGCCGGATCGCTGGCCATGGCGCTCAAGAAGGCGGCGGCCCAGCTTGCCGGAAAAGACTTCTGTCTGGGTGTGGCCGAAAAAACCGATCATGCCGACAAGGTGTACTACATTCCGCCCGAACGGGTCGAACAGGCCCAGCGGATGCTCGCCGAGGGCAAATCCAAGGGCATCGAATTCGTGTTGCCGGTGGATTTCGTGTTGCAAGACGCGCGCTCGAGCGACACGATCGGCCCCGACGATCAGCAATTCGACGTCGGCCCGCGCACCAGCGAATATTTCGCGGAAAAGATCGGCGAGTTCATTGCCAAGTCGGCTGACCGCAAAGCGATCGCCTTTCACAACGGCGTGTTTGGCATGTTCGAAGACCCGCGATTCGAAGACGGCACTCGCAAATTCGTGGCCCAATTGGCCCGGATGCACGCGGCCGGCCTTGAGGTGTATGTGGGCGGCGGCGAGGGCGGGGCGGCGCTCGAGCGCTATGGCAAGCCGAGCGATATCACGCACTGCTTTACCGCGGGCGGCACGGTGCTCAACGCCCTGGGCAGCGAACCGGTGCCGTATCTCGTGGCCCTGGCAATGGCCGCCGAGCGGAACCGCAAGTAGCGGCGGCAAGCTCCGCTCGGCGCTTGGCGAGGTTGAAAAGCCTCTGGCGCCGCGCTCGGAAATCCGCGAAACCCGACACGACCGGCGATGTCGATTGTCCGCCCGCGCGCTTGGCTGGCCGCGCACGTGCGCGGGCCGATCGTCAGGCGATTTTTTTTCTTTAGAAGGGCGATCGCCCTTGGCCTCGGGCGTTGTTCGCGCATTGGCCGGCGCTGCCGGCGTAATCGTCGCGACGCGCGCATTTGCGCGGTCCGCGTCGTTGATCGGGCATTTCCGCGGCGAGCTGAACCTGGCGCCGCGTCGTTCGGCGGCAACGCATTCTTTGGCAAACGCAAGGGATCAGGGCGTCATAAACGGTCAGGTCGGCATTTTGGTTGCGGAGGACTAGCTCGGATCGGCTCTTTGCGAAATCTCGCTAAATCGCAACGCCTGGGTCGACGATACCCCACGGTAGATCGATCGAGAGTTGCAACCAAGCTGCATTGCTAGCTTCCGCGCGTGGCGCCCGAAAGAGCGTGGGCGCGAGGGAGCGAGAAGTCCGAGTCGTCCCCTAGTAGTATTTTTGACCTTCCCGCTTAGGAGTGAGATCCATGAAACTGCGATTTGCCCTGTCGGCCCTGTTGTTGGTGGCTGGCCTGTTTGTCGCGAGCGCCCAAAGCGCGAGCGCTGGCCTCTTCCATGGTTGTGGTTGCGAACCTTCGTGTTGCGCTCCGGAACCGAGCTGCTGTGCGGCCCCGGCTTGCGAGCCGAGCTGCTGCGCTCCGGCTCCTTGCTGCGCTCCGAAGTGCCGTCGTCACCACTGCTGCCACCTGATGTCGATGCTGCACCACTGCTGCAAGCCGAGCTGCTGCACCCCGGAACCGAGCTGCTGCGCCGCTCCGGCGCCGGCCTGCGAACCGAGCTGCTGCGCCTCCGGCTCCTTGCTGCGCTCCGAAGTGCCATCGTCACCACTGCTGCCTGCACCACCTGTTCCACCACTGCTGCAAGCCGAGCTGCTGCGCTCCGGCTTGTGAGCCGAGCTGCGGTTGCGCGGCTGCTCCCAGCTGTGGCGCCCCGGCTGCTCCCAGCTGCGGCTGCGGCGGCTGAGCAACAGGTAGGGCTCGATAGCGTCGAGCGACGTTGCTCCACGTTTGCTTGACTTACAATCTGATCGAAGCGGCCCGTCGGCGATAAAAAGCCGCCGGGCCGCTTCCGTTTTATACGGCGCGCGAACACGGCCGGAACAGTCGCCGGAGCTGTAACTTCGCGCCTAGTGCTTTGTCACGGCTGCAATGATGGATTGGATTCGTTCCGTGTGCCATGCCCACGGCCTTGCGTGGGCATGAGGACTTCGCGTGGCGCTTGAAAACATGTTCACTCAAGGCAGTGGGCATGGCACACGCGCAAACCGAATTATCCATCATTTCAGCCGTGAACGAGCAGTAGTGCGTTGTCAACGCGTCATTCAGGGATTGAGCGCCATGCCCACGCTTGCGTGGGCATGTCCTATTACGGTGATCATCCAAGCATGCCCTCGCAAGCGCGTGCATGGCGCCCAAACGAAGAATTGGCTCTTCCGTTTTCGAGCGCGAGCGGCGCCCCCGACGTATTGCACTGGGTGGATCACGGAAGCCCTCGCCGACGCTTCGGGTTATGACGGAAACGCCATCGGATCCCAAGCCGAAGCGTCGGCGAGGGCATGCTGCCCAAAACGAAATTTGACGACGCACTAGAGAGAAACGTGCGGCGCCAGGCTTAGAGCGGGGAAGTTCACAATCGAAATTCAAGAGTCCCTAAAGCCCATCCGCGCTCGAGCCGCATTTCAACAAGTGCCCGCCACGCTGAATTCAGTTGAGACGCGAACCCACTCATGGCCGTGAAACGCTCGGGCGAGCTATTCGCGAAGTTTGCCCAACGGCAGTAACCGCGCCGGACGACGAGCGACCGACACGGGCGCGAAATCCCGAGGACGACACGCGAGGTCGTTCATCGCGAAAATTTCAAAGCGGTTTACCTATTCCGACCCGCTCGCGCTTTGGCTCAGTCGACGATCTGCGCGGCGAACACGGGCGTGGCGCTTACCGGAACCGCGGGGCCGACCGTGGGCACGTTGATCGCCTTGTTGAGATCGATTTCACGATCCGAATCGCTGGCGGCGATGTAGCGCTTCACGAATTCAACCGTTTCCTCGACGACATCCGCCTGGATCAGCACCAAGTCGCGCGGCTGGGCCGAAAGGAGCGCCGCCTCGACCGCTTTGAGTCCGCCCTGGATTTCCACGATGTCGCACACCCGGCTGCCCTGGTCGAGACCTTGGCGGAATAGGCCCATGATCTCGCCCGGCGCCCGGCCGCGGAGGTAATGGTCTTCGTACAAGATCACCTTGTCGAAGCCATCGCCCAGGATTTCGCCCTGGCGCACCATGTCGATATCGCGACGATCGCCGGCGGCCGAGTAGACGCAAATGCGTCGCTCGTGGGGAAACTGATCGAGCGCTTCGATCAGCGCCAAGAGCGCCGAGGGATTGTGACCATAGTCGACCACGACCGTCGCCCCGCCGATTTCGAGCAGGTTGAATCGGCCGGGCGATTTTTCCAGGTCGGCGGTAAACGATTCGAGCCCGGCGCGGATCGACTCGCGCGACACGCCCAGCCCCCAGGCGGCGGCGGCGGCGGCCAACGTGTTTTCCACCTGAAAGCCAATACGGCCCCCATGCGTGAGCGGCGCATTGGCCAAGGCCACGATCGGGGTCTCCATCGCGCCCTCAGCCGCCACGATCATTCCCTGGCGCACAAACATCGCCCGGCCGCCCTTGGCTCGGTGGGCTTCAATCACAGGATCGTCGGCCCGTTGGGCAAAGAAAATCACCGAGCCTTTGCAATACGAAGCCATGCCGGCCGTGTAAGGATCATCGGCCTTGAGCACCGCATAGCCATGCGGCAGCACCACATCGACCGGGCAGCGTTTCACCTTGGCCAGCGTTTCGAGGTCTTCGACATCGTGCAGCCCCAGGTGATCGCCCTCGCCGATATTGGTGACCACGGCCACATCGCAGAAGTCGAATCCGAGCCCGGCCCGCAAAATGCCGCCCCGCGCGGTTTCGAGCACCGCGGCGTCGACCTGCGGGTTGAAGAGCACGGCTTGAGCACTCACCGGACCGCTGCAGTCACCGGTGTCGATACGGCGGCCATCGATGAAAATGCCGTCGGTGCAGGTCATGCCCACGCGTTTGCCCAGCGACTTGAGGATATGGGTGACGAGGCGCGTGGTGGTGGTCTTGCCGTTGACTCCCGTGACGCTCACGATTGGAATCCGGCCGTTATCATGCGGAGCGAACAAATGCCCGATGATCGCATCGCCCACCGGACGCGGCGAACCGGCCGAGGGCTCGATATGCATCCGCAGGCCCGGGCTCGCGTTGACCTCAACCACCACCGCGGCCTGCTGTTCGAGCGGGCGGCTGATATCGAGCGCGATCACATCGACACCCGCCACGTCGAGCCCCACGACGCGGGCCGCTTCCACCGCGCACCGGGCCACGTCGGGATGCACCCGATCGGTCACGTCGGTGGCCGTGCCGCCAGTGCTGAGGTTGGCATTGCGGCGGATGAGCACCATTTGGCCCGCGGCCGGAACACTCTCGGGGGTGAAGCTTTGCTCGGCCAAGGTGGCCAGGGCGATCGCTTCGAGCTTGATCTTACTGAGCACCGTGGCATGATCGTCGCTACGGCGAGGATCGCGGTTCACGGAGGCGACCAACTGTCGAATCGTCGACGTGCCATCGCCCATGACTTGGGCTGGCTCGCGGCGCGCGGCGGCGACGACTTCATCGCCCACGACGAGAATCCGGTAGTCATCGCCCGGCGCGAAACGCTCGACGAGAATCGAATTTCCCTCTTGCAGGGCGGCATCGAAGGCGGCCATTACTTGGGCTCGAGTCGGTGAGGTTGGTCGTCACGCCGCGGCCTTGGCTGCCATACTGTGGCTTCACGACCACCGGGTGTCCGATCTCGACCGCGGCGGCCCAGGCGTCGTCGGCGTCGTTCACGGGGCGTCCCTCGGGCACCGGCACACCGACGGTTCGCAGCAAGTTGCGAGTCGAGGTTTTTATCTTGGGCGATGGTTTCGGCGATCGCGCCGGTGCGGTCGGTTTCGGCGGCGAGAATACGGCGCTGCTTGGCGCCATGGCCAAATTGCACAAGGCTCCCCTCGCTGAGCCGGCGGACTGGAATTCCGCGGCGCACGGCGGCTTCGACGATCGAACGCGTGCTCGGGCCGAGGCACACATCGTAGGCCACGAGCTTCAGTTTTTCGACTTCGGCGGCCACATCAAACGGCCGATCGTGAATCGCGGCTTGAATCAACTCATGGGCGGTTTGCATCGCGGCGCGGGCCAGCGCTTCCTCGCGATATTCCACCACCACTTTATATACGCCCTCCTCATGCGTCTCGCGGGCGCGGCCGTAGCCAACCGGCGTGCCGGCCAGGGTTTGCAGCTCGAGCGTCACGTGTTCGAGGATATGGCCCGGCCAAGTGCCGCGGCGCAACCGCTCGAAGAAGCCGCCCCGCTCGCCGACACTGCAGCGATGCTCGATCATCGTCGGCAGCCAAGCCATCAAGCGTTCGTTAAAGCCGGGCAGCGAATCCGAAGGCGAATCCTTGAGCTCTTCAAGGTCGACCCAGGCTTCGAGAACGGGGAAGTTCGCCCAAATGTTCGGGCCCCGCAGGGCCAGGATTTTGCGGAATTTCATAGTTGCTCCGAGGCGCACGCGCTTTCACGTTGAGCATCCGCGGACGAACGGATTCCGATTTGCTCCACGACACCGACCACGGCCGACTGGGGAGCGGCGATTCGTTGGCGGCCATGGTCGGGGAGCACAAGGGGTTTCGGAATTCTGGTCGAGCGCGGAGGCGCAAGCAAGTTGGGAAGGTGGTTGGGGTTCTTCTCGATGACAGGTTCAGACAGGGCGCAAGATACTCAGACAGGGCACAGGCAGCCGAACCGCCGGTCCGGCGGTCGCGGAAACTCCGACTCAAGTTGGTTGCCGCTGACCGGGGGCCGCGCCACAACATTGATGACACTTTTTCTGGCTTCGCGACACTTTTCGCCTGATCCGCGATCCGCTCCCTAGGGAATGCACTGTTCGTGCCGCAGTGCAAATTCAGTGGGGAGGGGAAGCACCGGAAGGCAGGGTAGTTCAGGCAAAATCCGGGTTTAAGGATCATACCCTTCACGTTTCCAGCCGCAATACCCCAGCTATGGCGGGTGTCCACATGCTTTGTTTTGCGGGTCTACTCCATTCGCTGGGGAATGCTATCGACGAACGCCGCCTTTGGGCTCGAGCCCCAACCATCGCGAGCCAGTTGCGGGGGGCCGCGACCCCTAATGTCGCTCGGGGGCGCCGCCGACGCCAAATGCGCCTTACCTACTTGTTCGGCGTCGGCCGAGCGCGAAAAATAGGCTTGTATCAACTGCCAAACATCTTTTCTAATAACGCCGCTCGGCATAGACGGCGCATCGCTCGCCGGGGCGCGTTCCGCATTGCGTGACCGGATCGCTCGGGTCGGAAACCAAAAAAAAGCGAGTGTCTGGCCGGCGCGATTATATTATCCATAGTTCTATTTTCGCTAGCATCGCGAGGCGCGTCAAATTTCCGCGCTTCGCTCCCGCGATTCGGCCGTGCTGCCGATACGATTGATGATTCGAGCGCAACGATTCTTACGATTCGGGCAACCGGATCGGCTACGCAAACCGGGGCGAATTTGAGTGTGCCCGCTTGCCGGCCCGCCGCCAGGAGCGACAGATTTGGACGAGTCTCGATTGAACCCTTTGACCGAAGATCACCAACACCGACTCGCCCCGTGGCTCGAGCCGGGCGAACAGACGCTCGCGGTCTTCGAGCCCGACTTGAGTCCTATCTTGCGCTTCGAGACCGGTGTCGTGGTCCTGACCAACCGCCGCGTCGTTTCGTTTTCGGCTTCCACGGGGGCGCCAACGTCGACGCCGACCGGCAATTTCGTGGAGCGAGCGGCGCCGCGAATATGGCCGCTTGAAATCATTCAATCGCTTCGCGCCAAGCATGAGGGCGGAGTGGGCGCCCTGGAAATGACCGGCGCCGACGGACAATTGGCGGTGTGGCGGTTCACCGCGGGCCGTTTTCCCCAAGCGGGTCTCTTGGCGCAACGGTTTCTCGAACTCGAAGCCGGCGACGACCGACCGGCCGACACGCTTGATACCGAGCGCACTCGCGCCACCTGCGGCGCGGCGCTTGCCGACAATGCCGATTGCTTGGCTTGCGCCACGGGCGCCGAGCCGGCGGTGTCGTCGCTCTATCGCCTGACGACATTCATTCGCCCGCGGCTCGGGCCGGTGCTGATCGGGTTTTTCCTCACCGTGGCAAGCACGGCGGCCGGGCTGGTTCCGCCCTATTTGACCAAGCCGCTGTTGGACAATGTGCTGATCCCGCACCAAATGGGCGAGAAGAGCATCGATTTTGGCGTCGTGAGCTTCTATCTCTTCGGCCTCGCCGGCGCAGCCATCTTGGCGTGGTTGCTCGGCTGGGGACGCACCTACACGCTGGCCTGGGTCAGCGAGCGGGTCGCGAGCGATATGCGGGTCACGACCTACGCCCATCTGCAAAAACTGTCGCTCGAGTATTTCGGCGGCAAGCGCACCGGCGACCTCATGGCCCGCATCGGCGCCGACACCGATCGGATTTGCTTCTTCCTGTCGGTCAACCTGCTCGATTTCGGCTCCGATGTGCTGATGATCGTAATGACGTCGATCATTCTGTTTTGCATCGATCCCTGGTTGGCCCTGGTGACGCTGTTGCCGTTTCCGATCATCGGCTTCATGGTCCATCAGGTGCGCAGCAAGCTTAGCCGCGGCTTTACCCAGGGCGGTCGCGCATGGTCGGACATGACCAGCGTGCTGGCCGATACGATTCCCGGAGTGCGCGTGGTGAAGGCCTTTGCCCAGGAGCGGCGCGAGGTCGACCGCTTTCGCCGCGCCAACGACCGGGTGCTCTCCGCCAACGATCGCGTCAACCGCACCTGGTCGTTCTTCGGGCCCGTGATCACGCTACTCACCGAAGGCGGTCTCTTGATTATCTGGGCCTTTGGCGTGTATCGCGTGGCCGAGGATTTGATCACGGTGGGCGTGCTCACGGCGTTTCTCGCATATATCAGCCGTTTCTACGCCCGACTCGATTCGATGAGCCGCATGGTCGCCGCCGCCCAACGCGCCGCCTCCAGCGCCCAGCGAATCTTCGAGATTCTTGACCGGGCGCCCAGTGTGCCCGAGCCGCGGAATCCGGCGCCGTGTGGCCGGCTCACCGGTCGGATCGAAATCCGAGGCGTGGGCTTTAAATATGGCGCCCGCACGGTGCTCGAAGATGTGAATCTCACCGCGGCCAAGGGCGAAATGATCGGCCTCGTGGGTCCGAGCGGATCGGGTAAGAGCACGCTGGCGAATCTGGTGTGCAGATTCTACGACGTGACCCAGGGTCAGATTCTGGTCGATGGCGTGGATATTCGCGCGTTCGGCATTTCCGACTATCGTCGCAATATCGGGGTCGTGTTGCAGGAGCCATTCTTGTTTTTCGGTTCCGTGGCGGAGAACATCGCCTATGGCCGACCCAACGCCACGCGCGAAGAAGTCATCGCCGCTGCCCGCGCGGCCCGGGCCCATGAATTCATCCTCCGCTTGCCCGATGGCTACGATTCGGCCGTGGGCGAGCGCGGGCAATCGCTCTCGGGCGGCGAGCGGCAGCGCATCTCCATCGCTCGGGCCCTGCTGATCGACCCGGCGATTCTGATTCTTGATGAGGCCACTTCGGCAGTCGACACGGAGACCGAGCGCGAGATTCAAGAAGCGCTCGATAACCTGACCCGCGGCCGCACGACGATCGCCATTGCCCATCGACTGAGCACCCTCCGCAAGGCCGATCGCCTGGTGGTGCTCGAGCGCGGACGCATCGTGGAGGTTGGGCAGCATCAGGAGCTTCTCGAACGCACGGGCGCCTATGCCCGCCTGCACCGCGCCCAAATGGAATTGGCCGGAGTGCTCGACGAGGGCTCGATCAAATCGCCGGTATAGAAACGGAAAACGCGGGGGCCTGTTGCTTCGCGATCATTCCTTGCTTGAGAAAATGCACTATGGAACGCTCCTCGGCCGACAAGCCCGCATCGAACAAGGCCGAAATTTCCTCGGCGAGCGGACCGCCAGGCGCAAGCGTGGCCGGCGCGGGCTCTTTTGGGCTCTCGCACGACGCCTGGGGGCGACTGGTAATGATCGACAGCGCGGGCAAGCGCCATGTCGGCGTCGAACCGGCAAGGGCCTTTCCGATCTCCGATCCCGAACACTGGATTTCGATCTGTGACACCGACGGCCGGGAACTCGCCTGTGTCGAAGACCTGGCCGCGCTGCCGCCGGCGGTGCGACAAGTGCTCGAAGATGACTTGGCGCACCGTGAATTCGTGCCGGTCATCCAGAAGATTTACCGCGTATCGACCGATGGCGAGCCTGCCGAATGGGATGTGGACACCGATCGCGGCCGCACGCGATTCTCGCTCAATAGCGAAGAAGACATTCGCCGCCTAGGGCCCCATCGCGCCCTGGTGATCGACGCGCACGGCATCCGCTATTTGATCAACGACCTGCGAGAATTCGACCCCACCAGTCGCCGGCTGCTGGAACGCTATCTTTAGCAGCCGCCGCACGCGCTCGCTATGCCGTTACGGTCGAGAGGTTTGTCGAGAATGTATTCCTCGTCGGTTTCTCAGGTGTAGGGCACGGCGCCGCGCAAGATCTCGAAGATCATGGCCATCTTGTGGACCAGTCGGTTGCCGGCGATTCCGAACCCGCCCAGCACTAGGATATAGGCGAACAACACCGCAAACCAGCGACTGTCCACGAAAGACACGGGCGATTCGACTTCGTCGCGCGCGGCCGGATTTCGTGCTCGACGGAGTTCGTCGCAAATCACGTAGAGCGACACGTTGGCGCAGGCCGCGGAGACCCAACGCAGCACGTCGTGTCCAACAATCGAAAGCAGGATCGAGCTGCACAAGATTGTCGACGTGAGACCAGCGCCGAGCCCTTGCGCTGCGCGTGCTCGCGCCGTCATCCGCAAAAAAAGACCAATCGCGACGAAATAGGGGAGCGAGGTCAGCATCGACACCAAGACACCGGTCACGTGTCGCGCGTTGTAGTTTTGAAGTACGAAGTTCAGTTGATCGACCGTGGAGTTTTCCAAGGCGCGAATCGCATCTGGCATCAACTCCATGTCGGTTCGGCTTTGCATGTAGTCGAAGAACTCGCTGGCGGGCACCGGAAGCTTGCCCAGCCACGCAATCAGCACAAACGCGACGCCCACCGCGGTCAAGTGCAACGCCACCGATAGCGGCCGCAGCCGTCCCTCCCTGAGGCCCTCGATCACCAGCACGAAGATCAAGGGGTAGTACATCAATAAAAACGCCTCGTGAATCAGTATCCCCACGATGCCAAGCAACGTCGAAGCGAGGATCGCCGACCAGCCGCGCCACCATGTCAGGGCGCCTGCGGCAAGCGTGATCAAAATAAATTGGGGGTTGTCAAGGAATCCGGCTTCGTATGCGGAATGTGGGAGCAGGCCCGGCCCGCTAAGCAAAAAGGCGAAGAGGGCCGCCCGGCGGCGGTCGCGGGCCCATGCCGGCAGAAAGACGAAAAAGGGCGTCGCAATACAGAGGGCTGTCGCGATCGTTGAGATCACGCACAGCCGATGAAGGCTCAAGAAGGATATTCCCGAGAGTAGCTGGCCCATCAAGCCGCGGCGGACGAAGCCGAAATGATAATTGATGAGATAGTGTCCCATCCCATAGAGATTTTGACCGCCCAAATAAAAATTCGCGATGCTTTGCATGATGGGAATGCTAAGCAAACAGAACACGAGGCGCCGATCATGACCCAGGGGCCGCGATTCGTTTGGCTGTGACAGGTCGTCCATTTGGCTCTTCCTCTGCTCCAGTAAGAAGCCCTCATGTTGCCCATTCCCATACGTGAAAAGAGGCTTTCGGCGTCTTTTAGTCGCTGAAGTTTACCGGGTCGCCGAACGGTTTGTCGAGCACGGCCCGACCGGATTGGCCGGTGAACGCGAAGACAACAGCCGGGCCAAGGTCGACGAATCGTTCAAATGGCCGCTCCATGCCGCTGTTGCGACTTCACCGTGAGTACGGTTTTCAACGAACGACGTGGATACAAGGATTTCTAGGGCCGGCCACGACCGCGCGCGGTTATCGCCATAAGCATGGCCACCGTTCCTTGAAAATCTTCAAACGACAAAGCGCGGCCAAATGAGCACAATTCGACGAGCAATACCGTCGCGATGAAGCGCTCGCCGTGAATTGAAACACGCGAGCGCCGGGGCGTTTAGCGGCTGTAGAGGCCGGTCAAGCGGGCTTCGCCCAGAATGTGGCCTTGCATTGCCTTGCGCAACGCGACGTCTGTGCTGGCGGGCGGCAGGTTGAGTGGAGCGTCGAGCGCGTAAAGCTGGAAACGGTAGTGATGCGAACCGCTCTTCGGCGGCGGCGCCGGGCCGCGATAGCCGATTGAATCGGCCCCCCAGGAATTCGCCCCTTGCAAGGCGCCAGCCGGCTCTTGCAGTGTCGCCTGGGTGGGCAGACCGGCCGGCAGCGAGCTTGTGGTCGCCGGAATTTTATAGAGCACCCAGTGGACCCATGGCGCCGAGCCCGGCGCGTCGGGATCGTCGCACACGAGCGCCAGTTCCCTGGTTCCCGCGGGCAGCTTATTCCAGGCGAGCGGCGGCGATCGATCGGCCCCGTCGCCGGTGTACTCGGCGGGAATCGGCTTTCCGTCGCCAAAAGCTTTGCTCGTGAGCTCGCTTCGCGATGTCGCGCCGCAGCCGAGTTGGGCAAGCAGAATCATCGCAATCGCATTTCGCGCGAACATCGTAATCTTCTCCCGGGTGTTTTTTCGCGACCATGATCGACGCAGTCGAACGTGAGACGTGGGCTGCAATGCGTTAACCAGACTTGCGCGAGCGCGGCTCACACGGTAGCATGCCCTATGGAGCGACTCGCTTTATATTGCACTCTCGGCGCCGAAGGATGTGCCCTCACTCATGGCTTCACGACGAAACGCATGGTCGCGAGACCATGAGGATGACGATGATGACTTCGACCGCGATGACTTCGACGCGGAAGACTCGAGCGACGACCTCGACGCCGACGACGAGTCCACGATCGCGTGTCCCTATTGCCGCCGGCAGATTCACGAGGAATCCGAGCGCTGCCCGTATTGCGAACAATATATCAGCGCCGAAGATCGCGTGGAGAATCCGCGGCCGTGGTGGATTGTGTTGGGCGCCGTGCTCGCGCTTTTCGGCGCGATCGGCTGGTTCATTTTTTGAACGATGGTCCTCGAAGCCGCGACACCGATAAAACGTCGCCGGATTGACGCACGACCCATGGATATTCTCACGCTTGCGCGGAGAATACCATTTTGATCGAACTAAAACCAGTAGCCGCCAACGACTGCTCCGCGCCTCCGCGTCTCCGCGTGCCGCTCAAACGAACAAAGACAACGCACTAGAAAGCCCGTCCAAATGCCGAGCAAACCAGCCATGGATTCCGATTACGCGCAACTCGAGGCCCGCGTCACGGAGCTTGAAAGCTTGCTAACCCACATGCAGCGGGTCGTGCAAGATCTGAACGATGTGGCGCTCGAGCAATCGCGAACCATCGACGGGCTGGCCCTGGCCCTCGCGCACGTTAAAACGCTCTATGCCTCGAATTCCGAAGCGAGCCCGGCCCCCTACGACCCAGCGCTCGACCGCCCACCGCACTATTGACCGCGATCTCGGTGAAACTTGACGGCTGCAATGCCTTCCGGCCCCGCAGGCGCTAGCATCGCTATCGTGGCAAAGCGAGGTTGACGACAGCGGCGATTCGCCCGTATATCTTTCCGCGATCGAACCCTGTCCCGCCGCCATCCCTCCAGACGATTCGAGCTCGCGATGTCCGACGCGGCCGTTCCGCCTTCCGGACGTGTCCCACCGGTGATATCTTCGCGCGCGGACCGCTGTGCGCGGTGGTTGCTCGAGCGCGAAGGTTTCGCCCTCGCGATGCTCTTTGCCGCGTGTTTTCTCGGGCCGCTCGTGCGCTCGCCGCTCATCCTCGGCGATCTAAAAAGCTCGCTCATTCCCGGCCTTGAGCAAGTGACCGGCCGCACGGTGAGCGAGCTTTCGCGCCAAGCCTTGGCCGATGATCTCGCGGCGGGCCGATTCGCTCCGCTTGCCGCAGTGGGCGATCCGTGGATCGGCCGTTACTTGGGTGGAGCGCTGGTGCAAAAGTGGAGCATGCTGGCGCTCGTGCTTTCAAACATCGCGCTGTTTCATGCGCTGCTGCGCCGCTGGACCGTGCCGCACGGCTTGGCCGCGATCGGCGTGGTCGGGCTGGCGATGCTGTTCGCGATGCGCGTGGCCGACGATCCGCTGCTGACCGGCCACGGCTGGATGCAAGCGGCGATGGGGCTCGTGCTCGCGGCGCTCTGGGCTTTTGAGCGGGCTCGGGGCCCAGCGAGCCGAACCTGGCTCTCGGCCAGCGTGGCAATGTACACACTTGCGATGCTCGTCGATGACTCGAGCCGCGTTTGTGGGCTCGTGTTCGTGGCCGTGGCGCTCGCTCGCGAGTCGAATTGGCGCACGGCGTTTCGCGAGACTCGCTTTCACCTGTTCTCGGCAGCGACACTGTTCGCGATCGCCACGGCGCTGCGGCTCGGCTTCGCGATTCCCGGTGGCGTGGGATATCAGAATGCACTGGTCGCTGCCCAAGATGGCACGCACCGCCTCGCTCGAGGCGATCGCCGCCCTCCCGCTGAGCTATCCGGCGCTCTGTGAATCGCAGCGACAGTCGCTCGCCAAGTCACTAGGCGATTCGCTTGGCGATCTGGTCAACTGGCGTTCCGGAGCGGTGTTGCTGTTTGCCTTCGGACTTTTGCTCGCGCTCACGCGCCGCGCGGCGGAAGCGGGGCTGGTTGCTCGTTTGACGAAGCATGAGAAGCAACGCGATTCCTCGTCGCAAGCCAGCGGCCGATTTTCGCGCGTGGCGGTCTTTGCCGGCGTGGCCCTGTGGTTGGGGCCAGCGATGGGCCTGGCGCCTTGGCCTTGCTATCAAGACCTAGCTCGGCCGGGCTTGGCCGCGAGAACGGTTTATATCGAAGAATTCGGCATGGCGCTGCTGGGACTCGCGGCGCTCGACGCCGGGCTCGCGTTTCTGGGCTCGCGCTGGCGTTTGGCTTCGCTCGGGCTCGCGGTGGGCGGTGGAGTCGTGGCCGCGATCGCGTTTGCCAGCAACGAGGCGAGCATTCGCCAGTGGCGGGCCAACGTCGATTACAACATGCGCGCCACGCTCGAAGCCGCCTTCGAAGCCGGCCTGGGCGAACATATGCCCCGCGACGCGACGATGCTGATGACCACTTGGCGAAGTTGGCTCGACTTGCGTCGGCCCGAGATCGCAAGCGCTTTCTTCAGCCAATGCGTCGGCCGGCGTGTCGATGTGCTCAATGCCACTCCCGGCACGCTGGCCCGAGACTTCTCCTCGAAACTGGCGTGCCGCCGAGGTCCGATTTTCGCGCTGTGCGAGCAGTGTACCAACGAAAGCTCGGGCTGGGTGATTCTCTCCGAAGTCGATGATCGTGGCGCGAGCTTCGGCGCTGGTGGCCCTTTCGATCACACACCGATACGCGTTCGCCGATTTCGCGCGTTTGTGCGCGAGCGAGGCCTTTCACCTGTTTTTTATGTGCTGCCGAACCTCGTGTTCGGCCATGTGCCTAGCCGCGCTTTCGGCCAATGCGATCAACGCCGGGAGATGCTCGACACGAGCATGCTCCGGATCATGCGGCGAGGCTCGGGCTGGGCGCTTTACGAAGGCGAATTCCCAGAGCCGGCCGACGCCGGCGCGCTCGGCATGGCCGGACATCCGGTGCTCACCGCGATCCACGCCTCGCCCGAGAGGAGCCGGCGATGAAGGCAACTTCGACGCCAACTTCGACGCAAAGCTCGCCGCTCGCCTCGGGCGACATGGCCACCGAGCGCGAAAGCTGCCGGCTGGCGGCGGCTGGTTCGATCGGCGCGGGACTCTTGGGCATCGCTTGCTTGGCGTGGTGCGCTCTGGTGCATTTACAGAGTAGCCCCGCGGAAATCGCGCGAGCGGTCGGCGGGGTGCTGGCTCTGTGGGCGCCGGTGGGATGTGTCGTCTATTTGCTACTCGCGGGATGTTGCACGCACGGAGCGAGCCGGTTCACGATGAGTTGGGTGGCCAGCTACACATTGACCACTGCCGCCCATGCCGCCGCGGGGCGCTCGACAGCCTTTGGCCAGGGTTGGACATGCTATTTTACGCCGGCCAGGCGATGCTCGTCGTAGTCGCGATGATTCTCGTCGCTCGCCGCGGCGGCCTCGAGTGGTTACGCAATGCGATCTCGCCGTCCAAATGGACGCCGCGTGAATGGCCGCGGCCGTTGTTTATCATCGATGGCTGGCTGGTGCTACTCATCGCGGCGAGCGTGTTCATTGGCGATCGTTATAAAATCTTCGACATTCCGCTGGCCGATGGCTCGCATCGAATCACGACCCACGGCGACACGTCGTACTTCACATCGCTCGCGCAGGAGCTCGATCGCGCCACGCCGCCCCGGCAGCAGCCCGCTCGCGCGGGGCTCAAGGAACGCGCCTATCACATGTTTCCGCATCTCACGACGATGCTCATCGCCCGCTACTCCGGCCAGCGAGACATGCCGCGGGCGCTTGGCCATTACGAATTCACGGTGGTCGAGGTCTTGCTGTGCTTGGTGTTCTATTGCCTCGGGCGTTCGGCCACCGGCAGCCGGCTGGCGGGCTATGTTTCCTGCTCGCTCGTTTATATTTTGGCCATTCCTCAAGCGCCGTTGATCACCAACGGCTTGTGCTACTTCTTCTTCACCTTTCACCCGCACGCCACGAGTGGACTGGAGCCAGCGGCGCTTTGCAGTCCGCAAACCTACTGCGCGCTGCCGGTGGTGATGGGCACGCTGTTGGCGGCGCTCGAACTCTCGATGAGTCTCGCGCGCGAAGCCGGCTTTGAAGGCGCACGGCGCCGATCATCGGGTCTGTTGGCGATTTTGGTCGCGCTCTTGGCCGCGGCGACGATGCGATTTCGCGTGCAAACCTTTCTCGTGCTGTTTCCGGCCGTGATGATCTATCTCGGCTATGCGTGGCATGGCTCGCGGCGGCGCATGTTCGGCGCGGCGATTCTTCTCGGCGGATCGCTCGTGGCGGCGCAGCTCGGCGAAATGCGCATGGACGTCTATTACCCCGATTCGAGCCAATTGACGCTCGAAAACAACATGCTGGCGCATCGCTGCCATTTCATGAACGCGTGGCCGGGCGCCCAGGCACTCAAGACGCTGGTGGCCAACCGGTTCTCGGGCGACGCTTTCTTGTGGGCCTGGCAAATCGTGGGACTCGGGGGCTTCGCGTTGATGTCGATCGCCGGGGCGCCGCTCGCGCTCATGAGTCTCGTTTACTTTCTCGACCCGCGGAATTGGCGCGAGGGTCTCGCCGGGTATTCAGCCATCACGGCGATGCTGGCGCTGGGCGCGATCGTCGGCGGCGGCGCCTTATGCACCACCTACGATGTCTACTCCGTGGGCGGGCAATCGCTGTATCTCGTCGGCTGGTATCTCTTACCGCTCGCGACAATGGGCGTCTGGCGACTCGTGGCGTTGTTGCCCGAGCGTGTTGTCGTCGCGGGTCGGCCCTTTGCGGCGCCGGCGGTCGCGGCGCTGCTCACGGCCGCAATAGTTTGGCAGCAGCTTCGCGCTCCAAGTCAATTGCATGGAGATTTGATGCGGAGCCCATGTGTCGTGTCGGGCGATGAATGGACGGCAATGCGATTGATGCGCGATCGATTGCCGGTCGACGCGGTGCTGCTCTTCAATGCGCCGCATCTGGTGGGCGATTTTTGCGTCGTGAGCGCGCTCACCGGGCGGCGCACGTTTCTCGAATATCTGTGCATGACCCGATTCTTGACCGGCGGCGCCGACGACAACAACGAAGGCCGCGCCGCGCGGCGCGACCGGGTGTGGGCGGCCCATGATGAAGGTGAATTCATTGCCGCCATGCGGGCGACCGGGGCCACGCATTTGATCGAGCATGCGGAATATCCGCTCCATGTGCGTTCGTGCGATGCCTTGGAGCTGTTTTGGCGGAGCGGCGATGGACGCGTCCAAGTGTGGAGTTTTCACGCTCCACCGGGCGATCGGGGCGGCCCGCGACTGGCGGTCGGCAAATAGTCGTCGGCATTGCGGAGTCGCTGTTGCTTGGCATGATTTCGTCGTTTTGCGGTTTCGCGCGCGTGCGACCGGCGAGGATTGATCTTGCCGATCAGCGCGGCTCCGGGTACGGTTTGCGGCCCTCCAGGGAACCTGAATGCATTGCGCTCCGCGCGACCCTCTCCCCGGCAGCTTCCGCCCTGGCAAAGCCAGCGAACGGCGCCCTTCCCTTGAATATTGGAACGCATCATCATGCAAGCGACTCATGCTATTTCCGACCGGCGATGTTTTTGGGTGATGCTCGCGATCGTCTTGGGAATCGCGGCAAGTCCGACCGCGACGACGCCGACTTTTGCCGCCGACACGACCGCGCCGGCGACGGGCGCCAAGTCCTTGACCCAAGATGATCTCACGAAAAAGCGCGACGACACCGCCAAGGGAATCGCCCAGCTTACTCAAGACCGCGCGGCGCTAGTCGCCAAGTCGGCTCCGGCCGAGGCAATCAAACGCATCGACGACGAGCTCGAGCTGCTTGAATCGCTCGATCTGGTGCATGTGCAACATTTGGCGGCGCTCGATGAACATGCCGAAATCGATCAAGACATTCGCCGATTGGGAGAAGAGCTTGCGTCGCTACACACCCTGGGTCCAGCGGAACCCAAGCCCTATTCCTATCTCACTTGGGACGAGATTCGCGATCAATGGGAAACCGCCACGATCCGCAGGCAGTCGATGCAAGCCGACACCGCCGCCGAACAACTTTTGCAAGCGGCTCGCGCGGCCTTCGAACACGCCGAGCACGAACGCCATATGTTGATCGACGCCGCGGCGGAGCATCGCGCTCAGGCCGAACACGACTTGCATTTGGCCGAACTGCGATCCAAGGTGGCCGACGCGACCGTCATGCTCCGCCGCGCCGAAGTCTCCCTGCACAACGCCAAGCTCGAGCGGACCAAACGTAACTGCGAGTACTTGGCCGAGAAAAAAGACATCCTCGGCAAGCAGTGTACTTTCAGCAAACACGATTTCGAGTCCCGACTGGCCCTGATCGCCAAAGCCGAGGAGGCTCTGCGGTCGCAGCTTCGCGAGACCGAACGGCTCTTGCAACAGCACGAACGGGAGCAAAAAACCGCCACCGAGCTCCTGAAGAAGGCCGGCGCCTCGCAAGATGTGATCGACGCCGCGATCGACTCGGCCCAGATCGTGCGTCGCGGTCGCCACGAAGAGATTACCCTGCTCAACCAGCGGCTCGGTGAATTTCCGCACTATAAACATGTGCTCACCTGCCGCCATGACTTCGTAAACCACACCATGCCCGCTGGCGAGCTCGCCCAGTGTCGCACGGAAATGGAGGAGATTCTCACGCGACAGCAGGCGCTCGAAGCCACCTGCGCCCGCCGGGTCGACGAATATCAAACGCGACAATCCTCGTTGGTCCGACGGCTGCACGAGCTGGATGCCACCTCGCCGCTCCGTCCCTGGTTGACGATGCAGCAACGCGAGCTCAACTCGCTGATCGAACTGTTCGAAGCGAGCCTCGTGCAACTGCGAACCGCCGAGCGAAGCTTGCGCCGCTTTCTCGCGGATATTTCGCCCAGCGTCACGGAATCGACCGGCGAGCGCCTCAAAGCCGGGTGGCAAATCCTCCTCGCGGTGTGGAACTATGAACTCGAGACCGTCGACGATCGACCGATCACCATCGGCAAAATCGTGGGCGGATTGCTGTATTTCATCGTCGGCCTATTCCTGCGCGGGTCATCAGCCGAGTGCTCGGGCGCC
Organism: uncultured Planctomycetaceae bacterium; assembly: GCA_963785305.1. GTDB lineage: Bacteria > Planctomycetota > Planctomycetia > Pirellulales > PALSA-1355 > CAWAUV01. The sequence goes on from CAWAUV010000004.1 coordinate 366,994, forward strand.
GAGTGCTCACGCGGTTCGGGCTCAACGAGGGCGCCCGCAATGCGATTCAGTCGATCGCCTACTATGTGCTCTGCCTGCTTTGCAGCTTGGTGGCGCTCGATTTGGTGAATTTGCCTTTTGCCGCGTTTACGTTCTTGGGAGGAGCGGTCGCCATCGGCATCGGCTTCGGCAGCCAAAACATTCTCAACAACTTCATCAGCGGCCTGATCCTCTTGGCCGAGCAGCCGCTGCGGGTGGGTGATTGCGTGAGCATCGACGGCGCCGAAGGCACGGTCGAACATATCGGAGCCCGCAGCACCCGAGTGCGCACCATGTCGAACCACGAAATCATGGTTCCCAACAGTAAGCTCCTCGAGGACAAAGTCACGAATCTCACGCTGACGAACGATCTGGTGCAGACCGCGATCGGCGTAACCGTGAGCGCCAATCTGGGCGTGCGCGAGGTGCGACGGCGGTTATTGGCCGCGGCCACGGGACATGCGGGCGTGTTGGCTGAGCCGAGGCCGATCGTGCTCTTTCTCGCGTTTGGCAAAGACGAGATGTCGTTTGAACTCCGCTTTTGGGTGCGACTCAAGAATCTGGAGGAATGCCGGCTCACGGAGAGCGATGTGCGCGAGGCGATTAGCGACTTCTTGAGTGAAGCCAATCCGACAACGACCGCCGTGAGCGGCGCCCTGAAGCCGGCGCCGATCGCGCCGCCGCAAACCGCGGCGATCGCCTCGCCGGCCAAGAGCAGCTCGGCGGTCATCCCCAGCTTGCCGGCCGCCAGCGCGACAAAAGGCCGCCCCTCGACCAACCAGCCGGCCGGTCCCTATCGACAGGCGGGGTGAGCGGTAGCGAAGATATAACCACGAAAAGTCACGGAAAAAGCACGAAAGCTCCAAGCAGCTGCGCCTCAGGTATCGCGGGGCCACGCGACCGGCAAGGGGGCCCAGGTGATGTCGATGCGGGTTTGCAGCCGCGCGGCCATTTCCGCGTAGCCTCGGCGAAATTCCATGAGCGATCCCGCGACATCGCGCAAGCACATGTTTTCTCGCTCGCAGAAGATCGTGAGCCGAGGGTCGTCGTTGGCGACGATCATCGCCGGCTCTTGCAGATCGCGCGAAAAGAATTTCTCGAGATCCGGCCGATCCGCATGGTCGGGCGCAAGACAAACAACCGTTCCGCGGCGCCATCGACTTCCAACTTCGGCGCCGCCGCGGCCAGCAATTCCCGAATCGGCTCCGCGCACGGCGCGCGACTTGCCACACATATTGAGCAGCATCCGGCTCACATCGATCTGATCCAACGCGGCCCGTGTTTCACTCCACGCCGCGATCCGCAAGCGTCCGACCAACCCGGTGAGAGAGGCCGCCAAAGACTCGTCGCTCGGATACTCCTGGCGGCATTCGCGAAAATAGGCGGCCGGAAGCTCCGCGGCCAAGTCGGTCGCCATTTGAGCGATCCGCTCTTGGAGAAAAGCGCACACCGTCGCTCGAATTCCCGCCAAGGGAAGCGGACCCACGGTGGCGGCGCGGTGCTCGACATCGGGCCGGGCTGTCGCCGCCAGACGCCGCCGCACGCCCATGATCTCGGCGCGTAGTCTTGCAATCGCCTCGCGAGCCGCCGGAATCAGACTTCCGCGCTCGGCCCCGTCGGGAAGAAAGACGCAGCGTTCGAAATACTCGCGCAAATTCTGTTTGAGTTGCTCGTTGGCCGCGGCGCCGAGCCCCTGATCGACCAATTTGCGCACGACCGCGGCCGGGCGCTGTTCGCCCAACTGCAAGGTGTATCGCGGCGCGGCCGCGACCTCGGTCGGCTCGACGCCCAGCCAGCGATCGGCCGTGGCGCGGCATAGCTCATCGACAAAAGCCGCCGCCGCGTCGTATTCCAAATTGTCGACCGCATAGAGTCCCAACGTGCGCACCGTGAGCTCGCCATAGCTGCGGCCCGAGGCTCGCAGCACATCGAGCGCAACGCCGGCTCGAGTGGCGGTGGCCCCGAACAAATGGTCGGCCATGCGTTCCAATTGATCGTTGAGCTCCGTCTGTTGGAGATCATCGCCCAAGTGAACGAGAAATGTCTCATCGAACGTGGGCACGATCGAAGGAAAGGCGGGCAATTCGAGCGCCGGCTCGCCGGGATAGCCGCAGCCCGGTCGATTGAAATGCGCCAACTCCGTGAGCAGGGCAAACGCATTGGCGCGAGCCAAATCCTGCGCGGCGGCGTCGCTGTCCGTGGCGTGGAGCAAGAGCCCGCGGAGAAGGAACTCGCCGATGCCCAATTCCCCGGCGAGCTTGCGGAGCGCATACGCGACATCGAGCGCCATGCCGCTGCCGGTGCCGCCTCCGATCGCCGCGACCAACACGATTTGCGGAGCGCCGGAAAAATTTATGCCGACCGCGGCCGACGATTGCTTCAGCGAGGCCGGCGAAAGCATTTCCGTGATCGCGAGCCGCAGCCGTTCCATGACTCTCGGGCCATGGTCGGTCAGCGCCAAGCGACCGAGCGGGCGCCAGCCGCAGGTGCGCGGGACGCGAGGAATGTTGTATAGCCAACGGCGGCTGAGCCATTCGAGAATTCGCGGCGAGGCCTCGCGATATTCCTGCGTGGTTCTGAGCCTCAGTCGCAAATGTTTCGCGCGCGCGTCGCCATCGTCGACCGCCAAGGCCGCCGGCGCCGAGCGATTGTCGTCCGCGGATTCGGCCGCGAGCGACGCGTCGAGATTGTCATTTGCCGCGCCGCCTTGAATTTCGGCCTGTTCCGCGTGATCAAGGGTGTCGATCGTGAGGATTTGCCAAGCGGCGATGGCGTCGCTACTCGGGAACCGGTCGCTTAGCCGCCGTTCGAATCGCTGGAGCACTTGGCGGGCGATACCTCCAATGCCCACGAACAGTGTCGGACGAGGTTCCCAGGTGACCTCCGGCAGTTCGACCGGCGGCAGTCGGCCGATCGATGCCGTGGCCCGAGGGCCGCTGGGCGAGACGCGTGAATCCGATTCGGCGGTGAAGACCACGGTCGATGCCTCGCCGATCGGCGCCAGCTTCGGGCGAGCTTCGGCCCCGGAGGTTGCAACGACGGTGGCCGGGTCCGCGGCGGGCGAGGAAGGGGCATCGCCTTTACCGGCGTTCGTGGGCCGCGCTTCGAAACGACGTTCGGCTCCAGTCGCGTGGCTTTCACGCGGCGACGTCTTGCCAACCGGCGCGGTGGCCGGTTTGTTCGCGCACGATGGCACAATCCCGCCGACAAGCGCATCGATTAGGGCCCGGCAACTGGGGAAGCGTTCTTCGGGCTTGCGCGACAAGGCGCGTTGAATCGCGGGCCGATCTCCGGCCGAAAGTCCATCGAGGCGCGGAGCCGTGCCGAGCAGGTGAATCACGGCCACGTCGGCCGGCGACTCGGCGTCGAACGGCGGCTCGCCCGTGAGCAGTTCCGCATAGACCACCGCCAAACTGAACTGATCGCTGTAACGCGAGGGGCGGCCCTTGAAGACCTCGGGCGCGGCGTAGCGAGGGGTCATGCCATCGACCACCGCGGCGGCGTCGTCGGTGAGATTTCGCACCAGGCCGAAGTCTCCCAGCTTCAGGCGCCCGCCGACAAGCAGCAGATTCTCGGCCTTGACGTCGAGATGTTGGAGCGACTCGGCGTGATTGATGTAATCGAGCGCATCGGCCACGTCGCGCAGGTGATCGAGCAGCGCCTGACGCGGAAAGCCGACTTCGCCGGCGTCGCGGTACTCGAGGAACCGATCCTTCAGCGAGCCATCGGCCAATTCGCTGACGATGATCAATCTGCCGTTCGATATCTCGAATCGTTCGATCGAGATCAAGAACGGATGGCGAATCTGCTTGATGCGCTCGAGCGCTTTCAATTCGCGCACGGCGCGCGACTCGGTGTGGAAGCCATGCACGAACTTAATGGCCTTGGGCATGCCGCCGGGGGCTTCGGCCCGCCACACATCGCCATACGCGCCGCCGCCGATGCGCTCGATGAGCGTGTAGCCCGGTATCGGTTCGGCGCCGGTTTCAGATACGATGGACATCTCGAATTCGCCTTCGCGTCGCGTGGGTCTCGGTGCGGTTATCGACGGCCGAAGCCGCGGAGCCGGCGCCGGGGCCGGCGGAATCCCCTGTCTCTCACAATCGGCCGCGGCTGGCGCCCTGAATCGCGGTGAAATAACTGCGAATCGCCAGATCGAAATACTCGTTGGTCATTTCGAGCGGAGCTTCGCGATAAGCGCAGTAATTGCGCAACTGATTCAATAGATCACGCGGATGGCAGCGGCGGAGCGGGCGACCGGTCGCGCGATAATGCGTCGCCAGCAAGTGCTCGACGGCCGCTTCGCGATACTCGACATTCGATCCGCGCCGCGTAGCCTTTCATAATTCGGCGAAATTCCTCCTCGTCGGGATCCTCGACGAGAATCTTGTACGGAATTCGCCGCAAAAAGGCTTCGTCGGCCAGTTGCGAGGGCTCCAAATTCGTCGAGAAGATTATCAACTGCTCGAATGGCGCCTTGATCTTCTTGCCGTTGGCGAGCGTCAGAAAGTCGTGCCGGTTCTCGAGCGGAATAATCCAGCGATTCAACAGCTCGTCGGGCTCGATGCGCTGTCGCCCGAAGTCGTCGATCAGCAAGCAGCCGCAGTTGCTCTTGAGCTGGAGCGGAGCTTCGCTCACATGGGCATGTGAATCATGGCGAAGTTCGAGGCAATCCATCGTCATTTCGCCGCCCACCATGACGGTCGGCCTTCGAATGCGAATCCAGCGGCGATCGTGCTCGATCGAATCGCCCATCGCGCTTTGGGCATCGACCGCGTGGTGGTAAGTCGGATCGTGGAGCCGAATAATCTGACCGTCTTCGATGATCGAATGTGGAATCCAGATGTTCTGCCCGAAGCAGGCGGTCATGCACTGGGCCATGGTCGATTTGCCGTTGCCCGGGCGCCATGCAAAAAGAGCCCGGCCCCGCTGTTGATCGCCGGCCCGAGCGCGTCGATCAAGGCGGCCGACGCCGAAATCGTCGAGAAGGCGCGTTCGAGATCGCCGCGCCGCGGAGATTCTCCGCGAATCGACTGGGCGTCGCAGCTAATTACATAGTCGGCCAACGGCACCGGCGCGGGACCGACATAGGCGCAGGCCTGTTGAATCGAATGAGTGACGGCGCGTCCCTGGTCGGTGAGCCGGTATACATAGTCGCCCAGCGGAGTGCTGCCCGCATGCACCAGCACTTGGCGCGTGCGCAGCGTGTCGAACAGCGGTTGCAGGATTCGCAGCGAAAGCCCCAACTGCCGAGCGACCTGACTGCCGCTCGCGGCGCCGCTGACCGCCACTTGCTTGCAAATCGAGCCTTCGAGGTAGGTCGCCGAAAGTCCTGTTTCGGCGATGCTCGTCGGCGCTTGCGGCACGAACGTGTCGCTGGCCAAGATCGCCGCCAAAACGCCATTGCTCTGGGGCGCCCATTTGCTTGGAACGCTGGTCGTCATGAGCTCTCCCCCAAGGTCGTCGCGGCCGGCGCTGCGCGACGCGGAATCATAGTGCTCCGCCGCCTGGGGACGCCCGAAATGAAACCCTTGCGCGAAGTCGAACCCCAGCTCGCGACATACCGCCGCCTCGCTGGCGGTCTCCACGCCCTCGGCGAGCGACGCGATGCCGAGCGAACGCACCATGTTGACCAGCGACTGGAGCAAATGCCGTCGACTGTCGGGCGCGGTGTCGATATTGCGAATAAAGCCCATGTCGAACTTGATGAAGTCGGGCGGAATTTCGATCAGTTCCAGCAACCGCGATTGCCCGGCGCCGAAGTCGTCGTATGCCAAGCCCACATTCAAGTCTCGCAGCTTCCCGCGAAGCGCACCGATCTCGGCCGGGCTGGTGACCGCGGCTTCGTGAATTTCGAGCGTGAGCGGAACATCGGGATGCAAATCGCGTAAACGGGTCATCGACTCGAGCAACTGCGGGGTGCCGAGCTCGCTGGGATGGGTGTTGACAAACAGGTTGGGTAGACCCGCGAGGCGAGATCCGAGGCTCAAACCCACCGAGCGAAACAGCTCGCTCACATCGGGCTCAAGGTCGAACATGGCCGCGACTTCGAAAATCTTGGTTGGCATTTCCAGGCCGAATAGCCGACTGCGGCCGAGAATTTCATAGCCAAACAGGCAGTCGTCGCACATCGAAACAATCGGCTGGAAATGCGGATCGACCTGCCGCTCGATCAGGAGCCGATCAAGCTGCAAGAGCAACATGGCCCGGTCGCAATGGGTCGTGGCCACGGTGGCGGTCACCGTGCCGTGGCCATCGAATTGGAGGCGAAAGACTTCGGAGGCAAACTGAATCATGTCGCCATCGGCAAGGCGCAGTATCGCGCTCGACTGCGCTTGCCGTTGACATAGGTGCCGTTGGTGCTGCCCAGATCGCGAAGCCGCAGGCTGCCATTGAGCTCGAACAGTTCGGCGTGCTGCTTCGAGACATGCGCGACCGGCAGACAGAGCGACGCGCCCTGCTTGCGACCGATCTCGAAGGGCAGCGAGGTGATTGGAATCCGTTGCAAGGCGCCGCCCGCGCTGGCTTTGCCCACGAGCACCCAGTTCGCGGGTGCGTGTTTTTTCATCGCTCGAACGAGTTAGCACTGGCATGGTGTCGAACACCCAAAGGTTTCTTGGAACCGCTGTAAAACCGCGAGCCAGCTTGCGCGAGGCGCGGCCAGGGGCAGTCCGGCCTCCAAGGGAACATAGCTTGAGCCCGCTGCCCGCGGTTTCACCGATCGCGGGAAAGAATCGCAAAATAATCGCCTCGCGGCCGGCGAAACCGCGGATGGTATCCATTTCGCGGAATGCTCGGGTTGTAGCGGCTGCAATGTGGATGTCGAACGTCGCGATGCCGCGGCGGGGCGTTCTCCAGGGGATGTCGCGCGAACGCTGCTCGCGGTGACCGGGCCACCAACGAAAATCGCGGGCGAATTTCTTGCATTTGCGACATGGGCCGCGCACACTGAAGACCCACTCGGCAAACGTCGGGCGCCGCCATCCGAGCGCCCGGATTGAGATTTTGCCGGAATTCCCCGCTCGGATCGCTTCCCGCCGCGCACCTTGTTTTTGCAAAGGAACTCCTCGATGCATCGCCCGACCACCACCCGACGTGACTTCTTGAAACACTCGGCCGCCGGCGCCGCCCTGGGCGCGATTTCGGCGCCATGGACACGATCGCTGCTCGCCGTCGGCGACGCCAATAGCCGCCTCGGCATCGGCTGCATCGGCCTGGGCGGCATGGGCACGGGCGACGCCAAGCAGCACGCCCAGTTCGGCGAGATTCTCGCCGTGTGCGATGTCGACGCAAAGCATGCCGATCGGGCCAAGAACGACAAGCAGATCGGCAAGGGCAAGGCCGACGCCTACAAGGACTATCGCCAAGTGCTCGATCGCAAGGATATCGACGTGGTCAGCGTCGTCACGGTCGACCACTGGCATGTGAAGATCGCCATTGAAGCGCTCCAGGCCGGTAAACATGTGTTTTGCCAAAAGCCCCTCACGCTCACGCTCGAGGAAAACCAGCGAATTCGCGCGGCGTGCGAAAAATATCCCAAGCTCGCGTTCATCGTCGGCACCCAACAGCGCGGCACGAAAGACCTGTTCCTCCGGGCCGTCAACATGGTGCAAAAAGGACTCTTGGGCGATATCCAGCGCGTGACCTGCGGCGTCGGCGGCGGCAGCGTCGGTGGGCCTTTTGCCAAGATATCGTCGCCGGCCGAACTCGACTGGGACATGTGGCAAGGTCAAACGCCCGCGGTCGACTATATCGCCAACCGCTGCCACGACAATTTCCGCTGGTGGTATGAATATTCGGGCGGCAAGTTCACCGACTGGGGCGCGCATCACGTGGACATCGCCAACTGGGCGCTCCAGCGCGACAAACGCGGCGATGGCCCCACGGAAATCAACGGGGCCGACGCCAAGCATCCGGTCCCTTTCAAGGACGGCTACCCCACGGTCGACGATTGCTACAACACCTCGAACGACTACGCGGTGGTTTGCAAATACTCCGATGGTCTGGAATTGGTCGTCACCAGCCGCGGCGACAACGGCATTCTCTTCGAGGGCAGCAAGGGCCGGCTGTTCGTCAACCGCGGCAAGATCACGGGCGAGGCGATCACCCAGAAGTGGGACGAAGGCAAGTTCGACGAAGCCGATCTGACGCGGCTCTATAAGGGCAAGCCGTTCGAGGGCCACAAGGCCAACTTCTATCGCTGCGTGCGCGAAGGCGGACTGCCGGTGTCCGATGTGTTTAGCCATGTGATCACGATGAACACGTGCCATCTGGCCGCCATCGCCGCCCGCTTGGGCCGCACGATCCATTGGGACCCGACGGCAGAGAAGATCGTCGGCGACGAGCAAGCCGCGTCGTTCTTCGCGCGCAAGCAGCGAGCGGGCTTCGAGATTCCAAGCGTGTGACGGCTCCGAACCCTAGTCCCCAAGAGCCTATCCGAGAACTGCGGCGAGCCTTTCGCCCGCCTCTCACCTTAATGGGGAGAGGGGAGTTGTCGGATAGGCTCTGAATCGCATTTCCGATCAAGCGCCACCGCCGACTTCGCCGGCCGTGGCGCTTTTTCGCGCGAGAATCTCCGACTCCCGCTTGCGGCCGGCGAGCGCACATTCGTTCGAGGTTCGAGGCAAGGATGCTTGCGAATTCGACATCCGCCAAACTCGGTTTTATTTCCATTTTGAAATCAACGCCTACCTTCTTGGCGTCAAGCAGCGCTGCGTGCTGGGGGAGCGGCGTTAGAAACGCATTAATTTCCAGAGCCAAAAGTCGTGAAAAACGCCGGAAACGACGCGGTTTCGCGAAGCGCGCGCGTTGCCCTGGGCTCGGGTCGTGGCTACTATCCGAAAGCTCAACGTGTCTTTTCCAATCCACACATTTGTGTGTTTTGGATTAGAGAGTGTTTCGATACTTTCGGAGGCCATATTATATGTTTCATTTCCGTTGTTTTTATTTACTACCCCTGCTCGCGGGTCTCGCGCTCGCCCCCAGCGCGCGGGCGTCGATGATCGCGTCGGACAGTGCGTCGAACTATACATCCAGCACTTTCCCCTCGAGCAACCTCGGCGATGGATTCGGCCCCTGGACCGACAGCCTCTCTCCCAGCGGCACGGCCGCGCTGACCAGCGGCGACTTCTCGATCGGCGATTCTGGAACGAGCACCGCGTCGAACATCACGCGTTCTTTAACCGGCGGAGCCCTATCGCCCGGTCAGTCCTTCGAAGTGACGACCTGGGCCGGCGGCGCCAATCGCGGCGCGACGCAAGGCTTCAGCCTCGAAGACTCCTCGGGCGCCGTGCTTTTCAATTTGTATGTCCCCGGCGGAACTCACCAAACCTATTACACCGACGCCAGCTCGACTGGAGCCGCGTTTGTCGGAGTGCCCTTTAATTTCGGAACGGCGAACTACTTTACGTTTACATTGCTGGACGCGAACGGTGATTATCAGTTGAATGTCCTGGGGCCAACCGGCTCCGGAAAATACGCGGTGGGGGGCGGCGCCGGCTCCGCGACCCTCGACGGCCGGATCAATAACGCCAGCGGCATTTCACAAGTGATGTTTTTCTACGACGCCGCCCCGACCGCGAACACGAGCGGCGCCGACTATCGGTTCGACAACCTCGCGGTCGTGCCCGAACCGGCCACGGGCCTGCTGCTCGCGATCGGAGCCGGCATTGGGGCCCTCCGTCGCGCATGGCGCCGGATGAATTGAAAGCGACGCGCCCTGATGTTTTTACGATCTGCCCAGCCGATCGGCGTCGCAAGTCCCCGTGGGCGACGCTCTCGCCGAACTTCGCGGCGGGCAGCGTGTTATCGCTTCGGCGGGGCGGGACCGGGCGCTTGCTGGGATTCACCCACTTCGATGCGGATCGCTTTGTGGCCTTTGTAAGCCCCCGGCAGGGCAAGGAACTTGGGGATGCCTTCGACGCTCACCCAGATCGGGCTGGCCGTGTCTTTTTCCGTGGTGATGATGTCGCCCACTCGGAGCCCGATCATGTCCGATGTCGTGATCGTCGTCTCGGCCAGATGCACGATCAACTCCACCAGCGAGCCTTGCAGCGAGCCGCTGATCTGTTTGATCGTTTCGGGAGAGGCCTGGCGCTTGCCGTAGCTGATCCAGGAATTGTTCGACAGCTTGGCGCCGATCCGCTCGATCGAGTTAAACGGAATGCACAAGTTCATCATTCCGCGCAGCTCGCCGATCGTGAGCTCGAAACTGATGAGCACCACGACTTCATTGGGCGGCACGATCTGCACAAGTTGCGGGTTGCTTTCCACGCGATCGACCGAGAGATCGAGATCGACCACGTTTTCCCAGGCGCGATGCAACTCGACCAGAAACAGTCCGGTGATGCGCGACACGAGGCGAAGCTCGATCTCGGTGAGCGGTCTGCGGGCCAGCGGGCCGGTTTCGCGCCCGCCGCCGAGCAACCGATCGATGATCGGATAGAGAATCGACGGATTGATGTCGAGAATCAGATTGCCTTCGAGCGGCGCGGCGCGAAGCAGGTTGAAACAGGTGGGGTTTTCGAGACTGAAGACGAACTCGCTGTAGGTCAATTGGTCGACGCTCGTGAGCTTGACCTCGACGATGCTCCGCAGCAGCGCCGAAAGGGCCGCGCCGAAATTGCGGCCAAATCCCTCGTGCAAGGTTTGCAGGGCCCGCATCTGCTCCTTGCCGACGCGTTCGGGGCGTTTGAAGTCGTAAGCCGCGACTTTATCGCGATTCTTGGGCGCCGCGGGCGGCGGGGCCGAGCGACGAGCGGCGCCACCGCCGGATTTGCCTCCAAGGCCGCCCGATTCCATGGCGCTAAGCAGGCTCTCGACTTCCGCCTGACTGAGAACATCGTTGGTCATTGTGCGCGGGCCTCCTTGCCCACCCGAGGAAAACGCCTCGGTCGCGTTGCTCGATCCGTCGGTCCGCTATCCTCAAGCTGTCCGCTGTCGTCCCCCGTCCAAACGCGAGGGGATCGGCGTGGTGGAGTTACTCGCGGACCTGTCCGTCGCCGAACACGATGTACTTGTAAATGGTCAGCTCCTTGAGTCCACAAGGTCCGCGGGCATGGTATTTGTCGGTGCTGATGCCGATCTCGGCGCCCAGTCCTAGTTCGCCGCCGTCGTTGAATCGCGTGCTCGCGTTTACGATCACGGCCGCGCTGTCGACCTCGGCCGTGAATCGCCGGGCAGCGGCCAGATCGGCGGTGACGATCGCTTCGGTGTGGCGCGAGCCGTGGCGGTTGATGTGTTCGATCGCCGCGGCGAGCGACGGCGCGACTTTGACCGAAATCACGGGCCCGAGGAATTCGGCGAAATAGTCGGCCTCGGTCGCGAGTTGGGCCGCCGGCGCCAGGCGACAGGTCTCTTCGTCGCCGCGCAGTTCGATCTGCCGGGCGGCGAGCGCGGCGCCGATCCGGGGCAGAAACTTGGCCGCCACATCGCGATGCACCACGAGCGATTCGGCCGCGTTGCAGACACCCATGCGCTGGCATTTCGAATTGATCACGATCCGCTCGGCCATGTCGAGATCGGCCGCGCGGTCGACATAGACATGGCAATTGCCGGCGAAGTGTTTCATCACCGGCATCGTGGCCTCGGCCACCACGCGGCGAATCAACTGCTCGCCGCCGCGCGGAATCGCGAGGTCGATATAGTGATCGAGCTTGAGGAAGTGTCCCACGGCCTGCCGGTCGGAAGTGCTCACGAGTTGCAGGGCGTCGCTCGGCAGCCCGGTCGCTTCGGCGGCTTCGCGGAGCACTTCGACAATGGCCCGGCTCGAATGGGCCGCTTCTTTTCCGCCACGCAGGATCACGGCATTGCCGCTTTTCACGCAAATCGCGGCGGCGTCGGCCGTTACATTGGGACGCGATTCGTAGATGAAAAACACCACGCCCAGCGGCACGCGCACGCGTCGCACTTCGAGCCCATTGGGCCGGATCGACGAGTCGATGACCTCGCCCACCGGGTCGGGCAGCGTGGCGACCTCATCGAGCGCCCCGGCGATCGCCGCCACGCTCTTGGCCGAAAGCCGCAGCCGGTCGACCGCGGCCGGGGCGAGCTTGAATCCCGGGGCGGCTTCGAGATCGCACGCATTGGCGGCGAGAATCTCACCGGTGCGCTCGCGGAGCATTGCCGCGGCGCGGCGCAGCCATGCGTTTTTTACTTCGCCGCGCACTTGGGCGAGCTCGCTCGACGCGGCCCGCGCCCGCTGGGCGACTTGAGTCGCGTAGGCTTCGAGATTCAGGGAGTCAGCCACGGCCATCGGGGTATCTCGAGCGCGTTGTTGCGAACTTGGCGGAAAACGGGCCCAAGCTCCGGCCCGAAAAGTTCGATTGGGCCGGTAAGCTATTGCCTCGACAATGGTTATCGCCGAAACTGATATCAATCGGCCCTACGATGGAAGTATCGGCCAATCCGCGAGCAGAGTCAACGTCGAAGCGGCAACTGGACTTTGTCTCGCGAGCGGAAATCGCGTAGGATTCCGCCGCGTGGCGGGCATTCCCGCATTCACCGCCGCGCCTCGACGCCCCCGGAAAGCGAAAAAAGGAGTCGGCCGATGGGTAACAATCTTCGACCGGGAAAAATCCGCCTGCAAGCTGTGTCGGCGCTTGGTTTTTTCATGGCGGTCTCATTGGCGGCTGTCGCGCCGGCGGCGGATGAGGCCGTGGTGCATGCCAGCGCCAAAATCCTGCCGGCCCAGGGCTCGAACCCGCCCAGGTTGCAAGTCGCCGCGAAGATCAACGATGGCTGGCACATCTATTCGATCACCCAAAAACCGGGCGGCCCGGTGAGAACCAAGATCAAGCTCGGGGAATCATCGCGACTTCAAGATCGGCGAATTCAAGGCGATCACGCCGCCGGCAAGTCATCCCGAGCCCGATTTCGACAATCTGATCGTGGAGGAGCATTCGGGCGAGGCGGTTTGGGAAGCGCCGCTGAGTGTCAGCGGGCCGATCACCGACCTGAAGATCACCGGCGCCGTGAACGCCCAGGCGTGCAGCAACGCCTGCTTGCCGCCGACGGATTATAAGTTCGAGACTGTCGGAGATGGGAAGAAGTAGCTAGCACGCGATAGTCCAAGAGAAAATGTCGCTTGGCGCATTGCTTGCCGCCGCTACGTCGTTGCTTATTAGAAAGTGGTCCGATGCGTTTCGCCCTTGATCGTATTCCGGCGGCGGTTGTTCTGACGCTCGGCCTGACGCTGCTGACCTCGATCGCGTCGAACGTGGCGGTTGCTCAGGATCGCCCCTTCGGCAAGCCCGGCGCTCTGGGCGGGGGGCTCTTTGGAGGCGGGGGCGGCTCATTGGGAGGCCCTCGAAATGGTGGCGACGCGGTAATCTTGGTCGACGCCAAGGTTCTGCCGGCCGAGGGCAAACAGCCGGCCCGGCTCCGCCTCACCGCCACGATCCAAGACGGCTGGCACACGTTCTCCATCACGCAGCCGCCCGGCGGGCCGATCAAAACCAAGATCAAGGTCGAGCCGCAAGCAGGACTAAAAGTCGGCCTGTTCAAAACGATCACGCCGCCCGATAGGCATCAGGACCCGGCCTTTGACAATGCCACGGTCGAAGAACACTCCGGCACGGCGGTATGGGAAGCGCCGCTCGCGATCGAACCGGCCTTGGAGCCGGGCGACCTGCGCATCGCGGGGGCGGTGCGAGCCCAGGCATGCAAGACAAGCTGCATTCCGCCGACGAACTACAAATTCGAAACCACGCTCGACGCCGAAGCCCGAGCCGCCGTCGCCAACGCCGCGGCCTATGCCGCTTTTCAGAGCGACGCCGAGCTTCCGACGCCCGGGACTGTCGTGTCGGCGCGAAGCGAACATGCTTCATCCAACGATCAGCCATCGGAGCGACAAGCCGCCGAGCTCTGGCCCGACGCAACGCCCGAATATCGCGGTCCGGGGAGCCATTTGACCCTTCGCGGCCAAGTGACTCCGGCAGTGGCGGCGCCGGGCGGCAAAATTCGTTTGCTACTATCGGCCACGCCAGAGCCGCCATTTCATGCCTACGCCCTGGCCGCCGAGGACAATGGCACGATCGGTCGCGGCAAGCCGACCTTGATCAAATTGCTCTCGACGCCCGGCTTCACGTTTTCCCGGCCCGAGGCGACGACCCCATCGATCTCGAATCCCGGGCCCGATGCGCCGATGAATGTCGACCGGTACTATAGCGGCGCGGTCGATTTTTCGCTCGAAGCCACGATCGATCGCGACGCCGCGCCCGGCAAACATGCGATCGAAGGCGTGGTCAGCTATCAAACCTGCACCTTGGGCAAGAAAGACGACGCCCAGTGCGATGTGTCCGCGGGCGCCGATTCCGGGCGATGGTCGAGGTGTCGGCGGCCGGGCCGAGCGATGAACCATCGAGCGCCAGCAGCGCCGGCGGCACGGCCGAGGTTCTGTTCCTGCCGGCCAAATACGATCAATCGCCCGACGACCCTCGAGTCCCGCGGCATGATGTCGACCAGAACGAGAGCGTGAAAGCGCACATTGTGGAGCTCAATGGCGGGCAGCCCGAAAGCTCGCTGTTGTTCGTTCTGTTTTCGAGCTTCTTGGGCGGATTGATTCTGAACCTCATGCCGTGTGTGTTGCCGGTGATTGGACTGAAGCTGTTGTCGTTTGTCGGTCAGTCCGGCAATAGTCGCTCGCGCGTGCTCACGCTCAATTTGTGGTATGTGGCCGGGCTATTCGCGGTGTTTGCCTGCTTGGCCACTCTGGCCGCCGCCGCCTCGCTCGGGCTGGCGAAGTCGAATCTGGGGTGGGGCGAGCAGTTTGCCTCGACCAAATTCAACATCACGATGTGCGGTTTGGTGTTTGTCATGGCGCTGAGCTTCGTGGGCGTGTGGGAGATTCCCGTGCCGGGGTTCGTCGGCGCGGGCAAAGGCACGGAGCTTGCCGCACAAGAGGGCCCCGCGGGCGCATTCTTCAAGGGGGTAATGTCGACCTTGTTGGCCACGCCGTGCAGCGGGCCATTTCTGGGGACCGTGTTCGGGTTCACGCTCAAGCAGACGCCCGCCGTGACCTACCTCGTGTTTGGATTTATTGCCCTGGGAATGGCCTCGCCGTATTTGATCGTGGGCGCGTTTCCGTCGCTGATTCGCTGGTTGCCGAAGCCAGGCGCGTGGATGGATGTCTTCAAGCAAGCGATGGGCTTCACGCTCCTGGGCACGGTCGTGTTCTTGCTCTCGTTTCTCAATCCCAACTATCGCATCGCCACCTTGGCCTTGCTCCTCGGCTTGGGCGCCGCTTGCTGGTGGATCGGACGGACGCCGCTTTATGAGCCGACCGGCAAACGGTTGCGGGCCTGGGGCGAAGGCGCCGCGATTGCCGCGGTCGTGGGCTATGTCGGTTTTCGCACCCTCGTCGATCAGCCGCCGTTTCCGCTGCCTTGGCAACCCTTTAAGCTCGAGGCGCCGGCCGAGCTCGCGGCCTCGGGCAAGACGGTAATGGTCGACTTCACGGCCGATTGGTGCGCCACCTGCAAATTGAATTTGCGGCTCGCGCTCAACACCAAGGCGGTGCAAAAAATGGTCGAGCAAAACGGCGTTGTGCCGCTCGTCGGCGATTGGACCGATGGGTCCGACGAAATCAAAACCGCGCTCGAGCGCATCTCGAGCGGTTCGATTCCCGTGCTGGCCATCTATCCGGCCGGCCGGCCCGATGAGGTTCTCGTGCTGCGGGATTTGATCAGCGAGGGCCAGGTGCTCGAAGCCCTGGAGCGCGCTGGCCCATCGCTCGATCGCGGCGCCGCGGCCGAAGACGACGGGCGCGTCAGCTCGACCGCCGCCGGTCAGGCCGAACGCTCGCGCTGAGCGAGAACACGATGGCCGCGCGAGCTCGAACTCGCCGTGGCGCCTCGCTTTCGGCACAACCGGCATTCTTCGCGCGATCTCCCGCGCGGCGCCGCGACGGCCCGCCGATTCGCCGAACGGCGTCCGTTCGCGCCGCCGCTGTTGGCCTAGACTTCTGCGCCGCAACCGCGCGATCATTTGCGCGGGCGGACCGAATGCGCCGCTCCGGCTTCCGCCCGCGGGTATCCCACCCCGAGAAGGACACCATGAATTCGAACATGCACCGCATTCGCCAGCGAACTTCGCTCGCCGGGGTGCTCTGTCGAGGGCTCGACACGGCGGCGGTATTCGCCGGCTTTTTGATTGCCGGCTTGCTCGCCAGCGATGGAGCGACCCCGCTGGCCGCCGCGGTGGCGACGGTGTTGTTTTATTTCGCGGCCGAAATCGCTTCGCTCTATCGCAACTGGCAAGGTGTCTCGCTGGCTCGCGAGGTGGGCTGCGCGTTCGGTTGCTGGACGCTCGCCCTGGGGCTTTCCGTCGGAGTGGCCTTTGCCCTGCCCTGGTTTGGCGAGGCGGCGCCTCGCATTTCGTTGGCGGCGCTGGCGTCGTGGTTCGCCGCGACCGCCGGGCTCTTCGCCGCGGTGCGCGTCGGTCTGCGCGCGGCGCAGCGATACTTGCGGGCCAAGGGCTTCCATGTTCGCGGATTCGCGATTTTGGGCGTCAATGAACTTGGCTTTCAACTGGCCAGAAACATCGAAAACACACCGCACCTGGGCCTCAAACTCGTCGGCTTTTTCGACGATCGGCCGGCGAATCGAATTCCCAATGTGCCCGTGGAAGTCGGCCGGCATGTGGGCACGATCGGCGAGCTCGTCGAACAAGCGCGCGGCGGCGAGATCGACCGAATTTACATCACGCTGCCGATGCGCACCGAAGATCGCATTCGCCGCCTGCTGGCCGAGTTGAGTGACTCGACCGCTTCGGTGCATATCGTGCCCGACTTTTTCGTGTTCGAGTTGCTGCATTCATGCTGGACCGATATCGGCGGCTTGCCGGTCGTGAGCGTGTTCGAGCATCCGTTCTATGGCGTCGATGGGCTCGTCAAACGCGTCACGGACTTGGTGCTCGCCAGTCTGCTCCTGGTAGCGCTGGCCGGGCCGCTGCTCGTGATCGCGCTCGCCGTCAAGCTCACTTCGCCGGGGCCGGTGTTCTTTCGCCAGAAACGCTACGGCATGGACGGCAAGGAAATCCGGGTCTGGAAGTTTCGCAGCATGCGCGTGTGCGACGATGGTCCGGTGGTGGCGCAAGCGTCGAAAAACGATCCGCGGCTCACGCCGATCGGCGGCTTCTTGCGTAGGATGTCGCTCGACGAGTTGCCGCAACTCTTCAATGTGCTGGGCGGCAGCATGAGTCTGGTCGGCCCGCGGCCTCATGCCTCGGCTCACAACGAAGACTATCGCCGCCGGATTCGCGGCTACATGCTCCGCCACAAAGTCAAGCCGGGCATCACGGGCCTGGCGCAAGTGAGCGGCTGGCGGGGCGAGACCGACACGCTCTACAAGATGGAAAAGCGCATCGAATGCGACCACCGCTACATTCGCGAATGGAGCTGGTGGAACGATCTCAAAATCCTGGCGCACACCGTGACCACGGTGTTGCGGCACGAGAACGCCTATTCGCGCGTTCGCCGGGGGCGATGCGGGTCAACACAACCCGCGCCGGGTGGCGCGACGTTATTCGCGCAACGCGCGTTTCTTCGTGGTCGACGGTTTGGTGGGCTCCGATTCGAGCAAGTCGCCGCTGCTCTTCTTGCGCTTGTTCGGTTTACTGCTGCCCGCGGGTTCGTGACTCGTGGGCTCGGCGGATCGTCGGCCACTGGCGGCTGGAACCTCTTCCGGACTGGCGGTGTGCTTTGCGAATTGGTCGGCTTCGTCGAGTTCGCTGTGGGCGACGAGCTTCGCGTCGCCATCGAGAATCAGGACTTCACTCGGTTCGAGAATCTTATCGCGCACCATGCCTTTGAATTCCCGCCCGCCGCGCACATCGAGCACGAGCGAGTTGGTATTGAACTCGACCTCGTGCTCTTCGTGCTTTTTCGTGGTCGGATTGTATAGGTCGACCGAGGTTCTAAAGTTCAGCACGCTCGCCCGGTTGACCTGGCGCACGACCGCCGCTTCAAGCCCGGTCTCGGGCTCGATGGTAAACACGAGCAGCGTGGCCGGCGGTTCGGCCGGCGCAAGTTGGCCAGGCTTGGGCGATTCGGGTTCGCCCACGAGCATGCCCTCGCCGCGTGGAATCTCGACGATGGGCGAGGGCTCGCTCCAGGGAGTCTCGCGATATTGCGCATTGCGCGATTGCGGATTCTTGAGATACTTTTCCGGCACGCCGTAGTTGGGATTGGCCGTGGTCAACTGCACTCGGTAACGGTAGCGTTTATTCGGCTCGACCGTGAGGTCCAGAAAGCGGAAGAGCCGGTACTCGACGCTCTTTCGCTCGGCGAGACGCGTGTCGACGCGCGGCGCTCTGGCCGCCGCGCCGTTTCGGCCGCCCTCGGAGCCCGCGGCCCCTTCTCGAGCGAGCCGTTCTCGTTCTTCCTCACGCCGCTTCGCCTCTTCCTCGTCGCGCGCTTTTTGCTCCTCTTCCTCGGTCGCGGTGGCCAACGGAATCTCGGGCAAGTGCGCCGCTTCCGCACCCAAGAGCCGGAAGCCAGCGGGCCCAGCTCCTTGGTATACACCGGGTCGACGAATCGCGCGCTCACGATCTCCGGAGTCTTGTTGGCCCAGCGTTCTTTCATGGTCACGATTTTCACCATGTCGATCGGCTTCCAGTCGAGTTTGCTCTCTTGGCCATCGACCACCTCGGCGCGCTCGACCGTGGGCTGCCGGCGATAGACCGGCGCGTCGCGCGGCGAGTCGTCGCGAGTGGCGTCGTTGGGCCGGGCCTCGGCGATCGGAATCGCGTCCTTGAACACCTCGTCGTAGGCGGCCGTTTGTTTGCGGACTGGAACGAGGCCGGTGATCATGGCCCAGCGCTGGCCATGCACTTCCGTCTCGCCCGCGGCCTTGAGCTCGAAGGCGCTCTGGCCACCGACGGCCTCGAGCGACTCGACCGCTAGCAGCGCCGGATCGGACCGCTTGCTGAGCTGCGGACGCGGCGGCATGTCGAACGGCGTCTTGAGCGCGTATTCCTCGGGCACGAGCGGGTCGCGTTTGGCTCGAATTACGTAGTTGGTGATGGCGAGATTCTCGCGCTTTTCGTCCCACTGGCTCGCGGCCATGTGCGACTGGGCCTCTTGAGCGCGGCGTTTGAGTTCGTCGGGGCCTTTTTCGACCGGAAGCGTGACACGGCCGAAAAACGCATAGACGAAGATCGCGAAGATCAACAATCCGGCGCCGAAGGCCGCTTTCTCGCCATGAGCCAAGGCAAGCTGTTTCAGACCTTCCTTGGAAAGATCGAGCTTTCTCTTTTTCATGCGAGCGAACCTTTCGAAAAAACAGCGGAGGAGAGTCTCGGCGGTGTCGCGAGTCAGGGGGCCGCCGCGGGCGCCGGCGAGGCGACGGGCGCCACGGTCTCGGCGGCAGCGCCGGCATCCAAACCCGTGGCCGCAGGCGCCGCTTCCGGCGAAGCGCCGGTCGGAACCGGAGCCGGGGAGGCGTCCGGCGGGCTTGCTTCTTCCGCCGGCGCAATCTCGGCCGCTTGACCGGCCACGGCCAGCTTCGCGCGGTTCGGCGGATTAAAGATATAGATAATGCCTTGAAGTTCGATCGGCACATCGTAGGGATTCAATTCCCGATCCGATGCGTTGGAACTCTCGCTCCCCATTCCACTGCCCGCGCCACCCAACCGGCCACCACCGCCCGCCTTGGGCGACATGAACATGCTGGAAACGTCGGAACGACCCGGCCGGCGGAGCGACGCCGGATTGATGCGCAGTTGCTTGACTTCGACCGGCAGGGGCGAGTTTCCGCATTCCACGAGCAATCGCGAAATTTCGCGCTGATCGATCAAGAGTTGCATGAAGATCGGCATGCGTTTGAATTCCGGCGGCGCGGTCGAGATATCGGCGATCGGTTGGCCCTTGGCGTCGACATAGCGACCATCGTCTTGCGCCAAGTCCAGCGCGGTCGAGCTGCCGCTATTGCCGCCGCCGGCCATGCCGCCGCTACCTCCGCTACCGCCGCCACCACCGCCGCGCGAGCGGCGACCGCGACTGCCGCGCGAACCGGGATCGGGCGCCGCCGCCGCGCGCCCATCGGCACTGGCGCCGCGCCAGCCGCCCCCGGATCGGTCGGCGCGTTGACAAGCTGCGGCGGAACCAGCTTCCCGGCGCTCATGCCATATTGAAATTCCTGGGCCGCGGGCCGGGCGATCTGCACCGAGATGATTTCCTTGATCTTGGCGTTGTAATGCGCCGTGGCGTTTTCGTTGACCTTGGCGATGATTCGCAGCAGGGAGTTGTAGACCCACAGGTTCTCTTGGATATATCGCATTTCCTTCGAGGTGGGAGTGCGCGGCCAATCGAGCACTTCATCGAGCAAACGCTGGTCGTCGGCGCACCAAATCACCTTGTGGCTTTTCTGTTTCCTCACCGGTTCGTTTTCGTCGGTTCGACCGCGCTGGCCCGCGCGATCGCCGCCTGACTCGTTGTAATTTTCGGCATCGACGATCGCGAGCAGTTGCGGAAACTCGGAACGCACATAGTTGAAGTAGCGTTCGCGAATATCGATCGGAATTTCGCCATCGCCCACCGCCGCGATCACCCGGAGCGATTCTTCCCCCATGGCCTTGGGCCAGATCAGCACTTCGTTTTTTTGCTCGTCATAGCAATGGTTCCAGGCCGCGAGCACGCGGCTCTTGAGTCCCGCGCCCGGCTGATCGAGGAGCTTATTGACTCCCGCTTCGAACGACGGATTGGGATGATTCGGCGTGGCCGTGATCTTTTGCGCCTTGGTGAACTCGCTTTCGATCTTGGTCTTGCGCAGCTTGTAATAGTCGGCCAGCGCGTTGGCCGACAAAAACCAGCCGATCAGGCCCAGCACGACGGTCGTGCCCGAAAGCACCCAAAAATGATGCTTCACGAGCCATGCGAGATAGATTTTGACTTGATCCATGGTTCAGGGACTCCCCGCGGGCGCCGCGGCGGCGGCGGCGGCTTGTTGAGCATTTTCGAGCGCCGCTTTTTCGCGCTCTTGGATTATTTCGAGTCGCTTGCTGAGCGGCGTGGGACGCCAGCAGAACTGCACGACGAAATCGAACATGGGTAGCGTAATCATTTTGCGAGAATGCCCCCCGGACATGCCGCCGGGATTGATGCCCGGGGGCTGGCCCTCGCCCGGAGCGACGTTGGGTTGATCTTCCGCGTCGGGATCGGGAATCTGCACCTCGCGGATTTTGTTACTGGCCACCAGCACTGGATTCGTGACGCCGAGGTCCTTGAGCGTGAATTCTTGGAGCTTGCCACCCTTGGACACCGGCAAGAGCACCGTGCCGGTTTCGAGCTTCTTGAGGAGTGAATCGCGCACGAATCTGCGCGCCCTGATAGTTGCGATTCGCGTTGTGGAAATGATAGCCCGTGAGTTGAATTACCCAGCCTTCGCCGGTCGGCTCGGGCTCGAGCCCCTTGGCGCCCGGAGCGGCCGCGGGATCGGCGCCCGGCGCTGGCGCTTGTCCGGCGACCGGAGGCATGGGGGCGGCGCCCGGCGCCCCTGGCGCGGCGCCTGGCACTCCCGGCGCGGCGCCTGGCGCCCCTGGCGCGGCGCCTGGCACTCCCGGCGCGGCGCCTGGCGCCCCTGGCGCGGCGCCTGGCACTCCCGGCGCGGCGCCCGGCACTCCCGGCGCGGCGCCCGGCATTCCCGGAGCTCCTGGTAGGGCGCCTGGCATTCCGGGCATGGCGCCGGGCGCTCCCGGCGCGGCGCCGGCGAGCCCCGGGATCGGACCGCCGTGAGCTTCCTTCACGATCGGCTCGACGGTTTGATACCAAGCTTTCAGTTCGGGATAATACTGGCAATCCATTTCCTCGATATGCAAATCCGTGCGATCGGGAACCTTGATTTCCGAGCGTTTGCTGGCCGGATCGCGAGGCAAGATCGAATCGATCGCCTTGAGCAATTCGAGCCACATCAAGCGGCCTTCGACATTGCCGACGATGCTCTTGCCCATTTGATCGACATCGTTGAATCGCGTCTTCGCGGCCTCGAAGGCGTCGGTGTATTCCTTGCTCTTGGCTTCGGCGGCGTCGGCCTCGGCGAAGGGCGCTTTGAACTTGCGTTCTTCCACGCTCTTGTAGCCTTGGAAGTAGCCCATGAAGCTGACGGTGCATCCCAGGAGCACGGCGGCCGCGGTGGCGACGGCCCACGGTTTTTTCTCGCGAATCAAGCGGTTCGTGAGAATCTCGCGCGGAATGAGATTCGTGCCCAAGGCCCCTTTATGCAGCCCTTGGAGCGTGAGCCCATAGCACACGGCGAAGCTGAGCAGGTTTTCCTTGAAGGCCGGCGAACCGATCACGCTCGATCCGGTGAGGCCCTTGTAGGCTTCGGTGTCGATCACCGGATAACCGAGATTTTGCGACAAATATTTTTGCAAGCCGGGTAGTTTCATGGCGTTGCCCAGCGCCACCACGCTGCCGATCGTCGCCTTTTTATGGATGCCCGAAAAGAAGTTGATCGACCGCTGGATCTCCGTGAGCAGATCGTTGAACACCGGCCGCATCGCCTGGAACACGGCCTTTTGGTCCTCGGCCTGCATCGCGTTGCGTTTCAGATGCTCGGCCTTGGCGAAGGTGAGCCGCAGCTCTTTCGAGAGCGCCTTGGTGAAATGGCTGCCGCCGATCGGCAGACTGCGCTGCCAAACCGTGTAGCCGTTGGTCACCACCAGATCGGTCGTGTCGGTGCCCAGCGACAGGGCCACGATGCTCTTGGGCGGATTGTCGACGTCGTAATTGTCGGGCGTGAGCGGCGGCCGATCCTGCATATGCTCGAAGACGGTGAAATTGTAGATCGCCAGCGGCGTGAGCTGAATGATGTCGATCTCGATGCCGGCTTCGTCGAATGGCTTGAGGGCCCGAAACGCTTGATCGCGCTTCATGGCGAACAGGCCCACTTCGGTCTCGAGCACGAAGCCTTCTTCCTCGCTGCCGCCCGCCATCTGCTGATAGTCCCACACCACATCGTCGAGCGGGAAGGGAATCTGCTGGCGGGCTTCGTATTTGACGATATCGGGAATCTTCTTCGACTCGACCGGCGGCAATTTTATGAACCGCGCGAGTCCGCTCTGGCCCGACACGCTCACCGCCACGCGATCACCCCGCACCACATTGCGCGAAAGGAACTGCCGCAGCGCATCGCGCACCAGTTCCACCGGGTCGGCTTCCGGCTGGCTGAGAATCTGCGGATATTCAATGAAGTCGAAGGCGTCGGCCACGATGCGATTGTCGGCGTCGCCCGCATGGCAGCGGAGCGCCTTGAGACCGCACTGGCCGATATCGATTCCCCAGACGGCGTTGGTTTTCGCCATGCTCAGCGACTTTCAAAGTTCGATAAAACGCACATTGGCGGGCCCGGCGCGAAAACGCCGGCAGCGGCGCGGCGCCGCGCTTAAAAAACGCGGAGATGCAACACCGCGGCGCCTCGGAAAATGCCTCGAAACAAACAGGGCTCGGAGCGGGGGGCCAGATGCCGGCGCCATGCGCCGAGCATTTCTCTCTTGTTCCACTGTTCCACGACCGCGGCCGAGCGCGAGAAACGGTTCGCATGCGATTTGGGGCCACGACCACCAGGGCGCCAAGCCCCGGCCGGGCCCGCCCCACATTTCACTTTATCTGCCGAAGACCAGAAATGTCAAATCCGGTGGTAAAGTTGCCGCGGCGAACGGAGGCCCCGCCGATCGTGATCGCTCGGGTTCTTTCGTTCCGTCGGTCGTGGCGGCTGCCCAACGTCACTCGCGGCTACCAGCGTCGGCGACGAGCACCGCCACCGGAAAATCGCGGAGCATTTGATCGACCGCGAGTCTGCTCGGGCCGCCCGCGCCGGTGGCCTCGATCGAGCGGCCGGTGAAGATGTTTTGCCAGCGACGCGGCGCGCCGGGCGGCAGCGTGACCGCCGTGTCGGTCCACCAAGCGCTGGGGGGCCAACCGACGGCGCCCTGCTTGCTTTCGCGGACCAGGCCGCTCGGCGGCGCCGCTTGCCAGGCTTCGAGCGCCAGCCGCGGCGTCACCACGACAAGCCATCGTCCGTCGGCGATTCGAGCAAAAGCGAAGGCATTCGCTTCGCGCGAACCGCTGATTGCAAGGGGCTCGTAGTCGGCGGTGAGAATTTCGCGGTGATCGCGGCGATATTCGAGCCCGCGCGAAGTGACGAACAGCTTGATTTCCTCGCCCGGCCAGCGGTCGACAAGCGCCGCCGCCGTGGCCGCCAGGTCCTCACGCGCGTGCCGTCGCAGGCGAGTCAGCGCTTCGCGCCGGGCGGCAAAGTCGACCGGCTGCCGGTTGTCGGGATCGACCAAACGAAAATCCCAGAACTCGACGCCCTGGTAAAAATCAGGGACCCCCGGGGCAAAGAGTTTGATCGTGGTTTGCGCGAGCGAGTTGACGAAACCCGCGTCGGCGATCGAGCGCACGAATCGCTCGACATCTTGCACGAACTCGCTTTTTCGATCGGCAAGCGACTTGCGAATGAAGGCAAACACGGCGTCTTCATGTTCCGAGTCGGGATGCAGCCAACTGGTGTGGAGCTTGGCCTCGCGAAGCGCTTTTTCCATGTAACGAACCAACCGCTCCACGAATTTTTCCCATGCCGCGTCGTCTTGCGGCTCCAGCGGCCAAGCGCCAACCAGAGTTTGATAGTAGAGATATTCTTCGTTGGCGTCCGGTGCCGCGGTCTCGTCGACGGTGGCGCATAGGCCGCGATTCATCGCCTGCCAGCGCGCGATCGCGGCCTCCCAGGCGGCCGGCGCCTCGGAAAGCACATGGAGCCGGGCGCGCATATCCTCGCCGCGCTTGGTGTCGTGAGTGGCCGTGGCCGACATCTCGAAGGGCCAATCGCGTCGCCGCGATCGGATCGCCGCATGCCAGCGCTCGGGCGTCATTGCGGCCTGAGCCGGATCGCCGCCGCCCACTTCGGCCAGCGAGACGAGCGGATAGTACCGATAAAAGGTCGTGTCCTCGAGGCCCTTGGCCGTGACCGGGCCGGTGATCTGTTGAAACTTGAGCACGAAGCGGCGCCGGTATTCGCGATCGGCCTCCGACAGCCCGACCGGATCCTCGAGCAGTAGGATCGACGCGATGAAGTCGAAAAACGTGGGACTCATCGCCGGGTTGCGCCGCTTGGCCAACCGCGCCGCCTCGCGAATTCGGCGGCGGTCCACATCGCTCACGCTGTCGCTGTCGGGCCGAATATAGGTGCGATAGACCGGGAAACATGACACGACTTCGCGAAGCGCCCGGTAGAGCGAAGGGCGCGTGAAGTCCCGCGACCAGCGATGCTGCTGGGCAATGCGGTCGAGCTGATTGGCCAAACCGTAGAACTCGCTCGACAGCGACGTGCCCAGGATCAATTGCTTGGCGTCGTACACGATCCGCCAAAAAGGCGCTTCATTGTCGGTAAACCGATGATAAACCTCGCGCACCTGCTTGACGCCTGGCCCATGGACGAGCAGGCCGCCGAGCAGGTTCAAGAAGTTGTAGCCGGTCGTGCCATGCACCGGCCAATCCGCGGGCAGCGCTTCGTCGCCGGAAAGAATTTTTTCGACGACCAGATAGGGCGCGTCCGTCGAATGGGCCGGCGACCGATCACCGGCCATGGCGTCTTCGGCTTCGCGGTCGCCATCGTTCGCGTTCGCATTCTCGCCCGCGTCATCGCCTGAGTTCGCCGGGACGCGAGGCCGCGGCGCGCTCCGCGAGTTGGGTCAGATATTGCCGCGGGTCGAGCAGACCATCGGCATGGTCGATCCTAAGTCCGGTCACGTGGCCCGCGGCCAGGGCGTCGAACAGCCACTGATGCACGGCGTCGAACACTTGCGGGTCTTCGACACGAATGGCGGCGAGCGTGTCGACATCGAAGAACCGGCGATAATTGATTTCGTCGGTCGCCACTCGCCAGTAACAAAGGCGATAGGCTTGATCGTTGAGAAACGCCTCGAGCGCATTAAAGCTCGCCGGCTCGCCCCGCGCGCCATTGATCTCGGCCAAGGCCATGGCGAGCGCTTCGCGACTCTCGCCGCTGGCTTGCAAGAGCGCCGCGAGCCGCCGCCGAGTGACCTCTTTCTCCCGATAGCGCTCTTGAATATTCTCGGGCGTCACTTCCGATCGTAGCGGCAAGTGCTCGAGCGCCGAGATTACGCTTTCGAGCTCCATGCGATGCGGATGATCGGCCGCCAGCGACTCGGCCACCAGCGCGAGCGTGGGCCGCAGCACCGCCACCCAACTCCGGGGGCTCGTGGGAAAGTGCTTGTCGTAGTAGCGCACGAAGAAGCGCTGATCTTCGTAGACCAAGTGGATCTGCTGATCCTCGAGCGCTTTGCCAAACTGATCGCCAAGCACCGCGAGCAGCACCTTCCCATGCAGCTCGGTCTTGGGCGGGCTCCAGTCGATGTCGAAGAAGTTCGCATGCTCGGAAGCTTGCCCATTCTGCAAGACATCTTGCCACCAGACATTGTGCGGGTCGTCGATGCACATGTGATTGGGCACCACATCCACCACGAGACCCAGGCCGCGCTCGCGAAGCGACTCGGCCAGCGAGCGGAAATCATCGTCGGTTCCCAAGGTCGGGTCGCAGCGACTGGGGTCGACGATATCGTAGCCATGCGTGCTTTTGGCCCGGGCACGCATGAACGGCGCGAAGTACATGGCGCCGAGCCCCAAGTCGCGAAAATAGTCGACGCACTGGCGAACCGCGTCGAAGTCCATTTGTCCGAGCAGTTGCACGCGATAGGTCGAGGTCGGAATATTCGGACGGGCCACGGGCGGTTGCTCCGGAGGGTCTTAAGAGGCTATGCGACAACTTCCCCTCCCGGTTTGGGAGAGCGGCGGGCGACGGACCGCGGAAGTTTTCGGATAGGCTCTAGCGGGTGTCACTCCACGATTCGGTTGCGATTCGATAAGCACCAGTCTCGTTGCATCAATCGTTGTACCAATAAAGGCGGCTCGGACGTTGAAGAACGCCGAGCCGCCACATTGGTCGATTGTCCACCAGAGGCGCCAGCCCGGAATTCACCGCGGCCGGTCAGGGTGGCGTTTTGGGAAATCTAGGCGACTGCCGGGTTTCCGGCGCCGACCTCCACCCGATCGATAACCGCCGACACGCCCGCAACCCGCTGGCAGCAGAAAATGCAAAGCTGTCGTTGATGAAAGGATCGAACCCGACCGCTAATGGTGACAACCCCTTTGTCGACCGCCACTTCGAGTCGCCTCAATCCAGCCATGTGTTGACCCAAAAGAAACGAGACAATGCGGCGTTTTAGGTCCTCGTCGCGGTCCAGTTCAACCGGTCTCGCCTGTGTTGAAACCATAACGATGTTCTTCCTAGGGAATTCTTCCGCTGGGGGAGTATGAGCCCTGCCTGTTCGCCCCCTCGAGAGCCCTCTGGAAGGGGCGGCTCATGAATGCCTCGTGCATTTGCATTTTGCATGCCACGCGAGCGGTGAAGAGATTTTTTTCCGCCGCGATGTCTCACTTCCGCGGCAAGCGGCCGGCGCTCGACTGAAAATATCGCCGCCGCCGCTCGGCGGGAGCTTCGGGCGCCTCGCTCTGCTGGCGGGCCAGATCGTCGAGATTCGCGCGGCAGGGGCGGCACTCGATCCATTTCAAATGCGCTTCGATAAATCGCCGCTCTGCCTCGTCGACGGCGCCGAGCAGGTAGCTGCCAAGTCGCTCTCGTGTCGGGCAACTTGGTCGCGCTCGGCGCCAAACTCCGGCCAAGGAATCGAGCGCCCGAGTCGCGCTCGGCCGCAAGGAGAGCCAAACGCCCGGCGAGCTCCGGATCGCGGCGCAGCCGAGCCTCGATCTTCGCCATGTCGGCCACGGGCAACGCCTCTTCGAGAAACGCCGCCAACATGTGGCGTTCTAGCGCTTTCCGCCTCGCGGGCCGCGCGCTGAATCGGCGCCGCTTGGTTCCGCTCGGTTCGATCGCTCGTCAAATGGCAATGGAGCATCACGCATCGCCGCCGCCTACCTTGTACCGCTGGATGGCGAAGATACACTTAGAAACGAACCAAGTATAACTTCTCCACAAACCCCCTCTCCCCTCGGGAGAGGGCAGGGCGAGAGGCCGCGCGGACCTTCTTCGCGCTCTTGCATGATATCACGACATAGCGAGCATCGGCCATGAATCAAGAGGTTTACAGTCCCGGCCTCGAGGGCGTCGTGGCCGGCGAGACCGCCATCAGCACCATCGCGGGCGGCTTGCAGTATCGCGGCTACTCGATCGAGGAACTGGCCGAGAAAGCGACCTTCGAGGAGACCGCGTTTTTGCTGCTCCATGGCGAGCTACCCACGGCCGATCAGCTCTCCGCCTTCCGCGAGCGGCTCTCCGACGCCGCCAGCGTGCCCAAGGCGATCGTCGATCTGCTGCGGGCAACGCCTGTTTCGGCGGCCATGATGGATGTGATGCGCACCGCGGCGAGCGCCTTGGCGATGTGGGACCCCGACGTGGCCGACAACAGCCCCGCGGCCAATCTCCGCAAGGCCGAGCGGCTGCTGGCGCAAATGCCGGTGATCTTGGCGGCGCGGCATCGACTGGTCGAAGGCAAGGAGCCGGTGGCGGCCGATCCACGCTACTCGCTCGCCGGCAACTTGCTCTGGATGCTCCGCCGCGAGGTCCCCACCCAGCGGGCGATCGACGCGCTCGATGTGTCGCTGATTCTCTACGCCGAACACGAATACAACGCCTCGACCTTCACCGCCCGCGTCGTGTGCTCGACCCTGGCCGATATGCACTGCGGAGTGACCGCGGCGATCGGAGCGCTCAAGGGACCGCTGCATGGCGGGGCCAACGAGCGCGTGGTCGATGTGTTGGCCGAAGTCGGCGGCGCGAGCCGGGCCGAGGCCTGGATTCGCGACGCCCTGGCCCAAAAGCAGCGCATCATGGGCTTCGGCCATCGGGTCTACAAAACCGGCGATCCTCGGGCCACATTGCTCAAGACCTATTGCCGCGAGCTCGCCGCCGAAACCGGCAATATGGAGATGGAAGAAATCGCCGACACGATCGAGCGCGTGGTTGTGGCCGAAAAAAAGCTGCCGCCCAACTTGGACTGGCCGAGCGCCCGACTGTACCACTATCTGGGCCTGCCGGTCTCGCTCTACACACCGCTGTTCGTGGTGAGTCGCGTGAGCGGCTGGTGTGCGCATATCATCGAACAATTCGCCGGCAACCGGCTGATTCGCCCGCGGGCGCGGTACATCGGCCCCGCGCCGCGCGGCTACGCGCCGCTCGCGGATCGCGGGAAAGGCAATTAACCCGCCCCCCTCCGGGAGAGGGTAGGGTGAGGGTCCCCCGCCTGGTAGAGGTTCCGCGAAGTCACCACGACACCACGCGGGGAGCAAGGGGCCAAGCGGCGAACGAAGGCTTTTTGCCGCCGAGGAATAGGCGTCATCGACTGGGGCAAAATTCCCGCGGCCGCCCAAGATGTTTCCAGGTTCGGTAAAATCCAATCCATAAGGCGGATCATGGCAAAGCGGCGTTCGACGAATAAACGAACTTCCAAGTCAGAATGCGACGCAGCCCAGTTGCACGTTCGAGGAATTGCGGGCCCTTGGCGTCCTAACACTGAGCTTCGGGGATCATAAGATCGGCGAAATCGAGCCGAAGGTATTCAGCACGGGCAGCTACGGACTGGGATTCAGCGGACCAGCTTCGATTCCCTTGCCAGAGGGCGGCGTGGCCGAGTGCCAGTGCAGCATCAACATCGTCGTAAAAAACAGCAAGAATGGCTGACGGGAACTCGGCAATTCGCCGTGGCGCTGGGTAATCCGTTCTACTTCGAACTTTTGGCTCTTCCGGTTTTGAGTGCAAGTAGCCCAGATGAATTGCGCCGGGCGAAGGAAATCAAAAGGGACGCAACTCATTATTGCCAGACAGCGCGCCGACAGGGCCTTGAGTCGTCTCTGCGTCCCCGCAGCCGGCCCTTGAACCACCCAAACTCAAATTAATGAACTGCGTCCCTTTGTTTTCCCCGGCTCGAACTCTGATCGGCCTCGGGGTTCGCCGCCTTCCAATGGACCGATCAGCGCGGCGCCGTAACAATGGAGCGGCTTCGGAAGTTCCGCGACGTTATTGCATTTGGGAGCCATTCGCGACATGACCCGGTGCGTGATTCGATATCTGCTGGTCCTCTTGGTCGGTTTCTGGCTCGGCGGGCTGACTTTTTACTCGCTCGTGGTGATTCCGATCGGCGAGGATATCGTCGGTGGCGCCACGCAGGGCTTCGTCACCGGACAGGTGACGACCTGCCTGAACTGGATCGGGGCGGCCTGCTTACTGGCCCTGCTGCGGAATGTAGCACGGTCGCGCGAGCGGCTGCTCCAGGGAGCTTGGATCACGATGGCGGCCTGTCAGGCGATTCTTTTTATCCTGCATCCGCGGCTCGATCACATGCTCGACGCCAAGACGCTCACGGTCGTTGATCCAAGCAGCTTCGAGCCCCTGCACTGGCTCTATGTCGGCATAACGGGCCTCGAATGGCTGGGCGGACTGGTATGCGTGTGGCTGCTCGTCAACGGAACCCGGCGCGCGACGCCGACAAGAATCGGCGATGGCGAGGCGTTGTCGTAGAGCGTCGGTGGGCCCATCACCCTGCCCGCTCCCGCGCTCTGCCTGCTCTCTCCCTGGCGCCGGCGCTCGCCCCGCGCTCTCCCAGGGGAGAGGGGTTTTTTTATGCCTATCCGTTACGAATGTGCCCGGCGGCTGCTGTTGATTCGCATTCCGTAAAACGAACGCAGCACGAAAATCACCGCGATCGCCAGAAAGCCGACCGCGAAGCCGACCGTGACATTGGCGCCTTCCTTGTGCTTGAGCGAGACAGCCAGCGGCACCGCCAACAGGCCGAAGAGCGTGGTGAACTTGATGATCGGGTTCAGGGCCACGCTCGAGGTGTCCTTGAACGGATCGCCCACCGTGTCGCCCACGATCGTGGCGTCGTGCAGCGGAGTGCCCTTGGCCTTGAGCTCCGTTTCCACGATCTTCTTGGCGTTGTCCCAGGCGCCGCCGGCGTTGGCCATGAAAATCGCCTGATAGAGCCCGAAAATCGCGATCGACACCAAATACCCAATGAAAAAGTACGGATCGAGAAACGCGAAGCCCAGCGCGAAGAAAAACACGGCGACAAAGATATTGAAGGTGCCGGTCTGGGCATATTGCGTGCAAATGGCGACCACCTTCTTGCTATCGGCGATCGAGGCTTTTTGCACGCTGTCGTCGAGCTTGATGTTTTCCTTGATGAACTCCACGGCCCGATAGGCGCCAGTGGTCACCGCTTGGATCGACGCGCCGGTGAACCAGTAAATGATCGCCCCGCCCGCGATCAGACCGAGCAAGAACGGCGGATGCAGGATCGAAAGATTCATCACCAGATCGGGCCGAAGGCGGTCGGTGAGCTCGAGCACGATCGAAAAAATCATGGTCGTGGCGCCGACCACGGCCGTGCCGATCAGCACCGGTTTGGCCGTGGCTTTGAAGGTATTGCCGGCGCCGTCGTTCTTTTCGAGATTGTCCTTGGCCAACTCGAAGTCGGGCGTGAAGCCGAAGCCGGCCCGCAGCTCCTCGACGATTCCGGGCAACTGTTCGATCGTCGAAAGCTCATACACCGATTGGGCGTTGTCGGTCACGGGGCCATAGCTATCCACGGCGATCGTCACCGGCCCCATGCCCAAGAAACCGAAGGCCACGAGGCCAAACGCGAACACGCTGGGTGAAAGCATCATGTCCTCGCTGATGAGTAGGCTCATGCCGAAAGCGATTCCCATCAGCCCGGTAATGATCAGCCCCAGCCAGAAGCAACTAAAATTGCCGGCGACCAAGCCCGACAAGATATTGAGCGAAGCTCCGCCTTCTTTCGACGAAGTAACCACTTCGCGCACATGCGCGCTTTCGGTCGAGGTAAACACCTTGACGACCTCGGGGATGATGGCCCCGGCGAGCGTGCCGCAACTGATGATGGTCGATAGCTTCCACCAGAGGAATTCGTCGGCCCCCAGGTCGGGAATCAGCACCGCCGACACGGCATACGTGGCCACGACCGACACGATCGAGGTCATCCACACCAGCACGGTGAGCGGCGCCTCGAAATTGAAATGCCGCGCTTCCTTGTATTTCGCCGCGGCCAACACCTCGTTGACGAAATACGACGCCGCCGAAGCCACGACCATCATCACGCGCATCATGAAGATCCACACCAGCAGTTGAATCTGCACCGTGGGGTCCTTGACCGCGAGCAGTATATAGGTGATGAGCGCCACGCCGGTCACGCCGTAGGTCTCGAAGCCATCGGCCGAGGGGCCCACCGAGTCGCCTGCGTTGTCGCCGGTGCAGTCGGCGATCACGCCCGGATTGCGGGCATCGTCTTCCTTGATCTTGAAGACGATCTTCATCAGGTCGGCGCCGATATCGGCGATTTTCGTAAAAATGCCGCCGGCCACGCGCAGCGCCGCCGCGCCAGCGATTCGCCGATGGCGAAGCCGATGAAGCAGGGACCGGCATAGTCGCCGGGAATGAACATCAAGATCGTGAGCATCAAGAACAGCTCGACGCTAATCAGCAGCATGCCGATGCTGATGCCGGCCTTGAGCGGGATCGAATAGCAGGGAAACGCCTTTCCGGCCAAAGCGGCGAACGCGGTGCGCGAGTTGGCCAGGGTGTTCACGCGAATGCCGAACCATGCCACGCCAAAGCTGCCCAATATGCCCACCACGCTGCAAATCAGAATGACGGCCACTTTCGGGATCGGGTATCCCTGCAAGTAGTGAAAGTAAAACGTGATCACGACGCCGATAAACAGCCAGAGCACGAAGAGAAACTTGCCCTGCGTGAGCAGATAGGTCTTGCAGGTTTCGTAGATGAGCTCGGAGACCTCGCGCATCGACTTGTGGACCGGCGTCCGCTTGATCTGAGTGTAGATGGCCAGCCCAAACGCGAAGCCCATCGCCGCGACCACGAGGCCCGAAATCAAGAGATGTCTGCCGCCGATGCTGTCGCCCAAGAACCGCACCCGGTTCAGGTCGGGCAGAATTAGATTCGCCTCGCCGCCCATGGCGGCGCTGGCTGCTTTTTCTGGCTCGGCCGCCGCTGGGTTTTCCGCGGCGGCGGGCGATTCGACGCCTGGCGCATCCGCGGCCCATGCGCGCTCCGCGGCGGAAACCCCAAGCGCGCCGACGAGCAAAACGACCGCCGCGGCGGCGAGGATCGCGAGTCGTGGCCAGCGACCCGACAGGCTGGCGAGGTCCGTTCGACGACGTGGAAGGTTAGAAGCGGTTCCCCGAGTAGCTGGCCGATTCGAGCCCCGAGCGAGCATAATGCGCGATTCCTGTCGACTTAAAGTTTTCGCAAAAATGACGAAAACGTTAAGCTATCCGCTCGTGCGCATGCGTGCAACCGTCGTTTGAATCCCAGGGAGGCATGCAACTTCGGTCGCCGCGCGGCCTGTTGAAAAATGCCCTCGTGGCCCTCGGAGCATTTTTTAACCTCGCCCCGCGCCGAGCGAGCCGATCAATAGGTGATCGGTGAATTGCCGGGCGCCGGAGTGGGGGGCGCGTGCTGCGAGTTCAAATGCTCGTGAAATCGCCGCTGATGATGAAACAGCAGCCCCAGAAACGCGATGCCCATGCCCACGAGCGCCATGATCAGCAGCGTCACCAGCACGAGCATCATCGGCCGCGTGCCATAAAGGTAATCCGTGTCGGGCACGAACACCGTGGCCGGGTAGTCTTGAAAGCGAATGCCATAGCCCAAACCGATTAGGCCCAGGCCCACGAGTGCGCCGGCCGTAATGATTGCTCCACACAAAGCTCGCATGGTAGACCTCGAAGAAATGCTGAAGGTGATTGATCTTTAAGGGGGAGTCCGTTGCTTGGTTGCCGGCGGTCTTGGCTTTCATCGATCCATCGCCGAGCGTTTCGGCTTTCGTCGATCGATGGCCAAGCCGTTCGGCTCAGTGGCCGATCATTCGCAGGCAACCGGCCATGACCATGATGATGCCGGCGATCACGATCAAGAAGCTGCTGCACCCGCAGCCTGCCCATGGCCCGCTTGGACCCGAGGGCGAGATATAACTTCCACCACCGCCTAGCAGCGGTCCCGCGGGTCCGAAACTCATGGTTGCGACTCCTTGTGAAATGGGCAAAGTAAAATAAAGTTCGCCGCACAATCAAAAGACGACCGACGCCTAAAATCAACTCCGCCGCTCGCCAGTTCAACGATCCACGCGTCGGCGAAAAGCGTCGGATCAGGCCGCCGCCGTGGATCGCCCCCCGTCGATCGGGGCATTATGGAGCAATTCCGACGCCGGGGTGTCCAGTAGGCAAACGCCATGCCTGTTTGCCTAATTTATCAACTTTGGCGGCGAATGTCGCAAGGTGCGGCTACGATTTCTCGGGGCCGATCTTTTTGTCCGCATCAAATGGCAATAGCCGTGGTGGCGGCAGAGCCAGTGCGGTCGCCGCGCGTTCTTTAGCCGCCGACCGTCCCGGGCTTATGGACTATCCGAGAACATCGGTGGCCCTCACCGTGCCCACTCCCACGCGGGGAGAGGGGGATTCTTCGGATAGACCTTGAATGGCTGCATGCAACTTGGGTCAGCGGGCGTTGGCGCGGTCGGCGGGCTCGGCGGGCGGTGAAAGCCGATCGGTATGGGGCAATTCTCCGTGCCGTGCTAGGATGCCGCTACTCTGGGCTAGCGTGGTAAGCTTGAAGGCAACTGGGCGTGTGGGAGTCCGCTTCCGGCGGCGGAAGCACCGAGAGATCGCGGCGCCCCTTCCCGAGCGATTCCCCAAATTCATGGGAGATGCACGCCTATGTGCGGTATTGTCGGATATGTCGGGTTTCGGCAGGCGACCGAGCTCTTGATTGGCGGGCTGCGACGGCTCGAATATCGGGGCTACGATAGCGCCGGCGTGGCGACCCACGACGAACAATCGCTCCACCTCGTAAAATCAGCCGGTCGGGTCAGCGCGCTCGCCGAACGCTTGGCGACCGAGCCCGCGCCCGGCCGCTTGGGCATCGGCCACACTCGCTGGGCCACGCACGGCCCGGCCACCGATGTCAACGCGCACCCCCATGTCGGCGGCGCTGGCTCGGTGATGGTCGCCCACAATGGCGTGATCGAGAATTATCGGGCCCTCAAAGAGCGGCTCGAGTCCGAGGGATACACATTCCGCTCGGCCACCGACACCGAAGTGATTGCCCACCTGATCGATAGCTGCCTGGAAAAACAACTCGACGCTCCGGCCAATGGCCGCGCGAGTGGCAAGCCGACCGAGAACTCGGGCTCGCGCCGGGCAGCCGACCCAAACGAGCGGTTCGTGCTCGCGGTCCGGGCGGCGCTCTTGCAATTGCACGGCGCTTATGGGCTGGCGGTCATGTTTCGCGATGCGCCGCATTTGCTGATTGCCGCGCGGCTCGGCAGTCCGCTCGTGGTGGGCGTCGGCGAGGGCGAGCATTTTATCGCCAGCGATGTATCGGCCCTGGCCGGACAGACCGAGAAGATCATCTATCTCCACGACCACGAACTGGCGGTGATGACGCCCGACTCGCTGCGCATTCTGCATCGCGACGCGGGCCAGATCGATCCGAATGTCGAGACCGTCGAGATTCTCTCGCAAGATTCAAGTCTCGATGGCTACGCGCATTACATGCTCAAGGAAATCTTCGAGCAGCCCGAAACGGCTCGCAACGCGATGCGCGGGCGCCTGAGCCGCGATGAGGCGACGGCCGTGTTTGGCGGTTTGAATCTCTCGCCGCAGCAGCTTCGCGCGGTCAATCGCATCGTGCTCACGGCCTGCGGCACCAGTTACCACGCCGCGCTGGTGGGCGAATATCTGATCGAAGAGCTTGCTCAAATTCCGGTCGAAGTCGAATACGCCAGCGAGCTCCGCTACCGCAATGCGCCCATCGACAACAGCACGCTGCTGTTCGCCATCACGCAAAGCGGCGAAACGGCCGACACGCTGGCGGCCCTGAAGGAAATGAAGCGGAAGGGCCATCCGACGCTCGCCATTTGCAATGTCGTGGGCAGCTCGATCGCCCAGGCGGCCGATGGTGGCATTTATCTCCACGCCGGCCCCGAGATCGGCGTGGCCTCGACCAAGGCTTTCACCTCGCAATGCGTGGTGCTCGCGATGCTCGCGCTTTATTTCGGCCGGCTGCGAAACCTGAGCTTCGAGGCCGGCATGCGCATCGTGGAGCGGCTGTTGGAACTGCCGGTTCACATCGAACGCGCGCTCCAGACCGAGTCGCTCGTGGCCCGAATCGCCGCGAAGTATGCGCACGCGACGAACTTTCTCTACCTGGGTCGGCACTATAATTTTCCGACCGCGCTCGAGGGAGCGCTCAAGCTCAAGGAAATCAGCTATATCCACGCCGAGGGCTATCCGGCCGCGGAAATGAAACATGGCCCGATCGCGCTGGTCGACGAACAAACGCCCAGCGTGTTCTTGATTCCCAAGGGTTTCGTCTACGACAAGGTGATGGCGAATCTGGAGGAGATCAAGGCCCGCGGCGGCCCGGTGATCGCCGTGGTGTGCGAGGGGGATACCCGCGTGGCCGAACTGGCCGACGATGTGATCGAGGCGCCGGCGGTCGAGGACTTCTTGCAACCGGTGGTCATGGCGATACCCTTGCAACTGCTTGCCTACCATATCGCGCGTGCTGCGTGGGTGCGATGTCGACAAGCCGCGCAATCTGGCCAAGAGCGTGACCGTCGAATAGAGTGACGGTTTCGTCGACCCGCTGCCCGAGCGCGCGGGAATCGGCCTGGTGGGAAAGGGCGCGGTCGCTTTCGTGAAAATCATCACCGATCTCAAGGCTCTCGACGCGAGCCTCCGATCTGGCGCGGTGTCGATCGGCAATTTCGATGGCGTGCATCTCGGCCATGCCCGGATCGTCGCGCGGCTCAAGACGCTGGCGGCTCGCGTGGGCGGGCCGGCCGTGGTGTTTACCTTCGATCCGCACCCGGTGCGGCTATTGAGGCCCGAGCGCGCCCGGCGCCGCTGACCTGGACCGATCGCAAGGCCGAGCTCCTGGCCGCCCTAGGCGTCGACGCGATGATCGCCTACCCGACCGACGCGGCCCTCCTGCGGCTCGCGCCCGAAGAGTTTTTCGACCAGATCGTTGGCCGGGCGCTCGATGCGCGGGCGATTGTCGAGGGGCCCAATTTTTATTTCGGCCATGCGCGGGCCGGCGATATTCATACCCTGGGCCAATTGACCGCCAAGGCCCAAATCATGCTCGACGTGGTCGAGCCGTTTTACGAGGGCGGCCAGCCGGTGTCGAGCTCTCGTGTGCGCGAGGCGATTGCCCAGGGCGATGTCGACTCGGCCAACCGGCTGCTTACGGCGCCCTATCGAGTGCGCGGCATGGTGGTGCATGGCGCCGGCCGCGGCGCCGGGATCGGATTTCCCACCGCCAATCTCGACGCCATCGACACCCTCCTGCCAGGAGCGGGCGTGTATGCCGGCGGCTGCGAGATCGGCGGCAAAACCTGGGCGGCGGCGATCCATATCGGGCCAAACCCCACATTTGGCGAAGCGCGAATGAAAGTGGAAGTCCATGTGATCGACTTCCAAGGGACGTTGTGTCACCAGCCGCTTGAGGTAGACTTTCTCTGTCGCCTGCGAGATGTCGCACGCTTCGAGAGCGTCGGCGCACTGATCGAGCAGCTCAAGGTCGATGTGCGTCGCGCCCGTGAATTTGTCGCGAATCGTGGCGGGGATGCTGTTTCGGCGAGTAACTCGGATTAATAAAGCGGCTGGTGTAAAGAAAGACATGGTATGACACAAACCCCCTCGGGCGCCAGCTCCACCACGATGCCCTCGAAGGCCACTCCCGCGACCAGCACGTCCCGGGCGATCGATTGGCCGCGCTTCCGCGAGTTGATTTCCCGCCATCAGCGTTTTCTGCTCACCAGCCACATTCGCCCCGACTGCGACGCGCTCGGCAGTGAATTGGGCATGGCCGGAGTGCTGCGAGCCCTGGGCAAGCAGGTCATCATCGTCAACGGCCAGGCGACTCCGCCGAGCCTCGCATTCATCGATCCTCGCCGCGAACTCCAGGCGCTCGACGTGGATGTGATGCCCGAAGACCTGACCGAGATCGACGCCTTGATGATTCTCGACACCAGCGCCTGGGCCCAGCTTGGGCCCATGGCCGCCGTGGTGCGGTCGACCAAGGCGCAAAAGATCGTGCTCGACCATCATGTGGGCGAAGACGATTTGGGCGCCGAACTATTCAAGGACACGCAGGCCGAAGCCGCGGGCCGGCTCGTGGTCGACGCGGCGCGGGAACTGGGGGCGCCGCTCGACGCCGAGATTGCCCGACCTCTGTTTGCCGCCATCGCCACCGATACCGGCTGGTTTCGCTTCGGCTCGACCACGCCCACCACGATGCGAACCGCGGCGGCGCTGATCGAGGCGGGCGCCCGGCCGAGCGAGCTGTATAACCTGCTATACGAGCAAGAAACCCTGGCGCGGCTCAATCTTCGCGGTCGCATCTTGGCCCGAGTGCGCACGGAGCTCGACGGCCGGCTCGCGCACACATCGGCCTTGCGCGAGGATTTCGACGCCACCGGCGCCCTGCCCTCCGACACCGAAGACGTGATCAATCTCACATTTGGCGTGGCCGGCACGCTCGTGGCCGCGATTTTGGTCGAGCAACCGACCGGCGGATTCAAAATCAGCTTCCGCAGCCGGATCGCGGGCGTCGATTGCAATGTGCTCGCCAAGACATTTGGCGGCGGCGGGCACAAAGCGGCCGCCGGCGCTTTTCTCGCGGAGCCTTTCGAGACGCCCAATCCAAAGTGCTGGGAGTTGCTCGCGACGCGCTCCAAGTGGCTCTGACCGCCGCGCCGCCGGCCTAGTCGCGGCCCATTTTACGATCAACCCTCATCAATGCGGGCAACGGTTCCGATTCACCCGCGGAAAGGTTCGACACTGCTCATGGCCCATCACCCGCAACACGACCACAAGCATGGCGATCCGGCGGCGCATTCCAAACGGCGCGGCCTGCACAAAGACTGGCGAACGTGGCTCGTGGTGCTCTTAATGCTCGGCGCGATGGCGATCTATGTGATGTCGGGCGACGAGTGCGCGGGCCCCTCGGGCGCTCCGATGCCCGCCGCCCCGGGGCCAGCCGCGGGGCCGTGATGCACCCGCGAGGTCGATGGCGCTGAGAACCCTAATGCGATGCTCGATTGATCACCCCAAAAAGGCGATGCCCACGCAAGCGTGGGCATCGCACGAGAGCAAAACGGGGTTACCCAAAATTTCAGCTGTGACAAAGCACTAGACGCCGATTCGGCGGGATCGCTTTCGCACGGCACAGGCGCCAACGACCATCAGGGCGATCGTGACCAGGGCCGCGCTGCTCGGCTCGGGCACGCTGGAAAGTGTCGCCTGGGCGAAATACGCCGTGGCGCCAGAGCCGGTGAATCCCGCGCTGATATAGGGCGACAGCGTGCCGATGTCGGAGGTCGTGGCGGTCGTCAGATTCAAGATGGCGCTCACGGCGCCACCCGCCAGCGTTTGCGAGACATCGGCTGAATTGTACACGGTCGGCGTGATCGCCACATTGTTGTTCGACCCGTTGATCCCCGTGATTTGCAACGAAACCAAATACGTGGAATTCGCGGTCATGGAGCTCGCCGCGAGCAACGTTTCCGAGGTGAGCGAGCTATTCGAGGCGTTTGAGTTGTAGAACAGCGTCAGGGCGCCGTTGACATAGCCCACATCGAACCCGGCGTTGGGCGGCGTCAGGGCATAGCCGCCGCTTTCGCCGGCCTGCACCTTATTGAAACCGAAATACGTCTCGGCACTGTAGCTGGTCGATGATTCCTGCGTGAGCACGCTAAAATTCAGCGTCGGACTGGCATTGGTCACGCCGCTCGCGAGATCGCGAAACTGCACCCGAATATTGGAATTGCCCAACGATTGAATGCTTCCGGTGGAAGTAACGCTGGTCTGCGGGTTCGTAAGTCCGGTCGACGATACGGTAAAAGCGCCGGTCCCCGAATCCCAGGTCGACGACGCGGCGTAGCCGGTCGTGCCGCCCGTGGCGCCTTGGCCGCCGATCGACGTGCCCGCCGTATAGTAGCCGGCCCCGGAATCGAAAGCGTCGGAATATAATAATCCCGCCGATGCCGTGCGCTCGATCTAACCGCGAGCCAAGCCAAACAGAGGCCCGTGCCAAGGATAAATTGGAATGAGAGGCGTCGATTCATCGTCTCCGGTCCAAAACTTTGGGTTTGACTGCGCCCGAGGGCCGAGTGGGCCAGCCGAAGTGTCGTATGACTGGTGGGAGTTGTAATTGCCGCAAAACACGCTTTCAAGGGAAAGTTTAGAAAACCCGGAAATTAAAAACGATTTCGCCAGCGTCGCGGCGAAAAGGAATGTGAATGATTCCCGCCGTGTTCTTGCGTCCCTGCAACGCGAAAAGCGATTTCAGCGGCGCGGCGCGGAGTTGAGCGGCATCGGCGCGGTGGCGGTGATCGGGACCATCTTCGTCGGCGGCTGGCCGTTTTCGATGGGCGTCACCGGCGGCAAGCGCACAAGGGTTTCCCCGCCGCTGGGAAGGACATTCGCAGGCAGCGGCTGCTGGAGCGCGAGCTCAAGAAACTTCGGCAACATCGCCACGAGCTCCCGGGTAAAGTCGTCGGAAGCCAGCGGCTCGACCTCGCCGATGAAGAGCTTGAACTTCGACGACTCGATCGTGTCGGTGTCGGAGAGAATCGAATGCTTCGCCTTGAACACGGTCTCGCCATCGGGCGTGATCAGGCGAATTACGCTGCCCTCCTCGAGCGCCGCTTTCTTGCGAAAAATCCCCACTCGCAGCCGCACCGCCACCGCCAGATCGGCCCCGCTGTCGCGCAGCACAAGCTGCTCGACCGCCAGCCGGGAGCTGTTTTTTTGCGTGACCACTCCCGAGCCGGGCGCGGCGACCATGTGGGTGCGGAGCACGGTGCCGGTGTCGCTGCCGATCGGGTTGAGCAACAGCGCGAAGGGCGATTTCAGCTTGGGTTGGATATGCAGGTCGGCATAGTGCGAGCTCGAGCGGGCTCGTTCCAACGGCATCATCAACACGCCCCGGCGGGTGAAGTCGATCTCGAATGCCTCGAGGAACGATTCGCGCCAAATGCTGCTGCTGCTCTTCGGCCAATCGCGAATTCTTGCGCCCGAGCCCCGCCACATTGGCGCACACTCCCGCGCCAAACGCCACGAACTCGAGCGGCGTGATTGGGCCGGTGATCAGGGGCGGCGGATTGATGGCCATTTGCCGTTGGAATGGCCCCTGGGCTTGCAGGTCGATCAGCTCGACGCCGAACTCGGTGAGCAACACCGTTTTGCCCGGCGCCAGCAAGGTCGGAGCGTCGCCCGACCCGGTCTGTTTCCAGTAGCCCACCGGGAGCACTTCGCGCGCGGGCTGCGACACGGAATACGACGTCGCGGCCGGCTCGGGCACGATGCTCGACGCCGGCTTGGGCGCGGTCAAGCAGCCGCACGTCAGGCACAAGACCAGGGCCGCGAGCAGCGCCCTTCGAGCGCTTCGCGGAGGCGTCGCCGCTGGCGGGCTATTGCGCGACGCGTCGTGCATGACATCGCCTTTAGCGGCCCAGTTGATTGATGAGGAACGATGTGTTGTCGGCCACATCGAACAGTGGACGGAAGGGGTTCAAGCTGGCAAGCGCGGTGTGATAGCCGGGGTAGTACACCAAATTGAGCGAAAGAGTCCAGTACTGATCGGTGAGCGCGTCGCCCAGAGTCGAGCCGCGCGGGAAAATGAAATTGAAGTTGCTCTGAAAGGCCCAGTGCGTGGTGAGAGGCGAGGTGCCGTCGCCGCCGAAGATCACGTCGCCATCGTTATCCATGCCGGCCCAGAGCCGCCCATAGCCGATGCCATGCACGCGGCGACGGTAGTAGGCCAGATATTGATCGTAGGCTTGCCACTGGATCGGCTTGCCGGTAATCGGCGAAATCTTATTCGAGTTGTCGGTGTGAAACATGCCCATGAGACCGATTTCATGCACTTTACCCACGAGGCTGATCTCGGCTCGAATCTGG
The DNA here is from genome assembly GCA_963785305.1 of uncultured Planctomycetaceae bacterium. GTDB lineage: Bacteria > Planctomycetota > Planctomycetia > Pirellulales > PALSA-1355 > CAWAUV01. Next base: position 409,046 of record CAWAUV010000004.1, read on the forward strand.
TCCAGGTCGCTCTTCGAGTACCAATCGTCGTGCAAGTAATCCGTGACCACGCCCGCTTGCCAGCCACGGCCATTGAGTGGCCGGCGATAAAAACCGCTCGTCAAGAAGAACTGATTGCGATGCGCGTCTTGCCCCGAGCCGCCCGAGAGATCGCTATGTACTCCCTGGGCGCCGGTTTGGTGCGAAAAGCCCCATTTTTGCACGAGCGGAATCGACCAGTTGAAGCCTTCGTGAAAGCCAAAGTTGCTGCCTTGCCCTTCGTCGACCGGTCCCTTGAATCCCTGAAAGCCGCCAAACAGCACGAAGTTCGTATACGACCAGTGGTTAATCAGATGATTCGGGTCCAGATGCGCCGGATTGCTATCAATAAACGGAAAGTCATGGTCAAGCCAATACCAAAACCACGAAGGACGCGGCTCCGGCTGCGCGCAATAGCCCGGCGGATCGCAACCCGCGCCGTTTTCGCCACACGGCGGACACGCGGCCGCATGTTCTTCGAAAGGATCGGCCAGCGGCCCGCCCGCCCCCGGATCGAGGATCGGCCCCGATGCTTGCCAAGGCGCGCCGCCAGACGCTTCCGCCGGCACGGGTTCGGGAATCGGCTCGATTCGCCGCGACCGGGCGGGCACGGGTAGACCCTGGGTCGGATACATGGGACCGCCGCTTGGAGGTCCCGGTGAATAGTCACCCGAGGAATCGGACACATAGGGCAGGGCATAGCGCGGCACATGCGCCGGCGGCGCGGCATTTTGCGACGCGGCATATTGCGGCGCCACATACTGGGGCGCGACATATCGGGCGCGCCGGTCGGCGGATATGCGGGATAGGCCGCCGTGGGGCCAGTTGGCTGGGAAGCATCGGGCGGAATCCAGCCGGCAGCCTGGGAAACGCCACCGGCCTGTCGCCGCGCTGGCGGGGCAGGACCCATCCATGAGATCGGCGCCGAGTCGTTATTGGATGTGGTCGTGGCGCTTGGCGGCGATTGAGCGCGCAGCGGGGGCGCGAGCACGGCGAATTCGCCGAACGAAGCAATCGAGCACAGAGTTAGGATTACAACGACTTTTCGCATTCTAACGCCAGTGGTCTCAACATCGGCAGTTTACCCCCAACTTGCCGATATCGGGGGCGTAGTGTCGCTAAATCCTGCTTAGATTGCCAGATCGATGTTGGCTATGAGCCCAGCTTGGGGGCCGAAATTTCGGCCCATGCCTCGCCAGCTTGCTAGCGAATCACGCGGCGCCGGCGGCGAGCGCTTGGTCGAGATCGTTCCAGAGATCGGCATGCGCTTCGAGGCCGACGCTCAGCCGGATCAATCCATCGCCGATGCCATGCGCTTGCCGGCTCGCGCGGTCATAGCTGGCATGCGACATCGAAGCCGGCTGCTCGATGAGCGACTCGACCGCTCCCAGGCTCACGGCAAGCTGAAAAAGATGCGTCGAATCGACCACTCGCTTGGCCGCGGCAAAATCGCCGTGAATCTCGAAACTGAGCATCGCGCCGAATGCGCCGTCCATTTGCCGCGCGGCGAGCGCGTGTCCCGAGTGCGCGGGCAGCCCGGGATAGAGCACCCGCGCGACGCGCGGATCGCCGACCAGCGACTCGGCGAGCCACTGAGCGGTTTTGCTTTGCTCGCGCACTCGCAGTTCGAGAGTCTTGAGTCCGCGCGAGGCGAGAAATGATTCCCAGGGACCGAGCACTCCGCCGGTGGCGTTTTGAATGAAATAAAGCCGCTTGTGGAGCGCCGGATCGCGCGTCACGAGGACTCCGCCCAAAAGGTCGCTGTGGCCGCCGATATATTTCGTGGCCGAGTGCATCACGATATCGGCCCCCAGGGAAAGCGGCCGCGTGAGCACCGGGGTCGCGAATGTGTTGTCGACTCCCAAGAGGGCCCCATGCACATTCGCCAGCTCGTGCATGCGGCGATGTCGGTGATCGAGAGCAGCGGATTGCCCGGCGATTCGATCCAGAGAAGCTGAGTTTGCGGCGTGAACGCGCCGGCCAGCGCCTTGAGATCGTTGCTTGGCGCGAGGCTCACCGTGATTCCAGCCCGCGCGGCGATTTTATGCAGCAGGCGATAAGCGCCGCCATAAATATCCGTGCCGGCGACCACATGATCGCCCGCTTCGAGCAACATCACGGCCGCATGGATCGCGGCCATGCCCGAGGCAAACGCCAAGGCGCCGACGCCCTCTTCGAGATCGGCGATCGTGGTTTCAAACGCCTTGCGCGTCGGGTTCCCACTACGGGTGTAATCGTATTCACACCACTCGCCGGCGCCGGGTTGCACGAAAGTCGAGGCGACATGCACCGGCCGCACAATGGCGCCGGTCTGGGGATCGCGCTCATTGCCGACATGAATGGCGCGAGTGCGGAATTCCATGCTTCAATTGCTCCTCGTCGTTTCAACTCCGACAAAGCACCAATGCGTCGTCAACGCATCATTTGGGGGATTGGGCGCCGGCGCCCACGCAAGCGGTGGGCGCCGGCGCCCAATTGCGAGCCGCGCCCATGCGCTGGGGGCCTTGAGGAAATCACTATTTCGTGGCGATCGCGCGGGCCAGCGGCCGAAGCACATTGTCGACCACATGGTTCTCGACCATGTCCTGGCAGACTTGGGTCAGATTGGCGAGCGCTTGCACGAACGTGGTGTCGGGACCCAGGCTCCCATATTGCCGCGCCGTGAGATACACGCTGAGTTGGTCTTCAGGATAGTCGCCAGTGCGCACTTGATAGGCGTTGGTGCGAGTCTCGATGCTCAAGCGGCATTGCACGCGACACTCGTCGTCGAGCGCCAACGTGACCGAGGGCTCGTAGTTGATCGCCGTCGAGCCGGGAACGTCGATCATGCGCTCCAGCGCCGGGCTCAAGCCGAGCGCCTCGGCGACAAGCTGGTTGTGGTTGCCGCGATAGGTGAAGTCGAAGCCGAACAGCAAGTCGAGCGCTTCGCAATCGAGCGGACTGAGCGACAGCATATAAGGCGCGAGGTCGAGCACCAGCTTGTGCTGATCAAGCGCCTCGTCGATCGAGGCGGGATTCACCTGGCCCGAACACACGCGGCGCGACTCGATCGTGCTCCAGCGGTAGGCGCCCTGATCTTTATCTTCCTCGAGGACGAAGTCGCCTTTGTCACGGCAATAGAAGTTCCGCATTGCCGGATAGCGTTTTTGGATGCGCTCGAAAAAGTGGAGAATGGTTTCCCGGTTCGTGGGCAATTCCATCTCGGTGCTGAGATTCATGTTCACATAGAAGTCGTCGCACAGAGCGCTGTATTGATTCATCCACAATCTCCCGAGCGGGCTCGCAACGAACTGCGAATCCCGCGAAAAAGTCGCTGCCCATCTCTGCCCGCCACGCGGGACCGCGAAATCGCGTTTCGCGCGCGGCCGGACACCGGTGCGCTTCCGCGATCGCTTGCGATCTCGCAAGCTAAGTATAGATAGGGCGCGCCGAAAGTGTCAAAGCACATTGGGCCAAGCCACCGGCCACTCCGGCCAATCAGGCGAGCATCCGACATTTCGCGACGCGCGGCGCGGGAAATACATTTCGTGGCGAACGCGGCGCCGACGCCATCGGTCGTTGCGACGAATGATTGCACGCCGCGACGAGCTTTGCTCGGCGCTTGGCGAGGTTGAACAATGCCACGCGTTCGATGGCGGGCCGCGATCAAACGCCGGCCATCTCGCTCACATGCGCCTTGGCCACCGCGAGCGCCTCGGGTAGCTTGTCGGGCAATTTGCCGCCGGCTTGGGCCATGTCGCCCTTGCCGCCGCCCTTGCCGCCGACCACTTCGGCCGCCGCCGCCACCCATTTGCCGGCATGCAGGCCGCGGGCTTCCAGTTCGTGGCTCACTCCGGCCACGAGCGTCACCTTGCCCGCTTCGCGACTGCCGAGTAGCACCGCGATTGGGCTCGATTTCTTGCGAAGCTGGTCGATAAGTTGTCGCATCAGTCCCGCGTCGGCGCCCGGCGCTTCGGCCACGACGAGCCGAAATCCGCCCACTTCCTCGGCCACGGCGAGCAACTTGTCGGCCGAAAGTTCACCCGACTTCAGCGGGCCCGAGGAAAGCTGCTTTTTCAAATCGCGCAGCTCCTTGGCCAGCGCCGCCACCCGGGCCGGCGCTTCGGCCGCCGGGGCCCGCAAGATCGCGGCGACTTCGGCCAAAGTGGCGTCGTTTTGCCGGCTGCGTTCAAAAGCGGCGGCGCCGGTGAGGGCGGAGATGCGCCGAGTGCCGCTCGACACGCTCTCTTCGGCCACGATCTTAAACAGGCCGACTTGTCCGGTGTTGTCGAGATGGGTGCCTCCGCAGAGCTCCTTGCTGAACTCGCCCATCGACACCATGCGCACGATGTCGGGATACTTCTCGCCAAAGAGCATCATCGCTCCCGCCTCGCGAGCTCGCGCGATCGGTAGGCTCCGCGAACTGATCTTATCGCCGGCGAGCACCTTGTCGTTGACCTCGGCTTCGATCTTTGCGACGAGCTCGGCGCCAAGCGATCCGGCGTTGGAAAAGTCGAACCGGAGGAAATCGGCGTCGACCTTCGAGCCTTGCTGCTGGGCATGCTTGCCCACATGTTTCTGCAAGGCGTGATGCAGGATATGCGTGGCCGAGTGAGCGCGGCGAATCGCCTGGCGCCGCGCGACGTCGACGCGCGCGGTCGACCGTGGCGCCGAGCTCGATCGTGCCCGACCGCACATGACCCATGTGAACGAACAAGGCCCCGTCTTTTTGCGTGTCGATGACTTCGAAGCGGAAGCCCGGGCCCACGATCTCGCCGGTGTCGCCCACTTGCCCGCCGCTTTCGCCATAGAACGGAGTGCGATCGAGCACCACGCTCACCGGCGCCGATTCCTCGCCGGCGCCGCGAGACTCGTCGACGCGGTCGCACAATTCGTTTTGGGCGATCAGGCCCACGATCTTGGCCTCGGCCACGGTGGATTCGTAACCGAGGAATGTCGTGGCATGGGCCGTTTTCTTGAGCGCGTCGAGCGGGCCCGACTTGAAGAGCTCCTTGCGATTCTCGCCGCCCGAGATCTCGGCGTGGCGCTCCATTTCTTGTTTGAAGCCGTCCCAGTCAAACGAGAAATCGTGTTCGGCGGCGAGAGTTTCGAATAGCTCGGGCGGGAAACCGTAGGTGGTGTACATTTCCGCGGCTTCGGCTCCGGCCACCGCCTGGCGGCTGCCGGAGCGCATGGCGGCGAAGATGCGTTCGATGCGCTCGAGGCCGCCGTCGACATTGGCGAAGAAGCTGGTTTCCTCGGCTTTGATGACGCTGGCGACCCGCTCGACGGTCTCGCCCAACTCGGGATACGGCGCCTTCATCAACTCGGCCACCTTGGGCACGATTTTGTGAAGAAACGGCTCGGCGAGCCCAAGCTGGCGGCCATCGAGCACCGCCCGGCGAAGCAGTCGGCGAATCACGTAGCCCTGCTTCTTGGCGTCGGGCTGCACGTTTTCATGGATCGCGAACGTGCAGGCCCGCACATGATCGGCAATGCGGCGCAAGCGGCGGCCCTGGTCGCCCGCCGGCTCATAGCGAGTTCCGCACACATCGGCGGCGGTCTCCACGAGCGGGCGGAGAATATCGATATGAAAGTTGGTCGTCACCTTCTGCAGCACGCTGGCGATGCGTTCGAGACCCATGCCGGTGTCGATGTTCTTGCTCGGCAGCGGGCGAAGATTGTTCGGCGGCGCGCCGACACGATTGAACTGCGTGAACACGAGGTTCCAGATCTCGACGTCGCCGCCGCCATCGAGCTTGTAGAAAATCTCGCTGCAAGGACCACAGACACCGTCGGGCCCCTGGCTTGGGCGCTGGCGGGCCAAAAATTGTCGGCCTCGCCCATCCGCTGGATGCGATCGGAGGGCAGCTTGATATCGCGCCGCCAGATTTCGGCCGCCTCGTCGTCGTCTTGATACACCGAAACCGTGAGCCGATTCGGATCGAGCGCGAGCCATTTCTTTTCGGTGAGAAACTCCCAAGCCCAGTGAATCGCCTCGCGCTTGAAATAGTCGCCGAAGCTGAAATTGCCGAGCATTTCGAAAAACGTGTGGTGATAGGCCGTGCGGCCCACGTTGTCGATATCGCCGGTCCGCAGGCACTTTTGACACGTCGTGGCGCGAGTGAACTCGAGCTTGCACTTGCCGAGAAAGTGGTCCTTGAACTGGTTCATGCCGGCCGGCGTGAACAACACCGATGGGTCCCAACGCGGCACCAGCACATCGCTCGGGCGACGCACGCAACCCTTGGTCTCGAAGAACGCCAGATATTTTTGCGCAGTTCATCGGTCTTCATGGCAATTGCAAAAAACACGCACGGGTGAAGCGATCGCCGAGGCCGCGGCAAGCAGGACCCGGCGGGCATCGCGGTAATCCGGAAATCGATGCAAGCATCGAGCGTAAGTCGAACATCATACCGATCGAGCGACAGACCGGCCAGACGGGCCCGCGATGGGAACTCGCTCGGGACGGGCGCCGAATCGATCGATGTTTCTCGACTATGGCGATTCCCCGGATCGCGACCAGCGAAGTTATCGCACGTCGCGCGGCGAATTCGTCGGCGGAGCGACTCTCGATCGCGTGGCGCCGGGCGCCGCGGCGGCGGATCATGCGCGGTTTGGAGAACCACGGCGAAGCGAGATGCTTTCGCCGCGACGCGCCGGCTTTGACATCGGCGACGAGAGGCAACGACGACACGCCGCGGGGGAAGCCCGCCTTTGGGGGAAACCGCTTGGCTCGCTCCAGGAGCCGTCGCGTATTTGGCGCCGGGCAGGTACAGAAATCGGGTGCGCCGCGACAAAAAAGCTCACCCTCTGCTCCCCAGTTGCTGCAAACGCCCAAACCGAGGGTGTGGCGCCTCGGAGGTAGACGTCTTGCGAATCGACACACGAAGATAACGATTCGTGCCATTTTGCGAAGATTTGTTCGTTGCGGGATCAGGGCAAAAGGGGTCGAAGGGCCGCGAGAAATCAGACTGGGCGAGTTGAGCGAGTCGGGGGGGAGTGACCCAAAGAAAAAGGAGGCATCATTCGCAAGTCATTACAGGGAAAGCGATTGCGTGTGATGAACCGATATTGACTCGTTCGGTAAGCTGGCTATAATCCCTTTAGATGGCAAAATCGGTAAAGCTGGGAATGCCGTTGTTCCCGAGAGCGTGAGCCCGTTTTGCGATCGTTTCCACGTGGGGACGGAGCCCGCTCTGCGGCGGCCGGTTGTTTGGGACTCATGGGAGAGTCAAGCACAATCGGTGGACGTGCGCAGCGTGATAGGGGAGGCCGTCTGGCGTGACACGGAAGCCTAGGAACTTGGGCGTTTGGGCTGAAGGACAGTCTCGACCGCTCGAGTCCCGCTTAGACTAGCCTGACCAATCGGCTAGGGAGAGGTGGTTTGCATGATGAAGACCGTCTTTACAACCGGAGAGGCGGCCAAGATTTGCAAGGTGAGCCAGCAGACGATTATTCGCTGCTTCGACTCCGGCGCCCTCAAAGGATTTCGCGTGCCGGGCAGCCGTTTCCGCCGCATTCCGCGGGATCAGTTGTACCTCTTTATGCGCGACAATGGCATTCCCACCGATGCCCTCGAAAGTGGCAAGCGAAAAGTGCTCGTGGTCGACGACGACCAAGAGTTGGTTGAACTGATTGTCGACGTGCTCGAAAAAGATGGCCGTTTCGAGCTCCGCACCGTGAACAACGGCTTCGACGCCGGCATGATGGTCAAGGAATATCGGCCCGATCTGATCGTGCTCGATGTGATGCTGCCGGATATCAACGGCAAGGAAGTCTGCCAGCGCGTGCGCAGCGACAAGACGATGGACGAAGTGCGAATTATCTGCATCTCCGGCCTCGTCGAGGAAGACAAGATCGAAGACCTCCGCCTAAGCGGGGCCAACGATTTTCTGCAAAAGCCCTTCGAGGTCGAGACGCTTGTCGAGCGCATGTGCCAACTGCTCGACATCGAAAGCGTCACCGCGGGCTGACGCAAGGCGCCGCGGCCGGCGGTAGCGTGAACCGGTGCCCCGGCCATTTGACGCGTTTGGGGGAGGCGACACGTTGACGAGCGACGCGCCGCCGATTGCGCTGGTTTGGCTGTGGCTGCCGCTTGATGTGGCGCCACTGCCAGCCGGATTACTGTCGGCCGGATTTCCGCCGACCGGTTTACAGCCGACGGTTGCACGAACCCCCCCGACGCCCGCGGAGTCGCCGGGCGCCGTGGTTCGTGTGCCGGCGCCGCTGAGTCACCGGGGCGCGCTCGAACTACTAGCGGCGGTGACGCGCGGGCTCGAGCCCGCGGCGCCGGCTTGGCGTGAATTGTTGTGGGCCGAGCCCGCGCTCTGCGCCTGGGTCGTGGCGCGGGCCGGCGAGCGTGGCGTGGCGCTGCGCCGCTCGGCAATAGCCGCAGTCTGGCTGGCCACGCACGCGCCGCGCGAATCCTTCGCCTCGGCCGCAGGGCATGCCGGGGCTGCAAGCAATGGCGTCGTAAGCGCCGACAGCATCGCCGAGGCCCATCAAAACGAATGTTGGGCTAAGCTCGCCCTGTTGGCCCAAACCGCTCGCCCGCCAAGCCCGGCCGCCGCGTCGCTGGATGCGCCCGATTTATGCGCTGCCCATGGCGCATGGCGCGACTTTTTGCAGGCGCTCTTCGCCGCTCGGCCGGTCGCGAGCGCGATCGGACCGGCGCCGGCTTGGCTCTCGATCGAGCACGCCTCGGTGTCGGCGACACGCGAAAAGTTCACCGCGGTGGTATCTGAGACCGCGCCGCTCCCGCCGGAACTGGCCGATCGCTGGCTGCGGCCCGGGGTCGACGCGTCGTGGGTTCCGCTCGCGCTGGAGCGGCTCTCGCGATCGGCGGTGCTCGAATCCGATTTTCAGCGGGCGCTCGAAACGGAAAAGCTCGACGCGATGAAAGAGCTGGCCTATGGCGCCGGCCACGAAATCAACAACCCGTTGGCCAATATCTCGGCCCGCGCCCAAACCCTGCTGCGCGAAGAGCGCGACCCGGAGCGCCGCCGTCGGCTGGCGGCGATCCATGCCCAGGCGTTTCGAGCACACGAAATGATCGCCGACATGATGCTCTTTGCCCGCCCGCCCCGGCCGGAATGGGGCGATGTCGAGCTCGGCGAACTTATCGGTCGCGTCGTCGCCAGCCTCGCGCCCGCCGTGGCCCAACGGGGCGCATCGCTCAAGTTCGCCCCGCCCGCGGCGCCATGCGCCCTGCGGGCCGATGGCGCCCAGCTATCTTTGGCCCTCCGCGCGCTCTGTCTCAATGCCCTCGAATCGCTCGACCAACAAGACCAGGGAGGTTGCGTCGAGATTGCGGTTTGCGAGCTTGCGGGCGACGCCGAGGTTGGCGAGGCGCCGAGCGTGGAAATCACGGTCCGCGACACCGGGCCAGGGATCTCGGCGGATGTTGCTTCGCGAATCTTCGATCCCTTCTACTCGGGCCGCGAGGCCGGTCGCGGGCTGGGAATGGGCCTCTCGAAATGCTGGCGCATCGTGACCGGGCATGGCGGTCGTCTATCGGCCAGCGATCGCGGCTCGGCGGAAGGCCGGTCGGGGGCTTGCTTCACGATTCGCCTGCCGCGCCGGCCGGATTCTGGAAGTTCTTAAAGGGCCGGCCGCGGCTTCCGGCTCGGGATTTGCATCCACCAAGTTGAATGAATTCTCGCGGCGTGCCCCGGAAAAACGGGCTTAAGCCGACGTGCAGGCGCCGCTCGGAGGGGTCGTGGCATTTATCGCGGCGGGAGAATGAAAATACTTCCCCCGGGGCCGCGCGTGGCCTAGAATCGGTAAGGCGACTTGTAAATCCAACGGCGAGCAACATCCCAAGACTTTTGCACCGGAGCGTAGCCATGCGAACGTTTTTCTTTGGCGCCTGTTTGGCGCTGGCCTGTTTGGCCGCGAATTTTGCGAACGCGCAATATGTCACGAGTTATTACGCGCCCGTCGTGGCCGGTTACACGCCCGCCGTGACCGACTATGGTTTTGGCCCGGCTTACAGCCCGTCGGTGAGCTACTACTCGAATACGGCGGTCGCGCCGACAACGGCGTATTACGCTCCGAGCGTCGTGCCGACCACGACTTACTACGCGCCGGGCGTGGCCACCGCGGTCGCTCCGGTGACGACGTATTATGCCCCGACCGCGGCCGTGCCAGTGACGAGCTATTATGCTCCCGCCGCCGTGCCGGTGACGAGCTACTATGCTCCCGCCGCGGTTCCGGTGACCGCCTACTACGGACGCGCGTCGTATTGGGTGGCGCCGCCGAAAGTGTATGTGGCCGGCGAGCCGGTGCGGAATTTCTTTCGCGTGCTGACGCCGTGATGTTTCGCCGCGCGTGATCTTGGTTTGCTCCCCCCGCGAAAAACAAACGCGAGCGCGACGTCCGAGAATCGGTCCGGCGTCGCGCTCGCGTTGTCGTTTTGTCCGCGATGTTTCGGCTCGCGATTATTCCGATCCCGTCGCATACACGACCCAGCCGACGCCGAACTTGTCTTTGAGCATGCCGAATCGCGGCGAGAAAAAGGTTCGCTCGAGGGGCCGCAACACGCTGCCGCCCGCCGAGAGCGCGGCATGATATTGGTCGACTTCCGCCGCGCTGGCCACGGTCAGCGTGATGAAGAAGCCCTCGAAAGCGGTCTTGCCGCTGAACTGGCCATCGGACATTCTGCATCCGCGAACCGCCGATTTCCAATTCGGCGTGCATAACCTTCTCGATGCGCCGCGCCCGCGGGACCTTGGCCCTCTCGCGGCTCGGGATTGTCTTTATAGCGCATCAACATTTTTACGTCGGCGCCGACCGCGCCGCGGTAGAACTCGATCGCTTCGTCGCAACGGCCTTCGAAAAACAGATAGGGCATCAGCGCCATGGAACGACCTCCTTGGTTACGATTCGATTGACGAAGGAAACGACATTCATTTCCGAACTTCGATTGGCGGTTTCGGGCTAGCGCTTCGAACGGCGCGGCGCGAGGGGCTGTTTCCTCGCGGCGCCGCGGCGTTTTTTCGCGGGCGGCGACTTCTCCGGCGCCGGGGGAACATTCTCCGCCCGTTGAATTTCGGCGAGATAGGCCTCGAGGCGATCCAACCGCGCGTCCCAGAAGCGGCGATACTGTTCGATCCAGTCGGCGACCTCGGCCAGCGGCTTTGCCTGGAGCCGACACGGCCGAAATTGAGCTTGGCGTCCCTGCCGCACGAGCCCGGCCCGTTGCAAGACCTTGAGATGCTTGGTCACGGCCGGCAGACTGATCGCGAATGGCCTCGCGAGTTCCGTGACCGAGGTTTCTCCGGCGCGAAGCCGAGCCAAGATCGCGCGGCGCGTCGGATCGGCCAAGGCGGCGAAGGTCGCGCTGAGCGTGTCGATGGCCATCGGCGCGAAATTCCCCGGTGAAGCGCGTGACACGAGAGCCCTGAACCCGATAGCTAATTAACTACGCGGTAAAATATAGACGCCGCGCGAGGGCGTCAAGGCCGGCGGGGGAGAAATCGTTCGTTCGGCGTCTCATGCGGCCGGCGGCGCCTTCGCTCCGAAGAGCGAGTACAGGGCCGGCAGCACCAAAAGCGTGAGCGCCAGCGAGCTCAGGATGCCACCGACCACGACCGTGGCCAGCGGACGCTGCACCTCGGCGCCCACGGCCGTGGCAAGCATCATCGGCACGAAGCCCAGGGCCGCGGTGGCCGAGGTCATCAGCACCGGCCGCAGCCGCAGGAGTCCGGCGGTCGAGATCGCATGGTCGAGCTCGAAGCCGTCTTCGCGGAGTTTATGAATATAGGAGACGAGCACCAATCCGTTGAGCACCGCGATTCCAAACAGCGCGATAAAACCGACGCCGGCCGAGATGGAAAACGCCATGCCGCGAACCCAAAGCGCCACGACGCCGCCCACCACGGCGAACGGCACTCCGCTATAGATCAGGAGCGCGTTGCGCGCCGAACTGAAGGTCGTGTAGAGCAAGATGAAAATCAGCGACGCCGCCAGCGGCACCACGATCATCAGTCGTCGCTCGGCTCGCTGCATATGCTCGAATTTCCCGCCCAGGGCAAAGGAATATCCCGGCGGCCAAGTGGATTGCAGTTTTTCGAGTCGCCCGCGGAGCTCCTTCACGAATCCGCCGGTGTCGCGTCCCACCACATTGCATTGCACCAGCATTCGGCGTCGAAGCGCTTCGCGATTGATGACGCTGGGGGTTTCGATCGAGCGTAAATTGGCCAATCGCGCCAGCGGCAAGCGAGCGCCGCCGGGAGTGTTGACCAGGATTTGACCGATGGCGTCGGGGTCCTTGCGATATTCGGGCGCGAGCCGCACCACGATCGGAAACCGTAGCGGCCCCTCGCGCACCTCGCCCACGCGGGGCGTGCCGATCGCTTGGATCGTGCTGAGCACGTCGCGCCGGGCAATTCCGTAGCGCGAGATCGCCTCTTGATCGACATCGATCCGCAGGAGCGGCGTGCCGGTCAACTGATCGGGACTCACGCCGTCGTGTCCGTCGATCTGGTTCATTTCGGCCGCGACCTGTTCGGCGAGATCGACGAGGCGGTCGAATTCCTCGCCAAAGATCTTCACGCCCACGTCGGCCTTGATGCCGGCGATCATTTCGTTGAGCCGTTGTTCGATGGGCTGGGTAAACATCATCGACATGCCCGGCGCGCCGTTGAGCGTTGCTTTCATCAGTTCGGTGAGCTCGTCTTGATTATGCGCTTTCTTCCAGCGGGCGACCGGAGTGAGCGTGATGAACACATCGCCTTGATCCCAGCCCATCGGGTCGGTGGCCACTTCGGCCGTGCCGTGGCGCGACCAGATGCGTTCGATCTCGTCGGGAAAGCGGGCGAGGAGCAATTGTTCGATCTCGGTTCCTTGCCGCACGGCCTCGTCGAGCGAGATGCTCGCCAGCCGCGTGGTCGCGATCACGATCGCATGTTCGTTCAGCTTGGGAATGAATTCGGCCCCCAGTTGGCTGGCGACCAGTCCCGCCAGGGCCAGCACCGCCACCGCCGCGCCCATGACGAACAATCGCCGCCGGAGCACCCATTCGAGCACGGGGCGATAAGCTCGCCGCGCCCGACGCACGATCCACGGCTCGATGATCCTCGCCGCGGCCGAGAAATGTGGCGGCCAGCACCGGCGTGAGCGTGAGCGAGAGCAGCAGCGAGCCCACGAGGGCGAAGAGCACGGTTTGAGCCATCGGCCGAAACAGCTTGCCCTCGACGCCTTCGAGCGTGAGCACCGGCAGATACACGATCATGATGATTATTTCGCCGAACATCGTGGGCTTGCGCACCTCGACGCAGGCGTCGCGCACCACATCGGTCGAGGATTTTCCGGGATGCGCCTCCGACATGTGCCGCACCGAGTTTTCCACCATGATCACCGAACTATCGATCAGCACTCCAAAGTCGATCGCGCCCAGGCTCATCAAACTGCCGGCGATTCCGGTGGCGATCATCATGTTGCTGGCGAAGAGAAACGACAGCGGAATCGACGCCGCGACGATCAACCCGGCCCGCAGCCCGCCGCCCAAGACAAACAGCGCGGCCACGACCAGCGTGGCGCCCATCAGCAGGTTGTGTTCGGCGGTCGCGAGCACATGATCCACGAGCGTCGAGCGCACCAGCGCGTCTTCGACTGTCACGCCGGGCGGGAGCGTGGGGCGAATTTCATCCATCTTTTGCCGCATCCGCTCGGTCACGTCGCGGCTGTTTTCACCGAGCAACATGAAGCCCAGCCCCAGCACCACTTGGCCGCGGCCATTGGTGGTCACGGCGCCCGACTGGATTTCATGTTCGATCTCGACATCGGCCACGTCGCGCACCCGCACCGGTTGACCGTTGTGATGTTTGAGCACGATTTCGGAGATATCGGACTTGCTGGTGAGCATGCCCACGCCCTGGATGAGTCGCGTTTCGCCGGCCCGGGTGATATTGCCGCCGCCCACATTGCCGTTATTCGTGCGAAGCGAATCGGTGACATCGTTGAGCGTAAGGTCGTATTTCGCCAGCTTCGAGGGGTCGAACAGCACATGGTACTGCTTTTCGTAGCCGCCCCAGGTGTTGACCTCGGCCACGCCCGCCACGGTGCGAAGCTGGCTCTTGATGAGCCAGTGGTGCATCGTGCGCAGCTCGGTCAGGTCGTAGCGCGGCTTGCCCGCGGCGTCGCGATCGCTGCTCACGATGTAGTGATACACTTCGCCCAAGCCGGTGGCGATCGGGCCGAGTTGGGGCTTTTGCACTCCGTGCGTTTCGGGCAAATCGACCGTGGCCAGTTTTTCTTGCACGAGCTGCGTCGCCGGAAGCACATCGGCGCCGTCGTCGAACACGCAGGTGACGACCGAGAGGCCGAACTTCGAAAGCGACCGCACCTCGCGCAAGCCGCGGTAGCCCGCCGAGCGCTTGCTCGATCGGATACGTGACCTGCATCTCGATGTCTTGCGGGCCGAGCGCCGGCGCCACCGTGTTCACTTGCACCAGAATCGGGCTCGTGTCGGGAAAGGCGTCGATCGGTAGCCGATCGAAGGCCCACAGCCCGCTAAACAGCAGGCCCACCGAGAGCATCGCCACCAGCAAACGCTGCTCGAGCGCGAAGCGAATGATACGATTCAGCATGGGCGGCCGTTCCGCGGGCGATCACTCGATCTGGCCGAATGAGGGATTTTCGAGGTTGCTTTTGAGCAGAAAGCTGCCGGTCGTGACCACGCGCTCGCCGGGTTCGAGCCCCGAGGTGACTTCCCAATCGTGGGCCCCGCGAATGCCGATCGTCACTCGGCGGCCTTCATATTCACCCGGCTTCTTATGCACCATCACGATATAGTGCCCGTCGTGCATTTGCACCGCCGAGGACGGGGCCACGGTGGCGCTCGCGGCGCTGGCCACGGTGAGCTTTCCCTTGCCGAACATGTTGGCCCGCAGCGCGCTGTTCACATTCGTCACTTCGCCGCGGACTTGGATCGTGCGTGTTTGCGGATCGACTTCCGGGCTGATCCAGGTCACGTGGCCCGGAAATTCTTGACCTTCGAGTCCGTCGGGCACGAACACCAGCGGCTGGTCGAGGCGAATCTTGCCGAGGTCGCTTTCGTAGGCGCTCAGATGGACCCACATTGTTTCGAGATTGGCGATGGCAAACACCGGCACATTGCTGGTCACGGCCTCGCCCTCGACGGCATGTCGCTGCACGAGCGTGCCATCCCAGGGAGCGGTGATCGCCATTTCGGCGTGGGTGTCGTTTTCGGCGACGAAGGCGTCGATTTGCTGATCATCGAAGCCAAGATTCACGAGCCGCTGCCGCGATTTCGCGGCGTCGAGCCGCTGCTCTTGGAGCATGTGCTCCATCTCGAACAGCGTTTTCGAGGGAATCGCTTGTTGATCGGCTAGCTTTCGCAAGCGGTCGCAATAGCCTTCGGTATATTTCACATTGATCATCGCATAGACATACGACGACTTGTATTCGCCGAGCGTGGCGGAATCGAGCACGGCGAGTTCCTGCCCCGCGTGAACCGGCGCCCCCACATCGGTTCGCACCTGTTTGAGAATGCCATCGACGCGCAGGCGAATCTGCGCATAGCGGTTCTCGTTGAAGCCGACATAACCGTTGCAGACGATCTCGCTCGAGACCGGTCGGGTGGCGATGGTCGTCAGCTCGACCCCCGCCATTTCACGGGCCCGCTCGTCGGAGACGGTCACAATGTCGTGTTCGACGCTGGGCGGCAATTCCTCGACGCCGCCGACGCGGAGTTCACTGGCGCCGGGCGCGGCGCCGCGGCCAAAGTTCCACCCCAAGAGCGCCGCCGCGCCCACGGCCGCCAGGATGAGCAAGTACCCGGCCGGGCCGATGCGCGCCGGCGCCGCCGGGGACTTAGCCCCGCGCGGGGGCGCCTCGGCGGGCGCAACTGCCGTGGCTGTAGGGGTCTGGGATGCTTCCGCCATGGGCGAATACCTCGGATTTCGGCGGGCCCCCGGCCAGCCGCCGCCGGGGCGCCTGGGGCAAAAGATTCTCAATCAACCTTATGGCCGGCCATGGGCCGTTGTCAAGCGAAGCGCGAATTCGTCCGTCGAGTCCGTGATCGGCGCCCCCAGCGCCGCCCTTCGACGCGGCGATTTTTCCGCCAGCCCAAGCAAAGGAATTTTTCGCGATGCGTTGTTTCCATAATTTACCACAATTAGAATTCATCTACGCCACTTAACGCTCTCCTTCGTTCGCCGGGAGGCCGCTCCCCACGACGGGCCGCGAAGAAGCCGCTCTCTGTTCTTAATTCGCCACTTTGTTTTTTCAGGAGGTAGGCCGTGCGATGGCATTCCTTGGGTTACGTCGCTTTTTTCGGCTTCGTGGGCCTGTGCCTCGCGATCGCGCCGCCCGCGCCCTTCATATCGAGCTCGGGCGGTTGCTTCCGTCAGCAGCAGGTGGGTGGTGTGTCGATCGACCCGAGCGGCGTGCTGAAGAACACGACGGTCGACGAGCGTGGCGAGATCAAGCGGGAGCTTGAAAAGGCATTGCATCAAGCGCCGGGCGACATGGCGGGACATGTCGAGCTGCGCAAGATATCACTGCGTGGCCTCGAAGCCGCGATCGCCGAGTCGCTCAAGACCGGCGCGGCCCTGCCCGACGAGGTGCTGTACTTGGCGGGCATGCAGCGCGTTCGCTATGTGTTCGCCGTGCCCGAGGAACAAGATGTGATACTGGCCGGTCCGGCCGAAGGCTGGCGCGTGGGCCCGGGGGGCGACGTGGTGGGCGCGAACAACTCGCAGCCGGTGATGCTGCTCGACGATCTGCTCTCGGCCCTCCGCACGGTCGACGCGGCGCGGCAGGGCGGGCTAAGCTGCTCGATCGACCCGACTCCCGAAGGCATGCGGCGGCTCCAACCGGTGGTGAGTCAAGCGGCGTCGATTCCGACTCCCGACGAAGCCTCGGCCTCGGAGCGTGCCTCGGAGTTCGAGGAAGCGCTGGGTCCGCAAACCATTACGGTCTGGGGCGTCGACCCGCGGAGCCACTTTGCCCGGGTGATGGTGGCGGCCGACTATCGCATGAAGCGCATCGCGATGGGCTTCGAGCCGGCGCCGATTCGCGGATTGCCGAGCTATCTGTCGATGGTCAAGGGCAACGGTCGTGGAATGCAGAACATGATGCCGCGGTGGTGGCTGGCGACGAATTATGAAGGCGTGCTCGAAGCGCCGGACAAGATGGCGTTCGAGATTCGCGGGGCCGGCGTGAAGTGCCTGGTTGAAGAAGAATTTCTCGATGCCCAGGGCAAGCGTCAGGGCTCTGGCAAGGCCAGCGCCCCGGCCAAGCAGTGGGCGACGGCGATGACCAATAAGTTCAACGAACTCTCGGCCAAGGAAGCGATCTTCGGCCAGCTTCGCAACTGCATGGACTTGGCCGTGACCGCGGCCCTCATCTCGAAAGAACATCTGTTCGAGAAAGCCGGCTGCCAAACCCCGCTCCTGCTGAGCGGCTCCGACTTGCCCACCGCCCAGTTCAATGCCCCCAAGCATGTGGCCAGTCAAGCGTCGCTCTTGCGTAAATCGTCGAGCTTCGTGATCACCGTCTCCGGCGGCGTGGAGGTCGACTCCTGGGGAGTGCTCAAGAAGACCGAGCCAAGCGAAAAAGTGGCGGCGGTGCGTGGCTCGCTGGGAAAACGCAAAAGCTGGTGGTGGGATTGAACGATCGGCAAGCTGTTTGGCGCCTTGATGCGGCACGAATTCGAACCTCTACGTCTTTAGTCTTTTAGGAGCTGGGCCATGCGATGGCATTCCTTGGGTTATGTCGCTTTTTTCGGCTTCGTGGGCCTGTGCCTCGCGATCGCGCCGCCCGCGCCCTTCATCGCCAGCTCCGGCGGCTGTTTCGTCGCCCGGCAGGTGGGTGGTGTGTCGATCGACCCGAGCGGCGTGCTGAAGAACACGACGGTCGACGAGCGTGGCGAGATCAAGCGGGAGCTTGAAAAGGCATTGCATCAAGCGCCGGGCGACATGGCGGGACATGTCGAGCTGCGCAAGATATCACTGCGTGGCCTCGAAGCCGCGATCGCCGAGTCGCTCAAGACCGGCGCGGCCCTGCCCGACGAGGTGCTGTACTTGGCGGGCATGCAGCGCGTTCGCTATGTGTTCGCCGTGCCCGAGGAACAAGATGTGATACTGGCCGGTCCGGCCGAAGGCTGGCGCGTGGGCCCGGGGGGCGACGTGGTGGGCGCGAACAACTCGCAGCCGGTGATGCTGCTCGACGATCTGCTCTCGGCCCTCCGCACGGTCGACGCGGCGCGGCAGGGCGGGCTAAGCTGCTCGATCGACCCGACTCCCGAAGGCATGCGGCGGCTCCAACCGGTGGTGAGTCAAGCGGCGTCGATTCCGACTCCCGACGAAGCCTCGGCCTCGGAGCGTGCCTCGGAGTTCGAGGAAGCGCTGGGTCCGCAAACCATTACGGTCTGGGGCGTCGACCCGCGGAGCCACTTTGCCCGGGTGATGGTGGCGGCCGACTATCGCATGAAGCGCATCGCGATGGGCTTCGAGCCGGCGCCGATTCGCGGATTGCCGAGCTATCTGTCGATGGTCAAGGGCAACGGTCGTGGAATGCAGAACATGATGCCGCGGTGGTGGCTGGCGACGAATTATGAAGGCGTGCTCGAAGCGCCGGACAAGATGGCGTTCGAGATTCGCGGGGCCGGCGTGAAGTGCCTGGTTGAAGAAGAATTTCTCGATGCCCAGGGCAAGCGTCAGGGCTCTGGCAAGGCCAGCGCCCCGGCCAAGCAGTGGGCGACGGCGATGACCAATAAGTTCAACGAACTCTCGGCCAAGGAAGCGATCTTCGGCCAGCTTCGCAACTGCATGGACTTGGCCGTGACCGCGGCCCTCATCTCGAAAGAACATCTGTTCGAGAAAGCCGGCTGCCAAACCCCGCTCCTGCTGAGCGGCTCCGACTTGCCCACCGCCCAGTTCAATGCCCCCAAGCAAGTAGACAGTCAAGCGTCGCTCTTGCAGAAGTCGTCGAGCTTCGTGATCACCGTGTCGGGCGGCGTGCAGGTCGATTCGTGGGGAGTGCTGGCCAAGACCGAGTCGAGCGACAAGGTGGCCGCGGTGCGCGACTCGCTGGGAAAACGCAACAGCTGGTGGTGGGATTGAACGAGCCTATCCGACAAATCCCCCTCTCCCTTTGGAAGAGGGTAGGGTGAGGGCTCGCCGAAGTTCTCGGATAGGCGGTAAGAGCTTACTCGACCTGATGCACGCGCACGAAGTTGTGAGAGCCGGTGCCGAGTCCCACGCCGGCGACCAGCACCAAGTGATCGCCCGGCTTGATGCGGCCGTTTTCGAGACCCCAGCCGGTCACGAACTCGAGCACTTCTTGGCTTGAAGCGGTAGGCGCCGCGGGCATGGGAATCACGCCCCAGTAGAGACACATCTGTCGTAGCGTGGTTTCGGAATCGCTCACGCCCACGGTCGGAATGAAATTCCGCTGTTTCGAAATCGCCAGCGCCGTCACACCACTGTGGCTGACCACGATATTCAGCTTGGCCGAAAGCTTGGCCGCGATTTGTCCGGCGCCGAGCACCGTGGCCCCGGTGATTGGGTGCAGCCCCTCGGGCGAATATCCCTCGGAGGGCAGCGGCGGGCGGTCGCGAAATAGCTCTTCGGTCGCTTCGGCCACTTGGCTCATCATCTCGACCGCTTCGCGCGGGTAGAGGCCGATGGCGGTCTCGCCCGAGAGCATGCAAGCGTCGCCGCCATCGAGAATCGCATTGGCCACGTCGGTGACTTCGGCCCGAGTGGGGCGACGCGAGTTCTGCATGCTGTCGAGCATTTGCGTGGCCACGATCACCGGCTTTTGCCGCTTGTGGCACATTGAAATGATGCGCTTCTGCACCACGGGCATCTTGGCCACGTCGATCTCGACGCCCAAGTCGCCGCGAGCCACCATCACTCCGTCGGCCGCTTCGACGATGGCTTCGAGCTCGTCGATTGCTTCTTGTTTTTCGATCTTCGCGATCACCTTGGCCCGCGAGCCGCGGGTGCGAAGCAGTTCCTTGAGCAGCCGCACTTCGACCGGAGTGCGGACGAAGCTGAGGCTCACGAAGTCGGCGTTCATCTCGGCGGCCCACTGGGCATGGGCCCAATCGGCTTCGCTCATCGAGGGCACGCTCAGCTTGGCGCCCGGCAAATTGACGCCCTGGCGGCTACGCACCAGACCGGCCTGAATCACGCGGCATTGCACATGCCGGGGGCCTTTTTCCTCGACCATCATGCTCACGCAGCCATCGGCCAGCATGATGAGATTGCCCACCTTCACTTCATCGACCAGCGCCTCGTAGGTGCAAATCAGTTCGTCGGGCTTGTCGCTCTGGTGGCCGCGAATGAATCGCACACTGGCGTTGGATTGCAAATCCAATTGGCCGCCAGGCAATTCGCCCAACCGAATCTTGGGGCCCGCCAGATCGACCAGAATGCCGATCGGGCGATCCAGGTCCTTGCTTACCTGGCGGATCATGCCCACGGTTTCCGTGTGTTCCGCGAGACTGCCGTGGGCCATGTTGACGCGGAACACGTCGACGCCGGCCCATACAAGGGCCGTCAACTGGGGCACGGTGCGGCAAGCCGGCCCAATCGTGGCGACGATCTTCGTGCGGCAACGCTTCGGATGAATTTGGTTTGTCATGCAGCGGGCGCTGGGGTGGCGGGAAACGCAATCTTTTTTTGAAATCGCTTCGACCATTTCGTTCGAGCCGACGGCCCTACCCACGCGAGAGGGCGCCCTGTCACGCGGTCGGCCGGCTATGTCCGAGGGCGAACGATGCCCGTTAAATTAGCGAACCGCCTTCGGATTGGCTAGCGCATCCGGCCAACCCTTGCGAAACATACACGCGTTGCATGCTAGCCCGCCGAAAGCTATCGTGGCGATCGGCCCGAACTGCATTTCGCATGCCGGACTCGATGTTCTCGGAGCGGCGATCAAAGATACGTCATCGCCAAGCACGCTACCTGATCGGAAACGCGTCCGATGGATACAAATTTCTGGCGAGGTCGAGTCGCAATCGTCACCGGCGGATCTTCGGGCCTGGGTTTGGCCATCGCCTCGGCCCTGGCCGCCGCGGGGGCTCGGGTGGCAATCGCCGCTCGCGGGCAGGCGCGGCTCGACGAGGCCGCGGGCCGGCTGACCGCCGCCGGAGGCGAGACGCTCGCGATCGCGGCCGACGTGACCCGCAACTCCGAGGTCAACGCCCTGGTCGAGCGCGTCGTGGGCGCCTGGGGCCAAGTCGATCTTCTGGTCAACAATGCCGGGGCTTCGGCCCGGGGCGAAGCGCTCGCCACGACTCCGGCCGATTTTCAAGCCGCGCTCGAATTGAATTTTCTTTCCGCGGTGCGTTGCACGCGGGCCGCGGCGCCATATCTCTTGGCCTCCGGCGGACATTTGGTCAACATCGGCTCGCTCGCGGCCAAGAGCGCCAGCCGCTTCATGGGCCCCTATGCCGCGAGCAAATTCGCCCTCGCTGCTTATAGTCAGCAATTGCGGCTCGAGCTCCAGCCGCGCGGTTTGCATGTGCTGCTGGTGTGTCCCGGACCGATCGCGCGGCGGGGAGCTCGCGAGCGGTATTCCGAGGAGCAATTGGCCGCGTTGCCCGAGAGCGCCCGCCGTCCGGGGGCGGGAGTCAAGCTCAAGCAGCTCGATCCGGAGATCGTCGCGCGAAGATATTCGTGGCCTGCGAGCGCCGCGACCCCGAGTTGATCTTGCCGGCCAAGGCGCGGGCGCTGTTCGTGGTGAGCGCTCTCTCGCCACGTTGGGGCGATTGGCTCGTGCGGCGCATGACCTGAATCGCGTCGCGGACTATTCGAAATGGCGAGGCGGCGCGATCACTGGCCGCCGGCGCGCTCCTCGGCCAAGACGTCGCTCGCGGCCGCGATCGTGAGTTCGATGTCGGCCGTCGTGTGCGCGGCCGAAACAAACAGCGCTTCATATTGGCTGCACGGCATGTAGACTCCGCGCTCGATGAGGCCCCAGAAGAATCGCGCATCGCGCCGCGTATCGCACTGTTTGGCGATCGACCAATCCGTGACCGGGTCCGCATGGAAGAAGAGCGTCATCATGCTGCCCACGCGGGCAATCGTGTGCGGAATTCCGGCCGCGGCGCGGTCGAGCCCAGCGGCCAGCGCGGCCGAGCTCTTTTCGAGCGCCGCGTAGGGCGGCTCGTCGGCGAGGATTTTCAGCGTGGCAATGCCGGCGGCGGTGGCCAGGGGATTGCCGCTCAGGGTGCCGGCTTGAAAGACTTTGCCCGCCGGCAAGACCTGATCCATCACATCGGCCCGACCGCCGTAAGCGCCAAGCGGCAGCCCGCCGCCGACGATCTTGCCAAGCGTGGTGAGGTCGGGCCGAATGCCCCAGAGCGATTGCGCCCCGCCAAGCGCCACGCGAAAGCCGGTCATCACTTCGTCGAAGATCAACAGCGCGCCGTGCTTGTCGCACAGCGAGCGCATTGCCTGGAGAAATACCGCCCGGGGCACGACACAGCCCATGTTGCCCACGACCGGCTCGACGATCACGGCGGCGATCGCGGCGCCATGCTCGGCAAAAGCCGCTTCGAGCGCCGCGGCGTCGTTGTAGGGTAGCGACAGGGTGTCGCGACTCGCGCCGGCGGTCACTCCCGGCGAATCGGGCACGCCGAGCGTCGCCCCCGCGCTGCCCGCCGCCACGAGCAAGCAGTCGGCATGGCCATGATAATTGCCCGCGAACTTGATGATCTTGTCGCGGCCGGTAAAGCCGCGGGCCAGGCGAATGGCGCTCATCGTCGCCTCGGTGCCTGAATTCACGAGCCGCACGCGTTCGATGCTCGGCACGGCCGCGATGATTCGCTCGGCAAGCTCGCTTTCGGCCTCGGTCGGCGCGCCGAAGCTCGTTCCCCGCGGCGGCGCGGCCAATCGCTTCGATCACCTCGGGCCGGGCGTGGCCAAGGATCATTGGTCCCCAGGAACCGATGTAGTCGAGATAGCGGTTGCCGTCGATGTCGTGGAGATAAGCGCCGGCGCCACGCTCGAAAAAGATCGGCTCCCCGCCCACGCCGCCAAACGCGCGGGCCGGGCTGTTTACCCCGCCCGGAATCAATCGCCGCGCGCGGGCAAACGCCGCGTGGCTCCGCGGGCGGGCGAGTGGTTTGGTCGGAGCGGAACTGCTAGCAGGTTGTGGTGCCACGAGCCAAGATTCTCCATCCCCTTGGGGGAAAAACAAATCAGCGCGACGCCCGTCCGCGACGCGCCCGTCCGCGACGCGACGCACCGCGCGATTCCATCTTTACATGCCGGCGTGGTTCTGCGAGACTCCCGCGCCGAAAAATTCGAGCGTTCCATGTCCGGCGAAAGCAACGCCGGCCGGGAAAAGTCGAATGCGGGCGACTCGTCGAGATCGTGCCGCTTGTACGATCCTAACACGTCTTGCCGGAGTTTTCGCCGCCATGCTGTACTTTGCCAAGCCGATTCGTACTTTCTTCCCGCTGGCGATTCTGGGATTTTGGACGCTCACCGCCGCAGGTTCCGATTCCTCTTGGCTGCCAGGCGCCTCGCTGGGCTCGCCCGGCAGTTCGCTGGGCTTGCCAGGCAAGAGCAAAAGCAAGAGCAACTCGGTGGGCGTGAACCGCGCGAACAAGAAACCGAGCATGGTGAAAACGGCAAGCCGCACGCTTTCGAACATCGCTCAAACCCCGACCGAGCTTTTGCACAAGTCGAAGAGCCTGTTGCCCGGCAGCTCGAAGCCGGTGTCGCACTCGCACAGCCGGCAGGTGTCGCGGGTGCAGAAGAAAGAAGAGAAGCCCTCGCTGCTCAAGTCGCTATTCGCGAACGAAACGCCGCCGCCGCCGCGGACCGTGGGCGAATGGATGGCGCTCAAGCGGATCGATCCCTGATCGCGGCTGGTTTCCGCGCGATCGGATTGGCCGCGGGCCTTACGAGATCGCGACTGAAAAGGCGATAAATTGGCTTTTCGCCGCGGGATATCGCGTTTCAGCAGCTCGGTTTATGTCACTGGCGCATCGTTGGCGCCCGATTTGCTCTTTCAGCATTGCGTGATGAGGGTTCCAAAGAACTCCACGCAAACACTTATGCGAAAGGGCAATTCATATGTTTACGTCAATCGTGATCGGCGCCGCGGGATATTCGCTCGTTTACTTGTTGGCTGGCGGCGGGCTTGGCGGCGCGGCGCTGATTTTCATCGGCGCGAAAATGCTCGGCAAGTAAGCCAGGGAATTCCGCTCGCGAGCGGGAGTGCAGGCTGGAGAAATTGAAACCGCCGGCGCGATCTCTCGGGATCGCGGCCGGCGATTTTCATTGGACCTGGCTCACCGCGACGATCCGCCCAGGCGGCTCGCCGGCGCGTCGCCTACTTCTTTTTCAGCCGGAATTTCGTCACGTTGCGGCGTTTCTTCTTCGGCTTGGCGGCCACCGAATGACAGCGGCTGCACCGCGTGACCTGCGGATTCAGTAGGCAATTGCACTTCGTGCAGCGGCGAGTCTTGAGTTGCTGAACAAACGCGGAATGGGGTCGGGTGCGCATCGAAATCGAGCCTCAGTTCGAGGGACGCCGGCGAAATTGCGCCAGGCATAGTAATTTTGGTGGGCGTCGGGCTCTCTCGGGCCGCGACCGGGCCAACCCCACGGAGCGGGGCAGCGCCAAACAAAACAATTTATCCGCTAATCCGCGCCGGGGAAACCCTAATTCGCTTTTTTTCGACCGGCTTGCCCGGCCGCGCCCTTCTTGCCGAGCCGCCGCCACGACCTTTTTATTTCTTCGCCTCCTTGAGGCTTTCCAGATATGCGATCAGATCGGCGAAGTTTTCCAGCGTCATGCCGTCTTTCAGCCCGTTGGGCATTAGCGACAGGTTGCTCTCATGGCGCTCTTCGATCTCCGCTGCCGGCAGCCGGGTGACGCGGCCCTCGGCATCGAGCAGTTCCAGCGACTCGGGCCCCTCGCTCCGCACGATTCCGGCCAGCACCTTGCCTGAGTCGGTCACGATCGTGGTGACGCGATAGCCGTCGAGCACGCGGTTCGAGGGCTCGAGCACCGAGCGAACCAACTCTTCGCGTGGATATTTCACGCCCACGCCCACGAGGTCGGGCCCAATCTTGCCGCCCTCGCCACCCACGGCGTGACATTTCACGCACCCGATGCCTTTCGTATCGTAAAACAATGCCCGCCCGCGCTGGGCGTCGCCCGGGTGTTTGCCGGCAAAGTCGCGATAGTCGCCGGTATCGAGTTGCTTGGGAGCGTTTTCATGCAAGAAGGCGAACTTCGGGTTTTTCGTGCCCACGGCGAGGCTGAAATCCCAGGGCCCGCCGTCGTTGCCCACGAGCATCCAGATATCGTTGTCGCCCTGGTTCAAGTGGACTTCACCGCGCTGCGATTCGGCATGCCAGCCGCGGTTTCCGGCAAATTCGGCGACCTTTCGACCATTGATCCAGAGCATCATTTGGTCGTCGCTGCCGAGCACATAGCTCGAGTCGGCCGGCGAGTCGAGCGTGATACGGGCATAGGCCAGCGCCCAGGCGTTGTCGTGGGGCTCCATTCGCCGCTCGAGCGACACTCGGCCGCCGGGCCCTTCCCCCTTCATTTCGCGCCACGAGAGCGGCTTGCCCCGCACCGCGATCGGCGCCGCGCCGGGCGCTCCCGCGCCGAGATCGAGGGCAGCGGCAGTTCTTTACTCCAGGAGTCCGACACCTGCCATTTCATGATCGGCTTGGGTAGGTCGAACACAGTAAGCAGTTCGCCGAAGACCGACTTCGGCAATTCATTGCGCGCATGGAGCGCAAGCAGATCGTCGCTTACCGCGTCGCGCAGCGAGGCCATCGCTTTGCGGGCCGCGTCGCGTCGCGTTGAATTCTTGCTGCCCAACGCATCGAGATACACGGCCAGCGCTCGCCGGTCGGGCATTGCCAAGAGGGTGTCGATCGCGTCGTCGCGGGTCGCTTCTTCGCGGGCAAGTTCGAGCAGCCGCGTTTCGGCGGCCAGATACTTGAGCTCGCCAATCTGTTTGATGGCGGCCCGACGAACTTCGGCCTCGGGGTCATTGAGCCCAAGGGCCACTTGGGGACCGGCCGCTTCGCCGCGCGAGCTGGCAAAGGCGCCGATCGCCGCCGCACGCACCGCCGCTCGCGCATCGGAAAGCAATCTCTCGACGGCCTGCCGTCCCTCGGGCCCGAGGTCCTTGGTTTTCGCGACCTCGAGCGCCGCGAGCACAAGCGGCGTGGGGCACTCGGTGTTCGCGAGCGCATGCACGACCGCGTCGCGGGCCGGGCCTTCGAGTTTTTGCTGGCCCGCGAGCCAGGCGAAAGCGCTTACCCGCGCGCTGTCGGAGACCGACTTGTCGTTGGCCAGGTCGACGAAAAGTTTTTCGGCCTCGGGGTCGCGAATGTCTTCGAATGCCTTGATTGCCGCGGCGCACGGTTGTTCTTGACCGGCGAGCAGCGCGTCGCGCAGCGTGTTCATCACCAAGCTCGTGCCCGACCATTCGATATCCTTCGGGCGGCGTGGCTTGCCCATGGCCGGTCGAGTGCCCCACCAGCCTTCGATATAGGGCGCCGCCTTGTGATGGACCTCGGCGATCGCGGTGATCGCCGCGGCGCGAGTTGCTTCGTCAGGGGTTCGCTTGGCCAGCGCCGCCAGGGCCCCGACCGCGGCGTCGTCGTACACGCCGGTGAGCGCCAGCAGCGTGGCGGCGCGCACATCGGGACTCGGCGAATCGAGATTCCTCGCCACACCGCTCCAATCGCCGATCGCCCGCAGGGCCTGAACCATGGCGAAGCGCGCGAACGTGTCTTGCTCCGAGAGCGCGGCCAAGAGCGGCGCGGCGGCGGCCCGATCGCCCAAGCGGCCGAGCCCAATGGCCGCCCACATGCGCACCGTGGGCGAGGCGTCGCTCAGACAGGCAATGAGCGGCTTAACCGCCGACTTCACGCGACGCAAACCGAGCGCGCGAGCCGCTTGGGCCCGCACCTCGGTCTCGGCGTCTTTGAGAGCCGCGACCCAGTCGTTCGCGGGATCGAAAGGCGGTTGGCGATCGATCCACTGGTTTTGGGTCCAGATCGCGTGGATGCGGGCCATTTTCGGACCGCCACCGTGGAGCGCGGCGGCCACGGCCGGCGCCGCCGAAGTTCCCAAGCGAGCGAGCGCCCACTCGGCGCGCAGGCGTTCGCTCTTGGCCGGATGCCCGAGCGAGCGAATCTGATCGGCCAACGGCGCGGCGTCGGTCGCGCGAGCCGGTTCGGGCGGAACATCGCCGCCCGTATATGTCACGCGGTAAAGCCGGCCCTTGACCGTGGGGCGAACCCAGCCGGCATAGTTCCAGTCGGCCACATACATATGTTTGCCATCGGGACTGAAGCAAAGATCGAGCGGTCGAAATTCCTCGCCGCCCTCGCGAATCATGAAGTCGCTGATTTCCGAGGTAAACGTGGCGCCGCTCGGCGCGAGGGCAAACCGCTGTACCTTGCCCTTGCCCCATTCGCAGTGAAACGCGTTTTCGCGATATTCCGCCGGCCAAGCCGCTTCACAATAGCAGGCCGCTCCCACCGGCGAGCCGCCGCCATGTTCGCTCATCCGCGGCAAGTGACGCTCGGGATGCGGATGATAATCGTAGGGATATCCGTAGTAGCCCGTGGGCACATGATGCGTGAAGCGCGTCCACCAGCCGACCCCGTCGTCGGTGTTGTCGTAGGTAAAGATATTGTCGAGCGAATCCATCGCCACATCCAAGTGGTTGCGAGTGCCGCTCGACACGATTTCGAGTCGCGAGCCATCGGGGCGCATACGCGCCACGCCGCCGCCCTCGAGCGTGATCGTGCCGCCATCGCTACCGGTCGCTTTCTGAATGCCCTTGTCGCCCACCGAGACATAGATCAAACCATCGAGCCCGATACGCGTGCCGGTGACGATGTGGTCGTTGAAGCCAAACACGCCGGCCTTGGGACCAAAGCCATCGGCCAATTCCTCGCGCTCATCGGCCACGCCATCGCCATTGGTATCGCGAAAGCGGGTGTAATGCGGGGCATGCATCACATAGAGCGCGCCCTCATGCCACACGAGCCCAAACACGGCCGAGAGATTCTCGCAAAACACGGTTTTCACCGGCTTGCCGGTCGCGCGGTCCCAGCGAAAAAGCAGCACCCGATCGAATTCCTTGGTGGTCGGGCCGCGCATATCCATCGGGTCTTCGCCCACATAGAGGTTGCCCTCGGGATCGCAGGTGACGACCGACGGATGCTCGAT
This sequence comes from uncultured Planctomycetaceae bacterium, assembly GCA_963785305.1. GTDB lineage: Bacteria > Planctomycetota > Planctomycetia > Pirellulales > PALSA-1355 > CAWAUV01. The sequence goes on from CAWAUV010000004.1 coordinate 437,252, forward strand.
CTCCGGCGGCGATGCTAGCAGTTCGATCTGAAAGCCGGGCGCCGTGATTTGCTGACCGTGCGCCGCGCCGGCCGCCAGACCGACTCCGCAACCAAGGATCGCGATCCAAAAAATGCGCGAAGACGACAATCGCGAACGAAACGACATGGAACCACGCTTTCTAGGAATGCTAGCTGGCCAGCGCGGGCCGGCGGGAATTCGAGGCGGGAACTCGGGGGGGCAGTAACTCGGCGGGGGGAAAAACTCGCGGGGCCAAGCGATGCGGTAACCGCGCCGAGACAAGATCGGCGCGCCGCGCGGGCCAAAATCGCTTGCGAGTTGAATCTAAATAGAGAAGTCCGCGAGGTCAAATTCTTTCGGGCATTTTGGCGGCGGACGCCGGAACTGAGCTTCAGGCGAGGCTCGAATTCTGGCATACTTCGCGGCCCTCGGCGGCGGCCCTCTCGGTTCAATCGCGGCGCGCATGGTTTCGCTTCATGAAAATCTTCTTCTCGGCGGGCGAGCCCAGCGGCGATCTCCACGGCGCCAACCTGATTCGCGCTCTCGGGGACCAATGTCCCGATCTCCAGGCCGTGGGCTATGGCGGACCGCGAATGGCCGAGGCAGGCTGCCGCTTGCATGCCGATCTGACCGCCCTGGCCGTGATGTGGATTTTGCGGGCACTCTTGAACCTGCACAAATTTCTCGATCTGGCCGCGCGGGCCGACCGCTATTTTCGCCGCGAGCGTCCCGACGCCGTGGTGCTGGTCGACTTTCCGGGCTTCAACTGGTGGATTGCCCGGCGGGCCAAATTCCATGGTATTCCGGTGTTTTACTATGCTCCGCCACAGATTTGGGCCTGGGCCAGTCATCGCGTGCATAAAATGCGACGGCTGGTCGATCATGTGCTGGCGGCGCTGCCGTTCGAGGCGCGCTGGCTCACGGAGCGCGGTTGCCGCGCCACGTTCGTGGGGCATCCCTATTTCGATTCGCTCGAAAGCCAATCGCTCGACGAAACCTTCGTCGCTCGTTCTCGCGATCCCTCACGCCCCCTGGTGCTGATCTTGCCCGGCTCGCGCAATCAAGAGCTTACGCACAATCTCGAGAGCCTGCTGCGGGCCGCCAAGCACGTTGCCCTCGCGCTGCCCGAGACACGCTTCGCGGTGGCGGCCTTCAAGCCCACCCATGCCGAAGCGGCGGCGCGCGAGGCCAAGGCGATCGGTCTCGAAGCCGAAGTGTACTCGGGCCGCACGCCCGAGCTGATTCATCTGGCCGACGCGAGCTTCGCGGTGTCGGGCTCGGTATCGCTCGAGTTGCTGTACCACGCCACGCCGAGCGTGATTCTGTATCGCATCGGTCCGCTGGCCTATCGGCTGCAAGCGTGGTTTCGCCATGTGCGATATATCACGCTGGTGAACTTGCTCGCCGCGGACGATATCTTTTATCCGCGCCGAACCGGTTCGGCGGCCAGTTCGGCGCCGGCCGCGAATGCGGACGACGCGCCGCTGTTTCCCGAGTTCGTCACCTCGCGCGATCGCTCCGCGGAGATGGCCGCGCATGTGATCGGTTGGCTGCGCGATTCGGATCGCCGCGAGGCGCTCGTGCGGCGGCTCGAATCGCTGCGCGATCAAGTGGCGCATGGCGGCGCTTGTCGGCGGGCGGCCGAAATCATTCTCGAAGAAGCAAAGCCGAAAGCCCGGCCGACGCCGCGACCACATTATGCGCCGCCGGCCAATACGGAAAACTCGCCCGAAGCGAGGAGTCCGTCGCCGGGGAATCCGATTCGGCAGGCGGCATGAGACCTCGGGGCCGCTTGGGCACGATGATCGAAACAAGGTAGCCGCATCCATGCTTGAGCGCCGCGCGATTCCTCCGATGTTTGTCGCGGCGCGCGGCTGGCCGCGACGAGCCCCCTGGGGACTTCTCTCGGGAGTCGCGTTCGCGGCGCTCTTGATTTCGCCGGCGTTCGTCGATGGCTTTGCCTGCGACGATCTCTTGAACGCCTCGACGCGCGGCAATTGCCGCCTCGCGGGGCAGACGATCACGCAATACCTCGCGGAGCAGGTTCATGGCAGCATCTGCGCCGGCCGCATGTATCCGCTGGCGATCGTGCTGACCTATGGCGTGCATTACTTGGCGCCGAGCCCCGCGGCGTTTCATGCCTTTTCGTATCTGCTGACGCTCCTCGATGTCGCGCTTTTTTACGCCCTGCTTCGCGCCTGGCGGTTCGAAGCCGCGATTGCCACTTGGGCAACGCTCTTTCTGGCGATCTTGTTTCAGCTCCGGGTGTTTTACGATCCGATCATGCAGTTCGCGGGCCTCTTGCCCGGCGCCACCGCGGCGATTTTGCTTGCGCTGGTGGCCTTCGAGCGATATCTCGCGGGGCGGAGGGCTGGCTGGCTGCTCGTGTGTCTCGTCGCTTTTGCCGCGGGGCTTTTGACGTATGAAGTCACGTTCATGGTCACGCCGGCGTTTGTGATCGCGGCTCGGAGGCATCGGAGCCGCTGGCGCGACGCCGTCTCGGCGGCCCACTATCCGCTGACACTGGCCATCGCGCTCGCGATGTTCACGCTTGGCCTTCGCTATCAGGCCGGCTTGAGCGAGGAGAACCCGTACAACCCGCATTTCGACCTGGCGGCGATCGCCATGGCGACGTTCTGGCAAGCCTCGTCGGCGGCGCCGATGAGTTATGCGCTCGTGAGCCCGCACCGTGTCGACAACATGTGTCATTGGCAATTGTTTTCGACCTGGCAGAACTGGGCGATGCTGCTGCTGGCCGGCGCGCTGAGCGGAATGTGCGCCAACAAATGCCCAGGGCCCTCCACGCGGCAAGACGCCACGGAACGCGCGCGCAAGCGCCCTTGGGTTCACCGCCGGGGTTGGGGCTTGTGGCGCTCTTGGGCGCCGTGGTGTGGATTCTGCCCGGCGCGCTTTTGGCGCTCTCGGGCAAGTATCAGCGCGTCGTCGGGCCCGGCCTGGGATACTTGCCAGTGTTTTTGCAGGCATTTGGCCTCGCGATCTTGGCCGCGGCGGCGGTGGCCTGGGTCCGGGCAAGAATGCCGGAGCGTTGGCCGCGAATCGCGGTGGGCATCGTCGTTTTCCAGGCCGCCGCGGCAATGCTCACCTATGAATCGAATCGAACCGTGGCTCGGCGACTCAATGGCGATCCCAATGTGCGGGACATGGCCCTGCTCGACGCGGCGTTTCGCGCGGGAGTGTGCGACGCCGCGCCGGCCGACGCCACGATCTGGTCGCTCCAGCCGCATCCTTGGATGGGCGGTGGACCGGACTTGGCTGGCGGCCACTTCTCGACCGCGCTCGGGCGACGCATGAACGGTTTGATCGGCGAACCCGCGCCGGGTTGGCTCAAGCGAAATCGCCGTCCGGGCGAGATTGCTCCGCCGACATTCGTGCTGAACGATGCCCGACCCGACGGCCGGAGCGCTTATGTGATTTTGGGCGTGGTCGCAAAAGGAGATGCGCCCGCGGGAATGTCGCCATCATTGTCGGGCGCGGGTAGTTTGCAAAACGAAGCGAGGAGCGAGGATTCCCGCGGCGGCGATTTTCGCGTTCGCCGTTTTTGGCTGTTTGTCGCCGGAAACTTCGCCCGACTTGCCCATTCGCCGGGGCGCCTGGCGGCGACGGTTGTCGAGCGCGACGCGACGGGAGATTATGTTGCGCCGGTAGTCGAGCCCTTGGACCTCGCATCGCTCGAAACCGTGTCTTGCTCCGATCAAGGGCTGGTGCTCGCTGGCGAGTTTGCCGAAGCGGTTGACCTTTCGCGGTTCCGCGTGCTTACGCTGGATCGCGATGATGCGAGCGTGGTTCGCTCCGAGGAACCAGCAAGGCGCTGAGCGTCAGGTCGTTTTCGCAATATCGGAATCTCGCTCTATTCAAAACTATGGGTTCAGTCATAATGGCTCGACCAATGCTTGATTGGAGAGCATTTCAATCACTGAAGGAGTGCCGATGAGCATCGCCAAGTCTCCCGTCCAACGCCAAGCTCGTCGGAAATATGAACCCGTGGGCGAAGCCGCGGTCGGGCGGGCTCTCGCGCGGCCCTCGGCGGTGACGGGCCGGATTGTTTGGCGCGATGCCGCGCCGATCGCGGTCTTGCATCTCGCCGCGCTTAGCGTGTTTTGGCCCTGGCTGTTTAGCTGGTCGGGCCTCGCGCTGTTCGTGTTTGGCGTCTACTTCTACGGTGGGCTGGGAATCAATATCGCCTACCACCGCATGCTCACGCATCGCAGCTTCAAGACTCCGCGGTGGCTCGAGCGCCTGCTTGGTGCTGGTGGCGCTCTGCTGCCTGGAAGACGCGCCGGGCAGTTGGGTGGCGACCCATCGGGCCCATCACCACGAGACCGACGAACAGCCCGACCCGCACTCGCCGCTGGTGAGCTTCTTCTGGAGCCACATGGGCTGGCTGCTAGTCGAGAATCGCGATGTGCGCTGCTACAACGCTTATGAGCGCTTTGCCCGCGATGTGCTACGCGATCCGTTTTATATGCGATTGCAACGTTCCATGCTGCCGCTGTGGATCTATGCGCTGCATGCGTTGGTATATTACGTGGCTGGTTTCGCGGTGGGCTATTTTGCCTTGGGCGGCGTGGCCGCGGGCGTGCGTTGCGGGTTGAGCTGGGTTGCCTGGGGCGTGGTGCTGCGAACCGTGTGTGTGTGGCATATCAGTTGGACCGTGAATTCGCTCTCGCACATGTTCGGTTATCGCAATTACGAAACCACGGATCGCAGTCGCAACAATTGGCTGGTGGCGCTGCTCACCAGCGGCGAGGGCTGGCACAACAATCATCACATCGACCCGGCCAGCGCCAGCAACCATCATCGCTGGTGGGAGATCGACCCGATGTGGATGATCATTCGCGGCCTCGAAATGGTCGGCCTCGCGACCGACGTGGTGCGCCCCGACACATTCGCCATCAGACCCGGCTGAATTCGCAATAGCGTCGTGTCTCGGGAGGCGGCTTTCGGAATCATTTCGGTCCGTCGCTCCTTCGCGTTTCCGCGTCTCGGCATGAGCCCTTTTCGGAAAAAACCGCGCGAGGGAAGCGAACTCCGGTCTCGCCCATTTGGCGTGGCGGGATGAATGCACTATATTAGTGCCAGTCATCGTCAGTGCCAGTCATCGAGGATCAGCGCGGCCGACCAGAATCGGGCCTCGGAGGGATCGCGGCGGGCGATGGGCAGGCCGCGAGATCATGGAGGAGCGGAGCATGAAACGTGTCCGAAAACCCAAGCCGCTGTGGGTCACGCTGGGCCGGTTCTCGCCCCGCGGTAATTACTGGTACCTGCTCAGTTCGATTCGACCGCACGACCCCGATCGGCTGGTCGAAATGCCGGAACTCTCGGAAACTCGCTCCTTCCGCCCCGCCGTGTTCGAGCAAATGACCGGCATGCGACTCCGCCGCGGCGAATCGGCGCGGGTGACATTCGCGCTCGAATGTTGGGAGCCCAAATCACCAAGCCGCGGGCGGGCAAAGCGGGCCACGATCGCGGAAGCAAAGGAATTCAGCCCGGCGAAAATCGGCGTCTGAGCCGCGCTCGCGCGTCGCCGTCGCCTGCTGCTCCGTTTTCTCACGTGGTGTCGTCGAGTCGTCATTTCCGTCGCGGAGAGGCAACTTCTCGTCGCTAACTCGACAAAGACATTTTTCACCACGACGGGCACGACGGCACAACGATGACATTTAAAACAGCGAGACCCGAACCGACCGGCGCATTAGCATCGCCACATGCTCTTTCTTCCGCGTCGAGTCCCCGTGCGGCGCCGATTCTTACCGACGCGGCACAGTTTGAATTCTTTTGAGGAGCTTTAAGGGCTTATCCGGCAACCCCGCGCCAGCATTGAAATTGCCGCCAAAATCGCGTGCTGCCATGGGTTCCCGGATAGGTTCTAAACCAGATCCTGGCCGTGATGCGTCATTTGAGAACGGCAGCAACTTCGCGTCGTGCCCCGCACCGAAGGCGTTTCGCCTCGCCCGGCGTGGAACCTTGATCCGCGTCCAACGCATTTGCAAAACGAAACAACGGTTGCAGACGCTAAAGATGAGCTCCAAGCACTTGGCTCAACGCGCCGAAATCCGCTGCATTGCTTGGACTTGACCAGAACGCGCCCATGTTAGCTCTTTTCCGGTTTGAGCAACGTGACCGTTCCCCCGAATTCGTAGGCAGGGAGTGCCGGATCTATTGGAGTTTGGCGGGGACGTTTGGCGGACGAGGAGGTCATGGGTTATTGTGTACTGACACGCCGACGCGAAATGCGCGGTGCCGTCGGTTATGGCCGCTGCAATTCAAAAAAAGCTTCCAAATCGCTTTTTTCAACAAATGCTTCGCTCGGCCGCCGATCCGGTCAAAGCGGATTTGTTCGGAGTACGATAGATCACGAAGATCGTAACTGCCGTGCGAATATAACGCCAACGTGTCTCGAATATCGTGGTACTGTTTCAACAACGACCAAGTCGGGAAATCATCCTCAACAAGCGGCAACATTGCAATAAATGCCATTTCTAAGCCTTTTGTTGCGTTGGCGGACAACAACAACGCTTCCACGGCAAGGGCTAGTCGTCTGATGCAGCCGTCGTCTATTTCCTCAGAATCGCGAGCTGCTCGGCTATGCTCCTGCGCAGTGTTCCCCAAGCAAGCTATGACGCCCTCTACGGGCGATACGTTTTTTCGCGTTCGCTTCCTCATTTTATCGAGTACCGTTTGAATCTCTTCGTCTTGTTTTAGGCTATCGAGAATTTTGCGATATGCCTCTTGAAGTTCTCTTGCCGTGCTAGATAAGGTCCAATCTTCCCAAATCGGTCTACGGGAATCGATTGCGAAATTTTCATGCCATGCTGAATCAAGAGCCACAATAACTGGTCTGGGCGCGTCCTCAAACTGGTCGGCTGTTATATCCGCGCTCACTCCTTCTTTCTCGAGCCAAGCATGCGTGCGATCGTCTCGATTTCCGCATACGTAGATCCAGCCGGGCGACCCGTTTTCGCTAAGAAAGCGCCCGAGGACGTCACTCGCATCGCCGCACGAGCCGAACGGGAAGTCTTTGAACGCGATATAGGTGAGCGTGGGCCTGCAACGCTCAATCGCATGGCGAAATGCCATTGCGACGGCCGCGACCGGCAACATCTCTTCGTTGGACATTCGAGTTGCTACCGTTGTTGAGATACTTCTTTTCGTCGGTCTCTTGCGCGTTGGCCGCTTTCGGCAATTTGCGCGACCCGTATGTCCGACATGAAATTTGCGGAATTTCACAGCGCGGGATTTGAAGAACCGTCACCGATTTGGAGATTATGGAACATTGTACACAATCATTTTCATATTTGAATCGCTGGTGAATGCCAAGAGCGGCGGCAATGCGGCAGATGCAAGAGAGCGGAGGCGTGTGGTGAGATGATCCGCGGACGACGCGGAAATTGTCGCGCGGCAATGGCAGCATCAGCGCCGAAATTGGCGACCTTCCCGAGAGGCAAGGATTGGCGGATGAACCGCGCGTGCGGTCCGCCGTTTCCCGCATTTCGTGGCCCGGGACTGGGGCGAGTTGACGAACCTGGATTCTCGGCCGGGCCCCGCAGCCACGTTGGCTGGCGGAAATGCCCCCTTTTCCGGCTAAACGTCCTCTCGTCGAAACGCCAGCATGTTCGCATATTGCGAATGACATGTCGCGAAAATTGAAAGTTTCCTCGAAATGATGCTTGATGTTTTGGGCCGTGCTTTTATACTAATGATCCTTCTGGTCAAAGATTATCATCGATCAAAGTCGACTTATCCTCGTCAGCGTTACTCGTCCGGTAGCCTCGTGTGATGAATTGCTTAGCTCGCTTCTGCCCGATTCTTTGCGCGGCGATAGTGGCGCTCGTGCCCCTGGTCGGATCGGCCGAGATGATCGGCATTCAGTTTCAAGGGAATAGCCAGCCAGTAACCATCGGCTCGGACTATGCGACCGCCGGCGCCGGCGTTGTGCCCCAGTCGGGCTGGAACGTCGCTGGCACGTCCCCAAACAGTCCGAACGGCGGCGTGGCGATCACCGACAGCCAAGGCAACGCCGCCGGCACGCTCAACTGGACATCGAGCAACTTGTACGGATCGGGCGCGACCGGCACTTCCACGCAGAACCTGCTCGGCGGTTATTTAGATGACAACAGCAGCCCGAACTCCGCGACCGTCACCGTCACCAACCTGCCTGCTGGCATCGCGGGAACCGGATCCACGCCGTACAACGTGATCGTTTATCTCGCCGGCGACACCACCGGTCGTGGTGGTGATTACACGATCAACGGCCAGACCGCCACGCTCGCTGAATTGCAGAATAATTCCTCGTTTGTGCTGGCGACCGCCGGTCCGGCGGGAGTGGGAGGCACGCCGGGAAACTATTACGAGTTTTTTAACGTGACCGGCACGACATTGTCGCTGACAACCAATCCGTCTTTCGGCAGCCCAACTCGCACGCCGATCGACGGAATTCAGATTCTATCCGTTCCGGAACCGGCCAGCCTCACGCTCGTCGGAGTGGGGGCCATCGGAATCTTGACGGTCGCCCGGCGCCGCAAGGCCTGATCGCCCGGCGTCATTCGGCGGCGGCGGCGCGAACCTAGTGCATTGTCACAATTGAAATGACGGGTTGGATTGGCTCCGCAGCGCCATGCCCACGGCCCTGCGTGGGCATGAGGACTTCGTGTGGCGCTCGAAACATGCCCACGCTGGGCGTGGGCACGGCACACGGGGTTATACCTATCATTTCAGCCGTGACAAAGCACTAGCCCTCGCCCTCCGGCCGACTCGTTTCCGCGTTCCAAGCGAGCGCCGATCGAACCTGGCGAGGCCACTCCCTGGGGGCGGCGCCCGTTGATTTCGACGATGGTCATTGAAAGTCCCGCGCATGTCGCGGTTACAACTCGCCGACGAAGCGGGCCGCTTATATCATGCCGATTCAAAGGTCTTCCAATTTGGGGAGCGACGCGCGTTTTCTCGTTGTCCGGCGCTTGGTCGAGCGCCGCGCGGCGGTTTTTTCGATATGGCAAGGATTGGAGCGGAGCGCGAGGCTCGTGGTCTGGAAAAGATTGCTGGCTGAATGGCTTCCGCGGTCCGCCGTTTCCCGCAATTCGCGGTCTGGGCCCGGGGCGAGTTGACGAACCCCGGTCCAAGTTTTACCATTTTCCTAGACGGAAGCCGCTCAGGTCCGACCGGCGCCGGCCAGAGGGCGCGAGAGCCGGATTTGCCCCGGCTTCGACCAGGTTGCTCGCGAGTCGTTTACTCGCGGGGCGTTTTATTTACGGGCCGTTGTTTCAACGGGCTTGGTCGTATTGCAAAGGGGAGGAATACCAATGCCGCTGTTCGAAGTCGAAACCGAATGCCACATCATCATCACCTGGGCCAGCGATGAAGACGCCGCCTCGACGGTCGTCAACGAATGCTATCCGACCGAGAAGGTCATTCGCCTGACCAAGCGTCCGCGCGACACCTGGGTCATCTCCAAGAGCGCCCTGGGCATTGCGGGCAAGATCGACCCCTGCTCCACGGCTCGCGACTGCTTGTCGAAAGCCGCCGGCGACAAGGTCCACGCGATTCGGCTTTATATGCACGAAACCGGCACCGACCTCGAACGCGCCCGCAAGGTGATCGAGTCGAACATGGTCATGGGCTGGTAGCGGCCGGCCCACCCATTGGCGGATTGTAACCAACCGGAGTCACGCCCGCGGCGGAACCGGTCGGCGCGCTTCCTGATGAGGTGGCTCCGGGCGCTGCGGCGGCCCGGCCACCGCTAGGCACATAGTCGCTGGTGCCACCCGGCCGATAGAACGGATCGCGGGCGCCGCTCGACGCGGCGGGTGGCTGCGCGGCGCTCGCCGCGGGCGGAGCATAGCCGCCGCTGGCCGCGCCGTAAGTACCCTGCCCAACAGCGGGATAACTGGCGCCGCCGCCGGCATAGCCCGCTCCTGCGCCAGCGGCCGAAGTGGTCGAGGCGGTGTAGACCGGCGCCGATCCATAGCCAGTCGCTCCGGCGCTTGTCGCGCCCAGGCCACCGTTTGGCGCGGCTCCACCGGCAGCGCCCATTCCCGGGGCCACGGCGGTAGCGCCATAGTTGCCAGTGGCGGTGGCATATCCTGGTCCGGCGGCCGGCGCGACAGCGGCCGGGGAATACGCTCCGCCTCCGGCCGCGCCATAGGCGGCCGGGGCTCCATATCCAGCCGGAGCGCCATAGTTCGCGGGGGCGCCGCCATAATTGTTGGGAGCTCCATAGCCGCCGTTCGCGGCTTGCGCTCCATAACTCGCCGCCGGATCGGCCGCGGAAGCGCCGTTATTCGGATAAGTCGCGGGCGCGGCGCCGCCGGTTGCGGCGTAGGCGCCGCCATAGCTGCTCGGGGGCGCGGTCGCGGTGGCCGGAGCGCCAGCGTAGGGATTGCCCGCGCCGGCCGCGCCGCCTTGAGCGGTTTGACCATACACGGCGCTATAGGGCCCGGCTTGAGCCGCCGGGGCGCCGGCCGTGGCTTGGCCATAGCCGTTGGTGGCGGTCGCGCCTGCTTGCGGATTTGAGTACGACGCGGCGGTGTTCGGATATCCGGTCGAGGGATACGGATTCGAGGCGCTCGCCTGCCGATCGGGATACCCCGCGGTGGCGCCGGCGGCCGCGGTTGCTCCGGCGGCCGGAGCGGCCCCACCGGGAGCGGTCGCGGCAATGCCGGGCGTCGAGGCCGGCGGGCCGGAGCTGGGAGTCGTCACCGGGGGCGGACTCTTGCGGCTAAACATGTTCCACTTCGACGACGCCACGCCGCTCGAACTTGAACATCCGAAGGAACAGCAGGCCAACGCGGCCGAAACACCAATCGACAGAATCGGCGGACAATGGGCTCGCATATCGCACGCGCCTCGCAGTTTTTGGTACGGCGAGAAGAGGCGCTGCGCGACCGGCGGCGAATCTCTTGGTTCGCGGCCACGACAGCCGTCCTCTTCCCTGAGGACTGTTCGAAACACGACGGCGAGCGTGCGGGATATTGGGTCACCCGGCCCCCGTCTTGAGCATTCTTCGGAAGCGCGTGGCCACAAGATTGAAATAAACCGGAAAATCGGCACAGATACGCCAAATGTCTCGAAACGATGCCAGGGCGGGGATTATAGGGAGCGCTCCGGGCTGTCAATATCAGTCCGGTGCTAGCATCGCTCCGGGCGAACGATGCTTTCGGACGATCGCCGATTTGCGCGGCGAGCACGGTTTCATAGACCCGTAGCACATCCTCGACCATGCGATTCGCCGTGTGCTTGTGCGCATGGCGCGAGACGCTTCGGCATAGCGGCGCCGGCGGGATTCGTCGGCCGCCAACTCGACCAGCGCCTGCGCGAGCGCGGCGGCGTTGTCGCGCGGCACAATCAATCCGTTGCCCTCGGGCTCGACACACAGCGCCGCCCCGCCGATCTCGGTGGTGACGATCGGCAGCCCGGCCGCCAGGGCCTCGATCAACACATAGGGCATGCCTTCATAGCGACTCGACAGACAAAACAGGTCGAAGCTCGGCATCACTTCCGTGGCCACGACATCGCCCAGCGCCAGCACTCGCTCGCCGAGCCCCAGCCGCTCGATCCGCCGCCGCACATCGGCCGCCAGCGGGCCATCGCCCACCATCACTAGCCGCATCGCCGGGCCGCGAGCCAGCGCCTGGGCAAACGCCTCGAGCATCACATCGGGCGCTTTTTGCGCCGTCAGCCGGCCGACGAAACCGATCACGACTTCTTCGGGCCCGATGCCCAGCCTCGCTCGCGCCTCGCTCTTGCCAGGAAAGGCCGGCGGCGTGATGCCGTTGGGAATCATGTGAATGCGATTGGCATCGATGCCCAGCGCGCGTGCATGCTGCACTTCCTCGGGCGAGACCGCGATCAAGGCCGCGGTATATTGACCGAGGAAACGTTCGATGCGGCCATAAAACGATCGCTGCCAAGCGCGCAACTCGGGGTCCTGGGTGACAAACGCGTTGGGCGTGTACACGGCCGGAATCCTTAGCAAGTAGCCGGCCAGCCGCGCCATGGCGCCGCCCTTCGAGCTATGGCCGTGGATCAGGTCGAACGGGCCGAGCTCCCTCGCTTTGCGCACCAAGCGCCACAAGTCGGCGGCGTCCGCCGGATGCAATGCCCGGCGCAGCGGGAAGGCGATCATCGGCGGCAGTTCAGCGCCGGCGAGCCGCTCGCGGCAGGCGGTGTCGAGCTTTCGCGGTGAATAAAGTCCCACGACTTCAACATCGCGCTCTGCCAAACCCTCGGCCAAGTCGATCATATGGCGGCCGACTCCGCCGCCGGAAGCCTGCGTGACCAATAGCACCCTTGGCCTGGCGCCCACGCTCGCCGGCCTCCGGCCCCGCACGATTTCAGTATTGACACTCATGACTCAAGCCTCTCGGACAAAATCCTCTCGAAACACGCTTTGGGAACAGATGTGGGCAAATGCGTTCCCAATCCCTCCACGCACGATTCCGTTTTTTCGTTGATCGCGTCGATTGCCGGCGCGAGGGGGCCGCCAACGCCTGGGACATCGGCGCCCGGCGCCGCTCGCCCGCCGCGCCGCGCTTCGCCAGCCACACCACCGTCAGCAGCGCCGCCAGCGCCGGAAAGGTGCGTGTGTAGAACAAATACAAGATCAAGGGCGTCTCCCAAGATCGACATATAAAACAGCGGATAGAGCAGCACTCCGGCCAAGGTTCCAGCCATGAGCCGGCGGTACAAATTGAAGGAAATGAATCCATAGGCGGCCCAATACACGAGGAAGCCGCCGAATCCATAGTCGAGCGCCGGCTGAAAGAGGCCGCCCTCGTTGTTGAGTTCGATCGTGCCGAACCGCTCCAACATTCGCTCATGTGCCTTCGGCACATCGACGCCCGTGAGCGATTGATAGGAAAACGGCGTCGCCCGAATGCCGGGAAATTCCCAAAGCGGGCGGAGCGTGAAGTAGGGCAGGGGGCGTGGCTGATCCGTGGCCAGGGCCATCGCGCCGTTGTTGTGCGCCGTGGTGAAGTAGCCCGACAGGCGCCACACGGTAAAATCGGCGTAGGAATCGAAGCGCGTCTCGTAATACTTCCACGAGCGAAAGTATTCGCAGAACCCGAAAAAGGCGACAAAGCCGATTCCGCCCAGCACCGGCGCGGCGAAGAGCAAGCCGCGGGCCAGCGGTTTCACGCGGCGCCCCAGCACATGCGACCGCAGTCCGACAATGCCCAGCGGCAGGAGCAACTCGATGATCGCGGTGCGCTCGCTAAAGAGCACGCAGCGCACGGCGGCCACGAAGAAGATCGCCGCCATCGGCAAGAGCAGTCCGCGCCGCTGGCCGCGCACGAAGAGCCACGCCCCCAACAGCACCGCCGCCATGCCGAACTGAGTGCATGTGGTCACTCCGGGAATCGTGGGAAACAGATCGTGGCGGATCGTTTGATAGTAATCCTCGCTGCCGGTAAAGATTTCCAGGCCCATGCGGACCGAGAATCCGTTTTTGAAACCCACGGCGAACCAAGCGCCATAGCCCAGCAGCGTGAGTAGGGTAAAAAAGTAAAAGCACTTGCGCACCAAGCCGTCGACGCTCGGCGATTCGCTCCGCGGCGCGGCGCCGGTCGATTGGCCCAGCGCAGGCCCAGCGCGAAGGCCACGATGGCGCCGAAAGCCAGCAGCACATGTTCGCCGGTGATGTACTTCGGCGTGCCATAGAGGCGGTAGGCGTTTGTGTTCTGCCACCAAGCCGCGAGAATCGTCGCGCCCACGACTCCGGCAAACGGCCACGCCGGATGCAGCCACCAGAGCTGCCGCAATACCACGGCGCCGTTCCCATGCGGCAGCGCGGCCAACGCCAATTCGCTCGATTGAGCCTCGAGCGCCGTCGCCGTCGGCGATTGTTCCTCGCGAGTCGGGGGCGTTGAATCGCCGATCCCCGCGGGCGCGTTCGCCAGAGAAGCATCGGGAGCCGACACCGTCGAATCATGCGGCCGCCGCGCGAACGGCCACCAGGCGAGCCGAACGGGCGCGAGGCCCAAAGCGGCGAGCCCGGCGACATGGGTACGGAGCCCCAAACGCCGACGAGCAAACCACCACAAAAGACCGCTTTGCACCGCGATCGCCAGCGCCGAGCCAGCGGCCAGTCCCTCGGGCCCGCGCGAAGCCGCGCCGGCGCCACCCACCACGATCAAAATCGCGGTCGCCGCCACATTGACCCATAGCACGAGCGTGTGATGCCCGGTCATGTTGAGCACATAGCCCGGATTGCCGAGCAGCACATACACCAGTTGCCCGACCAGGAGCGGCGCGATCACCGGCGCCACGCCCACGAACGCCTGGCCAAAAATCAGCCGCGGCAGCGATTCGGGAAACAGGGCCAAGAGCGCGAGCGCCGCGAGCGATGGGACCGCGGCCAGCGTGGTCGCGCGGCGCACGAGGCGCTCGAGCTCGGCCGGTCGATTCTGGGCATGCAAACGAGGCACCAGGCCAATCACCGCCATCATCGCCATTTGAACCGGAAGCTGCGCGAGCAATTGACAGCGCTTCGCGACGCCATAGACCCCGAGCGCCGCCGCATCGAGCAGCGTCCCGCCGATCCAGATATCGAACTGATAGGTGGCGAATGTCAGCACTTGAATCACGAGCAGCGAACCGGCGGCGGCAAGCAGCCCGACGCGATCGATGGCGCCGGGAGAAGCCGCATCGGGTGTTGCGCTTTCCGCGCTCGCCCGGCGGCGGGCGCGTCGGAGCGACCAAAGGGCGAATGGCGCCGTGGCGCACACCGAGCCGACCAGCAGCGCGACCGCGCCGGCGGCCGTGAGGGGCATCGGCCGCGTCGCCACGACAACGAGCGCCGCCAGGAACAAGAGATTGCTGATCGGACCGCCGGCCTGGCCGCCGGAAAAGAAGCTCGCGCGAGGCAAATCGCCGTAGCCGCGAATCCATTCGGCCGCCGCCTGTTGCCAAGCCAGCACGAAGACGCCGATCGGCGCGAGCGCCACGATCAGCCAGCGGTCGGATTCCGGCATGTCCGAGTGTAAAAACGCGAGCAAGCCGAGAGCGGCGAACACGGCGGCGGCCAGCGACACGCCGAGCATGAGCTTGATCGAGCTTGCGAGATAAGACGCTGCCTGGGCCGCCTCTCCGAGCCCCAGGCTTTCGGAAATAAACCGCAGCCCCGCTTCGTTGAACCCGCCCATGGCGAGCACGCCGCCGAGCGCGATCAAGGTGCTCACGAGGAGAAACAGACCGAAACCGGCCGGTTCCAGCAACCTCGCCGCGACGACATTGCCGGCGAGCGTGGCGCCGATGCCGACCACTCGGCAGGCGACCACCCAAGCTGCCTCGGGAATTCGCGGCGATTTGAAATTGGGAGCGTTCATGGCGCGATGCAACCTCCCCCAGCGCCGCGGCCGGTTCCGGCGCCGCGCGCATGCGCTCCGAGCGAGTCACAATTTGTCGCGAGGATTCGTTCGCCGGGGCCGAGCGATCGGATTGCCTCGCAACCGCGATGGCGAGCATGGCCCAGGCGGCGAAGAGCGCGAGTCCATTGGCCGCGGCCGCGAGGCGATAGAGTGCTTGTCCCGGCAGCCCGCCCGAGGCGCCGAATTGGATTCCAAGCGCATCGAGTTGATAGCTGAAGCCTTCGGTCCAAAAGAAATTGGCGAATGGCGTGAGCAAACAGCCGATCGTGGCCCAGCGAACCGGCAAGGCCATGCGCCGCCAAGAGCCATCGGCCCCGAACACCGCGGCCAAGATCGGCGCGATCAAGAGCGGCGCGTCATATACGTTGTGATAAATGCCGATCAGCATCGCCACCAAAAGCAGCGCCCCGCCGCGCTCGCCGCCAGCCGCTCGGATTTGAAGCCGGCGCGCCAGAGGATCGCGGCCGTGAGGCCGAGCACCGCGATCGCAACCGCAGCGCCGGTCCAGGCGGGCAATGGTTGATTGATGAGATATTCAATAACCGCGGCAAGATCGATCCGGCCGCGGTTCGTATGCGCGACGACCGTGGGGTTGTGCGCGAAGTTCGACTGATTCGCGGCCACGACGGCGAACGCCGCGCTGGGCGAGGTCACGCCCGCTCTCGCGAAAATCGCGGTCATGCCCAATACCGCCACGCCGGCGCCCGCGGCCAGCCCGCCTAGACCCGAGCGCCAATCGCGCCGCGCCGTCAGCAGCAGTCCGAGCGGACCGCCATAGCTCGGTTTGCACACGGCCAGCGCGACCATCGCGCCCCCGAGCCAGGGCCGCCGATCGCCCAAGTCAACGGCCGCGATCGCGGCGAGGGCGAGCGGCAGCGCGAACTGGCCCGAGAAAAACACTCCGCGACCCGGTTGGCTGATGAGCAGCAAGGTCGCGAGCGCCACGACCGCGGCAAACGTGGGCCGACGTCCCGCGACTCGGATCGCCAAGACCGCCAAGCACGCGAACAGGGCGAGGTTCACCACCGACATCGCCACGAGACTCGCGTCGAGCGGCCACGCCGCCAGCGGCGCATAGAGCACGAGCATCAGGGGAGAATAAAGCGGCAGCGTGTCGAGCGCGTCGTAACGCTCAAGATACCTGGCCGGGTCGCCGCGCGTGGTGTCGTAGGGATTTACTCCATCGTCGACTGCGCGGAGGGGATAATAAACCACGTCGCGAAAACTGGCGAGCGCCCAATGCTCCGCGTCGGGCCGACCCGCGCACGGCCAATGTCGCTCGAGCCGCCAGGACATGGCGCCCACGGCTAACAGAAAACCGGCGACCATCGCCATATTGAGCCAAGCGCGGCGGCCGGCAATCGTGGCGACCCAATGGTTCATCGCCCCACCACCTCCGCGATATCCGCGGTGTTGGAGGCGAGTGGTTTCGTCGTCCGAGTCCGGCGATCGGCTGGGGCCGCGTCGCGCGCAGAGCGCGACTTGAGGCTCGGGTCGGTGGCAATCGTGTCGGCGAATTCGCCCAAGGGCAAGACATGAAAACGCGAGCTGAAATCCGAAAGCACCTCGCGCACGAATGCCCGCTTGTCGGCGCCCGAGAGTTCCATTGCCGGGAAGAAGTCGAGATCGGATTCGTCGTCGCCCCCGAGGAAATCGAGCGGATGCAAGAGCAGCGACGGCGCGAGCCCGCGGAGCGAGCAGAGCCGCATCGCCAGCCGCCAGTAGGCCCAGGCCCCGGCCCGGGAGAACTTGCACAGATAGAGCAAATAGCTCAGATGGATCAGCGCGCGCGCGAGCGGCATCGTGGTGACCGGAATCTCGAGCAGCCGATGTTCCTCGCCGCTCGACGTGTATTCCGAATCGACGAGCGGCGCCGCCGCTTGTTTGGGCCAGCGCCACCAGTAGGGCGCGAGCGGCCGGAAGCCTTCGTTCCACTGTCCGAAAAGCCGCGCTCGCTCGGCGCTCGGCGCGGCTCAGGCGAGCGCGCAAAAAGTAATACGCCCGGGCCAGGGGGCCGAGAAATGTGGGAAAGGTCGAGGCATCGTAGCGATAGCCGCGCCGCGCGAGGCTCGCGAGCAACGGCGGCGACAAACTATAGCCCGGCCCGCGAAAGCCAGTTGGCGTCACACCAGTCGCCAGCTCGATCGCCTGCTCGGCGCTGGTGAGCTCAGTCTCGATTTCCTCATCGGAATAGCGATGCAGCCACGGTTCATGGTGAAACGAATGGTTGCCGATCTCGTGGCCGGCCGCGGCGACCGCTTGGAGCGCCGCGCGGTTGCGCTCGAGCGCCGCGTCTTGGCCGACGACAAACACCGTGGCGCACAGTCCGAGCGAGGTGAACATTTCAAGAAAGTGCGGCGTCACGCGGTCCAAGTAACTGGGCAAGCTCCGCCAGCCCGGGTCGCCGTGGGTCTTCAAATACGTCCACTTGTTGTCCAAGTCGAGCGACAGGCTGGCCAACGGTTTTTCGCGGGCTTTCGGCGGTTCGGGAGAGGGCGGGTTCGCCCGGGGCGCCGATATCACGACGGACGTCGGCTCGCTTGCGCGGCCGCAAACCACATCGAGCGACGATTCGGCGAGCCGCACGGTTTCGTTCACATTCAGCGTGGCGCTCGTGATCTGCGACGAATTCACGAGAAATAGCCCCGGCACGCTGGTCGCCATGCGCGGCATCCGCTGGCTGTAGCCCAGAGTCGGCAGGGCAAACACATGGCGCCTCGCGACACGCGGAAGGCGCCCACATGGTCGACCGAAAAATGGGGATGAATGCGCGCGAGCGCCGCCAGGAATTCCTCGCGAACGTCGGCGTCGTCTCGCCGCCAAATCGGGTCGTCGGCCGTGGCGTAGCGCGGCAGATACACGAGAGATTGACCGCCAAGCTCGGCCCGTTCGACCAGGGCCGTCATCTCGATCACTCCGGTAAATGGCGCCGGATCGGTGATGTTGGTGACATAAAACGGCGACAACGGTTTTTTGAGCAACAGCAAGGCGCACACAATCCCCAAGTATTCGACCCCGCGCAGCCGCGCATGCTCGGCGACCGAAAGCCCTGGACACATGCCCGCCGCCAAGGGCGCTGCGGCGGTAACGATCACCCGATCGAAGGCGAGCGACTGGCCATCTTGGAGCGTTACCTGGAGTTGCCGTTGAGAATCATGATCGATTCCACCGACACGCGCGTTGAGTCGAATCGACACGCCCAAGGCTTCGAGCCGCAGGCCGAATGCGTCGAGCATGCGCCATAGCCGCCGGGCAAGTAGCCGAACATTTCTCGCTTGAGTCCGGCGCTACGCGCGGCGTACATCCGCTGGATCGTGGCCCAAATAAAGGCGGCGCTCGTTCGGCGCCAAGCGTCGCCCAGCTTCGCCTTGAGCAGCGGCAGCCAAATGCGCTCGAATGTTTGCCGGCCCGAGTGCCGGGCGAGCCAATCGCCGACCGGCGTTTGCTCGAGCCGGCGCCAGTCGCGGCAGCGCGCGGCTTGCCAGATCGTCCAGCCGAGGCGAAGTTTGTCGACCGGCCCGAGGGGCGGAAAGCGGAGGAAATCCCAACTGCTCGAAAACGGATGCAATTGCCCATCGACGAGAAAGCCGGTTTGGGTCGTGGTCCAGCGCAGCTGGTCATCGAGCCCGAGATCGGCCAGCAGGCGCCGCAAATGCGAGTCGGAAAGAAGCGTCACATGATAGTGGCGATCCCAAGTCACGTCGCCCAGGCGCCAGGCGTCGGCAAGACCGCCGAGCCGGTCGGCGCTTTCGAGCAGCGTGACTTTGTAACCGCGCTCCGCGAGGCGCAGCGCGAGCGTGAGGCCGAGCATGCCGCCTCCCACCACGCCGAAATGTTCGCCTTGCGACGCCATATCTTCCATTTCCGGGTATTTCAAAATGCGATTTCGCTTGCCCCCAACCGGTTCGCCGCCGGAGAGCCATGGGCACGGCGCACCGGCTTTAGCCCGCGCGCGAAATCTCGCGAACCTCTCGATCCTTGATCTCGAAAAGCAGCCCACAATGGCCGCAAATCACTTCGCAATCCTTCGCCGACACGGCGTCGCCCCACTTCATGACCGGCCGGCCGCAACGGCAAACGCACCCGATCGAGCACGCCGGATTGCCGATGACAAGGTGGAAATCCGGGACGGATCGCGTGACCACGGCGCCCATGCCGATCATGGCGAAGCGACCCACGACAAGATCGGCGCCCACGATCGCGCCCGCGCCGATCGTGGCCCCCTCGCGCACCAAGGTCGCGAGCGTGTCGGCGCCGGGATCGGAAGGCAGCAGTTGCTTGAGGTCGTTGGTGGCGGCCCGCGGGAAGCGATCGTTGGTGAAGGTGGCGCCGGCGCTGACCATCACGCCGTCTTCGATCGTCACTCCGTTGCAGATATAGGCCATCGAATTGATCTTCACCCGCACGCCGATTCGGACATCGTAGGCCACATAGGCTTTTCCACCGACGATGCACTGTTCGCCCAGGCACGCGCCGTGGCGAATGTGCGCAGTTGTCCCACACGCTTGTGCCATCGCCGAGCGTCACGTTGTCTTCGACGATCGCCGTCGGATGGATTCGCGCCGGCATATCAGCACACGCTCGCCGATTGGGAAAGATCGGAACCGACGGCCACCCAGCTCGATCGCCACATGGCGTCGTAGGCCGTGTTGATGGCCTCGACCGAGGCGAGCGCGTCTTGCAGCGAAATCAGCGGCGCCTCGAACCCACGCACCGAGCGCACGAAATTTTCGAGTTTGGCGCCAAAGGCTTGCAGCTTGTCGTAACCGGCGCCAAACACGGTCCAGTCGCGATCCGAGGCGCGGCGAAACTTCGATTCCTTCCAGCCCAAATGCAATGTGCCGGCCGAGCCATACACGCTCACATAGTAGGGCAGCTCCTTGTTGATGCTCCACGACAGGTCGATCGTGCCCATCACGCCCTGGGCGCTGCGCACGAACATGCGCACCGTGTCCTCGACCGGAATATCTTGCACCCGGCGCCCTTCGACCACTTGCAATTCCGCGATCGGACCGAGGAAATATCGCAGTACGTCGACCGAGTGCGTTCCGTTGTCGATCAGCACTCCGCCGCCGCTGATCGTGGGATCGCTATTCCAGCGGTTTTTCATGTCGACACGCGACGTAAAGGCGTTTTCGAACAAGATCACCTCGCCGATCAGTCCCGAGGTGATGATCGACTTGGCCTCCAGCACATCGGCCACATAGCGAAACTTCGAAGCCATGCGCAGCGTGCCGGTCGAACGCTCGGCGGCGTCGAGCATCACCCGGGCATCGTCGGGCGAGACCGCGAGCGGCTTTTCGCAGAGCACATGCAATCCCCGATCGAGCAGCCAGCAGCAGATCTCGGGGTGCGTGGCCGGCGGCGTCGCCACGACCACCGCTTCGCATTCGGCGCGCTCGATCATCGCGCGATAGCAATCGAACGCTTGGCACTCGGCCCCTTCGGCGAAGGTGCGCGCCGACTCGAAGCGCGTGTCGGCCACGCCCACCAACTTGGCGAGGCCCGACCGGGCGAAGGCTTGACCATAGGTGTGGGCAATCGCGCCGGCGCCGATGAGTCCGAATCGCATTTTGTCGTCTTGCTTCATGTTCCCGCTTTCTTCAGTTCGGTGACGCTTTCGAGAATCGACTCGGCGATGTAACGCACATGCTCGGCTTCGAATCGCTCGTTCCAGGGAAGAACCAATATCTGGTCCAGGCCGTCGTAGGTTCCCTTGAAATCCTCGCGGCGATAGGACACCGCTTCGGGCCGGGCGAGAGTAAACGGCCAGCGGCTTTTGCCGAATGTTTGCTGGTCGCGAATCACGGCGCACTCGAAGGCCGGCTTTTGGATATAGCGCGGAGCGGCGAAGATGCCCCGCTCCTTGAGCCGAGCGCCAAGCGCCACCGTGCCACCGGGAATCCGCTGGGGATCGACCGTGAGGCAATAGCGCCAGAACGAATGCGAGTCGCCCGGAAGCGCGCGGCGTGGTCACACCCGGCAGCGCGACCAGCGCCGCCGAAAGCTGTTTGGCCAGCTCCTTGCGGCGATTGGCGGCGTCGGGCAGTTTGTCGAGTTGCGCCAAGGCCACGGCGCCTTGCAACTCGGTCATGCGATAATTGAGCGCGAGGAAATAATGGTCGGGCCGGGCGTCGCCATAGCCCCAGGCTTTGTTGATGAACAGGAACATTCGCCGGGCCAAGTCCGGATCGTTCGTCACCACGAGCCCGCCTTCGCCGGTCGTAATGTGCTTGCCTTGCTGAAGGCTGAAGGCGCCGATATCGCCCAGGGCGCCCACCGGCTGGCCGCGATGCCGGCTCTCGAACGCCTGGGCGCAATCCTCGATCACGCGCACGCCATGCTGTTCGCACACCGCATTGATGCCGGTCATGTCGGCCGGGCAGCCAAATAGGTGCGTGACGATCACCGCCTTGGTGCGCGGGCTGATCACGCGGGCCACCGATTCGGGAGTGACATTGCAGCTTACCGGTTCGACATCGGCGAACACCGGAATGGCGCCCTGGTAGAGAATCGGCGTGATCGCGCCCATGTCGGTGATGGGCGATGTGATGATCTCGTCGCCCGGCTCCGGGTCGATGGCGGCCACCGCCGCATGCACCGCCGCCGATCCATGGGAGCAGGCATAGGCGAACTTGACGCCGAGCTCTTCGGCCCAGCGGGTTTCAAGCCGCTTGACGAACGCGCCCTTGGTGCTGGTGAGCGTGCCGCTTTGGATCGCCTCCGTGACGAGATCGATTTCCTCTTGTCCCAAGAGGCGACCGCTGGCGTCTTGGTCCGACGGCAACGGCAGGGGGCGAGTCTTCGTGGCAATACTCATTGCGGGTTCCACGGGTCTTTCTTGGTGAAAATGCGCCTCGCGGCGCGAAACGATCAATCGCAACCAATACACGGCGAACGCTCGGCCGCGGCCAACTCGGCCGACCGGCGGGCGCCAGCAGCGCGAATCCAAAAACGCAAGTGACGAAGCGTCGCCCGCAGCACGCGCATCTTCGAGCGCCCCGCCCGGCGGGCATGCAGCACGGCCGGAAACTCGACGATCTTGCCGCCTTGCCGATCGAGCCGCCACAGCAGCTCGACCACGCCGACGAAGCCGCGCTCCTCGACTCGGAGATCGACCACCGCCCGGCGGCGATAAACGCGCACACAACTGGTATAGGTATGCAGCTTATTGCGCATCAGGCCGCCATACAGCCTCGACGCCGTGCGCGAGAGGGCGAGCCGCCAGGGCGCCACGCCTTGCACGCCGCCTCGCGGATGATAGGGCGAGGCCACCACCAGATCGACATCGTCCGAGAGCAGCGCCGCCATCGGTTCGAGGATCGCAGGGTCGTATGTGCAATCGGCGTCGAGCGAGGCGACCACGTCGGTGCGCGCATGCCGCAAGCCGGTTTCAATCGCCGCCGCGATCCCGCGGTTGGTCTCGTGGCGGAGCACCCGCGCCTCGGGCCAGTCGCCGAAGCAGGTTTGCATCACGCTCAGGGTGTTGTCGGTGCTGCCGTCGTCGATCAGCAGAAATTCGACCATTCCGCGACCGGCGAACGTCGTGCGCAGCGCTCGAGCGAGCGGCGCAGTTCGGGAAGCGACTCGGCTTCGTTGCAGCACGGCGCCACGATCGTGATTCCCGGCGCTTCGTCATGCGAGGTGGTCGGCGCGGCGGTCGGTTGGTGTTCCAGGTTGGTCGGCGCTAAGGGCATCGAGCTGTCTCGGGACCGCGAATCAAAATCGACTTATCAAGGTTTCAAGGCGGACATTGGCTTCAGGTCGGGGCGATAGCGCGTCCGGGAGGCATCCGGCGCGGATGCGCCTGGAGGCCGCTCGCGAGGCGAATCGGAGAGCGGACGGTTCATCGCGGATGCGCGCGAGCCGTATCGCTCGCCCAGGCATATGCGGGACTCACGGCGTTTTTGGCGGGGGGCTCGACCACATGGCTCGGCCGCGGTTCGGCAGGCGCTCGGCGACGATCGCGTCGATGGGCGATGAGCCCCAGGCCCAGGCCCAACATCAGCGCCGCGGTCAGGCCCACCGCCAACGTGACCGCCGGCTTCGGGCTCACCGGCGTCAGGCAGAGCGTGGGCGCTTGAAGAATGCTGAGGCTTGAAATCTTCGCTTCTTCCAATTCTTGGTTGATGCGGGCTTGTTCAAGATTCTCCGAGTATTTTCGCGAGTTGGCTCGCGCAGGTCGATCTCGCGATCGAGGCGATTGACTTCGACCTCGATATCATTGAGCTTGCGAATCCCGGCGCCGGCGGCGGCGATTCGTTCGTCGAGCGATTGGAGCCGGGCTCCGACCGCCACCAGCGCCGCCTCGCGCTCCTGCACCGCCAACTCGGCCGCTTGATGGGTTTGATTGATGCCGGTTTTCACGGCCGGCGGCGCCTTTTCGAGCAGGTAGATTCGCCGCGCTTCGGCAAGTTGGTCCTGAATCTCGATCAGTTGCGGATGGTTCGTCGTGTAACGGGCCGAAAGCTCTTTTTCGCGAATCTCGAGGTCATACAACTTCTGCCGCAGCACCTGATCCGTCGAATGCGGCTGGCCCGTGGTTTGTTCGGTGACGCTCACCGCGGGAAATTCTCGCAGTTGTTGGCGGCGGCGCGTGAGCTCGGCTTCGATTGCGTCGCGTTCGCTGCGTGCTCGCGCGGCGTCGGCCTGTAGCGAGCCGATCATTTGCAGTTGCAAATCGCGCTGGGTGGCGAGCGCGGCGACTCCGCTTTCGTTTTTCAGCGCCCGCTGCCGTTCTTCGAGTTCGGTGAGATGTTGATTTTGCGAGTCGGCTTGGGCGATGAAAAATTCTTGGGATCCCTTCGTGCGATGCACGCGCAGATGCTCGTCGGACACGAACGCCATGAGCGATTGGAGCATTCGTTGGGCAAGTTCGGGATCGTCGCATTCGTAGCTCACGCTCACGACATTCGTCTTGGCGCCGGCCGAGACCTTGAGGCTCTCTTGAAAAGCCCTCACCGCCTTGTCGCGCAGGCTATACACGCGAAACGGATTCAAGTTCAAATGATTGAGCCCCGAGAAGCGCTCGTCGAGCCGCAGACCCGAGCGGCCTGGAGTCTTTTGCAAGATCACATCCTCGCCGAATTCATCGACCATGTGTTCGGCGAGCGGCCGGCTGGTAAGCATTTCTTCGATCGCAAAGAGTTCGCTCCCGCGCGAGTCGGCCACCGCCATGAGCGGTCCGGTGGCCGCCGTGGGGTCGAGGCTCACGGTTTCACGACCGACGCGCAGGAATATCTTGGCTTCCGACTGATACTTGCGCGGCGCGAGCGAGAAGTAAGCGAGCGTGAGCGCGATGCCGACCGCGAATCCGAGAAACAGCACCGCCTTGTGACGCAGCGCGATTTCCAGCGGGCCGGGAGCATCGTCGTGCCGCGCGTCTAGTAAACTTTGCATACGACCCTTGCTTTTCGAAGTCCGCGTACGATCCGTCCGTGGAACCATGATTCTTCGCGGCACTCGAGAATTCAATCCCCAAAATGGATAAAACAGAAGTCATGCACCTCGAAGGCGCCTGTTTTTTAGCGGCTTTTTTAATTTTTCCACGCCCTTGGCCGAGTCCTTGACCGAGCTCATATCCGATCGAAGCGGCGAAGCGCAAAAGCACCGCACTCGACGCGGCGCCATGCGAACCAGAGCGACATAAAAGGTCCCATTTTGCGGCGCGCTCGGCTCAGAATAAGACATTTGCCGCGTCGAAGGCATGCGGCCAAGATGGCGATTGGCGTTGATTGGGGGGGCATGGGCGAAAAGGCTCCACGCGGTCGAACGGCATTCAAGTAACTCCGTCGGTTTCATGCGCTGTTCTGCTTTCGAACGTAGCTGCGCGGAACCTAGCCGCGACACGCCCGACGCGCTGGCGCCGCCGGTGGCGCGTAAGGCGAGCGAGGCCCAAAAACCGTTCGACGACACGCCTTATGCAAACTCGGCGCCAGAGTGGCGTTCGCGGCGCGGCCAGTTGAATATTTCAACAGGGTAATAGACCGCCCTCGCAGGATCGCGGCGAGCTACGTGGCCGAGCCCGCTTGCGTTCAGCGCATGTGATAAGCGCGATAGATCGGCGCGGCGCCCGAGATAAGTGGCGGGAAGCACCTTTGCCGCTCGAGGGCAAATTGCTTGGCAAGAGCCGGAACCAAGCGCTCGCGTCGCTGTGCGTAGTCGTCGCGCGCGCTGGCCCCGGTCCACATTCGCAAAGCCGCGTCGAGCAGCGGAGAACTGGCCGGACTCACGAACACGAGCCGGCCCCCGGGCCGCAGCACCCGGCGCAGCTCGAGCGCGGCGGCGTCGATATCGTCGATGAATTCCAGACTGCTCACGCCAACCAGGCAATCGAAGTATCCATCGGCATGGGGCAGCGCCGCGGCCGAGGCCCGGATCAGTTGGGCCGCGACGCCCGCCGCGGCCAGTCGCTCGGTGACCTCGAGCGAATATTCGTGAACATCGGCGCCGTGCAGTTCGCGACAGTGCCGGGAGAGCTCGGGCATGAACACGCCACTGCCATAGCCCACCTCGAGCAGCCGGTCGACCGGCGCCGAGGGCAATAGCGAGCGCACCAGCGAAAACCGCCGGCGCTGCAACCAGCCGAGCACGAAGCGATAGTTCCAGTCGGCGTGGTCGACCGGCCCGGTGCGAATCAATTCGGCGGGGGCAAGCAGGCGAGCCCGAGCGGCCATGGTGTCGAGGCGCCCTTTTTTTGCGAGGTTGTCAGGCGAATGAATCGTCAAGGAGTAAGGACCGCGGGGCGGGTCTATCGTAAGCAGCGGCGCGGGCGGCGAACACCCCGTGAAGCGATTGCTGAAAAAATATATGAAATACGATCAAAGTAAAAAAATGGTTGACAATGCGGGTAACCGCAGTTATGCTCCACCCAACCGCTAGATACGGACTTGCACGCGTGGTGTGATTCCGCGTTTGTAGCGGATAGCCGCCAGGATCGAACGATTTCCGAGGCTATTGCTCTCGACTTCGTAATGTCTTGTGCGGTAAATCCCGTCATTTCGATCCGATTGACCATTTTGTTGGTGGGGAACCGCTCGGCGGGTTCCGGTGTTCGCGGCGCCGCCTTTTCGATTTTGCGGCGCCGGCGCTCGCTTCATTTTTGGCTCTCGATTGTCGCAGTGGATCGCAGTTTTGCGGTCAGTTCACGTTCAATACTCTCGTCTCGACACTCGCTATGACTTGGATGCCGGCGCTCGATTGCTCCGGTCCGAATCGCTCCGACCGTGATTCCGCAAATATTCGATCGCTTCGCTGAATCGCGGCGGTAACAAGGGAAACCAACTCATGTCGCAGCACCGCTTCCGCGGAATGTCAGCCATGGCGCTCTCACGCAATTCCCTCGCCCGCTCCGGCGATGTGGTTTCATGCGGCTCGCCGCGGCCGCTGGTACTGCCTTGCAAAGGCGCTGCGCGGCGCCGGGCTAGTCGTGTTCTTGCTCGCGGTGGTCGCCGCAAGCGTTCTTGCCGATCGCCGCGCCGAGGCCCAAACCTGGAGCGGCACGACCAGTGGCACATGGAGCGTCGTGGGCGCGGGAGGCAACTGGTCGAACTCGGCCAGCTATCCCGGCTCGACGAGTGGAACCACCAACGGCAATACGGCGCTCTTCAACAACGCCGGCAATACCTTCACGACGATCTATCTCGACAATACTTATAATGTCGGGAATTTCACGTTCGACACCGCCGCCGCCGCCTACACGATTGGCGGCGTTACGTCGCCCGGCGGACCGAGCACCGCCGGCGCCGGCAATTCCCTGCTGCTGACCAACAACGGCACGATTCAGCTCACCTCCGGACTCGTCGGCAGCGGTCTCACCGAGCTCTTCAACGCTCCGATCGTGCTCGAACCCTCATCGGGGACCGCGGCCGGCGCCTATACTTTTACAAACAATTCCTCGACGGCGCTCAACGATATCCTCGATTTCGCGGGCCCGATCTCCGGCGGCACGACGACGAACACCGTCACGCTCAATCTCAACGGCACGAGCGGCAGCGGCAATATCATCAGCGGAGCGATCTCGAATGGCGCCGCGTCCTCCGTGGCCGTCACGCTCAACAATTCGGGAACATGGACCTTCTCCGGCGCGAATACCTACACCGGCGCCACGACGATCACCAACGGCACGCTCGATGTCTCTGGCTCCCTCGGCGCGACGACGGTCAATCTGAACAACAGCACCAGCCAATTGAATGTGCTAAGCGGCTCGCTCACCGGATCGACGGTCAATGTCAACAGCGGCGGGTTCGCATTGGATGGATCGCTGACGAACACCGCGGTCAAGGTCGTCAACGGCACATTCATCGAAACAGCCGCCAGCACCATCGGCGGTAGTTCGTCGCTGTATTTCATCAATCCCAACGCCACGGTCACGCTCCAGGGAACGAACACCTACACCGGCTCGACCACGGTCGCGGCGGGCACACTGATCCTGAGCACGCCGCTCGCCAGTTCGGCGGTCATCGTCGATAGCGGCGCCACGCTCACGCTTCCCGCCGCCAATGCGATCACCGGCGCCTCGAGCCTCACGACCAATGGCGGCAGCATCACGTTCAGCTACTCCAACAATTATACCGGCGCCACAAGTCTGCTCGGCGGCTCGATGTATTTGAACATTCCCAACGCGATTCCCGCGGGCCCGACGCTCACGATCGGAGTCAACTCGAACTACGGCGTCGATCTCGACAATTCCTCCGGCGCCCCGGTCACGCTCACCAGCAACAATGCGATCACCGTGGCCAGCAGAGTCAGCTTCGGCGGCACGAACAGCCTCGACATGGGATCGGGCGCCGTGAACCTCAACGGCTCCGACACCTTTACGCTCATCGGCAACAATTCCAACACGCTCTCCTTCGATGGCCAAGTGAGCAGCAGCACCGGAGCGGTCACCACCACGGTCAACAATCTGGCCGGAGTCGTCGGAGAGACGCTCAACTTCGGCAGCTTCTCGGTCGCGGGCAATGTCGACTCGTTTAACGGCAGCGGCAACCTCAATATCGCGAATGGCGTCACCGGCACATCGGGCGGCCTCACCTATTCGGGTTCGGGAGTGATGTCGATCTCGGGCGCGAGTAGCTATTCCGGCACGACCCAATTAACGGGCGCGGGCACTTTGATTTTCAATAGTCCCCTAACGAGCGGCGCCGTGACCGCCTCGAACGGCGTGTTCTACACTTCCAGCAGCGCCTCGATCACCGCGCCCTCGCTGACCGAATCCGGCGGCGCGGGCATGGTGCTCAACGCCGCGAACACGATCTCGACCAGCACGACGCTTTCGGGCGGCACGCTATTTCTGAACAACGCCGGCGCGCTCGGCGGCGGCGGTACCCTCACGATTTCCGGCGGCACGGTCGACAACACGAGCGGTCCGATCAATAACCCGGTCGCCAATGCGATCGTGCTTAGTTCGGCGAACGCCCTGACGATCAGCAACAATTTCAATTTCGGCGGCTCCGGCAGTCTGACGATTCCCGATGCCTTTACGATTCCCGCGAAAACCGTCACGCTCAACGCCGCGAACGCCAACACCCTCACGCTGGGCGGCGCGATGACTCTTTCGGGCAACACGACGTTGAGCGTGAACAACGGGACCGGCTACGCGGGCGAGACCCTCGTGCTCTCCGGCAACGAAACTCCCACGACCAATGCCATCACGTTCGGCGTTAACGGAAGCGGCAACGTCACGATCTCGGGCGGCCTCGAATCGATCTCGGGCACTTCGACCAATTCGGCGTTTACGTATTCCGGCACCGGAACGCTCGTGATGAGCGGGGCCAGCAACAATGGCGGCTCGACTCAGTTCAACAACGGCACGACGATCCTCACCGGATCGCTCGGAAATCTCTACCCCTCGAGCCTCTCCAGCGGCGGGGCGGCGGTCTATGATCAGAACTCGATCTTCAACGAGACCGGAACCGGGTCGATCCTGAACGCTTCTACTTTCACGGTGCAAAATTTCGGGGCGGTGGCGACTCTCAGCGGCGCCAACTCCTACACGGGCGCGACCACGGTCAACTACGCGCAGCTCAACCTCGACTTCTCGCAGTCCGGCGCACCAACGACCAATATCCTCTACAATGGCGTCACCGCCGCCACCTTCAATATGACCGATGGCGTGGTCAATATCATCGGCGCTCCCGGCGGGGCCAATTCCCAAGCGTTCGGGACCGTTGCCCTGGGTAGCAACACGAGCTCGACGATTTCGCTCATTCAAAACGGCGCGACGAGCATCGCCCTCAACTTCGCGGGCCTTACCCGCAATACTCAAACCACGCTCGATTTCACGATTCCCTCGGCCGATACGGTGACCACCACCGCCGTGGCCGACACGACCAATGGCATCTTGACCAATGGGGCCAACGGGGCCGCTTTCGTCACCTTCGGCGGCGGGGCCACCTGGGCCACCAATACGAGCGGGACCATCGGCGGACTCGCGAGCTATGCGACCGGCGTCGCGAACTACACCGCCACCAACAATATCGACGTCACTGGCGGCGACGCTCCCGCCGCCAGTAGCACGGTCAACTCCCTCCGCTTCGACTCGCTCGCCGCCGGTGGAACCCTCACCCTCAGCGGCGCCGCGAACATCATCGGAACCGGCGGCATTCTGGTCACCGCGAATACCCTGGGCAACGCCGCCACGATCACCGGCGGATCGATCGCTCCCGGAACGGGCGGCAAGGAAATCGTGGTCATCGACTACGGCGCACTCAATATCGCCTCGAACATCGTCAACAATGGATCGAACGCCACGGCCCTCACGATCGCCGGCCCGGGACTCACCACGCTCTCCGGCGCCAACACATATACCGGCGCCACGAGCGTCGACGCTGGCGCGGCGCTCGTGCTCTCCGGATCGATGACGAACAACGGCAGCACGACCGTCTACACGAGCGCCACGTTCATCGAAACCACGACCGGCTCGATCAGCGCCGGCAATATCACGGAAAACGGCAACTATTCACAGTTGGTTCTCAATGGCGCGAACACCACGACCGGCAATGTCACCGCCGACAGCGGCGACATGCAATTAACGAATCTAGCGACCAACGTGCAAAACGCGACTTTGCAACTCAACGGCGGAACCGTGCAGTTGATGGCCGACTCGAGCTCGATGCTCGTCGACGCCGCCACGCAGCTCACCAACAACGCGACGGTCGACGTCGGCCACTTTACCGCCGGCAATACCGGAAACACGCTCACGATTCCAAGTATCGTGCAAACGGGCGCTGCGCGCGCACGCTCACGCTTTTGAATCTCGCGGGCGATGGTTACGGTCTCGCGATCAGTTCGTTGGGGCTTTCAACGACGGGCGGCACGGGCGAGACAACCGCCGTGACCGCGAACACCGTGGTCACGATCGGCGCGGTGACCAACCCGATGACGAGCTTCGCCTCGAATCAATACGACAATCTGCAATTGCAAGGGAGCTATGCGGCCATCGGAGGCACGGTCACCGGCGTGATCTCGGACTCGGCCACCGGCGGCATTTATAGCGGCGGTTATACCCAAGTCACCATGCAGAACGGTTACTGGACCCTCGGCGGCGCCAACACCTACACCGGCAACACGATCCTCAACGGCGGTCAACTCGCGCTCACCTCGACCGGCACGCTCGGCATTCAGACCTCGCCGGGCGTGTTGCAGTTCAACGGCGGCGGCCTCGACACCGCCGGCAACACGATCGCCAACGCGGTCACGCTCACCAGCAACATGAACCTTGGCGGAGTCGGCGCGACTTTCAACGGAATGGTGACGCTCTCCAACAATAACTATGTGCTGGGCGACAATGCCTCGGGCGTCACCACTTTGGCTGGCGGCGTCACGCTCAACAACTACACGCTCACCCCCGAGTCCTCGGGCTCCATCACGATTTCAGGATCAATATCGGGCTCGGGCGGACTCACGCTCGACAACACGGGTGTCATGACCCTTTCGGGCAACAATTCCTATAACGGCGCAACCAACCTGAATTCCGGCACGCTGGCGCTGAATAGCGGGGGCGCGCTCGGCTACGGAACTTTGAGCATCGGCGCCGCCACGCTCGACAATACCAGCGGCGCTCCGGTGACGGAGTACAACAATCCGGCGGTCACGATCAACGGCAACTTCAATTTCGGCGGCTCGAACAGTTTGAATTTGGGAACCGGCAATGTAACTATAAATAACGCTCCCAATAATGTTACGCAGCACGTCATTAATCTCGATGGCGACAACGCGAACACGCTGACCCTCGGCGGAACCTACACTCAAGGCGGGAGTTTCACGCTGACGGTCAACAATGGCCCCGACGCCGCGGGCGAATCGCTGGTCTTCGGCTCGACGGGCTACAATTTCAATCTCTCGAACAGCGGCACGGGATACACCGCGACCTTCGCCGGCAATGGCAACGTCACGATCAACAGCAGTATCGTGAATAGCAACGGCGGTTCGCCGAATCGCGCCCTCGCCTACTCCGGTTTTGGCACGCTCTCGCTCACCGGATACAACAGTTATTCGGGCTCCACCACGATCTCGAACGGCGCCGTCGATCTCCTGTCGGGCTCGATCTCCGCGAGCTCGCTCACGGTCAACGCCGGCGGAAGTTTCGTTGAGTCGTTGGGCGCCGGCTACGGCAGCACGAATCAATCGATCACGATTCGCGGCGGCGCCGTAACGCTCGGTGGAACAAACAACTCGTACACCGGCAATACCGCGATGTACTACGGCTCGCTCACCTATCAGATGGGTTCGAGCTCGCCCTTTGCCGGCGGGCAATTCGGATCCACGACCTCGACCCAATATCTGGGCGGCACTTTCACCGTGTTGGGAACCAACAACAATAGCTACAACGACACTCAAATCATCACCAACACGCAACTCCTCGCCAATACCAGCAGCCAGATCATCGCCAATCAAAATGGCGACAATAGTCTCTATCTGACATTCACGAACTTCACCCGCAACGGCGAAACCACGGTCGACTTCACGCTGCCGGCAACAACAGGCACGATCACGATGCCCACCTCGCTTTCCGATGGCGCCACCAAGGGCAATATCCTGACCGCCGGCACGAACGGCGTCGCTTTCGCCACCGTGGGCGGCCAAACCTGGGCCACGAATAGCGCCACGGGCGTCGTCGGCGCCCTTCCCGACGCGAGCTATGCCACCGGCGCCGCGAACTATACCACCAACAACAATATCGACGTCGGCGCCGGCGGCTCGCCCGACTCGCTGTCGAGCAATTTCACCGTCAATACGCTCCGCTTCAACACTCCCGGCGCCGACGCAACGCTCACGCTCGGGAGCGCCGTGGTTGGCAATATTTACACCGGCGGTATTCTGGTCACATCGAACGCCGGCGCCGCCACGATCTCCGGCGGCACGCTCAAGCCAAACGCCAACGAATTCGAAATCATCAACAATGGCTCGCTCACCATCAATTCCGTACTTGCGAATAACGGCACATCCAATGTGGTGATCGCCAGCCCCAATGGCCAGGGCGTCACGACGCTCGCCGGCGCCAACACCTACACGGGTGAAACCTCCGTTGATACGAGCGCCACGCTGGTGCTCACCGGCTCGATTACAAACAACGGTAGCGTCGTCGTGGCGCCATACGCCAACTTCTTCGAAACCTCGACTGGCTCGATCTCCGGAACCAGCGGCCTCACGCTGCAAAACGGCGCCGGACAGGTCATTCTCGCCGGGGCGAACACCTTTACCGGCGCCACCAACCTCGCCGGCGGCTCCTTGATGCTCGAAAACGCCAACGCCCTTCAAAATTCGACCCTCACGTTCAATTCAGGCAACCTCGAGCTCCGCGCCGATGCGAACACCACCTTCGCCAATCCTGGCATCGTCGTGACCGGAACCACGACAATCGACGCCGGCTCGCTCACCTCGTCCGGCGGAAACAACACGTTGACGCTCGGTTCGGTGGCGATTGGCAACACCACGGGATATACACTCACGATCACCAACTCGACGAACAACGGCGATGGCGTCGGCATCGGCACGTTTGGAACCGCGCTCACCAGTGGCCAGACCACGACATTCGTCGCCGACGCACCCTAACGATCGGGGCCATCGTGAATCAGCAGTCGGGCGGAACAGGCATTTATACCGCGGGTAACTACAGCACCATGGCGATCGAAGGCACGGTCGGCGGCTCGGTGACCGGCGTCATCTCCGACTCGATCGGCGGCGGCGCCCTGAACGGCCGCGGCGGGTACACTCCCATCACGGTCTACGCCGGCCAGTGGACCCTTTCGGGCAACAATACCTATTCGGCGCGACGGCGGTCGTCGGCGGAACGCTCACGCTCGACTCTCCGGTCAGCGCGACCACCAATTACATTCAAGTCAACGGCACGGTCGCCGAATTGAATATCAATTCGGCAGGCGCTGGGCGCGAGCCCGCTGTATCTGAACAATGGCATTTTGGACAATACGAGCGGGTCCGATGTCACGATCACCACGGGCAACGCGGTCACTTTCGCGGGCGGAACGCACGTCTTCGGCGGCTCCGGAAACCTGAACATGGCCAATAGCCCTGTCTATTCCTACGGAGGAAATACGTTTACGCTGAATAGCTCCGGTTCGGCCACGGCGGTCAGTCTCACCTTTGGCGCCGTGACGAATTATTCGCCCACGGCTCAAACGCTGACCGTGAACAACGCCTACAGCGGCGCGGTCGACACGCTGGTGCTCGGCGGCTACAACCTCGCGTCGGGCAATGCGCCGCTCAACGATATCTTTACCGGCAGTGGAAACATCACCATCAATGGGCCGATCACGGGTAGCAACGCCGCCGGCGAGGGCGCCATCGCCAGCGACCTGACCTATACCGGCACGGGAACCCTGACGATGGCCGCCGCCAACACCTACTCCGGCATGACCGTGGTGGAATATGGCGGCGCGGTGAATCTCGACTTCTCGCAAGCGACCTCGCCGACCTCGAATATCATCAGTTCGAGCTCGAACCTTTCGCTCGTGGGCAGTTCGCTCAGCGCCATCGCCGGCAGCGCCGCCAGCACGGCCTATTCACAAACCTTCGCCAGCGCCACGCTCGGCCAAGGCGGAAGCACGATCTCGGCTTCCACCGCCGGGGGCGCGGGAAGTTCGATGGTCGTAAATCTGGGCATGTTGAACCGCGTGATCAATGGGGCCACGGTCAACTTCGCCCTGCCCTCGGGAGTCCAAAACGCCACGAACGGCATCACCACGACCGCGACGAACAATGTCTCCGGCATTCTCGGTGGCTGGGCGACGGTGGGCGGGGACTGGGCCACGGTAAACGCCGGCGGCAATATCGTCGCCTACAGTGGTTACACCCCGTTTGTCGCCCAAGGCGGCTCCTCGAGCGTTAATTATGCCGAAAGCGGTTCGGCTTCGCTGGCGATCTCGGAAAACATGAATTCGCTCCAGATCACCGACACGGGCGCGGGTCAGTCACTCAACCTGGGCGCCAACAACTTGACCTTTTCCGGCAATCAAGGCGGATTGCTCTATGCCGGCGGAACCAGCGGCTCGTTTACCATCAATGGAACCGGTTACATCGGCGGCGGGCTCAATGGCGGCGTGTACCAAGAATTCATCGCCACGGTGACTTCGGGCGCCACGCTCGACATCAACGCCCCCCTGATCGGTTTCGACTCCGGCGGCAGCTTCACCAAGGGTGGCGCGGGAACGCTCGTCGTCGGCGGCGAAAGCACCTATACCAATGGAACCTATGTCGCCGCCGGAACACTGCAACTGGGAACATCGAGCAGCCCGCTCGGCTCGGGCACGGTCTACGTGATGGGCTCCAGCGTGCTCGATCTCAATGGCCAAACGCTCAACAACACCATCAACCTCTATAGCAACGGGCCCATGATCAATGGTCAAGGCGCCGGAGGCATCATCAACTCGAACTCCACCACCACCGCCACGCTCTATGGCACGCTGGTCAGTTCCTATTCGCTCACCACGATCGGCGGCGCCGGCAACATCATCGCTGAAGGCGCCCTGCAAAATCAGATCATCAAGGTCGGCGCGGGCACATTGACCTTGGCCGGTCCCACGGACAACGGCAATCTCACTCTCACGGTCAACGGCGGCACGGTCGTCTTGGCCAAGTCGGGCGGCGCCGGCGAATATCAAGCGATCGGCGGCAATGGCATGGTCATCAACAACGGCCTCGTGCAGTTCAGCGCCACCAGCAACAGCGGCAACGAAATCTACGATTCGGCCCCCACCACGATCAACCCGCAAGGCACGCTCGACTACAACGGCCAAAGCGAAACCCAGGGACTCATCACCCTCCAAGGCGGTCAGTTGATCAACAGCAGCGCCGGCACGACTTCGGTCGTGTCGCTCGGGTTCAATACCAACAACGGCGCATGGGGAGTAACGCTCAATGCGACCTCGACCGTGGGCGGCGATGGCAATCTGACGATCGTCAGTCCCATCATCGATGCTCCGACCAATAGCGGAGTCTCGCAGGGATTCGGCCTCACGAAGGTCGGCGCCGGAATCTTTACCTCGCTTAGCCCGAACACCTACACCGGCGCCACCACGATCAACGGCGGCGTTTTCAGCACCGCTCAAATCCTACCCGGCGGCATTGCCAGCGGGATCGGCCAATCGCTCAATCTCGCGCAGTTCCTAGTGCTCAATGGCGGCACGCTTCAGTACACCGGCAGTGGAACCACGACCGACCGACTCTTCACGCTTGGACCCGGTGGCGGCGGGCTCGATTCCTCGGGCGTCGGCGCCATCGCCTGGAACGGCAACTCGGTCACGACCGGAACCGCCGCCGGCAACGCAATCGCGTTCTCCGGCTCCAACACGAGCCCCACGCTGACCTTCACCGGTTCCTATACCGGCAGCGCGAACACCTTCGCTCCGATCATCGGCGACAATGGCTCGGGCGCGACCGGGGTGGCCATGACCGGGGCCGGAACCTGGCTGGTCACCGGAGCCAACACCTACAGCGGCGCCACCACGGTGTCGAGCGGAGTGCTCCAGGCCGGCGTCGCGACGAACGCATCCGCGACCTCGGGCGCCTTCGGCGTGAACTCGGCCGTGACCGTCGGCATGACGACCTCCGCCGCCACGCTCGATCTCAATGGCCTCAACGAATCGATCGGCTCGCTGGCCGGCAATGCCAACGGCGCCGTGTCGCTCGGCGTTGGAACGCTCACCGTGGGCGGCATTCCAAGCGCCAGCACCGTGTTCTCTGGCGTCATCACCGGCTCGGGCGGCCTCACGGTCACGGGCGGCGGCTGGCCCTGGCCGCCACGCTTGCCAATCCCAATACCTACTCCGGGCCGACCACCGTCAGCGGCGGCTCGCTGTTTGTCGATGGGTATCATGGAACAAGCGGAGTGCCGATCGCCAATGTATACACCATCGCCAGTGGCGGAACCCTCGGCGGCTCGGGGAGCATCTATCTGGCGAGCACGGTGGGCGGCGGGCCCAATCCGGGCGTGACCGTCAACGGCATCTTGGTGCCGGGCTACAATCCCAACAATCCCGCCGGTCCGGGCGCGACCGGCTTGGCCGTGAACGCGACTTCGGCCACGAACCCCGCGGTGACGCTCAACACCGGCTCGCAGTTCGACGCGTATCTGACCAGCAGCACCGCGTCGAGCAATTATGTGCCCACTTCGGGTCCACCGGGCACGAATTTGAACCTGCCGCCGGCCTCGTATCTCGATGTGACGACCGGCGTGGTCACGATTTCGACCGGCGTGACATTGAATCTGTTTGGCGATTCGAGCGTGCATGCCGGAGAGAGCTTCACGATCATCGACCCCTCGACGACGAGCGGTCAGTTCTCGAGCGTCACGTTCACCGACCCCTCGAATCCGGGCCTTACGGCCCAGGTCTACTACAACCAGGGCCTCACGGGCCAAGATGTGGTGGTGACCCTCGTGCCCGAGCCAAGCTCGTGGCTGCTGGCCGCGTTCTCCGCCGCGGGACTCCTCGGCTGGCAATGGCGCCGGCGCCGGAATGGATGCGTGGGGGAGATTCCAATTTTCAGTGGGCGGCTTTCTCGCCGAAAATCGAACACTGAACTCTGACAGCCGATCCGAGAACTTCGGCGAGCCCTCGCCCTATCGTCTCCCAAAGGGAGAGGGGGCGACTTGTCGTATAGGCTCTAAATACTAATTTCCGACGCTCGCGATCGAGCGGTAGTATTCGATCGAGCGCTCGAGTCCCGCGTCGAAGCCCACTTGGGGTTCATAGCCGAGCGCGAGGCGGGCCTGGGTGATATCGGCCAGACTTTCGCGCACATCGCCCACCCGCGGCGCCAGGCGCCGCGGCGATTCGTTCGTCCCCAGCAGGCGATTCAGCGTCGCCAAGAGGTCGAGCAAACTGATGCCGCGGCCGTTGGCCAAATTGAACATTCGCCCGGCGACCTGGGGCGCGTCGGCCGCCAAGAGATTGCCATGCACCACGTTTTCGACATAGGTGAAGTCGCGCGATTGCAGGCCATCGCCGAACACCGTCGGGCGCTCGCCGCGCAAGAGGGTGGTGATGAACTTGGGAATCACGGCCGAGTATTCGCTATTTGGATCTTGCCGCGGTCCGAACACGTTGAAGTAGCGGAGCGCCACGGTCTCGAAACCATAGGTGGACCAAAAGGCGTGGCAGTAATACTCGGCGGCGAGCTTGGCGGCGCCATAGGGCGAGATCGGCGCCGGCAGGTCGCTCTCCCGCTTGGAACTCGTGGGCAAGTCGCCATAAGCGCTGCTCGAAGCCGCATAGACCATTCGGCGCACTCCCGCCCGGCGGGCCGCGTCGAGCAGCGAAACGGTTCCGGTGACGCAATGCAGATGCGTGTCGAGTGGCCGTTCGACGCTGCGTGGCACGCTTGCGAGCGCCGCTTGGTGAAACACGCAGTCGACGCCCGCCACGGCGGCGCGCACCGCCTCGCCGTTGGTCAGATCGCCATGCAGAAATTCGATCTTCGATCGCACGGCGCTCAGGTTGTGTTCATAACCGGTGCTCAGGTTGTCGAGCACGCGCACCCGATCGCCGCGCGCCACGAGCGCCGCCACGATATGCGAGCCGATAAAGCCCGCTCCGCCGGTGACCAACATTGTGCGCATCGCGGTAGTTCTCCTGATTGTGCCGAGTGAGCCCCCCAGGGCGCGCCGCGGGGGCCCTCGCGGCAAGTTTAGCATACTCCGCTTCGCCGAGAACGCCGCGAGTGCTGGAGAAAACCCTCGGCGCGGCTGAAAAGCAACGACCCGCGAGACCGCCGGGCCGATTGCAGACCGTTTTTGGTCCGTGCCTTACCAGACCGGTTCGACAACCATGCAGCCCGCGACCGGGGCTCTAAGCGCGGCGAGCGCGGCGCACATCGCGGCGGCGTCGCGTGGGCGGGTCCGGCCCAAGTGCAGCGCCAGCACCACGGCATCGACCGTGGGCGCGAGCTTCGCCACCGGGCCATTCAAGTCGCTGCCGCCCGCTATCAAAATCAATTCGTAGCGCTCACGGAGCGCGAGCCAAGGAAACGGTTCGCCCTCGGCTGGTTCATCGGCGGCCGATCCCCAAGCCACGAGGTCGATGCGCGGATCGCTGGTGCGTTCGATGACTTCGCTCCACGCGTGGCTGCCGGCCCACACTTGCATGGCGCCGCGTCGCTCGTCAACGCGAAGGTCGGCCGGCAGAAACTCGCTCCGGTCGCCAAGCGAAAGGATCAGGGTGTGCGCGTGATTGACCGCCGCGGCGGCCTGCGCCAATTCGATCAAGGCAAAGCCGCCCGAGGACTCGGCGTCGGGCGTGACAAAGAGCGCCACGCGCCCAGCGGCTTTCCCAGGCCCGCCGCTGGCGAGCAGTCGGGCCGCCGCGCGCGAGTAATGCTGCTGTCGATCGAACACCACCGGCGGCAGCGTTCGCAAACCTTCGCGCCGCGATTCGAAAGGCAAGGTTTCGGCGGCGTCGGAAAGCGGGTCGTCGGCGGACTCGAGTTCGGCGTCAACCGCCGCGGTCCGTTCCATCGCGGTCACGTCGCTCTTCTCGGCGACTTCGCTCTTCCCGGGACGATTGCCCAGGGCGCGGCCCGCGGATGGCAAATCGAATTCGTCGGTTTCCAGTACCACGAGATCCAAACTCGAGGCCGGTTCGCCGATCATTTCGATATCGACGGGCGCATTTCCAGCGAATGGGAATCAATCGATTCCAATTGAACGGCCGTCGGCTCGCGAAGCCGGATGTCCGAGGTGACATACATCGGCGAATCGGCCAAGGCATTGGCCATCGCGGTCTCGACGCCGAACGGTCGCAGCCGGAAGCCGCCCGCCGCGGATTCACATTTCCGTTGCTCGTCCTCATCGCCCGCGCCCAATACACATAGCCGCCCCGGCGCCGGTCCCGAAACGGCGGCGCTCGCCAGTGGCGAAATGGAACGCGAGGGTTCCTCGGAGTCCGTTTTTGCGGCCGCGTTCGCGGACGAGCGATCGAGACCATTGGCGTTGCGGCGATTTTCGATTTCGCGCAGCGCGGCGAGCATGCGACTCATGGCATCGAGTCCCGAAGTGTTTGAAAGTGCCGTCGATTGCGATTTGGCTGTTTTCTCGCGACCAGACTCGTGGTTGCAAATCAGCCGCGGCGAAGCTTGGCGAAGAGTTGGCGATATTCTTGTCGCTTCACTTGAGGGCGACCGGTGAACGTCGTCGGCGGCGGGGCCGGGTCGTCTTCGATCACAATCAAGTCGATGTCTTCCAAGTCGTCGGCCGCGGGGCCCTCGAGCGGCGAATTTCCGCCCGCTGCCCTCGACAAGTCCGGGGATTTCGAGGGTTCCGAACTTTTCGAGGCGGTGGCGTCGCGATTGGCCGCCTCGGCCGACGCCGCGCGGCCACTTCCGGCAAGGAATGGCCGGATCACCTCGCCGGAGCCGATTTCGAAGCTCGACGTAAACGATTCGACTTGCGTCGGCGGCGATTCGCTCCGTCCGGCGCTGTATTCAGCGCGTGCCTTCGCGGGCCGAGCCCCATCGATGATTCGCGCCGCGGCGGCGAGCGATTGGCCGAGCGCTTGGCCATCGGCGCTGCTGACCAACGGACGGCCGGCGAACATTTCGGTATCGAGCGACGCATAGGGATCAAAAACGATCTCTTCCTCGGCGAAGTTCTCACCGAAGGGATGCGGCTCGGAAGTGACGATGATCTCGGAGCTCGGACCGGTTTTGGGGCCGATCGAACCCGCCGGCATGAATTCGTCATCGAGTTGATCGAGAAGTCGTTCGCTCTCGTCGAGCCGGGCCTCGATCGACGGCTCGGCCCAGCCGGCGGGGCGCTGAAACGGTATCGCATGGGGCGTCTCGGCGTCGGATTCGAGTCCGCCGAATTCGATCGTCGCATGGCCGGCGATCGTTTCGCGTTCTTCCGACCACCGAGCCGGAAGTTGCTGCAGATCTGCCCAGGATTCCTCGATGGTTTTTCCTCGCACGACCCGCTCGCCGGCGATCGACGCCAGAATGAGCGCGTGATCGCACACTTGATTCACCAAGCGGGGAATGCCATCGGTCGAGCGGTAAAGAAATTCGAACGCGTCGGCGGCAAACAGCGTTTCGGGGTCGCCGCCAGCATGGCTGATCTGCGAGCGGGCATAGTTGGCCGTCTCGGCGCGGTCGAAGGGGCCAAGGTAGACTCGGGCCGCGAGCCGCTGGCTGAATGATTCGAGTTTCGGGTTGGCGAATGTTTCCTCGAGCGAAGCGTTGCCGGCCAGCACGATCCGCACGCGGTGTTCGCCACTCGCGATCACATTGCCTAGGAGCCGTAGTTCCTCGAGCATCCGCGGCGTCAGGGCATGGGCCTCGTCGACCAACAGTACGACGCCTTGCCGGTCGCGGCAGCCGTTGATGGCGTAGTCGGCGAGCGCGAGCCGCAGTTCGCCTTCGTCGAGCCCGCGAAAGGGCTGGCCGAGTTCGTGAAGCATTGCTTGGAGCAGGGCCCGGCGCCGGCCGAAAGGCCCGCCAGCAAGCACCGCGGTTTTGAATCGATCGCCGAGCTTTCGGGCAAGCAACTGGCAAAGCATCGACTTGCCGGTTCCGGCGGGCCCGACCACGATCGCCGGGCCCTCGGCCCGCTCGACGCAACGCGCGATCGTTTGTTTGGCGAGCTCGATCGACGCGGCGGGAAAATAGCGGTCGACCTGAACGGCGGCGGCAAACGGCCGACGGCGCAACTGAAAGAATGCTTCGTACATGAAAAGCCTTCCTTGGATAACGCGGGCCGATCACCCCACGAGCCGATCCGAAATGCCAGGGCATTCACTTCTGTTCGGCAGCTCGGAGGGCGTGGCTCAAAACAGTTTTTTTCGCGAAGCCGATTGCCGGTCCGCGACGGCGAGGCGCCAACTCAATGTGTATCGCGACATTTCGATGTTTTCCCGGACTACGAATGCAACCCATGCAGACCACGGGCCATGGCTCCGATGGGATGCTGAATTATCTCGATGGGAAAATGCAGGTCATGGACCGTGAGCGCCGTGAGCAAAAACGCCATGGCGGCCAGGGTTCCTTCGCACGCCAGGAGCCAAAATACGAGCCAAGAAGCATCGGATCTCGTTTTTTCGGTGTTCAGCAACGACCCGCCGCTGGCAGGCACCACAGCCAGCACGGGGATTGGTAGCAACGCGGCCACGGAATCGACTGTCAGGAGCGGGGCGGCCTGTTCGAGCGAGACCACCGAAGTGGCCACTCGAAGCGCCACGGCTTCGAGCCCCAGCAGACTTGCCAGGGCCGCGGCCAGTGACCAGCCCGCCGGACCGGCCGCGCCGGCGCTTGCATTGTCGATCGATGATCGATCGTGTTCCGCGGCCGAGGCGAGATCGTCGCCGGGAGCGCTCAGGGCGCCGCCTTGCCGGCGGAGCTCATCCTCGCGGTCAAGCGCCTGTTGTTCGGCGCGAACGCACTTTTGGAGTTCCTCTTGCGAGCGATCCCAAGCGATTCGCACCGCGTCTTCGGCTTCTTGATCGGCCCGATCGGCCGCCGACGCGGGGGGCGCGGTCGTGTCGCCCGAAAGTGTCGGTTCGTCGCCTTGGCCCGCGAGCCGGGGACCCGCGCCGTCGGTCGGGGCCGACCCATGTGCCGAGTCGGTTTGGGTCGCGGTGTTTTGGCGCGGGATGTTTTGGAATGGGGCGGATTCACTGTCGGCGAGGAACTTGGGCACGCGTTTGAGCTCGTCGTCGAGCGCGGCCATTCGCGAAATAACGGCCACCGCGTCGGGATGTTCGCGGGTATAGCGTTGCAGCAGCACATCGAGCTGATTCGACAATCGCTGCATATCAGCGAGCATTTCGCTATACTGAGGGTTCAGGGCCGGAGTCCGTTTTTCGCCGTGGCCTCGCGCAGCCGGGCCGCTTGCTGAGTTTCGCGCGCTGCGCGAGCGGCGAGGCATTCCTCCCAATCGTGTTCCGCCGATGCCACGCCGCGCCGGGCCGCGTCGACCGCCGCGCGAGCCGCGAAAACGGCCGATTGCGCTTCGACATAGTCCCTGCGCACTTGGGCAGCGGCAGAATGCGGCTCCCCTGGGCCGGGCTTCGCCGCGGGCGCTCGCGGGGCTTGCGGCGAGTTGACCACCAAACCCCCCAGCGGAGTTTGCGATACGACAATCAACCACCAACTCGCCACAGCCACGGCGGTGATCGAGAGCACATAAATCGGTTGGTCGCGGCGAATGGTCGCAAACCATTTTTGTCGAGATCGGTCGCCGGGCACGCGAAGGAGTCCTGCGTGAGTGATGGGAGACTCTTGGATTCGTCTTGTCGACGAGGCAATGAGTCAGCTTCTTGAATCGGCCATTGAGGGGATCGACTTGAGTCGAGCATGGACAATCAAGATTTGCGGCGTCACGACCGCCGCGGATGCTATGACGGCGATCGCGGCTGGCGCCGATGCGATCGGACTCAATTTTCATCCGGGGAGTCCGCGATATGTCGCCCCCGCGCGGGCCCAGGAAATCGCGGCGGCGATCGGCTCTCGGGCGGTGAAGGTCGGGGTGTTCGTGAACCGCGCGGTCGAGGAGATTTGCGAACTTCGCGACTTGGCCCAGCTCGATTCGGTGCAGCTTCACGGCGACGAGCAGCCGGAATTCGTGGCGGCGCTCACCGCCGCCTTGCGCGCTGAAAGAATTGATTCCAAGGCACTTGGGCGGTGCATCCATCGTTCGGGCGTTTCGACCCGTCGGTTCTTTGGCTTCAGTCAAGCGGTATTTGATGGCTTGCCGTGAGTTGGAGTGCCTTCCGGCCCGATGGCTGGTCGACGCCGCGCCGCCGGGCCAATACGGAGGCGCCGGGCAGGTGGCCGATTGGTCCATGATTGCGAAGCGAGCCGAGCTGGCGGCCCAAATTCCGTTGGTGCTCGCCGGCGGATTGACTCCGGAGAATGTGGCGGCGGCGATCCGTGCCGTTCGGCCGGCGGCGGTCGATGTCGCGAGCGGCGTGGAGACGGACCAGCGAACGAAATCGCACGCGCTCATGTCGGCCTTCGCGGCCGAGGCGAAACGGGGCTTCGATGAACTAGAATTAGGCGCTGCGCGTTGATTGCCTTGCGAGCACCGACGGGCGCCTGGGAAAAGAGGAGCTTTTTACCGGTTCGTGGTCGTGGCGCCCGTTTCCCAAACGTAAAAGCAATATTATCATGGGGTCACGTCCGCCCCAGTCGCCGGCGGGCGCTGGGCGGTCGTCACTTACAGGAATTCCCCCAGATATATCGCCTAGGATTACAGTTGGCTGCAATTCGCCAACTTCCTTTTTAGAGGAGACAGTAGCGTGACCCAGGTCGCAAATCGTTTGCCGTACAAAGTCAAAGACATTGCCCAAGCCGATCTCGGTCGCCGCGAGATTATGCTGGCCGAAAATGAAATGCCGGGCCTGATGTCGCTCCGCACGAAATACGGCCGCTCGAAGCCGCTCGCGGGGGCCCGCATCGCCGGCTGTTTGCACATGACGGTGCAGACCGCGGTGCTGATCGAGACCCTGGTCGCGCTCGGCGCCGA
The DNA here is from genome assembly GCA_963785305.1 of uncultured Planctomycetaceae bacterium. Lineage (GTDB taxonomy): Bacteria > Planctomycetota > Planctomycetia > Pirellulales > PALSA-1355 > CAWAUV01. The sequence continues at coordinate 481,604 of CAWAUV010000004.1, forward strand.
AGTCACGTGGAGCAGTTGCAATATCTTCAGCACCCACGACCCGGCGGCGGCGGCGATCGCCAAGGCCGGCGTGCCGGTGTATGCCTGGAAGGGCATGACCAACGAAGAATTCGACTGGTGCATCGAGCAAACGCTCTACTTCGCCGATGGCAAGCCGCTGAACATGATCCTCGACGATGGCGGCGACCTGACGGCCATGATTTATCAACGATTTCCCGAACTGCTCGGCGAGATTCGCGGCATCAGCGAGGAAACGACCACTGGCGTGCATCGCCTCTATCACATGCATGCTCGTGGCGAGCTCAAGACTCCGTGCATCAACGTGAACGATTCGGTGACGAAAAGCAAGTTCGACAATCTATACGGCTGCCGCGAATCGCTGGCCGACGGCATCAAACGGGCCACCGACGTAATGGTGGCCGGCAAAGTCGTTGTCGTGGCTGGCTACGGCGATGTGGGCAAGGGCTGCGCCCATGCAATGCGTTCGCTAGGCGCCCGAGTGCTAATCACCGAAATTGACCCGATTAACGCGCTACAAGCGGCGATGGAGGGTTATGAAGTGACGACGATGGAAGACGCCGCCTCGCGCGCGAACATTTTCGTCACCGCCACCGGATGCCCCGACATCATTTTGGGCAAGCACATGCAGCAGATGCCCAACGACGCAATCGTGTGCAACATTGGGCATTTTGATGTCGAGATCGACATGGCGTGGCTCAACAGCCACGCGCGATGTGAAAAAGATGGAAATCAAGCCGCAGGTCGACCGCTACACCTTCCCCAACGGCCGCTCATTGATCGTGCTGGCCGAGGGCCGGCTTGTGAATCTCGGCTGCGCGAAGGGACACCCGTCGTTTGTCATGTCGAACAGCTTTACGAACCAAGTGCTGGCGCAGATAGCACTTTGGAACGAGAGCGACAAATTCGCCGTGGGCGTGCATATGTTGCCCAAGAAGATGGACGAGGAAGTGGCCCGGCTGCATCTTGACAAGCTGGGCGTCAAGCTGACCAAGCTCACGGGCAAGCAGTCGGAGTATCTCGGCGTGCCGGTCGAAGGACCGTTCAAGCCGGAGCACTACCGGTACTAGGCGATTTGGGCGGCGTGTCCGTTTTGTCTACTTGAGCGCCACGGGGCCGGGGGTTTGACAATTCGGCGGGGCTGCGGGATAACATCCGCGGCCCCGCTTTTTTTGTTTTTCGGGCCCCCAGCCCAGTTCTCCAGGGTCACCGGCACATTCACCGGCACATTCACCGGCGCATTCACCGGCGCATTGAGCAAGGGCGCCGACACAAGGGTTTTCCGCCATGCCTACCATGCAAGCGTTTCGCGGCATTCGATACGACCTGGGCCATGTCGGCTCATTGAGCGATGTGGTCGCTCCGCCCTATGACGTGATCGGCGCGAAGTTGCAAGATGCACTCTACCGCCGCCACCCGGCCAATGTGATTCGCCTCGAGCTCAACCGCGAGGAGCCCGGCGACGATGGCGGCACAAGCCGCTACGAGCGCGCGGCCCGGTTCCTCAAGAACTGGCGCAGCGAAGGGGTGCTGTTCACCGAGCCGCAAGCGGCGCTCTATGTGTATCACCAGGTGTTCGAGACCGGCGGAAGCACATTTACCCGCCGCGGATTCATGGCCCGCTGCCAACTCGAGCGCTTCGGCCAGGGCAAGATTTATCCGCATGAAGAAACGATGTCGGGCCCCAAGCAAGATCGCCTCTTGCTCACGCGGGCCTGCAAAACGAACCTCAGCCAGATATTCGGACTATTTCCCGACCCAAGCAACGAAATCCAAAACAAGCTCGAGGAAGCGGTTCGGCAGCAGACTCCGCTCGAGGCAACCGACCACCTGGGCGTTTTGCATCGGCTCTGGCCGGTGACCGATCCGGCGCTGATTTCCGCCGTGTCGGGGCTCATGGACGCCAAGCCCACGTTCATTGCCGATGGCCACCATCGCTATGAGACGGCCTGCAACTATCGCGACGAGCTCGCCGCGGCCCACGGCGGCTCGCTGCCGGCGAACCATCCGGCGAACTTCGTGCTGATGATGTTCATTGGCATGAACGACCCCGGGCTACTGGTCTTGCCGACGCATCGGCTCTTCCGCGGCCTGCCGAAAATGACGTCCGAACAGCTCGTGGCCAAACTGGGCGACTGCTTCACGACGCGCATCGTGGGCGAGGGCAGCGATTTGGCGGCGAGCGTGTGGGAAGAAATCGAGACCGAAGACCAACAGGGCACGCTCGGCCTTTACACGCCGGCCGACGAACGTTGGGTTCTGGCCAAGATCACTCCGGCCGGCGAGGCCCGCATGGCGGAAGTGGCGCCCGAGCACAGCGGCGATTGGCGGGGGCTTGGAGTGGCGATCTTGCATCGCCTGGTGATCGACACGCTGCTCGGCGCCAAAGACCTGCCGAAGCCGCGCTATGTTCACTTGGTGCAAGAAGTGGTCGACGGGCTCGATGGCGAGGGTGCCTCCGACGAATTTCAATTGGCGGCCCTAGTGATGCCAGCCACGGTCGACCATATCCGCGCGATCAGCGAACATGGCGAGCGGATGCCGGCCAAGAGCACCTATTTCTATCCCAAGCTGCTCAGCGGCCTGGTCTTTAACCCGCTCGAATAATCACCGCGGCTCGCGCTGGGGGCCGTTTCACGTGAAACGTGGACCAGTGAAATGCAGCTAGCGTGCTAGCGCATTCATATTGGACGACGATCGTTTCACGTGAAACGAGCAAGGTGGCCCTTGCAACGACCCGCGCGATCGTCGCGCGCTTGATCGCTTTCCCGGCTGGCTCGAAATTGCCATTCCTGCCGCTCGCGCCTCGCGGCTACAATCCGGCCCGATTTTTTGTCCCTGGCGATCGGGCATTTCGGACATGGGCCGAATTTTGTGCGTGGCGAATCAGAAGGGCGGGGTCGGCAAGACCACGACGGCGGTCAACTGCGCCGTGGGACTTGCCAAGGCCGGCGCTCGCACCTTGCTCGTGGACCTCGATCCACAGTGCAACGCCACCAGCGGCCTTGGCCAGCGGCCGACCAACTCACATCCGCTCGTTTCCCGGCAGCCGCTCGCTGAGTCGCTTTGCTCGCTGGCCACGCCGGGACTCGAACTGTTGCCCGGCAGCCGCAGCTTCAAGGATGTCGAGGTCCTGGCCGGCGGGGCTCAATCGGCCACGCTAAGTCAACACTTGGCGAGCGGACTCTCGGCCTATGACTTCGTGCTGATCGACTGTCCGCCCTCGCTCGGCCCGCTCACGCAAACGGTGCTCGCCAGCGCGACCGAGGTGCTGATGCCGATCCAGTGCGAATACTTCGCCATGGAGGGGCTCACGCAAATGATCGAGGTGATTCGCGAGGTGATGGAGCGGCCCGACGCGCGGCTCCAGTTCGGCGGAATCCTGCTCACGATGCACGACCCGCTCCTGGAGCTCACGCGCGAAGTCGAGCGCGAGGTGCGGGACTTCTTCGGCGAGATCGTATTCAAAACCGTGGCCCCGCGCGATGTGAATGTTTCCGAAGCGCCGAGCCATGGGCTATCGGTGCTCGACTATGCGCCGCGTTCGCGCGGAGCGCGGGCTTACATGGAACTTTGCATGGAAGTATTAGAACGATAAAGGGACCAGGCCGGTTTTTTTTGCATGATGCAAGCCCGGACCGAGGCGATCCCCGATCTTCTCGATTTGGAACCAAGGAGGTTTGAGCGATGACCAATCAACCACGGCGCCTGGGCCGCGGACTCGAAGCGCTTTTGAGCCGACCCATGACCGCGCCCGATTCCGAGGCCAAGCCGGCGCCGGCCCGGCCGGAGCTGCGTGTGGCCGAAGTCGCCGAGAGCGGCGAACCGGTGGGGCTTCAAACCGCGCCCTCGGCCGACGCGCCCACGCAGGTGCCGGTCGCGCTGATCGACGCCAACCCGTTTCAGCCCCGGCAGGATTTCGACGAAGCCGCGATCGACGAGCTCGCCGAAAGCCTGCGCGAACACGGCCTCTTGCAGCCGCTGGTCGTGCGGCGATTGGGCGAGCGGTATCAACTCGTGGCCGGCGAGCGCCGCCTCCGGGCCGCGATCAAAGCCGGCTGGACCGAGGCGCCGGTGCATCTGCGCGAGGCCGACGACCGGCAGATGGCCGAGTTGGCGATCGTCGAAAATCTTCAGCGCCGCGATCTGAACCCGCTGGAAAAGGCGGCGTCTTTCCAACAGTATCTCGATCGCTACCGGGTCACTCAGGCCGAGCTGGCCGCGCGACTGAAAGTCGACCGCTCGACGATCGCCAATCTCGTGCGGTTGCTCGAGCTGCCCGACGCCGTCCAGAAAGCGGTGCGCTGGGCGCCATTACGCAGGGCCACGCGCGGGCGCTTTTGCCGCTCGGCGATGAGAGAGATCAACTGGCGATGTGCGAGCGAATCGAGCGGGAACAGTTGAGCGTGCGTTCGGTGGAGCTACTGGTGCAGGATAGGATCCACCGCGGCGACGATGAGCCGCTTGGCGCCGGGGCGCCGAGCGCGGGCAGCACGAACACCGCGGCGACGGCGCCTTCGCCCAAACCACGCAAGGCCCCGCGACGCTCGGAGCAAATCGCACTGCTTGAGCGGGAATTTAGGGAAGCGCTCGGCACGCGAGTTTCGATCCGGCAGACGACTGAGGGACGCGGCAAGATCGCAATCGTGTTTGGAAGCAGCGAAGAGTTCGAGCGGCTACGCGACTTGATTTGCGGCCCGGAAGTCGATGTGCTGTAAAAGCGCCGACCGGCCGCCGCATGGCGCTGAAGCCAACCACCTCGAGGGAACTGGCTTCGGGGGATCGATCCTGTTACGATGAGGGAGTACGGTGCACGGGGTGTAGCGCAGTCTGGCTAGCGCATTTGCTTTGGGAGCAGAGGGTCGGAGGTTCGAATCCTCTCACCCCGATTTTTATCGAGAGCAGGCCCTTCGGCGAGAACGTCGATGGGCTTGCTTTCTTGGAACTTTGAATTCGGGCTCTCATGCCGAATGAGCGTCCGAGGGTCGCGCGAGCGCGGTTTCGGGCGCCAGGCGGTCGGCCGCCAAGTACTCGGCCTCCGTCAGCAGCCTCCGCGGCGCCTTTTACAGAACCTGCCGATTTCAGCAGGTGGCAATTCAAGTCGGCGCTCATTAAACTTTGGCAAGGGAACTTGCGGTGTTCGGATTCGTCCGATAATGTCGAATAAGTGATGGCGCCGGGAACCGACGATTCGGATTCTCGAAGCTATCCTGCCCGCCACCGCTCGCGAATCAACCGGCGCCGTGGGGGCCATGCGAGCCTCTCGGACCTCCGCGGCATGCCGCGAATTTTCGTTGGTCGCGGAGCCTTGTGTCGAAATCTCGGGTTGCACTCGGTTCGATTGCTTCAATTTTGCCCTGCGTTCGACCGTTTGTTCCGCAACGCCCCTTGGGAGCCGTTCGACATGGTTGGATTCTCCTTTCGTTGGCGCCTATTGTTCGCCAGCGTCGCCTGCGTGGTGGCTTGCTCGACGAAGCCGACCTGGTCGCAAGAAGTCAGTTCGAATTCGATCGGCATGAAGCTCGTGCGGATTCCGGCCGGCGAATTCATGATGGGCGCCGAGGAAGATCGCAGCCACACGCTCTCCGACTTCCCGTATTGCGACCCGAAATGGCTCGACGGCGAAGCGCCGCGCCATCCGGTGCGAATCACGAAGTCATTTCTCATGGGGCAATATGAGGTGACCCTCGGGCAGTTTCTCACCTTTTATCACGACGTTCACTACAAAACCGACATCGAACGCGATCCGAATCCGAGTTGGGGCTACGATCCATCCGGGAAGAAGCTCGTCGAATCGATGAACTTCCGCCCTTGGGCGCCCGGCTGGAAGATCGAAATGGATCACCCGGTGATTTACGTGTCTTGGAACGATGCGATGGCGTTTTGTGAGTGGTTGAGCAAAAAGGAGGGTAAGTCGTATCGGCTGCCCACCGAGGCCGAATGGGAATACGCCGCCCGGGCCGGATCGAATCATCGCTTTTTCTTTGGCAACGATCCGGAAATGCTCGTGCAATTCGCCAACGTGGCCGACGCCGACCGCAAACAGATATCGGGCAAAGCCACGCTCGCGGCATTCGACGACACCGGCGCCAAGACGGAAGAGAAGCTGCCCTTTCCCTTTCTCCCTCGGCACGACGGCTATGCTTGGACGGCGCCGGTCGGAAAATATCAGCCCAATGCTTTTGGTCTCCACGATATGCTCGGTAATGCCTGGGAATGGTGCGCCGACTGGTATGACACCCAGTATTACGAGCGATCGCCGATCGACGATCCGCAAGGCCCCTCGTCTGGCACGGTGCGAGTCATTCGGGGCGGCGGATTTTACTGCTCGGCGGTCGACTTGCGTTGCGCCCTCCGGGTAAACGATGGCCCGTCGCGCCGGTATTTCTACGCCGGCTTTCGCGTGGTGTGTGAAGAAGATCAGCCACAACAGCCACGGCTTTCGGCCGGCCGCGGCGCGAAGCGGCAGTGATCGCCGCGAAACGCCGGTGTCCCTCGGCCGCGGCAATTGTCCGATCAGGCCGCTGGCTCGCGAAAAAACTCTTCGAGGCTAGGCTAAAGCCGGGCAGCCGTTCGCCACCGTCGAGCGTTTGCGCGGCGGCGAGCTCGACGCTCGGACCTGGACCAGAGTTGATGCGCGCTATCTTTGCATCGGGATACACATTCCAAACCGCCCGCGCCCCGGTCGCGAAATTGTCTTCCGCAAGAACCGCGCGGGCGCGGCTGCGCCGCGGGAGGAAGAAAAGCTACCCGGCTAGGACTCGAACCTAGAATGAGAGAGCCAAAATCTCTAGTGTTACCATTACACCACCGGGTAGTGGCTTTTTCCGCTTGCTCTTGCGGCGACCGTTCGGTCGCGGCGCCGCCGGCCGCTCTATTTTAGAGTCGGCCCGAGAACTAAAGGAGTCGGCGGAGGCGATTTTGGTTCGCCGCCGCGCGGATTCTCCGTGGACGCGCGATTTCTCCAGGCCGCAATTTAGTCCGATTGGCGGCGATGCACAACCGCGAAGCTCAATTGTTCGAGCTCCATCGCCAGATCGACCCCCACCTGGCTCACGCCGGGCGGCAGGTTGAGCGTCACCGGCGCGAAGTTCAATATCCCATTCACGCCGGCGGCCACCAGGGTGTCGGCCACCTGCTGGGCCACGCCGGCCGGCGCCGCGATGAGGCCCAACTTGATGCCTTGCTCCCGAACCGCCTCCGCCAGCGCGTCGAGCGAGCGAATCTCCACGCCATGCACGATGGCCCCGATCTTTTCGGGGTCGTTGTCGAAAGCCGCCACGATCCGGTAACCCTGTCGGCCAAACCCGCGGTAGCCCAACAGGGCTTGGCCCAGGTTGCCTGCGCCGACGATCGCCACCGGCCAGTCGCGATCGGCCCCCAGGATTGCACGGATCGCGAGGATCAGGTCATCGCAGCGGTAGCCCACGCCCGGATGCCCGAAATGTCCGAAATAGGCGAGGTCCTTGCGAACTTGGGAATCGTTGAGCCCTAGAAACCCGCCAAGTTGACCAGAATTGGTGGTCTCCGTGCCCTCGCGGACCAGCCGCTGGAGCTCGCGCAAGTAGAGGCTCAGCCGGCTCACGACCGCTTTCGGCGGAACGGCTTCCGTTTGACCGTTGGCCGGCTTTGGTTTTGGCGCTGTCATGAGGGGTCGGTAGGTGTCGAAATTGGGCGCCGCGGAATCGAAGGGCGTTTCGTCCCACTCTAAGGCATGCCCCGCCGGCCGGGCAAGGGCCGAAATTCCGCGAAAGCCAGCCTCGCTCGGCATGCGCGCCTTCCATCGCGGGGCGATCGATCGGCACAACCCGCAGGATCGGCGCCGTGTGTCTCGCGGAACCGAATCGCGACTATAGGACCCAACGGAATCCCAGGACTTGTTGGTGAAAAGCCACCTAGTTCTCCCGCCGCTTGTATTCCGATCAATTCTTTCATTTCAGCCGAATTACCCATTTGTTCGATGGAATCATGGATGAAACAGAAAACACAAGACGCCTGCGAAGCATGCGTGGCATGTAGTGGATCGCGTTAATGCGATACATGGGATGTCTGGCTAATGTGCGTAGTCCAGACAACCGAATAACCGTAAAGGCGAGTTCGCGCTCGCTCGACTGACCGGATTCCCCAATTCAGAAGCCGTTGACGAAGGAGGCAAGACCATGAGTAATCGTTGGGCAGTGCCGCTGCTCGCCCTAGTGCTCGCAGCCATGTCGGTCGACATGGCCAGCGCTCGCTATTGTGGCGTGGCCCGGTACCGCTGCTGCGCCACTTGTTGCGACACGCCGGCATACGCCTGCTGCAAGCAACAGTGCTACACCGTGATGAAGACGTGTCAGGAGACCGTCTACGAGAAGCAGAACTATACCTGCTACAAGACGTGCTACGAGAAAGTCTGCGAGCCCAAGACGATCGACTGCTTGAGCTACGTCAAAGAGACCTGCTATCGCAACTGCGAATACACCGTCTGCAAGCCGGTGTATGAGACCAAGACTCGCGATATCTGCTACACCGTCTGCAAGCCGGTGTATGAGACCAAGACTCGCGATATCTGCTATACCGTGTGCAAACCGGTCTACGAAACCAAGACCCGGGATATTTGCTACACGGTCTGCAAGCCGGTCTACGAGACGCACAACCGGGACATCTGCTACACGGTCTGCAAGCCGGTGTGGGAGACCAAGACTCGGGACATTTGCTACACGGTGTGCAAGCCGGTCTATGAGACCAAGACGCGTCAAATCTGCTACACGGTGTGCAAGCCGGTGTGGGAGACCAAGACGCGCGATATTTGCTACACGGTCTGCAAGCCGGTCTACGAGACGCACAACCGGGACATCTGCTACACGGTCTGCAAGCCGGTGTGGGAGACCAAGACTCGGGACATTTGCTACACGGTGTGCAAGCCGGTCTACGAGACCAAGACCCGCGAAATCTGCTACACGGTGTGCAAGCCGGTGTGGGAGACCAAGACTCGCGACATTTGCTACACGGTGTGCAAGCCGGTCTATGAGACCAAGACTCGGGATATCTGCTACACGGTCTGCAAGCCGGTGTACGAGACCAAGACCCGGGATATTTGCTACACGGTGTGCAAGCCGGTCTACGAGACCAAGACTCGCCAAATCTGCTACACGGTGTGCAAGCCGGTGTATGAGACCAAGACGCGAGACATCTGCTACACGACCTGCAAGCAAGTCCAAGAGACCTGCGAGCGCGAAGTGTGCTACGAGGTCTGCAAGCCGGTTCACTACACCAAGACGGTCCAGGTGTGCTGCGGACATTGGGAAACCCAAGTCTCGGAATGCCCGGGCCCGACCGTTTGCAAGTGCGTTCAAGAACCCGGCTGCTGGAGCTGGGATCCCTGCTGCTGCCGTTGCGTGTACAAGCCCGGCTGCTGCCACACGGTGCAGGTCCAATGCCCGCCGATCAAGGTGTGCAAGAAGGTCTGGGTCCCGACCGTGCAAGAGAAGACCATCAACTGCGTGAAGTATGTGCGGGAATCCTGCGTCAAGAAGGTTCCCTACACGGTGTGCCGCACGGTGTCGGAAAACCATGTCAAGACCTGCTCGTATCAGGTCTGCCGCATGGTGCCCGAACAACACGTGAAGCAGTGCAACTACACGGTGTGCCACATGGTCGCCGAGCAGCACGTGAAACAGTGCTGCTATAAGGTGTGCCACATGGTCTCCGAGCAACACGTGAAGCATTGCAACTACACGGTGTGCCACATAGTCGCCGAGCAGCACGTGAAACAGTGCTGCTACAAGGTGTGCCACATGGTCTCCGAGCAACACGTGAAGCAGTGCAACTACACGGTGTGCCACATGGTGCCCGAGCAACACGTGAAGCATTGCAGCTACACGGTGTGCCACATGGTGCCCGAGCAACACGTGAAGCATTGCAGCTACACGGTGTGCCACATGGTGCCCGAGCAGCACGTGAAGCAGTGCTGCTACAAGGTGTGCCACATGGTCGCCGAGCAACACGTGAAGCAGTGCAACTACACGGTGTGCCACATGGTCGCCGAGCAGCATGTGAAGCAGTGCTGCTACAAGGTGTGCCACATGGTCGCCGAGCAACACGTGAAGCATTGCACCTACACCACCTGCCGCATGGTGCCCGAGCAACACGTGAAGCATTGCAACTACACGGTGTGCCACATGGTCGCCGAGCAGCACGTGAAGCAGTGCTGCTACAAGGTGTGCCACATGGTCTCCGAGCAACACGTGAAGCAGTGCAGCTACCAGGTGTGCCACATGGTCGCCGAGAAGTGCTCGAAGCAAGTGCCCTACACGGTCTGCAAGCCGGTGCACACGACCAAGACCATCATGGTCGAACGTTGCGTGCCCAAGCAGGTTGCCTACACGGTGACCCGCTGCGTGCCGAAAGTGGTCTGCAAGCAAGTTCCGGTGCAGGTCTGCTGCCCGGCCCCGGCTTGTGAACCCTCGTGTGCGGCGCCGGCCGCGGCGCCAAGCTGCGGTTGCGGTGGCTAAGCTCGATATCCGCTAGGTCTTTCTTCTGTCGCCTCGGAAGAAGGTCCGGTCAGTTCGGGGGCGGCCCGATCCTTGCAAAAGGGTCGGGCCGCCTTTTTTCATGCGCCCGGCGGCAATCGTTCGCCCGCGCCGATCGCATACCCAACCATGCCGATCGTTCGGGCGCGATTCGCCCGCCGCGATCCCTTTCCGCGGAAAATGGACGCTCGCGGTCTGAAGCGCCCCGCGCGACATTCCGATACACATGCAAGCGTCGCCACGTCGCGAGGCAAGCGCGATGCAGCGCGGCGCTTACAAAAAGCGATGAATACCTTCAATCGCCCTCGGCCCTTCGCGGGAGGCTTGCTCGCCATGTTTCACCGAATGTTCCTCCAGGGTTGGATTCCCCTTGCCGCCGCGCTCTGCGCCTTGGCCTGTGCCGCGAGCTTCGCCACTCCGGCCGGCGCCCACGATCTCACGGGCCGCTGGGATGGAACCTGGTCGAGCCAAGTGACGCCGCACCATGGCCCGCTGCACGGCAAATTTCGCCGCGTCGACGCCGGCCACTATCGCGTGGTGTTCACGGGGCGCTTCTTCCGCGTCGTGCCGTTCCGCTATGCGGTGAACTTGAACATCGTGTGCGAGGGGCCGGGCGTGGTGCAATTGGCGGGCAGCTCCAAGTTGCTGGGCTTCGGCGAGTTTCGCTATCAGGCCACGGTCCAAGGCGATTCGTTCGTGGCCAACTATCAAGCCAAACGCGACCACGGGCAATTCGTGCTCACGCGCCGCTGCCGCTAACACACGGCGGGTCGCGGCGCGAAAACGCGCTCCATTCCCCCCGAGCGATGGCGTTCGCCGTGTTTCGCGCTCTGGGCGGTCGGGGACCCAGGGCGTATAATCCCCAGTTCGGCCTCGGGACCCGGCATTTGCTCGCGGCGCGAATCCGAACTTTCTTCCCCCAACGGACTTATCCCCCGACACAGCATGGCTGCTGCCGACATTGTCATCAAAGGCGCCCGCGAACACAATCTGCGGGAAGTCGATCTTTCTCTACCGCGCAATCGATTAATCTGCCTGACCGGCGTGAGCGGTTCGGGCAAGAGCTCCCTGGCGTTCGACACGCTCTACGCCGAAGGTCAGCGGCGCTATGTCGAAAGCCTGTCTAGTTTTGCGCCAGTTTCTCGGCCAGATGCCGAAGCCCGATGTGGATTTCATTGGCGGCCTGAGCCCTTCGATCTCGATTTCGCAGAAATCTTCGGGCCAAAACCCGCGCTCGACCGTCGGCACGATCACCGAAATCCACGACTACTTGCGAGTGCTCTACGCCCGCGCCGGTTTGGGCCATTGCCCCCGCTGCCAGCGCGAGATCACGGCCCAGACGCGCGAGCAAATTATCGACCGGATCGGCGAACTGCCCGCCGGCGCCCGCTATTCGATGCTCGCTCCGCTGGTGAAGGCTCAAAAGGGTGAATACCGCGATCTGTTCGAAGACTTGCTCAAGCAGGGATTCGTGCGGGCTCGCGTCGATGGCGAGATTTACTTGCTCACCGACAACGTGATGCTCGATCGCCAAATGCGGCACACGATCGAAGTCGTGATCGATCGGCTCGTGGCGGGCGAAGGACGCGCTCGACTCGCCGAAGCGGTCGATCTCGCGCTCCGGCTCGGCGGCGGAAGTTTGATCGTGGCCCCCGAGGCGGGGCGCCCCTCCGAGAGCGCCGGGCCGGTTGAAGAAGTCGGTGGCGAGGCTGCCGCGGACGGGGGCGTTGCCGAACCCGAATTGGCTCGCGAGAAAACCGGCGTCCGCAAGAAGCGCTCGGCTCGCGGCGGAAAGGTCCCGGGCGATCTCCAACTCTCGGCCCACTATGCCTGCACCCATTGCGGCCTGAGTTTCGAGCCGCCCACGCCGCAGCTCTTCAGCTTCAACAGCCCGCAAGGCATGTGCGGCGCGTGTTCCGGCCTGGGGCATCAATACACGTTCGTTCCCGAGCGGCTCACGCCCGACCCGAGCCTGTCGTTCAAACAAGGCTGCATCGAGCTGATCGGCCCTTGGAAGGAACTGGGGCGTTGGAAGCGGCATATCTTCAGCGGCGTGGCCCATGCCGTCGAACGCAAACACGAGCTGCCCGAAGGCACGATGCTCGAAACGCCCTGGCAAGAGCTATCGCCCGAATTGCAAAACCTCTGGCTCCACGGCACGGGCGATCTGCACATCACCTTCACCTGGCGCTCCGGCGGCCATGGTCAAAAATATGGCGGCCACTTCGAGGGCATCATTCCGCAGTTGCTCTCGCGACATCGGAACTCGCAAAGCAAAATGCAGATTCGACAACTCGAAAAGCACATGAGCGTGCTCGATTGTCCGGAATGCCACGGCGGCCGGCTCAATCCGCAAGCCGCGGCCGTGCGGCTTACGACCCGGCATCCCCAGTTCGCCGAACAGCCCGCGCGCTCGCTGCCCGAGGTTTGCCATCTGCCGATCGCCGACGCCACTCGCTTTTTCGAATCGCTCGCCCTCGAGGGCGCTCGAGCCCGCGTGGCCGACGAGATATTGAAAGAGATTCGCGGTCGGCTCGGCTTTCTCTCGAATGTGGGCCTCGATTATCTCACGCTCGACCGCACCGCGCCCACGCTTTCGGGCGGCGAGTCGCAGCGCATCCGACTGGCCGGGCAAATCGGCTGCGGGCTCGTGGGCGTGCTTTATATTCTCGACGAACCCTCGATCGGCCTCCATCCGCGCGACAACGACCGCTTGCTCGACACGCTCACGGCCCTGCGCGATCTGGGCAATACCGTGGTGGTGGTCGAGCACGACGAAGACACGATGCGGGCGGCCGACCACATCATCGACTTTGGCCCCGGCCCGGGAGTGCGCGGTGGATATGTCGTGGCGTCGGGCGGCGTGGCCGAGTTGTCCGCGGCGCCGAAGAGCGTCACCGGCAAATTTCTCTCCGGCGAAATGGCGATCGAAGAGCCCGCCGCGACTCGTCCGCGCACCGGCAAGTCGCTCAAGATCGTCAATGCCAGGCACAACAATCTGACCGGTGTCGATGTCGAGATTCCTTTGGGCGCCCTGGTATGCGTTACCGGAGTGTCGGGTTCGGGCAAGAGCTCGCTGGTCAATGATATCTTGGCCGACACATTGCACCGCGACCTCAATGGCGGCGAATCGGAGCCGGGGGAACACGACCGGATCGAGGGGGTCGAGCATCTCGACAAGATGATCGCCATCGATCAATCGCCCATCGGCCGCACGCCGCGATCGAACCCCTCGACCTATATCAAGCTGTTCGACGAAATTCGCGATCTCTACACCCAGCTTCCCGAATCGAAAGCCCGCGGCTACAAGGCCGGCCGCTTTAGTTTCAATGTCCCCGGCGGTCGTTGCGAAGCCTGCGAGGGCAATGGGTCGAACAAGCTCGACATGGACTTCCTGGCCGATGTGTGGGTCACTTGCCCGGTGTGCGAGGGGCGACGATTCAACCGCGAAACCCTGCAAGTGCGTTTCAAGGGCAAGAGCATTTCCGAAGTGCTCGAAATGGATGTGCAAGAGGCCGTCGCTCATTTCGAGAATGTGCCCAAGATTCGCCACAAATTGCAGACCTTGCACGATGTCGGGCTCGACTATCTGAAGCTCGGCCAACCTTCGCCCACGCTCTCGGGCGGCGAAGCCCAGCGGGTGAAACTGGCCCGGGAACTGGTCAAGCGCAGCACCGGCCGCACTCTGTATCTGCTCGATGAACCGACGACCGGCCTGCACTTCGCCGATATCAAGCTGCTGCTCAAGGTGTTGCACGGCTTTGTCGACGCCGGCAACACGGTGCTGGTGGTCGAGCATAATCTCGATGTGATCAAGACCGCCGACTGGCTGATCGACATGGGGCCCGAGGGCGGTCGCGGCGGCGGACGGATCATCGCCTGCGGCCCTCCGCGGGCGGTGGCCGCGGTCGAAGCTTCCTACACCGGCCGCGCCTTGGCCGCGGTGTTCGATCCCGCGCTGCGTCCGGCGCCACGCGAATCGGGCCGGGCCGCGCCGGTGTCGCATCGCGCGATTCGCGTTCGCGGCGCTCGACAGCACAATTTGAAAGATATCGACGTCGAGATTCCCCGCGACCAAATGACCGTTTGCTGCGGCATGAGCGGTTCGGGCAAGAGCTCGCTGGCCATGGACACGATCTACGCCGAAGGCCAGCGCCGTTATGTCGAAAGTCTTAGTTCCTATGCGCGGCAGTTCGTCGGTCAAATGCAGAAGCCGGCCCTCGATCATATCGAGGGGCTCTCGCCGGCGATCGCCATCGAGCAAAAACATCTCGGCCACACGCCGCGCTCGACCGTGGGCACCGTGACCGAGATATACGACTACATTCGCATTCTCATGGCCCGGCTCGGAGAGCCCTATTGCCCCGACTGCGACCTGCCGATCGGGACTCAAACCGCCGACGAGATCACGGACAAGATTCTCGCCGAACCGCCGGGCACGAAGCTGTTTATCATGGCCCCCATGGAAGTGGCCGTGGGCGAGCAGTATGAAACGCTCTGGGACGATATGCGGTCTCGCGGTTTCGTGCGTGCCCGGGTCGATGGCCAAACCCACGCGCTCGACGCGATGCCCGCGATCGATCGCCGCCGCAAGCATGCGGTCGAAGTGGTGATCGATCGGATCGCGGTCCGGCCCGACGCTCGCGCTCGGCTCGCCGACACAGTCGAGCAAGCGCTCTCGCTCGGCAAGGGCGTGTTGCATGTGGCTTATGCCCATGATGAACAGCCGGAGCCGAAGTGGCGGGTCGAGATTCACAGCCAGCATTTTGCCTGCGACCGCTGCGGGCGGAGTTTCGACCGGCTCACGCCGCATAGCTTTTCGTTCAATAGCTCGCTGGGCTGGTGTCCCTCGTGCGAAGGTCTTGGCACGCAAACCGGCGCCGATCCGGCCGCCCTATTGCGCGACCCCAAGCTCACGCTGGCCGAAGGCGCCGTGGCGATTTGGCCGATGGCCGGCAATCCGCTTTTCGAGCGGATATTGAAAGCGCTTTCCACCCATACCGGGGTTCCGATCGACACGCCGTTCGATCAGCTCAGCGCCCGGCAGCGGCGCGTGCTGTTTTATGGCCTGGGCGATGAATGGATCGATGTTTCGGCGCCGGGCAAGCGCGCCAAGACCGATCGGCCGCTGTTTCGCTTTCAGTTCAAGGGCTTCTATCCGGCGGTCGAGGAAGCGGCCCGGCTTTCGCCCGCCCTGCGAGCGCGCTGGGATAGCCTGGTGGGCGAAGTCGAATGTTCGACCTGCGGCGGTAGCCGCCTGCGCGACGACGCCGGCGCGGTGCGTTTGCGTGGGCAGACGGTCGATGGCTTGTGCCGCATGCCGCTCGGGCAGCTCACCGCCTGGTTCGCGGACTGGAACCTCGACAAGCGCGAGCAAAAAATCGCCGGCGAATTGGTGCGCGAAGTCCGCAATCGCTTGAATTTCCTGCTCGAAGTGGGCCTCGAATATCTTTCGCTCGGCCGGCCGGCGCCCACGCTCTCGGGCGGCGAAGCCCAGCGGATTCGGCTGGCCAGTCAGGTGGGCAGCGGCCTGTGCGGGGTGTTGTATGTGCTCGACGAACCGACGATTGGCCTGCACCCGCGCGACAATCGCCGCTTGATCGGCGCGCTCGAGAAGCTTCGCGATCTCGGCAACACGCTCCTCGTGGTCGAACACGACCGCGAGGTGCTCGCCGCCGCCGACATGCTGCTCGACTTTGGCCCGGCCGCCGGCGATGGCGGGGGACGGATCGTGGCTCGCGGCGCACCGGCGCAGGTGGCCAAGCAAAAAGACTCGATCACGGGCCCCTTCCTTTCGGGCAAGAAGGCGATCGCCGTGCCGACGAATCGGCGCTGCGCCGGCCCGACGCCGATGGGGACGACGCCCGCGCGGACAAAACTCCGTCGAGCAAAGGCGCGACGCGAAAGCCGAGCTCGAAGACCGCGAAGTCCGGCGGCAAACAGGTCGCGCTGCCCGCTCCCGCGGCGGCCAAGCGTGGCGTTCGCCCGGGCGATGATCTCGAAGCGCCCGGCGGTTGGCTCGAAGTGGTCGGCGCTCGGCATCACAATCTTCGCAATGTCACGGCCCGCTTCCCGCTCGGCTGCTTCACCGTGGTCTGCGGGGTGAGCGGTAGCGGCAAGAGCTCGTTGGTCGAGGATGTGATGTGCAATGCTTTGGCGAAGGCCTTGCACCGCGCCAGCGCCGCCCCCGGCGCCCACGACGCGATTCGCGGGCTCGAACTCATCAACAAAGTGATTCGCGTCGATCAGCAGCCGCTCGGCAACACGCCGACGTCGAACCCCGCCACCTACACGGGCGTGTTCGACCTGATTCGCAATCTGTTTGCCC
This sequence comes from uncultured Planctomycetaceae bacterium, assembly GCA_963785305.1. Classification (GTDB taxonomy): domain Bacteria; phylum Planctomycetota; class Planctomycetia; order Pirellulales; family PALSA-1355; genus CAWAUV01. The sequence goes on from CAWAUV010000004.1 coordinate 498,461, forward strand.
AACTGCCCGAGTCGCGGCTCCGCGGCTACACGGCCCGGCGGTTTAGTTTCAATGTGCCCGGCGGGCGCTGCGAGGCCTGCGAGGGCAATGGGCAATTGCGGATCGAAATGCACTTCCTGCCCGATGTGTGGGTCGAGTGCGAAACGTGCGGCGGCAAGCGCTACAATCCCGAAACGCTCGCGGTGCGATACCATGGCCAGAGCATTGCCGATGTGCTGGCGATGTCGTGCGCCAAGGCCGCCAAGCTGTTCGAAAACATTCCCCAGGTGCGGCGCATCTTGCAGACGCTCTGCGATGTGGGGCTCGACTATGTGCGGCTTGGCCAGCCGGCCCCCACGCTCTCGGGCGGCGAGGCCCAGCGGGTGAAGTTGGCCGCCGAACTGGCCCGGCCCGACACCGGTCGCACTCTGTATCTGCTCGACGAACCGACCACGGGCCTGCATTTCGAGGACATCGCCAAGCTGCTCGATGTGCTCAATCGGCTGGTCGACCTGGGCAATAGCGTGGTGGTGATCGAACATAATCTCGATGTGATCAAGACGGCCGACTGGATTATCGAAATGGGCCCCGAGGCCGGGCACGGCGGCGGCTCGATTGTCGTGGCCGGCACGCCCGAAGAGGTCGCCGCGCATGCGGCCCGGTGGCAGGAAGCCGCGGGCGCCGCGTTGGAAAACGGCGCGATATCGGGAAGCGTCGCGGGGCCGAGCGAGCCCCCGGCGCGGGCGGCGAAGAAGTCGCGTGGCTCGCGCTCGAGCCCCGCGCGAGCGATCGTGCCCGCCGACGCCGGGTTGCTCCGCTCGCACACCGGCGAGGCGCTCGCAAGAAGTGCTCGCCGCGGGGCCGCGCCGCGAGCGCGGCGTCCATGACTTTGCCGCCTCCACCGAGCGCCGCGAGGGCGACGTGGATATCGCCGACTTCGGGCGCGACGCTCCGATGCCCTGGGAAGCCGATGGCCGCCGCTGGCACACCGTGGATCGCGTCGGCCGCGATGGCTCGTCATGTAAATGGGAAGGCCGCGCACTCGCGGCCGTGGTCGACCGGGTGCGCGAACTCGGCGACTTCAGCGACACGAACTGGAACAGCCGCACGATTGTCGAGATCGCGTCGAGCAAGAAAAGCGAAGGCTGGTTTTTTCACGCCTCGACCGGCGACCTGTGGCTCTTGAAGCTGAAGTTTCGCGCGGCGAAAAACACCTTCCAGCGCGATTCGCTCATCGCCGATCTGGCCCTCAAGCCGCTCGATGATCTGCCCGACCTGCCGGTCTATGGTCGCGAACAACGGGTCAAAGTGAAAAACGCGCCGGGCCCCTGGCAAGAGATTCAGATCGCGGTGCATAGTTTCGCAGAGATCGATCGCCCGGCGTTTTGGAAGTTTCTCGAGCGCGCCGCGGCGGGATTCGCCAAGGTAATGGATCGCACTCGGCAGAATCCCGAGGATGTGATGCCCTGGAAGGCGCTGGGCCAAAAATGGCACTTTGCCCGCAAGGGATTCCCGCCTGGCCGTCCGCCCCAGTGGGAAACCGAAACGCTCGAGGAGCTGTGCGAAATCCTGCAACAAGCCGCGCCCCATGGCCAAATGCTGTGGAACAACCAGCAGGTGGTGCATATGTTCGTCGCCGAGCAACGCGAACCCTGGGCCAGCTTGTGGACCAAACGTTCCGCCGCCTTGGAGCTCGCTCTCGCCGGTCCCGCGGGCCACTTCACCCTGGGTCGCATCGCCCAGCTTGGCGGTGATCGCGAACTTGTCGCCGGGCCAGGGCTCGATGTCGTGAAGCTTCGCTTTCAATCGGTCGAGGACCTCGAGCGCGGCGACCTGGGCGCCTTTATTCGGGAACATCTCGCGACGTTGGCCGCCGCCAAGCGCCAAGCCGTGGGCTGAAACATCCGTGGATCGTGGCTTGTAGATTGGTGATTTGAATGAGCGCTCCCTTGTTGCCCGCGCGGTTTGCCTTTCGCTTCGCGGCCGTTTGCCGCCGCGCCGAAAAAATCTGGAGCGCCGATGGCATTGTGCTTGGCGAGGAACATCGCTTGCCAGCGCTCGGCGAGCTCGATGGCCGAGGAACCTTTGCCGATGTGCGCACCGCCTGGAATGAGCTCGGCCTCGCGTTTACCGTGAGTGTCTCGGGCAAGCGCCATCCGCTCTGGTGTCGCGAATCGAAGCCCGACGATAGCGACGCGCTGCAACTCTGGATCAGCACGCGCGACACGCAAAACATTCACCGCGCGAGCCGTTTTTGCCATCGGTTCGTATTCATGCCCGCGGGCGGCGGGCGGCAAAACACGGCGCCGCTCGCCGACCAACTGCTGGTCGATCGCGCGCGGGAAAACGCCGCTCCGGTGCGGCCGGGAATGCTGGGAGTACAAGCCAAGGTTCGGGCCGATGGCTACCAAATGTCGTGCTTTATTCCCTCGGGAGCACTCACCGGCTACCAGCCCGACGAACATACCCGAATTGGCTTTACGTATTTTCTGTTCGACCGCGAGTTCGGCGAGCAGTCGTTTAGCCTGGGCAGTGAACTGCCGTTTGCCTCCGACCCCGGCCTTTGGGCCACGCTGGAACTGGCGCCGTGAAGCGCGGCGAGCGGGATCGGCGGCAATTTCCCCTGCCGGGCGTTCGCCCCCAATGCGCGGGATTTTTCCCCAATTCGTGACGCGCAATCGTTGACATGGGCCTCCCGCCGATTACCATCACAGGTATATCTCCACGCATCCCGCACAAGATGCGTGATCGTCAGTTCGTTTAAGGAGCCGCCCCATGCCTTCCGGTCCGTCGGGTTTCGCCAATATTGATCGAGATCGAGGCGGTCTTTGGCTCCGAGCGCCGGTTGCGCATTCTTTCCTTGTCGTGACTTTATTTTGCGGCGCATTGGCGAATGTCGCCCGCGGCGACATGATCGGCGTGCAATTTCCCAACGGCAGCGCACTTACCGCGACTCAAGTGGCTGGGGTCGTGCCGCAAGACAATTTCAATACGCTCACGCTCGGCGTTTCTGGTTTTTCTCCAGCGACGCTCAACGACAACAACGGAAGCCTGACCACCGCGACTTTGACAACGACCGCGACTCCAAGCACCTATCCCACCAGCGCTGGAAACGCGACGCCCGACAACATCCTCAACTCCAATGTTCTCAACAGTGGTCCGGGAATTAGCGGGGGCAATCCCGCTCCGGCGGGCACGGATGTCACCGGGGGCCAAAACGCGAGTTTCACGATCAGTGGCGTGCCGTATTCCAGTTACGATTTGATCGTCTACGAACTGGACAACGCCGCCCGAACCGAAGGCACGACCGTCGGCTCGACCACTTATTGGCTCGGTTCGCCGAACGCCACGAGCGCTTCGCCCTATGTGTATACGCAAGGCGTTGGCGCAACCTATACAACCCCCACCATTACTGCGAACTATGTCGAGTTCACGAACCTCTCCGGTTCCACGCTCACATTTACGTTGACCGTGCCCACGGCCGGAAGCCTGGGAGCAGTTTCTTACGGCTCGAATGCGAACATTTTCATCAACGGCTTCCAGATCGTTTCGGTTCCGGAACCGTCTTCAATCGTCCTGCTTGGAATCGGCGTTGGCGGCCTGCTCGCCGCTCGCCTGCTGAGGCGAAATCGCGGCGTTCGCTAATCGCCTGTTGAAATATTCAGCAAGCTGCTAAGCTCGCCGGACTCCGTTAGCCGCGAATCATTCCGTCGCTTTGGGCCGCGGCGTCGAGCGGCGGTCGTTTTCGTAGCGCGTTGCAATCTGTTCGAGTGTTGCCCCCAAGGTCTTATCGATCGGGCGGCGGCGCTGGGCTCGCGAGAGCCAATCGTGGGCCAGGAGCAAATCAGGCGTCGAACGGCCGCCGCTTAGTAGTAGATAGGTCTCACCGATGCGCCGGGCATATTCCGCGTTCCAGGCGCCGGCCCCGCGCCGCGAGTTCGGCCGCGGGCAGCAACGATCGCGACTGGGCCTCGAGCTCCGCGGGGTCGTCGCCCGGAAGCACGGGCCGCTCGAAGTTCTCGCGAAGTGGATCGATTGCCCGGTCGGCGGCCCATTCTCGCGCCGCGCTCCAAGCCCCGGCAATCAGCAATGCGCCGGTGATCGCCTGAGCCGCCCGGCGGCGAAATGTCGGCGCGAGCTCATGAAAAGTTTCCCAAGATTGCGGCCCGCGGCCCCGCGAACGCCGTGCGGCGGATTCGAGAACGCTCGCGGCCTGGGCATCGGGCCGGATGGGGCGCGCCCCATGGCGGGCCGCCATCGCCACTCCGAGCGCGAGCGCCGCTAAAAGCGCATTGGCCGGCACATGCAAATTCCAGTCGACCAGCGAGTGGAGCGCGATCGCGGCCAGCGCCACCGCCGCGCCGCTCGCCGCCGCGATCTGACCCCACGAACGCTCGACGGCCGGGGGAGGGTCGCCGGGCCGGCACATGGTTCGCCACGACCAAATTGCCCAGCCAACGAAGGCGAGCATCGTCAAGCCGAGGAAACCGGTTTCGGCGAGCAGTTGGGCGTAGTCGTTGTGCGCAAAATACCAAAAGGTGGGATTCGGCGCGACAGCGGCCGGCGCCATCGTTCCAAAGCCGCCCAGTCCGACGCCCGAGAGCAGGTTGGCGCGAAAGATCCGCCAGCAGACCGTCCACCAAAACATGCGACCTTGCAGCGAGAGCGAGGCGTATTGGAGCGTGCCTTCATCGATCGGGGTCGCCAAGCGATGCAGCGTCGCGGCGTCGGTCCTTTCCGCCGCGGCGACGAAAAATCCGACGACGGCGAACACGAACACGACCGCCGCCGCGAGCCACAAATATCGCCACGCCGAGCGACGCTGGTTCGCGTCGGCCCACAGGGTCGTAATTGCCGCGAGCACGAGTCCCGCCGCGCCGGCTCGGCTTTGGGCGTCGAACAACACCGTCGCCACGGCGCCGGTCGCGAGCGCCACGACTCCGATCGGCCCGAACACTCGCAGCACGCGAAACTTCAACCCGCCCCAGGCGGCCAACCACAACCCAAATGCGAATGGCAAGCACAGTTCCAGGCATCCGGCGAAATGATTGCTCACGACAAACGAGCCGAACACGTCGCCCAACTCCATGCGCGGGGCACAATAGCGGATCGGGCCGAAATCGAAGATCGTCGCCACGCTCACGCTCGACGTATGCAGCACCGGCCACCGTCCGCTGATCCGCCAGAAGGTATAGGGCGCGAGCATATCGTGCCAAGTCCCGTAGATCGACCTGTAGCGGCCCGGATAGAAGGCGAGCCCGATCGCCCATTCGGAGAGCCCGAGCGCCCCGATGCCGACCGAAAACACGGCGGCGCCGCGTGGCCCGGCGGCGAGCGACGCGACCGCCACGGCGGCCAGAAGAAACGGCGCCGCTTGCGCGCCAGTTCGCCAAGTTGCTTCGGGATAGACCGACAAACAGCTCCGCGGGGCTTCGCCGAGCTCCTTGCGGCACTCTTGCTGGGCCGACCAAGCCGTGGGCGCGGCCCACTCGACCACGCGCTCCGGCAGCGGCGCAACTTGAATCAGCGCGACCGCCAACGGCGCGAACGCCGCGAAGAGCAGCCGCGCCGGCGGGCGATCGTCGCGAGTCCAGGTGATCGTCCACAAGAGCCCCGCGCCGGCGACGAGCATTTCGAGCGCGGCATAGCCCCAGGTGAGCGTCGCCCCGTAGGCCAGCACCGCAAACACCGCGGCGCCGATCAGCAGCGCCGCGGCCAGGCCCCGGGCCCATGATCTCCAGCTCGCGCGGCCGAATCGCGACATTGCCAAACCTTTAAATCCGCCGCGCGATTATTTGAACGCTTGATCCGGACTCGGAAAAACACCGCCCCGCACATCGCGACGAAAGCGGGTCACGGCGTCGTGAATCGTGCCTTTGAGGTCGGCATAGGGTTTGACGAACCGCGGCACATAGCCGCTCGTGATACCCAAGAGATCGTTGACCACTAGAATTTGCCCGTCGCACTCGGCGCCGGCGCCGATGCCGATCGTGGGAATCGCGACCATCGCCGTGATTTCCGCCGCGAGATCGGCCGGAATGCATTCGAGCACCATCGCGAATGCGCCCGCCTCTTCGGCTGCCCGGGCGTCGAGCTTGAGTTGCTCGGCGTCGCGCTGCACTTTGTAGCCGCCGAGCACATTGACGCTCTGGGGCCGAAGACCGACATGGGCCATCACCGGAATACCGGCCGCGACCAGCGCCGCGATCACACCGGCCTGGGCGGCGCCGCCCTCGAGTTTGACGGCCGTGGCCCGAGTTTCCTTTAGAATACGGCCCGCCGCGGCCACGGCTTTGTATTGCCCCAAATGATGGCTGGGAAACGGCATGTCGACCACAAGCAGCGCTCGCCGCACGGCGCGTCCGACCATTTCCGCGTGGTAGATCATCTCGTCGAGCGTGACCGGCAACGTGGTGGCATGGCCTTGCACGACCATCGAGAGGCTGTCGCCCACCAAAATGCCCTCGACGCCCGCCGCGTCCAACAGGCCGGCCATCGCGTGGTCGTAGGCCGTGAGCATGGTGATCTTGTGGCCCTCGGCCTTCATCGCCGTGAATTTCGGAACGGTGATCGGGGAGGAATCCGGAGCCATGCGAACCGATGCCTGGAGGTGCTAAACACTTGCGATTCTCGCGCGAACGATCATTGTCGCTCGGCGCAAGCCCGGGGGCAACCTCGCTCGCCGCGGGCCGCCGAATACTCCAGCTAGTCCCGCGGGCAGCGGGCGTTGCTTACAGCCTATCCGACAAACTCCTCCCGCTCCCCGCATGGGAGCGGGTAGGCCGGAGGCTCGCGGAAGTTCTCGGATAGACTCTTATGACTCCATCTCGGAGAATCCCCTTGCATCGCATGGAAAGCAACGGCGGCAAAGGTACCAGAGGGCGAAAAAATCGTAGGCCGCGTGGGCGACGATCGCGGCGATCAGATTGCCCGTGGCCAGTGTCAGGATTCCGAAATAAGCGCCGATTGCCGCGGCAAGGGCGGCGTAAGTCAGCGACAGCGCATGCAACAATCCGAACACAAGGCTTGCGATCGCGACCCCCAGCCACGGGCTCGCGTGTTCGACGATCGCCTGCTGGATGAGCCCGCGAAAAAACATTTCCTCGCCCAGGCCGGCCATGAGCGATACGAGGGCGAATTCGGCAATCGAAAATCCAGCGAAGAGCGGCGACACATCGCGGCGGATGATCTCATATAATCCCCTCAGCGGCCCGACCGGATAGCGAACCGCGCCGACCAGGGCGAGGGCGAGCGGCGCCGTGGCGGCCATTCCCCAAAAAAAGTCGCGTGGCGGCCCGAGAAGCTGCTCGAACACGGTTTGCCGCAAGGCAAGACTGGCGAGGAGCGAGACCGCGACCAAGCCGCCTTCAAACGCGATTGCCCAGCGGAACCAGCGTCGCTTCACGGAGATCGCGGTGACGGGCATTTGGGAAAAACCACGACGTTCGAAACATCGCGTCCATGCGGTCTTGCGCGGGTGGCCGCGGGATTCGACGAGCGACACGGTAAAAACAGGCGTTTAATTTTACAAGATCGTTAGAAAGTAACGCTAGTGGGCAAAAACCCCGCAAATAGTTGACTTTTCGGCGATCTTTACAAATAATACCGCATCGGAAATTTCAGGAACCCGAGACGTTGCCCAAGCGGCGGTAGGTGATATAGCCCGCGAGAGCGCCGGTCGGGGGCCGGAGTTTTTAGGAGTTCGTCTTGCCGCGACCCACGAATGCTGGTCGGCGTGTCGTCCCGCGAGGGCGGCGTTGGAATTCCCCTCGGTGGGGTGATTGGCATCAGTACGGCCGAATCGCGATTGCGTGCCGAAAAATTTCGTCGAGCGATTGCGAAGTCGGTCCTTTCGAGTCAGACAGAGAAGACCGCCGGTCGGGCGTCGGCGCCTGACCGGCTTGCGTTATTTTTCGCGCTTGGGACATTGAATGCACCCGGTTTTGTGACTCGAAGCGCGTGGCTCGCGTTGTTTTCACTGCCCTGCAACTTGCTTTTTTACCGGCAACGGCAGGACGACAATCGGATGATGGGCAAGGTTTTGATTGGGAGGAATTGAGTTGAAGCGTACGACCCAAACCAGGAACGTTTTCGAGGCCATCTTGAAGTACGGCCACGACGAGGATTTCGCGCCCGAGGAGTGCGAGGACTACGGCCCGACCGAAGCTCCGGCCGGCTCGAGGGAGAAGCTCGACGTGCTCGCCGAACGGATTATGCGCGGAGTTCCGCTGTGGCATCCCGATGATCGCCATGACTACAGCGGATTGACCGGCGCGGTGCGTCCGCGCGAGTAGTCGCCTCGGAATCCCGCGAGGGAGACCTTGGCCTGGAAGCGCGCCCGGGCATATCCTGCCTTGAGCCCGCGCGAAAGTACTCCTGTTTTTTTGAAACCTGATTGTCTTGCTTCCATCACGGCGCCGCGCATCGTTCTCCGATGTGCGGCGCCGTGACGTTTCTCGCGGCAATCGTCCCTCGGCTCGCCTATTGCGCCGTCGTTCGCCGCGCCGTCGCTCACTGGCCGAGGATTGGCAGTCCGACGCACAGTTCGATCGATTCGATCGAAACGCCCAGCGTCGGGATCGCGATCCCGGGGGCTGACGTCGGAAACTGCCCGGCGGATGCCGCCTGGGGCCCGCCGTCGCTGGCGACCGCGGGCACGCTGCTGGAGTCGCTAGGCGCGAGGAGATTCGCCGCGGCGGGCGCCGTGGCGCCGATGATCGCTCCGAGCCGCGGCGCGGGCAACACTTCGAGCTCGCCGCGGAGCACCACCATGTCGGCTGGCGCCTCAATGCCCAGGCGAACCTTATCGCCCGCCACGCGCACGACCGTCACCACGATCGAATCGCCCAAACATATCCGTTCTCGTTCACGGCGAGAAAGCACCAACATCACGACCTCCATGTCGAATCCGCGTCGGTAACGGGCCCCAGCGAGCCCGGCGCGCGGTGGTTGATTGTTTTTGAGGGTTTTGGGTCTTGGGGGCAACGGGCGTCTATCGCCGCCGGTAGGCCCCGAGCAATCGACGTCGAGGGAATAATCGCATGTAAAAGCGCTTTTGAGACGACGCGTCGCGGCTCAGGCCACGGCGGTTGCGAGCTCCGCCGGCGCCATTCGCGGGGCTTCCACCAACTGGGCGCGGTGAAATCGTTCGCCGGTCGAACTGTAAAACAGCAGCGAGTTGCGCTGATTGTCCCAAATGGCCGAAAGCCGCACGGCCCGAGGACCATGCAGGCAGAAATAAATTCCGCAGGGCGTGCCGCTGCGCAGTCAGCACCCGCTCGGTCAGGGGAAAAGCGTCTAGCTCAAGTTCCGCATGCTCGCAAAGCACGTCGTTTACAAAGGCACGTAGGTCGCTCAAACTGCGCAACGAAGGCAGAGTAGCCGCCATTAAACCTTCCTTGGCAAAGAGAATAGCGCGTCGAGAGAGACAGCGCTTTGGGTGGGTGGGCTTGGCTGGCGAAGATGCCAACAATGGGTGATATCGGCAGCGGGCGACGTTTACTTCTCGTTAAAATGGCGCAACGTGGTAAAACGAGACGGCTGATCCTTACGGTAACTGCATGCCAAGCACCTGCAAAAACGCCCGCATCCAAGCCGGATGCGCCGGCCACGCCGCGGCCGTGACCAAGTTGCCCTCGACATGGGCGTCGTCGAGTCCGGCGCTCGGACTGATCCACCGCCCCCCGGCGGCAAGTATTTCGGGCCGCACGGCGGGATAGGCCATGCATTCCCGATCGCGGAGCACGCCGGCCGCCGCCAAGATTTGCGCACCATGGCAAATAGCCGCGATCGGTTTGCGCGTTTCGGCGAAATGCCGCGCGATCTGAAGAACGCGCTCATTGAGCCGGAGATACTCCGGCGCACGGCCGCCGGGAATCACGAGCGCGTCGTATTCCTCGAGCACGATTTCGGCAAACGTGGCGCCGAGCCGAAAGTTGTGGCCACGCTTCTCGCTATAGGTTTGATCGCCCTCGAAATCGTGAATGGCCGTGGCCACGGTTTGGCCCGCGGTTTTCTCGGGACACACGGCATCGACCCGATGGCCCATCATGAGCAGCATCTGGTAGGGAACCATGATCTCGTAGTCTTCCACGAAGTCTCCGGCGAGGAGCAAAATCTTTTTTGGGTTCATGGCAAGCGTTGACGAAATGATGGGTAATAATTTTTGAGGAAACCGTGCCCGCGACGACCATCGCGACCGGTTGGGCAAGGCCGCCGGTTGCGGGTCGTGCCGCAAATGCCCGTCATCCGATGCCCGCGGCGGGAAATGGAGAATATAGGTCATGGCGGACGATAAGCCAAACGTTTCCGCCGCCGAGGAACAATAAACGCGGACCCGCGCGGAGAAATGCCCCGCGGTTCGCATGGGCCAGCGGGAGCTTGCCGCGAAACGCGATGATTCGCGCGAGAGTCGACCGTCGCCGATAGCAAGGAGAGCGCAGCTTCCATGATGGATTCCATTCACCTCAAACCTCCGAGGGAACCCGACTCGCCATGAGCGTGCCTGCCCCCCATTTTTTGTTGTTTTCCGAAGGAAGTCGGAAACAGCGGCAGGGACAATGGAAGTTCTTGTTAAAAGCCGTCGATGGAACGGAACAAATCGAAGTCGCCGATGCCGAGCCGGAGGCTCTGGGCGAGCGGCTTGAACTGCTGGCGGTCGTGCGCAGGACTCGAAGCGCTCGATCAGCCTTCGCGCGTCACCTTGGTCACTTCGAGCAAGTATGTACACCGCGGCCTCTTGTATGGGCTGCAAGAGTGGCGCTCGAACGACTGGATGTGGGAACACTTCGGCGAGATGGCCCCGGTCAAGAACCGCGACCTCTGGCAGCGGCTTGACCACGCGCTAGCGTTTCACGAGCTGGATTTTCGGCCGTGGCGTTTCGATGTCGCCGCGCCCGAAACCGCGTTTAGCGGCGCCGCGGCCGATCCCACGCCATCGGAAAGTCTCGCGGAAAGCGCCGACGAAACCGCGGCGCCCGCACACGCTCGGCTAGCTCCGCCACGATCCGCGAATGCGCGCCGCGCCGTGGCGGCCATCGCGGCGGAAAGCGTGGATTCGCGATCGCGAGGTTCGGCTTCGACCGTGGCCCCGCGCCCGGAAGCCGCCCGAGATGAACATCGTTCGCGCGCGTCAAACCAGCCAAGCGGTTCGGGCGGCGATATTCGGCTCCGGCCGCGGCGAGAGAGCGGCTGGCGGCGCTGGGGACACGCGCTCGCCGAGGCTGCCCGCGGCGTCAATCCGCTGCGGCGGCTGGCATGACCGATCGGATTCTTGGAAGCGTTTTTGGCGAAAAACCGGACCGGATTTCGTGGCGGAACGTGATATCGAGGGATTTCGAGGGATAAACGCGGTAGGTTGGCGAGGAATTTGCCGTGGCGTCGCATGAAGCGTCGCCTCGGGGCCTGGGCAGTTTGTCGATAGGGAAAATTGGCGAACATGGATAGCTTGGTCCTAGACGGGACCCCCATGCACAACAACAATCAAAGGGATTCGAAAAATGAGCGTGCGGACGAGCGTCGAACTGGAAAAAGTCACCCCGCTGTTGGAAGGGCGTCACGAAAACCCTTTCGAGCTGTTGGGCCCTCATCCGATCGTGGCCGACGGTCGGCAGGCGATGGCGGTGCGGGCTTATTTGCCCCATTCGCGGCAAGCCTGGGTTGTCGAGCCGGGACATCGGCAGATTCGTCCCATGCGGCGTATTCATCCGGCCGGTCTTTACGAGGCGATTTGTCCGATGCCGACTTCCGAAGAAAAACAAAACCATTATCTCCTTCGCGTCGCCGATGAACGCGGCGCTCAATCCATGGCCCACGACCCCTACTCCTTCCCGCCGTTGTTGACCGAATACGACCTTTATCTCCTGGGCGAGGGCCGCCACTGGCATTCCTACAACCGACTCGGCGCTCAATTGCGCGAGATCGACGGCGTGGCCGGCGTGAACTTCGCCGTGTGGGCGCCCAACGCCACCGGGCTGAGCGTGGTCGGCGACTTCAACGATTGGGATGCCCGCCGCCACCCGATGCGCAAGCATGTTCCCTCGGGCATTTGGGAACTGTTCGTGCCCGGCATCGCCGCCGGCGCGATCTACAAATATCAAGTTCGCAACAACGATCTGGTTTTCGAGAAGTCCGATCCCTACGGTTTCGCGGCCGAACTGCCTCCGCGCACCGCGTCGAAAGTGGCCGATCTCGACCGCTACGCCTGGCACGACGAGCGCTGGATGCGCGAGCGCACCAAGTTCAACGGCCTCGACGCCCCGATCTCGATCTATGAAGTTCACCTCGGCAGTTGGAAGCGGCCGGGCGAGGATCCCTCGCGCTGGCTCACCTATCGCGACCTGGCGCATGCCTTGGTCGACTACTGCAAGGAGATGAGCTACACGCATCTGGAGTTGATGCCGATCAGCGAACATCCCTTCACCGGAAGCTGGGGCTACCAGACGGTCGGCTACTTCGCCGCCACCAGCCGCTATGGCTCGCCCGAGGACTTCATGTACTTCGTCGACCATTGCCATCAACACGGCATTGGCGTGCTCATCGACTGGGTGCCGGCCCATTTCCCGCGCGATGCCCACGGCCTGCGGCAGTTCGACGGCTCGGCGCTCTACGAACACGCCGACCCGCGCCAAGGCGAGCATCCCGACTGGGGCACGATGATCTTCAACTACGGGCGCAACGAAGTCCGCAATTTCCTGGTCTCCAACGCCCTGTTCTGGCTCGACAAGTACCATATCGACGGGCTCCGGGTCGACGCCGTGGCCTCGATGCTCTATCTCGACTACAGCCGCAAGGAGGGCGAATGGGTGCCCAACGAGTTCGGCGGTCGCGAGAATCTGGCCGCGATCACGATGCTCAAGGAGTTCAATGAGCAAACGCATGTGCAATATCCCGGCGTCTTGACCGTGGCCGAGGAGTCGACGGCCTTTGGCGGCGTGTCGCGCCCGACCTATCTGGGCGGGCTCGGATTCAGCCTCAAATGGAACATGGGCTGGATGAACGACACGCTCCGCTACATGCGGCATGATCCGATCCACCGCAAGTACCATCACAACGAGCTCACGTTCAGCTTGATCTATGCCTTTAGCGAGAACTTCGCGCTGCCGTTTTCGCACGATGAAGTGGTCCACGGCAAGGGATCGCTGCTCGACCAAATGCCCGGCGACTTGTGGCAGAAGTTCGCCAATTTGCGGCTGCTCTACACCTATATGTGGGCGCATCCGGGCAAGAAGTTGCTGTTCATGGGTTGCGACTTCGGCCAATGGAACGAATGGAACCACGACGCCAGCCTCCAGTGGCACCTGATGCAGTGGGAGTCGCACCAGGGGTTGCACCGCATGGTGGGCGATCTGAATCGCGTGTATAAGCGCGAAGCGGCGCTGCATCAGGTGGACTTCGATCACCACGGCTTCGAGTGGATCGACTGCAACAACTGGGAAGAAAGCGCCCTGAGCTTCCTGCGCACGCGGCAAGGATCCCAACGACATGATCGCCGTGTGCCTGAATTTCACCCCGGCGCCGAGAGTCGGTTATCGGCTCGGAGTGCCGAAGCTCGGCTGGTACGAAGAAGTGTTCAACAGCGATTCGACGTACTACGCCGGCAGTAACATGGGCAACGGCGCGGGCCGCATGGCCGAGGAAATTCCCTGGCACGGCCGCCCCTACTCGATCGAGCTCACGCTCCCGCCCCTGGCCGGCGTGATGCTCAAGCCGCGTCTGTAGGGCTTTGGAACCAACCGCCTCGAGAGTCGCCCTGGTCGAGCCGCATGGCGGAACTGGCGACTCCGGATCACAATAAACGTACGACGCCCGCCGAGGACTCGCGTCCTTGGTCGGGCGTCGTTGCGTTTTGTTTCACACTCGCGACCGATCCCAGGCGATTCTTCCGAGCCGCGCCCCATTCCGGCGGTCGCAAGGTTTAAGAACGTGTGCGACAACCCCTCTCGCCGTTGGGGAAAAAGGGTCGGGCAAGGGCTCGCGGAAGTTCCCGGATAGGCTCTAACACAAAAGGAAAATGCTCGGACGAACCGCCCCCGGGACATTCGGTTCTTCCGTTTCCATGAGCATTGCTCGACGAGAATTCGCGTTTGGGCAGCAGGCCCTCGCTGACCCGTCGGGTTGTGATTCAGTGGCGTTTCCGTCATAACCCGACGCGTCAGCGAGGGCTTCCGCGATCCGCCCAGTGCAATCCGTCTGGGCGGCGCTTGTATTTAAAAACGGAAGAGCCGGATATTCTCGTCCAAAAACGCTTCCAGCCTCGGCCCCATGCTCCCGCCCCGCGGCCGCGCTCTCCTCGCATTGCCCGGTCGCGCTCTCGATCCTCGCCGCCAGCGCGTCGCGCAGCCGCATCGGGCAGCACGCGTCAGGCAAACCGGTTCGCACCGTTTACGTGGCCTTGGTAGCGGCCAATGCGCCAACATCGCCCGAACTCCACGTAAATCTCGACTCGTGTCCGCTTTCGCACGCCGTGTCGTCGAGCACCGCTGACGCAATCGCGTGCATCTCGGGAAGCTGGGACATGAAGGCGTCGAGGAGTTCCGGGTCGAAATGAGTTCCCCGCCCGGCCCACATAATTCGCGAAATCTCCGGCTCGGTCATGGCCGGGCGATAGACGCGGTCATGGCTGATCGCGTCGTAGACATCGACGATCGCCACGATGCGCGCGGCCTGAGGCGTTTCGGCCCCGACCAAGCGAGAGGGGTAGCCGGTTCCGTCCCATCGTTCGTGGTGGCCGAGCGCAATTTGCTCGGCCATCCGCAGGACAGCCGAACTGGAGCCGGCGAGCATCGAGGCGCCGAGCGTGGTGTGCGTGTGCATCACCCGCATTTCGTCCGACGTGAGCTTCCCTGGCTTGCAAAGAATGCAATCCGGAATGCCGAGCTTGCCAATGTCGTGCATGGGCGCCGCGAGTCGAATGCGGTCGCATAGTTCGTTACTCCAGCCGATGGTCGACGCGAGGAGCTCGCTATACCAACCGGTGCGTTGGATATGTGCGCCTGTTTCCTCGTCGCGACATAGGGATGCTCGGACGAGGCGATAGATGGTCTCCTCATGAGCCGCGCGGATGATCCTCGTTTGCTCCCCGACCGTCTCTTCCAATCGCCGGGTATAGCTTCGGTTTTCGATCACCAATCGGCGTTTTTCGAGAGCTTTCTCGACCTGGATCAGTAGCTCCGCCCTCGCGAACGGCTTAAGCAAATAGCCATAGGCTCCTTGAGTCAACGCCTGGATGGCCATGCTCGTTTCGCCCGAGCCGGTCAACATCAAAATCGCCACGTCAGGGAAGCCATGCCGGATACGATTCAATAGTTCGAGCCCCGTGGCGCCCGGCATTCTTATGTCCAGCGTCATCAAATCGACATCGGACTGTTGCAGTCGTTGCCAAGCAGCGGCTGAATCGCCGACGTCGTCGCAATGGTAGCCGGCGCCGGAGAGAGTGCTGGATACCAATTTACGGACCGACGAGTCGTCGTCGACAATCAGCAGCCGGCTCGAAAATTTATTGCTGTCCGCTCGCATGGGCGCCTCCTTTCGAGCAACGTTTGTCGAATACTATCTCCATCGCGCCCCGCAACACTTCGGGACCGCGAAAGCTATGCGATTTCTCGCGGGCTGGTCGCGCCGGGGTATTCCGCCAAATCCGGCATGGGAGCGCGCGCCGCCTTGCTTGTCGGATCGATGACGACCGCGGCTTCCCGGCAATTTGCTTTCAGATTTCCGTAGCTTTCGGGCAAGATGATCACTCGCCCATAAGCGCCGTAGAACTCGGGTCGCTCCGCGTCGGCAACGAGCAGGATATTCTTGGCGCCTGGCTTAGCGCGCGCCGCCAGCCGGTGCGGCGCGATGCCGACGCAGTTGACCAGCACCTTTTCCGGCATGTCGCCCAACTCGTTTTCGGCGCAGACCACGGGCTCAATGCCCATGGAGAACAGCAATCGTGGTATCGTGTCGAACGGGTCGTTGGCGAGGTCGCAATAGGCAAGCTCGCGATTGCAGGCCGGCCCGCTTGTCGGCTTGCCTGCCGGCTCCGCCGCGGAAAGCCGATCGGTGCGTAGCTTGGCGAGGACTTCGACATTGGCCTTGATCCGTTCGACGACCTGCGAAATCGACCGAATGTCCAATTTGTCGAGCAATCGGGAAGGAGGAATATCGATCGAGTCCCACGATTCCCATGATCCGATGGCAAGCTCACCGGCGAATATCGCCAGCTTCAACAGCTCCGCTCTCGTCCGCCGCGGCTCCGGAACTTTGGCGATCGACGCATATTCGGCCAGCAAAAACTTCAGCGGCAGATGCACATTGGGAGGAACATTCCAGGTCGCTAGAAGTTGAGCGACAACCTCCGTGTGGCTCATCGGAAACACGTGCCGCTCCTGGTCATTTAGCGACTCGCCGCGAGTCTTGCATTGCTCGATCATCATCTCGTATTGCTTGGGAAAGAGAGAGCCGAGAACAACTCTCCCAAGCGGGTGCATGATGGCGCTGAGCAGCAATCCTTCTTCGATTTTGTCGTGACGTCCTCGTTCGATCAGCATCTCGATCGCCACGCCCGCCGCCAGGCTCCGTCGCCAAGCCAGTCCGACATCCATCCAAGGCAGCAGGCCCGAAGTCAACGCGGTGAGCGCGTTCGTCGCCAGGGCCAGCTCCCCGATTCTCTTTTGACCGATCTGCAAGACGGCGCGTTCCAGTTCCGTGACGAGTTGAGTCGACGGATTGTAGAAAGCGCTGTTCGCCAGACGCATGATCTCGGCGGCCAACGTGGCGTCGCGTTGAATCGTCGCCGCGATCTTTCCGGTATCCACTTGCTCGGCGCTCGCCATGTTGTAGACATCCATCGCGGCCTTCGAAATGGGCAGTATCCGCGACAGGCCCGACAATTTGTTCTCCAGGACCGATAGGGTCACGTAAGCATCGCCTCGCGAGTCCTCGACTATCGACTTCCGCTCTTCGTCGGCTGGGCTTTCGTGGGAACGCGCCGGGCCTTGATTCGACGCCGGGGAGGATTGCCGCCGTTCCACCAGCGCGATCGCCTTGGCGGCCAGGAGATTGAAGTCGATCGGCTTGAACAGAATATCGTCCACGCCTCGGTTCAGCAGGTCCCTCGCGAGCCGTGGCTCGATCACGCCGGTATGAACGATGATCACGGGCCGTTCATCCAGAGCCAGTAGTTGCGTCGCGAGGGCATGGCCATGTTTATTCGGCATTTTAAGATCGGTGATCACCAGATCATATTGGGCGCCGGCCAAACGCTCTTCCGCTTCGAGTCCATCGGCGGCCGAATCGCACTGAAATCCTCGTTGCCGCAAGGAGAGCACAAGAAGTTTCTGTACGGCCAATTCATCGTCCACCACAAGCGCCCGGTGCGTGCTTCGTCGAGTCATGCGATTCCGTCCTGGTTCCCGAGGAGTTCTTCGTGAGAAACCGTTCGCCGCCGACGAAGTATAGCCCGCTAATTCGGGTGGTTGCTTGCACGTTGGGGGCATGCAACCAAGCGGCCAAACGGCGCGATTCACAAATGTTGAAACCCGTGACGGCGCAATCGCCCAAAGGCGGAAGCCAGTGGCCTGGAAATCATCGACGTGGTCTTTCTCGGGCAATAGCGGCGACCGGGAAATTCCCATGCGTGCAATGGCTTTTCAGGGGAGCATGCCCGTAGCTCGCGAGGCCCTAGCTAATTACCCTCGGAAGTGCTACAAGCGAGTGTGGTTAGTGTTATCGGTTGGTTGCGGATTTTCGCATGACGCGGCGGCAAGGTAGGAAAATCCTCCTATCTTGCCGGGCGCCCAAAAAGGGAACTCCCTGGAAAATGTGATGTTTGGTTACTTCAACAGGTAGGGACATGGTGCTGGCCTTTGCCAGAAGTATCGCCGAGACGACGCGTCATCCGTTGCTCGTGCTCGATACTCGGCAAGTTGTTGTCGCGGCAAATACCGCCTATTACTTCGCCTTCGACGCCAAACCGGCCGATACGCTCGGGCGCTGTTTGTTTGAATTGGCCGGCGGAATCTGGGATACGGTCAAGCTGCGAACGTTGCTGCACGAGATCGTGCCTAACGACGGCAAATTCGACGGATTGGAGCTTGAGCAAGAATTTCCAAAACTTGGTCGGCGGATCATGGTGCTGCAGCGCCCGCCGCGTAAAACGCGATGACGACGGGGAACCGATGGTCTTGCTGGCCATCGAAGACGACACCGAGCGGCGGCGAGCTCGGCAAGCTTTGCAGCAGTTAAATGCCGATCTGGAAATAATTGTCGCCGAGCGGACCGCCGAATTGGAGACGGCCAACCGAGAACTGCGCCATTCGGTCCGGGAACTGGCCGCCGTCAATCATGAGCTGGAGGCATTTTGCTATTCGGTCAGCCATGATCTTCGCACTCCCCTTCGGGCCGTCGATGGCTTTAGCCTGGAACTGCTCCAGTCGCACTCCAACCAATTAAATGAGCAGGGACAGCACTATCTCCAGCGGATTCGCTCGGGAACGCAGCGAATGGGCCAGCTCATCGACGATCTACTCACGCTTTCTCGAGTGACCTGCGCCGAACTGAAGCGGGAGAACGTTGACCTGTCCGCTCTGGCGGAGACCGTGGCCGCCGAATTGCGACAACTCGAACCGATGCGAAACGTGATTTTCCAGTGCCAACCGGCGCTGATTGCGAACTGCGATGCCCGGCTGGCGCGAATCGTCCTGGAAAATCTGCTCGGCAATGCGTGGAAATTTACGGCGAAGAAGTCGCGGGCATTGATCGAATTCGGCGCAAGCGAGATCAATGGCGGCCGGGCGTTCGTGGTGCGCGACAATGGGGCCGGCTTTGACCCCGCCTTCAAGAGCAAGCTGTTTGGGGCATTTCAGCGGCTGCATTCGGAGCGCGAGTTTCCGGGCACGGGCATCGGACTGGCGACCGTGCAGCGGATCGTGCGGAGGCACGGCGGAGAACCCTGGGCCGAGGGCGCCGTGGGCCAAGGCGCTGCTTTGTACTTCACGCTTCCAGAAAAGAGCCCCGTTGCTTGACGTAAAATCGTATCCTTTTGGCACAACACGACAAACACGACGGGGATATGTTCTTACTGATTGCCGACTATGTGAACATATGCGCCAAGGCATTTGTCGCCCGCGCGGGAGTCTAGGCCGGTCGAAGTGTCTCGGACCCGATTTGCAATTGTCGACTTTTGACGGCTGGGAGGTGTGCTCCACCAACCGCGAGTCGACGGGTTCGTCCGCGAACCGGTTGACTTCGATCATACCGTCGATTGTCGCGCGAGCCGGCTCTGGATTGGAAACAGCGCCTTTGTCTTTTCGGCACAAGGCGCCGATGATTCGCCTAAACGATCCCGAAAGGAAGGGCGCGGCATGAGCGCGAAGATTATCCTCTTGGTGGAAGACAATCAGGACGACGAGGAATTGGCCATGCTTGCCCTCAAGAAGGGCAACGTCGCCAACGAAGTCGTGGTCGCTCGCGACGGCGCCGAAGCGCTCGACTACCTGTTTGCCACCGGCGATTATGTGGGACGCGCGGTTTCCGACCTGCCGCAATTGGTGCTGCTTGATCTGAAGCTGCCGAAGATCGACGGCCTCGAGGTGCTCCGCCGGTTGCGAGCGGATCCGCGCACCCGTCGGCTGCCGATCGTGATTCTGACCTCCTCGAAGGAGGAAGAAGATATTCTGCGGGGATACGACTTCGGCGCGAACAGCTACGTCCGCAAGCCCGTCGATTTCAATCATTTCGTCGAGGCTGTCCATCAACTGCAACTGTATTGGCTGGTGTTGAATGAGTCGCCGTTCGCTCCAGGTTGATTTACCATGCCAAATCACCTCCGTGTTCTCATCGTCGAAGACAACGAAGACGACGCCGAATTCCTGATCATCGCCCTGCGAAACAACGGTTACGAGGTTTCCAGCCAGCGAGTGGAAACCGAGGTCGAATTACGGGCGGCGCTGGAACGTCGGGAGTGGGATCTCATTCTCTCGGATTATTCGCTGCCGCACTTCAGCGCGCCGGCGGCGTTGTCGCTCGTGAAGCAGAGATGTCTTGACATTCCCTTTATCGTGGTGACAGGCACGATGGGCGAGGACGTGGCCGTGGCCACGATGCGATCGGGCGTCAGCGACTACCTGACCAAGGACAACCTAGCGCGTCTCGGGCCGGCCATCGAAAGAGAATTGCGCGATACCCAAAGTCGCCGATCGCTTCGCGACGCCGAACAGTCCGTCCGGCACTTGGCGGCCGTCGTCCAAGCCTCCGGCGACGCAATAGTCTCCACGACGCCCGATGAAGTCATCTCGAGTTGGAACCCGGCCGCGGAACGACTCTTCGGCTGGACCGCGGCGGAAGCGATTGGTCGCTCGATGTCGTTCATCGTGCCGCCGGAACTCCGCCGGGAATTAGCCGGAATCGTCGCGCGGCTCAACGTGGACGAACATGTCGATCAGTTCGAAACACTTCGTCTCCATAAGGACGGACATCGTATCGATGTGTCGGTCACGCTTTCGCTAATCCGAGACCGAGATGGCCGGATGATTGGAATTTCGAGAGTCACGCGAGACATTACCGAGCGCAAACGAACGGAGGCGTCGCTCCGCGCCAGCGAGGAGCGGTTCCGGGCCGTGGTGGATTCCGACATGGTCGGGATCGCGTTCTGGAACAAGACCGGTGATTTTATCGACGGCAACGCGTCGCTCCTGCGAATCATCGGGCGTGGTCGCGAGGAGATGCGGGCCGGAAAAGTGCGGTGGAGAGATATTACTCCCCTCGAATACCATGCGCTCGACAATCAGGCCTTGGAGCAAATCGAGCGCACGGGACGTTGCGCCCCTACGACAAAGAGTTTGTTCGGAAGGACGGAACCCGGGTGCCGGTGCTGCTGGGCGCCGCCTGGCTTTCCGAGCAAAACGTGGGAGTGGCTTACTTCCTCGACATCACGGACCGCAAGCGGCAAGAGGAGGCCATACGGCGGCAGACCCGAATTCTCCGCTCGATTCTGGACAGTATCGGCGATGGTGTCGTCGTGGCTGATGAAGATGGTAATTTCGTGTTGTTCAATCCGGCCGCCGAGCAAATCCTGCGGCTCGGCATGACCGACACGCGGCCCGAAAACTGGTCCGAGCGGTACAGCATCTATCAACAGGACGGCGAAACTCTATTTCCGGTCGGGAAGTTGCCGCTCGTCCGGGCGGCGCTGCACGGCGAAAAAATCGACCAAGTCGAGATGTACATCAATCACGACCGGATTCCCGAGGGACTCTGGATCAGTGTGACCGGCCGGCCGATGTACGATGAAAAACAAAACTTGAAAGGCGGCGTCGCGGTTTTCCGCGACATTACCGGCCACAAGCAGGTCGAGCAGCGTCTGGCTCAGGACGCCCTAATGCTTGCGAATGTGCGCGACGCCATTATTTTCACCGACACGGAAGGAATCGTTACCTACTGGAACGAAGGGGCGACCCGGTTATTCGGCTTGAATCCCGCGGAGATTCTCGGGCGACCCTACTCCGACCGCTATTCCGAGCCCGAACGATCAGCCGTGATCGAGATGATGCGAACAATTACCGCCCAGGGGGAATGGTCGGGTGAGTGGCAAGACCGCCGCAAGGACGGCGCGGAGATTTGGATCGAGCTTCGCGCGACATGCATCCGCGACTTGCAGGGCCGGTTTTCAGGGATAATGGGTGTCTCTCACGACATCACCGCCCGGAAGAAAGCGGAGATCGAACGGGATCGCGCATTGCGGCGGCTCCAAGTTCAGATTGATCGGATGCCGCTGGGTTACTTGCTGTTGGACGACGAATTTAGCCCACTCGATTGGAACTCGACCGCGGAGCGTATCTTTGGCTTCAGCACGGTGGAGGTTCTGCGGATGCGACCGCCTTTTCTGGAAATCGTGCCGCCCGAAGCATGGCCCAAGGTGCGGGAATTATTCACCCGCATTCGGGCCGGCGACATGTCGGCGAACGCCACGGTCGAGAACCTGACCAAGGACGGCCGCACGATCACCTGCGAGTGGCACAACACGCCACTTTACGATGACAACGGCGATTTTCAGGGCGCGCTCGCTCTTTTTCAGGACATCACCCTTCGGAAGGAATCCGAGGAAGCGCTGCGCATGCGAGATCGGGCAATTCAAGCCGTCGGGCAGGGGATTTTAATCTCCGACGCCCGGCTGCCCGACCATCCGACGATTTACGTCAGCCAAGGATTCGAGCAGTTGACGGGGTATACCCAGCCCGAAGCGATCGGAAAAAACTGTCGATTCTTGCAGGGCAAGGACACCGACCCATGCGCAATCGCCCGGATTCGCGACGCGTTGCGCGACCGGCGGCCATGCACGGTCGAGCTGCTTAACTATCGCAAGAACGGCACGCCGTTTTGGAATGAACTATCGATCTCGCCCGTAACCAACGGTGATGGGCAATTGACTCATTTCGTGGGTGTGCAAACGGACGTGACCGAGCGGCGAACGCTGGAAGAACAATTCCGCCAGTCCCAGAAAATGGAAGCGGTGGGTCAACTGGCGGGGGGCGTCGCCCATGACTTCAACAATATGCTGGCGGTCATCTTGGGATACTGCGAGAATCTGTCCGAGTCCACGAATTTCGACGACCGCGAGCGCGACGCTCTCGATGAAATACGCGACGCGGCACGGCGCGCCGCGGCGCTGACACGCAAGCTGCTGGCGTTTAGCCGCAAGGAAGTGTTGGAACCGATGGTTCTGAACCTGAACAATATTGTCATGGAAATGGATAAGATGTTGCGGCGGTTGATTGGAGAAGACGTCGAATTGCGGGCGGACATGTCGTCGACCCTTTGGCGGGTAAAGGTCGATCCGGGGCAAATGGAACAGGTTGTCATGAACCTGTCCGTCAACGCCCGCGACGCGATGCCGGACGGCGGCACGCTGACGCTTGAGACGAGGAATGTCGAATTGCCGGAAGGCGACGCCCAGGCGCCGCCGGACCTCAAACCGGGAAGATATGTGCGGCTCTCGGCAAGCGATACCGGACACGGCATGGATGCCCGCGTGAAATCGCGCGTCTTCGAACCGTTCTTCACGACAAAAGAACCCGGCAAGGGAACCGGTTTGGGACTTGCCTCCGTCTATGGGATCATTAAGCAAAGCGACGGACGTATCGCCGTCGTGAGCGAACCTGGACAGGGCGCGAAATTCACGATTTATCTGCCCAGCTCCGGCGAGGACGAAATCGAGAACGTCGAAGAGCAACCGCCCCCAGTCACTACTCGCGGCGGCGAAACCTTGTTGCTGGTCGAAGACGAAGACAACGTGCGCAAAATGCTCGGCCTGATGCTACGGGCCAAGGGCTACCGCGTGATCGAAGCAGAAAACGGCGCCGAGGCGATCGACCTGTTCGAGCAAGCCGAGCACGCGATTCAACTGGTGGTCACGGATGTGGTGATGCCCCGGATAAGCGGTCGGAAGCTCGTCGAAAATCTGCGAACCGTTCAGCCCGATATCCATGTGCTCTATATGTCCGGGTATACCGACGACGCGATCGTTCGCCAAGGGATTCTGGAGCCGAACTTTCACTTTTTGCAAAAACCATTTTTGCCGGCGCAGTTAGCGGCCAAAGTGCGCGAGGTGCTGGATTCGCGCAACGGATCCGACCACTAACAAAATGCCTTGGGTGGGTGGCGTGTCGGGAGATTCGTGTGCTCACGCAGCCAAGCCCGGCGATGCTCGAAGTCTTGCCCGGAGCGCGGATCGTGGCCACGGAGCATGGCCCGGCCCGCGCAACGGGCGATACAATGATAAACGCCGACTTCCCTGCCGGCGACGATCTGCCGCCGAGCATATGCAGGCATGCGCGGGCCCTCCGCCGACAGGATGGCGAGCGACGCCAGCAAGTATCCTCGCGACCACATTCCCGTTAAGAGCAGCTCAAAAAAAATTGCGGCGAACCAACCAGGGACCCCTCCTCGCAATTGTCTGGAAATTGCCCCAGGAAATTGCGTGCTGCTTAAATCCGTGCGTTTCAGGAAGTTTGCTATCCGCTTCCCCAGTCTGAATCCCTGTCTTTCAATTCCGCGACCAACCCTAAGTTCGACTTTCGCGGTTTTCAAAAGTTCCGATAGCCCGATTCGTCGTGGTTTCTCCGATTTCGGCGCGTTTCCGGCAACCTTCGGCCTCTCGGTAACATGCAAAAATTGGCAGTTCGGCCGTCAAACTGTGCAAAACCCACGAGAAATCGGCGATTCGAGTGCTAGCAAAAAACGCGAAACTTGAACTAAGCCGAAGTAGCCGACGGCATGAGGCGGACGAAATCCGTGACTGACCGCGTACAGCCCGATGAAATAAGCCCTCGTGGCTTATTTCAACCTCGCCAAGCACGCGGCAAAGCTGCGTGCGGCTCGAGAAATAACGACCTACGTCGCTATTTTGCGATCGCATCCATGCGATCTAGTGCTTTGTCACGGCTGAAATGACGGGTAACCCCGTGTGCCATGCCCACGCCCAGCGCGGGCATGTTTTCAAGCGCCACGCGGAGTCCTCATGCCCACGCAATGCCGTGGGCATGGCGCCACCGAACCAATCCAACCCGTCATTTCAATTGTGACAAGGCACTAGCGGCCCGCTGAATAAATCGACGGGCTGCTAAGTCTGCTCGGTGTTTGGGAATAGATATTACGCGGTCGCTTCGCATTCGTCGCAGACTCCGTTGGAGATCGTTATCTCAGATCCACATACCATTGCCGTGCAGCAGCTATTTGTAAAGCACCAGCAGCAGTTGCGGGTGTTCGTCGCGGCGTTGGCGCCTGATTTTTCGTCAGCTGACGAAGTAATGCAGGAGACGTTCCTGGAAGTGTCACGCAAGGCGTCCGCATTTCGGCTGGATTCGAATTTCGCCGCGTGGGCACGAACGATCGCCAAATTCAAGGTGCTGGCGTTGGCTCGCGACAAACAACGCGCCGCGTCACGCTTAGCAAAGGACGTCGTCGACGCGTTGGCGGCGGCAGCGCCTCTGGAAGACGACGACGCCCGACATCGCGACATCATTGACCAGTTGCGAAAATGCCTTGAGCGACTGGCGCCGACGGCCCGCGAGTTGGTGCGCCTGCGATACTTTGGCGAACACCTCCCAGCGGAAATGGCCCGACTCCGGTCACAGTCGGTAAACGCGATCAACGTGACCCTCTCGCGGGCTCGTCTGGCGCTCCGGCAATGCATGGAAAGCGGCCTGAAAGAGATCGAGGCGTCGCCGTGAATGACGATCGCCTTTCGTATTTGGTTGACCGCTACCTTGATGTCCAACTCACGGTGGCCGAGCGAGGAGAACTCGAGGATCTTCCGCGGCGGTCCGC
Source organism: uncultured Planctomycetaceae bacterium (assembly GCA_963785305.1). Lineage (GTDB taxonomy): Bacteria > Planctomycetota > Planctomycetia > Pirellulales > PALSA-1355 > CAWAUV01. Next base: position 523,748 of record CAWAUV010000004.1, read on the forward strand.
TACATCACGCGCTCAGTTTTGGCGGGAGGCCCGACTTCACGCTCAGGTACACGAGGCTGAGAGCGGCGCGGAAATGGGGATGCCCAAAGGGCAGCGCGTCGTGCCCACGCAATGGAAAAAAAAGTCGCGGCGTTTGCCGTGTTCGTCGCATGCCTTGTGGTCATTGCGAGTGTCGTGAGTCGACGCCCCCCGAAGCAACCTCAAATGATCGAGACGAAGGCGCATGAGAGCGAATCGACCACCGCGGCGATCGCCGTGCTAAGTCGGACGCTGAACGTGGAATGGGACTATCCGGCCGGCGAGCAACTGCCCGGCGCGGCGTTGGAAGCGGGCTGGTTGCGCCTAAAAGGCGGATTTGCCTATGTTCAATTTTTCAATGGTGTGGGAATCGTGCTCGAAGGTCCGACGGAAGTGCAGCTTGTTTCCGGCGTCGAGGCATTTTGTCGCTCCGGCCGTTTGAGGGCTCAGGTGCCCCGAGCCGCGAACGGATTCACTGTTCGGACACCCCGACTTCGAGTCGTGGATATTGGCACGGCGTTTGGCGTGTATGTAAGCAGCCAGCGCGACGAAGTCCACACGTTCAAGGGCGAGGTAGAGCTACATCCGGCATCGGCCGGGGCACGACAGCTGAAGGTAGGAGAGGCGATCGTCGCGGTCGGAGACGGCAAAATCCAAGCAATCCCGTGCAATCCAGCGGCATTCATGTCCCCGGCCGACATGGAGCACGAATCAGATGAGTCTCAGTTCAAGTTTCGCGTTTTTTGCTAGCACTCGAATCGCCGATTTCTCGTGGGTTTTGCACAGTTTGACGGCCGAACTGCCAATTTTTGCATGTTACCGAGAGGCCGAAGGTTGCCGGAAACGCGCCGAAATCGGAGAAACCACGACGAATCGGGCTATCGGAACTTTTGAAAACCGCGAAAGTCGAACTCAGGGGCGCCGATTAAAGGCGTGGCGCGATTCGTCGGCGCGATTCAGGAGAGATCCGTCACTCGTCGTGCTCTTTGATTTTGAGCAAGTTTCATGGGTCGATCGCGTGCTACGGAATCTGGCGCCGGGAGCAATCGCTGATGACGCCGCGGTCGTTGGTTGCGGCAAGGCCGAGGGGCGATGGCTCGGCAAAGGCGCGATAGAGTTTCGGAATCTGAGCGATCGTGTCCGCGTGCGTGTTCCGGGCACGCATGAGTCGTTAACCTTGGCGACTTGGGTTCGCGTCGATCGACTGGAGGGCCGCTTCAATTCACTGTTCATGACGGACGCATTCGAGCTCGGGGCCGTGCATTGGCAGATCCGCGGCAACGGCAGCCTGCATCTTGCCGTGTCGGGGCCCGCGAACGAGCCCGCCACGAATTACAACTACGATTCGCCCGGAATATTTACCACCGAAAGACTAGGCCAGTGGACTCATCTGGCGATGGTGCTCGACGGATCTCGAGGCCAGATGATACATTATGTGGACGGCCAGCCTGTCGGCCGATTTGCGCTGTCCAAGGAGGTTGCACTTCACATCGAGCACGGAGAGCTGGGAAACTGGAATCCGGGCAATTCATCGGACCGTGCGCCAATTCGCTACCTCAGTGGCCGTATGGACGAGTTTGCAATGTTTGGGCGGGCGTTGAGTGACCAGGAGATTATCGACGTCTACAAGGCCGGATCGCCCGAGCCACGAACGCCGTAGACCGGCCAGCTGGGCGGTGATTGCTTAACCAGGAGACCCGAATGACATCATCTCGATTCATCGATAGACGGACTGTCATCAAGGGATTTGGCGTCGCCATGGCCCTGCCGTGGCTGGAATCAATCGCCCGCGCGGCCGAGCCGACGCGTCCCGGAAGGATGATTATTCTGACGCAGAAGTTCGGCATGTACGCGCCGTCATTTCATCCCGACATCGAAGGCATCGATTACGAGATCACGGAGGGACTAAAACCCCTGGAGCGGCACCGGCGCCGGATTACAGTATTTAAGAACCTGGGTCTCGCGGTAAGCGGCGGGCACGCCGCGGCGCCATGCATCCTTTCCGACATGAAACGAACGGACGCAAGCTCGCATCCCGACGGTGGACTGACCGTGGACGCGAGGGCCGCTGAGCATTATGCCACGGCGACGCGGTTTCCGATGCTCAATCTTTGGGGCAATCCCGACAACGATCAACACACATCGTTCTCGCGGAACGGAGCGAAAATCCCCTACGTCAGGAGCCCTGTCGAGCTGTTTCGGCTGCTGTTCGCCGATCTGTCCGCCGAAGAGAAAGCCAAGCGACAATTCGAGCTCCTGGGTGATCACAGCGTGCTCGATACAGTCAACGAAAGCGCTCGGCAGTTGTCAAGGAAACTGTCGTCGAGCGACAAGCAGCGCCTGGGCGAATACTTCGCCAGCATTCGCGACTCGGAAAAGAAGCTCAAGTCGTACAAGGATTGGCTGGCGATTCCGAAACCCCAGGCTGATCCGGTTCTTCAAAAGGAAATCGAGGCCGCCCGGAAGGAAAGTCAGGTCAAGACATACGACGCTTTTCTGACCCTCGTCCCGCTCATCCTGCAAACCGATTCCTCAAGGATCGTCAGTATCGACGTGTGGACTAATCCCCAGTGGGACATTCCGGGCATCTCCGACAATTATCACAGCCTCACGCATCACGGCCAGTTGCCGGAGAAGATCAAGCAACTAATGACGATCGACCGCTGTCATCTTAACCACTTCGCCGGGTTGATCGACGCTATTGAAGGAATGGGCCTTCTCGATACAACGCAATTGCTCTACTGCTCCGGAATGAGCGATGGTAACTCGCACAGCAATCAGAACCTCCCCATCATCCTGGCCGGTGGCGGGTACAACCACGGGAGAATGATCGACGTCAAGGCGGAGCAACCCCTCGGCAATCTTTACAATAGCATGCTTCAGAAACTGGGCGTCGAAACCGATCACTTCAATCGAAGCACCGGGACAATGAGAGGGCTCGCATGAGGTGGATTGTAGCCGTGGTTTTCCGCGCCGCGGCATTTATCGCGATGGCCCTTCCCGAACTGCGGACGGCGAATGGCGCGGATTTTGGCGTTACCTCCGATGCGGGCGCGAACGTCACTTCCAACGACCCGTGGTTCCAGTTTGCCCAGGCTTACTGCGTCAAGTGCCACGGCCCCGAAAAGCAGGAAGCGAAGCTCCGTCTCGACTGCCTGACGCTGGCCGATACCAACAACGAGAACTACCCGACCTGGAAGCGCGTCATCACCGCGTTGCGGAAAGGAGAGATGCCACCCGAGGAAAGCCCGCGCCAACCCACAAGACCAGAGGTTTTGGGCATTGCCGCCGCGTTCACCGATTCAGTTCATTTGGCGGAAAAGGCGGGGCGACTAAACCGGGAACCCGTGCCACTCAAACGACTGACACGAACCCAGTACCGCAACACCTTGCGAGACCTGTTAAAAGTCGATATCGGTCTCAATGACCCCACCCGCGGGCTTCCGGATGACCGGGGAGGTTCCGACTTCGACGTTGTCGGCGACGACCTAAAAATGTCCGATGTCTTAATGGAAGCCTACCTCCGCGCGGGTTCGCGAATGATTGATGAAGTAACGTGCGATGGGCCGCGACCACAATCCATCCACAGACAATACATTGACACGACAGACCGTTACCGTCTCGAAGGTGGCATCGATGGAGACATCATCGGGCACGAGATTTACAATCACTACGACATCGACCGTGGCTACTGGGTCACGCCACAGGAATGCGGGCATGTGAAGATCATTGGTCCGACTCCGTTCACTGTCGGAGGGTATTACAGGTTGACTTTCGAGGTCGAATCTCTCTGGCGGGGACGATCCGACGTAACGAAAGTCCTCAGGGAATACAGCCCGCGGAGGCCCCACCAGTTCGCGGTCCGGCTCTTGTCGCCCGAGGGAACCTTCCCGGAAGTGGAGCATCTCGTCTCCATTAACGAGCTTCCGGATGAGAAGGTTGTGAAGATCGAACACGAGGTCTGGGTTCCGAGGAACTGGCGATTGCAGCTCTACTTTGAGAATGGCCCGGCGTGTCCGATGTGGGTGTTGTATCAGGAGCTGGTGGACTGGCACGAAATCCCGACCCCTCCCAATGCCAGTGCAAGTGAAAAAGAAGCCATCAAGAAAAAGAACGCGGAAACGTTGGGCGGCACGTATACCACTCCCCAGATCAAGGAGTTCATGCGGACGGCCGTGTCGCCAAGGATCAGAATCCACAAAATGGCGATCAATGGTCCATCTTATAAGTCCTGGCCACCTGAATTCCATGCCGCGCTATATGGCAGCAAGGACTCCCGGGAAGCCATTCGCAACTTCTCACGGCGGGCTTTCAGGAGATACGTGACGGAAGAGGAACTCCAACCGTTCTATAGCCTCGCTCAAAAACAGGGTTTTCAATTGGCGGCAAAGGCGATGCTTTGCTCGCCGGATTTCCTTTATCTGTATGAGAACGAAGGCAAACTAGATAATGAAGCTCTCGCCAATCGCTTATCGTATGCATTAACGAACTCCATGCCCGATGACGAGCTTTTTCAATTAGCGGCCGCGGGAATGTTAACCGATCCCGAGGTCTTCAATGATCAAATCGACAGGCTCTTGGCTTCTTCCCGATCAGAGGATTTTATTGAAAGCTTCGTAACCCAATGGTTGCGACTGCGCAATATCGACAAAATGCCTCCAGATGAAAAGAAGTTTCCCGCGTTCTACCGAATCTCACATGGTTATACGGGCACCAAGGAAGCGATCGTCAAGGAGCCGGTTATCTATTTCAGGCATCTTGTCGCCGAAAATCTCCCGGTCTCTTTGCTAATCGACTCCGACTTCACGTTCATGAATGATTCACTCGCGGACTTTTATGGAGTTACCGGCGTTGATACGAGTGCCTTCCAAAAGGTGAAGCTGGAGCAAAGCCTCAATCGGGGCGGACTCCTTGGAATGTCCGCGGTCTTGACCGCCTCCGCGAACGGCGTGGATACTTCGCCGGTCGTCCGGGGTATTTACATTCTGGATAACCTCATGGGCAAACCCCCGGCGCCACCGCCACCGGGAATCAAACTCCCCCAGCCCGACGTTCGTGGCGCCAGCACCATTCGGGATCTTCTGGAGAAGCATAGCGCCGAGGCATCATGCGGAAGTTGCCATAAAACGATCGATCCAATCGGATTTGCCTTGGAAAACTTCGATGCGGTCGGTCATTGGAGAACGGCGTATCCCAACCGCGCTATCAACGCATCGGGGGCGTTTCCGAACGGAACCGCGTTCACCGACATTTACGGTTTCAAGAAAGAGCTGAACGCGAAATGCGACATCGTGGCGGAAAATCTAGTCAGGGAACTGCTTGTCTATTTTACAGGTCGCAAGATGGGACCCTTGGACGACGAAACGATCGAGCAAATCCGCACGACGGCGAAGGCCAAAGGTTATACGATGAAAGACTTGGTTAAAGCGACGCTGAATAGCGAGATATTCTTGCGAAAATAGTCCGGCGCCAAGCGAGATTGTCTTACGGAATGCCCGGATGGCGCGTTGCCCGCCAATCGCTGATGATTGAACAGGACGCATGGAAAGGCGCCAAGGCAATTAGTTTTCAGACCGTCACCTATTTTCGGCCTCACCGATTCGCGACGTGGGGTTGATTGTACACGATGGTTGTCGTCTAGCGGTACAGGCGGCGCCGGGGGGAGTCGCAGCGGCGTGATGCCTGGCGAATGTGGCCGCGGGCCGAGGAATTGGGCGGCGGCGGGGACCGGCCGCGAGCCTGGAACGGGCCGCGAGCGCGGGAACAGAACCGCGCGGCGGCAATGCCTCCAATTGGTGAGTGTCGCGTAACACGCTTGGTAACACGCTTGGTAACAGGCTTGGCCGTTTGATCGGTCGGGGCTTGCGATGTTTGCGGGCGTCGCTAGCGCTTCACGGAGCAAGTTTTAGCTGAACAGCGGCCGGTCAGTCGCAATCGGTTTTTGGCGAAGATGCGATAACCGATGTCCATCATCCGCGAGATGATCGGAAGACGGGTCAGCGCCACCAAGGGGCCAAGCCCAATCGCTGAATACAGGCGCCGGAATACCTCCACGCCGGTAATCCAGGTTCCATCGGGCAGTCGTCCGTGCATTTTCGCCATCAATTCGTCGTATGTCTTACCGAGGGTTTCGGGGCGAAAATCAGCGGCGTCAATATCCGTGAAGGTGATTTTGCCCTGGCGATCCCGCCGTTTCAGAAAATGGACCTCCCGAAGACAAAGCGGACAGCCGCCGTCGAAGAAGACTTCCATTTCCGCGGATTTCGTCGCTTCCATTGCCATGTTTCGCCCCAAAATGCGTCAGCCGAGCCCTTGATTCTAACCGACATGGGAGCGCGGGATTAACCGCGGCGGGAGATCATGTTTTCGTGCTGACCAGGGCTTTCCGGATCGCCTCTCGAATCCCCATGGGCCTGATCGAAAACAGGTCCAGGGCCGTCGTGTCCTGAACCACGGTGGGATTCTTCAAGCCTTCGATCAAGTGCCGACCGACCTCGAAGGCGGCGGGCGTCACCAGGGCGAGCCACAGGCTTGACAGATAAGGCGTCAGCACCGGGACCGAGATCAACCATCGTCGCAGGCCCCGCTGCCGGGCGTATTCCCGGATCATGCCGCCGTAGGTCGTGACATCGGGACAACCGATCTCGAAGATGCGGCTTTCGCCTGGAGGCAAATCCCTGGCCGCCAAGAGATAGGCCAACACGTCGTCCACGGCGATAGGTTGCGTGGGTGTCGTAAGCCAACGAGGGCAAAGCATGACGGGCAGCCGGTCGGTCAACGACTTGACCAGATCGAAGGACAGACTGCCCGTGCCAATGACCAGCGACGCCCGGAATTCGATGGTCTCGATGCCGGAATCCCGAAGGATTTGGCCGACCTCGTGACGGCTGCGCAAATGCGGGGAGAGTTTCGGGTCGGCGTCATCGCCCAGGCCACCGAGGTAGATGATCCGCCGCGCCCCGGCTTTCTTCGCGGCGAGGGCAAAGTTCGTCGCCGCCTGGCGGTCTTCCTTTTCGAATTCCTTCGACCCGGACATCAGGTGGACGAGGTAGTAGGCCGTTTGGACGCCCTTCAGCGCGTCGTCAAGCGAACCAGGGTCAAGAACATCGCCCCCGACGATCCGCGTGCATTCCTTGACGAGCGGCCGCAATTTGTCCGGATTTCGGGCTAGACACCGCAAGACGATGGGCTGGTGTTCGAGCAGCGGAATGAGCCGACCGCCGACATAGCCGGATGCGCCCGTCAACAGCACAACGGGAGCATTCGGCGCTTCAGGATTTTCTAACTCCGGTGGTGGCATTGTCTTCGCTCGAACTCCCGGTTAGGAAACGTGTTGCTTTGCGGGTAGTAGCCTGTTGAAATATTCAACCGGCCGCGCCGCGACGAGCTTTGCTCGGCGCTTGGCGAGGCTGATAGCATTCCTCGAGGGCATTTTACTGTTTATCGAACCGCGGCACATGCTGGGCCGCGGATGAAATCGAGGTTGGTGATGTTGTCGTGGCGAAAACCGTCTGCTGAATCCATTCGCCCTTTTCTGGCGGCGCGGGCGACATTGCCCTTCACCTATTCGGCGGTGGGAGCAACCGCGACGACTCCGCCCGCTGGCCATGTCGTGGATCACACCCGCGTCGGGCTGGGGGAAGGCGAGTCGGTATTCCGGCTGGCGATAGCCGCCTTGCAACGATGGGAGCAGTTTCGATTGGGCTGGGTGGAAGCGTGGTCGCCGGACACTCCGATTCGCTCCGGCGAAGTGGTGGCGGTGATGGGGAAAGCCATCGGCTTGTGGTGGCTGAACTCGTGCCGAATCGTATATGTCGTCGACGAATCGGGACCGATCCGCAAGTTCGGCTTCGCTTATGGAACATTGCCCGGCCACGTTGAGAGCGGTGAAGAACGATTCTTGATCGAGTGGAACCAGGGCGACGACCGGGTTTGCTACGACATTCTGGCCTTTTCGAAACCGAACCACATCTTGACCCGGCTCGGTTATCCGATGGTCCGCCGCGGCAGAAACGATTTGGGCGGGACTCGGCGGAGGCAATTTTCAGGGCGATCAACGGGGCTAAACCGATTCCCGAAGTCCGCCAGAGCACACGATGAATCTCCGACCGGCAAGACGGTCGCGCTTTTACGGGTCGGCGTGGTGTTCAACGCACGACGCCCGCCGAGGACTTGCGTCGCTCGGCGGGCGTTGTTGCTTTTATGTTGCGCGAGATTCGTTCCCGAGGGCGAGGGCCGCTTATTTCGCGGGGGCGGCGGCGGGTTGATTCGGGGCCGGAACCGCGGGCGGCGTGGCCATGTGTTCGCCGTCGGTCGATTCGGGAATCACCGGCATTTCGCCCGGCTTCGGGAAGGCCGACTCGGGAATGTCGTCGAGCTTCTCCTTGCGATCGGCCTGGGCGAGGAGCGAGTAACCCTTGGCGTCGAGATCGTAGCGGCCCCAGAACACGCGGCGGTACGGGTTGTAGTAGTAGACATACCGCGGGCGGCTCGGGTAGTACAAGCAGTAGTGGTACTGATACGTCGTCGCGGTGACGACCGGCTTGTAGTAGTAATAGACATAGTAGTAGGTGTGTTGCGGGTAGTAGGTCCAGGTCGTGTAATAGGCCCGGTAATAGCCCGCTTGGGCCGACGACGTGGCGGCGGCCCCGACGCCGAGCAGCACGGCGGCCAGGCAAGCAAGTTTGAGCAAGGCGGCCCGGCGGCTCGGAGTGGTCGTGTTCGCGTTCATGGGATTCTCCTTCGAGGTATGAGAGGAAGTTTTTGGCGACTCGTCCAAACTGGTTGTTTGCGTCTCGTGTTCGCCTTCACACCCGAGAAAACGAAGCTGGCGGGCTGATCTTCCGCCTTGGCGATAAAAATTTTTCGCGAGTGTCGGAACCGTGTCGCGCAGGGGGAATCGGAGAGGCCACGGAAACGCACGGAAATCACGGAGTAAGAAGCGGAAGGGCATCAATGCCTTCTCCGCGGGTTCTTTCGCATTCTTTCCGAGCGTTTCCGTGGCAAAACTCCGGTCTTCAGCGCGGTCGTGGCGGCTCGACCGGCGGGATTTGGTTTGCCGCCGGCGCGGGAGGAATCGGCCCCGGGCCGCCCGGCAAATCGGCTGGATGGGCCGACACGACCAGCCGCTCTTGGGCCGGCATCAGGGCGTCGTAGGTGGCCTTCGAGATGATGTAATAGTTGCGGTCGGCCTGCGCTAGCCAACTGCCGAGCCGGTCGTTCGTGCGATTCAACAGCTCGTCGCGAGCTTTCTTGTCGGCGGCTTCGGCAAGCTCCGGCTGAATCGCGGCTCGGGCCAACATATAAATGCGCTCGCCCTCGGCGGCTGGGGCGGCGGCGGGTCGCCCTTTCTCTTGCGGCGGCCCCGGCAGGGTTTTGCCGAAATAGAAGTGATAGACGATTCCCTCGCTCGAGCCGAGGAGCAATTCCCCGTTGGCGGCGAACATCCGCAGGTTGCCGTCGTCGGCGCGAGCCAACACGAAGCCGCGCTCGTTCAGGTCCTTGAGCGCCGCTCGGCCATCGGCCTGTTTGAGCTGAGGATTGTTGATGTAAAACGCTTCGCCGGCAAGCAGGTCTTGCGCCTGATCGCCAATCACTTCGCGACCCAGCACCGGCAGCCGGCCGACTTCGTTGCGAACGGCGCGAGCCAGATCATCGTCGATCCGTTCGTTGGGGCCCAGCTTTCGCTCGGCGATCTTGCCGTTTTGGAATTGGCTGAGCTCGAGCAGCGCGACACTATCGGGCTCCGGCGCCCGGGAAGTAAAGCGGAACCCGATCTGGCCGCGGAGACTGAGCCCCGCGGCGCGATCATGGAGCGATATCTTATAATCGTTGATGTGAATCTCGCGCATCGTGTCGGGCGGCGAAAGAATCAACACCTCGGGGGCCACGGGGCCGGCGCCCGGCGCAACCAGTTCGGTCAGCAGCGCTCGCGCGATCGAGGGAAACACTTTCACGAATGTCTGTCGCTGGACCGTTCCGCCCGAGACACGCAGCGCTCCCAACACTCGCGAGAGCTCGGGAAATCGCCCCAGCGCCGTGAGAAAGCTATCTGTTTGCAATCCGCATTCGGCCGCGGCGAGTCGGGCATCGAGTTCTTGATCGAACAAACTGGCCAAGGCCACGATCGGCTCGGTGTCGCTTAGCGGCGCGCGGCACGCTTCGACGGCGCGTTGAAAACGAGCTTCGTCTTCCTTAAAAAGCGCGGTCAGCGCTTCAGCCTTGGCATAGAGCGCCAATATCTTGTCGGCTTCGTCGCCGGGATACGAAGCGCGGTTCTCGCTCACCGCCGCTCGAATTTGATCCTGCTTTTCGATCATGCCTTTCGAGTGACACGACATGCAGGAAAGTCCATTGCGCACCTCGGGCGGGCGGCCTTTCTTGACCGCTTCCTTGTCGACCACGATCGAGGTCGGCCCGTCGTCGATCCGTTCGCCGGCGCCATTGACGAGCATGTAACCTTGCAAGCCATTGGGCAGGCTGAAGATGATTTCACCGCCATCTTGAACAAAGCCCGTTTTGCCACCCGGCCCGAGCGGATGGGAAAACAGATTGCGTTCGTCGGTATTGCCGGCGAAATCGTAGCTTTTCCAGTAATATCCGGCGGCCGACGGATGTCGCTCGATCATGCGGTTGTTGTGCGACACACCCGAGCCGTTGAAGCCGGCCCGCGCGGCGATTTCGCGTTTGAGGTTGTCTTGCACATCGACTTCGAGCTGCTTCTCCAGTTCGGCGTCGGTGCGAGGAATTTGCAAAATGTCGTGGTACAAAGGCGGATGCGAGGCCGTGGCCACGAACCAATCGGCGCACACCGCCGGCTGCGAACTGCTAGTGAGCTTATAGACCTCGGGCCAATCGCCATCGCTCAACGGAAGTCCATAGGGATTGGCGGCGGTGACTTTGTCCCAGATGCTCGCGTTCCAGCGATAATCGCGCAGATCGACTCGCAAGATCGTGCCTTGCGGATCGATCGGCGCCGGAATCACGATCTTGGCGCCGCGCGAAAGGCTGTTGACCAGTTTCGAGAGGCCATTGCGATAGGATTGAAGCTCGTCGGCCCCGCGGCCGGCATTATAAAGGTGCGTCAGCGTGAAGTAGCGCAGCTCGCCGCGCAAGCGCGGGTTGGCCTTTTCTAGATCGGCGCGAATCAATTGGGCCATGTCTTGGGGCGAAATGAATTCGCGCGGGCCTTGCGAGGATTCGAAGTCGCCGGCGCCCGCGGCGATCCACTTACGCAGCACGTCGATCTCCTCGGCCGTGGGACGGCGCTTCACGTCTTCCGGCGGCATCTCTCCCTCGATGATCCGCTTGAGCATCCGCGAATGCTCGGGATCGCGCGACGCGATCATCTTGCGGGCCACGAGCTGCGGAACCTGCATCACGAAGTTGAAGCCGCCTTCGACGGTTCCATCGCGACCGTGGCATTCATGGCAATGCGTGGCCAATACCTGCCGGGCTCGCTGGGCGAGCGATGGCTCGGCCTGGGCCGCGCCCGACGAAGCGGCGGAAACGACCAGACCAAGGAGTCCGAGATATTGCAGTAAGCGTCGCATGGTGATGCCTCCGTCGAACGCGTTTGGGGCCCCCTCTTTGGAGCCGAGAATTAGATGATTGCAAAAAGTCGTGGGTCCGGTCAAATAAATCTTGGAAAATCGCCCACCGCGCTAGGATTTTGGCGTCCGACTGTTCGTTCGCCGGCCCGAGACGATGTAAGCGCGAGCTCCAATCCCGCGATTCAACCTGGAAAACGTGCGACGAGCGCGAAAATTCCTGGGCGGTTCGGAAGATTTCGGCCGCTGGCCCGTTTTCCCTTGCACGCGACGCCGCATGCTTGACGGCGATTCGCCGCGTGCCGAAACTTGGAGCCATGGCCGATGTCACTCAAACTACTCCGACCGACGACGCGCTTTGCGAACTGCTCGCCGCGCGCGAGCATTCGCCCGCGGCCACCAGCCAAGCCCATTGGGCCTGCGGAGTGCTCTACGACCGCCATGCTCGCGGCGTGTTGGCGTTTCTGGCGTCGCGCAGCTCGCGAACCGAGGCCGACGATTTGCATCAGGCGGTTTGGCAACGTGTCTGGCAGTCGGCGGGAACCGGCTTTCGCGGCGGCAATTTTCGGGCATGGTTGTTTCAGATTGCCCGGAATCTGCTCATCGACGAGCGGCGGAAGAAGCGGCCCCAATCGCTCCCGGAAGCGCACGACGACGCCGACCACGGGGCATCGCGGCCCGACGATATCCTGCTTGATCGCGAACGGATGCAAACCCTGGCCGAGTGTCTGGAAAAATTGGAAAGCACGGCCGGCGCTCTCATCCGCTCGCGGTTACGCGGCGAAAGCTACGAAGGGATTTGCGAACAGTTGAAGCTCACTGCGCATCGAGCCCATCGATTGCTGCACACCGCGAAACAGCAACTTCAAACCTGCGTGAATCGGTCCGAAGCATGAAACTCCATTTGGTCGACATGCCCGACGAGCCGGCGGCCCTCGCCCGCTGGCTCGACGAGCGGCTCGTGAGCGCCGAGCTGGGCGAATGGATCGCCGAGCTGATGGTTGCCCATGATGCGCCGTCGGCCGCGCTCGGGCGCCGCCGGAAGCGCTTGCCTCGGATTGGCTCGGGCCGGATCGCGATTCGGTGCTCGCGCGCGGTTTGCGGGCGCTCGAGGCCGAGAGGCTTTCGCAATTGCTTGCCGAGCCGAAGCTATTCGCCGGACTTCAAGAACTTGCGCTGGTCGAAGGCGGCCCGTATTGGAATGATCTACTCGCCCAACGGCGCGAATTCGACGATCTCTTGGCCAGCGGAAGGCGATCGCTGGGCGAGGCAGGCAACCCGCGATTGCATCGCGATGCTTCGATGGCATCGCCGATCGATACACGTCCAGCGCCGGCTGGTGGTGGCTCGCATTGGACGCGGACGATCGCCACCGTGCTCGCGACCGCGGCGGTCATGCTCGTGGCGTTTTCGGTCCGTGAGGCGAACCGCCCGCTTCCCGCTCCGGCCGCGGTGGCGTCGGGTTGGGGCTGGAATCGCCCCGACGCGCTCCAGGCCCCGGCATCGACCACGCCGGGCCAATACCTCGAGCAGTTGGCGCTCGGGCGCAAGCATGGTTCAACAAGCGTCCCGACGACGCAGCGGCCGTCGCTCAACGGATTCTCGAACTGCGCCAAGGCTGCTCGCGGATATTGCTGTCGGCCCACGCTCCCCTGGCGCCGGCCGATCGCGAGTGGCTCAAAGAGCGCTGCCGGGTCTGGGCCGCGAAGTTCGACGAGCAGGTGGCCGCGATCGAACGTGGCGACGACCCGCTTCAGGTGCGCGAGCAAACCGACGCGACGGTTCGCAAACTGATCGACGCCCTTAAGGCCCGCTCCCAAAAAACGGCGACCGGCTGACGGATTTGGCGCCGTTCTCCCAGCGGGCGGGGGCTGTTGCGGAGCGGATTGAACTGCCCCGGGGCGAGCAACACTGGCCGCCGCGCCGATCTTGCCCATTTTTTCTTCGCGGCCGCTTGCATCGCGATTTGCCGGGAATTATAAATCACACAATCGTTCAATCGTTTGAGCGTATATGTGTTTGAACGTTAGAGCGATCGCCCGGCCCGCTCGCCTCCCTCCGGATCGAACCCCCCGCCCGACTGAACCAACACGAGGTCGTCATGCGCATTCGTCGCTCGATCGCGCCAGGCATGTTGCTGGCGAGTTGCTTGTCACTATCCGCCGCCTTGGCCCGGGCCGATGTGTGGGTGTCATCGTATTTCCAATACGACCCCACGACCCAAGCCGTCGGCGCGCTGCTCGATTATTCGAACTCGGGAACGCTTCTCGGTTCCTACGACAACGCCAACTTGCTGCAATATGCCACGGGCGTCGTCGCCGGGCCGAATAACATGCTTTATCTCACCAGTCCGGGAACCCTCTCGGTGGTGCAATTCAATCCGGCCACGGATGCGTTTTCGAATTTCGCCGTCGGCTCGCCGGCGACGGGTCCGCAATATCCAACGTCGCCGGTCGTGGGGCCCGATGGAAATCTCTATGTCGCCGACGCGGGAAGCAACAATGTTTATGCCTACAGTTTTTCGAATCCCTCGACGCCGACCATCATTCCGGGCGTGCCCAGTGGCGACTATGTCGGATCGATCGCGTTTTCTCCCAGCGGCGCATTGACGGTCGGCGACAATTCGACCGGCGCGATCTACAACCTGCCGAGCACCGGCACATCCGCGACGCCGTCCTATGCGGCGCCTTCGCCAGCCACGCAACTGGGCGAAGCGGGAAACACCATCGTCTATCCGTCGGGCCTTTTGTGGCACGGCAACGACTTATATATCTCCCAGCTCGGCGGCAACGGCGTCAACCAGTCGCCGAACAGCGGTCCGGGACAAATTCTCGAGCTCAGCTATGGTTCGAGCTTGAGCAATGTGCCCACGGCCACGACGCTCGCGCTCGCGGTTCCGCCCCAGCAGGGCGCGGATAGTAGCTACGACGCCTCAGCCTCGCCGGCGGGCATGATTCCCGATGGCACGGGCAAGGGTTTCTATTTGGCCTTTTTCGGACCGTCGGACTATTACCCGGAGGGCGGCGTCATGGACGTGACCTATGGTCTCACGTCGACGAGCTACTTTATCGCGCCTTATCCCAACGGCGCCGGCATCTTCGCGCCGGGCGGTCTGGCGATCACTCCGGTTCCCGAGCCTTCGTCATGGGCGCTGCTGTGCATGGGATTGATCGCGCTGGCGCTGTGCGCTGGAATCGATCGCGGCGGCGAGCGGTTGCCTTCGATTGAATCCGCCGGAAAGCCGACGGAGTGTTTTCGCCGGCGCGAGCGATGGAAACGGGTGCGCTATCGCTTTTTGGACAAGGCGCCATCGGCGGTCGCGTTTTCGAGCGTGGTTGCTTCCCTGGGGGATGCGTGAATGGGGCGCGGCCAACAACATCGTCCGCGATTTCGCCAGTATACGCGCCGGGCGCCGGTCGCCTGAGTCGTTTTCGCCATGTGAACCGCGGGCGGCTCGCATTCACGCTGGTCGAGCTACTGGTCGTGATTGCGATCATTGGCGTGCTGATCGCGCTATTGTTGCCGGCGGTGCAGGCCGCCCGCGAAGCGGCCCGTCGCGCCAGTTGCGCCAACAATCTCAAGCAAATTGGCCTCGCCACTCAGAATTTCTATAGCGCGCATTGCAGCATGCCCCCGGGCGCCACGGCCAAAGCTTGGTCCGATGCGCCAGCCAATCCTTGGACCTTCTATCGCTGGTCGACGCTCGCGCATCTGACGCCGTTCATGGAAAACGCCAATGTTCAGAACGCGCTTGACATGACCCTGCCCATGTACGGCCCGAATCTGGCCATTACGCCGCAAAATGCCCCGGGCCTTGCGCTGGTCGTGAACGAGTTCCTGTGTCCCACGGATTTGGGCGGCGTGGTGGCGACGGGCTTTGGGCCGACGAACTATGCGGCCTGCGCCGGAAGCGGCAGCGGCGCTGGCCCGGGCGGCGCACCGCCAACCGGCTACGCCGGTAGTCCCTGGCAAACCGATGGTATTTTCTATGTCAACTCCGCCACCACCTTCCGGCAGATTACCGACGGCACGAGCAAGACGGTTGCCTTTTCGGAAAGCGTGTTGGGCAATGCGACGCCCGGGTCCGCCACGGATCCGCTGACCGATTACATCTACGCCGAGGGCGCCCCGATGCTCGCCAGCAACTGGCGCGATCTAGCCAATGGAATTACACCCTGCCCCGCGGCTTCTCTTGGGCCGATGGCGAATTTCGCTGCGGGCTATTCAATCACTTTTATGGCCCCAACTCCACGCAAGCCGATTGCATTGGAGTGAACGTGGGCGGCGGAACCCAGGTCGAATTCACGGCCTTCGGCTGCGCGCTGCCCGCGGCCGGCACCCGGGCGGACTCAACACCGCGTTTGCCGACGGCTCGGTGGCCTACCTCGGCGAGGAGATATCCCTGCTGCTCTGGCAAGCCCATGCGACGCGGGCCGGGAACGAAGTCGTTGCCGTTCCCGATTGAGCGCCTGGCATTCGTGATCTCCCACGCGGTCACTGGAAGTCGGCATGGCATTTGCTTTCATGTCCGCCCTTCAATCGAACGGCGAATCGGTCGCTTGTCGACCAAGCCGTCGAACGGGCGCCCAGCGACGGCGGACGCTAGGCGACCAATTTGGCTCATAAACGACCGAGATATCTAGCGACGCATCGAACAAGGGACGAACGCCGCGATGGATCCGCTTATAAGTTTGGTGGGAATTTTGGTGCTCGGCGTCGCGGCCCAGTGGGTGGCCTGGCGAATCGGTGCGCTGTCGATCTTGCTCCTGCTGGCGGTGGGGCTGCTTGCCGGGCCAGGACTAGGAATTTTGCATCCCGACGCGCTGCTCGGTTCGCTGCTCCTGCCGGTGGTGTCACTGTCGGTGGCGGTGGTGCTGTTCGAGGGCGGACTCTCGCTCAAGGTCAAGGAGCTGCGGGCGGTCGGTGGCGTGTTGCTGGGGCTTTCGACCGTGGGAGTGCTCGTTTCCTGGGGCATCGCGGCCCTGGGGCGCATTATCTCTTGAAGTTCCAGTGGTGCTCGCGGCGGTGCTGGGGGCGATCCTCGTCGTCACCGGGCCCACGGTCATCGGGCCGCTGTTGCGACATATGCGCCTCGGTGGGCAGATCGGTTCGCTGCTCAAGTGGGAGGGCATTTTGATCGATCCCGTGGGCGCGGTCCTCGCGGTGCTCGTGTTCACCGCGGTGCGCTCCGGCGGACTGCGCCAAGCGGCCGGACCCGTGTTTCATGATTTTTTGATGACCGCGCTCGTCGGGGTCGGGCTGGGGGTGGCCGGAGCGGCGGCGCTCGTGGCGCTGCTCGGCCGATACTGGATTCCCGACTCGCTGCAAAATCCGGCGGTGCTCGCCACCGTGTTTGGCGTGTTTGGGCTCGCGCACTTGGCGCCGGGCGATGGCGGCCTGATCGCGGTCACCGTGATGGGGATCGTGCTCGCGAATCAGGCGCTCGGTGAGCATTCGGCATTTGATCGAGTTCAAGGAGAATCTGACGGTGCTCCTGATCTCGTGCCTGTTTCTCGTGCTCTCGGCGCGGCTCGAGCGCCGCGATCTGGCGAGCCTTGATCTTGGAGTGGTCGCGTTTTTGGGAGTGCTGGTGTTCGTGGCCCGTCCGCTGGCGGCGCTCGCGTCGAACGATTCGGTTCGAAGCTTTCCTGGCGCGAGCGGTTGTTTCTTTGCGCGATGGCGCCGCGAGGGATCGTGGCCGCGGCCGTGACTTCGGTGTTCGCGATCGAGTTCACGCGCTCCGGCCTCGCCGACGCCGCGCGGCTGCCGCCGATCGTGTTCGCCGTCATCATTGGCACGGTGCTGCTCTATGGCCTGAGCGCCGCGCCCTCGGCGCGGCGCTTGGCCTGGCGCGGCCCAATCCGCAAGGAGTGTTGCTCGTGGGAGCGCATGCGTGGTCGCGGGCGATCGCCCACGCGCTCAAGACCGAAGGCTGCCCGGCGACACTGGTCGATTCCGACTGGTCGAATGTGGCGCTGGCCCGGCAGGCGGGTCTAAAAACGTTTTTCGGCAGCATCCTCTCGGAACACACGCTCGACGAGATCGCGGTCGGCGAATTGGGCCGGCTGATGGCGATCACGCCCAACGACGAAGCCAACTCGCTCGCTTGCTTGCGGTTCATGCATATCTTCGGACGACGCGAAGTGTACCAAATACCCTTCACGGCCCCCGCGGCCGGACGACGCGAGGCGGTGTCGCTCGACCAGCGCGGCCGCATGCTTTTCGACCCCGCGATGACGCTCCCGAAACTGTGTGAACAATTCGGCGACGACCCAAGCCTCGGCGCCACTCGGCTCACCGAGGAGTTCGACTATCAAGCATTTCGCCGGTTGCATGGCGACAACAAACTACCGTTGTTCTTGCTCAAGCCCACGGGCGAGATGGCGCCCTTCGTGGCCGGCGAGGAACTCGATCCGCGACCCGGGCACACGGTCATCAGCGCCACCCGGCTCGCGAGTGTCGAGGCGCCTCCCGTCGTCGCGGCGCCGGAACCGGCGGCTTGTACATGAATTTGTCGCTCGACCGGCGCGGCCGTCGGATGCGAGCAGCTTTCGAAGCAAGGTCCCGTATTAACTCAGGAAACGAAGGACGAACCCATGCGATTCTATCAATGTGCCTGCGAAAACACGCTGTTTTTCGATAATAGTCAATGCCTTTCTTGCGGGCGCGAAGTGGGGTATTGCTCCCAGTGCCGCGAGATCGCGGCGCTCGAGCCGATCGAAGCCGGCAAGTACCGCTGCACGAAGCCCGACTGCGGCGCCGAGCTCGTGAAGTGCAAAAATTACTCGCTGCACAATGTTTGCAATCGTTGCGTGGCGGTGGATAACAATCACGACGAGGGCCTGTGCGATTGCTGCCGGTTCAACGACACGATTCCCGATCTCACGGTCCAAGGCAACCTGGCCAAGTGGTATCGCCTCGAAGCGGCCAAGCGGCGGTTATTTTATGATCTCGGCCAATTGGGCCTGCCTTTTGGCACGGCGGCCGACGGCATCGATCCGCCGTTGAGCTTCGACTTCAAAGCCGATTTTTTGTCGCCCGAGGACCTCTGGCGCGGCGGCGACGAGGGCGAAAAAGTGTTCACCGGCCACGACCAAGGCCGCATTACGATCAACGTTCGCGAGGCCGACTCGGCCTGGCGCGAAAAGCAGCGGGTCGACATGCGCGAATCCCATCGCTCGTTGATCGGACACTTTCGCCATGAGATCGGCCATTACTACTGGGACCTGCTCGTCAAAGGCCGCCGCGAGGACGAATCGCGCGCCGTGTTCGGCGACCACGACAACCCCACGTATCCAGACGCTCTCGCGCAACACTATCAAAACGGCCCGCCAGTCGACTGGAAAGAGCGCTTCATCAGCTCGTACGCCACGATGCATCCTTGGGAAGACTTCGCCGAAACCTGGGCGGCGTATCTCGATATGTGCAGCATGCTCGACACGGCCCAAAGCGTGGGATTCGGCGGCGAGTCCGACCCGGTCAATGCCGATCTGGACTTCATGATCCGGCGCCATCAGCAGCTTGGCATTGCTTGCAATGAAATGAATCGCAACATGGGGCTGCTCGATGCCGTGCCGCAGATTTTCGTGCGGCCGGTCGTCGAGAAGATGCGATTCGTGCATTCGCTGGTGCTCGATGCGCGAGCCCAAAACGGCGCGCTCGGCGGTCAAACCTCGGCCGCGACGGCGCCGCAACCGGTCGGCGCGGCGTGAGTCGCTCCGCGGGATGCGCTTCGAGCACCGCGCTCGCGACCATGGTTTGTTCGCGCGAAATCAATTGCGCCGGCCGGTCCCGGTTCAAGCCTGACGGTCGCCGACGCCGATAATGCTCAACGAATCGCGCTCCCGGCGCGCGATTGCATCGGCTTGTGGAGGCACGGACGCCTTGAAGGGCCCCAAGATGGGGCGGAGGCAAGCACTGTGAGCAAGTTTCAAAGACTTCGTTTGGCGACGATTGCAATGCTGGCTTGCGGCGCAAGCAGCGCCATGCTTCGGGCCGACGATCCCAATGTCAGCTATGTTCAAGAAAACGGCGTGACCTATCGCGTCACCCGGCAGCCGACGCAGCACCCCGTTACCGAGACACATCTCGAGACGCGCGAGTCGACGATCTATCAAACCCATGTCACCACGGAAATGCAGACCACGGCCCGCACCTTTCCGGTGGCGGTGACGGAGTATCACTGGCAGCCGGTGTATCGGCGTTCGTGGAATGTGTTCGCGCCTCCCACGCTGAGCTACGAACTCGTGCCCGAGACTCGCTGGGAAACCCGCAGCGACACGGTGCAAACGCCGGTTACGCGGAGCGTGGTGGCGCCGGTGAAGGTCAGCCAGACCGTGCCGGTCACTTCGCAACGGGTCTATTCGGGCGAGATCGTGAGCAAGGTGCCGGTGGGGCCCATTGCGGGGGGCGCGGCGAATGTCGCGGCGGCTCCTGGCTCGCCCGCGGCCACGGTGGCCGATCGCTCGGCGGTGGGCGGCATCTACAAGCTCGACAACGATCCTCCTCGTAGCGGCGCCTCGTGGCATCCGACGACCGATTCGCTGCGGCGGTGATCGGGCCAACCGGGATTTGCCGTGCTAGCGGTCGATGCTGGCAGGGCTTCGCGCGGGCTGCGGGGGCCACTCGCTCTCGGCATTGCGTCGAGTTTCGAGACACGGCGCGATTGTGTCTTGATCGTGCGCGCGAGGGCAAGCATTGCTGGCGTTTACATTGTGCGCGCCACCTTGCGATTTCTGGCTTTTACCGCAAGCGGCGCCGTGGATTACGTCGATTCCGGCATAGCTTGCGCGATCGGGGAGCGATACAATTCCCGCCCGCGTTTCCCCCAGGGAGCGATCTCCCCCGATGATAAGGATTTAACATCGCTAGGCTTTCGATGTTCCGACAGGGATGTCTGAGCAGTTCGTGCCCCGCGGCCAATGCATCGAGCAGTTTCCAGCGGGCATGGATTGCCCGCTGGGAAATCCTCATCTGCTTGTTGCTTGCCTGGGCTCAAGCGGCGCCATCGCACGGCGCGGATCTGGCGATGCGCTTACGCGTCGCGTGGGGGGGCGGCGCGGACCGACAATGGCATGGCTCGTTGCACGCGGTCGATGGTCAGATCGCCGAGATCGCGGCCCTGGGCGTCGAAGCCGATGAACCCGGTTCGCTATGGCTCGAGGACGGGCGCCTGGTTTTCCATCAGCGGGCGCCGCGAGCCTACGACGCCGTGGACCTCGCGGTCACGGCCGATATCCATTCGCGGCTCATGGTTAGGCTCTCTCCGGCCGGCGCCGCCGAGGAACCCAAACCGATCGAGATTCCGCTGGCCGACCTCGTGGCCGGCTCCTATGCGACTTCGCTCGATGTCGACGGCAACAGGCTCTTGATCACGCGCTCTCCGGGCGATCGCCTGCGAGTGAAATTCGATCGCGAATCGTTGGTCTTTTCGCCCGGCGATACTTTCGAACTCGAAGCGCAGCCGCACTTGCTGGGACTCACTGGCGCCGCGGCCACCCGCGTGGTCGGGCAACTGCTGGGCCCGGGTGGAACGCGCGCGCTTGGTCCGACGAACAAGAGGCGACCTCCGGCGAAACTTCCACGCCCGGCAAGCCCGCCAAATTCACGATCAAGATGCCCGAAGCCGAGGGCGTGTACGATCTACAACTCACGGCCAACACGGTTTGGACGCGGCAACTACCGTTTAAGAAGCAACTGGCCGAGCGCCGGGTGCAAGTGATCGTGATCGATCAGCGAGCTCCGCCGCGTTCGTCGTCGGCGACCGCTTTGAGTCCGATATCGGAAATCGATCCGGTGAATCCCAACTGGTGGGAACGGCTAGCGAGCGTGCCCAACATTCCCGGATTGCATAAGGGCCCGCTCGGCAATGGGGCCGTCGGCCGTTGGGATCATCCGACGCTGGGACCGTTCATGCGACTCGCGCCCGCCGCGCCCGGCGCCCAGCCCAATTGGGAAGCCTATCCGCTCGCCGCGCAACAGCCTGGCGCACCGCATGTGGTCGAGGTCGACTATCCGAGCGATGTGGCTCAAACGCTCGGTCTCAGCATTTTGGAGCCCAACGCGGCGGGCGCGGTGGTGCCGATCGGGCTCGATTCCGGAGTATATGTCTCGAGCTCCGACGGCGAGGCGCCCCAGCGGCTCAAGCATCGGCTGGTGTTTTGGCCGCGCACGCGTTCGCCGCTCTTGCTGGTGACGAATCGACGACCGGGAAGTGAAGCGGTGTATGGCACGATTCGTCTGCTTGGCCCGGCGGCCGGAAAATTCGGCTACTTGGCGGCGGCCAATGTCTCGGCCCGACAGCTTCCGCCGGCGTTTGCCCAGGAGCCGCGCGGCGGTCGTCTGCTCGCGGGGTATTTCGACCGACCCTTGGTGGCGGAGAATTTTTCGGCGAGCGAATTATTCGATCCCGTGAGCCGCCGGAGTCTCGACGACTGGACCACGTTCTATCAAGCCGGATCGCGGCTCGTGGATTACCTGCGCCATGTCGGTTACAACGGCCTGATTCTGACCGTGGCGGCCGACTCGAGCGGCCTCGCGCCGAGCAAACTGCTCGAACCGACGCCGCGGCACGATACCGGCGTGTTCTTCTCCAACGGCCAAGACCCGGTGCGGAAAGATGTCGCCGAGTTGCTATTTCGGCTCTTCGACCGCGAGGGGCTGCGGCTGATTCCCGGAGTGCAGTTCACCGGACCGCTGCCCGCTCTCGAAGCGCTGCGCCGCGCGGAGCCCAACACCGTGGGCCTCGAATGGATCGGGCCCGATGGCGTGGCCTGGGTCGATCGACGCCGCGGCCGGGCAAGCGGCGCGCCGGTCTACAATCCGCTCGATCCCCGCGTGCAAGACGCGATGGTGGCGGTCGTGGCCGAGTTGGCCGAGCGCTATCGCGGCCACACATCATTCGCCGGAATCTCGATCGCGCTTTCCGACGAAGGCTACGCGCAACTTCCGAACTCCGATGGCGGCTACGACGACGAAACCATCGCCCGCTTCACCCGCGACACGCGCGTCGACGCTCCGGGTCAAGGCGAAAATCGTTTCGCCGCCCGGGCCAAGTTTCTCAACGGCGCCGCTCGCGGCTCGTGGTTCGCTTGGCGCACCAATCAGATCGCGACGCTGCACAAACGCATGCGGCAAGCGCTCGGCCCTGAAACCTCGGGCGCGGTTGTACCTGGCGGCGGCCACCCTGCTCGATCATCCGCAGGCCCAGCGCAGCTTGCGACCGGCGCTGCCCCGCAGAATGAAGCTCGACGAAGTGT
Source organism: uncultured Planctomycetaceae bacterium (assembly GCA_963785305.1). Taxonomy (GTDB): domain Bacteria; phylum Planctomycetota; class Planctomycetia; order Pirellulales; family PALSA-1355; genus CAWAUV01. The sequence continues at coordinate 546,573 of CAWAUV010000004.1, forward strand.
TGCTCGGCCTCGGCATTCGGCCCGAGGCCTATCGGACCGAAGACGGCATCGTGCTGTTGCGCCCCCAGCGATTGAGCGCGCCGGGCGATCCACTCAATCAGGTCGAACACGAAGTCAACAGCGCGAGCGACCTGAATCGAGTGCTGGCGGCCACGGCGCATCCGGGCGCACTCTGTTATCACGAACCCGATCGCACACGGCTCGCTTCATTCGACGCGAAAAGCCCGTTCGGACAGTCGACAACCTTCACGTCGCTCGTGTCGGAATTATCTCCCTCGGGAGGAGAAAATCGGCGGCGGTTCGTGCATGCCATCGCCGCGCTCGACGCCGAATCCATTTTCGACGGGGGGTGGCTGCTGCCGCTGGGGCAAGAAGCGTCGCTGGCCGAGGTGGTGAATGTGTACCGGCGCCTGCCCGCGGCTCGATTCGAGACGCTCGACGAACCAAGCCAGCCGGTGACGATTCGCTACCTGGCCCAAGACAAAGAGACGATCGTGTATTTCGCGAACGACTCGGCCTGGCCGGTCGATGTGGCGCTCGAGCTGGGAGACGCCGCGAATGTGCGGTTGGAGGCCCTTGGCGGCGCCGCGGGATCGCTCACGCATGTCGAGGGCGCGGTTGCCTGGACGCTCTCGGTTCCAGCCTACGGTCTCGTGGCCGGACGCCTCGTGGGACGCGCGGCGCGACCGAGAAATGTGAAGATCGGCTTGCCCGACCGAGCGACGGCCGCGTTCGAGGCTCGGATCAAGGACCTGAGCGCTCGGGCGGCGTCGCTCTCCTCGCCAGCCCCGTTGGCCGTGCTCGACAATCCGGGATTCGAACTGGGCGACAAGGAATCACTGCCCGGCTGGACGCTCAAGGGCGGCGTCGGCGCGGCGATCCGCCTCGACGCCGCGAAACCCCATGGCGGCGAGCGATCACTCGTGTTCGAGAGCGGAGCGACGCCGTCGCAGCTTCGCGGCAATGTGTTCGCGGCCCCCACGACCGGCCGCATGAGTGTCTTGCTTTGGCTCAAAACGCCCGACGCCCAGAATCAGCCCGCGGTGCGATTGGCGATCGAAGCCAAGGCCGACGATATCGAGTACCTGCGCTATGCGACGCTGGGCGTCGGCTCGACGAAGCTCACCGAGGAATGGGCGCAATATATATTTCAGATCGACGACTTACCCACCGCGCGCGTGACCGAGTTGCGAGTGCGCATCGATTTGCTGAGCGCGGGCCGCGTCGAGATCGATGATCTTCAGCTTTATGATTTAGCTTTTGCCGAAAGCGAGCGGCTCGAGCTCAACAAGCTGATCACGCTCGCCAGCTATAAACTTCAATCGCATGAAGTATGCGACTCGCGCAGATTCTCGATGGCTACTGGCCGCAATTTCTCATGACGCACGTGGCCCCGCATGCCCGGCCGCAATTAGCGCCGCAAACCGCGAGTGGCCCGGCGGCGCAACGCGAGGCAAAGAAGCCGGGCAGGCTCGATCAAATCAAAGGCTACCTGCCCCGCTGGCCGAATTTTTGACCGTGGTTGTGGACCGTGATTGTTGACCGTCGACGTCGCGTTTAATCGGGCATTTTGCCGGCGGCGAGCTCCGTGTCCCATTCGTCCATCAGCGGCCAATCCACGGCGCAGGTGCCGAAATCGGCCATGTGCAGATAGCCCTCCACCCGGCGGATCGTGGCGTCGAGCATCGCGTCGTCCTTGCGAAAGATCGGGCCGTGGCTCGGCAATAGCCAGCGGACATCGCTCGCTCGAATGCGCTTGAGCGATTGCAAAAAGGCTTGAATGTCGCTGCCGTGATGGGCGTCGATGGCGCCAACGCAGCCGTCGCGATAGATATTGTCGCCGCTGAACAGCAGGTCGCCCAAGCGAAACGACAACTGGCTGTCGGTGTGTCCGGGCGTGTGCCAGACTTCGAGATTCAGCTTGCCGATTTGGATTCGCGAGCCTTCTTCCAGAAACAGATCGAGCTTCACCGGCGGCATCGGCATGCGGATGTTTTGCGCGTCGATCTCGGCGAAGGTCTTGATCGGGTCGCCCTGGGCCAGGGGCTCGGCGGCCAGCGGATGCCCGGCGACGCGAGCCTTGAGCAGTCCGCTGAGCTTGGCCATGCCTTGGATATGATCCACGTCGGCATGGGTGGCGATCAACATTCGGCAATGCGACAGCGGAAAGTCCATTTGCCGAATCAATTCCACGATCGGCTCGACCACATCCTCGAAACCGATATCGATCAGCACCCAGTCGTTGCCATCGAACACAAGGTAGACATTGCAGCCCATTCGCTCGCCGGCCTGGTAATTCATCTCGATCACATGCGGAAACACCGGCTTGCGAACAATCATTGTTGATCCTTCCAGGGAAACTTCGCGGCCGACCTTGGCAGGGAACCAAAAGCTGAATAGCCAAGCGAGCGCCACGGCGAGAAGTCAGGCCACGGTGTCCGGCATTTTATGAAGCCGCGTCGGAAGCGACAAGCGACCACGCAACCGGGGGGATCGCGGGTTCTGGAAGCGGTGAAAATTGCGGCAAAAACGCGTTGGAACATGGTTCCCGAGGGCGCGGCCGGTCGATGTTAGGAATAGCCGCCAATATTTCAATGACCGAAATTGGGGAAAAAAGGGGACGGGCCGGGGTGACAAATTGTCGGTTTCCGGGAATAATTTTCACTACTAACCCCGTGGGGGTATATGCTCGCGCGCAAAATCCTGTAAACTTTCTTTGCTGCCTAATAGAGTTATCGAGGACAACCGCCGCGCAACGCGTGGGTCCCCGCGAATGCCAGCCGCTCGGATCGCGACTCCGGGGCGACGCGTTCGTGGCCGGCGCCAGATTGCGGTCGCTGCGGCTTCCTCGCATTTTTCACATCATCCGCTCATCATTTGGCAGCTTTCCATCGTTAGGGTATTGCGCTTCTTGGGCGAGGGGCTTCTTGGGCGAGGGAATGTCAACCAGCGATTGGAATTCTTGGCTATGGAACTAAAACTCCGCGTGGAATCCGGCAAAAACGCCGGTCAAGAAATCAAGATATCATCGCCCCAATTCATTATTGGCCGCGGCGATGGCTGCCATCTGAAAGCCGGCAGCGACATGATCAGCCGCCAACATTGCATGTTGCTGGTCGCCGACAGCTACGCCGCCGTGCGAGACCTCGGCAGTAAAAACGGCACCATGCTCAATGGCGAGGTGATCCACAACAGCGAATCGCCGCTCAAGTCGGGCGACACGCTGCGAATCGGCCCGCTCGAATTCCGCGTGGTTCTCAACGCTGGTCTGACGGGCAAGAAGCTGCCGGCGGTGCAAAATGTGCGCGAAGCGGTTGCTCGCTCGAGTCAAGGCATATCGAATTCGGCCGACGATATCGCGAGTTGGCTGATGGACGGTCCGGCCTTGCCCACGAAGGCCGCCGCGACCGACACCCAACAAATGCGGCTGAGCGACACCGAAGAGATCGACCTGAAGGGCGGCGAGGCGGCTTCGAGCAAGACCACCGTGATTCATATTCCCGCGCTGCAGGTGGGCGATGCATCGGCGCCGGGAATCGACCAGTCGCCCTCTGGCGTCAAACGCGACATCGTCGGTGGGCCGAAAAAGCTGCCGTCGAAGCTGCCTCCTGCCGGCGCTCCCTCGGCGGCGAACACTCGGCAAGCCGCGGCCGATATGATCGATCGGTTGCGCAAACGCAAAAGCTGATCGCCGCTCTTCGGCGGGCCGGCGCGCGTCCGAAGCGGGGCTTGAATTCCCGCTTGGCAAAGGGCGCCGATAATCGCGATGCTCGCGGCCAGGGCATTTTCCTTGGGCATCCTGCCCGTCGGGCGGCCAAGGGCGCGATTTTGTTTTCGCCCCCGCTCTCGATCCTCGCTCGGGCACCGCTTACAATTTAGCGACGACATTCGATGCGTTGTCGTATTTTTCCCCGCGAACAGAGGCGAACCCATGTCCACCGACGAAGAAGTCCTGAAGCGACGCTATCGCGAGTTCTTGGAATTGATGCCGCTCACGATTTCGATCGCCGGTTTGCCGCTCAGTCAGCCGCCCCATAATTTCAATACCGAGCAAATGGAACTCCGCGCGAGGACACTCGAGTCGGCTTATAAGCTTGCTCGCCAACTTGCTCGCCAGTCGATCGCGGGCTGAGCGGCTCGATTCGGGGGGAATGGAATCCTTTGGCCCCGCGAGTAGAATCGATGATGCGGCCGCCGCTTGGCTCGACTCCGGAGTTTTGGAGAATATTTTTGTGAAACGCGCCAAAGCTTCACCCAAGACGGAAGTCAAAGCATCGCTCCTCGGACTGGCGTTTGACGCCGACGACGGGCACAAGCGCCTCACGCGGGGCAAGAATTTCACGCTCCTCGGCGGATCGGAAGAAACCCACGCCGTGATGCGGGAAACGGCCATCAAGGTCAACGAACATCTGGACCACCGCGGCCAGCGGCTCGAGGATATCTCACCGCGCGAGCTCCGCGACATTATTCGCGAGCAAATGAAGCAGTAAGCTGCCCGCCGGCTCGGCTTCGCGGCCCGCGTCGCCGCGAGATCGCCCCCCTGTTCGCGGGCGCCGCCGCCGATTTACAATACGGCGGCTTTCCGGCGTGAAACTTTGGAGCGGCCCGCGAGGTATTGCTCCATGGAGAGGAAGGATCGTCGACGCTGGGAAGCGATCCCTTTTCATGGAGAGCCACCGGCGTGATGGACGATATCCGGAATCTCGTGACTCGCTGTCTGGCCGGCGAGCAGGTCGCCATGCGAGAATTGGTCGAGCTCCACGGCGGAGCGGTCTTCGGCCTTTGCTTTCGCATGCTCGGCAATCGCCACGACGCCGAGGATGTGACCCAGGAAACATTCTGCCGCGCGCTTGGCAGTCTGGCGAATTGGGACGCCAGCCGGGAGTTTAGTCCGTGGCTGCTCGCCATTGCCGGAAATCGCTGCCGCACTTGGCTGGCGGCGCGGTCGAAGCGCCCGGTGGCGCGAGACTGGCTCGACGGAAACGATCCGCTGGTCGATCCGCGCGGCGCCGCCCGCGAGTTTGCCGAGGAACTGGAATCGGCTCTCGAAGGTTTACGGCCCGAGTATCGGCGGGCATTTGAACTCTTTCACGAAGGCGGACACAGCTATCAAGAAATCGCCGCCGCGCTCGATTGTCCATTGGGCACCGTCAAGACCTGGGTGCATCGGGCGCGACGCGAGCTGGCGGAACGATTGACCGATTTCGGAGCGATGGAATCCCATGCGCAATCCTTGCGAAAAGTTTGATCACCGCCTCCAGCGACTGCTCGATCTCGGGCGCGAGCCCCAGGGCGACGCGCGTTTGACGCGGCACGCGCGCTCGTGCGATGCTTGCCGGCGATCGCTCGCCGGGCATCAGTTGCTTGTCGATGCGCTGGAGGTGCGCTGCGCGGTTCGAGCAGAGGCGATCGCTCCGGAGTTTAGCCGCCGGCTGAGCGCCGAGGTGAGCCAATCGTGGCCCAAACCTTCCGCCGTCGCGTCGAGCGGGGCCGAGAGATCGGTCGCGATGCGCGTGGTGCGATCGAATCGCTGGGCGGTCGTGGCCGCGCTGGCGGCGGCGCTGGTGCTCATGGTCTGGGGAGCGCGGCGTCGCCCAGTCGACATTGAAGTCAAAACGCGGCAGGCAGCGCCGACGATTGTGTTGCGCGAAGCGAGCGTGCCTGGGCCGGCGATCGGGGATCGTGTGCCCGGCCCTGCAATTCCCGAGCTCGGCTCCGCCCAAATGGCGATCGCTCGGCGCGCGAGCGATCGGCTGACGAGTAATCGGCGGGCCGGAAACGACGCCATCGAAGCGGGCACACGCCGCCAAGTGCAGCGACTGGCCGCCGAAACCGGCGGGCAACTGGCCGCCGCCGCGCGGCGATTGGCCGGTATCGACGAGGCGCACGCCAGTCTCGAAGCGCGCGAAGCGCCGGCATCGGTCCGCGGGGCCGACGCCAATTCGGTCAAGTCGTGGACCGATTCCATGTCGGCCGTGCTCGAACTGTGGTTCGAGACACTCCCGGCCCGGGACCAAGGCTCGCGAAGCTGAGCGCCGCCCAGGGGTTGAAATCGCTTTCAGCCGCAGCGGCGCAAGGCGGCGCGGCGAAAGGCGACCAAGTGATCGTCGACCATGCGCTCGAGCGTAAACAGTCGCGCGGCGCGTTCATAGCCGCGCTCGGCGAGCCGCTTGCGTTCGTCTGGCGAATCGAGCGCTTGCTCGATCGCGTCGGCGATCGAATCGGGATCGCCCGGCTCCGCCATCCACGCCACGGGACCAAGCGGCTCGTTGAGCCCCACCACTTCCACGAGGCCGCCGGCGGTGGTCGAAACCAGCGGCAGCTTGGCATGGAGCGCTTCGATGGCCGCGGTGCAAAGCCCCTCGAAAAACGACGACATGATCAAGAGATCGGCCGCGGCCATGAGATTCGGCACATCGCCGCGCTGCCCAAGAAAACGCACCTTTCCGCTGAGTCCGCGCTGCGCGGCCTCGGCTTCGAGCGATTCGCGCAGACCGCCTTTGCCGGCGCAGAGCCAGACGATCCGCGGATGCGTTTTGACGAGCCGCTGCATGGCGGCCAACATCACCGAGTGGCCCTTCTCGGCCGAGAGCGCGGCCACCGAGAGCAGCACGATTTGGTCGGGCTCGAGACCTAGCGCCTCGCGACACGCGCCGCGCGAAGCGTTCGGCTGCTCGGCTTCGACGCCATCGTAAACCACATCGAGTTGGTCGGGCGGCACTCCGCCGGCGCGGGCCACGTCGGCCGCAATGCCGGAGCTCGCCACCACCAAGTCGCAGAGCGCGCGATACTGCCAGGAGTTTCGCATCGGAAACGCCACGCGCCGCGCCGCCACGCGCGCCGCGATATCAAGCCCCAAACCGGCGATTCCCAGACTGGTGAGCGAGTGCGAGTCGTTGAAATAAAGCACGTCGGGCCGATCGCGCTTGAGTCGGTTTCGGAGCTCGACCAGCGAACGCATGCCGAGCCCGCGGCCCGAAAAACCAAAGACGTCGAATCCATCGGTGGCCATGCGCTCGACGAAGGGAGCGCCGCCACGTCCATAAGCGAACACCCGATGGCCGGCGGCGCGAAACCCGCGGGCCAGCGCCACAATTGCACTTCGCCGCCGCGAAACTCCCGCTGGGTCGAGGCGAGCACAATCGTGAGCGGCTCGCCGGGCGAGTGAGTCCAGCGCGGCGGCAAATGCGACCGTGTCCAGGGCAGTGGCGACATGTGGCGTGCTCGGGCAAGGCGTGACGAAAGACGAAACCAGGATTGCGGGATCGAGGGCCCATCGAATCGGGGACCCGTCGAAATGATTCGAGTCGAAATCCGTTCGAGTCGCAGCCGTTCGGCAGGCTGCTAGATCGTCCAAAATACGGCCGGCTGGGCAATAGCAGTTTTTTGCGAATCTCCCCTCGTTTTCCGCCCTCGCCTCGTTCATTTTTCGCCGACGCGGGAGCTGGCGTTCTCGCTTTTTCCCTGGGGCGTTATACTCCGCCCGCTCAATTCGGGGGAAAGTTGTCTGGCCGGGGACATTGTTTATGAGCGTGGTCGTATTTCTGCCGAACTGGATTGGCGATGTGACGATGGCCACGCCCGCGCTCCGCGCGCTGCGCGCTCGCTATGCGAACACGAAATTGATTGGTGTGATGCGGCCCTATGTGGCCGAAGTGCTGGCCGGCCTGCCGTGGCTGGATGAGCGAATTCTCTACCATCCGCGGGGCAAAGACCCCGCGATGCGATCGCTTGCCGTGGTCCGGGAGCTGCGAGCGCGGAAGCCGGAGCTGGCGGTGCTGCTGCCCAATTCGCTGCGCGCGGCGGCCATGGCCTGGGCCAGTGGCGCCAAGCGGCGAGTCGGCTTTGCTCGCTATGGCCGCGGACCGCTGCTCACGCACAAGCTGTATCATCCGCGCGTGGGACGCCATTATCTACCCACGCCGGCGATCGACTGTTATTTGCAGGTGGCCTACGCCGCGGGATGTGATTGGGAACCGCCCCGTCTCGAACTCGCGACCCTGGCCGAAGACGAGCGCGGGGCCGACGCGGCGTGGCAGACGCTTGGCTTGCCCGCCGGCGAGCGAGTCGTGACACTCAACTCGGGCGGCAGCGTTCGGCGCCGCCAAACAGTGGCCGGCCGAACATTTCGCCGCGCTCGCTCGGCGCTCGGCGCGGGACGATGGCTTTGCCGTGCTCGTCAATTGCGGGCCGGCCGAGCGCGAAATCGCGCGGCGCATTGTCGCCCTGGCCGATCATCCACGCGTGGTCGGTTTGGCCGACTTCGAGGCGCCGATCGGGCTCACGAAAGCGTGCATCCGTCGCAGTCGGTTGCTGGTCACGACCGATAGCGGGCCGCGATTCTTCGCCGTGGCTTTCGAGACGCCGGTGGTTTCACTCTTTGGGCCGGTGCATCCCGACTGGAGCCGCACCCATTGGGCCCATGAAGTCTGCCTCGCGGAGAACGTGCCTTGCGGCCCGTGCATGCGGCGAACGTGTCCTCTGGGGCATCACCGCTGCATGCGAGAGCTAAGCGTCGATCGCGTGCATGGCGCCGTGCGCCACTTGCTCTCGGCGACGCTCACTGGCGCAAGCCGCTTGAGACACGCCACGTCGCGTCGTCGCCCGGGCGGCGAGCGGAGCGGGCAGCAGCTCCGCTCGAACCGCCGAGCAACGACGCGTGGGCGGTCAAACTCTCGAGTGAGCGCAGCGGGTTCCTGGCTCGCCGTCGGGGCGATTTCGGCGACGCATCAGCTTTCGTCGGCGCATCATCCGTGGATGTAGTTTCTCAGAAAGTGAACTTCCGTGGCCAACTGCGCATGCTGGGCCTTCACCACATCGCCGATCGACACAATGCCGACCAGTTGCCCGTCGAGCACGATCGGAAGATGCCGCATCCGCCGCTCGGTCATGAGTCCCATCGTGTCTTCGACCGAATCGGCCGGATGCCCGGTGACCACATGACTGCTCATGGCTTCTGCCACGCGCACCTGGTCGATCTTGCCGCCGTGGCGGGCACAGGCTCGCACAATGTCGCGTTCGGTGATGATGCCCAAGAGGCCGCTGGCGTCGCGCGAGGCGAGCGTCTGGCTGCCCGCGCACACGACAGCGCCCCGCAACCGTGAAGCACGAGCCGCTCGACGACTTGAGCCAGGGTGGCGTGGGGCTCGATCCCGTAGACCGCGTTGCCTTTCGCATGCAGGATTTCTTGCAGTGTCATGGCGCCGACCTCCATTTTGGGGGAATTGGGGAATTGTGGCGACCATTCGGGGGAGGCATCTGGCCGCGAGCGCGACCTGCCGGGTGGCATATGCCTTTAACATATGACAAACGGCCTCTGGTCGTAAAGCAAAAAATCGTTGGGAATACCTCACTTTGCGGGTATTTCAGGCTTCCAGACGCAAACCACCGCTGGCTCGAAAGCCCGTTCGAGCGAATCTCCCGCATTCGTGGGTTTGTTGGCGGTCGAGCAGCCAATGTTTTTTCAGAAAACTTAATCCTAAAGATTCTCGGAAATGCAAGGACCCGGCGCCGCCCCTGGCGACAAAGCGATTGAGCGGCCCATTTAAGCCCTTTGACAGCCCCTTTGGCGGTATTTAGAATAGTGATTCTGTGGCGTTTTGCCGGTAAACAGGTCGGTGGAAAATTCTGCACGAGATTTTGATATGAAGAAGGCTGAACTGAAGGTGTACAAAAACCTGCTCCTGTCGCTTCGCGCGGCTTCGCGGGGATGTAAACGCCATGGCCGACGCCGCGCTCAAGAAAACGCGGTCGGAGACCAATGGCGACCTGTCGAGCATGCCGATTCACATGGCCGACATCGGCAGCGACAATTATGAGCAGGAATTCACCCTCAGCCTGATGCAAAACGAGGAAGACACCCTCGAGACCATCGAACTGGCCTTGGAACGGATCGAGGACGGCGTGTATGGTCTGTGCGAGGAGTGCGATGGCGTGATCAGCAAGACCCGTCTCAACGCGATTCCCTACGCCGCGCTCTGCATTCGCTGCGCTCAAAAGCTGGAGCGAAGCTAACTTACGGATTCGCCCGCTCGCAACGCTCTGATGGATCGAGACCTTGCATGGTGGTTCCACGAAGCAGAATCGTGGTCTTCGCTCTCGTGGCCCTGGGCGGAGCGGCAATCGACTTGCTCACGAAAAGCTGGGCGTTTGCCTGGCTCGGCATGCCCGGCGGCGAGAGCTGGTGGCTCGTCGACCGTGATCTGGGGTTTGGGAATCTGGGGTTCGGTTTCACCACCAGTCTGAACGAGGGCGCCTTATTCGGCCTGGGACAAGGCCAAGTCGCGCTCTTCACATTGCTATCGCTCTTCGCCGCGGTGGCGATCGTGTATTGGCTGTTTGCCAGGCGAGCCGCCCGAGACTGGATGCTCACGCTGGCCATGGCGGGAGTCATGGCCGGAATCCTGGGCAACATGTACGACCGGGTGGGCCTGCCGGGCCTTCGCTGGAACTATCCCCACGGCCTCAATCATTTTGGCGATCCGGTGTTCGCGGTGCGCGATTGGATTCATGTTCGCTACCAGTCGCATAGTTGGCCGATCTTTAATATCGCCGATAGCTTGCTCGTATGCGGAGTGGCGCTCTTAATGTGGCATTCGCTGCGCGGCAAGGGCGCGAAAGAGGTCGAGTCGGTCGTGGCCGACGACCGCGACGCTCGTCCCGCGCCGCTCGGCGCAAGACCAACGAAAAGTCGGTCGCGAGTCGTTTTTGAGCAGGCGCTTCGGAAACGGGCGCTGATTGAAACAGGCGCTATCGAAACAGCGCGGCGGCGTCTAACGCGGACCTTCGCCGGTAAGGGCCATATTGTCGCGGTGAATCACTTCATCGTAGGGGCAATAGCCAAGGGTCTGGGCAATTTTCTCGGAGCGCATGCCTTTGATCTTCAGCAGGTCGTCGGCGCCGAAGTTGGTGAGTCCGCGAGCGAATTCAGCGCCCGAGGCGTCGACCAGCGACACGACATCGCCCTTGCGAAACGCGCCCGCGACATCGACGAGACCGATCGCGAGCAAGCTCCGCCCATCGTGCTCCACGGCGCGGCGGGCGCCGGCGTCGAGCACCAGCCGCCCGCGCGGCTGCGCGGTGTAGCCGATCCAGCACTTCCACGCCGGCACCGTTTGACCTTGGGCCAGAAACAAGGTGCCCACGACCTCGCCGGCCAATATCTTGGCGAGCGATCCAGGCTCGCGGCCATTGGCGATAATCACGTTTTCTCCGGCCGTGGTCGCGATTCTGGCGGCGGCGAGCTTGCTACTCATGCCGCCCTTGCTCAGGCCCGTGGCTTCGTCGCGCACCAGGGCCAAGACCGTGCTATCGAGGGCCGTGACCGTGTGAATGAGCTTGGCGCCGGCCGAGCGGGGATCGCCATCGAACAGGCCATCGACATCGGAAAGCAGCACCAGGAGCGGCACTTGAACCAGATTGGTGAGCATCGCGGCGAGTCGGTCGTTGTCGCCAAACGTGGTGCGAAGCTCATCGGTGCTGACCGTGTCGTTTTCGTTGATGATCGGCACGGCGCCATATTCGAACAGAGTGCGGATCGTGTTTCGCACATTGAGATAGCGCGTGCGATCATCGAGATCGTCGGCCGTGAGTAGGAGCTGGGCGGCGTGGCGTCCGTCGGCGCGGAGCCCACGATCGTAGGCTTCCATCAAATGCGACTGACCGATGGCCGCCACGGCCTGCAGTTGGGCGAGATTGGTGGGCCGCTTGGCGAGCCCGAGTCGCCCCATTCCGGCGCCGACGGCCCCGGAAGTGACAAGCGCAACTTTGCGGCCCGACTCGGCCACGGCCGACAACTCCTCGGCGAGGGCCGCGATTCGCGATTGACAAAGCCCGCCCCCGTTGGCCGTGAGGCTGCGAGTGCCGACTTTGACGATCATTGTGTGCGCCGCGGTGGCGATTTCCTGACGCAAGAGATCGGGCATGCGGAACCTAGCCGAGGGGCGAGTGAAAAATAGCCGGTAAACTTTGCCTCGCGCGGCGTATCGCGGAATCTCGCGGGTTGCCGCGAAGCAACGCATGATATCCGAGCGCCGTCGACCAAGAACCCGGATTCGCAAATTCATGCGCTTGGCGCCCGCGCGGGTGGATTGTGAATTGGGTCGCCGATATCTACAATGAGGAAATCATGAGCGACGCCCCGCCGTCGCTCCGCGAGGCAGGTGGCCTGACTCGGCTCCGGTTGCTCACTCCCCCCCGACGAACACAGAGAGGGCGTGCCAGCAAACGATGAGTGAAGTCCATCACGAGTGCGGCGTTGCCGCGGTGTATCATCTGCCCGGCGACGAGGTCAGCCCTTTGTGCCCGGCGCAAGGGCCCGGCGATGTTTCTCGGCTCATGCCGCGGATGTTGCTCGATATTCAAAATCGCGGCCAGCTCTCGGCCGGGCTCACCCGTTACAATCCCGACCGCAATCAACTGCTCGACACCTTCAAGGACTTGGGCAGCGTGACCGAGGTTTTTCGCCTCAGTCATCGGGGCAAGTGCGAAAGCCTCATGCGGCGGTTCGCCGGGTCGGCGGCCATCGGCCATGTTCGCTATGCCACTTGCGGCGCCGAGGACCGCAACTATGCCCAGCCGTTCGAGCGGCGGCATGTACAATCTTAGCCTATCTAGCTTATTAAGAAAAGAGCTTCTTAGTAATTATAAAATACTTTAAAATATAGTAATTAGAATAGACTTTAAAGAAAGTATTCTAAAGGCCCTCTAGTTTAGTTCTCTATTTCTCTAGTACTCAAACTATAATAAGTATCTCCTTATTATATATATTATAATTAAGCTTTACCAGAAATATAGTTTTAGAAAAATAAGCTATAGAATACTAAAGGCCTATTTCTGGATCTTATTAAGAGAATAAGCTAGTAATTACTTCTTTAGATATATCTATTTCTATTATTATAGGCAGATCTGAATTATAGTAAGATTATAGCTTTCTTTAGGCAAGTAAAAGCCTCTTAGTATTACTCGAACTACTTAAAAAAAATATTCTTTTTTATAAATAAGGTAAGAGATCTAGTAATTTATTTATACTCTCTAATAAAATATTTATAAAAGTTATAGAAGCCGAAAAAGAACTATATACTCTTAACTATTTTAGGAATTACTAGTTATATATTACTTTAATTTTATTAGGATTTACTTTAATACTAGATATAGAAATAATAAAGCCTAAATATTTTATATATATAACTTTAAATTCCGATTTCTTAATATTTACTTAGAGGCTAGTAAGATATAAATAATCTAGTACTTTTTATATATACTATTTATACTTTACTATATGCTCTAAATAAATAAGAATATTATTAAGGTATATTATATAAAAGTTATCTAGATATTTAAAAAAAATATTATTTATATAATATTAATATATAGCCGGGCTATTTATAAGGCCTTTCTAGAGAATATTATATTTATATATTTTATAGCAGATATGAAATATTATTAGCTCCTAAAAGTTTGGGTTTATAGCTATATAATAGAAAGTTTAGTAGATATCTAATTTAATATAAATCTTAGCCTTAGATAATTAACTTAAAGTCTTATTAATAAGGAAAAAAAGATATTAATTCTTCTAGGTAATATTATATAGATAATAAAAATTAATATAGAAATATAAACCTCTATTTACTTTCTTTATAAAAAGAACTAGTAAAGTAAAAGAAGCCTAACTAGCTTTAATAAAGCCTTTAGCTAGATTATTTTTCAAGAAATACTTGATTTCTAAAAGCTCTTAAGTAAATTATTACTAGAAGAATTAATATCTAATATTCTTAGTTCTCTTTAGGCCTTTAATTTGAATCTTATAATTATATAATCTATAGAAAAGAAGAATATCAGATTTCTTTTTAGAGAAAATAGAAGTATATTCCTTAAGTTCCGGAAATAATATTCTTTATAACTACTAAAGCTCTATTTCTTCTAGTTATTTATTCTCTAGACCAGAAATAGCTTCTTTTTTCTGAGCTTTAAGCTTCTTATTAATCTCGTAAATAAAGATTTAACTAATAATATTATTTTTTCTCTAGCTATATAATTAAATATTATAAAAATAAAAATAGCTAGGTCTAATATTTATTCTTTATTAAGAACTTCTTTTTACTTTTTTAGCTTTTACTTAGATATTATATCTTAATTAGGCTATAGAAGCTCCTTTTCTATAGTCTTATATAATTCCCTCTAATTAGTCTAAAAAAAGAAAAACTACTTTAGAATAAAAGGTTTCCAGAAATAGCTTATAATAGAATCTTATTAATTAATATCTTTTTAATACTTTTTATTAGGTTACTTCTCTAGCTATTATTATAAAATACTAATAATATAACCGAATTATATAGATTTAGGCTTATTCTTTAGCTATATAAGCCTATATCTTCTATAATTAACTAAAATATTAATATATATTACTTATTTTCTATTAAGGATAATATTATAATCTTTAAGATTTAGGATAATTATAAATATATTAATACTTTATTTATTAATTAGAAGTAAAACTTCTATATATTTCTTAATAAACTTAGCTAGCTTTTTATTAAAACTATATATAATATAGGATAAGAGAAAGAATTATAGTTCTATTTCTAAGAATTATTCTATAAGTTAAATAAGTTTTATATTAATAAAAGTATAAATATTAGTTCTAATATTAATAAGGAAAAAAGACTTAATTCCTAATTTATTTATATTAATAGTATAAGATATTATAAGAGTATTTTCTCTTATTAGACAAGTTAAGTTAATCTCTATTAAATTCATATTATAAGTCTCTAAAGTAGAGACTTTCTTTAGAAATACTTGTTTCCCGGTTCTATATTAGAATTAGAGCTCGAATTCTTTAAATACTTTACTAGAATAATATATTCTAGTAAAATAAGAACTAAGCCTAGCTTAATTCTAGAAAGAGCTACCTTAATTTCCTTATTATATAGAACCGGATAATATCTAGTATAGTAGCCAAACTTATTATAGTTATAGTATTTAATAATTAAGAGATCTTTAGTCTTTATAAGATATTACTTATATTTATAAGAGGATATATATTTAATAAAAATAATTAATATAAGCTTCTTGAGCTTCTTTTTAGAAATATATTTCTTAAAAATATATAAGAATATAATACTAGAAGTAAACTTAATTAGGATAGCTCCTACTTTTTTATATTTCTTAGTCTTCTTATATATAGCTTTAATTTACTAATTATTAGTAATATAGTACTAAATAAAGCAAGTAGTATTAATAGAAGAATTATTATAGTATATATATACTAATTTCTAGAGCTTTAGTAAAAGCTTCTTATTTAGTTTATACTTAATATCTTAAAGACTAATATTGCCTTCTATAAATAATTATAAAAAGAAAATATAAAACTCCTGAAATATTTAATTAAAGTATATTTAAAGCTTACTAAAGTTATAGTAAGTATTTTATATCTTATTAGGGTTAGAATATAGCTTCTTTAGATAGAAATAGAACTTTAAGAGCTAATAGTACTAATTTGAACTATTTTTATTTATATAAGAGTTAGTTAGAATAAAAGTATTACTAGTAAGTTTACTAGAAATATAAATAATCTTAAGATTCTCTAAAAATAATAAATTAATATTTCCTTATAGCTTATTCTTAATCTGAACTAGCTAGTTATTAAAGATAATATAATCTCTAGTAAAGAAAGTTAGATCTAGAAGCTTAGTAATTCTAGTATTTCTAAAGAAAGTATAAGATATAAGAAATCTTAAATAGAAATAAATAAGAAATAGTTCGGAATTCTTTTAAAAGAGATTTAGAATAGCCGGAATAGCTAGAGTAAAAGTAATTAGAGCTATTATAAGCTAATTTACTATAGCTATATAGTATTTAATATTATTCTTGAGCTTAATATTATAAAGTTTAGTATTTTCGAGAATAGCTTTATTATAACTATAAGTATTCTTATATAAAATAGCTCTTTAGATATTCTTCCGGTAGCTTTTTATAATAATATTAATATCTGAGAATAAGAGATTAGGTTTTTTGGCCTATTTATATAACTCTCTAATAATAATATAATCTTTAATCTCTAAAAGCTTTATAATAAAAGTAAAGAGTTCTATTTCTATAAACTTATTTATAAATTCTTTAGGAATACTAACGGGATATTTAGTTCGGAAAGAGCTACTAATAGAATAACCTGAACTAATAGAAGCTTTACTAAAAGCCTTAGTAGAAGTTAATATAATTTCTGGTTATATAGTATTCTAGGAAATTAACCTATTATACTTTTCCTCTATTATATCTTTCCTAATAGTCTCGTTACTAGTATATATATAGGGCCTATAATATTATAGAATAGGGCTTAAAAGTAATAGTTAGATTACTAGCCTATAAGTACTTATTATTCTAGAACTTAATTAAAGAATAGTTTTTATTTGAGATTCTTTAATTTTCGGGTTTTCAGAAAGATTTTCTAATATATTACTAGTATATATTTATAAAAATATAAATTCCTAATTCCTCTAAGAATTCTAAAGCTTTTTGCTTTTATTATTCTAGAATTTATTACTTATATTTCTGAGGTTTTATTATTTTAGTAATATTTATATTATTAATAGTTCTAAATTAGTTTATTTGAAATTCTTTATAAGATTAAAAAAAGTAAGCTTTAAATACTATTATAGGTATAATATTTAGGGCTTAGAAAGTAAGATAAAAGGTCTCTTATAAAAATAATTTAAAGCTAAAGAAAGAAAAACTAAAATATAAGAGGCTATAAGGAAATATATATATCTTATAATATACTAGTCCTAAAAAGGCTTAGCCTTCTAAATATCTCTAGTATATTTCAAGTATATTTCCCTAGTAAGGTAGCTATATTATATATATCTAAAAAATATCTATATAATAGGCACACGTAATAGTATATAAATAAGTATTAGATATTATAAATCTAGTTTCCTATTTTAGGTATAGCTTATAATTAGAATTATATAAATTATATAAGATTTCCTAATTAAGTAAAGGGCTTTATATATCTGGCTAAGTACTAGGGAATATATAGGGAGATACTTCTAGCTTTAGAAGAGGCATTAATTAGTCTCTTATTAGAATTAATTCTTGGAATTAGTTATATTTATAAGTATTATTCCATAGCTTACTTACCTTAACTACTTATATATTACCCTGCTATTACGTGCCTTATATTCTAATTAATCTAACCTTTAGGGAGCAGTTTATTACGAGGTAGTCAAGCTATTAATAGACAAAACCACTAATAGCTAGAGCATTAACTAGAAGAAGCGCCTCTGCTATTACTAGGGCAACCTAGTCAGGCATCCAGGGAAGCACCCAGTCAGCCACTCTAGCTACCGCCTAATTAGGAGAAGGGAGTAGAACTCAGATATCTCTAGAACTAGCTGGCAGGATAATAATAACAGAGAAGCTAGCGGCGGCTTATTATTACATTACTGAGTTAGAAGCAGAGATATAATAGAGGGAGAATCTGGAGAATTTAGAAGCTCAGATTTACTATCTTAAGGATATTCGG
Source organism: uncultured Planctomycetaceae bacterium (assembly GCA_963785305.1). Lineage (GTDB taxonomy): Bacteria > Planctomycetota > Planctomycetia > Pirellulales > PALSA-1355 > CAWAUV01. The sequence goes on from CAWAUV010000004.1 coordinate 564,094, forward strand.
GCACCTATCATGAAACCTATCGCGCCACCGGCGACACGTTTAGTTTGCAGGGCTCTAAAAACCCGAGAATTACTAACCTATAAGGGGAAGAGTATTAAGGAAGCCCAGGACTTCTTCTACTAGGTAAAGCTAAAATGGCGTGAAGATAGCGGGATTACCTGGGCCATAGATATAGTAAAGGTCACGTATTATGCTTCTTACTTTAAGAATATAGCCAGGAATATCTGGAAGTATAGGGAGTAATTAGTAGGCATTAATACTATGGATTAGGAGACCTTTATTAAGTTTATAAAGAATTTTATCTTAGATCCGGAAAACTATAGTAATAATACTCTTACTAAGTTCAAGAATATAAAATAGTAGCCAGGTTAGAGTATTTAAAGCTTCGTGTCTTACTTAGATAGCCTATTAGATAACTTGGGATATATAAGTTCGCCGCGAGAGCGGGATAACTTATTTAGTAGCTTAAGGCAAGAGATTTGGGACAAGATTAATTACTAAGGAAATACTTTACGAGAAAGAAAGAAGCTTATTTCTGTGGCTATAAGAGTCAAGAATAACTTAAACTAGTTTACTTAATAGGAATATAATAATAAGCTAACGGGTTAATAAAAAAAAGGAAATTAGAGAAAGAAAAAAAGAAATAATAAAAGAAAACGGAAAAGAAATATATCCTTATTACGAGGTTTATATAACCGGGATAGTAAAAGCATAATAACGGGATCTAATATAGTACTTGTATTAGGATCTATAAGACCGGGTATAACTTATTTTACTTACTAGAAAGAGAATTACTATATTACTACTTACCTAAATTGGAGAAAACCGACTTGCTATAACTATAATAAGTCTGGCTATAAAATATATAAGTATCTAGAACTAAAGAAGTCAGGAAATAGGCACGCCCCGTAATAGTTATACTCGTTTATATTATAGAGAGTAAGGCTCCTAAAACGAGAATAGTAATTAAGATTACTATTAAAATAAGAAAAAGTAAGTAAAGAATTAGAATATTAGTTAACTCGAGTATAAAGGCTAATTATATAAAGAAGAAATTAGCCTTAAATATAAGTATTTTATTAATATTAAGAATAACTTCCTTATTTTTACTAGAAAAAAGAAGAATTTATTTATATAGAAATTATATTCTTGGGATTACTATTAAGAATATACTAAGAAACTAAAAGAAAGCTAATATATATTTTATATTATATAATTTTAATCTAAACTATATTAATATAATACTTGAATTCCTATAGCTTTACTAGGTTAATTCTCTAATTTTCTTTAGAAAAGTAATATAAAGATATTAGATTTAATTATAGAAAATTAAAGTTCTAAATATTAGGAAGTTTATTAAAGTAATAAAATATAAGGCATATGTTTTTCTATTAATTACTTATTTTATAATAAATAGCTAAAGAATTATTATTATTATTATAAATAAGATAGCTATATTTTTCAGAAAATATTAGAACCTTTTCTAAGTATTTTTTATAGAGGCTATAGGTATATTACCTAACTATTATATAATAAAGTATTATATAAATCTAGAACTAGGATTCTAATTATTATATAATCTTATATATACTTTATTAGAAAAGAAGCTTAAAGTTCTTTGGGAATATCTTAATACTAGCTTAGAGAAAAGATAAATTTATTATTTTACTAGCCTAGCTAGTACCCTAATTATATTTATTCTAAAGAAAAAAAATAGCTTATATTTATATATTAATTACTAGGATCTAAATAGAATTATTATTAAGAATTAAATACTATTATTACTTATTAGTGAGATAATAAATAGGCTTTATAAAGTAAAGATATATATAAAGCTAGACTTAAAAAATACTTATTATTAATTATAAATATAAGAAAATAATAAGTAAAAAATAATATTTTAAATATATTATAAATATTTTAAGTATTATATTATGTTTTTTAAATTATCTAATATTCTAGTAATATTTCAGGTATATATTAACTATATACTAGTAAGCTTTATAAATATTATTTATGTAATTTATCTAGATAATATTTTAATTTATTTAGAGAACCTAGAATAATATATAATAGTAGTCTAATATATACTCAAGTAATTATAATAATACTAGCTCTTTATAAACTTAGTAAAATATAAGTTTAATATAAAAAAAATAGAATTCCTAAAATTTATAATTAGCCTAGATAATATAGAAATAAAGGCTAGCCGGGTTATAGCTATTAGAAAATAGCTGGCCCTAAAAAATAATATTTAAGAAATTCAAGTATTTCTAGGTTTTACTAACTTTTACTAAAAGTTTATTTATAAATACTTTAAAGTAATAAAAGAATTAACTAATTTACTAAAAACTAGTAGAAAACTACTATATTAGTTTAGCTAAATAAATAAGGTAAATAAGGCTTTTAGGGAGCTATAAATTATATTTATAATAATACTAATTCTTTATTATTTTGACCTAGTCTTAAAAATTTATATAAAAATAAATACTTTAGGATTTGTAATTATAAATATAATTTCCTAGCTCTTTAGTAAGAAAACAGAAGCCAGGTAATATCCTATTACTTTTTATTTAAAAAAAATAACTATAATTAAAAGTAAGTATAAGATGCATAATTCTAAATTCTTGGTTATTATTCTAGTATTTTATACTTAATAATATTACTTAATATATGCCCGGTATATTATTATTATTAAGATAAATTATAATAACTTGAAATATTTTATAACTAAGAAAAAACTAAATAATTAATAAATAAGATAGGCAGAGAAGCTAGCTACCTTTAACTTTGTCTTAAAATACTGGCTAAAGTATAGTAATTCTGCTAATAGGCTATTAAAAAGGCTAAACTTTATAGTAAGTATAAATAAAAATACTTTATTACTTATATTTTATAATAAGCTATAGAATATAGAATAGAGAACCCTATAAGTAATAGTAATAAGACGCTATATTATTCCTATAATACTATAATATAAGGCCTAGAAAAAAGGAAATAGATATTCCTTAATTAATAAGATATTAAGAAATTCTAAAAAAGAAGTTTATTTTAGTAATAAAGTAATACCGGAAATACTATTACTTAAGCCTATTACTAGTATAGCTAGTTATAAATAATATATATTACGGATTCTAGCTATATAAGTAGCTAGATCTAAAATAGTATATAAGGAAAATAAAGAAATATTACTTAAACTACTATTATAGTACTAAAGGCTCGACCTATTAATATAATACTAGTAATATAAATAGTTCTTAAAAGAAATCTTTACTAGAATTATTAAGACTTAAGAACTTAATATATCTGGGTTATTAAGATATTAGGGTACTATTTATATATTAAATAAGCTAGCTCTCAAAGAAAAATTACTATAAGCTAACTATAATAATCCTATAAATAGGTATTTTAGTACTAGTAAGATACTAGAGATCCTTTAGAAAAAGTATTTCTAGTAAAATATAAGAAAGGATATAAAAAACTATATTAGAACTTGTTTTATATATTAATAAACTAAGATAAAAAGATATCTATTATATAATATACTTAGTTTATTCTTTCTTTTTTTTAAGCTATAGCAAGAAATTACTATAGACTTTATTACGGGGCTGCTTTTTTCTAGGTTTCATAGCAAAATATATAATTCTATACTTATTATTATTAATAAATATATAAAAATAGTATAATATATTTCAATTACTAAAAAGATCTTGGCTCCTAAGCTAGTAAAGCTATTTATATATTATATTATTAAAAACTTTAGTATGCCTATAGGCATAATCTCTAATAAAGAATTTATTTTTATAAGTAAGTTCTAGTTAAGTTTATATTTCTACTTAAAGGTTTAATAATAGCTAAGTATAATATTTTACTCGCAAACTAATAAATAAATAAAGAATCTAAACTAAACTCTAAAATAATATTTGAGGTACTATACTAGTTATTAGTAAGATAATTAGGTAATAAAGCTTATTCTTATAAAATTCACATATAATAACTTTATATATTTAATAATAGAAATATTCCTATTTTATGTCTTATATAGATTCTATCCTAGTATTAAACTATATATTAAGAATAATATTTCAGAAAAAAAGGCACTAGTAATATAAGAAAGAATATAAAGAATTTAAGTAAAATAGGAAGTATTAGAAAAATAATAATAAGAAGTAATAAATATATAGAAAAAGTACTATAATAAGAAATATATTAATAAGAAGTTTAAGATATATAATAAAGTTATGCTTTATATAAAGAATATTTAATAGCTATAACCTAGTATAAAGCTAGTAAATAAATATCTCGGTTTCTTTAAAATTCTAGAAATTATAGGAATATATAAATAGGTATATTACTTAAAATTACTACTATTATATTAGATTCATAATATTTTTTATATTTCTTTCTTAAAACTATAATACTTGCGAGCTAGTATTATAATAGAACTAGAGCTAGTTAAGATTAAGAGTAAAGAGGAATTCGAGGTAAAATTTATTATAGCCTATAAAAAAGGCAAAAAAGAAAGGAAGTATCTTATTTATTAGAAGAGCTACTTACTAGTAAATAATATATAAGAATTACTAAGTAATCTAGAGAATATAGCTTAAGAATTATAAAAATACTTAGAAAAAAATAATATTATAATATTATTAACTAAATAGAGGCATAAAAAATAAATGTTTTTATTAGGAAACTATTAAAAAATTATATATTTATTCTTAGAAAAATCATATAAAAATTATTAAAAACTCTAATTTCTATATCTTATAAATACTTTATTCTCGTAATTACTTTTTATTATTCTTATTATTATTTTTATTAGAATTCTCTCGAGAAATAGGTAATAAATTAGCTTATAAAGCTATTAGCTATTAGTAAGAAATAAGAAAAAAGTAAGCTTACTTAATACTAAAAAATATTAACTATATTATTAAGAGTACTTTATACTTGCGCTAAGCTAGTAAGAATTACTTAACTTATTTCTTAGATTATTAGGGGAATTTATTAGCCTCGAATAATAGCTTTAATATGAGAAATATATATAGTTTAATATAGAAAAAGAGTAATAATAGCCTTTTTTCTTTTGGGTAAAGAATAGGGAAAATACTTGTATGTATTAATAGCTTAAAGAAAGTAGTTTAATTATACTATATATACTTAAGAAATCTTAAATAATATTAGAATAAGAAATAAAAGAAGGAATTTATAACTTATAGGATTATATTTCTTATTCTTAAAATAGTAGTAATTATATATTAAGTAATTATTACTCTTAATATAAGTAAGGTTAGGAAACTTAGTAATATTCTTAGAATATTAAAGATAATAAAGGCAAATTAAGGATATGAGAGTATTAGCTAAATAAGTAGTAATAGGCTAATAAGTACTAAGAGAAGTATTTATCTTAATAAATAAAGAAGTAGAAGAGGGAATTAGAAAGAGACTTAAATAAAACTTAAATAAGGCTTAAAGAAGCTTAAAGAAGCTTAAAGAAAGCTTAAAGAAAGAAGGCAAGAAATAAAAAGAAGCTAGGTATAATATTATAATTAAGGAAAAAAAAGATTAATTAGTAGGAAAAGAAAGGTCTTTTTATAATACTTTTTTCCCGAATAGTAATTACGAATTTGGAACCGGCTCTATATTAGGAATACCCAGAAAATTCTAAAGAAGAAATTTATAAATAAATTAGAAGATTAAATTAACTTTTCTAAGCTCTTAGGCCTATAAAGTAATAATTTATTCACGAATAAAGGCTAAGTTAGAATTCACGAACTAATTAGGAAATTAGATAAGCTTTATATCTAATAATATATATTATATTTGTATTATCTTTATAAGAGGGAATTACTAGAGATAATTTACGAACTAGCTAGGAAGAGTTAGTAAACTATATTCTTAATTTTATTACCTGGCGTAATAATAGAGTAATTATAGGAAGTCTTTAGGAAAAGCTAGTAGCTAGGAAAGTTTTAGGGAGATATTTATAAAGCTATTTGTAATTTTCCCAGGCCTCTTGGAAATAAGGGCCTAGAAAGGGAATTAATATAATAGGCACACATAATAGTGCATAAATAGGTATTAGATATCGTGGATCTAGTTTCCTATTTTAGGTATAGCTTATAATTAGAATTATATGAATTATATAGGATTTCCTAATTAAGTAAAGGGCTTTATATGCCTAGCTAAGTACTAGGAAATATATAGGGAGATATTTCTAGCTTTAGAAGGGGCATTAATTAGTTTCTTATTAGAATTAATTCTTGGAATTAGTTATATTTGCAAGTATTACTTTATAGCTTACTTATCTTAACTACTTATATATTATTCTACTATTACGTGTTTTATAATCTAGTATCTAGTAAAATATCTCAGATATTAGATATCTGGAAATTATAATAAATATTTCCTTTTTTAGATATTTATTTCGGATTTAGGAATAAGCTTTTTTACTAAAACTAATATTACCTTTATTCTAGTTTTTATTATAACTAAAAATAATATATAAATTAATAATATAACTTTATTTCCGAATACTAAAGTTTATTTCTAATTAAGATCTAATTTATATTATTTTAATATAATTTTTCTTATTTTTTTTCTTTTATTTTTTTTCTTTTATTTTTTTTCTTTTATTTTTTTTCTTTTATTTTTTTTCTTTTATTTTTTTTCTTTTATTTTTTTTCTTTTATTTTTTTTCTTTTATTTTTTTTCTTTTATTTTTTTTCTTTTATTTTTTTTCTTTTATTTTTTTTATTTTGTTTTTTTTCTTTTATTTTTTTTATTTTTATAATTAGCCTCTATTTCTATTATTTCTATATATTTTACTAGTAATTATATCTTATAACTAACTTATATTTAAATTACTAGATATATCAGAAATTAATATAAGATACTAAGATTAATACTTATATATCCTTAATATTTTAGCCTTAGGCTTAAAATATTATAATAATTCTTTTTTTCCCTAATTTACTAAGCTTAATAATTCGCCTTATAAATATTTTTTAGAACTTTATAAGAGTATTACCTTAATTATAAATTAAGAAATTATAAGTTTAATTCCTATATTACTTATTATAAAATATATAAAAAGAAAACTATAATAAAATAAAAACCCATATAAAGTATACTAGAATATAAAATATGATTTAATAATAAAATAATAAATTAAAAGTATAAATAGTAAAGTATAAATAATATATAATATATAAAAGCTTAATTAATTAAATATTTATAAGAAATTATTCTCTAAGTTTATAAAAAAACTAGCTTTCTTATATAATTTCTATAAGTTATATATAAAAGACTATAGCCTTTATTATATAACCTAAATCTTAAAACCACTAAAATAATATAATTTTTAATAAGTATAGCTTGCTATACTATAATAATAAAGCCCCTAATAGCTTTAATATATAAGAGAGTTCTATTTAAATAGATAAATTAGTATTAAGAAGATTTTACTAAGCTAAAGCAAGCTATATTCTTAATACTAATTCTATATTATTATAACTCAAATCTCCTTATTATAATTAAGATAAATATATTAAATAAAGTTATAGCCGGTATTTTCTTATAATAAGACCCCTAAATAGAACTCTAATATCCGATAGTATTCTTTTCTAAAACTATATAATTAGTAGAGCTAAATTATAATATCTATAATAAAGAAATACTTATTATTATTCTTTTTTAATTAAATAGTAAATAGAGCTAGAAGGCCTATAAGAGGCATTTTTTATAATTTACTTAGATTACTAAATCTTTAAATATTTTATAATTATAAAGAAGCTCTTAGTAAAATAAGTTTACTAGATAAAATACCTTTTCTATTACTATTTCAAGCTTATATATTAGATAGGTAAGTTAAATTAATAAGTAAATATCCTAAATAGAAAATATAAGAATATAATTACCTAAAATAAGGTAATAATAGCTTATTAAACCCAAATTCTCCTTCTATAATAAAAGATTAATAATAATATTAGACGAGATCTCTAATTAGCCCTAATTAAGGCCTTTATAAGCCTGGCTTAAAAAGAAATCTAGTATAATAATATCTAGCTAGTAAATAAGCTATTAAGCAAGAACTAAGAATTACTAGAACTAGAAAAGCTATAAAATAAAGTAAGAAATAAGAAAAAAGATACTTAGATACTATAAAATAGTTTTTTCTTATAATATAATAAACTATTTATATCTAATAGTATAATAATACTCGAAATACTTTTATATATTACTTTTATTTAGGAGATATATATATAGCCCCTAATAGGATATCCAGAATAAGCCAAGCTTTAATAGCTTTTTTAGGCCTACTATTACTAGCTAGGCCAAAGTATAAATATTAATTACTATAGAAATAATTACTATATTTACTAATAATCCTATATCTCTAGAAATAAGAAGCCAGGGCTCTTATATCTATTACTAGTTCCTAATTATCCCTAGTAATATATATTAGTAGATTTTAAGAAATATCTAGAAAGTAGGAACTAGTATAATATAGTAGTAATCTTTATTAATTATTTGGGCAAGTATCTTATTATAATTCCTGTCCGAAATATAGTAATAGCTAAAGAGTTAGTATTCTTATTTCTTACCTATATAGTTTATTAAGTTAGTATTCCGGAAATTATAGTATCTAATTAAGGCCTCTAGTTTATATTAGATTTCTAGAGCAAATTCTATAAGTATATTAGTATAAAGCTTAAGTTATTAATTACTAACTATTCCTAAACTAATAACTAGATAGAGATTATTAACTAGTACTTTAATTAATAGCTATATTTCTATATAAATTACTACTAGAATAATTAAAATAAATAAATATTAATAATTAATTACTAGTAAGTAGCTCTAGTTTATAAGATTATAGACTAATCTCCGTTTCTTATAGAGAAGAGTTATAAACCGCAGATATTATTTAATTAGGAAACCTAAATATAATTAGATACCCTAAAGAAAGAGTTAAATAGATAAGAGGCAAAGGCTTTAGTAATATAGCTTTATAAATTATAATAAAAGATATAAGAAAATATAATATAAGTATAAGAATATTATATTACTTAAGCTAATAAGTATTACTAACTAGTAGACTTTAAAATAGGAAATAAGATATAAATTACTACTAAGTACTAGAAGAATAATTATTTGAGCTATAAGCTGGCTTACTAAATAGAAGAACTATATGAAATCCTGGAATAAATAGGATATTTCTTTAGGTTCAAGCTTCTGGAATTAATAAGAATATATCCGGTATTTTATATAGAGAAGCTATATAAAGATCCAGGTAATTCTTTTTCCGGATAAGCAAATCCGGAGCCTCTGCTATTAGAACTATAAGATAGGGAAATGAAATATAAAGTTTAAGAAATACTAGTAATAAAGCTACTTTATAGGAAGCTAAAGTACTAAGTCTAGTAAAAAGGATAAAACCCAGATCCGGAGTAATATCCTGTTTCCTTATTAAGTAATAATACCCTAGCTCTTTAGAGCTTCTATAATAAGAACCCCGAATAGCCAGAACTACTATAGAATCTCTCTTATTAGTTAGACTATACTAAGAATAATATATTACCGGAACTATATAATATAAACGGAAATTCTTTAAAGTTATATATAAAAGGCCCTGACCTTTAATATATAACCTGCGACTTGGGAATTTAATAGGGACTTTCGAAGCTCGGGAACGAGCTTACTTTAAAGGAGGGGGGGGTAATATTACGGTTATTATAATATATAGTACTAGTAGGGGTTAGACTAGAGCTAGTAAGGCATCTGGTATCTGAGAGAGGTATCTGGTATCTAAACGAGGCATCTGTAATTACCTAATTATTATATGTAATCCCGAGCTTAAGCTAGTATGTGGGCCCGTATATAGTTTGCAATTATTTAAATCTGAGGCTCTTTCGAGATCCTCTTCTCTCTTTAGCTTTGAATCATCGAAATAGAAATAGTCTAATTATGCCTTCCAGGCCCTAGATCTTATACTTATAATAACTATAAGCTTTATTTATAATATTATTACTAATTTATATTACTAGTACTTTTATATTAATCTAAATTATTAAAATACTAAATATAGCTATTCTATTATAATTAGCTTATTAATCTTATTAAACTAAACTTATAGATTAAAAATATAATAAAACCTCTTTATAAATACTTTATAAAACAATTATATTATATATTATATATTATATTTAGCTTTTGAAATTTTTAAATAAAGTAATTATTCAAATTCCTATTAATTTACCTAATTCTTTATTAATTTCTTAATAAGTTTTATATAGGCTATTTTTAGAAATTCTTATATAAGTAATTAAATTTAATATATTATTAACTAAAGGAAGGAAAATTTAAAGGCATATAAGTCTCTAGAATATATAAGGCTTGAGAATATATAAGCTATTATAGCTACTTTATTTAAATTTTACTAAAATCTTCCCAAAAATCTTTCTTTTATATATTAAGCTTATTAAAGCTCCTATTACTTTTATAATTATAAAAATTATAATTAATATATATATAAGAATTTGAATGACTTTAAAAGGTTAAGAATTATAAAAGTTATATTTAAAGATCTCAAGAACTTAGAAAATAGTCTCAAATTTCTAAGTAAGAAAATAATATTAAAAGAACTTCAAAATTTTACAAATAAAAAAATTCTAATTAGAAGAATTCTGATTAATTTAAATTAAAGAAAATAATTAGAAAAGTATATAAGCTACTTGCAAGCTTATAAATATCTTGTATTATAAGTAATTTATTATATAAGAAGTAAAAAGTAAGGAAAAAGTCAAGTATAATATACGCAATGTTATTTGCAATGTTTTTTCGGGGTTTTGGCAGGAGGATCGCTATCGGCCTCGGTACGAGTACCCTGAGCAAGATTTATCACATCGTTATGTGGGTTTATCTTCCCGTTACTTCACGAAACATGCTTAACCCGACCTAGCTATAACTAGCTAGGTAGATACGTGGCCTGCGCCTCATAAACTGCAAGATGCAGCCATTTGCAGCGAGTGCTTTTTCGGCTTGCTTGGCATGCGAATGATAGGTTGCTTGGCTGCACCTTACCTATTTTGTCACCGAAACCATCCATTACTGCCGCAGGCGCCGGCGGTGAGGCTGGGACGACGGCGTTGGAGCCTGGATCTCAAAACTTTGGCTTTCCTTCCACTTTTTCTGCTTCTTCATAGCGCTGTCTTCCTTCCCGTGGCTTCCAGCAATCTGAGGCGTATCGTTCCTCGTCGCATGCCACGGTTCAAAACGAGAGACATATTTCCAACACAAGTCGTCTGGATCAGCCGCAGTTGACCCAAATCTCCCTCAACAACAGCACATCATGATTGACGATGAAGGAGATGACCAGAGTACCGATGGTAGTAATACCACGCCAAACAGCTCAAGATTCAGTTCAAGGAACCCGCAAACCTCAGCGACATCAAGTGTTCCACCTCGAGCAGATGAGTGGGATCGTACGCTGCGCCATATTGGACTGAAAGACTTCGGAGAGGCCCTTGAAAACGCAGCAAGGGCTGTCTTCCCGAATAACAAGGGCTCGGATTACTCTCAGGTATATGTGCTTTTGATTTCATGGCAAACGGAGGATCCAAAGTTGCCAGTGGAAAGGGAAATTCAAGCACTTCGAGAAGTTCTTGAAGATATTTACCATTACGATATCGAGGAGTTCCGTATCCCTAATACTGCAAGTCATGCTGCAGTTAGCGAGAAGATTAATGACTTCGTTAAGGTCAATGATGATAGCAGTAATGATCTTAAGATTGTATATTATGCCGGTCATAGTCTACTTTCAAGAAACAAGGAACTTGTGTGGTCGGCGTATGTGTATTGTAGTGTGCCTAATATTATTCCTGCCGGCTGACTATATCTTAGTATTAGTGAGAAGACGAATATGAGAAACCCTAAAGTAGTCTGGAGTGGAATTCAGAGGTCACTAGAAATGGCACAAAGTGACGTCCTAATACTACTAGACTGCTGCTGGTCTGGGGTCGCTAATGAGACTGAAGGTAGTAGTATCACAGAACTGCTTTGTGCGTGTCCCTTTGATGGGCGAGCAAATGGAGTTGGGCACTACTCCTTTACTCAGGCACTAACTACAGAGCTGCGCCTGCTTAGCAAAATACCCCGCTTCTCTGTTGGTAGACTTTATATGGCCGTCTATACAAGAATGCAATCTTTCCTAATGCAGGGGGTTAATAACGAGCGGTACCCGCCTCCTGTTCACTTTGTTTTATCACAAGATGGGCCACTCGTCAGGGGTATCCACCTAGCAGTGCTAGTTCCTAAAGTCATCCACTCCCCAGAAAGGTCTACTCTAAACAACTTGAAGAGGTTTCGGGAAGACGAGCCCTCGAGCATGCAAAATAAGCGACGCAAGTCGAGTAGAATGGGAAGCTCAAGTATCGAAGAAGCTTTACAACATGGCGTGAACGAAACCAAGGACCAGAGCTCCCAGGGACCGAGCGACTGTGAAGAGAATCGCACAGTTTTCGAGGAAGCTAATCCTTCTGAGAACGCCGAGAGAAGGGATCGAGAGGAACAAACCGGCGATCAGGAACAAAGCTCTATCCCGAAGGACTCTCTACATCTACTCGATGCGCCAAGAGTTTTATTCGCAATTCGTTTCAGGGAGGATATACGTGGCGAAGATCTATCTGTAGAGCTCTTCCGAGAGTGGTTGCGATCAACGCCAACTGCTGTCGAAGAAGTACGTATTGAAGCCAGCTTCAAGTGTTTCTCGTCACTTGTACTCTTCACCGTGCCGTCTTCGATGTCGGCGTACATGCTACAACATCCAGCAGTTTTCCCTCTCGGTGCTGTCACGTCGTCTATCATTCTACCCTTCAGCAAAAAAGGAAACGAGACCTCGCACCAACAAGAGCTCAACGCAATACCAGATGGGGCGAATGTGATATATCGGCAGGCTAAAAATACAGCACTCTCTTCAGCAGTTCCGGACTCGGCAAGCACCTTTAGAGATGAATCTACTCACACAAATGTGGACCAGAGAATATTCCTCCGCTCGGGGGCGGTCAATCATGAAACCACTGATGGAATTGATTTTTTGCCATACTGTCCAACTACGAAATTTCCTGACCCTTACGCTGCTACCGATTCCACTCAGTATCCGAAACGAAAACTAGAGGCTGTTGATCCAAGCGACAGCGATGAGGAATACGCCCACACAGCTCCACAGTCAGTCGCAGATCTCACTCTGACGGAAGGTTTGGTAAAGCTACTATCCATTGGTAAAATCCGCTTTCGCCCTTCATTTTTTTTAGATTCAGCTAACAATCCTTCGTGCAGATGGAGGGGGAGTCCGCGGCTTGGCTGCCCTGGTGATTCTTGAGCAAGTGATGGATCTTGCCAACGAGGAAAGACGGAAAGTTGGTCTTCCACGTCAGGAACCTTGGCAGATGTTCGATGTTATTGGAGGTACAAGCACGGGGGGGTAAGGAATGCAATCCATTTGCGCGCATGCCTGGCTAATTCTGTTCAAGGCTTATTGCAATCATGCTTGGTCGACTTCGAATGCCTCTCGACAAGTGTAAAGAAGCCTACATGAACCTTTCCCAAAGAGCATTCACGCCCAAAAACATGTTCTCTAAAGCTATTGGAGGCCCTTTTGTCGGTCCAAATTTCAAAGTGGAACCACTTGAGCAAGCCATCAGAGAAATCCTTGAAGCTGCTGGCCCCACTTTGGGAGTGGGCCCAGACGAAGCATTGCTTTACGAGGAAAACGGCCCTTGCAAAGTGTAAAGTGCCACTGCTCCGCCTTAAAATACTTTTCCAAGCTTGCTAATAATTGTCACAGCTTCGTGGTCTCTCATCTCCAAAACATACTGGGGCATACTACAATTTTCAGGTCCTACAGAAACTTTGAAAGGCCAAAAGAGAAGTTCGATACCCTTTCCTCTCAGTTATTTAAGTTTTGAAGCTAACCTGCAGAACTTAGACTTGAGACCTTGAAAATTTGGCAGGCATGTCGGGGAACATCTGCAGCCACAACCTTTTTCGAGCCTCTTACGATTGGCGAGGATATCTACTCCGATGGGGGCCTGCTCTACAACAATCCAGTACAACTTGTTCACATCGAAGGGGCTGAAATGTTTCCTGGGCGAGAAACTCTTCTTCTTAGCCTCGGAACAGGAATCCCATCCGACAAGATATTCAATCCCAACTTCGCGAACGTTGGAAAACAGCTAGCAGACCTCGCAACCGAGACCGAAAAAGAGGCGGATGCCTTCTTCAGGAGGGATGGAGCGCAAGCAGCCCGCTCTCAGCGGTACTTTCGTTTCAACGTTCCGAATATTGGCGACATTGCTCTGGACGAAGCGAAGGAACTCAACACGATCAAAAATGCTGCCGAGAAATTTTTGAATGCAGGGGAAGTGAATTTGAAGATACGGAGTTGTTCGGAGCAGCTTGCAGAAGGTGAGCCTCGACTACCGAAGATCCCTGGGAGTGGGTTGAACAGGGTCACCGATGTTGCTCCTCTTGATGGCTCAGGCTTGCAGGAAATGTTTCAAAGTTTGAGACCTCAGTATTTCCTCGCGCCTCTTATCGTGAAGTGGTACATAAAATGTATCTTATTGTGTCGATTGAATCCAATTTCTTTTCTTCCAGGCATCCGCCACTCATCGAAAAGTCCACTAAATCTGACAAGCTGCAGGTACAAGCTACAGCAATATGGATGGTAAATCAAATAGGAATTGTTCGACCTAGTCTATCACTGACAGTTAACAGAAATCTTGAAAAGCCTTGAACCTTTCGCGGCGAACCCTCGGGAGGCTACAATACCATCACCTCATGAGGATACCTTCGGATGGATCTGGACCGAGAAAAAACACAATTTCGTCACTTGGCTAGAGAAAAGTCACGACGGCGTTTATTGGATAACAGGGCGGCCAGGGTCTGGAAAATCAACATTGATGAAATTCATCGTGAAGGATGAACGCACACAAAAATGCCTAGCAACAGAAGCGGGTGATTTACCCCACAAGTTATTATGTTACTACTTTTACGATATAAGCGAGTTACCAACACAACAAGAAAGAAGTCTCGATGGGTTACTCCATTACATTCTTTACCAGCTCCTAGGCTCCTTCCCTAATTTGCAAAGGAAAATTTCCAACCTCTTTACTCAAAAGGTGCTACCTCGTTGTCACGGTACCTCTGGAAATTTGACCTCGCCATGGTCCCTCGAACATCTGAAAGATGCTCTTATGGAAATTTCGAAGCAGAAGTATGTGCACGGGAAAATTTGCTTATTTGTCGATGGCTTCGATGAATGTCAGGGAGATTCTGGCCAAGCCCTCGACTTTGTGCTTTCTTGGCTTGGCAGGATGCAGACGAGCGGCCTCAAGGTCAAGATTTGTATTGCAAGTCGATATATCCATGGCATAATGGAGCGTTTAAAACCGTCCCTTCAACGACCCTCGCTAGAACTCCACGAGTGGACGAGAGATGATATCCAGAAGTATGTCCAAGACCACCTCAATGACGCAGTGGGGAGATCCATCTCGTTGAGCTCTAAGAGTCACAGGGTCGTTGGGAATCAGCTCGTTTCAAATATAGTCGGAAACGCAGAGGGGGTTTTCATTTGGGTCAAGCTTGTTGTCGCTGATCTGGAATTGGGTCTGGAAGAATGCCAAGAGGAATCCCAGCTTCAATCACGTCTCAAAGCGCTCCCGCCCGAACTTGAAAACCTATACGAGCATATCATCAGCGAGATACCGATAAGAGACCTCCATGCGGTATTCAAATACTTCCGTCTTCTCCTCCGTGCTCCTGGCGATAAGTGCACACTCACACTCTTGCAACTTCTGGTTGCAGCCCAGCAGCCCGAGGAAGCCGTAACTTGTGAGGTCGAGTACCACTCCGGAGCCGGTCACGACGAGTTCTTGTTCCAAAAGCTAGAATTGATGAGAGATCATCTAAAACGGCGCTGTCGAAATTTGATACAAATTCGGAACAGAAAATATGCCTCAAGACGATGGGATCCCTTGAGGCGGGAAAATGTGACATTCATACATGTTACACTGAAAGAGTTTCTCAAGAAGACAGAAGTACAGCAGAGGATCCGTGATAGAATCACCAGTTCAGGAATGGAGATAGTTGCTTCAGCCGATAAGTTGCTGATGGCCTCTTACCTCCGGCTTTTGAAATGCCAAGTTTCTCATATTCCTCATTGGGCAGCCGCCAAGACTCACATGCTAAAAGAAGTCCGCGAACCAAAAGATGAGAGTGGGAGCGAAAAAAACCAGTCTCCGAGAAGCTTGACTCAAAAGTCTTTCTTTGACGATCATGATGAAAGAGACGAAGCTGAATATGAAGAAGAGATTAAACGCAGGGCCCCAGACAACGCCATAATGAAGTTTTTCAACTACGCTCAAATTCTGGAGACTCAACTCCGCATACCCCAGACGGCATACATCGATGAACTCAACCGAGTTCTGACACATGCTGATCCTGACTGGGTTTCCAAGTTCTATTATCACAGGACCTCTCATCAGGTGCATGGAATAGACATCTTATGTCTTGCAGTTTGCTGCAAGCTGAAGCTCTACGTGAAACAGAAATCAACCTCTCAACTCGTCAACAAAGAACGTCGGCCGCCCCTTCTATTCTACGCCATGAACCCAACAGGTTGGGCCCACGAACCCGTGGATCTCAAATTTCTCAAGCTACTCCTCAGGGGAAAAGTGGAACTCAATGAAAGCTGGTTTGACAATGGAAGAGAGAAAACGATTTGGGGGCACACATTCCAACACTACCTTCGTATCGGTACAAGTTATCCAGAAGCAAGCTGGGAGAATGTCCTAGATTTATTGCTCAAAAATGGGGCAGACCCAAATCAGAAAGTTCCTCTACAGGATGCAACCTATACCACGGCTCTCCATTTATTGGTAGACCAATATGGGAAGGTCTCATCGAAGGACCACAAGCAGGCGGTTGAGCGAGTCATCGAACGTCTCATCAAGCATGGCGCTGATGTAGAGAACAAGGACTCAAATGGCTTTACTGCATTCGAATGTGCCAAAACTTCAGGCCAGCATGTTTTTAGCGTCTTTCAGAGAGCTGTCGGCGATGGATTAAGTGACAAACGCATTGCCACTCCTACCATGAAGACCCGAGCTCGCAGATCCGTGTGGATGAAATCCCAAAATGATAATCATACAGGAAATTTGCCAACATACAGCGGACTCAACCAGGAAATTTCTGTGACAGCTCTAGAACCCTCATTATCAAAAACATTAACAAAAACACGAACAGAAAGTTCGTTCCAACATAGCATATCACAACAACCACAGAAAGATCACATGGGCAGCAGCAGTCCAATAACAAAACAGAAGAAAGGGGAGCATGATGGAGCTGTCAAGAGGCGATCGAAGCGACTCCACTCGGAGATTGAGCTCGACGATGCAGAGGAGATGCAGGTTGAGTATCGATAGACCAGCGATCGCTATCGAAAATACCGACAAAAAGAAGCCTTGGCCTAGCAGAAGGGAAACCTCAATAGCTCCTATGAGGCGGGAATTACACGCTCTGGGTGGTGTGAATGCAATTCACGCAGAGGATCGCGGTAGTTTGTCCTTTCTACACATTTGTGAAGGAGTGTCATTCTAGAATGCACTAAAAGTAAGCCCGCCAGACCCCCCTCCGACCTTGGCTTGATCGCTTCTTCGCCTGAACCTCTCTAGCCTGTCTCAATGCCTTCATAAAGTCAAACTCCACCTACTGCTTGATATTCTGCTCTCTACGGCTCACAGCATGGTTTCAAACGTCGGCAGTGGTTCTGAGGCCGAGATGTAAGACAACATATTCCTCCGCAAGATAGCACAAGTGGCTCATTAATCTCCATCAGGCACAACTGCTCCAAGTCTGGAGACCTTGTCGGTGTTGGAGGCTGGGCGAATGGACATGGTTCGGAAGACAAGGTGTCCAAGAAGAACAAGAAGAAGAAGAAGAACAAGAAGAAGAAGAAGAAGAAGAAGAAGAACAAGAAGAAGAAGAAGAAGAAGAAGAAGAAGAAGAACGAGAAGAAGAAGAAGAACAAGAAGAAGAAGAAGACAAGAAGAAGAAGAAGACAGCATCTGGAGACAGTCTCGACAGACGATCTCGGTCGAAGAACTCGGAGCGGAACAAAAGCCCTATGACACGATGGCTGAATGGGGACAGGAAGGCCGGCCCATGGAGTTATGTGAAATAGGGAGAAATGGTCGTTAACGATCGACATTTGTTGAAAACTAGATGACAATGCCGAGGTGTCTTAGATCCAAATTGTGAGGGATAACTTCGCCAGCGCTAAGACTGATCGAAATGCATCTGGCCAAGAATCCCCCCCCCAGATTGACCTCCCCGGATTAGTCTGTCTATATATGCACCTCACTTCTAATGCATGTCGTTGCCCCCACTGTCGCCGAAAGTGACCAAGACACGGACAAGCTCAGGATGGATAGCCTGAACCATCTCGGCTAGTCACCGTCACTAGTGCGTGCAATTTGGGAAGCTTTTTTGAATTATTGAAGCTTCACCACGTATTCAGTATCGAAGGAATTGCAGAGGAGGCGGGGAGTACGTACACTATCGTCTCAACTAATCTTGAATACACAGATATGAAGTTCAAGGACCCGCAGAACATTAGTCAGGCATCAACCCTAAAAGAGCATCGAGAAGGAGGAAGCGATTAGACCTCACTTATCGGCTTCCAAAGTCCTCAAGGGCGCAAGTGGGTATTTACAGAGACGGAACTGAAGATTCACACGCTTCCGGCAGCAGCCCCTTGGTCGGTAATGGTTCGGTCACGTGTCAACCCGGTTATGACGACATGACCATTAACCAAAGCAGCGACATGTTAGAAATTGGGGCCTAACGAGCCTAATCACAGTAGTCTGTACGTACAGGGCATTTTAGTTATATTTAAAATTTCAAACCTCTAAATTCTTAGGAATTAATTAATAAAATCATACTTCTATTACTTTATTTCTTAGAATCTAAATATTAAATCTTAATTATTCTTTATTATCTTATAATATTTAAGTAATTACAGGAACTTTAATATTTAAAAGCCTATAAGCAAGTTTATAAAGCCTGAATCTATCTAGAAAATATCCTATATATATAAATTATTTTAATTAGGCTTATAATAATATCTAATTCTATAGGTTTATATATATAGAATATTTTCCGGATATTTTTAGATTATATATTACGTAGTACTAGTTACGTAATACTATTATACGTGACTTAGTATATAGCTAGTACTTTTAGCCCGGTATATAGCCTTTAGCTCAATTTAGGCTCTTTACTACTACTATAATATTACCTTAATATAATATTATATAAAAACTATTTTAGGATCTTAAATAATAAATGTCTTTATAATTATTTAATTATTATAAGATAATAATAAATAATGAGATCAGGGCCACTTTACTAAAATTAAATCCTGGCGGCCTTATATAAGCTCCGGGACCAGTCTTTAATTTTGCCCTAATCTCAATTCGAGATTAAGAAAGTAACTTTAGCTTTAATATAAAGCTTTCTCTCTCTCTTTATAAACTACTATATCTCTAATTATATTTATAGAGCTCTTTTTCTTCTTTTATAAACTCTTTTTCTTACTTATAAAATCCTTCTTTTATTAAATATAGCTATATTATACTTATAAGCTTATACTAATATAATATATAAATATAAAGGAAATTAGTTTTTAAGAGTTTTTATTTAAATATTTAGCTTTTAGCTTTATATACCGGACCTGATTTACTTTCTTATTTTGCTTCTAGTATATATTATAAGTAAAGAACTAGCCAAGGTCTATAAAAGGCTTTTTTTAATTATAAGAGAAGTAATATTACTCTTATAGGCTATTTACTAAGGCTATAAAGCTCTCTCGGATCTTCTAGCTCTTTTAGGGGCCCTTCCAAGCCTTATTTTTATCTATAAAGCTCTTTCTTTCTACTTATAGATCCTTTAAAGCCTTACTAGCCCCTATAAGCCCCTTATTACTTATACTCTTACCTATATCTCTCTCCTAAGTATTACTTATACCCGTAAAGCTCTCTTCCTCTTACGGGCCTTCTTAAGCCTTACTTGCCCTTATAAGCCCGTTACTACCTATATTCTTACTTATAGTTCCCTCCTAAGCCTTATTCCTACTTATAAAGCTCTCCTTTCCCTCTTATAGGCCTCTCTAAGCCTCACTCCTACCTATAGAACTCTCTCTTCCTTCTTATAAGCCTTCCCAAGCCTCACTCCTATTTATAAAGCTTCCCTTTTCCCCTTATAGGCCCTCCCAAGCCTCACTCGCCCTATAAGCCCCTTATTACCTATACTCTTATCCGTAACTTCCTCTCAAGCCTTATTTTTACTCGTAAAGCTCTCTTCCTCTTATGGCTCCTCCTAAGCCTCACTCCTACTTATATCTTTACTTATAGGGCTTTTCCTTCCCTCCTAAGCCTTACTTATACCCGCAGAGCTCTCTCTTTCTTATAGGCCCTCTCAAGCCTTATTCTTACTTATAAAGCTCTTTTTTTTTACTTGCGGGCCCTCTAAAGCCTTATTTACCCTTATAAGCCCCTTATTACTTATACTCTTGCTTATAATTTCCTCCCAAACCTTATATCTTCCCGTAAAGCTTTTTCTTTTCTCTTATAAACCCTCTCAAGTATTACTCTCACCTATAAAGTTCCTCCTTTTCTCTTATAATTCTTCCAAGCCTTACTTTTACCCGTAAAGCTCTCTTTTTCTCGCAAGCCCCCTAAACCTTATTCTTACCCGGAAATCCCCTAGACTTTCTATAAGCCTATAAAGCTCTCTTCCTTATTTATTAAGCCTTCCTAGCTCTCCTCCCGGTCTATATCCCCTTATAAGCCCTTTACTAAGCTCTTTTCTCTTTATAAATCTTTTCTTCTCTCCTATAAATTACTATAGCTCTTACCTATACTTATAAAGCCCTTTCTTTCCTCCTATAGGCCCTCTTTATTTGTCTAGCCTTCCTAAGCCTTACTTATATAAGTAGGAAATATATAAATAGGAAGTATATAAGTAAAGTATATAAGTAAGAAGTATATAAATAGGAAATATATAAGTAGGAAATATATAAGTAAAAAGTATATAAATAGAAAGTATATAAGTAGGAAATATATAAGTAAAGTATATAAATAGGGAATATATAAATAGGAAATATATAAATAAAAAATATATAAATAGGAAATATATAAGTAAAATATATAAATAAGAAATATATAAGTAAGAAATATATAAATAGGAAATATATAAGTAAGGAATATATAAATAAAACATATAAATAGGAAATATATAAGTAAGAAGTATATAAATAGGAAATATATAAGTAGGAAATATATAAGTAGGGAATATATAAGTAAGAAATATATAAGTAGGAAATATATAAGTAGAAATATATAAAGAGCTTTAGTATTCCTAGAATAAGTAATATATAAGGAAATAGGCTCAAGTTTTAGTATTTCTTATATAATTAGGAATTTTAACTAGTAATCTAATTATATAATAATATTATATAGATAAGTTTAGGGCTACTTTACTAAAATTATTAATTAGTAGCCTTATATAAGTTCCGGGGCTAATTAATAATTTTGCCCTAAACTTATCCCTAATAGGTTTAGAATATAATAAAGGCTTTTAGCTAAGTATATAAATTAGATATAAACTCTTTATAGATCTTTTATAAATAATATAAGAAGAAAAATAGTCTATAAGTATATAAAGTTACTTATAAGTAAATTAAAAGCTAAGTAAAATCTTATAATATTTCTAGATATATTATATTACTTATATAATTTATATTAGGAAATAAAAAAATATAAAGCCCTGCCTATAAAATTACTTATAAGGCTACTATATAGAACTAGCTATAAGAAAAAACCGGAAATTATAAATCTATTCCTATTATTTTAAATAACTAGTCCTATAACTTATTAATAATTATTATAAAAGATAAAATAAATAAAAACTATTTATAGAAAAGTATAAAAAATAATTACTAATCTATTAACTAGAGCTTAATTTATAGAATTATTTATAACTAGCTATTAAAGTTATTATTTAATAATTATATATAAATCAAGAATTTCCTAAAGCTATAAATTAATATCTATAACCTATTATAAAGCTTTTCTTATAAATAGAGATTTTATAAGAATATTATAGGTATACTAATCTTGAGTTATAGCTTAAAAAAAATAGATCTAGTAAATAAATACTTTATAAGATTTCTAGAAATAATTCTATAATCTCAGGATTTGCCTTATTTATATTAGCTAAATCTATTATAAAATATATTTATTTCTGGCTAAAAAATATATCCAGAATTATTTAGTTAAGCTTATAGATTATATTATTTAGGATTAATAGGATTACTTATTTACTAAAGGCCTAGTAATTATATAAGGCCTATAAGAGTTACTTTTATAGGTAAACGTAATTAATTAGGTCCGTAACTAACTAGGTATATAAAATAAAAGATAAGAGTATAATTTACTTATTTAAAGATAGGTTATATAATAAATTACTAATTTAGTCTATAAAATCCTATTTAGATAGATTATTATAGACCCGTATATTAATTTATAATAATAGTTAATAGAGCTATAGCCAGATCTATATTTACTATAAGTAGGCCCATATTATATTAGCCCGCAAATTATATAGAATTACTAGTAAGATCTAGGTAAAATTTCTCCCGAGAATTACGGGTACTCTTTTAAAGAAAATATTATCTATAACTAATTATAAATTAATTATTAGCTAGTATATTACCTTAAAGTAGTACTTATATTATATAGGTACCTTATCTCAGATAATTAGGTTTATAAATTATAAAAGTACCCCGAGCTAGCTTATCTTAGTAATTATACTTATAAATAATTCATTAAGCTTAAGCAGGATCTAGAACTAGGAATAAGATATATATTTATCCGGAAAAAGAAGAGCTATAATACCCGTTAATATTATATATAGGATAACCTTACCTTAGCTATAGTAATAATAATAGAGAATCTTATAAAGAAATATCTTACTAGTCTTATTCGGGCCTTATAAGTAGAAGTAAACTATCTATAAATTATTTATAATTATTACTAGAATTATCTAGAAATAAGAGTACTAGTTTATATTTAGCTAGGCTTATATTATAATTACTAGTAATGTTTTATAAGTATAATTAATTTATAAATTAGCTATATAATAGCTTATAATCTAATTAAAGGTATTTTTAGGTAAGGTAATATTTATTAGTATTTACTAGAGATTTATAAGGCTAAAGCTAAATAAAAAGAGGCTATAATTATAATAAGAATTAATTAAGAGTAATAGGAAATTAATTAATAAGTTATAAGCGAGCTTATAGGCTAAGTTATTATAAAAATACTTCTTATACTAGTCCTAGATTACTCGCATATTTATAATTAACTACTAGTAAATACTTATAAGAAAAAGCATTTATAAACTATAGCTAGTTATTAATTAGATAGCCTTATTAAAGTACTAGAATTATTCCTAATTATTCTTTACTAAGCTATAAGTAATATAGGTAATATAGTATATAAAATAATAGATGCCCTTAATTAAATAGAGCTTATTAAAGAACTATAGACTATATATAATTATTAGTAAGAGCTATAAATAAAACTACTTACCTAAAACCGGGCTATAGTAATAAATATAACTAATACTATATTTTTACTTATAGTATTTCTATATCCGGGTCTTAGTAACCTATATAAAATATTATAAGAACTTATAGTAAAGATACTAGTAATTATTCTTATATATTATATTATATTTAAAGAAAGCTATTAAGATTAAATAAATATTTATAACCCGGTTTATAACTTACTTAAATAAGAGATTAATTATAAAATAAACTATATATTATTTAGGGAAGTAAATTATGAGATATTAAACTAGGGAAAACTCCTAGTATATTAGGTATTTAAATAGGTACTAGAAAGCCTTTATAGAGCCTATATATTAAGCCTAGAAATACTAGGTAATCTTATTATTTATTTCCGAGATAATTATAATTATATAGTTTGTTTTTTTATAAATATATTTATAGATATACTTAATTACTTATATAAATATATAAACCTTAATATTAATATATAAGTAGAACTTCTAAAAAAGATACAAGTTATATAAAATAATCTAGTAATTATTATAAATAACTTCCTAGTCTAAAAAGCCTAGTTTATAAATTATAAATATATAATTATTATCCCGGTACTAGTATTTAGGATATCTATTCTTATAAATAATTATTATAACTATAAATACCTTAGAAAACCTTTTCTAGTATATAAGTAGGGCTATAGGTATATTACGGATTATATATAGGGCTTTTAGATTATTATTAAGGCTATATAACCCGTAAGATATCTAACTAGTAACTATAGCTATAAGTTTACTAATAGGGTCCTATAATAAGTCTAGGAGCTTAGTATAAACTATCTTATTAACTAAATTAGAAATTAAGAAAATAGTATTTCTCTTAAGAAATAAGAATAAATATATATATAAGAGGCTATATTTCTGGTATTTAATTATATAAATATAACCCGTATATTATCTAAAAATATAGTTCTTAAGATTTATAAGAAGCTTTTTTATCTTTAGGATAAAAATCTAGTAAAAGAGATCTAAATAATTAATTACTTATTACCTATTTAAAAAGTAATCTATAATCTTAGGCTAGTATAGGTTAGCTATAAAAGTAATAAAAAAGCTTAGCTTATTAAAGTATTATATAATAGCTATTAAGTTTTAAAAGAATTATTATATAAAGTAATTATTATTTATAAAACTAAATAGGAAAATAAAGTAATAGCTAATATTACTTATATAAATATTCTTATAAATTAAAGTATTTATAAGACCCGTATAGATATTTATATAAATATTTTACTAGTATAAGTAAAGCTAGTTAAGTAAGGTTATCTTATAAGTAATATATATATTAATAATATATTATTAGAAAAAATAGCTAGTATAAAAAAGTAAGGAAAAGGCTAAATAAATATAAAGGTAATATTAGTAAAAGGCTCGCTATTTAAGCTATATTTACTAGCGAGTTCTAGTATAATCTTATAACTATAACTTATAATATTAGCCCGGATTATTATATAAGAAAAGTAAGATATAATAAAATAATATTAATTATATATATTTATAAATACTTATAGCCTGTTTTATAAACTATTAGTACTAGATTATAGTAGCTCGTATTTATATACTTATTCGGGATTAGGATAGTAATCTTATTATTTATAAGAAGGTTCTTATAATAATAATTTATACCTAACTTAAGAATTAAGTATATTTATGAGTTAAGTAAAACCCGGAAATCGGTTTACTAGCTTATAAGATACTTATAAGCTATCTTATAGACTATAATAAATAAATTATAGTCTATAAGTATATTTATAAGCTATAAAAGAACTATATAATCTAAGTAAGGAAAATTAGTAACCCGAATATTAGTTATAAAGAGCGGATTATAGAAGAAAAGCTATATAAAAAAGAATTTAGTATATAAAGCAGGCTATAATAGGCCTTGGAAATAGAAGAACTTGCCGTGAATCTAAAAGTACTAGATCTTATAAGAGAAGTTAATCCGGGTATTCTTTTTATAGCTAATTAATATAAAGGTAAAAGTATAATTATATACCCGGATATTTGTCTAGAAGGCCCGGTAAAAAGAGTTATTACCCGTAAAGAAATAAGAGAAATATAGAGGAGGCTTGCGAATTAGAGGAAATATAATATTATTCTTCTTATAATAGGCCTTAAAGTAATTATTCGTATAGCTAAAATAAAGGGCTTTGCAAGCTATATAGTAATTTATAAGCGGACCGGTTATATATACGGGAGCTGGCCAGAAGCGAGAAAAAAAGGCAAGAGGCTATATAATAGGTGAGTTAATAGGAAGGTTTTCTATAATATAAACTAGGGCTATAATAGATAGTTAATAAATCCATTACTAGTACTATAGGGCTGGCTTATCTATAGAGACATCCGTAATTAACTATTATTATTACTAGGAAAGAGGAAGAATATTTGAATTAAGTTCTTATAAGATAAGGTACTACTAGATATAATTAGTAGCTAACCGGACCTATTAACTAGTTAGTTAAGCCAGAAAAAGAGGGAAATATAGACTTAATAGTAATTATAGCTCTTATATACCTTAGTTTGTCTCGTAATAAAGTTAGAAGCAGGCTAATTTTGCTTATAAGTAATATAAAAGTAGAGAGGATTCATATAATAAAGAGAAAAAAGAAAGAAAAGTAATATGAGATTAGGTTTTCTTTTCTTAGTACTTTCTATAGAATTACTAGCTTAAGATTTTCTCTCGAGCTTTAAAAAATTATAATAAAAGGCCCTTGTATTTTAGAACTACTAAAATAAAAAAAAAGATACTTAAGTTTTCTCTTTATAATCTCAAGCTAAGTACTAAGGATTTAGATATAATTATGTTCTAATACGCGATTTCCTAGAATAAGAAGATTCTAGTATTTCTTACGTAACTAGTATTTTCTAAGAAGCCCCGAGAGCTAATTACTTAGGGTAGCCTAAATATAGGATAATATAAAAAAAACGAGTTTAAGGCCGCTTTACTAAAATTATTAATTAGTGGCCTTATATAAGCTTTAGGGCTAACTAATAATTTTGCCCTAAACTTGTTCCGAATAGGGTTAGAATTAAAGAAGATATGTGACTTAGTAAAGGCCTTTATGGATAATATAAGAAGAAAAATAGCCCGTAAATAAGTTAAAAGCTAAGTAAGGCCCTATAATATTTCTGGGTATACTATATTACTTATATGGTTTATATTAGGGAATAAAAGAATATAAAGCCCTGCCTATAAGATTACCTATAAGGCTATTATATAGAACTAGCCATGAGAAAAGACTAGTAATTATAAATTCACCCTTATTACCTCAAATAACTAGCCCTATAACTTATTAATAGTTATTATAAAGAATAAAGCAAGTGGAAACTACTTATGAGAGAGTATAAAAAATAATTACTAATTTATTAACTAGAGCTTAATTCGTGAAATTATCCGTAATTAGCTATTAAAGTTACTATCTAGTAATTATATACGAATCGAGAACTTCCTAAAGCTATAAATTAATATCCGTAACCCGTTATAAAGCCCTTCTTATAAATAAAGATTTTATAAGAGTATTACGGGTATACTAATCTTAAGTTATAGCTTAGAAAGAAGTAGACCCGGTAAATAGATATTTTATAAGACCTCTAGAGGTAATTCTATAATTTCAGGATCTGCCTTATTTATATTAGCCAAATCTACTATAAAATATGTTTATTTCTAGCTAGAAAGTATATCCAGGATTATTTAGTTAAGCTCGCGGACCATATTATTTAGGGTTAATAGGATTACCCGTTTACTAAAGGCCTAATAGTTACGCGAGGCCTATAAGAGTTATTCTTACGGGTAAATATAATTAATTAGGTCCGTAACTAATTAAGTATATGAAATAAAAGGCGAGAGTATAATCTACTTATTTAAGGACGGGTTATATAGCAAATAACTAATCTAGTTCACAAAATCCTACTCGGATAGGTTATTATAAACCCGTATATTAATTCGTAATAATAACTAATAGAGCCATGGCCAGATCTATATTTGCTATAAGTAGGCCCGTATTATATTAGCCCGCGAATCGTATAAGATTACTAGTAAGATCTAGGCAAAGTTTTTCCTAAGGATTACGGGTACTTCTTTAAAGAGAATATTATTTGTAATTAATTATAAATTAATTATTAGTTAGTATATTACCTTAAAATAGTACTTATATTATATGGGTATCTCGTCCCAGATAATTAGGTCTATAAATTATAAGAGTGCCCCGAGCTAGCTTGTCTTAGTAATTATACTTATAAATAACTCATTAAGCTTAAGCGGGATCCGGAACTAGGAATAAGATATGTGTCTATCCGGGAGAAAGAAAGCTATAATACCCGTTAATATCACGTATAGAACTATCTTACTTTAGCTATAGTAATAGTGGCAGAGGGTCTTATAGAGGAATGTCTTACTAGTCTTGCCCGGGCCCTATAAATAGAAGTAAGCTATCTATGAATTATTTATAATTACTATTATAATTATCTAGAAATAAGAGTACTAGTTCATATTTAGCTAGGCTTGTATTATGGTCGCTAGTAATATCTTATAGGCGCGATTAACCCGTAGATTAGTTATATAATAACTTATAATCTAGTTAAAAATATTCTCAGGCAGGGCAATATCTATTAGTGTTTACTAGAGATCCGTAAGGCTAAGGCTAAGTAAGAAAAGGCCATAATTATAGTAAGAATTAACTAAGGATAGCAAGAAGTTAATTAATAGGTTATAGGTAAGCTTACGGGCCAAGTTATTATAGAAATACTTCTTATACTAGTCCTAGATTACTCGCGTATTTATAATTAGCTACTAGCGAATACTCGTAAGAAAAAGTATCCGTAAACTATAGCCGGTTATTAATTAGATGGCCTTATTAAAGTACTAGAACTACTCCCGATTATTTTTTACTAAGCTACGGGTAATATAGATAGTATAATATATAGGATAACGGATGCCCTTAACTAAGTAGAGCTTATTAAAGAACTACGGACCATATATAACTATTAGTAAGAGCCATAAGTAGAACCGCTCACCCGAAACCAGGCTATAATAATAAATATAGCTAATACTATATTCTTGCTTGTGGTATTTCTATATCCGGATCTTAGTAACTCACATAAAGTATTATAGGAACTCGTAGTAAAGATACTAGTAGTTATTCTCGTATATTATATTATATTTAAAGAAGACTATTAAGATTAAATGAGTATTTGCGGCCCGGTCTATGACTTACTCGGGTAAGAGGTTAGCCATAAAGCAAATTATATATTATTTAGGGAGGTAAATTATGAGGTATTAAACTAGGGGGAACTCCTAGTATATTAGGTACTTAAATAGGTACTAGAAAGCCTCTATAGGGCCCATATATTAAGCCTGGAAATACTAGGTAATCTTATTATTTATTCCCGAGATAGCCATAATTATATAGTCCGTTTCTTTATAGATATACTTATAGATATACTTAATTACTTATATAAATACATAAACCTTAATATTAATATGCGAGCGGAACTTCTAGAGAAGATACGGGTTATATAAAATAACCTAGTAATTATTACAGACAATTTCCTAGTCTAGAAAGCCTAGTTTATGAACTATAAATATATAGCTATTATCCCGGCGCTAGTACTCGGGATACCTATTCTTATAGATAATTATTATAGCCGCAAATATATTAGAGAACTTTTTCTAGCACGTAAGTAAGGCTATAGATATACTACGGACTATATATAAGGCTTTCGGATTATTATTAAGGCTATATGGCCCGTGAGATATCTAGCTAGTAACTATAGCCATAAGTTTACTAGTAGGGTCCCATAACAGGTCTAGAAGCTTGGTATAAACTACCTTATTAACTAAATTAGGGATTAAGAAGATAGTATTCTTCCTAAGAAATAAGAGTAAGTATATATATAAGAGGCCACGCTTCTAGTACTCAATTATATAGATATGGCCCGCGTACTATCCGAAAACGTGGTTCTTGAGATCCGTAAGGAGCTCTCTTATTTTTAGGATAAAGACCCGGTAAAGGAGATCCGGATAATTAATTACTTATTACTTATTTAAGAGATAATCTATAATCTTAGGCTAGTGCGGGTTAGCTATAAAGGTAATAAAGAAGCTTGGCTTACTAAAGTATTATATAATAGCTATTAAGTCTTAAAAAAGCTATTATATAAAGTAATTACTACCCGTAAAGCTAGATAGGAGAATAAAATAATGGCTAATATTACTTGTATAGATATCCTCACGAATTAAAGTATTCGTAAGACTCGTATAGATATTCGTATAAATATTCTACTAGTATAAGCAAAGCTAGTTAAGCAAGGTTATCTTATAGGTAATATATATATTAATAATATATTACTAGAAGAGGCGGCTAGCATAAAAGAGCGGGAAGAAGGCTAGACGAATATAAAAGTAGTATTAGTAGAAGGCTTACTACTCGAGCCATATCTGCTAGCAAGTCCCGGTATAGTCTTATAACTATAACTCGTAGTATTAGCCCGGGTCGCCATATGAGAAGAGTAAGATATAGTAAAGTAGTATATATACTACGTGAGTAATATTAACTATACGTATCTATGGATACTCGCGGCCTGCCTTGCGGGCTATTAGTACTAGATTATGGCGGCTCGTATCCGTATACTTATTCGGGATTAGGATAATAACCTTATTACTTATAGGGAGGTTCTTATAATAATAATCCGTACCTGACTCGAGAATTAAGCATATCTATGGGTTAAGTAAGACCCGGAAATCGGTTTACTAGCTCGCAAGATGCTTGCGGGCTATCTTATAGACTATAATAAACGGATTATAGTCCATAAGCATATCCGTAAGCTATAAAAGAATCGCATAATCTAAGCGAGGAAAGTTAGTAGCCCGGATATTAGTTATAAAAAGCGAGTTATAGAAGAAAAGCTATATAAAGGAGGATTTAGCGTGTAAAGTGGGCTATAGCGGGCCTTAGAAATAGAAGAGCTTGCCGTGAATCTAAAAGTACTAGATCCTATAGGAGAAGTTAATCCGGGCGTTCTTCTTATAACTAATTAACGTAAAGGTAAAAGCATAATTATATGCCCGGATATTTGTCCGGAAGGCCTAGTAGAGGGAGTTATTACCCGTAAAGAGGTAAGAGAGATATAGAGGAGGCTTGCGGATTAGAGGAAGTGTAATATTACCCTTCTTATAACAGGCCTCAAAGCAATTATCCGTATAGCTAAAATAGAGGGCTCTATAAGCTATATAGTAACCCGTAAGCGGACCGGTCATATATACGGGAGCTGGCCGGAAGCGGGAGAGGAAGGCAGGAGGCCGTATAATAGGTGAGTCGGCAGGAGGGTCCTCTATAATATGAACTGGGGCCGCAACGGATAGTTAACGGATCCGTCACTAGCGCCATGGGGCTGGCTCGTCCGTAGAGACATCCGTAATCGACTATTATTATTACCAGGAGAGAGGAAGGGTATTTGGATCGAGTTCTTATAAGATAGGGCGCCGCTAGGCACGATTAGTAGCTAACCGGGCCTATTAACTAGTTAGTTAAGCCAGAAAAAGGGGGAAATATAGACTCGATAGTAATTATAGCTCTTATATACCTTAGCCCGTCTCGTAATAAAGTCAGAAGTAGGCCGATTTTGCCTATAGGTAATATAAAAGCGGGGAGGATTCATATAATAAAGAGAAAAAAGAGAGAAAAGTAATGTGAGGTCAGGTTTTCTTTTCTTAGTACTTTCTATAGAACCGCTAGCTTAAGATTTCCCCCCGAGCTTTAAAAAATCATAATAAAAGGCCCTCGCATTTCAGAACCGCTAAAATAGAGAGAAAGGCACTTGAGCTTCCTCTCTATAATCTCAAGCTAAGCGCTAAGGATTTAGACGTAATCGCGTTCCGATACGCGATTCCCTAGAACGGGGAGGTTCTAGTGTTCCTCACGTGACCAGTATTTTCTGAGGAGCCCCGAGAGCTAACCGCTTAGGGTGGCCTGAACGTAG
The DNA here is from genome assembly GCA_963785305.1 of uncultured Planctomycetaceae bacterium. Classification (GTDB taxonomy): domain Bacteria; phylum Planctomycetota; class Planctomycetia; order Pirellulales; family PALSA-1355; genus CAWAUV01. The sequence continues at coordinate 595,816 of CAWAUV010000004.1, forward strand.
GACAATATAGAGAAGACGAGTTTAGGGCCGCTTCGCTAAAATTATTACTAGCGGCCCTACGCAAGCTCCGGGGCTAGTAATAATTTTGCCCTAAACTCGTCCCGAGTAGCTCTTTAAATAATACTTCTTAGTAATAAACGTTTTATAAACTTTTAATAAATTATATAAAAAAGAGAATAGCTTATAAATATAAAATTATTTATAAATAAGCTAAAACTATTCTTCTAATTTAAATTTTAATAATATAAGTACTTTAAATAAAAACTAAAATAAATAAGTTTAAAAAATTAAAGAAAATTAATTTAAAATATTAATTTAAATATATATAAACTATAAAAAAAGACAAAGATTTATTAAGCTTTATATAATATTTTTATTTCTTTTATTAATAAGTATTATATAAAGAATATTTATTAATTTATTTTAAAAAAAATAAAAGCTATTATATTATAAAATAAAAATTCTATATATTTAAAAGATTTAATTAAAAAGGTTATTTAAAAATTATAAAACTCTTTTTTATATTATATTATATTATTAAATAATTAATTTTATAAATTCTTAAACTTTAAATTTAATATAATTTCTTTAAATTATTAAAATTATTAATTATATATAAGAACTTATATTTATAAACTTTAAATTAATATATTAATTTTATTTTTTATTTCTAATATAAATTATAAAAGAAATAATAATATTCTTATAAAGTTTTTTTAGATTTTTCTTTTCTCTTATATTCTTTTCTATATCTTATTTATATTTATAAAGCTTATTTCTTTTCTTTATAAATTATAATAGCTTTTATTTCTTTATAAAAAAAATTCTTTTTCTTTTTCTTTTTATTAATTCTTATAGTTTTATTTATATATATAAAGCTTTCTTTTTCTCTTTATAAGTTCTTTTAAATCTTAATTATATTTATAAAGTTATTTTATAAATTATTATAGCTCTTATTTTATTTATAAAGCTTTTTTCTTTTTATAGGTTTTTTTAAGCTTTATTTATTTTTATAAGTTTTTTATTACTTATATTCTTATTTATAGCTTTCTTTTACTTCTTACTTATATTTATAAAGCCTTTTTATAAGCCCTTTTAAGCCTTATTTATTTTTATAAAGCTTTTTTTCTTTTTTTCTTTTTTTTTTATAAATAATTATAACTTTTTCTCTCTTTTATAAGTCTATAAAGCTTTTTCTTTTCTTATATAAATTCTTATAGCCTTATTTTTACTTATAAAGCTCTCTTTTATATTTATAAAACTTCTTTTAAGCTTACTAAATATTAGAATTATAATATATAATATATAAAAGTTTTAATATTTCTTATATAACTTATATTTTTAGAAAGTTTCGAAAGCTAGCTAAAGCTATAAAAATTCTTTTTTAAGCTTTAAAAAATTATAATAAAAGCCTCTTATAATAACTAGTATTATATAGTTAATATAGATATAATTTTAGCTAAAGAAATTAGTTTTAGCTAAGGTTTTAAATTATAGTTTAAATTAAGGTCGGATTTTAAAGCTCGGTATTTTAGTAATTTTAGCTATATTTATTTATTTACTATTATATTTTATTTCTTTTCTTTTTAGCTCTAAATTCTTAAAATATTAGAATTATTAATCTTTATATCTTATTTTATTACTTTATTTCTACTATTATAATTTTAAAAGAAGTCTTTAAATATAAAATACAAATTCTATATATATATAAGATTTTAATTAAAACTTATTTTTATATAATATTTTTAAAAGAATTCTTTAAAAACTTTATATTATTAAATATATTAAAAATATAAACTATTTTTAAACTATTTAAAGATATATTTCTTAACTTAAAAGTTATTTAAGTAAGATCTTTAATATTTTATTATTTTATTATATAAATAATAATATTTTTATAAATTAATAAAATTAAAATAAATATAATTTATTTTTAATAAAAGAATTTAATTTATAAATTTCTTATATTTCTTATATTTCTTATATTTCTTATATTTCTTATATTTCTTATATTTCTTATATTTCTTATATTTCTTATATTTCTTATATTTCTTATATTTCTTATATTTCTTATATTTCTTATATAATATTATAATTAATTAATTTGTAATTAATTCTTTTTTTTTAATTTAATATATAAAATTCTTTTTTAAATTATAATTTTTATTTTTAAATAATTAATTTTATAAATTCTTAAACTTTAAACTTAATATAATTTCTTTAAATTATTAATTATATATTTTTATTTCTAATATAAATTATATATAAAAATTCTTTTTATTATAAAAGAAATAATATTATTCTTATAAAGCTTTCTAAAATCTTTCTTTTCTTTTATATTCTTTTTTAAGCCGTATTTATATTTATAAAGCTTTATTTTTATTTTTATATATTATTATAATTATAATTATTTTTATATTTTTATAAATTCTTATAATCTTATTTATATATAAAGCTTTTTTTTCTTTCTTATAAGTTTTCTTAATTCTTATTTATATTTATAAAATTATTTTATAAACTATTATAGCTCTTACTTTTATTTATAAAGCTTTTTTTCTTTTATAAGCCCTTTTAAGCCTTATTTGCCTTTATAAATTTCTTATTAATTATATTTTTATTTATAATTTCTTTTTAGCTTTTACTTATATTTATAAAGCCTTTTCTTTTTTTAATAAATTATTATAACTTTTTCTCTTACTTATAATTCCCTCTAAGCTATTTTATAAGCTTATAAAGCTTTCCCTTTCCTTATATAAACCCTTATAGCCTTATTCTTATTTATAAAGCTTTCTCTTATACCCGTAGAACTTCTCTTAAGCTTGCGCGGCATGTAATACGCGAAAGTTTTAATGTTCCTCACGTGACTTGTATTTTTAGGGAGTCTCGAGAGCTAGCCAGAGCCTTGAGAATTCCCCCCCGAGCTTTAAAAAATCGCAAGAAAAGCCCCTCGCATTCCAGAACCACTAAAATAGAGAGAAAGGTAC
>CAWAUV010000005.1:0-797200 GCA_963785305.1 uncultured Planctomycetaceae bacterium
TTCGAGCACATGGGCAAGAGATAGCCAGGCGCGGGCGTGACCTTCATCCACGTTGGCAGTGGGTTTAAGGGTTGTGGCTGCGCGTAGGTATTGGGCTGCCTCCGGTTGGTGACTCTGTGCCAGGATTAACCCTAAGTCGAGATTCGATTCGAAGATATCCGGCTTGGCCGCGACCGATTTGCGATAAGCGGTGATGGAGCGTCGTCTTTACCTTGCGCGTGATAGACGAAACCCAGATCGAACCAGGCCACGTAGTTGTCGGGAGCGGTCGTCACAACCTTCTGAAGCAGTGGCTCGGCGGTGGCAAAGTCTTTCTTCTCGATTGCATTTTCGGCCTGCGATAAATCCGTGGCGAGCCGGATCTTGCTCCGCAACTTTGTGATGGCGAATAGTCTCAGTTGTGTATTGCGCGAGAGCAGGAGCTGCCAGCGCCATCCATGCCAAGTGGATGCAAACTAAACGCAGCGACGGCCACGCCGGTTTAGCGCAGGATGGTTTAGCTCGCGGCATCGTGTTTGGAGTCTACGTGGGCGTTAAGCAGGGGCGCCAAATATTTTCCAGTGTACGATTCGGGGAGCTGGGCAATGGTTTCTGGGGTGCCCGCGCCGACGACCCGTCCGCCCCGGTCGCCGCCTTCCGGACCGAGATCGATGACCCAGTCCGCGGTCTTGATCACTTCAAGATTATGCTCGATAACGAGAATGGAGCCCCCTGCATCATAGACGGCGAAAGCCGCCAGAAGTTTGCTGACGTCGTCAAAATGCAGGCCGGTGGTCGGCTCATCGAAAATGTAGAGCAGTACGACTGCGGCGGCTCAGCTTTCGCCGTTCCCCCGGCCGTCTGCGGTCGCGACTGGCGGGTTGCAGATGCGCCGCCAGCTTCATGCGCTGCGCTTCCCCGCCCGAGAGCTGTAGCCGACCGCCCCAGCCGTAGATAGCCAAGTCCGACTTCGTCCAGCACCCGCAGCTTTTCCACAGCTCGGGCACGTCGGCGAAAAAATGCAATGCTTCTTTCACCGTGAGATCAGCACTCGTGAATATTCTTGCCGCGATAGCGGACTTCGAGCACCTCGGTTTGTAGCGCGTTCCCTTGCAATCTTCGCAGATCAGTTCGACGTCGGCGAGAAACTGCATTTCTACAGTCACCGTGCCGTCGCCCTGGCAGTCTCGCATCGCCCGCCCGGAATGTTGAAAGAAAAATGGCCGGCGGTAAAGCCGCGCTTCTTCGCCTCCGGAAGCGAAGCGAAAAGTTCGCGGATGCCGTCGAACGCCTTGATGTAGGTCACCGGATTCGACCGCGGCGTACGTCCGATCGGCGATGGTCCACCAGAACTACATCATCAATGTAATGATCCCCTTCCATGCTCTCCCAACTTGGCCGAGGGCGGCAGGGGATTGCCATTGGTCAACTTCTTGGCTGCAGACAATGCCTGATAGAGAACATCGTGAACCAGCGTCGATTTACCCGATCCGGAGACGCCCGTGACTGCGACGATCATGCCCAGGGGAATCGGAAATATCAATCTTTTTCAGGTTGTGGGCTTTGTGCCCCGCGGATCTCGATACGGTTCACGTCCCGATTTACGGCGCGCGTTGGGCAATTGAATTCGCAACTGACTCGACAGATAGCGCCCAGTCAGCGATGCAGGCATGTTGAGGATTTGGCCATAACTGCCGGCAGCTGTAACGGTGCCACCGTTTTCGCCCGCACCGGGGCCCAGATCAAGAATGTGGTCGGCGGCTCGCATCACGTCAGGATCATGCTCAACTACTAGGATCGTATTTCCCAAATCACGCAGGCCATGAAGAATATTAATCAGACGATGCGTATCCCGCGTGTGTAATCCAATGGAAGGTTCATCGAGAACGTAGAGCGTTCCCACCAACCGTGAGCCCAGCGAAGTTGCGAGCTGAATTCGTTGTGCTTCGCCGCCAGATAGCGTAGCCGAGAGGCGATCGAGCGTGAGATATTCCAGTCCGACTTCATTCAGAAAGCGCAGGCGCTCCAATATCTCTTGCAGTAGTGGTTCGGCGACTCCGGCTTCCTGAGCGCTAAGGTTGAGATTCGCGAAGAATTGTTCCGCTTGTTCAACCGTCATCGCGGACACTTCGCAGATATTTTTGCCGTTGATTTTCACTTGACGCGCTTCAACACGCAAGCGCGTGCCATTGCAAGCAGAACACAGTGAATACCCACGATATCGGCTCAAAAAGACGCGCACGTGCAGCTTGTATTTCTTGCGCTCGAGATAATTAAAGAAGCCGCGAATGCCCTCAAACTTGCCGTCGCCGTCCACGACCAACCGCTGCTGCTCGGCTGTGAGGTCAGACCAGGGTTCGTCCAGCGGAATGTCTTTTTGGCGGGCGAAACGCCTTAGCTCCGCAATCCACGGTTTGCCCTTGGGCTTCGTCCAGGGTTCAATTGCACCTTCGATTTAATGACTTCGACAGGGTCGGGAATCACCAGATTCATATCGAAGTCGATTGTGTTGCCGAATCCCTGGCAGCGCGGGCAAGCCCCGTAAGGATTGTTAAACGAAAACAAGCGTGGCTCGGGCTCGTCGTATTTCGTGTGATCGTTCTTGCACTCAAAACGCTGCGAGAAACGCAGACGCCGCAGGGGCGACATCGTCGGGGCGTGGAACGGTTCTCGAAGATAACTTCTCCCGATTCCCGGTATCCGCTTTCGATGGCATCCACAATGCGTGCCCGCGCATCGGCAGCGACCACGATGCGATCGACAAGAAGAAATACGGGCTCGGTGAAATTCACGTCGAGCAGCGATTCTGGTGTAGAAAATTCAAAGATTTGGCCATGCTGGTAAAGCCGGTTGAACCCCCGCTGCCGAAGATCAGTCAGCCGAATTTTCAAACTGTCAGAAATTGGAGCCGGAGCTCACAGCCTTCTTTTTTCCTCGCGTTTTAGTCTTCGGCTCGGCTGCTGCAATGCCGTGCGACGGGAATAAAACGTTCAGCCGCGTTCCGTCGCCAAGACCGATTATTGTTGCCGCGACTTCATCTACTGTGTCTTTTTTTCACTTCCACTCCGCAATGCAGGCAATAGGTTCGTCCGATGCGGGCAAAGAGCAGGCGCAGGTAATCGTAGATTTCGGTTGCCGTGCCGACGGTCGAGCGCGGGTTGCGCGTGGAATTCTTCTCCCGGATTGCCACAGCTGGCGCAATGCCATCGATCACGTCCACATCGGGTTTTTCGATTCGTTCCAGAAACTGCCGGGCGTATGCCGATAACGACTCAACGTACCGCCGCTGGCCTTCCGCATAAATTGTGTCAAAGGCGAGCGAGGATTTCCCTGAACCCGAAACGCCCGTAACGACCGTCAGCGCGTTATGCGGAATCTCAAAATCAACGTTTTTCAGGTTATGGACGCGTGCGCCGCGAACCACAATGCGTTCGTTTGACATTCGCTGAGGGTTCCCATCGCATCCTGCCGATCAACGGCAAAAGCGCCAGCTGGTCACCAGACGGCGTCCGGAAGGGTAGGGAATCTTTTTATTATAAATCGAAGCGATGCTCTAAATTTGGGCGAGGCGTGCGGCCGCCTGTGTGCTCGGTCTACGCACGGTCTAGCGCGCAATCCACAGGAAGCCGAATACATAAATCCAAAGCACAAGCATCAGGTGCCAGTACCACGCGGTCACGTCCACGACAATCCGTCTCGATTCGACCGACTTGTTCAACAGCGAGATGGTCGAGGTGTAGAGCAGAACAGCCAACCCTCCGAGGAGATGGAGCGCATGGGTCGCGGTAAGGACGTAAATAAAAGAGCTACGGGGGCTAGTGGCGATGAAGAAGCCATGAGCCGCGAGGTTGCGCCATGCCATCCACTGGCCGCCGAGAAAAGCGAAACCCAGAACGAGCGTGCAGGCCAGCCAGGGAAAATGAAATTCGCGGCCAAGCGAGACGCCGGGAATCGACCGCACAGGAGCCAGTGCCGACTGCAGAGTAATCTGACGGCGCGCCATATTCCACGGTGATGCTGCTCAAAAACAGAAGAAATGTATTGATGAGCAGAAGGTCTAGAGGCAGTGTAACCGGCTTCCATTCATTAACGTAGTGCAAGCCTGACGGGTCAAGCACTACGGCTTCCTGGCGCACAAGATAGACGAGGGTAAGAACAATAAAAAGCGTGAGGATGGGCGCCGTAGCCAATAGCAGTCCCGACGCGCCCGCCGAAGCCGCTGACCGTAATTGTAATTGTTGTCGCCGCCGCGCCCATCGCCTCCGCCTCGATTGGGCGGAGGGCCCAGATCGCTGCCACCGCCTCCGGTTTTCTCTTGAGGTCGCGGTCGTCCGATGCTCGGTGTCAACGTCGCCATGGCTCGTTCTATCTGAAAATTCTAGTTCGAGTTGCGCTTCTCTGCACACTCGAAAGGACCCGCTGAAGTTGCCAGCCAAATCACGGCAGCCGGGAAAATTAGTGGGAGTTTTTTTGCAACGTGCGCACGTAGCCCACAACAGCCGAAATCTCCTCCAGGGACAGTTGATCGGTAAACGACGGCATGCTGCCCTTGCCGTCGGTGACCACCTGCTTCATTTCATCCGGGCTCAGCTTGCGAACCTCGTCGGAAAGCGGGCTAAGAGCATTGAGTTGCCGGCCCATGTCCGTGTTGGCTTTGCCATCCACTCCGTGGCACATGACACACTTCTTCTTGAAGACAGCCTGGCCATCTGGTACATCCTGAGCGGTGGCACAAATGTTCATGAAAACAATAAGAATCAATGACACATAGCGGGTCAGTTCGGACAAGGCAATTCCTCCTCAAATGATTGTAAATTCACGAATGTCAAGCCGGAAGACGCTTATCGCGATTCAAAGAACTTCCTGATTTCCGGCCAAAACGCCGCACCACCAATATCTATGATGTGGCCGCCGGTGCGCCGGGAGTGGAGTTTAACGCCGGTCTGCTCGGAGAACTGCCTAACGCTGCCATCAGGAACCTGGGGATCGTCTTTCGCATGAAACATTAAGATTTTCGTTGCATCGATCTGCTCAACATGGTGCGCCGGATTGTAGAACTTTCCCGAGTACAGCTTGTTCCAATTTTTCTGCGTCAATCGATATCCGATGCCGAATGCATCGCGAATATCGGATGCGTAGCTCGGATTGGACGTTTCTGTTTTTTCAGATTCACGAAGAATTCTCCAATCCACGACCGCGCAATTCGCGATTACTTTCTTCACTCGCGGATCGAGCGAGCATAAGATCGCCGCAGCCCCTCCAAAACTACCTCCAATGACAAAGACTTCATCCGGGCGGACCGAAAATTTCTTGCCAAAGGCGATGTATTTGAAATCCTTCGGGAAGGCAATCAAGCACATCGAGAAGGTCTTGATGCGGCGACTTCGCCAGAAACTCACCGCCGCTTTCCCACGCACCCCTGTATCGCGGATAGAAAACCCAATAGCCCTTCGCCGCCAGCCACTCGGCTAGCGGTTGCTTGCGTGGAATCGACGGCATGCCATCACATAAAATAATCAACTTTTGTTTTTTTCCATTGCGCGCGGGCGGCAGAAACTCCGTGAGGATTTGTTTTTGAAAACGTGTGCGAAACATATCGGCGCAAATAAATCAGATGGTTCTTATCAAAATACCGCATCACGTGCAGTTGCGTCGCGCAACGCGAGATAGCCAATTGGGGCGACGGAGTTTATTTAGCATTGCTGGGAGTTGCACCCAGGAGTAGACTGTCGCCCAACCCTGTTTTCTTTACAAATTCAGTTAGTGGAGCTAAATATGGAACGGCGCAGACTATTTACCTGGCTCGCTCAATTGCCGCTATTTGCTTTTGCTCGGGGTTTGGCGCCAGTCGCGATTGACCGGCCCGTGGAAATTGTGGTAGCCTAGGGTAACTTAAACGAATCGCAACGCGGTCGGCGGGGCCCCGCCACTTGCCATGCCCCAACGGCCTCGCGAGCGAAATCCGCCCGCCGAGCCGTGAATCATCTGGACACGATGGTCCGCTGGGCGCCAAAGGATTCCTCGGGGCGGCGAATTGGTTCCCTTATACTCTACGCGCACGGACAAGGCCTATCTCGATCCGTCCGCTGTCCGTTCGACCCCTGACAGGATCCACTCGCGGTGAAACACGCAGCCATCGGCCCGATCTCAATCCACCTGCCGGAGCGGGTCGAAACCAACGAACAACTTTCCGCCGAATTTCCGGATTGGAATCTGGACCTGATCTACGCCAAGACCGGCATCTATTCGCGGCATATCGCGGCGCCCGACGAATGCGCTTCCGATCTGGCCGTGGCCGCCGCGGAGAAGCTCTTCACGCAACACGACATCGATCGCCAATCGGTTGATTTCTTGCTCTTTTGCACGCAGACTCCCGATTATCCCCTGCCCACCACCGCTTGCCTTTTGCAGCATCGCCTGGGCTTGAGAACCGCGATCGGGGCCATCGACTTCAATCTCGGCTGCTCGGGCTTCGTCTATGGACTCGCCCTGGCCGATGGCCTCATCCGCTCCGGCGCCGCCCAGCGGGTGCTCTTGCTCACGGCTGAAACCTATTCACGCTATATCGCTTCGAGCGATCGTTCGCTGCGCACGATCTTTGGCGACGGCGCTGCCGCCACGCTCGTCGAAGCCTCGGACACGCCCTCGCTCTCCGCCTTTGCCTTCGGCACCGATGGCGCGGCGGGCAACGCGCTGATGGTCAACACCGGCGGCGCCCGCTCGCCCGAGCACGCCTTGCAGCCGCGCACCAAGTGGCGCTGGCCCAGCAAGATGTACATGGATGGGCCCGGCATCATTACCCTCACCATGGAAATCATTCCGCGGCTCGTGCAACAGGTGCTCGAGGCCGGCAAGGTCGCGGAGTCGGACATCGAACTGTTCCTGATGCACCAAGCGACGCTCAAGCTGCTCGATGTGCTACGACAGAACTTGCAAGTCGACGAGCAAAAAATGCCGACTGCGCTGCGGCACTGCGGCAACACCGTGTCGTCGACGATTCCGATCCTGATCGATGAGCTCCGCTCTAGCGGTCGGCTCCGCCCAGGGGCGCGTTCGCTCCTCGCCGGGTTTGGCGTCGGATTCTCCTGGGCCGGATGCCTCTGGACCGAGACTTGGCAAAACAAGGCCGTGGCCGTGAATGAAGCCGGCCGCGAAGCCGCGTAAGAGCCTAGTCGACCGTCGCATCGCTTGCCTGTCATGTCCGAGGCTCGGGCGCGGGCTTCCGCCGTTCGCGGCGCGCCATTTCCCGTGCCCTTCGTAATCCATCGCGCCGGCGCAACCGCGATAACTGGCGCCCCGCACTCGGCGCCAGCGGGTCTTTACCGCGATTCTAGCCCCGGTCCGAGGCGGTTTTCGGCCTAGACTTCTTTCTGGCGGGCGACCCGTTCCAAGGATCGTTCTCGGACGCGTCGGCTTCGGAGGAAAGATCATGGCTCACGATGAACGGCGAAAATCATTCCGTTTCGCCCTGCAAGAAGAACAACGCAAGGCCGTTATAGAAACCCGCGCCGGTCGCCTGCCGATCGAGTTGCTCGAACCAATCCGTCGATGGTTTCAGTGTCAAAGCAGCGCCCGATGTGAATATCGCGCTCGATGAAGTCGTGGCGCTTGAAACCTGGGCCGGACGTTGCGAGGCGACGGTCGCTCGGCTCACGGACTGCGAAGACCATCGCCGGATCGGTCTGAAACGCATTTCCGATATCACGGTGATTTCCAAGAAAGCCATCGGGTCGCCCGATTGGCTTCTCAAGAAATTGCCGATCGGCAAGACAATCGGGCGCCGCAAGCAAGCCGCCGCGGGGCTGATGATTGCCATGGTGACGCTAACCGCCGGCGGTTGGATGCTTTGGGCGTCGCCGCGGCCCGAAGGTCCGTCGGGCATGGCCACCGCCGAGGCGAACTCCGCCGAGACAAGCGCCTCGACCACCGATTCATCGGAAACGCAAAACGACGCCAATGCAACCGCCACGCCCGCCGAACCGCCAGCGGCGAATGCTTCGCCCGAGGCAGTGCTGGATCGCCTCGCCACGCTTCGCATGCCCAAAGTGGCCGCGGCCCTGGCGCTGAGCGAGCAGCAAAAACTCGATATCAGTCGCTTGCTGAAAAAGACCTCGAATGAACTGGCTCGGTCGCGAGCCCGCTTGCGGGAAAAAAGCCGCGACTACCGCGAAGCGCGTTTATCGGCGATCGTGGTCAACGCCGAAAACCGCATTCGATCGATCCTAACCACCGACCAACAAGCCCGCTGGCAGCAATCGGAATAACTTGCCTCGCGACGCGCCAACGAAAACCCAAAGCGCCAGCCAAGGAATTTCCGGAAAACAAGTCTGAAGCGCCAGCGAAGGATCTTTCGCTGGCGATTCGAACTCGTGGGTCGGCGGGACTGTTTTCGCTGGCGGTTCAAGCTCGTGGATTTCGCCACTCCTCCGGAAATCTTTCGCCAAGCGTCGCCCCGACTTCGAGCAAGCTCTCGCCAATCTGGTATCCTGAACTCAGGCGATACCTCCCACAGATAGCGAGACGCCATGTTGATCCGAGTTGGTTGTGATATCGAATTCGTTTTTCCCGAGTCCACCGCCGTCATTTTGATGCTCAACGTGCATCCCCTGCGTTGGCCCACGCTGCGCAAGTACGAGAACTTGCAAATTCATCCGACGGCTCCAATCAATCACTTTTTCGACCTCAACGGCAACTATTGCGGCCGCGCAATGGCGCCAGCCGGCCATGTCCGGTTCACCAACGACGCGGTCGTTGACGACTGCGGACTTCCTGATCTTCAGGTCCCCACGGCGCCGCAGATTAACGTTCAGGACCTGCCGCAGGAGGTGCTGCAGTTCTTATTGGCCAGCCGCTATTGCGAGGTGGACAGTGAACTGAAGGACGTCGCCTGGAAATTATTTTCCCACACCCAACCCGGCTGGCCGCGAGTGCAAGCGGTTTGCGACTTCGTTCACCGCCACATCCGCTTCGATTATCAACAGGCTCGCAACAATCGCACCGCGCTGGAAGTCTATCGCGAACGGGTCGGCGTTTGCCGCGACTACATGCACCTGGCGATCACCTTCTGCCGCTGCTTGAACGTGCCGGCCCGTTATTGCACCGGGTATCTGGGCGATATCGGCGTGCCGATCGCTCCGTATCCGATGGACTTCAGCGCCTGGTTCGAGGCATTCTTGGGGGGCCAGTGGTATGCTTTCGACGCGCGGAACAATACCCCGCGGATCGGCCGTGTGCTGATGGCGCGTGGCCGCGACGCCGCCGATGTGGCAATGACCACGACCTTCGGAGTCAACCAACTGCAATCCTTCAAAGTTTGGACCCTGGACGTGACCTCGGCCCCATCGACCTATTAGCAGCCCGTTGAAATAATCAACAGGCCGAGCCGCCGCATGGACGCATTGTCGAAATAACGACCCAGGTCGTTTATTTTGCGAGCCGCGACGAGCCTTGCTCGGCGCTTGGCGAGGTTGAAAAATGCCACGAGGGCATTTTACAACAGGCTGTTAGCCGCGTTCACCAGCCGTGGGCAGGAATCCCCTCATGGATCTATGGTATTTCGCCTATGGGAGTAATATGTGGGCGGATCAAATGTGCGCCCGCACCGGGTCCATCGGCGCGCCGGATCACCCGCCCCGGCTCGCGCGCCTGGAAAACCATCGCTTGGTCTTTCAACCTACCGAGCCCGGCGGCCCGGCTTATGCCAACATCCTTTCGCCGGGTGACTCCGTAATTGGTGTCATCTATCGCTGCTCGCCAGCGGCGCTCGAACTGCTCGATGGCTACGAACAACACTACCATCGTCAAGCGATTACCGTGGTTGATGCAACAGGCGAGCGCGTGGAGGCCACGGCCTATGTCATGAACCCCGCCCTGGCCAAGAGTTTTGCCCGACCGAGCGACGAATACCTACAACGGATCATCACCGGCGCCCGGCAATTCGGCTTGCCGGCGCTGTACATTGAAGCCATTGCGAGAATCGCTTCCGACGCACGCGGTTGATGGTCGCCAACCGAACTCGATAGTCCGTCCCTCACCTTACCCTCTCACCAAGGGAGAGGCGGGAATTGCCGGACAGGCTGTTAAAGATCGAGAATCGGACCGCGGTCTGGGACGGGGCGGGCGGCGTTCGCGGCCGGAGGATCGGCTGGCCCGGCGCCCCGGGCGGCGGCGGGAACTATAGCCCCTGGAATTCCGGCGGCTGGAACTCCGGCTGGCGGGGCAGCGGCGGCGGCCGATTCGCCCAAAAGGCCATCGAGCAATTGATCTTCATTGCCGCCAAGCTGCGCGGCACGCGTGAAGAACGGCGCCGAACGGGCCGCTTCGCCATCGAAGAACAGTTCCATGCCCAAAAGAAACAACACTGTCGCATTGTGGGGCGTCGCTTGCAATGCGATCGCCAACGCTTCGACATGGGCTTGGCGAGCCGCTTTTTCCGGGCCATAAAGCCGGTCGAGGCGCAAATCGTCGGGCCGCCAGGCGCTCTGCAACTTCAAGCCGCGCCGCATCGCCTTGCCCGCCGATTCGTATTGCCCAATCGCCACGAAGACGAAGCCCTCTCGTAAAAAGGTCTCGGCCAAGTCGGGCGCCTGCACGACGGCCGATTTGTAGCGGTCGAGCGCTTCGCGGTAGCGCTGCCGGGCAAACATTTTGTCGCCCTGATCGATCAGCTTGCCAGCTCGGCGCGGGCCTGGGCATTGGAAACTCGCACTTTCCGCGTGCGCGGCGCGGAAGCATCGTCGGGCGCCATGCCGGCGCCTCCCGGAGCGCCGCCAACCGCGCCCCCCGCCGCCATGGGTTGAGCTCCGCCGAGCATTTGCTGGATCGGCCGCGGACCAAACATCGCTCCGGCCGGCGCTACCGCCACCGTGGGCACGAAGCCGACCAGCGGCGAATAGGGCAGACCATAATAGGCCGACGGCAAGACGCCATAGTATCCCACGCCGCCATAGCCCAGCGTGCCGTAGCCCAAACCGCCGTAACCATAGCCGCCGTAACCATAGCCGCCATAGCCATAGCGGTTATAGCCGTAACCGCCGTAGCCGTAGCCACCATTGCCATAGCCGCCATCGGAATATGAGCGGGACTCGTCGATCGTGGTGTTGTTGACCGTGGTTTGGTTCACCACCACCCCGCCGCCACCCGCCGACACCGGGGCGGTCACGACCTCTCCGACCCGCACCGGGCCCATCACGCCCGGGTGATGCATCGCGGGCCCAATGGCCACATGGCCGGCATGATGCTGCGCCACGGCCGCGGCGCCGGGCAGGCTCGCGGCAATTGCGAGGAGCGCGCGTGAGAAGGCTGGCCGCATATAAGAGTCCTTCCACGAAACAAACTCGCTCCCGGCGTCTCCCCAGCATGCATTATCGGATTTGCGAACCAATAAACAAGCGTGGCATATGCTGACAAACCCGCCAGGATCGGAGCCCCCATTTGGCTGGCGACGAACCGGTTTGCTTGGCGGCGGCGTTTTTTGGCGGGCCGAAGGCGTGTTTTGACGCGGCCGCGGGCGCCATCGGGCGGAAGCCAGCGCCCGGCATTCGCCACCTCACCCGACCCTCTCCCAAACGGAGAGGGGGAGTTGTCGGATAGGCCCTTACTGGCTGGCTTGATCAAACGACGAGCGGCAATTGGATTCGTCGTCGGGTTCGAGTTGAATGGTGCTGTGTTCGATGCGAAACCGCTGCCGGAGCAGGTCGCCAATCGCCTTGAGCGCCACTTCGGGCGCATGGCCGGCCGCCAAAGTCACATGGGCCGAAAGCGACTCCAAACCGCCGGTGATCGTCCAGACATGCAAATCATGCACACCGCAAATGCCCGGCAATTCGAGCATCGCCTCGCGCACATGTTCGATTTCGATATGCGGAGGCGTGCGTTCCATGAGAATATTGATCGCGTCGCACAAGAGCGACCATGACGAATAAATGACCAGCAGTCCGATCAGAATCGAGGCCACCGGATCGGCCCACTCCCACCCAAAGCGCCAAACAAGGGCGCCGGCCACCAGCGCCGCGAGGCTGCCCAGGGCGTCGGTCATGAGATGCAGCCAGGCGCCGCGAATATTGAGACTCTGATCGCGTCCGCCATGCAGAATGAACAGTCCGGCGGTATTCACGGCCAGCCCGCCGAGGGCGATTCCAATCATCACCGGCCCCACCACCGCATGGGGCGAATTCAACCGCCCCAGGGCTTCGACACAAATAAACAGCGAGATGCCGACAAGCGTTGCCCCGTTGGCCAGCGCCGCGAGAATCTCGGCCCGGTAGTAGCCGTAGCTATGCTCGGGGGTGGCCGGGCGTTGGGCGATCCAGATTGCGAACAAGCTCAATCCGAGCGCGGCGGCGTCGGAAAGCATGTGGCCGGCGTCGGCCATCAGGGCCAACGAATCGCTCATCCAGCCGCCGATCGCCTCGGCGAACATATAGAGCGTGGTGAGCACGAGCGTGGCGGCCAGCCGACCGCGATTGCGGCCGCGCTGTTCCGAATGGCCCGGAGCGTGATGATGGCAATGGTCGTGCATGATGGAGTCGCGCGCCGGGAGGCATGTCCGGGGATCGGCCGCGGTTCGTCAGGGGTTTGCCGCGGGGCTGGGCGCGGGCAAGAACTGGGTGGTAAACGCGCCTCGCGGATCGGCGTCGCGCGCCTTCAATTGGCCACATTCCACGAGCTGCTCGGCCAGAGTTTGCCAGCGCTCGGCCGTCATTTGGCCCAAGCGATTCCAAGCGGCGTCGGACTCGGCGGCGGCGGGGCTCGCCTCGCCCGTCGCGCAGGCCAAGCGCCAGCGGACGAATCGCGCCGGCGCCGAATTCGAGCGAGGCAAGGTCCATCCCCGGGTTCAGCGCATGGATGCGGCGGTTCGTCGTCTCGGCCGCGACATGGTCTTGCAAATAGCGACGCCAGCCCGCGACGCTGGCCGCCACCATTTTTCGCACCAGTTCGGGCCGCGAAGCGATCGTTCGCTCGTTGGTAATCAGCACGCTCGTATAGGGATTGAACCCGAGGTCGGCGAGCATCAGGTTTTCGGGATCGCCGCCTTGGCGCTCGGCCACGAACGGCTCGCTAAAGACATAGGCCTGCTGGGCATAATTCGGGTCGCGGAGGAACATCACCACGTTGCCGGTGTAGGGAACGATCCGCACGTTCGTGAGCGGGACTTTCGGCGCAGATAGGCCGAGAAGGCGAGGGAATTCGACATTGCCAGCGTGATGTTTTTGATGTCGTCGAACGAGCGAATCCCGGAGGCTCGATGCACCATGATCGAGCGCGGGCTGGTTTGCATCGGCGCCATCACGGCCACGACCGGGGCTTGTTGAGCCCGAGCCAGCAGCACATTGTCGGCGTTGGACACGCCGAAGTCGACATCGCCCCGGGCCACACGCTGCGCCACCGGCGACTCGGGGCCGCCGGGGAGGATCGTCACCTCGAGCCCTTCGGCGGCGAAGAGCTTCTCTACCTCGGCCGTGTAGAATCCGCCATGCTCCGCCTCGGGAAACCAATTGAGCAGCAGTGTGACATGCTCGCGGTGTTTGTTTTCGCCGCCCGCTGAGTCCGCTTGCGCATCGGCTTCGGCCGAACCGCGCTGCCCGCGACCAGCGACTTGGCCGCAGCCGGCAAATTGCACGCAGGCGGCGATTGCGAATGAAAACGCGGCCAGGAGCCGCGCAAGCCTTCGCGGCCGTGCGCCGGGCCCCCTCGGCGGGCAAGGCGATAATGGCAGCATCAAGGTTTCTCCTGGCGGTCCATGACCTCTTCGCGCGGCGAATATCGCCAGCGAAGCAGCAAGACCGAGCCCACGAAACTGGCGGCGGTGAACATGCCCACGCCCAAGAGCGTCGAACAGCCGACTGCGGCGAACAGCAAATCCATCTTCAATTGGTGGCTCGCCAGTGTAATCACATAACCGAGCGCGTGCGAGCCGCCATCATAGCCGATAAAGAATTCGCCCACGATGGCGCCAATCACCGCCAGGCCGCACGAAGTCTTCGCGGCGGTCACCACATAGGGCAGCGCATGCGGCAGGCGAAGTTTCCAGAGCGTTTGCAATCGCGAGGCATTATGCAGCGTGAATAGTTCGACAAGCGGGCTGTCGATCAGTGTCAGGCCGGCGCTCGCGCCGGCGATGATCGGAAACAAGCTCACCATGAGCGACACCACCAGCACACTGCGAAATCCGTAGCCTAGCCACACGACGATGATCGGCGCCACGGCAACGACCGGCACGGTTTGCAGAAAAATCGCATAGGGATAAACCGCGCGTTCGAGGACCTTTGACTGCGAAAACAACATCGCAAGCAACATCCCCACCACGAGGCTGAGCCCAAAGCCAGAGAGCGACGCTTCGGCCGTGAGCCAGGTAGCCCTCGCCAGTTCCTCGCGATTTTCCCAAGCGGCGGCGAAGACCTGGGTCGGACGCGGCAGCAAATACTTTTCGATTTGCCAATAAACGCAAGCGCCCTGCCAAGCGCAGAGCACGATTGCGAACAGCGCCACCGGCGGCGCCAGGGACCCGAGGAGCGACGCCGTGCTTGAAAATCGCGAGCCCGCGCCGCGCCGGCCAGCGCGAGTCGAACTCGCGAGCGGTGAATCGTGCTCGGCGCGAATCGGCTTCATGCATGGGCCCTCTTGAGCGCCGCCTGGGCCTGACCGACGATCTCGGCATACGACGCTTCGCCGCGCAAGCGATCATCGCGACGCTGGCCGAGCGGCGCCATGATCTCGGCCGCAATCCGGCCCGGACGCGACGTCATCACGAGCACTCGCTGGCTTAGGAACACTGCCTCGGCGATGTTGTGGGTGACGAAAATCGCGGTCCAGCCGCGGTCGGCCCACAATCGCTGCAGCTCCTCGTTGAGCCGGCCGCGCGAAATATCATCGAGCGCCGCGAATGGTTCATCGAGCAGAAGAAGATGCGGATCGGTCGCCAGCGCCCGGGCCAGCGCCACGCGCATGCGCATGCCGCCCGAAAGCTCGCGCGGAAAGCGATGGGCAAAGTCGGCGAGGCCCACGAGCTCGAGTCCGCGCTCGATGCTTGCCTTGCGTTCGGCTCGCGGCGAGCCTTGCAGTTCGAGCGGCAGTCCGATATTGCCGGCCACGGTGCGCCAGGGGAGCAGGGTGGCGTCTTGAAACACAAACGAGATTCTCGTGCCCGCGCGTCGCGCTTCGGCCGGACGCTGGCCCGAGATTTCAATGCGCCCCGCCGAGGGCTCGATGAGCCCGGCGACGAGCCGCAAGAGCGTCGACTTGCCGCACCCCGAGGGACCGACGACGGAAAGGAACTGCCCGCGCGGAATCGCCAGATCGATGTCGACGAGCGCCCGCACGCCGCCCGCATAACTCGCCGCGAGCGCTTCGGTTCTGATGAGTGTCGAATCATCAGCCACGCACGTGGCCTCCCGGAGGTCTGGACAAACGATAGCTCCCGCGAGAACCAGTAGAACGGCTCGCGAGATATAAAAAAAGCCGCCCGAAGGCGGCTTGGGAACAGGGTTCGTCGTTCTCGGCGCCGAGCGCGGGCGATCATTCGTCGTCGCCCGGCGGTTTGTCTCCGCCACCGAGCAGCGCTTCGAGCGCGCTTTGGCCGGCCGACTTGGCTTGGCCGCCGGTAGCCGGAGCGTCTTCCACCGTTTCCAAAAGCGGGAAGCTGCGAGCGAGCACCCGGTCTTTCTCGGCCGCGAGGGCCTCGAGCGCCTGGGGACGAATGCGAACTTCGCCGTCTTGGAAGGTCTTGAAGCCGGTGCCGGCCGGGATCAAGTGGCCCAGGATCACGTTTTCCTTGAGGCCCACGAGATTGTCCACCTTGCCGGCCAGGGCCGCTTCGGTGAGCACTTTGGTGGTCTCTTGGAAGCTGGCGGCCGAGATAAAGCTCGAACTCTGCACCGCGGCCTTGGTAATGCCCAAAAGCTGGGTGCTGGCGGTCGAGCTCTTCGGCTTCACGCCCTTGCAGGGAGTTCCGCCGAGGGCTTCGATCTGGGCGTTGGTCTGCTCGATCACGTCCTTGGGCACGATCGAGCCTTCGCTAAAGTCGCTGTCGCCCTTGTGCGAAATCTTCAGACTCTTCGCGAGCGATTCGTTGGCCGAGCGGAACTCGAACTTATCAAGCACGCTGCCGGGCAATAGGGTGGTATCGCCTGGGTCTTCGATCTTCACCTTGCGCAGCATCTGGGCCACGATGATCTCGATATGCTTGTCGTCGATCTCGACGCGCTGGCTGCGGTACACATTCTGAATCTCGCGGGTGAGATACTGCTGCACCGCCTCCTCGCCGCTGATGCGGAGGATGTCGTGCGGGACCAGCGGGCCATCGACCAGCGCTTCGCCGGCTCGCACGAAGTCGCCGGCATGCACCCGCAAGTGCTTGCCATGCGCCACCAGATGCTCGCGCTCGATGCCGCTTTCGCTCTTCACGATGATGGTGCGCTTGCCGCGGCGCTTTTCGCCCAACAGCTCGACCACGCCATCGATCTCGGCGATGACGGCCGGCTCCTTCGGCTTGCGCGCCTCGAAGATTTCCGTCACCCGCGGCAGACCACCAGTGATGTCCTGGGTGCCCGAGACTTCGCGCGGGGTCTTGGCGAGCAGCGTTCCGGCGGTGATATGCTGGCCCTCGGTGACTTCGATATTCGCCTTTTCGGGCAAGTAGTAGAAGTCGAGGATTTTGCCATCCGGCGCTTCGAGCACCACCTGCGGATGGAAGTCGCCCTTGTGCTCCATGATGATCCGGCGCTGGTGACCGCTGACGTCTTTTTCCATGCGCATCGTCTCGCCCTGGACCACGTCTTCGTAGCGGACCTTGCCGCCCACTTCGGCGAGAATGGGAATGCTGTGCGGATCCCACTGGCAGAGCACGGCGCCTTGCTTGATTTCTTGGTTTTCCTCGACCAAAAGATTCGAGCCGGCCGGCACTTCGTATTTTTCCAGTTCGCGGCCCTTGGGATCGGTGATGAGAATTTCACCGTTGCGCGTGAGCACCACGCGTTCGCCGGCGTCGTTCTTCACGACCTTCAGGCGGGCGTATTTCACGATACCGCCCTTCTTGGTCTTGATTTCGCTCTCTTCCATGGCGCGAGCCGCCGTGCCACCGATGTGGAATGTGCGCATCGTGAGCTGGGTGCCCGGCTCGCCGATGCTCTGGGCCGCGATGATGCCCACGGCCATGCCTTCCTCCACCATCGAGCCGGTCGAGTGATCCATGCCGTAGCAGCGGCGACACACTCCCAGCGGAGCGTCGCACACCATCGGGCTGCGAACCTGAATCTTTTCCAGGCCGAGATCCTCGATCCGCCGGGCGATCTTGAGCGTGATCATCTCGCTTTCGCGCACAATCACTTCGTCGGTGATCGGGTTCGCGATATTCGTGCGGCTCACGCGACCGCGAATCGAATCGGCCAGACGCACTTCCACCTTTTCACCCCGATAGATCACACCCTTGGTGATGCCCTGGGTGGTCCCGCAGTCTTCGATCGTGATCACCACGTTCTGCGCCACATCGGCCAGCTTGCGGGTCAGATAACCGGAGTCGGCCGTCTTGAGCGCCGTGTCGGCCAAGCCTTTGCGGGCGCCGTGCGTGGAGCTGAAATATTCAAGCACCGAGAGGCCCTCGCGGAAGTTGGCCTTGATCGGAGTCTCGATGATCTTGCCCGAGGGCTTGGCCATCAGACCACGCATGCCGGCCAATTGGCGAATCTGCTCGACGCCGCCACGGGCGCCGGAGTGGGCCATCAGGTAGATCGGGTTCACATAGCCCGGTCGCCGATAGTCGTTTTCATGCTCGGCCATCATCTCGGTCGTGATCCGCTCGCGGGCATGCGTCCAGGCGTCAAGCACTTGGTTGTAACGCTCGCCCTCGGTGATGATGCCGCGCTGGTAGAGCTTATTCTTCTTGATGACCTCGCGCTCGGCGTCTTGAATGATGCGGCCCTTGCTGGGCGGCGTAATCAGATCGTCGGTGGCGAAGGACAGGCCGCTCCGCGTGCTGGAGCGGAAGCCGAGCTGGTTCATGTCGTCGAGCAAGTCGATCGTGGCCCGGCGGCCGAGCAACTGGTAGCAGTCGGAAATCACGCGGGCTAGCTCGCTCGAACGCATCGGGATGTTGTAGAAAAACATCTTGTTCGGCAGCGTCATGTTGAACAGCACGCGGCCAACCGTGGTCTCGATCAGTTCGCCCGGCTTGGTTTCGTTGTCGCTCTTGAGCCGGCGCGTGCTCGGCAGACGCACGCGAATGCGGGCATGCGTGTCGACGGCGCCTTGCGAATAGGCGAGTTGCACTTCGTCGAGCGAGGAGAAGATCATTCCCTCGCCGCGGCGGCCGGGCGGAAGCGACATCGTGATGTAGTAGCAACCCATGACCACGTCCTGCGAGGGACTGATGATCGGGGCGCCGTTCGAGGGGCTGAAGATGTTGTTGGTCGACATCATCAACGTGTGCGCTTCGACCTGGGCCTCGATCGACAGCGGCAGGTGAACGGCCATCTGGTCGCCATCGAAGTCGGCGTTGAAGCCCTTGCACACCAGCGGATGCAGCTTGATCGCATTGCCCTCGACCAACGTCGGCTCGAAGGCTTGAATGCCCATGCGGTGCAGCGTCGGCGCACGGTTCAGCAACACGGGATGGTTGCGGATCACCTCTTCGAGGATATCCCACACCTCCTCGTCCTTGCGCTCGAGCATCTTCTTGGCGCTCTTGATCGTGTCGGCGTGGCCGAGATCCTTGAGGCGGCGAATGATGAACGGCTGGAAGAGCTCGAGCGCGATCTTCTTCGGCAGACCGCACTGATGCAGTCGCAAATACGGACCGACCACGATCACGCTGCGGGCCGAGTAGTCGACTCGCTTGCCGAGCAGGTTTTCCCGGAAGCGGCCCTGCTTGCCCTTGATCATGTCGGTGAGCGACTTCAACGGACGATTACTCGAGCCGAGCACCGGCCGCTTGCAGCGATTGTTGTCGAAGAGCGCGTCGACCGACTGTTGGAGCATTCGCTTTTCATTGCGAATGATTACCTCCGGCGCATTGAGATCGACCAGCTTCTTGAGCCGATTGTTGCGGTTGATGATGCGGCGATAGAGGTCGTTCAGGTCGCTCGTGGCGAAGTTGCCCGAATCGAGCAGCACCAGCGGACGCAAATCCGGAGGAATCACCGGAATCACGTCGAGCACCATCCATTCCGGCTTGTTATCGCTGTCGCGAATCGACTCGACGATCTTGAGCCGGTTGATCAGGTCCTTGGCCTTCTGCTTCGAGCCGGTCTCGACCAGCTCTTGCCGCAGCTCGCGGGAGAGCGTGACCAGGTCCAGGTCTTGCAGCAGCTTGCGCACCGCGTCGGCGCCCATGTCGGCCTCGAACGCGCCTTCGCCGTATTGTTCGCGGGCCGTGCGATATTCGTCTTCGGTAAGCAACTGTTGCTTCTTGAGCGCGGTTGCGCCGGGGTTCGTGACGACATAGTCCTGGAAGTAGATTACTTTTTCCAGGCTCGTGGTCTTCATCGCGAGGAGATTGCCGAGCCGGCTGGGCATGGCCTTGAAGAACCAGATATGCACGACCGGCGCGGCGAGCTCGATATGGCCCATGCGCTTGCGGCGCACGCGGCTGTGGGTCACCTTCACCCCGCAGCGATCGCAGATCATGCCCTTGTATTTCATGCCGCGGTACTTGCCGCACGCGCATTCCCAGTCTTTCTCCGGTCCGAAGATGCGCTCGCAGAAGAGCCCGTCTTTTTCGGGTCGGTAGGTGCGGTAGTTGATCGTCTCGGGTTTCTTGACCTCGCCAAACGACCAACTGCGAATGTCGTGTGGACGGGCCAGGCTGATCTTGACCGATGTGTAGTCGTTGATCCGATCGTACGAGCTTTCGCCCATGTTGCCGCTGCTGTTGCTGCTGCTCACGCTCCAACCTCCTCGTCGTAGTGCCCGTGGGACGAATTGCTCCTGCCCGCCGCCGAATCCCGCCGCTCAAACGCGCCGCCCAGACCCATCACTCGCATGTCGCCGCTTAACATTCCGCCGTGGGGCGTCGCCAAAAATTGCCCCCCGCCCGCGCCGCCGAATCTCGCCGCGACGGCACGCGCTCGGCCCGCGCTCGGCCCGCCTTCACACGCGGCGCTTCTCCAATTGCATGTTCAAGGCGAGCCCACGAATTTCGTTCGTGAGCACATCGAAGCTCGCCGGGGTGCCGGCTTCGAGCGTGTTTTCGCCCTTGACCATCGACTCGTAAATCTTGGTGCGGCCCTCGACATCGTCGCTCTTGACCGTCAACAGTTCCTGCAAGACATAGGCCGCTCCGTAGGCCTCGAGCGCCCAGACTTCCATTTCGCCAAACCGCTGGCCGCCGAAGCGAGCCTTGCCGCCCAAGGGCTGCTGCGTGATGAGCGAATAGGGGCCGGTCGAGCGGGCATGCACCTTGTCGTCGACCAAGTGATGCAGCTTGAGCATGTAGATGTAACCCACCGTGGTTTCCTGCTCGAACGGCTCGCCGGTGCGGCCATCGGAAAGCTGGGCCTTGCCGTGCGCCGGAAGACCGGCCTCGGCCAGCGCCTCCTTGATCGTCTTTTCCGTGGCGCCGTCGAACACCGGCGTGATCGACTGGAAGCCGAGCTTGGCGCCGGCCCAACCCAAGTGGGTTTCGAGAATCTGACCCACGTTCATACGGCTGGGCACGCCCAGCGGATTCAGCAGAATCTGCAACGAGGTGCCATCGGCCAGAAACGGCATGTCTTCTTGCGGCAGGATCTTGGCGATCACACCCTTGTTGCCGTGGCGACCGGCCATCTTATCGCCGACCGAAATCACGCGCTTCGCGGCAATGTAGACCTTGACCATTTGCAACACGCCGCTGCGAAGCTCGTCGCCGCGCTTCATCGAATTCAGCTTGCGCTCGCAATCGTCGATCGCCGCTTCGACCGCCGGCCAGTGGCTCTTGTAGCTCTTTTCCACTTCGACCTTGCGCTGCGGGCTGCGAATGTCGATCGCGTCGAGCTTGAAGCGTCGAGCTTGCTCGGCGATGTACTTGGCCGACTGCTCGCTCACCATCGGGGTGCCCTCGTCGTCGGCCAGCTTGCGCTGGAGCGTGGCCTCCATTTCCTCGACCATCGCCGTGAAGGCGGCGGTGATCTTGGCTTCGCCCTCGGCCTCGACCTTTTTCAGCGACTTCTCGAACGCGGTTCGCTCTTCTTCCGAAAGGCTCATGCGCCGCGAGAACTTCTGCGTGTCGATCACGATGCCTTCCACGCCCGAGGGCACTTCCAGCGAATCGTTTTTCACATCCTCGCCGGCGCGGCCGAAGATCGCATGTAGCAGTTTTTCCTCGGGAGTCAGCTCGGTCTTGCTCTTGGGCGAGACCTTGCCCACCAGGATATCGCCCGGCCGCACGAAGGTGCCGATGCGCACAATGCCGCCTTCGTCGAGATTGCGCAGGGCTTTCTCGCTCACATTGGGAATATCGCGCGTGAACTCCTCGCGGCCCAGCTTGGTCTCGCGAATTTCGATATCGAACTCCTCGATATGGATCGACGTGTAGGTGTCGTCCTTCACGAGCTGTTCGCTGATGATGATCGCGTCCTCGAAGTTGTAGCCGTCCCAGGCCATGAAGCCCACGAGCACATTGCGGCCCAGGGCCAGTTCACCCTTGAACGTGGCGGCGCCATCGGCGAGCACTTCGCCCTTTTCCACCTTTTGGCCCAGCGCCACGATCGGCTTCTGGTTCTGGCACGTTCGCTCGTTGAGGCCCACGAACTTGCGGAGCGGATAGACCTCGGCGCCGACTTCGATGCGCGTGCTGTCGACATAGGTGACCGCGCCCTTGCGGCGAGCGCGCACGATCATGCCCGAGTTCACCGCCACGTCGCGTTCCATGCCGGTGGCCACGATCGGCGGCTCGCTCACCAAGAGCGGCACCGCTTGCCGCTGCATGTTGGAGCCCATCAGGGCGCGGTTCGCGTCGTCGTGTTCCAAAAATGGAATCAAGCCAGCCGACACGCCCACCATCTGGCTCGGCGCCACGTCGATATATTGCACCTTATCGACCGGCGTGATTTCGAAATCGGCGTGATAACGGGCAATAATCGTGTCGCCCTTGATCTTGCCGTTTTCCACCGGCGCGTCGGCCGGGGCCAAGTAGGCCTCGCTCTCCTCGTCGGCCCGCAGCCATACCACGTCGTCGGAGAGCTTGCCGTGGCTCACCTTGCGGTAGGGGGTCACGAGAAAACCGTATTCGTCGACCGCCGAATAAATGCCCAGGCTCGAAATCAAACCGATGTTCGTGCCTTCCGGCGTCTCGATCGGACAGATGCGGCCGTAGTGCGAAATATGCACGTCGCGCACTTCGAAACCCGCCCGCTTGCGATTCAAACCGCCAGGGCCCAGGGCCGATAAGCGCCGCTCGTGGGTAAGCATCGAAAGCGGATTCGTCTGATCGACCACCTGCGACAGCTCGCCGCGGCCGAAGAAATATTCGATCGCCGCCGAAATGCTCTTCGGATTGATCAGGCTGCGGGGCGTCATGTCCTCGACGTCCTTGAGGCTCATTCGCTCCTGCACCGTGCGGCGGAGCTTCAAAAAGCCCTTCCGCAACTCGTCGCAAGCCAGTTCGTCGATCGTGCGCAGGCGGCGATTGCCCAAGTGATCGATATCGTCGATCTCCGCGTCGCGCTCGCCGGTCGTCAGATGCAGCAGATACTTGATCGCCGCGATCATGTCCTCGGGCCGAAGCGTCATTTCCGTTTCCGGCACGTCGAGCCGCAGCTTCCGGTTGATGCGGAAACGGCCGACCTTGCCCAGCCGATAGCGATTCGTATCGAAGAACTTCTCATGAAACAGCGCGCGGGCCTTTTCAAGCTGCGGCGGATTGCCCGGCCGCAAGCGCTGGTAAATACGAAGCAGCGCTTCCTCGTGGCTGTGCGTGGCGTCTTCGGCCAAGCTGTTGAAAATCAGCGGCGTCTTCGGGTCGTTCATCACCTCGACGCTCGTGAGCCCCGATGTGCAAATGATCTCGGCCACGTTCTTCGTGATCTTCTGACCGGCTTCGAGAATGATCTCGCCGGCCTTGTCGCTGCCCGAGGGATACACCACGTCGTCGACCGCGATCTTGCCTTCGAGCTTCGCGGCGCTGCGGCCATCGACGACTTTCTCGACCGATGTTTCGTAGAATACCCGGAGCAAGTCGGCGTTGAGGCTGTATTTGGGGTCCATGGCCCGGAGCAGAGTCATGGCCGAGAACTTGCCGCTCTGGTCGATGCGAACGCTGATCGTGTCTTTCTTGGTCGTGTTGAGCTCGATCCAGCTCCCGCGCTCCGGAATCACGCGGCAGCTATACATGCGGCGATCAGCCGCTTCCATTTCGCTCACGAAGTCGACACCCGGGCTGCGATGCAACTGGCTGACGACCACGCGCTCTGCGCCGTTGATAATGAACTCGCCGCCGCCGATCATGATCGGCATGTCGCCCAGGTAGACTTCTTCCTCGATCGGTTGTTCCTTGGTCAATTGCAACCACACGCGGAACGGACGGCCATAGGTGAGCCGCAGTTGCCGGCATTCGTGGGGCTCATAGCGCGGCTTGCCGAGCTCATAGCGCAGGTACTTGAGTTCGAGCGTCTTGTCGTAGCTTTGAATCGGAAAGATTTCGCGCAGCACGCCTTCGATGCCCTGATCGGCTCGCTTGGCGACATCGTGTTGCAGAAATCGCTCGTAGCTGCGAGTTTGAATATCGGTCAGATCGGGAATCGCATAGTGAGCGCGCTGGCTGCCAAAGCGACGAACTTCCTTGGGTCGAAGACGCCGTTCTGCCGAGGTTGCCATGGAGTGCTCCTGAAAATGAATGCCTATTGACGACCGTCGACGGCCCGGCTATTGAATCCGCTGAACGTGAATCCGCTGAACGACGCGGGACTGGTGAAAAGCGCCGTCGTGGCGCCGCCCAACCGCGAGTTTTCAACCGCGCGCTTCGCGACGAATTTCACGACCCCGCCACGCGCGAAGCAAGGTTCCGCCGATGAACAAGTTCGCGCGCACGGAGCACGCCATGTCGACCAATTAGCCGCGATTCGCGTCACGCGGCCGAGAAGTTCGCGCAGCGCCCCACCCACCAACATCCGGCGTGACGGCTGTGCGAAACAGTGCTGGGTCAAAGAATACTCTCTTGCGGGCCAAGCAGCGCCGGCGGACCAATCGCATCGCCGGCGCAACGGCGAAAGCGAGGGTCCGTCAGTATAACGCTTCTTGCGACTGCTATCAAATGCCGAGCCAATTCGGGGGGCCGGAAAATCGAATTCACACGGCCCGGGGGCCCGCGAGGCCGCGCCGGTGGCCCCGAGGGCCAACCGGCCACCTTGCCTGCCCCAGGGGCAACAATCCGCCCAGGTCGACAGGCGATCGTCCGGCGCGGATTGCTTGGTTTCGCTAAAAAACCCCGCAATCCTAGGTCCGAATGAGCGTTTTCCCTGTGCGACCGAAACAAATACCCGCGTGCGTTCGGACTCTCCCGGAAGGCGATTCCGGCCTGCAAAAGTTCGCTCGCGGGGGCCGGTCGCGCGGGCGATGAATCGCACGCCGAAACCGCGCCCTGCGCGATCGTTCTTGCAAGCCGGACCCATCGCGCCCGGCTCCGACACTACTTGATCGAAACCGTGGCGCCGGCTTCCTCGAGCTCTTTCTTGATCTTGTCGGCCTCTTCCTTCGAGACGTTTTCCTTGACCTTGCTGGGAACGCCTTCGACCAGGTCCTTGGCCTCTTTCAGGCCGAGCGCCGTGATTGCGCGAATCACCTTGATCACGCCGATCTTCTTGTCGCCGAAGCCTTCGAGCATGACGGTGAATTCGGTTTGGGCCTCGGCCACGGGGGCCGCGCCGCTGCCATCGCCGCTCGGGGCCGCCATCATCACCGCGCCGCCCGCGGCGGGCTTGATGCCGTGGACATGCTCGAGGTAATCGCTCAACTCCTTGGCCTGCTTGAGCGTAAGCGCGACGATCTTGTCGCCCATTTCCTTGGTCGGGGCCGAATACTCAATGGTTGCCGTGTCGGACATGGTCTCTTTCCTTTCTCACTAGCCGAGGCTCGGGCCAACGTGGTCCCGGCGCCCGCTCTGGTTCGCAATGACAAATTACCGCTAATTCAAATCGAGCGCCGCGGACAATCCAGGGCGCCTAAAAGACGTTTCCAAGAACGATTCGCTCGCTGGCGAGCTTCAAAAGCGATTTCAACCGGCGCTGGCTTCGGGGGCGCTGGCTTCGGGGGCGCTGCCTTCAGCGGCCGCGGGGCTCTCGCCGCTCGCTGCTTCAGCCTCGCCGCCGGCCTCGCCTTCGCCGATTTGCTTGATCTGGCTAGCCAGGGCGCCCCCGCGCTGGTGAGCTGACTGGCGAGCATCGCGCCCGGCGAGAGAATCTGACCGAGCAAAATGCTGAGCTGCTCTTCCCGGCTCGGCCACTTGCTCACGAGCTTGATGTCGGCGGCCGACACCGCGGCGCCATCGACCACGCCGCCCTTCGGCTCGAGCTGGGCATATTGCTTTTCCGACGTGACCTTGACGAGTTCCTTGGCCAGCGACACCACGTCGTTCGAGCCCCAGACCAGGGCCAACATGCCGGCCGGATTCTCGAACGCCGGGGCGAGCACCGTGCCCTCGCAGGCCCGGCGGCCAAGGCTGTTCTTGATCATCACCATTTGAATGTTTTTCTCGCGCAGCTCGCCGCGAAGCTTGCTGTTGGTCACGCCGTCCATGCCGACCATGCTCACGAGGAACAGGTCGTTCACGCCTTTGAGACGATTCTTCAGATGGTCGGTCACGAGTTGCTTGACGAATTTGCTCATCGTTCTTATCCGGTTGGGTTCGGCTTATCCGGTTGGGTTCGGCTTATCCGCATGGGTTCGGCTTATCCGCATGGCTCCGGTTCGGGAACCGCGAACAATCGAATATCTTTGTTTAGGCGGCCGCGGCCGTGGCTCAGGAGGCGATAATCTGCACGCCGGGGCTCATGGTGGCGCTCACGCTAATGTTCTTCACGTACTGGCCCTTGACCGAATGCGGCTTCAAGTTCTGAATCTGGTGGATGAAAGCCTTGATGTTATCGGCCAGCTTGGCCGAGTCGAAGCTGAGTTTGCCCACCACCGCATGCACATTGCCGCCCTTGTCGGTGCGAAACTCGACCTTGCCGGCCTTGTATTCGCGCACGGTGCGGGCGATTTCCGCCGTCACGGTGCCAGCTCGCGGCGAAGGCATCAGCCCTCGCGGACCTAGCACGCGACCCAGCGGACCGACGAGACCCATCATGTCGGGCGCGGCGATGCACGCATCGAAATCGGTCCAGCCCTCCTTGATCTTCTTCGCCAATTCGTCGGCGCCCACTTCATCGGCGCCGGCTTCGGTGGCTTGCTTGGCGAGATCGCTCTTGGCGAACACGATCACGCGGAGCGTCTTGCCGATGCCGTGCGGCAGCACAATCGAGCCGCGCACGATTTGATCGGCCTGATTCGCGTCGATTCCGAGCCGCATCACGATGTCGACCGACTGGTCGAATTTCAGTTTGCCGAAGGCTTTCAATTGCTCGACGGCCTGCTCGACCGAAACGGGCGTCTTCGGCGCCTTGTCCACGACCGTTCGCAATCGCTTGATCACTTTAACCATATTGCTACCGTTGTTCTGTTACCGTTCGAATTGGCTTTGGAGAATCGATTGTTTGTTCTTTTCGCGGCGACGGCCGTCAACGCTGCTTGCTTTCGCTCACAGGCAACGCCCGGCTCGGCGAGCTCGGGTCGCCGGAAACTGCTTTTCTGAACACCGACCTGGACGGTTTCGATCGCCGCGGCGCCGACGGCTCGCTTTCGCGCGGGCGATTCTCAGGAAACGACATTCAACCCCATGCTGCGGGCCGTGCCCTCGACCATTCGCTTGGCGTGCTCGGCGTCGCGGGCCTTGAGCACGTCTTGCTTGAGTTTCACGATATTCTCGATCTGGGCCATCGTCACCGAGCCCACCTTGTCGCGATTCGGCACTGCCGAACCCTTGGCGATGCCGGCGGCTTGCTTGAGCAGCGCCGCGGCCGGCGGGCTCTTGGTCACGAAATCGAAGCTGCGATCGTTGTAGACATTGACCACCACCGGAATCGGCATGCCGCCAGCCTCGCGAGTTCGCTCGTTGAACTGCGAGACGAACTGCCCCAGGTTGATGCCATAACGACCGAGCGAGGTGCCGACCGGCGGGGCCGGAGTCGCTTGCCCGCCAGGAACCTGAAACTTCGCCGTGCCCACCAATTGCTTTGCCATGAGATCTTCTCGCCCGTCGCTCGCTGGTTACGAACCGCTGTTGTTTTCCGCGCACGTCGCGGACCGTTGGATATTTCTAATGGACTAAAACAACTTCCCGAATCGCTTGCCCCTCGACCTATCCGCTCCCAAAGGGAGAGGGGTTCGTGGAGAAGCCGTTTTTAGTCCGTTCACTACAAGGTTTCGATCTGCCAGTGTTCAAGTTCCACCGGGGTCGATCGACCGAAGATATTGATCATGACCGTCACCCGGCCGCTGCCTTCGTCGATGCCGTCGACCTCGCCCTCGAAGTTCTCGAACGTGCCTTCCTTGATCTTCACACGATCGCCCTTTGCGAAATCGAAGGAGACCTTGGGAGCGTCGGCGCTCTTTTCTTCTTGCTTGGCCAAGATTCGCGACACTTCGCTCGTCGCCATCGGCGCGGGCTTGCCGGCCGAACCGGTGAAGTCGCCGATACCCGGCGTCTCGCGAACAAGAAACCACGTGTCGTCGTTGATCTCCATGTGGGCCACCAAGTAGCCCGGATACAGCTTGCGTTTGACGATCCGCTTCTTTCCGCCCTTGAATTCGGAGACCATTTCGATCGGCACGATGATTTCGTCGAAATAGCGTTCGAGCCCCGCCATGGCGATTCGCCGCATCAACGCGTCGCGAATCGAATCCTCGCGGTTGCTTTGCACCTTGAGAATATACCACCGCAGGTCGGGCGGTTCCTCGGAAGGATTGAATTCTTCGATCGGGCCTTCGTCCTCGGCAGCAAGCGCGGCGGCTTTCGCCACTCGCTCTTGGGCGGCGCGCACTTGCTCGGCGTCCACATAGCTGCGTTCTTCCGCCTCGGCGTCGCCTGTTGATTCATTCGTCGACTGGCTGGCGGCGGCGAGCTCGGCGCGGGCAGGTTCGGCGGCCGCGTTCGGCGCGGAGTGATGCGGCGTCTCCGATACGGGCTCATTAGAAGCCACGCTGCTCTCGATCGCCGCGCTGGGCGGAGTTTCCTCGACCGAATGTTCCGCCTGATCGTCCACGTCTATCACTCCCCCACGAGCACGATTGCCCGACACATTCTTACCCGACACGATCCCAATCTGAAAACCGGCGAACACCTGCGCGGCCGAACACCAGGCTTCAGGTAATTCCAAGCAGATTATGAAACAGCGCTCGCCAAATAAAGTCAAACGCCGCCAAAACCACGACCAGAAACCCAATCGAAAACAACACTACCAAGAGCGACCGCCACAATTCGCCCCTCGACGGCCACGAAACCTTATTCATCTCGGCTTCGACGGCAATCAGAAAGTCGGCGAACGTCGACATGTTCACCAAGCGATAGGAGATCCAAGCGCCGGCGAAAAACATCAGCGTCGGAATCGCAAAGGTCGCCGACTCCGAAAACTGCGAGCGTCCCAGCAGTTCGTACAACCGATAGGCAAGGAGCAAGAACACCAACGTAATGGCGCCCCACGTCACCTGCCGGGTGATTCGACCCTGACTGCGCTTATATATCCCAACTTGAAACAACTCCCGCATCATCAAGGCGCGGGCCGTCGCGTTTTTCTCTTTCCCCATAGGTTCCTTCGCTCAACTCGCTCCCACATTCCCTCGCGGGATTCATGTGCTTTGCGGGCCTCGTGTCCACACGACAATGGCCTCGTGTCCCCATGACAATGGCCTCGTCGCAGTCTCGCTCGCTCACGGGCGACCACGAGCAAATCCCCGCTCGTGGCTTTCTTTCACTGGCAGGGGCGGTGGGAATCGAACTCACAACCTCTGGTTTTGGAGACCAGCGCTCTGCCAATTGAGCTACGCCCCTGTAGCGGCGCGGCGACGGCAAGCCCGCTTTGATTCGTGGCCGCCGTCGCCGGCTACTGTCGCTTTTACCGGCGGCTTTCGCTTCGCATTCGGCCCGGCGCTCGCCGCGCAAGAGAGAAGCACCCCAGCCGCCTTCTGTACCCTCGGATCGCAATCGACTTACTCGAGAATCCCGTCGAGTTACTCGAGAATCTTGGTCACCACGCCCGAACCCACGGTCTTGCCGCCTTCGCGAATGGCGAAGCGCACACCGTCGTCCATGGCGATCGGCGAACCGAGCTCCACGGACAGCCGAGCATTGTCGCCCGGCATGCACATTTCCGCGTCGCCCATCAACTTCGCGGCGCCGGTCACATCGGTGGTGCGGAAGTAGAACTGCGGACGGTAACCGCTGAAGAACGGCGTGTGACGGCCGCCTTCTTCCTTCGAGAGCACATAGACCTCGGCCTCGAACTTGGTGTGCGGCGTGATCGAACCTGGCTTGGCCAGAACCTGGCCGCGCTCGATTTCCTCGCGCTTCATGCCGCGAAGCAATACACCGACATTGTCGCCGGCCTGACCTTCATTCAGCGTCTTGTTGAACATTTCAACGCCGGTCACCGTGGTCTTACGCGGCTTGTCCGAGAAGCCGATCAACTCGACTTCGTCGCCCACCTTGCAAATACCACGCTCGATACGACCCGTACACACCGTGCCGCGGCCTTCGATCGAAAACACGTCTTCGATCGCCATCAAGAAAGGCTTGTCGACCTCGCGGACCGGGTCCGGGATGTAGCTGTCGATCGCGGCGAGCAACTCCTCGATGCACTTGATCGCCTTGGGATCCTTCGGGCTGTCGTAGGCTGGCTTGCCGGCGCCGCGAACGATCGGAATCTCGTCGCCCGGGAAACCGTAATGCGTGAGCAGTTCGCGAAGTTCAAGCTCGACCAGTTCGAGCAATTCCTCGTCGTCGACCAGATCGACCTTATTCAAAAACACGACCAGCGCCGGCACGCCTACCTGACGGGCAAGCAGAATATGCTCGCGAGTCTGGGGCATCGGACCATCGGCGGCCGACACGACCAGAATCGCGCCGTCCATCTGGGCGGCGCCGGTGATCATGTTCTTGATGAAGTCGGCGTGGCCCGGACAGTCGATATGAGCGTAATGGCGCTTTTCCGACTCATACTCCACGTGACTGACGGAGATGGTCACGGTTTTGGTTTCGTCGCGCACCGTGCCGCCCTTGGCGATATCGGCATACGACTTGAAGTTCGCCAGCCCCTTGGCCGACTGCACCGCCAACAAGGCGCCGGTCAACGTGGTCTTGCCGTGGTCGATATGACCGATGGTGCCGACATTGACGTGAGGCTTCTTACGTTCGAAAGTGTCCTTGGCCATTATTGCTCCCTACCTAACGTGTTCACTCAAAGGGTCCATTGTTTCAGTTATTGCATTTCCACCAAACCCGCGCGATGAGCGGCAATTCGACCATCGCGCCCTCCCGGGAATCAACTACCTCCCGCCGCAACGGAGAACTCGCGCCAAAAGACTGCCGGCGCCAAACTGCTATTGCCTTAAAGAAGCTGCTGATGGGACTCGGACCCATGACCTCGTCCTTACCAAGGACGCGCTCTACCAACTGAGCTACAGCAGCCCGAGTAGCCCCAGGGGTTGCCCATCCGGCACTGCTTCATCACATGTTCATGTTTTAAATTCGAACCTTGGCTTCGCCATCCAAGCACTGCTTCGTCACACTCGATCTCCAAACATCGTTCCTCGCACGCCGCGGCGTCGAAATCTCAATTACACCGCCACTAGGCTCGCTTAAGCGGGTGAAGGGAATCGAACCCTCGTCTTCAGCTTGGAAGGCTGTGGCTCTACCATTGAGCTACACCCGCGGATCGGGAAATCGACCAATCAAGCGTGACCCAACCTGGAAACGAAAGCCAAGAGCCGGCGCCGACAGCGCCGAAGCTCTCGGATTGGGGGGTGAAGGATTCGAACCTTCGAAGGATAAATCCATCAGATTTACAGTCTGACCCCTTTGGCCGCTCGGGAAACCCCCCCTCAAAACCGCGGCCCAAGGCCAGCGAAACCCCTCGAAACCACTTGCCCCTCCAGCCGATCGCCTCGCCCGCGCGACAGGCTCCCGCCGCAATCATTACCGCGGCTCCCGCCGCAACTCTTCTTATCGTGGCTCCCGCCACCGCGGCAGACTCGTCGGAGAAAACCTGCCCCGACGCCGCAAAGCTAGCGGAGGGACTTGAACCCACAACCTGCTGATTACAAATCAGCTGCTCTGCCAGTTGAGCTACGCTAGCCGTTCAAGTCCCGCCACGAAAACCTCTAACTATAGCGAAACGAATTTCGGGTGCAATACGATCTAGACAAAAATCGCCGCCCGAATTTCGCCCCGCGACGGCCACACGGCCACTTAGCTTCAAAACGGCCACTTAGCTCCGACACGAATCGTCCCCGCCTCGCGACATTGCCACTCCGCCCGCGACCAGTCGCGAAATACAAAAGACCTTCGCCCCCCGCGGGCGCGGGCGGCCCTCCCGAGAAGGAGACCGCCCGCGCTCGCAAGGGGCGAAGGCCATTGGCTTATGATCTCGACGCCGGTCCAGCGAGATCTCCTCGCCCCGCGTCGGCTCAGTTCAACCCCGGCACATCGATCTTCTCGTCCTGCGCGGCAAGCCGCAACTTGCTCAGGGCGCGAGCTTCGATCTGCCGGACTCGCTCCTTGGTCACGCCCATTTCGGCGCCGACCTCCTTGAGCGTCAGCGGTTCGTGGCCGTGGTCCAAACCGAAGCGGCTAATGATAATCTTCTGCTCGCGCTCGTCAAGCCGCTCCAAAATCTTGCTGATCTGACGCTCGCGCTGCGACTGCGCCGCCTCCTGTTCGTATTGATCGCTCCGCCGCTCCTCGGTGCTATAAAAAAGTTCGCTCTGGCTCGTGCGAAAACGATCGCGGCGCCGGTGCTCGTCGGGAATCGTGCGGGCATAATTCTTCATGATTGCCCAACTCGCATAGGTGCTGAATTTGTTGCCGCGAGCATAATCGAACTTCTCCACGGCCCGAATCAGCGACATATTCCCATCGCTCACCAACTCGAAGAAATTATCGGCCTGACCCACGTGCCGCTTGGCGATCGAAACCACCAGCCGCAAGTTGGCCCGCACGATCCGATTCTTGATCGCCACGGCCTGATCGTAGAGCCGCTCGATCTCGTCCATCACCGTGCCCTTGGCGCGGGCCGGGTCCACTCCCTCGCGCAGCTTCGCGGCGCGATATTTCAAATAGTTGAACATCCGAAACAGGTGCTGCTCCTGCTCGCGCGAGAGCAGCGGCACTTCGTAGAGGCTGGCCAAGTAGGGTGGCAGCCCCGCCGGCAGACGCTGCTTCTTCGATCCGCCCTCGGTGTTTTCCGGCATCGGTCCCAGGATCGCGCGCTCCGCCGTCGGACGCGAGAACTCCGAATTCGGGATACAGTCGAGCGGAAGTTCCGCGACCCGCCGAGCCCGAATCTCGTTGATCGCCCGATAAATGCTCGTTTTCGTGCGGCAATAGCGCTTCGCCAACGATTCGACCGTCGCCCCGCGACGGTGCTGCTGGTGAATCTTCTTCTTCGTCTCTTCCGACAAGGGGCCGGTGAGATTGGGGAAGACGGCCATTTCCGGGTGATCCTGATCGAACTGCTTGAGCGTGTAACGCACGGTTTCCACGCTGCGGCCCATGCGTTTGGCCACTCGGCGCGTGACATCGGCCGGGCAACCGCCGGCGAGCGAAAGCCGCCGCGCCTTCACCACGATCTCGCCCCGTTCCTCGTCGCTCAACTGGCTGAAATTGGCTCCGCGGCGCACACGATCTTCATTGCGGCTCACGAACTGATCCACGGAGCTCGCCAAAAAACCGACCCGCTTCCGTCCGTCGAATAGGAATCGCCGGCTCACGAGCCCCTGCTGCCGCCAGCGCGAAATCGTCTTGGTGCTCACCTTGAACATCCGGCTGAGCTCATCGACCGTGAGCACTTTCTCGCCGGCCTTCTCGGCCTGCACATCGGCCGCGTCGGACAGATCCTCGACGAACAGCCGCAGATCATGTCCAGCGGCCTCGCCCGTGAGCTTGAGGTTTGGAAACGACTCGGGCCGGTACTCGGTGATGCGGTGGCAGAGATACTCGTAGGTGTAGGTGCGAGCCGGTTCGAGTTCGCCCAGCAACTTTTCCGCGCGATTGACCTGTTCGATCTTCCGATCTCGCGGGGCAAATCGCACCTGCTGGTCTCGAAGCTGTCGCAGGATAGGATTCAAGTAGTCGGCGTGCATTGAGGCATCCCCCCTCTTTCTCATTTCGTCCGTGTTCGGTCGGTGTCCTTGCGATGCTCCGCCCCGACAGAACTTTGTTCCGGCCCGCCCACCATCCCAGTGCTGGGTGGCCCTCGGGCGGCGGCCGGTGAATTTCTACCTCTTATTACCGAATTCGCGTGAAGGTCTTACAAGGATTTGATTTTTTTGTGGATTGAGTGGATTGAATCGAAAAAACGCTCAAGTTCCACCCCAGCAGCTATACCGCAACCGGTCTAAAGTGTTTCAAAATGGGCCCTGAGTGTTTCAAGATGGGCCCTGCCAGCGCCTCGTTTTGATACACCCCGGTGGCCCGCGGGACCTTGCCAATCCATACGATCCTTGGGCCGAGCCACCATCGAATCGCCAAGCGAAATTTGGACACCCTTTATACGCCTAAAAGTCACTGGGGTTTTATTAAAGTTCGCGCGACCAAACTCCTCCCCGCCATTTTTCCCAGGAGAGTCTCGTTGCGTTATTCGCAAGTTATTGCAATTTATCGTTTTAGCGTCGCGATCCCCCTCTTGATGTCCACCATCGCACAAAGCCAATTCGCTCGCCGCCGCAGCAAACCGGCAATCCCAGTGCATGCCACGCATTCATCCTAACCACCCAAAACGCGACGATCGGGCGATCCTGCTCAATTGGGGTCACTCCGGGCGCCGATGAAACCCGAAGGCCCCAACCCGGAATCTTCCTTCCGGAGGGCAGCAAATAGTGTTCCTCGAACCAGGGAAGGAACGAGAGGAAATGTCTCATTACCGCTTTGCCGCGGCGCTCTGCGCCTCGCTCGCCCTATTTTCGGCCGGATTATCCCAGGCCGACGACAAGCGATTTTCTCTCGCGGCGCCTCTTTCGACCCAGGCTTTCACACGAGTGAAAGTGTCCATGAAGGTCGGCGGCGATCTTTTTTTACAATCGCAGAAAAAGAGTGCGCCCGACATGCGTCCGCTGCCCATGAGCGCCGAAGCCGAGTTGACATATGACGAGAAAGTCACGCAAATCGGCGAAGCCGCTCGCGCGATTCGCTTTTACCAGCAGGCCGAAGCGAAGTTCAAAATGGAAAAGGGGGGCGAAACGCCGCGATTGGCGGATTCCCGCAGGTTGATCGCCGTTCAAGCTGGTCTCCAGGGAGTCAACTTCCTCTCTCCCAATGGCCCGCTCACGCGAGAAGAGCTCGATCTGATTGATCTGCCGGCCAATTCGCTCCTGCTGGGCCGTTTGCTGCCCACGAATGAAGTTCGCGTCGGCGATCACTGGAAACACTCCGATGAACTGCTGGCCCGGCTGCTGGGCCTCGATGTGATCAGCCAGTCGACCGCCGAGAGCACGCTAGCGAGTGTCGCGGAAGGCATTGCCCGCGTGTCAATGCAGGGCGGGGCCCAAGGGGCTGTCGATGGCGTGACCGCCAAGCTCGAATTCAAAGCCAAATACGAAGTCGACCTCGAGGCCCACCGAATCGTCTACTTCGCATTGCTGATCAAGGACAAGCGCCCGCCGGGCCAAGTGAATCCGGGCCTCGATGTGGTGGCCAAGCTGGTGATGGAGCTCGCGCCGCTCGAATCGAGCGACGAGCTTACCGAGGAGCAGGTCTCGCGTCAGCCTGATTTCGAATCTCGCGAATCGACGCTGCTCGTCTTTCGCCCTGTTCACGGCGGCTACGAATTGCCCTACGAACGCCGCTGGTATGTAACCGGCGCCGAGCGCGATCTGGCGATCTTGCGGCTGATGGACCGTGGCGAACTGATTGCCCAGTGCAATATCTCGCCGCTGCCGGCGGCTACCAAGTCGGCCGATGGCCACATGACGCTCGAACAGTATCAAGATCAAGTCAAAGCCGCGCTCGGCGAACGCTTTGGGCGATTCTTCTCGGCTTCGGAATCCGAGCGGCCCGACAAGCAAGGCAAGCTGTTTTGTGTCGTGGCCGAGGGCGAACAAGCGGCGCTCCAGCTCCGCTGGATTTACTACCTGATCACCGCGCCCGACGGCGAGCGAGTGAGCGTGGCGTTTACGCTCGAGGAAAAACTCGCCGTCCAGTTTGGCGCGGCCGACGCCGAGCTCGTGGCGAACCTGCGGATGCTCGAAGCCGAGGCATCCGAGCCCCGGCCCGCCGCCCTGCAAGCCGTGCGCGAGTCGGCTCCGGCGGAGCGCTAAAACCCAGCTCCCGCCGGGGCCAGGGTTTCGGAACGGGGCATGGACCTCGCGATCGAATTCGCGCTAGAATCGCTTCGGGGGCAGAGCGCGCGGCGTCTGGATTGCGCGCTTCCGAGCGGTTTGCGCGAAAGGAACATAGTCGTGATTCGGCGGGAAACTCTAGCCTCCGATGGCGGCCCGCTCTGGTTGCTCATCGCCCAGACCGAACACGCCCGGCTCGCCGGCGAGCTCGCCGCCCGGTGGCGCTGGCCCGCGCTGTCGCCGCCCGCTCCATTGCTGGGTTCGCCCTTGGGCGGGAGCGAGTTTCTTGAAGCCGTGTTCCGGCACGACGATGGCTGGCAGGCGTGGGATACGCGGCCGAGCGTCGATCCGCGGCGCGGCTGCCCGCTCGCGTTTACGGAAATGCCGATGGATGTTTCCACGGCGCTCTGGACCGGCTCGATCGAAGTCGCCCAGCGAATCGGCCCGTTGGCGACGTTGATGGTGGCCGGCCACTTTCTCGCGCTCGCCGAGCACCACGATCATTGGCGCCGGGGCAATGCGGCGGCCCGCGCGGCTGGCGAAAGCTTTATCGGCGAAGCGCGGTCCCGAATCGGCGTCGCCCAGCTCGCGTGGCTAGCCGAACGCGAAACCGCCATCGGGTCGACGGCAGCGCCACAAATCGCCGCGCGCGAAGCCGACGCGGCGCTCGCTTGGCTCCAGTTCTTCGATGCCCTGAGCCTGTGGCTCTGCTGCCGGGCGCCCGCGAGCCCAGAATCGTTTGCCCTGCCTAGCTCGGGCGCGACGCACGCGGCGGCGAGTGTGTGCTTCAGGCCCCGCGCAAGTGAGGCGATCGAGGTCGGCCCGTGGCCGTTTGCCACGCCGGCGTTCAGCTTGCGGGCAATGGCGAAGTCGGTTCCCGCGCGCCCGGTTGCGCTCGCGGAACTCGATCTGGAAGGTTACCCCGGCGAGGAACTCACTTGGCGATTCGAGCCGAGCGACGAATGACCGAATGATCGGAGAAGCGGCCACGGACGAACACGGAAAGGCACGGAAGGGGATCAAAAACATGAATTTCGGGGACGCTCTTTCCGTGTTCTTCCGTGTCATTCCGTGGCTGCTCCCTTCTTATCAATCCGTGGTCGCTCAAAGCGGAACTCGACCTGGAAGGCCACCCCGACAAGGAGCTCACTTGGCGTTTCGAGCCAAATGGCGGATTGGCCGAATGATCGGAGAAGCGGCCACGGACGAACACGGAAGGGCACGGAATGGGATCAAAAACATGAATGCCGGGGACGTCCGTTCCGTGTGCTTCCGTGGCCGCTCCCTTCTTATCAATCCGTGGTCGCTCAAGCTGGCGTGGGGACCGATCAGGCGCTACAATGATAGGCATCTCGTCTTGCGGCAAGGATTCTCGCCGCGCTGGGTTGATTTGCTTCGATCGCTTGCCGCGCGGCGCCCGAGGGACGCTCCGCCGCCGTCGACACGGAACCGCCCGGAACCTGGAACTGTTTTCTGGAGAGGCCCATGCGAACCAAGAACACGTTGACGAATTCGCGCCTGCGCTGCCCGGCCGGCCTAACGCTGGTCGAAATGATGGTGGCGATGGCGATCTCGCTGCTGATGATGGCCGCCGTGGCGCAGCTCTTCGCCTCCGTCAGCGCGGGCGTGAGCGCCAGCCGCGCTTCGATCACCATGAGCGAAGCCCTGCGGGCCACGGCCCGGCGGTTGCAAAGCGATCTGGGCGGCGTGACCGTCACGATGCAGCCGCCCCGTCGGCCGGAGTCTGGCGAAGGCTATTTCGAGCTGATCGAAGGGCCCAACAATGATTCGACGGCCTATAACAACACGAGCGGCAACCTCACGCTGAGTTTGGCCAATGGCGCCGCTATCAACACGCTGACCGGCGACGCCGACGATGTGCTCCTCTTCACCACTCGCAGCAAAGATGGCCAGCCGTTTGTCGGCAAGTTCTACAATCCCAACACCGGCAACTACGCGACGGTCGAATCGCAAACGGCCGAAGTGGCTTGGTTCGCCGTAGAAAACGGCATGACCGTGCCGATCGTCGGCGTGGGCAACACGATGACGACCGTGCCGCTCTACACGCTCTATCGCCGCATGCTCCTCGTGGCCCCGGAGTACAATGGCATCGTCAAGTCGATGCCGGGATATACGCTCAAGGCGTTTTTCAATTTGTTCGATCTATCGGCCCGTTACGACACGACCAATGGCGTGATGGTGCTCAACACGCTCGGCGATCTGACAAAGCGCGAGAATCGCTTCGCGCATGGATATTTTTCGGCCACGACGCCGGGACCTCCCTATCCCATCATCGTGACCGGCTCGGCGGGAAACTACAACACGAGCGGAACGGGCCTCCAGGGGCTCGACCCTCTCGATATATATAGTACTTTACCCGGCTCGACCACGAACCTAAATCGCGTCGGCGAGGATGTGGTGCTCACCAATGTGCTCGCCTTTGATGTGCGGGTCTACGACCCGACCGTGCCGCTCTATGCCGCGGGCGATTTGATGACGGCGCTCAATCCGGCCGACATCGGTTATTGGACCGCCGCGTCGAACGCGTCGAGCCCGGTCGGGTACGGCGATTTCGTGGACCTAGGCTATGGCTATAAGTGGAATTGGACCCAGACCAACCCGCCGGTATGGACCTTGTCGGGGGGCACGGCTCTCAACCTCACGCTCTCAACCTTCTCGGGCCCTCCGCTGACGATGCCGGCCGGTGGCGCCAACTTGGCCTTCGGGCCTTATGGGAGCAGCAACCTTTATAACTTTTACATGCTCTACGACACTTGGTCGCAGCATTACGAAGACGCCGGTCCGTGGAACAGCTACATTAATTTTTCCGAGACCAATGCGATTGCCAGTGGCAGTGGTCACTTCGCCAGCGGCTCCAACGGCTTCGATGACGACGGCAATGGCACAGTTGATGATCCCGCCTCGCCCGCGAGCCCGGCAATTAATGGGAGCAACGGCATCGCGGCAACGCCCGGCGAGCAGCAGTATCCGGCGCCGTATCCGACGCCACTCCGCGGCATTCAAGTGAAGATTCGCACCTACGAGCCCGACAGCAAGCAAGTTCGCGAAGTGACCGTGACCCAAGACTTCCTTCCGCAATAGCTTGCGGAGGCTCTCCGAAGGTCTTGGCCCTTGCGCGGTGGAGAGCGTTGACGGGCGCCGTTCGAGCGCTTTTCCCGAACGGGGGGACGATGGCTTCGCACTCGGCGCTGGTCCATATTATCGAAGACGAAGTCGAGATTCGCCGCTTTCTGCGAGTTTCGCTCCTGCATCATGATTTTCGCCTGTGCGAATCATCGACGGCCCGCGAGGGGCTGATGCACATGTCCGCGGAGCCTCCCGATCTCGTGGTGCTCGACCTGGGATTGCCCGATCTCGATGGCGTCGAGGTGATCCGCCAGATTCGCGAATGGTCGCAGACACCGATCATCGTGCTCTCGGCCCGCGGTCAGGAGAAAGACAAAATCGCGGCGCTCGACGCCGGGGCCGACGACTATCTCACCAAGCCGTTCGGAGTCGGCGAGCTGCTGGCCCGCATTCGGGCCGCCTTGCGTCGCGCGACCAAAGGCGATGGCCCCGCCGAGCCGGTGTTTACGCTGGCCGATCTGCGGGTCGACCTCGTGGCGCGGCAAGTAACCAAAGGCGGCGCCGAAGTGCATCTCACGCCCACGGAATACCGTCTGCTCACCACCTTGATCCGCCACGCCGGCAAAGTGGTGACCCATCGTCAGTTGCTCAAGGAAGCCTGGGGCCCGGACAGCACCCGCGAAACCCATTACGTTCGGGTCTACATGGCCCAGTTGCGACAAAAAATCGAATCGGAACCGGCCCGTCCCAAATTCCTGCTCACCGAGCCAGGCGTCGGATATCGGCTGAAGGCGGAAAGTTCATAACGGCCTGTTGAAATATTCAACAGGCCGAGCCGCGACAAGCTTTGCTCGACGCTTGGCGAGGTTGATAAGGCCGCGGGTTTCCAAAATTCGTCGGGCGAGTTGGACTCGCTCGCTCAATCGCCGTTGTTCCGGGAAACGATTGACCGCGGTTTGGTCAGTATCGATACTGGTGGAGAGGCCACTAGAATTCCCCCATTGCGGCCGACCCGCATCGACGAGGTTTGGGCAATGCGTGAGCCGCGGCGCAACGGCGAAATACTTGGTCGGCGGGCGACGAATGCGCGGGCTGTCGAAATGCGACGCATTGCCCGGCGGCCCGTCATCGTCTTCGCCGTCGGCGCCATGGCGGCGCTCACGCTCGCAATCCGTCCTGCGTTCGCCGACGACGCCGCCCAAAAAACGCGGCCGAATATCGTGCTGATTTTGGCCGATGATCTGGGCTGGGCCGATTTGGGGTGCTACGGAAGTCGATATCACCAGACGCCCCATCTCGACGCGTTTGCCAATCGCGGCATGCGGTTTACCCAGGCCTATGCCGCCAGTCCGCTCTGCTCACCCACGCGGGCCAGCGTTCTCACCGGGCTGTATCCGGCTCGCATCGGCATCACGAATCCGGTGTGTCACGAGAAGGAAGAAATTCTCGCCGCTCGCTTGGTCGAAAGCGCGCCGCCGAGTATTCGAGTCTTGCAAGCCGTGAGCGCCACTCGGCTGAAGCTCGACTATTTCACGCTCGCCGAGGCGCTCCAAGAGGCCGGATACGCGACCGGCCACTTCGGCAAGTGGCATCTTGGTTTGCCGCCCTACGATCCGCTCCATCAGGGCTTCGGGGTCGATTTTCCGCATTGGTCGGGGCCGGGGCCGGCCGGGAGTTATGTGGCGCCCTGGAAATTTCCGCCCGAGATGCTGCAAGGCAAGCCGGGCGAGCATCTCGAAGAGCGCATGGCGAGCGAGGTCGTGAAGTTCCTGCGCGAGAATCGCGATCGGCCTTTCTTCCTCAACTATTGGTGTTTCTCCGTGCATTCACCCTGGAACGCCAAACCGGAACTGGTCGACAAGTATCGCGCCACGGCCGATCCCAAGCAGCCACGGCGCAACCCAGTCTATGCGGCGATGGTCGAAAGTCTCGACGACGCCGTGGGCCGCGTGGTCCACGAGATCGACGACCTCGGGATCGCCGATCGCACCGTGATCGTGTTCATGTCCGACAACGGCGGCGTCGATTGGCACGAGCCAAAAATGAAAGCCAACGCCGGCATGGACGACCCGCCGACGAGCAACCTTCCACTTCGCGGTGGCAAGGCGAGTCTCTATGAAGGCGGCACGCGCGAACCGTTGATCGTGGCTTGGCCGGGCGTCGCCCGGGCCGGCGCCGTGAGCGACGCGCTCGTGCAAAGCACCGATTTTTATCCGACGATTTTGGAAATATGCGGCCTCGCGCCTCGAGCGGGCCAAAAGTTCGATGGCGTGAGTTTCGCGCCGGCCCTGCGGGGAGGAAAATCGGTCCGCGACTCGGTGTTTTGCAGTTTTCCGCATTTGAATATCAATCCGGCCGACGAGGGAAAGCCCGGCGCCTATGTCCGCGAGGGAGATTGGAAACTCATCCGGCGGTTTCATGGCAACCTGGATCAAACCGACGCGTTCGAGCTATTCAATCTCGCCAACGACCTGGGCGAGACAAACAACTTGGCCATCGCCATGCCCGACAAAACTCGCGAGCTCGACGCGCGGCTGACGGAATTTCTTGCCGACACCCGCGCCGTGATACCTCGGCGAAACCCGGCCTATGTGCGATTCGACCGTTGGGCCGCCGGCCGCGACGCGAAGCTCACCACCACCGACGATGGCGTCAGCGTGGCTTGCGACCATGATCGGCCGACGATCC
This sequence comes from uncultured Planctomycetaceae bacterium, assembly GCA_963785305.1. Taxonomy (GTDB): domain Bacteria; phylum Planctomycetota; class Planctomycetia; order Pirellulales; family PALSA-1355; genus CAWAUV01. Next base: position 41,308 of record CAWAUV010000005.1, read on the forward strand.
ATCTGCTCCAAACACCGCGCGCGACAGGAGAGTTGATCGTGAGCTTTCGGATGCGCGCACGGAGGGTCGCGATGGGCTCGTGCTCTGGGGCACCCATCGCGAGCCGGGCTTTGCCTCGACGCGCCGGATGCAATTTACGCCAACATTCGACGGCGCTTGGCATGATTACGAAGTAACGTTCACCACCTCCGACACGCTCCGCCAACTGCGCATCGATGGCAGCCTCAAGCCGACGCGCGTCGAGTTCCTGTGGATTCGGCTCCGGCGGAAAGACGGCCAATCGCTCGGCGCCTGGAGCTTCTTGCCCGCGGAATCCAAAGCCCCAGGCAACTGACATCAAGGGCGCCGCGGCCTGTTGCTTATTTCGATGGCGGCTCGGGGCCCGGCGGATTCAAGCCGCCTCGACCGCGGCCAAGTCGATTCCGCCCACGGGGGCGCCATTCCAGTCGATCGCCACCATGAGCGAGTTGAGGCCCGAGCCGATTCCCAAGAGCGCCAAGCGATCACCGGCGCCCAAATGCCCGGCCTCCGCGGCTCGGGCCAGGGTGAGCGGCAACGCGACGGCGCCGGTGTTTCCGAACGTCTCGACCGTGCTGAAGTCGATTGCGGAGTCGAGCACGAAGGCTTCGAGCATCGCCCGGCGATGCGCGACGCCGACCTGATGCATGCAAACTTTGTCGATCTCGCCGCGCGACCAGCCGGTCTCGGCCAACAGCGCCGCGAACGCTTCCACTCCGGTCGCGACCCCGGCCTTGAGCAGTTGCTCCGAATCGGTTCGCATCAGCGGGCCGGCGCCGGGCTGCATTGCTTCGTCGTGACCGCCGCGGCAGAGCGCGTTGTATTCGGTGCGCGCGATCGCCACTGCGGTTCGCAACCGACATCCCGAGCGGCTGAGCTCGCGATGGGTCAGCAAGATCGCGGCGCTTGCCGAGCCGAGCGTGAGCGAAGCGATTGCCGGCTTGACGCTCGAGCGGGTAAGCGACGAATCGGTGTTTAATTGCTCGATGGTCGCCTCGAGAATTTGCCGGCTGCTTTCGGTTCCCACGACCAGCCCCGCCCGAATCTGCCCGAGCTCGATCATGTTGGCCACTTGCGCCGCGCCGTTGAGCAGCCCGAGACATGCGTTCGAGACGTCGTAGACGAAGCAATGCGGCCCAAGGCCCAAGCGATGATGCACTGCGGCGGCCGTGGCCGGCTCGAGATAATCGCGGCAGACCGATCCATGCACGATCGCGCCGACCAGCGCGGGATCGATCTCGGCGGCGAGCATCGCGCGGCGCCCGCTCTCGACGCTCATATCGCCGGGCAACACATCGCGCGGCCACAATCGCCGCTCCCGGATACCGGTCATGAGCTCCAAACGACCGGCCGGCAATCGCAAGCGCTCATAGAGGGGCGCGAGGCGTGTTTCCAGTTCGAGCGAGGTGATTCGCTCGCGCGGCAAGACATACCCGAGCGACTCGAGGCAGACGTTTTTGTATCGCATTTGTTCACGGTAGCGTGTGCCAAGATTGCGGTAAAGTCATGCCACGACAAAGTTTCAGTCCTTCCCGCCAAGGGGGGCGACACTCCGCGACACCCCCAACCTAATGGCCTGGAGCCCTGCGGCCAGCCGTATGGTAGCACACCATGTTGTGCTAGCAGCACGTGCGGCAGGCAAAATAAGCCGGGCCTCTTGAACATTTTCAAGCAGCATTTAAATTCCGTCAGACTTGCGTTCGCACTCTCGAAAGACGGCGGAGCCGTCAGGAGGAAGTCGAGTCTCACGACATCACGATTCGCTTCGGAACAGATGCCCACGATGGGCCACGCTGGACCGAACGGAAGCCTTTCGAGCAAGGCGCCCCAGGAGTCAAGGACGACGCCGCGTTTTCGACGTTCGTCGTCCCTGATTCTCGGTTCGCCTCTCTCGAACCGCCCGAGACCTCCGCGGAGTGGTTATCCGCGACAGATGCTCGATTCCGTTCTGCCCGACGATCGCCTCTCGTTTTGCCTAAAATGGCGATTCCTCTGTTTTCCCATGAAGCTCTCGTGGCACGGGTGGCTTGGCGATGTTTTCGATTTTTTTCTCGTACTTGTTCTGGTTTCTTCTCGAACGACACAGGAAGTGTCATGAAGGAGTTTTCCATGCGATCGAAGCCGTTGATTGGTTTGAACGCCGATTATCGCAGCGCCAAGAAGGACTCGCCGGCTTTTAGTTTCGTGTGCGCGGGATACTACGACGCGATTCTCCGCGGCGGCGCCATTCCGCTGGTTCTGCCGCCGACCGAAGACGAGGACGACATGGAACGCGTGCTCGATCTTCTCGATGGCGTGGTGCTCGTCGGGGGCGCCGATCTCGACCCGCGCCGCGACGGTTTCATGCTGCACCCGACGGTGCGCCCGCTCGATGCGCGTCGCGAGACGTTCGATCGTATGTTGGTGCGCGGCGTGGCTCGGCGTCGGATGCCGGTCTTCGGCATCGGCGTGGGCATGCAGTTGCTCAATGTCTCGCAAGGCGGCAACCTAATGCTGCACATTCCCGAGGACATGCCCAAGGCCTTGCCGCACAAAGATCCGCTCGATGCCGCTCATCGCCACGGATTGGAAGTCGTGCCCGATTCGATCATGGAACGCGTGTATGGCGATGGCGAGATCCGCGTCAATAGCATGCACCATATGGCGGTCGACGATGTGGCGCCGGGCTTCCGAGTGACGGCCCGCTGCCCCGACGGCGTGATCGAGGCGATCGAAAGCATCAGCGATTGGCATGCTTTCGGCACTCAATTCCATCCGGAAGCCGATTCGGCCTCGGCCCTCGATATCCGCATCTTCGAAGAGTTCATTTGCGGAATTACCGGCGAAGTGCTGGAAATGAAGCTCGTCGCGTGATCGGCGGGGGATCACCATCGGCGCACGTTTTTCTCGAATGCCGCGCCCTCGTGAGCTTGGCGGCGCCTCTCCGGAGATGGCGCGAACGACGGATATCTCGCACTTGCGGCAGCCTCGGCGTTTTGTCTTGACGCCGAGGCTGTCGCGGGCCGGACTTTTCTCCCGGTCGGCCGGCGCCGGTCGACGCGGTTCTCTTGGCTTCATGTCCCTGGTCCCCGAAGGGCGCCCCATCCATGTCGGGCCACGATCGACGCCGCTGGACGGTCGGCGTCGCCGTGTCGAGCGATGCGCGCCGGGTGGTCGGCGCTGCCATCGCCGCGCATGGCGCCGGGTTCGACGCTCGCGCCACGGTCGAACTCACCGCCTCGATTCTCGTTCCCCGCGCTACGCGGCGGCTATTTCAGGACATGGCCTGGCGCCGGGCGCCGCATCCGCCGGCGCTGGCGGCGGTGTTGGCCAGCGAGCTCGCCGATGCGCTGGCCGCGTGTGTCCATCGGCTCGCCGCGCTCGATCCCGAGCTGCCGCGCAAAACACTCTGCCTCGCCGCCGCCGATCCGGGACTTTGGCGCCGCGAACCCGGGGGCGAGCGAGCGTGCCTTGGTCTCTCCGACGGAGCTCGGCTGGCCGAACGCACCGGCATCAACGTGCTCGATGCATTCGCCGCTCGTGATCTGGCTCAAGGCGGCCAAGGCGAACCCTTGCTCGCGGCGCCGTATTGGCTGCTGACGCGCAGCGCCGCCCATGCCCGCGCCATTCTTTGGCTCGACAGGACCACTTCCATCACGCTGCTGCCGGCCTCGCGCGACGCCACGGCGCTCGAAAGAATCGCGGCGGCCACGCTGCCGGTTGGGCCGCGTTCGGTCGTCGAGTTCGCCAAGCGCGGCAGTGCCAATCCACTTGCGGCGCCCGATGATCGCGGATCGAACTCAGACGAACCCCTCCGCGAGCTGGACGCTTTTTTGCAAACGAGCGTTCAACAGCGACCGCCGCTCGACCGCCGCCGCGCGGCCCTCGATTGGCTCGCCACCGCGATCGCCGCGCGGATGAATCTTTTGGCGACCGGCGATCCCGCGGGACGCGCGATCGGCGAGCTCCTTATTGCGGGTCCGGCGAGCAAAAGCGACTTCCTCAAGAGCAGGTTGCTCGCGCGACTCCCTGGGCTGCGGCCGCTCGAAAGTGTCGATGTCGATTTCCCGCTCACGGCGCTCGAAGCCGCCGCCACGGCTTGGTGGGGCCAATTGTGGCTCGATCAGACACCCGGTAATTTACCGCTGCTCACCGGCGCCAACGCCCCGCGCGTGCTAGGCCGTCTCACGCCCGGCGCACCGCACAACTTCTTGCGTCTGGTGCGGACAATGGCTAGTCAGCAGCCGGTGATCTCGCTCGGAGCGGCGATCTGATTCTCGCGGCGACGCGCTCTCGCATCGATTAGCCGCTACACTGGAAGCCGCTTCGTGGTCGAGTTGTTTCCGTGGTGGGCTGGTCAAAGCGGGCCGACTGGACTTCAAAGGATCCGTCGTCATGGAACAAGAGAATGTAAACGCCGCGAATAGCCGATCGCACACCACGCGAGTGGAACAATATCTCGCTCGCATTGCGCTCCTCGACGGCAAGATTCATGCGTGGACACATGTCGACGCCGCCGGCGCGCTGGCCCAGGCCGGGCGGCTCGACGCGCCGCCGAACGAGTCGGACGACGTTCTTTCCGGCTTCGTGATCGGCGTGAAAGACATTATCGATGTGGCCGGCATGCCCACGCGCCGGCTCGCCGCTCTGGCCCGACGAGCCCGTGGCGGTCGATGCGCCGGTGGTGGCCGCTTTGCGCAAGCGGGGGCGATCGTGCTTGGCAAGACCACGACCTGCGAGCTCGCCTGTTTCGATCCCTCGCCCACGCGCAATCCCTGGAATCTGGCGCATACGCCGGGCGGCTCCAGCGCCGGCTCGGCGGCGGCGGTGGCCTGCGGCATGTGCGACGCCGCGATTGGCACTCAGACCGGCGGTTCGATTCTTCGCCCCGCCGCGTATTGCGGCGTGGTCGGGTTCAAACCCCAATTTCGTGATTCGGGCCGAGCGGGCATCGTGCCGGTGAGCGAGCGGCTGGATCATGTGGGATCGTTTGCCAGAACCGTGGACGATGCGTTCCGAGTGCTCGAGGCCGCGGGACTCAGCGACGAGCCGCCCGACGATTCGAGCGCCGTCGATCCGATTCGGTCGCCGCGACTCGGTGTGTTCGCCGGATTTTTTCGCGATCAATGCGATGCGTCGCTGGCGGCGATCTTTCAAAAGACAATCGCGAAGCTCGCCAACGCCGGCGCGTTGATCGCCATGCTGCCCGAGCCGCCGGAGCTCGAACGCGTGCTTGAAAATCATCGAAAGATCATGGCGCATGACGTCGCTCGCGCGCATGGCCCGAAGTTCGAGCAGCATCGCGAGGCGTTTGGGCCCCAGGTTCGCGAGTTGATCGACCAGGGAAGCCAGATCACGGCCGATGAATATCGCGCGGCCCGCGAACACCAAGTCGCTTGGACGTCCCGGATCGATGCGACGCTCGGTGAGTTCGACGCCATCATGACTCCGGCCACCCCGAGCACGGCGCCACGTTCGCTCGCGACCACGGGCGATCCACGGTTCAACTCGCCCTGGAGTTATGCCGGAACACCGGCCGTGAGCGTGCCGTGTGGGCTCGACAAGCAAGGGATGCCGGCGGGGCTACAGATTATCGCCGCCCTCGGCCGCTGCCGATGGCTGGCTCGCGTCGCCGGTTGGATTGAAAGCCGACTCTGACGGTTCGCCATTTTATTGGGAGCCCGGGATCGGCAATGGCGGCGGGATTGGCCTGTTCCCTACCGCGCGCGGTTGAACACGCGCACGGCTTGGCCGTCGGCAAGATTCGTCTCGGGCGCGAGCACCACGGTCTCGTTTTCCTTGAGCCCGGATTTGATTTCCGCCTCATCGTCGTTGCTCAACCCGACCTCGACCGCGCGTGTCGCGGCGCGGCCATCTTCCACCACGAACACGCGCCACCCCATGTCGGCGCCGCGAAAAAGCGCGGAGCGAGGAACGACGAGCGCAGTCGGGAGCCCGCGCCGTGTAGATGCGCACCCGCACTCGGTAATCGACACCCAAGCCGCGCTCCGCGCAACTTGGTCAGAATCTCGGGAGCGAATCCGATGAGGACTTTCACCCGCTGTTGCTCGACGCCGAGCGAGCTGATCTTGGTGAAACCGGCCGGATAAATACGAGTGACCTTGGCTTCGACCGGCCGGACGCCGATTGCCGCGCCCGAGACATCGACCGGCGAACCGAGCTTGATCGACGTGGCTTCCTGGGTCAGCACATCGGCTTCGACTTCGAGATCGCTCCAGGAGCCGATCTTGAGGAGCACCGTGCCGACCGAGTAGGTGCGCTCGTTGCTATCGACGCGTTCGAGCACCGCGCCGCTGACCGGGCTCGCCATCACGCCGCGGTTTTGATCGCGTTCGGCTTTTCGCAGATTCACATGCGCCTCGGCCAGTTCCTTATCGAGCACTTCATGCTTGAGCGATTTGCGTAGAATGTATTGCCGCATCGCGGTGGGCATCAGGGCGGAGGCGGCGCGGAGCGCCTCGGTCGCGCGCTCGACCAGCACATCTTGCTCATGATCGACTTCCGATTGCACCTGATTGACGCGAGCCTGATCGAGATCGTTTTCGGCCATCGACTTGGTGGAAAAGAGCCGTTCGGCGCGGGTTAGGAACTTGTCGGCATAGCCTTGCTTGGCCTCGCCCGCTCGCACGCGCGCCGTCGCGGCGTCGACCATGCGGTCCATCGAGGTGGCGAAGTCGATGGTCTGCTGGAGCGTGGTGGTTTCGACCGAGACATCGTCGTTTTCCTTGATCGCGGCTTCGAGCCGATCGACCGCGGCCTGCGCCGCGTCGACCGTCAGCTCCGAGTCGAGCGGCACGACCCGGGCCACGATTTGCCCCTGGCTCACATTGTCGCCCTCGGCGCAGCGAATCGCCTCGACGCGGCAATTGTAAGGGGCCGTGACGAGATAGGTTTGCGCGAGGCGAGTCTTGGCCTCCTCGTCGATATACTCGCGCACCAGGCCGCGGCGCACGGTCGCCGCCTCGACCGGCGGCCCGGCATTCCACGAAGAATACACCGCCAGGGCCGCGCCGACGCACAGCACAATCGCCAAGCCAACGCCAAGAGATCGCATCATGGAAATTCATTCCCCACGGTAAGACGGAGCGGAATGTTATTCTCGCGTTTTCGATGCTTCGAGCCAATCGAGCCGGTGAACATTGCGCTGCACGACCCCATGGGCCGCGAGCGCGAAGAGCAGCGATAAACCGATCGTTCCCAGCCAGACTTGCGGCGGCGCCACCAGCGGAAAGCGGAACATGTCGGTGTTATAGACGATTGAAATAATGACCGAGAGCCCATAGCCGAGCGGCATTCCCAAGAGAGTGCCGAGCGAATTGACGAGCAGGCTTTCGCGCAAGAAGAGCCCGCCCACTTGCCAAGGTCCATAGCCGAGCACCCGAAGCGTGGCCACCTCGCGCCGCCGCTCCGCCAGGGCAATCAACGAGGCATTGAGCAAGCCGCAGAAAAAAATCACGCCTGCGAAAATCACGAGCAGCGAAATGAAAATTCGCTGCGCGCGAATCACCGCTTGTAGATTCTCGATCACCTGCGAGCGCACATTCACGCTCCGCACCGCTGGCAGTCGCTTCAGCTCGCGGCACAGCGATCGCCAGAGACGCGGCTCGGAATCGGCCGAAAGCTGTACTCCGCTGATCGCTTCTTCTTCATGAACCAGACGACTCAGATAATCGATATTGGCATACACCGCGAGCCCGATGAAGCTATTGCTGATCTCGACCACGGGAACCTCGATCGGATCGCGGCGCCCCTTCACCGGCAGCACCGCCACCCGATCGCCCACGGCCACGCCCAACAGTTCAGCCAGCCGCCGGTTCATGGCCAAGCCGGTGTCGGGCACGCGAATCGCCCGGCCGGCTAGGTCGCGCGGCGTGGTGAGTCGAGGCCCGGGGCGAGGCCCGTGATCATTCCGCGTTTGCGGGCCGGACCGTGAACGAAGGTGCAACTGACATCGAACAGCGGCTCGGCGAGCTCGACGCCGGGCAGCCGCCGCGCTTCGAGCAGCGCGGCGCGCGAGTGTTCGTCGGCAAAGGCCAAGTCCACATCGCCATGCGTGACCTCCTCGAACTGGAAATTCACCAAATGATGCAGCGCCGCATAGAGCATGAGGCCGCACACGAGCAGCGCCGCGCCCGCGGCCGACGCGAAAATACCCACCGCCGGTGCGCAACCGATTGCGGAGCACATTGCGCACCGTCAGCCGCCAGCCGAAACCGAGCCGGCTCCAAAGGCGCGGAAACCGCTCGAGCCACACCGCCCCGCCCACGACCGGTGGTTTGGCCCGCATTGCTTCGGCCGGATTGAGCCGCATGGCCACATAGCGCGCCATGCCAAGCGCCGATGATCGAGAAGATCACGCTGATCGCCATGCCCGTGGCGTAGAGGCCCGGATAGACGCGATTTTCGAGGTTGGGAAACTCATAGAACATGCGGTAAATTCCGGTGATCACGCCACCCATGAAGTTGCCGAGCACGAGCCCGACGCTTCCGCCCACCAGGCCCACGACCAGCCCCAGCTTGGTGAAGTGGAGAAACAACTGGCCGTCGCCATAGCCGAGCGCTTTGAGGGTTCCGATCACGAGCCGCTGCTGTTCGACCAGCCGCACCATCACCACATTGAGCACCAGCGCGCCGACGGCGAGAAAGATAAACGGAAAAAACGAAGCGAACACTCCCATCCCGCGAATCTCGTCGCTCAGAAAACGGTTCGAGCTCTGATTGCCGCGCGGCGTGGTGGTCGTGACGCCGAACGACGCGAGCCGGGTCTCGATCTGGCGCAGGGTCTGCTCGGGCCGCTCGCGCAGGTCGGGCGCCAGCGTGCCGACGAGTTGATTCGCGGCGCCCGCGAAATCGAAGATCTCCTCGGCATAAGCGCGCTTGAGATAAAAAATGCCGAAATGTTCGGGATCGGGCGAGATCGGCGCCAGGCCCGACGGGGTAGACGAATTCGCAACTGATCGCCGTGCCGACGATAAACAGTTCTTGCCGGCGATTGTTGAGAATCAGATGAATCCGCTCGCCCGGATGCAGCTTGTTGCGGCGGGCAAACGCGTCGTTGACGATCACTTCGTTGTCGCGGCGCGAGGTGAAATATCCGCCGTGCCGGAGCACGATATCGTTGATGACCGGCGCTCGCCGGTCGGGCAGCGAGAGCACGAGTCCATTGAGCGGAATCGGCGAGCGCTCGATATCGACCGTGGCGAAGAACTGAATCCGCGGCCGGCTCCGGTCACTCCGCCCATTTCTCCGATCGCTTCGAGCTCCGCGAGCGGCGCCTTTTTGAAGTCGATCCAGAAGTCCGCCATCCGGCAATCGCCAATAGTATTGCCACCGCGCCAGGCTGAGATTGTTATACGCCGAGCGCATGTAGATGAAGCACATGACGCCCAGCGTGATGACGCTGGTGATCGCCGTGAGCAGCCCGGCCGATGAGCGGATCTCGCGGAGCAACTTGCGGTCGAGCGAGTTCACCAGGTGATCTCCTCGGGCGGCAACGGATTCGGATTCACATGCAATTCGTGAATCTCGCCCGAGCGAAGTCGCACCACGCGGTCGGCGGCCTCGGCCAGGGCGGCGTTGTGGGTGATGATGAGAATCGTCTTGCCGAGCTCGTTCTTCAGATTCACCAGTTGCCGTAGCACCATCTTGCCGGTCTCGAAGTCGAGCGCGCCGGTCGGCTCGTCGCACAACAGCAATTCGGGGTTTTTCGCCAGCGCCCGGGCCATGGCCACCCGTTGCTGCTCGCCGCCCGAGAAGTTGCGCCGGGAAATGATCGAGCCGATGTCCGAGACCGACGATCTCGAGCATCCGGTCGACGTCGAGCGGCCGCTTCGCGATCTCGGTGGCCACGACCACATTCTCCCGGGCCGTGAGATTCGGCACCAGATTGTAAAATTGGAAGACAAAGCCGACGAAGTCGCGGCGAAAGCGCGTGAGCTCGCGCGGCGAGGCGGTCGAGAGATTGAAATCGCGAAACCAGACATCGCCCTCGGTGGCGCTGATCGAGCCCTCCCAGCAGATTGAGCAGCGTGGTTTTTCCCGAGCCGCTGGGCCCGACCATGATGAGCAATTCGCCGCGATAAATGTCGAGCGACACTCGTTTGAGCACATCGACCGCGACATCGCCCATGTGAAACGTCTTGCCGACCCGATCGAGCCGCATCAACACTTCGGTCGGCGGCGCGCCGACGCCGCCCGAGCGGGCGCCGGGGCCGCTTGCGGCGGCGACATTGCCGGGCGCGTCGGCGCCGGACGACGGGGAACTATCGGCGGAATCCATCGCGGCGAGTCGCTCGTCGGTGTCGTTCATGTTCGGCCGATGTTCCCACGACGAGGTCAGACTTCGGCCAGTCGCTCGGTCGAGTCGCCAAAGGCGTCGACATGCACATCCATCTTATCCATCATGGCCATGAAAAGGCCGCACATCTTGCGATTGGGCTTGCCGGTGTAATCGAGCACCCGGCCGGTTTCGATCTTGCCGCCGCCGCGTCCGACAAGCACCACCGGCAACTGGCTGCAATCATGGTTGCTGCCGTGGAGCATGCTCGAACAGAAGAGGAGCATCGTGTTGTCGAGCGCCGTGCGGTCGCCCTCTTGAATCTGGTCGAGCTTGCCGGCGATATAGGCTACCTGCTGGGTGAAGAATTGGTTGACCTTCAGCCAATCGGCATTGTCGGTGTGCGATAGCAAGTGATGAATCATGTAGTCGACGCCGAGATTCGGAAACCGCAGCGCCGAGTGATCGTTGTTCAGCTTGAGCGTGGCCACGCGAGTCGTGTCGGTTTGCAGCGCGAGCACGAGGATATCGGCCATGAGCCGCATGTGTTCGTCGACATCGTGCGGAATGCCATCGGCCGGGCGCGCGATATTCGGCTTGTCGAGCGTCGGCCGCCAGCCTTGTAGCTTTCCACTCGCCGAGGCTTGCTTGAGCCGCTGTTCGATCTCGCGAACGCTGGTGAGATATTCGTCGAGCTTTCGGCGATCCGAATAGCCGATGCGACCGCCCAGGCCGCGGGCATCTTCGAGCACCAGATCGAGCACGCTCGCGTCGCCCTTGCCCGCTTCGTCGCGAAATAGCCGATCGAACGCCATCGCCGGATAGAGCTCGAGCGGCGTTGGCGTGGTGGGGCTGCTCCAGGAAATATGCGAACTGTAGACCATCGAGTAGCCCTTGTGCAGCGACGAGAGCGAAGGCTCGCAGCCAAGCACTAGGCTGGAAACCTTGGTCTGGCCGCTTTGATGCTGGGCGACGTGCTGGTCGACGCTCACTCCCGAGCGAATGCCGCCGGCGCCTTCGAGCGGGGCTCCGGTAAGCAGGTTGCCGGTCATGGCGCTATGAATGCCGCCCTTGCCGGCCTCTTGATTGTAGAGCCCGCGGATGAAGAGCATTTTGTGCTTGAGGCTCTCGAGCGGCGCGAGCACCTGGCCGAGCTCCAGGGCGGCGCCTTGGCCGCGGGCCCACCAGTGATCGCGATGAAAACCATTGCCGGCGAAGAGCACCGCCATGCGCACCGGCGCTTGACTGGCCGAGCCCTGGGCCGGCTCGTCGCCCCAGACCGCGGCGCTCTCCATCCACGGCAGAGCCATCGACACGCCCAGGCCGCGGAGCAAAGTGCGCCGTGAAAACACATATTTCGACCGCGAATCCACCGACGATGCGCGACGCGAGTTCGGCCGGTTCGGATTGGAGCGGGGCGAAGCCATCGTGCGTGTTCCTCTCGCGTTAGTCCCGTGGGATCGAGCCGGACATTAACAGCCGCGAGCCGGGAAAACATTTTCCGTTCGGTTCCACGAAAACAACAATACTCACCGCGGGCGATTATTCGGTTTTGGTCGCTTCGAGACCACGATGACGCAAAAATTGCGGACTCGTGACGATCGTTTTCAGGGCGGCCGAGATGCGGTAGTCGTCGGCCGCAAGCTCGGACATCATTTTATCCAAAAGCGGCTGATCCGATACCGTTACCGACCGGCCGAGCGCATAGCCGAGCAACTTTCGGCAGAAATGTTCGAGAAACTGGGACTTTCGTCGGGCAAGCAGGTAGTCGCGCAGGCCGTCGAGACCATCGAACGTCGCGCCATTGGCCAGGGTCACGGCCGTGTCGATCGGCCGGCCGGTGGCGTCTTGCTCGCGCCGGCGGCCGATCGGGTCGTATTTCTCGAGCGCGAACCCATAGGGATCGAACCGTTGGTGGCAGGCGGCGCACTCGGCCAAGCTCGCATGGCGCTCCGTCATTTGCCGTACGCTGAGCGAATCGGCGCTTTCAATCTCGGGCAGTCGCGGCACATTGGTCGGCGGCTTGGGAATGCGTTCGCCGAGCAATGTTTCGACCACCCAGTTGCCGCGCAGCACCGGGCTATTGCGCGAGGCGCCCGACTGCTGCGCGAGCACTCCGCCCAGCGTGAGCACTCCGCCTCGCCCCCAGCGACGCACTTGCTCGACCCGGCGCCACTCGGGTCCGCGCACATCGGGAATGCCGTAGTGCTGGGCGAGCCGTTCGTCGAGAAAGGTGTAGTCGGCGTCGAGAATTCCCAGCGTCGAGCGGTCGGCTTGCACGAGGTCTTGAAAGAACCGCACCGCTTCTTCGAGCATCGCGGCCCGAAGTTCGTCGTCGAAGGTGGGGAAGAGCTTCTCGTTTTTCTCATGATTGTCGCGCACTCCGCGCACATGCAGCCACTGGGCGCCAAACTCGCTGGCGAAGCCGCGCATCCGATCGTCGCGAAGCATTCGCTCGAGTTGTTCGAGGAGCGTCGCCTCATTGAGCAGGCCGCCGCTCGCGGCGGCGGCGCGAAGCGGCTCGTCGGGCTCGCTCGCCCACAAGAAATAACTCAGTCGCGTGGCGAGTTCCCACGCGGAAACCGGCCGCGAGTCCGCGCCCGGCGCCGCTTGCTCGATGCGATAAAGAAACGCCGGGCTCACCAGAATTTCCGCGACGAGAAGCTGCATCGCGTCTTCGTGCGAAAGATTCTTGCCACGCAGCTTGCCATACAGCGTTTCGAAGCGAGCCGCTTCGGCGGGCTCGAGCGGACGGCGGATCGCGCGGCTGGCGAACTCGGCGATCGCGCGGATTTGCGCCGGTGCGCGGGTTACCTGTTCGGCGGCAAACTCCTCGGCCCGGCGGCGAATTGGCTCGCGCGTGCGGCTCTCGACTTCCTTGATCGTCGCGGGCGAAGCTTCTTGCGTGACGAAGCCGTAAAACGAATCGTAGTTGGCGTGCTCGACCAGCGGCCACTGGCTAATCCAACGCAATTCGCTCCATAGTCGATCGAGCTCCGCCATTTGGCTCGGACTGGCCGCGAGCCGAGCGAGCGCCTCGTCCTCGCGAAAGAATAGTCGCAGGCAGATCACCTCGTCATCAGGCACGATCCGCGGGTGATGCAAATACTTGGGAAACAACTCGCGAAACGACTGGAGCCCCCGGCGGCGCGAATCGGCGTCGAGCCCGAGCAGCGCGCGGCTGGCAACGAGCGGCCGCCCGGCGTCGGGAAGATTTTGATTGGGTCGCTCGGCGGTGGCCGTGAACTGCACAACCGCTTGACCCTCGAATGGGTTTTGCAGTTCACCCGTCGACACGAACTGCCGCCCTTGAAACAGCACCGCGGGCAAGCGAATCTCGAGGGTCGAAGTCGCCTCGCACGGTAAATTCGCCTCGAACCGCTCCGCGTCGAGCCCCAGAGGCGGCGCGCTCGGCGCGGTATCGCCGGGCGCCTCGGAATTTCGCGGCGCTGTCCAGCGGGCGAGGTCGATACCGACAAACAGCGGGCTGTCGAGCGAAACAAGCAGATCGTACAGCTTGCGGTCGGGGCCATCGGTTTTTGGGCGATCGCCGGCGAGCAATGTCCGCGTTTCCGCAGCGAGAGTGCCGAGTTCGCTCGCGCGATTGCGATCGAGCGCCGCGGCTCGCCAGCGCGCGAGCGGCGAATCGGTCGGAATTCGCCGAGCCACTTCGGCGGGTGACGACTGCCCGCTGGTCGGCGATGGCTCGCCCGCGGCCGGCAGCGCCAAGTAGTCTACCCAGCGGGTAAGCAATCGCGGCTCGAGGCCCATCGCTTCCGCGGTCTTGGCGATCGCCGCCTCGCGTTCAGACGCAAGAACCTCCGCGAGCGACGCCGCGGCTTCCAGATACTTGGCCGTCTCGCGGAAATGCGAGCGGTAATTCCATTCGTATTTGCCCGCAAGTACGCGCGACATCGGCCAAGCGCACCGCCGGATGGGGTCCGCCCTCGAAACGCGGCGCTCGCCAAACGGCCGCGCGATCGTTCGTCGCCGCCACGCCACGCGTGGCAAGATAGAGGGTCACTTCGGTCTGGCCCGGAACGATCGTCGGCGTCCATTGCACCTGCCGCGTCGCGAGGAGCGATGGTTCACGGTCGGCTTGCCAAACGAGCGATTGATAGCTGCCGATCTTGGGAAACGTGAACACCAGCGACTGCCAAAAATGAACTTCGGCCGCGAGCGAATCGGCGTCCTCGGGCCGCGCTCGCCGCCAATGGTCGCGAAGCGCCTCGAGCGGCGGACCGCCGTGAGCGGCATCGGCCGAGTCGAGCATTTGCCAAAGGATCGTGAAATACTTGGCGTTCAGCTTCTCGCGAGCGGCGACTTCCTCGGGAGAGGTCTTACCCGCGCGGAGCGCCTCGCGCTGGGCGAGCGAAGCGCAGGTAACGGGCGATCTCCGGCTTGCCGCCATCCGTGCCTTGGTCGGCTTCGGCGTAAGCGGCCTTGAGCCGCGCGATGGCTTCGTCGGTCCAGTCACGCCGAGTCTTCGCGCGTGAAAAGCGAAAGCCTTCGGGAGTGAGCACCAAGTGCGCGGCAATTTCCTTGGCCGCCGCCAGATATTTGACGAGCAGCACCGAGTTCATCACGAGCCCATCGCCGGCATTGGTGAAGCCTTCGCCCGCGGCGCCATCGGCCGGAAACTCTCTCGTGGGCGTGAAGTCGATTCCGGTGAGATCGCGGATCGTGTTGTTGTACTCGGCGTGGCTCAGCCGTCGGAGCACGACCCGGCCAGGATCGCCGGAATGCGCGAGAATTTGGGCATGCAAGAGGGCGCGGGTCCAAGCAAGCATCGCCTCGCGCTCGGCGTCGGTGGGCTGGGGCGTCGTGTCTTTGGGAGGCATCTCGCGAGCTTCGAGGAGCTCGACGATATTGCACAGATTTGCAAATCGGCGCCCAAGTCCGCGCAGCGCGAAAGCGCTCGAGATCGAGATCGCCTTTCTTCTTCGCGGTCGAATGGCAGTCGAGGCAATATTTCGCGAACGCGGGCGGCCAAGCCTGCTCGGCCGCGGGCTCGCCAGCGGCAAGGATCACGGCGCCGAAGAAACTCGAAACCGCGAGGAGAACGGCGAATTTGCAAATGGTCTTCGCCATGCGCTTGAGTTCCGAACAAGACGAGACGGCGGGAACGACGTAACCCGGACCGGGGCCAAAAGGCGGGCGATCTTTAGTCTATCCAGCCGCGCGAGCATTCGCCAGTTTTTCATTTCTTGCCCGTGGCTCGCTGCTGCTGGAAGAAGCGGGTCAAGATGCGGCCGCAGTCCTCGGCGAGCACACCGCCCACGCAGGCGGCTCGGTGGTTCAGCCGCGCGTCGCCGAGCAGGCGAAACAAAGTTTGCACCGCGCCGGCCTTGGGGTCCGAAGCCCCGTAGACGACCGTGGGAATGCGGGCCTGCAAAATCGCGCCGGCGCACATGGGGCAGGGTTCGAGCGTGACATAGAGCACGCATCCTTCGAGCCGCCAATCGCCAAGCGATTCGGCGGCCTGCGTGATGGCGATCATTTCGGCATGGGCCGTGGGATCGCGCAGTTGCTCGCGCTGGTTGTGAGCCGACGCGACCACGCGACCCGCGCGAACGATCACCGCCCCGATCGGCGCCTCTTCCTCGGCAAAGGCCGCTTCGGCCTCGGCGAGCGCCATGCGCATAAAGGCTTCGTGCGAAAGCGAAGCGCCGGCTTCAAGCGGCGAATCATCGAAGGATTCAGGATCGGCGTCGGAAATCATGGAAACCCACCGCGGCGGTCGTTTTCAATCGGATTCGAACCATGGGCAATGTTAAAAGTCGGCGCTGCCCGGAGTGCGGGGAAACGGAATCACATCGCGAATGTTGCCCATGCCGGTCACGAACAGCATCGCCCGCTCGAGCCCCAGGCCGAAGCCCGAGTGTGGCACGGTGCCATAACGGCGGAGGTCGGCGTACCACCAATAGGCCTCCGGCTCCAAGTGCTGCTCGCGCATGCGGTCTTCGAGCACTTCGAGCCGTTCTTCGCGCTGACTGCCGCCGATGATTTCGCCCACGCGAGGCATGAGAATATCCATCGCCCGCACCGTGCGGCCATCGTCGTTGACTCGCATATAAAACGGTTTGATCGAGCGGGGATAGTCGAACAGGATCACCGGTCGGCCGAATTCTTGCTCGGTGAGATACCGCTCGTGTTCGGCTTGCAAGTCGCAACCCCAGGAGACCGGAAAATCAAACGTGGTCCTGGCCTTGAGCAGCAGTCTCGATCGCGTCGGTATACGGGAGCCTCGCGAACTCGCTGGCCACGATGCATTCGAGCGTCGCGAGCACGGTTTTATCAACGTGTTCGTTGAACAACTCAAGGTCGGCGTGGCAACGTTCGAGCACATCGCCGAAGATACGTTTCAAAAATGCCTCGGCCAGCTCCATGTTGTCGGCGAGCTCGAAAAACGCCATCTCCGGCTCGACCATCCAAAACTCGGCCAAGTGGCGCGACGTGTTCGAATTCTCGGCGCGAAAAGTCGGGCCGAAGGTGTAGACCTTGCCCAGGGCGGTGGCGAAGATTTCGCCTTCGAGCTGTCCGCTCACGGTGAGATACGCCGGCTTGCCGAAAAAATCCCTCGACCAATCGATTTGGCCACCGATCGGGTTTCCGCTGGGGCTCGCCACCCTGGGCGGCTGGGCGGGATCGAGCGTCGTCACACTGAAACATCGCCCCGGCGCCTTCGCAATCGCTCGCCGTGATGATCGGCGAATGAATATAGAGAAACTCGTGCTTCCTGAAAAAAATCGTGGATCGAGCGGCTGAGGCAATTTCGCACGCGAGCGATCGCGCCGAAACGTGTTCGTGCGCGGCCGCAAGTGCCCAATGGTCCGGAGATATTCGAACGAATGCCGCTTCTTTTGCAGCGGATACGTTTCCGGATCGGCCCAGCCATGCACCGCCACGCTCGCCGCGTGTAGTTCCGTGGCTTGCGCTTTGCCGGGCGAGGTCTTGAGCTCGCCCTCGACCGTCACGCTGCAACCGGCGACGAGCCGCTTGATCTCGCTCTCGTAGTTCGGCAGATTCGCATCGGCCACGATCTGCATGTTGGCCAGCGACGAACCATCGTTGAGCTCCAAAAAGCTGAATCCGCCCTTGGAATCGCGGCGCGTGCGAATCCATCCCTGGAGCCGCGCCGCTTGGCCCGCGCTCTCGGGCTTGCGGGCCTGGGCGACCGATAATTTTTGCATGGCGGATCCTTCCGTCTCGTGGATTAGTGAATTCCCTCGGCCGCGAGCCAGCGCTCGCAATCGAGCGCCGCTTGGCAGCCGGAGCCGGCGGCGGTGACCGCTTGGCGATAATAGTCGTCGGCCACGTCGCCAGCGGCAAACACGCCGATCACGCTCGTGTTGGTGCGAAACGGCACGGTCCAGCGAATGTATTTCTTCGAAGTGAGCTCGAGCTGATTTTCGAGAAACGCGGTGTTGGGCGTGTGGCCAATCGCGAGGAACACTCCCGAGGATTCGAGTTCGCGCGTCGCGCCCGAATCGAGCGTCGAGCCGATTCGCGCTCCGGTCACGCCGCGCTTTCTCGTCGCCGAGCACTTCATCGAGCGAGGAGTTCCAGAGGATTTCGATTTTTTCGTTGCCGCGGGCGCGTTCGGCCATGACCTTCGACGCGCGGAGCGCGTCGCGGCGATGGACCATGTAGACCCGGCTGGCGAACTTCGAGAGATAGGTCGCTTCCTCGACCGCGGAGTCGCCGCCGCCCACCACGACCAGCGGCTTGTCGCGAAAGCGAGGCAATGCTCCATCGCACACCGCGCAGCGCTCACGCCATGGTTCTTGTATTTGTCTTCGCTGGGCAGACCCAAGTAATTGGCCCGTGCGCCGGTGGCCACGATCACGCTCTGGGCTTCGATTGGCTTGCCTTCGCTGGGCGAGAGCCGAAAGGGCCGGCGGCTGAAATCGACCTTGGCGATGTCGTCGGTGATGATGCGCGTGCCGAAGTTCTTGGCTTGTTGGCGCATCAGCTCCATGAGCTCCGGGCCGCTGACGCCGTGGCCTTCGTGCGGCGCCATCGTGCCGCGCGCCTCGGCGCCGATCGCGTGGTCGAGATACGCGCCGAGGTTGCCCGCCGGAAAGCCAGGATAGTTTTCCACTTCGGTGGTCAGGTTCAGTTGGCCAAGCGGCAGCGTGCCAGCGAGTCGATTCGGCTCGGTGATGGCGCCTTCGTAGACCAGCGGCCGCAGTTCGGCGCGGGCCGCGTAGATGGCGGCCGTCCAAGCGGCCGGTCCGCTGCCGATGATGACCAGTTTCTCGTCGGCCAAAGCTCGATCCTTTCGCGTGGGTTGCCGGTAAAGCCAGCATTATAGGCGGCGAAACGGCGAGCGTCCATTGGCGGCCGCCATCCGGATCGCCGACGAAATTCAACCATAACGCCCCAGCACGCGGTCGACCAACCGCGGGGCGAGCTTGTTGGCCCAGTGCAGGCACTTGGCCGGCAGGCCGAGAATCGCTTCATGTCTTCCGCGGCGCATGGCCGCCACGATCTTTTTCGCCACTGCTTGCGAACTGGCCCCGCGCGGTTGGCGCCAAGGATATTTGCCAGGGCTGAGGGCGTGTTGGAAAAACTCGGTGTCGGTCGTGCCGGGATGCACGTTGAGCACCTCGATACCGCGCTCGGTCAACTCGGCCCGCAACGATTCCGCCCATCCGCGGAGGGCAAATTTGCTCGCGCAGTATTCGCTGGCATGGGGAATTCCCCGATGCGCGAGAATCGAGCCGACATTCACCACGATCGGCAGCCGGCCACGCTCGAGCTCGGGCAGCGACTGGCGAACCAGTTCGACCGGGGCAAAGAAGTTGACTTCCATGATCCGCCGCAGTCGCTCGGGCTCGGCGTCGGCAAAACGGCCCAAAGCGCCGACGCCGGCATTGTTCGCGATAAAGTCGAGCCCGCCCCAGCGCGCGACAGTTCGGGCGATGGCCGCCGATCGGATCGCCGGGTCGCAAATATCCCCGACCACGAAATCCGCGTTGGCTCCAAGCGCGGCGACCACGCTCGCCAGTTGCTCCTCGCGCCGCGCCACCAGCAGCACGCACGCGCCGGCGGCATGTAATTCGCCAGCGAGCGCGCGCGCCGATGCCGCCCGATGCGCCGGTCACGATGCCTCGCAGACCGTGAATCTCGCGACGGGCCATCGTTTCAGCGCCGATCCGTGTCGGAAGCTCGCGGCGAAGGCATCTCCGAGAGGTCCTCCGTGGAACGTTTCGCTCCCAACACGCTATCCGCGCCGAGTTCGCCGAGTGGAAGCACGCCTTGCGCGGCGCCGTGGGTCGCGGAGTTCGGCTCGGCGTCGATCGCGTGGGGGCGAATGGTGGCGCCGGCGCCGTGCAAATGCGCCAGCGCCCGGCGGGGCACTCGGCAATGCACCACCACGCGGTTGTCATCGCCATAGCGTTTCGAGAGCACTTCGCCATGCGCGGCCAAGGCGGCGAGCAAGCGGCCATTGTCGACGCCGGTCTCGACATCGATATCGAGAAAATCATGGCTGAGCGCCTGGCTCACCGCGGCGGCGAGCGTGTCGAGTCCTTGGCCGCCGCGGGCGCTCACGGATATCGCCCGCGGATAGCGGCTGAGAATCGTGAGCAGTTGGCCGCGCTCGGCGGCGTCGACTTTATTGAGCACCAATAGGGCGTCCTTGGCCTCGTTGCCTAGTTCCTCGAGCACCCGATACACGGACGAAATCTGGTCGAGCGCCGCCGGATTGCTGGCGTCGGCCACATGCAGCAGCAGATCGGCTTGGCGCGATTCTTCGAGCGTGGCCTTGAAGCTGGCGATCAAATGATGCGGCAAATCGCGGATGAATCCCACGGTGTCGCTCAGCAGCACGGGCCCCCAGCCGGGCAACTGCCAGCGGCGAGTTCGCGTGTCGAGCGTGGCGAAGAGCTTGTCTTCGGCCAGCACGTCGGCGCCGGTGAGCGTGTTGAGCAGCGTGCTCTTGCCGGCATTCGTGTAGCCAACGAGCGACACGGTCATGCGTTCGTTGCGCGAGGCGACTTGCCGCTCCTTGCGCGATTCGATGCTCTTGAGATCCGCCCGAAGTTCGCTGATCCGCTTCTCGACCAAGCGGCGGTCGACCTCGAGCTGCTTTTCGCCCGGCCCGCGCATTCCGACGCCCATCTTGATGCGCGAAAGATGGGTCCACATCCGTTTGAGCCGCGGCAAGGAATATTGAAGCTGGGCAAGCTCCACGGCCAGCCGCGACTCGCTGGTGCGCGCCCGCGAGGCGAAGATATCGAGGATCAGCTCCGTGCGATCGAGCACCTTGACGCCCGTGGCTTGTTCGAGATTGCGTGTCTGGGCGGGGCTCAGGTCATTGTCGAACAGAATCACATCGGCTTCCTCGCCCTCGGCCATCGCCTTGAGCTCGCCGACTTTTCCGCTGCCGAGATACGTGGTCACATCGGGTGTCTGGCGCCGCTGGGTCAATCGGCCCACGACCCGAGTCTGCGCGGTGTCCGCGAGTCCCTCGAGTTCGTCGAGCGGATTTTCCTCGCTTTGCCGTTCGGGCAGAAGCACGCCGACGAGAATCGCCGATTCGCTGGCGACGCCCTGGCCACGATGCATCTCGGTGCGACGGTGTTCGCTCACGATGGATCGGATTCTCCGGAGTAAAACGAATGGGCGACGCGCCCGCTCTCCCACCGACACGCTCGACCGACCCGAGGTTCGCTCATGCGACATCGCCCTCGAACAGGCGCAGTAGCTTTCGTAGCGGCGGGCGTCGAGCCGGCCATCGGCCACGGCGTCTTTCACGGCGCAATCGGCTTCGTGCGTGTGGGTGCAATCAGGATAACGGCATCGGTTAACGAACGGACGAACATCGCGAAAATAACCGGCCACCTCGGCCGGCACAATGTCCCAAAGCTGAAACTGTCGCACGCCCGGCGTGTCGACCACATAGCCGCCCGAGGCGAGCGGAATGAGTCGGGCCGTGGTCGTGGTGTGGCGGCCTTTTTGATTTTCGAGGCTCACGGCCGCCACTCGCAAATGCAATGTCGGATCGACCGCGTTGAGCAGCGACGACTTGCCGACGCCGCTCTGCCCGGCCACGGCGCTGGCCTTGCCCGCGAGCCGCCGCCGGAGCCGATCGATGCCCGCGCCGCTCGCGGCCGAGAGCAAGAGCACATCGTAGCCCATTTGGGCATACACACCCACGAGCGGCTGCAAATCGGCCGGACTCGCGAGATCGATTTTGTTGATGCAGATCAGTGGAACGAGCCCATTTTGATGCGCGCTGACGAGAAACCGATCGATCAGATTCGGCTTCAAATGCGGTTCGGCGGCGCTGCCGATGATCACGAGCTGGTCGACATGCGTAACGAGCACATGCTGTCGGCCGCGACTCGAGCGGCTGAGCACTCCGCGGCGCGGCTCGATCCGCTCGATCATGCCTTCGCGCGGCCCCGAGGGGCGAAATCGCACCCGATCGCCCGCCGCGAGCACATGGCGTTGATCGGTCGACAGCGTGCGGAGCAGGCGGCGGGTGTGGCACTCGAAGACGGCGCCGTCGGGCGCTTCGACCCGGCTCGTGAGACCATGCACGCTCAGCACGCGGCCGGCCAGACATTCGGCGTCGGCGGCAAGCAGCACTTGCGAGCTTTGTTCGTCGTGGCCATCGGCGAACACGGTGCGCTTGCGAGTGAGCGAGCCCTTGCCGCTGATGCGCTCGTCTTGCGGAGCGTCGTCGGCCGCGATATCGGCCGGGGCGGGCGATTCTTCCGCCGCGTCGGTATCGGTCCCGGGAGGGCGAAAGTGGCGAGTCCAATCGCCTTGCCGCGCCCGATCGCCGCGATTCTTGCGAAACTCGGCGCGAATCTTTTTTTTCCTTGGAGGCATTCCGTCGTTGCTCGGCGAGTGCTGGCCGAGGCCCTTTCCCGGGGAACTTCACGGGTCGAAGTCCCGCCGCGAATCCATGACGTGATTTCAGATCGGATCGACGCGCTTGCGAATTTGACCGGCCTGATTGTTGTTCAGATCGAACCGCTTCTGTTCGTCGTCTTTCGAGGGACGCGTGAAAAGTTTCTTACCAACCAGCCCGGCGCGCTCGAGCAGCGACTTCTTCATGATATCCTGCGGAATCGCTTCGTCGACCGGCGGCGGGCCCGTGGCCCCGCAATCCTCGGGCGAGTAGTTCACGGAATATTTATGCTTTGCGATCGCGAGTTCGTCGCCTGGGTCGAGCCGTTTTTCCGAAACACGGAAACCATTGACCTTGAGCCCATTGCGGCTGCCCATGTCCTTCACGTACCAGTAACCATCTTCCAGGCTCAGAGTGCAGTGGTGCGCCGAGATATTGGAAAACCGCAGCACGATGTCGCAGCTTTCTCTCCGCCCGACGAGGAGCGACTTCTTGAGCAACGGAATCTGATCGCCGCCGCCGATGGGAACCAATTCGCCGAACATATGCGTCTCTCTTGAGGCGTGAAAGCGCGAAGTTTAGATTGAAACGGGCGCCGCGAGACTTTATTTTACTTAGCAACAGTGCGAATGGTCAAATCGGCCGCGGCTGGGAAAGCGGCCCCAGTATCGCGAAAACCCGCGGCGGTGTATGAATGACGAGTTCGTAATGCGCGGCGATTCCTCGCTGGTTGCCGCGGCGCCCGACTCCCTGATTCCGATTGCGGCTTTTACGAAATCCGCGGTTTACGCGATCCGCGACGATCCGCGTTGAAATCATCGATGCCCAGCATGCCTGAAACCAACAACGCGGCGCATGTCCCCGGGGAGACCGGCGCCACTTGCCCGGCGTGGCGAACCGCCGGCCTACGGTATCACGCGTACAATTTTTTCCTCCGCGAAAAGTTCGGCGAGCGAATCCAGAAGGTCAGCGTCGACGCCGGATTTACGTGCCCCAATGTCGACGGGACCGTGGCCGTGGGCGGCTGCGTGTTTTGCGACAATCGCAGTTTCAGCCCCAGCCGCCGCACCCGCCGTCTGGCGATCGCATCGCAGATCGACGAGGGCATTCGCCGCCTCAAAACGCGCTACGACGCCGATCGCTTCATCGCCTACTTTCAGCCGGCCACGAATACTTACGCGCCGGTTGAAAAGCTGCGACCACTCTACGAATCGGCGCTCGAGCATCCCAAGATCGTCGGCTTGGCGATCGGAACCCGCCCGGATTGCTTGCCCGACGAGGTGCTCGCGCTTTTGGAAACACTTGCTGGCCAGACCTACTTGAGCGTGGAGTTCGGCATGCAGACGATGCACGACCGCTCGCTCGACTGGATGAATCGCGGCCACCATCACGACGCCACTCGCGACGCCATGGCCCGCGGCCAAGGTCGCGGCTTCGAGCGCTGCGCGCATGTGATGCTCGGCCTGCCCGGCGAAAGCCATGCCGACATGCTTGCCACGGCCCAAGAGGTGGCCCGGCTCGATTTCGACGCCGTGAAGATTCACAACCTCTACGCCGTGCGAAATACTCCGCTGGCCGAGCAAGTGGCCCGCGGCGAGGTTTCGCTGATGGAGCGTGATGAATATATTGCGGTGCTCGTCGACTTCTTGGAGCAATTGCCCGCTCGCTGCGTGGTCGAACGCGTGACGGGCGACGCCCCGCCGGATTACTTCATCGGACCAAGCTGGTGCCTCGATAAGCCCGCGGCGCGGCGGGCGATTCTCGCGGAGCTCGATCGCCGCAATACTTGGCAAGGCCGGTTGCACGCGCAAGACACGACCTACGTGGCGCCGCCCATGGTCGCTCGGTGATCGGGCATCCCAATTCTTCAATCAGGAAAGGTCCACATTGGCCAAGCCAGACTCCGAGCCCGCGGCGTTTGTCAACGGAGAGTTCGTTTCCGAGTCGCTGGCGACCGTGCCGGTCCACGACGCGGGCTTTGTCCAGGGAGTGACGGTCGCCGAGCAGTTGCGCACCTTCGGCGGCCAACTGTTTCGGCTCGACGATCACCTGGCGCGGCTCGAGCGCTCGCTGGCTATTGTCGGCGTCGAGCCGGGGCTTTCGCTCGAAGCGATTCGCTCCGCGGCGATCGAACTCGCGCGGCGAAATCACGCGCTGCTCGCGCCCGACGATGATTTGAATTTGGTAATGTTCGTGACCCCCGGCGCCTATCCGGCCATGGCCCCGGCGGGCAAATACGGTCCGAACCTCGTTTTGCACACCTATCCGCTTCCGTTTCTCGCCTGGGCCGAGAAGTACACAACCGGCGAAAGCCTCGTGACGACCGATGTATTGCAAACGCCCGAGCGCTGCTGGCCCGCGGAATTGAAATGCAGAAGCCGCATGCATTACTATCTCGCCGATAAGGCGGCGAGAGCGATAGAACCGGGCGCGCGGGCCGTGATGCTCGACTCCGAAGGCCATGTCACCGAAGCCACGACGGCGAATCTCGTGGTTTACGATCGCAGCCGCGGCGTGAGCACGCCGCCGCGCCAAAAGATATTGCCCGGCATCAGCCTCGCGACGCTCGAAACGCTTGCTAGAGAGCTCGCGCTGCCGTGGAGCGAACAGGATCTCGTGCCCGATGACCTAGCCGGGGCCGACGAAGTGTGGCTGTCGAGCACATCGCCCTGCCTACTTCCGGTCACACGGTTCAACGGAGTGTCGATCGGAGGGGGGCGCCCCGGTCCAGTTTTCGAAAAATTAATTTCGGCCTGGAGCCGGCTCGCGGGTCTCGACATCGTGGGCCAAGCCGAGCGGTGGGCGGAGGGCCGTTAGCGATTCCCACCCAACGAGTTAAGCGCATCACTTCGCCCGAGGGAGCGGAATGCCTTTAAAGCGCACTCATTATCTGGCGATTTAGCAAATGCCGCGCACTTTGGGCGCCGAAGCGGGCGCCCGCGAGTCGATGCAATGTAGAATGGAGGACTTCTCCATGAAGCGCACGACGTTCCAGACTTACAATCGGAGGAAGGGGGCCCCCGCCGCTTGGGCGCGGACCGATCAAGTGCTCGGGCCGTTTTCGATCGGATCTCAAATGTTCATGCCCCGCTTGCATCGGGCGAGATTTCCGTACATGATTTGGCGCCGCGCGAGCCACGTGGCGAACCGCACATCGATCGACGACGCATGCCGACCCCTTGGGCGGGGCGACATGATGGGCGGCGTTTAGGCGGAATCGTTAGTTGTAGAGGAGGGAAAGTTGATGAGCGTGAAAGTGCTGATTGCGGATGATCACGAAGTCGTGCGCACGGGATTGGTGAGCCTGCTCAATGGGTCGGAAGTGAAGATCGTTGCCGAAGCGTCGGGCGGCGCCGAGGCGGTGAAGCTCGCCGCCAAGCACAATCCCGACGTGGTGCTGCTCGATATCCGAATGCCCGATGTCGATGGCTTCGAGGCTCTCGAGAAAATAATCGCCGCCGACGCCAGTTCGAAAGTGGTGATGCTCTCGACCTATGACAATCCGACTTACGTGGCCCGCGCCGTGGCGCTGGGCGCGAGTGATTTCATGCTCAAGGGCGCGACCCGTCAGGACCTGATCACCGCCATCACGGCCGCGGCCGCGGGTAAAGGCCCTTCGTGCGCCGGCGAACTGCAAAAGGTGGCGACCGCCATGAGCAAGTCGGTGCAGACGCCCGATGGCGAGGTGCCGCTCACGAACCGCGAGACACAAGTATTGCGTCATGTGGCGCTCGGGCTGAGCAATAAGGAAATCGGCCGGGCGCTCACGATCAGCATCGAGACCGTGAAAGAACATGTGCAAAATATCTTGCGAAAGATTTCGGTGACGGATCGCACCCAAGCGGCGGTGTGGGCGGTGCGCAGGGGACTTGTTTAACCGCGTCCATAAGGCCGCCTTGCTCCTTCCCGCGATGTATTGCGGCATCGTGGGCCGGATCGGGCTTGGACTCGGCGATTATTTACCACCCGGAGGGCGCGGCGCCCAGCGCTGCCACCAGGAGCCTATCCGACGACTCCCCCTCTCCCTTTGGGAGAGGGTTGGGTGAGGGCTCGCCGAATTTCTCGGATAGGCTATAAAAGTGTTCGCCCTCTCGACGCGCCGCGATCTACATGCGACTAATTCGAATGTAGCGCGCGATATCGGGTCCCAGGGTGAACCCGAGAAATAACACGACCAAACCCGCCACGACGATCCCGCCGATGCTCCAGCCGCTCATGGCTTGGCTCCTTTTATCGAAACGTCGCAAAAAACGTTCGTTTTGATTCCACGCCAGTATTCTCGCATTCCAAAACCCCCGACGCCACGTTTGTAACTGTTAAGCCGTGGCGTGGCCTGGGCGCGGGGGGGCGGTGGCGATATTGGCGGGGATCGCGGGCGAGGGGTTTCCGGGGATGGGTCGCGTGGCGGATGTTTTAACTGCTATTGGTGATCGGCAGCGGCAGGGTCTTGCCTTGCAATTTAGCGCGCACGACTTCGATTCCATACCTTGCGAAGCTCAAACCGTTTTTCGCGCCGGTCGCGATCACGCTCTTGATTCGGGCGAACGCCGCCGCGCTCCATTCGGTCCGATGCGTGCCGCCATCATTCCTCGCCGCCGCCAGGCTTCGGATGTCGCGTTCGGTTCCGTTGTTGTCGGCCGGAACATTCGCATCGTCGAGGAAGGTGAACAATTCGTCCGAGTGCTTGAACAGCCGCCGCCAGATTCGCAAACATTCGCGATGCCGCACGCGCGTCTCGAGCATCAACGTGTCGAAACGGTTTTGAATCTCGTGTCGGGCCGCGTTGAAAGCTTTTTTGCCGAGCGACTTGCGTCGTGGCCCAACCGGATCGCGTCTTGAAACAGCGTGATCAACGGCTGGATGAAGGCCCGCACGCTCGCCGCCGGCAACGTCTCGCGCAGCTTGTGCAACTCGCGAAGCAAATGGACCAAGCAGCGCTGTTTGCGGCAGTCGAGCCCGTTGTAGACCGCATAAAAATCGCTGACCAGCGTGCCCGCGAACGATGTGCCCAACGCTCGCTCGAGCACGGCCCGATTGCGATGACGATCGATCAGGAACAATGCCAAGCGCGGGTCTCGAAAACACCAGGCCCACGCGGGCAGTCCGTCGATCCGCCAACCGGTCTCATCGCCTTGCACGACCGGCGAATTGCGCAAGAGTTCCCAGAGTTTGTCGACCACCGGCTCGAACAAAGCGCCGCCCCAACGCAAATGGCCGAGCAATCCGGCCCGGCTGGCCGAAAGACCAAAGAAGTCTTTCAGCAAGTGTTGCGTTTTGCCGAGCGAGATGCCCAGGTGAACCCGCGCGTAGCAGACCAACAAGCGCGCGCGTGGCCCGATGTGGGCGCCGGGCAGTTCCAAGTCGCCGCGTCCTTGGCAGGTGGCTTGGCAATGTTCGCAACGGTAGGTATGACGGCGATACCGATGCCATTCGAGCTTGGGCTCTGGAATCTCCGCCATCTCATGGTCTTCGAACTCGCCGTGGCGGTCAGATCGTGGCCGCCGCAATGCGGACACTCTCGCGGATGCACATCGTGTTCGATGAATACCGTGCCGGGCGGCGGCTCTGGACGAAAGCTGCCCGGATGTTTGCGAAACTGCTTGCGGCGGCGATCCTGTTCGCCACGCCGCGCATCGGCGGCCGAGCGGGTTTTCTTGCGCCGCTGAAGAAACTTTTGGACTTGCTGTTCGAGTTGCTCGACGCGCTTGCGCAGCGTGATATTCTCCGCCAGCAACCGGGCGATTTCCGCTTCCAACTCGGCGATCCGTCGATCTCGATCATCCATGATCCAATCAATGTGACCGAAAACCCAATTTCGGGAAAGAGGAAATGCTTAACAGTTACCCACGTTTTGCAAAACCCGAGCCGAATGCTCCCGCCTCTTCGCGAGCACGTTAAAAACCACCACCAAAGGTGATTTCGAGCCTCTGCCGCGGATCGTCGAGCCGACCTCTCTTGCTCCGTCGTCGTTCACGTTGGCTCTTTCAAACGCATTTCGCACTTCTCGACATGTGTAAGCGCAATCATGTCGTGTCGGTCGCGCGGAGGCTGGCGGCCGCCAGGGCGGCCTGACCCAAGGCGATGCCGCCATCGCCCAAGGGGACACTCTGGTTCGCAATAATGGAAATCTCTCGATCGTCGGCGAAGTACTCCATAAACGCCCTCCACAGCAACTCGTTTTGCCACACGCCGCCCGAGACCGCCACCACTCGGGTCCCATGGCTTCGACAAAGATCCCGCGCGCGATTCGCCGCGCCGCGGGCAAGTGTTTGATGAAACGCCGCGGCGATTTCGCCGACGTCGCGCCCGGCGATCCGATCGCGAACCACGGCCGCCACGAGCCGTCGCGGGTCGAGCTCCGAGAAGGGATACGAAGACTGTGGTCCGATGCCGCGGGCTCGCTGCTCGAGCCAGATCGCGGCTTGCCCTTCGAAACTGATCGGCCGCGTGAACCCCAACAGCGCCGCCACGGCATCGAATAGCCGGCCGACGGAGCTTGTGGGGAAACATCGCACTCGTTTGCGGGCGATCGCCAGCGCGTTGGCGAAGCGCCGCGGCAGGCCAAATGGCGGACCGGCGATCGCTTCGGCCAATGGTAAATCGCTCGGCCACGATTCGGCGCACGCGGCCGCATCGGCCACGAAGCCGGCGGCGGCTTGAGCCGGAAAGCGAGCCGCGGCGTCGCCGCCGGGCATCGGAGTCGGCCGCAGCCATGCGACGCGTTCCAGGCCGCGGCTCACGCTGCCGACGAAGAACTCGCCGCCCCAGATCGCGCCATCGCGGCCATAGCCCGCGCCATCGAATACCACCCCCACCACTCGCTCATCAAGCAGGCCATGCTCCGCCATCACACTCGCCACATGCGCTTCATGGTGCTGCACCGCCACAAGCCGCGCCGCCGCGAGTCCCCGGGCATGGCGACTCGAGCGATACTGCGGGTGCATGTCATGAGCCACGACCAAATCCTGGGGCCGCAGTTCGGCCATTGCCAGCAAATCCGCCACCGAGCGTTCGAAGGCCGCGAAGGCGCCGGCATCATCCAAATCGCCCAAGTGGGGACCGACCAGCGCCTCGCCATCGATCACCAGCGCCACGGCGCTTTTCAAATCGGCGCCGAGCGCGAGGACGGGTCGATCCGACTCCAGCCGGCAAACGGCCGCCGGCGCATAGCCCCGGGCGCGGCGAACCAGGGTCATTTGCCCGTCGCGCACCATGACGACCGAATCTTCAACTCGCCGCGCGATGGGTCGCTGGCCACGAAGCAGGGCGTCGGCGATGCCCGAAAGCCGCTCCCGCGCGTCGAGATCGTCGAAAGCGATCGGTTCGCTGGAGCGATTGCCACTGGTCATCACCAGCACGGATGGAGCGCCGGCCGCGAAGAGCAAATAGTGCAGCGGCGCGTAGGGTAGCATCACGCCAAGGTCGTCGGTCTCGGGCGAGATCGCGTCGAACACGATCTCGCGGCCCGCGGTTGCGCGGGAGGGAGCAAGCACGATCGGCTTGGCCCGATCGACCAGCAAGCGCTCGTGCTCGGCCGTGAGCGCCGCGATCCTTCGCGCCGCCGCGAGATCGCGGGCCATGAGCGCAAACGGCTTTTCCTTGCGAAATTTGCGCTCTCGCAGCGCGATGATCGCGGCGCGATTGGCGGCGTCGCAAGCCAAGTGATAACCACCAACGCCTTTGATCGCCAAGATGGCGCCCCGCGCAAAAGCTCGGCGGCGCGAGCGATCGCGCGGCTGCTCGCGAGACTGGCCCGTTCGATCCGCCCGACGGCGGTTTCATCACCCCCGCTCTTCCAGGGCCGGTTCTGGAAATCGACCAGTTCATATCCCGGGCCGCAAGCCGCGCAGGCCGTGGGTTGGGCATGAAACCGGCGGTCGAGTGGATTTTCGTATTCCGCGCGACAGGCGTCGCACAGCGGCCACGATGCAAGCGTCGTGTTCGCCCGATCATAAGGCAAGCGGCACACGATCGAATAGCGCGGGCCGCAATGCGTGCAATTCGAATAGGGGTAGCCTTGCCGCCGATCCTTGGGATCGAACAGTTCCCGCAAGCAGTCCTCGCACACGGCCAGATCGGGCGACACGCGAGCCGTGGGCTGGCCACGATCGTCGCTCGCCCGAATCGTGAAGTCGACGAACCCCTCGAGCGGCGCGGCGTCGCAGGCAAGCGAGGCAATGTGCGCGGCGGGCGGCGGGCTTTGCTTCAAGATTTCGATAAAGGCCGCGACCGCGTGGGGTGACCCTTCGGCATGAATCTCGACACCGCGGCGGTCGTTGATGACCCATCCCACGATCCGATGCTCGCATGCCGCGCGATGGACAAAAGGCCGAAAGCCCACGCCCTGGACCACGCCGCGAATCGAAACTCGCCGGGCGATGGGCGCATCGCGGGCGAAGGAATCGTCGACCGATGCCGATACTCGCATCCGCGCCCCTTTCGCCCTCAAGGCCCACGTCGCGCCAAATCGATCGCCCGCCGCAGCACATGGTAAATCGAGGCCTGCACTTCTTGAATCCGCGGAATGTAATCGCAATGCACGACGAGCGCATGGTCGACGAGCTTTTCGCGAACAAAGTCTCCACCCTCGTAGCCGGCCAGCCCCACGGTAAGCAGGCCGCGCTGTGCGCTTCCACCAGCGCGGCGGCGATATTGCGCGAGGCGCCGCTGGTCGAGATCGCCACCACCACGTCGCCCGGCCGGCTGTTGGCGATCAATTGCCGCGAGAACATCAGCTCGACGCCCACATCGTTGCCGATGGCGCTCAACACGGCCGGCTCCGCCGAAAATGAAATCGCGGGAATCGGCCGCGAACCCTCGGAACTGGCAACGCAATCGAGCACGAAATCGTTGGCGTCGGTCGCCGAGCCGCCATTGCCAAATACCAACAGCGCGCCGCCCGCGTCGACGCGCCGGGCCATGGCGATCGCGGCGTCGGCGAACGGGCCGGATTGCTCGGCGGCGAATCGCGAGCGAAGACGTTCATCATCGCGCGCTTTCTGGCAAATCGATCGAGCCACGTCGACCCGTGCGCAGAGTCCGCGGCTTCGGTCTTCGCGCCGAGAAAAGGATAAAGAAAGCTCGCGGCGCCAAGGTCCTCGCCACAGGGACGGCAGGCGCCTTCAAGTTCGAGAAATACATGCACGCTTTCCCAGAGCGTGTGATACATCACTTCGACGAGCTCTTGATGCACCCACGCATCGTCGCTGGGCGCCGGAAGCGGCGCGTCGCCCAAATGGCTCGACCATAAACAGGTGAACGCGCCTCGCCGGGCCAAGCGGGCAAAAAGTTCGGCAAAGCGAGCGTCGCCCTCGGGTGGGGCAAAGCCCATTACGATATCTTCTGGACGGGCGAGCGATTCGAGCATTCGCTCCGGATCGGCCGATACGTCGAGCGCCGGCAGCGCTCGCTTGCCCACGATCACCGGATGCACGAACTCGACCGAAACATGCTGAGCATCGGTCGCATGGCGCCCGCGGCCCGCGGCGAGCAAGCGTCCGCCGCGACGAAATCGCTCGGCCATCTGCTGGCATGCCGCGGCCAAGGTCTCGCAATTGCGCGGGAAATAGTCGGCCGAAATCGAGTTCCGCAGCGCGAACTGCTCTGCGAGAAGTCGGATGATTTGGTCGCGAGCGGTCATGGCACACGCCGCTTTCGTCAGCAAATACGGGGCAGCGGATCGCCGAGCAGCACATCCACGACGCGCATCCCGCCATAGGAGGCCCTGGCTACCACGCGCGGCCCCGCGCCGCCGACGATTTCGCCCAAGCAACAAGCCCGCTCACCGCCCGCGACACTCCGCAGCGCCTCGAGCGCCCGCTCGGCCGCCGAGGCCGACACCACGGCGACAAACTGGCCTTCGTTGGCTACCTGCAGCGGATCGAGGCCCAGCAGTTCGCAGGCGCCACGCACATCGTCGTCGACCGGCACGGCTTCTTCCTCGATCATGAGCCGCTGGCCCGAGTCGCTGGCCAGTTCGTTGAGCACCGTGGCGACGCCGCCGCGCGTGGCGTCGCGCATCCATTTCAGTTCAGTTCCGCAGGCGGCGAGCAGCGCTTCGGTGAGCGGCAGAATCGAGCGCGTGTCGGAGCGAATGTCCGACTCGATCTCGAGCTCGGCCCGCGCGAGCATGATCGCCATGCCGTGATTCCCAATCGGCCCGGAAACCAACACCCGATCTCCGGGCACGACTCGCCCCGGCCGCAGATCGGCCTGGCTTGCCACGGAGCCGATGCCGGTGGTCGAGATATACATTCCGTCGGCCTTGCCGTGTTCGACCACTTTCGTGTCGCCCGTCGCCACGACCACCCCGCATCGCCGAGCCGCGGCAGCCAGGAGCGTGACCTCGCGGCGCAGCACTTCGGTGCGCAACCCGGCTTCCAAGATAAAGGCCACGGCAATCGCCAGCGGCTTGGCTCCCGAGACCGCGAGATCGTTTACCGTGCCATGAATCGCTAGCTCGCCGATCGAGCCGCCGGGAAACTGCAACGGCCGCACCACGAAGCTATCGACCGTCATCGCCAACCGGCCCGGCGGCGCGGTCAGCACCGCGGCGTCGGCCAGCGGATCGAGCGCCGGGTTGGCCAACAGCGGCAAGAAGAGCCCTTCGACCAGGCGGCGCGTCGCCTCGCCGCCGGCGCCGTGGGCCATGTCGATTTGCTTGTCGTAAAATGGCGTCGCTTCGCGGTGGAGTTGCATGGCCGTAGGTGAAGTCACAGGATGGAAGGCTCTTCTAGGGTGTCGTTTCGGCTGTCAGCAGCGTGGGCGGGCCGTGCGGCCGGGAGAGTGGCGTCGCGCCGTATTTGAAATGCGCGGCGCACGCCCCTTCGGACGACACCATCAGCGCCCCGATCGGGTTGGACGGCGTGCATTCCTTGCCAAACAGTTTGCATTGATGTGGCTTGAGCACGCCCTTGAGCACTTCGCCGCACTGGGCCGCCTTGGGATCGGCCACCGCCACGCCCCGGATCGGCATCGTTTGTTCCGCGTCCCAGGCGGCGAGCGCCGGTCGCACTCGCAGCGCCGATTGCGAAATGAATCCCAGCCCGCGCCACTCGAAATGCGGGCGGACTTCGAACACTTCGGCCAGCGCCTTGAGCGCCGCGCGATTGCCATCCCAGGGAACGACGCGGGCATATTGATTCTCGACCCGCGCTTGGCCCGCGCGAAGCTGCCGCAAGATCATCACCAGCGACTGCAGGATATCGGCCGGCTCGAACCCCGACACCACGATCGGGCAGCCATAGTCGCGGGCAATGAACTCATAGGGACGGCAACCGATGACCGTCGACACATGGCCCGGCCCCACGAAGCCATCGAGCCGCATGTCGGGCGAATCGAGAATCGCGCGAATCGCCGGCAGAATCGTGACATGGTTCGAGAAGACCTTGAAGTTCATGACGCCCTCGGCCCGCGCTTGCAGCAACGTGATCGCGGTGCTCGGCGCGGTGGTCTCGAAGCCGATGGCGAAGAACACGACCTCACGCTCCGGGTTTTGCTTGGCGATGCGCAGCGCGTCGAGCGGCGAATACACGATGCGCACATCGGCCCCGCGGGCCTTGCTCTCGAGCGGGCTGCCTTGCGAGCCGGGCACGCGCATCATGTCGCCAAACGCGGTGAAGATCACTGTCGGGTCGTTGGCCAGCGCGAGCCCATCGTCGATGCGGCCCATCGGCAGCACGCACACTGGGCAACCGGGTCCGTGGATCAACTCCACATTGGGCGGCAGAAGTTCCTTGAGTCCAAACCGAAAGATGGCATGCGTGTGCCCGCCGCAGACTTCCATGATTCGATAATGCCGCTGGGGATCGGCCAGGGAGCGAATCTCATCGAGCGCGGTGCGCAGCAAGCGAGGATCGCGAAATTCATCGACATATCGCATGGCGATCGGCCTCGGTAGGTTCGAGTACAATGTCCCTGTTCGAGGAGTCACTAAACTACGAGTCGCCGGAAACATCACGAGTCGCTGGAAAACCGGTAGCCGCTGGCTTCGTCGCTCGCTTCGGTGGCTTCGCCGAGTTCGGCGAGCATCGCCAATTGCTCGGCCGCTTGGGTGGCGCTGATCTTGCTCATGGCAAAGCCCACATGCACGAGCACCCAATCGCCGAGGCGCGGCGGATCGTCGCACAGGAGCGCCATGTTCACGCGGCGGCGCACGCCCATGATGTCGACCATGGCAAGCTGCGTGGCGTCGTCGAACAGCTCGCTCACTTGAGCCGGTATCGCGAGACACATGAGAAGAAACTTTCAACGAGTCGAACAATTGCAATGGGCGGACGAATGATATCCGACGAGCGGGGACGACGTTGAGCATCCCGGGCGCCATGCATCGCGTGAACCACCAATGCCGATTGTTCGGCGTAAACCGGCCGGCGTCAAGCAACCGGCAAGATCGCGTTGCGATATCGGCGTCGGCGGCGATTTTCTCGCCGCGCAAGGGATTCCCTATTTGGCGCCTTCGGAAGCTATTCGTGATGAATATTGGCGCTTCGAGATTGTGAATTTATTCCCGCGCTTCGAATGTCGAAGAATTGATTTGACTCACTTCGGGTAAAGCGTATGATGCGCACAACCGTACGCTCCACGCCCGGCGCCGGCTCGCCCAAGACTCTTACAACCGCCCCTGGAGCTGGCTCGTCATGCACGAATTATCGATTGCGCAAAGCTTGATCGAAGCAGCTTGCGAAGCGGCAAATCGAGAAGCCCCCGCCAGTGGCGCCGCGGCGAGGCACACCGCCGTTGGCGCCGATCTTCCCGGCGGTCTTTTAGTCACGCGAATCACGGTGCGAATCGGCGCTCTTTCGGGTGTCGTGGCGGAGGCCCTGCGGTTCTCATTCGAGTTGGCCGCCGAAGACACGCTCTGCGCCGGAGCGGCGCTCGAGATCGAGCATGTGCCCGCCCAGGGGCGCTGCGAGACGCTGCCAAGAACAGTTCACCCTCGACGATCGCTTTCATCGCGTTTGTCCCGATTGTGGATCCGTGGCCGTGGCGATTGTCGCCGGCCGGGAATTGGAACTCGTTTCGCTGGAGCTCGGGCGCCATGCAACCGCGGATTGTTGAGCTGCGCACGAAAATCCTGAAGAAGAACGACGAGCTGGCCCGCTCGCTCCGCGCCGACTTCGCCGCCTGGGGCGTGCATGTGTCGAACGTCGTTTCCGGCCCGGGCGCCGGGAAGACGGAACTGCTTACCTCGACGCTGCGGCGCCTAGCCCAGTTTCGCCCGGCGGCGGTCGTGGGCGATCTTGCCACGGAAAACGACGCTAATCGGCTCGCCGCGAGCGGGGCGCCGGTCAAGCAGATTCTTACCGGCGCCATGTGCCACCTCGAGGCCGACATGGTGCGGGCCGCGATCTCGGATTGGGACCTCGCGGCGCATGATTATCTGTTTATCGAAAACGTCGGCAATCTGGTTTGCCCCTCGAGTTGGGACCTGGGCGAAGATATCCGGGTGCTGCTGATGGCGGTGACCGAAGGCGAAGACAAGCCGCTCAAGTACCCGACGCTCATCAATTCCTGCGACGTCGTGATTCTCAGCAAAATGGACTTGGCCGCGGCCGTGGGATTCGATCTGCCGCTGGCGCTCGCGAACATCGAGCGCATGCGGCCGGGAATCGCGGTGCTGCAAGTCTGCGCGCACCGGCCAGGGAATGGAAGCTTGGATCGAACTGCTCAAGAAGCGCCGCGAGGAAAAGCTCGGTTCACCGAGATCGGGCAAACCGGCGCCAGCGCCAAGTCCGCGCGATTCGCGCCGAAACGATTCGCTCAAAAATGATTCGCGTCGGAACGATTCGTGGCTGACGCGCGCCTAATCTCGAAGTCCGATACGACGAACACCGATAGCCGACGGAACAGACAACAAACGCCCTTGCGATTGGAAAACGTGTGGCAGCGAAATTGCTGGCATTCGCCATGGCGCGGATTGGCCGAGCAGGTTTGCCGCCGCCTTGTTGAAAGGAACTTTGGCATGCATTTGGGAAATGGAGCCATCACGGCGGAATGTGGGGTTGTCGCATTGGGGGTCGCGGCCGCGGGAGCGGGAGCGGCTTGGCTCGCGACACGTTCGCTGGCGCCAGATCGAATGCGCGCGCTCGGCGCCGCCGCCCTTGGCGCCACGATATTCGCCGCCCAACTTTTCAATGTGCAGATTTTGCCGTTCAGTTCCGCGCACCTCGTGGGCGGCGTGTTGCTCGCTTGGCTCTTGGGGCCGGCAATCGGGATCCTGGCCATGGCCGCGATTCTGGCCACGCAAGCCGTGCTCTTGGGCGATGGTGGACTCCTGGCCCTGGGCGTGAATCTCTTGAATATGGGCATCCTGCCGGCCTTCGGCGTGTGGCTGCTGCGCCGATCCTCGGCGAAGTCGCGCCGCGAGGCGGCGAGCGATCGCCCGGCCGCCCTGACCCTGAAAACAGCCTTCGCGCTCGGCGCCACCGCCTTCGTTTGCACGCTCGCGGGCGCCGCGGCGATCGTGGGCGAAGTGGCGATCGGCCGCTCCGGCGCCGAGCTGGCCGGCTGGAGCCAATTCGCCATGGCCATGCTCGCGAGTCATGCGGTGGCTGGTTTGCTGGAAGCCACATTGACCGTTGCATTGGCAGCGGTCTTGGCGCAAGCCGCCGTTCGCGGCGCCGAAAAGAACGAGCTCGCTTGGCGGTTGAGCCCGCGCATGGCGGGCGGTTTGCTGGCCGTAAGTCTCGTGGTCGCGCTGTTGAGTCTGCCGACCGTCGGCTTGGCGAGCGCCGAGCCCGACGGTTACGAATCCGCGCTCGTGCAAGTCACGAGCGCCGGCGGCGCGCTCGGGCGAATTGAAAGCGATCGCGAACTGAAGGGGCTGGCGGCGATGGCCGAATCATGGCAACAGAATACCCAATCCTGTGAAGCACGCCTCTTGTCGCACATGTTGGCCCCACGGGCGATCCTATGTGGACTCGCGACGCTCGTGGCCGCGACGTTCGTCGGTTCGCTCTCGCGCCTCCGGCCGCCGCCCGGTCGCGAGCCAACATCTCAAGAGCCAACAAACCGCGACCGACGCGGCCTCCTCGGAGTTGGCCTCGATCAAATAGCGGAAACATTCTTCAAGAAGATGGGGCTCAGCTCTTCGTCGCCGCCCGAAGACAAGAAAGTGTCTTTGGCATGATTGGCATAAAACTCGCGGCCGCGTTTACGAAATCGCGACCCGTCAACTCCCGGGGAATTCACTCCGCCGACATTCATACCGACAACGGCAGTCGAATGTGACACGAGGATCGTCGGCGCCATGAAGCATTTCAGGCCACCTTAACACGAGCGAGGTCGAGCCATGATCGAAGCAGCCGCGCCCCACGGACGCAAGACGCAACGCGAGCCCGCCGTGAAGGAAATCCATATTCTATGGATAACCGCCGGCCTGGGGTGCGATGGCGATTCGGTGTCGATCACCGCCGCCACGCAGCCAAGCATCGAGGATGTGGTGATGGGCGCGATTCCGGGTTTGCCGAAAGTGCATCTGCACAACCCGGTGTTGGCCTATGAAGTGGGCGACGACTTCATGAAGCCCTGGTATCTGGCCGAGAAAGGGCAGCTCGACCCGTTCGTGCTCGTGGTCGAAGGATCGATCCCCAACGAAAAAATCAAGAAGGAAGGCTACTGGGCCGCGCTGGGCACGACCGCCGAAACCGGCCAGCCGATCACTACCTGCGAATGGATCGATCGGCTCGCGCCCAAGGCGCTCGCCATCGTGGCGGCGGGCACTTGCGCCACCTTTGGCGGCATCCACGCAATGCAAGGCAACCCGACCGGCGCCATGGGGTTGGCCGATTATCTGGGCTGGCAATGGAAGTCGAAGGCCGGCTTGCCGATCGTGAACGTGCCCGGTTGCCCGGTGCAGCCCGACAACTTCATGGAGACGCTGCTCTACTTGCTCTATCAAGTGGCTGGCCTCGCGCCGATGATTCCGCTCGACGAGCAGTTGCGGCCCAAGTGGCTCTTCGGCAAGACGGTCCACGAGGGCTGCGATCGGGCCGGGTACTACGAGCAAGGCGACTTCGCCGATCACTACGGCTCGCCCAAGTGCATCGTCAAGCTGGGCTGCTGGGGGCCGGTGGTGAATTGCAATGTGCCGAAGCGCGGCTGGATGGCGGGCATCGGCGGGTGTCCCAACGTGGGAGGCATTTGCATCGGCTGCACGATGCCCGGCTTTCCCGACAAGTTCATGCCGTTCATGGACGAACCGCCCGGCGGACGACTTTCGTCGACCATCGTGCAGGTCTATGGCCTCGCTGATTCGTTCGCTCCGCTCGATCACGAACAACACCTTGAACAAAGAGCCGAAGTGGCGCCACTCAGGCCGCGAGCTCACGACCGGTTATCGCCCCACGTCGTATTGAAGTTCCGCTCATTGAAATTCCGCGTTCGCCCGGAATCGCGATATCCTCCCACTCCGATCCACGAGCCGTTCCTTTTCGACGAGGAGACCCCAACCGTGGCCACGATCACTCAACCTCGGCAATCTGGTTCCGGCGGTTCCTCGAATCTCGTGGAGATGCACTGGGACCCGATAACCCGAATCGTGGGCAGCCTGGGTATATACACGAAGATCGACTTCGCGAATCGCACCGTGGCCGAGTGCCATAGCACCTCGTCGATCTTTCGCGGCTATAGCATCTTCATGAAGGGCAAGGACCCGCGCGATGCGCACTTCATCACCAGCCGCATTTGCGGCATTTGCGGCGACAACCACGCAACGTGCGCCTGCTATGCCCAGAACATGGCATTTGGAATTCGTCCGCCCGCCATGGCCGAGTGGATCGTGAACTTGGGCGAAGCGGCCGAATACATGTTCGACCACAACATCTTTCAAGATAATTTGGTCGGAGTCGACTTCTGCGAGCAGATGGTCAAGGAGACGAACCCGGGCGTGCTCAGCAAGGCGGAAAACACGCCGGCGCCGCATGCCGACCTGCATGGTTACAAGACCATCGCCGACATCATGCGGGCGCTCAATCCGTTCAGCGGCGCATTCTACCGCGAGACGCTGCATGTGAGCCGCTACACGCGAGAGATGTTTTGCCTGATGGAAGGGCGGCATGTGCATCCCTCGACGCTCTATCCTGGCGGCGTGGGGACCGTGCCCACGGTGCAACTTGTCACCGATTATCTCACCCGGCTGATACGCTATGTCGAGTTCATGAAGCGTTGGCTGCCGCTGCACGAAGACCTGTTCGATTTCTGGTACGAAGCCCTACCCGGCTACGAGGAAGTGGGCCGCCGCCGCATTTTGCTCGGCTGCTGGGGCTCTTTCCAAGACCCATCGGTCTGCGACTACACCTACAAGAACATGAACGCCTGGGGCAACGCGATGTATGTCACGCCGGGCGTGGTGGTCGATGGCGAGCTCGTGACCACGAATCTCGTCGACATCAATCTGGGCATTCGCATTCTGCTCGGTAGTTCCTTCTACGATAGTTGGGAACAAGGCGAGATGTTCGTCAAGCACGATCCGCTCGGCAATCCGGTCGACCGGAACCATCCCTGGAACCAAACCACGACGCCGCGTCCGCAAAAGCGAGACTTCGCCGGCAAATACAGTTGGGTCATGTCGCCGCGCTGGTATGATCAGCGCACCGGCGATCACCTGGCGCTCGACACCGGCGGCGGCCCGATCGCCCGCTTCTGGGCCACGGCGCTCGCCGGCAAAGTCGACACCGGCTATGTGAAAGCCACCGGCCACAGCGTGAAGATTTATCTACCCAAGACCGCGATGCTGCCCGAAGTGGAGTTCGAGTGGAAGATTCCGCGGTGGAGCAATGCAATCGAACGCGATCGGGCCCGCACCTATTTTCAAGCCTACGCCGCGGCCCAGGCGATCTACTTTTGCGAGCAAGCGCTCAAGGAACTGCATGCCGGCCGCACGAGCACCTGGACCGAATTCAACGTGCCCGACGAAGGCATCGGCTGCGGATTTCACGAGGCGGTGCGCGGGTGCTTTCGCATCATGTGGTCATTCGCAATGGCAAGATCGCGAACTACCACCCTTATCCGCCCACGCCGTGGAACGCCAATCCGCGCGACATTTACGGCACTCCCGGCCCCTACGAAGACGCGGTGCAAAACACGCCGATCTTCGAGGAAAACGGCCCCGACAATTTCAAGGGCATCGACATCATGTGCGCCGTGCGCAGTTTCGATCCCTGCTTGCCCTGCGGTGTTCACATGTACTTGGGCAACGGCAAAACGCTCGAAACCCATCATTCGCCGATGTTCGGAGCGCATGGCTAAGGGCCGCGAGCCGCGCTCGCGCGGAGTTTATCTCTCGCAGGGGCGCGGCGCGGGTCCGGCATTATTCGTGTCTTCCAACCCATGAGAAAGCAGCGCCCATGATGTCCGACCCGGCTAATTCCCAAGAAAAGCTCCAGCGGATCGACCTGATCATTCAAGAAATCGAAGCGAGCGGCGATCCGCGCCTGCGCGCCTGCGCCGTGGAATTGACTTCGTTGCTCATGGAGATTCATGGCGCCGGCCTGGCCAAGATCGTCGAAGCGCTTCGCGAATCGGGTCCCCCGGGCGAGGCGCTCGTCGAGCAATTCACCCGGGAACCGATGATCGCCGGCCTGCTGCTGCTTTATGGCTTGCATCCCACGCCGCTCTCGGTGCGCGTCCAGCAAGCGCTCGACAAGGTTCGCCCGCTCATGCGCTCGCATGGCGGCGAGGTCACGCTGCTCGAAGTGAGCGAAGAGCGAGTGCGACTGCGGCTCGAGGGCGCCTGCCACGGCTGCCCCTCCTCGCGGCAAACGATGCACAATGCGATCGAGCAAGCAATGCACGAATTTGCACCCGATATCGCCGAGCTCCATGTCGAGGGTGTGACGGCGCCGGATTCCGACTCTAAGCCCGCGGCGGGTTTTGTTTCATGGGAGCAGCTAGTCGGCGGACATGCCTAGAATCTCGCGATCATCCCCCGTGTTTCGTTGAGCCGTGCCTCGTCCTCCGGAAATCCAGCGCCGTGAATGAACCCCCGCCATCGACCGAGCCTCGCCCTCCCGCCTCGCGTCCGCCGCTGGCCGGCTTGCGCGGAATCATGCGTCGCCAGAGCGAAGCGAAGCCGCGCGAGCACTGCGATCTTTGCGGCGCGGGTCTCGCCGAGGAACATCGGCATTCGTTCGAAAGTCATGAGCGGCGACTCATGTGCGCTTGCGATGCTTGCGCCGTTGTTCGAAAGCAAGGCCGATGGTTCGATTCGCTGCATGCCGCGCGATAGCTTTCGCCTCGCAGATTTCGAACTTACCGACGCCCAGTGGGAGGAATTGCTGATTCCGATCAACATGGCGTTTTTTCAGCGCCTGCGCCGCCGAGGAGCATGTCACGGCGATCTATCCCAGCCCGGCCGGCCCAATGGAATCGCTCTTGCCGCTCGACGCTTGGCAAACGATCGAGTCGCGAAATCCCCTGCTCGTCGGCTTGCGACCCGACACCGAAGTCGCTCTTGGTCAATCGCCTCGGACATGCCCGCGACTTCGCGGCCCATGGCTATTATCTCGTGCCGCTGTCGACTGCTTTTGAACTGGTGGGCTTGGTGCGCTACCACTGGCGCGGGCTCTCGGGCGGAAGCGACGTGTGGCGGGAAATCTCGCGGTTCTTCGCGAACCTCGATCGCCGCGCCATCGTGCGCCCCCCGCGAGGCGCGCCATGCCGGATTTGAACTTCAATGTGGTCGATGCCCAGGCCGACGCCGACGCCGCGGCGCCGCTGCTTGCCTTCGCGCTCCGCGTGACCAACAGTCGGCCGCGGGAACCGGTGCAAAGCATCGCGCTGCGAGCTCAGATTCGCATCGATTCGACCCGGCGCCGCTACTCGCCCGAGGAGCAGGCCCGGCTGGTCGATCTGTTCGGCGAGCCCGACCGCTGGAGCCGCACTCTCGGCAGCCTGCTCTGGACACATGCCCAAACAACCGTGCCCACATTCGACGACGAGATCGTTGTGTCGCTGCCGGTCCCCTCTACATTCGATTTCAACGTGGCGGCGACCAAGTATTTCCACGGCCTTGCCGAGGGCGAGATTCCGCTTACGCTGCATTTCAGCGGGGCGGTGTTTTATCACGAGCCCGATGGCCGCTTGCAGGTTTCGCAAATTCCCTGGGATAAGGAAGCCAGCTATCGGTTGCCGGTCGCGGCGTGGCGCGAGATGATCGATCGCCATTATCCCGCGAGCGCCTGGCTGCGGCTGGGGCGAGACGCTTTCGACCGGTTGCTCGACTTCAAATGTCGCTCCGGCATTCCCACTTGGGAGGCCGCGGTCGAGCGCTTGCTCGACGCCGCCGCGCGGCAATCGACGGCTCTGGAATCATTCACCGATCACTGAGGGCCGCCCCGCGCGAGGGCAGCGGAGAATTATTGCCATGGACCCGATTCAAAGTGGTGATCGAGCCCGCGAAAAAATCGCGGCAAAGAGCGACGTCGATAAAATCGCCGACGCCGTGCTCTACGAGGGCTATATTCTCTATCCCTACCGGCCCACGGCGGTCAAGAATCAGCAGCGCTTCAATTTCGGCGTGCTTGCCCCGCGCGCTGGCGACGGCCGCGTGCCCGGGGCCGAGGTTTCGCGGATGCGGATCGAATGCCTGGTTCGCTCCGCGGGCAGCGGATGTCGCGTGAGCGTTCGAGCGAGGTTTCTCCAACTCGTGTCGCG
Organism: uncultured Planctomycetaceae bacterium; assembly: GCA_963785305.1. Lineage (GTDB taxonomy): Bacteria > Planctomycetota > Planctomycetia > Pirellulales > PALSA-1355 > CAWAUV01. The sequence continues at coordinate 84,126 of CAWAUV010000005.1, forward strand.
CCAGATTCGGCAACGTGTTTCCCTCGCCGACGGCGCCGAACCCCAGGTGGCCGATCAACCCTGGGCCGATGCTGGCGAGAGCGATGAATCTTGCGCGACGTGCCCATGCTCGAAGTCGAGGGCCGAGTGCATTCCACTTGGCAAGAAGCGGCCGAACGCGAGGTGATGGTGCGCGACATCGACGTGGCCGCCGCAGCGGTAGCTCCGACGAAGCAAGCGTTCGCCTGGGCGCCCAGCGCCACGCTCGAAAGCCTGCAAACCACCGCGGGCCATGTGGTCGGCCAAGTCGTGCGCCATCAAGAAGCGATCGCCGCCGAGATCGAAATCACGGCGACTCGCTTGGACGGCGATCTGTATCGGGTGCGGGCGACAATTGAAAACAGGTCCGAAAACACTTCGCCGGCCGGCGACGAGACTGCTTCCGCGGCCCGCGACATGTCACTGGCCCGGTCGATGGTGTCGACCCACGCGGTTCTCGAGCTGGCTGGCGGCGAATTCATTTCGTTGCTCGAGCCGCCCGACGATTGTCGTCAACTGGCGGCCGAGTGCCAGAACATCGGCGCGTGGCCGGTCATGGCGGGCGACTCCGCCAAGCGCGACACGATGCTCGCCTCGCCGATCATTTTGTACGATTATCCCCAGATCGCTCCGGAGAGCGGCGGCGATTTTTGCGATGGCGCCGAGATCGACGAAATGCTCGCCCTGCGCATCATGACCCTCACCGACGAGGAAAAACGCCAGATGCGCGATGTCGACGATCGGGCACGGGCAATCCTCGAGCGCACCGAGCTCATGCCTTCTGAACAATTCCACAAGCTACATGGCGCCATTCGCGGCCTGCGGCCCGCTTCGGAGTCGACTTCATGAACGATTGGCAATGGACGGATTTCGAGACCCGGCCGCGGCTCGAATGCGTGACGGTCGCGGGCCATGAACTTCGCGCGGGCAACCGGGTTCGGCTTTGGCCCAGGGCCCAGGCCGACATCATGGACATGGCCTTGCGCGGGAAGACCGCCACGATCGAAGCGATCGAACAAGACTACGAAGGCAAGGTCCACTTGGCGGTGGTGATCGACGACGATCCCGGCCGCGACCTGGGCCTGCTGCGCCAAGTGGGGCATCGCTTTTTCTATTCCGCGTCGGAAATCGAGCCGCTCGGCGAAAATGGCTTGGCCGCGACGCCAGCCGAAGAAGAATCGCCCGCCGCGCCGCGGGCCGGGAATTCCCCCGTGGCCGACGAGCCCTTGCATGCGTCCACCCCGCCGGTTCGTATTCTCGTGGCCGGAATCGGCAACATTTTTTTGGGCGACGATGCATTTGGGGTCGAAGTGGCTCAAAAACTGACTCGCCGCGTTTGGCCCGAGGGGGTCGTGGTCAAGGATTTTGGCATCCGGGCGCTCGACTTGGCTTATGCGATCGAATCCGGCCCCGAGACGGTGCTGCTGATCGACGCCGCTCCGCGCGGCGGCCCGCCAGGCACGGTGTATGTGATCGAGCCCGATTTGAAGTCGCTCGCCGAGCATCCGGCGCCGGTTTCGCTCGACGCCCACACGATGAACCCGGTGGCGGTGCTGCGCATGGCTCAAAACATGACGAAAAGAATGCCTCGCTGCCTGCTGGTTGGCTGCGAGCCGGCCGACCTGGGCGACCCGGCCCTGGGCAAGATGGGCCTAAGCCCGGCGGTGGAAGAGGCTGTCGATCGAGCAGTGGATGTGGTGGCGTCGCTCGTGGACCGCATCTTGCAAGGAGCGCCAATCGGCGCGGAGTTCCATGGCTAGCGCGGCTTTTGTCGCGAGCGGAGCATCCACGCCAGCACGAGGGCCGGCGCCACGAAGAAGATCAATTTCGGCCGCCACACCACCACGGCCAACGCTCCGCCGATGGTGTAAAACATCCACCGCGGCAGCAAGCGCAGTTGCGGCAGCGCCAGCCAGAGCAGCGCCAAGATGAACGCCACGCGCCAGCACCCATCGCGCAGCGCCGTCGACTGCGGCGCATACACGGCGACAACCGCTCCCAAGACAAGAAGCCCGAGCGCAAGACCTCCCAGAGTCGGCCGGTGCATGATCGTCTGATAATCTCGACGGACCGTGGCGTAAATGAAATCGAACGCGCGATCGAGGAACTGCGCGGTCCGATTGTAGCTGGCCCGCGAGACGATTGGGGGGCGAGCGGCCAAGCGCGGCGAAATTTATTTTCGCCCTCGGCCTTTTGACAAACTCGGCAATCGCGACTAGACTTTCGGACTAACGGTGCGTTGGTGGTCGGCCGATCGATGCTTCGATCGGCCGACGCAACAGGGAACTCCGGTGCAATTCCGGGACGGCCCCGCCCGCTGTAACCGAGCTTTTTAACGAGAGCGTTCCTTCCAGGTAAGCCATTTTCGTCCGAGTTTTTCGCCCGAACTTTACAGGATTTCGGTCCTGCCAAGCCCGGCGAATTCGCGGCGATGAGAAGGCATCGAACGTCTCGGCTCGGGAGTCAGAAGACCTACCAACGCAATGACTGTCGCGCCCTGCGAGGGATAGGGCTCGGCTGCGCGAAGCATTTTTGCCCGAGAAACGCTAATCGTCCATCGCGAGTGAAAGCTCCGCGGCTCGTGAGCGCCGACGCCATTGCGCGTTTGGCGAGCACGCCAGCCCCCGGCTTGATCTCCATGCTCGCGGTGGCTCGACATGCGCTCGCTCGGTGGTTGGCCATGATCGCTGCCTATCAAGCTCGATGCCGCGAAACGCGCTGGATGCCGCGCGGCTCGCGGCTCGCATTCACGCTCGTCGAGCTGCTGGTCGTGATTGCGATTATTGGGCTGCTGATCGCGCTGCTCTTGCCGGCGGTGCAGGCGGCGCGTGAATCGGCCCGGCGCACCGCGTGTGGCGGCAATCTGCGGCAGATCGGCTTGGCGCTGCACAATTATCACGACGTCGTCGGCAGCTTTCCGCCAGGCTGCGTCGACAAGGGCGGCGTGCAGTTGGCGTGGTCGCTGTTTTTGCTGCCGTTTCTCGAAGAGCAAAACACGCGGCAGCTTTTCAATCCGAACTACGCCTACGACGACCCACGCAATCAGCCCGCGACTTGCACGGCGATCCAAGTGTATCTCTGTCCCTCGACCGTGCGCCTCACCACCGATCGCCACGATTGCTACACGACCAACCAACGCGCCTGCGCCGACTACGGCGGCATGTATGGCGCCGGTTACTACAGCCCCGGCGCCAACGGCGTGATGCTCTACAACACGGCGATTCGCATTCGCGACATCACCGACGGCCTGACCCACACGATCGTCGTGGCCGAGGACACCGGCCGCGGCGACTCGCTCGATGGCGAATGGGCCGATGGCGAAAACATCTTCGACCAGACCCAAATGGTCAACTTCATGCAAGACAACGAAATCTGGAGCGATCATCCGACCGGCGCCCAGGCGCTGTTCGGCGACGCCAGCGTGCGATTTTTAAGCGCGGAGTTGCCGACTTCGCTGCTTTCGCCCTTGTGTACTCGAGCACTGGCCGACAGCGCGCCCGAGGATTTTTGAAAGTTGATTTTCTGGCCCCGAGGTCTTGCAACGCAATGCTCGATCGAATCGCAAAAACACAACCCGCGATCTTTCATGCTTATTCCGACGGAAACCACGACATGACCGCTTGGCGCTATTTTGATTCCTCGATCACGACGCTTTCGACCCGCCGACCCAAGGCGAAGCATTGCCAGTCTTTGCTGGACCATGTGCTCGGGCCCCTCGCGTGCCTCGCGGCTTTGCTCGGCCCCAGCGCCATGGCCGCCGCGCAAACCACGCTCTCCACGCCGGGCTTCAATGTCCAAAGCATTCCGGCCGCGACCAACGGCACGGATTCGAGCGGAGCGCCGCTCACGGCGCCGGCGGCGGTGGTCTATGGAAACGGCTCGCTCTATTCGGTTCCAGGCCCGAACTACAACATTTCCGATTACCCCGCGTCGTTCAACGAAGTCAACGTCTACACCGGCTCGGCAAGCAATCCTTGGAGCACGATCTCGCTGCAAAACACGAACGGCTTCACCGGCTTTGTCGGGCCGAGCGGCGCCGCATGGAACCCGGTAACGAATTCGCTCTTGGTCGTCGACGACAATTTCAACACCAACACCGGCGCCGTCTATTCGGTGAATGTCGCGCCCGGCGTCAACCAAGGCGCGGTGTCGACCGTGGCCACGTTTCCGAATGATCCCTATTTGCAGCAAGTGACGGTGCAACCGGTGACCGGCAACGTGTTCGTCACCGACGCCAACAGTTCAAGCCCCGCCGGAATCTATGCAATCTCCGGCAGCTCCGGCGCCGTGTCGGGCCCCCTCGTGACTTCGAGCGCCGATGGCTTGGCGGGTGTCGCGGTGCAAACTTCGGGCAGCACGAGCACGCTCGTCTATCAAGATGTCACCTACAATTATTCCGGCGGCGTGCCCTCGGCCAATGTCATGTCGGCCACGCTCGCCAGCACCAATACCGCGATCGTCGGCAGCCCCAGCACGGCGCCCGGCGGAACCGGCGTGGCCAGTTACGATCTGGCGGTGTCGAGCGATAACAAAACCTATGTGACCGGCAGCGTCGTCGGCCCAAACGATTCGAGCGGCAACTCGACTTATTACTACGGCCTCTTTCAATTGGGGCAAACATCGAACGCCTACGGTTCGATCTTCGCCTATCAAACGGGCAGCCCGTACGACGCCGCCGAGAGCCTCGCCTATCTGCCGGGCAGCGCGGCGTTTGGCCCCTATGCCGGCGCCAGTGGCGGCCAAATGGCGTTTGTCCTTTCCGACGGAAGCGGCTCGAGTGGCGCCGCCGGAACTTATGTGTACCTTGTAACGCCCGTGCCCGAGCCATCGACGCTTGTGCTGCTCGCGGTCGGCGCGATCGGCTTTTTGGCCGCTCTCCGCGGGCGCCATCGCCAGCCGGCCGTGGGGCTGGTCGTGGACAAGGCCGTGGGCTAGTCGGTCAACTCGAGCGCTTGCTAGAATTGTCGGCATGCAGTCGCCCGAATCATCGTCGCCCGCGCATCAGCACAATCGCCGCGCTTGGGATGCAATGGTTCAAAAGCGGCAGCGGTTCACGCAGCCGGCGCCCGACGCGGATTTCGAACACCCGCTCGCCGCGGTCGATGCCCAAGGTTGGCTCGGCGGCGATATCACCGGTTGGCGAGTGCTGTGCCTCGCGGCCGGCGGCGGAAAGCACGGCCCGCTCTATGCCGCGGCCGGCGCGCGTGACCGTGGTCGATATTAGCTCCGCGATGTTGGCGCTCGATCGCCAAGTGGCCGGCGAACGCGGACTCGCGCTGCGCACCGTCGAAGCCTCGATGGACGATCTCGCCGCGCTCGGCGACGCGACGTTTGACCTCGTGATCCATCCCGTGAGCACCTGCTATGTGCCCGATGTGTCGGCGGTCTATCGCGAAGTGGCGCGAGTGCTCACCGGCGGTGGGCTCTATGTGAGCCAACACAAACAGCCGGCCAGTTTGCAAGCCGGCGTCGCGCCATCGGCGCGGGGTTATGAGCTCACCGAGCCTTACTATCGTGGCGGCCCGCTGCCGGCGGTGATCGGCAGCCCCCATCGCGAGCCGGGCACGCTCGAATTCTTGCATCGCTGGGAAGAACTGCTGGGCGGTCTTTGCCGCGCGGGCTTCGTGCTTGAAGACCTGATCGAGCCGCTGCACGCCGCGCCCGACGCGGCGATCGCCAGCTTTCCCCACCGCAGCCTGTTCGTCGCGCCCTATGTGCGGCTCAAGGCGCGGCGAACGGGCGCGGCGCTGCCCGAGGCGGCGCGAGAAAAATCACGGGTATGGCTGCCGCCTAGCTAGCAAGGGGCGACGCTAGCAGTCATTTCGAGCGTGAAAGATCGGCGCCCGGCGAGTTCGCGCGCGACGAAGCACGCATTCTTCCGCCGCGCTGGCATGCACGCCGCGCTTTTTCGAGATTGTGTCGCTCGCGGGTCCGCGGCTACAACGTGCTACCATCGGCCCCGGAGCGGGCTGCTTGCGGCCGGACGCCGCTCGATAAATTGTCGCGACCAGCACTGCACATGCGGAGGTGTCTCATGATTCGCTCGATGCGTTGTTCAACGTCCGGCCTCGATTCGAGGCGAGTGTTCACGGTCGGGCTCGCGCTGGCCGTGTTTGCCGTGTTCGGGGCCGAGGCTCGCTGCGCGGCCGCCCAGGCGCCGGCCGAAACCGTAATCGAAGCCGATCAGACTCTGGCCGAGATCATGGCGATTCCGGCCAAGGCGATTCCCGAGCGTCTGCTCTCCGAAGCTCGCGGCGTGGCGATTATTCCGAACGTGATCAAGATCGGATTCATCGCCGGCGCGGCGCGGACATGGCGTGGTGATGGTGCGCGACAATGAAGGCCAATGGAGCCTGCCACAGTTCGTCACGCTCACCGGCGGCAGCGTCGGCTGGCAAGCCGGAGTCGAGGCGAGCGATGTGGTGCTGGTGTTCACCACGCAAAAAGGCGTGCAAAATCTGCTGCATGGGCAGTTCACGATCGGCGCCGATATCGCGGCCGCCGCGGGCCCGATCGGTCGCAACGCCGCCGCCGCCACCGATGGCCAACTCAAAGCCGAGATTCTTTCCTATTCACGCAGTCGCGGACTATTCCTGGGCGTCTCGCTCGATGGCTCGGCGATCGAGATCGACGAAGCCGCGCACGATGCGTTTTATGGCTCGCCGAGCTCGCAAATTCCGCGACAAGTGCCGCAACCGGCGCTCCAACTGCGGCAAGACCTAATGAGCCTCGCGCCCACGCCGCTCGTCGCCGCCCCAGTGGCCGCGGCGGCGATCGCCGCGCCGCTCCCGGACTCGGCCGCTCCGGCGATCGCCGCGCCCGCTCATGGTCCCAATCCGGCCCGGCTCCTCGCGCTGCGGGCCGCGCTCGACAAGAACTCGCGGGCCCTGATGGCGATCGTGCCGAGCCAGTGGCAGCAATACCTGGCGCTACCCAAACCGGTGTACGACGTGAGCCAACAGCCCGAACTGCCGCCGCTCACCACGGCGCTGTCGCATTACGACGCCATTGCCAAGAGCGCCGATTACAAACAGCTCGCCGCGCGTCCAGAGTTCCAGAGCACGCATGAGACGCTGCGAGCCTTTGTCGACGAACTCTCGCTCGGCGCGAACACAACCCTGGCCCTGCCGCCGCCGCCGCAAGGGTGAGGATCGCCCGCGGTGAAACTTCCCATTTGCGCGCTGCGCGGCAACGGCAAACCCCGGGGCGCCGCGTCGACGCTGCATGAACCGCGGCTTTTACCAGCGGTAGAGGAAGCCACCGGCGCCGAAGACGGCCGTGCTATAGGCCGAGACTTGCGAGTTCACCGAGCCGTAGAGGCTGGCGCGCTCGCTGAGGTAGGCGTTTGTGCCCAAGGTGAACAGGCCGAAGTCGCGGCCGAGGTAATTGCCGGCGGTGGCGAAGGTCGTGGTTGGCGCCCCGGAGAACGACGACGAGATCACGTCCGTGCCGGTTCCCCACTCGCGTTGATAGACCGCCGAAGCCACCGGAATCGTCCGCACGCCGCGCCAATTCACTTCGCGATAGACGCGCCCGCCGAAGTTGCCACGCACGCTATTCACATACTGGGAGCTGGTCGTGAGGTTCAGGCTGCCGGCGCCGGTTTCGGTGTAGCCGCCTTGATCGAGATAGATGTATTGCAGGCCCATCAGCGGCTGGAGTCGGGTGGCGCCGCGGCCGAGCGTGTAGCCGCATTCGGTGTAGTGGGCCCACTGGTTGCCGGAGCTGGCGCCGGTGGCGGTGCGCGAGATGCCGCCGAACTGGATGTCTCGAGTCACCTGATATGTGTTGTTGCTGTAGGCGTCGATGTTCGTCAGGTAGAGGCGGTCGCGACGATGCATTTCGTAGAGGCCCACTTGGTAGCTGCTGATCGTGGCATGCGAATTCACAAGTTGATCGCCCACCGATGTGCCGGCATAGCCGCCGAAGCCGCCCACGACCGTGTTCGCATCGAGCCAGCGGTCGACGCCGAACAACGTGCCGCCGAGTCCGTAGCCCGTGCCGCCGGCATTGCCGTTGCCGTTGATGTTGCCCCGTAGGCCATAGCCTTGCGTCCAGCCGGTCCACGCCGGGCCGGGCGCCCGACGGAAGACAATCCGCGGCTGAACCACGGGTCGCCCCGCCGCCTGCTGAAACGAGACAAGCTGCACATCGGCTTGCATCGTGCCCGGCTCCTGATAGCCGGCGCCGCCTTGGCTGGCGCCCATCGCCATCGGCGACGAGGGCGCCACCGTGCTCGCCGGGCTCAATTGAGCGACCAGCCGGTTGTTGATGAGTTGCAGCGAGTCGGTCGTGTTTTCGAGTAGGATGTTCGACAGACTCGGATAAATATCGCCGGCCAACTGGTTCATGGCGCCGGGCAGTTGTCCCGGGGAAAGCGCCTCCAAGGCCGTCATTACCGTGGAATAGTCGCCCGAAGCGGAGCCGCTCGTGGCGTCGAGTGTCGCGCCGACCTGGAATTGATTGGAGGTTTGCGCGGCCGAGGCGAAGTTCGTGCCCGACCTGCCAACGAGAAGGATGACTTCATCGGGCATGTATTCGAGCGAGAAGGCGAGTCCCGAGCCGAGTGAGGGAAGGTTCAAGATCGAGTACGTGCCGCTAACGCCGCCTGAGGCGTCGAGCACGACATAGCTATGGCCCGCGGTATACGTGCCCGGATCGAGGACCACGTTGAAAGTCGCGCCGCTCTGGATCGTGGCATGGCCGTTGACGATGATTTCGTCGCTGGCGGTCGGGCTGACCTCGGCCGAGTAGGCCGAGCCGGTGCTTTGTGTAAAGGGGCCGCTCACGGTTAGCGGGGCGCCGACGGTTCCGGGATAGATCGTGCCTCCGCTCTGCACGGTGGTGGCGCCAACGGTTCCGGTTCCCATGAGCGTGCCGCCGCTATCGACCGTCATTGTGCCGGCGAGGTTGTTGTCGACAACTAAAGTGCCGCCGCCGACTGTCGTCGCGCCGGAATAGGCGCTGGCGCCATCGAGCACGAGGGTTCCCTGGCCGGTCTTGTCGATCACGACTCCGGCGTTGGTCGTGCCGTCGTTGTTGCCGATGGGCGGTGTGAAGGTGAGTGTCTGACCCGAGGCGATGTCGAAGTTGGTGGTCGTGCCCTTCATCAGGAAGAGATCGTTGCCGTTGGCCGATCCGTTTCCGCCGCTTCCGGCGCCGGAACCGGCCGTGACGGTGTTGCCGGAGAAGTTCACGGAGTTGATGACGGTGATCGTGGCGCCATCGGCGGCGAACACAGCGCCACCAAAAGCCGCGCCGCCGCCGCCGCCCGAGCTGCTGCCATTGCCGCCGCCGAAGCCGCCGGTCCCGCCACTGCCGCCGAAAGCACCGCCGCCGCCGCCGCCGAATCCGCCGGCGCCGCCTTGACTATCGCCATTGCCGCCGCCGCCGCCAAAGCCTCCGGCGCCGCCGGTGGAGGCGCTTCCGCCGCCGCCGCCAAAATTCCCGCCATTGCCACCTTCTTGCGCGCCGCCACCGCCGCCACCGAACAAGCCGCCGGCCCCGCCGTGGGCTGAGCCGAAGCTGAAGCCCGAGCCTCCTCCGCCGCCGCCCGTGGCGCCATTACTTCCGCTTGCGTTGTTGTTTCCTCCGGCGCCGCCTTGCGATCCACCGCCGGCTCCGCCGGTATTGCCGGAGCCGTTGGAACCATTGGCGGTTTGTCCGCCGCCGCCGCCGCCAGCTTCGTTTGATGGATTGTTGCCGGTGGCGCCGTTTCCGCCGTTTCCTAGCTCGCCGCCGCCGCCGCCGCTGCCGGAAAAAACGAGCGACTGGACGTGTCCGCCGTTTCCGTAGAGACCGCCGCCGCCGCCGCCGCTGATGTCGAACGTGCCCGATCCGCCGTTGCCGCCCAATCCGCCGCCGCCGGCTTCCGATGTGTTTGATCCATTGCCACCAACCGCGGCGTTGTTCGAGAAGGTGACGTTTTGGACCGACAAATGCGCGGCGGAATCGACGAACACGGCCGCCCCGGCGCCGAGACCGCCACCGCCGCCATTGCCGCCATGGGCTTACGCGTTGGAAATCGTAAGGTTCTCAAGCGAGACATTGCCGCTTTCGATAAAAAACGGCCGATAGGCGCCGGCGCCGTTGATCGTGTAGCCATTGCCGGCGACGGTGATGTTTCCCGTCGACACGATCGCCAGCGCTTGTTGGCTCATCGTGACATTCGCAGTGAGATTCAGCGTGTAGTTGCCGGTCGGGTTGTTGTCGATCGTATTGATGGCATTGTAGAAGTCGGTCGAGTTGCCGACGTTGATTATCGTCTGAGCGCGAGCCGTCGTACCCAGGGCGAAGGCGCCCAAGAGAATAGCGCACGCGGCGACTAGGACATGTAGAAAAGATCGGCGCGCACGGCCCGACGGCCATACGCCTCGGGTTCACGAGAAGCTTCCGGTTTATGCGTATGCAGCCCCACGGGCCGCCTGAGCTCCGAGCGATGTGCTTCCATGCCGATTCATGCGGGTTAGCGATAGGGCGCCGGCGCTCGGATCCTCCGACGCCTTGCGTGCCGCAGTGTCTTCCAGCAAGATTCGGCCTCGCTCGGTCGATAAAATGAACCTCCCACGCACAGCCGTTATTGGCCCTAGAACGCGCACAAATTATCGCGCGGGCGGAGCCAGCATATAACGAATAGGCAAACTCCGCGGGGGCCACGCGGCGCTCGAGACAGTCCGGCGGCGCCGCGATCGCGAGCATGCGCAATCGCGAGCATGCGCTTCGCCGCGCCAGCGGGCTCAGCGCTGCCGAAACCGGTGTACGACGTGAGCCAACAGCCCGAACTGCCGCCGCTCGCGACGGCGCTGTCGCATTACGACGCCATTGCCAAGAGCGCCGATTACAAACAGCTCGCCGCGCGGCCGGAGTTCCAGAGCACATATGAGACGCTGCGAGCCTTTGTCGACGAACTCTCGCTCGGCGCGAACACAACCCTGGCCCTGCCGCCGCCGCCGCCGGGAGGTTGAATCAGCCGCAACGCCGTCGCCGCCGCGAGGTCGTTGCGCGGCCGCGCCGTTGTCGTCGGTGGCACACGCGTTGGTGGGCGCATCGTCGAACGAGGAGAGTCCGTCGGCGCCGGTTTCGCTTAACCGTTCTTTTGAAGTCGATGTATTGCCAGCCTCGGAGCGACCGAGGGGGGCAACATCCTTCGATCGCGAATTTCAAGAGTCGCGCGAGTTCATTCGCCTGCCTGAAAATACTCGGCAAGCATCATGGCGCCGACCGCCGCCGAGCCGCTTCGAAAGCGTCGCTGCTCGCCGTAAGCCAGCCGAGCGTGAAGCGCGCGAAAACAATGCGGCGGGCGCCATCGGCTTCGTAAAGGCAACCGAGCGAGCCATCGGGTAGCGCGACTAGGCAGGAATAGCCAAAGCTTCCGGGGCAAAGCACGCGCTTCGTCGGCCAAGTGGCCCCTTCGTCGTAGCTGACGAAGATGGCGCCATTTTCCCGCCGCGCGCTCTGGGGACCGGAATACAAAAGCCGACTCTTCCGTCCGTCGGTCGGGTCGGTGTAGCGGAGCACGGAGCCCATGCAGCTTGGGTCCATGAGTTCGGCGATGTCCTCGACCTTCGACCACGTGGCGCCGCCGTCGTGACTTACGCTGGTCTTTCGCAGTGGTTTTCCCGACCAGCGGCGGACATTGAATCGAATCTCGCCATCCTCGAGTTCGACGAATTGCGCTTCGTTCACCGTGCTCGCCGGTTTGCCTTGCTTGGTGTCGGCCAGCCCGCCCGGCGCTACTTCGCCCATGTTCCATGTCTCGCCGCCATCGTCGCTCCATACCGCGTAAATGTTCCATGCGCCGTATGGGCCCTCGTTCAGCGGAAACAGAATCCGGCCGGCATGTGGGCCGTGACGAAGCTGAATGCCGAGGCCCGGGCCACTGGCAATGGTGGTGATGCGCGTGGGCCTCTTGGTTTGGCTAGTGATGTCGCGAGGCGGCGACCAGGATTGGCCCTCGTCGTCACTGGTGATGAGCCAATTGCGCACGATGAAGTCGCCCACGTGGCCGGGCTCGATCTTGTCGCTGCCCTCGCCCAGGTTCGGCGGATAGCTTTGAAACATGAGCAGAATTCGGCCACTCTCGCGCTCGACCAGGGCGCAAGGATTGTTCAGCGGCGCGGCGCCGCGCCGAGCGATGATCGAGCGTGGGCTCCAACTTTGTCCGCCATCAAGGCTCCGCTTCATAATGATTTTGTTCTTGGCTTGGTCCGAGTTAGCCGCGCGGCCCTCGGCGAACGCGATCACGACGCCGTGCCTTGATACGACCACCGAAGGAATGCGAATCGCGACGAAGCCATCGGTCTGGGGCACGAATACATCGGCCAATGCCGGCGGATTCGCGGCGACTTGCCGAGGCAAATCGGCGGTCGCCGGTTCCTCCGCTCGCGACACTCGCGGCGCAAGCATCAAGGGCGCCAATGCGAGCAGGCACGGCAGCAACACGTGGGGTCGTATCGGCATGATTTGGAAATCCGAACTCAATTCGCCGGATGCGCGATAGCGTTGCGGCCGGTCGCGCACGCGTGGGCGGCGAGCAGAATTCGTTCCAGCGCGGCGTCGATCTCCGCGGCGGTTGTCGAGAGGCCCAGGCTGAAGCGGAGCGAGCTGCCGATGATCTCGCTCTCGCAGCCCATCGCCACCAGCACATGCGAGGGCTCGCTTGAGCCGCTCGCGCAGGCGCTGCCGGTCGAGCAGGCCAACCCGGCCAGATCGAGCGCCATGAGCATCGCCTGGCGATCGACTCCGCGAAACGCGAGGTTCGACACATGCGGCAGGCGCATCGCGCCCGAACCGTTGACCACGAGCCGCGGCCATTCGACTCGCAATCGCGATTCGAGCCGATTGCGCAGCTCGCGCAAGCGACGGGCATGTCCCGCGGCGTCGGCATGCCAAAGCTCAAGGGCCCGGCGAAATCCGATCGCCAGCACCGTCGATTCGCTGCCGGCGCGAAGCCCGTCTTGCTGGAAGCCGCCCACGATTCGCGGCGCAAGCTGTACTCCGTGGCGCAGCACCAAAGCGCCGATTCCCACCGGGCCATTGAGCTTGTGCGCGGTAATCGTCATGGCCGCGACATCGAGCGAGTGTAGGTCGATCGGCAGTTTGCCGGTGACTTGCGAGGCGTCGGTATGGAGCGGAACTCCGGCGGCGCGGCAAATGGCCGCCGCTTCATCGACCGGCTCGACCACGCCGGTCTCGTTGTTGCCGAGCATGAGGCTCACCAAGCGAGTGCGGGAATGCACGAGCCGGGCGAGCATGTCGAGATCGAAGTGGCCATCGCGCGAAACAGGCAGCCGATGCACGATCCAGCCATGCTTTTCCAGGACTTCGGCCGGCGCGAGCACCGTGGGATGCTCGATCGCGGAGACGATCAATTCATGGGGACCGGCCGCGATTTCGGTATCACTCGCCGCCGCCAGCGTGGCGCGGTGCAGGGCGAGGCCGAAGATCGCGAGATTGTTCGCCTCGGCGCCGCCGCTGGTAAAGATCACTCGATCGGGCCGGCGGCCGAGCATGTCGGCGCCCAGCATTAGCCCGATGGCTTCGCGCGCGGCGTCGAGCATTTGACGAGCGCGGCGACCAGCGCGGTGTTGGCTGGCGGGGTTGCCATGGCCGGCGAGTTGGGCTTCGGCCATGGCGTCGGCCACTTCCGCCGCCAGCGGCGCGGTGGCGTTGTGGTCGAGATAGATTTCCTTCGGCTCGATCTTGGCTTCACGAATCATGCGGAACCTTATTTCTTGGTCGCCGCTTGGGTCGCGACGTTATTTCTTGACACCGTTGCTCTCTTGAACGCCGCTGACCTCTTTACCCTCGACCGCTTTGACTCCATTGACCTGGAGATCAAAATTCTTGAATCGAACCTCGGTCGGCTCGCCGGAATGCAATTGCAAGCCAAACACGCCCCGGCGAGCGCCGGCGGATCCTCGAGATCGACAGACAACTGACCATTGATCCAGGCGCGAACATGCGAGCCGCGGGCCTCTATCTCATAATGATTCCACTCGCCCGGTTTGACTAGGGCCTCGCCGCTCTTGGGCCACAAGAGGCCGCGGCCCGATTCTTCAAAGAGCTTGCCCCACCAGCCGGCGCCGATATCGGCCTGATCGCCGCGGGCCTCGCCATTGGGGAGTGCATGGCTGCGGAACTGAATCCCGCTATTGCCGCGGTTTTCCACGAGTTTCACATCGACCGAAAACAGAAAATCCTCGGCCATGAGGTCGCTAAACAAAAACTCGTTGCGCGAAATGCCAGGCGACCGACCGCATAATTCGCCATTTTCCACCGACCAATATTCCTTGGCGCCCGACCAGCCCGCGAGATCGTGGCCATTGAAAAGCGACTTCGCGTTGTCGGGAGTGGCCAGGATCGCGGTTTGGCTCGGGCTCGCCAGATACGCCACCAGCGAGCGGATATCGCGCTCCGACAGCGGCTTGAGAATCTCCTCGGGCATCATGGATTTGCTGCTCACGGCTCGCTGCTCGATATCGGACTTGGCGATCGCGAGCGTTTCGGTCGGAGTGACGAGCTTGAGCGAGCTCGCGTCTTCGTCGCGCACAAGGCCGATCAGGGTGCGGCCATCGGTGGTCACAATCACCTGCGCCAGATAGTCCTTGCCGATCACGGCGCTCGGGTCGACGATATTCGAAAGCACATAGTCGAGATTCGCGCGATTCGAGCCGGTAAGCTCGGGCCCCACTTTGCCGCCGACGCCGAAGAGGGTATGACACTGAGCGCAGGTCTTGGCGAACACCGCCCGGCCCAAGGCCAAGTCGGGCGCATTGTCCGTGGCGGGCGCATTTGACAACATCTTGCGAAGTTGCCCGATCTGTTTGGCGCGGTCGGCCGAGGTTTCGTTGAGGCTGCCCCAGAGGCGGGTCAACTCGGAGTCGATCTTTTCATCTTTCAAGTTGTGCAACTGCCGAGCGATGTCGGCCGAGAGGTCGGAGGCGGCGATCTCTTTTCGGTCGACGGCCGCGAGCAGCGCCCGGCCCGAATCGCGGCGGGCGGCGAGCGTGCCGAGGGCGTCGCGGCGATCGCTCGGCGAAAGATTCGCATAGGCGGCGATCATGAGCGGCGCGGTTCGCGGATCGTCGAAGGCGGCAAGACCGCGAATCGCGGGGCCGGCCAGCGCCGGGTTCGCAATCAAGCGTTGCAACGCGGCCGCAAGCGCCGGCGGGCGGGGCTTGAGCAACGAGGCGAGCGCTTCTTGCGCATGGCCAGCGGCGCCGATTCGTCGCTCAATTGCGCGATCCGGGCCGCGGTCGCCGAAGGATCGCCAAAGGTGAGCGCGAGCGTCATCGCCTCGGCGCGCACTTCGGTGTTGGGACTCGCCGAGAGCCTCGCATGGATCGCCGACCAACCGGCCGGCGCGGGCAGCGATCGCTGGGCGATCAGTGCTTGATTCATCGCGCGCAGCACCAACAGTTGCATCGGCGCCGCCTCGGCCGCGTTCGTGCTTTCGCTGCCCAATAGGCTCGTGGTCAGGGTCGCGAGCGCTCCGGCTTCGGCCGGCTGGGCGATGCGTCGCACCAAATTGCTCCGCAGCTTGGAAATCTCGATATGCGGCCACAGCGCGAGCGCCGCGCTCGGATCGGCGGCGGCCACCGACTCGAGCGCGTACCAATCCATGGCCGGCAAATTATGGTCGCCGCTGTCTTCTTCATGCCCCAATAGCCCGCGCAAAATCGGCGGCCGCGCCGCGAGCGGCAATCGTTGACAGGCGCTCGCCAAGTAGAGCCGCACCACAGGCGAAGGATCGTTGACCGCCAGTTGAGCGAAACGCTCGAGCGCCGCCGCCGAGGGCGCGCCCACTTCGCAAGCCAACTGCACCAGCCACGCGCGAACCAGCGGGCTATCATTTCCCAGGCCGGCGAGGATCGTGGCTTCGTCGAGCCCCTGGACCGCCGAAAGCGTCCACAGAGCCCGCAACCGCCGGGTTTCGTCGGCATGCGCCAGGGCGAGCTCGCGCAGCGTGGCCCGCACCGCGGGCCGCGCGCCGCGCTCTTGCAATATCCGCCGCGCATGCCGCGCGAACCAATCATTCGGATGCAATTGCAATCCGACGAGCTCTTCGTCGGAAAGTTGCTTGAGATCGAGCGATTTCGGATCGGCCGGGTCGGCGTGAGGCACGACCGGCGGGGCGGTCGACGACGGCGCCTCCGGTATGCACGATCTTGAATATCCGGCCGTTCGAGCGGTCGTGGCCCGGCACGTTGCCGTGGTGGCATTGATTGCGGTCGTACCAGTCGATCATGGTCGCTTGGCCATCGGGGCCGTAGGTCAGATAGAGAATCTGCGACCATTGATCGTTGGCCATCAAAAAGTCGGGCGCCCGATCGCCATGGTAGCCCGAGCCTTGGGCGAAGAGATGGTCTTCGTTGAGCCGGGCGCCGTGGATGTTGTTCATGAATATCTGGTCGCGATATTCGGCGGGCCAATTGCCGCCCAGGTAGATCATGGCGCCGGCGTGGGCATGCCCACCGCCCGATGTGTCGGAGCGCCCGTTGCCAGCGTGCGGTCCGCCGCCGCCGCCCCAGTGGCGATGCTTGGCGATCGTGTCGATTTCGTCGTAGGTATAATTGTTGAAATGTGAACCGGCTTGGCGAATGTAGCGTCCGTTTTGAATCACGTGATACAAGTGCGGAATCACGCAAGCGGTGAGAAAGGCTTGCCCGCGATCGTTGAAGTCCACGCCCCAGGGGTTGCTCGTGCCTTGGGCAAATACTTCGAACACATGTCGCGTGGGATGGTAGCGCCAAATGCCCGCGTTGATCGGAGTGCGCTCCGAATCGGCGGCGCCGGGCTTGCCGACGCGCGAGTGCGTGAATACTCCATGACAGCCATAGAGCCAGCCGTCGGGGCCCCAGATAAACGAGTTCAAGGTTTCGTGCGTGTCTTGGTAGCCCCAGCCGTCGAGCAAAACTTGCGGCGGGCCATCGGGCCGATCGTCGCCGTCGGCGTCGGGAATGAACAGAAAGTTCGGCGCCGCCCCGACCCACACTCCGCCAAAGCCTACTTCCAATCCGCTCACTAAGTTCAGCTTTTCCGCGAAAACCTTGCGCGTGTCGAAATGCCCGTCGCCGTTGGTGTCCTCGAAAATCAGAATCCGATCCTTGGCTTCGCTCTCGGGCACGCGCACCGGATAGGAATACGCTTCGGCCACCCAGAGCCGGCCGCGGTCGTCGATCGCCATGGCGATGGGCTGTTGCACATCGGGTTCGGCGGCGAATAGTCTCACTTCGAAGCCGGGCGGCACGCTCATGGCCCGCGCGGCGTCGAGCGGGGCGAGACCGGCCGCGAGGAAATGATCGCCCGGCGCCGCCGCTTTTTCGACCACGATATTCGGTCGCACTCCATGCAACCGGAAATCATCGAAATTGATATGTCCCCAGCCCGCTTGGCTTTGATCCACGAGCCGAATTCGCATCGACTGGCCGACGAAGCGCGACAGATCGACGATCACCGGGACCATGTCTTCTTTATGTGTGCCCGAAGACCGAAACACGACCTTATCGTCGACGATCAGTTCGACGCGCGTCGATTCACCGTCGCCGCCGCCAATCAGAAAACTGGCGAATGGCTTGGAGACGATGAACGGCTTGCTGGTAAGCGTGCCTTGCCCCGGATCACCATGCCGTTCGTAGCCGCCGATCCACCATTTGCCGGCGTGGCGGCTCCGCATATCGCCCCGCCGCGGAGCCACGGTATCGCCTTCGATCGGCTGATCGGCGAAGGCGTCGCCGGTTGCTTCCCAATCGGCGAGCGTGCCGGATTCGAAATCGGTATCGAGCGGTTTGCCATCGGCGCCGAGGGGGAGCTCACCGCCGCGTGCGGCCGGTTGCGATTGAGCCCATGCGCCGTTCATGGCGACGGTCGAAAGAACAAGGCCCAAGAGCGTGGGGACGATGACACCTGGAACGATGACACCTCGAAGCATGTTGAATCAACTCCATACGACGACTTGGGGGGCGCGGGGCTCGGCGGGGGATAAGCCACTGGGAGCATGAATGTATCATGATAGCCAGCGACCTTCCGGCATGCGACGCGCCCGCCAGCGCCGCCAAAAAAACGCTGCCCCGCCCGAAGGTGGTGCAGCGTCGCATGGGGTGTGTTTTGAACCTATCCGAGACCCGTTCGGGGATTACGAAGGAGTCGTCGCGGCCGGTTGTTGCGGCTCGGCGCCGTTGGCGGGCGCTTGCGGCGGCTTGGGCACCGGAACCGGCGCGACGCCGATCTTGTCGCCCATATAGTTCCGCAACAAGGCGATGAATGGATCCTTCGGCTGGAGTTTGCCGGCTTGATCCAATTCCGTGACGGCCTGCTTCGGATATCCCAGGAATCCATAATGATAGCCGAGCAAGAAGTGCAGTCCGGCCGAATTCGGATTCGACTTCGCCGCGCTCTCAAGCGACTTCAACTGGTTGTTGTAATCCAGCGGCTGACCATAGAGCTCCTTGTAGTTCTGCACGACCGCTCCCCACTGAGCCTCGGGCAGATAATTGAACGATGCGGCTGTAATCATGGCCGCCGGCTCGAATTGCCCGGTGGCGAAGAGTCGCCTGACCGAGCAGCAAGCCGGTGCCCGCGGCGTTGGGATTGTCGATCAGGGCATGTTTGAAATCCGTGACAGCCTGTTGATATTGGCCGGTTCGGAAATCGTTTTCGCCCTTCATTTCGAAATCGGTTGCGCCCGCGGCGTTGGGCGTTTGATTGCCCACGGTGTTGGGGGCGCTGGCCGAATAATATCCGTTGTTGCCGTAGCTATTTCCATAGCCACCGTAACCTCCGCCGCCATAGCCACCGCCGTAGCCTCCATAACCGCCCATCCCCATCATGCCCATGCCGCCGAAGCTGCCTAGGCCATAGCCGAGCAGAAAGCCGCCGAGGCCGCCGCCGTAGCCATATCCGCCATAGCCCAAGCCGCCATAGCCCAAGCCGCCATAGCCCAAGCCGCCATAGCCCATTCCGCCATAGCCCATGCCCCCGTAGCCGGGATAACGACCGTTTCCGCCATGGGCGCCGCCGTAGCCGCCGCGATATCCGACGCCATGGCCGCCGTTTTGCGCGAATGCGCCGCGGTTGCCGTAAAACGCCGAATTCGCGCGGGCCACATTGCCGCGACCCGCTAGGCCGCCAACATTCCCGCGGCCGGCCATCGGGCCCATGTGCCCGCCGCCCACTCCGGCGCCATAAGCCCCACGATAACCGCCGTTGGCCACGCCACCGCGGTAACCGCCTCCGTAGCTTCCGCGGAATCCGCCGGCATAGCCGCGGGACCCTCCGCCGCCGTAGCCACGAAAACCACCGCCACCGCCGTGGTACCCACCTCCACCGCCGTGGAAGCCACCTCCGCCTCCGCCGCCATGCCCACCGCCACCTCCGCCTCCTCCGCCACCGTGCGCCCGAGCGCTGGCGGGCGTCATGAGTAGCGCAAGCGCGGCCAAGTATCTGGCGAATGTTCGAAGTCTCATGGTAATGCTCCCCACGGCTATGGAAAAAGTATTTGGATCGCGAACGGATAACGACAAAGAAAAAAATCGCTCGCCTTGATACCGAAGCTAATGCACACTGCATGCCGAGCAAAGGGCCGACGGCATAAATCGCCGGCCGAGGCCAGTTTTCGGCCTTTTCCGTCCAAGGTTTTCGGGTCGCGACAACGGAACGACGCGGGAGACGTTGAATTCGAATTCCGCAATGCTGGTTGGCGAACGGCCACCGGGGTAGCTAGAAGATCGGCGAAGGCCGTTCGCCGAACGAGTTTTCTAACATCGCCGAAAGGCGCCTGCGGGGAGAGGGTAGGGCGAGGGCTCGACGAAGTTCCTGGATAGGCTCTTAAAAAGACATCGCCGAGACAAATCAGTGTCCGCCGTGCTGCTCGCCGGGCTTCATTTTTCGCAGCAGCAACACCACCGGCACGACCGCCAGCGCCGTCCACGCCAGGACACGGAAAATATCAATGTAGGACAGCACGAGCGCCTGAAGTTGCATCTCCCGCTCGATCACCGCGATCGCCGACTGCGGTCGGCCGGGATACAGGCCGCCAAGCTGTTCAAGCGCGTGGCGATAGTTGAAGTCATAGGGCGTGAGTTTGCTGACCAAACGCGCTTGGTGGAACTGGCTGCGCCGCGCAAGCATGGTTTGCACCATGGAAATGCCCACGCTGCCACCCAAATTGCGCGAAAGGTTAATCAGCGCCGAAGCGTTGTTGTTCTTTCCGGGCGGAAGCCCGACGTAGGCCACGGTCGACACCGGAATAAATAGAAACGCGATGCCTGCCGCTTGAATAACGCGATAGCCCGCCACATTGCGAAAAGCCACTTCCGACGTGAGGCCGCTCATGAGCCACATCGCCCCGAACTCGACCAGCAGGCCAAACGCGATCAAGGTCCGCGGTTGCACGCGGCTGGTCAGATAGCCCGCCACCGGCATCGCCAGCATCACGGCGAAGCCGCCGGGGGTAATCACGAGCCCGGCCCAGGTGGCGGTGTAGCCGAGCACCTGTTGCACGAACTGCGGCAATAGTTGCGTGGTGCTGAACAGAATGAAACCGACGGCAAACATCACCAGATTGGCCCCCGCGAAGCCGCGATTGCCGAGCAAGTGCAGGTCCACGATCGGATCCTCGCGCTTCAATTCCCAAACGACCAGCGTGAGAATCGAGATGGCCGAGACGATCGAAAAGCCGAGAATCAGGTTCGAGGCGAACCAATCGTCGCGCTGTCCCTTGTCGAGCACCAATTGCAGGCACCCAAGCCCCAGGGCCACGAGCCCAAAGCCGACATAATCGACCCGCAATCCCTTTGCCCGCATTCGCTGCCGGCGGCGCGTCTCGGCTTCGGGTTCCGTGAGCACGTAGTGGCTTAGGGCGAGCGACACGAGTCCGACCGGCACATTGATAAAAAACACCCAGTGCCAACTGTAGTTGTCGGTGATCCAGCCGCCGAGCGTGGGCCCCACGGCCGGCGCCACCACCACGGCGATGCCATAGAGCGCGAAGGCCATGCCCCGCTGCCGCGGCGGAAACGAATCGGCCAAAATCGACTGTTCGCTCGGCGCCAGACCGCCACCGCCGATGCCCTGAAAAATGCGAAAGATAATCAGCCATGTGAGCGAGGGAGCGAATCCGCACAGCGCGGAGCTTATGGTAAACAACGCCACGCAACCCATGTAAAACGGCTTGCGGCCGATGACCGTGGCCAGCCATCCGCTGATCGGCAGCACAATCGCGTTGGCGACTAGGTAACTGGTGAGCACCCAGGTCGATTCGTCGACACTCGCCGCCAGACTGCCGGCGATGTGCTGCAGCGACACGTTGGCAATGCTCGTGTCGAGCGCCTCCATGAAGGTGGCCATCGATACCACAATCGCCACCAGCCAAGGATTGTGGCGGCCCGCCAACGAGAGCGAGCCCTCGACTTCTTCCTCGTCGCCGGAGTCGGATTGCGCCGCGGGCGCGTCCCGCGGCGCTTCGTCGTCTCGCGGGCCCGTTTTTGTCGCGGCGGCGTGCATCACGGAGGCCTTCTGAAAAGGTGGCGAAGCCGCCTCGCTCGGAGACGGTTATCGCACCGTGACCTGGGGCTCGACCGACATGCCCGGCCCGAGCACCATATCGCTGGGCCGCGGCTCGTCGAACACGATCTTCACCGGCACGCGCTGCACGACTTTCACATAGTTGCCCGTCGCGTTTTCGGCCGGCAGCAGACTAAAGCTGCGCGCCGCTGCCACGCTGAAAACTATCGACATGCGCCCGCAGTGGGCGATCGGGATAGGCGTCGATCGAAACCACGACCGGCTGCCCGATGCGCATGGTCGTCAGTTGGGTCTCCTTGAAATTCGCGGTGACCCAAACCTCGGGATCGACGAGAGCGAAGAGCGGTTGGCCGCCGGTCAGATAATCACCTTGCTCGACCGTGCGATGCGTGACACGGCCGGTTATGGGCGCGACCACGTGGGCATACGACAAATTCAGTTCGGCCGCTTGAATTCTCACGCGGGCCTCCTGCAATTCGGCCTGGGCCGTCGTGTGCTGGAATCGGGCCAATTCGATCTGTGCATTGGCCAGGGCAACGCGCGCGTTGGCCGCCGCGAGCTGGGCGGTGTTCGATCGCGCCGTGGCGGTCGACGCGTCGAGCGACTGCTGGCTCACGGCTCCGCGCGGCGCGAGCTTCTTGTTCTGCGCCAGATCGATCTCGGAATTGTCGCTCATGGCCTGGGCGGCAACCACATCGGCCTTGGCCCCGACCGCTTGCGCCTGGGCGGCGGCGATCTGAGCTTCGGCCTGCGCGAGCTTGCCCTGGGCCGTGGCTTCGGCTGCCTTGGCTTGTTCGAGCGACACCTGAAATTCGCGCGGATCGATCTCGAGCAGTAGATCGCCGGCGTGGACGAGCTCATTGTCCTTGACCCGCAGGCTGACGACATAGCCTGCGACTTTCGATGCCATTTGCACGATGTGGCCATCGATAAAGGCGTCGTCGGTGTCTTCGAAATGCCTGGCGTGGAGCCAATACGCCACGCCCCCAATCACGACCACCGCGGCCACCGCCGCGATCGCCGCCGCGCGGAGCAGCTTTTGCCGCCGCGAGAGGGGTGGCTTCGCGTCGTCGTTCGAAGGATCGTCGGCCGAGGCATTATTCCGGCCCGGCGTCTCCTGGGCCCGCTCATCATGGCGCCGAGACACTTGGGCGCCATCGCCCTCCCCGGAACGATCGCTTGGCTCGCCCTGGCGCTTCGGCCCGCGCGCCGCGCCGGGCGTCGAGTGCGAAGGTTGTGCTGGGTCGACTTCAGGCGAATCCATTCGCCGCCCGCGCCGCACAGTCGACTGTTCCTCGCTGGGGGCCGCCGCCACGGGCGGCAGGGCCGCTTGGTTTTCCGACGTAAGCAGTTTCTGAGTCGGCGTTTGCATGGATGCAGCTCACTTGCGTTCTTTCGCCCCGGAATCTCTTGAACCGCGCTGACCTTATCCCGTTTGCAAACAGGCCGTCGCGTGCCGACTGGTGCGATCGAATATGTTAGCTGCAAAAACGGGGCCAAATTAGTTAGGATGCTAATGGAATTCTACGCGAAATCTACTCTTTCCGCGATTTTACGACCAGATGAATTGAAATTCCCCCGCCCGAGCGCCCGAGCGGGCGTGAAAAGTGGCGCGATACAAGCGGACGCGGTGGTCTATTTCCGCACATGCTTCGGCCGCCTCGCCCGGCGTTCGAGCGGAATCGATTGTTAAAAAGTTGCGAACGGCTGGGTTGAAAGATTCCTTCCCTCGCGGTAGATTAGTCGCTTCGATTTTTTTCTCCGAGCTAATTCTTTCGGACGGCTGCTCGCGACGGAGCGCTGGCCGGCTTGCGCTACAATTTAAGGACGGATGCGGCAATGAGCGATCACGCGACCAAGACCCCGGCGCCACGAGTCGGGTCGACCAAAACCTACATGGCCAAGCCAAGCGATCTCGACCCAAAATGGTTCCTGGTCGACGCCAGCGACAAGGTGGTTGGCCGTCTGGCGAGCGACATCGCCATGATCCTCATGGGCAAGCATCGCCCGAACTACACTCCGCATATCGACACCGGCGACTTTGTCGTGGTGGTGAACGTCGACAAGATCAAGTTCACCGGCAAGAAATGGGAGCAGAAGGAGTATACCTGGACAACTTATTATCCGGGTCTCCGTAGCGAAACCGCCGCCACGCGGTTTGCCCGCGATCCGGCCATGATCCTCACCGAGGCCGTTCGCCGCATGTTGCCCAAGAACAAGCTGTCGTACAAGCGGCTTCTCAAGCTCAAGGTCTACTCGGGCGCCGAGCATCCGCATCAGGCCCAGCAGCCGCGGCCCAAGGAGCTGGGCATCAAGAAAGCCAAGAAAGTCGCGACCGCCTGAGCCGCATTATTGCAAGCGCCGCGGCAAGACATTGATATCGCATCCCGAACCACTCGAACGAGATTTTGATTCATGGCCAAAGACACGAAGACCAGTCCCGACTCCCTGGGCACCGGACGCCGCAAGACGAGCGTGGCTCGAGTGCGCGTGCGGCCCGGCAATGGCGCGATTTTGATCAACCAGCGTTCGTTGGAAGACTATTTCCCCAACGAGAAAGACCGTCGCAATGTGCTCGCCCCGCTCGTCAAAACCGGCAAGCACGAGACCGTGGATGTGAGCATTCGCGTGCATGGCGGCGGCATCTCGGGCCAGTCGGGCGCTTGCATGCTGGGAATCGCCCGCGCGCTCAAGCTCCATGACACCGACACCGAGGAATCGCTCCGCCAGAACCACTTGCTCACGCGCGACAGCCGCATGAAAGAACGCAAGCACTACGGCCTGCGCGGCGCCCGCCGTGGCACGCAGTTCTCGAAGCGCTAAATCGTTGGCCGCGGCCAGCCGCAAAGCCCCCTCTCCTTTTGCGAGAGGGCAAGGCGAGGGGGGCAGCACTGCCCAAACGACCAGAACCGAGGGTTGCTGGTGGTTTGCTGTTCGTGCTTCTCACTTTGCCGGTCGCAACGTGCTCTTGAGCAGCATGAACTTCTTGGCCGAGGCGCCGGCGACGAAATTCACCGTCGCTTGCCGCCGCGAGCCCGCGCCGCTAAGCGACACGATTCGCCCCAGCCCGTAGTCGGGATGCACCACAAGCATGTCCTGGCAAAACACCTCGGGCGCCGGCGGCGGCTGTTTCTCGAGCTCCGAGTCGCCCGCCAGTTGAGCGGCGGTCGTCAGACGAAGCCCGGCCAGCGGTAGCGGCTCGCTTTCGCCAAGCGATGCACTGCCCGCCCCGATCTTCGACTTGGCGCCAGAACTCGCGTGCGAAGCGTTCTGCTCGCTCGCCGCCCCGAAGTCGAAAGAGAGCGCATCGTCGTCGACCGGCGCGGAACCACCGACGTCGGCGAGATCGCCGCCAGAGCCGGCGCCCGTGTCGCTCAATGCGCTCGATGGCGTTGGACCGGCGCCGCCCGCGACACCATGTTCGCGATCGAGGTCATGTTCACCATCGAGACCATCATGCTCGTCGTGGAGTGGGTCGACATGGTCGTGTTCGGCGCCGCTTGCGTCGTTGCCCAGGCCGGCGGCGCGCTGCATCCACGAAGCGCCGACCAGCTCCATTTCGTCGCGCGGGAGCTCCATGAGAAACATGCTCGGAATCGTGGGCCGACGCAGACCGCGAAAATCGCGATAGGCGGCCCGGCTGAGCGACAACTCCTCGCGAGCCCGAGTCATGCCCACGAACAATAGCCGCCGCTCTTCTTCAAGCTGCTCGATGTTGTCGCGCGAGCGTTCGTGGGGCAAGATTCCTTCCTCGACCGCCACGATGAACACGACCGGGAATTCGAGCCCTTTCGAGGCATGCAGGGTCATGAGCGTCACGCGGTCGTCGACTTCGGCCCAGGCGTCGGTGTCGTTCACCAAGCTGGCGTCTTCGAGAAATGCTTCGAGGCCCCCGGCGCCCGGATGGCTTTCGTCGAACTGGCGGGCCGCGGTAATCAGTTCCTCGATATTGGCGAGCCGTTCGTCGTCTTCCTCGGACTCGTTTTGCTGGAGCATCGCCCGGTAGCCGGTGTCGGCGAGCACGGCGTCGAGAATTTCCTTCACCGGCCGATCAGCGAGCAGGCTCAAGCGGTCGACGAGCGCCACGAATCGGGCCAGGGCAAGAATCGCCGCGCGGCCGAGCCCTTCGACCAATCCGGCCTCGCGGGCCGCTTCGAGCAGCGAAACTCGGCGGCGCGCGGCATGCGCCATCAGCCGCTTGACCGTCGTGCCGCCGATCTTGCGAGTCGGTTTGTTGATCACGCGCTCAGCGCCACGTCGTTGCGCGGGTTATTGATCAACTGCAAATAAGCGAGCACGTCCTTGATTTCGGCGCGCTGATAGAATTCGAGCCCGCGGACCATTTGATAGGGCACTCCCATTTCGCGCAGGGCAAATTCCAGGCTGCGCGAGAGGGCATTCGTGCGGTAAAAAATGGCGAAATCGCGCGGCCGGCGCTGGCCCGAGCGCACCGCGGCGGCAATGCGGCCCGCGATCGTCTGGCTTTCTTCGAGCTGGGTGGGAAACGCGGCCAGTTCGACCGGGCGGCCGAGGTCGTTTTCCGTGAACAGACTCTTGGCCTTGCGGCGCGTGTTGTGAACGATCAGCGCGTCGGCCGCGCGAAGAATATGCTGGGTGCTGCGATAGTTCTGTTCGAGCTTCACCACGCGGACCGAGGGGTAATCGTGCTCGAAGTCGAGAATGTTCTTGATATTCGCCCCGCGCCAGCCATAGATCGACTGATCGGGATCGCCCGTGACCGCCAGATTCGGAAAGTCGATCGAGAGCGCCCGCACAATCGTGTACTGCGCCAGGTTCGTGTCCTGGTATTCGTCGACCAGCACATAGCGATAGCGGCGATCGAGCTCGGCGCGCAGCTCGGGATTCTCGCGAAGCAACGTGGCCACATGAAGCAAGAGATCGTCGAAGTCGACCGCATTGGCGCGCACCAGCAGACTTTGATAATGCGGATACACCTTGGCGACGATGGCGCCCAGCGGATTGCCGGGGCGAGGCTCGTAGTGCTCGGCCGTGAGCAGGTTGTTCTTGGCCCAGCTCACGGCGGCGGCGATGCGCTCGGGCGGCTGGAAGGAAGTGTCGATATCCAGCTCTTCGAGCGCGCGCTTCATGGCGCGCTTGCTGTCGGAGGTGTCGTGGATGGTGTAGTTTTCGCCAAGGCCGACGAGCCCGGCGTATTGCCGCAGCAGCCGGGCGCAGAACCGATGGAAGGTGCTGGTCCACACCGGCTCGCCCGGCGCCAAAGCGGCGACGCGCTCGCGCATCTCGCCGGCGGCCTTATTCGTGAAGGTGAGCGCCAGGATATCGCGAGCCGAGATTCCCTCACGCAAAAGATTGGCGATGCGGTGCGTCACCACGCGGGTCTTGCCACTCCCGGGCCCGGCGAGAATCAAGAGCGGCCCGTCGATGTGCTCGACCGCCTCGCGCTGCGCCGCCGTCAGTGTATCTCGCCAGTCGTTCAACCGTGAACCGCCCGAGCACAAGTGAAAAAAGGGACGCGCAGCACAGCGCTGAGCGGCGCCGAGCGCAACCGAGCGCCGCGACCGCCTATCCCCAGTATAAGGAATTCACTCCGATTGCCCAGGCGACATCCGCCGAGGGACGCCCAGGCTCGAAAGACCCGCGATCGAACAGTCGCGATGGTTCAACGCGACGGAAGACGCGACTTCAACCACGAGGCCGCGCGGATCGCGAAGAAGGTTGACTCCGAGGACCGCGAGGCCCAGGGACCGAACGGATCGCGACTTCGAAAAACGGAGCGTTGAAAACAACGCGCTGAAAACCGAAAGCTAGAATTTCGACCCGCTCTGGATCCAGCTTTCCAGCACATTCAGGTTGTCGTACGTCTGGCCTTGGGTCGTGATGATGCTGCGAATCTGGCGGTAGCCGCTCTTCACATATTGCCCCTGCGGACGCGTGAACACCGGACCGGTGGTGAACTGCCGGCCGATGCGCACTTCCGTCACCGGGTCGTGGCTGTAGTAGGAATGCAGGAATATCCAACTGTCGCCGGCCTCGGCCGACGCGGAAGCCACCGCCGAAAACACCGCCAAAGCAATCAGAGCAAGAAGTCGGTTCATGGAGCGTCCGCCAAAAAAGTTGGATGGCGCCGCGGTCGATCGCGGGCCGGTCAATCGGAAAGGAACTGCCGTGAAAGGGACTTTATTCGAAAGACTCGAAGTGAAGAACTATTTCGCCGGATGCTCGACCATGAGCGTCTCTTGCTGGGGGTCATACACATAACGATCGCCGGGCGGCAAGTCGGGCAGCGTGATGCTGTTGGCCTCGATGATCTGTTTCATGAATTGTGCGTGCGTGGCCGGCCCGCGATTGTTGTGCTCCGCCTTCCAGAGCTGCATCGCTTTTGGAATCTGAACCTCGAACACGATTCGCTGGCCTTGCTGGAAATACTGATGCACCGGTTCGGTCACGATGCCGCCGCCATAGCCGCGGCCTTTTTCACCCACGCCAGCCACCGCCGCCTCGCGCGGACCAGCCGAAGCGCCCGGCTCCGGGGGTGGAGCCTTCGACGCCAGTTCGGCGGGAGTCGGCACTTCGGTCGAATCGACGTCTTCGCGAGGACTGCCCGCGGGCGCGTTCATCGCCGGATCGTTCGGTCCGGCGCCTGGAGGCGAACCCGCCGACGCCGCGGCAACGCCATCGCCCGCCGGAGCTGCCGCCTGTCCTGGAATTGCCTGTCCTGGAACCGCCTGCCCGGCAGCGGCGGACGACGAACCGGATTGTGCTGCCCGGGGCACTTCTTCGATATCGGGGCCGCAGCCCAGAGTGAGCGAAAGCGACCCCAGAATGAATCCGCTCCAAGCAAATGGGGCCGTCGTTCGACGCATGTCCGTTCTCCTTGCGGTCCGTTATTCAAAGGCCGCTCGATGGGACCGCGAATCCGAGGTTCATTATGCTTACGGCATTCGCGTTTGAACAGCCGGCGAGCCGCTCGCCGCCCATTCCCGAGTTCAAATCTTCGCCCCGGGACCGGATAATCGGAACTCGCTGGCCGCGAGCCAGGGCAAGAGATCGTGGCGCGTGAGATCGAAGTGCAGCGGGGTGATGGTGATGATGCCTTCGGCCAGCAGGGCCTCGTCGGAATCGGCGGTGGCAGCCGAGGGCCGAGGGTTGCCGCCGGCCCAAAAATAGCTGCGGCCGCGGGGATCGATGCGTTTTTCGTATTGATCGTCTTCGCGCACGGTGCCCATGGCGGCGAATTTCGCCAGCGGGCGAGCGCTGGTAAGGGCCGCCGTGGGCAGGTTGATATTGAAGAGTCGCGTGCCCGACGGGTGCGCGGCGCTCTCCGCGGCGTCGAGCGTTTGACCCACGAGCGACGCGGCCAATTCGGCGGCGCGGGCGTAGTCGGCGTGTTCGTCGAACTCAAGCGAGACGGCGATGCTCGGGATGCCGAAAAAATCGCCCTCGATCGCCGCCGCCACCGTTCCGGAATACAGCACATTGATGCCGGCGTTGAGCCCGCTGTTGATGCCGCTCACGACCACGTCGGGCCGCCGCGGACAACATTCGAAGATGCCCAGTTTCACGCAATCGGCCGGACTGCCCTCGACCGCCCAACCCCGGCGGCGCGGCCCATCGAACACTTCTTTCACGATCAACGGTCTGAGATAGGTGATCGAGTGCCCGACGCCGCTTTGCTCCGTGGCCGGCGCCACGACCACGACCTCGCCCAATCGCGCGAGCGACTGCTCGAGGGCGGCGAGGCCCGGGGCATAGATCCCATCGTCGTTGGTCAGCAGGATAAGCAATTCGCGCTCCACGAAAAATTCGTTCCTCGTTCTTTGCCTCTCACCCTAACCTCGCACGTCGGGGAAGAGGGAGTCGTCGAATAGGCTCTCAAGGTTTTTCGAGTACCCAGGCCGAGAGGTCTTCGGGCGTCGCCACCACGAGCGTCGTCGCGCCCTCGGATTCGAGGCCCGCGAGACCGGTCGGCAATCGGCCGAGATTATAGTGGTCGATAGGCTGACCGGCGAGCGTCAAGAAATGCAACGAACCGTTGGCGCCCGGCAAGAGCCACGCGTCGCCCGAGCCGTCGGCGATGGCGCCCCGCATGGGAAAGCGCGAAATGGCTTCGACCGGATATCGTGGCACTCCCCGCGGCATGTCGTAGGTCCAAATCTCGTGGCCTTTCAAGTCGAGGCCCAGCGCCGTGGTCATGCCGACTTCGAGCGAACTCAGCGCGGCGATTCGCGCCTCCTCGCCCTCGGGCGCGGCTAAAATTCCATGCACCGAACGATTGGGAGTCGGAATCTCGCCAACGAGCTTGAGCTCGGCGTCGAAGAGCGCCAGCGACTTCCCGCCGCTCGAACACAGCAGCTTGCTCTGCCCCGCGGAGTCGGGCCCCAGGACAATCATGCGGAGCACATTTTCGAGCGAGCGATTTGAGCGCAGCCGCTTGCCATCGAGACTCGCGGTTTGCACTCCAACCGAACCCCAATAGGCGACATGCAACTCGAGTTGACCATCGCCATCGAGATCGGCCAAGATCGCGTCGGAGAGGCCCGGATGCTTTCCTTCGGCCGGGTAAGCCACGAGCAGTTTCCACTCGCTGTCGAAGACGAAAACTTGTTGCTGGGCGCTGGCAAACGCGGCGAAGTAGCGCTGGCCCGCGCCGTCGACCGCGGAGCGCAGGTAACTGATCGCCGCCTCGGCCGGCAGATCGAGCGGATGCCGAACGACCACGGCGCCTGAGCGCGGATCGACCTCCGCCACATGCCGCGCCGCTTCAATGACCAGCAGCCTCGAGGCGCCATCGTCGCCGGGAAGCACGAGCAGATTGCCTGGCGATTTGACTTCGGTCGTGGCCCAGCGGCGGGTTCGCTTGATCGCGGCGGGATCGCTGGCCGGCGCGACATCGGCTTGCGGGATTTCAATCTCGCGCGTCGCTCCGACGGAGACCGCCGACAGCTCCGATTCATAGCGCCGCTTGGCCTGCTCATAGTTCGCAAGCTCCGTGGCGTGCAACGACTGGCCGGCGAGCAGCGAATCGATCTTTCTTGCCAAAACCTCGGGTCCTTCTTCTTGATCGAGCCGCGAGACGCTTTCAACCACTCCGTCGGGGCCCATCAAGATCAGCGTCGGCCAACCTTCAAGTTGGAACACGCTGCGATAGGCCTCCGAGCGATCGCGCACCACGGGCACATGCACTCCCAAGGCGTCGACAGCCCGCGAGACTTTGGCGTCGGCGACATCGGCCGCGTCGTCGTTGACCGCCAGCACCGCGACGCGCGGATTGTTCGCGAACTTTTGATGGACCTTTTGCAGTTGCGGCAAGCTGCGTTGATACCCGCCGTGGAAAGTGACCCACATTTCGAGCGCCACGACCTTGCCCGCGAGCGACTCGCTCGTGACGGGATTTCCTTGCATGTCGGCGAAAGAGAACGGGCCGACCGTATGTCCGACGAGCGGCGAAGGCGGCGGGGGCGGAGGGCCGATGAACTTTTTCACCAACTGCGCCGAGCTCGGCGACTCGAAGGCAAACGCTTCGCTGGGAAGTTTGGGATGAAACTGGGCGGCTTTGAAATCGGCCCATACCTTGAAGTCTCGCGCCGCCGAGCCACTTGCCGCTTCCGGGGCGATTCGCTCGGCGATGCGCTTCGACGGAAATTCATAGCGCCGCAGCATGAGCGATTCGGAGTCGAGCCAATATACGCTCGGATCCTCGTCGAGCGTAACTTGCACGCGATGGCACATCACGCCCGGGCTCCCGGGCGAGCCATCGGATAGTTCGGCGTCGGGCAATTGCTCGACCACGGCGCCGTCGGGCAGTTGCGGCGGCGACTCCTCCAAGAGCCAGGCCAGTTGCGGGGGCTGGATGTGAAATTGTCCCTGGGCGGCCATCTCCAACATGGGGTCGGCCGTCAGGTGGCCGACGCGCAAAGTCGGCGGCGCGGGCAGCGTGAGCACTTGCCCGGCGCACTCCGGAGCGAGCACCGCGGCCCAAAGATGTTCGCCATCGCACACGATCGTGGCCCCGAGCGAATGGAATCGCAATTTATTCGGCCGCGCGAAGGTGATCGAAAATGGAAACGGCTCGGACTTTTGCGTCTCGCCATGCGCGACCACGCTTTCGCGCAGCTCGCCGGCGTCGGCATAGGAAGCGGCTTCGTTGTAGCGTTTCATGGCCCGCTCGAGCAGTTCCCGGGCGGGCGAAGCGGCATGTTTTTCATGCGCTTTGGCCGACGACGCTCCCTCGTCCAGATCGCAACCGCCGAGCATCAGCAGGACGAAGCCCATCAGCACGGGCGCCATGAGCGCGGGAGCGATCCGCGGCGGGCGCGGCGCCACGGAGACAAGGGAGAAGCCAAGCGCGCGGGCGCGCTTCCAAGGGTGGCATGAC
The DNA here is from genome assembly GCA_963785305.1 of uncultured Planctomycetaceae bacterium. Taxonomy (GTDB): domain Bacteria; phylum Planctomycetota; class Planctomycetia; order Pirellulales; family PALSA-1355; genus CAWAUV01. Next base: position 116,026 of record CAWAUV010000005.1, read on the forward strand.
GCGAGTTTCAAAACGACCTCCTGTCGAGTTCTCTCGGGGGAACACGGAGCGAAACAACGCCTCGCCGCGGCATGGAAAAAACCGGCCGCAAGCCACTTGGCGATCTCGACCCGCGCGGGGCGGTGTAACTTTACACCGACGGAGCATTCCAAACCAAGAGCGCCAGCCGCACCAGTTCGGCAAGCGAATCGGCTTGCATCTTCTTGAGCACATTGGCCCGGCGGAGCTCCACGGTGCGCAGGCCGATATCCAACTCGGCGGCGATGACTTTATTCGGCTTGCCATCGACCATTTCGCGCATGACGCGCTGTTCGTCGGGCGTGAGCGTGGCGATGCGGGCTTCGATTTCGGAACGGCGGCCTTGTTCGGCCTGAAGCTCGGCGCCGCAGTCGATCGCGCGTTGCAGCGCGGCCCAGAGCTCCTGGTCGCGGCACGGTTTTTCGAGAAACGTGAATGCCCCGGCGCGCATCGCCCGCACCGCGGTCGGCACATCGCCAAATCCGGTAATGATGATCACCGGCAGGAGATGGTTGCGCTGGCGGAGCGTGTCGTGCAGTTCGAGGCCGGTCATGCCGGTCATTCGCACATCGACCACCAAGCATCCGAGCGAGCGAGGCTGAAACGCATTCAAAAAATCCTCGGCGCTGGCGAATGTTTCGACGGGCAGGCCCTTGCTGCGGACCAGCGCCGCCACCGAGTCGCGCGCGGCGGGATCGTCGTCGACGATAAAAACGGTCATTTCATTTTGCATGTTGATCGCCACCTGATGCCAAAGGGAGCCAGAAGACAAAATTCATTCCGCCCGTCGGATTCACGCTAGCCGACAAAGCGCCATCGTGCGTCTCGATGATCGAGCGACTGATCGGCAATCCCATTCCCATGCCATTGGCCTTGGTCGTGAAGAAGGCGTCGAACAGTTGGTCGAAAGTCGGTTTACTTACGCCGGGCCCCGCGTCTTCGACCACGACTTCCACTCGCAATTTGCCGGAGCCTGCCACAAGCACTTGGCTGCGAAGGGTCACCTTGCGGCGGCCGGGGTCGATTTCGCGCATCGCCTCGATGGCGTTGACCATTAGATTAACGACCACTTGCTCGATTTGCACGCGGTCGACGATCACCCAGTCCGGAATCGCATCGAGCTCCAGCGAAATCTGGGTCTGGTTGGCCCGGGCGTCGATCTCGACCAGCGACACGATTTTGCGGATCAGGTCGTTGAGCGACACCCCGATTCGCTTGGGGGTTTCCTTGCGGACAAAACCGCCCAAACGCCGCAAAATCTCGCCGGCCCGATTCGCTTGCTCCGAAATTTGCTGGTTCCACTCTTGAATTTCGGGCGGCGCCGGGTGTGCTTTGCAACACTTCGCGACAGGCGGCGGCGTAGTTCGCGATCGCGTACAGCGGCTGATTGATTTCGTGCGCCAGCTCCGAAACCATTTTGCCCATCGTGTTCAATCGCATCACATGGGCCAGTTGCGATTGCTGCCGCCGGGCGTCTTCCTCGGAACGTTTGCGTTCGATGGCGTCGGCCAGCGTATTGGCCACCGCCTGGAGAAAATGCATGTCGTCTTGGCTAAAGACGCGCGAACGCGAGGCAAAAGCCCCCAACACCCCATAAGGCGTCGCGTGGCCATGCACGAGCACGCACACCCCGCCGCGTAGAGCCGCCGATCCGCCTCGCAATGGCAGAAATCGCGGATCGGTCGCGTAGTCGGCTACGATCACCGCTTCGCCGAGCGAAAGGCTCAGCCGGGCTTGAAGATCGGGGCCCGAACCCGCTTGCGTGCCTCCGATCGCCGAGGGCGCCCCGAAGGCCACGCGTGGCGGGGCGAACGCCTCGTCGTCCGAAGGCTCGAACAGCCGCGCGCAGTCGACATTCAACATTTGTGCCGCCACTTGCGCCGCGTCGGCCAGCAGGCGATGGATGTCGGTTCCCTCGAGCGCCTGTTTTCCCAGCTCGGCGACCGCCGCCTGCTGCCGCGCGCGGGCTTCGAGCGCGAGCTCCGCCCGCTTGCGATCGGTGATGTCGAGCAGCGAACCGGCGATCCGCGTCGGGTGGCCTTCGGTTGTCTCCCGTGACTTGCCACTCATGGTCACCCAGCGACACTCGCCATCGGGGCGAAGCATCCTCGCTTCCAGACGGAGCGGCTCATGGCGAGAGATCGCGGCGAGAATCGCGGCTTTCACGTCCGCGATGTCCTCGGGATGGATTGCCGCTCGGGCAGTCTCGCGATCGACCGGGCGGACACCGCGGTCGATGCCGGTGATGGAATACGCCTCGTCGCTCAAGTAGCCGATTCCGGCCGTGGGGTCCCATTCCCAAATGCCCGCATTGCTGGCCTCGATCACGGTGCGAAGCCGCTCTTCGCTCTCGCGGAGCGCGCGTTCGGCGTGGGACAAGCGGCGCTCCCGATCGACCTGCGACAACACGCGCGTGACCAGGGGGCCAAGGAGGTCGAGAAACGATGGCCCCTTGACCAGATAGTCTCGCGCGCCGCGCTTCATCATTTCCACCGCGATCGTCTCGCTGCCATGTCCGGTGGCGACGATAAACGGCGCGTCGATGCGATGCTCCTCGAATAGATCGATCAAACGATCGGCGTGCATGTCGGGCAGGCTATAATCGAGCAGCACCAGATTCGCCTCGTGGGTTTTGAGCCAGGCGATGGCTTCCTCGCCATTGCCGACGCGCGCCGTCTGGTGCCCTTCTTGGCCGAGCACTCGCTGAATCAAATGCGCCAGGCTCTCGTCGTCTTCGACGATCAGCACGACATGGTCGCCGGCGGCTCCGCCTCCCCGTTGCATCGATCATTCTCCCCTGGCGAAGTCGTGGGCCGCGGCCGCGGCGCCCAACTATTCATCCCATGACGCGGAGGCCGCTTCCTCGGAAACATCGTCGACCAGTTCGACATGTCCCAAACGCGTCGGCAACACGAATCGCAACCGGCCATGCGCCACTTTCTTATCCCGGAGCATCGCGTCCATGAGCAGTTCGCGATCCACGCGGGCCAGCGCGAGCGGCAGGCCGAGCGCTTGGATCAAGGCCCGCTGCCGCGAGACAAACGTGTCGTCGACGCGTCCCAGCCGCCGCGCCAACCGAGCAGCGCACATCATGCCCACGGCCACCGCTTCCCCATGCAGCCACACGCCATAGCCGGCCGTGGCTTCGATCGCGTGGCCAAACGTGTGCCCGTAGTTGAGCACCGCGCGTTGGCCGGTCTCCTCACGCTCGTCTTGGGCGACCACTTGGGCCTTGAGCCGACAGCAGCGGGCAATGACTTCGACGAGCGTTTCGTGGTCGCGGTCTCGAATCTCGGGGACGTGGCTTTCGAGATATTCGAAAAAGGCCGCGTCGAGAATCACGCCGTATTTGATCACTTCGGCCAAGCCGGCCTGATATTCGCGCTCGGGCAGCGAATCGAGCGCGGCGATGTCGACCAGCACGGCAGTCGGCTGCCAGAAGGCGCCCACCATGTTTTTCGCGCCGGGCAAATTCACGCCGACTTTGCCGCCGACCGAGCTGTCGACCATCGCCAGCAGCGTGGTGGGGACCTGCACGAAGGGCAGCCCGCGGGCAAACGTCGCGGCGACAAAGCCGGCCAAATCGCCCACGACTCCTCCGCCCACGGCCACGACGAGCGATTTGCGATCGGCCTTGAGCTCGAGCAGCTTTTGCCAGAGCCAGTCGGCGCTCTGTGTCGACTTGGTCGGTTCACCCGCCTCGACCACGAGCAGATCGACCTCGAGCCCCGCGCGGGCCAGACTCTCGGCCGCTTGTTCGCCGAGCGGGTCTTCGACATTGGTGTCGGTGATGATCACGGCATGCGTGGGTTTGCCGACACGCCGCGCCAGCGTGCCCAACTGCGCCGAGATTCCCCGAGCCGATCTCGATCGGGTAGCCGCGTTCGCCCAGCGAGACGTCGACCGTGAGGAGAGAAAGCGTCAACGCAAGGATTCCTTCAAGGAAGCGATGTGACCGGCGCAAGACAATGAATCATCGCCCGCGCGGCACGCGAACTTCGCCACCGACCAAGTGGTCGTTTCGTCCCAAAAGGCTAGAACCGCCCTCGGGCGCCGAATTGCTCAGCATAGTCGACCGACGCCTACACGCCCAGTCGATGGAGATCGTCCTCCGTGACCGTGATCTCGCGGCAAAAGCCGGTGTGCAGCCGCACATAGGCCAGTTGCGCGGCATGCCGAGCGTCGGCATGCAACCGCTCCTCGACCCCGGGCCGCGCCGGCGGAGCGACGCGCGTCAGTTCCGCCGGCCAGTGGGTCACGCATTCCACGACCAATGCTTCGCGATAAGGATCAAACGAACTAGCCATAAATTCGATTCCGCAAGGCAACGGGCGGGAATTCCGCCGGTTGCTCCCCGGGGAAAAAACGTCACACGGTTTCCGATTTCACGTCTTTCAGCATTTCAAGAATTTTTTGGGCCGAGGCCGGACGTGCGCTGGGCTCCGACTCGATGCAGGCGTGAATCGTGGCCGCGATTCGCGGATGCACCTTCGGGCAGAATGTCTTGAGCCCCGCCGCATCAGCCACGCCATGGCTCATGGCCGCTTGCCCGGTGGCGCCGCGGGGCCACGGCAAATCGCCCGCGAAGAGCTCGAACACCGTAACGCCGAAAGCAAAGATATCGAGCCGCTGATCGGCCTTCTTACGCCGCACAAGCTCGGGCGCCATGTAGTTCGGGGTGCCGGTGCGGTTGCCCGGCTGCATGAACGGCGCGGTGGCCGGCACCGTAAGTCCGAAGTCGATCAGTTTGAGCGATTTTCCATCTCGCGCCACGACAAAGTTGCGCGGGCAAATATCGCGGTGGATGAATCCGCTGGCGTGCACCACCTGCAACGCCTCGGCCGCTTGCCGCAAGAGCGCGAGACGATTGCCATCGAGCATCGTATTGCGGGCCACGATCAGCGAGTTGAGGCCGGCGCCGTCGAGAAACTCCATCACGAGGAACTGCTGATTCTCGGTCGACAATCCATGTTCATAGGTCTCGACGATCAACGGGTGATGAAACCGCATCGCGATCTCGCCCTCCGTCGGGCGATCGAGACCCACGAACCGCGCCTCGAGCGCTTTGGTTTTATCGGCGTCGAGCAACTTGAGACCCACTATGCGATCCGTTTGCCTATCACGGGCCATGTAAAACGACGACATGGTGCCCGAGATCGCTTCGCGCAGGAGCTCGAAACGCGACTTGATATCGACTTTGCTGCCTCGGAGCAGATTGCGAAAATTACCCAACAAACCCATGTCTTCAGTGTCCGTGACCGCAAAATCGAGGAACCCGGCCGAAGGAATCGGCGCCGTGTCCATCGTAAATAGCCTGCCGGGCGCCGGCAAGTCGCCGGCGGCGATCCGCTATCGTGGCAGCTCGACCGCGACCATTTCCTCGCCATTTCGCACAAAAAGCCGGCCCCGGGCCAAGCTGGGCATGTTCCATGTCTTACCGACTAGCAAGGAATCTCGTCCCAGTTCAACGAGCCGCTGGGGATTGGCCTCGAGCAGAATCACTTCGCCCGATTCCGAGACCACGAGCAACAATTGCTGTTCTTCGAGCAGCAGCACCTGTCCATGGCCGAAGCGGCCTTGTTTCCAGCGGCGCTTGCCCGATTGCAAATCGAGGCAGCAAAAAATGCCGTCGTCGAAGCCATAGATGGCGTCGCCGGCCACGACAAAATCGCTCAGCGAGGTCTTCAACCCCTTCGACCACCACTTCTGGCCGGTCGGTCTCGGCTCGTTTGTCGCGGCTTCTGCTCCCAAGGCGAGCGCTTCCGGGCCGCGTGCTTCCGAGGCGGGGCCGGTTGCATCGCTGAGCGACGCCTCTTCCAGGTCGACACGGGCCACGCCCGCGGCGGCTTGCACAATGAAGCCGTGGCCATCGCCCACCGGCTGCGGCTGCGTGACCGGCATCATCACACCGGGCTTGAGCGTCAAGAACGCGGCTATTTTTCCATCGGCCGGGTCGACCGCGGTTAGCTGCCGATCGCCAAGCTGAGCCACCAAGGTCCGGCCGGCAAGCTCGACCCGTTGAGGAGAACTGTAGCCGACAACTCCGGCGTCGGTGGTCCAAACAAGCTCGCCGGTCTGTTCCTGATAGGCGAGCAAACTCTTTTTCGCGTCGCCGCCGGCAAACACGATCACGAGCCCACGCTCGACGAGCGGCGACGCTGAAAATCCCCATTGCGGCGTCGGGGCGCCGGAGTCGGCGGCAATGTCTCGGGTCCACACCAGGGCGCCGGTCGAAGCATCGAGCGCATTGAGCCGTCCTCGGCCGCCGAGCGAATAGATGTGGCCATTGGCAAACGTCGGCGTCGCCCGCGGCCCGGCGCCCGAAAGCGGTTCCTCGAAGCGCTCCTCATCGCCGTGGGTCCAAAGCTCGTCGCCACTCGAGGCATCGTAGGCGACGACCATTTCTTGCGGCCCCCGCTGTTCTTGGGTAAAGAGGCGTCCATCGACCACCGTCATGCTCGACCAGCCGGGGCCGACGCGCCGCGACCAAAGTTTCTGGGGCGGATGCGCTTGCCAATCCGTCGATATCCTCAGACCGGCGACGTGGCCATCGCGAGCCGGTCCACGAAAGTCGGGCCAATCGCCCGGCTGCACGGCCAGCGGCGCCGAACTCGGGGGCGAAACCTCGTTCGAGGCCAATGCCTTGGCGGCGGCCCCATTGTCAGAGATGGCCAACGCGTCGCTTGGCTCGGCGGCCGGCGGCGCCGGTGTGATCGGTTTGCCGTCGGCCATCCGCGAGCGCAAAAACTGTTCCTCGGGCGTTGGCTCCCAGCGCCATTGCGTGATGGCCTGTTGACCGCCCGAGAGGCCCTCGGAGCGGAGCAGCGCCATGTACCCCCAAGTCATCATGCAGACGGCAAGATATCCGGCGAGCTGGGCTCGCATGGACCAAGTTCGCGTGAGCCAACACCACGCGGCGCCGCCGGTAAAGGCCAACGGCAGGCCAAACATCGTGAGTGCGAGCACATTCAGCGAGCGATCGACGATCAGCATCGCCAGGAGCTCGCCGCCGATCAAAGCCGCCGCCGCGCCGAGCCGAACCCGCCAAGCCACGCGGCCATTGGTAAACCACCATAGGGTCATTGCGAGCAGCAGCGCCAGATGCATGGACATGCGCGAAAGAAACCGCGCGAGCGATGAAAGCTCGACGTGCGGCACGGCGAAGTAATATCCCCAGTAGAGCGCCAGCAACAGCACCGCCGGCCAAACGCGCGGCGGCCGGCCGACGCCACTTGGCCGCGCTGCGTGCGTGGCGTCGGCTGTCCGTGAAATCGTGGCGCTGCCCGCGCCCGGCGATCCGTGCGCCGCGTCGCGTGGGGCGTTTTCCTCTCGATGCATGCTAGCACTCCTTTTTTTGCGAATCGGCAGCTCGATACCGCCGCGTTCGCCTCGCTATCGCCGGACCGGAACGCATTCGTTCCTTGGGGGAAAGCACGCGCACGGCCGCGTTAATGTACCAGTGCCGCCGGGACCGGGAACATATTGAAATCAGCGGTTCGCGGCGCCGGGGGGGGCTTTCGTGCTCTTTGGCTCAAAGAATTGCTCCCTCGCATTCGCAAACAAGAGGTCTCTTTCGGCGACGATTTTTTCGCATCTGGCGATTGTGCGGGCGATCGGCCACGGGTCCCGCCAGGAAATTCGCCGCGCCAAATCGACCGTTCGTTGCGACATATCCTTCGGCCCTCGGGGGCCTGCGATTGCGACGTACATTCTCGTCGTGGGCCGCAAAAATGCGCGCGACCGGGGGCCGACGACGTTGGCGTGGCTGTCGTCGGGCCATGGCGCCCGCGAATTTACCCTATGACTTCCGGGCTCCGTTTTCCATGATCTCGCTCCGTTTCGACCGGATATCTCGCCGCTTCGTCGGGCATGACTCGCGCCGCGCGAAATCGATCGGCGCCGCGCTCGTCGGCGGCTGGATCGCAATCGCGCCAGCGCCGGCGATCGGACTCGCCAGCAACAGCGGTCCCGAATATGTGGCCCCGCCCGCGGCGGCGAGCGATATTTCCACGCGTCCCCTGGTGGCGCTCGACACCGGAGCGCACACCGGCTGGGTCACGCGACTACTCGCGAGCCCCTATAACAACGAACTGATCAGTATCTCGCACGACAAAACCGTGCGATTCTGGGACATCGCCACCGGCGAAACGACGCGCGTGCTGCGCCCGCCGGTGGGGCCGGGCATGCAAGGCCGGTTGCATGCCGCGGCGATCTCGGCCGATGGCCGCCTGCTCGCGATCGGCGGGGAATCGGCGCTGCTCGCGCCGAACGATCATCGCGTGCTCCTCATTGCCCTGCCCGAAGGCCAAATCGCGCGAACGCTTCGCGGACACAACGGCCCGATTCGCGATCTCGCTTTTTCGCCCGACGGCAGCCGCCTCGCTTCGGCCAGCGACGATCGCACGGCACGGGTCTGGGATCCCGCGACCGGCGAGCTTTTGCAAACGCTCGCCGGCCATCAAGATCGTGTGTCGAGCGTCGCCTGGTCGCCCGACGGAGGCAGCCTCATCAGCGGTTCGTGGGATCGGACGGCCCGCGTGTGGAATCTCGCGGAACGGTCTCGCGCTGTCGCCGCCGGGAAATCGCCGAATCCGCTCTCGCGGATCGCGATATCGCCGATCATGGCGGCGCCAGTGACGATCGAGCATGGCGAAAAGGTGATGAGCGTCGCCTGGCTTTCCAGTGGACGTGGGCTCATCACCGGCGGGGGGCAAGCCATTCGCTGGTGGTCGCCGGCCGGCGCCTCGCTCCATGCTTGGGACGACTTGCCTGAACGCATTCAGCGATTCACGGTCTCGGCCGACGCCTCGCGGCTGGTTTACGCCTGGGGCAGCATGAACCACGACGACCACGGCTCGGCGGTACTGAGCCTCGCGAATCGGCGCGAGATCAGCCGCTTTCTCGACCATCGCAACACGCCAATGGACGGCATTTTTCTGCCCGATGGCCAAGCGGTCGCCAGTTGCGCTTCGTCGACGGAAATTTGTATTTGGCGATGCGATTCGGGACAACCGATTCAGCGCATCGAGGGGCCGGGCGACGTGGTCCGCGCCGTGGGCTGGAGCCCCGACGGACATCGCATCGCCTGGGGACAAGCCACCTCGCCCGGCGCGGCGATCCATGCCACGCTGCCACTGGAGCATACATTCGATCTCGCCACACTCGGCGTGGGACCGCCGCCCGAAGGCTCCTATCAGCGGGCGATCAGCCAGTCCGGCGGCCTGCGGATCGAGCGCACGAGCAATCAAGTCGCCATGGTATTCCGCGGCGGCCAACCGCTCGCCACGCTTCGACTCGAGCAAGCGGCTGATCGCCTTCGCGCCAAAACTCTGCTGCCCGGCGGGCGGGCGGCGCTCGCTTCGAGCAACGGGGTGATGATCCATGATATTGCCAGCGGTCAACCGCTCGGACGCCTCGCCGGCCACGCCGACACGGTGTGGGCCTTGGCGCCCTCGCCCGACGGCCGCTTTCTGCTTACCGGCGGCGGCGATCAAACGATGGAGATCTGGAATCTCGCCACGGGACGGCGATTGCTCTCGCTCTTTATCGGCGGCAAGCAGTGGATCGCCTGGACGCCCGAGGGCTACTTCGCGGCATCGCCCGGCGGCGAATCGCTCATGGGTTGGCTAGTGAATCGCGGAGCCGAGCACATGGCCGACTTCTACCCGTCGTCCGAATTTCACGAGTCGCTTTACCGGCCCGATGTGATCGCCCGGCTGCTCGAAACGGGCGATGTCGCCACGTCGCTCGCCGCCGCCGACCGTGCGCACCGCGAACAATCGGCCCCGATCATCCTCGACACGCGCCCGACATCGCGGCCCGAAGCCGCGGACACGAAGCGCGCCAAGCCATAGCAGCCTGTTGAAATATTCAACAGGCCGCGCCGCCGGGCCGATAGCCGCGCGGCGCCAAGAACTATTCCGAGCGATGTTCGAGTTCCACCACCGTGGCCTTCGCGTCGCTCGAAAGCGTGAGCGGCGCAGTCCCAGATCACGGCGGCCGTCTTGCAAATGCCCGACGGACCCTCGAGGCAGTAATAATACACGAGCGAAAGTTTGAGATGCTCTTGGCCCGAGGACTTGGTCGCCGGCAGCTTGATCTCGAAATGCTTGGCTCGCTCGGGCACTTCGACCCATTTGCCGAGCGCCGCCCGGTCGAGCGGGCCATCGTCGCCGGAGGCTTCGAGCATATAACGCAGCGGGGCCTCGGGATTGATCTTGTAGCCCTTCGGTAGTTTGAGCGACACCGCGATCCGCACCGCCCCATCGACCGCGCGGACCGATACCGGCTCGACCTTCACTTGCTCGGCGCCGGTGAGACTCGGCTTCGATTCGGCTCGCTTGGCTTCGGGCGCCGCGAGGCCCTCGATCGTGAGCGTGGACACGGCGTTGTCGTGATCGAGATCGACCACGCGAATCTTGTGGTTGTTCGTGTCGGCCACATAGAGCTTGCCGGCGGCGTGGCTGATGCCGGTCGGTTCACGAAACCGCGCCGGCTCATCGGAATCGCCTGGCGCGCCACCGACCAGCGTCTTCACGCTCCGCGTTTTGGGATCGACGATCTTGATCTTGCTGTTGTAGGTGTCGGCCACATAGAGCACATCGCGGGCGTAGGTCAGGCCGAGCGGATGCTGCAAGAGCGCTTTGCCCTGCGGTCCATCTTGATCGCCGAAGGTGAATAGCCGGCCACCTTGCAACCCGGCGGTTCCAATCACGGTGCGAACCGACTCGCGCGGATTGAACGGCACGGCGCGAATCGAACTGCCTTCGCTATCGGCCACATAGAGCCAATGCTCGTCGGCGGCCAGTCCGCTGGGCTGGGCAAACGACGCGAAGCCTTCTTCATAGGGCTCGGCGGGCGAAAGCGGGCCATCGACAATGTCCTCGCGGCCATTGCCGGCGTAGGGGCCAATCGTGCTTTCATCGAGCGGCATTCGCCAAATCTGGTGCGGCCCGGCCATGGCGATATACAGGTCGCGTTTGTGAATCTTCAGGGCCCAGGGACTATTGAGCGGAGTGTGCTTCGGCTTGCCCTGCCAATGGCGCGGACGGCCGGGAAAGCCGGTGCCCTGCTTGCCGGTCCCGGCGATGGTGGTGACCGTCTTCTTTTCGAGATCGACTTTGCGCAGCATGTGGTTTTCGGTGTCGGCCACATAGAGCGTTTTGCCCTCGAGGGCCATGCCTTGCGGGTGGTTGAACGAAGCGTGGGCAAAGTCGCCATCGGCCTCGCCGAGTTGGCCGCCGCCGATCACGTCTTGCAATTTGCCGGCAAGATCGGCGACCACGATCCGATCGTGATTGCTATCGGCGATAAAGAGCCGACCGCTCGCTTCGTCGGCGAGCACCTTGCCCGGAAAGCGGAGCGGAGTCTGCTTGGCCTTGCCAGCGGCCAAGTCGAAGCGAAGCGGAGTTTCGTCGAGCAGGCCGCGGCGCTTGTAATAGGTCACGGCCTTCTTGATAAACGCGTTGAGCGTGTCGAAATCGATCTCGCCGCTGCTGGCCCCGATCACATAGCCCTCGGGATCGATCACGCGAAAACTCGGCCAACTACTGATTTGATAGCGATCCCAAATCGCATGCTCGGAATCGTTGACGACCGGGTGTTCGATCTCGTAGCGCATCACGGCTTCGGTAATGCTCTGGCTGTCTTTCTCCTGGGCAAACTTGGCCGAATGCACGCCGATCACCACGACCTCATTTGGGTAGGCATGCTCGATTTTCTTGAGCACCGGCAGAATGTGCATGCAGTTGATGCAGCAATAGGTCCAGAAGTCGAGGATCACGATCTTGCCGCGCAGGTCCTGCACATCGAGCGGGCCGCCGGTATTGATCCAGTCGCCGCCCGAGAGCGAGGGCGCTTTGACGCGCTGCTTGAAGGGATTGTCGCTGGCCTCTTGGCCGTCGGCGGCTTTCGCGGCGACGCGCGCCGTGGGGGCGGAGCTTGTCGCGCGCGGGCGAGCCGCCGCGGGCTCGTCGGCGCCGGGAGCGCTCGGATCGGCGGCCAAGGCCGAGTGCGACATAATCGCAAAGCTCGCTAGCAAGGCGACGATCGAGATTCGCATCCCGCCGCAAGGGACTCGATGCGCCAATCGCCGCGAAAAAAAATTCGAGCAATCAAAATCGAGGCGATCGAATTGCCGGCTATTGAACGACTTCATGGCGTGCATCCAGGGGTGGGGGGCCGCGGGACAGGCTCGATCGCCATCTTAACCTCGGGCGAAAGCCAGCTAAAGGCGCCGGGGGCGCCGATGGGAAAACCGACGCGAATTTGCGATTCGAGCGGGCAAATAGGGGTCGCGACTCTCGCCGCCAAACCCCATTCCACCCGTCTTTCCCAATATCCGCAATCGGGTCCGTTTTTGGGTCGTGCCAAGAAATCGGTCGGTGGATGGCTTTTGCGGAATGGATTTGAAAAAAAACGACGTAACCGCTTGAAATCCAAGGGGTCTTGACGAATAATTAATTGAATGCTAATTAAAAGCAAACACAATTCTAACAATTGATTCCCTGGAAGCCGATTTAACCCTCGGCCAAGGGCAGGATAACAGGTTGCCGCGTTTTTGATCGATGGGAGGGCTGACTCATGCGACATGCGCGAAATTTTCGGTCGACGGGGGTTTTCTTCGCGTCGTGCTTTTTTCTTTTCGCCAGCGTGGGCTGGTCTCAGGAAAATCGTCCCGCGGCGTTGGGCGTGACGCTGCGCGAGCCCGCGGTCGGCGCCCCGATCGAGGGCGCGGTCGTTAGTTCCGTGGCGCCGCGGTCTCCGGCCGCCCTGGCCGGCTTGCGGCCGGGTGATGAGATTCGATTCGTCGACGATCAGCGAATTCTTTCCTCGCAAGACCTCGTCGAGGAAATTCGTGCTCGCGAGCCCGGCTCGACGGTCGATTTGGTGATTGTTCGGGGCGGAGCGCGACAACTTGTGCGCACCACTTTGGTTCCCGCCGCCGCAATTTCCGGCGCGGGCCCGGCGCCGAACCGCTCGAATTCGATCGCCGCCTATCGCTCAGTGAGCGGATCGTCGCTGCAAGGCGAGGCGGCGGCGAATCCGGAAGTTCGCGTTCTTGAGCGGCAGATTTTGCGTTTGCAGCGTCAAATGGAAAATATGCGAGCCAATCAAAACGGTCGCCTTGTCGAGCAGCAGGATATGCGGAGCATCGACTGGGGCTGGAATGGCCACGGCGTGCATAACGACGACCCGGCCCTATTCCAATAACGCCCCTTGCCGATCGCGGCCACGAAGGCCAGCGACGCCGCGATCTTTCTCGTAAAATAAATAAAATCGCTTTGCGTGGTCGACGCAAGGCGTTTTTTTCGCGCCATGACGCGTGAGCGCAGCGGCGCGAGTCAGGCGAAGCTGGCGATCAAAAGTTGAAATCGAGTCGCGTGCCAATCTGATTGATGACGCCGTCGCCAGTGAATCGAGAACCGTTGAGGCTGGCGAGCGTGCCGGGATAGGTCGCGGAGACCGCGTTGTCGATCCATGAGGCGACGTAATTGACCTGGAAACGGGCATTCGGGTTGAGGAACCAGTTGACGCCCCAGGTCATGTCGCGCTCGTCGCCGCCGTTGACGAGGCCCGAGTTGAGGTTGAGGTAATCGAGCCGGCAGCCAATTTGCCAAGCGCCCAGCCGCAACAGCCGGCACCGCGCACGATGTGGGCGTTCGAGATCGGCACGACACGATTGAATATGCCGGCTTGGCGGTTGTAAATCCGGTTTTCGCCGGTGAGGAAATACAGCAGTTCGCAGTAGCCGCCGGAGAAATTGACATTGCCCAGGGATTGGCCGCCCTGGGTGACGGCGGCGCCGCCGAAGTAGGAGCGTTCGTACTCGGCCTGCAACAGCCACGACCCCCACTGCACGGCGAGCTCGGGGTTGAAGAGCGCTTGGTTCGCGGCGTAGAAGTTGCCCGTGTCGGCATAGTTCGGGTCGAGGGTCGACGCGGTATTGCGGAGGTCGCCCCGGGAGCGAACGCGCACGTTCGTGCCGGCCTGATAGCCTTGCAGTTCGGTGTTGAAGGTGCGGAACTCGCCGCCGAAGCCCGTATGCACCATATAGCGGCCGTTGGTCAGCTCGTCGTAGTAGGGTGTCCAGATCACGCGGCCGCCATAGATATAGTCATTGTTGCCGAGCATGTAGGTGTAGCCGGAGTCGTATTCGTTGTTGACATAAGCGCCGAGTTGGATTCCGGCGCGCTGGTTTTCCGTGTTTCGGAATGTCGAGACGCCGGGCGTGTAACCGTTGTTATTCGGTCCGTTGAAGGCGTCAAAGATCGGCGCGCGTTCCATGAAGTCTTGGAATCGCGAGCTTTCGATATGCTGGAGGCTGAGCCAATCATCTTGGTTGCCCACCCGGATATTGCTCACGACCGGCAGTTCCTTGAATGTGAGAAATACGGTCGTGGGCTGAATCACGTTGATCGTATTGCCGGCTTGTTGTCCGACGCCGGTCGGAAAGCTGCGCAGACCCGCGGCGGCCGCGTTGGCGGCAAGCTGGCTGGTGTTTTGCAGCGCCATGGCAAAGTCGAATTCAAAAATGTAGTCGATGTTCTCATACATCGTGCCTTCGGCGCCGAGCCGCAACCGGCGGAATTCGGCCGTGTCCAAAGTGCCCGCGCCACCGGGAACTCCAATGCCCGGAGCTGGGTTCTGAATATTGATCCAGTCGAGCTGCGCCACGCCGCGAATATGCGACTTGAAGTCGCCGTTGCGCGTCGAGAAGACGAGACCCTCGGGCGCCCACTTTCCGACCATCGTGGTATCGCTGCCGACGACATACCCTTGGCTCGCGGCCGAGTTTTGCCGCTTCAAACTCTCATCGAGCTCCGCCACGCGGGCTTCCAAGGCCGTCATGCGGGCGTTGGTTCCCGTGGGCGTGGCCGGCGTGGCCCGCGACGCCAACATCGCCGGCGCGCCGAGCCATCGCCAGCGTCGCCGATGACCACCGGCGGCAGCGGCTCGAAGCCCACCACGGCGGAACTGGACTGCACGCCGCCGTTGGAATAGTACGCCGCGGCCGTGGCCTGATCTGGCACGGGGGGCGTCGTGTTCTGCGCATGAACCATCGTGGCGGCGCCAGCAATCGCGAGGAAAGCGCTAACGGTCTTGAGCGCGAACCGGGCGAGGGAATTCCGCATGCGTGAATCTCTTTGACGTGGGGATGGCGTCGCCGCCAGGAACCGGGGCGAGTCGATACGGGGATCAAGCGTCGCGACGGGAATCTTCGGAATAAACGGAAGGCTGTGCGTTTTGCTTCGGAGCGCCAACGTCCCATTCTAAACGCGCATATCCGACGGCGGGCTTTTCTTGCGCAGCCGTTACAGATCGCCTCGATTGATCGCTACCTTTTACCAAGCCCCAGCCCTGGCGGCCGCGTTTCCGTCGAGATCCAATAAAGAAACACGACTCCCCGCGCATCGTCGGACCGATGTCGCGCCGCCGCCCAACGTGCGACGGAGCCAAGATTACGGCTATAATCGCACACGGATGTGGCGAGCGACGCGGTTGCGGCGCCCAAGGCTCGATCAACATTGCCCAATGGAATCGAAACGCGATTGGAAAGGCGAATCAATTCAATGTCGCTATCATTGCTATCGCGAGTCGCCCTCTGCGGCGCAGTGCTTTGGTCGGCCGCCGAGTGCCAGGCGCGAACGCCGCGCGAAGAGCTCGATGTGGTCTATCAGGGCCTCGGCGCCGAGGCCGTGAAGCTCGATCTGTTTGCCCCCGCGGACGAACCGAGTTCGCCGCGGCCGCTGGTTGTGTTTATCCACGGCGGCGGCTGGCGAGGCGGATCGAAGGCCGACTTTCGCGACATGGCCAAGGGCATTGCCCGCGCGGGCTATGTGGCGGCGTCGATCGATTATCGTCTTGCGCCACGAAGCAAGTTTCCGGCCCAAATTCACGATGTAAAAGCCGCCATTCGCTGGCTGCGCGCGAATGCCAAGCCGTGGAGCATCGATCCCAAGCGTGTCGCGCTCATCGGCGCATCGGCCGGCGGGCACTTGGCTTTGCTGGCCGGGCTCACGCGGCCCAAAGACGGCCTCGATGGGCCCATGCCAGGCGGACCCTCACCCGCCGGCCCTGCCCCCACCGACGACGAATCGCCCCCGGTGTCGGCCGTGGTCAATATCGTGGGGCCGGCGGATTTCAGGCGGCGAGATTGGCCCGAAGCCAGCGAAAAAATGCTGGTCGACTTCCTGGGCGACCGCCAGGCGGTTCCCCAGGCGTATATCGAAGCCTCGCCCGTGACCTATGCGAGGTCCGAAGGGCCGCCGGTGCTCAGCTTTTACGGAACGAATGACAATCTCGTGCCCTACTCGCAAGCGGTGCGGCTCGAGGAAGCGCTTCAAGCCGCCGGAGAGCGATCGCAACTTGTGACCCTCGAGGGAAAAGACCACGGCGGCGATTGGACGGCCGAGGACTGGCGGCAGGTGATGCTCAAGACGTTCGTTTTCCTGGGGCAAGCGTTTACCCCCAAGTGAATCGGCGGCGCGCGTGGAGCGACGACGCAAAAGGCCTCGCCGCCCAATGAAAAAAGCCCGGGTCGATGACGCTATTCGCCATCGACCCGGGCCATCGCTATAAGAAGCGCGAACTCGACCCCCGAAAATCACGCTGGTATCCCGCGGGCACTGGTCCCAGGAGACACGGTGAGGTTCCGGGCTTGAACGTTACGCGCTTTTGTTCTTCTGTTCGACTGGAATCGGATAGAGCTTGGCTCGACCCTCGACGACGTCCTTGTTGATCATATATCGGCAGCCGTTGCCCTGGTCCGGTAGGTCATACATCACATCGAGCATGACTTCTTCGATGATCGACCGGAGTCCGCGGGCGCCGGTTTCCTTGGCCTGCGCCTTGCGAGCGATTGCCAAGAGCGCGTCTTCAGTGAACTGAAGATCGGCGTTTTCCATGCTGAACAATCGCTGATATTGCTTCACGAGCGCATTTTTCGGCTCGGTCAGCACCCGAGTCAGGCCCTGGGCATCGAGCGGAGTGAGCGCCGAGATCACGGGTAGCCGGCCGACGAGCTCGGGAATGAGCCCGAACTCGAGGATGTCGTCGCTGGTCACTTGGGGCAGGAGGGTGGCCATGTCCGACTCGGTTTTCACGCCGCTCTCTTGGCCGAAGCCGATCGTGCGTTTGCCGAGCCTTTTGCTGATGATCTTATCGATGTTGACGAAGGTGCCACCGCAGATGAACAAGATATTGCTCGTGTCCATCTGGATGTATTGCTGCTCGGGATGCTTGCGACCTCCCTGGGGCGGCACATTGGCCATCGTGCCTTCGAGCATTTTGAGGAGCGCTTGCTGCACTCCCTCGCCCGACACGTCGCGCGTGATCGACACGTTCTGGCTGGTCTTGCCGATCTTGTCGATTTCGTCGATATACAAGACGCCGCGCTGCGCGGCCTCGAGATCGAAGTCGGCGGCGTGGAGCAGTTTGAGCAGCAGGTTTTCGACATCCTCGCCCACATAACCGGCCTCGGTCAGCGTCGTGGCGTCGCCAATGGCGAACGGCACATCGAGAATCCGAGCCAAAGTGCGGGCGAGCAGGGTTTTGCCGCAGCCCGTGGGACCGATGAGCATGATGTTCGATTTGTCGATCTCGACATCCGAGCCTTCGGCCCCGAGCATCAGTCGCTTGTAGTGGCTATGCACGGCCACGGCGAGCACCTTCTTGGCGTGGTCCTGGCCGATCACGTATTCGTCAAGCTGAGTGACGATCTCGCGGGGCGAGGGAACCCGGTTGAAGAGTTGCTTGCTGGTGCCGCGGCGCCGCCGTTCTTGTTCGAGAATCGACTGGCACAGCTCGATGCATTCGCCGCAGATATAAACATCGCCAGGCCCCTCGACCAGCGGGCCGACGTCGCGGTAACTTTTGCGACAAAACGAGCAGAAGGCGTTTTTCTTGGTGGCGCCGCTCCCGCGTCGCGTCGCGTTGACATCCCTACCTGAGGGCATCGTAACTCCTTTCAACAATTCGACTCGAACTGTCCCAGTTTAGACAGCCGAGAGGACGAGACCCAAGGTGTGTCGCTCGAGTGGCCATACTGGCGTCCCACGCGCTGGCCGAGTAGCCTTCCCTGCACCGAGATGTCGAGCTTTGGAAACGTTGAATCTTTATCGTGTTAAGTCAGCCAGAACCCCAGCGGAAAACCGGGGCCTCGCCAACGCCTATCAATCCTTACAAGCTACCAGGGCGGGCAGGCTTGCCCGCCGGGTTCGCGCCGCCCAAGCCGCACGGCTCAGCTAGCGGAAGCTCCGACCGCTGGCCGTCATAAACCCGCTCGCTTCAGCGAATCGCGAGAGCTTGTTTCGTTCTCACGTTCGCTTTTCGGTCGCGGCCGGCTTTTCGACTTTCCTGCCTGTTTCTTCCTTCAGCTTTTCGCCCAGTTGAGACTTCACCGAGCGATATTCTTCGTCGCTGAGCGTGCCACGAGAATGAAGTTCGCGAAAATTGGTCAGCAGCGCATTGGCCGAGACCTCTTCCTCGCGCACCGATTCCCGGAACTTCTTGACCACATAGACCCCGACCGTAATCATGACGGCTAGCACCGCTAGCAAGATCACGAGCTGGGCCGAGTCGGTTTTCAAAAAATCCGCCATCGCACTCTTCACCCCGCTCATCGCGGCCGGCGCGTTCCTTTCTATCGCGCCGCTAGGGCCCCCGGGTCCAGCGGCCCTCCTCTGGGCTGCCGACTCCAACATGCCGCCTAGAATTTGACATGGTCATTATGTCCGCCAGGAGGATGATCGTCCAGCGAGCGGGCGGGTTTCGTCGCCCCCCGCCGTTCACTAAAGCACTCGAATGGCTCACGCCGAAGCACAGTTGGCTCACGCCGAAGCCCTGATGGCTCACGCCGAAGCTCTAAAGCAATCTCGGCGCCAAGCCAGAATCGCATCGCCCCGGAAACACTCGAGGTTGACACGGCGGAGCAAGCCACGGTCGCGCTGGCCCCGCATCGCCCTCGGTGGCGAAAACGCCTCGAATTCTCGGAGCAGGTGGCCCGCGCATCGATGTTCGCGGATCACCCCGACGCGCCTTGCGCGGCGCCGAGAAATTTCCCGGATTTCGCGGCTCGCGATGCCAAACCCGAGGCGAGGTTTTTGCAAAAATTGCAAAGACCCTCGCCCAACGGCCGCGAATCCCTCTTTCGCTATCCACCGCATTTAGCCTGTTTCCAAGGTTCGCTAAAACCGCTTCAAGCGTCACGATCCCAAGACCCGATAGGTAAAAATGTCGAGGGCGCCGAGCGCGCTCGAACCGAGGCGCTTTGTCGAATCGCGACATTGGGGGGCGTCCGGCATTTTTTTCCGGGCTTATGCTGGCGACGGTGGCATGTTCCGATCGACATGGTTCGCGCTGTTCGCATTCATGGGATTCGTCGCGGCGGCGCGCCCAAGAAGCCGCCCACGCGCCGGACACCGAACCCGCGGCGGTCCGCCAGACCGAGTTCGGGCTGCCTTTTCGCTTGGCGCCGCCAGCCGATGGCGCGTTGCCGCCCGTGGAAGTGCAACTGCATGCCTCGGCCAACCATGGGCTCAACTGGCAAGTGGCGGCCAAGGTGAAGCCGAGCGAATCGAAATTCATCTTCAAAGCGCCGCACGATGGCGAATACTGGTTCTGCATTCGCACCGTCGATCGTCAGGGTGTCGTTCGGCCCTCGGGCGAAGCGCGGCCCGAGCTCCGCGTGGTGGTCGACACCACCGCGCCTCGCTTGGAATTGAAAACGGGGCGCGGGCCGGCGGGCGAGATCACGGCCCGCTGGCAAGCGGTCGACCCGAACCTGAAGCCCGAGAGTCTCACGATCGAATATCAGCCCGGCCCCAATCAACCTTGGGAACGCGTGGCGATCGAACCGGGAATCTCGCATACGAAACAAGCCCTTACCGGCGAAGCCACTTGGTGGCCGAAGGCTTCGACCGGCGTGATCGCGGTGCGAGCCCAGATTTCCGATCGGGCGGGCAATCCGGCCGTGAGCCAGTCGCAAATCACGGCCGAGGCGCCGCCGAGCGGCGCGATTGGCCATGTCGAACAGCCGAGCGGCGCCGCGAGCGGCGCGCGTTCGCAAGGCGCTGATCCGGCGGTTGCGCCGGGGGGCAAGCCGATCTCGCGCCGCGCTCCACCGTGCAAACTCCCTTCCGCCTTAGTTCATCGAGCGAAAACGCGATGCGCGGCGCCCTGCAAGGCGAGCGAACCGGCGCCACGTCCAACGACCGATCTGGCGCCGAGGCCGCCGGCGGCAGCTTCGCCCAGCGGCTCGAATTGATGCCGCCCGGCGAGCGGCCGCGCATGATCAACTCGCGCCGCTTCGAACTCGAATACGATGTCGACGCCGTGGGCCCCTCGGGCATCGCCAAAGTCGAGCTCTGGGGAACGATCGATGGCGGCAAAACTTGGAAAAGCTTCGGCGTCGACAACGATAACCGCAGCCCGCTCGTGGTGAATGTGCCGGGCGAGGGGCTCTATGGCTTCACGATCGTGTTTCAAAACGGCAACGGCTTCGGCGGCCTCGCGCCGCGCGAGGGCGCCGAGCCCGAGATTTGGGTCGGCGTCGATCTCACATCGCCGGTAGCCAAGATCACTACCGCGGAAATCGGTCGCGACAATGGCGAGCTCATTATCCGCTGGCTCGCGCAAGATGACATGCTCGACCCAAGGCCGATCAGCCTCTACTTCAGCGACCGCGCGAATGGCCCCTGGTCGGCGATCGCGGCCGGCCTCGAGAACCTGGGGCAATATGCTTGGCGGCTCGACAATCGCGTGCCCGACCGGGTGTTCTTGAAGATCGAGGTTCGCGACGAGGCGGGCAACATCGGGCAACACATCAGCTCCGAGCCGGTATCGCTCGACTTGGAGCGCCCGCAGGGCCGCATCCGCGGAGTGCGCCCAGCGCCCGCGGTCACCGGAGCTCGCCCGGCGCCCGCGGTGCGCTGATCGCCGGATATCCCATCGCCGCCGAACGCTCGTCGGCCGGCTCCCCCCGGCGCTTATGCGATCGCGTTCCCAGGCGTTGCTCTCAAGACTGCCGTGGCGAGCCGTCGGCGCCAAAGGCTCGCCAGCATTAGCAAGGCGGGCAAAACAGCCAGCGACCATGTGCCCGGCTCCGGCACGACGGCGGCATAGATCGCCGAGGTTGCCGCGTCTTGCTGAAGCTGCGGAGCGTTGTCGCCGAAGTCGCCCAGGGTGGGGTCCGAAATGGCGAACACATCGACCAGGGGCCCCGTGGTCAACATCACACCATCCGAAAACGGCACGGTCACGGTGAACGCGAAGCCATATTCGCCATAGGTTTGAGTGGAGCCCGCGGCGAGATAGAGATCTTTCTGGAGTTCGTGGAAGTCATAGAGCGAAACTCCGAATCCCGTATAGAAGGGCGTCGTGCCATTGACCTCGACATTGCCGGCGGAAGCGCCGGGGTGGGGATTCGTGATCGGGTCGGGGTTGCCGGCCCACAAGTCGTAGATGTTGAGGTACGTGCCGCTCACGGCCGGAACCGCGGCGCCCCCCGTGCCATCGGAGAAATACAAGGGGCTGACAATGTTGAACGTGGCGTTTGCATAGGGTGGAAACGAGCCCGCGGTCTGCGCGAAGCCCTCGTAAGTCCCGTAACTGCCATCGGAATTCGGCGTCGCGTCGAATGCATCGAGAAAGAGATTGCTCGGTCCCGCGGCGGGGCTTCCCGTGTTGTCCAACACGGGTTGAGCCGAGGTGATCGAGAAGGAAACGGGATATCCCGATGTCGGGTCGACATTCGCCGCGATGTCGAAGCCATGTCCCCATGCGTTGTGAGCGATCAGGGCGAGAGACAGTGTGCCCAGACCTCGCGCGATCGTGTGCATGGGCGGCCGCCGACGGCGTGCGTGGAGGCGAGCTCGCAGCCACGCGTCGATCCGAAGCGGGAGGGCCATTGCCAACTTTCGGCGATTCTTCAACAAGCGCATTAGCGCCAGTCCGGCGACCGCGATCGCCGCGAGCGACCATGTCGACGGCTCGGGCACGATCGCGTTGTAGATCGCCAACGTCGCGGCGTCTTGTTGTTGAAGGGACGCGTTGTCGGCGAAATCGCCCAGGGTGGGGGCCGTGATGGCGAACACATCGACCATCACCGGCGATGTCACATCCGTGAGCACTCCGTTGATGGTGAAGGGAACCGTCACGGTGAATCCGAAGCCATATTCACCATAGGTTTGCGTGGACCCGGCGCCGAGAAACAACTCCTTGGCGATCTCATGCGCGTCATAGAGCGACACGCCGAAACCGTTGTAGAACGAGGCGTCGCCATTGATCGACAGCGTGCCGCCGGTGGCGCCGGGATAGATGGGGCCGGTGATCGTCGAATAATCGCGGTCGTACATATATAGCGATGTCCCGCTCGAGGCCAATTGCGCTACGGCCGGCCCCTGGCTGCCGTCGCTCAGCACGGTGGGAGAGCCATCGGAAAAGAGCAGTGGGCTAACCACGTTGAATGTGGCGCCCGAATATTGGGGAAACGGTCCCGACGTTTGCGCGAAACCGTGCTCGACATAGTAATAGGCGCCGTTGGCGCCGGCGGTCGTGGTCCCGGAGAACTCCTCGATGAATAGATTCGACGGACCGGCCGTTTGATCTTGGGGGTCCAAGAACGGGGATTGCGACGCCACGGTGAATTGCGTGGGATTCGAATAATCGTTGACCGACAATCCGAAACCATGTCCCCATGCGTCGCGGCACATGCACAGCGCGAACACTAAGAATGTTTGGCGTATCGAGAAATTCATCGTATGCAGCCCTGATGGTTTGCTTTTAGGTTTGTTTTCAAAGTTCGATTCGTTTGAGCGGCCCATGAGCCCGATCGGTCATTTGACCGGCCGGGCGAAGTTCGTGGGGTTGCCGCTCATGACGGCGGTGATATCGGCTTGCACCCAGCCGTTGAATGTTTCCTGATCCACCGTGTCAACGTGGCCGTCGGCGTAGAGGTAGTTGGACCAGTCCATTCCGTGCTGGGCCGGAGTGATCTCGGCCAGGATCACCGCCCAGGCATTGCCATTGACGATGTCTCCCGGCGCGAACCAAGTGGATGTATGCACATGATCGTCGGAGACCGTGCGGCCCACGTCCGATCCCTCGAACAACACGATGAGCTTGCTGGTTTCCTTGATCCAATTGATATTCAGGACCGAAAATCCGTCGTCGGTGTCGTAGGAAACATATTCATTGATCACGTAGCTCGTGCCCCGGAGAACCGTTCGCGCTCGCTCCCACTCGGAGCTCGCCCATCGGATCCTCGGGGCAGAGTCGCACCTCGTCGACGCTCTCCATGAACGGCGCCATGGTGATGATCCAGCTCTGGGTGTTTCCCTCGTGGTAGGTCCAGGGGAAATGCCCGTTCCGCGCGTTCTCGAACATCGCCAGGCCCACGCCGATCTGGTGCAGGTTGTTGAGGCACTTCGTCAAGCGCGCCGACTGACGGGCCGCTTGAATCGCAGGCAGCAAGAGCGCCGCCAGCACGCCGATGATCGCAATCACGACGAGCAATTCCACGAGCGTCATTCCGCGCGAGCGCGTAATCGATCTTGAGCTAGCTGATCGCATGCATTCTCGTTCTTAGGGTTTGGTCCCAATGGGTCGACGATCGTGGCCTGCTTGCGGTCGGCGATCTCCGGTGATTGCCTGAACGCGCGAGTGGGTGATCCATTTGTGCGCCCAGCCGTTCCGGGTTCGGCTAGAGCCTTGAGCGCCCACGCGCCTCCAACAAAAGTTCTCCTGCGATGAAGAACGAGCCGCCGGAGGTGGGCGTGGGCGCGCAGGACTCCAGCCAAGGTTCGCGGAGGTCCCGCGCGGTCGGCGCGGCGACTCCTTGCAACGAAGAAGCCGCTTACCCAACGCGCGCGGCGATCACTCGTTCGCGAGAGGACCCAGCGAGGGAGAAGGCGCCGCGGAAAAGAAGGCGCGAGGCGCGCGGCGGCGGAGATTCGAGCGTCAGAAAGACGCGCAATGGCTTGCGATTCGCCGCGACGATCGCATCTCCCGAGGCGGTCGTTGCCGCATTCAAGAGCGGTTCGTCTGGTGGAACGATGGCGGTCGCCAATGTCAACCAGACCGCCGAAAGTCCATGACACTCGAGGGCCCGCAACACGATAAGCGACCCGCGCTTCGGCGATTGCCGCTCGCCGTGCGATGTTTTTGCCTCGCCGCGGCATGCGCCCGCGCCGAACAGCAAGAACCGTATTTAGGGCCAGCGTCGAGATGCGCGTGCGAGTCGAGATGCGCGTGCGAGTCGACCTCGCCCGACGCGTCGTGCTCGGACGCGTCGTGTTCCGAGCAGACTCGGAATTCGGCCGGCGGCTCGACATGGTTGCGTTCGGCCCAGGCGAGCATCTGTTCGCGCGTGAAGCAGCAGCAGTGACGCCAGCACTCTTCAGCGCTCTGGCAGCCACAGCTGTGGTGCTGACACGGGAATGGGCGCAGCGATACCTTCGCGACCGGAATTGGCAAGGGGATGCCAATCAGGCAAATAAGGTAGTTCGCCAGTAATGCCCCGGCTACAAATCGCCGGGCGGTGGGACGCACATCAAACTCCGAACGGTTCGCGGCACTATATGTCCACGACCCATTCCTCATCGCAGGACGCTGATTATTGCCAGTCGCATACCCCCATGTCAAGCACCCGCGCGAGCGGGTAGTGTCCTAAATCTGTGTTGCTGAGGCGCTGGCCGGATCGGACGGCGGCCCCTTCTTCCCGTTCTGGGATTGCCCTAAAATAGCGGCTCGCCTGGCAGTGCGGCTGATCCCCCGCATTCGGCCTCGGGCGCGATTGCGGCTTTTCCCTAACCTTTGCCGTGGTCGCGCCCTTGGCCCGCCAGCGGTAAAGGTTAGGGGCGAATGAACAACCAAGCGGTCGCGAAGCTTTGCACTGAGTGGCTGAACGTCTATGACGCGGCGATTTCAGCGAGTCAGGGACGCGGCTACACAATTGCCCGCCGCCATTTCTCTGAACTGTACGAAACCCTCTGCATCAATGCTAAGCCACTTGTTGGCGAGGCCGCAGCGCGGGGGCTCGGATCGCTGCCGCTGGCGTCGATTCCGCCACGGCTACCACCGCCTAAGCCATGCAGCCCAGAAGAGAGATGGGCGCGTAGAATCGGCCGCGGAAGTCGTGCGTCTGCTTCTGGCTGCGGTTGGCGGCGCCAGCCAGAACGCCGCGTCGCCTTCTATGGCTATATCTTGGCCCGCTTATCCTTTTCAAAACTCGATCGATCGTCTTCCTATAGATGACATCCGAAGAACGGGCACATTTTCGTCTAGCCCAGCAGTTCTTGCGGCGATGGGGCAGCCTATTATTCCGCCAACCTTAACGCCAGACACCAAAGACTTGGCGATTCTCACGTTTCATTACCCGACCGCTATCCCATCCAAGCCGCCGTGGGATGACATCAGGGCTGACCTGCTTGCCGCTGGAATTTCTGTGGCAACCATAACGGAGGTCACGAGCCGGGATTTGGTTCGGATGATGGACAGAATTCCGGACAGCAAACCGTCTCTGAAGTCACGCGAAGAAACTAAGCGGTCATTGATAGAGCTTTTTGACCGTCGCGGGCTTGCGCCATTGGCATATCTTATCGAGGCAGCGTGGAATGTTCGCGAATGGCTTCGGGAGGTCGATTCAGACCACACACTTGGCCCCGTGCTGAGATTGTTGATGCCAGTGATTCGGCGCCAGGTGGAACTAAATCTGATCGACGCTGAGTTATCCAGCTACGTAACTCTGTTGCCACGCGGCAACGATCTGACTGCCGCCACGCTAGTTGCCTTCATCGAAAGCCTGGAACTTGCCGGCGGGGCGCGTATCTCGATCCCGTGTGGCCAGCCACCAGAAGAGGCGCAATGGAGAACTCTTGCTCGTTCACGCGCGATGAGAATCGCAATGCAGGTGATGGACAGGAACGGCAATCAGCTATTCGATTACCAGAATTCTGAGGATCTTGAAAAAATCGAACGAATGGACCGCGATGTACTCGTCGGTTTATGGCGAGTAATTGAGAGGTTAGAAGAACAGCCTCACGGGAAGAGCGGCAGCAACGCTTCCGGAACGCCCCAGGCATCCCCGGGCGCCGTGGAGCATCAATTAGATGAACTTGTTACCCTTGACCAAATCGCGCCTCTCGCCGGCCTATCTAAGCGTTCGCTTGAGAGGCACCTGAAAGCCGGAAAATTACCGCAGCCCGACGTCCAGGGAGGCGGAGGGCGTGCGCATAAATGGCTATACCGCAGCCTCCGTCCGGCTTTGATCGCGTTGGCAAACCGGGAATTACCCGAGAAGTTTCCGGGTTCAAGAATTATCTGACCGACAGCTAACCGACAAGCAACGAAAAACCTCCCTGGTTTCAGGCATTTCTCGTCGGTCATCGACCGACAGCCTGACCGACAGTTCTTTTTTTGAACTTTTTTCGTGTCGGCTTCTGACCGACAACTCCGCGCAACCGCATCCACTGACGCTAAAAACAAAGCGGCGAAAGGAGGTGTGCGATGAGGAGGGATCGCAGCCCGGCGTGAGAAGTCGCCGTAGCGTCGGGCGATGGAGGGCTTCGCGGGCTCGCGTTCTTTGCGGGAGCTGGCCCGCGAAGCCAAGGCGACTTGTAGCTGACGTTCAACCCCATTCCAAGCGGAGCGATTCGGTAGCAGCCGAATCGCCCGTTGCATCAGAAAGGAGGCATGCCGTGCGGTGGTTCCCACGCGAGACAATATGACCAACTAGGCCACGGATGGCCGTCGCGGGGCATCCAGGCGGAATCGTCGCATTATACACGACGAGACCGGGTTCGATTCCCGGATGCTCCAATTATTTTTTCCGCCGCGCTGCGGCTCGCAACAGAATATCTCTCGCCCACGTGACCGGCTTGGCGCCATCGGCCAATGCCGCCGCCTCAATAGCTTCTTTCTCCGCGTCCGCCAATGGAATCTTCATGTTGGCGGTCTTACGGTCTTCGGCGGGTTTTGGTGGACGCCCTCTCATTTCATTAAAAATACCCATAGAAAATTCGCTGTCAAGGCGAACAATCCACTTGACGAAACGTATTTAATATGGGTATAAATAATCTCAGTTGAGACGGCAATCTCAACGAAAAAACCCCGACTCGGCCCGGCAAGGCTGAATCGGGGCGTGAACAAAACCAGGCTTTCGCCCAATCCGTCCAGACAACTGGATTGTAGCGAGAGCCGCAAAAGAATGCGACTCCGCGATGATGATTGCTTGCGCCCATGCGACCACGAAAAAACACGGTCGCGACCGTCACGGCAACCAGCGTTTCCGCTGCCTCAGTTGCGGCAAGACTTGGGTTGAAGTCCAGCCGGTCAAACCGCTCGGCGCCATGTACGTCCCGGTTCCCGACGCCAAACTGGCGTTGCGGCTGCTGGCGGAAGGAATGTCGATCCGCGCAACCGAGCGCACGACCGGCATTCACCGCGACACGGTTTGTAAGCTGCTGGTCATGTTCGGCGAAGCCTGCCAGCGCTTCCTTGACCAGCGGATGCGTGGCCTTACGCTGACTCATCTTCAATTCGATGAGCAATGGACCTACGTCGCCAAGAAGCAAAGCCGGCTGACGATGAACGAGCGTGAAGAGTCGAGCGAAATCGGCGATATGTACCTTTGGACCTGCATCGACCAAAAAACCAAGTTGCTGCCCGGCTTTCTGATCGGCAAGCGGAGCGCCGACAACGCGCGCCGCTTTATGAAAGATATCGCCGGCCGACTTGTGTTCCCCAGGCCGCACGCCAGCGATGCCCACAGCTACCTGAGCGGCGGCTACAAGCCGATCACCCAAATCTCGACTGACGGCTTTGCGGCCTACCCGGAAGCGGTCGATCTCGCGTTCGGTCCCTACGTCAAGTTCGGTGTCATCATAAAAGAATACCGCAACGCCAGCATGATCTACACGCCGTCGGAAATGGTCGGAACGCAGCGGACAGGGCGCCGCAACATAGAGGGCCGCGAGCAGCGGACGATATGCACCAGCCACGTCGAACGCCTGAACGGAACCCAGCGGCTTTTTATGCGGCGGCTGAACCGGCTGACCTACTGCTTCTCAAAGAAACTGGAAAACCTGCAAGCGGCTTTCGCGATGTTCGCGGCCTATTACAATTACTGCTGGCAAACCCGGATGCCCGGCAAGAGCGGCAAAAAGCGGCCCAGCGCGGCGATGATGGCGGGGCTGGCCGGCCACGTCTGGAGTTTTGACGAGTTGTTCGACGCGGTACTGTCGCAGTAGGAACGCGGCAAGAAAACGCTAAAATGAAAAAGCCACCAGTTGACGCTGGTGGCTTTCCCTTTGAGCCAGTAAGGCCCATGCACGGTGACAAGTGCATGGTACGCCTGCCGGCTTGTTTTTTCAAGCCGGTCGCGCGCGATGGTCAAATGCCAAAACTGTGGATTGCTTGGGCAGCGACACAAGCAAACTCGCGAGGCGGTCGAGGTCGACGAACTGACGCGGGAGCGTGGCATGCCCGAGGGTTCTGGGCGCCAGATTCCTGAGCTTCTCTGCTACGGCAATCAATCGCTTCCGGCTGATCCTGGGAACTTTATCAACGGGATGCGGTGCTCCGAAGATGCCGCGATTGTCTATCGAATAACTCGCGAAATCAACTGCCCAAAATGGACGCAGTACCTACTTGGGAGGTCGCCGCAGAGGCACGAAGAAATGGGATACGTAGAGCAAATGCAGATCAAGCAAAACGCATTTGAGCAGCGTCAATTACTTGATCGCAAAACTGAAAAGGAAGAGAACCGGCGCGTTTGCGCAGCGGAGAGGGCAGAAGACAGAGCTACGTCGAACCGTTCGTTCTATTTGGCCATGATCGCTCTTTTTGTATCGTTCATCTTTTCTTTCCTTGGCCTTGTTGCAACCATTGCGATCAACCGGGATAAGCTTGCGCCGGTCGATTCAACGAAACAAGCAACGCCCGCAATCGCTAATCCCGCAGCGGAAATGGATGCCCAGCCGGTCGCTCTGCCGCCGAAGCCGTAATTCCAATTTGCTCCGATAATGCTGGAGAATAAATACCCATGCCAAACCGTCGCTGCGAAGTACCCGGCTGCCGTGCTTACTTGAAGGACGATTATCCGTTTTCAAAGTGCCACTGGCATTTTGTTCCGGGAAGCGGGATCGTGAAGGCAATTTCCGCGATCGGGTTGTATGTCCTCGGCGCGGGCGGCGCAATCGCCTACCAGAAGATCCGCGACCGGTTCAAGCGAAGCCAAGTCGAAGCAGAGCAAAATGAATGGCGCGAGATGGGGGAGCGGATGCGTCAGGCCGACGCTACCCGAGAGGCGGACGATCCAGGCGAATCAAAATCGGCGACTGGATAACCGGCAGTCCACCTAGCAACACAGATTTAGGACACTACCCGCGAGCGCAGGCCCGCCGCCCCACCGCTCGCGACCGGACCGCATCGCGCCTAGTTTGCCGGCTTGGACGCTGGCTTCAAGTGTTGGTCGAACCAGTCGAGGGCGAGGGTCCATTCCTTGTGCATTTCGGGCCAACCATGTTGAGCGCCCGGATGCACCACGAGTTTGGCCTCCACGCCATTTTTTTGCAGTTTATCGACGACCAACTCCGACTGTTGCATCGGCACGAGCAGGTCCTTGTCGCCGTGAAAGATGAGCGTCGGCGCGTCATCGGACGAGACATGCGTGATCGGCGAGATCTGCCGGCCGAGTTCCAGGATGCGGTTTTCATCGGTGATCTTCACGAACTTCTTCGATTTCGGATCGAATTCGTGGAAGTCGAATGGCGCTTGGTAGTCGATCAGCGTGCCGCGACCGATCGCAATCTCGCCTTCCTTGCCATAGTTCAAAAAATCGGTTGGCGGATAGAAGCAGGCCACGGCCCGCACGCGGCTCGGCGCCCGATCGACAGGGTCCTTGGCCTCCGGATTTCCATTATCGCCGGCGACGCCCATCATGAGCGACAGATGGCCGCCGGCCGATGTGCCGCATACGCCCAAGCGATCCGGATCGACTCCATAGTCGTGGGCATGATAGCGAACGAACCGCACCGCTCGGCGCAAGTCGTCGACGCACTCGGGTATCGTGAACTTGGGCTGGCTGCCATGCACCACCGCGAACACGGTGTAGCCGCGGTCGGTGAACTGCTTGAACACGAACTTGAGACCGCCCAGGTCATGCGACGAATGCCATCCGCCGCTCACGATGTAGATAATGCCGAGGCCATTGGCATGTTCCCTCGGCGTGACGACGTCGAGCGTGAGCGCCATGCCGAACTTGCGCCGATAGATCACATCTACTTTCTGGGTGTAGGTCGGTTCATCGGCGCGAAGCGTCCGCGGAGCGGCGGTGAAAAAGAGGGACGCGGCGAAAAACATGCCCAGGCGCAACATGGGCAGCGCCACCGGCGTCGTGCGCGGCAAGGAAAGATACATGGCTCTCGAACTCCAGAAATGAAGGGTCGCCGCGAGGGCGCTTGAAGCGAGCGGGCGGACACGAAATATCCGACTACGAGAATATGCCGCCGCCCTTCGGTCCGCAAGCATCGCGGCCCGATGAAACCCTCGGGTGAAGGGCGCCGCGACGCCGATCGGATCGGATTACTTTGCCGTAGCGCCGTTGCACGTCGGCCCGGGAAACCCCTACACTAGGCATTCGACCGCTGAAACCGCGCGAGGAGAATCCATGGAAAAGGCACACTTCGACGTCGTCGTCATTGGCTCGGGCCCCGGGGGCGAAGGCGCCGCCATGCAAGCGGCCAAGGAGCGTAAGACGGTCGGCATCGTCGAACGCTTCGGCAAGCCCGGCGGCGGCTGCACCCACTGGGGCACGATTCCCAGCAAGGCGCTCCGCTACGCGATCCACCAGATGACCGAAATGAACTCGAACCCGCTCTTGCGCGAGGCGGGCATCAGCCTCAATTTCCAGTTTCCCGACATGCCGCCGCTCGGCCCGCCGCGTGATCGAGCAGCAAGTCGACATGCGCCGCAATTTTTACGATCGCAATCGAGTGCCGATTTTTCGCGGCCAGGCGTGCTTTCTCGACGAGCACACGGTCGATGTGATGCAAGACGACGTGGTCGTGAAACGCATCTCGGCCGATCATTTCGTGATCGCCACCGGCTCGCGGCCTTATCGTCCGGCGGATATCGATTTCCGCCACCCGTGCATCTTCGATAGCGACACGATCCTCGACCTTTCGTTCACTCCCCAGTCGATCACGATCTACGGCGCCGGCGTGATCGGCTGCGAATACACGTCGATGTTTCGCAACCTGGGCTGCAAGGTGAACCTCGTGAATACGCGCGACAAGCTGCTCGAATTTCTCGACGACGAAATCATCGACGCCCTGGCGTACCATATGCGCGAGCGCGGCGTGCTCATTCGCCACGGCGAAAGCTGCGAGCGAGTCGAGGGCGCGACGATGGCGTGGTGCTGCACCTAAACTCCGGCAAGCAGTTCAAGACCGACGCGATCCTCTTCGCCAACGGCCGCACCGGCAATTCCGATGGCCTCGGCCTCGAAAAAATCGGCATCGAGCCCAACCGCCGCGGGCATATCGAGGTCAATGACTATTATCAGACTCGCTTGCCGCATATCTACGCGGTGGGCGATGTGATCGGAATGCCATCGCTCGCCAGCGCCGCCTATAGCCAGGGTCGCATGGCCGCCCGGCACTTGTTCAATTCCGAAATGGAAGCGATGCCGGTGCGCGATGTGCCCACCGGCATTTACACCAGTCCCGAAATCAGCTCGATCGGCCACACCGAACGCGAGCTCACCGAGAAGAAGATTCCCTACGAAGTCGGCCACTCGCTCTTCAAGAGCCTGGCCCGGGCCCAAATCCTCGGCCGAACCGCGGGCATGCTCAAGATATTATTCCATCGCGAGACGCTCGAGATCTTGGGCATTCACTGCTTCGGCTCGGGCGCGTCGGAGATCATTCACATCGGTCAGGCGATCATGTCGCAGCCGGGCCGGGCGAATTCGTTGATGTATTTCATCAACACCACGTTTAACTACCCGACGATGGCGGAAGCCTACCGAGTGGCGGCGCTCAACGGCTACAACCGACTGTTTTGAGAAGCCGTTAATTCGAGAAGCGGCTGTTTTAAGAGCAGGCGGCGCCCGCTCGGCGGCGCAGCGCCCACCATGCGACGAGCCCCGTGAGCCCGAGTCCGGCCAAGGCGAAAGCGCCGGGTTCGGGCACCGCGGTCACGGTGAGCACCACGTTGTAGCCGCTCGCTCCCTGATTGTATTGCAGCGAGTAGCCGATGCCGTTGCTTGTGCCGGTGAGGCCGCCGGCGAAGGCGCCGGTGAGGTTCGAGGGATCGATGATCGTGAACTTATCGCCCACCAGCACCGTGCCATCTTGCGTGAGCGAGAGACTGGCGAAGTTCGTGCCCAGGACCACCGTGCCGGTCGGCACATTCAGATAATCGGCGGTGCTGGTCACGGCCTGCGAAGTGGCGTGGCTCAAATCAAGGGCCAGGGTCGAGCCGCTGCTGAACGTGATCGCATTGTTCGTGGCGCTGGTGGCGGTGAGCGTGAGCGCTTGGGCCAGCGAGGCGCCGGCGCCCTCGGCCCCGAAGCCGGGCGACAATGTTCCGGCGATCACGACGTTTTTGCCGCTGGCCAGATAAATCGAGCCATCGCCGCCCAGCCCGGCGCCGGCGGCGACGGTGAAATTGTTTGCCGTGAACGAGGAGGCCGAGCCGAGGGAGCCATCGACATACAGCGTGCCGGCGGTCACGCTCGTGGCGCCGGTGTAGGTATTGGCGCCGGTGAGCGTCGCGGCGCCGGAACTAATTTGACTCACCGCGCCGGCGCCGGAAATAACATTGGAGACAAGCAGGGCATTATCGCCACGATTGAAGGCGAGCGTGCCACTGTCCGCGACCGTTCCGCCGACGCTAATGGTTCCGGTCGCGCCGTTGTTTCCAATCTGAAGCGTCGATCCTCCGTTGATTGTCACTGGGCCGGTGAAAGTGTTCGTGCCGGCGAATGTCGTTACGCCGGCGCCCTCGACCGTGATCGAATTGCCGCTGCTGATAAGATTCGCGTCGATCAACAACTGCGAATTCGCGGAGCCGGCGGCGACATTGAGCACGGTGGACGACTGCACCCAAACGTTCGTGGCGGAGATCGTGGCCGTGGTGGCGCCCGGATTCGTTACGGTAATCGTCTCGGCTCCGTTGCCAAAGAACGAGTAATTGCCATTGGCGTCGCCCGTGTTGCCGGCGACGTTGGTCAGGACGCCACCTCCGTTGAAGGTGATGCTAGGCATCGTCACGCGATAGGCGCCGGCCAAGTCGGTGATCGTGCCTCCATTGACGGTGATCAACGACGGCGCGTTGGTCGCGCCGTAGCCGAACGAATCCGCGGCGCCGCCAACAAGCGTGCCGGCCGCATTTACCGTCACGGGCCCGATGCCGAGGGAAGTCGTGCCGCCGCCCGTGTGGCTGATGAGCGACCCGGCATTGATCGTGAGCCCGCCGGTGAAAGTGTTGGCGGTATTGAGGGTGGTCGAGCCGGCGCCGTTTTGCACGACCGCGCCGGCGCCGGAGATCACGCCGCTATAGGAATAGGCGGTGTCGGTGCGGTTGAAGACGAGGCTCGCGCCGCTGGCCAGCACGACGTTGCTCGTGCCCAGAGCGCCGGTCGCGCCGCCGATAGCGCCCACTTGCAGCGAGCCAATGTTGACATCGTAGGCGCCGCTGGTGGTGTTGAGCCCGGTAAGAATCAAGGAGCTGGCGTTGATGTTCGTGATGCCGGTGTATGTGTTCGCGCCGGCGAGCGTGACGGCGCCGGGGCCATCTTTATTGAATCCGATCACGGCGCTGCCGTTGTTGACGATCGGCGTGGCGATCGTCAGGCCGGCGGCCGTGTTGTTTTGAATCACGGTCAGGTCCGTGCCATTGCCGCTGGTGAGACTTGTGCCGCCGGAAAACGCGGCGGCGTTGGCGCCGACATTCGCGGTTTCTAGAATGCCGCCCGAGCCGACGACAAAAGCGCCATTGAGCGTCGCCGTGACCGCGGCGGGGTTGTTGAAGCGGAAGGAATCGACGCTGTTGGTGGCGGTGAAGGTTCCGCCCGTGGTGGCGTCGAAATCGGAGTTGGTGGTCGAGGTGCTATAGTCGGCGACATACGATCCCGAGGCGAGGGCGCCGATCGTGAAGGGCCCGATTCCCGCGCCGCTCGTGGCCCAGGTGGTTCCGCCCACGGTGGCATAGTCGCCCAAGATATTATTCGCGCCCCCGCCGACATTGGTGGTCGTGACGCCGCCGGAGGTGGGCAATGTGAAATCGACGGATGCGCCACATTGCGCGTGATAGCGCCCAAGTCGAGCGTCACGCTCGTTGCGCCGTTTTGATTCACCACGATCGACGACGCCCCGCTGCCGAGTTTCGTGCCGATCGCGCTGAAATCTTGCAAGTTCGTCTGTCCGCTCGCGCCCGTGACGACCAGCGATCCGCCGCCGAGCGTCAACCCCGAGGTGGCGGTGAGCATCGAAGCATTGCTGCCCGGCGCCGAGGTTTGGCTATAGTCGAGCGTGAGCGAGCCGGAGTTGATCGTCGTGGGGCCGGAATAACTGCTGGCGGCGCCGATCGAAAGGCCGCTTGTTCCCGAGATGGTGAGGCCCGCGGCGCCGGTGATTGGGCCATCGACAACCAGCGGCCCGGTTCCGCCCGTGGCGACCGAGATCGTCGAGCCCGCTGTCGGGCTCAAGGTCACGCCGCCGGTTCCCATGGTGAGCGAGTTCGAGCCCTTCCAGGTGAAGTTAGCGGTCCACGTTTCCGTCGCGGAGCTCGAAAGCGACACGGCCGAGCCGTTTGTATTGTCGAGCGCGGCCTCCGGAGATCGTGAGCGAGGGAGCGCTGCCCAGGGCCCCGGCCGTGTTGAGCGCGAGGGTTCCACCCGAGAGCGTGACGGCGCCGGAGCCGAGCGTGCCGGCGCCGGAGAGAATGAGCGTGCCCCCGGCGATGGTCGTGGTTCCGCCGTAGCTGTTGGCGCCGGTCAGCGTGAGCGCGGCGGTGCTCGCGGCCGAAAGTGTGAGCGAGCCCGAGTCGGTGATCGATCCGGCGAAGGCGCCCGCGGCGGTTTGATTGATCGTGAGGCCGACCGGATTGTTGAGCACGGCGGTGTTTGTGCCCGAAGAGGCGGTCGAGAGCGTGCCACTGAGCGAGCCGATGGTCGTGGCGCCGCCGGTGTAGAGATCGAGCGTCACGGCGGTGGCAACGCCGGTGTTGACGTTGTTCAAAACAACCGGGCCGCCGGCGCCTAGCGCCGCCGCGCTGCCGGCGACCAGCGTGCCCGCGTCGACCTGGACGCCCCCGGTAAAGGTGTTGGCGCCGGTGAGCTCCATCACGCCCAGGCCGGTCTTATCGATGCCGGAGCCATTGAAGTTTTGCAAAATCGACGACACGACCAGATCATAGGTGGCCGTGCCGCGAGCGACCTGAAACCCCTCCAAACCGGCTCCGTTGCCGTGCTGGAGCCCGATGGACTTGGCGCTGATGACCGCGGTGCTCGAACCGGGATTTTGCACGACGACCGTGGTTCCCAAGAGCGAGAAGTTGCCGCTGCCATCGCCATTGTTGCCGGCGACGCTGGTCAAAGTGCCGCCGCCATTGAACACGATATTGCCCAGCGTGGTGCGATAATTGCTCGTTCCCAGGTCGGTGAGCGTGCCGCCGCCGTTGATGGTGATCGTTCCGGTGTAGGGCAGCGAATCTTGACCGCCCGCGATCAGTGTTCCGCCCGAGTTGATCGTGACCGAGCCGGTCCCCACGCTCGTGGCGCCGCCGCCGGTGGTCGAGATCATCGTGCCGCCACTATTGATCGTAAGCCCGCCGGTGAATGTGTTCAACGCGCCAAACGACCATGTGCCGCCATTGATCGCGAGGGCCAGCGATCCGCCCGCGCCGCCGCCGTTGGCGATCACTCCGCTCAGCATATTGGTGGCCGTGCTCGTGCCGGTGAGCGTGAGCGTCGTGGCGCTTGTGACGCTCGAGGCGAGACTCACGCCGTTGGCGATGGTCAACGCCGACGAGGAATCGTTCGTCCAAGCCTGCGCCTGTCAAACTCAGCGCCACATTCTTCGTGCCGCCGATTGTCACCGCGCCGGCGCCCGAGGCGAGATTGACGCCGTCGACCCCCAGGGTCAAGATTTCATTGCCGGCGCCGCCCGAGAGCGCGGTCGTGCTGGGGTTGTAGAAATACAGACCGAGCGCCGTTTGATTAGCATCGAGCGTCACGGTTTCGGCGTTGCTGATCGCCCCGGTCGCGTCGTTGAAGAACACATCGCTGGTCGCCGTGGGAACCGTGCCGAGCGACCAGTTGGTCGCCGTGTTCCAGGAACTCGAGGCCGAACTTCCCCAGTTGTCGGCCGTGCCGGTGGGCGTGGTCAACGTTTGGGCGGATGCCGTGGCCGCGATGGACCACGCAATCACGAGGCCGATGCAAGCAGATGGGGTTGGCGATCTTCGCATGGGCAATGCGTGCTTGTGGTCGAATGGACGTCGTTCGCGGTCCGTGGGGCAATGGTTCCACAATCGATACCGCCGGCGGTTGCCCGCAATAATCAGATCGACCCCGGCATTGTTGAGATTAGTTAGGCCGGAAATGATGGTCAAGCAGATTGAACCGGATTTTCCAAAGTTCGGCCGAGATTGGCGCGAATGTTTTCGACGCCCCCAAGAGTCGCGCTCGCCCATCACGATTCCGGAGGCGATTCGCGAACGAGCCGGCTGATCGTTTTGAAGGCGGGCGTGCCCGCGACTCGCACCCATTCAAAGAGCGCCGCTTCGGTCGTGGTGAGCGAGGCGCCGCAGGAGTCCATCCGCCGGAGCGCCGTCTGGCAATCGAGCTCGCCGCGCGAGCCCACGGCGTCGACCGCCACGTAAACCCGAAAACCGGCCGACATGAGATCGAGCACCGTCTGCTGAATGCACACATGGGCCTCGATGCCCACGACAAGCACCTTATGCCGCTGCTGGGCATCGAGGGCGGTAATGATTTCCTCGCACTCCGCGCAGCTAAAGGCCAGCTTCGGCAGCGGCGACGCCAACCGCGGCGCCAGTTCGGGCGTCGTCGGCCCGAGTCCGTCCGGGTATTGCTCGGTGGCAAACACCGGCACCCCCAGGGCCTCGGCCCCCTCGAGCAGGCGGCGAATGTTCCACGCGATCGACGCCTGATTCGGCACGAGCGCGAGCAACTTGGTTTGCACATCGACCACCAGCAGCGCGGTGTCGGTGGCGTTCATCAGTTCGGGGCTACGGACTTTGGCTCGGAAGGTGGAACTTTCGGTGCTCATGGCTCCTAGCATAGCAGGCTACCGGCTGGACCCATAGCGTCGCCCCATTGGGACCATCGACTTCAGGCCCGCGGTATTGATCGACCCACGGGGGCGGACGGCGGACGGCTCGTTATATGTCATGGAAACACGCCGCCGGCCGCTCAATGCCCCGCCGCGCGGTCGGGGGCTTGCGGCGCCGCTTCGATTTCGCCGCGGAGCAGTTTGCCGCCCATGCCGGTGAGCCAGAGGTAGTGGTCGCTGGGCAGACCCTCGAAGGTGAGGAATTCGTTTTCGCCCACCGGAGGGTTATTGTCGCATTTGAAGATCGCGGTGCCTTCGTCCACTTCGTCGAACATCGCTTGGTAGAGCATCGTGGCGCCGGCGCGCTTGGCCCATACATACTGCCGCCAAAGGAATTCGCCCTTGAGCCGCGGAATGCCGTGGCCCTTCGAATCGGGGTTCATGTTCTGCCAGCTAAAACCCGGGAACAGCACCGGCATGTATTCCTTGCCATGTTCCTGGCACCACGCCAGATCGGGCTGCCAGAACCGCACCGCGTGTCGTTCGACCGTGTCCAGGCTGTAGTATCGGCCCACGGTCCAAGGACTCACGATGTCGGCCTTCAGCAGCGTGGAGTGCAGCGCGGGATCGGCGATGCAGTCGAGGTTCAGCGTCCGCCAGCCGGTGGGCACTCCGAGCATCACGGTGGCGCCGCCATATTTCGGATCGTTTTTAAGAAACTCGATCAGGGCGTCGCACTCTTCGAGCGTGTAGCGGCGGCCATCGTTGAAGCCGATACCCCATATCGCGACCACCGGCTTGCCGCGATGATGCAAATAGGCTCGGTCGCCCGGGTCGCGGCCAATTCGCATGCGGTCGACGAGGAGCTTCCAATCGTCGATCACTTGCCGGGCGCCGCCGGGGCCCAGGCCCGAGAGGTCGTACATCACGGCGTAGCACCGGCCGAATTCGTTGGCCCCGGCGCGGCAGTTGGCGAGAATCGTGTTGCAGTGCCTGAGGTCGAGCACGTTGCGCGTGCTCACGGCGAATCGTTGGATGAAGGCGCCATCGATACCGTATTGCTGCATCCAATGGAAATGGCGGGCGACCGTCTTTGGATTGTGGGAGCTAAACACCTGGGCCACGCTGCCATCGGCCCGTTGGAAGGGCGTGGGATAGCGTTCGTCGTGGTCGAGCTCGCTCACATCGGGCCAGAGATCGATTTTGCAGCGGCCGGGTCGAAAGTCGGGCCCGGCGCCGTAGTGACCCCAGCCGCGGCCCGAGGCGTCGTAGGGAGTGGTAAACCAGCCCTGATAGCCGGCCATCACTTTGCCGGTGAGCGTCGAGCGATCGACCA
The DNA here is from genome assembly GCA_963785305.1 of uncultured Planctomycetaceae bacterium. Lineage (GTDB taxonomy): Bacteria > Planctomycetota > Planctomycetia > Pirellulales > PALSA-1355 > CAWAUV01. The sequence goes on from CAWAUV010000005.1 coordinate 154,681, forward strand.
CATCGGCCGATGGCCCAGAGTAGGGGCGCATTTCGCGAGTTACTTCCTCGAACGTCGGATCGGCCAGAGCGGCGCCGGCGCCAGCAACGATGAGCAAGACGGCGGCCGCCTTCGCGGCCAGCGGCGCCCAGCAGCGAGCATCGGCCGGGCGAAGCCCGAATCGAAAGCGAAAACACATGAAAAATCTCGTGGCTGGCCAGGGTGGGAGTACAAGAGCCTCACCTTCCCAGCTCCCCAACGGGGAGAGGGGAGAGTTGTCGGATAGGCTCTAAATCGGCCTAAAACATGCGCGTGGGGCGAGTGGCGTGGTTTCGGCCCGAATCTGTATCATACTTGGAGCAGTCGCGGTTTCGATCTATTCGGAGGGATCTCGCCGACGGAATTCGCGGGTCGCCTCTTCCGCCGCTTCGTTTCGAGCCACCCCCCTGAATGGCTGCGCGAAAAAAGGCCCCAAACTGGCCTATCCGGGACTTTCCCCTGGCTCTAAGATAAGATGCTCCGCCTTCCCGGCTGCCGACGACCGTTGTCCGCGGTGGAAGCTGGCCGCCGCTAGCAGTGGGTTCGCCGCGGTTTCGAGGTGATCCCGCGAGCCCGGCCCCGACGGAATGTCAGGAACTTTCTCCTGGCGCCCTCCGTAATAAATGATGCTTTCGCTGGCGATGCCATTAGCTCGGGGCGGGAGCTTATCGTGACTCAAACGGATCGATGCCCTTTTTCGCGTTCGGATCTTGGTGAGGTTCTTGACCATGGAACTGGCTAAACTGCGTAATATCGGTATTTCCGCCCACATCGACTCCGGCAAGACCACGCTCAGCGAGCGCATCTTGTTCTACGCCGGCCGCATTCACCGCATCAACGAGGTGAAGGGCGATGGCGACGGGGCGACCATGGACTACATGGACCTTGAGCGCGAGCGCGGCATCACGATTACCAGCGCCGCCACCAGCGTCGAATGGAAGGGCCATCCGATCAATCTGATCGACACGCCGGGCCACGTCGATTTCACGGTCGAGGTCGAGCGCAGCTTGCGCGTGCTCGACGGCGCGGTGCTCGTGTTGTGTGGCGTGGGCGGCGTGCAAAGCCAGTCGCTCACGGTCGATCGCCAGATGAAGCGCTATCATGTGCCGCGGTTGGCGTTTATCAATAAAATGGACCGCACCGGCGCCAATTGCGAAAAGGTCGTGAACCAAGTGCGCGACAAAATGGGCGCCGACGCGGTGCTCATGCAATGGCCGATCGGCAAGGAAGAAAATTTCGAAGGCGTGATCGATCTGATCACGATGAAAGCCTACTACTTCGACGGCGCGAAAGGCGAGACGGTGCGCGAGGAGGAAATCCCCGCCGCGCTCGTGAACGACGCCAAGGCCGCGCGGCACAAAATGCTCGACCGGTTGTCGATGTATAGCGACGAGCTGATGGAGCTGCTGCTCTCGGAAGAGCCGGCGCCCGAGGCCCTGCTGCACAATGTGATTCGCCAAGCGGTGCAGGAGCAGGACTTCACCCCGGTTTACATGGGCACCGCCTATCGGAACAAGGGCGTGCAGCTTTTGCTCGACGCGGTGACTCGCTATTTGCCCTCGCCGCTCGATCGGCCGGTGAAAGCGAAGCAGTGGGACAAGCCCGACGAAGCGTTCGCGCTTGAGCCCGATCCGACCAAGCCGTTTGTCGGCATGGCGTTCAAGATCGTGGAAGATCCGTTCGGCCAGTTGACCTTCTTGCGTATCTACCAAGGCACGATCAAGAAGGGCGAAATGTATTTCAACCAGCGCACCGATCAAAAGCAGCGATTCAGCCGCATTGTGAAGATGCACGCCGACAAGCGCGAGGAAATCGACTCGGCCTCGGCGGGCGATATCGTGGCGATCATGGGCATCGACTGCGCGAGCGGCGATACCTACGCCAGCGAGCGCGGCTATGCACGCTGGAAAACATGTTCGTGCCCGAGCCGGTTATCAAGATGGCCGTGGCGCCGGTGGGCCGCGAGGGGGCCGACAAGCTGGGCAAGGCGCTCAATCGCTTCCGCAAGGAAGACCCGACCTTCCGAGTGATGACCGACGAAGAAACCTCGGAAACGGTGATCGCCGGCATGGGCGAATTGCATCTGGAAATCTACGTCGAACGCATTCGCCGCGAATACGGCGTCGAGGTGGAAGTCGGCGCGCCCAAGGTCAGCTACCGCGAAGCGCCGACGAAGCCCGCCGAATACGACTTCAAACACAAGAAGCAGACCGGCGGCTCCGGCCAATATGCCCATATCAAGGGCAAGTTCGAGCCGCTTCCGGAAGACAGCGAGGAGAACTTCATCTTCGAGGATAAAGTCGTCGGCGGTCGCATTCCGCGCGAATACATTCCGAGCGTCGAGAAGGGATTCCGCGATTCGATGAACAAGGGCCCCTTGGCCGAGTTCCCGATCGTGGGCGTCAAGACCGTGCTCGAAGATGGTTCGTACCACGATGTCGATAGCTCGGACATGGCGTTTCAAACCTGTGCCCGAGGCTGCTTCCGCGAGACGTTCCTCAAGACGAAGCCGGTGCTGCTCGAGCCGATCATGAAGGTCGAGATCGAAGTGCCGACTCAGTTTCAAGGTCCCGTGGCGGGTGAGCTCAACAGTCGCCGCGGTCTGATCGTGTCGACCGAGCTCAATGGGACGGTCGCGCAAATCGAGGCCGAAGTGCCGCTGGCCGAAACCTTCGGCTACTCGACCGATCTGCGCAGCATGACCCAGGGTCAGGGCACCTTCACGATGGAGTTTTCCAAGTACCGCAAGGTGCCGGGAAATATCCAGGAAGAGATCATCGCCGAAAAGAAGAAGCAGCAGCTTGTGGGCGCCAAGTAATTGCTTCGCGCGGCGCCCGGGGCCACCTTCATGAAGAAGCAATCGTCTCTGGGCGGTCGGGATTGTCTCGCGCCGTCCGGCGACTTTCGCTCCTAGCGTCGCATATCCCATTAGCGCGGCGGCGGCGGGTAAGAGCGTCGCGCGCTGGGGCCCAGCATCGGTCCGGCGTCGTCGGCCGGAGGCGCTGCATTTCCCGTCGACGACCCGCCCGCGGCGCTGCTGGCCGCGGGAGCGTTGGGATAGATGATCGGCGTTATGCTGGCCGAGGGCGCCAAATTGTTCACGCTCGCCGCGGATGTTCCCGGCGGCGAAGCATTGGATGGTGTCGATGGCGTTGTCTCGTCGGCCCCCACCACCGCGGTCGCGTTCGATCCGTCGCCGGCTTGCGGGGCGACTTCGGGTGAGCCCATTTCCGCCACCGAGGAGACCGTGGGCATTGCCCTAGCGGTCGGCGCGAAGGGATACGCCGCGGTCGGCGCTGTCGCCGTCAAGTTGCTCGCGGGCAAAGCGCGGCGGTCGGCCGTTTGCGCCGCCGGCGCGGCGCTGGCGTCGCCAACCGAATCGCCGGCCGAGTCGCCCGTGGGCGCAATTGCTACCGGGCTCGCGGAGCTGTTCCGACTTGCCAAAGCGCTGGCTTCGACGCCCGGATGCAGCTTGGCGACCCAAGTCCGCGCGGCCTCGAACGACGGATCGATCGCGAGCGCGGCCTGGAACTCGGCATCGGCGGCTGCTTGTTCGCCCTTTCGCCAGAGCAGATATCCGAGATTGTAATGTCCGACGGGGGCGCCGTTGGCGGCGATAAGCTGTTCGAGCGCGGCCGAATTTTGATTCATTTCGACCAGGACCGAAGCAAGATTGTTGCGAAACAATGGTCGGTCGGGTTGAAGCTCGATCGCTTTCCGAAACGCCTTGGCCGATTCCGGCAACATGGCGCGGCGATGGTAGCAGAGCCCGAGGTCGTTGTGCAGCTTACCTTCGCGGGGAGCGATTTCAATCGCGCGTTGATACCAGGCCGTGGCGGCTTCGAGGTTGCCTTGGCGATCTTCCAAATGGCCGAGTCCCTCGACGGCCGGCAGATATTTGTCGTCGATCTGCAGGGCCTTCTTATACTGCTCGATCGCGTCGTTGAGCTTGCCATTGCGCTCGAGCATGTGGGCCATCGCCACATTCAGGTCGGGCCCGGTTTTCGTTTTCTTCGAGAGCGCGAGTGGCGCGTCGAGCACCGGATCGATCGTGCGCGGCGTCGTGGCCGCGCTTTTCGAGCTATCGGAAGAAAACCACGAGGTGACCTTGGCCATGAATGAGGGCTTGGCCGCGGGCGGCGGGGTCGAAGCAACCGGCGCGGCGCCGTTGGGCTTGGAGAGCCCCAGGCTCGAACATCCCGGCCCGAGCGCGGCCAGAGCCAGCGCGGCGCTGAGAGCCAGAAGATTTGTCGCGCGGCTTGGCACTGCCGGTCCTCACCCCAGGGAACTCGAGAGACGGCCTTCGGGCTACCTCGAAGGCACCCCGATGGGCGGGCCCGGCTGAAAAGCCGGCGTCGGCAAACGACCGGCCCCGCGGAATCGCGGAACATGTCGCCCTAGCGACCTTCATCGTCCCTGGAGCCGGCGCCGCTTCAGTCCAAGCGTGACGATTCTCTCGCTTCGAGCGGCTGCATGGTTTGGGTAGCTTTTCGGGGCCAGATAATCGCTCGCGGCGCCATGCGCGGCGGATTATCGGCCCGCACTGCCGCCGCCGCTGGAGATGGATCCGGCGTTCGTCGATCCGGCGGTGGTGCCGCCCTTCGAGCCGGCCGGAAGCACTGGCGCCGGCATGCTGTCGAGCGCCGAGCGGCTGATCACATCGACCTGTTCGGCCGGGCGGCCGCGCGTTTCCATGTCGGTTTCCACCAAGCTGGCCGGCGCGTTTTGCACAAGCTGGGCGTATTTCTGGACCGCCTCGACCCGGGCAAGCGTCTCTTGCGGATCGCCGGCTTTTTGCAAATAGACCAAGCGATGCTGCGCCGGCGCCTGGGTCAGAATCCACTTCAGCCGAATCTCGCCGGCGGGAGTGAGCTTTTCGCCATTGGGCGTGAAATGATATTCGCAAAGCAGGTTTTGCGTGCGCCAGCCGTTTTCGGTCATGGCGGCGAAGTGCGCGGAGACCGATGCCCGGTCTTGCTGAATATAGGGCGAGGGCCAATCCAGATTGAGGCTGAAGATGCGTTTGCACTTGCCCCAAAATTCGCCCGCCAGCATTGATTGCGGCGTCGCGACGCAAACGCTCATCGCCACCATGCCGCCGAGAACGAAGCGTCGCATTCCCTTGCTCCTGATTCGCCCGAGGTGCTCGTGTGCGCGCGGCGCGGCTTCGCGCGGTGTCCGAAAAATTTATCGGCGCAAAAGCGTCGCGGCTATCGCGCGAGTCGGCGCCAGCGGAGCAATCGGCACAACCGGACTATTTTGACCCGGTCATCATCGGGAACATTTCGCGCACGATCGTGATCGCGGCCGGTCCGACAAGCACGACGAACAAGGCGGGAAAAATGAAGAGCACGAGCGGAAAGATCAGCTTCACCGCGGTTTTCGCGGCCTTTTCCTCGGCCAACTGACGTCGCTTGGTGCGCATCGATTCGCTCTGCACTCGCAGCGCCTGGGCCACGCTCGAGCCGAACTTATCGGCTTGGATCAGAATCGCGGCCAAGGCGCGCAGGTCGTCGACGCCGGTTCGCTGCCCGAGTTCGTGGAGCACCTCGACTTTGGCCCGGCCCATTTGCAATTGGAAATTGCAAAGCGCGAATTCGCCGGCCACGACCGGCGTGGTTCTCTTCATTTCCTCGGCCACTTTTCGCATCGCTTGATCGAGCCCCAGGCCGGCCTCGACGCACACCACCATCAGGTCGAGCGTGTCGGGTAGCCCCAGGAAAATCGCCTCGCGACGCTTGCTGCCCAAGAACCACACCACGCCATCGGGCAGATAGAACAAGATTCCGGCGATCGCCACGATATGCATCAGGGCGTCTTGCGTGAAACCCGTGCGGAGCAGCTCCGTTCCGCCGGCCAAGACCAAGCCCAGGAGCAGCAGCGAGAACTTGAGACCGAGAAAGATGCTTGGGGCCGTCTCGCCGCGAAAGCCGGCTTGCTTCAGTCGGCTGGCGAGCAGGCTGGCTTCCTTGGCGGTCTTGGGTTTGAGCGGAGCGGCCAGTTTGGGCGAAGCCTTGGCCAGCATCGAAGTCATGGTCTGCGACTTCTTGATCGGCGAGCCGTCGGCGTTTTTCTTGCGCGACTGCGGATTCGCGATCTCATCGAGCCGATCTTCCGCGTTGCCCTTGCGCGGCGCCAGCAGGTCGAACGCCAACCAAACGGCACGGCGCAAGGCCGAACACGCCCGCGATGATGAAAACCTGCACGGAAGCGAATTGCGCGAACATGATACCGCTCACACCTTGATATTGACGATCTTACGAATCACCAGCGCGCCGAGTAGCTGCAGCCCCAACCCGCCGGCGAGCATCTTCTTGCCCATCGGGTCGGTAAACAACGGCATCAGATAATCGGGGTTCAAATACCACACGGCGCCGAACAGCGCCGGCGGCAGCCCAAGCAACACCACGCCCGAAAGACGTCCCTCGCCGGTGAGCGCCTGGACTTGTCCCCAGATTTTGAATCGCTCGCGGACGATGTAGCCGATTTTGTCGAGAATTTCGGCGAGATCGCCGCCGGTCTGACGCTGAAGCACCACGGCGGTGGCGAAGAACTTGAGATCGAGATTCGGGATGCGATTCGTAATATGATCGAGCGCTTCGTTGAGCGGGATACCCAGGTTCTGCTCCTCGAACACCCGACTGAATTCTTTCGAGATCGGCGCCTGCATTTCGTCGGCCACGAGACTGAAACCGGAGCCGAGGCTATGGCCGGCTCGCAGCGCCCGGCTCATGAGCTCCAGGGCATCGGGAAGTTGCTTGCCAAACGCCTTGAATCGCCGGTTGCGCTTCATGACCAGCCAAACCAGCGGCGCGAGCCCCAGGGCGATCGCCACCGCGGGCGCGAAGGCCAGGTGTAGCCCCAGGGTCGAGGGCACGACGATCCCCGACGCGGCCAGCACGCCGCAAATCATCAATATCTTCGCCGCCGAAATCGAGACATCGGCCTGCTCGATCAATAGCGGCAGATTGAGAAACCTGGCGACGAGCATCTCGACGGCGCTCGTGCCGGCGTTGAGCGGCTGCGACAGCAAGCTCTTGGTGACGGCGGCTTCGGTCGGCTTGCGGCCCATGCCGCCGGCGCCGGTGATCAGGCTCAGTCGATCTTCGAGCGAAGTGTTGGCGCTGCCCTGAAACAGGGACGCGCCGGCGCCCACCAAGGCGGCGACGCACAGGAACACGGCGATCGGTATCAAGAGTGTCGTCATGGCTTTTCTCTCCCGCTCAACGGCCTCGCGGCGACCGGGTGTCGCTCGCGCCGCCCTCGGTCTCGTCAATCTTCCATCATCACCCGTTGCCGGAACGCGCTGCTCGGCAGCCGCACGCCCGCCGACTCAAGGCGATCCATGAACGTGGGACGAATGCCGGTCGCCACGAATCGCCCGTGCGCGCGTCCCGATTCATCGATGCCCGTCTGCTCGAAATGATAGATGTCTTGCATCACGATCGTGTCTTGCTCCATGCCCACGATCTCGGTGATGTGCGTGATCTTGCGCGGACCACCCTGCAAACGGTTGGCCTGGATGATCAGGTCCACGGCGCTGGCCACCTGCTGACGCATCGCCTTGAGCGGCAGTTCGAAGCCGGCCATGCTAATCATGGTTTCGATGCGCGCGATCGCGTCGCGCGGCGTGTTGGCGTGGAGCGTCGTGAGCGAGCCTTCGTGGCCCGTGTTCATGGCCTGCAACATGTCGAGTGTTTCCGGACCGCGACACTCGCCGATGATCACGCGTTCGGGCCGCATGCGGAGGGCATTGCGCACGAGGTCCGTGGCCGTCACGGCGCCTTTGCCCTCGATATTGGCGGGACGCGTTTCGAGCCGCACGACATGCTCCTGCTGGAGCTGCAATTCGGCGGCGTCTTCGATCGTGACGATGCGGTCTTGGTTCGAGATAAAGCTCGAGAGCGTGTTGAGCAGCGTGGTCTTGCCGGAGCCGGTGCCGCCGGAAATGATGATATTCAATCGGGCCTTGATCGCCCCTTCGAGCAGCATCACCATTTCGGGCGTGAACGCCTTGTAGTTCAACAGATCCTCGAGCTTGAGCGGATTCGAGCCGAAGCGGCGAATCGATACCGCGGCGCCATCGAGCGCCAAGGGCGGAATAATCGCGTTGACGCGCGAGCCATCTTGCAACCGCGCGTCGACCATCGGACACACTTCATCCACGCGCCGGCCCACTTTCGACACGATTCGGTCGATGATCTGCATCAAGTGGTTGTTGTCGCGGAAGGAGACATTGGTGCGCTCCATCTTGCCGCGGCGCTCGACGTAAATATGTTTCGGCCCGTTGATCAGAATATCGCTGATCGTCGAGTCCTTGAGCAGCATTTCGAGCGGGCCAAGGCCGAAGGTTTCGTCGAGCACTTCGTCGACCAGACGCTCGCGTTCGTTGCGATTGAGCAGCGTGTCCTCGGTGTCGCATAGGTGCTCGACCACGAGTCGAATCTCGCGGCGCAGCACATCGCCGGCGAGCTCGCCCACGCGAGACATGTCGAGCTTATCCACGAGCTTGCTATGTATCTTGCGCTTGAGGTTTTCGAATTCCAGCGCTTTTTGATCGTCGGCGGTCCGAAGGGGAGCGATTGTTTTCATGGTTGCAAACAGTTCCTTTGCAGCGCGGGCAGGCGGTTGGGGCAGGCGGGGAGTGAAGCACGCGGAGGCTGTCGCCAATGCGCCTGCCCGGCGAGGCCGAGGGACCGGACACTCGACTGGAAGGCGCGCGGAAGCCTTGCAAAAGCTTAGCTTGAAGAAAGCAGCGGCGCGTGCCGATGGCGCCGGGCAAGGAAATTCGCGCAAAGCATCGCGAACCAGGGCGGCCATCGCGCTGCGGGGGGGGGGCCGCCGTTGCAATCGCGGAAGGGCGCCGCGAAATCGCGCATTTTGAGATACTAGAAGATGCCGCCGAAGCCGGTCATGGCGAATAAGCGTTCCGAATTACTTCGCGCCCCGCGTGATCGCGATTCCGCGAAGGGGCATTCCATGCTTGGCCCGCGCGACAGGTGGGAATGTAGCGAATTTCGGGGTTATGCTCTACGCGCCACGTCGTGCGCAATATTCCCAACCGCCGGGGGCTCCGTCGGAATCGCCGAAGCAGCGACCGAGGAGTGAATGACCGCTCAGTGAGTCGTCGCGAAGTTCAGCGAATCACTTGTCGATTTCAGCCACAGGGCGCCTTGGTGCGCCGGTTGAGCCGAGAGCTTTTCCCCGCTCGGGGCCAACTCGCCGCGAAGAACACGGCAAGATCGCGGGGCCGAGATGCCCAACTTGATTCGTTGGCCTTGAACTTCGAGCACCGTTAGCACGATGTCGTCACCGATGCAGATTTGCTCGCCCACTTTTCTGCTGAGAACCAACATGCTTCCATCCTCCATGAAAGATTGAGCTTCCCGCGAGTCCCGACTCCTAAATGTCGAGACAAATTTACCGTCAGCGCTCCGGGACTCGCCGTCATTCTCCCGGGCTCGGCGGCCGCGTCGAGATTGAGGGTTAGGAAGGAAGCAATATCCGTGCCGGAGTATCGTCTAGGATGGGGAATTGCTCTAAGGCCCAATGTCCACAAAGTTTAGTCGTGCTATCATCGTTAGCGAGCACATGGACACCAATATGCCAAATTGGCCGTTCATGGATCAGCGGTTTGTATCGATTTCGACCAGCGTTTGCAAACGCCCGCATTTTGCAAACTCAATCGACACATAACTTTGAGGCAACGGCCCGCCATGGGGCAGCCAACGGGCGCCCAACCCGACCAGACGATTGAATGGCAGGCAAACTTGGGGCCATGGGCGGTCATTTGTTCCCCGTGACGCCATGCTGTCCGCCGCATAGAATGGCGATCGAAACAATCCTGTCGGCCAGCGCGAGGCAAACTTTGTGCGAGGAGCCGAACTGTGTGCGGAATTCACGTTTGACGAGTGGGCCCAGCGCGCTTTCAAGAACCGTTGCCCTATAGATTACCTGCGTGTTTGCAAAACGCGAGCTTCTGGGCCTCAGGAGGTTATTAGCGTCTCATGGTGCGAATCAATGTCGAATACGAGGGGGCGCTCCGCCTGCGCCGCCATTCACGAACCCTCGGGCTCGCTTGGCGACCGACGCGCCGGTGGACAACCACGGTCGCGGCGAATCGTTTTCGCCGACCGATCTGGTCGCCACCGCTCTTGCCACCTGCATGGCCACGATCATGGGCATCCATGCCGAGCGCCACGCGATCGATTTGCGCGGCATGCGGCTTAGCGTGGAAAAGGAAATGACTTCGAGCGGAACGCGGCGCATTCAGCGACTGACGGTCGAAATCTTCGTGCCGCTCGCGGCTGACCATCCGCATCGCGAGGCCCTGGAGCGGGCTGCCTTGGCGTGCCCAGTGCATCACAGCCTGCATCCCGACGTGGCCAAACCGGTTGTATTTCATTGGCGGGAAAATTCCTGACCGTGGGGCCAAGACGAAAACCGAATCCGCCGCCGCGGGCACGAGCCACGCCGAGTCAGCCGGCGCCGGCGCCTCCATCCGCGCTCGCGGCGAAGGCATCCGCGAGCGATGCGAAGCCGAAGCCGCCGGTCCGGTCGGCATGGTGGAATTGGCTGCGTTCGCGGTTCGCGTTGCGAGCCACGGCCTGGTCGGCATTGCACTTGGCGAGCTTGGGCGTGGCGCTGTTTGCCGCGGCCGGTTGCCTGGGCCGACTTGGCTGGCCGATCGAGCTCTGCAGTCATTTTCGCGTGCAATATGGTTCGCTGTTGGCGCTAGCGACCTTGTGTTACCTTGCCGGCCGGCGCTGGCCCGCGGCCCTGGCGACGGGGCTCATCGCGGCGGCCAATCTGTATTTGGTCGTGCCGCGCGGCGTGGCGCCGCGACCGGTCGAGGGGCGGCATGTGTTGCGGTTGCTCGAGAGCAATCTCCATGTCAGAAACCACGACTATCCGCGCACGCTCGATTTCATTCGCTCCGCCAAGCCGGATATCGTGGTGCTGATCGAAGTCGACTTCGGATGGGCCGAGGCGATGCGGGCGCTTGAATCCGAGTTTCCCCACCGGCGCGCGATTCCGGCGCATCGCTCCCAAGGCATCGCGCTCTATAGCCGGCTACCGCTCGAAAGCGTCGAAGAGGTGCTGCTCGGACGGCAAGACAAGCTCACGCTGGCGATCAAGATTCGGGTGCTCCTCGACGGCCGCCGCCTGACGCTCATCGGCACGCATCCGTATTCGCCCACCAGCAGGGTGAACTTTACTGCCCGCAACCAGCAGTTCGTCGATTTGGCCAAATTGGCCACGGGCGAATCCAACCCGGTGATCGTGCTGGGCGATTTGAACGTGAGTCCGTGGTCGCCTTATTTTCATGATCTCGCGGCGTCGTCGCGGCTGGTGGATAGCCGGCTAGCGTTTGGCATTCAGGCCACTTGGCCGACGGCGATCTGGCCGCTGCGCATTCCGATCGATCATTGTCTCGTCTCGCCCGAGATCGCGGTCAACCAGCGAATGGTCGGCCCGAGCACCGGTTCCGACCATCTGCCGATCGTGGTCGATGTGTCGTGGGCCGAGCCTCCACCGCCGCGCTGAGTTTTCGGCCGGCGCGTGCGGCCATGCTTCAGGTTCTCTCACCCGCTCTCGCCAGCTCGCGCGCGTCGGGCCTTGGGGTTCCGATTGTGACGAAGAAAGCGGCCTCGGTCGCGCGCCTCGCTGGATGAATTCTCTACCCTCCCGGAATACAATGGAAGGAAACACCGGCACGGCAAATAGGCCAACGACCCAGGGCTTTTTCGAGGGAAGCCCGAGCTCCGAGGAGGCTGATTCTCATGCGTTCTTCAGAATGGCGAGTTGTCGCGGCGTCGCTGATTGGAATCGCGCTCTGCTGGGCGATTTGCCCGCTGCCGCCGGCGCTGGCCCAGTTCAAGGCCGCGACCGAGCAAAAGTCCGACGACAAGGGGCCGCGGCTCGACCGCGCCGTGACCCAGCGGCTCAAAGTGGGCATCGTCATCAAGGCCACGGCCGGCCCCTGCCAAGATATCTACGCCACGTCGCCCATTCCGTCGGACTGGCCCGAGCAGCAAGTGAACGTGGTGCAGGAGGAAATCTCGCCCTTGGTGGTGGATCACGACGATCGTGACACTCACGGCGGCACGAAGCAGATGGTGATCGATGTGCCGAGCGTTCCGGCCGGTCAATCGGCGCCTTGTCTCGTCACGTACGAAATCACGCGCCGCACATCGCTGCCGCCCACCGCGACCGAGGGCTACACGATCCCGAGGAAACTCGACCGGGCCACGATGCTCTATCTCGGCCCGAGTCCATATATCGAAACTCGCCATGCCAAGATCACGGCGCTCGCCAAGGAGCTCACCGCCCATAAGGAGCACGACTGGCAAAAAGTCGAGGCGATCTTCGATTATGTGCGCGAGCATGTGAAGTTCGTGCATGGCGAACTGAAAGGCTCGGTGCGCGCGCTTGCCGACAAGTCGGGCGACAGCGAGGACCTGGCGTCGCTGTTTATCGCGATCTGCCGGGCCGCCAAGATTCCCGCCCGCACCGTGTGGGTGCTCGGCCACTGCTATCCCGAGTTCTATCTGGCCGACGACGCGGGCGTGGGCCACTGGTTTCCTTGCCAGGTGGCGGGCGAGCGCGAATTCGGCGGCATCAGCGAAACCCGCGCGATCTTGCAGAAGGGCGACAACTTCAAGGACCCCGACCGCCCGCGCGATAAGTTTCGCTATGTGTCGGAATATCTCAAAGTCGGCGGCGCCACGGCCAAGCCCGAGGTGAGTTTCGTGCGGCAAGTCGTGGGCATGTAGTCTCGAGCCTTTTCGCCGGCCGCGGAAGTTTCCCCGAGATAATCGCGGCGATCACTTCTCCGGCCCGCTCGCGGCAATGCGCCCGGTCTCGGGGCTGCTCGCCGTGGCATAAAGCTTCTTGGGAATGCGGCCAGCCAGATACGAAAGCCGCCCGGCCTCGATGCCCGCTTTCATCGCCCGGGCCATGATCAGTGGATCGCGGGCATGCGCGATCGCGGTGTTGAGCAACACGCCATCGACGCCCAGTTCCATGGCCATCGCCACATCGCTCGCCGCGCCGACGCCCGCGTCGACAATCACCGGGTAATCGGGATCGCCGTCCTTGAGGTATTCGAGGCAAATACGAATGTTGTTGGGGTTCAAGACCCCTTGGCCCGAGCCGATCGGGCTGCCGGCCGGCATCACGCTCGTGGCCCCGGCCGCTTTGAGCCGGCGGGCGAGCATCGGGTCGTCGGTCGTGTAGCAGAGTACTTGAAAGCCATCGGCGACGAGCTTTTCGGTGGCCGCGAGCGTGCCAATCGGATCGGGCAGCAGGGTTTTCGTATCGCCCAGCACTTCGAGCTTCACCCAATCGGCGCCGGGGTTTTCCAGCCCCAGCAAGATTTCCCTTCCGAGTCGGGCCACGCGCACCGCGTCGTCGGCCGTGAAACAGCCGGCCGTGTTGGGTAGCAGCGTGTAGCGGCGAGTGTCGATGTGGTCGAGCAGATTGGCGCCGCGCGCGTCGATCAGCCGTTCGCGTCGCACGGCCACGGTAATGCAGTCGGCGCCCGAGAGCTCGAGCGAGCGCGCCATGATCTCGTAGTCGGCGTATTTGCCGGTGCCGACGATCAAGCGGCTGGTGAGCGTGTGCGTGCCGACTTGTAGCGAGTCGCTCGAGCGTGGAGCGACGCTCCCGGTGGGTGAAACGGCCGAGGGCGAAGCGGCGGAAGGCGAAGCGGCGGACGGATTCATAAGTCGAGTCGCGGCGAGGTTGGTTCGGGGGGGATACAAGCTTTCAGCCGGCCGGCTGGGGCGCCAAGATTGCTCCGCCATTGTAGGAGTTTCCGCCCGCGGCGCCGAGGAGTGAGCCGGGCAAGAAAAGCGCGAGCCGTTGGCGAGACGCGTCGCCGCCCGATCGACAGGCCCTCGACGGCCTGTTGAAATATTCAGCAGGCCATTAGCCGCCACCGACAAGCGTGACCACTTCCAGCCGATCGCCGGGCGCGAGTCGCCGGGCTTCATGCGCGGAGCGCGGCACGAGTTGCTCATTGACCTCGACCGCCACATGCCGCACGGTGATGCCGAGCTCGAGGAGCAAGCCGCCAATCGTCAGATCGGCGGACACTTCGCGGCCTTCGCCGTTGACAAAAATCCGCATGGGCGCCAACCAACACAAAAGGTCCACGGGTAGCAATCAATCCACGGGGGCCCGAACCGCGGCCGTGCGAAACTTGATGATATCCATCGGCAAGAAGGTTCCCTTGATGGTCGTGTTGAGCTGCTGCCGGCCGGGAGTCCAGGGCAGACCATAGCAGGCCAATTGTCCCGAAGTCATTTCGGCCACATAGATCACGCTCACGCCGATCGGGACATTCAACTGTCGCCGCACATCGGCCATGCCCGTGACCATCAGGTACTTGGGATTCTTGATCGAGCCGAAATCCTTGCTCACGTTGTAGGAGTAGAACGTGAGAAAGGTGCGGGTGTTGATGCTCAGCACGCAGGCTTTAAGGTCGCCGGTGATGAAGTCGAGCATGTAGACCGCTTCCATCTGGTCTTCGACCAGACCGGTGGCGATCGCGAAATTGTCTTGGCCATGCGTGGCCGAGGCATGCACCGGAATCTGCGGCCAGTAGCCGGCCACGTTGAGCCCGACAACCAACCCCACGGCAAAACCGATCGATAGCCAGCTTGCGCAGATTTCATGGGAGAATTCCTGAGAAAGGCCCGAGCAGGGCCGCAAGCAAACGTAACGTCCGCGCTTGGGCTTGCCCAACGCCATTTTATCGCGAGCCGCCCTCCGATGCCAGAGAGACTTGCCGGACCGCAGGGCCAATCATTGTTCTAGTCTAGCGGAAGTCTCCCGCGTAGGATGAGTGTGTACGTGCGTCCACTCACCTTTATTCTGCTGGAGATGCTTGCATGGCGACTGCCGAAGCAACGAGTCTGCTCGATTTCTTGTCGCGGATTCCCGATCCTCGTGGGCGGCGGGGGCGACGCTTTTCGCTCTCGGCCATGATGGCCACCGTGGTTTGCGGAATCCTTTGCGGTCACCGAGGTTACAAGGCGATCGCCGATTGGATCGCGTCGCAGGACCGAAAAATCTGGTGGTTGCTGGGCTATTGGCGCAAGCCTCCTTGCGCCAATGCCTTCCGTGATCTGATCCTGGCCCTCGACCCCGTGATTTTAGAGCAGTGCGTGCGAGAATGGGTCGAGTCGCAACTGGGCGAGGTTGTGGATGAGGCAAAGTTGTCCGCCGTCGCGATGGATGGCAAGTCCCTGTGCGGAGTGCTGAACGCGCACGGACGGACGGCCCATCTGCTGTCCTTGTACGACCAAGAAACCGGCTATGTCTTGAGTCAGATGGAAGTCGATGGCAAGACCAACGAGATCACCGCCGCGCCGGAACTCTTGGAAACGATCGTCTTGAAAGGCCGCGTCATCACGGGCGACGCCCTGCTGTGTCAGCGCGAGATCTGCCAGAAAATCATCGACGGCGGCGGGCATTATCTCCTGGTGGTCAAAGACAATCAGCCGACTCTAATGCAGGCCATCGCCGCCGAGTTCGAGCCGGCCTTTTCCCCCCTATAACGAGAAGCAACGCCAATCCCATCTCGATGTCGCCGAAACGTTGAACAAGGGACACGGCCGACGAGAACATCGCTCTCTGCAAGCTTCGACCCGGTTGGCGAAGCACTTGGATTGGCCCGGCCTGGAGCAGGTCTGCCGACTCGACCGCACGACCTGGCGCAAGGGCATTCAGACCCACGAAGTGGCGTATGCCATTTCCAGCGCACCACGACCCAAAGGCTCGGCCGCCGACCTGCTGGGCTGGTGGCGCGGGCACTGGGGCATCGAAAACAAGTCCCACTGGGTTCGCGACGTGGTTCTGGGCGAGGACGCCTGCCGAATCCGCAAGGGCAGCGCGCCCCAGGCGTTCAGCACGCTCCGCAATGCGGGCCTTACCCTCCTACGATCGCTAGGCTGCACCCAAATCGCCCAAACTCTGCGAGAAAACGCCGCCCGAGTCGACCGCCTCCTCACCAGACTCGGCATCTTGAAAGAATGAGCGACCCTGCCCGCCATCCAAGAACGCGCCCGCGGCGGGGTTTCGGGGCGGCGCCATCGCGCCAACCGCTAGAACCGTTTGGCGCCTCGCGCGGCCGAGCCCGGAGGCCGAAGCCGGCGGCAACCTATATTTTTCATGCGGAAGGTTCGGGTTGGCCACGGCAAGTGAAAGTCGGGGGGGTGGTTGTGGAGATCGTCATCGGCTCACTGGCGCTGGCCGGCCTTCTCTGGGGCTGCTTGCTGCTCACGCGCGGAGGCCTGGTGACCGGCGGCATGCTGGTGGTTCTTGCCGGTTGTTGTTTCGGTCAGCCGTTTTTCAAGCTCGCCGTGGGACCGCTGCCGATCACGATCGATCGCTCGCTCCTGGGCGTGCTCGCCTTGCAATACGTGATGCTGCGGCGATTTGCCCAGACCGATCCCAAGCCGCTGGCGCGGGCCGATTATCTGCTGTTCGCGTTTCTGGGCGTGTTGTTCGTCAGCACGATGACCCATGATTGGAAGTTCCGCAATAGTTGGCCGCTGGCCCAATTCGTTTTCCTCTATCTGTTCCCGGTCGTCTTGTACTGGATCATGCGGCAAGCACGAGTCTCGGAGCGGATGCTCACCGGCCTGTTCGCGGCGGGCGGCGTGTTTGCCTTGTATTTGTGCTTCACGGCCGTGGCCGAGTCGCATGGTTGGTGGGCATTGGTCTTTCCCGGATATTTGCGATCCACGGAATTCATCGAATTCTATGGCCGCGGTCGCGGGCCGGTGCTTAATCCGGCCGGCAACGGTTTCTATCAGGCGTCGATGCTCTCGGCCGGCCTCATGATCTGGCCCCGACTCGGCCGCCGCGGGCAATTCGTGATTCTGGCGATCGCGCCGCTGGCCGCCTGGGGCGTGTACTGCACCCTGACCCGCAGCGCGTGGATGGGCGCGGCGCTCAGTCTCACGATTGTCGTCGGCTGCGGCCTGCCGCGCGCCTGGCGGGCTCCGGTGCTCACCAGCTTTGCCCTCGCCGCCACACTGCTCGTGGCCGTGAGTTGGCAAAGCGTGCTCGTGTTCAAGCGCGATAAGAACTTAAGCGCCAACGAAAGCCTGGAATCGGCCAAGTTGCGGCCGATTCTCGCGCGGATCGCATGGAACATGTTTCAAGATCGCCCGCTGCTGGGATTCGGCTTCGGCCAATACTTCACCGAAAGCAAGGCGTATCTCCACGATCGCGACACGGACTTGAACCTCGAAAAAGGCCGGCCGTATATTCAACACAATGTGTTCTTGGCCCAACTCACGGAAATGGGCCTCTTGGGCATGAGCCTCTGGATCGGGCTGCTCGTGGCGTGGGGGCTCCAAGGCTGGCGGCTGTGGCGAAATCTCGCGCTGCCGCTCGGCGCCCGGCAGTGCGGGCTTTGGATGCTCGCCACGCTCGGGGCCTATCTGCCCAATGGCATGTTTCAAGACATGGGCGCGATTCCCATGGTCAACTCGCTGCTGCTGTTCTGCGCCGGCCTGACCACCGGTCTGGCCATCAAAGCGGCCTCGCGGCACGGGGGCGCCGCAATCGCCGGCTGATCAGAACAGCTCGGATTGGGCGGGACGCGCTTGGGCCGATTCGACCACGCGGCGGCAGTCGGGCAAGCTTTCGAGAAACAGGCGCCCGTAAGGCTTGGTGCGCAGCGCGCGGGTCGAGCACCACCACCCGTCCCCGATCTTGCCGACTGCGAATCAGCCGGCCGAAGCCCTGTTTGAGTTTGAGAATCGCCTCGGGCAACTGGCAGTCTTGAAACGGGTTGCCACCGCGAGCGCGAATCGCCTCGAGCCGCGCCGCCAATAGCGGGCGATCGGGCACGCTAAATGGCAGCCGGGCGATAATCACGGTCTGCACGCGCGCTGCCCGGCACATCGACGCCTTGCCAAAAACTATCGGCGCCCAAGAGCACGCCGCGCGGGTTGGCCTTGAAGCGTTCGACCATCAGGCTGCGCGAAAGACCGTCGGCTTGATTATAAAGCGCGAGATTGCGCTCGGCGAGCCAGGGCGAGATTCCCGCGGCGACGCGTTTCATCATGTCGTAGCTGGTGAGCAAGACGAACGCATGGCCATCGCTTTGGCCGGCGTAGCGCTCGATCATTTCGATCACGCGGCGCTCATAGACTCGCGGTTCCGAAGTGGGATCGGGCATGTCGTCGAGCAGCACCAGTTCGGCTTGTTCCCGATAGTTGAAGGGACTGCCCCATTGCCGCGCCTCGCCCGCGGAGAGCCCCACGCGATGCTTGAAATAGTCGAACGATCCCTGGCCCACGGCCAAGGTGGCGCTGGTCATAATCACCGTGGGCACGCGCTCGAAAAGTTCGGCGCGGAGGGCGGGGCCCACATCGAGCGGCGCCGCGGCAAGCTCGACGCGCGTGCGGCCGCGGCGCGATTGGGCGATGTCGATCCAATGCACGGCGTCTTCCTGCCGCTGGGTTCGCCAGGCTTCGCAGGCAAAGGCGAGCGTCGTCAAGCGGTCGGCCGCCGAGGTGAAGTTCTGCTTCTCATCGTCGGTGAATTTGGTCGCGGTCTGGCGCAGGCGATTGGCCAAGGCCGTGAGCGCGGGCGTGAGGCCATTGGCCACGATGTCGGGATGCGACACTCGCGGCGTGGTCTTGCCGGTTTTGCGAGCCCACTCGAGCACATCGTCGAAAAACTCCTCGGCCCGCATGTGACAGGTGAGCACGTCTTTCTGCAGCTCGCCGAGCTTGTGATGCACGAGCAGGCCCCTGTTCGTGCGGTCGTTGTAGAGTTTGTTGAGCAGATATTCGACTTGGCCCGAGGTGACGCTCGCGCCTAGGTGGTCGCTGGCCACGGCTTCGAGCGTGTGGGCTTCGTCGAAGATCGCGATATCGTAGTCGGGCAGCAGGTTCGCGCCCTCGCGCCGCAGCGCCAGATCGGAAAAGAACAGGGCATGGTTCACGACCAGCACCTGGGCGTTTTGCATTCGCCGCCGGGCTTGATAATAAAAGCAATCTTTATATGTCGGACACTGCCGGCCCAGGCAATTGCCGCTGTCGCTTTGGGTCTCTTCCCAAACACTAGGGAGCGGCTTGTGTTCGAGATCGGCGAGCGAGCCATCGTGGGTTTTCTTGCTCCACGCGGTGAGCTTTCGCAGTTCGGCGAATTCCTCGTCGAGCCGAAAGAGCGAGCCGCCGCGCTCGACGGCGCTGTTCATGCACCGCAGGCTCAAGTAGTTGCCGCGGCCCTTGACCAACGCCGCGCTGAATTCGAGC
Source organism: uncultured Planctomycetaceae bacterium (assembly GCA_963785305.1). Taxonomy (GTDB): domain Bacteria; phylum Planctomycetota; class Planctomycetia; order Pirellulales; family PALSA-1355; genus CAWAUV01. Next base: position 173,985 of record CAWAUV010000005.1, read on the forward strand.
GGAATCACGCTGTTGAGAAACGGAATGTCCTTGAACAGCAGTTGTTCTTGCAGGCTGATCGTGTGCGTCGAGATGACGACGCGCTTGCGGGCCGGCTTGCCATCGGCGGCCGTTGGTTGGGCCACGGCCAGAATCGCGGGAACCAAATAGGCGAAGCTCTTGCCGACGCCGGTGCCAGCCTCGGCCATCAGAATGCCGGCGGCCCTCGATCGCCGCGGCCACGGCCTCGCCCATGGCGAGCTGCTCGGAGCGCAGCTCGTAGTTGGGCAGCCGGGCGGCAATGCGGCCTTGGGGTCCGAGAATATCGGCGGGCGTGAGCATGAAATTCGGTCGATGGCGAAAACGGGAAGCATCGGGCGACTATTCAAACTACCAATATCCCGCCGCGACCGATAGCCGCGCCGACGCCGTGCTTGCCGACGCCCCACTTTTCGCCCCGCGTCCACGCGAGTTCGCGTCTTCAGGACAACTGCCAAGCCGCCATCTTGAACACATCGGTCAGCCGGCTATTGAGCCCCAACACGGCGGCCGGCTCGAAGCCGCAGTGGACCATGCAGTTTTCACAGCGCGGATCGGCGCCGGCGCCGAGCTTGTTCCAGTCCGTGAGCTGCACGAGGTCTTGATACGTCTTGTGATGGGTGTCGGTAATCAGGTAGCAGGGGCCTTTCCAGCCTTTGAGATTTCGCGTGGGATTGGCCCAAGCCGCGCAGCGCAGGTCGCGCTCGCCCCGCAAGAATTCGAGATAAATCGGCGAGGTGTTGAGCTTGAAGCTGGCCAGTAGGGTCTTGGCCTGCCGGAACTTTTCATGCACATCGGCCTTGGTCATGAAGATTTCGGCGGCGCCCGTGGGATTCGTGATTTGCACGGCCGAATAGCCATAGGCCGGCGAGAGCATGAAGCCGTCGACGCCGAGCTCCGTGAGATACGAGAGCAACACGGCGATTTCGTTCATGTCGGTTTCCTTGTATATGGTCGTGTTCGTGCAGACCAGGAAACCGGCCGCCTTCGCCGCCTTGATGCCTTCGATCGCTTCCTTGAACACGCCGTCGCGCTCCACGGCCTTATCGTGCGAGGCTTCCATGCCGTCGAGATGCACATTCCAGAAGAAGCGACTCGTGGGCTTGAACTTGTCGAGCTTCTTGCGGGTAAACATGCCGTTGGTGCAGAGATAGATGTGCTTCTTGCGCTCGAGAATCTTGGCCACGAGCTCGTCGATCCAGGGATAAATCATCGGCTCGCCGCCGCAAATGCTCACGATCGGCGCCCCGCATTCGTCGACGCTCGCCAGGCACTCGTCGACACTGAGCTTGTCCTTGATCGTCGTGGCGTATTCACGGATGCGCCCGCAGCCGGTGCAAGTGAGATTGCAGGCGTGCAGCGGCTCGAGCATCAAGACCAAGGGAAACTTCCGCTGGCGCGAAAGCTTCTTCTTGAGCATGTAGGTCGTCATCCGGGCGGTGAGCGAAAGCGGAAAACGCATCGTGCTTCTCTCGCATGAAGGATCGGAAAAATGTGTCGGCGCAACGTGGGAAAGCAAAACTCGGCTCTTAGCCGCTTTGGGTCAGCAAATGTTCGAGCGCTTCGGCTTCCTCGAGCCGCTCGCCTACCGCCGCGGCCCACTGCCCAAGCGCCAGCAGCGGGAAGTAGATCGGATACATGTGATATCGCAAATAAAACACGAGCGGAAAGCCGGTGCCCGTGAATTCCTTTTCTTCCCACGAGCCATCGGCTCGCTGACGTTCGATGAGCCACCGCGCGCCGCGCGCCATGGCCGGATGCGCGTGTTCGCCCGCCGCAAGCAAGCCCAGCATCGCCCAGGCGGTTTGCGAGGGCGTGGTCGGACCCTGACCTCGCTTCTCGGGCGCGGCATAACTATCGGGCGACTCACCCCAGCCGCCATCGGGCTGTTGATAAGCGAGCAGCCAGTGCGCTCCCGCGCGAATCATCGGGTCGTTTTTATCGACGCCCACGGCCGCGAGCCCCACGAGCGACTGCCACACGCCGTAAATGTAGTTGACTCCCCAGCGGCCGAACCAGCTTCCGTCGGCCTCTTGCGTGGACCGCATATATGCCACGGCGCGATCCACCACCGGGTCGCCGACGCGCCGGCCGTAGTAAGCCAGAGTTTCGAGCACCCGGCCGGCCAAGTCGGGAGTGCTGGGATCGATCATCGCGTTGTGATCGGCGAACGGCACATGGCACAAGAACTCGCGATCGTTGTCGCGGTCGAAAGCGCCCCAGCCGCCATCGCGATTTTGCATTGCCAATACCCAGGCCAGCCCGCGCTCGGTGGCGGCCAGCAATCGATCGATCGCGATCACTTGCCGACGCGCTTCGCGCGCATTCGGCAGCGATTGCCGATCGACCACATGCAGCTCCGGCGGCAAATGTCCGGCGCCGGCCGCGGTCGAAGCGTTACGGGCTCGGGGCTTGCGGCCAAGCCGCGGCGCCAGGGCCATGAGCGCCATGATCGTGTCGTCGACATCGGGATAGAATTCGTTGGCGTGCTCGAAACACCAGCCGCCGCTGGGGGCGTCGACCGTTTCGGCCCAATCGCCGCGTCGCGAGATTTGTTGGTCGAGCAGCCAAGCCACGCCGCGCTCGATTGCCGGATCGCACGGTTCGACCCCGCTGGCGTCGAGCGCCCGCAGGGTAATGGCGGTATCCCAGACCGGCGATTTGCAGGGCTGCAATCGCAAGGTGGTTTCGGTTTCGATCATCAGGCCGTCGAGCTGTTCGCGGCAATAGACTTGCTCGGGGCTCGCGTCGGCGTAGCCGCGCAATTTGAGCGCGATCACGCTGAAGATCATCGGCGGAAAGATCGCCCCCAGCCCATCGCTGCCGGCGAATCGCTCGACGATCCACTTCTCCGCCGCTTGAAGCGCCCGCCGCCGAAGCGGCACGAAACCCACTCGCTCGCAAAGCTTAATGCCGCGGTCGAGCAGCCGGAAGAAGCGATCCCAGCTCACGAGCCGCGGAGCCTCGGGCCGGCCCGGGCAGCGCAGCGGCGGCCAATGCTCCGGCGCCTTGATGAAAAGTTCCGACACGCCGAAGCGCGGGTCGAGTCGCGCCACCGGCTTATAAGCCCACATCACCGCCAGCGGAGCGAGAATCGTGCGCGACCAGGCGCTCATGCGGTAGAGATTGATCGGAAACCAAGTGGGCAACAGCACCATTTCCGGTGGCACGGCCGGGCACTGGTCGTAGGGAATCTGCCCCAGGAGCGCGAGGTAAAACCGCGTGAAGCTATTTACCGCATCGGCCCCGCCGTGAGCGAGAATGGCCCCGCGGGCACGCTGCATCGGCTCGCCACTGGGGTCATGGCCCGTGAGCTTGAGGGCGAAGTAGGCTTTCACGCTCGCGCCCACATCGACCGCCCCGCCCGGATAGATCGCCCAGCCACCCTTGGGGAGCTGCGCGAGCTCGATATGGCGGGCCGCTTTCCGGCGCGCTCGGAGCCGTGTTCGCCCAGATAGGCGAGCAACAAAATGTATTCGCTTTCGAGGATCGTGTCGCCCTCGAGCTCGCCGACCCAGTAGCCGTCGGCATGCTGCGCGGCGAGCAGCCATTGGCGGGCCGTGAGAATCGCCCGGCGCAGCCCGCTGCCGGGACGAAGCGAAGCGGCGCCCGATGGTTCGTGGGCGATGCTGGCTTCAATGCCGCGCGGGGCCGTCATGGGCATCGCGCCTGAGGAGTGAATGTCATATTCTCTCGTCCTGGTGGGGACGCGATCTTCCTTGAGGCCGTCATCCATGACGCGCTGGCCACGAGCGCAAAAAGGCTCACGGCGCCAAGAGCTTATGCGACGCGCGGCGATCCGGCAAGGGCAGCTCTTGCAAACCAAAAAAACCAAGCAAGGCATCAGCCGAGTAGCATACCCACGCTTGTCGTGGCCAGGGGCGATCGGCGGCCGAGCATGCGTAAACCCGGCAAGGCGATCAGCCCAGCGTGATCTTGTCGATCTTCACCCGGGTGTGCAGTTGGCGATGACCGGTGCGGCGGCGATAGGTTTTGCGGCGGCGGAATTTTTGGATCACGAGCTTTTCGCCTTGGAAGACGCCGAGCACTTTGGCCGTGACCACGGCGCCCTCGAGCGCCGGGGCGCCAAACCGCAGGCTCGAGCCATCGCTGCCGGCGAGCACTTTGCGGAACTCAAGCGGCGACCCGGCCGAGAGATCGCGATAATCGACTTCTAACTCCTGACCCTCGACGACCTTATACTGCCGGCCGCCGTCGACGATAATCGCGTACATAGTGCGTGACCCAAATCTGAAAAAGGCGCCAATCTTGAAAAACTCCCGCCTCCCGAATTCGCCTTCGCGGCGAACTTACCCGGCAATCAGCGCTTAAAAGGCCGGTAGGGAAGCCCCATAGCGTAGCAAAAATCCCAAATCGCGTCGAGTGCCCCGACCCGCGCTTTTTGTGCCTTTGTGCCTTTTTGGGAGATTTTGCCCTCGTGAAGAATTCGGGAGCTCTCGATTGCCCGGCGGCAAAACGGTCCCAAGCATTCCCGGAGTGGGCGAAATCGCGTGGCGGGCGATTAGCGATCGACGCCGACCGCCTGTTTTTTGCGGGCGATCGACTCTTCGGCCACTGCCTGCTCGGTTGCCTGCTCGGCTTTCGTCGCTTTCGACCTGTTCCAGGCAAGATGCTGGTAGGGCGTCGGCGGCGGGTCGAGCGGGCCCGTGATTCGACCCACGATGACGGTCATGTCGGCCGAGGCGCGCCGCATCGGGTCGCATGGCACCGCCATCACCGGCTCCCAGGCAAATGGCAACATGCCCGATGTCTTGCCCCAGCGGCGACCACGGCCGTCGGATCGAAACCAGTTGCTATCGCCAAGGTGTAGATCGAAGCAGAAATACGTGATGCCCGGCGTAAGCTCATCGGCGTGTTCGGGCCAATCCACCTGCGGAATCGTATCGCCATAGAAATACGCGAACCGATGCGCGATCGGACCGAAGCTCACGAGCCGCGTCCCCGGCGGAAACTGCTTTCGCAACTTGGCGATCACCGGCGCGAGGTCGTTGGACTTATTGAGCCGCAGATTCACGAGTACTCCGGTCTGCGTGATGCCCAATAGCGCGACCAGGGTAAGCAGCGCGGTTTGCGGGGAGAGCGATCGCGCCCAGCGGGCCCAGCGGCTTTGGGCAATGCGCCGGGGCAAGTTTTCTTGCGAGCCGAGAAAGAATGTCACGAAGGTCAAGAGGCCCAGCAATGTGTAGCCCACGGCGAACCAGGCCGGCTGCCGGAGCGGTTCGAGTTTCTTGATGCCGGCCAGCGGCGCGATGCCGGTGACGAGTCCCAGCCCGAAGACCACGAGGCATATCGTGCGCGGCAAATGACGCCAAGCGGCGCCTTCGAGCTTGCTGGGCACACTGGCCGACCAGCGCTCGACGACAATGCCCACCAAGAGGGCGATGCAGGGATAAAGCGGCATGAAGTACCGACCACGCGCGCCCGATGAAATCCATACGGTCGGATACGTGATCGCCAGGGCCGCGAACAAAAAGATCAACTGCGGCCGACAGGGCCGGAGCGAGCGGCGAAAGTGGGGAAACAAATACGCCGCCAGCAGTGGGCTCCAAGGAAAGAGGCAGCCGAGTGTCTCGCAGGGATAGCTCAGCATGTGCAGCGCGAGCCCCTCCCATTTGAAGCGGTCGCGCGCGAGGCCCGACCAAATATCGCGCACATCTTCCCAATCGCTAGCCAGGAAAAAGGGAACTTGCCACAGGCCGACCACGAAGAGAAATGTCGCGACGCCGGCCACATGGGACCAGCTTATCAGCCGCCGCCACTCGCCACGGAGGACGAGAAAAGCGCCGGTCACGGCCACGAAATACACCGGCGCTCGGGGCCCCTTGTCGAGCGCGGCCAAGCCGGCGAGGAAATAGCCTCCCATCCACATTGCCGTTTCCGAGCGGCGGCAGGAGTAGAAGGCGTGCCAGAAGAGCATCGACCCGGCCGAGAGGCAGGTAAACAGCGATTCCGACTCGCCCAACTGGCAAAGCTGCAAGACTTGGCCAAAGGTGACGTAAGCCCCGGCCGCGCCGAGAGCGCCACTCGACTGAGAAATGTGCGGCCATAGCCGTAGATCAAGATCGACGTGGCCAGCGCCGCGAGCACGCTGGGCAGGCGAATCGCCAGCGGGCTCATGTGCCCGATGGCGAGCGCCACGATCGCCATCATCCAACTGCCGAGCGGCGGCCGTTCGGGAAACACATGGCCTTGCTGACGCGGCACGATCCAGTCGCCACTGGCGATCATTTCCTTGGCGCTCGTGGCCCAGCGCGATTCCTCGCCGCAGACCGGCAGCGCCGTGAGTCGGGCCGTGAAAGTGGCCAGCACCACCACGGCCAAGAGCACGATCTCGCGCTCGCGCCACCAGCCGGGCGCCGCGTGTGGCGGCGGATAGTCCGGCTCCGATTCGCGCGGCGCGGTATCGCCGTGCGAAGCCTGAGCGTGTGGGGCGATCGGTGTTTCTGAAATCGATTCCGGAATCACGGTGGAAATCGGCTTTCGAGGACGTTGAAGACTCTGGGTGGCGGGCGACCAAACTCGCGATCCCACCGCGCGGGGCGTGGAGAGTCCCAAAAACCGACGCCCGCGGCAAGACGAATTTGCGGGGAAAAAAATGGCGAAGGCGCCGGGTTCGATCGCAAGAGCCGCCCGTCGCCTTAGCGTGTCCCCACGGGCGGATTCGCCTCGTCGAGTCGGAGCACGAGGCCCTGCACATCGAAGGCTTTGCCTTGCGGACCCGGGGGTTCTTCGGGCGCCACGATCCAGGCCCAGCGGTCGCGGGTCTGAATCACGAAGCGAGAATCGAGATAGTCGGCCAAATCGCCGGTCGCCGTCATCCGTAGCCCGCCGCGCGTGGACCAGGTTGCCGGTCCGGCCCAATTCAAAAAGCTGACTCGCACGCTTTCAGACAAATAAATCCGGCCGCCCGGCGCCACGAGCGACGGCAGATCGGCGACAAAGCGGCGCTCGAGCGCTCGGGCCAAGAGCGCGAGCGAGTCGAACCAAAGCTTCGATTCGGCCAGTTCACGCGTCGCTTGGGGAAATCGCTGGGCAAACAGATCGCGGGCCACTTGCCAAGCCGGCGCATGCAACTGGCTAAGTAGGCACGACGCCACGACCAGCGTATATCGCTCCCCCGACGGATCGCCGGCCGAAGCACTCGCTTCGTGGCCGGCCCCGAGCGGCGCGGCGGCCACTTGCGACATCGCCTCGATCGCGGCGGCCGCCGTCGACTCGCGATCGAGAGCTCGGCGCCATGCTTCGCCCAGGCAGGCGATTTGCCCCGTAAGATCGCGAGTGCGCCATTGGAGCCTCGCGGCGTCGGCCGAGCCGATTCTGCTCTCTACCAGCGCGGCGCTGTCCGCGGGCGGTTTGATATCGTCGATCACAATGCGGTCGAATCGACTCGCCAGGTCTTCGAGCGGAATCTCGCGACACGCGCCGCCGCCCAGCACAATCGCTTGGCGCGCTCCAGCGGCCGGCGCCAGGGGTTCGGCGAGCGCCGCCTCGGCCGCGGCCAAGATCAATCGCGAACTGGCGGCCACCTGTTCGTCGGCCCGGGCGGGCAGGAGAGTATGCTTCGGTCGGCTCATCGCGCGGACCTCGGCTCGGATTGCTTACCGAGGCGCGGGGCGGGGCGCGTGGTGAGCCCCGGCGCGACGCTCGGTTGGGCCAGGGCGAACCAGTCGAGCGGTTCGGAAAAATCGCCCGCGCGAAAGCCCAGCGTCAAGAGCGGCACATCGGCGGCGCGGCGGCGAATCTCGCGGGCATTGGTCGTGAGGCTCGGATGCGGCTCGGGGTCGAGTGTGCTGAGCACGACCGCGCCCAGCGGGAGCCGCGGCGCGAACATCCGCGCCACGGCCAAGGTTTGCAAGGTTTGATTGATGGCGCCCAGCGTGTTGCGCCACCACCACGAGCGGAAAACCGAGCTCCGCGGCAAGCGTGGCCACATCGCAATCCTCGGCCAGTGGCGAGAGCAGCCCGCCGGCGCCCTCGACGATCACCACATCGCTCCGGTCGAGCCAGTAGTCGAGCCCGGCGGCGAGCAGGCGTCGATCAATGACGCGCCCCTCGGCGGCCGCGGCCAAACCCGGCGCCAGCGGCGCGGCGAATCGCTGCGGGCACACGCGGTCGAGCTCGCCCGGAGCGCCGGCGGCTTGCCACAGTGTCCAGGCATCGCGCGGCATGAGCCGGCCATCTTCGAGTTCGCAGCCGCTTTCGGCGGGCTTATACACACCCACGCGATGCCCAGCCGCCGCGAGGCGCCGCGCGATCAGCGCCCCGACATGGGTTTTACCCACCTCGGTATCGGCGCCGGCAATGAACAAACCGCGAACGGAGTGCGACATGGTAAAGGAAATCGTGGCGATTATGAGTGCGATTCAATCGACGATGGGGACGGATGGGGCTGTTCAATGCGCGGTCGCGACTTGTGTGCGTTTGGCGCGGCGGCGGCGCCAGGCTTCGCGAAAGCCAACTCCACCCAGGCCAAAGCACGCCGCCAAGCAGGCGCCCGAGAGCCAGTCGCCGTGGTCCAGGTAAAAACTAACTCGCTGGACGATCGTCGGCCGGGCGAGAATGAATTCGCTGGTTTGCCGGCCGCCTTGGGCGCGGATTTCGCCCGTGGCTTCGATCCAGGCGGAAAAGCCGGTGTTGGCCGCCACCAGGAGCGGTTTGCGAGTCTCGATCGCCCGGCACACGCCGCAGGCCAAGTGCATGTCGAGCTCGGTCGAGCCCCAGAACCAGCCGTCATTCGTGAGGTTCACCAGCACATCGGGCTCTTCGCCGCGGGCGCGAAGCTCGTTGACATGTTCGCGCATCATGTGGGGCGACGTGGTTTCATAGCAGATATTCGGCGCATAACGCACCCCATCGATCACGGCCGATTCCGCGCCGCGGCCGGCATTGAGCCCGCCGGGCAGCGGCGTGAAGCGATAGAGCCACGGAAAGCGATCGGCCAGCGGCACATATTCGCCGAACATCACCAGATAGCATTTGTCGTAGCGGCCAATCGCCCGGCCCTCGCGATCGAGAAATAGGGCCGAGTTGAAGCGTTCCTCGCGGCCGGGCGAGTAGACCATGGTGTCGATGCCCAGCAGGGCCGGAGCGCCAACCGGCGCGACGCTTCGGCGATGATCTCTTCCGTGGTCCGACGCACTTGGCCCACGTCGTAGCGAGCGTCGGGCGGCGGTTGAAAGTCGTCGCTAAAGGTGAACCACGGCTCGCGAAACATGGTTTCGGGCCACACGATCAAGTCGAGCCGCAGCCCTTCGGCCCGGGCCCGATCGGAGGCGGCTCGCGAGAGGCCGAAATATTCGTCGTGTACCTGCATCCGCCGTGCGCCGTCGGGATCGCTCTTGAGCTCGGTGTTGACGGAGCCTTGAATCAGCGCGACCACCGGACTCGGCTTCAGGTAGCCGGTGGAAACACCCGCGGGCTCGCCGAGGCGGTATTGCCCGTAGGCCCAAGCCGCCAGCGGCGCGACAACCAGCGGAATCGCCGGCCACCATTTGCCGCGCTGGCCGGCCCAAGGCACGAGCATCGCCAAACATGCGGCGACAAGCGCCAGCAGAAAGCTCACCATGTAGGCGCCGCCGAGATCCGAAATTTGCAAGATCGGCAGCCGGCGAACCTGGGTGTGGCCGAGCGCGGCCATGAGAAACCCGGTCAAGACATGCGCCCGAGCCAATTCGAGCCCGGTCCAGACGACGGGCGCCGCGACAACGGGCGAGATTCGCAGCCGCCACTTCGCCACGCGGATCAGCCAGACCGTGAGCGGCCAGTAGACACCCATGTAGATCGAGATCGCGAGCCACCCAAAAGCCGTGGCCCAGTGCGGCAACGTGAGCCAGTACACGCTCACGAGCCAAAATCCGACGCCGCAGGCATAGAGTGTCCAATACGGTCGCTTGCCTGGCAAATGTTCTTGCCTGGCCAGCAGCACGAACGGGGCCACGGCGAGCCAACCGAGCGGCCAGAGATTCAGCGGCGGCAGCGCGGCCCAAAACAGCGCACTGCCCAAAAGCCCCAGAAACCAGGGCCGATACCAATAGCGTTCGGCGCCCGGCGTGGCGAGCGCTGTGGGGGCCGAGAGCGGCGCGGCGGAGGCAAGGGGAGCGAGCGTGGTCATGGGGATAAGCCTAAACCGCCGGCGAAGAAATGCCCAGACCGATTTTGCCTCGCGGCTCCAACGACTTACGCACGCTCGAGGATCGCCCGCCGTGGCGGCTCGGGCGTTACGGATTGTGAGCCGTGCGTTCATCCTTGATAATGATCGCCGTGGGTCGAGGGCTTCCGCTCCGCGAGAAGCGTGTCCACGGCTGCTGGTGAGTGCTCATCGCCGCCGAGCGCGGCGTCGCGACTTTCTTCCATTGGGCAACGGGCGATTGTGTCGAACTCCTTGATCGGTCGCGTGGCGGCCGGCGAACAACAAGCGATGGAAGAATGCCTCGACCGCTTCGGCGGTTTGGTGTGGTCGCTTGCGCAAGGGTTCACCCACGGCGGCCGACGCCGAAGACGCCGCCCAAGAGATTTTCATCGACTTATGGCGGAGCGCGGCCCGGTTCGACTCCGCCATCGCCTCGGAAACCACCTTTGTCGCGATGATCGCCCGGCGACGGCTAATCGATCGCCAGCGCCGCCTGGGCCGACGCCCCCAGAACGAGGCCCTGCCGCCGGAACTCGCCTCGCGCGGCCCTTCCACCACGGAAGCCGCCGAAATGGGCGACGATGTGGCGCGGGCCGCGCAAGCGCTCGGCGGCTTGCGGCCCGAACAGCGGCAAGTGCTCTCGCTCTGGATTTACGACGGACTGACGCACGACGAAATCTCGCGCTCCACCGGCCTGCCGCTCGGCACCGTCAAAACCCATGCGCGGCGCGGGCTCTTGCAAATTCGCGGCATGATCGGGCTGGCCCGCTCCGATAAACAGCGAGGAGGGGCGACATGAACGCCGAAAATCCTCGTTCCGATCTCGACGCGATCCACGACCTGCTCTGCGAGCAAGTCGAGCGCGAACTCACGCCCGCCGAATCGGCCGAGCTCGAGCGGCTGTTGGCCTTGCACCCGGCAGTCGACCGCGAGGAACTCGAGCGCGTGGCCGCGGCGATCGAGCTATCGCTCGGAGCCCCGGTGTTCGAGCCGCTTCCGCCGGCATTACGGGGCAAACTGCTCGCCGACGCCCGCCGCTGGGCTGCTGAGACGAATTCCGGACAAGGCGCCGCCGAACTGATTCGAGCCGCTGGCGGAGTCGGGCCGCGGGTTGCTCGGCCCGCCGATCTCGGCGCACAAAGCTCGGGCCGATCGTGGTGGCCGTGGCTGGTCACGGCGGCCAGTCTGCTGATGGCGACCTGGGCCCTGTACCCACGGTTCGAGCGAGCCCCGAGCCCCGCCCAGGAGCGAAGCGAACTGCTCGCCACCCCCGACCTGGTGCGGGCGCCACTGGCCGACCCGGTGACGAGCGAAGTGAAAGGCGACTTGGTCTGGAGTCCGTCGTTGCAACGGGGCTTCATGCGCATCAAGGGGCTCGAGCCCAACGATCCGAAGAAGCGCCAATATCAGCTTTGGATTTTCGATGCCAATCAAGACGACAAATATCCGATCGACGGCGGTGTGTTCGACATTTCGAGCAAGGGCGAAGTCGTGGTGCCGATCCATGCGGCGCTGCATGTGGTGAAGCCCGGCCTATTTGCCGTGACCGCCGAGAAACCGGGCGGCGTGGTGGTCTCTTCGCGCGAAGCGATCAAACTGCTCGGCAAGCCCGAGGGGTGATCGCGGTTTTTTCCGCGCTGGCCGGATATTTTTGCGCTTTCCGGCTGAATCCACCTTTCCGCGGCGGGCGAATGCGGTTGTTGGCGGGCCGAGGTTCGCCGGCATTCCCGGGTGCGAAGCCATGGGCCTCGCCGCGCAAACTCGTTCAAACGCCTCATGAAAATCGCCATTGTCGGATCGGGCATCGCGGGCATGACCGCCGCGCATCTATTGCACGGAGCGCATGAGATCACGCTGTTCGAGGCCGGCAGCCATGTGGGCGGCCACACGCACACGGCGCATCTCGTGATCGATGGTAGACCGTTGGCGCTCGACACCGGCTTTATTGTCTTCAACAACCGCACCTATCCCAACTTCGCGCGGCTGCTCGACCATCTGGGTGTTGCTTCCCAGGAAAGCGACATGAGCTTTAGCGTGCGCTGCGATCGCACCGGATTCGAATATTGCGGTTCGTCGCTCAATGCACTCTTCGCCGACCGGCGAAACTTCGCGCGGCCTTCGTTTTATCGCATGCTTCGCGATATCCTGCGGTTCAATCGCGAGGCGCCGGCGATTCTCGAAGACGCCGACGATGAACGCACCCTGGGCGAACTGGTCGCACAAGGCCGCTACGGCGCCGAGTTCGTCGAGCGATATCTGATGCCGATGGGCGCGGCGATCTGGTCGGCCTCGAGCGGACAGATGCATGCGTTTCCGGCCAGGTTCTTCGTGCGATTCTTTCGCAATCATGGACTGCTGTCGGTGGCCGATCGGCCGCGGTGGCGCGTCGTGCGCGGCGGCTCGGACCGCTATGTGGCGCTGCTGACGGCGCCGTTTGCCGAGCGGGTGCGGCTCGTGTGTCCCGTCGCCGGAGTCGAGCGCCGGCCGGATCATGTCGTGCTCACCACGGTCGGCGGCGAGAGATCGAAATTCGACCATGTGGTCATCGCCGCGCATGCCGATCAGGCGCTGGCGATGCTCGCCGATCCGACTCCGACCGAGCAAGCGGTGCTTGGCGCGTTTACCTACCAGCGCAATGAGGCGGTGCTTCACGGAGATGAGTCGCAATTGCCACGGCGGCGCCGGGCCTGGGCGAGTTGGAATTATCATCTCGGGTCCGACGATCGCGGCGTGGCGGTGACCTATCTGCTCAATCGCTTGCAAGGCATCGATTCCCCACGGCAATTCTGTGTGACGCTCAATCGCACGGATCGCCTCGCGCCGGAGAAAATCCATCGCCGCGTCATCTACCACCATCCGCTGTACACGGCGCGCGCCGTGGCGGCGCAACTCCGCCGGCGCGAAGTCAGCGGCGCACGGCGCACGCACTACTGCGGGGCGTATTGGGGCAATGGGTTTCATGAAGACGGCGTCGTGAGCGCGATTGATGTGGCCCGGAATTTTGGTCTGGATTTTCCCGCATGCAAAGCTGCATCTACGAAGGCCATGTGCGGCACCGTCGCTTCGAGCCCGTGAAGCGTGAGTTCCGTTATCGGCTGTTCATGCTGTATCTCGATCTCGACGAGACGCCCGGCGTGTTCGATGGCCGGTGGTTTTGGTCGGCGCGCGGTCCGGCGCCGGTGCGATTTTGCCGCGCTGATTATTGGGGCGACCCCGCGAGCCGCTCGCCGGGGAGGTGCGATCGCTCGTGGCCGGAAGCCTGGGCCAAGCGCCGCGCGGACCGATCCGGCTGCTCACGCTGCCCCGATTCCTGGGCTATGGCTTCAATCCGATCAGTGTCTATTTCTGTTTCGATTCCGATGCGCGCGGGTGGAAAGTGTCGTGCTCGAGGTGCGCAACACGCCCTGGGGCGAGCGGCGGGCGTATGTCCTGGCGATCGATGGCGTCACGCCGCGCCGCTCGGCGGCGCGAATATCGGTTCGCCAAGCAGAATGCATGTTTCCCCGTTTTTGCCGATGGAAATCGAGTATCGCTTGCGGCTGAATGCCCCGGCGGCGAGCCTTGGCGTGCATCTCGAAGCATGCCCGATGGGCGAAAACGGCTCGGGCGATCGCACCGAAGACGCCCGTCCCACGCTCGACGCCACGCTCACGCTCCGGCGCCGCGAGATCGGCGCGGGATCGCTGGCGGCAATGCTGGCTCGCTATCCGCTGCTGAGCATGCGGGTCACGGCCGCCATCTATTGGCAAGCCATGCGAATTTGGCTTCGCGGCTGTCCGACGTTTACGCATCCCGCGAATCACGACGAACCAGCGAGGGTCTGTCCATGAGTGTCGCGCCAGTTCAGGGAGCGCCAATTCAGGGAGCGCCAATTCAGGGAGCGCCAATTCAGGGAGCGCCAAATTCAGGGAGCGCCAATTCAGAGAGCGCCAGACCGGCTCGCGCCGGTCGCGAGGGCTCACCGCGCGAGCTGGCTCGATCGCGCCGCGCGCGACTTGGTTTTCAAGAATCTCGCCCGGCTCGGAGAGGGCTCGCTCCGACTCGAAGAGGCGGGCGAAGCGTTCACATTTGGCCCGAGCGAAAGCGCCGGTTCACTTGCCAGCACGGTGCGCGTGCTCGATCCCGGGTTCCATGGCGCCGTGGCGTTTGGCGGCACGATCGGAGCCGGCGAATCGTATATGCGCGGCGAGTGGCAATGCGATTCGCTCCCGGATCTCGTGCGACTGTTCTTGGTCAATCGCGGCGCGCTCGATCGGCTGGAAGGTTGGGCCGCCCGCTGCCAAGGGTCGCTGAGAAATCTGGTGCATGCTTGGCGCCGCAATTCGCACCGCGGCAGCCGCGACAACATTGCCGCGCACTACGACCTAGGCAATGACTTCTTCTCGCTATTTCTCGACGAAAGCATGATGTATTCCTGTGCCCTGTTCGAACAACCCGGGTATTCGCTCGCGGAAGCGTCGGAAGCGAAAAACGATCGCATCTGCCAGCGGCTCGAACTCGCGGCCGGCGATCATTTCCTCGAGATCGGCGGCGGATGGGGCGGATTCGCCCTGCACGCGGCCGGCCGCTATGGCTGCCGGGTGACCACAACCACCATTTCGCGCGAGCAACACGCGCTGGCCAGCCGCCGTGTGCGCGAAGCGGGGCTCGCGGATCGCGTGACGGTGCTCTCGCGAGACTATCGCGATCTGACCGGTCAGTACGACAAATTGGTGTCGATCGAAATGATCGAGGCCGTGGGACATGCGTATCTCGATCGCTACTTCGCCCAGTGCGGCTCGCTGCTCAAGCCCGAGGGGCTCATGCTGCTGCAAGCGATCTTGATTCCGGACCAGCAATACGAAGCCTATCGCCGCGGCGTCGATTTCATTCGGCGCTATATTTTTCCCGGCGGTTGCCTGCCTTCGCTCGGAGCGATCCACGGCGCGATTCGCCGCCGAACCGACTTGCAACTGACGAGCCTCGACGATCTCACGCCCCACTATGCCCGCACCCTGGAGCTTTGGCGCGCACGGTTCCTCGAAAACATCGCCGAGGTTCGCGGACTGGGATATCCCGAGTCGTTTGTGCGGATGTGGGAGTTTTATCTCGCCTATTGCGAAGGCGCATTCCGTGAAAACGCCACTAGCTGCGCAACTGCTCTTCGCCAAACCGCGCCGGCCGCGGCGCCTCGGAAAGCTTTAGTGAGTCGCGGGCATGAACTGCGGCAGCGGCATCGAACCGGCCGCGACCGGCGCTCGCGGCGCCATGGCTTGCCGTCCCTTGCCGGCCCGCATCTCGTCGCGATATCGCAGCCAAAGGTCGCCCAGCGGGTGATCGCCGCGCCCAGGGAGCCAGGGGCCGCCGCTGGCGTAATGAATCAGCCGGGTTCGCGTGTCGCGCGCATCGCGAGTTCGCCAGGCGCCGGGCAGCTCGCCGACGAGCGCGTCGCCGATGCCCTCGAAGCGGTTGAGCGCCCCGACATTGGCGGTTTCGATCATTTGCTTGGTCCAGAGCGTGAGCCGCGGGCAATTGAGCAGCATGGCGCTCGACCACTGCACGCGCGGTTCGCCAGGGAGTGGGCCGCTCGAAGACGACGGCACGTCGGCGCCAATCGCGCCCGCGGGCCGATCGTGCTTAACTACCCGGAGCCAACAATCGCTCAAGGTCATCTCGGCGATTTCTCGCACGTCGCCCAAGCAAAGCATCTGACTGTCGAGAAAAAGAGCCGAACCGCGAAATCCGCACAAGTGCGGCACAAGAAATCGGGAATAGGCGGTTTCGCTGGTTTGGAGCGGGTCGGTCGCGCACCGCAGGTTCATCTCGCTGCTTTTGAGGCAGTAAATGTCGAGCGGAATCGAGGCATATTTCTGAAGCGAGTAACGGAGGACATCAGCGCATTCGGGAAAGCGGGAATCCCAGCCAATGAAAACTTTGAGCATACGAGCCTTTCGCGAGACACGGCGGAACGGGCCAGCGGCGCCACGGATCGATTATCGGCCCGCGATACTGCTTGCAATGAGCGCTCGAGCCCCGCCGCGCGACAAATCCCAAGCTCTGCCCGCTCACAGGGCTAGCGGCGCCGACTGCGCAAGAACAACCGTCCTCAAAAAATTGAAAATCGAAAACTGCCTCTCTCACCCCTCCGCCAACCACTCGCGAGCCTGCCCCAGGTCGTGGACATCGAAATACCGAATCGTGGCCGACGTAAATGGTTTGCAGAACGCGGCCATGCCGTGTTCCCACTTCTTGTCGCCCACCATCGCCAGACGCTCGATGTGTTTCGAGTGATGGAGATCGAACTTGATGTCCTGCCAGAGACCGCCCAGGTCCCAACCGTGAAAATCGTGCATCTCGACCAAGATTCGCACTTTGCCGTGGGCCGCGATCGCTTTTTCCACCGCCGGGACAAAATGCGCGTAATCGTCTTTGTGCAGCTTGCCCGAAAGCCGCGCTTCGATGATCTTGCCGCCCATGGATTCACTGAAAGAAACGGTCATGATGATTCGACTCCGTGGAAGTTCGATGTTTCCGTGAACGCACTGCTCGGCCGGGCCGCGAGCGAACCGAAGCCAAGTCGCTGGGGAAGATGACTCTATTGGACATTATCCGGCATGCAACCACAAAAAGGAATGCGTGGCTTTGCTAATTACGCCGCGAGCGGGCGCCACGCGTCGCTTTTATCGACGAAATGCTCGCGCCAGACGCGCGTGAAATCACGTCCGGCGAGATCCATCTCGAAGATGTCTCGCGCGACTTCATGAAACCGCGGCCGACGACCCCACATTTTCGCGAGTGCTGGCTGGCGGATCCACCGAGGGTCGAATCGCCGTTTCGCCAGATTATCCACGGCCGCCGCAATCGTCGCGGGCTCATCGAAAACAACGCTCGCATCGCGAGTATCGAACAGAGCATTCAGCGCGGGAAACGACTTGAGGCAAACGACCGAAGGACGAGGCACGCGTTAATCCAGGACGAACCTCGCCCGAAACGTGGGATCGGAGGCGCACGTTGTCGAAGTCCGATTCGTCGGCCACGAGATCGCGAAACGAGCCGTCGATGGCCAGGGCTCGCGAGAGAAACAGCAGCACTTGCCGTGTGTTGCCGGCCAAGCTCCAGTAGCAGGCGAGATTGTAGAGGAGCAGCGCGTTCCGCGGGTCGTGGGCCAGCGCGTGTTCGAGGGCCGCGATCGCTTTGTCGAGGCGTCCGGTGCGTTTGTAGCACCAGCCCAGCGCGAGGCCGACCTCGGTGGTTCGCTCGGGCAGCCGCCTGGCCGCGATTCGGAGTGGTCGCAGGGCCGCTTCATGTTGGCCGAGCGATCGGAGCGCTTCGCCGCGGAGGTAGCTGGCGCGGCCGGAGCGATCGGCGCCGTCGCCATAGCGGGCGAGAGTGTCGAGCGCGTGGCGGGCCATGCCGAGCTCGAGGTATCCTTCAGCTTGCCGCAGCCAAAGTTGGCGGCGAATGCGATGCGCCGACATGATTTTTGCCCTCGTCTCGCCGTTCATTGCCGAGCGTCGCCGGCCCGCCAATCTTGGCCGAAGCGCTGGCTCGTCGTCGTGGCCGCCGATTCAGATTGGCCGTGATTCCGTCCGGCCCCACGAATTCCCGCCTCGCGGCGCTCAAGCGACTATACCTATTGTAGTTCGCCCCCGCCCCGCTGCCGAGAGCCCGAAACAGGACCAAATCGCAGGGCGGCAGGTTGAGGAAAATACATGCAACTCGGCGGCGACCATCAATGACCGCGACGGACGCAACGACGCGACGATCGGCAGCAGTTGTTCCGACGAGAGCGTCAGCCATCGGCCAGCGCCGGCGCCTCGCGGTGGACTTTGGCGAGCGAGCGGGATGTGCCGGCGAGTTTTAGGGTGGGGGCGAAGTTGCGGAACTCTTCGTCGATGCGGTCGAACAACTCAGCCACCTCCGGCGCGCCGGCCGGAGCGTGCAGTGTGTAGGCGGCGTCGAACGCTTCGCGTTCGCTCCACGGTTCGTCGCGCATCGAGGGCAATAGCGACGACAAGTTCACCGCGATCTGCAAGCCGCTCGCCGCTTCGGCTTCGGGCAACAACAACTCTTGCCGCGAATGCCGCGCCACGAGGTCGGCGAGATGGGCCGGCAGGTTCCAACGCCGGGCCATGTACTCGGCCGCGTCGGCGTGGTTCCAACCGAAGCGCTCGGTCTCGAGCTCCGAGAGGCGGCGGCCCGAGGCGCGATGTTCGCGGAACATGGCGGCGTAGTCGTCCGGCAGCGCCTTGACCAAGAGCGGCAGGCTCATGTCTTGCAGCAGCGCCGCGGCAAAGGCTTCTTCGGCGTCTTGGAGTTTCAGCAACTTGGCGAAGGCCCGGGCAAACAGGCCGCGGTAGAGCGAATCTTTCCAGAGGGCCGCGACATCGAGTTCGCCTTGGGCTCCGCTGGGCGTGAGGCTAAACACGGCGCTCCAAAGCACGAAGTTCTTGATTGTGCGCGCCGACGAGCGAGATCGCCAGCTTGATATTCGACACATCGCGCGAGAAGCCGAAGTACGACGAATTCACGAACTTGAGCACCTGGCCGGCCAGGCCCGGATCGGCCTCGATCGGGGCGGCGAATTCGACCGGCGGCACTTCCGACTCACGAGACCAAGCGAGCAGTTGCAGGGCGCTTTGCGGCAGGGCGGGCAGTTGGGAGTCGCTGAGCAGGGTCTTGAGGTCGATCGCGCGTTGCGTCATGGCGTTTGGCTCGCTGGCTCGGGGTGTGGAATTCGTCGAGATCGGCGGGCGATCCCGCACAAGTCTAGGCCATATTCGCCGAGCCACGCCGGGCGAAATCCTCGAGAATAGGAGCCACGGAACGCGACGAAAGCACGCGGAAATGGTGAATGGAGGAGCGGATTCGGAATTCATTTCGCGGCGCGCGGCCGGACTCGGCGCCGCGGCGATTCCCCCCCGTTGCTTTCGCTCCCCCTACGCCTCTCGACAGGAGAGAGATTTCCCGATGCGGCAAAAGGACCCCCTGTTTGGGAAAGGCGACACTCGGGCGGCGGCGATGTTGCCGCGCGGCAACACGGGCCACGGCCCATGAGCAGGGTTCAGCGATGCGACGAGCGGCTATAAATCATTGTCGACATGGGGTTTGCGGAATTCGCTCGTCGAGACGTTCGCGCGTCCGGCGCCAAAGGTGCTTTGAATTTATCGCATTGCCAGCAGCCAATCTGCGCGGCGTCGAAAACAAAGCCCTTCTCTGTCGTGCGAGGCGCAGCCATGAGTCGTGCCATCTCGATTGCCATGTTTCTGATATGCGTCGGCGTCATGGCCGACGCTTCGCCGGCCCTGGCCGCGCCGGCGCAGTCCGCCATGCGGCGCTCGCCTCTTGCCTCGGCGCCGAACTCGCTTCGCCGGGCCGCGACGCACCGTGCCATCGCCGCCGAGCGCAAGCAGTCGGCCGGCGTGGGCAATCCGGCCGATCCCTGGGGCGCCGAGGAATGGGTGCGCACTCGCGACGGGTGGGAGAAAGCCGTCTGGCGGCGACCACGCTCGCGACCCGAACCGCATCCGGCCGTGATCGCGGGACTGATCGCCCTGGCCTCGATCGCATCGTTGGTGGCGTTTTGCCCCTCGGCCCCGGCGGCGGCAAAATAAAGTTTCGCGACATAACCCTTTTCCGTGCAATGAGATCAGAGAATCGTGGCCGGTTTTGCGATCGATTTTCGTACGGTTTTCGGCCTTGGCGCCCACTATTTTCCGAGGAGACACAATTGATCGGTTCCTAGTGATTGTAGGAGGCGCCACCCGCCATGCGACTTACGCTCCGCACCATGCTCGCGTACATGGACGACATCCTCGAGCCGAACGACGCCGAGGACATTCGCAAGAAGATGGAGGATAGCAAGTTCGCCTCCGAGCTTGCTCAGCGCATTCGCGATTGTGTGCGAAACCTGCGATTGCCGGCGCCAAGCCTGCAGGGCCGCGGCCTGGGGCTCGACGCCAACTCGGTCGCCAAATACCTCGACAATGAACTGCCGGCCGAGCGCGTGGCCGACTTTGAAAAAATCTGCTTGGAGTCCGACAAGCATCTGGCCGAGGTAGCGGCCTGCCATCAGATTCTCACGCTGGTGTTGGGCGAACCGGCCGATGTCGATCCGGGCGCTCGCGAACGGATGTACGGCCTTTTGGATTTGGCCGACGCCGTGGGCCCCGCGCCGGAGGCGCCGCCGACGCAAGCTCCGCCCAAGGCCCCGCCGCTGGGCGGCGATGGCGCATCGCTCGGGGCGGCCGGCGGCGACAGGTTGCCACTCAGCGACGAACGAACCGTGGCGGCGGCCGCCGTCGACGCTGCTCGGCCGGGCAAGCGTCCCAAGCTCGAAGTGCCCGATTATCTGCGCGAAAAGCGAGCCTCGCGTTTGTGGCCGGTGGCGGCTGTCATGCTGGTGGCGTTTGTGCTCACGGCCGGCATCTTTGCCTTGATTGCTCCGCCCGAGCTGCGACAACAAGCCTCGGGCTGGCTGCAGAATTCGCCGAGCGACGAAAGCTCGCGAGATAAAGCCGCGGGCGAGCCGAATGCGGGAGGCGCCGCGGGCCAAGCGCCGCAAGGCGAGGCCGCGAGCGAGACTCCGCCGGTCGCGGCGCCGGTGGAAAAGGCGCCCATGGAGGGCGCTGCAACGTCTGGCGACGGCACTGCGCCTCCCTCGGTCGCCGATGGCCAAGCGGCGACACCAGCCGCGAGCGTGACTCCAGCCGGCGCCGTGCCGCCGACGAGCGAAGTCGGCGAGCTTGCTCCACCGGGGATCGCGCCGCCGGTCGCGGAAGCGACGAATCCGGCGATGAGCCCCGCTGGTTCGGCCCCGGCAGGACCGATCGTCGCATCGCCGCTCAATCCCGCGGCGTCGCCGATCAACCCGGGAGTGGCGCCACTTAACCCGGCGGGAATGGCTCCGACGCTGCCGAGCGAAACACCAGTGGCCGGGGGCGGTCCGGCGCCACCATCGCTCGGGCCGGGCGCGGCGGGTGGAGCACCGGGCGGACCCACGGCGATGCCCGACGCCGTGGCCTCGGTCACTCCGGTCGCGCCGCTGGCGCTGGCCCGGGTGGGCCAATTGGCGGTGGGCCCGCTGGCGGTGGGCTGGGCGAAGCGGCGGGCGGGCGCAAGGCGCCGCCTTGGCATGTCGGCGAAGAGATCGGCCGCTACACGTCGGAGCAAGATGTGTTGCTGAAATATGGCCCGGCCCATGCCTGGGAACGTTTGGCCCCCAAGGCGCCGATCGTGGCCGGCGAGCATTTCATGAGTTTGCCCGGCTATCGGCCGGTGTTCAGTCTGACGAGCGGGGTGAATGTGCAAGCCGTCGGCCCCTCGGAGTTCACCATTCGAGGCATCGATACGCAAGGCGTGCCGACGATCGCCATTCGCTATGGCCGCCTGCTCGCGCTCACGATCGGCAAGGCCGGCGCAACTGCGGATCGAGTTTGGCGATCGCTCGGGCCTCGTGACCTTTGGCGACACGAGCTCGGCCCTGGCGCTCGAAGTGGATCAACAGCTTTTGCCGGGCGTCGACCCCGAGACCGAAGTCGCGCCGATCGCGGCCTCGATCTTTGCCACCAGCGGCTCGATTCGCTGGGAAGAGCGCGGCCAGATTGAAACGATTCAAGGGCCCGCCGGACGCTCGCTCGCGCCACTGCCGATCGCGGAGCTGTCGGGCGCCGAGATGCCGAAATGGGTGGGGACCGACGCGGTGAGCGTGATCGATCAGAAAGGCGCCGCAGTGATCGAAAAAGACCTCACGCCCGACCGTTCCGTGTCGCTCGCCATCAAGGAGCTTTCCGAGAATCAACGTTCGGAAGTGCGAGCGCTCGCCACGCGCTGCGCGGGATATCTGAACATATTCGACCCGATGGTCAACTCCTTGGGCAACGATCTCGAGCGCAACGATTGGGCCAAGCATATCGAAGCCCTGCGCGCGGCGCTGGCCCGCGATCCGGAAACGGCGGCGCAGGTGCGGGCGGCGTTCGAAAAACATCGCGGGGCCGACGGCGCGCGGCTCTATCGTATGTTATGGGGCTACTCGGCCGAACAGTTCAAAGGCGGCGCGGCCCAGCAATTGGTCGAGGACTTGAACAACGACTCGCTCGATTACCGAGTGCTCAGCTTCTGGAATTTGAAGAACATCACCGGCCTCACCCTCTTCTATCGCCCTGAATATCCCGAAGCCAAACGCCGCCAAGCGTTCACTCGCTGGAAAGAACGCTGGCGCGAGGGCAAGCTTGTGATGGCGCCCGCGGCCAAGGTGGGTGGCCGCCCGGCGCGACCGGCGGAAACTCCCGAGCCATGACCGATCGCGGGGAATCGTTCAACGTCGCCCGGCGTCTCCGTGAGCGGGCGTTCGAGCGGCCCGAGGCGATCGCTATCGCCGAGCCGCGTTGCCGGGGAATCGCGAGTCGGCGGGACTATCGGCTGGTTACCTTCCGAGAGCTCGACGAGCTCAGCGGGCGCTGGCGCGCGGACTCGTGGCCCTGGGAGTGACTCCGGCGCGCGGCTGGCGATGCTTGTGCCGCCGAGCGCCGAGTTTATCGGGCTCGTGTTCGCGCTGCTCAAGGCCGGAGCGGTGGGCATTCTCATCGATCCGGGCATGGGGCGCCGGAGTCTGATCGGGTGTTTGGCCGAGGCGCGGCCCGAGGGGTTCGTGGCCATTGGTCGCGGGCAGATCGCGCGGCGGATGTTTCGGCGGCGTTTTCCGCTGGCGAGGTTCAATGTGATTGTCGGCCCGCGCCGCTGGCCGCGCGATGTAACCACGCTCGACGAACTGGCCGCGCTGGGAGACGGTTTGACCTCGGAAGAAAATGCGGGGCCGCTTGCCCGCGGGGCCAACGATCCGGCGGCGATTATCTTCACCACCGGCAGCACCGGTCCGCCCAAGGGAGTGCTCTATCACCACGCGGCGTTCGACACCCAGGTCGAGCAATTGCAGGCGTTTTACCAGGTGCGGCCGGGCGAGATCGATTTGCCCGGCTTTCCGCTGTTCGGCCTGTTCAACGCCGCGATGGGCGTGACCACGGTGCTGCCGCAAATGGACCCGACGCGCCCGGCTCGGGTCGATCCGCGGAAGATCATCGCCGCGATCAATACTTGGCAAGTGACGCAGGCATTTGGCTCGCCGGCGATCTGGAATCGGGTGGGCGCTTTTTGCACGGCTCGCTCGCACACGTTGCCAACGCTCGCCAGGGTGCTGGCGGCCGGCGCGCCCGCGCCCGCGCATGTGCTCGAGCAGATGACGCGTTCGATCGCTCCAGGCGGCGATATGCACACACCCTACGGAGCGACCGAAGCGCTGCCGGTGGCGTCGATCGCGGCCAGCGAAGTGCTCGGCCACACGATCGCGGCCACGCGCTCCGGGGCCGGAGTTTGCGTCGGGCGGAAATTCGCGTCGATCGCTTGGAAGATCATTCGCATCGTCGATGGACCGATCGCGGAACTGCGCGAGATCGAGGAGTTGCCCGCCGGCCAGATCGGCGAACTGATCGTCTCGGGGCCGCAAGTCACGCGATGCTATGTCACGCGCGTGGAAGCCAACCACACGGCGAAGATCGTCGATGGCGAGCGAATTTGGCATCGGATGGGCGATGTCGGATACTTCGATGCGGAAGCGCGCTTTTGGTATTGCGGGCGGATGGCCCATCGGGTGCGAACCATTCGGGGCACGCTCTATACCGAGCAGTGCGAGGCAATTTATAACAACCACCCGGCCATTTATCGCTCGGCGCTGGTTGGAGTGGGGCTCGTCGGAGCGGGGCCGGCGGGCGCCCGGCGACCGGTCATCATTTGCGAACCTTGGCCGGGTCAATGGCCGCTCTGGCCGGCGGCGAGGCGACGGTTGATGCATGAACTGCGTGCATTGGGCCACGGCTCACCGCTCACCGCCGAAATCGACGTGGTGCTGCTCCGCCGCGCGCTGCCGGTGGATATTCGCCACAACGCCAAGATATTCCGCGAGCGATTGGCGCCCTGGGCCGAAGCGCGATTGAAACGAAGGGCGGTCCGCTTGTGAAAGCGCTGGTCACCGGCGCCGGGGGATTTCTCGGCTTCGCGATCGTCGAACAACTTCTCGCGGCCGGCCATGAGCCGCGAGCCTTCGCGCGGCGGCCGACCGACGATCTCGCGCGGTTGGGAGTGCCGCTCGCGCTCGGCGATTTGCGCGATCCGGCTGTCGTGGCCGCGGCGTGCGAGGGTTGCGATGTGGTGTTTCACGCGGCCGGCGTCGCGGGTATTTGGGGGCCCTGGGATCGCTTTTGGGACGCCAACGTCGTTGGCTCGCGCCATGTGCTGAGCGGCTGCATGCGCCACGGTGTTCGGCGCCTGGTCTTCACGAGCAGCCCGAGCGTGACGTTTGCCGGCGACGATCAGGCGGGCGTCGATGAACGAGCGCCCTATCCGCGCCATTGGCTGTGTCACTATCAACACACCAAGGCGATCGCCGAACAGGAGCTGCTCGCCGCTCATGGGCCGAGCCTCGCCGTGTGCGCGCTGCGGCCACATTTGATCTGGGGGCCGCGCGATCGGCATTTGATTCCGCGGCTGCTGGCTCGGGCACGGCGGGGGCAATTGCGGCGCGTGGGCGATGGCGCGAATCGGATCGACACGATTTACATCGACAACGCCGCCGAAGCGCATTTGCTCGCCGCCGACGCGCTCGAGGGCGGCGCGGCCGGCGGTCGGGCTTATTTTCTCAGCCAGGGCGAGCCAGTGAATTGTTGGCAATGGATCGACGAGCTTCTCGCGCTCGCGGGATTGAAACCGGTCGCCCGCGCGATCTCGACTCGAGCGGCATGGCAAATCGGCGGCGCGCTCGAACTCGCGCATCGTGTCTTGAGCCTGCCCGGCGAGCCGCGAATGACGCGCTTTCTGGCCGCGCAACTGGGCCGCTCGCACTGGTTCGATATTTCTCGCGCCCGAAACGAGCTCGGTTATGCGCCGCGCGTGTCGACCGAGGAAGGGCTGCGGCGATTGGCGCCGATCCGCTTTTTTTGGCGGCTCAAGGCGGTTGAACTCGCGCGCGGAGAGCGCGGCTCTTCGCGCGGTTCGCGGCTGTCGCGATTTATTCGAGGAAACAATTGTGATGCGGATCGATCGACAGGCGCTCTTGGCCACGGGTCTCGTGGCGGGTGTCGAATGCCATGACGAAATCGATTCGACGCAGAGCCAGGGGCGGCGCTTGGCCGCGTCGCTGGCCAACGATCAATTACCGCATTTGATTCTCGCCGATCGTCAAACCGCCGGCCGCGGGCGGGGCGACCACCGCTGGTGGACCGGCGCGGACAGTCTGGCGATGAGCCTTGTGTTCGCTCCCGAGAATTTTGGCCTCGGCCGGCCGGCGCGGCCGGCGCGATCGCTGGCCGTGGGCGTGGCGCTGATCGAGGCGCTGAATGAGGTGATCGCGGAAATCGCGGAAATCGAGGAGACGACCGCGCCACTTGGCGCCGGCGGCTTGGTTCGCGGCGCCCGGCTGGGCTTGCGCTGGCCCAACGATGTGTATCTGGGCGATCGAAAGTTGGCCGGCGTGCTTTTGGATCTCACGACCAATGAGCGCCATATCTTGGGCGTGGGCGTGAATACGAACAACCGCTTTGCCGGAGCGCCGATCGAAGTGCGTGCCCGCGCGGTGTCGCTCCTTGAAGCCATGGGCCGGCCGGCGCATTCCGGTCAAACCGGCGAGTCCGGGCAGCCCGAGCGACTTATCGATCATGGCCGGCTCGTGGCCGGTTTTCTGAGGCAGTTGACCGCGTGGCTGCCCCGAGTGGAGCATGATCCGGAACGGCTCGGCCGCCGATTTAAGGAGCTGTGCTTGCAGCTTGGCGAGCGGCTCACGGTGCATGCGGGCCACGGCCCAGCGGCCGGGGAACCGACGCGCGGCGTGTGCCTGGGAATCGCCGACGATGGCGCGCTCCTGCTCGACACACCGAGCGGCGTCACGCGCATCTATTCCGGCACGCTTCACGGCGACCGGGTATGACAGCCTGTTGAGCCGAGCGGCCACGGAGCGTCGCCGGCGTGGAGCAAGCGCGGTGTCAGCTTTCCTTGAGCTTGTTAAGCTCGGCGAGCACGGCGGCCAACTCGGCTTCGCCGCGCTTGAGTTCCTCGGGATCGTCGAGCTGCTTTTTTGCTCCAGCGACTTGCATTTGCAGTTTTTGCGCTCGTTGACGCAGGACTTCGATTCGTTTCTTGGCTTTCTTGTCCATGGGAGCATTCTCAAAGAAGATGAAGGGGCCGCCGGCGCGTCCGCGGCGCGGGGCTTCGGAGTCGGTTCGTCGTGCTGATTGTATCGCGCTGATTTTATCGCGCCGATGGACTCGGCCCGCGATCAGAGTTTGAAATTGAACGTGCGGGCGATGTAGCGCCAAAACCGGTGTCCCAGGGTTTGCCAGCGGCTGGCGTAAATCTTGGCTTGGCCGCGAAGTCCCACGCGCAACAGGCCATCGGCGTCGTCGAGCGGGGCGCGGGCTTGGTACGAAGTGTTAAGCGGGCGATCGCCGCCCTTATCGCCGCGCGTCACCACATCGCCGCCGTTCTTTTGCGTCAACTGGCGGGGCGTGACTTTCATATCGTTGTTGGCGATCTCGATGATATGGCTCTTGAAAGTCGAGCCCGGAATCTCGTCGAGCAGAATCGACACCGAATCTTGATCGCGCACGAACTCGACATCGTCTTGCTCGACCACGAGCACCGCCTCGAGCCGCTTGGGATCGCCGATCTGGCAGAACAGCACGCTGTCGCTCAGGTGGGCGCCCAGGTTCCGTCTTTCGAGCGGGGTGCCGCTCCAATTGGGCAATTGGCCTTCGGCCTTGTTTTCATCGCCGGCTTGGTCCGGCGGCGGAATCACGCTGCCGTCTTCGGGCGCGGTCAGGGTAAGTCGCTCGACATCGAGTTGCTTCTGGCGAAGTTGCTCCTTGAGCGCGGCGAGCGATTCGAGCAATTGCGGAATTTCGAGGCCCGAGTTGCCGTCGCGCGAGCGGCGGGCCGAAACGAGCTTGGCGACCACCTGATCACGCTTGTCCTCGAGCTCGGCGACCGAGAGGTCGAGATCGATGCTCGAGAGCCGGCCGAGGGTGTCGCCCTTGTGTACTTTCTGCCCGGGCACGACATCGATCTCCTCGAGCCGGCCCGGCACATCGACATAGACCGGCTCGGCGTCGCGCGGCTTGACTTCGACCGAACACACCACGCGATAGGGCAACGGCGCGAAGGCGATGAAGAGCACGATTCCGGTAAGCGCCGCCAGCGAGAGTCGCATTCGCTTCTGATCCACTTGATCGAGCCTTCCGGGGACGGAGAAATACTTGTAGCCCTTCCACAGCGGCTGGCCCACGACGCCGGCGATCGAGGTCCAGGCCAGGATCTGGCTGAGCACCTTGAGGCGATCGGGGAAGATGCTGTAGAGGAACCACAAAATCGAGATCATCACCACCCAGCGATAAATGCCGGCGGCGACCGAATACAAGGCGAAGAAAATCTGATTCCGCTGCGGGAGGAACGGGTCTTCGGGCTGCTCGAGTCCCAGGAACCATTCGCCCATCTTGCGATTGAGAATCGTGGTCGACTTTTGCCGCAGGTTGGGAATCTCGGCGATGTCGGCCAGGATATAGTAGCCATCGTATCGGAGGAGCGGATTGGCGTTGAACACCAAGGTGCTCACCGAGCACACGAACATGGTGCTCAGGCACACTTGATTCAAGAGGCCCGGATTCGTGAACCACCAGACGAAGGTGCAGACCGAGGCGATGCAGAGCTCGATATACATGCCGGCGGCGCCGATATAGGCGCGATGCCATTTGTTCGAGAGCATCCAGGAGTCGGAGACATTGCAGTACAAGCAGGGCGTGAGCACCAGGAACATCACGCCCATTTCGTGGCACTCGCCGCCGAAATGCTTGCAGGTGAGTCCGTGGCCGAATTCGTGGATCACCTTGGTCAGGGCGAGCGTCACGCCCAGGTAGATCCAATTGTCGCCTTTGAAGAACTCTTGAAACGTGGGCAGCTTCGCTTCGAACGTGTGGAACTGCACGGCCACGAGCATGAGGGCCGCGAGCCACATCGATACCCAAAACGCGACCGCCAGCGGCGAATACATCCACCGCACCCAGGGATAGAGCCACGTGAGCAGCCGATCGGGATCGATGCCCTTGAAGCGAATAGCCAGGATATTGGCGGCGGCCGAAAGGAACTCCTCGCGCTTCCGCTCGTCGCGGCGCTTCTTGAGTTGCACTCCTTGCCCGGCCACGTCGGCCACCACCAGCCCGCTGCGGTGGAGCATCCCCACGAACTGGCCGAGCTCCTCGACGCTGATCTTTTGCGGCGGAAACTGCTCTTCGAAACGGGTCTTGATCTGGTCGAGACTCGTCTGGCAATCAAGCATTTCCAGGATCGCGAATTCTTCTTCCTGAAACCGGAAGTAGTGCAGCCCGACCGGCTCCTTGACCACCCAATACGTCTGGCCTTGGTAGATCTGTGTCTTCACGACCAAGTCGCCGCGCATGCGCAGCGGGAGCACGCGCGCCGAACTTGAAACCAGGCTGTCTTGCAGACTCGGCATGAGAATGCGAACACGGGACGGTGGAATGAAACGAAGACAACGCCGACTCGCGCCGCACGGACGCAATCGCGGTTCCGAAGGCGTTTTACTTTTGCAAGCGAATGGTCATGGTGGCCAACTGGCCGGGCCGCAGGAGCCACTGGCCATCGTCGCTGCGATTCACCACGTCGGCCAGCACCCGATATTCGCCGCCGGCCTCCACGATCGGGCTCACGAACACGACCTTGCCGGGGAATTTCTCCTTGCGGCCGCGGGCCAGTTCGACCTCCACGGTGACCGGCTTGGCGTCGAGCTCTTGCGGCGGATAGTCGCTGGCATTGAGAAACGCCTCGATCCTCAGGCGATCGACGCGCACGATGCGGACCACCGGATCGCCCGGCGCCACCCATTCTCCGACATGCTTGTAAAGCTTCACCACGACGCCATCGATCGGCGAGTCGATCTGGCGACGTTGAATGCTCAATTCGGCGGCGTCGACGGCGGCTTTCTTGGCTTCGGCCGTGTAGATGTTTACTTTTTGCTCGTGCTCGGCCTGTTCGATCTGAAGCTCGGCCTTGCGCCATTCGAGCTTATACTTGAGCAGGTCCATTTCGGTAACCGAGCCCGGCACGCGGCGGGCGGCGTCGGCATTCTTTTCATACGTCGCCTTGGCGACGGCCGTGGCGGCCTTGGCATAGCGCACATTCACATCGTTCGAGGCCGACTCCTGGGCCGTTTCGAATTCCTTGCTCTTGATGCGTTTTTCCATGGTCGGCTCGCTGTCGTCGATCCGCCCGACCATGCTGCCCGCCTTGACCTGCATGCCTTCTTTGGCTTCGAGCGACACGAGCACTCCGGCCTCGCGGCCTGGAACTTGCGCCTCTTCGAGCATCGACACGAGACAGTTTTCGATCAGCGGGTCGGTGAGCGCGGCGCCCTTGGGACGGACCGGGGCCGCCGCGCTCGAAACCGGACCCAAGCTCGTCGCCAGGACGAGCCACGTCGCCAGGAATGTGCCCATTGCTAATGCTCCTCGCGATGGCTCGCGGCCATCGCTCTCGTATTACCAAATGCGGAACAGCACCTTGGTTTGCACCCAGGCGAAGAGGTCGTGCAGATAGACATAGCCGATCGGGGCGAGCCCGCAATTGATCTTGGCGTTGACCGTGGCCCCGGGGCGGCGGTCTTGAATATCGTTCTTGTCGATCGCCACCTTGACCAGCACCACATTGCCTTCGTCGCCCTGGGGTTCGGCCTTGGCGGCCACTTCCTTAATATGGCCTTGATGCTTCTCGCCCGGGTCGGTCGCCAGGATATAGGTGACATCGAGCTCGGGCTTGATATCTTTTTGAGCTTCGACGATGTGGCCGATCTTTTCCTCGGGCATTTGCAGTTCAAGCTCCCAATCGCCGGTCGGGTCGGCGACGCTCATCAACACTTGCCCTTCGCGCACCGGGCGATGAATCAACAGATCGCGCACCTGCCAGGTGACGATCAGGCCATCGATCGGGCTCAGCACCTTGAGTTGATCGCGCTTCTGCTGGAGTAGCTTGAGTTGCTTGCCCAAGCTTTCGAAGGTCTTCATCAATTGCAGCAGTTGACCGCGGAGCCGGCTTTGCTCCTCGCTCGTGAGCTTGGGTTCGTCGACCAGAGTGCGGCGGATCGAAAGAATCTGTTCTTGCGTGCTGGTGCGCTGGCCGGCGATGTCGGTGTACTTCGACTCGAGATCGGTGTTGCGCATCGTGGCCAGCAACTCGCCTTTTTTCACCGTCTGGCCATGTTTGACCGCCACATCGATCACCACGCCGTCGAGCGAGGCGAATACATCGCGCCGGATCGAGGGCTGCAAGGTTCCCTTGCTATCCAGATTGAACCGCCACGGCACGATCGCCAGCAGCCAAGAGCGCCACCAACACCGCGACCCCCACCGCGATCGTCTTGGGCAGTGTGCGGGCCTCGACGACCCATTTCGCCTTGCCAAGCTGCTCCCAAACCGGCATCAAAAACAGGCCGCGATGCTCGAGCGCGTTGGAGAGCGCGATCGCGCTATGCTCGCTCACCACCTCGACCCGTTGCTGCAAGCCTTGCTTCGGCTGGCTGTCTTGAATTTGCTCGACGATGATCGCGCCGAACACTTCGGGCGGCTCGACGACCTCGTCGGTCGTCGTGGGCGGTTCTTGCGGGCGCTTGAGCGGAATGATGCCCACGGCCTTCGAGTGGGCCTCGTCGATATAGGCTTGCACCGCTTCTTCCACTTGCGGCGCCATGTGGGTGGTGTCGCCGGTGTACCACACGGTTTCGCCGCTGGCGGTGACGGCCGTGGCCAGTTCGCCCAGGAGCGTGACGATGTTCGATCGCTTGTCGAACAGGTCTTGTCCACTGACCGACTCGATCACGGCCCGCTTGCCGCGCACGATCGCGACGCTGACTCGGTCGCAATCGATTAGCCGGCGGCCTTCGTTGGCCACGGTATAGGCGGTGGCGCGAACATCGAGACTGCGGTGCGCGAGCCGGGTAAAGTTTTCAAGCTGGGCCCACAGGGTTTGCCGATCGGAAAAATGCCGCAGCTCGCGAGTCTTGAGATAATCGCTCGCCAATTCGCACATCTGCAACACGAACCGCAAGTAGCCGCGTTGCACGTCGAGCGTTCCGCCCGGGCGCTGAAACACTTCGACCAGTCCCTGAATATCGGAGCCGCCGCGCAGGGGGCCGAAGACCATGAGCATGTCGGTGGTGTTGGCGCCTTCGGACTCATCGCCGGGGCCCGAGCGCGGGTTGACCAGCAGGCCCTCGGGGCAGGTCATGGCTTTTTGGAGCAAGAGGGCGTGGCGCCGCTGATTTTCCTCGCTTTCGGCCAGCCGGGTATCGCGAAGGTTGATCTGATATTGGAGCTCGAGCCGGCCATCGACCATCGTCCACACCGCGCCGCCGATCGCGGCCAGGGCTTGCACCACCCGGTTCAAGAGCGCGTCGTAAAACTCGAGCGGGGCGAGATCGGATTTCGAAAGCTGGGATATCTCTTTGACCAAGCCGCGAATCTGCTGCTTGGTTTGCTCGACGAGATCGGGATTGACGGACTGCTCGGTGCTCATGCTGCTCATTGTGCTCAAGGTCCGTCGTCGGGAACTTTAATTAAGAAGTGACAAGGGATGGCTCTCGGCCGGGGGGCGATCCGGTTGCGGCTTCCATTGCACTCGCAATTGCCGTTCCTGAAAATTAGCTTTCCCGAAGAATAACGCGAACGGCGATCAAAATGATACGCGAGCTTTGTTCTCGAAATATTTCGTTTTCGGCGTCCGAAGCTTGAATTCAGGCCCCCGGGGCGTGGCCGACGCATGCCCAGCCGTCGCGATAGGCTGAGTTTAGGTGATCGCGTAAGTTGTTGCTTAATAAGGCATTGCGGTGCTGCCTGCGGCCTGTCCCAGCCGCCAATCGCGGCGGCCTGAGCGAATTCGATCTCGAACCTCAAGTGTAGTCAATTTCGGGCGATTTGTCCCGGGAATCCGGTGACGAGGGGAATCTTGAATATCCTATTTCGCCCGATTGTTCTGCTCGTGAATAGCCGCCCGCGCCGCGGCCGAGGGCCGATTCCCAAGTTGAAACACCATGTCCCCATTTCGCCGTCGCCTTTTGAGACACCGCGGACCGGGCAATGGTTGCTTCGCGGCGACACCGGGACGCCGAGCGCGTTGCATGGTCGCCACGCCGACGCCCCCTCTCGGGCGCGGATCGAGGCCGAGCGCCAAATGCCGCTGGAAAGCGGCGCTCCGCCGCAAATTTTGCACGCGCGCCCGACAACGGGGACCGTTGTGACGCCACCCCCCAATGAGCAGCGTTCCAACATCGGCGCCGCGAATACCCCGGCCGCTCTTTCATTGGCCCCAGGCGCCGCTCGCGGTACACTTGGAGCTCTTTCCGTTTTTTACTACGCAGCGAAGGCGGCAGTCGGTCGAATAATGCGCGTTTTATTGCTGGACCATTTTCCGCTAGCCAGCTCCCCGAGCGGGCGGCATTTGCGCGAGATCGCCGATTTGCTGCAAGCCCGGGGCCACGAGCCGCGGGCACTGGTCGTTGGTCCCGAGCCCCAGCCGCGAGAGGCGTTTGACCTGCGAGTGATGACCTGCGGCGCGGGGGGACAAGGCGCCGCCGGAGCTGTCGAGCCCGATGTGCCGTTTGCCTTGCCCGGATTCACAGCCACGGCCGGGCAGCGCTTGTTCGAGGACCTTTCGGAGTCGGAATTGGCCGACTATCGCGAGGCGCTGCGGCGGCGGCTCGACGAGGAGATGGCCGACTTCGATCCGCAATTGATCCATGCCCAATATGTGTGGCTGGGCGGTCAACTGGCGCTCGAATCGGCGCGCGCCTTATGTGCTCACGGCCTGGGGCCCGGAGCTGGACATCGCGGCCCGCGACCCGCGCGTATCAGGCGCTGGTGGATCAGGCGGCGGAAAACGCGAGCCGCATTCTGGCGGTGAGCGATCGCGTGGCCCGACGGCTGACGACGCGGTTCGACACGCTGGCCGACCGGGTGCTGACGGCGCCGCCCGAAAAGATTGAAAACGGCGCGAGCCTCGACCTGGTCTCCCTCTACGACCACATGCTCCGCGAACGCTACGGCTGCTGAATGGAGAGCGGAGCGGCGGCTGGGCCCAATCCCTGCCCGCGGCGTAGACAAGGGGGCGCCACCATATCGGCGGTGGCCCCGTCGGTCCCTGTGTCATGCGCCATTAGAAATGTCCCCATTGTCGCGGCCTCGAAAGGAGGCGGCGATGGAGACATGGACGATGAGCGTCAAGGAGTTGCGGCGTTTGGCCGCGTTTGGTCGCGTGCTGGATAAGAGTTGGAGTTTGGGCGAGGCGGCGCGGCAGTTGAAGATCAGCTATCGCCAGGCCAAGCGGTCGTGGTCTCGTTACCAGCGAGATGGGACGGCCGGCTTGTCGCATGGCCTGCGTGGCCGTGCTAGCAACCGTGGCCGGCGGAGCGAGCAACGGGAGCGGGCGTTGGAGCTGTTTCGAGAGAAATACGCGGACTACGGGCCGACCTTGGCGGCCGAATGCCTGGCGAGCGAAGACGGCTTGCGGGTTTCGGCGGGCTCGTTGCGGCGGTGGTTGCTTGCGGCGGGACTGTGGACCCGGGAGCGACGGCGGGCCAAGCACCGCCGCCGCCGACCGCGGCGTCCGCGGCTTGGCGACTTGGAGCAGATGGACGGCTCGCATCACGACTGGTTCGAGGGACGCCGCGGCTGGGCCGTGCTGATGGTCATCATCGACGACGCGACGGGCGCGATTTACGCCCGGTTCTTCGAAGCCGAGACGTTGGAGGCGGCACAAGAAACGTTTGGCCGTTACGTCCGCCGACACGGCTTGCCAGCGGGATTGTACGTCGATCAGGCTAGCATTTATCGTGCGGATCGCGAGCCGACGCCGGAGGAGCTGGCCCGCGGAAAGCGGCCTGAAACGCAGTTCGGCCGGGCCATGCGCGAGCTGGACGTGGAACTGATCCTGGCCCGCAGCCCCCAGGCCAAAGGTCGCGTCGAGCGGGTCAACCGCACGTTGCAAGATCGGCTGGTCAAGGCCTTGCGGCGATTCGGAATCAGCGACCTGACGAGCGCCAATGCGTTCTTGGAAGAGACGTTCCTGGGCGAGTTCAATACACAATTCGGCCGATCGGCGGCCGACCCCAGCGACGCCCATCGGCCGCTGCCGGCGGGCGTGGACCTCGATCGGGTTCTCTCGGCGCGCGAACTGCGCACGGTGCAGTTCGACTGGACGATGCGTTGGCGAAACCGTTTCTTGCAATTGCCCGCCGAGTCGGCGCCTTTCGTCCAGCCCGGCCAGAAAGTGGAGGTGTGCCAACAGCCCGATGGGCGGCTGCGGATTTTCTCGGGCGGCCGCGAGTGGACTTGGACAGCGGCTGACGTTCGTCCGCCGGCGGCGCGCAAGCGTCCGCAACGGACCGGACCGACCGGTTCGAGCCAAGGCCAACGCCCAGCCGCCAACCACCCTTGGCGGGGCCGGAAACTGCGCTCCCACGACCTTCCAAGAGCCCGATCTTGTCGCCACCGGATGACGACCCCCGGCCGCGAAAATTGGCTGCTATCACGGAGGCGAGCGCTAGCGAGCCGGAGTGATAGCAGCCAATTTTTCCTTTTCCAAAAACCCCTTCAACCCTTTAACCAACGGGGACATTTCTATTGAACGCCCAATGGGGACATTTCTAATGGTTGACAACAGGGCCGCGTCGGTCCCTGCTTCCCCGCTGGGGGGAAACGGATTAAGATACGGCCGGAATTTTCCTAAGTCGTATCGCGCCCGTTGTTTCTTGAGCGAGGACCACGTTGTTACGCACCCATACCTGCGGCGAGCTGCGCCGCGAGCATCTTGGCCAATCCACCACGCTTTGCGGCTGGGTCGATAGTTATCGCGACCATCGCGGAGTGTTGTTCGTCGATCTGCGCGATCGCTACGGCAAGACCCAAGTGGTGTTCGATCCCGATTGCGGCGCCGCCCAGGA
This sequence comes from uncultured Planctomycetaceae bacterium, assembly GCA_963785305.1. GTDB lineage: Bacteria > Planctomycetota > Planctomycetia > Pirellulales > PALSA-1355 > CAWAUV01. The sequence goes on from CAWAUV010000005.1 coordinate 209,174, forward strand.
ACTTGCCCGCACGCTGCGGAGCGAGTTCGTCATTCGCGTCGAAGGGCGGGTCGAACATCGGCCCGAGGGCGCGACCAACGCCAAGATTCCGACCGGCGAGATCGAAGTGCGCGTCGAGCGGGTCGAGATTCTCAACAAGAGCCTCACCCCGCCGCTCTTGCCCACCGGCCAGTCGCTGCCCAACGAAGACTTGCGGCTGAAGTATCGCTATCTCGACCTGCGCCGCCCGGAAATGCAAAACACGCTGCTGCTGCGGCATGCGATCGTGCGCGGGATGCGGAACTATTTCGACGCCGAGGGCTTTATCGATGTCGAGACCCCGATGCTCGGCCGTAGCACCCCGGAAGGCGCGCGGGATTACCTCGTGCCCAGCCGCGTGCATCCCGGCTCGTTCTACGCCCTACCCCAGTCGCCGCAGCTTTATAAGCAGATTCTCATGATCGCCGGCTACGACCGCTATGTGCAAGTGGCCCGGTGTTTTCGCGATGAAGACCTGCGGGCCGATCGCCAGCCGGAATTCACGCAGCTCGATGTCGAGATGGCGTTTGTCGATTCGGAAGACGTGATCGGCATTATCGATGGTCTGGCCGCGAAGCTGGCCCGCGACGTGTTGGGCCTGGAGCTTCAAACCCCGTTGCCGCGCATGACCTACGACGACGCGATGGAGCACTACGGCCACGACGCGCCCGACTTGCGGTTCGACATGCGGCTCGTCGACCTGACGGATATCGCGGCCCAAGTCGAGTTTCGCGTGTTTCGCGCCACGGCCGATTCGGGCGGCCGGGTGCGCGGCGTCAATGCTCGCGGGGCGTCGGCCAGCTATTCGCGCAAGGGCATCGACGAACTGACCGAATTCGTCGTCAAGGATTTCGGCGCCAAGGGGCTCGCCTGGTTCAAGGTCGAGGCCGATGGCTCGCTGGCCTCGCCGATCGCCAAGAATTTTACGGCCGCCGAGCTTGCGCGAATCTCGGAGCGCATGCAAGCCGCGCCGGGCGACCTGCTGCTCTTCGTGGCCGATCGCTTCGAAGTCACTTGCAAGGCGCTATATGGATTGCGAAAGCGATTCGGCGCCGAGCTCAAGCTCTACGATCCGGCGACGAAGCATTTCTCCTGGGTCGTCGAGTTTCCGATGTTCGCCTGGGACGAAGAAGAAAAGAGCTGGGCCGCGATGCACCACCCGTTTACCGCCCCGCGAAAGCAAGACATCGAACTGCTCAGTTCCGATCCGGGCAAGTGCCGCGCCCAGGCATATGACCTGGTGATCAACGGCTCCGAGGCCGGCGGTGGCACGATCCGGATTCACGACCCGGCCACGCAGGCCCGCGTGTTCGAGCTCTTGGGCATCACGGCCGAACAGGCGCGCGATCGGTTTGGGTTCTTGCTCGACGCGCTTTCCTATGGCGCCCCGCCGCACGGCGGCATCGCCCTGGGGATCGACCGCTGGGTGATGCTCTTCGGCGGGCTCGACAATATCCGCGATTGCATTGCGTTTCCGAAGACGCAGAAAGCGACGGATATGATGACCGAAGCCCCCGGCGGCGTCGACCCGCGGCAACTGCGCGACTTGGGCATCCAAATCCGCCGCGCGGAGGGCGCGGCGCCGCGTTGACGCGGTGCTCGAGCGGGGTTCTCGGGCCGCATTGACAGCGGGCATGGAACCTATGACACTAGTTGGGGGGCGCCGCGGCGGTCGTCGCGCGTTTTGCGGCGCTGGAGAGCTCGGCGATCCGCCGGATTTTTTCGCTAGCGCGCGCTCGGACATCGTTCGGCCACAAGACATGGTTCGGCGCCAAGGGGAGAAGCCGTTTTGATTCGATCCGCATTTTTCGCCGCCTGCTCGCGCGGGCGGGCGCTGCCGCTTTCGGTCGCCGTGCTCGCTTTGGGCCTCGCCCAGGCCGGTTGCTCGCATTCCGAGCCAGCGCGAAACCGGCCAGGCTTCCAAGAAAGAATCGGCGACGAGCGAAACGGCTTCCGACACGTCGGGCGCGGCGCACGAGCATGTCGAAAAGCCGGCGCCGAAAGCGAAGGAGTCGTCGCCCGAGTCTAGCGAAACAGCGATGCCGGAAACCGGTAAACCCGAGGCGACCAAGCCCGCCGGTGAAAAGCCGCGGGATCAAGTCGCCGACGCCAGCGGTAGAATTCCTCCGCCGACGAAGCCGACGCCTTCGGAGAAGACCGAGCCGGCCGACAAGATGATCGGGCACTTGAACCCGCTCGATCTGGTGATGCCGCCGGTGCTGCTCAGCTCGCAGCAGACGGCCACTTGCCTGGTGAAGGTGGGCGATCAGTTTCCCGATTTGACATTGCCCGCGGTTGATGGCGAGGAAAAATCGCTCAAGGCCCTCTATGGCCCGCGGCTCACGATCATCGCCTTCTTCAAGGAATCGAATCCCTACGCGATCGAGGAACTGAACGATTTGACCCACTCGGTGGGGCCGCAATTCGCGCCCGAGGGCGTGAAGATGGTTGCGATCGATGTTCAGGACCCGGCCGAGAAGGTGAAGTCCACGGTCGAGCGGCTCGGGATCACGTTTCCGGTGCTGCTCGACACCGAAGGCAAGGCTTTTCGTCAGGTGGCGACCGGTTATTTTCCCCGGACCTATGCGGTCGACGCCAGCGGCAAGATCGTGTGGTTCGATATTGAATACTCCCGCAGCACTCGCCGCGATATGCGCCGGGCGATGCTCACCACGCTGCACACCGGCCAGTAACGCGCTTCCAAGGGTCGCCATCGCTTGACCGCACCGCCGAACGAGAACGTCGCTCTCGCGGCCAGCGCCGCCCTCGCCGCGCCCGCCGCAAGTGGAATTCGCGCGCCGTTGCGGGTGGCCCTGGCTCAAATCGCGCCTACTCTGGGCGACCAGCGGCGCAACTTAGAACTGCATTTGCAAACGATCGCTCGGGCCCGAACTGAAAACGCCGATCTGATCATCTTTCCCGAGCTGTCGCTCACCGGGTATTTCCTCCGCGATATCGTGCCCGAGGTGGCGCTGCGGCGCGACGCTCCGGAGCTTCAGGCTTTGGTCGATGCGGCGGCGCCGGCCGGAGTGATTTTCGGCTTTGTCGAGGAATCGCCGGGCCATCAATTTTACAACGCGGCGTATTTCGGCCAGCAAGGCCAGCCGCCGCGCGTGCATCGCAAGGTGTATCTGCCCACCTACGGACTGTTCGAGGAGCAGCGCTATTTCGCCGCCGGCCGCAGGATCGAAGCCTTCGACACGCCGCGCTTCGGCCGCGTGGGGCTCTTGGTGTGCGAGGACTTTTGGCATCTGTCGGCCGCGGCCATCATGCAGGCCGAGGAGATCGACTTGCTGGTTTGTCTGGCGAATTCACCGGCTCGGGGCGTCGACGCCGCGCGGCCGCGCACCGTCGATGTCTACGATCGGCTCACGGCGGTGTATGCGCAACTGATCGGAGCGGCCGTGGTGCTGGTGAATCGCGTGGGATTCGAAGACGGTCTTTGCTTCTGGGCGCGAGCCGCGCCGTGGGGCCCGACGGAGGCGCTGATCGCCGAGGCGCCGCTCTTCGACGAATCGCTCACGATCGCCACGCTCGACCCGGCCGAGCTGCGCCGCGAGCGACTCATCACGCCGCTGGCCCGCGACGAACAATTGCTCGTGACGATCGAAGAGCTCAACCGCATCAAGCGGGCTCGCTACGGAGGGTAGAGCGAAGACCCGGAGAGATTTGGCCACGGAAGGACACGGAAACAACACGGAAAAAAACACGAGTTATATTTCGGCGTGAACTGGCTTTGAATGCATGGGAAGGATGGGATGAAGAACGAGACGCATCCTCGGTAATGACTTTGAAACGCGCGACGGCGCCGAAACAACGCGCTGGAAATAACTTCTAATTCCGTGTTCGTTCCGTGTCCTTCCGTGGCGACTCGTATTATTTCCCTATCTCCGCCATGTCCTCCGCGATGTCGTTAATCATGCCGCTGTTCCTGGAAAGCGATTGCCTCGTCGATGGATGAATCGATGGCCCACCCGCCCAGTCTGGCGATCGACGCCGGGCTGGTCACCGAGATCCTCACGCGGTTCATCCGCTCCGAGATCACGCGCGCCGGCTTCGGCCGCGCCGTGCTGGGGCTCTCGGGCGGCATCGATTCGACCGTGGTCACTTTTCTGGCGGCCCGGCGCTTGGCCCGCGCAATGTGCTGGCCGTGACGATGCCCTATAAAACGTCGAGCGACGCCACGCGCCGCGATAGCCAGGCCGTGGTCGACGCGCTGGGGATTCAAGCGCTCGATGCGCCGATCACCGACCCGATCGACGCCTATTTCGCCCGTCAGTCGGGCGCCACCAAGATGCGGCTGGCCAACAAATGCGCCCGCGAGCGAATGACCGTGCTCTACGACCAGAGCGCCGCCTTCGAGGCCCTGGTCTTGGGCACCAGCAACAAGAGCGAGCTGCTCTTGGGCTACGGCACGCAGTTCGGCGATATGGCCTCGGCGATCAATCCGATCGGCGATCTCTACAAGACTCAGTTGCGCGTGCTGGCCGCGCACTTGGAAGTGCCGGCCGCCGTGCTCGACAAGCAGCCCACCGGCGACCTATGGGTCGGCCAGACCGACGAAGGCGAGCTCGGCTTTTCCTATGCCGAAGTCGACCGCCTGCTATTCCTGATGGTCGACCGCCGCTGGCAACGGGCCCAGCTCGTGGCCGCGGGCTTTGGCGAGGCGTTCGTGGAGCGCGTGGCCGAAATGGTCCGCCGCAACCATTACAAACGCCGCCTGCCAGTGATCGCGAAGCTAAGCCACCGCACCGTCGACCGCGACTTCCGCTACGCCCGCGACTGGGGAACGTGAGCCGACGACGTTGGCCCCATGCGCGATCGGACCACGATTCCGAGGAGTATGTTATCGCGCCGCGGACGATCGAAATCGGAGCTGGGTCCGCGCGAAGCGTGAAGAACCCGTGGATGCTCGTGAAAGGCGGTCGCGCCGAAGCGACGAAACAATGGACACTCACACGACCGAAAATGCCGACGTGTGTTCGAAGTGCCGAGTCGATGTCGGACAAGACCCCGTTCGACTCTGGGACGGCAATATCTACTGCGCGGAGTGCGTGAATCGGGCGCATCCGAAGCTCCGCGACCTTGCCGCGGAGGCGTCGGAGCTGTCTGAAATTATTCACCTCGACCCGCGAAGTTCTTCGCGCGAACATTCCTTTCGTCGGCTTTTTCGCGGTCATTGTTTGTTTTCTCACTTTCGGGGCTCGCGATTTCAGGAATGTTTTAGTCAGCGCGTGGATTCCCGCGTGGATTTTCGTGATCGTGGCGCAATTGTGGTCACAATATCGACGCGCGCATGGTTTCCCGGGAGTCGCCGCCGTCGAATCGGGGAATGTGATCTTGGCTCGCGATCGGGTTAGGGTGATTTCCGTGCCACTGAGCGAGTGCTGTTGGTACATTGGCAATCCGCGTCACGCGAAGACATATTTTCAAGCGATCCATGTGAACCGAAGCGTCGTAATCATCCGCTGCCCGTTGCTCCGAACGCGTTTCGGAGCACTGTACGAACATGTGCCCTGCGGATTCACCGACGAGAGTCGCGAGATTTGGGAAGCGTTTTTGGCGCTCTCCGGCGTGCCGTTCAGGGGCGGTTTCTGGGGCTATTTCCCCAAAGCCGCCTATCGGGCCGGCCGCTGGTTCGGCGGAAAAACGAAATGGATCAGTGCTCCGGCCCTCAAGGGAAAGCAATGAAAACGAAACGACCCTTCGAAGTATTCATGCTGCTTCCCGCGGTATTCGCGATTTCTCGAATCTGCCTCGCGGCGGAAGCGCCATCGGCGCCGGCGTTCGCGAAGAAGCCCAACGTTATTTTGATTCTCGTGGACGACACCGGATACGGCGACCTTTCATGCACCGGCAATCCGATCTTGAAGACACCGAACATCGATCGGCTCCACGACGATGGCGTGCGCTTTACCGATTTTCATGTGAGCCCGACCTGCGCGCCGACGCGCTCGGCGCTCATGACCGGCCGGCATGAATTCAAGAACGGCGTCACGCACACGATCCACGAACGCGAGCGTTTGACCCTTTCGGCGACGACGATCGCCCAGGTGCTTAAATCGGCTGGCTACACCACCGGCATCTTCGGCAAATGGCATCTCGGCGATGAAGACGCCTATCAGCCCGAGCGGCGCGGCTTCGACGAGGCGTTTATTCATGGCGGCGGCGGCATCGGGCAGACGTACCCGGGCAGTTGCGGCGACGCGCCGGGTAATTCCTATTTCAGCCCGTGGATCAAGCACAACGGCGCCTTTGAAAAGACCGACGGCTATTGCACCGATGTCTTTTTCGGTCAGGCGGAAAAATGGATCGAAACGGTGAAGGGCGATCGGCCGTTTTTCGCATACATTCCCCTCAATGCCGCTCATGAGCCTCGCCAGGTCCGCGCGGAAGACGAAAGCGCGTTATGCCGGAAAAACAGCGTCGAAAATCGCCAAGTTTTACGGCATGATCGCCAACATCGACGACAATGTCGGCAAACTGCTGGCCAAATTAGACGCGTGGAAGATCGACCAGGACACGCTTGTCGTTTACATGAACGACAACGGCGGTCAGCCCGATGCCTGCAAGCTTTACAACGCCGGGATGCGCGGCGGCAAGGGCACGGCGTTCAACGGCGGCACGCGCGCGGTGTCGTTGTGGCGCTGGCCGGGCACGCTGAAGCCCGCGAGCGTGGATAAACTCACGGCCCATGTCGACGTGTTCCCGACCCTGGCGGAACTGGCCGGGGTGACGATGCCAGAAGACAAATTGCGCGACGGCGTCAGCCTCGTGCCGCTGTTGAAAGATACTGGGCATGATTGGCCCGACCGGTATCTCGTGACGCATGTCGGCCGCTGGCCCACGGGCGCCAAGCCGGAAAAGTTCGGCGAGCCCGGCGGGCGTTGGTCCGCGGCAAACATGTGCGGCGTGCGCTGGCGGGAGTGGAACATGGTTCGCGCGGAAAAAGGCTGGGAGCTCTTCGATCTCGCGAGGGACCCCGGCGAGCACCGAAATGTCGCCAGCGAGCATCCGGAGATTGTGTCGCGGCTCGATAAGCACTTTGATGATTGGTGGCGGGAGGTCGGGCCCTGCCTCGTGAACGAAGAAGCTTACAAGACAGCGCCGGAGGTCAATCCCTTCAAGGCGGAGTTCACGAAGCAGATGTCTAAGCAATGAGGCGCACGTTGGCAGTCTGCTGGAATATTCAACATTTAACAGGCAGTCAGGCCCGTTTGGCGAAGCCGCGGCCGGCAGGGCATTTTGCTTCAGCCCCCGCCCCCCCCACCGATGGGCGGAGAGGCAGGTCATTGACAGCCAATGGCCGAGTTTTACAATAGTTCGTTTCCCTCGAACTGGCGCGGCCGTGGGGCCGTGGGGCGCGACGCCTTAAGGCTCGGGGGACCTATGGACCGCCGCCGCGCCGCGAGCGAGCCTGCCCTAGGGTGGCGGTGCGCGGGCTGTCTCGCGCGGTTGATGTTTTTCTGGAGAGCGCCCGTTGCTGACGCCCACCGAGAAAGCCGATGTGCTGATCGAAGCCCTCGGCTGGATCCGCCATTTCCGCGGTAAGATCACCGTGATCAAACTCGGCGGCAGCGTGATGGAAGACGAAAACGCGCTGCGGCATCTGCTGCTCGACGTGGTGTTCATGGAAACCGTCGGCATGCGGCCGGTGCTGGTCCACGGCGGCGGCAAGGCGATCAACAAGGCAATGGACGCCGCCGGAATCGAGCCGCGCTTTATCCAAGGTCGCCGCTACACCGACGCCGCCACGCTCGAAATCGTCGAACGCGTGCTCGCCTGCGAAACCAATGAATTCTTGGCCCGGCGGATCGAAGAGTTCGGCGGCCGGAGCGCCGCGCCTCAATTTTCGCACGACCAACGTGCTCTTCGGCGAACGCTTGAAAATCAACGACGACCGTGGCCAGCCGGTCGATCTCGGCGCGGTCGGCGTCGTGACGCGGGTCGACCACGATGTGATCGAAAAGCTCACGATCGCGGGCGTCGTGCCGGTGATTCCCTCGATGTGCCGCGGCGCCGATGGCGAGAAGCTAAATGTCAACGCCGACACGGCCGCCAACTATGTCGCGCAGGCGATGGGCGCCGAAAAGCTCCTGTTCCTCAGCGATGTCAACGGAGTGCGCCGCGAGAAAAACGACCCGAATTCGCTCATTGCCTCGCTCACCGCTTCCCAAGCGCGCGAGCTGATTCGCGCCGGCGTGGTCGACTCCGGCATGATCCCCAAAGTGGAAGCCTGCCTCGAAATTCTCGAAAAAGGCGTCCGCCAAGTGCATATAATCGACGGCAGATTGCGACACTCGCTACTTCTGGAAATTTACACCACCAAGGGCGTGGGCACCGAATTGGTTCGCGGCTAAGGTCGATTGCTCGGCCGGCCGCGGTGGCCTCCGAGCGCGCGACCGCGGAGATCGGCCCGCCGGACGCACCTGCTCGCCCACCCGACCGCCAGCGGTTCGATAACTCTCAAGGAGCAAGTCATGGCGACGGCTCAATCACTCAGTTCCGCCGAGACGATCGAACTTTTCGATCGCTACGTGGTTCCCAACTATCGTCGCTTCCCAATCGCGATCGCTCGCGGCGAGGGTTCGCATGTGTGGGACAACGAAGGCCGCCGCTATCTCGACTTCTTCCCCGGCTGGGGATGCAACTTGCTGGGCCACTGTCCCGAGCCGGTGGTGCGCGCGGTTCAAGAACAGGTCGCCACGCTGATCCATGTGCCCAACACCTGGTACACCGAAGCCCAAGGCCGCTGGGCCCAAGCGCTCAGCGAGCGGAGCTTTGGCGGACAAGCGTTCTTTTGCAACTCGGGCGCCGAGGCCAATGAGGCGGCAATCAAGCTCGCGCGGCTGCATGCCCCCAAGCCGCGCTACAAGATCATCACCTTCACCGGCGGGTTCCACGGCCGCACGCTCGGCGCCACCGCCGCCACGGCCCAGCCCAAATATCACGAAGGGCTCGGCCCGCTCGTGGCGGGGTTTGTTTATGCGCCTTTCGGCGATCTGGAGGCGGTGCGCGCGCTGATCGACGACGAAACCGCCGCGATTCTCGTCGAGCCGATTCAGGGCGAGGGTGGCGTGGTGATTCCGCCGCCCGGTTTTCTCGAAGGGCTTCGCGCCCTGGCCGATGAACATGGCCTGCTCTTGATGTTCGACGAGGTGCAAACCGGCTGCGGCCGCACCGGCGAATGGTTCGCCTATCAACAAGCGGGCGTTGTGCCCGATGTGATGACGCTGGCGAAGGCGGTGTGCGGCGGCGTGGCGGGAGGCGCGCTGCTCACGACGGCCGAGATTGCCCCCAGCCTTCGGCCCGGCATGCATGCTTGCACCTTCGGCGGCAATCCGATCGCCGCCCGGGCCGGCATCGCCACGATCGAAATGATCGAGCAAGAGAATCTGCTCGCGCACACGCTGCGCCTGGGCGAGCTGTTCGAGGAGCGGCTCACGGCCCTGGCCGACGAGTGCCCGCTGGTGCAAGAAGTGCGCGTGCGAGGGGTGATGATCGGAGTCGAGCTATCGATCGATGGAGCGCCGGTGGTGCAAGGTTGCCTCGACCGCGGACTCTTGATCAACTGCACCCATGTCACGGTGCTGCGGCTGCTGCCGGCGATGAATCTTTCGGAAGATCAGTTGCACGAGGGTTGCGATATCCTCGGCGACGTGCTCAAGAAACAAACGCCATGACCGCCGGCCGATACGATCTGAATATCCGTTTTTCCGTTTGGCCGACTCGGTTCCGCGCCGAAGGCCGCCAGCCAACGACGAGTCTCTCGCGATGCGCAGCCTTCTGACCGTGGCCGATCTCACGACGGCCGAAATCGAACGCATCTTCGCCATCACCGCCGATCTCAAGGCGAAAACGGCCCGCGGACTGCGCGAGCCGCTGTTGCCCGGCCGAGTCATGGCGATGCTTTTCGAAAAGCCCTCGTTGCGCACGCGCGTGAGCTTCGAGGCGGGCATGATCCATTTGGGAGGAAGCTCGCTGTTTTTGGGCAACGATGTAGGCTTCAAGTCGCGAGAAAGCAAGGCAGATTTTGCCCGAGTGCTCAGCCAATACGCCGATGTGATCGTGTTGCGAACCTTCAAGCACGAAACCGCGATCGAAGTGGCCCGGCATAGCTCGTGCTCCGTGATCAATGGCCTGACCGACTATGCCCATCCCTGCCAGGCGCTGGCCGACCTCTACACCTTGAAAGAGCTCGTCGGGCGGCTCAAAGGCCTGACGCTCGCTTATGTGGGCGATGGCAACAATGTGGCCCGGAGCTTGGCCGAATGTTGCGGACGGATCGGCATGCGATTCGTCATGGCGGCGCCGGAGAAATATCGGTTCGACGACGCTTTTCTCGCCTCGCTCGAGCGCCATGCGCCCGACCTGGATCTCGTTGTCACCGACGATCCGCGCGAAGCGGTGCGCGACGCGGTGGCGATCTACACCGATGTCTGGACCAGCATGGGCCAAGAGGCCGAGAGCGAGCGCCGCCGCCGCGAGCTGGCCGATTATCAAGTCAACGCCACGCTGATGGCCGCGGCGCCGGCCGGCGCCTACTTCATGCACTGTTTGCCGGCTCACCGCGGCGAGGAAGTGACCGACGAAGTGATCGATGGGCCGGCCAGTGTCGTGGTACAGCAAGCGGGCAATCGGCTGCATGTGCAGAAGGGTATTCTCGCGTGGCTCTTGGCCGCCCAGGCTTGATCTCGCGCCGACGCCAAAAGCCGATGAACGCGAGGGTTTGTCGCACGAATGTTTCGCGCGGGGGGGGCGGCATGAAGACCATCGTCTGCGCCGACGCTGTTGACATGGGCCGGCAAGCCGCCCGGAGAGCCGCCGCGTATATTCGCGCCGCTCTCGAGGAGCGCGCGCCGCGCGCATCATTCTCGCCACCGGCGCGTCGCAGTTCACGGTGCTTTCGGCCTTGACCCATGAACCCGATATCGCGTGGCCCCGAGTCGAGCTATTTCATCTCGACGAATACATTGGTCTGGCCCCGGATCATCCCGCGTCGTTTCGGCGTTATTTGCGCGAGCGGTTCGTCGACCGCGTGCCGGTCGGTGTATTTCACGCGATCGACGGTCAAACGGATGTCGAGACCGAATGCCGCCGCTTGGCGGCGCTCATCGCCCAACATCCGATCGATGTGGCCCTGGTCGGCATCGGCGAAAACTGCCATCTGGCGTTTAACGATCCGCCGGCCGACTTCGACACGCAAGCGCCTTTCCTGCGAGTTGCGCTCGACGACGCTTGCCGCCGGCAGCAGTGGAGCGAAGGCTGGTTCGTCACGCTCGACGATGTGCCGCGCGAGGCGATCACGATGTCGATCGCGCAAATCATGAAGGCCCGGGCCATCGTGTGTAGCGTGCCCGAAGAGCGGAAGGCGGAGGCGGTGCGAGCGGCGGTCGAAGGTCCGATCTCGCCCGAGGCGCCGGCCTCGATCTTGCAGCGCCCTGGGGATGTCGCCCTGTTTCTCGATCCCGCCGCCGCGTCGCGATTGTCGCCCGCGTCGCGAGGGTCGGTAGCCTCTTGAAGTTGGCGCGCCATGTCGATCCCCATCGAGCCGCCGTCGACCAACGATCTCGCCCCCGGACGCTTTGTCGACTTGCAACTCAACGGCTACGCGGGCGTCGATTTTAATTCCGATGGTTTGTCGCCCGAGGCGTTGCACGCGGCGTGCCGTCGTTTGGCGGCCGATGGCGTGGCGGGGGCATTGGCCACGATCATCTCGGCGTCCCTCGGGTCGATGCAATCGCGACTCGAGCGCCTCGCCTCGCTTCGCGCGGCCGATCCGCTGGCGCGCGAGCGCATTTGGGGCATTCATATCGAAGGCCCCTTCTTGAACGAACAACCGGGCTTCGTCGGCGCCCACCCGCGGGATGCCATTCGCCCGGCCTCGCTCGACACCATCGCTCGGCTGCTCGACGCCGCCGGGGGGCTTACGAGAATCGTTACCCTCGCGCCCGAACGCGATCCGGGCCTGCTGGTGACGCGCAGGTTGGTGGCGGAGAATATCGTCGTGGCGGCGGGCCACACCGACGCCTCGCTCGACGAGCTTCGCGCCGCGATCGACGCCGGGCTGCGTATGTTCACGCACCTGGGCAATGGCTGCCCGCTGGTCGTGCATCGCCACGACAACATCATCAATCGCGTGCTGTCGCTGCGTTCCTCGCTGATGATCTCGTTGATCGCCGATGGCGTGCATGTGCCGCCCTTTGCCCTGGCCAATTACCTGCGGCTCGCGGGACCCGAGCGGGCGATCGTCGTGACCGACGCGATCGCGGCCGCGGGGCTCGGGCCGGGCCGCTACACACTGGGCGAACAAACAGTCGACGTGGGCAACGATCTCGTTTGCCGATCGACCGACCCGGTCGAGCAGGCACATTTCGTCGGCTCGGCGGCCACGATGCCGCGCATGGAAGCGCTGCTCCGCAATTCGCTCGCGATGGACGCGGCCACGATTCGCCGGCTCACGTGGGACAATCCGCGAGCGATGCTGGGAATCGCGCCGGCGGACGCCGTAAATGGCGATCCTGCCCCGGCGGGGATCGACTAACCTCGCGGGGCGGCCTTCGCTACAATGCTTGTTTCTCTTGCGGCGCTTCTGGCGCTGGCCCTGTCGTGTATTGGGAGTTTTCCGTTTTGAATTCGCGTCAGATTCTCGTCACCGCCGCGTTGCCCTATGCCAATGGCCATATCCACATCGGCCACTTGGTGGAATATATCCAAACCGATATTTGGGTGCGCTTTCAGAAACTGCGCGGCCATCGTTGCGTGTTTGTCTGCGCCGACGACACCCACGGCACGGCAATCATGGTGCGGGCCCGGCAGGAAGGCCGTCCCGAGGAAGCGATCATCGCCGATATGCGCGAAAGCCATCTGCGCGATTTCGCGGGCTTCGATGTCGAGTTCGACAACTACGGCAGCACCAATAGTCCCGCGAATCGCGAGCTGTGCCACGAGTTTTGGCGGGCCCTGCGCCAGGGGTCTCGTGAGCCAGCGGCCCGTGGCCCAACTATTCGATCCCGTGGCCGGAACATTTTTGGCCGATCGGTTCGTGCGGGGAACATGTCCCAATCCCGAGTGCCGGGCGCCGAATCAATATGGCGATAGCTGCGATGTGTGCGGCCACACCCATGGCCCCGCGGAATTGATCGACCCCAAGAGCACGCTCACCGGCGCGACGCCCGAGGTGCGTTCGGCCGAGCATCAGTTCGTGGAGATCGAGACGCTGCACGATTTTCTCACCCAGTGGACGCAAAGCGGCAAGCATCTCCAAAGCGAAGTGGCCAACTATGTGCGCGGGCACTTTCTCGGCCAAGAGCTTCGCGCTTGGGATGTCTCGCGACCGGCGCCCTATTTCGGCTTCGAGATTCCCGACAGCCCGGGCGACTACTGGTATGTGTGGTTCAACGCGCCGATCGGTTACATCGCCTCGACGCGCGAGTGGTGCGATCGGCAAGGCGAGCGGCTCGAGTCGTGGTGGCGCAATCCCGACTGCGAGATTCACCACTTCATCGGCAAGGATATCACGTATTTTCACACGCTCTTCTGGCCGGCGATGCTCAAGGCGGCGGATTTCAACCTGCCGACCTTCGTGCATATCCACGGCTTCCTCACGGTCGACGGCATGAAGATGTCGAAGACCAAAGGCACGTTTATTCGCGCCGCGGCTTATTTGCGCCACTTGAACCCGGCCTATTTGCGGTATTACTACGCCTCGAAACTCAGCTCGCGCGTCGACGATCTCGACTTGCAGCTCGACGAACTCGTGGTCAAGGTCAACTCCGATCTGGTCGGCAAAGTGGTCAATCTGGCCAGCCGCACGGCGAAGTTCGTGCGCGAGTCGGGGCTCGTCGCGAAGTATCCCGACGATGGCGGGCTCTTTGCCCAGGGCGCCGCCGAAGGCGAGGCGATCGCCGCCGCCTATGAAGCCTGCGACTACGGCAAGGCAATGCGGCTGGTGATGGGCCTTTGCGATCGGGCCAACCAATTCGTGGCCGACGCCGCGCCGTGGGATCTCAAGAAAGACCCCGCGCGGGCCGCCGACATTCAAGACATTTGCACGATCGCGCTGAACCTGTTTCGCCAGGTGGTGGTCTACCTCTCGCCGGTGCTACCGAGCTTGCGGCGCCAGACCGACGAGCTCTTCGGCCGGCCGATCGCTCATTGGCGCGATAGCCAGCAGCCGCTCACCGGCGGCGAGATTCATCCTTTTACCCACATGCTCAAACGGGTCGAGCCGGCGGAGGTCGCGGCCCTGATTGAAGCGAGTCGAGAAACCGCGGAGGATATCGTGAACACAACGCCCGAGAATGCAGCTTCGAGCCCCACCAGCAATACCGACACGAGCAATACCGACACGAGCAATACCGACGCCAGCGCCGGCGAGAATGAAAAGCCGGCGATCGATGGGCCGGAGACGCTCGCCGCCGAGCCGCTGGTGGCCGAGAAGATCGGCATCGATGACTTTACGAAGGTCGACTTGCGCATGGCGCGGGTCGTGGCGGCCGAAGAGGTGCCCAAGGCCAAGAAGCTGGTCAAGCTCACGCTCAGCCTGGGCGGCGACGAACGGCGAACCGTGTTTGCCGGCATCAAAAGCGCCTACGAACCGGCCAAGCTGGTCGGCCGCTTGGTGGTGTGCGTGGCCAATCTCGCGCCGCGTCAGATGACATTTGGCCTGAGCGAAGGCATGGTGGTGGCGGCCGGCGCCGGCGGCCAAGACATCTTCCTCCTCTCCCCCGACGAAGGCGCCAAACCCGGCCACCGGGTTCATTGATCGCCCACCGGTTCGAGCGAGCCTTTCCCGCGCCGTGATCCTTCGCTGACCATTGTGCAAGCATCCAATGAATCCGCGGGAATGCCTTGGCGACGGATCGCGCCTCGCCAGTTTTGATTTCACTTGAACGCCTTGCTTGTAGCTGTATGCTGGAGGGGTTCGTCGGCAGCGACTTCTCCAATGGTCGGGTTACAAGGTTCCATGGACGACTATCAGCCGACTTCTCGCCGGCCCATAGCCAATGCTTTTCGCATGACGGCCAATGGGGCAGTTCGCTTTTGCGTTCGCCTCGGCATTCATCCCGACGCGGTGTCTTATGGTTCGTTGGTTGCCTCGGCCATCGCGGCGGTCTGTTTTTGGTGGGCTGGGCATTGGCATGCGCTGCTCATTCCCGCGGTGCTGCTTTGCTACGTTCGCTTGTGGCTGAACATGCTCGATGGCATGGTGGCTCTGGCCTCGAACAAGGCGAGCCTGCGCGGCGAGCTGCTCAATGAGCTGCCCGATCGGATTTCCGACGTGATTGTTTTTGCCGGCGTTGCTCAAAGCGGGCTTTGCAGCCCGGTAAGCGGCTATTGGGCTGCAATCTTCGCGGTGCTGACGGCTTATGTAGGAACATTTGGCCAAGCCTTGGGCGTAGGGCGGCAGTTCGGCGGCGTCATGGCCAAGCCTTGGCGGATGGTCGTCTTGAATATCGGCGCCTGGCTCACGCTGGGGCTCCTTGGGACAGGTCGATCCATCGAACTGGGGTCACTCACCGTGCTAGATTGTAGCAATCTGGTCGTAGTTGTCGGCTGCATCGAAACGATTGCCGTCCGACTGGCCAATATTTTGCGCGGGCTGGCCGCAAAACAAACGTAGCGGCATCTCCTGTCGCGGAATCGCATATCTAACGCTCTTACCGGCATCTCCGCATCGTCCACGGACCAACTCTCGCGGCGCGGCGCTGGTCGGGAACAAATCGGAAAGCAGTTCATGTCTCCGGGCGCGGCATTATCCAGCGATGTGTTTCGCATCTATGCGACGGTTTTGCTCGGGATGGTAATTGGCGTCGGACTGTTGCTCGCCGTGCTTGGGTGGGGGCTGCGGCGCGATGTGAGCCACGCTTGGCAGTCGTACTCGTCCTGGTTGGTGATGATACCGCTAACGCTGCTCGGCATCTTCGCGGGTCGCGTTCCGTGGATCGTGCTTGTGTCGCTTCTGGCGGTCTTCGCCTTTAACGAATACGCTCGCGCGACCGGCTTGGGCCGGGATTGGTTTATGAGTGGCGTGGTCTATCTGGGCATCGGCGTTACGGGAGTGGTTTCCGCGGTGTACGACCCGGGCCTGCACGTTCCGGGGTGGTATGGATTGTTCGCGATCTTGCCGGTCTATGTGATCGCCGCGATCTTGTTGGTCCCGATTCTACGGAACCGTAGCGAGGGTGCGCTTCAAGATATCGCCCTCGCGATCCTTGGGTTCCTCTACATCGGTTGGATGTTCATGCACTTGGCGTTTCTGGCCAATGCCAAGGACGCCTACGGCTACTTGCTCTACCTGATCTTCGCCGTCGAAATCAACGATATTGCCGCTTACACCTTCGGTAAACTCTTTGGCCGCCATCCGCTGCGCGGCAACATCAGCCCCAAGAAGACATGGGAAGGCGCGATCGGGGCCCTGGCGGTGTCGATCGCGTTGCCTTCGGCGCTTCAGTTTTCGTTTCCGCAGTTCGGCGCCGCGGAATTGGTTCTCACCGGGCTGATCGTGGGCGTCAGTGGTCAACTCGGCGACCTTTCGATGAGTGTGATCAAGCGCGACTTGGGCATCAAAGACATGGGATCGCTGATCCGTGGACATGGCGGCATCCTCGACCGCATCGACAGTCTAATCTACGTGACCCCGTTGTTCTTTCACATGGTTCGTTGGTTCCACGATCTTTATTAGAACGGCCGGCCGCGTGGCCGAATTGCTGGAAGGAATAGTCTCATGAAAGAAGCGCAAGCCGCATCGCCCGATACTCGCGGCGAGTTCGTCGCGGCGGAGCATGCCATGAAGCTGCCCGATGGCGTCGAACTCTTCTATCGGGCTTGGTTGCCCGCGGCGCCGACCGACAAGGCATTAGTCATCTTTCACCGAGGTCATGAACACTCGGGGCGCGTCCAAGACATCGTCGAAGCGCTCGACCTCGGCGACGTAGCCGTATTCGCGTGGGATGCCCGAGGCCATGGTCGCACGCCAGGAGAGCGTGGCTACGCGCCAAGTTTCGCCGCGCTTGTGAGCGACATGGACTGCTTCGTCCGCCATGTTTGCGAAACATACGGCAAGCAGCGTGAGAACATCGTAGTGCTGGCGCAGAGCGTGGGCGCGGTGACCGCCGCCACTTGGGTTCACGACTACGCGCCGAGATTCGCGCGATGATCCTGGCCGCGCCGGCGTTTAAGATCAAACTCTATGTTCCGTTGGCGACGTCTGGGCTGAGGCTCTTGCTCAAGTTGCGCAAGAATCGCAAGACATTCATCAAGAGCTACGTCAAATCCAAGATGTTGACTCACGACCCGGAGCAAGCCCGGCGTTATGACGAGGATTCCCTCATCGCCCGGGCGATTGCCGCGAATGTTCTCGTCGATCTCCGCGACACGTCGGCGCGGCTTATCGACGATGCGGGCGCCATTCGTACACCGACTCTGCTTTTGGCCGCCGGCGCAGGATTGGGTGGTCGGGCTCGGCCCGCAACGAGCGTTTTTCGAGCGTCTTGGCGCCTCCTTCAAGCGGATGAAGGTTTTTCCCGGGATGTACCATGATTTGCTGCATGAAAAAGAGGCTCTTCCGTTTGTAAGCGCGGGCGACGCCAAGGCGTATTGTGCTGGGCGGGATCGCGGAAGCCCTTGCCGACGTGTTCGGGTTAAGAGCCTATCCGACAACTCCCCCAGCTCCCTTTGGGTAGAGGGTAGGGCGAGGGCTCGCGGACGTTCTCGGATAGGCCCTTAAGGCCAAACCCCATCCGATCACAACCCGAAGCGTCGGCGAGAGCATGCTCTGCCCAAAACGCGATTTTTCGTCGAACAATGCCTTCGGTAACGGAAGAATCGAAAAAGATCGTCATTTGGTGGTCGACGAGGCGCGGCGTTTTATTGAGGAAGCGTTTGATCGGGATAAGAGCCGGCCGTCACTCCTCGATGCCGATCGCTATGGGTATACGCGTAACGAATATGATCGTCTCACCGAACCTCTGCCGTGGCATTCGCTTAAGGGGCTTGGCTTCCGCCTGCAAACGCTCGGCCTCAAGACGTTGGGCCGGTTGAGCCGCGGGGTTCGCCTTGGCTGGAGCTCCGGCTTCGATTCCGGCCGGACGCTCGACTATGTCTACGAGAACCAGCCACATGGCGAACTCGGAATCGGCAAATTGATCGATCGTTCATATCTCAATAGCATTGGCTGGCGCGGCATTCGCCAGCGGCGGGTGAATCTAGAAAAGCTGCTGCGCGAGGCGATTCGTTTGGTCCGGGCCGATGGTCAGCAAGCGCATGTGGTGGACATTGCCGCGGCGCAGGGCGCTACATTCTCGAAACGCTTCGTGCCTTGGGCGAAGAAGATCTATCGGCCCTGCTTCGCGACAATGTGGCGGCGAATCTTGAAGTCGGTCGGAGCCACGCCGGGAAGATGGGCCTCCGCAATGTCACTTTCCAACTCGGCGATGCTTTTGATGAAGCGTCTTTGGCTGCCATCCGGCCATCTCCGACCGTGGCCGTGGTCTCCGGACTCTATGAATTGTTCGGCGACAACGAGATGGTCGGGCGTTCGCTCCGAGGGCTGGCAGCGGCCGTGCCTCCTGGCGGTTGTCTCGTTTACACCGGTCAGCCTTGGCACCCCCAGGTTGAGTTGATTGCCCGAGTGCTGATCAATCGCGTCGAACGCCCTTGGATCATGCGTCGTCGCACTCAGGAAGAAATGGACGATTTGGTGCGGGCCGCAGGGTTCCAGAAAATTGCGCAGGAGATCGACCAGTGGGGAATCTTCACGGTGTCCCTGGCCCGTCGCGTGGCCGATTGATTTTCGAGGCGAGCGTTGCATCGATCCTGCTGTCCGGGCTGTTCCTGGTCGTCTACAGCGCCACGAATTGGTTCAGCTCGACGCGATCGCATGTCGGAACATGGTTCTACGATTGGGAACGCTACATTCCTTTCGTGCCGCTGATGGTCATTCCGTACATGTCGATCGACCTGTTCTTTGTCGCCGCGCCGTTCTTGTGCCGTGATCGCCGTGAGTTGGGGACCTTTTCACGCCGCATCACTTTGGCGATTCTCGCGGCTGGGTTTATTTTCCTGCTGATGCCGCTGAAGCTGGTTCGCGAACGCCCCGTGGTGGACGGATGGATCGGCGCGACGTTTGGCTGGTTCTTCGCCGCGGATCTGCCTTACAACCTGTGCCCATCGCTTCATATTGCCTTGAGAACGATTTTGGCGGAGACGTATGTGCGCCACACGCGAGGAATCTTCCATCTCGGGTCGCACTTGTGGTTCAGCCTGATCGGCGTTTCGACGCTGTTGACGTATCAACATCATGTGATCGACGTCATGGGCGGCTTCGTGCTCGCGGCCATATGCTTCTATCTCGTGCCAGCAATGGTCCACCGACACGCCGTGACGCCGAATCCTAGAGTCGGTCTGTATTATCTCGCGACCTCGATGGTCGCGAGCGCCATCGCCATCGTCTTTTGGCCCCAAGGCGGCATTTGCATCTGGCCCGCCGCGGTCTGCCTGATGGTCGCCTGTGGCTATTTCGGCGTCGGTCCGGGAATCTACCGAAAAGTCGACGGCAAGTTGACCTTGAGCACTCGAATGCTAATGGCGCCGGCGCTACTCGGCCAGGAATTGTCGCTCATGGTTTACCGGCGGCAGTGTCGTGCCTGGGACGAAGCAGCGGCCGGCGTATGGATCGGTAGAAAACTCTCGAATCGCGAGGCGGCAGAGGCGGTCGGGCGGGGCGTGGCCGCGGTTTTGGACCTGACGGCCGAGTTCTCGGAAGCGACGCCCTTTTTATCGATACATTATCTGAATGTTCCCATCCTCGATCTTACAGCCCCCACGCCGGAGCAACTCCAGCAATGCGCGGAGTTCGTGTCCGAGCATGCGGCGCGCGGAGTGGTTTATGTTCACTGCAAGATCGGGTATTCACGCAGCGCGGCCGTGGTGGGGGCTTACCTCTTGGCGAGCGGGGCGGCTGCTACCGCTGGCGATGCGATGGCCCGGTTGCGAAGCGTTCGCCCCACGATCGTGATCCGTCCCGAGGCTGTCGGCGCGCTCGAGCGATTTGAAGTTACGATGTGCGAGGGCTCGAGCGTTCAAAGAGAACGGGTTACTATCGGATAGCCATGCCAAGCCGGGCGCGCCATGCCCACGCTCGCGTGGGCATGCGGCCTAATGGGCGCTGTTTCGATCGAAGCTCATGCCCACGACAAGCGTGGGCATGGCGCCCAGCAAGTATCTCCCGTTCGAGAAGAGCCCCCGGCGGCGGACTGAGACGTTCATTCTGACGTCGGGTCGCTGGGTTCGCGGATCGATAATTTTCTCTCGTTGTGGCCGCGCTTGCTGGGGAGTGTGTTCGTATGTACACTTCACGGCATGGAGCCCATGCGCCTCGAATTCGCGACTGTTCGTTCCGCGGTCTCGCTAGACGCGGAAAAGGCTGAAGCCGCGATCGCGGGCTTGGCGGCCGCGCGGGCGGATGTCCTCGTCGCGCTTGCCGAAAAAATCGGGCAGATCGAAGGACGGCGACCGCCCACGGCGCTCGAGCGGGTCTCCTCCGGTTCGGCGGCGCTCGATGCGATCTTGCCCGCCCGGGGACTGCGGCGGGGAACGCTTGTCGAGTGGCTGGCGGCTCGGGCCGGCGGCGGGGCGATCACTTGGGCCGTGGCCGCGGCGGCCCAGGCATGTCGGCAAGGCGGCGCCGTGGTGGTGGTCGATCGCTCGCAATCGTTTCATGCCCCGGCCGCCGCGGCGTGGGGAGTGAGGCTCGAGGCAATGATCGTGGTCCGGCCCGGCAGTCGAGCGGAAGAAACCTGGGCCTGCGATCAGATTTTGCGCTCGCCCGGCGTGGCGGCATTGCTGGCTTGGCCCGAGCGGCTCGACGACCGAACCTTTCGCCGCTTGCAACTAGCGGCTCAAGAGGGCGGCGTGTTGGGGCTTTTGGCGCGTCGGGCCGAAGTCCGCGCGACGCCTTCTTGGGCCGATCTGCGCTTGCTTGTCGAGCCGCTTGCCACGGCGCCGGGCAACGATTTAGCGAGCCCAGGCAAAGCTTTCACGAGCCCAGGCAAGGCGGCGGGGGGGCGGCGTTTTCGGATCGAAATCTTGCATGCTCGCGGAGGCGGCGCGGGACGCGCGGTCGAGGCGACGCTCCCCGATGGTTGAGCAAACGAGTCAGGCATTGCGATCTCATGCGTTCTCCGCGATCTCTTTGCGTGTGGCTGCCGCGTTGGCCGCTTGAGCGGTTGGCGGTTGCTCGCCCGGAACTCGAGGGCGCGGTGCTCTTGTATGAACAGGCCTCGCGCGGCGGACTGCGAGTCGTGGCGTACGCGCCCGCTTTAAGGCGCCCCGGGCAAGCGGTGTCCCCCGCGATGAAGGCGCCCGCGGCCAACGACGACAGCGCTTCGCTGCCCGACCCCGGCGGCGCCGGCATTTATCCTGGCATGCCGCTCGCCGAGGCCCTGGCACTGCATGAACACACTTGCTGGCGCCGGGCCGAAAGTCACCGCGCGCGTCGCGGCAAGCGAAGCCCTTCCGATTCGCGGGCAGCCGCGGAGCAGCCAGCCGCCGACTCCTTCGCGGCCTCGCCAACAATTTTGTCCGCCAAGCTGCATGTCGAAGCGCATGATCCGGTGGCCGATCGGCTCGCGCTGCGGCGCTCGCCCAGCGGTTGCAGCAGTTCAGCCCGCGCGTGGGGTTCGAGGAATCGCCGGCGCCCGAAAGTTTGTTGCTCGATATCGGCGGCTTGGCCGAATTGTTCGATGGCGAAGCTTCCTTGGCCCACCAGCTTTCGCGCTACTTGGCCGAGGCCGGCTATAGCAGTCGGCTGGCGATCGCCGACACGGCCGGCGCGGCGTGGGCCATGGCCCATCGCCAATCGTCGCGCGCGGCCGCCGAGCGCGTGGTGATTGTGCCGCCGGGCGACGAGCGACGAGCGCTGGCGCCGTTGCCACTCGCCGCCTTGCGATTGTCGGCCGAGGTGATCGAAATGCTGACCGAACTCGGCATTCGCTCGATCGGCGCTCTCGCCGGCTTGCCTCGCGACGCGCTGCATGGCCGCTTCGGGCCGGAGCCGCTACGGCAATTGGATCGGGCCTGGGATGCGCGGGCCGATGTCGTGACGGCCGAAAAGCCCTGGGAACCGCTCGAGGTCGAGTGGCCGTTTGAGTTTCCCACCGATCGCCGCGCCACGATCGAAGCCGCCGTGGAGCGGCTGCTCGCTCGATTGACCGACTCGCTCGCGGCCCAAAGCAAGGGCATCTTGCCGCATAGTGCTCCGCTTGGGCCGCTTGGGGGCGTCGCCGCTCGAGTTTGAAATCACGCTGTTTCGTCCCACGGCCTCGTCGCGACATGTGCTCGAATTGGCGCGGCTGCGGCTCGATGCGAGCGATGTGCGCCGCTCGCTCGCCACGCCGATCGAGAGCGTGCGCATCATGGTGCTGGCGGCCGAGCCGCTGCGGGTCGAGCAGCGATCGCTCTTCGAACCCGACGAAGCTCGCGAAGATTCGCGTCAATTGGCGGCCCTGGTCGATCGGCTCGCCAATCGCTTGGGTAGACACGCGGTGCTGCGGCCGGTGGCGCTGGCCGATGCCCAACCGGAACACGCTTGCCAATATCCGCCGCTCGACCGAATCGCGCGCGCGCCAGAGTCGCGGCGTTCGACCAGCGCTTTCGCCGGGGCCACGGTCTCCGACCGAATCGCGCATGCGCCAGAGTCGCGGCGCCCTCGCGCCAACGTCTCGAGAACCAGAGCCTCGCGCGCGGCCCGCGGAGGGCGAGCCGGCGGCGGCGCCCGAAACTCGCGCGGCGGCGCGGCCGGGCGCTCGGCCGCTACGATTGTTCGCGATATCGCGGCCGCTGGCGGCGCCGACGATCGCGGCCGACGGGGCGCCTCTGGAATTTGTCTTTCGCGGCGAGCACGAGCGGGTGGTGCGCGCGTGGGGGCCCGAGCGGATCGAGACCGGCTGGTGGCGGGGCCGCTGCTCGCGGCGCGATTATTATCGGGTCGAGACCGCGCGGGGCAGCCGTTTTTGGCTGTTTCGCCGCCACATTGATGGCCGCTGGTTTTTACACGGCGAATTTGCCTGAAAGGAGCCCAGGCCTCAAAACGACGCCCGCTCTCTCGGCGCCCTGTTGGATATTTCAACCGGCTGTCAGGGGTCGACCCAACATGCCGGGCCCGAAGAGTCGGCCTTGATATCGCCCGATGAGGACGCCGCACATTCCGCCGCGCTGGGCGACATTGACGACCTGCTTCTGGGAAGCGCGTCCCATGATGCTGAGCCCATATCGCGAGGGGGCAAACCCCAGCACGGTGTAAAACGGCTCGATCGCCACCCGGCCATCGGCGCCCACGATCGGAAACTCCGTGACCGGCAAGCTCGCCAGCCGCTGCACGACCCACGGCTCGGGATCGGCGAGCGCCGCTTCGACCGCCCGTTCCCAATCGGCTTGCGGCAGCCCATGGCCGATCACGATCCGGTCGCCGCCATAGGACCGATTCGGCTTGAGCACCAGCACTTCATGCTGCCGCCGCACGAATCGCAACAGGTCGCCGGGCTCGCGGCCATCGGGCAGCGAGGTCTCGCGGTCGGACAGGATGCGCGTCCAGAGCACATGGCGTCGAAAAATCTGCCGCTCTTCGGCGGTGAAGTATTTTTGCGTAAAACGAAAATCGGTCAGCAGTTCCCAGCAGCTTTTGTGGTCGAAGTCGCCGGCCAGCGACGACACGACGCGGTTGTCTTGAAACAATCGCTTGAGCGGCTCGATGTCGACGCCTTCCTCGGCCAGCCGCAAAAGATCGCGAACCTCATAATCGCGATAGGCGATGTCGATGCGGCAGCCTTCGTAGGTTACTTCGCCATCGACGAGGCTCAATTCCGAGGGATCGGCGTGCATCACATGCAGCCCATGCCGCTGGCGATAGTAGTCGGCGAGCGTTTCTTGCTCCTCGGGGCCTTGGAATTCGTATTTCGGTTCGACAAAGCAGAGGTTCTGCCCCGAGCGGCCGATGGTTTGCAAGTGGTCGAGAATCTCTTGGAGCAGCACTTCGCGGAAGTCGAGCCCTAGTTCCATTTGCACCAGCGGGTCGGTCTCGACCAGCATTGGCAGCACCACTTCGGCCAGCATCTGATCGCACGCCGGACCGAGATGAATCCCGCCCACGCCGCACAAATTCGGCTCCATGAACTTGAGCGAGTCTTTCCACATCGGGCTCGTGAACTCAACCACGGCGTCGAGGCGCCCCAGCACCGGATTGGTTTCGCGATGGCTCGGCCCCCAGCAATCGCGGAGCCAGCGATCCTCGGCCTCGGCGAGCGGCAAAATCGCGCGCACCTCGGCGTCTTCGAGATACAGGTCCGGCAGCCGCTTGAGCGCGTTGAGAATCGTGAGCGAGACATGGTGCGCGTAGGAGAGTTGGTCGGGCATCACGCCCAGCGGACGGAGCATCACCCGCACCGTTTCCAGCTCGCCGTCGCGAAAGTAGAACAGCTTCCGCCGCTGGGCCGCTTCATCCATGCGGCGCTGCATGTCGGCCAGCACCGCGGGGGAGAGCGAATAGAATGCTTGGCGCAGCCGACTATCGAGGCCGAGCCCGCTCAGCCCCAATTCCTCGGCCGGTGTGAGCACGACCATGGCGTTTGCCTCCCTGCTCCCCGCGAGCCCCGCTCAAGGCGATGCATGCTGCTCGCCAGCGCGTTTTCCTGGCGAGTCTTGCCCGACCGACTATTCCACGAATTCGGGCGTCACGAGCCGATCGATCACGCCGGCTTGGTAGCCGCGCGCGAGCAACTCGCCCACCGCTTGCCGCCCGCGCGGGCCGAAGTCGAGCGTCCAGTCGTTGACATACATGCCCACGAACTTATCGGCCTGAGACCGGTCGAGATCGCGACCGTAGCGCAGCGCGTGATCGAGCGCTTCGCCGCGATGCTCGAGGCCATAGCGAATGCTCTCGCCGAGCAGCCGATTCACGTCGCGAATCGTTTCGGGGCCCAAATCCTTGCGAACCGCGTTGGCGCCTAGCGGGAGCGGCAGGCCGGTTTCCTCGAGCCACCAGGCGCCGAGATCGACAATGAGCTTCAGATCGTGGTTGCCATAGGTGAGCTGGCCCTCGTGAATGATCAGGCCGGCGTCGACCGGAGTTCCGCGGTATTCGCCGGCCTCGACGATCGTGAGCAATTCGTCGAACGGCGCCACCACATGCTTGAAATCCCCGGCCAGCCAGAGCCGCAGCGCCAGAAACGCCGTCGTGAGCGTGCCCGGCACGGCGATCGTCTTGCCGCGCATCGACTCCCGGTCGCCAGCCTCGCGGGCCACGACCATCGGGCCATAGCCGTCGCCCATGCTCGCCCCGCAGGTGCAGAGAACGTATTTATCGGCCAAATAGGCGTAGGCGTGCAGACTCACGGCCGTGAGCTCCAGATCGGCCGAAAACGCGCGGCGGTTGAGTGTCTCGATATCGACCAGTTCGTGCTCGAACCGGTAGCCGTGCGTGTCGATCGTGTGGTTGGCGAGCGCGTGAAACATGAACGCATCGTCGGGATCGGGACTGTGTCCCACGCGGATCAATTGCTCGGTGACGACCAAACGCTGCTCCTTATGCGAAAACGGGCGAACTGGAAACCGATGGGACCCGGCGGACGACGGAAATTGGTTCGTGGGGCACGGTCCATGGATTGACCCTATCATAAGATTTCGCCGCCCCAGACGTCAAACCACCGGCCGGGCGGAGCGCGAATGATCGAGCTCCTCGCGGGTCGGGAGCGAGGGCTGGGCGCCGAGGCGGGTCGTGGCGAGGGCCGCGGCGAAGCAGGCTTCGCGCACCGCTTCAACCGGGGCCAGCCCGCGGGCTAGCGACACGGCGAGCGCCCGTTGAAGGCGTCGCCGGCGGCGGTCGTGTCGAGCGAGTTGACTTGCCGGCTCGCGATCAGGACATCGCCCTCGGTGGTTGAAAGCAGCGCGCCGCGAGCGCCGAGCGTGACAATCACATTCCGAGCGCCCGCTTCACGGAGCGCGGCGGCGGCGCGGCGGGCCGTTGCCTCATCGTGAACCGCAATGCCGGTCAGCGTCGCGGCTTCATGTTCATTGGGCGTGAGATAGGTCGATAGTCGAAGCAATTCGCTTTCCAGCGGCGCGGCCGGCGCGGGATCGAGAATCACGATTCGCCCCGCCTCGGACGCGATCCGCGCGGCCCGCAATACGGCGTCGCGCGGGATTTCAAGTTGCAGCAGCAGCGCGGCGGCTTCTCGAATCGCCGCCGCGGCCCGGTCGACATCGGCGGATCGCAAGTGGGCATTGGCGCCGGAACTGACGGCGATCGAGTTCTCGCCGGCGGCGTCGACCAGGATCATCGCCACTCCGGTCGCCAGCTCGGGCTCGCGCGTGACGTGAGCCGTGGCGATGCCTTCGCGGCGAAAGCCGTCGAGCGATTGATCGCCAAACGCGTCGGCGCCGACCTTGGCCACGAGCGACACGCGCGCCCCCAGCCGCGCCGCGGCCACGGCCTGATTGGCGCCCTTGCCGCCAGCGGCCATGGAAAATCGCCCGCCGAGCACCGTCTCGCCGGGCCTCGGCAAACGCGGACCTTGGAGAATCATGTCGACATTCACACTGCCGACCACGGCGATCAAGGGTGCTTGCATGATTCGATGCTTGCTTTCCGCGCCGGGGGCGCTGCGCAGGAACCCCGCGGCGACAGGAACCCTCCTGCCTAGATAACTCGCGCTGCCCAGATTGCACAACCGGCAAAATTATTTTAATCCCTACCCGTCGCCCGACCGAATGAATAGACCGACGACGGCGCGGGATCGTTTGCGCCGTCATTCGTTGTATGCGAGCACTGCAAGTCATGGCAACCGACGCCAACGACAATTCGACTTCCGATACCCAGGGCGCCTCGGCCGGCGATATCATCGTCGACACCGGCAGCGTGGCGTTCGACGCGCTGGTGCTCCTGGGCGATATCGGTCAGTTCACCTTCAGCATGCTCTCCTGGCTTTTCGGCCGGCTTCCGCGCCGCGAGACCTTGCTGCCGAACTTCTATCAGATCGGCGTATTGAGTTTTCCGGTGGTGGCGCTCACGGGCACCTTCATCGGCATGGTGCTTGCCGTGCAGAGTTATTCGCAATTCAAGGTCTACAAGCTCGACACCCGGCTCGGCGCGGTGATCAATATCGCGCTGGTGCGCGAGCTGGGCCCGGTGCTCGCCGCCACGATGCTCGCCGGACGCGTCGGCAGCTCGATGGCCGCGGAACTGGGCACGATGCGCGTCACCGAGCAAATCGACGCCCTGTCGAGCATGGGCGCCAACCCGATTCATTATCTCGTCGTGCCCCGGTTTCTGGCATGTCTGGTGTTGATACCCTCGTTGACGGTCATGGCCGACTTCATGGGCGTCGTGGGCGCGGCGTTTTACAGCATCTATGTGCTGGGCATCGACTCGCATCACTACTGGGAAAATTCGCGCCGCTTCGTGGGCAACTACGATCTGTTTACCGGCATCTTCAAAAGCATGTTCTTCGGCGCGGCGATCGCCATCATCAGTTGCCACCGCGGGTTTCACTGTCAACCGGGCGCCGAGGGCGTGGGCCGCGCCGCGACCGCCGCGTTCGTGCATTCGTTCGTCGTGATTCTGATGCTCGATCTGATCCTGAGCATTTTCTTGAACGATCTCTACAACCTGCTCTGGCCCACGGCCGTGAACCTGTTTTGAACCGCGCGAGTCGAATCCGGTTCCGTCCGCAATCCATTGTGTGAAATTTCAGCATGTCCGGCGAACAACAATCTTCGGCTCCCCATGGCCCGCAGGTGTCGCTGCGCGGCGTGTCGGTGGGCTTTGGCTCGCAGCCAGTGCTGCGCTCGATCGATCTGGAAGTGCCCCGGGGCCAGACGCTCGTGATTATTGGCGAAAGCGGTTGCGGCAAGACGGTGTTGCTCAAAACCATGATCGGCTTGGTGCGGCCCGCCGAAGGCACGGTGCTCTTCGACGCGATGAACCTCGCCGAACTGAGCGACCGCGATCTGATGCGCGAGCGACAACGGATGGGTTTCTTGTTTCAAAGCGCGGCGCTCTTCGACAGCATGACCGTCGGCCAGAATGTCGGCTTTCCACTCCGAGAAAACACCACGACGCCGGCCGCCAAGATCGACGAAATCGTGCTGGCCCGATTGGCCGAGGTGGGATTGCCGGAAAGCGTGATCGTGAAGAAGCCCGCCACGCTCTCGGGCGGCATGCGCAAACGCGTGGGCTTGGCTCGAGCCTTGGCGATGGACCCCGAATTGATGCTCTACGATGAACCGACCACCGGGCTCGACCCGATCATGAGCGATGTGATCAACGAGCTCGTGATCCGCACTCGCGAGCGGCTGAGCGTGACAAGCATCGTAGTCACCCATGACATGCACACCGTCGAGCGCGTGGCCGACCGAGTGGTGATGCTCTTTCCCGTTGCCCGGCTCGACGGCGACGAATCGCAAATCATCTTCGATGGCACGCATGGCGAATTGATGAAGTGTCGCGATCCGCGGGTATCGCAGTTCGTGCGCGGCGAGGCCGGGGAGCGGCTGATGGAAATGCGAAAACTAAACGGTCCGAAAGCAGCGGTCTAAGAGCACGGGAGCTAGGCGCGGCGCATGGACGAGCGGATCATCAAATTTCGAGTCGGCGTCATGGTGCTTTCCACCATGCTGATCGTCGGCATTCTGGTGATCCTGTTTGGAGCGCTCCCCGCGTTTTTCAACGGCGCCTATACCGTCTATCTTTGGTTTCCGGAAACCCCCGGCGCCGCCGCGGGCACCCCGGTGCGCAAGGATGGCATTCTGATCGGCCGGGTGACGAATGTGAAACTGATCGACGCCGGCGTGGTCGTGACCACCACGATCGACGGGAAATACAAGCTCCGCCGAAGCGAAGTCTGCCGCTTCACCAGCACTCTGCTGGGCGACGCCGTGTTGCAATTCGTGCGCGGCCCGGGCGGACGTGGCGATGAGTTCATTCAAAACGGCGATTACATCGAAGGCGTCATGGCCGCCAACCCGCTCCAAATGCTCGATTCGATTCAGGGCGATTTCGTCCAAGCGGTCGGCTCGATCTCCGCGGCCGGTCGCAATGTGGCCGAGCTCAGCGATTCGGTCAACCACTTCTTCATTCGCAACGACGAGCAACTGAACCGCATCGTCGGCAAAACCGAGCTCGCGCTCGACAACTTCCAGAAAGCCGCGAGCGACATCGATTCGCTTATCTCCGATCCGCAAATGCGCGAAGACCTGCGAAAGGGCCTCGCCGGCTTGCCGCAGTTGCTCAATGACACACGCGACGCCGTGGCCGCAGTGCGCCAAGCCACGGGCCTGGCGTCCGAAAATCTCGAAGCCTTGCAAGGGCTCACGAAACCGCTCGGCGAGCGCGGACCCGAGATTGCCCAAAGCGTCGACGAAAGCGTCAACCGGCTCAATCAACTTCTCTCCCAGTTCGTGCAGTTCAGCAAGGCAATCAACAGTCGCCAGGGCTCGTTAGGGAGGATCGTCAACGATCCGGAGCTCTATCAGCGGCTCAATGCGGCGGCGAAACAAGTGGAATGCATTGCCAACGAAGTCCGCAAGGAATTGCGGCCGATTCTCCAGAATGTCGAAGTCATTACCGACAAGGCGGCGCGGCATCCCGGCGTGTTTATTCGCGACGCCGTGAAACCGGGGCCGGGGATGAAATAGCGGATCCTCGGCGCGAGAAAAAACGCGCGAGCCGTGGATGCCGATCTTTCGCCCAGGCTACACTAGCCGGTGGCCGGAGCACCCCAGCGAGCCGAGGGGCAGCCCGCGAGCCATCCCCCTCACCCACGAAAGGCGAGCACCATGGTGAACCTCCCGCGGCGACGCGTTGCACTGGCGAGTCTGGCGGCGGCCGGGCTCGCGCTCTTGGTTGCCCACGGCCTCCATGCGGCCGATGAGAAACAGAATCGCTTCGAAAACGAGATTCTCGCGTTTGAGAAGGCCGACGCCTCGAACCCGCCGCCGAAGGACGCGATTCTATTCATCGGCTCTTCGGGCATTCGACTCTGGAAATCGCTCGCGTCGGATTTCCCGCGCCATCAGGTCATCAACCGCGGTTTCGGCGGCTCGCATATTTCCGACTCCCTCCACTACGCCGATCGGATCGTGATTCCCTATCGGCCGCGGCTCATCGTTTTCCGGGCCGGAATCAACGATATCCACGCCGGCAAATCGCCCGAGCAAGTGGCCGCCGATTTCAAGGCGTTTGTCGACAAAGTTCGGGCCGCTTTGCCCGACACGCGCATTGCGTTCATGGCGATCAATCCCAGTCCCTCGCGGATCAAGAATATCGACAGGGAACGCCGAGCCAACGAGTTGATCCAAGCCTATATCCAGTCGCAGGGCAATCTGGACTACATCGACATCTTCAATCCGATGCTCGGCGCCGATGGCCAGCCGCGGCCGGAATTGTATATCGCCGATCGGCTGCATCCGAGCGCCGAGGGCTACAAACTCTGGACCGAGCTTGTGACGCCGCACTTGCCGAAGTGAGCGGCGAACTTGCTCGCGCGGTCGCTTCTTGGCGTTTGAAACACGTTCAAAAACGCGAGGACTCGCTGCTGGCGGTCTATTGGATACTTCAAAGAGCTGCTTAGAACTGGGGCCGGCTCGGCGGCAGGCCGGCTCGTATGCTGCTCACCTTGGGCGCGTCGAGCGGAACCGGCGCGTCTAGCGGCGAATCGCTCGGCGCTTCGTGCGACTTCGCGCGAGCATACTGATTCACGAAGTCGGCGTCGTGGCCGCTGAGCCGCTCGAAGGGCACGGTCGTGTAGCGGCCGGTGTCTTTGAGCAGCCGCACCTTGCCATCGAGCAGCGCATCGATGCGTGCGAACACTCGGTATTGCCCGGTGTCGTCGGTCCACCAGCGCATTCCGCTCGCGTCGCTCTCGGCCACCTGGGGAGCGGCTTCGATCGCCGGCGATCGAGGCGATTCCGGCGACCCAGCGGCCACGCTCGGCGAAGCCGGTTCTTCGGGGCCCAGGCCAAACAGATCGTCGGCGCTTTCGGCCGGCTTCTTCGGCGCAGGCGCTTTCGTCGGCGCCGGCTTGGCGCCATTGTCTTCGTCGAACAGACTGTCGATGTCGTCCTTCTTAAGAGGCGACGAGGCCGGGGCTGGTTTCTCGGTCGGCGTGCCGGCGTCGAACAGATTGTCTTCGGTCGGAGCGCTCGGTTTGGCGGGCATCGCCGGCTTGGCGGGGCCTGAGTCGAACAGATCGTCTTCGGCCGGGTTGGTCGGGGCCTTGGGCGCCGGCTTGGTCGAGTCGTTGAACAGATCGTCTTCGGCCGGCTTCGCGACCGGCTGAGTTTTGGGCGCCGGCATCGGCGGAGCCGCCGGCTCGGGCGGCGCTGGAATCACGGCGGGCGTCGGCGGTGCGGCTTGCACATTCGCCGGCGGAGGAAACTGGGCCGGCGGAGCCGAACGAGGAACTGTCGGCGGAGCCGCGGCCGGATCTGGAGTTATCGGCGGCGCGGCTGGCGCTGGAGTCGGCGCCATTTCATGGCTCGCTCCGGGCGCCGGGGTCGATGCGTCCATGCCGGCGTCGGGTGTCGGCCGCGGGCCTTCACCCGAATTGGTCGCGCCCGGAACCGCCGTATCGCAATTCACCACGGGCTCACAGGGCGTGCAGGCGGTGACACGTGGGGCACAAGAGCAGCGGCATGCCGAACGTCGGAACAGCCCCATGCGACATGCCGCCGCCGGCTCGACCACGAGCATCGTCACGACGGCCCAAATCACGAGCACCTTACCTTGACGCCGCATATCGACCTCCCACCTGCTTGCTCAACGGAATCGGGCCGCGAAGGGAAGCTCGCGACGCGAAAATTCAAAAACGAAAATTCTATCTAAGATTAGCTGACAATTTCGCGTTCGTGGCAAATCGCGCTTTTCGAGAATGCGAATCGGAGAGGACTTCTCAAAGCGGCTCGCCGCCGCAGGCCATTCGGCAAGACGGAACCTTCGATTGAAAGCTGCCCACTTATGCTATCTTCACATCGCGGAGCCCGCAATCGCCTGCCGCGTTCTTTCCCCCAAGTCGCCCGCCCGTGGGGGGAAAAGGGGCCAATTGTGCCGTATCATGCCCGTTTTAGCGGATATTCTTCCCCCGCGAATCGTGGCGAATAGGCCGAAGATCGTGGTCCTCCCGATTGCTTCCGCCAACGCGACGCCTCCGTGGACGGCTTCAGCAGGTTGTCAGCCCACGCGACAAATAAAGCATTTCAGATACTCGCCCTCGAGACAGGTACGCGCTCACCGGATGATCGGGCGACGCTCCTCGAGTTCGAGAATCTGAAAGGGCCGGCGGCATTGCTGGGCCACGCCCACGAGCATCAGCAAAAAGTCCTCGCGCGTCACCGAGCCCGAGCAACTGCACGTCACCAGAATTCCGCCGGGCTCGAGCGCGTCGACCGCCAGCCGATTGAGTCGGTGGTAGGCGCGGAGCGCGTCGTCGACTTGTTTGCGACTCCGGGCAAACTTGGGCGGGTCGAGCACCACGGCGCCAAATCGCTCGCCATCGCCGACCAACTTATCCAACGCGTCGAAACAGTCGGACATCTCGAAACGCGCGCTCGTCACATCGTTGGTCCGCGCGTTGGCTCGGGCGAGCGCGATCGCCTTGGCGCTCGAGTCGAACCCGATCACTTCGGCGGCGTGGCCATGTTTCACGGCGTTGAGGCTGAAGCCGCCGCTATAGCAAAACATGTCGAGCACTCTACGATCGCGAAAATAGCGAGCCGCCGCCACTCGGTTGTCGCGTTGATCGAGATAGAAGCCGGTCTTTTGCCCCTCGGCCAGATCGACGCCATAGCGCAAGCCGCCTTCTTCGATCAAGATCGGCCCGGAGGGCGTTTCGCCCCACACACAGCCATCGCGCAGTTCGAACCCCTCGGCCTTGGACACGCCTTTTTCGGTTCGCAGCATGATTCCCCGCGGCTGGCAGCGAGCGGCCAACTGCTCGACGATCGAGGTCAGCCGAACGCCGATTGCCAGCGCCGTAACCTGCACGCAAAGCCAGTCGGCATAGCGGTCCACGACCAAACCACTCAGGCCATCGCCTTCGCTAAAGATCAGGCGACAGGCGCCGCGGGGATTGTCGTAGCCCAGGTCGCGGCGCGCGGCGAGCGCGGCGTCGATCTTGGCGCCGAAAAAAATGTTGTCGAGCGGCGCGAGCGGGTCCCACGAATACAATCGCACTCGAATGCGGCTGCGGCTGTTATAGAGTCCGCGGGCGACGAACTTGCCGTTCTCGGCCACCAGGTCCACCACATCGCCATCGGCGGCGGGGCCATCGAGCCCCGCGATCGCCGAATCGAGCACCCAGGGATGCCGACCATAAAACGGCCTCGCCTTGCGCGGCCGCAGTTTGGCCAAGGCGCGTCCGAAGCCGGCGGCCGTGAGCCGCTCGGCGGGGCTTTCGCTTGCCAGACCGGTAGACTCGGCGGCCGACTTGGCGCCAGCCTCGCCTTCGCTGTTTGCATGCTCGCCTGAAGTTGGATTCATCGAAGATCGCCGATCGTGAAATTCTAACAATAAGGCATGGCTGTCGCGTGGGCGCGTTTGCGCCGATCGCGACAGATGCCCGGGTCGCGACGCTTGCCGGGGTCGGATCGGGCAATGTCGCAAATAGCCAGGGCTTATGCAACCGGGCGCCGCGGGGGCCAAGGCACTTTAACGCGGCGTCAAGTCGAGCGCCGAGTTTTCGGGTCGCGGGGTTTCAACTACACTTGAATGATCGGCGGGCGATCGCTGGTCGCCTCGCGCGATTGCTGGCGTCCGATGGCCACGCATGCTCCCCGAGGATCCGTTTTTTGGACGCCGCTCTCAACAACGCATCGTCGCCCAGCGCCGAACCCGCGATGCCTCCGGGCGCCGGTGTCGTGCCGCTGTTTGTCGATCTCGATGGCACCTTGATCGCCACCGACATGTTCAGCGAATCGCTGGTCCTGGCGTGTAAAGACATTCGCCACGCGGCGCGAATGCCCGGTTGGCTACTGCAAGGCCGGCCGGCGCTCAAGCGAGCCGTGGCCCAGCGCGTGGGGCCGACCGCCGCGCTCTTGCCATTGCAAAACGAAGCGGTCGAATTCGTCGAATCGCAGCGGCGGCTTGGGCGGCCGGTGATTCTTGCCTCGGCCACCGATATACGATTTGCCCGGCAAGCGGCCGAGCGGCTGGGGCCCTTTGACGATGTGATCGCCACCGATGGCGGCCTGAATCTCAAGGGCGCCAACAAGCTCGTGGCGATCGAAAACTATTGCCGGGAGCATGGATTCGAAAAGTTCGCCTACATGGGCGACGCGCATGCCGACTTACCCATCTGGCGCCAAGCGGCCGAAGCCCATGTCGTGGCGCCGAATCGCCGGCTCATGGCGTCGGTCGAAGCGCTCGGGCGGCCTATTTGGGTTCATGGCCAACCGACCTCGCGGCTGCGCGGTGCTCCGTGTGATTCGACCGTATCAATGGGTCAAGAACATACTGCTCGCGGTTTCGCTGGTGCTGGCGCACAAGCTGACCGATCTCGCGGCGTGGCGGGGCGTGTTTTGGGCGATCGTCGCTTTTTCGGCCGTGGCGTCGAGCGTGTATGTGCTCAACGACTTGCTCGATATCGAAAACGACCGCCGCCACGCGCGAAAAAAGCGGCGGCCGTTTGCCGCCGGCCAGCTTCCGGTCTCGTGGGGACCGCCGCTCACGGCGGGGCTCGCGCTGGGGGGATTCGCCGTTTCCTTGGCCACGCTGTCGTGGCGATTCACGGCGCTGCTCGCCGTGTATCTTGTCGCCACGCTGCTCTATTCGTTTTGGCTGAAGCGCAAAAGCCTGATCGACGTGCTGCTTTTGGCCGGTCTGTATACCTTGCGAATCATTGCCGGCGGCGAGGCCGCCGCGGCGCCGATCTCGGAGTGGCTGATGGCCTTGAGCCTGTTTTTGTTCACCTCGCTCGCCTTCGCCAAGCGCTATGCCGAGCTCGTGTCGCTTACCGACTCCGAGGAAGGAGGGCCCCGCGGTCGGGGCTATCGGCTCGAGGATTTGCGATTTATTGAAATCATGGGTCCCACGAGCGGCTATATGGCGGTGCTCGTCTTGGCGCTTTACATCCATAGCCCCGAGGTGAGCCGCTTTTACTATCACCCGCGCGTGCTGTGGCTGGTGTGCCCGCTGTTGCTCTATTGGGTGGGGCGACTCTGGTTGCTGGCGATGCGGCGGCGGCTGGAAGATGACCCGATCGTGTTCGCGCTGACGGATAAGATCAGTCTCTCCGTGGGCGTGCTCGTGGCGATCGTCAGTGTCTTGGCCACGATTCCCTGGAGCTGGTGAAAGCGCGAAACACCCCATGGACATGCTCGGTTCGCGGCGACTCTCCGATGCCGGCGATTCAACGAAGCCGGGACGCTCGCTTTACGCGCCGCGCACTCTCGCCGGCTGGGGACTCTATCCGGTCGAGCGCTGCCAGACGGCGGCGCCGGTCGATCGAAGCCAACTCGCCGCCGCCGTGGCCGATCGCGGTCGAAGCGAACTGATTGCCCGCGGCTTGGGGCTGCGCCTACGGCGATTCATCGCTCAACAGCCAAGGCGGCGTGGTGCTGCAAACCGGGCTCGACGCCTTCATGGCCTTCGACCCGCGCGAGGGCGTGCTCGAATGCGAGGCCGGGGTATCGCTGGCCGACATGATCGAGCATCTGCAACCGCGAGGCTGGTTTCTGCCCACCACGCCCGGCACCAAGTTCGTCACGCTCGGCGGAGCGATTGCCGCCGATGTGCATGGCAAGAACCATCATCGCGATGGCTCTTTCGGTCAGCATGTGCTCGATCTCAAGCTGATGCTGGCCGATGGATCGATCGAGCACTGTTCGCCCCAGCGGCGGAGCGAATTGTTTTGGGCCACGGTGGGCGGCATGGGGCTGACCGGAGTGATTCTCAGTGCTCGCGTGCGGCTGATTCCGGTCGAGACCGCTTATTACAACGTAACCTACCGCCGCACGCGCGATCTCGACCAGACGCTCGCCGCGTTTGCCGACACCGATCGCGAGTTTCGCTATTCGGTCGCTTGGATCGACTGTTTGGCCGGCGGCGCGTCGCTCGGACGCTCCGTGATTATGCTGGCCGACCATGCCCGCGCGGGCGATCTCCGCGGCCGAGCGGCCGACGATCCGCTGCGCGTGCCCGCGCGGAGCGACAAGACGGTTCCGTTTTATTTCCCCTCGCTCGCGCTCAACAGTCTCGGCGTGCGAATGTTCAACACGGTCTATTACGCCGCGCACTCCGATCGCCGGGCGACGGTCGACTACGACACGTTCTTCTATCCGCTCGATCGCGTGCGGCATTGGAACCGAATCTATGGCCGCCGCGGGTTTGTGCAGTACCAGGCCCTGTTTCCCCCGCAAACCTCGGCCCGCGGTTTGGTCGAGTTGCTCATGCGCGTGGCGGCCAGCCGGCGGGCATCGTTTCTGGCGGTGCTCAAGAGCAGCGGCGCGGCGAGCCCCGGCCTGCTCAGCTACTTGTATCCCGGCCACACGCTCGCGCTCGATCTGGCCATGAGCCCCGACATGCCGGCGCTGGTGGCCGAGCTCGACGCAATCCTGCTCAAACACGGCGGACGGCTCTATCTGGCCAAGGACGCGCTGATGACCGGGCCCGTGTTTCGCGAGATGTATCCGCGGCTCGGCGAGTTCTTGGCCATCAAGCTGCGCGGTCGATCCCCAGTGCCGCATGGTGTCGTCGCAAGCCCGACGGCTCGGAATCGTCGAACCGCGCGGATAGTCGACGAACCTCGCGATGCGGGAAACTTGCGTAGCGCGAGGGTACAATGCCGGTACTTGTTGGGGCGGCCTTCCGGCCCGTCATTGCCTTCCTTGCGTTTTTTTCTCGCGAGCGTGCGCCATGCGAATTGTCGGTTTGGATTCTACTCGCCTTGACATTCGGCTCATGCGAATTTCGCTGGCCCTGGCGATGCTCGTCGTTGTCGCGATCGAGCGCCTGCCGCTCGCCGCGGCCGACGATCGCGCGGGCGTTGTGCATCTCCATGTTGCGCCCGACGGCCACGATTATCATTCCGGGCGGCTTTCGACGAAAAACACCGCGGGCGACGATGGTCCGCTCGCCTCGCTGGCCGGCGTGCGCGACGCGATTCGCGCGCGTGCGCCGCCGGAGCGCCGCGGCCGATCATCGTGCATCTTGCCTCGGGCGCCTATCGCGTCGCGGAGCCGGTGGTGTTCGACTCGCGCGACGGCGGCACGGCCGAGGCGCCGCTGCGATACGAAGGTCCCGCCGATGGTTCGGCCCTCATCAGCGGCGGACGCGAGCTGCCGCCATTTCAACTTTCCGACGATGGGCTCTGGATGACCCATGTGCCCGAAGTTGCCGCCGGCCGATGGTATTTCGAGCAGCTTTGGGTCGGCGACCGACGGGCCACGCGAGCATGCGCTCCGAACGCGTTTTTCAGCTACATGCTCGATGTCGAAGAGCGGCCGGCCGATCCGCCGGCGCCGCCGGGCGCCTTCGAACAAACGATTTCCGTCGCGCCCGGCGATATCGCCTCGCTGGCCGGACTTGCGCCCGCCGAACTCGCCGATGTGCAACTCGTGGCGTTTCACAAATGGGACAACACGCGGCGCTTCCTCAAAGCCGCCGACCCGAGCGCGGGCGTCTTGCGCATCGTCGGCGCCAAGAGCAAGCCCTGGAACCCGCTCGGGCGCGACACCGGCTATCGCCTTGAAAATTATCGCGCCGCGCTCGACTCGCCCGGCGAATGGTTCTTGGCTCGCGATGGAAAACTGCTCTATAAGCCCCGCCCTGGCGAAGCGCTAGCCACGACTCGCGCCGTGGCGCCGGTGGCGGACAAATTGCTCGTGATCGCGGGCGATGCCTCGGCTGGGCATCGAGTCGAACATCTCACTGTCGCGAATCTCACCTTCGAACATGGCCAACTGCTGACGCCGCCCGGCGGATTCGACCCGGTGCAAGCCGCCGCGTTTGCCGAAGCACTGATCACGATCGATGGCGCCCGGCAGGTGAGATTCGAAAACTGCCGCATCGCGCACTTGGGAGGCTATGGCCTCTGGCTGCGGCGCGGCTGCCAGGAGTGCGCCGTCGAGCATTGCTACTTGCATGACCTTGGCGCCGGTGGAGTGCGCATTGGCGAAACCGCCATTCCGCGAAGCCGGCCGACGAGACCGGACACAATGCGGTGGAGAACAACATCGTTCGCTCGGCGGGCCGCGTGTTTCCTTGCGCGGTGGGGGTATGGATCGGTCAGAGCAGCGATAATCGCGTGACGCACAATGAAATCGCGGATCTGTATTACACCGGAATTTCAGCCGGCTGGACCTGGGGCTACGCCGATAATCCCGCCCAGCGAAATACGATCGACTTCAATCACATCCATCACCTCGGCTGGGGCCTCTTGAGCGACATGGGCGGAGTGTACACGCTCGGCAAGTCACCCGGCACGACGGTGAGCAACAATGTGATCCATGATATTTCGAGCTGGTCGTA
Source organism: uncultured Planctomycetaceae bacterium (assembly GCA_963785305.1). Lineage (GTDB taxonomy): Bacteria > Planctomycetota > Planctomycetia > Pirellulales > PALSA-1355 > CAWAUV01. The sequence continues at coordinate 247,710 of CAWAUV010000005.1, forward strand.
TGGCGGCTGGGGCCTCTACAACGACGAGGGGTCGACCGGCATCGTGATGGAAAACAACCTCGTCTATCGCACGAAAACCGGCGGCTACCATCAGCACTACGGCCGCGACAATCTTATTCGCAACAATATCTTCGCCTATAGCCGCGAATCGCAATTGCAGCGCACTCGCGTCGAGAAGCATCGCTCGTTTACCTTCGAGCGCAACATCGTTTATTTCGACGCCGGCTGGCTGCTGGCCGGCGCTTGGAAGGACGAAGGCGTCGTGCTGCGTGACAATTTGTATTTCGACTCGAGCGGCCGCCCCATCGAATTCCAGCACATGAGCTTTGCCGAGTGGCAGGCCGGCGGGCGCGATCAGGGCTCGATCATCGCCGATCCAAAGTTCGTCGACCCGGCGGCGGGCGACTTTCACTTGCGACCTGATTCGCCGGCGCTGTCGATCGGCTTTAAGCCGTTTGATATGTCGCGGGCCGGCGTCGAGGGCGACGACGCTTGGCGCCGCTTGGCAAACGACATGACATTTCCCGAATTCACGCCGCCGCCACCGACTCCGCCGCTCGCGCTCGACGATGGCTTCGAAAAAACCGCTCCGGGCAGCGCTCCGCGGTTTGCCCATGTGCATGTGAGCGGCAAAGGCGACGCGATCGTGGTGAGCAACGAACAGGCGGCCAGCGGCAGTCAGTGTCTAAAGATTCTCGACGCCGCCGGCCCGCCGCAAGCTTTCTATCCGTTCATGGACTACGCGCCGGCCTATAAACGGGGCGTCGCCCGGGCGGGATTCGACATTCGCCTGGAGCCTGGCGCTTTCTTCAGCCACGAATGGCGCGATCAGAAAAGCCCCTACCGCGTGGGGCCATCGATCCTGTTCAAAGATGGCGAATTGCACGTGGCCGGCAAGCCGCTCGCGGCCGCGCCGCCCGGCAAATGGCTGCATGTGGCGATCGAATGCCCGCTGGGCGACGCGGCCCGAGGCCGCTGGACATTGCAAGTGACCGAGCCCGGCGCGGCGCCGCGAACATTTGCCGATTTGCCGGTCGGATCGGCCGATTGGCGCGAGCTCGACTGGTTTGGCTTTTCGAGCCCGGCAAACGCTCCGGTGGCGGTGTGGCTCGACAATCTCACGCTAGATGCCTCCGAGCGTTAATAGCCGGTTGAAATATCCAACAGGCTGTTAAGACGTTTTGATCGCCGGCCGGCCGAACGACGCCTTGCGGCCTCGCGGGCTCGTGGTGTTTAATCGCGGCATTGCTTCATCGCGTTTAGGATGACTCGCGTCGAAAGGAATGAGGTGACGTTCATGCAACCAAGCCCGCTCGTGTCGCCGGGGTTTTTCGGCCAGTGGACCGCTTGTTGGCAGTTGGGTTCCGTGGTCGCGGCGCTGCTTGCTCCGCTGGCCCTGGCCGCTTGGGCACAGGCCGACGAAGGGATGTGGCTGTTTAGCGCGCCGCCCACGCGGCAGCTCAAGGAGCGCTACGGCTTCGAGCCGACCGCCCAGTGGCTCGACCATTTGCAACACGCCGCCGTGCGATTCAACAGCGGCGGCTCCGGTTCATTTGTCTCGGCCGATGGGCTTGTCATCACGAACCACCATGTCGGCGCCGACGCGCTCCAAAAGCTTTCCGACGAAAAGCACGACTATGTGAAACAAGGCTTTCACGCCGCGCGGCGCGAAGATGAAGTTCGCTGCGTGGATCTCGAGCTCAATATGCTGGAAAGCACCGAGGATGTCACCGCGCAGCGTCGAAGCGGCGATCACTCCCGGCCTCGACGCCGCGGCGGCCCAGCTCGCCCGCCGGGCGGTGATGAACACGATCGAACAGGAGTCGCTCTCCTCCACCGGCCTGCGCAGCGACGTGGTGACGCTCTACCATGGCGGTGAATATCATCTCTATCGCTACAAGAAATACACCGATGTGCGACTCGTGTTCGCTCCCGAGATCGGCATCGCGTTTTTTGGCGGCGATCCCGACAACTTCGAGTATCCTCGCTACGACCTGGATATCTGTTTCTTTCGGGTCTATGAACATGGCGAGCCGGCCAAGATCAAGCATTTCTTGAAGTGGAGCGTCGAGGGGCCGAAGCAAGACGAGCTGGTGTTCGTGGCGGGAAATCCCGGCCACACCGATCGATTGAACACGGTCGATCATTTGGAATTCTTGCGCGACACGGCGTTTCCGTCGACGCTCAATCGTCTGCGGCGCGAGGAAGTGCTGCTCAAGACATTCGCCGACCGGAGCAAGGAATGCGCGCGCCGCGCGCAGGACGAGCTTTTCGGCGTGCAAAACAGCCGCAAAGCGCGTTTGGGCGGCCTCGATGGTTTGCAAGATCCGCGGCTCATGGCCACGAAGCGAGCCGCCGAACGGACACTGCGCGAGCAGGTGGCCCGGGATCCGAAGCTCGCGTTCGCCAAGGGGGCCTGGGACGATGTGGCGACCTCGATTCACGCCTGGGGCGAGGTCTATGTCGACAATGTATATCTCGAGCAAGGCGCGGCGTTTCGCAGCCAACTCTACGCGATCGCGCACGCGCTGGTGCGCATGGCCGAGGAGACACCCAAGCCCAATTCGGAGCGGCTCCGCGAATTTCGCGAGTCGAATCGCGAATCGCTCGAGCAATCGCTCTTCTCGACCGCCCCGATTTATGATGACCTGGAAATTCTCACGCTCGGCGATTCGCTCGCCATGTTCATGGAGCGGTTCGGCGCCAATCATCCGCTGGTCGTGAAAGTGCTCGATGGCAAGTCGCCTCGCGAGCGCGCCGCCGAGCTCGTGCATGGCACCCGGCTTGCCGATGTGGCGGTTCGCAAGCAACTCGCCGCCGGCGGTGAAACGGCGATCGCGAGCTCAAGCGATGCGATGATCGAGCTCGCCCGACTGGTCGATGGCCCGGCCCGGCAAGTGCGAAAGCAGTATGAACAACGCGTCGACGAGCCGCTCCGCCAGGCCTACAACAAGATCGCGCGGGCCAAGTTCCTGATCGGCGGGCGCAATGAATATCCCGACGCCACATTCACCCTGCGACTGGCTTTCGGCACGGTGCGCGGCTACGAGCAAGGCGGCCGGCGGATTCCGGCCTGGACGACGATCGGCGGCGCCTTCGAACACGCGGCCGAGCACGACAATCAACCGCCCTTTCAGTTGCCCGCGCGTTGGCTCGAGCGCCGCGATCAGCTTGATATGGCCACGCCGCTCAATTTTGTGTCGACCGCCGACATTATCGGCGGCAATAGCGGCAGCCCGGTGGTAAATCGGGCGAATGAATTCGTGGGCATTATTTTCGATGGCAATATCGAATCGCTGGTGCTCGATTTCATGTACACCGACAAACAAGCCCGCGCCACCTCGGTGCATTCCGCGGCGATTCTCGAAGCGCTGCGAAAAGTCTACGACGCCCAGAAGCTGGTCGATGAGCTCACGGCTCCTTGACAGGGTGTTGAAAAGCGCCGTCTGTTGAAATATGCCCTCGTGGTATTTTTCGACCTCGCTGGGCGCTGAACAAGGTTCGTCGAATATCGCGAGAGGGGGAGTTGTCGGATCGGCTCTTGCGAGGTCATGCATCCACCACGAATGCTTAAGACGGCGCCCAAATCGCGTCGTAGGCTTGTGAACGGCCCGATTTACGGCCTAAAATAGAACTGACGGACTTCCGTTCGTTCGTTTTCATGGGGCTTTCCGATGCTTTGTTGGTTTCGATGGTTGGCCTGGAGCGCCGCGCTGGTGATGATCGCCGGTTGCGGCGCCGCGACGCATGCGCCGCGCGAACCGGTCGCCGAAGCCGCCGCGTCGCAAGACGAGGCGGTGGCGATTGCAACCGAGGCCATCATTTCCCGTTCGCATGGCAAGCTCGAACTGCTGAGCCCGGTCTATGAGATCGACAAGCTCTACCCATCGATGACCGGCCCCTGGAGCCGAGCGCGGGTCTGTTTGCTCGAAACTCCCCAGCCCGAATTGCTCTGGATCACTGGTTGCCGAGTCGAGATGGTCGACGCCGAGGCCGAGGAGCCGATGTCGCCGCGGTTCATGTGCCATGTGAATCTCGATCTCGATATCGAGCAACACAAAGAGCGATTCGGCGTGAAGAGCTTTCGCGACGAGCGTCTGTTCACGCTCTCGCAGGGGCAACTGGAAACCCATTTACCGCCGGGCTTCGGAGTGCCGATCTTTTCCGATGAGACCATCGATATTTCCACCCAAGCGCTGAATCTGAATTGGCCCGACGAAAAATTCCGCGTCCGGCATCATGTGACGGTCGAGTACACGCGGCAGTGCGATCTGGCGTCGCCCATGCGGCCGCTCTATGAAACGGGCGTCGTGGGTCTCGTGTCGCTCGAAGGGCATGAGGTGGCGTTCGACGCCAATGAGCTCACGGCCGGGCCGAAGTGTCCCTCGTGTTGCGCGCCGGCAAAAAAGCCGTGGAATGGGCCGAAGGGCTCGATCGCTACGCCCGCCGATTCAGCAACCACTGGATCGTGAAGCCGGGCCGCCATGAATATCGCACCCGGGCCACGTCGACGCTCAATCTCACGGCCGACACCACGATTCACCATATCGCCGTGCATTTGCATCCTTGGGCCGAAAGCATTTCACTCACCGACCTCACCTCTGGGCAGGTTGTGTTCGAGAGCCACGCCAAGAACCTCGACGACTCGATTGGACTCTCCGAGGTCGACTCGCTGTCGAGCCCCACCGGCGTTCCGGTCTACCAGAACCACGAATACGAACTGCTCACGATCTACAACAACACGACCGACGTGGATCAAGACGCGATGGCCGTCATGTACGCGTATCTGCTCGATAAGGACTATCATCGACCCCATGTGGCCGGCGATCCGGTCGCGCCGGGCGGCGCCGTGGCGGCGCGTCTCGGGGTCATGGAGCCCTCGGCGGTTGGAGTTTTGCCCGGAAATAGCCCACAGGCGGCGGTTCAAACGGATCGGCCGGCCGCGCTTTCGACGCCGGTGAAGTAGCCGGGGAATCTGAGCCGCGATGGATTCCGATGGGCTGGAAACTCGCGTCGTGGTTCTGCGGCGTTTCGCGGCGGCGTTTTTCTTGATCCTCATGGCGGCGACCTGGCCCCTGTGGACGCCGGAGCACGGTTTTCCGCAAGTTCCCTTCGCCCGCTGGCTGGGGCGACTGCCCGATAGCGTCCAGTGGCTGTCGCTGGCCGCGGTGGTGGCCGCTTGGCTGGCGGCGCTCGGCGCCGCGAATTCCACGCGCCTGGCTTGGCCGAGCGCCCTCGCCGCGATTGTGTTCACCCTGGTGGCCTTGGGCTTCGATCAACATCGGGCGCAGGCGTGGGCCTATCAGATCACGTTGTCGCTCATGGCGCTTGCGTCTTGCCGGCGCCTTCGGCATTGCGCTGGCTTCGCTGGCTCACGATCAGCATCTATCTCTATTCGGCGTGGTCGAAATGCGATTGCACTTTCCTCACCTCGCTGGGACCGATGTTCGTCGCGGCGCTCGCGAAAGCGGTCGGATTTTCGCCCGACGCCGATTGGCTCTCGCGTTCGTCGCGGGCATTGGCCTTTCTGTTCCCGCTGGGTGAAATGCTCGTCGCACTCCTGTTGGCTTGGCCCACGACCCGACGAGCGGGCATCGTGCTGGCGATTCTTTCCCATGGTCTGCTGCTCGGGATTCTTGGTCCCTGGGGGCTCGATCATCGCCTTGGAGTGCTCGTTTGGAACATGTATTTCATGGTGCAAACTCCGCTAGTGATGCTTCCCGCGACCGGTCCCAGGCCCCGAAGCGCGGGGAAACCAGCGCCGATCGTGAAAACGCCGGACATGCTTCCAGCCGCCGCCCCCATTTCCACAATGCCGCGTCCCGCGCTGTGCGCCGATGCGGCCCGAGCGACTTTAGTCGCGGCGATGGTTCTTCCGCTTGGCGAATCGTGGGGGTTTTGCGATCCGTGGATGGCGTGGAGTCTTTATGCTCCGCGCGTGGCCAAGACGGAAATCTATCTCCACGACGACTACGCCCCACGGGCCGACGAAGACGCCGCCACGGGCGAAAGCGAGAGCCGAGATGCTTTTGTCGGGTTCGCCCCGCCGGAGGTCGCGCGGCCGTTTTTGACGAACCATTCGCGACAGGGCTGGCGACTTCTGCGGGCCGATCTTTGGTCGCTCAGCGCGACGCATTCGCCGATCGCGCCGCAAAGCCGCTTTCAACTAGCGGTGGCGTCGTGGCTGGCCGATGAAATGGCCACCGCGAGCAAGGCTGAGCCGTTGTCAACGAACGGGAATGTGAAAGTCGAGCGCTGGGGGCCGGCCGATCGCTGGACCGGCGCCCGCGAGCGGCTGCCGGAGCTTATTGGTCGCGATGCGATTCGCGAGGCGACCGGCCGCCATTGGCTCCATGCGCAACCGCGCGAAACCGCTCGACCCGCGGCAAGCGCCGATGTTCACCAGCGGACGAACCGTTCGTCAAGCGACGGCGAATGAGGCATTTGCGATTCGGCGGGGAGCGTCGTCAGAGAAACAGCCAATTGTGCAACGCGAGGATCGGCGCGAGCACGGCGAAGCTGTACACACAGTAGCCAAAGAAGCTCGGCATCCGCACTCCGGCTTTCTCGGCGATGCTCTTGACCATGAAATTCGGCCCATTGCCGATATAGGTCATGGCGCCCATGCACACGGCTCCGAGGCTAATGCCGGTGAGCAGCCGCGCCGCCACGGGCAGGGCGCCGGCGCGGTCGTTGGGCAGTTCCTTGGCGGCTTCGAAGAAGACCAGATACGTCGGCGCATTGTCGAGCACGCTCGAGAGCGAGCCGGTGGCCCAAAAGAATTTTTGCGGTGTGTCGATGCCGAGATTCGCACCTTCGAGCCCCAGAATATGGAGGGCTGGCTGCATGCAAATAAAAATTCCGATGAAGAGCGCTCCCACTTCGACGATCGCGAGGTAATCGAAGCTGTTGGCGTCGCGCACCCTGTGCGAGCCGAGCGAAAGCGAGAGCGCCACGAAGACAAGCTGCGTCACCTCCCGCAAATACGGCCACGGATGCCAGCCGGAGCCCGGCAACGGTTGGCTCGAGTCGAGCAGGGCCACCGACAGAATCACACCGAGCAGCAAGATCACGTTGGGCCAGAGACCGCCGATCCGAATCGCATGGCGCCGCGTATCGTCGCGAAGCCGATCGGCCTGGGCTTCGCGCGGATAGGCATACAGGCGGTCCCAAAGAAAATAGACCGCCAGCAGCAGGCCATTGATAAATAGCCAGCTTTTCCAGAGCGAAAGGGTCCACAAAAACGGCACGCCGGCGAGATAGCCCAAAAACAGCGGCGGATCGCCGAGCGGCAGCAACAAACCGCCGCAATTGCAAACCACGAAGATAAAGAACACGGCCGTATGAGCGACATGTTTCCGCTCGCGATTCGTTTCCAAGAGCGGCCGCACCAGCAACATCGCGGCCCCGGTGGTGCCGATCAGACTGGCCAAGAGCGCGCCCAGCGCGAGAAACGTCATGTTGACCAGCGGATGAGCCGGCAGATCGCCGGCAATTCGAATACCGCCGCTAATGGTGTACAGGCTGAACAAGAGCACCATGAACGGGATATAGTCTTCGAGCACGACATGGGCCAAAGTGTGCGCCGCGCGGCCAATGCTCGCCTCGGGCTGAAGGAACGCCAGATAGGCGAGCGTCACCAGGGCCAGGGTCATCGCCACCAGCAATTTGTTCAGATTGCGCTCCCACCAATGGGCAGCCTGCGCGAGAAGCGGCAACACCGCGATCGCCCCCAAGAGCATGGCGAACGGCAGCACCGACCAGAAATGCGGCGCTACGTCGGCGCGGGGCGGATGCGGCAAATGCCCGACGCCGCCGACGCCGACCGCCGCGAAATACGCGAGCGCTAGGACGCCGATTCCCACCACGACCGGGCGGTGTTTATTGAGCGGCGGCGATTCATTTTCGGGCATTGTCACCAAGCATTGTCACCAAGCATTGTCACCAAGCATTGTCACCAAGCATTGTCACCAAGCATTGTCACCGCGAACAAAACCTTCCGCTGGCCGCTTCACCCGTTAAATTCGAAATTCACGATGCGGCCGTAATTCGATGGGCAGTATTGAACAATCGTCGCCGGCGCGAGTTCGCGGCCAGGACGACCCGCTTTCACGCCTTGGGCTCCCGTCGATCAACATAGCCCAGAAGGCGATGGATGAAAACACCCCGACTTGGGCGGGCCAGGCGAGTGACCCGCCCAAGCCGTAGGGCGCACCACTGGCTAGGCGGAAGCCAGAGTACGTAAGGTTTGCGTTGGTGTGTCGTTCCGAGAAAACCAAGCAGTCACGGGCTTGGACGACTTCGCGATCGGATGAACACGGAGCGCGAAGGCGAATTCAAGAAGCCCCCCATCCCCGGCAGCCTTCCTGGCGCCGAGGATGGAGGGCCACCCCATACGTTTAATCTCACGCGTCGAGCGCCGTGCCCTTGAGCTCGAAATCCGGATAGCCGAGGGCGCCCATTTCGGGGCCATCGAGTCCTTCCAATTCGACCTCGCGGCTGACGCGCAGCGGCGTGATGAAACTGCTGAGTTTGAACAACACCCCCGAGATCACGACGCCCGTGACGATCACCGTCACGCCGCTAATGAGCTGGGCCCAGAGCTGCGACATATCGCCATAGAAGGCTCCGCGAACGCCGTCATAGGCATAACCGACCGTCTTGGTCCATTGCTCTTTTTCCGCGTCGGAGAGCGAGGCGAACCGATCGACGCCATTCCAGCCGGCGCCATATTCGCCGGTGGCGAACAGGCCGAGGGAGATCACTCCCCACAAACCGTTGACGCCGTGGACCGAAACCGCGCCCACCACATCGTCGACGCCCATCTTGTCGAAGAAGAACACCGACTCCACGACGAGCACTCCGGCGATCGCGCCGATGATGGCGGCTCCGTTCGTGTCGACAAACGCACAAGGCGCCGTGATCGCCACCAAGCCGGCCAGCATGCCGTTGCACATCATGGTCGGGTCCGGCTTCATCCGGCGAGCCAACATCATGTAGAACATGCAGGCCAGCGTGGCGGTGGTGCCGGCGAGCATCGTGTTGACCACGATAAACGAGATTCGCAAGTCGGTGCCGGCGAGGCTCGAACCCGGATTAAACCCAAACCAGCCGAACGCGAGGATAAAGGTGCCGACGCAAACCATCGGCACATTGTGCCCCGGAATCGCGCGGGCCTTGCCATTGACGTATTTGCCGATGCGGGGCCCGATCATCAGGCCACCAACGAGCGCGATGACGCCACCCATGCAATGCACGACGCCCGAGCCGGCGAAGTCGACCGCGCCGTGGCCCAGGTTTTTGAGCGTTCCGAGTTGAGCGAGCCAGCCGCCACCCCAGAGCCAGTTCGCATAGAGGCAATAGGGAAACGCGATCCAGAGACCATACAGACAGAAGTTCTTCCAGGCCCAGCGTTCGGCCATGGTGCCGGTGGGGATCGTGGCCGTGGTGTCCATGAACACCATCATGAAGAAAAACAGCGTCATGCAGCTCACGTCTTGCACGCCGTGCAAGAAGAAGCCTTTCGTTCCCATGAGGCCCCAAGCAGCGACATTGTTCGCCGGGTCGCCGCCGAATGTGATGCCTTCGTTGAGACACGCCAAACCGGGGCCCAGAGCGGCGGTGAAGCCGGGCGGCACCGGGCCGGCAAACCAATTGCCCCAGCCAACCGCGAAGCCGTACATCCAGAAGCCCAAGCAGCCAAGCGGATAGATCATCATATTCATCGCAATTGTGTGCGACGAGTTCTTCGCGCGGCAGAGGCCGGTTTCCACGCAGGCAAAGCCCGCCTGCATGAACATCACCAAAAAGCCGGTGATCAGCGTCCACACGAAATTGATCGAAAACCAGTTGTGCGCCACGCGATCCCAAATATCGGGAATCGTCATTTTCGAGGGAATATCGCCCTTGCCATCGTTCGCCGGCGCGATGCCGACACCGATCTTGGCGCCGGTCGGATCGGGCAACGCCGTGCCGTCTTTTTCCTTGTCCATGCCCGTGACCCAGAGCGGCGGCTTATCCTCGGCCGGCGCATCGGCCGGGGCCGCGGCTTCCGCCGGTTTATCCGCGGCGGCCGGCGCCTCGGCGGCCGGGGTTTCTTGGGCCAGCGCCAGGGTTGCCTGACTTATAGCGCCCGCGAATAACAGCGACACAATCCACCCACACTTCCACAGCATCACTCTCATCAGATGACTCCGCTTTGCAGTAAGGAAACTGGAAGCACCGCCTTTGGGACATCTCGAGCGCGAACACGAAGACACTAAGGGACTCGCCTCGCATCGTAATCGCGCAATGAGGGCGCCAGCAGCACGATGGGCCGGCCAGCTAGCAAGTGGCGTGCCGAAAAGAGATTCGGCTTGGGGGACAGCGCATGTCCGCCCCTCTGGCGCGGGCCGAAAGCATGAGAAACACGAGGGCGGACCACCCGCGAGTCAACGTGGCAGCGAGGGCCGCTCGATCGCAAAACTCCCAGGAAAACCCGAGTGTTTCGTGATTTCCCCCCGCGTCTTCCAGCTCGCGCCGGCTCGCATGCGCCCGAGAATTGCCATCATCTAATAAAGGCAAAAAAAAGACACCAGGGCGGCGAGGCGCGAAGCGACGAACGCCCGGCCGCCAAGCCCCTTCGCCCAAGTTCGTGGCAACCGATGGCCGAGAACAGGGCAGCGGCGCCCTGCCCAGGTCATTCGTCTTCTTCTTCCTTGAGCGACGTCTTGTCGACCACTTCCTTCTGCACATGACCCGGCGCGAGTTCGTAGCGGCTGAACTCCATCGTGAAGCTTCCCTGCCCAGCCGTTAGACTCGACAAACTCCGCGCATAGTTGGCCACTTCCGATAGCGGCGCCTCGGCCACCACGGTTTGCATGTCTCCGCCCGCCGCGTTCATGCCCAGCACGCGACCGCGGCGGCCCGACATGTCGCTGTTGATATCGCCGAGCTTGCTGTTGGGCGCGGTCACTTCCAGAGTGACGATCGGTTCGAGCAGCCCCGGCTTTGCCAACTGAAACACGTTGCGGAAAGCCATCGAGCCGGCGGTCTTGAACGCGGCTTCGGAACTGTCGACCGGGTGATGCTTGCCGAAATAAACTTCCACGCCCACATTCCGCACCCGATAGCCCGCGATCACGCCGCGTTCGACGCGTTCCTTGAATCCCTTTTCGATCGCCGGCAAGAAGTTGTTGGGAATCGTGCCGCCGACGATCGAATCGACCCAAAGGAAATTGTCCTGAGGATCGTGATGAAAACTTCTCAGATGGGGAAAGCGCTCCTTGGTGCAAAAAGTCTCTGGGTTCATGCCATCGGGTAGCGGAAACATGCGAATATGCACCTCGCCGAACTGCCCGCGGCCGCCCGACTGCTTTTTATGTCGGTAGCTGCCCTCGGCCGGCGTTTGAATCGTCTCGAGGTAGGGAATCTTGGGCTCGTGCACGTCGATCTCGACCTTGTCGCGCCGCTTGAGCTTTTCACGCGTGATCTGCAAATGCAGTTCGCTCATGCCGTTGATCACGAGCTCCTTGGTCCGCGGATCGCGGTTGAGGGCGATTGTGTTGTCTTCTTCGAGAATCTTGTGCAGCGCGGTCGAGAGCCGCCCTTCATCGCCGCGACTCTTGGGAATCGCCGCCAGGCCCACCATCGGCGAGGGATACTTGAATGCCGGCAAGGTCAACTCGCCGAGCGATAGGCCGGTGTGCAATTCCTCGACCTTGGCCACGGCGATCATCTGGCCGGCGGCGGCGGCGTCGATCGATTGCGTTTCGGAACCTTGAATCTCGAACAGTTGATGCAATTTCACCGGTTTCCGCTGGCCGGAGAGATGCACGGTGTCGTCTTTTTTGATGGCGCCCGAAAAAATTCGCAGAAAGCTCAACTTATGGACAAACGGATCGATGCGCGTCTTGAATACCTGGGCCACGAGCGGGCCATCGGCCGATTGCGGCGCGAGTTCCAACTCGCCCGCCTCGGTGAGCCCGCGCCGCGCGACACGGTCGGGCGGCAGCGCCGCGAGCACGAGCGCGTCGAGCAGTTCTTCGACCCCGGCGCCGGTTTTCCCCGAGACACATAGCACCGGAATCAAGGCGCCCGTGGCCACGGCCTCGACCGTGAGCCGCGCGAGCTCCTCACTCGTGGGCGGCATGCCCTCGAAATATCGGGCCGTGACTTCTTCGTCCAATTCGATGATCGTGTCGACCAGTGTCATGCCGAGCGCCACCGGATCGAGCAGGGCGCCCTCGTGCTTCGCCGGCACCTTGAGCGTGCTGCACACTCCGGAAAATTTCGGGCCCAGCCCGATCGGCACATTCATGGGAATGCACATCTTGCCGAACATTTCGTGGATCGTGTCCAGGAGTTTCGCGAAGTCGATGTTGTCGCTATCGAGCTTCGAGATGACGATCACCCGGCCCAAGCCGAGCTTGCCGGCCTCTTGAAACATGCGCCGGGTATTGACTCCGGGCCCGGCGTGGGCGTCGATCACGATCACCGCGGTTTCCACCACATGCAAGGGGCCGATCGCTTGACCGAGAAAATCGGGATAGCCCGGCGTGTCGACCACGGTGAAGAGCTTCCCCTCATGGCGAAAATGCACGAGGCTCGCTTCGATCGAATGCTTGTGTCGCTTCTCTTCCTCGTCGAAATCCGCGACGCTCGTGCCATCGTCGACGCTGGCCGGGCGCTTCACGGCGCCGGTCGCGGTAAGAATCCGGTCGACCAGCATCGTCTTGCCCGCCGAACCATTGCCACAAAACACGAGATTGCGAATATCGCCGATCGCCGGATGCGACATGCCTCGATCTCCTTATGTTTGGAATGGGAAGGCGCGAACGCGCCCGGGCGCCGAGAATACGAAAAGCGCCTGTTATTATGCCGCGCCCGAACCGGCTCTCGCCAGTGCTTCGCCCAGCGAGAGCGAACCTTCGTAGAGCGCGCGGCCGATAATCGCGCCATCGACCCCAAGTTCGGCCACGCGGGCCACGTCGTCGGTCGTGGTCACGCCGCCCGAGGCGATCACGGGCGTGGCCACCGCGCGGCGCATGGCGGCGAGCGCGTCGAGATTCGGGCCGGCCATCATGCCGTCCTTGGCGATATCGGTGTAAATGATCGATGCCAGCGGCTCCTCGGCAAAGGCTTGGGCCAGTTCCACCGCGTCGGCGCCGCTGGTCTCGAGCCAGCCGTGGGTGGCGACCCGCCCATCGCGAGCATCGATGCCGAGCGCCATGCGGCCGGGAAACCGGCGGCACATATCGCGAAACCAAGCTTGCTCTCGAATCGCCAGCGTGCCGATAACCAGGCGCTCGAGCCCCAGGCCGAGCAAACGCTCGATCGTGGCTTGGTCGCGAATGCCGCCGCCCAGTTCGCACGCCAAGGGCGCCGCGGCGACGATCTGTTCAATCGCCTGCCAATTGGTCACCGCGCCGGCCCGCGCACCGTCGAGATCGACAATATGCAGAAAGCGAGCCGCCCTCGCCATGAAACCGCCGCGCCACGGCGGCCGGGTCATCGTCGAACACCGTTTCACGGCCGTAGTCCCCTTGGCGCAGCCGCACGCATTTGCCGCCCCGGAGGTCGATCGCCGGCCAAATTTGCATGAAAATCGCTCGCGGGAAAAAAGGAATGGGTTCGGCGGGAATCGCGATCTCGCGCGAAGTGACTACCTGTAAACGGCTCGCGGACGTTCGCGTCCGAAATATCGCACGACGATCTTCGCCACGCAAGCGCCACCGTGTTTTTGGCGTTCCTGGCCGGCCGGGGTCGCTATCGCACCATGTAGCCGAGCGCGAACCGCACCATGTTGAACATCGCCAAGCTCATCGCGCCAACCATGATGGTGTTGTGCAGCCACGCCCGCCGCTCGGTGACAAGGGCCATCGCCAAGAACACGGGAAACAGCACCAGCGCAAATCGCGGCACGGCGTCCATGCGAGCCGAGACGACCCAAATCGCAAGCTGCGCGAGTCCGTAGATTGCGTAGCCCTTGCGCAGCCGCAGGCCCGCGAAAACGACCAGCCCGGTCACCGGAATCAGATAACACAACCGCTGAAACGAGCCGATGCCGCCGAAGCTGTTGAAGATGCTCGCGATCGGCCAACCATATTGCGCGTGAACAAAAGCCAGCGGCGTGCCAAACCAGACCCATTGCACCGCCAGCCATGCGGCCGTCGCCAGCGGGGTAAGCGCGAGCCATAGCACATTCCAACGCACCTCGCCCAGGCGCCATTGGCGCTGCTCGAGATACTCGGCCGCCAGTCCAATCGCGAGCACGAACCCATCGGGCCGGGCCAAGCCGTTCAACGCGGCGACCAATCCCGCAATTGCCCACATTCCGCGGCGAGCAAAGTAATACAACACCACGATAATCGCCAGCGTGATCGACATGCTATACACGGCCGAAAGGAAGAGCGTGGTCGGAAAGACCATGAGATACCACAAGGCGCGATCGGCCCCCTCTTTGGCCAGGTCCAGCCGCGCCAGTGCCCAAAGCCCCATCGCGGCCACCACCAGCGAGATGTTGGACACGATCACGCCTCCCAGGGCCATCGCCCAATCGCCTCCGCCGAAACATTGGCCGATCCAGCGCATCAGATAAGGATACAGCGGAAAGAAGGCGACGTTGCATTCTTCGCCGGGCGTGTATTGATAACCCTGGCCCGCGATATTCAAATACCATCCAGAGTCCCAATGGTTCCAAATGTTGATCCAGGGATAAGGAGTGAGTTGGCTGTTGGGCAGCGTGGGCATCTGCCGAATCGCCACAAGCCCCGCCACGATGAAAGCGAAGCGAGTCACGACGAGCGGAGTTAGCGAGCCAAAAAACATCGCCCAGGGCGTATCGACGCGCGGGGGATTGGTCGCCGGGGCGTTTTGATTGTCGTTCATAAGAGCGTGACCGCCGCTTGGATAATAGAAAAGAACTTCGCCCATCGGCGCCGATCCGAGACGAACGCCCAACGCAACGCACCCGATCTGATGAACCGACCGGCGCCCAAGAACTTCGTCCGATTCATAACCAATCGCCAGCCCACGATAATCGCCGCTCTCGAAGCTGCCAAGCCACGAAATCAAAGGAACCCGCATGCCGAGCCAATCGCCACTCCGAGGCGTTTTCACTCCCAATATCGTGCCGCTCGACGCCCGTGGCGACATCCACGAAGCCGAACTGCGACGTTATGTAAGCTGGCTCATCGACCACGGCGCCCAGGGCCTGTACCCCAACGGATCGACCGGCGAATTCACCAAGTTCACGCCCGAAGAGCGACGCCGCGTGATCGAAATCATCGTCGACGAGGCCCAGGG
The DNA here is from genome assembly GCA_963785305.1 of uncultured Planctomycetaceae bacterium. Taxonomy (GTDB): domain Bacteria; phylum Planctomycetota; class Planctomycetia; order Pirellulales; family PALSA-1355; genus CAWAUV01. Next base: position 262,995 of record CAWAUV010000005.1, read on the forward strand.
CCGAGTTCCGATTCTGGCCGGCGCCGCCGAAGCCAATGTCCGCGAAACGCTCAGGGCCTGCGAATGTTACCACAAGCTCGGCGCGCGCCGTGGCGATCGTGGCCCCTTTTTACTACAAGCACGGGCCCGAGAGCGTGTTTGCCTATTACAAGGAAATCGCCGATCATTCGCCGATCGATGTCACGCTCTACAATATCCCGATGTTCGCCTCGCCGATCGATGTCGACACCGTGCTCCGGCTGAGTGAGGAATGCCCGCGCGTGGTGGCGATCAAGGACTCGTCGGGCGATCTGCCGCACATGATGCGCATGATCGCCGCAGTGCGGCCCCGGCGGCCCGACTTCGTGTTTCTCACCGGCTGGGACGCCTCGCTCACGCCGATGCTTCTGGCCGGCTGCAACGGAGCGACCCTCGCCACGGCGGGCGTGGCGCCGGAACTGACTCGCGGAATTTTCGATCTCTGCGAAGCCGGCAAGTGGACCGAGGCCATGGCGCTCCAGCGACGGATGCTGCCGCTTTTCGACGCGATGATCGGCGTGGGCGAGTTTCCGGAAGGTTTTCGCGAAGGCGTGCGTTTGCGCGGCTTCGACACCGGCCGCGGCCGCTCGCCGCTTGGGCCCCATTTTCACGAAAAGCTCGCGGCTATCGAACCCGCGCTCTGCGCCGCACTCTCCGGCTAAATAGGCTTGCGCATATGGGAGGAAAGTAAAAAGAAGAACTCCGAGCACTTACGTAGTGTTCCAAGCACTCGGGCACAAGGAGTTCCTCATGAGTATTCAGCAGCGGGTCGTACGGGGTTGGCAAGCGCTTTCGAAACGGGAGCGGCGGATCATGCGGATGCACAGCAGGCACGCGCCTTCGGCAGTGCTGCGATGCCGTTGCAAGGTGATTGTTGGTTTGATTCAAGGCAAAACGCCGACCCAACTCGCCTCGGGCGGCTTGTGTTCCGGGTCGCAAGTTTACCGCGTGGCTCAGCGGTTCGTCGAGCAAGGACCTGCTGGCATGGCGGATGCACGCGAGGACAACGGCCAGGGCAAGATCGACGAGTCGTACGAATGAGAATTGCTGGTCGCCGTCGCCACGTCCCCACGTGATTATGGTCACTTGCGGACCACCTGGACGCAAGAATTGCTCGCGCGTGTGGTGGTCAGCGCACGGGCATCGTGGTCAGCGTGACGACGATCTGTCGGCTGCTCAAGCGACACCGCGTGCGTCTGGGTCGGCCCAAGCCGATCGTGGGCTGTCCTTGGCCCAGGGCCAAGCGGATGCGGCGTTTGCGGGAGATTCGGCGCAATCTTCGCAACCTTGCGCGGTGGTAACTGTTAAGCCGTGGCGTGGCCTGGGCGCGGGGGGGCGGTGGCGATATTGGCGGGGATCGCGGGCGAGGGGTTTCCGGGGATGGGTCGCGTGGCGGATGGTTTAACTGCTATTGGTGATCGGCAGCGGCAGGGTCTTGCCTTGCAATTTAGGCGCACGACTTCGATTCCATACCTTGCGAAGCTCAAACCGTTTTTCGCGCCGGTCGCGATCACGCTCTTGATTCGGGCGAACGCCGCCGCGCTCCATTCGGTCCGATGCGTGCCGCCATCATTCCTCGCCGCCGCCAGGCTTCGGATGTCGCGTTCGGTTCCGTTGTTGTCGGCCGGAACATTCGCATCGTCGAGGAAGGTGAACAATTCGTCCGAGTGCTTGAACAGCCGGCGCCAGATTCGCAAACATTCGCGATGCCGCACGCGCGTCTCGAGCATCAACGTGTCGAAACGGTTTTGAATCTCGTGTCGGGCCGCGTTGAAAGCTTTTTTGCCGAGCGACTTGCGCTCGTGGCCCAACCGGATCGCGTCTTGAAACAGCGTGATCAACGGCTGGATGAAGGCCCGCACGCTCGCCGCCGGCAACGTCTCGCGCAGCTTGTGCAACTCGCGAAGCAAATGGACCAAGCAGCGCTGTTTGCGGCAGTCGAGCCCGTTGTAGACCGCATAAAAATCGCTGACCAGCGTGCCCGCGAACGATGTGCCCAACGCTCGCTCGAGCACGGCCCGATTGCGATGACCATTCGAGCTTGGGCTCTGGAATCTCCGCCATCTCATGCTCTTCAAACTCGCCGGTGGCGGTCAGATCGCGGCCCCCACAGTGCGGACACTCTCGCGGATGCACGTCGTGTTCGATGAATACCGTGCCCGGCGGCGGCTCTGGACGAAAGCTGCCCGGATGTTTGCGAAACTGCTTGCGGCGGCGACCCTGTTCGCCACGCCGCGCATCGCTGGCCGAGCGGGTTTTCTTGCGCCGCTGAAGAAACTTTTGCAACTGCTGCTCGAGCTGCTCGACTCGCTTGCGCAGCGTGATATTCTCCGCCTGCAACCGGGCGATTTCCGCTTCCAACTCGGCGATCCGTCGATCTCGATCATCCATGATCCAATCAATGTGACCGAAAACCCAATTTCGGGAAAGAGGAAATGCTTAACAGTTACGCACCGAGCACGTGCTCGAAGGCTTCGTAATGCGCGTCGTTGCGGAATATCTTGGCCCGGGAAGTCGCTCGATTCAGGGCATGGTAGACGCCGCCAGCTTCGTCGGCTCGTGGTGGTTGTGGCATGGCCGCCAGCCTACCAACAACCGCCAGCAAAATCAATGATTATCGCGGTAGGGATGGCCCTTTCGGGCCACCCCCCGCACAGATCCGTACGTGCGGAACTACCGCATACGGCTCCTACCTTGGATACAAACGACCAAACCGCACTTCGGGATAAGGATGCAGGATTTTCGGGGTGGGAAGCCATCGTTTGCAAAGCTGCGAGAACTTCCGCCAGGTCATCCGGCGTCCGCGTTGGCTGCGTCGCCGCAGCATGCGGAGCCAGAGTTTCTGGAAGCGCCGTGCGGAATTGTTGCAATCGCACCGAGTTGCCGGGAATCGCATGGTAATTGAGCCATCCCCGGTAAACGCTCGATAGCCATGGCCCGACTTGCGCCAAGTCCATGTGCATTTTCCCGCGCAGCGCTTCTTTCAGTTCGCGCAGTTTGCCACGAAACTTCTTGGCCGATGAGATGCGGCGAATGGTGAATTCGCCCTTCCGGGTCACGCCACTGATGTGGGTGAAGCCCAGGAAGTCGAATGTCTCCGGTGGGCCATCGCCACGCTTCGATCGTCGTTCGGCCGCATAGCGTCCGAACTCGATCAGCCGCGTCTTCTCCGGGTGCGGTTCCAAACCGAATTTGGTGAAGCGTTCCCGGAGCGCCGCCAGGCAGCGTCGCGCGTCGGACTCCTCGCGGAATCCGACTACGAAATCGTCCGCATAGCGCACGATGATGACCTCGCCCACGGCATGGCGTTTCCGCCACGCCACCAGCCACAGGTCCAGAACATAGTGCAAGAACACGTTCGAATAGAGCGGCGAAATCACCGCTCCTTGAGGTGTTCCCACGGTGCTCGGGGACCATTCGCCATCTTCCGACACTCCGGCTCGAAGCCATTTCTTCAGCAGCCGAAGCAGTCGTCGGTCGGCGATCCGATGCTCCAGGAACTTCATCAACCATGCGTGGTCGATGTTGTCGAAGAAGCCGCGGATGTCCGCATCCAAAATCCAGTTCACTTTCCGCTTCTTGATGCCCACGTAGAGCGCGTCCAAGGCTCGGTGACAGCTTCGTCCAGGACGAAAGCCGTAACTGAAACCCAGAAAGTCCTCTTCGTAGATGCACTCCAGGATCGTCCGTACGGCTTGCTGGACGATCTTGTCCTCCAGCGCCGCGATCCCGAGGGGCCGCGGCTTGCCGTCGAGCTTGGGAATCCAAGTTCGCTTGGACGGCCTGGCTCGATAGGCTCCCCGATGGATTCGACTGTGCGGATCGTCGATCCGCGTTTCGAAATCGGTGGCGTATTGAGCCCATGTCAGGCCATCGACGCCGGGCGCGGCTTGCTTCTTCAGGTCGAAGAAACTCGCCACCAGCAGTTCGGGCGTGACATGGTTCAGCAGATTGTTGAACCGCATCTTCTTGTCGCGTTGTGCCGCTTCTCGCACGCCCAGCAGTCCGCGCGGACCTGGGAGCCCGGCGTGTGTCCGGTCCAGTAGCGACTGCTCGGCGTTCTCCTCGGTCAGCTCCCTTCCCTCCACGGGCTCCGCCGACAGCGGCACGCTGTCGTTGTTCGCCTGCTTCTTTGGTACTATGGAACTGTCTGACTCCCCGGGAACGTGCATGTCGGACTTGTGGCCTCGCGCCTTCTCCGACCGATCCGCTTCAAGCGAAGCGGATGTTCCCGGGATCTCCCGGCTTCCGCGAGAAAAGTTTCCGGCCGTGCGGGTGGTCCCGGACTCCGTGGGGGAGACGTCGGACTCGCCATGATCGTTCGACATCACTGTTGCCTTCCCGCATGAATCGAGCGACGGGGTCAGGACAAGGTCGGCCGCCACAAAAGAATGTTTTCGGAGCTCGATACACCGCCCGGCCGTGCCTCTGTGAACGCTTCGCCCTGCCAGTTGCCCGACACGACGCATCACTCGAGGCCGAGGTGGCTGGCTAGGCCTTGCCTCGTGCGACTCTTTCATTCGCGACTCTCCTCCGGCTTGTGCCGGCGCACCCTGACCCCTTTGAATTCGCCCGGTCTTGCCGGTGATTTGCTTTTGCCGATTGTAGGTTTGCATGACTTGGTCGGAGCCGCTGACGCTGTCGGGATAGATCGTGGCGCTGAGCAAGCCGTTGCTGGCGATCGACGATTGCGCTACTCCATGGCCACCGATTAGTATCCAGGTTCCGTCGAAAGAAAGAGTCGAATTAGTCCAACTATCATCCAAAAACACACAGATAGATAAGTTATGACATATAGTACGTCTGCGATGCTCAATCGGTATCCGTTATGAGTTTTGAAAGCGATTGCCAGACGCCGCCAAATCAAAGCAATCCAGACGCCGGATACGATAAGCGAATACGACACGCAATCCGCTATGCATTCCTCACGATTAAACAAAATCCGTCGACCGGTGTTAAGGTCGAAGTTTATCGAGGCATAATGGCCGTGATAATGGCCAGAAAGTGTAATATGAAACGCCCAAACTATAATGAACCAAACGACAACAAGAACGAGCTTGTAAAAAAAACGAGATATCGAAACCGGCACCGGCAGGAGGAGCAGCGAGATTCCAATCCCTGCATAAATTGGCCATGCGGCCAGCAGGTACCAGGGAGAATGCTTTACTCCGTTAACTACGTAGCTATTCGAATCAAATTGCCGCCATAGCTCTACCGGAATGAACGAAAGCGCAAAGACAAATGCCGATCGCACAACATCGTTGATAACGCGCTTGATCGACATTTCGTGACTCTGAATAGAACACGTTGGCGTTATCGAAGTCGACAGGAACATACGCTCATGGTTTATTGCAAACGACGCTGCAGACGTCTCGGCAGACCTGCCCTCCCGCAGCAAAAGCGACTTCGCAGGATTTTGCCCATGCCTTGTTCTTTAGTTTTCCGCAGATTTTTGCGGCCTGGCCCCCTTTATTGCATGCCGACAAGCATGCCATAATTGAACAATTTCCGTAGAGCGCGCCGCCGTCTTCCACGGAAGTAAATCCAATTCCCATCGGTGGGAGCATTGGCGGGCATGGCGGGTTGTTTTTATACGATGGGCAGCGAGGGATAAATCCCAGCAACCAGTCAAGCGCCTGACAGCTCCGATCTGAGACCTCTTGATATGTATAAACTACGAGCTGACCCATTGGTATGGATCTTAATGCGTCACACGTGATTACCTGCCTGACGGCCGATGCGTCATTTGTGCGCTTTATATCAGTGCACTTATAGACACAGTCAGTACTACAGTTTCCGGACGGCTTCGATGAAGCCAGTGTAGTACAAGCGAAATCAACAAAACAGCCGAGCCCGCGACCATCGATGAGCGTTATTGGGTTATTGTTCACATAACGCGATACATTTGAATCGCCCGCAGCGAACATTAACGGGTCTCTCGTGATCCAGAGACCGAGCAGCGGATTCAAATACCGGTTCCGAACCTGATACAGCCCCGATTCGCCGTCCCAGCGGTAGCCGCAGTAGAGGGTTTCCCAGGCGTAGTCGCTTCCGCCTGAGCGAACGGTGAAATCGGGGTTCAGGAATGTCGGCAGGCCATAAACCGTGTAGCTGTAGCGTTCCTGCACCATGCCCGATGTATTGACGATCGCCGTGACGTTCCAATTCGCGTCTTGCAGGGCGTAGAGGCGTTCGGTCGAGCGGTCCCGAAGGACCAGATCGTCGATGTAGCGTTGGCCCCAGACGAATTGGCGGTCGGCGGTCGTGGCGCCGCCGACGCGTTCTTCGTGGACTTGCCAATCGTTCGAGTAGTACAAGTCGCGAAGAACGCCGGAAATCGTCTTCGTCGCGCGACGGTTGAGGCCGTCGTAGCTGTATGTTGCCACGCCAATCAGTTGAGTCAAGCGGTTCCAAGCGTCGTAGACGCCGGTGAACGCCGACGAAGGAGATGCGGGCTGCGGGATCGCGGTCATCGCGCCGGTCGGGCTGTAGGCGGGCTGCGCCACGCGGCGCCGTAGCGCTGGGTGATGCCCATGATTTCGTTCACCGGATTACTCGACCGTTGCTGGTCGAGATTGTTCGCGGCGGTCACGACATCCGTGTTGACGAAGTTGGACCAATTGCCCGTGGCGTCGAGGCCCCATTGCTGGGCGAGGGTCATGTTCGCGATCGATTGGTTGCCACTATTGAGGTTGCCGCGGCTCATGTCGGTGAGGCGCTGCAGGCCGTCGTACGAATACAACTCATCGTTGCCGGCGGCGACGGCTTGATGGCGCCTGACACGGTTGCCGGCTTGGTCGTAGCCGTATTGGATTTGATCGAGCGTGGCGCTGGGCGTCGTCCAGGGGTTGTTGATCACTCGGCCGAACTGGTCGAGGCCGAGATACGGATTCGCGCCGGAGCCGCCGGCGAGCGACCAGGTGACGTTCGGCTGAGGATACGTCAGATCGACGAATGTCGAGAGGCCCAGATAGGTGTATTCAACCAGCGTCGTGCCGTCGGAATCGACGTAGCTCGTGACGCGGCTGAGGGCGTCGTCATTGCCGCTCGCATAGTTGTACGATACGACGCGGGGCGTCGTGCCGCTGACGGCGCCGGGGTAGGTGATCGCCGTCAGGCGCGTTCGTGTTGGCGCTGCCGTCGGCGAAGGCGTACTGCACGTTGGGAGACGTGGCGGTGTTCACGGCGGCGCCATGCTGCTGATACTGCTTGACGAGTTGCTGGAAACCATTGTAGGCGTTTTGGATCTGATTTACCACTGTCGTACCGGCGGTGTCGGCGTAACTCGTAATTTGATTCACGAGCCCGCGAATTTCGTAGTTCGTGGTGATTCGCCGCACCCGCGTGGCGGGGCTGCCGGCACTCGGACAGCTGAACGTCAGCAAAAACTGCCCGCCGGGTCGAAAAACCGCCGCCAGCGAAATCAATGAGCATCGCGGTAGGGATGGCCCTTTCGGGCCACCCCCCGCACAGATCCGTACGTGCGGAACTACCGCATACGGCTCCTACCTTGGATACAAACGATCAAACCGCACTTCGGGATAAGGATGCAGGATTTTCGGGGTGGGAAGCCATCGTTTGCAAAGCTGCGAGAACTTCCGCCAGGTCATCCGGCGTCCGCGTTGGCTGCGTCGCCGCAGCATGCGGAGCCAGAGTTTCTGGAGCGCCGTGCGGAATTGTTGCAATCGCACCGAGTTGCCGGGAATCGCATGGTAATTGAGCCATCCCCGGTAAACGCTCGATAGCCATGGCCCGACTTGCGCCAAGTCCATGTGCATTTTCCCGCGCAGCGCTTCTTTCAGTTCGCGCAGTTTGCCACGAAACTTCTTGGCCGATGAGATGCGGCGAATGGTGAATTCGCCCTTCCGGGTCACGCCACTGATGTGGGTGAAGCCCAGGAAGTCGAATGTCTCCGGTGGGCCATCGCCACGCTTCGATCGTCGTTCGGCCGCATAGCGTCCGAACTCGATCAGCCGCGTCTTCTCCGGGTGCAGTTCCAAACCGAATTTGGTGAAGCGTTCCCGGAGCGCCGCCAGGCAGCGTCGCGCGTCGGACTCCTCGCGGAATCCGACTACGAAATCGTCCGCATAGCGCACGATGATGACCTCGCCCACGGCATGGCGTTTCCGCCACGCCACCAGCCACAGGTCCAGAACATAGTGCAAGAACACGTTCGAATAGAGCGGCGAAATCACCGCTCCTTGAGGTGTTCCCATGGTGCTCGGGGACCATTCGCCATCTTCCGACACTCCGGCTCGAAGCCATTTCTTCAGCAGCCGAAGCAGTCGTCGGTCGGCGATCCGATGCTCCAGGAACTTCATCAACCATGCGTGGTCGATGTTGTCGAAGAAGCCGCGGATGTCCGCATCCAAAATCCAGTTCACTTTCCGCTTCTTGATGCCCACGTAGAGCGCGTCCAAGGCTCGGTGACAGCTTCGTCCAGGACGAAAGCCGTAACTGAAACCCAGAAAGTCCTCTTCGTAGATGCACTCCAGGATCGTCCGTACGGCTTGCTGGACGATCTTGTCCTCCAGCGCCGCGATCCCGAGGGGCCGCGGCTTGCCGTCGAGCTTGGGAATCCAAGTTCGCTTGGACGGCCTGGCTCGATAAGCTCCCCGATGGATTCGACTGTGCAGATCGTCGATCCGCGTTTCGAAATCGGTGGCGTATTGAGCCCATGTCAGGCCATCGACGCCGGGCGCGGCTTGCTTCTTCAGGTCGAAGAAACTCGCCACCAGCAGTTCGGGCGTGACATGGTTCAGCAGATTGTTGAACCGCATCTTCTTGTCGCGTTGTGCCGCTTCTCGCACGCCCAGCAGTCCGCGCGACCTGGGAGCCCGGCGCTGTGTCCGGTCCAGTAGCGACTGCTCGGCGTTCTCCTCGGTCAGCTCCCTTCCCTCCACGGGCTCCGCCGACAGCGGCACGCTGTCGTTGTTCGCCTGCTTCTTTGGTACTATGGAACTGTCTGACTCCCCGGGAACGTGCATGTCGGACTTGTGGCCTCGCGCCTTCTCCGACCGATCCGCTTCCGGTGAAACGGATGTTCCCGGGATCTCCCGGCTTCCGCGAGAAAAGTTTCCGGCCGTGCGGGTGGTCTCAGACTCCGTGGGGGAGACGTCGGACTCGCCATGATCGTTCGACATCACTGTTGCCTTCCCGCATGAATCGAGCGACGGGGTCAGGACAAGGTCGGCCGCCACAAAAGAATGTTTTCGGAGCTCGATACACCGCCCGGCCGTGCCTCTGTGAACGCTTCGCCCTGCCAGTTGCCCGACACGACGCATCACTCGAGGCCGAGGTGGCTGGCTAGGCCTTGCCTCGTGCGACTCTTTCATTCGCGACTCTCCTCCGGCTTCGCGCCGGCGACCCTGACCCCTTTGGATTGTCAGGAGCAGTCGGTGCGGCGAGCAATATGACGATGATGCTGACGCTTGGCTGACGCAATCGCACATTATTTCATTGTTGCCAGACAACTTCTTCATGCAGCGGCACGATCGCGGCATATTCACTACGGAAGATTGGAAGTTGCTCATTCAAAAACCAAACAAGGCCACCATAGGAGGACGCGTCCAGGCCGATCGATCCGCCGGTAGAAAAGTCAATTAGAAGCCCGCCGAGTTTCTTAGTATTGCCTTGCTCAAAGGTAGTCACTTTCGTAACCCTGGGGGGCGCGTCATCCAAATTCTTGCGATAGCAAACGTTCTCAAAAATTCGCATTAGTCCAGTGCGACAATCTGGATATTCCTTTCTGGCCCAAGCGGACCACTCGCTCAGTAACAATCGCTCACATGAAATATCTTCACTGCCAATAGGTTGGCGCAATACTACACAACTGTCATCGAAGCAGAAAATGACAGGGCCGCCTTCAAGCTTTGCCCATCGCTCCGTGGGATCATCGGACAATGCTTCAATTGCCATGTACACGTCGGTAATCGGTTGCTCTTTCAATGTCTCGATAAAAGTATTTATGCTCATGTTTTTGGCCTCAAACGCTGAATCATGTCGAACGTGCTACGTTGCACTGATATTAATGCGCCATCAGTGCCTCGGAGTAGAGTAAATCCGCCCCCTTCGAACACCTCAAAGACTTGCCCTGGCCTAGCAGGGTCGAGATAGAGTCCTTTTGCCTTGAGCGTTCCATTCTGGATCTGTTGTTCCCAACCACGGAGCACAGCCGCCGTTCCTTCGGGCGTCTTAAGTTTGGTGTCAATCTTAGTTCCCGTGAGTTCTTCAAGAAACTGCTTCGCTCGTCCACCATGCGACTGCTGGTCAAAATTCTTGCTGGCTTTTAGGGTAACAGTGTTTGCCACATTACTTGGAGCATTCCCCTCCGCCGCGTTTACACCTGGGCTGGCGAGTTTATTTGGTGTCTCCGGACCGACGAGCGGATCAAAGGCGGGGATCGTCCCTTTCGCGAAGCCCGATGCCATTATCAGCGCGTCGTCAAGGTTGCCGCGGCCTGATCGGGTGGGGTCGAGCATCAACGCCATCGTGCCGACAACCGCGCCTTGCGATGCCAACACGTTCGCGTCGCGACGCATCCCCATCCGCGCGATCGATTTTCCATACTCCGCCGCAGCATTCCCGCCTTTAACATACACCGTATTCGGATTGTTTTCATAGGCCCGAACGAAACCGGCGCCGGCCTCATCGGGCGAAACCGCGACGATCGAGGGCTGAGTGCTCAAAAACGCCTTGTAATCCGCCGCCTTCTTCATCGCGCCTTGCAAAAACGCCGGCGCGGTCGGCGCCAAGCTAAGCACGCTCGGTGACGGATCAGTGCTGTATCGTTCCGCGGGCGGCAGCGAATTGAACCAAGTGGTGAATTTTTCCTCGAAATCAAGCGATTGATTAATGTAGTCGGTCAGTTCCTTCGCTTGCTGCTCGCCGAATTCGCCCGGCGTGAGGATCGATAAATACTCGCGCCCGATTCGTTCCCATTCCGCGTTGAACCGCTCCTCGCGACTCGGAGCGTTCGCGTAGGGTTCCAACCCTTCGGGATCGACCTCGTTCGTCGGGCTGTTGCCGAACGCGCGGTAGGTGTTGACATCCGCTTGCGCCGGATCCGGCGTGTTCCAGGTTCCGCTCGACGGATCGTATACCCGGTTCACGGCGAAGTCGTCGCCGGTGGTGGCGTCGGTGAACAGGCCGTCGTAGCCGAAGGCGACGTCGACCGCCGCGGGATCGAGGGCCGTGTGGCTAACCGGCTGGCCGGCTGGCCGAAGGCGTTGTAGGTGATGTGGTCTTCGATCGCGCCGCTCGAATCGATCGTGTCGCGCACCGTGTTTTGGCCGTCGTCGAGCGTCCACAAGATGTTGCCGGGCGTGCTCGGGTCGGTGACTTGCTCGTCGGCCAAAAGCTGATCGACCGCGGGTCCCCACAAATAACGATCGGTGAGATTCGCCGCGCTGGGCGCGGAGCGCTCGCGCCATCGCCGGTGGTCTGGAACTGGAACACGGCTTGGCGTCCGCCAGCGGAGCCGCTATCCGGCGGGTCGTCGAAGATAAAACGCTGTCTGCTCGCGAGTCAAACACCGGTTATCAGTTAAATCAATGACTCCTGACCCCTTTGGATTGTTTCAAGGCAGCCCGCTCGAGAGCAAGGCCCGCGGGGCCGATGTGCGCATCGTGTATTCGCCGCTCGACGCGCTGCGCATCGCCAAGCAAAACCCGGAGCGTGAGGTCGTGTTCTTCGCCATCGGCTTCGAGACCACCGCGCCGAGCACCGCGATCACGTTGCTGCAAGCGCGGGCCGAGGGCGTCATGAACTTCAAGGTCTTCTCGAACCATGTCACGATTCTGCCGGCGATTCGCGCGATTCTCGATTCGCCCGACATGCGGCTCGATGGCTTCGTGGGGCCGGGCCATGTGTCGACGGTCATCGGTTGCCGTCCCTATGAGTTCATTGCCCGCGACTATGGCTGCCCGATCGTGGTGTCGGGGTTCGAGCCGGCCGATATCCTGCAGTCGCTGGTGATGATCTTGCGGCAGCTTCGCGCGGGCCAAGCGCGGGTCGAGAATCAATATGCCCGCGTCGTTCCCTGGGATGGCAATCGCGCGGCGCTCGAGGCGCTGGCCGAAGTGTTCGAAGTCCGCCCGCATTTCGAGTGGCGCGGGCTGGGATTCATTTCGCAATCGGCGCTGCGAGTGCGACCGGCGCTCGCCGCCTGGGACGCGGAACAAACGATGCCGATCCGGGGCGTGGCGGTGGCCGATCCCAAGGCGGCCCAGTGCGGCGAAGTGCTCAAGGGCGTGCTCAAGCCACATCAATGCAAACTGTTTGGCAAGGAATGCACGCCGTCCAACCCGATCGGGGCGCTGATGGTGTCGTCCGAAGGGGCGTGCGCCGCGCATTTCAAATACGGCGCGACGCCACTCTCCCGGCCGCACGGCCCGCCCACGCTGCTGACAGCCGAAACGACACCCTAGAAGAGCCTTCCATCCTGTGACTTCACCTACGGCCATGCAACTCCACCGCGAAGCGACGCCATTTTACGACAAGCAAATCGACATGGCCCACGGCGCCGGCGGCGAGGCGACGCGCCGCCTGGTCGAAGGGCTCTTCTTGCCGCTGTTGGCCAACCCGGCGCTCGATCCGCTGGCCGACGCCGCGGTGCTGACCGCGCCGCCGGGCCGGTTGGCGATGACGGTCGATAGCTTCGTGGTGCGGCCGTTGCAGTTTCCCGGCGGCTCGATCGGCGAGCTAGCGATTCATGGCACGGTAAACGATCTCGCGGTCTCGGGAGCCAAGCCGCTGGCGATTGCCGTGGCCTTTATCTTGGAAGCCGGGTTGCGCACCGAAGTGCTGCGCCGCGAGGTCACGCTCCTGGCTGCCGCGGCTCGGCGATGCGGGGTGGTCGTGGCGACGGGCGACACGAAAGTGGTCGAACACGGCAAGGCCGACGGAATGTATATCTCGACCACCGGCATCGGCTCCGTGGCAAGCCAGGCCGATCTGCGGCCGGGGCGAGTCGTGCCCGGAGATCGGGTGTTGGTTTCCGGGCCGATTGGGAATCACGGCATGGCGATCATGCTCGCGCGGGCCGAGCTCGAGATCGAGTCGGACATTCGCTCCGACACGCGCTCGATTCTGCCGCTCACCGAAGCGCTGCTCGCCGCCTGCGGAACTGAACTGAAATGGATGCGCGACGCCACGCGCGGCGGCGTCGCCACGGTGCTCAACGAACTGGCCAGCGACTCGGGCCAGCGGCTCATGATCGAGGAAGAAGCCGTGCCGGTCGACGACGATGTGCGTGGCGCCTGCGAACTGCTGGGCCTCGATCCGCTGCAGGTAGCCAACGAAGGCCAGTTTGTCGCCGTGGTGTCGGCCTCGGCGGCCGAGCGGGCGCTCGAGGCGCTGCGGAGTGTCGCGGGCGGTGAGCGGGCTTGTTGCTTGGGCGAAATCGTCGGCGGCGCGGGGCCGCGCGTGGTAGCCAGGGCCTCCTATGGCGGGATGCGCGTCGTGGATGTGCTGCTCGGCGATCCGCTGCCCCGTATTTGCTGACGAAAGCGGCGTGTGCCATGACCGCTCGCGACCAAATCATCCGACTTCTCGCAGAGCAGTTCGCGCTGCGGAACTCGATTTCGGCCGACTATTTCCCGCGCAATTGCGAGACCTTGGCCGCGGCATGCCAGCAGATGGCCGAGCGATTTCGTCGCGGCGGACGCTTGCTCGCCGCGGGCCGCGGGCGCCATGCGACCGATGCTCAGCATGTTTCGGTCGAGTTCGTGCATCCGGTGATCGTGGGCAAGCGAGCGCTGCCGGCGCTCGACGTATCGGCCGATCCGGAGCGAATGCTCGAATCGCTCGCCCGTCCAGAAGATATCGTAATGGGCTTTGCCCCACCCGAGGGCGACGCTCGCTTTGCCGAACTTTTTGCCCGCTTGGCCCGGCGAGGCGCGTTCACCTGTTTATGGTCGAGCCATTTGGGCGACGCGCCGCTTCCGGCGCCCAGCGACGATGCGTGGGTGCATCAAGAGCTCGTCGAAGTGATGTATCACACGCTCTGGGAAAGCGTGCATGTATTTCTCGAACTTGAAGGCGCCTGCCGTCCCTGTGGCGAGGACCTTGGCGCCGCGAGCTTTCTTTATCCTTTTCTCGGCGCGAAGACCGAAGCCGCGGACTCTGCGCGCGGGTCGACGTGGCTCGATCGATTTGCCAGAAAGCGCGCGATGATGAACGTCTTCGCTCGCGATTCGCCGCCGAGCAATCCGGCCCGTTCGCCGACGCCGCGATCGCCATGGCCCGGCGCGTCGACGCGGGCGGCGCGCTGTTGGTATTTGGCAATGGCGGCTCGGCGACCGACGCCAACGATTTCGTGCTCGATTGCGTTGCCAGTTCCGAGGGTTCGCGGCCGATTCCCGCGATTTCATTTTCGGCGGAGCCGGCCGTGTTGAGCGCCATCGGCAACGATGTGGGCGTCGAGCTGATGTTCTCGCGGCAATTGATCGCCAACAGCCGGCCGGGCGACGTGGTGGTGGCGATCTCGACCAGCGGCGCCTCGCGCAATATCGCCGCCGCGCTCGTGGAAGCGCGCAAGCGCGGCCTGCTTACCGTGGGGCTGGCCGGCTACGAGGGTGGAGACTTTGTTCGCGAAAAGCTCGTCGACCATGCGCTCGTCGTGCATTGCGATTACATTCCGCGGATTCAAGAAGTGCAGGCCTCGATTTACCATGTGCTGCGGCGGGCGATCGATTTGGCGCGACGTGGGCCTTGAGGGCGAAAGGGGCGCGGATGCGAGTATCGGCATCGGTCGACGATTCCTTCGCCCGCGATGCGCCCATCGCCCGGCGCGTTTCGATTCGCGGCGTGGTCCAGGGCGTGGGCTTTCGGCCTTTTGTCCATCGCGCGGCATGCGAGCATCGGATCGTGGGATGGGTCATCAACGACCGCCGCGGTGTCGAGATTCATGCCGAAGGGTCACCCCACGCGGTCGCGGCCTTTATCGAAATCTTGAAGCAAAGCCCGCCGCCCGCCGCGCGCATTGCCTCGCTTGCCTGCGACGCCGCGCCGCTCGAGGGGTTCGTCGACTTCACGATTCGGGCGAGCGACGATCGTGGCCAGCCCACGGCTCGCGTGTCGCCCGATCTGGCCGTGTGCGAGGACTGCTTGCGGGAACTGTTCGATCCCAAGGATCGGCGGCAAGGCTACCCCTATTCGAATTGCACGCATTGCGGCCCGCGCTATTCGATCGTGTGCCGCTTGCCTTATGATCGGGCGAACACGACGCTTGCATCGTGGCCGCTGTGCGACGCCTGTCGCGCGGAATACGAAAATCCACTCGACCGCCGGTTTCATGCCCAACCCACGGCCTGCGCGGCTTGCGGCCCGGGATATGAACTGGTCGATTTCCAGAACCGGCCCTGGAAGAGCGGGGGTGATGAAACCGCCGTCGGGCGGATCGAACGGGCCAGTCTCGCGAGCAGCCGCGCGATCGCTCGCGCCGCCGAGCTTTTGCGCGGGGCGCCATCTTGGCGATCAAAGGCGTTGGTGGTTATCACTTGGCTTGCGACGCCGCCAATCGCGCCGCGATCATCGCGCTGCGAGAGCGCAAATTTCGCAAGGAAAAGCCGTTTGCGCTCATGGCCCGCGATCTCGCGGCGGCGCGAAGGATCGCGGCGCTCACGGCCGAGCACGAGCGCTTGCTGGTCGATCGGGCCAAGCCGATCGTGCTTGCTCCCTCCCGCGCAACCGCGGGCCGCGAGATCGTGTTCGACGCGATCTCGCCCGAGACCGACGACCTTGGCGTGATGCTACCCTACGCGCCGCTGCACTATTTGCTCTTCGCGGCCGGCGCTCCATCCGTGCTGGTGATGACCAGTGGCAATCGCTCCAGCGAACCGATCGCTTTCGACGATCTCGACGCGCGGGAGCGGCTTTCGGGCATCGCCGACGCCCTGCTTCGTGGCCAGCGACCCATCGCGCGGCGAGTTGAAGATTCGGTCGTCATGGTGCGCGACGGGCAAATGACCCTGGTTCGCCGCGCCCGGGGCTATGCGCCGGCGGCCGTTTGCCGGCTGGAGTCGGATCGACCCGTCCTCGCGCTCGGCGCCGATTTGAAAAGCGCCGTGGCGCTGGTGATCGATGGCGAGGCGCTCGTCGGTCCCCACTTGGGCGATTTGGATGATGCCGGCGCCTTCGCGGCCTTCGAACGCTCGGTGGCGGATTTGCTGGCAATGGCCGAACTGCGGCCCCAGGATTTGGTCGTGGCTCATGACATGCACCCGCAGTATCGCTCGAGTCGCCATGCCCGGGGACTCGCGGCGGCGCGGCTTGTGGCGGTGCAGCACCATGAAGCGCATGTGGCGAGTGTGATGGCGGAGCATGGCCTGCTTGATGAGCGAGTGGTGGGGGTGGTATTCGATGGCGCGGGCTATGGCCGCGATGGCGCGATCTGGGGCGGCGAGTTCTTCGTCGGCAGCGTGAGCCGCGGCCTGGAACGCGTCGCATGGCTGCGGCCGACTCCGATGCCCGGCGGCGACGCCGCGGCTCGCTTTCCGGCTCAAGCCGCCGCCGGCTTCGTGGCCGATGCGGCCGCGTGCGCCGAATCGTGGCCGAGCGATTTACCATTGGCCGAAGCGATCGCCGGTCCGCCATTTGGCCTGCCGCGGCGCTTCGCCGACGCGCTGGCGATCGCCCGCAAACGAGTGCGATGTTTCCCCACAAGCTCCGTCGGCCGGCTATTCGATGCCGTGGCGGCGCTGTTGGGGTTCACGCGGCCGATCAGTTTCGAAGGGCAAGCCGCGATCTGGCTCGAGCAGCGAGCCCGCGGCATCGGACCACAGTCTTCGTATCCCTTCTCGGAGCTCGACCCGCGACGGCTCGTGGCGGCCGTGGTTCGCGATCGGATCGCCGGGCGCGACGTCGGCGAAATCGCCGCGGCGTTTCATCAAACACTTGCCCGCGGCGCGGCGAATCGCGCGGGATCTTTGTCGAAGCCATGGGACCCGAGTGGTGGCGGTCTCGGGCGGCGTGTGGCAAAACGAGTTGCTGTGGAGGGCGTTTATGGAGTACTTCGCCGACGATCGAGAGATTTCCATTATTGCGAACCAGAGTGTCCCCTTGGGCGATGGCGGCATCGCCTTGGGTCAGGCCGCCCTGGCGGCCGCCAGCCTCCGCGCGACCGACACGACATGATTGCGCTTACACATGTCGAGAAGTGCGAAATGCGTTTGAAAGAGCCAACGTGAACGACGACGGAGCAAGAGAGGTCGGCTCGACGATCCGCGGCAGAGGCTCGAAATCACCTTTGGTGGTGGTTTTTAACGTGCTCGCGAAGAGGCGGGAGCATTCGGCTCGGGTTTTGCAAAACGTGGGTAACTGTTAAGCATTTCCTCTTTCCCGAAATTGGGTTTTCGGTCACATTGATTGGATCATGGATGATCGAGATCGACGGATCGCCGAGTTGGAAGCGGAAATCGCCCGGTTGCAGGCGGAGAACGGAACGCTGCGCAAGCGCGTCGAGCAACTCGAACAGCAAGTCCAAAAGTTTTTGCAGCGGCGCAAGAAAACCCGCTCGGCCAGCGATGCGCGGCGTGGCGAACAGGATCGCCGCCGCAAGCAGTTTCGCAAACATCCGGGCAGCTTTCGTCCAGGGCCGCCGCCCGGCACGGTATTCATCGAACACGATGTGCATCCGCGAGAGTGTCCGCACTGTGGCGGCCGCGATCTGACCGCCACCGGCGAGTTCGAAGACCATGAGATGGCGGAGATTCCAGAGCCCAAGCTCGAATGGCATCGGTATCGCCGTCATACCTATCGTTGTGAACATTGCCAAGCCACCTGCCAAGGACGCGGCGACTTGGAACTGCCCGGCGCCCACATCGGGCCACGCGCGCGCTTGTTGGTCTGCTACGCGCGGGTTCACCTGGGCATCTCGCTCGGCAAAACGCAACACTTGCTGAAAGACTTCTTTGGTCTTTCGGCCAGCCGGGCCGGATTGCTCGGCCATTTGCGTTGGGGCGGCGCTTTGTTCGAGCCGGTGGTCGACAAACTCTGGGAACTCTTGCGCAATTCGCCGGTCGTGCAAGGCGATGAGACCGGCTGGCGGATCGATGGCCAGCCCGTTTGGGCCTGGTGTTTTCGAGACACGCGCTTGGCATTGTTCCTGATCGATCGTCATCGCAATCGGGCCGTGCTCGAGCGAGCGTTGGGCACATCGTTCGCGGGCACGCTGGTCAGCGATTTTTATGCGGTCTACAACCGGCTCGACTGCCGCAAACAGCGCTGCTTGGTCCATTTGCTTCGCGAGTTGCACAAGCTGCGCGAGACGTTGCCGGCGGCGAGCGTGCGGGCCTTCATCCAGCCGTTGATCACGCTGTTTCAAGACGCGATCCGGTTGGGCCACGAGCGCAAGTCGCTCGGCAAAAAAGCTTTCAACGCGGCCCGACACGAGATTCAAAACCGTTTCGACACGTTGATGCTCGAGACGCGCGTGCGGCATCGCGAATGTTTGCGAATCTGGCGGCGGCTGTTCAAGCACTCGGACGAATTGTTCACCTTCCTCGACGATGCGAATGTTCCGGCCGACAACAACGGAACCGAACGCGACATCCGAAGCCTGGCGGCGGCGAGGAATGATGGCGGCACGCATCGGACCGAATGGAGCGCGGCGGCGTTCGCCCGAATCAAGAGCGTGATCGCGACCGGCGCGAAAAACGGTTTGAGCTTCGCAAGGTATGGAATCGAAGTCGTGCGCGCTAAATTGCAAGGCAAGACCCTGCCGCTGCCGATCACCAATAGCAGTTAAAACATCCGCCACGCGACCCATCCCCGGAAACCCCTCGCCCGCGATCCCCGCCAATATCGCCACCGCCCCCCCGCGCCCAGGCCACGCCACGGCTTAACAGTTACATTTCAACGATCTCATCGAATCCATGCGGCTTTATAGTTTCGGAAACTAGACATGACAAATACGTAACACAAAGCATCACCACAAATAAACGATAAACGATTGAACCGACCCCCAATACGCCCCAGCATCCTATCAATGCGATCTGTGCGTAGGTTATCCCATCTGCGACAAAGTCTTCGTCGCTGCCGGTGCAATCGGCGATCCGAACAACCACAAGACTTCCCAGGACGTGGATTGTCGCAAGGCCGGCCATGACCACACAAGGCTTGGAGCACGAATGTAAAAACGACGTATTGCGTCGCTGCGTTTCATATGATTCGTCTGATTGTCGACTTTCGCCGACTACGATTCGCCGATGCATTGTACGTACGCCGCTTTCTACAAAACGACCAAGTTGTACGCGTCTGCAATGCATACAACATGTACTAGCATCGATTGTTGTTGCATCTCAAACCGCACGTGTGAGGATGCCGTAAAGTGTTACGAATAAGCAATGCGCAAGCTGCTGATGGGCTACATCGAAGTGGCCTGATTATGCGCACGTGCCTTTGCATGTGCAATCGACGAGGTACCACAATGAAATATATAGCGAGTGTTCTCTGCACATATATGTGCATTCGCATGGGTCGCAATGACCGGAGCGGGCCTCATCGTAGTAATGTTCCCAAATAGAATAGCCGCACCAATACCACACTACTTGCTTGACGTAATACGTGCATGAGCATGGCCTTTCCCATACATATGTGTTGCCTCTATCGGCGCGCTTGCAATATGGCATTCCGTCCACCGTGTGTGGGGGATTGTCGTTCGGTGGCGAAACCTTAGATGTCGTGCCGTTCGGGTCGGTGTTTTTGGCGATAGCGTTTCCTAGGTATCGATACAGATTCCGGTCTCCACCATCATACCCGATCGGATCTCGCGTGATCCAAACGCCGTGCGCCGGATTCAAATATCGATTCCGCGCCAGATACAGCCCCGTTTCGACGTCCCAGCGGTAGCCGCAGTAGAGGGTTTCCCAGGCGTACGCGGAGCCGCTAGCGCGAACCGTGAAGTCGGGATTCAGGAATGTCGGCAAGCCATAGGCGGTGTACTGGTAGCGTTCTTCGACGGCGCCGGATGTATTGACGATCGCCGTGACGTTCCAGTTCGCGTCTTGCAGAGCGTAAAGCCTTTCCGTCGAGCGGTCGCGCAAGACCAGATCGTCGATGTAGCGTTGGCCCCACACGAATTGACGATCGGCGGTCGTCGCGCCGCCGACGCGTTCTTCGAGGACTTGCCACATGTTCGAGTAGTACAAGTCGCGCACGATGCCGGCGACCAGTTTGGTTGTGCGGCGATTGAGGCCGTCATAGCTGTAGGCGGCCACGCCGGCGAGCGAGATCAAGCGGTTCCAGGCGTCATAGGTTGCGGCGAAAGAGCTTGCGGGCGATGCCGGTTGTGGAATTGCGGTCATGGCGCCGGTCGGACTGTAACTCGGCTGCGCCCATGCGGCGCCGTAGCGCTGGGCAATGCCCATGATCTCGTTGACTGGATTCGACACGCGCTGCTGGTCGAGGTTATTCGCGGAAGTCACGACATCCGTGTTGACGAAATTCGACCAGTTGCCCGTTGCGTCCAGGCCCCATTGCTGGGCAAGAGTCATGTTCGCGATGGACTGGTTATTATTCGTGAGGGCGCCGCGGCTCATGTCGGTGAGGCGCTGCATGCCGTCGTAGCTATACAGCTCATCGAACTTGGCGCCAAGCGAATCAGCCACGACGTTTTGCCGCCAGACGCGGTTGCTCGATTGGTCGTAGCCGTATTGGATTTGATCGAGCGTGGCGGTGGGCGTGGTCCAGGGGTTATTAATAACACGGCCAAACTGGTCGAGGCCGAGATAGGGATTCGTGCCGAAGCCGGAGCCGCCGGCTAGCGACCAGGTGACGTCCGGCTGCGGATACGTTAGATCGACGAATGTCGAGAGGCCGAGGTAGGTGTACTCGACGAGCGTCGTGCTGTCGGAATCGCGGTAGTTGGTGATGCGGGATAACGCATCGTCGTTGCCGCTCGCGTAATTGTACGAAACGACGCGAGGCGTCGAGCCGCTGATCGCGCCGGGATAGGTGATCGCCGTGAGGCGCGTCGTGTTGGCGCTGCCGTCGGCGAAGGCGTATTGCACATTGGCCGACGTGGCGGTGTTCACGGCGGCGCCATGCTGCTGGTACTGCGTGACGAGTTGCTGAAAGCCATTGTAGGCGTTTTGGACTTGATTGACCACCGTCGTCGCGCCGATGTCGGCGTAGCTCGTGATTTGGAAGACCAATCCGCGGATTTCGTAGGCGGTGCTGATCCGCTGCACGCTCGAATCGACGCTCGCGCCGAGCGTCGTAATGATGTCGTCCGTGGGGCGGCCGAGCAGGTCGAACAGGTACTCATGCACCGTGCCGTTTTGGTCCGTCTTGCCGGTGACTTGCTTTTGTCGATTGAAGGTTTGCGTGACTTGGTCGGAGCCGGACAAGCTATCGGGATAGATCGTGGCGCTAAGCAATTCGTTACTGGCGATCGAGGAATCGGTCAAGGTCGTGCCGTAAACGAACTGCGTCGTTTGGTTGCCGGTGGTTGGATTCACCGCCGTCAAGGCGATCATGTTGCCGTCGGCGTTGTAGGCGAACTGGACCGTGACGTCGGTGGCGTTGCCGGGGCAGCCGCCGGTGTAGTTGCTCACCGTGCTGAGCGGCTTGTGCAAGGCGTTGAATGTTTGCAGCGTGATGATGCCGGCGGGATCGGTGGTTTGATTGAGATTGCCGGCGTTGTCGTAGGCGAAGCTCCTGACCAAGACGGTTGGCGAGGAAGCTGGCGGCGTGGCGGGGGCGGTGAAGGCGGCGTTGCCATTCGTGCCGTAGTTGGCCGAGGCCGCCATGCGGCCAATGCCGTCGGGGAAGTTCGCGACATAACTTACGCGGGCCAAGGGCTGCGTTCCGCTATACGGTGGATTCAAGACGCCCGAGCTGGTGGCGCTGTCGAACTGCTGGTACGAATCGACTTCGATCACGTTGTTCGCGTCGTCGTACGTGGTCAGCGTCTGCTCGAAGATGATGTTTTGGCTCGTGACTTGGCCGACGTCGCTGTAAGGCTCCGTTCCCGAGCCGGTGTAATAACCTTGATACGACGCCGTGACTCGGGCTTGGCTATCGTATACCTGCTTGGTGAATGTCTGGGCTCCTGCCGGCAAAGTCTTGATGATGTTGCTCGCCAGATCGTACCAAGTATTGTCGACGAGCGAGTTGCCCAAGGCGCCGGTGTTCGGGTCCACCGAATAGACTTGCGTTTGATAGACCCGATTGCGGTCGTCCCAGAAGGTGAGCGTTCGCGCGAGAAGCTGACCGTTCGCGGTGGTGTTGAGGCGGTCGACTTGGATGATCCGATCGAGATTGTCGTAGGTCGTCTCCAGATAGTATTCGAGCTCGCCGTCGATGCCGATTTGCCTATCTCGGAAGTCGTAGATGTAGCTGGTCACGCGGTCGTTCTCGCCGGTGGCGTCGACGAACGCGGTCTTTTCGGTGAGGTTGCCGTCGCCGCCCGACGAACCGCCGTCGTATACGTTGCCGGTGACTTGGACCATGTTGTTCCCCGAACAATCCAAAGGGGTCAGGAGTCATTGATTTAACTGATAACCGGTGTTTGACTCGCGAGCAGACAGCGTTTTATCTTCGACGACCCGGCGGACAGCGGCTCCGCTGGCGGTGGCCAGGCCGTCTTGCAGTTCCAAACCACCGGCGATGGCGCGAGCGCTCCCACGCCGACCGCGGCGAACCTCACCGATCGTTATTTGTGGGGACCCGCGGTCGATCAGCTTTTGGCCGACGAGCAAGTCACCGACCCGAGCACGCCCGGCAACATCTTGTGGACACTCGACGACGGCCAAAACACGGTCCGCGACACGGTCGATTCAAGCGGCGCGATTCAAGACCACATCACTACAACGCCTTCGGCCAACCGGTCAGCCACACGGCCCTCGATCCCGCGGCGGTCGACGTCGCCTTCGGCTACGACGGCCTGTTCACCGACGCCACCACCGGCGACGACTTCGCCGTGAATCGGGTGTACGATCCATCGAGCGGGACCTGGAACACGCCGGATCCGGCGCAAGCGGATGTCAACACCTACCGCGCGTTCGGCAACAGCCCGACGAACGAGGTCGATCCCGAAGGGCTGGAACCCTACGCGAACGCTCCGAGTCGCGAGGAGCGGTTCAACGCGGAATGGGAACGAATCGGGCGCGAGTATTTATCGATCCTCACGCCGGGCGAATTCGGCGAGCAGCAAGCGAAGGAACTGACCGACTACATTAATCAATCGCTTGATTTCGAGGCAAAATTCACCACTTGGTTCAATTCGCTGCCGCCCGCGGAACGATACAGCACTGATCCGTCACCGAGCGTGCTTAGCTTGGCGCCGACCGCGCCGGCGTTTTTGCAAGGCGCGATGAAGAAGGCGGCGGATTACAAGGCGTTTTTGAGCACTCAGCCCTCGATCGTCGCGGTTTCGCCCGATGAGGCCGACGCCGGCTTCGTTCGGGCCTATGAAAACAATCCGAATACGGTGTATGTTAAAGGCGGGAATGCTGCGGCGGAGTATGGAAAATCGATCGCGCGGATGGGGATGCGTCGCGACGCGAACGTGTTGGCATCGCAAGGCGCGGTTGTCGGCACGATGGCGTTGATGCTCGACCCCACCCGATCAGGCCGCGGCAACCTTGACGACGCGCTGATAATGGCATCGGGCTTCGCGAAAGGGACGATCCCCGCCTTTGATCCGCTCGTCGGTCCGGAGACACCAAATAAACTCGCCAGCCCAGGTGTAAACGCGGCGGAGGGGAATGCTCCAAAGAGTGGACCTGTCGCAGGTGGCGGCGCGAGCCTTGAACGTGGCCTTGGAAACATGTCGGCAGCGGAAATTTCGCGAATTCAAAACGCAGCGAATCGCATTGATAAGCCCATAAGCGTCGTTGGAAGCCGCTCGGGCGGTGCGAAACTTCCACGGCCGGACTCCGACTGGGATTTCGTGATCGAAGCGAATAACAAAGTGAGAGCTAGCGCGTCTCGGTCGCTTCCGGGAGCAAAATCTGTAACAAATAACCTTGACTGGAACCAAGACGTTTTCAAGGGGCCGCTCGATCCCGCCCACCCACACATAACGTTCTTCCCGGAGTAGACGATGCGAGAAACGACAGTCGAATTATTGAACGACGAGGGTAATGGTGCGGTCCTTAAATTGCCGGGTCGCGCATTTCCTGGGATACTGATTCAAGGCGACACGCTTCAGATTCTGATCGACGACTTAGAGGAACTGCTCGATTTGCTTGGCGCTGAGGCACTAGAGGAACCGCGTGAATCACTTGATGGCATTATTGAGCGTCTCAAAGGATATCGAACTCGCTACGTTGAGGCGCTGAAAAACCACGGGATTTCTGTGCCGTTTTCGAGCCGTTAGCTTTTAACTCCAAAACCTGCAAGACGCTGGGCTCTGGCGCGCCCGGCGCGAGTGGTGAATTGCGAGATTGTGGTGGGTCTTGCGATGACACGTGGGATCCCAGACATCCACGTTGTCGCTGGCCGCGTTCTGCTCAGCAACGCGGGGGCCTACGATCGGCGGGGCGCTCACCGACGCAGGCATCTACGCTAAATGAAGCGTTCAGCGGGCGTTACATCGCCGCCAAGCGTCGCTAGCGGAATTTCGTCGCCACTCGAATTTCTGGATGTCTGGGATCGGCTCCTGACACGGACGTCGGCTGGGTCGACAATGAAGTCACCGGCGAGGAACTGAGCGCCAACTCGTACTCGGAGGTCAGCGTCTCGTCGCAGGACGGCACGGTCACGACGGCGCCGGATTCCGGCTCCTATTCGGCGGAAATCGACGTCTCGAACGAACAATCCAAAGGGGTCAGGGTGCGCCGGCGCGAAGCCGGAGGAGAGTCGCGAATGAAAGAGTCGCACGAGGCAAGGCCTAGCCAGCCACCTCGGCCTCGATTGATGCGTCGTGTCGGGCAACTGGCAGGGCGAAGCGTTCACAGAGGCACGGCCGGGCGGTGTATCGAGCTCCGAAAACATTCTTTTGTGGCGGCCGACCTTGTCCTGACCCCGTCGCTCGATTCATGCGGGAAGGCAACAGTGATGTCGAACGATCATGGCGAGTCCGACGTTTCCCCCACGGAGTCCGGGACCACCCGCACGGCCGGAAACTTTTCTCGCGGAAGCCGGGAGATCCCGGGAACATCCGCTTCACCGGAAGCGGATCGGTCGGAGAAGGCGCGAGGCCACAAGTCCGACATGCACGTTCCCGGGGAGTCAGACAGTTCCATAGTACCAAAGAAGCAGGCGAACAACGACAGCGTGCCGCTGTCGGCGGAGCCCGTGGAGGGAAGGGAGCTGACCGAGGAGAACGCCGAGCAGTCGCTACTGGACCGGACACAGCGCCGGGCTCCCAGGTCGCGCGGACTGCTGGGCGTGCGAGAAGCGGCACAACGCGACAAGAAGATGCGGTTCAACAATCTGCTGAACCATGTCACGCCCGAACTGCTGGTGGCGAGTTTCTTCGACCTGAAGAAGCAAGCCGCGCCCGGCGTCGATGGCCTGACATGGGCTCAATACGCCACCGATTTCGAAACGCGGATCGACGATCCGCACAGTCGAATCCATCGGGGAGCCTATCGAGCCAGGCCGTCCAAGCGAACTTGGATTCCCAAGCTCGACGGCAAGCCGCGGCCCCTCGGGATCGCGGCGCTGGAGGACAAGATCGTCCAGCAAGCCGTACGGACGATCCTGGAGTGCATCTACGAAGAGGACTTTCTGGGTTTCAGTTACGGCTTTCGTCCTGGACGAAGCTGTCACCGAGCCTTGGACGCGCTCTACGTGGGCATCAAGAAGCGGAAAGTGAACTGGATTTTGGATGCGGACATCCGCGGCTTCTTCGACAACATCGACCACGCATGGTTGATGAAGTTCCTGGAGCATCGGATCGCCGACCGACGACTGCTTCGGCTGCTGAAGAAATGGCTTCGAGCCGGAGTGTCGGAAGATGGCGAATGGTCCCCGAGCACCGTGGGAACACCTCAAGGAGCGGTGATTTCGCCGCTCTATTCGAACGTGTTCTTGCACTATGTTCTGGACCTGTGGCTGGTGGCGTGGCGGAAACGCCATGCCGTGGGCGAGGTCATCATCGTGCGCTATGCGGACGATTTCGTAGTCGGATTCCGCGAGGAGTCCGACGCGCGACGCTGCCTGGCGGCGCTCCGGGAACGCTTCACCAAATTCGGTTTGGAACCGCACCCGGAGAAGACGCGGCTGATCGAGTTCGGACGCTATGCGGCCGAACGACGATCGAAGCGTGGCGATGGCCCACCGGAGACATTCGACTTCCTGGGCTTCACCCACATCAGTGGCGTGACCCGGAAGGGCGAATTCACCATTCGCCGCATCTCATCGGCCAAGAAGTTTCGTGGCAAACTGCGCGAACTGAAAGAAGCGCTGCGCGGGAAAATGCACATGGACTTGCGCAAGTCGGGCCATGGCTATCGAGCGTTTACCGGGGATGGCTCAATTACCATGCGATTCCCGGCAACTCGGTGCGATTGCAACAATTCCGCACGGCGCTCCAGAAACTCTGGCTCCGCATGCTGCGGCGACGCAGCCAACGCGGACGCCGGATGACCTGGCGGAAGTTCTCGCAGCTTTGCAAACGATGGCTTCCCACCCCGAAAATCCTGCATCCTTATCCCGAAGTGCGGTTTGATCGTTTGTATCCAAGGTAGGAGCCGTATGCGGTAGTTCCGCACGTACGGATCTGTGCGGGGGGCGGCCCGAAAGGGCCATCCCTACCGCGATATTCATTGATTTTGCTGGCGGTTGTTGGTAGGCTGGCGGCCATGCCACAACCACCACGAGCCGACGAAGCTGGCGGCGTCTACCATGCCCTGAATCGAGCGACTTCCCGGGCCAAGATATTCCGCAACGACGCGCATTACGAAGCCTTCGAGCACGTGCTCGGTGCGTAACTGTTAAGCATTTCCTCTTTCCCGAAATTGGGTTTTCGGTCACATTGATTGGATCATGGATGATCGAGATCGACGGATCGCCGAGTTGGAAGCGGAAATCGCCCGGTTGCAGGCGGAGAACGGAACGCTGCGCAAGCGCGTCGAGCAACTCGAACAGCAAGTCCAAAAGTTTTTGCAGCGGCGCAAGAAAACCCGCTCGGCCGCCGATGCGCGGCGTGGCGAACAGGATCGCCGCCGCAAGCAGTTTCGCAAACATCCGGGCAGCTTTCGTCCAGAGCCGCCGCCCGGCCCATCGCATATCGAAATACATAGTATTCATCGAACATGACGTGCATCCGCGAGAGTGTCCGCATTGCGGCGGCCGCGATCTGACCGCCACCGGCGAGTTCGAAGACCATGAGATGGCGGAGATTCCAGAGCCCAAGCTCGAATGGTCATCGCAATCGGGCCGTGCTCGAGCGAGCGTTGGGCACATCGTTCGCGGGCACGCTGGTCAGCGATTTTTATGCGGTCTACAACGGGCTCGACTGCCGCAAACAGCGCTGCTTGGTCCATTTGCTTCGCGAGTTGCACAAGCTGCGCGAGACGTTGCCGGCGGCGAGCGTGCGGGCCTTCATCCAGCCGTTGATCACGCTGTTTCAAGACGCGATCCGGTTGGGCCACGAGCGCAAGTCGCTCGGCAAAAAAGCTTTCAACGCGGCCCGACACGAGATTCAAAACCGTTTCGACACGTTGATGCTCGAGACGCGCGTGCGGCATCGCGAATGTTTGCGAATCTGGCGCCGGCTGTTCAAGCACTCGGACGAATTGTTCACCTTCCTCGACGATGCGAATGTTCCGGCCGACAACAACGGAACCGAACGCGACATCCGAAGCCTGGCGGCGGCGAGGAATGATGGCGGCACGCATCGGACCGAATGGAGCGCGGCGGCGTTCGCCCGAATCAAGAGCGTGATCGCGACCGGCGCGAAAAACGGTTTGAGCTTCGCAAGGTATGGAATCGAAGTCGTGCGCGCTAAATTGCAAGGCAAGACCCTGCCGCTGCCGATCACCAATAGCAGTTAAAACATCCGCCACGCGACCCATCCCCGGAAACCCCTCGCCCGCGATCCCCGCCAATATCGCCACCGCCCCCCCACGCCCAGGCCACGCCACGGCTTAACAGTTACGATTGGCAGTTCCGCATCGAAAATGCCCGCACGAAACTGAAACGCCTCTACCCACAAATCAAGACTTGATGCCGCACTAGCTTCTAAACCAGTATCCCTTTGAGGGCGTGGGCGGGGAGGTTTTTGGAAAAAGCGAAATCCCTCGGCGGATTTGCGGTATTCTGTGTTTTTTGCCAGTCACGAACACCACGGCCACCGAGGGATTTCGAGTGAAAGCCAAGAACCAAAGAGCGCGGGCCAAGCGTCAGAGGGCGCAGGCCAAGGGCCGAAGAACACGGGCCAAGATACGCCGACGTCTCGCCGCATGCAAGCGGCGGGTCGAGCGGCGCATCGACAAGCACAACTGCGAGGGTTGCGAGCGCCCGATCATGCGGCCCGGCAATATCAAGTATGAGCTTGCGGAGCGCGCGCAAGGCATGGCTTATGGCGGCTTGGGCGCGATGCGGTTGCTGGTCCAAGAACTGGGGCTGGCCGAAGCGATCGATCGGCGATTGCATCTGCTCAAGGTGCATCTGCCATATCATGAGAGCGATCATGTGCTCAACCTAGCGTTCAACGCCTTGTGCGACGGCGATTGCTTGGAAGACCTCGAACTGCGCCGCAACGACGAAGTCTATCTCGACGCGCTCGGCGCCCGGCGCGTGCCCGATCCGACCACGGCGGGCGACTTCTGCCGACGTTTCAAGCCGAGCGACGTGCGCGCGCTGCAAGAAGCTTTCCACGAAACACGACATAAAGCTTGGGCTCGCCAGCCCGCCGAGTTCTTCGCCCAAGCCCGCATCGACATGGACGGCGTGTTCGCGCCCACCGGCGGCCAGTGCAAGGAGGGCATGGACATCTCCCACAAGGGCGAATGGGGCTATCATCCGCTGGTCGTGTCGCTGGCCAACACGGGCGAAGTGTTCTCGATCGTCAACCGCTCGGGCAACCGGCCCAGCCACGAAGGGGCGGCGGCCGAAGTCGATCGCGCGCTGGAAGTCTGCTTCGCCGGCGGCTTTCGCAAGGTGTTGCTCCGCGGCGACACCGACTTCTCGCAGACGACGCATCTGGACCGCTGGACGGACGACCCGCGCGTGCGATTCGTGTTCGGCATGGACGCCAAGCTGAAATTGCAGCTTTTGGCCGACGACTTGAAGGACAAGGCCTGGCAACCGCTCGAGCGCGCGCCGCGTTACGCCGTGAAGACCAAACGCCGCGCGCGGCCGACCAACGTTAAAGAAGGCATCGTGCGCGAGCGGGGATTCAAGAACCTGCGGCTGGTGGGCGAAGAGGTCGCCGAGTTTGATTATCGACCCACGGCGTGCAAGAAGGTGTATCGCCTGGTGGTGGTGCGCAAGTGGATCGACGAGCACCAAGGTCAGCGGACGCTGTTTTCCAGCTATCGCTACTTCTTCTACTTGACGAACGATCGCGAGCTCACGCCGGCCGAAGTGGTGTTCGAGGCGAACGACCGCTGCGATCAAGAGAACCTGAACGCGCAGCTTAAAGGCGCGGTGCGCGCCTTGCACGCGCCGGTCGACAACTTGGTGAGCAACTGGGCCTACATGGTGATGGTCTCGCTGGCCTGGAACCTGAAGGCGTGGTGGGCCTTGCTCTTGCCCGAGCCGCCGGGCCGCGAACAAGAAGCGCGGCGCGAGGAAAAGAAGACGGTGCTCAAGATGGAGTTCAAGACATTCCGCAACGCTTTCATTCGGATGCCATGTCAAATCGTGCGTGGCGGGCGAAGATTGATCTATCGTTTGTTGGGTTGGAATCGCTGGCAAGTCGTGTTGTTTCGCTGGCTGGACGGCCTGCGATGTTGACGCCGATCAATTGAAGCCGGAGTCCGGACGCTCCGGTCCGCCGCCACGCCGAACCAGGAAAGCCAACCGCCAATGCCAAACAAAAACCCGCCGCCGAGAGTAGCGCGCCCGCCGGCGCCGCCCGCTCACGCCGCGCGCACCGCCGGCCACGCGAAACCGCCGCAAAACGCAACCGCGTACGCTTGTTTAAGGTCTAGCCGAACTTAATCCAGCTCATCGGGAAATGGCTTATCAATTTGCGCAGGAGTGCATCGACGGCTTCACCAGAGAACTACTTCGCTTGCTTGCTAACAGCGGATTCGATTTACCCTTAAATGACCAAAATGCTGTTCGCTTCCGGCTAGTTATGGAACTTTGCGATGGCCGCACAGGTGATGTTATTGTTGAAGAAGTCCTGAATCGGGGCGGTAGGCATTTCCCGGATTATTGGGCACGGTGGTTAAATCGCTATTCGGCGGAACAATCCAAAGGGGTCAGGGTGCGCCGGCGCGAAGCCGGAGGAGAGTAGCGAATGAAAGAGTCGCACGAGGCAAGGCCTAGCCAGCCACCTCGGCCTCGAGTGATGCGTCGTGTCGGGCAACTGGCAGGGCGAAGCGTTCACAGAGGCACGGCCGGGCGGTGTATCGAGCTCCGAAAACATTCTTTTGTGGCGGCCGACCTTGTCCTGACAAAGGGAAGGCAACAGTGATGTCGAACGATCATGGCGAGTCCGACGTCTCCCCCACGGAGTCCGGGACCACCCGCACGGCCGGAAACTTTTCTCGCGGAAGCCGGGAGATCCCGGGAACATCCGCTTCGCTTGAAGCGGATCGGTCGGAGAAGGCGCGAGGCCACAAGTCCGACATGCACGTTCCCGGGGAGTCAGACAGTTCCATAGTACCAAAGAAGCAGGCGAACAACGACAGCGTGCCGCTGTCGGCGGAGCCCGTGGAGGGAAGGGAGCTGACCGAGGAGAACGCCGAGCAGTCGCTACTGGACCGGACACACGCCGGGCTCCCAGGTCGCGCGGACTGCTGGGCGTGCGAGAAGCGGCACAACGCGACAAGAAGATGCGGTTCAACAATCTGCTGAACCATGTCACGCCCGAACTGCTGGTGGCGAGTTTCTTCGACCTGAAGAAGCAAGCCGCGCCCGGCGTCGATGGCCTGACATGGGCTCAATACGCCACCGATTTCGAAACGCGGATCGACGATCCGCACAGTCGAATCCATCGGGGAGCCTATCGAGCCAGGCCGTCCAAGCGAACTTGGATTCCCAAGCTCGACGGCAAGCCGCGGCCCCTCGGGATCGCGGCGCTGGAGGACAAGATCGTCCAGCAAGCCGTACGGACGATCCTGGAGTGCATCTACGAAGAGGACTTTCTGGGTTTCAGTTACGGCTTTCGTCCTGGACGAAGCTGTCACCGAGCCTTGGACGCGCTCTACGTGGGCATCAAGAAGCGGAAAGTGAACTGGATTTTGGATGCGGACATCCGCGGCTTCTTCGACAACATCGACCACGCATGGTTGATGAAGTTCCTGGAGCATCGGATCGCCGACCGACGACTGCTTCGGCTGCTGAAGAAATGGCTTCGAGCCGGAGTGTCGGAAGATGGCGAATGGTCCCCGAGCACCGTGGGAACACCTCAAGGAGCGGTGATTTCGCCGCTCTATTCGAACGTGTTCTTGCACTATGTTCTGGACCTGTGGCTGGTGGCGTGGCGGAAACGCCATGCCGTGGGCGAGGTCATCATCGTGCGCTATGCGGATGATTTCGTAGTCGGATTCCGCGAGGAGTCCGACGCGCGACGCTGCCTGGCGGCGCTCCGGGAACGCTTCACCAAATTCGGTTTGGAACCGCACCCGGAGAAGACGCGGCTGATCGAGTTCGGACGCTATGCGGCCGAACGACGATCGAAGCGTGGCGATGGCCCACCGGAGACATTCGACTTCCTGGGCTTCACCCACATCAGTGGCGTGACCCGGAAGGGCGAATTCACCATTCGCCGCATCTCATCGGCCAAGAAGTTTCGTGGCAAACTGCGCGAACTGAAAGAAGCGCTGCGCGGGAAAATGCACATGGACTTGGCGCAAGTCGGGCCATGGCTATCGAGCGTTTACCGGGGATGGCTCAATTACCATGCGATTCCCGGCAACTCGGTGCGATTGCAACAATTCCGCACGGCGCTCCAGAAACTCTGGCTCCGCATGCTGCGGCGACGCAGCCAACGCGGACGCCGGATGACCTGGCGGAAGTTCTCGCAGCTTTGCAAACGATGGCTTCCCACCCCGAAAATCCTGCATCCTTATCCCGAAGTGCGGTTTGGTCGTTTGTATCCAAGGTAGGAGCCGTATGCGGTAGTTCCGCACGTACGGATCTGTGCGGGGGGTGGCCCGAAAGGGCCATCCCTACCGCGATACTCATTGATTGTTCTGGCAGGTGCGGAGGGGTCAGGGCGCCGCGGCCGAAGCCGGGGAGAGTCGCGAATGAAAGCGTCGCACGAGGTAAGGCTTAGCCTGGCGTCTCGGCCCCGAGTGATGCGTCGTGTCGGGCAACCGGCAAGGCGGAGCGTTCACAGGTGCACGGCCGGGCTGTGTATTGAGCTCCGAAAACAAGCCGTCCAGCACTTGCGCGAAGCCGGCCAAGGCCAAAACGGCCCGGCGCCCGGCACGAGCCCCTTGCCGTTCACCTCCGGCTCGATCACGACGACGCAAGTTTGGGACGGCAATGGGAACCTGTTGCAACTGATCGACGACCGGGGCGATGTCACGAGTTTTCAATATGATACAATGGACCGCGAAGTCTTGATGACCTTCCACGACGGCTCGACGCGCACTCGCGTCTACGACGAGGCCAACGACGTGGTCACCTATACCGACGAAAACGGCTCGGTGTTCTCGAACACCTTTGATCCGGCCGGGCGAAAGGTTTCGGTATCGATCAGCCTCGCCACCGGCGTCGTCGGCACGAATTATCAATCGTTCCAATACGATGGCCTCTCGCGGATGACCGACTCGCAAGACAGCGTGAGCGGAACCGTCGCCGAAGTGGTGACCGTTTATGATTCGCTCTCTCGCGTGCTCGAGGAATCGCAAGTCTATGATGGCGCCACGCGCAACGTGACCAACGCCGCGTACACCTCGAGCCCATTGACCGGCTTCACCTTCCCGAATGGCCGGCAACTTGTCAATTATTACGACGTGCTCTACCGCCGCACCTTGGCGCAGGACGTGACGAACACCCTCGATGTCGCGAGCTGGCAATTCTTCGGCCCAAGCCGGGTGGCCGAAGTCGCGCTCGGCTACGGCCTGATCTGCACTTGGCTGAACAATGCCCGCACGAACTCCGCCGTGCAGTCGAGCGTGAGCAATCCCAGTTGGGGCAATCAGTCCAGCGATCGCCTCGGCTACGATGGCGCCGGTCGGCCAATCACCAAGCGCTTTTTGAGTGGCAGCGTCAACGGCACGACCCACGCTTACAACGACACCACCGCGGCCGTCGGCTTCACGACCGCGTACGACCGTTCGTCAAACAAGCTCTACGAGCGTTCACTCCACTGCGAAGAGCGCGACCATCTTTATCAGGCGTTCGACCCGACGACGAATTGGCCGGTCGCCGGT
Organism: uncultured Planctomycetaceae bacterium; assembly: GCA_963785305.1. Lineage (GTDB taxonomy): Bacteria > Planctomycetota > Planctomycetia > Pirellulales > PALSA-1355 > CAWAUV01. Next base: position 296,468 of record CAWAUV010000005.1, read on the forward strand.
TGCTACGATTCGCTGGGCCGCCTGCTCCAGTACCAGCGCGGCGTCTTCAGCGCCACCGGCGGCCCCGGCAATGCCGGCGGCGGTTCGATTTCCACCGCGATCACGCTGCCGAACACCAACACCGAGGCGGAATATGTGCTCGACGGCCTCGGCAACTGGCGACGTTTCATCACCGACCCGGTCGGCGGCTCGCTGACGACCGAAGTTCGCCAGCACAACGGGGTCAATCAGATCACCCGCGTCAGCGTCGTTGGGACGAATACCAACTTCGCTTACGACCACGGCGACAACGGCTCGAACAGCGATCCATCCATTGCCCGCCGCGGCAATGGCAACCTGGCGAACGACGGAATTCGCTCCTACACCTGGGACGCCCTCAATCGCCTTGTGCAAGTCAACCGAGTGAGCGACGGCGCCATCATCCAGCAAAGCGTCTACGACGCCATGAACCGCCGCATTCAGGTCACCGTCAGCAACGGCGGCCTCTCCGGAACGATCCCCAACGGCACGACGGATTTCATCTACAGCGGCTGGCGCCGCGTCGAGGAACGCCAAACAATCAGCGGAACCGACACGCCAACCAAACAGTACATCTGGGGCATCTATCTCGACGAATGCTTGCAGCAGTATAATTATGTCGCGCTTAACGGCTTCGGGGCTGACGAGGAACTTTACCCGCTACAAGACCTGCTCTACCGCACCATTGCCCTCGCCGATTCGAGCGGCGTCATCCGCGAAGCCTACGACTACGACGCCTACGGCAACACGCTCATCTTCAGGAATTCCGGCTCACCACCCACTGCCATCGCCTGGGATGATAGCGATACCCAAGTCGCATTCCCGACTTGCGATGTGCTGTTCACGGGACAGAAATTCGACGCGGAAACCTCAATATATTACTACAAGGAACGGGAATATATTCCGGAATGGGGACGGTTTGCGAGCAGGGATCCGATCGGTTACGATGCGCGTGACTGGAATCTGTATCGATATGTGTCGAACGGTCCGACGACTTTTAGTGATCCGACCGGCCGCGAGGCAGCTGCCGCGCTTGGCGGTTGTGTTGCGGGCGCTATCGGCGCGGGTGTCGGGACGTTACTTGTTCAATGGTGGAACGGTCGCGGATGGTGTTGGAAGAAAGCCGGCTGCAGTGCTGTGGGGGGCTGTGTAACTGGTGGTTTGATCGGTGCGTTTCCTAGCTGGCAAGCCGGTTGCATTGGGGGTGGGCTTGGAAGTCTTGCAACCGCTGCATGTGAGGCTGCTGCTGGTCTTCGTGGACCGCTCGATAAGTGTGATGTTTACAACATGACTCTAAACGTCGTGCTTGGATGCATTAGCGGCATATCGGCGGAAGCTGCGCAGTCGAAGATAGAGGTCATTTTGACTCTTCTTGGTTTTGACGCCGCTGTGTGGAGCGACATTGCTGGCTGTTAGTGTTTCACTGGAGGCCCATGATATGAATTATATCAATTTAGGATTCGGCGTCGTTCTTTCCGCAGCCTTTATCAGCTATCTCTGGCGATTGGCTCTTGTGCAATGCCGCGGTCAGTTGAGCCAACTGCCGAGAATGATTGCCACAGCATACTTGCTCTCGCTTGGGGTATGCTTTCCGATTGTCATTGGCGCATATGCTCTCTTGGCTGTTCCGACGGGTTTGTTTAGCATTGCGGTTTTTCGCGCTATCGCTGGATGTTGGCTCTTAACTGGCGCATTCATAGGACTTTGGCTTTCCATACGTAACTGTTAAGCCGTGGCGTGGCCTGGGCGCGGGGGGGCGGTGGCGATATTGGCGGGGATCGCGGGCGAGGAATTTCCGGGGATGGGTCGCGTGGCGGATGGTTTAACTGCTATTGGTGATCGGCAGCGGCAGGGTCTTGCCTTGCAATTTAGCGCGCACGACTTCGATTCCATACCTTGCGAAGCTCAAACCGTTTTTCGCGCCGGTCGCGATCACGCTCTTGATTCGGGCGAACGCCGCCGCGCTCCATTCGGTCCGATGCGTGCCGCCATCATTCCTCGCCGCCGCCAGGCTTCGGATGTCGCGTTCGGTTCCGTTGTTGTCGGCCGGCACGTTCGGGTCGTCGAGAAAGGTGAACAATTCGTCGCAGTGCTTGAACAGCCGGCGCCAGATTCGCAAACATTCGCGATGCCGCACGCGCGTCTCGAGCATCAAGGTGTCGAAACGGTTTTGAATCTCGTGTCGGGCCGCGTTGAAAGCTTTTTTGCCGAGCGACTTGCGCTCGTGGCCCAACCGGATCGCGTCTTGAAACAGCGTGATCAACGGCTGGATGAAGGCCCGCACGCTCGCCGCCGGCAACGTCTCGCGCAGCTTGTGCAACTCGCGAAGCAAATGGACCAAGCAGCGCTGTTTGCGGCAGTCGAGCCCGTTGTAGACCGCATAAAAATCGCTGACCAGCGTGCCCGCGAACGATGTGCCCAACGCTCGCTCGAGCACGGCCCGATTGCGATGACGATCGATCAGGAACAATGCCAAGCGCGGGTCTCGAAAACACCAGGCCCACGCGGGCAGTCCGTCGATCCGCCAACCGGTCTCATCGCCTTGCACGACCGGCGAATTGCGCAAGAGTTCCCAGAGTTTGTCGACCACCGGCTCGAACAAAGCGCCGCCCCAACGCAAATGGCCGAGCAATCCGGCCCGGCTGGCCGAAAGACCAAAGAAGTCGTTCAGCAAGTGTTGCGTTTTGCCGAGCGAGATGCCCAGGTGAACCCGCGCGTAGCAGACCAACAAGCGCGCGCGTGGCCCGATGTGGGCGCCGGGCAGTTCCAAGTCGCCGCGTCCTTGGCAGGTGGCTTGGCAATGTTCACAACGATAGGTATGACGGCGATACCGATGCCATTCGAGCTTGGGCTCTGGAATCTCCGCCATCTCATGGTCTTCGAACTCGCCGGTGGCGGTCAGATCGCGGCCGCCACAGTGCGGACACTCTCGCGGATGCACATCGTGTTCGATGAATACTATGTATTTCGATATGCGATGGGCCGGGCGGCGGCTCTGGACGAAAGCTGCCCGGATGTTTGCGAAACTGCTTGCGGCGGCGATCCTGTTCGCCACGCCGCGCATCGGCGGCCGAGCGGGTTTTCTTGCGCCGCTGCAAAAACTTTTGGACTTGCTGTTCGAGTTGCTCGACGCGCTTGCGCAGCGTTCCGTTCTCCGCCTGCAACCGGGCGATTTCCGCTTCCAACTCGGCGATCCGTCGATCTCGATCATCCATGATCCAATCAATGTGACCGAAAACCCAATTTCGGGAAAGAGGAAATGCTTAACAGTTACGAATTTTCAGTCGGGAATAGTTTTTCCATTTCCGGTCCCGCTTTATGATATATTTCGCGGCCTTGAATGTATTGCGATTGCTGTTGTTGGCTGCCAGCTAACAGGATCAGCCTCAGTTGGGACATGCAAATAGGAGACATTAACATGCTTGCGGTTCGATTATCGCTGCTGTGCCTTGCGATGCTCTCGCCATTATTTCAGCAGATGAATGTTTTCGCTCAAGACGCAGTTGCCTTACCAGATCAAGCAACATTGCCTGCCGGAATCGACAAAGCGGATCTTGATCGCGCGATTGCAAAGGAGCCTCTATTAACTAGGTGGCTTACTCGGGAGATCGCATATACATTGCCGCTTGAATGGACGTTCAATAATTCGATCGGAGCCGCGTTAGATAGAGCACACTTTATTCCAGACTATTTGCAGTCTCTTGAGCTTTGCCCTTCAGGAGAAAACTACGAGCTTCAGATTAACATTGCTTATGCGAGCCGCCATTGTCCGAGGTTTAATAAACCAGCTCGCTCTGAAAATGACGAGACTCCGGCAACGCAGCAGGGAACGTTATACTTAACTAGCAATGACTCATCAAGATTTAAACAACTTGTCGTACGGCACGTTGATGCGATGGCGGAAACCACTCAAATCGAGTTGGTAGTTCGCCGGCATGTGAAGAACGAACAGGGCGCCGTCGGTTTGCTTATTTTCGCTGAACGTTATGAGTTCATCCCTGCGAGCGACGATGCACCGCATAAATGGTCGCTCATCGGCAAGGGCCATCTTGTTGATTTCCCCATTGTCCCTCCCGAAAACCATATCGGCGGGGAGTGAAGGTCCCAAGCGGAGTTGAATTTCAGCGGCCGATCTTGGCGTGAGCCGAGGGTGGCGGGTCGGCGTGGGAAGGAATTCAGCCAGCGGCGGCGCCACGCCGACCGATAACAGCGGTTCGGGCAACGAGACGCTCACCAGCCGCGAGACGTATTTCGACGAGGCCGGTCGGCCCTACGAGCAGCAGCAAGACGTGTTCATGGCCACGGGCACGAGCGTGCCCTCGACGCGCGCGATCACGCACACCGGCGGCGGCCTCGCGCACAACAGCACCGGCAACGGTCACACCGCCACGGTCACGATCTCGTCGAGCCCCGGCCCCTCGAACGCGAGTTATGTGCTCAGCCGCACCGTGTACGATAGCGCGGGCCGCACCGTCGCCACGATGCAAGACTTGCAACCCTCCACTTCAAGCACGGCGCAAACGGCTTATGCTTTCGATGGCGCCAATCGCCGGATCAGCGAAACCGAACGCGCTTGGCAATAGCATGCCCTCTTGCGAGGGGAGCCCTCACCGTACCGTCTCCTAAAGGGAGAGGGGGTCGCGAGCGACTCGGCTCTTAATACGCGAGGGGCGCCGTTTTTCCGGGGCCCGTCGCGGGAACCATAAAGGCAGCGGTGGTTCCATTGACTCCACGAGGACGCCTGATGCCTGCCGGAAATTTGTAATAATTCCCCCCTGGGCCGAAGGGCGATCGGTGGATAGGCTTTTATAAGACCCTCTCACCCCACCGTCCGCACGGAGCGCAACTCGATGGAAGAGATCGTCGTTCGAGATGGACACAATGTGCCGGCTGGGCTGCGCCGATCCGCGGCCGGGTCTCTATTGTGTCGAGCTGCGGACTTCGAACTGGGAACGCGCCCTTGCCTGGTATCGCGATGGGCTCGGGCTGCGAGTGCTAGTTCGGGTGACCGAAGATGGCTACGCGCTGCTCGACGCGGGCGAAAGCCGGCTCGCGATCTTGGCCCGAACAACCGTGGGCGAGCCGACGCGACGGATCAGCCTCGCGTTCGAGGTGGCCGATGTGCAAGCCGTCTCCGCGCGGCTCACGGCGCTGGGCAGCGCGATCCGCGTGCCGGCGAAACACGCCGAAGACCTGCGAGAAGTGAACACCACCGATCCCGACGGCAACCGCATCCGCCTCTTCGCATGGCCGCCGGGCCGCTGAGGGGAAAACCGGGGAGAGGCCACGGAAACGCACGGAAGGCCACGGAATGAAGACAGGGATCGTCCGTGGCCAGAAGCATTCGCTTGCTCACGCTTCCGTGTTTCTTCCGTGTGATTCCGTGGCAAAAATCATGGCCGCCGGGCCGCTGAGGGGAAAACCGGGGAGAGGCCACGGAAACGCACGGAAGGCCACGGAATGAAGACAGGGATCGTCCGTGGCCAGAAGCATTCGCTTGCTCACGCTTCCGTGTTTCTTCCGTGTGATTCCGTGGCAAAAATCATGGCCGCCGGGCCGTTGAGGGGAAAATCGGGGAGAGGCCACGGAAACGCACGGAAGGCCACGGAATGAAGACAGGGATCGTCCGTGGCCAGAAGCATTCGCTTGCTCACGCTTCCGTGTTTCTTCCGTGTGATTCCGTGGCAAAAATCATGGCCGCCGGGCCGTTGAGGGGAAAATCGGGGAGAGGCCACGGAAACGCACGGAAGGCCACGGAATGAAGACAGGGATCGTCCGTGGCCAGAAGCATTCGCTTGCTCACGCTTCCGTGTTTCTTCCGTGTGATTCCGTGGCAAAAATCATGGCCGCCGGGCCGCTGAGGGGAAAACCGGGGAGAGGCCACGGAAACGCACGGAAGGCCACGGAATGAAGACAGGGATCGTCCGTGGCCAGAAGCATTCGCTTGCTCACGCTTCCGTGTTTCTTCCGTGTGATTCCGTGGCAAAAATCATGGCCGCCGGGCCGTTGAGGGGAAAATCGGGGAGAGGCCACGGAAACGCACGGAAGGCCACGGAATGAAGACAAGGCACGAAGGCAAAGAGCGGCCGTGGCCAGAAGCATTCGCTTGCTCATGCTTCCGTGTTTCTTCCGTGTGATTCCGTGGCAAAAATCATGGCCGCCGGGCCGTTGAGGGGAAAATCGGGGAGAGGCCACGGAAACGCACGGAAGGCCACGGAATGAAGACAGGGATCGTCCGTGGCCAGAAGCATTCGCTTGCTCACGCTTCCGTGTTTCTTCCGTGTGATTCCGTGGCAAAATCCCTGTTTTTCGCGGATAATCCGCGCGTTCAGTCCTTGGCTTTGTGCGCCGCCTCGAAGGCTTCATAGCGCTGCTTGACGCCCGGAATCAGCCGCGCGGCGTTGCCATGGTAGATTTTCATCAGCACATCGTCGGGCAGTTCGACGCCATAGATTTGCCAGAAGCCTTGCGGCGGAAACTCTTGCTCGGAGTAGGGAAAATACTCGTCGCTGGTTTCCAGGAATCGCCAATGATAACCCAGCCGGGTCGCATCGCGCGGGCCATCGGTGCCAAATAGCACTCGGTCGGCATGGCGAATCAGGAACTTACGAGCCGTGCGGGGCTGGCGGCCAAGCTCCGCGATTCGGGCGGCGATGTCGATGTTGAGATTCGGATAGCGATCCAGCCAGTCGGCGACCCGTTCCAGGTCTTCTCCGCTGCCGGCCACATGGGCGCCGATGAATGTCGTCTTTGGGTGCCGGGCCACGATCTGTTCGAATTGGGCGAGCACTTCCGCGTGCGTCGGATAGCCGGGCCGATAAAAACTCCAGTCCGGGTGGCGCCGCAGTTCTTCCCAGCGTTCGTTCGTGGCGTCGATCGGTTGGAAAAACGCCGCCGGATCGCCGGTGTGAATGAGCACCGGCATTCCCAGTTCGCCGCAGGCCGCCCAGATCGGGTCCCAGCGTGGATCGTCGGCTCGAACGAGCGAGCCATCGGGATTGCGATATTCGAGCCCCAGTGATTTAAAGACTTTGAGCCCGCTGGCGCCGGCCATTTTCGCCGCCGCCAAGGCGATCGCCATGCGATGTCCGAAGTCGGGCCGCTGGCAGTCCCAGGTGGCCGGTTCGTCGGCGCGGCCTTCGCCTTGCCAGTCGATGTTGGCAAAGATCACGAAGCGCGATTCGTATTTGGTCCAGAGGTGTTGTTTGTGTTCCTCGAGCTTGGCGCCCAATTGGCCATCGAGGCTCACGCACACGGCGATATTCTGGCGGTCCATGAGCTCGACAAGCTGATCGAGCTGGCGGGCGTCGTCGTGGCGACGAATACGCGGATGCGTATGCGCATCGACGACCGGAAACTTCGCATGCTCGAGCAGGGTGCGGGGGACCTTGAGCATCGAGCGAGGGCGAAACTGATCGAGCGCCAGTTCGCGGCCGTCGCGCCCATCGAGCGGGCCCGGAAAACTGGCCGGTGCGCTCACCGCTGGCGGCGCCGCCGCCGGAGATGCCGCCGCTGGCGATGCCGCCGCTGGCGATGGAGACGCCGTCGCCGAGGTTTCGGCCGCCAAGGCGACTGCCGGGCGAAATCCCGGCAGGGGGGAACCGAGGAACCATGCGAACGCGATTAGCAACGCCCAGCGGGGGCGCTGCTGGGCGCCCTCCATGCGAAAACCGGCGCCAAGCGGCACATATCGCTCGAACATGAATTTCGATCCCTTCGCGAAAACGGGCCGCCCGTTGTAAGATAATCGTTGCGGTTTACGGTCGTCGGCGGCTTGGCCGCTCTTCAAAAGACCGATGTCATGGTAACTAGCCGGATGATCGCGGCAAATGCTCCGCGCGTTTTCTCATGCGAATCGACCAAACCCAACAACAATCCGACGACGACCAGTTGCGCTCCCAGGCGCTGAGCGTCAAGCGGAGCCAGCCGCCGACGGTGGTGCCCGGCTACGAGCCGCGCCGCTTTTCGGCGCGGGCGCCTATGGCGAAGTGTGGGTCGCGACCGATCGCACCACCGGGCGCCATGTGGCAATCAAGTTCTATGCCCATCGCGGCGGACTCGATTGGTCGCTACTTTCGCGCGAAGTCGAGAAGCTCGCGTTTCTTTCGGCCGATCGCTACGTGGTGCAGCTTTTGGATGTCGGTTGGGACGCCGAGCCGCCCTACTATGTCATGGAATATGTCGAGCGAGGCAGCCTCGAAGACCTGCTCCGCCGCGAAAAGAAACTGCGGCCCGAGACCGCCGCGGCCCTGTTTCGCGATGTTGCCGTGGGCCTGTTGCATGCGCATGGCAAAGGCGTGTTGCACTGCGACCTGAAGCCGGCCAATGTGCTGCTCGATCAAGACACGAAACCTCGCCTCGCCGACTTCGGCCAGAGCCGGCTCTCGCATGAACAAACGCCCGCGCTCGGCACGCTCTTTTACATGGCGCCGGAGCAGGCCGACATGAAGGCGGTGCCCGACGTGCGTTGGGATGTCTACGCGCTCGGAGCGCTCTTGTATGCGATGTTGACCGGGACTCCGCCGTTTCGCGACGCGCGGGCCGTGGCCGAAATCGAAACCGGGCCCGATCTCGATCATCGCTTGGCTCGGTATCGGCGCTTGATCGAACGCGCTCCGCGGCCGGTGGCGCATCGGCAAGCCGCGGGAGTTGATCGAGCACTAGCCGATATTGTCGATGGATGCCTAGCCGTGGATCGCAATCGCCGCTTCGCCAATGTGCAAGCGGTGCTCGACGCGCTCGATGCCCGCGCCCGCCGCCGCGCTCGCCGGCCGCTGGTGCTCTTGGGCGCGGTGGGGCCGGCGCTGGCGCTGCTGGTGATCTCGTTCGTGGCATGGCGGGGTTTCGAAGCGGTGGTCAAACAGTCCGACGAAACCCTGCGAATCCGGGCCCTGGAAAGCAATCATTTCGCGGCGCAATATGTCGCCAAGACGGTGACCAACGAGCTCGACCGCCGCTATCGCTCGATCGAGGAAATGGCCGGCAGTTCGCGTTTTCAACAACTGCTCGATCAAACGTTGGCCGACGCCGATCTCGCCAGACTTCGGCGCCAGTTGAACGAACCCAAGCTCTCGGAAGAAGATCGCCACACGCTTCGCGAACAGTTCTTGGTGCATCCGGCCCGGCAGGCAATCCAATTGCGATTGCTTTCCTTGTTCGACGACGAGACGGAGCCGGCCGTGGCGAGTTGGTTCGTGATGGACCCCGAGGGGTTGCTCTTGGCCGCGGCGCCCGACACGCAGCGCCGTGGGCCAAAACCTGGCCTGGCGCGGCTACTTCAACGGCGACGGCGATCAGCGCGCTCCGACTGGCGGCCCGAGCCCGGCGAACATGTGCGCGAGACCACGCTGTCGAGCGTGTTTCGCACCCAGCCGAGCAATCGCTGGTCGGTGGCGATCTCGACTCCGGTGACGACCGAGCCGCCCGACGCGAAGTTCATGGGCGTGCTCGCGATGTCGATGGAGGTCGATCGATTCGTCGACCTGCAAGGCGGCGACCGGCAATTCGCGGTCTTGGTTGATTGGCGCGGGGGAGCGAATCGGGGGGCGATCTTGCAGCATCCGCTCTTCAATAAATTGATCCGCGAACATGGCAAGTTGCCCGATCGGATTCACGACTATCGAGTCACGGCCGATCAATTGCCCGACGCGAAGGAACGTCGCGAGAACTATGTCGACCCGGTGGGCGCCGATCGCGAGGGCGAGGAGTTTCGCCGGAATTGGCTGGCCGAGATGGCGCCGGTTGGCATTCGCAACGGCAACACCGGTTGGGTGGTGATTGTCGAGGAATCGTATCAAGCGGCAATCGGCCGCACATTGGCCCGGCTGCAAGATAGCCTGATGCGCAGCGGAGCGCTGGCGGTGCTGCTCATCGCAGCGCTCTCGACGCTGCTGTGGGCGCTGGTGCTGCGGGTGATCGATGATCCGGCCAAGAGCCCGCGGGTCGAGGCCTCGCCGCCTCCGGAGCCACCGGCGGCTTAGCGGGCGGCGCCGGGAATATCGCGGCTTGCCTCCCGGCGCTCCCTGTCTCGAATGACGGCCGATCGATCGACGGAATATTTTTCAAGGAGTGCTTTCGGCGTGGCAGATCTGATTGCACAAGGCGGAGATTCGCACCAGCGCTGGCGGCGCACGCTCCAGCTCGGGCGTTACGTGACCTTGGGTCGCGAACCCTCGGGCTGGGCCGTGGCGTGGGACGATCGCGTCTCGCGCCAACATGCCGAAATCTGTTGGGACGGCAGCCGGCTCGCCGTGGCGCGGCTGGCCACGGGCCGCAATCCGATCTTCGTCAAGGGCAGCCAGTCGGCGCGGTTCGAGATTCAGCCTGGCGAACATTTCGTGATCGGAGGCACGACCTTCACCTTGGCCGATGAGTTGGCCCGCGCCACGCTCGACGTGCCCCAGCCCGCGCAGCAGCAGACATTTACATCGCAGTATTTGCAGCAGGCGCCATTTCGCCACGCCGACGCGCATATCGATGTGCTCAGTCGGCTGCCGGAAATGATCTCCGGCGCGTCGAATGATCCCGAGCTGTATGTGCGGTTGGTCAACTTGCTTTTGGCCGGCGTGTCGCGGGCGGCGGCGGCGGCGCTCGTGGCGGTGAAGCATGAAGACAGCGAGCGACCGGTGATCGAAGTGTTGCACTGGGACCGGCGGCTCGTCACGGGCGATGATTTTCAGCCCAGCCAGCGATTGATTCTCGAAGCGATCCGCAAGCGCGACAGCGTGCTGCATGTGTGGGACGCCGGCGAGCTCGAAACCGAATCGGCTTTCACGATGCGCAAGGGCGTCGATTGGGCCTATTGCACGCCGATCGGCGGCAAGGCTTGCCAGGGCTGGGGAGTGTATGTCTCCGGCCGCTTCGCCGCCGATTCCGTGAGCCCCCACGACTCTTCCGACCCGACGGACCTGCGCGACGATCTCAAATTCACCGAGCTCGCCGCGGCGACGCTCCGCTCGCTGCGCGATGTGCGGCTGCTCGAGCGGCAGCGGGCCGGACTGAGCCAATTCTTTTCGCCGGTCGTGCTCGAAGCGATCGAAGGCGGCGATCCCGAGGAGGTGCTCGCTCCGCGCGAGGCGGAAGTCACGGTGCTGTTTTGCGATCTCCGCGGATTTTCGCGCCGTAGCGAGCTCGCGGCTGGCGACCTGATGGGGCTGTTGCGGCGCGTGAGCCAGGCGCTGGGTGTCACCACGCGCCGCATTCGCGAACATGGCGGCGTGGTCGGCGATTTTCATGGCGACGCGGCGATGGGGTTCTGGGGCTGGCCGCTGCCGCAGCCCGACGCGCCGGTGCGCGCGTGTCTGGCGGCGCTGGCGATTCGGGCCGAATTCGCCGCCGCCGCCCGCCGCGATGGCGACCCACTCGCCGACTTTCAAATGGGCCTCGGCATCGCCACGGGTCTCGCGGTGGCTGGAAAGATCGGCACCGCCGATCAGGTGAAGGTCACGGTGTTTGGGCCGGTGGTCAATTTGGCCGCGAGGCTCGAGAGCATGACGAAAACCTTGCACGCGCCGATCTTGATCGGCTCGACCACGGCCGCGTATGTCCGCGACAATTTGCCACGGGAAGTAGCCCGGCTTCGCCGCGTGGCGGTCCTTAAGCCCTACGGCATGGATAAGGCGGTCGAGGCGGTCGAGCTCCTGCCGCCGGCGAGCGACTATCCGCTTCTCAGCGATCAGAATGTCGACGACTACGAGCGGGCGCTCGACGAACTGCTGGCCGGCCAATGGACAACCGCCTTCGAGCGGCTGCATCGCGTGCCGGCGGAAGATCGGGTGAAAGACTTTCTCACGGTCTACATCGCCCAGCACAATCGCACCCCGCCCGAGGGCTGGAACGGCGTGATCTCACTCGGCGGTAAATAATCGGCTGTTGTCTCGCGCCGCCGGTCAAGCGGCGCCGCGTCCCGAGCTTGGCTTTTTTACGGCTGGCGACTGCTCGCTGGTAGCGGCGAACCGCCGGGCGTGGTAAAAACGTGGGCGAGCGAGAGCCGGCGTCGGACTCGCGCGTGCTCCGAATCCATCGACTCGAAATCGTCGAGCCGCCCGGGGAGAAATAGTCTTCTCGGGCCGCCGAACACCAAATGGCCGCCATGACCGCTTCGCCCCTCTCCGGACGACGCATTCTCGTCTTCGTCGACGATATCTACGAAGACCTCGAACTTTGGTATCCGCGGCTTCGCCTCATCGAGGGCGGAGCCAAGGTCACGGTCGCCGGGCCCGAGGCCGACCGCGTATACCTGGGCAAACATCACTATCCTTGCCGATCCGATGCGCGGATCGCCGATCAACGCGCGGCCGATTACGACGGGCTCGTCGTGCCCGGTGGATTCATGCCCGACAAATTGCGGCGCGATGCGCATGTGCTCCAGCTCACGCGCGACTTTTCCGCGGCCGGCAAGCTCGTGGCCGCGATCTGTCATGGCGGCTGGATTCCCATTTCGGCGGGCGTTTATCGCGGCGTGCGGGTCACGGGCTCGCCGGGCATAAAAGACGACCTGGTCAATGCCGGGGCCTTGTGGGAAGACGCCGCGGTGGTGGTGGATCGGCATTTTGTCAGCAGCCGCAAGCCCGACGACCTGCCGGATTTTTGTCGCGGGATTTTCCAAGTGATGGCGGACCATGCTTGAAGTCGTCGTGATTTCGCGGATCGCTTGGTTGCCGGAAGCTCGAGCCCGCCGCGGGTCGCGCCGCGCTTTGTTCGGTCCGGCGTCGAGCGCCCAGGAGGCTGGCTGAAACGATGGATTCCAGCTTCTGGTTGACGCTATTGGGCGTGTTGTTCGTGCCGCTGCTGGTGTTGTGCAACGCGTTTTTCGTCGCCTCCGAGTTCGCGCTCGTGTCGATGCGGCAAACGCGCGTCGAGGAAATGATCAATGCGCGGCTCAAGGGCGCCAAAAGCATTAAGACCGCGATCCAGCGCCTGGACGACATCATCGCCATGACCCAGCTCGGCATCACGCTGGCCAGCCTGGCCCTGGGCTGGATCGGCGAGCCGTGCCTGGCGCGCGTCATTCAGCGCGTGCTGGCCGACATGCCGGGGTCTTGGTCCGAGGTCACGGCCCACGGTATCGCCACGGCGATCGCCTTCACCGGCATCACCTGCATCCATGTGGTGATGGGCGAGCTCGCGCCCAAGGCGATCGCGCTCCAGCGGCCCGACGGCATTAGCCTTTGGGTCTGCCGGCCGTTGTTGTGGCTCACGCGGGTGGCGCGACCGGCAATCGTCAGCTTGAACTTCGTGGGCAATCTCGTGCTTCGCTGGCTGGGCTTCGAGCCGCTCCGGGGACACGAAATGGTCCATTCGGTCGAGGAACTGGCGCTCTTGGTCGAGGAGACTCGCCGGGCCGGAGTGTTGCGGCAAGATCAAGCCGAGTACTTGCGAAATGTGTTTCGCCTGCCGGCAAAAATGGTGCGAGATTGCCTAGTGCCTCGCGAGCGCGTGGCGGCGCTCGAACTGCACATGCCGCAAGACAAAGTGCTCGAAGCCGTGCGGCAGGGCGCCCATACCCGCATGCCGGTCTACGACCACGACCTGAACAATATCGTGGGCATCGTGAACACGAAGGACCTGTTTCATCTGTTTAGTCTGCAAGGCATGGTGGTGCTCGACGACGCGATGTATCCGCCGATTTTCGTGCAGCCGGATCGGCCGATCTCGGAAGTGATGCGCGAGTTTCGGCGGCGCCGGCGGCCGATGGCGATTGTGCGCGAGGCAAACGACGGCCCAGTGCTGGGCATCATCACGATGGAAGATATCGTGGAAGAAATCGTGGGCGAGATCGAAGATGAACACGATCTTCCGGCGCCGGGAACCAGCCCGCCCGCTCCGAAGAGCCGCCGCCCGAAGAAATCGCGATGAAAAATCGCGATAAGCGAATTCGCGCCAGCGGCCGCGCGTCGCCGTCTTATTTTCGATGGACTCGGCATCCGCGGATTAAATGCGAGATTCCTTAAACTTCCTCCCAACCGCATTCCGAAGACGTAACAGAGTTGCTTGATTTCGAGACGTTCGGCGCATATCGTGATGGCGCGAGCCGCCGGACGCTTGAGCCGGCGTTTCACCACGCCCCGAATGCGCCGCCGCGGCGCGAGACCGCGGCGATTCCGCAATTTCGATTCGCCCGGCGGTCATCCCATGTTTCCGGATCCCACCTTGAAGTTCGAGCCGCTTGGCGTTTTGAACGCTGGTCGGCGCCGTTGGCGGATGTGTTGTCGACGCGGTTGTTAGCGCGAACCCGGCGCGGCGAAATATCGTCAATCGAACACGCCGCTTTCGCCCCGAGGGCTTCCTTTTTCCCACTCGCGATTTTCCGCAGGATCATTCCCATGGCGACCGACTTCCGCCGCAAAGAACAGCTTCCGCAGTTGACCGACCGCATCGTGCGGACCTATTCGCAAGTCGGCAAGATCAGTCACTTGGGCCACTGCCCGCTGCCCCGGCAGGAAGCGATTGTCGATGCGATCGAGGATCTCAAGGAGATTCTTTATCCCGGCTATCGCCGCCGCGAGGGACTGCATCTGGGCAACGTGACCTATCACGTGGGCGAATTGATCGACAAATTGCACGACGCGCTCACGCGGCAAATCGGTCGCGCCCTGAGGCATGACGCCGGCCTGAGTCAGGAATGCGCCAACGATCCCGACTTTGAAGCCCTGGGCCAAGCCAAGGCGATCTTGTTTCTCGAACAATTGCCCGACTTGCGAAAGCAGCTCGCGCTCGATGTGCAAGCCGCCTACGATGGCGATCCGGCCGTCCGCTCGCAAGACGAAGTGATCTTTTGCTATCCGGGCCTCGAGGCGATCACGGTCTATCGCCTCGCGCACGTGCTCTATGAACTCGATGTGCCGCTCATTCCGCGCATCATGACCGAATGGGCGCACTCGAAGACCGGCATCGATATCCATCCCGGGGCCAAGATCGGCCCGCATTTTTTTATCGACCACGGCACGGGCGTCGTCATCGGGCAGACATGCGAGATCGGCGCCCATGTGAAGCTTTATCAAGGCGTGACGCTCGGCGCGATCAGCTTTCCGACCGATGGCGACGGCAATTTGGTGCGCGGCGCGAAGCGCCACCCGACGATCGAAGACCGCGTGGTGATCTATGCCAATGCCACCGTGCTCGGCGGCGCCACGGTGATCGGCCACGACTCGGTGATCGGGTCCAGCGTGTGGCTCACGCGCGGTGTCGAGCCCCACACGACCGTGGTGCTCGAAAAACCGAAGCTCCGCATGAAAGCCGACCTGGCCGAAATCGGCGCCGATCAGAACTGGGTGATCTGAACTGGGTGATTCGAACCGCGCCTCGCGCTCGGATTCATTTCGAGCGCACATAAAGCACGCAGCTCCAAGGCGGCAACGAAAATATCGGGCCCATTTGCGCCTCACTCGGTCGCCAAACCTCGGGCGCCTGGTCGCCGGGTCCGTTCCACGCGACGGCCGCGGAATCAAATGCCTTGCGCCATGAGCCGGTCGTTGGCAATTCGAGCGGCGGAAGCTCGGCGGTGGGCGTTGCCGACCGGGGACCGAAATTGAGCAGCGCCCAGATCGCGTCGCCGCCGCTCTGGCGCAGCATCATCACCAGCGGGCCGCCGGGCGCCAGCGCACCGTGGCGGAGTCGCGGCTCGGCTCGCGAATCGCCGGATGCTCGCGGCGGAGCGTGAGCAGTCGTTGATAAAGTCGCCACAGCACCGCGTGCCGGCCATGCGAGCGCAGCGTCGAAATCGAGGCGACTCGCGACAAACGTTTCCACCGCCGCCGGATCGGCAAAAGCGGCCGCGGCGCCAAAACCGGGCGAATTCCCGCTTGCGCCCGCGCGCACGACTTGCGATAAGCGCCGGGTCGCCGTGGTCGACGAAATAATGAAACGGCGCCGGCTCGTCGTATTCCTCGCCCATGAACAGCAGCGGCACATAGGGTGAGAGCAGCATCGTGGCCGGCGGCGAGCTTGAGCCGCTCGAAGTCGCACAAGTGGCCGAGCCGTTCGCCGCCGGGTCGATTGCCCACTTCATCGTGGTTTTGCACGAACGAGAGAAAGCGATCGGCCGCCGCGTTGCCCGCCGGGACGCCATGGCGCCGGCCACGATAGCGCGAATATTGCCCGGTGATGACATATCCCTCGCGAATCGCTTTCGTCACATCGTCGACCGAACCGAAGTCGGCATAGAATCCATGCCGCTCGCCGGTGATGCAGCGCGTGCATGGCCCGGCCAAAATCATCGACCCACTGCGCGTCGAGCCCCAGCCCACCTTCGGCGGCTGGCTGAACCGAGGCCGGATGATTGCGATTCGTCTCGGCGATGAGAAACACCGGCCGGCCGAGTTCGCGCCCGCGGGCATGCACGGCGTCGGCGAGCTCCCGCAGAAAGGGGTGGGCCGAGACATCGAAGATCGCATGCACGGCGTCGAGCCGCAGGGCATCGAAGTGAAACTCGTCGATCCACTGCGAGCGCGTTGTCGATGAAATATCGCCGCACGTCGTCGCTCGAGCGGCCATCGAAATTCAGGGCTTCGCCCCAGGGCGTGCGATAGCGATCGGTGAAATACGGCCCGTATTGCGCGATATAGTTCCCTTCGGGCCCCAGGTGGTTGTAAACCACATCGAGCACCGCCGAGAGCCCGCGCCGGTGGCAGGCGTCGACCAGTCGCTTGAGCGCCTTGGCGCCGCCATAGGAATGCTGCACGGCAAAGGGATACACGCCATCGTAGCCCCAGTTCCGCTCGCCCGGACACTGGGCCACCGGCATGATCTCGATCGCGTTGACACCGAGCTCGACGAGCGCGTCGAGTCGCGCGATCGCGGCGTCGAACGTGCCCTCGGGCGTGAAAGCGCCCACATGCAATTCATAGACCACGAAATCGCGCAGTTCGGCACCGCGCCAAGCCGAATCGGTCCAAGCGAATGCTTCATCGACCACGGCCGAGGGACCATGCACGCCCTCGGGTTGCGAGCGCGACACCGGGTCGGAATATTCGCGGCCGGCGGCCCGGGCGCCATAAAGCCGGTAGCGATAGAGGCGCCCCTCGGGCAACTTCGCGACCACGGCCCGAAAGTAATGGCCGGGCAAGCGCTCCATTTGCACGAGCCGATCGACGGGGGCGAGTAGGTGGACCTTGACCTTGGTGGCGAAGGGAGCCCACGCCACGAACTGCACGCCGCCATCGGCCAAGCACGAAGCGCCGAGCTTGAACTGCTGAACGTCGACCGGTGAACTTTCCACGCGGGGAGGCATCCGTTCCAAGAAAGCTTTGCGATTCGCCGCGAGTGATCCGGCGTTGGGCGATCGGGAGTCGCGCGATCAGGCCTTGGGGGCCGGCTTGAAATAGTCCGGCTCCTGGCCGGGTTTCCACTTGATATTGCAGCCGATGCTGGCCCGCTGCTCGGCCGAGACCGGTTGGCCGGACAGCACCGCGTCGAGGGCGCGGCGCAAATCGACACCGGTCACGGGAATGCCGGAGTTCGGCCGGCTGGAGTCCATTTGGCCGCGATAGACAAGCCGCTGACGCGAATCGAACACATAGAAGTCGGGCGTGCACGCGGCGTGGTAGGCTTTGGCCACGGACTGCGTGTCGTCGTGGAGATAGGGAAATTCGTAGCCGCGTTCCTGGGCTTCGGCGACCATTTGTTCGGGGGAATCGGCCGGATACTTCTCGGCGTCGTTCGAATTGATGCCCACCACCGCCACGCCGCGGGCCATGTAGTCGCGGGCCATATCCGCGATGCCCATCGCCACATGTTTCACATAGGGGCAATGGTTGCAGATAAACATCACGAGCAACGCCCTCGCGCCGACGAAATCGCCCAGCGACATTTCGCGGCCATCGATGTTCGGTAGCGAGAAGTCGGGCGCTTTCGTGCCCAGGGGAAGCATTGTGCTGGGGGTCAGAACCATCGGCAAGCAAACTCCAAGGAACGAGATCGAAAAAAAAATTGCGGCGGCCGAGCGACTCGAACCGCCGGGCGCCTTATGTTAGAGCCTATCCGTAAACTTCGGCGAGCCCTCGCCCTGGCCTCTCCCAGGCGGAGAGGGGGGCAGTTGTCGGATAGGCTCTTGACTCGGCGCCTTCCGACTCATGCAAGCGACAATTTTCCGTTGCTGTCGCCCAGCATGTCGATCGACGACTGCATGCGGTCGAGCAGCGCGAGATAGAGGTTGTTCAGCGGCGTTTCGCGGTCGTGGATCACATGGCGCCCGGTGTCGATCGTGCCTCCGCCGCGGCCGATCAACACGATCGGCAGATCGTGATGCTGGTGGCGGTTGCCATCGGAGATGCCGCTGCCGTAGACGATCATGCAATTGTCGAGCAGCGTGCCGGGCCCTTCTTGAATGCCGGCCATCTTGTCGATCATAAGGGCGAACTGGTCGATATGAAAGCGATTGATCTTTTGGATTTTCGCCTGCTTCTCGGCGTTGTTGCCATGATGCGAAAGATCGTGGTGCCCTTCGCGCACATCGATAAACGAATAGCTGCGATTGCTCCCTTCGTTTTCCATGGCGAAGGTGACCACGCGCGTCACATCGGCCTGATAGGCAAGCACCATGAGATCGCACATCAGGCGAATGTGCTCGGCGTAGGACTTCGGCAGTCCCGCCGGACGGGGAAATTCGCCGGGCGGCTCGCGGCGGGCTTCTTGTTCCGACCGCTGGATGCGCTGCTCGACCTCGCGCACCGAATTGAAATATTCATCGAGCTTGCGGCGATCCTTGACGCCGACCCGCGATTGCAAGCGGCGGGCATCTTCGAGCGCGAAGTCGAGAATGCTCTCGCGATAGCGCGCCTGCCGCTGGCGGCCTTGCTCGTCGCCCGAGCCAAACATCCGCTCGAAGACCGAGCGGGGATTGATGTCCTTGGGCATCGGCGTGTTTTCGCCGCGCCAGGAGAGATTCGACGAATAGGCGCAGCTATAACCCGAATCGCAATTGCCGGCCTGCCCGCCGCCGACGCAACCGATTTCGAGCGAGGCGAGCGGAGTCTGGCCGCGAAGCCGTTCGGCCGCCACCTGATCGACCGACACGCCGACCCGAATATCGGCCCCGTGCGTTTTTCGAATTTGCACTCCGGTCAAAAAGGTCGACATGCTCCGGGCATGATCGCCACCGCCGTCGCCATTGGCTCGAGCCTTGGTCTGCGCGAGCCCCGAGAGCACGAGCATGTTTTGCCGGTGCTTGGCGAGCGGCTCGAGCAGCGAGGGCAGCTCGAAATCGCGGCCCGGGTCCTTGGGCGTCCAGGCGGGCATGTGCATGCCATTGGGCACATAGACGAAACCCATCCGCCGCGGCAAGGGGGCGCCCTTCTCATCGGCCCAAAGCGAAGCGGCGGGCATCGCGTCGAGCAGCGGCAGCGCCAAGCTCACGCCCAGGCCGCGCAACACCGTGCGACGAGAGATTCGTGCGACGCTCATAGCGGGTCTCCCCATAAAAAATGACGGTTCCGACTCGCGGACCATAACTGGCGATTCGCCCCCGCCGACTCAGGGCGTGGCCGCCGCGGATCGCCTGCGAAACGGATCGCTCTTCACCACTGCCAAAATCATGCTTTGCAGGCGGTCGTCGGTCTCGCTCGCGGCCACGATCGCGTCGACTGCCTGTTGGTCATCGTACTCGAGTCCGCGCCCGATTGCATAGGTAAGCAACTTTTCGGCCATACAGCGGAGGAAAAGCGTTCGGCGACTCTTAAGCACGCCCTTGAGTTCTCGCGGTCCGCGAAATGTTTGGCCGCCCGGCAACTCGCCCGAGGCGTCGACCGGCGCCCCGCCGTCGCGCTCGCGCCAGGCTCCGATCGCGTCGAAGTTTTCGAGCCCAAATCCGAGCGGGTCCATCGTTTTGTGACACACGGCGCACTCGGCTTTGTCGCGATGGGCGGACATGCGTTCGCGGAGCGTGCCCTGGAGCGGGCCGGCGTCTTTTTCGGCTAGCGGCGGCGCGTCGGGCGGAGGCGCGGGGGGCGGAGTTCCCAACAAGTTCTCAAGCACCCAGCGGCCGCGTTTCACCGGCGAGGTGCGGGTCGGATTCGAGGTCAATGCGAGCACGCTCGCCTCGCCCAGAAGTCCGCCGCGCTGCTCTGGCGGAAGCGCGACCCGGCGAAACTCGGCGCCCATTCCGCCCGGAAGACCATAGTGCCGGGCAAGTCGATCGTTCACAAATGTATAATCGGCGTCGAGAAACTCCATGACGCTGTGATTCTCTCGCAAAATGGCGGAGAAAAAAAGTTCGGTCTCGCGAATCATCGCCGCCCGCAGCGGCTCGTCAAACGCCGGAAAATCCTTCGTATCCGGCGCAAGCGAGCGCACCAGTCGCAATTGCAACCACTGGCCGGCGAAGTTCGTCACCAGGGCCTCGCTCTTCGCGTCGCGCAGCATCCGCCCCACCTGGGCCTCCAGCACATCGGGTTCGGTGAGTTTGTTCTGCCGAGCCAGCGTCAGCAGTTCATGGTCGGGCATCGTGCTCCACAGAAAGTACGACAGCCGGCTAGCCAACTCGAACGGACTCACCTCGTAGGCCGCGCCCGGCGCGACTCCGGGCGGATCGAGTTCGACACGGTAGAGAAAATGCGGCGACACGAGCACCGCCTGCATTACCAATCGCATGCCTTGCTCGAAGCTCTGGCCATCGGAGATCGCGAGCTCGAAGAGCTTGAGCAACCGTTCGACTTCATCGGGCCGCGCCGGGCGGCGATAGGCGCGCGAGGCAAACTTCTTGATGAACTCCTCGGCGTCGGCCCGCTGGGTCTCGGCCCCGGGCTTGCGCGGGATAATGCGGCGATGACTCTCGGGAAGTTTCGAAAAATCATCGCTCAGCGGACCGCACACATCGACCTGCATCACCGCCAGATTCCGATCACGGCGATGCGCGTCGGGATTTTCGGGCTCATAGTAATCGTTGATAAAGGCGAGAGTGATGCGATGATCGCCCACCTTGAGCGGCAGCCTGTGGGTGTAGTCGCGCGGGGCGTTGGCCTCGGCCGTGACATCGAACACCGTCTGTTTCTCGCCATCGACCGAGAGCTCCATCTTGGCGGGTTCGCTCCCCGCTTGATCGCCAAACGCCGTGACCCGCACCAGGAATTCACCGGCGGCGTCGACCGTGGCCTTGCAATACACTTCGCCATTGGTCGCCAGATAGCGGCCGCCATATTCCTCGCGCGCGACTTTGCTCTTCAGCCGCTTGTCGGTCAAGCTGGCCTGCACTCGTGGCGGACCTGGAACCACGATCGCCGCTTCGGAAATGCGGCGGGCCGCGGCCAAATATTTCTCCAAGAGCAGTGGCGGCGTCGAGAGCACATCGCCGATATTGTCGAAGCCATAGCCCACGTCGTCGGACGGGAAATCCTGGGCGGGGTGAAAGTCGATACCCGCGAGATCGTGGATCGTGTTGTCGTATTCGGCGCGATTCAGCCGGCGGAGCGTCACGCGGCCGGGGTTGATCGTGGGCGTTTGACCACCGGCAAGCACCACCCGCACCGCGTCGACGAATTGTCGCCGCTCGGCCGCGGTGGGCTGGGGAGCATCGTCGGGCGGCATGTCTTCGGCTCGCACTCGCCGCGAAACCTTTTGCCACGCGTCACGATTGCTCGCCAACGACGGCGCGTCGGCAAAGCGGGCCAGATCGAGCGAGGCTTCCGGCTTGGCGCCGCCATGACAGTCGAGACACAGTCGCTCGACCAGCGGTCGCACTTGCGAACTGAATTCACTCTGGGCTCGCGCCACCCCAGTGGACGCGGGCATCGCCTTGTTTTCATCGGCGCCGAGGGTGGGACCCGCGATTGCGAAAAGCGCCACCACGGTAAGCATTGTCCCAAGGCATCGCTGAATGCGTCGCGCGATGCTTCTCGGGAAGCGACATGGCTTGGGCGCGTGGCGAAGCGGCAAAGTCACGGTCGGAGCGCACTTGCGAAAGCGGCAAGCAGCATTCATGCAAGGAAACCGATCAAAATCGGAAGCGGCGGGGGTGGGTGTCGATCGCGGCGGGAGTCTTCTCTCGAACTCCAGCGGGCATGGCATTGTGGCCCGGTCGCAATTGCGGCGGTCGCATTTATCGCGGTCGGGGCGTCGCAATGCGCCGTTCATTCGCCGGCTGGCGTCAACGGCATCATTGTATCAGCTTTTTGCGAAAACGAATGCCGATCAAGAAAAATTTTCGCGGAATCCCGACCGGCCCGGCCGGCGGATTAGCCTCGCCGAACACGTTGCGGTGGACCCTCGTCCTACCCTCTCCCCAGGGGAGAGGGCGAGCGGTCGGATCGGCTCTAAAGCAAATGGCGGGCTTTGGCGTCGAGATAGCGATTCACCAGTTGGGCCGTGAGTTGCTCGGGAAAGGCGTCGACCGTGAGCACGCCGCTCGACTGGAGATCGGCGATCGCCTGCCGCCGCCAGAGCAGCACTTCGGCCGCGGCCACGGCGGTAAAAAGCTGCGAATCGCTTTCGACCGGCCCATCGGCCAGGGAAAACATCCGCCGATCCCGCAGCAGCACCCCCAGCGGCAAATGCCGGCCCACCTGATTGGCCAGATAACGCTGGATTTGGCCGGCGTTGACATCATCGATCACATTGGTCAGTAGCACGACGAGCGATCGCTTGCGGGCGTGGGAGGCCAGATGCAAAAACGCCTGATCGTAGCGCGACTCGACCAGCCGCGGAAAGCGGTCGTAGGTGGCATGCAAGAGCCGGTTCATCTGCGCCATGCCGCCCTTGGCCGGCACATAGCAATGAATTTGATCGGAAAAACAGAGTAGCCCCACCGAGTCGCCTTGCCGCAGCGCCACGAAGCTCAGCATCAGCAGCGCGTTCAACGCATAGTCGAGCAGTGAAAGTCCCGCGTGGCGGTTGGTCATCATGCGCCCGCAATCGACCAGAAACATCACTCGCTGACTCTGGTTGGCCTGAAAGTCCTTGACGGTCAATCGACCGCGCCGGGCCGTGCTGCGCCAGTCGATGAACTTATAGTTGTCGTCGGGTGTGTAATCGCGCAATCGCTCGAATTCGTTGTCTTGCCCGATCCGGCGCGTGCGGCGAACGCCCACCAAGCTTAGGCGGTTGGTTCGCGCGAGCAGCGCGTATTCACCCAATTGGCCGATATCGGGATAGACACTGCAGCGCGGTCGCGACCGGAGTTCGGATTTGTCGGCGCCAAAAGACGAACCGGCTGCGGGTCTCGAAATAAACCTGCTCGAGCCGAAACGACCCGCGTCGCGACGCGCTCAATTGATAATGCACCACCGATCGGCTACTCGGCGGCAAAATGAGCTTGAAGTGATCGGGTTCTTGGGTGAGCGCTTCCGGCTTGTCGTCGCGCGCTTCCACCCAAAGCTCGCGGGCCGAGCGATTGATCAGCGTCAGTTCGACCCGTTGCGACTTGCCAAGCGAAAAGATCGGGCTCGTCACCCGCTCCGCCGCCAAGTGTCGCGCCCTCGGCAATGTAAACAGATCAGCCGCCGCGACGATCACCAACGCCCCGTTGACCGCCAGCAGCGGCCACACCAGATCGTCGGACACCAGCACCGCGAGCGACAACGCGGCCGGCGCGAGCATCATGAGCACCAGCGGCTGGCGCGGATACGCGCGCAGCGCGAGCGCCAGCGCCGCCAGCGCCACGATCAACGACAGGGGAATCCAGACCGGATTCATCCGCTTGGTTCTCTTTCTTCGTATCCCCGGCCGATGCTTACAGTCGCGGCACTTCCACGGCGCGAAGCATGCTTTCGAGCGAGGCGTCGACCTTGTGGCCCTCGACTTCCGCCTCGGCGGTCATGATCACGCGATGCCGCAGCGCCGGAAGCACGAGCTCGACCACGTCGTCGGGCACGACGAAGCCTCGTCCGCGAAAAGCTGCCAGGGCCCGCGCCCTTGCAGCAGCGCGATGCCGGCCCGCGGCGAAGCGCCCATGTGGAACTGCGGCCATTCGCGAGTTTTTCGCACCAATCGGCTGACATATTCGATCAGCCGGGCATCGGCATGAATCTCGCCGCACTGCCGCGAGACTTCCATGATCTCTTCGGGCGAGGTTTGCGGCGCGAGTTCGTTGGCCAATCGCAGGTCCATGTCGACCGGCTGGCTATGCCGCCGCAAAATTTCGGTTTCCTCGCCGGCCGAGGGATAATTGGCCACGATCTTGAACATAAAGCGATCGAGTTGCGCTTCGGGCAAATTGTAGGTGCCCTCGGATTCGATCGGGTTTTGCGTGGCGAGCACCAAAAACGGCCGCTTCAGCTTGTGGCTCGCGCGCTCGACCGTGACCCGATATTCTTGCATGATCTCGAGCAGCGCGGCGTGGGTCTTGGCTGGCGAGCGATTGATTTCGTCGGCCAAGAGCAGTTGCGTGAAGACCGGGCCGGGCCGAAAGCGAAACTCCTGCGTCTTCATGTCGAAGATCGGCGCGCCGGTAATATCGCTGGGCATCAAATCGGCCGTGAACTGGATCCGTCCGAATTGGCAGCCGAGCACGCGACCGAGTGTGCGCACGAACAATGTCTTGCCCAAGCCGGGCACGCTTTCGATCAGCACATGGCCGCCCGAGAACAGGGCCACCAGAGTGCTGAGCACGAGCTCGTCTTGGCCGACATAAATCTTGGCGATTTCGGCCGTCACGCGATCGAAGACCGATTTGATCGCCGCCGGCCCCGCGGGCGGCGAGGGCCCCGTAGGCGTCCCCGCGGCGGCGTTGGGGGCTGCCCCATCGGCGGCTGGCGCTGCCGCCTCCGCGCTCGGCGGGCTCGAAGTTTCGATGGCTTCGGATATTCGCGGTGTCGAATCGGTCATCGGCAAGGAGCTTTCTCGAGGAGAGACGATTAAAAAACCGGCGTCGGCGCGGCGAGCGGATGATCCCGGGAGCGCTGCCCGCTCGCTTAAATCACTTATAACTTCGAGTTCCGGTAGTCCGCCAATCGCCGCAGGGCATGTTCCCGATCGGTCGAACGGCGCAATAGTTTGCCCAGCGCCTCGGCGTGTAAACTGAAATCGCCCACATTCGGATCGCTGGGGTCTTGCGGTCGCCCGAAAATCGGCCAACGGGCGAAACAAAATAGAATTCCCGCCGCCGCCAATTGCAATAACACCACATTCAGCGGCCAGACCCCGAGCAGCGCCAGCCCGCTCGGATACTCGGGCTTCGGCTCCGAATCCATGATGCGAGGATCGCCCGATGTTTCCAAGAAAACGACCCGTTCGTTCTCGGCCGTCATCTCGATAAGCCGACCGGCGAGCTGGCGATGCTCGCGATCGACAAGCGGCAGGTTAAGCAGAAACGATCCATTGGCCACCACCAAGCTTCGGCCGCGGGCGCCGATTTTACAACAGCCCACGATCTGGTCTTCGCTCGAAGCGAGAATCGTGTCGAATTCGTCGGCCAGGAACATTTGACGTCTTAGCCGGATTGCCGCTTCTCCCCGCGGTTTGGCGTCGAGACCATCGACAAGCGAGCCCTCGAGCGAATTGGCGTCGCGCGGCTTACCGGCTTGCACCGTGTACCACTCGCAAGAAAGCGGCGGCGGCGATATCGCGCCTTCGAAATAAACGCGGTCGATCGCTTGCCGACATCTGGATGCGAAGGCGTCCTTCAATTCCTTGGGCGCCCTGGCGACCATCTCACGCCAGTAGTCGGGTTCCGCGTCGTAATCGCGGCGGACATAAATCAGAGTTCGCTTACCGGGTTGAAGCATCCAGGCTTCGAACCAGGCGAGCGTCTCTTGCGAGGGCACGTCCGGAGTGCGCGAAAACCACACGATCGTGTGCGATCGCTCGACCGAAGGCGATAGCGACCGGCGCACGATCACGCTCCGGCCCGAATCCTCGAACATATTCGCGAAAGCGAGCGTGCCGTTGATGCTACCGTCGCGCAGGCCATAGCGGACATTGAGACTTTCCTTGCAACCGGCGAGCGCCAAGAAACCCAGCAGCGCCCAGCCGGCGATTGCCCGACGACGCGGACCGGCGGCGACGCGGCCAGAACCGAGCCGCGGGTGGCGGCGATCATTGGCAATCGCGCTCATGCGGTCTCCTGGCCGACCAGCGCGGCGAAATTCGGCAGATCGTTCCAACACACGTCGACACTCTGGCGATCGAGCCGCTCGGCGCCGAAAAAGGCCCGCTCGAACCGGTCGATCGTTCGCGAGAGCAGCGAGCGCAGGTCGGACTTGCCCGATAGCTCGCGCAAGTATTGACGATTCGTCTTCCCGCGGGCGAGACGAATCAGATGGTGGCGATCGAGTTCGATCAGCTCGTGGCTAAAGAGGTAGACGATCGCCTCGGAAAAGCGGCCCTCGTCGTGCAGGCGCCGCGCCATGGCCAGCAGATCGCTTCGAGCACCTCGACCGGAAACGGCAAGTTCTCGACCCGGTCGGCCGAGACCAACCTGCTCGCCGATTTGGTTTTCGTGGCCGTCATGCGCTCGCGTTCCAGAAACGCCCGCACGAGCAGCCAGGCGAGTCCGAGCAGGATCGCGGCCAGAACCGCATAGGCCGCGAACTTGACGATCACGCCCAACCATTTGAGGATTCCACTCCACGACGACTCCGAGTTCTCGGCGGGCCGATCGTCTTGTGGCTCGATATTTATCGGGCGCACGGCGTCGTTTTTCGGATCGTACCACGGGGCCGACTTGAGATCACCATGAAACGCCTCGCGGCCGCGGCTGGCCCAGGCGTCGTCGTCGGTCGCTTGGTCCGTCGCGGTTTCATCGGCCCAGCATCGCCGGGCGCCCCAGCGCGAATCGCGGCCGAACGCGGCGCCGACAATGACCATTGCCAAGAGCAGCGCGAGCGCGCGTCGCCAGGGCGCGGCGCTCCGACCGGCGCGGGCGGCGGCGAAGACGCCACGCATTCGAATTGTGAATCGAGCGCGTTCATAGCGGTTGTTCGACGAGTCGCGCTCGCTCGGCGCGAAGTTTGATTTCCACTTCCCAACCCTCGTTGCGAATGCGCAGATTGAGATATGTCAGATAACGCACGACGGCGAAGTAGCCCACGGTCAGCCATTCGGCCGCCGGCAAAACGACCGCGAGCATCCACCAGTCGAACTCCGCCGAACCGCCGAGCATCTCGCGCAAAAACAGCACCGAGAAGCAAAGCGATAAGATCATCGCCACGCCGAGCGCCATCGAACCGAGCCAGATGCCAAGAAACTCGCCGCCAAAGCCCGCATGCAGCTCCAGGCCGCGGCGAAACGTGCTCTTGGTCTTCGGACGGTTGGGCTGCTTTCGCGGCCAGCCCGGGTGTCGCTCGAGCAAGATCACTTCGTTCAAAAAAGGCCACCAACAATAGGGCACGATCCACCCGATTTCGAGCACCCCCAGGCTGCCGCGCACAATGACCTGAAACCAGAAAAGCTGCGGCAAGCTGCCGACGAATTCTCGTAGAATGACGCGAGGCCGCGCTTCGACCAAAAACATGGACTGGCCCAGGTAGAGCGTGATAAACGCGGTCGCAAGCGGGATTTCGATCGCGGTGAGCAGCGCTTGCCAGAAGACGAATCCCCACGGAAACTCGTCGCGCAGCTCGATCGCGTCGAGCCGTCCCATGAGCGCCAAATGGTTCACG
Organism: uncultured Planctomycetaceae bacterium; assembly: GCA_963785305.1. Taxonomy (GTDB): domain Bacteria; phylum Planctomycetota; class Planctomycetia; order Pirellulales; family PALSA-1355; genus CAWAUV01. The sequence goes on from CAWAUV010000005.1 coordinate 324,013, forward strand.
ATCGCCAGGGGCAGAGCGCCCGCGACCAAGGCGCCCAGAAGCGGCGCCGCGTGTCGCCGAATGACCGGCAGCGCCAAGTCGAGCGTTTCGCCCCAACTGCGGTCGCGAATCACGATCGCGGTGCGATCAAGCCGCATGCGGCGCTCCTTTCGCCGCGGCGCTTCGCGATGCTCGCGGTCCGGTGGGCCGCAATCCAAGTCCGAAAAAATAGAACAGCAATAGCGCGCTCGAGATCGCGGCCACGAGCGCCTTGATCCAATACGGCGCCATCGATGGCGACAGGAAACCTTCGATCAGCGCCGCGAACGAAAAAAGCGCCATGCTCACGCCCATGGCGGGCATCGCCTGCCGCGCGCTCGATTGCAAAGCCGCGAGTCGCGAGAGGCCGCCCGTATTGATGAGCGCGAAGCCCAGCCGCATGCCGGCCGCCGCCGAAAGCACGATCGCCGTGAGCTCGAAGGGGCCGTGGGCCGTGACGAACTGAAAGAAGTTGTCGCGCGACGGCGAGCGGATCATCGCCCCGAACACGGTTCCCAGCGTGGCGGCGTTGAAGACCGTGGTGAAAATCCCGCCGATTCCCAAGAGCAACCCGCCGGCGAAGCATTGCAGGCCAATACTCGTGTTGTGCCAAATGTAGAAGCCGACCATGACCGCGTTTTCGTCGGCCCCGCGCTCCGAGATGCTTTTCGAGTGCATCTCCCGCATCGAGCTAAGCATCTCGGCGCCCAAGAGCCGTTCGGCAAAGTCGGGCTTGAAGTGGGCCAGGGCCATGGCGCTGAAGAACATGCCCCAGAAGATGCCCGCCGCCAGCCACAAACACCGATCGCGCGCCAGCCGCCTCGGCAATTCCTGAAACAATTCGCGCCCCCAAGAGCGAAAATTAAATCGCTGGCTCCGATACAGTTGATTGTGCGCCCGCCCCACCAGATCGTGCAAATAGGCCACGGCGCCCGGCGGCAATTGATACGCGTCGGCCAGCGCCAAATCGGCGCAGGCGGCGCGATAGAGCGACGCGAATCGACACACCCGCCGCGGACCGATCGAGATCAGCCGCCGCTCCTTCAGCTCCCCGATCAAGCCCTCGAGCTCGCGCCAGTTGTCGCGCCGGGTGGCGAGAAGTTCGGTGACCTTCATGACCAGCCGTCTCCCGCCGTGGGCTTGATCGAAGCCGCTCCGCGACCGGCCAGCGGCTCGGGACCATCGGAGTTCCAGATATCCACGCGCCGCGATTCGGTCGCCGGCAAATCGGCAAAGGGAAATTCCGCCACGCTGATCGGTTCCAAGATGCTCGTCGGGTCCGCCGATAGCTGCCCGGCCCGGGCTCGCTCGGCCACGAACACATGGTGATACAAAGCGCACAGCAGGAGATCGGGACTTGTATCGGGCGGAAGTTGGAAACGCGCCGCCAGCGGCTCCGCCAGGATATTGGCGATCTCCGCGCGGCGCCACGCCGAAAAAGCGCCGCCGCTCCATGAAGGCGCTCAAGGCCCGGGCGAGCGAAGGACCGGGAACGAAATTCGCCGGCAGCGCGGCGGCCAGTTCGCGCACTCTGGGGCTATCGACCGGCGCGACGCCGCGGAGCAGCCGCCGATGTTCGATCACCACCATCGTGCCGCATGCCAAGTCGCCCCACCGCTCGAATCGCTCGCTGAGCATCATCGTGGCCAGGCCGAGCGAATAGACCGGCAGAAAGAGCATCGCCCCCGCGAATTGAAAGGGCGCGAGCGGCATTGAGTCGACCGACCGCAGCACATTACGCAACACCGCCTGTAGGGCATTGATCGGTTGACCATCGCGAGTAAGCACTCTCAGCCCGAGAAACCACTTGCCCGGCGTTTGCCCGTTCCAAAAAGTCTCGAACAGGCCGCCATAGAACCAGGAGAGCAGAAACCAAAACACGAGGAAGGCGCCGATGCCGAAGCTGCCCCCAAACCGGGTAAACGCCAGCGCGACTCCGGCGCCAATCAAAATCACGACCCGAATCGCGCCATCGATCAAATACGCGACGCCGCGGCGACTGGGCCCGGCGAGCTCGTAATGAAAGGCGATGTTTTCGGGCGTGACGATGGGAATATGGGAATCGATCGGACGGCGCGCATCGAGTTCCCTGGCGGCTTGCAACATGCCCCCAATTATTCGCCGAAGTCGGCCGGCCCGCAAGCGCCAGCCGCCGATGGCCGGCCAGTAAAATCCGCATCGCCCCGAGGGCTCGCGAAATCGTTGAAGAGCCGATGATTTGCGTTATGCTCGGAGCTCGCTGGCCGAGTCGTCATATTCACAAGCACCGCCGGTCCCGCCGCTTTCGTTCATTCCAACGCCCTCCCCAGGATAAATTCCCGCGTGCCCACTGAATCCCTGAAATCTATGGCCGAAAACATCCCAACGCCGAAGCAACGCCAATGGAGGTCATGCGCACTTACGACCAGCTTCGATTCGAGCTGGTCGAGCTTCTGGTCCCTGGCCGCCTCCAGCCGCGGAGGCCGACCGCCTGACCGGTCGAAGGTCCGCTCGGCCTGATTGAAGTGTTGTTTACCCACAGATGGATCAGGCTCGGCTGGACCTTGAGTTCATCGGCCAGGCCCGACACCGGCGTCTTGCCGCTCCAGTGCCGACGCGCGACCTGGGCCTTCTGCTCGGCGGAAAACTGTCGACGCGTTCGCGATCCGCTCATGGAGCTGTCCTCCCTTGGGATTCATGCTAATCCCAACGGCGAAACATTCCAGTTCCTAGAGGTTGAGGACATAATCACACTCCCTGAGTGGATATTCGAGCCAACAGAAGCAACTCGTCGAGCATCCGAAAGACCAACGACGAAGGCGGCATGAACGTGGGCTGCCCATCGTCAACAAGCGCGGTGTTGAGGTGGACCCCGTGTGTTTGGTGCTGGTGGTGCGGGCCATTTATCATATAAATGGTATCCGGCGTGACAGAGACACCTTTCTCTTGTAGAGCGGCTAAAAGCGCGTTAAGGCTATGCCGATAGTCGTATTGCTTCAAGTCGCCCTCTGCGAATCCCTGAGGTGCTGACGATTTGACGGACAGGCGGACAACTTAGCATGGGCGTCCAGCAAAGGAGAGCCTGGATGAGCAAGAAGCGAGTTCGGTCCGTAAAGTCTGCCCCGGCGGCGCCGGCGTCTCGGTCGCGGCGGGCGTTCGACGAGGGCTTCAAGAGTGAAGCGGTGGCAATGCTGCTGGATGGACATTCGGCGGCCTCGGTCGCCGAGCGGCTCGGGCTGTCGAGCGTGAATTTGCTGTACCGCTGGAAGCGCGAGCAGCTCGACAAGGCCGGGCCGGCGGCGAGCTCGCTCGAGGCACGCGTGCGGCAGCTCGAACACGAGTTGCAGCGCGTCGAGCGCGAGCGTGACATCCTAAAAAAAGCGTTGGCTATTTTCGGCCGCAACGGGTGAGTGACATGTATGCCGCCGTCGAACCGATCGTCGCCGAAAGTCAGTCGTCTACATCCGTGGTATGCGATGTGCTTGATGTCTCGCGCAGCGCGTACTACGCCTGGCGCGGCACCGTGACCTCGACGCGCGAACAGCGCGACACGGAGCTTTCGCCGCGGGTGCGCGAAATCTTCTGGAAGCATCGACGACGCTACGGCGCCCGACGAATCGCCTGGGAGTTGACCGAGGCGGGCCAGGCGTGCAGCCCCCGCAAAGCCGCGGAAATCATGCGGAATCTGGGCCTCAAGGCCATTCAGCCGAAGTCGTTCAAGCCGCGCACGACCGACAGCCGCCATCGCCTGGGCTACAGTCCGAACCTGCTGCTGGAGGAACCCGAGACCACGCGGACCGATCAGCTTTGGGTCGGCGACATCACGTACATTCCGATGGCCGATCGATCGTTCTGTTATCTGGCGATGCTGATGGATCGCCACTCGCGATTGCTCATCGGCTGGGAACTGGACGCATCGATGACCGACGCGCTGACCGCTCGCGCACTCACGCAAGCCGTGCGTCGACGCCACCCGTCGGCGAACCTGATCCATCACACCGACCGTGGTGGTCAATACGCGAGTCATCGTTACCGCGACATCCTCCGCCGCGCCGGTTTCCGCCAGAGCATGAGTCGCGCCGACAACTGCTACGACAATGCATTCATCGAATCGTGCTTCGGAACCATCAAGACCGAACTGGAAATGACCGAATATCAAAACGAGCGCGTCGCCGCGGGCGAGATCGCCGAGTTCGTGCGCTACTACAACCACGAACGCCGCCACTCCTCCTTGGGCTACCGCACGCCCTTCGAATTCGAGCAACAACTGAACAACCAAACACCGACGCCTTAGAGAATCGCCTGTCCGTCAAATCGTCAGCACCTCACCCCGCTTAAACAAAGCCGATTTCAGGAAGAGTGCGGCGGCATGGGAAGCGACGAAATAGAACGGGATGCCAGTCAGTTTAGCTCGCGTACCGTCATCGTTGATTGAGGTGCGTCGAGTATAACGTCGAAGGGAATGCGCTGAAGATCGATTGGGTTGACGGTGGCGGGCTCGAAGAAATGCTCGGAAAGATCGTTGAAGCGGAAGGTCCGGGAATATACAAGATCACCGGCTATACGACCGATAAGCTCGGCAAACTCTCTGATATCCCGCTGCAACGGCTTGGAAATCGCATTGTGAATTCACTGGGTGGATCGTGGTCCGCTTCCGTCATCTTTGCTGACGGAAAGCGGTTTCTTACGCTAACACGGTAAATCAAATGGCTCAAACCCCTCCAGAGAATTGCAGGTGGTGGCATGCTCGCATCGATGCGACGTTGGCGTGGCTTCGCGGCGAATCAATCCAGAGCGTTGTCGCGAGTCTCGAAACGTATGGGCCGTGAACGCTCGTCGAATTGACAGTTCGCCGGCATAGCATGGCTTCGCCGCGTCGGGAAGTTTTGCGAGGCGACCGACCGCTTTCCGGAATTTGTTGCAGTTCAGCAAGAGGTCGCGAGACTGCGCACGTCGTTTCAAGAAACGATGCGGAAAGTCGGGCTCGAAAAAAGCCTTCCGCCGACGGCAAAAACGCCGCGAGTCGCGTTCACGCGTCCGGCTCGGCCCAGGCCAGTGATCGGGCCACCGCCTTTTTCCATGTTCGCATGCGGCTTTCGCGTTCCGACGCGACCATTCGTGGCTCGAAGGCGCGCTCGAGCGCCCAACGTTGGCGAACATCGTCGAGACCGTCCCAGTAGCCGACCGCCAACCCGGCCAGATAGGCCGCGCCGAGCGCCGTGGTTTCCGAAACTCTCGGCCGCTCGACAGCCACGCCGAGCAAGTCGGCTTGAAATTGCATCAGGGCATTGTTCACGGCGGCGCCGCCATCGACCTTAAGACTCGTGAGCTGCCGGCTGGCGTCGCGTTGCATCGCGTCGAGCAGTTCGCGGGTTTGAAAGGCCATCGATTCGATCGCCGCACGCGCGATGTGCGCGGCGGTGGTCCCGCGCGTGAGACCGAAAATCGCGCCGCGGGCATATGCGTCCCAATAGGGCGCCCCCAATCCGACAAAGCCGGGCACGAACACCACGCCGCCGGAATCCGGCGCCTGGGCCGCAAGCTGCTCGACATCGGCCGATTGCTCGATGAATCGAAGGCCATCGCGCAGAAACTGGACCACGGCGCCGGCGATAAACACCGAGCCTTCAAGACAGTAGGTCACGCGACCATCGAGCTGCCAGCCCACCGTGGCGAGCAGATTGTTTTGCGATTCCATCGGCCGCTCGCCGGTGTTCATCAGCAAAAAACAGCCGGTGCCATAAGTGTTCTTGGCGCTGCCGGGCTCGAAACAGGCTTGGCCGAAGGTGGCCGCTTGTTGATCGCCCGCGCAGCCGGCCAGGGGAATCGCCGCCCCTAGCCAGCGCGCGCTCGCCTCGCCATGGACATGGCTCGATGGGCCGACTCGCGGCAACATTGCCCGCGGCACGCCAAAGAGCGCCAGCAGTTCATCGTCCCATTCAAGCGTGTGGATGTTGAAGAGCATCGTGCGGCTGGCGTTGCTCACATCGGTCGCGTGCAACCGGCCCTCGGTCAGGCGCCACAACAGCCAGGTGTCGACGGTGCCGAAAAGTATTTCGCCGCGCTCGGCCCGGGCGCGGAGGCCGTCGATCGAGTCGAGCAGGTGCTTGATCTTGCCAGCGGAGAAATAGGCGTCGATGACAAGACCGGACTTCCGACGCACCATGTCGGAATGTCCATCGGCTCGCAATCGATCGCAGATTCCGGCGCTCACGCGGCTTTGCCACACCACGGCGTTGGCGACCGGCCGGCCGCTGTCACGCTCCCAGAGAATAGTCGTTTCGCGCTGATTCGTCACACCGATTGCCGCGATCGCTTGCGGCGCGACGCCCGCCGTGGCGATCGCCCGCCGAGCCACGTCGAGTTGCGTGCTCCAGATTGCTTCGGGATCGTGCTCGACAATGCCCGGCGCCGGCAAGATTTGCGGCAGCTCCCGCTGGGACATGGCAACCGGGCGGCCGGCATGGTCGAACACGATCGCCCGGCTCGATGTCGTGCCTTGGTCGAGGGCGAGAATATAGGTTTCGTGGGGGAGGGACATGGCGAAGCCTTGGATCGAAGGGACGACGCGGGGTCAGCGTGAAGAAATGCTCGACAACATCGGCGGCGCGAAATCCGAGCGACTGGGGGCACGACCGCCATAACGGCATGGCAAATCGCGGGAGTTTGCCGGCTCGTCGATTTGGCGATTCCCTATCTTGGCGACTCGCTGAAGCGCATGCAAACTGTTTCGAGATTCCGCGGGGCTCGCGGCGACCAACGCCTCTCCGAATCGGGAACAACGCGGACCTAGCGCGCTCACTCTTGGCGCCGAGCGGCGCACGCGATAGCCTGTGGGGCTGCCACAAGCATCGCGGTTTCGCTTGACCGATCCCAATTCATTCGCGGAATTCGACCATGTCCACCCGTGATTCTTCTCTCCCCGGAACCGTGAATCCGCCGGTTCGTTTGCTGCTCGGACCTGGGCCAAGCGACACGCATCCGCGCGTGCTCGAAGCTCTGGGTCGCGGAACGGTCGGGCATCTCGATCCCTACTATCTCGCGATCATGAACGAAATGCAGCAAATGCTGCGCACCGTCTTTCGCACGGAAAACTCGATGACGCTCGCCATCAGCGGCACGGGCTCCGCTGGCATGGAGGCCACGGTCAATAACCTCATCGAGCCGGGCGACGCGATGCTGGTGTGCGTCAATGGCGTGTTCGGAGGACGCATGGTCGACGTGGCCGAGCGGGCCGGCGCCCGGGTGGCGAAAGTCGAACGCCCGTGGGGCGAAGTCTTCGCGCCCGATGACTTGGCCTCGGCCCTCGAGCGGCACAAGCCGAAGGTGGTGGGAATCGTCATGGCCGAAACCTCGACCGGCGCATGGCAGCCGATCGAGGAAATTTCCAAAGTCGTGCATGAGGCCGGCGCCTTGCTCTTGGTCGACGCGGTGACGGCGTTGGGCGGAGTTCCAGTCGAGGTCGATGCCTGGAAGATCGACGCGATCTATGCCGGCACGCAAAAATGCTTAAGCTGCCCGCCGGGACTCGCGCCGGTGTCATTCAGTCCCCGGGCGATGGACGTGGTGCTCGGCCGCAAGACCAAGCCGCAAAGCTGGTATCTCGATGTGACGATGCTGGCCAAATACTGGGGCTCCGAGCGAGTCTATCACCACACCGCCCCGATCAACATGACCTACGCTCTCCACGAAGCACTGCGTCTCGTGCTTGGAGAGGGGCTCGAAGCCTGCTTCGCCCGGCACGCGAAAAATCATCGGGCGCTCAAGGCGGGGCTCGCGGCGATCGGCGCCGAATATGCGAGCCCGCAAGGTCGCCAGTTGCCGCAACTCAATGCGATTCGTATTCCCGAGGGAATCGACGACGCCTCGGTTCGCAAACAACTTCTCGACGGGTTCGGCATTGAAATCGGGGCGGGGCTTGGCGCGTTCAAAGGCAAGGTGTGGCGAGTGGGGCTCATGGGATATGGTTCCCGGGCGAACAATGTGCTCTTGCTATTGGCCGCGCTGGAGCAACTGCTGGCCACGGCCGGATATGAATTCGATCACGGCGCCGGAGTGGCGGCGGCCAGCGATGTGTATGCGAGCGCCAGATAAACCCGAGACGCGACTCACCCGCGGACTCCGACTTTTTGCCCTATCGATCCGGTGGCGTCACATGCGGCTTTGCCTTCGATATCGGGCCGGAGTAATGCCCAACATCGCCTTAAACACGGCGCCCATGTATTCTTGATGCCGAAAGCCGGCGCGTTCGGCCACGGTCGCCAGCGACACGTCGCTCGTGGCGAGCAACCGCTGGGCTTCAGCCAGCCGCACGCGCACGATTTCATCATGCACGCTGCGCCCGATCGTTTCCTGAAACCGCCGATGGAGCGTGCTCCGCGAGGAATCGCAAATGGCGAGCACCTCGGCCACGCCGATGCCGCGGCACGCGTTTTCGTTGATGAATTTCGCCGCCGCCGACACGATCGGGTCATCCACCGCCAAGCTTTCGGTCGATTGGCGAATCACGATACCCTTCGGTTCCGTCAAGAGCGGCTCATGGGCGCGGGCTCGCCGCGCATCATGCGGTCGAGCAGCGCGGCGGCTTCGTAACCCACTCGCTTCAAGTCGCCATAGACGCTGGTGAGCGGAGGATCGCACAACTCGCAGATCGGTTCATCGTTGTCGACTCCGATCACGGCCACTTCGTCGGGCGCCAAAATGCCCACTCGGCGACACGCTTCGAGCACAAGCTGCCCGCGAGGATCGTTGCAGGCCATCACTCCGGCTGGCTTGGGCAGCCCGCGGAGCCACTGGGCGAGGCGATCTTGCTGCTGTTCCCACGAAGCGCGGGTCGTGGACTTTCGCGGCAAGAGATACACGCTCACGTCGCCGCCCGCCGCCGTAACCCGGCGCACGAAGGCAGCCGAGCGGCGATCGGACCAATTCACGCTCCGCACGCCGCAAAATCCGAAATGCCGGAATCCACGCTCGATCAAATGTTCCGCCGCCATGATCGCAATGGCTTCGTCCTTCACATGCACCAGCGGAATCTTCGGATGTGGCGCCACGCCGAGCACATCCACCGCCGGCAAACCGGTGGCGGCCACGGCCTCCGAAACGCTCTCGTCTTGCAAGCGGGCAATGATGCCATCGCCCTGCCAGTCCTTGAGCCAGGGCGGTGGGCCCGCTTCCAGACCACGCGGTTCTTGAAAGATCGACCAGGGCCCATGTTCGCGCACATAACGGGCAATGCCTAGCAAGACATCGCGGCCCGAGGCGAGCGAAGTCTCGACCAACAGCGCGATATGCGGTTGTTTTCCACGACGGCTCGAACGCTTCATGGTTCGCGGCTTCCTCCTTGGAGTCGCCCTCGGCGCGGGCAATCGATCCACCAGCCCGCGAGAGCAGAATTTCGTGATGGGATGCGTGGCCTTAATATAACGTTCGTGAGCGATTTGTGTGGATACAAATCTACAAAATCTTCGGCGAAGACCATACACGCCTTTTGGCCGGGGCGGCGGCCCGAAAGCGCTCGCCGCATGGCGCCATTTGTCGAGCGAGGCGGGCACTGGCGCCGGGCGAGCTCGCCCGACCGCAAGCGGCAACCCGCATCCTCGCATTCTCTCGCCCCCCGCCGCCGCCGGCCCGTCGACGCTTCAAGATTGACGCCTCAAGATTGACGCGAGGCCCCGCGAGGCCGAGAATGAAAAGGTTCGCGGGTCCACGATCGACTTCGAAGAAGCCGAGACGCCGGTTCCCGCGGCAGGTGGCGTGAACTTCCCTCGAGGAGCGAGAGCGAGGCCAGCATTATGCACATGGACCATTCGGGCTCGCGCGGCGGGGCGACGCGGCCATCTCTCGGGTCGGCCGCGAATCGCCGTTGCGCGCGAAGATCGCGCTGTCACTCGCTGCTGAACTTTCCGAGTCGGTTGCTGGCCGCCTTGGTGGCGGCGATGCTTGCGATCGGCATTGTCTCGAGCGCCCTGGCCGTCGAAGAGCCCGACGCCGACACCGTGGCTCGCAAGAAGTTGCAGCAGCAGCTCATGAGTCGCAAGGCGCCCGAGCGGCTCGAGGCGCTCGAACGTCTGCGAAATTTTCCGAGCGCCGACATGGCCAAGCTGGTCGTGACGCGCGGGCTCAAGGATCGCGACGAGCAGGTGCGCCGCGCGGCCGAAGACACACTGATGTCGGCCAAGAACAACGACGAGGTATGCGAATTTCTGGTCGAGATGCTGGGCAAGGAGGGGCGCCGCAAAGGCGGGCTCGAACCGCTGTATCCGGTGTTTCACGTGCTCTTGGCCTCCGACTCGCCCGATGCCGAGGAAGGTCTGTTTCACTACTTCGAAAAGAGCGCCGCCACCGGGCCCAACGCCATCGTCGCGATGTCGGAAATGGCCGAGGAACTTGGCAAAAAGGCGCTGCCGGCGGAATTCGTGCAGCTCGAGCGAATCGCGCGCTCGAAATCCTATGACAAAGAGTTTGGTCTTCAGCGCACCGTGATTCGCGCCGCCACGCGCTACACCACGAAACCGGCCGTGGCGTTTTTATTCAGCCAACTCGAAAAGCAAAAGGGCGAGCTGCGCGGCGACATCATTGAATATCTGGGCCAACTCACCGGCGAGCAGTTCGGTCTCAACACCGCGGCCTGGCAGCGCTGGTGGCAGGAACACGAAAAGACCTTCGAGTATCCGGCTCGCCCGGCGCCGCCCTTGATTCGCAATGTGGTCGCGGGCAACACACCGGGCTCGTACTACGGAATTCCGCTCTATGCCCAGCGCATGGTGTTCGTGCTCGACACATCGGCCAGCATGCGCGGACCGCGCATCGTGGCGGCGAAGCGAGATTTGACTAAAGCCGTCGACGAGCTCGACGACAACGCATACTTCGGCTTGATCGCGTTCAACGCTGGCGTCTACACTTGGCAAAAGTCGCTCGTGCAAGCCACGGCCAAGAACAAGAAAGCGGCCGAATACTGGATTCTCAATCAGGAACTCGGACTGCGCACCGCTTCCTACGACGCGCTCGAGGCGGCCCTGCATTTCGACGCCGAAGCGATCTACTTTCTCACCGATGGCGCTCCGGTCGGCGGCCGGATCGATGACCCGGCGCAGATCGTGCAAGCGATCGGACTCTTGAACCGGGTGCGGCGCGAGTCGATCTATTCCATCGGCATCGGCCTCGGCCCGCCGGGCAATGGCCCGGAAATGTTCCTCAAAACCCTCTCGGCCGAGAACTACGGCATCTACCGCCGCGTGGACGAATAGCCGGCCGCGAGCCAGTTCTCTCCCAACGACGGGATAAAAAGCGGTCGATATCGGCCGGCATTCCCCGCCCCGTTCCGCCAGGGCCGCGACTCGGAAGAAACGCTCGTCCGCGGCTGGGAACGCGCGGTTGCGATCGTGGCGAGCCGCAATTGCGAGGCCGATCGAACCTCGGCCCGTGCTCGGCCTGTTGTCAACCATTAGAAATGTCCCCGTTGGTTAAAGGGTTGAGGGGGTTTTTGGAAAAGGAAAAATTGGCTGCTATCACTCCGGCTCGCTAGCGCTCGCCTCCGTGATAGCAGCCAATTTTCGCGGCCGGGGGTCGTCATCCGGTGGCGACAAGATCGGGCTCTTGGAAGGTCGTGGGAGCGCGTTTCCGGCCCCGCCAAGGGTGGTTGGCGGCTGGGCGTTGGCCTTGGCTCGAACCGGTCGGCCCGGTCCGTTGCGGACGCTTGCGCGGCGCCGGCGGACGAACGTCAGCCGCTGTCCAAGTCCACTCGCGGCCGCCCGAGAAAATCCGCAGCCGCCCATCGGGCTGTTGGCACACCTCCACTTTCTGGCCGGGCTGGACGAAAGGCGCCGACTCGGCGGGCAATTGCAAGAAACGGTTTCGCCAACGCATCGTCCAGTCGAACTGCACCGTGCGCAGTTCGCCGCCGAGAGAACCCGATCGAGATCCACGCCCGCCGGCAGCGGCCGATGGGCGTCGCTGGGATCAGCCGCCGATCTGCCGAACTGCGTATTGAACTCGCCCAGGAACGTCTCTTCCAAGAACGCATTGGCGCTCGTCAGGTCGCTGATTCCGAATCGCCGCAAGGCCTTGACCAGCCGATCTTGCAACGTGCGGTTGACCCGCTCGACGCGACCTTTGGCCTGGGGGCTGCGGGCCAGGATCAGTTCCACGTCCAGCTCGCGCATGGCCCGGCCGAACTGCGTTTCAGGCCGCTTTCCGCGGGCCAGCTCCTCCGCCGTCGGCTCGCGATCCGCACGATAAATGCTAGCCTGATCGACGTACAATCCCGCTGGCAAGCCGTGTCGGCGGACGTAACGGCCAAACGTTTCTTGTGCCGCCTCCAACGTCTCGGCTTCGAAGAACCGGGCGTAAATCGCGCCCGTCGCGTCGTCGATGATGACCATCAGCACGGCCCAGCCGCGGCGTCCCTCGAACCAGTCGTGATGCGAGCCGTCCATCTGCTCCAAGTCGCCAAGCCGCGGACGCCGCGGTCGGCGGCGGCGGTGCTTGGCCCGCCGTCGCTCCCGGGTCCACAGTCCCGCCGCAAGCAACCACAAGAAGCGACGCATTGCGATCGAAAGCAAGGATCGCGCGAGAGCCTCTGATGCCTGCCGCTGACAACCTGTTGAATATTTCAACAGGCCGCTCTAACCGCGGCCGGAGCGGCAGCAATTTTGTGGGCATGCATCGTGGCTCGCGCCGAGAGGTCCGAGAGCCGGGCGCTCTTCGCCGGGCGTCATGCGTTCGACGATCAACTCACGAATCATGCGCACCAAGCACGCATGCGTGCCCACGGTCGCGGCGCGAATCATGCGTAGGCCCAGCGAGGCGGCGGTTTGCTGGGCCTCGGTGTCCAGGTCGTAGAGCACTTCCATGTGGTCGGAGAGAAAACCGATCGGCGCCACGACCACGTTTCGCGAGCGCCCTTGGGTGGCAATTTCGCGCAGCCGGTCGCCAATATCGGGCTCGAGCCACGGCTGCGCGGGCGAACCGCTCCGGCTTTGATAGGCCAGTGACGCGTGTTTGTGGCCGAGCGCCTCGCTTACCAGCCGCGCGGTCTCCGTGAGTTGGGCCACATAGCGGCATTGATCGGCCATCGCCCGCGGGATGCTGTGCGCCGTGTACACGATCTCGGCCGCCGAGCGCTCTTGCGGCGCAATGGCGCCAAGGGCTTCGGCAATCCGGTCGACGCAGGCTTCGATAAACAGAGGGTGATTGAAAAACGACCGCAACTTATCCACCGCCGGCGCCTGGGGCCCGACCTGCCGCTGGGCGTCGGCAATGTTTTCGCGGTATTGCCGGCAGCCGGAATAGGAACTGTATGCCGAGGTAAAATAGGCGATCGCGCGGCGCTTGCCATCGCGCGCGATTTGCTCGAGCGCGTCGGGCAAGAAAGGCCCCCAATTGCGATTGCCCCAATAAATGGGCAGCTTGGGTCCATGCTCGGCCAGTTCGCGCTCGAGCGCCGCGATCAGTTCGCGATTTTGCTGATTCAGCGGGCTCACGCCGCCAAAATGCTGGTAATGCTCGGCGACTTCGAGCAGCCGCTCGCGCGGAACCGGCTTGCCGCGGAGCACGTTTTCGAGAAACGGCAGTACTTCATCGGGCCCCTCGGGCCCGCCAAACGACACGACCAGCACGGCGTCGTAAGGCGCGTCGAGCGGCGCCCCTTCGGCGAGCTCGGGCTCGGCGCCGGCCTCCGCGGCCAATGACCCCCGACCGGCGATCGGCTCTAAATTGGGCATCAGGCGCCAAAAATGTAAAAAAATGACCCCGACGGGATTTGAACCCGTGTTATCGGCGTGAAAGGCCGGTGTCCTAGACCGGGCTAGACGACGGGGCCAAGGCAAATCGCTTGCGCTCGGTGCATGCGGTGAGCGCAACGCAAGGTTATATACTGGCCAGCGAACCGATTCGTCAAGGGGCCGATCGCATCGTAAACGCGAATTCGATGTTCGAACCGCGGCGCGGGATCAACGCGGCGCCGCGAAAAACACGAACCCGCGGGCAGAAATCGGACGGGCTCCAACGGCGGGCGGGATCGTCGGCGGGACGGGCGGGAGCGGGGTGCTCAATCGTCGGGGGCGGGAGGGAACGGGCGGGTAAATCCGTGGACGCAAACTTCCACCAACAGAGCCGAGATCAGCCTCGGCCTCGACTACGACTTCGGTCCATGGGCCCCGTTCGACTGCGAATCCGCCGCGTCGCGATCCGTGGCCGAAAGCTTTCGACTGCCTTCGATTTCGCCACGCTGGATCGCTTCGTAGACTTCGCGCCGATGCACGGGCACTTCCCGGGGCGCTTCGACCCCCAGGCGAACTTTGTCGCCCTTGATCTCGACCACGACGATCGTGATCTCATTGTTGATGATGATGCTTTCGTTCTTCTTTCGCGAGAGCACTAACATAGCTATTCCTTCGCTTGTTGGCGGGGCGCGCTTCGTGCAAACCCACGCTTGGCCTTGGCGAGCTTCAACTCGCCCTAACGCGATCCTGTTGTCCGGCTCGCTGACATCGCCCGAAGCGATACGATGCCGCCGGAACCACGTGCGACACTCAAGTTCGAGAAAAAACGTCGACGCGGCTCGCGATGCGTGATCGCGACAACGTCAATGTTGCTCGACCCCCTTTTCTTCCCATCGAAATTTTGTCACATTAAACGCCAGCGACTCATGAACGCTTGGCGTCGATCCTTTGTCCCGTTGATCTCTTGTTCTCTGTTAGCTCGATCGCATTGGGAGCCCCCATCGTTCAAAGACCCGTCGTTCGAAGACTCCTCGTTCTTCGGCGCCTCGCGAGCGAGACACTTGTTGCAACAGACGAATGCGACCTTCACTTCATCAACAACGCCGTCACTTCAACAACGTCGAGCGAGTTCGACGCCGACCGCGACTCAGGTTTTAGGGCGATCAAGGCCCTTTGCCACGAAACATCTGTTTCGATCGCAAAGCGTTGAACCAATCCCTTGCCGACGTGATTCCTCACGGCCGACAAGTTGGTGCGAAGCCTTTTGAATTCCGCTAACGGTCGCGACTCAAAATCAAATCGCAATTGCACTTTCCACCATTTACTCTACGTGCGTTGGCGCCCTAGTCAAGGTTTGCAAGAGCGTTCTTGGCCCGATTTGTGCGGAATTCTCTACGTGCCGGGGGCAAAATAAGTGCCGGGCTTCACTTTTTAGGTTGATTTTCCCGCACAAAACCGCGATTTTCATGCCCGCAATCCAAAAGCCCGCAATCCCCCCATTCGCGCCCATCAACCACGAAAATTGCGGGTTGGCGACGGGCGAAATCTCCATCCGGGGGGGGCGGCCGATTCGATTCACTCTTTATTTGTAATTATTTTGCTTGGCGTCCTAGCGCCATGATCCCCTCGTGGCAGGCTCGGGCAGAATTCGTTTTGTCTTTTTTTTATGTCCCCTGTCTTTTGCGCTCATGCTTTTACGTTACTAAGTACGCGGCGATGCATTGCTGACAATCGGCCAGCGACCGCGCTGCGTTATCCGCGCTTCGACTTGCGAAAGGCCGAGGACCATGAACATCAGACTCGCTTGGCGCCTAGCGGCGCTCTTGACGATCGGCGCCCCGTTGGCCGGCTTGGCTCAAGGGCCCCGAGGCGGCGGCCGTAGCGGCGGGGGCGGGGGCGGCGGTTGCCAACAGGGCGGCGGCGGGGCCATGTCGTCGCAAGGCATGATGTCGTCGCAAGGCATGATGCTTCAAGCCGCTACGCAATTTGCTAGCAGTCGCCAGCAGTTGGCGGAAGCCGAAAGCGCGATCTCCTCGGCCGAGAGTCAAATCGCGGCGTCCAACGAACGAATCGATGGCGCCCGGCGGTCGCTCGACGAAGCGAAGTCGCGGCTCAAGGAATCGATCCAAGCGCAAAAGAATGTCGAGTCAAGCATTATCGATTCGCAAGCGTCGGACTCGGCCTACGCTCGCGCTCTAGCCGATTTCCAAGCCGCCCAACAGGCATGGCAAGTCGCGCAAAGCGCGGTGCTTGAGAGCGAGAGTTATCAGTCGGCCCGCACTCTGGCGGCCAAGAGCGACAACCCTGGCTCGGCCTTGGCCAAGCTGCAGCGAGACGCGTTCGCGGAAAATCCGAGCTCGGCCGCGGCCAGCGACCGACTCCAAAAGTCGCAAACGAAACTCAATCGGGCGAAGGTCGCCCTATTGAAGTCGAGCGACGAATGGGTTTCGGCCGCGGAAGCGGTAAAAGCCGCCTCGTCCGACGAGAGTAAGGCGACTGGCGTCGTGCGCCGAGGCGCCCTGAGTCGGCTGCCCGCCCAGCGAGAGCTTCGCGAGGCCCAAGCCGAAGCCGAATCGGCTCGAACCAGCATGAACGCCGCACAAGTCGCGATGCGTTCGCTCGCCGGACCCGGCATGGGAATGGGCATGATGGGCCCTCCGGGCGGCGGACCGCCAGGCATGGGTGGCCCCAATGGCCAGAACACGCCCGGCCAACGAATGCCCCCACCACCGCCGCCCCCGAATGCCAATTAATGGGGTGTTAAAAAATGCGAACGTGGCATTTTTCAACCTCGCCAAGCGCCGAGCAAAGCTCGTCGTGGCTCGCGGAATAACGACTTAGTTCATTATTTTCACACGGCGTCCATGCGGCGGCTCGGCCTGTTGAATATTTTAATAGGCTGCTAGCGATCTGGCTTTCGCGACTTCCGCTGGCCATTGCGGCCGCTATTTCGTGTTTGCTCTCGATTCGGCCCGATTCCGATTATCCGCATGGCGCCGGATATTCACTCAATAGCGGCTGTGCGGCCGGTCGATGGGTATTCTGGGGGGAGTCGAATCGCTTTCGAGCGGCTCGACTGCCAGAGCGCGAATGGCAAATCCCGTCACGCCATTCGCCGGCTCTCCGATCGCGAACCGCTCCTCCCGACTCTCCGCGCAGGTCTCACGGCGACCCAATTCCATTCTGCCGTGCGCTGGCGCTTTTGTTTCTTTCAGTAGGGGGGAACTTCGCGATGACTCGACGTGTCATGCTTGCGCTGGCCTTGGCCGGCGCAATTGTTTGCTTATCTGGCGCCCGACCGGCCTCGGCGCAGCAGCCACGAGGCGTGTCGACGTTTCCCCAGCAAGCCTACGGGCAGCAATGGGGCCAAACCTACAGCACGCCGGACTGGAATCGCTTCTACCATTACCCGTATGTCTACTACCCGCAAAACTATTGGAACAAAGACTACTACCGCAGTTCCGATAGCCTGTATTACCGCTATCCGGCCGAGATGCGGATTCCGGTCTACAACACCCGCTGGCAGAACTATTATCCCGAAGGCCAGCTCTGGCATAGCGGCCATCACTTCATTCTCGATGTGTTTTGAGCGGAGCTCGGAGCGCGACCAGCGCGACGGATGACGGGTTGCTGGGTATAATGGCTGGATGGAATATCGCCGCTATTTCCGCCGCTCGTTTCGCCAATTCGGCCGACTCGCCGCGCTCGGGCCGCTTGTCCGTGGGCCGCTTGTCGGCGGGGCGTTCGCGCTGTGGCTGATCGCGCTCGCGTCGCCAACGCCCGGGTCGGCGGCGGTGGCGATCTTGCTGAATCGCGCCTCGCGCGACATGTCGTACGCCGGCGCCGACCATGTGCGGCGAGAGTTGCCGGCCGGGGATGTCGCGCCGCTGGCCTTCGATGGCGACGGCCTGATCGAGTTCCGCTCCGGTTCCGGCGCGCTGACACGGCGGATCGAACCGAATCGCATGTATATCTTCGTCGATGCCCTGGGCGGCGTCGAACTGCGCCGCCTCGGCCTCTCGACCGACATCGCCGAGGAAGTCGTATTGCCCGCGGGCGGCCCGGCCAACGATCGCAACGACGCGACCCCGGTGGCCAAGACGCCCATTCCGGCCGACACCGCCCGGCGAGTGGTGATTCCGGTCAAGATTTTGGTGGATGAAGACGAACCGGCAACGCGCGCGGTTTGGGAAAAACGATTGCGGCGGCGCGTCGCCGCGGCGAGCGTCATCTTGAAGAAGCACTGCTTCGTCGAGCTCGACGTGGTGGCGGTCGACGAATGGAATTCGCAAAACGGGGTGACCGATTTCGACCAGTCGCTTTCCGAATTCGAGCGCGAGGTCTCGCCCGGCCCGGCGCGGCTGGCGATTGGCTTTACGAGCCAGCACAAACTCACTCGCGGCCTGACCCATTTGGGCGGCACTCGTGCGCTCTTGCACTCGCATTTGCTCATGCGCGAATGGTCGCAAGTGGCCTCGGAGCCCGAGCGGCTCGAATTGTTGCTGCACGAGCTGGGGCATTTTCTCGGCGCGGCGCATCGCGCCGAGCCACAATCGGTGATGCGCGGCCTGCTGGCCGACCGCAAGTCGCTCGCGGCGGCGTTTCACATTCGCTTCGATCCGCTGAATGCGTTGGCGATGAACCTCGTGGCCGATGAACTCCGGCGCAACGTGAACCTGCGCCCCGCCGATCTGAGCCTGCCGACGCAATTCGAGCTCTGCAAGCTGTATGCGGAAATCCATCGCTCGCTGCCGGCCGATCCGGCGGCGGCCCAAATGGAAAACGTGCTCGAGCGAGCGGGACTCATGCCGCGACTTGCCGCCGCGCAGTGGGTTTTGAGGGCCGTGATGATCGCGGCCGAGGAAAACTCGAAATTGCCGCTGCCCGGCGCCGCGGCCGGCGGTCAACCGGCGCGACGCGAGGGCGACGCGCTCGCGGAGTTTTACATTGCCCGCGCGGCGTTGGCCGCGCGGCGCGCTCCTCCCAAACTCGCGGCGGCCGGGTTCACGATCGGACTCGCGATTGCGCTCGATCGCTCGACGCTGCTGCGCGGCCATCCGCTGGTCGGCCCCATGTGCGAACGGGTCGAGCCGCCGCGGGCTCGCGCGCTCCGCCTCGAATTGCTTGGCGAGCCGACCGCGTTTGGCCGGGCCGATCTGCCGCAACATTTCTTTGTCTCGGCCGGGCTGGCGTCGCTGATTGGGCCACTGGCGGCGGAATCCATCGGCCTTTGGAAGGAGCAGCGCGACGCGAAAACGCCCACCGGCTTCAGCCTTGTCGACTACGAGACTGATCTCGCGGGGATTGCCCTGGCCGAAGCACTCCGCGAAGGATCGCGATCCCTGCCCGACGTCGATCACCCCTTCGCGTGGCGGGATTATTTGCCGATGACCGACAATCTTCCCGAGGGACTTGGCGCCGAGCAATTTGCCCAGCGTTATGGCTCGGTGCTCGATCCCCGCTTTCTGCGAGAACGGCAGCGGCTTCGCCAAGCGATCGACCAGTTGCCGATCTACGCCACGGCCCGTTCCACGAAGTCCAAGTCCGGCGAACGCTGAATGGCGGCGAGTTGCGGCGCGAATTCGGGGCGGTTAAAGTCGAGCGGACTTGGCGAAGCGGCTCGATCGCGCTTCGCCCCTTTGTATTCGCAAGGCAGGTTCAACCCCACTGGAGCATCTTATCATGCGTTTGCGAGCGGCTTTCGCGCTTCTTCTTGCTTCCGCCGGTTTGTCGGGCGCCGGCGCGGCCGAACTGGCCCTGAAGTCTGGCGACTTCGTGGCGGTGGTCGGCGATTCGATCACCGAGCAAAAACAGTACTCGGTGTTCATCGAGGATTATCTGCTCATGGCCCGGCCCGCCGATGCGCTGCGAGTGGCGCAGTTTGGCTGGGGGGGAGAAACAGCCAACGGTTTCGCGGGCCGCATGGAAAACGACATGCTGCAATTTCATCCGACCGTGGTCACGACCTGTTTCGGCATGAACGACGGCGGCTATTCGCCGATGACGCCCGACAAGGCCGCTCGATATCGCGAAAAGCAGACCGAGATCGTCAAGAAATGCAAGCAGGCCGGCGTGCGCGTGATCGTGCTTGGTTCGCCGGGCTGTGTCGACGCCGACAAATTCCGCGGCGGCGGCGAAGCCGCGATCATGTACAACAAAACCTTGTCGGAAGAGCGTGACATTTGCCGCGACATTGCCCAGCAAGAAGGCGTGCTGTTCGCCGATGTGTATTCCGCGATGTACGACGCCATGATCAAGGCCAAGCAAAAATACGGCCCGAACTACCATGTCGGCGGCGGCGATGGCGTGCATCCCGACGCCAACGGCCAACTCTGCATGGCCTTTGCCTTTCTCAAGTCGCTCGGCTGCGTCGGCGAGATCGGTCGCTTGGAAGTCGACCTTGCCGCCGGCACGGCCCAAGCCACCGCGGGCCACAAGGTGCTACGCGCCAGTGGCGGCGATATCGAGATCGAGAGCCAGCGTTATCCGTTCTGCTTCGCCGGTTCGGGCGATGCGCCGAACAACCCGCGCTCGATTTTGCCGATGTTGCCGTTCAACGCCGAACTGAACCGCTATACGCTTGTCGTTTCCGGCGCCAAGGCGCCGCGCTATCGCGTGACCTGGGGCGCCCAGAACAAGGAATTCACCGGCGCGGAGCTGGCCAACGGAATCAATCTGGCGAGCGAATTTCTCGACAATCCGTTTCTCGCGCCGTTCCAAAAAGTCGACCATGCGGTGCGCGAGCAGCAGAACTTCGAAACTCCGCTGGTCAAGTCGCTGTTGCACAGCATGCCCGAATATCGACGGTATGCTCCCGACTCGGCGGCGCCGCTGGAAAAGATTGCCCACGAGCTACTCTCGCGCGACAAGCAGTTGTTCGACGCTTCGGCCGCGGCAGTGTTGCCGGTGACGCACGCAATCAAGATCGAAGCATTGCAGTAATCGCGCGGTTTCGCGATTCTCGCGGTTTCCCTGATTTCCTGGCGCACTTCAGCCCACGGCGCTCCTGGCGGCGCCGTGGGCTTTTGTCTTTTCCGCGCCGCTCGGGCATAATACACGCACGCCAAGGGGGTTGCGAACAACAACGCGGGGAGAGACATTCGATGAGCGAAGCGTCGCCGCCGGAACTCGCGGAATTTCCCGTGGTTTCGCCGTGGCCCGTGCAATGGGGCGATCAAGACGCCTTCGGCCATGTGAACAACACCGTATTTTTCCGCTGGATCGAAACGGCGCGGATCGTGTATCTGGAGCGGATCGATCTTCGGGAAACGACCCCGAGCCAGCCGCTGGGCCCGATCCTGGCGTCGATCGAATGCAACTACCGCCGGCAAGTGCGCTTTCCCGACACGATCCACACCGGAGTGCGGGTCACGCGGGTCGGGCGGAGCAGTTGTCGCATGACGCATGTGCTCTGGAGCGAGCGGCAGCAAGCGGTCGTGGCCGATGGCGTCGCCACGGTGGTGATGTTCGATTACGGCAAAAACGCTTCGTGTCCGATATCGCGTTCGATTCGCGAAAACATCGCGGCGCTCGAGCGGCGCCCGGTCGAAGGCTTATGATTTTTCGCGGCGGGCTTCGATCGAGTCCCCTTCGAGCGACAACACCAAGGAAATGGATCTCATGCCCCCAGAATATGTTCATCCGGAAACACTTGTCTCGACCGAATGGGTCGCCGCCCACTCCAACGATCCCGGAGTTCGGATCGTTGAATCCGACGAGGATGTGCTGCTCTACCAACAGGGCCACATTCCCGGCGCCGTGAGAATCGACTGGCACACCGATCTGCAAGACCCGCTGGTGCGCGACTATATCTCGAAAGAGCGCTTCGCCGAGCTGTGCCGCCGCAAGGGAATCTCGAACGATACGGAAGTCGTGTTCTACGGCGACAAGAGCAATTGGTGGGCCTGCTACGCCTTCTGGACCTTCAAGCTCCATGGCCACGACAAATGCCGCATCATGAACGGCGGCCGAAAGCGTTGGGAGCTCGATGGCCACGCCTGGTCGCGCGACGCCGAGCCCGAATTTCCGCCGGGCAAGTACGAGGCCCGCGCCGCCGACCCGAGCGTGCGCGCGTTTCGCGATGAGGTGCTGGGCCATCAGCGTCGGGGCGGCCGGTTGGTCGATGTGCGTTCCAAGGGCGAGTTCACCGGCGAGATGTTGCACATGCCCGACTACCCGCAAGAGGGCGCCTTGCGAGGCGGCCATATTCCCGGCGCCACGAGCATTCCTTGGTCACGCGCCGCGAACGAAGACGGCACTTTCAAATCCGCGGCCGAGCTGTCCGAAATCTACTTACAGCAGGCCAAGCTCTCGCCCACGGAACCGGTGATCGCCTATTGCCGCATCGGCGAGCGATCCAGCCACACGTGGTTCGTGCTTAAGTATCTGCTCGGCTTTTCCAATGTGCGGAACTACGACGGCTCATGGACCGAGTGGGGCAATGCCGTCGGCCTGCCGATCGCCGTGGGTGAGTAAGGAGCCGCGCATGCCCGCCGACGGATCGACTTTGGCCAAACGCATCGATGCAATCGTGGCGGAGCTTGCCAGCGCGAGCCGATCGCGCGGGTCGAAATCGGCTATCCCGGTTTTGAAGGGGGCAAGACAATGACAAGCTCAGGTTCAGATGGCGCGATGATGGACCAGACGCCGGCGGATAGGGAAGCGCTGCATGATCAGCGGGACTGGCTACGTGTCACGCTCTCAAGTATCGGCGATGCCGTCATTACGACCGACGGCGAGGGCCGAGTGGCTTTCCTGAACCCAGTCGCGGAGACCTTGACCGGGTGGAAGCTGCAAGAAGCGTTGGAGCAGCCGCTCGACCGCGTGTTCCGAATTATTAACGAAGAAACTCGCCAGCCGGTCGAAAGCCCCACTGTCCAAGCGTTCCGAGAAAGTCGCGCCGTTGAACTGGCGAGCCACAGCCTGCTCATCGCCAAAGACGGCACGGAACGGCCTCTTGACGACAGCGCTGCCCCGATCAAGAACGACAAGGGAGAGGTCGCTGGTGTCGTACTAGTCTTTCGGGACATCAGCGAACGCCGGAAGTCGGAACGGGAACTGGCGAAAGCCCTTTCCTATGCGGACGACATCATCGAGACGCTGCGAGAGCCGTTCATGATTCTCGATGGCGACCTGCGAGTAAAGACGGCCAACCGTTCCTTCTATGATTGGTTTCAAGTCTCGAAGGAAGAAACCGAGAAACGGCTTGTCTACGACCTGGGGAATGGCCAGTGGAACATTCCCGGCCTGCGGAAGTTGCTGGATGATGTCCTGGCCCGAAACCAGTCCGTCGATGATTACGAGGTCGAACACTCCTTTCCAACTCTTGGCCGAAAGACCATGGTGCTCAATGCCCGCCCCTTCCCGCCCGACTCCGAACACCCTGAATTGATTCTGCTAGCGGTCGAGGATGTTTCCGACTTAAGAGAACGGGCCGACGAGTTGGCCGCCGCCAATCGCCACAAGGACGAGTTTCTGGCGACTTTGGCCCACGAACTGAGAAATCCGCTGGCCCCGATCCGTAACGCCGTGCAATATCTCGGCATGGCGGGCTTGACGGAACGGGATGTGGAAACGGGAAGAGATGTCATCTCACGGCAAGTGTCGGTGATGGTAAGGCTCATTGACGACCTGCTCGATGTATCTCGCATCAGCCGCAACAAATTGGACATCCGCAAAGAACGGGTGCAACTGGCGGGCGTGATTGAAAGCGCCGTGGAAAGCAGCCGACCTCTACTCCGGGATTGCGGTCACGAGCTCACGGTCAGTCTGCCGCCACGGCCGGTCTACATGGACGCCGATGCCGTCCGGCTCGCTCAGGTCTTCCTGAACTTGTTGAACAACGCGGGTAAATACACGAAACGGGGCGGTCATATTTGGCTCACTGTTGAACAGGAAGGGAGTGACGCCGTTGTCAGCGTGCGAGACAATGGCATTGGCATTTCCGCCGATATGCTACCCCGCATTTTCGAAATGTTCACGCAGGCTGATCGATCGTTGGAGCGGTCGCAAGGTGGACTCGGCATTGGCCTGACGCTCGTGCGGCGACTGGTCGATTTGCATGACGGCACGATCGAGGCTCGCAGTAATGGCCCCGACCAAGGTAGTGAATTCGTCGTCCGCCTGCCCCTCATTCAGCCGCCACTTGAAACGCCGCCGATCGGTGACGGACTTAGGGCAGCGACCCTGAGCGGCAGTCGCATTCTGGTGGTCGATGACAACAAGGACTCGGCTGACAGCTTGGGGATGATGTTGCGACTCAAGGGCAATGAGATTCGTACCGCCCACGATGGTCTTGAGGCCGTGGAAGTAGCGGAAACGTTCCGCCCGGAGTTAGTGTTGCTGGACATCGGCCTTCCCAAACTGAATGGCTACGATGTCGCCCGGCGTATTCGTCAGCAGCCGTGGGGTCATGATGTGATCCTTGTTGCATTGACGGGCTGGGGGCAAGACGAGGACAAACGCCGTTCGCAAGATGCGGGATTCAATTTCCATGTCGTCAAACCAGTGGAACTTGCGGCTCTTGAAAAACTGCTTAACGGGCCGCGGGCAACGACGTGACGGATGATTGGCATCCGTCAACTTCGAATGAAGCTCACGCCCGGTCGCGCCGCTTTCGGTCTTTTTTTCTGATTTATTCGCCTCGTGTCTTGCCTCGGGCCGCGGCGATGCCCGAAGGAGCCCGCATGCTTGCCGACGGATCGACTCTGGCCCAACGCATTGATGCAATCGTGGCGGAGCTTGCCGAATTCGAGCCGCGCGATCGGCTCTCGCTCTTGCTCGAATATTCCGAGCGTTTGCCGCCGTTGGACGACCGGTACCGAGCCGAGTTCGAAGCCGGCGGCCATCGGGTCACGGAATGCCAGACCCCGGTCGCGCTTTGGGTAGAACTCGACGCGAACCGGTGCGTGACGCTTGACGCCTGGGTCGCGCCAAAGCGCCCACCGTCAAGGGTTTCGTCAGCTTGATGCGGGAGCTGATCGCCGGAATGCCCGCGGCCGAGGTGGCGGCGCTCGATGCGGGCCTTGTATCGCGGCTCGGTTTGGCGTCGGCCTTGGGCATGGTGCGCATGCGCGGACTCAGCGGCATTGTGTTCGCTATCCGTCGCCGCGCCATCGCCGCGCTCGCGGCCCGGAGCGCCGATTAAATCCGTCGTCGAAACGAGCTGATGCGCCGCGAAACAACGCGCCCGGTGTAAGGGTTTTTTCGCGGGAACGCGGTCGAAAAACAGCGCCGCGAAAAACGGAAAAACATCGCGCGGGAGCGCTCGCAATCTCGGCGATGGGCGATTATGATCCAAGCATTCTCCGGCCTCGCCGGACCAGCAGCATCTTTCGATCTTTCTCTTTTCTCTCCCCGGTCGATCCGCGCTCGATGCGTCTCCCGTGCCCACGGGTCGAGGCTCTCGGCGCATGCGCGATCGACGAATCCCGTGCCGGAGCCTTTCCTCGATGCTTGCGTATCCCAATGTAACGGTGTCTCTTGATCGTTTGAGCCAAACCGGATGGAAAATGGGCGACTTGTGCGTCAAGCGCCCCGACGGGCAAACCTGGATCGTGACAGGCCACCGCGGCAAGCATTGGATCATCGCCCAAGCGCCAGCCAAGCAGCCGCTTGGTGGCTGGCCCGTCGGCAGGCCGACAGGCTCAAACGCAAGCGCTAAACGCCGAGAAGCGCGAGCGCCGGTTGTTGGGTAGGGCGCCGCGGAGCTTCTCCTCGGGCTGAAGGCTCTTAAAACAGTTTTACCCGGCCCTTGCGCACTTTCGTGCGAAACTCCCACGGCGTGTCGCTGCCTTTGATATTGATGCGCCGCAGTTCCCAGCGGCGCAACAGCGGAAGTCGGTTGATCCGATTGCCGATCCGCAGTCCGCATCGCACTCCCGCGGCCGTGAGTTCCCGGGTCATGGCGTCTTGCGCGGCGCCGACGGCGCGGATAACGGCCGTAGGGATAGGCCAGCGCCGGCGTTGCCTGCAGGCCCTGGCGATCGAGTTCCGCGAGCGACCGCCGTGTATCCTCGCCGATCTGCTCCGGCGTTTTATGTTCCAGATTCTCATGCGCGTGCGAATGCAGACCGAACTCGATCACCGCCGGATCGAGCGCCGCCAATTGCGCGGCGCTGGCGATCGGCTCGGCGCCGTCGTCCCAAGCGTTGGTTCGACCCAGCCATGCCACTGGCAGAAAGATCGTGGCCCGAAATCCGCGCCCTTCAAGAGCGGATAGGCGAGCTCCAGATTATTCAGGTAGCCATCGTCGAAGGTGAGGAGCACTCCGCGATCGGGCAGCGCGGCGCCGTGGTCCAAATGCGCGATCAGTTCCCGGCATGTGATCGAGCGATAGCCCTCGGCGGCGAGATAGTCGAGCTGGCTCGCGAACTGATCGACCGTTACCGTGAGCGGGTCGCGCCGATCGCGGCTTACCTGATGGTACATCAAGATCGGCAGCCCGCGCGTCGCCGGAACGAAGAGACTATATCGCACGATCAGCCACGCCAGGCCGGCGACCAGGGCCGCGAGGGCGCCGTATTGCCAAGCGTTCATGGGAAACCTTTCGTTCGCGTGTCGCGCGGAGCTCGCGGCGTGGCGCCCTCGTCACGCGGCTCGCGATGCGATGCTCCCGGGAACCGTGGCTTGTTCGTCTCCGCCCGCGGCCCGCTCCGGCCGTCCAGCGGCGCGCAGCTCGCGGAGCTTGATGTATTTGATCGCCGGATACATCGCGCACAACAGCGCCCAGACGAAGCCGGGGTACCCATCGAGCACGCAACCGCGCAGCAGATAATCGCGCACGAAGCTCACCGGTATCCGCAGCGCGATATACCACGCCGACACGCGTTTGTCGCGGCGCCAAAGGTCGCGCGCGGCGAGCGAGGTGTAGTGATTGAACTTGTCGAGGTAATGCGCGATATCGCGATAACTATAATGCAGCATCCGCTCGCGGAGCCGCCGCGTGGGCCCCGAGGACTCGACCGCCTCGTGGACCGGCTTGAGGTTGTAATTGCCGGCCCGGCGGTCGAAGAGCCGCAGATGCGTTTTATTGTATTCGCCGCCAAATCGCAGCAAACGGCCGAGAAACACGAGCGAGATCGCGAATTCATAGGCCCGAGCGTCGGGACCCGAGCCATCGAACAACCGTTCGATCTCCTCGCGCAAGGCCGCGGTCACGACTTCATCGGAGTCGACGACCAGGACCCAGTCGTTGCGGGCCTGTTCGACGGCGAACCGCTTTTGGGCGCCGAATCCCGCGTCGAGCGGCCGATGGATGACGCGAGCGGCGTGGCGCGTGGCAATGTCGAGTGTCGTGTCGGCGCTGCCGGAATCGACCACCACGATCTCGTCGCACCAAGCGATCGAGCGGAGCGTGGCGTCGAGCGTGGAGGCTGAATTGTGGGTAAGCACAACGGCGCTGAGAGGCACCGGGCCAATCCGGGGCGCGCCGGATGCAACCTCGGGCGAGGTCGGATCGCGAACAAATTCGGAATTTCGGGGCGTGTCGGCAGACATGGGTGGCTTCCGTGCCCGTGGGTAAAAATTCCGAGGAGCGACAAAAAAGGGTTCGCCCGACTCGTGAACGAGCCGGGCGAACCCTGGTGTTGGCACACGCTTAGCGGCGTCCGACAGCCGCGGCCGGCGAGCCCTTGAGCTGCCGCAAGTAATCGGTCGTAATGTTCAGCACCTCATCCGAATAGTAGTTTCGCTTGAACACCGGACGATTCGGATTGTTCATTTCCTCGAACTCTTGCTCTTGGTCGCGCTCGGCCTTGTGCTCGGCCCGATCGGCCATGAACTTCGCCTCGTTGAGCGAGACGCGTTTGCGTTTCTTGGCTTCGTTGTAATGCGCAATGTTCGAGAGCACGGTGTCCCAGTCCTTGGCGCCCTTGCGGCGAGCTTCCGATTGCTCCTTGAGCCGGTCGATCAGCGGGCGATTCACCAGGTCGAGCTTACGATAGGGCGCGCTCGGCACCCGGTCGAACTTCAAGGCATAATCGAGGCTCGATTCTCCCACGTCGTATTGGGTCGACAAGCTGGGCAGCGGCACATCGGCCAGCACGCCGCGATTCTGCGTGCTATCGCCATCGGGCAGATAGAACTGCTGCATCGTGATCTTCAGATCGCCAAGCTGGGGCGAATTGTTGAACAGTTGCTTGCCCAAATCGAGCAGGCTCTGCACGGTGCCTTTGCCGTGGGTCGCCACATCGCCCACGATCAGGCCGCGATGATAGTCTTGGATCGCCCCGGCGAAGATTTCGCTCGCGCTGGCGCTGAACTTGTCGATAATCACCACGAGTGGGCCGCCCCACATCATGCCGCGCTCCATGTCGTCGTAGTGCTGCACGCGGCCATCGGCGTCTTTCACCTGCACCACCGGGCCCTGGTCGATAAACAGGCCGGTCATGTTGATCGCCTCGGTGAGCGAGCCGCCGCCGTTTTTCCGCAGATCGACCACGCACACGTCGACCTGCGAATTGTTGAACTGCTTGAGCAATCGGGCCACGTCGCGCGTGGTGCTCTTGAAGTCCTCGAGGCCCTCGCGAGCGCCGCTCATGTCCATATAGAAGCTGGGCAGTTCGATCACGCCCACGCGATAGGGAGTTCCATCGGGCTTGGTTCCGGTGGTGACGATCTCGCTGCGGGCCTCGCTGTCGGTCAGCGCGATCTTATCGCGAGCGATCACGTAGATTTTCGGCTCGACGCCGCCAGCCGGAATCACCTTGAGACGCACACTGGTGCCCCGCGGCCCGCGAATGCGCTTGACCACATCGTTGAGCTTCATGTCGACCACGTCTTCGATCTCGCCCTCGGGGCCTTGGCCAACGCCCACGATCTTATCCTCGGGCTGGAGCCGCTTGTCCTTGTCGGCGGCGCCGCCGGGAATGATTTTGCTCACCACCGTGTAGCCATCGGTGAACTGGAGCGCCGCGCCGATACCCTCGAGCTCGAGCTTCATGATGATCTCGAAGTTGTCGAGCGAGCTTTGCAACATGTACGTCGTGTGCGGATCATACGACGTGGTGAGGCTCGTCAGATACATTTCGAGCAACTCGTCGTTGTCGGTCTGGTGCATTCGCTTGGCGAAGCTGTGGTAACGCTTCGACAGCTTTTCGACCGGAGGCACGTCGGGCTCGGCCGCCTTTTCGCGCTTCGACTCTTTCTTGTCGGTCGCGGTCTTGTTGGCCTTTTCCTTTTCCGCCTTCTCTTTTTCGGCCTTTTTGTCCCCCTTTTCGCCCAGTTGCACCAAGAGGTCGTACTTGATTCGCTTCCGCCAGAGCTCGCGCGACTCGTCTTCGTTCTTGGCGTAGTGCAAGAGCTCGGGGTCGGTGATCATTTCCTCGTCGAGCGTGAAGTCGGGCGTGGTCTTGAGCAGCTCATCGACGAGCTTGACCCGATCGTCGACCCGCTGCAAGAAGCGGTGAAACACGTTGTAGCCGAAGCTCACATCGCCGCGCTTGGCCATGTCGTCGAGATTGTCTTTCTGGGCGTTGAATTCATCGATGTCGGCCTGACTGAAATAGATTTTCATCGGGTCGAGCGTCTTGAGATACATCTTCAGCCATCGCTCCGAGATTTCGTCGTCGAGCGGATGCCGCGAAAGATGTTCCTTCGAGAGCAGCTTGGCGATCACCAACGTGATGCGGTGGTCGTTTGGCTGCTGGACCGTCGGTTCGGCCACGCTCAGTCGGGCCATCGGACCGACCGCCATGAATGCTCCGGCCAGAACCGCCAAGGATCGCATTGCGAGCGAGCCCCACATGACAGACGACAAGCAACGACGAGTCATAACTGAGTTTCCCTTTGCAGAAAGCCAGAGAGGGCAATGGCTTAGGTGTCCTGGGCCGAATGGGTCAATGCGAATCGTATCCCGATAGCCGCCTTCATGCAAGATCAGCCAGCGCCGCCGGCAAATTGCGGGGCATGCCGCGATCCATCGGGCTTCCCGAGGCGCCTATTTAGGCGAGCTTCGTTCTCCGCGCCTTCCGCGATCCGATCACGGAGCGCCTCCACCACCAGCCGATCGGGCCCCAGCCGCTCGGCAACCAAAAACTCGATATCCGGACACTGCTTCGCCGCCGTCGCCACGCGTTCCTCGATCTCGGAGATCAAGCGTCCCGCGAACAACAAATGCGGCTCGACCAGCACCCGCCGCGCGCCGCTCCGAGCAAGCCGCTCCAAGGAGTCGGCAAGCCGCGGTTCGGCCATTGCCACGAAACAGACCTCGGCGCCGGCGTGGCGCCGATCGCTTGGAAATGACTCGGTCTCACCGACCAGGTGGGGGACCTGATCGCGTCGGAGCGCGAAATCGCGCATTTCTTCCGTCGCGCTCGGTTCGCGGCTGCCGCGGCCCACGAGCAATCTCGCCCAGTGGCCCGGCGACCGGCCGGCGACCCCCAAGGCTTCGCGTTCCCGGGCGAGCGAAAGCCGCAAGATGTTCGGATGGCAGCCCAAGTGGCTCGCTTGCCGCCAAGCAACCACCACGCCAAGGCGGTTTTCGACAACGCGACATGCATTTCTTACGGCGGCGGGAATGTCGTGGTTCGCATGTCCCGCGGCAAAAAGCAGCACCGGGGCGACCACCACCTCTCTTGACCCGCGCTCGGCGAGCCGCTCTAGGCCCGCGAATATAGTGGGCTCGGCAAATTCCAAAAAACAGGGTTCCACCGGCGTTGGATGCAGCCGCTCGGACACTTGGGCGGCCAGGGCGAGAAATTCTTGCTGCCCGGCGAGTTCGCGCGTGCCATGGCCCACGAGCAAGACGCCCGCCTGATCGGGGTCCGCGAACTCGCTTCCAGGCAACGCCAATTTCGCGGCTTCTGAGCCAGAGGGTGTCATTTTGCGTTGAAATGCGTAGATTAACGGTAGGAGAAATGCCGCGGCTCGCCTGTCGCGGCTCGCTCGGCAAACCAAGTCGCTGTGACCGGGGTTTCGCGCGATTCCCCGCCGCCATGGGCTATTGTGCGACGTGGACTATTGTACGACCGGGGCGCGGGCCGGCCAGAGCGGCGGCAGGCGACGGAGAGCGGAAAAAACGCCACCGGCGGCGGCTTATTTCGTCGGCCCAACCACCCGTGATCAACATTTCGATACTTGCGAGCGCGATTGAGTGGCCGTGTTTAGCTTTCTCAACATGACCGCGGGCAGCCGAGCGGGTGACAACTTCCCGCTCGATCCCCAAACGGAAACACGCATCGGACGCGGAACCGATTGCGGCATCATGCTCACCGACCCGCTCTGCTCGCGGGTGCATGCCGTGGTCTACCGGGCCGCCGACGGTTGGCGCATGCGCGACGCCGACAGCCGCAACGGCACCTATGTCAACGAGCAAAAGATCGACGAAGCTCGCTTGGCGCCCGATCACATGGTTCGTGTCGGGAGCACCCAATTCAAATACTGCGAAAGCGGCTCGGCGCCGCCGCCCCATGTGCTCGGCGCGATCAGCGCCACGCACACCATCATTCGCAACGAGTTCGTCGGCGAGGAGAAACACGCGCCGAGCCTGATCGAGATCGCCGATTCCCGCCCCGGCCAGGATTTCTTTTTACTCTATCAGCTCAGCATGCGGCTGCTCACGAGCGAGGACCCCGACGATTCGATGCGCATGGCGCTCGAGCTGCTGCGGGAATGGACTCGGGCCACGGTGGCCGGCTTCTTGTGGATCGGCGACGATGGCCGACTGAAGCCGAAGATCATGGTTCCCGAGTCGGCCCGCAACGCCCCGCTCAGTCCCACGCTCACGGAATATGTGTGCCGTCAGGGACAAGCGGTATGGATGGCCGACGAGCGGCCGAGCGATTCGACCGAATCGCTCAAGCATTTTGCCGACGCGCTCTGTGTGCCGCTGGTGCATGGCGGCAAGACCCTGGGGGCTTTGCATGTCTATCTCGAGAGCGGACGGTTCAAGCAAACCGATTTCGATTTCGCGGTGCGCGTCGCCAAGATCGCGGTGATGGCTCTGGTGCGCGTTCGGCGCGAATCGCGCCTGGGCGCCGAATATCAGCGGCTCGTGGCCAAGTCGACCGACCACGGCGAGCTCATCGGCGAGAGCCGGCCGATGCTCGAACTCAAAAGCAAAATCTCGCGGCTCGCCCGGGCCACCGGCTGCGTGCTCATTCGCGGCGAAAGCGGCTCGGGCAAGGAACTGATCGCCAGGGCATTGCACCGCGCCAGCCCGCGATCGGATCGGCCGATGCTCGGCGTGAATTGCGCCGCGATTCCGATCGAGCTCATGGAAAGCCAGCTCTTTGGCCATAAGGCCGGCGCGTTTACCGGCGCCAATCGCGATCATGTCGGGTATTTCCAACAGGCCGACTCGGGCACGCTCTTTCTCGACGAAGTGGGCGAGCTCACGCTCGAAGGCCAAGCTAAGCTGCTGCGCATTCTCGAAGGCCACCCCTTCCTGCCGGTCGGCGCCACGCGCGAGATCACGGTCGATGTGCGGGTGATCGCCGCCACGAATCAGGATTTGCGCGACTATGTGCGGAACAAGAAGTTTCGCGAAGACTTGTATTATCGGCTCGCCGTGTTCGAGATTTCGGCCCCGCCCTTGCGCCGCCGGGGCGACGACGTGGGCCTGCTGCTCGACTATTTTCTCGTGAAGTTTCGCGAGCAGCAGGGCCGGCCGCATCTCGCGTTTTCGCCTGCGGCTCGCGATCGGTTGCTCGCTTATTCCTGGCCCGGCAATGTGCGGCAATTGCGCAATGTGATCGATAGCGCCGTCGTGCTCGCCGAGGGCAATGAGATCGAGCCCCACGATCTGGGACTTGGCGATCCATTCGGCAGCCCCACTCCCAGTGGCGAATTCGAGTCGCTGAAGATCGACGATTGGGAGCGGAGGCTCATCACCCAGGCGCTTCGCCGCGCCGAGGGAAATGTGCTCGAGGCCGCCCGGCTACTGGGAATTGGCCGCGCGACCTTGTATCGTAAGATCGAGCAGTTTGGCATCGCCCGATCCCATCGCGAACCTGGCGACGAACGCCCCAACACGGAGTGAGCCGTCCGATGAAACCCCCGCGCTACCTGTCGAGCGCCGCGAATATGATCGCGGCGTTGTTGATTGCCGGCCTCGCTGTCGCGCAGCAGGCCGCCGGCCAGGAGTGGACTCGCTTTCGCGGGCCCAATGGCCAGGGTCAAAGCGACACGAACTTCCCGGCCACGTGGTCCGATAAGGCGGTGCGCTGGAAATCGACGCTGCCCGGCGCGGGCCATTCGTCGCCGGTCATTTGGGGCGATGAAGTCTTTATCACGAGCGCCGATTCCGAGACCGGCCACCGCTGGTTGCTCTGCTTGAGCGCGCTCGATGGCAAGGTTCTCTGGCAGCGCGACTATCCTTTCCAAACCTTCCATGTGCATAAGCAAAACGGATACGCCACCAGCACGCCCACGGTCGACAAAAACCATGTCTACTGCGCCTGGGCCACGCCCGAGGATTATTTCGTCGTGGCCCTCGAGCACGGCGCCGTCTCGAAGCCGGGCAAGGAAGTTTGGCGACGGAGCCTCGGCGCCTTCATTAGCGAACATGGCTTCGGAACCTCGCCCTTGTTGTACGACGACCTCGGTGATCATCACCAACGATCAAGACGGCGCCAGCTCATTGCAAGCCCTCCGCGCCGCCGATGGCGCGATCGCTTGGCGCGTGGACCGCCGTACCCGCGAAAAGCAAAACGCTTCATACGCCGTGCCTTGCGTGCGCCGCCGCCCGGGCCAGCCCGACGAACTGATCGTCAACAGTTGGGCCTATGGCATTTCAGGCATCGATCCACGCACCGGCAAAACACTTTGGCAAGACGGCGTTTTCGAGCGTCGGCCGGTCGGGTCACCCGCGCTGGCCGGCGACCTGGTGTTGGGCAATTGTGGTGAAGGTAGCGGCAACAATACGTTTGTGGCGCTCCGGCCGCCGACTTCGCCATCATCGGCGCCCGAGGTCGTGTACAAGCTCGACAAGACTTCGGCGCCCTATGTGCCCTCGGTGCTGGTCGTGGACGACATGGCGATCCTGTGGGGCGACAAGGGTATCGTTTCCTGCATCGATTGGGCCTCGGGCAAGGTGCATTGGCGCGAACGCGTGGGCGGCAATTACTCCGGCTCGCCGATCCGAGCCGGCGATAAAGTCTTCGCGATCTCGGCCGATGGCGACGTGGTCGTGCTGGCGGCCGCCAAGAAATACGAGCTCCTCGGCCGCGTTCCGCTCGGCGAAGCCAGCCGCGCGACGCCGGCGGTGTCGGATGGTTGCATGTTTCTGCGAACCGCCTCGCATCTTCTTTGCCTCGAAGGCGACGCGAATCGTGGCAAAAAGTGACGGACCATTTCGTGCCCGTCGATAAGCCCATGAACGTCCCGCAATTTTGGATCGACGTCGGCGGCACGTTCACCGACTGTTTTCTACACATGCCCGATGGCCGCCTCTCGCGGCACAAGCTGCCCAGCACCGGCCGCGTGCCCGGCGTCGCAAGCCCCGGGTCCGACCGCGCGATGCTCGTCGACGCGGCGCGGAGCGGCGATCCACCGCGGGCGTGGGTTGGCTATGAGCTCCATGTGCTCGACGCCCACCGCCGGCCGCTCGCCACGCGCATCGTCCGTGCGTTCGAGGCAAACACCGGCCGATTCACGCTCGACTCGCCGCTCGAAGCTCCGATCGCGGCGGGGCAACCCTATGAACTCGTCGGCGAGGAAGCGCCGTTGGTGGCCATTCGCTATTTGCTCGGCCTCGACCGCCACGCGGCGATACCCCCGATCGATGTGCGCCTCGGCACGACGCGCGGCACCAATTGCCTGCTCACTCGCTCGGGCACCGGCGTCGGGCTCGTCACCACGCGCGGCTTTGCCGATCTGCTCGAAATCGGCTACCAGAGTCGCCCGCGACTGTTCGATCTCACGATCGTAAAGCCAGCGCTACTATACGCCACGACTGGCGAGATCGACGAGCGGCTCGCGGCCGATGGCGGCGTGCTTCAAGCGCCTTCGGCCGAGCAAGTTCGGCGCGAGCTCGCGCGACTCAAGAGCCTCGGCGCGAAATCGATCGCGATTTGTCTGCTGCACGCCACGATCAATCCCGCGCATGAAAACTTCGTGGCGGGAATCGCGGCCGAGATCGGTTTTGATGAAATCAGCGTGTCGCACGAAGTGGCGGCGATCGGCAAGATCGTCTCTCGCGGCGATACCACGGTGCTCGACGCCTATTTGAATCCGGTGCTCCGCCGTTATGTCGCGGGACTTGAAAGCGCGATCGGCGTCGGTCGGCTGCGGCTGCTCAGCTCGGCCGGCGCGCTTACCGCGCCGGGGCGTTTTACCGGCAAAGACAGCATTCTCTCCGGCCCGGCCGGTGGAGTGGTGGGCGTGGCGCGGGTTGCCGAGGCGGCGGGGTTTCGTCGCGCCATCGGGTTCGACATGGGCGGATCGAGCACCGATGTCTCGCGATACGACGGCCGCTTCGATCTGGAGTTCGAGACGCAAAAAGCCGGTGTGCGCGTGGCGGCGCCGATGCTGGCGATCGAAACCGTCGCGGCTGGCGGCGGCTCGATTTGCCGGTTCGATGGCGTTAAGCTCGTCGTCGGTCCCGAGAGCGCCGGCGCCGATCCCGGCCCAGCGGCTTATGGGCGCGGCGGGCCGCTCACCGTGACGGATGTCAATCTGTTTCTCGGCCGCATTCCCGCGGCGCGATTTCCGATTCCGCTCGAACTGCCGGCAATCGACGCTCGGCTCGATGAAATCCTACGCGCGATGGACGATGTGGGCGCCGGGCTTGTCGATCCCTTGCCGCCGACGGCGTCCATTATCGAGGGAGAAGATAACCCCTCGCGGCAGCGCCGGCGGGTGTTGCTTGCCCATGGGCTCGCGCGTGGCCAATGCCGCCATGGTCAAGGCGGTGCGCTCGGTGTCGGTCGCCAAGGGGTTCGATCCGCGCGAGCATCTGCTGGTATCGTTCGGCGGCGCCGGCGGTCAGCATGCTTGCGCGATCGCCGAGGAGCTCGGGATCGGCGAAATTCTGCGCATCCCGACGCGGGACTATTGAGCGCCTTCGGCATCGGCCACGCGGAGCTCGCCCGTCATGGCTCGACCGCCTTCGAGTCTCCGCTCGATTCGGCCGTGCTCGCCCAACTGACCGAGGCCATCGCCCAGTGCGAGCGGCGAATGACCGCGGAACTGATTGCCGACGGCGCGCCCGCCGCGGCGATCGAACACACGCACGAAATCGATCTGCGCCATGCGGGCGTCGAAGCCACGCTCGGAGTGCGTCTGCCTCCCTCGCCGGCGGTAGCCACGCTCGACGCGATCCGGAGCGATTTCGAAGCATCGCACCGGCGGCTCTTTGGTTACTCACGGCCCGACCGACGCCTCGAACTAGCCACCCTCCGCTCGACGGCCACGGCGCGCTCCGAAACCGCCCCACCGCGTTCCGAACGCCTACCGCCGTCAAATGCCACGGTCAGCGGCTCGGCGCGCGTGTGGTTCTCCAACGATGCCCGCGAAACGCCGGTGCATCTCCGCGGACTTGCGGCCTGGCGATCGCATCGAAGGTCCGGCGATTGTCTGCGAACTCGGCTCGACGCTCGTGATCGATCCCGGTTGGCAAGGCGATGTGCTCAGCCAGGGCGAACTTCTCCTAACGCATGTGCGCCCGGAGCGGGCAAAACCGCAGGCGGCGCCGGCCGCCGCATCCAGCGGCACGCGCGCGTCGCTTCCCGACGCGGCCCAGCTCGAAATCTTCAACAATCAACTGGCCGGCATCGCCGAACAAATGGGCCACACGCTGCGCAACACCGCGAGCAGCGTGAATGTGAAAGAACGGCTCGACTTTAGCTGCGCCATCTTCACGGCCGCCGGCGAACTGGTGGCCAACGCGCCGCATATTCCGGTACACTTGGGCGCCATGGGCGAGACGGTGCGCGGCGGGCTCGCCGACAACCCGGCAATGCGGCCCGGCG
Source organism: uncultured Planctomycetaceae bacterium (assembly GCA_963785305.1). GTDB lineage: Bacteria > Planctomycetota > Planctomycetia > Pirellulales > PALSA-1355 > CAWAUV01. The sequence goes on from CAWAUV010000005.1 coordinate 360,641, forward strand.
ATGTCTTTATCACCAACGATCCGTTCCGCGGCGGTTCGCACCTGCCCGACATTACCGTCGTCACGCCGGTGCATGAGCCCACGTCGGCCAAGCTGCTGTTCTTCACCGCTAGCCGCGCCCATCACGCCGAGATCGGCGGTTTGGCGCCGGGCTCGATGTCGCCCTTTTCCAAGTCGCTTGCCGAAGAAGGGGTGTTGATTCGCAATTTTTCGCTCTTGCCGGCGGACGCCCTCGCGACTTCTGCCCAGGTCTTGCCGCGCGAGCCGCGCTGGCGGGAGTTGGCCGCGCTCTTGGCCGCGGGACCGTATCCCTCGCGCGACGTGGCCGCGAACCTCGCCGACCTCGCCGCGCAAGTGGCTGCCAATCAACAGGGCGCTCGCGAACTTTTGGCGCTCGCCGAGCGTCATTCGCTCGATTATGTGCTCCGCTATATGCGACACATCCAAGCTTCGGCCGAGCGCAAAACACGGCAAGCGCTCGCCAAGTTGGGCGATGGCCACTACCACCGCCGCGACCGGCTCGACGATGGCTCGCCTATCGAAGTGTCGATTACGATCGCGGGCGAGTCGGTTCGTGTCGACTTCACCGGCTCCGGCCCCGTGTCGTCGGGCAATCTCAATGCGAACACCGCGATTGTGCGCTCGGCGCTCATGTATGTGCTTCGCTGTTTGCTGGCCGAGGACATTCCGCTGAATGAAGGCGTGCTCCGGCCGGTGGAGCTCCTGATTCCGCCGGGACTCTTGAATCCGCCGACGAACGACGATCCGGCCCGAGCGCCGGCGGTGGCCGGCGGCAATGTCGAAACCTCGCAGCGCGTGGTCGATGTGCTCCTTGGCGCGCTCGCGTTGGCCGCGGCCAGTCAAGGCACGATGAACAACCTTCTCTTTGGCGACGCCACGTTTGGATATTATGAAACGCTCTGCGGCGGCGCCGGCGCCACGTCCCGGGGACCCGGCGCGCATGCGGTGCAAACCCATATGACCAACACCCGATTGACCGATCCGGAAGTGCTCGAGCGCCGCTATCCGGTTCGGCTGGCGAAGTTCGAGATTCGCCGCGGCTCGGGCGGGGCGGGCTTGCATCGAGGTGGCGATGGCGTGCGGCGCGAGATCGAATTTCTTCGCCGGCTCGATGTATCGCTCCTTACCCAGCGACGCGGCCCGGCCGCCCCCTTCGGTCTGGCCGGTGGTGAGCCCGGCGCCCTGGGAAAGAATCTGTTGCGCCGCGCCTCCGGCGACATCGAGTCGCTTCCGGCGCTCGCCCAGTTCACGGTCGACCCGGGCGACCGCCTCACGCTAGAAACGCCCGGCGGCGGCGGCTGGGGCGCAAGCGTCCTTCTCGCTGGAAAAGAAGGAATCCTTGCAACCTTTCTCCTTCCGGGAGAAGGCGCCGGCAAAGCCGACGGATGAGGGCGCTTCGTCGCGCTGGGCTATATTTAGGCCGCGTGGCGGCGCGGGGCGGATTCGGCCGGTTTTGTCGGGCGGGATGTTTCCATGCCATAAAATCCGGCCACGCTCCGAGTCACCAACCGCTGCTCGCCGGCCGACAGCTCCGGGAAGATCGGCAGCGCGATCGTCTCGGCCGCGGCGCGCTCCGATTCGGGCAGGCTGCCGGGGCGGTAGCCGAGATATTGGAAACACTCTTGTTGATGCAACGACAGCGGATAGTAAATCTCACTGCCCACGCCAACGCTCGCTAGATGCCGCCGCAGCGCGTCGCGGCCACCATCGGGCACGCGCACCACATACTGATTCCATACATGGCGCCGCTCCGCCTGGACCTCGGGCAGCCCCACCACGCGATCCAGGCTCGCGAGTTGGAAAAGCTCGGTGTAGCGAGCGGCGTTGGCTTCGCGCATCTGGGTCCAGGTTTCGAGATGCGGGGTCTTCACATTGAGCAGCGCGGCTTGCAACGTGTCGAGGCGAGAATTGATACCGATCACGCGATGGTAATATCGCGGGGCCATGCCGTGTCCCCGCAAGAGGCGCAGTTTGTCGGCCAGATCGGCGCGGTTCGTGACACACATGCCGCCATCGCCCATGCCGCCCAAATTCTTCGTCGGGTAGAAGCTGATGCAGCCGATGTCGCCGATCGAGCCGGCGCGGCGTCCGGAGTGTTCGGCGCCGATCGCCTGGCAGGCGTCTTCGACCACGGCAAGTCCGTGGCGAGCCGCGATTTTACCGATCGCGTGCATATCGGCGCATTGGCCGAACAGATGCACGGGAATCACGGCCTTCGAGGCCGGCGTCACGAGCGAGGCCAAATGCGCGGGCGACATGTTGAACGAGCCCGGCTCGATATCGACGAATACCGGCTGGGCGCCCAAGCGCGTGACGGCGCTGGCGGTGGCGAAAAATGTGTAGCTAGGCAGGAGCACCTCGTCACCGGGACCCACTTCGAGCGCCATCAGCGCCAGCAAGAGGGCATCGCTGCCCAACGCGCAAGCCACGGCCTCGGCCGTTGTGCAGTGCTTCGCCATGAACTGCTCGAGTTGCTCGCACTCGGGCCCCAGCACGAAGCGGCCCGAGTTCAGCACCCGTTCCACGGCGGCGCGAAATTCGGGCATCAGCGGGCGATGCTGCCGGGCCAAATCGAGCAGCGGGGCGGTCGTCGGTTGGTCGGAAACGATGTCAGCCGCCGCGGTCGAGGGCGGGGTCTGCGAAGCGCCAGGAGTGTGAAATGGAACCGACGGATGATTGGCGGAATGCGGTGCGCTCATGCGTTATGCCTGTGACCTCGTGAAAAACAGGTAGGGAACATCCATCCCGGCGTCGTCGCGGCGCGGAGATTAGGGGGAGCCAAGCCCGGCGTCAAGATGAGCGCTTTTGTCGAACGAGCGGAGGGGCGCCTCCGGTGAGCCCGCATTTTTCGCGGTTGCGAAACGCGGCGCGGCGCGCGACAATACTTCACTTCCCGCGGAATTTCCCGTGTTTGCACATGGAGCAACCACGGGCCCCATGAGTGCCCCAAGCGCGGCGGCGCGCACGAGATGTCGGGGTTTACCCGGGCGCCCTTCGCGCCGCGATATTCGAGGAGATCGTTTGATGGTCAGCAAAATCGTTCAAGACGCGATCAATCGCCAAATCAATGCCGAGCTACATGCGTCGTACAGCTATCTGGCGATGTCGGCCTATTGCCAGCATCAAAATTTCCTTGGCTGCGCCCATTGGCTGCGCGTGCAAAGCCGCGAGGAATACGGCCATGCCATGAAGCTGTTCGACTTTCTGATGGCTCGCAACGGAATCGCGCACCTGACAGCGCTCGCCGAGCCAAGAATCAACTTCAAGCATGTGGCCGATGTGTTCGAGCATGGTCTGGCCCAGGAAGAAGAAGTGACCAAGCAAATCGACGGATTGTATGAGCTGGCGTTCAAGGAAAAGGCATTTGCCCTGGTGGTCGAGCTTCAGTGGTTCTTGACCGAGCAGGTCGAGGAAGAGAAGACGGCTCGCGAGATCGTGGGCAAGTTCAAGCTCGTGGGCAACGATCCCGCGTCGCTCTTGGACCTGGATCGGGAATTGGGCGCTGCGCGCTCGAGGATGCTTGACCGGCGAGCCTTTGAAATCCGAGTGACTTAGGCGGTCATCATGGCGGACGAGTTGAACCCCTATCGGGCTCCGGCCGAAGCAAGCTCGCCCGCGCCGCTTTTGGAATCGCCGGCCGACCAGTCGCCTCGGCGCGAAGTCGACAGCCTCGCCGACTTGAGCGCGACGCAATGGAAATCGGGCGCCGCGGCGTGGCTCGGCTGGCTGTTCGACGGCCTCGACATGCATCTCTACACCGGCATCGCGGCGCCGTTCGTGGCCGAGCTGCTGCAAACCTCGAAAGACGATCCGAGCGTCGGGTGGCACGGTTCGCTCATTCAAGCGGCCTTCATGACAGGCTGGGCCCTGGGCGGGGCGCTGTTCGGACGGTTGGGCGATCGCCTCGGTCGCTCGCGGGCGCTAGTGCTCACGATTCTCACCTACGCGATCTTCACCGGGCTCGCCTTTTTCGCCACTCATTGGTGGCACCTGCTGATATTTCGATTTCTCGCCGCGCTCGGCATCGGCGGCGAATGGGCCGTAGGCGCCTCGCTGCTCTCGGAAACATGGCCGCGACGCTGGCGGCCGTGGATCGCGGCGGTGTTGCAGACAGCCGTGAATATCGGCTCGCTCTTGGCCGGCGTGGCCACTTTTCTCCTGGCCGACGCGCCGGTGCGATGCGTGTTTCTGGTCGGAGTGCTACCGGCGCTGCTGGTCTTGTGGATCCGCCGCGAGGTGCCCGAGCCCGAGGAGTGGCATGCGGCCCGCGAGCGTCTCGCGCGGGGGCCAGTCCGTGAGGGCGCCGGGGATCTTGGACCTGTTTGGCGCTCCGCTCCGGCGCATTACGCTCTTGACCATGACCGTGTGCGCACTGTCGCTCACCGGGCACTGGGCGTTCATGTTTTGGCACCTTCAACACGTGCAGCACCTGCCCGAGGTGGCAAGTTGGGAGCAGGCGCCGAGACAGCAATATGTGGGCACGGCGCTGGCGATCGTGATGGGGTCGTCGATCATCGGCAATTTCGCGGCGGCGGCGCTGGCCCGGGCATTTGGCTATCGGCCGGCGATCGTGGGCTTGTGTCTCATGTATTTCGCGGCCATGTTTTCGACCTATTACGTGCCGCGAGACCACGAGACGATTCTCTTTTTCATCTCGCTCGTGGGTCTTTCCCAGGGGATGTTCGGGCTGTTCACGATGTATCTGCCTCCCTTGTTTCCGCCGCTGGTGCGCACGACCGGCGCCGGGTTTTGCTACAACATCGGCCGGCTCGCGGCGGCGGCGGGAATCGTGTTGTTCGGCCTTTTTTCGGATAAGGTCGATTACCGGCTGACGCTGCTCTATGCCAGCGTCCTGTTCGTGCCGGCGGCCGTGGTGGCCATGTTTTTGCCCGAACCGAAGCAGTGACGTTGCCGGGGTCGGGGGTCGAGTATTGACGGGCCGACTTTTTCCGCCCGCGCAATTTCCCGCAAGCAATGCTGGCGCTGGCCTCGGTAGCATGCCGCGCCCGCGAATTAACCGCTGGTCGCGCAGCAAGCGGCGAATGCCATTGCCGGAATTGGGCAAAAAAGTTTTAATCGCCCCAGCTTACGCCGGTCGCTCCCTTCGCCCCGCGTCGCGCCAGCAGCGCCTCGCGATTTTGCATTACAAAGCATTAAGGCTTGCGATGCTTTCGGGAGCATATGCCGATAGAAGATATCGTACTAATTGCAACGAGGAAACCGTTCATGTTGGATCGCGAATCTTTGCGCGAAGAGCTCAAGGCGATTTTCGAGGACGACACCGGCAAGACCATCGAAACGCTTGGCGACGATATCGAACTGCGCGACGGCCTCGGCCTCGACTCGCTCGATGTCGTGAGCTTGGTGATGCGCATCGAACAACGGTACCGGATTCGTCTGGTGCATGAGGAACTGTCGCAAGTGTCGACCGTCGGCCAACTCTTGAGCTTGATCCACGAAAAGATCGAACATGACGCGTCGTCGGCGTCGGACGCCGTCCGCGCGACCTCGCATCGCAAAGCGGCGTAAGCGACTCGCGCTTTCGCCGCGTCTCCCATCCAATCCATAGCAAAGGACACGAGGTGCTCAAACCAGCGCTGCCACCGCTTGATGCCCTCATTCAATCGTTAAGCCAGACAAGCATCGTCAAATTCTTCGAATTCGCGGAAACGCAGTTCGGAGAAGACACGCTCAAGCAATTGAGCTTCGATGCCGTCGGTCCGAACCGCGAGGTGGAGATCGATGGCCATCGGTTGGTGAATTTCGGCTTCGATAGCTTCCTGGGCCTAGATCAAGACCCTCGCGTCAAAGACGCCGTGATTCGCGGCGCTGCGCTGGGGCACGCAGTTCGGCGCCTCGCGCGCCTTCGCCATCTGCGGGGCCGAGGTCGAGCTCGAACAAAAAATCGCCGATTGGATGGGCGCCGAAGCCGCCGTGATTTTTCCAAGCGTCACCCTGACCAATGCCGGGGTTCTTGCTGGACTCACCACGCCGCACGATGTGCTCGTCTACGACGAATTGGCGCACAACTCGATCCAAGAAGGCGCCAAGATCGCCAAGGCCAACGGAGTGCGCGTGCTCAGCTTTTCCCACAACGACCCGCGCGACCTTGAACGGGTGCTGATCCAAGCGGCGCCCTACAACATCGCGATCATCGCCATCGATGGCGTGTACAGCATGAGCGGCGTGATCGCGCCGATGCAAGCACTGAACGAAGTAGCGCTGCGACATAATGGCGTGCTGCTCGTCGACGACGCGCATGCCACGGGAGTGCTCGGCGAGCAAGGTCGCGGCACCGTGCTCGAAGCTCTGGGCAATTACGACAACGCCGTCGCGATCGGCTGTTTCTCGAAAGCGTGCAGCGTGTTCGGCGCGTTTGTCGCGTGCAACAAGGCCCTGGCGCGCATGATCAAAATGCGGCTCGAACACCTACATCTTCGGTGGCCCGGCGCCGCCGCCGTATATCGAGGCTGCCTCGACCGTGATCGATATCTTCCGCTCGGCCGACTATGCCGGATTGCGATCGCGGCTCGACCGCAATGTTCGCCATTTGGTCTCCGGACTCGAAGGGCTCGATCTGGTGGTGCTTGGCGGGCGATCGCCGATCGTCTCCGTGCTGGTGGGCGACGAAGAAGATGTGTTTCGAGCCGGCCGCATCGTTTTCGACCACGGCTATTATATTCAATCCGTCACCGTGCCGGCGGTTCCCTATCGCGCGGCCGTGCTGCGCATTCAAATCAACAGCAACCACGCGTCGCAAGCGATCGATGGCCTGCTCAACGCGATGGCCGCCGTGAAACGCGAGATCGACATGCCCACGGCTTCCGCCGCGCACCGCCGGAATGTGATTCCGATTCGCGAGGGCGAGTCGCTTCGCAAGGCGGCATAGCGGAGTCCGGCGCCGGAGAGCTAAGCGTCGCTCGCGAGGTCGAGCGAGAGCACCGCGTCGAGGTCGGCGAAGAACTGCCCCCGCGTCACCACCCGGTCGCAGCCTGCCCGTCGGGCCTGGGCAAGTCGCTCGGCTTGCACATGCGCTCCGAAGGCGACGATCGAGAGCGGTCCGACCCCCGCGGCGCCAGAGGTCGCCGCGCGCGCCGGCGACGAGCGCCTCGATGTCGAGTCCGGGCAACGCCAGATCGACGAGCACGAGCCGAACCGGTTCGCGGCCGATCGCCTCGAGCAGCGGTTCGAGACGCGCGATCGTCGCGAGCGCACGGCCGCGGCCGCGGGCCACGCCCGACACTCGCGAGATCGTCATCAAATCGCCGGATACGAGGGCCACGCTCATCGTTGAAGGCTTTCGATTGACATGTGCGGGCGCCGAGAAAATAGCGATCAAACCGCCTCGGGTCCGCGGGCCCAGGGATTGAAATCCACCGCTTCCAAAGCGGGCAACACGAAGATTTTGCCATCGCCGATATTGCCATCGGGCGGCGTGCGGGCCACGGACGAGATCGTGTCGATCGTGCGTTCGAGAAAGTCTTCGTTCACCACGATCTCGAGCGCGATCTTGCGGAGTAGGTTCGTTTTGTATTCCGCCCCGCGGTAGGTTTCGGTTTGGCCCTTTTGCCGCGCGAATCCTTGCGCGTCGCACACGGTCATCCGCGTGACGCCGATCTTATCGAGCGCTTCGCGCACCGCTTTGAGCTTCGTGGGCTGAATGATCGCGATCACCATGCGCATGGCGCTCACCTTGTCGGGAAAACGGGTCTCGATCGCCGAGCGGAGTCGGCCCGAAAGCCGCCGCCGCGGGGTCGTTCGCCTTCGAGTTCGTCAGCGGATGAACGTCAGACCGGGATCCGCCGGGTTTTCGCCCGAAAGCTTGAAGTTCATCCGCCCGTCGGCCACGAGTCCCACCTGCCCGACGAGCTCGTTGTTGTCGGCGGCCTTGAGCACAAGCACGTTGTCGGCCAGCGTGTAGTTGCCGCGGAGGTCTTGGGTCGTGGGTCCGTGGGCCACTTGCCAATCGAACTGCTTGTCGGCGTTGAGCGAAAGCGTGATTTTCGTGCCATCGGGCTGGCTGGCGGTCCAGGTTCCAATCAAATTCGTGGGCGCGGGCGGGCTCAGCGCCACGGGCGCTGCTTGGGCCACGGCGGGCACGGCGCCCGGTGAGATCGAGTTGAGCAGTTGCGCCGCGAGTTGATTTTGCGGCTGCTGTCGCACCACGGTTCGCAGTTCGGCGGCGGCGGCGTCGCTCGCTCCCTGGACCATGTACTGATAGGCCAAGACAAAGGCCGCGTCGGCCGCGTTCGGATTCGCGGTGCAATAGGCCTCGAGCGCTCGCAACTGTTGGGTGTAGATATTCACGTTCGGATAAAGGCCGACGACGGTGGTCCAATCCCAGCCCGGCCCCTGCGAGAGCACCGCGTAGTCCGTGGCGGCGGCCTGCTGATAATTGCCTTGGGCAAATTGGCACAGGCCGAGAAATTGATGCAGCACGGGATCACTTGGCATTAGGGCAATTGCCTGCTCGGTGAGCGACTGCGCGGTTTGAAAATCGCCTTGCCCAAAGGCCACCCGCGCTTGATCGAACACCGCGATCGACTGATCCTGGGGCGCGTAGCCGTTTTGGGCGAGGGCGCTGCCCGCGTTGAGATTGGGGTCGGTGTTCGTGATTCCGCCGACGGGAGTCGAGGCATAAGCGAGCGGCTGGCCGTAGTTGTATCCGGCGTAGCCCGCGCCGCCGCCGTTCCAAAAAGGATTGCTATAGCTGTAATAGCCCCAGTTCCAAGGCGACATGGATCCCATGGCCAGCCCGAGGCCCAGGCCGGTGAGCCCCCAACCGGCGCCACCATAGCCACCATAGCCACCATAGCCGCCGTAGCCACCACCCCAGCCAACCGGGTAGTAGCCGCCGCCGCCCCAGTTGCCGTGCCAGTTGCCGTTGTACCAGCCGCCGTGGTTCCAGTTGTGGTTATTCCACTGGTTCAGGCCATAGCCGCCGGCGAAAGCATGGCCCCCGGCCCAGCCAGCATGGCCGCCAGCCCAGCCAGCCTGACCGCCGTTGAAGCCGCCCGGGTGATTGTTGAAATTGCCTCCGCCCGGGCCGAAACCATTGGCGCGCGGTCCCTGCCCCGCGGCGCCGGGACTAAAGCCGCCGGGATGTTCGCCGGGACCGGGGCCACCGGGATGGAACTGATTGACACCGCCGGGGCGCCCACCAGCGAAGTTATTACCCTCGCCAAACGAGGGCGTGTGCCCGAAGCCGGCCGCCGCTCCGCCGGTTCGGCCGGCAAAGTTTTGGGGATGGCCGGCGAAGTTTTGCGGATGGCCCGCGGGGCCTTCAGCTCGCCCAGCGCCGCGCGCGGTTGGCCTTCGAACCCACCGGGGCGCCCCCCGGCCTGAAATCCTCCGCCGGGATGCCCTCCGGCAAAGTGGCCCCCTCCGGCGCGGCCCCCGCCGGCGTGTCCGCCACCACCGCCGCGTCCGCACCAAGCAATTTCGGGCGAACCCAAGAGCGCCAAACCGCCGATGGCCGCGGCCAACATGCCATGCATTGATTGATTCATCATCGCAAACTCTCGCGAAATCGGAGGAGGGAATTCCAAGGGTCCGTCATGCGTTCACTTTAGGACACACGCTCACGGCGCCGGCCGAGGCTTCGCGCCCGGACCCGGCGGGCTCCGAACCACGCTCACCGTCTTGATATCCGGCGAAGCTTCGCCGCCCACCAGACGATCGCGCGATTCGAATGTGTATTTGTGATCGTTCACGCGCGTGAACACTTGCGTCGCGGAGCCGACTTTGCCGTCGTGGCTCACGCCACGCAGCTTCACGATCCAGCGGTTCTTATCGCGAGTCCAGTAGCCCTCGCCAAATCCACCGTTCGAGTCGAAAATCCAGGACCGAATCTGATGGCCCACCGGATCCCAGCCGATGCGCTGCGACCCGGCCATGATCGCTTGCCCGGCCACATGCAGCGAGTATTCCGACACCAGGAAGGTGTGATTCTCGTTCCAGGCATACGTGGCTTTCACGAGCCCGCCCTCGCTCTCATCGACCCAGTCGCCCACCAGCCAGCCAAGTTGCTCGAGCTCGGTCGCGGCGGTGGCTTGCGGATCATCGAAGTCGCGGGCCGCGGCCATGAGCCACTTGCCGTTGGCCTGCTTCGCGTGGGTCACGCTGTAGCGAAGACGCTCGGGCGCTTCGCCCGGCTCATTCGTCACGGCGGTCGTGCCTTCTTCGATGGCGAGCGTGGGCGTGGCGAAAAGAATCGACTCGATCGTAATCCGCATGGTGGCGCGCGGGTGTTGGCGAAATCCGTCGGCGAAGAGGGCGGCAATGGCCTCGCGCCCTTGATCGGGCGAGCCTGATACATCGAAGATCACGGCGTTGGGAGCAAACATGGCCGCCAGGGCGCTTGTGTCTTTGGCGTCGAACGCGTGAACGAACAGTTCGGCCATATGCCGAATCGCGGCTTCATCGGCGCTCATGCCCGAGGCCGCTTGGCCTTGCGCGCCGCCCGTGCCCGCCGCTGGCGTGCCGGGCGACGCCGCCGCGCCCGATGATGGCGAGGGGCCCGATGATGGCGAGGGGCCCGATGCAGGCGCCGCGGTCCTCGCGACCGGGGCGCCCGTGGCCGGACCAGCCGCGGGCGAGTTCGCCGGCGCGGCGTTGGGGCGACCGGCGGCCGGCGCCGGACGCGCCGCGCCGGGTCTGGGCGCCGCGGCGCTTGGGCGGATGCCGTTGCGATCGCGCCGAGCAAACATATGCCGCCGATCAAACATGCGTTAACAGTGCGCATGGAAAGAACCTCGACAAGTTTGGGGTGATTTTATAATTTCGCTCGCGAGCAGCGCGACATTGTATCCGTTCGCGCCGCGTCTCGCGAGGGTCCCAGACGGCTCGACCGAAGGCGGCGACGATCGACGGCTTGACGCATCCCTAATCGCGCGGAAGCAAATTCGGCCGGCGCCTGGGAGAATGTCAGTCGCCCGCCAGTTCGCGCAGCGCCTGCTCCACGCCCACCGCCACGCGCGCCGCGCGTTCATAGTCGAGCGTGTCGGGCGTGTCGGTCGGCCGGTGGTAGTTCGGGTTCCGGAAGTGGGCGGTGTCGGTGATCATCATCGCCGAGTAGCCTTGCTGCCAAAACGCCCAATGATCCGACCAGCCCACGCCATCGATTCCCTCGGGCAGCGCCGCGCCTTCCGACGGGAACCGCACGCCGCGACGAAAGGCCGCCGTGCCACGAACAACCAGATCATCCGACGCCAAGTTCCCCACGAAACCCACGAAGTCGCCGGTCGAACCATACATGAACGACACGGTGAGCGGGTAATGCTGGCTCTTCGGCTTGTCGCTATAGTAGCCCACCATTTCAAGGCTCAGCATCGCGACGACGTTTTCTTGCATCGCGCGGCAGCGTTTGGCGTAGACCAGCGAACCCATTTGCGGAGTCTGAAAATAGGGCTCCTCTTCGTTTACGAACGCCACGAATCGCACGGTGTGCGCCGGCTTCTCGGCCGCCAAGCGCCGGGCGAGGGTAAGCAGCATCGCCACTCCCGAGGCGTTGTCGTCGGCGCCGGGAGTGCCGCGGTTCGAGTCGTAGTGGGCGCCCAGGATCACGATCTCGTCGGCTTTGGCCGCGCCGGGAAGTTCGGCTTCGATATTGTCGCACGATTTGCCGTGGACATCGAAGTTTTGCCGCTTGGGCTTGTAGCCGGCCGCGGTGAATTGGCGCTCGATAAAATTCGCCGCCTCGACCAATTGCGGATAATGATCCAAATTCCGCTCGCCGATTTTTCCGGCGAGCTGCTCGACATCGCTCTTGAGCGATTGGGCGATGCCGTGTTCATCGTCGCTCAGCGCCGGCAGGGGGCCGGCGAAGCTATCGCCGGGCGCGTGAAACATGGGCGTGCGGCGTTTGGACTTGACGGCGGGCCGTGGGGTCGAGGCCGGGGGTCCGCGGCGCCGGTTGTGTTCGCGTCGTCCGCGGGTTCCGCCGGCTTGCCCTCGGTATTATTCGCGGCCACCGGACCTTTCTCCGCCGCCGACGCCACCTGCTCGCCGACGGTCGGCTCGTTCACTCGGCCGCAGCCGGCGCCCAGCGCGGCCAGAAGCATCAGTGTCCAGCCGCCGAGGTCGCATGGAACCGCCCAGCCGCCGCGGAATTTTCGATGGGTGATCGTGCTTCGCATGCGTGCAGTATATCGGTCCCGACGGCGATTAGCCTAGGGGCGAGCTACTCGGCGGATGCTCGCGCGGGCCGCGCCACGCTTCGCAAAACGCCGTTGACTTGCACGCAATAGCCAAGCGCCGCCGAGAGCGCGGTCTGCAAACCGATCAATTGCCACCCAGAAATCGTCGCCCGCGGCCAGCGCCAGGCGATTGCATGCACCGCGACCAGCAGGATCGCCAGGGCCGCGAGGCCATTCGTAAGCGCCAAACGAATCGCAGGGCCGCGCCACGGTTCGCGCGGGCGAACATCGGGCCCCGCCGCTCCAGAGCGCAGAAACAACACCCCGTTCATCACGCCGAAAAATGTCGCCAGCGAGAACAAGAGAAACGCCATGGGCCCGAGAAATATCTCGACCGAAAAACGCCCCGTGAGCGGCACGCTCGCTTGCGAATGCAAAAAATACCAGCACACGGGGCCGTTGATCAGCACATTGATCACGGCGTCGCGCGGGCCGGCGACCGTGAGTGCGAATCGCCAGAGAGTCATGCGGACGAATGCTCCGGTTCGTGTTCCATGCCAACGACTAGCGATCGTCGGGATTAATGAATCGGAACACGAAAGCGGCCACGATCGCGGCGCCGAAATTGGCGACGAGAAAGATCCAGATGTTCGTCCAGGCCGAAAGGCCCATCAGCGACACCCCCACCGCCACCGCCGGGTTGAACGCGCCGCCCGACACCGCGCCCACGGCGAGTGCGCCGGTGAGCACCGTGAAGCCGATCGCGAGCCCGTAAAAGGAATTGCCGGCCGTGGCCTTGCTCGTGGCCACATTGAGCACGACATAGCACAAGGCAAATGTGTAGAGAAACTCCGCCACCAGCCACCGCGCATGATCCGGCGGCGCGCCGATTTTAAATGGCCCATGATGGTCCTTCATGAACATGACCGTGTAGGCCGCCGCCGCCGCGCCGAGAACTTGAGCGGCCATATAAGGCACGACCTCGAGCATCGGCAGTTTGCCCCGCAAAAACACGGCGAGCGTCACCGCCGGGTTGTAATGGGCGCCCGATACATGCCCGCCGGCGTAGATCATCACCATGAGCACCGAGCCGATCGCCAACGGCTGAATCACGCTCGCGTCGGTCTTCACGACGGTGAAGCCGATCGTGGCCACGAGAAAAAACGTGCCGATGAATTCGACCAAGAACTTCCGCATAATGCCCTCCCAAAAGTTGCTTTGCCTTGGAGTAGATTGGGATAAACGCGACGAGAGTCGGTGCGAGGAGAACGGACCGATTGCGAACGACGCTCGCGAAAAAACTCAGCGGTGCGATGCGCTCGCCTCGATCGCGGCCGGCGAACGCAACGCCGACACCGGCGCGGCCGAAGCCGTCGATGGCCGAGCGGCTGGCGGCGGAGCGAGCGCCGGCGCCGAACCGTCGGGCTCGCGCCTCAGCAGTTCGCTCAACTGAAACGCATGATACTTTTGCTCGGCGGCCGGTTGGCCATCTTCGCTCGCATTGGCGACCCAAAATTTCGTGCTCCGCGGGGCGAATAGCACATTGTGCAGGTTCGACCGCATCGCCACCGGGCAGTCCATCAGCCGCAGCGCCGACGCTTCCGTGAGCGAGCCGTGGCTGCCTTGAGCGCGGCGGACCAACTCTTCATAACGCTTGCCGGCCGAGATCAAAACCGCGTCGGCCACTGGCGTCGGCAACCGCGGATGCGCTTCGCCGGGCTTCACGGTCGCAAAATCGTCCCAGCGGGCCGCAATGCCCACGGCCTCGTTCGTCTTGCCGTCGGCGATTACATAGTAATACTCGCAGGTGCGTTTCTGATCGCGAAACAGGGCGATGGCTTGTTCGAGATTGCCCGCCTGCTGGAGCGTCTCGCGCACCAGAATCGCCATCGGCACGCCGGCCCAGTGTCCGCGGCCGCCGCCGCCCATTTCGCCGATCGACACGTTTTGGGCGTTCATGCCGGTCACCGAGCCGATAAACCCGGCGTAGCTGATGTTGACGAATGGAATCTTGCCCTCGGGCGAGGCGACGATAATCACGGCGTGATTCTGCAATCGCCAATCGACCGCGTAGTCGAGCACGCGCCCATGATAGAGCGTGCCGTCGCTCGTGGCCGAATTCATCACCGCGAAGCCACTGCAATGAAACAGCTCGGGAATGAAATTGCAGGCGCGAATCCGATCGAGCGGTTCATCGGCCCCGGCGGCCACTCCGGCGAGCTCCTCGTCGTACCACGCCGGAACAAAGCTCCGCTGCGAATGGGCAATCGCATAAATCGCGGCGACGGGATACAGCGGAACCGGGCCCAGCTTCACCGGCTTGCCCCCTTTTTCGTCGAGCAGATACCGGGCATTGTCGCGCACATGGTCTTTGAGCAGCACGCCATGTTGATAACCCATTTCGTAGGGCGTGCCCGCGACATGCAGCACAAGGCAGCCATCGACGCGTTCGAGCCATCCCCGACCGCAGCGGGCGATGGTCTCGGCCCGCGCCGCCGAGAGCGAACCCAGCGCAAGCCCCAGAAGCGCGAGAGCCATGACCAGAATTCGCGGAGCCGATCGGGTGATTTTCATGAAATAGCTTCCGGAGCGACGGGCAGAATAACGTGTTTCGGGCGCCACGCTGACGCTGGCGAAGCGCCGTGGGCCATTATCGCGATCGGCCACGACGGTTCAATACGGACTTTACCGCTCGGAGCCAAAACAACAGGAGAAGCATCGGCTGAAAGTCGGTGAAATATCCGGTCCAGGCGCCACGATTAGAATTCGGCTTCCCAAACGGCGCGAAGCGCGGCCGGATCGACGCCTGAGTCGCGAAGGCCGCGGAGCGACATAGCGGCGTCGCGCTTCGCCAGCCGACGGCCGGCCGCGTCGCGAACTAGCGGGCAATGAAAGAATCGTGGCGGCGCCCAGCCCAGCGCTCGGTAAAGCAGAATCTGACGGGCGGTCGAGGTGAGCAAGTCCTCGCCACGCACCACTTCGGCGATCCGCATCGCATGGTCGTCGGCCACGACCGCCAATTCATACGACGGAAAGCCATCGCGCCGCCAGACCAGAAAGTCGCCGAAGTCGGCGCCCGCCGTGCGCTTCACCGTGCCGGCCCGCCCATCGTCGAAGGCGATCACTTGCCCGTCGGGCACGCGAAACCGCCAGTTCATCGCCCCGGGCTCGATAGCCGGGATATTCATTCCCAGCGGCGGCTCGATGTCCGCCGGCCGAAGCGAGATCGGAAAGATTGCTTCCTCGGCGCCGGCGCTGGCGCCGCTGAGCGCAGCGCCGTGAGCGCCGCTCGGTTCATCGTGCGGAGCGAGTAAAGCGCCGGCGATGTCTTTTCGCGAATGCGGGCTCGGGTAGATATATCCGCCCGCGGCGAGTGATCGCCACGCCTCGCGGTACATGGCGAGCCGTTCGCTTTGCACATAAGGCCCAGAGGCGCCGCCCACATCGGGGCCTTCTTGCCAGGCGAGCCCCAGCCAGCGCAAGTCTTCGAGCATCGTCGCGGCGAATTCCGGTCGACAGCGATCCGGATCCAGATTTTCGTTTCGCAGCACAAGCACGCCTCGATGCTGTTCGGAGCGGCGCTGCGAAATCCAGAACGTGCGGCCGTGTCCCAAATGCAGGTAGCCGCTTGGAGTGGGAGCAATGCGGCCGCGATAAGGCTTGGCTTGCGATTCGGCTGGAGACATAGGCGTTTTTCTTGGAATGAGCCCCCACGCGCCGCGGAGCGGCGGGCAATAGCAAGCCGCTCGCCGTTGGAGGAGATGATAAACGAAACTGGGACCAGTTCAGCTTATGCGGCGGTGGCGAGGGGGGTGGAGCGGCGGTGGAAGGGGTGGCCGGGGCGTTGCGAGAGGTAGTCCTTGAGCCGGCCGTCGTCGCTGAGGGCGGCGGCGCGGAGCTGCAAGATCGCTTCCGCTCCGTCGGGATCGTCCCAGAACATTTCGGTCCCTTTCACGCGCAGGTTCATCTGTTTGATCAGCGACTCCATCGGCGCGCTGGTGACCGGCAGGCCCAGGCGGCGATAGCTGGGATAGTCCATCCGCTGGCGATTGTTCGTCAAGTACCGCACGGCGTCGACGAGCGCTTTCTCCGCGTCACTGGGTTTCGTATCTTCCCAGTCGATGCCCCGGGCGAGGCAGGCTTGCTTGATCTCGTCGATCACGTGATCGACCTGGCCTTGCCAGCACCAGGTGACGAACTTTAGATAGAGCGACCAACCCTCCGCATCGTTGGCGGCCAGCGCCAGCGCCGCGCGGTAAACGTATTGAATCGCATGAATGAAGTCGAGGACGGGCGTGAACGTCGGAAAATGTTTTTTCCAGATCGACCAGTTCCAGTTCAGGCCATCACCGAGGAAGACCCGTAAAGGAGAATCGTAGAACCGGCGCCGCTGGGCTTCGCGCCGCATCAGCGGGCCGAAATCCTCCGAGCAGGACATACTGCTCAGCGCCGTGCGCAGCACGCGCCGCGGGCCTTCGTACTTCACGCGGCGGGGTTTCTCGGCGGCGGATTCTTCGCCGGGCGAATCGAGGCGGGGAACCGCTTTTTCCGCGATATTCGCCACTTTTTTCGCGATGCGAAAGGAAGTCGGCAACTCGGGGCAAGCGTCTTCGTCCGCGACATGCCGCGGGTTGAGAGACATTCGCTCGAACGAAGCGTTCTTCGTTTCGCGCCAGCCTTTCTCGCCCGACGGCACGACGCCGCGTCCCCGGCCCGGCTCGCGCGTGCGAATGCGGCCGCCGTCGCAAGAGACCACCGCCGCTTCCGGCACGACGACTTCCTTGACGACTTTTTTATTGTCGCTGGGCGCCGGCAGTGCCTTCCCGTCGGCCAGTTCCTGGCCCACCTGTTTCACCAAACGCCGAATCGTGCTGCAGGGAACTTTGTGTCCCAGCACTTGCTCGGTGGTCACTTCCGCGCGCTTGAACGAACGGACTTCCGCGGCTAGGCAGACCACGGCTCGCGTCAACTCGGGCGTGACCTCGCGGCTATCGAGTCCCAACGTCAACCGCTGAGGGAAAAAAAGACCGCCGGCAGCGGTCGCAGTAAGCGGTCGTCTCGGTCACCTCGACCCGGCCATCCAGGCTGGTGACCGGCCTCGTTGCGGTTTGCACGCGGCACGACGCTCCGCAGGTGGGGCAGTTCGCTTCCGTCGGGCAGCTCGCGGCGACTTCACGCATCGCTCGCTCTTGGGCTTCACGGCTCAACTCGCGGCCGAGCGTGATAGCATACCGCTCGATGACGCTATAGTGCGGCGTGCCGAGGAACGCCCCCTGCTCGACCATCTCCTCGATTCCCAGTTCGGCCAGTTCCCGCAAAAGTTCCTTCCTCCTGGCCTCGCGGGCCTGCATCGCGGCGTCCATGCCTAGCGCTCCTTAAGCAAGTTTCGTTCACCGATCAAATCCACCTCGCCCAGCTTACCACACAAACCCCGAATTCTCCTATTGACGTTTCCACATCCACCCCCCAACCCGCAAAAGCTGAACTGGTCCCAACGAAACTTCGACCGCGTTTCATCCCTGGCGGCGTGCCCGGCCGGGGATTAGGATTCCCCGAGGAACTTTTGTAATGTTTTTTTTGCGGGGACTGTCTCGCCGTGGCTGAAACCTATTTGATCCTCGGAGCGACCTCTGGCATGGCTCGCGCGCTGGCCCGTGTTCTGGCGGCCCGGGGAACGCGGCTCGTTTTGGCGGGTCGCGACTCCGCGGAACTTGGCCGGCTCGAAGCCGATTTGAAGACCCGCTTCGCGACGCCGGTAGCCTGCGTGGAATTCGAGGCCCTCGACTTCGCGAGCCATGGACTGGTGGTCGAGGCGCGGCCGCCGCGTTTTCCGAGGGGCTCGACGGCGCGGTGCTCTGCCATGGAATGATGGTGGACCAAGACATCGCCGAGCAGGACTTCGCCCAAGCGCGCCAGATGATCGATGTGAACTTCACCTCGGCGGTGTCGATTTTGGGATGCTTGGCCGATTACTTTCGCGGCCGGCGGAGCGGCGTGATCGCGGCGATTTCGAGCGTGGCCGGTGATCGCGGGCGGCAAAGCAATTTTATCTACGGCGCCACGAAGGCGGGTCTCACGGTCTACCTGGCCGGGCTTCGCAATCGCTTGCATCCACTGGGAGTGCATGTGCTCACGATCAAACCCGGCTTCGTCGCCACGGCGATGACCGTGGGCCGGGTGAACCCGAACTCGCCATTGATGGCCACGCCCGAGCGAGTCGCGGCCGACATCGATCGTGCGCTTCGCCGCCGGCGCGATGTGCTCTACACGCCGTGGTTTTGGCGGTGGGTGATGCTGATTATTCGCGCCGTGCCGGAGCGACTTTTCAAACGGCTGAAGCTGTAGATGCTTCGCGGGTCGGTCGAGCGCGTTTCACGCGGATGGCCCCCGCCGGGATCAGGCTTCGAAGGAGATGCTGTCGGCCGTGGCCCGATCCGAGGCGTGAAACTCGGCGCCGCGGTGATGTGGCGCCGGCGGTCTCACGCGGGGCGCGATCGGGGCGGGGTCGGCCATCGCGGGGTCGGACATGGCGGAGCCATCGTTCAGCCGGCTACCGTATTTCTCGCATGCCAAGCGCCATGTTTCGCGCTCGACAAGCAAGATTCGCACCGCATCGGTTAGCGCTTCGGCGTCGTGGCGCAAATGCGCGAGCACCAGCGACTTATAGACAAACCCGTAGACTGCGGCCATTTGAACGGCGAGGCGCGGATGCTCGAAATAGTTGAGATCGGCGATCAGCCGGGCCATGATTCGCTGGGCATGCAGCAGCGCGTCGGCCACCGCGGCCGCGGCGCCCGACTTCCAAAATCCCTCGGCCCGCTTGCAGGAACGGAGCGCGCCCTCAATGAGCATCAGTTGCAACTTCTGAGGCGCCGCGGTCAGGACTTGCGTCGTAAAATATTCGTCGCTGGCGCTGAACTGCATGGTAGGACTCGCTGGGGGTTCGAGGGGTCGAGATCAACTGGGAATCGGGCTCTCGGTCCGTGGCGCGGCGGCGCCTGTCATCAACCAAAGCCGCTGCTGATATTGCTGGCCGTATTGGCGAGACTGGCGCTGCTGGCGGTAGCCGCGGTGCTGGCGGCTGTTTGCACATTGTTGATTTCGTCGAATGTCTGGATCGAGGTGAGCGCTTCCTGATTCGACTGCAACTGCGCCACGACGATTTCCGCTTGATCGAATTGGGCGGTCAACCGCGCGCTTTCTTCGTTCAACGACGCTTGCAACGACGTGATCCGGGCTTGGTTGGCCGTGATCTGGCTCGTGATGCCGGTGTTGGCGTTGCCGAGCAGCGAATTCTTGGGGCCGGCGAGTTGCGCGACAAGCGTATTGAACTGCGCCGCCGCGCCGGTGTTGGCGGTGGAAAACAGATTCTGCACATCCGTCGGATCTTGGCCGTAGGCGTTTTGCAAGGTGGTGGTGTTGAGGCTCAGCGTGCCGGTTTGGCTCAAGGTGAATCCGAGCTGCGCGAGCGAGCTGTAGGCGCCGGAGCTCGTGAACGCGCTGGTCAATAAATTTCCCACTTGCGATTGCACCGCGATCGCCGCGTTGCTGCCGTTGAGCACGGCGCCGGTGTTGGTCGTGGTGTTGAACGCGGTGTCGGTGGAAATCGTGCTCATCAGCGTGTTGTAATCGCTGACAAATGTCTGGGCGGCGCTCGACGAGCGCCGAACTATTAGACGCCACCGTCACCGTCACCGGCGTGGTCGAGGGCGCCACCACGGTGAATGACAAATTGGGCACCAAATTGCCGAAGGTGTTCGAACTCGATGATGCAATCGCGCCTCCGCCGCCGGGTGATCCAAACTGCACGAGCGCGTTTTGAGCCGCGGCGGTTTCGTTGAGCGAAAACGAGGCATTGCTCGTGTCGACTGCCAGTTCGCTCGACGCCCCCGCGCCTTGGTTGAAGATCGTGAATTGATAGGGGTTCGTGGATGTGCCGTTGTTGAATTCCGTCGCCTGGACATTCAGGCCGCTGCTGTTGATTTTTTGAATCAAGGTTTGCAGGGTGTCGGCGGATGTAATGTTCACGGTGACGACGTTCGACCCGGTGACAACCTGATGGCTTTTGCCGCCAATCGTTTGAGTTGACTCGGCCCCGAGCAAGTGGAGATCGGCGGCCGTGCTCCCGGTGGCCGAGGCGATCGAGAGCGAGCCGGCGCCACCAGCGTTGTCGACGATTTGAATTCCATCGCCGTTCGGATCAAGGCTGGCCTGAACATCGGCGCCCGAATTGTTGATGGCGGAGATCAATTCGCCCACCGTGGTGATGGAGCTGTTGACGTTGACCGTAGCCTTGGCGCCGCCGGAGTCGGTGATCGTGAAGCTGCCTGTGCCCACGCCCGAGCCGCCATTGAGGCTGGCGAGCGTGGTGCTGTCGGTAACGAATTGCAGATGCAGGCTGCCGCTGTTGACGCTCGTCGTGGCGGCGTTCGTGGCGATGCCGAGCGCCGTGGCCGAATCGGTTCCATCGGCGTTGGCCACGATCAGGTTGCTCGCGGTCGAGCCGGTGGTGTCGGTGAGTTGGATGCCGTTGCGACCGGCGTTGACACTGGCCGTGATGCCGAGCCCGGCGGAGTTGATATCGTTGATCACGTCGCCCAGGGTCGTGGCGCCCGCGAGATTCACGGTCGCCGAGGCGCCCGAGCGATCGGTGAACGAGATTTCGCCGAGCGGCCCGATGCCGGCTCCGCCGTTGAGGTCCTTGAGCAGCACGGTATTGAGCCCGCCGAGCACGGTGTCGCCGGTAATC
The DNA here is from genome assembly GCA_963785305.1 of uncultured Planctomycetaceae bacterium. Lineage (GTDB taxonomy): Bacteria > Planctomycetota > Planctomycetia > Pirellulales > PALSA-1355 > CAWAUV01. Next base: position 381,547 of record CAWAUV010000005.1, read on the forward strand.
GTGCCGCCGGAGGCGGTGTTGTCGAGGCCCAACTCGGCGGCCACCCGCGAGTTGTTCAAATCCGAGATACTGAATGTTCCGGAGCCGCTGGTCAGGTCCCGCACCACGATCTGATTGCCGGAGATCGAGGCGCTGATCTTACCGGGCGCCGCGTTGTTAATGGCGTCGAGTAGATTTTGCACCGTGGTATCGGCGCCGGCGGCATTGGGCTCGATGACTTGGCCGCCGGTGGTGGTGGCGTTGTCGCTGGTCGAGACCACGCCCGAGCCGTTGCTGCCGCTGGCCAGCGAGGCGGTGAACAGCGAACTGACCGACGACGTGGAATTGATGGCATGAATCACATCGCTGGCCGTGGACGCGCCTTGGGCGATGTCGACCGTGAGCGTCTTGCTCGTGGAGTCGTAGCTCGCGGTTTCATGGCCAGCCGTGATCGAGGGATCGTTCACGAAATTGAGTTGCACTCCGTCGTAGGCGTCGCCACCATTGACGGCCGTGAGCGTGAGCTTGGCGTTGCTTCCATTCGTGCCGATGGTCGTGGCCGAAGCTTGCGGGGCGCTCAGCACCGCCACATCGCTCGCGCTGACGGTTCCCGAGCCGTCGCTGCCGGGCGCGTTCGAAGCGGTGAACAGATTGGCGACGGTCGAGTTGCCCTCGATCGCGGCGATTACGTCGTTGGCCGTCGACTGCGCGGAGACATCGACCACGACCGACTGGGTGCTGGCGTTGAAGCTCACGGTTTCGCTGCCGGCCGTGATCGCCGGGTTCTCGACGAACGAAAGCGTGGTTCCAAGATAGGCCGAGCCGGCCGTGTTGGCGGTGAATAGGATGCTGGCGTTGGAATTCGCGGCCTTGGTGGTTCCGCTGATCGTGGTGCCAGTGACGGGCAATTGATTGAGATTGACGTTTGCTTGCGTGCCATCGGCCAGCGAGATGCTTAGGTCCGGCAGCGCGTTGTCGGTTTGGATGCCCAGGCCATCGTTGAGCTGGCTGAGCGCGGTGCTGCCCGAGAGATAATACACCGCGCTGCCGGTGGCGGTGTTGCTGGCGACATTCACGCTGCCCAGGCCCAAGGCTTCGGCAGTCGATCCGCCGTTGACATCTTGCACTTTAAGATTACCGCTGGTGCTGCCAGTGGTGTCGGTGAGCACCAAGCTAGCGCCCGTGATCGATGCTTTGACGCCGACCGAGCCGTTGCTGTTGATCGCGTTGACGACATCGCCAATGGTTTGCGCCGCCGAAAGATTGACGACCGCCGACTTGCCGCTGCGATCGGTGATCTCGATGCTGCCCTGCGGCACGCCGGCGCCGCCGTTGAGCTCGCTCAAGCTGATGTCGGGATTGACGAATCCGCCGTACTGAAAACTCACGGAGCCGGCGCCGATCGGCTGCGAGTTGCTGGCGAACGACGAACTTTGCAATTGCTGCGACTGGGCCAATTGCAGGGGGGTGAATTGATACGTGCCCGGCGTGGCGGCGCCGGTCGAGGTGGCGGTGAGCGCCGAAGGATTGCTGCTGTTGATCGAATTCGAGGCGTAGGTGCTCGAAGCGCCGAGCGCGGTGGCGTCGTTGCCGAGCGCCGTCAGTTCGGCTTGAATCTGGGTATACGCGGTCTGCTGATTGGTGAGCGTGGTGTCGGCGGCGGTCAGCGAATTGAGCGGACCCGAGTCGAGGCTCACCAGCTTTTGGACCGTCGACGCAATCGGAAAGCCGGTGACGAGACCGACTCCGCTCGAGATCGCGCTTACGCCGGTAGTGCTGCCCGTCGACATCGCCTACCCGCTCCCATTGCCCGTCGCAACTCGATTAACGTTCGGTTCGCACGGCCAACGACGCGGTGCGCCAATGCGGACCGGCCGGTTGACCCATTTGGGATAAATCGACGGCGCCAGAGTGCTGGCTTGATATTTTTTCCAGTACCCGCCCCACGATGCTTCCCAGGTCGCCCAATCGTTGCGGATGGAGCAACCGGACACTCGGTCGCCAGAGACTTCGGCCCTGCGCGTCGGCGAGCCACTGGGGGCCCAGCGGCACAAACGGACAAATCAGCCAAGTCGGCGTGCCCACGAGCCCGGCCAGCGCCCACACCGGCCCGTCTTCGGCGATCAACAGGTCCACCGACGCGAGCAGCGCGGCCAATGCCTCGAGCGTCGCGGGCGCCGTTGCGTCGTCGAACAGATGGTAGTTATCGATCGCGACATCTTCCGGCATGGCAATGCGGCCGGAAAACGCGCGGCGAGCGAGATCGGTCGCAATCGGTCGATAACGATCGTCGGCGCTGGCGGCCAATCGCATTTCGATGAACTGCGCTTCCGGAGTGCCGGCGCAAATCGCTTGCCACATCGCGCGGCGATCGCGGACGGCGTCGCTGACCTCGGCGCCAATCAAATGCGCGCCTGCGCCACTCGCCACGCCCACGCGCGGGCCCGGCGGCAACGCGGCGAGGCGGCGATGGAACTTCGCCAGCGTCTCGGGCCGAGGCGAAAAGCCGAGTGGCCGTCGCAAGAATCGCGCATGCTCGGAACGCAACCAATTCATCATCGCGGCGCCCGACACCTGATAGTCGGCCTTGGCGAGGGCCTCGCGACTCCCCCGGCCAAACGCATCGAGCGGGCAAATCGTCGCCCGCGGGAAGGCGGCCGCGAACAGTTCGCCGAACACCGGATCGCATTCGATCATGCAGTGCCCGGCTTCAGCCGCGATTTCGCCGAACACGGTGGCGTAGAGCAGTTGGAGTGTCGGGCAGCGCCGGCGCGAACGATAATCGTTTTCTGCTGGAGCCATTGCCCGGTCCAGCGAGGCGGCGCGTCGTTCGGATCGGCTGGAGACGTGGCTCGAGTCGCGGCCGCATCGCACATTGCAAGCTCCGGCCAAGCGCCACGAAGATCGCCGAGCGCCATGTGAATCAGCGCTCGCTCACGCCGCGCGATGGTCTGTCTTGGATCGAGCCGCAGCGATTCATCGAACTCCGCGAGCGCCGCCGGATAGCGTCCCTGGCGAGCCCGCGCGCTGCCGAGCAATTGATGCAGCGAAGCATCTTCCGGGCGTTGCTCGATGGCTCTCGCGAGCAGCGACTCCGCTTCGGCATTTCGACCGCGACGCGCGTGCGCGGCGGCGGAGTGCGCGAGCAACGCCGCATGTCGGGGCGCGGCCGCGAGCGATTGGTCGAGGAGCGCCACGGCCCGCGCGGCCCGGCCGGTCGCCTCGAACACGCTGCGCCAAGGCGTCGACCGCGTCGGGTTCATGGGGTTCGATCGCCAGCGCGCGGCGGAAGCAAGACTCGGCGAGCGCGTATTCGTGGTCGAAGGCCAAGTTTCGCCCCAGTTCGAGCCAAGTGGAGGCGCAGCGCGGTTCGAGTTGGGCCGCGGTGGTCAACACACGGTGCGCTGCGTCGACACGGCCCAGTTGCATCAAGCTCCGACCTTCGTGCAAATAGGCGTCGAAGTCCTGGGACTCGAGCCCTGCGCCGCGCGAAAAGGAGCGAGCGCTTCGGCGTGCGAACCCATCCGCTGGAGCGCCAAGCCCAATTCGAGGTGCGCCCTGCGCATTCGCGGAGCGAGCGCCACCGACTTGCGATAATGGACAACGGCTTCTTCGAATCGACCGCACAGCGCGAGCGAGGCCGCTTGCCAGTAGTGCAGCGTCGGGCTGTCGTCGGCCGTGGCCAAGGCTCGGCGAAACGATTGAATGGCCAAGTCCTTGCGGCCGGTCTTCAAAGCGATGTGACCCAGGCGGCTATGAGCGGGCGAAAGACGCGGAGCGATCACGAGCATCTCGCGCAGCAATGCCTCGGACTCGGCATGGCGGCCGGCTTCGTAGAGCGCTTCGGATTCAACGCCCGCTTTCGCCAAGTAGCTTTTGACCTCGTGCCCCAAGCGATCCGCCTCGCGACGCCAATGCGTCGGATCGCTCGCACTCGGCAATCCGGCGCTCGTAGCGCCGAAATCGGCTTTCGACAACGACTCGGGAACGGAAACATGAGTGGCGGCGGAGTGGGCCGTGGAGCTCACGCCGGTTGGCGGCGCGGCCAGGGACGCGGCTGTCGACACTGCCGGTCGAGTCGCTCGCGGCAGCCCCAAATGCGTATACAACGCGTCGGCGATTTCCTCGAGCACCGGGCGCCAGACTTCGATCGTCCGTTGGCGGAACAGCCGCACCGAGTTGTACCAGGGCGTGGAATCTCCCTCGGCCAGCCAGCGCCAACTGGGAACCAGCGGCAACAAGGTCCAGGCCGCGGTGCCCAACGCGCCGGCCAGATCGACCGTCGTGTTGACGACCGAGATCACGAGATCGAGGGCCGCGATCTTGGCGGCGAAATCATCCATGTCGATCAGCGGGTCGCCTTCTTCCCAATCTTGCACCGCCACGCCAAGCTGCTCGCGCACATCGAGAATCTCTTGCGAGGCGTCGCCATATTGCACATTGACGAAATGCGCGCCCGGCGCCGAGAGGATCGGCGCCCACTCGACAAGCGGCATGCTCCGCTTCAATCGCTCGACGGCCTTGCCGCCCGCCCGCCACGAAACGCCGATCTTGGGCCCCGGGCCTAGCGACGCATATCGCTGGCGCCAAAACGCGACTCGCGCCGCGTCGGGAACCAAGAAACTTTTGCGTCGCGGGAAGCTCGCAAGATCGGGCCGCAGCATGAGCGGCAAACTTCCCGAGGCGATCTGATAATCGTGCGGCGCGGAAAGCGGCGCGGGAGAACGATCGCTTAGCCGGGCAAACGGCTGCACATCGACCGTCGGAAAACTGCGCGTGAACAGCGTCCCCAGCCGCGGATCGCAAACCAAGCTCAGTCGCTCCGCTCGGCCGATCAAGTCGGGCACGCACGATGCAAACAGCACTTCGTCGCCCACGCCCTGCTCGCCGTGGATCACCAGGCTTTTGCCTTCGAGCGGCGATCCATCCCAACGCGGCTGGGAATAGTGGTCGAACACGACTTCGCCGACTTCGCCGCGCATCTCGTAGCCGGGCCATGCCGCGCCGTAGCGACCCTGCAGCAACAGGCACACGGCAAGGTTGTAAATCGCGCGGGGAAAACCGGGTTGATAACACAAGGCCGCCTCATAATGGCTGACGGCCTCGTCGAGCTGCTTGATCTCGCGGAGCGAGTTGCCCATGTTGTAGTGCGCGAGCCCGTTGGTCGGATCATGCTCGAGGCAGCGCCGCGTGGCTTTAATCGCCTCGAGATGCCGCCCTTCCTCGCACAAAATCGCGCCCAGATTGAGCATCAGGCCCGGCAGATCGGGATCGACCTTGGCCGCTGCCTCGAGATAAAAATAGGCTTCGCGGTGATCGCGGCGCTTGGCGAGCGCGGCGCCCAGGTCGTTCATCAGATGGATGTTTTGCGGCTGCCGAGCGAGCGCCGTGCGGAGCACATCGATCGATTCGTCGAGCCGCCCTTGACCGCGCAGCGCAAGGCCCAGCAAGCGCATGGCAAGGTCGTGGTCGGGTTCGGCCGCGAGCACTTCGCGAGTCAGCCGCTCCGCCTCGATGAAGTGGTCGCTAAACAGGGCATCGCGAGCCGCTTCCAACCGCGATCGAAATGTTGTCATACCGCCGCCTCGCCCGGGCCGGGAGAATCGCTTCCATGATGAAACACCGGTTCATCAGAAAGATTTCGGCGGGGGCGAAGCAGCGTCTGCGGTGAAACTAAAAAAAACAGCGCCGGCCGGTGGAATTTCGATCTGTCGTCGCGTGGAGCGCGGGCGCCGCTGGCGCCAGCGGGCATTGCGAATGGGAACAATGCGCCTGATGTGCTAGCACGCGATCTCGACCCATTGGCCGCTCTTGGCGCTGGCGAGCACCGCGTCGCACACTTTTTGCGTGTGCAAGGCCGTGCGAAAGTCGGGCTGCACCGGCTTGCCGGTTTCCAAGCTCTCCAGAAAATCGGCCAAGGCATTGATGAACGTGTGCTCGTAACCGATCGTGCAGCCGGGCACCCACCAATGCTTCATGTAGGGATGCTCGCCATTGGTCACATGCACCTTTTGCCATCCGGTGAGGTGGCTTTCGGTCTTGGCGCCGGACTTGGGGTCGGAATATTTGAAATATTGCAAGTACTGCGCGTCTTCGAGATCGAAAAACACGCTGCCGGCTTCGCCGTTGAGCTCGAAGGTGTTGTAGTTCTTGCGGCCGCGGGCATAGCGAGTGCTCTCGAATGTGCCCATCGAGCCGTTCTTGAACATGGCGAGAAACATGCACGCGTCGTCGATCGTCACCGGCTGGGCCTTGCCAGTCTCGGCATGAATGCGCTCCTTGACGAATGTCTCCGTGGCGGCCGTCACGCGCGTGATCGGGCCGTTGAGCCATTCGGCCGTGTCGATCGAATGGGCCAACAGATCGCCGGTCACGCCCGAGCCGGCCACCGCGGCGTCGAGCCGCCAGAGCGCCGCGCCGCCCTGGGGCACGTCGGCCGCGATCGTCCAGTCTTGCAAATACGTGGCGCGATAGTGAAACGGTCGCCCGATGCGGCCTTCGTCGACGATCTGCTTGGCGAGCGAGATGGCCGGCACGCGGCGATAGTTGAACCACACCATGTTGGGCACGCGGGCCTTCTCGACCGCGGCCACCATCGCCTCGCCCTCGGCCACATTCATCGCCAGCGGCTTCTCGCACAGGATCATCTTGCCGGCGGCGGCGGCGGCGAGCACGATTTCCTGATGGGTGTTGTTGGGCGAGCCGATATCGACGCAATCGATATCCTTGCGATCGATGATCCGCCGCCAATCGGTTTCGTATGATTCATAGCCCCAGTTTTGGGCAAAGGCTTTGATTTTTTCTTCGTTGCGCGCGCAGCAGGCCTTGAGCACCGGCTTATATTCACGCTTGAAGAACTGGCTGACTTGGCGATAGGCGTTCGAGTGCGTGCGGCCCATGAAGCCGTAGCCGATCATGCCGATATTCAGGGGTTTGCTCATCGTGTGGGGCCTTTATTGCAATGGAGTAATTCAGGGGAGGTTAGTCGACTAAAGCAGCGCGAAGCCACTTGACGAAGAGTTCGACCGTGTCATGGTCGGCGCTCAGATACCGGCAAGTGATCGCGGTTCCCAGGGGTCTTCCGGGCTGCTCTTGCACGGCGAGCCAAGCGTGGATGCGCGCCTTTGGGAGCGACGCCGGTTTGAATTTGCGATCGGGTTCGGGAATGCTGTCCATGAACGCGTCGACACGCGGCAAATCTCGGTCGTCGGACGGAATCAAGAAGGCGGTAAAATCCTCGAGAATGCCTGGCGACGCGTTGTTGGGCATCATCCAAACGGAAAACCGCTTCGGGCCGAAATCATTATCGAAGACAACCGTTGTCCCGCCAGACTCCGGGGTCTCAGGCAATTCGACGTAGGGCCGCACTTTATTTCTTATCGCGGCCCATCGCGATTGCACTTTAAGATCAGCGTCGACCATAATCGCGAGACGTTCGAGTCCGCCATCGCGAAGTAGGACGGTGAGTGTATCGAACAAATTCTCGATTCCCCCGCCGCTGGGCGAGTCGTCGATTTCGGTCACCTTTCGCGGCTCGATCTTGAAGCACTCCGGCAGGTCATGCTGCTTGCAAAGGTGCAACACGACATGGAAATCGTCTTTTCCCTCAACGAGAAGAATGCGTTTGCCCATGCTCAACGCACCTCGATTTCGTTGCGGGTAATCACGTCCAGGTCATGTTCGTCGAAGATCACGGCCCGCGTTTTTTCGCCCTTCCGCTCGATTCGAACCAGCACGGCATCGCAACTCAGTTCGTCTTTCGCCGCGAGTTGAAACGCTTCGACGCAATCCCAAGAGTGGGAAGTGGCGAAGATTTGCAAGTCATGGGCCTGTGCCGCTTTAAAAACGAATCGCCACAGTTTTTCGAGAACGCTGTAATGAATTCCGTTTTCGATTTCGTCGAACAAAAGAGCACGCGAGCCCTCCGACGGCGGTTCCGCGTCAAAATCGAGTCCATCGCGTGGAAACAAATTGGAATGCAACCGCGTGGAATGCTGGATCGCCAGCGCAATTTGAAATATCCGCCCTACGCCATCGCCGAGGCTCTTTAGGGGAATCGGAGCGACGAAATCGTCATGATGCACCACAAACATGCGCTCTGGTGGCCTCGCCGGATTCGCAACGAGACTGACTCTCTTTATCGGGGCGATGATCTTCAAGCACTCCAAGACCGCATCATCTGCCCCGTCTAGAAGGATGTTATCCCACCAAATGGACGAATCAATTGCAGTTTGCTCTCCACGCACCACAAGCGGCGGCCTGAGGTCGGGCAACCTCCGCCGGATGGCATGGGCCGCCGTGCGCAATTGAAACGGCCATGACGAGTCTTGCCATCTCACATGCAGTGTGGGGGCCGTCTCACGCGAAAACGGCGCACCGGGATTGCCATCGCCGGGATCGTTCGATTGCCATTCGAGATTTTGGACCAGCGATACCTCAATGCCGGTGTTGTTGTTTTTGTCAGGCCCGATACGGAATCGTTTTGATTCACGGCCGTTTCGTGCCTGACCGTGGAACAGCGATGCGGTCCGCGGTAGAATTTCCTCCGAGCCGAGTTCGGATGCGAACTCGTCGTGGGTCGCAAGCAAGACGCCGACCGATTCCGAAAGAAAGCCGCGAGAGGCAGCGTGTGTCACTTGCTCATAAAGGCGAATCGCTTCGAGCAATGTCGTCTTGCCGGTGTTGTTCTTGCCGACGATCAGGTTCACGCGGCCGAGCCGTGGAACTTCCAATTCCTTGAAGCAGCGAAAATTGGAAATGTAAAAGCTCGTCAGCACGCCAAACGCTCGCTCTCTATCGCCCGCGATATCGCCTCAGTCCCATCCGTGCGCAGTGCGCACCGAGATCATCGCCTTCAGAATCTTGTTCCAGGTTTCCGGGCGCGTCATCACCGCGTTGGGAAACATGCAACCATCCCAGCAAATATGCTCGACGGCCTTCGTCAACCGGCCCGACTCGTCGCGCAGCCAGAAGCCGGCCACATGCGGAATATCGAGCTTGCCGCCCGGATCGTCGGGCAGGCAGTGGCGGCCGGTCTTGTCGTGCGAGCCGGTTCCATGCACCGTGGCGTCGTTTTGGGCCACGTGGAAATCGATCGTCCAGGGTCGTAGCGCCGCGGTGAGCTGCTTGAGCCCGGCGTCGAGTTGCTGCTTGTCTTTCCAGTCGAAATTGGCCGGCAAGATCGCGTCTTCCGGGGCGTTGTAACCCAGCAAATACAAGAGCGTGTGGGCCATGTCGGCCTGGAAGCCGAGATGCTTCGGCCGGTCGACCATTTCCAGAAGCTGCGTCATGCGGCGCCAACTGTGCATGCCGCCCCAGCAGATCTCGCCTTCGGCCGCCAGTCGCTCGCCGTGGTCGGCCGCGATATCGGCGGCTTGGCGAAAGGTGTCGGCAATGCGCCGCTGATTGCCCTCGGGATCGGAGAGCCAATCGCCCACGCCGCTGGCCGAATCGATCCGCACCACGCCATAGGGCCTCGCGCCGATCTCGCGCAGCCGCTTGGCGATCCGGCATCCCTTGCGCACTTGTTCGAGAAACTGTTTGCGCTCGGCTTCCGACCCCATCGCCGCGCCGCCGCCGGTGGGCGGCCACACCGGCGCCACCACCGACCCGATCGCCAGCCCCGCCGCGCGGCCTTATCAGCCAGCGACTTGAGCTCGTCGTCCGTGGCGTCGATGTCGACATGCGGCGCGAACAGGAACAAATCAAACCCGTCGAACTTCACGCCATCGACTTCGGCCGCCGCCGTGAGGTCGAGCATCGTGTCGAGATCGATCGGCGGCTCCGAGTCGGGACCCTTGCCCACGACTCCGGGCCATGCCGCATTGTGCAGCTTGGGAAATGAATGCGCGGTGGTGCTCATGGCGGGGGAATCCTCGTGGGGGTTTAGGCAATTGCCTCGGCCGTCGCGGCGGGTTGGGAACCGTTTTTCGACTCGCCCGTGGAGCGCGAAGCCGACTCCGGCTCCGGCGCGTGTTCGCGCAAATAATCGCCCACCGCGGGCAAGCTCGCAAAGGTGTCGGGCCCGAAATAACGCAGGCCGACCAGCGGCTCGCTGCCCGAGTTTTCGATCTCGATGCCTTGCGTGGCCGCTTCGTGACTAATGAACACTTCGTCCTCGGTGTCCTCGCCAAAACGGATCATGGCCGGAGTTTGCAATTGCAAGGGTCCGATTCGGCCCCGGCCTTGCACCGTAATCCAGCCGCTCGCGCCGGATCGGTGATTCGGCAGCGCGCGCCCGGCGCCACGGTGAGCTCCTTGGCGCTGAAGAGCTGCTGGCCGTCGACCGTGCCGTACACGATCCAGCGATCCGTGTAGCCCAAGCCGCTGGCGTCGCGATCGACGATCGGCTCGAGGTAGTTGTGGGCCTTGAAGTCCGGATCGACGTTCTTCTCCCAGTCGAGCTGCGAGATGATGAAGTCGAGGTCCTGATGCTTTTCTTGCGGCACATCTTTCACCAGCAGCGACCAGGGCACTTCACGTCCCTCGACAAGCGATTGAAACATCGCGAACACATCGGAGCCCCACTGCGGCTCGTAGGTGCAGAGCGAGCCGGGCGCGTGGAGCACGCCCGGCGGAATCAGCCAGCCCGTGCCGCGCTTAAGGCGATAGGCTTTCGAAAGATCGAGAATGCCGTTGTCGCCCACGTGCCAATTTTCCAAGCAACGGCGCACCTGATCCTTGGTCGTGCCGGGCTCGAAGCCCATGAAGGTGTAAGCGAAGTTGTTGTCGACATTGTTGAGCTGCGGCGGAAAGTAATAGCTTTCCGGCTTGCCTTGCTGGCCGACAAGCGCGGCATGCTCGAAGCCCTGATGCATGTGATGCGGGATCGGGCCCATGTTGTCGAAGAACTTGGAGTAGACCGGCCAGCGCTGGTAGCGGTTCCACATTTTTTCGCCGATCAAGCGTGAACCGGCCTCGGCCACGGCGTCGCGCAGGAGAAATCGGCTGCCTTCAAACGACACATAGCTGAGTCCTTCGTCGGGCGTGCGGTTGTCGTTGGCCGCTTCGGTCGTGCTCGCGAACCAGCGTTCGTCGATGCCACCGCGATGTGCGCCGAAAGCATACCAATCGGTCGGCGCCAATTTGATTCGCTTGCCCGGATGCAGAAAGCTGCGTGGCACCCAGGTGGGCGTGAGCCGCAAGATGCCTTGGCCCGCGTCGATGCCCGGGAGAGGGCTTGCGAGGCATTGTCGGTCTTGAGCTTTTTCGAAGCCGTTTTTGCCGCCATCGATAAAACACTCCGCACAGAGGATTCGACTGAGGAGGGACGCCAGGAGGGAACTCTCGCCTGTTTCCGCGAAAATCTTCGCCCACGAACATGCGTCGCCGGGATCCGGAGACGATGGCGGGCAAAATCCGAAGAGCGAGAAATCCGAAAGAATGAACCGGTTTGTTGTATTCGCTGGCGCGCCGCCTGACAAGAGTCGCGCCCCCCCGGGGGCAAGCGCGAGGCATTCAAGAACGCCGACGACTTCGACTGACGAAGCAAAACGCCGGCGACGCATGCCGCCGGACAGCGCCATCCGGGAACTAACAAGCCACGCGGTTCAGCTTTGCTGCCGGTTTCGCAGCCGGGCGCTCACGCGTTCGAGCAGCGCGCGTTCCTTGGCGTCGAGCGCGCAAGTCCGGCTTCATGCAACCGGCCGAGGATTTCGTCGACCTGCCGTTCTTCGTCGCGTTCGAGCTCGAATTGCCTGCGACGCCGTTCGCGCCGCCGTCGCTCGAACCAGCCGCGCAGCCGACCGATGCGCCGCTTGGGCCGATCGGTTCGCCGCTCGAGGCTCGTATAGCCCTGCGAGAAGTCGTAACTGAATAGATCGTCGTCCATGTCCGGATCATCGAGCCGAGCCAAGTCGTGCCGCCCGGCAAAGAACAGAAATAGGGCGGCCATCGACAAGGGAACCCAGGCCGGGAACCCCTCGACATCCAAAAACTCGTGACCCAGCCAACCCAATAGGCAGACCCCAACCGCCAGAAACTGCGCCGCCCGAGCCACGATCGCCACGCTGTTGCGATAGTCAAACGCCGGCCACAACAGCGCTCGATACACGCGCACCCCATCGAACGGCGAAGCCGGCGCCAAGTTCACGAGGAACAGCAGCCAGTTGATCCAATAAGTGAGCTTGATCGACACCGCCCAAATCGGGCCCTCGAACAGATCGGTGGGTCGCAACGGATTCAAGAGCGCCAAGAGGCTGCCGCCCACGATCCACGCCGGCGCGCTGGCCAGCATCCAAATCGTGAGATTCACGGCCGGGCCGGCTACGCGCCGTGACAAGCTCTTGCTGGGGCTCGGGCGCCGGATGCGGGGGCGGCAATCCGCCGATCGGCGTGAGCACGAGCGATTCGCCGTCGACTCCGGCCCGCGCCGCCGCCGTCAGATGGCCGAGCTCATGGGCCACCACGCTCATGAACAAAATCGCGAGCGCCAAGCATCCGTAGCCCAGGCCCACGCCCGGCTCGCGCGAGGCGAGCCAGAGCGCCGCGATCGCCAAGAAAAAGAATGATGCATGCAGGCGAATCTGCAATCCGCGTCCGCGATGCAGGCAGACGCTCCAACTGGAGTGATCGCGCATGACAAAGTGTCCGCAAGAAAAACGCCGCGAGCCGCGCTTGGCGAGGGGTTCGGATCGCATTATTTTATCATAAGCGACCCCGGCGAATCAACAAACGTCTTCGAACGTCGGCCGCTACCGCCGCTGGCGCCCCGGCGGGAACGACCGATTCGAGCGGTTTTGCGGGGGCTGTTCGCGAAGTCCGGCCGCTGGCCCCCCGATCGGTTCCCCTGGGAAATGACGCATGACCGATCCGCTACTCGAAGAAGTGCTGCTCGTCACCGAGCGATTTCGCGTGGTTCGGCGCCATGAATCGGGGCCCGATGGCGCCCCGCGCTCCCGGGCCACGATCCAACATCCAGGCGCCGTGGTGATTTTGCCGCTCGTCGACCCGGAAACCGTCTGCTTGATTCGCAACTATCGCGTGGCGGTGCGGGAAACGGTCGTCGAACTTCCGGCCGGCACGCTCGAGCCGAGTGAAGACCCGCGGCTGGCCGCCCATCGCGAGCTGGCCGAGGAAACCGGCTACCGGGCCGCGAGCCTGGAGCCGCTGGCCCTGTGGCTCATGTCGCCCGGCATCTTAAACGAACGCATGCATGTCTATCTGGCCACGGGGCTCGTTGCCGGAGAACTCGACTTGCAGCCGGGCGAAACGATCGAACCGCTACTGGTCGCCTGGAGCGAGGCGCTCGACATGGTGCGACTCGGCCAAATTCAAGACGCCAAGACCGTGGCCGCCCTGCTGTTTCACGACCGCTTTCTCCGCGGGAGCGGCTGACAGCCTGTTTATTTAAGCAGGCTGATGAGCGTCGATGTGTCCCGGCGACGAATTTCCTCGTTCCGCGTGGGCCAATCGACCGACCGGGCATTGCGTGGCGGGCGGCTCGACGTGTGCTACAATTCGCGGCGAGTTTAAATCGTGCGCGCGCATGCGCGAAATTCTTTCGACGATGGCTTCCACGATGGGTGTCGGGCATGGGGCGGCTACCAAACGGCATTGCCGCCAAGCCCGACTCCACGCCGCTCGTCGCGCTCTTGCTCGCCGCGGCCGTCGGCATCGTGATCGATCGGCATTTTCCGCTCGGGCTGGGCGCGTGGCTTCTGGCGGCTGTCGCGAGTTGGGGCCTTTGGCGCTGGATTTGGCCGCGCGAAGCGAACTTATCGCCGCGCCGCCATGTGAGCGCGTGGCCGCTGCTCGCCTCGGCGGCGGCCGTGGCCGGGGCCTGGCATCATTGCCACTGGAATCTCCGCGGCGAAAACGACATTGCCCGCTTCGCGGCTCGCGACGCCAAGCCGCTCGCAATGCAAGCGCTCGTGACCCGCGGCGCCCGCGTAATGCCGGCGCCGCCGCGCGATCCGCTCCGCACGCTGCCCATCGGAGATCGCACTCGCATCGAGCTTCGGGTGCTGGCGGTGCGCGATGGCCGCGAATGGCGCGAGGCGTCGGGCCTCGTGACGCTCGTCGTCGCCGGGATCGCCACCGCGCCGGCCGCGGGCGACCGGCTCACGCTCTTCGCCCAAATGCGGACCGCCGAGCCGCCCGACAACCCAGGCGAGTTCGATTTTGGCTCCTGATCGCGCGGTCCGAGCGCCATGGCGCGACTCTGATCGCCGAGCATGCCGATTGCCTCACGCTCGAACACGCGGCCCCGCGCTACGGGAGCCTGCAACAAATGTTCGACCGCTGGCGTCGGCAAAACCGCGAACTGTTGGCCAAGTATCTCAGCCCGCGCGCGGCCGGATTGGCCGGAGCGATGTTTGTCGGCATTCGCGAGGATTTGCAGCCCGAGGATTACCGCGCGTTCTACGAAACCGGGACTGTTCACCTTCTCGTGGTGTCGGGCGCCAATATCGGCGTGTTGGCGGCGAGTTTGCTGCTCGCCGCGCGAATCGTCGGAATCCGGCGGCGGGCGACATTGGTGGCGACGGCCACGTTTTGCCTGCTCTATGCGTTTGAAACCGATTTGCAGGCGCCGGTGACTCGGGCCACGGTGATGGTGCTCGCCGGCTGCGGCGCGGCCTGGCTGGGGCGATCAGCCCTGGACTTCAATTCGCTGGCGCTGGCCGCGATCGTGATTCTGGCGATCAATCCCGCGGATTTGTTCGCCATCGGGCCGCAGTTATCGTTTTTGGCCGTGGCCGCGCTTGCTTGGCGAGCGCGAGTGCGACGCATTCGCGCGGCCCAGGAAGATCCGCTTGATCGCCTCATCGAACAAACCCGACCCTTGCCGCGCCGACTGGCGCGGAGGGCTGTTCTCGGCTTCGGGCAGGCGCTGGTCGAAAGCGCCGTGGTATGCGCGGTGGTCTCGCCGCTCGTCGTGGCGAGGTTTCATCTTTTGTCGCTCGTGGCCGTCGTACTCGGGCCGATCTTGGCGCTGCCGGTGGCCCTGGGCATGACCTCGGGCTTCGTGCTGCTCGCCACCGGCGCTTGGCTCGGACCGCTAGCGGCGGCGAGCGCGATCGTTTGCGAAAACTGCTTGCGGTTTGTCGAACTTTGCGTCACCTGGGGCCAACGGCTCCCGGGCGGCCATCTCTGGGTTCCGGGGCCGAGCGATTGGTGGCTGGCCGGATTTTACCTCGGGCTCGCCGGTTGGGTTTTCTTGCGACGCCGCGATCACGGCCGGGCAGGCCGCGCGATGCTTCCACAAACTGGCCAACCGTCGGCCGGGCCAGCCGCGCGCGAGCGTTGGCCGGCTCGCTGGGGTGTCGGACTCTTTTGCGGCTGGCTATTTCTCGGCCTGGCCGTCGGGTGGGTCGGGCGTCGCCTCGAGCCGCGGCTCTTGCGATGCACGAACCTTGCCGTGGGACATGGCACGGCGGTGGTGCTCGAGTTGCCAGATGGTCGCACACTACTCTACGACGCCGGCCGCCTCGGCTCGCCGCAAGCCGCCAGCGACGCCATGGCCGGCTATCTCTGGTCGCGCGGCGTCACGCATCTCGACGCCGTGGTGCTCTCCCATGCCGACGCCGACCACTACAACGCGCTGCCGGCGCTCACACGGCAATTTTCGATCGGCGTGGTGTATATTTCGCCCGTGATGTTCGACGACATGTCGCCCGGCCTCGCGGCCTTGCGCCGCGCGCTCGATGAAACGCACGCGCCGATTCGCGAAGTCTGGGCGCCCGACCGGCTCGACGCCGGTCCGGACTGCACGATCGAAATCCTGCACCCGCCCCGCCGCGGCCTCTTGGCCAGCGACAACGCGAACAGCATCGTGCTGGCGATCGAACATGCCGGCCGCCGCCTCCTGCTCACGGGCGACCTCGAATCGCCGGGCCTCGACGCCGTGCTCGCCGAGGAGCCGTTGGACTGCGATGTGCTCGTGGCGCCGCATCATGGCAGCCTCTATAGCGCCCCGAATAAAATGGCCGCCTGGTGCCGCCCCGAGTGGACGATCATCTCCGGCTCGAGCCGCGATGAACACGCGCAGGTCGACGCCGCTTATGGCGAACATGGCCAAGTCTGGCACACGGCCCGCGAGGGCGCGGTGCAAGCGGCGCTCGGCCGCGATGGCGTGGAAGTGAAAAGCTGGCGACGCATGATCGCCGCGGGGCAAAGCGGGTTTTGAGCGATTGCGGATTTCGACGCTGTCCCGCCGGACATGCGCAGCGCGAGCAATCACCCCGCCGCGGCGTCGACTGGCAGGCCGCAGGCAACTTCTTCGTCGCGCGTGATCTCGAAGCCGAGGTCGGCGATCATGCGATAATCGGCCTCGGGCGCTTGGCCTTTGGTCGTGAGATAGTCGCCCACGAAGAGCGAATTGGCCGGATAGAGCCCGAGCGCTTGCAGGCTGCCCAGGTGCATCTCGCGCCCGCCGGAAATGCGAATTTCGCGGGTCGGGTTCACGAAGCGAAACATCGCCAGGGCCTTCAGGCAATAGCGCGGAGTGAGTTGCTTGTGGCCGGCCAGAGGAGTGCCATCGATCGGGTTCAGGAAGTTGACCGGAATCGATTCGACGCCCAACTCGCGGAGCGAGATCGCCATTTGCACCACATCGTGGTCCTGTTCGCCCATGCCGAGAATTCCGCCCGAGCAAAGCTCCATGCCGGCGTTGCGCACGTTGTTGAGCGTGGCGATGCGGTCTTGATAGCCGTGGGTCGTGCAAATCTCGGCGTAGTGGGATTCGCTCGTGTTGAGGTTGTGGTTCACGCGATCCACGCCACACGCCTTTAGCCGCTGGGCCTGTTCGGCAGTGAGCAGGCCCAGGCAGGCGCAAATCTTGAGATTGTATTGGGCCTTGATCTGGGGCACGATCGTGGTGATGGCGTCCATCTCGCGATTCGACGGGCCCCGAGCCGAGATCACGATACAATACGTCTTGGCCTCGCGCTCGGCCGCCACACGTGCGCCGGCCAGCAGCTTCTCGGCGTTGAGCAGGTTGTAGCGCGGAATCTCGGCGTCGGACACCTTCGACTGGCTGCAGTAGCCGCAATCCTCGGGACACAAGCCGCTCTTGGCGTTCATCAAAAAGTAAAGTTGCACGCGCTTGCCGAACCAGCGGCGGCGAATGCAAAACGAAGCGGCCAACACCTCGAGCAGCTCGTCGTCACTCGATCGCAAGATCGACAGCGCTTCGTCGTTCGACACGCGATGCCCCGCGAGCACGCGCGTCGCAAGAGCATGCCAGTCAGCGCTCGGCGCCACCCGCGGTTCTTGGTGGGTAGTGTCCAACTCGTTGTTCGATTCGATCATCGCTCGTTCCCGAGAATGTTTCTTTAGGCGCAATCGCGCCAGCGGCGATTGACGGCCGAATTCAATTTCCTCAAGTATCTTCGCGAGCCCGGTTTGAACAAGGGGGGCCGATCCGCGATAATGGCGCAAGCGTTTTTTCGGGTCCTTTTCAAGCTTCGCTTCGGCCGATGCGTTCGGGAACGCGTCTGAGAACGCGCCGGCGGCGATATTTCGAATTCCAACGAGCGATCATCGCTCCCTGAGCATCCATGGCTTGTCACTTGGCGCGTTTTGGCGCATTGGGCGAAATTGCCGGTTTCACCTCGGTCGATGGCGCGAGGTTTCCCCGCGGCGCGCGAGTGGTGCTCCGCACCAGCCGGGGCCTCGAACTGGGCGAAGTGCTCGCGCCGCCCGATGCCGGCGGAGCCACGCGCGAAATGGGCGATATCGGCGGACAGTTGGCCAGCGGCGGTTCGATTCTCCGCGGCATGACGGCCGAGGACGCGCTGCTCGAAGCGCGGCTCGATAAGAATCGTCGCCAAGCGTTCGACGCTTGCGAAAAACGCTTGGCCGCGCTCGATCTGCCTGCGGCGCTGATCGATGTCGAGTCGCTCTTCGACGGACGCACGCTCTGCTTTTATTTTCTGGGGCCGATGACGCCCGAACTCGAACAGGTAACGAGCGAACTGGCCGAAACCTATGAAGCCCAGGCCCAATTGCGCCGCTTCGCCGACACGCTCACGGCTGGTTGCGGGCCCGGTTGCGGAACCGAAGACGGCTCGAGCTGCCAGAGTTGCGGCTCGGGCTGCGCCGTGGCCGAAGCCTGCTCCACGGGTCCCCGCCGACGAAAAGCCCAGGATTGATCGCCCGAGACGACCTAAGGCTGGGGATCGTCTGGCGGCGCCGAAGTCTTGCTCGCCGAGGCGGCGGATTCTTGGCCGGCGCAGGCGGGCACGAATCTCGATGAGCCGATCGGCCAGTTGTTTTTCGAAACCTCGTGGCGCCGGGCGATAGTATTCGCGCTCGATGCCCAAATAGTCTTGCGCGGCGATGGCATCGGGGCTGTCGTGAGCATATTCGTAGCCTGGTCCCTGATCGAGCCGCTTGGCGCCGGCGTAGTGCGAATCGCGCAAGTGTCGCGGCACGGGCAAGAGTCGCCCCTCGCGCACATCGCGGCGCGCCTCGCCAATGGCCACCGTCGCCGCATTGGACTTCGGCGCGCACGCCAGATAGGCCACGGCCTGGGCCAGCGTGAGTTGACACTCCGGCAAGCCGACGAACTCGCAAGCTTGCATCGCCGCCACGGCCAGCGGCAGCGCGGCCGGGTCGGCGTTGCCAATATCCTCGCTGGCGAGAATCACCAGCCGCCGAGCCAAAAATCGCGGCTCCTCGCCACCTTCGAGCATTCGGGCCAGCCAATAAATCCCCGCGTCGGGATCGGAGCCGCGAATGCTCTTGATCAATGCGCTTGCGCAGTCGTAGTGCGAGTCGCCGGTCCGATCATATTCCACTTGCTTGCGCTGCACCGACTCGGCGGCCAGGGCGCGCGTGACGCGGAGCGGTCGTTCGGCGCATGAGAGCACGCCGACTTCGAGCGCGCTCAAAGCGCGACGCGCGTCGCCATCGGACACTTCGGCCAGGAAGTCGAGCGCGTCGTCGTCGATCGTCGCTTGCGCGCCGCCGAGGCCCCGCTCGCGGTCGGCCAAGGCCCGCCGGAGTAGCGACTTGATGTCGTCGGCGTCGAGCGGCTCGAACTGAAACACGCGGCTGCGGCTGACCAAGGCGCTGGTCGAGCGCGAAGAACGGGTTTTGCGTCGTCGCGCCCACGAGCACGATCGATCCGTCTTCCACCCGCGGCAAGAGCACATCTTGCTGCGCGCGATTGAAGCGATGGATCTCATCGACGAACAATAGCGTCTTGGGGCCGCCGGCGGCCACCTGATCGCGCGCCCGCTCGAGCGTCTCGCGCAGCTCCTTCACGCCGCTGTCCACGGCGCTGAGCGTCTCGAATCGGCTGCGCGTGGCTGTGGCGAGCAGGTTGGCGAGCGTGGTTTTGCCGGAGCCGGGCGGACCATAAAAAATCACCGAGCCGAGCCGATCGGCTTCGATCAGCCGGCGCAGCAGTTTGCCCGGGCCGAGAAAATGCCGCTGCCCGACGAATTCATCGAGCGACCGGGGCCGCATGCGCGCCGCCAGCGGCTGCGCTTCGCGGCGATTAGCGGCTTCGCTGGCGGCAAATAACGACATGGGATTTCTTAAGACCGCAATGGCAGCGGGCAAACCTATTTGGCCGCCTCGATCGCGATATTGATCAGCACCTCGTCGCCGACCGAAGGCAAGCCGGCCTTCAGATTGAAATCGCTTCGCTGGAGCGAGGTGGTGGTGACAATGCCGATGCGCTCGACGCCCTTGGGAAATTCGACCGTCTTGTCGGCGCCTTTGAGCGTGAGCGTCACCGGCTTGGTCACGCCGCGGAGCGTGAGGGCGCCGGCCACTTCATAGCCGCCCGCGATCGGTTTGACCGACTCGCTGCGAAAGTCGATCGTGGGAAACTGCTTGGCGTCGAAGTAGTCGGCGGCGCGCAGGTGCTCGTCGCGCTTCTGGTTGTTGGTGTCGATGCTGTCGATCTTGATCGAGAGCGTAAACGACGACTTGGCCGGGTCCTGCTTGTCGATCACGAATTCGCCGGAATAGTCGTTGAAACGCCCGTGAATGAAACTGATGCCGGCGTGCGAAGTCATGAACGAGATCGATGAATGCACCGGGTCGACCTTGTAGGCGTCGGCCGCGACGACGGTTGAACCGCATGTCGCCGCGCCAAGCAATGCCACCAAAGCCGCGGGCGCCAGAAAACGAAGTGCCGTGAACATGCGGATACCTTTGTGTCGAAAAGGGGGTGAGGTGAAAGCGTCGGGAACGCACTGGAAACAACTTCCTTCAATCGCGGCCAGCCGCGCACGCCCCATCATCGTCGGCCCCCACCACGCAAGCAAGAGGCGTCGGCGTGTTTGCGTCCGTCGGCCGATCGGGCAGTTTGCCCGAGGTCACCAGGGCGATCAACAGCGCGCCGAGCGCGATCCGGTAGATGACGAAGACATAGGTCGTGTGCGTGCGCAAGAAACGGAGAAGCACCGTGATCGCCGCATAGCCCACGAGCGCCGACACGAGCGTCGCGACCACGAGCGCCAGGGCGTCGTCGTGGCTGGCCAAGAGCGATTTTCGTTCGTCGACGAGTTCCTTGACGCCCGCCAGAAACACCGCCGGAAGCGAGAGGAGAAATGAAAACCGGGCCGCGGCGGCGCGATCCATGCCGCGGAAGAGGGCGGCCGTGATCGTCGTGCCCGAGCGCGAAGCCCCCGGCACGACCGCCAGTGCCTGGGCAAGCCCGACCCAGAGCGCATCGGCCCACGAAGTGGCCTCCAAGGTTTTGAACGGCGGCCCGCGCCGCGGCGGAGTGCGTGGTGGCGTTCGGCCGCGAAGAGCGCGATGGCGAAGAAAATGAGAGCCGCGCCGATCACGAGCAGCCGGCGGAGATCGGCTTCGATCTGATGCTTGAACAGCAGGCCGGCCACGACGATCGGCGCCGTGCCGAGGATCATCATCCAGCCCAATTGCCCTTCGTGCGACGCGGCGATGCGGCCGCGGAACGTTTCGCGGAACCAGGCGCCCCGATCGTCCAGATATCGCGGCGAAAATAGATGAGCACCGCCACGAGCGTGCCGAACTGAATCACGGCGGAAAACGCCGCGCCAGGCTCGCGCGACCAGCCCAGCAGGCTAGGCACGATCATCAAGTGGGCCGTGCTACTAATGGGTAAGAATTCCGTGAGCCCTTGCACAATGCCCAGAATAATCGCTTGAAGAACGGTCACGGCCGCATGCTCCTAAAAACAATTTCGCTCGGTGGGCCGGAATCAGCGCTCGCGAAACGCGCCACGAATGGTCCGAGGGCGTCGCAAAGCGATTGGCCATTCGACAAAAACGCCCCGCAATCATAGCTTGCGGAACTTGGGAACAGCAGTGGCGGCGAGAGATCCGCCAATTCCGCCGGCCGCCGCGAGCGCGCTCCACGATGGGCCTGCGTCGCCCGCGACCGCGCTATATTTGGGCTTGGAAACGGCGGGGCGAATTTGGCATACTGAGTCCATCGCTTCGTCAAACCTTCCGAGCCCGAAATGCCGCCCCCCGCGAGCACGAGTGGGGCGTGTCGGCTGGCCGCATGGCCCCAGTTCGTTTCCCATCGGCGTTGCCCCGTCCCGCGGGCGCGTGGACTTTCGGCGTCGCGCTTCGAGTGTCTTCCCATGTTCCCACCGTTTCCTGCAAAGGGGTTCGATGTTCAAGAATCTTGATCCCGGCGCGATCGGCGTCGCCGGTAGCCAGAGTGAGTTGATCGAAACAACATTGTCGCACGGTTTCAAAGGACTGGATCTCGATATCGTCGAATTCGCCGCCGCGGCCAAGTTGCACGGCGCCGCCAAGGCGCGGCGATATCTCGACAGCGCTCGGCTCAAGATTGGCAGCTTTCGCTTGCCGCTTTCTCCCGACGCCGCCGAGCCCGAATATCGGGCCGGTCTCGAACGATTGCCGGAATATCTCGATCTGGCCGAGCAGCTTCACTGTCCACGGGCCGTGGTGGCGATCGACTCGATCGGCCGGGCGGCGCCCCTACCACGAGCAGTTCGAACTTCTCCGCCGCCGCCTGAGCGATCTGGGCGATTTGCTCGGCAAGCGAGGTGCCAAGCTGGGGCTCGAGTTCGACTCCACGGCCCAGCCGAGCGACGAATCGGAATATGCCTTTATTCAAACCGCCGACGCGATGCTGATGCTGCTCAAGACGATCGGCTCGCCCACGGTGGGGCTCGCGCTCGATGTTTGGCATTGGCATTTGGGCGGCGGAACCCACGAGCAATTGCACGCGCTCGGCGCCGGGCGAATTATCACGGTGTCGCTGGCCGACGCCGATGTCGGCGCGTTCGCCGCGAGCGCGAAGCCCTCGGAGCGACGCCTGCCGGGCGAGACCGGCGTGATCGACTCGGCGGCCATCGTGGCCTCCCTGGCCGAGCAGGGCTACGATGGCCCAGTCACGCCGCGCCCTCGCGCGAGATGTTCGTCGGCCAGGGTCGAGAGAAGATCATGCGGCAAGTAGCCGCCGCGCTCGATGAGGTCTGGAAAACGGCCGGCATTTCGCCCTCGGGTAGCGCTTCGCCCGTGGGAAGCGGCAAAGCCTGACAGTTCGCTCCCGGAGCCTCGCGCTCTGGCGCGGCGCATCGAGCGCGCCATGGATGGGGAATTAGGGATTTAGCGGCGGGGAACGGCCTGGACCTCGATATCGTCGAGGTCCAGTTCGCCCACGCCTCCGTGCATGCCGATGCGGATCACGGCCTCGCGCGCTTGCGGCGGAACGCGCACGCGCGCTTGCTCGTGGCGCCAAGCGAAAGAGCCGAGCCAAGGGCCGATGAAATCGCCGCCCAAGATCGAGCGATTTTCGTCGTAAAACACGATGCCCAGGAGCGGAACTTCTTCCTCGCCCCGGCCCGGCTGTGCGCGATCGACTCGCACCCAGAGCGAGAAGTCGAGATCAGCCACCTCGCGCCCATCGACCGCCATGCCTTGCAATCCGCGACTGGCGCGGCCAGGTTCGATGTTCACGAATCGCGCATAGTGCTTGCCCTGGGGAGCGTTGACCGACTCGACCACTTCGAGCTGCCGCTGATAATGCCAACCCAAGGGCCGCGGCGCGGCGGGGGCGGCGGCGGGAACCGCGGGGTTGGGCGCCGCTGGCGCGGGACCGGATGGAACCGGGGCGCGTTGGGCCGGCCCCACGATCGGCGACGGCTCCTCACCCGCCGGCTTGGTCGGAGCCGTGCCCGCTGGCGGAGTGTCCGCGGCTTTTTCCGCGGCTTTTTCAACTGCCCTTTCGGGCGATTTAGCCGGCGGCGCTTGCGCCAGTTCCTCGAATCCACCGTTCGCGATGCGCGGATGCGCCGGGTCGGGTTTTTTTTCGCGACCGGCTTCGGCCGTGCCGGTCATGGGCACGAAGAGCGTCGGCAATAGGGCCGTGGGCGTGAGCTTGCCATCGACCTTGCGGAACAGATAGAGCGTCTGCTGATAACGCTCGCCCACGGGCACGATCAACCTGCCGCCCTCGGCCAACTGCTCGACGAGCGCTGTCGGAACTTTTTCCGGCGAGCAGGTGACAATGATCTTTTCGAAGGGCGCGTGCTCCGGCCAGCCGGCGAAGCCATCGCCGATCTTCGGATGCACATTCGTGTACTTAAGTCGCTTGAGGGTGCGGGCCGCGCGCTCGCCAAGCGGCTTCACGATCTCGATCGTGTATACATCTTTCACCAGCGGGCTGAGCACCGCGGCCTGAAAACCCGAGCCGGTGCCGATTTCGAGCACATTGTCGGTCGGCTGGGGATCAAGTTGCTCGGTCATGTAGGCCACGACATAGGGCGGCGAGATCGTTTGACTATTGCCGATCGGCAGCGCCATGTCGTAGTACGCCCGCGCCCGTTCGCCGGCGGCGACGAACTCATGCCGCGGCGTGGCGCGCATCGAAGCGATCACGCGCGGATTCTTGACGCCGGCCGAGACGATTTCGTCGTCGACCATTTTTTCGCGCACGGCTGCAAAGGGATCGGCCGCCGCGGCCGTGGTCGCGAGACTTCCGGTGAAGCATGCGAAGAATGCGACAATGATATGCACGATGTCTGTAAATCGCATAATCGACGACTCGCGGCGTGTGGGGGGCGGTGGACCGGAAGTGTCTTTCTCAATCGTATCTCAAACCGGAGTGCTTGGCACGAAAAAGTCGGCTGCCGATCCTTGGACTCGCGGCGCGCGCGATTCGCGGCGAGCGGCGGCGTCAATAGCGCGGCTTGGTCGGATCGATTTCAAGCGACCAAGCGTCGATTCCGCCGGCCATGCTTTGGGCTCGTGAAAATCCCTGCTCGCGCAGCCACTTGACCACTCGCAGGCTGCGGCCGCCGTGGTGGCAATGCACGATGATCGGCTCCGCGCGATGCTCGGCGAGCTCGCCGACGCGGCCGGCAAGCTGGCTCATGGGGAATAGCTCCGCGGCGTCGATATGCACCAAGTTGTATTCGTCGGGCTCGCGGCAGTCGAGCAGCAGGAACTTTTCGCCGTCGGCCAGCTTTTTCGCGACCGTTTGAACATCGACTTCCAGCGGCGGGGCGTCGTCGGCAGCGGACATAAGCGGAGTCGCCTTTCTAATGGCGCGCGAGCATCGGGCGAAGGGATAGGACAACGAGTCGACGTTGGTCGAAATCCTCGGCGGGAAACATGGATTTCAGGCCAGCATGCTTTGTACCACGAAGCTTCCCGCCGTTCAAAGTCGTCACGCATTTTGGGCCCCGCCGCTCGGCCGGCGTCAGTGCCCGACGTTTCCCAACCTCGGCGGCGCCTCGGCGGTTTTGCGATTTTTGCCGGTTTTGCGGCCGCGCCTATTAAATTTGCCCGCGGGAGCAATTAGGATGAGGCGACCTCGCAATGTTCTTGCGTCGGGCCGCTCGGCGGTCCGACTCGAGCGAATCGGGCCTCGCCGCCTGCCCACACCATGCGTTTTTTCTTCCCCGGGAGTTTGATGCGATGAATCTGTTCGTGTCGCCGTGTCTACGCAATGAATCTCGATTTGTCGCTCGCTCGAAGGGACGCCCCGATTCGCCATCGACCGCCACTTCGCCGGGCGCCGCGTGGCTTTCCTGGTTGGATTGGCGTTTGCCTTACCATGTCTCGCGAGCGGCGAAGACGCGGCCCAAAAGATTTTTACGCAAGCCCCACAGGTCGCGCCGGCGGCAGGCGCCCCCCCGGCCACGGCCGCGGCGCCGCAAGCGAAACCCGATCGCAATGCCGGCCCGACGCCCTCCTGGATCTGGGGCGCCGACACCGAAAAGCAATACTTTGCCCGAAAGACGTTCACGGCGCCGGCCGGAATCAAAGCCGCGCATTTGGAAGCATCCTGCGACAATAGCGTGCGCGTGTTCGTCAACGGCCAGCCCGCGGGTTCGTCCGACGAATGGAACGAGCCGCTGGCGACCGATGTTTCGAAGTTCCTCAAGCCGGGCGAAAATGTGCTCACGGCCGAGATCACGAATCACGGTGGCCCGGCGGCCTTTGTGCTCGAGCTCGTTCTCACCTTGGCCGATGGCAAGACCGAGAAGATCGTGACCGATGGCTCGTGGCAAATGACCGAGCATCGGGAAGGCGGCGCCGGTTCGCCGGCGAAAATCGTGGCAAAATATGGCGCCGCGCCCTGGGGGCCGGTGTTCGACAATGTGAGCGGCGGCAGCAAGGTAGCCCGCAACTTGTTCAATTTGCCGCCCGGTTTTCAGGTCGAATTGCTCTTCACCGTGCCCAAGAGCGAACTTGGTTCCTGGGTCTGCATCACGACCGACAACAAGGGCCGGCTCATCGTCAGCGATCAGGACAACAAGGGGCTTTGCCGAGTGACGCCTTCGCCGGTCGGCAGCCAGGAGCCCACGCAGGTCGAGCGGCTCGATGTGAAAATGTCGGGCGCCCAGGGCATGCTCTGGGCCTTCGATAGCCTCTATGTCACGGCCAACGGCGGCCCGGGCAGCGGGCTCTATCGGCTGCGCGACACGAATGGCGACGACCAGTTCGACGAAGTGGTGAAGCTCAAGGAATTTCGCGGCGGCGGGGAACACGGTCCGCATTCGCTGCGACTTTCGCCCGACGGCAAGCGTATCGTGGCCATGGCCGGCAATCACACCCGGCCGCCCTTCGACCGCGAATTGAACTCGCCGGTGCAGACGATGGGCGGCGTGCGTCCGGAGCAATTGCATGCCACGCTCCCGCCCGACTCGGCCAGTCGGCTGATGCCCAATTGGGATGAAGACCTCCTCCTGCCGCGCCAATGGGACGGCAACGGCCACGCCGCGGGCATTCTCGCGCCCGGCGGCTGGATCGCCAAGACCGATCCCGATGGCAAGACTTGGGATATCATCGCCAGTGGTTTCCGCAATGAATTCGACATGGCGTTCAACGCCGATGGCGAGTTGTTCGTCTACGACGCCGACATGGAATGGGACTACGGGATGCCCTGGTATCGGCCGACGCGCGTGGTGCATGCTCGCGAGCGGAGCCGAGTTCGGCTGGCGGAGCGGCACCGGAAAGTGGCCCGCCTATTATGTGGACAGTCTGCCGGAGCGATCGTCGATATCGGGCCCGGCTCGCCGGTGGGCGTCGAATTCGGCTACGGCGCGAAGTTTCCCGCCAAATATCAAAAGGCG
This sequence comes from uncultured Planctomycetaceae bacterium, assembly GCA_963785305.1. Classification (GTDB taxonomy): domain Bacteria; phylum Planctomycetota; class Planctomycetia; order Pirellulales; family PALSA-1355; genus CAWAUV01. The sequence continues at coordinate 408,026 of CAWAUV010000005.1, forward strand.
CTGTTCATCTGCGATTGGACTTTCGGCACCATGTACGCCATTCACCTCACGCCCTCGGGCGCGAGCTATCGGGCCGAGAAAGAGGAATTCGTCTCGCGCACTCCGCTGCCGCTGACCGATGTGACCGTGGGCCGCGACGGAGCCATGTACTTCACGATCGGCGGGCGCGGCGGACAATCGGAACTTTATCGCGTGACCTATGTCGGCAGCGAGCCGACGACGACGGTCGACATGCATGACCCTCGCGATGGCAAGCTGCGCAAGCTGCGCCACGAGATCGAGGCCTATCATCGTCCTGGCGCCGACGCGGCCAAGGCCACGGCGTTTCTCGCTCCGCTCTTGGGTCATGCCGATCGGACGATCCGTTATGCGGCCCGAGTCGGCGCTCGAGCGATTGCCGGTCGCCGCATGGCAAGATCGCGTGCTCGCGGCTAGCGAGCCCGAAGCGATCATCACCGGCGTGGTGGGCCTCGCGCGGCAGGCCGATGCGCCGCTCGCCCCGAGGCTGCTGGCGGCGCTCGACAAGGTCGGCTTCTCGCCGCTTTCGGAATCGGGGCAGCTCGACCTGTTGCGGGCCTATCAACTGACCTTCTTGCGGCTCGGCTTGCCGCCGGAAGCCTCGCGCAAATCGCTGGGTGAAAAGTTCGACCGCGCTGTTTCCAAGCAACTCGGAATTCGTGAATCGCGAGATCGCGATCCTCATGGTGGGTCTCGAATCGCCGGGCGCCGCCCGCAAAATCGTTCCGCTGCTCAAGCGGGAACGCGTGGCCTCGGCCGGACCTGAACTGGGCGATGTGCTGAGCCGCAACCCGGGCTATGGCAACACCGTGGCCGCGGTGCGGGCCAACCAGCCCGACGCCCAGCAGATTGCCTATGTGTTCGCCCTGCGAAACCTGAAAACCGGTTGGACTGCCGAAGAGCGCCGGGCCTATTTCGCGTGGTTCGAGAAAGCGCGTGGTTGGAGCGGCGGCAACAGCTATCAAAAGTTCCTGACCCATATCGAGGACGACGCTTTCGCCAACGCCTCGGACATCGACCGCCTGTTGATTCAATCGGCCGGCCTCCGCAAGCCCTACAAGGCGCCGGAGTTGCCCAAGCCGGTCGGGCCGGGCAAGGATTACACCGTGGCCGATCTCGTGGCCGCGGTGGGCGACGGGATGAAGGGCCGGAATTTCAAGCATGGCCAGAAGATGTTCGCCGCGGCTCGCTGCGTGGTTTGCCATCGCTTCAACAACGACGGTGGCGACACCGGGCCCGACCTCACTCAAGCCGCCGGGCGGTTTAGCGTGAAGGATATGGCCGAGTCGATCGTCGATCCGAGCAAGGTGGTTTCCGACCAGTACCGCACCACGGTTGTGCAGACCGACGATGGCAAGACCTACACCGGCCGCGTGATCGCCGTGTCGCCGGAATCGATTACGCTGCTCGCCGATCCGGAAGACGCGAGCAAGACGGTCGTGATTCCGAAGAAAGAGATCGAGCACCAGCAGCTTTCGCCGGTGTCGCTCATGCCGAAAGACCTGCTCAAGTCGCTCAATCAAAATGAAGTGCTCGATCTCTTGGCGTATTTGCTCTCGAAGGGCAATCCGCAAGATCCGATCTTCAAGAAATGAGCGGCGGCGGCGTCTAAAAGACTGATCTTCGAACCCTCGCGAGGCTGTCGATGTCCTTTGTCGCGGAACGCCCGGAAACCCACTCCCTAGTCATGGGCTATGTGCTCTGGATCTTCGGATTCACCGGCTCCCATCGCTTTTACTACGGTAAACCGATCACCGGCACCATCTGGCTCTTCACCGGCGGGCTGTTTCTCGTCGGCTGGATCGTCGATCTGTTTCTGATTCCTGGCATGGACCGCAAGGCCGATCGACGCTTTGTCGCCGGCCCTTACGATTATTCGATCGCCTGGATCTTACTGACGTTCTTCGGCTATCTCGGCCTGCATCGCCTGTATCTCGGCAAGGTCGTGAGCGGGATCATCTACTTGCTCACCTTGGGCCTCGTTGGCATCGGCGTCATTTATGATTTCTGGACGTTGAACGAACAAATCAGCGATCGCAATCTTCGCCCATGAAATTGAAACCGCGATATTGTGTCTCGCGCGGCCATGCGGGAGACGTTTCCAAGCAATTGGAAATCGATCGTATTTGGCGTGGCCGAGCGCGGAATGGCCGAGCGCGGCGCGGCCTGATGAATATTTCGACGGTCCGCTAACTCGTCCCGAACATGAAGTCCATGAGATCGCGCGTGCCCAGGGTGCGGGGGCTGGCGAAGAGTTCTCCAGCGGCGTAGCCGGCCGCGAGGCCCTGTTGCAATGCCACGGCCCGCACTCGGTCGAACACATACTCCTTCGCCGGCGGAAACTGCGTCTTATAACACCGCACCGCGTCGAGCTTCGTTTCCAAGGTGTCGCTGATATCGTTCACGAAGTGGCCGGGGTAGACCGGCGGCGAGATCGTGCCGAACGCCAACGAGTAATAAAGCTGCATCGGCACGGTGTGAACGGGCAGACCATCGAAGTGTTCGTCCCATTTCGTCAAACGTGAATAGAACACGGCGGCGTCGGTGATTTGCATCGCTTGCCAATGATCGGGCGAGGCCAGCGGCGTTTTTTCGCCAAAGCCCAGCACCAGCCGCGGCCGATAGCGGCGAAACTCCTTGCCCAGCGCCACGCGAGCCTCGAAGGTGTCGAACAGCCGCCGGTTGGGCAAATCAAGTTGCACCCGCGCCGCCACTCCCAGCGCTCGCGCCGCCGCCTCGGCTTCGGCGAGCCGAGTCTCGGGGCCGGGCGAGTGGGGCGTTGGCTCGCCATCGGTCAGGTCGATGATGCCGACGCGATAACCTTGCCTCGCGAGTCGAGCCAATGTGCCACCGCAGCCGATCTCGACATCGTCGGGATGCGCGCCCACGGCAATCACGTCGAGCTGCTGGGGAGCCGATGCGGTCATATTTTATGGGGTCGCGAGATGTTTTTTTGGAGCGTAGCCAGGGACGGACACGAAAAAATACAAAAGCGCCATCATGGAAAACGACGCGCTGGCACGCGTCGCCGCGGTCCGAATCTCCGGTCAGCTAGTTTGTCGTCGCGCCGTCGGGCTTGATCACCGCCAGCAAAAACGTGGGGTTCATCGCTTCCAGACGCACGCGTTCCAGTTGATAGGTGCCGCGCGAGAGATTGACCATCCATAGTTTCACGTCCGACGACAGCCGGTGCAGCGCTTGATGCACCGCGGCCACATTGTCGATGCTGCCCACGCTCGTGACGAGTCGCCCGCCCGGCCGCAAGCGATCGAAAGCCGCCTCCACCACGCCGCTCACCTCGCGGCCGCTGCCGCCGACGAAGATCGCATCGGGGTCGGGCAGGTCGCTCCAGGCTGCCGGCGCGTGGCCCAAGATCGGCACGAGATTCGTAACCCCGAACCGTTCCGCGTTGGCCATGATGAGCGAATGGTCTTCGGCGTCCATCTCGATGGCATACACCGCGCCGCCCGAGGCGATTTGCGCCGCCTCGATCGACACCGAACCGCTCCCGGCGCCCACATCCCAGACCACGCTGCTGGGCCCCAGGTCCATTTCCGCCAGGGCCATGGCCCGCACCTCGGCCGGAGTAAGCAGGCCGCGCTTGGGCTTGGTTTGCAGAAAAGCTTCGTCGGGATTACCGAACAGCCGCCGGCCGATCGCCTCGCTCGGGCGGTCGGGCACATTCGGCTTGCGCACCAGGATCATTACATTGAGCGGCGAAAACTCGGCTCCGGCGATTTCCGCGAGCTCGCCTTGCGTGACGCGTTCGTCGGGCGAGCCGAGATTCTCGCACACATAGGCCGAGAAATAATCGATGCGCCGCTCGAGCAGCGAAGCCGCCACGGTCGCCGGCGGGCAGGCTTCGCTCGTGAAGAGGCCCACCTTGGCCGCGATGCGAATCTTTTCGAGCACCGTCTCGATCTTGTGATTGGCCAGATTCGTGAGAAACGCTTCTTCCCAACTTTCTTTCACGCGGGCAAACGCGAGTTGCATGCTGCTCACATGCGGCACGACGATAAATCGATCCTTGCCAAGCTTGTCGCACAAGTACCGGGCCACGCCATAGAACAGCGGGTCGCCCGAGGCGAGCACTACCACTCGGCGCTCGCCGGTCTTGGCCAAGCGTTCGACGACTTCGTCGAGCGAGCCGCCGATGACGAGCCTTTTCGCGGGCGGCGCGGCGGTCTTGGAGAGCATGCTTTCGGCGCCGGCCAAGAGATCGGCATCGGCGATCAGCCCAGCGCGCCGCCGTGGTGAGGCCGTCGAGCCCATCGTCGCCGATGCCGATGATATGAATTTTAGCGTCCATGGATTCGGGCCAATTCGCGAGACGGGCCAATCCGCGCGAGACGTGCCAGCCGAACGACCATCGACGGCGCCCGCCTTCGGGGAAATGAAGCCCGATTCTAAATCATAAGTTCGCGGGGCGGAAGCCTATGCAACGCGCAAAGGGCGGCGCCGCGCGAACTTCGCCCGACGCCGCCCCCCGCGGTTTTTGAAGAGCCCCGCCGCGGCTCAGAAATCTTCTTCGCGAGCCGGTTTTGCTTTTTCGCCCGAGCCGCCCGCCGACTTTTCCTTGGCGCCGGCGTGCTTCTCGCCCGGCTTGGCGCCTTGTTTGGCGTGTTCATGTTCATGATGGCGGCGGTGCATGGCGGCCAACTGCTCCAGGCATTGTTCATGGTCTTTGATAAATGCCCACACATCGTCGGCCGGCGCTTTCCAGAGCACGATCAGGCTCTTGCCCTCGCGCTCGATGCGCACCGGCTCGACCAGCTTCTTGCAGCTAGCGTCGTCGGCGCATTTGAGCGAGGCCATTGCCTTGGCGCCTTCGGCGACTTGCACCATTTGAGCCGCCGCCTCGTCGGTGGTCATCGTCACACGCACGCGGAAGAACGATTTTCCTTCGTTTTCGCCCGTCACCATGCGAAACGATTCGGTCTGCCGGGCGACCGAGTCCTTGCATGGCAACTCAGCCTTCGACACGCCGATCACGCGAAACAGCATCGTGGTTCCCGGCGGGACGATGCCCGAGAGTTTGGAACCCTCGCCTTTGGACCCTTCGCCCTTGGAGCTATCGGCAAGCGATCTCGCTTTGCCATCGAGCACATCGAGGGCGGCGCGCAGTTCGTCGAAGCTGCTGGCCACGACCAAGTGATTGTCGTCGAATGTGGCGGCGACCACCGTGGCATGCGACCGGTCGGGACGCGGCCAAGAGTGGAGCTCGCGGTCGCCATGCTTGGCCGATTCGTGGCCCGGCGCTTTAGAGCCCCAGTCGAGGAGGCGCTGCTGGTCGAGCTTGGCGTCGAGGATCATCACGCCGGTTTCCTTGCCCACTTGCTTGCCATAGAAGGTGGCGCCGTGAAGGTCATGCCGCGGGTCCATGCCGAGCATTTGCGTGGCCATCTTCATTTTGTCTTCCATGCCAGGATGCTTTTCCTTGGCTCGCTCGTACATGTGCCTGACGATGGTACTGGAGCGCACCGCGTCGAAGTCGACATGGCCGAGCCACGTGGCGTCGGCGGCAACTTGCTTTTCATCGAGCGGGGCCGCCTGGACCCCTGGCGCGCCCATCGCGAGAATCGCCGCCAAGAACAACGCCGCGCTGATGCTTGCCTCCATCGCAAGCCGGTTAATCCGCCTGATTCGCATTTGATCGCCTCGATTTTCGATAGGGGTGCGGAAAAGAATAGCGCGGTGGCCCCGATCGCCACCGCGCTGTCGATGTGTGGGTCTTAATGGATACCTTAGTCGATGGTCGAAAGTTTCCACAATCGCCCCGATCGAGCGGATTCGCGTTTTGCTCGGTGCTAGCGTGGCCCGGCGCTTGGACTGCCGGCGAGCGACGCCGCGTTGTCGCGAGATTTTTGGACCTGCTCGACCGCGTCGGCGGCCGCTTCCAATTCCCCGGACATGAAATAGGGCTCGCTCTCGGCATTAAGGCGTTCGATGCGCTTGGCGGCCAAGTCGCTCCAACTCATGCCGGAGGCCAAATGCCACGCCGCCGCTTGACACGCTCGCTGATCGATGGCGCCGGCGCCGAGTCGGGCCAGCAGTTCGCTCACGCCTGGGGCGCTCGTCACCTCCTCGACCGGGCAGAGCTCGTACGTATTGCGTGGCTTCGGCTCGCGCTTGCCATGTTCGAGGCACACGGTGTCGAGCTTCATCTCGATGAGTTGCTCGGGCTCGATATTCAAGAAGCCTCGGTTACCGATGAGTCCGCGCGGGCGATTTTGATTCGATTGCGGTCCGCCGATGCCCATTGCTTGGGGAGCGTTGGCGTTGTTTTGGCCGCCCATGGAGCCCGTCATCCCGACGCCAGCGCCCATGTTGAATTGCGCGAGCACCGGCCGCGCCGCCATCGCCGCGGGCAATTGCACCGACAATGGGCGCTTGGCCACATTCTTAACTAGCAGTCGGCCCTGGCGATCGTTCTTGGGAATGAACTTCACGTCGAGCTCGCCAGACTTCATGCCGGCAAACAACTCCACGCCGCCGCGCACGGGCGGAGCGCTGGGCTCGGCCGCGTTTCTTTCTTGGGCGGCGAGCCCCTGGGGCCCCAGCATCGCGCCGCAACAGCCCACGAAGCCCACGAGACAAAGGCGCGCGAGACGTGGCGCTGCGTCGACCGCTCGTTTCAAGTTCGCTTGGTTCAAAACAGCGAGCTACCCAACCATGCAACGATTTCATGACGCCTCTCCTCAATGCGTGAGATAGGTCCGACGGACGCACGAGCCCGTTCCGAGGAGGCGTCATGCGCCGCGGCGAGCGAGACCAAAGATGAGACCGAAATGTGCTCGCCACCCACACGATACCGCTCGCGGGCGTCCGAGTGCAAGCGAAACTCCCGGAATTTTTCGGAAATCCTGGCGACTTTCTCGCGCTGCTACCAACGCTCGCTCGCGCGGCATATACTGCAATGGTTCGGCCATTCATGACCCATTCGAGGCGCGGCCGAGACCTGAACAGGCGGCTATCCAAACGCCTATTCGCGCGAGCCGCGCGCGGGAAAATGTCGTCGTCATGCAGCGCTGCGAGGTCTTTTATTCGGGCCGGGTACAAGGTGTCGGCTTTCGCTACACGGCGAGGCGGCTGACGGCGGGATTTGTCGTTACCGGCTTCGTGCAAAACCTGCCCGATGGCCGTGTTTGGCTCGTGGCCGAAGGGTCGGCGGCGGAACTCGACGCTTTTCTCGCCGCGATCGCCGACGAATTGGACCGGCATATCCACTCGGTCGAGCAAACCCGGCTCGAGGCCAGCGGTGAATTCGCCGACTTCGGCGTTCGATTTCAAGACTTCGGCGGCCCGTGAGCGGACTTCTCGCTGGGCCGCTCGACGGCAAGGCTTTTTACAAATAAACTACCGGGCTGTTTGAACCTCTTTCCGCGCCGCCGCGTACAACTCGTTTGGCGAGCATGGGATCGCTTCATTTGGCCCGGGTCTTCGGCATTCGTCCGTTGAGGAGCTGTTTGTGATTGTTCTCGGTTTGGCGAGCACTTGGATGACGCCCTTGTGGCTGCTCAGCGTGGGCGCGGCGATTTTTCTAGTCGGGCTAGGACTCATTTATGGCGTGCTCCGGCTGGCGCGACCCTCGGCCGCACTGGAGATGGAAGAGGGTGTGCGCGAGGGGATGCTGCTGCCGATCATGTATCTGTTGGCGATCATGGCGATCTTCTCTCTCGCCGGACTGGCCAAGGTTCCGGCCCGAACATTGCTCGCGGCCGTGGGTCGGCTGCCGGCGGTGGGCGAGCATCAGGTGGATTTGGAAGTGCCGCCGGCGACGCCGGAATATGTCTGGCTGCTCGATTTTCGCAATTCCGAGCTGCAAGCGTATCGCATCGAAAGCGATCGGCCGATCACGGTGAACACCTATCTGACCAAGGGCATTCTCACGCTCGGGCTCTTTCGCGTGTCGGCGAATCATCCGGTCGAATATCGCCGGCTCGTGGCCAGCGAAAAGCCGCTTTCGCACGATGTGAAAGATTGGAAATTCGAAAACGTCGACGCCGAGCCGGCGCATGTGCGAATCACGATCGATACCGATATCGATTATCCGCAGGTGCGGATCATTCCCGAGATCGTGGCGGCGCTCTCGCTGCTATTCGGGCTCTACTTTCTGCTGCGGGTCGTGGCGCCGCGGGTGTCGGCCATTGCGGTCACGACCGCCAAGGAAGTGATCTCGCAGCCGCTGTTTTGGATCGCGCTTTCGGTCGGGGCCACGATCCTCGCGGCCTTCACCATCATTCCCTACAACACGTTTGGCGAGGACGTGAAGCTGATGAAGATGGGCGGGCTGACCGTGATCATGGTCTCCGCGATTTTGGTGGCGATCTGGTCGGCCAGCGTCTCGATCTCCGACGAAATCGAAGGCCGCACCGCGCTCACGCTGCTCTCGAAACCGGTGACGCGTGGCCAGTTTATCGTGGGCAAGTTCTTGGGAGTGCTCAAGGCGCCGGCCCTGCTGTTTATCTTGCTGGGCGTGGCCTTCATGTGCTGCGTGTCGTACAAAGTGGTGTACGATGCCCGCGAAGTAGCCAAGACCGAGCCGAATTGGCAAGACTGTTACGCGGAAATGATCGGCGTGGCGCCTGGCTTGGCGCTGGCGTTCATGGAAACGGTCGTGCTGGCGGCGATCAGCGTGGCGATTTCAACGCGGCTGCCGATGCTGCCCAATCTGTTGATGTGCGCCTTGATCTATGCGCTCGGCAACCTCGGCCCGCTCTTGGTGCAGTCGTCGATCGATAAAAACGAGATCGTGCATTTTATCGGCTCGTTTCTGGCCATGATCCTCCCGGTGCTCGACCATTTCAATATGCAGGCGGCGATTGCGGCCGGCGCGAGTCCGCCGCTCGCCTATTTGGGCTGGGCCGCGCTCTATGCGGCCGTCTATAGCACGATCGCCATGCTGCTGGCGCTCACGATGTTCGAGGATCGCGATCTCGCGTGATTTCACCCCGCGGGATTTCACCCCGCATGATTCAGCGGGCATGATTTCGTCGGCGTGTTTTCGCCGGACACGCGGAATTTCCATCGCGCGGCGCTTTACCGCGTCGGGGCGAATCGTTCCAATGCGTCCAAGGCGGCTCTCGTCGCAAGGCCCAACGACGCTCGGCGCCGCGCGATCCCGCGCCGCGAAAGCGCGTCGACCGGCTCGGTCGCTTGGGCGCGATCTCGCAACGTCTCGCGGCAATCTTCTCTCGAATCCGGCGGCATCCATCCATGACTTGGTCGGCGTTCGTTCATTCGCTCCATGCGAATTGGCCCCATTGGCTCTTCTTGCTCTTTGTGTTGATCGTGCAATTGATCGGCGCCGCGCACGCCATCATGTACAAACGCGACCCGCGGGCAGCCGTGGCCTGGGTCGGGCTCATTTGGCTTAGCCCGCTGATCGGAGTGGTTCTGTATCTGCTGCTGGGCATCAATCGCGTTCAACGCAAAGCGGTGCGGCATCGGGTGCGCCGGGGTCGGCCGCGCCCGGCGTCGCCGGCGGAAAAAGCCTTCAATCCGCGGCCAGCCACGAATCCCGACGACCTGCCGGCCAATGCGCGGCGCTTGGCGCCGCTCGAACACCTAGTCGAGCAACTCACGGATCGCGACCTGCTGCACGGCAATCACATCGAACCGCTCGTCAATGGCGACGCCGCCTACCCGGCGATGCTCGCGGCGATCGATTCCGCCACGCAAACGCTCTCGCTCTGCACCTATATTTTCGACGATGATCGCATCGGCAAGCAATTCGTCGACGCGCTTGCGCGGGCGGTGAATCGCGGAGTTCAGGTGCGGGTGATCGTCGACGATATCGGGGCGCGCTATCATTTTCCCAGCGTTCGCTCGGCGCTTCGCGCGGCCAAGATACCATATCGCAGCTTTCTGCCGAGCCTGCTGCCACGTCGCTATTCGAACCTGCGCACCCATCGCAAGCTGCTGATCGTCGATGGCCGCTTGGGCTTTGCCGGGGGGCTCAACATTCGCGAGGGTCATTGCCTGGCTCTCAAGCCCGCGGCCCCGATTCAGGACCTGCATTTTCGACTCGAAGGGCCGATCGTCTCGCAAATGCAAGAAGTGTTCTTGAACGATTGGGCCTTTTGCTCGGGCGAGACCCTCGAAGGTCCGAGTTGGTTTCCGGAATTGCGGCCGGCGGGAACTTCGCTGGCCCGGGGCATCTCGGCCGGTCCCGATGAAGATGTCGATAAGCGGCGCCTCACGCTGCAAGGGGCGATCGCCATGGCCCGCGGCTCGATCCTCGTGGTCACGCCCTATTTCCTTCCCGACCATTCGCTGATTACGGCGCTCAATGTGGCGGCAGTCCGCGGGGTGACGGTCGATATCATTTTGCCGGAGAAGAACAATCTGACCACGGTGCGCTGGGCGTCGATGACGCTGTTCTGGCAGCTTTTGCAGCGCGGCTGCCGCATCTGGATGTCGCCGCCGCCCTTCGACCACACGAAACTCATGGTGATCGACGACGCCTGGATGCTCTTCGGCTCGGGCAATTGGGACCCGCGCAGTTTGCGGCTCAATTTCGAGTTCGATATCGAATGCTACGGCGAGGAACTGCCGCCGCGGATGGCTGAGTTCGCGAAGCAAAAGCGCGACGCTTCGCGCCTGGTGACGCTGGCCGAAGTCGACGGCCGCAACCTGTTCGTCCGCCTACGCGATGGCATCGCGAGGCTGTTCACGCCGTTTTTGTAAAGGCGCCTTCGCGATTGAATACGCCGAGTCGACGGGAACCGGCTTCGTTTGGCGCGCTAAACGTTTCTCGGCGCCAACATCCTGACATTCGGGCGGTTGTTGCCTCTTCGCTCCAAATTCGCGAAAAATCCGGCGGCCGCGCGTGCGAGCGCGGAGTTTTTGGCGCCGGGTCTTGGGAGGTTCGGCTTGGTTTGCTATTCTTTGGGTCGTGGGGCGGCGTGTTTCCGATGCACGCGCGACGGGAATCGTCGACACGACGCCGTCCACGCGTGCGGGAGTAACTCAGTGGTAGAGTATTGCCTTCCCAAGGCAACTGTCGAGGGTTCGATCCCCTTCTCCCGCTCTTGCGTGTTTTTCTGAATCACCGCCGGTGATTCGGGCTGGCCGACGTGAATGCCGCGGGGCGAATTCGCTTCGCGCATCTCAAGCAGCCTGTTTACAAATGCCTTCGTGGCATTTGTAAACCTCGCCAAGGCGCCGAGCAAAGCTCGTCGCGGCTCGCAAAATAACGACTGACGTCGTTCTTTTGACACCGCATCCGTGCGGCGGCGCAGCCTGTTGGATATTTCGACAGGCTGCTAGCCCGCTGGCGCCGCGGCCGTTGTCGGCTACAATGGTCTTCGGCCGCGGCGAGTCTTCGCTAACGTGACTCTCCGTCGCTTTCCTTGGCATCCCGCGATCTTCGAACACCGAAACGGACCCACGGGCCGTTAGGGGCGAGGGTCATCGAACTACCGGTCGCCGCCGCGCCGTTGGCGCGCTGCGCGAGTGGCCGGTTCGTTGCGTCAAGGAAGCGATCGAAAGCCGCCGCCGACCCACGCGGCCCAAGAAGTGTCGCGACTGAAAAGTCCAGCGGCCATAAATCAGGATTCTCCCCAGCCCGGATGCACTCGATGACCCAAGCGCTCGCCAAAACACCGCTCCACGCGTGGCATGTCGAAAACGGCGGCCGGATGGTCGATTTCGCGGGCTGGTCGATGCCAGTGCAATACGGCTCGATCGTGGCGGAGCACGAAGCCACGCGCACCGTGGCCGGCCTGTTCGATGTGTCGCACATGGCCCGGTTTCATTTTCACGGCCCCGGCGCCGAGCGGCTGCTCGATCGGCTCGTGACGCGTTCGGTCCGCCGTCTGCCGCTGGGCCGCATTTGCTACGCGCTCATGACCAACGAAGCCGGCGGTATTCTCGACGATGTGCTCGTCTACCGCCTCGCCGCTCGGCCGGCAAACGCTTCGCACGCCTCGCCGCTGGGCGAACAGACAAGCCCCGCGGCGTCGAGCACTTCAGGAGGCGACTGGTTCCAGCTCGTGGTCAATGCCAGCAATCGGGCCAAAATCTGGAGCTGGATCGAAAGCCATCGCCAAAACGGCGATGAGGCCGATGTGCGCGATATGACCGTGGAAACCGCCATGATCGCGGTGCAAGGTCCCCGGGCCATCGAGCTCTTGCGACCGATGACGACCAGCGACCCGGCCGAACTGAAATACTACAGCGGCGCCACCATGCCGGTGCTAGGCGCTCCGACGCTCGTGAGCCGCACCGGCTACACGGGCGAAGACGGTTGGGAGCTCGTCACCCGGGCAAGCGCGGCGACCGAAGTCTGGCAAAATCTACTCGAATGGGGCCGGCATCTCGGCGCCAGGCCGGCGGGGCTCGGCTGCCGCGATACGCTGCGGCTCGAAGCCGCGATGCCGCTCTATGGCCACGAGCTCTCGGAATCGATCAATCCGATCCAGGCCGGACTGAAATTCGCCGTCGAGCTCGAAGACCATCGATTCATCGGCCGCGAGGCGCTCGAGCGACTGGCCGCCGATGCCACCCTGCCGCGCCGTGTGGGCTGGGATGTCTCGGGCCCGCGACCGGCCCGCGAGGGCGCGAGTGTGCTGGCCGAAGGGCGCGTCGTGGGGCAAGTGACCAGCGGCACGATGGCGCCAAGCTTGCGGCGGCCGATCGCCATGGGTTTTGTCGAGCCGGGCTTCGCGGCGGTTGGAACGGAAATGCTGATCGACATTCGCGGCAGCCGGACTCCGGCCAAAGTGGTCAAGCTGCCTTTCTACCGCCGCAAGACCTGCTGAGGAACGGACCAAAAATGACATCCTGATTCGTTTACCGCTCGCCCGACCCTCTCCCAAAGGGAGAGGGGTTCGAGGAGAAGTTGTTTTTAGTCTGTTGCTGACGCGCTTCCGGTGTTTTTCAAATCAAGGAAAGGTTGACTCCGTGAAACTCGAAAACCTGCTCTACGCGAAAACTCACGAATGGCTGGCCCTGGGCGAGGATGTGTCCGGCGGGCGAATCGCCACGATCGGCATCTCGAAGTTCGCCGTCGAAGCGCTGACTGATCTGGTGTACATCGAGCTGCCGCCCATTGGTCGGAAGCTTGCGGCCGGTGAATCGTTTGGCGAAATCGAATCGGTCAAGGCCGTGAGCGATCTGTATTCGCCCGTGGCTGGCGAAGTGGTCGAGGTGAATAGCGCCCTCAAAGGCCACCTCGAAACGCTAAACACCGACCCCTACGAAGCCGGCTGGATGATCAAGCTCAAAGTGACTGACGACTCCGGCCAGGCGGCGCTGATGACCCACGCCGACTACGAGAAGCAGTGCGCCGAGGAAGGCCATTGAAGAACCATGTGCCCATGGTGGCAATTGCATATCGAGTCCGAGAAGCGCCTCGCTGCGGCCTGAAATCCTTTTTTCGAGAACTCCATGCCCTATATCGCCAACACGCCCGACGATCAGCAAGCGATGCTGCGATCGATCGGCATCGGCTCGCTGGAAGAATTGTTCGCGGTGATTCCGAGCACCCTGCAGCTGCAGCGCCCGCTGGAGATTCCGCCGGCGCTCGGCGAAATGGAGCTTTCGGCCCATATGGCGGGGTTGGCGTCGCGTAATGCGCCGCCGGGCGAAAAGACATGCTTCTTGGGCGGCGGTAGCTACGACCATTTTATTCCGGCGGTGGTCGACGCCATCGCCTCGCGCGGAGAATTCTATACCTCCTACACGCCTTACCAGCCCGAGGCCAGCCAGGGCAATCTGCAGGCGTTTTTCGAATACCAAACTCTGATTACGCAGCTCACCGGCATGGACGTGTCCAACGCCAGCCTCTACGACGGCGGCAGCGCGGTTGCCGAAGCGGTGCTCATGGCCACCAGCGCCACCGGTCGTTCGCGCGTGGTCACGGCCGCGAGCGTGCATCCCGAGTATCGCCAGACGGTGGCCACGTATTTCACCCACATGGGCGGCGATATCGTCACCCTCGCCACTCCTCGCGGAACCGTCGCGCCGGCGGAACTGAAGCAAGCGCTCAATCGCGACACGGCTTGCGTGGTGGTGCAGCAGCCGAATTTTTTCGGCTCGCTCGAAGACATGGAAGCGCTGGCAGCCGCGGCCCATGAAGTGGGCGCCTTGCTGATCGTGTCGGTCGATCCGCTCAGCTTGGGCATCTTGCCGGCCGGGTGACTATGGCGCCGACATCGTCGTGGCCGAAGGACAATCGCTCGGTAGCCCGATGAGCTTCGGCGGGCCCTATTTGGGCATCATGGCCTGCCGCGAGCAATTCGTGCGCCGCATGCCAGGCCGCATCGCCGGCCAGACGGTCGATAGCCGTGGCGTCCGTTGCTGGGTGCTCACCTTGCAAACCCGCGAGCAACATATTCGCCGCGAGAAGGCGACGAGCAATATCTGCACGAACCAGGGCCTGTTTGCCCTCAGGGCAACGATCTATCTCGCGTCGCTTGGACCGCGCGGACTGCGTGAACTGGCTTCGCTCTGCCTGCAAAAAAGCCGCTATGCGCTCGAGCAAATTACGACCCGGGCCGGCTTCACGCCGGCGTTCAATGGGCCGACGTTCAAGGAATTCGTGGTGCGGGCGCCAGCCGGCGCGTTGGCGGAACGATTGGCAAAATCGCTTGAGCGTGGCTACTTGGCCGGCGTGTCGCTCGAGCGCTGGTATCCCGAACTCAAGGATTGTCTGCTCGTGGCGGTCACCGAAAAACGCACGCAGGCGGAAATCGATGGGCTGGCGGCTGCTTTGGGGGGTAATAGTTCGTGACTTGAAACGCTCTGGCGTCGCGAAGCTGGTGACCATTCACTACCTTGACGGAGAGTGATGATGCGCATTTCCGGAAAACGCATTCGACGGACGCGTCTTATTCAAAGCGAAAAATACGTCATAGCGGTCGAGATCGAAATGGTGATCCCCGACGACGATTCCAACGAGCCCTGCCTCGAGGCCGAGACTGTCCAGCTTCTGCGAGACATCAAGGAGCATGCCGACCGCGGGGATCTCGAATGGCTGACCGAAAAAGGGAAGGTCTACAGGTCGCTGGAGGCGGCATGACTCGCGTGCTCGATTTTGCGCAGGGGAGCGGCGAGACGCTTCGCCACGACGCATCCAACGAAGTGAGTTCCCTTTGTTTCTTCAGGCGCCGAAAAGGCGCGGGTAGGAATCATGAAAGCGGTGTTGGTCGAAGTCCCCGTGATTCTCTCCGATTGGCGCAAAGCGACCGGCGCCGATCGGTATGACGAATCCTGGGATGGAGTGCTGCATATGGGCCCGACGCCGAACCGCGCGCATCAAGATTTGGAGTGGGCGCTCGAAACTTGGCTGCGCATGCATTGGTCGCCGCCAAGCGGCGGAAGAGTTTATCATCAAATCAACGTCGCCTCGGTTGGCGGCTGGCCGAACAATTACCGCATTCCCGATCTCGTGCTCCTGCTGCCCGACCGATTCGCCATCGACCGCAACGAGTTCTTCGAGGGCGGCCCGAGCGCGGTGGTCGAGATTCGCTCTCCCGGCGATGAATCGCTGGAGAAGCTGCCCTTTTACGCGGCTATCGGCGTGCCGGAGGTCTGGATCATCGATCGCGATACCCGAGAGCCGCGGCTGCATATCTTGACTCCCAGCGGCTATCAAAACCCGGCGGCGGATTCCACCGGCTGGCTGAGTAGTTCGCTGGGCGTCGAGCTGCGCCGCTCGCCCGACGACAAGCTGCTGATCCGACTCGCCGCGGACCATGGTTCGCAAGGCGCATTGCCGGGCGATCGATAACCTCCGCGTTCCGACCATGCCCGAACTTTCCCCGAGTAATTGATTCATGCGAAACAAGCAAGCCACGCAGTTGTTGTTCGAGCTTTCTCATCCGGGTCGCCGCGGCGTCGTGTTCCCAGTGGCCGATGTGCCCACGCGGCCCGAGAGCGAATTGATACCGCCGAGCCTGCTCGCCGCCGAGCCGCCGCCGCTTCCGGAGTTGACCGAGCCCGACGTGGTGCGGCATTTCACGAATCTGTCGACGCTCAACATGTCGGTCGACACGCACTTCTACCCGCTCGGCTCCTGCACGATGAAATACAACCCCAAGCGCAACGAGCGGCTAGCCTCGTTGCCGGGTCTGGTGAATCTGCATCCCTATCAGCCCGACGAAACGATCCAGGGCCTGCTCGAAATGCTCTATGACCTCGAGCGCATGTTGGCCGAAATCGCGGGCCTGCCCGCCGTTTCGCTCCAGCCTGCCGCCGGGCGCATGGCGAATTCGCGGCGCTGCTCGTGGCGGCGGCTTATTTCCAGCAGCGTGGCGAGCGGCGCGTGACCGTGCTCTCGCCCGACAGCGCGCATGGCACGAATCCGGCCAGCGCCGCCATGGCCGGCTTCGCCACCGCCACGATCAAGAGCACCGCGAGCGGCTATGTCGATATGCGCGACCTAGCCGCCAAGCTCAATCGCGATGTGGCGGTGCTCATGATTACGAATCCCAACACGCTCGGCATGTTCGATCGGCACATCGCCGAGATTGCCGAGGCGGTGCATGAAGTGGGCGGGCTCGTGTATCTCGACGGCGCGAATATGAACGCGATTCTCGGCATCGCCCGGCCCGGCGATTTCGGCGCCGACATGATGCACTTCAACCCGCACAAAACGTTCAGCGGCCCCCATGGCGGCGGCGGTCCTGGCGCCGGACCCATCGCGGTGGCGAGCCACTTGGCGCCGTTTCTGCCCGCGCCATGGATCGAAAAGCGCGACGGCAAATTCGCGCTCGAATACAACTGCCCGCAATCGATCGGCCGGGTGCGGAGTTTCTTCGGCAATGTGGGCGTCTTGGTGCGGGCCTATTGCTATCTCCGCAGCCACGGTCCCGACGGGCTGAAGCGCGTTTCGGAAAACGCCGTGCTGAACGCGAATTATCTGCTGAGTCTGGTGAAGAAAGTGTTCGCCGTTCCGCAAGGCGATCGCTGCATGCACGAATTCGTGGCCAGCGCAGCGGCGCTCAAGGCCGAGCGCGGCGTGTCGGCGATGGATATCGCCAAGCGGCTGCTCGACTACGGCTTTCACGCGCCGACCGTTTATTTTCCGCCGATCGTCAAGGAAGCGATGATGATCGAACCGACCGAAACCGAAAGCAAATCCACTCTCGACGCCTTCGCCGAAACGTTGCTGGCGATCTCCGCCGAGCCGCCGGAGTTGGTGCGCTCGGCGCCGCACTCGACCGCGATCCGCCGGCCCGACGAAGTTCGCGCCGCGCGTCAGCCGCGCATGGCCTGGCGGCCGGATTGAGTGTCGTGGCGCTATCGGAAGAAACCATCATGCCGCGAGCCGCGAGCGATCGACATTCGGCGAGGCTGCTTGTCGATGGACCGGCGAGCGGCGCGTGGAATATGGCGGTCGATGAAACTCTGCTCGAGGCGGCCGAAGCGGGCGAGTGCTGGCTGCGCTTCTACGAGTGGCAGGAACCCACGCTCTCGCTCGGCTATTTCCAGCCGTTCGACGAGCGCCGCTCGCATTTTGCCAGTCGAGCATGCCCGCTGGTGCGAAGGACCAGTGGCGGCGGCGCGATCGTGCATGACGACGAACTGACCTATCTCCTCGCGATCCCGGCCGGGAGCCCTCTCGCCTCGAGCCGCGATCGCTCTATGGTCTCTTGCACGATTCGCTTACCCGAGCGCTGGCCCGCTGGCGGATCGACGCCGAACTGTGTCGCGAACCCAAGCCGCTTGGCGCCGCGGAACCGTTTCTGTGCTTTCTGCGCCGAGCCGATGGTGATGTGCTGCTGCCCGGGGGGCGGCGCGACCAAGGCGCCGCGAAAATCTGCGGCAGCGCCCAGCGGCGCAGTCGCGGCGCCATTGCCCAACATGGCAGCTTGCTCTTGGCCCGGTCGCCAGCGGCGCCCGAACTGCCGGGAATCGCCGAATGTTCGGGAGTGCGGCTCGCGGCGGCGGAAATCCGAACGGCGTGGGTCGCGCAGCTCGAAGCGTCGCTCGGACTCGAATGCATCGCCGCCACGCTCTCCGACTCCCAACGGGCGCGGGTGCAAACACTCGCAATCGAGAAATACGATAGCGCCGCTTGGAACCGCCGGCGCTGACGCTATTCATTCGATTGCCCGATCAATTGATCGGATTTTGATTGCGCTCTCTCCGGCTTGCTCGGCGGCGAGCGCTGCGGCGAGCCCTAGGCGATAGTTCGGGTATTCTAGTTTAACGTCGAGTTCGGCGAGCAGTCGCGCATTGGAAAGCCGCTTGTTGGCGGTGGCTCGCTCGGCGGCGGGCGAATCGGCACGCGCGGCGACGAATTGCGGCGAAGGAGCGCCGATCCGCCGGGCAACTTCTTCATAATATTCCCGCCGATTCACTGGGTGGCCATCGGACACGATATACGTGCGCGGCGGTTGGGCTCGTTCGGCGGCGAGCACGGTCCGCGCGGCGTCGTCGACATGAATCAAATTCAGCGACCCTTCGACCGGCGCCGCGAAAGGTTCGCCCGAGAGCAACTCGCGCTGCCGCGGAATTCGGCCCGGCCCATAAAGCCCCGCGAGGCGCAGCACAATCGCGCGATCGCCCACCGGCGATTCGGCTAGCAATCGCTCGGCCGCGAGGCACGCCCGACCGCCGTGCCGCTCCGGGTTGCAAGGCGAATCTTCATCGACCACGCCGCCATCGGTTTGGCCATAAACCCCGGTCGAACTGATGTAGATAAAC
This sequence comes from uncultured Planctomycetaceae bacterium, assembly GCA_963785305.1. Classification (GTDB taxonomy): domain Bacteria; phylum Planctomycetota; class Planctomycetia; order Pirellulales; family PALSA-1355; genus CAWAUV01. The sequence goes on from CAWAUV010000005.1 coordinate 426,701, forward strand.
CGCTCGACGCCCGCGGGCAACGCCTCGAGCGTTGCCCGCAGCCCGCGCACATAGACTTCTTCGATCGAAGGTCCGGCGGGCGCATTTCGGCGGTCGTAACCCACGGCAAACAGCACGGTGTCGGCCAGGGGCAGCCTTGGCAAACTCTCGGGAGCGAGAATATCACCCACGAGGGCGTTCCAGCGCCGGCGAGCAAATTCGGCGGCCCGCTCATCGGACCGCGTGACGACGCACACTTCCGCGCCCGCGGCGGCCCAAAGCCGCGCAACGCGCTCGCCGAGATATCCACAGCCGAAGACGAGCTTGGTCATCATCAATAACCACGAACTAGATGATCGATAAATGCAAATGCGGCGGAGTCGCCACGGAAGGACACGGAAAGCACGGAAGGGGCAGGAATCGAGTTAACCCAACATGGTTCCGTGTGTCCGCGGTTCCGTGTCGTTCCGGGGCACATGCGTTTGTCTTTACACGTTAATCGTCGAGCCCGCGCGGGGCGGTGGTCGTGGCGGGGTCGAAGGCGCCTGCTTCCAAATAGCCGGAGAGCAGGATTTGCGCGGCCAGTTTGTCGAGCCGTTCGCGGCGTTTCTTTTTAGTGAGCTTCGCCGCCGAGAGATATTCGAGCGCTTCGGCGCTGGTGAATCGCTCGTCGAAATACACGACCTCCACGCCGGTCGTCGTCGTGAGCCATTGGCCAAACTCGCGGGCCTCGCGCGATTTTTGACTTTCGCGCCCATCGAGATGGATCGGCAGCCCGACCACGAATCGCACAACGGCCTCTTGCCTGGCTAGGTCGACGAAAAACTTGGCGTCGAGCGGCGGCGTGCGGCGGTTGTAGTTCACCAGTGGCGTGGCGATGCGCGTCTCGCTGTCGGCAATCGCCACTCCGATGCGCACCGACCCGAAGTCGACGCCCGCCAGCCGCCCGCGCGGCAATCGATCGCTTGCGGCGGCGTGCGTGGCGGGGCGAGGCTCGTGGGCTTGCGCGCCACCCTTGACCGGTTCGTTCGTCATGAAACAATTGCCTGCCGCTCTTCGGCGGCGGTGAAATATCCATTTCGCAGGAAGCGAAGCGTCATCGCCCGCACGCGAGGATCATCCATCATTAGAGTGTGCAGCACCGGCAAGCGGCGGAAATCGGTCGCGCCGGCGAGCCGCGTGCTTTCCACGGTGACAATCAAATCATTGTCGCCCGTCAGCAGCGGATTGTAACCCCGCGTTTGACCGCGACCGCCGGCGATCACGCCGAATTCGATCTCCGGCGCCACGAGTCGCGATTCGAGGGTCGACCAATCGCGAATTTCATGCGCGGCGCCGAGCAGTTTGAAAGGATCGACCCGCGACAGCCACTCGGCGATGCTCGCGCCGCGATTGGGCGGCCCCAGCATCACCATGCGCCGCAGCCGCGGGTCGGGCCCGGCCAGCGAACCGGCGGCGGGGGGCGCCGCGTCGCCAAACGCGGGCGTCGCCATCGCGGGGCCATTGGCTTGCCCTGTCGCCGCCTTCGCCGCTAGGCAGTCGGCCAGATAGTGCCGCACCACGAGATTGCCCAAGCTGTGGCACACGAAATGAATCTCCTCGATCCCCTCGAGATGCCGCAGTATACTCGCGAGCGACGCCGCATGTGCCGCGATCGGCAGCCGGGTGCTCGGATAGTTGACGTTAAACGTCGTGTAGCCGCCTTCACGCGCCAAATACCGGGCCAAGCCTCGCATGCCGCGGGCCGAGCGAAGCAGGCCATGCATGACGATCACCGCCTTGCCCGACATGGGCGGCGCATGGGACTTCGCCACGAACTCCGCGAGTCGCTCGCGGCAATATTCCCAGGAGCCGCGGGCGCGGCGAATGCCCCCCGCATCGAGCAGCCGGCAGTGGCCGAGCCGAGCATGGCGCTGAATATGCCACCCATGAAAAAACAGTTCGTCGGACCAAAACTGCGCTCCGCCGAGCGTGGGCAGGGGCAGATCGGTTCGCAGTGAACCGAGCAGCCGCGAGCCGCGGGGCGGTTGGTCGAAATCGGTGGTCAGGAGCGTCGAATCGTCGTCCATCGAGCGAAGCCTTTCGGCGCAGCGCGCCTCATTTCTTTTCCGCAACGACTGCTTCCACATTTTGTCCGTCGGCAAGCGATTCCGCCCGGGCGAGCACCACGGAGTCGTCGGGCTCAAGGCCCTTGAGGATTTCGACATCGCCGCCGCCGCGCGGACCGATTTCGACGCGCCTCCGCGCAATACGGCCCGACTCGACCACGCAGCACATCGATTCGGCCCCCTCGCGCACGATCGCCGCGGCCGGCAGGGTGAGCGCATCGAGACGTTGGTCGAGCACGATGGTCGCGGTCGCATACATTCCCGGTCGCAGGGCGAGATCGGCGTTCACAATATCCACTTCGACTCGCAACGATCGATTCACCGGGTCGAGCGACCAACTGCTCCGTGTGACGCTCGCTTCGAACACGCGCTGCCCGAGCGCGGGAACGCGCACGGTCGCCTTATCGCCCCGGTCGACCAGGGCAGCCTCGATCTCGGGCGTTTCGACGAACACTCGCGCCACGCTCGCGCTCGCCACGACCAAGAGCGGCCGGGCCGACAGGGTGGCGCTCGCCGGCGGGGTTACATAGTCGCCCGGCGCCACGCCGCGGGCCGTCACCACGCCGTCGTAGGGCGCCGTGATCTTGGTGTATTCCAAGAGCGTCGCCGATTGGGCCAGGTTCGCCCGCGCGACATCGAGTCTCGCCGCGAAGGCCGCCTTGCTCGAAGTCGCCTTGCGAACCGCGACCTGGGCTTCGTGCGCCAGGGCTTTCGTCGACTGCACATTGGCCAGCGCCTCGTGGTAGGCGCCTTCGGCCCCGGCAAACTGGCTTTTGCTCTCGTCGACGAGCTTTTGCGTCACCGAGCGATCCGCGGCCAAGCCCGAATATCGGGCATGCTCGCTTCGCGATCGCTCGAAGTCGCCGCGAGCGTGAATCACGCCCGCCTCGGCCCGCGCGATGCGTGCCTCGGCAGTGTCGACCGCGGCGGCGGCGGCTTCGACATCCACCGCGGCCTCGGCCAATTCCGCTTCGGCTTGCTCGACCAGAGCTTTTTTCTGGTCGAGATCATCGTGCATTTCCGGAACCGAGAGCTCGACAAGCGTCTGCCCCTTGGTGACCGTGTCGCCGATGTCGACCAACACGGCGCCGATATAGCCGGAAATCCGGGACACGAGCGGCGTGGTGTCGAAGGCTTCGATCTGGGCGGGCTGCGTGGTCGAGACGACGAGCGTCTTTCGCACGGGCTTGCCCACCACGACGCGAGCCCGCGGGACGCCCGGCCCATCCGCCGGCGTCCCAATGCTCCCAGACCCAATGGGCGCGGCCGGCGCGGCGCGGTTGCAACCGCTCGCCACGAGCAGCGGCGCAAAGCACGCACTAACCCACAAAGCCGGCGAGCCGAGCGCGAGCGAGCCGCGAGCGCGAAGCCTCATGAACATTCTCCGATCTCGGCCAAGAGGCCGGCAGCCGTGGGCACGTAGCGGGCACTGTGGGCATCCGCCGGATCAAGCGACGCGGAATCACACGCCGCGCGATTTTGCAGCCAAGTAAATACCGAGGGCAAGAAGAAGAGCGTGGCGAGCGTGGCGGCTAGCAGTCCGCCGACAACCGCTTGGCCCAGCGGCGCGTTTTGTTCGCCCGAGGCCCCGATTCCGAGCGCCATGGGAGCCATGCCGGCGATCATGGCGCAGCTTGTCATGAGCACGGCCCGCAGGCGTCCGCTCGCCCCGGCGATGGCCGCCTCGCGACTCGAGCGACCTTCGCGGCGCAAATCCTCGGCAAAGCTGATGAGCAAAATTGCATTGGCCATCGAAACACCGATCGCCATGATGGCGCCGATGAAGGATTGGATATTGATGGTCGAACGCGTGACATAAAGCATCGCGACCACGCCCGCGATCACGGCCGGCGCGGTCGAGATCGCGGCCAGCGCGAGCCGCGGCGATTGAAAGCTGGCGGTGAGCACGAGAAACACGACCACGACCGCGAGAATCAGGCCGACGGATAAACCGCTCAGCATTTCATTGAGCGGCACGATCTGGCCGCGGATTTCGGTTTTCGTTCCCTGGGGCGGCGCGCTGCGCGCACAATCGCCGCCTCGACCGCTCGCGCCACGCTGCCCAGATCGGCGCCGGCGATGTTGGCCGTGAGCGTCACTTGGCGCCGCATATTATAGCGATCGTATTGACCGGGCATGGTCGCGGATTCGATCGTCGCGACATCGCGCACCAGCACTTGCTTCTCGGCGGAACGACGGACCGGCAAGCGGCCCAACTCCTCGGCGGTTGCGATCGGGCGGGCGCGGTCGTCGGCAGAGCGAATCAGCGGGCGTGGAATCTCGACCTGCACTTGATAGGCGATGCCGGATTTCGGATCGGCCCAATAATTCGGGGCGACGAAGCGGCTCGACGAAGTGGCCGGCACGATCGCCCGCGCCACATCGCTGGGCGTCACTCCCGCGAGACCGGCTTTTTCGCGGTCGATCTGGACTTCGATCGTCGGATAATCGAGCGATTGGCCGAATTCGATATCGCGCAGCGCCGAAATCGTCGTCAGCTCGCGGCGGATTTTTTCGGCGCAGTGCCGCGCATCGGCCAAGCTCGTGCCGCTCACGGCCACTTCGATGGGCGTCGGCGAGCCGAAACTCATCACTTCGTTCACGATGTCCGAGGGCTCGAACGACACGCGCAGCTCGGGAATCTTGGCCGCGACGCGCTGCCGCAAGCGTTCTTGCAGCGGCTCGATCCGAATGCCGCTCCCGGGACGCAGCGCGATATAAAAAATAGCTTCCTCGGGTCCGCGCGACCATTGATAAACGGCATTGATCGGAAAATTCGAATGGATCATGCCGACGTAGCCGAGCGAAAGCGAGATGTTTTCCGGTCCGACTTCATCGCGCACCAGTTCGAGCAGCGCGAGCGAGTAACGCTCGGAGCGAGCGATATGGGCGCCATCGGGCGCTCGCATCCGCATTCGGAACTGGCCGGCGTCGACCACCGGAAACAGTTCTCGCCCCAATCGCGGACCACACCAGCCGATCACGATCGCCACCGTGAGCAAATAGATCGCCAGCGAGCGCCACCTCGCGCCGACGAGTCGCGATAAGCCGTCTTCATAGCGGCGGCGAAGCCTCGAGAACAACGAGCGTTGGTCGTCGCGATGCGCCTCGGTGCGCGAAGCAGCCACACGCACATCACCGGCACGAACGTGCTCGAAAGCAAATAGGAGCCGATCATCGCCAATCCGACCGCGAGCGCCAGCGGGGCAAAGAGCCCTTGCGCGGCGCCTCGCATGAAAAACGCCGGAATAAACACCGCGAGAATGCAGACCATGGCCAAGAAACGCGGCCGCGCGGTTTGGGCGTTGCCGAGCCGCACCGCGAGCGCCACCGAGGGCGTTTGACGCATGCGCGCATGAATGTTTTCCAACTCGACCGTCGCTTCGTCGACAAGAATGCCGATCGCCAGGGTCAGACCGCCAAGGGTCATGATATTGATCGTTTGCCCGGCGAGCCATAAGCCCGCCACGGCGAAGCACAGCGCCAAGGGAATCGTCAGCACCACGATCAGCGCGCTTCGCCCGTCGCGCAAAAACACGAGCATCATCAGACCGACCAATAGTGCGCCGAGCGCGCCCTCGCGCGCGACGCTCGACACGGCTTGGGTCACATAGGGCGATTGATCGAACTCGAAGCTGACATGAATTCCCGGCGGAAGCACCGCCTGCATTTCGGGCAACGCCTTCTTGATGTTTTCAATGACGCGCATCGTCGAGGCGTCGGAACGCTTGGTCGCCAAGATATAAATCGCCCTGCGGCCATTGACCAGCGCATAGCCGGCCGGGGCATCGGCCGAATCGGTCACATAGCCGATATCGCGAATGTAAACCGGCGCCGCGCCGCCGCGAATCGGAATCGATGCGAACTGCCGCGGGTCCTTGATCACCGAATTGACCGACACGATCGGATACGAGTCGTCCACCAGCAAATTCCCCGACGGACTGATCGTGTTGCCCAAGGCCAGGGCGCCGACAATCTCCTCGGGCGACATGTGGTAGGCCTGCAATCGCTCGGGGTCGACCGTGATCACGATCGAACGCGCGCTTTCCGCCGAAGGGCGGCGGCGCCGAGACTCCCGGCAGGCTGGCGAACATCGGCCGCACGCGAAACAACGCCAGGTCTTGAATCTCGGCAATGGTGCGAGTTTCGCTCGAGAGCACCAGATAGCCGACAGGCACGCTGCCGGTATCGAACCGCATGACGAACGGCGAGACCGTGCCCGGCGGCATGAACGCCTGCGAACGATTGACGTAGTTGATCGTTTCGGCCATGGCCTGGGCCATGTTCGTGCCCGGATGAAAATAGAGTTTCATCAAGGCGGTTCCCTGCACATTGCGCGATTCAACATGATGAATGCCGCTGATGTAGAGGAAGTGGTATTCGTAATAGTTCGTGAGAAAGCCTTCCATCTGGGCGGGGTCCATGCCACCGTAGGGCTGGCAGACATAAATGACCGGCAGGTTGAGGCTGGGAAACACGTCGACATCCATGCCGCGCGGCAGGGCCGTCGGATAAGGCAATCCCCACTGCTGGCAGACCGAACTACCGACGGCTAGCATCGCGCCGAGCGATATGCCCAAGACCATGACCAGCACGGTAAAGGGCCGGCGAAGCGCGAATACAATGGGGTTCATCGAAGAGTTCTCGATTACGGCGCCGGTCGGCAACACCGTTCTCTCTCCCCCTTCGGGGCAAGAGCAGGGGGAAGGGGGCTAAACTTTCGGAAGGGCCTTGCACGAAGACGGCCTCGGATCGCGGGGCAAGCTCCCTTCGATTCTCGACTGCCGCGCCGGGGTTCGCAACCCGGCGACCAGGGCGTCTTCGGCGAATAGCGTCGCCAGCGGGCGCCGCGGCACGAATGCACCCAAACATCCCAGTCGCCGCAATCGCTATTTTCGTTAAACTCCGGCGCCGATGGCAGTCGATGAAAATCGAACGGCGCGTTCGGTGGCGGTGGAAGCCGACTCGGTGTCGAAATGTTTTCCTAAATAGCCGCGGCATCGCAAGCAGATTCCGGGGGCGCGACAAACGTTGGCTCGAAATCGCTTTTTGCCGCGAATCATGATGTTTTTGCCGCTTTTGGCCACGGCCGGCTGCGCGCTCGAGGCCAAGCGAACGGCGCCCGGCGTGGCGTCGACCGAAGCGCTCGCGGCGCGTTCGCAGGCCGCCCCGGCGCTGCAGGCCCCGGCTGGCCCAGCGGCCTCGCCCGCTCCTCCGCTCGCGATGCCTGCCGCTGAGTCCGCCGCGGCGGCGATGCCGGGCTTTGCGCCGGCCGGTTTTTATTCAACTTCCGCGGCAATCGGGAGCCCGGCCCCGACCGGCGTCGCGCCCGACGCGAGCGCCGCCAGCCTCGTTGCCGCCCCGAGCCATCAGCTCGCGCCGCGCCCGATGATGCCGCCTCCCAAGTCGACCGAGGCCGGAGCCGCGGTGACCCCAGCGGAAACGGTTCCCGCGCCCACGCCATCGCCCGCCGCAACCACGCCAACGCCGGTCACGATCGTTCCGCAAGCGGGCAAAACATCGCCGCCAGTCGCCGGGCCGAGCAATCGCCCCGACGCGCTGCCGATCGACTTGCCGACCGCATTGCAACTGGCCGACGCCAAGGATTATCAGGTGCTTTTCGCGCGAGCGAATTCGTCAAGCGTGGGCTCAATCGCAAGCGGCCAATGTCCTGTGGCTCCCATCGATCAATCTCGGGGCGGGCTACAACAATCACCAGGGCGAGATTCAACAGGTTGAAGGCGCGGTCAACCCCACGGCCCGCGGGAATTTCTATGGCGGCTTCGGCGCGCTGGTCCCGGGCGCCGCGTCGCCGACGATTCCAGGCATTTATGCGAATTTCCGCCTCTCGGAGGCGCTTTTCAAACCCTTGGCTGCCCGCCAAACCGCCAACGCCCGACGCTTTGCCGCCGCCGCGGCGACCAACGATCAACTGCTTCGCGTGTCGCTTGCCTATATCGAATTGCTGCGGGCCTCGGCCGAACTGGCGATCGCTCTCGAGGCACGCGACAATGCTCGCCAGTTGGCCGATCTAACCGCGAGTTATGCCCGTCGTGGACAGGGCTTGCAGTCCGACGCCGAACGCACCAAGACCGAACTCGGCATTCGAGAAAACGACGTCAGCCGGGCCCGGGTCGGCGCTCCAGATTGCCTCGGCGCGGCTTGCGCAGCCGCTGCGACTCGACGCCACGGTGCTGCTGCATCCCGCCGAGCCGAATGTGACGCCGATCGAGCTAACTTCGCCCGACACTGCAGTGGGCGAGCTGGTGGGGCAAGGACTCGCGGCGCGTCCGGAACTCGCCGAGAACCGAGCCTTGGTCGCCGCCGCGGTGGCCCGCATGCGTCAGGAGCGTTATGCGGTGTTCATGCCGAGTATTTTGCTGGGCGCGAGTTACGGAGCGTTTGGCGGCGGCATGAACTCGACGATCGCTAGTGTCGGCAATCGCATGGACGCCGACGCCGTGGCGTATTGGCAGGTGCGGAATCTGGGATTCGGCGAAGTCGCGGCTCGCCGAGAGACGCAATCGCTGACCGAGCAGGCAAACATACAACGGCTCTTGGCGATGGATGTCGTGGCACGAGAGATCGTCGAAGCCCAAGCCGAGGTCGCGGCCGGTCGCGATCAGATTCGCGCGGTGCGCGGTGCGCTCGACGCGGCGCGCTCGTCGCACCGACTGAATCTCGAACGCATCGAACATGCGCAAGGTTTGCCGATCGAAGCGCTGCAATCGGTGCAAGCGCTGGCCCTGGCCCAGCGTGAATATTTGCGGGCACTGACTGAAAACAACAACGCGCAGTTCAAGCTGCATCGCGCTTTGGGATGGCCGTCGAAACCGCGCGACGCCGAGTCGTGATCGCGGGGCGAGCGCCGCGGTTACAGATGTTCGCCCCAGCCGCGCTCGGCGAGCAGTTTCACGACTTTACGGATCGATTCTTCGTCGTGCTTGTTCGCCACCAGCGTGGCGTCGCCCGCGTGAACGACGATTATGTCTTGGAGGCCGAGCGTGACGATCAGATGTTCGCTCGGGCCGCGCACGATGCATCCCTTGGAATCGACACCGAGGTGTTTGCCGACCACGGTGTTACCGTGCTCGTCGGCGCCTTGCAGGCGGCCCATGGCTTGCCAGCTTCCGACATCGTCCCAGCCAAAGGGCGCTTCGAGCACCACCACATCGCGGGCATGCTCCATCACCGCATAGTCGATCGACACGCCCCGGATGGCGGAAAACTCGCGCTCGAGCGTGGCGGCGTAATCGGGCGAGCCTTCGGCGGCGTCGATCTTGGCCAAATGGGCGTGCATCTCGGGTTGATGTTCGGAGAGCGCGTCGAGAATGGTGCGCGCTCGCCAGACAAAGATGCCCGAATTCCAGTAGAAGCGACCGCTGGCCAGATATTCGCGAGCCGTTTCGGCTTTCGGCTTTTCTCGAAATTGCACGACGACAAATGGTCGTAGCGACCCGGCCGGAGCATTTTCGATCGCCGCGCCCCGCTCAATGTAGCCGAAGATCTCGGCCGGATAGCTCGGTTTGATGCCGAAGGTGACGATCCGACCGGGAGCCTGGGCCACGAGCTCGGCCGCTCGTGAGATGGCTTCTTGAAACACGGCGTCGGGGCTGATCACATGGTCCGATGGCATCACGGCCATCACCGCCTCGGGATCGCGGCGAAGCAATTTGAAGGCGGCCAGGCCGATGCACGCCCCCGTGTCGCGCTTGCAGGGTTCGCCCAAGATCGCGTCGTGGGGCAGTTCGGGCAACTGCGAGCGGATCGCATCGATGAGCCGGTTGTTGGCGGCGATCAGCACCCGGCCGCGCGGAATGAGCCCGGTCAGGCGATCGACCGTGGTTTGCAGCATCGTGCGCTCGCCGACGAGCGCGAGTAACTGCTTGGGCCGCGCGTCACGACTTTCGGGCCAAAAACGCGTGCCGGACCCACCGGCCATTACCACTGCATGCAACATTTCGCTGGACTCGAAGTTTCCATGGCGCGGGCGCTATTCCAAAACTCTATTTCAATAGTCGTCTTCGAAAAAATCGCTCACGACCCGCCTTGGCGAAAATAACGCGGTTCGCGAATCGCGAGGCCGGTCGGCAATCGGCGCCGGGCTTCGTCGTCGTTCTGGGCGAGCAGCGGGCTGATTTCAACCGGCGACTTGTCGTCGACCTCGTTTCCCGCCATCCGGAGCCAGCGCCGGGCCTGGGCCGCGAGGCGCTCGCGCACGAATTCCGGCGTGTCGCGAGATTCGCCAGGCGCATTTTTCAGCGGGGCGAATACCTCGGCCTCGTCGCCCTCGATGACGATCGCCGCCTCGGCCGCCGGCATCAGGTCGAAAATGAAACGCTCGAATTTGCAGGCATTGGGCTGTCGCGGAACTTCGACCTCGCCGCGCGAATTCACGAAGCTCACCGCCTTGTGCGCCACATGAAACGGCAACGACGCCGCCTGACGCGATTCGCGGCGCAGAAACGCGACATTGAACCCATGCACCGCGATGCTCCCCGCCCAAAATATCGGCTGACCGGCGGCGTCGCGCCGATCGACCAGCGCGTTGTCGAGCGGATTGAAATCGCTGTACTCGAGCACATGCAGCCGGCCATCGATCGACGCCACATTGCCCACCCGGTCGCGTGGCGTTTGCTTGCGCACTACCAATGTAGACATTTCCGTGCCCTTGCGGGAGTGCGACAAAATGTGATAGCCGAGCAGTTCGGGATCGCACACCGGCGCTAGCGGGTTGTCGACTTGAAAATAAAACAGATAACGCACGCCCCGCTGCTCCATGTCGTCGAGCGCCTCGCTGCGCGCGAGCGCGGCGAGGCAGCCGCCGTGACCGTCGGGACTGAGCGCGAGTCGATGCTTTTCGGCCAAGAGTAGCTTGCCCGTCGCGGCGTCGACCGCCGGCATCGTGCCCTGGCAAAAAACGCGCACCGCGTCGGCCGGGAGACCGAAATTGCCATGCTCCGCAAGATAGACCCGAGTCTCGGCGTCGGTCGCCGGGCTGGTCATTACATAGAGCGGAATCGCGCCGCCCGAACTTGCCCGATGGCCGGCGATTTTCTCGAGCAGAATCTGGAAGAGCGAGGCCCCCGAAATCGGGCCAATCGCGAACATGCCCTTGGGATGCTCGAACCCGAGGCGGCTGCCTTGTCCACCGGCCACGAGCACCGCGCCCACCTCGCCGACGGCGAGCGCCTCGGCTCCGCGGCGGCGAGCCTCTTGCGGCGAGATGGCATTGGCCTCGTCGCCCAAGCGGTAGGCGGGAGGCGCCACGGCGCGGCGGGCCAGATCGGCCCAGTCCGTGGGGCGAACCTCGCCGCGATGCAGCCCGGCAAGGAGCGGCAGATCGACCTCGCACAGTTGCGCGGCGAGCAACGTGCGCTCGCCCGCGGAAAGATCGTCCCAGCATGCAAGCACATGCGTTTGATCGTGAGGCGCCAGTTTTTCGAAGAGCACGTCTTTGTTCAAGGCCACGACTTCCCCATGCTTACGAGCGTCCGCCAGAATGTTCGATGCCCCGGGTCGGCGATATTGCTTGAATGGGCGACCCCAATTATGCCCGCAATTCGTCGCGGGCCAAAGACCCATGCGAGGCTTGAGCTTAAGAATTCGGAAGTTCACGGCGAGGCGAACCGCCAATTGCGGCTCCGCGCACGCGTGCTCACCGCGCGGGACCGCCGCTGGCGAACTCGATCACCACTTCCGAGGGCTCGGCCGCCGCGACATCGAGCCGTGTTTCAAAGCGCGCTCCATGAGGCAGAAGCTGCGAGATCTTCACGTCGGCGTCGGGCCCGGCAATCGTTTCGACCTCGCAGCTTGGTGTCGCGAGAAAGGGTGGGCAGAACGCGACATGCGCATGGGCCACGCGTTGGCCGGTATCGAATCGCACCCGTACCCGACCTGAAACCCAATGCACGCCGTCGGGTTCTTCACGCCGCGTCAACTGCTGAACGATATCATCGGCCAGCGGCGCATCATCGGCCAAGAACGAGTCATCGGTTAGCGATGATTCGCTCGCGAGATGTTCGGCGGCGATCGGCCCACGGTTGGCCAAGAGCGCCTCGGCGGCGGCGAGCATTGCGAAGCTCGGGCCAACACTGGGCGCCTCCGGCGAGGCGACCAAGCGTATCGGGGAATTACGCGACAATGCGTCGAGTCGTTCAAGCCGGCTCCAAGCAACGAATGTTGCAATGGCCGCCACGAAGCCCCAGATCGCCAACGAAATATTGGTCTGCCCGGGCGTCGCGCCGGCGGGCGCCGTGAGTCCAGCAGCGAGCAGCCACATGGTCGCGGCCATGGCGAGCGTCACGCGGCGCCGAGTCGCCACGTTTTCGCGATCGGCCAATCGCCAAGCGATCTCGCCGCCCGCAATCGCGAGGCCCGCCGCGGCTAACACGAAGTCCAGCGGGGGCGGCTGATCGAACGCGCCGAAGGCTCGTCGCAAACCGACAACGCCGCTCGCCGCGAGTAGCATCGCCGCAAGCGCGACGGCCGCCGTTTTGCGACCAGTCATGGTGATTGTGACGCACGGAGCCGGCGCGGCCGCCTGGGAGCGGTGATGTGTGCGCGGGGATTCGCCGGTCGAGGCCATGGCCGAATTTTTCGAGCGTCGAACCGTGTGAATGTGCCGTTAGCGCGCGGCGGCCACGGCGCCCACGCCGGCCAACTCGGCCAGTTCCGGAGCCCGATCCGTGGATTCCCAAGTAAACTCGGGCTCGCTCCGGCCGAAATGCCCGCCCGCGGCGGTCTTGCGGAAGATCGGTCGCCGCAGGTCCAAGTGGCGGATAATGCCGCTCGGCGTGAGGGGGAAGTGCTTTCGCACCAACTCGCAAATCTTGGCGTCCTTGATCCGACCGGTGCCTTGGGTGTCGACAAACACGCTCACCGGCTCGCTCACGCCAATGGCATACGCCAACTGCACTTCGCAGCGATCGGCCAAGCCGGCGGCCACGATATTCTTGGCGATGTGCCGCGCCATGTAAGCGGCGCTGCGATCGACCTTGGTGGCGTCTTTGCCGCTGAAGGCGCCGCCGCCATGTCGGCCCCAGCCGCCGTACGTGTCGACGATGATCTTGCGGCCCGTGAGACCGCAGTCGCCATGAGGCCCGCCCACAACGAAGCGGCCCGTCGGGTTGATGTGGTACTTGATGTCGCTCGTCACAAGCCGTTCGGGCAAGCTCGGCTTGATCACTTCGTCGATGATGAACTTACGAATCTCGGGATGCTCGATGTCGGGCGAGTGTTGGGTCGAAAGCACCACGGTGTCGACGCGCACCGGGCGAAAGCCATCGTATTCGATCGTTACTTGGCTCTTGGCGTCGGGCCGCAACCAAGCGATGCCCGAATCGCGACGCAGGTCCGTCACCCGGTTGATGATGCGATGCGCCAGCGCGATCGGCAGCGGCATCAACTCCTCGGTGTCGTTGCAGGCATAGCCGAACATCAGCCCCTGGTCGCCGGCGCCGATTTCCTTGCCGGCCGACTGGTCTTCGTTCACGCCCTGGGCAATGTCGGGGCTTTGTTTGTCGATGGCCACCATCACGGCGCAGGTGTCGGCGCAAATGCCCATGTGATCGTCGACATAGCCGACGTCGCGAATCACATTGCGCACCACGTCGGCATAGGAGATCACGGCCTGGGTCGTGATTTCGCCGGCGATGATCGCGATGCCGGTCGTGACCATGGTCTCGCAGGCCACGCGGCTCAGGGGATCTTGGGCGAGCAGAGCGTCCAAAACGCCGTCGGAAATCTGGTCCGCGAGTTTGTCCGGATGGCCCATGCTGACGGATTCACTGGTAAACAAATACTTGCCTGCTGCCACGAAACGATCTCCTGTCGAAAAAACCTGACTGCCGCGCCAGGGGGCCAAAAACGCCGATCACCCGCGAGACCCGTGCTCGCTTGGCGACTGGGAAAAGTATAGCAGGACATTTCGCGGGCTCGCAACCACGCTTTGCGGAGGCCTTTCGGGCAATTCGCCGCGAATCGATGCTCCCGGCGGTCCTCGTGGGCTCGCGCTCGGAGCATCATCGCGACCGATCGGTGACGATTCCGCGCCTGGAGAAGGGCGGCCGGAACTTGTGCCGGAAAGCCAGCGGATGTCCGCGGCGCCGGCAACATGGCGCGACAGCGCCGGTTTTTCCGACCATGCGGGGATCGCGCGGTCAATTCGGCGCGAATTCCGCCGCCGAGGTGATTCGACGCTCTCGGCGCCCCCCGGATTTCGGACCTAGAGTTGTGAGCGAGATACCCGAGCTTTTCGAGCGCCCCGCGATGGACAAGCCTTTTTATGTGCTGATATACAAAGCCACGATCCACTGGTTCGACCGGCTCGACCGGCAAGATTGGTTGATCGTGTTGTTCGTGGGCATGTGCCTGAGCTTGTTGTGCATGCGAGGAACCGGGGCGAGAGCCTGACGGATTCCCAACGGCGATTCCGCGAGAGATTTTTGGTTTCTAAGAACAGCTAGACATCGGTAGTAGGCTATCGCATGGATATCACTAATTTTTCGATTCCCACGCCGCTGGCCTTGGCGATTATCGCCCTGTTCGGCTATGTGATTGGTCGGGCAGGTCGAGCTCGGCCCGCCGTTGAAATCGACCAAGCGCGGCGCGAACTGAAGCGCGCCAAAAGCGTGGCGAAGGAGCTCGAGTCGATCGCCGACGCCATTCGCAAGAATCTGGCCCAGCATTCGGGCAGCATCGAGCATTTCAAGGATCGGGTGTTCGAGCTCGGCTCGCAGAATCAAGAAGCCGCTTGGCAAGAGCTTTGCCGCGAAGCCGAGGAGATGCTCAAGCCCACGCTCCGCCTGGCCGCGCAGATTGCCCACGCCTACGACGAAATTCGCCAGCAGTCGAACCACCTGATGTCGTTTACCGAAGTGCGCACCGATCCTTTGACGAAGGTGAGCAATCGCCGCGCGCTCGACGAAACCTTGGAGACCATGTTTTCGCTTCTGAATCGCTACAACCAACGATTCTCGATCGCGATTCTCGACATCGACCACTTCAAGCGGCTCAACGACGCGCACGGACACCTGTTTGGCGACGCCACTTTGCAGAGCGTGGCCAAGAACATCGACAACAATGTTCGCGAGACCGATGTCGTGGCCCGCTACGGCGGCGAGGAGTTCGTCGTCATCATGCCGCACACGGCGCTCGAGGGAGCGGCGATATTCGCCGATCGGCTCCGAGCCAAGGTCGAGTCGCAACTCAACCTCACGGTGAGCGGCGGCGTGGCCGAAGCGCTCGACGGCGACACGCCGCAAAGCCTGCTGACCCGCAGCGACGCCGCGCTCTACAGCGCCAAAGCCGCCGGCCGCAACCGTGTGTTCCGCCATAATGGCACGGAAATCGAACCGGTCGAACCGGAAGACGCCAGCCGGCCGCCCTCGGCGGAACCGGCCGCTATTTGAAACGCGCCGCGCGGGCGGCGGTTGCGTGAACCCGTCCGCGGAGCGGGCGGTTGCCCGAGCGGCTCAACGCGCCTCGCTCGTGGCGCCGCGCGAGCCGGGCGTATCGCGAATGGCTTTCAACCGCGCTTCCATGCTGGCCACGCGGTCGGGATGCCGGTCGGCCACGCTGTTTTTCTCCGCCGGATCGGTCGCCAGATCGAAAAGCTCCGCACTCTTGGCGCCGGCCGCCACCGTCGGATGCTTGCCCCGCGCCGCGAGCGGCACGAGCTTCCATGAACCCTCGCGCAGCGAGAGCGTGGCCGGGCCGGTGGCTTGCTCGACCAATTCCGCGCGGCCGCGCTGGTCGTCGCCCAAGAGGGCCGGCAACATACTCTGGCTATCGCTCGCGCTTCGTTCGCCCGAGGGCGCCGCGCCAGCCGATGATTCCGCCGCCGGCAATGTTTGCCCCAGCAGCGCCGCCAGCGAGGCGAGTAAATCGACCTGGCACACCAGCGCCGGCGACTCGCCCGGCTTGACATGGCCCGGCCAGCGCACGATGAATGGAACTCGCGTGCCGCCTTCGTAGGGCGAATACTTTCCGCCGCGCCAGGGACCAGCCGGTTGGTGGTCTTTCAGTTCCATGACCGAGCCATCGGCATAGCCATCGTCGACCACCGGTCCATTGTCGCTGGTGACGATCACGAGCGTGTTGTCGGCGATGCCCAGTCGATCGATCGCCGCGAGCACTTGGCCCACGGTGTCGTCGAACTCCACGATCACATCGCCCCGCGCTCCGCACCGGCTCTTGCCCAGGAAGCGGGAATGCGGCAGGCGTGGCACATGCACGTCGTGCGTGGCCAAGTAGAGGAAAAATGGCCGCGTCGCCATGCCGCCGCCCGCCGCCATCGGCTTTGCCGATTGCTCCATAAACGCGATCGCTTGTTGAGCCAAGGTGTCGGCCATCGTTTGGTCGTTCCACTGGGCTGCCTTGCCGCCGGTCATGTGCCCAATGCGGCTGACGCCGTTGACGATCGTGCCGTCGTGTCCGTGCGAAAGCTTCATCGTCAACTGCTCGGGATGTTCGCGGCCGGTCGGTTCATCCGCAAGTTGCTTGTTGTAGCTGACCGTGATCGGATCTTTGGCGTCGAGATTGGCCACGCGATGGTTTTCCACATAGACACAGGGCACGCGGTCGCCCGTGGCCGGCAGAATGAAACATTGGTCGAAGCCGATCTCGAGTGGGCCCGGCTTGATCTCGCCGTTCCAATCGATGTCTCCGGCGCCGAGCCCCAAGTGCCACTTGCCGACGCAATCGGTCGCATAGCCCGCCCGGCGGAGCATGGAGGGCAACGTGAGGCTCCCGGCGCGATAATCAATTTGGCGTCGCCGGGCAATATCTCCGTGCCCTTGCGCCGCCAAGGATATTGGCCCGTGAGCAGGGCAAAGCGGCTGGGGGTGCAGGTGGCGCTGGTCGCATGCGCATCGGTAAACTTGAGCCCCTGGGCCGCGAGCCGATCGAGATGCGGCGTTTCCACGGCCTTGGCGCCATTGCAGCCGAGATCGCCATAGCCGATGTCGTCGGCCAAAATCAACACGATGTTGGGCTGGTCCGACTTATGACTCGCGACATCGGCAACTGCCCGGCTCGAAGCGGTCGGCGGACCAAACAGCAAGAAGATCGCCGCGATGAACAAGGCGACCGCTCTCGCGGCCGTGGCCAGGGATGGCGACCGCGGGCGGTGCGCGGGCAAAAGCGACATTTGCATGGTGGGCATGGATAATCTCACGAAACTCGAGGACCGCGACGGCGACGCCGCGGAGCAACAGCCGAGCCACCAAGCCACTATCAACGCCCGACTTCGCCGCGTCAACATAGCGAGACGGGAACGCAAAAGTCGTCAAGCGGCGGGAGAACACCACAAGCTTGAAGCGCGAGCGAAAGAAATCCGGATTCGTTGACAGCTCACAAGCGTGAAGCGCAAGCGAAAGAAAATCCTTCGCTGGCGGCCCGGGGTCATGTCGGCGCCGCGGCTTCCTCATGCGCTTCGGGCCGGTGCTGACGGTTCGGCGGCGCAGCCTGTTGAAAAATTTCGACAGGCTATTGAGTCCCTTTGTCCTGCAATCGCCGCATCACCGACCAGACTTCATGCAGCGAGTGTTCATAGGCCGCGTCGGTTCTAGCGCCGGCGTGGCCGCGCAGGGCTCCGACGGCGGATTTGAAATTGTCGTAGTCGGTGTCGTCGGCGAGCTGCGCCAGAGTCTCGCGCCACGCGGCTTTGGTCGCGAAGAGCCGGAAGGCGTAATCGGTTCCCGCCGACGCCAGGACTTCGCTCGCGCCCAACAGATCGGGGAATCGCTCCCGCAGCGCCTCCAAATGGCCGCGCGCCCGGGCACGGACCATGACGCGCTCCGGATCGACTGGCTGGTGGCGACCTCCATCGCCCTGGCGGGCACACACGGCGCTAAAAAATCCGTAGCGGGTAAAAATCCACATCGAGGGACGGCTCCTGCTGGGGGACTTTGCCGCTCCAGACGCGACGACGTGGCGGCTTCTGGGGGGTTATAACGCCCCGCGGCGCGGAAAGCGAACGAAACCGCCCGCCCCGGAGCCCGCTGGCCCCAACCGGGCTGCTTGATCGATTGGCGCCTACGTGCTAATTTCGAGGGATTTTATG
Source organism: uncultured Planctomycetaceae bacterium (assembly GCA_963785305.1). GTDB lineage: Bacteria > Planctomycetota > Planctomycetia > Pirellulales > PALSA-1355 > CAWAUV01. The sequence continues at coordinate 444,854 of CAWAUV010000005.1, forward strand.
GCGGGCGGTCTGACAATGCCCGCCGCGGGCGCGGCCATGGGTCGCCGCGCGCCCGCGGGGGACCTGCCGGCTGGGCGCAATGAGAGTGCTCGGCCGCGGGAAGAGTGCCCGCCCCCGACGAACCCCAGAGTCTTACGAAGGTAAACGAACAACGTGCCGCGACGCGACGATATTCATAAAATTCTGCTCATCGGCTCGGGCCCGATCGTCATTGGTCAGGCCTGTGAGTTCGATTATTCGGGCACTCAAGCTTGCAAGGCCCTGCGCGAAGAAGGCTACGAGGTGGTGCTAGTCAATTCGAACCCGGCCACGATCATGACCGATCCGGGCATGGCCGACCGCACCTATATCGAGCCCCTGACCTGGGACCTGCTGGCCAAAGTGATCGAGGCCGAGCGGCCCGATGCTCTCTTGCCCACGCTCGGCGGCCAAACCGCGCTCAACCTGGCCATGGAACTGGCCGAACATGGCGTGCTCGAGCGCGTATGGGGTCGAGATGATCGGCGCCAATCCACGCGTGATCGCCAAGGCCGAGAATCGCGAGGAATTCAAGTCGGCCATGGAGCAGATCGGCCTCGAATGCTGCCGCGGCGAGACGGTGCGCACCCTCGGCGACGCGCGGCGCGTGCTCGGCGAGATCGGGCTGCCCTGCGTGATTCGTCCCAGCTTCACGATGGGCGGCTCGGGCTCGGCCATTGCCTACAACCGCGAGGATTTCGAGCTGCTGGTGGCCCGCGGGCTCGATCTTTCGCCGGTCACCGAGGTGCTGCTCGAAGAATCGATTCTCGGGTGGAAAGAATACGAAATGGAGGTGATGCGCGACGCCGACGACAATGTGGTGATTATCTGCTCGATCGAAAATTTCGATCCCTGCGGCGTGCATACCGGCGACTCGATCACCGTGGCCCCGGCCCAAACGCTCTCGGACAAGGAATACCAGCGAATGCGCGACGCCTCGCTGGCCGTGATTCGCGAGATCGGTGTCGAGACCGGCGGGTCGAACATTCAGTTCGCGGTGCATCCGAAGACTGGCCGCATGATCGTGATCGAGATGAATCCACGCGTGAGCCGCTCGAGCGCGTTGGCCTCGAAAGCCACCGGTTTTCCCATCGCCAAGATCGCGGCGAAGCTGGCCGTGGGCTATCGGCTGCACGAACTGCCCAACGACATTACGCGCGAGACGATGGCCTGCTTCGAGCCGACGATCGATTATGTCGTGACGAAGATCCCGCGGTTCGCCTTCGAAAAATTTCCCGAAGCCGACGCCACGCTCACCACGCAAATGAAAAGCGTGGGCGAGACCATGGCGATCGGCCGCACGTTCAAGGAGTCGTTTCAAAAAGCGCTTCGCGGCCTCGAGGTCGGCAGTTTCGGCTTCGGCTGCGACCACAAGGACCTCTGGAACACGCCGGCCCAGCCGGCCCGCGAGGAGATTCGCGCCACGATCGCCACTCCCGGCGCCGACCGCGTGTGGTATTTGCGCTATGCGATCAAAGACGGCATGAGCCTCGAGGAAATCCATAAGCTCACGCATATTGATCCCTGGTTCTTGAACAACCTGCTCGAAATCGTCGAGCTGGAAGACAAGCTCCGGGCTTGCCCCGGCTTGCGGGAAGCATCAACCGAACTCCTGCGCGAAGCCAAACGCGGCGGCTTTTCGGATCGACAACTTTCGCATCTTTGGAACACGACCGAAAACGACGTGCGCGAGCAGCGCAAGCGCCATGGAGTCGTGGCCACGTTCAAATCGGTCGATACCTGCGCCGCCGAGTTCGAGGCTTATACCCCTTATTACTATTCAACCTACGAAGATGAAGACGAAACTCCGCCCAAGCCCGAGGGCGTCAAGCGGATCATGATCCTGGGCGGCGGGCCGAATCGCATCGGGCAAGGCATCGAGTTCGACTATTGCTGCTGCCATGCGAGCTTTGCCCTGCGCGAACTCGGCATCCAGTCGGTGATGGTCAATTCGAATCCCGAAACAGTCAGCACCGACTACGACACGAGCGACATGCTCTTCTTCGAGCCGCTCACGACCGAGGATGTGCTGAACATCGCCGATCGCGTGGCGCCCGATGGCGTCATCGTGCAGTTTGGCGGGCAGACGCCGCTGAATTTGGCCCGCGGCTTGGCGGCGGCCGGGCTGCCGATCATCGGCACGAGCGTCGACACGATCGACGAGGCCGAGGATCGCGAGAAATTCGCCGACGTGCTCCGAAGTCTCGATCTCAAGCAACCGCCCAATGGCATTGCCCGCAGCATGGCCGAAGCACGGCAAGAGGCGGCCCGAATCGGGTATCCGGCGCTGGTGCGCCCCAGCTTCGTGCTGGGCGGTCGGGCGATGGAAATCTGCTACGACAATTCCCAGCTCGAGCGCTATGTGGCCGAGGCGTTTGTCGTGGCCCAAGGTCAGCCGGTGCTGATCGATAGTTTTCTCGAAGACGCCACCGAGGTCGATGTCGACGCCGTGTGCGATGGCCAGGAGGTGATCGTGGCCGGCGTCATGGAGCATATCGAAGAGGCCGGCATTCACTCGGGCGACTCGGCCTGCGCGATTCCGCCCTATAGCCTCGCCGGCCCGGTGGTCGAGGAAATTCGCCAAGCCACGAAAGCGCTGGCCTATAAGCTGCGCGTCATAGGGCTGATGAATATCCAATTCGCGGTGAAAAAAGACGACAACGCGGCTCTATGTGCTCGAAGTCAATCCGCGCCAGCCGCACGGCGCCGTTTGTCTCGAAGGCCACGGGAATGCCGCTCGCCAAGATCGCGGCCAAGTGCATGGTCGGCGTGTCGCTCGCCGAGCAGGGGTTCACCTGCGAGCCAATTCCCAGCCATGTGTCGGTCAAGGAGAGTGTGTTTCCATTCCGCAAGTTCGCGGGCGTCGATATCGTGCTCGGGCCGGAGATGCGTTCGACCGGCGAAGTGATGGGTTCCAGCGAGCGGTTTTCGATCGCCTTTGCCAAAAGCCAGCTCGCCGCCGGCACCGTGCTGCCAAGCGAGGGCACGATCTTTCTAAGTGTCGCCGCTCGCGCCAAGGAGCAAATGGTCGACCTCGCCCGGCGGCTCTCGGCGATCGGATTCAAACTCATGGCCACGCACGGCACGGCCATGCGGCTTGAAGAGGCGGGCGTGGCGGTGCAGCATGTCAATAAGTTGCAAGAAGGCCACCCGAACCTGCTCGATCACTTGATCGATGGCCGGATTCAGTTGATTCTCAACACCCCGAGTGGCAAGGGCGCTCGAACCGACGAGGGCCGCATCCGCTCGGCCGCCGTGGCGCACGGAGTGCCTTGCATCACCACGATCCAAGCGGCCGAGGCGGCGGTGCTGGCCATGGAAGCGCTGCGCGTGGAGGAAATGACGGTCCAATCGCTGCAAGACCGACTGTTTGGCGCCGTGACCGGAGAACGACGCGGGTAAACGCACCGGCGTTGGCTCGGCTTGCCAAGCCGCGCTCCGCGGCGAACGCGCGACCCCGCAAGATTCTCGCCGCGCTTCGCGGCGCCGGCGCCGGCTCTTGTTTTACGTTGGGGTTCGCCCTACAATCCGGCGCAAGAGAGCGCTCGCGGGCCGATGTAGCTGCGCCCGCGCCGCGTTTCCGCGTGAACCATGACGAATCATTCCCGCCGGTTCAAAATCGCGTCATGGCTAGCATGACCAAGAAAGTGATTCTCGACGTCGATCCCGGCTGCGACGATGCGCTGGCGATGGCGATTGCGCTATTCGACCCGGCGATCGAGGTGGTGGCGGTGACTGCGGTCGGCGGCAATGTGCTGCCCGACCAAGCCACGCGAAATGCGCAGGCGGTCATCGAGCAACTCGATCCGCCGCGCTGGCCGCGGTTGGGCGTGGCCTCGCTGCCCGAAGACGGCTTGCCGGCCAATCTCACGAATCTTTACGGTTCCGATGGGCTCGGCAATTCGCAGTTCGCAGTCGCCGAGTTGGCCCATCGCCACGCCTCGGAAAAAGTCATCACCGACGAGGTGCGAACCGCGCCCGACGAAATCACGATCATCGCCCTGGGCCCGCTCACGAATCTGGCCCGGGCGATTCAGCGCGAACCGACCGCGCCGATCGGTCAGATCGTCATGGCGGGCGGCTCCTTGCACGCCGCCGGCAACATCACCCCGGCGGCCGAGTTCAATATTTATTGCGATCCGAGTTCGGCCCGAGCCGTGTTTCGCTCGCCGATCACGAAGACGCTCGTTCCGCTTGAAGTGAGCAGCCAAATCACGCTCAGCTACGACTTTCTCAACACGCTGCCCAACGAGCATTCGCGGGCCGGCCGATTTTTGCGGCGCGTGCTCCCCTTCACCTTTCGAGCATATCGACAAACGATCGGCCTCGAAGGCATCTTTGTCCATGACACGGTCGCGCTCATCGCCGCGCTGCATCCCGAGCTATTCGAGGTGGAGATGATGGCGGGCGATGTGGAACTTGCGGGCGAGCTCACCACCGGCGCCACGGTGTTCGACCGGCGCCGCGATCGGCAGTGGCGGCCGAACATGGGCGTGGCCATGAGCCTCGACGTCGCGGCGGTGACCGACTGCATTTTGCGCGGCATTCAAGCCGCCGAAGCCGCCTCGCGCGACTAAGGCCTGGACCAGAAATAGCTTCTACAAGGAACCTTTCCCTTCGGCGGAGGGCAGGTTTTGGCGGCCTGTTGAAATATTCAACAGGCCGAGCCTCCGCGGGGACGCGGTGTCAAAATAACGACCCAGGTCGTTATTTTGCGAGCCGCGGCAAGCTTTGCTCGGCGCTTGGCGAGGTTGGAGAATGCCACGAGGGCATTTTTCAACAGGCTGTTGGGGGTCGAGGAACCAGGAAGCCGTTTCCGGTCGTTGTTCATAGAGTGCCGATCCGGGGATATACGCGCGAATCACGCAGGCTCGGGGGCACGGGTGGCGAATGGCATGCCGATCCCATCGCTTCGCGGTGTCGCTAGGACGCCCGCGGTCGCGCCCTCGGAAGTCGCGACAATTCGTTCGGCGGCGCTGGTTCCGTCTCATGGTGTGTCGTTGATTGAAATTAACAAGACAAACACGTCAAATTCCAGGCGGGAGATCGAAGATGAATTATTCGCAAAAGTTCAGAGTCGCGCCGGGGGTAAAGGTCAAACTCAAGGATATTGATCCGGACTACAAGGCCAGCCACAAAAACCATAAGGAAGCCGCCAAGGAAACCGCGCAATACCAGCAGCGGCTTCGAGAACTGCAAGACTTGCTCCATGCCGAGCGACGGCATTCCGTGTTGATCATTCTGCAGGGTCTGGATACGGCCGGTAAAGATGGAACGATCAATCACGTCTTGGGAGCGATGAATCCCCAGGGCTGCCGGGTGGCGTCGTTCCGCGAACCATCGGCCAAGGAGCTGGCCCACGACTTCCTGTGGCGGGCGCATCGGGTCGCCCCGGCCAGGGGCGAGGTCGTGATTTTTAACCGCTCGCACTACGAGGACGTGCTGATCGTGCGAGTCCACAAAATGGTACCCGAGGATATTTGGACGCTCCGATACGACCAGATCAATGCATTCGAGAAGGGCCTCGTTGAACACGATACCCACATTCTCAAGTTCTACTTGCACATCTCCAAGGAAGAACAACTCAAGCGGTTCAAGAGTCGGCTCGACGATCCGACCAAGCAATGGAAGATCAGCGAGTCCGACTACAAGGAGCGATTGTTTTGGGATGACTACATTTCGGCCTTCGAAGACGCTTTGTCGCGCTGTCGCACGCGGGGCGCGCCATGGTTCATCATTCCGGCCAACCACAAGTGGTTCCGCAATCTCGCCATCGCCCAGATCGTCGTCGAATGCTTGGAATCGCTGCACATGAAATACCCCGAGCCCACGGTGGACATCGAACACATTCGCGGCGAATATCATCGGGCAGAGAAGAAATAGCCGAGATTCCGGAGGCGGCGACCCGTCGGACGGTCCTGGAGAACGAGAAATGGCCGAATCAAAGGATCTAGCTCAACTGCCTCTGGCCGAGTTGACCAAGCAACTCGAATCGTCGACGGAAGGCCTCACGGCCGACGCCGCGCTGCCCCGGCTATCTCGCTACGGGTACAACGAACTGCCCGAGAAGCCGGTTAACCCCCTGCTGAAGTTCCTGTCGTATTTCTGGGGGCCGATCCCGTGGATGATCGAAGTGGCCGTGGTGCTATCGGCATTGGTAGGCCACTGGGCCGATTTCGGCATCATTCTGACCTTGCTCGTTTTTAACGCGGTCGTCGGCTTTTGGGAGGAATATCAGGCGGGCAATGCCATCGCCGCGCTCAAGGCGAAACTTGCGCTGACCGCCAAGGTCAAGCGCGACGGCAAATGGGCGAGTATCCCCGCTCGGGAACTCGTGCCCGGCGACGTAATCCGTGTTCGGCTGGGCGACATCGTGCCGGCCGACGCGAAGTTATTGACGGGCGACCCGCTCGAGGTGGACCAATCGGCGTTGACCGGCGAATCGTTGCCCGCCGAGCGAAAGAGCGGCGATGCGCTGTATTCGGGATCGATTGTGCGCCAGGGCGAAACCGAAGCGATGGTTTATGCGACCGGCGCCAACACCTACTTCGGAAAGACCGCGCAACTGGTGCAGGAGGCTCACACCGTGAGCCATTTTCAGCGCGGTGCTGCAAATCGGCGATTACTTGATCGTTCTCGCGGTGGCCCTGGTGGTGTTGATCTTGCTCGTCGCGCTATTTCGTGGCGACCGAATGCTCACGACCCTGGAGTTCGCCTTGGTTTTGCTCGTGGCCGCCATCCCCGTGGCCATGCCCACCGTGTTGTCGGTGACGATGGCGGTCGGCGCGCGTCGCCTGGCGAGGAGCGAAGCGATCGTTACTCGGCTGTCGGCGATCGAGGAGCTCGCCGGAGTCGACATACTGTGCTCGGACAAGACCGGCACGTTGACCCAGAACAAGCTAACCCTGGGCGATCCGTTCCGCGTCGATGGCGTCGCCGCGGATCAGGTGATCCTTTGCGCCGCGCTGGCGTCTCGCGCGGAGGACAACGACACCATCGATCTGGCCGTAATCGCCGGCCTGAAAGACGCTCGGGTTTTGAAGGACTACCAAGTCGTCCATTTCAAGCCGTTCGATCCCGTGCATAAGCGCACGGAAGCCACGGTCCAAGCCGCCGACGGAAAACAGTTCGGAGTGTCCAAAGGCGCTCCTCAAGTCATCTTGGAAATGTCGGCCAACGCCACGGAGGTAAAGCCCGCCGTCGAAAAAGCAATCAACGACTTCGCGGCGCGCGGCTTCCGTTCCTTGGGTGTCGCGCGGATGGATGAGGAAGGCAAGTGGCGCTGTATCGGCGTGTTGCCGCTATTCGACCCGCCGCGCGAGCAGGCGAAAGCAACCATTGCCAGCGCTCGACAAATCGGCGTCAGCGTCAAGATGGTGACGGGCGATCAAATAGCCATCGCTCGGGAAACCGCTCGGCAACTGGGGCTGGGCGCCAACATCTTCGACGCCAGCGGTCTCGGCGACACGAAGCATCATGAATCCGAGCAGTCGGCCGAGGCGATCGAAAAAGCCGATGGCTTCGCGCAGGTGTTTCCCGAACATAAGTTCCACATCGTGGATGTGTTGCAGCGGCGTGGCCATATCGTTGGAATGACCGGCGACGGGGTCAATGACGCGCCGGCGCTCAAGAAGGCCGATTGCGGAATCGCCGTTTCCGGCGCGACGGACGCGGCCCGCGCGGCGGCGGATATCGTGCTGATGACGTCTGGCTTGTCGGTGATTATCGACGCGATCCGAGAGAGCCGGAAGATTTTTCAGCGAATGAACAGCTACGCGATTTATCGCATCGCCGAAACGCTGCGCGTGCTCTTTTTCATGACCCTATCGATCCTGGTCTTCAATTTCTACCCCGTGACCGCGGTGATGATCGTGATGCTGGCCTTGCTCAACGACGGGGCCATTCTCTCAATTGCCTACGACAATGTTCGTTACAAGAATCAGCCCGAGTCCTGGAACATGCGCATGGTGCTGGGGGTCGCCACGGTGCTAGGCGTTGTCGGGGTCGTGGCGGCGTTTGGCCTGTTCTACTTGGGCGAACGCGTGTTTGGCCTCGACCGCGATCGAATCCAAACCCTGATGTATATGAAGCTCTCCGTGGCCGGACATCTGACGATCTTCCTGACTCGCACAAGGGGACCCTTCTGGTCGATACGGCCCGCCAAAATTCTCTGGGTGGCGGTGCTCGGCACGCAAATCATCGCAACGCTGATCGCGGTCTATGGGCTGTTCATGGCGCCGCTCGGCTGGGGTTGGGCCCTGTTTGTTTGGGGCTATGCCTTGGCCTGGTTTTTCTTCAACGACCGGCTCAAGCTCGCCGCATATCGATTTCTTGATTCTCATCCCAGCGGATGGTTGACCAAAAAAAAGGCGGCCCGCCGGAGCAACGACACGCCGCGCTCATGATGAACCCCGGGGACGATCGCATCCAGCGCCGCCGGTCCGCGCTCCAGGGGCATTGATATCCGCGAATCGCCCTGGGGAAGAAGCGACGAACTCGGGGCGTCGAGAGAAAAAAGCGCCGAACCAAACCCGGAGCGCCGTCCATGACGCTCCCGTTGGGTTCGGCATCGGCGAGGGCTTCGTCGCTCGTGACAGCGAAGCTCCCGCCATGTTCGCGGCCTCAGCATCCATGCACGAGACCCGCGCCGTTCACAACCAGTCGGGTGGCCGGTGACTGGATGCGCAAAGCGCGCGTGGCGAACATTTGGGACGGACAACTACCCCCCCTGGAAAACGAACAATCAACCCATCCACCAGCGCGGTCGATCCACGCTCGGCCGGCAATCAGTTTTTGAAAGCCGATTCGGCGAGCTCGTCGAAATGACTCTGTTTTTGAGAGACATACGACTCCCACGCCGTTTTGTCCCATAGCTCCAAGTGATCGCTGACACCGACGAGCACCACGTCTTTCGTGAGCTGCGCCAAGCAGCCAGCTCATTCGGCACTCGCACCCGACCCTGCGCATCCAATTCCAAGGCGTGTACTTTTGCGTAGAACAATCGTCCGAAGTCCCGGACGTCTTTTTCGGCGGGAGAGGCTTTGCCGAGCCGCTCGGTGAGCGAGCGAAAGGCGGCTTCCGAGTAAAGGGCCAGTGACCGGTCCGTTCCCGGCGCCAGGTAAACCGGACACTCGCTCGAGCCGCCCAGAGATGCCCGGAATTGCTTGGGAATGGCGACACGGAGTTTGTCATCCAAGTTTCTCGCAAATGTGCCGGTCAGGAGCATCGACTCACCACTGTGCCCCACTCATCCCCACTGGGTCCCAAATGTATAACTTCTGGCCCCAAGCATCGTCAAGCGCGGCTTCCCGCACTGGTGGATTCCACGATCGACGCCCAGTTCCGAATCGCTTGCGGAGCAACCAGTTCGGTCGCCGAAAAAGTTAGCAAAAAACTTTTTCTACCGCCGGCGATCGCCGTGCTCGACATGCGTGCGATAGGCCTCCGCATAGCGCTCGACCATCGCTCGAAGCGAAAAATGGATCGCCACGCGAGCCTGGTTTGAAACTCCGATCTCTCGTGCCAGCAATGGGTTGCGACACAAGAGCACAATGCGGCCGGCGGCTTCGACCCAGCATTGTGGGGCGACCACCTGCACGCTGCTTCCCGGCCCGAGTAGCTCGGCCACGCCTTCGACGCCGGTCGCCACCACCGGCTTGCCGCAGGCCATCGCCTCGAGCAGCACATTGGACATGCCCTCGTAGCGAGAGAGGGAAACGATCACCTCGGCCGAGGCCATGAGCGGCGCGATGTCGGCCTGCCAGGGAACGAACCGGATGCGAGATCCAAAGCCGCCGCGCCGCGCTAGGGCCTCGAGCGAAGGCCCTTGATCGCCGCGCCCCACGACGACGAGCTCGTGCTCCGGCAACGCCGAAAGAAACGCGGGCGCTAGTCGCACAAGCCGGTCGATGCCTTTCTGCGGCGCGAGTCGCCCCACGCAAAGAATCTGGCGGCGCGTCGCTGGCCCGGCGAGCAAACGCCGCGACGCGCTATTGGCGGGGTCCCGCGCCGCCGCCGCGGCGAGTCGAAACCGCTCGAAGTCGACGCCATTGGGCACAACGCACAGCTTTGCTGGCGAGAGCCCGATGACGTTGGCCGAAAAGTCAGCCACCGATTGGCTCACGCACAAGTGACGCGCGATCCAGGGATCGACCGCCGCCAAGGCGGTCCAGCGGAGCGGCCTTCGATGTTCGGCCACGCGTAGCCCGGCGAGCGTGGGCCCGACTCCCGCCCGGTGGGCCGCCACGGCGCCGAGCACATTGGAATGATGCAAAAAGGTGTGGATCACCCGCGGCCGATGCTCCGCGAACCAACGCGTGAGCCGCGACAGCGCGGCGGGCGCGTCGCGCAGAGCGCGGGCATTGAGAAAAAACATTGGCACGCCGGCGGCTTCGAGCCGGGCATGGAGCGGGCCGCGATCCCGCGCGACGCGATTGTGACTCGCGCGTCCAGGGTCATTTCGTTTGGGCAATGGGGCGTCGCCGGGTGGCGGCGCGAGCGAAATCACGCGTGGGGAAAACTCGCGGCGGTCGAGCCGGGTGGCGATCTCGACCAAGCAGCGCTCCGCCCCGCCGACTTCGAGGCTCGTAATGCAAAGCGCCAGCGATAGTGGCCGGGAGCCTGGGCAATGCGAGTCGGGCGTTTTGCGTTTCACGATTTCAACTGACTTCGACTTTTGCATTTTATGCGGCCATTGCCACGGCGTTTTCCAGGAGTCGTTGGATTTTTCGCGACCCTGGCCCCTGAAAGCGCCAACGTTAAAACCTGTTGGCGCACGCTAAGCCGTCGGAGCGTGCCGAGCATGTCGGCGAATGACGGTTGCGTCTTCGACGCGTGCCAAGGGTGGAGCATCGGACGCCAATTGCGATGACCCTCGCGGGCAAACCACAACACGATCAGGCTGTACAACAACATGGCCATCGGAGCCGTCCGCTCGACCGCGCGATGTGTCCAGCCTTGCGGTTGTTCAAATCCCAAGTATTGCTTACTGTCGTGGTTCGTGACTTCGATGCTCCAGCGCATCGCGTACCAAGCGATCACTTGTTCGGCGGTTGCTTCGGAGCGAGTGGAATAGAATGCCTCTTGCCCGCGGCCGCCTTCGAGGGCGGGTGCCGCCACCACGCGAACCGGCCGTTGGGGAGCGGCATGCATGTGGGCCACTTGCTCCGTCAAGCGGGCTGTTTCGCGCCGCCCGTAGATATTCAGGGTCGCGCGACGACAGCGTCCCTTGAGCATTGCCCCCGGCGTGGGAAGTCGTTGGCCGAACTTCCGCGGTCGGCCATTGGTTCTCGCTTCGCGCCCCGGCGGCGGCCCGTACAAGCGAGCGTCCTTTACGAGTCGGCTGGTCAAATCGCAATTCGTCGGCAAGAAGCAGAGCAAGCTCCGACCGCCATAGGCGCTGTCGGCGACGACGTGAAAACGGCGGCTTTTGTGGTGGTTGCACAACACGTCGAGCATCTCGACCGCCAATTCCGGCCGGGTGCGATATGGGCGCCGATGCTTGGCGGCGCTCTTCTTGTTCAAGTGCAGGCGAAACAAGATCGGCAGGCAATAATAATGTCCCTTGCGAAACGGCAATTCGACAATCACGCCCAGCACGACCCAACTATGCCCCCAGTTGGTAATCACCTTGCCACGGCTGGAGAGCAAAGGGTCGTGGTGCATGCCGGCGCCGAACATCGTCAATCCGCGCTTGCGAGCCAGCGTGTCGTCGAGTCCCAGCAAGACGGCGTCTCCCAAAAACGGCTGGATCAATTCGAACATGGCCAGCCCGAGCGAGTCGCGCGACCAACGGGCCGCGCTGAACAAACGGTGATACGACGAGAAGTGCTTACTCGCCGTGTCGCCAGCCGCGACGATCATGCACGTGACCGTGCGGCGACTGGCGAAGACCCAGCCGGTCAGAACCGTCGTCATACTCGCGAAAGTCGGCGCCGTCATTGTGGCGGACAGCCCTTGCAAAAGCGCCATGAAGCCGGGTACAAGTTCCATTGTGAGCCTCCTTGCTCGATGCCTGAGAGTGAAGTCCCAAGCATTGTCGCGGAGGCTCACGCTATTTACGAAGACCAGTTTGAGCACCCTTAAAAGTGCAAAAGTCGAATTAAAATGTGCGGCATCAGCGATTCGTTACCTTTTATGACGTCGATCGGGAGCATCATCCGTCGATTCGCCAGCCGGCGATTTGCGAGCGAGTTTTGCCGTAGCAAAACTGCATTCGGTTAAGCGATGCCATGCCTTCGGCACTGCCGGCGCGGCTTGATCTTTGACAATCCGATTAGCCACGCGTCCGAGCGGCCCTCGGCGCGCGGCGTGGGCGCGGATGACGTCGACGCCCGCGGCGGGCGGAACTACGACCGGATTTATCGCGTGGAGTCGGTCACCGGCCCGCTGGGCAAGACGCTCGGCTATGCGTACGACGCGGCCGATCGCCGCCAGACGATGCGGAATCCGGACAACGGCCTGTTCAGCTACACGCGCGACGCGGTGGGCAATATCACGCTGCTGGTCAATCCGCTGGGCGAAGCGGCGACGACGACGTTCGATCCGCTCAATCAGCCGCTGGTCAAGACGCTCGGTAACGGCGCGGTGGCCGGCAACGTCTACGATCAGGCCAATCGGCTCGTCGTGCTCGAAAACCTCACCAGCGCCGGGGCGGCCAATGTTTTGAGGCACGGCTTCAGAATGGTGGCGGGCGCCGTTTTTGGAAAGCTGGGCAAGTCAGGTAATCCTGGTCTGGAAACTGATCTCGACTTCAGGGGGCCATTCGCGTTACCAAGAGGTCGCCCGCCGAGAGTACGCCCGCCTTGTAGCACTGATCCGAAAACCGTTCAAGGAAGGCGGGACACGCACATTTTGCACAATGGGCATCGCAAAATGAGCAAAGTCCCCACCGGTATTCGGAGAGTATCTCATCGCCGAAATATCCTCGCCGGGGAGCTTGCGGCGGCGTTTGTTTTGAATCGCGGGAAAACTTGCTAGCAAAATGCTTGCAGTTTCCGCACAGGGTTGAATAATTACGATGACACACCCCTTCCGCCGCTCTTTGATATTCGTCCCGCGCCGGGCCTCGGCGCGAATCTGCTTGGCCCGTGCGTCGGGCGACGCGTTTCGACAAATTTCAGGCTTCGCTCGAGTGGGAGCGTTCGGTCGCGCGTCGCGCGTTTTGTTTGCATCGCGCGGCGCGCGTGAAGCGGTAATTCGGTTCGATTGCGATGCATCGTCGGAAGTTCCTCGGCTGGAGGCCATTTTCATGAGACGTGTTTGCCTCGCTGCTCGTCGCGCTCGCGGAGCTTTTAGCGGAATGTTCACGCAAAGGCCGCTTAGCGCCCTGGTCGCGCTCGTGGCGAGCCTCGCCGCCGCGCCGGCGAATGCCGAGACCGAGCTTGCGACGCCCGCGACGCCGAGTTTGGCCGCGGCCGCGTCGCCCGTGGCCCCCGCTTCGCCGCCGGTCGCCCGCGGCGCGAAGGGCGACATCGAAAACATCACCATCGAGACCGGCCGCGCCGTCGACGGGGTGTTTGCCCTTGTGGGACGCGATGCCCGCCAGCAATTGCTTGTCGAAGGCGCGGGCGCGAGCGGCGCCCGCGACCTCACGCGGCAAGTGTCCTACCGCACGAGTCCGCCCGGCATTGTCGCGGTGAGCGCCGCGGGGGGGGTCACTCCGCTGGCCAATGGCCGGGCCACGATCACCGCCCAAGCCGCGGGCGGACTCGAAGCGAGCATCGATGTGGTGGTGTCGCGCTTGGGCGATGAGCCCCCGATCAATTTCACCAATCAAATCGTGCCGGTCTTCACCAAGCTTTCGTGCAATAGCGGCGGGTGCCACGGCAAAGCGAGCGGGCAAAATGGATTCCGCCTCTCGCTGCTCGGGTTCGAGCCGGCCGAAGATTACGAACATTTGGTGAAAGAGGCCCGCGGGCGCCGAGTGTTTCCGGCGGCGCCCGAGCAAAGCTTGCTGCTGAAGAAACCGCTGGGCGATTCACCGCATGGCGGTGGAACGCGGCTCGATCGCGATTCGCATGCGTATCGAACCCTGTACCGCTGGATTGCCCAGGGCATGCCCTACGGTCGGGCCGATGATCCCACGATCACGCGTGTCGAGGTGTTGCCCAAGCGGCGGGTGATGTCGAAGCTGGGCGAACAGCAATTGCTGGTCGTGGCCCACTATAGCGATGGCTCGACCGAAGACGTGACAGGCAACTCGCAGTTCGAGCCCAATAGCGCCGACATGGCCGAAGTCTCCAGCGGCGGACTCGTGACGATGCGCGAACTGACCGGCGATGTGGCGGTGATGGCGCGCTATCAGGGGCAGGTCGATGTGTTTCGCGGAGCCGAACCGCTGGGCGCGCCGGTCGAGGGATTGCCGGCCGAGCGTAATTTCATCGACACGCTGGTGTTCAAAAAGCTTTGCGAACTGGGCATGCCGCCCTCGGGGCCCTCGGACGACGCCACGTTTCTCCGCCGAGTGAGCATCGATATTTGCGGGCGCACGCCCACCGGCGGCGAAGTGGAGCGATTTCTAGCCGATCGCGATCCCGAGAAGCGCGACCGCCTGATCGATCATTTGCTCAATAGTCGCGACTATGCCGACTACTTCGCCACGAAGTGGAGCTCGGTGCTGCGCAACAAGCGGCGCACCGAAGCGCATGCTCGCGGCACCTATGTCTTCCATGCCTGGATTCGCGAGAACCTTTATGCCAATACGTCGTACGACGAACTTGTTCGCCGCATTTTGACCGCGTCGGGCGAGATCGGTCAAAATCCGCCGGTGACTTGGTATCGCGAAGTGAAAGACATTCACGACCAGACCGAGGACATGGCCCAACTGTTTCTCGGTCTCAGGATCAAATGCGCCCAGTGCCACCATCATCCCTACGAACGCTGGAGCCAACAGGACTATTCGGGCCTGGCGGCGTTTTTCAGCCGCGTGGGCCGCAAGAACGGTCTCCAGCCCAACGAGGAACGCATCTACCACAAGCGTGGCGCCGCCGGCATGTTGAATCCCAAGACGCAGGAAATGGCGTCGCCCGCTGGACTTGGCAGCCCCGCGGTCACGCTCGCTCCCGATGAAGACCCGCGCCAGGCGCTCGTCGACTGGATGACCGACAAGTCGAATCCCTACTTCGCGCCGGCCCTGGTGAATCGTTACTGGAAACACTTCTTCGGCCGCGGCTTGGTCGACCCGGAAGATGATATGCGGGTCACGAACCCGGCGACGAATCCCGAATTGCTGGCGGCCCTGGCCGAGCACTTCACGGCGTCGGGCTACGACCTGAAAGACTTGGTGCGCACGATCTGCCGCTCGCAGACCTATCAGCTTAGCGCCGAGCCCAATGCCCACAATATGAATGATCGTCAGAATTTCTCGCGATATTATCCCAAGCGTCTCGCCGCCGAAGTGTTGCTCGACGCCGTCGATCGGGCCACCGGGGCCCAAAGCGAGTTCAATGGCATGCCGCCCGGCACCCGGGCCGTGCAACTGCCCGACACCGGCTTCAATTCGTACTTTCTCACCGTGTTTGGCAGACCCGAATCGTCGAGCGCGTGTGAATGCGAGCGTTCGGGCGAGGCCAATTTGGCTCAAAGCCTACATCTCTTGAATTCCGCCGAGGTGCAGAGCAAACTATCGAATCCGGGCGGTCGTGTGTCGGAGCTTGCGCAAGATGCTTCGCTCTCGCGCGAGGAAAAGATTCGTCGGCTGTACCTGGGCGCCATGTCCCGGGCGCCGCAGCTCGAGGAATTGGATGTGGCGATGGCCCACTTGGGCAAAGCGGTGGAACGCTTGGCCGCGGAGAAGGCCGTGGTCGGGCCGTCGAGCGGCCCGGCGCCGGTCGCGCCGGAGTTGAATCGCGCCGAGATCGTGCGCACCGAGCAGGGCGCGATGGAAGATATCCTCTGGGCGCTGATCAATACGAAAGAGTTTTTGTTCAACCATTAGTGCCTTGTCACGGCTTGAAATGACGGAACGGATTCGTTCCGTGGCGCCATGCCCACGGCCCTGCGTGGGCATGAGGACTCCGCGTGGCGCTCGAAAACATGCCCACGCTGGGCGTGGGAATGGCACACGGGGTTACCTATCATTTCAGCCGTGACAATGCGTTCGACGCGACCCGCCCCGCGACGCAAGTCGTTTGGCGGCGCGAGGCTCCATTTCTTTCGCGCCCGAGTGTCTCGGTCACGCATCGCGGAAACTAGTTTTGGTTCGTTTCGAGTTTGTTCGTTTACGATCGCCCGCCCCGCCCCCACGCCGCTTGCCACGCATTCCCCCCCGCCGGATTCTCGCCTTGGAGTGATGTTCCCATGATGCTCCGCATTTCGCTCGCGCGCCATGGATTGTCGGCCCTTATTGCCTGGGCGATCTTGCCGCTCGGCTCATTCGCCGCCAATCCCGCGAAATCCTCGAAGTCGGCCAGCCCCGCGCCAATCGCCATTGCCGAGATCAAACGCACCGAACCGGTGGCGTTTGAAAAGGAAGTGTTGCCGGTTTTGTCGAAGAAATGTCTTTCGTGTCACAACGCCACGACCCATGAAAGCCATTTGGTGCTCGAGTCGCCGGCCCTGATTCTCAAAGGCGGCGACAGTGGGCCGGCGGTCGTGCCCGGCGATCCGGCCAAGAGCGAACTGCTGATCGCCGCGAGCCAGCGCGGCGATTCTCCGATGCCGCCGCCGGACAACGATGTCGGGGCCGTGCCGCTTACGTCGGAGGAATTGGGGCTCATCAAGCTCTGGATCGCCCAGGGCGCGTCGGGCGCCGTGGGCGGTTCGGCCGCCGTGCATTGGCAAGCCTTGCCGCCGGGGGTGAATCCGATCTACGCCGTGGCGATGACCGAAGATGGCCAATGGGGCGCTTGCGGTCGCGCCAATCAGATTTTTATCTACCATCTACCCTCCGGCCGGTTGGCCGCGCGACTCACCGATCCGGCCCTGGCCGACGCCGCGCACAAGCCCGGTGTCGCGCACCTGGAAATGGTGCATTCACTCGCCTTTAATCCCGACGGCTCGTTGTTGGCTTCGGGCGGGTTTCGCGAAATCAAGTTCTGGCGTCGGTCCGGAGAAGCGCCGCGCTACACGATCGGTCCCCAGGCCGAGCCGATCACGGCCCTGGCCGCCAGTGGCGACGGGCATCGCATTGCCGCGGGGCATCCCTCGGGCGCGATCGATGTATTCGAGGCCGAGACCGGCAAGCCGATCGCCACGTGGATCGACAAGACGAATCCGGGCGAGCCCGCGCCGGTGACGGCGCTCGAGTTCTCGCACACCAGCGCTCAATTGGCTTCGGCGGCCGGCAAGACACTGAGAATGTGGAACGTGGCCGATGGGGCCGTTGCCCGGCGAGTCGAGTTGCCGGCGCCGGCGCAAACCCTGGCGATCATGAGCGACGACGTGCGCATCGCCGCGGCCGGCGCCGAGAAGACGATCCATGTGTGGACCGTGGCGGGCGACGAGGTGGTTGCAATCGACTCGGCGCCCGGCGCCGTAACCGCTTTGGCCGCGGCGCCCAGCGACGCCGATCGTTTGTACTCGGGCCACGCCGACAAGACGATTCGTTTTTGGAGCATTTCGGGCAAGAAGCAACTGCGTCAGGCGGACCATGGCGCTCCGATCACGGCGCTCGCGGTGCGCGGCGATGGCGCCCAACTCGCCTCGGCCGGCGCCGACAACGCGGTCAAACTTTGGAAAACCGAAAACGGCCAACCTTGGATGAATCCGGCCAACAAGCCCCTTGCTCCGCTGGTCGATAACTTCGCGGCGAGCGAAGAGGTCGAACGCCGCGACCGGCAAGCGGCGTCGCTCGCGGCCAGGGCTAGCGACGCGAAACAGGCCGTAGCCGACGCCGAATCGTCGATCAAATCATCGGCGGAAGCGATTAAGTCGACCGAAAAGGCCCGGGACACGGCGGCGCACATCAAGACCGAGAAAGCCAAATCAGCCCAAGAGCCGATCGAGAAGAAGGCCGCCGCCGACAAAGCGATCGAAACCGCCGCCGCTGAAAAGACCGCGATCGACGCCCGACTGGCCGAAGCGATCAAAGCCGCCGACGCCGACGCCCAGAACCAAGAGCTGGCCAAGGCCCGCGACGAATTGAAGAAGCAGGTCGAAGCCGCCGCGAATAAACTGAAAGACGCCGAGAACATGGCTCGCGCGTTGGCCCCGGCGGCGGCCACGGCCCAGCAAGAGCTATTGAGCGCCGAGGCCACGAGCGCCGCCGCCGAGCAAAACGCGGTCGCGGCCGTGGCCGCGCAACGAAAAGCGATCGACGACCTGCCGCTCGCCCAAGCCGCGCTGGCGGAAGCCGACAAAGCGAAGCTCGAGGGCGAAGCCCGACTCAAGTCGGCCAAGGAGGCGATGGAAAAAGCCCGCCAGCCGATCCGCTCGCTCGCGTATTCGGCCGACCAGCAAACCTTGGCCGCCGGCGGTGACAATGGCGTGGTCGCACTGTGGGATTCGCCCTCCGGCATGGCGATCGGCGCGAGAACCTCGGCGCGGGCGGCGTGCGGGCCATCGCTTTCTCCAAGAATCTGCTTCTGGCGGCGACGGAACACGCGATCGCGGCGTGGAACGAAAGTGTCGATTGGAAGCTCGAACGCACGATCGGCTCGCCCGAAAACAACTCCCAGCTTGTCGATCGCGTGCTCGCGCTCGGATTCAGTCCCGAGGGTTCGCTCTTGGCCTCGGGCGGCGGCGATCCGAGCCGCAGCGGCGAGCTCAAGATTTGGAACGTGGCCGACGGCGCGCTCGTTCGCGAGATCACGCCCTCGCATAGCGACACGATCTTCGCCGTCGAGTTCTCACCCAATGGCAAGCAGTTGGCGTCGGCCGGCGCCGATCGCATGATGAAGGTCTTCGATGTCGCGAGCGGCGCTGGTGAAGACCTATGAAGGGCATACCCATCATGTGTTGGGAGTCTCGTGGCGCTCCGATGGGAAAATGCTCGTGTCCGCCGGCGCCGACAATTCGGTGAAGTTCTGGGACGCCGCCACCGGCGAGCAACCGCGGCAAGCCTACAATGCCGGCAAGGAGCAAGCCGCCGTGCGATTTATCCCGCTCTCGACCAAAGTATTGACCGCCGGCGCGACACGCACGTTGCAATTGGTCGATAGCCAATCGAAAAACGGCGCCGAGAAGACCTACGGCGGGCCGACCGATTTCCTCCATGCCCTCGCGATCAGTGGCGATGGCAAGTCGGTCTTGGGCGGCGGGCAAGACAGTAGCCTTTGGCTCTGGAACGTGACCAATGGCCAAATGATTCGCAAGCTCGAGCCGCCCGTCGAGCCGCTCGCGGAGCCAGCGCCGGCAAAGCCGTGAGCGGGCAATCGCCCGGCGGCACGGTTTGTTGAAATATTCAACAAGCTACCAAGCGCCGATGGTTATTCCCGCGCCCGCGGTCCGAGATGGAGTCGCAAGAGATTCATCGCTTGCTTGGCGGCCCGCGGTCGCCAGATCGCGGGATGACTCGCCAGCGCGCCGGCGCGAGAGAATCGTCTCCGGCCCGGCGAGCGCATAATGATATTCCGCCGGCGTGGTGGCTTCGCCTGGGCTGGGAAAAAAGCCGATCGCCAGCGCATAGTCGGCGCCGAATCGCAAGCGGCACGCTCGGGCGATGGCCGAAGCAAACACGTCGCCGTCGCCCGACTCCGTCGCTTCGTGGCCGAGCATCGTGGCGACTGCTGCTCGGCTCAACGTGAGACCGCCGAGAAACACCTCGCCCGCCTGGGGATTTCTTTGACTGGCCCGCATCAGCGACCCGGCCAGCAGCCCTTCGCCGCCGGCTTCGACCACGGCCAAGGTCTCGCCCCGCTCGCGCAGCAGGCGGACGACGGCGTCCTCGAGCTCGTCGTCTTCTTCGCCAAAAACCAGATTGCCCAGCGAGCGCCGGATCGTGTCGAGTGTCGGCCGCATGCGCTCCGCGCAGCTCGCGGGCGAGTCGCCTTCGGCGGTGACGCGAAGCGTGATGGTCGCCGCGCTCACGGTGATGCCCACCAGCGGGTCGCGTCCGCGGCGAATCAGGTCGGGCAGCATCTGTTCGATCTGACTTTCACCAGCGCCGAAGCATTTGACGCGGCGATGGCAAATCACCTTGCGCTCGGGCTGCATTTCCATCAGGGCCGCGGCCACATGGCCGGCGAACATCTCGAACATCTCGGCCGGCACTCCCGGCAGAGCAAACAGCCGACATTCACCGCCGCGCCCGCGCCGGGCCACGAGATCGATGCCCGGCGCGGTGCCGCGGGGATTGAAAATCGAGCGGGCGCCGGCGGGGAAATAGGCTTGCAGGCGATTGCGTTCGGGCATCTCGCGGCCGGTGCGGGCGAAGAGCGAACGAATGTGCTCGAGCGCGGCGGCGTCGAGATTCAGTTCCACTCCGACGGCGGCGGCCATCGCTTCCCGCGTGAGGTCGTCGGCCGTGGGTCCAAGGCCGCCGGTCGAGACGACGACATCGGCCCGCTCGATCGCGGCTCGCAGCGCATGCAGATTCTCATCGAGCGAGTCGCCGATCGTGGTGTGGTAACCCACTCGCACACCCAGGTCGCCCAAGCGTTGGCTGAGCCACTGGCTGTTCGTGTCGAGCCGCTGGCCGGTCACCAACTCATCGCCAATCGAAATGATTTCCGCAAGCATGTTCCACGCGGGTTCTTTCTTTCTCTCGGAGCGAAGGCCGATCGAGGCGAGCTCGGCGCACGGCGTCATTGTCGGCCCGGCCGGAAAATTGACAAGAGCCTCCGTCGCGGGATATTCGGAGCGGGATATTCGGCGCTTAGCCCCGCTCGGAGGCGAGCCAGTGTCGGGCTCGCGCGAAGATGGCGTCGAACATCGGCTCGGTTAGCCGGCCGGTGAACGTATTCTGTTGGCTGGGATGGTAACTGCCTAGAATCCAGCGCTGGCCCGTGAGCGGCGCCTCGACGCCATGTCCAAACGCCGGCGGGCGACCCAGCAACCAGCCGCGGCGGCGGGCCAAACGAAGCGTTTCCCGATAAGCCACGCCGCCCAGCGCCACGATGACCCGCGCCGGCACGAGGTCCAGAGCGCGGTCGAGCCACGCGCCGCAGGTCGCCAATTCCGCGGGCAGCGGTTTATTGTCGGGCGGCGCGCAGTGGCAAGCGGCCGAGATCGCGGCGCCCAGGAGTCGAAGCCCATCGTCGCGCGAAACACTCCGCGGCTGATTCGCGAAGCCGGCTTTGTGCAGCGCACGATAGAGCCAATCGCCGCTGCGGTCGCCGGTGAACATGCGGCCGGTGCGATTGGCGCCATGCGCCGCCGGCGCGAGGCCCACGATCAGCAGCCGCGCCGCCGGGTCGCCAAAATTAGGCGCGGGCCGGCCCCAATAGGTCTCGTTGCGATAAGCGGCCTTGCGCTCGCGGGCCACGCGCTGGCAATGCTCGACGAGCCGCGGGCAGGCCTGGCAAGCGACAATCTCGCGATTGAGCGCTTGCCAGGCTCGGTCCATGCTTTTCGGACGCTCGCCGCGCGGCGTTATTTCATCGCTTTCGACCAGGTTTCGCCCTTCTTGTAGCGCTCGGCCCGATCGACCACGACCGGGTCCTTGCTCGTGGCGATCACTTTGTCGAGCGCCTTGTCGAACTCGGCTTTGTTCGGCTCGCGCACCTCGCGATGATGGGCCAGTTCGACAATCGTTTCGCAAGCCACCTTGGCGAACTTCGGATCGTCCACATAGGGCAACACGAAACGGAGCGTGTCGACATCGTAGGCCGTGCGGCTTCGATTGATGACCAGCATCTCTTCTTCCGGCGTCTTGGCCTCTTTCATCGCCTGCTTCATGCGTTCGAGCCGCTGGCGATCGGAACGTTTGTCGCGCGCGGCCGCGATCTTCACATAGCCGCTGAAAGCTTGCAGCCGCTCGGCGGGGTCCTTGGCATTCTTGGCGATCGCGAGCAGGGCGTCGGCCACGCTGGCGTCGGGCCATTTGCTCAGAGCGTCGATGCCCAACTCGCGGCGGGTCGTTTCCGGGCTCGACGCGATCTCGACCACGAAGTGAATCAGCTTCTTGCCGCCCACGCGTCCGACCAACGGGAGCAGTTGATCACGCTCGTCGGGCTTCACGCCGTCGAGCGCTTTGATGAGCGCCTCGCCGCGCTCGTTTTCGTTTGGAATTCGAGCGCGAACCAGCGCCACGTTCTTTTCGGCGTTGTCGCGCTCGCCGCCCCGCGCGGCTTTGAGCACTCCGGGCAGCATCGCCGCGATCAGGTCCGGTTCGCCGATTTGCCCGAGCGCGGCCATGGCGGCCGAGCGCACCTGGGCATTGTCGTCGACACTGGCGATGAGAAACGCCGGGGTCTCGCTGGTGGCGCGGCGCGTGGCCAAGACACCGATGAGCGCCGCCTTGAGGTTCGGGTCGGCGGACTTGGCGTCGGCGGCCAGGAGTTTCGAGATTTGATCGCCGCGCAGTTGCGCGAGACTGGCTCGCGCCGCCGCTTGCTCCGATTCGGATTTGGCGGTGAGGCTTTTCACCAAAAGCGGCACGTCGTCGGCGTCGCCCAATTTGCCGAGCGCCATGATCGCGGCGACACGGACCTGTTCATCTTGGCCCGGCCCCGCGAATTCGAGCACGGCTGGGCGAGCCGCGGCGTCGCCCCGATCAGCCAGGGCCGAAAGCAACTCGGCCCGCGCCTCGGGCGAGAGCTTGGGGAGTTGGGCGGCAAAGAGCTTGGTGGCGGCGTCGCCCTTGGCGTCGTTGCGAATTTGGTCGAGGCCCGCGGCGCGGAATTCCTTGTCCTTCTCGCCGATCAGATCGAGAATCATTTGCTGGGAACTGTCGGGCGCTTCGGCGGCGAGCAGGACCGCCGCCGGCCCCGCCAGCAGCGAGCCGCTTAAGAGGCCGGCGCCGACGAGCCAATCCAAGGTCTTCCGCGAGGTCATGATCGTTTATCTCCGAAGAGTGTATTTTTAGAGTCGAATGGGGGAAAAGAGCTTGCTGGGCCGGCGACTTGCGCAAAAAGGGGCCAGTCGGCGTGGCAAGGAACGGATTAAAAATAACTTCCTGATGCATTCGCCCCCCGCCCTACCCTTCTCCCAAAGGGAGAGGGGTTCATCGAGAAGTTATTTTTTGCGCGTTCCCAAGACGCGAGAGGCACGCGCGATTCCCGCTTGAGGGAAATCGCGCGTGCCAGAAAGCGGCTTTTCGGACGGCTCGCGCGATCAGTCTTTCTTGCCGGCGCAGGCCAGCATGCCGCGCGTGGCGGCCAGTCGCACGAGCTTCGATTGGTGGTCGGCGGCGAGCGACTTGTAGATCGCGAGCGCGTCGGCCTGTTTGTGGTCGGCGAGTAGTGCTTCGGCGCAAGCCAATCGCGCGTCGCTCACCGCCTGCTTGTTTTCATCGGTCGAGGGCTTCGCTTCCTCGAGTGCCTTGGCCGCGGCCGAGTCACCGATATCGCCCAGCGCGGCGGCGGCGGCGCGCACCAGCGGTCCTTCGCTTTCGCCCAGCAGTTTGGCGAGGGCCGGCGTGGCGGCGGTGTCACGGCGAGCGCCGATCGAACCGATCACGCCGATCCGCAAATTGCCGCTCAGGCTCGGCAGCGCCGAACGCAACGCTTCGCCAGCCTCGGCGGCGGGGATGCGCTCGAGCGCGAATCGGGCCATGTGCGAATGCGTTTCATCGGGCAGCAGCGAGCCGAGCGTCGGCGCCGAGGCGCCCGTGCCCACGACCATCAACTTGCGGCAGACATAATCCTTGGCGTCGCGCGAAATGTCGCTCTTGAGCGCCGCCAGAAACCGGGTCTCGAGATCTTGTCGCACGTCGCTTTTCTCATGGGCGGCGACCACGGCCTCTTCGATCGGCGCCAAGGTGGCGATGGGCGTGCCCCAGTTGTATTGTTTCAGGGCCTCGAATGCTTGATCCAACATAGGTATATCCTTCGAGCGGAAAATGGGTTCTTGGATTGTTCGCGTCGCTCCGCGCGGCGAGCCATTTTTTGGCGCGATCGCGGAGTTCGGAGCGCGAAGACGATTGAATACAATTGCGAATGCCGCGACGACTTACAACAGCCACGGCTCGCGGCGAGCACGGTCGCGAAGCCGATTCGCCTCTTCGTCGCCCGGGAACTCTTGCTTGGCCGAGTCCCATTTCAGCGAGCGCTTGAGCTGGTAAGCGATATTGCCCAGGTGGCTCACCACCGCGGTGTTGACGGCCAGTTCGATATCGCGGAACGGCTTTTCGCGGGTCTTCACGCAGGTGACGAAGTCGCCGTAGATATCGCCGCCGCCCTTGTACATCGGCACCGCCTTGGCCGGCAGTTTTTCGCCGGGCGTGCCTTCGATCGCCAGATTCTCGGTCTTCGGGCGATTGTGATACAGAATCAGCCCGTTGGGATATTTGTAACTGAGGTACTTGGCGTCTTTCTCTTCGTGATATTCGACTTCTTGCGGTTGCAGTTCGCGGGCATCGCAAATGAAGAGCGCGCCGCCGAAGTGATGGGCGCCCCAGTCGGTCATGCCGCCGCCGGAATAATCGCTGAACGATCGCCAGCTATCGCCATTGATCGAAAAGCTGCCGCTGCAACGCTTGGGGTTGTAGGGTCCCCAGGGCGCGGGTCCGAGCCACATGTTCCAGTCGATCTTTTCCGCCATTTCCTCGGCCGGCAGATTGCAAAGCTGGGGGAGCGGATTCACGTTGACGTTGATCGACTTGATTTTGCCAAACTCGCCCGCCCAGGCTGGATCGACATATTTGCGATAATCGCCCAGCACGCGCTGCGAACCACCCGAGAACACGCGGCCGTAGCGGCGTCCGGCGGCGACCATTTTCGGTCCTTCGGCCAGGGTGAGCGTTTCCGGTTTCTGGCAGTAAACGTCCTTGCCCTGCCGGCAAGCTTCGATCGCGATGATCGCATGCCAGTGATCCGGCGTGGCGATATGCACGGCGTCGATATCGGCGCGGGCGAGCAACTCGCGGAAGTCGTCGTATACCTTGCAGTCGCTGTTGCCGTAGTGCTTGTCGACGTTTTCCTTGCCCTTGTTTCGCACTTCTTCGCGCACGTCGCACATGGCGACGTACTGCACGTCTTTCCGATTAAGGAAAGCGCCTTGATCGCCGCGGCCTTGATTGCCGATGCCGATGCCGGCCATCACAATCCGGTCGCTGGCGGGGGGGCGCTGGCTATCGCCGAGCGCCGTGGAGGAAATCACATAAGGCGCGGCGACGGCGGCGCTAGCCGTCTTCAGAAAGTCGCGGCGCGAGGATCGACGAGCATTGGCCATGGCATGGGTCTCTCTGGGATTGCGGGGAAGCGCACGGCGCGGCGGCGCGTTCATTTGGGCCACGCGCTGCCGTCACGTAAAAAAATCGAGCCGCCGCGGGCCACGAGCAAGCGCTGCTCGCTTGTTCCCGCGCGGCGCGGGGCAAGGGTGGATTTTCATCGGGCCGGCGGCCAATGTCAAATCGCCGGAACGTTGAACCCGTTATTTTTGCCCGCGGGGACGGAGCTAGGGGCCCAGAGATGGGGGGCCTAAACAGCAACGCCGCAGCCGGTTTTCGCCGCCAACGCTTGTTTACTTGCTCTTAGCGGCGCCGGCGCTCTTGGCCGGGCCGGCGTCCTTGGGCGAGCTGGCCCCGGCTAGCGCTTGTTCGATCTGCGGCCCCAGGTTTTCACCCCGGGCCGAAATCGAGACCACATCGCCCTGCTTGTCTACTAGAAAAGTCGACGGAATACCGAAGATGCCATAGTGATCGGCCAGCGATGGCTTGGCCGGGTCGGTCGATTCGTCGCGCAGCGTGACCCAGGGCGGCTTTTCCTGCGACAAGAATTCCACGAGCGCGTCGCGGTCTTCGTCGATGCTCACACCGACCACGTCGAAGCCCTGGTCGTGGTATTTGTCGTAATTCGCGCGAATGTTGGGCAATTCCTTGCGACAGGGTCCGCACCAAGTGGCCCATACATCGACCAGCACCACCTTGCCGCGGTACTTGGCCCAGTCAAAGGGTTTGCCATCGACCGTGTGGCCCGAGATTTCAAAGGGCTTGCCGACCGCGCTGAGCCGCCGGGCGGCGCCCTCGAATTTTTTCCCGATCTCGTTGAGCGTGGCATTGTCGCCGCCGGCAAGCGCCTTGCCAAAATCGGCGTAGGCTTCGGCGGCCAACTCACGGTTTCCGCCGTATTCCAGATTCGTCGCCAGCGACATCGCCAGCCGCACCTCGTTTTGATCGAGCGCGCCCGAGCGGAGCGACTTGCTCACGGTGTCGACCAGCTCTTTTTGTTCCTTGGTATCGAGATTTTCGATATCGTTGATCTTGAGATTGAGCAGAATGGCCCGGGCCTGCTTGGCGAAATTCGATTCGGGATCTTTTTCAAGCGTCAGGATTTTCTTGGCCGCGGCTTCGACCGCCGCGGGCGCTTTCGCTTGATATTCGGCCGCTTCATCGCGCGTGGTCGGGTCATACGCGGCAACTCGCTGAATAAACGCGACCAGGGTTTTCACATCGTCGCCCGGCGGAAGGTCATACATGCTTGCCGCGGCCGGCTTCGAATCCGACGGTTTTTCCGCCGCGACGGGGCTCGCCGGGGCTGGGGTCGCGGGCTTGGCCTTCGCGGCCGGTTTGTCGGCGGCCCGAAGACCGACTGTGGCGAGCGTGGTCAGGCAGGCGATCACCGCGAGGGAGATCAAGACGAGTCGATATGATTTCATGCGGTGCATTCTCCCGGCGAACAACAAGTGGAGCGTGAGGTGGTTTGCGTGCCCGGCGCGGCGACCGAAGGCCAAGCCGATGCTCAAAGCCTACGCCGATTCGAGGCCGCGGGCAACCCGCTTCGCCGCCATATTCAAGCGTGAATGCGGAAAACCGCGAAACGCGCTAACCGACTGCCCGCGGACACAGGGTGAATCAGCCGATCACGACGCGCGGATGCCGGCTCGAATTCGGCTCCGCCTTGCGGATCAATTCGCGGACCCGCCACGGGACATTGCCTTCGCCAAACAGAAAGAAGCCGATCGCGGCCGAAAGTGGGTTTTCGTCGGACCAGCCGAAATGAATTTCGGGGGGATCGCCAAACCGCGACAGCTCGAGCGCGATCGTCGCCAACACATGGGCAATCAACGCGCATCGCTCCACCTTGATGATGAACCGCCCTTCTTCCTCGTAAATCCGCATTACGGGGCTATGCTGGAAATCGCTCGGGTCGCCGAGCTGCGCTTCGACAAAAATAATCGGCACTTCAAGCGGCAACCGATGCCGCTCTCGAATGCTCGCCTCTTTGTCTTCCAAGCGGCGCCGGCCCGGCCGATGCGGCACGAGCACCGGAAAGTCCATGATCTTGAGCGAGTCCCAAAGGAACTGCGATTGCGAATCGGCGAATTCGAAGCGGTTGAACCGCAGCTCGGTGCTCCGCTTGATGCGCGAGAAAAACGATGACGCCAAGATGGCGAGAATGAAAAAGCTGGCGATTCTCAGGCCATCGGGCCGCTCGATCATGTTGGCGCCGGTCGTGTAAATGAACACGGCCGCGATCATCGCGTAGCCCCAAGGCAGCCGCCAAGCCCAGTGCCCCTGGCGATGGCGAAAGATATCGATCACCGTCGCCACGGCCGCGCTGCTCATCAACACGAGCACTCCGGTGGCATAGGCCCCGCCTTGCGCCTCGACATTGGCGTCGAACCATATCGTGACAATCAGATTGACCACGGTGAACAGCACCGTGAGCGGCCGCACCGCGCCGGCCCATTCGGGCGCCATGCCATAGCGCGGTAAATACTGCGGCACCAAATTCAGCAGGCCCGCCATGGCGCTCATGCCGGCAAAGGCCAGAATCACCACCGTGCTCACGTCGTAGATCGTGCCGAACCATTCGCCGAATATCGGATTCAAATTCAGATGGCTCTCGCCATGCGCGAGAAACGCGAGCGCTCGCGAAACCGCGGGGCCGCTGCCCTCGAGCTCCTCGGGCTGAATGCACGTGGCGGTGACAAAAGCCGATCCGAGCAGCCCGATCGACATGATCACGGCGGCCGTGGTGAGCAGCAGCCGCGTGTTGCGAATGCGTCCGGCCGGTCGCTGGGGATCGTCGCCGGGCGAACCCATGATTAGCGGCATCACGGCCACGCCGGTTTCGAACCCGCTGAGCCCGAGCGCCAGTTTCGGGAAATAAAACAAGCTCAAGAGCGTGATCATGCCCCAACCATGGCTCGAAGGCTGCCCGCTCGCCAAGTGCCAGTTGCCGCTGGTGAGATGCTCGACCCACACATTGAACTGCGAGGGGTGTGCCACGAGATAGGCAATGCCCGATCCGATCACGATCACATTGAGCGTGAGATACACGCCCACGATCACCACGGCCAAGCCGATCACTTCCTTGAAGCCGCGCAAAAACAGGGCGCCCAAGATCACCAGCAGTCCGACGGTGAGCATCATGCGCTGCGGACTTTCGCCCCAGGCCAGCACGAAGTCGGGCATTTGCCGAAACATCGGGTTGTGCATCACGTGCTCGGAGGCGTCGGCGGCCGAGAGAGTCATCGTGATCACGAAGTCGGTCGCCGCGAAGCCCAACAGGGCCAAAACGAGCGCCTTGCCCGACCAGCCTCGCACCAGTCGCTCGAGCATGGCCACCGAGCCTTGGCCATGGGGCGAGCTCGACGCCACATGGCAATAGACCGGCAGCGCGCCGACCAGGGTGACGACGACCAGCACGATCGTGGCCAGCGGCGCCAGCACTCCGGCGGCGCTAAAGGCGATCGACGGCTGGTAGCCGAGCGTGCTGAAATAATCGACGCCCGTCAGGCACATTACCCACAGCCAAAAACTGGCGTGGTGCGGATGCGCCGCGGTCGATTCGGTCGCATGAGGGCCCGATGGGTGGTCCTTTTGCGGACCGCTGGCCGCGGAATCGGCGGGACCCGAGGCAGGATCGCCGGGCGTCGAGTCGCTGAGTGATATGCTTTGGTGCGATTCAGTCACGTAAACTTATTAGACTCCCCTGGGACGCCGCCTCAACGGAATCTAATGCTCGGTAGCTTCCGATGCAAGCCTCCTAATCCGCGAGTTGCCGCATCGCCGCGCCGCGTTGGGCAAACGCCGCGTGGCGATCGCCTCGGGAATCGCCCCGGCGGAAGCCAAGAAAAACCGCGAAGGGATTCCTTGCCAATGGGCGGTGAGCGGCTATAAAATAATCGTGTCCACTGGCGCGACGCGACCGATTGCGATCGCATTGCGTCGTCTCTCGTTCAAGGAACAGTTCGGCGCTAGCCTTGCTTTGACGCTTGGGGTCGGCTTTCTCGGCGCCAGGAGCGCGTGCGACCATGTCGGGGGCAGGATGGAATCTGGCGATTGCTTTGGGCTGCGCGGCGCTTGTGCTTGCGCCGTTGGTGGCGCTCGTTGCTTGGCGACCGTACCGCATTCGCCGCAAAGAGGCCCAACTTGCCCGCGCGGCGCGACTTTCATCGCCTGCGCGAGCGGCTTGAAGCCAAGTTCTTCGCCTTGGCTTCGCGGGCCGGCAAACCGCGCGGCCTGGAATGGATATCCTGTGATTTCGAAGACCTCGTGGTCTATGCGCGTGATCGGCGCAGCGGCGAGCTCTCGGCGTTCGTGGGAGTGACGATCCAGTTCGCGGCGATCCCCGGCGGAGAAATGGAAGATGTGGCCGCGGCTGACGATCCGCGCGAGGCCACCGCGGTCTTCCGGCTCGACGCGCGCTCGTGGAACACCGATGGCCGCGCGATCTTCAATTTGAATCCCGCCGAGGCCGTGCGCTACTTTCGCGAAAACCTCGAGCTGGTCCGCTAACGGAAAATGCGGCGCGGCAGCGCCTATCTCGCTCGACCAGCCTCACGCCAACTTGGCTTTGAGCTGGATCGGCACCGCCGAAAGGGCCTTCGAGATCGGGCAGTTCTCTTTCGCCTTTTTGGCGATCTCTTGAAATTCTTGCTCGCTCAAATCCGGAACTTCGCCCACGGTTTCCAGCTCGATGCCGATGATCGCGAAACCCTCGCCGACTTTGTCGAGCTTGACCTTGGCGGTGGTATGCACGCGCGTGGGAACATGGCCCGCCTCGGCCAGCATGTGCGAGAAAGCCATCGAGAAGCAGCCCGAATGCGCGGCGGCGATGAGCTCCTCGGGATTGGTTCCGGGGCCATCGGCAAACCGCGATTGAAATCCAAACCGACCTTCATAGGCGCCACTGCCGAGCTTGATCGAGCCATCGCCACGGGTCAAATCGCCTCGCCACTCGGCTTCGCTCTTGCGCGTGATCATGAGCAGACCTCCAGGAAAAAAGGCTCTCGCCAACGTCAGGGGTCGAACCAGCGAGAAAGCGCGACCATCGAATGGCCACCCGGTTCATTCATAACCCAAACGTCGGCGAGGTCGGGAAAGTTTCAACAACGGCCGCTGGAAAATCGCGGGCGCCCCGCGTTCGTCCCGAGCAGTATAGCGGGGCGGTCAAGCCGGCGCGGAGGCGGCTCGCGACGGAAGTCGACCGCGCCGTTTCGCGGCGATCGGGTCGTATAAATAGAAACGCCCGGCGCGGGCCGGGCGTTTCTTTCTCGTCGGATTGAGCGGGACAAAGAGCGGCCATTCATCGACGCGGCGCCCATGCGCCAGCGCCTGTCTGCGCTGTTCTTCGCAAAAACGAAACGCGAAGCTCATAGCACCCGAGAGTGCGATCTTCACGATTCGTTGGCCTGTCGGGTCCTCTGACGGCAACCTGAGTCGCCAATTCAGTCGAACCTAGCTCGACTTCTTCTTGCCCTTCTTCTTGCTCTTCTTCTTGGTCCCCTTCGCGGCCGGCGCGCTCTTCTTCTTCGATTTCTTCTTGGCCACCTTCGATTCTCCTCACAAGATACAGGCTCTCGATGTCCATGACGATCGGGCTGGGATCGATCGCACATCGACTCTTCGAGCCGCGAACCGAACACTTCGGGCCGCTCACGTCATGTAAGCGACACTTCGATTCGCTCGTGTCTCCGGTCATGCGTCACGCATGCGAAAGGCATGCACGACATGAACCGTTTTGAATATCCTACGCATCCGCAAGATTTCTGCAAGAACATTTTCATCTTTTTTCAATGCAATCGCGTCGATCGCGCAAGCGCGTGCGCCTTGATGCGCAGCCATCGCGCGAACATCGCGCTTCAACGTTCGCGATCGCTCATGTCTCGCGCGACCCAAGCGAAGCAAGCAGTTCCGACATCTCGCCGGCCGCGTGCGCGTTGTTCTGAAGACGCGCCGCTTCGATGCCCAAACGCAATGTGGCGCGGGCATCGTCGATCCGATCGAGTCGCGTCATTTGCTGGGCCGACATGAAAAAAGCCGGCACATAGGGTGGCTCGTCGCGCATCAAACCTTCGAACAGCGCGAAGCTTTCGGCGTGGCGATTCTCTTTCGCCAACTCCATCGCCAAGCTGTAACGCAGAAACGTGTCGCTCGGCTCGAGCGCGAGCATGGCTTCGATTTTCTCACGGCGCGAGGCGGGAACCATGCGATGGCTTTCGTGTGCGAGGAACAAATCCGCTCGGGCCGGACGGCCGGGAATGGCGGATCGTGGATCGAATCGCAGCTTCATGCGCCGACCGCGATCATGCCGCGCCTTTGCTCGTAGGCCGCGATCTTGTCGGCATGCTTCAAGGTAAGGCCGATATCGTCGAGCCCATGCAGCAGGCAATGACGGCGAAACGGCTCGACTTCGAATTCCTGGTCGAAGCCGGCGCCATCGCTCACCCTCCGCGTTTCGAGATCGATCGTGAGTCGATAATTGCCCTGGGCGGCGCGGGCAAACAGCGCGTCGACCACGGATTCGTCGAAACGGATCGGGAGCATGCCGTTCTTAAAGCAGTTGTTGTAGAAAATGTCGGCGAAGCTAGGGGCGATGATCACGCGGAAGCCGTAATCATCGAGCGCCCAGGGCGCATGCTCGCGGCTCGAGCCGCAGCCGAAATTTCGCCGCGCGAGCAACACGCTCGCCCCGGCCGCCGCCGGACGATTCAGCTCGAAGTCGGGGTTGGGGGCCTCGCCGTCTTCGAGAAAACGCCAATCGTAGAACAGAAACTGGCCGAAGCCGGTTCGTTCGATTCGCTTGAGAAACTGCTTGGGAATGATCTGATCGGTGTCGACATTGGCCCGGTCCATCGCGACGACGAGGCCCGTGTGGCGGATGAATGGTTGCATGGTCAGCTCTTGTACTCCCAGTTGCGAATGTCCACGAAATGTCCGGCGACGGCCGCGGCGGCGGCCATGGCCGGCGACACCAGATGCGTGCGTCCGCCCTTGCCTTGCCGGCCCTCGAAATTGCGATTGCTGGTCGAGGCGCAGTGCTCGCCCGGCGAGAGCTTGTCGGGATTCATCGCCAGACACATGCTGCAACCGGCCTCGCGCCATTCGAAGCCGGCGGCGCGAAACACCGCGTCGAGCCCCTCGGCTTCGGCCTGCTTCTTCACTTGCCCGGAGCCCGGCACCACCATGGCGCCGACGCGCGAGGCGACGCGATAGCCCCGCACGACGGCGGCCGCCGCGCGCAAATCCTCGATCCGCGCATTCGTGCACGAGCCGATAAATACCCGGTCGAGCTCGATCGCCTCGATCTTCTGCCGCGGGGAGAGCGCCATGTAGTCGAGCGCGCTGGCGGCGCTCTTGCGATCGGCGTCGCTCGGCAACTCGCTGGGGTCGGGAACTTCGCCCGTGACCGACGCCACCTGGCCCGGATTGGTTCCCCAAGTCACTTGCGGGGTGACATCGGCCGCCGCGAACACCAGTGACTTGTCGTATCGGCGCCTGGGTCGCTGGGCAATTCTCGCCACTTGGACACCTGGGCCTCGAAATCCCGGGGGGCAAACTCGCGCCTGCGCAGGTAGTCGAATGTCTTTTCATCGGGAGCGATCATGCCGGCCCGGGCCCCCGCTTCGATCGACATATTGCAAACGGTCATTCGCTGCTCCATGCCGAGGGCGCGAATCGTGCCGCCGGTGTACTCGACGACATAGCCGGTGCCCCCGTCGGTCGTGATCTGGCCGATCAGATACAGGATCAGATCCTTGGCGGTCACTCCCGGCCGAAGGTCGCCTTCGACGCGAAGTTCGAGCGTCTTGGGCAATGCTTGAAGCAAGGTTTGCGTGGCGAGCACATGCTCGACCTCGCTGGTGCCGATGCCGAAGGCGAGCGCGCCAAAGGCGCCGTGCGTGGCGGTGTGGCTATCGCCGCAGACGATAATCATGCCCGGCTGCGTGAACCCGAGTTCCGGCCCGATGATATGCACGATGCCTTGCTTCGGATCGCCCAGATCGAAAATGCGAACGCCGAATTCGCGGCAATTCGCGCGGAGCGTGTCGATCTGCTGCTTCGAGACGAGGTCGGCGATCGGAAGACGCCGATCGGTGGTGGGCACATTGTGGTCGGGCACCGCCACGGTGAGCTCGGGGCGCCGCACGCGCCGACCGGCGAGCCGCAGCCCCTCGAAGGCTTGCGGGCTCGTGACTTCATGGACCAAATGCAGGTCGACATAGAGAATTGCCTGCTTGCCGGGCTCCTGATAAACGACATGGGAGTCCCAGATTTTCTCGAACATCGTGCGCGGACGCGGTGCAGTGGTCATGGAAAACGCTCGAACTTGCTTGGAAATGGAAAAAAATGTGGGGTGGATCTCGAAAAATGGGCGCCGACGTACCGCCCGGAGCGGCGAGAGCGGCGCGGGACCATGCATTATAGAACGAATCTCGCGAGAGTTTAACCACTAATTTCCCCGGCGCGACCGACCATGCGCCGCGTTCCGCTTCCAGACTTTATCCGTTCTCGCCATGTGGAGATTCGATTGAATTTGACAAGCCCCCCTCATGAGCACATGTTGGACACGGTAAACGCGCGGCGAACGTCGAAGGACGCTCGCTGATAAACCGCTCCGGGCGATTCATTTTCCGAAATTCGCAAGCTCCCCCGCAGTGTGAGACACTTCATGAAGCGAATCCTCTTGGCCGCCGCGCTTGCGGCGATCGCCATCGCTCTTTTGCCGCCATCGGCTCGCGCGGGCTCCTATTTCAACCTCATCAAGCCCGACAAGGACAGGCCCCCCCATGAATGCGTCGTGTTCGACGCCCGTTACACCGACAACGCGGCGACGTATTTCGCCACCTATCCCCAGGACATCTATTCGCAAGAGGGATGGATCGCCCAGTACTACGGCGGCGTGCAACCGAATACGCCGCGGCGGCGCACGGGCTTGCTTTATTCCTCCTGGCAGATGCAGGGCAAGGGCCATCCCACGAGCGGCATCGATTTCGTCCAT
Source organism: uncultured Planctomycetaceae bacterium (assembly GCA_963785305.1). Lineage (GTDB taxonomy): Bacteria > Planctomycetota > Planctomycetia > Pirellulales > PALSA-1355 > CAWAUV01. The sequence continues at coordinate 479,083 of CAWAUV010000005.1, forward strand.
GCCGGCCCGCGCATGGGATGGCGCCGCTCCACCTGGGAAGGATCCTCCGGCGGCATGTACGGCGAATGGCCCAGCGGCGAGTTCGACATGCACAAGTGGTATCGCTTCGTCCACCGTGTCTGGAGGCCGGCGAATCACGCGTCGCATGTCGGCCATGCCGGCGTGTGGATGAAAAGCCTCGAGACCGGCCAGTGGCATCACCTCGCCACCTTCGAATTCCCGGCCGAAGTCACCGGACTCAGCAACATGCAGGGATTCATCGAGCAGTACGGGCCCGACGCTTTCGACACGGCGACCATCGAGTTCCGCAATTGCTATTCGCTGGTCGGCGGCCAATGGATTTCGCGGCCGAACTTTTCGGCCGTGAACGCGAAGGACAGCACGATCCAAGTTTCCGCCGGCGAAGGCAGTCGTAGCGTCATTCTGCGCGAGACGCGGAACCCGATCGACCCCGCGACGCACAAGCGCAAGCGGGATAGCAATGAAGTCGCTCAAACCTTCGCGCTCGAACAGCCGGCGCTGCCCGATTTCTTCGACGGGGCGAAGATCGAATCGGCGAGCGCCGAATGGTTGGGCAACCAAGTCGTCGTGCGTTGGAAGATCGACCCGAAGTCGGCGCCGCAACTAGGATACATCGTCGAAGTCCTGAATGAATCGGCCGAACCGCTGGCCACCGCGCGGGAAAACGATCCGGAGGCCCGCCAGTGCGACATTGCCTTGTCCGCGGCGCCGCGCGGCAAGCCGACGGCGCGGCTACGCATCGCCGACATCTTCCTGAAGGAGTCGGCGCGCGTCGACGTTTCCGTCTCGCTCAGCCAGCCGGCGCGGCGACTTCGCAAGAGCGCCTCGCGCCGGGGCTGGCCTATCGCTATTATGAATCGGAGCGGCCGGAGACTTGGGGCTCTTTGCCCAACTTCAGTCAATTGGCGCCGAAACGCGTCGGCGTCGTCGGCACGCCGGATATCACGCCTCGCCTGCGCCGCAAGGGTTATGCCTTTCAGTTCGAGGGATTCCTGCGCGTGCGGGACGACGGTCTCTATACCTTGAACCTCACCGCGGCGAGCGGCGCCCGGCTCGCGATCGATGGCGAGACGGTCATCGACGCCGATGGCGATCGCTCGATCGCTCGCTACTCGGGCTCGATCGCCTTGCGAGCGGGCGAGCACCCGATCCTGATCTCTTATTACAACGGCCAGGGCGCAAGAACCAGGCCGATGATTTTCTGCAGTTGGCGTGGTCTGGTCCAGGATTCGGAGCGGCTCCGATGCCCGCCTCGGCGTTTTCGCACGCCGGCGCCGGGCCCGAGCCGACACTGGCCATCGAGGCGACGATGGCCGATGGCGTTCATATGCAGCTCTCGAGTCGCGTGACCGGTGGCGCCGCCAAGCCGAAGAGCGTCCAGTACTACGCGGTCAATGATCACTTCGATTACTTTTCGCAACAAGGCTCGACATCGGCCGATTACTTCTTGGCCGAGACCAGCACTCCGGAAAGTCCGCTGCGCGTTCCCATCTGGGGCGGCGAGCGGAAGGTGATTCGCGCCCGGGCGGTGCTGCCCGACTTCAGCTCGTTCGACAGCCCGCCGATCGCGATCGCGGCCACGAGCGCGTCGCTGCCCGCGGATCGCAATGTCTTGCGTCCGACGGCCCTGGAGCACCATCTCTATCCGCTGAACAGCGGGGTCGAGGGCGACAGGGTGACGCTCGTCGGCGAATCGATGGGACTGCTGACCCGCGAATGCAAGGGCGATGTCACGATCGTGGCCCATCTCGCGGAGATGACCTCGAACGGGCCTCGCCCCGACGGCACGCAATTGGAAGGGCCGGGCAACTGGTATTCCGGCGTCATATTGCGGCAGAATCTGAAAGAACGGCCCGGCATGCCGCTCGGCGGCAACGACATTCCGTACATCGCCCTCGTGGGCGCCGCCGATGGAACGACCCGCCGCTGCGACAGCACCCTGATCGACGGCGCCGGCAACCAGCCGTCGGGCGACATCGGTGGCGACTCGAAGTGGTTCAAGCTTTCGCGCACTGGCGCCGAGCTATCGGCCTTCATTTCCAAAGACGGCAAGGATTGGAAGCAAGTGCGAAGTTTCACGCTTCCGCAATCGTCGAACGGCCAGCCTCATGCGGTCGCGGTTCCCGCATTGAGCGACGAACTGGAAGTCGGCTTCGTCCACTACGCCCAGCCAAGCGCCGTGCCGCTGATCCACTGGGCGACGTTCGACCATGTATCGATCACGTGCGCGGGGCGTTAGGCGCCCATTTAGCTATTCTCTTCCTTCGTTCCGGCATTCTTTCCTTCCGCCCGGCGAAACGACGCGGTTCTGGCGCCCCATCAGGTCGTAGCCGTAAGTGGTTTCGTTGTAATTGACATTCGGATCGCCGTCGCCCGTGGCCGGAATATTGAAATAGACCCGCGTGGCGATCGTCTGGCCGGCGTCGTTCACGAGCGTGCTCGTCCAGCGGCTCCAGGAGCACCGGGCAAAACTATCGCTCCGCGAAAGCCGGCCGTCGAGCCGCCGCCATCCGCCAATATCCCGCGGGAGTTACCACTCACGAACGTTCACGCGAAATTCATTGGACCACTACACAGCTCTTCGAGACCCAAAGACAGCTACTCTTGGAAAGAAGACCTTTTCACTGACTTGGGTGCAATCTCAACTCCGCCACGATGAAGCCGCTTCGTGCGAGCGATGATCAATATATCACGTTTAAATATCTGTAGATACAACGGGTCCGGTGCTCTTCCATTATGGATCGCCCGAAAAATAACTTCCCGGGAGGTTTTCCAAATGTTATTCTGAGTTTTCGTCGTCAGCCGCCGGGGCTGGGTCCGTGGGATTGATCTGGAATATAGGAGGGCCGAGCGCATGTATTCCCCCGAAATCGAACACGAGATGAAGTGTTTTTATCAATCGTTGTCCGAGAAAGATCGGCGGCGGTATGCGGGAATCGAGGCGCGAAAGTTGGGTCGCGGCGGCGGGGAATATATTGCCAAGCTGTTCGACTGCGATCCCAAAACCGTGCGGCGCGGGACGGCCGACGTCGGCCAATTGCCGCGCGATCCGGCCGCCGGACGCGTGCGTAAAAAAGGGGGGACGCAAGTGCTGTCTTGATAGCAACCCCGCCATCGCCGAAAACTTGATCGAGATCGTCGACGAACACACGGCGGGCGATCCGATGCGCGAGGACGTGACCTGGACCAATCTCACGCCCGCCGAAATCGCCACCGCCTTGGACGACCGCGGCACGCCGATCCGCGGGGATACGGTGCGCCAACTGCTCGTCGATGGCGGCTTCTCGTTGCGACGGCCCGAGAAAACGAAAGCACTCGGCGTCTGTGAATTTCGCGACGAGCAATTCGAAAAAATCGCCGCCTTGAAAGCCGAGTATCTCGACGCCGGCAACCCGGCTCTCAGCATCGACACCAAGAAAAAGGAGCCGATCGGCGAGTTTCAGCCCGACGGCCGGGCTTGGTCCGACGGCCCAAACCGCGTGCTCGACCACGACTTCAAGCGACCCGGCCAACTCCAACTGGTTCCGCATGGCATCTACGATCTGGCCACGAACCTGGGCCATATCACGCTGGGCGTGAGTCACGACACGAGCGAGTTCGTCCGCGATTGCGTCTTCGGCTGGTGGCAAACCACGGGCCAAGCGACCTATCCCCACGCCACTTCGATCCTGCTCTTTTGCGACGCGGGCGGTAGCAATAATTGTCGGCATCGGATTTTCAAACAAGACCTGCAATGCCTGGCCAATCAGATCGGCCTGCCGATCCGCGTGGCGCATTATCTTCCTTACTGTTCCAAGTACAATCCGATCGAGCATCGCCTGTTTCCCCACGTCTCGCGCGCCTGTCGGGCATCGTGCTCCGCGGCATCGACTTGGCGAAGAAGTGTATCGAACGAACTCATACCAGCACCGGCCTCAAAGTCTCGGTGAACATTATGGATAAGGCCTATCTTCGAGTTTCGCGTTTTTTGATAGCAATAGGCTTTTATTTCCTCGGATTTTACGAGATTTATGCGAGCTTCCGAGAGTCATCGCAGGTTGCGTGATACGCAAAAAATGCCCACGCGTTGCGCGAAACGCCTAAAACTCACGAATAAACGCTAATTCGAATGCTAGCACAAAGTGCGAAAGTTGAACTATCAACTGAAGCGAAAAGTAACCACCGCATTTCGCGAAATGATGCCGATCAAGTTCGACGAACAGCTACCCCTGCTAAACTACACCGCCAAACCCATGAAACAAATTCCCGGGAAGTTATTTGTCGGCTGATCCTTTGCTCCCCGTTTTTACTCGCGTCATCAGAAAATCTCTCGACGCGCCGCCAAAACTGCTTTCCCGAAACCGCGGCCAGCAACGCCTCACTCTGAGGTGGACCCCGTTTTTCGGACCACGGGGGCGGGTTTCTTAGATGGTGGTCAGCGAGGCGTTCGACGATTGCCGCGGTAGGTTTCCCAGGGCGTGCGGTTGGCCAGGCCCTGGTGAGGTCGCTCGTGGCAGTAATAGTTAAAGTACGCGCTCAGTCCTTCATGACAATCGGTTCCCGTCGTGTACTCCTTGAGGTAGATGTTCTCGTATTTCACCGTTCGCCATAGCCGCTCGATCATCACGTTGTCGATGGCTCGGCCTTTGCCGTCCATGCTGATGGCGATCGACTCCCGCTGCAGCCGCTCGGTAAATTGTCCGCTGGTGAACTGCGAGCCCTGGTCGGTGTTGAATATCTCCGGCCGTCCATGACGGAGCGCTCCTTCCAACGCTTCCAGACAGAACTCGACATCCATGCTGTTCGACAACTGCCAGGCCAGCACATAGCGGCTGAACCAATCCATCACGGCCGTCAGGTACAAGTAGCCACGCCGCATCGGCACATAGGTGATGTCGCAGGCCCAGACCTGGTTCGGACGCACGATCTCCACGCCTCGCAACAAATACGGATAGACCTTGTGGCCAGCGGCCCGCCGGGTCGTGTTCGGCCGCGGGGCCAGCGACTGCAGGCCCATTTTCCGCAGCAATCGCTGCATTTTCTTGCGATTCACCACCTCGTCTTGTCGCGCCAGATGCAGCACCATGCCCCGGCTTCCCAGATGCGGATGCCGCAAATATTCTTCATCGATCAGACGCATCAACCGTAGCTCGTCGGCGCTCTCGGGTACGGGCTCGTAATAGAGGTTCGACCGATGAAGTCCCAACAGCTCGCACTGCCGACGCACGCTCAAGCCGCCGGCGTCGGGCTCGATCCAGCTTCGCCGCTCAGCCACCGTTCTCGGCCACTTTTTTTTTGAGCCAATCCAGTTCGATCTTCAGCCGACCGATCTGCTCGTAAAGCTCCGCTGCGCTCGGCTCGTCCGTCGGCGCCTTCTTCGCCGAGGGCGACTCGAACACGCCCGCCGCTCCCTCCTGGAGCTGCTTCTTCCAGAGCGCGATCTGCGTCGGATGCACCTTGTGCAACGCCGCCAGCTCACTCACCGTCTTCAGGCCACGCATCGCATCCAAGGCAACCTTGGCCTTGAAAGACCCATCGAACAATCGTCGCTTCCGAGGCATCGTTGCTCTCCTAAATGGTTCCCTCCACGAGGCCTCCTTTCTCCCCGATCCGCCGCCCGCTTTCCATCTATCCCCGTGGTCCGAAAAACGGGATCCACCTCACTCCACCCGGATGGAGTTTTCGGGAGGGACACGACCCTATGCCAAACAATGAGTCCTGACCCCTTAGAATTTTCTGACCCCTTAGAATTTTCGCCGTTGCCGGTGGTCGCGAAGGTCGAAAGCGAGGGGTCGCTTGTTTGGCTGCTCGACCAACTGCTGCCGTAGCCGGGGCTGAACGCATCGTCGTAGGAATAGGTCGTGGTGTCGGATTGGCTTGTGCCCGAGCCGGCGCCGGCGGCCCATTGGCTGTCGGCCGCGGTCGTGACGAGCGATGTTTCGATCTGGTCTTGCCCGCTGGGGCCCTGGCCTTCGCTCGGATAACTGTCGCTCACGCTTTGGGAGTAGCTATCGCTCGAAGCGTCGTGCGAACCGCCGCTATCGATTCCATTGTCGGCGTCGTTTTGGCTCGAGAAATCGTGGTTGAAGTCGCGCGAGGCGAGCGTGGTCTGGATGCCCGAGCCGCTGTAGGACGCCGAGATCGAATCGTTGGCCTGGATGCCGTCATGTTCGACTTCGCTGGTGACGACGTTCCCGCTATCGATCGTTCCGGCGGCGCCGGTCGAGATCGTGTACGTGCCGTGTTGGATATATTGGTCGGCGGCGGCGTGGTGTTCGTAACCTTGGGTCGCGGAGAGATTGGTCAACACGCCGCCATCGAAGTCGTCTTGTTCGTAGCTGTCGCTGGCGGTGTCGTTTTCCGAGCTGGCGTCGCTCGCGCTGAACGATCCGCCGCGAATGCCTCGATCACGTCATCGTGCTCGGCGAGCCACTTGAAACGCATCCTGTCCGATTACTTCGACTACTACAACAATTCAAGAACCCATCTTTCGCTCGATCGCAACCCGCCCAACCCCCGCGAGGTCGAACCGCCCGAGCGCGGTCCGGTGCGCTCCATTCCCCAAGTCGGCGGCCTCCATCATCGCTACATCCGCGCCGCTTGACGCCGCCTCGCGCCCCCATGCTTTTCAACCACAGCCAACACGCCGAAGGGAAGGCCACGCGCCAGGAGTGAAAACAGGCCCTCCGGACCCGTTTTCACTCCAACACCGGCGATTTTTCTTGAGCCGCGCCGAAACCAACCTCGCGAAATCAACCCTACTCGGCATCGTCATTCCCCTCCGACGAGGTTTTCGGGAGGGACAGGGGGTTGCCGGATAGATTCTAATACACCAGCACAGGTGAAAATGTTGCGCCTGTAAATCCATGAGTTTGGAACAGTTCAACAAATCGCTGCGACACAAAGATTGGTGGAAAGAATTCAACAAGGCGGATCATATCGTGCTCCGCGAGCATTTCTGCTCTCAACGCAGCTTTCCAGAAACCTAGTACCCTTGGTTCTCTTGTCAGAGGATCAATTTCGTCGTCATCCACGTCGAGCATCTTCGAGCGCTCACGATCAAGAGCCGAAATCCTCGCAATCACATTCGCGACCGCGAATCCGGCAATCTCTTCGCCTGTTGATCTGGCGACACGAATCGGTAAATACTGAACGTCGCCATTGCCAATAGCAGACTCAGTTAAGCTAGTTCGTAATGGTCTTGAGAACACAGGCCATCCTAATGCATTTGCGAGGATGTCGTCGGGCATGCCGTCGTGTTCGGTTTTTCTAGAACTGAGCAGCGATTCTGGGTTCCAATTGTCAAGATAGTTGCCATATTTAAGATCAAACCAATCTCGCCCAAATAATTCCTCGTTTTCAGCTAGAAAGTAATTTGGAACGCGATTCTCTTCACCAATAATCATGTTGTACCAATTCATCGCAGCCCTCCGTCCGAGTAGGGAAGCCGTGGATTGGCATCGAGTTCTGCGCGAAGCTTAGTTCACGCTCTAGCCAAGGCGTCTTTTGCAGCTTGGCCTGTCTTGCCGGCCAACGCTGCTTCAAGCTTCCCATAAACATATTGATGATATTCCTCGATATGCCGTCCATTATGACCTATGAGTTCCATCTTATTGATGGCGTCACCTAGATCAATTCCGGCACGCGTAAATAGCTTCCCAAAGCTTGCGCCCCATTTTCCTTTGTTAGTTGCAATATGATGTATTTGAGATGCAGCGCTGCCTGCCACCCCGGCCATTGCAAACGCCGCGTCCAACGGTGTATTTATTGTAGCCTGCTCTAAGACCGCCTCGGCCATGTCGACTGAGTTTGTCTTGCCATCGATGATTTTCGGAATTGTTTCTTGCTTTTGCAACTCGCGTTGGGCATTGCTGTCCTCGTCGAGTTTCAGTTGCAATGCAAAAGCGCCGCCTTTCTCCTGTTCGAGGTTCGTCGCCGCTGGAGCGCCGCGCTCACACCATTTTTGTTGAACCATTGACCCCAGTTGCCGGTCGTGCCGAGGCTTGTCACTTCGCTCGTCACCGCGTCCAACGACGCCGCGGTTTTCGTGCCGTCGGGCGCAATGTGGATTACGTTGTTGCCCTGAAGAGAACCAATAAAAACCGGTGGACGATCGGCGACGCCGAACAAACTCTCTTGATAATAGACCAGTGTTACGCCATTCTTACCTTCCTCGTATGTGACATAATCATTATGCACCAGCACGCTCATCGCGCCATCTTGGTTGGCGATGAAATAGGTGTGGCACTCGGCGACGGAGAAATTGAAAACCGGCTCGACTTCGCCATTATCGACGACTTTTAATATTTCATGCAAGCGGTTGTCGTGGCCGATGACGTGCTGACCGGGTTCGAGCTTTCGCGCTTGGAGCCAGCCGGCTTCCCTGGTCCAGATGAGATGGTTTCCTGTCGTGCGCGAGACTAGTTCGACGCCGAACTCATCGAGTACATGAACGCTGACCAGCGCCGTCGGCGGATGCTGTTTGAGCGAATCGACCACCCGACGCCGCGCGCGCGATACGGATCGCCATCGTCCTTGCAGAGCACTTCATCGCCCACGCGGATTTGGTCGATCCGCTTCGGCGGCGCGTCGGCCATCAGAATCAACGTGTCGGCCGTAAAGCACGCTTGCTGAGGAACCGTTTCCTCGAGCTTGAGGGTACCGGTCACGACAGGCACATTCGTCGTCAAGGGCGCGCTGAACACGACGACATGCGGACTGACGAGCTCCACCGCGCTGGCGGGGTACTGCTGCTGGCCGCCGTTGCCGGTGGTCGTCGAGTAGCTGACCACTGGGTCGGAGGTCGGGCCGCTCGACCAAGTGCTGGTGTCGCCGGACGTGACCTCATATGCCGAGCCGGCGGTCGTGGCGTCGGACTGGGTCGTGGCCGCGCCAATCCGCCTTGCCAAGCGTCGTTCGTCGTGGTCGTGTCGACGATGGTGCTCGCCTCGTCGTTGATGTCGTAGTTCGGCCCGGTCGGAGTGAAGTTGGTCGCGGCGGAGGTCCAATCGTCGTCGTGGAGACATCAATGAACACTGGCCCATTAGAATTGCTCGACGTTTCCGGGAGCGGCGGCGAACAGCCTGTTGAAAAATGCCATCGTGGCATTGTTCAAACTCGCCAAGCGCCGAGCAAAGCGCGTCGCGGCTCGCGGAATAACGACTTACGTCCTTGTTTTGACACCGCATCCATGCGGCTGCGCAGCCTGTTGAATATTTCAAAAGGCTGTTAGGCGGCCGTCGCGATAGTGCCGACGCGGGAGCGAAAGAAACTCCCGCGCGGGCGCATCAGGCTTGTGAAAGGATCGGGCCGCGCGCGAGTTCACACATACATATTGATCAGATTCTCGAACAGCTCTTGCCGCCCGCTCTTGTTTTGTGCGGCTTCGCCCTTGGCGAGCATGTATTTCTCGAGCGAGGCGAAGCTGGCCTTGCCCGCTTCGATCTCGGCGCCCACGCCCTCGCCCCATGAGGCATAGCGCTCGGCTCGCAGTTTGTCGAGCGCGCCGTCGGCCCGAATCGCGGCCGCGATCTTGAGGCCCCGGGCAAAGGCGTCCATGCCGCCGATATGGGCATGAAACAGATCGACCGGCTCGAAGCTTTCGCGGCGCACCTTGGCGTCGAAATTGATGCCGCCCGGCGCGAGGCCGCCGAACTTCAAGATCGAGAGCATGCAAGTGGCGGTCAGATAGATATCGGTGGGGAATTGATCGGTGTCCCAGCCCAGCAGCATGTCGCCGGTGTTGGCGTCCATCGAGCCCAAGAAGCCCTGGCTGCCGGCGTATTCGATTTCGTGTTGCATCGTGTGGCCGGCGAGCGTGGCGTGGTTTGTTTCGAGGTTGAGCTTGATATGTTTTTCGAGGCCGTAGGCGCGCAAGAAATTGATGCAGGCGGCGGCGTCGAAATCGTATTGATGCTTGGTCGGCTCCTTGGGCTTGGGCTCGAAATAGAACTGCCCGGTGAAGCCGATCTGCTTGGCATAGTCGACCGCCATGTGCATGAACGCGGCCAAGTGGTCGAGCTCGCGCTTCATGTCGGTGTTGAGCAGATTCTGGTAGCCTTCGCGACCACCCCAGAAGGTGTAGCCCGCGCCGCCGAGCTCCTTGGTCACTTCGATCGCCTTCTTTACTTGCGCCGCGGCGTAGGCAAAGGCGTCGGCGTTGGGGCTCGTGGCGGCGCCGTGCATATAGCGGGGATTGCTGAACAGGTTCGCCGTGCCCCAGAGTAGCTTGACGCCGGTGCGATCTTGTTCTTCCTTGAGCGCGCGGACCACGGAGTCGAGGTTCTTATTGCTTTCGGCGAGCGTCTTGCCCTCGGGCGCCACATCGCGGTCGTGGAAGCAGTAGAACGGCGCGCCGAGCTTTTCGATGAATTCGAACGCCACGCGCACCCGCGCCACGGCGCTCTCGACCGTGTCTTGGCCGGATTCCCAGGGGCGGATCATGGTGCCGGGGCCAAACGGATCGCCGCCCGTGCCGCGGAACGTGTGCCAATAAGCGACCGCGAAGCGAAAGTGATCTCGCATCGACTTGCCTTCGACCATTTCGTTTTCATCGTAATGGCGGAAAGCGAGCGGATTCTTGCTCTTCGGTCCCTCGAACTTGATCTTCGAAATTTCGGCAAAGGCGGTCATGGCTATTTCGGCTTCTCTGGGGGTGGCGAATGCGGTTGGATGCGATGCGTGAAAACGTGCCCTATGGTGGCACAATCGCGGCGTTTCGGCAAGCCGCCGCCCGCGGAGGAAACCGGCGCCGGTTCACTCGCCGCCGGGCGCCGCTTGTCTTCTCGCCCGGCTGGCCGCGAGGAGCGGGAAAATGCCGAACCAATCGCCCGATTCGGCCGCTAGCCGCCTGTTGGAATATTCAACAGGCGGCTACGAGGCGTCGTCTTTGGGGTGGTCGAGCACTTGCACCATTTGCGCCGAGAAACAGGAGCGTGCTGGCGTAGTAAACCCAGACCATCATCGCCAGAAACGCGCCGATCACGCCATAGGTGCTGTAGTTGGCGCGGCCGATCACATAGGCCAACATTCGGCGGCCGACTTCCCACACCAGGGCCACGAACGCTCCGCCGACCAAGGCATGGGGCCAGCGCACCGAGGGGCGCGGCAATATCTTGTACAGCGAGGCGAACACCAGCGCATTGATGGCGATCGTGATCGGAGTTTGAAGCTCATCCCATCCAGAGATGTTCATATGATGGTGGCTGGCCCAATCGCGCACCACGGTGAACACAATGCCCGCGAAGAATAGAATCACGATCAGCAGTCCGAGCGCGAGCAGCACCAAAAACGCTTTCAACCGATTCGTGAGCACATCGAACAGGACCGACCACCAGCCGTGGACGACGGGTGTCTGGTCATGCCAAATACGGCTAAACGCGGCGTCGAGTTGGCTGAAGATGCCGATCGCGCCGAAGAGCAGCGTCACCAAGCCCAGCGGACCGCCGACCGTGGCGTTGAGTTTCACTTCCCGCAGAATCTGCTCGACACCCTCGGCTTGGGCCGACGATGTATTGCGCTCCACGAGCAAGGCGACAATCTGTTGCTGTGCGCCTTCGGCGAACTGTTGGCGCTTTCGGCGAATCCAGGCGAATAACGAAGCGCGAAGCCCAGCGCCGAAATGAGCACCAGCAAGAGCGGAAAAAACGACAGCGCCGCATAATACGACATGGCCGCCGCCAGGACCTGACCCTCGTTGCGACTCCAACGCGCGAACGTCTCGTGAATCACCGGCCAAATGCGAGGCAATGGGTTCTTCATGCTCGACGCTCGCTTCAACTGGGGCGGTCGCGCTCGAGTTCCTCGAGCGATTCCAGATTGGCCCGCGCCGCGCCAAGCGCTTCTTCGGCCAGTGATCGCGATTCGCGATCGCTGGCCAACTCGGCGACGCAGTTCTCGATTCGACCGATGTGTCGACGCTGTTCGTCCAGCAACTGCCGCAGCACATAGTCGAACCCGAGATCGTTGAGCCATGTATAACGCTCGGAAAAATTGCCATGCGGCGGATTGCCCGCGAGCTGCTCGACCCGCTGGGCGATGCGTCTGGCCATGCGCCGCTGGTCGGCCGCGATTCGAGCGACCGCTTCGAGCGGGCGGCGCTCGTTGCCATCGATCCAAGGCGCGGCGCCCTGCAAATAGACGCAGAGCGAATAGTTTTCGAGCGCGAATAGTCGCGCGAGCGGTTCGTAAGCTTGCGAGGAACGCTTCATGGATCGAGCGCCTGTCGGCGGACGCGTGCAATGGGTGAGCCGGCTGGGTTCAGTATATTATATGCGGTTCAATATAAATGTCGGGCCGCGGCTTCGGCCCAGTGAAGTAAACTCGAGCCGAAAAGCCCCCACCACACGACCGGCGCCGTCATCGCCACCACGAAACCGGCCTGCCAGACCGAGCAGTCCGCTAGCGGCCCCGCGTGCGCCGGTCGCTCGAAGGCGACCACCTTGACGACTGCGCATGTAATAAAACAGCGAAAGGGCGGTGTTGAGCCCGGCGACGATGAGCACCGTGACCAGCCCGGCGTCGTAGAGCGAGGCAAACACGAAAAATTTGGCGAAGAATCCGCCCAGCGGCGGAATGCCGATCAAACTCAAGAGCAAGATCACGAACGAAATCGCCACGACCGGCGCCCGTTGCACGAGTCCGGCATAGTCGGCGATCGACTCGCTCCCATCGGCGTTGCGCACCAAGGCCACGACGGCAAAGCAGCCGATCTTCATGAACAGATAGACACCGATATAAAACGCCAGCGCCGCGATGGCCTGTTCGGCGGCCGTTGGGTCCTTGTCCACCAAGAGCAGCGCCGCGGCCACGGGCATCATCATGTAACCGGCCTGGGCGATCGTGGAATAGGCCAGCAGCCGCTTGATCTCGGTTTGCCCATAGGCGGCCAAATTGCCGAATGTGCAAGTCACCGCGGCCAAGAGCGCGATCAGCTTGGCCAAAAACTCCCGGGCCGGCGCCAGTTCGCGCGTTTCCGCGGCCAGGGCCGGCGCCGACCGCGGCGGCGATGGGGCTTCAGCGGCGGCGCGCGGTGGATTCTCGCCGGCAGTATTCGGGGCCGCGAAGGTCGCCGGCGCGGCGGTGGCGTCGCTTACCGCGAGAGCCGAATCGGCCGGCAAATAACAGACCGCCATCGCCACGCGCGCCAGCAACCCCAGGGCTGCCGTCTTCGAGGCGACGGACAAAAACGCGTCGACCTCGGCGGTCTGCGCCCTCGAACACATCGGGACACCAAAAATGAAACGGCGCCGCCGAAAGCTTGAACGCGATTCCCACCAACACACATAGCGCGCCCAAGGCGAGCGCGGTCTTCACACCCGGCGTTGCCTCGTCGCTAGCCAGCAGCAGGCTTAAGCGCGAGGCCATCGTGGGCAGGTGCGCCGTATCGAGCAGCCCCACGAGCAAACTGGCGCCATAGAGCATCACACCGGCCGCGCCCGCGCCATAGACCGCGAACTTGAGCGCCGCTTCGCTCGCGCGGCGATGTCCCTTGGCCAGTCCGGCCAAGGCATACGACGGCACGCTCGCCATCTCCACGCCCAAAAAGATCATCAACCAGTGATCGGCCGCCACCATCAGACACATGCCGATCGTGGCCCCGAGCAGCAGCGGATAAACATCGGGCGCCGAGTCGCGATCGGGCACGCCGGTCAGGCGCGTGAGCACGATCACCAGCGCGAGCGACACCAATATCGCGGTGCGCGCAAAAATCGCGAAGCCGTCGTAGGCCAACATTTCGGTAAACGCCGTGGGTCGCGCGACCGCCAGTGGATTCAGCGGACCACTCGTCAGGAACTCGGGCCACGAACACACCGCCGCGGCCACGGCGCCCGCCAGCGCGATCCAGCAGGAATCGATTCGCGGCGCGAGCATGCGCGCGAGCAGAATCAACAAGATCGTGCCCGAGAGTATCAGCTCGGGCGAGAACCACCCGCAGCTTGCCGTGGTGTCGGCGACGAGGCGCCGCATGATCTGTTCGAGGGTGTCGGTCATCGTCGCGCGGCGTCCTGGGAGTCGGGGCGGACGCCTTCGCGGGCGGGGTTCGCATCGTCGCCAGCGCGAACGATCCTTGGCTGCTCGTCGGCCGCCAGGCGCCGGTCTTTCACATTGCGCGTCCAGGCGGTGAGATCATCGACCTGGCGGTTGATCGTGGGCGTCATGTAGCGGAAGACGGTTTGCGGAAAGACGCCGAAGAAGATCGCCATCGCCAAGAGCGGCGCGGCGATGGCAAACTCGCGGCGCGTGAGCGGTGTTAGCTTTTCGGGATGCGGGCCTTTGTATTCCGGTCCCAGATACACGCGCTGAATGGCCCAGAGAATATAGCTGGCCGTGAGCACCACCACCGCGGCCGCGATCACACCCATCGCCGGGCTATGCTTCCAGGCGGCAAAGGTCACGATCACCTCGCCCACGAAGCCGCACATTCCGGGCAGCCCCATGGCGGCGAAGAACAGCCCCAACGCCAGTCCCGAATAGACCGGCATTCGCGAGAAGAGGCCGCCGAAATGATCGAGATTCCGATGATGCACGCGATCGTAAACCACGCCGACCATGAAGAACATGGCCGAGGCGATAATGCCGTGGGCGAGCATCTGAAACATCGCGCCGCTGACGCCCATTTTCCAGCTCGAGGCGTCGAACTCGGTTCCGGCCCAAGCCGACCACGCGGCGATGCCGAGCACCACATAGCCCATGTGGCTGACCGAACTATAGGCGACGAGGCGTTTGAAGTCGCGCTGCCCGAGCGCGGCCAGGGCGCCATAGACCATGCTCGCCACGCCCACGAGAGCGACGAGCCAAGTGAGATCGTGGGCGGCGTCGGGACACACCGGGTAGCAGATGCGCAAGAGACCGTAGCCGCCCATTTTGAGCAACACTCCGGCCAAGATCATGGAGATCGGGGTGGGCGCTTCGACATGGGCGTCGGGCAGCCAAGTGTGCAGCGGCACGACCGGAATCTTGATCGCGAACCCCACGAACAGCAGCACGAAAGCCCACCAGCCGATCGACCGCCCCCAGAGAGCCGGCTCGTCGAACAGTTCGGTATGCTGACCGATTTGCTGAAGCGCGAGGATATTGAAGGTGTGGGCCTGGCCAACCCGCGCGGAGATCGCGGCGACTTGCTCGCGCCGGGTCTCGGGACTGGCCGCGGAATCGATCACATGCGCGGCGAGCAGTTGCGGCTCGGAGAGTTTTTTCAAATCGCTGTTGAAGTACAGCATCAGAATCGCGATCAAAATAAACACGCCGCCCAGCAGCGTGTAGAGAAAGAATTTGATCGCGGCATATTCCCGCCGCTCGCCACCCCAAAGGCCGATGAGAAAGTACATCGGCAAGAGCATCACTTCCCAAAACACGTAGAACAGAAAGAAATCGAGCGCGAGAAACACGCCCAGCATGCCGGTTTCCAGAAGTAGAAACAACACGCAATAGGCCTTGACATGTCGCTCGATCGTGAGGCTCGCCGCCATTGCCAAAAAGCAAATGAGCGCCGTGAGCGCCGACCAGCGGAAAGCTGATTCCATCGAGGCCGATGAAATAATCGATGCCCAGCGATGGCAGCCACGGCCGCGCGAACGTGTGCTGCATCGCGGCCTCGGCCGTGTCGAATCCCAGCGGCGCCTCGGCCACGAGCATCAGCAGCGTCAGCGCGAACACGACGCCGGTCGCGGCCAGCGAAATGGTTTTGATGAGCTTCGTTCGCGAGCTGGGCGCCAAAAGCAGCGCCGAGCGCGACCATCGCCGGCAAGAACAAAATCGAACTCAATAAGACACTAGCCATGAATCGTCCGCGCGGGTTTCTGAGGATTCGCTTGAATTTCCGTGAAAACATCGCTCGCTAGTCGACCGCCGCGAGCTCGCGGGTCTCAGGTCATCGTGAGCGCCCAGCCGATGAGCACGAACAGCGTGACCGTGCCCACGACGATAAACAACACATATTGCCGCAGCCGTCCGCTCTGCGCTCTGCGGAGCGAAAGGGCCAGTGAATAGGTTCCATCGGCCACGGCATTCACGAGCCCATCGACGAAGCGACGATCGAAAGCGTCGTCGAGCCGCGCCAGCCATCGCGTGCCGCGGGCCACGCCATCGATCACCCAGTCGATCCAGCGGCGGTCAATCGTCGCCGCCAGCCGGGCCGCTTGGAGAGTCGGTCCGACGATCGCCCGGTCGTAGAAGCGGTCGATATACCAGGCATTTCGCAGCAGGCGATAGATCGGCGTGAACTGCTGCTGGACATCGCGCGGATCGAGCAGGCGGAGGCCATGGAATATCGTGGCCAGAATGATTCCGGCCAGCCCCATCAGGCTCGCGGTCCAGGTGGCTTGGCCGTGAAAGGAGTGGGCAGCGTCGGCCGCGGGATACCGCAGATTGTTCATGAGCTCGCCAGCAAGCGGCAGATCGACGCCGGCCGGCCCGCGGCCCCGAGCAAGCTTTCGACGCCGAGCCCGCCCACGCTCCAGCCCAAGCCCACGGCCAAGATCGCGAGCGCCACGAGCGGCAGCACCATCGAGCGGCCCGATTCATGCGCCGCCGCGAATTTTCGCCGGTCGCGGCATTCGCCCGCGAAGGTCATGAGCCACAGGCGAAACATGTAGAAAGAAGTCAACGCCGAACCGGCCAGCGCCGCGAAATAGAAAATGGAAAGGCTGGGATTCGCGGCGCGAAAGGCGAGCGTTTGAGCCAGGATCGCGTCTTTCGAGTAATAGCCGCTCAGGCCGATGACTCCGGGAATTCCGAAGCCCGAAATCGCGAGGCAGCCGATGAACATCGTGTGGGCGGTCCAGGGCATCTTGCGGCGCAGACCGCCCATGAGCGGCATTTCGTTGGTATGCATCGCATGAATCACCGAGCCCGCGCCCAAAAAGAGCAAGCTCTTGAAGGCCGCATGCGTGACCAAGTGAAATAGCGCGGGCAGCCAACCGCCGGTTCCCAGGGCGAGCATCATCAGGCCCAACTGACTGATGGTGGACCAAGCGAGCACCCGTTTGATATCCGTGGCCGTCACCGCCACGGTGGCCGCCAGACAAAAAGTGAAGCATCCGACGACGGCGACCACCAGCAGCGCTTCGGCCGCCAGCAGCGGATAGGCGCGGCCCACGAGATACACGCCGGCCGCGACCATGGTGGCCGAATGCACGAGCGCGCTCACCGGCGTGGGGCCTTCCATGGCGTCGGGCAGCCAGACATGCAGCGGCGCTTGGGCACTTTTGCCCGCGCAGCCGCAAAAAATACCAAGCCCGGCCACGACCAGCAGCCAATAGCCCGCGCGGTGGGGTGAGCCCTTTTCGTCGCGCCATTGTTCCAAACGCGACGCGATTTCCGAGCGAGCCGCCGCGAGGCCCAGTCCGCCCGCGGCGGGCGTTTCGCCATCGCCCGGGCCCGGCGCGAAGTCCGCTCCGCCCAGCGCGTCGTTCACCATCGGATCGCGATGCTCGCGCATGATGCGGGCGAGCTCCTGGGCGCCGGCGGATGCCAGCATTCCATCGGGCACCGTCAGGCGATGTTCATTTGCCTCCGGCCGCACGAGGCTGAAGAGGCCACGCTGGGGCGGGTCCCAATCGGAGTCGCCGAACTTGGGAACATCGCCGAAATCGAGCGTTCCCAGGCTGCCACATAGGATCATCAAGCCGACCAAGAGCCCCGCGTCGCCGATGCGATTGACGACAAACGCTTTCATCGCGGCCGAGGCGGCCCGCGCCCGTTCGAAATAAAACCCGATCAGCAGATAAGAACTGATGCCCACCAGCTCCCAAAAGGCGAACACCATCAGCAGATTGCCGGCGAGCACGAGCCCCAGCATGCTGAACGCGAATAGCGACAAGTCTTGATAGAAGCGATGAAAGCGGCCCGGGCGATGAAGGCTGTGGCCGCCGCCCAGCGCCTCGGGATCGGCCAGCGTGTCGGCGAGTTCGTTGCGCATGTAGCCGAAGGAGTAGACGTACACGCAAGCGGCGACGAATGTGACGACGACGAACATCACGACCGTGAGCGCGTCGATATAATAACCGATCGAAAACTCGATCTGGCCGAACTTGCCGAGCGCGAGCCAGCGGCCGGCGTGCGCGACCGGCGCGGGGAGCGAAACAGCGGTTGCTGGGTTCGTGGCGAGTCCGTGGGCCGGAAGCCACACCAACCAGAGCGCCGCTTGGGCCAGAATCGCCGAGAGCACGATCGCGCCGGTGGCGAAGAACCCGGCGGTGCGCTTGGAGCGCGCCGACGATGGCCGCGCAATCGCCAGGGCCGCGAATGCGACAAGCGGCGCCAGCCAAGCGGCGGCCAGCAGTTTCGGCAATAGAATGCTTGCGTTCATCGGCCTCGCGCGCGAGATCAGCCCTTGAGCTCATCGGCCCGATCGACATCGACCGTGGCGTGATTGTTGTGGAAGTTGAGCGTGATCGCCAGCGCCACCGCCGCTTCGGCCGCGGCGAGCACGATCACAAACAGCGATATCCATTGTCCGTCGAGCCCGAGCCCGATCGGCCCCCAGCCGCCATCGGGGCGCAAGGTCTCGCTGCCGAAGGCGACAAAGTTGACATTGGCGCCGTTGAGCACCAATTCGATGCCCATCAGCACCCCTAGCGCGTTGCGTTTCGTGGCCATGCAGACGATTCCGGTCACGAACAGGATCGCGCCGACCACCAGATAATGCGCCACGCCGATCGGCTCGGTGATCAAGTTCATCGCGCCTCCCTATCGCCGGGCTGCAATCCGATCGGCCCCGCCCGCCGCTTGGGACGCGCCAAATACGCCGCTCCGATCAACACCACGAGCAAATGCACCGAGATGATTTCGAACGGCAGCAAATAGCCCGACATGCCGCGCGTGTCGCGCGCCGGGAGCCGCGAGCCGGCGGCGCTCGAGGGCGATCGCGCCGCATCCACGGGCGTCAATTGGTCGACGCGCGCTCCGAGCAATCCCAGGCCCAAGCGAGCGGCGGTCGGCGGCGACGCGTCTTGGGACATGGGCCGATCGGCGGCCGGCCACCACCGCGCCACCCCCAGCGTGGCTTGGAGCAAGATCACGAGCAGCGCTCCGGCCGCCACGAGGCTCGCCACCCATTCACCGCCGCGAGCCTTCATGCTGACAAAGGGGCCTTGCGCCGTGAGCATCACGCCGAAAACGAGCAGCACGAGCGTGGCGCCGACATAGATCATGATTTGCGCCGCGCCGACGAAATCGGCTCCGGCGAGAAAAAACAGCCCCGCCGTGGCCGAGAGCGAAAGCACCAAATAAAACGCCATGCGCACTATATGACTCGACAGCGTCACGGCAATCGCCCCGCCGCACGCGATCGCCGCGAACACGAGAAAAAACACCGAGTGCCAGTGAATGTTCGCCATGGCTCACCGGTCCTTTCCGGCCACGGCGACAGTCGCCGCGCCGCCCTCGCGAACATGTCCCGCCGGCGCGGGGCCCGCGAAGAGAAGTCCGCCAGGCAAGGCCCAGAGCCAAAGCGCGGCGCCGCCCAGCGATACGGCGGCCAAAGGCGTGCAGTACTTGAGGCACACGGTCATCACCTGATCGATCCGCAGCCTCGGCAGTGTCCAGCGAACCCACATCATGGTCGTCACGCCGAGCACGCATTTAACGACGAAGTTCGTCATGCCGAACAGATTGCCCAGATAATGCAGCACCGGATTCTCGGCCGCGGCGAGGCCCAGCCAATCAACCACGGGAATCGGGCCGTTCCACCCGCCGAAGAACAACACGGCGGCCAACCCGCTCACGGCGAACATCGAGCCGTATTCGGCCATGAAAAACATGCTCCAGCGGAGGCCGGAATATTCGGTATGGAATCCGGCGACCAGCTCGCTTTCGGCCTCGGCCAGATCGAAGGGCGCCGCGATTCACGCTAGCCGTGGCGCAGGTGAAATAGACCCAAAACACGACGAACGTGAATGGATCGTGGAACAAATACCAGTTCGTGAACCAGCCGCGCTGCATCTGGCCGATGGCGCCGAGGTCCATGGTGCCGGCCAGCATCACCGGCACGAGCACGCACAGGCCCAGCGGCGCCTCATAGCTTACTACCTGGGCTCCTTCGCGCATCGCGCCAAAGAGCGACCACTTCGACCCCGAAGCGTAGCCGGCCAGAATCACGCCGAATACTTCCAGCCCCAGCACGGCGATCACGAAGAACGCGGCCACATTGAGCCGCAGCGCGGTCCAGCCATCGGCAAATGGCAGAGCGAGGTAGCCGCCGACCGATGCGCAAAAACTCACATATACCGCCACGCGAAACAGCAACGGATCGGCGGCGGCAGGCATCAGGTCTTCCTTGGTGATGAGCTTCACGCCATCGGCCAGGGTTTGCAGCCAGCCGAACTTGCCGCCCACGCGAGTCGGCCCGAGCCGATCTTGAATGCGGCCGGCCACTTTGCTGCTCGAGCCAAATAAAGACCAGCGCCCCGACCGCCACCACATTCACCAGCAGCGCGCAATGGATGATCGCGGCCAACAGATAGCCGAGCTCGAACGCGTCGACCAGGCGCACGAGCGCGGCCGGAAGATAGTCGTGTGCGCGGGTGGTGAAAAATTCGGCCATGGCCGTTTGTCGAACGAAGCTTGATTCGGCGCCTCGACGCGGGAGGGCGCCGGGCGCGTAAAGCGTGGAATATGGCACAAGCCATCGACTTATGGCAAGGGCAAGCGGTTTGACTCGGCGAAAAGGCGCCAAAGGGCGAAATCGCGATTCGAGCCAGCCGCGCGGCCGGCGGTTCGCCCAGGAATTCGACCGAAACCCGGGGGCTCAGGCCTGCCACATCATGAGCTCGAAATTCGGCGAGGGAACGGTCGTTTCAATGACCCCGTCGCGCGGAACGCGTTCGATGGTCTGCTCGATCGCGAGCGCCTCGACGAAGAACTCGAGCGGATCGCCCGTCGCTAGGCCCAAGAGGCGCCAGGGGACTGCCAGCTCGAAAATCTCGGCCGTCGCCACATCGATTTGGGCCGAGCCAACCGGCGCCCCGCCGTGGAGCAGTTCCGCCGAGGGCCGCGATTCGCTCGGCCGCGCGACTTCCAGCGCGAACCCCTCGGGCCGCGAGAAGCCGATCCGCAGGGAATCGACATCGGCCAACCGCACTCGGGCCGGACCGCCGCGCGTGTCGAGTCGGACGAGGAAACGCTCTTCGTCGAAGCCGAACCACAGGCCCGCGATTCGCCGGGTGTCGACCGCGCCCATGGCGCCGCGGGCAACGGTGGTTTCGAATCTTCCGGCGTTGAGCCACTCGAAATAACCATGGCGGCCGTCGATCTTCACATTCAGCAGGCTCGAGGGTTGCGTGTAGGGCAGCCGATCGCGCTCGGCGGCGCGAATCGGCCGCGCGAGCTCGCCCGGCGGCTGTTCGCCGAGCAGCGTGTAAATGTTCGCCAGATGCTTGCGGAAGAGCTCGTCGAAGAGTTGACCATGCGCGGTCCAGTGACTATCGCCAAACCACCAGAACCAATCACTTCCCTGGGCGATATACAACTCCTCCCAGGCCCGCTCAGAGCGGGCGAACGTGGACGCTGGCCTTGGCCGCGGGCATCGAGAAATTCACGTGCCTGGGCGACAAGGTCCCAGGCGCGGTTGCACTCGGGATGGCCGATCCAAACGCCGAAGTCGTGGTTGATCCAGGAACCGGAAAAAATCTGCCCAATGCGGCCGGTGGCCGGATGCGCATCGAGATAATCGCTCACGCGCGTGGTTTGAACATGGGGATGATTCGCCAGGCGTTTGTAGAGCAACCGCAGGAATTCGACGCCGCCGGCGGGGTAATGCTCCCAGCAGTTGTCGCCATCGAGAATCACGCTCGCGAGCGCCGGCCGCGGGCCATGCTTCGCGAAGTCGCACTGCCGGATGCCTTCGAGCTTGCCGAGAAATTCATCGACCGCTTGCCGCGCGGGATAACGTGAATAATGAAATCCGATGCCATCGCTCAGCGCATGATCGCGAAAAACGACTTGCAGCCGCTTGCCGCGTTCGCTGATGTTCCACGGCTGGTAGAGCAGTTCCGGCGACCGCAGATAGCCCTGCGCGTCGCGGCCGACGGCGCCATGCAGCGAGGCGTTGAGCACCTGCTCGTCGGAGGCGATCCATTCGACGCCGGCGCCCGCCGCCAGCGGCAAGATCGCCGGCGAGACCGCGCCTTCGGCCGGCCAGAGTCCGCGCGGCCGCGCGCCGAAAAGCTGCTCATGAAATTCGAGGGCCCGCCGAGTTTGCGCCACGGCCGACTCGACATCGCTTTCCAACCGCTCGGGCAGGCGCGCCTGGGGCATCGCCTGCCGGGCCGATCGTTTGTCACAGAGCAGCGGCAAAATCGGATGGTAAAACGCGGTCGTGGTCAGTTCGACTTGGCCTGCTTCGGCGAGTTGTTTGTAGAGCGGAATCACTTCGCCCACGAGCGACAATTGTTTGTCGAGCAGCCACTGCTTTTCGTCTTCCGAAAAACCTTCGCCTTTGCGACGCAGCATGGCCAAGTCCGTGTCTTGCTCGAAGGCGATCGGATGGATCCAGACCAAGTTGTTCCAGACTTGCAAATCGCGGAGATCGCGGGGGGTAAACCGCCGCGCCGCGGCGTCGAGCGTGTCGACGCCCAGCCCGCGCTGCTCCCAAAGCTCCCGATAGCGGCGATGCGGAAAAATCATGCGATCGGGCTGGACCATGAAGAAATTGTCGAGCAACCGCGCGACATCGGCCTCGCCCAGGCTATCGGCCGCCAATCGCGAGACGCGCAAGTGTTCGTCGACGGCGTGTGCTCGGAATAGGCGATCAGTTGCTTCAGCAGGCTCGGCGTGAGATTCACCGTGGCCCGCAGCTCCGGCGTTTCGCGGAGCAGCATCGCCATGCCCCAATAGTCCTTGGCGGCATGAAGCCGCGCCCAAGGCATGGTGGCATGGCCGGCAAGATCATCGAAGTAATAGGGCTGATGATGATGCCAGAGAAAAGCGAGCGATAATGCCGGCATGAATGTTTGTTACGCTCCCGAGAGACGAACTTCACGGCCGCGGCGATCGCTCCCCGCCCACGCCGCCGCCCACGCCGCCGCCTGCGCTCGGCCAACGCGCCACGACGCCGGCGTCGAGCCGGGCGCCGCCGCGCGTGGCGAGGATCAATCGCCGAGCCTCGATCTGGCCGCGCTCCCTCGCGGCGAGCGTTGGCGCCAGCAGGGCTCCGGCCTCGGCGGGGCCGACCTCCGGCGCGTGGCATGTCAATAGCATGAAGCTTGCCTCGCCGGCGGTCAACCTGCGACAGTCGGCAAGCAGCGGCTCGAGATGCTTGGCGATGTTCCACGCTTGCCCCGCCGCGCCGTGCCCGTAGCTGGGCGGATCGAGCACCACGCCATCGTAGACGCGGCCTCGCTTGATCTCCCGGGCCACGAATCGCCGCGCGTCGTCGACAATCCAGCGAATCGGCGATTGGTCGAGGCCCGAAAGTTCGGCGTTGCGTCGAGCCCAGGCGACGGCGCTCCGGGTGGCGTCGACATGCGTGACCTCGGCCCCGGCGGCCGCGGCGGCGAGAGTGCTGCCCCCGGTGTAGGCAAAAAGATTGAGCACACGAAGCGGCCGACGAGCCCGGCGGACTTGCGCGGCGAGCCATTGCCAATTGTCGCGCTGCTCGGGAAAGAAGCCGACTTGGCCCGCCTCGGTCAGACGCAATTCGAGCCGCACCGGCCCAGAGACATGCATCCACGGCTCGGCGAGTGGGCGATCCACGACCCATGCGCCCTGGTTGCCCGGGGAGCGTTCATAGCGAGCGGCTGCCGCGGGCCAGGGGATATGCAAACCGCTCTCGGCCCGCTCCGCGGCTGGCGAGGGACGATCGACCACGCGTCCGCCGAGCAGTTCCAGTTTGCGGCCGCGGGCGAAATCGAGCAGTTCGTAATTTTCGTCGTGCGGCGATCCATCGGTCGACAAGCAAAACACCTCATCGGGCGAATTATCTCAGGTCAGGCACGAAATTACTTTGACTCTTCCGATTGTAAATGCAAGCAACGCCACGACGTGATGTTTTGAGCTGGGCGGAACATGGAAGCCGTCGCCGACGATTCGGGTTGGGATCGGATGACGCTGCGTCGTTACCGGAAGCGTCAGCAAGGGAATGCCGCCAAAAACGCGATTTGTCGTCGAGCAAAACGTCTCTTTTTTACCAACGCCGTTGCGTCTCGACAAACGCTTCAAGCTCCGCCAAATCACCGAGGGCACATCGAACCCCGTGTATCGCGGAAGCGATTCCGGCGGTGAACGGCGCCTACTTCGACCGGCGAGGCGTCATGTTCGCGGCCGATGAGGTCCGTCTTTCCATTTGACAGGCGATGCCCTCGATGGCCGGGAACGAAACCGTGGACAAGAGCGGTTTCCGCTGAATCTTCGTTCGGCCTCCACTCGGCGCTCAGGCGGCGGCATTGGAAACAGTGAGCTCCGGCGTCGAGCCGGTTTGCCGGGCGAACATATCGAGCGTGAGCAGAATTTCGGCTTTGCCGAGCGCGGTGGGGCTCTCGGCGGGTACTTGCAGCGTGCCGAAGCTGAACACGGTGGAACTGGCCCCGTTGGTAAAGGCCAAGCTGCCCGGCGCCGGCCAAGGCTTGCGCATAGAGGTTCACATTCTGGGCGGCCCAGGCATGCGTGGTGCGCAGCCGCACGATCCGATCGCCCTCGGGCAGGTTCACCACCGTCAGACTGTTCATGAAGCGATCGGTCACGAGCGCGTTGTCGATCACCAGTTCGAATTCTTGCGCTCGCGCGCCGCGCCGCCGAGGGTGAGCACCGGGTCGCCCGCGAAGATATAGGGGCCGCTTTCGACGCTGGCGATGAGACTGGGAAAACTGCCCGCGGCGGCGATCGATTCCGACTGACCGACAATCTCGAGATCGAGCCGCACGAGGCCGCCCTTGGCGCCGCTGAATTTGGCGCGGTTGACCTTGCATCCCGCATAGGTGAAGACTTCGGCCACGCGGTCGACCGAGAGCGAAAAGCTGGGCAGGGCGCTGGCCAGGGCAAAGGTCGAACCGCTCGCCGGGGCGCCCAAGATGCGGGGCAGCCAGATCGAAAGATCGGCCGGAGTGGGTTCGAGCGATAGCGAACCGGCGACGAGCGACACGCCGCGCCGCGAGTCGTCGGCCATATGGCTCCGATTGCCGCGAAGTCCCTGACGCTCGACGATCCGCGCCTTATTGGCGATCGATTCGCCGACAAACACGAAGCGTTCGACAACGCCGCCGCCCGGCGTGACCCCATAGGTCGTTTCGCTCACGGTGCCCAGTTGGGCTGCCCAACCCATCGATGCCGTCGTCATGTTCGCGCTCTCCTCGAGTTTTCGACTTGATTCCTCAGGTTTCCTCATTCGGCGCTCCGAAATCCGGCGCCAAGCCCTCGCCCTGCCCTCTCCCAAAGGGGAACGGAGCCCTTATCAGCCTTTTGAATATTTCAACAGACTGTTACGCCGCTCGCGGCTCGCGGCTCACAAACCGCAGCACGAGCGCCGCGGCGTAAAGATTGTCTTGCCAAGCGGCCACGATGAGCGGCTCCGCCGGCTCGACCGAGGCGTTGATGATTTCCGGCGCCCCCGCCAGCCTTTGATTCCGAAAAGCTCGGGCGATCATTTCTCGCCGTAGCGACTGCGTATCAAGATTCGCCGCGAGCGTGGGCTCTTGATTGTCGATGTCGATCACGGTGACGAGCACCGAGTAAACCACGTCGTCGAGGCCCACGACCCCGGCGGTCGGGTTCATGGTTTCGCGCTCCGGCGTAAGCAGCACGACCGGAAATTGGGTGAACTGCCCGGCGCCCAGGCCGCGGTCGAGCGGCGCCTTGCGGATCACGACGCTATCGCTCGCCACGCCGGGCAGAGAGAGCGATTGGATCACGGCCTGGGCGGCGAGCAGGCAGCGGTAGCTGACCGACTGCGTGACCGCGCCGTCGCTGAACACGGCGCCGACCGAGGGTTGCGGCCCCGCCGCGTCGGTGAATGACGAACCGATCATGACTCGCTCACGGTGAAAGATTGTGGATTTTCGAACGTGCAGCCGGCGGCCGCTGCCCAGCGGTAAAAGGCCCCGGGAGCGAGACTGAAAATCACGCGGCCGGTCGAGTCGGTGGCGGCCGGTCCGGCGACGATCGTATCGCCCGCCTCGTCGGTGCTGACCCACACCTCGGCGTTGCCGAGTGGTTCGCCGTTGGCGAGTTGAATCGTGAGCGGCCAGGCGATCGAACCGGTTCCCCAAAAGACCGGAGCCGGTGTCACGCGACCGAGCGCGTCGGTGGCGAGCGGATTGGCGGAGTTCTGAAGCACCGCCGCGGCAATCGTTTGCGGCGTGGGCGGCGCGGTATAGGCGCCGGCGCCGATAAACTCGAACAACCGCTGCCCGATGCCTCCGCCGAGCGACGATGTGGCCGCAGACCAGACCGCGGCCACGAGTCCGCTCAGTGTGTCGAGGTAGCCAGCTCGCGTGGTCGTAAAACCCTGATTCGAGAGACCCGCTTGCGTGTCCGCGGCGATCGCGGCGTGAGTGGCCTCGGTCAAGGCGACCGGCGGCAGCGCCGTGAGCCCGGCCCCGGCGACGCCCACCTGCGCCGCGAGCGACTGGAGCGTCGATCGATCGTCGGTGGTGAAATAGGCGGCGACCTCTTGCGTGACCCACGATTGGCCGCCGACGATTTGCGTGCCTTCGGCGAGCACGGCCGTGACTTCCCAGATCAACAGCATTTCGTAGTCGCCGCTCTCGATCGTGGCGGTGAATGTGTATTTGCCGGTCTCGGGATTCGTCACCGCGCTCAAGCGGCTCGCATAGCTGGCGCCGCTGGTGTCGACCACGGTGATGGTGGGCGTTGCCGTGGCGTTGGTCATGACTCCGGCGCTGTCGCGCAGGTAAATCGCGACCGGATAAGCGATGCTCCCGGCGCTCGGAAGCTGAATCGCGGGTGGGATCGAGAGGCTGATCGCGGTGTTGTTCTGCAAGGTTTTGACATCGCTTTGGGCCGCGATTTGGCCGCTCAGCGGCAATATCTTCGTCGCGAACAGCCACCCAAAACTGTCACCGACGGCGCTAAATGCCGCGACGAGCGAATTCCAAATCGCGCCGGCGATCGCGAATAAAGCCGCCGAATTGGGCGTCGCGACGATGTCCATCTGGTCGCCCGGCGCGGCGGAAGGGTGTTGGAGCGTGCCGATATCGACCTGGGGGATGCCGGTCAGCGTGCCCACGGTCCAGCTCACGGCGTAAGTCGCGTTTGGCGCGCCATCGCCATCGCCCGACGCATAGACCACCGATGCGAGCGGCCAACCCTGGGCAGTAAAGGCGTCGCCGATCTGGCTGCTGGTTGCGCTGCCGGCGATCTCGGCGGGTAGCCCGTTGCTCGTGCTCTTGAGCAGCCACGCGCCGGCGGTGGCGCTAGTGAGCGTGAGGGTGAACTGCTGAGCGATGGCCGGGGCGCCGTCGGCGAACGATGTTTGCAGGTTGATGCCGCCCCAGTCGTTGTCGAAGTAGTTGTTTTGCACGGCAAACGGGTTGGCGCCGCCGAATGATTCCCCGACGTTGTCGTAAAACGTGAAGGCGTCGTCCGCCGGCGAGCCGTTGACGGTCCAAGCCAGGTAATTTTCATCGAGCGTCGCCTGAATGTCGTCTTGCGAATCCGAAGCGTTGATTGTGAAGGTTGCCCCCGAGGGCGTGTACTGAATTTGCAGCGAGCCGTAGGAATCCGGCGCCCCACCGTTGCCGGGCGTGCCTTGAAAAGTAGCGCTGGCCAATGTGCCGACAAAGCCGGCCTGCGTCTCGACGAGCGAAACATCGCTCCCGTCGGCGATCGCTGGCCGACCCCACGCATCGACGCGCGGAGGCCACGCCACCATCTCCGACGCTAGGACCAGCGAGATTCCGGATTTGAGAAAGTCGACGGCGTATTCGCCATATGCAAGACCGAAATGCGACAGTATCGATCCGTAGTCGATGACATACACACCGCTGCCGACCGGCGATTCAACGGCCGATAGTCCGTAAGCCAGCAGCGAAGTTCGGCCAGGCGAATAGATGCTCGCGGTGACCGTCAGACCGCTTTGTCCGAGGGTTGCTTGGACGGTTGTGCTCATAATTCACCCCAAAAACCATCAAGGTCGGGCCGGGAGGCGCGCGGGTGGCGATTAATGCCCCCCGCGGTCGTGCGTGCAATCGAAGCGAGCGAGCCTTATCGACGGCGCTCGCGTCCGACGATCCGGTACTGCTGGGTCAATGTGTCGAACGCGAGCGAAGTCACTGTCCAACCGACGCCATCGCCATCCGTAAACGCATCGCCCGGCGCGGGAACCACGCCGCCCAAGTTGGGCGCGGGGAAATAAAACGGCAAGTCCGTGGGCTCGAGCCCCATTCGCGCCGAAGGCGGCCGCTCCGGTCGTCTGCTGCTCGCGCAAGACGCCCGCCACGCGGATCGCGGCGCCACCGGTCGGCTGGTAGACGACGGTCTCGGCGCCATCGAAGATCGCGAAGTCGCCCGAAGGATCGAACATCATGATTCATCCCACTCCGCGAGTTTCGATTTCCCAGGGTCCGTCGAAGGCCGCGATCGTGGCATTGATCGTCGTGAGCTCGTCCATGAGTCCCTTGCGCATCGCGGTCCAGGCGACGCTTTGGTTTCCTTTGACATAATCCGGCTTCGAGGCTTCGATCGCGGCCAATTCGACCAGGATCGCGCTTCTTCTGGCCAGCAAATTCTCCAAATCGGTTGGCATGAACAGTTCCATCGCGCGAGAGAACAAAGTGCGTATCACATCGAGATTCGCGGAACCGGCAAACAGCTCGCCGGCGTGGGGAATATCTCCCCGAACGATCCAATGGCCCGATCTCGGTCGGTCGCCGCGAGCGGATAACTTCCATGTCGCCACCCAGCGCGCGACCGACCGAGCCTTGGTTCTGCCTATCGGCCTCTTGAAAAATGCCATCGTGGCATTTTTCAGCCTCGCCAAGCGCCGAG
The DNA here is from genome assembly GCA_963785305.1 of uncultured Planctomycetaceae bacterium. GTDB lineage: Bacteria > Planctomycetota > Planctomycetia > Pirellulales > PALSA-1355 > CAWAUV01. Next base: position 508,024 of record CAWAUV010000005.1, read on the forward strand.
CAAAGCTCGTCGCGGCTCGCAAAATAACGACCTGGGCCGTTATTTTGACACCGCATCCATGCGGCGGCTCGACCTATTGAACATTTCAAGTGGCTGCTAGGCCGCGGGCGCCAACTCCGCCACGCTGAATTCATGGTTGGTGCGGAGAATGCCGAAGTGCCGGCGATATTTCTCGATCGCCTCGGCGCCGCTGGTCGCGCCGACGACTCGCTCCGGATCACTGGCGTGGGCCACGCGGAATCGCGCCGGTCCGGCAACGAGCTCGTCGGCCAAGCGCTGCTCATTGTCGCGACGCCGCTGTTCCCACCGATCGAGATAATCGCCCTCGGACGCCTGGGCCGACGCGTTGTTCCGCGCCAGCAGTTCCGCGAGCCGGTGGTTTTGTTCCAGCAAACTCTGGTGCAGCGACTTCAAATGGTCGAGCAATTCTCGCTCGAAGGGACTGCACGAGGCGGCGCCCTCGGTCCGGCTGTCGCTCGCAATGGATTCTTTCTTGATCATGATCGGTTCCTTGAATTCGTGGGATTTCTTGGGATTGAAGCGAAATATCCGTCCGAATGCGGGCGGTCAGTTCGTGTTGATCACCACGTAGCGCGGATCGCGCACCCCGCAGGCGCCCATCTCGTCGGCAAACATCGAAAACACCAGCCCGCGGTCAGCCATTTCGTATTCGCTGGCCATGGCCCGCTGAATCGTGAGTGGCAAGCACTGGGTGTAGACGAAGGCGCGTTTGAAGTCGCCGATCCACCAATACTGCTGCGCATTCGCGGCCGCGATATTAAAACCATCGGCGGCCGTGGCGCGGCGCATCGCATAGGGATAGGTGGGCGAACCGATGAGGTTAAACTGGAAATCGCCGAGCGGATTCGCCCCCAGGCCCACCTCGGCCGTGTCGTTGGTGCGCCGCTCGATCTCGGTGTAGCGCAAGATTCCCCGGGCCGTGAGATAGCCGGCCGGCATCGTGAGAATGTCGCGCGGTTCGATATCGATCGGCTGGCCGGTCTCCTGGTCGTTCATGCCCGAAAACAGTTGGAGCGCGGCGTTGATCTGGGTCCAGTCGACCAGCGGGTTCGACTGGCGGTTCACCCAGTTGCCGCTCGTTTGATAGGTGTTGTAGTTGACGCCGTTGTAGTTGTAGGTGTTGTCGAGCCCGAGGAACGTGTCGAGCACGATGTATTCCTTGCGCAGGGCCAGCACTTCGGCCGCTCCGCTCGGCTTGGGTGAGCAGTTCGCGCGTGCGGTCGAACATCACCGCCTCGCGGGTCACGTCGACCGCCACGGCCCGATTCACATTGAGCGGCGTGGTGACATAGCGCTCGCTGACGATCGATGCGCAGGTGGCGATTGCCCGGTTTGCGTTCCTCGGCCACGTCGCCCACGGTCGACACTCCGATGAATTGCTCTTGGATCTTGTCGGTCGGAATCACCTCGGCGAGTTGCTCGGCGATGAAGGTGGGCCGATTGTAGACTTCGAGAAACTTGGCTTCGAGCAGGCCGAGCGCCGCGGCGTTGTAGGCCGACACATTGGCGAAAGCGCTCGGCACGATCGACGTGCCCCCGTCTTCCATCACATTCACGAAATGCGCGTCCCTGCATCAGCATCTGGCCATCGTCGTGGCCCACGAGTCCTTCGTAGAGCGCTTTGAGGCTGCACTGCTCCGGAGCAAGGGTCTGGCCTTCGAGCACCGGCTCGAGGGTCTTGAGCGAAATGCGGCGCTTGCCGGTGGCCGGGTCTTCGAGCCCGAGCAATTGGCGAATTTTGTGGGCGAAGCCCTCGGGGCCCATATCGGCGCACATCCGTCGGACCGCGTTGGAGTTCAACATGCTATTTCCTCTTTCCAAGAAGCTGTGTTCGAGTAAAAAAATCAGTGTGACGTGAACTGCCTCGCCTCGCGCGGAGTTTTGCCTCGCCGCGGTCCGCGCCGGCTAGGTTCGAGAAGCCGCTTGAGCGACCCGTCGAATATTTCAAGAGGCTGCTAGGCCGAGCCCTTCATCAAACCCAGTTCGACCAGCGCCGCGCGAATCGCGTTTTGCTGCGTCCACAGATCGGCGAAGTTGTTGTTGATGGTCGCGCTGACATCGCCGGCGTTGGTGGCGCCCACGGAGGCCAAGGTTCCGCTGGCGGTCCCGCCGGTGCTGTTGGTGAGCGCGGCCTGCGCGGCGCCCGCGGGCTGCGCGACCGGGGTCGCGGCGAAAAACGCCAACTTTTGCGAAGCCGAAGTGCCGATAACGCTGCCGACGCTCGAACCGAGCGACACATTGCCACCATCGCCCAGGGTGAGTCCTTCGCTAAACAGGGCCCCGCGGCCCAAAAGCGACATCGGCGTGACGCGGCTTTCGACATAGACCCGCGCCGAGGTCGCCGCCACTCCGCCCGAGTCTTGCACGCACACGCCAATCGCCACGGCCGTGTCGGTGGTGTGCTGCACTTGCTGATCGAGCACGGCGCCGTCGGATTCGGAGATTGTCACCAAGTCGCCCACTTGCCAGACCGTCGACGGGCAGACGATATCGCCGACCCAAAACGGCGTGACATCAATCGAGCCGGCCGCGTCGGTGGCCAATTTGCCTTCCCGCGCCACGCCGGCGAAGGTGGGCACGAAGGTCGTGGCGTCGGCGGCCTGGTTGCCTTCGGCCGCCAAACTACTGGCCGGCACAATCGACCCGCTTTGTTGAAACACGAGATCGCCGATATTGATCGCGATCGCGCCGGCATAGGGATACGGAACATGGTCCAGATCGGGAAACTTGGCGAGGTTGACAGGCATTGCGAGGTCCTTGTGTTCGAAAGAGCGAAAGTTAAACGGCGATTTTCCAGCGGCGGTCAGCGATACTCAGGCGCTAACCACCTTCGATGGCGCGATCCAGCGCCACCCATCAATGGCCGAGCAGCGCGAGGGCCGCGAGCTTCGGGTCGGCCCAGTTGCTCGCGGCGGAACCCGCGCCGCCCGCCGCGGCGGATTCGAGAGCGAAACTCGCGCAGCGCGGTTTGCTCGACACGGCTCGCGCGCTTCCCGCTTGGCCCGAAAGCGCGCTTGCCAGCCAACCGTTGATTAGCTCCCGGCGATCTTCGTCACGGGTGAGCGAAGCGAGCGCCACGATTCGCGCGGGCTCCGGCTCGAGCCCCACGCCTTCGAGCGTGTCGCGGGCGCGCTGACTCGCCGAGCGTTGAGCCGAGGGCGCTTCGTGTGATTGCAAGCTGCTTTCGAGCGCCGGCCCGGGCGGCGCCGCGACGCTCTCGGGGCGATCCAGCGACGATTCCGCGGCGCCATGTTCCGCGATCGCCGGGCGCTCCGTGGTCGAGGGCGTCGTGAGCGCGGCTTCAGCGGCGAGCAGGTCGCTAAATAGGCCGATGGCTTTCTGGCGGCGATGCGCCGGCCGCTCGTTGCCGATATACGCGTCGAGCAGCCGCCGCGCGAGCATGCTCCAATGTCGCTCGGCGGCGCCCGATTGGCCGCCATCGCTCGCCGCGGCGCCGGCGCTCTCGGATTCGAAGATGCCGCGGGTCGTGGCCGGCTTGCACACGATGTCGACCGAGCGCACTTGATGGATCGTTTCGTAGACCGCTTGCCCCTCGTGTTCGACTTCGGTCACTTGCGCGTTGTGGCTGAGACCGAAGCTCTCGGGAAAGCGTTCGGCGGCTTCACAGACTTGCGTGGCGAGCGGATGCGATTTCAGATACGAAAGATCGCCGTAGAGTCCATCGCCGGCTTGCCGCACCTCGCGCAACACGCCGAACCAATCGCCAAACGACCGTTCGGCGTCGGGCCGCGAGCGCTCGGGATGGTCGATATTGACGCGGGCGCCTTCGTACAGCGGCATGGCGGAGGCCAGGGTCTCGGCCGGGTAGTTTCCGCCGTTTCGCGAGCGGGCGCCGATGATCTTCACATCATGAATCACGCCACGCTCGCGGTCGATCTCGTGGCTGGCGCCGCCGAGCGTGAATTCCAAGATATCGCGCCGCGCGACGCTCGGCGCCGGTTGCGGCGCGGATGATCGCGCCGGCCGCGGGGCCGCCGGCCGCTGCTTGATCGGCGAGCTGCTCATTGTGCTCATGTCCAAAAATCCTTTCTGCTCGGCGAACGCGCCGGTCGGGTGAAAAATGCCGTGGTCCCATTACGATCGATCGCTGTCGGCGATTCGGATGCGGCTCCGAATTCGCCGATACGTTTAATTGATGGGGGCGTTTTTACCGAAGAAGCGCGGCGCGCTTCAAACAACTTTCCGAGCCACCACGAAGAATTCGTGGGCGCATTGAATCGCGGCCGAGCCTTCAAAACCCGTTCGGAATGCGCGTGAATTCGCCGCGAAGAGAGCGCGCGGCATTAAAGCGCCCACCAGATCAGGTGAGCCGAGAGCGCGACATAATCGCGCGCGATGATCGCGCGATCGTCGTGACGCGAACCGGAAATGAATCTCCGGATTCAAGCGAAAGGCGGAGCCGAGTCATTGGTGTCGGCTAGATTCCGAAGCGGATTGCCGTGATCGCCGGCCTCAAACCGCTTCGCGCCGCGCATTCTGCTTCGAGCGGTCCCAGTGAGGGCCGCGCAGAATCGTGGGCGCCGCGACACCCAAGCGACCGACCGGTCCGTCGACTTCGGTTTCCCAAGTATGGGTTTCAATGCTTTCGAGAATCTGATGCGCGACTTCCAAGGCCGCCAGCCCTTGCTCGCCCGGCACCCGTAGCGATTCGGCGCCGTGGACCGCCGCGATAAAATTGGCCAGCTCGTCGCCGATCGCGTTGCGGGCTTCGATTTCGAGCGACTGCTGCGGCAGGTGCTCGGTCATCAGATTGTCTTTGTGCCGGTTGCGTTCCTCCGGCGCCATGTGCTCGAAATCCATCGCGCGTTCCAGCACCGCGTCGCTGGGCGTCACCACCGTGGCGGCGCGGTTTGCCATGTCGACCGACACGAAATTCCGATCACCCCAGGCTTGCAACTGGCGGCGTGGCACATGGCTGATCCGCGAGGCGCTCAAGTTGGCGACGCAGCCATTGGCGAATTCGAGCCGCGCCTGGGCCACGTCCTCGTGGCGGCCGAGCACCGCCAGGCCGAGCGCCTCGACCCGGCTCACCGGCGATTCGACCAGTGACAGCGCGATATCGATATCGTGAATCATCAGATCGAGCACCACGCCCACGTCGACCGATCGGCAAGAGAACGACCCGGCCCGCACCGATTCGAGATATCGCGGCGAATCCAAATGCGGCAGCGCCGCTACCAGCGCGGGATTGAATCGCTCGACATGGCCCACTTGCAGAAGCGCCTTGTGGCGACGCGCCAAGCTCACCAGCTCACGGGCTTCATGCACGGTGGCGGCCAATGGTTTCTCCACCAGCAGGTGCAAGCCGCGGCGAAGAAAGTCGCCGGCGATCGCGTGGTGCAGCGAGGTGGGCGCGGCGATCACGGCGGCGTCGACTCGATCGAAGAGCTTGGTGTAATCGGCCACGGCCACGGCGCCGCATTCGGCCGCCACCGCCTCGCGGGCCGCTTCCATCGGATCGGCCACGGCCACCAGAGTCGCTTGGGGCATCGCGGCCAGAAGCCGGGCGTGAATCCGGCCCAAGTGGCCGGCGCCGATCACTGCGATTCGAAGCGGGTTCATGCGGCTCTCCTTCGCTCGCGGGCGCGGCCGTGTTTGCCTGCCTGCTGTTGAACAACAAATTCCAGCAACTCACTCAAATGCGGCGTGAGCGGCTCGGCGCTCCGCAAAATCTCGCGGGCATGCTCCAGGCCGACCTTGGCGCGGTAGAGCAGCCGATGGGCCTCGGCCAGGGCGTTGATCGTTTCCGGCGTGAAGTTATTTCGCTTCAGCGCCACGACATTAATACATCGCGGCCGCGCCGGATTGCCCTCGGAGAGCATGAACGGCGGCACATCGTGCAACACTCGACTCAACCCGCCCACGAAACTGTAACTGCCGATCGACGTGTAGTGATGCACCGCCACGGCGCCCGAGAGCGACGCATGGTCATGCACATGCACATGCCCGCCGAGGAGCGTGCCATTGGCGATCACGATATGGCTTCCCAGCCGGCAATCATGCGCCACATGGGAATAGGCCATCAAGAAGTTGTGATCGCCGATGCGCGTCACGCCGTCTTCTTTTTCCGTGCCGCGATTGATCGTCACGCCCTCGCGAATCAAATTGTGGTCGCCGATCTCGACCCGCGTGTCGCTGCCCCGATAGCTCAAATCCTGCGGCTCGCCGCCGATGACCACGCCCGGATAGATCGTGTTGTGCTCGCCGATGGTGACATGGCCGGTGATCGTGACATGGTTGTGCAAACGGCAGCCGGCGCCGATGTGCGCGTGCGGGCCGATCACGGAGAACGGGCCGATATCCACGTCGTCGCCGATCTCGGCGCGGATGAATCGAAACATTCTCGGCGACAAAACCGGCCATGACGATCGCTCCGGAGGGATGTTGGGCTAGCGGGCGCGGGGCGGACATCGGTCGCGGGTCACGCCACGCCAGGGGGCTAATGCTTCCAGGCTGGGGAGGGTTCTGCTTTCTCGAGTCTCTTTCAAGCGATTCGCAACCACGGCTCCGAGGCTTGCTCCTCCTGGAGCACGGCTCGCGCCAGGTCGCCATTCAGGCGGTGTCCACTACGATGCGCGATCACATGGCCCACCAAATCGCAGCCGACCAGTCCCAGATCGCCGACCAGATCGAGTGCCTTGTGGCGCACGCATTCGTCGCGAAAGCGCAGTTCGTTCTCCACCGGTCCGTGCTTATCGAACACCACCACGTTCTGATACGTCGCCCGCTTGCCCAGCCCGCGGGCCGTCATCCATTCGGCTTCTTCTTGCAAGACGAATGTGCGGCACGAAGCCAGTTCGCGGCGAAACGATTCGGGCGTGATCGGCAGTTGCAATGTTTGCCGGCCGATCGGATTGCCGGGGCCATAATCCAGGCGGAACTTGACACTGAGGCAGCCGGCCGTGGTCGGGCGAATCTCGACCCAGCTTTCCTCGCCGCCCAGCCGCAGCACATTGCGCACCACGAGCTGCGGTCGCCAAGCGTCTTGCTCCACGACGCCGGCCGTGTCGATCGCTTCGACAAACGGTTGACTCGAGCCATCGAAGCCCGGCATTTCCGGTTCATCGACCCACACTTCGCAATTGTCGATCCGCAGGCCCGAGAGCGCGGCCATCACATGTTCGATCATCTCGACCGACACGCCGTCGACGCTGAGCGTCGTGCGGCGGGGGGTCTCGACCCGATTCGAGATCAGCGCCGGAATTCGGACTCGGTTCGGAGTATCGCGACGCACGAAAACAACGCCGGTGTCTGGCGCCGCGGGCCGAAACTCCAACCGAACATCGCGACCGCTCCAGAAGCCGAAGCCCTCGACCGCGGCCGCCTCGCTCAATGTGCGTTGTTTTCGTAGTGGATGCATCAAACGTCGTGAATCAGGTTCGCGTGGACCGGGGCCGCGTCCCCATGCATGGACCGCGCTGCCCGGCAAAAGCATTGCCAAGAACAAGGAGGGCCCCCGCCGGCCGAGCCGGATCCTCGCGGGAGCGACATTAACGATAGGGTTGCGAACGCGGCGGGCCACCCGCGCCGGGGCCGCTCGCTCCGCCCGGATATCCACCCGGACCGACATTGCTCGGCGGGGCGCCGCGCGAGGGGCCACCCGGCGTGCCGGCGCCCGCGGCCACGTTGCGGCGATTGAGCTCCTCGATGATCACTTGCGTGATATCGCTGCTGTGCTGATAAACCACCGGCTTGCTCAGCTCGCGAAACACCGACTCGCGATCCGTCGGATCGACCGGATTGGAGCTGTAGCGAAGCACGAGCGTGATGCCGCGGCTTTCGGCGTAGTAGCGAATGGCTTCGTTGATTTCCTGATAGTTCTTATAATAGACCGAAGCTTCACGCTCCATCAGGTCGCGGGTTTGCAATTGCTTGCGCACCTGAAAATCGGCCTGCTTCTGGGCGATCACGGTTTCCTTGGCTCGAAACTCGGGTGAGTTCGGCTTGAGCTGCGAGGCCTTGAGGTCCTCGATCAGCTTGTTGATTTGCAGCCGATCCTTGTTGAGCTTGTCTTCGGCTTCCTTGACCTCGCGCTGCATGCCGTCCATCTGCTGCTTGAAGCCATTGAGATTCTTGAAAATGGTCTCGATGTCGACCACCGCCACGCTCGGCGGCGTGCCGTTCACGGCGCCGGGCCGCGCTCCGAAACCCGCGCCGCCGGGGGCGCCGGGATTCTGGGCCGCGAGATGGGCAACGGTCGTTCCGGTGAGAAGACATGCCACGACAGCCGCGGCCAGAAGAGATTTATTCACGGTCAGCGCTCCTTGCTCTCGGTGGTGGTCTTCCATGACCAACGCACGGCGCCCGAGCCACGCGTCCGCGACGCGTCGCTCTCCAGGGCCGGTCGAGGGCGTATTCTGCCGAGAACGTCAGAATCGGTAAAGGCCAAAATTCGAATCGCGATCCTTCGATTTTCCCTGACTCGCCGCCCGCCCCAGGGCGCGGCGCTCGCTGGGCGCCGTGTGCCCGAGCCAGCCTCCTAGCATTGTTTCCGCCGGCGCCGCGCCGTAGCATAAATGCGGCGCGCGGCCTGGGCTTGTTTGGCCCTCGCGGCGCCGCGGTCCGAGGCGACAACACGCGCTCGGCTTGCGTCACACTCGGAGCAAGGTTGTTCATGAACATCGGTTTCATCGGCGCCGGACAAATGGCCCGAGCCCTGGGCGCCGGATTTTTGCGAGCCGGCCTCACCACCGCCGACGCCCTCACCGCCAGCGATCCCTCGCCCGACGCGGCCGAGGCCTTTGCCCGCGCCGCCGGCGGCGCCCGGGTCGGGCCCTCGAACACGGCGGTGGCCGCGGCGGCCGATGTGCTGTTTTTGGCCGTGAAACCGCAGCATATCCGCCCGGTGTTGGCCGAAATTCGCCCCGCAATCCGGCCGCGAACCCTCGTGGTCTCGATCGCCGCCGGGGTGCGGCTCGCGACTCTCGCCGCCGGGCTCGGCGCGGACGCGAGGCTCGTGAGAGTGATGCCCAACACCCCCTGCCTTGTCGGCCAGAGCGCCAGCGGTTATAGCATGGGCTCGTGCACAAGCCCCGAAGACCGCCAACGGGTCGAACGCTTGCTGACCTCGGTCGGCGTGGCCTTCATGGTCGAAGAGCGACTGCTCGACGCCGTGACCGGGCTTGCCGGTTCCGGGCCGGCGTTTGTGTATCTGGTGATCGAGGCATTGAGCGATGGCGGAGTGCGCATGGGCTTGCCGCGCGAAGTGGCCCTGGCCTTGGCCGCGCAAACGGTCCGCGGCGCCGCCGAAATGGTGATTCGCGAGGGCGAACATCCGGCGGTGCTGAAAGACCGGGTCACGAGCCCGGGCGGAACGACGATCGCCGGCCTGCAAGCGCTGGAAAGCGGCTCGCTCCGAGGAGTGTTGATGGCGGCCGTCGAAGCGGCGACTCGACGGGCCCAAGAACTGGGTGAAGCGAAGTAAGCACGCGCCCGATTAGCGAACAACGTAGGGAGTCGATTCGATGTCGGTGTTCTGTGTCGTGGACGACAAACATATTCCGCTCTACCGCGTCATGTGGGTCGCGGCCACGCCGCATTTTTGCGGCGCCGACGACTGCGAGCGCGAAGGTCAGTATGAGATTCGTCTCGAACAGGGGGAAGCCGTGTGGGCCAATCAACGCGAGCGCGACGACATGCTCACGGCCCTGGAACAGTGGCAAGGCGGACTTGGCCCGCCGGAAGACGAGTGGGAAGGAGACTGACGTGTCTACATTCGAGCGGGGCGGCTATCAGTGGCGAGAGACGTATTTCGTGCTCTTCGATGAGGCGCGCCGCCCGAAACTCCAGCAGGTCGAGCGTTTGTTGCGCAAGCTCAATGCGCGCTTCGAGCTGATCGACCCCGTGGCCGACGCCCAGGGCCGGCTCGAATCGCTCACGATCGTGTCGCCCGACGACTACGCCGCGCTCGACATCAGCTACCTGGCCGGCGAGGAAGTGCTCGAGCAGGGCGCCCAGTTGCAGAAAGACCTGAAACGCTCGCTGCTCGACGACGAAGATCGCGCAAAGCTGGCTCGCCTGCCCAAGCTTACCGCCAAGCTCGATCTCCTGCACTTCGAACGCGTCGCCGACGCCGCTCCGGTTCCGGACGACGACTCCGACGACGATCTCGACGAAATGCTCGACCCCAGCGCGCTCCTGCTGGTGATGGACGCGCTGGTCGAACTAACGCACGGCGTGGGCGTCGACCCCCAATCAGGGGCGCTCACCTGATTGCGGATGCGCTACTCGCGCTCCGCAGCCGCCAGTCAACCAACGGCCGCCAGCAAAATCAATGAGTCCTGACCCGTTTGGATTCGCACCAGTTTCTTGGCGCAGTCAACCCACTGTTCTAACTCCGGTCGGCCGCATTTACGCTTTATAATTTTACAGATGCTTTGAAAATGAACCTGATCCTGATCGAGAGTAAATTGCCGAATTGTCGCCATAAGTGATCGGAACACATTGATATTGAGGCCGCTGAATAACTGCTCGTCGGTGGCAACTGGCTTTCCAACTTGCAAGTTGACCGACAGCCTCACTTGATCGACACCTTCAACACATTGCCTTAGCTCTTTAACCCTTTCCTGAAATAAACGCAGCCGAGTTAGGTCTTCTTCCGTTGGCTTGCGGACGAGATCGGTTGGCATGGGTTCTGCCTTTTAGTAATCGGATGCGGGACAGTCGCATTAGCATAACGAATCGAATCGTTGTCGCAAGCCGGCTTTCGGCTCAACAACATTCCACGGTCTGACATATTACCTAGCGGAAGCCTTAACGACCTTGTTGTCGAAGGAGAAAGGATTCCGGTTGATGTGTGACTCACTGCTTCTGCCAGTTGCACAACGCATCTTCCACCGCAGCCGGCGAGATGCCTAGTCGTTCAGCAAGTTGGTCCGCCAGGTTTGACAAAACACCGACGGGCCGGTTGCCGCAGAGCTTGATCGCTCCGTGTCGTGGGCCGCTTGCACCCGCAGATAGCACGACGAAGGCTGGATCGAAATCAGCTTCAGGTCGTTTAGCAGTACGAGAAAATCAAATCGTCCCGTTCGGCCAAAATGCCAGATCGGTGAGAGCCGGCGATACAAATGATCGAACTGCCCATCGGAATCGGCTGACTCTGCCGGGCCAATGCTAACCAGGTCAAGTGGCCCCCCAAACTCTTGGGCGAGGGTTATAAAGGAATAGATAACCTTCCAAATAGCGGCCGGAGTGTTCGACTCATACTTGCGGTGGTTGCCAAACGCAAGCATTTTGAGATCGACGGAATGATCCACGAGCCAGCGACGAAAGGGAGGCGAATTGGCGCTAACGTGCTGCCATGTCCAGACAGGCGAAGACCCAAACCCGCAAAGCAAACGTAAAGCGCTGAAAAGCTGATTCGGCTTGGTGGGCTCTGCGGAGTCACGTCCGAAATGAGCGGCAAGAAAGGTCCGCCATACGGCTTCGTCGAGGTCGCCCGAATCACGAGCAATCTGGATCAGGCCAATAACATCGTCGCTGTTGCGATTTGTAGAGAGGATGCGGGGAGCGGATTTCCTGTGGCGAACACTGAACGACAACCGTTCGATGAATTCGTCTTGTTCCATCAGGGAAACGGCAATGCCCTGGCTTAGAAGGACATGTCGAACCTTCTTCGAGAATGCGGCTTCAGTGACTTTGCGAGTAGACAGCATTAGTCGCTTGCCGCAGATCGGTGGGCCGTTGTTTGAGCACGAAGCGGATTATCTCTTGATGCGCATATCTACGGTGCATTGAAGAAGTCGATCAGTCCGTATAGTTTCTTGCAATATGGAATGAACATTTGGAGCAGGACGTAGACTTGTTCCCGCTCCATAATCTTGCCGGACGGATGCCCAGCGTCGTTGCGGAAGGTCCGAATTACGGACAGAATGCCATCGAATTGCACGTCGAGGTCTTCCTTGAGTTCTGGGGGTAGAGTGCCGAGGACGTGCTGCTGAACTGCCGCTCGAAACTTCCGAAACCTCTGAAGGGTCGTACGTTCCTTCAATACGTTCGAGAACTTTGCATTATAGGTGGAATTCTGCTCAGCCGCTTCGGCTAAAAGCAGGAATGAATGCTCCGAGGCTACGCCAAGCATTACCGTCGCCGATAAGAGGCACCCCGACCTGAACGCCTGCATTGCCTCTTGAAGATAAAGGAGGGTTGTGGCATTGATGCTGGGGACGTTCGACCGGATCAGGGCCGTGTATGTGGAAACGTCATGGAAGAAGTACACAGTCTGGTTGTCAACGATGCGCTTCCCCGCCTGCGAGAGTCGGAAGAATGGGAATTCTCGGTTGGAGCTATTCAGTCCAAGCGTGATGATGCCCTGACGGAACAAGTCCCAAAAGACTTCCAAGGTCAGGTCCGCATCCTTCGGAGTTGACTGTGACTGGTGATGGCGTCCGGGATGAGACTGTCCGCTTCGGCGGTCGAATACCTCGGCAACGCCAAGCAGAAGATGCTGGAACTGGTCCGCCACGTATGCCGTCTTTTCCCGACCCGCTATTATGTCGAGGACGACGCTTCGGATTTCTTCGTAACTGTGGTCCATTGTTTGTCAGGTATCGGAGCCTGCGCTGAGTGGTGTGGGCGTGGCTGGCAAGTCGAGCATTATAGCGGATTGCCCCAGGCGCCTGCCTACATCCCCAACGAAAAAGCCCGCCAAGATTCGCAATGAACCTTAGCGGGCTTGGTGATTTCAGAAAGCGGCGTTCTACAGCTTTTCCTTGAACGACTTCAGCTTGCCGATCAATTGCTCGGCGTGGAGCAAGCCACCGACTTTGGTGACGAACTCGAAGGCCGTGTCCAAAGCAGCGTGGGCGGCGTGCGGAGCGGCACCGTTCGTGGCGGCTTTCCAGCCAGGCTTGCGTCCGGGTTTGCCTTTGGGCTTTCCAGCCTTCTTCTTCATGTTCGCCCTGACGTTGTAGACCAGTGCCGGTGGCACCTTCAACTCTTTGGCGATCTCGACGATCGGCTTTTCTGAACTGGCATTCAATGCTTCACGGATTTGGGCGGACTTGCTGGGCTTCTTGGTCTTGGTTGCAGCCGTCGCATCGGCGGGCTTTTCGGCGGTGGCTGTCGAGCCTTCATGAGTCTTCGTCTTACGGGACTTCTTGTGAGGTGCTGACGATTTGACGGACAGGCGGACAACTTAGAATGGGCGTTCAGGAGAGGAGAGCCTGGATGAGCAAGAAGCGTATTCGTTCCGTCAAGCCTGCTTCGTCGCCGCCGGGGCCGCGGTCGCGGCGGGCGTTCGACGAGGGGTTCAAGAGTGAAGCGGTAGCAATGCTGCTGGATGGGCATTCGGCGGTCTCCGTGGCCGAGCGGCTCGGGCTGTCGAGCGTGAATTTGCTATATCGCTGGAAGCGAGAGCAACTCGACAAGGCCGGGCCGGCGGCGAGTTCGCTCGAGGCGCGCGTGCGGCAGCTCGAACAGGAGCTGCAGCGCGTCGAGCGCGAGCGTGACATCTTAAAAAAAGCGTTGGCCATTTTCGGCCGCAACGGATAAGCGACATGTACGGCGCCGTCGAACCGATCGTCGTGGAAAGTCATACGTCTACCGCGCTGGTATGCGATATTCTCGACGTCTCACGCAGCGCGTATTACGCCTGGCGCGGCGCCGAACCATCGACGCGTGAACAGCGCGACGCGGAACTGGCGCCGCGGGTGCGTGAAATCTTCTGGAAGCATCGACGACGCTACGGCGCCCGACGAATCGCCTGGGAGTTGACCGAGGCGGGCCACGCGTGCAGCCCCCGAAAAGCCGCGGAAATCATGCGAAATCAGGGCCTGAAAGCGATTCAGCCGAAGTCGTTCAAGCCGCGCACCACCGACAGTCGCCATCGCCTGGGCTACAGCCCGAACCTGTTGCTGGAGGAACCCGAGACCACGCGGACCAATCAACTTTGGGTCGGCGACATCACGTACATTCCGCTCGCCGATCGATCGTTCTGTTATCTGGCGATGCTGATGGATCGCCACTCGCGGTTGCTCATCGGTTGGGACTTGGACGCATCGATGACCGACGCGCTGACCGCTCGCGCGCTCACGCAAGCCGTGCGTCGACGCCAGCCTTCGGCGAGCCTGATTCATCACACCGACCGTGGAGGTCAATACGCGAGCCATCGTTACCGCGACATCCTCCGCCGCGCCGGCTTCCGCCAGAGCATGAGCCGCGCCGACAACTGCTACGACAATGCATTCATCGAATCGTGCTTCGGAACCATCAAGACCGAACTGGAAATGACCGAATATCAAAACGAGCGCGTCGCCGCGGGCGAGATCGCCGAGTTCGTGCGCTACTACAACCACGAACGCCGCCACTCCTCCTTGGGCTACCGCACGCCCTTTGAATTCGAGCGACAACTGAACAACCAAACACCGACGCCTTAGGGAATCGCCTGTCCGTCAAATCGTCAGCACCTCATTGCTTGGGCTGCAAATGCAGAGCGTTGATGCCTTCAACGAGGAGAGGATGAAAGCGCAGCAGGAAGCTTTCAAGGATAACAAGGCAGTTCAGCAATTCTGGCTCGATGCATATTCGGCGGATCATGGGATCGCAGCCATTTCATCCGTGATCGAGTCACACGCTCCGACGCACAACGTTCTCATGGCTTCGATGGGCCCGAAACTATCGGCCGTGGCGCTTTATCAATTGCACAGGCGGAATGATGCTTTGGGGCTCGTCTACCTGCCGTCACGCGATTTCAACCCGGATTACTCCCACGGCATCGGCGAAAGCATTTGGGGAACGCTTACGCCTAACACGTAGGAAATGCTTCTAGTCCTTAAACAAGCGTACGCGGTTGCGTTTTGCGGCGGTTTCGCGTGGCCGGCGGTGCGCGCGGCGTGAGCGGGCGGCGCCGGCGGGCGCGCTACTCTCGGCGGCGGGTTTTTGTTTGGCATTGGCGGTTGGCTTTCCTGGTTCGGCGTGGCGGCGGACCGGAGCGTCCGGACTCCGGCTTCAATTGATCGGCGTCAACATCGCAGGCCGTCCAGCCAGCGAAACAACACGACTTGCCAGCGATTCCAACCCAACAAACGATAGATCAATCTTCGCCCGCCACGCACGATTTGACATGGCATCCGAATGAAAGCGTTGCGGAATGTCTTGAACTCCATCTTGAGCACCGTCTTCTTTTCCTCGCGCCGCGCTTCTTGTTCGCGGCCCGGCGGCTCGGGCAAGAGCAAGGCCCACCACGCCTTCAGGTTCCAGGCCAGCGAGACCATCACCATGTAGGCCCAGTTGCTCACCAAGTTGTCGACCGGCGCGTGCAAGGCGCGCACCGCGCCTTTAAGCTGCGCGTTCAGGTTCTCTTGATCGCAGCGGTCGTTCGCCTCGAACACCACTTCGGCCGGCGTGAGCTCGCGATCGTTCGTCAAGTAGAAGAAGTAGCGATAGCTGGAAAACAGCGTCCGCTGACCTTGGTGCTCGTCGATCCACTTGCGCACCACCACCAGGCGATACACCTTCTTGCACGCCGTGGGTCGATAATCAAACTCGGCGACCTCTTCGCCCACCAGCCGCAGGTTCTTGAATTCCCGCTCGCGCACGATGCCTTCCTTAACATTGGTCGGCCGCGCGCGGTGCTTCGTCTTCACGGCATAACGCGGCGCAGCTCGAGCGGTTGCCAGGACTTGTCCTTCAAGTCGTCGGCCAAAAGCTGCAATTTCAGCTTGGCGTCCATGCCGAACACGAATCGCACGCGCGGGTCGTCCGTCCAGCGGTCCAGATGCGTCGTCTGCGAGAAGTCGGTGTCGCCGCGGAGCAACACCTTGCGAAAGCCGCCGGCGAAGCAGACTTCCAGCGCGCGATCGACTTCGGCCGCCGCCCCTTCGTGGCTGGGCCGGTTGCCCGAGCGGTTGACGATCGAGAACACTTCGCCCGTGTTGGCCAGCGACACGACCAGCGGATGATAGCCCCATTCGCCCTTGTGGGAGATGTCCATGCCCTCCTTGCACTGGCCGCCGGTGGGCGCGAACACGCCGTCCATGTCGATGCGGGCTTGGGCGAAGAACTCGGCGGGCTGGCGAGCCCAAGCTTTATGTCGTGTTTCGTGGAAAGCTTCTTGCAGCGCGCGCACGTCGCTCGGCTTGAAACGTCGGCAGAAGTCGCCCGCCGTGGTCGGATCGGGCACGCGCCGGGCGCCGAGCGCGTCGAGATAGACTTCGTCGTTGCGGCGCAGTTCGAGGTCTTCCAAGCAATCGCCGTCGCACAAGGCGTTGAACGCTAGGTTGAGCACATGATCGCTCTCATGATATGGCAGATGCACCTTGAGCAGATGCAATCGCCGATCGATCGCTTCGGCCAGCCCCAGTTCTTGGACCAGCAACCGCATCGCGCCCAAGCCGCCATAAGCCATGCCTTGCGCGCGCTCCGCAAGCTCATACTTGATATTGCCGGGCCGCATGATCGGGCGCTCGCAACCCTCGCAGTTGTGCTTGTCGATGCGCCGCTCGACCCGCCGCTTGCATGCGGCGAGACGTCGGCGTATCTTGGCCCGTGTTCTTCGGCCCTTGGCCTGCGCCCTCTGACGCTTGGCCCGCGCTCTTTGGTTCTTGGCTTTCACTCGAAATCCCTCGGTGGCCGTGGTGTTCGTGACTGGCAAAAAACACAGAATACCGCAAATCCGCCGAGGGATTTCGCTTTTTCCAAAAACCTCCCCGCCCACGCCCTCAAAGGGATACTGGTTTAAGGACTAGGACAAATCCCTATCGCTGCAAAATGGCCGGTTTTCAAATGCTCAGGAGTGGCCGGTTTTGAATGCTCGGTGACAATGGGTCGATTGTAAGCGATAGCGGGGGAGAATCGAGGCTCGGCGCCCCCCGCGGGTCGGAAGCGCATTCGGTTCCCGGCTAATTCAAAGGCGTTGTAACTGCTTGGCGGCGGGGCATCGCGCTGGGTAAGATGACGGCTGCGGATGTTTTACCCCTTTCGCCCAGCGATGCCACGACATTTCTTGGTCAAGCCTTCCATGATGCACACGAGCGGAGCCACGGCGCGACTCGGCAGCTTGGCGCAAGCGGCGCGGCTCAAGGAGCTCGGCAGCGCGCGCCGCATGCTCATCGTCGCCGGACTTCTTTCGATCTTGACCGACGGCTTTCGATTCCTTTCGGCCGGAGATCGGGTGCGCGAGGAGTTCGGCCCCAGTTCAACATGGTCGCCGCGGCCGGCAATCCGCAAGCCATCGAGCGGATCGAGCGCGTGGTGCGGCGTCGGATTCGTACGGCCCGGGCCGCGTCGGCGGTGTTTGTGCTGATCGGCGGTTTGTTCATTGTTTTGGCGTGCGCCCTGGGCAAGGCGCCGCTCGCGATCACGTCGATCGCGCTGGGGCTCTACGGGGCGACGAGCGTGGCCGCCCTGGCGCTGGCGCATTTGCATGGCGCGGTACATTTCTCGTATCTGTTCGGCATGAAGGCGGTGGTGGTCGTGGGGCTGGTCGACGCCGTGCGCACGGCGATCGCCTATCGCCGCGGATCGCGAGCCCAGAGCCTAGCGGGACACGCCAAGCCGGCGCCGCCGGCGAGCTCGCTGGATGCCCCGAATATCGAACCCTGGGCAACGCGGATCGATTCCGCGGGCGCCTATCGCATTTGAAAGCGCCTTTCGATGGATGCGCCGTCGATCCATAGCCGCAGTGGACCGTGGTGGCCGGTGGCGCTCGCATTGGTTCCGGCGGCCGGCTGCTGGATGCTGGCGATTCACGAACATAGCGAGGCATGGTTCGTCGGCTCGACCGCGCCGGCGCTGGTGGCCCTGGCGCTCGGGCTCAGCGCGGCTCGGCCGATGGTCATTCGCATTACGGAGGAGGGGCTCGACCTGGTGCTCTCCGACGAAACGATTCCCTATGAATCGATCAACGCGCTGGCCGATCAGGATCACGGCGGCAAGCGATTTCGGATCACGCTCTGGGTCGACCATCGGCCGATCGATATTCCCGAACGAATCGATGTCGCTTCGCGGCTGCTCGAAGATTTTTTGGTGAGCCGGCTCGCGCGAGGGCCGGTCGAGCCACTCGATCCGGCGATGGCCGCGTTTCACGCGGAGCAGCAGGCCGTGTTTGATGATCACCAAGTGGAATACTTTGCCCGGCGTCCGCGCCGCATGGGCGCCGACCGGCAAATGCTGCTTGTTTCGCTCGCGGTGATTTTGGCCGGACTGGTTTGGATTTGTTACGGCGCGAGCAATATGAACCTCGCCGGCGAATTCTTCTTGGCCGGCATGCTGCTCGCGATCGCGGGCGCGTTTGCGCTTGTGCCCACGCTTGCCGGCAGTGGCGATCCGAAATTCGGCGTGTATTCGCGCTCCGCCGAGATGATTCTTTCGCCCGCCGGGTTGGCGCTCCAGCAGAGCGACCTCAAGGGCGGCTCGGCTGGAACGAAGTCACCGAGATCCGCCATGTGTCGGCGGCCTCGAGTTTCCGGCCGCGCCGGGTCAAGCATCGCCATATTTTGGTGCGAGTGCCGGGCGCCAAGATTCGGATTTACGACCTCTACGACCGGCCGCTTCACGTGATCCATGAGCGCATGATCGAGCACCACCGGGCAGCGATCGCCAACGAACAACGCATGAAAGAGATGGCCGAACCGAGCGACGCCTTGATTTGGGAGGTCAACGGATGATGAAAACATCCCGTCCACGCGATTCGTTTTGGGTTCGTGGGTTTCGGCGCGTCGTCGGCGCGTTGTTCGCCCTGGCTTGGTTCGCGGCATGGGCCTCGGCCTGGGCTACGGCCTGCTGGGCCGAGCACCCCGCCGCTCGTTCGAAGCCAAACATCGTGCTGCTCCTGGCCGACGATCAGCGGCCCGACACGATCGCCGCTCTGGGTAACCGCCACATCCACACACCCGCGCTCAACCGGCTGGTCGAGCGCGGCACGACTTTTCGCCAGGCGCATATCATGGGCGGCTTGCAGCCGGCGATCTGCTCGCCGAGCCGGGCCATGCTCATGTCGGGCCGGTCGCTGTTTCATGTCGATGAAAAGCTCGCGAGCGATCCGCTCTTGCCCGCGGTGCTGGCCGGCAGCGGCTACGAAACTTTTGGAACCGGCAAATGGCACAACGGTCCGCCTTCTTATGCGCGGGCCTTCGAACAGGGCGACAATATTTTTTTTGGCGGCATGACCGATCCGCGGAAGGCGCCGCTCTCGCATTTCGATCCGTCGGGCAAGTACCCCGCGAAGGAGCGCTTCGTCGGACAAGGCTACGCGACGGAGTTGTTCGCCGACGCCGCGATCGACTTTATCAAGGCCGAACATCAAAAGCCGTTTTTCTGCTATGTCGCCTTCACCGTGCCACATGATCCGCGAATTCCGCCGGGCGACTATGCGAGCATGTACGCCGCCGAACAGCCGCCCGCGCCGGAGAACTTTCTGCCAGCGCATCCGTTCGACAATGGCGAGCTCAAGATTCGCGACGAACTTCTCGCGCCCTTTCCGCGCACCGTGGACGACACCCGCCGGCAACTGGCCGAATACTACGGGATGATCTCGCATCTCGACGCGCAAATCGGCCGCATTCTCGCCGCGCTCGACGAAAAAAAGCTCGCCGAGAACACGATCATCGTGTTTGCCGCCGACAACGGACTGGCCATCGGCAGTCACGGGCTCTTCGGCAAGCAGAATCTTTATGAACACAGCATGGGCGTGCCGCTGATCGTGGCCGGGCCGGGCGTGGCCGCGAATCGTCGCTCCGATGCGCTTTGTTATCTCTTCGATCTCTATCCCACGCTGTGTGACTTGGCCGGGGCGACGGTTCCGGCGGAGGTCGAGGGGCGCAGCCTCGCGCCGATCTTGCGCGGCGAGTCCGGCAGCGGGCGCAAGGAACTATACGCTGCCTACCGCGGCGTCCAGCGATCGGTGCGGGTGGAGAATCTAAAGTTGATCTGGTATCCGAAGATCGATCGCGTGCAATTGTTCGATCTCGCCGCCGACCCGTTCGAGCGGCATGACTTGGCAAGCGATCCGGCGCGGAAAGACGATATCCAGCGCATGCGCCGGGCGATGGCCAACGAAGCGCGCACGCTCGACGATCCACTTGTGATCGGTGGTTCGTGAGCCGTGGTTCGTGAACCGTTCGGCCCGAGGGCGCGTTCACACCGCCGGCCTCTCGGCGGCTGGCAATGTCCTATGGTCGGGCGACTGCTCGGCGGTTAGGTCGTCGGCGCGGTTGAACATCCAGTGGTTCACCAGTCCCGCGACCAGATGTTGCACGAGGTTGTAAAGGATGATCGGCAGCAGCACATTCGGATGATCGGCCATGGTCATGGAAGCCAACACGAGCCCGGCGCCGTTGTTGTTCATGCCCAGGCCAAACATAAGCGCCACGCGATCGTTTTTTTCACAATGGCGATAGCGGGCGATCGCCCAGCCGGCGCCAAACGCCACGATGCACAACGAGAGCGTGATCGCCAGCGACACGGCGAGAAAGTCGTAGTCGGGCGAACGGATCGCCTGCGGCAGCGACACGGCGGCGTTCGCGTAGTTCAAGAACAAGAGAATCGCCGAGTTCGCCAGCCGCAGATTGGCTTTGCTGGCCTTGGCCCGCTGGGCGCCCATCGCGAGGCGACTCACAATGCCCAGGATCGTCGGCACGATGACCGAGACCGTCAGAAACCAGCCTGTGTCCGAGCCGGCGAGCTCATGCAGGTCTTCGGAATAGTCGCCGGTGGTGAGAAGCCCCACGGCGTTGAGGGCGACCGGCGTCGTGAGCGGGCTCAGAAACGTCGAGCAAAGCACCAGGCCCAGGCTGAGCGTCAAATTGCCATTGGCGTTTTGGGACCACGCGGTCGAAGAGCCGGCGATCGGCATCGAGGCCACCAGCGCCAGTCCCACGAGAATGTTTTGCACTTCGTCGGAGTTGTGCCAGAGCCGCATTATGAGGCTCACCGCGGCGATAAACGCGATGGGCACGAACAAGTTGGCCAATAGCCCCAAGACGAGCGACCACGGATCGCGTTTGAGTCCGCCGAGCGCCGCGAGTTCAATGCCCATGCCGGCGTTGAACAGCAGAAACCCGAGCATCGCCATCGGCAGACTCACCCGGCCCCACGACATCGATCTCACGGCGAGACCGACGCCGGGAAACACCGCCGCCAAGAGATACGAGCCGATCAACAGCCAAATAAAGTGGGCATGCACCCAGTGCGAGAAGCGAGCAAACATTGGCGAAGTCAACCTCCGTGTGTTCGTGAACCGATCGCCTTTACATCACGGCGATTCCTTAATGCGAATGCGGCGATATTCCATCTGGCCGCGGTCGGCCTCCAGGCCGATCGGACCGGTCGCCGGGAGATCGGAAAATTTGAGCGGCTCGCCGTTGCAAGTGCAGGTCGCCGAGTTGCCATTCACCACGACTTCCACATCGTTCCAATCTTGCGGTTTGTAGTGCTGAAGGTCCTTGTAAGGGCCGGCCACGAGATAATCGCGGCATTGAAGCTGCGGACCGCGAATGAAGATGCCGCTATCGGCATTGGCGCCCGCGCGAAACTGGAGCTTGAGCACGAAGTCGCGAGGAAACTCGCGCACGGTCCACAACTGGGCCGTCCCCTTGCCGGGATTGACCACGATGCGCCCGTCGCGGGCCGTATAGCGGCCGTCGCTGGCTTGGGTCTTGCCATCGAGCGCCGGTCCATTCTTATAGTGCCAGCCGGTGAGATCGGTTCCGTTGAAGAGGAGTTTGAAGCCGGGCTCGAGCGTAAAAGCCGGTTCGGTCTTGAAGGGCGAAGCCGGGAGTCCAGCGGCATTGAACAGGTTCACATCGGGCGAATTCGTCCAGCCATAGCGCGCCGCCACCGGCGCGGCGACCGACTCGCTCGACACCACCACGGTGTCGCCGTCGATCTTCGCCTGGGCGTCGACGAATTTGCCATCGGCGCCGGCCACGGCGAAACCCCGTAGCGGGCCGTCTTTGGCCACGAGGCCGCCGCCCAGGTGTTTGAATCGCAGCGTCAGGCGATTGCCATCGCTACTCATGCCGTCGAGCGTGGGGCCGGAGTATTCGATGTTTTCGCCATAGGCCAGGGCCCGAGCGGCCAAGGCCAGCCGCTCACCAACCGGCTGCTTGTTCTTGGGATGAATGTCCGTCGCGGCGCCCACATCGGTCGTCACGGCCATGGCGGTGTTGGGCGTGGTTTCGGTGGTCAGACGCTGCGCTTCGCGAATTTCGGGCGACTGGCCGTTGTTCGGCGTGATCTGCACGAAGAGAAATGGAAAATCGCCTTGTGCCCAAGCCTTGCGCCACGCGCCGATCATCGTGGGAAACAGGGTTTCATATTCGCGGCCGCGGCCGGAATTCGATTCGCCCTGATACCAGATCACGCCGCGCATCGCATAGGGCGCCAAGGGGGCGATCGAGCCGTTGTAGAGACCCGTCGGACGATTATTGCTCTTGCCGGGCTCTTGCGGCGGCTGCGGTTTTCGCGGGTGCTGGGTTCCGGCGGCTTTGGTCTTCGCAAGGTCGGCTTCGTACTTCGCCAGATGTTCGGCTTCGTGGGCCTTGTAGTGCTCCAATGTCTTCGAATAGTCGGCCACTTGTTTGGCATGCTTGTCGAGGAGTGGATGGAGCGTGGGATTGTTTTCGATCTCCGCCCGCGGAGTCCAAGCTTCGGCCACGGTGCCGCCGACGGCCGACTTGATCAACCCGACCGGCACGCCCAACTTCTGCCGCAGGGCCTTGCCAAAGAAATAGGCCACGGCCGAAAAGCCCTGCGCGCTTTCGGGCGAATCCACCGCCCAAGCGCCGCCGATGGTTTCTTGCGGCTCGTCGACCGCGTGGGCCTGCGCGTTGAAGAGTCGCAATTGAGCATCGCCGGCGGCCGCGATCGTGGCTTCGCCGTTCGAGGCGCCCTTGAGGCCGAATCCCATGTTCGACTGACCGCTGCACACCCAGACCTCGCCCACGAGAATATCGTCGCGCTTGATCGTCGGGCTGTCGCCGGTTTTAGCGGTGAGCGATTGTCCGGTGGCCGAGGCTGGCATTGGGTCGAGCCGCACCATCCAGCGGCCATCTTTATCGGCCACGGCCGACTTGTCTTGCCCGGCGAACTGCACATCCACCTTGGCGCCCGGCTCCGCATGCCCCCAGATCGGAACCAGCATGTCGCGCTGGAGCACCGCATGGTCGGTGAATGGGCTGGCGAGCGAAAGCGATTGAGCCGCCTGGAGCGTTCCGGAAAGCAGACCGAAGAAGGCCAGCGTCGCGGCCAAGGTCGAAGCGAGCAGCGGGGTTTTCATGGGATCTTCGCGTCCTGATCATTGGGGGTGGGGGATCGAACCACGCAAGCGACGCGAGCCCATTGCGCCGCACGCATGATAATCCACTGCCAGACGCTTCAATACAAGCGTCTTCTCAAAAAAGGGCTCGCCCCCCGCCGGCGCCGTTTCCAGTCACGCGGCGCTCGAAGTCGGGACGGCATTTTCATCGTTCGCCCGGGGCGGCAAATATTTGCGCACCGTGCGCGAGCTGATGCGAAGTTCGCGCACGATGGCCTCCTGCGAAAGCCCGACCTTCCGTAGCCGCGAGATTTGTTCGATCGTCGCCAAGTCGACCCGTTGTCCGCGAATACCCATGAATCGCTCCTTGAAAATGCAATCGCCCCAAAATACAAATCGCAATCGACGCCGCGCCGCCACTTTCAAAATCCGAACGCGCCGCGACGCGAATTCGCATCGCGCCAGCGGCACGAGCGAGGCGCGCCCGGCGGCGAGCTCGTCGGCTCGCTCGGGCGCCGCGCCGCGAAAAACCGTTCGCGAGCCAATTCCAGCGCCATCGCGAGCGCGTCGGGTCCGTCGTCGTGTTTCGCGCTCGGAAAGCCTTTCAATTGTTCGACCAATAGCGCCGTGCCCGGCGAGTGGCGACGAAAACGAAACTCGCCGCGGGCCAAATAGGGGGCGAGCCCTCGAATGCGCGCCACCTTGTTTTGGGTGTTCGCCCACGGTGTGACGGGCAGCATGAACCCGTCCGCGCGCAAGGCGCGGGCAATGCCATCGGCCAGGAGCTGCTGAAAGCCGTTGGCCTCGACGCAAAATGCCAGCGGATTGAACACATGGCCCAGCCGCACGGCGTCGAGCGCCATGCGATGCGCGTCGCGGCGATCGAGATCGGCCTCGACCCAGAGAATGCCCGACCGATCGAGCACCAACATGACAAACGCCGAGTAGTCGCAGTGGTCGCTCGCCCCCAGCGATGGATCGAGCGCCATCACGCGATCAACCACTTCGGCCGCGACCGGCCACTCGTCGAACCAAATCGTGTCGCTGAAATAGTCGGCCCGAAACTCGACGTCGAGCGTTTCGGGCGGGTTTTGCTGATAGAGCGCGTTCCACATCCACTCGTAGCCGCTGGCCTGATAAGCCGCGCGGCGCGCTTCGAGCCACGCATGGTCGAATTGCGGTCGCGGGCGCCCGAGCTCGTCGAAGCCGGTCGGCCAAAGCGGCTGGCCCGGCAAGCGGCCGAGCGCGTCGCCCGGTTCGGCCAGGGCCGGCAGTCGAATCACATGATAAGCTTCGCCGCCGCGCTGGGCGTCGAGCAGCAACTGTCCGATCAGGTCGAGCGGGTGCCAGCGAGTGGCGATAATGACCACCGCGCCGCGCGGGCTGAGCCGGGTGCTCGAGGTCGAAAGAAACCACTGGTGTACTTTGCGGCGTTGGGTTTGGCTCAGGGCTTCTTCGACGTTTTTACAATAGTCATCGACGATCAAAAGATCGGCCCCGCGACCCATGATGCTGCCGCCCACGCCGGCCGCTCGCATTCCGCCGCCGCCCTCGACTTGCCAGCGATGCCGGGCTCGCGCCGTGTCGCGCAGCCGCACTCCGAACACGCTCGGCCCATGTTCGCGAAAAATATCGCGGGCAGCCATCGAAAAATCGAGAGCGAGCTCATTCGTGGCGCTGGTGAGAATCACTTGGCGATCGGGAAAGGTGCCGAGGTACCAAGCCGGAAAAAACTGCGAGCCGAGAGTGCTCTTGCCATGGCGAGGCGGCATTTGCACTACGAGCCGGCTGAGTTTACCCCGGGCTATGTCCGTCAGCGCGCGATCCAAGAGCCGGAGGTGCGGAAACATCGACCAACGACCCGGGTGAATCGAACACGCAAAGCTCCCCGGGGTCGCCGTGGATTGCACGATGTCGGCAATATTCGAGAAAATTCTCATCCAAAAGCAATGCCTGGCGGATGTCGACCGTTTGGACGACGAATTGGTTTTGCGCTCTCGGCGCCGGTATTTCAAGATCGCGCAGCGGCGATCGATGCAGCGGGCCACGATCTCGAGGAACTTGGCCGAGCCGATCTGGCCGCGGCTGGTTTTTTCGGCCCGGCGCACGTCTTTCAGATCGGCGCCCGCCCCGCTGATCTTGTTGGTTTCGACCGGCAGCAGCGACCGCTGCCAGGCTTCCCATGCTTCGCGCTCGAGGTTGTCGAGCTTGCGAAGTTCGAGTTCCTGGTCGGATTCGCCATCGCGGCGGCGCGAAGCGGCGAACCACTCCCGGCGAATCGCCTTGAGATCGCTGGTCACGGTGCGCTCGCTCACCGCGACGCGTCGCGCGATTTTGGCCCGCGGCATTCCTTGCAGGTAGCAAGTGGCCACCTCCACGCGTCGAAGCGCGATCGCCTCGCGGCGACTAACGGTCTTGCTCATGGCCCCCCGCGCCTCCACCGGCCCATGGGAATGTCGCGGTCGCGATTGCTCGCGTTTCCTTGCCGCGCGCTTGCCGTCCGTTCACGATGGCGCGAATTCTCGCTCTTGGTGGTCTGTCGCGTCTTCATCGCGATCGGCGAAGTAACGGCGAATGCCATCGCGAAGCGCGATCTGACGTGGCGAATGGCCCTCGACTCGCAATTGCCAGAGCCCTTGCCAATCGCGCTTCAGATCGGTCGCCGGGTCGAAGCGATGATCGATCAAAATGTTTTCGCGAAGATTGTATCCGCGCCGCGATTTCTTGCCGTGCCAATGATGGGCCACCGAGCCGGTCACGCAGCCGAGATTTCGCTCGAGCGCCGCCGCGCGGCGTTCCCAATCGACCAGCGCCGCCACATAGCCCGGGGAGTAGCCGCGCGCCGCCCGACCGCGATCGCGCAATTGGCTATAGAGCCGCGCGCTGAGCTGGCCCAGGAGCGCCCAGGCCATGAAGTAGTCGGCGGCGCCGAGCACTGCGAAGTCGATCAGCCCGCCCAGCGTGTCGAACGCGTCGCGCCGGATCGCCCAGGCATAGCCGCTGTGCCAGTAGCCTTTTGCGCCATAGGGCGGTATTTCGTCGGGCGATTGCGATGCGCGATGGCTATCGGCGAAACCGCGGTATTGGGCGAATACATGGCCGCGTGGATCGAGATCGAGCCCGCGCGACCACATTTGCACAATCGGATAACTTTGCAAGGCATGCAGCGTGGCTTCGACAATGTCGGGCCGCACGAAGGTAAGATCGGCGTCGATCCAGGCGGCGTATTTCCAGTCGCTCGGCAAGCGGGCGAAGCCGAGATTCAGCGCGTTTTCCTTGTGCCACAAGACGGAGCTCGCGCGAAATTGCGATTCGAGCGGCGCACGGGGCCGCGCTGATCGTCCTGCTCGATTTGGAGACGCTCGCGGCCGGTCACGGCGAAGGCTCGCTCGCCGTGGGCCACTTCCACCGTGTGCAGTCGGGCGCCGACCGCGCGCATGTGGCGGACGAAGTCATGGTAGCGCGACCAGCGGCTGCGAAAGCGAAGCGGATTCGCGATTGCCGTGATCACATAAAGCGGCGCGTCGATCCGGTCGGGCCGCGCGGAAAGTGGATTGTGCATGGTGCTCGATTGGTTCGAGGTGCGGTGCGAGTCGCGTGGCGCGGGCCACGGTTTTTCAGGGCTTGTGGCGAGCGCGCTCGAACCAAAGGTCTTGCGTTTGTTCGAGCCGGCTGAGGCGCTGGTCGATTGCGCGCACATGCTCTTCTTGCGCGGCTTGCTTGACAAGCAAGGTGATGCCGGTGCCAATGATCGGCGTCATCTGCCCAACCAAGAGCGCGCAAATCGCGATCCAATTGTTGACACTCAGTGTCACGCGTTGAATATCGCCGTTGTGAGCGCGAGCAATCATGGACCGTCTTTACCTTGGCAAGTGTTTGCCTCGATCGGCGTTGTTTCCAAACAAGCGACATGGCGTCACGGGCAGCCCGCTGGCCGGCGCATGCGCGAAACCGCGCGGCGCCGGCGGCGGGGCGGTGAGCGGGGTGTTCGCCGCTCGCCCCTAGCAGTCTGTTGAAATGTTCAACAGGTTGCGCCACCGCGCGGATGCGGTGTCAAAAGAACGACGTAAGTCGTTCTTTTCCGAGCCGCGACGAGCTTTGCTCGGCGCTTGGCGAGGTTTACAAATGCCACGAAGGCATTTGTAAACAGGCTGCTAACAGTTAAAAACGTTGCCGGTAGGTCTGCTTCACCACGACCGAGCCGGTCGGAGGCGCTCGACACGGCCAGGGACGAGCCGTGGCAAGCCAAGCGCTCGGCCAGTCGCTCTCGGAGCCGTGGCTTATTCGCCACCACGCAGGGCGCCGTCAATACTGGCGCCGTGACATAGGACGCAGCCAGGTAGGGCGCTGCCAAGTACGCCACATTCGGCGCCGAGACCGCGGCCGGCGCAATGCAAGGCGCCGCCACCACGGCCGCGCAAGGCGTCATGGAGGCGATCGCAACCGGCGCCAAAGCAACCGGCGCGACTTGAATCGGCGGCGCCAGAGGGGCGACCGCGATCGGCGCCGGCGCCACCGGCGCGGCGGCGCTGCCGCGGGAGGGCAGCCCTGGCCGACATTCGCGGCGCACATCGCCGCGAGACAAACAAGTGACCATCGAATATTCATGCAACTTTCCTTTCGTGCTCGAACAAATCTCCACGGGCGAACCATTCGCCGCGTCAACGAAACGCGCGAACCAAGGACAGCGGCTCGCTGGCCCGATCGGCCGCGCTTTCCGGCGGCCAAGCGATGTTCGCGCGACCGGCAATGCGAGCTGCTTCGCTCGGCGACCGTTCCGGTCGATTCGCTTCATTCGATGTCGCGCAAAACCGCTTGGCGCTATCCAAGTCGTATTCGACCGGCGCCGCCGCCACTGCCGCGTGGCGAGGCGCCGCGGCCCGCGGCAGTGCGGCTTGAGGCGAGATCGGCCCCAAGCTCGGCGCTTGTGGCTGCACAATCACGCTGGCCGGCGCGGCCACGCCCGAAATGTTGCACGAAGCGCCGCTCGACACATTGCACGAGCCGGAGCCACCGCAACCGCTGGAACAGCCGCGGCGAAACACCGCCGCGCGGCTTTCCGCGCAGCTCGCGACCACGATCGCCAGCCCCACTCCCCAAATCACGATTCGCTTCATAACTAATCTCCTTCTTGCAAAGACTCTCACAATCCTTCCAAAACCTTGGCGGTGCTTTCGAGCGCCGCCGCGAGATTCTCGCGACCGGGCATCGCGCCGCGCCGCGCCATGTCGGAAAAAAACCAACTCAATTGATCGAAAAACGGCGCCCAGGCCGCATAGCGCCCTCCCAGGGCCGCGCTGCAGGTAGCGCGAACATCGGTCAACGGGTCTGGCGATGTGTTTCGCTTGGCTGCCACGGCCGCGGCCTCGGACCGCAACGCTCGGGCAATGACCGCGGCTTCCGCGCGACGATCGACCGTCGGCGCCTCGAGCGCCCAAGCACGAATCAGGTTGGCGGGGTCGGGGCCCTGGCCCGCGGGATTCGGGCCGGGGCCCGAGGGTTGGGGCGCTGGCGGAGAAGCAGCTGGAGTCGCTTCGCGCAGTTCAAGCGAATGAAAAGCGTGCGCCACGCTGCCATCGACGCCGGCCACCGAGACCACAAACACATAGGTTCCCGCGAATCGCGTGGCGAAGTCGGCCCGCGCGCCACCGTCGCGTTGGTCGAACCCCACGCTGCCGGCTGGCAAGACCGACCACGCTCGGCTCGACACGGCGCCGGATTCCTGGAGGGTGAAATACAGTTTTTCTCCCGCGATCGCGGTCGATGGTCCATCGATCTTGACCGCCACCGGCCCCGCGGCGCTCGGCGCGACCATTGTGCTCGGGGCATTGGGCGCATCGGCAGCCGCGCGCGGCGGCGCGACCATGCCCAGCGCCGGCGTGGCGACGGCGATTGCGACCCAGGCGGCATCGATCAATCGGTTTGGTGAATTGTTCTTTTTCATGGCAACACCGGCGGGTCGATGATCGGGTAAGTCGGGCTCATCATCGGGCGAGTCAACAACGCTTCGAGATCGGCCTTTTGCTCGACGGTCCAACCGCGCGGGCGGATGTGGCCATCGAGCAGCGGGTCTTGACGAATCTCGCGACCCGTCTGAAACCTCGCCCCGGAGTCGTAGTGTTCGATTACGTCGGCGATCGACCCAAGCGAGCCATCGTGCATATACGGAGCGGTGCGGGGAAGTTCAAGCAAACTCGCGGTTTTGAAGGCCCGCACATTGCGATTGCCGGCGCCTGGACCGACGATCGTCGCTCGGCCGCGGTCCTTTCCATTTGCAACGTGCGCTGAAACACCGGTGTTATGCGCGAGATCGTCGCGAAACAGTGGCGGCTTGTGGCACGAGACGCATTCATTGTCGACAAACAGCTTCCAGCCGCGTGCTTCTCGCACATCGAGCGCCGCGGCGTCGCCGGACAGGTAACGATGGATCGGCGCGTCGAGCCGGCTGACAACCGTGGCTTCGAACGCCACGAGGCACGCGGTGAGCGACCGTTCGTCGAGCGGAGCGCCAAGTTGGGCGAATAGCTGCTTGTATCCGGGAATCGCACGCAGGCGATTGATCACTTGACGGCGGCTGATATTGCCCATCTCCAACGGATTGGTCAGCGGCATCAGCGCTTGGTCGGCCAGCGAGGCTGCCCGCATATCGACGAACTGCCGGGTTTGCAACGCGGCGTTGAGCACCGTGGGCGTATTGCGCGGGCCCACTTTGCCGAGTCCGCCATGAATCAATCCGGTGGCCTTCGCTCGGCCATCGGCCCAACCATGATTTCGGTCATGGCAACTCGCGCAACTCGTCGATCCGTCGACCGACATGCGCGGATCGAAGAAAAGCCGCTTGCCGATCTCGGCCGCCAGCGATGGCGGGGCGGGAGCTTGGGCCTTGGAGAAGCGTGCGGGATGTAAGTAGGAAATGACGCAAGTAATCAGGATCAGCGGGGCGATCGTGGCGGCGATGCCGCCGGATGGTTGCGGCTGCCGCCGCGTGGCGGGAATTCGCTTCCTGTGGTCGCTCGCGCATTGGTCGCTCGCGTATTGGCGCCCAACGGCAAGCGACCGACGGGAGCGGACCATCGAGATGTCGCGGCAGCGGACCAACATCGGGCGGCATCGCCGCCATTGTCTTTTTAGTCCATTCATCGTGCATCGCTACTTTCTGATTCGCGCCGCGAGGCCGCGGAGTTCTTGTTCGCTGGCGGCGCCGACGATTCGGCCGACTTCGCGGCCTTGACGATCGAACGCCAGAAAGGTGGGAGTTCGAGTGACGCGCAGCGCGACGGCGGCCGCGCGGGTCCGGTCGACATCGATGCGCGTGATCCGGGCGCCCGACTGTTCGATCCGCTTGAGAATCGGCTTCATTCGTCGACAGGGACCGCAGTCCACGGCCTCGAACGCCACGAGCCCTGGCGCTGGAATCACGACCGGCGCTTGGGCTCGCGCGTCGTGCGCAAGCGCCAAGGCGGCCACCCCCAAGGCAAAGACAAAAGGTCGTCGCGACATGCGAATTTCCTTCTTCGGCGAAGCGAACCGCGAACAATGGGAACCGCGAAACAGTTTACGGCGCGGAAGCGTCAGGCGGTGATGGCGGCCAAGTCTTGCTGGAGCGTGGCGAGGTCGAAGCCATTGGGCGCCGGACGCGCGCCATCGACCCAGAGGTTGTCGAGCAGGGCATAGAACTCATCGAAATACATATCCACGGCCGACCAAGTGACCGGCACGATCCGGCCCCAGCTCACGACGTAGAGGTAGCTCGCGTCGTAGTCGATTGCGAGCACGCAGTGGCCGCCCCAGGAGCCGGGCGCGTTGGGCCCCCAGCGATGCGCGGCTGGGCGCGGTCCATACCGCCGCGTCTTGCCAGGCGATCGGCAAGTTCACGCCGCACGAAGCGCCGCCAAACAGGAACAGCGACTCGATGACCGAAGCGTGATCGGTCGGCTCGACCGAGAGATAGGCGCCGAGTTTGTTGCCGGCCACGCCATTGGCCCGCCAATCGTCGAGCACATCGATGATCGCCGCGCCGCGATCGGTCGACGGTGAGCCGTTGTACCCGCTCACGCGCGAATAGGCCGACAGCATCAGCGGCGTAAGCTGTTGCTCGGGATTGGTGATCGTCAGATTGCCCGACTCGTCGGGCACGACGAGCGGAACTTTTCCATTGGCGGACCAAGCCAGGAGCGCGTGGCCGGTGCAGGCTTCGGTGCAATCGCCCACGGTGTCGTTGCCCAGCATGCCCCAGGCGGCGACGGCGGCTCGCCAGTCGGTATGGGTGGGCGGGGCCGGCAGCGCCGCGGCGTTCAGGTATTTCGAGAGCCGTAGCAGCCGCGCTCGTTGCTGGGGCCGGGCCGGCAAGCGGCCGAGTTTTCCGCGAACGGTCATCGTGTTAGTCCTTTTCGAGTAACGGAAAGAAGTGCGAGAGCACGAAGGCATGCACGAACGAAGGCGATCGCCGACGGGCTCACGGATTCGTCTTGAACAGCGCCACGATCGCTTGAATCGCCGCCATGACTTGCGGCAGGTTTTGGAGCAGCAGGCTGATGATCGCGCCATTGGCCTTGAGCACGGGCATTGCGGAGAGCGCCGCGAGATCGGCGTCGCTGGCCGGCGCCGGATCGAGCGGAAAGCTCGCGATATCGCCCACCACCAAGTCGCCGAGCGCCTTGAATGCTTTCCATTTGTCCTCGACGCTCGCGGCCGAGATCATCTGCTCGATATCGCCTAGGATCGCGGGCGATTGCTGGGCATGCTGGGCGATCCAATTGAGCACCGGATAGCCGGTTCCCACGCTTTCGGAAGTGAGCGATTCGCTATTCGACATAGGGGGCATGTTTCCTTTCTCTCGGGTTGATGCGCCAGCGAGCCCTTCTCGCGGCGATTGACGCTGCCATGAGCCGTGCGCAAAAAAAGCACGGCGGCGCGGTCGCATGTTCGTGCGACGCGCCGCCGTGCTGGATGTCGCAAGGCGGTGGGCCCAATCTCTGGGCGCTTGGGAATTAGGACGGTCGGATTGAAATCCGTCGGGCCTGGTTCGACGACCGATTATGCCGCGTCGCCGGAAACCGAGGTGTTATTCGGAGTGTCCGCGAGGTTCGCCGGTTCCGCGGCCATTTGCCGGGCGCGTTCCAACTGACCGGCGGCGCATTCGCCGCGTAGGATGCGCACTCCCTCGGGCGCCGCGATGCCGACTCGCACTCGCCCGCGCTCGATGCCCAGCACTTTGAACACGGTCCCACTACTCAGCACGATGGTTTCTTGCGGCTTGCGAGTCAGCACCAACATGGTGGGCGATCCTTCTGAAAGCGTTTCCCCTGGGGCGACACACGGCCGCTTGCGAAACCTTCGCGGCGCCGTTGCTCGACGACGACGCGAATACTACCCGCTTTTGCGAGAGTAGCAATCAAAGGAAGTGAGCCAGCCGCGAGGGCCAACATGCGCGCGCCACCGCCATCGCCGGTTCACGAATAAAGAGGCGCCCGGTGTCAGGCAATGATCTCGCGGCGGCGGCGAACATAGTCCCAGAGCACGAACCGATCGAGATCGCGCCCGCCGGCGAAGAACACGCGTCCCTGAGTGCCTTGCGCCAGCCGCTGGGCAAACTGCACATCCTCGCGAGATTGCGACCAACTCGGCAATAAGAAGATGTTGATCGTCACGCCCTCGCGACGGCAGTGCTGGCCTTCGCGCATCGTGGCGACTTCGGTGCGCGGGTCGGGCGGATAGAGTAAAAACAGCTCGGGCCCCTCGAAGTGCGCGGTGGGCAAACCATCGGTTATCAGAATCACTTGGCGATTCGGCGTGTCTTGCGTGGCCAGGAATTGCCGCGCGAGTTGGAGCGCGTGCTGGATGTTCGTGAAGTGCTTCGGAATGAACGCTTCGCTCGTGTCTTCGCGGCTCAGGTCGTATTTCCGCCGCACGATCGGGTCGAACACCGTGGGCGGATTCGGCATCAGCGACGCCACATCGCCCGGCGCCACCGGCCGCGCGAACGAAAACATCTGCAAGAACCGCAAGTAGTCGCCGGGGTACTCGCGGCGAATGAGGCCATCGAGCGCCAGCGCCATGCGTTTGACATGAATGTATTGGGCGTCGTAGCGCATCGAGCCGCTCATATCCATCACGACCACGGTGGCGCATTTCGGCGTGTTGCGAGTGCGATGCACCACGATGTCTTGCTGCCCGAGCCGCACCGGCAGGCCCGGCCCCGAGCGCACCAGGGCATTGATCAGCGACTGGGGCATGTCCATGTTGGCGATCGAATCGCCGAACTCATAGGGCTTCGTGCTCGGCAACTCGACGGCGCCCTCGCCCACGACCGGCCCTTGATGCCGGCCCGAACGCGAGGCTTGCAGCTCGCTGAAGATACGTTCGAGCAGCCGGCCCTGAAACACGCGGTAGGCGTGCGGAGTGAGCCGAAAGCCCTCGCGGCCGCGCTCGAGACCTTGTCGCTCGGCCATTTGCCGGAGCATCGTTTCGAGCTGCTCTTGAAATTGCTTGAGCTGCTCGACGGACTCGGGATCGGTCATCTCGGCGAGCTCCGACATGTCGATGATCGCGAGCCGCGCGGTCTTTGTCGCCTCGCGGAGTTGCTTCAGCAGTCGATCGATCGTTTCCAGCTCTTCCTTGACTTCGAGCGCTTGCGGCGGAGTGAGTGGCGCCCGGCCGGTGAAGGCGTAGCGGGCGGCGAGCTCGTCGATCTGGTATTTCTCGCCCAGTCGGGCAATGAGCGGCATTAGGCCCCGGGCAAAGTCCGAACGATCGTCGCCCGCCCGATACCAGAGTTGCTCGAGCTCGCGAATCTGCTCGTCGCGGAACGCGCGCTCGAAGAGCTTGGCGAGCCGGCCGGGCGGACGCAGTTCGGCGCCGGCGCGGCGATAGTTGTCGGCGACGGTTTGCCGAACGCATCGAGTTTCATACTTTTCGAGAATCTTTCGCTTACGCTCCTCGAGCATTTCACGGAGCGATTCAAGGCTCGGTCCCAGACCGGCGATTCGGCTAATGTCGAGCCGCACCGCGCTGGCAAGCTCTTCGTCGGTAAACTCGCGGAGCGATCCATACGCCAGCAGGTGCTCGAAGGCCGGCGACACCAAGTCGGGCGGGGGTTGATTCGGGCTCGGTATGTTTTGAGGGTCGTATTTCTGATACGTGTGGATAACTCCGCCCAACCGATCGGGTCGCGCCATGAACAGCTCCTCGCAAATCCTTCGAGTCACTCGAGTCAACCAAGGGCAATTAGGCTCCCTCACGCCACAACGCGCATCGCCCAATGCATCGTTTCGAGGCGTTTTCGCCACACGGCGCGGCGCCTCGGCGAGCGCGAGACTTCGACCCAAGAGGGCGAGAATTCCCCACCGCGCGCTCGACACCCGGTGGCCAATCGGCAACACAACGGCCAGTGAGAATTCCCCACGCCCAAATCGCCTGAGATTCATGGCGCCCATGAAGTTTAGACGACTCAGCGATTGCGGCAAGCCAGCGCGGCGGTCTGGCCGCCCCGGCTATCGAAGACGACGCTCGGGGAACTCGTTTGTCGGCGACGACTTGGCCGGAGCTATGTCGTTTTTTTCCACCAGCGGGCGTGGCATGCGATTTGCTTCCTTCGGTGTCTCGTGGCGACCAACGCCAAGTTGGCAGCCGCGAGAAATTGGCGGACGACACGCGAGCTAGAATCGGGGGGGCGGCTGGTGGGAATGTTGGAAACGATCGGGCCGCGACCCGCAAACTTTCCGTAACACGCGCCCGCGAACCCGAACTGCTGGAAAGTGTCTTCCGTAGTACAAAGAAAGACGATTTCGCTTTTGGAAATAACCGCGAAAAACCGTACGATTCAATGGGTGGAGATTCACACGACGAAATCTCCGCCGAAAACGGGGGAACAGAATCATGAAAACGCCCGCGAAGACCAACGAAAAGCGGTTCCCGCCTGCCCCGCGAGACGAAGACGCCGCGCTGGTCGCTTTGGAATCGGCCTCGTTTCAAGTGTTCGAGCAATGGATGGACGGCGAACTTGATCGCCTGATCGCCCAGTGGATCCACGCGGCAGCCCCCAATGCCCAGCGCATCGGCCTGCTCTCGGGGCGATCTTCATCGAAGTGAGTTACGGCTTCGTAATTCTAAAACGCATTGCGTTGTAAAAGAGCCGGCCTAGCGCCGGTTTTTTTATTGACTCATCGCTTGGTTTTGGCACGAGCGCGGCGGTGACGCCCATGCTCGACTGTCTTATTTCGGTTCTCATTATCGAACGCGCTGTGCGTTTTCGCCACAAGCGACGTGCTGTTCCGATGCAGCCCTCCGTTTTCTCGCGAGGCTCTTGGCCAATTTTCCTTGGTCTTTAATCGCGCAGTGTGGCCACGGAAGAGCACCCCGCATAGAATTGGCCAGATAGTGTACATGCGCGCCTGTCTCCACGGGCCATCGCGTTTTGAGTAGGGCCGGTCCGCGTCTGAAAGGAGGCGACCGATGATCGTCGCATCGCCCAAATCGTTCGACGCGTGGCGGCTGGTCGCTCGCCGCCTGCTTGCGAGTGGCGTCGTGCCCGAGCAAGTCGAGTGGCGTCGCGTTTCGCCGCCGACGCCGTCACGAACAAGACACAGCGCCCCTTCGGGCCGATCGCGACTCGGCGGGCGGACCGAGCGGCCCAAGGTTTGGGTGGCGGTTCCGCGGGTGTTTCTCGAGTTGGCGAGTCTCGTGGCCTATCACCGTGATCCGGAGCGGTGGGACCTTTTGTATCGGGCGTGTGGCGTATCACGCATGGCGAGCCCGACTGTTTTCGCGATTGGAATCCTGACCCTTCGGCGGACGACGGCGCGGAAGATCAGCTTCTGGCTCGGCTCGCCGCCATGGAGCAAGCCGTGCGACGCGATGCGCTTCGCCTCAAGCGGGCCGTTCGCTTTCGCGAAGTTCTGGTCGAGGGGCGCCGTGGCGCGTTGCTTGGCATCGGCCCGAGCAGCAGACGCTCCGCTTGCTCGCGCCGTATTTGCTTCGCCGGTTCCGCGCGTTTCGTTGGATTGTCATCACGCCCGACGAATCACTGGCGTGGAATGGAGCATCCCTCGCGTTTGTTCCCGGTTATCCGCTGGCCGACGGCGCGCCGACCGAAGAGCAGTTCTCCGTTTGGCTGCGTTCGATCGAGGGCCAGAGCGTGTGTTGAACAATGCGCGGCGTCTGCTTTTTCAACGCGCGGTCAACGGTAGCTTTGCTCATATTGCCCGCCGCCATAGATCGGCGGCAGCGGCTCGGGCCGGCTCACGTCGATCGGCTGCGGGCGCCCGAGACCACCGCTGCGATCGAACGCCAGAATCGAGGCCGGATAGCCCACGGCATGATACATGCGAAATTCCGCGCGATTGTAATCATTGACCGCTTGATAATAGTTCTGATAAGCGAGCGCCAACTGCTCGATCGACAGCACCACTTCCGCGGGCCGGATCATCATCTGCAAGATGTCTTGAAAGCGAATGGTTTCCTTCACGCCCTTGATATTGCCCTCGAACGAGATTTGCGCTTGCCTCACGCCGGTTTCGGCTTCGGGAATGCGCTGCGCGGCGGAGATGAGCTCGGCATGCGCCTTCGCGATCTCGGCGGCCACGTCGTCTTGCACTCGGAACATTTCGAGCAGTTGTTGTCGCTGCTGGGCCGAGCGCTCGCGAATGAGCCCCGCGTTTCCAAAGCCCATGTTCTGCACGCCCCAGAGCATTTGCATTTCGACATCGTTTCGGAACTGATTAGGGCTACCGAGCCCATTGTTGCTCGACCCAAACAGACCACCCATGAGATAGCCGCCAGGCGCCGTGGGCACCGGGGCGCCTTGCAGCACCAAACTCGGCAACAGTGGGCGCAATCGTTCTTGTCGCAAGCGCAAGAGCGTGGCTTGCACCAACTGCCGCTGCGAAGCGAGTTCCGGACGGGTCGTGAGTCCGATTGGAATCAGCGAATCGACGGTTTCGGCCGGTGAGATAAACGTCACCTGCATATGGGGCGGCTCAAGCGGCACGGCCAGGGCGCTCGGGTCGAGCCGCAGCACCCGCGTGAGCTCGGCGCTCGCCACGCCCCACGCTTCGCGGGCGCGCAAATACGACTGCTCGCGCGCCGCGAGATCGGCGCGGGCGCGATTGATTTCGATCGGTGGAACCAGCCCCTCGGACAAGGCGGTCACGGTTTTGACCAGCAGGCGCGCTTTCTCGACCGCGTCGGCGGCGCCGGCCATCAAACCCCGGGCCTGTTGCACGTTGAAGTAGGCCACGGCGACTTGCAACATGGCATCGTTGCGAGCGCTTTGCACATCGTAGTCTCGCGCCGCCACCACTTGCCGCGCGGCCAGCGGCATGAAGATCGCATCGGTCGTCGAGACGATGCCGAGCGCGCCATAGCCGAGCAAGTACTGGTTGCGATCGTTGTCGAAATACCCCCCCGAACTCGCCTGTACTCCGCCCACATGGTTCAAATAGCCGGCGCCAAGGTTGATATCGGGCAACCACAAGGCCCGGGCGCGCGTAAGCTCGGCGGCCGCGGCGGCTTCGCTGGCCTGGGCGGCTTGGATCACGAGCGGGCGGCCGTTCGAGAGGCGCAGCGCCGTGGCCAAGTTGATCGGTAGGCCTCGTTCGCCGTCGCGAACATCATTCAAAGTGCCTGGCAGCCTCTGCATGCCATGGCTGTCCATGCGCGGCGCTAGGAGGGAGCCATCGACCGGAGGGGTCGGCACATTATTCGCCGCGGGCGGACTCCAAGGCGGGCTCGCGGGCCCCGGCAGCGATTCGACGAATCCGGGCCCCGAGTCGTCGGCGCCGACCTGCGCAGGGCGCGACCGGCCATGAGCGCCATTAGAATCGTCATGACCGTTAGGAACACTCGCGAGCCGCGCCCTCGTTCAAGCGGTGATCCCGGCAAGGTGGGGATGAACGAAAGACACGGCATAAACGACTCGCAACGGGAGTGAGGATCGCAAGGCGGGCGCTGATGCTCTTACCATCGACAGATTCCGTTTAGGCGTTGAAATGCTGGCGCCGAGAATCTATGGTACAATCCGACCTCCGCCGTCAGACTTTCGCTAGCCGGAATTTTGGCGCGGCGCGGCGCGGAAAACTGTGCGCGACCGACGAAATCCGCGCCATCGCGCTTGTCGGCGGCCCTAGCGCTCAACCGCGGTTTGAGCGGCCGTCCGACGCAAGCTTCTTGACACCGAGCGTCGATCTAACTCCCTAAGATGGACCGTGCGCCGCGGCATGCGACGGTCCGAAGGGTTTGAAAATCGCAAGGCCCGCCACGACATGAATCCCATTGTCTTCGCAATGCGTCACCCCATCACGATGATGATGGTGGTGCTGGGTGTGCTGATTGCGGGAATCGTGGCGATTTTCACGATGCGGATCGATATTTTTCCGCCCTTCGATCTGCCGGAAATTTACATCGTTCAGACGTACAACGGCATGAGCCCCTCGCAAATGGAGGGGCTGATCGTAAACCAGTACGAGCTCAATTTCCAATACGTCAATGGAATCAAGGACGTCCAGTCGAAGAGCGTTCCGCAAATGGCGCTCATGAAGCTTTCGTTCTATCCGGGCACGGAAATGGGCCAAGCCCTGGGCGAGGTCGTAAGCCAAGCCAATCGAGCGCATTCGACGATGCCGCCGAGCGTGCTGCCGCCGCAAATCATGCGGATGGACGCTGGCAGCTTTCCGGTGGGCTATTTGGTGCTCACGAGCGATACGGTGTCGCTTGGCATGCTGGCCGACATGGCCCAGCAGCGCATCCGTCCGCTGCTTCAGGCCCACGTGCCGGGCACGGTGGGCACATCTCCCTTCGGATCGAATGTTCGCGCCATTGTCATTAAAGTCGATCTCGAGCGACTCCGCTCCTACAACCTCACGCCGAACGACGTGGTCGAGGCCTTGCGGACCGGCAACTTGGTGGCGCCGGCGGGCAACCTCTATGTACGCGATCAGATGCCGCTGGTGCCTTTCGACGCGATGATCGTCGACGTGCGGGATTTCGGCAAAATCCCGCTCCGCAAGGGGCGGAACGTCTATATCCGCGACGTGGCCACGATCCAAGACGCGACCGACATCAATTACGGCTATGCGATCGTCAACGGCAAGCCGCAGGTATATGTGCCGGTGGTCAAACAGAATACATCGTCGACGTTGACCGTCGTGTCGGACATCCACAAGACGATGAAACAATTTCAAGACGTGCTGCCCAAGTCGGTCAAGATCAGCTACGAGTTCGACGAGTCCCCCACCGTGAAGGAGTCGATCAAGAGCGTGGCCACCGAGGGCGCCATCGGCGCGATTCTCACCGGTATCATGATCCTGATCTTCTTGCACGATTGGCGCAGCGTGATCGTGGTGGTGTTCAATATCCCCATGGCGCTTTTGAGCTCCTTGCTCTGCCTCTGGGTCACGGGGGCCACGATCAACATCATGACGCTGGGCGGACTCGCGCTCGCGATCGGCATGCTCGTCGACGAAGCGACCGTGTCGATCGAGAACATCCATGTGCAAATGGAAACGACCAAGTCGTTGGCTCGGGCGGTCGAGCGCGGAAGCAACGAGACCGCCGTGCCACGACTCTTGGCGATGCTCTGTATTCTTTCCGTGTTCATCCCGGCCTTCATCATGGCCGAGCCGGTGCGGTCGCTCTTCGTGCCGCTTTCGCTGGCCGTGGGCTTCGCCATGATCGCCTCGTACATTCTTTCGAGCACCGTGGTGCCGGTGCTTTCGGTCTGGCTGCTCAAGCACCGCGGCGAATTCGAACATCCGCGAGATGAATCCAGCGAAGCACCGGACGACGCCAAGCACTCCGAGGAGCCGCGGGGCATTTTCGGCCATGTGCAGAAGCGTTTTAGCCGGGCCGTGTCGTTCATGGTCGATTGGCGCTGGTTGGTCGTGCCGATTTATCTCCTGGTTTGCGGCCTCGTGCTTTTGCTCGGCGCCTCGAACTTGGGACCGAACTTTTTCCGCAAGTCGACTCCGGCGAATTCGAAATTCGCTTTCGCACGCCGCCCGGCACGAACTACGAGGTGACGCGCGAAACGTGGGTCCGCGCATTGAAGGTCATTGACGACGAGGCCAAGAGCGAAAATGTCCACATCTCGATGGGCTTCGCCGGTCAGCAGGCGCCTGACTTCGGCATGAACAACCTGATTCTGTTCATGCGCGGTTCCGATGACGGCGAGATTCGCGTGCAGTTCGTGCCCGGCTCCGGCATCAAGCTCGACGCCTTTCGCGAGACGCTCCGCGCAAATTGCCCAAGGAAATCACGCCCTGGCTCGAGAAACGCCTGGAGCGCGAAGGCTACTCTCGCAATGAGGCCGAAGCGCGGGCCTCGATGCTGAAGTTCGGATTCGAGCCCGGCGACGTGGTAAGCAAGGTGATGAGTTTCGGTTCGCCCACGCCGATCGAAGTGCGCGTCGTGAGCCACCAATTGGACCAAGCGCGCGAAATGGCCAAGTCCATCGAGCGCGAGATGAAGAAAATCAAATGGCTCCGCGATGTGCAAATCCAGCAGACGCTCGAGTATCCGTCGGTGCCCATCCACATCGATCGCGAAAAGGCCGGCCTCAGCGGCGTCACGGCCAAGGACGTGACCGATTCGATTCTCGTGGCTACCTCCTCGAGCCGGCTCGTCGAGCGCAATTATTGGCAAGACCCCAAATCTGGCCACACCTATCAAGTGCAGATCGAAGTGCCCACGACGCATATGAATTCCTCGGCCCAGGCGGAAAAAATCCCCATCGATGAAGTGGACTCGGGCCTGAACCTGATGCTCCGCGACGTGGCCAGCGTGGGGCGAGGCGCGGTGCCGGGCGAGTACGATCGCACCGCCATGCAGCGATTCATCAGCGTGACCGCCAATGTCGAGGGCGAGGACCTCGGCCGCGCCGCCAAGCAAATCGACAAGGCGATTAAAGACGCCGGCGCTCCACCGCGCGGGTGACGATCGAAAACCACGGCCAAATCGCGCCCATGAAGGAAATGTTCAAGTCGCTCGGCATCGGATTATGCGTGGCCGTGCTCGTGATCCTCATTATGCTCACTGCCTACTTCCAGGCTTGGAAATTGGCCGTGATTTCGATCGGCGCCGTGCCCGGGGTGCTCAGCGGCGTGGTGCTGATTCTGCTGTTGACCGGCACCACGTTGAATATCGAATCGTTCATGGGCACGATCATGTGCATTGGCGTGTCGGTGTCGAACAGCGTGATGCTCGTCACGTTTGCCGATCGCGACTGGCAAGGCGGGCTCCCATCGCATGACGCCGCCAAGTCGGCCGCCAAGGAACGCCTGCGGCCGATCCTCATGACCGCCTGCGCCATGATCGTGGGCATGATTCCCATGTCGCTCGCGCTCGAGGCGGGCAGTCAAATGGAGGCGCCGCTCGGGCGAGCCGTGATCGGCGGCCTTTTGGTGTCGACGTTCGGCACGCTGCTGATGCTGCCGCCGATCTTCGCCCTGGTAGTCGGCAAGCAAAAGCCGGTGTCGCCCTCGCTCGATCCCGACGATCCCGGAAGCGAGCAATACGACCCCGAGGGCGTGAGGGAAAACGAGGAAAAGGCCAAAGAGGCAAAACAGGGCCAGGCGACAAAAGGCGATGAGAGGGCCGGCGATCGGGAAAACGATGGCGATCGCCCCGACTCGCGGCACGACGCGTAGCTCGGCGGCGTCGGCCAACAATCCGAATGGCGCCGAGCCCGGGATAACAAATGGGTAGCGCATGCGCGAGCCACGGAGCGCCACGCGAACAAGCTCCGGAACCAGTTCATGATCAAGAAACAAGTCGTCCCCGTGCTGGCCCTCGCGCTGCTGATGCTCGTTTCGGGCTGCGGCGAGAAGATGAAGCCCGCCCCGACCGAGCATGTCGACCCGGCGGTCAAGCTCGTGAGGCCCGAGCAGCGCACGATCGTGCGCCACATCGGCCAGCCGGCGTTTATCAACGCCTTCGAGCGCACCAGCATGTATCCCAAGGTCGCGGGATTCATCATCAAGTGGAATGTCGATATCGGCGACCTGATCAAGAAAGATCAGGTGCTCTGCGAGCTCTATGTGCCGGAACTCGAGGCCGAGGTCGAGCAAAAGAAAGCCGAAGTCGTTCACGACAAGGCAGTGGTCGAAGTCGCGCGGCAAATGGTGAGCGTGGCGCGAACCAAAATCGAAGCGGCCCAGGCCGATGTCGTCAAGGCCCAGGCCGACGTGGGCGGCTATCAAGCGCTTGTCGAGCGGTGGCAATCGGAAGTCAAACGGCTCACGCGAATGGCCAACGAAAAGGTCGTTGACCGGCAGATTCTCGACGAATCGGAGCGACAACTCAAAGCCAATATCGCGCAGCGCGACGCCGCCGAGGCCGCCATCAAGTCGGCCGAGGCCGAAGTCGAATCACGCAAGGCCGATCTGAGCAAGGCCCACGCCGATGTCGACGCGGCGGATGCGTCGACCAAAGTGGCCGACGCCAACTTGAATCGCGTGAAGGCGCTCTATAGCTACACCAAGCTCGTCGCTCCCTACGACGGAATCGTGATCGTGCGCAACGCCAACAAGGGCGATTTCGTGCAACCCGCCGACGGCGACCACTCGAGCGGCTCGGCTTCCCCCGGCGGCCCCGAGGCGCGCAATGCGCCGATTTATGTCGTCGCCCGCACCGATATCGTGCGCGTCTATGTCGATGTGCCGGAAATGGACGCGAACAGCATTGTCCGCGGCATGCCGGGTCAGGTGCGCGTCGTGGCGCTCGACGACACCGAACTCACCGGTTCCGTGACGCGCACCAGTTGGGCGCTCGATTCGCAGACACGCACCCTACGGGCCGAAATCGATCTTCCCAATCCCGACGCGATGATGCTCCCCGGCATGTACGCCTATGGCGAGATCACGGTCACGCATAAAGACGTGATGGCCCTACCGCTCGGCGCCATCGTGGACCAGGGCGATCAGAAACTCGTGTACCTGCATGTCGATGGCATGGCCGAGAAGACACCCGTGCAAGTCGGCGGCAATGACGGCAAATATGTCGCGGTGAACAAGAAACAATCCCATGGCAAATGGGTTCCGTTCGATGGCCATGAAGAAGTGATCATGGGCACGATGTCGGAAATCTCGGATGGCGAAAAAGTTCGCGTGCGGCCCGACAAGGCGCGCATGAAATCCGAGAGTCCGTCGAATTCGTCGGATACCGGCGGCGACGACGAGAAATCGGAGAGCGATAAATCCGGCGGCGATAAGTCGGGCGATGGCGATAAATAAAAAAGTTCGCGTGAACTCGGGGCTTGCGGGTCCCGCGGGGCGAGCGTGGAACATTTTCGCGAGAAAGAATTGGCGAGCCGCGGGCGCCGCTTGCAATTTTGGCCGCCGAGCGAGATACTTTGCCGGTGCGCGGCGCGGAGATGTTTCTTGCCTCGCGCCGCGCAAGCTAGAACGAGCGCCCGTGGCGCAATTGGATAGCGCATCGGTCTTCGGAACCGAGGGTTGCAGGTTCGAATCCTGCCGGGCGTATTCACGGAATCTCGTCGCAAGGCCGCGTTGCGAGTTCGGGACGCGCGGCGTTCATTGCCAATTGTCTCGGGCTCGCTCGGAAGTAAAACGCACATGGCCGCCGCGCGTCACGATGGCCGCTCGCCCGATCAGCTTCGCCC
Source organism: uncultured Planctomycetaceae bacterium (assembly GCA_963785305.1). Classification (GTDB taxonomy): domain Bacteria; phylum Planctomycetota; class Planctomycetia; order Pirellulales; family PALSA-1355; genus CAWAUV01. The sequence continues at coordinate 551,874 of CAWAUV010000005.1, forward strand.
GCTCACGATCACCCGTGGTTTCACACGGGCGCCAGCCGGGAGCGTGTTGATTCAGGCCGGTGGCACCAGGGTGCTTTGCACGGCGAGCGTGTCGCATCAGGTCCCTGCCTGGATGGCCGGCCAAGGCCGCGGCTGGATCACGGCCGAATACGCGATGCTGCCCGGCAGTACCCGCCCGCGCAAGGCCCGCGATGGCGCCAAGCCCGACGGTCGCGGCGTCGAGATTCAGCGGTTGATCGGCCGTAGCCTGCGCACGATTATCGACCTCGACCTCTTGGGCGAAAACGCGATCACGATCGACTGCGATGTGCTCGAGGCCGATGGCGGCACGCGCACCGCGAGCATCACCGGCGCCATGGTCGCGCTGGTCAACGCGCTGGCGACGATTCCCAATCTCAAAGCGCCGATTCGGGAAATCCTGCGCGACAGCGTGGCGGCCGTCAGCGTGGGCATTGTCGATGGCCGCCCGGCGCTCGATCTGGATTATGTCGAAGACGCGGCGGCCAGCGTGGATATGAATGTGGTGATGACCGGCCGCGGACAGTTTGTCGAAATCGGCGGCGCGGGCGAGGAAGCCACATTCGACGACGTCGAGCTCGCCGCGCTTCTGTCGCTCGCCCGCGGCGGCATCGCCGCGCTTCGCGCCCGGCAAGAAGCGTCGCTGGGGCCCCATTGGCCGTGGCGGAGCTGAGCGACTCGGCGGTGAAGCGTGGCGCTATTCAGCGTGGCCTATGGCTCATGCGGCCCTGGCGATTGCGGCCTCGACTTAGCAACTCGCTTGCGAATGAAATTCACGGTGATCGCCCCCAATCCCAAGCCGAGCGAGCCGCCCACGATATCGGCGACCCAGTCGTAAAAATCGCAGTCGCGGTCGACCAGCAACTGAGTCCATTCGTCGACCGCCCCATACGCGGCCACGGTCGCCACCACCATTGCCGCGCGGCTCCATTTTGGCCCGGAGCGCAGCATAATCACCAGGGCCAGGAGCATGCCGAGCGCCCAATAGCCGTTTAAATGCAGCGCTTTGTCGTTGACGCCCAGCGTTTTTTCGGGCGGAATGCGAATATGCGTGCCCGTAAACAGCATGATCCAATACACGACGAGCACGACAATCGCCAGTCGCCAGATCCACTGAAGCGAAGCGGCGGGATCGAGTTGGGATTCGGTGGCCATGACGCTGCCCGGTGTGCGAGGTGTGTTCTCCGCACGCTACCATAATTCCTCGCCCGCGCAACCGCCAAATGCGGTGGAGCTTGGCCATAATGGCGACTTGCCGCTCGCCGTTCAGCTTCAGCGTTCTACCCAGTCGGGATATTCACTCGGCGTGACCGAGCGCTCGATTCGCCGCTCGGACCGCAAAATGACGATCGAGGTCGGCGTCTCGACCGGCAGCCGGGCCAGCAATTGATGCAAGTCGTCGACGCTCGTGATCGGCTCGCCACCGAGCGCGACCACGAGATCGCCCTCCTCGAGGCCCGCCGCGTCGGCCGGCCCGCCCATTTCGACACCGGCCACTTCCACCGCGGAGCGCTCGGCGAGCCCGTGTTCCTCGGCCAGTGTTCGGGCCAGGGGAGCGGCGCGGCCATGCAAACCCAAGTAACCGCGCACCACGCGGCCATGTTGCATGAGCTGCGGCAGCACGGCGCCGGCGGTATTGATGGGAATCGCAAAGCAGATTCCCTGCGCTGGCGCGATGATCGCGGTATTGATACCCACCACGCGCGAGCGGCCATCGAGCAGCGGTCCGCCGCTATTGCCGGGATTCAGCGCGGCGTCGGTTTGAATCACGTTGTCGACCCGATGTCCGGTCACACTGCGCAGCGAGCGACCCACGGCGCTCACGACCCCCGCCGTGACCGTGGATTCGAATCCCAACGGACTTCCGATGGCCACCACGAGTTGCCCCACGCGCAGCGTCGCGGAATTGCCCAGGGCCACATAGGGAAAGTCGGCGCCATCGGCCCGCACCACGGCCAGATCGGTCCAGGGATCGGCGCCCACGACATGGCCGCCCAGCTCGCGACCATCGTGCATGCGAACCCGCACATTGCGATGTCCGCGGATCACATGATGATTCGTGAGCAAAAATCCATCGGGAGTGAAGAGCACCCCGGAGCCCGATCCGCCGTGTTGTCCCTGTCCGGCGCAGATTGACCACGGCCGGGCGAGCTGTTTCAGCCACGGTGCTCACGACGCGCGAGAAGGCATCGAGCGGTTCTTCGACTTCGGAATGATCTTGCCCGAGGAGGCTAGCCTGCCGGACGAGGTTGGCCCGCTGTTCCGACTCGGGGCCAACCGACCGGGGCGCTCCGAATCAGGGCTTCGTGGAGATTCGCCGGCGACATGCTGAAATAAATGCCGAACCATGATGCTTTCCTTGACGGCCGCGAGCCGCCGCTACAGTATCGAGCATGATAGGAACGCTCGAATTGTAGGGCGCTCGGTCAAGGCTGGCATCCGCGGGCCGCGCCGCTCGATCCGCGTCAACTGTTGACGGCCGCGAACTTTTCGGCGAAAGCCCGCAGGTCTTCGACGCCTTTGCGGTGGCAGAAGTCGCCCAGCGTCTCGCCGCCGTCGCGAGCTTGCTTGAAGTAGACAAGCAGCGGCACGAGCGAGGGCACGATGTCGGCGGCCGGCACCATGTCCTTGTAATTGAAATTCAAGCGGTCGCCCAACAATCGGCCACCGGCGAAGACCGTGTACTTGCCGGCCGCCTTGCCCACGAGCCCGATGTCGGAATTATAGGGCCGAGCGCATCCATTGGGGCATCCGGTCATGCGAAGCGTAAATCGTTCTTGCGACAAGCCCAGCCGCGCCAGCTCCACTTCGAGCGAATCCAAAATGCCGGGCAGCGCTCGCTCCGACTCCGTGATCGAGAGTCCGCAAGTGGGCCAGGCCACGCACGCCATGCTCCAGCGGCGCACCTCCGAAATCTCGCTGCTGAGCTTCACGCCGTGGCCGTGCAAGATGTCTTCGACCGCGCCGCGATCGCCAGGCGCGAGGTCGCATAGCAGCATGCTCTGATGGGCCGTGAGCCGCACGCTCGGCCGAAAGCGGCGGCATATTTCGCGCAGAGCCGACTTCAATCGCAAGTCGCCCACATCATGAATGCGGCCGTTTTCCACGTTGAGGCCGTAAAAAAGCCGCCCGTCGCCTTGTTCGTTCCAGCCCAGGTGGTCATCGAATCCGTGGACATCGGCCGGATCTGGATCATCGAGCGATTGGCCATGGTACTCTTCGACCTTGGCCTTGAATGCCGCGAGGCCGATGTTGTGGATCAAGTATTTCAAGCGAGCCACTTTGCGGTCGACGCGATTGCCGAAATCCCGCTGCACCTTGACCACCGCCGTGGCCACGTCGATCGCCTGCTCGGGCCGCACGAACGCCATTCGCTTGGCGAGGGCCGGAAAGGTCTTCGCCGCGCTGGGAGTGACGCCCATGCCGCCGCCAACCGTCACATTGTAGCCCGCGATGCGGCCATCGCGCACAATCGCCATGAAGCCGAGATCGTTGGCATAGAGGTCGATGCAATTGTCGTCGGGCAAGCCGATCGCCATTTTGAATTTTCGCGGCAGATAGGTCGGGCCGTAGATCGGCTCGACATCGGTCTGGGGCTCGCCGCCGCCGACCAACGATTTTTCCTCGGTCTCGGGGTCCGTGAGCCACAGTTCATGATAGGCGCCGGTGCGCGGCGCGAAATGATCGGCCATTTGGTCGGCGAGCTTCTGCATTGCATCGCGCACTGAATCTTCGTGCTTTGGCGCCGGGCAGCACATCACGTTGCGATTCACATCGCCGCAGGCCGCGAGGGTCGAAAGCTGCACCTGGTTGATCCTCTGAATCACATGCCGCAAGTTGCTCTTGACGATGCCATGCAATTGCAGGCCCTGGCGGCTCGTGATGCGCAAGGTGGTGTTGCCCACTTCGTCGGCCAGGTCGAGCTCCGCGAGCAACTGGTCGCTGGTGAGTTTGCCGCCGGGAACTCGACTGCGAACCATGAAGGTAAACACCTTGGCCGCTTTATTTACCGCGTCGGCCCGGCCGGCGGCTCGGGCGTCGCGGTCGTCTTGCTGATACGTGCCATGGGCCTTGAGAAGCTGCACGCTCGCCTTGCCGAAGAAGTCGTTTTCGTCGACCAACTCCGCGCCGATGTCGCCGCGCAAGTAGTTGCTTTCTTCCTTGAATGTCTCGACCGGGCTCAGCTTGACCTCTTTCGGCTTCGATTCGGGCGCCATTGCGGCTCGCTTTCAAAAAACGGGTTCGCTCGGTCGGACACTCAAACCGGTAAGGCCGATCCACCGAGATTCGTGGGAGACTGGCAAAAGTCGACCGGCCGGCGGGCGCCGATGCATCGGGCGGGGCAAGCGTTAGTATGTCGACAATCTTTATCGGAATTGTTGCGATCTGGCCCGGCGAAGTCAATTCCGGCTTTCCGCCGGCGCCCGGCAAAATACCGGCTTTCAAGCTTCGCCCGGCTCGTATCCCAAGTTCGGCGCCAGCCAACGTTCCACCTCGGCCAAGGTCATTCCCTTGCGGCGGGCATAGTCCTCGACCTGATTGCGAGTCAGTCGGTCGACGGCGAAATAACGCGACTCGGGATGGGCGAAATAAAACCCACTCACGGCGGCGCCCGGCCACATGGCGAAGCTCTCCGTGAGGCGAATACCGCTGACCCGTTCGGCGTCGAGCAGATCCCAGAGAATCCGCTTCTCGGTGTGGTCGGGGCAGGCCGGGTAGCCCGGCGCGGGGCGAATGCCGCGATATTTTTCGTCGATCAGTTCCTCGGGCGAGAGCTGCTCGTCGCGTCCGTAGCCCCATTCCTCGCGCACTCGCTTGTGGAGCGACTCGGCAAACGCTTCGGCCAACCGGTCGGCGAGCGCTTTGACCATGATCGAGTTGTAGTCGTCGTGATCGGCGTCGAACTTGGCGGCCAGTTCATCGGCCCCGAAGCCGGTCGACACGGCGAACGCCCCCAGATAATCCTGGCGCCCGCTGTCGCGCGGAGCGATAAAATCGGCCAAGCGCATAAAAAGCCGCTTGGCCCTTGCGCTCCCACTGCTGCCGCAAGCGTATGCACGCGGGCAATCTCGGCGGCCGCGGTGTCGTCGGCATAGAGCGCGATATCGTCGCCCACGGCCGCCGCCGGCCAAAAGCCATACACCCCGCGCGCCTTGAGCAGTTTTCCGCCCACGATCTCGTCGAGCAAACGCCGGGCGTCGTCGTAAAGCTTCGTCGCCTCGGGACCCACGACCCGGTCGTCGAAGATCCGCGGATACTTGCCCTTGAGTTCCCAAGTGAGGAAGAACGGCGACCAGTCGATGAAGTCGATCAGTTCGTCCAGCGGGTAATCGTCGAGCGTTTTCGTTCCCAAGAACCTCGGCCGCTGTGATGTCCACTTGGCTCCAGTCGGATTGGAATCGCCGCGAGCGGGCGTCGGCAAGGCTCACCAACGTTCCGCTTTGGCGGCGGCGATGCGCCTCGGCCAGCGCCTGCTGCTCGGCGCGGTTTTCCGCGTCGAAAGTGGGCCGCAACTCTTTTTGAATCAGCCGATCGACCACGCCCACGCTGCGCGAGGCGTCGAGCACATGCACGGTCGGATGCTCGATAAGCCGGCGCGATCTTCACGGCCGTGTGCTTCGCGCTGGTCGTGGCGCCGCCGATCAGGAGCGGCGTGTCCATGCCCGATGCGCTGCATCTCGGCGGCCACATGCACCATTTCGTCGAGGCTGGGAGTAATCAGCCCGCTGAGACCGATCAGGTCGCACATGTGCTCGCGCGCGCGACGGCAAGAATTTGTTCGCAGGGAACCATCACGCCCAGGTCGATCACTTCATAGTTATTGCAGCCGAGCACCACGCCGACGATGTTCTTGCCGATATCGTGGACGTCGCCTTTGACGGTGGCGAGCAGAATTTTGCCGCGCAGTCTTGGCGCCGCCGCCAGCGGCTTTTTCCTGCTCCATGAAAGGCAGCAGATAGGCGACCGCCTTTTTCATCACGCGCGGCGCTCTTGACCACTTGCGGCAGGAACATCTTGCCTTGGCCGAACAGATCGCCGACCATTTGCATGCCGGCCATCAGCGGGCCTTCGATGATGTCCAGGCAGCGCGGTACGTTCGCAGCCGGGCCTCTTCGGCGTCGGCTTCGATATAGTCGACGATGCCTTTGACCAGCGCATGGCTCAGCCGCTCTTCGAGCGGCGCCGAGCGCCAGGCCAGCGCCGCCGCCGGGCTCGGGCCGCCCTGCTGCTTGACCGTTTCGGCGAATTCGACCAACCGCTCGGTGGCGTCGGGCCGGCGATTCAGCAGCACGTCCTCGACCAGTTCGCGGAGCTCTCGCGGAATCTCTTCATATACCGCCAATTGGCCGGCGTTGACGATGCCCATGTCGAGCCCGGCGCGAATCGCGTGGTAGAGAAACGCCGAGTGGATCGCCTCGCGCACCACATCATTGCCGCGGAACGAAAACGACACATTGCTCACGCCGCCCGAAACCTTCGCCCCGGGACACGCGGCCTTGATCGCCGCGGGTAGCCTCGAAGAAATTGATCGCGTAGTTGTTGTGTTCCTCGATGCCGGTGGCCACGGTTAGAATGTTGGGATCGAAGATGATGTCCTCGGCCGGCATGCCGACCTCCTCGGTCAACAGACGATAGGCTCGCCGGGCAATACGGCCACCTTGTGGTCGGTTTCGACCGCTTGGCCGGTTTCGTCGAACGCCATGACGACCACCGCCGCGCCATGGCGGCGCACCAGCCGCGCTTAGCGCAGAAACGCCTCTTCGCCCTCCTTGAGGCTGATCGAATTGACGATCGCCTTCCCCTGCACGCATTTCAGCCCCGCCTCGATCACCGACCACTTCGAACTGTCGACCATGATCGGCACGCGACACACCTCGGGCTCGGCCGACACCAGGTTCAGGAAATGCGTCATCGCCGCTTCGCCATCGAGCATGCCTTCGTCCATGTTGACGTCGAGCACGTTGGCGCCGGCCTCGACCTGTTCGCGGGCCACGGCGATCGCCTTCCTCGAACTTGCCCCCCAGAATCAAGCGGGCAAACTTCTTCGAGCCGGTCACGTTCGTCCGCTCGCCGATCATCATGAAATTGCTCTCCGGCCGCAGCGTGAGCGGCTCGAGCCCGCTGAGTCGCGTGTAGCGCGCTCGGGACGCGATCGTACGATGCGGTCGCTTGCCCGACATCGCTTTGCCGATCGCGCGGATATGCGCCGGCGTGGTGCCGCAGCAGCCGCCGACGATGTTGAGCCACCCTTGCTCGGCGAACTCGCCCAACTGGCCGGCCATCATCTCGGGAGTTTGATCGAACCCGCCAAACGCGTTGGGCAAGCCGGCGTTCGGATAGCAACTGATATGCACCGGCGCCACGCGCGCCAGCTCCTCGATATAGGGCCGCAGCTTATCGGGCCCCAGGGCGCAGTTGATTCCCACGCTGAACAGATCGGCGTGCGCGATCGAATTCCAGCACGCTTCGACCGTTTGCGCCGAGCGTGCGTCCGCCCTCGAACACGGTGAACGAGGCCATCACCGGCAAACGCACTTGGTGGTCGATGAAATATTTCTCAATGGCGAACAGGCATGCTTTGAGCACCAGCGTGTCGAAAGCGGTCTCGGCGAGCAGCAGGTCGACGCCCGCCGCTCGACCAGCGCGTCGACCTGTTCGTAATACGTGGCGACCATCTGATCGAAGGTCACATCGCGATGGGCCGCATTGGCCACGTTGCCCGCGATCGAAAGCTGTTTGTTCGTGGGCCCGATCGATCCGGCCACGAAGCGCGGTCGATCGGGAGTGCGCTCGTTCATCCGATCGACAGCGCGGCGGGCAACGCGCCATGGCGGCCAAATTCAGCTCGCGAACCCGGTCTTCAAGCCCGAAGTCGAGCATCGCGATGCTCGTGGCGCCGAAGGTGTTGGTCTCGATGATATCGGCGCCGGCTTCGAGATATTGCCAGTGGATGTTCTCGATCGCCGCGGGCTGGGTGATCGCCAGGATGTCAATGAAATTCTTGAGGTCCTTCGAGTGTTTGGCGAACTGCTTGCCGCGAAATTGCGATTCGTCGAACCGGAGGGCATGGACCATGGTGCCCATGGCGCCGTCGAGAAGCAAAATGCGCTCGGCGCACAATTCCTCGAGCAACTGGCGGGTTTCAGTCGGGTGGGCAATAGCCATGCGCGATGGGAAAGCTTGGTGTTGAAGGCGGAAAAACGCTGGCGCCAGCGGCCACGGCGCTTCAATCATTACATGATGCCCCGAGGGTGGCAAGGCAAGCGGCTGCCTCGTCAAACACGGCGGCGGTCGGCGAGGAGCGATCCGCCCGCGAATCCGGTCGAGGGGCCGGCAAAATCATCGCAACCTCTCCAAACGGTTTATTGCTCAAGGGCCTCGCCGTCGGCATCCGATACCTCTGGATGAGTCGAGTCGTCGGCAAACGGGGGCTCCGTTCTCGAAGCTGGCGGCCATTTATGACATTCGACAGCGCGTCGGACCATTCCATGGTGGGCAAACCTCGGGAAACCCTCCGATCTCCATCGGCTTCCGCGCCTCGGCGAGCGGCGAGCCCCGGCGACGCTCAGCGCACTTGGCGTCGCATCCGGCGGGGCCGCCCACGGCGCGGGTCGTGCTCCGGCTGCCCGATTTGAATGCGGAGCCCGTGGCGACCGCGCCAGCAAAACCGCTCGACGCTCCGACATCGCTCTCGGTCTACATTCTCACGGCGATCTTGGGTTTGGTGTGGGGCTTCGTGGGCATCGATCACTGGAAGACGCACACGTCCCACCGAGCGCGCGGGGAATCGGCAAAGCGGCTCGCGCCGGCGACGCCGCTACGGGCCGAGAACCTGAGCCCAGGGCCAGACTCGCCGATGGATGGCGCCCATCGCGTGGCGGCTCGCGAAAGCCAAACAATGAATTCACCGCCGCCGGTCGCTGCCCAAGCGAACGTCGAGGCGGCGCCAGCGGCCTCGGCAAGCGTGCCCACGGCGCCAGCGGCCTTGCCGCCAGAGCCGGCCGCGCCGGCGACCACGGCGACGCAGTTCGAAGGAACGATCGAAAGACCCGCGCTGGGACCGACCTATGACCGCGCTCGATAAGGCATTCATCAAGGCGTTTGCGACGCGCCCGGCCGCGTCGCGCTCTGGCCAGAGCGCGACGCCGGATTCGGCCGGCGCGCCTCCGAAGCCCTCCGCAATCGCGCCGCCGCCGATCGGCGAACCTTCCGCGCCGGCAAGTGCGGCCGCAAATCGGAAGATCGTTGCCCCGCCGGCGCCCAACTTGGTTGAACCCGCCGCGCCGACCGAGGGTGGCGACGTCGAATCGCGGCGCTGGATTGGCCACGCGGCTTCCAGCGTGCCGAGTCCGCATTTTCGGATGGACCGCCGCGCGAACCGCTCCGCGTCAAAAGCGCCGCCCGCGCCAGCGGCTGAAGCCCCTTTGGTGGCTCAACCCGCCCCGACGGAGCGAACGGCCAATAGCGAAGCGATTCCCAAAAGCGCGACGGCGAAGAGAGCCCGAAAGCGCGGCGCAACGCGAACCGCGCCGCCATCGAAAAGTCGATCGAAATCGAAACGGCGTAGGACGGCGGCGGCGCCCACGCCGGTTCCCCTGGCCCGAAAGCGACGAAATTCTCCCGTGGCGAAGTCACGGTCGATAGCGACGAAGGCAGCGAAGCCTGAAGCGCACAAGCGAACAAAGCCCGCGCGTTCCCAATCACGGCCGTCCCAGGCAAGCGCCCCTCCCGCAACCCAAGAGAAGCCCGCGACCAAGGGCCAGCGGCCGAAAACATTGAACAATTCGGTCGCGGCGCCGGCCGGCGCACGACCATTGCCGCGCCGCGCTGCCCGGCGCCAGAAGCCGCCCGTGGCGCAGCGGCGCCCATTAGAACTATCGTCCCAATTTGCCGCCGAGCGGCGTTATCGAACGCTAACCGACGCCGACACGTTCGAAGGATTGCAAGATATCGAATTCCCGCCGTCGATCGTTCCGGTGGCCTGCACTCCGCAGCCCGACTTGGCGATCGTCGAGGTGGCCTTGCTCGACGTCGCATGCGAATCGATCGCCGTCGACGCGACGATGGTCCGCGAACAGCCGAGCGAACCGAAAATCTCCCTTCCTATCGGCGATGAATCAGCGACTACCGACGAGGCGACGCGGCGACCGGAACCCGCGGTCGCCGAAGCGCCAACGGCCGAGGAAGCCAGCCCCGTCGTGGAGGCTAGCCCCGTCGTGGAGGCTAGCCCCGTCGTGGAGGCTAGCCCCATTGAGGAAGACAGCCCTCTTGAAGTCGGCAATCCCGTCGAGACCATCGAAGCCGGGGCGGATACGATCGAGGCCGAGGACCATGGACCCGTGGAAAAGGCCGACGGCGCCGAAAGCGCCGGAGCCGGACCACGATGAGCCGACGCTCGCCGAACCTCAGCCCGAGGATGCCGCGGAACCACAACTACACGACGACGCCGCCACGCTGGACTTCGAAAGCGAATTGGACCGCGAGATCAATATCGATGTGATGCCGCTTTCGGCCTTTACGCCGCCGCTCATGATCGTCGATGACTTTCAGCCGCGGCTCGAAGTCGAGGAATTCGGCTGGCCAATGCAAGTCGATATGCTGCTCGCGCGGGCCCGCGAACATCTTGTATCCTTTGCGGCCGGGCTCCTGGCCGAGGCGGCCAGGGGATCGCGCCTGCTCGCGATTTCCGCCACGGCTCGCGCCGAGGGCGCGACCACCGCGCTGTTGGCGATTGCCCGGCAGGCGGCCTCGCTCGGGGGCGCCGTGGCGATTGTCGACGCCGACCGGGCGCGTCCGCACATGGCGAGACTGCTGGGCGTCGAGGCGATTCTCGGCTGGGACCAAGCGCTCGAAGGCGAAATCGGCCTTGATGAAGCGCTGGTGATCTCGAAGTTCGATCGCGTGGCGCTCGTTCCATGGCGCGAACGGGCGACGGCGGTCGAGTTTCACGAGATTCGCGCCGGCGTGGCGATGGAAATGCTTCGCGAACATTTCGACCTGGTGCTCGTCGACACCGGCCCGATCAACGGAGCGTCGGTTGCCGAGCTTGCGGCAGTAGCACGGATCGACGGTTGTTATTTGGTGAGCGATGGCCGCCATGCGTCGCCCTCGCGACTCGACGAGGCCCTGACGATGGCGGAGCAGTTGGGGTGGCCACCGCTGGGAGTCTTGGAGAATTTTTCGCCCGCGATGGCCTCCGGCTCGGGCCGGGGCGCGGCTTGATTTCGCTTCATGGATGGGCGGCATAAACACGGACTCTGGGCGCCCGCGCAAGCCAATACAAATCCACCCGCACGGAAACTTTGCTCATGTACGAAGCTTATTGGCAGTTGACGAGCCGGCCGTTTGACGACGCGATCGACACGCGTGGCTACTATCCGAGCGAAACGCATCAGGGCGCCCTGCTCAAGCTGCGGTATGTGATCGAGAATCAACGCGGCGCGGCGCTGGTGTGCGGAGCTTCAGGCGCCGGCAAGTCGATGCTGGCCGGCACGCTCAAGCGGCAACTCGACGAACGGCATTCGCCGTTCGTGCATCTGATGTTTCCACATCTCTCGCCACGCGAATTGGTCGCATATTTGGCCGATGAGTTGGGCGCCCCGCCGGCAAGCAATCGCGAGGCGCTCGACGAGCACTTGCGGCGGCTGCAGCGTATTCTGGCGGAAAACGCGGCCCGGGGACGTCGCGCCGTGTTGGCGATCGACAAAGCGCAGATGCTCGCCGAAGCGGGACTCTTGGAGACGGTTCGGCTGCTCCTGAACTTCGAAGTCGAAGGACGCCCGGCCTGGACCTTGTTGCTCTTCGGCCAGCCGTCGCTGCTGCCGGTCATCGAGCGGGCTCCGGCCTTCGAGGATCGGCTGGCGGTAAAATGCCTCTTGCGGCCGTTCGGCTTGGACGAGACGATCAGCTATGTCAGCCACCGGATGATGGCGGCCGGCGCCCGCCGCGAGATTTTCACCCACGACGCGCTCAACTCGCTCTATCAGATCACGCGTGGCAACCCGCGCCGCATCAACCGCTTGTGCGATTTGGCCCTCTTGATCGGGTTCGCCGAGGATTTGCGAACCCTGGGGGCAGCGCATATTGAATCCGTGGCCGGCGAACTGGTGACAATCCGACCCGAATGACTTCTTCATCGCGCATCCCCGTGCCCGACACCCGACGCCGCCGGTTCGATCTCGACCGCCCCGCCACTCGCAAGCAGCAGGCGACCGGCGCGGGGCTCGTGGCGTTGGGCGTGTTTGCGTGGCTTTTGGCCACGGCCTGGTGGCAACCGATGGTTTGGGACGAAGGCGACGCCCTGGATCGGGCCGAGCAAGTCTCGATGTATTTGCGCGTGTTCTTGCCGACGAAGCTGGCGCTTCATCCGCTTTCGATCGATCTGAACTGGCCGTTTACCACCGTGAACGAAGGCCACCCGGCGCTCTTGGGCTGGGTGATCGCGCTGGGGCAGATGGTCAGTCAGGGTTGGCTGCCGCCGCTGGTGGCCGCGCGGTTCGGGCCGATGTTGCTCTTTTCGACGGCGCTGGGCGGGGTGTTTTATCGGCTGTGGCGCGAGACGACCTGTTCGGTGGGCTTGGTGGCGGTCGGGGCGGCATCACCATGCCGCGATTGTTTGCCCATGCCCATTTCGCGCTCTACGACAGTCTGGTGACGAGCGCCTGGCTCATGGCTTGGGCCCTGTTTCGGCCGGCGCTCGCCGACTGGCGGTGGAGCGTCGCTTGGGGCTTGGCGCTGGGCGCCACGCTCAGCGCCAAATTCACTGGCTGGCTCGCGCCGCTTCCTTTTATCGCCTGGATGCTCCTCTATCGTGACATTCGCGCACTGCGAGCCCTGGGGATTGCGGCGCCGGTGGCGCTCGGCGTGTTTTGGGCGCTGAATCCTCGGTTGTGGCATGCTCCTTGGGACGGGTTCCGAACGTTTTTGCATCTGAATCTCCATCGCGGGGAAAACCTCGACTACAACATCTCGACCCTGTTCCTGGGCCGGATGTACAACCTCGATTATCCCCCGCCCTGGCACAATGCCCTGACTTGGACCGCCGTGACCGTATTGCCGTTTACGGTGGTGTGGGGCGTCGTCGGCTGGTATCAGGCCGCGAAGCGGTGGCGAACCGATTCCATGGCGGTGCTCGTGGCCCTGAACTGGCTCACCTTGATTGCGGTTCGCGCTCTGCCCTGGGCGCCGCCACACGACGCCGAGCGGCTGATTCTGCCGAGCTTCGGGTTCTTCGCGATTCTGGCCGCCTGGGGAGTCGGACGGCTGCTGTATCGCAACTCGCTCCTCGAGATCGAGAAAATCTGCGCGCAGCGATGGGTATTTGTGTTGCTCGCGATCGGCGCGCTCAATGGCGCAGAGCGCATTGTGGCGCTGCGCGCCGCAGTGGCTTTCGTACTATAGTCCACTGGTGGGCGGCTTGAGCGGCGCCGAAGCGATCGGCTTCGAGCCCACCTATTATTGGGACAGTCTCGATGGTTCCGTGATCAGGTGGCTCAACGAACATACCAAGCCCGACGAACGCGTGCGGTTCGCCACGGGGCCGCTACGGAACCTGCGCTGGCTCGCGCGGTGGGGAGTGCTCACCTGCGATACCGATCCGGATTCGACCAAGCCCGTCCGCTGGTATGTGCTCCAGCGGCGCGAGAGCGCCTGGAGCGACGCCGATCGCTGGCTAGTCGAAAATGCGACGCCGGCCCATGAGAAACGCTTGCTCGCGACGCCTCTGCTCGATATCTACGAGTTCGCCGACTTCCGTCGCGCCGAGCGGGCCGGCGGCGACGACGCGCCCCTCGAAAACCCGCCGAGCGCGAACCCATAGCACACCGCGCGGGCGGCGCGTATACTGGCCGATTCCTCGATCGGCGTTCGCCCCGAACGACTCTCGGGCGACGCGCGTCCGCTAACCCGGCCTTCCTCTCTTTCGCGCGAGATAGTCCCATGACGAGCCCCGCCAGCCCGCGTCCGTTGCCCGGCGCGGAGATTCCAGTCTACGTGTTCGAATCGCACCAAGATTTGGCCCGGCATGTGGCCGAGTGCGTGGCCAAGGTGCTACGCCAGCGGGCCGCCGAGGGACGACCGGCGGTGCTCGGTTTGCCGACCGGCTCGACCCCGATGGGCGTCTACCGCGAGTTGATTCGGATGCGGCGCGAGGACAACCTCGACTTCTCGCACGTCGTTACTTTCAACCTCGACGAATACTACGGCGTGGGCGCCGATGCCCTGCAGAGCTATCATCGCTGGATGTTCGAGCATTTCTTCGAGCATGTGAACATTCCCCGCGCGAACATTCATATTCCCGACGGAACGATCGCGCCCGACGCGGTGGCCGACCACTGCCGAGCCTACGAAGCGGCGATCGCGGCGGTCGGCGGCATTGATATTCAACTGCTCGGCATCGGCCGCAATGGGCACATTGGGTTCAACGAGCCGTTTCAGCGCTCCCAGCAGCCGCACGCGCCTCGCGACGCTCAACGCGCTGACTCGGCGCGACGCGGCCAGCGACTTCTTCAGCGAGGAGAACGTGCCGGCGCAGGCGATCACGATGGGCATCGCCACGATTCTCGAAGCGCGGCATGTGCTCTTGATTGCCCAAGGAGAGCACAAAGGCGGCATTATTCGCGAAACCGCCGAGGGGCCGATCACCCAACGCGTGCCGGCCAGCTTCTTGCGTCAACATGCCAATGCGGCGCTGCTGCTCGATTCGGCCGCCGCCGCCAAACTCACCGCCGTGGCCACGCCCTGGGTGCTCGGCAATGTCGAATGGAACGACGCGCTCAAGAAACGGGCCGTGCTCTGGCTCTCGGAAAAAGCCGGCAAAGCCCTGCTCAAACTCGACGCCGACGACTTTCGCGCCCACAACCTGCACCAACTGCTCCGCGATTTCGGCCCCGCGCAGCGCTGTGCGCACGACGTGTTTCGCTCGATGATGGACACGATCAACTACCACCCCGGCGGCCGGAGCCCGCAAAAGGTCATCTGCTTCAGCCCCCATCCCGACGACGACGTGATCAGCATGGGCGGCACGCTGATTCGTCTGGTCGAAGACCAGCACGAAGTACATGTCGCGTATATGACGAGCGGCAACATCGCGGTGTTCGATCACGATGCCCGCCGCGTGGCGGACTTCGTCACCGAATACAACCGCCACTTCGGCATCGACGATCAGCGCTCGCCGGAAGTCGAGAAGCATGTGCTGGCCAGCCTGGCGAGCAAGCGGCCCGGTCAGGCCGACACGCCGGAAGTGCTGCAAATCAAAACGCTGATTCGCTGGAGCGAAGCCAAGGCCGGCGCGGCGGTGGCGGGCTGCCGCGAGGAGTTCTTGCATTTTCTCGACCTGCCGTTTTATCGCACCGGCGCTATCGCCAAGAAGCCGATCACGGATGAAGATGTGCGAATCGTGCGCGAGCTCATCGAGCGAATCGAACCGGCCCAGGTCTATGTGGCCGGCGATTTGTCCGATCCCCATGGCACGCATCGCGTGTGCGCCGAGGCGATCTTTCGCGCGCTCGGCGAGATCGAGGCCGCGACCGGTCGCCGGCCCGAGGCGCTGCTCTACCGCGGCGCATGGCAAGAATGGCCCGCGTATGAGATCGAAGTGGCGGTGCCCCTCAGTCCGCGCGACCTGCAATTGAAGCGCACGGCGATCTTTCGCCACGAGTCGCAAAAGGATTCGGCATTGTTCCCCGGTCCCGACGATCCGCGCGAATTTTGGCAACGGGCCGAGGACCGCAATCGCAACACGGCCGATGTCTACAATCGCCTCGGTTTGCCGGAGTATTTCGCGCTCGAGGGCTTTGTACGGTGGAATGGCCTTCCGCTCTAAAAGGCTATCCGACAACTCCCCCCTCCCTTTGGGAGAGGGTCGGGCGAGGGCTCGCCGAAGTTCTGTAAGGCGGGGGCGCGCGGGCGTCGAGTCGCCAAGCCATGTCCACGAGAGCGCACGTGGAACGATCCGATTCGCGGACACGTTGGTTGCCACATTGCCGCTATTTTCGAGGCCTTTCGCGGCGGCACGCATCCAATTGAAGCAGTCGAGTCCGATGGAGCTAACCCTTTCTGGGAGATCGCGATTCGCGCACTGCCTTTTTTGCGGACTTCGCCGCGAGTCTTCTCATGCTACGATTCAAAGTTGACGAAGTTCGTCGTATCGATTCCAAAAAATAGCGATCTCGCGAAAATCCGGCGAGTGATCAAATCGGGTTTACGTGGAAATTTTGGCTGGTCTCGCCGCGGTAAAAATGACTTCATCGAAATCCCATCCGTCGGGCGGGCACTCCGGAATTTATGAGTTCGATGCCGCGCCGAGCATTTCGATCGCCGAGTCCAAGATTCTGGTGATCGACGACGAGCCGATCAATCTCAAGGTGGCGAGCAAGTATCTAAATGTCGCGGGCTATAACAATATCATGTGCCTCGCCGACTCGGAACGCGCTGTGGCGATGGTGACATTGGAAGAGCCCGACGCCGTGCTGCTCGACATCATGATGCCGCATGTCAGCGGGCTCGATATTCTCGGAGCGCTTCGCGCCGATCCGCGGTGGGAGCATCTGCCGGTCATCATTCTCACCGCCTCGAATGATCCGGCCACCAAGCGGCAAGCGCTGGAACTGGGCGCCAGCGAGTTTCTGGCCAAGCCGGTCGACCCCTCGGAATTGATTCCGCGCATGCGCAATGTGCTCACAGTGAAGCGGCACCACGATCATTTGCGCAAGTACTCGCGCGAACTCGAGGCGGCCGTGCTCCGACGAACCGTCGAACTGACCCGCTCGCGGCAGGAAGTAATCCATTGCCTGGCCCGGGCCGCGGAATTTCGCGACGACTGCACCGGCCGGCATGTGTTCCGCGTGGGCCGCTATGCCCGCTTGATTGCCGAAGAGTTTGGCTGGCGCGGCGAACGGCTGAATATGTTCGAACAGGCGGCGCAGTTGCATGACATCGGCAAGATCGGTGTTCCCGACGCGATCTTGCTCAAGCCCGGCAAGCTCACGTCGGACGAATTCGAGATCATGCGCAAGCACAGCGACTACGGCCGGCAAATCACGAGCAGCCTGCCGAACAACGACGCCAATGTGCTGCGCGACCATGCCGAAATCGGCGGCCGACTGCTCGAGGAGGCCGAATCGCCGATTCTGGCCATGGCGGCCGTCGTCGCGCTGAGCCATCACGAGCGTTGGGACGGCGGCGGCTATCCGCGCGGATTGGCCGGCGAAGCGATTCCGCTCGAGGGCCGCATTACTTCCGTGGCCGATGTGTTCGACGCGCTCAGCAGCAAGCGGCCCTACAAAGAAGCTTTTCCGCTCGACGAGTCCTTTCGCATCGTCGCCGATGGCCGCGGCACGCAGTTCGACCCCTCGGTGGTCGACGCATTCGTTCGCCGCCGCGAGGCGGTGCTCGAAATTGCGGCTAAGTATGCCGATGGCGCTTGATCGCAACGTCGCCTGACGCGGTCGCGCGTGACGCCAACAGCGATTTGTCGGCCGATCCTGGCCCCGCTTCAGCCCAGCGAAATACGGCCGGCCATCTGCTCGATCTGGTCGACCAGCCGCGCCAAACCATCGCTCCGCCCCGCGCGCGAGGGATTCGATTTCCTCCGCCGGCGGCGCGAAGTCCGTGAAGCCGGCCATGCCGCCGGTGCCTTTGAGCCAATGGGCGAGCACCGCGAGCGAATTCAAGTCGCCATCGGCTAGCGCGGCCCGCATCTCGACGAGCTTTTCGCGCAGCCGCACCGCGAACATGCGCACAATGTCGCGAAAATCGTCGTCGTCCATCGGCAAGGTCGACACCAACGGCCGATCGGATAGCCGGCTCGGCGCCGGCGATTCGCCGGGCCAAGGCGGCGCCGCGGGCGAACCGGCGCGGATTGGCCGCGCTGGCGGCGAAGCGTCGGATGCCCGATGCCGGGACACATCGCGCGGCATTTCACATGGAATCGCGGCCACGGTTTCGAGCAGCAGGGTTTGATCGATCGGTTTCGAGAGATAGCCGGTGCAGCCGACTTCGAGACACCTCGCGGCGTCGCCTTTCATGACATTGGCCGTGAGCGCGATGATCGGCGCGGTGAAGCCGCGTTCGCGAAGTTCGCGCGTTGCCGTGTAGCCGTCCATGATCGGCATTTGCATATCCATGAGAATCAGATCGAAGGGCTCGAGCAGCGCGCGCTCGACGGCCTCGAGCCCGTGTTCGGCTTCCTCGATTCGCGCCCGGCGCGGCCCAGCACCAGGCGGATCAGCTTGCGATTCGTGTCGCTGTCGTCGACCACAAGCACGCGATGCTCGAGCGCCGGCAAGGGTTCCGGGCTGCGGGCGGGCCGATGGCCGGGGCTCTCGTGCGGCGGCGATTCGCACTCCGCGAGATGCTGCAAGGGTCCGGTGGCGATCTCGCAAATGAAGGTCGTGCCCTGGCCGAGCTGGCTCACGACGCGCACCGAGCCGCCAAGCTGCTCGGCCAACCGCCGGCTGATCGAGAGGCCGAGGCCGGTGCCGCCGTATTTGCGCGTGATCGAAGAATCGGCCTGCGTGAAAGGATCGAAGATCGACTCGAGCTGGTCGGAGGCGATGCCGATGCCGGTGTCTTGAATTTCAACCACCAGTCGGGCGCATGCGACATCGGCTCGACGATATGCGCCGTGAGCCGCACGCTGCCCTGGGGAGTGAACTTGATCGCGTTGCCGGTGATATTCATCAGCACCTGGCGAAATCGGGTCGGATCGGTGCGAATCGTCTGCGGCATCGCTCCGCGAAAAACCGCCTGCAAGCGCAAGCCTTTTTCGTCGGCCTTCGAGCGCAAAAGCGAACACACTTCGCTCACGATCGCCACCGGAGAGCAATCGACCAGCTCGACACTTAGCTTGCCCGCGTCGATTTTCGAGAGATCCAAGATATCGCTGATCAACTCCAGCAGATGTTTACCGCCATTGTAGATGATTTCGAGCCATTCGTCGCGTTCGGCCTGATCCGTGTCGGCCCCCTGCCGCAAGAGATCGGCGAAGCCGATGATGCCATTCAGCGGACTGCGAATCTCGTGGCTCATGTTCGCGAGAAACGAGGCGCGAGCCCGGCTCGCCGATTCGGCCCGCACCGATGCCTCCTGCAGGTCGGCCGTGCGTTCCCGCACCTTGCGCTCCAGTTCCTCGGCCGCTTGCCGCAGCACTTGTTCGCTGCGCTTGCTCTTGGTGATGTCGAACGCAATGCCCTGCAAGAACAGCGGTCGGCCATGTTCGTCGCGCACCAGCCGCGCTTCGCCGTGCACCCATACCTCGCGATTGTCGCGCGAGATAAAACGGTACTCGGAACTGAAATGCACGCCCGAGGAGCAAGTGCGGGCAAACTCGTCGCCCCAGCGCTGGCGGTCATCGGGATGCAGTTGGCGATGCCACAAAAACGGGTCGCCGAGCCATTCGGTTTGCGAGAAGCCCAGCAGTTGCTCGATCTGCGGGCTCACATAGATTTCGTTGCTGCTGTCGTCGAGCGGGGCCATGAAGGTCACGGCCGGAATGCCCTCGACCAGGGTGCGATAGCGGGCCTCGAGCCGTTTGCGATCCGACACGTCGCGGATCAGCGCCGCGGCCAGCAAGTGGCCGTCGACATCGAGCGGCGAAAGATGAATCTCGACCGGAAACTCCCCGCCGCCTTTCTTGCGCCAAAAGTTCGAGTCCGCCATTCATCGGACGCTCGCGCGGGGCGGCGAAAAAGCTTGCTCGCTGCGCCGGATGCCGTCGGCGAAACTTTTCGGGCAGCAGCAACTCGACCGGTTGTCCAACCATTTCGTCGCGGCGGTAGCCGAACAGCCGCTCCGTTTCCGTGTTGACGCGCACCATGGCGCCGCTCGAGTCGATCACGACCAGCGCGTCGGCGGCGGTTTCGAGCAAGCGTTCGAAATGCTCGATCCGCCAATCCAACTCCTCGCGCGCCGGCATGCCGGCCGCCGGCGAGACAAAATCGGCGCCCCCGTCAAAGGCAAGCCCGCCCTCGGGCATCGCGGCGCTCGATCCTCGCGCAGGGCCGAAAATCTGGCTGGCCATGCCCCGCAAGATCGCCTCGGCCTCTTCCAGCGAGCGCGGATCGTCGCTCATCGGGCGCGGCGGCATTTGGCTAAGTGGCGTCATGAACTCGGCGTCTCGATTGCTTCGGCGCTTGGCCCAGGATATCGAAGGGCGTCTTGACTCTAGAATCCGCGGGCCGAATAAAACGCGGACTCAATCGCTATTTCGGTTCGATGCCAAACATCGGCGAATGGTGGGCCTCGAGCGTCCGGCCCGGGCCCAGATACATGTGGACTCCGCACGGCAAGCATGGATCGAAACTGCGGACCGTGCGGAGAATGTCGATGCCTTTGAAGTCGTCGATGCCGTTTTCCTCGAAGAGCGGGGTGTTTTGCACCGCGTCTTCGTAGGGGCCCGGCACACCGTTGGAATCGCGCGGACTGGCGTTCCAACAAGTTGGCGGATAAGGATGATAATTCGCGATCTTGCCATCGCGAATCACCACATGGTGCGACAAGATGCCGCGCACCGCCTCATGAAAACCGCAGCCGATCGCCTCGGTCGGCACGGTGTAACTCACCGAGGTTTCGGTCCGTCCGGCATGGAAATCGGCCAGTGCCCGTTCGACGAAATAGAGCGCCGCCGCCGCCGCATAGGCCTGGAAGTAGGTGCGCGCCGGCTCCGCTCGATCGTGTTGCTCCAGGCCGGCGTCTTCCACTCGAACTCGACTTCGGGAAGGTTCATTGTCTTGGGCAGGTAAATCTTCACGCCGTGGCCCGTGGCCTGGATATAGCCGATATCGACTTTATTGGCTAAGGCCGTCACCCAGAGCCTCGCCAGGGGGCCGCCGCCGGTGTCGACCGCCAAGGTCTCGCCGCTCGCGGAATCGCGCCAGCGCGGCGACATGACCCACGTGTATTTGCCGGAGAAGTCGCGCGGCTGCGGCCGCGGCAAGGTCGACTGGTTCCAGGGATGCCGCTGATCGATCGGATTGCCCAAGGGGTCGTGCTTGACGAACGTGTCGCGGTTCCGCCAGTCGTCGTAAAACGAACTGCCGAGCAGAATGCGCATGCCGAGATTCAGCTCCACGAGATCGGTCGTGCGCAGCTTGCCATCGATCACCACGCCGGGCGTCACATACATGGCCCGACCCCAGTGGGTCATGGTTTCGTAGCGATAGTCGCAGACCTCGGGATTGTTGAATGAACCGCCGCAAGCCAAGAGCACTCGGCGGCGCCCGACCTCTTCATAGCCGGGAAGGCCTCGTAGAAAAAATCGAACAGGTCGTCGTGCAAGGGAACGACGCGTTTCATGAACTCGACATACTTGAGCAGCCGAATCAGATAATCGTTGAAAAGTTGGACGCTCGGCACGGTTCCAACACCGCCCGGGTAAAGTGTCGAGGGGTGCGCATGGCGGCCTTCCATGAGCGAGAACATTTCCCGCGTGAGGCGGCTCATTTGGAGCGCTTCGAGATAGAATTTGCCGGTAAACGGCGTGAGCGAGCGCATGATGTCGGCGATCGTGCGATAGCCATGCAAGTCGGCATGCGGCGCGGAGGTTTTTTCGGCCCTGCGCGAGAGCGCGGGATTCGTCTCCCGCACGATCTGTTCGCAGTAGTCCACGCCGACCAAATTGTCTTGATACAGACAATGGTCGAACATGTACTCGGCGGCTTCGCCCAGATTGATGATCCACTCGGCCATCGGCGGCGGACACATGCCGAACGCCATGTTTTGCGCATAGCAGGCGCAGGTCGCGTGGTTATCGCCGCAAATCCCGCAAATCCGGCTGGTGATCAAATGCGAGTCGCGCGGGTCCTTGCCCTTCATGAACACGCTATAGCCGCGAAAAATCGACGAAGTGCTATGGCATTCGGCCACCACCCGATTCGCGAAGTCGATCTTGGCGTGGATGCCCAAGCTTCCCACGATCCGCGTGATCGGGTCCCACGACATCGTGACGAGCTTGGAATTCGACGCGGCGAGCAATGGCTTGGCGATGAGATGATCCTTTCGACGAACAATGGAGGAACGCGACTACTCACGCGCTGCCGTTCACCGGAGCATTGCGAGCAACCGGGCGCCGCCGCCCGGCGACTCGGCGCCTTCCACGCCGCTCCCCACGTCCGCGCGAGAACCGCTCGAGGCAGTGCCGGCGCCGCGCCATTCGGGCTCGCGATTGAGCGAGGCGCGGGTAAAGTTCCGCAAGGCGCGCACGGTTTTGCCGTACATGACCACCGCCGTGGTCGAAAGCTGTGCGCCGGGTGGCTCTTCGAAAAACGGCATGAACTTATCGGGAAAGCCCGGCATCGTGCAACCGATGCACACTCCGCCCACATTCGGGCAGCCGCCGATGCCATTGATCCAGCCCCGCTTGCCGACATTGCATTGCACGACCGGCCCCCAGCAGCCGAGCTTGACGATACACTTCGTGGAACCGGCTTCATATCGCCCAGCGAAATCGGCTTGCTCGTAAAAACCGCCGCGATCGCAGCCCTCATGCACCGTGCTGCCGAAGAGCCAAGTGGGCCGCAGTTGCGCGTCGAGCGGAATCATCGGCGCCCGGCCGGCCGCTTGATTCAGCAGATAGAGCACGACTTCCATGAAATTATCGGGCTGCACCGGGCAGCCGGGCACGCACACCAACGGAATCTCGCACGAAGATCGCCAGTTCCACCCCAAGTAGTCGGCCAGTCCCATTGCGCCGGTCGGATTGCCGGCCATGGCGTGAATGCCGCCATAGGTCGCGCATGTGCCGCATGCCACCACGGCCCACGCTTTTGGCGCGAGGCGGTCGATCCAATCGCAGGTGGGAATCGGCTGGCCGGTCTTGGCATCGGTTCCCAGGGCGGCCCAATAGCCCGAGAGCTTATTTCGTTCGTTGGGAATCGAGCCCTCGACGACCAGAATAAACGGCCGCTCGAGACGTCCTTCGCCCGCCTGATAAAACGGCGCAAGAAACTTCTCGCCCACTTCGATCGAGAGCACCGGATGATGCAATGTCACCCGCGGCAGGCCCGGAATGGCGCCGAGCAAGATATCTTCCAGGCTCGGCTGGGTGGCGGCGGTGATCGCGATTGAATCGCCATCGCAGCCGAGGCCAGCCGTAATCCAGAGGATATCGACCGCCGCGACCTCGGGCTGATGTTGCGTCGTGCGTCCGTGAAACCCAGAATCCTTCATGGGCGCCGCCTTGCGAGAACCGGGGAGAAAGGAATCGACGCGTTCAGGCGCAATCCCCAGAACGTGGAATGCCGTTTGTTGTAGCCCAAGGCGCCATAAACTTCAAGGAGAAGCGACGCATTGCTGTTGTCAACCATTAGAAATGTCCCTATTGGGCGTTCAATAGAAATGTCCCCGTTGGTTAAAGGGTTGAAGGGGTTTTTGGAAAAGGAAAAATTGGCTGCTATCACTCCGGCTCGCTAGCGCTCGCCTCCGTGATAGCAGCCAATTTTCGCGGCCGGGGGTCGTCATCCGGTGGCGACAAGATCGGGCTCTTGGAAGGTCGTGGGAGCGCGTTTCCGGCCCCGCCAAGGGTGGTTGGCGGCTGGGCGTTGGCCTTGGCTCGAACCGGTCGGTCCGGTCCGTTGCGGACGCTTGCGCGCCGCCGGCGGACGAACGTCAGCCGCTGTCCAAGTCCACTCGCGGCCGCCCGAGAAAATCCGCAGCCGCCCATCGGGCTGTTGGCACACCTCCACTTTCTGGCCGGGCTGGACGAAAGGCGCCGACTCGGCGGGCAATTGCAAGAAACGGTTTCGCCAACGCACCGTCCAGTCGAACTGCACCGTGCGCAGTTCGCGCGCCGAGAGAACCCGATCGAGATCCACGCCCGCCGGCAGCGGCCGATGGGCGTCGCTGGGATCAGCCGCCGATCTGCCGAACTGCGTATTGAACTCGCCCAGGAACGTCTCTTCCAAGAACGCATTGGCGCTCGTCAGGTCGCTGATTCCGAATCGCCGCAAGGCCTTGACCAGCCGATCTTGCAACGTGCGGTTGACCCGCTCGACGCGACCTTTCGCCTGGGGGCTGCGGGCCAGGATCAGTTCCACGTCCAGCTCGCGCATGGCCCGGCCGAACTGCGTTTCAGGCCGCTTTCCGCGGGCCAGCTCCTCCGGCGTCGGCTCGCGATCCGCACGATAAATGCTAGCCTGATCGACGTACAATCCCGCTGGCAAGCCGTGTCGGCGGACATAACGGCCAAACGTTTCTTGTGCCGCCTCCAACGTCTCGGCTTCGAAGAACCGGGCGTAAATCGCGCCCGTCGCGTCGTCGATGATGACCATCAGCACGGCCCAGCCGCGGCGTCCCTCGAACCAGTCGTGATGCGAGCCGTCCATCTGCTCCAAGTCGCCAAGCCGCGGACGCCGCGGTCGGCGGCGGCGGTGCTTGGCCCGCCGTCGCTCCCGGGTCCACAGTCCCGCCGCAAGCAACCACCGCCGCAACGAGCCCGCCGAAACCCGCAAGCCGTCTTCGCTCGCCAGGCATTCGGCCGCCAAGGTCGGCCCGTAGTCCGCGTATTTCTCTCGAAACAGCTCCAACGCCCGCTCCCGTTGCTCGCTCCGCCGGCCACGGTTGCTAGCACGGCCACGCAGGCCATGCGACAAGCCGGCCGTCCCATCTCGCTGGTAACGAGACCACGACCGCTTGGCCTGGCGATAGCTGATCTTCAACTGCCGCGCCGCCTCGCCCAAACTCCAACTCTTATCCAGCACGCGACCAAACGCGGCCAAACGCCGCAACTCCTTGACGCTCATCGTCCATGTCTCCATCGCCGCCTCCTTTCGAGGCCGCGACAATGGGGACATTTCTAATGAACGCCTATGGGGACATTTCTATTGGCGCATGACATCGGCCCGTGCTCGGCCCTTGACACTCTCCGTCGGCGGCGCCACGCTCTGGGGCGGAGCAATCTCGGATGAATGAACATTTGAAGCTCGTGCTCGAAGGCGTCGCGCTGCTCGCGATTTCCGGTTTGCCCGGTCTGCTCGCGCCGCGACGCAATCGCGCCGGCCAAGCCATCGCCACGCTACTCGCCGCGCCAGGCTGTATCGCCGGGCTCATCGGAACCCTAGGTTCACTCGGCTCGGGCTCGATCCATCGCTTCGGCTCCTCGGAATATTGGCGGGCGCCGCTGGGTGGGTTCGTGATCGAGCTCGACGCGCTCACCTGCGTGTTTCTCTTGCCGGTGTTCGTGATCACGCTCGTCGGCTCGCTCTACGGCCTCGGCTACTGGCGCCAAAACGAGCATCCCGAAAACGCCGCGCGGCTCCAATTCTTTTATGGCCTCTTGGCCGCGGCGCTGGCAATGGTGACCCTGGCCCGCGACGGGGTGTTGTTTCTCGTGGCCTGGGAGATCGTCGCCCTGTCGTCGTTCATGCTGATCAATAGCGAAGACGAACAAGAGGAAACTCGCTCGGCCGCATGGCTCTATCTGGCCGCGAGCCATGTGGCTGCGCTCGCGCTATTTGCCATGTTCTCGCTGCTTCGCGACGTTAACGGTTCGTTTGCCTTGGCGACCGTGGCGCCGGGCGCGGCCTCGCCGGGACAACTCCACGCGTTGTTTTTTCTGGCGCTCTTGGGCTTCGGGCTCAAGGCCGGCGTGATGCCGCTGCATGTCTGGCTACCCCCGCGCATGCCGCGGCGCCGAGCCATGTGTCGGCGATCATGTCGGGAGTGGTCATCAAGATGGGCATTTATGGCCTGGTGCGCGTGACCGGCCTGCTGCCCACCGCGCCCATCGCCTGGGGCTATGTGCTGGTGACGCTCGGCGCCGTGTCGGGCATTGTTGGCTTGGCGATGGCGCTGGGCCAATCCGATCTGAAACGCGCGCTCGCCTATGGCAGCGTGGAAAACATCGGCGTTATTTTCATGGGCCTCGGCCTCGCGCTTTGCGGACGCGCGGCCGAACAGCCCACTTGGATCGCGCTCGGTCTGGGCGGCGCGCTGCTCCATGTGTGGAATCATGCGCTCTTCAAGCCGCTCTTGTTCTTCTCCGCCGGCTCGGTCGTGCATGCCGCCGGCACGCGAAATATCAACCTGCTCGGCGGACTCGTGAAAGCGATGCCCTGGACCAGCTTGGCTTTCTTGATCGGAGCGCTCGGCGCCTGCGCGCTTCCGCCGCTCAACGGCTTCACGAGCGAACTGCTTATTTATCTCGGAATTTTCCACACGCTGGTCGATCGGGCCAAGGACCACTTGTCGCTGTTGGCCTTCGCCGCTCCAGCCTTGGCATTTATCAGCGCCCTGAGCTTGGCGCTCTTCACGCAACTGTTCGGAGTGACATTTCTCGGCGCGGCCCGAGGGGTAAACGCCGAGCGGGTTCATGAGTCGCCCGGCACGATGTTGGTTCCGCTCGCGCCGCTGGTGGCGCTGATGGCGTGGATCGGCGTCGCGCCCACCACGTCGATCGGCTCGGCCGATGTCGCGGCCATATCGATATCTTTCGCGCCGGCGCGCCGTGGGGCATGGCGACGCGCCCCTCCGAACGCTCGGTGACCGGGGTGATCGATCGCGCGGTCGAAGGCTGGGCGCCGCGCCCGGCGGGCGAGCCGCGTCCGCCATCGCTGGCCGCGCTCGCGCCGCTCGACCGGTTGGGCGCCGTGGCCTCGCTCTTGATCGGCGGCGCCGCGGTGGTGGCGGTGGCCTATTGGCTGCGACTGCGTTCGGCGCCCTTGAGCCATGGCAAGACTTGGGACTGCGGCTACGCGCGCCCCACGGCCCGCATGCAATACACGGCGTCGGGCATGGGGCAAATTCTCACGCAGTTGCTCCGCGCCGTGCTGCGTCCGACCAGCGAGGGGCCCGATGTCGAGGGACTATTCCCCCGCTCCGGCCGTTTCCGCGTCGCGCCGCGCGATATGGTTCTCGACTTGGTCTTGCGGCCGTCGTTGCAATTTCTCGCGGCGCTCTTTTCGCGGCTGCGGCTACGGCAGCAGGGCGTGGTGCAGGTTTATTTGTTGTATATCTTCGTGACGCTCGTGGCGCTCTTGGCGTGGGCTTAGCCGTTGCCCCCCGGACGATCGCGCGGCGCGACGAACTGGAGTCGGATTTCAAGATGGAGCGAACGCAACTTATCCTGCATGGCCTTGTCGCCTTGACACTGCCGCCGCTCCTGATCGGCGTCATCAACAAGACCAAGGCCAAGTTCGCCGGCCGCGTGGGTCCGCCCGTTTGGCAACCCTATCTCGAACTGGCGCGGCTCGTCCGCAAGGGAACCGTCTTCAGCCGCACGACTTCGTGGATCTTCCGGGCGGGGCCGATCGTGGGACTGGTGAGCGTGGGCGTCGCGGCTCTACTGGTTCCGCTTGGCTGTTCGCGAGCGCCGCTCGCATTTACCGGTGATATGCTCCTCGTGGTATCGCTTCTGGCGCTCGGGCGTTTCTTCGCCGTGGCCGCGGCGCTCGACACCGGTTCGGCGTTCGAGGGCATGGGGGCGGCTCGCGAAGTGTCTTATGCGGCATTCGCCGAGCCAGGGCTCTTGCTCGGATTTCTGGTGCTCACTCGGCTCTCGGGGCACTTGGAGCTCGGGGAAATGTTGGGGAACCGCGGCGCGGCGGGGCTGGGCCTGGGTCAAGCCGCGATTGTGTTGGTCACGCTGAGTTGGTTCGTGATTCTGCTCGCCGAAAACTGCCGCGTGCCGTTCGACGACCCCAACACGCATCTTGAGCTCACGATGATTCACGAAGTGATCGTGCTCGACCACAGTGGCCCGGCGCTGGCGATGATTCAATACGGGGCCTCGCTCAAGTTGATGCTCTTCGCGGCGCTCGTGCTCCGGCTGTTCGTGCCCTGGCGAAGCGCCGGCGGAGCGGGGGACTGGCTAGTGTCGATCGGGGCGCTCTTGCTCTTGGCGGTGGTCGTGGGAATCGTCGAGTCGATCATGGCGCGGCTTCGCTTGCTCGATATTCCGAAACTCTTGTTCGCGGCCGGAGCGCTGGCGCATTTGGACTCGTGCTGGTGAATCAATGACGGCGCCGCTCATCGAAACGATCGCGCTGCCCGGCGCTTCGACCGACGGCGCAAGCTCCCGGGCTCGAATTGCTCTTGGTGTTGGTGTTGCTCCTCAATTTTCTCTTGCTGGGAGCCACGCGGCTGCGGCCCGTGATCCATGCGGTCGCGTTTCAAGGCGCCGCGCTCGCGATTTCGTTGCTCGTGGTCGAAGGACCGGGCGCGGGGAGCGGGGTACTGATTACGGCGGTGGCCACGCTCGCGCTGCGCGGCGTGTTCATTCCCTGGTTGCTGTTCTCCGCCATGCGCCGGGCCGATGTTCGCTGGCAAGTCGAGTCGATTCTGGGGCCGATCAGTTCACTATTCGTGGGGGTTTTGGCGACGGCCGCGGCGCTGCGCTTCGCCGAGCGCTTGCCGGTGGCCGGCGCCGAGCATCGTGGCCTCTTGATCCCCACGGCGCTCGCCACGGTGCTCACCGCGTTTATCATCTTGGTCTCGCGCAAGAAGGCGATTAATTTGGTGCTGGGCTATGTGGTGCTCGAAAACGGCATCTTCGTGTTCGGGCTGCTGCTGCTCGAGGCGATGCCGGCCCTGGTCGAGATCGGCGTGCTGCTCGATCTGTTCGTGGGCATCTTTCTCATGGGCATCATCATGCGCCACGTGGCCCGGCATTTCGAATCGGCCTCGGTCGAACGTATCACGTCGCCGCGCGAATAGGATTTGGGGATCGCATGTTGACACTTTTGGTCGCGTTGCCGCTAGTCTTCGCGGCGATCGCGTTTTCAATCCCGTCGAACCGGTGGCGGCCCTGGGTGCTGCCGCTCGCCGCGTCGCTCGAGCTGGCGCTCGTGGGTCGGCTCGTGTTCATGGCCCCATCCGCCGTGGTTGTTTACGAACACGGCAAATGGCTGGCGTTCGATCCGCTCGGCGCCGTGTTCCTCCTGCTCATCGCCACATTGTTCTTTCTGGCGTCGGGCTACGCGCCGGCGTATCTCGCCCTGCGATCGGATCGCGACAACCGCGTCTTTTGCGGCTGCGTGCTCCTGTCGCAAGGCATGATGACGCTCATCATTCTCTCGCATCATTTGGGCCTGTTGTGGGTGGCGCTCGAAGCGACCACGCTATCGACGGCGCCCGGCATCTACTTCAATCAAAACCCGAGAAGCTTGGAAGCGACTTGGAAGTATTTGCTGATCTGTTCGGTGGGCGTGGCGCTGGCGCTGTTCGGATCGCTGCTGCTGGCGTTTTCCGCGCTGGACGCGCGGGTCGACACCACGCTGCTGTTCGACGATCTGGTGCGCGAAGCGCCGCGACTCTCGCCGCCGTGGCTGCGGGCAGCCTTCATGATGTTGCTCGTGGGCTACGGCACGAAGATGGGCCTCGCCCCGCTGCATGCCTGGAAGCCGGAAACCTATAGCGAGGCGCCCGGCATGCTGGGCGCGCTCCTGGCCGGCGGCATGACAAGCTGCGCCTGCTCGCGATCTTGCGGTTCTATCAAATCCTGGTGGCGGCCGGAAAAATCGAAGTGGTGCAACCGGTGCTGATCGTGATGGGCATCGTGTCGATGTCGGTGGCGGCCGCATTCATGGCCCGGCAGAAGGATTTCAAACGCATGCTCGCCTTTTCGAGCGTCGAGCAAATGGGGATTCTGACGTTTGGCGTGGGCGTGGGCGGACCCGCGATTTACTTCACGCTGTTTCACATGCTCGGCAACGGGATCATCAAGCTGGCTCTTTCTGTCGGCCGGCAATATCCATCGCGCCTTCGACAGCAAATTCGTCGGCGAGACCCAAGGCGCCGCTCGGCGATTGCCGGTTTCGGGATGGGCGTTTTGGATCGCCTTTCTGGCCATCAGCGGAGCGCCGCCCTTCTCGCCGTTTTTGAGCAAATTGGGCATTGTTTCGGCCGCGTTCGCGGGCCGGCATTATCTGTCGGCCACCTTGTTTCTGGTCGCGATGGCCTTCGTGTTTCTGGCCATGGGGTGGCCGATGATGGGCCTTGTGTTCGGCAAACCAACGGCCCCGCCTTGCCAGACCCGGTTTCGCGATCAGGCGGGCACCATCTGGCCGATTCTCGTGGCCCTGGGACTCGTGGTCGGGCTCGGCGTGGCGATGCCGCCCGAGGTAAACCGCCTGTTGGTCGCGGCGAGCGACTATTTGGACCACCCCGGCGGCCAGCCGCCCGCGGCTGAGCGGGCGGAAACGCCGCCGAAAGATTCGCAACACGCCGATGTCATGCGCCAATAGAAATGTCCCCATAGGCGTTCATTAGAAATGTCCCCATTGTCGCGGCCTCGAAAGGAGGCTGCGATGGAGACATGGACGATGAGCGTCAAGGAGTTGCGGCGTTTGGTCGCGTGCTGGATAAGAGTTGGAGTTTGGCCGAGGCGGCGCGGCAGTTGAAGATCAGCTATCGCCAGGCCAAGCGGTCGTGGTCTCGTTACCAGCGAGATGGGACGGCCGGCTTGTCGCATGGACTGCGTGGCCGTGCTAGCAACCGTGGCCGGCGGAGCGAGCAACGGGAGCGGGCGTTGGAGCTGTTTCGAGAGAAATACGCGGACTACGGGCCGACCTTGGCGGCCGAATGCCTGGCGAGCGAAGACGGCTTGCGGGTTTCGGCGGGCTCGTTGCGGCGGTGGTTGCTTGCGGCGGGGCTGTGGACCCGGGAGCGACGGCGGGCCAAGCACCGCCGCCGCCGAC
Organism: uncultured Planctomycetaceae bacterium; assembly: GCA_963785305.1. Lineage (GTDB taxonomy): Bacteria > Planctomycetota > Planctomycetia > Pirellulales > PALSA-1355 > CAWAUV01. Next base: position 582,521 of record CAWAUV010000005.1, read on the forward strand.
CGCGGCGTCCGCGGCTTGGCGACTTGGAGCAGATGGACGGCTCGCATCACGACTGGTTCGAGGGACGCCGCGGCTGGGCCGTGCTGATGGTCATCATCGACGACGCGACGGGCGCGATTTACGCCCGGTTCTTCGAAGCCGAGACGTTGGAGGCGGCACAAGAAACGTTTGGCCGTTACGTCCGCCGACACGGCTTGCCAGCGGGATTGTACGTCGATCAGGCTAGCATTTATCGTGCGGATCGCGAGCCGACGCCGGAGGAGCTGGCCCGCGGAAAGCGGCCTGAAACGCAGTTCGGCCGGGCCATGCGCGAGCTGGACGTGGAACTGATCCTGGCCCGCAGCCCCCAGGCCAAAGGTCGCGTCGAGCGGGTCAACCGCACGTTGCAAGATCGGCTGGTCAAGGCCTTGCGGCGATTCGGAATCAGCGACCTGACGAGCGCCAATGCGTTCTTGGAAGAGACGTTCCTGGGCGAGTTCAATACACAATTCGGCCGATCGGCGGCCGACCCCAGCGACGCCCATCGGCCGCTGCCGGCGGGCGTGGACCTCGATCGGGTTCTCTCGGCGCGCGAACTGCGCACGGTGCAGTTCGACTGGACGATGCGTTGGCGAAACCGTTTCTTGCAATTGCCCGCCGAGTCGGCGCCTTTCGTCCAGCCCGGCCAGAAAGTGGAGGTGTGCCAACAGCCCGATGGGCGGCTGCGGATTTTCTCGGGCGGCCGCGAGTGGACTTGGACAGCGGCTGACGTTCGTCCGCCGGCGGGCGCAAGCGTCCGCAACGGACCGGACCGACCGGTTCGAGCCAAGGCCAACGCCCAGCCGCCAACCACCCTTGGCGGGGCCGGAAACGCGCTCCCACGACCTTCCAAGAGCCCGATCTTGTCGCCACCGGATGACGACCCCCCGGCCGCGAAAATTGGCTGCTATCACTCCGGCTCGCTAGCGCTCGCCTCCGTGATAGCAGCCAATTTTTCCTTTTCCAAAAACCCCCTCAACCCTTTAACCAACGGGGACATTTCTATTGAACGCCCAATGGGGACATTTCTAATGGTTGACAACAAGATTCGCAAAACGCCGGCTTGACGACCGGGGGCCGTTCGATAAAATGAGCGATTCCCTGGAAATTGATTCCACCCGACCCGAATTATTAAAGCGATTTCATGCCAACGATCAATCAGCTTGTTCGCAAGCCGCGCCGTCAGCCGCGCAAATTCAGCAAGTCGCCGGTGCTCGACCGCTGTCCGCAGCGGCGCGGGGTGTGCTTGCAGGTGAAGACAATGACCCCCAAGAAGCCGAATTCGGCGCTGCGAAAAATCGCCCGCGTGCGGCTCTCCAACGGCAAAGAGGTCACGGTCTATATTCCGGGCGAAGGCCACAGTTTGCAGGAGCACTCGATCGTGCTGGTGCGCGGTGGTCGTGTGCGCGACTTGCCGGGTGTGCGATACCATATCGTGCGCAGGGCGCTCGACACTTTGGGCGTCGCCGACCGCAAGCAGTCCCGTAGCTTGTACGGGGCCAAGAAGAGCTAATTGAAGGGTTGATCGGAGTCGGCCCTCTCGATCGCCGGGCGGCGCGCGGCAGCTAATTTTTGCTGTCGGCGTGTTCCTCGGCGATCAACTCGTTTCCTTTCTCTTGATCGCATGCTTCGAGGTATTCGTCATGGGTCGTATTACTGCCAGTCGTAAGAAGCTGACTGGAGATCCGCGGTTTGATTCGCTACTCGCCGGTAAATTCATCAATTGCCTGATGCACGACGGCAAAAAGAGTACTGCCCAGAGCGTGTTTTACGACGCGCTCGAGATTGTGCATAAGCGGCTGCCCGACGTGGAGCCGATCGAGGTCTTCACCCAGGCGCTCGAGAATGTGAAGCCGGCGATCGAAGTTCGGTCGAAGCGCGTTGGCGGCGCCGCCTATCAGGTGCCCATGCAAGTAAATCGGCCGCGGCAGCAGTCGCTGGCCATTCGCTGGATTCTCATGGCGGTGCGGGAGCGCAAAGGCCGGGCCACGCATGAGAAACTGGCCGACGAGCTCGTGGCCGCTTACAACCGTGAAGGCGCCGCGATCTCGCGCCGCGAAAATGTTCACCGCATGGCCGACGCCAACAAGGCGTTTGCCCATTTTGCTTGGTAAGGCACTCGGCGCGCTGCCGATCTTCCCTGCCTACGGCAAGTATTCTATCACAGCTCAAAATTGTGCGTTGAACACGCACTGGCAAGCCGTCGAGCGCCGCTCGACGGCTTGCTTGCGTTTAGGGCTCGGCTCTCGAGCCTTCATCCGCGCGATTATTTGCGCAAAATCAGCTTGCCATTTCGCGTCAGACTCAGCCGGTAGGCGTCAATGCCGTGGCGAATGATCACCTCGGGCTGACCTCGCAGTAGTTCGTGCGAATGCACTTCTCTGGGCGGCGGCCGAAGTTCGCCCGGGAAACTCGGCGGGGCTCCTGCCGCCTGGCACGCCGAGTCGTCGTCTGGAATCGAAACCATGATTGTCGCGCTGCGCTCGGAAAACTATTGGAATGATCGCTGGGCTCGGACCCGATTTTTAATGTTGATGAGAATGAATGTCAACAGCTATTGATTTGCAGTCTCATTAATCCCGGAAATTATTGCGGCGAGCTCGCCTCCGCGGAGTTTCCGAATCGTGGGCCGCGGGTTCGTTCTGTTGCCCGAGGACACGAGGCGGTATTCTCAACGGAAACATGGGTCGGACGATTGACCCCAAGTCTCAACTCGCCGCGCCGGCGCTTGTGCGAGTCCGAAGGGTCGATTCGCGCGAGCCGCAATTTGCCCACTCAACCGAGCGAACTTTTCATGACACGCGTGCTCATCACCGCGTTTGAGCCCTATGACCGCTGGACGACCAACTCCAGTTGGCTCGCGCTCGTCGAGTTCACGCGTGCCTTGCCGGAGCGTCCGAAGATCACGACCCGCCGCTATCCGGTCGACTTCGCGATCGTGAAACAGCGGCTCGCCGAGGATTTGGCGGCCAATTTCGACTACGCGATTCTCTTGGGTCAGGCGCCGGGCGCCACTCGGGTGCAACTCGAAGCGATCGGACTCAATATCGGCGGAGCCCACGGCGCCGATCCCGGCGGCTATGCCCCGCTCACCGACGATGGGCCGGTCGCGTATCGCAGTCCCTTGCCATTGGCGACGATCGCGGCGCGGCTCCGGCAAAATGGCGTTCCCGCGCAGGTCTCGTATCATGCCGGCACATATCTGTGCAATGCGGCGCTGTATTATGCCTGTTATTTGGCCGAACGGCTCGGGCTGCGAACTCAATCCGCGTTCGTGCATTTGCCGCTCGACTTTTCGCAAACGATCGGCTTCGCGGAAAACCTGCCGGCAATGCCGTCGTTGGTCTCGGCGCAAGCGCTGCGGACGATCGTCGAAACCCTGGTCGAAGAAGTTTGAGGCGCCCGTCGCGCCGCCGCCCTCGAAGACGTTTTCGACTCTTTGACGTCCCGATTTGCAAGCAATCGCGAGAAGAAGACGAGGCCGCCGTGCAAAACGTAGTGATCGACAAGCCCTATGTTCCCGTTCCTCCGGCGCGGGGACGCTTTTGGCCGTGGCTGCTGCAAAAATGCGCGCGACCGTATTTGAATTCCGTGTTTGGCGTGACCGCGGTTCGCGTCGAGGGGCTCGAGCGGCTGAAGGCATCGCTCGTCGTGGGCGATGGCATCGTGTTGGCCCCCAATCACTGCCGGCCCTACGATCCGCTCGTCGCTCAGGAAATGGCAAGGCAGGCCGGCACGACGCTCTTCGTGCTCGCCAGTTGGCATGTGTTCATGCAAAACCGATGGCAAGCGTGGTTCATGCGGCAATCGGGCGCGTTCAGCATCTATCGCGAGGGCATGGATCGCACGGCCATGAACACCGCGATCGAGATCGTGGCCGGGGCCGAGCGACCGTTGCTGTTGTTTCCCGAAGGGGTGGTGAGTCGCACGAACGACCGGCTCGGCTCGCTCATGGAGGGCACAAGCTTTATCGCCCGCGCCGCGGCGAAGCGGCGCGCCGGTTCGACTCGCTCCGGGCGCAAGCCACCGCCAAGCGATCGACCGTCGGCTGCTTGGTCTTCGAGATCACGGCGAATTCCAGCCGAACCGGCTTGCCGGGCATGAGGCGGCCCACGAGCTCGCTGTAGAGCAGCAGTTGCTCGGCGGCGGCGTCGGCTTGGTCCTGGCTCCAGCGGCCGCGCGAGGTCTTAAGATCCGTGACGACGAGTTCGGCCGGCGTGTCGATGAGCAAGTCAACGCGGGCCAGCAGGTCGGGACAGCCGGGCACGATCGCGCCGCGAAGTTCTTCCTCGACGCCGATGACCGTGCCCGCGGGCCGGGCCAGTTCGCTGGTCCGAAAAGCCCGCAGCATGCGCTCGGCGAGCCGGCCGAGCGTGTCGCGAGTTTCGTCCTTGCCGAAGAGAATCTCGCAGTCGCCGCGCTGATTCCAAGCGTCCTGATATTCGGCCAGCAGCAGGTCGATGTCCGGCGGCGTCTCGCCGGCCATCAATCGATTGAAGTGCAGTTCTACGGCTTTGTGCATTGCGCCGCCGAAAATCAGGCCACTGGAAACGGTCGGCTCGGGCAGCCCGGCCACATAACGAAAGAAATAACGGAGCGGGCATGCCTGATACGTGCCGATCGCCGAATAACTGATATAGTTCCGGCCGGTCAGATTCTCGGCAATCAGGTTAGGCGCGGCTCGGTCGACGGTAATCATCGCCGACCTCCGGGCTGCTGGGATTGTCCCTTGAGGTCGTCGATCAGCGCGCTGGCTTCGGTGATGGCGAGCTCGTCGGCTTGGGCGACGCCGTAACGGGATCGCAGGAGATCGCCAAGTTCGATGCCTTGCCGATCGGCGATGGCGAACAAGGCGCGCACTTGGCTCGCCGTGGCCCGCCTCGTGCCGTCGCGGCGCTGGCCGCTGCCATGACCGTTGCTTTGACCGCTGCCATGACCATTGCTATGACCGCTGCCGTTCGACGAAGCCGCCGCCGCGTGGCCATTAGCGGCGTGGCCGCTCGTGTTTTGGCTGCTCGCGTATTGGCCGTTCAATTCTTCTTCAACGGATGCTTTGGCCAGTCCGAACAAGAATCGAATGCGTTCGCGCAGCCGGTCCGGTTCGGAAGCGAGGCCCGCGTCGCATTCGAGTTCGAGGTTCACCGAGGCCCCGCGGCTTCCGTAGTTCGCTTCGCCCGACTTGCGGTTGAAGCCGATGTTGAGTTTGAGCATTGATATTCCTTTCCAAGTTCGAATCCGCTGGTCGCACGGCTCGCGCCGCCGCGGCTCGCAACAACGACTTGCATCGTTATTTCGACAGGCGGTTAGCTCGCCATCTTCTGTAGCGACTTGAGCGACTCCAGCGTGTTCTTGAAGACCTTGTTTTGGCGATTCTGGTGCTTGAACTCGCGGGCCAGTTCATTGGCGAGTTTTGCGGCCGCGTGCAACGTGTCGCGGAGCGCGATCGCCTGCACGAAAGGCGTCTTGGCCGTGGCGGCCGGCGCCGAACGCTGGCGAGACTTTCGGCTGGCCGCCGGATCGTCTGTCATCGTGTTTTGCATGTTCGTGCTTTCCGGGATTGAGCTTTGCGCGATTGGGCTTCGTGTGATTGAGCCTTCCGCGATCGCGCTTCGCGTGGCCGGCGCACCGGCCATTGAAGACTCAGTCGGGGCGTTTGTATTCCGAGGCATGGTTTTCTCCCGGGCTCGAGGACGGTGAACTGAAACCCCGGCGCTCGCGGCGGGCGACTCGATGCGCACGGGATCGATCGCCTCGCCCGCCGTTTTCTCCGCTTCGAGCCCCATCCAAAGATAGGTGCGGCGATCATCGTGGCACTGAATCGCGGCGCCTGGGCCGAAGCACGCGAACTGGTCGAAGCCCAGCCGCAGTGCCCGCGCTAGATAGCTGCGGTTCATGTGGACCGAGGCCGGATCGCCGCTGGTGGAACTGTTCGTAAGCGTCAGTTCCAGCGGCCGGGGCTGCTCGTCGCCGCTGGCCCGAAGCGCGACGTGGCCATTTAGGCCCAGCGTGATCGGCCGATCCGGAGCGTTTCGGCCCGGCAGATCGTCGAGCCGCGGCAACAAGAATTCGGCGTCGGACTTGGCCAGCGTCCAGCGGCTGAGCGCCGTGGCCTGGGGCCGGACGATGCTGTCGACCTGGGGGAAACGGCCTTCTTTGTTGATCGGCAGCCAGACGGTCCATGTATCGCCGCCGACCGTCACATGCTGGTCGGTGGCCCCGATCGCGATCGGTCCATCGTCGCTGAACTCCGGCGCGAAACACCGGACTGCCCGGGATCAGCAAGTCTCCCGTCCAGGGAAACTCGCAGTCTCGCTGAACGAGCAGTTGCCGGCCATCGGAGGCCGCGATGCTGCCCGACCCGCCGCGAAGCGCGAGACAACTCAAGGCATAACGGCCGGCATGCGGATCGGTCGTGTCGGTGGCATCGCCGAGCGCGCGCAGCAGGCCGGCGTCGGTGCTCCAAACTTCGACGGGCCGTGCGGGATGGCTCGGCAGTTCCTTGGCAGGCCGCCGACAAAACGCCTGCTGGGGAATGCCGCGATGCCGCCACTGAAACGTGACGCTCTCGGCGCCGGGCGCGAAGCTCACCAGCTCCGGCGACTTGGCCTCGCACGCGGCGAGCTGCTCCAGAAGCACATGAAACTCCGCCGGCTCGAACCGGCCCCGCAGGCGGTGTTCGAGCGCGGCGTCGCCTCGGGCCGCGCGGAGAACAAGCACCTCCGGCGCGGCGACGACCGAGAGCCAGACGCTCTCATCGCGAGCCCGGCCGAACAGCCGCTTGGCCATGGCGCGAAACGATTTGAGAACGGATTTTGGAATGGCGATCATGCAATGCTCCTTGAAAACGCAAAAGCCGCGGCGGGCCGAGAAAGATCCTCGGCCGCCACGGCGGAATACGAGCAAGAAACCCCGGCGGCGTCTCGGCGCGGCGTCAGGCGGCGGTTTTCAGGCGGCGGCTTTCAGGCGTTTCGGCGTGCGCTGGACTCGGCGGGGAAGTTCGACCGGATAGATCGTGTCCCAGTCGATGATGAGCGGTTCCAGTTCGGGCGGCTCGACGAGTTGGAAACCGCGACTGCGGATCGTGCCCAGTGTTTCGCCGGTGACGCTGGAAAGTTCACGTTCGAGTTCGGCTTGGGTCATGGGAAAATGCCTTTCTGTTTGGACAAAACACAGCCGCGCGCGAGCGCGGCCTGGGAAGGAAGAACAGAACCATCACAAAAAAACGCCGCTCGAGAGTCGAGGCGACGATTCGGACTTCAGGAACGGCCCTTGGCAGGCCAGCTTGCTTCGTGCCAGTTCGCTTCGAGCCAAGCGGCTTCGGCGGCGAGCGCCAAGCCGCGGGACGGGAAGGGGCCCAAAACCGGTCCCGCGACCGGCGAGAGATCGGCCCGCCACTGGCCATCGGTCGTGGGCTCGACATGGCTGGCGCGGCGAATGGCGAGAGCGCCGAGTCGCCCGAGGTCGATCGCTTCGCCGTAGACACAGCGAATTTCGCCCGCTGGAGAAATTATCAATTGCATTGCGTCAGCCCTCGCTCTCGGCGACGGGACGCGTGGCCTCGCGATTCGTAGCGATGGGGCTTGCGGCCTCGGGGCTTGCGGCCTCGGAATTTACCGCCCCGCGTAAAATTCGTCGTCGCGGGCGATCAACGAGCATTCCGGCGAGGGCGGCCTCGACGCCGGCAAGCTGCGTGGCCACGTGTTGCCTGAGGCTCGCGCTCTTGCGCAGTTCCCACGGCTCGACGCCGCGGAGGGTTCGTTGGGCCTGGGCCACCAGCGAGTCGAGCTGCTCGTTGGACCGCACGTTCAAATGCCGGAACCGCTCGAAGAACTCGCTCAGATTCTCGACGGCCGAATTACGAAACACTTTCGGCTTGCCGTCTTCCTGGCCGCTCAAGCGCTCGGTCAGATGCGCGACCAGCTTGGCCAGTTCGTCGGTGAAGGCGTGTTCGGCCAACCGCACGGCCTCTTCGAAGCGGGCCCGCACGCGCTGGCATTCCTGCTGGTAGAGCTCGGGGCTGAGTTGCCGCAGGTAATCGGGCGGCTCGACCGATGGAAAATCCCAGGCCAGCGCGAACAGGCCGTCCAGCGTCGCGGGGTAATCCGCCGGGTTGAACAAGCTGCCCAGCCGCTCCCGGGCCGCCGATCGCAGTTCGGCGTAATGCTCCTCCAGCCGTCCGACCGCTTCGGCCAGTTCCGCCTGGAGCGAGGTCATTTGCACATCGAACGCCGCGATGTCGTCTTGGCGAATCAAACGAATGCCGGGCTCGGGATAGGGTAGCGCGATGCCTTTCCAGAAGCTAAGCACGCGACCCCGGATGGTTGTCAGCGCTTTGAACGCCGGATGCGAAGTATCCAGCAGTTTCTTGCCGGCCGAGAGGAACTGGCCTTCGGCGCCGAACGCGTCGGCGGCTTGGGCGCGCTGCGCGGGCGTGAGCGTCTTGCGCGTGCCAAGCCACGTAAACGCGACCCGCGCGGCGGCCATCGAGGCGCAGGCGAGCGGCCGAAGGATCGACCGTCTCGGACGTGGGGGATTCATCGAGTAATGTGCTCATGAGAACCATCTCCAGGCTTTGTCTTGAAGGAAAGATATTTTCAGGGACCCCGCGATAGCGGATTCGGCAAGGTCCTACGACGATTTGACTTTGACTTTTCTTGAGAGAAACTAGAGGGAACATTTCAAGATGGCCGAGAACACGCAGCATGCTTCGCGATCTGGCTGACAAATGGGCGACGATCCATATCCCGGATCCCGTGGTCCGAAAGGACTTCCTGCGGAGTTTCGATGCAGCCGTTCGCAAGAAGATCGATTTCTACTTGCTGATCGGCTCGAAGCTGATGCGTCAGCCCACGGCGCGCCTGGTGCATTGCTTCGCGAACGAATTGTTCATCTTTTCGCTCAGTCGCGGCCAAGCGATAAGTTTCGGGGTGAAGCCGGCCTGGATGAGTTGCACCGAGGGCAACCCATGCCAGCTCCCCGATCCTGGCGGCCCGACGTTGCTGACCCTTTACAATGTACGGCTCGCGGGCGGAACAACTCTCCAGGGATGCGATCCGGTCGTCGGTTCTTGCCAGTATTCCGCCAGTGGGAACGTATCCCTTCCGTATGCTCTTGAAATGGAATATGCGATTCACGGGAAAGCCCGCGTGAAATGCTGGTTTTACCCAACTTGTCGGCTTCAAGCGGAAGGGGGTTTTTCATTCAGCTTCGCTCCGATCAAGCGTCCCGACCAGGACTACCCTTGGCGGGGCGCCACGACATTGTTCTTCAGGGTATTTCACGTGCCGAACTCCAGGACGGACGAAGGCCGCCAGCCGGTCAGCAACGCCTGCGCGGCCCTTGTCGATGTCGTGTGATCGGCAAGGGAACGGTAAATGCAAACGGGGCGATCCCAGTGTCGGGCGCCTAACATCCGCCGAGGAGTGATGACGCGGGCGGCGACGTCATTGAGCGACCGGGCTTCGCCTGATCTCAATCGCCGTGGGCATTTTCTGGAACAACAATAAAAATCATCCGGCCCGGCGGGCTTGGTCGGATGGCGCCAGTTCGCCTTGCAGCGTCCGCCAGGAGCGGCGCAGTTCGTGTCGCAACTGCGAAATTCTCGCGGGCGAGACGCCGAAACGTCGGGCCGCTTCCGCCGTGGTTTCGCCGGCGGCCAGCGCCTTCGCGATGCGGCGATCGCGAGTCGGCAGCGACCGGAACCACTCGGCCAGATCGAGCCGGGTGGCGGCCGTGTCGGCCGGCGTGGCGCGACGGTCCGCGACGATGGCCTCCCTCCACGCCGCCGCCGCCGAGTCGTAACGATCGAGCCGCTCGATACGCACCCGCCGATTCGCGGGCGACATCAAATCGCGTTGGTTGAGTTTGTTGCCCACGCGGCGGCCATCGCGCACGTGCCGGATCGCATAATGAGCCAGTGGCGTGGCGAACGCCGAGTCGACCTTGCCGCGTTCCACCAACCGCGCGAACGCGCTATAGGCGTTCGCGATGACTTCCTGCACCAACTCCTCGCGGGCTTCAATCGTCCGATTTCGGAAAGCGACCCGCGCCTGGAGCCTGATCCGCGGCAGCATGGCCAGGAACGCGTCATGGATGGCGGTGGAAGCGCTGCTGGCGGGCTTATCTTGAACCGGCCGGGGATGAATAAACGCGATCATGGAACGATCTCCCGTAAAAGAGACCGCCCCGGCGCGGGGCGGTCGTTTGGAAAAACAACCGCTCCGCACGCGCGAAGCAACAGATCAAGTTAAGGGCGCGAAACGCTTCAGTCTCACGGCGCAAACCTCCGCGAGCCGTTTCACTCGGCGTCGGGCATCTCGGGCGAATCGAGCGCCGGCCGGTCGATTCCGATCCGCGGCCGAGACGAGAGCATCGGCTTCTCGGCGAGCAGTTCGGCGACCAGCAATTCTTCGAGCGATTCCGATGGCTCGCTCGCGCCGAGATCTGCGCCAGGTAGAGGCAAAGCGCGAACAACAGCGCCAAGGGCAGGAGCCAAGCGGACGCCGTGATGGCGGCGGCGATGGTCGGCGCTCGATCTCGCGCGGCGGCCAAGTCGCGCCGTTCCTCGGCCAACGCCACTCGCTGCCGGTCGAGACTGGCCCGTTCGCTCTGAAGCGATGTTTCGAGGTCCTTTTGGGCGGCGATCAGTTCCGCGCGGGCGGCGGCGTCTTGGCGCACCAGATCGTGCGTCGCTTCGGCGACTTGCTCGCTCTGCCGGACGATTTGTCGATTCTGCTCGGCCTGCCGATTCGCGCTTTCTTGTGAAAGCGAGACAAGTCTTTCATCGTCGCTACAGCCGGTCAGCGGCGCCGCCATCATCGCGAGGGCGATCAGCATGATGGGATTCAACGGATTCTTGGTTTTGCGCATGCGAGGTTCTCCAGCGGGCGAGAAGTTTGGCCAGCAGCCGCTGCAAGGCCCGTCGCAACCGGGCCTCGCGGATCAGGGCCAGCAGAATGAACAACAGCGCGACCGCCAGCGCGGCCACGAGGATGGTTTGAGGGCTCAATAGCATGGTTCCCTTCGCGTTTTTGGAACGGACGAAGTTGTTGATCGGCGAGTTCGCGCCGAGTTTCGTGCCCCAGTCGTTCCGTGGTTCCGTCAGTTGTTGGACGGATCGCGGCGCACGGAGCGGGCGTTCTTGGGGTTCGCCGGTCGGCTGAAGATGCCTGGCCGGTCGGCGGCCAAGCAGCGTCCGGTCGCCCAGTCCCGGAGCCGCTCCACGGCCTCGCTAGCGGTCCGGGAGACCGGGACCACGTTCCGAGCCGCCTCGACGAGCGACACGCCCAAGAGCGCCGCTAAACGGCAGCAGGAACGCACCTCGGCCCCGGTCCAACCTTCGTCGGCGGGCCGCGGCTGCTGGAGGGGTAAGCCAAAGCGGGCGAGGTACATCTCCCAGATCGCTTGCCGCTCTTCGCTCCCCGGCAGGTCCAAGAAGAAGATTCCATCCAGTCGCTCGGCGCGGGTCAGTTCCGGCGGCAACCGGCTGATGTCGTTGGCCGTGGCCACGACGAACACATCGCTCTCGTGATCCGCCATCCAGGACAGGAGCGTGCCGAAGAGCCGCGTCGAGACGCCGCTATCGCCCTGGCCGCCGACGCCCGCGAGCGCTTTTTCGAGTTCGTCGACAAAGAGAATCGCCGGGCTCATCGCGTCGACGATCCGCAAGGCTTGGCGAATGTTTTGCTCGGTCGCGCCGACCAGCGAACCGTAGAGCGCGCCGACGTCGAGCGTGAGCGTCGGGCGGCTCGCTTCGTTGCCGAGCGCCTTGGCGAACGCGCTCTTGCCGGCGCCGGGCGCCCCAAGAGCAGCACCCCGCGCGGCTTCACCGGCCTGTCGCCGACGAGCGCCCGCCGACAGAAGTCTTTCAGGTTCTGAAGGCCGCCCAGATCGCTGAAGCGTTCATTGCCTTCGTGCAGCGTGAGCAGGCCGCTCTTTTTCAGGGCTTGGCTCTTGAGTTCCCAAATCGTCTCGGGACGGATGATGTTGTGCCGCGTGATCGAGAGCGCGAACGCGCCTTCGGCCTCGTAACGCGTCAGCCCGGCCGCCGCGTCCAGCATGCGCTCGAGATCGCGACCCGCCGGCAAGTCGGCGGGATTTTCGGCGGCCAGTTCCCGGGCGATCCATTCCAGTTGGTCACGATCCGGCAGCGCGTGCTCCAGGACCACGAACAGTTTTTCGAGTTCGAGCGGAACCCGCACGGTCGGCGCGAGCACGACGATAAACGTGCGCCGCTGCTTGCCGGCGATCAGCTCCATGAACGTGGTCTGCACGATCTCGGGATTGTTGAGAAACCGATGAAAATTGTGGAGCAGCAGGAGCGACGTTCCGGTGGGCTGCGCGAGGCTCGGCAGCGCCCGCAGCGCCGCCAGCGGGTCGCCGCCCGACGCTTCTCGCGGCGGAGCAGCGCCGGCGTCCAAAACCGTCAGGCCCCGGGCCATGTCCCAAACGGCGATGTTCCAGCCTTGGGAGCGGCCATGCTCCAGGATTTCACGCTCGGCTTCGTCGGGTTCTTGGGTCTGAATCCAGAGTCCGGTGAAGGCGGCGTGGATATAGTCGCTTAATTGCGCGGCGAGTCGCATGAAAATGGCTCCTTGTGGAGAGGGGATTTGTTGTGAATGGTTCGGCCCGGTTCGAGCTGGTTCCGGCTGGTTCCTGCTGGTTCGGGCCGGAAACGAAATGAGCCTCGCGCGCTGCAAATAGCGCCGAGGCTCTTGTGAGGAGGAGTTGTTCGCCGGAGCGGTTAATTGCTTGATTGTTGCTGCTGTTGTTGTTGGGACGGCGCTGTCGCGAAGTATTCGGCGGTGCGCGCGTCGGCCGTGACCACGCCGAGGGCGCGTTCCAGGAATTTGGACGCTTCCCGGCAACTCGCGCCTTCGTAGCCCTGGGTCCGGATCGTGGTTTCTCCCTGGGGCGAGACGGTGATTTCGAGGATCGGAGGCATGGCAATCGTTCTCCCGTTGCTGGACGCTGTGTTCGAGCCACGTGATTTTTTTAAGTGGCTGTTTCGCCGGCGAGACATGAAAAGAGTTTGGCGATCGAGCGGCGCTCAGCCGGCCGTCTGGATGTTCAGCCGCACGCTGCCGTCGGCCAATAAGCGTTCGCTGACGGAGTGTCCTTGCCCACGCGCTTCGAGCTTGGTTTTTTCGACGGCGTAGGCTTGCAGAAACCGGTCGAATTGGCGGAGGTCGCCCCAATGGCCGCCGTAATTGTCGTAGCGCGCCGCGCCGCTGGTGGCGTCGATCACGGCCGGATATCGCCAGCCCGGCAACCGCACCGCCCAGCCGTGGGCTTCCTGGCCCGCGAACAGTTTGAAAATCCCCTGCTCGGGCGCGGCGAGTCCCAGACGTCGGCAGGCGGCGGCGATCGCGACCGGATCGCGGAGCTTCGTGGTGATCGAAACGACATGACTCATGACGGGTCTCCTGGGGATCGTGCTTGTAAAATCAGCGCCGAGATTGGCGCTGAATCGATATCGAACGTTGAAACGAAAACAGCCCCGCGCAATATCGCCGATGAGGGCCCCGCGCCGCGAGGCAAAAGAGAAGCCGATAGCTCGACTCCTCGCTACTTATTATGACGCGTTTTAGGCGAAAATTCAGCGAAAGAAACGTTCTCATCGCGCCACGGCGCCGATGGCCCCGTTACCGATCATGGATTGCCGATCCTCGCCGCTCGCGGCGGGAAATCCATGAATGCCGCCAAGGACCCGTGTCGGCATGCGAGATCGACGAGCTCAAAGGCGCCACGGCGCACGCATGCGCTGGCGGATCCCGGCGACGGGACAACCCGGAGAAGCCGCCGCCGTCAGGTGGTTTCAATCCACGCGGCCCGTGTGGGCCGCGACCACGTCACCCGAAAATCCCTTGGGGAGCTCTTCGAGTTTCAATCCACGCGGCCCGTGTGGGCCGCGACTGTCGACGCGCGGCGGGCGCTCGCGGCCGCGGAGTTTCAATCCACGCGGCCCGTGTGGGCCGCGACAGCGTGACCCGATAAATGCCCGGCATCGTAAAAAGTTTCAATCCACGCGGCCCGTGTGGGCCGCGACGAGCGGATCATCGACGCGATCAAGGTCGAGTTCGAGGTTTCAATCCACGCGGCCCGTGTGGGCCGCGACCCGCCGACGAGACCGCCGCCGAACCCCAAGCCGAGTTTCAATCCACGCGGCCCGTGTGGGCCGCGACCCGACCAGGGCCTCAATATCCAGGGCGCGTACACGTTTCAATCCACGCGGCCCGTGTGGGCCGCGACGTTCGCTCGGCGCGGCATCCATCGAGCAGTTCGGCGTTTCAATCCACGCGGCCCGTGTGGGCCGCGACGTTGGTTCCGACCAGCACTTCGCCGGGCTGGTCGCGTTTCAATCCACGCGGCCCGTGTGGGCCGCGACTCCACGCCGAACCACTGATAACGCGCATAGAAAGTTTCAATCCACGCGGCCCGTGTGGGCCGCGACCGACGGCAGCCGGCGTCAGGCCGGCGAGATGCGCGTTTCAATCCACGCGGCCCGTGTGGGCCGCGACCGCCGTCGACGCGGGCGGCGCGGCCGCGATGGATGTTTCAATCCACGCGGCCCGTGTGGGCCGCGACCATCAGGACCGCGATGTTTCTCCTCGGCTGCGCGTTTCAATCCACGCGGCCCGTGTGGGCCGCGACCGTAGGTCACTCCGCCCACGATCGCGCACACATAGTTTCAATCCACGCGGCCCGTGTGGGCCGCGACACCAACACACCTAAGTACCCGGGGATAATCACATGTTTCAATCCACGCGGCCCGTGTGGGCCGCGACGTCAGGATGCCACCAGGCGCCGAGCCATTGCCAATGTTTCAATCCACGCGGCCCGTGTGGGCCGCGACGATCGCCCGGATGCCGAAGCAGCCCAGCTCGTCGCGTTTCAATCCACGCGGCCCGTGTGGGCCGCGACGAGATATCCAGCGCGTTGCGATATCGCCGCAAATGTTTCAATCCACGCGGCCCGTGTGGGCCGCGACGCCAGTCCCGCGATAATCGCTTGGATTTCCGCCAGTTTCAATCCACGCGGCCCGTGTGGGCCGCGACCCCAAGGCCGACAAGCGGTTGCCGGCGAAGAAAGGTTTCAATCCACGCGGCCCGTGTGGGCCGCGACGCCCATCGGCCGCGTTTCTCCATCTGCGCGACGGGTTTCAATCCACGCGGCCCGTGTGGGCCGCGACTCGCCGCGGCATCCTGGGCCACTACGTAGATGTGAGTTTCAATCCACGCGGCCCGTGTGGGCCGCGACGCCGCGAAGTTCATGCCTCAGCCCCCACAGCCAGAGTTTCAATCCACGCGGCCCGTGTGGGCCGCGACGCGATACAATCCCGCCGAGGAGGCAATCAACTGGTTTCAATCCACGCGGCCCGTGTGGGCCGCGACGCGAGCGATCAAAGCCAAGGAAACCCGAGGACTCGTTTCAATCCACGCGGCCCGTGTGGGCCGCGACGTCGCGGCCCTCAATGGCCCGGCGCCCGTGGCCTCGTTTCAATCCACGCGGCCCGTGTGGGCCGCGACCTCGCGAGCCGGCGCACATGCGATGCGCCTCGACGTTTCAATCCACGCGGCCCGTGTGGGCCGCGACTGCGCGCCGATCGCGGATTGCCGTGGCTGTTCGACGTTTCAATCCACGCGGCCCGTGTGGGCCGCGACCGCGTACTACTTGCGCCCGATGGCGGCACTGAACCGTTTCAATCCACGCGGCCCGTGTGGGCCGCGACCTCATAGCGTTCTTGCGATATATCACTGGTTGATGTTTCAATCCACGCGGCCCGTGTGGGCCGCGACGCCATGGAGTGGTCGTAGTGACCCCGCAGCACGCGTTTCAATCCACGCGGCCCGTGTGGGCCGCGACGTCATTCCCAACTGATCTATTCAGCGACCATAGCTGTTTCAATCCACGCGGCCCGTGTGGGCCGCGACCCTCGTTCGTCTCGGCCATGTCAATCTCCGTGATCCGTTTCAATCCACGCGGCCCGTGTGGGCCGCGACCGGCCATCATTTCGGCATGGGCAACCGATGCCGCGTTTCAATCCACGCGGCCCGTGTGGGCCGCGACGGTCAGCAGCAAATCCGAGCGCAGTAGCCAAGCCAGTTTCAATCCACGCGGCCCGTGTGGGCCGCGACCCGAAAAGGCATATTCAAACGGTCGATCGGCAGGTTTCAATCCACGCGGCCCGTGTGGGCCGCGACCAGATCAGCACGGATGGCTTTGCCGCGTACCCTGTTTCAATCCACGCGGCCCGTGTGGGCCGCGACGCTGGATGGATAGCTCGGATCGAACGTCACGAAATGTTTCAATCCACGCGGCCCGTGTGGGCCGCGACTTCCGGCTACGCCCCGGTCTACAACTCGCGCAGTGTTTCAATCCACGCGGCCCGTGTGGGCCGCGACGCGCCGCGCGGAACTGCATCTATTGGGCCGCCGAGTGTTTCAATCCACGCGGCCCGTGTGGGCCGCGACCCTGAGCATCAAAATGATCGCGAACGCCTCGGCGTTTCAATCCACGCGGCCCGTGTGGGCCGCGACGGCTCGCGATCGCGACTGCCTCGCACGCGTCGAGCGTTTCAATCCACGCGGCCCGTGTGGGCCGCGACGGCCGACCTTGTTACGTCGTGACCACGAAAGCTGTTTCAATCCACGCGGCCCGTGTGGGCCGCGACGTCAGGCGGACCGCCCTGGCCGGTCGTCCCAGAGTTTCAATCCACGCGGCCCGTGTGGGCCGCGACCAGATAATTTCGCTGTGGAATGCGTTCTCTGAGAGTTTCAATCCACGCGGCCCGTGTGGGCCGCGACGTGAAGCAGATTCCCGCGAGCAGCGAAACGCAATTGTTTCAATCCACGCGGCCCGTGTGGGCCGCGACGAGCGTAATCGGCGGAAGGGCGGCGGCATGACCAAGTTTCAATCCACGCGGCCCGTGTGGGCCGCGACACCCGGACAAGTTGATGGCCTGCATCAAGCATGGTGTTTCAATCCACGCGGCCCGTGTGGGCCGCGACCCGGCGCAGTCCGTGCGAGCCATTGACGCCGCACGCGTTTCAATCCACGCGGCCCGTGTGGGCCGCGACGCCAAGGGACGCGTAATAGCTGTCGTCGATTTCGTTGTTTCAATCCACGCGGCCCGTGTGGGCCGCGACGCGGTCTCGAAAGGTGGCTCGGAATGCACGACGATGTTTCAATCCACGCGGCCCGTGTGGGCCGCGACCTCGTCGCGATCAAGGCAGGCTTGCTGTTTTTAGAGGTTTCAATCCACGCGGCCCGTGTGGGCCGCGACCCCATGACGATCACGCAAGGACTGGTTGCGTATTTGTTTCAATCCACGCGGCCCGTGTGGGCCGCGACCGGATAAGGTCGACGCCGGCATCATGGACATCCTGTTTCAATCCACGCGGCCCGTGTGGGCCGCGACTGGCTCGATCCAGGTTTCCTTGCCCTTTTTCTTTGTTTCAATCCACGCGGCCCGTGTGGGCCGCGACTCTTGATTCGAGCCATTGCTTACCTTTCCACAACTGTTTCAATCCACGCGGCCCGTGTGGGCCGCGACCTCCGCGGCGGGATTGTATCGCGGCTGCGCTGGAGTTTCAATCCACGCGGCCCGTGTGGGCCGCGACACTCGATTGCCGAGCAGTACGCCTAGCCTGGCGGGTTTCAATCCACGCGGCCCGTGTGGGCCGCGACCACGACGCCCACGTAGCCGTCCATGTCGATGATCGTTTCAATCCACGCGGCCCGTGTGGGCCGCGACATGAGCGCGACGGCTTCTCGTTCGGTGAGCATGTGTTTCAATCCACGCGGCCCGTGTGGGCCGCGACCGCACGGACGATAGATCGAGTCCCTGGACCATGACGTTTCAATCCACGCGGCCCGTGTGGGCCGCGACCGTGCGATTTGCACAGTTGTTGGAGTTCGGCGAAGTTTCAATCCACGCGGCCCGTGTGGGCCGCGACCGCCATGGAGTGGTCGTAGTGACCCCGCAGCACGCGTTTCAATCCACGCGGCCCGTGTGGGCCGCGACCTCGGCAATCGAGTCCAGGTAATCAGCTGCGCCGGTGTTTCAATCCACGCGGCCCGTGTGGGCCGCGACGCGGCGATGCGATCTCGCTTGAGTTGCGCGACGATGGTTTCAATCCACGCGGCCCGTGTGGGCCGCGACAGTGGAGCGAACACGATTTCATCGCGAGCGACAAGTTTCAATCCACGCGGCCCGTGTGGGCCGCGACAGGTGGATCGGTCTCGAAACCTGACTTGCGCAGTTTCAATCCACGCGGCCCGTGTGGGCCGCGACACTCGCTCTCGCACGCGGTCGCGAAGCCTCTCGCAGTTTCAATCCACGCGGCCCGTGTGGGCCGCGACCCTCGCGAGCCGGCGCACATGCGATGCGCCTCGACGTTTCAATCCACGCGGCCCGTGTGGGCCGCGACAGCGTATTTTCAGCCGGTGTCCATCGCGGTCGGTGTTTCAATCCACGCGGCCCGTGTGGGCCGCGACAATAGCGGAGCGGCGAGGCGTCGAACATGCAGAGCGTTTCAATCCACGCGGCCCGTGTGGGCCGCGACGCAGCATGAGCCTGGCTGCGATGCTGCGCTGGGTGTTTCAATCCACGCGGCCCGTGTGGGCCGCGACCTGCGGCAGAGCGAGATCGCCGCCGCGCGGATACCGTTTCAATCCACGCGGCCCGTGTGGGCCGCGACACGGCAGTATAGTCGTCAATCCGGCCGACATCGCGTTTCAATCCACGCGGCCCGTGTGGGCCGCGACCCCATGGAACACCGGAGTCTGCCGCGTCGGAAAGTTTCAATCCACGCGGCCCGTGTGGGCCGCGACGCACGGCGCTTTTACTCACGGCGAGATTGATCGCGTTTCAATCCACGCGGCCCGTGTGGGCCGCGACTGCCGGACGACTGGATGCGCCACTCGATATCCGCAGTTTCAATCCACGCGGCCCGTGTGGGCCGCGACGGTCTTGTTGTAACTTGTTGCCCCGCAAGGAGCAAATTACAACAACCCGCGAACCGTCGACATTTTCAGATGTCGATGTCGGCTCATACAACGTCCAAATTGCCAAAGAGCTAGCCGCATATGGCTTTGCGGCGTTCGCGAACCTGCCCGGTTTTTCGCCGGCGCTTCATGTCCGCGATCGGTCAGAAACCCGGCGAATCACGCGATCAGCGGGCCGTCGATATCATACGACGCCTTGGCGCCCGCTTGCTCGACTCGGCGATGCCAATTGGCGCCCAAGTAATAGAACCGCAAGCTGTCCGTCGATTCGTCGATCAGCTCCACCAGTTGCAACCGGCACTCGGCCCACCGCGCCGGATCGACTTTCAGCTCGAACACGGAATTCTGCACCCGCTGGCCGAAATTCGAACAGGTCTTCGCTACCTGTCGCAGTCGACGGCGACCTTCCGGAGTCGTCGTGCTCACGTCGTAGGTCACCAAAACGTACATCGATTTTGCTCCCGCGCGGGGTTCTGTCCGAGAAGCGCCTGGGAGACGCGGACAGCCTTATTTTGCTTCGACCCGCATTGTTTGGTAGACGCGGCGCAAAATCGGGACAGTCCCCGCCGGACCTCGGACAGACTCCTAACGCCAAATAAAGGGCGGATACGCGTCGATATCGCCTCGCAGCCGTCGGGCCAGCAGCCGCGCCTGCACATGAACCAGCAAGCCGACCGTCACCTTTTCGCCTAGCTCCGGGTGCAATATCTCGTCTTGCTTCCGCTTCTGATACGCCACAAGCACGGTCTTGCGAGTCTGATCGTCCATCATCACACGCGCCAGATTCCGTCGTCGTGAATCCAGACGCCGCAACTTGCCGCCGGTTAATCAGCGACAGCGCCAGGCGATCGGCAAGGAACGGGCGAAACTCTTCCATCAGGTCCAGCGCCAAGCCGGGACGACCGGGCCGATCGCGATGCAGAAACCCAACCGCCGCGTCCAGCCCCACCGACTCACAGGCCGACCGCACATCATGCGCCAACATGCTGTATAGAAACGACAGCAACGAGTTGAATGGATCGAGCGGCGGCCGGCGGCTGCGGTTGCTGAACTTGAATTCGCGCGACTGGGGCGAAACGATCGTCGAAAAGCACTGGAAATAAGCGTCGGCCGAGCCCCCTTCAATTCCTCGCAACTGGTCGAGCGACTCGCACCTGCGCGCTGCGTCGATGTCCTGAGCCAGACGAGTGATCGCTCCTTGCAAGTCGGCGGAAGTGCTCGCGGCGCCCGAGTCGTGCGCCGCCCGCAGCAGCACCGATCGGGCATTGGCCAGCTTGGCGGCGATCATATTGCGAGCAATGCCGCACGAAGCCGCGAGGTCGTCGGCCGTGCGATATTGCGTGCGACGCAGCAGCACATTGCCGGGCGAGAAGCCAACCACCGCGGCGCGGAAGCGCCCGTTCGGATCGAGCAGCGAAACCGTCACATTGCGGGCGGCGCACGCGCCCAGCAGCGAGGGACTGAAGCCCACGCGGCCGAAACAGACCACGCCGTCGAGATTGTGCAATGGCACTTGCAGCCGGGTCTTTTTTTCCACTCGCACGGCAACTGTTTCGCCCCGCTTGGCCAGATAGGCGCCGTCGGTGGTGATGAACAGCGTGTTCAAGTGCTGCTTCATGGGACGGGCTCGGGGTTCAAGGCACGACGATCGCATCAGCCGCGACATCACTCGTCGGGCCGCTCGAAGTCAGAATGATGTTGAAAGGCCCGCTCGATGCGCGCCCGACGCCGGCCGCTCGCTCGGCGACTTGCGGCAAACAAAGCGGCAACAGCGAACACTGCTCGCACTTGGGTTCGCGGCGAGCCGATGGCGTCAGGCGAGAAGCGATTAGTTCGTGCAGCCGCGCCGCCGTGGCGATCGTCCGCTGCCTGAGCGACTGGTCGAATCGCACGTCGGTGCGCCGCCGCGGAGTTCCGTAGAACAGGGCGCCCGCGGGAATCCCCCGGCCGAGCATCTCTTCCAGACACATGGCCTGGGCACACAATTGCACGCGATCGCTGTCGTCTTTCTTGGGTTTTCCCCGTTTGTACTCGACCGGCGTGACGGACCACTCGCCCATCGCCAGCCGATCGCCCCAGGGGCCGCGCTTGGCAAGGCGCCGACGGGCGATTTCATCGAGCGGCCGAAACTCGACGACGTCGGCCTTGCCGATGAGCCCGAGCGCGAACGAGCGAAGCGACAGCCCGCGGGCGACCCGGAGATCGCGTTCGCGCTTGCCGGTCTCTTGGTGGGCCTTGCGATGCAGGTGCTGCCCTTCGACAGTCAGTCGGTTCTCGGCCCATTGCTGCTCGATGTGAATAACGCGCACTGCCGCTCGCAAAACAGCAAGTGCTGCAAGGCGGAGATCGGCAGAAGGTCATCTTCGGAGAGCATTGTTCAAATTACCGCGCCGCCGTTTGCCAAGAATTCATTGCATTTCAATACG
This sequence comes from uncultured Planctomycetaceae bacterium, assembly GCA_963785305.1. Classification (GTDB taxonomy): domain Bacteria; phylum Planctomycetota; class Planctomycetia; order Pirellulales; family PALSA-1355; genus CAWAUV01. Next base: position 603,973 of record CAWAUV010000005.1, read on the forward strand.
CCTGCCATGTACCCAAGAAAGTCCGGCTCGTACTCATTCTCCCAAAAATAAATTTCGCCCTTCTGGCTCTTGAGATGCAAAGGTTCCAGACGAAATCCCGAAAGCTTCGACGTCCAAATTTGCACGCTGCCTTGAAGCAGCATCCGAAAGCCGACTCGTTTTCCTTCGATCAATCGTTTTCTTAGCCTGCGATCGACTATCACAAGCCGAGTATCCGCATCGATAACCTTCCCTTGCTCTTTCACCTGCGGGTAATCGTTTGCTTCCTCAGCTTTGCTCAAATTGTCAGGTAGTACTCCGCCGAGACGATCGATCTCCGTTCGCATGGCTCTTGTCACGAGTTCGGTCGACGTGTCGCGATGGATCGCGCCACTATCAAAGAATTCGCGGACAATACCGGCCGTGACTTTTGCTGCTGGATGCTGCGAAATATTTAGGTCGCTCAGAGCAAAATCGTAAACAACACTGCCTCCTTGCGCATTATATTCGGAGTTGCGGTTGACTCGCCCCGCTGTCTGCAAAAGAGACGCAACGCTAAACCGCTCGCGGAATCCACTGCGAAATGAGAAGTCGACCCCAGCTTCGACACAACTTGTTGCAACCAAGCTCCAGTCTGTTTCTTGCCGTAAGAGTCGGGCCTTGATACGCTTATAGACGCGCTCGCGATCACGTGGCGATAAGGCAGTCGAAAGATGCAGCACATCCAGGCCGGCGTTGCGCATCGTCCTGGCAACGACGGCAGCATTTTGGACGGTACTCAGAATGGCTAGCCGCGGTGACGGCGATGCGCATATCAACTTTAACAATGTCTGGACGTCGACGACATCATGGCTTGCCGAACGAAACAAGATGCGGCGATTCTCGGCATTTCTTATCGTTGCTGATTGGTCGATAGGCAGTAGCTCAGGCACATTCACTTTCCGAGGAACTATGCGGCGATCCTCCCAATATCTTGCCAACGATCCACTCGCGAAAACGAACCGACACTTCCAGTTATAGGCAAGCTCGCACATCCAGCGCCAGTTTTGGGGCAAAAGTCGCGAGGGAAGCGCGGCATGTGCTTCGTCCATAAAGATCGCGCTACCCGGCACGGCGTGGAACTTTCGCAGGCTTGCTGGGTCGTTCGCTGCCAGTGTCTCAAAAAAATTGACGGCGGTTGTAACAACGATGGGCGCATTCCAAAGGACGGCTAGGTCACGATCGGCTGGATCTTCGAAATCGGCGCGATGATGATGTTCGACCACGACCCTGCTAGGTCGCTCACCTGGCAATACCAATGCTTTCCGCAGGACATTTGCCGTTTGCGTGAGAATGTTCGTGTAGGGCGCGATGATAATTAGGCGGCGCAGGTTCTCGTCGCGTGCGCGACGAAGGAGGTATGCCGTAACCGACGTGGTTTTTCCGAGGCCAACAGGCGCTTCGCATGCGACGAGCGGATCATCGATTGGACTATTCAGGCACGACTCGAAAAACGCGGATCGTTGCTGATTGCGGACACGTTCGGCTTCCGTCTCGCCGGAACCAAACCCTTCCACATACCGGCGCAACGCGGCCAAACGTTCGGACCATCTGGGCTCGTTCGCTCGCGGCGGCAACGCCCCAGAATCAAAGAACGCGGTATCCGAGTGATCGGCGTCAACCAGACATGAAAGAGCTAAACGGAGCGCAAGACCATGGAAAGGTCGCGCGCACTGCAAGGCGTAGTCGCCTAAGCAAACGTTGTGGTCTTGGACATACTGCCGCAATAACGCGTCAGTACGGGAAATCTGTTTCTCGTTTCTCTGTCGCTTCCGCCAATCATCACAAACCGCACGCCGCCCGCGAAGTTTGAGGCAGGAAACGCCTTTTCCAAAATGATCGTCCTTCCTCGGCAATCCTGGCGCATGATGAGCGCGAACCAGCCATGCTGCCGTCCAGCATCGAGCCTTGGTAAGGTGTGCCACGCCACCGTCGATGTGGTCCCAGACAAGCCGGCCGCCTGCAAATTGACCCAGAACCTTCTGAATGTCTGGATCGAGTTTTCCGAGATCATGGAATATCGCAGCGGATGCGATTGCATCCAGCATGCCCGGCGGTGGATCAATTGCATACTCAAGCATTCTTCTACGCGCAATCGCGCGAGCCATCGTACACCGCTCTGATATGCCGCGGGTAAGGATCGCCGTTTGCGCCCGCGCTTGCGGCGAATGAGCCAACGGAGTCTGGATACTTGCATTCGCAGCCACGATTTCATTCCCATTGTTTCAGCGCACAGGTCTTCGAGGCTCTTCAACCGATTACGCACGGCCGCCGAGACGTTACCTTCACCTGGGATGTCATAGTCGGAGATGGAGGTCGACGCCACATTGGGGTCGCCTTTTTTCGTGGGCGTCAACGCATCGAGGATGAGTGAATCCGGGCAGGAGCCAAGCGAAGAAGAGTGCTCGCCATACCATGCATGGCGTATTTCTACGAACGGGCGAATCGCCGATGCGGTGTTGCGATACACATGCGGAACGAGGAACTTCATTACGTCAATATCCGTCGACGAGCAGCCGCTCTTATGGGCCATCATCGGATTCACGAAAAACGGCATCGCGTAGACTGCGTGACGCACCACACGCCAACCCAACGGCGCCATGCCGCGGTCCTTACCCTCTTGAACCCCCGATTTATTCGTCGTCGTGATTCGTTCGACCTCAATGGGCGCAATACTGATACCGGGTCCGAACTGAACGGCGCCTGTGCTAATAAAATGATCCTTTTCTCCTGGCTTGAAATTCTTCCCCTTAATATCTTCTAGGAAAGTATTGCCAAACACACGGCCATCCCAATAAGCATCGGAAAAATCGTGGGCTGTCATTTTGAAAATCGAGTCTCGATTTCGACCGCGCGATTCCAATATCTCAAACCGCCGGCCCTCTCCATTTGTTGAGATATCTAGCACTCGTTTTGCTTCTTGCCAGACCGGCCCGTCCTCGACGGCAATCAGATCGCGCAGTTTGCGTTTAAACGAAACCGGCGAAATTAACCCACGACCGTCGCTTTCCAGCGTCCGCGGTTCGCTTTCGGCGTCGGGGTCGCCATTCGGGTTGCTGTGGCGAACTTCGATAATCAATAACCCCGTGCCACGATTGAAGGTAGGTTTGGAATCGGATTTCTTTGCGCACATATTAGGTCTCCTCTTGTGGGGATTGCGGTGCCAATTCACTGTCCGTCAGATCGTCCTGCTCGTTGCGCGAAGGAATTCCCGCCATGTAGCCAAGAACTAGGCGGGCATGAAACAGGTCTGCATCTTGGCCTTCCGGTTCTGAAAGAAACTGGTCCAATTGCTTGGCAATCGGGCGGACTTCGCGCGCCTGTCGAACGGCTTTGCGAATATCCCATCCACGCTGGATATCGAATGGATCCTTACTTTCAACGAGTTTGCCTACGCGATCGGGGTCGCGCGCAATTCTCATTGTCCATGCGAGATATGGAGACAATCGCTGACCCAACACCTCGATGGCACGCTTGGGAGACGCCTGCGCAATCGCAAACACCTGATTTCCGAGCAAGGTCGGTGGCACGTCGCCTTTCCTCACATCTGCACAATAGCCAACGTGGATCACATCTACAGCGGCTAAGAGCTGCCCGAGTTGGAACGCTTTGCTTTCCATGTCATTCTCCCGAGTGCCGCCGAGCGGCGCGGCATTTTTTAGTTTGTCTAAGAGAATCCCCAAAACGGTAACGGTGCGCAACGCTTCAAGTCGATCGAAGTCACGCGCAAATCGAAGCCCCGCCTCAGCGCATGAACTGTTCCGGCTAAGAGACCTCCGCGCCGATCGAGCACAAGTTTCAGAAATCGGCGCACCCGTCTTGAAGCGGAGCAGGAAGGGGTCGGAACGGTTTCTAAGAACAACGCCAGTGCTTCGGCCGCAGGAATTCCAACGATCTCTTGTTTTTGTGTGCCACCGCGAATAAAAAGACATTTACTAAACTCAATCAAATCCAATGGCCGCACGTGGCGAGGCAAAGAAATTCTTGACTTCTCGCCTCGTTTTGCCGGAAGCGGCAACTTTAACCAATTGGGCACATTTTGCTCGCCTGCAACCCAACGATCGTTCGCGTCCTTTAGGGCATGGATCGTGGTCGTCGCCGAGTACACGACCTTTCGATTCGCTGGATCGATCTTGCGAAAAACAACGAAATCGACCGCCGCGTCGAAATGCGCGTCGTCTTTCGCCTGCACGGCGTCGACTACCGACTGCGTCTCGTTTTCGTAAACGCGAATCGACTTGGAGAGGCCGTCGTCGTCCAAAGAAGGCTCCGCTTCGGAGAGATCGTCGTCCACTTCGCCCACCACTTTCGAGACGATTGGATCGACTCGCGTTGCATGAACGAATGCCAGCAAGAGATCGCTTTGCTTCGGCGCTTCTCCGGGGATGGGGCGCCATGTTTTTCCACGCCGTTCGTCAGTCGTTAGCGCCTCGAAGGCCGCAGCAAGTTGAATTGCCGTGTCTTGCGAGATCGGTAGCGACGTACGCACTAGCGGCGATGGTCTCTCACCGTTGGGCTCATACCGATCATTCGCCGGAATATCTTTGTTTTTCGCAAAGATATAGGTTTGCCCCAATACCGCCACATTCGGTTGAGGAAAATTGCCGCTCACGAGCGACGTCTTCTCTCCACCGACAAGCGCGCAAGTGCCGATGACTAATTTTTCTTTTTTCGATCCGGCCACGCTTCGCAACGCCGCGCTTACTGCAATATCCATCTTCGGAGCAAGAATTGAATCGTCGTAGTCAGTTGCATCGGGAACGAACGCGCCGGCGCACTCGTATCTTGCGTTCTGTGGGTTCTTCTTGCCGATTAGCAAAGCGACTGCTACATCAACCCAAGCATCTTGAGCCTCGGTCCTCAGGTTCTTGATAAGATGCTCCAGGATTTGTTTAAGCAAGCGAGCGGGGTCGCCGCCGACCGCCGGATCGCATGCTCGTAAGAATCGATCAATTGTCGCCAAAACGACTTCGGCGGGAGTGCCCGTAAGCGAATGGAGTTGCAACCGCCGCTCATGGAGTCGTTGCAGAAGTTTTTTTCCAGGCCAAGTCCTAGATGAGTCTAGATTGATCTTGCCAATGGGCAACAGATCCAACAGCGCGTAGCGTCGTTGACCGCCATTTTTCTTGTCGTTCACTTTCTCGCTATCGCAGTGTTCATCATCCAGAGCCAGAAGCGGCTGCTTGGGCTGCATGAACGGAAAGCTATTGTGCTGGCCGTCACGAAGCGTCCATGGAGTGACTGTCTCCGGAACGAGAAGGACCTCAGAGACATTACCTGTGCTACCCAGCAGAACACGCAGCGTCGGAAGGCTCCTGCCATCTTTTATGTCTTGGTGACGTTGCACCATTTCGATGCGAGCTGCGCGTGCTCCACGTTCGATTTTGAGCAATTCATTGAGCATCTGCGCGTTGCTCCATTTTGCTACGGGCAGGCGGAAAAACGGGCGGAGGATAGGTAAGGGCGCCGTCCGTTATTTGGACGCTCTGGTGAAATTGGGGAGCGTAGTCGCCATCAATCGACTGATTCCGAATGCCGACAAGCATCGAAGGGATTACCTCCGAAATTGCGTCGTCAACTTCGGTCCGGTCAATGAACTGAAGTTCCCAAGTTGTGCAAAACGTTTTCCATGCTAAGTTCTCGACTAAACCGCCCGATCCGGCGATCTCGCGGCATCGCGGTGGTCCCCAGTAGGAACAAGTAAACTCAGACCAGCCAAGCGTCGGAGTGCGATGGCATCCACCCTTGTTCACATTGCGACAAGCCAAACGGCGATTAAAGAGATCCTGGAGATAGTGCCGCGCATTGACGCGATCAGCACTCTTCGATCCGACGACCTCGCCGTGTAGTCGATAACATACGTCGACGAGAACTGTCGCGAACAATTGCATGCTGCTGCCGCCGGGAGCAACGCCTTTGCCGAAGAGGCTTTTCTTGCGCAATGGGCCTCCATAATTGGTCGTGTACCGCTGATAACAGATTCGACCGCCGACCTGTCCGGCACGGCGACAGATTTCGACCTTCGTCGGATTGATCCAAGCACGGCCATCGCTAAAGAATGCGATGCTTTCGAATATCGCCTTAGCCGCTGACCAAGTCGGCGCCGGGTACGACGTCGGCGATCCGCCAGTGTCCGGGCGCGAAAACATCGCGAGCGGCCCTGCGACTTCAACAACGATCGGATAACGGCCCATTTGCCCACCTATTGCCTCTACACGTCTCCCCAGCCACGAAGACAACTGTACGTATGTACCAATTAATTGCAATATGCCATCGGCAAAAAACGGCGGCTAATCCATTCTGGGTGGCCCTCACAAGAGAAAGAAGATGGCTGGCGGCGGACGGATATTGCAATCCGCCCCGCTAGTACACATGGGTCGGCGGTGTGCACGCCGCCGACCCCGCTAACAGGCTTGGCAATTTCAGCCTCGCCGCGCCAGACATCCTCGCAATACCATGTTCGTTCTATCCGCAGGTCTCGTCATTTGTATTCGCTTTGACCCCGTGACAGTGTACTATTGATTGCAGCCGGCGACAAGTGCCGTCTCGATTGTCGCAGCCCGTTCGGGCTGTGTGGATTGAAATGTTCTTTCAGCGGGGCTTGGTCTTTTTGTCATCGAGCTGGCGGGGCTTCAATGCCCCGCCAGCCTTAAAACTCCGTTCCAAGGCCACGCGGATCTATCCATCGCGCGGTTCATTGCTCGTCGCCATGGGACGGCGAGGACGCTGAAAATCGGACATTATTCACGCGAGGCCGCCAGCTGGATGAAAGCCAACCGCCGAGATTTTTTAGAACGCCTCTCAGACCTAGGCGGTTTAGATCCGCGGTCGGCTCACCAAGCAATGCAATCAGGATTCTGCGGTTTGCGGCGCTACTATGCGACGAATTGCGGACTCAAGCCGCCAGGCAAATGCTCCATCGCCGCCGCCGCTCCTGGGCCGGCGTGATCGACGTGGATTTGCCGGCCGTCCAGCTTGTCTTGAAACGACGGCAAGTACTTGCCCAGGTCATGCCAGAGCCCAGCCAGATAGCCCCACGAGCCCGCGCCAAAGGCCTCCGCGAAGGCTCGCGAACGCTCGGCGACATTCCGCAAGTGCTCGTCGAGTAATTCCCAATCGGCCTTCGGCCGGCCATCGAGACTATGAGCATAGAAGGGCTGCACGATGGATTCCCTCAAACAGATTGACAAAAGGATGCGGCTGGGCGCCGAAGTGTATCATGCGAATCAAGCCGACACCGACACGTTCGTTGATAGCGTGCTCGCAGCGCAAGCGAACCTGCAAACGACCGGCGGCAAACCGGAAATCGAGGAAGCCGTCGCCGACAAAGGGTATCACGCCAACGCGACGCTCGAATGGCCGCCAGCCTCGACATTCGCACCTATATACCGTAGCCGAAACTGGCCCATGATCGAACCTGGCAAGACAGGCCGCCGGCGGAGCGTCGCGCCGTCGAGAACAATCGCCGCCGAACGCGTGGCGCGAAAGGCCGTCGCTTCCAACGCCAACGTGGCGAGCGCGTCGACCGGAAGCTTTGCCCATGTGTGCGACACGGGCGGCGGCCGACGCAGTTGGCTTCGAGGCAAGATTGAAGTAACAAAACGCTACCGCATCGCGGCCGCGGCGCACAATCTCGCGCGGATCATGCGGATGTTGTTCGGCATGGGCAAGCCCCGAGCGCTGCAAGCCCCCGCCGACCTTGTTTTAATTGTGTATTTTATCATCACCATAAGGTTTCGCTCCCCCATCGCGCCCGCCCGCGCCTGGAGCGCGCAACCCTGAGCCCCCGCCCGCCAGCCGACGCCCGCGCCGACCCCGGTCAAGGACGTTTTATAAACGGGCTAGTAGGTCGGCGTGCATGGGAGCGTGTCCTTGTGATTCCGTCTTCTCGGTCTTGAATTACAAGCGATTAGGCTTTTTTTGCCCTCGCGGGTTTGATCGGCGTGAAAACCTGCAAATCCGCGGGCACGTCGGTCGTCGGCCCGGGCGCGGTTCGTCCCGCCGCGGGGAGCAACCGCCGAATCTCGCTCAGCGATTTGACCGCCGCCGAGTAATGACGTTGCGCCACGGCCTGCCGTTTGATCTGAAAATTGGCGTTGGGTATGGTCTCGCCACCGCACGCGACCGCTTTATCGGCGACTTGCACGGCCAGCCAGGCCGAGATCAATCGATCGACGGCCATTTTTAGGAGCGCGGTCGGCGATGGACCGCCGAGCTCCCTCCGCATTTCGGCGACCGTGCGCTCCACGCACTCACGCGTGAAAACATCGTCGCCCGCAATTCGATCGATCCAATGGCTTTCCGCGAGAATCGCGACTTCGCCGACTCGTCTACAAATCTGGGGCTGGTGATCCAGAGTTTCGCGCATGCGCGCAGCGCCGCGGCGTCGCCCTCGTTTGCCAATTCAACATCCAACCTGAACTCCGCTCGCGCGGCCTTGACCTTGGGATCATCCGTTTCCATCGATCTTCCTCCGTTTGCGCCAGCGACCGCGGTCGTGGCGGTGGTATCCAGCCGCGATTAGCGCCGCCGCGGCGATTAAGCCCGATAGTTCATCCAGTTCGGCCATCAGCTCGTCCGACGCTTGCCACGACCGTCGCGCGGCCCGAACGGCATCTCGCTGCTCGCGGCGGGCAGTCATGGCGCTTTCCAGCAGTTCCGCCACGACCCCCGAGCCGAGATACACGGTCGTTTCACGGCCGTCATCTCGCCGAACCGTTTTGTAGGCGAATTTTCGGGCGCCGCGATAAACAACAGCAGGCATCTTGCACCGTCCCATGATCACTGCGCCGCTCGGCATTCCGCCCCCCGAGTCCGCCCGTCCCCGCCAGCTCTCTCCGACCCCCTGAATTGTCACATTTAGTACGGCGAATCCCTATGCCACTTTGTTAACCTCCAATTCCGTTGGCCGGGGCGAAGAAGGATTGCTCGCGCCGGAAGTCGGATTCGAACGCGTGGCGTCGGTCGAAGGCGGCGGTGGGAGCGTAAATCGTTCGAGGAACATCGCGAAATCTTGGTTTATGGATTTCTTGGGGGCCTGAATTTGCTCCAAGCGAGAAATAAGTTCGCTCGCCCGACACAATTCGTCCGTTAAGGCCGGCTTTGAGGACGATCGTCGAGCGATTACCAGAATGGCCAAGCGAGCGGCCAGCCGTCCTTCCTTGGTGCTCCAGTCGCGCGTTTTTTCGAGCGTGAACCGGCCGTTGGCGTCCACGATATTGGCGAGCAACGCTTCGAGCATGTGGGGGCCCCGCGAATAAGCGAACGATTTCACGACGCTCGCGAATTCTTCGCCGCCGTGGCGATGTGCGCCGAGCAGTCGAGTAATCCAGCCTCGGGCGGCCAAGCGATCGCTCACGGCATGAAAAGTCTGCTCGTAGGCTTCAATAACGTTTTGGGGTAGCGCCAGGCGAGCGGTGATTTCGGCGAAGCTCTGGCCCGCCAGTAGCCGCGCTTCGAGTTCGAGTCGCGGTCGACCCTCGGACCGGAAAATCTCATGGGCGGCGAACAGCGCCGGCGCTCGGCGGCGGAGCCCCGAGAACTGCCGCCGTGTTCGGCAGCGCCGCCAGCCGCGAACGAAACTCACGGCTCGACCCGTGGCCGCGTCGTCGCGAGCCCGAGAATACCGATGCCCGGTGTCGACATGCCAGATGGCCCGCCGCCAACGCCAGTCCGGCGCGAGAAACGGGTCGCAATGATGCTGCTCGTGGAAGGGTGAGCGACGCTTGCGGACGGTCTTCATGGCGAATGCTCTCATTCCGTGGTTACGGCTGGCTGAAAAATGTCGTGAGTCGGAGCGACCGGAAATCCGACGGCGTCGTGGAATGCGACCAGATCGCCGGCGAGCGCGCGAGTATGGATTCCCGCCGCGGAATCAAGACTATCGCCCACATCGACAAATAGCCGTCGAAAGATGTCCCGACCGCCGGCTCCAGATCGCGACGAATTGAAACCGCTACGAGCCTCGACTCCGTCGAACGCTGAGCCCCCAGCAACACGCGCCGCGACGGACCACCGACATAAATGTTGAAGCCGCGTGCGATCACAATGTCCCGGGACGAGCCGACTTCATCCGGCGGCAGCGTGGACGCATCGTCTCGGTCGCGAGGAAAATCCACAGCACGATCGACCAGTTCGTCGCCGCTCGGCCGGCCATACCGGTAGCGCCGTCGTTTCACCGCCCACTTCCAGCGCCAAGCCGGATCAGACAAAGCGTCGTGGCGACGAAGAATATGCTCGGAATGTCGCGGAGCACTCACGGGGCGACTCTTTTAGGTTCGGGTTCGGACGCGAATCACCAGCGTTTGATCCTACGTTTTGCTCCGGACGTAACCCAGAGGACTTTTGGATTTCAGTTGTTCGCCGACGCGGGTATCGCGTTGCTTTGCAGCGCACGCCTTGGAAAAAAACTCGCTAACACTGTTTGTTCGCAGGCGATCATTCGCCAGCAATTTGGGGCGACAGCGGACCGCGACTCTGCCGCCGCACGCGGGAAGAAAACACGCAAATCGACACGAGGCGCCGAAGTGAATTAGCAGCAACTCGATTATCGCAGGTCGCCAAATGCCATTTGCATCGACATCGAAGAGCCGCTTACCGGGCTCCAGGCCATCGGCGGTGCGCAACAAGTGGGCCACGGCGGCGACGATTCTGGTTCTGGCGAGGCTCTGCGAACCGTCGGTGGGCCGAGAAGCACGACTTTAATGCGGATGCATATCCGCTGGGCGGCGTCCTTGATCGTCGCCTCGCCGCTCTCGCGGGAAATCACCGCTACCGTCACGCGGCGCGGCACACGAAACCCGCCCAGAAAACGCTTCCCGGCCTCAAGTTGTTCGCCTTGTCCATCGCCAAGCTGGTCTTGAAAGATTTAACTGGGCCACGATCACCGCGGGGTGTTTTGCGACGAGAATATTCTCGATGAGCCGCTTCAATCGAAAATTGGAACCGGCGAATTCAGAGGACTCTTGAAAATGGCCGATAGCCCGAACTTTTGGGTTTCGCCATGGTGTTGATCGCGCTCTGCGCGTTCGTTTGTGGTCACGGTGAAGGCCTCTAAAAATGGCACGGGTAAGTTCGATTATTTCTGAGCTGGTCGCTTTCGCACTCGCTTCCGCAATTTGCGCCACTGCGCATGAGCCAACTGCCAGAGTCTTTCCAGTTCGTCCCGCGAAGAAATCTCCTCGAACCCGTGCTTGTGCCGTCCGCACAATTTTCAGGCAAGCTCGGCCCGCATCGTCGGGCCGGTAGCAGGGCGCGTAGCCGTTCAGCCAGCCTCTGGCCACCTGCTCGGCGACGAGCTGGGAATGATCTCGTTCATGCGCGCTTCGAAAGTGATTTCTCAGCCGCCGCCAGGCCATGGGCGTGAGCTCGATGGCCAATTCGTCGAAAGCGCGATAGATACGCGTGCCCATCCAAACGCTGGTCCGGCCGCCGCTCAAATCCTGGATTGCCTCCTCGGCGACCGCCTTCAGCGGCATTCCCGCGGCCGACAAAATCCGTCGCAGCTCCGCCTCGGCCTGGGACGCCTCGGCCATGTTGGCGCAGAGCAGCAGAATGTCGTCGGCGTAACGGAGGAGCGGGATTTCTGGACAATTCCGGCGCCATGAGCGGTCGAGAAAATGATCCAAATATACGTTAAGCATCAGCGGCGACAGTGGGCCGCCCTGGCGAAGTCCAGGCCGCCGCGACGTCAATAAACGTCTCAAGAACTCGATCAGGGAATCATCGGGAAACTGCTTGCGCACGACGCCCATCAGTCGTGGAATTGGCACATGCGAAAATGCGTCCCGCACATCATGCGCGACGAAAACCCAACGATTTTGACGTTGGGCGAGTCGCTCGGCGGATGCGAGCGCATTCTGGCTTCCGACGCCGGGGCGGAAGCCGAAAGAACGCGAGTCGAAACCCGGATCGAGTAGCGGCTGCAGAATCTGCATTGCGGCGCGTTGGACCGTGCGATCAATGATGGATGGGAGGTGGAGCACTCGCTCGCCAGTTCCACTGTTTTTCGCGACTTTTAGCGGTTTGTCATCGCGCGGGCGGTAGGTTCCCGAGCGGATCGCCTTGCCGGCCGTGCGGCATAAGTCCCACGCTTCGATATCGCTGTATTTCAAATACCGGCGCCCGTCTAAACCGGTGCTTGGCCGCCATGAGCGGCAAGATGGTCCCACGCGTTTTTCAGATTTTTCTGCTCGGCAATCCACTCCAATAAATGCGGCGCAAGACCGCGAATTTCGGCCCTGCCTTTCGCGACCGCGGCGGCGGCGATCCTCTCGAACTTACTCGCGAAGTCGCGCTGGTCGCCTTGATGATAAAGCAGCGTTGTCGGCAGCGGATCGCTCGCCCACCCGCGACTGTACATCAGCCGAAATTCGTACACCGTAATGCCTCCTTACATAAAAACCGGTGGCGGCGGCAGGGACGCACCTTACGCCCCTGCCGCGCCCCCGTTGGCCCCAAAGGCCAGAAAAAAATGGCGATCGGCGGAGCCATCGCCGTATGTCGTCACATGGACAAACCCGGGGGGGTTAAATCCAATGACGGCTGGAGTCCATGCCAGGGCATGGATTCCCGCACGCGCGATGGCGCATCATGGTCGGCCATGGGATACCGGATAACGGTTCCTACGCGGGCCAAGATGTATCTCCCGCTTTTGCGCCCCCGGGAGAATCGAGGCGGGATCCAGGTGAACCCGAATCGCTGGACCGGCTCTTGGCCGATCCCACCAGGATTGTGCGGCGATCGAGGTCTCCGCGTCCTGGGATTAGCGAGTGGTGAACGGCGGCGGCGCCACCAAAATCACCTACTCTCGATCAATGTAGTTCTTCTTTTGGAGCTCCGTGAATTTGTCGTGCGTTCGGCGAGGGAATCAATCACATCCACGATCAAAACGTGCGTGCCGCTTTCTTCTCTTGTCGTTCGGGGCGGAAAGTTTCTGATCTTGAGCGGCGCGGAAGTTCCCGCCGCGCGGATTATGATTTGCGCGTCCACGCCGAATTTCGCGGCGCGGGTCTCGGTGACTATCGCATGCGGCGACTCGATGTTCGGAGTGAGGTTCCGTCGGGCCGGTTCGTTCGCGGTGTCGATCCGCCAGGTCGGCAGCAGCCGCGCTAGTTCGCGAGCATGCTCCGCCGATTCGACCAGGATGGCCACCCGCGGATCTTCTCGTGTACCTAATTGCCCAACTACTATGTGCTCGCGCATGTGCTCCAGCAGCGCCCTGTCAGGATTGTCCGCGAGCCCAACCGCCATATTGGCGACGAGCTTATTGCGCGCGGCATTCAGCCAAAACCGTTCTCGCTTTTGCGTCAGGCGAGAGCCCGCTCTCCGCGGCTTTTTTCCTTCCGCTAGGAGGTATGTTCTCGCGATCTGTTTTCGCGGTCGTCGGCCTGTGCTGATCACGGGACCGGTCAGCGCCTGGAGCGCGAAGTTGCGCCAAGAGTCGTTACGACGGTTGCGCTGGACGAGCGCGAATCGCCGCCGATAATGGGCGTCGCCGTGCCATCGTCGGTTGATCGCGCTCAGGCCCCAGAGTTCGCCGCCATCGAGCACTATCAGGATGTCTCGCCGATCATCACGCGGCAACATGTGTGACGTGCCCACGAGGATGCGACCGATGCGCCGCACGCGACCGCTGACGGCCAATCGTACGTCCTTGCTCAGTTGCTCTGCCAACCGATTCCGGCATTCGATCACGGCGCGGCGAGTGGCGGCGCAAATGTCGATTCGCCCCCGCGGCCAAATCCGCGCCAACTGCCCAACGACATCGATCGCGTCGGCGACGTCGGTGACCTCGACCTGCCCCAGGGGATTCGCGAGCATGGTCCGTAGCCGGCGGCGGTCACGCGCCGGGAGCTCGTCGAGATATTGTTTGGCCCGGGCGAGCCGCGAGCTCCGTCGTCGCTGATCGACGATTTGTGCGCCGATGCCGTCACGGCCAAGCCGCTCCACGACGCGCTCCATCAGCCCGGCCGGGAAAAAAAGCAATCCGCCCCCCCTCTTGCATACCTGAGCGAACATCCGCGGTGAAATTTCATCGTCGATTCCATGTGGCCCGTCCAGGCGATGCGTTATGCGGTTGTACGTCAATGCGTCCACCACGATCTCCAGTATCCCGGGGGGACATTGGCCGAGCGTGGCGTGTAGACGACTGTCAACTGTGATCGTGACGTGATGGTTTGACATGGCGTTCGCAATTCCATTAGCGCTAATGCATACAAGTTTCAGTATTTTTCGCAAGTGCGGACCTGCTCCAACGGCGTCCGATGTGGATTACCGGGCGAAGCTAGGACTTCTGAGCAAGTACATGTATTCAGCCTCAGCCAATGCGGCGACATTCAGCCGACCGAGGCCGGATGCACGTCGCCGCCCATTCCGCCGGCAATTAAACGATCGACTTGGTCGTGCGCGATAAGCAACCGCCCTTTTGGCCCGCACCCCGCGATTCGCACCGCCTTGATACGGCCCTCACTGATCCAGCGTCTCACCGTATAGGGCGTCCGGCCGACCAACTCGGCGACCTCCTCGACTGCCAAATTCTCCTTCCGTTTTTTTGAAAGCTGGTCGCGAATGTCTTCGACAGCGATCTTTAGGTAATGAAGAATTTCGATCACGTCCTTTGTCTCGCCACCAGACCGCGGCGGAATTTGATCCGCGGCCGCGCTTAAAAAATTTTTCACCTATGATGTCTCCAGCGATGGTTGCGACCGGAGACCGTCGACCCCGAGGTGAGACAGATCCGGCCTTGTTGGCCCGAACCGAGGGAGAAGCAAGCATCGAGGAGCCAATGGCAAACGGCCAAAAGCAGAGGGGCAGAGGCCCCATGCAATAAAGCGTCCAGAACCGGCGCACGCGCCAGCTTCTTACTCAGTCCCGGCCGGTCTAATTGGACGCTATAGGAGAAAAGAACTCCCAAGCAGATGAAAGGGACTACCCCGGTCGGCCAGCAAAGAGGCTCGAAATACCGAGCCTCAGCCCCTTCAACTCTATTTATACAACGCACGGCCTTTGGCGGCAAGGGTATCGCATGGAATATTATTCCGAGTCGATAATGCAATACCAAAGGCGACGGAAAAAGATCGAATCGTTATGGAAGCAAACAAGTCTAAGCAGGTGTGCTTCCGAGCTTGCGAACCGTGCAGTTGCCGGATCAGCTTCCGAACTGGATTGGTGCGACCGACGACAAAGTGGCATTGGCTGACAGGCCGCGGCTACCCCGCGGCGCGTTGAAGCCGGTGCCCGGAGGGCGCGTTATACCAGCCAGCGATTGGTTGGGTGTTTTCTGTTATTGCCGTGATATGATCGGTCGCGACCTAAATTCTCGCGGCTTCCGAGAATCGATCCGCACATGGCGATTCCGGCCAAGTCTGGATAATTCGGGCGCTGGCCGGAGCGGATAGGCCGCGCAGGATCGGCCACTGTGCCGCCATCAGTATTCCTTCCGGGTCCTCTAGAGCTTGAATCAGCGACTCCGTATGCTCCTCAGGCACTTCCAATAGAACCTCGCCATCGATCACCGCCACGAGCTCAAGGCCGCCCGCCACGATCGCATAGGCGATTGCCTTCATTGCCTCGTCGGCGACCAGCAACCACTGCTGACGTTTGGCCTCGCAGGCAAAACCCGGCGACGCCACACGGCCGGCGGCCGTGATCAGACGGTAAGTCAGAACACGGTCGACGATCTCGTCGTCGTTCTCCGGTTCGGCCACGTTATGGCGGCCACGGTGTTCGTTGATAAACATCCATAGCGGGCTGTCGCGATCGCCACCCAGCAGCGTATTCCGCAGATGATCATCGAGAGTAGCATGACCGAACGCATTTGGAAAAGCACGACGGGCGACGTCGACACCGACGTCCAGCACCGCGCAAAGCCTGTGGAAAACGTTTGCATCGAGAAATCCATTGATCTCGTAAGCGACGGCGTTCGCGAGCGAGGCTCTCAAGCGCCGCACGCGGGATTCGGACATTTCTTCGAGGCCATAGCGAGTCTTCAATAAAACACTGAGAAGTGAGTCCGGAAGCCCCAGCGGTATTGATTCGAGCAATGCTCGGCCGATCAAGCGATGCTCCCGCGGTAAATCGGCGTTAATCGGATCTACCGCATCGTCAATCCCCGGCGCCCGGCGCCAGAAGTCGAAGCGCTCGCCGCGAATTCATGATCCTGGGCCGAAAGAAGCTCTCCGCCGGCAGAGCGATATAGGTCGGCAGCAATCTCGTTGATCGGCTCGACGTTTTCCTCAATAGACTCGAACGGCCCGGAAAAATAATGATTGGCGAGCCGAGCAACGTGGCCGAGGCCATGTCCCAAGCAAACCTTGGCAAAGCTACGGATCTTCAGATCCGAGAGGCTGACGACAACGAACGAATTCCCGTCGTGCGGGCGAAATATCGGGGCATTGATATCCTTGACGGCCTCCAAATTCGGGCCATGAGAGCCAATGACCGGATATACGTCAAATCGAACGCAGGCCTCGTTATCGCTGGCCACAACCGAGTCGAGTTCGATCAACTGGTTAAGCTTCCGCCAAGCGGACAAGCCGCGATCGCAATCGGCCCACATCCCCCATTGCTCGGGATCGAAGGAAGGTTGCCCATCGCGCGTCTTGGGGAGCGTTGCCGACATGCCATGGAGATCACACAGACGCGTCGAAAAGCTCAGCAGCCAGTTCTTAAGCTCGTTCGCGTGAATACATGGGCGCCCGTTCTCGCGCTTCACGGTGGGCGGCGCGTTGGGCTGCCATTGGAAACACGGCTTCGCGGCCGCGTCGTCCTTGAGCTGTCGGCACGCGGACTGAAATCGCGATTTGCAATGTTCCTGAAACCCGGGTCTGTGCTCTGAATCGATTCGTAGGCTGGGCCGCGATGGTCGCTGCAACGCGATGGCCGCTTGAACATCGATCCCGACGCCCAAGATGCCGAAAGGCTGTTCCACCAGCGGCGCGAGAGTTTTCAGCTTCTTTCCATTGAAAGCGAGGTCGCGAATGCTTTGGAATTGCTCTTCTTGATCCGGTGTCATGGTAACCGCGGCGGGTGGTCCGACGAACGCTCTGTCGATCCGCGACCGAATCTCGGTAGCCTTGCTCTCGAGTACTGCATGCAATTTCAGTGTCGCGTCGGCCAGTTGATCGAGCGAGCGGAGAAGGATCGCCGTCTTTTCCGGACCGCCATGCATGGCCGCGTCAACCATTTCCTGGACTGCGTCCTGGGTGGGCAGTTCTCGCTCAAGCAACTTTTGCGCGAGTCGTTTCAGGGTGTTGCCGCGGCCGATCGGTCGCATCTCGTAATTGCGGATCTGCTGGTCCAATAAACCTATATCGATCAGTCGCGCCTCGCGCGAATAAGCCCAAAGCGTCTCCTGGGCATCGCCGTCTCCGATCGTCGCTTGATGAATTCGCCAGTGCAGGGAAGCGGCGTCGTGACAAACCAAGACCGCATCCCGGTGATCCGAGAGAAACGTCGCAAACTGGTCGGGCCTGATGACCGCCGCGCCGGCGCCAGAACGAGCAGCCCCCACCAGAATTCCCGATGCGGTCCCACCGCCACCTACCCGCGTTTGGAACACGACGAGGGCGATCGGTCCGTCTCCAAGCGGTTTCTCTGCCCATTCTGGAAGCTGAGGATCATTCATTTTGCGGTGCTTGAACTTACGACCGGGTTTTTGGCATAACGTTTCACGACGTAGTTTGGAGCGAAAAGCATTCAATCGCCGCTCGGCGGTTTTTGGGAAACAGGTGGCGGTATCGCTTGCGCATCGCCTCAGTCGTGTGCCCCATGAATTCGTCGATAATCCGTTGGTCAACCCCGGCCGCCGCCAGGTTCGACGCGAAAGAGTGGCGAAAAGTGTGAAAGCCGATTTTGTACCAGTTCCGCTTGCGATCCAAGCACCAGGTCGTGTCGCGCATCGGCGCCCAAAACAGGCGGTTAGCCGCGGCGGGACTCAATGCCGCCGATGACGTTCCATCCGTTAGCACGAGTTGCCCCGCCGGATGGTTTTCCTGCCATCGCTGGAGTGTGGCTTTGAGTTCGAACGTGAAGGTCGATGTGGCGGCTGACTTCCGCCTTCGTGCGGGACTGCTTTCGGCTCCGGGCGGTGATGAAATCATGGTCGAAGTCGATATCGTTCCAGCGCAACCGCAACAACTCCCCTCGACGCATGCCCGTGTACGCCGGTATCGCGTGCAGCAGGAACGAAACTGGGTTTTTGGCTCGCTCCCGTACGGTCGCCAGAAGTTCCGCAATTTCGCCAGGAGCGAGGTACAAGTTGTCCCATTGATCCAGCGCCTGTTTATTGTCCAAGCCGCCGCGGTTCAGAATTGTTTCGATTTCGGCGGTCGTCTTAAACGGGTCCGGGTCCCTGGCGCCCTTGAAAGTCGGCAGGCTATTCGTCGGCGGCTCGAACGGCGGAACGTCATCCTGCAACTGAACCCATTTGTAGAACAGGGTGAGCGTGATGCGCGCCCGATTGACGGTTTGACCGTCGCGAGTTTGCTTGAGATTCCGCAAAAAGGCTTCCAACTGGGTGCGGGTGACGAGATTGCAGGGCTGGTCTGCCTTCTTGGCCAAGAACTCGGCGAGTTGGTTCAGGTGCGTGCGCTGGGAAACCAGATAGCTTTCGGCGACCTCGCTCTCCTTGGCGGCGCGGTAGCGATCCATCAGGGTCTTTGTGCTGGGGAACACGCGCGGCGACGCGGCCTTGGGCGGCGGCGCCCAGGTCCCACCGCTGACGATGAAGTCACCGGCGTCCACGTCGGCGGGGACGCTTAGTTGGCCGGTGTGCAGTCGGTGGAGGGTCAGGTGGACTACGTGCAATGCGCCCCGCGCGTCGGGCTCGCTACGCGTCTTGAGCGACTTCTTGAACTCTTTGCCCCGATAGCGGAAGCGGACGACGTAGACGCCGTCCTTGGTGCCCAAATTGGCCATGCCGCAGCTCCATGTGGCGAGACACTTTGGTGTCTGTTACACGGGTTGGGACCATCCCACCCGTTTGCCACACGATGCAACGTGAACGCCCTATGAGGCACTATTGAGGCACCGGCGTCCTATTATAGGAGCGCCGGTGAAGGCAAGTGATTGACGTAAGTCCTTGTCGGATAAGAATACCGGAGGTGGGACTTGAACCCACACACCCTTGCGAGTACCGGATTTTGAGTCCGGCGCGTCTGCCATTCCGCCACTCCGGCTCAGCGGACGATTGCAACCGCAATGGCCAGCTAAGTATTTGATCTCAAGGAGCTTAGTATCTCGATCGGCGCCTGTCAATCCGGGCGCGGCGACGACGAATAACTGGGCGGAGAAAGCATCGCTTCTCGAATGATAAGCGATTGGACCTGCTTGAAGGGCGCAATCACGGGAACTAGGATGGAGAGACCAAAGACAATGGGCTCATTAGGGCCATCCTGAGTATCCCGAGAGGAACCGAATGCTTCGGGTGAATATCGGTTGCGGACAGACGCCGACCGCCGGTTGGAAAAATTTCGACAATTCCTGGAGCATTCGCCTTTCCTCCCATCCCACGGCGACACGATTGCTATCCCTGGCCGGATTCATCACGCCAACACGAATGTCGTTTTTGACGATGGCTCGGCGGGCCAACATCCAGTGGGCCGACGCGACCCGAAGAATTCCGCTCGAAACCGGCAGTGTCGACGCTTTGTATTCCAGTCATATGATCGAACATCTGGATCGCGCCGAGGCGAACCGGTTCTTGAATGAGGCCCGGCGTGTCTTGCGTTCGGGGGGGGTGCTTAGGTTGGCGGCGCCGGATATACGATTTCACGTGGACAATTATCTTACGGACCTCGACGCCGATCACTTTATCGCCATGACGCTGTTGACCCGCCCGCGGCTCCGCGGCTTGCGAGCTAAACTCAAGTATTTGGCCGTCGGCGATCGCGACCACCAATGGATGTACGATGGCAATTCACTCGTCAAATTATTGACCGCCGTTGGTTTTGCCGATGCGCGCGTAATGCCGGCGGGAGCGACTTTGATTTCAGAACCGGCGGCGCTCGATCTGAGCGAGCGCTCACCCGAAAGCGTGTTTGTCGAAGCGTTGAATCCCTGAACTCTAGCCACGGAGGGCGAACATGTCGGGCGAGCTGTTTGCACGCCAAGTCGGATCGCGGTCTGGTGCTTCGCGGACCGGCGGCACGAATCGGCGGCCCCGTGTTGGGCCGTGCCCTTCCATGCGTCCTTCTGAAGGGAGTTTCGAGCGATGAGTGATATCGTTCAAATCGCGACCGGCTGCGCGCTGCTTGCGTCCGTGACGATCGCGCTCATCGTGGCGCCGCGTCTATGGTGGGTTTTCTTCGCCACCATGATTTGGGCGAGCACGTTTTCATTTGGCGCGGTCGACATCTCGAAATTGCAAGAGCAGGAATGGTCGGAAGCGGCGCAACTCGCGCCGGCGATCCGTCGCATCTCCGATTACAGCCGGCCGGTTTGCGGCATTATCTTGGTGGCGCTCACGGTCAGTGGGCTGACCCAGCAGCGAGGATGGCGGAACAAAAGAATCGTCAGTGCCGCGATTTTTCTCATTGCCTTGGAGTGGTATTACTCGCTGCGAATGTTGCTCGGCGAATCGATTGGCGCCCGACCCATTTTCGCGGCGATCACGTTTTTGCTTTTGGCCGTGCATTTCGCGGTGGTGCTCCCGAATCGCACCCAATCGACAGCGGATTTTCACAGAACCGTCTATGCGATCGCGCTCGCGGGCGTGTTTTTCGTCGTCGGCGTGTATGTGCAAATGCTGTTCGACTCGCGAGCGCTCTACGACAACCAGGGACGCATGCGTGGCACGACCTACAACGCCAATCACGGCGGGCATACCTGCGCCGCGTTTCTCATTCCCATGATTTGGCTTGCGTTCAACGGCGGATTTAAGAAACATCTCTCGCTTGTTTGCATGGCTTTGTCGGCGATACTTGCCTTTTGGGTTCTGAAGTCTGGCTCTCGGGGGGCGATGATCGCCACGGTCGTCGGCCTCGTGCTCACGCTGCGGACCCATCGCAAAACATTGCTTTGGGCCCTCCCTTCTCTCGCGGCGGTCTATTTGCTCGTCGCTCAGTTCAATCAAGACGTTTTAGTCGACACATCGCGAGCAACGACCGCGCTCGACACGCGCAGCGCCGCCTGGAAAATGGCGTTTGCGCAATGGCAAGCTTCGCCGATCTGGGGATATTGCAGCGGCGAGACTTTTTTTGTCGAGAATAGCTACATCTCCGCGGCATGCGCCTTTGGAATCGTGGGGCTCGTGCTGATCGTCGCTTTTACCGTGACGGCCGCTGCCGCCGGCTGGAGATTGAAACAAGACTTCGCGCATTCCGCAAATGCGGCCACTTGTCAACGTCGCGGTCGGCGGGGTCGCGATGATTTTGACGATTGGCGTGTTCGAGAGTTTCCTGCTCGGCATTTACACCGTTTGGGTCTATTCGCTGTTTACGTATTTACGCAAATGGCGTTTTTGCAGGATTGGCTCGCGCAGCGGGCGGCCGCGCGGCGACTCGATTCGCGAGAGGCGATTGCGCGAGCGGCCCTCTGGTCGCCGGGTGTTCCCGCGACGGGATCGGCCGCGGGTTTGGCGCCCTGAACTTCGTGCAATTCTTGTATGCCCGCTGCCTACCGGGCTTGAGTACAATCCGACGCCACTTTTTCACTCCGGCGCCCGTTCTCCATGGCTCTTCGCGTGCTGCATGTGATCGCGTCGCCGGATTGCCGCCGTGGCGGGCCACAGTTTGGCCTCATCGGCTTGGCGCCGGCCCAGCAAGGGGCTGGAGTCCAGGTTGAAATTGCGGCCAGTTATCAGCCCGGCGAGCGATTTGACATTCAGTCGCAGTTGGCGTCGGCAAATATCCCCGTGACCTTGATCGGTCCGACGCATGGCCCCCTGCGCCGTGCGCCCAAAATGCGATCCACGCTCGACGGACTGATCGCCCAGGCCGATATCGTGCATATCCACGGGCTCTGGGAAGAAGTCGTGCATCAAGCGGCCCGCGGCGCCCGGGCCGCCGGGCGACCTTATGTGATCACGCCGCATGGAATGCTCGATCCTTGGAGTCTCGCCCAAAAGTGGCTCAAAAAGCGGCTCTATCTCGCTTGGCGGCTGGAGCGCGACCTGCGCCAGGCGGCGGCGATTCATTGCATCACCGATGTGGAGCGTCGCCTTGCCGCGCCTTGGATCCCGGCAAGCCATGCCATTGTCGAACCGGCCGGCATTCAGCTCCGCGACTTCGATCCCGCCACGTCGGGCGAACCGTTTCGCCGCCAATTTCCTGAAATCGGAAATCGGCGAATCGTGCTGTTTCTTAGTCGCGTGCATCCCAAGAAAGGCCTCGACCTGCTGATCCCGGCAATGAGCGACTTTCGCGGCGAAGACATTGTGCTGGCGATCGTAGGGCCGGGCGACGACGCCTATCTGCGAGAGCTTCATGTGCTCATCCGCAATCATCGGCTTGAAAATCAGGTCGTTATTACCGGCATGGTAGATAATTCCATCCGCGTTTCAGCGCTGTCGGCCGCCGAACTGCTGGTGCTTCCCAGTTATCAGGAAAATTTTGGGCTCGTGGTGGTCGAAGCTCTGGCGATGGAGCGTCCGGTGGTGGTATCGGACCAAGTGCAGATTCAAGAAGAAATCGAGCCGGCGGGCGTCGGCTCGGTGGTTTCGCTCAATGTTTCGCGACTGACGACCGAAATACGTCGCTGGCTTGACGACGAACCCGCCCGGCGCGAGGCCGGGCGCCGCGGGCGGGTCCTGGTCGAGCAACGATTCACTTGGCCGCCGATCGGAGCCCGGTGGTTCGGGCACTATCAGCGCTTACTCGACGAGAATGAAAATAGAAACGACTCGCGCCAACACTTGTAAACATATCTTCGATCGACGACCGCAAGCGAGATCAGCCCAATGATTTCCTTTGTTGACGATACGAAATTACGCATCGTCGTTTGTTGGACGCATCTTTCGGGCTATATGGCCGCCTGCTGGCACGCGCTGCGAGCCTATCCCCGAGTCGAACTGCGGGTCATCGCTTTCGCCGACGAATCGCAAGAAACCTGCACGGCTTACGATGCAAGTCTCGTGGCCGGTCTCGATTGCCACTTGCTCAGCCCGGCGGAGCGAGGCGAGCCCGCGGCGATGGCCGCGAAGGTGCGCGAGTTGGTCGCGGACTTCAGGCCCGATGTCGTGATTATCGCCGGGTGGGCGATCAACACTTATGTGCGGCTCGCGCGAGACCCGGCTTTCGACTCCAGCCTGTTTTTCATGATGATCGATACACAATGGCTTGGCACGTTACGACAGCGGCTCGGCAGGTTCAAGATCGCGGGACTTCTCTCGCGGATCGATCTCGTGATCGGGCCGGGCGAGCGCACATTTCAATTTGCGCGCCGGATCGGAATTCCGGAAAAAAAGATCCGCCGCGGAATGTATTCAGTTGACTTCGCCAGCCTAAGAACGGCGCTCGACGAACGCTTGCGGGCGTCTAGCGGTTGGCCGCGGCGATTTCTTTATGTCGGGCGATATGTCGACGTCAAGGCGATCGATGTGCTGCTCGCGGCCTATCGCCGATACCGTCAAACGACGCCCGAACCTTGGCCGCTGGCTTGCTGTGGCTCGGGCCCTTGGCAAGAACAGATTCGCCAAGCTGAAGGGGTCGAAGACCTGGGTTTCGTGCAGCCGCGAGATTTGCCTAGCGTGTTCGCGCGGCATGGCGTGTTCGTGCTGGCGAGTCGCTATGAGCCGTGGGGTCTGGTTGTGGCCGAGGCCGCCGCGGCGGGGCTGCCGGTGGTATGCAGCGAGGCTTGCGGCGCGGGCGCCGATGTGGTTCGTTCGTATTGGAACGGCATCGCCGTGGAAACCGGCAGCGTCTCGGCGCTGGCCGCAGCCTTCGTTTGGTGCCACAATCACGCGTCGTTGCTTCCCGAGTTTGGGCGACGCGGACAATCGCTCGCCGCGCCTTTTAGCGCCGAGGCCTGGGCAGATCGGATTGTAAACTACATAGACGAGCTTCGTTGCGAAACCCGTCTCTCGAACCAATCGGGCTCCTGAACCCGTCCGCCGTGAATACACCACTCCAAACCAACTTCAGCGGCTTCATTAATCCGCACAGCTTTGGGAACAAGGTCGCCCGGGCGCTGTGGAAATGCGCGTGGCTGGGGCTATTTCGGTTTAGCCCGTGGATCTGTTTCGGCTGGCGAAATCTGATCTTGTGCGCATTCGGCGCCAAGATCGGCGATGCGCGGATTCATCCGAGCGTCGTGGTTTGGGCCCCATGGCTCTTGCGCATCGGCGATGGGTGCCATATCGGCGAGGAAGTCAATTTCTACAACCCTTATGAAATCGTGGTGGGGGATCGGGTCGTGATCTCGCGCGGGGCGGTGCTGTGCACTCCGTCGCATGACTATCGCGATCCGCGCTATGCGCTCTCGGGCAGCAAGATCACGGTGGAAGACGACTGCTGGATATGCACCGAGGCCTTTTTGCTGCCGGGAGTGACGATCGGCGCCGGCGCTGTCGTGGGCGCCCGAGCCGTAACGCCCCGCGATGTTCCACCCTGGACCGTCGTGGCTGGCAACCCGGCGACCATCGTGTGCTCCCGCGAACTCCGTGAATAACCCGCCGCCAATGCAAATCCAAAGCGCTGGCGAAGGTAACGTGAAAACTTCCATTTCCTCCGACCGGCAACCGGTTTCCGCGGCCGCGTTACATGGTAAATTGATTGGCGCCCCCGCCCCCAAAGGTTGCCGCGTCGCGCGGCGCACGATCGCAACACCCAACATTCGACGCAGCCAAGCGTGCCATGATTCGCCTCGGCCAATTCGTCTTCGATCTGCCGACCTTGGTGCGCCGGTGGTGCGCCCGGCGTCGACCGCTTTCGCTGGGCGAGCGCGGCGAGCGCGCGTCGGTCGCGTTTCTGCGCCGGCAGCGCTATGAGATCGTGGCCCGCGGTTTTCGGCGCGGGGAGATCGATATCGTGGCGGTCGATGGCCGCACGATTGTGTTCGTCGAGGTCAAGACCCGGCAAACCACCGTGGCCGGCGAACCGAGCGCCGCGGTCGACGGGGCCAAACAGCGGCGCATCACGCGCGGAGCGCAGGTCTTTCTCGCGCGCCATGGCCTCGAAGGCTACCGCGTTCGTTTCGATGTGATCGGCGTGCTGTGGCCGTCGGGAGAACCCAAGCCGGGGATCGAGCATTCTGAAAGACGCTTTCGAGGCCAGCGGCGATTGATCTCGCCGCGAGGCCTGTTTCGGTTCGCCCGAGCCCAACGCGGCGAATCCTCCTTCGCGAAGACACGATGGCGGAATTCTCGCTCCACGACTGCTGGTTTCTCACCGGGCCCACGGCCGGCGGCAAAAGCGCCGTGGGAGTCGAACTGGCGCGGCGCCTGTCGGGCGAAGTGCTTTCGATGGATTCGATCGCGATCTACCGCGGCCTCGATATCGGCGCCGCCAAACCCACGGCCGCCGAGCGCCGCGGCGCCGCATCGGTTGCTCGATTTGGTCGAGCCCGATGTCGAATACAGTCTCTCGGACTATCTCGCCGCCGCGCATCGCGCCCTGGAAGAAGTCCGCGCCCGCGGTCGGACGCCGATCTTCGTCGGCGGCACGGGCCTTTATTTGAAAGGTCTGCTGCGCGGGGTATTCGCCGGGCCGCCGGCCGATTGGGAACTGCGCCGTGAACTGGATGCGTTCGCCGACCAAGCGGGCAGCGAGGCATTGCACTCGCGACTCGCTGAAGTCGATCCCCAGGCCGCGGCCCGCTTGCATCCGCGCGATCGGCGCCGCGTGATCCGCGCGCTCGAAGTATGGACCAAGACCGGCCGGCCGATTAGCGAGTGGCAGCAGCAGTTCGACCGACCGGCGCCCGCCGAGAAGTGCCGAGCCTTTTATTTGCACTGGCCGCGAGCGACCCTGGCCGCTCGAATCGACGCCCGGGTTGACGCCATGTTCGCCGCGGGACTGCTCGAGGAAGCAAGTCGCCTGCTGCGCGCATCCACGCCGCCGGGCCGCACTGCCCGGCAAGCGCTCGGCTATCGCGAGATATTCGAGTCCCTAGAGGGCGCCCGAGATATTGCGTCGACGATCGCGCTCATCAAGACTCGCACTCGCCAGTTTGCCAAGCGGCAAGGGGTGTGGTTTCGCTCGCTCGCTGAACTGCGGCCAATTCCGGTCGACGAACCATTCGAAGCCGCCCGCGTGGCCGAGGCAATTCTCTCGGCCGCCCAAGAGCCGACGGGGCCGTGAGAGGTGAATTGCCCTGGGCGCCGGAAAGCGTGGCTTTTTTGCCAAAACTCGAATGAAATGGGAACTTCCGCGCCCCTCGCGGCGTCGTAAGCTTACAATGAGCGATTGACCCTTTGAATCGCCACTTCCAACATCCTTCCGTTCCGGGAGCTTCGCCGATCATGCGACACGACCCAGCGTTTGCCTTGCGCCGTATTTCCCCGAGTCTCATGGTGCTCGCAATCCTGGGAACCGCAAGTTTTCCCGACGCCCTTGCCGCCGCCGACAAGCAGCCGGCGGCCGACCTGCCGCTGTCGAAGGTGGTGATGTTCACCTCCGGCGTGGGCTATTTCGAGCACAAGGGCAATGTGAAGAACGACGCGGCGGTGGAGCTCAAGTTCAATTCGAGCGACATCAACGACTTGCTCAAGAGTCTGGTGCTCGAGGACCAGGGCGGCGGCCATATTTCGACCGTGACCTATGGCTCGAAGGACCCGATCACCAAGACCCTGCAAACCTTCGCCATCGACCTGACGAGCAATCCGACGCTCGGCCAGATTCTGAATCAAGTGCGCGGCGAGGCGGTGAAGGTCAACGCGCCGAACGAAATCACGGGCGTGATCCTGGGGGTCGAGCCGCGTCGAAAAGAAGTCGGCCCGAACCTGCCGCCGGTGGAATATGAAGTGTTGAACCTGCTGACCGACGACGGGATGCGGGGAGTGTCGCTCGATTCGGTCGGTCATGTGAAGCTGGTCAATGAAAAGCTCGATGCCGAACTGCGGCAAGCGCTCAAGACGCTGGCGATGAGCCATTCGACGGACAAGAAGAGCGTGACGCTCAATTTCCAAGGGGCCGGCGAGCGGCCGGTGCGCGTGGGTTACATTCAAGAAACGCCGATCTGGCAGACGAGTTATCGGCTGGTGCTGGCCGACAAGGAGCCGCCGTTCTTGCAAGGCTGGGCAATCGTCGAAAACACGACCGAGCAAGATTGGAACAAAGTCGATCTGACGCTCATCAGCGGCCGACCGATTTCATTCGTGATGGACCTCTATCAGCCGCTCTATATCCAGCGGCCGGTCGTCGAACCGGAACTCTATGCGTCGCTTAAGCCGCAAAAATATGGTCAAAACTTGGACGAGGATAGCTTCGCCGAGGCCAGCGGCCCCCCGGCGGCGCGTGAGAAGCAGATGCGAAAAAGCGTGATGGCCGCCGCGGCGGCGCCGGCCGCGGCGCCGATGGCTTTTGGGATGGCCGGCGAACGGGGCCTCGCGGATGCCACGAGAAGGCAAGAATCTCTCCAACTCAACCGCGGGGTGCAATCCGCCGCCCAGGGCGGCGACGTGGGCGAGCTGTTCCAATATGTGATCGCCACGCCGGTCACGCTGCCGCGTCAGCAGTCGGCGATGTTGCCGATCGTGAATGAATCGGTCAAAGGCGAGAAAGTCTCGATCTACAACCAAAGCGTCGAGGCCAAGCATCCGCTCTCGGGCCTACGGCTCAAGAACGCGACGGAACTACACTTGATGCAAGGCCCGATCACGGTGTTCGACGCCGGCGCCTATGCCGGCGACGCGCGGATCGAAGACCTGCCCCCCGGCGGCGAGCGTCTCATCAGCTACGCCATCGATCTCGACACCGAAGTTGCGCCCGAGGTCAAAAGCCAGCCGCAACTCTTGGTGCAAGTGCGCTTGGCGAAGGGCGTGCTGATGGCCGACTACCGTTATGCGCGGGAAACGCACTACACGATCAAGAACGGCGGCAAGCACGCCAAGACGGTGCTCGTGGAAACCCCGCTCGAAGCCGGCTGGAGCCTGGTGACTCCCAAGGAGCCGAGCGAAAAGACGCGCGACCTGTACCGCTTCGCGGTCACGGCCGAGCCGAAGAAGCCGGCCAAGCTCGAAGTGCGCGAGGAGCGCACCATGCGGCAAGACATGGCGCTCACGAACCTCGACGACAACGCCATCAACTTCTACATCAGCCAGCCGGTGGTGAGCGACGCGGTGAAGGCCGCGATGAAGGAAGTGGTTGCCCGCAAGGTGGCGATTCAGCAAGTGGTCGAGCGTCGCCAAACCCTGGACAAACAAATCGGCGTGATCGACAGCGAGCAAAGCCGCATTCGGCAAAACATGAACCAACTCGATCACAACTCCGACCTGTACAAGAAATACGTCACCAAGTTCTCGAACCAAGAAGACGAAGTCGAGAAACTGCGCGCCGAAATCAAAACTCTGACCGCCGAGGAAGGCAAACTCCGCCAATCGCTCGACCACTACCTGCTCGGACTCGACTTGAAATAGTTAAATACCTTCTTTCCCACTGGGAGCTTGATTCATTATGCGACACTTCCCTCGGCGTCACGCGAGCCGCAATCCGTCGAGCGTGTTTCTCTGCTCGGCCCTCGGGTTGGCGAGCGTTTGCCCGGCCTTCGCGGCGGAGGACAAGCAGCCGGCGGCCGACCTGCCGCTGTCGAAGGTGGTGATGTTCACCTCCGGCGTGGGCTATTTCGAGCACAAGGGCAATGTGAAGAACGACGCGGCGGTGGAGCTCAAGTTCAATTCGAGCGACATCAACGACTTGCTCAAGAGTCTGGTGCTCGAGGACCAGGGCGGCGGCCATATTTCGACCGTGACCTATGGCTCGAAGGACCCGATCACCAAGACCCTGCAAACCTTCGCCATCGACCTGACGAGCAATCCGACGCTCGGCCAGATTCTGAATCAAGTGCGCGGCGAGGCGGTGAAGGTCAACGCGCCGAACGAAATCACGGGCGTGATCCTGGGGGTCGAGCCGCGTCGAAAAGAAGTCGGCCCGAACCTGCCGCCGGTGGAATATGAAGTGTTGAACCTGCTGACCGACGACGGGATGCGGGGAGTGTCGCTCGATTCGGTCGGTCATGTGAAGCTGGTCAATGAAAAGCTCGATGCCGAACTGCGGCAAGCGCTCAAGACGCTGGCGATGAGCCATTCGACGGACAAGAAGAGCGTGACGCTCAATTTCCAAGGGGCCGGCGAGCGGCCGGTGCGCGTGGGTTACATTCAAGAAACGCCGATCTGGCAGACGAGTTATCGGCTGGTGCTGGCCGACAAGGAGCCGCCGTTCTTGCAAGGCTGGGCAATCGTCGAAAACACGACCGAGCAAGATTGGAACAAAGTCGATCTGACGCTTATCAGCGGCCGACCGATTTCATTCGTGATGGACCTCTATCAGCCGCTCTATATCCAGCGGCCGGTCGTCGAACCGGAACTCTATGCGTCGCTTAAGCCGCAGACCTATCGCCAAAATATGCTTCGCGAGCAAGAGGAGCTCGCCATGGATGCGCTGGAGCGAGACGGCGCTGACAAAGCCGCCGCGAATAAACCCCTATCGAGGGCCATGGCCAAACGGAGCGAGGATCGCGCCGGTGGCGGCGTAGGCGCCGCTAACGGAGCATATGCAATGCGTGCCGGGAAGGGCCAAAATGCCCTGGACTTTCGTCGCGGGGTGCAATCCGCCGCCCAGGGCGGCGACGTGGGCGAGCTGTTCCAATATGTGATCGCCACGCCGGTCACGCTGCCGCGTCAGCAGTCGGCGATGTTGCCGATCGTGAATGAATCGGTCAAAGGCGAGAAAGTCTCGATCTACAACCAAAGCGTCGAGGCCAAGCATCCGCTCTCGGGCCTACGGCTCAAGAACGCGACGGAACTACACTTGATGCAAGGCCCGATCACGGTGTTCGACGCCGGCGCCTATGCCGGCGACGCGCGGATCGAAGACCTGCCCCCCGGCGGCGAGCGTCTCATCAGCTACGCCATCGATCTCGACACCGAAGTCGCGCCCGAGGTCAAAAGCCAGCCGCAACTCTTGGTGCAAGTGCGCTTGGCGAAGGGCGTGCTGATGGCCGACTACCGTTATGCGCGGGAAACGCACTACACGATCAAGAACGGCGGCAAGCACGCCAAGACGGTGCTCGTGGAAACCCCGCTCGAAGCCGGCTGGAGCCTGGTGACTCCCAAGGAGCCGAGCGAAAAGACGCGCGACCTGTACCGCTTCGCGGTCACGGCCGAGCCGAAGAAGCCGGCCAAGCTCGAAGTGCGCGAGGAGCGCACCATGCGGCAAGACATGGCGCTCACGAACCTCGACGACAACGCCATCAACTTCTACATCAGCCAGCCGGTGGTGAGCGACGCGGTGAAGGCCGCGATGAAGGAAGTGGTTGCCCGCAAGGTGGCGATTCAGCAAGTGGTCGAGCGTCGCCAAACCCTGGACAAACAAATCGGCGTGATCGACAGCGAGCAAAGCCGCATTCGGCAAAACATGAACCAACTCGATCACAACTCCGACCTGTACAAGAAATACGTCACCAAGTTCTCGAACCAAGAAGACGAAGTCGAGAAACTGCGCGCCGAAATCAAAACTCTGACCGCCGAGGAAGGCAAACTCCGCCAATCGCTCGACCACTACCTGCTCGGACTCGATATCAAATAACTTCCGGCAGTGATCCCGCGAAACCGGCTTTCCCATATCGCTCGCGGACCGGAGCGTTCTAAGGCGGATCGTAACCGCCGGGATGCCAGGGATGGCACCGGCAGATGCGTTTCACGCCGCGCCAGCCGCCGCGCACCACGCCGTGGCGCTCCACCGCGCCGAGCATATAGTTGCTACAAGAAGGCTCGAACCGACACACTCGCGGCAGCCAACTGCTCAGTAGCAGTTGATAAGCCCGCACCGCGATCACGAGGCCGAACCACGGCGTGGCCACGATCGCTTGCCAAAGTATTCGTATCATGGCGATGTCGGTCGAGCCTCGTTGCCAGCGCCGCCAGAGCGCGGTGCGCGCCGCCAGCCGGGCGGCCGCCTGCCGCGCGAGTCGCTCGAGCGATGCCCGCAGGCTGGCGAGCGCCGGCGGCTCGCTCGCGCGCGGGATCACGATCAGATCGATTCCCAGGGGCAATTGCGGCCGCGAGAGGCGAAAAGCCTCGCGAATCAACCGCTTCCAGCGATTTCGCCGCACGGCGCCGCCTACCTTGCGCGATACCGAAAGCCCCAGCCGCGGGCGCCCGAGCGCATTTTCACATACAAACACCAAAATCGCTCCGTCCGCCGCGCTCCGGCGCCGGGCATACACGCAATCGAACTCCGCTGGCCGCCGCAGTCGATCTTCCGGACGAAATCGCTGATCGACGCGCGAAGCCGCCGGCTGGAATGAAGCGTTGTCGTTCATGATTGTTCGTTCACAATGCCTTATCGTCCGACGCATCGCGTTTCGGCGCCAGCGAGTTGCGAGCCCAGGCGTCGGGGTCGAGCCGCGTCGGCGGCAAGGGGCCGCTGATCTGGCGCCGCCAAGCGCGCATCAAATAGGCAATCACCACCACCATCGCCAGCACCGTAAACAGGAGCAGCGCCGTGGCGCCGATCAGGCGAAGCTGCAGCGAAACCCGTTGCGGCGCCGGCTGCTGTTGCTGGGCCAGGGGCTCGCCGGGCGCCGGGACTTCGACCGGCAGCGCGGAAGTCGACGCCGGCAAAGTCGGCTCGGCGTGGTCGGGCGATGAAGGCACGGCGGCGTTCTCGAAAAAAATGCGTCTGTCGCTACCAGTGCAGGTCGGCCCGGGCCGCCGCGGGTTTTCCGGCGTCGGTGTGGGCATCGATCTGGCGAATGAGGTTCAACGTTTCTTCATCGAGCGGCTTGGGCAACATGATTTGGATTTCGGCATAGAGATCGCCGGCCGGGCGGCCCTTGGCCGCCACGCCGTGTCCCTTGACCCGAAGCTTCGTGCCACTCGACGTGCCCGGCGGCACGCGGAGGGAAATCACGCCCTTGGGCGTGGGCAAGTCGATCTTGGCGCCGAGCGCGGCCTCGGCCAGCGTCACCGGCGCCTTCACATCCAGGTGATCGCCGCGGCGCTGGAAATGCGAATGCGGGCGCACATGCACCGTCACCAGCAAATCGCCCGGCGGCGCGTCGTCGGGCTGCTCGCCCTGGTTGCGGAGTCGAATTTTTTTGCCGTCTTCGATCCCGGCCGGAATCTTCACGGTGATCGTTTCCACGCGGCCGTCTTCGCGCCGCAGCATCATTTGCGTCTCGCCGCCGGTGACCGCGGTGGTGAAGGGAATTTCGAGTTCGGCCTCGACATTGGCCCCGCGACGTGGCCCGGTCGAAGCTCGGCCGCCGCGTCCGGAGCGGGGCCCCCGAAATTGCGAGAACAGATCGGAAAATCCGCCGCTGCTAGCGCCGGGATCGCCGCCGCCGAAGATCGAGCTAAAGTCGAAGCCCTCGGCGCTGCCTCCGCCAAAGCCGCCTCCGGGATACGCGCCGCGAAATCCGCCCGCCGCGCCGTCGGGGCCACCCGGACCGCCGCGGCCGCTCATTGCCTCAAACGATTCGCCATGCCGATCGTAGAGCTCCCGCTTGGCCGGATCATTGAGCACATCGAACGCGCGTTGCACCTCTTGAAATTTCTTGGTCGCGGCCTTGTCGTCGGGATGCAAGTCGGGATGATACTTGCGCGAGCTTGCGATAGGCTTTTTGAATCTCGTCGTTCGAGGCGCCGCGCAACACCGAGCACTTGATAATAATCTTCTGCCATCCGACGCTTTGTCCCAGTTTAAATTGCCCGAGCGCGGTCGACGAACCCCAAATAGTCGTTTTCGCCCGCCCGATCCGCGATGCTTTCAGTCTACCAACCGCGATCGCCAAGGTGTAGAGCGAGCCCACGCGAACGACCGCAACCATTGCCGCCGGGCTACTTGTCGGGGACAATGGAGGCTGGGGATCCGACGAGCGGAGAGCAAATTGCGAGGAATCGCGGATTTCGCGCTCGAGCGGTCCATCGTTGCGCCCGGTTACCGCGGCGGCGCCGATTTTATCCTTTGTTGCATGGAAAGCGGCGCTCCCAATGACGGGCTCTCGCTCGCTCTCGTGTCACGCCGCTCGGCGCCGCTCGGCGTCATCGACACGACGCTTGTTGTTCTCGTCGATCGCGACGGCGGCGCCGATCGCGCCAATCGGGACTCTCCTTGTAGTGCTTGCGATCTCGAACGCGTTCACGGCTACCGCGGTCGCTCAACCCCAGGCTCAAGGAGCTCGCCATCGCGCGGAGCCCGCGGATGCCGAGCCCACGTGGCTGACCGGCGCGGCGCGAGCCCAGCAGATCTCCGAGGTCCCGGTCAGCGTGACGTGGACCGGATCGCCGCTCGAGGATTCGCTCCACATGCTGGCCCAGACGGTGCGGGTGGCGATCGTGCTCGACCGCCGCATCGATCCCGCGCGCGAGTTGAAAGGCGTTTTCGAAAACACAACGCTCGGCGAGTTACTCGACAAGCTCGCCGCCGACCAGGGGCTTGGCGTCAGTCTGTTTAACGACATCGTATATCTCGGGCCGCCGCGAGTCGCTCATCGACTTCGCACGCTGGCGGCGCTCGAACGTGAATCGCTAGCCCATGCCCCGACCGTGCGCAAACGGGTATTGCTCGAAGCTCGCCCGATGCGCTGGGCCGCCGGCTCGACGCCGCAATCGCTGCTGGCCGAGTTGGAAAAAGAGTCGGGCATGAGCATCGAGAATAAGGATCGCGTGCCTCACGACCTTTGGCGAGCCGGCGACTTGCCCCCGCTGGCATGGATCGATCGGCTGCTGCTCGTGTGCCGCAGTTCGATCTGGCGGCAAAGGTCGCGGCCGACGGATCGTCGGTAGGTCTCGAACCGCTCGACGAGCAGGCCATGCTCACTCGGAGCTATCCCGGCCAGGGGCAAGCCCGAGCGCTCGCGGAGCGCTGGCGGCGACTCGTGCCCGACGCCAAGATCGAGCCCCAGGGCGATCGCGTGGTTGTCAGCGGCACGGCCGAAGAACACGAACTGCTCGATGCTGCCCGCAAACAGCAGCCCGCGGCATCGGGCGCCGGCAAGAAACTGGCCCTGGGCAAACCGCTCGGCGATGGCAGCCCTCGCGGCAAAACCATCGTGAAGACTCCGGCGAAAAAAGTCTATTCGCTCAAGATCGATAAAGTGCCGATCGGCGCGCTGATTGCCGAGCTCGGCAAGAAGCTCGAGCTCGAAGTGGTGCTCGACGACGCGTCGATCAAGCGGCAAGCCGTCGACATGGATCAGCTCGTGAGCTTCGAAGTGAAGAATGTCTCGCTCGATGAGCTGCTGTCCGCGGCCCTCGCCCCCGCCGAGCTCACGTTTCGCCGCGACGACCGCCGCCTAAGCATAACCCCGCGCGAAAAGCGCTAAGGTGAACTGAGCTCATGCTCGCGTCGCCCCTCACCTCCGCATTGTCCCATCGATCGCCGAGCGCATCGCCTTGATCCGCTCGCCTTGCTCCTGAACACGTCGATCCGGATCGCGTCGGGCAATCTCTTGAATCTCTCGGGCCAGTTCCGGATCGTTGATCGTCGCCATCACTCCGATCGCGGCGCGGCGCACTTCGGCGCGTTCGTCGCGAGCCAGCCAGAGAAGCCAGATTTTGGCGTCGATTCCCGGAACTCGCGGCAGCTCTTCCGCCAACTTCTCGCGCTCCGAGGGATCGCGCAATACGAGCCGCCGCGCGAGAGCCAACTCGCGATCGCCGAAGCCCGACTCGGTCAAGCGTCGCTCGGCCTGCTGGGCCACGCGCGGGTCGGGACTCTTGAGCTCGCGAATCCAATTGATGATCCGTGTCTCCTCGGGCGCCAAAGGCCGAAGGGGATTGTCGCTGGGTTGCGTGAGTTGGGTTCGCCGCACGCCGCCGCGCGGATGCCGCAGATTCGGCAGTTCGGGCAATTCCTGCAGCGGGTCGGGCTCCAAATCCAGCGGCGCCGGCTCCCGCATGGCCTCGATTTCCGCGTCGGGCGAAAGCACCTCGACCCGTTCGCTGGCGTTGGCCTCGGCTAGCGGCGCTGGCGTGGTCTCGACGGCGGTCTCGGGCTCGATTGCCGGCGCCTTTGCCGAGGGCGCCGCCAGTTTCACGGGCGCGGGCTCGACGATCGGATAGGGCGCCAGCACCGCTTCCACTTCTTCGGCCGAGGGCCCGCGGCGCACTTGGCGGCTATTGCGATGATCTTCGGCCGCCGCTTCGAGAATCCGCTGGCAAGCCGGTAGCGCGGTGTCCGACACCAGCCGATGCCCGGCCGTGTCGCCGCGTAGAAGGCGTTCGACAAGCTCCTCGGCGAATTGGCGCCCGATGGGGCCAAACGTATCGATTCGTTCGGCCAGCGCCGCCACGAGCACATCGAGCCGCTCGGCCGCGGGCCCGGAGTCGAGCTCGAGCCAGCGATCGACCTCGGCCGCGAGCAAGCTTTGGGCCTTGGCGCTCATCGCCGCATGCTGGCTGCCGATCAATTCGGCGAGCACTCGCGTGCCGGGGTCGCCGAGCCGGGTGAGCTCGGGCATCCAGCGGAGCGCGTCGACTTCATCGGCTTCGAGAATCTGGCTTCGCCAGAAATCGGCGAGCTTGCTGGGCGTTTGCCGCAAACACCAAGGCGCGATCGCCAGCATGCCCGCTGCCAGCAGCGCGGCAAAGAGCAAGAATTTCATCCAGCGGATCTGCATGCCGGAAATGTCCCCAGTGCGAGCGGTTTTTGGCGCGGAACATTGTCCCGAGACCCTGGCGTGTGAACAAGACCGGTTTTTTCGCCCCTGGCCGGAGTTTTTGGGTTTCGTCGCGCATCGCCGAAGCCCAGTCCGAGGTTGCGCGCCTGACAGCAGGGCGAATCTCGGAGAGGCTCCGAATTTCACTATCCCCGACGCCTTGCGCGAGCCGAACTATCCCTAACATCGGAAGAGTCCGCCCGACCCGCGATCGACCTCGCAAGAGGCCATCGCATGTCGGCGGCGACCGGGGGGTCTTTCGTCTGGGGGGAGAGGTTACATGGCTCGTGATGCGCGCTCGCGCGCGGTGCGTCGTATTGCTCGACGTTCCGCCGCGCTCTCTTGAAATGCGCTTTGCTGACAGCGCCGCTTGGCTAACCGCCGCCCTCGTGGCGTGCGGCTTGACTTTGGGCCCGCTCGCCCGGGTTCAGGCGGCGGAAACCTTCGGCAGCACCTCGCGCGTCATCCATCAGGAAGCCGTGCGCGCGCTTCCGCTCGATAAACTCGACGCCCAGGCTCGCGCCAAGATCGCGCTGGTCATCAGCGACGCCGATATCTTTCGCCGCCTGCCGGCGCAAGTGATCGATTGCAATCCCGACCTGTTCTTATTTCTCATTCACAATCCGGAAGTGATTGTCAATGTGTGGGAACTGATGGGCGTGAGCAAAGTCACCATGCAGCGCATCGGCCCCAACACGTTCGACGCCTCGGACCACGCCGGCAGCCGCTGCAAGATCGAATTCCTCTATAGCGACCACGACCTCTTGCTGATCTATGCCGAAGGATCCTACGACGGGCCGCTATTTGCCCGACCGCTGCGGGCCAAATGCGTGCTCACGCTCCGCAGCGCCGCGATCCGCGAGACCGATGGCCGCGACTATATCACCTGCCGCATGGACACGTTCATTCATATTGAAAACGTGGGCGTGGAACTGCTGGCCAAGACCTTTCAACCGCTCGTGACCAAAAGCGCGGACTACAATTTCCAAGAAACCGCCGCCTTCGTGAGCATGATGTCGAAGACGGCGGAAAAGAACCCGCAAGGCATCGGCCGACTCGCCGCGAAACTGCAAGCGACCGAGCCCGAGATTCGCAACCAATTCGCGGTCATGGCCCAAAACACGGCCGATCACGCCAACCAGCGCCGCGTGGAACACGAAGCGGCAAAGAAATCTCGCCCCGCCTTGCAAACATCGACCCAGCGAAGGTAATGCTGTTGGCGGCCTGTTGAAATATCCAATAGGCGGTTAACGCCATCGTGGCGAGCCGGCGCTCGCTCGCGCGTGCCCGTCTCAATCCATCGCTTGTTCCCATGGGCCGCCCGTTTCAGGGCCAGCTCGCGCTCAATGCAATCAGCGCGCGCCAATCGCGGGCGCCGATGGCGGCGGGCTCGATGGCTTGAAGGCCCGGGCCGCCTTGAGAATCGTTTGCCGGAAAGGCTCGGGGCGAGGCACGCCGGCCAGCCTCAGCATTTCTCGTTCGCCGGCGAGCAGCCGCAAGTCGCCGGCCGGATACCAGCCTTGCCCCTCGAGGGTGTCGATCTCCACCCGATCGAAATCGCCCAGCGCGATTCCCGCTTCGAACGCCCCGCCGACGCCGCGCTCGATCAGCACTCGCCGATTCGTGACCCGATAACGCCGCGACGCACGCGGCCGCAACATCCAAAAAAAGAGCGGCAACACGATCGGAATCGAGGCCAGCGCGAACAGCTTGCCGAACGTGAGCCAGGGCAGGCCGGCGTCGATCGCATAGAGCCGGCCCAGCCGGCGACCAAGACTCGTGGCGGCGATCGACGGCCAAACCACGGCGATCGTAACTTCGGCCGTTTCCGGCGGCGCGACTCCGGCAATGGGTTGTTGCATTCGTAAATCCGCGGGCAAGCGACAAAAAATGTAGGCTCGATGGTTCGTCAAAGATAATCATCTGGGTCGGACCGCCACAAGCGCCGAACACCGCCAGGGCAACGCCGCGGCGAGGAACCGCCGCAGGCTAGCACGCGGCCCCATCGATGAATAGGCCCAGGCGGACTCACGGCAGGCGACAGAACGCCGAGGAAACGGCCGCGCTTTCCATCAACGGCCGGATTCGGCGATGGTGATTACCACTTTGTCGCCGCGGACCACGGCGGCCATGCCTTGGCGACCGAGCGCTGCCTTGAGCG
Source organism: uncultured Planctomycetaceae bacterium (assembly GCA_963785305.1). Classification (GTDB taxonomy): domain Bacteria; phylum Planctomycetota; class Planctomycetia; order Pirellulales; family PALSA-1355; genus CAWAUV01. The sequence goes on from CAWAUV010000005.1 coordinate 641,909, forward strand.
CCTCGGAGACGGTCGCGTTTTTCAGGCGCACGGCGATTGGCGTTTGGGGGCCTTTTCCGGCTTTGGCGAGCGCCTCGCGATCAAGCACGATATCCAGCGTGCTGAAATCGCGGAGAAAATCAACGAACTCGCGGAGCGTGGCCTTGGAAAATTCGAGCGATGGCAATTTGTCGTCGAGATGGGTCTCGATCGCGGCCCGCGCGGCGGTGTCGACGCCATCGCCAGCCGCCGGATCGATCGGCCGCACGTTGCTCGCGGCGGGGCCGACCGGAGACGTGGCCATTGCGCCCGGCGCTGACCTGCGCCGAAGCGACTTTAGCCGCCGGGGATTGAGACTTTGGTTGCGGCGGCAAGCCGGTTCCCGCCGCGCTCGGCGGCTCGGCCCGCGGGGCTGCGCCGGCCATTCCGCTCGCGCCCTTGCTCTCGGCGGGCGAGGTGGCGGGTGATGCGGCAGGCGCCGGCGCGATTCGTGGTTCCAGCGCCGTCGCTTGCGCCGATGCCTTGGATTCCACGGGCCGGGCGAAGGGCGAATTGTTCGTTGGCGCCGGAATGGGCGCTCCCGCTTCTTTCGAAGTGGCGTCGGCGGCGCTTTCGCTCGGTTTCGCGGCCGACGCGGGCAATGGATTTTCCGTGGCGAGGATCGCGGCGGCGTTCGGCGGCGCCGTCTTGCCGCCGGCTTGAGGATCGCCATCGGGACCCGCGGCCGACGCCGAGGCGAGATTCACCTCGGGCGAGGCGTTCGAAGCCGCCGGCCCTGAAAGCCACACGTAACTGACGATCCACAACGCCGAGGCCAGTGCCACTCCCGCGCCAGCGGCCGCGGCCAAGATTCGCCAATCGCCGAACCGACCTGCCGGCGCGGCGGCCCCGGTCGCTGTTGTTTCGGAGCTTGCCATCGCTGGCATCCCGCCCGACGCCGAAGCCGGTCGCGTTGGCAGGGGCGGAGGAACCGGCGGAGCCAAGGCTTTTGCGGCGAGCACCTTTTTGCCCGCGGGCTCGGACCGCGCGGCGACCGACTTCGCGGCCGCCGACGTGGTCGAAGTGGCGGAGTTCGTGGCTGGGGTTTTTCCGGGCACGCTCTTCGCGGACACATTCTTCGGAGGCGCGTTCTTCGCCGATGGGGCCGCCGGCGCCGAATTCGACGCCGAGGGCTGACGCGCTGTGGATGCTTGATTCGCCGCGGATGTTTGACGTGGCTGTCCGGCCCGCGGCGCGGCGCCGTTTTGCCCGAGCGCCGGAGAACTCTTCGATATCGCGGCGCTTTGGCTCGCGGCGCTGCTATCGCCGGCTTTGGGCTCCGGCTTGGGAGCGGTGGGACTCGCCGCCGCGGGCGCCGCCGCGCCGGCCCGAGCCGACGGCGCCGCGGTCACGGGGCGCTTCCAACCCGGCGGCGGGACCACTTGCACAAAGCTCCCGCACTTCGGGCAGTCGAGGATCTGGCCAATGGCCGCCTCGTCATGCACCTTGAGCCGGGCTCGGCAGGTCGTGCATTGGATAGAAAAAAGCTCCACGTTGATCCTGTCCCCGGGGAACTTGAAGCGGGAGGAAAATGATGAGCCCGCGAACGTCTACCTTCCGTCGATAGCGAGATTTATCCGGCTGCTACTTCTTAGGCGGCTCTTTTTCGAGTTCCGGCGGCAGCGTGTATTTGTTCTTGGCGACGGCCGCGGGTCGTGATGAAAATGACGTCCTTGCCGCCCGGCTCCTTGGGCCGAAATACATAGACTAGTTTACCGTCTGGATTGGCTTTTAGCATGACGGTCCGCAAAATTTCTCCGGCGGGCTTGTCCTTTTCGTCGAGCACGATCGGTTGATTTTTCGTGATCCCCTCGAGTTGCAAGTCGCCGCCCACGATCACGAATTCAGTATCGATCTCCTTGCTTAATAGGTCGATCGTGGTTTCCAGCGAATTGCGGGCAAACGACAGCGTGATTTTCTGTTTCAGCGCGTCGGCCGGACCAGCGGGCTTCTTCGGCGCCGCGCTCGCCATGGCCCCGCCACCCACGCCTTGCGACAGCAGCAACTCGCTCGCCATCAGCAGGTTATGTCCGGCGGGCGACGGCAAATAGCACCGGGCCAACGCCTGGTTTTCGTCTTCGCCCACTCGGGTATACTCGCTCGCCAACCGCAGCCATTCGGGAAACCGGGTCAGAATCCGGCGGCTGTAGGGGCCCGGGTTCAGCGCCGCCACATAGCTGTCGACCCGATCGCTAAGTTGACCGATGCGTTCGCGAAAGCGCCGGGCCAACTCTTGCGGACCATCGACCGAGCTATAGGCTCGCAACTCGGCGAAAAAGTCGGCGCCCCAGTTGAGGCTCAGGGCCACGGCCCGCACTTCGTCGCCCAGAAAGTCGTTGAGCGGATCGCGCAGGGCGGCAAAAGGGCCATCGAGCAGCGACTTTCCGGGTCCATTGAGCCAGGTGGGCGAGAAGAGCAAGGTGAAGGTGCGATCGCGGTCAGTCTGCTTGGCCAGCTTGTCCATTTCCTTGCCCATCTCAACCGGGTCGTCGGTCCGATCGGAGGCCTGTTCCTCGGCGTCTTTCATTTCCTGGAGCGGCATCACGGAGAAGACTTTGTTCTCGCCCGCCGTCGGCAGATAGTAGGCATATTGGCCGCCCGAATAGAAAGCCGGATTGGCCGCGGCCGGTTTGGGGTTCTTCCACGCGGCCACCAGTTCGGCCTCGGGATGGGCCTTCGCGAGGTGGGCCACGAGCGCCATCTTCGGCATCCGGCGTCGAGCGAGAAGAAGCACACGAGCAGTTGATCGACATCGCCCAGCGGCAGTCCGAGCATCGTCTCGAGTTCTTGCCGGGCCGCCACTCCGCCGGGTCCCAGCACCGCCAAGATTTTTTCGCCATCAAGCGATTGCAGGAGCGCCGCCGGACGCAGCGCGGCGATCATCCGCGTGCCAGTCGGCACATAATGCAAATCGAGCGGCTCGCCCGAGGTGGGCGAAGCCCAGAGGGTTTGATTATCGTCGTCGATCAGCGAGAGCGAATCACCGCCGGAGCGGCTGGCGGCATCGTCGCCTCCCGCTTCGCGTGGCTCGCTGGCCGTGGAAGAAGCGCTCGGCCGAGGCGACGCGGCGTTTTTGGCGAGCTCCTTTTCCGCCCTTTCCATCTCGGCGCGGACTTCGGCAAGCTTACTCGACTGCTCGAGTGGCACGCTTTTCTCGCCGCTCATTGTTGAGTACACAACCACGGCGCCAATGATGAACACCGCGGCCGCGACCGCGCCGCCGATCATGCGCGGATCGTATTCGTTGGTCTTGGCCTTCGCCTTGGGCGCCAAGCGCTTGGCCGCCGGCGAACGCCGCGCGACAACGCGCGGCGCAACCGGTTGGACATAGGAAGGCGCGGGCGCGTTCTTGGGCGGGACGTTCGCCGCCGGGGCGTCCATCACCGGCGCTTCGACCAACGCCGCGCCAGGGCCAACCGCCACCGGAACGGCGCCATGAACAAATGCCGCGGGCGCTGGCGCCACGGCGGGCATTGCATGCTGGCCGTGGCCCAGCAAGGGCGAAGGGCCCATTCCGAGCGCGACCGCCGCCGGCGCATAGCCCGGAGCGAAGTTCGGCGGCGGGGCAGGCGGCGGACCAACTGCCGCTGCTGGGCGGCATATGCGCCGGATGCGCCATGGCCGCGTGTGCAATTCCCGGCTGGGCCATGATTGGATAGGGTGAGGGGGCGACAGGCTGGGAGGGCGGCATCGACCAACCATGTGCCGGTGGGGGCGCTGGCGCCACGGGAGCCGCGGCGCTGGGCGACGGAGGTGAAACAGCCGTCGGCGCTCCCTGCATCACGCTCGCCGCCGGCGGCGCGGGCGCGGTGGCCACGGCCGGGACCGCGCCGTTCGTCACCGCGGCAGCCGCCTTTGTTTTGCGTTCGACAATCGACTGCAAGGCGCTCGCCACTTCCATGACCGAGCCCGGCCGACCTTGCGGATTCTTGGCCATCATCACCGCGACCAATCGGCCAAGGGCCGCGGGGGTCTTGGCCACTTGCTCGAGCGGCGCCAAGGGCTCGCTGGCGTGGCGCCGGGCTTTGTCCAGCGCGTCGGCGCCTTGAAACGGAGGGCGGCCGGCGAGCAAGGCATAGGTCGTGGCGCCAAGGGCATAGATATCGCTCCGCGCATCGGGCGGCCGATGATGCGGCGCCGCGCACTCCGGCGCCAGAAAATCGGCGTTGCGCGGATCGGAGCCCGGCGCCGCGAAGGGATCGCTCGCAATCGGGAAATAAAGCAGCTTCAATTGGCCGCTGCTATCGACAAACAGATTGTCTGGCCGCACGTCGCCATGTGCTCGACCCAGCTTGTGCAATCGATCGAGGCCGGCCGCAGCTTTGCGAAGATAGCGGCAGACATCCTCTGGCTTCATGGGTTTTCCGTCCGCAAGCTCCACGAGACTTTTGCCATCGAGCGATTCGAGCACCATGAACTTATAGCCATCGGCCGAGACAAGCTCCTCGAGCCGGCTCACATGCGGATGCTTGATCTCGATCACGGAACGAGCCGTGTCGGCCAGGGCCTGCCAGCGGGCCGGGTCTTGTGCGGGAGCGCCGGCGATAAAATACAGGATCGCCGGCTGCCCGGACTTGAGATTGCCGGCGCGAAACATGCCCGCGAGGCGGCCGGTCTCGACCCGATCGTAGACCCGAAAGTCGCCGAAGTGAAACGGACCGGATCGGCCGTTCATCAGCATTTTGGCCTGGTAGCGGCTCAGCATTCCGCGCTGGATCAGCCACTTGCAGAGCGCCACCGGCTCGGCCGGACGGTCGCCCCGCCGCGGTCGAAAGCGCTCATCAGCTCCTGCCGCTCGGCGGCCTCGAATAGGCCGCCCTCGATCGCCAGTCGCCAAAACTCATCGATTGCGATTGCCATGTGCCGCTTCGCGAAAAAGACTGTTCCGTTTTTGGGAAATCGCCGCCCGACGCCTAGGCGGCGCAATCCGAGCGACGACCTCTCCATTCTTTTCAATGTATCCTGCTCAAGTCCAGAGTTCCAAAGCTTTTCCGAAAAAAGCACGAACTCGGCGCCCGGACAACCCGACCGCTCGCCTTGAGTCCCGGCCTGGCTGGGCCTATGATGCCGGGACTTTCGCCCCCGGCACGGGGCTTCCTACCCCACGAGAATCGCAACCATGAAGGCCAGCGACGCTACCAGAATCTATTTCGATCGGGCCGCCGATCATCTCGACCTGAGCTCCGGCAGGCGCACGCTGCTGCTCATGGCCAAGCGCGAAGTCACGGTGCAGATCGCGATTGAAATGGACAGCGGCGAAATCGGCACATTCACCGGCTATCGCGTCCAGCACGACGATTCGCGCGGCCCGATGAAAGGCGGCCTGCGCTACCATCCGGAAGTGGATATCGACGAAGTGCGCTCGCTGGCCGCGCTCATGACCTGGAAGACCGCGGTCATGAATCTGCCTTACGGTGGCGCCAAGGGCGGTATCGCCGTCGACCCGCGCAAGCTCAGCGCGCGCGAAATGGAAACGATCACGCGAAAATTCGTCGACGGGCTGCACGACGTGATCGGGCCCGACATCGATATCCCGGCCCCCGACATGGGCACCAACTCCGATGTGATGGCCTGGTTCATGAACCAGTATCAAAAATACCACGGCTTCAGCCCGGCTTGTGTCACCGGCAAACCGGTCGAGCTCTTCGGCGCCAAGGGACGCGAGGAAGCCACGGGCCGCGGCGTGGGCATTTACGCGATCAAGCTGATGAGCCGCCTTGGACGCAAGCCGCAACAGACCCGCGTGGCGCTGCAAGGCTTTGGCAATGTCGGTTCGCACGCGGCCAAGTTTCTCCGCGAAGCCGAGTTCAAATTGGTGGCCATCGGCGACGCCAGCGGCGCCTATTACAAGGCCGATGGCCTCGATGTGGGCGGCATGCTGCACTATTCGCAAAAACATGGCTCGCTGGCCGGTTATGCCGAAGCCGACTTGATCGACCACGACGCGCTGCTCGAGCTCGATGTCGAATTGCTCGTGCCCGCGGCGTTGGGCGGAGTGATCACGGCGAAAAACGCGCCGCGGATCAAAGCGCCGATCATCATCGAAGCCGCCAATGGTCCGGTCTGGCCCGACGCCGACAAAATCTTCGACGACCGCGGCACGGTGGTGCTGCCCGATATTCTGGCCAATGCGGGCGGTGTGACGGTGAGCTATTTCGAATGGGCGATGAATCGCCAGTATTACGATTGGCCACTGAATCGCGTGCGGCAGGAGCTCGACCGCGCGATCGCCGAATCGTTCGAAAAAGTGTGGCAGATGTCGGTCGAACACAAAGTCAGCTTGCGCACGGCGGCCTACATGGTGGGCATCAGCCGCGTCGATCGCGCGACGACGCTCGGCGGCATTCGCTGAACGGCGGCGCGATCAAGCATGGCGCGCGGCGAGCCCGCGCGCGGCAAATCAATCTTGCGACCAGAGCGCACGAACGCGCGAAACGCCGGCGGATCATGGCGCGCTAGCTTGGCCGATGGCCTCGCCCCACGAACACGCCGGAGCGGGGGCGATTGCTAGAGCCCTCGATTTTCCCAAACCTTGACGCAAGCCAAGAGCGCCACGACCGCCGCGGCGCCGCCGATTCCGGCCCCGCGCCCGACCCACAAGGCCAGAAGCGATCCGGCGAAGAGCGCGAGTGTGACGACGGCGACCCAGCCCAAGGCGCCGGGGAAGAATAGTTTTCGCCTTCCGCCCGCGCCGCGAAGTTGGCTGTAGGTCACGGCCACGACCAGCGAAATGCCCACGATCAGGCCTTCGTAGAGCTCGGCGCCCGACTTGATGACTTTGCTGATCGCGTCGATCACGGTGTTGAGAAACAAACAGCCGAGGGCCACGCCGGGAATCGCGCCGATGCCACCTTGCAAACTGCATCCGCCAATGACCGACGCCGCGATCGCGTTGAGCTCATAGCCGCGACCCAAGCTTTGAGGATCGGCCACGCTCTGATCGCCGACATAAAGAATTCCGGCCAGGGCCGAGCACATGGCGCTCAGGCAGTAGGCAAACCACTTGAGCCGGTCGGTGCGAATGCCGCTCAAGCGCGTGGCGGATTCATTGCCACCGAGCGCATAGAGTCGGCGACCGGTGACGGTGCGGCTCATCAGCAGCCAGACGAGCGCGCCCAGGAGCATGAAGAGGCCCATGCGCGTCCAGATGTTTTTGATCCAGCCGCGAAACATCGGGTCTTGCAAGTCGATCTGCGGCGAAGAACTATGCCAAACCGCGCGGTTCACGGACTCGACGATCGCTCGGCCCAAGCTGCGCAAGCCCACCAAGGTGGCGAGCGTGGCCACGAAGGGCGGCAATCCGATGGCCGTAATTAGCCAGGCATGTAAACTGCCGACTAAAAAGCCGACCGCGAGCGTCGCCGCCATGGCCAGGGCAATGTGCGAACCGGCCAGATGGCCCGCCTTCATATTCTCGGGGCTCAGCAGCAGCAACACGGTGGCAAAGGTGGCGCCGCCGAAAGCGATCATCGAGCCGCTCGACAGATCGATGCCGCCGGCGATGATCACCACGGCGCTGCCCAGGGCAAAAATGCCGAGGATCGCCGTCTTGCGGAGGATATCGTGGGCGCTGGTGGACGGGTCTCGCCAATAGTTATGGTTGTTGTCGAGCGCCGCGGCCAACAGCACCACGGCCACGATCGCAAGTAGAAGGCCCAGCTCCGCGCTGCGCGCGCTCAGGGCGCCGGAAATCGAGCTCTTCGATCGCGCGGCCGGTTCGCTCATGGATGCCTACGGTCTATTGCTGCAATGGAGGCGGGATCAATGCGGCCCGAACTTTCGCCGCGCAAGAAGATCGCGGCGCAACGTTTCAAACACCATGCCGCTCGTTTCAGGAGGCGTCGAGCTTGTACTTCGCGAGCCATTCCTTGAATTCCGGCAAATGCAGGAACTGCGTTTTCTTGCCAAACATGTCCGCCTGGAGCGGGCTGGACTCGGGCACGACGACCTTGATTCCCGTGTCATACAGATCGCCATCGGGCTCGCCGGCCTTGGGGAACATGTCTTTGACCGTCGCGTCGTCTTTTTCGACCAGCGCCTTCATCAGCCGCACGCCAAGGTAGCCCATGTTGTAAGGGTCTTGCACGACCATCGCGTCGATCATGCCGTTGCCCATTTGCTCGATTGCCGACTTTTCGGCGTCGAACGTGAGAATCTTGATTTGGTCGCGTTTGCCGAGCTCGCGGACCACGTCGACGATCGCCGGGCCGTTGTACGAATAGATGCCGTTGAGCAATTTGACGTTTGGAAAGTTGCGGAGCGTGTGCCGCACATTTTCCTGGGCCTTCGAGCGATCGAATTCGTCGCCCATGCGGTCGAGCTCCTTGAATGTGTCGCCGGCGGTTTCTTGAAAGCCGTTCATGCGATCCATCGCGTTTTGGGCGCCGGTGCGGCCGACGAAATCGGCGAACTCGCCGCCCTCGGGCAGTAGCGCCTTGGCGGCGAGCCCCAATTCATGGCCGGCGGCGAGATTGTCGGTGCCGATATAGAACTCGCGGGCATCGCGATACATTTGACGATTGATGTCATTGTCGAGCGCGATCACATGCACGCCCTTTTGCCGCAGGGTGCGCATCTCATCGGCGATCGCGGCGTTGGTCGCGTCGACGGCCGACACCGCCACGGCCGCGATATCCGACTGGCTGGCGAATTGGCGAAGCTTATCGATTTGCCCGGCCGTGGTGGCGTCGTTGCTTTCCATGACCACGCTTAGCTTGGCGTCGGCAAGCTTGAAATCTTCGGCGGCTTTTTCCATGCCGAAGCGGGCCGCGCCCCAATAGGGCGAGTCGCCATTGATGAGAATCACGAGCCGGCGCTCGCTCTTGTCGGTTCGGCCCGACTGACTGCTGTCGCAGCCCAACGTTGCCAGGGCCGCCAGCGTGACACAAATACCAGACCATCGGACATTCGCCGCGAGCGAAGCAAACATGGGGGCCGCCTGTTTCAATGGGATCGTCGAGAATCGAAAGAATGGCAACGAAATGCGGGCGCCAAACACCCGCGATTAGCAGCGGCGGTGCCGCGCACCGAGGCGCGGCAGCGCCGCCGCGCCCTCGATGCTTGGGAGAACGGGCGAAAAGGCGTAGTTCGCGTTGATCGCTCAGAGAGAATTGCTCGAGCCACGCTCTCTGAAACAAGACAACGCCACAATCTTTTCACGGTCTCGGTTACTTGTTGGTGGCGTTGGCCGACGCCGGGCCGGGCTTCACCTTCTTTTTGCCCGCATCCTTCAGGTCCTTCGCGTCTTTCTGCGGAACCGGAGGCGGCTCGCCACAACCCAAGATCGGGGCCGTGACAATCGCGATCGAGAGGCAAAACTTAAACAATTTCATGCGGTTCTTCATCAATGCGTCCTTCGAGGGGAGGGATCGCCTCGCCGGCGGCGCCGGTTCGCGCGGGCAGTCGGCAGCGGCGCTGCCGGCTTTGCCAGCGATTGCCGTGGCGATGGTTCGAGGCTCTAACGAATCTAGGATTCTAAATTCACCCCCGCCGGCTCGCAAGTCGCTAAAATCGACGATCGTTATAGAAACGTCGTGTTCGCATGCAAAGACTCCCGGGAGCTTTAACGTCTGGGAATTTTGTGCGGCCCGTGAATCGGTCACCCAACCCGCGGAATGCGAACCGAGCCCGCGCCATTCGGAGGCGAGACTACGTTCGCGCGCAATAGATTTATCCCTCGCGGGCATGGCGACCGATTTTCGTGAAAGAATCGCTCGCGGCCGCGCGATCGGCGCCCGGTGGTTTTTGGGCGCCGCGAACCCGTTCGACGACCGTCACGGTTCGATATGCCCCGCCTTTCGCCTTCCCCTTCGAATCCCTCCGCATCAGGTTTTTGCCATGTCGCAAGCCCTCGACTCCGAACGCGTGCTCCGCGCAATTTCCGCTCGCCCGGCCCGCTGTCAGCCGCGACAAGAGCTATGCGGCTGGCGCTGCGAACGCCTGTTGGGCGAGGGCGCGCTGACTCGGGTCTACGCCGCCCAGGCGCCCGACGGAATTGCTGGCCAGCCGGCGCCCTACGCGCTCAAATTGCTCCGCGACCCGTGGATGGGCGACACGCGTGCAATGGCTGTCTTGCGCCGCGAAGCTTGGATCGGCGAGCATGTGAGTCATCCGCATTTGGCCCCAACCCTCGCCGCGCGGACGGTCGACTCGCCGGCGTTTCTGGTGCAACCGCTCCTCCGCGGCCGCTCCCTTGCCTCGTTGCTGGCGGCCGGCCAAGCGCCACCGCTGCCGCTCGCCCTCTGGATTGCCCGGCAAGCGGCCGAAGCGCTCGCCGCGCTCGACGACGCCGGCTGGATGCACGCCGATATCAAGCCCTCGAGCCTGTTCATCTCGCCCGAATCGCATCTGACTCTGCTCGATCTCGGCGCCGCGCAAAAGTCGGGTGAACCTGCCCGCCTGGGCGAACGCCCGGTGCTCGGGCCAACTCGCTACATGGCGCCGGAAATGTTCAGCGCCACGGCCCGGGTCGACATTCGGGTCGACATTTACAGCCTGGGCGCGGTGCTGATGGAAACCCTCGTGGGCCAAGCCTCGCAAGACGAATTTGGCCGGCAGAAACTTGCGCGCACGCCCGAGTGCTCACGCCGGCGAGTTTGAGAAGCTATGTTCCCACGGCGCCCTCGCGGCTCGCGCGCCTGATCGGGCAAATGATGGCCAGCGACCCTCTGCGCCGTCCTCGCGACCCGAGAGAGCTCATCGACCGCCTCGCATCGCTGGAAATCGAGACTTTCGCCGACCACTTGCGCGGATAGCGGAGCGCTATCGCGATTCCGGGGCTCCGCGATGTCGCGATGGCGCCTCGCGGTTCGCCGGCCCATGTCGCGAAAACACCACGCGGCGCCGGTCGCGGCGCATTCCAGGCTCGCCGCGACGGCTCTCGATTTCAGCTCGCACAAAGTCAAGCGGCGCTAGTCTTTCGATCGACTCTGCCAGGCCCGCGACAGGCTTTCTTTTCTCGCTCTCGGGCCGGTCTGGCGCCGGAGATGCATTCTCCTTCGAGCCTCGCTGTCGTTGGCCTCGTGGCGGAAGAGCCGTTTCCTCTTCCGGCTCTTCCGCCGCCAACGGCAAATCAAATTCTCGGGGAAGTCACGCTATGAACGGTCGTGATCTCGTGGAACTGGCCGGCATGGCCGCCACGCATTCGCCGGTGCTCTTGCTCTCCGGCGGCCAAATCTCGGTCACGGCGCTCGAACAATATTGGACCAGTTCGAAATGCCGCCAAGATCGCTGGTCGCGATCGCTGCGCGAATTCCAAAATTCAGCCGACCCCGCCGATCCGGCCGGCGCCTCCAATTGGTCCTCGCTTTGCCCGGTGCTGGAGGAAATCATTCTCAGCGAACTGCTCACGAGAGTGTGGACCGCCGTCCTGAGTGGCTACGATCGCCAGCGCGGGGCTCGCGACGCCGAGCCGATCGTGCGCAGCGTGTTGCTCGGGCATCTCGAGTCTCGTCATCGCACGCTCGCCCTACTCGTGGCCGGTCGCGGCATTCCCACGGAAGAAGCGGTGCGACTCAACCGGCTGCGGCATCGTGTCGAGCGCTGGACCGACATGTTGCTCGGGCGCCTCGATCCGCTTTGCGATGTGCGCGACTTCACATTCGATCCCGAGCGCGCCGAGGATTTTGCCCGCGGCGTGCGTGGCGGTCGTGGCGGGGCCCCAGGTGGCAATCTGATCTGGAACCTCACGCTCGCTTCGCTGCATAGCGCCTTTCGCGATCTTGTGCCCCGCACGTCGAACACCGATCTCAATGCGCGTATTGGTCAGAGCGTGTTGGCGTCGTTTCCGCGGGAAATGTTCGATGGCGTGGGGCTGGCCCGAACCGTTTGGCAGACGCGTCTATCGAATGGCGCCGCCGATGCGCAAGGCCTGGTCGACATGTTACTCTCGCCCGATGAACCGCGGGGTCGCGCTTCGCTCGAAGCCGAATCGCGTTGGCCTCGCGACTTCAAGATGCGTTTTCCGCGCTGATGCCCGGCCCCTCGGCCATGTCGCGCGTGGTAGCTCGAGCGCACGAAGGGCCCGCTCGCCACTTGGGCAAACCCCATTTGCCGCGCGGCCGCGCCCAGAGCGTCGAACTCCTCGGGCGGCAGATATCGCACCACTGGCAAATGCTCGGGCGTGGGCCGCAGATATTGGCCCAGAGTGAGAAAATCGCAGCCCACGTCGCGCAGATCGGCCAGAGTGTCGAGCACTTCCTCGCGCGTCTCGCCCAGGCCCAGCATCAGACCGCTCTTGGTGCGAATGCGCGGATCGAGTTGCTTGACGCGACCGAGCAATTCGAGCGTCCAGCGATACACGCTCTTCCGCCCGCGCACCTGTCGGTACAGCCGGGGCACGGTTTCGGTGTTGTGATTAAACACCTCGGGCGCCGCGGCGGCGACGCGCTCGATGGCGCCCGGCTTGCCGATGAAATCGGGAGTGAGCACTTCGACCGCCGCGCCGGTGCGCTGGCGCACCGCGAGCACGGTGCGATAAAAATGCTCGGCGCCGCCGTCGGCCAGGTCGTCGCGAGTGACGCTCGTGATGACGACATACTTGAGCCCCAAGCGGTGCGCCGCCTCGGCCACGCGCTCGGGCTCGTCGAGCTCGATCGCCGTGGTTTTGCCCTTGGGCACCGAACAAAAGCCGCAAGGCCGGGTGCAGACATTGCCCATGATCATGAGCGTGGCTGTTTTTTGCGACCAGCACTCCATGCGATTGGGGCACTTCGCGCTTTCGCACACGGTCTCCAGGCCCAGCTCCTCGATCAAGTGGGACGTAAACTGAAGGCCGCCGCCCAGGGGCATTTGGCGCTTCAGCCAGCGCGGCAGCCGCACGGTGTCTTCGGCCGATGCCGTCGTTGGCTTCGCGGGGCTCGCCGAGCCGGGGCCATGCGTGGCGCGGCTGGACGGGGAAATCACGGGCAGTTCAAACGGCACGTCGTCGTCCTTTTGGGTCGCAAGGAAGCTTTCACGGGCGGCGGGGGCAACGCCCCGCGGCCGATATCGTTATCATAGCGAACGGCGCGCGATTTCGCAGCCGCCCCGCGCGGAGCGGCCGATTCGGCCGTTTTTTCAGAACAAGCGGGATACCGCGATAGCCAGACACTCGCGGATGTGTAGAATAATCCGCTCGAATACGGTCGATGACGCCACGCGAGCGCGTCGGGCGACGCGTGCCACGATTCATCATTCGCGCTCCGGTTCTCTTGCAAATCAGGAAGTCCGCCACGGCCAAGCCAGCGAAGAAAAAAGCGACGCCCGAACGCCAGCGAGACAACGAGCAGTTGATCGCGGAGAATCGCCGCGCGCGCCATGAATACGAAGTGCTCGACACGCTCGAATGCGGCATCGTGCTCGTGGGCAGCGAGGTCAAAAGCCTGCGCCGCGGGCATCTCACGCTCGACGACGCCTATGGCCGCATGAAGGAAGGCGAAGTCTGGCTCGTCGGCTGCGACATTCCCGAATATGTCGAGGCCAACAAGCTCAACCATGTGCCCAAGCGGCCGCGCAAGCTGCTAATGCACCACCGCGAGATCAAGCGCTTCGCCTCCCGGGCCTATGAAAAAGGCCTGACACTGGTGGCGCTGAAAATGTATTTCACCGAGGGGCGGGCCAAGGTGCTGATGGGAATCTGCAAAGGCCGCAAGCTGCACGACAAACGCGAAGTGCTGAAAAGCAAAGCCATGAAACGCGACATGGACCGCGCCCTAAAGCGCCGCTAGCGGCCGCCCGGGGGGAGCCGGAGAGCCGGAATGGGCAGCGCGGCGGATTCCTCGGCAAGCGAACGCCGGGTCGATTCCAAAAATTTCCAAGACTACCTCGACGAACCAAGCCCGTTCGGCCCGCGTATTGCCAGCGGCGCCTTTTTCGCGCTTCGCCAGCGGCTGGCGCCATGTCATCGCCGGATCAAGCTTGTCGTCAAACTACAATTCATTAGGATTATCTAGCATCGCGGCCAGCAAAATGCCTGGAAACTGAAAGCCGGAAAAGCGGACACTGTAAACGAAAAAACAATCCGCGCGGGATGGCGATTCCGGTTTAGAGCCTATCCGACAGCTCACGGCTCCTCCCCCCTTCTCCCCGCCGGGGAGAGGGTAGGGCAAGGGCTCGCGGAAGTTCTCGGATAGGCGCCTAGGAGGAAACAACCACAATCATGCTCCGCCTTGCCGATCTTCAAAAAGCCTTCCGCGAGCCCGATGGGTCGCGCCTGCCGATTCTCGACATCAAGCAGTTTCATGTCGCCCCGGGCGAACAAGTGGTGTTGATGGGCCGTAGCGGCTCGGGCAAAACCACGCTGCTGCATGTAATCGCCGGAATCGCCCGGCCCGACTACGGCCAGGTCGAAATTCGCGGGGTCGATATCACCCGGCTGCCCGAATCGGGCTGCGATCGGTTTCGGGCCGACAATATCGGCTATGTGTTTCAGACCTTCAACTTGCTGGCGGGCTTTTCGGCCCTGGAAAATGTGGTCTTGGCGATGTCGTTTGGCGGCGGGAAGGCCGACATGGGGCGAGCCCGACAGCTGCTCGAACGCGTCGGCCTCACGCAACGTCTTTCGCATAAGCCGGCGATGCTTTCGGTGGGCGAACAGCAACGCGTGGCCGTGGCGCGGGCCCTGGCCAATCGGCCCAAGTTGCTGCTCGCCGACGAGCCCACGGCCAATCTCGACGCCAGCCACCAGCAGTCGATCGTCGATCTGGTGCGCGAGACCTGCCGCGAGGAAAACATCTCGCTGCTCCTGGTCACGCACGCGCCGGAAGTAGCCGGCCAGTTCGAGCGGGTCGAACATCTCGATCGATTCAACCAAGCAGTGAGCGTGGCATGAGCCTTTGGAAAATCGCGTGGCGTAGCATGCGGCAGCGGTCTCTCGCCTCCGTGCTCACGGGGCTCTCGATGGCGCTCGCCGTGACGCTGGTGGTGTCGGTGCTCGTGCTGCAGGGCGTGATGAACGCCTCGTTCTTGCGCGCCAAGAGTTTCGGCTACAACCGCATCGTGGGCGCCAAGGGCAGCAAAGTGCAGCTCGTGCTCAATACGGTCTATTACCTCAGCTCGCCGGTCGAAAACCTGCCCTATTCCTACTACAAGGAATTCACCCAGGGTAAATACAAACGCTACACCGATCTGGCGGTTCCAGTATGCCTGGGCGATGTGTATCGCGACTTTCGCATTGTCGGAACCACGCCCGACATGTTCGACAAACTCGACTACGCCGACGGCAAGAAATACACCTTTGCCGCGGGCCGCAATTTCACGGCCGACGGATTCTTCGAGGGCGTGATCGGCTCGCGCGTGGCTCGCGAGACCGGGCTCACCGTGGGCAGCGAGTTTCAACCCTCGCACGGCGCCGACAACCATAAACACGACGAAGCCTTCAAAGTGGTCGGCGTGCTCGACGAAACCGACACGCCGATCGATCGAGCGCTGTTTATCAATATCGAAGGCTTTTACCTGCTGGATAACCATGCCCTGCCCGATAAGCCGCTGCTGGCCATGGCCGGCGACCACGCAAAACCCGCGGCGACGCACGAGGAGCATGAGCACGAAGCGGCGCATGAAAAGGAACACGCGCATGAAGCCGCGAACGAAAAACACTCCGAGCACGATGAACATGAACACTCCCAGGGCATGCCCGAGGAACATGAGCACGAACATGCCGAGCACGACGAGCATGGCCACGACGAACATGAGCATCATCACGACCATGCGCACGGCGGCACATTCTCACCAGCCGCTGCCCGAGTCGCAGCGGGAAGTCACGGCGATTTTGCTGCTCACGGCCGCCCCGCGCGACCTGACGGTGATGAGCATCGAAAAGTCGATCAATAAAGGGGCCATTGGGCAGATTGTCTCGCCGATCGGCGAGATCACGAAGCTGTTCGATGTGTTCGTCGGCCCGATCGAAATGCTGCTGCTGGTGCTCACGGTGCTGATCGTGGTCGTGTCGTCGATCGGCATTTTGGTCAGTATTTACAATTCGATGAGCGAGCGCCGGCGCGAGATCGCGGTGATGCGAGCCCTGGGCGCGGGCCGCGGCACGGTGATGTTGATTGTGCTCTTCGAATCGATTTTGCTGTCGCTCGGCGGCGGACTTGTCGGATGGGTGCTAGGGCACCTGCTCGTGGGAGGGCTCGGACCCTGGCTCTCCAGCGAAACCGGTGTTCAAATCACGGTTTTCCGCTTCGCGGCCCAGGAATTGGTTATAATACCAGGGTTGATCGTGCTCGCGACCGCGGCGGGATATTTGCCCGCGCTCGTGGCCTATCGCACCGATGTGAGCCGGGCCCTGAGCGCGTCGCCCTGAACCTGAGTGGATTAGTCGAGCCCGAGTGGATTCATCGCGCGGTTCGGTCGCCTTGGAATTCGTGCGTTCATCGTCCCAGTGGCGGAGGCTTTCGATGAGGTTGCGTGTCACGCGATTCGCATGTCTGCTGGCGCTCGTGGTCGGCGCTGCTCTCTCGGCCCAGCGATTTACGGCGGCCTGTCCCTTTTGCGGACAAGTGCAGCAAACGTTCTCCCAAGAAATCGCCGGCGCCGACGTGGCCGTGATCGCGAGGCTGGTCGAAAGCGCCGCGCAAGCCCTCGGGCTCGGCCCTCGGGGAGCCCGCGCCCAAGTGCAAGTTTGCGATTCTCGACACGCTCAAGGGCGAAAAAGCGCTCGCCGGCCGCAAGCAACTCGAGGTGATTTGCTTTGGCGATTATCTGGCCGGCGCCACCTTTCTCGTCACCGCCACCGATCCGGCCGACCTGAGTTGGGCCACCCCGAACCAAATGGACGAGCGCGGCTGCGAATACCTGAAAGCCACGATGAAACTGCCGGACGACGGGCCCGAGCGGCTGGCCTTCTTTCAGGATTATCTCGAAGACAAGAACGAAACCCTGGCCCGTGACGCGTTCGATGAATTTGCCCGGGCGCCTTATGGCGATGTCAAACAGCTCAAGAGCCGGATGCATCGCGACAAACTTCGCGAGTGGATCGCGAGTGGCGACGTGACCCCGAGCCGTCGACGGCTCTATCTGACGATGCTCGGCGCCTGCGGCGATTCCGACGATGTGACGATGCTCGAGGGGCTGATCAACTCGCCGGAGCGGCAGAAGCGCATGGGGCTCGATGCGATCGTGGGCGCCTATCTCACGCTCAAGGGTCCCGAGGGCATGACACTCGTCGAGGATCGGTTTCTCAAGAATCCCGACGCCGACTACACCGACACGCTCGCCGCGATCATGGCGGTGCGCATTCTAGGGCAAGAGGAAAGCGTGATCCCCAAGGATCGGCTGCTCACCGCGCTACGAATCATGCTCGACCGGCCCCAACTGGCCGACACCGTCATTCCCGACTTGGCGCGGTGGCAAGATTGGTCGGTGGTCGATCGGCTGTACGAAATGTTCGTGAATGCCGATCCAAACAGTTCCTGGATTCGGGTGCCCGTGATTAAATATTTCCAGGCCTGTCCGCTGCCGGCGGCCAAGGCGACATCTCGAGGAGTGCGCGAAGCTCGATCCGCAAGCGTTTCGGCAGGCCAAGTCGTTTATGTTGTCGGCGCCGGGCCCGGGAGCGACCAAAGCGCCCGCGGGCGATAAGCCCTCGCGCAAGACTCCGGCAGCCGATGCGAAAGCGCCGGCGGGCGACTCGAAGACCTCGGCGCCCAAGAGCGGGCAATCCTCCGCGGTCCCCCGGCCTCGCGCCAAACGGTTGCTTCGACGACGGTTTCAACAAGCGGCGCCGCGGCCGCCTCAAGTCAGCATCGATCCGGGGATAGGGTGGCGCTCGCCAGCAGCGTGGCGGCCATGGGGGTCACTCCGCTCGCGCCGGCGGCGATTGCCGAAGAGCCGGGTTGCGACTATTGCGTTTGGGAAATTCGCGGCGCGCTGGCCTTCGCGAGCCTCGCGCTGTTTGGCTCAATGCGGTGGTTGCTGAGCGGCGGTTGATCGAACGAATCGCAACCTCCTCGGCGACCCGATTTTCCCTGGAGCACGAAAGGCAATGAGCATCGACACGATCCGGCCCGAAACGGCCGACGCAACCCGACCCGACGAGATCCGCTCCCAAAGCGCCCCCGGCGGCGACTTTCCTCCCGATGAGCGCGACGCGGAATATTACCGTCAATACAAATCGCTTTCGGCGCTCTCGGTGGCGAGTGTCGTGTTTGGCGCGCTCTCGATGTTTTCCGGGTTTGACTGGACGTTTTTGCTTGCGCCGGCGCTCGGTCTCGTGTTTGGAATCGTGGCGCTCCGCAAAGTGCGCGCTCGGCCCGACGAACTGACCGGCGCCGGGCTCGCGCGAACCGGCATCGGGCTATCGCTTGTTTTCGGCGCCATTTCGGCCGGATACCTGACCTATTATCAACTGACCAAAGTGCCCTCCTGGGCCACTGAGATTTCCTACGAACAGCTCCAGCCCGATCCGGATCGCCCCAGCCAGCTATTTCCGCCCGAGGTTCAGTCGCTCAATGGCAAAAAGCTCTATATCGAAGGCTATGTGTTTCCCGGCAAGGAAATGGGCAACATTCGCGAGTTTATTCTCTGCCGCGATAAGGGAACCTGCTGCTTCGGCGGCAATCCCAAGCTTACGGATCGCATCGCGGTGCGGCTCACGAATGGTTTGGCGATCGACTATTCGCAAAAACTGTTCGCCGTCGCCGGGCAATTTTATGTCCGCCCATCGGAAGCCAAGGAGCTCTCGGGCGGCGTGATCTATCACCTCGACGCGGAGTTCGTGCGATGAAGCGGCGATCGACCGTCGGCGTTGGGCTCTTGTCGCTTCTTGTCACGCTGGGCATGGGCCCGCCGCCGAGCCGGGCCGCCGACGGCGCGGCCAAGGATATCACGTTCAATGACATCAAGCTCGAATTGAAGAAAGACGATCCTTGGAATCCCGCCCTGCTGACGCCCGCGGTCAAGAAGCTCGATGGCAAGCAGGTGCGCATTCGCGGCTATATTTTTCCCACCTTCCAGCAAACCGGCCTCAAGCAATTCGTGCTAATGCGCGACAACATGGAATGCTGCTTCGGCCCTGGCTCGGTGCTGCACGATCGAATCTTGGTCGATATGACCGGCGACGCCACGGCCGACTACACGGTGCGCCCCGTCACCACCAGCGGCCGCTTCACGGTGCATGAGGAAAACGGGCCCGATGGCGAAACCCTGGCGATCTACCATCTCGATTGCAGCGGAGTGAAGTAATATGTTTGCCCGGAGCCGATCGCTTGGCGCCCGAGCTTGGGGACTTGCGATAGGCGCGTTCCTGGCGATCGGCTCGGCCGCGGCCTGCCCGTTTTGTGCTCCCGTGGGCGAGACATTTTCCGAGCGGCGCGAGGCGGCGAAGTATCTGGCCATTGTCGAGCGCGACGAGGCCGCGCGGGAGGGCGCCCACTGGCGGGTGGTGCAGGTAGTGCGCGGTCCGCGCGGCGATGGACAAGGGAAGGATTCGGAGCCGGCCGCGCTGCCGCCATTGCCGAGCCCCGCCGCTTCGGCGCCCGCCGGGCTCACGCTCGCGCTTGGCGCCGCCGATGACGCTATCGGCGGCGGCGAGACGATCGCCTGGAGCTTTACGCCGGCCAGCGAATTCGCGATCGGTTATGTGCTTCGCGCGCCCGACTTGCGAAAGCCCTCGGCCGAGCGGCTGCGATACTTCGCCCGCTATTTGGAACATGCCGATGCCCTCGTGGCCGAAGACGCCTTTCGCGAATTTGCCCGGGCCGGTTTCGATGACGTGTTCGCCGCTCGCGATGCGCTGCCGATGGAGCGGCTGCGGGAATACTTGGCCGACCCCGCGACTCCGGCCGCGCGGCGAGGCTTTTATGCGCTCGCCCTCGGCATGACGAGCGAGCCGGGCGAGCGCGAGAAGAATCGCGAACTGCTCCGAAAGTTGATTTTCAACGATGGCCACGAAAACGCTCCCGGCGCCGACTTTCGGCCGGGCTTCGATGGCATCCTCGGCGGCTATTTGCTACTTGCCGGCCAGAAGGGGCTCGACGAAATCGTCTCGCGTTATTTCGCCGCGCCCGACGCGCCGGTGATCGATGCCCGGCAAGCGCTCGCCGCGATCCGGTTTTATCATGAGCATGGCAGGGAGATACCGCCAGCGGCTCTATGCGCAGCAGCGCGCGTGGCGGCGCAACGCCCGGCGCTGGCTGAAATGGCGATCATCGATCTGGCGCGCTGGAAAGATTGGGATTCACTCGACATGATTGTCCGATTCATGCCCGGGCCGAGCACGGACGTTGATTACCGGCCCGTCGCTCCCTTGCTTAGGGCGGTGGCCGGCTTCTTGCTGTTGTGCCCGCGGCCGCAGGCGGCCGAAGCGCTCGCCAAATTGCGTGCCCGCGATCCCCGAGCGGTCGCCGCGGCCGAAAAGATGCTTGGCGGCGCTCCGGCCGACGCGCAAGCCGGCCGAGTGAATCGATGCCGCCCGCGATTTTCACGCCTTTTTTTCGCCGAGCGGGCGAATGGCCGCGATGAGCCGTTCGGCTTCTCTTCGCACCGCGGCCAGCGGCGCCGGGGCTTGGGAAAGATCGCCCGATTGACCGATCGCCTCGAGCCGCGAGGCGGCGGCCACGAGCGGCGCTGCGTCGAATACCAGGGCTCCGCCGCGCAACGTGCTGCGCCTCGCGCCGCACGCTGGCGCCATCGCCTTGGCGAAGCGCTTCGTCTAGAGCCGGCAGAATTCTCGCGGCGTCTTCGATAAAAAGCCGCGCCAGTTCGGCCAGCGTATGTGTATCGCCCCCGGCGTTGCGAATTGCCGCGTCGAGGTCGAACACATCCGAATCTCGCGGGGCCGAATCTCGCGGACCCACCGGGCCATCGTCGGGCGGAGTCGCCGCCGAGTGGCTCGCCCTCGGGGCCGTCTCCTCGCGCGCTGGAGATTCGTGGGCATGTTCGCCATGCAATGTCGGTTCGGCGAAGTGCCGCTCGACCGTGTCGAACAGCTCCCGAGCGCGGATCGGCTTCGAGAGATAGGCGTCCATGCCGGCTTCGAGGCAGCTTTCTCGGTCGCCTTTCATGGCATGGGCCGTCATGGCCACGATCGGCAAATGCCCGCCCGTGGCTTGCTCGCGCTGGCGAACGAGGGCCGTGGCTTCGATGCCGTCGAGCTCCGGCATCTGCACATCCATGAGCACGAGATCGAACTCGCCATCGTGGCTTGCCGCGGCGGCTTCGATGGCATCGATCGCTTCACGCCCGTTCGAGGCGACGGTGACCGAGTGCCCCCAGCTCTTGAGCAACCCCATCGCGAGTCGCTGATTCACGAGACTATCCTCGGCGAGCAAAATACGGCGCGGGCGGCTGGCTCGCAGCTCCGTGGCATGCACGACCGCGAGCGATTCGGCGGGAGCGGCGCCGCGGAGGTTGCCGAGAATCGTGTCGAACAGCTCCGATTGCTTGAGCGGTTTGGTGAGATAGGCGGCAAAGCCGGCCGCCCGGCTTTGAGCCCGATACTCGGCTTGCACCGCCGACGAAATCATCATGAGCGTCGTCTTGCGCAGCGCGGGATCATCGCGAATCCGCTGGGCGAGCGAAAAACCGTCCATGTCGGGCATCATGCAATCGACGAACGCGAGCCGATAGGGTTGGTCGTTTTCGGCGGCGGCGCGCATCGCGCCGAGCGCGGCCGCGCCTCCCTCGACAGCCGTGGGCGCGAGGCCCCAGCGCTGGAGCAATTCGCAGAGAATGCGGCGATTGGTCCCATTGTCGTCGACCACGAGCACCGGCAGACCGCTGAGCTCGACCCCCGCGGCCGGGCGCCGGCGCTCCGCGCCACTCTGGAGACCAAGCCGCGCGGTGAAATGAAAAGTGCTCCCCTGGCCGACGACGCTCTCGACCCAAATGCCGCCGCCCATGAGCGAGGTGAGTTGACGCGCGATCGCAAGGCCCAGGCCGGTGCCGCCGTGTTTGCGAGTCGTCGAGCTATCCGCCTGGGTAAAGGGCTGGAAGAGCTGCGGTAGTTTCTCACTGGCGATGCCGATGCCGCTGTCGCTCACGGCGAAATGAATCCAGGCTTCGAGCTCGGCGCGCGATTCGACGCTCACATGCACCACGACCTCGCCCCGCTCCGTGAATTTGATCGCGTTGCCCACCAGATTCAGAAGTATCTGCCGCAATCGCCCGGCGTCGCCCACCACAGTCGTGGGCACATCGGCCATCATGTCCGCGGCGAGGTCGAGCCCCTTGGCATGCGCGCGGAGGGCGAGCGAGCGCATCGTGTCGTCGAGATGGTCGCCCAGGTCGAACGGCGTGGGGTCGAGCTCAAGCTTGCCGGCTTCGATCTTCGAGAAGTCGAGAATATCGTTTAAGAGGGCGAGCAGCGCTTCGGCCGAGAGCTTGACCATGCTCAGATATTCTCGCTGCTCGGGCGTGAGATCGGTGTCGAGCGCGAGCTCGGTCATGCCGATCACGCCGTTCATGGGAGTGCGAATTTCGTGGCTCATGTTGGCCAGAAATTCGCTCTTCGCGCGATTGGCGGCTTCGGCCGCGAGCCTGGCCTGATGCAGCTCGGCCGCGGCTAGTTTGCGGGCCGTGATATCGCGGAGAAACGCGCCAAACAGCCACGAAGCGCCGAGTCGAATGGGCGAGATCGTGAGCTCGGCGTCGAACTCGCGCCCGTCGCGCGCCAGGGCCGTCACTTCAATGCGATTTCTCAGCACCGGGCCTTCGCCGGTTTCGAGAAATCGCTTGAGTCCTTCCCGATGCGCGGCGCGCATCGCGGGCGGGATCAAGAGATCGGCCAGCGGCCGGCCCAAGGCTTGATCCCGCGACCAGCCGAAAGTGAGCTCGGCTTGCCGGTTCCATTCGACGATCTCGCCCTCGGAGTTCATGCCCACGAAGGCGTCGTAGGCGGTGTTGATAATGGCGCCCGAACGTTCCTCGCTCGCGCGCAGCGCTTGTTCGGCGGCGCGATTTCGCAGTTCCATGCGATCGAGCGCCCGGCGTTCCACAAGATGAGCCCGGCGAAGACGAGCACATTGGCCAGGGCGAACATTGCCATGCCAAACGGCCGATCGACAAGTCCGCCGCGCTCGAACATCAGATCAAGCCAGCCGATCGCCACCGGAGTGAGGATCGCCGCCGGAAGCAATCGCCGCACCGTGACGCTGCCCGCGCCGTCGCCAGCAAGATAGCGCATGAGCCCAACCTCGGGCCGCGCAAAACATTCCGGCCGGCAGCACAAACAGCACGATCGCCGTGTTGAGCGCCATGGGGATCGTGTTGCTCGCGCGATAGAAAGGCATTGCGTGATACGAGTAGCCCAGGAGCGCGAGCAGCGCCACGGCCGCCGCGACCGAAGCGAAACCGTGGCCCGCGCAGTGCGCGAGGCGACTCTCGCGATCCCAAGTGAGCAGTCCGGCGCCCAGAAACAGCAGCGAAAAGCCGGTGTTAAGCGCGACGCGATTTTCGCCGAGCTTCGCGCGAAAGAGCAGTTGATCGAGGCCCGGATTGCGGCCCAGCGCGAAGCCGCCGAGCGTGGTGATCCCGACGGCGACAACGAAAATCGCGCAGCCGCTCGCCGCGAGATGCTTGCCCCGCGTCACCGGCGCCGAAGGCCGCCAAGCAAGCGCGACGCCCGCCGCGATGACCGACAGCGCGGTGAGCGGATTCATCGCCACAAGGCCGTGAACGACGCCGCGCAGCAGTTCGACGTCGAGCAGCCAGCCAACCAGCACGCCGACGCCCGCCGCTGTTGCAACCCCGGCGGTCCAGCGCGCGAGCCGGCTGAACCAGACGAGACGTCGCTCTTGGACGGGAGTGCTCATGCGATCATGATAGCACGGCGCGAGCGCCCCTAAACATGGCCGCTTGACGGCGCCAAACTCAAACGCGCCGCCGGGCAAGCGCGAGGGCGCCAAACACCGCGATTCCCGATATCGCGGCAAGAGACAAAGCGCTCGGCTCGGGAACAAGCACGGCGATCGAGCCATTGATGAGCGATGTCACCGGTGTTTGCGGCGAATAGGAACCGTTCAGTTCGACAAATGCCGGAAATTGCCCGATACCAGTGTTCGCGGTCGCGGCGGAGAGGATCGTGATCGGATCGGGCGATGTGGTTATATAATTCGCGGCGACCTGGTACTCGATGCGAAGCAATCCCAGCGGGGCGGACGACAATGTCGGCCCCGCGGCGACCGGACTGATTTCGTCTTGACTAAAGGCTTCGTAAGGCAAGGACAACCCGGCCGGGGCGCCGGTTTGAATGTTACTCGACTGGCTCGAAGTATACGGATACGAGGCAAATGGGCTCGAAAGATTCGTGGAATAATCGGCGCCGATAATCTGAATGCCGGATTGGGCGCTGTTGAGGGTCACATCCACGCCGAAGCCGGTCAGGGTGTCGGCCGACGTGGTGACGTTTTCCGTGACCAGCACATCGAAGTAGCCGATCTGCGGGGAACTGGACTGGCTCAAGGTGATGGTAGGCGCCGAAAACGTGATCGTGTTGGCAATCGCGCTCGAAGCCAGACATAGTCCCACGAATGCCGCCAGCGCAAAAGCGCGGTAAGGAAGCGCGGCTGTATTCGCGAATGCGTGGGGCATGGTTCGCTGGCCTGGGGGATCTGAACGAACGAAATCAAAGGAAATCAGCGTCGCTATTATAGTTTGGGTTGCCTTCGCGCCATAGTCGTCTCCGAGCGAAAATTCGCGGCGGAGCGATCGGCGACCGCGATGTTGATCGAGTCAAAACCAAAGTTCGTGAGCGCCTCGTCGATTGCGGCATGCGCGCAATACCGCCCAGTAATCGCAAACTGCCGGCCGCCGAGTCGAACCGCGTATCGGTTGAATGCGCGGCGCCGATTGAAGCGAATATCCGATCCGTGGGAATCGCCGTCAGGATCGCGCTCGGCGGTGATGCGGTGGCGGACACGGTGGCGGGCACGCTATTCAGCGCGTCGAATGCGTTGGTCTGATGTTCGGAGTTCAAGAAGTCCGGCGCCGGCCGCGATGGGGCGCCAATCGCCGTGGCGATGTTCGAACTCGGGCCGAGATTTGTCCCGGCGATGCTTGGTCCATCGGAGGCGGGCATATTGGTCGGCGACGCGGTCGTGCTAGCCGACGCGCTTGGGGGCGATATTGCGATCGCCGACGCCCCGCCGCCCGATTCTCCGCCCGATGTCGCTAGGTACATCGCCTCGGAGCCATCGGCGGCGAGAATCACAACCGCCGAGAACGCGCCGCCGCTCGCGGCAGATGGCGGCGAGGCGCCGGCGGACGAAGTGGTCGTCGACGCTGGGGCGCCCGCGCTAAGCGATGAGCCAGAAATCGGAGTCGATTGCGGCGGCGCGAGGGCGGGCTCGATCGGCGCCATCGCGTTCAATCGCTGATTATTGTCGCCGGCGTCGGCGTTGATCTCCGCGAGATTGATCGCCCCGGAGCCGAAGATGTCGGCATAAGCACTGTAGTTCGGGCTGCTCGCTCGGGTGTTGTTCAGCGATCTGATCGTGTTAACGTCGGTGAGCGAAACGCTATTGGACCGAGTCACGGCGCCGGGAAGAATATTGAAAAAGAACTCGAAATTGCTTCCTGCGGCGCCGGTTCCCGAACCGGTGGTGAATGTGCTCGTTCCTGTGGTCCAGGCGCCGTCGAGCTGGGCGCCGTGCGCGTCGGTCACCGCGGCGGCGTCGATCGCGATCAAGTAACTGTTGTTCGTCAGCGGCGCTGAGAGCGACAAGGAGTAGGTATTATTTCCTAAAGCCGTCACGCCGGTCACGGTCGGCGTCGTACCGCCCGCGCCGCCCACAAGCTGCAGGGCATTGGCGGTGAGAGCGACCGGCTCGTTGAACTGTATCTCGATCGTGTCGATATTCGTCCAGGGAAGAACTGTCGTTTGACTCGAAACTGTTTGAAGGGCGAAGCCGAGCGCGGAATCGCTGGCGCTGCCTAAACCAGATGTCGAGAGATAGGTTGTAAACGTGCTCGTCCAACTTGTGCTGGTGACGAATGCGCCCGAGACTTCCGCCGGGGTGTCGATATCGACCGTCTTCGAGGCGGTGTTGCTGGTTTGCGCGCCATCGGTCACGGAGAATGTGATCGTGCGACTTCCGACAGGCGCCGAGATCGATCCGCCGGGCGCGACCGTGCGCTCATAAGAGTAACCGATTGGAGCGCTGCCTGAAATTGGGCCGCCGTGGCAGCTCCGCCAACAATCGAGAGCACTCCGGTCGCGGCATTATACGAACTGCTCACGACGCCGTCTTCGGTCGAGCCTAATGCGAGTGTATCGCCGGTCTGGAGACCCGCGGAAATGCTCACTAGCGAGCTCAAGGTCGGGGTCGTGGCTTCGTCGGAGAGCGCGATTCCGGCGTCGATCGCCGTGGCCCAGCCGGCCGTGGCGGTCGTAGCGCCCGAACTCGTGGTGACCACCGGTGGCGGTGGAAGCACATTCACGGTGAAGTTCTGGCTCGACGTGGTTTGCACGCCGCCCGAGCCGCCGTTGTCGGTGAGCGTCACCGTGATCACGGCGCTGCCGAACTCGTGGGCCGCGGGAGTGTAGCTGAGCGAGCCGGTCGAGTTGGGGCTCGTGTAGCTCACGGTGGGATTCGGAATGAGGCTCGGGTTGCTGCTCGTGGCGGTGAGTGTCAAGGTCTCGCCGGTTTCGTTCGTCGAGCCGGGCTCGACGCCGGTGAGATTGATCGTTTGCTTGCCGGCGTTCTCGGGAATCGCGGGCGGATTGGCTATCGTCGCGAAGGCGGGCGACATGCTCGCGGTGAGAATATAGTCGCCCGAGGTCGGCTGGGCGGTGGAAGAAGCGGCCACGACTTGCAAATAGTATGTGCCCGAGGCGCCGGCCGGAACGGCATAGT
Organism: uncultured Planctomycetaceae bacterium; assembly: GCA_963785305.1. Classification (GTDB taxonomy): domain Bacteria; phylum Planctomycetota; class Planctomycetia; order Pirellulales; family PALSA-1355; genus CAWAUV01. Next base: position 668,701 of record CAWAUV010000005.1, read on the forward strand.
CGAGAATCGCGTTGATGCTATCGGACGCATTGTTCTCGGCCGAAGCCACCAGGGTTCCCAAAGCATTGTAGAGCAGCAGTTCGGGCACGAGCGCATTGTTCGGCTCGCCGCCGCCGGCGCCGGGCGTGGCGGTCGAGGCCGTGAGCGTGGCGCCGGCGTTGAGCGTGAGGCTGTAGGTGGGCGAAGGAGCGCCGACGATCGACACCGTGTCGAAATATGTATCGGTGTCTTCCGACTGGAAGGCGATGCCGCCTGCCGTGATCGCGTTGTCGGTGGCCGAGACACTGCTATCCAGAGTGCCCGTGGTCGAATAGAGGTTCGCGGTGATATTACCGCCGAATCCCCAGGTGATATCGAGTTGATACCAGGTGCTGGGCGTCCAGGTGTAGCTACTTTCGGCGATCACCAAGCCACCGAAGCCGGTGTTGTCTTCCAGCGCGAAGTCGTTATAAATGCCGCCACTGCCATTGCCGCCGGCCATGACGACCGACATGGTTCCCGCGCTCGAGGCGCCGAAGCCGAACCAAGCGATGCCGTTTTCGATATCGGAACCAGCTTGGAACCACAGCGAAATTTGGTCGCCCTGGGCCACTTGCGCGGCCGCGTCGTCGCGATAAATCCACTGCGTGTATTCGCCGGTATCGAGGCCATAGGCGCTGCCGTTGTAGGCGGCGGCTGTCGTGACTTGCGCCGTCGAGATACCGGTGAACGCGTAAGCCGCCAGCGAACCGCTTTGGAAATTCTCGACATTCACGGCGCTTTGAACCTGGCCAAGCGCCGTCTTCACTCCGCCCTGGCTGGCGCTCGACAGCGGCTGTGCCGTGGCGATCGTGTTGTTGTTCAAATTGTCGAGCTCGGCGTTGCGAGTCACGACGAGCGTGTAACTGGTCAAGGCCGAGGCGCCATAAAGTTCGATATAATAGACGCCGGACGTGCTCATGACCTGATCCGTGATCGTGGGCGTTTGCCCGGCGGCGGCCGATGCCTGCAATACGCTCGAGGAGTTGTACAGCGAGAGGGCAATGTTCGAGGCGCCATCGAGATCGGCCGCCGAGAGCGTCACCGAGTCCCCGGCCGCGAGCGTGATGCTGTACCAATCGCTCAAGTCGGGCGACGCGGAGTTCAGGGCGCCGAGCACCGCGGTGCGCGAAGCATTGTTGCCCAAGCTCTCCACGCTCGACGTCAGACTCTCGGCCGCCGCCAGCGAGCCGGGCGAAGCGCCGCCGAAAAGGTCGCTCTGAATCGCCGCGTTCAAAATCGCCACGGCCTGAAAGGCCCCGGTCGAACCGCCGACTCCGCTGATCGTGATCGTGTACTGGCCGGTCGTGGGAATCGCCACGGTTTGCAGCAAGATCGAATTACCGGCCGCGGTTGACGAGACCGATCCGACTGTGCTGCCGCTGGGACCGGTGAGCGTGAGCCCGACTTGCAGGTTCGCATCGGTCGACACGCCAAGGCTGAGTGTCTGGCCCGCGTCGAGCGAGAGCGTGAACACATCGGTGTTGCCCGCGGAATTGATGAGGCCCGAGGTTTCGGCGCCATATTCCAGCGAGCCGTTGGGGGAAAGACCGACCAAGGTGGGAAAGGCGACCGGGCCGGGATAGTCGAGGCTCAAATCGCCGGAGTATGCGGCCACGGGGTCGCCGTAGGCATCGGTCACGGCGCCTTTATTGATGGTAATGGTCAGTATCTGTTCGGTGGTGATGCCGCTGAGCGTGTACTGGACCGTGGTCGAGTTCACTTGGCTATAGCCGGTGACGGTTCCGGCGCTGAGCACAAGGTTTCCCACTCCGAGCGTGCTGGCGTCGACGGCCGTGCTGAACTGCACAACGATACTCGTGACCGGCAGCGAAACGACCGAGCCATTGGCCGGCGTGATCGAGGTTACCGTGAGCGCCGTGGCGCTGAAATAAAACGTATTTGTGTAGGCGTACACCGAATCGGCGCCGGTGGCCGAAGTGACCGAGCCGGCCGCGATCGCCATGGTTTGCGTGCCTGGACTCGTCACCGGGCTCGTGGCGAAGGTGTAGGTCACGCTGCCCCCGCTCACGGCGGCGCTCGTGGCGGCGATGCCGTTGACCATGAAGCCCGCGGCCGAGGCGGAGCCCACGGTGTTGTCGAATGTGAACATGAAGCTCGTCGGCGGAGTGTTCACGGCGCCGCCGGCTTGGGGAGTGGCCGATGTGACGGCCAGCGCCGCTAGGTCGGGCACGAGCTGGTTGGCCACCGGCGAGCCGAGGCCAGTTACGAGGTCATAGCCCGGGGCGGCGGCAAAGCCATTGTTGCCGGTCGTGATATCGTGGAAGTTCGAAGCGGGCAAGTTGTAGAGGGCTGGCAGCGTTTGACTGGCGCCATTGAGCGACGGCAAGCCGTCGATGCCCGGCCTTGATTCGCGATCGCCACGAGCCCCGCCCACGAGGGCGACGAAAGGCTGGTGCCGCCGACGATGTAATATCCGCCGCCACCGCTGGCGTCGGTGTCATACACATAGACTCCCGTGTTGGGGTCGGCGTCGAACGAGACATCGGGAATCGCGCGGTTCGTGGTGCTTTGCGTGACCACGCCGTTTTGATACGTCGGCTGCGATTCAATCGTGCTCACGCCGCCGCCGCCATCGCTCCAGCCGCTTTCGGCGCCATAGTCGCCGGCCGAGTCCGAGACTTGCAAGGTAGTGCCGCCCACGGCGACCACATTCGGCGAATAAGCGGGCCACTCGCCCGGCGCGGCGCTATCTCCGGTCGAAGCCAAAAAGGTCACTCCGGCATGGCCCGACGGAGTAGTGAAATCCGCATTGTTGCTCAAGTTGGCGCTGGATTCGCTTTCGCCCCAACTCATCGACACGACCGACACGCCCGACAGCTCGGCGGCGGTGCTCACGGCGGTCAGCAGATCGGTGTCGGAATCCGAATTGGCCTCGACCAGCACGATGTTCGCCCCGGCGCGATCGCATGCGCGTACTCCACATCGAGCGATTCCTCGAGTTCCCAGCCATAGGTCGGATCGCCGCTCGGAAGGCCGGTGGTCGAGCCATGTTGATTCACGACCTTGAAGCTCGGTGGCGCGGCGATGCCGAATTCAGTATCGAAAGTGGCCAGATTGCTCGCGATATTCGGATCGCCGTATGCGTCGACGATGGCGATCGTTTGCCCCGCGCCGAGCGCCGCGCCGCCGAGCGAGGAAAACGTGATCTGATTCACGCCATAGGCGGTCGCCAACTGCGAAGGTTCGAGCACCGAATCGCTATAGGTCGTGTTCGGCGCGGCCGAGGGGACCGTGAGTCGCGCAGCGCGGCCGCCGGCGAGGGTTCGGCTTGGGTTGTCAGTTGAATATAGGTGGGCGCGAACGATGGGCTCGCGCTTGCCGCGGGCGTTGAAGAATTGGCCGCCGACACGAGGACCGCCGCTAGCGAGGAGATCGCGGCCGAATCCGTCGCGGTCGCGGCAAGCAGCCGGCGGGCCTCGAGGAATTCGACGCCGAGCCGACGAAGGCGCTCGGGCGCGATTCGGTCGCGCGGCGCCGCTGTTGCGCGTCGCATGCCGCGATTGAACATGCCAGCCGCCTCTGAACCGATTCCGAGAAATCCGCCGCGGAAAAGCCGATCGGCAGCCCGCGCGTCGCCGTTCCAACGACAAGCGAGCCGAGAATGGGAGTGAACTCGCGCCCCGGTCCGCCACGAACCAATGCGGCCAGGACGGAGACATTCTACCAACAGAAATGCGTTGTTGTCCAAGAAAAACGCCGCGAGAAAAGCCGCGAAGTGGTTTCCCGCCCGAGATGGCGCCGCGGAAAAAAAGGCCGCCGTAAGCCAGCGAAACTGCCCGACGCTTCCAAGAGTCTAACCAACAACTCCCCCTCTCCTCGTATGAGAGAGGGTAGGGAGGGCCCGTCGAGGTTCTCGGACAGGCTGCTAAGCGACATTCACCGCGCGGCGCCGAGCGAGCCACAATCCCAAACCGCCGAGTCGCCATGCTTGCCAAGGCCCACGACGATGGTTCGGGCACGATCGTGAGCACGACATCGTTGTTGCCCGAGGGGCCGAGGTAAGTGAGCGTGTAGGGCAGCGATTGGCTGCCGGAGGTGACGCCCGAGGCGGTGAAGGAGCCATTGCGGCTGCTCGGATCGATCAGCAGATAGCTTTGCCCGACGGCGACCGTGCCATCGGCGCTCGACGATGAGCGTGGCGCCGGCGCTCGAGCCGCCGAGTCCGTCAAGATTCACGATGCTGCCGTTGGCATTGAGAAACGCATAACCGCCGGTCGGAGCGCTCGATCCATTGAAGCTGGTCACGGCCATGCCCGAGGTGAGGCTCACATCGAACTGACTCGCGCTGCCGGCGAGCGTGAGCGCGGTTCCACCATTGGCGCCGCCGTTGGTCGTGACACTCAGCGTGCTATTGGCCGGGGAAACAGCGCCATTGGCCGGGTTGTAGCCGGGAACAAAGATGCCGCCGGCCGCGACGGTGACGCCGCTGGTGGCGGTGGTGGCGAAATTGATCGCGCCGGAGCCACCCAGCGTGGCGCCACTGGCGACGCCATAGTTCCCGGCATAACCGGTCGCCGAGCCATGCACGCCGTCGACATAGAGCGCGCCGGCGCCGATGGTCGTTGCGCCGGTGTAGGCATTGGCGCCGGTGAGCGTGAGCGCGCCGGCGCCGAGCTTCGTGAGCGTGCCGCCGGGGTTCGTGGTGGAGTCGACTAGCGGCTGGGCGATGGTGATATTGAAATTATTGGTGTTGATGTTGGCGCCGTTGGGCGTGAGATAGGCATGGGTGAGACCGCTCATGTAGGCGGCGCTCGAGGCATAGGGCAACAGCGTGCCGCCATCGAAGGTGATCGTCGAAGTCGAGCCGGCGCCCAGGGCATTGGTGGCGAAGGCGGGCAAAGTCACTTGGGCCGTGCCGCCGATCGTGATCGCCGCGGAGCTATTGGTTCCGCCGGCGATCGTCTGAAAGCTTTGGGCGGTGAAGGTTCCACCGGTGAGCGTCATCGTGGCGATATCGTTCGTCGCGCCGTTGACTCCGCCGATGCTCAAATATTGGACGCTGGCCGTGCCGCCGGTTTGGTTGAAGGTGTCCGTCGTGTAGCTTTGCGCGCTGTCGTTGCGACCGATCGCAAGCTCCGCGGTCGGCATATAGAGGTTGCCGGTTCCACTGAGGTTGAACGTGGTCTGAGCATAGGTGTTCACGCCCATCATCACGCCGCGAGCAGCGGTCGAGGGCGCCCCTGTGAGCTCGCCGCCGCTGAGATTGAAGACCGCCGTGCTCTCGCTCGTGGTTGAGCCGCCTGAATTACCCAGCAGCAATCCCAAATTGGAGGAAACGGTCACGGTTCCGCCGGTTTGGTTGACGATGCCCGTCGCCGAGCCGCCCGAGCCCACGAACAAGCCGCCGCCGCCGCTCGCCACGGTAACTGTGCCGCTCTGCAAATTCAGCGTGCCGGTTGAGCCGCCTACATTGCCCACGGTGATATTTGGCGCTCCAATCGAGATGTTTTCATTGGCCAAGCTGAGCGTGGCCGCGCCGATGGTGATCGCTCCGCTGAATGTCGTCGCGCTGCTGCTCGATGTCCAGGTTCCGCCATTTACCGTCAAGCCGCCAGTACCCGTGATTGCCCCACTGATCGATCCGCCACCCGAACCGGTAAGCGTAAGCAGGTCGCCGGAATTGGTTACCGCGCCGTTGATCGCGACGGGAGTCGTGCTGTTGTTGGTCCAGGTTTGGGCCGCGCCGAGCGTGACCGGAGCGCTGATCGTCACTTGACCGGCGCCGCTGGCGACCGTGAATCCCGCCGAAGTGCTAAACGCGGCGGTTCCCGAGATCGTCGTGGCGCCCGAGCCGGCGAAGGTGAGCAAATTGGCGCCCGCGGCAATGCCGCCGCTGATGGTCATGGCATTGCTGCTGTTATTCGTCCAAGTTTGGGCGGCGCCAACCGTGACCGGAGGCGCTGATTGTCACATGCCCCGCGCCGCTGGCGACCGTGAATCCCGCGGAGGTGGCGTAGGCCGCCGTGCCCGAAATCGTGGTGGCGCCCGAGCCGGCGAAGGTGAGGAGGTTGGTCCCGGCGGTGACGCCATCGCCCAAGGTGAGCGTGGCGGCGCCGCTATTGGTCCAGGTCTGCGGGCCGCCAAGCACGATCGGCAGATTGAGGGTCACGGCGTTGGCGCTCGCGTCGGTGATGCCGGGGTTGTTGACCGTGTCGGCGTTGATCGTGAGCGAGTTCGTGTCGGTCAGGGTCACGGCGCCGACGCCACTAAGAAAGTTCAGGCTGTTGATCGTGTAGGCTTGCCCCAGACTGCTGGAAAGATTGGTTGGCGAGGGCGATGTGGTGGCGTAGTAAACATCGGTCACGGCGCCGGCGCCAGCCGAAATCGCGGTTCCGCCCGAGGCGCTCGTGTTGAAGTTCGAAAGGCCCGAATTCCAAGCCGAGCCCGCGGCGCCGGTCCAGTAGGCTTGGTCCGTGCCCACCAGCGGCGTCACATTCAGCGTGACGGCGGTCGGGGTTTCGGTGAGGCTCAGCGTGTAGGGAACTCCGTTGAAGTAGACCTTGTTGTCGGTGAGCGAGATCGGATTGGTGTTCAGCGTCGAGCCCGATCCTCCGGAGATCAAGGTCACGCCGCTGGGACCCGTGTAGGCGCTGCCGCTGCCGAACTGGCCGATCGTGATGGTTTCGTTGGCGCTGGAAATCGTGGCGTTGCCGACGGCGGCGAGCGTGTCGGCGGTGCTCGGACCGAGATCAAAGGCCATGTTCTTCGCGCCGATCGAGGCGGCGCCGGCGACGTTGAATGTGCTCGCGATGCCGTCGGCCATGGTGAAATTCGATCCGGCGTTGAGGGTGAGGCTGCCGGCGAGGGCATTGGTCGCGGCCGCCACGCCCGGCTCGACGGCCAAGGTGGCCCCGCTCGAAACGGTCACGTTGCTGATGTTGCCATTGGCGCCGCCGCCGTAGCTATTGATGCCGGCGGCGATATTGGCGCCATTGCCCAGAATCAGGGTTCCGGCCGAAACAGTGGTGGGGCCGCCGTAATATTGGGTGGTATTGAGTTCCCAAGTTCCGACGCCGGCCTTGTTCAAGCTCGTGGCCGATCCGGCTTGATCCGTCAGCTCAATCGAAAATGTGTTGGCGCCGGTGTTCGATCCGATCAGGTTCAACGTTCGCGCGCCGGGCGAGTCGTATAGATTGATGTTCGAGCCGCTATGGGTGAAGCTGAGGGTGGCGCCGGGGTTGGAACCCGAGGCGTCAATTGTGTTTCCGGTCCCGGCGTAGATTCGGATTTGGCGGTTGGTGCTTTGGGCGGTGGCGCCCGTGTACTGAAGAGTGCCATTGACAATGTGGATGCCGATGCCATCGCCCGAAGCGGTTTCGGCCGCGGCGGTTCGGGCGCCCAGGCTGCTCGTGACGCCATAGTTCGTCAGCGAGGCGACATTCACCACCACGCCGGCATTGATATCGACCACTCCGGTGAATGTGTTGGCATTGCTCAGGGTGGTCAGGCCGGTGGCGCTGATCGTCAGGCCGCCGGAACCGGAAATAACTCCGCCCAGGGTTTGGGCCCCGGCGCCCGCGAGCGTGAGCGTCGACCCGCCGAGATTCACATTGCCGCTCACGGTCGAAGTGTTCGCGCTATTGTTGGTCCAGGTCTCGCTCGCGCCCACGGTCACGGGAGCGCTCACCGTGAAGGCGCCCGCGCCACTCGCCACCGTAAAGCCAGCCGACGTGCTGAAGGCGGCGGATCCGGAAATCGTCGTGGCGCCCGAGCCAGCGATCGTGAGCGCATTCGATCCGGCCGTCACTCCATCGCTCGCGGTGAGCGTGCTCGATCCGCTGTTGGTCCAGGTTTGAGGCCCGGCGAGCACGACCGGCAGATTCAAACTCACGGGATTCGAGCTGGCGTCGGTAATCCCGGCGTTTCCCGGCGAGCCGGCGTTGATCGTCAGGGCATTGGTGTCGGTGATCGCGACGGCGCCCACGGTGCTTAGAAAACTCAGGCTATTGATCGTGTAGGCTTGGCCTAGGCTGCTGGTAAGGAGATTGGCGGGCGCGGGCGAGGTGGTCGCATAGTACACGTCGGAGCCGCTGCCGGGCGTGGCGGCGAGGGTGACGCCGCCGGCGAGGCTCGTATTGAAGTTGGCGACTCCCGCGTTCCAAGCCGGGCCTGCGGCTCCGGTCCAATAAGCCGAAACTGGGGAGCCCGCGGCGATCACCAGTTTTTCGGCGTTGGCCGAATTGACCAGCGACATCGCGTACCCAATGCCGTTCAGCACCATGTGCGCGTTGGTAAGCGCGAAATCGTTGGGCGAGTTGAGTCCGCCCGCCGTATCGCTAATGAGGGTGTAGTTTCCATTCGGGGCGCCGGCGCCCGCGTAATCGATCGTGATCTTGTTGATGTTCGACAAGGTGGCGGCGCCGGTGATTGCAAGCAGGTCGGTGGTCAAGGCCGAACCGTTCGAGGCGAGATCAAAGGTCATATTGGCGCCGGCAAGCGCGGCGGTTCCAGCCACGGTGAGCGTGCTGGGAGCGCCATCGGCCATCGAGAAGTTGCTGCCCGAACTCAAGGTCAGGGAGCCGCCCAGGGCATTGGTGGCCACGATGCCCGGCATCGGGGCGAGCGTCGCTCCGCTGGCGACGGTCACGGCCGTGGCGCCCAGACCGCCGCCGACGCCGAATGCCAATACGCCGCCCGAAACGGTCGTCGCGCCGGTGTATGTGTTCGCGGCCGAAACCGTGACCGTGCCTGGGCCGGCGATCGTGAAGCCTCCGAGGCCGCTCATGACGCCACCGATGGCGATCGGGCCGGCGCCGCTGGTGGTCAGCGTCGTCAATTGATTCGTGATCGGTCCGCCGAGCGACAATGTGGCGGCGCCGGAGTTGCTGATCGTTTGGCTCGTTCCGTAAAAGTAGAGCGGCACATTGAGCGACTGGTTGTTCGCGCTGGCGTCGGTCAGGCCCGCGTAGAGCGTGAGGTTGTTCACGCTGTCGGTGATGCTGATCGAGGGCGAGTTACTGGTGTAGTTGAGGCTGTTCAGCGCGTAGCTCTGCCCGAGCGACGTGATCGTTTGCGGCGATGTGGCGCCGCTACCGGCGGTGGCGGTGAAATAGAGGTTGTTGATCGACGTGGGCTGGGCGCCCAAATCCGGCGTGCCCGAACTGCTCGAGGAAAAATTGGTCACCGCGCCGGCGCTGGCCGTGGCGTTGAGCGTGGTTTGACTAGCGTTGCCGGTGTAATAAACATTCGAGATCGACGTGGCCGGCCCGACGACGAGCGTCTCGGCGTTGTTGGAATTGACGAGCGAAATGGGATACGTGTTACTCGCCACGGTCAGATATCCCTGGGTCAGCGTAAAATCTCCGGGAGCGGTGAGTCCGCCAGCGGTGTCGCTGAGCAGGGTGTAGCTGCCGGTTGGAACGCCCGCGCCGGTGTAGTTGATCTTGATGGCGTTCATATTCGACACCGTCGCGGCGCCGGTGATCGAAATCTGGTCGGTGGCAAGCGCGGACCCGTTGGTCGCGAGGTCGAACGTCATTTTGGCGCCGGCGAGCGAGGCGGCGCCCGCGACATCGAGTGTGCTGGGAGCGGTATCGGCCATGGTGAAGTTGCTGCCCGAGTTCAGGGTCAGCGAGCCGCCCAGCGTGGTCGTGCCCACGGCGCCCGGCGTCACGGCCAAAGTCGCCCCGCTCGACACCGTCACGGCCGTGGCGCCGGTGAGATTGCCGTTGGCGCCGAGTTCGAGCGTGCCGCTGGTGATGTTCGTGGCGCCGGAGTAGGTGCTTGTGCCGGTGAAGACTTGCGTATCGGCGCTCGGCAGCGAAACCGTCAACGCCACCAAACTCGGCGTCGTCGGCGCAATCGCGCCGCTAAATGTGCCGCCGACTCCGTTGAGCGTCAACGTCGAGGCGGTAACGCTTGAGTTGATCACCGATCCGGCGCCCACGAGTCCCCCGAGCGAATTCGTATCCCCTCCCAGATCGACAAATGCGCCGGAATTGATCGTGACCGCGCTCGTGATCGCATTGTTCGCGTAATTGAATTGGAGCGTGGTTCCGGCGCCGGTCACGGTCACGGCGCCGGTTTGAAAGGCGTCCCAGGGAGCGGCAAGCGTGTGTCCACCTTGGATCGTCACGGCTCCAGGACTGGCGGCGTTGCCGAACCCAGAGCCCGATGTGATGTTGCCGCCGGTGGTGTCGATCGTGCTCGTGCCCGAGAGAAAGTTGATTGGCAGGCCGCCGGAAATGCTTGTCGCCGCGGTGGAAAGCAGGGTGGCCCCGGCGAAATTCAATCCGACGCCGCCGCTGACGTAATTAATGCCGCCCGCGCCCAGGGCAATTACTCCGCTGTTGAAATTTATCGTGCCGCCGCCGCCGGCGACCGTGAGGCGGCTCAAAGTGACCGTTCCGCTGCTGGCGACCGTGAGCGTCGTGCCCGAGGCCATGGTATATTGTCCCGTGCCCGAGCTCGTGCCGGTGATGTTAAGGGTTCCGGCGTTGACGGCAGTCGTTCCGCCGTAGGTATCGGCGCCGGCCAGCGTCACCGTGCCGGCGCCCGCCGCGGTGATACCGCCCGCGCCGCTGATCGCGCCGCCGAAGGTGAGATTGCCGCCGCCGGCGGTGGTGGTGAAGGTTTGGGTCGCCGCGATGCTGAACGGGTTGTTGATCGTTTCGAGATTCGTGCCGCTATTGGTGATTCCGCCTGTGAGGGCAAACGCGTTTCCGGCGCCCGCGCCGGAATACGTGTTCGTTGTTCCATCGCCGATTACGAAGGCGGCCGCGCCGGAGCTGAAGGTGATGCCGGCGATATTGAAGGCACTGCTCGTGAGATCGTTGTCGAGGTCGAGCCCGCTTGTGCCGGCGGCGCCGAATATCAAGGAATCGTTACTGCTCGGCAGAGTGTTGGCGCTTCCAGTTTCCGGCAATCGAGAAATTGCCGCTCGTGGCGCCCGACCAATAATCGCTTTGAGCGTGGGCGCGCAATGGGAAGCACATGGCGCTGATCGCGAAAAGCGCCCAGCAAAGCATGGCGCGCCGTGATCGCAATCGCGAATCCGAGCCGAACTTGTGGGAGTTCATCAAATCGAGCATCAACGGAACCTTGCGAGACGACGCATTTCGGGAAATTCTCGGCATCGGCGGGAATTCACAATCGGCCGCATCCGCCCAGATTCCGCGCCCGGCGCCGGTCAGGCTGAAAGACATGCGACGAAACCCGGGAGTAGCGGCGCCCCTCGCGAGGTTTTCGTCCGAACCGCCAGCCGCTTCAATCAAGCAGCATAGTTTGGCGGCAAAACCCCTGCAACCGTTTTTTTCGGAATTAACAAAACTAATTATGGCCGCAAATCGCGGTCATTAGAGCTCCGGCGGCGGGGCGGCTTCTGGCAGTTCGCGAAAGCTGTCGAGCGATTTGCGAATCTCGGCCTCCTGCTGCTTGAATGTCGCGGTCTCGCACACGACGCGAATCTCGTAGTTTCGCCGCGCGCGGCGAAGCGCCGTTCGACAATCGTCACCGGCACATCGCCGCGCTCGCTTTCGAGAACCGTTTCCAGGCCATTCGTCGCCCCCAGAGCCACGATGCGGCAGTCCACCATTCGCGCCGCGGGCTTGGCCTTGGCCGCGGCGGCGCCGGCGCCGGCTTGCAAAGTGGGCAAGTCGAGCGGAGCCCGCGCGCTGGCCGACACGCTCACATGGTCGACAAACACGCCATGCGCCGCGCCATGGGCAAACCATAGTGCCCGATCGCTCGCCCCGAACGACGGTTTCCATCCCTGGGGTGGCCGCAAACCGAATTGAAATTGCGGTTGGAGCCAGTAGCCATCGGCCACGGCCGTGAGCCCGGCCTCGGGCGGCGACAGCCGGGCGCTGGCCACGAGATCGTCGAATTCTGCCCGGTAGGCCGCGAAATGGGCTTCATCGGTGATCAATGTGAAGGTGTAGAGCGTTTCTTGCCGCACGAGCCGTAGCGTCACCTCGAAGCGTCGCTCCTCGCCCGGCTCCACATTTGCGTCGAGCAGTTCCCACACCGTCGCCAACCGCTGCCGGTCGGGCGGGCCGTCGCCGCCTTCGATCGTGTCGCTCACGAGTTTGCGGCGCGGGTCGCCCGAATGTTGCTCGCGCTCGTTCTGGTCGCGATCGACTTTCTGGAAATCGGTCAGATTTTCCGGCGCCGAGGCCAATTCACAGCGCACATAGCCATCGGCGGAACTTTTTTCTTGCGGCAAATGCAAGACAAATGCCCGATCGTTCTCCGACCACTCCATCAGCCGCCAAGCGCCGGGCGCCGTGACCACGACTCCAAACCGCGGCGCTTCGATCCGCCTGAGGCCCTCTTCAGCCAAAGCCGGCGCCGCGGCGGCGCCGAAAACCGCGGCCATCGCCCAGGCGCCAAGGAGCGCCGAAGCCGCGGCCCAGGGAGTTCGGCGGCGTGATATTGTTTTCAAACGTCCGAAATGTTTCATCAGTGCGTCTCGACACAGGTCAATCGGTTCGGACAATGAACAGTCGGCCTAATCAACGGTGGCAAGTCGCCACGACGGATCGCTCCTGGACCGCGCGGTTTTCCCGCGCCTCGGGCAAAAGTAAATCGTTCGCCCGCTCCATGCTAAGCGATCTCGCGTCGGGCGTCGAACATTTCGCGTCGGCCGACGACCATGATTTCGAAAATTTTCCTCCATGAATTCGTCATCGGCGGCGGTTGCTATTCCCTGCCCGGGTCGCCTGCGCCCGCTGGCTCACTCTTGGTCGAGGGTCTTTTGATGGCCCGCGCCGCGGCCGACGACCTGGCCCGACTCCACGGAATCGAAGTCACGACGCTTTGCGACGCCCGACTGCCTCGAGACCAATGGCCATCTGGCGATGCCGTTTCCGTCGCCAGCAGCCACGAAGAACGCCTTACTTTTGCCCAGCTTGCCGCCGCCGCCGATGCGACACTCGTGATCGCGCCCGAGATCGGCGGCGCGCTGCTCGAACGCACCGAATGGGCACTCGAGGGCGGCGGGCGACTCCTGGGGCCGGGGCCCGAGACCGTGGCGCTGGCCTCCGACAAACATCGGCTCGCCGAGCATCTTCTTAGCGCGAGTGTTTCGGCTCCGCGGGGCGAGATCATCGCGGCCGACGCCCCGCTGCCACGCGACTTCGATTACCCGGCCGTGCTCAAACCGCTCGATGGCGCCGGCTCGCTCGATGTGCGGCTTGTGCCCTGCTGGCGACCCGAAGAGCGCGGCTTGAATCGGCCCGCGCGGCTCGAGAAGTATTGGCCCGGCCAAGCGGCGAGCGTGGCGGTCGTGTGCGGGCCTGGCGAACGACTCGCGCTGCCGGCTTGCGAACAGCGGCAGGGCACGGGTTTTCAGTATCTTGGCGCGCGCACTCCGCTCGAAGCCCGGCTGGCCGCGCGGGCCAAGCAACTGGCGCTGGCGGCAATCGAGACGCTTGCGGCGCCGCGTGGTTACCTGGGGGTCGACCTCGTGCTAGGCGCTGCCGCCGATGGCTCGCAAGACGTGGTGATCGAAGTGAATCCGCGCCTGACGACATCGTACATCGCGCTGCGGCAGTCGCTCGACACGAATTTAATGCAGCTTGTGCTCGCGGCGCATGAAGGCCGACCGATGCGATTGAACACCCCCGGCCGCGCGGTACAATTCGATCTGCTCCTCGCGATGCCCGCGGAATCGCCAACGGAATCGCGGGTGGGGCGCGGCGGAGCGCCTGAGTTTCGCGGACCTTCGCATACCCTATTGCCCGAGTCGCGTCGATGAAGTGGCTGGCGTTTGATATCGGCGGCGCCAAGCTGAAAGTCGCCGATGGAGACGGTTACGTCGCCTCGCACAACTTCCCATTGTGGCAATCGCCACAAGTCTTGGCCGAAACGCTGCGCGCGATGATCGCGCAAGCGCCGCGCGTTGATCGGCTGGCGGCGACCATGACGGGCGAGTTGGCCGATTGTTTCGCGACCAAGGCCGAGGGCGTGAACTTTATACTCGGCGCCTTCTCGCGCGCCGCCGATGGACGACACACTCGAATTTATCTGACCAATGGTCGCTTGGTCGCCCTCCCGATCGCGCAGCGCCAGCCGCTGATGGTGGCGGCGGCCAATTGGCACGCGCTCGCGGCCTTCGCCGGAAAATTCGCCCCGCGGGCCCGCGATCTTGGTGGATATCGGCTCGACCACGACCGACATTATTCCGCTCGACGATGGCGCTCCCGCGCCCTGGCGCTACCGATCCCGAACGGCTGGCCAGCGGCGAACTGGTGTACACGGGCGTCGAGCGCAGCCCGATATGCGCGCTGGTGCGCGAAGTCATGTGGCAAGGCAAGACGTGTCCCGTGGCGCAGGAGCTCTTCGCCACCACGCTCGATGCCTATCTCGTGTTGGGCGACATCAACGAGGAGAACCATTCCTCGCAAACCGCCGATCATCGTCCCGCGACGCGCGCTGCTGCGCTCGACCGGCTGGCGCGCATGGCCTGCTGCGACCGAACCATGTTCGACGAGCAAGACGCCCAATTGCTTGCCACGGCCGTGATGCGGGCCCAATTGCGATTAATCGGCGAAGGATTGCAAAAGGTGGTGGCTCGCATGAGCGTGCCCCCGGCCACGGTGGTGGTGTCGGGTCGTGGTGAATTCTTGGCGAAGCGCGCCGTGTCGCAAGCCAATTTGCCGGCGCCGGTGATATCGCTCGCCAGCCAGTTGGGCGCGGAGGTGTCGCGCTGCGCCACGGCCCACGCGCTGGCGGTGATCGCCAAGGAAGGTTCGCCATGACGGGCGTCGGCGGCCGGGCGGCATTGGCCGTGGCTCGGCCCGCGGCGTGGTGAAACTTGGCGGAAGCTTGTTGGCCTGGTCCGGAGTGGGCGACGCGTGGCGCAAGTGGATCAAGCGCGAGCCACCGGCGAAGACACTGCTCGTCGTGGGCGGAGGGCCTTTCGCCGACGCGGTTCGCGGCGCCGATGACGTGCATCGCCTCTCGGCTTGGGCCGCGCATGAACTGGCGATCGGCGCGATGTCGCTCTCGGCCCGCTTGGCGCGGTCGCTTTTGAACGATTGCGAACGATTGGCCAGCCACGCGGCGCTCGGCGCCTGGGCGGCAAAGCCTCGCGGGTCAGTCGGAATCGTCGATATCGACGCGCTGCTGCAAGAAGCCAAGACGCGTGAGGCGCCGCTTGGTCGGTTGCTGGCCAGGATCGAGCCCTCGTGGGACATTACCAGCGATTCGCTCGCCGCCGCCGTGGCCCACGCTCTTGAAATCAACGCATTGATATTGCTCAAGAGCGACGATCCTCCGCCAGGCGCTTCGCTCGAGGAACTTGCGGCGGGCGGTTATGTCGACCGTTATTTTCCCATCGCGGCGCGAGGGCTTGCGGTGCGCTGTGTTAATTTGCGAGTCGCGTCGCCCGACGCCTATTCACGCTAGCGGCATGTGGCGTCGATCAACTGCCGTAGGAAGTGACAATCACTTCGTCGGCGCATTTCTTGAACATGACCTTGATCGCGAAGCCGTTCGACCATGTGTGCCAAATCACGGCGCGGCCGAAGAGACCGGTCTCGTGGCTGATGGCGGGCTTGCCCACAGTGCAGCCGGGCAGGGTCACCGGAATCTTGGTCACGCAGCCAGTGCAAGGATCGCAAGCGGAGAGCACGGTCTTGAGCGGCGGTGGTTCGCAGCAACCGCAGCATACCTTGCAGCACCCGCGCCGCTGGTGATAAATGATCTTGAGCTTCGGGCAACATGGCTCGCAACAGGGCTCGCAACAGGATGGTGGACAGCAGGGCGGTGGACAGCAGGGCGCCGGCCGGGCACAAGGCATCGCGAAACTCGCGGGGCTCATCAACGCCGAGGCGTTTGCCAAGCTCACACGATCCGCGAGACTCGCGGCGCTCGCGAGGGAGACGTTCGTCGCGAGCCGGCCATCGCTCGAATCGCTTGCCGATGGTTCCCTGGAGGCCGCGATCGTGTTCACCACGGTGGCATGCTTAACACTCGCGCGCATCGCTCGAATCGCCACTTGCACGGCGGATTCGGCCGGGGCGATCGTCGTTGGGTCGTTCGACGCCGCTTGCTCGGCGCGGCCAACGGTCACTCCGATCGCGAACACGGCGAGCCCCAAAAGAATTCGACGCATGGCTTGTTCCTCCTCAAAGCAAGAATAAATGGCTCCGCATCCATTTTAGGCGCCAATTAACGCTCCTGTCGGGGCATCGCGGCGAGCTCCGGCTTTTGCTCACCTCGGGAAAGAATCGCGACGTTAAATATCGCTCAATCTTCCCATGCCGTCCGCGACCGAGCGAACAATCAGTTTCCAAAGAATGACAATCCCCGGGGCCGCTGCCAAGGGGTTGACGGGAGGGTGTTTTGTTAACTCGCTTTTGGGAAATGATTTAAGGCAGCGACCCGATTCTTCGTTCGGTGTCGCAAGGGCGCTCATTTCGCTAAATTCCGCGAACAATTGTTGGAAACGCCCGGGCGCCGGTTTTTTTGCGGCGCTTGGCCGCGAAGTGAGCTAGAGTTCAAATGCCCGGCAAAAGTCAACATCCTTTCTATTCAGCCGGGCAAAGTCACTTCTCATTCTCGAATTCCGAATTGCTCGTTTTCTCCGTCTCGCGATTTATCGGCGCCGCGGAATAACCGCGCATTGAAGGCCGAAGTTTTGCGGCTTTGGCTCGATTCGCGATTCGTTGATTTCGCGCGCAGGGGAGGCAATCATGACAGCGCCCCGCGAACCTTCCATCACTCGCGATTCGCCCCAGGCGATCTCGGAGCTTCGCGCCGGGCACGCCACCCTGTCGGCGATGCTCATGAACCTGTTCGACGAGCTCGATCACCGGCGGTTCGAGCTAATCGAAAAATCGAAGGCCGGCCGACGCGGCGCCGCCGCGCATCGCGGGGCGCCCGCGGCCGATGCCCAAGAGGCCGAGCGGCAGATCGCGGCGCTGGAGCGGGCTTTGGCGTCGGCTCGCGGCAGCATGCCCAGCGATTGGCGGAGTTCGCCGTGACGCGCATTGAACTGGCCGCCGCGCGAATCGAGCTCAATCAAGCGACCGGTCGCCGCGCGGACTTGGCGAGCAAGGCCGCGGCGCTCGGCGAGCCCGATTCGCTATCGGCCGAGCTCGATGTGCTCCGCTCGAGCGCCGTGGAATTGGCCGGCGAACTTGCCGCTTGTCGCCATGAGGCCCGGTCCGATGCGGGAGAGGAGCCCCTGGTCGAAACAGGGCTCGGTGAAAGTTCGGCCGGGTCCCATGAAACCGCGCCCGTCGCCCACGGCGCAAGCGAGTCGGCGGGGCCGCGTCGATCCGGAGGCCGCCGTCGCAATGCCGATCTCGAACGCGTCGCGAAACTGCTCGATCAGACCGAGGACTCGCCGCCCGCGGATCATGCCGGTTGACGGCTAATAGCCTGTTGATTGATTCAACAGGCTATTAGCCCCCGGTGGCGATCAGTTCGCGAAACTGTCGGAAGAGATATTCGCTGTCGTGCGGACCGGCCGACGCCTCGGGATGGTATTGCACACTAAACGCCGGCGCGTGGCGATGTCGCACGCCTTCGATCGTGCCATCGTTGAGATTGCGATGCGTTACTTCGAGTTCGCCGGGCAAAGTGTCTTCGAGCACCGCGAAGCCATGATTTTGGCTTGTGATCTCGACTCGGCCGGTGATCAGATTTCGCACCGGCTGATTGGCCCCGCGATGGCCGAACTTGAGCTTGAATGTCTTGGCGCCGCAGGCCAGCGAGATCAGCTGATGGCCCAGGCAAATGCCGAAGATCGGCGTTTTGCCGAGCAGTTCGCGAATCGTGTTGATCGCATAGTCCAGCGGCTCCGGATCGCCAGGACCATTCGAGAGAAACACGCCATCGGCCCGTTGGTCGAGCACTGCGTCGGCGCTCGGCGCTGCCCGGCAAGATCGTGACATGAAAACCGGAGTTGGTCAGATATCGCGGGATGTTCCACTTCATGCCGAAGTCGAGGGCCACGACTTTTAACGGGCGAGCTCCCTCGCGCGGCGTCGTGCCGGAGCGCGACATTTCGTTCGCGGCCTGTCCGCCAGCAACCCCGCCGCCAGCAACCCCGCCGCCCGGAACCCCGCCGCCACTCACGACCGGCGCCACCATCAGCGGGTCGAGCCGCTCGCTCCAAAGTCGAGCTTGGCTTGGCATCACTTCGCGCACGGATCGCGCCCACGAGTCCGGGCGACGCCGCGGCCTTGGCCGCCAGACTTGCGTCGTCGAGGTCCACGGTCGAGAGCACGCTTTTCATCGAGCCGAATCGGCGCAGCTTGCGCACCAAGGCCCGGGTGTCGATGCCCGCGATGCCCACGACTCCATGCCGGGCGAGATAGTCTTCGAGCGAGCCTTCCGAGCGGAAATTGCTCGCCACCCGGCTGAGATTTCGCACGATGAAGCCGGACAAATGGGGATGCTCGCTTTCGAGATCGGCGGCGTTGACGCCATAGTTGCCGATCTCGGGATAGGTCATCGCCACGATCTGGCCCCGATAGCTCGGATCGGTCAGGATTTCTTGATAGCCGGTCATCGAGGTGTTGAAACACACTTCGCCATCGACTTCGCCGGCGGCGCCGAAGCTCGCGCCCGTCATGACCGTGCCGTCTTCGAGCGCTAATTTCGCGGTCTTGGACATCGACTCCGAATTCTCCGTGGGCTGCGTGGTTTTTGGGGCAACGGCGTCAACTTGCAGCGGTTCGCCGCAAAAAGGCGGCGCGGGGAGGCCGCTCAGGGGCTCTTTTTATTGCGACGTTTCACATGAATATACCAAGCGACGGACACCACGACGCAAAAAAAGAGGAAGGGGCTCATGGCGAGCGACTCGGAGACAGCTAGTTCGCGTTGTTCAAACGTGTTTTACGGCGGCGGGCTCTGTTGCTCCGCCCCGTGGCGACCCGCGTCGCGGCCCTCGCGGGGGCTTGGCTGCTAAAGTTCGACCGGCCCGTGGCCCGATAGGGTTCTTATTGGCTGTGGGTCACTGGAGCAAATCAAGCGCAAGCCGAAATTCATCCAGACAGCCAAACCCGAGGGTCCTTGCAGCGGCGAGCAAGGACCCTCATTGTATTTTGAGCCGATCCCGCCCGCATGCGCTCGACCTCGCGGGCCCAGAGCCGAACCATTATAGGCGTTCGGAGCCGTTAAACCGAGGGGGCCGCGGAAAACGCCATCACGACTGCCGGCCGGCGCATCGCGGCAAGGGCACGGCTCGGCAATGGAACAGTTCGGCGCCCCCCCATTGCGTCGAGAAGGATGCACCGCTGCTAGGCCATTGCCGGCATTGGCGGGAAAATGTTCGCAAGCGTGGCCGTGCGAGCCTCGGTCTCCGCGATTGACTTCGCCATGAACTCCGCGAAGTTCCACCGAGACCGCGCCAGCCGCCCGAGGAATAGCCGACTACCGATTCCGATCGCGCTAGAGAGCATTACAGAGTGACACAACGTCTCAGCCACGAGGCCCATCGCGATACCCGTAGTGCTGATTGCCGAACTCGCGGCAGCATCGGCGAACGCTTGCGAGAATTCCTTCGAGCCCTTGTACCATAGGAAGCCGTTCACGATTGCATGAAGTGAACCGGCAGCGATTGCCCCGCCGAGCAACTCGTCAAAGAAATGGCCCAACTGGTCCGGGCCGACGTTGCTCATACCCTCCCGTACGAAATCCGCCGCCCGGTGCGCATTGATCGGAATGGTCAAGACGCGGATCGAATCTAATTCTGAATGACAATCCTTCAAATCGTTGACTCGCTCGGCGATGTCAGCCGGCACGGCAAAATCAATCTGGTGAACGGTATCACCAGCGCATCCGCTGATCCAGCCGTGATCGACTTTTTCCTGAACCTTCAACATTTGCCGCACAACGTCATGGGGATTGGCGTAGAGCTTAACCTGCACGTATTCATACGCCCCGTCTGTTTGTTTGACCGCAACGTCCCAAGCCTCTTGGCTCCCAGAAGTAGCGAGTTCGGCGGCGCTTCCAATGTGTTGTTTAAATAGGTTTTCACCGATCTGCCCTTTGAGCTTGCTAATCAATCCCCGGACGTGATCGTCATCGAATGGGCGAAACGTTCCGTCGCTGGTTTGAATAGCCTGGAGCAAAATGGTTCGCATTTTCGCGTAAGAGTCGGCTTTTTCGTGCATCAAATTCGCGAACGCATCTTTCAACTCACGGGGTATTTGGTCGAGCAACGTACCGCCATGCAGCGCGTCACCGACGACGACAGCGCTGCCGATAATTTGATCGTGTTGATCTTGGAGTGTTTGTACAAGAAGGTTAAGTTCTTCAAGCTTCCATTGCCGCATTACTTCATTGGCGTTGCGTGCGTTATCGCCGAATCGAATACAGAATTCGTCAATTCTCATGGCATGCTCCGCGGATTTTCAACTCACTGAGTTGGCCTTCCAAATTTGCAATACGCTCAAGGGCTTCAGCCAATCGAGTGGCGAGAATATCATTAAACGAGTCTTGGGCAAGCAACTTCGCTTCGACGAGTTCAATAAGTCGTTTTCCCGTCACTTGATCCAGCTTATCGACCACGGCCCCGGTAGTATCCCTGATAGCTTTCTTCGCGCCGCGCTGGTCGAGTTCACCATCAACATAGTTGACGGCCGACTCTAATTTAGAGCCGGCATAAAATTGAACGCTCGTTTCCACCGCTCCGCGCGTCATGTCACCAGCAACGGCAAGAGTCTGATTACTGACCTCGACTGTTTTCGCCGCTCCTGCCGTGCTAATTGCGGCGACCTTCGACGCTAACGCCCCGCCTGTCGAAGTTGCCTGCATTGAAACGCCGGCAATCGCTGCCTTCGCCTTGTCCCAAATTGACATAGCGCTGCTCGGCGACGTCATCGACTGGGTATCTTCATGCCCTGGAACTTCGCCGCCCCGCCCACCGCCACTCGCATCGGAATATCTAGATTCCACCGGAGCACCCCACACAATCGTTTGCGACTTCGCCATTATGAGACACGATTCTATTAAACGATTCATCGCAATGCAAGTGCGTGATATGCTTGCAACATTGACGCCGAACACGGATGCCACCAAGCGGCCGGGAAGGATGTTCGGATCGCTCTGGCCGCTGCCCAGCATGACGAGCAAAGGCGCGGCGCAACCGTCGGGCTATTCGCACTCGCGGGCGGCGGCGTGCTTTGGTCGTTGACCAAATCAAAAAGGGCCGCGGCAGAATGCTTTCGCGTCCCACCCCGGCCCCTCACAAGGTTTGAACGCCCGTTGTGGTTCGACCACGCAGCGGGCGGGTAGGGTGCGGCGCGCCACTGGGTACCACGGGACCGTCTGCCCCGCTGAACCGCGCCCAGCGTTTGCGAGAGAGGTATTCGCCGGCCATCGTCAAAAGTCACGCGCAGACGGTGCTGGCTTCACATGCTATCCGCCTATCCGCGCAGGATTGCGCAGCGCGCCACGCGCCGCAAGCACCCGCGCCGCGGTGCGCCCGAAATCGCCTGCCTCGCGGCTGACTGCCGTTGGGAGCTTTCGCCGCGGTTGCGCCGGGTCGCCGCTCGTGCTTTTCGCCAGGCGCCTGTTCGCCGTTGACCAGAAATCGCCGGGGTCGTTATGATGTCAGCTCCTGCCAGTTACGGTGGCTGTAGCTCAGTTGGTTAGAGCACCAGATTGTGGATCTGGGGGTCGGGGGTTCAAGTCCCCTCAGCCACCCTTTGCCAAAAAGCCCGAAAGCCCCATCGCCAAAGGGGTTTCGGGCTTTTTCTTGCGCCGGTCGGCTGCCCAGGCGCGAGAAGTGGTTAATCTCGCGCGGCGACGGCGAGAAAATGCCATTGATCGCGTGGGAGCCGATTGCCGCGAACACCCGCCTCCGCGCCTCCGCGACTCCGCGTGATACTTCCGAAGAGCATCGGCAACGCATTGCCCATATAATGGTCTCTAATACCCCCCTCCGATCACGACAGTCCCTTCGGAAACTCGCCATGAAGACGCGCTCGCTTGGGTTCTCCTGCCTATGGATCGCGCTCTTGGCTTCCTCGGGACGACTGCTCGGCGACGACTCCGAGACATTGAAACACCTCGAACAAAAGGGCGCCAAGGTCAGCCCCGCCGCCCAAGGCGCCGTCAGTGTCTCCGTGAACGATTGCTCCACCTGGACGGAAGACGACTACAAGGCTCTCGGCGCGGCGTCGAGGGTCACCCATCTTTCGCTGGGCAAGGGATTCGCGGAGTCGTCGCTCCCGTGGCTTAAGGGCCTCGTGGACTTGGAAGTCGTCTCCACGAATGTGATGCAAGTGACGGATGAGGGAGTGAAGGCATTCGCCCAATTCCCCAAGCTCCAGCGTCTCGCCTTCTTCCACCCGCCGAAGGCATTTACCGGCGCCGGATTGGCGGATCTTGCTGAAATGCATTCTCTCGAAGAATTGACGGTCGCCGGCTCGTTCGACGTGGGCGACGATGCTCTCCTTGCCATCAGCAAGATCAAGAGCCTGAAGCGGGTTCGTATCTGGCACGCTGGAAACACCAACGAGGGCGTCAGGCACTTGAAAGAACTGCCGGCGCTCGAGTCCTTGACCCTGGGCCAAAGACTAACCAACACCCCGCCGGCCTGCCCCGACGCGGAAACGATCGCGTCGCTGCTCGAAATCGAGACGCTCAAATCGCTCGCCCTCTGGGAGGCTCGCCTCGACTACGACACCCTCGCGCAGCTCAAACAACTACCGCGGCTCACGCAACTGACGCTCGATGGCGTCGACATCTCCAACGCCGATGTCGAACGTTTGAAAAAGGAGATGCCCAGCGTCGCCATCACCATGACCAAGCCGACCGATGTGTACATGAAGCGCATCGACCAGCTGTTCAACAAGTAGCTGCGCCGCCGGCCGCCGCCCCTCACCAAATCTGATTGCTCGGGTGCCAAGGGAAGTACGACTTTCTCAGCCCGCCGAAGCGCACCTCGAGGCCCATCGTGTACGACACATTGTTCATCGTGCTAAAGGGCCCGCGGCCGTAGGCGACGTTGTCGGTGGCGTCGAAGCGGTAAATCAGCCATTCGCGCCAGCGGTACTTGAAGCCCAAGCTGAACGGAGTGCTCACCAGCACTCCGCCGTAATACGTGTTCATGGAGTCATAGAAGCTGATCTTCGTGGTGCCGATGCCCACGCTCGCGAACGGCCGCCAACGGGCATCGCCCAGCGGATAGTAGTACATGCTCAAGTCGGCTACATAGAGATCGCTCGTGGCGCCTGGGTAATCGAGGTTCGGATACTTCAAACTCACGGCCGCCATGCCGAGCCGCGCTTCGAGGCCGTAGTAATAGTCGTAGTCCCAGGTGAAGCGGTAGCCGCCGAAAAAGCCGCCATGTTGGCCCACGACGCCTTTGATCGGGGAGCCGCCTTCAATGAATCCGGCGAACCAGCTCGCGCCGATCGGCCGGTTCAGCCAACTGGCGCCATAGAGCGGCTCGCCCCAGCCGATGAAGCGATTCGCCTCGGAGCTGCGCGGGCCAATCAGCGGAATAAACGTGAGCGGCGGCAAATGAAACAGATGACGCCGAGGTGGAAGATTACTGTAGGGATCCCCCATCGTGGTTTCGTGCGGACCCGTGAACCGCGGCGGGGCGCCAGGCGGCAAACCCGCGCCGCCATCGAGCGGTGAATTCGCCGAGGGACCTTGGCCCGGAGCGGCCATGTCGCCCGTGAGATCGGGCGCGGGAACCGGCTCGGGCAAACGAGCGTCGGGATCGGGCGCCAAGCCTTGCGAGCCGGCCAAGAGCCGCAGCACGCTGCCATCGGTGGTTGTGGCGACCGACGCGCGTCGCTCCGCGAGCACGGCGGCTTTCGTGGCCGAGTCTTCAGGTTCGAGCAGCGATGGCGCGGGCGACGTATTCGCGGGCGCAGCGATCGCATCGAGGTTCGGCATAAGCGCACCGATATCCTCGGCCAAGCCTCGACTTGCGCAAGCGCAACTCAAGACCGCCGCGACGATCCGAACAGACACCGACGCTCCGCGACGTGTCATGCGCGTTCCGAGACGATTTCCAGATGAGAGCCGCCGTCCGCGATCCAATCGCACACGGCGCCGCAACTCGAGTCGGCAACGCGAAAAGATTTTTGCCGACGATAGTTACGCACGATGAGGGGGGCAATTATCCATCGACCCGTCGATGGTGTCAATGCGAAGGCAATCGCTTCGCGCGGCGCGGCGTCGCGGCGCGGGCGGCATGGGCGAATCACGCGTTTTGCGGCGGGAAGAGCTGCGCTGGACGACAAATTCCGATTCGAGCGACGCATGCGGCTTGGGCTTCGCGAGGGCGACGCCAGCAGTGCTAGCTCGGGGCGATGTGCCGGAGACCATCGAGAGAGAAGCCCTATTCACGACCATCGAGCGGCTGGCGCTGGCAGCGGGCGATGCTGGCAGCCAACGATGTCGGGAGTCCACGGGGTTGTTGAGCGACCTATCGAGCGGCAATCGCCGGAACAATGCCAGCCCGCCGATCCAAGGCGACAAGGCGACAATTTGTTTGTTGTCGGCGGAAGGCAAGGATAGAATCGCACTGCCAACTCGCCCTATTCGCGTTGCAATTTCTCGCCTGCCTTCCCCGCCCGACGTGAGATCTCGCCGTGCTCCGCTCCGCAAGTGCGTTCCTCGTTGCTTCGACCGCCTCTCTAATATTCGCGCTCCCGGCGGCGGCCGAGGAAATCCATGTTCGCCCCGACGGCCCGATCCGCACGCTGGCCGATGCCCAGCGTGAAGCGCGCAAGACCAAACAAGCGGTCGTCGTTCACGCCGGCACGTATTACCTTCCGGAGACGCTCGTTTTCACGCGCGAGGACTCTGGCGCGGTGTATCAAGCGGCGGAAGGAGAGGCGGTGGCGATCAGTGGCGGCCGGAAACTTGAATTGCGGTGGGAACCTTACAAGGCGGGCATTCAGCAGGCAAAAACGCCCCCGGGACTGGTGATCGATCAGTTGTTCGTCAACGGACAGCGACAGTCAATGGCTCGCTATCCTAACTACGACCCGAATGTGCGGCCCTACTTTGGGTTCGCCGCCGACGCCTTCGGCAAAGCCCGGGCAGAGCGCTGGGCCGATCCGGCCGGCGGTTTTATTCACGCGATGCACGGCGCTCATTGGGGTGGGTTCCACTACCGAATCACGGCTAAGAACGCCAACGGCGATGTCGCTTACGAAGGCGGTTGGCAGAACAATCGCCGCTCGGGCCTGCATTCGCACCACCGTTTCGTCGAAAACATCTTCGAAGAACTCGACGCGCCGGGCGAATGGTTCCACGATTGCAAGACGGATACTCTCTACCTCATTCCGCCGGAGGGCATCGATCCGAATAAGGCCGCCGTCGAAGTGGCCGGCCTGCGGCATTTGCTCGAATTCCGCGGTTCCGAGGAGCAGCCGGTGCGGAAGATCAGCCTGCGCGGCTTCGTGCTGCGCCAGGCGGCGCGTACCTTCATGGATACCAAGGAACCGCTCTTGCGCAGCGACTGGACAATCTACCGCGGCGGCGCTGTCTTGTTCCAAGGCGCCGAGGATTGCGAGATCGAGGATTGCCGGTTCGAGCAACTTGGCGGCAATGCGATCTTTGTCAGCGGCTACAATCGCCGCCTGACTTTCCGCG
The DNA here is from genome assembly GCA_963785305.1 of uncultured Planctomycetaceae bacterium. Classification (GTDB taxonomy): domain Bacteria; phylum Planctomycetota; class Planctomycetia; order Pirellulales; family PALSA-1355; genus CAWAUV01. The sequence goes on from CAWAUV010000005.1 coordinate 694,264, forward strand.
GCTGCGATATTCACGACACCGGCGCCACCGCCGTGGCTTTTGTCGGTGACCCGAAGGCGGTGCGCAACCCGCTCTTCGAATACGGTCAGCGGCAGAACCATGCCGACATCGACAAGACGCCTGGACCTCGCACCGCCGAATATCCGGCCGAGTGCCTGGTGGAAGACTGTCTCATCCGCGGGTTCGGGCAGGTCGAAAAACAGGCCGCCGGCGTGCAGCTTTCGATGGCCCAGGGGATCACGGTCAGCCACTGTTCGATTTACGAGGGCCCGCGCGCCGGGATCAACATCAGCGAAGGGGCCTTTGGTGGGCATGTCATCGAGTTTTGCGACGTATTCGACACGGTTTTGGAAACGGGAGACCACGGCGCCTTTAACTCCTGGGGCCGTGACCGCTATTGGCAGCTAGGCGGCGCGCCGGAGAAAGAACGGCCCGACCTGGCGCTGCTCGACGCCGTGAAACCAAACGTGCTCCGCAACAATCGCTGGCGTTGCGACCACGGCTGGGATGTCGACCTCGACGATGGCTCCAGCAACTATGAGATCGTCGACAACCTATTTCTCGCCGGCGGCCTCAAGCTCCGCGAAGGCTATCATCGCAAGGTCTCGAACAACATCGCGGTAAACAACACGCTCCATCCCCATGTCTGGTTCGCCGACAGCGGCGATGTGGTCACGCGCAACATCTGGATGCGGGCCTATCAGCCGGCGGCCATGAATCCGAAACTCGAGCATTGGGGCGAAGAGGTCGACTACAACCTATTCACAAGCAGCGAGGCCGATCGGATAAAGTTTGCCGATCACGGCTGCGACGCCCACTCCCTTGTCGGCGATGCGAAATTCATCGATCCGGAGAAGGGCGACTTCCAGGTCCGAGAAGGCTCTCCCGCGCTCAAGCTTGGCTTTCAGAACTTCCCGATGAATACGTTTGGGGTGCGAAAAGCCGCGCTCCGGTCGATCGCCCGCGCGCCGGAAATCCCGCGGCTCCATTCCGCGGGATCGCGAGAGGAAGAAACCGCCAAGTCCGGCTCGCAAGCTCCCCGCCAAAGCCTTCCCGCCGCGTGGCAGGCAGCCGCGGTCCGCGGTCTCGAGGGCGAACAATACTCGGCTTACGGAGTGAGCAAGGAATCCGGGGGAGTGGTCCTCAGCCACATCTCGGCCGGTTCTCCCTTGGTGTCAGCGGGCCTCAAGGCCGACGACTTGATCCAAGCGGTCAACGGATCCGCGGTGCATACAGTTGCCGAACTGTGGCAAGCCACCAATGCGGCAGCGGGTCGGCCGCTTGTGCTGGAGACCTTCCGAGCGCAGATGCCGCGCTGCGCGGAGTTGACGGATTACGTATACACGATTTCAGAAGCGTCCAACACGAGTCAATTCGAGAGAGCGCCGATCGTCGCCGACCCCCTGCCAATCGTCCGGATCGCCACGCGGCCCGCCACCCTCAACGAGCCCATCGCGAGTCTGTATGACGGCAAACTGGCGACAAACTACGGGCCGATTTTTGGTAATTCGGTAACGCAAGGAATCTACAAGGTCGATCTGGGCCGAACCGCGTCGCTGAGTCAGGTGAACACTTGGTCGTTTCACCAAGCCGATCGCCGCGGCTCGCAACAGTTTCTGCTGCTGGGGAGCAACAGCCCCAGCGACCCGGGCTGGAACGCCGCCGATCCCAAACTCTTTACGCCGATCGCCGAAGTGACGGCGGCCGCCGACGCGCGGTTTCTCGCCACCAGCGTGCGACGAACCGGCGGGCGCTCGTTAGGAACATTTCGCTGGCTGATCTGGGTCGCGATTCCGCTAAACCAGACCGGCGAGAACACGGCATTTCAGGAATTTCAGGTTGTCCCGCTAAACGGGAATTAACCGCCTGTGGAATCTTGCGATTGGCCGCTCGCCAAGCATCGGCGGAAACATCCGATTGGCCTGCGATTTCCGCGCTCGCGGAGCATACGTCGTCGGGCCGTCGCCTCAAGAGGCGGCGGGTAATCGCCAGCCATAGTGCAAATCGAGGCCGACGACTGTGGAGTTCGGGGAGCGAATCCGGAAATGTCCGACGCGGCCGGGAACCGTTCGCCCGAGAACCCAGGGAACACCAAGTGCGCAAGCGAAGCACAGGCCTTCGCATTCGCCGTGTAATGGATTCGCAATGCAAAAAAGCGAAGTGCTCCCTGTTGGAGTCGAACCAACAACCCTCTGATTAAGAGTCAGATGCTCTGCCGATTGAGCTAAGGGAGCGGGCGAGATGGCCGCCAAGAGCGAGCAGTTTACCGCATTTGACGGCCGACACGCAAGAGGCGATCGCGCGGCGCGAATTGGGAAAGCGCGGCTTGGTCAGGTCGCCAAGGCCATCGGGGCACGCGGCTTCATGCGATCTCTCGACTCGGGATCCATACGTCGGTCCGCATCACGCGGCCCAAGGCGCCGCGGCGCGGCGTCTCGGCTTGCCAATCTCGACCGACGCAATCAAACTGGAGCCACTTCCAACCGCCCCATTCTCGTCTCGCTTCGATAAGGCCTCGAAACCATGCCCAAGCTTGCCGCGTTTCCCAAAGCGTTTATTGACGATCTGTGCATCAATGGTCAGATGACCATCGAAGATTGGATCAATCTGGCCTCGAGCCTGGATATCGATGGACTCGAGTTCTACGCCGGCTTTCTCGAACTGGCCGACGCTTCGTCGTGGGGACGCTGGAAGGAGATCGCGCTCGACGCGGCGCTCGAAATCCCCATGCTCTGCTGCTCGCCCGACTTCACGCATCCCGACCCAAAATTCCGCGCCGCCCAGGTCGATCAGGAAAAACGCTGGATCGATCTCACGGTCGCGCTCGGCGGCCAATATTGCCGGGTGCTCTCGGGCCAGCGGCGACCCGAGGTGAGCCGGGCCGAAGGAATTCGCTATGCCGCCGAATCGATCGAGGCATGCTTGCCCCATGCGGCGGCCTCGGGCGTGACGCTGATTCTGGAAAATCACTACAAGGACAACTACTGGCAGTTCCCCGAGTTCGCCCAAAAGACGGACGTGTTCTGCGAACTGGTCGACCGGATTCAGTCGCCCAACTTCGGCGTGAACTACGATCCCAGCAACACGATTCTGGCGGGCGAAGACCCGCTCGAACTGCTGCGGCGAGTGAAGCATCGCGTGGTCACGATGCACGCCAGCGACCGCTATCTGGCCGAGGGCACGATCGAGGACCTGCGGCGCGAGGAAGATAGCGTCGGCTACGCCAAGCGCCTACGGCACGGCGAAATCGGCAAGGGGCTCAACGACTACGACGCAATCTTCACCGAGCTAGCCGAAGCCGGCTTCAATGGCTGGATCAGCATCGAAGACGGCGTCGAAGGCATGGCTCAACTCGAAGCCAGCGCCACGTTCCTGCGACTCAAGATCGCCGAGCACTGGCCCTATAAAGGCTGATGTCCGCTCGCGACGAAGCGGCGAATCGTGTGGCCATGATCGGCATCCGATTTGCACCGACTGGCTCCGCACACGCTCGACGCGGCTCTCAAGGCGCGCCGCGAGCGCGATTTGCAGTCTCACCGTCATTGCATTTGGAGGGCGATATCATGCCACGCGGCGATAAAACCAAGTACACCGACAAACAAAAACGGCAAGCCGAGCATATTGAAGAAGGCTACGAGGATCGCGGCGTTCCCGATAAAGAAGCGGAGCGTCGAGCCTGGGCCACCGTGAACAAGGAAACCCACGGCGGCAAGAAATCGGGCTCGGGTCGTGGCAAGAAAACCGACACGTCGAGCTCCAAGAAAGGCGGCAAGCTCGGGGGCGCCGCGTCAGCCGCGAGGCCAGCCAAGGCGCGCAGCGCGGCGGCCAAGAAAGCCGCCGCCACGCGTGCCCGCAAGCGCTCGGGCGATTAGACGATTCCCAAAATGATGCCGAGGGCGTTGGGCGTCGTGGCCGTGGCGCCTCGGGGGCGTGGCGCGAAGCCAGTTTGGATCGACGGAGTTCATCGCGCGCCTCCGACCCCACAAGTCGCCGCTTCAAACGCCCCCGGGCGCGGCGACAAAGCGATCGCCGACTTTGGGTCCGTAGCCGTTGATGAACTCCTGGGCCGCGAGCACTCGCTTGCCCTGCGGCTGTAATTTGTCGATGCGCAGAAATTCGCGGCCGGTGGCGACCGTCAATCGCGATGGCTCGACGACGACAATGGTTCCCGGCGCCGCTTCCAGGGTCGGGCCCTCGCAGACAGCAACCCGGTCGAGGATCACGCGCAGCGGCTCCCCGGGGACCGTTGCCCGTTGCAAGAACGAAAACGTCTTGGGCCAAGGCTGTAGTGCCCGCACTTGGTTATGAATCTCGGCCGCCGATCGAGACCAATCGACAAGGCCATCGTTCTTTTCCAGCCGGCGGGCCTTGGTCGCCAGGGAGGCGTCTTGGGCGATCGGCGCCTGCGCCCGGCGGCCAGCAAGTCGCAGCAGCGGCATACCAACTCGGCGCCCAATTCGGCGAGCCGCGGTTCGAGTTCGGCGGCCGTTTCATCGCGACCGATCGGCGTCGATACCTGGCCGATTGCCGGACCGGCGTCGAGCCGCGGGGTCATGTGAATCACGGTCACGCCGGTGATTTCCTCGCCATGGTAGATCGCCCAATTTATCGGCGCCGCTCCACGATACGCCGGCAAAAGCGAGGCATGCAGATTGATTCCGCCCAGCCGGGCCACGGCCAACGTGTCGCGCTTGAGAATCTGTCCGTAGTCGCACACCACGAACAACTCGGGCCGAAACTCGCGAAGCATTTCGACACTCTCGGCGGCGTTGATGTCCGCCGGATCGATCACCGGTGCGCCATGTTCCTGGGCCAGCGCTCGGCACGGATTGACATCGCCCGCCGCCTTGCCATGGACCGGTCTGCGCGGGACGCACGACCACCGCCACGATCTCATGCGCGCCGCGAAAGAGCGTTCGCAATGTCGGGGCGGCAAACGGGCCATTGCCCATCATCAGTAAACGCATCGCCGCTCCTGGCCGTTCGGGAATTTCGCTCGCGGGCAAAGGCTTCACGGGCTACCGGCGGCGACATTCGGCGAATCGTTTGCCCCGGCGGGCCGCGACGCGCCCGCTGGCGCTTTGCGAAGCGATTCGACTTCGGCGGTAAGCGATTTAATCAGCTCGCCACTTTCCTCGAGCAACTGATCGCGGCGGCGAACTTCGGCCTGGAGCCGAGCGATCACTTTTTCGAAGGCCGACAATTGCGCTTCCAGCATCCCGAGCCGATCGCGCGGCGCGAGCGCGGGCGGATCGGATTCGCCGGCCAACGAAAGCTCCGCGACATAGGCGCCACGGTGGCCAAACTTCGCCTCTTCGGCCGCCTCGCGCACACTGGGCGGCGCCAGCGCCGGCTGAGCCAATTCCGCTTGCCGAGTAATCGGTTGGCCCGTGGGAGACATCGCGCTGTCGAACTTACGCGGTTCGATTGCCGCCCGCTCAATCGTCAACGGTTCGCTGCTTCGCAGTTCGGCGGTTCGATGTTCGGCCGCGCGGCGATGCGCAACCCACCATACGCTGCCGGTCATCAACATGGCTGCGGCCGTGATTCGCAAGAGCCGCCATCCCACGGCGCTCGGCTCGCTGGCGATCCGGTTCGGCGCCGGATATCGCGACTCGAGGAAAGCCGCCTCGGCCGCCAGCTGCGCCGCGAGCTCTCCCAGATCGTCGGGCAAGTCCAACTCCTCGGGAGTTTCGTGGGCCAATGCGATCTTGGCCGGGCGATCCGGGGCCTGCTGCTCATTGCGAGGCGCCAGCGGACTCGTGGGCGAATTCCGTTCGCTCCCCGACGATTCGTCGGGACGCAGGATACGCGGTTCAAACGCCATCGCGAACCCTTTCGTTCGGCCAGGGACCTTCGACCAATTCGTTCCAATCGTCGCGCATCAAGCGGCGGAGCGCTTCGAGGCCGTTGAAAATGCGCGACTTCACGGTGCCGACCGGGCAGCCCAGCACCTGGGCGATTTCGTCGTAGGGCAGATGTTCGCTGAAGCGCAACATCAGCGCATGCCGCTGACCATCGGGCAGGCGTGCGCCACTTGGCTCCATAAGCCGCGGCGCCATTCGCTCGCCTCGAGCCGCTCGTCGGCGGCCGGCGCGGCGGGCGGAGCGTGCGACTGCGTGTCCCAGAGCACGCGAAGTTTTCCGCGCCGCAGTCCCGCTCGGCGGCGCTCGCGGCGGTCGAGATTGAGCAAGATGCCGTAGAGCCACGTATAAAGTTTGCTGCGTCCCTCGAAGGCCTCGCGCTGGGCGGCGAAAGTTAAAAAAGTTTCTTGCGCCAGGTCGTCGGCGTCCCAAGGATTGCCGGTGAGCATCAGCGCCGCGCGGCGGATGCGGGCAAAATGCTCCTGGCTGGCGCTGGCTAAATCGACTTCCGGCACGGCGGCGGTTTCCCAAGAGCGCAAGGGACGATTAGAAGCAACTCGCACGGGTGATTCTCGTACCTATTCTAATTCGACCCTTCGACTCTGCCTACGCGCTAATCCGCGCGACCCGCACACAAGCGCCCCGGGCCTGGCTCGGGGGTTACGAATTCGTGACTTGAGACCCAGAAAAAGTTCACCGCGGATTGCATCGGGCTCGGTTTTGGCCGAGAGTTGACTATAACTTACCAACTGCCGGAGCGCCGCCGCCGCAAGGCCGAACAATCCGGCGGGCCACGCGACGCTCAAGCAACGCGGCGCGTCGTCGAGCGACCTTTTTGAATCGATGTTTTTCGCGAGAGAATCGCGTTTTTTGCTAGACATATAATTGGCGAGCCCCGGGCCATCGCCCGCCGCCCTTTCGCCGCGGGCGGCTTCCTCCAGGAGCGAATGCGTTGAAAATTCTGATCGCCACCAGCGAAGCGGCGCCCTTGGCAAAGACCGGCGGACTGGCCGATGTTTGCGGCGCCTTGCCCTTGGAGCTCGCCAAGCTCGGACACGATGTCACGCTGATCTTGCCCGCTTATCGGCAGACTCGCGACGCCGGGCTCGAGATCAAGACCACCGGTGTCGATTTCAATATTCCCATCGGCAGCAAGCTGGTCGCCGGTTCGTTCTTGGAAACCACGCTCGGCAATGGCGCGGTGCGGGTGCTGCTCACGCGTCAAGACACGTACTTCGACCGCGACGAGCTCTATCGCTCGGCCGGCCGCGATTTTCGCGACAATTCCGAACGCTTCATTTTCTTCTCGCGGTCGGTGCTCGAGGCGATCCGGTTGCTGCGGCTCGAAGTCGATGTGCTCCATGTCAATGACTGGCAGACCGGGCTGGCGCCCGCCTTTCTCAAGATCGAATATCGCAACACCGCCGGGTTCGAGCGGATCGGCACTTTGTTCACCATTCACAACATGGCCTATCAGGGAGTGTTCTGGCACTGGGACATGCTCCTCACCGGCCTCGACTGGAAATACTTCAACTGGCAACTCCTCGAGTTCTACGGCAATCTGAACTTCCTGAAGACCGGGCTCGTGTTCGCCGACCGACTCAACACGGTAAGCCCCCGATATGCCGAGGAGATTCAAAGCCCGCCGCTCGGCTGCGGGCTCGAAGGAGTGCTCAGCCTAAGACGCGAAGCGCTCTCGGGCATCATCAACGGCATCGACACCGAGGTCTGGAACCCGGCGACCGACCCGAACTTGGCGGCGCACTACAGCGCCGCCGATCCCTGGAGCGGCAAGGCCAAGTGCAAAGCCGCGCTTCAGCAAACCTTGGGCTTGCCGATCGAACCGGCCACGCCGATCCTGGGATTCATCGGCCGCATGGTCGAGCAGAAAGGCATCGACCTGATCGTGAAGGTGATGCAGGAAACGACGCCCCAGCAAAACACGCAATGGGTCCTGCTCGGCTCGGGCGACTCGCATTATCAAGAATCGATCGATCAGCTTCGGCGCCGATGGCCGCGCCAGGTGGCCACCTGCTTCGATTTTTCGAATCCGCTGGCGCACCAGATCGAAGCCGGGGCCGACATCTTCTTGATGCCCAGCCATTTCGAGCCGTGTGGGTTGAATCAACTCTATAGCTTGCGCTATGGCACTCCGCCGGTCGTGCGAGCCGTGGGCGGGCTCTATGACACGGTGGTCGACGCCCCGGCCGATCCGACCGCCGCCGCGTCGGCGCCGGCTTCGTGTTCCACGATTACTCATCGCTCGCGCTGGGCGACGCGGTGCGCCGGCGCTGGCCATGTATGCGCAGCCCGAGGCCTGGCGCCGGCTGGTGCTCGCGGGCATGAGCCAAGACTGGTCATGGCGCAAGAGCGCCGAGAAATACGTGGAGCAATACGAGCAAATCGCCGCCCTCCGCCCCGCCAAGTCGGGAACCTACCGCTAACGGCCCCGGGCTGCTCGCCAATCGCCCGGAAATCCAAGACCCTGTCCCACAACTCCGCCTCTCCCCTTGGGAGAGGGCAGGGTGAGGGTCCCCTCGCTTCCCTTTGGGAGAGCGTAGAGCGATCGCCCGCCGGAAGCCGTCCAACGCCGTCCGCGCGGCGCATCGATCACAAACGAGCCGCGGCCCCCGGTTGCGTTTGGTGGCCCCGCGCTCCCATAATCCAGCCCAGCGGCGGCGGGCGACCCGCCGATGGAATGGATTGATTCAGGGGGCGGGAAGCATATGGCGAAGAAGAAGGCGGTTAAGGATCAGCCGAAAAATAACTTCCCGGGAATTTGTTTCATGGGTTTGGCGGTGTAGTTTAGCAGGGGTAGCTGTTCGTCGAACTTGATCGGCATCATTTCGCGAAATGCGGTGGTTACTTTTCGCTTCAGTTGATAGGCCTTATCCATAATGTTCACCGAGACTTTGAGGCCGGTGCTGGTATGAGTTCGTTCGATACACTTCTTCGCCAAGTCGATGCCGCGGAGCACGATGCCCGACAGGGCGCGCGAGACGTGGGGAAACAGGCGATGTTCGATCGGATTGTACTTGGAACAGTAAGGAAGATAATGCGCCACGCGGATCGGCAGGCCGATCTGATTGGCCAGGCATTGCAGGTCTTGTTTGAAAATCCGATGCCGACAATTATTGCTACCGCCCGCGTCGCAAAAGAGCAGGATCGAAGTGGCGTGGGGATAGGTCGCTTGGCCCGTGGTTTGCCACCAGCCGAAGACGCAATCGCGGACGAACTCGCTCGTGTCGTGACTCACGCCCAGCGTGATATGGCCCAGGTTCGTGGCCAGATCGTAGATGCCATGCGGAACCAGTTGGAGTTGGCCGGGTCGCTTGAAGTCGTGGTCGAGCACGCGGTTTGGGCCGTCGGACCAAGCCCGGCCGTCGGGCTGAAACTCGCCGATCGGCTCCTTTTTCTTGGTGTCGATGCTGAGAGCCGGGTTGCCGGCGTCGAGATACTCGGCTTTCAAGGCGGCGATTTTTTCGAATTGCTCGTCGCGAAATTCACAGACGCCGAGTGCTTTCGTTTTCTCGGGCCGTCGCAACGAGAAGCCGCCATCGACGAGCAGTTGGCGCACCGTATCCCCGCGGATCGGCGTGCCGCGGTCGTCCAAGGCGGTGGCGATTTCGGCGGGCGTGAGATTGGTCCAGGTCACGTCCTCGCGCATCGGATCGCCCGCCGTGTGTTCGTCGACGATCTCGATCAAGTTTTCGGCGATGGCGGGGTTGCTATCAAGACAGCACTTGCGTCCCCCCTTTTTTACGCACGCGTCCGGCGGCCGGATCGCGCGGCAATTGGCCGACGTCGGCCGTCCCGCGCCGCACGGTTTTGGGATCGCAGTCGAACAGCTTGGCAATATATTCCCCGCCGCCGCGACCCAACTTTCGCGCCTCGATTCCCGCATACCGCCGCCGATCTTTCTCGGACAACGATTGATAAAAACACTTCATCTCGTGTTCGATTTCGGGGGAATACATGCGCTCGGCCCTCCTATATTCCAGATCAATCCCACGGACCCAGCCCCGGCGGCTGACGACGAAAACTCAGAATAACATTTGAAAAACCTCCCGGAAAGTTATTTTTCGGGCGATCCTAACTTTCTCGGTGCTGATACTTTTCACCACCCCCTCGTAGATGGTGCATTTCCCATCCGTGATCTTGGTAAAAACCTGCCATCGATCATCGGGCTTTGACTCGATGGGCGCCGTGGCTTCGAACGTCACATCGCAGGGCGCTTGTTCATCGGCGTTTGAGACCTGAACAAATCCGTACATGCACAACGCAACGGCTAGATAACAGCGATTTGGAATCATGGTTGCAGCTTCCTTAAAAAACGCGTTGGTTCATTGACCGACTGCCGCCATGCTGCCAATCCGGTACCTGCGAAAGCACCGGTGGTCCGCTAGCATTCACGGCGCCCGTCACGTTCATGACGAGCAACATTCCAGGAGCAGTTCTATAGGCCGCGAATCTCGTCGGCCAGCGTGTTTCCCTGGTATTCGCATCGTGACCAACTTACGTAGTACACTCGCCGGTTTGCCAGCGCTCCCTTCTGGTAAACGAAAAAACGGCCCCGTGCGCCGAGGCGCAAACGGCGGTTACCGTATCTCGCGCGGGTGATCGCCGCGCGGATCGACGCCAGTGGCTCAGACCACATGCAGCGTGGGGCGGCGGCGGGCGGTGCGCACGAAGCCGACGCTCTCGAGCGCCTTGTAGACTTCTTCGAGCGTCTTTTCCCCGAAATTCGAAATGCTCAAAAGGTCTTCCCGCGTGGAATTCAGCAAGTCGTTCACAGTGAAGATGCCGCGTTCCTCGAGGCAGTTCGTGGTGCGAACCGTCAGACCGATCTCGGCGGTGCTCATCTCCAGCCGCGCGGCCATATCCTGAGCTTCGTTGCCAACCGTGGGCAAAGGAATGCGTGTCGACATGATGGGGTCCCTCCCTTGTGCAAGAAAATAAAAACGGCTCTTATCGAACCGAACATACGCCAAGCCGGGCATGCGATCCGCCCTTGCAAGCGGCCGATGCGCGGCGCCTCCCTGATGCCGCATTGACCCGGTAGCATAGCAGGGCGCCGAAAAAAATCCAACCCGACTTTTCCGACTCACTGCCCCTGCATCACGCGAATCAGCTCCTGCATGCTGGTCACTCCGCGAGCCACCAGCAGCACGCCTTCGTCTTGCAAGTTGCGGTGCTTGGCTTTGCGAGCGGCGTCGCGCAGCAGCTCCAGCTTCGGTTGCTTGACGAGTATCTGCCGCATGGGGTCGGTCACCATGAGCAACTCATAGATTCCGGTGCGTCCCACATAGCCAATGCCGCCGCAGGCCTCGCATTTGATTTCCGGATGCTTCGGATCGATCGGCTTCGTGGGCGGACGATAAAAGGCCGGCAGCTTCGGCGGCAGGCCGAAGCGCTGTATCACTTCGGGCGGCGGCGCGTAGGCCTCCTTGCATTTTTCGCACAACTTGCGAACCAGCCGGCCGTTGACCACGGCCGTGACCGCCTTGGCATATTCGAGCGGCGGAACCTTGAGCGTCAAGATTCGCAACAGCGCCTCGACCGCTTCCTTGGCCCGGGTCGAGGTAAACACGAATCGGTCCTCGTTGAGCACCTGGCCGAACAGGATCGACGCCGATTCGGCGTTGACCATGTTGCGCACCACGAACGCGTCGGGGGAAATCAAAGGGGTCAGGGTGCGCCGGCGCGAAGCCGGAGGAGAGTAGCGAATGAAAGAGTCGCACGAGGCAAGGCCTAGCCAGCCACCTCGGCCTCGAGTGATGCGTCGTGTCGGGCAACTGGCAGGGCGAAGCGTTCACAGAGGCACGGCCGGGCGGTGTATCGAGCTCCGAAAACATTCTTTTGTGGCGGCCGACCTTGTCCTGACAAAGGGAAGGCAACAGTGATGTCGAACGATCATGGCGAGTCCGACGTCTCCCCCACGGAGTCTGAGACCACCCGCACGGCCGGAAACTTTTCTCGCGGAAGCCGGGAGATCCCGGGAACATCCGCTTCACCGGAAGCGGATCGGTCGGAGAAGGCGCGAGGCCACAAGTCCGACATGCACGTTCCCGGGGAGTCAGACAGTTCCATAGTACCAAAGAAGCAGGCGAACAACGACAGCGTGCCGCTGTCGGCGGAGCCCGTGGAGGGAAGGGAGCTGACCGAGGAGAACGCCGAGCAGTCGCTACTGGACCGGACACAGCGCCGGGCTCCCAGGTCGCGCGGACTGCTGGGCGTGCGAGAAGCGGCACAACGCGACAAGAAGATGCGGTTCAACAATCTGCTGAACCATGTCACGCCCGAACTGCTGGTGGCGAGTTTCTTCGACCTGAAGAAGCAAGCCGCGCCCGGCGTCGATGGCCTGACATGGGCTCAATACGCCACCGATTTCGAAACGCGGATCGACGATCCGCACAGTCGAATCCATCGGGGAGCCTATCGAGCCAGGCCGTCCAAGCGAACTTGGATTCCCAAGCTCGACGGCAAGCCGCGGCCCCTCGGGATCGCGGCGCTGGAGGACAAGATCGTCCAGCAAGCCGTACGGACGATCCTGGAGTGCATCTACGAAGAGGACTTTCTGGGTTTCAGTTACGGCTTTCGTCCTGGACGAAGCTGTCACCGGAAAAATCAAAGGGGTCAGGCCTCATTGATTTTGCTGGCGGTTGTTGGCAGGCATGGCGGCCATGCCGCGACCACCACGAGCCGACGAAGCTGGCGGCGTCTACCATGCCCTGAATCGAGCGAATTCCCGGGCCAAGATATTCCGCAACGACGCGGATTAAGAAGCCTTCGAGCACGTGCTCGGTGAAGGGCTCGCGCGGCATGCTGTCGACTTGTTCTCTTACCAGTTGATGCCCAGCCACTGGCGAGGCCGGCGGTGCGCGAGGGCAGCCGCTCGACGACGCCGCGGAGCCGTTCATACAAACAGCGCGGCTCCGCGGCATTGACTTGCCAGACGGTCGCCGAGATCACCAGCGGGCCCAGGTTGGGTCCGTAGCCGGCTTCGTCGGTACCGATAAAAATGGGCATCGCGGCAGTATAGCAGGCTTCGCCCCGCGGCCAAGCGAACTGCCAGACGCGTTTGGCGAGTCGAGGCGCCCCAGATCTTGAACTCGGACGTTTAGCCCTTTTGAGCCATCGCGTCGGCCAGGATGCGCGAGGTGCTTTCGCGCATGATCCGCGGGTCGACGGTTTTGCCTTCGAGCAGCGTCTTACGCACATCCTTGCCCGAGATGAATAGCGGCTTCTCGTCTTTGTGCAGCTCCATGAGATCGACCCGGCCGGCCGACTCATAGTACGCCGCGAAGCCGACCTTGACGGGCTTGATCTTCAGGTCGCCCTTGAGATTGCCGAAGATTTCTTGGGCATCGAAATCACCCCAGATCGCCGTGCCGTCGTGATACGGCGCGTCGGCGTGTTTGCGGCCGATGATAATGTCCGTGAAGCCGAAGTTCTGGCGATAGATGCCGTGCATGATCGCTTCCTTCGGCCCGCCGTAGAACATCTTGATGTCGAGCCCGAGCAGAATCACGCGATCGGGAACCGATTCCTTGCGCGGACCCCAGAGCTTCTGGTCGCTGTCGCCTTCGCCCAGCGCCGGGTATCGATCAGCGCTTCGTAGGTGTGCATGCGCACTTCGGCGTTTACATCGTCGCCCTTGGTTTCGCCGATCAGCGGGTTCAGGGCCGCGCCGGCGTTGTGGCCTTCGCGAAGCAGCGTTTCGAGGCCATAAACCAAAGCGTATTCATGGGCCCGATGCAGCGGGTTGCGGGTCTGAAACGCCACGACCCGATTCCAGCCCTTGCTCGCCAGCAGTTTGCGGACCTCGCGCGGCGAGAGCACATATTTGCCGAAGCTGCGGCATGCTTCGGCTGCGGCAGCACGCGCACCGTGCCGCCGACGAGATGCGTCTTGTCGGCGTCGCCCTTGAGCACCATGTCGGCGCCCGGATGATCGGTGCGGTCTGTCAGATAGACGCTCTTGATGTAGCGTGGCTTATCCCAGGCGTAGACATCGTTGATGTCGAGCGTGCCGACGACCGCCCCGGCGGTGTTCACGAGCGCCACCGTTTGCCCCGGCTTGAGCGAAGCGGCCAAGTCCGCGGTGACGGGCAGCGCCAGCGGAATCGTCCAGGCGAAGAGCTTGCCTTCGTGTTCGATCACCGATTCATCCAGCACACGGTTGTACACAGCGCTGCTCATGGGACCCGTCAACGGGCTCAGGGCGCCATCGGCAAAGCGGTAGACGGTCGACAGATCGGCGTCGGACACCGGCAATTTGGGCAATTTCGCCGCGGCTGCCTTGAACGATTCGACTTCGGCTTGAGGCACGGTGCGGTCGACAAGTTCGGCGCTGGCGCCATGGGGGGCGATAAGATCGGCCATCGAAATTCAGCTCCTTGTGCAGAGTCAGATCAGCAAGCGGCGAGCCCCGCGGCCCGGCTTCGCAGTGCGGATCGAAAGCGTGTGGATCGGGAAAAGCCGTGAGTATAGAGCGAGTTTGCCGACATCGACAAGCGGAAGTCGACTAAAAACCAGCGCGGCCAGCGAGCGGACCGGGGCGGCGGCGGAGTGCTAGCGAAGGTAAGAGTGGCCGAGCAGGCGGCGGAGCAGGCCGATCTGGCCGGCATGGAGCATTTCATGTTCGGGGCAGAATTGCAGCGCTCCACGCTTCGTCTTCGCCATGGAAAGTGAAATCAGCGGCGGACCTTCGAGTTCCGCTTCGGTGACGGCGCCAAGTTCCGCGAGCGCGGCGGCATGCACCCGGTCGAGCGTGGCCCGCAGTTCTTCCGGCGAGGGATGGTTGCTCGGGTCGACCGCGGCCGACGATCCGCGGGCAAAATGCTTGCGAAACTCGGGCGCGATGATCGCGGAATCCGAATCTCGCGGCCCGCGCCGCGCCGCGAGCGTCAGACCATATTCGGCCGTCGCCAAGTGTCCAACCTGCCAAGCGATATGCGATACCGGCGGCGACGGGGTTCGGAACCAGTCTTCCGGCGGCGTGGCGTCGATGAGCGTGAGCGTGTATTTGCGAGCGAATTCGATGCGCGCGATGGTTGCTTCAACCACATTCATGCGGTTCTCCTTGCGTCAGACATGGAACGCTTGCCGCGCCGACTCAGCGACGGGCCAATTTCGAAAATCGCTCATGGGCGGCGTTCCAAGCGTCGGCCGCCGAAGGCTCGTACACCGCCACTCCAAAGCTGCGGCGCGAGACCTCGCGCGCCTCGACGATCGAGCCGATCTCGCCCGCCGCCACCGCTTGCACCAGCAAATTGCCGATTGCGGTCGCTTCGATCGGTCCGGCGACCACGGGCCGCTGGCAGGCGTCGGCCGTGGCTTGGCAGAGCTGCGCATTTTGAGTGCCGCCGCCCACGATGTGAATCGTTTCGATTCGCGATCCGACAAGCTGCTCGAGCCATCCGAGCACCTGACGATATCGCAGCGCGAGGCTTTCGATCGCGCAGCGAATCACGGCGCCCTGGCTCTCGGGCGCCGCCTGTCCGGTGGCTCGGCAATACTCGCGGATCGCGGCCGGCATGTCGGGCGGGGCGAGAAACCGCGGATCGTCGGGGTCGATCAACGAGGCGAGCGGCGGGGCCGCGGCGGACAAATGATTCAGATCGGCCCAGCGCAGATTTGCCCCGCCCAGGTTCCAAATCCGCCGGCACTCTTGCACCAACCACAAGCCGGCGATGTTTTTGAGCACGCGCGTCGATCCGCCCACGCCGGCTTCGTTCGTGAAGTTCAGCGAGAGACAGCGCTCGTTGATGATCGGGTCGGCCACTTCCACGCCCATGAGCGACCAAGTGCCCGAGCTGATATAGCACCAGTCCGGATGATTGCTCACCTCGCCCGCGGCCGGCGCGGCCACCACGGCGCTGGCCGTGTCATGCGTGCCGGGCAGCACCACTCGCACACCCTGGAGTCCGACATCGGCGGCGACCGAGGGCCGCAAGGCGCCCAAGCAAGTTCCGGGCGGTTCGAGTTGACCCAAGATGCCGGTCGGCAATTCGAGGGCCTCGAAGAGCGGATAGGCCCAGTTCCGTGCCCGCGGATTGTAAAATTGCGTCGTGCTCGCGTTCGTGATTTCGTTGACCATCACACCCGTGAGCAGCCAATGAAATAGGTCGGGCATCAGGAGCAAATGTTCGGCGGCGGCGAGCAACGGCGAACGCTCGAGCCGCATGGCCAGCAATTGATACAGGGTGTTGATCTGCATGAACTGCAAACCGGTGTGCTCGAAAATTTGCTCGCGGCCAATTCGCTCGAAAGCGCGATCGAGCATGCCCTCGGTGCGTCGATCGCGATACGACCGCGGGTTACCCAGCAGTTCGCCGCCGCGTCCGACAAGCCCGAAATCGACGCCCCAGGTATCAATGCCCACGCTCACGACTCGGCCCAGTCGCCCGGCGGCGGCGGATCGCAGGCCGTTGCGAATGTGCGTCCATTGGCTGAGCACGTCCCAGTAAAAATTGTCGGCCGCGGGCACATAGGCGTTTTCGAAGCGGTAGATTTCGTCGAGCTCGAGCCGCGAGCCATTGAACATTCCGGCCACATGCCGACCGCCCGACGCGCCGATGTCGATGGCAAGAAAAGCTTTTTCGCTCATGGAGGAAAACGACCTCGCGGGCAACCGCGGTTCGAGGGATGGAAGGCGTTTTGGGCGATAAGACCCGCGGCTTCGCAGCCTGTTGAAAAATGCCCTCGTGGCATTTTTCAACCTCGCCAAGCGGCCGAGCATAGCTCGTCGCGGCTTGCACAGCCTGTTGAATATTTCAACAGGCTGTTTGGCGTGAAAAACCCAAGATGACGACGCGGCCTGCCGCGGTCAAGCGTCTCGCGATCCCCGTTTATTTTCCCGATTGCGAATCGGCCCCGCATTATGGCTGGGCAGGAGCTCCGCCGCGGTTGTCTGGCGCCAGCAGCGAGCGATCGTAGCGGTTTTGTGGAATCCGCCTGCAAGTTTTTGGACGCCCGAGCCGATAAACAGACACGGCGATGCGATTGTTGACTTTGGCCAGAAACATTCGTATCATTCGCTGGATTGGCACATAAACACCATGATTACATCCGCGATTGTGTCTGGGACCCTCGATCCGGCGGTGCTTCCCGTGCGGCCAACCGCCGCGGAATGTGCGGCGAGCGAGCAAAATCAGGTCGAGGTCGGTCGCCGGAACATTTCTTCCATGAGCAACACCCCGGCCGAACGGTTCGATGGAATCACTTCGTCAGAAGCGGCGCCGATGAACGCGACGCCAGAAACGCCAGGAAACGCTTCGCGGGCCGAGACGCCCGCCGTGCCCGACGCCGAGGCTCTCGAGCAGCTTGCGACCTATAGTCGCGAGCTCGAAAGCGCCACGCCGCGCGAGATCATCGCCTGGGCCGTGAAGACTTATTTTCCGCGGCTCACGATGGCCACCGCCTTCGGTCCCGAGGGCTGCTGCATTTTGCACATGCTCTCCGAGATCGAACCCCAAACCCATGTATTCAATCTCGACACCGGCTATCAGTTCCCGGAAACACTCGAGCTCCGCCAAGAGATTGAGCGTCGCTATGGAATGAAAATCGAACTGCACCAGCCCGAGTCCTCGGTCGCGGAATATGAAGCGTTGCATGGCGGTCCGCTTTACACGACGAAGCCGGATCAGTGCTGCGCCGATCGCAAACTGGCGGTGCTGCGAAAATCGCTTGTCGGCATGCGCGCTTGGATGAGCGGCATTCGTCGCGATCAGAGCTCGTATCGGGCCGTGGCGCCGATCGTGGGTTGGGACAAGAAGTTCGGACTGGTGAAAATCAGCCCCTTGGCCAATTGGACCAAGAAAGAAGTCTGGAAGCTGATCACCGATCATGACATTCCCTACAACCCGCTCCACGATCGCGGCTTCACCAGCATTGGCTGCTGGCCTTGCACCCGGGGTGTCGCGGTCGGCGAGGACGAACGCGCCGGCCGGTGGAGTGGTTTTGCCAAGACCGAGTGCGGTCTGCACACCAGCGAATAAGTGACGCGCGATGCGAGTTTCCGCCAAGACGGAATATGCCTGTTTGGCGCTGATGGAGCTCGCGGCCCGCTACGGCCAGCCGGAGCCGGTCACGATCCGCGCCATCGCCAAGCCCCATGGCATTCCCTCGCGTTTTCTAGTGCAGATTCTCCTGCAACTCAAAAGCGTCGGACTGGTGGCGAGCACGCGTGGCGCTTCCGGCGGCTATAAGCTCAGCAGACCGCCCGAGGAAATTTCGCTCGGCGAAGTGATGCGGGCCATTGATGGCTCGGAACACGAATCGCTCGGCTTGGGCGGCGAGGGCCGAGCGCCGGCGGCGCGAGTGCTGCAAGACGCTTGGCGCGAAATCGCCCAGGTGGAGCGCGAGAGCGCTCCAGTCGCTCACCTTCGGCGAACTGGCCGACCGCATGAAGCTCGACGCCGAGAGCATGTACTATATTTGATCGCGCGGTTCGCATCGCCGGCTTTGATCCGCGCATGCGGCGTGAATTTACTTTGACGGACTCGACTTGCCCGGCGCGTCGCCTTGCATTAGCCGCTGGATTTCGGCCGAGATCTCGGTCGCTTGCCGCTCGGCCTCTGCAATGGGCAAGCCTTTGGCCACGCCCGGCCGCTTGTGTCCGGCGGCGCCCACATAGGCATCGCGAAGCACCGCGATGCGGCGAGCCACCAGCGGCAAGATTGCTTTCGGCGCTCCTCGCTCGGCGAGCATGCTCGACGGATCGGCCGCCCCGGCGGCGGGACCATCGCCAAAATAGCCGATCAGCGCTTGAGCCATCAGCCAATGGCCGGCTTCGTCGGGATGCACCGCGTCTTTTTGAAACGTGAAATCAGGATCGCTCTTGCGATGGGCGGCCAGTTTTTCGTTCATCGCGTTGTGCAGGTCGATCACATTCCAGCCCAGCGCCCGCCGCTCGAGAAGCCAATCGCCGTAGCAGTCGAGGACCGCGTTGTAGGAGAAGTCGCCATGCTTGCGATGGTCGTCGTAGGTCGGCGGCGTCATGACGATGAACCGCGCTCCCGCGCCGCTCACTCGCTCGGCGAGCCGCTGCTGGCCCGCGCGATAGCGGGCAAAGCGCTCGGTGTCGAGCGGTTGATAAATGCCGCAGTTGATCCCGTAGCAGGCAATCACCAGATCGGGCTTCGTCGTGGCGAGCACGCGGTCGAGCCGCTCGAACAGGTCGGGCCGCGGAAAGGCGCCGTTGGCATGTCCCGCTTCGCTGAGGCCGGAAACGGTCTCGCTGGCCAAACCGGCGTCGATCACCATGGGCTCGCGAGCCAAGCGAAGCGAAACGAGCCAAGCGTCGAAGTCGACGATATAGTGCCCGGCTGCGGTAATGCTATCGCCGAGAAACACGACCCGCCGAGACTGCTCGAGCCAAGCCCGATGCGTCTCGCCCGATTCGTCGGCGTGCGCCGCCGATGGAATTATCAAGCAGATAGCGGCGACAAACCCGACCGTCAGCCGATGAAGCGATTGCATTGCGAAAATTACCTTGGCGCCTATTCCATTCAGAAACGCAGTCGCTCGATCAAGCGCCTCGCGCCGCTATCTTACCGGAATCGGTTTCGCGTCGCTGGGAGCGATCACCGCGTCGCCACGATGCAGGCCCAGGGACACTTGCCCCTTGTCGTTGACGAAGATATCGTCGCGTCCGCCGGACTTGCTCGTGATCAGATGTTGCACATGGCCATCTTCGAAAAGCACATTCTGGCCGGGCGCCCCGTGGTTGAGGCTCGCGTGGCGAGCCGGGCGAGCGAGCGGCTTGTCGGCCATGATCGCGAAATTCGAACGCTGCATGTTGCGAGTCGGCTTCGAGCCATCGGGCGATACATGACCCAGACTATAGCCATAGCTGCCGCCCATTCGACGTTGCATGTCCGCTAGCGCCTGGCCGCGAGCGGCGTTGAGCTTGGCGAGAGAAGGAATATCGATCGTTCCGGCGCCGCTTTCGGCAAGCGCCGAGGCGGGGCAGATCAGGCGGCGGGGATCGTCGAGCAAGCCGGCGTCGCGCAACTTGGGAGCATAGACGCCCGCCACCGCTTCGTTGCCCGCGGTCGGCACTTCGGGAAATGTGTCATGGTGCAAAGAACTGTATTGCGTGAGATCGAGGCCCAACTCGCGCAGGTTGTCACCGCAGGCCGTCAACCGGGCCATCGTGCGGCTTTGATTGATCGCCGGCAACAAGATCGCGCAGGCCGCGATGCCCACGCCCACCATGACCAACATATCGGCCAGCGACCAGCGCCGGGCCGGGGCCGGCTTGTCATGAAACGGATGGCTTGTCGGCGCCACGCTTATTCGGTCGTGGTTCCAGACGAATTCGCAGGCGCGGCGGGCAAGCTCCGGCGGCGGCTCCAGGTCGACCGCCGATTCGAGAGGCGCGAGGGCGCGGCGCATGGTCGCCAAATCACGCTGGAGGAAGGTGTCGACAGCCAACTGGCGCTCCAGCTGCGCCCGCTGGTCGGGCTCAATCGCGTTGCATAGGTAACCGATGAGTTCGTCTCGCATGGCATCACCCGCTTATGAATACAGCCAAAAAAATCTGCTCGGAGGTCTCGCATGCAACATGGGCCTGGAGGACGCGCGATTCAACTTTTCTCTTCGTCGGCCATCCAGGCTTCGTTCAATTTCAAAATTGCCGAGTGCATTCGGCTTTTGACGGTTCCCACCGGCACTTCGAGCATGTCGGCGGCCTCACGATATTTCAAACCTCGGTAGTAAATTAAATCGACTGTTTGACGAAGTAACTCGGGCAGCGATTCGAGCGCGTGCTCGACCCACTCTCGCCGCTGATCGGTGTCGAGCCGGGCATCGGGCCGCGGCTCGCGGCTCGACAGCAGTTCGACCAACGCCCCCACATCCTCGTGGGAGTCGCTTTTCGCGGTCCGATCCAAACTCATCCGCCGATGGCGCTTGTTGCGGCGCTGGATATCGATGGCTTGATGCGTGGCCACCGTATAGAGCCAAGGGCGAAACCTTCGGCCAGACTCGAACTGGTTGCATTTGAGATGCACCTGCAAAAAGGTGGCTTGAAAAGCATCTTCGGCCAACGTCGCGTCGTTCAAATAGCGCTTCAGGTAGTTGTATAGCTCCTTCTCATAACGATGCACCAACTGGGCAAAAGCATCGCGATCGCCGTGGTCGCGGTAGCGAGCGAGGAGGCTCTCGTCGGAACTCCCCGACTCGTCGGGAGCGCCCGCTTGCGAATCCTTGAGATCGTCGGTGGCTTTACCCATGCTTTTTTACGGTTCGGCGCCGCAAGAGGTTCGCCGACAAAATCCAAAGATATTGGAGCAAAAACGCGATACAAGCGGTCTAGACTGGCGGAAACACCTGGCGCAACAGGCAAGTCGAGACGCTTCACGGCCAACGGCTTCGCCATTGTAACAAGGGCGTCCGCCGAAACCGAGGGCGCGCCGGGGCGCGAAAATTGACAATATCGTCCCACCGCCGTTAGACTTTCGTCGCCGGCGCCTTGACCGGCCAACCCCGCTCCCGAACGGCCGATCGCGTTTTGAAAACCAGTCCCGGCAAAAGTTCATCAGTCCCCTCGGCCCAGGCGCTCGCGCCGCCGGAATCGCTCGCGCCGCTATCATTTGGCCGC
Source organism: uncultured Planctomycetaceae bacterium (assembly GCA_963785305.1). Classification (GTDB taxonomy): domain Bacteria; phylum Planctomycetota; class Planctomycetia; order Pirellulales; family PALSA-1355; genus CAWAUV01. Next base: position 715,737 of record CAWAUV010000005.1, read on the forward strand.
CTTTTTTTGGGCCCCGGCGAGCTCAACGCCTTTTTCGGCCTCATGCTCGACAATGTGGCCGACATGGTGCTCCTGGTCAGCCTTCTTACCGGCATCTTTGGTTTTCCGGTCGAATTCGTGCTCAGCCACATGATTCCCGGCACGGCGCTCGGAGTGCTCGTGGGCGATTTGGCCTATACGGCCATGGCCACGCGCCTGTCGCGCCGCCTGGGCCGGCCGGCGACCGCCATGCCGCTGGGGCTCGACACGCCCAGCACTTTTGGCATGGTGTCGTTCGTGCTTGGCCCAGCATACAAGGCGGCGCTTGCCGGGGGGGCTACCGTCGAAGTCGCGGCCACCAGCGCCTGGCGCATCGGCATCTGCGCCATCGTGCTCAGCGGGGTGTTCAAGCTGGCCTGCTCGCTCGCGGCCGGTTCGGTTCGCCGGCTTGTTCCCCGCGCCGGGCTTTTGGGTTCGCTCGCCGCGATCGCGCTGGTTTTAATCAGCTTTCTGCCGCTACTCGAAGTGTTCGAGTCGCCGCTCGTGGGAATTACGCCGCTGGTCATTATTCTCGGCTCGCTCGTGGCGGGGCTGGCGTTTCCAGGCCGCATGCCCGGCTCGCTCGTGGCGGTGGTGGTGGGCAGCGGGCTGTATTACGCGGTGCATGGTCTCGCGCCCGCCGCGGGGCTTGGGCCGGCGGCCGAGCTTGGCCCCGGCCCCACGGCTTGGTGGCCCACCGCGTGGCTCGATGCTTGGCGTTTTGAGTGGCTCGGATCGCTGGGAGCCACGCTGCCCTACTTGCCGGTGGTGATTCCCTTTGCCTTGGCCACGGTGGTCGGTGGAATCGACTGCACCGAGAGCGCGGCGGCCGTGGGCGATGAATACGACACGCGATCGGTGATCGCCATTGAGGGACTAGCGGCGATCGTCGCTGGTTGTTCGGGCGGGGTGATCCAGTCGACGCCCTATATCGGACATCCCGCCTACAAGGCCATGGGCGGCCGCGCCGGCTACACGCTGGCCACCGCGATCTTGGTCGGCGCGGCCGGCGTCATCGGTTTCTTTTCACTGCTCAACGATTGGCTGCCCAAGGCGGCGGTGTTTCCGATTCTGGTCTTCATCGGCCTCGAGATCACGAAGCAAAGCTACCTGGCGATGCCGCGGCGACACTATGCCGCCGTGGCCCTGGCGTGCGTGCCGGCGATGGCGTATCTGGTGATGATGTTCGTCGACAATCTGCTCGGACAAACCGGCCTCTCGCTCGAAAGCTTGCCGCCCACGCTAGGGCACACTCTGCAAACTCTGCGAATGCTGGCCAATGGCTTCGTGGTGACGAGCCTGCTATGGGGATCGATGTTGGCGGCGCTGGTCGATCGGCGGTTCAACGCCGCGGCGGTTTATCTGGCAATCGCCGGCGCTTGCAGTTTGTTCGGCGTCATTCATTCGCCATTTGCCGGCAGCCCGCTGGCGTGGCCCTGGGGACTGCCGGCCCAACTTCCCGTGGCCGAGCAAGGACCCTGGCGATTGCTGGCGGCCTACTTGTTGGCGGCGGGGTTTGTGGCGGCGTGGGGATTTTTCTCGCCCGCCCCGACGCCGGCGCGGCAGGAAACGGCGCCCCTCGGGAAGCATGATGCTTCCGATCATCGCTCCGTTCGCCCGAATGCGCCGGTTATGCCGATTGCGTGAACGAGTGAAGCCGTGCGCGTGTTACGATGCGGTTACGGCTGATTGCCAATCGTGTCAAGCGGCTCGTATACTGAAATTCGTCGTCTCCGCGAGGGCGCCTCGCGGGGCTCTTCGCGCCGATCGGCCTTGCCGAGCCCTGCTTGGTTCGCCGCGGCTGCCCTTTCTCGCCGATCACAAGCGTTCGGCGCCCGTTTCATATTTCGACCGCCGTCTTCTCGAGGAACATCCGGCCATGATCATCACGCGGAGTCCGATGCGAATCTCGCTCGGCGGCGGCGGAACGGATTTGCCCTCGTATTACCGGCGGCATAGCGGATTTCTCATCGCCGCCGCGATCGACAAATATGCCTATATCACGCTCCACCACACCTTCGATCCGCGGCTCATCATTCGCTATTCGAAGCTCGAAGACGTGAAAACGGTCGACGAAGTGCAGCATCCGATCGTCCGCGAATGCTTGCGAATGTTCGACATCCAGAATCCAAGCCTCGAAATCACGAGCCTCGCCGATATTCCGGCCGGCACCGGGCTCGGCTCCTCGGGCAGCTTCACCACGGCCCTGCTCAAAGCGCTGCATGTGGCCCGAAAGGATTCGGTGCGAGCCCACGAGCTGGCCGAGGAAGCATGTTGCATCGAGATCGAGCGGCTGCGCGAGCCGATCGGCAAGCAGGATCAATTCATCGCCGCCTACGGCGGGCTCATGTGCTTTCAATTCCTTCCCAACGAGCAGGTCGTGGCCACTCCGCTCACGGTCGACGCCGAGACTCTCTACAATCTCGAGGACAACCTGGTGCTGTTTTTCACCGGCTATAGCCGCTCGGCCTCGAATATCCTTCGCGAGCAAGACACGCGCAGCCGCGAAATGGACTCGAGGATGATCGACAACCTGCACTTCGTGAAAGACCTGGGCTACCAGAGCAAGGAAGCGCTCGAACGGGGCGATCTTTCGAAATTCGCCGAGTTGATGCGAATCCACTGGGACCACAAAAAACAGCGCAGCGGCAATATGTCGAACACCGATATCGACACCTGGCACGCGCTCGGCATGAAGAACGGCGCGCTGGGCGGCAAGCTGATCGGCGCCGGCGGCGGCGGATTCCTGATGTTCTACGCCGAGGATAAAACCAAATTGCGACATGCCATGATGGGCGCCGGACTGCGCGAAGTGCGCTTTCGCTTCGACTTCGAAGGAACCCGAGTGCTTGCTCATTGAAAGAGCGGCGGCGCCGATTTGCCTTGCCGACCCTCGGAACCAGCCACGCCGGGGCCGGACCGTTCCGTGCGGTTTTCCCGTCCCGTGCTCGAAGGATCGATCAAATGACCGACATCGCGGATGTGCCGGTGGCAATTCTGGCGGGCGGACTGGGCACGCGATTGGCGCGGTCACCACCACGCTGCCCAAGGCCATGGTCGATGTAAACGGCAAGCCGTTTATCGACCATCAGCTCGAGCTCTTGCGGCGCGAGGGAGTGCGCAAAGTAGTGCTCTGCGTCGGCCACTTGAGCCATGTCGTGCGCGAGCATCTGGGCGATGGCTCGGCCTGGGACCTCGAGCTCGTCTATTCGTTCGACGGCGACAAACTGCTCGGGCCCGGCGGAGCGCTGCGCCGCGCGGCCCCGCTCCTGGGCGAGCTGTTTTTCGTGATGTACGGCGATTCGTATCTCAATATCGACCTACGGGCCATGCTCGCCTATTTCGAGCGCCGACGAGCGCTTGGCCTGATGACGGTCATTCGCAACGAAAACCGCTGGGACAAGAGCAATGTGATTTTCGAGCGCGGCTCGCTCGTTCGCTATGATAAGCGCCGGCCCGCGCCGAGATGCGATATATCGACTATGGCGCCGCCCTATTGCGGCGCGAGGCGCTCGAGCGCATCGAGCCCGACACCGCCCATGATCTGGCCGATCTGTACACGGGCCTGGTCGAAGAACGTCAAATGCTGGGGTACGAAGTCTTCACCCGGTTTTACGAAATCGGCTCACCCCAGGGACTCGAGGAAACACGCGACTACTTACACTCTTTATCGTTGGAGAATCCCGTGACCTATACATCGCAATACATCGGCGAGGCGACGCGCATTCTTGCCGAGCTCGATCAATCGCAAATCGAACGCATGGCCGAACTGCTCGTCGACCTGCGCGCCCAGGGCGGACGCATCTTCTTTCTCGGCGTCGGCGGCAGCGCGGCCAATGCCTCGCACGCCGTGAACGACTTCCGCAAGATTGCCCAGATCGAATCCTATGCGCCGACCGACAATGTGTCCGAACTCACGGCCCGCGTGAACGACGATGGCTGGGACACCAGTTTCGCCAACTATCTGCGCGGCAGTCGGCTTTCGGATCGCGACATGGTGTTTATCTTCTCGGTGGGCGGCGGCAATTTGGAAAAAAACGTGAGCGCCGATATCGTGCGCGCCTTGCAACTGGCCCGCGAAGTGGGCGCTCGCATTTGCGGCATCGTGGGCCGCGACGGCGGTTACACGGCCCAGGTGGCCGACGCGGTGGTGATCGTTCCGACCGTGAATCCCGAGTCGATCACTCCCCATGCCGAGGCGTTTCAGGCCGTGGTATGGCACCTGCTCGTGTCGCACCCGTCGCTGAGAGCGGCGCCGATGAAGTGGGAATCGACGAAGTGACGGTGTTTTCGATGGCAGTTACCCGCTTGGCGCTCGGGCGCCGGCGCGGGATAATCGGGCGAACGATTTTGGCGGCGATCGCGCCCGGCGCGCTCGTCCGCTCCGCCGCCGTGAACCGCCGCCACCGTCTCACCCATTTTGAAGAACCATGCCTCGTTCCGTCGTTCGCGTGCTTGCATTGACGGGCTGCGTCATCTTGCTCTATTTCGCCTTTACGATTCGGCGCGGCCGGCTCGAATCGGTGGAAACCGAGCAGGCCGAACACACGACGCCGTCGCCCAAGCATGTCACCCCGTTTACGCTCATCGATCAAGACGGAAAGCCATTTGACACCGCCTCGCTCGCGGGCCGGGTATGGGTGGGAAGTTTCTTTTTCACCGCCTGCCCGTCGGTGTGCATTCGGCTCAATCAAACGATCGCCGCCATGATCGCCGCCGATCCGAAGTCGGATGTTCACTTCGTGAGCATCACGTGCGACCCCGACAACGACACGCCCGAAATGCTCGCCCGCTACGCCATGCATTTCAAAGCCGACCCGCTGCGGTGGACCTTTTTGACCGGCGATCTCGAAAAAATCAAACGCATCGGCTTCGAGGACTTTCAGGTCAGCGTGCAAAAGGGCGAACATTCCGACCGCACATTCGCCGTCGACCGCTCGGGCCACATCCGCGGCTATTATCGCATCACGGAGCCCGGGCAGCGCGAACGGCTCGTGAAGCTGCTGGCGAAACTCGAATCCGAGCCGGCGCCGGCCCCGGATTCCCAGTCCGCCGGCACACCGGCCAGCGCCCGCCAACCGAGGCAAAGCGCCCATGACCGGAGATTTCTTCATGGCCCCGGTCTCGCTTCTGGGCGCGATCCATCCGCTGGCCACGCTCAACGCCGCGCTCAACGCCACGGCCACGCTCCTGCTCGTGGCCGGCTATGTGCTCATCAAGCGGCGCCGCGAAGTGGCCCATAAGTGGGTCATGCTCGCCGCGTTTGCCGTGTCGATCGTGTTTTTGGTGTGCTATCTCGTGTACCATTATCTGGTCGGCAGCGTGAAGTTCGTCGGCGAGGGTCCGGTTCGCGGCGTGTATTACACGATCTTGGTGACGCATGTGCTGTTGGCGGCCACGGTTCCGTTTTTGGCCGGGCGCACTATTTATCTCGGCCTCAAAGACCGTCGCGCCGAGCACAAGCGATGGGCCTGGTGGACATTTCCGATTTGGCTCTACGTTTCCATAACCGGAGTCGTGATCTACGCGATGCTCTACCATCTCTATCCCGCGACCGGCGGGTGATTTGTGGAAGCGAGTTCTCGCGAGTCCCGAAACGAGGAACCCATGAATAGCGATCGCCTGCTCAATACGACTATCTCGGCTCGCTCTCTGGCCACGGCGATGGCCCTGGTGGCGACCTCGCTCTGGAACACGTCGGCCTGGGCATGCCCGACCTGCAAAGAGGCCCTGGCGGGCAACGGCGGTGGCGGCGATCTGGCGGCGGCGTTCAGCTATAGCATCTTGTTCATGATGGCGATGCCCTTCCTGCTGACCGGCGCGGTGTCGCTGGGCATGCGCCGCGCCGTGCTCCAGGCCCGAGCCACGGGTTGGGGACAATCGCTCGACGAAGCCCCGAGCGACGACGTGTCGGCCCGGGAGCCGACCGCATAATCCCGTCAAAAACGCTTCTGCTACTTTCCCCCGAGTTCATTCGCCCTTATAATGCCGATCGCTGGGACGACGGATCGAAGTCGAGCGAGCGGCAGTGGTTGCGCGGCGCGGGACCAAGCTGCGTTTCGCGACTCCGCGAGGGCCATTGAATGGGCGCAGCTTCCCGAGGCGGTTTTTTTCGCGGCGGTACTGTTCGCGCCGGCGCCGCTCGCCCTCTCATGGCAATAGTTCGCCTCCTTCCCGCCGTTTGGCCCGTGCTGGCGGCGCTGAGTCTGCTGCCCAGCGCACGGCCGAGGCACAATTCTTTGGCCAAGCCTCGTTCGAGCTCTCGGCCGCGGTGCATGTCGACGAGGCGGAGAGCGCTACCCGAGCCCAGCTTGAGCGCGTGCGGGCCTGCGTGGCCGATGCGCAGTGGGACGAAGCGGTCGAGACCCTGCGACGGATCATGGAGAATCCGGCCGGCAAACTGATGCTCATCGCCGAAAACCGCTATGTCAGCCTCGGAGATTATTGCCAGGCCCAGATCGCGGCGCTGCCGCCGCCGGGTCTCAAGCTTTACCGGGAGCGCGTCGATTCGCTTGCCGAGCGCTCCTATCGCGAGGGGATTGCCCAGCGCGATCGGGCCCGGCTTGAAAATGGCTTGTCGCATTTTTTCGCGAGTTCTTGGGGCGACAAATCGCTCTTGGCCTTGGGCGAAATCGCCTTGGAAGAAGGTCGCCATGCCGCGGCTCGCAGCTATTGGGAGGCGATGCTCGAACATCCACCGCAGGTGATCGCCGCCGCGAAGTTCGACTTTGCCCACGCCGCCGCCGAGCGGGCCGAGCACGCCGGCGCTCCCGGCGCCGAAGCCGACCTGGCGCTGGTTGATCGCTGGTATGCGATCGATCGCTCCCCCGATCCGCCGACGTATCGCCTGCGAACGGAACTGCCGCTGGGCGACGACGACTCGGCCGCGCTCACGCGATTTTGGAAAGTCGCGGGGCTCGCGCCCTCCACGCTCAGCTACCCCGGCACAACCGTGCCGCTGGCCGATATTCGCGCTCGGCTCATCCTGGCTTCGATCGGCGAAGGCGGGCTCGAGCGGGCCGCCGGCGAATTGTCCGCCTTTGAGCGATTGCATTCCAACGCCGCCGGACACTTAGCCGGTCGCGATGGCAATTATGTGGCGACGCTCAAAGCACTTTTGGCCGAAGCGGCTCATTGGCCGGCCGAGCCAGTTTCGCCCGATTGGCCCACGTTCGCCGGCTCGCCGGAGCGCAACAAAGTGGTCGACAGCCCGCTCGAATTGGGCGCACAAGCATGGCCTCCGATCGAACTGGGCGAACCGCAGACGGCCGACGTGGCGAATATGCGCATGTTCAGCTTGCGCCGCGTGGCCGAAGACGCCCAGGGGCTGCTGAGCTATCACCCGATTGTCGTGGGCGATCTGATACTCGTGGCCAAGCAAACGCAGCTCTTCGCGTTCAATCTTTATACCGGCAAGCCCGCTTGGCCCGGCGGCGGAGCGGCGCACGCGCCGGGCGAATTCTTTTCCGACGATCTTCCAGTGCATGCGGTGCGGCTCAATCGCGGCCTGGGCGTGCCGCGTTACACGCTCACGGCTCACGAGGGCCGACTCTATGCTCGCACCGGCTCGCAAGTGACCAGCCATCCGCTCGATTCGCAAGAGAGCGCCGGCGGCCATTTGGCCTGTTTTGATCTCACGTCCCAGGGGCTATTGCTTTGGAAAATCTCGCCCGATGATGACCGCTGGTCGTTCGGCGGATCGCCGGTGGTCGCCGGGGCCAATGTTTACATCACGATGCGAAAGAGCGACGTGCGTCCGCAAGAACACATCGCCTGCTTCGACGCCCAAACCGGCAAGCGCCGCTGGCGCACCATGATCTGCGCCGCCGAGACTCCGGGTGGCGGGCAGGAAGAGATGTCGCACAACCTGCTCACGCTGGCCGAAGGCACGCTCTACGCCAACACGAATCTCGGCGCCGTGGCGGCGATCCGGCCCGAAGACGGCTCGCTAAAATGGGTCTCGCTCTATCGCCGCGCATCGCGCACCGCCCAAGGACAAGATCGCCGGGCCGCGCATTTTTATCGCGATCTGACCCCGGCGATGTTCCGTCGAGGCGCGCTCCTCGTGGCGCCGGCCGACTGCGAGAGTATTTTCGCCCTCGATTCCGGGTCGGGGCAAATGATCTGGGAAAGCCATCTGGCCGAAGACGCGGTGCATCTGCTGGGCGTGGGCGGCGGCGCGCTCATCGCCAGCGGCGATCGGCTGTGGTGGATCGACGCCACGGGCGGAAAAGTGCTCGACAATTGGCCATCGGAAACCCCCCATGGCTTCGGGCGCGGGGTGCTGGCCGGCGGACGCGTTTATTGGCCCACCCGCGAATTTCTCTATGTCTTCAATCAGCGAATTCCTCCTCGAACGCATGCCACGATGGTTCGCGACCCGATTGCGCTGGCGGCCGGCCGCGGCGCTTCGGGTGGCAATCTGATTCCGGCCGACGGCGTGCTGCTGGTGGCCACGGCCAATAAATTGTATGGTTTCCGTCAGCCCGGCGGTCCGGCGGACGCGCTACGCAAGGCCTCGCGCGCGGCTGGCGCTCGAGCGCCGCCGCCGGCTGCCGCCGAGAGCGTTCCGGTCGAACCGAAAGCACGATTTTAAACTCCCGGCGCAGGCGCATGATTGGCCGCGCGTTTCCCCCTCAATCTCGCGAGAATCTCCGACATGCTCGAACAAGACGATCTCCAGGCGGTGGAGCGGCTCAATGCCGCTTACCAGCGAATCGTGGGCGAATTGAGCAAAGTGATCGTCGGCCAGCAGCAGGTGATCGAGGAACTGCTCATCGCCATGTTCGCTCGCGGGCACTGCTTGCTCGTGGGCGTGCCGGGGCTGGCCAAGACCCTCATGATTCGCACCTTGGCCGATAGCTTGTCGTTGCGGTTCAGCCGCATTCAGTTCACGCCCGACCTGATGCCGGCCGACATCACTGGCACCGAAGTGATTCAGGAAGACAAAAGCACCGGGGCGCGCGAGTTTCGTTTTTTGCCTGGCCCGGTATTCGCCAATGTGATCTTGGCCGATGAAATCAATCGCACGCCGCCCAAGACTCAAGCCGCGCTGCTCGAGGCGATGCAGGAGCATCAGGTCACGGTGGGCGGCCAGCGGCACCAGCTGGCCGAGCCGTTTTTCGTGCTCGCCACGCAAAACCCGATCGAGCAGGAAGGCACCTACCCGCTGCCCGAGGCGCAGCTCGATCGGTTCATGTTCAATGTGTTCGTCGATTATCCGACCGAAGACGAGGAGTTTCAGATCGTCGAGCGCACGACGGCCGGCGGCCATTTTCAAGCCACGCCCACGCTCTCGGCCGAAGACATCATGGGCCTGGGCGACATCGTGCGGCGCGTGCCGGTGGCCGACCACATCACGCGGTATGCGCTCAAATTCACGCGTCTCACGCGGCGCGAAACCGCCGGCCGAATGGGACTCGCTCCCGCGGCGACCGGCGCGCGCCCGGCGGGTTCCGAAATCCCGGACTTCGTGAAAGAATATGTGAGCTGGGGCGCCGGACCTCGCGCCAGTCAATATTTAGTGCTTGGGGCGAAGGCTCGCGCCGTGCTCCATGGCCGCCGGTATGTGACGACCGAGGACATTCGGGCCGTTGCGTTTCCGGTGCTGCGGCATCGGATCATGACCAACTTCAACGCCGAGGCCGAAGGCATCAAGCCCGACGACATTATTCGCCGGCTCATCGAAACCATTCCCGTGGACGAAAGCAACGCGCGTGGAAACCAACCCCAAGTTTTTAGATCCGCGGACGCTCGCTAAGCTCGAGGGACTCGAGTTGCGGGCGAGGCTGATCGTGGAAGGCTATGTGGCGGGGGTGCATCGCAGCCCGTTCCATGGTTTTTCGATCGAATTCGCCGAGCATCGCGAGTATGTGCAGGGCGACGACCTGCGATACGTCGACTGGAAAGTATTCGGCAAGACCGACAAGGTATATCTCAAGCAGTACGAGGAGGAAACGAATCTCGTCAGCTATTTGCTGCTCGACACGAGCGAAAGCATGCTCTACAAGAGCGCCGGCGCCCCGCTCTCGAAGCTCGAATACGCCCAGTGCCTGGCGTCGGCCTTGGCCTACCTGGTGCTGCGGCAGCAAGACAGCGTGGGACTTGCCACTTTCGATCGCGAGATTCGCCCTGGTGCGCTCGAGCAGCAATCCCTCGCATTTGCGGCAATTGCTGCATGTGATGGGGCGGGCGACCGCCGAGCGAAAGACGAATACCGGCCCGATCTTCCATGATCTGGCCGAGCGGTTGAGAAAGCGCGGCATCGTCATCATTCTCAGCGACTTGTTCGACAACGTCGCCTCGATTATGGCGGGGCTCAAGCACTTTCGCCACCGGCGGCATGAAGTGATTCTATTGCATATGCTCGATCCGGCCGAACTCGACTTTCCTTTCCGCGACATGACCATGTTCAAGGGACTCGAAGAGGCGACCGATGTGCTGGCCGATCCGAAGTCGCTGCGCGACGCCTATCTCCGCGAGTTCGGGGCGTTTACCCAGGCCATCAAGCGCAGAGCGCGGGCACTGCAGATCGACTATGTGCTCGCCCGCACGGATGAGAACCTCGACCTTGTGCTGTCCACCTATTTGGCCTCGCGAATGAGTCGCGCTCGTTGACCGCGAGGCGGGCGAAAAGCCAGTCCCGCGCATGGAAGCAAAACCACGTGGTTCGCACGATAACTTAGCGGAGAATTCATGGGCCCGGTGTTCGGCGGAGCGAACTTGCTGGCGTTTGGATTCGGCAGCCTGGCAATGCTGGGCTGGCTGGCGGCGGCGGCCGCGCCGATCGTGATCCACCTCTGGAACAAACGCAAATATCGCGAAATTCACTGGGCCGCCATGGAATACCTGCTGGCGGCGATGCGCAAGAACTCGCGGCGCATTCAGGTCGAGCAGTGGATTCTGCTCGCGGTGCGCACCGCGCTCGTGGCCTTGGTGGCGCTGGCCGCCGCCCAACCGTTTCTCGAACGCTTCGGGCTCGATTTCGTCGCCGGCCAGCGCACGCTCAAACTGCTGGTGATCGATGGCTCGTATTCCATGGCGTTCAAGCCCTCGGAGAAGAGCCGGTTCGAGCGGGCCAAGCAGCTTGCCTCGCAGATCGTGGGCGAAAGCCATCAGGGCGACGCGTTCACCTTGGTGCTCATGTCCACGCCGCCGGCGGTGATTGTCGGCACGCCGGCCGTCGAGCCGCGGGCCTTTCTCGACGAAATCGAAAACCTGAAGCCCGCCCACGGCGGGGCCGATCTCGTGGCCACGCTGGCCAAGGTCGATGAAGTGCTCGGCAAAGCCGATCAATCCAGCTTCCCGCGCCGCGAGGTCTATTTTCTCAGCGACCTGCAGGCGCGTGACCTGGATGCCCGACGCCCCGAGCGATTTCGCCTCGCGCCGGCCAGCCCAAGCCGCCGCCGATGCTTCGCCGCCGACCGATGTCGCCGCCCAGCTTGGGGCCAACCAAGTCGGAAAGAACCAAGGCGGGGCCGAGCCAGCAAACCCGGCCGAACCGCCCGCGGCCGGCGGTTTTCGCGATCTGGTCGATCGGCTCGGCCGCGTGGCCAATCTGATCGTGATCGATGTCGGCCAGCAAGGCGGAAGCGAAAATCTGGCGATTACCGGCTTGCGGACCAGCGAGCCGTTCGTCACCACCGGCGATGATGTTTCGCTCGAAGGACAAGTTCGCAATTTCGGCACGCAGCCGCAAAACCATCGCTTGGTGGAATGTTACGTCGACGGCCGGCGCGTGCGGGAAACGTATGTCGATGTTCCGGCCGGAGAACAAGCGCCCGTGGCCTTCCGGCATCGGTTCGACACCGCCGCCAACCATGGTGTCGAATTCCGTTTGGCCTCCGATCTGCTCGATGTCGACAACCATCGCTGGCTCTCGCAAACGGTGAAAGACTATCTGCGCGTGCTTTGCGTCAACGGCAAGCCGGCGACCGGCGGCATGTCGGGCGCCACGGATTATCTGGCCCGCGCGCTCAATCCCGAGGAAGACGCCGCGCATCATGGCGTGGTGCGGCCGGAGGTGATTCCGGAAAGCGCGCTCGTCGAGCGTGATCTCTCGGCCTACGATTGCATCTTTCTTTGCAACATCGGCCAATTCACCGCCAGCGAAGCCCGACTGCTCGATGCTTACACGCGCGCCGGCGGCGGGCTCGTGATCTTCTTGGGCGACCAGACCATGCCCGACCGCTACAACCGCCTGCTCGGCCCCGGCGCCGAGACTCCGCTGCTCGGCGCCAAACTGGGAGCCAAGGTCGATGAGTCGCAGTATCGCTTCGACCCGCTCGAATACAAGCATCCGCTCGTGGCCGCGTTTCAAGGTCGCGAGCAAGCCGGTTTGCTCACCACGCCCATCTATCAATATTACCGGCTGACCGTGCCGGAGCATTCCTCGGCTCGGGTGGCGCTCGGTTTCGAGGGCGGCGATCCGGCCGTGGTGGAGCAAGCCGTGGGTCGCGGTCGCGTGATTTTGGTGGCAACCGATGGATCGCTATCATCGATCGACCCGGCGACCCACATGCCTTGGACCGCCTGGGCGGCCTGGCCAAGTTATCTGCCGCTGGTGCAAGAAATGTTGGCCGAGGCGGTCGCGGGGCAGCAATCGCAGCGCAATCTGCTGGTCGGACAGACGATTTCCGAATCGGCGCCCGCCTCCTTGCGTGGGCCGCTCACGCTGATCGCGCCCGATGGCCGCCGCGAGGAGCTGCGCGTGGCGACCGACGCCGAGGGCGGTCGCTGGACCGCGGCCGACGCCAGCACGAGCGGGCCTTATACGCTGGAGGCCGGGTCGACGCGGCCCGAGATTTTCGCGGTGAATGTCGACACCGCCGAAAGCAATCTAGCCCGAATCGATCCGTCGGACCTGCCGCGAGGCTTTACGATGAACCACGCCGCGGCGCTCGAGGAGTCGGAAGAAAATGTGGCCGGGGAGCGAGGCAGTTTGAGTAAGATGCTGCTCTATGCGGCGCTGGCGCTCGTGTTTTGCGAAACCTTTCTCGCGTGGCGGTTCGGAAACCGAAACTCATGAGCGGCATAGTTCCTCCTTGGTTGCAACGGTGGTTGGGCGTCGAAGCCACGAACGCCGGCGAAGGTATTTCGTGGAGCATCGACAACTCCTGGGGTTGGGCGCCCTGGATCACGCTCCTATTCGCGATCTTCGCCGTGGCGTGGGTCGCCTATTTCTATGCTCGCGAAATTTCGACCGCCGGCCGCGTCTATCGCTCGCTCTTGGCCGGATTGCGACTGGGAATGATTCTGATCCTGTCGCTCATGATCGCCGAACTGATGCTCTCGCTCCGACGCACCGGATTGCCCACCGTGGTGGTGCTGGTCGATGATTCCGCCAGCATGGGCATCGTCGATCGCTATGACGACGAGAAGCTGCGCGCTCGTCGCCCAACGATTGAAAGCCGCCGGCTTTTCCGACACGCCCGGTAGCGGCCGGGCAGGCGCCGCGAAAAGCTCGAGCCCGGCCGGCGATGCCGACAAGACCGCCACGCGGCTCAATCTGGCCAAAAGCTTGCTCGTGGCCGGAAAAAACCCGATCCTCGCCGAGATCGAACGCAACTACAAGCTTCGGGTCTATGCCGTGTCGACCGCGGCCCGAGCGCTCGGCGAGCGATTGCCGGGGGTCGACGAAGCGGTGAGGAAACTCGAACCCACGGGCCAAAGTTCTCGCCTGGGCGCTGCCCTGCACAGCGTGCTTGGCGACTTGCGCGGCACGCCGCCGGCCGCGATCGTGCTCGTTTCCGATGGTGTGTCGACCGATGGCGAGTCGCTGGCCGACGCCGCGAAATCCGTGCGTCGCAAAGGCACGCCGCTCTTTACCGTGGGCCTGGGCAACGAGCGCCCGGTGCGAGATCTCGAAGTGAGCGATCTCTTGGTCGACGAAGTGGTGTTCGTCGACGACATCGTGAACTTCGAGTTCAAACTGACCGGATCCGGCTTGACCGGTCGCAATGTCGATATCGTGCTACGGGAGAAAGATCATCCGCGCGTGCTGGCTCGGCTCAAGGCGGTGGTGGGAGCCGATGGCAAGCCCCAGCGATTGCAATTGCCTTACCGACCCACCGAGACCGGCGAATTCGAATATGTCGTCGAGGCGCTGCCGGTGGCCGATGAAATCCAATCGGAGAACAACCGCCAAACCCGGGTGGTGAGCGTGCGCAAGGAGCGGATTCGCGCGCTCTTCGCGCAGGCCTATCCCAACAACGAATTTCGATATCTCAAGCACATGCTCGAGCGCGACGGCACCGTGCAGTTGCGCACCGTGCTGCAAGACGCCGACGTGGAGTACGCCGAGCTCGATCAATCGGCGCTGCCGATCTTTCCGGTTCGTCGCGACGAGCTCTTCGAATATGATTGCGTGCTCTTGGGCGATGTGAATCCCGCGCTCTTGAGCACCAGCGCGCTCGCGAATCTAGCGGCGTTTGTCGAGGAAAAGGGCGGCGGCGTGGCGTTTATCGCCGGACCGCTCCATATGCCGCTCGCCTACCGCGGCACACCCCTCGAGCCGCTCTTTCCAGTCGAGCTCGGCGCCGCCACCGCGCCGCCCGAGGGGCAAGCCATTACCGAGGGCTTTGTTCCGCTGCCCACGGATATGGGCCTCGCGAGCCCGCAAATGCAGCTCGGCGACAATCTGGTCGAGACGACTGCGCATTTGGCGCGATCTGCCGCCCTTGTACTGGTTGCTTGAAACGCCGAGCATGAAGCCCGCGGCCCGAGTGCTGGCCGAGCATCCGGATCGCGTCGGGCCCGATGGCCGCAAGTTGCCGGTCTTCTCGATGCAATACTATGGCGCCGGGCGGGTGCTGTTTCATGCGACCGACGAAACCTGGCGCTGGCGATATCGGGTGGGCGATGTGTTTTTCGCCCGCTACTGGGTACAAGCAATTCGTTATCTCAGCCGCGCGAAGCTCTTGGGCAAGGATCGCTCCGCCGAATTGAGCGCCGAGCGGCGGGAATATCGCCGCGGCGACACTGCCCGGCTGCGTGCCCGCTTTCTTGATGAACGGCTCGCGCCGGCCGAGGACGATGGCGTGACGGTGGTCGTGGAGCGCGAGGGCCGCGAGAGCCAGCGGATCAAGCTCGAGCGCGCCGCGACCGGCCGCGGTGTGTTCGAAGCCGGCGTGAGCGGCCTGCTCGATGGAAAATACCATGCTTGGATCGCCACCCCCACCTTGCCGGGCAAGGCGCCGAGCGCCGATTTTCTGGTCACCGCCCCGCCCGGCGAGCTCGAGCGTTTGCAGATGGATTCGGCCGAATTGGAGCAAGCCGCCACGGAAACGCATGGCCATTTTTATCGACTGCCGGATGTGGATCGCCTTGTCGACGACTTGCCCCAAGGTCGCCGAGTGCCGATCGAGACCCTTCCGCCCGAAGTTTTGTGGAACCGCTGTTGGGTGCTCACGGTGTTCGTGACCCTGGCGACCAGCGAATGGATTCTGCGGAAACGCAAGGGAATGTTATAATGCGGTTGCGAAATTGGCCGAGCATCGTACCTAAGTCCAGGCCAAGGAGAGGCGCATGAGCCATCCGCTCGAGCGGCAAATCGGCGACACGCGACGTCAGGCGCGGCGGTTGCTTTTGCGCTACGGACTCGCTTGGACATTAGCGATCGCGCTCTCGGTCGCCCTCGTCTTGACGCTCGCCGACTTCGCGCTCCGATTCGAGGACCGCGGCATTCGGCTCATGTGCAGCCTCGCGGCCGTGGGGGGGCTGCTCGCGGCCGCGTATCGTTTCGCCTATCGGCCGCTCGGGCGGAAGATGTCCAATGTCGAAATCGCCCAATCGATCGAACGGCGGTTTCCCCAACTTGGCGAGCGGCTCAGCTCGGCGATCGATTTTCTCGGGCGCCAGGAAGACGATCCGGGCGCCGGCTCGGCGTTGCTCCGCCGCTCGGTCATCCATGAGACCGAACAAGTGATGGCCGATTTGCCGGTCGATGAGTCGCTCGATCGCCGGCCGGCGCGCTGCGCCCTGGCCGTGGCCGCGGCGGTGATGCTCGTGACGCTCGCGATCGTGGCTTTCGCGCCGCGCTTGGCGGCGCTCGCGGCGCTGCGGCTGGCCAAGCCGTTTGGCGACGATCGCTGGCCGCGCGACAACAACCTCGAGTTTCGCGCGGCGCCCTCGCGGCTCGCCGTGGGCGATTCCTTCGAAGCCGAACTAGTCGACGCCGGTGGTCTCTTGCCCGAGGAAGTTCGCATCTACTATCGCCACGAAACCGCGAACGGCCCCAGCGATTCCGTCGAAATCGCGCATCCCCAGGGCAACCGGTTCACCGTGCAAAAGAAAGAGGTCGATCGGCCGTTTTCATTTCGGGCCGAGGGCGGCGACGATCATCAAATGCCCTGGCGCTCGGTCGACGTGATCGAAACACCGCGCGTCGAAGCACTCAAGGTCGTGGTCACCCCGCCGGCCTATACCGGCTGGCCCGCCGAGCCAAGCGATTCGCGAATCCAAGCGCTGCGCGGTTCGCGGCTCGAGTTCACCGGCGCCGCCACCAAGCCGCTCAAAGCCATCGCCTGGCGCCAAGGCGATCGGGTAATGGCCGGTGTCGTGGCCGACGATCGCCTCGGATTTCATGTCCCCTCGCCGGGAAATCAATTGCTGGTCGAAGGGAGCGGCGAGTATCGCTTCGACCTCACCGACGCCGAGGAGCTCGTCGGCGGCAAAGGCGAGCATTGGGAGATTCAGGCCCTGGTCGACGCGGCGCCCACGGTGACGATCGAAGAGCCGGCTGGAAACATTTTTGTCACGGCTCGGGCCAGCGTGCCGATCAAGATCGTGGCGAAAGACGATTTGGCGCTCCATGAAATCGCGCTGCACTCGCTGGAGTCGAATCATTCGGACACCGGCGAAGTTCGCACGGAGCTCTATCGCGGACCCGAGCGGCATCCGCCCGCCCCGACCGGCGCGGAAGCGGTTGGCGGCGAGCGAGGCGATAGCCGCGCGGTGACCTATGCGCTCGAGCTCGCCCCGCTCGACCTAAAGCCCGGCGCCACGCTGACGTTCTTCGCCAGCGCCGCCGATTACATGCCGCAGCAGGGCCAAAGCGCTCCGCGCAAGCTCACGATCCTGAGTCCCCGCGAATTCGAAGACCGCATCGCCCAGCGGCAATCGCTGATTCATGGCGAAATCGCCCGGGCTCTCAAAGTGCAGCAAGAAACGCGCACTCAGACCGGCGCGCTTGAAATCCAGGCTCGCGACGTTGGGAAACTAACCAAGGCCGATCTCGACCGAGCCCAAGCGGCCGAGATGAATCAGCGACAGGTAAAACGCATGCTGGCCGGCGAGCGCGACGGTGTGCGGGCTGGCATCAAAGAGCTGTTTGCCGAACTAGCGAACAACCGCGTCGATAGCCCTGATTTGAAGCGGCAGATGCAAGAGATGCTCGAGGAGCTCGCGCGACTCGGCGACGAGCAATTGGGCCCGATCGAGCGCGAATTGACCGGCGCCGTGAAAGACGCCCGGAGCGAGCTCGCCCAAGCCGACGCGTCCAATGAAGCAGAGCGACCGGCGGCCGAAAACAACGATGGCGATAAACAAGGCGCCGGTAAACAAGACACGACTAAGCAAGACACTGGTAAGCAAAGTGGCGACAAACAAGATCGTGGTCGACAAGAAGGCGATCGCGCGGCGGGTGAAAAGCAGCCCGGTCCCGTGGCCCGCGAGCTTGCCAACGCCGGAGAGCATCAAGAGCGAGTCATCGAGTCGCTCGAAGCCATGCTTGGCCGGCTAGGCCAGTGGGACAATTATCGCCGTTTTGGGCGCGAGGTGGCCCAGCTTCGCCAGCAACAAGAAGACCTACTCACATCCACGCGCGAAGCCGCCGGCAAGACCTTGGGCAAGGACTTGAAGGACCTTGATCCGCAGCAGCAGGCGGATCTCAAAAAAGTGGCCGGCCGCCAAACCGAGTTGGCTCGCCAGCTCGATAAGCTCGAACAGCAAATGTCGGAAGCCCGCGAGCGGCTCGCCGACGAGGACCCCGTGGCGTCGGAAACCCTGGGCGACGCGCTCGATCAGGCTCGCCAGCGCGGTCAGCGGCGCAATGCGCAAGGCGGGCGAAGCCGCCGAGCGCAATCAGGTGTCGCAAGCCGTGGAATCGCAAAAACAAATCTCGCAAGAGCTCGACGAACTGCAAAACATTCTCTCCAATCGGCGCGAGCAAGAACTCGGCCGACTGGTGCGCAAGCTCAAGGAAGCGGAGCGGAGCCTCGAGCAGTTTCGCAAGCAGCAAGCCGGACTCCGCAAAAAGATGGCCGAGCTCGACAAACAACCGGCGCCCGAGGGAGCCGAAGCCCAGGCCGGGCGCAAAAAAAGAACTCGAACGGCTGACGCGTGAAGAACGAAACCTGCAAACCGAAGCCCAGCGGCTCGCCCGGCGGCTCGAGCGGTTGCAGGCGGACAAGGCTGGTCAGAAGATGGCGCGCACCGCCGGCCGCATGGGGCAGTCGGGCCAAGCGGGCGAACAGGGCGCCACGGGCGATGCGGGCGCAGCCGCCGAACAGGCCCAGAAAGATCTCGACGAAGCGCAAGAACAATTGGCCCAGCGCCGCCGGCAAGCTGAAGCGGACTTGGCGCAAGAGCAAATGGCTCGCATCGAGGAAAGCATCAAGAGTCTGCGCGGACGCCAGTCGCAATTGCGCGGCGAAGCGACTCGTTATGCCGAAACATTGAAGGCCAAGGGCCGTTTCACGCGCGGTGAATCGGCGGGTGTCCAAACCCTTGGGCGGCAAGAAAAAGGCCTCTCGGCCGAGACCACGGCGCTGGCCGAAAAGGTTTCGGCGGCGGAAGTGTTTCATCTCGCGCTCACCGCGGCGTCGGGGAATATGGACCAGGCGGCGGCTCTGCTCCACCAGCGCGAAGTAGGCGCCGCCACGCAAGAAGCCATCGCCGCCGCCGAGCGCCGGCTCGATCGCATTCTCGCCGCGCTAGGCGAAAGCAAACAACAAGGCGACAAGGCCAATGCCGGCCAGAACGAAGATCGCAATGGCGAAGCCGGCGAGGAGCAATCCCAACAACGGCGCAAGACGGCATCCGCTCGATCGCCGAGTTGCGTTTGCTTAAGTTGATGCAGGAGGATTTGCTCGAGCGGTTCCGAACCATCGCCGCCAGCGACGAGCCTTCGCCAGCCGACCGCGCCGAACGGCTCGAACAGCTTGCCGGCGAACAGGGCCGCTTGGCCGAGTTGACCATGAAGCTCTCGAAGCCCGAGCCCGATAACCTGGAAAACGATCTTGAAAAATTACCCGATGTTCGCAAACCGCCGGAAGAAGCGTCCGAGCGCGACGCCGCGCCCGCGATGAAGGAGCCGCAACCATGATCGATATCGACCAGATCGCCGCGCGCTATCCGCGCGATCCGCGTCATCGCCGCCGGCGCGTTGCGCGTTTCGCGAGCTTCGCGCTGCTCTTTGCTTGCGGCGCCATGGCGCCGGCGACCATTTGGGCCGATGATCCCCCGGCCGAACCGAAGAGCCCGGCGCCACGATCGAGCCTCGATCAACAACTGCTCGACGATTTGGATAACGCGTTGCTCGATGGCGTGGAAAAGAAATTGCCGGAAAAGAGCAAACCGCCCGCGAAACCCGACGCGACGAAACCCGACGCGACGAAACCCGACGCGACGAAACCCGACGCCAAGGAGCCCGACGCCAAGGAGCCCGACGCGAAAACAACCGAAGCGGATAAACTCGAAACCGGCGGCGCCGAGCAACCGGGCTCTCCCAAGAAAACCGATGTGCCCGCGCCCGGCAAAGTGGCCGATCCCTCGGACACCGACACGATGGGTGAAGACATCGGCCAAGGCCCCGAAGACCCGCTCACGCGGATCGGCCGCGACATGCGGCGAGTCGAGCAGCTTATCGCCGAGCAAGAAGCCGCCCGCCGCGAGCCCCAGGCCGCCGGCGCCGATCAAATGCAAGAGAAGATCATCAAGGAATTGGCCGACCTGATCTCCGAACTCGAAAAGCAGCGAAAGCGGCAATCCAACTCGAATTCGAAGGGCAAGCGCTCCGGGCAGCAACCCGAGAGCGCCAAGCGCGAGCAAGTCAAGCAGCAGCGTCCCGCTTCGGCCAAGGCCAGTTCCTCGCCGACCGATAGCAGCCCCGAGCTGCGCGACCGCGCCGCGCAGCGGCCCGACGCGGCCCAGATGCAAGGCATGATGAAGGACCTTTGGGGCCAATTGCCCGCGCATGCCCGTGATCAAATGCTGCAAACGAGTCCCGAACAGTTTTTGCCTCGCTATGAATTGCAGCTCGAAAAATACTACAAGCGACTCGCCGAACAGCAAAAGTCATCGCCCTGAAGCTCGTCGCATTGAAGCCCCGTGAGTCTCGTGGAGCCAGCGCCATGCGCCGTTTCATCTGTCGCGATATCTCGCTACTCGCGTTATTGCTCCTTGCGATGTCGTCGATGGGCGGCGCCGGCGTGGCGCGGGCCCAAGGCGATATCGAAAAATCGGCGGGCGAAATGGTCACTCCGGCCACCTCGCGGGCAATCGAGCGCGGCTTGGCCTTGCTCGCCGCGCGGCAAGAAGAAGACGGCAGCTTCGGCTCCGGCGGATATAGCCGCAATGTGGCGGTGTGCGGACTCGCGGGCATGGCCTTCATGGCTTCGGGCAGCACTCCCGGCCGCGGACCCTACGGCAAGCAGGCCAACCGCTGTGTCGACTTCGTGTTGGCCAACGCCGACGAGAGCGGCTTTATCAATGTGTCCAACGCGAGCAGCCACGGACCGATGTATGGCCACGGCTTCGCCACGTTGTTTCTCGCCGAGAGCTACGGCATGACCCGCCGCGCCGATATTCGCGACAAATTATCCAAGGCCGTGAATCTGATCGTCACCACGCAAAACAACGATGGCGGTTGGCGCTATCAACCCAAACGCTTCGACGCCGATCTCTCGGTCACGATCGCGCAGGTCATGGCCCTCAGGGCCGCGCAACGCGGGCATTTTCGTGCCGCGCGAGACCATCGATAAAGTCACCGAGTATGTCAAGCGGAGCCAAAATCCCGATGGCGGGTTCATGTACATGGTCACTGGCGGCCAGAGCGCGTTTCCCCGTTCGGCGGCCGGGGTCGTGGCGCTGTATAGCGCCGGAGTGTATGAAGGCCCGGAGATTCAAAAAGGGCTCGACTATCTGATGAACTTCCAACCGCAAGGCGCCGACTTCAATCGCGAAAGTCATTATTTCTATGGGCATTACTATGCCGTGCAAGCCATGTGGCACGCTGGCGGCGACTATTGGACACGCTGGTATCCGGCGGTGCGCAACGCGCTGATCGCCCGGCAATCGGAAGACGGCTCCTGGATGGATTCGATCTGCCAAGAATACGGCACGGCCATGGCCTGCATCGTGCTTCAGATTCCCAACAATTACCTCCCGATCTTTCAGCGATGACACCATTTCGAGCAATGCATGGGCGCTTCTCGCGGCGAGCGGCTTGTTCCGTGTCGTCGTGCGTCAAGGCGTGGGTGATCGTCGCGATCGCGGGGTTCCGCGTCGTGGCGGGCAATGCGCTCGCCGCCGAGTCGAGCGCGATTCCCGTCGAAGGATCGCCATTTGCCGCGAGATTGACGCGGGTGGCCGCTCCCTGGCGTCTTGAATTTTCCACTTCCGCCGGGCCACGCGAGCTCGCGGCGGCCGACCTCGTGGCGTGGGGAGGTTTTGTCGATTCCAGCCATGGAACCGAAATATTGCTTGAGGGCGGCGGCTTGCTCGTGGCCGATGTCAAATCGCTCGAAAAAGAAACGCTCGCTTGCGATGGCGACGTGATCGGCGCCGTGAAGTTGCCGCTCGAATCCGTGACCGGCGTGCTCTGGCGTCCGCCGGCCGAACGCGCCGCGCATGACGCCTTGCACCGTCGGATGCGCGAAGCCACCGGCGCCGACGATCGCGTGCTGCTCGACAATGGCGACGAGCTCCGCGGCGCCATCGCCGCGCTCACCGAGGACCGTCTCACGATCGACACCGCCGCCGGGCCCACGCGAGTCGAACTCGCCCGGGTCGTGGCCGTGGTGTTTAATCCATCGCTCGCCGCGCGCACCCGACTTTCAGAGCTTCGGGCGATGCTGGGCCTCGCCGATGGCTCGCGATTGCTGGCCACGCAATTGAAACTAACCGGCGGCGTGGCCGAGATCAACGCGCTGGGCGTCGGCGCCATCAAGCTGGGGGTCGAGCAGCTCGTGGCGCGTGCAGCCGCTCGGCGGCAAGGCGGTGTATCTCTCGGACCTCGCGGCCGCCTCTTATAAACATATTCCCTACCTGCAACTCGCATGGCCCTATGAGCAAGACTTCAATGTGCTCGGGGGGGCGTTGCGATCCGGCGGCGCGGTGTATCTCAAAGGGCTCGGGCTCCACGGCGCGGCGCGGCTGACCTATGATCTCGAGCGACCCTATCGGGCCCTGCAAGCCGAACTGGCCATCGACGACGTGGCCGCCGGCCATGGCAGTGTCGACGTGCGAGTGTTCGTCGATACCGGCGCCGGCCGCTGGGAACCCCGCTATGCCAGCCCCACCGTGCGCGGCGGGCAGGCGCCCGTGGCCATGTCGGTCGACCTCACCGGCGTCAAGCGGATTAGCCTACTCGTGGAATTCGCCGATCGCGGCGACGAACGCGATGAGGCCGATCTGTTGAAACGCGCGCCTCATCAAGTAATCTAGTGCTCGGTCACAGCTTAA
Source organism: uncultured Planctomycetaceae bacterium (assembly GCA_963785305.1). GTDB lineage: Bacteria > Planctomycetota > Planctomycetia > Pirellulales > PALSA-1355 > CAWAUV01. The sequence goes on from CAWAUV010000005.1 coordinate 738,438, forward strand.
AACCGGGGCTCCATGCCCGCGATTGCGTGGGCATGCTTGGATGGTCACCGCGATAAGCCATGCCCAAGCGAGCTTGGGCATGGCACAAGATTACTGAATCCGAGGAGTGCATCATGTTGGGTTCGCTCGAGGCATGGCTTCGCGCCCCGCGGTGGTTTGCGCGACTGGCGATCGTCGTGGCGATGGCGACGATCGCTCCCGCGATGGTTTCCCGCGCCGACGAGCGGCCCGGCATGACCTATGTCGCGCTCTGGTTCGACACCGAGGACTATCTCCTGCCGGCCAGCGACGACGCCGCGCTTCGGCTGGCCGACTGGCTAACCGAGCGGCATATTCGCGCCACGTTCAAAGTCGTGGGCGAAAAAGCGCGAGTGCTCGAATCGCGCTCGCGGAGCGATGTGATCGCCGCGCTCAGCGCCATGAGATCGGGTACCACGCGAACTGGCATAGCGTGCCGCCGACTCCGGCGGAATATTGTTCGTCACTCGGTTGGCACGAGGGGGTTATCGAGTTCGATCGCCGCGAACGGCCGGGCTTCGACGATGTGACGCGAGTCTTCGGCCAGCGGCCAAGTTGCTACGGCCAGCCGGGCAGTTCCTGGTCGCCACAGAGCTACGAGGCGATGCGAAGCTGGGGCATGCAAGTCTATCTCGACGCAGGCAAACATGTCGGCGTCGACGATCGGCCCTGCTATTACTGCGGGGTGCTGAACCTGTATCGCCTGGCCACGACCCAGCGCTGCGAGCTTGGCGGCGGCGCCGATCTCGAAGCGGCCCAGAAACGATTTCTCGACACCGATCGCGCGCTTTGCGCCGCGGGCGGTGGACTCGTGAGCATCTACTATCACCCGTGCGAGTTCGTGCATGAAAGATTTTGGGACGGCGAGAACTTCAGCCACGGCGCCAATCCTCCGCGGAAGGATTGGAAACTCCCGCCGATGAAATCGCCGGAAGCGCGCGAGACCGCCTTCGACATCTTCACCAGCTATATCCGCTTCATCCAGCGTTTGCCCAATGTGCGATTCGTCACCGCTTCCGATACCGCGCGACTCTATCGCGACCGCTCGCGGCAGCGCAAGTTTTCCAAACCGGACATTCGCGCGATCGCCGGGAATGTAACCAAGGACATCACATTTCAGCAGCGCGAGGACTACGCGCTCTCGGCCGCCGAAATCCTGGAGCTGGTCAATCGCTATGTCGCGCTCTGCGCCTCGGGCGCGACGCCCGAGTGGATTCAAACGCCGGGCAGTCCGCTCGGGCCGGCCGATCCCGTGAGCCCGCAAAGCGGCGAACTGTCGGTCGATTGGACGCGGTTCGTCGAGACGGCCAAGGATGTCGACGGATATTTGCGGCGCCATGGTCAGGCGCCGCCGGTCGTGTGGCTAGGCTCGAGCGGCGTTTCGCCCGAGACATGGCTTCTGGCGGTGGCCGGCGTGGCCTGCGACCTGATCGACGAACGTCCCGCGCCCAGTCGAGTGAAGTTCGGCCCGGCGCGATTAGCCGCGGCCGATCAGGTCGCCGACGATGGACCCGGTATTTGGAAATGGGTTATCTTTCCCGATGGGTTCCATGCCCCGGCCATGATGGAACTGGCCAAGCGCCAAGCGTGGACACTCAAGCCGGCCGTGCTCCACGCGGCCGATGAGCTCACGAGCGATCCGGCTCGATAGATGACGCGGCGTGGCAATCGACATTGGCCCGCGCTTCGGAAGTCATCAAAAACCTCTGACTCAAACAACGACCCGCAAATGACAAAGCTTCAATCGATTCTCGATTTTCTCGAAATGTTCGCGCCGCTCGCGCTCGCCGAGTCGTGGGACAATGTCGGGCTTCTCGTGGGCGATCCGCTGGCGAATGTCGAGCGCGTGATGACCTGTTTGACGATCACTCCCGACAGCGCCGACGAAGCGATTCGAGAACGCGCGGACCTGATTCTCACCCACCATCCGCTGCCATTTCGTCCGCTGAAGCGACTGACCACCGCGACGCCCGAAGGTCGCATATTGCTCGATCTCATTGCCTATCGGGTGGCAATTTATAGCCCGCACACGGCCTTTGACTCGGCCCGCGCGGGAATCAACCAGCAATGGGCCGAGGGACTCGGGCTCGGGGGCGCGCGGCCATTTGCTCTCGGCGGTGGTTCGGCCGCGGAGGAAGTCGCGAGCGGCGGCGCGGCTTCGAAGGCCAGCGAAACCGGCGCCGCGGGTAGCGGTCGCTTTGGCGAACTAGCCGAGAGAATTTCCCTTGGCGAACTGGCCGAGAGAATCAAGCATTTTCTACGCATCGAACGCGTGCGGATCGTTGGTCCGGCCGATGCGCCGGTGCGACGGGTGGGAATTGGCTGCGGCGCGGGCGGCGAGTTGATTCCCGCGGCGCTCGCGGCCGGATGCCAAGCATTCGTCACCGGCGAGGCCCGCTTTCACAGTTGCCTGGAAGCGCAAGGCGAAGGACTCGGCTTGGTGCTTACCGGGCATTATGCCAGCGAGCGATTCGCGGTCGCGAACCTAGCCGATGTCGTTCGCGAGGAGTTTGCCGATCTCCAGGTTTGGGCAAGCTGCGCCGAGGCCGATCCGCTCGCCTGGCGTTGATCCACCGCCCGAGCGACGGTCGCATGCTTCCCAAAGCGCCCGAATCGACCGCCGCGGTCGTAATTGCTGCCGTGCTTGCAGTTTCTGACGGCTGCCGAACTCTTTCCATGCATATGGTCCACGTCGGGCGGCGCCGCGAAAGTGTCCAGCGCCTAAGTGCTTTTCCCATATGGCCAAGTCGCCGTTTGCCGTCTATGGTTTACAATGCTTCGCGAGTTTCGTGTTAGGAGTCGGGCGCGGCGCTGTATTCAATTACCGGGCGGGAACGTCCGCCCGCGTGTGGCGAGTTTCTGGAAACGCTTGGACGCCCTTCGGGCGGGATTTTTTTTATGGCCATTCGATTTCTCACGGCGCTGCCGGTCTACAACGAAGTGTCGCATGTGAACCCGGTGCTCGACGAAGTGCTGCGTTATAGCCCCCATGTGCTGGTGGTCGACGACGGCTCGACCGATGGCACTCGAGAACTGCTGGCAAAGCGATCCGATATCAAGGTCGTTCGCCACGAGCGCAATCAAGGCTATGGCGCTGGTCTGCGGTCGGCCTTCGCCTACGCGCTCGAACACGAATTCGAGGCGCTGGTCACGATCGACTGCGATGGTCAGCACGAACCGAAGCGCATTCCCGAGTTTGTCGCCGCCACGGCCAAGGCGCCGGTCGTGTCGGGCAGTCGCTATCTGCAAACGTTCGCGGGCGACAGCTTGCCGCCCATCGAACGCCGACGGATCAATGTCGAAATCACCGCCGAACTGAATCGCCGGCTGGGATTCCAGCTCACCGATGCGTTTTGCGGCTTCAAAGCCTATCGGGCCGACGCCCTGGCCAAGCTCGATATTCACGAAACCGGTTACGCAATGCCGCTTGAAGCCTGGGCGCAAATCGCCGCAGCCGGCCTCGAAGTGCTCGAGCTTCCGGTGCCGCTGATCTATCTGGACGAAGCCCGCTCGTTTGGCGGGTCGCTCGACAATGCGGGGGAGCGGCTGGCGTATTACTATAAAGTGCTCGAAAATAGCCTTGCGGTGGCCAAGACGCATGTTCCGGCGGCGGTATGGCCGGCGGTCGATGTCGCTCCGCGCGGTTGTCGGAGCTAATCTCGAATCGTCCGGCGCCAAGTTTGCTTTTGGGCGGATCGCCCCCCTGTAAGCGGCCGGCAATCCCCGATCTTTCCGCGTGTTCCAACGAGGACGAACAATGCTCATGGGCGAACAACTTCGGCATCGTCGGCTGCGAGCGCCGCGGGCCACGGGAGAAGCGCTCATCGAACCGCCGCTGGTCGAAGTCGATTCGCTGATGCGCCAAAACGCGGCCCGGCGATCGGCCGATTGCGAACTGCAAGGCCGCTCGCTCGCCGCTCTCGCCGCCGATGCCCGTCGTCAACTCACCGCGGCCGCGATTCGCTACACGCGAAGCTATCGCGATCTTCCCTCGGGCAACGAGGCGCTGGCCGCCGCCAGCGACCCGGAGCGACTGGCCGTCGCCGGCCACCAGCCGCAGTTGTTTCATCCGGGCGTGTGGTACAAGAACTTCGTGCTCAGCGAAATCGGCGCCCGGCCTAGCGCCCTGGCGATCAACCTGGTGATCGACAGCGACACGTGCAAGACAACCAGCTTGCGCGTGCCGGGCGGGAATGTGGCGCGACCGCGTGTCGATGGCGTGGCGTTCGATGCGGCCGGGCCCGAGATTCCATTCGAGGAACGCGGCATTCTTGATCGGGAATGCTTCGCGAGCTTTGGACACCGGGCGACCGAACTGGCGCGTGAATTGGCGCCCGATCCGTTGTTGCGAGAATTCTGGCCGCTGGTGATCGAGCGAAGTCGTCGCGAATCGAATCTCGGGCTGTGTCTGGCCCAGGCGCGGCACATGCTCGAGGCGAGCTTCGGAGCAGCGACGCTGGAATTGCCGCAGAGCCAGGTCTGCGAGCTGCCGGCCTTTCATGAGTTCACGGCCCATTTGCTCGCGCATTTGCCGCGCTTTTGGGAAGTTTACAATGCGTCGATCAACGAATACCGAGTCATCAATCATCTGCGGAGTCGCTCGCATCCGGCGCCGGACTTGGCGGCCGAAGACGATTTTCTGGAAGCGCCTTATTGGATTTGGACTCGCGACAATCCTCGGCGGCGCCGCGTGTTTGTGCGCGCCGAGGGCGATTCGCTGTTGCTGACCGATCGGCGACGACTTGAAATCGCCTTGCCCCTCTCGAGCGACGCGGAGCCGGGACCGGCCATCGAAGTTTTGTCGCGGCTCGCCGAGCGCGGCATCAAGCTGCGCACCCGAGCGCTCGTGACGACGATGTTCGCGCGGCTGGTGCTCTCCGATGTATTCGTGCATGGCATCGGCGGCGCCAAATACGACGAAGTGAGCGACCTCGTGGTCCGACGGTTCTTTGGCGTCGAGCCGCCCGGCTATATCACCGCCACCGCCACGCTCCGGCTGCCGATCGAGCGCGAGGACCTGGGCGCCGAATCGCTCGGGCGGCTCAACGGCCGACTGCGGGAACTGGAGTTTCATCCCGAGCGATTCTTTTCGGCGGCCGATCGCGCGAGCCGCCGATGCGCTCGCGACGAAACAGCACTGGATCGCGACCGAGCAAACTCGCGCGAATGCCCGCGGCCGGTGCCGGGCGATTCGCGCCGCGAACTCACAGCTCAGCGAACTGGTAGCGCCGCTACGAACCGCCGCGCTCGCCGCGCGAGATCAAATGGTCGAGCGCACAGCCGCGGAAAATTTGCTGAATTCACGCGAGTTCGCGTTTTGCCTGTTCCCAAGAAAAACGCTCGAGCGTTTTTTGTCGATCGGACTGGGGTAAGCATCGGTCTGGGATAAGCGGAGTGTCGCGGCCACCGCGTGAGAAATCGCTTTTGTTACCGCGCCGTCGTTACATCTTCTGGCGTATATTTTTTCGTTCGCCGGGCCCGGCATCGCGGGTTCGAGTCCCGCTTCGGATTCTTCTTCCGCTTCGTGGATCGCCGCGGCCACATCGCCCCGGCTGCCGACGTAATAACATGCGCCGATGAGCGCGAGCAGGATCGTGATCAGGCGGTAGCCGAATGTCACGATCAGGCCCTGATCGCTGCCGGCGAGCTCGCGATACAGATAATCCATCACCCCTTCGAGGCGCCGAGCGCGCCCAAGGGCAGCGGCAACACGCCGGTGGTCATGCCCAGCGGCACGATCGCAAAATGCTCGATGAGCGTCGGCGGCGAGCCGGGTAGCGCCCGGGCAATGGCGTAGAACGAAACCGTGGAAAGCGATTGCCCGACAATGCTCAAGAACCCGGCGGCGGCGAGCACGCGATATTTCGAGCGGTACATGTCGATCGAGGCGATCACCTTCGACGCCAACAGACCGACGAGCGGCAGATTCCGAAACCGCGCCGGCGTGATGACGCGTCCCACGGCCGGCAGCATCAGCATGGCAATGACCACGGCGCCGAGAATCGCGGCGGCGACCGCGCCATCGACAATCGGCTTGGCCTTGGCGGGCATCGGAGCGGCCACCACTCCGATCGCCGCCATGAGCACGAGGCAATAGAGTCCCAACACCCGATCGATGATCACGCTGGCCACGGCCTCGGTCCGCTGCCCATGTTGTTCGCGGGCCACGAACACCGCTTTGAACAGATCGCCGCCCACGGCGCCGACGGACACGAAATTCAAGAGGTAGCCGAGAAATCCGAGCCGAAACGCGTCGCGAAGGCGAAACTTAAGCTCAAGCGCCCGGGCCAGCGCCCACCAGCGGACAAACGAGATGGGCAGCGCCACGAGTGAGAGCAGAAAAGCGATGAGGAGCCAGTCCCAGTGCTTCGGCTGATCGCGGAGCTGGGCAAAATATTCATTTTTTTGGGCGTTGTAGACGACCCAGGCCAGAATGCCGCCGGAGATGGCGAATTTCGCGAAATTGACGGCCAATTTTTTGGAATGCACGCGGCGTCCTTGTTTCGATAATGCAGTGGGCCCCTCGCGCCCGCCACGGGGGAGGCCCGATGCCCGCGGGCAGGGTTTCCGAGCCAAGGGAGGCCTCGTTCCTATTCTTGACAGGCTCGGCCGGCAGTGCTAGGTTCTTGGTTTCGCCGGTGGCGGAAATAGTTGTACCGAGATTTGCATCGGGGGATTAGCTCAATTGGGAGAGCGTCTGGCTGGCAGCCAGAAGGTCAGGGGTTCAAATCCCCTATCCTCCACTTCGAATTCATGATATTGCCCCGCCATTTGGGGCAAATTTCTCGCGAGATCCGACCGGCGGCCGCCACTGGCGTCGCCCGGGCCGAATTTCCGGTCTCCGTGGGCGGACTGGCCGCGCTAGCTCCGCGCCGCCCTCTCCCCCCCCCCGAGCTCATGCGACGCGCAATCGCCTCCCGCACTTCGTCGCGGCTTGAATGCATTGCCATCGCCGGCATTGGCGGTCTGTTTGTCGACCAGATCGCCGCCCCTCTTGGTCGCCTCGCGCCGCGGGCGTCTTCCCAAGTTCGCGTAAGAAAGCGATCCATGGCCGGTAGTTTCCTCCAGAGGAGGAGCCGGCAGCGTTGCCGGTCGGGGCGGTTCGCGGTGGTTGTTTGCCGCCAACGGCTGCCCCCCTCGCGAGACAGACGAACTGCAAACGCTAGCAAAACGGGGAGAGTCGGTCATGATCGCCCAAAATCGCAATTCGCTTTTCATGCCGTTTCAACTTGGCCCTTACGCGCTTGCCCATCGGGTGGTGATGGCGCCGCTCACGCGGTTGCGGGCCGATCGGCTGGGAGACATGCCCAACGATCTGATGGCCAAGTACTACGGGCAACGCGCTTCGGCCGGCGGGCTCATCATCACCGAAGCCACCGCAATCTCGACCTTGGGTCGGGGCTATCTCGGCGCCCCCGGCATTTATGACGATGCCCAGATCGCGGGCTGGCGAAAAATAACTCAAGCGGTGCATGCCCGCGGCGGGCGGGTCTTTTTGCAGCTTTGGCATGTGGGTCGGCAATCGCATGTCGACATGACGCTGGGGCGAACTCCCGTGGCGCCATCGGTCGCGGCCCTATGAAGGCGTCGCGTTCACCGCCAACGGCTGGGTTCCGGTGTCGCCGCACCGGGCGTCGAGTTGCACGAAATTCCCGGCATCGTCGGCGAATACGCCGCGGGCGCATCGCGCGCTCGCCGCGGGATTCGATGGCGTCGAAATTCACGGGGCCAACGGATACCTGCTCGATCAGTTCCTGCAAGATGGCAGCAACCACCGCGCCGACGCCTATGGCGGCTCGGTCGAGAATCGCGCTCGGCTGCTGTTGGAAGTCACGGGCGCGGTCACTCGAGTGGCCGGCGCCGAGCGAGTGGGAGTTCGCTTGAGCCCCAGCGGCAGTTTCGGCGGCATGTCCGACAGCAATCCCCACGCGACAATCGACTACGCCGCGCGAGCACTCGATCGCTTCGGACTCGCGTATCTCCATATCGTCGAACCGCGGGTCGTGGGCTCCCAGGCCACGGCCGAGGGACTGGAGCCGGTCGCATCGCCCGTGTTGCGAGGCGTTTTTCACGGTCCAATCATCGCGGCGGGCGGCTTCGAGCCGGCCGACGCCCAGGCGATCGTGGAAAGGGGCGACGCGGATTTCGTGGCCTTTGGTCGGCACTTTATCGCCAATCCCGACCTGCCGAAGCGCATCGAGCTCAACGCCCCATTCAATGCCTATGACCGCGATACGTTCTACGGCGGCGACGAACGCGGTTACACCGACTACCCGTTCCATGCACCCAACCGGCCGTGTGACGCGAGAGCCCGGAACGAAACGCCAGTTGGCGCGGAATTGCTTCTTGCGGGCGGTGTGTCGCGCCGAGCGCCGTTTCATTCGGAGCGAAGGCGGATTGCCGTTATTTGAAAGGATCGGGTTCGGCCGGGGGCTTGGGTTTGTCGGCGTCCATCGCGTCGCCGGCTTTGTCGTCGCCAGCCTTCATATCATCGGCCTTCATGTCGTCGCCCTTGGCGGGCTCGGCGGCTGGGTCTTCGTCGCCCTCGGCGGCCTTCTTGGGAATTGCCTTGATCTTGGCGGCAAGGTCGTCGTAGGCCGACGACGGAGGAGGTTCATGCACGAGCGGCTTCGAGAGCCCGATCTCGTGTAAACACTCGACAAGCCCGCTCGGGCCATAGCAAAAGATTCGATCGGTGCGATCGTTGTGCAGTTTCTTGAGCGTGGGATCGATCGGCAAGCTGGCCATGAGCGAACCGGTCGCGGCGTCGAGCGCCACGAGTCGCGAGGTTTTGTCGATGGCGTAAATTCGATTCTTGCTCTTGGCCACGAACTGCGTGATGCCGGGCGCCAGCCAGCGATCCTTGCCGGTCGCGGCGTCGAGGCAGAACATGCCCGCGAGTTGCGGCACGATATAGAGCTGGCCATCGACCGCGACGGGCGGCTCGCTAATCGGCTCGCCGGCGGAAAACCGCCAAACGGTCTGCGCCGATTTCTCATGCACCGCGTAGACATAGCCGTCGAGCGAGCAGGCGAAGAAGTAGGGAGTCCAATAAGCCGGTCGCGATTCGATCGGCGAGCGGGTTTGGAGGCGTCCGCCGATCAGCATCGGGTCCGACTTGGCCACATAGAGATTGCCTTTGTCGGTGGTCCAGCTCACGCTCTGCGCCGTGATCACGGGTTGATTGAAGATGCGTCCGAAGGATTGATAAATCCAAGGAGTTTGGGCGCCCTTATCCGAGAGCACATAGCCTTCGAGCATGCCGGAAACCATCGGCACGAACACATGGGTCTTGGTGAGCACCGGCCCCGCGCCACATGCTCCCCGCATGCGCCGCGACCACTCGACCACGCCGGTCGAGCGATCGAGCAAATAGAGCGTCGAGCCGTTGACCGTGGCGACATAATGGGCGTTGGCGCCCGTGGCCAGACTAAGACGATCGGGCTGGCCGACTTCATGGGCCCAGAGCGTCTGGCCGGTTTCGGCGTTGATCGCATGCAGCATCGCGCCGCTGGTTTGCACGAAAAGCGTGTCGTCGGAAAGCACCATGTGCGAGATCTGGTCCGAGGATCGCGCGACCGAGACTTGCGTGAACCAACTGCGCGTGAGACCGGCCCGCCGCGCGGCGGCGTCGGCAATGAGCGGCGATTGGGCGAAGGCCGGCGCCATCAGACCAGGGACCACGAGCGGCAAAGTGGCGCATGCGCGAAGAATCGCGAAAATCCAAGCGGCGGTGGCCGTGCGGCGGCGTGGCATGAGGCGCCTCAATGTCGATTTGCGGATGGGTTTGCCGACGGGGATATGAACGCGACCCCTATTCATCATAATTCGTCGCCGACCCGGGAGCCAGAGCCGGAACCGCGAAACAAGCGCGCCGATTCCATGGTCCTCCGCTCGGCGCGCCCGCGCCGGTGGCAAAACCGCGCCGCTGGCGGTCGAGAAGCGTTGGGCGCCGACGACGCTGAACTTCGCCTGGTCAGGTTCTTACATCTGGACCGATCGGGGCAGTCTCGTCTAGCGGTCCGCCGAAAAATATCGTCACGGCATTTTTCGACCTCGCCAAGCGCGTCGCGGCTCGCAAAATAACGACTTCGGTCGTTGTATGGACACCGCATTCGCGCGGCGGCGCAGCCTGTTGAATAATTCAACAGGCTGCTAGGATGGGTTCCCGCCCCGCTAGCCGCGAAGCGCGCCCTGGGGCCGCGAATATTGGTCGCCGCCATTTTTGGGTCGGTTCGCCATCGGTCCGCAAATTCCTGGCCCACCAAGCTCCATGACAGACGCTCCCGTTACCGCCGACGCCCGACAACGGTTCCACGAATTGCTGGGTTATTTGAACTTCTCGGCCGGCGCCGTCGACAAGCGGTTTTTGGCGAATCTCAATTTGCTCTTCGCGATCATCGAGCAGGAGTCGTCGGCGCCGGGCGCATGGCGGCGAGTGCAAGCGAAATTGACCGACGAGCTCGACAAGCTCGAACGCGAATCGCCGGTGTTCAAAGACGCCGAGCAAGCGAGGTCCGTGCTGGGGCTGGTGTTCGAGGGCTGCTTGCCGGCATATCGTGAATTTCATCGCGACCTGCTCCATCATCAGACGGAAGATTCCCTTTGGCGGCCTTTTTTCTTGGGCCGCGTGTTCGAAGCCGTGCTGCGCGAAGGGCCGCCTTGGAGCGAGCGGGATCGCATCATCGCGGACGCCATCGCGCAGCTCAATGACTATGTCGGGCATCGCCCGGTGGCGGTGCTGCACAACGGCCGGCGCACGGAACCGTATCCGCACGAATGGACGCGCCCGTCGCCGCTTTATATTCAGGGCGCCGGGGTGGCCGTGGGGCGCTACGCGGCCTTGATCACCAAGGCGTTGGAACTCTTGGCCGGCGCCGATGCGCAACTGGCCGCGGCCGCGCATTTCGATCTGGCCTTGCTCGAGGAATTGGCGCTCGACGCGCGAGCCTACGAATTCGACCATCCGGCCAATAAGCGCCCCAACCATCACTTCGGGCAATGGGACCCGCATCTGATCGACAACCGCGGTTTTTATCGACGCTTCGTGCTCCAACAAGTGACCCTCGACGCCCTGGTCAGTCGCGTCGAGGAGCCCAGCGAAATCAGCATGGAAGAGCGGCTTTACGAGGGGGCGGCGGTGCTGGCCGGTGTGTTGCTGATGTCGTCGGCCGTGTGCGGCAGTGGACCGGGAACCCATGACTCGAATGTCTCATTGGCCACGCTCTTGCCGCGCGTGGCCGCCAACCGCGACGCTTTCTACGAACAGTTGATCGGAAAGCTCGGCGGCGAGCGCGGCAAGCGACTGCGCGGCGAGGCGCAAATCGGTCGACAGCCGCTGGCCGGAGCGCGGCAACATTTGAATCACACCCTGGTTCGCCGCCGCGCGACGCAGTTGGAACAGGTGCATCTCGCGCTGTTGTATGCCCGCATGGGGCATCGCGAGGCGGCGCTGGCCCAAGCCGCGCGGTGAGCGTGGCGTCGGCCCGCATGCGCTGCGAGATCCAGTGCCGAATCACGACCGGCGAGTTGGCCGTGGCCGCCGGCCGCGTGGACGACGCGGCGCGGCTGCTGGTCGAGGCCGAGGATTTTCTGCACCGCGCGATCGAATGCGGCGCGATGATCGATCCCTGGAGCATTCTCGGATTTCAGGCCCAATTCAGCCTGTTTCCCTCGCCCGATAATAGCGTGCATGACCACCGGGCGGAACTGCTCGTGGAACTGGTCGAGGCGATTTTCAGCCTTTTTGCCCGCGTGTGGAGCGAAGCGGCGGCTCAAGACAATGCGCGTGTCGTCGAGCAAGTCTCCGAGGCGATGGTCAAACTGGCCGGCTGGTGGGATCAGTTCGCGACCTTGACGATCGGCTCGCTCGAAAGCTTTTCCGCCAAGGAAGCGGTCGAAAGCGCGCGACAAGTCGCCGCGGCGCTTGCGCTTGGCGTCGAGGCGGCGCCGCGGCGGGCGATATCGCCTTCTGGCGAAAGCATGTTCTCGAATTTCAATCCGCCAAAGCCTATGGACTCGTGGTGGAAGCTCTGCTCCATAAGCATGATCTGATCGCCGCCCGCGCCCTGCTCGTGCAGTGGTCCAGCCAAGCGGGCCTCGCGCCGTTGAAACTCGGTTCACGATCATTTCATGCGCTCGCCAAGCGCTGGCTGAACGCCGCGCTCCAGGGCGCTGGCCAACCGACCGGCGCCGCGCCCGGGGCAGTCGCGTCGCTCGCGCCGAGCTTCTTCGATCATCTCGAGGCCAACGCCGAATATTTTTGGTCGGCGCCCACATTGTCCCTTGGCGGGCCGGCGAACGCGCCGCTGGTCGAGCATCAGCCGACCGACGATGCCGACGACGAGACGGGCGAAGACGATGGCGGCGGGCTCTACCGCGCCGCCTACGACGAAATGGTCTACCAAGACAGCACGGCCGACGGCGTCGACGCCGACATGCTCGAGACTCCCGGCGCGCATACCGACCTTGAACTTGAAACCGAGAGCCGACGACTCGAGGAACGGTTGACCTTTCTCTCAACCGTGGCGACGCTCTGGAAGCGCGCCGCGATCGCGTCGGTCGCCGGCGTCGCGAACGACCAGCGCGAGCGGCGTCGCGCGCCGCTGCCGCCCGAGGCCGCGCGCCACTGGCGAGCCCAGGCAAGCCAGTTCGAGGCCGATTTGCTCCGGCTGATCGACGCGACCGAGGGGTTGCGCGTGCCGGCTCCATCGGCCAATCGCGAGTCGCTCTTGGAATTCGAACGCCGGCGGTCGCTCAAGGAATCGATCTTGGAAACCGTTATTGCCACGACGGTCGCCATGGGCGATTGCCGTCGCTGGCTCGCCGCCGCCGATTCATCAATGACGGCGGATGAAACAGCGCCGGGCTCACGCGCCGCCGGGCGCGCCAAGCGCGCCTCGGCCGCTGGCCAAGTTCCCGCGCCGGAGATCGAGATCGATGCGCGCGTCTATCACGCGATGCTGCGCGGGTCGAAATCCGCGGTGCTGGCTCTTTGGCCCAACTTGCTCGCCGAGCTCAAGAAGGCGCCGCTTTTGTATGTGCCTTTGCACAAAAGCGGCGCCGCGAGGCCGATCGTGGCGGCGCGGCAAGCGCAGCAGCGATTGCGCGATCTGTTGGCTAGCTTGCCCCGGCTCGGCATGATTCGCCAAACCTGCCAATTGATCACGGCCGCGCGGGTCATGGAAAACGACCATCCGGTCGGGGCCAACGCCGTGACCGAGTTCGATCGGCTGTTCGCGGTGGGATATCGTGGTCTGGTCGAGACACTGGCCGAGGTCTCGCGCGCCTGGGCGGGCCCGCTGCCGGGCGAGCGCGCCGACCGCGATCTCGTGGATTGCCTCGAAACACTCACCGAGTCGCTGCTCAAACAATGGTCGGCCCACAGCCGAACACTGCGGCTCTCGACATTGGAACGCATCGGCAGTGATCGAGAATGGCAGACGCTCGTCAGCTTCATCGAACGCTACGGCCATGACTTGTTCACGCAGCGATTCATGAATCCGGGCAATCTGCGAGCCATTTTGCGACAGGGCGTCGAGCCTTGGCTCGCGCGGCTCCAAGAGGAGCCGCCCGCCGACGAAGAGCTCAATCTGCTCGATGATTTGGCCTCGGGAGAAGTGAAACGGGCCGACGCCGCCCGGAGCGTGGGCATCGTCCTCGAGGCGGTGCTCGAAAATTACAGCGAATATCGCGACTACAACAGCACGACTACCCAGAGCGACCGCGGCGAGTTGATTTACACATTACTCGATTTTCTGCGATTGCGCGTGCAATACGATCGCGTGGCTTGGCATCTGCGACCGGTGCTTTTGGCCCATGAGATTCTGGTGCGGAAGCAGCGCGTGGAAGCGGCCGAGCTTTGGCGCCGGGCGCTGGCGGATCGCACGGCTGAAGTGGCCGATTCGCTCCTTGCTCGCTATGAAGAACTGCGGCGGCGCTACGGAATGCGACTGCCGACCGTGGCCGATCGGTTGGCCGAACGCTTCGTGCGTCCACTATCGGTCGATCGGCTGCGGGCGCTGGTACGGCCGGCCGTGCTCGAGGTGTTGTCCGGCGAACCCGCGGTGGCGTTTGAGGTGCTGCGGCAAGAGGCGGCGGAATTGACGCAGGAACCGACCGGCGCTGGACTCGATGTGCCACAGTGGCTGCAAGCTCTCGAAGACGAAGTGGAAGCAGCCGCCAGACCCGGGGGCGACGACGACGTGGGCCTGATTCCCCAGGCGTCCATGACGCTCGAAGAGATGCAGCGTGAATTGGCCACGCTCGAAGCTCCGCTCGACTAGCATCCGGCATGTTCTTGCCGGCCGGGAGCGCGCGACGCTTCCCGATCATTTCCAGCGACGAGCGGTCGCCCCCATCTTGAGGCGCCGGCGCCGTCGTTTCTTTCTCGGTTTTTTCTCGCCCTCGCGGATCGAATCGGTCGATGATGGCAGTGAGCATCCGCAAACCGTGCAAGAGGCCGCGCGATAGCGCGGGCCGGGAGCCGGCGGAAGCAGATGCCGACCGCATTGGGCGACTGCCCTCGTGGCGGCAGCCCGACACACGGAGGTGGTATGAAAATCAACACCACGCGCTTCGGCCGCGTTCAGATCGAGCATGGCGACGTGCTTGTATTTCCCCAAGGACTCTTGGGGCTGGAAGACTGCCAACATTGGGTGCTGCTCGGCGACGCCGAAAACGAAATGCTCGGCTGGATGCAGAGCACCACCCGTCCGGAAATCGCGCTGGCGGTCGTGAGTCCGCGGCGGTTCGTGCCGGATTATCAAGTGCGCGTCGCCCGCTCGGAGTTGGCGCCGTTGTCGCTCGCGCATCCGCGACAAGCCAAAGTGCTCGTGATCCTGGGCCGCAACGAGCGTTCGATTACGCTCAATCTCAAAGCGCCGCTGCTTTTGAGCTTGGAACAACGTCTCGGTCGGCAAGTGCTGAACAACGCCGACGAATCGATTCAATACGAACTCGACACGACCGAACCGCTGAAGCGAATTGCCTGACAACACCCCGCCCGGCGGCGGCACGAGTGTCTCGCCGGACAGCGTGCTCACCCGACGAACTGCCTGGAACAACCGGCCCACCCGGCACGATCCATCACCCCCCAAAAAACACCAGCGCCCGCCGCGCGGCCGACCCAACGAACCCTCTCGGCCACGAGGTCGCGCCTAGCGAAAGCCAGGTCCTGATTCGCGAGAATCACGGCCTAGAAACAGCAAAGGAGCCCACGATGCTTGTTCTGTCGAGACAACGCGACGAAAGCATCATGATCGGCGACAATATCGTCGTCACGATCGTCGACATTCGCGGCGACAAGGTACGGCTGGGAATCAACGCGCCCACCGAAATTCCCGTGCATCGCCAAGAAGTCTACGAAGCCATTCAGCGCGAAAACTTGCGCGAGTCGGCTCGATGTGAAAGACACGCGCGATCTGGGCCGTGGGGGCAAAACGCCGCACGGTTCGGCCGGCGCTCAAGCGCCGCCCTCGATCAGATGGGATTTCGGCGCGCGACGCGCCCCGGGAGGTTGCCACAAGCCATGATCGCGATGCGGCGAACACGAGCGAGGAGGCCGATTTTGCCGTTGGCGACGGTTCACGCGATCGCGAGGCAAAAATCAATTGCGGCTGGCGCATCACCCAAATTATCACGTAGATTTCCCCGGGGCTCATAGTTTACCTAAAGCGCCCGGGGCCGGAGGTCGATGAACAGGCTATGAAGCCTGCCCCGCCGCTTGAGGCGTGGCAGGCACCCACGATCCTCGGCGACTGGCGAGGTTGTTTGATTCCCGCGATCGAAACGACTCGACAGACGTCCGCGCCCGAATCCCCAGCCGCGCTGCCCCGAAGCGTGACTGCCTACCATAATCCGCGTTTTGCAATAACCAACCACCGCGCCGTGCAAACCACGGCCCCGCCCAAGCGAAGCCCGCGAACCCGACTCCCTAACGCGCGGCATGGCTTCGGCCCACAAATTCGACAAACCTTTGGAGGGGTGTCCGGCAATGACCCGCATTAATACAAACGTCAGTTCGCTCACGGCACAGAACTCGTTGGCGAATTCGCAGAGCCAGTTGCAAACCGCCCTCACTCGGCTCAGCACCGGTTTGCAAATCAATAGCGGCGCCGACAACCCGGCCGGTTTGATCGAAGCGCAGAACCTCGGCGCCGAAATCACCGCCGACAACAGCGCGATCTCGAACAGCAATCAGGCGAACGACCTGATCTCGACCGCCGACAGCGCTTTGAGCCAGGTCGGCACCCTGCTCAACACGATTCGCGGGCTCGTCTCCGACGCGGCCAATACCGGCGCCCTGAGCAGCAGCCAAATCGCGGCCGATCAGTTGCAGGTCGACTCGTCGCTCCAGGCCATCGATCAAATTTCGCAAACGACCGAGTTCCAAGGGAGCGTGCTGCTCAACGGCAGCCTCAACTTCGAAACCACGTCGGCCGGCACGATCGGCGCCAAGGCCACTGGCACGTTTGGTTCGGTGGTCGACGCCAAGGCTACCGCCACGGTCGATGGCGTGACCGTCACCGCCAAATCCGCGGGCGCCACGCTCAACAGCACCACGATTACGATCACCAGCGGCGCTACCAGCGCGGGACAGGTCGAGCGCGACCTACAGCACGAGCGGCACTTCGATCACCGTCACGATTCAGAGTGGCGTCACGACCGAGGCCCAAGTCGCGGCGGCCATCAACGCCATCTCGGGCCGTGCCTTCACCGCGTCTGGCAGCGCAAGCACCGTTGCCGCCAGCGCCACCGCGACTCTTTCCGGCGGCGCCGCGAGCAACGAGTTCACCATCGCCGCGAAGAAAAACGGCACGCAGTACAACGGCGTGACGGTCAAGATCACCAGCGGCGCCGCCAGCGCCGCGGGCGGCGTCGCCAGCTATTCGACCTCGAGCAACACGATCACCGTGACCAGCGCTACCGCCACCACGGTCGCCAACGTGGTGTCCGCGATCAACTCAAGCCTCTCGACGCTCTTCAGCGCCGGCAATGTCGGAACGAGCGGCGCGACGGTCACCGTGGGCACGCTCTCGGCGACAACCTCGGGCGGCGCCTCGGCCAATTCGATTTCCGGTCTGCAAATCAACCAGGCCAACTTCGGCTCGGGAACCTCGATCCCGGTCAATGTGACGATCCAAAAGCAAGCGACCCAGGCCGAACTGATTTATTCGGCCGGCACGTTGTCGTCGGCCACGACACTCCAGATCGGCGGCTCGCAAGGCTACCAAGTCTTCGACTTCGGCTCCGGCGCCACGGTCTCGCAGATCGAGGGCGCGATCAACAACGCCAGCAATTCCACCGGCGTCACCGCGTCGGTCAACGGCAGCGGCGCGCTTGTGTTGCAGTCGCAGGGCTATGGTTCCTCGCAATTCGTCTCGGCCAACGCGCTGAGCGGCACTTTCAGCACGGTCGATAGCACCGGCGCCTCGGTCTCGCGAGCCACGGGCACCGATATTCAGGCCAGCATCAACGGTGTGCAAGCCACGGGCGACGGGCTCCAGGTGTCGCTCGACACATCGAATCTGAACCTCAGCTTCAATGTGAGCAACTTGTACGCGAACAACTCGAGCCTGAGCTTCAATATCACCGGCGGCGGCGCCACCTTCCAGCTTGGACCGAACGTGACCTCCAGCCAACAGGTGACACTCGGCATTCAAGGCGTGAGCACGGCCACGCTCGGTGGCGCGGACGGCACCTTGTATGAGCTCGCCTCCGGCGGCGCCGCGAATTTGTCGACGAATCCCTCGCTCGCGGCCAGCATCGTCGACGAAGTGATTACCCAGGTCACCTCGCTGCAAGGCCGATTGGGCGCCTTCCAGTCGACGACGTTGCAAACCAACATCAGCAGCTTGACCGATGCGGTGAGCAACCTGACCAGTGCCCAGAGCAATATCCAAGACGCCGATTACGCCGCCGAAACCGCCGCGCTCACTCGGGCCCAGGTGCTCGTGCAAGCCGGCACTTCGGTGCTTTCGATCGCGAACCAGCAGCCGCAACAAGTTCTGTCGCTGCTCAAGGCGGCCGGTGGTTGATCCACTTGACGCGGTCGCATCGTGAACAATGCCCTCGGCCCGCTCCGTCGACTCGCGATGGAGCGGGCCTTCGGCCTTTCAGGGCGGAGCAAAAGGGGCATGTCGTGAATCGCGCTCGCCCGCGATCGCGAGGCTCGAATCAAGCATGGCGCGGGGCAAGTTCCGCGGCCCAGGCGTCGAGCATGCGAAACTGGTCGGCGAATGCCGGCCTGTCCACTCCGAGCGGGCTCTTGAAGAAGCTGCCCAAGAAGCGGAGCACCCCGCTCTGCCCGGCCCGATGGGCGCGCTCGGTGAAGCGGACCAAATCCAGGACCAGCGGCGCCGCGAGCAGGGAATCGCAGCCCTGCCAGATGAACTGAAACGTCATCGGCGTGCCGAGAAAGCCGCGAAAGTGGATGTGGTCCCAGGCCGTTTTCCAGTCGCCCAGGCTGGCGATGTATTCGATCGACACCAACGTCTGCGGCGAGTAGCCGAAGATTTCGCGGAGCAAGCGATCCTTGCTCGTGACTTTGGCTTTCTTGTTTTCCGGGTCTTCGAGCACCTTGCCATCCATGTTGCCGAAGATGTTGTGACCCACCCAGCTCATCACTTCCAAGTTGCGCTGGGCAAACATGGGCGCGAGCACGCTCTTGAGCAGGGTTTCGCCGGTTTTGCCGTCGTAGCCGGCGTGGCAGGCGGAGCGCAGCGTGGCCAACTCGCCGATCGCTCGCGGCGTGGCGCCGAGCGACGGGGTGAAATTGATGAATGAATGCCCGGCGTCGAGCGCCGCGATCGCGTAGAGCGAGCTGGCCGGTAGCGGGCATTTGGCCGGCTTTTCGATCAGCTTATCGAGCGCCGCCCATTCGCTGGGTAACGACTCCGGCGCGGCGATGGCCGGCTCGGTCGAGGCCACATTCACCACCACCACATGCCCGAGCTTATGCCGCGCCGCGAAGCCGGCGATGTCGGCCTGCAAGCGGGCAATCGCCGCCCTGGGCGTCTCGCGGCGCACACACGCCGGATCGTCGGCCAACTGCTCAATCGTCTTGCCGACGTGAATCAATGTGCCGACGCGCAGCTCCTTTTCGGTTCGCTCGAGGTCGGGCTTCAATCGCTGCAACAGCGAGTGGTCGATCGCGCGGCTTTCGAGCGACATTTTCGCGGCTTCGTCGAACAGACTTCCAGCGCGAACATCGTGGCCGCCAACGACGAAATCTTTCCAGTAAGCGAGGTCCGCGCCCGCGAACTGGGGCAGCGCGCTGACGAGCCCCGTCTCCGAGATCCAACCGCGTTTGAGCGCCGCGAGACCGACCATGGTCGTGGTGGCGACGCCGCCCTTGGCGCCAATCAACCAAATCCCAACGCGCGAACGAGCCATGAGAAACGAAACTCCGAAAAGGGGGAGCGAGGCGGGTAGGAAATATCGGCGCCCAAGCCACGCGGGGGACAGGTTCTAGCCCCGGCCGGTCGGGCAACGGTCCTGGCGGGAAACGCCCCATTATCCACGTGGCAAACTCTAATGATAGTCGCCCGGGACCAGAAAAAAGCGCGGGTTCCCGCCCGTTTGCCCGCCGCCGGGCCTGGGGGAAACCCACGCTCGGACCGAATGCGCCGGTTCTCCCAATTGCCCGGGCAGGCGCGCGACCGCCCCACGCGCGACGCTCACTCGCCAGCCGCGCTCTTGATCGGTGATTCGGCGAAGAATTTGGCCGAGCGCGAGGCCCTGCGTGAGATACCAGGCGGCAGAGATATGTCCGGCCCGCCACCACACGATTTCCGGCTCGCCCAACTCGCGCCACAAGGCTTCGGTGCAGGCGCGGGGAATGATCTCGTCGTGATCGGCGTTGAGCATCAGAATGCGTCGGCCGCGCACGCGCGACGCATGCGTCACGGGATCGACCATGCGGAGCGCTTCGAAATACGATTCTCGCGTGCCGCCCTCGGCGAGCCAGCGATCGCGGACTTTCGATAAATAGGGCGATCTCCAAGCCACTTCCCCCACGCCGCCGCCCGCCAGCACGAGACACACATTTTCCAACCGCGGCTCGGCCGAGGCCGCAAGCGCGGCGGTAATGCCGCCCAAACTGATGCCCATGATGCCCAGGCGACGCGCGTCGACCTCGGGCCGCTCGCCCAGCCAGGCCACGCCCTGCCGCACATCGAGCACCGCCTGAATCATGCCCCGGCGTGTTTCACGCGGATCGGTCGACACCATTCTCGCGCTCGACTCCGGCTGCCGTCGCGGGCCGTAGTAAGGCATTTTCACGAACAACGCCGCGACGCCCGCATGCGCCAGCGACCGACAAAACAATCGCGATAGCGGAAAATCGCCGCCGAGAATATGAAGCATCACGACACCCGGATGCTTGCCCGGAGCGAGCGGCTCGAAGTATTCGCAGTGTACCGTGTTGTTATTCGGCTCGGGCGTGGAGACCGGCGAGGGAAAGGTCACATTCCAAACCCGGATCACCTTCGAGGGATCTTCGATCGGCGCCTGGGTGAAATCGAAGTCGTGCTTCTCAAGGCGAAAGGGTTCCGGCAACGTGGCCTCCTCGGCCGTCGGCTCGAACCTCGCTTTGCCCACGATGGTCTCGGGCGGCTTGCCGGTCTCGGCGGCCAGCGAGCGTCCGCCAGCGGCGCGGCCCGCGCCGCCAACAGCCACGATAACAATCCACGCGGTCGTGATCGACGCGGTCGAGATCAAAGCGCCGCGGCGCCTTTTCGGGCTGATGTGCATGCGAGCCGCCTCCCTTCGGAACTTGCTTGGAAAACGCTACGCCGTTTTGGCGTATTCCGTGGCGTCGTCGACCTGTTCGAATCCGAGCTTGGCGAAGAGCTGCGTGGCCGGCACATTGCTCAAATCGACTTGCGCCTCGACCAACGAGATTCCCTGAGCCAGCAATTGGCGCAGCGCTTCCGACATGAGAAAGGTCGCCATGCCTTGCCGGCGATCTTGGGCCGCCACTTGAAAGTCGATCAGGCCCGCGGCATGCACGCCCCAACTGGTCGAAAATGGCGTCATCATCCAAAAGGTCATCGTCGCCGCTTCGCGCGCCACGCCGCGCAGCCGGAGATCGTATCGCAAACGCTCGAAATTTCCGAGCGTGATCGCGTCCCACCAGTTCGCGGCCGCGGGGTCGGTGATCGTCTCCACGCACATTCGCCGGCGGAGTTGCATCTGCGCCCGATCCACCGGCGGGCGGAAACGCGTGAGATCGCGATGCAACACGGCGCAGCGAGTGCCTGGCTGATAACCGGCGGCGGAAAACATCGCGAGTCGCGCCGTGTCGGAGGCCAGCAAGCCCCGGCTTTCGCTGCCGCCCGCCAAACCCGAGTAAAACGGATCGCGGCCAGCGACGCCGCCGGCGATGAAGGTTCGCGATCCTCGTCGGCGAAGGAAATCTTCGGCCCGCATGAGTAGTTCAGCGGCCAAGCTTTCCGGCTGGCCCGGGCGCACCAGCACCTGACTCACGACACCGATCGCGGCGTTAAAGCCAGCCAGTTCGCTCGTCGGGCCGAAGCCGGCATGCGCGAGCCCGACCGCGGATTCATCTTCCAAGGCCAGGAGCAAGCCCTCGCGGTCGAAGAACGCCTTGGCGAGCACGATTTCGTCGAACATCGCCGCGCTCATCGGCTGCGCCAGACCACGCCGCTGGGGCTGACTGCGCCACAGATCGGCAACAAGCGGCGCGTCTTGATTGCGAAATGGGCGGAACTGAATCAAAACCCAACCTGCATTCCAAGAAAAACAACTCACCGCGACCCGCCATTGCGCCGCCGCGCCGGAATTTCCAAGCGAGGCGCCAAAGCCGCTCGGAGCCGAATGTTGTGCGGCCCTTTGTTTCCTCAGGGCCTTGGTCCACGGGCCTACTAAGTTCGACTTTCGCGGTTTTCAAAAGTTCCGATAGCCCGATTCGTCGTGGTTTCTCCGATTTCGGCGCGTTTCCGGCAACCTTCGGCCTCTCGGTAACATGCAAAAATTGGCAGTTCGGCCGTCAAACTGTGCAAAACCCACGAGAAATCGGCGATTCGAGTGCTAGCAAAAAACGCGAAACTTGAACTAAGCTATGGCAATTCTATCAAGATTTGATCGCCCTCGACACGCGTGGCATAGCGACACTGCGCGATTCGTGGGTTTAATTGGCTGCGACCATCGCGGACATCGAATTGCCAACCATGCCAAGGGCAGGTAACGACCGTGCCTGAAAGATCGCCCTTTCCGAGCGGCCCCCCCTGGTGAGGACAAACGCCATCCAGGGCGTAATAACTCCCGTCGACGTTGAACAGCGCGAGCAAGTGATCGCCGGCCACTACTTCCAGACTCGCGCCCGGCGGACATTCGCTTACCTTGGCCACGGGCGCCCAATGCGACATAGCTCGAATCTCTCTCGCGGGTCAGGCGGCCTTTTTTGCCACCGACGGCTTTTTCTCACGCGTGTCTTTCCAGCGACGATGCAGCCACCAATACTGCGTGGGATCTTCGCGCACAATGGCTTCCAGCTCCGCGGTGAACCATTGGGTCAGCGCCGGCGCGGTCGCCGCGCGACTTTCGAGTTCGCGCGGATCGAGCGCCGAATAGCGCCGAGCCGATGGTGCAGCAATCGCCCTTGGCGACGGCCGAAGCACATGACCATCGGCGCCTGGTAGGCGATGGCAAACACCGCGATTGCCTTGTGGGTCGACACCGGACGGCCGAAGAACTCGACATGGCAGCCCTTCGGCCCGGCATGCGTATCGACCAAGAAGCCCATCGCCCCGTGTTGGGCCATGAGGACATCGACCAGCGGAGCGCAGCCGTCTTTCGGAATAATCCGCTGGCCGCTCGCGCCGCGAAAACGATTGATGAAGGCATTGAGGAACCCATTGTCGAGCGGCCTCGCGATCGCGTAGGTCCGAAACCCGAGCACGCCCAATATATAATTGCAGAGTTCGAAGTTTCCGTAGTGGCCGGAAAGCAGCACCAGCGGCCGGTCTTCGAACAGGGCCCGCACGATCAATTCGGGATTGGCCAGTTGCAGATAGTCGCGCCAGTTGGTTTGGTGAATCTTACGAGGCGCTTGCGTGACCTCAACGACGAGCAAAAACAGGTGCTCCCACATGCCGCGCCGCAGCGTGAGCCGCTCGCGGGGCGCCATTTCGGGAAAAGCGTGCTGGAGATTGTCGTCGACCACCACGGCGCGCACTCGCAGCAGGTCGGAAAAGACCCAGGCGAGCAGAGTCGCGCCTCGCTCGCACATTTCACGGGGTGCGGTTTGAACCACGCAGATCGTGACGCGAACGATCAAATACACCACATAGTCCAGAAACAATGTGGCCAATCGACGGATGCGGCTGCGTTGTTTGTGATGCGACATAGTGCCGCATTGTTGCTTGACTGGCGGATCGAGGAAAGACCGGTTCTTCCCAGCCATCGGGTCGATGCATGGGGCAACGGGTGGACCGGAGAATGTTCGTGGCCCTTGACGCCTGTTGTTTGCAAAACCTTCGGCCACCGAAGAATTTCAAGGACATTTCAGCTTCCTTCGCTTTTTCAAACCTTGAGTTGCTAAAAATGCCCGAATGGTTAGAATCCTGGTAGTGGCAGAACGACTGCTAACGAGAGACTCGGCAAATGGTCCATGTCGCGAATACATCCGACGAACGCTTGCTGGACTTGTTCCGACAGCGGGGCTCGCTGGGAATCATCGACTTGGTGGCCGCCACGCATGTCACGGCCACGGCCGTGCGACAGCGGTTAAGTCGTTTGACTGCAAGTGGTTTTGTTGAGCGGGTGGCGATTCACTCGCGCCGCGGCCGGCCAAGCCACCGATATCGGTTGACCGCCAAGGGGCGGCGCGTCGGCGGAACCAACTTCGCCGATCTGGCATTGGTCCTGTGGCGAGAATTGCGGCGAGTTAGTGACGAAGCCACGCGCCGCGAACTGGGCGAGCGGCTGGCCAAAGCGCTGGCCGAATGTATCGAAGAAAAAATAACCGGCGCGGCGCCCGACGAGCGGATGCGAGAAATCGTCGCCGCGCTTGCCGCCCGGAATGTGCCATTTTCCGTGGAGACGAGCGACAGCCGACCCGACAGTCTGCCGGTGCTCACGGCCCGCGCGTGCCCGTTTCCGGAACTGGCGGAGGAAGATCGGGAGATTTGCGATGTCGAGCGGCAGATGTTCCAGCAACTGATCGGCTCCGATGTGCGGTTGGCAAATTGCCGGCTCGATGGGGCCCCCTGTTGCACGTTTGTATTGAACTAGCTTTTGTTCCCGCGCTGAGTTTGATTTCGCCCGCGGGGCGGTTCGGAAGACGAAAGATCGCATGACGCAGCCGTGGATTCAGGGTCGATTCGAAGAAAATGTGGTGACTACCACCGTCGAGCAGGCCATCAATTGGGCCCGCGAATCGAGCATTTGGCCGATGACGTTTGGCATTGCCTGCTGCGCGATCGAAATGATGGCCGCCGGCGCGAGCCGCTTCGACCTGGAGCGGTTTGGGGCGGGGGCGTTTCGCGCGAGCCCGCGGCAAGCCGACCTGATGATCGTCGCCGGCACGGTGACTTATAAGATGGCGAGCCGGGTGCGGCGACTTTACAACATGATGCCCGAGCCCAAGTTCGTGATGGCGATGGGCGCTTGCACGACCGGCGGCGGCCCCTATTTCAAATGGGGTTATCACGTCGTCAAGGGCGTGGACCTCGTGGTGCCGGTCGATGTTTATGTTCCGGGCTGCCCGCCGCGGCCCGAAGCGCTGCTCGAAGGCTTGATGCGCATCCAAGACAAGATTCGCGGCCAGCGACTGGTTCGCGCCGCCGGCCAGCCAGTGGGCACGGCCGCGGCCGACGAGCTCCCGGTGCCGCACACCAGCGGTTATGTGTCGGCGCCGGCCGACGGTGAGCCGCTCTATCATCATCAAAAGTGGACCGAGGCTGAAAAAAGCAAAAAGGCCGCGTCGAAAACAGCATGAAACCGGCGAGTTGTCCCCCCCATGGAACGCGTCGCGAGACTTGTAATTCAGATTCCGAGAATTCGATTGAGAAGGAGTGTGGATGATCAGCGCCCAAAACCGATCGGAGTCGGCCATGACCGAGCCCGTTGAGAACGTGTCCGAGTCCGACCTGAGCGAAACGCTCGCGATTGCCGATCTGTGCGTTTCGGTCGAGGGGAAGCCGATCTTGCGCGGGGTGAACCTTGTAGTGCGGCGCGGCGAAGTGCATGCCATGATGGGCCCCAACGGCTCCGGCAAAAGCACGCTTGGCTACGCCATCATGGGCCATCCGTCGTACGAAGTCACGAGCGGATCGATCATGCTCGGCGATCGCGATGTGCTGGCGATGGACGCCACCCAGCGCGCCGCGCCGGCCTGTTTCTCGCCTTTCAGCGGCCGATGGCGATTCCGGGCGTGAAGATGGCCGACTTCCTCCGCCACGCCACGACGAATGTCCGGCGGCCCGATCGCAAGGAAGGCGAAGAGCTGATTCCAATGCGCGAGTTTCGCAAGGAGCTCACCGACAAGATGAGCCAACTGCGGATGGACAAGGAATTTGCCCGCCGCTATGTGAACGAAGGCTTTTCGGGCGGCGAAATGAAACGCGCCGAAATCTTGCAACTGGCCATGTTGCGACCGAAATTCGCGATTCTCGATGAAACCGATTCCGGGCTCGATGTCGACGCCGTGCGACTGGCCAGCGAGAGCATTGCCCAGATCGGCGGACATGACATGGGAATCTTGATCATTACGCATCACGAACAACTGCTCGAACACAACCGGCCGGACTACACGCATGTCATGCTCGGCGGCCGCATCGTGGAGACGGGCGGTCCGGAGCTTGCCGCGGAGTTGCACAAGCGTGGCTACGACCGGATTCGCGCCGCCTATCCCGCGGCGGCGGCCGACGAAGTCAACCTGCTGGCCGCTGGCAAGGCCGACGAAGCAAGCTGAGTCGACATGCATTGATTATTGAATTGCGCTCCACGGATATCCGTCCAGCGAATCGCCCCGCGAAACAATCGACAACCCGTTTCTAATAAGGCGCGGCCGCCGCGCGACAAAAGGGAAACTCATGGCTACCGAAATCATCACGCCTCCGGATTCGGGCATCGGCGAAATCAACAAATATGATTTTCGCACCAAGACCCAACATGTCTTCAAGGCTCGACGCGGGCTCGACGCCACGATCGTCGCCCAGATATCGGAAATGAAAGGCGAGCCGGCTTGGATGCGCGATTTCCGGCTTAAGAGCCTCGAAATCTTCCACTCGAAGCCGATGCCTCGCTGGGGCGGCAATATCGGCATCGATTTCCAAGATATCTTCTACTATCTCAAGCCGGCCGACCATCAGGGCAAAACCTGGGACGATGTGCCCGAGGAAATCAAGAAGACCTTCGACCGACTGGGCATTCCCGAGGCCGAGAAGAAGTTTCTCGCCGGCGTGAAAGCTCAATTCGAGAGCGAAGTGGTCTATGGCTCGCTGCAAGAGGACCTCGGCCGACAAGGAGTGATCTTTACCGACACCGATACCGCGGTTCGCGAGCATCCTGACTTGGTGCGCGAGTACTTCTCGACGATCATTCCGCCGACGGACAATAAATTCGCGGCGCTGAATTCGGCCGTGTGGTCGGGCGGGTCGTTCATCTATGTGCCCAAGGGCGTCAAGATCGAGTTTCCGCTCCAGGCTTATTTCCGGATCAACGCCGAGAACATGGGCCAGTTCGAGCGCACTCTGATCATCGTCGACGAAGGGGCCGAAGTGCATTATGTCGAAGGCTGCACGGCGCCGATGTATAGCACCGAGAGTCTGCATTCGGCCGTGGTCGAGATCGTGGTCAAGAAGCATGCCCGCTGCCGCTACACCACGATTCAAAACTGGGCCAACAACATCTACAATCTCGTGACCAAGCGCGCCATGGCCTACGAAGGCGCGCTCATGGAATGGATCGACGGCAATCTCGGCAGTCGGCTCACGATGAAGTACCCGGCCGTGTACATGCTCGAGCCGGGCGCCCGCGGCGAGATTCTCTCGATCGCCTTCGCCTCGCATGGCCAGCATCAAGACGCCGGGGCCAAGGTCGTGCATTGCGCTCCGAACACCTCGAGCCGCATCATCTCGAAGTCGATCTCGAAAAACGGCGGCCGGGCCAGTTATCGCGGCTTGGTCAAGGTCGAGCCGGGCGCCCACAATTCCAAGAGCAGCGTGGTGTGCGATGCCCTGATTCTCGACGCTCAAAGCCGCAGCGACACCTATCCGTATATCGAGATCGAGGAGCAGAACGTGACGATCGGCCACGAGGCGAGCGTTTCTCGCATCGGCGAGGAGCAGCTCTTTTATCTCACCAGCCGCGGCCTCTCGGAAGCCGAGGCCAGCACGATGATCGTGAGCGGCTTCATCGAGCCGCTGATTCGCGAGCTGCCGATGGAATACGCGGTGGAAATGAACCGCCTCATCGAATTGCAAATGGAGGGCTCGGTCGGGTAATGTTGCCGCCTGCCGATTCGCTGGCGAGTTTCCGCCAGGAGTTGCCAGCGGACACCCATCGACGGCGACGAAATCGATTTGATAACCTTGAATTTACTGGGCCCCTCGTTGTGCAAATGACCGCGATCACCGAATCCCACGCGTTTACCACGGAAGCCTTCGAAACATTTCTCGACTCGCGCGATGAGCCGGCATGGCTCCGTGACGCGCGTCGCGAAGCTTGGCGCCGCTTTCAAGAAATGCCGCTGCCCGGCCGGGGCGACGAGGAATGGAGCCGCACCGATATTCGGCTGTTTCGGCTCGAAAAATTCGGCCGCTCGCCCGAGCCGCCGCGAGGAGCAACGCCACCGGCCGGTCTGTTGACCGAAAATCTCGCGCTCGCCGGCCAAACCACGGCGATGGATAGCCATCCGCGCTCGGCGCGGCTCGATGCCCAGTGGACCAACAAGGGTGTGCTCTTCGGCAGTTTGGATCAGCTAGTGCGGGAACATGGCGATCGGCTCCGCCAGCATTTGTTTCATGTCGTGCGGCCCGATATCGACAAGTTCGCCGCGCTCCATGCCGCGTGGTGGTCGGGCGGCACGCTGCTCTATGTGCCGCGCGGCGTGGTGATCGATCAGCCGCTGCACATGCTCTCGTCGATGTCGCCGGGCGGCGTCGACCTTGGCCACACGCTGGTCGTGCTCGAAGCCGGCGCCGAAGCCACGCTCTTGGCCGAAACCGCGAGTGTCGACGCCACCTCGCCCGGCCTGCACTGCGGCGCCATCGAGCTCGTGGTGGGCGAGGGCGCGCGGCTGCGCTATGTGAATCTGCAAAATTGGTCGACCGCCGTCTGGCACTTCGCGCATCAACATGGCCATGTCGGCCGCGACGCCCGCTTGCAATGGACTATCGCCGCCCTGGGAAGCCGACTCGCCAAGGTGAATCAGCATGTGGCCCTCGTCGGCGCGGGCGCCGAGGCCCAGGTCAACGGAGTGATGTTCACCGAGGGCAAGCAGCATCTCTCCTATCACACCTTGCAGCATCATCGCGCCCCGCACACGCGAAGCGACCTGCTCTATAAAAACGCGCTTCAAGACGCGGCCCGGAGCGTGTGGCGAGGCATGATCAAGGTCGATCCCATCGCCCAGCGCACCGATGGCTACCAGCGCAATGATAATCTAATGCTCAGCGATCACGCGCGGGCCGATTCGATTCCGGGCCTCGAGATCGAAGCCCACGATGTGCGCTGCACCCACGGCTCGACGACCGGCCGGGTCGACGACGAGCAAGTGTTTTATGCGCGCAGCGCGCGGATTGACGCGCAAAGAGGCGATTCGCGTGATCGTGGCCGGCTTCTTTCAACAGGTATTCGATCGCATTACGATCGACAGTGTGCGCGAAGCCCTGGGCCACGCGATTGGCCGCCGGATTCGCGAATACGATTGACGGGGCGCCGGGGGGGCCGCGAACCGCTTGTCGTATCACTTCGGCGCCGCCTGCCTTGGGGTCCGCCACCGCCGCCAGAGCGCGAATGGCTCGCAAGTGTCTTGAGTTTCCAATCCCGAGCGATTTGATTTCATCATGGCTGATTTCGTGCGCGTGGCCGCCGTGGCCGACATTCCCGAGGGAGCTCACAAGCTGATCGAGCTCGACGAGCGGCTGATCGTGGTGTTTCACGCCGCGGGCCACTATTACGCCATCGACGATGTGTGTACCCACGATGGCGGCCCCTTGGGCGATGGCGAGCTCGATGGATTCGCCGTGGCATGTCCGAGACATGGCGCCAAGTTCGATATTCGCTCGGGTCGAGCGCTCACGATGCCAGCCACCCGGCCGACGGTCGCCCATGAAGTGCGGCTTGAAGGCGACGCGATTTTGGTAAAATTGAATCAGGACTAACGCGGCCGCTTGGCGTTTGCCGCCGCTCGTTCCCCCGCGATCTCGGAGTATCGATCATGACCGTGACCGAAGAACAGGTTCGCTTGGCGCTCGAGCAGGTGATCGATCCCGAGTTGTTCGTCAACATCGTTGATCTGGGATTGATCTACAAAGTCGAGATCACCGACGCCGCCGCCGCGCCGACCAGCGAAATCAATGCGCCGACGGGCGAAGCTCCGGCGTCACCCACCGAAGCCACCGCGCCAGTCGCCGAACCCGGCTCTCCGAGCGCCGGCGCAACGAGTCCCAGCGCGGTCGAAACCACGGTTCCGTCAAGCGCGCCCGGCGACGATTCAACGCCGCGTTTCGAAGAGCCCGCCGGAGTCGATGTGCTGATCGAGATGACGATGACCAGCCCGGCGTGTCCGGCCGGACCGGAGCTTTTGGGCCGGTCGAAGATCGTGACCAGTGCGTTGCCGGGCGTGCGCAATGTGGATGTCAAACTTGTGATGACGCCGCCCTGGTCGCCCGATCGCATGACCGAAGCCGCGCGAGATCAACTCGGCATTTTCTAGCCGCTCCCGCGCCGCTCGGGCGTAACAATCTCCTCGCGTTTTTCACTGGCCGGCGCATTCGTTCGCCCGGGGACCAGTTCAGCTTATGCGGCGGTGGCGAGGGGGGTGGAGCGGCGGTGGAAGGGGTGGCCGGGGCGTTGCGAGAGGTAGTCCTTGAGCCGGCCGTCGTCGCTGAGGGCGGCGGCGCGGAGCTGCAAGATCGCTTCCGCTCCGTCGGGATCGTCCCAGAACATTTCGGTCCCTTTCACGCGCAGGTTCATCTGTTTGATCAGCGACTCCATCGGCGCGCTGGTGACCGGCAGGCCTAGGCGGCGATAGCTGGGATAGTCCATCCGCTGGCGATTGTTCGTCAAGTACCGCACGGCGTCGACGAGCGGTTTCTCCGCGTCACTGGGTTTCGTATCTTCCCAGTCGATGCCCCGGGCGAGGCAGGCTTGCTTGATCTCGTCGATCACGTGATCGACCTGGCCTTGCCAGCACCAGGTGACGAACTTTAGATAGAGCGACCAACCCTCCGCATCGTTGGCGGCCAGCGCCAGCGCCGCGCGGTAAACGTATTGAATCGCATGAATGAAGTCGAGGACGGGCGTGAACGTCGGAAAATGTTTTTTCCAGATCGACCAGTTCCAGTTCAGGCCATCACCGAGGAAGACCCGTAAAGGGGAATCGTAGAACCGGCGCCGCTGGGCTTCGCGCCGCATCAGCGGGCCGAAATCCTCCGAGCAGGACATACTGCTCAGCGCCGTGCGCAGCACGCGCCGCGGGCCTTCGTACTTCACGCGGCGGGGTTTCTCGGCGGCGGATTCTTCGCCGGGCGAATCGAGGCGGGGAACCGCTTTTTCCGCGATATTCGCCACTTTTTTCGCGATGCGAAAGGAAGTCGGCAACTCGGGGCAAGCGTCTTCGTCCGCGACATGCCGCGGGTTGAGAGACATTCGCTCGAACGAAGCGTTCTTCGTTTCGCGCCAGCCTTTCTCGCCCGACGGCACGACGCCGCGTCCCCGGCCCGGCTCGCGCGTGCGAATGCGGCCGCCGTCGCAAGAGACCACCGCCGCTTCCGGCACGACGACTTCCTTGACGACTTTTTTATTGTCGCTGGGCGCCGGCAGTGCCTTCCCGTCGGCCAGTTCCTGGCCCACCTGTTTCACCAAACGCCGAATCGTGCTGCAGGGAACTTTGTGTCCCAGCACTTGCTCGGTGATCACTTCCGCGCGCTTGAACGAACGGACTTCCGCGGCTAGGCAGACCACGGCTCGCGTCAACTCGGGCGTGACCTCGCGGCTATCGAGTCCCAACGTCAACCGCTGAGGGAAAAAAAGACCGCCGGCAGCGGTCGCAGTAAGCGGTCGTCTCGGTCACCTCGACCCGGCCATCCAGGCTGGTGACCGGCCTCGTTGCGGTTTGCACGCGGCACGACGCTCCGCAGGTGGGGCAGTTCGCTTCCGTCGGGCAGCTCGCGGCGACTTCACGCATCGCTCGCTCTTGGGCTTCACGGCTCAACTCGCGGCCGAGCGTGATAGCATACCGCTCGATGACGCTATAGTGCGGCGTGCCGAGGAACGCCCCCTGCTCGACCATCTCCTCGATTCCCAGTTCGGCCAGTTCCCGCAAAAGTTCCTTCCTCCTGGCCTCGCGGGCCTGCATCGCGGCGTCCATGCCTAGCGCTCCTTAAGCAAGTTTCGTTCACCGATCAAATCCACCTCGCCCAGCTTACCACACAAACCCCGAATTCTCCTATTGACGTTTCCACATCCACCCCCCAACCCGCAAAAGCTGAACTGGTCCCGTTCGCCCGGCCGAGCCAAAAGCGGACTTGACCGGGCGGGGGCCGATCTGGTCCGATTCTTCCGCGGAACGCATGCGCCCGGCGCGCGCGCCGCGGGGGCCGCGCTCGCCGCGAGTCGACCGCGGTTTTGCCCGCCTTGCGCAATTCCGGGGTGACGCTCGGCGGCCCGGCGGCAACGAATCAACGCGGGGCGGACACCGGCGGGTCAAACACGAAGTTTTTCGCGCCGCGCTCGAGCCGACACCATGAGGGGCTGATCCGCCGATGACGCGAATCGACACGACGCTTGCCACCGACGAGCAACTTGCCGCCCTGGCGGCGCGCGAAGGCTCGGACGGACCGGCGTTTGTCGCGCTTGTCGAACGATTTCGCCCGCGCGTCTGGCGAATCTGCTATCGCCTCTTGGACAATGAGCAAGACGCTGGCGACGCGATGCAAGAAGTGTTCGTGCGGTTGTTCGTGCATCGGGCTAAATTCGCCGGCCGCTCCAAATATTCCACCTGGGTGCATGGCGTGGCGGTGAATACCTGCCTCGCGCAGCGGCGAGGTCGCTCGCGGCGCCGGAAGCACGAGAACGTGCTCGCCGACGAACAATGGGAATCACGCCAACCGGGCAAGGCCGGGCAGGCGGCCGGCCTCTCGCTCGATCTGCGGCGCATGCTCGACACGCTCGACGAAGAGGACCGCGCGCTGCTGATTCTCAAATACGCCGAGAGTTACGAATACGAGGAGTTGGCCGCCATGTTCGAACTCTCGGTCAGCGCGTGCAAGATGCGGATCAGCCGGGCCCGCGAAAAACTCCAGCAGCGTTTCCCCGATCAAGTTCCGGGAGCTTGAAATGAGCCACGATCTGTTCGATCAATTGGCCGAGCGCGACGTGCCGCCGCCTCCGCCGCCGCCGGAGTTCAACCGCGAGTTGCATGAGCGCGTGAATCGCTCGCTGCTCGCCTCGCAACTGATCGACCTTGCTCTCGGAGCCTTGCCGTGGGCCATTTTTCAAATGCTTCGCCCCCTGGGCGGCTGGATGCGGCTGACCACCACCGGCAAATTTTCGGACTCCAAGAAAAAACATCGTCCCCGGCCGTGACCCGACGCCGCGGTCCGGCAACAGAACTCCCGATCCCGCGTTGCACGCGGCGCCGCTTATAAAACAAAAGAACGACGCCGCTCCATTTCGCCCGGGACGGAACCCGGCGAGCCCGCGATCCATCGAAATTCTCACTCGAAAGGAACATGCACATGGTGGAAGTCCCCGCTCCCGCGACAACCGAGACGCACGAAATCGTCACCGTGCTCGACAGTTCGAAATCGGCCCTGCAAAACAGCTTTACTCAAGCCTATTTGCAGATTGCCGACCTGATGCCCAAGGTGATCGTGTCGATCGTGGTGCTGGTCGTGGGCTATATTCTTGCCCGGCTGGCGGCGCGATTCGTCACGGTGCTGAGCGACAAGCTGGGCCTGCAAGTCGCCGCCGAGCGCAGCGGACTTTGGCAGTCGATGTCGCACATGGGCATTCGCCGCAATGTGCCGGCGATCGTGGGCACGATCGTCTTCTGGCTCCTGTTGTGCGTGTTTCTGATGGCCGCGTTCAATATCTTGCAGCTCACGGCGCTTACCAATGCGATGGCCGAGGTGGTCAACTATATTCCGAAGCTGCTCGTGGCGATCGTGGTGATCGTGGTCGGACTGCTGGTGGCGAGCTTTTTGCGCGGCGTGGTGGCCACGAGCGCCGATCGCGTCGGCATCAGCTATGCCCAACATCTGGCCAGCGGCGCCTACTATGTGCTGGCCGGCCTCACGTTCTACGCGGCCTTCAACGCCCTGAATATCCAGTTCGCGCTTTTGGAAAAACTGGTCATGATCGCCTTTGCCGGCCTCTCGCTGGGTTTTGGATTGTCGTTTGGCCTGGGCGGCCGCGATGTGATGGCCGGCATTCTCGCCGGTTATTATGTGCGGCAACGCATGCAAGCCGGAGACCGTGTGTCGGTGGCGGGCATGGAAGGCACGGTGCGCGAAGTCGGACCCGTGGCGACCATCATCGAGACCGAGGAAAACGGCCTGCTCAATCGCCACAGCATTCCCAACGCCAAGATGCTGCTCGAAGGAGTCCGCTAGGGCGAGACGATAGCGCCGCGAGCGATGGCGCCGGCAATAGTCCCGCGCTAGCAAGGGTCCCGCGCCAGCAGGGTGTTTCGACAGTGTGGCATGCTCCAGCAATCCGTCGCGCTAGCGTGCGACGCAAGCCAGCAGCGCGACGCAAGCGAAGCGGCGAACCGAGCGTTTGCTGGCTCGCGCGAAACCGCTCGGCGCCGCTCGACGAAAACTTGATGAAATCCACGAGCCCGAAAAGAAATAAGTTCTTTCCGGGCTCGTTTTTGCGCTAGCGTCCGGGCGTGAAAAGCGCCGCGTCGCGGCGCCGGTCGGCGCGATCAATGGTCGTCTTTCGCGCGATCTTGTCTGCGCTTGGCGTGTCGCGCGTTGGCTGCCGCACACGCCCGTCCGCGCCTCGCGGTGCATGCCATCGTGGCGCCGCATCGACAGCATGCGAACGGCTCGGGAGCATGGGTCACAAAGCTCGCGTCGGCAACGCGTTAGGGCGATCGTTCGGCGTCGGAAGCCGCCTTGACCGGCTGGCCGTGGCGTTCCTATAATCCGCCCCGCTTCATATCGCCTTAAGATTCTTTCTCCCTTCGTTTTGCGCTGCTCTTGCTGAAAATTCTTTCGGCAAGAGTCCGCCGACCATCGTCAAGGATGGCGTTGTCTGCGAAACCCTGACGCGACCAATTTGGTGATCGAGCGCCTTCGCGCTCTCGTTAGCAATTCGCGCGAGAGCCGTCCGCGATGAGAATGCACGCGCGCTTGTCATGGCGCACGGCGGCCCGATTGTTCGCGCTCACGTTTTTGTTCACGATTGCTTACATCGGCAAAAGCACGAACGTCGCATTCGCGCAGGTCGACATGCCCAACGTAAGCGTCGGCGATGCGATCACGATCGCCGCCGACAGCGGCAGCCGCTGGACGCAAGGCGCCTACGAAGTGCTGATGCTGCATGGCAATTGCTCCATCAACCAAGGACTCGTCTATGCGCGCTCGAAAGACGCGGTATTGTGGCTCGAACGCGGGGCGCTCAATGGCGATCCGCCGAATCGCGTGATCGCCTATCTCGAAGGCGATGTCACGGTCGATTATCAGCCCGATGCCACGGCGAATCAGCCTGGCGCCGCGCACAAGCCCACGCGATTGAAAGACAAAACCTGGTTCGGTCGTTTCTCCAGCCGGATTTCGCTTACCATTCAGGTGAAGAATTCCACCGGCGAACCGGCCGTGAAACCGCCGCTTTTTGCTAGGGCAATGAAAGCTCGCGATCCCGCGACTCCCGACGCGCCGGGCGGCTACTGGCCTTCGCCAACCAGCCGAGTCGCCGCGGCGCCTGGCGCCGCGGACACGGGCGGCGTCGTCACGGCGAGCGCCATGCTCGGCGGCGGGGCCGGCGCGGTGCGGCCCGCGCAGTTTGTCGCTCCGCTAAATGGTCCGCCTGGATTGCAGCCGCGGACGGAAGCCGAGCCCGAGGAAGTGCCGCTGCCATCGACCGGCACACGGCGGCTGCGCGTGTTTCCGCGAACCGACTCGCGGGTCCAAGCGCAATGGTTTCCGAACCCCGCGGCCGATGAGCAGGTGGCCGTGCTCACGAGCGGCGTGAATCTGATTGTCGACGGTATCTCGGGCCTGGGCTCGATCGACGTGGCGGCCGATCGAATCGTGCTCTGGACCAAAGGAGCGCAGCCCGACCTCACGGGCCAAGCGGGCCAAAGCGAATCGACGCCGCTCGAGCTCTACATGGAAGGCAACATCGTGTTCCGCCAAGGCGAGCGGATCATCTACGCCGATCGCATGTACTACGACGCCACTCGCAAGCGCGGCACGGTGCTCGACGCCGAAATCCTCACGCCCGTGGTCAGCTACTCCGGCACCGTGCGGCTGCGGGCCGAAGTGCTGCATCAGCTCGATGAAAACCAATTCCAGACCGAGCGGGGTTCGCTGACTTCGAGTCGCATGGGCGTGCCGACCTATGAATTTCGCGGCAGCGAGATGCGGCTCACCGACGCCCAGACTCCGGTGATCAACGGCTTCACCGGCGAACCGGTGATCGATCCCACGACCGGCCAACCGCTCGTCGAGCATCAGCGGCGGATGACCAGCTACAACAACACATTGTTCATCGGCCCGGTTCCCGTGTTCTACTGGCCGGTGTTCAGTTCCGACCTCGAACAGCCGTCGTTCTTCCTGCAGCGCATTTTAGTGAAGGAAGACACGATCTTCGGCGACCAGTTGCTCGTCAATTACAATGCGTTCCAACTCTTGGGCATCAAGAACAAGCCCGCCGGAGTGCGCTGGACGCTGAGCACCGATTATTTCAGCCTTCGCGGCCCGGCGGCCGGAACCGACGTGCGTTTCGATCGCAATGATTTCCTGGGCCTGATGCCCGGCCGGAACTACGGCATGTTCGACGCTTGGGGCGTGTACGATCATCGCGGCTACGACACGCTCGGCGCCGATCGCTTGACCGACACCTTCAACAATCCCGATCGCGGACGCGTCTACTTCCGCGATCGGCAACTGCTGCCCGAGAATTGGCAGCTCACCACCGAGTTCGGCTATATCAGCGACCGCAACTTCCTCGAACAGTGGTTCGAGAATGAATGGGACCAATTCAAGGACGAAAGCACCGACGCGGACCTGAAGCGCTATGACGGCAATTCGTCGTACGACGCCCTCGCCTCGGTGCGCGTCAACGACTTCTTCACCGAAACCAACTGGCTGCCGCGCGGCGACCACTATTTGCTTGGCCAATCGCTCTTCGGCGACCGGCTCACGTATTTCGAGCACACGAACATCGGCTACGGCCAACTCAAAGTCACGGTTCCTCCGACCAGCACCGAAGACTTGGCCGCCTTCCAACTCATGCCGTGGGAAGTGCCCTCGAGCGGCGATCGCGAGGACACGCGCCAAGAAATCGACGCGCCCCTGCAATTGGGCGCCGTGAAACTCACTCCCTACGGCTTGGGCGACCTGACCCACTGGGGACAAGTGCTTAACGGAAACGACTTGAGTCGAGCCTACGGGCAGTTCGGCGCGCGGGCCAGCGTGCCGCTGTCGAGCGTCAATCCCGAGTTCGAGAGCGACCTGCTCAATGTGCATGGGATCGCGCACAAAGTCGTGCTGTCGGCGGACGCCGGATATTCGGCCAGCAGCACCAGCGTGCTCAATTTGCCGCTCTACGACAATATCGACGACAACAACATCGAAGCCTTCCGTCGCCGCTTCTCGGTGCAGGAGTTCAACAGCAATCTGCCGATGCAGCTCGATCCGCGGCTGTATGCGGTGCGCTATGGCATGGGCGGCATCGTGTCGTCGCCGGCGACCGAAATCGCCAACAATCTATTCGCGGTGCGGCTCGATGCCCGCCAACGCTGGCAAACCAAGCGTGGCCCGGCGAACAATCGGCATGTGATCGACTGGATCACGCTCGACACCACCACCACGCTCTTTCCCGACGCCAATCGCGATAACTTCGGCTCCGTCGCCGGCCTCACCAGCTACGACATGAGCTGGTTCGTGGGCGATCGGGTGACGGTCACGTCCAACGGTTACGACGAGTTCTATCAATATGGCGCGAAGTATCTCAGCTTCGGGGCGTTTCTCAATCGCCCGCCGCGCGGCGCCTTCTACGCCGGCATCCACATGCTCGGCGGACCGATCCATAGCACGGTGCTCATCAGCTCGTACAACTACCGCATGAGCCCCAAATGGTTCTCGTCGTTTGGCTCGACCTTTGTCTTGGGCGGGCAAGGCAACATCGGCGAGAATTTCCAGATTACCCGCATTGGCGAAGCCTTCTTGACCGGCTTCGGTTTCAATGTCGACGCGAGCAAGCAGAACGTCGGCGTGATGCTCTCGATCGAACCGCGATTCCTGCCCAAGGGACGCCTCAACGCGGGAACCGGCGGTTCGATCGCGCCGGCCGGCACATTCGGCCTGGAATAATCACCGCGCGTGCGCGAGTAACACGTCGCGGTTTTGCTCGCCCGGGGGGAAACGCAATCCTAACCTCAACCCCGCGGTAGTGCCTCAAAGTTGTGTTGCTATCCGATCGTCCCCCCGATCGGCTAGCCTTCGTCTTCGCCGATCATTTTCTGACGATGGGTTTTCTTGGGTTTGGCCTTCGGCGCTTTCTTGAACGTCTGGCTGATCTGGCGGACGGATGGCATATCGAATGGCACTAACTTAAGGAACGCGAGTCACGAAGTCCCAAATCGGGATGCTATCTGATTATGGACTCGTACAGCGGCGAGAGAACCTGCTGGTCAATCCATCGAATGACGGGAACGCAAACCGCATCGCCGAATCCTGCCATTTGCTGATTTGGTCGACCCACGAGCGGAAATTCTGGCGCACCCTGGAGGCGCCCGTATTCTCGCGGCGACATCCAGCGGATTTTTAGTTTCCCCCGATCAATTACGATCACGATTTGCCGCGCGCTTCCACCACGCGGCACGCGCAAGCACCCGGCCATGCCATCAAACCGAATTTCGGCGCGCGTTGTTCCGAATCGCTTGCGCCGAAATATCGTGCCAACATGGACGGATTTCTTGTCCAGTATAAGCTCGTCGACTTGCGATTTATGCGAATCGCTCATTGACTCGTAGTGCTTGTCGACTTGGGGCTTCTCCCACCACTCCTGCTTGTCGTCCACGTCAATTACTTCACGTAGATGGACCCTGCTCGTCGGCGGCGG
Source organism: uncultured Planctomycetaceae bacterium (assembly GCA_963785305.1). Lineage (GTDB taxonomy): Bacteria > Planctomycetota > Planctomycetia > Pirellulales > PALSA-1355 > CAWAUV01. The sequence continues at coordinate 776,946 of CAWAUV010000005.1, forward strand.
GGTAATTCGTGTGGCAATCCATCCCGTGGGAATGGCGATTTGCTCCATAAGTCTAATCAGGCGTGACGGGCGAATGGCGCCAGCACCACGAATAGCAGTATTCCACGGGTCAAGCGCACCATCGCTTTGCTGGATTACGTCACACTTGCTGACCACGCTCTTGTGTACCCCAATGACGAAAACCCTCACGCGGCTCTGGGGGACAAAATACTTGGCGTCCAAAACGAAGGCGTCGACAAAGTAGCCAAGACTCGCAAGCGATGCGACAACAGATTCAAAATCCTTGCCTTGATGAGAACTGAGAAACCCGGCTACATTTTCCAGCATAACCAGCTTTGGTTGGCGGCGACTTCATTGCCGACAGCACTTCGGCAAACGCAAAGAATGTCGACGAATGCTCTCCCTTGAACCCTCGCCCGTGGCCCGCCAGCGATAGGTCGATACAAGGAAAAGACGCAGTTGCGAGGACGGGGGCCTTCGGGATTTGGGAAAGCACCTTGCTAGTTTCCTTCACATCCTCCAGGTGGAAGTCATCGCCGCCGAATCGAGCGAGATATTGCTCTTGTTTTTTCGGGTCGATGTCGTTGGCATAGACGCATTCCCATCCTGAATTGGCCAAGCCTTCGCGCACCAGGCCAATGCCAGCGAAAAACTCACAGAATGCCTTGGGCTGCTGCCTGCGTTTGTGAGATGGCTTCTTCTTGGCCTTAGTGGCTGACGACATATCGTGCCGATCCGTAATGGTGCGCATTGCCCGTGGACATATCGACCGCAGAATTATGAAATCTACCGTATGGATGATGTCGATGTAAAGGTCTTGTTTGGAAGGCGCGTTCGCGACCTTCGCCAAAAGCGGGGCTTATCGCAGGAGGAGTTCGCTGCGCCTCGAAAATGGACCGAAGCTATGTCGGCTGCATCGAACGAGGAGAGCGAAACGTCAGCATCGAAAACATCTGCAAGCTGGCCGTGGCGCTTGAGGTTTCCCCCGCCGCTCTGTTTGGCTGGTGGGCTAAGCAATGAGCAGCCGGCGCCCAATAGACGCAATCCTTGCCCAGATTGAGCAGGCCAAGTGCGAACTAGACGACTATTCTCCTGCCGGATTTGGCTGGCATAAACGCTGCAAGGCAACAGCGAATGAGCTTGTTCCGTGGCTGACTGAGGTTGCGCCGCAACTCAAAGTATTCGTGGAGGAAGTCGTAAACTCAAAGCGACTTGTTCGTGAATCTTGGAAGACAATACGTTCGTTAGCTGCCCAACACGCTCCCGCTGCATTACTGAAGACGATGGATCGCGAACTTGACCGCGAGGCCATTCTTCTGGCAACAGTTGGCGGCGACGTAATGAGCAAGGTCATCGAGAAATTCTTGCTGGAAAGCTTCCCCGACGGTCACCTTGAGTCAAATGGCAGGAGCGACTATCCCGACTTATTTCTGCGACCGAACGATTACGAAGGGCTTCCGAAATTCGCTAGGCTCAAGGGCAAGACGCCGAGTTACGGTGCCGCGATTAAGGGAAAGTCAAACCGTCCAGTTCGGATTCCGGATGGGCTTGAGATCAAGACATGCAAAGACCGCTTCGCGGTAGATTGTCACCACGCTCATGTCGGATTGCATATGGCACTCCTCTTTCGCGGACGGAAGGGATCGCTGGAGGTATTCGACATCATGGTGGCATTCATGCGGTTCGCAGATTACCGCGTTACCAAGCCAGCATCGCCCACTACCACGCTCAAGGCTTCATTCAACGGCAAGAATTTCGTCAGCTTGATTGCCTAGAAGCCGAAGTAGTAGAGGGTGTTCAGGGGCTGGATTCTACCCGAGCGGCGGGGCGGCGAGGGATGGCGGCCACAATATGTTGTGCTTGCAACCAGCGCGCCAGCATGGACTTGCGACGTAAATCGTTATTGGCACAGGATTTGCGCTATTTACTCGATTTCTCGTTCGTGATATGCTCAAAACTTGCTAACATGAATGCTTTTTTCCAGCCGATGCTTGTACTGTACAAATGTGCTGCTATGATTCCAAAAGGAGTTTGGAGCCATGATGCAAATCCTTGAAGTCATCCGTCGTTGCCCATATTGCAAGCGCGAATCGACGGTCTCTCCGCAGTCTTATTCAGAAAATCCGTTCTGCGATGAGTGCTTGAACGAGAGAGTCGAGAACGCCAGCAGCAAGCTGGGTCCTATTACCTACAGAAAGTCGGGCAGTTATTACGAGATCATTTCATCGCCTGAAATGCAGCATTGCATCGTCGTAAGATAGCGATGTCGCCTTGATGGTATCTTGCTGCTTTGCCCTGCGGCTTGCACTATTAACGGTAAACGCTTCGACATCCCATCCGGCCGCTACTGATCGAAGGGTAACTTCGATCGTTGCCTGCCCTGGCCGAGACGCGGTCCATGTTATTTCTCCGTTCGGCTGAGCACTTGCGTTCCAGTCGAGCCGGATATTGATTCGCGCCAGAGTGTCTGCAAATTCGTTCGCCGAAGCAAATCGCTTTGTCGCGTCAACGCTAAGCGCCTTACGAATGGCACGACAGATTGATTGCGGAACATGCGGCATGAATGCATTTCGATCGGGAAACTTCCCCTTAATGATTCGTTCGCGAATCTTGTCCGGCGGCGGCTCTTGAGCCTTGAAAAACTTATCGCCATTCACCGCGCGATAAAGGGTCAGGCCAGCGTGATAGATGTCCGTTTTTATTGTTCCGATTCCAGTGATAAAAAATTCTGGCGGCAGCGCTCCCGGATACATTGGCGGAAGCGACGTTACGCCCGTCGCATCAAATGGCCTCGTCTGTCCAAAGTCGGCAACCATTGGATCATCTCGGTCGGACATCAGAACATTCGAGGGCTTTAGGTCGAAGTGAATAAAGCCGGCACGGTGTATCTGTCCTAGGCCGCTCAAAATCCCTTGCCCGATACGAAGCATTTCCGTAAGCCTAAGGGGGCTTATTGCTATTCGATCCTGGAGGCTTCCCCTCGCGAAATATGGCATCGAAAGACAGACGCGATCGCGACCTGGGCATTCGCCAGCAACGCGAATCGGCACGACGTTCGGATGGTCTGCCTTAAACATCGTCTGCGCTTCGCGGAAGTATTCGTCGATTTTCCCCTTGAAATTGGCGTGCGGTATCTCCTTGACCGCCACCCTGCCGCCAAGCTGCGGATCATCGGCCAAGAAGACCTCGGAGTTCATTCCCTGGCCAACGCCAATTTGCTTCAGTTGCGTGTACTTAAACTGGGCTAGTATTTCCATGTGTTCCTTCCAGCGCCGCCGTAGCAGCGAGGATTGCTTCCTTTCGATTCGCTGGCTTTGAAGACCAATCAAGTCCGCGCAATTCGTCTGCGTCCAAGTAAAGCTTCGCCGAAGCAGATCCAATCTTAGCCGAGATTGTTCGTAATGCGCCCGTCGATATCGGCAGTCTCTCGGAATAAATAGTTTCGAGCACGACGCCTTCGATTCGCAATCTTATATCCATACTGCCAGCGCCCTTGCCACGCCGCCCAAAGGTTTCTGGGTATCGAAGTGCCGCCCGATCGGGCGCGTATTGCTGAATTGTGGTGCGCACACGCTCTCGATACCACGAAAGCGCCTGCGCCTCGGAATACGTGGCTGGCGCACTGAACTTGTCGTCTGCAATAAGGACCGGATTGTCCGGGGTTCCCTCGACAAGCGCCCAATGGATCATCTTTGGCTCAACGCGGAAGCCGATTGCCTTCATTGGAATCCCTCCGGAGATGCGTACTTTTTCGCATCACGACGCGCAGCCAGTAACAGCTGCTGCCGGACCCAGGCCGATAAATCGAGCCCAGACGAACCGGCAGCCGCTTTGAATGATTCGTATTCCCGCTGCTGAACGCGAACTTGCATGAGCTTTTCGCGTGCAGTCCCTTTTGGTTTTGTTGGTCTAGCCATGCAAGAAGTGTAACGACAAAAAAATTACGGTCAAGCTGCGAATGCCCATTGACTGTAATGTTATCGTCGTTACAATAACGGCATGAGAAAAACCCCGGTGCTCCCCTGGCAGGGAACATCGGGGCGAGAAACAACCAGGCTTTCGCTAGGCTGCTCCGACAAAGCCAATTCTAGCGAGGGCCGCAGAAAAAAGCGACTCTCCCATGATGATTGCCTGTGCCCACGCCACCACGAAGAAACACGGCCGCGACCGACACGGAAACCAACGGCTACGCTGCCAAATGTGCGGCAAGACGTGGGTTGAAGTCCAGCCGGTAAAGCCGCTCGGCAAAATGCAGGTTCCCGTCGCCGAAGCCAAGCTGGCGCTGCGAATGCTGGCCGAGGGCATGTCGCTCCGGGCCACGGCGCGGACGACTGGCCTTGCGCTCAACACCACTTGCAAGCTGCTGGTTTTCTTCGGGGAAGCCTGCCAGCGGTTTCTCGACCAGCGCATGTGCGGGATCACGCTGACGCATTTGCAGTTCGATGAGCAGTGGACCTACGTTGCGAAAAAGCAGTCCCGGCTCACGACCGACGAGCGGAAGCATTGCAGCGAAATCGGCGACGTGTATCTGTGGACGTGCATCGACCAGAAAACCAAATTGCTCCCCGGTTTCTTGCTCGGCAAGCGATCGGCTGACAACGCTCGCCGCTTTATGATGGACATTGCCGGCCGGCTGGTATTCCCGAACGCCCATGCGAGCGATTCCCATAGCTTCCAGGCTGGCGGATACACGCCCATTACCCAAATCTCGACCGACTGCTTTGCGGCCTACCCCGAGGCGGTTGACTTGGCCTTTGGCCCCTACGCCAAGTTCGGGACGATTCGCAAGGAATATCGCAACGCCACGATGATTTACACGCCGAGCGAAATGGTCGGAACCGACCGAACCGGCATTCGCGGCATAGGCGACGACGAACTGCGGACGATATGCACGTCCCACGTCGAACGGCTAAACGGAACCCAGCGCCTGTTTATGAAGCGGCTAAACCGGCTGACTTATTGCTTTTCCAAGAAACTGGCGAACCTGGAAGCGGCTTTCGCCCTGTTCGCGGCCTACTATAATTTCTGCTGGCAGACCCGGATGGCCGGCAAGCGGGGCAAGAAACGGCCGTCGGCCGCTATGATGGCCAAGCTGACGGGTCACGTTTGGTCCTTCGACGAACTTTTCGCGGCCGTCCTGAAATCAGCAACACAACTTTGAGGCACTACCAACCCCGCCAAGGGCTCGCGGCTCAACCGGCGATCGACTAAGATAGCGGCTTGGGCGTATTCCGCGTCGAGATTCCCAAACTTGGCGATTCGCCTTGGACGCTCCCACGGGGGGCGGCAGGTGATGACGTTCGCTGGGAGTCGGTGTCGCTGATGCCCGCCGAGCGTCTCGCGCATGTGAACTCCCAGGCGTCATCGAACTGAAAAGCAAACGACGCCCTTCGCGATGGATCGCCGGTGTCGGCGGGCTGGCTCCCGCTCGTTCGCTGATTTCCCCGCTTTGAATCAATCTCCCCAACCACGGCTTCCCGCCCCCATGACAAGTCTGCCGATCGTCGAGGCCCCCCGTTCCACCGCCCAGCGTGCTCCCAGCGCCGGTGGCGACAAGGGACGCTATGCGTTTATCAGCCTCGGCTGCCCGAAAAATCTGGTCGATAGCGAGCGCATGCTCGGCTTGCTGCAGCTCGACGGCTATCGCCTGACGCCGGAGCCCGAGGGAACCGACTTCGTGATCGTCAACACCTGCGGATTCATCGAGCGGGCGCGCGATGAATCGTTCGGGGCGATCGAAGAAATGCTCGCGCTCAAGCGGCGCGGCGGCACCCGCGGCGTGATCGTTTCCGGTTGCCTCGCCGAGCGCGAAAAGCAGGCCCTGCTCGACCGCTGCCCGGACATCAACCACTTGGTCGGCGTGTTTGGCCGAGAGCAGGTGACCAAAGTCGCCGATCGACTCATCCACGGACTCGACGAACAGCGGCTGGTATTTCAGCCGGCGCCGGTCCGGGCGCTTTCCGATCGCGATCGTTTGCGAATCACTCCGCGGCATTTCGCGTATTTGAAAATTTCCGAGGGTTGCGACCGGCTTTGCACGTTTTGCGCGATTCCCAAGATGCGCGGCAAGCACGCGACCAAGCCCATGGAAGAAGTGCTCGCCGAGGCCCGCGAGTTGGCGGCCGACGGAGTGCGCGAACTCGTGATCGTGGCTCAAGACACGACCTACTACGGCATGGATCTCTATGGCGAGCCGCGCTTGGCCGAACTGCTGCGCGAACTCGAAAAGATCGAAGGCATCGTCTGGATTCGGTTGATGTACTTGTATCCGATGTATTTTACCGACGAGCTGATCGAGGTGATCGCCCAGAGCCGCAAGATTTTGCCCTATCTCGACCTTCCCTTGCAGCACGCTTCCGACCCGATGCTCCGCCGCATGCTGCGGCGCGTGTCGCGCCGAGACCGAGACTTTGCTTTCGAAGCTGCGGTCGCGCATCGCGGGGCTCGTGCTGCGAACCACGTTTATCGTCGGCTTTCCAGGCGAGACCGAAGCCGACTTCGCGGATCTCCAGGAGTTCGTCGCTCGATGGAAGTTCGAGCGATTGGGCGTGTTCACCTATTCGTTCGAGCCCGACACGCCGGCGGCCCGGCTGCCGAATCAACTCGACGAGCCGACGAAAGACGAACGTCGCGAGCGGCTCATGGCCATGCAGCAAGAGGTGGCGTTTGCCTGGACCGAGCGGCAGGTGGGTCGGCGGGTCGATGTGCTGATCGATCGACCGGTGCCGGGGGAAAAAAACGCATGGATCGGTCGCGGTCCGTTCGATGCCCCCGATGTCGACGCCGTGGTCTATGTGACCGGCAAGCGAATCAAGGCCGGCGCGATCGTGCCCTGTGAAATCGTGGCCACGAGCGACTATGATCTCGTGGCCGTGGCCGTGGGCAAGCCGCGTTGACCCGAGGCGTTGCAATCTTATCGTCAGCAAAGGGGCGCTAGCGTGTCGATCGCCGCGAAGGAAACTCCGAAAAACGAATCGCTGAATCGGGTTTTCAACGTCCCGAATCAGATTACGACGGCGCGGCTGGTGCTGGCGATCGTATTGTTTGGGCTCATGTCGTGGAACATCTACGGCGCCAGCCTCGTCGTGTTCCTCATTGCCGCCGGCACCGATTGGATGGACGGCTACTATGCCCGCAAATACGGGCAAGTAACCGTGCTTGGGCGCATTCTCGATCCGTTCGTCGACAAGATCATCATTTGCGGCGCGTTTATCTATCTCGCCGCGGCGCCCTTGGAGCCGGTCGATTCGGGGGTGCGCGCCTGGATGGCGGTGGTGGTCGTGGGTCGCGAACTGTTGGTCACGGCGGTGCGCAGCTTCTTGGAAACCCAGGGCGCCGATTTCTCCGCGTCTTGGTCGGGCAAATTGAAAATGGTGCTCCAGTGCGGCGCCGTGGCGCTAAGCCTCCATGCCCTTTCGCTGGCAAGCAATGTGCCGCCGTGGTTGCAGGTCACGTTGCCCGTGACGATCTGGGCTTCGATCGCCATGACGCTCTATTCGGGCTTCGCCTATATTCTGGCGGCCGTTCGTCTTTTTGCGCCGGAGGCTGGCGGCTGAACACGCCCGCGAGTCGCATGCTGCCGCACGACGCGCCCGCTACCGCCGTTACCGTGTTGTCGTTGACTCTGATCGGCGGCAGCGTGGCTTTGTGGATACGCGCCGCGGGGAAATGGACGTCTGGTCAAGCGGCGGTCGCGCGCGAGCCACATCGACCGGTTCCCTGGAGCATGGTCGACGCGGCGATGGTTTTCATGGTGTGGATCGTGCTGCTGGCGGCGCTGCCGGAATTATGCATTCTTGCCGGCGGCGGCTCGGAGACCATGACCAAGGTCGAGCTCCACTACTTTATGATGGCGGGCCCCCTGCTGGCCAATCTGATCGCGTTTGCGTTCGGCGCCGGGTGGCTCGCGGCGCGCGAGCGCGGCTCGATGATTTCGGCATTCAGCCTCGACAATGGCGGCGCGATCTCGGACTGGGCGCGCTCGGTTTCGTCGCCGCCGCGGCGCCGGTGTATTTGCTGCAAAGCCTGCTCTCGCGAATCTGGCCATCGGAGCATCCGCTCGTGACGCTCCTCAAGAAGAGCGACGACCACGGAATCATCGCGCTGGCGGTCCTCGTGGGCGTGGTTGTCGCGCCCGTGGTCGAGGAGTTTTTGTTTCGGCTCGTGCTTCAGGGCGCGCTCGAGCGCGCGGAATTGCTGGCCGCTACCCAGGAATCGGCGAAAGCCGAGCCATCGCCCGCTGCTCGGGGAGGTCCGGCGGAATCCGGCGCCGTCGCGCCCGCGGAAGTCGCCGGCGTCCGACCGCGCCTCGAAGAGCTCGATGGTTCCCCCGCGGGTCCGCCGAATTCGCGCGTGTGGGGCTTGCCGCTGGGCGTTTGGCCAATGACGATTAGTTCCACGCTCTTCGCCTTGATGCACGCACGGGGGGACCCGACCCGATTCCGCTGCTGCTGCTAGCATTGATCTTGGGATATTTGTATCGTCAGACGCATCGCATTCTCCCTTCGATCGTCGTGCATATGTCGCTTAACGGATGCAGCCTCTTCATCCTTTGGATGCAGATCAGTGGCTTGCTCTCGGAATGATGATTCGGCTCTCCCATGGACCCGGCAGGGGCGCCGTTAGCTCGCCGGGCGGTTCTCCAAATGTTTACGGAAGGTTGTCAACAATGCCTCTCGGCTTCGGCATTATCGGTTGCGGCATGATCGCCAAGTTTCATGCTCGCGCAATCGCGGAACTCCATGGCGCGCGATTGGTCGCCTGTCAAAGCGAGCATAAGGCCCATGCCGATCAGCTCGCCGGCCTCTTCGGCGGAAAGGCCTATGCCAAGCTCGATGATATGCTCGCCGACCCCGCGCTCGATGTGGCGATCATCTGCACGCCCAGCGGAGCGCACATGGAGCCCGCCGTGGCCGCGGCTCGCGCCGGCAAGCATGTGGTCGTGGAAAAGCCGCTCGAAATCACGCTCAAGCGCTGCGACACGATCATCGAGGAGTGCAAGAAAAACAAGGTCTTGCTCAGCACGATGTTCCCGTCGCGTTTTCATGGCGCCAGCGCTCAAATGAAAGCCGCGGTCGACGAGGGCCGCTTCGGCCGGCTCACCCTGGCCGAAGCCTATGTAAAGTGGTATCGCACCCAAGCCTACTACGATAGCGGCGCCTGGCGCGGCACCTGGAAGTTCGATGGTGGCGGCGCCCTCATGAATCAGGCTATCCATAGTGTCGATCTGCTCTCGTGGTTCATGGGTCCCGTGGCCGAAGTGTCGGCTTACAGCGCAACCCTGGCCCATGAACGGATCGAGGTCGAAGACACCCTGGTCGCCACGCTCCGGTTTGCCAGCGGCGCCTTGGGCGTGATCGAAGCCTCGACCGCCGCGTGGCCGGGCTATCTGAAGCGCATCGAGCTCCACGGTTCCGAAGGCTCGGCCGCGCTCGAGGAAGAAGACCTCGTCGTCTGGGACTTTCTCCGCAAAGCAAGGGGCGACGCAATGCTCAAGCGACGCATGAGCCAGCGCCGAGCGGCCCAGGCGGCGCCGGAGATCCGAGCGCCATCGACTATCAGCCCCATGCCCGGCAACTGCGCGATGTTCTGCTGGCGGTGCGCGAGGGTCGGGCGCCGCTCATCGATGGCCGCGAGGGACGGCGGTCGGTCGAGATTATTCTTGCTATCTATGAAAGCGCCGGCGCCGGCCGCTCGACGCGGTTGCCACTCGATCGCGACCCGCCGCGTCCGATGCCCCGCGCACAAAAAGACGCGGGAAAACCGGCCGCGAAGCGTCCCGCGAAAAGCCGCTCGAAATAATGCCCGTCGATCTTGCTTGGCGGCGGTCAACTCGGTAGTATTCGCCCGCTTTTCCCTCGAACCGGCCGAACGCGCGCGTTTTGGCGGCTCGCTCCAAGGATGGAGCGGAGACCCACGCGGCGCGGACGATCGGAAAGCAATCGCGACCCAAACATCCCGCAAGCTTCCCCGCGTCTTGAGCGCAAGCGTATCGGAAAGGACTCCGGTCATGGCGACAAGCCTCAGCGAACTGGCGGCTCTGGTGGCTGGCCAACTCGTCGGCGACCCCGAGCTTCGAATCCATGCCGCGCGGCCGCTGGTCGACGCTGGCCCCGGCGATATTACATTGATCGACCATGTCGACAAAGCGGGCCGCTTGTCGCAGACCGGCGCCGCGGCCGTCGTGGTGTCGCGAGAGTTTCCGGTCACGTCGCTCGCGTGCCCGGCGATTATCGTGGCCGACGTGCATCAGGCGTTCGCGCGGATCGCGAGCCACTTTCGGCCGCCGCGCGTGGCTCGGCCGGTGGGAATCAGCGCGGCGGCGGCACATCAGCCCCACGGCCAAATTCCTCGGACCGGTCGATGTGCATCCGGGCGCGTCGATCGGCGACGATGTCGAGATCGGGGCCGGCTCGGTGATTCATTCCGGCACGCGCGTGCTCGGCGGATGCAAGCTGGGCCAACGCGTGACGATCTTCCCCAACGCCGTGTTGTACGAGGACACCGTGGTCGGCGATCGCTCCGTGATCCATGCCAACGCCGTGCTGGGAGCGCATGGATTCGGCTATAAGCTAATCGAGGGACGCCACCAGCCCACGGCCCAATTCGGCAATGTGCAGGTGGGCGCCGATGTCGAGATCGGGGCCGGCTCGACCGTCGATCGCGGCGCCTACGGGCCCACGGTCATTGGCGATGGCACCAAGATCGACAATCTGGTCATGGTCGCCCACAACTGCCATGTCGGCAAACACAATATCCTCTGTTCGCAAGTTGGTATTGCCGGCAGCACCAACACTGGCGACTATGTGACGCTCGCCGGCCAAGTGGGCATTCGCGATCATGTGAAGATCGGCGATCATGCGGTCGTGGGCGCCAAGGCGGGCGTGTCAAACGACGTGGCTCCCGGGGCCCATGTGTTGGGCAGCCCCGCGATGCCCGAACGCGATCAGAAAATTCAATTCGCCGCCATGGCTCGACTGCCCGAGATGCGCAAACAGCTCAAAGCGCTCGAGCGCAAGATCGATTCGCTGCTCGCCGACAAAGACATGGGTCCCGAGAAAAAGGCCGCCTAATCGGTCGCCGCGCGACCTTGGCAAATGGAATCGGCTGCCGATGGCCACACTTGGCGACCCCTCGAGCTCGAATGTCTCCGCCTGGGCCGGAGCCGACGAACTCGCGCTAACTCGTTCCGCGACGCCCGGCGCGCACGCGAATCCCCCGCGCACGATCGGTCTTTTGGCCGGCTGGGGCCACTTTCCGCATGCCGTGGCCCGGGCGCTCGCGGCGCAAGGCCATCGTGTCGTGGGCCTTGGCATTCGCCATCATGCCGATCCGTCGCTTGCCGACTGCTGCGACGATTTTGGCTGGGTCGGCCTTGCCCGGCTCGGCGGGGCCATTCGTTACTTTCGCCGTCGCGGTGTGCGCGAAGCGATCATGGCCGGCAAAGTTCACAAGGTGACTCTCTACCATCCCGGCGCCTGGCTGCGATATTTTCCCGATCTTTGCACGGTTCGCACTTTCTTTCCGCACTTCGTTCGCGCAAGAAGACCAGCGCGATGATACGCTCTTGGGCGCCATCGTTCGCACATTCGACCGGCATGGCGTCGTGTTCAAACCCGCCACCGATTACGCTCCGGAGTTACTCGTGAAAGAAGGATGCCTCACATTTCGCCAGCCGAGCGCGGCCGAGCAAAAGGATATCGAATTCGGCTGGCGATTGGCCAAGGAGATCGGCCGGCTCGATGTGGGCCAAAGCGTGGCGGTCAAGGATCGGGCGCCGCTGGCCATCGAAGCGATCGAAGGCACCGATGAATGCATCCGCCGCGCCGGTCAGCTCTGTCGCAAGGGCGGTTTTACCGTGGTGAAAGTCGCCAAACCGAAGCAGGACATGCGATTCGATGTGCCCACGATCGGACTCGGCACAATCGAAACCCTTGCAGCCGCCGGCGGCCGTGTGCTCGCGATCGAGGCCGGTCGGACGATCATTCTCGATCAGGCCCAAGTCGTCGAGCTCGCGCGGCGCCACGGCATCGCGATCGTGGCCCTGGCCAGCGGCGATTGCGGCGGCTGAGGAGCGCGCGAAAAAACAGTTTGTCCACGAAGGTTCGTCCCTCGCTCACGGAAATTGGTCGGCTTGCAGCCAGTTGGCCACATCGGCCGCGGCGGTCAGGCGCGCTGTGAGCGCATCTATATAGTCCAGATTCGCCTGCACGATGCCGCGCTGCGCCTCGAGCAGCCGCACCAAATCGAACTGGCCCTGGCGATATCCCTGCTGCACCAGACTCAGCGTTTGCCGCGAGTCGGGCAAGATCGACTGCTCGAATATCTCGACCTGCTGCTGCGCCGAGCGATAACGCGCCAGCGCCTCGGCCAGTTGTCGCAGCAGATCGTTTTGAGCGGTGCTATATTGCGCGATCGCTTGGGCGATGTTGGCGTTGGCCGAGCGAATGCCGCCCTGGTTGCGATTCCATATCGGCAAATCGAAGAACACGCCCATATAGGCCGGGTTCGAGCCCTGATAAGGATTGTACTGCCAGCCGCCGGTCACATCCCAGTCGGGCGTCGGCTCGGCTTCAGCTCGGCGGAGCAAGAGTGCGCATTCGATCGATTTCCACTCGCCGGCTTTGCAGATCGGCATTGCGGGCGACCAGCGTCGCGCGGGCGTCCTCATCGGTCCACGGCGGCAGGGCCGGGGTCAGTGTGCCGACCACTTCATGGATCGGCATATCGGGAGTGCCCATCAAGGCGGCCAACTGCTGGCGACCCGACTTCAGGGTAAGCTCCGCGGTGCGCAGCGCGGCCTGATTGCGGCGCAGTTCGACTCGTAGCAGCAGCACATCGGTCTGAGTGCCTTGTCCACCTTCGAGCAACTTCTGGCTGATGTTGAGCGATTGCTCGGCGATGCCCAGCAGGGTCTTGAGCACTCGCACCCGCTCCTGCGCGGCGAGCACCGTGTAGAACTGTTGCCGCACATCGGTCACGACTTCGTACCGCTGCGCGCACGTAGAGGAGCACCGATTGCCGCACATAGTCCTCGGCCGCGGCTTTGCTCAACCGAAGCTTGCCGCCGCGCACGAAGTGTTGCGTGAAGCCGGGGCTGAACTGGGTATTCACGCCGCCGATCTGGTTCGGGTTGCCCGAATCGAACCGCAAATTCGGATACAAACCGGCCTGAATCGCCTGGCCGCGGGCATCGTCGATATTGGCCTGCGCGTCGCGAATCGACGGATTGTTGATCATCGCCAAATCCGAGGCGCGATTCAGCGTCAATCCACTATCATCGATCGGTGGTAGAGGCACGGCCTCCTGCCCGGTGGAACACCGCGCAGCGCCACGGCAAGCAACCAGCCGAGCGCAACGGCCGTGCTACGAATGCGACGCATTACGAATGCTCCGGATGTGACACGTGTGCGCGATACGCTGGATATCGACGCGTCATGGCCGGACAATCGACGCCAAGGCGCCCTGTCCTTAGAGCTTGCCTGGCCGGAAGCGTCGAACGCGTCGCCATTTGGCGGCCTGCCAAGGCGCCAGCACGGCGCGAGGTCGGCGCAACCTGCTGCCGGACATCGACATCGCCTTCATGATTCCGACCGGGGCCGGAGATAAATAAAGCTCTTGCCCAGCCGTCCGCCATAGTTGCCCGCCGAAATCTTTAATAAATCCGGCGTTTCCCGCGCCGCCGCAATCGCCGCTTGCGTGGCCGCCGCGATCGCGGGAAGGTCGCGGCCGTTGATGATGATTTCCTGCACCGACACGACGCCCGGCGGCAGTCGCGAGTCGGCGCCGAGCGCATCGCGCAGCGTGGGGCAATACTCCGCGAAGGTGCTGGCGATGGTAAACGAATAACGGCTACCCGCCTTCGAGCCGCTGCCGGCCACCCCGCCAGGAAACGGCAGCACCACGCCCGGAATCGCGCGGGCAGCCTCGGCGCCCAGCATCGCCGCGTCGAGCGCCGCGTCGGCCGTGGCGCCCATGAACCACAAGTTGCCGCCCATGAGCCCGTCGCTAAAGCCGAAACGTCGATCGAGCACGAACTCGCCGGAAAGAATCGGAATCACCCACACCGGCCGGCCGTGGCGCGTGTCGCGAAACTGGTGGCCATCGCCAAAAAAAGCGATCTTTCGCCCCAGCTTGAAATACTCCGGCGTGTCGAGCAGGTTGAAGCAGCTCGCCGTCGGCGCCGTGAGCACATTCTGACTGAGCCGCACCAAAAGCGACCGCTCCAGCGCCGCCACGCGTTCTTTGCGAAATCGCGGAAGATGAAATTGCAGCACCACGCCGGGTCGACCATCGGGAGTGGCAAACGATTCGTCGCCGCCGGGGCCCACGAAGCGATCGATGCCCGCCTCGCAGTCGCAGAGAATCGTGCTCGAAGCGTTGCCGGTCGCGGCCCGGGCGGCGGCTTCGAGCCAGTGGCGGTCGCGAGCCGTAATCAACACTTCCGCATAAATGCCGCGAAACGCCTCGGCGTAGGTGTCGTCGATCTCGGCCGTCATGACACTGCTCCGCCCGAGCCGAGTTTGTCGCGCCCCTCCGAGAGATCGCTCGCGGATCGCCGGCCCAGCCCTTCGTAAATGCCGGTCTCCGTCACGATCTTGTCCATGAATACATCGTGTGGCTGCACCGGCAATTCCGGAAACATTTGGCATTCGAAGGCCAACGCCACCAGCGGCGTCTGGGGCCGGGCATGCTCGAGCAACTTGTCGTAATAGCCCTTGCCGTGCCCCATGCGGGCGCCTCGCCGGTCGAACGCCACGCCCGGAACCATCACCAGATCGAGTTCGCGCACATCGACCCGCTTAGCCCGCGAATCGCGCAGATCGGCCCGCGGCTCAAGAATCTGGTACATGCCCGTGGTCAGCTCGTCCATGCTTTCGAGATGAAACAGTTCGAGCGATTCGCCCTCGACGCAATAAGGCACGACGATCTTTTTGCCGTGCTCCAGCGCTCTTGGCAAATAATGCCGGGTGCGAACTTCAGCGCACATCGAGATAAAACAACACCGCGCCGGCTCGCACATACTCCGGCAACGCGGTGAAACAGGCGCATATCGACTGGCTGAGCGAATCTTTGTCGGGTTGCGCCCGCCGCCGCGCGTGAGCCTGCTCGCGAATCGACTGCTTGAGCGCGGCGATCGAATTGGCGGCATCGTCTGTCATGCGCGTCTTCCAGGGGTTGGAGGCATCGTCCGAAACCGGCCGGCGTCGAGATCGCGATCGGTCTTGCACTCGCGGATTGTCATCGCAAGAACGTTCGACGCCAAGCATGCGACCCGTATAATACATTCGGCGGCTCGAATTGAACACGGATCGACCAGTCTCGCGATCGCTCCGCCGACCCGACTCGCACGATTCTTTGCTTTCGCACACGGAGTTTCATTTCCCGATGGGAAGCGCTTATATCGTCGGCGGCTGCCGCACGCCGATCGGCAAATTTCTCGGCGCCCTGGCCGGCGTGCCCGCCCCGCGGCTGGGCGCCGTGGCCATCGCCGAGGCATTGCGCCGCGCCGCTGTCGCGCCGCATGCCGTCGATGAAGTCATCATGGGCAATGTGCTCTCGGCCGGAGTCGGCCAGGCGCCCGCCCGGCAAGCCGCGCTGGCCGCCGGATTGCCGGCCAGTGTCGCGGCGCTCACAATCAACAAAGTGTGCGGCTCGGGCCTAAAAGCCGTGATGCTCGCCGACCAGGCAATCCGCGCCGGCGACGCCCAGGTGATCGTGGCCGGGGGCATGGAGTCGATGAGCCAAGCCCCGCACTTGCTTCTCGGCGCACGACAAGGCTGGAAATTCGGCGATCAGAAAGTCGTCGATTCGATGCTCCACGATGGGCTGTGGTGCGCCTTCGAAGATATGGCCATGGGCGCCGAGGCCGACTATATCGCCAGCAGCCGCGGCGTGAACCGCGCGGACCAAGACGCTTTCGCGGTCGAAAGTCATCGCCGCGCTTTGGCCGCCACCGTGCTCGCGGTTGAGGAGATCGTGCCCATCGAGGTCGTGGCGGGCAAACAGACTCAAACGATCGCGCACGACGAAGGCCCGCGACCAGACTCCAGCGCCGCCTCGCTCGCTAGGTTGCGGCCGGCCTTTGACCCCGCGGGCACGGTCACTGCCGGCAATGCCTCGCAGCTCAGCGATGGCGCCGCGGCAGTGGTCGTGGTCGGCGAAGCCTGGGCGCGGGCCAGCCGCTCGCCGCTCAAGGCCCGAATCGTGGCGTCGGCCACTTCGGGTGTCGAGCCGAAGGAAATCTTCATCGCGCCCGTGACCGCAATTGAAAAGGCGCTTGCCCAAGCCGAACTCACGCTCGCCGATATCGATCTGGTGGAGCTCAACGAAGCCTTTGCCGCGCAGTGCCTTGCCTGCGCGGGGTCACTGTCGCTCGACCTAGCGAAGACCAATGTTCGCGGCGGAGCGATCGCCCTCGGCCACCCGATTGGCGCAAGCGGCGCGCGTGCTCGTGACCTTGCTCCATGCGCTCGCCGAGCGGCAAGCGCGGCGCGGCTTGGCGGCGCTCTGCTTGGGCGGAGGCAACGCCGTGGCCATGATCATCGAGCGGGTCGAATAATCGCGCCGGTCGCGGCGCACTGCTTGAATCAGGATTTATCCCAACAATGTCTCACTCCCCGCGTGGCTCGAGTTGGCCTTCGCGAACCTGGCCTTCTTGGTTGGCTTGCCAATAGTGGCCCGAGTCCACATCCAAACATGTGAGCCAGCCGCCTCCATAAACGCACGTGTCGATGCAAACGGCGTGTCCGATATCGCGCGGCATGCCGGGGCGCTGGGCCGTGTGGCCGCAGATCATGATCTTGCCCGAGCGATGCGGCGGTGGATCGCGAAACTTTTCCCAGTAGAGCGACGCTTCCGTCTGGCGGTCGAGATCGACATTGGGATCGGCCGAGGCATGGACGAAGAAATGCGTCGGCGTTTCGAAATAATCGCGGCAGCCATGTTCGAAAAACACCCAATGCTCGCTCGGCACATCTTCGAGCCCGCCGGTGTCTTGCCCGCTGTAGGAACGGAGCGTGGCGTCGCCGCCCCAGTTCAGCCAGTCGTAGAAAGTGCTGGCGTCGGTGCGAGATCGCATCATCATCAGCTCATGATTGCCGCGGATCGGCGCCAGATTGCCAGCATGGCGCGCTGCATCACCCATTCCACGACCCCCGCCGAATCGGGGCCGCGGTCGACATAATCGCCCAGCGTGATCAACAAATCCTCGTCGCTGGCGCCTGCGGCCTCGATCACCTCGGTCGAGCGCCCGCAGGCAGCCATGAATATCGCCAATCGCCAGGGTGCGCATAGTCGCGGGTCGCTCGCAAGACTCGTGGAACTTACCAAAATTCGCTGCCCGGCCGCGGCGGCGTTTCCCTAGTTTAACATGAAGCATTCGGCCGCGGCCCTGACTCGACGGGCTTTCGTGTTTTCGACTTGCGAACAAGCTAGCTCCTGGCGATCCGTGACTCTCGGGTCGCGTTGTCGCGCCGCCGCTCCGCGCCCCTGCAATCGGCGTGTGCGCTCTTGCGCAGATCGCCTGGCTTTCCCGGCATTTCGCTATCACACGAAAAAACCGGCGCTACCGGGCAATTAGATCAAACCCGTCGCATGCGCGAGACGATAATTAACACCGTGCGCGACGCGCATAATCCGTGCGAAAGGCGCTTCCGCGCAAATGCGCGAGCTCCAGGCGAATGTAAACCCGAACACCGGACTAATCTCCCGAGGACGTCAACGTTATGGCAAGAAGCCATTTGCGCGTGTACTACGGTCCCACGGAATCGACCCGCAACCCGCTTCAGAACGAGCCCGCCGGCGACGTGGTTTCCGTGTCGCTCGGCGAGATTCTGCCACTCCTGGTCGACGCCGTGCGAAGCGAGCGGACTTGGCTCCGCGACTTCGACACCGAAAGCGTGACGATTTCGACCGATCTCTACGAAGTGATTCTCGCCTACCAGCATTTTCGTCGGCCTTCGGCCTGACGCGGCGGAGCTGATCTTAAGAATCGGCTGGCTCGGTTTTGGTGGTGGAAGATGGCGATTGGGGTTTTGTACCCTTCGCCGTCATGAGCACTTCACACCATGACTCGATCTCGCCGCCGGGTGATTCGCCTTCTCCCGGCGGCTCGCGCCCGACCTCCGACCAAGGCGCCACGCTCGCCGCGCTCAAGCGGCAAGCGCGGGCCAATGGGCTGCGGCTCAAGATCGCCGAGCAGAACGCGGCTCTCGGCGCCCTGCGCTCCCGAGGTTATCGCGACACGCTCGAGGGGTTTTACGATCCCTCGAACTATGTCAACCCGGGCGACTATCTCTTTGCGCACCGCCCCTGCTGGGCGCGATGCCCACCACGCTCAACGATCGCGACCAGGGCCGCGATCTGCCGATCTTTCAGACCGAGCAAGAGCTGGCCGTCATTCGCGGCGCGGCGCGCCTCGTCACCGCGGCCAATCCGGTGGCGGTCGGCATTCTTTCAAGTCTCACGAACTATGTGATCGGAACCGGCTTTCATTATGCCGTCGCCCCGCGCGAGCCGGGCAACGCCGAAAGCCGCTGGCTCGCGAGCGTCGCCGAGACGGTGGTCGGTGATTTTCTCGACGAAAACCACTGGATCGGCGAGCTCGATCGCGAGCTGTTCGAGCGGAGCCGGGTCGATGGCGAGTATTTCTTGAGCCTTTGGCATCGCGGCGATGGACATGTGCAAGCGCGCACGGTCGAGCCCGATCAGGTGACGGCGCCGGTCGATTCGGCGGACATCGACGCGTGGCTTGGGCTTCGCTCGCCGAGCGATTGGACCTTCGGCCTGCTGGCCGATCGCGACGATTCGCAGGCCGTGCATGGCTTCTGCACGCGCTGGTCGAATCGCGATCTCGATTGGGATTTTCTGCCCGGCGGCGCCGAGCCGATCGTTCCGCCCGATGGCGGCGGCGCGTGGATGGAACACGCCAAGCTCAATGTGCCGCGGAGCGTGAAGCGTGGCCTTTCGGATTTCTATCCGATTCAAGGCAGCCTCGAAGTGGCTCGCCGGGTGCTGCGCAATATGGGCGAAGGCTCGGCCGTGCAAGCGGCGATCGCCTGGATTCAAGAAGTGGCGCCCGGCACGACGCAGGCCCAAGTCAACACCGCCACCATGTCGCGGGCCGACGCCAGCTACACGACCACCGCATCGCGGGGCGCTGGCGCACTGGCTCCAGCAATACGACCCAGCCACGATTCTGAAGGTTCCCAGCGGTCAAAAATACTTGCCCGGACCCCTGGCGCGCAGCACTCGCCGAACTTCATCACGGCGGCGCAGGCGCTCTTGCGGAGCGTGGCGGTGCGGTGGAGTTTGCCGGAGAACTTCGTGACCGGCACGGCCGAAAACAACAACTTCGCGTCGAGCCTCGTGGCCGAGAGTCCGTTCGTGAAGTATGCCGAAGCGCAACAACAAATTTATTCGCGGCGCGACCGCCGCACGCTCGAGCGCGTGGTTTGGTTCGCCTGGTTGGCGGGCCGTTTCGGCTCGGTTTCATGGCCGGAAGTTGTGCGCAACATAGTGATCAACATTACCCCGCCGCAGATCGAAGTCCGCGACCCGGCGAAAGAAACCGCGGTGCGCAAGACCCTGTGCGACGCCGGTGTGTTGAGCAAGCAAACCTGGAGCGCCCAAGAGGGCCTTGATTTCGAGGCCGAGCAAAAGAACATCCGCAAGGAAGAAAGCGCTGCAGCGAAGCATCGCCAGGAAGCGTTGCTCGAAGCCGAGTGGTAGGGACCAGTTCAGCTTATGCGGCGGTGGCGAGGGGGGTGGAGCGGCGGTGGAAGGGGTGGCCGGGGCGTTGCGAGAGGTAGTCCTTGAGCCGGCCGTCGTCGCTGAGGGCGGCGGCGCGGAGCTGCAAGATCGCTTCCGCTCCGTCGGGATCGTCCCAGAACATTTCGGTCCCTTTCACGCGCAGGTTCATTTGTTTGATCAGCGACTCCATCGGCGCGCTGGTGACCGGCAGGCCCAGGCGGCGATAGCTGGGATAGTCCATCCGCTGGCGATTGTTCGTCAAGTACCGCACGGCGTCGACGAGCGGTTTCTCCGCGTCACTGGGTTTCGTATCTTCCCAGTCGATGCCCCGCGCGAGGCAGGCTTGCTTGATCTCGTCGATCACGTGATCGACCTGGCCTTGCCAGCACCAGGTGACGAACTTTAGATAGAGCGACCAACCCTCCGCATCGTTGGCGGCCAGCGCCAGCGCCGCGCGGTAAACGTATTGAATCGCATGAATGAAGTCGAGGACGGGCGTGGCA
>CAWAUV010000006.1:0-166723 GCA_963785305.1 uncultured Planctomycetaceae bacterium
ACTCGCGCGCATGGTTTATTTCGAGCCGGTTCCATCGATCACGCGAGTCGTGTTCATGGGCACTCCCTTCCAGGGCTCGAGCTGGGCGCTGCGGTCGATCGGCCGCGTGAGCTCCGATTTGATTCGGTTCGGCAGTCGCGAAAGTCTGGAATACAAGGCGTTCATGCGGGCCAATCGCGAGGTGTTCGCGCCGTATTTGTGGCGTTCGCAGCCGACGACGATCGACATGCTCGAGCCGGACAGTCCGATTCTCAGGGCGCTCGGGCAAATGCCGATTCGGCCCGGAGTGAAGCTCCACACCGTGATCGGCGATGGCGACCCGCTGGCGCTGCGCGAACCGAGCGACGGTATTGTGACGGTCCGCAGCGCCCGGCATCCAGGCGTGGAGAGCGAGTTGATCGTCGACGCGATTCACACCGAGCTCCATAGTGTTCCGCCCTCGATCGCCGAATTGGAGCGGATATTGCGGGTGCATATCGCCGAGGCATCGCTCGCGCCCATGCAGCCTCTGGCGGCCGCGGAGCGGCGAGCGAGCGAAACGCCGCCGCGTGTCGCATCGCGACCAAGAATCGAACCGCAATCGCGGCTCGCGCCGCGGCCCGCGACTCCAGGGCCGGGCAGGCCCGTGAACTTGAAAGTTCCCGCGGCGAAGCATGCCGATGTGTTTGGCGACTAAGCGTCGGCCGCCGATCGCGAGGCGCCCAACGCCGGATGCCCGCGCGTTTCAATTGCCGGCGTCGGCCGATGGTTCGGCGGCGATGTGCTTCGCCTTGCGGCGATCGTGCCGCAAGATCGTGATCAAATAAATAAGGATCGCGACATTGGCCAGCAGCAGAACAATGCGCGGCGCCGTCACCCGGTTCATAATGCTGATGATCTCGAATGGCAAGGCGGAAGCGGTGAGCACCGTGGTCATATATTCGGCCCAACGCTTATGAAGGCACAGACCCACGCCTTCGGTCAAGAACAACGCCGCGTAAAGAAACGAAACGATTCCGATCTCGCGCAGTCGATGGTCATCGAGCCCGGCGATTTTAGATAACAGTTCCTCGATGTGCCGGTTGCCCGGATCGAGATGCAGCCATTCGATCCACCGCGAGGCTCGGGCGGCGACATCGTCGGGGGCCACGCGGAGCGCCAGCACCCCGAGCGCCACGAGCAACCCGGCTTTCACGAGCTTGAACGCGCCGATCAAGAGCAGCGGCGCCGCATGCGGCTGGTCGCGCAGCCGGGGCCGGGGCGAGCTTGGGCTTCGGGGGATCGATTCGGCGTCCATTGCCAGGATATCTCCTCAAAGAAAGACAATCGGTCGAAATCGCGGCGCGGCAAGTCCTCGCGACCCATCCGGTTTATTCAATCAAGCGAATCGCCGCGCAAGCGTTCTTCGGCTTGCTGGGCCCAGGGGCTGTCGGGCGCTAAACGCAAGAAAATTTGCCAGTGACGCTCGGCCTCGACCTGGCGGCCCATTTCGTCGAGCGTGGCGGCTAGGTGATAGTGCGCGTCGGGATATTCCGGATGCAGCGAGAGCGCGCCCTCGAATGCCGCCACCGCGAGCTCCGGCTGGCCAAGCTCGACCAACACACAACCCAGATTCGCGCGCGCCTCGACATAACCTTCGTCGAGCTCGACCGCCATATAAAGCCGTTCGCGAGCGCCCGCGAGATCGTTGATTTGATAGAGCAGCTCGGCGAGCAAGAAGCACGAATCGGCCGTGGGTCCGCCGGCGGCCATGGCGGCCCGCACCAAGTCGGCGGCGCCCGCGAGATCGCCATCGTCTTCCAGGAGCGAGGCCAAGTGCAGCATTTCGTCGGGAGTGGCCAGCGGCGGTTGGGCCTCGGCGCGGGCCGCGGGCGATCGTGGCGCTGGCCAGCGGCAAGCGCAGGGCGGCGGGTTGTTCGTTCGCCGCGCGATCGTCTTCGAAGTCGAATCGTAGTTGCCCGCCGGGCTCGATCAAACCGGCCCCTTGTCGGAGCAGCAATTGCTTGCCTTCGATCATCACCGACAATTGGGCAAGCGGCCGATCGACATGGGGAAGATATTTCGACAGCGCCGCGAGCTTCTTCTCGATGGCGCCGGGCGACATTCCGGCCGCCAGCAGCTCGGCCAGCCGCCGGGCGGTGGCTACTTCTTGAAAGTCGAAATAGGGCAGTCGTCGGACTTCGCGCTTGGGAATAATGAGCTTGCGCCGATGCCAGCGGCGAATCACCGCCACGCTTACCTTGAGCAGTCCGGCGAGCATACCGGGCGTGTACAGGCGGCGGCCTTCGTCGTCGGCCTCGACTAGCCCGAGCCGTTGCCAGAGTTGGGTTTCGGAAATCACTTCGATCGCCCCGCGCGCGGCGGCGGCGCGAGTGGCTTCATCGAGAGTTTCGACGAGCGAATTGTCGGCGAGCAGTTCGTCTTCGCCCACCACCACTAGGTCCGCGTCGGCATCGAGTTTTTCGACGCACACGCCGCCGTGGACTCGCACAAGCTGCTGCGCCTCGCGCCGCGACATGCCCGCGAGCTTGCCGACGATCAATATCTTTCGTCCGTCGATCGGACGTTCGGCTGTTTGCGAGTCGGGCATGGCGAGGTGTTGAATCGAACCCGAGTGGGGCAGTGGAAGCGGCGCCGGAAAACGAATCGCCGGAAATCGAATCCAAGTCGCCGCGACAGCGCTTGCTCTTCGGGAAAAGGAATGGATTGCGGCATCGCATTCTAGCAGCCTGTTGAAATATTCAACAGGCGGCGCAGCCGCATGCCCGCGGCGCCAAAATAACGACCTTCGTCATTATTTTGCGAGCCGCGCCGAACTTTGCTCGGCGCTTGGCGAGGTTGAAAGTTGCCACGATGGCATTTTTCAACAGACTGATCGTCGATTCACCGCCCTCGGGCGTGACAATTCCGTCGTCCGATCCGAGGAATCATTGGGTTCGCGCGAATCGAGCCGCGTCCGGCCTTGTTTCCGCCGCTATTCACCGAGTTATTTCCCTTTGCAGATGGATTGCGAATAGGTCGATTTCGGACCGGGCGCGGGGGCTTCGTTTGCGGATTGCCGCGGCTCGCAATGTTGATTCGAAAAAATCGGGAAGTTACTATGGAGCCCGACTCGCGGCGCTTTTTTTGGGGGGAAACGGGTCGCCGCGCACGCGGCCCATGGCGTCCTGGCTTATCCTCGCTTGAAACCGTCGCTATTCGCGGCGGGCGAGCCGCGCGTCGTTTTTCGATTTCTCCCTTCCGCGCGTTTGCTTCCACCACGCCATTGCAATCCAGGCTCCTGATGTACCTCTTTCGCCATCTGCCTTCTCTTCACGAACGAACTCTCGCGGTGGCCGACGCGCCGGGCGCGGCGCCGCGATCTTCGCGCGTCCACGGCGTCGCCGGTCTCCGATCGCGCGAGTGCGGCTCGTTGTCGAAGCGCTCGAAATGCGGGCACTGCTCTCGGCCTCGACCGCCAGCGTGGGACTCACTCCCGCCCAGGTGCGCGAGGCCTATGGCGTCGACAATATCGAGTTCGGCTCGGGCGCCAACCAAGTGGTGGGCAACGGCGCGGGCCAAACCATTGCCATTATCGATCCGGGCGACGATCCGGCCTTGGTCGACACCGGCGCCCCGGCTTCGCCACCAGCGATCTGGCGGTCTTCGATCAGTTGTACGGCTTGCCCGATCCGCCGAGTTTTCAAGTGGTGGGCGAAAACGGCTTGGCCAGCGATCGGCCGAGTTACATTCAAATTACGAGCGTCGTGAACACCGCGAATTCCGTGACCTGCACGGTCACGACCAGTTCGGCCGATGGCCTCTCGGTGGGCGACAGCGTGACGCTTTTCGGAACTTTGAATCCGAACTACGATGGCGCAAACGGTTGCCTCCGTGATCAGTCCCACGCAGTTCACGTTTGACTTGTACGCGGTCCCACCTTCCACGCTACCCAGCGCCAGTTCGGGCACGCTCAATAACCCGGTCGAGACCGCGGAAACGGCGCAAGATGTCGAATGGGCGCACGCGATGGCGCCCGATGCGAATATCGTGCTCATTGAAATGCAGGGATTCGCGGAATCCGACATTCAGGCAGCGCTGGCGGCGGTGCAAACCGTGGGCGCATCGGTCGTGTCGATGAGTTTTGGCGGCGGCGAGTCCCCCGGGGAAACCGGCTCGGATTCGACGATTACGAACGACAGCAACTTCCAATTATCGGGCGTGACTTACATTGCCAGCTCCGGCGACCAGGGGGCGCCGCCGGTTTATCCCTCGACTTCGCCCGATGTCGTGGCCGCCGGCGCGACGAATTTAAATGTTAATTCCGATGGTTCCTACGCCGTGGAAACCGGCTGGAGCAATCCCGGCGATGTCATCAGCGCGAACGAATCGGGGCAAACGGTCACGATTACCACCGCCAACGAAACCGGGCTCATTACGGGCAATCAGGTCTCGATCACGGGCGAAGGCAATTACGACGGCACGTATACCGTCGCTTCCACGCCGACCAATACATCGTTCACCTTCATCGACACGAGCCTCGGCCTGACACCGCTGACGACCACGGCAATCGTAAGCGCCACTGAAGACGCCTTGGGAAACGTGACCGTGACCACCGCGACGCCGGTGAACACCTTCGCCGGTGATTATGTCACGATCTCGAATGTCGCCAATTCAGGGTACGACGGTGTGATGCAGGTTGAATCGGTGACCGCCACCTCGGTCACCTATTCCGACCCCAACATTGGGCTCGCGCCCTCGACCGGCGGCAGCGTCGATGGCGTGCAGTACGGTGCGCAGTCCATCGGTCCGACCGGGACCAATGTCGGCGGAACCTCCGGCGGTTTGAGCGCCTATGAGACCCAGCCATCGTATCAACAAGGCACGGTCACCAAAGTTCCCCAGAGCCTCACCGCCAGAACGACGCCCGATCTTTCATTCGTCGGCGGCACGCCCACGCCGGTCGATGCCTACGACACCTACAACGGCGGCGTGTATCCGGGCGGCGGCACGAGTCTTTCAGCGCCGGGGCTCGCTGGCATGATGGCGATCGTGGATCAGGGACGGGCCGCCGCGGGACTCACGCCGCTCGGCAGCGTGCAAACTCTCACCGCCCTCTACGACACGCCGCTCTACGACTTTCACGATGTCACGGTCGGCTACAACGGCTACGACGCCGGACCAGGCTACGACCTCGTGACCGGCATCGGCGCCCCGGTCGGCAATCAATTGCTCTTCGACTTGGCCAATGTCAACGGCGGCGTCACCGGTCCGCTGAACTACGAAGCGCCCGAGCAATACACCGCCGCCGGCGCTCCGATCGCCAACAACATGCAGCTCGAGCTCAGCGGTTCGACAATCGAGATCTTCGACAATGGCGCGTTGGTCGACGCGCGGGCGCTGGCCGACACGACCGCGATCAATATCAACGGCGGCGACAATGTCGCCAACACGCTGACCGTGAATTTCAACGGCGGCAATATGATTCCCGCCGGCGGACTCAATTACAGCGGCATCGCCTACGATGGCGGAACCGAGGGCAGCGCCGAGGCGATCGTGTTGCAAGGCCAGCCGCCCTCGGGCCCCTTTGGCAGCGTGGTGGCCACTTCGACCGGCCCGCAATCGGGCACGGTGCTCATCAACGGAACATCACTCATCACCTATTCCGACGCCACGCTCACCGCGCCGCCAATCGCATTGAACGACTCGGCGTCGCTCTACGAAGGCACGTCGACCGTGATCGATGTGCTGGCCAACGATTCCACGCCGATCGGCACGCTTGTTCCCGCGAGCGTGACGATTGTGGGCGGCCCCAGCCACGGCACGGCCATCGTCGATCCCACGACCGGCGCCGTGACCTACACTCCGGCGCCCGGATTTTATGGAACCGATTCGTTCGAATACACGGTGGCCAATAGCGTGGGCGGAGTGTCGGCGCCGGCCACGGTGAGCCTCACCGTGATCTTGACTCATGCGCCGATCGCCAGCAACGCGTGGCTCCAAACCGCCACGAACACGCCGCTGGCGATCGATCTCGAAAACTTGGTCACCGCGCCGGATAACAATCTCGACCCGACCAGCTTTCAAATCGTGAGTGGCGCCTCGAATGGCTCGGCCTCGCTCGGCTCGCTCGGCGTGGTCACTTACACGCCCAACACCGGTTTCGTCGGCGGCGACACGTTTACCTATCGCGTGTCGAGCACCGTGGGCGCTGTGTCCAATATCGCCACCGTGACGATCATCGTCGGCCCCGTGGGCAGCCTCGCGGGCTATGCCTATGTCGACGCGAACGACAACGGCGTGAAGGACTCGGGCGAAACCGGCATCGGCGGCGTGACGGTCACGCTCGACAAAACCGATGGCAATTTCACATTCGCCGAAACCACCACCACCGCCGCCGATGGTTCCTATTCGTTCGACATCCTGCCGGCCGGGCTGTACACGATCACGGAAACCGAGCCCGCGATCTTTGACCACGGCATCGACACCGTGGGCTCGGCGGGCGCCGCCGGTCCCTCGGCCAGCGGCCAGTTCGCCAACATCACCCTGGCCACCGCCGTCAACGCCACCGGTTACGATTTCGGCGAACTTGGACTGAGAGCGCAGTTTGTCGCCGCCTATCTCAGCGAACGGGCCTTCTTCGCCTCGGCCGAACAAACCGAGTCAGCGCTCAATCTCAACGGCGGCAGCGTCTACTACGCCTACAATGGTGGAATCAACGGAACATTGAATGTGTTGGCCGCCGCCGGCGGCTCGGGCAATGTGCAAATTCAAGTGCTCAACGACAACTTGCAAGTGGTCGCCACTTCGGCCGTGAGCTCCACCAGCGCCCAGCTCACATTCCAAGGCACGGTGAATCAGCCGTATTTCCTCAAAGTATCGGGCACCAGCAAGTCGGCCACCGTGCAGGCCGCGATTGCCAACATCTCGGTCTGGCAGAATACCAATGATCCGCTCGACGTGACCGGCGACGCCACGGTCGGGCCGCTCGACGCCCTACTTGAAATCAGGCTCCTCAATAGTCCGGGCGGCGATTCACTCGCCAACAAGGCAATCTTGCCGGGCGAATACCCCGACGTGCTTGGCACGGGCCAACTCTCGCCGATCGACGTGCTCAAAATCCTCGACGCCCTCAATACCCAGTCCGCCGGTTCGGGCTCAGGAGGTTCGGGTTCAGGGTCTGGCACGGGAACCGGCACGGGCACGGGCTCCGGATCGGGCACGGGGTCGTCGGGCTCCGGCTCGGGATCCATCGGCTCAAGCGGCGGCACTATCTTTACATTGATGCCGGTCGAGCACCGGCCGTCGTCCGCCGACATTCCCAGCGACACGACCAGCGTGGGCTCCAACGCCGACTCGACTTTGTCGCTTGTCGCCGAGACGTCGAACAGCGTAGCGTCGGGTAGTGCGGCGTCGGGCAGTGTGTCTCCGACAAACACATCGCTGGTCGGCGCCCCCTTGGCCGCCGGAGCGACTGGCGGTGTCGCGACAATCGCGGTGACCTCGCCGCCGGCGATCGCGCCTTCGGCGACCGATTCCGTGGTCGACGCCGCGCTGCTGGAACTTGTGCCGGATATGTCTCCGAGCGCAAACGCAAGCCAGTCGGGTTTGACGTCGCTCGTGGGCATTGCCAGCAGTGCTCCGGCGAGCGCCACGGTCGCGAATTCCACGTTGTCGCGGCCGCCCTTGGCTCTCGGCTCAACATTGTCGGCCGGCGGCGTTTCGGCCGATCAGACGCTCATCAACAGGGCGGTCGATCGTGTTTTCACGACGGAAGGCGATCTCGGCTCCGCGGCCGACAATGCCGCGCCGAGCGATGGGGCCGCGTTTTTGGGCCTTGTGCTGGGCCGTCCGACCGGCGGAAATATCTCCGCCGACGACCATGCCGCCCCTCGCGGTCAAAATCGATCTTGACGCAATCGCGAAAATCCCCAGAATTCGCCTCTCAGTGACTTCGGGCATCCCGTCGCGGACCGCAACGTGTCGGGATGAACGCGCGGCCGGAACCAGGATCGGTTCCACGGGCCCGTGCCCCGTCGCGATACGTTCCAATCGTTTCTCGAATTGTGCTTGCCGTCGGCGCAATGGCATGGAGGCCTGGCGCGATGCCGCAGTCCAGCGAACCCACGGGCGGTGTCCGCCTCTCGACGCTGCTTCCGAGCGCCAATTTTTTGGCGCTCGTGATTTCGTCGTGCGATCTTGCACCGCCGATTCACGCACGGTGCGCCCCGGCGATCTGTTCGTGGCGCTTGCGGGGGTCGAGGCCGATGGCCATGATTTCGCCGCCGCCGCTGTTTCGCGCGGCGCCTCGGCCGTGCTTGGCGAGCGAATGTTGCCGCTCGGCGGCGCGCCGCAATGCGTCGTTCCCAACGCCCGCGCGGCCTTTGGGCTGCTTTGTCAAACACTCGCCGGCAATCCCAGCCGAAGGCTCAAGGTGATCGGCGTCACCGGCACCAACGGCAAGACCACGACCACTGCGCTCATTGCCGGCGTGCTCCACGCCGCCGGGCATCGCGTGGGCACGCTCGGCACGCTCGGCTACACCGATGGCTACGACTGGGAGCCCGCCCCGCTCACGACCCCCTCGCCGCCGCTTTTGGCCACATGGCTCGCGCGGCTCGAAGCCTCGGGTTGCTCGCATGCGGTGATGGAGGTGTCGAGCCACGCGCTAACCCAATCGCGCTTGGCGGGCGTGACGCTCGACGCCGGCGTCGTGACCAATGTTCGCCACGATCATCTCGACTATCACGGCACGCTCGAAAACTACGCCGCGGCCAAGGCTCGGCTGTTCGACTATATTCGCCCCCGCGGCCTGGTGGTGCTCAATGCCGACGACCCGATCACCTGGACCCTGGCGCCGCGCTTGACCGGCCCGATGCTTTCCGTGGGCCTGTTGAGCGACGCGGAGCTCACGGCCACGGTGATCGACCGCTGCCGAAGCGAACAAACCTTTCTGCTCACCGCCGGCCGCGACACCACTCCGGTGCGCACCACGCTCCTGGGCGACCACAATATCGTCAACTGCTTGCAAGCCGTCGCCATTGGGCTGGCCCATGGCATCGATCTGGAAACGGTCGTGCGGGGTATCGAGTCGGTCGATCGCGTGTCGGGGCGGCTCGAGCGAATCGAATGCGGCCAGCCGTTTGGCGTGTTCGTCGACTATGCCCACACGCCGCATGCCCTGGCCGCCGCGCTCGACACGCTGCGACAAGTTACCGATGGCAAGCTGATCTGCGTGTTTGGCGCCGGCGGCGAGCGCGATCGGGCCAAGCGACCGATCATGGGTCGCACGGTCGAATCCCGCGCCGATGTGGCGATCGTCACCACCGACAATCCACGCCGCGAGGATCCATCGCGAATCGTCGATGACATCCTCTCCGGAATGCGGCAACGCTCGCGGGCACAAGTGATCGCCGATCGCGCCGCCGCGATCCATCGGGCACTGAGCCTCGCGGCGCCGGGCGACACGGTAATCGTGGCCGGAAAGGGACACGAAGAGTTTCAAATCCTCGCCGACGAGCGGCGCATGTTCGACGATCGCGAAGTGGCGCGGCGTTGGCTTTACAACCTCGCGCCGAGCGTCGAATCGTCGTGGCTCGCCGGCGCCTGGAGCAAAATGAGTAATTCCTAGGGAAACCAATCGCGCCCTCTCGTGGCGCCGTAGCGAAAGTTCGATGCGACCCCATGTTTGATCTCACACTTAAAAACCTGCACGAAATCGTTGGTGGCCGGCTCCGCTTGGCCACGCTCGAGCCGCGCGATGGCGAGGCGACCAAGATCGGCCGTGTCGTTACCGACTCACGCGCGGTCGCCCCGGGAGAAACCTTTTGGGGACTCGCGGGTCCCAAGCACGATGGTTCGCTGTTTGCCGAGCAAGCCTTCGAAGCCGGCGCCGCCGGCGTCGTCGTCGCGGGGCGCTATGTCAAACCGTGGCCCGGCCGCTGGAGCCTCGAGGTCGACGCCGGCGATGCTTCGCTCGCGCGGCTCGCTGCTTGGAATCGGGCCGCGTTTGCCGGGCGAGTCGTCGCCGTGACCGGCAGTGTCGGCAAGACCACGACCCGGCAAATGATCTATGCCACGCTCGCGACCCGGTACGATGGAATCGCGAGCGCCAAGAACTTCAACAACCATATCGGAGTGCCGCTGAGCTTGCTCGCCTTGCGGCCCGATCATCAGTTCGCCGTGCTGGAGTTGGGCGCGAGCGCGCCGGGCGAGATCGCCTCGCTGGCCGCGCTGAGCCGGCCCGATATCGGCGTCATTACCTGCTTGGCCGAAGCGCATCTGGCCGGTTTCGGCGATCGCGCGGCCCTCGGCGCGGCCAAATGTGAATTGCTCGCGACCTTGCCCGACGGCGGACATGCGATCCTACCGGGCGACGATATCCACTTGCGGCGACTCGTGGCGGGTAGTCCGCCGCGGGCCCGCGTGCTTTGGTATGGCCGCTCGCTCGATTGCGATCTCGTGGCCACGCATGTCGAATCGCACGACGGACATCTCGCGTTTTGTGTCGATGGCCATCCGTTCGAGGCGCCGGTCTGGGGGCGTCACCATCTCACGAGCGCGCTGGCCGCCGTGGCAGTTGGCCGGCTGCATGGACTCTCGTCGCACGACATTGCTCGTGGACTTGCCGAATTTCAACCGCCGCCGATGCGCTGCGAAGTGGCGCCGGCCGGCGACGTGACCGTGATCAACGACAGCTACAACGCCAGCCCCACCGCGATGCGCGCCGCCCTCGAATTGCTGCGGGACTTCGACGCGCCGGGAAGGCGGATCGTGGTTTGCGGCGATATGCGCGAGCTGGGACCCGAGTCGGAGCAGTTGCATCGCAAGCTGGGCGACGAAGTGGTCACGCTCTGCGGGGCCGACATGCTCTTTGCTTGTGGAGAACATGCCCAGCATGTTCTCGCTGGCGCCACCGCGGCCGGCATGCCGCGCGGCCGCGCGACGGCGTGTCCCAACGTGGCTGATCTGACACCGGCGCTCGATGGCCTGCTCGAGCCGGGCGACGTGATTTTGGTGAAGGGCTCGCGCGGCTTGGCGCTCGAGCGAATCGTGGCGGAACTGCAACACCGACGCGGAGCCCCCGAAGCGGCCCGCGCGGCTTAATCACGGCGACCGCGACTCGAACCGAAACGTCTTGGAAATCAGTTTCCTCACACACTCAAGGAACCATTTGTAAACTCCATCGCAGCACAAGGTTTGCGGGAACCTGAAGCTAACCCTCCCTCCTGGGTCTGGAGCACTTACTCGCCGCCGATGATTACTGGGTCAATCGTCGCGGCGAGGCTTCACGATGGAGTTTATTGACTGAGCGCCGAGGCGGCCGCGTGCCGCCTCGGCGTCTCAGGGAACACCGTGAGACGGCGGCGAGCCGACGAAACGCCCGACGAAACGCCGGGCGACCGCTCGCTGCCGTCTCCCCCGAGGATGCGATGCTGGTCTGGCTGTTGCGCGCAGCGCCGAAATCCTTGAACTCACGAGCGTCGATCTCGCCGCGCTCGCCCGCTCGATCCCGCTACGAGCCTCGCTGGCCGCGGCGATCAATCTCGCGATCGGACTCGCCTTCGGCTCGCGCATGATCCAGTGGCTCGAGGGCGCTTTCGCGAGCCCTCGCATAGTCCCTCGCCCGACATTGCCCGGCTGCATGCCCGCAAACATGCGACGCCCACGCTCGGCGGACTTTTTCTCGTGGCCGGGGTGGTCTTGTCTCTCTTGCTGCTGGCCGACTGGCGAAGTGGTTATCCGCTCCTGGCCCTGTTGACCGTGGTCGGATTCGGCACGGTGGGGCTCGCCGACGATCTTTTCAAGATTTCGGGCCAGGGGCTTTCGGCCCGCGCGAAACTTTTCGGCCAACTCGCCGCGGCCAGCCTGGTGGCGCTTGCCGCTTACTGGCTCGAGCGACAAACATCGGACGCTTGTGTTCGCGGAGTCGCGGCCGGCTATTACACATTCGACTTGGGCGCGGCGGTGGTTGGGACCGCAGTGCTGGTGCTGGTCGGCAGCTCGAACGCGGCCAATCTTACCGATGGACTCGATGGCCTCGCCGGCGGATGCTTGATGCTCGCGTTCGTCACGATGGGGCTGGTCGCCTATTGGGCCGGCGACCCCGATTGTGCTCGCGGCCTGGGACTCGCCGATGCGCCGGGCGCCGGGGAAATGGCGGTCGCCGCCGCGGGCGCCGCCGGCGCGCTCGCCGCGTTTTTGTGGTTCAATTGCCCGCCGGCCAAGGTATTCATGGGCGACACCGGCGCGTATCGATGGGCGCGCTGCTTGGGCTCGTGGCGATCGTGGCGCGGCAAGAACTGCTGCTCGCGCTCGTGGGCGGGGTGCTGGTGGTCGAGACGCTCAGCGTGGTGGCCCAAGTGGGTTCGTTTCGACTGTTCCGACGCCGGGTGCTGCTATGCGCGCCAGCGCATCATCATTTTCAACTTCGCGGCTGGAGCGAAGGCAAAATCGTCTCCCAATTCTGGATCGCCGCGACGCTCTGCGCGATGGTTGGCCTGGCGACGATTGCCCTGAACCACGGGCGAAATGAGGGCTCGCGCTGCCCCTCCTTCACGGCCCGAAGCGTTAGCGAGGGCTCCGGCATGCGCCTCCCCTTCACAACCCGAAGCGTTAGCCAGGGCGCCCCAGTGTGTGTCGCCGAGTTGTCGCCGGAATAACGCCGCTTGCTTGCCCTCACTTACGTTTCGGGTTGTGATTGGAAAATCCCTGCGCGATCAAGCCACGCATGATGCACCGCCCCATGAGCCGAGCTCCGCAAATCGTGTTCGCCGGGGGCGGCACCGCCGGGCATCTTTTTTCGGGGCTCGCGGTGGCCGAGGAGATTCGCCGCCTCGAGCCGGGCGCCGGCATTTCGTTCTTCGGATCGGGACGCGAGTTCGAGCGCCGCTGTGTCATCGCGGCGGGCTTCGACTATTTGAATGCTCCCTGCCGGCCGCTGCCTCGGGGCCCGCGCCAGCGCTGCGCTTCGTGGCCGACAATGTTCGTGGATATTTCACGGCCCGTCGAATGCTCGTCGCCCTTGGGGCCGATCATGTCGTGGGCCTCGGCGGCTATGTGAGTGTTCCCGCGGCTCGCGCGGCCATTGGGCTCGGCATTCCGCTGTCGCTCATCGAACAAAACACCGTGCCCGGCCGCGCCACGCGATTTCTCGCCCCGTGCGCCGAGCGCGTTTTTCTCGGCTGGAGCGAAGCGCGGGCTCGGCTCCGTTCGCGGTGTGTCGACGTCACCGGAGTGCCGATCCGCGCTCGCTTTCGCGAACTGAGCGAGATACGCGCCTCGCTGTCTCCGGCCAGTGCTTGCTCCGACGGGCGGCGGTCGGCGTTGAATGCCGCTCCGCGGCTATTGGTGGTTCTGGGCGGTAGCCTTGGCGCGCGGCCGCTCAACGAGCAGGCGCCGCTGGCGATCGCCGCCGCCCAGAGCGCGCTCGTCGGCTGGCGCGTGGTGCATCAGACCGGCGAGCCCCATTTGGCCACGACCGCCGAAGTCTACGATCGGCGCGGCGTCGCGGCCTGCGTCACGCCCTTTGTCGACGATATGCCGGCGCTCTTGTCCGGCGCCTCGCTCGTTGTCACCCGAGCCGGCGGCTCGACATTGGCCGAGCTCGCGGCGCTGGGGGTCCCCTCGATCGTGCTGCCGCTGCTCACATCGACCGACGATCACCAGCGGCACAATGCCCGCGCCTTTGCCGCCGCGGGGGCTGGCCTGGAAATCGAAGCGGCGAGTTTCGTCGAACCGCTGGCCGAGGCCCTTCGCGTGCTCTCCTCCGACACTGGTCCGCGCGAGTCGATGTCGCTCGCCGCCCGGTCCCTGGCCCAACCCGCCGCCGCCGAGCACATTGCCCGCGCGATACTGCAAAGCGTGCTCGCGCCGCCGCGCCCCGTCCGATCTGTTTGCAAAGGGTCACGGGCCAATGAACCGGGATTGCTTCGCCGGTTTCCGTAAGAGTTTCGTCGCGTGATAGTCGACCGTCGGACCGATTCGCGGGAACTCGGGTTGTAGACCGTGGCGGAGGGCTATAAAATGCATCGCGACGGATCGCAACTCTTTTAGTTCTAAGCGGATGCAATGAACGCCTCGGGGCGGAGTCGGGCGAAGTTTTGACGCCGGTTGGCGGCCTTTCGGCGCGGCGCCCGCGCGCATCCGCCTCAAGACCGCTTTTCGGTTTTGCTCGCCGCTCGCCTTCGTCGCTCACGGACTCCCGATCGCATGACGACCCTCCGCCCCACGAATGTCGCGATTCTCGGCGCCACCGGCACAATCGGTCGCAATGCCTTGGAAGTGATCGCCGGCAGCGGGGGGCGGCTAAGAGTCGCGGGACTGGCGGCCAATCGGCGCTGTGGAATGCTGGTCGAGCAGGCCGCCGGGCTAGCGGGCCTCAAAATCGGCGCGGGCCCGACCGAAGGCGCCGGCTCGCCTTTTTGGCTCGTCGTGGCCGATCCGGCGGCCGCGGCCGGTCACGACTGGTCTTCTCTGCCGGCTAACGTACAGTTAACCGTGGGGCCTGAGTCGCTCGATGCGCTCGTCCGCCGCCCGGAGGTCGATGTGGTGGTCGCCGCCATTGTCGGCAGCGCGGGCTTGGCGAGCACCTGCGCGGCGCTCGAGGCCGGCAAACGGGTGGCGTTGGCCAATAAAGAAACGCTTGTCATGGCCGGCCCGCTGGTGATGCGCATGGCCAGCGCCGAGCAGGGTTCGATCGTGCCGGTCGATAGCGAGCATAGCGCGATCTTCCAGGCGCTAGCGGCCGGAAGTCCGCGGGAAGTCGAACGCGTGATTCTCACCGCTAGCGGAGGACCCTTTCGCCGACATTCGGCCAAGCAGTTGGCGTCGGTCACGGTTGCCGACGCGCTGCGACATCCGACCTGGAACATGGGTCCCAAGATCACGATCGACTCGGCGACCATGATGAACAAGGCGCTCGAGATCATTGAAGCGCGGTGGCTGTTTGGCCTGAGGCCAGAGCAGATTGCGGTGGTGATTCATCCTCAGTCGATCGTGCATTCGATGGTCGAGTTCGTCGATGGCTCGGTGGTGGCCCAATTGAGTCCGCCCGACATGAAATTGCCGATTCAATACGCGCTCGACTATCCGGCCCGGAAGCCGGGAGTGGCGGCGCGCATGGACTGGACCCGTTCGTATGCCCTGGAGTTCGAGCCGCCCGACTTGGAGCGTTTTCCGGCCCTGGGCCTGGGCATGGAAGTGGCCGCGGTCGGCGGCACGGCGGGCGCGGTGGTCAACGCGGCCAATGAGCGCGCCGTGGCGGGTTTTTTGGCCGGGGAATTGCGTTTTATCGATATTGTCCCGGCCTGTCGCCGGGTTTTGGAAAATCATGATTTCGAGCCCAACCCGTCGCTCGCTCGGCTGATCGAGTTCGACGCTTGGGCTCGACGGGAGGTTGTGCGGTGGGCATGTGCTTCGTAATCGGGTTGGCCGCGATCTCGCTCTCTGAAATGCTCAAGACGCTCGGCGATTGGACGGTCACCGCCCTCTGGGTCGCCGGCGGGCTTGGTTTCGTGGTGTTCGTGCATGAGCTCGGACACTTTCTCGTCGCCAAGGCATGTGGCGTGAAATGCGAGAAGTTCTATCTCGGCTTCGATATCGGCGGCTGGAAGCTCGCCAAGTTCCAGTGGGGCGAAACCGAATACGGCATCGGAGCGCTGCCGCTGGGCGGTTATGTGAAAATGCTCGGCCAAGACGACAACCCGGCCCGCGCCGCCGAGGAACGCGAGCGCTCGAAAGCGACGCAAGCCGAAGGCGCCGGCGGCCATGCCCTGCTCCCGACGGAAAGCGCCGCCGCGGCCGAATCCGAAGCGCCGCAACCGCTCGACCCGCGCAGCTACATGGCCAAGAGCGTGCCGCAGCGCATGGCGATCATCTCGGCCGGCGTGATCATGAATCTGATCTTCGCCGTGCTCATGGCCACCGTGGCATATAAGCTGGGTGTGAAGGAAGTGACCTGCGGCGCGTCGAAGGTGCTGGCCGGCGAACCGGCTTGGAAAGCCGATATCGAGCCCGGCGACCGTTTCATTGCCCTGGGCCACGACCCGAACCCGCGCGAGCTGCGCTACACCGACCTGAATGGCGTGGTGATGTTCGCCAACGCCGAGACCGGCGTCGATATCGAGGTGGTGCGCGATGGCGTCAAAGACCCGTTTTGGGTCAATGTGAAGCCCGACCGAAAGGGCAAGCGGCTGGCGCCCATGATCGGAGTGCTGTCGCCCAGTTCGCTGGAGCTCATCAGCGAGGAGCCGGCGCGGCCGGGGAGCGTCGCCGACGAGACCGCCAAATTTCGAGGCGGCGACACGATTCTTGCCGTCGACGACACGCCCGTGAGCGACTATCGCGCGTTCAGCGAAATTCTTGCCCGGAAACCGAACGACACGCTCCGAATCACGGTGCGGCACAAATCCGAAAAAGAGTCCGTGCAAAAAGGCTCCGGCGAGCAACGGAGCGACACCCTCGGGCCTGAAGAAGTGATTTTGGTGCCACCCCAGCCGTGCTTGATGCTGGGGCTCGAGATGTACATGGGCGCGGTCGTGGCGGTGCAAGATAATTCGCCGGCGTCGAAAGCGGGAATTCAGCCGGGCGATTTCTTCGTGCAGATCGGCGACGAAAGCCCCGGCGATCCGCAAACACTGGCCGAGCGGCTCCGTCGCAAGGCCGGCAAGACGATCAGCCTCAAGATCCAGCGCGATCGCTCGGGAGACAAAAGCGGCGTTGTCGATAAGTCCGTCACCCTCCGCGACCCGAAATGGTACGAAATCGCCTTCGAGGGCGCGCCGCTCTCGGCGCCGGCGCTGGGTGTCGCCTTTCAGGAAATCAACCGCGTGCATGCGATCGAAGCCGGCGGCCCCGCGGCCGGCGCGACGATCGAAGTCGATGGCAAACCGGCCACGCCCGAGCATTTCGTGCCTGGCGACGAGGTGGTTTCGGCCCGACTGATTCTTCCGCCCGACAAGGCCGCGCTGGCCGAGTACAAGAGTTTTCAGGATCCGTTCGAGTTTGGCGCCGACAAACCGAATTGGCCGTTTTTCATGTCGGTTTTGCAAGTGGCGCCGGCCGGAACGAAAGTTCTGCTGACGCTCTCGGGCAAGCGCGACGCTGAAATCACGCCCGAGGCGAGCACGAAATGGTTCAACCCCGATCGCGGGCTCCGTTTTATGCCCGAACGCCGCGAATTTCAGGCTCAGTCGTGGGGCGAAGCATTTGAGTGGGGCGCTCGCGAAACGAAAAAATCGACGCTCATGGTCGTGTCGTTCTTGCGGGCAGTGAGCGGCGGTCAAATTTCGGTCAAGGGCCTCAGCGGGCCGGTGGGCGTGGCCGAGCAAGCTGCTTATGCCGCGAAAGAAGGCTTCGCCCGCTTCCTGCTCTTCTTGACGATGCTCAGCGCGAATCTGGCGGTGATCAATTTCCTCCCGATTCCGGTGCTCGATGGCGGACACATGGTGTTTCTCGCGCTCGAGGGCATCTTGCGGCGGCCGGTGAGCGAACGGGTCGTCGTGGCGTTTAGCTATCTCGGCCTGATGTTCATTCTGAGCCTGATGCTCTTCGTGCTGGCGCTCGATGTCGGATTGATCTCGCGCTTTTCTTGAGCCCCGCATCGCCACGTTCTCACATTAGAGGAGTTGGCGATCGATAAGGGGCATGTGCGGTCGAGATTCGAGTGCATTGTCACGGCTGAACCGATAGGTAACCCCGTGTGAAGCCATGAGAGGAGGCCGCGCCGCGCGGGGGCCTTGGAAACGTGGTAAACCTAAGGGGAGTTGCGACATCCCTTGTGTTTCCACAAAAAGGAGCTTCCCATGAATTACGTCGGCGTGGACTCCACAAACAGGTTATCGTTTGGCGGGCGGTAGCGAAAGCGGGCGACAAGCGAGGCGGGATCGGGGGCCATTTGGCCTGTGGGGACACGGCGAAGATCCGCGACACGTTTGCCAAGCTGGCGCCGTTTGCGACCGCGGACGACTCCGACGGCATGGCTACGGGCGACTGACTGGGCCGACCCGAGTTCTTGTGAATGGAGCGTCCGTCGAATTCCTTCCCGGGACGACCCCAAGCGGGCCGATCTCGAATAGATGCCTGAGCGCAAACCTGCGACTCGCGGAACTTACCGTCGCCACCCCCAACCACATTCCAAGAACCCCACTTGACGGAACCCCATTCATAGATGCCATGCCCACCGCCCCGCGTGGGCATGAGGACTCCGCGTGGCGCTCGAAAACATGCCCACGCTGGGCAATGGGCATGGCTTTCGGCATCGCCGGCTTGCCCGGCGACTCGCGGGAAGTTCCATTGCTGCTGGCGCCTGCTAGCAGTTTCCGTTTCCTCTTGCCGCTCGGCGACCGATTGCGGTATATCTCACTGCGGATGCAAACGTCGTCTCCCCCTCCGGGCAACCGCCGCGCGCTGGCGTTTCGGCGCCCGCCGCTTGGCCGGCAAGCCGGGGCGAATTGTTCGCATTTGTAATCGCCCCCTTTTGCCCGCGCTATCGAAACAAGGACGTTTCGCCTATGGCTCGCGCCGTGATCGTCGTGCCCTGCTACAACGAAGAGCATCGCCTCGACGTCGACTGCTACGAACGCTTTGTCCGCGAGTCCGACGATATCGAGATTCTGTTCGTCAATGACGGAAGCCGCGACAACACGCTCGCGGTGCTCGAGCGGCTCGCCGGCCGGCAGCCGCGGCGCGTGGGCGTTTTGAATCTCGAGCGCAATGGCGGCAAGGCCGAAGCGGTCCGCCTCGGACTGCTCGCGGCGATCGCTCGGCGTCCGCGCTATGTCGGCTTTTGGGATGCCGACCTCGCCACGCCGCTCGACGACATTCCCCGGTTTTGCGAGGTGTTCGAGCGCCGGCCGGAAACGCGGCTCGTGATCGGAAGTCGCTTGCCGCTTTTGGGCCACGCGATCGAACGCCGCCGGGCGCGGGCCCTGGCAGGGCGCCTGTTTTCGCTTGCCGCTTCCGCCGCCCTTGGAGTCCGCATTCGCGACACGCAGTGCGGCGCCAAGCTGCTGCGGGCCACGCCTTGTCTGGCCGATCTGTTCGCCGATCCATTTGTCAGCCGCTGGATTTTCGACGTCGAGATTCTGGCCCGGCTCACCCGCTACCGCCGCGACAACCGAGGCGGGCGACTGGATCGACTCGTCTACGAATATGCCCTCGACCGATGGCGCGATGTGCAAGGCTCGAAGGTGCTGGCCGGCGACTTTTCCAAAGCAGCGATGGACTTGGCCACGATCTATTGGATTTATCTGCGGCCCGGGGCCGGTTGGCGCCCCTCGACCCACGCGGCGCCGGCGCCGCGGCCAATTGTTCTCCATCCGGCCCACGAACCTTTGGCGGGCGATCATCGGGCGATCGAACTCCCGGCGCCTTTGGCCACGGCGTCCGAAGAGCCCAAGCGATTGCCCGATGAAGGCGATCGGAGAGCCGCTTAAGGAACGGCGCTCGCTGGCGCCACCGAGCCTCCGTCGAGCGGGCGAGATCATTTTCGCCCGCTCTCTTGTTTCGCGCCGCGAATTCGGCGATAACGAATTCGGCGATAACGACTTCAAAGAGCGCGGCCGACGGGGCGCCGCAGCAAGCGATGGCCCCAGGTTTTTCGCCCGTCGAGTCGCGACTCCTCCGTGGTGTTCGACCATCTGGTGCTTCATGATGCGCGCCGTCGATCCTTCGCGCGGCCCGTGCCTGGCGATCGCGAGCGGTTTCACGCTCGTCGCGGGCATTGGCGTTTTTTCGCTCGGCGGCGCCCGGGTCGCCCGAGCGCAACATCATGGGCAAGTGGCGGTCGGCGCCGGACTTCAACATTCAAACGACGCATTCTTCGAGCAAGTGGGCGTCGGTTTCAATGCCCACGGACAGAACTGGTTCTTTCAAGAGAATCCGTTCGGCGGCGGGCCGCCAGCTCAGTTCGGCGGCGCCTCGCCCGGCGCGGAGCGCATACCGGCTTCGGCTTTCAGTTTCCGGGCGGCGGGGCGAATTTCGATATCGCCGCGGGCCAAGGATTCTCCGGCGGCCTAAGCAGCACGGCGGCGAGCGTGACAGTTCCCAATGGCAGCTCGGGCGGCTTCTTCGCCGGGTCGCAAACGCCGTTCGTCATGGGCGTCGTGCCGATCGTCGGGCAGCCGCCGGGCTTGAACGCCGGTCCGCCGGCCGCGGCCTGGAGCGGCGATCCGGTCGCCGAGCGCGTGAGCCGACATCGCGAGGCGGGCGCTCTTTCGACCGGAGTGCGCCCCGGCTCGCCGGCCGAAAAGGCGTTGTGCGCAGCCCGCGGCGATCCACCGAACAGCGAATCCACGATCGCGAGCGTATCCGCAACTTCGGCAGGCGGGGCATCGGCAAGCGCGGCGCCGGCTAGCGTGGCGGAGATCAAGGCCGAGCGAGCGGCGGCGGCCGAAGCCGCGCGCGTGGCCCAAGAGCGCGAAGCGCGGTCGCTGGTCGCCAAGGCCCGCGAGGCCGAGGCGGCCGGCAAGCCGGCTGTCGCGCGCATCTATTACCAGCAAGCCGCGCGACGGGCCAGCGGCGAGCTGAAAGACACATGCCTCGCCCGCGCCGCGGCGCTCGGTCCGGCGAAAACATCGGGGCGTTCACGCTAGCGGCGGCCCGAGACGTATCGGCGCATCAGTCGTCGTGCTTGCGTTCACGCAAACGCACGGCCTTGCCGATGCGGTCGCGCAGATAATAAAGCTTCGCCCGGCGCACGATGCCGCTGCGCTTGACGTCGATCTTGGCGATCTTGGGCGAGTGCAGCGGAAACTTCCGCTCGACGCCTTCGCCCGCCACGATCCGCCGCACCACGAACGTCTCGCGGCTGCCCGAACCGGCCCGGGCGATCACCACGCCGTTGAAAATCTGAATCCGCTCTTTCTCGCCTTCGAGAATGCGGGTGTGAACATCCACCGTGTCGCCGATGGCGAAGTTGGGAATGTCGGTCTTGAGGCTGCTTTTTTCGACCAATTGCAGCAGTTGTTCACTCATGGGAAACGTCCTTTCTGAGACCCTCGTTCGAATGCACTCTGTGGTTCGGGAAAATTGAGTTCGCTCGTCCCCGGTTTCAAGTCCCGGCCGGGCCAGCGAGCAGGTCGGCGCGTCGCTCGCGCGTGCGGCGCAAGCTCTGTTCGCGCCGCCAAGCCGCGATCCGCTCGTGATCGCCGCTGAGCAACACTTCGGGAGCGCTCAGCCCGCGATACTCGCGCGGACGCGTGTATTGTTCATATTCTAAAATCCGCTCGTCGCCCGAAAACGAATCTTGCTTCGCGCTCTCTTCGTGCCCCAGCACTCCGGGAACGAGTCGAGCCACCGCATCGATCACCACCATTGCCGCCGTTTCACCGCCGCCGAGAATATAGTCGCCGATCGAAATTTCGTCGGGCGCCAAAATTTGCCGCACGCGGTCGTCGAACCCTTCATATCGCCCGCAAAGCAACAGCAAGCGCTGCTCGCCAGCCAGTTCCTCGACCACTCGCTGATCCAGTTGGCGCCCATGCGGAGTGAGCATTACAAGCCGGCCGGGCGAATCGCCCTCGGCCCGCACCGCCTCGACGCAATCGACCACCGGCTCGACCTTGAGGATCATTCCCGGGCCACCGCCAAACGGACGATCGTCGACCGAGCGATGCTTGTCCTTCGACCAATTTCGAATGTCGTGCAATCGCGCGTCGATCAATCCCCGCTCGATCGCCAGACGCAAAATGCTCTGGCCGAGGTAGCCCGAAAAAATATCGGGAAACAGGGTGAGGACATCGAAACGCATAACACACGCGTAAGGTTCAAGGAGTTTTTCCAGCGGTTCGTCGCGGGGATCGAGGTTCGGGGTTGGGCTCACTCGCTGGCGGCGGGTTGCTCGGCGGAGCTTTCGGCCGGGGCCGATTCGGGGGCCGCTTCGCTGGTGGCCTCACCCGGCGCGGGCGGGATATACACCGGCTTCGGCGCCGGCGGCACAATCTTGGGCATCGACAAACGCTCGCGCGCCGTCCGCTGCTTTTCGACATGCGAACCCGAGGGGCCATACTTCTTGATCAGCACTTTGACCTTGTCCGAGGGCAAGGCGCCCACGCCCAGCCAGTAGTTCATGCGCTCGCCGTTGATTAGTGCCCTGGCGTCGGTGTCGGGCACCATCGGATCGTAGGTGCCGAGCTCCTCGAGCACGCGGCCATCGCGCGGGCGCGGGAATCGACGGCGCAGATGCGGAAAAACGGCCGATGCTTGCGGCCCATCATCTTCATGCGAATTCTTACTGCCACGCTGTTCTCCAGATTCTCGATAAACTTGGGGTGAAAACCGTTCGCCATGTTTGTCGCGAGGCCGCCAAGGCGCCGCGGTGATCGTTCATGTTCCCAAAAAACCTTCCGGCCGGCGGCGAGGCTGGCTCGCGGGCCGGGCCTGGCGCGGAATCAAGTGGTTTCGCCCCGGCCGCGGTTTTGCTTTTCGTCGTGGTTTTGCGTTTCGTCGCGAGTTTACTTTTCGTCGCGAGTTTGTTTGCCGTCGCGTTTGCGTTTGCGAAGTTCCTTCTCGCGTTGCTTGCGGAGCTTCGAGCGTTCTTCGGCCGTGAGCCGCTTGCCGGTGCTTTGCTTGGCCCGGGAGAGCATGGCGCCCGGGTTGAGCATCGCGCCTTTCATTTCGTTCATGGCCTTGAGTCGACCGCCGAGGCCGAGGTTGGCCATTTTTTTCATGGTGTCGGCCATGGCGTCGTATTGCTTGACGAGATCATTGACTTCATGGGGCTCGACTCCCGCGCCGCTGGCGATGCGGCGCCGCCGACTGGTGTCGACCGCGCGAGGGTTGCGCCGCTCGTTGGGCGTCATCGAGTCGATGATGCCCACCAGCCGGCGCATGCCTTGTTCGGCGTCGACATCTTGCATGGCCTGGGCGATTTGGCCCATGCCGGGAATCATGCCCATGATGCCTTTGAGCGGCCCGAGCCGGCGGACTTGCAGAATTTGCTTGCGGAAGTCATCGAGCGTGAAATCGCCCTTGCGGAGCTTGGCCTCCTGGGCGGCAAGCTCTTCTTGATCGAATGTTTGCTGGGCCTGCTCGACCAGGGTGAGAATATCGCCCATGCCGAGAATGCGTTGGCTCATCCGCTCGGGATGAAATTCTTGCAACGCGTCGAGATGTTCGCCGACGCCGATGAATTTGATCGGCACTCCGGTCACGGCTTTCACCGAGAGCACGGCCCCGCCTCGGGCATCGCCGTCGAGCTTCGTGAGAATCACGCCGTCGAGCTCGAGCGCTTGGTTAAACGCCTTGGCGCTGTTGACCGCATCTTGGCCGGTCATTCCGTCGACCACCAGATACACCTGCTGCGGGCTCACGCGGCGGTCGATCGCCTCGAGCTGGGTCATGAGATCTTCGTCGACATGCAACCGGCCGGCCGTGTCGAGAATCACGACATCGGCCCCCTGGGTCTTGGCCGCCTTGATCGCATTTTGACACACCGCCACCGGGTCTTTGGCGCCCGGCTCGCTGTAGACCGGCGTGTCGAGCTGCGCGCCGAGCACATGCAATTGCTCGATCGCCGCCGGACGTTGCAAGTCAGCCGCCACCAGCATCGGCTTGCGGCCACGTTCCTTGAGCAGCCGGGCCAGCTTGCCGCAGGTCGTGGTTTTGCCGGCGCCCTGCAAGCCGCACATCATCAAAGTCGTCACCCCGGGCTGCAAGTGCAGCGAATGGTCGACCGGGCCCATCAATTTGACGAGCTCCTGATGCACGATGCCCACCACCTGCTGGCTGGGATCGAGCGCGCGCAGCACGCGTTCGCCAACCGCTTCGGCCGACACGGCCGCCATGAAGTCTTTGACGACGTTGTAATTAACGTCGGCTTCCAAGAGGGCCTGCTGCACGAGGCCGAGCCCTTCGCGCATATTGCTCTCGCTCAGCTTGCCGCGGCCGCTGAGGGTCTTGAGCGCTCCGGAGAGTCCCGCTTGGATGGATTCAAACATGGCGAACGAAAACCGAAATCAAAGACAACGACGGACAATGAACACCAAGGACCGAGCAACCATTTTTGAGTGAGCGCGCGCCCCGCAGGGCGCGGGCTTCGGCCTCGTTCCGCGCGGCCGCCGCCCGGTGATCGCCGGAGCGGATAGCGTCGCAACTTGTTTTATGGCAGCGCCTTGCGACCGGACACAACCGAAAGAATCGGCGCCGCGACCGGTTTGCAATCTCGCATTGTACCGAACTACCGCCCGCCGATGCAATCGGGCGAGCTTGTGTTTTTGCCCGTTTTCCACAACCCAAGATTCTCCCCGGGAGCCTCGAACAGGGAGCCAAAACCGAAGCCCGCGATCCATCGTGCCAAATGCTCTCGGCAACCGGCCGTGTCGCACTTGGTTTGCCTCGGGCCAGCCACGAACCATGATTTATGCTCACTAGGCAGCCAATTTGGTTTCCGCAGGGCCATTCCTTCGTCACTCAACTGAACCCAGATCGCCCAGAGCCTCCATCTTCATGCTGTTGGAGCCAGTGAATGGACTTGGCATTCCATATGCAAAGCGTTTTGTCCAGCGAAAAAGAAAGGCGCTCGTGGATGCCCGTAAGCCTTGCGAGCGGAAGCCTTTCGGCATGTTTTGATCGAGAAGGGTGAATCTCATGGAATTGCAACATCCCCTGGAAA
This sequence comes from uncultured Planctomycetaceae bacterium, assembly GCA_963785305.1. Taxonomy (GTDB): domain Bacteria; phylum Planctomycetota; class Planctomycetia; order Pirellulales; family PALSA-1355; genus CAWAUV01. The sequence goes on from CAWAUV010000006.1 coordinate 24,572, forward strand.
CGCCTGACGACGCCCGTCCGCCAACCGATCCGCAAGGCGATTTCCCAATCGTTGGAGTCGGTGCCTCGGCCGGGGGGCTCGAATCGCTCGAAAAGCTCTTTGCCGTCATGCCGCGCGACAGCGGAATGGCGTTTGTGATCGTGCAGCATCTTTCGCCCGACTTTAAGAGCCTGATGGACGAACTGCTTGGCCGACGGACGAACATTCCGATTCAACAAGCGTTCGACGGCATCGCGCTCACGCCCGACACGATTTTTCTGATTCCGCCCAAAAAGGAGGCGATCGTCTCCGGCGGCCGAATCCATCTGACCGATCGCGAGCCCAAAGAAACGCTCACGCTTCCGATCGACCACTTCTTTCGTTCGCTCGCCCAGGAAGCCGGTCCCCGAGCGGTGGCGATCGTGCTCTCGGGCAGCGGGAGCGATGGCTCGCGCGGGATTCGCGATGTACACAAGGCCGGCGGGCTCGTGATCTGCGAAAGCGAGGCCACGGCCAAGTTCGACGGCATGCCGCTCAGCGCCCAGGAGAGCGGCGTGGTCGACTTGGTGCTCCAACCCGAGGCAATGGCCGAGGCGCTGGCGCGGCGCTTGAGCGCGCGAATGAATTCGCCGATGCATCCCGTGTCGGGGTCCGAGGTGGAAGAACCGGTCGAGGCCGGGGCGGAAACGATTTTTCGGCTGCTGCATCGGCACTTCGGCATCGACTTTTCGCATTACAAATTCACGACGATTGGCCGGCGAATCCAACGCCGCATGGCGATCGTGCAGTGCGACGATGTGGCGGAGTACGCCGAGCTCTTGGAAGCCGAACCCACGGAGCTCAGCGCGCTCTATCACGATCTGCTCATAGGCGTCACCAGTTTTTTCCGCGATCCGGGACTCTTCGAGCAGATCGAAGAGCTCGTGATTCCCGATCTCTTGCGGCGAGTGGGACCCGAGCAAGAGATTCGCGCCTGGATAGCCGGCTGCGCCACGGGCGAGGAGGCCTATTCGATCGGCATGTTGCTCCATGAGCAGTTGGAAGCGGCCCGACGCCCGATGAACGTCAAAATCTTCGCGACCGACGTGCATAAGGCGTCGCTTGAATATGCTGGCAACGGGGTGTATTCGGAAGAGCGGCTGAGGGATGTTTCGCCCGCGCGGCGAGCGCGATATTTCGAGGCGACGCTGGAGGGATTTCGCGTCGACGCCGAGCTGCGAAAGATGATCGTGTTCGCGCCGCACAATGTGCTCAAAGACGCGCCGTTCACGAAGCTCGATCTGATCGCGTGTCGCAATCTGCTGATTTATTTTCAGCCGCCAGCGCAGAAGAAAGCGCTTTCGCTCTTTCATTTTGGCCTCAAGACAGGCGCCGGGCTGATTCTAGGGCCGAGCGAATCGCCCGGCGACTTGGCCGAGGAATTCGACTCGCTCGACGACCACTGGAAGATATTTCGCAAGCGACGGGATGTGCGTTTGCCGGTCGATGTGCGTCTGCCGCTCGTGGCCGCGGCCACGAAGCGCGAGGAGTCCCCGCCGCCTTTGGCGATTGGTGGCCGGAGTCTGCCAAACGCGGCCCTCATCGGCGCGTATGACTGGATGCTCGATCGCTTCATGCCGCCGGCCTTGCTGATCGACGACCGGCATCACTTGTTGCATGTCTCGTCGGGCGCCGAGCGATTTCTGCGGGTGCGACGCGGGCGACCCACGGGCGACGCGCTCGAACTGCTCGACGACGACCTGCGCAACGCGGTGATCGGCGCCTTGCAGCGGGTGCGCAATCGCGGCGAGAGCGTCTGCTTCGACGGGCTCCGCAATGTAACGAATTCGGGCGAGGAAACACTGCGAGTCACGATCGAGCCGGTGGCGAACAAACGCTCGGCGCAAGGGCAGTTTCTGATTTGAATCGAGTCCCTGGCCCTCGACGAACCGGAGCCGGCCCATGAGGTCGCCAAGATCGACGAGCGGCGGATGAATCGCGACCGCATTCATTCGCTCGAGGGCGACCTGCGCTTCGCGAAGGAGAATTTGCAATCGTCGGTCGAGGCAATGGAATCGGCCAACGAGGAATTGCAAGCCACGAACGAGGAGTTGATCGCCTCGAACGAGGAACTGCAAAGCACCAACGAAGAGCTGCACTCGGTCAACGAGGAGTTGTATACGGTCAACGCCGAATATCAGAAAAAGATCAGCGAACTCACCGAAATTACCGCCGATCTCAATAGTCTGATGGAAAGCACTGATGTGGCCACGGTCTTTCTCGATCGATCCTTGTGCATCCGCAAGTTCACGCCGCAAATCGCGCGTGTGTTCAACTTGCTGCCCCAAGACGTGGGCCGCTCGATCGACAGTTTCGCCCATCATTTCGAGCTTGTCGACCTCGGCGCCAAACTGCGGCAAGTGCTCGAAACCGCGCGCCGCTCGAAGACGAAGTGCGCGATCGCTCGGGCCGGTGGATGTTGTTGCGCGTGCTGCCCTATCGGGCGAAAAAAGAAGTCGAAGGCGTCGTGTTGACGCTCATTGACGTCGATTCGCTGAAGCAAGCCCAACTCTCGCTCGCCGAGGCCGTGAAGCAGCGCGAGGACTTTCTCGCCATGCTCTCGCATGAACTTCGCAATCCGATGTCGGCGGTGCTCAGCGCCGCCGAGCTCATGAAAACCGACCGCGTCACCCGCGAGGTGATTCAGGAAGCCGCCGCCGTGATCGACCGCCAGGGACGCCAGATCGCGCGACTGCTCGACGACCTGCTCGATGTATCGCGAATCGGCCAAAACAAATTCGACATGCGCCAAGCGCCGCTCGACCTGCGCGATGTGGCGCGCTGCGCTCGAAACGGCGGGCAGTCTGTTCAAACAACGCGAACAACGCGTCGATGTCGAACTGCCCAAAGCGCCAGCGCCCGTGTTGGGTGACGCCGACCGGCTGTGCCAGGTATGCGTCAATCTGCTGAACAATGCCTCGAAATATTCGCCGCGCGGCGGCGCCTTGTCGATCGCGCTGCGCGTCGAGGCCGCCGAGGCCAGGATCGTGGTGCGCGACCAGGGCGACGGCATCGCGCCCGACATGCTCCCCCGCATCTTCGAGCCCTTCTTTCAAGCGCCCGACGCCCGGGTGCGCAGCGAGGGTGGCATGGGCGTGGGGCTTTCGGTGGCCCGCGGCGTCGTCGAGCAGCATCAAGGCTCGATCGAGGCTCTCAGCCAGGGCCCAGGCCGCGGCAGCCAGTTCACCGTGCGGCTGCCGCTCGATAGCCGCGCGACCGCGGCGGTCGAACCGGCGTCGGTGGGGATTCGCCGCGACCTGCGCAAGATCGTGATCGTCGAAGACCAGCCCGATAGCCTCGCGATGTTGGTGTCGCTACTCGATCGCGATGGGCTGGAGGTCGTGGCGGCCGAAAACGGCGAAGAAGGCTTACGCCGCATTCTCGCGGAGCGGCCCGGGACCAGTTCAGTTTATGCGGCGGTGGCGAGGGGGGTGGAGCGGCGGTGGAAGGGGTGACCGGGGCGGTGCAAGAGGTAGTCCTTGAGCCGGTCGTCGTCGCTGAGGGCGGCGGCGCGAAGTTGTAAGATCGCTTCCGCTCCGTCGGGGTCGTCCCAGAACATCTCGGTCCCTTTCACGCGCAGGTTCATCTGTTTGATCAGCGATTCCATCGGCGCGCTGGTGACCGGCAGGCCCAGGCGGCGATAGGACGGATAGTCCATCCGCTGGCGATTGTTCGTCAAGTATCGCACAGCATCGACGAGCGGCTTCTCCGCATCAATGGGTTTCGTGTTCTCCGAGTCGATGCCTCGCGCGAGGCAGGCTTGCTTGATCTCGTCGATCACGCGATCGACTTGGCCTTGCCAGCACCAGTTGACGAACTTCAGATAGAGCGACCAACCCTCCGCATCGCTGGCGGCTAGGGCTATCGCCGCGCAGAACACGTATTGGATCGCATGAATGAAGTCGAGGATGGGCGTGAACGTGGGGAAATATTTTTTCCAGATCGACCAGTTCCAGTTCAGACCGTCACCGAGGAATACCCGCAAAGGGGAATCGTAGAACCGGCGACGCTGGGCTTCACGCTGCATCAGCGGGCCGAAATCCTCCGACGAGGACATGCTGCTCAGCACCGTGCGCAGCACGCGCTGCGGGCCTTCGTACTTCACCCGCCGGGGCTTCTCCGCAGCGGATTCTTCGTCGGGTGAATCGAGGCGGGGAACCGCTTTTTCCGCGATATTCGCCACTTTCTTGGCGCTGCGAAAGGAAGTCGGCAACTCGGGGCAAGCGTCTTCGTTCGCGACATGCCGCTGGTGGAGAGACATCCGCTCGAACGAAGCGTTCTTCGTTTCACGCCAGCCTTTCTCTCCCGAGGGGACGACGCCGCGCCCCCGGCCCGGCTCGCGTGTGCGAATTCGTCCGCCGTCGCAAGAGACCACCGCCGCTGCCGGCAGGACGACTTCTTTGCCATCGCCGGGCGCCCGCAGGGTTTTTCCGTCGGCCAGTTCCTGGCCCACTTGTTTCGCCAAACGCCGAATCGTGCTCCGTGGAACTTTGTGCCCCAGCACTTGCTCGGTGGTGACTTCCGCGCGCTCGAACGAACGGACTTCCGCGGCCAGGCAGACCACGGCCCGCGTCAGCTCGGGCGTGACCTCGCGGCTATCGAGTCCCAATTGCAACCGCTGAGGGAAAAAAAGACCGCCGGCAGCGGTCGCAGTTAGCGGTCGTCTCGGTCAACTCGACCCGACCATCCAGGCTGGTGACGGACCGCCTTGCGGTTTGAACGCGGCACGTCGCTCCGCACGTGGGACAGTTCGCTTCCGTCGGGCAGTTCGCGGCGACTTCACGCGCCGCTCGCTCTTGGGCTTCGCGACTCAACTCGCGGCCGAGCGTAATAGCGTACCGCTCGATAATGCTATAGTGGGGCGTGCCGAGGAACACCCCCTGCTCGACCATCTCCTCGATTCGCAGCTCGGCCAGTTCCCGCAAAAGTTCCTGCTTCCTAGCCTCGCGGACCTGCAATGCGGCGTCCATGCCCGTGCTCCTTATGCAAGGTTTCGTTTACCGACCAAATCCACCTCCCCCAGCTTAACGCACAACCCCGAAATCCTCCTATTGACGTTTCCAACTCCACTTCCAACCCGCAAAAGCTGAACTGGTCCCGAGCGGCCCGAGCGGCCCGATGTGGCGCTGATCGATATCGACCTGCCAGGTCTCAATGGTTATGAAGTGGCCCGCGCAACGCGCCAGCGGCTCGACGATTCGATTCACTTGATCGCCATGACGGGCCACGGCCAGCAGCGCGATATCGAAGCGGCCCGCGAAGCGGGGTTCAACGACCACCTGCTCAAGCCGATCGATTACCGGCGCCTGACAAGTTTGTTCAATTCCCGGCAAGCCAAAGCCGATGGCAGGCTGGCCCCGGAAGAAGTCGCGAAGTCGTGAATCACGGAACCGGCGTGGCGGCGATGATCGCGAGCGCCGAGGCGAGCTCATTCCGTGGTCGGATGCACGCGGGCATATACATTTCTCAGGCCCAAGGGCGCGATTCGCACATCGACCAGCGGCAGCGAGGCCAAGTAGCCCAAGTGCGACGCGAGATCGCCGGTGGTTTCAAGTATCAGACGGCCCTCGGCGCCGGCCGTGGCGACGATTTGGTCCGCGAGCCCTGGGGGCGGCTCGAAGAAGGCGCCAGTCAGGCGGCCGACGATTCGATGTTTTCCCCGCAGATCGCTCATGGTTTGCAATTGCGCGATTTCGCCCGCTCGCACGATTGCCACGCGATCACAGGTATCTTCGACCTCGGCCAGCACATGCGACGAAAAAATAACCGTGCGCCTGCGCGCCGAGCCTCGCGCACAAGCGCGACCACTTCGGCCCGCACCGTGGGGTCGAGGCTGCTGGTCGGTTCGTCGAGAATCACGAGCCGCGTGTCGGCGGCCAGGGCCGTGGCAAGGGCCAGCTTTTGACGCGTGCCGGTCGACATGGCGGCCACCGAACGACCGAGGTCCAAGTCGAGCCGGCGCGAGATATCCAGCGGCAGGGTCATGTCGCGGGCGCCGCGAAGCTCGCCGAAAAACCGCAGCACATCGCGGCCCGACCAATTGCGAAAGAGTCGCGCCTCGCCCGGCAGATACGAAAGTCGGCGATGCACTTCGAGCGATTGGTGGTAGCAGTCGAGGCCATCGATCGTGGCTCGGCCGGCCGTGGGCCGCAGCATTCCGACGAGCAGCCGCAGCAGCGTGGTTTTGCCGGCGCCATTGGGGCCCAAGAGCCCGAAAACTTCACCCTCGTCGACCGCCAGGTTGCAGCCGGCCAGCGCCAACGTCTTGCCGTAGCGCTTCGTCAGGCCATGGGTTTCGACGTAGGCCAATGGGGAGTGCTCGGGGCTCTGCGGGCTCTTCGGGTGGGCGACGCTCGGAGCTGACCTTATTTTCACGATTCGCGGATGTTAATCCAGTGTAGCGAACAGCCATTTCCTGGTAAGATGAAATCGTCGACTATTTAGAAAAATAGGCAGGCCGTGTCTCTCCCCAGGGGAGCTGGCCGCGGTTTTTTGGATTCGCACACTCTGACTTTTTGTCGCTCGACGCGATCGTGCCGCCAAGGGAGATCTCTCGCGATGCAACTTGGACTCGTCACCTATCTCTGGGGCGCGGATTGGGATTTGCCCACGCTCCTCAAAAACTGCAACGAAGCGGGATACCGCGGCGTCGAACTGCGCACAACCCACAAACACGGCGTCGAGCCGGCGCTCGGCGAAATGGCGCGGGCCGACGTGGCCAAGCAGTTTGGCGACGCCAAAATCGAGTTCGTCGGCCTGGGCACGGTCTGCGAATTTCAAAGTCCCGATCCGGCGGTCGTGCGAAAGAATATCGACGAAGCCAAAGCCTTTATCCAGCTAGCGCCATGATGTGGGCGCCGGCGGAATCAAAGTCCGCCCCAACGGTCTGCCGAAAGACACGCCGGTCAAGACAACCTTGCGGCAAATCGGCGAGTCGATCAATGAAGTCGCTGAATTTGGCGAGGGCTACGGGGTCGAGGTTCGCGTCGAAGTTCACGGCCATGGCACGAGCGAGATTCCCCTTTTCGCGCAAATCATGGACGTGGCCAATCACTCCAACGCCAAGGTGTGTTGGAATTCGAATCGCTCGGACTCCGATCCGCCCGGCTTGGCCGCCAATTTCGCATCGCTCGCCGCGCGGCTGGGCACGGTGCATATCCACGATCTGGCATCGAACTATCCCTGGCAATCCTTGTTCGATCTGCTCAAACACGCCGACTTCGAAGGCTGGACTCTCGTCGAAGGCGAAAACAAGGTGGCCGATCCGCTCGAGGCAATGAAACGCTGCAAAACGCTCTGGGACAAACTGGCCGCGGCATGAGCGCGCGTGGCGCGAGCCAGCATCGCGCGCCTCTGGGTTCGCGCGGCGCCCGTGAAATGTCGGAAAACTGGTTCGGTTCTTCTCCGAGGAGAATGGCGATGCGTGCGCCCAAGGCTCTACTGGGAGCAATCTACTGGTCGGCTTGTGTGTGCCCGCTCCTGGCGGCGGACGCCGATCCGCTCGTCGGTCAGAAGGTGTTTTTCAAAGACAACGCCGTCATCATGCTCGGCGAACGCGTGATCGACGAATCGTGGCTGGCGCTGCCCGCCACGGTGGCCGCCGTGCATGGCGATCGGGTGCAGTTCGACGCGGCTTGGTGCGAGCGAAAGTTCGTGCTGCCGCTCGACGAAGCGATCGCTTACTTCAGCGAGCGGGTGCTCGAAAATCCAAACAGTCCGGCCGCGTGGGTCAAGCGCGGGCAGGTCTGGCAAGCGAGAAACAAGCTCGATAGCGCGATCGCCGACTACAGCGAAGCCGTGCGGCTCGCGCCATTGGATGTCGCGGCGCGGCTCGCCCGGGGCTTGGCCTACTGTGATTTAGGCCGATTTGACGAAGCGATCACCGACTTTACGGAAGTGCTTCGTGCTCATCCTCGGCATCCCTTCGCCCGCATGCGCCTCGCTTTCGCCTATTACAACAACGGTGATTTCGAAAAGTCGCTTGATCAAAACACGGAACTCATGCGGCTGATGCCCAAAAGCCCGAGCGGCTACAATGGCGTCGCGTGGATTCGGGCGACCGCGCCCGAAATTCAGTTGCGCGATGGCGGCTTGGCGGTGAAATACGCCACGAAGGCCGCCGAACTCACGGCCTGGAAAGACGGCGGAGTGCTCGACACGCTGGCCGCGGCCGCCGCGGAAAATGGCGATTTCGCAAGCGCCATTAAATGGGAAGACTTGGCGATCGAGCACGTGCCCGACGAGGACGCGAATGCCATCTATCGCCGGCGGCTCGATCTCTATAAAGCCGGCCAACCCTATCGCGAAGATCCGCGAGCGGCCCGAGCAACTTCCGAGGCGCCGCCGAAAGGCAACGAACCGGGGGCCGGCAAGGCCGACGACAAGGTTGGCGGCGAGTGATGTCGCGGTGACCACGTCGAAGGCGGCGGCGCTGCTCGCGATCTCGGCCCAAAGCGCCATGGAGCCGATCCGACAACCCCCCCCTCTCCCTTTGGGAGAGGATAGGGCGAGGGCTCGCCGAAGTTGTCGGATAGACCGTTGAAAGGTTCAGCTCGCCGCGGCTTCAGCGTGTCGCTCTTGCCGCTGTTCGGCCCGGCTCGTGTCGAGCGACAAGGTCATGCTCACGCTCCAGCGGCCATCGGCGTCGGGCTCCACGAGCCAATGCGGTTCGACCACCACGCTTTGATGCACCAGTTCGAATCCACCTTCCGATTGGCTCACGGTTTCGATCGGATAGGTCCAAATACCGCTCGGCCGCGAGATCGTCAGACCGCAATCGATGCCGAGCCATTCGTCGACCAAGCCTAGCTCGCGCACCTCCGACAGGTCGAGCCGAGCGCCAAGCTGACCGAGCCGCTGTCCATCGGCGCCGTGGAAATAGCGATCGTCGGCGCCCGAGGGCAGGCCCGCGAAATTGAATTCCACGGCGAAGCGTAGCGGTCGGTCGGCGCAGCCCTTCGAGCAAATAAGTGATTTCGAGCGTCGGGCTATTTTCCTCGAGTGTCACCGCCTTGGTCATGCGCACCGGCTCGCCGCCAGCCACGCCTTGGGCCGAGAGCTGGGCTTGGATGCGGTCGGGATTGCGACGCAAGCGGGCTTCATAAGGTCGATTCAAGAAGTCGCCCCGCTCGGCCGCGTCGCCATGCGACACCGCCGCGAGGCCCACGCCCGGATCATAAAAGTGATCGAGCAGACTCTTTCGCGGCCAGCCATCGTATTGCAAATGCTGATCGAGCCCCGGCTGCTTGAAGATCACCCGATCGGCCACTCCGGCCACATCGCTCCGGCCGTTGGCGCCGCCGATGATCGAGCGATGATACGCCTCGGGCCGGCGAGTCATGGTGGCCAGCAAATTGTGGCAGATCGAACGGACATCGAGCTCATACATCTGTCCGCCGCGGCTGGGCGCGATCAGGGTCAGAAGTCGATTGTTCGCGAGCTGGATTTCTTGGCGTCCGTCGAAATTGAAATCATCGGCCGTGGCCTCGACAAACGGTCCGCCTCGGCCCGAGGCCCGGTCGAGCAGATTGTCGGCGGCGATGAGTTGTTGATACACGGCGTTGCGCAGATGCGGCAGATAGGTTCCACCAAACGCGCCGTGCCAGTAGCTGCAATTGCACTGCCCGCGATAGAGACAACTGCGGGCATGATCCATCAGCTCGCCGGTAACGCCCGACTCGGTGAGCTTTTGCAAGCGCCGGCTGACCTGCATCATGCGGGCATACATTTCATTGGTCTCGGGATACTTCACCTTGAAGTTCCTCCAGAAGCCGCCGCGCACGAAGCGGGCCAGCTTCGGCCAACGCGCGTCATGCTCGAATTCGCGGCGCACATGCGCGAACTCGCACATTTGATCGGCCGGAAGCACCCATTCGGTCATCTCACGATAGCTGCCCTCGGGCAGATAGACCTTGCCCAGGGGCGGCGTCGACTCGAGCGCTTCGGTCGGCGTGACACATTGGATCCAACCGCGATTCTCGACCAATAAATCGAAAAACCGCGTGAGCCAACCTTCTTCGTAGACACTGCGCTTGGTCTCGGGCCATGCGCCGAACTTTTCGCCGTCGTCGCCGAACACGGCGATCGCGTTGGTGTGTTTATGCGCGAGCTCCGCCAAATGCTCGATCACTTGATGCGCACCGCCAAACGGCATCAGATATCGCAAGGGCTCGCTGTCGGGAAACACGGCCAGCAGATTGCCTTCATCCTCGGTGAGATAGTAGCCGTGAAGCTGCTCGGCCGAGAGGCCCGCGTTTTTGAAATGCGAATCATCGAGCATCGTGTAGCGGATGCCGGCCGCCACCAAGTCGCTCGTGAAATTTTGCTCCCACACCCGCTCGGGCACCCACATGCCGCGCACCTTGCGCGCCGAGCCGGTTTTCGAGCCAGCGAGAGAAGGCGCGAATCTGGCCGACGCGATCGCGCGAGGGAATCATGGCCAGGATCGGCTCATAGAAAGCGCCGCCCACGATCTCGATGCGCCCGGCGGCCACGAGCGACGCGAGCCGGTCGAGATATTCGCCATGGCGAACATCGAGCCATTCCATCAAGGGGCCGCTGGTGTGCAGGCCCATCTTGAGCGTCGGGTAGCGCTCGAAAACATCGAGAAATGGTTTGTAGGCGTCTTGATAGGCTTGCTCGAACACATGGTCGAAGTTGCCGACCGGTTGATGATCGTGCAACACCATGACGAAGCGAATCGTGTTTTGCATAGTGGCGAAGCGCGGCTCGCGACAACCGCGGTCTTGGAGAGAGTGTGGTCGTTCAGATGATGGATCGATACAAAGTTGCGTTACGACGGCGTGTTTTCAGGGTGTTCGTGGGTTATTCGCGGGCACGGGCTTTCGTGCGTCGCACGGACCTGCTCGCGGCGCGAGATGGCGATTGCGCCTTTCTATCGATCCGCTTGGCGCTCGGGGGCCCATTCCGCCTGATCGTCAATCTTTTCCTCGCTTGCCAGAGGCGCCTCGACGCCACGCAAAAACTCGGCGGCTTCTTCGGGCGGAACCGGATTGATAAAGAATCCGGCCCCCCACTCAAACCCCGCCGTTCGCGCCAGGCGCGGAATAATCTCCATATGCCAGTGATAGTGCTCCAACGCGGGAGTGTCAAAGGGCGCCGTGTGGATTATGTAGTTATACGCGGGTCGATCGAGCGCCGTTTCGATTTTCGTCATCACTCGGTGCAGTATCTGGGCCAATTCCTCGATTGGCGCGGCCTCGATGCGCTCATAATGACTGTTATGCGGTTTGGGTAAAATCCACGTCTCGAAGGGCGACCGCGAAGCAAACGGACAAAACGCCACGCAGCCCGGCGTGTCGAGCACGATTCGGCGACCATCGCTGATCTCCTGCTCGATCATGTCGCAAAAGACGCAGCGCCCGCGATAGCGAAAATACGCTAGCGACCCCTCGAGCTCCTCGCGAACCGTGATCGGCACGATCGGCGTGACGATCAACTGGCTGTGCGCGTGTTCCAGCGAGGCGCCGGCGCCAGCGCCCACATTCTTGAAGATCATGCCATGCGCGAGCCGCGAGTCGCGCTTAAGATCGACGAGCCGATCGCGATACACCGCCAACACCTGGGCGATCCTCGCCGGCGAGAGGTCGGCCGTGGTGATGCGATGGTCGGGCGATTCGATAATGACCTCATGGGCGCCCACGCCGCGCATGCAGTCGTAGAGCCCCTCGCCGCGTTTCTGGAGCGGCCCCTCGATCTCAAGGGCCGGAAACTTGTTCGGCACCACGCGCACATCCCAGCCGGGCGAATCCGGGGGTCCGCCGGTGGGGCGATAGGCGAGAATCTCGCCGGGCGTATGCTCTTCGGCGCCGGCGCAAAAAGGGACAAAAAGTGCTCCGGCGCACCGGCGAATCGGCGCCAAACTCATGAGGCCGCTTCGCGCGCCCCTTGGCGACGATCACCCACCGGCCCACGATCGGATCTTTACGCAAATCTGGCATTCAGCCTCACAGCCCCCCCATGGGCAAACGCGCCGCGCCGCGGCCATGCATTTTCTCGAAGGCTCACCTCGCGATGACTCGCGATCGAATATGACCCCCGCGCCGCGGGAACGACCCACAAGGCTCCGCCCCGCGAGGCTCTAGCCACTTGGCCATTCGTATTTTCACCTCGATATCGCGCGATCATTTTGGCAGCCCCCACGCGCCGCGGCAAGTCAGGCTGCCTCGGCCAGCGCCCTATACCAACCCCCACCGCTTGCGCAGGGTCCATTCGACGCAGAGAAACGTCACGAAGATCAGGAAAAATGGCCATGTGTCCCAGGGGCTTTGCTTTTCCAGGGTTTGCGTGTCCAGGTCGAGCGGTTGGCGCCGGATGCGCTCGATGAGCGTGGGCAGTTCCTCGGGCGCGAGCGATTGGCCGCCCGCCGCGGCCGTGGCACGCGCGAGACTGGCGAGCAGCGACGGATCGCCGGCGGCGTTGTCGAGCTCCAAGTCTTGCTCATGGATCAAGAAGCGGGCCCGAGTCGTGCCCTGGATCGCTTCGCCCGCGGCCGTGAGCTCGATCGTGTAGTCGCCGGCTGCTTGGGTGTCGGAAAACATTCCCGAAAGCTGCTGGCCCGTGCGCACCAGGGGCACCGGGCGGCGCGAGCCATCGGGGCGAATCACGACGGCTTCGAATTTACCGTCGAGCGTGGGTTCGCCTTGCGGATTGCGGGCCCCGGCCGTGAATTCGACCCGCGCGTTGGGCGGAAAACGCCGCTGGGGCAATTTGAGCCACAGGTTGTTTTGAGTTTCGTCTTTGTGGGCCAACCAGAGAATCGCCTGACGCCAGAATCGCTTGTGCTCGGCCGCGTGACCTTGCATCCACCAGTGCCACGTCGAGTCGCCGGCAAAGGCCATCACCCGGCCGCCGGCCTCTTGCGTGACCAAGAGCGGCTTGCCATCGGGAGTGTCGGCCAGAATCTGGGCCAGGGGCTTCACGCCGATCCAGCGGTTCGCGCCATCGAGCGGAGGCAACTTCTTCCAGGCCGCTTCGTTCTCGCCCGGCGGCGCGAGCGACATCACAAAATGCCTCGCTCCTAGCGGACGCGCCGGCTGCATCACCAACGGGCCCGGCCACTGCAAGTCGCTGCGGGCGCTCACCGGATCGTCGGGCCTCAGGCGCTCGAGCGGATTCATGCGCACTGGCGATATCGCGGCGAGCGGAGTTTCGGCATAGCCGCCGGCGCCATAGGTGCGAAAGCCGCCCAACGTGAGCAGGCCCGCGCCCGAGCGCACCACGGCGGCCAACCGCTCGAGTTCTTCATTGCTGAAGGCCGACGAATCGATGTCGCCGAGAATATAAACATCATATTTTCCGGGCTGAAACTGCTCGGCTAGATTCGCCGGATGCGTGCTCCGGTCGTGCGCGTCGATGCGAATCGAATCCACGCGAATATCCGACGACGCATCGAGCGAGCGCCGCAGGAACTTCTGCTCGACCCGAAGATCGCCTTCGATATCGAGCACGCTTATGCCGCCGGAAAGCACGGTGACGAACGTGCTGAGATGATTGTTGGTGGTGACAAGTTCGCCGGGCCGCGGCGGGGTTTCGAGCGTGAGCTTGTATTCTCCGGGCGTTTGCGGCACATAGCTCAATTGAATCGGCAGCGACTCGCCGTCGCTTTGCGATTGCAACTCCTCGGCGGCCACGTCTTCCATCTTGCCATCGGCCGCCTCGAATGCGAGCCGCACCGGAATCTTTTCATTGGCATAGCCATCGATCCGGACCACGCCTTCGACCGTGAGATCGTTTTTCACATACACGGTTTGATTCACGATCAGGTCCTTGATCGCCACATCGCGCGCTTGCCCCGCGCCGCGACCTTGCCCGATGGCGATCGCATGGAGCGGGCAGCCCAGGGCGGTCATGCGGCGCACTGCGGTTTGCGGCGGCGTGTCGCGCGGGGCATAGGCCCGCTGGGCGCCATCGCTGAGCAGGATGAGTCCCACGAGCCGCTGGCCGGCTTCGCGGCGGAGCACGTCTTCGAGCGCGGCGCCGATGGCGGTTTGTTCGCCGCGCGGCTCGGCGTCGAGCGCGAACTTGCCGTCTTTGTATTCGAGCGGCTTCACATCGGCGTCAAACGCATAACCTTTTACATGAATGTCGTCGCCCAATTCGGCGAGCACGGTCGCCGACTCGCCGAGGGCGCGCTGCAATGTTTGCCAGCGCGATCGGCCGCCCACGGTGTCGGTGACTTGCATACTGCGTGAATCGTCGACCAGCACCAGCAGCGTGGCCGGTTGTTTTTTGGTGACCGTGGCCATCAGGGTCGGCCGCATCATGGCCAGCAGCAAAAGCAGAATCACCGCGACACGGAGCCCAAACAGCACCCAGCGCCGCCCCAAGCCGAGCCGCTCCTTGGGCACTCCCAGGAACACGAGCAGCGCCAACAGCGCGACGGCCACGCCGCCCGAAAGCCAATAGCCGCCCACTGGGTTGAGATACCACTCGGTCATCGTTGATTCTTTTTCGAGACGAACGGCGTGCTTGTCGAGCCCGAAGGCTCACACTCCGGCCGCTTGGCGTTTCGTGGATTCGATCGCGGCGCTCGACCGTGCGCTCGGCGGTCTTGGTCGATTCGACCCGGTAATCATTGCGGTAGAACCGATTGGCCAGGGCCAACTCGCCGCCCAGCACCATGGCCACCAGCACGATCAGAAAGGGATACAACTCTTGTCCGACCCGAGCCGTGTTCATGCTGCGATCGATTTCATCGCGATTGCGCCAGTCGAAACGGCGTCTCGCCGAATACCGCTTTAATCTCGGCCTCGCTGGCTCGCACCAGCGATGTGCTGGCCGCGGGCAGATTGACGCTGAATCCCAGATCGACGCCGGCGTCGCCGCCCGCTTTGGCGCGATAGGAGCCGGGCTCGTCGGTGGCGGTGTAGACGAGTGCCCGACGCCGCTCGTCGATCGCTTGGCGAACCGTCTCGCCCGACGGCGTGGTGAGCAGGCAGACCGCCGTTTTGGCGTTGGTGGGAAGCGGCGCCACGGCGGTTTCGCCGACGAAGTAATTAAGCTGTGTCGAACTACCACCGACCAGATAACGCAGCATTTCGTTGGCGAGCATTACAAACGGCCAGGGCTCGTCGCCCGTCGGCAGCGTGTTCCACAAATCGCGCCGCGAGGCCGGGTCCGAAACCGGGGTGGTGAGCATGAGGACACGTCCCTCGCCCACGGGACGCTCGACCAGCGCCGGCAGTGTGTTGGAATAGGGAATAATCACGGCGGCGTCGGGCGCGAGCGGCCCCAGTTGCCAATGCCGAAAAACCGGAAATCCATCCCACGGCACATTCGTCCGCAACGGACGAAATTTCGCCAACAGCGGATGCTCGAGACTCTCGGGCGACAGATAAATATCGCGGTCGCCGGCGTTCCACAATCGCAAGAGCGGCCCGGGCAAGAGCTCGAGCGCCGCGGGATTATTGAATGCGGTGTTGCCGGCATTGCGGCCCAGAAAGATCGCCGCGCCGCCGCCGCCGGAGACATAGGCCGCGAGTCGTTGCCAAACGGCGGCCGGCAGCGGAGTGGGGTCGACCAGACACACGGCCGCGTAGCCCTCGAGTCGGCCGCGTGGCCAGTTCATCGAGCGGCACGGTCTCGCACTCGAAGGCCGCTTCGTTTTGCACTCGCAGCCGATAGGGCGCGAGCGCCTCGGAGAGAAAGAGCGTGTAGTCGCTTGCCTTGGGCGGCGCCGCCAGCAGCACGCGCCAGGGCGGCTTGACTTCGACCGTGAAATAACGGGTATTATCCGCCGCGAGTCCATCTTCGCCCGCGATCTTGAGCAGCCCCTGATGCACGCCGGGCTCGAGCCCGCCCAAGCGGAATTCGAGCGCGGTCGATTCGCCGTCGGCGAGCGACACGGTTTGTTGGCTTCGCGGAGTGAAGGCTTTGCCATCGCCGAGCAACAGTTCCACGTTTCGCTCGCCGCCCGCGCCTAAAGCGCTGAAGTCGGTGGCGACGCGCAGCGGGCTATTTTTGGAGAGCACTTGAGCGTCGATGCGCAAATCGCCCAGCGAAAAATCCCGCGGATCGGTCGAGCCGACATCGATCACATAAAACGCCACGCCCTCGAACTGCTTCATATCCCGCTGGGCTTGGGCCATCGCCGGGCCGGTCCAGGAGACTTGCGTGGCGTCGGTGAAAAGATAGACCTCCTTGCGCGGTTTGTCGCTGGTTTGCGTGAGTCGGGCAGCGCTCGCGAGGCTTTCGCCCAGCGGATGCGAGTCGGCCCTCACGGCCAGCTTTTTCACGCGATCACGAGCCGCGCCCACATTCACGGCAAACACCGCCATGTCGGCGCCGGTCTCGACCACGGCCACGTCGCTCTCGACCGGTAGTTGTTCGAGCAGCCAGAGACCGGTGTCGCGGGCCAAGTCCAAGCGAGTTTGATTGTGTTGGCGATAGGCCATTCGCGGCGCGGTGTCGAACACCAGCGCCACCGCCACCGGCGCTTCGCGACTGCCCAACACGCCCGACGCCATGATGGTCGGCCGGGCCAGCGCCAGCGCGAGCCCCGCCACCGCCGCGCAGCGCAACAGCAGCAGCAACCACTGGCGAAACTTTAGTCGCCGGCGGTTCGAGTCCTTGCGAGCTTGAATGAATCGCAAGGCGGGAAATTCGATCCTTCGCGGCTGCTGGCGCATGATCAAATGCAGAATGATCGGCGCGGCGATCAGACCGGCTCCGGCCAGCAGCGATAGATGCAAGAAACCCATGCGAACCCATCAACCTCGCGATTGCCGGCTGACGAGATATTCCATCAGCGCTTTATCGAACTGCATGCTCGTGTCGAGGCCCACATAGTCGACGCCGCACTTCGAGCACTCGCGGCGATAGCGATCACAGAAGGCGTTCACTTCGCGGAGATAATCGCCGCGGTAGCTGCTGGCGTCGATCGCGAGACGCGTGTTCGACTCGGGCTCCTCGAATTCAATCATACCGTCGAACGGGAACCGAGCCTCGGCTTCGTCGAGAATATGGAACAAAATCACGTCGTGCCCCCCGTGCCGCAGCCGGCGGAGCGCCGCCAGCACGGCGTCGACATCGGCGAACAGATCGGTAAACAGCATCACCAGCGACTTGTGCCGCAGCATCGCCGCGAGCTGGGTCAGGCTGCGGGCAATATCGGTCGAGCCCGTGGGCCGCAAGTTGGCCAGGAGCGAGAGCACGTTGCCGACCTGGGTGCGCTTGGACCGCGGCGGGAGGCTTTGCCGAATTCGCTCGTCGAACGTGATGAGCCCGACCGGGTCTTGCTGATGCACCATCAAGTAGCAGAGCGCGGCGGCCAGACTCACGCCATATTCGAACTTGGTGAGCTCCTGGCGATAGGTGTAGCCCATCGAACGGCTGAGGTCCATGACCAGATAGCCGGTGATGTTGGTCTCGGACTCGAATTTCTTGATGTAGTACTTATCGGTCTTGGCGTAGACGAGCCAGTCGATGTCTTGCGGATCGTCGCCCTGGGTGTATTTGCGATGTTCGGAGAACTCGACGGAAAAGCCATGAAACGGGCTGGCGTGCAGGCCCTGCAAAAAGCCCTTGACGATGAACTGGGCCCGCAGATCAAGCCGCGAAATCTGGCGAACGACCTGCGGCTTGAGGTATTTTTCAACTGTGGACATGGGCTTATCTTTGGGGTCGATCCGGAATCATCGCTATTGGCGGGGAGACATCGGAGTCGGCAGCGAGAATAGTTTTTCCAGGAAACGAAATACATTTTGAATTTCGGGCAAATTCAATGCCGCGGAGCCAAGCCACTGGTTGTCGAGAATAGAAACTTGGATCGCTTTGCCGGGACGAAGCACGCTCGCGATGGAAGCGACGAGCCGCCTTGTCGCGTCCGGCGCTCTTGCGAAAGTCACGACCGTCTTCAGGCGAGAGATTCCAATCTTCTACCGATCCAATGAAAGTCCTCGCGTCGGCGAGGGCCGCCTGATATTCGGCCTCGGCGCAAAGGATGAGAAGTCTTTCGAGCGTGCCTCCGCTTGAATTATCGGGCATTACGAAAACACCGGTGACGGGGGCATTTCCGGTGATCTCGCCGGGCACGGCGGCGAATTCGATTTTTTTCTTGCGAAACGTTTCGGCCATTGTTTTAGCCCGCGTCGCGGGTGAATGCGTAACATCGGCGTCTAGGATCGCCCCGATCGCGAACAGGCTATTAGGGCTCAACGAGGCGTAGGACTCTTCAACGGTCGCGGCGATTGCTTTTTCGCCACCCGCCACGTGGATTGCGATCTGAACGTCGCACGTGTCGCTCGCCATGAAGCTCGGAACCGGAACACGGCGCAGCAAGTCGCCGTCGTGAGGAAAATTCCTGGGCACAAGCGGATGCCAATAGCTGTCTAGAAGCCGCACTTCTCGTACGATGCCAAAACCGCGATGTTCGAGCAGCTTCTGAAAAAACGCCGCGTCTTGAATGCCCTCGACGACCAGATAGCCATACTTCGGCATGGTTACCTCACGTCCAGACCGCGTTCATAACGCAAGCGATGCAGCAGATCGCCATCGATACGCCTGGCAAGCGATTTTTCGGGGGTGGAATCGAGATGATAGCCGACCAATTGGTTGAGGTCGGTTCCCTCGCAAGCCGTGAGCAGGGCATCGACGGCGTCGAGGCTGTGGGTGGTGGCGAAGAGCTGAATGTTGTATTGCGCAAGCTTTCGCGAGCCAGGAAAAGACCTTAGGCAGCGCCGAGACATGAATCGAGGACTCGATTTCGTCGATCAGCAGATTGCCATTTTCGGCCGCGAGTGTGCCCAATCCGAACGAGAGCGCTCTACGGAGACCGTCGCCGAACGTCGTGAGCGGAAGCGCGCCCCCAGCGCTGCGCGTAACAAAAGCGATCGGACTTCTCCCGTCGGGCGAGAGGAACTCGAAGCCGCGAATTTCGTCGTCGAATCCCCGCATCAACTCCACCAGGGACTCTTGCCGGCGGTTTTGAAGCACTTGGCTCAAGAGACTGATCTGCTCGCGTTCGACGCGATGAGCTACCGCGGAGATCGTGTGAACGGGCAATGCAGAATCCGTCCCTGCGTCGGAGATTGCCGTCGGCGAGTCTTCCGTAAAAGTAAAAACCTCTAAATTCGGCTGCTGCTCCGCGCCGTCAATATGCGACTCAAGTTCGAGCTTGAAGCCCTTGCGAGTCTGATCCGCGTCGTCGCTCGGCACGTTAGAATTCATGCGCGGGACGCGGAATATTTCGTATGTGACCTCCATGCACCTCGCGCTCGCGTGGCGTCGAATAGACCTGCTCTGGCCTGACACGCACGATTCGCCTTCAAAATGCGCCGGCGGTGAACGGCGCTCTCCGACGATGGTTTTTACACGATCCTTGCCGCTGGGAATAACGTATACATTTTCCGCCGTCAGAAAACGATCTCTGGGGAACATCCAGAACATTCCCTCGCGGATAGTTTCCCATGTCGACGTGATTTCCCGCCGTCGCACCGCATTGATCCATTCCTGCGGATCCAGCGGCCGGCTGAAGGTGGCGATGGCCTCCAGCACGCTCGTCTTGCCGGAATTATTCGGGCCGACGAACAGATTCACCCCGCCCAGGTCGTTGAGCTCCAGATTGCGCAAGCCGCGAAACGCGACGATGTTCAGGTTTTCGATATTGCGTTGCATGTCTTTCGGTCCTAACCCCGATCGTCTTCGCTCCGCGAAAACCGGCTAAACCGCCCGTCCGCTAAATCGCCCGTCCGCTCAACCGCTCGCCGCTCAGCCCGCGAATTTCGGGATTTCCGGCGTCGGCAGGTCTTTGAGCAGTCGCGCGATCACGTCCTCGGTCGTGAGGCCCTCGGCTTGGGCCTGGAAATTCGTGCTCACGCGATGCCGCAGCACCGGAATCGCCACGCGGCGGATATCGTCGATCGACACCGAAAACCGGCCCTCCATCGCCGCGAGCGCCTTCCCGCCATGAATCAAAAATTGTCCGGCCCGCGGACCAGCGCCCCAGTCGACCAGCTCGCGCACGAACACCGGAGCGTCGGCGTCTTTCGGTCGCGTGGCGCGAACCAGCCGCGCCACGTATTTAATGATATATTCGCTTACGGCCACTTTGCCCACGAGCGCTTGCAGGTTGATGATCGCCCGGCCCGAGAGAATCTTGCGGACCTCGGGTTTTTCGTTGCGCGTGGTCGAGGCGAGAATCTGTTCTTCCTCGGCGGCGCTCGGATAATCGACTTTCACATTGAACATAAACCGGTCGAGCTGGGCTTCCGGCAACGGATAGGTGCCTTCTTGCTCGATCGGGTTCTGCGTGGCGATCACGAAAAACGGCTCGGGCAGCGGATACGTGGTCTGGCCGACCGTGACTTCGCGCTCTTGCATCGCCTGCAAGAGCGCTGCTTGGGTCTTGGGCGGAGTGCGGTTAATTTCATCGGCCAGCAGAATATTCGTGAAGATCGGGCCTTCGACAAAGCGGAACTGCCGCCGGCCGTTTTCGTCTTCGTCGAGCACATTGGTGCCGGTGATGTCCGAGGGCATCAGGTCGGGCGTGAACTGAATGCGCTTGAAATTGATGTCGAGAATGTGCGCGAGCGTGCTCACCATGAGCGTCTTGGCCAAGCCAGGCACGCCCACCAGCAGGCAATGGCCACGCGTGAAAATCGCGGCGAATATCTGTTCGATCACGTCGTTTTGTCCGACGATGATTTTTTGCAATTCTTCCTGCATCACTTGGCGATGCTGGCTAAATTCTTGCAAAACATCGCCGAGACTTCGGGGCTTGGTCGCCAACGCGATTTCCTTTGCTTGCTCGAAGGGCGAGGATTTTTAATAGAACGCCCGGGGAACCCGGGGGGCTCCCAAGGACCGCCGGCCGACTCTCGCATTCTACAAGTCGGGCGACACGGCGGGCAATCGCCGCTTTCCGGGGCGTTGCTCGCGCAACCCCTGAAACCTAAGATATTTGAGGACCTCTTGCAGCCAAGGAAATAGGGACCGGCATATGAATGCACGACGCCGCCTGACGCTTTGCGCGGCTCTCGTAGCGGTCGTGGCGATGGCGCCGATCGCGCCACGAGCGCGGGCCGAGGAAATTACGGCCGAAAAGGTCCGACTGGCCATCGAACGCGGCCGCGACTACCTGATTCGCAGCCGCGACCCGAAGGGCACGTGGAAAGACCAAGTGCCTTACACCGGCGCCGTCACCTCGCTTTGCACCCTCGCCCTGCTCAATGCCGGCCTCGAAACTCGGCATCCGGTGATTCAAGACGCGCTCAAATATCTTCGCTCCTCGGAGCTCAAGCCCGACAAAGACCACGGAATGACCTATTCCGTGTCGCTGCAAACAATGGTCTTTTGCGCCGCCGAGCCCAAAAAAGACCTGCTGCTCATCGCCCGCAACGCCAAGTGGCTCGAAAGCAAGCAGATCACCGAAGGCGATCGGGCGGGGGCCTGGAGCTACCCGGCCCACGGCGGCGGCGACAATTCGAATAGTCAGTTCGCGCTTTTGGCCCTCTACGAGGCCGAACGCGTCGGCGTCGAAGTGAACCCCCGCACTTGGAAACTGGCCCATGAGTACTGGCGCGCTTGCCAAAACGAAAATGGTTCCTGGAGTTATTTTCGCGGCCAGCCCGACTCCGGCAGCATGACCTGCGCCGGCATCACGGCCATGGTCATCACCTCGGGCCAGCTCAATTTGGGCGACGCCGAAGTGAAGAATGGCCGCATGTTCTGCTGCGGCGAGCAGCGCAAAAATCCGGCGATCGAACGCGGACTCGAGTGGCTCGCCGAGCATTTCACGGTCGAGGCCAACCCCAGCGCGGGCCGCAGAGCGCCGCAAACCTGGGTCTTTTACTACCTCTATGGCGTCGAACGCGTCGGGCGCATGACCGGCCGACGATTCATCGGCAAGCACGATTGGTATCGCGCCGGCGCCGAAAAGCTGGTTCGCGACCAAGACGACCAGAGCGGCTATTGGAAGGGCGTCGGCTTGTCGGAAGACAATCCCGATATTGGCACCAGCTTGGCGCTCTTGTTTCTGGCCAAGGGCCGGCGGCCGCTTTTGATCGCCAAATTGATGCATGGCCCCGACAACGACTGGAACCATCACCGCGGCGACATGGGAAATCTCACCGCCTATGTCGAGCAGCGCTGGAAACGCGACCTGAGTTGGCAAGTGATCGACCCGGCCAAGGCCGATGTCGACGATCTGTTGCAAGCTCCCGTGCTATTCATCAGCGGTCGCGAGGCGCCGCTCTTTACGCCCGAGGAAAAGCGCAACCTGCGAGATTATGTCGATCGGGGCGGTTTTATTTTCGCCGAAGCCTGTTGCGGCGGCGGCGAGTTCGACGCCGGATTTCGCCGCCTGATGGCCGATGTGTTTCCCGAGCCCGAATTCGCCCTGCGGCTGCTGCCGATGGAGCATCCGGTGTGGCACGCGGAAGAGCCGGTCGATCCCGATCATCTGCGCAAGCTCTGGGGTATCGATGTCGGCTGCCGCACGAGCGTCGTCTATGCCGAGGGCGATCTTTCGTGCCAATGGGAACTTTCCAAGCCGGGCCGCGATCTGAAGGCGCCGCCCGAGATCAAGGCCGATATCGACGCCGCGAACAGCATCGGCGTGAATGTGCTCGCCTATGCCACGAATCGCGAGCTCAAGTACAAATACGACCAGTTCAAGACCCCCACGGTCGTGGCCGAGGATCGCTTCGAGCGCGGCAAAATGTATGTCGCCAATATCCAGCATCCCGGCGGTTGCAACGCCGCGCCGGAGAGCGCTCACGACTCTCTTGCGCACGGCGGGCGAGAAGCTCAAGATTCGCGTCAGCGCCGAGCCGCGAGACCTGAACCTCACCGATCCGCAACTCTTCAACTACCACTTGGTGTTCATGCACGGCCGCAACAATTTCCGCTTCACTCCCCACGAGCGCAAGCAACTCAAGCTGTTTCTCGAACGGGGCGGCGTGCTGCTGGCCGACTCGATTTGCTCCAGCAAGGAGTTCAGCGAGGCGTTTCGCCGGGAAATGAAAGCGATCTATCCCGACCAGCCGCTCGCGCGCATCGCGGCGAACCATCCGCTCTTCGGCACGCGCTTCGGCGGCGCCGATCTTTCCGTCGTCTCCCGCCGGCAGCCGACGCAAGCGGGTCCCGGCGGACCGATGCGCTCGGCGGTGCGCGAGGGCGAACCGCTGCTCGAGGGACTCACGCTCGGCAACCGCCTGGCGGTGATCTTCTCGCCCTTCGATCTGAGCTGTGCGCTCGAGTCGCACGATTCGCTCGAGTGCGAGGGCTACACGCGGGCCGACGCCGCCCGAATCGGCCTAAACGTGATTCTGTACTCGCTCTATGAATAGTTGGCCTCGAGCGAGGGTCTGGTTGGCAAAACCGTTTCTCGCGACGAGACCTTTCCGCGGAGCCGCTTCCAAGTCATGCGATTTTTTCTCGCCGGTATCATGCAGGGCTCGCTTCGCGCGGCTTCGCTACACGATCAAGACTATCGCCCGCGGCTGATCCGATTGCTCGCCGAGCGGTTTCCCCAGGCCGAGATCCACGACCCGCTGGCGCTGCACTCCGGTTCGCTCGCCTACGACGAATCGCGGGGGCGCGAAGTGTTTTTCGGCCACAACCGGCTATGCGGCGAGGTGGATGTGCTCGTGGCCTTCGTGCCCGAGGCGTCGATGGGCACGGCGATCGAAATGTGGGAAGCCTATCGCCACGGCCGCTGCGTGGTCTCGATCAGTCCGCTGGAGCACAATTGGGTCATCAAATTCTTGAGCCATGTCCGCTATCATGATGTGGCCGAGTTCGAGGCCGCCTTGGCTGATGGCGGACTCGCGAGTCTCATCGAGCGGCATCGTTCGGCTTCCTCGTGACCTCGATTCCGATGAGCGTTTTCCCCGGTTCGTGAACAATTCTTGCCTTCTACACGCGTGCTCGGTCGATTATGTATGTCCTCGAAAACCCGGTGTTGCAGCGCGAGCTGTTGGCCAATTTGCGCATGCCGCGGGCCTTCGTGCTGATGTTCTTTTACATCGGGCTCTTGGGGCTCGTGGTGTTCGCCGCGTGGCCGCGCGAGCAAGAGCTCGACCTCACGACCAATCCCGCCGCGGCTCGCCATCTGGTCAATCTGTTTTTCCTGGGGCAATATGTGCTCGCCTCGCTCATGGCGCCCAGCTTCGCGGCCGGGGCGATCACCGGCGAGAAGGAGCGCAATTGCTACGAAGCGCTGCTCGCCAGTCCGCTGCGGCCGAGCGCGATCGTGCTCGGCAAACTGCTGGCCTCGATGACGCATCTGGCGCTGCTGATCGTGGCGTCGGCGCCGATCATCGTGTTGTGTCTGCCGCTGGGCGGGGTGTCGATCTATGAAGTCGCGGTCGCGTATCTGTGCCTGATTCTCAGCGTGCTCACGTTCGGCATGATCAGCCTCGCCGCCAGCAGCTACTTCCAGCGCACCGTGGCGGCGCTCCTCGTTTCCTATCTCTTGATCTTGCCCCTGGCGGCCACGGCGATCTGGTTGTGGGGATCGCTCGAGGACTTCGGCTCGCTCCGGCTGCTCTTGGCGCTGGTGGCGATGCCGATCGGAAGCGCGGCGATCGTGGCGACGTTGTTTTATCGCACGGCCCGGCGGCTGCTGCATCCGCCCGACGTGGGCAGCGAGGGACGCGAAGTGGTCGACCTGGAGCACGAAGCCAAGTCGGTCGTGGGGCTGGTGATCAAGCCCGATCAGTTTCCCGACCGCTTGTTCGCGCCGTCGAAGCGCAAGGACCTGCTCGACGATGGGCAAAATCCGGTGTACGACAAGGAAATGCGGAGCGAAATCTTCGCCCACGGCACGCTCATGCTCCGCATCGTGATTCAAGTGAGCATTTTCCTCGCGGTGCCGCTCATGGGGGTGTGTCTCTTTGTCAAGCCCGAGCTCGCGCCCTATTACATCTGCTATGTGATTCTTTTCAATGTGCTCGTGGGCCCGGTATTCTCGGCCGGCAGCGTCACCGGCGAACGCGAGCGCGAAACGCTCGACCTCTTGCTCACCACCATGCTCTCGCCCGGCCAGATTCTGTGGGCCAAGCTGATCTCGGGCCTGCGAATTTCGAGCGTGCTCACTTTTTTTCTGCTTTGGCCGCTAGCGCTCGCCTGTCTCATGGTGAGCTACTACTGGAGCAATCCGCTCTCGGTGCTCGGATATCTATTCGTCGTGGCGGTCACATGCCTGACGACCGCCACGGTCGCGCTTTGCTGTTCGCTCTGGGCGCGGCGCACTTCGGTGGCGCTGATGACCTCGTATCTCGTGGTCACGGCGCTCTTCGCCGCGCCGCTGGCGATCGAGAGCTTCGCCGCCAACTTCTTCGTCGGCACGCCGCTAAGCCGCCTGGGGCCGATGCTCTCGTTCGTCAGCCCCTTCGCCACCGCGTTTGCCCTGCCGATCAATCTGGGCACGCCGGAGGCCTCGGGCACGATCGCTTGGAAGACCGTGTTGGCCTTCGCCGCGTTTTACGCATTGCTGATCGCCGGCATGTTGTGGTCGATGCAGCGAGTGTTTCGCGCCCGATGGCGCCTGGGCGAATAAAACCGGCGCCGGCAAGAGCCTACTCCACCCCTCTCCCCTTGGGAGAAGGTAGGGCGAGGGGCGAACAAGTCAGGAAGTTGTTTATTTTTAGTCCGTTCCTTAATTCAAGTTTCGCGTTTTTTGCTAGCACTCGAATCGCCGATTTCTCGTGGGTTTTGCACAGTTTGACGGCCGAACTGCCAATTTTTGCATGTTACCGAGAGGCCGAAGGTTGCCGGAAACGCGCCGAAATCGGAGAAACCACGACGAATCGGGCTATCGGAACTTTTGAAAACCGCGAAAGTCGAACTTAAGTCGTCGGGTTATCATTGGAAGGGCCCGCCCGCCGCGTCTTTGCAACAGCCCGCCAAAGATAGCCAGAAAGCCGGTCGGAACGAAAGCGGGGCATTTTCTCGTGTCGTCTCATCATTCTCTCGACGGGCAAACTCCATGAGCAACGCGAACATGAAATCAGCGGCCATGAAATCAGCGAACATGAAATCAGCGATTCCAGGGGCAGTGATCTGCTTGCTGAGCGCGCTCGGAACCAATCTTTTCGCGGCCCAGTGGAATGGATACGAGCAACTCGACTTCCAAGTCGACGGGCGGCAATGTCTGTTGGTTCAACCGACGACGGCGGCGCCGGGCAAACCGTGGATTTGGCGGACGGAGTTTTTCGGACACGAGCCACAGGCCGACATCGCGCTCTTGGGCAAGGGATTTCACGTCGCCTATATGAATGTCCAGAACATGTACGGTGCTCCCGTCGCCCTGGATCACATGGACAAGTTTTACGCGCATTTGACAAAGGAATTCGGCCTTTCGAATAAGACGGTGCTGGAAGGCTTCAGCCGCGGCGGACTGTTCGCGTTCAATTGGGCGGTGCGCAACCCGGAGAAGGTCGCGGCGATCTACGTCGACGCGCCGGTGTGCGATTTCAAGAGCTGGCCAGGTAGAAAGTCGGATCCTCCCTCGGCCGAATGGAAACAACTTCTCGCGGCGTACGGACTCACCGACGAGCAGGCGCTCGATTACAAATTGAATCCCGTCGACAACCTGGAACCGCTGGCGAAAGCGAGGATTCCGATCCTCAGCGTTTGCGGCGATGCCGACCGCGTGGTGCCGATCGACAAAAACACTCGCGTCGTCGAGGAGCGTTACAAAGCGCTGGGCGGCGATATCACGGTGATCGCCAAGCCCGGCGGCGACCATCATCCGCACAGCCTCAAGGATCCGGCGCCGATCGTCGAGTTTGTTCTGCGGCACACCGTCGGAAAGGCAAAACAATAGCCGTGGAGTTTTGATGCTTCTCGGGCTGGCGTTCCCTGGTCTTCGGCGCCTTGGATATCCGCCGGCCGACGTCGCGATTTATTCCCGTCGCACGCTCCAGGCGTCGCCACGAATCTCGACCACGATGTCGCCTTGCACTGCTTTAGCAGTGACTCCGGGTTCGGTCTTCGTGACCGTTTCCCCAGGCGCCGCATCGCTCGTCGCATCGCGTGGCAACCGCGCCGACACGCCATCGGCCCGAAAGTCGAAGTGAATTTGTCCGGCCACGTCGGCCGGCGCTGCCCTTCCAGCCACGAGCGGCGCCACCGCCAAGGAGAATCGCTCCGCTCGGCCCGGTGTCAAGCCTCGCCGCGAAAAGGTCGTGAAAAATCGCTCGGCCGGCCGGCCTTTGGGATTGGGGCAGTGGTAAGGCTGATCGATGGTTTCCACGCCAGCGGTTGTCGCGGCGTCGGTCGCGAATCGGACGAGCATCCGCCGCGCGGGCCACGCGCCTTCGGAACACGGATACGCGCCGTCGTCGTCGCTCGCGAACCAATCGCCACCTTGGCCCGCGAGGGTGTACAACTGCCAGAGTTGGCCGGCCCGAAAGTCGCGCATCGCCGCGCCGGGCGTGAGGATATCGTGAATCACGAGCCACCCCTCGGCCGTGAGCACGATGCGGCGCGAGAGCTTGCTGTCGGGCGTGATGTAATGTTCGTGGTCGATGCGGCCAAACGCGTCGCGGCCCCGCTGTTCCACATGCGCCCCCGACAGACGCGACTCCAGAAGCTGATCGCCCAAGTCGACCTGTTGGCCCAAGCCGCGAATGTGCGCATAGGGCCGGGCGCCCGAGTATTGCATGTCGAGCTTCAAGCCCGTGAATTGGTTGCGCGAGAAAGGCGCCGCTAGCGGCTGGGCAAATGTCTTCTTGAATTCGGAGCTTGGCAGCGGGCGCCATGCGATTTCGGTCGAGCCGGCGCCTTCGGTCGAGCGCGAGCTAATATCGATTTTCGTCAATCGCGCAATCCGCGGGTCCCAGCCCAGAACGCTCTCGAATCCGTCGACAATCCGCGAGCCGCCGGGACCGACGAGCCGCAGATTATCGAACCAAAGCGATTCACAGCCGCGGTTCAATTCGTTGAAATTTCGTAGCGACCAGCCGGGCGCCAAGCGATATTGCTCGCCATCGGTCGCAAGCCGCTCGACGGGGATCGTCATCGTGTGCCACTCGCCGGGCCGGTTCCAGCAGCCGGGAAATCGCTCGCCGGGCGGAAGCGCCCACGGCAGGTTGCCGGTGATCGCGCTCCGTGTCCGCTGGCGGCCGAGGTTGTGAAACAGCGGCGCTCCGCCCACTTCGTAATAAGCGAGCGACGGCCCCTTTTCCGGGTGCGAGTGCGAGCCGGAAGCATAAAGGTCGAAGAGAACCATGGCGTCGTCCGGCGAGCGGCCAGTCCGCAGGATGAGCTTATCGACATGATCCGCCGAATCGCCCGGCCGGGCTCGATAGGTCACGGTCGACGGATCGCCCTGGGGCGGCGTCGGCGGCGCTTCGAGAAGCGGCAGACTGATGAGCCCCAGCCCGCGACACCAAAGATCGGGCGGCGGCGGAGCGGATAGCGGACGGCGATAAAGCAGCGCGGCGGCCCAGCGAAATGTGGCGTCGCGATAGAGCGACGCGGCGTATTCCAAGAGAAACACGCGATCGAGATATAGCGCCGCGTCGCTAAAGTAAGAGTCGCCATATTCCGGCACGAGTCCGGTCGGCGAGATCGTGTCGCGAAATCTCGTGAACAGGCGACGAAAGCCGGGCCGCGAGCGGAGATCGTCTTCGTGGCCGAGTTCTTGAGCCAATTCGACCATGAACACGGCGCCGAGACTGTCGTAGTTTTGCGCGTCTTCGTCGAGGTCGCCGGTTCGCGCGATCGATGCCCAGTAGCGCTCGAGCCGCTGTTCGAGCGCGGCGCAACGCGCGGCGTCGACGACAAACGACTTCAAATAGGCCGAGCCGAGCATTTGCGCGAGGCGGATATTGTTGTCGGAGTCGTCGTTCGAAGCGATGAGGGTTTTGGCTTGCTCGGCGGCGAGTGCTTGGATGCGCTCCGTGTCGGCCGGCGCAAGGAGCTTTTGTTGATCGAGATGCTTGACGAGTCGGCCGAATGCGACGAGCACATGAAAATCGCGAAGACTGAAATCCTTCTCGGCGAGAGCCTGATGCAGAAACGCGAGCGCCTGCTTGCCGAGCGTCTGTGCGCCGAACTCGGATTGATCGCTTTCTTGAGTTCGGCGGGGCTGCGAATCGCCGGGCGCATTAAGAGCGCCGCTACATCGCCCAGCGCGAGCGCGTCTTGCGGCTTGGTCGACTTGCCGGGCAAATGCGCTTTCAAGATATCGGCATAGAGTGCCGCGTAGGACTCGGGCGGCAGATATCGCTTCGGCCTCGCTTCGGCCGCTCGGCCGCGATCGCTCCAGCCCAGCGCGGCCAACAAACCGACAATCGTGGCGAAGATGCTCGCTCGAGCGCCGAATTTGGAATGGAACGGAGCGCAACTCGGTGCCTCGGCGCCGGTGGTGGACTCGTGACGCGGAAGACAAAGGCGCATGCGGGAGGGCTCGTCGAGAAATGGAGATTCGATGAATGTCCGATGTTTCGCGACCGAGCATCGGGAAAACACCAGGGATTCAACTCGCACGAACCATCTTACTTCGACTTTCGCGGTTTTCAAAAGTTCCGATAGCCCGATTCGTCGTGGTTTCTCCGATTTCGGCGCGTTTCCGGCAACCTTCGGCCTCTCGGTAACATGCAAAAATTGGCAGTTCGGCCGTCAAACTGTGCAAAACCCACGAGAAATCGGCGATTCGAGTGCTAGCAAAAAACGCGAAACTTGAACTTACTACCGTCGCACGTTAGCGAAAAGAAGGCCGTGTTCGATCGGCTGTTAAGAGCCCATCCGAGTATTTCGGCGAGCCCTCACCCTACCCTCTCCAAGAGGGAGAGAGCGGAGTTGTCGGAAAGGCTCCAAGCCTTAACGCCAGTCCTTGGCCGTGATTACCTCGCAGTCCGAGAGGCTTTCGCGGAGACTTTCGATACTTTCGAGATTGGCAAACCCGACTAATTTTAACCGACGGAGTTGCTTTGCCTGTCGCAGGTCGGCAAGCACGGTCCGTTCCCATGGCTACCTGGACTTGTCGAATCGAGGGCCGAGCGATAAATCGCGCACCTGCGGCACATTATTGAGTAATGAAAGCACGTCCCATGGCTCATTGCACTTGATATCAATCCGTTCGAGCCGCGGGCACGCGGCAAGGGAAGTAAAGTCGGAGTTTTGAACACGAACATTGAAAAGCGAAAGCCATTGGAGGTCGGGAAGCGTCGCGGCGATTGCCATTCCGCGAGGGCCGACATCGCAGGAATCAATGATAAGCCTGACGATACCCGCTTGCCCCTTGATTTGCGCCAATGAAGTGTCGGTGTCTTCGATATCGTAGAAACTGATCGCATTCGATGTTCCCTGCTTGACGTCGTCGATTTGTCGCTGAAGAAATGTTTGATTCGACGCGGATGTCTCGGCGGACAAATCGATACAGCCGATGCGCGGCGATATTGCGAAGGGGAGTAACAACGCAATCGTCGCGATACCCGAGCGGGCTTCACGGCTCGTTGACATTCGACTCCTCCAGCGGCGCGATGACGAACTTGCCATTCTTGGCGTGCTTCAGACGCGGCGCCTACCCGTCCCCGAGGGGCACTCCGTCGACGAATTCAACCCGACGCGTCACGGCGCCGGTTTCATCGAACCACGTCCACGCGCCGTGCGCACGATCATCGCGCCACATTCTGCTCGGAGCAAATCTCGCCATTTTGATGAAATGTTCGGGACATGCCACATCGCCTGTGTTGTGCGTCAAAACGGATCGCTTCGAATTTCGTGCCCTCGCGAGACCACTCGGTTCTAACCTGATATCCGTCCGAGTCGTATTTCGTGACATACGTCGCATACGGGCAGTATGATTCCTCGCGCACAAGCACATCGTTGTCCCAGAACATCCTCAGTGTACCGGAGTTTTCGATTGCCCATCCGTGGCGTTTGCCATCGTGGTAGGTTGTTTGCCTTTCGACGCGGCCTTGTGAATCCCATTTCGTCTCCAAGCCTTCCAGTTGCCCGTGGGCCCAATGTCGCTCGCGAATTTTGACGCCGTTTTCGTCGTAGAGCACCGCCAGCCCGTGCTTAATCGGATTCCAGCGGTAATCGTGGTAGGCGTAGCCGGGTTCACGCATCGCATCCACGCGGCGCTGATAATCCCGAATGTCCTGCTGCGACATCCCAGAAACACAGCGAAGGCGAAATTCACTGGGGTCTTTGACATCGGTCGGCAAGGGCACGCGCACCAGCGTCAATGCAACGGCGCATCCAGTCACCGCGCAAAACAGCGCCCGGAGGCTGAATTGACTCATTCGGTTCCGCGGCGACTTGAACATGCGAGCCACCTTCCGCGATGGAAATGCATGGGGCGATTCGAAGTGGCGCCGTCCGGACCGTCGCCGAATTCGGAATCGAATCCAGACCCGATAGTCCGCCGGCCGGAAATAAGGCAAAACGCTGGAGCCGGTCCGGAAGTCGCGAATGGAAGAAAGGCTTTTTGAATCGCCGACGAGGTCGAACGCTCGGACCGGCGGCGCACTTGGAATATATCGAATTTCGATTCATCTTTGTACTTCGCGAGCCGACTTTTATTTTTTCCCCGCGCGACGGCCCCTGGGTCAGTGGCTTCGCGTTTGACGGGTCGGGGCCACGCAAGCAGAATGAACAGCCGCGAGCGCATGCTCGCTTTGCCGAGCGGCGCCGTTCCATGTTTACGATGTTCTCGCGCGCCGCGGTCGCGATTTCCCGCCTCAGGTTTGGAGTCCCCGGTCCATGCTCATTCGCCGCTCTGCCCGCGGGCCCGTGATCGGCCCGCTGGTCGCCCTTGTGTCGCTCGCCGCGGCGCTGTTGGCCGGTGGTTCGCTGGCGCCGGCCGCCGAGCGAGCGCCGAACATCGTTATTATTCTGAGCGACGATCAGGGTTATGCCGATATCGGCTGCTACGGCGCCGAAGGCTTCACGACGCCCAATCTCGACCGCATGGCCGCCCAGGGCACGCGATTTCAAGAGTTTCATGTCGCGTCGTCGGTCTGTTCGCCTTCGCGGGCGGCGCTCATGACCGGCTGCTATCCGCAGCGAGTCGGGCTGCCGGTGGTGCTCGAAGCCGATTCGGCCATCGGCCTCGGTTCGGCCGAGGATACCTTGCCCGAACTGCTCAAACGGGCCGGCTACGCGACCGGCATGGTGGGCAAATGGCACTTGGGCGATCGGCCGCAATTTCTGCCGGTGCGGCATGGCTTCGATGAGTATTTCGGCATTCCTTATTCCAACGATCAGTGGCCGCGGCATCCGACCAAGAAGATATTCTTTCCCGATCTGCCGCTGATGGAGCAAGATCGGGTCGTGGAATACAATCCCGACCAATCGCAGCTTGTGCGCCGCTATACCGAGCGCGCGGTGCGATTCATCGAGCGCCATCGCGATCGGCCGTTCTTCTTGTATCTGGCCCATCACAGTCCGCATGTGCCGCTCGGTGTGTCCGAACAATTTCGCGGCCGCTCGAAACGCGGAATCTATGGCGACTCATGCATGGAGCTCGATTGGTCGGTGGGCGAGGTGCTCGATACGCTCAAGCGGCTGGCGCTCGACGACGACACGCTCGTGATCTTCTTCTCCGACAACGGCCCCTGGCTCAGCTACGGCGCGCATGGCGGCTCGGCCAAGCCGCTGCGCGAAGGCAAAACCACGAGCTACGAAGGTGGATTCCGAGTGCCCTGCATCATGCGTTGGCCGGGCCATGTGGCCGCCGGACGCGTGTCGCTCGAACTGACCACGGCGATGGACCTGTTGCCCACGCTAGTGAAGCTGGCCAAGGCCCCGGCGCCGGCCAAGCCGATCGATGGCAAGGATATCTGGCCGATCATGGCCGGCGAACAAGGAGCGAGAAGCCCCCACGACGCGTTTTATTATTACAATGCCTGGAGTTTGGAAGCGGTGCGCTCCGGCCCCTGGAAACTGGTGCTGCCGCACACCCGCTACGCGCTCGTCGAACCGGGCGCCGATGGGCTACCCGGCAAACACGAATGGGCCACGTCGCCCCTGGCGCTGTATGATCTGGTGAACGATCCGGGCGAAACGGCCGATGTGGCGCTCGAGCACGCCGACACAGTCGAGCAATTGCTCAAGCTGGTTGCCGCGGCTCGCGATGATCTGGGCGACGGCGCGATGCGGGTGAACCCGGAGAAGAAGGATTTCTTTCAGGCGCGAAAGCTGTACCGGATTCCGGGCAAGAACAATCGCCCACCGGGTCGGTGAACGATTGCCGGGGAGCGCGTTCGGGCGAGTCGTGGTTGGCAAGCGTTGGTCGCAAGTGAGCTCGCATGGAACTCGACGACGAGCTTTGCCTCTGTTTTCATGTAACGAAGCGCAAGGTGATCAACTACCTTCGCGTCGAGCGACCGCTGCGCGTGGGTCAACTCAGCGATTGCTTCGGCGCCGGCACGGGCTGCGGATGGTGCCGGTCCTACCTGGCGAAACTGTTTCGCGAAGCGAACTGGGGGGGAGCGGCCGGGCCGGGAGCGCGCCCGGCGCCGGCCGCGGCAAAACCGGATCTCTCACAAGCGGAGTATGCCCGCCAGCGAGCCGCCTACATCCGGCAAGGCGGAGGAACCCCACCCCCGGGCGCGACTCCGATCGACCTCGAAAGCTGACCGGAACATTGGAAAAAGCGAGCTCGCTGCTCATCGGACGGCGACCGGCGACCCGGCGGTACCCGTCGGCTTGGCCGGAGTGTTCGCGTCGAGCGCCCGCGCGATGCTTCGGCCCGCTCGATCACTTCCTCGGGCTCGAGCGTGACATGGCGCGACAGACACAACGCGGTTTTCAGCTTGATCGGTTTTTTGAGCCCCATGTCGGCATTGTGGAAATAAAACACCCCCTGGGGAAGTGAACCGATATCGGCCGCGTCGCCGCCACGATTCTTGATCTGCTGGCGGATCACGTCTTGACCGGCCGGCGAGCTGTTCTTGCCGTAGTAATGCGTCGAACAGTTGCCGATGATCGTGTTGGCGATTTCCTTCGGGTTTTGCGTGGCGAAGACAAGACCCAGGTGGTACTTTCGAGCCTGCGCCGCCAGCCTTTCGAGGCTCGCGCGGCACGGCGACGAGCGGACCGACGGCACGAAATCCTTCGCTTCGTCGATGACCAAGAGCCCGCGAAGCGAGCGACCTTCCGGTCGCGGATTCTTTTTGATCCAAGCAAACAGCGTCATCGCGAGCCGATTGAGAAACATCTGCTGCGATTCGAGCGACGGCATTCCGACGAAATTGATGACCGAGATTCGCGTCCGATCGCCCGACTTGCGGGCATCGCCAAAGAGCACCGCCGGATCGAACGACGCCCCGGCCCGATCGAAATTTGGGTCCTTGGCGCGTTGCGATTGCAGGTCGTCGGCCATTTCCTTGGCATAGCGCGTTTGATTTTGAATGCCGCTGCCGGCTTCGGCGGGCAGATCGTCGAGAATCTCGATCAAGGTGGTGAGGGACGAGCCGTAGGCATGGGTTGCGATGAAACGCAGCGCAGCGCTCGAAGAGGCCCGCCTTCCGTCCCACCACCGCGCCGCGGCCCGGGGCAACGATCGGCAGCAGCAATTCTCGCGTTGCTTCGATCGCGGCTTGCAGGTCGTCGGGATCATCGCGAAAGGCGGTCAGATCGGGCAGGGCATCGAACTGCAGCGGATTGCCGCGCGAACTGTTGGGCGTCCACACAAGGACCTCGCCGCGGCGATGATAAAGCTCCGCTTTTCGAGCGTCGCCATCGTTCCAAGCCTCGGGCGGCCGCGGCCAACGATCGCCGAGCGCCGCGAGATCGTTGGCGCCGTCGATGGCAATGGTGGGGATGCCTAGGATCGCGCATTCCTCGATGATGCGTTTAAGCAGCACCGTCTTACCGGAGCCGGCCCCGGCGAGAACGACCGAATGTTTTTCCAAGAACTCGACCGGCATCATCAGGGGCGTCGACGTTCCAAGCGTGGTCGTGAAGCCGATCGGGATCGCGGATGGCTTCGGGCAGGACGCCACGGCGGGCGGCGCCGATCCTTCAAGTGGCTTCTCCACGTTCGGGTTTTCGACCGGCTTCATGGGTCCCGAATTGACCGGTTGTTCTCGCGGCGGATCGATCGAGCCATTCGCGATTTGTTCCGGCGAGCTACCTCCGCATAGCTTGGGCGTCAGTTGCTTAAAGAGCGGCAACGAAGACGCATGCCGCCGCGCTTTCAACCAATCATCGAGCGCCGGCGACGCCTCGGTATATACGGCGTGCAGCGCGAAAAGCGTTCTCAACTCGTTCTCGTCGGCAGCGTGCCACAAGCCGCCACGGCTAGAGAATTCTTTCACGAGTTGCTCTGTAAGCGGGCCGCCCGGCGTCTTCCGACTCCGCAGGCACATGGCCCGACGAAACGCGAGGCCCCCCTGAATGCCAGAGGCCGTCATCACGCCTTTGATCCGATACTGAAACGCGTTGGCGTTTTCACGTTCGATGGCGCGGAGGCAAAAATGCTCCTCGCGATCGTTCCGCGAATGATCGATGAGCCGGATGTGCGCATGGAGCGGCGGAGCGGTGCGTCCGCCGGGAAATTCATCGATCAACGCGTCGAGTTCGCTCGGAAGCGAGACTTCGTGCAACAGCGCGCGGCAGGCAGTCACGAGCAGCGGTTGCAGCCGCTCCTCTTCCATCGACTGCTCCAAGAGAACGCGAATATCGGCTTTCGCGAAATTCTCGGCAAACTTTCGATCCAGGCTCTCCAGATATCCGGCGGGGTTCAGTTCCGGGCCCCGGCCATCGAGCGGCCATTTCTTTTGGGTCAAACATCCCTTGCGGCGGGCGTCGCACATTTTCAATATCTCGCGCGGCGTGGCATGTTGCATCCGCGCGAAGTCGGCGTCGTCGAAGGGCCACAGCGGTTCCAGGGCGCGAACTCGGCCGTCTGATGCCCTGCAAGAACGCGCGGCGCGATGATCTCCTTGGCCACGTCGGTCGATGAAATCGCTGTCAGCGTGCGCGGCGCTTCGAAGCGATCGACGTTGCTTTGCAGAGTTTGCGTAAGCTCGATCCAAGACGCTTCCAAACAGGAAACAATCGCAAATGTGTACGACGTCTTATCACGCAGCGCGCCAAGCCCCGCCGAGATGCTCGCCAAGATGGCGCGCGCTTTGAGCAGTTCGGGCGAGTTTTCATCGCCTTGGCATTGCTGCTGTGCGCTGAGCACCGCGATGATCGGGTCGAGCTGATCAAACGCCAGCACCGTCGGCCCGCAAAGGCTCATCAGCCACGAAAGGGCCCGCACGATCGAGAGCGGTTTTTCTTGTCCTTTCGCAAATCCGAGCGTGGAGCGGCAAGCTTCGTCGACGGGGTTGCCCTGCAACCAGGAAAATCCCGCGGCCTCGATGTCGGCATGGCTGGAATTGATCGCGATGAGCGCTCGAATGACATCCAGGTGCGGCACGGCTTCGACGCGGTGTACGATCCCGACATGTTTCACGACTATCGCAATATTCTTCACGAGCTGCGCGGGCTTGCATCCGCGGAGCCCCTGGAGAGCCCATTGCGTGCCCCGTCGGATTTTCAAAGTGTCGAGGAAACGCTCGAGAAGGATATTTTGCTGGCAGCGGCCCGTGGCATCGGCGACGCGCAAATAGTTGAGATATCCTTGCAGCACCGTCTCCCAAAAGTCGCTCACATCGGTCATGTCGACGAGCACGAATTGACATTTTCGAGCCAGGGCCTCCCGGCGGCAGATCGAAAGCCAATGGGTTTTTCCGCTGCCCGCCGCGCCGATCACGGTCCAGCCGAGCGGAGACGACTTCGTGGAATCGAGCAGCAGAGCCTCGAGCCGTTCGCTGTATTCCTCGCGGAGTTGGGCATTGAGCGCTGGCACATCGTGCGGCGGATCCTGCCAAACGCCGCGGAGCAACATCGTCCAATCGAAATTCATCGCCCGCAGTGCTTTTAATTCAGTCGGCGTGAGCGGCCGGGCGGAGCGAGATACCGTGTCACTGGCGGAAATCATCATGGGCGATCCTTCGAGGCTAATAACGCTGAATCGTTGACTTCGCTTTTTTGGAACCTCTGGTCCGCGGCGGGCAAATCCGCCGTTATTCCGGACGTGAGAGGTAGAGAATATGTCGCTTGTCGTGGCTGCCTGTTTCCAGCGCGGCGGCGGCGTCGCGGGGCGTGATTTCATGGAATCGATCGAGGCGAAACATTTTGATCCGTTGCGAGTCGGCCAGTTCCCAGAGCGTCTGGTCCACCTGCTCGCGCGGCACATCGGCCATGGAATCGCGAATGTCGGCCAGCCGCACCCGGGATTCGTATACTCCATCGCTCAATCGCTCGCACTCGGCGATGATCCTCGCTTTGAGATCGTGGTTCATTTCGCGCTTTGAACCGCGCTCTGGTTCAAGCGCCGGCCGGGGTCGGCAGAAATCGGCGAACGAAAAGTCGCCGTTGGCGATGCGAGCGTTCAGCCTCGCCATTACTTGACGCAGAAT
Source organism: uncultured Planctomycetaceae bacterium (assembly GCA_963785305.1). Taxonomy (GTDB): domain Bacteria; phylum Planctomycetota; class Planctomycetia; order Pirellulales; family PALSA-1355; genus CAWAUV01. The sequence goes on from CAWAUV010000006.1 coordinate 61,987, forward strand.
CGCCAGCGCGGCGGAGTCGCGTCGCGGGATATTGCCCTCCAGATTCTCCGCGGCCCACCGCCAGCCCTGGTCGAGCAGGGTCAAATGCAACACCGCGGGGCCTTTGCCTTCGACCTTGCGCCGCTTTTCGACTTGAATGAGTCCGGCGTCGACAAGCGACTTGCGCCGAGCGGCTTCGAGTGTTGGCTTCAGATCGGTATTCCAGCACTCGCCGCCGCTCAAGAGCAGCCACCAAATTCCCAGGAGCTGGTTTCCGGTGAATTCGAAGTTGGTATCCAAAATTTACCTCCCCGCAAGGCGAACATGCGAAACAGCCCGAGGTTCACGACGTTAAACTTGCGTCCGACCGACGAAACGCCACGAAGGTCCGCACTTTTTCGAGCGCCGCGTCGATATCGCGAAGCACTTCCTCGTGCGGCAGTCGCAGAACCAAATAACCGCTGACGACCAACTCGAAGTCGCGAGCCCGATCGCTGGCGAACAACGCGCGTGTCGAATGCCAGCGATAACCGTCCACCTCGACGACGATGCGTTCTTCTCTTGCGACCAAATCGCCGAGAAACCGGCGCCCGAAACACGATTCGACCCATTGATTGAACTCGAACAGGCCATGCAACGCGGGGTCCGCTCCGATCGCGGCGGCCAGTAGTTGCTCGCCTTCGCTGAGCGGATGTGGCCGGCCAATCAGCGGCGTCAGCAACGATTCACGCGCCGAGCAGCCTTGAGCACGGGCGCTGCCCGCTCGGTGGATATCGCATGCTTCGGCATCGGGCGCCGCGTGGCGTGGAGGCGCATCGTCGGCGCCGCGGCGCATGTGGATAGCGCGGTAACTCACGCTATCGAGCTCCGATGAATCCGCGGCGCAATCGGGCCCCACGACGACGACCACCGCTCCCGTCGTGCCGGCGATCCATTCGGCGACTCGCGCCAAGCGGCGCAGCGCCAGAGCGAGCGCCAGTTGCGATGCCTCGACAGCGGCCGGAAATTCACGGCAGCGCGGAGCCACGGCTCGTTGGCAGTTCGCCGTGGCTCGCTTTAGCCACGCATCGCTTACTTCGCGACGTGTGCCGGCGGCGCGCGACCTCTCCAACAATGTGTGTTCAAAGCATTCGCCGCCGACGCCTGCCTGGCTCGTTCCCGAGGAGTACCAATCAGGCCAAAGCGCGAGGCCGAGCCGCGCGAAGCAGTCGAGCGACTCGTCGATCAGATCGCGTCGCGAGTGCGTTAGGGTCCATTCGAGCAGCAAAATGCGAGTGTCGCGGTCGAGTAGCTCGCCGACTCTCTCGACGAGGGCGAGGGTTTCGCCGACTTCCTCAGTAAACACGAGTTGCACGGCGCCAGCTTCGAGCGATCGAAGCACGCTCGACAACCGCGCGACGTTTTCCGCGGCGACGGATGCTTCCTGTAACATGGCAAACATTCCATGAGCCAGCGACACGAAGCCGGTTGCGGACTCGGGCCTCGCTGTCCATCCGACAAGGCCCCTTCGCTCCTGTCGGTCGCGGCATTTGCTTCACGAAGACGCAGGCTCGCTCCCCGCCGCTCCATCGACTGCGGCGACTCAAAGTCGATGGCGACTCGCGCGTTCGTGAAACACAAGGCAAGGTTGCGATCAGCCAACAATGTAGGGCTTGAGTCGACGAGCGTCAATTTTTTCGTGACCGCTCCCAATGGGAGCAGTCAGGCGATCTGGTGAAGAATCGCTCGTTGGGAGTGAACCCGCTCGAAATCGGGCAGCTTGGCGCCGAGATCAGAAACGCCAGCAGCCAGTCGAATATTTTGACGGGCTGGTAGCAGCCTGTTGAAATGCTCAACAGGCTGCGCCGCCGCATGGATGCGGTGTCAAAATAACGACCTAAGTCGTTATTTTGCGAGCGGCGACGAGCTTTGCTCGGCGCTTGGCGAGGTTGAAAAATGCCACGATGGCATTTGTCAACAGGCTGCTAGGGCGTCGCCCCGGCTGCTGGCGCGCGCGGGCTTCGCGGGCCGAGGGGGTTTGGCGACGGGTTTCTTTTTGGGCGGGGGCATGTCGGGTGCGGAGTCGGCGGCGGGGTTCACGCCGCCCGCGGCGCTGCGCCGGCGGGCATCGCGCCACCCGCGGGCGCTGCGCCACCGCCGGCCGCTGGCGCGGGGGCGATCGGGAACTTGCCGGCTGGCACCGCGCGGCCCGCGGCGCCGGGCGCCGCGCCCGCGGGCGCGAGGCCCGCCGGGCCCGGCTTTTTGAAGTTCAATACCGGTGGCGGCGGCGGGTCTTTATCGGGCGGCAGCCGGCCGGAGTCCACCAGCATGTAGCCGGCCCAAAAGAAAGGATGGTCGGCATTGGGCGTCGCGGCGTCGGCCCGGTTGATCTTGAGTCGCGGCTCGGAGCCCACGTCCAGCGGTCGGCTCGTGGCCAGTAGCACGCTCCGCTGCCATGCGTCGGCGGCCGAGGTGTTGGGCAACTCTTGGGCAAACTCGCGCATGAGGTCGATGCTGCTCTGCCCGCCGGTCCGCCAGCGGCTAATCAGCGCCGTGCGAACTCCCGAGCCCATGAGCCCACAGACCGAGAGAAAGATGTCTTGGCCCGTGGCGTTGTGTTTCAGGCCGTTTTCGGCGGCCGAATGAAAGCCCGGCAAAATGATTTTTTCGGGATTGCCCCACGGCAAATGCAGCCAGGCGTCGAGCGTCGAGCCCGGCTTGTTGCGATCAAGCTGGGCGGGCGACCAATCGTAGGGCCCATCGCTCGGGCGAATGTCATCGAGCACGATCAATTCGTCGAACAGCGAACGATAAAGCGACGACGCGGCTGGCGGCGTCGAGGGCCAAGCGATCGCGCCAGGCAGCGCCTGACGGATTTCGGCAAAAGCCGCCTGGCTCACGCTCGCATCGTCTTGCGGATACAACCGGCCGTTGACCACGCCCACCTTGAGATTCGGCTTGTCGACCCGGCTATAGGGAATCGCCAAGCCCACCGTGGGCGCATAGCGCACGCGCACATGTGAGATCAGCGGCGTGCCCGCCTTGTCGATCGGCAGCGCCTCGAACGGCAAATACCAGAGCGGCCCGTCGGGCACGATCACGATCTCGTCGAACTTGGCCGAGAGGTCGAGATGTTTTTCGCTGAGCGTGTCGAGAATTCTGGCCGCCATTTTTCGCCACGAGTCCTTGCCCAGGTCGGCCAGGCTGACCAAGTGGTTCGATTCCACATGGCCCATCTCGCGGAGCATGCCGGCGATGGTTTTCGGCAAACTGGCGCCGCCCGACACGCGCCAATCGGTGTATTTCTCGCGGCCATAGACAAACGCATGCAGTCCTTCGTCGGTGTTGACGAACACGAGCAGCACCTGACCGGGATTGAGAGCCCGCTGCACATCATTGGTGGCTCTCACCGGAGGGAAAACAAAATCGGCCGCTTCGCGCCGCACCGCCATTTGCCGCAGCAGCAACTCTTGCAAGTGGCCGATGCCAGCCAGTTCGTTGAACGTCGCCACCTGTTCCTTGCGGCCTTCGGGCGTTTCGGGCGCAAGCGGCTTCGAGGCGAGCAGCGACTTGAGCTTGCGGGCCTTTTCGCCAAGCTGTTCGTAGTCGGAATAGCGCGAAAGCAATTCTTGCCGCTGCAAGCGCGCTTGATCGCTGAGCAGTTCGACCGGGCCCTCGAGCAGCCAGCGCAGGGCGAGCATCCGTCCGCCAAAGGGCAGCGTCGAGTAGAAATCATGCCGCCGCTTGCGGTCAGCCACTTCCACCGCGAGGTCGCGGTTTTCGGTGCCGTGTTTGAGCAGCGCGTTGAACCAGTTTTCATAGGGCGCCGGATGCGGCGTCATGAGCAGCGCCAAACATTCCAGCGGGCTGCTCAGCCAATCGGCCGGAGTCGGGTCGCGGAGCAACGCTTCGTAGAGCAGCAGCCCCACCCGCTCGTTGAGAGCGCCGCTCACGAACATGTCGTTCGCCAGATTGAGTTGAAAGACCCACAGGGAGCCGTGGCGCTCGTAGGTCATGGCGTTTAGGAGCGCGGCGTCTCCATCGGTGGCGTTGCCAAGCTGATAACTGGTGAGCGAGGTGACATGGTTCATCCGGGCGCCCAAGTCGCCGGCCAGCATATCATGGCGGCCGATCACATTGCGGGCGTCGGTGAGCATCGCCACGGCCCGGGGAGTATCACCGTGAGCCGCGAAGTTTTCGGCGGCCATCACCGACACCGAGCCATTGAGCTGCCGGAATCCCTGGGCTTTGGCCCAGGTGGCGGCGGTGAGCAGCGGGGGATAGATGCCCTTTTGGCCCGAGATCACATGGTTGAGCGCGCCGAAGCGAAATGCTTCCTCGAGCAAGCCGAAGTCCTGCCAAATGACGGCCGAATAGGTGGTTTCCTCGAAATAGCGGCCGGCCGAAACAAAGTCGCCCATCTGGAGCGTGATCAGCCCGAGCTCGAATAGCGCCGTTCCGGTGAGCGGATGGTCGAACTCGCCGCCCACGACCAGCGAACGCTGCAGGCAGGTGATTGCCTGCGGATAGTTTTCGGCCGAGGCATAGGCCGCGCCGAGTTGCACATCGATCCAGGCCTCGGACCAATTATTGGGCGGACCCGGCCGAGCGGCGAGCGCGGCGATCACGCGGCCCGTCAGCGGGTCGTGTTTTGAGATCGGGCCGAGCAGTTCGCGGCGGCGGCGAATGGCAATGGTCGTGGCGCGCACGATTTCCGAGGCGTTGACCGGGAAGAGCATTGGCGCCTGCACGACGCCGCCCTGCATGATGACCTGATTGTTGTTGATCTGACCGCGGCTAAACATGATCTGGTTGGGAATGCTGCCCAGATGGGCGCCGCGCCGACTCACGCCCCAGGGCGTCACCGGCGCCGCTCCGCTCGCCGCGCCGACGCTCACCGGAAACTGGCCGCGGAGCATCCAGTCGTGATTCGCGCAGAAGTATTCGAGCGCGGCCGTGTATTGGGCCAGGGCTTGCGGCAACTGGCCCATGTGGTAGTAGCACTCGCCCGCCATGGTGTAATAGCACACCGAGTCGATCCAGCGATTGCTGCCGGTCTTGATGCTCCCGCCCTGCTGCTCCGTGAGATACACGGCCAAGGCGTCGCGGTAGTCGCCATCGTAGAACGAGGCAAACGCGGCGTAATAGCCGGTCGTGGGTATCGAGTCCATGAACTGCGCCGCCGCGGGCCGCGCCAGCAGCAGGCTTCCCAGCGCCAAGGCCAGCGCGCAGCCGATCGCGGTTCGCGAGCGGCGGCTCCCAGGTAAAACGCCCGGTCGCGGCGCGCGGCCGGGCGGCGGGGCGCAGAGATGGTGGTTCGCCATGCGACGTGTGCTCCCAAACTCCGGAAACGCGACTGCCGACACTTGGCGAAAAGTCGCCCCGATGGCGCCAGTTCGCTCGTACTCCATCATAGCCATCTTGTCAGCTCCATGCGAGTTTTCGCGGCCAGTTCGCCGCTGAACCGTCGATCCACCGCTCCCCGCGCGAGCTTGCAAGTACTGCCACCACCGCCGGCGCCAGCGAATTGACCGAGCGCCTGGATCGCGAGCGAAAGCGCCGAACCGACCGAAAGCGTTTTTTCCATCGAATCCGACGAATTCGCAAACTCTTCTAAGCTTACCGCTCTCGGTGGCCGATAACGAATGCAACGATTGTAGGGGTTGTCGCGGCGGCGAGGGCGTTGCCCGCGACGGACTCCACACACATGGCTCGCGTTGGGATCGCAGGGAGACTCGGCATGCGACATTACACTTCCGTCAGCCGCTCTTGGCCGGGCGCCATCTGCGGGCTCGGAATCTTCATGCTCTTGGGTGGGACCGGCTGCCAGACACAGGTAGGCGGCCAGACGCTGCCGAGCCCGCACTACTTGACCGACGACGTGCAGTACTACGCGCCCGGTCCAGAATTCAAGCTCGCTCGCGAGGCCGCGGCGCAAAAGGCGTTTGCCAGCGCTCAAGCGGCCGGCGCCGCGGGCGCCGTGGGACCCGGTCCCGGCGTGCCTCAGCCGCCGCCGGCGCCCCAACCGCCGCCTGGAGCGGGCGCAGGGACTCGTATGCCGGGCAGTCCGCCCGCGCCGAGCATGGGACCCGGTTCGATGTTTTCCAATGACGGCGTCTATGTGACCGGAAGTCGTTAAAACGCCGATGGGAAAGTCGCCCGCGCCGGCGGCTTCGAGATCGGATGCGATACTCATCGCGGCCGGAAAGAGCCGGTCATCGCGTCTATCAAGGAAAGGGCATTTATAGATCACCATCGGCGACGGCGCTCGCGGCTTGCTCGTCATCCCCGCGCCGTCGCTGACAAGTTTCGTCGAGTGTTCGAGCAATCGATCAGAGCGCTGCGCCCACGTTTGCCCGGCGCGCGTGGAAGGTTGTTCGGACATTGGGGGGACGACGCCCTCGGAGCCCTGACGACGGAGTCGCGACTCATTGCCCAACTTGGGCGAGTCGTCGCCGCTCAGTCGTCAGCGGCTCGAGGGAATTTTTAACGAGCGACCGGCCCACGTCCGACTCCGACTGGAGAATGGGTCGGTTCGCTTTTGCGCCCCAGGCATCGCGCCAAAATGGCGTAGTGGCGCCGGGGCAAAAAGCGGATCGAACGGTTTTCGAGACAATCGCGATCCCCGCGGATTCCGTGTTGTGCCGTGTTGGAGCGCCCGACCTAACTCTTGCGGAGAAGATCGACGCCATGCCTTTTCCACCTGATTTTTGGACGGCGCTCGCGTCGTGGTGCGCGGCAAGTGTCGACGCCGCGGCGCCGGCCGCCGCCACGCACGCTCCCAGTTTCTTCGCCACCGCCGAAGTCTGGTGTCACACCGTGCTGATCTGGATCGGCTTCGGCACGCTCGCGGGTCTCGTGGCCAAGGCCATGATGCCGGGCCGCGATCCGGGCGGCGCCGTGGCCACGCTGCTCATGGGAGTCGGCGGCAGCGTGATCGGGTGTGGCTCACTCACCTATTTCTCCCACGGCATGCATGTCAGCCCGATCAGCCCCTTGGGGTTCGTCGTGGCCACGGGCGGAGCGTTTGTGCTGCTGGCTTTCTACAAACTGCTCTCCGGCCGCTTTGTGCGCGAGACGGGAGAAACCACTCGAATTATCGAGGAACGCGCGCCAGCCTATCGCCGCCGCCGCCGGACGAACATCGCCGAAAAGATTCTCGACGAATAGCAACGCCTCGATCGCCACGCGCCATGGCCGCTAGCCGCGAGATTGTCCACGCCCGACGACCGATCAGTTGATCGGCGGCGGAACCGGCAGCCGGCTCGACAGTTCGATCGTGTGTCCATCGGGATCGCGAAAGAATATCTGCACGATTCCATCGCCGGCCATGCGGCCCTTGCGATATTCGATGCCCCGAGCCGCGAGGCCGCGCTCGATGGCTTCCATGTCTTCCGCACAGCGCCACATGGTCGCCGCGGCTATTGATCGGCCCCGAGGGATCGCCGGCCGTTTGGCTCTCGATTAGGTGCAGCATGAGGCCGTCCCGATGGAGCCACGCTCCGGCGAAGTCGAAATTCGGCCGCCGCACTTCTTGAAAGCCGAGCACGCCGCGATAAAACGCCCTGCTCGCGGCGAGCCGCTTCGTGGCCAGGGCAATATGTCCCAGCCCCGAGATCGGCAGCGGCTCGTTCGCCGTGGTCGGGGCTTCGCGCGATGGTTCTTGGGTCATCAGGTTTCCTTCCGCGGGCTGTTGGTCACGCGGCGCCACAGGGCTCAACGGCCAGGAGTCGCGGCGATCGATCGGGGATCGAATTGCTCGATTGTAGCGGATGTGCTGCCGATAAGCATTCTAGCGGATGTTCTCGATTTGACGGCGCGTCGCCGCGCGGGCTGGCCCGCGGCGCGAAGGCGCCTGTTATCGAGCGAGAGCGCCGCGGGGGTGGGGCCCGTATTCTGCCGCGGAGGATGGCATGTTTGCTCGCAGAGCTTATTTTTTGCTGCTCGCCTTAACGCTCGCGTCAAGCGGCGGCTGCGCCTACGAAGGTCTTTGCAATTTGCGAGATCGCCTCGCCTGCGATTATCAAGCCCGTCACTATATGGGCCCGCAATGCGGCCAGTTCTACTGGAGCGAATGGTTCAACGATCCACCGGCCTGCTGCGAGCCGTGCAATGAATGCGGCAGCTACAAAGCGCGGGGCGGCTGCGCCAGGTCTTATCTTCGCGCGCGGCGGCAGTCGTTTTTCCATAGCTTGTTCGGCCCGAGCGATTGCCAATTCGGCTCCTATCCGCTCGATCACGCGAATTGCGGCGGCTTGGCCCCGGTTCCCTATGGCCCGGGTCCGGGGGTGGTCGGCGCGAACGGTCCCAGTTGCACTTCTTGCGGCTGCAATGGCGGCGGCGGTTTCGCGCTCGGGCTTCACAACTTCATGGATCGGGTTTTGAACCACGGCGGCCCGACATCGGGCTGCGGTTGTCGCGGCGAGGCGATGATGGACGAAGGACCGCCACCGACGGGCTCATACGAGATGAGCTCGCCGGCGCCCGCGGTGGAGACGATTCCGACGCCCGCGCCGACTCGCGCGAGGCCGACTCCAGCCAATCCCGACCGGCAGTCGAAGCGGAGCCGAATGGCAAATCCGGTGTCGTATGAGGAATCCGACGCCTACGACGACGTGTTCGAAGATGGCGAACAGCCGCTCGCCGGTCCAACGCGGATTTTGCGACGCTGAACATCGCGGGCGAACTTCGCCGCCGGACGCCGCGCCGCAAGCGGTTCGCGATCGTTCCCGTCATTCCGCCGAGAGAATCTCGGTCGTGGCGTTGGCCACCGTGGCGTTGGCCTGACGCAAGCTGGTCACGTCGGCCGAAATGCTCGCCGTGCCGGGTCGAATGGCGCGAGCGCGAATTTCGAAGGTCACTGTCTCGCCGGCGCGAAGTTCGTTGATCGGCGTGAACCGGAGCGTGTCTTGAAATCGGGTTGATTGGCCGCCGCGAATCGCCTCGACGCTCACTTGGTCGGGTAAGTTGACCCGAACCAGCACTTGCCGATCGGACTCCGCGGTGCGATTGGCGAGCGTGAGACGATACGTGACCATGCCACCGACGCGAATCGGGTCCATGTCGTCGGTCACGCTCAGGGTAAGATTGCCCGGCGCGGTCGAGGGCGGCGATTGAATCGGCGGCGGAGCCCGGCGCGGGGCCGCGGGCGGCGCTTCACGCGACTCTGGCGGCGGGGATCGCGGCGCGATCGGTTGCTCCTCGCGCACCGTGGTTGGCAGCGGGGGCGCCGTCGCCGGAAAACGTGGCGCCTCGACCGATGTTTCGCCCTCGCCGCGCGAGGCGGCGCCGTCGGGGCCGGGCAATATCTCGAGGCAAGCCCGCGCCGCTTGACTCACATCGCCATCGGCCGTGACCGTGGCCCAGTTGCAGGCCAAGTTCGCTTCGCCGACGCAGTCGCAATTGACGGTCAACTGAATCGTCTTGCCCGGGGCGAGCGATGCATAGCGCCAGACGAGCGCGCCGGGCGAAGTGTCGAAACCTTGCGTCGCGCCGGTGGGCCGGAGCGTCGTCTCGGGATTGATCGACACGCGCACATTCGTGAGCGGCTCGGCGCTCGTGTTTTGCGCCTCGACGAAGAACTCCGCCAATTCGCCCACGCGCCGCTGCCGCGGACCGGTGATGCGCAGCGCGCACCGATGGCGGGGCCGGCGCGGCGACGGGCGGAGCGGCCGCTGGCGGCGCTATCGACGGCGGCGCCGTGGCCGGCGTGGGCTCAAGGGCGGGTGGCGAGGTCGCTCCCGGCGGCGCGAAGGTGGCGCCGGGCGGCGGCGCCATGCCGGGCGCGCCGGCGCCCGGCGCCGCGGCGGAATCGAGCCCCACGACGCAAGCCCGCGTCGAAGCGCGCACCGCGTCGCCGCGCGAGATTTCCACGGTGTGACATAGCTGGCCGGCGCGCACTACCCGGAAGGTGACATTGACCTTCTGTGATCCTCCCGGCGGCACATCGGGAAGTTCGCTCTGAATGGGGCTCGCGCCGATCTGATGCTCCAACCCCTCATCGAAGCGATCCGTGAGCACAAGCCCCATCGCCGGCGCCGCTCCGCGATTGAAGACTTCGATCTGGAATTGAGCGGTGGCGCCCACGGCCGCGCTCGGCGGCCCGGTGACGCGAAGTTCCACTTGGCTTTCGCCGACCGTGGTGGCCACGCAATCGCGCGCTTGAAGCCCATCGGCGCCGACGGCGGTGGCGCAATACTGCAGGGCGCCCGGCTGCGTTACGCGGTAATTGATTTCGATCAAGCGTGTCGTGTTGGGAGCGATGTCGCCCAGCGCCACTCTTGCGCCGGGCGAAACATCGGCGGCGGGGTTGCTGTTGACGAAGGCCAGGCCCGGGCCGGCCGAATCGGTGAGCACCACATCGCGCGCCGCCGCGCCGCCGCCATTGCTGACCTCGACCTGATAGGTGAGCAACGCGCCCACGCTGCCGAGCGCGGGCCCGCGAGCGCGAAGCGTGAGCTGCGAGGCGGTCCAGGTGGCCGTGGTCGAGCCGGCGCCGAGCGTAAGGCGCCGCCCGCCCGCGCCGCTATTGGCCGGGCGAATGACTTGGATCGCGATTTGATTCGAACCCGCGACCGGGCCTTTTTCGAATAGCTCGACACTGGCTTGGCCCTGGTCGTTGGTGGTCACTTCCACGGCCGGCGCCGTCGGGCGAGAAGCCGGCCTCGGGACCGCCTTGCACTTCATAGCGCACCACATAACCGGCCGCGGGTGAACCATCGCTCTGATGCGTGACCAGGGTCGTGAGCGTGCCGCGACCGCCCACCGGGCTGAGCAGCGGCGGCGGAAAATTCCACTGGGCGTCGACCCAGTAAATCGAAGCGTTTTGTTGGCGTCGGTCCCAAGCGGTCACGCCCGGCGCGTAGGCTGTCACATGCGTCGTGCCTTCGCTCGGCGAGCTGATGCTCACCCAGGCCTGGCCGGTGTGGACGATCAAGTCGTCGACCGGAGTGGGAGTGCCGCGATCGAGTGTCACTGGACGGGTGCTGGTGGTGTTGATCGCATAGGTCGCGTCGACCTTTTTCGGCAGGCCACGAATATGATTCAAGCAGTCGAGCAAGCCGTTTTGACCAAGCTGCACGAAATGGCCCGGGTCGCTCGCATTGAGCATCCATTCGACTCGTTCCCGCTCGAGCAGATAACCCTTGTCGCCCATGATGCCGGCCACGAGCACCACTTCGCTGCCGATCGGGGCCACGATCTGGGTGGGGGCGATCGAAAGCCCGGGCAGGCCCGCGCGTCCAAACGACGCCGCGAGCACCGGCGGGCCGAGCGCGGCCACGGCGCCGGGCGCGAGCGTGGGCGCGACGTTGGCCTCGGGTAAAGCGGCTCCCGGAGCGCCGGCCGGTAGCCCCGGCATGGCGATCACGGGGCCGGGCGCGTAGGGCGGAGTGCGGTAGGAGCCGATTGGCGGAGCGTCGGCCGGGGCGAAGAGTCGCTCGCCCGTGGGATCGATGCGCAGCGGGCAGCGAAACGGGCTTCGAAGCGATGCGCAGCTAAAGTTCGTGCAACCGGTCGCGCTGAGCGCGGCCGAGGCGACGAGCGCTACCAGCAGCAGGGAGAGAGCGATTCGAACCCCGGCGCTCGGAGCGCCCGAGAGCGCGCAGTCCGAGCCGGCGCAAGGAAGAGCGCGAGAGCGGTTCGGCGATGGCAAGCTGGGGCGCATGTCGCGGGCGGGCACGGGGAGCGTTGAGGCAAGTATTAGGAGTCTCGCGATCACCGCGGATTTTGGCCGCGCACCGCGAGAACATCCCCTCTACGTGAAACGTACCATGCACTTTTTGCAACATGATGATTTTTTGCAACGCGAACATCTTCCGCCCGCCGCCGGAACGGCACAACCGGATTAAATTGCGCCACCGGAAACTCGGATCAACATCTCACCGCGGCCATTCGATCGACTCAACCACGCGACCCGATCGAGCGACTCCGCCGCGCGGCGGTCACTCGATGGCCGCGTTGCTACGGCGGGGGAATTTCGCCGCCAATCGCGACATCGTCGGGCGTTTCAAACACGACCGCGGTATCGAAGCGGCCCTTGCCACCCTCGTCGACGCCGTTCCATCCGACGGTCTTGAGCGCGAATCGATTGCCCGACATTCTGATAAAGCAATGGCTTGCCTGTAAAACGATCTTGCGGCTCGGCGGACAGATACCGGGGCACAAGCGCCGCCAAGCTGTCCGGATAGCGGCCATGATCCAAATAGTGCTTGTTCAAGGCGCAGCCGACAAGCGTCAGATCGATCGCCGATTTCGCGACTTCGCGTCGGGCCGCAAAAACGGCGAACGCGTGCACGGCCATCTCAAGCGTCATTTTTTTGCAGATGAACGAAATCCCGGTATCCATTTCTTTGTCGATCGCGCCACCGATCGGTCGACGCTTGACCGCTTCGATGTCGCTCACGAGCGATCGAACGACGTCGATCCGCTCTCGCGTCGTGGGCTTGTCGAGCGCGGCGACGTAGTAATCGAAATATTCATTGACGCTTTGGCTGAGAGAATCCCAGTCGATGCCACGGGCGGCCTGAGCGTCGGTCCAAGCACGACTGATGCCCCGCCCGTCGGCGCCGGCGCCAACGGCGAATGCGCCGCGCCCTCGCGGGCAACGAGGCCGAGGGTGTCGAGCGCGAATATTCGAAACACGCCATCGAGTGTTGCGTCCGCGCGAGGCAACGGCGGGAGGCACGCAAGATCATGCTCGATGCGCGTCAACTGTTCCCGCGAGAGCCGCCGCCGAAGCAGCACTTGAGTACGCAGGCTGGCGTCGAAATCGCACATGGCGCCGACCCTAACTTCGATCAGAATGCGGGCTATGCCGAGCAGGCGGGCCAGGCGATGCGCCGTCAAGATATCCGCCCAAGCCGAGTCGATGTCGCCCTCGCCGATCCGCAACATGGCACGATCAATCAATAGCCCATAAACGCGGCGGGACGCGAAGTAAAACAATGCTTGCGCGTGAAACAGCGAATCGTGATCGGAAAGGATCGGGGAATAGCACCGGGGCCGCGTGGCGCCTTCGGCGAGCAACTCCAGCGGTGTTTCGTTCGCCGCGAGCCAGTCGGCCAGCAGCGGGCAATCGGCCTTTCTCCACGGCCCTGTCTTCGCGCGCTTTTGAAATTCTTGGGCCGCGGCGAGGGCGACCTTTCGGTCCGACTCAGGCAGAGTTCGCCGGGCCACCTCGTCCATCGAAACAAGGCGGTTTTTCAGCGGCGCGCTGGAATCGAATCCCAAGCGTCGAGCGACCTCGGCGCGGTCCTTGTCGTTAACCCCTTCGAATCCGGCGACTTCCCAAATAAGCACGGCAGCGTTGTTCTCCGGCGTGACGCCTTCGCTTGCTCGCTCATTCACATAGGCAACGTAGTCGACGTAGCCGTCAGTTCGACTTTCGCGGTTTTCAAAAGTTCCGATAGCCCGATTCGTCGTGGTTTCTCCGATTTCGGCGCGTTTCCGGCAACCTTCGGCCTCTCGGTAACATGCAAAAATTGGCAGTTCGGCCGTCAAACTGTGCAAAACCCACGAGAAATCGGCGATTCGAGTGCTAGCAAAAAACGCGAAACTTGAAGTCAGGCCGAAGCGGCCGAGAGACGATCGTGGCGCGGGGCGACGGCGTGATGCGGGGCCGCGGCGGCTTGAATGCCCAACGGGCGAGTTGGCCGCCCCAACCGTCAAGCCTATCTACAGCTACGAAGGCAAAAATAGCGAGCCAACCGGCTACAAACAGCGCGAGCTGCCACTTACTCGGCATCTTAAGCCAATAAGGACGACGCCAAATCATGTTGGTCGATCGGGGTTTCGCGAAATCGAGTCGAAACGCGCCTTCAAAAAACGAACCTCGGTTCAACGCCGCCGTTTCACCACTGCGGTATCAATAACAAAAGGACATCGCCCCAATTGTTTGGTAGGCGATCAAATGCGGCGCGAACCCCGACAAACGAGCCGCTTCTTCCTTCAAGTTTCGCGTTTTTTGCTAGCGGACCCCGACCGTAGCGGGGATTGAAAAACAGGGTGAGCCTCCCTCACGATGCAGGTGTTGTTCAAACACTGCTTCGCTCGGGAGGCTCACATGAATCTTGTTAGCTCGTTTGCGGTTTTGTTGCAAGAGTTGGCTGTCGTCATGACCGAGCCGACGTTCCAGAATTTTGTGGTCCTCGCCACGGGCTGGGTGTTCGCGCCGCGGCGCACCGTGACGAATCTGCTGCTGGCGGCCGGCGTGTCTGGCCAGCGGCATCATTCCGCGTTTCATCGTTTTTTCTCGGAAGCCAACTGGTCTCGCGATGCGTTGGGGCTGGCTGTCTTTCGACTGATCGAGTCGTTGTGTGGCGAAGGCGTGCTGCTCGCGCTCGACGACACATTGGCCCGCAAGCGTGGACTGAAAATGTTCGGGACCGGGATGCATCACGATCCGCTGCTCTCCAGCCGCAGCCATGTGGTGACCAATTGGGGGCACTGTTGGGTCGTGCTGTGCGTGGTGGTCCGCTTTCCCTTGTGGCCCGAGCGACCTTTCAGCCTGCCGATCTTGTTTCGCTTGTATCTGAACAAGAAACGGGCGGCGAAAGAACGTCGCGTCTATCGCAGCAAGCCCGAGTTGGCGGTGGAGTTGCTGCGAATTCTCTGCAAACACCGGGCGAATCGGCGATTTCATGTGGTGGCGGACTCCGCCTATGGCGGGCAGAGCGTGCTGGGCCAACTGCCGACCAACTGCGACTTGACCAGCCGCTTGCGGCTGGACGCTCGGTTGTTCGACGCGCCACAGGCGGCGCAGTCTGGACGGAAAGGACGCCCGCGCAAGCGTGGCGCCCAGCTTCCCACGCCCGAGCGAATGCTCGACGAGCGTGCCCGGCGAGTGGAGCTTCATATCTATGGCCGCCATGAGTTGGCCCGGCTGTGCGAAGCGGTGGGGCGCGTCTTCGCGTTGCCGGAGCGCGCGTTGCGGGTGGTGGCCGTGGAGGCGTTGGCCGGCGGTCGTGGTCGCGAAGCTTTTTACTCGACGCGCGTCGACGCCACGGCCGAGCAGGTGCTGACTTGGTATGCGATGCGGTGGAGCGTGGAAGTCACATTCCGCGAAAGCAAGCAGCACTTGGGCTTCGAAGAGCCGCAAGGTTGGACTCGCCAGGCCGTCGAGCGCACGGCGCCGATGGCGATGCTGCTGTATAGCTTGATCGTGTGCTGGTACTGTCGGGAAGGTCATCGTCATTACCGTCAACTATTGCGGCCGTGGTACACGACCAAGACTCACGAATCATTCGCCGACATGTTGGCGACGCTACGTCGGTGTAGCCTGAAAGAATCCGTTTCCGCGTGGGCGCCACAAGGACCAGGAAGTCGAAAAATCATCCAGTTGGTCGAGAATATCCTGGCAATCGCCGCATAATACCCGCGCCGCTTGCTAGCAAAAAACGCGAAACTTGAACTTCCTGTTCGCCGGCGTGATTGCCGCAATGGCGGAAGCGAATTGACACTGCGGCTGGGGCCATGAAAAACTTGAAAGGTCGTGATATGATAATCCATCTGGCGATTAAATTCACCCGGCCGCCTGGGTTCTTGACCGAAGCAGTCTCGAATATCCGCGTGTGGTTTCGCCAGCCGCGTTTTGATCCTCCAGTCCTCGCCAATGCCCTCGTCCGAAAGTCGAAACACCGTTCATGTCCTATTTTCGGCCCGAAATCGAACGCATGGCCGGTTACGCGCCCGGCGAGCAGCCGCAAGGCGGCAAGTTCATCAAGCTCAACACCAACGAATGCCCCTACCCGGCCTCGCCGGCCGTGGCCCGAGCCATTGCCGCCACGCTCGAGCGCGGCCTGGCTCGATATCCCGACCCAACGGCCGACGCTTTCCGCCGCCGCGCTGGCGAGGTGCTCGGGTTCGAACCCAATTGGATTCTATGCGGCAATGGCAGCGACGACCTGCTCACGATCGTGACTCGCGCCTTCGTGGGCCAAGGCCAGTCGCTGCGGTTGCCCTACCCGAGCTATGCTCTTTATCGCACTCTCGCCCAACTGCAGGGCGCCGAGCCCGAGGATGTCCCTTTCCACCGGGACTGGACTCTGGGCGATGATTTTGCCCGCGCGAGCGACCGGCTGCGGCTGGTGTTCCTGCCAAATCCGAATAGCCCCAGCGGCACGGTGCTGCCGCCGGAGCGGGTCTTGGAACTTGCGGAACAATTACCCTGCCCGCTGGTGGTCGATGAGGCTTATGCCGATTTTGCCGACGCAAACTGCCTGGAGCTCGTGCGGCGGTCGGAAAAGATCATCGTCACGCGCACCCTGAGCAAGTCGTATGCTTTGGCTGGGCTGCGATTCGGCTTCGCGGTGGCGCAGCCGCGGGTGATCGAGCAGCTTGTGAAAGTAAAAGATTCGTACAATGTCGACTCGCTCTCGATCGCCGGCGCTACCGCCGCGATCGACGATCAGGTCTGGCTGGCCGAAAACCTGGCCAAGATTCGCGCTACCCGAAGTCGACTGCTCGAGGGCATGCGGCGGCTGGGCTTCGCCTCGGTCGAGTCGCATGCCAATTTTGTTTGGAATCCGCATCCCGACCTGCCGGTCAAGCCGCTTTACGAACGACTCAAAGCCAGCCAAGTGCTGGTGCGATATATGAACTATCCCGGCTGGGGCGACGGGCTGCGAATCTCGGTCGGCAGCGACGAGCAGATCGAAGCCTGCCTCGGCCTGTTGAAGAGTTTTATGTAATTGCATGCGTGGAAAGAAACTTTAGATCGAACAAGCGTCCCATGGCTCGCATTGCCCGCATCACGCGAAAAACCGCCGAAACCGAGATCGACCTCGAACTGAACCTCGATGGCTCGGGCCAGTCGAGCATCGCGACCGGCGTCGGTTTCTTCGACCACATGCTCACGCTCCTGGCTCGCCACGCCGCGATCGACCTCACGGTGCGCGCCCAGGGCGATTTGCATGTCGATCAACATCACACGGTCGAAGATGTGGGCATCGCCCTGGGGCAGGCGATTCGGCAAGCGCTCGGCGAAAAGGCCGGCATCCGTCGCTATGGCCACTTCACCGCGCCGATGGAAGAAACGCTCGTGACCACGGCGATCGATCTGAGCGGGCGCTATTTCCTGCTGTTCGACGTAAAATTCCCCAGCCCCAAGATCGGCGATTTCGATAGCGAACTGGTCGAGGATTTTTGGCAAGCCACCGCGGCCAACGCGCTTTGCAATCTGCATGTGCTGCTGCACCACGGTCGCAACAGCCACCACATCAGCGAAGGGGTGTTCAAGACCACGGCCCGCGCCCTGCGCATGGCGGTGGAAAGCGATCCGCGGATGAGCGGCGTGCCGAGCACCAAGGGCACATTGAGCGGTTGAGAAGTCGCCCGGGTCTGGCGGAGCGCAATGATGCCCCGCGTGGGTTTTCCGCCCGTTTTTCGCATTGACATTGCTCTGGCTCCGACGCGCGAGCTGTGCTAGAGTCTGGCCCGGATTGCCGAGGTTTTGAGTTCTTCCCGCCGCGCACCGGCGGCCTAGATTTCCCACCCCGACCAAGGATGGTCTCTCGCATGGATTCCCCTCGCGCCAAGGCCGGCTCGCGCGCCGCGAAATTACGAGCAACCGGTCCCGCGTCCACGCCCGGCGGTTTGTTGCGCATCGACCCCGGCTCCGATCGGCCAGCGCCGCCGCGAACCAACCACGCGATTCGCCTCGTCGATATTTTGCTCGCCGGCGCTCTGCTGGTCGCCCTTGCCGCGCCGCTGCTGGTGGTGGCGTTGTTGGTGCGGCTCACGAGTCGCGGGCCCGTGTTTTATTTTCAGGAACGCGTCGGGCTGGCCGGCCGACGATTTCGGTTGATTAAATTTCGCACGATGCGCATTGATGCCGAAGAGGCCAGCGGACCGGTGTGGGCTCGCCGCGGCGACGACCGCTGCACGCCGCTCGGCCGCGTGTTGCGCCGCTACAGCATCGACGAAACGCCGCAATTCTGGAATGTGCTCCGCGGCGAGATGAGCCTCGTCGGACCGCGGCCCGAGCGGCCCTTCTTCGTCAAGAAATTCGCCCATGAACTGCCGGGCTACATGGACCGGCACTTGGCGCCGCCGGGCATTACCGGTTGGGCCCAGATCAACGGTTGCCGCGGCGACACCTCGGTGCGCCGACGACTCGAGCTCGATTTGGAATATGTCCGCCGGCGCTCGCTCGGGTTCAATCTTCGCATTCTTCTGCTCACCCCCTGGAAAGTCTTGGTGGACCGCAATGCGTATTAACAATGCTTGGCGACCCACATTCGAAAACGCCGGTTGGCTCGTGGTGGCCCTCGCGCTGACGATCGGACTCGAAGCCACGATCATTTCCCGGGCCGTGGCGATCAATGTCGATGGGCTCATGTTTATCGACGTGGCCCGAAACCTGGAGCGTGATCCGCTCAAGACGATGCGCGGCCACGATCAACATCCCGGCTATCCGGCGATGATCGCGCTGGCCGAGACGCGCCATGGCGCTGGCCGGCGGCGAGCGCGGGCCGAACTTATGGACCGCGGCGACCCGGCTGGCGGCGGCGGTGTGCGGAGTGTTGAGCGTGGGCGCGATGTGGCTTTTTGCCCGGCGAATGTTCGGGCAGCAAGTGGCCAACCTCACGGCGTTGAGCATGGCGGTGCTGCCGATCTTTCGCATGAACGCCTCGGACTCGCTAAGCGACACGCCGCACTTGGTGTTTTACCTGCTCGCGGCTTGGTGCGCCGCCGAGGGATTTACATCGGGCCGCGCTCGCTGGTGGGCGGCGACGGGGCTGGCCGGAGGACTCGCGTTTTGGGTGCGGCCCGAAGGGCTCGAAGCTCCGCTCGTGGCGGGAGTGTTGCTCGCCGCGTCGCTGGTGCTGGGACTGCGCTCGCGGCGAGAAGCGATTGGCTCGATGGCGGCCCTGGGCGCGGCGCTGATCGTGGTGGTCGGGCCCTATGTGGTGCTGGCCGGAAAGATCACGAGCAAGCAATTGCCGCTATTCAAACATGAATCGGTTCCGCTATTCATCGTGACCGAATCGCAAGAAGCCGCGCGCATCGCGGCGAAGGAAAAGCTTCACATCGAACCCGCGGCGGTCGAGACCTCGCCCGCGGATGCTACACGCGCCGAGACTACGCCCGCCGAAACCGCGACTGCCGAGGCGGTCGCGGAGACCGCCGCGCCGCGGTCCGCGAGCATCGCCGCGCCGGCGCGTGCGGAAGTCGCGTCGTCGGCCATCTCGGGGCGCGTGGCCATGAAAGTGGCTGGCCGAGCCACGTTTACTTTCTTGCGAAACATGACCTGGGGTTTCCGCTTTGCGTTCGTGCCGCTCTATCTGCTGGGCAACTGGGAAATGCTGCGCCGCCGCGTGGCGTGGTGGAAGATCGCCCTGCCGGCCGGCATGGGCGTGCTGCATATCGCCGTGCTCTACTGGGTGTTCTTCCTTTCTGGCTATATGGATCAGCGGCATGTGATGGTGCTGGTCGCGCTGGCGCTGCCGTTTGCCGGGCTCGGCATGTGCTATGTGGCCGAAATGGCGCAGTACTATTTGCAGCCGCGAGTTTCCCAGCAAGCCGCCTTGGCCACGGTGCTCGCGCTGGCTTGCGTGGTGGTCGTGCCCCGGGCGCTCACCCCGATGAACGCCGATCTCGCGCCCGTGTTCAAGACCGCTCAATGGGTGCGCGATCACGCCGGGCCCGGCGAGGGCGTGATTTCAAACACTCCGTTCGTGGCGTTCTACGGCCAAACGTCCGGAGTGCGGCTGGCGCCCGAGACGGCGTCGATCGAAACCGCGTTGCTCGCGGGCTCGCGCGAGTTAAAGTACGACTTCGCGGTGCTCGATCTCAAAGTGGAAGGCTACCGGCCGACATGGCGCGAGCAGATCGAGCGCGAGTTCGACGAAGTGATGCGGCTCAACGACCCCAACGGCTTGGGGACCGACGTGAAGCTGCTCGTCTATCGCCGCCGAACCGCGGAAACCGCGAATGCCCAAGAAACGTCGCACGGCGCCGAACGACGCTAATAGCCTATCCGACAACTCTCGCTCTCCCTTTGAGAGAGGGAAGGACGAGGGCTCGCGGAAATTCTCGGATAGGTAGTAAGCGCGATCGAGCTCCGCCGCCGCGCATCGTCTTCTTGATCCGACGCTTTGCTAATGAAACAGCTCGTCGGGCAAGAACTTCATGCCTTGCACCGAGATGCGTTCCACGTGTTCCCACGCCACGGCGCTGACCACGAATGTGCCGTCGGCCTCTTTCACGGCCACAATCGCATAGCGATCGGTCGAGGCCTCGAAAGAATACCGGTCGGGAGCAATCACCGACCCGCCGCGCAAGTGGAGCTGCACCACCATGCCGTGCGCCCGCTGCGGCCAAAGCTCCTTGAACGCTTCGGCGAGTCCGGGCGCATTCGCGGGAATCGGCGCCGGCGAGGCCGCGGCTTGGACGCCCGAACCGGTCAGCCGCTCCAGAAAGTCGGCCGGCAGATCGGTGCGCGCCAGGCGGTTCCTCATCGTGATGTTCTTCTTCCTCGCGATGGCGCCCGTCGTCGTCGACGTCGAGATCGTGTTCCGTGACCTCCTCGAGCTCGTCGTGCCCGTCGAGTGGTGGTTCGTGGACTTCATCGGCTTGCTGCTCGGCCAGTTCTTCGTAGTCGGGAATCACGAATCGGGCATTGCAATGCGGGCACTTGCCGGCGCGACCCTGCATCGAAGGGGGGCAATTGAGCTTGTGGCCGTTGGGGCAGAGAAACACGATCAGGTTGCTGCCCGCGGCAGCCGAGTCGTCGTCGGCGCCGATTCCCTCGGCCGCCAGCGGTCCGCTATCCGAGGGGCGCTCCCTGCGGAAGCGGCGGTGCTGCCCGACGCGACTTTGCGAACCCCCGACGATGACGCCGCGGCGGCCACTTCGGCGCTTGGCACGACAAAGGTCGCGCCACACTTGGGACACTTGCCGACATTGCCGGCCCGCTCCTCGGGACAACTGAGCCGATGCCCCTGGGGACAACGAAATTCGATCATAAGCGAATGCGTGATTTAAGAACTGGGAGTTGAAAGGCGGCGGCGATGGGGCAGGCGCCAATGAACGAGCCCCGGCGATAAGTTGAATCGAGGACAGACGCCGAATTCGGTTGCTCGCGAGCGAACTGCTCGACTCGCACTCGATCGTAACTCATGCCAGGCGCAAAGCCAATAGGATTCAGGCATTCAGTTCCCGACCAAGCCGGGAGCGGCGGCGAAAAAGCAGGAAAACCGCGCGTCGCCCTGGTGTTCGGCGGGCCACATGGCCCGGCATCGCGCGCATAAGCCTGATGCGCCCACGGCCTGTCGAGTACTTCAACAGGCTGGCCAGCAGCGAAGGAATCTCCTCGTTGGCGCTTCGGGCTTATGTCGGAGGAATTTCCTCGCGCGCTTCGGCCTTGTGGCGCCTCAATGTCGGCCGCCGCCGCGTTCGTCGGTGATCGCGATGGCGGTCAGCAGGCCGCGGGCTTTGTTGAGGGTTTCTTGGAATTCCTCGCTGGGCACGCTGTCGGCCACGATGCCGGCCCCGACTTGCACATAGCACTTGGCCTCGCCCGCGCCAGACGCCGAAGGAGCTCGCTTCGCTCCCGTCGCCTTGGCGCTTTTTGCTGGCGAGCTTGTTTCCCGCGCGCTGGTTCCTTGCATGCTCGCGGCGAGCGGCAATGTTGGGGCCACCAGGGTTCTGAGGGCAATGCAGGTGTCCATGTTGCCGTTGAAGTCGACATAGCCGACGGCGCCGGCATAGGGGCCGCGGCGGTGCGGCTCGATTTCGTCGATGATCTCCATCGCGCGGCACTTTCGGCGCTCCCGACACCGTGCCCGCCGGCAGGCAGGCCCTGAGGGCGTCGAAGGCGTCGCGGCCATCGGCCAGATGGCCGGTCACGTTCGAGGTGATGTGCATTACATGGCTATAACGTTCGATCGTCATCACATCGGTGAGCTCCACCGAGCGATACCGAGCCACGCGGCCCACATCGTTGCGTCCCAGGTCGACCAACATCACATGCTCGGCGCGTTCCTTCGGGTCGGCCAAAAGCTCGACCGCCAAGCGCCGATCTTCTTCTTCGTTGGCCCCGCGGCGGCGAGTGCCGGCCAGCGGGCGCACGGTCACGCGCCCGCCCACGACTCGCACCATCACCTCGGGCGAGCTGCCCACGAGCGTCACCCGCGGAGTGCGCAGATAAAACATGAACGGGCTCGGATTCACGACCCGCAGCGTGCGATAAATCTCGAACGGATGCGAGCGAAGCGGCAGTTCGAGCCGCTGGCTGATGACCACCTGGAATATGTCACCCGCGCGAATGTACTCCACGCATCGCTCGACCGCGCTCTCGAACGCCTCGCGAGTGAAGTTCGACCGATAGTCGAGCGACGCCGGCGAGCGCGAGTCGATATCGGCCATTTCAAGCGGCGCGGCCGAAGCGCCCGGCGAGGCGCTGGAGTCGGGCGATTGTAATTGGGCCACGAGCTGGTCGACGCGCTCTTGGGCTCGCCGGTAGGCGCTGGCGGCGTCGGCGTCGGGCGCGTCGAGCCGGGCCATGGCGACCACCACCGTGGTCTTTTGCACATGGTCGAACACGATCATGTGGTCGTAAAACGCGAAGGCCAGGTCGGGTAGATTGCGGTCGTTTTCCGGCGCGTTGGGCAAATGCTCGCAGTACCGCACCACATCGTAGCCGGCATAACCCACGGCGCCGCTCGTGAAAGGCGGCAACTCGGGCAGCGTGGCCACGCGAATCTCGGCCACGCGGCGTCGGAGCTCCTCGAGTGGATCGTCGCAGGCAAACTCTTCCCGCCGGCCGTCGCGCGTGACATGCGTCGTGGGGCCGGTGGCCTCGACTTCGAGAAACGGATCGGCCGCGAGAAAGCTATAACGGCCCACCTTCTCGCCGCCCACCACGCTCTCGAACAAACAGGCCGACGAGCCGGCGTCGATCTTGTGAAAGGCCGATACCGGAGTGAGCGTGTCGTCGAGCAAACGGCGATAGACTGGAATCCACGCATGCTCGCGTGCCAACTGGGCAAAGGAGTCGAAATCAGGAAAATAGCGAGTCACGAAAAACTGCCTCGAATCAACCAGCACAAAAGCCAAGAGCGCCACCGGCGCTCCGCGCTTGTAACTTTGTACGTGGAGCGGAGCGCGGTCGCAATATCGCGGAGCGCGGTCGCGGTCCCAGGTTCTCCGAAGATCGGCGCCACCGCGGCCTCGTCGAAGGCCATGCGACTCGCGATGCCTTGCCGATCTAGGTCGGCGAGCCCAAATCGCTTTGCCTTGACAGCAGGGGGGCCAGTGATAGAATCCCCCTGGACTCTTGGAGTTAAGGCGATTGTGGCCCCCGCGCGTCGAACAGGTCGAGTGTTCCGGCGCAATCTCGCCACTCCGGGAGCGATGGCAGGATTTCGCGGTCGTCGACCCGCGACCCATTGTCTGGTCGAGGCGGCGGGCGAATGATTGCCATGTTGCGGCATTTTTTCCCTTCCAGCGTCGAATCGAGTCGGCATGCGTTGCCAACAGTGCGATAAACCGGCCACCTATCACATCACCGAGCTCACGGGCGGCAAGCCACAAGAGCTGCATTTGTGCGAGGAACATGCCCGGCAGTATTTGATCCAGTCCGAGGGCGAGGGCGAGTCGACGCCGACTCCGAGCTTGGCCGGCGCCCTGGCGCAGCAGCTTGCCGTGGGGCAAACGTCGGAAGAACTGGCGCGGCTCGACCAACGGGCGTGCCCGGTATGCGGCATCACATTTTACGAGTTCCGCAATCAGGGTCGCCTGGGCTGTCCCCACGACTATGTTTGTTTTCAAAGCGAGCTCGAGCCGCTGATCGTCAATATCCACGGCGAGACGGAGCACACCGGCAAGCGTCCGCGTCGATTTTCCGAGGGCACCGAGAGCCGCACGCAGTTGATTCGCTTGCGGCGCGAAATGAAAGAAGCGGTGGAAGCGGAGCGCTACGAGCGAGCTTCGGAGCTGCGCGATAAGATTCGCGAGACGGAAGCCGCGGACCCGCCGGCGCCACCACCGTCAACGCCACCGTCGGCGCCACCGTGATCGCGAGCAGGCCAAGCTCGCCACCGCCTCCATTGTAAACCGCGGTGGCATGTGGCTGGGTTCGCTGGCCCGCAATTAACAGCCTATCCGAGATCTTCGGCGAGCCCTCGCCCTACCCTCTCCCAAAGGGAGAGGGGGGAGTTGTTGGATAGTCTCTAAATGAACCGAACATCGCCATCGTCCCGTGGCGCCCGTCGCAAAAGTGTAAAAGCCTCTTGGCGGAAACGCCCCGGTACAGCAAAATCAATGGCCGTGGACGAGCGCCTGCGCCAGAGTCCCCCAGCGGGGTTCCGCGACACCGCGCTCCCCAATACCGTTCACCCTAAATCGAGCGACCTCTGCTCGCCTTCGTGCGATGGGAATTTCAGCCGTGAACCTGAACGAGCTAGCTGGCGCCAGTGGTGAATGGCTACGCGGATCGGGTCCGGAATCGGATATCGTGATCAGCAGCCGCATTCGCCTGGCGCGAAATCTGGCCGATCATCCGTTTATTTCCAAAGCGAGCCCGGCCGATCGGGCCGAGATCGAAGCCACGCTCCGCGAGCGGGTGCTCGCCATGACCGAGTTCGGCGAGCTCGACTATGTAAACGTCAACGAACTCAAGGGGCTCGATCGCCAGTTTCTCGTCGAGCGGCAACTCATCAGCCGCGAACATGCCGAAAACGAAGGCGCCCGCGGCGTGGCGATCGATCGCCATGAGCAAGTCAGCCTGATGATCAACGAGGAAGATCATCTTCGCATTCAAGTGATGCATAGCGGGCTCGATCTCGAAGCCGCCTGGCGCCGGGGAGACCGCATCGACACGCTGATGTCCGAGCAGGTCGTGTTTGCCTTTCATCCGTCGCTCGGATTTCTCACGGCCTGCCCCACGAACGTGGGCACCGGAGTGCGGGTGAGCGTGATGATGCACTTGCCGGCGCTGGTGATCACCCGGCAGATCGACAAGGTATTTCGCAGCCTGCAAAAGATCAGCCTCGCCGTGCGCGGGCTCTATGGCGAAGGCTCGCAGGCGATGGGCGACTTCTATCAGATCAGCAATCAGATCACGCTCGGCAAAAGCGAGATCGAACTCGTCAAGCAAGTGGGCGATATCGTGCCGGTGCTGATCGACTACGAACGCCGTGCTCGCGATTTTCTGATTCGCGAAAGCCAGGAAAACCTGCACGATCGCGTGAGCCGGGCCTACGGTATTCTGCGCACCGCCCAAACGATCAGCTCCGAGGAGACCATGCACTTGCTCTCGAGCGTGCGCATGGGCGTGAACCTGGGTTTGATTCACGATGTGCAGATTCCCACGCTCAACGAGCTCTTCATTCACACCCAACCCGCGCATCTGCAAAAGCTCCGCGGAACCGAGCTCGACACGGCCGATCGCAATATCGAGCGCGCCCGATACCTTCGCCGCCATTTGAACAAGGAAAACGGCGAGCAGTCCGCCGCCAAGAACTGAGCCCGGCGCGAATGCGCGCCAGCGGCGAGGGTTCGCGCCGGCGGCGTTCACGTCGCTTGCGTCTTGCGGCGAATGTCGGGCACGATGGCCCGGGGCACGAAGCGCGAGAGCTCCTCGTCGCCGGCCAGCACGGCGATCTGCTTGATGAGCGAGCTCGAAATATGCGAGAACTCGTTGTCGGCCATGAGAAACAGGGTCTCGATGCCGCTGTCGAGCTTGCGATTGGCGAAGCTCATGGTGAATTCGGTTTCGATATCGCCCAACGAGCGCACGCCTCGCAACATGAGCCGCGCGCCGCATGCCCGCACAAACGCCACGGCCAGCCCCGAAAACGCCCGCACCTCGACATTCTCCAAATCGCGCGTCACGCGCTCGACCAGCTCGACCCGTTCCTCGGGCGAAAACATCGACTGCTTTTCGATATTCACGCCGATGCCCACGATCAACCGGTCGACCAGCCGACTGCCACGCTGAATGACGTTTAAATGACCGAGCGTGACGGGGTCGAACGAGCCGGTGTACACGGCGATGCGCGGATCGGACGAAGGCATGGGACGCACGATTCCAAGTCGGTGGCGAAGCGGTTTCCTTGGTTAGCGAACGCGGCCGCTTTCATTGGGCCGGCCGCGACTCCGTGTATCATCGCCCAGCGCCGCCGGGTTTGCAAATCGGGCGATTATTGCGTGAGAAACACGTCATGGGCCGGCGCCAGCAGCGTCGTGGGAGCGATCGTGAGATCGAGCACCGTGGCCACGGTCATCGTGCCGACGACGAACCGCGCGTTGTAGGTTCCCAAACCGGCGAGCACCATGTTGCCCCACTTGGCGTAAACCGTGCCCGATAGGTTTCCGCCGGCCAGGAGGGCTTCTTGCGCCATGACGATCGGGCGGCGGTCTTCGCGGCGCTGGAAGAAAAACAGGCCGTTGAAAGGGCTGCTCGCATCGGAGATCGGGCTGAACTGGCTGCCCAAGAGGCCGATATTGATCACCGCGCTCGGCAGCAGCGTCGCCACTCCGGGCGACGGCGGGGTTGTGCCGCCATCGGCATTGTCGGGAGCGCCGCTGAGCGCCGAATAATTGGCGGTGTTGGTCACGTAAAACATCACCCCGTTGGCTGTCACTTGCCCGGCCAGGATCGACAGACCGAGACCCGTCTCGGGTCTGGTCGACGAGATGATATAGACGCCGGGCTTGAATGTCACGACGCTGAGCGGAGCGATTTCAATCCATTCGTACACGCCGGGCTTGAGCACCGTGGGAATGAGCGGAAGCGTGAGCACTCCGCCGTATTGGTTGTTGGTGACGTTCGTCCCGTCGACCGCCACGGTGGGAACCGGCAGCGAGATCAGCGGATCGTCGACCGGCAGGCGACCGGCCGAGAGCGGCGAGGCTCCACCGGTGGAGAGCGGAAGGATATCGGCCGGATTTTGCACACCGCCCACGACGCGCATATTGTCGCAGTAGATATTCGTCAGACCGACCAGCGGCGTGCATGACACGGCCCAAGGCGGTGGCGAGGTCGAGCCGACGAGTTGATTGTTCTGATTCATTCCGCCCCATGTCGTGTTCACCAGCACACTGCCCTTCACCGTGAGGTCGCCGAGCCCGAGCACCTGCATGCCGCCCAACACCGAAGGCACGGCCGGCAGCAGCGAGGTAATGGAGCTAAGCCCGGGGAGCGATAGCGACGGCGGATCGGGATCGAGCACCACGATCGCCGCGCCGGTCGTCGCCGCCTGCGAGCCGGCCACCGAGCTCACACTGATCGTGCGCGGCGCCTGACTGCCCAGGGCTTGTAGAAAATAGGTGGCCACCGGCTGGCTGACCGTCACCTCGACGAAGCCCGATTGCCCGGCATAGGGGCCCGACGTGGGTGGGATGTTTGTCCGCGTGGTGGCGCTGGCGAGTCCATTGATCTGGGAAACGTATTGCGAGGCGACGCTCGAGGCCGCGGTTGCGGTGGCGCCCTGCTGGAGTTCCATGGCGGCGGCCGTGGCGGCGGCGTCGGCCACTTGCTGCATTACGCGATATTCGGAGAGCATCATCCCGCCGTCGTACACGAGCCCCAACATGGCCGCGAACACCGGCAAAAGCACCGCCACGAGCACCAGAATCTTGCCGCTCCGCCGGCTCTTGTCCGCGCGGCGGCGCGGCGGCCGCGCGCCGGTCGCCGCGGTCCCACGAAGCATCGACCTCAAGAATCTCATCGGACACACCCTTTCGTCACGAATTCCCCGCAAGAAGTTTCGCCACCGACGTTTCCGGTTCAAATCGCGAGCGATGGCGATCAGTGTTGAATCAACATCACCGAGCGCGCCGTGAGTGTGCAACTCGCCCCATAGACCTGAATGGGCGTGAGCGCCGCGTGCGTGTAACTGAGCGTGACCTCGACCCGGTGGCCGAGCGCGTTGTCGCCATCGGGCCAGGTGATCGAGAGCCGCACCTCGCCGGGCGGCATCATCGCCAGAACCGGCGTAATCACGGCGGCATACGACGATCCATCGCCGGCCGTGGTGGCAATCGCGGTTGGTCCCCAGGCCGTCGCTTGCGGCGGGGCCAGGGCGCCATGCGTGGCCGCGGCGCGGGCCAACCGCCGCGCGGCCTCCGAGAGCAAATCGTCTTCGAACTCCACGAGCGAGAGATCGAACATGCCGAAAATCAACATCAGGCTCGCGCCGAGCACGAGCGTCGATTCAAGCAGCGTGGCCCCGCGACGGCGGTCGCGGCGGATTCGTCGATGGCGGGCATTCATGCGGTCGGCCTCCACGGAGCGCGGAATCATTTTTCAGCGAAATTGACGCATCGTAAGCGACTGCTTCATGGCGATCGCGCCCGGCATCAGCGGCCAGCTCATGATCGGCGTGAAGGGATACACGACCGCGACGGTCACTTGTTGCAAACCGTAGCTGGCCGTCGTGGTCGTGACGGTGATCGAGAGCGATCCGCTCGCGAAATTCGGAGTGGCGGCCATTTCCTGGGTCACCGCGCTTTCGATCGCGGCCTGCCAGCTCGCTTGGTTGTAGGTCGACATGGTTTGGGTCGCGCCAAACTCGGCGCCGACCCGGGCCGCGTTCGACATCGCGATATACGTGGCGGCGAAGCGTCCGCAATCGACGCTCACCACGCACAGCAGGATCAAGAGCGGCGCCAAGATCGCGAACTCGGTGGCGGCCACGGCCCGTCGGCGACTTCGAAAGCGCCGGTTGCTTCGCACCGTCTTACGTCGAAGGGCAACATGCGTTGATTGGCTCATCGTGGGCATCCTTTAGCGATATCGCATCGTGACCGGCTTCGCGGGGGCGGGCGTAAAGCCTTTTCTCAATTGAATCGCGGCCGGCCCCACCAGCACCACGAAGATCGCGGGAAAGATGAAAAACAGGGTCGGCAACAAAACTTTGACCGCCGCCTTGTGGGCCCGTTCCTCGGCGCGATGTTCGCGGCTGGACCGGAGCATGTCGGAAAGCTCGCGGAGCGCGTCGCTCATCGAAGCGCCATAGCGCTGCGACTGCTGGACAAAGGCCGCCAGCGAGCGAATTTCTTCCATGTCGGTCCGCTCGGCAAAATGCAGAAATGCCTCGTCGACGGCCGAGCCGACATCGATCTCGCTTCGCACGATGCGCAGTTCCTGACACAAGAGCGGGTGCGTCGTCGCGAGCTCATCGGTCACCCGCTGCAGCGCCGCTTCGATCGCGATCCCACCGTCGAGGCAAGCGGTCGTGAGGTCGAGCAGGTCGGGAAGCGAGCGCCGCAAGATCATGTGGCGGCGGCGCATCCGGTCGGCGAGCCACATGCCCGGCGCCAGCAGACCCAGACAAGCCACGATGCCGGCCACGAGCAGTCCACGATAAAAACTCCAAGCGCCGAGCACCGCGCCAAAGAGCGCGGTCCCCGGCGCCAAGGTCATGGCCAGGAACTTCACCGCGCACACGTTCGCCAGGCCCGACGAGCCGTAGTAGCCGGCGCGCAGCAATCGTGTTTGCAGCCGGGTGCGCGCGGCGGCGTCGGTTAGGAGCAGTTCCGTGAGTTGGGTCCAGGGGTTCGCGACGAGCCACCGCGACATGCCGTCGGCGAAAAGTTTCGTCCAGGGTTCGGACCGTCCCTTGGAGTCGCTCGCGGGGAAAAGCTCGTGGAAGCGGAGCACCGTTTTCCGCTCGGGCCGGTTGAAATAATGCAGCACGATCGCGGAGCAAATCGTGACGCCCACGAAGAGCGACAACTCGAGCGCGGTAGGCCAGCGAAAAAACGTCGCCGCGAAAATGACGTACATGGCGATACTTCTCCGTGGAGGGTTGCTTAATATTCGAAATTCACGATCTTCCAAATCGCCGCCGCGCCCACGGCTTGGGCGCCGGCCGCGACATGGAGCAGCCAGGCGTTGTCGAGCAGCGTGCGCGCGTGGCTGGGGTTCACGAACCAAATCGCGATAAACGCCAGCGGCGGGAGCGCCATGAGCACCGTGGCCTGCATTCGGCCCTCGCCGGTGAGGCGCCGCCACTCGCTCGCGCAAACTGAGTCGCTTGCGAATCATGCCGGCGAGTTTGGAGAGCAGATCGGCCAGATTTCCGCCCGAACGTCGCTGCACGATCAGCGCCACGACGAAGATGCGAAGCTCCATCACATCGATCCGCCGCGCCAAGCTTCGCAAGGTGTCGTCCACCGGAATGCCGAGGTTTTGCTGTTCATAAGCGCGGGCAAATTCGTCGGCCAGCGGTGCGCGGAAGCTTTGCGAGACCACTTGAAACGAACTGGTGAGCGACTGCCCGGCCCGGAGCGCGCGGGCCATGAAGTCAAACGCTTCGGGCAATTGGCGCCGAAAGACTTGCAGACGTTTGCGTCGGGCCGTCGCCGCCCAAATCCAAGGCGCCGTGGCGGCAATCGTGGCTCCGCCGAGCGCCAAGAACCAACCGCGCCCCGCGAGCAGAACCAGCCCCGCGGCGGTTCCGGCCAGCACCGCCGAAGCCGAGGCAAACGCGCCGACCGAAGCGCCGATTCCCGCCTGTTCGAGAAACACCTGGATTCCTTGCGCGAATTGCACAAGCCGTGGAGATTGCGCCGCCGTCGACAGACGCAGATCGCGAAACAGCGGTGAAACCGTTTCCCGCCGTCGCGAACGCTCGCCAAGCTCATCGCGGATCCGTTGGTCGACGATCGTCCGGTCTCGTGTCCAGAGATCGAGGAACAACGTGACCAAGGCCACGGAAAACAGCGCCGCGGCGGTGATCGTGGCGGCGAGGATACTGGAGTGTTCCATCGGTTGGCGCCTTTGGAAAGGGGCGGTCGATTAGTGCGTTGATTGCGGTTGAAGCCCGCGCGACGCCGAACCACGCGACGCGGCGGCGAATTCGAGCCCGCGCGGCGAGTGGGCTTCGCGGGCGCGAATGCGACCCATGCAGCGCGGTTCGGCGTCGGCGGCCAGGAAATCGCCCACGGCGAAGCCGCGCTCGTCGACGCCCGTTTGACGGAATCGATACAAGTCATTGAGCGCCACGCCATCGGCCGACACACCCTCGACTTCGGCGATGCCGGTGATCTTGCGCGCTCCGCCCTGCAGCCGGGCAGTCTGCACCACGATTTGAACGGCCGAGGCGATCTGTTTGTGCATGATCGCCAGCGGCAGGTCGAAGCCGGCCATGCCGACCAGCAATTCGAGCCGGCCGATCGCGTCGCGGGGACTGTTCGCGTGGATCGTGGTCAGGCTCCCGTCGTGGCCGGTGTTCATGGCTTGCAGCATGTCGAACGCCTCGCCGCCGCGGCATTCGCCGATGATGATCCGATCGGGCCGCATCCGAAGCGCGTTGCGCACCAAGTCTCGCATCGTCACCATGCCGACCCCCTCCAGATTCGCGGGGCGTGTTTCCATGCGGGCCACATGCGGCTGTTCGAGCC
This sequence comes from uncultured Planctomycetaceae bacterium, assembly GCA_963785305.1. Taxonomy (GTDB): domain Bacteria; phylum Planctomycetota; class Planctomycetia; order Pirellulales; family PALSA-1355; genus CAWAUV01. The sequence continues at coordinate 93,298 of CAWAUV010000006.1, forward strand.
GCAATTCCGCGGCGTCTTCGATCGTGACCACGCGTTCGTCGACCGCGATGAAGCTGGAGAGCAGGTTGAGCAGCGTGGTTTTGCCGCTGCCGGTGCCGCCGGAAATCAAGACATTGAACCGCGCTCGCACGGCGGCCGTGAGAAAATTCAGCATCTCGGCGGTCGCCGCGCCCGAGTCGATCAATTGCTTGGTGCTGAGCGGCCGGGCGGCGAAGCGGCGAATCGAAACGAGGGCTCCGTCGAGCGCCAACGGGCGAATCACGGCGTTCACCCGGCTGCCGTCTTGCAGGCGGGCATCGACCATCGGGCTTGATTCGTCGACTCGGCGTCCGACCCGCGAGGCGATCTTTTGCACCACCGCGACAAGATGATCCTCGTCGTCGAACGCGATCTCCGTGGGCTCCAACCGGCCACGACGCTCGACGAATACTTTTCGCGGGCCATTGATCAAAATATCGGAAACGGTCGGATCGCGCAGCAGCGGCTCGAGCGGGCCGAGACCAAGCGTTTCGTCGATTAGTTCGGCGATCAATCTGCGCGGTCATGGTGCGAGACCGCTTCGAGTTGATTGCGGCAGAGCTCCTCGGCGCCGCCGCGAAGCTCGCGCCGCAGCGCTTCCGGATCGAGCGATCGCCAGGCATTGAGATCGATGCTTTGAATGAGCCGGGCATGCAGTTCCTTGCGGAGCTGCGCGAGCCGCTGGTCGGGCTCGCCAGGCGGAGCGTTCTTCGCGATCGGCGTCGGAGTTTCGGATCCGAACATGGCGATGACTTTCGCGCGGGTAAAATCTCGCTATCGCGCTAGCAGGCTCAGCGCGAGCGATTGAATAGTTTTCGACACATTCGACGAGCGAGCGTCGAGCACGACCGGTCGTGCCAAGTTGTTGGCGGCCGTGACGCATTTCGGGTTGTCCGGAATCACATGCGCGATCGGGCGGCCGAGCGCTTCGCCGGCTTTGCTCGGCGCCACTTCGCCCGTCACGCCGGCTCGGTTGGCCACCACTTCGATCTTGCCAAGCTCCACGCCCTCGCGCTCCAGATACATCAGACTCTTGCGCATGCGCACCAGCGACACGAAATCGAGTCGCGTGAGCATCACCAGCGTGTCGCAAGTCATGATCACGCGCATCTGCTCGCGATGAAAAATGTCTTCCAAGTCCACCACCGCGGCGGTGAAGATTTCGGTCGCCAGTTCGAGCACTCTGCCAATCGATTCGGGCCCGATGACGCCGACATGTTCCAAGAGCGGCGGACTGGCCAAGAGGCGGATGCCGCTCGAATGGGCTTAAAACGAGGTTTCGAGATGCACGCGATCGAGTTGCGGCTGCTTGCAGAGCTCGCCGACATGAGTCGTGGGGCGAAGTCCGAGCAGCGTGGCGAGATCGCCGCCGCGGAGTTTCAGGTCCAAAAGGCCGCAGCGGCCGCGATCGCGGGCAAACTCGGCGGCGAGGTTGACCGCCACGGTGCTGCATCCCGAGCCGCCCGAGGCCGACGCGATCGCCACCAGCGTCCCGCGCCCGCAGCGCGCCGCTTGACTGGCCCGCATTCGTCCGAGTAGGGCCACGAGTGATTCTTCCAATGTGGCGTCGTCGAGATAATCGCAGGCGCCGGAGCGAATCATCGCCAGAATGTGTTCTGGTCCGCGACCCGAACCCACGGCCACCACGGCGGCCTGGGTCACTTCGCCCAGTTGATGCACGGTGTTGCGAGCCTCGTCCACATCGGGGCCTTCGGCGACAAACACCAGGTCGGGCGGCGGATCGAGCCGCGTGATCACGGCTCGGGCGGCGTCGTGCGTGGCGACGATCGGTTTTTTGAATCCTTGGCCGTGGCGCTTCAGCAGCATGTTGAGCTGCGAGGCAACCCGCGCGTGGCCATGAATGATGACCGTTTGCATAACGATTGTTTGGGGGTTTGGTCGGTCGGGCGTCTGGTGGTCGCACGACGCGAATGCCGCGAATTTTTGCAATGCCGGAGATCGAGAGATGCAAGGACACACCGCCCGACTGGCTAGTGTGACTATACCGTAAGAGGGGTGTCGTGCCGCGGGTCGCGAAACTTTCTCGCGTGCATTACCGCAATCCCCGGCGATGCGCGGTGTTGCATGCGGCAAAATCAGAACGATCCCCCCAGGCCCATCCTGGAAAAAAATCGACTTTCGCCGGCTCGCGGCTCGACAGCTCGGCGGGACCGCGGATAATGCGGTCCGGAATCATGTGGACGGGGATCCCGCGGACTGCGCGGACATTGACGGGGTCGCCGAGCGCGGCGCGCAGGGCGCCGGGGGGAATAGACGATGGGTAAGAATCCGATCGCGGTCGGCGATGCGGCGCCCGATTTCACATGGACCTTGGCCGACGGGACGACTCGCTCGCTGGCCGACTTTCGCGGCCATTCGGCCGTGGTGCTGTTCTTTTATCCCAAGGATCACACCTCGGTTTGCACCGCCGAAGCTTGCTCGTTTCGCGACAACTTCGCCGCGGTTCGAGCCGCCGGCGCCGAGATTCTGGGCATCAGCGGCGATTCAGCGGCCAGCCACGACCGTTTTCGCGAGGAACACGGGCTGCCGTTTCCGCTCGTCAGCGACGGCGACCGCGCGATTCGACGCAGCTATGGGGTCGGCCTGTTCGGTGGCCTGATTCCAGGGCGAACCACCTTCGTCATCGATCGGCAGGGCATCGTGCGGCATGCGCATTCGGGCCTTTTCCAGTCCGATCGCCATGTGCAAGAAGCGATCGCGGCGCTCGAACGCTTGAACTGAGCGCGCTTGCACGGCCGCTCGATCGTGTTCGCCCATCGGCGGACGCTGGCCACGCGGGGCGAGACGACTGTTTCACGGATTGCCCGCCGGTGGCGCGGCGGGGGGCGTGGCCGGCGGCGGGGTGACGGGCGGCTGCGATGTGGTCGACGATTCGAAGTCGCGTTTCACGTCCTGGGCGGCTTCCTTGGTTTTTTGCACGGCCTCTTCCGTCTTCTCCTCGACAAGCGCGCCGGCGGCCTTGGCGGCCTCGGCCGACTTTTCACCCGCTTCGCGCAGGCTTTCGCCAGCCTCGCTCATTTTATCATGCGCCTCTTTGGCCTGCGGCGAGGCGTCGGGCGGCGGCGGTTGGCAACCGACGAGGCTCAGGCCGAGAAGAATCATTCCGGTGGTGGTCGCGAGTTCACGTGGTTTCATTGGAATCATCCTCATAAAGCGAGGGCCTTTGCATCGCATGCTTGGATCGCACGCGTGCTCGGGAATCGTGGGCATGAGCCAAGTATTTTAACCGAAGGATCCAGGCTCGGTCCAGATAGCGGACAAGTCGGCCGCCCTTGCCTTGGCGGGGCGGGCGCGTTAGTTTAGCGGGGCGCGCGGTTACGCGCCCTCGGCTCGGCCCTAGTGTCGCGGCGCATTGCGCGGGCGGCAGAGCAAATAACGCATTTTTGACGAGTTGGATTCCCCATGAGCAAGAAGACCATCGCCGCCAATTTGGCACAACAGAAGTCGATGTTGGCCCAGAAATATCATCGCATGGCCGCCAACTCGAACAGTCGGCCCGCCGCCGTCCGATTCTTGCGCCAAGCCGCCCGCTACGAGCGCCAGGCGCACACGGCGCTGTTGCAGTCGAAGTAAAGACGCAAAACGTCGTTGCGTGGCGGGCTCTTTTTGGTTCGCGCCCCGGGCGGCGATCAAGCGCCCGCGATTGTCGCGCTGGACATTCGCGCCGCATGCCCCGTTGGCGCGGCGAACGCGCACCCGCGCGATTCCTGGCGGATAAGCTGCTTTTTCTCGCCGATTTTCGGGTAGTGTCTTAAATCTGTGTGCAGCCACGAAATCCGACCGGCGGACCTAATCCAGCAGCCGTTTTTGCTTGTCGGGCGCCTTCTCTCGCTTCGCTTTCTTGAAATTCTTGTTCGGCTCGAAATCCGGATGTTCCGCCCGTTGAGTCTTGGCAAGCAGCCCCTCGATCGTCAGGAATTGAATTCTGGGATATTTCGTCTTTCCGTCCGCCCCACCCTCATAGAAGCCGCAAGAAGCGCCATCGGCTCGCATTTTGGCCGTGGGCTTTTCGAGTGAAATCAGGATTGCGATTTCTGCACCCTCCCGCTCACGAACGTGGCCAAGGGCGCGAACGTCGTCAGCCTTGAGCGCGCCTCCCTTGACGCTGATTACGATCTTCTTGACGTCGCCTTCGATGTCATTGAAGAACTTGATGCCGTCGATCCCGCCATCCGCCCCTTTTTTCTTGCCCTGATAGGGCTGCGCGTCGATCAAGGATACTGCCCACCACTGAAATTGATATTTCCCGTCGTGTCCGCGAGAAAACAGGTCACGGGCGGACTCAACGTCGTTAGGCGTGCCCTTGACTTCAAACTTGCACGTCTCGCCGAATGCGCTCTTCAATCGTTTTTCTATGAGGGAAATCGCAAGGTGCGTAATGTCAATGCCAATCCATTGCCTGCCGAGTTTCTGCGCCGCATGGACGGCAGTACCGCAACCGCAGAATGGGTCAAGAATGATGTCGCCTTCGTTGCTGCTGGCCGTGAGTATTCGCTCTAAGAGCGCCAGCGGCTTTTGCGTCGGATAGCCAAGCCGCTCGGCCGCTGACGCTTGAAGTGGCGGAATGTCGATCCATACGTCGCCGACCTTCGGACCAAGCTGTTCGTGTAGATAATGCTTCTTCGCGATCCGACCGCCTGCGGTTTTAGGAAAGGCAAGTCTATCCTCTGCATCCAATCGTTCCATCACCTTGCGGCTAACGCGCCAGCCGTTTGCCGGCGGCGAGAATCCCTTGTAGTCGTAAGTCATATTGATCCGCTTATGCGGACTGTCTAGCGGCGCCAGTCGATATGGTCCTTTCCCATCGTTGTCATTCAGTTTGAAACGCCCAAGATATGCGTCGTTTGGGGCAGTGTAGACCGACTTGAATATCGGCGTGTCGCCCTTGGCGAACACGAGAATGACGTCGTGGTTCGAGCCGAACTTCTTGCGAACGTCGCCCTTTGCCGCAGTTCGCATCCAAATTATTTCGTTGCGATATTTCTGCGGACCAAAGACGGCGTCCAATACGAGTTTAAGATAATGCGCTGCTGTCGGGTCGCAGTGCAAATAGAGTGATCCGGTGGGCTTTAGAACTCGATGCATTTCGAGCAAGCGATTGGCCATCATCGTCAGATAGGCCATCAAATCGTTCTCGCCAAGGAATGACCGGAGCGCCTTCATTAGCTCGGCGACATCGGTATTCGGCTGGTGTAGCAATTCGGAGAATTCTCGCTCGGCTTGGCTGTCGTGCTCCGTGGCCCAGTGCCAAGTATCCTCGAATGCCGTAATCGAAGCGTCACTAACGTGCCCCTTCGGCGACTTGAATAGCAGGTTATAATCGCGCTTCGAGTTGAACGGCGGGTCCAAGTAGATCAGGTCGGCCGACTCGTCTTTGATCGACTCGCGCAAGACGCCCAGGTTGTCGCCGTAGTAGAGGGTGTTCATGGGTGGCGATTGTATCCCTGCCAAGTCCGCATTGCCATTCGACATAGGCCCATATAAAATGGGCAGCACGGGAAAGCAGGTTTGGACCCCGCTCCGTCGGGCTGTGGACGCCAAACGACACCTGCGTAGTTCTTACGTTCTCAGGCTGGCTACGCCAATGCTCCCGCTACTGCCACAGAAAACGGCCAGGGTGTCAGCCCTGGCCGTTGGTCGTTGAACTCTCCGTAATCAGGCGGTAAATCCGGGTCTTTTTGTCGTGAGTGGCCTTTTTCTCCATTTTCAGGTTGTAGAGCGACGCGCTGATTGTCTTTTTCTCGCGAAGTGTCTCGGCTCCAAGCGTTGAATTCAATTGCATCGCCGTGAGCCCGTGGGGATGAGATTCGAGGGCCGCGCGGACCCTAGCCGCCATTGTCGGCCCTCCATGATCTGGCGGCTCGGTCGTTTTTTTTGCGCCACCAGCAGCCTTCGCTTTGAACTTCATTACGCCTTCGCGAGTGTGCTTCTTGATTCTCGATTGAACGAATTTGGAATAAAGCGCTCCGCGAACTTTGGTTTCTTCGATGCCAGTTTCCTTGGAAATTGTGCTTACGGACTTATATTCTCCGTCAATCGCAGCCAGAACCTTTTGGACAGTTGATTCGTTGGCTAGCGTCGCGGCGCCGGGGGCTGCCGGCGTTTTTGGGGGCGGTTCATCCAGTGGCGGCGCAGCGGCCTTCCCCAGCAGTTCGGCAGCCAATTCGTCCAAAGATTGGTGCTGCGCACGGTGCTTTTTGTCAACTTCCGCCCTCAGTTTGGCGATCAAACTCTTGATTTCTTCCGACATTGCCCATTCCTCCCGGTGTGCGTATGCACACTAATCTATTGACTATCTGCGAAAAGGACGGTAAATTCCGTCTAGTAAGCCAAAAAAGTATGCCGCCGGTGGGAATCGAACCCACAACCGGGCCTTCGCGAAAGACCTGCTCGATCCGTTGAGCTACGACGGCAACTTTTTTCGGTTTCATCTAGGCGAATGCGACACACCTTCCACGGAAGTCGCATTCGCCTTTTTTCGTTTGCATCCGCAGTCTATCCGTTTGTCAAGCGGTGTCAAGCGAGTGAATCGCAAAAGTGAAACGCATCGTTTCATTCTTGTGGATTCGTCAATTGAGAGTGAACCCGCATCCGCCGCCGCCGCTCGTCTCTTGTATGAGCGCTATCGCATACCCTTGGCGACGCCGCATTTCCATCTTGGAAAGCGGCCCGCGATTTGGCATCGCAGCGGACTTATAACCCGCGATAGGGTACGGATTTACGCCGTTGGGTTCGATTCCCCCTCTTTCCGCTCATTTGTGCGTCGATAGGCTCTCGCAAGCCTGCGAATAGCCTCCGTGACAGCCGCCGAGCGATTCCATCCTTTGTGATCTGCCAATGCGTCAAGTTGGCTCACCAGTGACTTTGGAACCGTTACAGAGATCAACATTGTGGGGCCGTCGGGGCCTATTTTTCTCCCGGAACCGGGTCTACTGCCGCCGTGTTTTGCTGACATTTTGGCACCTTGAAAAAACTATATTAAACCATATTGACTCGCCACAATGATTTAGTATAATGAATCCAAGTTGGTACGGCAATGCCAACGAAAAAACCCCAAAGCCGCCCGGCAAGGCAGCAATGGGGCTGAGAACAAAACCAGGCTTTCGCCCAATCCCGTCCAGACAAACGGATTGTAGCGGAAGCCGCCGAAAAAAGCGACTCCGCCATGATGATGATAGCTTGTGCCCACTCCGAATTCCGAACCAACGGCAAGGATCGCCACGGCAACCAGCGGTTCCGCTGCCGAATGTGCGGCAAGACTTGGGTGGAAGTGAAGCCGGCCAAGCCGCTTGGCAATATGTATACCGAAGTTGCCGACGCCAAGCTGGCCCTGCGATTGCTGACGGAAGGAATGTCGATCCGCGCCACCGAGCGCACGACCGGCATCAACCGCAACACCCTTTGCAAGCTGATCGTGGTCTTCGGCGACGCCTGCAAGCGTTTCCTCGATAAGAAAATGCGCGGGCTGACCCTAGAGCATTTGCAGTTCGATGAGCAGTGGACCTACGTTGCCAAAAAGCAAAGCCGGCTGACGATGAACGAACGCGCCGAGTCGAGCGAGATTGGCGACATTTACCTTTGGACGTGCATCGACCAGCGCACGAAGTTGATGCCCGGCTTCCGGCTCGGCAAGCGCTCGGCCGACAACGCACGTCGGTTTCTGTCGGACATTGCCGAGCGGCTTGTGTTCCCCAATTCGCACGCCAGCGATGCCCACAGCTTCCAGGTCGGCGGCTACCGGCCCATCGTGCAGATTTCGACGGACGGTTTCGCGGCTTACCCCGAGGCGGTCGATCTGGCGTTTGGTCCCTACGCGAAGTTCGGGACGATCATAAAGGAATACCGCAACGCCAGCATCATCTACACGCCGTCGGAAATGGTCGGCACGCAGCGCACGGGCGCCGTGGCATGGAAGACCGGGAACTGCGGACGATATGCACGTCGCACGTCGAGCGGCTGAACGGCACGCAGCGCCTGTTTATGAAGCGGCTCAACCGGCTGACCTACTGTTTCTCGAAAAAGCTACGCAACCTAGAGGCGGCTTTCGCGATGTTCGCCGCGTACTACAATTTCTGCTGGCAAACCCGGCTGCCCGGCAAGAGCGGGAAGAAACGGCCCAGCGCGGCGATGATGGCCAAGATCGCGGGCCATGTCTGGTCGTTCGATGAACTTTTCGACGCCGTACTCGCAACTTGATTTGCAGCTGGGCGCCGACCCCCCCTATAATGCGAAAAGCCGCCGGTTGACGCCGACGGCTTTTCAAAGCTTTGAGCCGGTAGGCCCATGCTGGTGTGACAACCGCATGATACGCCTGCCGGCTCGTTTTTTCAAGCCGGGAGGGCGCATCATGCCCAATAAAGTTAGATGCAAGCAATGCGGATTTTTGACGGTTGTGAATGCCAAGACGAGAGAATTAGTAAGCGCCGAAATTGCACTGAGGGAGCTTGGGCGATTGCCGGGCGACGGCAAATTCTACATTTACGATGAGCGGCCCCTGTGTTTTGTATTGGCAGCAGACATCCCGGCCGAAATGGGGCAGCACCCGGATGACTCCACGAGGATGGTTGCCGTTTCTCGTGTGCGTGAATGCGACAAATTAGTTCCGTGGCGTCAGGGTTTCACGCCAAAGGAGCATCAAGAAATGATCGACCGACAGCTATCAGAATGCTCGCGAGGCGAAACGCGACGCAGACAATCGAGAGTGGCAGGAACGGCAAGTTAAATCTGACCACGACTGGAGAGAGAGGCAAGCCAAGGATGATCGCGATTGGAAAAAGGACGAGCGCCGGCGTGGGTATCTTGAACTGCTTAGCATTATCGTCTTAGCGCCGTTGACGACTTGGATGCTATCGCGAGCGGATAGCCATACTGTCCCGGCGCCGGAACCGGCGGCTATCACGCAGCAACAAGGTGGCCCTGAACCCGCGCAAGCCGCGACTCAACTTCCGGCCCCCGTCCAGAAACCAGCAAATGATCCGGCGTCACCCTGAGTATCCTGGCGGCCGGTTTTCCCAGCAACACAGATTTGGGACACTACCCCGCACACAGATTTAAGACACTACCGATTTTCGGGGCGGGTTGTCATCGAGCGGCTGGCCGATCATGCTATGAGCCTATCCGAGAACCGCCGCGAGCCCTCGCCCTACCCGGTCCCCAATGGGAACAGGGGCGCTGTCGGATAAGCTCCAGGGCGGCGGCTTGGGCGGACCGCATTGTTTATTGCCATCGCCTGCTCGAAAGGATCGGCCTCGGTCATGGATATTCTGGTTATCGATGTCGGCGGAACACACATCAAGGTTTTGGTGTCGACGGCCGACGCGTCGCGCAAGTTTCCATCGGGTCCGACGATGACCCCCGAGCAGATGGTCGCGGGCGTCAAGGAAGCGACCAAGGATTGGAAATACGAAGTCATCTCGATGGGGTATCCTGGCCCGGTGCTGCACCATCACCCCGTGGCCGATCCGGCCAACATGGGCAAGGGTTGGGTGGGCTTCGATTTCGAAAAAGCGTTTGGTCTACCGATCAAGATCATCAACGACGCCGCGATGCAAGCCTTGGGCAGCTACGATGGCGGCCGGATGCTCTTTCTAGGATTCGGCACGGGGCTCGGCTCGGCGCTCATAGCCGACGGCATGCTTCAGCCGATGGAGCTCGGCCACCTGCCTTATCGCAAAGGCACGTTCGAAGACTATGTCGGCATTCGCGGACTTCTGCGTCTCGGCAAGAAGAAGTGGCGCAAGCGCGTGGCCGATGTGATCGAGCGCATGTCGAACGCGCTCGAAGTCGATTATGTCGTGCTGGGCGGCGGCAACGCGGAATTGCTTAAAGAACTTCCGCCCAAATGCCGCAAGGGCGCCAACGCCAATGCGTTTGTCGGCGGTTTTCGCCTCTGGAACGAGGTCAACAAGTCCTCGGTCGCCATTCCCGACGATCAGGCGATTCCCATCTCCGGGCCAGCGCCGGGCAAAAACTGATCTCCCGCGGCGCCGCTTGCGCCGATTGTTGCGGCATTGCAAGGAAGTCGCCCTGGAATCGGGTGCTAGAATTCCCATAGCCGCGCGCCGCCGGCGCCTTGCCCCGTTGGCTTTTTCCCAGAAGCCGCCCGCCCCAGGAATAACCAATCGTGCCACTGAACCCCGAAGCCGAACGATTGGCCGCGGCCGACGCGCCCGGCCTGAACTGGAGACTTTGGGGACCCTATCTCTCCGAGCGGCAGTGGGCCACGGTGCGCGAGGACTACAGCGAAGACGGCGACGCCTGGAGATATTTTCCCCACGACATGGCACGGCGCCGCGCCTATCGCTGGGGCGAGGACGGGATCGCCGGCTTCTCCGATGAACGCGCGCGGTTGTGCCTGGCGATCGGTCTTTGGAACCATCAAGATCGCTTCCTCAAGGAGCGGCTGTTCGGCCTCACCGGCCCGCAAGGCAACCACGGCGAGGATGTCAAGGAGCTCTACTACTATCTCGACGCCACCCCGACCCATTCCTATCTGCGAATGCTCTATAAGTATCCGCAAAGCGAATTTCCCTACGAGCGACTCGTCGAGGAAAACGGTCGCCGCACGCGCCAGGACCCCGAGTTCGAACTGATCGACACCGGCGCGTTCGACGAAAACCGCTACTTCGATGTGTTCGTCGAATACGCCAAGGCCGGGCCCGACGATATCTTGATGCGCGTGATGGCCTACAATCGCGGTCCGGAAGCCGCCCCGCTCGACCTGCTCTTGCAACTTTGGTTTCGCAATACGTGGAGTTGGACAAACCTGACTTCCACCCGGCCGGCGCTCGTCGGCGCAGACTCGGCTTGCATTATCGCCGACGAGCCCGATCTGGGCCGATATTACGCCTATCTCGAAAACGCCGACGAACTCTTGTTTTGCGAGAACGAAACCAATGGCGAGGTGTTTGGCCTCGCGCGCACCGGATATCCCAAGGACTCGTTTCACGATTATGTGGTCGAGGGCCGAAGGGGCGCGATCAATCCCGCGCGGCGGGGAACCAAGTCGGCGGCCCGGTTTCGGTGGCTGATCGCGCCGGGTGAAAGCTGCGTGGCGCGCCTACGGCTCTGCCGCGCCGCGCTGGATCGACCCTGCGAGGACTTCGACCATGTGCTCGCCGAGCGCCGCGGCGAAGCCGATGCATTCTACGACGACCTGCAACAGGGCCTCGTCGATCCGGAGCTGCGCGGCGTGCAGCGGCAAGCGTTGGCCGGCATGATCTGGAGCAAGCAGTTTTACAATTACAATATTCGCAAATGGGTGGCCGGCGATTCGGCCCAGCCGCCTCCGCCCGGCGATCGTCGCCACGGCCGCAACGCCAACTGGCGGCACCTCAACAATCGCGAGGTGCTGTCGATGCCCGACAAATGGGAATATCCCTGGTATGCGGCCTGGGACCTCGCGTTTCATTGCGTGCCGCTGGCGCTGGTCGACGCCGCCTTCGCCAAGCAGCAACTCACGCTGCTGATGCGCGAGTGGTACATGCACCCCAATGGCGAATTGCCCGCCTATGAATGGAACTTCGGCGATGTCAATCCGCCGGTGCATGCCTGGGCCGCCTATCGCGTGTTTCAGATCGATCGCAAGCGCAACGGCGGCGCCGGCGACTTCGATTTTCTCAAGCGCGTGTTCCACAAACTGCTGCTCAACTTCACCTGGTGGGTGAATCGCAAGGACGTCGATGGCCGCAACGTGTTTCAAGGCGGTTTTCTCGGGCTCGACAACATCGGCGTCTTCGACCGCAACCACAAACTGCCCGATGGCGGCTTTCTGACACAGGCCGATGGCACGAGCTGGATGGCGATGTATTCGCTTAATCTGCTCCGCATCGCGCTCGAACTGGCGCTGGTCGATCCGGTGTACGAGGACATCGCCAGCAAGTTCTTCGAGCACTTTCTCGAAATCGCCGACGCCATCAACAACGTCACCGAGGACGGATTCGGACTCTGGGACGAGGAAGACGGCTTCTATTACGACAAAATGCACTTGGCCGATGGGCGCAAGCAAGTGATGCGCGTGCGGTCGATGGTCGGCCTCATCCCCCTGTTCGCTGTCGAGACCCTCGAGCCCGAAATGCTCGAGCAATTGCCGAATTTCCGCGATCGGCTGAACTGGTATCTGGAGAATCGGCCGAAACGCGCCTTGCAAGTCTCGCGCTGGAACGAGCCCGGCCGCGGCGAACGCCGACTCCTCAGCCTCTTGCGCGGGCATCGCATGAAACTGCTGCTCAAGCGGATGCTCGACCCGGGAGAGTTCCTTTCCGACCACGGAGTGCGAGCCCTTTCGCGATACCACCGCGAGCATCCCTTCGAATTCCACTGCGACGACACGACGCTTTCGGTCGATTATGAACCGGCCGAAAGCCAATCGAATCTGTTCGGTGGCAACTCGAATTGGCGCGGGCCGATCTGGTTTCCGGTCAATTTCCTGATCGTCGAATCGTTGCAGAAATTCCATCACTACTACGGCGATGATTTCAAGGTCGAATGCCCGACCGGCTCGGGCCAATATCTGACGCTGGACCAGATCGCCAAGGAAATCTCGCGCCGGCTTTGCAGCCTATTTCTGCCCGACACGAATGGGCGCCGGCCGATGTATAACGGCAGTCCGCGCGAGCAGCGCGATCCGCATTTCCGCGATCTTGTGCTGTTCCATGAATACTTCGACGGCGACACCGGCCGCGGGCTGGGCGCCTCGCATCAAACCGGCTGGACCGGAGTCGTGGCCAAGCTGATTCAGCCGCGGCGCTCGGAGCATTGAGCGCGGCGCTCGCGGACAGGTTCGATTTGGCTTGCGCGGTCGGCTGAAAATTGCTGGACCCCGGCCGCCGCGCCGTACTATCATGGCGGCGCGGTTTCGCCCGATTCGCCGGTCCAAGTATCTTGCCTCCCCGACTCGAAGGGCCCCTCCCCATGATTCGCGCCTCGGCCATTCTGTTTGCATGGGTCGCATTCCTATTTCCGGCGGCGTTTTCCGGCGCCGTGTTCGCTGCCGACGCTCCGGCGCCGACCCCGCCCAAGGGCGAGTTGCTCAAGCACACGTTCAAATCAAGCAAGATATTCCCCGGCACGACGCGCGATTACACGATCTATGTGCCTCGCCAATACGACCCGGCCAAGCCGGCTTGCGTGCATGTGAATCAGGACGGGGTGCAGTTCAAGGCGCCCGAGGTATTCGACCAACTCATTGCAGCCGGCGAAATGCCGATCACGATCGGCGTGTTCGTCACTCCCGGCCGCGTGCCCGCGCCGGGGCCCGGCGCGCTCGATCGCTTCAATCGCAGCTATGAGTACGACGGTCTGGGCGACGCCTACGCGCGCTTTGTGCTCGACGAGCTGCTGCCCGAAGTCGAAACCAAGTCGACTTCCGATGGCCGCGCGATCCATCTTTCGCACGATGGCAATGATCGTTCGATCGGCGGTTCGAGCAGCGGCGCGGTGTGCGCCTTTACCGCCGCCTGGGAACGGCCCGACGCGTTTCGCCGCGTGTTCAGCGCCATCGGCACCTATGTCGGCCTGCGCGGGGCAAACGCGTATCCCACGCTGATTCGCAAAATGGAGCCGAAGCCGCTTCGCGTGTTTCTCCAAGACGGCAGCGGCGACCTGAACATCTATGGCGGCGATTGGTGGATGGCCAACCAGGAGATGGAGCGGGCCTTGGCCTTTGCCGGCTACGAAGTGGCCCACGCTTGGGGCGACGGCGGCCACAACGGCAAGCATGCCACCGAAATCTTTGCCGACGCGATGCGCTGGCTTTGGAAAGATTGGCCCAAGCGGATTCAAACCGGCGCCGGCTCGCCGCAGATGAAGGAAATCGCCCTGCCTGGCGAAGATTGGAAGCCGATCGAGGGCGATTACAAATCGGCCCAATCGCTCGCGGTGAATCCGAAGGGCGAGGTTGTTTTTTATGACCCCGCGCAAAAGAAAAATTGGAAGTGGGGAATCGAAGGGCATGTGTCCGCCGAGGCTGGTTCGGCGCCGGTGGGAGCGCAGGCGTTCGCGACCGATGGTTCCCTGATGGCGCGATTGAAGCAAGGCCCGGGCTCCAATCGATTTCGCCCAGCGGCGATACCCGCGACTTCGCCGGCGATCTAAGGGCCGAACGTCTCTTGGTTCTCTCGGGCGGAGATGTTTTAGCGACAACCGCGGGCCCGCCCTGGTTTGTCGTGTCCGACATCGCGCGAACCACGGTCGCCGGTCCCGCGCGCATGTTGGTATCGCTCGCCGCGATTCGATCGGGCGGTATTGTCTGTTCGCCCGATCATTCGCTTCTGTATGTATCCGACCGCGCAACCCACTGGGTATATAGCTATCAGTTCCAGGCCGATGGCTCGCTCGCCTTCGGCCAACGCTATTATCACTTGCATGCTCCCGACTCCGCCGACAATGCCGGCGCCGGCGCCCTGCGGGTCGATCGCGATGGCCGGCTCTATGTCGCCACGCGAATGGGGATTCAGGTCTGCGATCAGGCCGGGAGAGTGAATGTGATCTTGCCGCTCCCTCGCGCGCCGCTAACGCCGGAATCTTTCTCAATGGAGGCCGATTGGCGCAATTCCACGGCGAGCGATCCAGCGAGCCACGCCCCGTCGCCGGAAGTCGAGTTCGGCGGGGCCGAGTTCGACACGCTGATCGCCACCGACGGCCATCGCCTTTACCAGCGGAAGCTCAAGGTTCGCGGCGCCCCGGCTTTCGAACCCGCTCACAAGCCCGCCGCGCCAAAGCTTTGATCTCCGGCTGGCGCCAGCAGCGAATGCGCGCGGTGTTTTCCTAGCAAACTTGCTCTCGCAAGGATTGCGGGCTTGGCGTATGATCCGCCCGCGTTCCGGGAAGAGGTTTCATGCTAGCGGGGCGCCGCCGTCTCGCGTCGCTTCCTGGAGCGCGCTCGCCGAAAAGGGCGAACGTGGCCGGCGCTTTCTTGGCGAGAATCACGTCAAGAATTGCCCGCCACGATAGGCCGAGCGACTGGAAAAAGCTTCATCGGTCCGCCCAAGCACCACGCTGCTGGGCCGCCTGATCGCAATCGCAAAGCCCGTCAAGGAGGACGGAACCAACGTGAACACACTCAAGCCGCTATTGATCGTCGCCATTGTCGGCGGCATTGGCTACGGCGCCTGGAGCCGACTAAATCGCAAGCCCGACAACCTGCAAGGCTGGGATTCCACGCCCACGGTGCAGCTCAGCGATCCAAACACCAATTGGTCGCCCGGCGCGACGCCCGCCGCCCCGGCCGCTGGCGCCGAAGCGCCCCCGACGTTCGGCGGACTCGCGACCGCGGCGCCGGATGGCGCGCTGCCCACGGCGCCCGATCCGGGGAGCCCAGCGACACCGCCCGTCGATCCAAGCCTGACCGCCAGTGGGCAGCCGGCCGCGGCCGCGCCGCCATTTGGAAATCCCGCGCCCGAATCCGCCACGGGATCGTCGACAAACCCTGTCGGGCCTGGAGCGAGCGGCGCGGATCCAGCAAGCGCCGCCGCGGGAATGGCGGGCACGGCGGGCTCTCCCGCCGAAACAGGCGCGCCCCCGGCCGGCTATCCCCAAACCGGATCGCCAGCCGCCGACGCCACCGGCGCGGCCGTGGCCAGCCCCTTCGGCCCGGTGCTCGACCGCGCGCGGCAGGAGCTCGACGCCGGCCTCTTGGCCGAGGGTCTGCTGCAACTCTCGGCCTGGTACGACAATCCTCAGCTTGCGACCGGCGAACAGCAGCAACTCAACGAACTGCTCGATCAGGTGGCCGGGGCCGTGGTCTATTCGAATCGGCCCTATGGCGAACCGCTCCACGAGATTCAGCCCGGCGATCGGCTCGACGACATCGCGGCCCGCTACAGTGTGTCACCGCAATTGCTCGCCAAGATCAATGGCATCGAAGACACGCAAAACCTGCGTCCCGGCGAGCGAATCAAAGTGCTCCGCGGCCCGTTCGAAGCCTCGATCAGCCTCGGAAAAAAAATGCTCGTGCTCTGGGTCGGCGGCAGCTATGCCGGCCGGTTCCGGGTCGGCTTCGGACGCGACTGGCCGCCGCGCGAAGGGCCCTATACGGTTGAAAACAAAATGGTGAATCCGGTCTATCAGGGACAAAATCGTCAGATCGAGGGCGGCGATCCCAGCAATCCGCTCGGCGCCCGCTGGATCGGACTCGCCGGCGGCTATGGCATCCACGGAACCAACGATCCGAACCAGCTCGATAGCCCGGAGCTCGCCGGGTGCATTGCCATGAGTCCGCGCGATCTCGAGGATGTATACGATATTCTCACGATCGGCTCCCGGGTGACGATCCATCCCTGACGAACATTCCTGGCGATCGCCGCGATCGCTTCCGACTTTCGCACGCCGTTCCGCGCTCGCTCGGCCCTTCGCCTTCGGTCGCCGACGTTTGATCCGAACATCGCGACCGGCTACTTTCGCCCTTTGCCGCCACATGGTATAGAACCGACTGCGGCGATGGCTGCGATCCTCGGCAACGGTTTTTTCAACTCATAGGACAAACGCGCGCGTGTACGACAAACAGCAACTCATGGACCTGATGCGCGCCCGGGCGCTGCGGTTCGGCCAATTTACGCTCGCTTCGGGCAAGCAAGCGAGTTACTACCTCGACGGCAAGCAGATCACGCTCGACTCGAGCGGCGCCCGGCTGATCGCCGACGGTATCTTGGACCTGCTTGCCGATCGAATGCCCGACGCCGTGGGCGGCATGGCGATCGGGGCCGATCCGATCACGGCCGCCGTGGTGACGATGGCCGGCGTGCGCGGGCTGCCGCTGCGGGGCTTCATGGTGCGCAAGGAAGCCAAGGGACATGGCGCCAAGCAATTCGTCGAGGGGCCTGTCAAGGCGGGCGATCGGGTCGTGATTGTCGAAGACGTGGTCACCACTGGCGGCTCCTCGCTGATGGCGATCGATCGCGTGGAGTCGGTCGGCTTGGTGGTCGAGCGGGTCATCGCCATCATCGATCGGCTCGAGGGCGGGGCGGCGGCGTTTGCCGCGCGCGGCATTCCGCTCGAAAGCTTGCTCTCGATTCGCGACTTCGGCATCGAACCGCCGACCTGAAGTCGGCTCGAATCGTTTCGAACAACTCGCGCTCGCCTTGCGGAAGCCGCCATCCGATGGAAACCTCGCTGCATCGCGACCTAAAATCGCACTATGCCGGGCCGGGCCAAAAGGTGGAAGTTCGCGTCGGCGAATTTCGTGTCGACGCCGTGCGCGGCCGGCAACTCATTGAAATCCAACACGGCTCGCTGTCGGCCATTCGCGACAAAGTGCGGCGGCTATCGGCCGAGCGATCGGTGCTGGTCGTCAAGCCGATCGTGGCGCTCAAGACCCTCGTGAAAGTCGGCGAGAGCGGCGCTGTCTCGCGGCGTTTGAGCCCCAAGCGGGGACGGCTGCTCGATGTGTTCGACGAGCTGGTCTATTTCATGCGGGTCTTTCCCGGCAAGCGGCTCGCGCTCGAGCTCGCGTTGGTCGAGATCGAAGAATGGCGGCGGCCCGGCCATGGCCGCCGGCGTCGCTGGCGGCGCGACGACCATGTGGTGGAAGACCGGAAGCTCGTGCGAATTCTCGAAACTCGGCGGATCGCGACCGCCGGCGATTTGTGGTCGCTCGTGCCGCGCGGCCTGCCAGCGGAATTTCACACCGGCGACTTGGCGAAATTGCTCGGCGCCCGGCCAGCGGCGGCCCGAAAGATCGCTTACTGCCTGCGCGCCTGCGGCGCGATCACTCAGATCGGCAAGCGCGGCAATGCGATCCTCTATCAAGCGGCGACCAAGATCGCGGCGAGCAAAAAGGCCGCTTGAGCGCGGTGGCTCGATCTACTGTCGCGGGCCCCATGAGCCGCGAGTCGGCCCGAGCCAGGCATCAGCGGATTTTCTGGTCGGGTAGTTCTTGTTTCACGCCTTCGTCGCGCGGCATTTTATCATTCGCCGGAGTGACCCCGACGGCCATCATCGCCTGCTCCAGCTCGGCTCGCATCGCGGTTAGCCGCGCGGCGTGGGTACTATCGACCGCCAGGTTCTTCATCTCGGCTGGGTCGTTTTTCAGATCATAGAGCTCGGCGATGTAGTGTTCGACCGAACCATCGCCCGGCGGATAGTGGATGTATTTCCAATCCTTGGTGCGCACTCCGCGCACATTGGGCGTGTAGGGAAACTGCTTCTCGTAGTTGTATTCATAGAACCAGCTTTTGCGCCAATTCGAATCGGCCCCGGTGCTGGCCAGCGGAACCCAAGAGCGCCCATGAATCGCCGGAAGAGGCGCCGCGCCGCACACATCGAGCACGCTAGGCGCCAAGTCTTCGGTGAGCACTTGCTCATCGACGACGCGCGGCGTCTTAAACCGGCCGGGATACCGCGCGATCAGCGGAATGCGGATGCTGGCTTCGTGCATCGTGCGCTTGTCGACCATGCCGTCTTCGCCGTTGAGTAAACCATTGTCGCCCAAAAATAGAATGAGCGTGTTTTCGAGTTGACCCGAGGATTTGAGAAATTCCAGCATCCGGCCCATGCTATCGTCGACACTGAGCAGGGTCTCCCAATAGGAATGCGTCATCGCCGCGAAATCCTTGACGCCCTCGGGGCTCGAGTCCGGAAAATTCTTGCGAAAGCTGAACAGCGGCCCATAGATGCCGTGCCAGGTGCTCAGCCGGTCGCGAATCCAGCTCGGCTTGTCGTCGAGCTGAAACGCGCTCGCCGGGTAGTCGACCTTCACATCGTCGAACACATGTTCGTACTTGGGCTCGGGCGTGTAGAAGCTATGGGTCGCCTTGTGGCCCACGCACATCAGCCAAGGCTTGCCGCCGGGCGGCTGCTCGCGGAGCCAATCGAGCGCCAGGTTCGTGACCACGGTGGTGTAATAACCGGGCAGCACTTTCCGCTCTTTGCCGTTGAAATTGAATTCCGTGTCGAAGTATTTGCCTTGGCCGCGATGGGTGACGAAATAATCGAAGCCGGGCCGCGGCTCGTCGTTGTTTTCTCCCATGTGCCATTTGCCGATGTAGGCGGTCGCGTAGCCGGATTCCTTGAGCCGCTTGGTAAAGGTCGGCATTTCCGCCGGTAGTTCGGTGAAGTTGTTCGTCACACCGTGGGCATGGGCATAAAGCCCCGTGAGCAGCGACGCCCGGCTCGGCGAGCAGAGCGACGTGGTGCAAAAGGCGTTGACGAAGCGGACGCCCGTGGCGGCGAGCCTGTCGATATGCGGAGTCTTCACGACCTTGGAGCCATAGCAGCCGATGGCGTCGGGCCGGAGATCGTCGCACAAGATGTAGAGCACATTCGGCCGCTTCTCGGCCGCGAGGGCGACTACCGGCCAGGGCGCCAAGCAAGCCATCACCACGCTGAACAACAAAGTTCGAGAAAAAGCCATCATTTACCTCGACCGGAGCTCTGTATGGACGGAAGCGAGCGGATAAAGTCGCGCCAGCGCCTGGGACGCGTCGGCGACGCATTGCAGCAGCCAAGATAAACCACGGCCTCGGACCTTCGCAAGTTTTTAAAAGCTTGCTCACGAGGCGAAGTGCTCACCCGATACAAAACACATCGAGCGAGCGCGGGCCATGGGCCCCGATCACGAGCGACTGTTCGATGTCCGCCGTCTTCGAGGGGCCGGCGAGAAACGCGCCCCAAGGCGCCTCGGCCGGGCGAATGCGGGCATAGGCTTCGTGCATGTTCGACACCAACTCCCCGACCGGAATCACCAGCGCCAAGTGCTGCACGATAATATAAATCGCCCGGTGGCGCACGCCGCGCGACGTGACCCAAATCGCGCCGTTTTCGGCCACGCCAAACTCGCCCGGCATGACCGCCACATCGACATTTTCCAGCGCATGTGGATCGTCGATCGCGGCGAGGTCGACATTCGCCAACCCCAGGCCGGGCACATGCGACACCCCGCGCCGCGCTTCCGCGAAGGGGCGCAGGCCGAGCAGCAATTCGTTGGCCGCTTCGATCGTGGGAGCGCGATGCACCCGGGCGCCGATGCTTTCGAGCACCGTGGTGAACTGCGCGAGCCGGTCGGGATATTCGATCCAGGGGCCGGTCAATTCCGGCGGCGGCGCGGGCGGGCGATCGAGCGCCCGAATCGCCGCGAGAATGGTTTGTTTGCTGGTCGACATTGGCGCCATTACTCCCCAGGGCCGACGGAGACCTTTGATCCCGGACTGGGCTCCGCGCTTTCGACCGGCGGTCGTTCGCGATAGAGCTCGCGAAACGACTTCGACGGCAAGATCGGCAGTTCGCGGTCGAGGCCCCAGGCGTTGAACCGATTGTAGACCAGCCATCGCGGCGCCAGCGAGCCGAGCCGCCGCGCCCATTTGCCCACGAACGTATACAGCCGGCGTCGCCGAAACAGCCAACCCGCGGCCCGCATTCCCCAGCGCTTGCTCGGCGCGAGCAGACCCTCTTTCACGAGCTCCTTGCGCCAGGAGAGCAATTGATGATGCAGGTCGATCTTCACCGGACACACATCGGTGCAGGAACCGCACAAGCTGCACGCATGTGGCAGCGAGGCATAACGCTTCGCGTCGCGGGCCGGCGAAAGAATCGAGCCGATCGGGCCCGGCACCGTCGAGCTATAGCTATGGCCCCCACTGCGCCGATACACCGGACACGTGTTCATGCACGCGCCGCAGCGAATGCAATGCAGCGAACGATGAAACTCCGGACTGCCCATGATCTCGGTTCGGCCATTGTCGACGAGAATAATATGCAGCTCGCCGCCCGGCGCCGGGCCATGAAAATGACTCGTATAGGTGGTGATCGGCTGACCGGTGGCCGAGCGGGCCAGGAGCCGCGTGAACACGCCCAAGTCGGCGGCTCGTGGAATCAGCTTTTCGATCCCCATCGACGCGATATGCAGCCGCGGCAGCGACACGCCCAGATCGGCGTTGCCCTCGTTGGTGCAGACCACGAATCCACCGGTGTCGGCAATCGCGAAGTTCACTCCGGTGAGCCCGGCGTCGGCTTGCATGAAGTGCCCGCGCAGATGGGTGCGCGCGAGTTCGACCAGCACTTGCGGGTCCGATTCGCCCTCCTTCGCGCCGAGTTGCTGGTGGAATAGCTCGCCGATGTCCTCGCGCTTCAGATGAATCGCCGGCGCCACGATATGGCTGGGCGGCTGGCCGAGCAACTGCACGATCCGCTCGCCCAGGTCGCTATCGATGACTTGAATGCCGTGGTCTTCGAGAAACGGGTTCAAATGGCATTCCTCGGTGAGCATCGACTTGCTCTTGATCATCCGGCGGGCATTGTGTCGCTGGAGAATGTCGAGCACGATCTCGTTGTGCTCGTCGGCGTCGCGGGCCCAATGCACCACGGCGCCCAGACGCGTGGCGTTGGACTCGAACTCTTCGAGATACTCGGCCAGCCGGCTCTGGGCATGGGCCTTGATTCGCGAAGCTCGCTCGCGGAGCGATTCCCATTCGGGCAAGGCGAGAGCGGCGCGATCGCGCTTGCTTCGGGCCGACCACAGGGTTTGGTCGTGCCAGGCGGCGCGGGGGGCGTTGCGCAGGAAGGCGGCGGCTTTGGTGGCGTGGTTCATACAGGGCGTCCGGCGAGGATTTCGGCAATGTGCATTACGCGAAGCGGAATCTTGCGGCGCCGGATCAACCCTTCGAGATGCATCAGGCACGACATATCGTTGGCCGTGAGCACCTGGGCGCCGGCTTGCTGGTGATCGGCAATGCGGTCGAGCCCCATCGAGGCCGAGACCGCCGCCTCGCTCACGGCAAAGGTGCCGCCGAAGCCGCAGCATTCATCAACGCGGCGCAGCTCCACGATCTCGATGCCCTCGAGCCGCTCGAGCAGCGAGCGGCACTTTATTGAAGCCGGGAATCATCAACTCGCTCGATTTGCCGAGCCGCAGTTCACGGAGCCCATGGCAACTTTGATGCAGCCCGACCCGATAGGGAAACCGCCCGGCGATCCGGTCGGCCCCGCCGAAAGCGACCAGAAATTCGCAAAGCTCGAAGGTCTTGGCCTTGAGGGCCAGATATCGTGGATCGTCGTGAAAGAATTCTTCGTAGTGGTTGCGAACCATGGATACGCATGAACCGCTCGGAGCGACCACGTAGTCGAATGGCTCGAAAATCGCGAGAAACCGCTCGGCCAGCGGCCGGGCATCGCTCCAGCAGCCGGTATTGGCCATCGGCTGGCCGCAGCAGGTCTGCTCCCGCGGAAACACGACCTGGCAGCCGGCGCGCTCGAGCAGTTCGAGCGCGGCCATGCCCACCTGGGGATACAATTGATCGACGTAGCACGGAATGAACAGACCAACCGAAGGCATCGAATTCGCCAGGGCGCCGGGGTGGGAGCAATCGAACAACCGCTTTAAAGCCTATCCGAGAACTTCGGTGAGCCCTCACCCTACCCTCTTCCAAGTGGGGAGAGGGCCCGAGTGGGGAGAGGGAGTGTTTTCGGATAGACTCTTAATATAATACCCCGCGAGCATGCGAGGGAAGCGCCCCCAGGTCGCCCGTGGCGGGGGAACTCCGCAAACGAACAATGCCAGGGAACGCGTCGCCATGGAAATGCCGTTTTTTTCCGCGAGTCGGGCTTGGAAGATCGTCGGCCTCGGAATCGCGCTGGCGATGTCGGGCGTGGCGTTTGCGATCACGCAAAACCAAGCCCTGGTCGCCCCGAGCCTCGTGGCGCTCAAGTTCGAGCATGTGCCCTCGAAGGTGATCGGCGGCCCGCAAGAATATGCCGTGACTCAAGCCACGATCGACCTGCTGACCCGGCTGATGAAGGAGAAGAAACACGTCACGCTCGAAAACAACGGCGCGCTGACGGTCCCGAACTGATCGGGCCGCCGTGCCTTGTTCCCGCGCGGGGCGGATCATCGTTTTTTCGACTCGCGGTAATGAGGCGATTCGGCGAGCGTGAGCACGACAATCTCCTCGGCTGTCACGGTGCTGATATCGTGGTGCATGCTGATGACTCGGACGTCGGTGACATCGAGCACCATCGATTCAATGATCGGCCGCGCCGTCTCGATCAACTGCGTGCGCACTTGTTTGAGCAGCTCTCTTCCCTTCTCGGGTGGGAAGGTCTTGACGAGTTGCTGTTCCGCTTCCGTCAGCACGCCTTGCAGACGCACGACGAGCAGGTCGCCGATCAAATGGGTGTGGATCTTCTTGGGGCCGCGGCCCATGTATTCCTGCTCGAACCGCGTGATCACGTCGCAAATGGCGGCTTCGATCTCCCCTTGCGTTTTCATGGCGGTTCGCCCCATTGTCGCTTCGGCTCGCAAAAGATCGTTCGCTCCGAACGACAGTGAATTGAAATCGGAGCGCCAATCGCCGCCTTCAAGTAGGATAGCAAAAACACGAGCGTCCCGCGTTCCGCAATTCCTTAGTTCAAGTTTCGCGTTTTTTGCTAGCACTCGAATCGCCGATTTCTCGTGGGTTTTGCACAGTTTGACGGCCGAACTGCCAATTTTTGCATGTTACCGAGAGGCCGAAGGTTGCCGGAAACGCGCCGAAATCGGAGAAACCACGACGAATCGGGCTATCGGAACTTTTGAAAACCGCGAAAGTCGAACTTAGCGAGTAGGGGGATTTACTGATTGCATTCGTGATTCAGGGTCGTACAATCGACGGGACACGTTCATGAATGATGTGCTGGCGAAGGCTGGCGTGTCGCGTGAGCGTCGTCGGAAGACTAGATAAAGAGCCGTCTGGCCAGCGCCAGAAAGCTCATTAGAGAGTAAGCCGGCGTGGTGGAAGGCCCTTGGGCCTCCGTCACGCCGGCTTTTTTTTGTTTATTTTTTTATCGGCGGCGGCGGTTTTCGCCTTCGGCGGTAGGCAGTTTTGGCGGATTCCGCCAGGAAGCCGGTTATGGAACAGCCCACTCCGACGATGGCTCAGCAGGTGGCGAACGCCGCGAGCGTGTTTCAACAAGAGCGCACCGGCCATGCGCCCCAGGCCGTGACCGTGGTGCTCAGCGAAAACACCCTGGTAATCACGCTTCATGGCGCCTTGTCGGCGGCCGAGGTGGCGTTGGCCAAGAGCCCGTCGGGCGCCGCGCAAGTGCAGGATTTTCACCGGCAATTGTTCGCCAGTTCCTCCGAGTCACTGCGGCAAGAAATCAAACGAATCACGGGCGTGGATGTGCGCGAATCGATGGCCGAGGTCGAGCCGAACACCGGCACGGTGGTGCAAGTGTTTACCACCGGGACCATGGTACAGGTGTTCTTGCTCGCCCACGGACTCCCGGCGGGGGCTTGGGACGCAAGCGGCCCCGTCGCTCCGCTAACGCCGGGATCGCCCGCTTGAATAGCACGAAACGAGCCCGCGACAAACTACTCGCGACCCGCGGTTGCCAACAAGCTGCGGCGACGCGCGAGCCCCCGCGACCGGGAAGGCTGGGGACCGATCGGTTCCCGGGCGAAATTGGCCGCGATGGAAGGATTGAGCCATGAGTTCAGACAAGTCGGTCCAACGCACCCAAACCGCCCCCTCGTCGCAAGAACTGGGTGAGCGATTCGACCTCTTGGCGACGGGCGCCAAGGAGTATTCGCTGTTCCTGGTCGATCACGGAGGTCATGTGCTTTGCTGGAACGCGGGAGCGGAACGGATGCTCGGCTATCCGTCGCACGAAATCATCGGACAGCACTTTTCCCGCTTTTTTTCGCCCGACGACCTTCTCACTGGCCTGCCCGAACACGAGTTGCAAAATGCATTGCTCGATGGTCGGTCCGATTCCGCTTGCTGGCAGGTTCGCAAGGACGGCACGCGATTTTGGTGCCGGACAACCGTGACGGCGCTGCAAGATCGGTCCAAACAATCTCGATCGTTCGCCAAGGTAATTCACGACCTCACCGAAAGCGACGCGATGCGCGACCAGCGGAAGCGCGCCGATGGCCTCGCCGAAGCGAACCGGAGCAAGGAAGAATTCATGGCGTTGCTGTCCCACGAGCTGCGGAGTCCGCTCTCTCCCATTCTCAACGCGCTGAACATTCTTCGGCAAATCCGGACGAACGACCCCATCATCGAGCAGGCCGAAAACATCATCGATCGTCAGGTAGGCGTCATGGCTCGATTGGTCGACGACTTGCTCGATATCACCCGAATCACCAAGGGTAAATTGCGGCTGACGAAAGAGCATGTGGAGCTGCGCCGAGTGATCAACGACGCCGCCGAGAGTGTCCGCCCGCTGATGGACGCGCAAGCACGAATTCTCGGTGTCGCTTCCCACCAAACCGCTGTGGGTCGAGGCCGATCCGGCTCGCCTGGAGCAGGTGGTGGTGAACTTGCTGAACAATGCGGCGAAGTACACCGACCCAGGCGGACTCATTCGGATGACGGTCGACCAGGAAGGCGCCGAGGCGGTGGTGCGCGTGCGCAACAATGGCGTCGGTATCGCCCCGGAGATGCTCCCGCATGTCTTTGAATTGTTCACGCAAGTCGATGGATCGCTCGGTCGCTCCTACGGCGGCTTGGGCATTGGGCTGGCTCTCGCGCGCAACCTCGTGGAAATGCACGATGGAAGATTGCAGGTCTCGAGCGGCGGCTTGGGCAAAGGCTGCGAATTCACGGTAAAATTGCCGCTTTTATCGAACCCGCCGCGGGTCGAATCAAAGACCGTGCTCGAGCAGGGCGAGCCCGCGAATCGGCCATTGCGCGTGTTGATCGTGGAAGACAACGTGGACGCCGGCGACACATTGAGCATGTTGCTGCGGTTACATGGACATGAGGTTCAATTGGCGCGCTCCGGCCCCTCGGCGCTGGAACTGGCCGCGATCTCCCGGCCCGACGTGGTGCTGCTGGACATTGGCTTGCCGGGCATGGACGGCTATCAGGTGGCGACGAAATTGCGCGAGACCGGAATTCAAGGATGTGGTGATGTGCGCGCTGACCGGCTTCACGCCCAGCGAATCCGATCGCCAGCGTCAGCAGGAAACGGGGTTCGATCATTACTACGTCAAACCCGTGAGCCTGCCGAAATTGCTCGAGTTGTTCAAAGGCATCGGGGCGCCGACGAAATGACCGCCGGACCTTCGGCATGGCGGACCACGCCCTGTGAAGCAAAGTCGTTTCGACCGCGCTATCCAAACGATCGACAAGACTCGAAACCGACCAGGCCACGATCATTTACGACCGAGAATATTGCTTACGATGCGGTAATGTTCGTTTCTTTTCCCGCTAAAAACAATGAATCGCGTCAAATGCAATGCAGTCGATGGCGATCGGCTCGCGGGTTGCAGTACAAGTTTGCTTCTCACCTCGAAATGTTTTTCGAGTTCACTTCACATTGGCAGTGTTGAAACTGCCCAAGGAGCATTTTTATGAAGATGTCGTTTTTAGCGCCAGTGGCGCTGGCATGCACCATGGTTGGAACGCAAGCATGGGCCGTGGAGTCATCGGCCGCGTCGTCGGCGAAGGCGCACGCCAAAAATGGATTGTCCCACGACCTGATGCTTGTCTCCAACGACGGTTACTCCGCGCTTCGAGCCATTCATGGAGCGCGAATCGCGATTTTCAATGGCGATACGAAACTCGCCGACGAAATGCTCGACAAGGCGAAAAAAGACCTGGACGCCGCGACCAAGGACGCCCATACATTTTGCTTGGCCGCGAAATCGGCGGATCGCGACGACAAGGCCGATGAGAAGTCGACCAGCGATAAGTCGGTGAGCGAAACGAATCGAAAATCAACGGGCGATAAGGGCGACAAAATGGATATGATCCCGATCGACGCCGAGATCGGGATCGCCGACACGTTCGTGCCTTCGGAAGAGAAGTCGAAGCATATCGACAAGGCCAACGAGCATTTGAAGTCGGGTCGCAGCAAGGAAGCGGTCGAGGAATTGCGGCTTGGCGAGGTCGATGTTGTTTTTACCCGCGTGCTGCTGCCCTTGGAATCGACCAAGAAGCGCGTGGCCGACGCCGAGAAACTGGTCGGCGAGCACAAGTATTACGAAGCTAATCTGGCCTTGAAAGCCGCCGAATCAGGGCTCGTGATCGACGCGATCGACCTGTCGGGAACCGCCACGGAGGCCCCTTCGGCTTCGGCGGCCAAATCGACGAAGGAACAATCGGCGAAGAAATAAACGATCTCGCGATGGATCGGTCGACTAGGTAAGGGGCAAACCGGCCAAGGCCGGGAGGCTCGTTAACGAGTAAGCCGACGCGACGGCGGACGCCCCCCGGGGAGCGTCGTGTCGCGTCGGCTTTGTTCATGGTCGCGGCGCGGCGGAAACCGCCACCATGTCAGCGGGAGGATCCGTGATGTTCGTGACGGCACTTAAACGGGCGGCTCGCCCTGAAACGTCATGGATGGTTCTTTTATCGAAGGAGATCGTGAATGTCCACGGCGACGAAACACCCAGCGTGCGCAACATCAGAATGCGGCCTCGGAACACGAGGCGGCCGCGCATCATCACCGCGAGGCGGCTCACCACCACGAGCAAGGCGAGCACGATGAGGCCAAGGTGCATGCCGAATCGGCCAAGTCGCATTGCCAAGAGGCGGAGCGACTCGGCAAAACGGCGCATCAGCATTCGCAGAAGTAGCGGGAGCTCGGCAAGCGCGAATTCGCATGCCGTGTTGAACAAGCCCTCGGCGCGCGTCGCCGAGGGCATTTTTTCCCCGTCAAATCCAAGGCGATGGCGCCTCTCTCTCCAAAACAAGGATTGAAACCATGTCGGAACAGAACTCCGCGGTTGCGGTATTCACGTCGCACGAAAACGCCGAAGCCGCCATCCGCGAGCTCCAACAAAGCGGCTTTGATATGAAAAAACTGTCGATCGTCGGCAAGGACTATCAGACCGAGGAACATGTCGTGGGCTACTACACCACGGGCGACCGCATGCTGTACTGGGGCAAATTGGGCGCGTTCTGGGGCGGCTTCTGGGGCCTGTTGTTCGGCTCCGCGTTTTTTTGGGTCCCCGGCGTCGGTCAATTGTTGGTCGCGGGACCGCTCGTGATGTGGATCGTCGGGGCGCTCGAAGGCGCTGTCGTGACCGGTGGCCTCACCGCGCTCGGCGCCGGACTTTACAGTATCGGCATTCCCAAGAACAGCGTCATGCAATATCAGACCGAAGTAAAGAACGGCAGACTCGTATTGGTCGCCCACGGCTCGCCCGGGGAAGTCGCGCGCGCGCGAGGCATTCTCGAACAAACCGATGCACTCTCCACGACGGTACATTCCGAACGCAGCACCGTCGGCGTGTAGCGTGTCTTCTCGATGTCCGCCCTGGCTCGCCCGACACGGGCGAGTCATGGCGCGGATGGTGGTTTCCTTACCTCGCGCATTCGCGACCCGATCACGGAGCAAACCATGAGCATTCCGTCCGCCGGCACGACGAGCTTGAAAGAATTGCCCTCGATGCGAATTCTCCTCGCCGATGCCGACAAGTCCGTTCATCAAGCGTATTGCGAACCGCTCGCGCGAGAAAATATCGAACTTGTCGCGGCGCGAAATGGAGTCGAATGTATCGAGCTTCTTCGAGACCACGCTCCCGACGTGGTGGTGCTTGACTCCCAGTTGCGCTGGGGCGGGAGCGATGGCGTGCTGGCGTTCATGCACGAAGCTCCCGCGCTCTCGAGTATTCCAGTGGTCGTTCTGACCTCATGTTGCGAAAACGATGCCTTGGCAAGCCTGGAGCGTTTTCCGGTCAGCGACTACCACTCCAAGCCGCTGTCGCCCCTGAGATTGGCAAAAACACTCCGCGAGCTGCACGGGCGTCGTCGGTTGCACGACGACTTTGCCGAGGAAACGGGCCGGCTAGAACGCTCGATCATGACCCGAACCCATGGGCGCATCACAAATCTGCGCGTCGAGACGATCGCTGGCGGCGTGCAGGTGCGGGGCGACTCGAACTCGTACCATACCCGGCAATTGGCTCTCGCCGCGGTGCTGGAAGCATTTCCGGCGTTGGATTCGAAGCTCGGAAAAATTCACTTGGACATAACCGTTTCCAGACCGCGTGTCCGGAGACCGATTGCAACGAATTCCGATCGGCGCCCGCCAACGTGTCACGAATTCGCCGAGCCGTCTTTCGAGTCGGCGCCGGAAGAGTGAACTCCCGCGCCCCCGGAACCCACGACGCCATGAAGCATCGCCACTCGTTTCCGTGAGCGATTGGAATGCATCGGGAGTTGGATTGAATATCATCCCTGCTCGCGCTTGCGCTTCGGGTAGTGATCGGCGCGGCCAGTGCTTTGTCACGGCTGAAATGATAGGTAACCCCGTGTGCCACGCCCACGCCCAGCGTGGGCATGTTTTCAAGCGCCGCGCGGAGTCCTCATGCCCGCGCAGGGCCGTGGGCATGGCGCCACGGAACCAATCCAACCCGTCATTTCAATTGTGACAATGCGTTTAGCGGAGAGGACTAAATCAACAGGCCGCGGCGCTACAGGCTTGCATCGATGGCGTCTCGCCGGCTTGGACGCACGGAGCGAAATGGCATTCTATTTCGCCGCGCCGAGCTTCCAGAGGTGCTGGTCGCCGCGGATGAAGATCGCGTGATCGGCCACGATTGGCGAGCTTTGCAGGGTCTCGCCCAAGTGAATGCGAGAGGCGATCTCAAGCTTCCGCCCCCCATCGCCCACATGCACCACCAGCACATCGCCTTTCGCGCGGCGCAAATCAGTCGGTCGCCCACCAGCACCGGAGTGCCCCAGAAAGAATCATCGAGCCGCAATTTGCCGAGCGATTTGCCGGTCGCGGCATCGGCCACGATCAGCACTCCCGAGCGATTGACGAGATAGAGCCGGCCGTCGTGGACCACGAGACTGGCGCCGCCGGGCTTCAAGGTATTGTCGTGCCACACGATGTCGGGCTCGGCTTTGCCCGGCGATGGTCGCAGGCACGTGACGCCCTCGCTGGGCACATAGACCAGCGAGCCCGCGGCGACGGCCGAGGGAATGCCTTCACACGGCTTTACATAATTCCACAGTTCGCGGCCAGTCGCGGGATCGACGGCCGTGAGCCGGCTGGGGCTCTGCAGCAAAACGGCGGGCGGCTCGCCCGGCGCGGCGCCCGGCATCACGATCGGCGAACACCAGCTAGCGGCTTTCGGGCGGTCGATCTTCCACGCCGTTTGGCCCGTCGCGCGATCGACGCCCACGACGAAACTATCGCCCTGATTCTCGACCTGGGCCACGACCACATTGCCCACCACGGCGGGCGATGAGCTCATGCCGACATCGTTGCCCGCGGCCGGAAACTCGACCGCGAGGCCGCGATACCAAAGCAGCTTGCCGGTGAGATCGAGCGCCACCAGATCGTTCGACGAGTAGAAGGCGAAGATCGCCGCGCCGTCGCTGGCGGGCGTTGGCGCGGCGTTGGCGCTTGTCGGATGGGTAATCGTGCGGCCGGTGGCCCAAAACTGCCGATCCCAGCGCGGTTTGCCGGTCGCGGCGTCGAAAGCCAGCACATGCATGCGGTCTTGCTGGAAGCCGCTCGAGGCGGTGACGATCACTTGGTCGCCCACGACGATCGGGCTCGATGGCCCGCGCCCGGCAGATCGACGCGCCACAGAATCGCCCGCTCGCCATCGATTATTTCCGGCAGCGCATCGGCGGGCAGCGCGGTGTTGCTGTGGGCAGCGCGAAATTGCGGCCAATCGGCGCCCGACGCCGCGACGAGCAACGCGATCAGCGCACAACACTCCCGTGTCGCGCAGCTCGCTGGATCGGCCGTGCTCGATAATTCGCGATGCGATGTTCCGGCGGGCTTGCTTCATGGCTGCTTCTTCTCCGGAGATTCTTGACTGGCGGGGCCGCTCGGGGCCTGGAGCACGATCGCGCCGCCGGTGGCGTCGGAAATGCGCGCCTGGAATTTCCATTCGCCGGCCCAAACATCGGTCTGCTCGTTTTGACACACCTTCAACAGCAACTCGTTCTTGCCGGCGCGAAGCTCGACCGGAATGACGAATTGATCCATGCGCACGAAGGCATGATACACATTGCGCTCGAACACCAGCTTGCCGTTGAGCCAGACCTTGATCGCGTTTTCGCAGCCGATCCGAACCTCGGCCGGTTGCTCGCGGGGACTATCGAGCTCCGCGACCGCGTAGGCGAGCACTCCTTTTTCCTTCGCGATCAATTGATTCAAGTCGACTTCGCCCAGCGGAGCGTCGGTCGTGGTGGGCTTCCAATGCGCCTGGCCGCTTTTACCCTCGAGCTCGGCCTTGAGATCGACCCGCTTCTCCGGCGGATAAGCGATGTCGAAGCCGCGCTTTTCGGCATTGTCGAAGGGGCCGATTACATGCCACCGCCGAATAAATCCGTAATGCCCCGCGAGATCGACCGGATGGCCGAGCAGCTTGAGCGCGTCGGCCGCGGCTTTGACCTGATCTTCATCGCGCACCGCGCCGGCGCTTGGGTATAAGCGGCGAGGGCGGCGTCGGACTCCTTTTTCTCGGCCAGCGCATCGGCCCGAGCGAGCACGCGCGCCACGGCGTCGCGGCGCAGCTCGAACACTTGGGTCGTCGAGCAGCGTCGGCCCCAATCGGTCGGCATTGGTCGGGTCGCCTCGCAGCAGCCAATCGTAAGCCAAGCGGCGAGCCCGGGGCTCATGTGAGCGATCATGAAAAAACGCTTCGAGCTGAGCGACCGGCAGCGTGCCGGCGGCGAGGCCGCGCTCGGCGATGGTGTCGATGGCCGCCCGAATCCAATTGGCGCCGAGCGGCGTCGCGTGGTCGAGCGCCGTGAGCAAGCTCGGCAATGCCTGAGGCCCGGCCGATTCAAGCGCGCGCAGGCGCTCGCGACGCCTTCTCCCCTTCGTCGCCGCCCGGGCCAATACCGGCGAGGAGCGCGACCGCCTGCTGGCGAGCGGTATCGGAGGGCGCTTCCGAAGCGTGCGAAATCGTGATCGCCGTCGAAGCACCGACAATCGCCGCAAAAACAGGCGCCGCAAAAACCCGCGCCGCGAACAATCGCATCCCGCAAAGTCGATCCCGCGTCGGTCGATCCGCTAGGCTCATCACGCAGCTCCTGGGCAGTCGCGACAAGCTTTTTTGAAGCTTGCGCAGACGGCGCGGCCGCAACAACGCGGCGGCGCGATCGCATCGTGCCTTGATTTTAGGCGCCTCGCCGCCAAGAACAAGCCACGCTAGCGCGACCTTGGCGAGCTTCTTCGCGAACGCGCGCTACCCCAAGACCGGCGAGAATTCCGAGGTGTCGCCGGTCGGGTCGGTCGCCGTGGCGGTGTAGTATTGGGCGCCGGCCAGGGCGCTCGGGCCTTGATAGACGAAAGTCGCCGTGCCCTCGGAGCCGGTCCACACCGAGAGCGAGCCGAGAAACACATTGCCCGACGCTTCGTTCGCATAGTTGGCGAAGAACTCGATCGTGTAGGTCGTGAACGGAGTGGCCGAAAGGCCGCCGGCGATTTGCACTCCAAACGGTTTCTGTTCGACCCAGGTGAGCACCGGCGCCGGCTGGTTGAGATTGGCGCCCGACGCGACTTGAATTCCAGCGGCGAAGTTATTGTGAATCGAGTTCCGCAAAATCGCGTTGCCCGCGCCCGAGAGCACCGCCACGCCGTTGCCCGCGTTGTAGGCGATATCGTTGGCCGAAAGATTCGGCCCAAAGCTGGTGCTATTCGAGCTGCTGCTCAAGTAGCCGCGTTGGCCGAGACCATCGCCGCCGACAGTGCCCGTCGAGGCTCCGCCGATGATGTTGTCGGAACTGTCGGTGATGGCGATCCCCGCCCCTCCGTTGGGCAGCGATTGCAGACTCGTTTCGTTGGTTCCGATCTGGTTTGCGATTACCGTATTGTTGTTCGTGCCGTTGAGATCGATGCCGTCGCCGCTGTTGCCGCTGATGACCGTGGTGAGTCCCGACACGATCGAACCGATCGTGTTGCCATGGCTGCCGGGCCCGAGCAACACTCCGGCCAGCGCGTTGCCGAGCGGGTCGAGGCCCGTGAGATCGGTTCCGATATAGCTGTAGTCGACCTGGATATCATGGGCCGTGCCATCGATCGCCACTCCGTTGCCGCCGTTGGATGAAATGACGTTGTGGGGAATGATGTTGAATGTGAGTTGCGGGCCGCCGATGATGTCGCCGCTCGCGTTGCCATCGACTTCGATGCCGTTGTTCTTGTTGCCCATCGGGGCGTTGCCGTTTGTGTCGAGCCCCACGATATTGCCGGCCACGCGCACTCCGGTGGCGTTGCCCCCGATTTCAATACCGTCGTTGCCGTTTTCGGTGACGACGTTGGTGCGAATCAAGATGCCGGCGCCGGTGGTGGTGATGAGCATGCCATCGTTGTGATTGCCGAGGTTGGTATAGGTTTCGAAGGCGGCGAGACCGCAGAATGTGTTGTAGGACGTGAAATCGCTCGCCGTGTCTTGCACCACGATGCCATTTTCGCCATTGGCCGCGTCGACATTGCCCAGCGGAATCGGTCCGCCCATGGTGGTTCCCGACGACGAGCCCTCGACGATCACGCCATTGAGCCCATTGCCGAGGGCGGTTAGATTGTCGGCGCCGAGGCCGAAGAAGTTGGCTTGGATCGTGGTGCCATTCGAATTATCCACGCTAAGGCCATTGCCGCCATTGCCGCTCACGACATTGTAAAACACGAAGGGATTCGTGGTGGCCAAGCAGCCGGAGAGCGTGTTGTCGTCGGCTTCGTCGATGGCCACTCCGTCGCCGGTGTTGCCGAGCGCGGCGCTGCCCGAGGCGGTGGTTCCGATATAGTTTCCGCTGAGCGTGTTTCCCGTGGCGCCGGCATTGATCAGCACGCCGTCGCCATCGTTGCCCGAGATGAGATTTCCCTGGGGCGGGCGCACGAACACTCCGCCCGTGGGATCATTGCCGCCGGTGGCTTCGCCGCCGATGAGGTTGTTGCTCGAGTTGTCGGTGATGAGAATTCCGTTTTGCCCGTTACCTCGCTTATACGTTCCTGTCGAGTCGACGCCGATCATGTCCATCGCGACTTGGTTGTCGCTGGCGCTCGAGAATTCGATGCCGTTGTCGCCGTTGGCGCTAATCACGTTCGACAGTTGAAAGTCGGGGTTGATCGTGGCCTGGAAGGAAAATCCGCCGTCGGGGCCGATCACCACCCCGACCACCACATCGCCGTAGACGGAATTCGAGCTGCTGATATTCGTGGCGGGATTGACTCCGGCGTAGTTGAGATTCACCCAGGTGGCCGCGCCAAACGATCCATCGGAGTTCCGCGTGACCGTGACCCACGAGCCTTGCACGGCGGCGGTCGAACCACTCTGGACCGAGTCGGCGCTGAGGGTGTACACGCCCGACGCGACGCTGCTGATGCCTTCGAAATGCGTGATGTAATTCGTGCCGTCGGGGTACGAGAACGTTGCCCAGTTGGAGAATTGGCCCGTGGCCGAGTCGTAGTCGACGAGATATGCCTGCCCGATCGGCTGATCCTGATTCAGCAGGTTATTGACGGCGTTGGGGCTCCAGCCGCCGCAGATCGTGTAGCTCGTGCCGCCATTGTACCAGATGCCATAGGCGGTATCGCTGATCGAGCCGGGATAGGTGATGTTGGTGATGAACTGGCCAGTCGCGACATTATAAATATACGCATTGCCGGGGCCGAGCGGCAGGCCGTAGTCGCCGTGCTCGATCGAACTGTCGTAGTTGCCGACCGCCAGCCCGCCCATCACGCTATGCACGTAGTTGTACTCGGCGCCGGGATAGTCGATCGTCTGGTAAGCGCTGCTATTGGATAGATCGCTCGTCGTGCCAGTGAACACAAAGCCGTTGACCTTGACCGCGGCCGTCGAAGCGTCGGCGTTTTTATAGCTGCCCACGAGCACCAGATTGCCGCCGCCCAAATTGTCGGGCCCATAGACACTTGTGCTGTAGGCGGTGGGCATATCGACCAGATAACTCGTTCCCACGCCAGCGATCGTGCCTCTGAACAGCAGGCCGTCCAGGTTCGAGGTGCCGACGATGATGTATTGGCCCGCCGTGTCGCCGCCGCGAATGCCCTGCCAGGCGCTCACCGGCTGATTGCTCACGCTATTGGTGTCGTAGTAAGACACGCCTGAGGTTTGGCCGATCGTGTTGTTGTTGGCGTTTTCGACGAGAATGCCGTCTTGCGAGTTCCCGAGGGCGGTCGAACCATCGGCGCCGACGCCGATGAGGTTGTCGCTCACGGTGTTGAGCGTGGCGCCGTCGTTGATCAACACGCCGTCGACGCCATTGGCCGAGATCACGTTGCCCGTGCGCCGCCGATCGTGTTTCCCGAGCCGCCACCGGTGACGAGCACTCCGCTGGCCGCATTGCCGAGCGCGACGAGGCCGGTCGCGTCGGCGCCGATATAATTGCCATCGATCAGATTGTTCGAAGCATTGCTGAGATCGATGCCATTGCCGCCGTTGCCCGAGATCACATTCCGATCGGCCGCGGTGAGTCCGCCGATGGTGTTGCCCGAGGCGTTGTTGATGTCGACGCCATCTCCGGCGTTGGCGACCACGGTGCTGCCGTCGAGAGCAAGGCCGATATAGTTGCCGGTGAGCGTGGTGTTTCCGCCGCCGTTGAGCGTCACGCCGGCGTTGTCCGCATTCACGAGCGAAAGCCCTTGCAAAGCGGCGCCGGTGGATGTGGGTCCGAAGGTCAGGCCATCGAAGTGATTGAAATCGATTTCCACGACCGGCGCCGCGCTGTAGCCGGGGGCCGAAGTTCCGTCGAGATCGACCGCCGTGGTGATCGCGGGCAAGGCGGCGCTCGGTGAGGTGAATCGTGCCAGCCACGCTGAAATCGATGACCTCGGCGCCACCGGCCGCGTCGGCGTCGATGATTGCCTGGCGAAGCGAACCGGCGCCGCTATCATTCAGGCTCGAAACCACGAACGCGGTGAGTGCGTGCCGTTCCTCGAGCCGCTGCATCGTGAGCACACGGTTCTTGGGACGGCGGCTCGATTTGCGCGGACCGCGGGATGCGCGGCGAGTGCGATCTAGAAAAAACATGGTCGACTCATGGTGGCGATGGGATTTTCCCTCGCTAGCATCGGCCGCCGACGTTCGACCACGCGAAGCGAAAAGACCTCGCCGCCGAAAAGAATTGCCTCATGCGACAAGTCCGCCTTACTGATCGTTAAGACCCAGACTCCGCGCGCGGCAAGACCGGCGCGACGATCAAGTCATGCACAAACCGCAAGACCCCGCGAATACGACACAAGCCTGAAGCGCCAGCGAAGGATTTCCTCGCTGGCGCTTCAGGCTTGCGTGCAACGGTAAATCGGGCGGGTGAGCGGCTTTGTTGACCGCCGTGCAATGGGCCTACGCGCATTGTCACAATTGAAATGACGGGTTGGATTTGCTCCGTGGCGCCATGCCCACGGCCCTGCGTGGGCATGAGGACTCCGCGTGGCGCTCGAAAACATGCCTGCGCTGGGCGCGGGCATGGCACACGGGGTTACCTATCATTTCAGCCGTGACAAAGCACTAGCGCTGTTGCAGCGGGCCTAGCGCTTTGCTTGGCCATTCGTCGGGGGAATCGCCGCGGGAGCAAGACATTTGTATTTCCCCTCGCGCGAAGCATCGATCTCCGACTTGTAAAAGCCCGAGAGCGGGCTTTCGCTCGGGCCGCCGGGCAAGTTCGTCCACGCTTCGTCGACGCCCAGGTCGGTCACGAAGTGATACGACGGCGCGAAACTCGTCACTCGCCGCGCGCTTTTCAGGAGATGGCCTTGAAAAACCGTCGCATGATTGCCGGGCATGCCCATCTCGCCCGTGCCGTAGCCCAGCGCGAACGACGAAGCCGTTGTCGACAAAGCGGTTGGTGAATGAAAACGCGTTGGTCACTTTCCACGGCGGATCGGGCCCGCTCGACAATCGGCTCGCCGCGCTACGCACCAGCGCTTGCTTGTCGCGCCCCTGCCACCATAGCGAGCGGTCCGACTTGAGCAGGCGATCGATCGAAGTGAGCACCATCGTCGAGAAGCCGATGCGCGTGACCATATACAGCATCCGCCGCCAGCCGATGCCTTGCTCTTGCCCGAAAATTTCCAGCAGCACATTGCGATAGAGCGCCGTGAACAAAGTCGCCTCGCGGCTCTCGGGCGAATAGTCATGGCCCCAGCCAGCCAGCCGCGCCGCCAGCGGTCCGTCGCCGAGCGCGGCGAGAAAGATCGGCGTCAGATCGCGAGCATGCGTGCTTACCACATCGTATTGCAACTCCCGCATCCGCGCGACATCGGCCCGGGGCATTTCCCGCAAGCGCTCCACGATGCGGCGGTAGCGATAGTCGGGCACCACGAGCGTCACGAGTTCCGGGCCGCCGGGTTGATTGACGTTTTCATTGGCCGAAGCCACGAAGCCGCATGCCGGATCGTAAACTCGCGGTAAAAGCTCGCTGGAGATCCGGCCGCGCCAGTGATTGTTTTCGTCCCAAGCCGGAATCGGCAAAAGGCCATTGTGGCGGGGTGAACGCTTGGGGAACCAGCCGCTCGCCTGGCGACCGATGTGGCCCTCCCGATCGGCGAATACCCAT
Organism: uncultured Planctomycetaceae bacterium; assembly: GCA_963785305.1. GTDB lineage: Bacteria > Planctomycetota > Planctomycetia > Pirellulales > PALSA-1355 > CAWAUV01. The sequence goes on from CAWAUV010000006.1 coordinate 130,737, forward strand.
GTGAGCGAAGGCAAGGGGCATTCGCGGGCCAAGCCCATGCCTTCGCGCGTCGATTCGGCCGAGACCATGTCGAGCCAGGTGGCGATCGACTTGCCCGCGCCCGCGCCGCGGCCGACCCAGGCGGTCGAAAGATAGTAGCCCGGCTGGCCCGGATCGGGATCGGCTTCGAGCGTGCCCACCTCATTGTGCAGAATCGTGAGCTCTTCGTCGTCGTGGCCTTTTCGCACAATGGTCTCGACGCGGCGGTTGAAATATCGCCAAGCGTCGCCGCGGCGATATTGCCAGCCGCGATCGGTCGGTCGGCAGTCTTCGATAAAGTAATCAGCCGTGTCGGCTTTCAGATAGGTGACGCCCCAAGCCAATTGCGCGGTGCGGGCCACGGCAAACAGCGGACAGCCGGGCAGGGTGGCCCCCATCACATAGTGGGCGTCGCCCCACTGGAGCGAGGCCTCGTACCAAATCGCGGGCAGTTGATGCACTTCCAAGTGCGGATCGGCGGCCAAGAGCGCCGCGCCGCTCGCGCTGCGGCTGGGCGCCACGGCCCAAGCGTTGCTCCCGGCGAGGCGCGGCAGATCGGTAATGAGCTCAAGCGCGTCGTCGGAGAGCTGGCTGGCGATGCGAATCTTGCGCAAGAGATCGAAGTCGGCGTTGTCGAGCGACGGGTGAAACAGTTCGCGCATCTTGTCGTCGGCCACGCCCACCTTGACCATGTCGACCAGAATCCGCTCGTTTTGCAATTGCGATACGACCAGCCCGCCATAGGAAAGTAAGTTGCCGATCAGCAGAACCGATTCCTGGGTCCAGGGCGAGGGCACGAAGCCCACCGCCCACATCGGCAGCGAGCGCCCGCCTTCGGCCAGTCCGTCGTTCACGCCCTGACAATAGGCGGTGAGTTGGTCGAATGTGGCGTCGTCGAGGTCGTGGACCTCGCGATCAAGGCCGAGAAAAAGTCCGGCGCGGCGGAAGAAGCGATCGGTTTCGAGAAGCTCGGGCGTGTCTTGAATTTTTTCGGCGCCGCGGCCGCGGGCCACCGATCGCGAAAACAGCATTTGCGTGGGCCGGTCGATCGCGTGCATGTAGCCCAGGCCGTAGAGGCAGCCGCGCCAGTTGTCGGCGGCAATATGGGGCACGCCCGCGTCGTCGCGCGTCGCGGTAAAGCGGCGGCGCGTGTTTCGGAAACGAAGCTGCTTCATGATCGCCTGCTTCCCGAGCGGAAGGGAGCGGTGCGCGCGGTGGTGAACGGCGAGCGAAGACGCGTCGCTCGCGGAAAAGTTTGCCTGGGCCCGCTCTATTAATTCTACGTCGCCCGCCAGCCGCCTGCTCGCTCAGAAAAAGCAGGAAAATCGCGCCGCCAAACTTGAATTCACCGCCGTAATAAGCGATGCAAACCGTTCGCGAGCCGAGAGCCGGTCGCGTGGCGAGCGGCCCGGGCGGGAACAGGCCGCGGAATCGATATTTCGGACACGACCTACCGGCGCGCGGCAAGCCTTCGCCCGCGCACGCGGAACCGAAGCCCCCATCGTGGGAATCACGTCGCTGGGATCACGCCGCGCGGCGCGTATTTTCGCCCTCGGGGGAGCGCTTATTTCCGATGCCGAATGCGCGATCGCATCCGACGTTTCTTGCGACCCAGTTTACGACGGCCTTTGCCTGTTTTCTTGACGCCCACGAGCACTCCGGAAAAAAAGGGTCCAATGCGATTGACGAGAAAAGCAGCCCGACGGGGCGCCACGGCCGAGCGAAGGATTATAGCCGGCCCCCAGTGTATCCCGCAAGACGGTCGCCGCCGCAGCTCTAACCCATCCCGCTCCCAGCCGCGGGCCAACCGCCATCCGCGCCGTCGTCGCCGCAGACCGGACCTCCGCCAAAAGGCTGCCCGAAAAACGTTGGCGGAAAGCGATTAAGTCGCGTTTCCAGCGAGGAGCGACGGTTTTTCGCCTTTACATCGCGCCCGGCGATCCGGTACTGTTCCGCGCCCCAGAACACCCGCATCGATCATGCAAGGACGATATCATGCGATTTGCGTTGGCGATCGTCGCGACTCTTGCCGCGCTGGCCGCAATTTGCCCAGCGGCCGGGGCGGAGGATTTTCGGATCGAGACTCGGGTCTACTCCGTCAAGGAAAAGACGCTGCTCAGTCAAAACACGACGCTGTTTCGCGATGGCGTGGTCTACGACTTTCTCGGCGATCCGCCGCAAATCGCCGTGTTCGACAAGCTCCATGGGCGATTCGTGCTGCTTGACACCCAGCGCAAACTTCGCTCCGACATCTCGACGGAACAACTGCTTGTCTTTTGCGGCGAACTGCGGGCCTGGGCGCTCAACGCCTCGAAAGGCTATTTGCAATTCTGCGGCAAGCCCCAATTTGCGATCGAGTTTACCGAGAAATCGAGCGAGCTCTCGCTCACGAGTCCATTCATGACCTACAAACTGCAAACCACCAAGGCCAAGTCGCTCGACGCCTCGCATCAAATGCGCGAATTTTCCGATTGGTATGCGCGGCTCAACGCGCTGACGAATCCCGGCGGCATCCTGCCGTTTCCGCGCCTGGCGGTCAACGAAGAGCTCGACCGCCGCGGACTCGTGGCCGAACAGGTCGAGCTCAATATCGTGCCGCAGGCTCAACTGGGCGGCAAAAGCGTGTCGGTGCGCAGCGAACACGAGGTGCAGTGGCAACTGCTCGATCGCGACATGAAACGCATCGCCGACACCGATACCCAGCTGGTGAGTTTCCGCAAGGCGGAGTTCAGCGAGTTCATGCGTCAGCCGCCAGAGTCGACCCACTGAGCGGCATTTCGCGCCAGCGATTTCAGCGATTTATTTGGCGCGGTCTCTGGATGGGCTTAGGATAAGCGAAACCTCGTTTCGCGATTATCAAGCACTCCAGAAGACTGGCCACGTCCCATGCATTGTTCCACGCTCGCGAACCGCTCTCGCTCGCGTTCGACTTCTTGCCGGCTCGCTCCTAGCAGCCCGTTGATTTATTCAATGGGCTGCTGGGTCGCATGGATGCGATCACAAAATAGCGCCGTAAGTCGTTATTCTGCGAGCCGCACGCAGCTTTGCCGCGTGCTTGGCGAGGTTGAAATAAGCCACGAGGGCTTATTTCAACGGACTGTTAGCCGCGCGATCGTTTCCTGCCTGGCTGTTGGTGCATTCAACATCGCCTTGGCGGCGCGGGCCACTGAAGTGCGGGTCGCCCGCACCGAGACCGGCGCGGCGATCACGGTCGACGATCGCCCGTTTGCCAACTATCTGACCCATTCGGGAACCAAGCCCGTGGTGTGGCCGGTGCTGGGGCCCGATCAGATTCCGATGACCCGGGCCTGGCCGCTCGACGATTCCAAGCCGGCTGATTCCCATGACCATCCGCATCAGCGCTCGCTCTGGTTTTCGTATGGGCTGGTCGATGGCGTCGATTTTTGGGCCGAAACCCCGGGCGCCGGGCATATCGACCATCGCGAATTCGTCGAGCTCACAAGCGGCCCGAGCGGAGTGGTCAAGACGCGCAATGATTGGGTCGCCCCCGATGGCCGCAAGCTCCTCGAAGACGAACGCCGGCTCGAATTCTCGGCCATGGGCGAGTCGCGCTTCATCGACTTCGACATCGTGCTCCAAGCCGCCGGCGCCGCGGTGCATTTTGGGGACACGAAGGAAGGCGCATTCGGGGTGCGCGTGGCGGAATCGCTGGCCGTGAAAAACAAGCAGGGCGGCCAGATCAAGAACGACGCGGGCCTCACGGACAAAGCCGCCTGGGGCCAGCCCGCGCGCTGGGTCGACTACCATGGCAAGATCGACGATCGCCCGGTGGGCATCGCCCTGATGAATCATCCCGCCAGTTTTCATTTTCCGACGCGCTGGCATGTGCGCGACTATGGACTCTTCGCGGCGAATCCGTTTGGCGCGAGAGACTTCGGCGCCGACTCGCCCGGCGGATACACGCTGCCGGCCGGCGAATCGATCAAGCTTTCGTACCGCGTGGTCCTGCATCGCGGCGACGACGAAACCGCGGGACTCGCGGCGGCGTATGAAGCCTATGCGGCGAAGAAACGGCCATGAGAACTGAATTGGCCGGCGATCGTCGGATTCCCTCGCTTACCGACGAGATGAAATATCGGGGGATCTGCGGCGGCCGCCAGCTGTGTTTGTCTTTTTTCCATGAGCGCCCGTGAAATTGTGAGCGTCCGTGAAATTCCGTGGCGAAGATTACCTCGCTCCTCGGCCCGGGACCACCGCCGCTCCAGGGCCCGGAACCATCGCCGCGAATGTCCGCTTCACGCTCGCGCGGCGGAGCACCATGATCGTGACCACGCCGAGCAGTGTGCCAAACGGAGTGAAGAAGCACTCGACGACAGCCACGGCGACGCAAAAGCGGTACCACCGCCGACGGTTCAAGCACCTGCCGGCCACGAGCGCGAGCACGATCATCGCCAGCGCGCTCCCCACGAGCGCTGCCCGCAGCGCCACGAAGCGAACCAACGACTCATCGGCCGGCGGCGAAAAGCCGGGCGGCATGCCGGGCGCCGGCCAATAGGTGGCGATCACCGCGTACACAAACGCCGCGATCGCCACCAGCGCCGCGAAGCCGCTCATCATATAGTGAAACAGCGCGAGGCCGCGAAGGTCGTCGCGATCTTGCTGGGTTTCTTCCAACGATGTGTTCAAGGTCCTGGCTCGCCCGCGTCGTTCAAATCAATTCGGCCATCGGTTCCGCGTAGTCGACCAGATATTGTGGCCGACCGGCCAAATCTTGCAAAGTCACCCGATTGGCGTTGATGCCCAGGGCGTGGTAGAGCGTGGCGAAAACCTCGGAGAACTGCACCGGCCGGTCGAGCGCTTCGCCGCCGGTTTTGTCGGTGGCGCCGATCACCTGGCCGGTGCGAAGTCCACCGCCGGCCAGCAGGGCGCAGGACACTCGCGGCCAATGGTCGCGTCCGCCTTCTTTGTTGATCACCGGAGTGCGGCCGAATTCGCCCCACACCACGACCGACACATCGCGCTCCAGCCCGCGCTCGTGCAGATCGGCGAGGAGCGCCGAGAGGCCCTGATCGAGCATCGGCATATCTTGCCGGCCGGCGGTGAAGGTGTCGTTGTGCCAGTCCCAGCGGCTGAAGGCCAGGGTGACGCAGCGAGCGCCGGCCTCGATCAGGCGCCGGGCGGCGAGAAATTGCTCCATGAGCTTCGGCCCGCCATCGTCGCGATTGTGAGCATCGCCTTTGCCGTATCGCTCGCGCACCGCGGCGTCTTCGCGCGAGACATCGAGCGCGTCGAGCAGGCGGCTGCTGGTGAGCACTCCGAAGGCTTGCTCGGTGAAGCTATCCATGCCGCGCATCATGCCCGAGGCGTCGGCGTCGCGGCGAAAGCGGTCGAAGCTCGTGAGCAGGGCGTGGCGATCGTTGAGCCGGTCGAGCGTCACGCCTTTGAGCGTCATGTCGTCGGCGCCGCCGCCCTCGGGCCGAAAGGGCGCATGGCCGATGCCCAGGTAGCCCGGCTCGCCCGGATCGGCCCAGGGCATGTGTCCCATCTTGGGCGCGAGGCCCACAAACGGCGGCACGCCCGGATTGACCGGCCCGGCGAGCTTCGACAAAGTCGAGCCGAGCGACGGCCATCCGCCGGGCGGCTGGTTGTTTTTCGTTCGTCCGGTCTGGCATTGAAAGGCCGCGTGTTCGCTGCCGCATCCGACCAGCGAACGAATGATCGCCACCTTGTCCATCATTTGGGCGAGCCGCGGAAAGTGCTCGCAGATTTCAATTCCCGGCACATTGGTGCGAATCGGTCGAAATTCGCCGCGGACTTCGACCGGGGCCGCCATTTTCAGGTCGAACATATCCTGGTGGGGCGGCCCGCCAGGCAAGTAGATCATGATGATGCCTTTGTGCCCTAGGCGATGGCCGGTGGTCGTTTCGGCGCGAAGCACCTCGGGCAGGGCCATGCCGCCCAACGCCAAGCCGCCGATTTTGAGAAACGAACGACGGGAGAGCCCATCGCAAAAAGACCGCTGCCGAGGTCCGAGCACATTCAGCATTTCGATTCCCTCCGAAAGCCTGTCGCCAAAACCGAGGGGAGCATCGTGCTCCTTGGCGAATGGGTCGACCAGAATAAGGATTACTTATTCCGATGACGTTATTTACTTAATAATAGCAGCGCCGTGGCGAAAAAGCAACCTGAGTTTCCGGGAGCTGATCTGTTCGCAAGTCATATCAGGGCAAGGAATTGCGAATCGCTGCCGGTTATGGCGAAAGTCGCGGCTCACCAATGGCGCCGCCGAATTGCTAGTAATGCACGCGCTGATCGGCCCGGAAGTGGTCGCGCCCTTTAAAAAGGGGGCGGGGCAAGGCGACGCGAACGCAGCGCGAGCAAACCTAACAGCTTGTTGAAATCGTCGATCGGCCGCGCCGCCAGGGGGATGCATGCGCCAACGAGTTGGTGGCCGGGGGCCGAGAGGCTCAGGGTCGCCCCGGCGGGCTCCGCGCGACCGAATCCGCATTCTCGGCCTCTCGGCCGGCGTTTCGCGAATTTCGGCGCCATTCGCCCCCCGCGTAAGGTACAATTGTTACCGATATCACTTCGCCTCCCTCGGCAATGTCAACTCATGACCGTTCCTCAGCAGCAGAAAGCCAGGCTTCAGCGTCTGGCGCTGGCCAGCGGGCTGGTCACGGCCGAGCAATGGAAAGCGGCCGATCATGCGGTGCGCACCGCCGATCGCCGCATCGGGGCCATGGACGAGACTCCCAACGATCAGGTCGCCGCGCAACTCATTGCCAGCGGGGTGCTCAACCAATGGCAAGTCGAACAGCTCAAGAATGGGCGCTCGAAGTTTACGCTCGGCCCCTATCAGATCATCGAGTCGATTGGCGAAGGTGGCATGGGCCAAGTGTTCAAGGGTGTCCACACGATCATGGGGCGTGTCGTGGCGATCAAGGTATTGCCGCGTCACAAAGCCACGCCCACGGCAATCAACTGCTTCACTCGCGAGATTCGCGCCCAGGCCCAGTTCGATCATGAAAACTTGGTGCGCGCGTTCGACGCCGGTTACGATGGCAATGTCTATTTCCTCGTGTGCGAGTATGTGCCCGGCACCGATCTGCGGCGGCTGGTGCGTTCGCGAGGCAAGCTCTCGGTACACGACGCGGCCACGATTGTCTCCCAAGCGGCGCACGGGCTGATGCATGCCCATGTGCGCGGACTGATCCATCGCGACGTAAAGCCGGGCAACTTGCTGGTCACGCCCGAGGGACTCACCAAGGTCTCGGATTTGGGCCTCGCCGGCTTCTTGGGCCGCGACGACGAAGATCCCGACCCCCGGGCCGGCAAAGTCGTGGGCACGGCCGACTATCTGGCGCCCGAACAAGTGCTCACTCCCGACCGCGTGACACAAGTGGCCGACATTTACGCGCTCGGAGTGACGCTCTACTACGCGGTGACGGGGAAAGTTCCGTTCGCCGGCGGCACGGCGCGAGAAGGCGCGGCGGCACCTGGAAGAACCGCCCCTGAACCCGCGCCGGCTCACTCCCGACCTGCCCGAGGAGTTCGTGGCCGTAATTGCGGCGATGATGGAGAAACGGCCAGCCGATCGCATTCAAACCGCCGAGGAAGTGATGAAGCGGCTATCGCCCTGGGCGCGAGCCACGATGAATCCCTGGGTGGGCGAATTGGCCCGCGAAGCGCCGGGGGCGAGCCGGCTGCCCACTTCCGTCGCGCCGCCGGTGATCTCCGAAACGACGCCGGGCTTCTTTGGCGAGTCGCCGCACGTCTCCGATGGCAGTTCGAGCCAAATCTCGCAAGGCACCGATCCGGTAAACGCCGCGCTCGAGCAAACCATTCCCGACGCGTTCGGCCGTCCGCCGGCCACGGGCAAGCGCTCGCCGCTGGCCGTGGGCCTGGTGATTGTGGTGCTCACCCCGCTGATGCTCGCCGCCGGCCTGCTGATCGCCGCCCTGGTGCTGGAAGCGACACGGTAGAGCTAGGGTTCCAGCGCATTGTCATAGTTGAAATGACAGGTTTGGAACCGTTTCGCGACGCCATGCCCACGGTCCCGCGTGGACTGAGGACCGTGCGCCGAGCTTGAAAACATGCCCACGCAAGCGTGGGCATGACACCCGAGCAAACGGGGTTACCTATCATTTCAGCCGTGACAAAGCACTAGAAACGATGGTCTTTGTCGCTCGCGTTTTCGATTTTCCAGTGTCCATCGATCTTCTTGAGGTCGACCGACACCGGAACCATCACTTCCTCGCGGCCGATCGCGTCGGCGCCCGTCTTTTCTTGGATTCGGGCGCGAGCCAGGAAGGTGACGGTCGCCGTGGGCGGCGCGGCGCCATCGCGCAGGGTCACTTCATAGTCGCCGCCGACATGAGCCTCCTTGAAGGTCACCCGGTTGAACAACATGCGCACCCGATTTTGGAGCTCGAGGGCTTCGGGATCGACGAATGCGAGCGGCTTTCCGGGGTCATTGGTCATCATCGCATGCGCGGCGCCGTCGAGCGTGGAGCGAATCGCCTCGCGATCGGTGACGACCATGCGCTCGGTAAAGAGCAGCGCGAGTCCGAGCACTCCGACGATGAACATGGCCCCGATGAATTTCACGCGTCCGGTGCGCAGCAGAATCGCCACGAGCACGAACTCGGTGAGCACGACGGCGCCGATGATCGTCGTCGGGCTTTCCATCAACCAAGTCATGTCGCCGCCTTATGTTCGCGAACCGAGGGGGGGTCGCCTTGCTTGCCGCGAGCCAACGAGAAGCCCTTCCTGGGCCGCGCGCCGAGGCCGCTACGTGGCCCGGCGGGAAAACAGCTTGCCGCCATAGATTGCGGAGCCCCCGAGCATTTCCTCGATTCGCAACAACTGGTTGTATTTAGCCATGCGATCGGTTCGCGAGGCCGAGCCGGTCTTGATCTGACCGGTGCCCAGGGCCACGGCCAAGTCGGCAATGGTCGAATCCTCGGTCTCGCCGCTGCGATGGCTGGAAATCGTGGTGTAGCCGCTGCGATGTGCGAGTTGGATCGCGTCGATCGTCTCGGTGAGCGTTCCGATCTGGTTCACCTTGATCAGAATGCTGTTCGCGATGTTTTCGTCGATGCCGCGCTGCAAACGCTGGGTATTGGTGACGAACAAGTCGTCGCCCACGAGTTGCACTTTGTCGCCGAGCCGCTTGCTGAGCATCTTCCAACCTTCCCAATCGTCTTCGGCGCAGCCGTCTTCGATCGAACAGATCGGATATTTTTCCGCCCACCCGGCCAGAAATTCGACCATGCCAGCCGAGTCGATCTCCTTGCCGTCGATCGTGTAGGTGTTCTTCTTGGCGTCGAACAGTTCGGTGGCCGCGACGTCGAGAGCGATTTGCACCTGTTCGCCGGGCTTGTAACCGGCCTTGGCGATGGCTTCCATGATGAGGTCGAGCGCGGCGCCGTTGCTCGGCAGGTCGGGAGCAAAGCCGCCTTCGTCGCCCACGGCCGTGTTGAGCTTCTTGTCCTTGAGCACCTTCTTGAGCGTGTGGAAGATTTCGGTTCCGCAGCGGAGGGCGTCATGGAAGTTGTCGAAGCCGAGCGGCATTACCATGAACTCTTGCACATCGACCGAATTGTCGGCGTGTTGGCCGCCGTTGACGATGTTCATCATCGGGGCCGGAAGCACGCGGGCATTGGTCCCGCCCAGGTAGCGAAACAGCGGCAGATTCACGAAGTCGGCCGCCGCATGGGCCACGGCCAGCGAAACGCCCAAGAGCGCGTTGGCGCCCAGCTTTTTCTTGTTGGGCGTGCCATCGAGCTCGATCATCGTTTGGTCGATCGTGGCTTGCTCGAGCGCGTCCATGCCGATGATCGCCTCGGCAAGCTTGGTGTTCACGTTTTCCACGGCTTGAGTCACGCCGCGGCCGAAGAACACGTCTTTCTTTCCGGTGTCGCGCAGTTCCCAGGCCTCATGCACGCCGGTGCTAGCGCCGCTGGGCACCGCGGCGCGGCCGAAAGAACCATCGCTGAGCGTGACATCGACCTCGACCGTGGGATTGCCGCGACTGTCGAGAATCTGCCGTCCGTGAATATCAACGATCGTGCTCATGTTCTTTCCCTCTACCCTCTCGTAATACAAAGGCTGTCGCAAAATAGGCACTGCGCCGCCTCAATGAAAAAACCTGTCGAACGCCGTGGTTTCCCAAACCAATCAGCGACAATTGTGCCGAATCGCCCCCCGATTGCCTAGCCCCCGCTGAACAAAACGCAAGCCGCCGGGGGGAGTCATCCTCGACAATCCCCGGGGGCATGCTTCAGCCGCTCACCTGCCGCCAGACGTCCCCCAAGACGGGACCGCGCCGACGCCCACCACTCCGCGCCTCGACGCCACACGAATCGCATGCTCCGAAAATGGTTCGCCGGCGTCGGTTTGCTTCGACGGAAACGATTTTTCTTCGCGGGGCAATTCTTCACGGATTTTTAGAGAAAACCGGGCCACCTGTTCGCTAGTATCCCGACCTCGAACAACGTCACCATCGGTCAAGGCGCCCCAGCGAAAGGAAGGCATTTCGATGCGCGCGAGCATTGTCATAGCGGCTCATAACGAGGGAACGCATCTGCGTCGAACCGTCGAATCCTGTTTGGCGACGGTCGGCACACTCGATTACGAAATCATCATCGCCGACGACGCGTCGACCGATGGATCGGTCGACGATCTTGCCCGCCGAACTCCGCGAGCCAGATTTGTGCGCTGCGATGAACGCAAAGGCGCCTCGCCCACCAAAGCCGCCGGCGCGGAGGCGGCCCGCGGTGAAACATTGATCTTCTTGGACGGCCACTCGAATCCCGAGCCCGGCGCCTTGGAACGTCTGGTCGACGATGTCGAGCATGTGCGCGGCCAGGCGATCGTCACCCCGCGCGTGGCCGCGCTCTGCACGCGTTTGTGGCGCAACAAATCGAGTCAGGTCGGCAGCGGCTATTCGCTGACGCTCGACACGCTCGACTGCGGCTGGATGCCCGAGAGTCGGCTCCGCGGCGCCGACGAGCGCGGGCGACGCTTCTTCGAGTCGCCGGCGCTCATCGGGTGCGCGTTGGCGGTGAGCCGCGAGCTTTACGACCGCTTGCGGGGCTTCGACGCCCATATGTTTTGCTGGGGCGTCGAGGACTTGGACCTGGGGCTCAAGTGCTGGTTGCTCGGCCACCCGATCTTGCACGACCCGGCGCCGGTCATCGGGCATCGCTTTCGAGCCGCGTTCGACAACTACACGGTTTCGCCGGAGAACGTGCTGGCAAACCAAATGCGCATGCGCGCAAGCATTTCACGCATTCGGTCTGAAATAACTGGCTCGAACTCTGCCGATTAAGAAACAGCGGGCCGCTGGCCGGTCGGCCCGAGGGGCTGTGGGCGCGGGCCTGGCAGCTTTTCAAAGCGGATCGCGCGAGCGTCGAAGGCGAGCGCGAGTTCCTGCATTCGCAGCGCGTTCGCGACGAGTTCTGGTACGCCGAACGCTTCGGCTTGGCGTGGCCGAAGCTGGGGGAAAGGAAGAACCAAGGGGCCGCCGCCGGACAGACGCACGGGCTCAACGCCGGAAGCCTGCGCGCGGACGGCGGCTTGCCGAGCCCGTCACCGCAGCCCAGTCCCTCGCCGAGCCCCAGCCCGAGCCCGTCGCCGGACGTTTGCAGCCAGTGCAAAATCAAGTGGGCGACAGGCGATTCGATCACCGACGCCAACCGCGACGTGCTTCCTGGCCATCAGATCAACCTTAAGCTCTTCTGTGACGTAGGGACGCCGACGTCGATCAAGTGGTCAATTCCAGGCACGATCTTCAGGAACTACGTCATCACCCAAACAGAGAACACGTCCTCGGCGTACGTAGCACCCATATCGCCAAATGACTTAATTCTTCCTTCCGTCACGTTTTACTGGTCCGATGTTGGAAATGGGCGCACGATTAGCGTATCATTTCAAATAGACGGTGTTAGTCCTTAAACAAGCGTACGCGGTTGCGTTTTGCGGCGGTTTCGCGCGGCTGGCGGTGCGCACGGCGTGAGCGGGCGGCGCCGGCGGGCGCGCTACTCTCGGCGGCGGGTTTTTGTTTGGCATTGGCGGTTGGCTTTCCTGGTTCGGCGTGGCGGCGGACCGGAGCGTCCGGACTCCGGCTTCAATTGATCGGCGTCAACATCGCAGGCCGTCCAGCCAGCGAAACAACACGACTTGCCAGCGATTCCAACCCAACAAACGATAGATCAATCTTCGCCCGCCACGCACGATTTGACATGGCATCCGAATGAAAGCGTTGCGGAATGTCTTGAACTCCATCTTGAGCACCGTCTTCTTTTCCTCGCGCCGCGCTTCTTGTTCGCGGCCCGGCGGCTCGGGCAAGAGCAAGGCCCACCACGCCTTCAGGTTCCAGGCCAGCGAGACCATCACCATGTAGGCCCAGTTGCTCACCAAGTTGTCGACCGGCGCGTGCAAGGCGCGCACCGCGCCTTTAAGCTGCGCGTTCAGGTTCTCTTGATCGCAGCGGTCGTTCGCCTCGAACACCACTTCGGCCGGCGTGAGCTCGCGATCGTTCGTCAAGTAGAAGAAGTAGCGATAGCTGGAAAACAGCGTCCGCTGACCTTGGTGCTCGTCGATCCACTTGCGCACCACCACCAGGCGGTACACCTTCTTGCACGCCGTGGGTCGATAATCGAACTCGGCGACCTCTTCGCCCACCAGCCGCAGGTTCTTGAATTCCCGCTCGCGCACGATGCCTTGTTTAACGTTGGTCGGCCGCGCCTGGCCGCCGGTGGGCGCGAACACGCCGTCCATGTCGATGCGGGCTTGGGCGAAGAACTCGGCGGGCTGGCGGGCCCAAGCTTTATGTCGTGTTTCGTGGAAAGCTTCTTGCAGCGCGCGCACGTCGCTCGGCGTGAAACGGCGGCAGAAGTCGCCCGCCGTCGTCGGGTCGGGCACGCGCCGGGCGCCGAGCGCGTCGAGATAGACTTCGTCGTTGCGGCGCAGTTCGAGGTCTTCCAGGCAATCGCCGTCGCACAAGGCGTTGAACGCTAGGTTGAGCACATGATCGCTCTCATGATATGGCAGATGCACCTTGAGCAGATGCAATCGCCGATCGATCGCTTCGGCCAGCCCCAGTTCTTGGACCAGCAACCGCATCGCGCCGAAGCCGCCATAAGCCATGCCTTGCGCGCGCTCCGCAAGCTCATACTTGATATTGCCGGGCCGCATGATCGGGCGCTCGCAACCCTCGCAGTTGTGCTTGTCGATGCGCCGCTCGACCCGCCGCTTGCATGCGGCGAGACGTCGGCGTATCTTGGCCTGTGTTCTCTGGGTCTTGGCCCGCGCTCTTTGACGCTTGGCCCGCGCTCTTTGGTTCTTGGCTTTCACTCGAAATCCCTCGGTGGCCGTGGTGTTCGTGACTGGCAAAAAACACAGAATACCGCAAATCCGCCGAGGGATTTCGCTTTTTCCAAAAACCTCCCCGCCCACGCCCTCAAAGGGATACTGGTTTAAGGGTTAGTTGCACGGCTTCGGCCACGTTGAATGTGCTTGATCCGGAAGTCGGATTTTCAACGAACGGGGCGTCGTACGATCCTCCTCCGATTCCAAACATGATGATAACAAAAGACCAAACCGAGGTTTGCCTCGGAGGCGATGGGGCGGGCATCGCGTTTTATGCCTCGATCGATCGGCTGCCGCAATTCCAAAACATTCAGTGGCAATTCTGCGCAGCTGTTGAGCGGTTATTGGCAACTGAAACTCGCCAAGACCGACGAGTGTCGGCAAGTCACGACCGAAGGCGATTATTGCATCGACGGTTGGCCTTATGTCGCCGATGCAGATCCCGGCGCCCCGCCCTGGCCGGACGACGGTATTGCATGTGGCGTGTCCGACCAGCCCGGCCAAAACCTTGCCGGATTGAGTCAGTCTGTTGGAAATCTAAAGTTGCGGACGTATATCATGTTCAAGCCCGCACAAGACCCGCCAGGAGCCGGACCGAGTTGCTGGGTGTCGCTACGACGCTGTTCATGGCAAACCTCTTGGTGCGCCGAGTTGAATGGCGAATGGAAACTTGCCAGCCAGTCGGCTTCCGCCGCGTATTGGACGGTCGATCGCGATCAGCCGACGTGGGCCAATGACTGGCATTACTTCAAGCCCGGCATAATCGAATGTCCCGACCCATGCGGCCCAGGCAGTTAAACATGCGCTCGGGATCACGAGATACGCGTCCGCATTAAAGGAGTTGAAAAATGATCGTTCGGCGCGAAATTCTATTTATTGGTGGAACTGCTTCCGGATTTTTGCTCGCTGTGGTTGCATTCTGGTTCGAATCGACGCGGGCGGACGCGACGCTCGACGATCTTGGAGCACTTCCCATAAGCGCGGAAGACATGGCATTCACGATTCGCAAGGAGCAAGTTGGAGGCGTTCGCGTCGAGGCCCGAATTCCTAGCAGAAATGTTCGCGGAGCGTTAGTCCCGTTCACCGTGATCGTTACAAACCTCGGGGACGCCGCCGTAAGCATAAAACAAATCGGAGAATTGCCGCGATGCCGCGGCGACATTATTGATTGTTCCGATGGCAAACCACAGGAATTGACCCCGCTGGGCGAAATGACTTTCCATCCCGAGCAAACCATTGCCGGCTGCAAGCAAGGGTTATCTTAAGCAAACGTGTCGTCAAGAGATACCAGTCGAATCTATTCCGCTATTGTCGATTCGAGATCGGTGATTACGAATTGCGAATGGCGATTGAGGTAAAACGGCCTGATACGCTCGAAGTGTTTTATGTACCGGTTAACAAAGTGTTTTTTTCAGTCGAGCGGGAATAGGTGGTCCGCGGGCCGTATGCCCACGCTTGCGTGGGCATGTAGCTCACTCCCGAATGTAAGGCCCCGCGGAAAAACATGCTGCTCGAGCCGCTCTCGTCGACTTTTTTGAAAAACCACCTCAGAGCGGTCTTCGCGAACATGCCCGCGCACGCGTGGGCATGGCGTTCGGCGCGGCATGGGGCTCGCCGCAGTTTAGGCATTTTGTTATGCCGATGGAGGGCGTATGCATATCGGAATTAACGCGGGCTTGACGATGTTTTTCGCCATTGTGTTCTTACCATTCGCGGCCGGATGTCGCGCGGAGGAAGAAGTTCGGAATAAGGAGAACGCGAACACTCAAGGAGTAAGCATCGACTCCGCTGTTGTAACGATCTACATTGACGTCCAACCCGATGGGAGCACTTCTCGCAGCATCGCGGTTGAAAACAAAGAAGATATCAAACGGCTCGCCAAATTCTTTCCGGGCGCTGGAGCCGACTGGAGTTCGCCAATTGCCGGCGCCTGGGAAAGGCTCATCGACGTGAAGTTCGTAGGGGCGGACGAAAAGACCTTCACAGTCGCGAGTAATTTCAAATATTGGAGCGAAGGTCGTGGTGACCGCGATGTGGCGGGAGATTTGGAGTCGTTCACGCGAGCGCTTTTCAAGAAAGACAAAGAGCAAAAATAACCCAAGCGTTCGCCTTCCGCTCGCAATCATTTTATCCGAAGCAAAGGACGCTTCGAGCGGCGCCATCCCGGGCGTGGCAGGCTGTATGCCCACGCAAGCATGGGCATGGCGCCCGGCGTAACTTCCCGACAACATGAATTGGAGGGATTCACGATGCGATACTCGAAGCAAGCGTTGGGCATGACCGCAGGCGGCGTGACGCTTGCATGCGTCGGGTTGATTTTCCGCCTGGGCAACACGGAATCGGCCAAGGGCAGGATTCCGATTGTCTCGATCTCGAGACCGGCGAAACCGGCGATGCCCGAAGAAGCGTAGTCGGAACTATTCGATGCTCATTACAATGAAATTCTCGACAAGATAGGCCGTGATCGTCACGATGTTTCCGCCTTGGCGTCGTTGGTGGAAAGGGTTTATGAAACATGGCGCCGGCCTGAAATGGATAGATATCTGCGTGGCGAGATTTACCTCGAACTATGTTACGTTTGTGGGACACGATCCGCCTGTCCGCGCGCCCAGGCCTTGGAGCGGGCATACGCCGCGAAGGCGCTGGCTCGCCCTGATGAAATTCCGGTCGAACATCAACTGGAGCTCGTGTGGCGAACGCAACGATTGACCGAACCGTATTTGCCGGATGGAAGCGACGAGGAATTCCGGAATAAGGATTTGCGAGCGGAACTCGAGTTCGCGACCCGACGGGAACGCGCTCTTCGGTATTACATCGACGCGTGGCGGCGTTTGGAATCCGAAATCGATCCCGACTGGGACGAGACGGATATCGATTTCGGCCCGCACGCGATGGGGTTCGCTCCGTCGGAAGATGAGTCCCCGGCGGACACAGCCCAGCGGATGGCATGCGTGAAAAAATTCGACAATTACAATCGACAATGCAAGTTGCGCAGATTGAAGTCCGAATTTATGGAGCCGTGGCTGACCGGCGCGGCGGATTGCTATTCCTATCGTCCCTATGCCATCGACGAACTCGAGGCCGTGCTTCGCCGTCATCAGTTCGATCGCGAACTCACCGAAAAGATTGTCGGGCTCGCCCGCGCCAACGTCGCGAAAGCCCAAGAAGAAGCCCGAGCTCATGCGGAAGACATGGCCGCATTTCGCCGCAAGAACGGCAAGGACGACGCGGACGCCGAAGAGCCGCCCGCCGACCCTTGATTTTGTCGCAATATCGCCGCGCATGGACTCGTAGCGCCATCGACCGCGACCGGTCGGCGGCGCTCGCGCTCTCATCCATACATTCATCCCATGCGAGCGCTTTCATGGATGCCTGCCTCCCTCGCCGCTCTCCGCCGGATATTCGCTTTCATCGCCGCCTGCCGGGCGAGCTGGCCGCGATCACCTGTTATTTCAATCCATGCGATTATTCCCGTCCGAAGCGAAATTATCACGAGTTCGCCGCCGGGTTGGCCGGGCAAGGGGCGCCGCTGTTTACCATCGAACTGGCGTTCGCCGATCGGCCGTTTTTCTTGCCGGAGAGCGAGCGGGTGCTTCGCCTGCGCGGCGCCGATGTCTTGTGGCAGAAAGAGCGTTTGCTGAATGTGCTGATCGCTCGTTTGCCGGCCCGCTACGATAAGATCGCCTGGATCGACGCCGACCTGCTGTTCGACAATCCTCGCTGGGCCGCCGAAGCGGCGCTCCGCCTCGAAGAATATCCGGTGGTGCAACTCTTCGATCGGGCCGAACAACTCGACGCGCGCCGTTGCGCGGCGTTTTCCCGGCCTGGCGTGGCGTGCGCGGTTGCCCAAGGCAACATCGACGCCCGCCGTTTCAATCGAGTGCATCCCGGCTTTGCCTGGGCGGCGCGGTGCGAGCTTCTCGATCGCCACGGACTGCTGGACGACAATGTGCTCGGCTCGGCGGACGGCGTGATGGTGCATGCGATGTTCGGCTGGTGGGACCATCCGTTCTTTCGGCACTACAACGAGGCGATGCGGCGCAGTTCGCTCGCATGGGCCCGTCCCTTCCATGAAGAGGTTCAAGGCCGGGTCGGATTCGTTCGCGGGTCCGTGCGGCATCTTTGGCATGGTTCGCGGGACAATCGCCGCTATTTGGAACGAATTCGCTATCTGACCGACAATGCCTTCGATCCGGCCCGCGATCTGCGGCGCGACTCCGGAGGGCTTTGGCGCTGGGCAAGCGAAAAGCCGCTACTGCATCGGCAAGTGCGACGTTATTTTCTCGAGCGGAAGGAGGACGAATGACGCCACCCAAGGTGTTCCATCACTGGGATTCCCTCTCGCCGCCCGTGCTGCGTTATTTCAATCTCAACGACGCGGAGATCGGCCACTGGCTTCCCGAACGCAAAATCTACCGGCTGCCGATGTATGGCTGGCATTACACCGCCGAGCGCATCGAACGTCTCCATCGCGAGGCGTGCGAGCTGCGGCCCGAGCATCGCTTGCACCATCTGATCAACGAGTCGGATGTTTGCCGCGAACTCGCGGCGCGGGGTGTTCCGGCGTCGCTTGTGAACCACAATGCATTTCTCGACGAACGGCAGTTCACGGTCGCGGCCGGCGCCGAAAGCGCTTCGACGCCATCTACAACGCCAGGATGAAGCCGTTCAAGCGGCATGCGCTTGCCCGGGGCGTGCGCCGGCTGTTGATCGTGGGCGGCGTCCATGCGGCGGGCGACAGCGAGCATTATTTCGAACAAACCCGCACGGCGCTTCCGCAGGCCGTCTTTACGCATGCCGGAGATCCGCGAAAAATGCTGGCGCCGAGTGAAATCACGCGACTTATCGCGCAAGCGAGAGTCGGGCTCTGCCTCTCCGGCGTCGAGGGAGCGATGTACGCCGCCACGGAATATTTGCTCTGCGGTTTACCGGTGGTCTCGACCGCGAGTCTCGGCGGGCGCGACGAATGGTTCGACACCCGCTATGTGCGCGTCGTTCCCGATGATTCGAGCGCCGTCGCGGCTGCCGTGGATGAATTGGCGAGCCGGCAATTCGATCCGTGCTGGATCCGCCAACAGACACTCATGAAGATGTGGCCCCACCGACGCCGGTACGTCGATGTCGTCCAGAATATTTTCGACGCCGAGCTCGCCGGCCGCGACTTCGCCCGCGAGTGGCATGAGCGATTCGCCAATAAAATCGGCGAATGGCGACCGCTGGCCGCCTGAATGTCAAGGCTGCTCGGCGGCGCGGTGGCGCTGGGCGCGGTCGTAGATGCCGGGCATGCAGGGCAATTCCGTGTAGAACTTGGCGCAGGGGTCGATGCCCAGGCGCTCGTTGCGGGCGGTCATCTCGCGAATCGTCGGCTGGCGGCCGATCCACGGCAGCACGGCCAGCCAAACGACGCCGCCGAGCACGACAATGCCCGCAAGCCGCCATGCGCCGCGCCGCGCTGCGGGTGGAGCGGGCAGGGGCGCCGCGAGCGCGGCATTGCGTGGCGCGGCATTGCCTAGCGCGTCGTTATTTGTTGAGCGATTTGGCGGCATCGGGAAATACCTTTTCGAACATCAGCCAGCACATCAGCAAGCTGAGCGCCAAGTTCAGCGCCTGGCCACACACATAGAGCACGAGCGGCTTGCCGCCGACCAGGAAGCGGCGCAGCTCGCGGAAATTCGTCTCCAGTCCAATGCTCACGAACGCCAAGCAAAACAACCAATTGCGAAGCGGGCCCGTGAAACCGAGGACTACGGCGTCGGAGATCGCCCGCCGTTCCGGGCCGCTGGCCGAGACAAAGGTGAACAGGATCGAAGCCGCCACGAAGCCGAGCACGAATTTCGGAAACCGGCGCCAAATCTCGGCGGCATTCGGCTTTCGCGCATCGCTCGTCGGCTCGACCACCGTGACCCAGTACACGGCCACGCCGAAGGCGACGAAACCGATCAAAATGTTTTGAATCATTTTCACGGTGGCTGCCACGGTGAGCGCGTTGGGCCCGAGCATGCCGCCCGCCGCGGCGACGGCGCCGGTCGAGTCGATCGTGCCGCCAATCCATGCGCCGCCCACGACCTCGCCCAGCCCCATCCAACCGATGATCGGCGGCATTAGCACCATCATCACCACCGTGAAAGCGAGCGAGAGACCAATGGCGAGCGAGAGCTCTTCTTTCTTGGCCCGGCAGGCCGCCGCCGTGGCGATTGCCGCCGACACGCCGCACACGGACATATCGGCGCAAATCACCATGTTCAAGCTTCGCGAGGGAATCTTCAGCACGCGCTGTCCGAAGATATACGTGCCGATCAACACGATGGGCGTTACGGTCCATGAAACGAAAACGCCCGGCACTCCCAGGGCCAGTAGGCGATTGAACAGCACTTCCGCCCCCAGTAACACCAGGCCGATCTTGATGTAAAACTCGGTGCGAATCGCCGGCCGCAGAAACTCGGGGGCGCCGACCGTGTTGCTGATCAGCAGCCCGACGACAAGCGCCAGAGCGCATATTCCAGATTCAGATCATTGATGACCTTTTGCCCGGCGAGCAGAAACGCGAGAGTCGCCAAGGCAAACACGACCGGCAGGGCAATGAACACGCCGGGCTGCCATTGCCGCATGCCCAACAGCCCCACGACAAGCAGCGCGAGCACCAGGCCGAATGCGCCGCCGACGCCGGGCCACAGGCTCTTGCCCTTCTTGCTAACGAACGCGCCAAGCGGGTCGGAGCTCCATGGGCTGAGCTTCGCCATGAACGGCTTCAGTGGGTTGATTGCAAGTCGCCCGCGGGCCTCGTCGCGATCATCGCGAACTGCCTTGAGATATTTTTCATGGTCGATCTTCGCCTGCTTGGCCGCTGCTTTCTCCTCGTCGCTCGCCGACTCGGGCGCCGCGGCCGGCGGCGGCGCGGCTTCCGCCGCCGTGAGCTTTTCGCCGGCTTCCCGATACGCGGCGCCGCGGGCGTCGAGATCGCCCGGCGTGGAACACCAAGTGGCTGTCAGCGCCAGCAGCAAGATCGCTCCGCCGAGCCAGAATGGCCCACACATCCTCGCTCCGCCAGGGCGAGCTCTCGATCACGACCACCGGCGCATCGGAATCGGACTCCGCGGACCGCGAATCGCTCGGGCGCGGCGCGGGAGATTGCGAATCAGCCATGAATTTCTCGGACCTGTAAGGCGGAGGTGGAAAGGGGAAGTGTTCGGCAAAATCGCCGTGTCGGCTAGGGCCGTCGCTCGCCCAAGAGCGTGTCGACGGCGGCGCCGATATCGGGGCTGGCCATGAGGCTTTCGCCGACCAAGATCGCGTCGACGCTCGCCGCTTCCAGCCGCGCGACATCGGCCCGAGAGCGAATGCCGCTTTCACTCACCAGCACGCATTGATCGGGCACCCGCTCGCGCAAGCGGAGCGTATGTTCGAGATCGGTTTCAAAAGAACGCAGATCGCGATTATTGACGCCGATGAGCGTGGCCCCGGCATCGAACACGCGCGTGAGATTCTGCGGTTCATATAGCTCGACGAGCGCCGCCATGCCCAGCGAGCGGGCGAGCGCATGCAGCGATTCGAGGCTCGCGTCGTCGAGACATTCGGCGATCAGCAGCACCGCGTCGGCCCCGGCGGCCCGGGCCTGGTAAAGTTGATACGGATCGAGAATAAAATCCTTCCGCAAGAGCGGCAACTTCACGGCCTCGCGAACCCGGCCGAGATACGCCAGGTCGCCTTGAAAATATTCGCGATCGGTCAACACACTTAGGCATGTCGCGCCGTGGCGCTCATAAATCTTGGCGATCTCGACCGGATCGAAATCGGCCCGAATCACGCCCTTCGAAGGGCTCGCCTTCTTGATTTCGGCGATCAAACGAATCGGCCCCGGCGCGGCGAGCGGAGAAAAAAAGTCGCGCGGCGCGTCGGCGTTTTCCGCTCGCGCGCGCACTTCGGCCAGCGGCTGCACGGCCTTGGCCGCCGCGATTTCGCGGCGCTTGGTCGCCATGATTTTATCGAGCACATTCGCCATGAAAGACTCGTGGGCGGCGCCTGGAATTCGACGGCGCCAAGAATTCAACGATGCCGAGCTTCACCAGGCGGCTCAATGCTTAAAATGGCGCCGGCCGGTGAAGATCATCGCCAAGCCGAGGCGATTCGCGGCTTCGATCACTTCGGCGTCCTTGCGCGAGCCGCCGGGTTGGATGATGGCGGCCACGCCCGCGGCCGCCGCTTTTTCAATCGAATCGGGAAACGGAAAAAACGCGTCGGAAGCCAACACCGATCCCCGGCTACGCTCGCCCGCCTTTTTGATCGCGATCTCGACCGAATCGATCCGGCTCATCTGTCCCGCGCCCACTCCCACAAGCGCGCATCCATTGGCCAGCACGATCGCATTCGACTTCACGCGCCGCACAAGCCGCCAAGCGAACCGCAATTGCGGCATCACGCTCGCGGCAGGCTGGGCCGAGGTGACGACTTGCCACTCGGATTCATGGTCTTCCGCCGAATCCGCGTCTTGCGCCAGCCAACCGCCGCCGATCTGCCGCCACTCGATGGTGGGCGACGGCGGATCAAGCCGGCCGACTTTCATCAGCCGCACATTGGCTTTCCATTTCGGCCGCGTCGTGAGAATCTCGAGCGCCGCGGGCTCGAAGTCGGGCGCCACGATCGCTTCGACGAACAGCCCCGGCGCGGAAAGCGCTTCGGCCGTGGCCACATCGACCACGCGGTTGATCCCCAGCACCGAGCCGAATGCGCTTTCGCGGTCGCCATCGAGGGCGAGTTGCAATGCATCGACCAACCGCTCCGCCATCGCCGCGCCGCAGGGGTTGTTGTGCTTGAGCACCGCCACGGCCGGCTCGGCCAGCGGACGCACAATCGCCAGCGCGCTATCGAGATCGAGCAGATTGTTGTACGAAAGCTCTTTGCCCGCGAGTTGCTGGGCCGAAACAAGACTTGGCCCCCGGGCCGATTCGTCGACATAAAGCGCCGCTTTTTGATGGGGGTTCTCGCCGTAGCGCAGTTCCGTTTTTCGCCGCGCGGCGAGCGTGACTTGCGACGCAAACACGGTCTCGCCGACCTGCCGGTTCAGATAGGCGGCGATCGCGCGATCGTAGGCCGCGGTGCGGGCGAACGCGGCCCGGGCCAAGCCGCGTCGCTCGTCGAGCGTCGTCGCGCCACGCGTGGCGATAGCCTCCAGAATCGGGGCGTATTGTTCGGGATCGGTCGCCACGGTGACGAACGCTTGATTCTTGGCCGCCGCGCGAATCAAACTCGGCCCGCCGATATCGATCTGTTCGATGGCTTCATCGAGCGTCGCATCGCCCCGGGCGACGGTCGCCTCGAACGGATAGAGGTTCACCACCACGAGTTCGAACGTCAGGATTTCGTGCGTGGCGAGAGACCGCATATCGTCGTCGCGATCGCGCCGCGCCAAGATGCCGCCGAAGATGCGCGGATGCAGCGTCTTGATTCGACCATCGAGCATTTCGGGAAAGCCGGTGTAGGCCGCCACGTCGACGACGGTCAGGCCCTCGTTTTGAAGGAACTGCCGCGTGCCGCCGGTGCTGTAGAGCTCGACCCCGGCCGCCGCGAGTCCGCGGGCAAAATCGGCCAAGCCCATCTTGTTGCTCACGCTGATCAAGGCGCGGCGAATACGTGGCGAATCCATTGGGCGAACAGGGCTCCCAAGAAAAACGATGAGGCAATCCGACCGCTCGCATCAAAAGAGCGATCCCGCCGAACGATTCGGCAAAACCCACGAGCCGCTAGCGCTCGCGAGGCGTTCCAGCATAGCAATGCCGAAGCCCAGCCGAAAGCGGCGTTAGGGTCGCGGGAATTCGGGGCGCCGGAGTTGCGATTGGGGGCTCGCCGCGTCGCTCGGGCCCCACACCCGGACGGCGGTCACCTTGCCCGTGTCGTCGAACGAGCCGAACCCGAGCCAGCCAGCGCCGAAGGTCTTGTCTTCAGCCACCATGATCGGCCGGGTCATATCCTCGAAGTTGACTTTGATCTGGCCCGAGGCGAGGCGCCGTTCGAGCCGCACATGCCGCCAGACATTGAGCCCCCAGTTGTTGCCGGAGTTCGACTCTTGCGAGATTTTGCGGCGCGGGGCGTCGTCGACGATGAATATCTGATTCGCGTGATCGTCGGCCTTGGTGGCGATATGCACATAATAATAGTTCGCCGGGTCTTGGTAGCCGAAGAACAGCACCATGTCGCGATGGCCATATTCCTTGCCGGTTTGCATGCACTCGACATCGAGCACGAAGTCGCCGAATTGCTTGTCGCCCACCAGCGCGATGTTCACCGGCGAGCGGAATGGCGGCTTGTAGTTGCTCTGCTTGACCAGCTCCAGCGCCGGTTTGTCGCCCGAGGGCGAAATGCGCCAAGCGGCCGGATCGCTGAACACGAAATCACTCACCGCCTGGGGCGCAGCGAAGTCCTGCGAATACTGAAGCCTGTAGTCCGCGGGAATGTCGGCCGGCTTTTCCTCGGCCGGGGCAAGCGAGGCGCCCGCGCCCGAAAACACGATCGCCGCGATGGCCGTCGCCACGACACGACATCGACCGATCATCCCGATTCCGGCGGATTGTCTCGCGCGCGCCATGTCGCTGCTCCGTGGGCCTTTTGGTTTCGGTTCGGGGCGGCCGGTTTTTTGGAACACCGGCTCGGCAAGCGTGAATGCTAGAAGCGACCGATGCGCGAATCAAGCAAAAATCAGCCGGCCCGGTTCCCGAGGGCGATCTTCGTCTCCTGCTTGCCCCGATGGCGTATCCGGCGGCCGAGGGGATTTGTCACCGATATTTTCGATGTGTCGAATTCGCTTGGGTCGGCCCGAGCGGTACGATACAATAAAACGCGCCCACGCTTTTTGTTAGCCCTCCTAATCCGACTCCGCCGGTTTCCGAGCCTAAGAGATATCCGCCGATCCCGACAACCCGCCAATCGCCCGCGAATGCCTCGAGGGAAGGCGAACACGGATTGGCCCCCAACCCTATCGCGACCGCGCCCCGCCTCTGGGCGGTAGACGCGGCTAGAATGCCATAGTCCATGCTCCAACTCACATCCGCGCCCCTGAATTTTTCGTCGAACCGTTTGCTCGGCTCCTGGGTGAATGGCGCCCTCGTGCTCGCGGCAGGTTTGATCCTGTCCGCATCGGCGTTCGCGGTCGAAGCCGAAAAGAATTGGCCCTCGTTTCGCGGGCCCCAGCGCACTGGCGTGTCGACCGAGACGGGCCTTTTGCAATCGTGGCCAAAAGACGGTCCGCCGCTGGCGTGGAAGGCCGATGGCGCTGGCCGCGGCTATGCGAGCCTCGCGGTCGTGGGCGATCGCATTTACACGCTCGGCGACGCCCCCAGCGGCGCCGACGACGAAGATGAGTATCTGCTCGCCTTCAACCGCAAAGACGGCAGCCGGCTTTGGAAACTCAAGACCGGCGACGCTTGGAAAGAAGGCAAGCCCGACTGGCAAAGCTCGCGTTCCACGCCCACGGTCGATGGCGATTCGGTCTACGCCCTCACGGCCCGCGGCGAGCTCGTGGCGGCCGAGGCGGCCACCGGCAAGGAACGCTGGCGAAAGAATCTGAAGTCGGACTTCGATGGCAAGAAAGGCGATGGCTGGGGATATAGCGAGTCGGTGCTCGTCGATGGCGACCAGCTCGTCTGCACCCCGGGCGGCGACAAGGCGACGATGATCGCGCTCAATAAGAACAACGGCGAATTGATCTGGAAAGTCTCCCGGCCCGACGATCGCGGGGCGGGTCATGCGTCGATCGTGATCGCCGAGATCGGCGGGACTCGCGTCTACGTGCAAACCACGGCCAGCGGCCCGATGGGCGTGCGGGCCAACGACGGCAAATTGCTCTGGACCTACGATATCGACAAGACCACGGCCGTGATTCCGACTCCGATCGTGCGCGGCGACCTCGTATTCTTCGCCGCCGGCTATAAACGCGGCGGCGCGCTCTTGCGGCAAATGCCCGCTGCCGATGGCGAAGTGAAGATCGAAGAAGTCTATGGCCTCAAAAAGGAGCTCGCCAACAAGCACGGCGGTATTGTGCTGGTGGGCGATTATTTGTTCGGCGATTCCGACGACGCGGGCATCCCCTTTTGCGCCGATTTGCTCACCGGCGACATCAAGTGGAAGAGCCGCGCCTCGGGTTCCGGCTCCGCCGCGTTTGCCGCGGCCGATGGATGCCTCTATATCCATTTCGCCAACGGCATGGTGTCGCTTGTAAAGGCGACGCCCGACGGTTTCGAGGAAGTGGGCTCCTTCAAGGCGCCGGATAGCGGCGACCGACCGAGCTGGTCGCACCCGGTGATCGTGGGCGGCATGCTCTATCTTCGCGAGCAAGACCACCTGCTTTGCTACGATGTGCGAGCCGGCCATTGAATGCGCCAAAGCCTCGGGCCTATCGCCAAGGCGATGGCATTTGGCGGCGTCTGGCCGGCTCATCCCAATATTTCCGTTTCCCGTTTTTTGAAGCAAGGACCTCGCCATGCCCCGTGGCGTTTGCCGTTTTGCCTCCCCTCGCCCCGACGTGTTCTCGCCTCGATTCGCGGGCGCCCTGGTGATCGCGGCTGTCAGCACGATCGCGATGCTCGGCCCTTGGGCTTCGTCCGCGGTGGCGGCCGAGCCGGCCAAGAGCTCGCCGCAAGCAATTCGTCAATATCGCGACGCGGTGACATTTCAGAACCGCGAGCTCTATGATCTCGCCGCCGACGAGTGGGAAAAGTTTCTCGAAAAATTCGCGACCGATCCCGCGGCGGCCAAGGCCGAGCATTACCTGGGCGTCTGTCGGCTCAAGCTCAAGCAATACGACGCCGCCGAGAAGGCGTTCAAACGCGTAACGAGCGAACATCCCGATTTCGAGCTGGCCGACATGAGCTACCTCGACCTCGGCATTGCCCAATATATTCGCGCAAACCGCGAAAGCCGCTCCCGGCGACGCGCTGGAAACCTTCTCGACGCTCATCAAGAAATTCCCCGAGAGCAAACATCTGGGCCAAGCCTATTACTACCTCGGCGAGTCGCTGTACTCGACCGGCAAGAAAGCCGAAGCGGCCGATGCGTTCGCCAAATCGATGGAAAAAGACCCGGAAAAGACCTTCCGGCCCGAGGCGCTCAACGCGCTCGGCGTCGTGAGGCAAGACCTCGAGAAGCCGGCCGAAGCGGTCGGCGTGTTCGATCAATTTCTCAAGGAGTATCCAAACCACGCGCTGAAGGCCGAAGTCACGCTGCATCGCGCCGAAGCCCTGTTGGCGCTGGGCAAATTCGCTGAAGCGCAGCAAGGCTTCGCCGCCGCGCGGGCCATGCCCGACTTTTATGCCGCCGATCTCGCCACGCTGCGCGAGGCTGAATGCATGGCCCAGCAAAAGAAGTTCGCCGAGGCCGCCGCGCTCGACGCGACCCTGGTTGAGAAGTATCCGACTTCGACCTATGTCCCGGCAGCCCAACTCGCGGCGGGCAACTGTTACTATCTGGCGGGGAATTTTGGCGAAGCGGAAAAGTGGCTCGGCAAGGTCGCCGCCGCCGGTGGCGCCGAGGCGGCGGAAGCGGCGCATTGGCTCGCCCGCGCCTACCTCAAGCAAAAGCGCCCGGCCGATGCGCGGCGCGTGGCCGACGCGGCGCGAGCCACCGCCGGCCAAAGTCCCTTTGCCGTCGATCTGGCGCTCGATCAAGCCGACGCCGTGTACGACGCGGGCGAGCACAAGCAATCGATCCCACTGTTTGCCGCCGTGGCCAAGGACCACCCCGACCACGCCTCGGCCCGCACGGCGCTTTACATGGCCGCGTATGCGTCGCTGGGCGAAAACGATTACCCGGCCGCGGGCAATTATGCCGCCGACTTTTTGAAGCGCTATCCCGATGGCGCCCTCGCGAGCGATGCCCGCTATGTCGAAGCCGAGGCCAAACTGCTGGCCGGCGACTATCCGACCGCAATCTCGCTGTACGACACCCTGTTGGCCCAGGACCCGGGCGGCGCCGACGCCGCCGCTTGGCGCTGCGCCGGGCCACGGCGCTGTTGCTGGCGAAGAAGTATCCCGAGGTGGTGTCGTCGCTCGGGCCGCAATTGGCGTCGTTCACTTCGCCCGACCACAAGGCCGAGGCGCATTTTCTGGTGGGCAGCGCCCAGCTTGAGGAACATCAAGCCGAACCGGCGGCCAAGGAATTGTCGGCCGCCCTTGCCGCCGCTCCGAAATGGCGCCAAGCCGACGAAACTTTGCTGCAACTGGCAGCCGCCTATCGTCGGCTGAACAAACTGCCCGACGCGCTGGCCACGGCCCGCAAGGCGCTGGCCGATTTTCCCGAGAGCCATTTTCTGGATCGGGCACAGTACCGAGTGGGCGAATACAGCGCGGCGTCGGGCGATCAGCGAGGCGCGGCGGTCGCCTATCAAACGGTGGTCGATAAATGGCCAACCGGTCCCTATGCCACGTATGCCCTATTTGGCCTGGGCTGGGCCGAGCTCGATCTCAACGAACCGAACAATGCCGAGACCGCCTTTAGCAGGTTGATCGATCAATTTCCCCAAAACGCGCTCGTGCCCCAGGCTCACGGCGGCCGCGCGAGGGCTCGGCAAGCGCTTAAGAAATACGACGCCGCGATCGCCGATGTCGACGCCTACCTCAAGTCGAACCCGACCGGCGCCGATCGTGGCGACGCGCTGTTCATCAAGGGCCTCGCCGAAGTAGGGCTCAATAAAAACGGCGCGGCGATCACCGATTTCGAGTCGATTCTCAAAGACGACGCCGGCTATGGCTCGGCCGACCGCGTGCTCTACGAGCTGGCCTTCGCTCAACTGGCCGAAAAACACGACGACGCGGCCGAGGCCGCTTTCGCCCGACTGGCCAAGGAACATGCGGAGAGCCCGCTCGCGCCGGAGAGTTCGTATCGCGTGGGCGAAGCCCGCTATCAAGCCAAGCAATACGGGCCCGCCGCCGAAGCCTATTACATGGCGATGAACAAATCCGGCAAGAACGAATTGGGCGAGAAGGCGGCATATAAACTGGCCTGGTCCTATTTTCAGGCTGGGCAATACGACAAGGCCCAGCAGTCGTTCGACTATTTGAATTTCACCTTTCCGGCCGGACCGCACGCCGACGACGGCCACTTCATGGCGGCCGAATGCCTGTTTCGCTTGGGCAAGTTCGACTTTGCCGAAGCGGCCTATCAAAAGTTCCTCGCCTCGCCGGGCGCCGACAAAGACTCCCGCTTCCGCGCGCTCTTGCACGCCGGCCAAAGCGCGGCTCAACTGAAAAAGTGGGCCCAGGCCGTGCCGCTGCTCGAGCGGGCCAGCAAGGAATTTCCCGACGAGCCAAACGCGGCCGAAGTTTCGTTTGAGCTGGCGACCTGCAAACAAAACCTCGGCGATGAAGCCGCCGCGTATAAATTGTTCGAAAAAGCGGCCGATGCCGATCGCGAAGTGGGGGCGCGTGCCCGTTTCATGATGGGGGAAATTCTTTTCGGCAAGAAAGACTTTCGCGAGGGCGTCAAGCAGTTCATGAAAGTCGCCTATGGATACGGCTATCCGGCGGCCCCCGACGGCATCAAAAAATGGCAAGCCGACGCGATGTTCGAGTCGGGCCGGTGCTTCGAAAACCTGCGTCAACTCGATCAGGCCAAGAAATCCTATACCGAAGTGGTCGAAAAATATCCTCAAAGCTCCCGCGCCGCCGCGGCCAAGGCTCGCTTGCAAGCGCTCGGCGGTTGACATTGCCCGCGCAGGCGCCGGCGAGGAAGGGATTCGCAGTCGATGAGTAGTCCCGACAATTTTCCAAACGTTCGCCGGCCTAACGAGTCGCCAGGCCTGGACGAGCAATTGTGGCCGGTGAACGTGGCCCTGCTCGGGCTGGGCGGACTCCTGGCCGGAGCGATCATCGCCACCAGTTCGTTCGACGATCCGCATATCGTGGCCAATGGTTATGCGCGGCTCGTGGCGCTCATCACCACTTTGGGCGGCCTGATCTGGTTTGCCAGCCGGCTCGGCAATCAACGCCTGCGCCGGGCGCTGCAATTCGCCGCGGTCTTGAGCCTGATTATCCACTTGGCCGTCATTTTGGTGCTCGCCCTCCATCACCGCGCCGAGCCGGACAAACAGTTGGCCCAAACCGAGCCGACGCCCGAGCGAGAGATCGCGGTGCAAATGGACTACGCGCCCGAGTCGCTCGATGATCCCGACGCGGCGACCGAGTTTGACAAACCGGTGGAAGCGGCGCCGATCGACGCCCGTGAAACCCAAGCGGCTCGCGAGCAGCCGACGACGGCGCCGGCCCCCAAGCAGTCGGCGCAACCGGCCGCCGCGCCCACGGCGATCGAAGCGGCGCGGCCGGCCAGCGTGAAAGAAGCCACGCGGCGCGAAGCGGCGCCGCGGCGGGGCAATCCCTCGAAGTTGAGCCGGCGTCCGGCCGAGGCGAAGATCAATCCCGATAATCCCGCCCCGCAATTGCCGGTGGTGAAAAACGACGACGAGCCCGTGGCCAAGCTCGAGCCGCGCGAGGCGACCCTGGCCCGCCAGCAACCCGCCGCGCCGAGCGCTCGCCCCAGCGCACCGGGCGAAGCCACGGTGGCCACTCGGCCGCGCGAGACCAACGCGCCGGCTCGACGCCCGTCGTCGCAAGCCGCGCCCGATGCGCCGTCGATTCCGCTGGCAAAGAACCGCTTGCATGAACCGCGCGAACTGCCTCGCGAACTCGAAGCGCCCCTCTTGCCCAAGGCGAGTCCCTCGACCGACGCCGTGGCCCGCGAAGACGCTCCGGCTGGCCCAAGGGCCGAGAGCCTCGCGCGGGCCCGAGACTCCGCCGGCCCGGCCAAGAGCCGCGCCGCCGACCTGCCCGATGCCGGCGACACGGTAGCCCGCCCCCAGGGCGCGAAGCCCGCCGCGCCCGCGCGAGACAATGACGCTCCGCGCATGGCGGCCACCCAGCGACCCGGCGGGCTTCGCGCGGCGCCGGCCGCGGTCGACGCGCGGGCCCAAGACGCGCCGGCCGCCGAGCCCTCGGGCGCGGGCGCCAGGGCCGTGGCTCAAGAAGAATCCGGCCCCGCCGCCACCACGCTCTCCCGCGCTCGCAACGACCGCGTGGGCACGGCCCCGCTCCCGGCCACTTCGCCGAGCGAGCCGGCGTTTCGACCGCGGGCCGTGGCCCAAGCCGGCCCGCAGCGCGGTCAGCCGAGCGATCGGCCGACATTGAACCCGAGCGCCCGGCCGGCGCCGCGAGCGTCGCGCGCGTCTCAGTCCGCCAATGTCGAAGCTTCGGCCATGGCGCTCGACAACGCCGCGACCGGGGCATCGAGCGGCGGTCCCGATAGCTCAAACGCGGGCCCGGCGCCAACGGCTCTGGCGAAGAATGAAATCGGCCCCGCTGGCCCCGGCGCTCAGCGAAGCGCGGCGGCAAGCTCTGGCGCCCTGGGCGATGACTTGCCGATTTCGTCGACCCGACCCAGCGACCAACGTGGCGGCGCGGCGGGCTTGGCGCATGGACCGGCGCGGGCCAGCGGCGGCGGCGGCGGCGGCGGCGGAGCCAATGCGGCGCCACGCGTGGCCGGTCGCTCGAGCGGACGTTCGACCGCCGGCGCCGGACCGCTCATCACACTCTCGGCCGACATGATCGCCGACGCTGCCCGCGCGCCTCCGGGCGATGGCGGCGGCGCCTATGCCGCTCAGCCCGACGCCGCGGGCGATGGACCTGGCGCCACGCGCCGCGGCGACGCAGGATCGCTTCCAGTGGGCAGCATGGCGATCGAATCGCCGCGAACCGAGGGACTTGGCGCCGGAGCAGGCACCTCGCCCATCGCCCGAGCCGCCGGCTCCGAAGCCGATGGACCCGGCGCTGGAATGTCGGGCTCCGGCGCGGGTGGCGGAGCGAAAGCCGCCTCGCACTCACGCGGCGCCGGGTCTGGCTCTGGCTCCGGCGGCGCTCGAACACTCGCCGGCGCCGATGCAATCAATGGCCTGGCCGATGCGCCGCTCGGCGCCGATGGCGGCCAACCCACGGGAATGCTTGCCGGCGGCGGAGCGACGACCGGCGACGCGGGTGGCGATCGTCTCGCGCCGCGGGCCGACACCGCGGCCGGACGCGGCGGCGCCGGTGGCCTGGGCGCCGCGGGGCCGGGAGCGATCGTCGGTCCCGCCCAGCGCGGCAGCGGCATTCCCGGACCGCCCACCGATCATCTGCCCGGCATGGACGCCGGCGACGCGACCATCGACAGCACCCAGCGAGGAGCTCCCGGCAATGGTCTCGCCTCGGCCCGCAATCCCGCCGCGGGCGACGCCGAAGGCCCACGCGTGGGTGTCGTGGCGCTCAACGGAAAACTCGGCGCGGGCAACGTGGCTGGCGCGCTTTCGGGCATCGACGGCGCGGTGCTCGACATCGGTGGCGCCCTTCCGCCGGGTGGCGGCAAAACAGGCGGCGAAGGCGCCGGCGACACAACCGGAGTCGGACCCAGCGGCGGACTCGCCGAAGTCGGGCCGCGCACTGAAATGGGCGTCGTCGGTCGCCGGCCGGGGGGCTTGGCCGTTGAAGTGGCGGCGCCCGAAGGGCCCGGCGGGCTCGGCGCCCAATTGGCGCCCGATGTGGGCTCGCTCGATCGCCACGCGCGGCGCGACAGCGAAATCGCGCATTCGGGCGCCGGTCGGTTCCTGGGCCGCAAGACCGGCGGGCTGCATTCGGTCGATGGTCGGGCGCGAACCGGCCCGAGCCTTTGCCCGCCGCGGTGGTCAGCGTCGCAATGGCGGCGCGGGCCTTTCGGACCCGATGCAGCGAACCGAAGACGCGGTGGAGCTGGGCCTCGATTTTCTAGCGCGGCATCAAATGCCCGAAGGCAATTGGAGCTTGGATCGGTTCGGAGTGGGCCGGCCAGGCTATGAAAACGAACAGGCCCAATTCCGCTCCGACACCGCCGCCACGGCCTTGGCCCTGCTTTCGTTCTTGGGCGCGGGCTACGATCATTTCGACGACCAATATCAAAACACGGTGCGCGGCGGGCTCGAATTCTTGATCCGTCGCCAGCGGCCCAATGGCGATCTTTACATCGCCGAAGACGCCGAATCGAACAAGAGCGCTTGGCTCTATAGCCACGGCATGGCCACGATCGCGCTCTGCGAAGCCTATGGCATGACCGGCGACGACAACCTGCGCGAGCCCGCCCAACGCGCGATCAACTTCATCGTCGCCGCGCAGCACCCGACCCGCGGCGGTTGGCGCTATCAACCGCAGCACGATTCAGACACCTCGGTGAGCGGCTGGCAGCTCATGGCGCTCAAGAGCGGCGAGCTTAGCGGGTTGACCGTTCCGCCGAAGACCTACGATCTGGCCCGCCACTGGCTCGACGCCGCGCAGGCCGGCGGCGATCACACCGAGTTCGTCTACAACCCCTACGCGCCCGACACGGCCGACAAACGTCATGGCCGCCGCCCGACGACCACGATCACGGCGGTCGGCCTCTTGATGCGGCTGTATCTGGGCGCCAATCGCAACGATCCGCTGATGCAGCGCGGGGCCGAGCACTTGGCGCATCACCTGCCCACCTTGGGCACTCGGCAGCAGCCGCTCGGCGACACCTATTATTGGTACTATGCCACGCAGGTCATGTTTCACATGAAAGGCGACAACTGGAGCCAGTGGAACCAGCGGCTGCATCCGCTCCTGGTCGACACTCAGATCAAGACCGGCCCCAAGGCCGGTAGTTGGGATCCGGCGGCCGATCGCTGGGGCAAAGCGGCGGGGCGAATCTATGTGACCACGATGAATCTCTTGTCGCTCGAGGTCTATTATCGCCACCTGCCGATTTATGAATCGGAAGCGCAGTGAGGAACTGATGTCTTCCGTGATCAGCCTGTTGAAATATTCAAAAGACCTCGCCGCCGCATGAATGCGGTTCGCTTTGGCCCGCGTGAGCTCCACGGCCAAACGGGCGCGCGAATGGCAACCGGGAGTCGACGCAATGCCATATCCATCAGCATCTCACGAATGTTCTGGTTCACCGTGAACTGGAATGATCGGGCATTTGGGTTAGCAAATGAGTAAAGGCGTCCTGCCGGGCATTTCGCGGCATCGTGCCGCGAAGGTTTAACGCATTCGCGCCAATCCCGAAGGATTGGCGAGCGGACGGCGCCGACGATTGCCGGTCGCCGCCCTCTCTTCGGTCTTGGCCCCTGGGACGGCGCTCGGGTCGCGCCTCCGCGGAGCCCTATCCTCCGCCCAGGTCAAGTGTCATCGTAGCGCGGCGCGAGGCTTCAGGCAACCTTTTGCGCGGCGCCGCGAGCCAGCCGTCGTCGCTCGCGGGCCGCTTCCAGCTTCGCGTCGCGCTCGTCGAATATCTGTTGTTCGATACCGTTCAACTTGTCGCTCGGCGCGACGTAGCCGATCGCGCTGTGCAAGCGCTCGTGGTTGTAGTGCTCCACGAACTTCGTGATCCGTCCTCGCGCCTCTTCGACATCCTCGGGGCAGGCCGGGCGGATGCACTCGACCTTGAGGCTCTTGTGCCAGCGCTCCAACTTGCCGTTGCTTTGCGGATAAAACGGACTCGTTCGCACATGCGTCATGCCGGCCAGGCGAATGAACTCCTTGAAATCGCGGGCGATGAACTGCGGGCCGTTGTCGCTGATGATCCGCGGCTTTTCGTCCGGAAACTTTTCTCGCGCGCGTTGAATCACCGTTTCCACTTCGAACTCCTTCATGCTCTCGCGCAGCTCCCAATGCACGATGTAGCGGCTGTAGCCGTCCAGAATCGTGCGGAGAAAGTAAAACGTGCCGGCCAGATTGATGTACGAAATATCGACATGCCAGTGGTCGTGCGGCCGCGGCGGCTGCACGAAACCGGTTCCTTTCTTGGACGGCGAGAACTTGCGTTGGTCGAGCCGTCCGCCTTGTTTCAATACCCGATACACGCTGCTGGGACTGACCGCCACCACGTCGAGAGTCGAGCATCATGAACGCCAAGCGGCGGTAGCCATTCAGCGGATGGCTGTCGTGGTAGGCGAGGATGGCTTGCTTCTCCCAGTCCTCGAGTTCTCGATTCCCCGGGCCACCAGTCGCGCGGGACCTTGCCGTTGTGCTCGTTGGCCTTGCCGTAGCGGTCCTTCCACTGGTGGAACTTGCTCGGCGCCAATTCCAGCCAGCCCAGCAGCCGCTGGGCCGGCAGCTCGGCACGCTCGGTCCAACGCCCGATGTAATCGACGATGGCGTCGCGCGTGTCGTGGGGAACCCAAACTCCCTTCAGAGTTCCCCAAGCTCTTTTTTTGCGCGGACATTCTCCTCCATCAGTTCGGCGATGACTTCGTTCTTGGTGACCAGCTTCGATTCGAGCTGGGCGATCTTCTGGTCCTTGGCCGCTTCCAGCCGCGGCGGCCGCCCGCCCGCCCACCGCCCGACCGCCTTCTCGGCCTGATCGAGCACCTGCTTGACCCAGAGATGGATCAGGCTGGGCTGAACCTTGAATTCATCGGCCAAATCCGACACCGGCGTTTTGCCGCTCAAATGCCGCCGCACGACCTGGGCCTTCTGCTCGGCGGAAAAATGCCGCCGTGTTCGCAATTCGCTCATGGAAACGTCCTCCCTCGGGATTTATGCTAATCCCAACGGCCAAACTTTCCAGTTCCGGGAGGGGCAGGACAGCAGTGACTCCCCACTCCTTGAACTTCTCGACGCGCAAACGGGCAGCCATTCATGATATCCTCCGGGGCTTCGCAATCGCCTCATAACCTGTTCTTTTAATTCGGAGTTACGCATAACAATTCTCAATTCTCCCGGGGTAATCGCATCGAACCACTTACTAAAAGCACCTCCGCGAATCGATGGGACCAACGAGAGATTTGGCCGCGGCTTGGCCGTGCTTGGCGCTCGTTTGCCGCTGCCGTTGCCTTTGCTTCTCCCCACGCGAAAGAAATTGTCGACTTTGGTTTTTAATTCTTCAAGAGGTTTGCGAATCTGCTTGGGCAGTTTTTCCAGCGGCACGCGTTTCAATACTCGCCGGAGTTCTTTCATGACCGGCTTAATCGCCTTGCCGGCTTTGATGTTCTTCCGTGCCAGAGCGATCGCTTTCGCGATTTGCTTTGGGTACTTGCCAAGTTTGCCGAGCTTGGCGAGGTCGCCGAGGTAGGGGATCATCGACACGGCGTTGATGCCCATGTCGCCCCATTGGCCGCGACCGGCCGAGATGATGGTGTTTGTCCCGTCGGAGGCGGGCGTGGGGTCGAAGAGGCCCACCAAGTCGAGGCCCATTTGCGTGAGATCGAGCAGCGTGTCGGCGAGCTCGGGTTCGTCGTCTTCGTCTTCGTGCTTGGGCGGAAGGCTCTTTTCAATCGCGACTTTCCGCATCGTTTCTTGAAACGATGCCCGCAGCTTCGCGACTTGTTGCTGAACTTCAACGTAGTCGAGAAAGCGGTCGGTCACCTCGGGAGAGACGGGGCGGCCCAGCGTTTGGCTCAGCGAGACGAGCGACCGCGCCGCTTCCGTTCGCCAGTCGTCAACGGGCTTGGTAAGAAACATCCGCGCGGCCAGCTTGCCGAGCGCCTCGGAATCCTGTTCATCCAGCTGCTCTTTGTAGCCGGGAACATTAATGAATTCGCCATCGGCGCCGATACCGCCGACACCGCCGCCGCCGGTCGGCGAGAACTAGCCGCGGTTCTCGGGAAACGCTCCGCGAGGATGCTTCGCGGGGTC
>CAWAUV010000007.1:0-2236614 GCA_963785305.1 uncultured Planctomycetaceae bacterium
AGCATGCCAAAATTCATTCGCTTGCGTGCGCCCAGGCGGCCAGTTACAATTCGGCTTAACGGGATTTGCGGCCGCTTGCAGCTTTGTACTGCTAAAGTGCCATCACCAGTTCGATCTCGCTCCCCTCGGATGAATCCCATGGGGGCGAGCCTCGCGCCGGTGGTTCAACTGAAATAACAGTGAGCCGCAGTCGCCCGCGAATGTTCGGGGGACACCGCGGCTTTTTTCGTTGCCCGCCGTCGGTGTCCGCCGCGCCTTCGCGCGCTGGTTCGCCCCCGCGATGCGCATCGGAAAATGCAAACGCGTCGGCGCCCCCGACCGGGTTCGGACACTATTTCAGCATTTCTTTTCCCGCGGCGGACCCATCGATGAAACCCAACGACCCGGCGGCGCCCACGACTCCCTCGCCCGACTTTTCCACGCTGTGCGTGCATGCGGGCGAAGCGCGGCAAAAGCCCGGCAACGCCGTGACCGACGCCATCTTCTGCCTTCGACCTACACCTTCGCCGACACGCAAAGCGTGATCGATTTCATCGAACAAAAACAGCCCCGCGAGGAATACGGGCGTTACGGCAATCCGGGCGAGAAAGTGGTCGAGGCCAAGCTCGCGGCGCTCGAGGGCGGCGAGTCGGCCCTGGTCTTCGCCAGCGGCATGGCGGCCATGGTCGGTCTGCTCATGGCCAAGCTCAACAGCGGCGACGAAGTGATCTTCTTCGACGAATGTTATCACCGCAGTCGCGAGTTTTGCTCGAAGCATCTCAGCCGCTTCGGCGTCGTCACCCGTCAGGTTCCGGCCTGCGACTACCAAGCCATGGAAGCCGCCATCACGCCGCGCACTCGGCTCCTCATTAGCGAGTCGCCCACGAATCCGCATCTGAGCATTGTCGATCTCGAGCGGTTCGTGGAGCTTGGGCGACGGCGCGGCGTCGAGACGTTGATCGACGCCACGCTGGCCACTCCCTTCAATCTTCGCCCTCTGGCGGCCGGCGTCGATTATGTCCTGCATTCGGCCACGAAATATCTGGCCGGCCACAACGATCTCTTGGCCGGGGTGGTGGTGGGCCGCGCCGAGAAGCTCGAAAGCGTGCGAAAGCTGCGGGGCATCATGGGAGCGATCAATTCACCCCATAATTTTTATCTCCTCGAGCGCGGCCTCAAGACCTTTGGCCTGCGCATGGCCCGGCACAATGAAAACGGCCTCGCCGTGGCCCGCTTCCTCGAAAGCCACCCCCGAGTGGAAAAGGTTTATTATCCCGGCCTCGAATCGCATGCCTACCATGAAGTGGCCCGGCGATCGATGCGCGGCTACGGCGGGCTGGTGACGTTCCTGGTGAAAGACGCCGATTGGCGCGAGACGGCGGCGATTGTCGACGCGGCCCGCATCCCGCGCATCGCTCCCAGCCTGGGCGGCGCCGAATCGCTGATCGAGCAACCGCTCGTGATGAGCTATTTCGAAATGTCGCCCGAGGAGCGCCGCGGCTACGGCATTCACGACAACATGATTCGCTTGGCGTGTGGCCTGGAGCACCCGAACGATTTGGTAGCCGACCTGGCCCAAGCGCTCGACGCCGCCGGCCCTTGATGCTAGCGGAATAGTCGCGGCTGCACCGGCGCTCCGCGCGAACCGGAGCGCTTCCGTCGAGGGGGTGGGCATTAAAACCTTCTTTGCGGAGCACATCGACAAAACTCACCGGGCCGTGCGTGCAATAGATCACGCGGGCATTCACGCGCTCGACCGCTTCGAGCAGTTCGTCGTAGTCGGCATGATCCGAAAGCGGGATCGCGTGGTCGACGCCCAGCCGGCCGCGCGTCGCGGGATGCATCGCCCAGCCGGTCACGCTGAAACTCACCACATTCCGCAGCCCGGCCAGCCGCCGCTGTCGGTGTCCGCGCGGCGGCGCCACCACCACATGACCCGGCAGGTAATGGCCGGGATACAAATGACAATCGCCCAAGTCGACGCCGCACTCGCGATACACGCGGCTCACCGCATACACGGTCGGATGTTGCAAAACCTTGAAGCCGGCCAAGGTGAGAATGCGGGTCACTTCCTGACTTTTGCCAAGCGCATAGGCTTCGATCACCGGCACGCATTCATCGGCCAGCGCTCGGCCCACGAGGTCGCACAATTGGGCAATCGCCTCGGCTCGGGGCGTGAGCCGGTAGCGCGGGTCGCCGAAGGTGCTCTCGATGATGAGCACATCGGCCCGCGGCAGTTCGGCCCGCTCGCAGGTGGCCGACTCGCCGAGTTTGAAGTCGCCGGTATAGAGCAATGTTTGATCGTCTTCCTCGACATGGAGCATGGCCGAGCCGAGGCAGTGGCCAGCCGGATAGGTCGTGAGCTTGAGCGAGCTCCAGGCGAGCGTCTGGCGATAGGGCAGGTCGCGCGTCGCGCGCGGACCCATGCGATGTTGATACAACTTCGCGGTCGCGGGAGTGCAAAACGCGAGCCCATGCCGAGCCATATGATCGCTGTGAGCATGCGAGATAAAGCCGTGGGGCTGGCAGCGGCGGAAGTCGATCGCCAAGCCGGTGCGCGTGAGTTTCAGGCCGCGATCGTAGTGAAACACCGAGGAATCGCCTCCGAGAGAGCTTGAAAATCGCGTATACTGCCACGCGCCGCCCAACGACGAGCCTAACGCGCTTCGCCCGGCGCTTCCAGGGGTAGACATCGCGCGATCGAGGACCTTCGCCATGAAATTCGAAGTGCATGAAGTCGCGCTGCCGCTCTTGCATCCCTTCAATATCTCGCGCGGCTCGACCACGGTGCAATCGGCGATCGTCGTCGAGCTGAGCGACGGGCGCCACTCAGGCTTCGGCGAAGCCTCGGCCAACGACTATTACGGGGTCACGGCCGCGAGCATGCGCGCGACGCTCGAATCGCTTCGCCCGGAGATCGAGGAATTTGCTTGCAACGCCGCCGACAATGAAACCGCGCCTTGGCCCGAAAGGCTGTGGGGGCGGCTCGATTCCAAGCTGGGGCAATGTCGCTTTTCGCAGTGCGCGCTCGACGAAGCAGCGCATGATCTCTGGGGCAAACAGATCGGCCAACCACTCTGGCGAGCCTGGGGACTCGATCCGGCGGCGGCCGCGCCGAGCGACTACACGATCGGCATCGACACGATCGAACACATGCTCGCCAAGCTTCGCGAATTCGCCGACTGGCCGGCCTACAAGATCAAGCTCGGCACGCCGCACGACCTCGAGATCTGTGCGCGCCTGCGCCAAGCGACCGCGGCGCCCTTGCGAGTCGACGCCAACTGCGGCTGGAATGTCGAAGAAACCCTGGCCAACGCGCGGGCCATGGCGCCGCTGGGCGTGGAACTGATCGAGCAGCCGCTCCCGGCCGACGATCGGGCCGGCGCTCGGCGGCTGTTCGTCGAATCGCCGTTGCCGATCTTCGCCGACGAATCGTGCCGCGTCGAGGCCGATGTCGCCGCTGCGGTCGGGCATTTTCATGGCGTGAACATCAAACTCCAAAAATGCGGCGGCCTGACCCCGGCTCGGCGCATGATCGCCCAGGCCCGGCGGCTCGGCCCGCGGGTCATGATCGGCTGCATGAACGAATCGACGGTGGGCATTTCAGCCGCCGCCCAGCTTGCCCCGCTGGTGGACTTTGCCGATCTCGACGGCGCCGCGCTCCTGGCCCAGGATATCGCCTCGGGGGTCCGCATCGAACAGGGCCGCGTCCGCTATCCGGTGGAACATGGCGCCGGAGTGCGACTCTGGCCGCGCGAGTAAGCTCGCTCTTCCGCGGGCCGCTTGTTCCTCGCGGCGGGCTCCCGCCATCGCGTTTTGCCCCCTGCCATTGGTCGCATTCTTCACCGGCCGGGTAGGGAAAACCGGCGCGACCGTTCCCAGTGTGCGGGCGACGACGCGAAATCGTCGCGCTTTTGGCCCCGATTTTGCTCATGCTAGCGGGCGCCTACCTCAAGCGTATGGCAAGCTTTTTATGGCGACTGCTTCTAGATTTTCACCGGTGTCGGCGAACGGCCCGCGAATGTCGGCCCCGCCGCGGGTTCGAGGAACGCAAATAATGTTGCAGGCAATGAATTCGGAAAAAAGCTTTTCGATTCGCGAAGCACGCCTTGCGATCGCTGATCTCTTCGACCGCCACGTTTTGCGGTACTGGATCGATTTGATCCTTTCGATGGCCGTGGGTTATTCGTCGGCCAGCGTGTATCTCTCGCCCGAGTTTTCGTGGCCCGCGCGGCTGGGAGCGCTGGTCGTGGCGGCGTTTGCCCTGTTTCGGGTCGGCAGCTTTATCCACGAGATCACGCATATGCGCGAGGGCGAGATGCGGGCCTTTCGGGCGTTCTGGGATCTGGCCTGCGGCATTCCCATGGTGATGCCATCGTTTTTTTACGAGAACCATATCGACCATCACAATGCACGGCACTATGGCACGCAAGCCGATGGCGAATATGTGCCGCTGGGCACCTCGACCTGGCATCAGATCGTGTTGTTTTTTTCGCAAGCGCTGGTGATGCCGCTGTTGCTGTTCGTCCGCTTTTTGCTGAGCCCGCTCACGTTTATTACTCCCCGTGTTCGCCAGTGGACGCTCGAGCGCTGTTCGTCGTTTGTGTTCAACTGGCATCATCGGCTCGCGATTCCCGCAACCGCGCCGCGGCGTTCGTGGGCCGCGATCGAGTTGGCTTGCTGCCTGCGCTGCTGGATCATGCTGGCCGTGGTGTGGACCGGCCCTTTTGATTGGGCTCGGCTGCCGGCGATCTACGTGCTGGCGGTGGCGATTCTGAGCTTGAACTATCTGCGGAATCTCGCGGCCCACCATTACCGCAATCGGGGCGAGCGCATGACCCACCTCGAGCAGCTCGAAGACTCGGTGAATATCACCGGCGGCCCGCTCACCGAGCTGTTTTTTCCGCTCAACCTGCGTTACCACGCGCTGCACCATCTTTTCCCGTCGCTGCCCTATCACAACCTGGGTCGGGCCCATCGGCGGCTGATGGCCGCATTGCCGGCAAATTCGCTCTATCGCGACACGGTGTATCCAAGCTTTTGGGCCGTGGTGGCCGAACTACTCCGCGACACGCGGGCCGCGAGCCGGGCCCAACGCCGGCGAGCCCGCGTGGCGCGTGGCCCCGGGACCAGTTCAGCTTATGCGGCGGTGGCGAGGGGGGTGGAGCGGCGGTGGAAGGGGTGGCCGGGGCGTTGCGAGAGGTAGTCCTTGAGCCGGCCGTCGTCGCTGAGGGCTGCGGCGCGGAGCTGCAAGATCGCTTCCGCTCCGTCGGGATCGTCCCAGAACATTTCGGTCCCTTTCACGCGCAGGTTCATCTGTTTGATCAGCGACTCCATCGGCGCACTGGTGACCGGCAGGCCCAGGCGGCGATAGCTGGGATAGTCCATCCGCTGGCGATTGTTCGTCAAGTACCGCACGGCGTCGACGAGCGCTTTCTCCGCGTCACTGGGTTTCGTATCTTCCCAGTCGATGCCCCGGGCGAGGCAGGCTTGCTTGATCTCGTCGATCACGTGATCGACCTGGCCTTGCCAGCACCAGGTGACGAACTTTAGATAGAGCGACCAACCCTCCGCATCGTTGGCGGCCAGCGCCAGCGCCGCGCGGTAAACGTATTGAATCGCATGAATGAAGTCGAGGACGGGCGTGAACGTCGGAAAATGTTTTTTCCAGATCGACCAGTTCCAGTTCAGGCCATCACCGAGGAAGACCCGTAAAGGGGAATCGTAGAACCGGCGCCGCTGGGCTTCGCGCCGCATCAGCGGGCCGAAATCCTCCGAGCAGGACATACTGCTCAGCGCCGTGCGCAGCACCGCGCCGCGGGTTGAGAGACATTCGCTCGAACGAAGCGTTCTTCGTTTCGCGCCAGCCTTTCTCGCCCGACGGCACGACGCCGCGTCCCCGGCCCGGCTCGCGCGTGCGAATGCGGCCGCCGTCGCAAGAGACCACCGCCGCTTCCGGCACGACGACTTCCTTGACGACTTTTTTATTGTCGCTGGGCGCCGGCAGTGCCTTCCCGTCGGCCAGTTCCTGGCCCACCTGTTTCACCAAACGCCGAATCGTGCTGCAGGGAACTTTGTGTCCCAGCACTTGCTCGGTGATCACTTCCGCGCGCTTGAACGAACGGACTTCCGCGGCTAGGCAGACCACGGCTCGCGTCAACTCGGGCGTGACCTCGCGGCTATCGAGTCCCAACGTCAACCGCTGAGGGAAAAAAAGACCGCCGGCAGCGGTCGCAGTAAGCGGTCGTCTCGGTCACCTCGACCCGGCCATCCAGGCTGGTGACCGGCCTCGTTGCGGTTTGCACGCGGCACGACGCTCCGCAGGTGGGGCAGTTCGCTTCCGTCGGGCAGCTCGCGGCGACTTCACGCATCGCTCGCTCTTGGGCTTCACGGCTCAACTCGCGGCCGAGCGTGATAGCATACCGCTCGATGACGCTATAGTGCGGCGTGCCGAGGAACGCCCCCTGCTCGACCATCTCCTCGATTCCCAGTTCGGCCAGTTCCCGCAAAAGTTCCTTCCTCCTGGCCTCGCGGGCCTGCATCGCGGCGTCCATGCCTAGCGCTCCTTAAGCAAGTTTCGTTCACCGATCAAATCCACCTCGCCCAGCTTACCACACAAACCCCGAATTCTCCTATTGACGTTTCCACATCCACCCCCCAACCCGCAAAAGCTGAACTGGTCCCTATTATCGCGTCTCCCAACGCAGAAACGCGGCTTGGCTGGCTTGCCCCATTTTGCTATAGTCCCCGCCCCGCATAGCTCAACGGACTGTAGCAAAGGGGCCAAGGATGGCGCCGCAACCGCATGCGCTCGAATCTAAATACGGTTTGACTTCACTCGAATTGCTTGATGCGATCAGCGGACGGTTTCGACTGAAGGTCGAGGGCGCGGTCGCCGAAGTGCAAATGCAGAAGCACATCGCGCGTTGCGTGGGACGCGGAATCGAGCGATACGAAACACACGATATCGACGGGCATCCCGATTTTTCGATCTGGCTGCCGGGCGCACGACTGCTTCTGGCAGAGTGCAAGAATATCCGCGAGAGCGGCAAAGTGGGCGGCGAAGCCTATCGGGTCGGCGGGAAGATCGTCGGCTACAAGGTCGAAACAGAAGACCCGCGCCGCGACTGGCGACAAAACCAGCCGATTCGACGGTATTGACCAGTTCCAGATTTTGGGCGTCTGCTTGGGCAAGAAAACCGGGAGCTGGTCGGATCTCGTCTTTGCCCGGACGGTCGATTTGTGCCGCCACGATAAGCATCCGCACAAGCTGGCCGTTTTCCAAAGGATTCCATTGCCGAATGCATCGGACCTTCGACCGTGGTATGCTGACTTCGCCGAGTTGATTCAGCATATCGATGACCCGCCCTATGAAACCGCTCTATAAAACCGACCTTGGCGAAGCGTATTGCGCGGATAGCCTTGAATTGCTGCCGACCCTGCCCGACGCCAGCGTGGACCTCGTGTTTACGTCGCCGCCGTATGCTCTTCACTTCAAGAAGGAATACGGCAACGCCGATCAAAAAGACTACATTGCTTGGTTCCTGCCCTTTGCGCGTGAAATCAAGCGCGTCTTGAAGTCGGACGGGAGTTTCGTGCTGAATATCGGCGGAAGCTGGACCCCCGGCGAGCCTGTCCGGTCCCTATACCACTTTCGGCTTCTGCTGGCTTTGTGCGACGAACTGGGCTTCAACCTGTGCCAGGAGTTCTTCTGGTACAACCCCGCCAAGATGCCGGCCCCGGCCGAATGGGTGAACGTGCGGCGCTTGCGGGTCAAGGATTCAGTCGAATACATATTCTGGCTTGCCCCGTCCGCCTTCCCCAAAGCCGATAACTCGAAAGTGCTCCAGGCGTATAGCAAAGATATGGAGCGACTAATCAAACGGGGCGTGAAGCAAACCAAGCGCCCGTCCGGTCACAACATCAAGGCCACGTTCGCGGCGGACAAGGGCGGCTCGATTCCCCCGAACTTAATCGAGTGCGGAAACAACGAATCCAACAGCCGTTAAATCAAGGAATCGAAGCGCCAAGGGCAAAAGGTCCATCCGGCCCGCTTCCCCGCCGAGTTGCCGCGATTCTTCATTGAGTTCTTGACCGAGCCGGGTGAGCTAGTGCTAGATCCCTTCGCCGGTTCCAACACGACGGGCGCAATCGCCGAGAAGTTAGGCCGCAATTGGATTGCCGTCGAAAAGGATCGGCACTATGCCAAGGATTCACAATTGCGATTCAGTGAACCGCAAGAGGCCGGCGCAAATGGCAATGGGGAGAAGCTTTTGTTCTGAATCGTGCGGCGCGGCGTAAGTTCAGGGAGGTAGTCGAACGTGGCAGCAACCCGCGGCAAATGGGGCATCGACGAAGCCTATTTCGTTGCAATTGGGCAAATTATCATCGCGTTCCAACGACTGGAATGGGGACTTGGCCACACGGTTTTTCTATTGAGTGGATTAGAGAAAAACATCGCCCACTTTGCCAAAGCTAAGCCTTCCGAGAACCTGAAACAAATTAGAGACCTTTATGAATCGCGAATTGAGAAGTTCGGCGATCGCCACGATGAACTGCGGGTACTCTTTGATCGCGCACAACGCTGGGGTCGAAGCGAACCAGGCACGCAACGCAATCATTCACGCGCACTGGGGCTTCAACACGGACTACAATCTCGTGATCGAAGATTTGAAGGACAGATCCAAATGCTTGCCGATTATCAAACAAGGCATTGCAGGGCCATCCGAACTGTTTGAAATCGTTGAGCAAATTGAGCGATCAAATGAAGCCCTAATGGATTTTTGTCGGCTATTCGCGGGAGTGTATCATCGAGAGTTGAGAATCGAACAAAACAATCCGTGAAAGCCTAAGATTGTAGGTTGGCGCGGTATGGCTGGAGAATTGACGCCAACCGGTTAGCCGAACGCGAATGCCACCTAGCCCTTAAACAAGCGTACGCGGTTGCGTTTTGCGGCGGTTTCGCGTGGCCGGCGGTGGCGCGGCGTG
Organism: uncultured Planctomycetaceae bacterium; assembly: GCA_963785305.1. Taxonomy (GTDB): domain Bacteria; phylum Planctomycetota; class Planctomycetia; order Pirellulales; family PALSA-1355; genus CAWAUV01. The sequence goes on from CAWAUV010000007.1 coordinate 8,968, forward strand.
AGCGGGCGGCGCCGGCAGGCGCGCTACTCTCGGCGGCGGGTTTTTGTTTGGCATTGGCGGTTGGCTTTCCTGGTTCGGCGTGGCGGCGGACCGGAGCGTCCGGACTCCGGCTTCAATCGATCGGCGTCAACATCGCAGGCCGTCCAGCCAGCGAAACAACACGACTTGCCAGCGATTCCAACCCAACAAACGATAGATCAATCTTCGCCCGCCACGCACGATTTGACATGGCATCCGAATGAAAGCGTTGCGGAATGTCTTGAACTCCATCTTGAGCACCGTCTTCTTTTCCTCGCGCCGCGCTTCTTGTTCGCGGCCCGGCGGCTCGGGCAAGAGCAAGGCCCACCACGCCTTCAGGTTCCAGGCCAGCGAGACCATCACCATGTAGGCCCAGTTGCTCACCAAGTTGTCGACCGGCGCGTGCAAGGCGCGCACCGCGCCTTTAAGCTGCGCGTTCAGGTTCTCTTGATCGCAGCGGTCGTTCGCCTCGAACACCACTTCGGCCGGCGTGAGCTCGCGATCGTTCGTCAAGTAGAAGAAGTAGCGATAGCTGGAAAACAGCGTCCGCTGACCTTGGTGCTCGTCGATCCACTTGCGCACCACCACCAGGCGGTACACCTTCTTGCACGCCGTGGGTCGATAATCGAACTCGGCGACCTCTTCGCCCACCAGCCGCAGGTTCTTGAATCCCCGCTCGCGCACGATGCCTTCCTTAACATTGGTCGGCCGCGCGCGGCGTTTGGTCTTCACGGCGTAACGCGGCGGCGCTCGAGCGGTTGCCAGGCCTTGTCCTTCAAGTCGTCGGCCAAAAGCTGCAATTTCAGCTTGGCGTCCATGCCGAACACGAATCGCACGCGCGGGTCGTCCGTCCAGCGGTCCAGATGCGTCGTCTGCGAGAAGTCGGTGTCGCCGCGGAGCAACACCTTGCGAAAGCCGCCGGCGAAGCAGACTTCCAGCGCGCGATCGACTTCGGCCGCCGCCCCTTCGTGGCTGGGCCGGTTGCCCGAGCGGTTGACGATCGAGAACACTTCGCCCGTGTTGGCCAGCGACACGACCAGCGGATGATAGCCCCACTCGCCCTTGTGGGAGATGTCCATGCCCTCCTTGCACTGGCCGCCGGTGGGCGCGAACACGCCGTCCATGTCGATGCGGGCTTGGGCGAAGAACTCGGCGGGCTGGCGGGCCCAAGCTTTATGTCGTGTTTCGTGGAAAGCTTCTTGCAGCGCGCGCACGTCGCTCGGCGTGAAACGGCGGCAGAAGTCGCCCGCCGTCGTCGGGTCGGGCACGCGCCGGGCGCCGAGCGCGTCGAGATAGACTTCGTCGTTGCGGCGCAGTTCGAGGTCTTCCAGGCAATCGCCGTCGCACAAGGCGTTGAACGCTAGGTTGAGCACATGATCGCTCTCATGATATGGCAGATGCACCTTGAGCAAATGCAATCGCCGATCGATCGCTTCGGCCAGCCCCAGTTCTTGGACCAGCAACCGCATCGCGCCCAAGCCGCCATAAGCCATGCCTTGCGCGCGCTCCGCAAGCTCATACTTGATATTGCCGGGCCGCATGATCGGGCGTCGCAACCCTCGCAGTTGTGCTTGTCGATGCGCCGCTCGACCCGCCGCTTGCATGCGGCGAGACGTCGGCGTATCTTGGCCCGTGTTCTTCGGCCCTTGGCCTGCGCCCTCTGACGCTTGGCCCGCGCTCTTTGGTTCTTGGCTTTCACTCGAAATCCCTCGGTGGCCGTGGTGTTCGTGACTGGCAAAAAACACAGAATACCGCAAATCCACCGAGGGATTTCGCTTTTTTCCAAAAATCTCCCCGCCCACGCCCTCAAAGGGATACTGGTTTAGAACCTATCCGGCAACCCCCGGAAGCGCCCAATTTTGCGGGCAGTTTCAATGCTGGCGCCGGGTTGCCGGATAGGCTCTTAAGGTCTAGTGCTTTGTCACGGCTGAAATGAGAGGTAACCCGGTGTGCCCTGCCCACGCCCAGCGTGGGCATGTTTTCGAGCGCCACGCGGAGTCCTCATGCCCACGCGGGGCCGTGGGCATGGCACGCGGAACCAAACCAACCCGTCATTTCAATTGTGACAATGCACGAGTAACCTCTCGACTTTCCGAGCAACCCCCCGACGAACCATCCGAGGCCCGTGAACATGATGGCGCGTTTGATTCGCATGCCGCGATTATTGGCCGGTCGCTGGCAATTTCCCGGGGAATCCCTAACTTTCAGAGTCGTCAGCCTGGCTTCCGCGGCGGTGGCTTCTCCGGGGGGCGGGGAGTTATAATCGAGCGTTTCGCGGCGCCCGGCTTGTGTAGCCCGCCGCGAGCGCCAGGGGACGACCGGAATCGTCTCGCGAACCATTCCAAAATCTTCGACTGCCCTCAAAACCCATGATCTGTGTCAGCATCGCCCGCGGGCGCCATCGCCATGTCATCGCCGAGCATCGCCATCTGGTCGAGCAGGGCGCCAAATTGATCGAGTACCGGCTCGACTACATTGCCGGGCCGGTGAATCTCAAGCGGCTCTTGGTCGATCGGCCATCGCCGGTCGTGATTGCTTGTCGTCGCGAAAAAGACGGCGGCAAGTTCTCGGGCTCCGAGGAGTCGCGGCTGATGCTGATCCGCACCGCGATTGCCCAGGGCGTGGAATATGTCGACCTGGAAGACGATATCGCGTCTCGCGTGCCCCGCTATGGCAAGACCAAGCGGATCATCAGCCTGCACGACTTTCGCAAGATGCCCGACGACCTGGAAGCGATCCATGCCCGGCTCGTGAAGCTCGACGCCGACGTGGTGAAGATCGCGGTGATGGCTAGCCAACCGCGCGACAACTTTCGCATGCTCAAGCTGGTGCGGGAGAGCAAAGTGCCCACGGTCGGCATTTGCATGGGCGACATGGGCACCCCGTCGCGCATTCTCGCCGGTCGCTATGGCGCCCCATTTACCTTCGCCACTTTTCACCACGAACGCACGCTCGCGCCCGGCCAATTCAGCTTCACCCAAATGAAGGAAATCTACCACTACGACGATATCACGTCCGACACCGCCGTGTTTGGCGTGATCGGCGATCCGGTGGCCCAGAGCTTGAGCCCGGTGATTCACAACGCCGCGTTTCGTTTGGCGGGCATCAATGCGGTGTATGTTCCGTTTCGCGTGCCGCGCGAGCATTTGGCGCAGTTTCTCGACGACGCTCCCAGCCTCGGCATCGCCGGACTCAGTGTCACGATTCCCCATAAAGAGGCCGTAATTCCCAAGCTGGCCAAGCTGGGGCCGGCCGCCCAGGGGATTGGCGCCGTGAACACCGTGATCTACAAAGGCGGCGAGCTCCACGGTTACAACACCGACGAGCCGGCCGCCATCGGCAGCCTGGAGCAGGCGATGGGCGACGGCGTCGGCGGCAAGTCGCCGCTCGATGGGCGGCATGCCGCTGGTGCTCGGCGCCGGCGGCGCGGCAATGGCCGTGGCCTACGGACTCAAACGCCGCGGCGCCAAGGTCATGGTCGCCAGCCGCACCGCGGCCCGGGCTCAGACCCTGGCCGATCGGCTGGGCTGCGGCGCCGCCGACTGGGGTAATCGCCACCGACTCGAATGCGATGTGATCGTGAACTGCACGCCGGTGGGCATGCATCCGAATGTCGACGCCACGCCGTTCGACAAACATTACCTGCGGCCAAACATGGTCGTGTTCGACACCGTGTATAATCCCGAAAACACGCTCTTGGTCAAGGATGCTCGCAGCCAAGGTTGCACGGTCGTGACCGGAGTCGACATGTTCGTCCGGCAGGCCCAATTGCAGTTCCACCTGTTCACCGGCCAACAGGCCGACGCGGTGGCGATGCGCGAGTCGCTCAAGCGCGCGGTCGGTCCCGCCAAGTTTTGAAGCTCCCGGTGAGAGTGGGTCCGATGCGCACCATCTTGCTGCTGATCGGCTATCGCGGCGTCGGCAAGACGACCGTCGCCCAGCGGCTCGCGCTCGAACTAGGCTGGGACTGGATCGACGCCGACGACGAAGTCGAGCTGCTGGCCGGCCGCTCGATCGCCGCGATTTTCGAGAACGATGGCGAGGCGGCGTTTCGGGCCCTTGAATCGCTCGTGGTTCGCAATCTCGCGTCCCGCGAACGCGTGGTCGTCGCCCTTGGCGGAGGCGCGGTGCTCGACCCCAAGAATCGCGAGGCGATGGCCCTGGCCACGGCCGAGGGCGCGGGCCGCGTGGTGTGGCTCCGCGGCTCGGCCGAACAGCTCTGGCGCCGCATTCAGGCCGACGCCTCGACCGCCGCCCGCCGCCCCAACCTCACGGCCACCGGCGGAATAAGCGAAATAACCGCTATGCTCCAGCGCCGCGGGCCTCTGTATCGCGAATGCGCCCATATCATCGTCGACACCGACCACAAGACTCCGGGCCAAGTGGCCGACGAAATTCTTGCGCGGATCGACTCGCCGCCGGCCTAGGAATGCCCGCCGGCGCCATCGCGAGAAGCGCTGCGGCGACGTACACTTGCGGCGCCGGCGCGCGCGCCGCGAGCATGCGGCGCGCGCGGAGAGAACCTCTCCTGCGGCCGCGGTCGCTCGCCATCTCGGAGCCTGGATACTTTGATCGTGCCCCTGTTACCGATGGGACCCATCCTCCTGGGCTTGGCCTTTTTGGGCGCCGCCTTGGGAGCGATCGTGAATCTGGCGGTCTACCGCCTGGCTTGGCGCCCGCGCGCGATTAGTCCCTGGTCGACGCCCGACGCCGAAGCCCCGCCGCGCCGCGGAACCGATTTTCCGCCGATCTTCGGCTGGTGGGGCCTCTCGCGCGAGGCCGGAGTGCATGGCCGCGGCTTCTGGGTGCGGCCGATGATCGTTGAAATGCTTTCGGCGCTGCTTCTGCCGGCGCTCTACTGGTGGAATTGGGCCACGCTCCTCGATCGGCAGCCGCTCGTGATATCGAGTCCGCAAGACGCGCTGCTCGCGACCGGCAACCTCTCGCTCGCCATCGATCTCGGCTTCTTGAGCCAAGCGCTGCTCGCGCTGGCGATGATGGCCATGTCGCTGATCGATCTCGATGAAAAACACATTCCCAACGCGCTCACCGTGCCGGGGCTTTTGGTGGGCCTCGTGCTGGCGACGCTCTATCCCTGGTCGCTGCCGATCGACGCCCTCTGGACCAACGCGGCCAACACGGTGTGGATGCTCGACTTCATGCGCCCCGCCGCGCCGCGGAGTTGGCCCTTGGAACTCGGTCGGCAACCGCCGTGGCTGCTCTTCGCCGGGCTGGGCTGCTGGTGGCTTTGGGTCGCGGGACTCATGTCGCGGCGCTGGATCGGGCGGCGCGGCTGGCGGCTGGCGTGGTATTGGTTTTGGAGCGGCCTGGCCCGCGATCCTCGCACACGTCCGCTTCTGGCGCTGGGCGTTGTCGGTTCGGCGCTGATTGCGGTCACTTGGCAATGGGGCGGCGCCGCGCACTGGGCCGGACTCCTTACGTCGCTGGTGGGCGCGGCCGCGGGTGGAGGCGTGGTGTGGCTGGTTCGAGTGACCGGAAAATTCGCCCTGCGGCGCGAAGCGATGGGCTTCGGCGATGTCACGCTCATGGCCATGATCGGCGCATTCCTCGGCTGGCAGGCGTCGCTGCTCGTGTTTTTTTTCGCGCCCTTTCTGGGACTCGTATTCGCCATTGCTCGCTTATTGCTTCGCGGCGATCGCGAGATTCCTTTCGGGCCGTTTCTGTGCGCCGCGGCGCTCGGAGTGCTTGTCGCTTGGCCCTGGCTTTGGCCCCGAGTGGAGAACCTGTTCGCCGTTCCCGAACTGCTGGCGGCGGCGATCGGACTGTGCCTGATCGCCATGGCGGCGATGCTCCGAGCTTGGCGATGGGTTCGCGAGCGATTTCTCGAAACCGCCTGAGGGGCAGGCTTTCAACGACACCAGCGCGAGTCGCTCTCGAACGGAATGAAACAGATCATGTTGCCGTGGCCCAAGAAAATCATCGATCCGAAAGCCGAGGCGGACTTGGTGCGCAAGGCCCGCCACGGCGTGATCATATGCTCGAGCGGCGAGCTTCCGCGCCTCGTCGCGCGACCCTGGCCACGGCCCACGACCATCGACATGGCCTGCCTCTGGGGACCGCTCTGGCATCGGTTCGATGCTCGTGATCGTTGCTGGATTTATTACAAGCAGCCGCTCTTTCACAACCGCTTTCTCGCGATCGAATATGCTGTCTCCGGCCACGGCGCCACCCTCGCGACCCTTGGCCGGGCGCTTGCCATGCTCGACACAATCGCCGAGATCAAGGAGTGCGACGCGATCGTGTGCCAGATATGGAACCGGCGGTTGACTCCGCGAGCGATGGCGCGCCATGGCTGGTCGCGGCACACCTCCGATCGCCACGGCCGCAATTACATCAAGCGATTCTATGGCGACTATTCGACCGCGCAGGCGCGCTGAGCTTCGGCGCGCCTGAGCCTCGGGAGAAATTCGCGTCGGCCGAGGGCGGCGCGCTTGCCTCAGCCGACACGGCCGAAGCAGGCCAGGCACATATCGTCGCTCTGAGCCCGGCCGGCGACGAAATTTTTCACGTCGTCGAGAATCCTCCGGCCGAGAGTTTTCACCGGCGCCTGGGGCGCCGCCACGAGAGTGCGCAATCGCGAGATTCCGTAGAGCTCGCCCTCGGGATTCATCGCCTCGCTGAATCCATCGGTAAAGGCCACGATGCACTCGCCCGGCGCGAGGCCCACGGTGCATTGTTCGTAAGGAAAGTCGCTCGCCACTCCAAGCGGCACTCCCGACTGCTCGGCGCCGATGGCGTCGACGATTCCGGACGCATTGCGCATGAACGGCGGCATGTGTCCGGCATTGACGATCGTCACTTCATGCCGCGCCGGATCGAGCACCGCCAACACCAGCGTGACGAATCGGTCGTCCCAGCCGCTGCGGCAAAAATTCGCGTTGATCTGGCTCACGGCCATCGCCGGGTCGGGCTGGGCCGCCAGGCAATAACGCACCTCGCCCGAAAGCTTCGCCATGAGCAGCGCCGCGGACACGCCTTTACCCGACACATCACCCAGCACCACGGCCAGCCGCGCCGGGCAGTTCGATATAGTCGTAGTAATCGCCGCCGACTTGGTTCGCCGACTCGTAGAAATCGAAGAAGAAGTAGTCCTCCAAGATCGGCGGGGCCGAGGGCAGGAGTCCGCGTTGCACCTTGTGCGCGAGCTCGAGATCGCGCTCGACGGCGCTCTGCTTGATCGCCCGTTCGTGCATTTGCGCATTGTCCACGGCGATCGCCGCTTGCGAGGCGATGCTGGCGAGCACCTGCAAGTCTTCTTGGCGAAAGCGATGCCGGGAATCCATCGCCTCGATCTGCAAGGCGCCAAGCGCGTGGCCCTCGCCATCGATCAAGGGAGCGCACATCACGGAGCGAATCCTGAGATCGGCGATGCTCTGGCTCGTGTCGAAGCGGGAATCGCTGCCGGCGTCGGCCGAAAGGACCGCTTCCTTGGACTTCACTGCTTGATCCAGAATCGAGCGGCTGATTCGCAAGCGATCTTCCATGTGGGGCCGGCGATGGCGCATCGCCCGGGGAGCGAGCTGGTCGGTCGCCGGATTGCGCAAGACGACAAATGCCCGATCGGCTTGCGGGAAAATCTTGAGCAAGGTCTCGAGCAGCTTGGGCAGCACATCGTCGACGCGCACCGCCTTGCCCAGGCTGTTGGCGATCTCGATCATCGCCCGCAGTTTCATTTCCGGATTCACCGACAGCATCGAGCCGATCGAGGTGGCCGTGGCGTCGATCTTATTGATGATCGTGCCCGTGGCTCGCAGTTCGTCGTCGAACAGGTCGGGCACGTTCTCGATCCCCTCGAGTTCCGACATGCGGCGAATTTCGCTGCTTGGCTCGTGCAGATAGAAGGCGAACACGAGGTCGCAGATTTTAAGCCGGTCGCCGTTTTCGAGTTGGCGCCGCCGCTGCACGGGATGGCCGTTGACGATCGTGCCGTTGCGACTGTGCATGTCCTCGATATAGAAGGCGTCGCCCTCGCGCACGATCCGGGCGTGTTGTCGGCTCACGGCCGCCGAATCGAGCACGATTTCGCAATCCGGATGCCGGCCCAGCACGACATTGTCATGCTCGATCGTCAGTTGCTGGCCGGACTCGTTGCCGTTGAGTGCTTGCAGGATCGCCATGAGCTCACATCGCCGCTTGGCGTGTCGAAAATTCGGACGAAAACACCGTTGGCAGGGACCACGCCACGAACCACCGGCCGCCGGGAGCGCCGAATTCGCGCGGCGGCGGAGCGGCCGAGGTCGCATCCCCCGCATTCCGCGATCGATTTTATTCCCCGGCGCCGAGCGACGTCAACCAACGCGGCCGAGCCGCTGGCGCGCATGGCGAATGACCGCCGCCGAAAAATAACACTCGCCGGAGCCCCCATCGCCGGCAAGGCGCCCCCATATCAAAAGCTATCGACGGTGCTCCCATCGGCTATTCGGGTCATTTCGCGCTTGGCGGCGCGAGCGCTTCGGCAAGTGGGTGGCCGTCGGCTTCGGGCAGTGTGAGACCGAGCAAAGCGGCGGCGGTCGGGGCGACGTCAATGTTGTTGATTTCCGGCAGGCGGACTCCCGCGCGTAGGCCGACGCCGGCGGCCACGAACAGCGCGTTCATCTTGCGGTTCTCCGAGATGAAGCCGTGGTTGCCCTTCGGCACTCCGGCCTGCTCCGAGTCGACGATGAATTCATCGCCATCGGCCTTGCCGGAAAATCCATGGCCGTCCTTGGCGAACAGCACGAGATCGGCCATTCGCGAATCCGCCCGCGGCGAGGGCAGTCCGTATTCGGAAAAATCCTTCGGCTCGACGACGCGCTCGATTCCCTCGCGGCCCGCGAACAGACCTTGGACCCGAGCGCGTTCCTCGGCGGTGAGCGCGGGATCGATAAAATAGAGCAAGCCGGCGCCTCCCTCGGGCACGACTTCGACGCGTGGATCTTCGACCCGTCCGTTGCGGCCCGCATGCAGGAAGCCCGCCCCGCGGAGCAGGGCATTGGGCTTGAGCGCCTTGGGCGTGAGCGTGAAGCCATGATCGGCGAGCACGAAAATCGCCGTTTGGTCACGAATTCCAGCGGAGTCGAGCGCCGCGACCACGCGGCCCACGCAGGCGTCGGCGAAAGCAATCGCGGAGTAGCCCCCGAGCGATTGTGGGCCGAGCGAGTGGTGCGATGCGTCCACATTGAGCAAGTGCAGGAGCAGGAGGTTCGGCTTTCGCTCGTGGAGCACGCGGCACGCGGCGTCGGTCCAAATAACGTCGCGCTGCGACGAGCTGGTCTCTTTCATGAAACCTTCGTCGGTCGCCGTGAGCTCGCCGGCGGCGCGTAGTTCGTCGCGCAGCCGCGGCGTTGTATGCACGAGGTTATCGGGAACATCCGGAAAATTGTCATCCAAGGTTCGCGAGCCGCGGGTGCAGGGCCAATTGATGGCGGCGGTCGTCAGGCCTTTCTTGTGCGCGAGATCAAAGAGCGTGGGCACATGCACCAGCTCGGATTGGTCGCGCTTCGGTTCGATGGTAATGGGCTGCCCGAGCCCATGGCGCTCCAGCACGCCATTGGCGAGCACGCCGTGGGTCTTGGGAAACACGCCGGTCACGAGCGTCGTGTGGTTGGGCCAGGTCACGGTTGGATTGACCGGCCGCATTCCTTCCGCCACCACTCCAACTTTGGCCAGGCGACGAATGTTGGGAATCGGCGCCTTGGGATCGTCGAGCAGACTCGCCGGGAAACCATCCACGCTGATGATCACCACATGGCGAGGAACCGGCTCGCCGGCCCAAAGCGGCGGCGCGACGACGCCAGCCGCCAAACACAACAAGCAGACACGAAGCATCGTGGGAACCTTCAATCGCGGGGGGGGGTGGGGGGGATGGGGCAGGCGCCGCCCAAAACGGTCGGCGGGTTGGATGCGACTCGATTATCACCGCCGGTCGCCGCGCACGCAAGAAATCGCGGATGCCGCCGCCCACGCTTCCGCGTGACACGCCGTGGCTCTCCCGTGGCGCCACCCTGACGGATACGAAGGGCCGCGCCACCTAAAAGTCAGGGCGGAGCCGCGACGATGCGGCGGCTCGGCCTGTTGAGTATTTCAACGGGCCGATAAGCCCAGCCGGCGCCGCACAAGTTTAATTGTGCGGCGCCGCCCCCCACACTCAGCCCGCTCAGCACAGCAAGCCGCCGCTGGCGAGGATCGATTGGCCGGTGATCCAGCGGGCATCGTTCGACGCCACGAACGCCACCACATCGGCGATGTCGTTCGGCTCGCCAAGCCGCCCCAGGGGAGTGCGAGCCACGACGCTTGTGCGAAATTCCTCCGGCATCGGCGCGGTCATGTCCGACGCCGTCAGGCCCGGCGCCACCGAGTTGACCGTGATCTTGCGCTTCGCGAGCTCCCAGGCCCACGCTTGGGTAAACGCTTCGAGCGCCGCCTTCGAAGCGCTATAAACGCTGCTTTCCGCCATCGGCGCGAGCCACGACCGAGCTGATGTTGATGATGCGTCCGCCGCTGGCCGGAAAATAACGCAGCGCTTCCGAAGTCACCACGAGCGGTCCCTGCACATTGATATCGAACACGGCGCGCAAGTGCTCGACGGTCGCCTCGGCCAGGGGGCAGCCCGCGAACACGCCCGCATTGTTCACCAAAATGTCCACGCGGCCATGCTGTTGCTTGACGGTCTCGAATAACCGGCGCACCTGGGCCGGGTCGGCGACATCAGCTTGCGCCTGCTCGCGGCGCCGCCGGCGGCCGTGATTTCGGCGACGAGCTGATTGGCCGCTTTGGCCGATTTGGCGTAGTTCACCACCACGCTCGCTCCGTCGGCGGCCAAGCGGCGGGCAATGGCTGCCCCAATTCCACGACTGGCCCCGGTCACGACGGCGACTTTTCCTTGCAAGCGGTTCATCGGATCATCTCCTTGCGTAAAATGGATTTGAGAAGCGTTGACTATCTCCGCCGCGAACGCCTTGGTTGTTCGTGGCGTCGTGATTGCCTCGCACGGAAGGACCTACCGCCCGGCGAATCGAATCTTACACTCTCGCCGCGGCGCCGAAGACGGGCAGCGATGCAGTGGGCGTCGAGCGGAGTCGATTTGGGTTGAGTTCGAGAGATCGCTGGTTTGCGGCTCGCAAAAAAATCGTGTTTTTTTGTCAAACCTGCCCGCGGTTGTTAGATTCCTTGTTTCGCTGGGTATCGTAGTTAGGGGCGCGAGCGCGTATCATGAACAGCGGCGCGGTCGGGGCGAATCGCGACGACTCGCTCGACGAAACCGCATGAGGTGCGCAGGTTTGAACATGCCCGTGGAAGACTCCCCGCTCACCCGAGCCAGCTTGCTGGTGCAGTTGCGCGACGGAAGTAATCATGGCGCTTGGCGAGAGTTCGTCAGGCTCTATGGTCCGATCGTGTATGGCTTTGCCCGCAAGCGGGGTCTGCAAGACGCCGATGCGGCCGATCTGATGCAAGATGTGATGCGATCGGTCTCGGGGGCGATTGGCCGGCTCGACTACGATCGGCGGCAGGGAACCTTCCGCGGCTGGCGATTTACCATCACGCGCAACAAGGTGTTTAACTTTCTCTCGGCCCGGCGCATCCGCCCGCAAGGGTCGGGCGACTCGGCGACGCATCGACTGCTCGATACCCAGGCCGATTCGAGCGACGGCTCGGAGAGCTGGGAATTGGAATACGAACGGCGTCTGGCGGCGCTGGCCATGGAGCGCGCCCGAGGCGAGTTTCAGGAAAAGACCTGGCAAGCGTTTTGGCTTACGGCGGTCGAGGGTCTTTCCGCCGCCGACGCCGCGAAGCGCACCGATATGTCGACCGGGGCGATCTATGTGGCCAAGAGTCGGGTGCTGGCCCGGCTGAAAGAAGAAGTCGAATCGCTGCGCCGCGTGGAGGAGTATTAAGATGAAAGCCGCCGATTGCCCGGAACTTGAAGAACTACGTCAGCTTCTCGGCGGATCGCTCGCCGGAGAGCGCGAACAGGAATGCGTGGGCCACATGGGCGCATGCTCCGATTGTCAGGCCAAGCTCGAGGACTTGGCCACCGACGGCGCGGAGCTTTCGAAACTCGTCGAGCACATCGACAAAACCGAACCGGTCGCCACGTCGGCCTATTGGCCGGCACTGGCGGCGCTCGCGCCCGAGACAGCCGGCTTCCATTCGCCGCCGACGGCGCAAGGCATGGCGCCGACGCAGATATTGGCGTCGCATTCGGCAGCCGTGGCGACTCCACCCGAGGAATCGCCGGTGGCCCGACCCGCGAAACCGCTCGCGGGCGAAGCGCTGGGAGAAAAGCGGCTCGCCTCGGCGGCTCCCGTCGGGGGCGGCGCGAGCGTGGGTCCGGCAGGGAGTGGCGCGAGCGTGCGCCGAGTGCGCGAGTTGTCGCTCCGCTTCTTGCAACCGGCTACCGATGGCGCATATCTCGGCCGGCTTGCCCAGTTCGATGTGATGCGGGTGATCGGCCGCGGCGGCATGGGCATTGTCTTCGAAGCATTCGACACGCGACTACAGCGCAATGTGGCGCTCAAGGTGCTCGATCCGGAACTGGCCGACGATGAAACCGCGCGGCAGCGTTTTTGCCGCGAGGCCCGGGCCGCGGCTTCGGTGACGCATGAACATGTGGTGGCGGTGCATCAGGTCGAAAAATCCAACGGTGATAATCTACCTTATTTGGTGATGCAGTTCATTGCCGGCGAATCGCTCGAGCAGCGGCTCGACCGCGAAAAGACGCTGCCGGTGCGCGAGATCGTGCGCATCGGCATGCAGGCCGCGCATGGCCTCGCGGCCGCGCATGCCCAGGGGCTGATTCACCGCGATATCAAGCCGGGCAACATTTTGCTCGAGCCGCCGCACGACAGCGTGAAGCTGACCGACTTCGGCTTGGCCCGCGCCGCCGAAGATGTGAAGCTCACTCGCACCGGTTTCGTGAGCGGCACTCCGCTCTATATGGCGCCCGAACAAGCGATGGGCGAAGCGGCCGACCCGCGTTCCGATCTTTTCAGTCTGGGCGCGATTCTCTATGAAATGTGCGGCGGTCGTCCGCCCTTCGAGGGCAATACGCCGCTGGCGATCTTGCGACAGATCACCGAGATGGGCCATCGCCCGCTCGGAGAGATCAATCCCGAGATTCCCGCTTGGCTCGCCGACACGATCGACAAGCTCCTCGCCAAGCGGCCGGAAAATCGAATCCAATCGGCTGCCCAACTCGCGGAGCTGTTCGATTTTCAATGGGCTCGGCTCAAGAGCTCGTCGGAAGACGTGCCCGAGGTCTGCCGGCTCGAGGCGAGCAAGCGCGCTCGCGCGCCTGGTGGATCGCGGGCGGAGTGGGCGCGGTGTTTCTCGTCGCGGGACTTGCGGGCGGGGCGTGGCTATCGCATCGACAGTGCGAGGCCACGTCGGGCATGGCGTCGAGCGAAGAACCGCTGGCGGTGTTGGGGGCGAATGCCGGCGCGGTTTGGTCGGCGTCGTTCGATCCCGCGAGTCCGACGGTGGCGATGGCGGTGGAAGACGGGGCCGTGCGGCTCTGGGACCTGCCATCGCGGAGCGTCAAGAGCACGTTCGAGGCCCATCGCGGCGTGGTGTGGCTCACGCGATATTCGCCGGTCGATGACCTGCTGGCCACGACCGGCGACGATGGCTTCATCAAACTTTGGCGCCCCTCGGAGCCGGAGCCGACGCGCGTGTTTCAACACGCGAACTCGGTTCGCGGTTTGGCCTTTGCCCACGATGGCCGCACGATCTTTGCCGGCGACCGCGGCGGGCTGGTGCGGGTGTGGTCGCTCGACGCCGAAAAGCCGCTGGCCGAAACCCAACAGCCCGGCACCGTCTACGCGCTCGCGGTCTCGCCCGACGACAAGACCTTGGCGACCGGCGGCTCCGACAAGATCGTGCGGCTCTGGAACGCCGCGAGTCTCAGCCAAAAGCTGCCGCTCGAGGGCCACACGGCGCCGATCTATGGCTTGGCCTTCAACCACGACGGTCGCCGCCTAGCGTCGGTCGGCTGGGACAAAACCGTGCGCATCTGGGATGCCCACAGCGGGCAACTCGTGCATAGCTGGCCCGCGCACTCGGGCGACATTTGGAGCGTGGCCTATTCGCCCGACGGAACGAAGCTGGCCACGGGCGGTTCCGAGGGCGCGGTGAAGCTTTGGAACCCGGAAACAGGCGAACCGCTGGCGACTTTTCTGGGCCACAACGCCGCCGCGCACGCCGTGGTCTTCAACGCCGACGGCTCGCTCTTGGCCTCGGCCGGCCGCGACGGAGCGGTGCGGATCTGGAAGCTGGACTGACTTTTGACTCACGGCTGGAAAGTATCCGGTTCGCCTGCTTTTTTTGCCTATCGCTTTATCCTTTCATTTCCGAGCAGCCTGTTGATTATTTCAAGAGCCTGATAACGGGCCTCGCCTGCAGGCTACTATAAAATAGGTGGATGTCATGGCACGCTGCACCTTCACGAAAAGAATATTGGCCCTTTGAGTCGATCTCGCGCCTGAGCCGCGGTGTCATGGAGCAGCGATGTGAATGCCGAAATCAAGCGCGCGGCGACCGTCGGGCAGATGTCGTTGCCTTTTTTTTCGGAACTGCTGACCGAAGAGTCGGCGGCGGCGCGCTCGTCCTCGACCACATTCGTCGACAATATGAAGCTGCCGGTCCATCGGTGGTTTCGGTAAAGCGCCGGTTTTTCGGCGGAGTGGGTATCCCACGAGCTTCGCCGACGAAAGGCGGACGGTCCGCAACGGGTTTTTGACCCATTTTCCGGTTCCGGCACGACGTTGCTTGCGGCCGAGTCCGAAGGCGTTGAAAGCCGCGGAATCGATGCGCATCCGTTTATCAGCCGGATAGGCGCGGCAAACTCGCATGGCGAACGTGCCCCCAGGCATTTCTCGAAAGGGCCGCAAGAATTCGCCGCGCGGCGAAGTCGATCGAACCTTCTTTGGATGGTTACCCTGCGTTGATTCTGAAATGTTATGAGCACGGAAACCTCGCCGACCTGGACCGGCTGCGCCGCGCCTATGAAGCGGAGCGTGATGATTCGCCCGCTTCGAATCTCGCGTGGCTAGCGCTCGTCGCGATTCTTCGCAAGACTTCGACGGCGGGCACCGCCCAATGGCAGTATGTGCTTCCGCGACAGCAAAAGCGGCTTCCGAAGTCGGCATTCGAGGCGTTCGATGAAATGGTCGGAATCATGCACGCGGACATTTCATTGGGGAAAACAATCAAGGGACCGCGAGCGATATTCTCGGAAGACGACGCGCGTACATGCGCGACGATTCCCGACGGCTTCGCAACCCTCGTGATTACCTCGCCTCCCTATCCGAATAACTACGACTATGCCGACGCCACGCGGCTGGAAATGTCGTTCATGCAAGAAATCGCGGGCTGGGGCGACTTGCAAGAAAAGATTCGCCGACATTTAGTCCGGTCATGTTCGCAGCAAGCGCCGGAACGAGCCATCGACCTCCACGCCGTGCTCGCATCGCAAGTGCTCGAGCCGATTCGGAGCGAATTGAGCGGCGTTTGCGAGCAACTCGCGCAAATCCGCAAAACCAAGGGCGGCAAGAAGACATATCACCTGATGATCGCCTGCTACTTTCGCGATCTTGCCGACACTTGGCACGCATTGCGCCGCGTGTGCGCGGAAGACTCGACGTTGTGTTTTGTCATTGGCGATTCGGCGCCCTATGGCGTGTATGTCCCGGTCATGACATGGATGGAGCGACTGGCCGAGGCCGCGGGTTTCAAGGCGATGCGTTTTGAACGCACCCGTGATCGCAATGTGAAGTGGAAAAACCGAAAACACCGCGTTCCTCTTCAAGAGGGGCGCCTTTGGGTCGAAGGCTGATATGGCTGGCGCGCCGGGTCACAGGTTCGGACAGATTATCGGCCAGACACTTGAAGCGGCGATTCTACCGCTGGTCGAACAATTCGCGCGCGAGCATGACTTATACCTCGACAAAAAAGGCTCGCGGCCATCGCGCCCCGGCGTGAAATGCACTTGGCTAGACGCCAATGGCAACGCCCATGACCTGGACTACGTGCTCGAGCGCGGCGGCGCCGAGGACAAGATCGGAATGCCCGCCGCATTCATCGAAATCGCTTGGCGGCGTTATACCAAGCACTCTCGCAATAAGGCTCAAGAAATTCAAGGCGCCATCGAGCCGCTCGCGGCAGCCTACCGATACGCGAGGCCCTTCAAGGGCGCAATTCTCGCCGGTGTATTCACCGCCGGCGCCATACAGCAATTGCGCTCGCACGGGTTCAATGTGCTGTACTTGCCGGATGCGACGATCGTCGCCGCGTTCGCCAAATGCGGCATTGACGCGAAATCCGATGAGACCACGACCGACGAAGCGCTCCAAGCGAGAGTCGATCAATTCAATGCACTCAGCAAGCCGCGACGCGCACGACTGACGCAACGGATCGTCGCCAACAATTCGCAGGCAATTTCGACATTCCTCCTCGCCCTCGCACAAGCCATCGGCCGCCAAGTCGAACAAATCATCGTCTTGCCGCTCCATGGCGAGCCGCAATCGGCCACGACGATCATGGACGCGATTCAATTGCTCGAATCCTATCACGAACATAATGCTTCGCGGCAATTTCAGCGATACGAAATCGAGGTGCGTTATAACAACGGCGAGACCGTGCATGGTCGTTTCAATGATAAGCTGGGCGCAATTGAATTCCTGCGAGGATTCCAGCCAATAACGGCGCCTGCCACCGAACAGGGCGCATAACGCCCGGCTTTCGCGCGTCCAACCGCGAATCGCGGCGTCGAGCCACGCTCCGGCGGATTGTTCCTCGCGGCGGTGGGAAGTTATACTCATCGCGGCGCTCGGCCATAGCCCTTTCACAAGCCCTTGCGATTGCTTCATGGAAACACGACTGCCGCCGCGGTTTCGCGGAAATCTGGGAGCTTGGATCCCCGAGTTCATGCATGTGGGCTCCAAGCGCGTCCGCGGGCAAATGCGGCTCGTGGGCCTGTCGAGCTTGGTGGGCGTGGTGGCCGGCCTGGGCGCGGTGGGATTTTATATCGCCACCCAGTCGGCTTCGGTCGCGGCGCTCTCCTGGGTCGCCGGGTATCGACCCGAGCCCCATCCAGGCGGCGAGCCTCCGCTCGCTTGGCTCAAGGCCGGCGACACGCCGTTTCGCCCCTGGTTGCTCGTGGTGCTGCCCACGCTCGGCGGCCTCCTCAGCGGATGGCTCGTGTTTCGCTATGCGCCCGAGGCCGAAGGCCATGGCACCGATTCGGTGATCGCGGCCTATCATCAGAAGGGCGGCTATATGCGCCGCGCGTGCCGCTGGTCAAGATCGTGGCCAGCGCGCTCACCATCGGCTCGGGCGGCTCCGGCGGGCGCGAAGGGCCGATCGCGCAAATCGGCGCCGGCTTCGGCTCGATCCTCGCCGGCTTGCTCGGGCTGCGGACCGCCGAACGCCGCGTGCTCTTGGCCGCGGGCATGGGCGCGGGCATCGCCGCCGTGTTTCGCGCTCCCTTGGCCGGCGCGCTCTTCGCCGCCGAAGTGCTCTACTGGTCGCCGGAGTTCGAGCCCGAGGTGATTATGCCGGCCGGCATCGCGAGCGTGATTTCGTATTGCGTGTTTGGCACCTTCGCCGGCTGGAGCCCGCTGTTTCAGATTCCGGCGTTTTCGTTCAAGCAGCCGCGACACCTGATCTTCGACTCGCTGCTGATCGTGGCGATGATTCTGCTGGCGTCGCTCTATGTGCGCACATTTTACGGCGTGACTCGGCTGTTTCATCGCCTGCCGATACCGCGCACGCTGAAGCCGGCCTTGGGCGGACTCATTAGCGGCCTGATTGGAGTGGGGCTTTACTACGGCTTTGGCCGCGAGCAGCAACTTTTGGCGGTGCTGTCGTTTGGCTATCAATCGTTGCAAGCCTCGGTTTCACCCGATGTGACCTTGGGCGCTGGAGTGTTGGCCGCGATCGCGATTGGCAAGATATTCACGACCAGCATGACGATCGGCTCCGGCGGATCGGGCGGCGTGTTTGGACCCTCGATGGTCATCGGTGGTTGCGGCGCCGGCGCGGTGGCGCTCCTCTGTTCCGGGCTAGGGCCCGACTGGCGGCCCGAGGTGGGCAACTGCGTGATCGTGGGCATGGCGGCGTTTTTCGCCGCGGTGGCCAAGACTCCTTTTTCCACGCTGATCATGGTGAGCGAAATGACCGGAGGCTACGACCTCTTGCTGCCCACGCTCTGGGTCTGCGTGCTGGGGTTCATGCTCTCGGACAATCGCTCGATCTATTCGTCGCAGGTCGAGAGCCGATCGCTGTCGCCGGCGCATCAGGGCAATTTTGCCCGCAACGCCCTGCAAGGCGTGTTTGTGCGCGATTTCTTCAAACCGCTTGATCCGCTGCCGGTCGTGAGGCCGCAAGACACGATGTACGCCGTGGCCCGGCTGCTGGAAGAGTCGGATCTGCCGGTGTTGCCGGTCGTCGATTTGGATAATCGGCTGCTGGGCGTTATCGACGCCGCCGACTTGCGGTGGAACGCCGCTGGCGACTCGGGCGCCTGGCTCGTGGCCGACGATGTGGTGCGCACCGATGTCGATCCGCTGGAGCTCGATTTCGAGCTGGATCGGGCGCTCGCCTTGTTTATCGAATGCGACCTTTTGGCGCTGCCCGTGGTCGACAATTCGCGCGATCGCCGAGTGATTGGCGTGGTGCGGCGGGCCGATATTTCAAGCGGATATGTGCGGCGCATTCAAGGCAATCCGGCCCCCTTGGGGTGAACGGGCCGATGGCCGAGCACATGAACCGCGAGGGCGTCGCCGCGGTCGGAAGCCGGCAAATCACGATTTTCCGCCGCTTTTTGGTGGTCTCTGCCCCGGCCTACCGGCCATAATGACGCGACGTTTTTCGTCGGGCAATTCCTTCGCCCGGCGCCATCATCCAAGAGGAGCTTTGCAATGGTTCATAGAAGTCTTTCGCTGACACTGGCTTGTTGCGCTGGGGCCGTGGCGGGATTTTCTCGCGGCGATGATGCGCCCGAGGCGAAGACCTTCATGGCCCAGCGGGGGGCGATCGTGTTTTCCGACGCGATGGACCAGCCGCTCGCCGCGCCTTGGAAAACGATCAAGGGCACATGGAAGGCCGAGGGCGGGGCGATGCATGTGAGCGAGATCGCGTCGGAAATGCACGGCGCCGTGGCCCGCCGCCCGCTGGCGAAACAAGACTTCATCGTGCAATACGCGATTCGTTTCGATGGCGGCAAGCAATCGTCGCTCAGCATCAACGATCCCAAGGGCCACTGCTGCCGAGTGGCGATGAACCCGATGTCGCTCACCGTGATGAAGGATTCACACGATCACAACATGGAAGACAAGTCGCAAAAGCTTGACATGCAAAAGTTCTCCATGGCGCCGGACGAGTGGCATACCGTGGTGGTGGAAATCGTGGGCCCGGAGATCGTGGCCAGCGTCGATGGCGAGCATGTGGCGTATGGCTCGCATGCGTCGATCGACGTCGCGAAGAAAGACATGGGGCTCACCGTGGCCGGCGACTCGGTGACGTTCAAGGACCTGCGCGTCTGGGAAGCGACGCCCAAGGCCGATTGGCAATCGACCAAGACCCAACTCCCACCCCGCGCGACCCAACCGGCCACGACAAAACCCGCGACCCAGTGAAATGCGGCGCATGCTGGGTTTTGCATGCTTGCCGCCAGGATGAAACATTAGCGGTCGGGCGCTGGCGGATCAGCCGATTGGGAGGTAACTGTTAAGCCGTGGCGTGGCCTGGGCGCGGGGGGGCGGTGGCGATATTGGCGGGGATCGCGGGCGAGGAATTTCCGGGGATGGGTCGCGGCGGCGATCCTGTTCGCCACGCCGCGCATCGCTGGCCGAGCGGGTTTTCTTGCGCCGCTGCAAAAACTTTTGGACTTGCTGTTCGAGTTGCTCGACGCGCTTGCGCAGCGTGATATTCTCCGCCTGCAACCGGGCGATTTCCGCTTCCAACTCGGCGATCCGTCGATCTCGATCATCCATGATCCAATCAATGTGACCGAAAACCCAATTTCGGGAAAGAGGAAATGCTTAACAGTTACGCACCGAGCACGTGCTCGAAGGCTTCGTAATGCGCGTCGTTGCGGAATATCTTGGCCCGGGAAGTCGCTCGATTCAGGGCATGGTAGACGCCGCCAGCTTCGTCGGCTCGTGGTGGTTGTGGCATGGCCGCCAGCCTACCAACAACCGCCAGCAAAATCAATGAATATCGCGGTAGGGATGGCCCTTTCGGGCCACCCCCCGCACAGATCCGTACGTGCGGAACTACCGCATACGGCTCCTACCTTGGATACAAACGATCAAACCGCACTTCGGGATAAGGATGCAGGATTTTCGGGGTGGGAAGCCATCGTTTGCAAAGCTGCGAGAACTTCCGCCAGGTCATCCGGCGTCCGCGTTGGCTGCGTCGCCGCAGCATGCGGAGCCAGAGTTTCTGGAGCGCCGTGCGGAATTGTTGCAATCGCACCGAGTTGCCGGGAATCGCATGGTAATTGAGCCATCCCCGGTAAACGCTCGATAGCCATGGCCCGACTTGCGCCAAGTCCATGTGCATTTTCCCGCGCAGCGCTTCTTTCAGTTCGCGCAGTTTGCCACGAAACTTCTTGGCCGATGAGATGCGGCGAATGGTGAATTCGCCCTTCCGGGTCACGCCACTGATGTGGGTGAAGCCCAGGAAGTCGAATGTCTCCGGTGGGCCATCGCCACGCTTCGATCGTCGTTCGGCCGCATAGCGTCCGAACTCGATCAGCCGCGTCTTCTCCGGGTGCAGTTCCAAACCGAATTTGGTGAAGCGTTCCCGGAGCGCCGCCAGGCAGCGTCGCGCGTCGGACTCCTCGCGGAATCCGACTACGAAATCGTCCGCATAGCGCACGATGATGACCTCGCCCACGGCATGGCGTTTCCGCCACGCCACCAGCCACAGGTCCAGAACATAGTGCAAGAACACGTTCGAATAGAGCGGCGAAATCACCGCTCCTTGAGGTGTTCCCACGGTGCTCGGGGACCATTCGCCATCTTCCGACACTCCGGCTCGAAGCCATTTCTTCAGCAGCCGAAGCAGTCGTCGGTCGGCGATCCGATGCTCCAGGAACTTCATCAACCATGCGTGGTCGATGTTGTCGAAGAAGCCGCGGATGTCCGCATCCAAAATCCAGTTCACTTTCCGCTTCTTGATGCCCACGTAGAGCGCGTCCAAGGCTCGGTGACAGCTTCGTCCAGGACGAAAGCCGTAACTGAAACCCAGAAAGTCCTCTTCGTAGATGCACTCCAGGATCGTCCGTACGGCTTGCTGGACGATCTTGTCCTCCAGCGCCGCGATCCCGAGGGGCCGCGGCTTGCCGTCGAGCTTGGGAATCCAAGTTCGCTTGGACGGCCTGGCTCGATAGGCTCCCCGATGGATTCGACTGTGCGGATCGTCGATCCGCGTTTCGAAATCGGTGGCGTATTGAGCCCATGTCAGGCCATCGACGCCGGGCGCGGCTTGCTTCTTCAGGTCGAAGAAACTCGCCACCAGCAGTTCGGGCGTGACATGGTTCAGCAGATTGTTGAACCGCATCTTCTTGTCGCGTTGTGCCGCTTCTCGCACGCCCAGCAGTCCGCGCGACCTGGGAGCCCGGCGTGTGTCCGGTCCAGTAGCGACTGCTCGGCGTTCTCCTCGGTCAGCTCCCTTCCCTCCACGGGCTCCGCCGACAGCGGCACGCCATCGTTGTTCGCCTGCTTCTTTGGTACTATGGAACTGTCTGACTTCCCGGGAACGTGCATGTCGGACTTGTGGCCTCGCGCCTTCTCCGACCGATCCGCTTCAAGCGAAGCGGATGTTCCCGGGATCTCCCGGCTTCCGCGAGAAAAGTTTCCGGCCGTGCGGGTGGTCTCAGACTCCGTGGGGGAGACGTCGGACTCGCCATGATCGTTCGACATCACTGTTGCCTTCCCGCATGTATCGAGCGACGGGGTCAGGACAAGGTCGGCCACCGCAGAAGAATGTTTTCGGAGCTCGATACACCGCCCGGCCGTGCCTCTGTGAACGCTTCGCCCTGCCAGTTGCCCGACACGACGCATCACTCGAGGCCGAGGTGGCTGGCTAGGCCTTGCCTCGTGCGACTCTTTCATTCGCTACTCTCCTCCGGCTTCGCGCCGGCGCACCCTGACCACTCGGAAACGATTCTCTCATGTGCTGGATGGCTCTGCTGACCTTGCTGGTATGGTGGCGAAGATCGCCCGATATCCGCCTGCTGCTCGAGATTCTCGCGCTGCGGCAACAACTGGCGATTTACCGGCGATCCGGCATGCGGCCCAGGCTGCGGGTTCGGGATCGTGTGTTTTGGGTCGGGCTCAAGCGGTTCTGGTCCGGCTGGCGAACGGCGCTCGTGATCGTTCAGCCGGATACGGTCGCGCGTTGGCATCGCGCGGGGTTTCGACTGTTCTGGCGCTGGAAGTCGCGCTCGCGCAAGAATGGGCGGCCCCGAGTTGCGCATGAAATCCGCGAGTTGATTCGCCGCCTGAGTCGCGAGAATCCTCGTTGGGGCGCGCTGCGCATTCAAGCCGAATTGAAACTGCTCGGATACAACGTCGCCGAATCGACGGTGAGCAAGTATCGTGTTCGTGGATCGAATCCGTCTTCGCCGACGTGGAAGACGTTTTTGCAAAACCATCTGGGCGAACTGGTCGCGATCGACTTCCTCACCGTGCCGACCGCCACCTTTCGCGTGCTCTATGTCTTCGTCGTGCTCGAAGTCAAGCGGCGTCGCGTCGTGCATTTCAATGTCACGGCCAATCCATCGGCCGAGTGGAGCGCCCAGCAAATCGTCGAGGCGTTTCCTTATGACTCGGCGCCGCGCTACTTGCAACGCGATCGCGATGGAATCTATGGCGATGTGTTCCAACGACGAATCGAGAATCTGGGAATCGAACAAGTGGTGAGCGCGCCGCGCTCGCCTTGGCAAAATCCCTACGTCGAACGACTGATCGGCTCGATCCGCCGCGAATGCCTCGATCACGTCATCGTGCTCGGCGAGGCACTTGAAACGCATTCTGTCCGACTACTTCGACTACTACAACAATTCAAGAACCCATCTTTCCCTCGACCGCAACGCCCCCAACTCTCGCGAGGTCGAACCGCCCGAGCGCGGTCCGGTGCGCTCCATTCCCCAAGTCGGCGGCCTCCATCACCGCTACACCCGCGCCGCCTGACGCCGCCTCGCGCCCTCGCGCTTCACGAACTTCAACCACGGCCATCACGCCGAAGGGAAGGCCGCGCACCGAGGCGGAAAAACAGGACCTCCGGGCCTGTTTTTAATCCAATGTCGGCGATTTTTCTTGAGCCGCGCCGAAACCAAACCCGCGAAATCAACCCTACTCGGCATCACCATTCCCCTCCGACGAGGTTTTTGGGAGGGACAGGGACAAGGGACACCACGGGATGGCGATTCATTTCGCGTTCCGCAGGCGACTCTTGATCTTCCGAATCGCTTTGCGAAACTCGATCTTTTCCCAACCTTTGACCTGATCCACGCGATCCTGCAATGCCTGCAACTCGGCCTCGCCGCCGATTTCGGCGAGCGCGGCGGCAACATGGCCTGGAAGCTCGCCGAGCAACGACAGCAGTATCGGTCTCGCCGTTTCGCCTGGCGCCAACCGTGCCAGCGCGAGCACCAGCATTTGCCGCGCGCTCCCGAAAACTCGGTTTCCCACAGCTTCGATTAGCCAGCCCGTTATTCCGAAGGGCGTTGCTTCCGCCATTGTGTTTGCGATGGGCCAGCGCAGCGTTTCAGACGAGTCCGCCATGAACGCGTCGACCAGCGGCCTGCCATCAAACGGTTCTTCGGCGGCCCCCAACGCCCGGATCACCGACTCTTTGACACGGTCCTCCGCAACACGCGGCAGCCAATGCAGCAAAACCGCGACAATCCGCGACGGCAACGGCGCATACTGCTGAGTCATCTCCTCGATGGAATCCGCATCGACGCCTGCTCGCCGCAGATCCTCCGTGATAGGTCGCTCAATCTCATCCAGTCGCGCCTTTCGCTCAGCGAAACGACGATCCTTTTCCGCCCGCATTCGCTGGAATTCCGGGTCCGCGGCAAGCTGAGCCATTAGTTCCGCCGCCGTCATCGGACGTGTGAATTTTTTCATGTTGTCCTCAATCTTGGCAAATATTGTAGCGTGATCTTCCCCGCGTTGATCGCCGCCAACAAAGGCTCGGAAAGGACAGTGTTCTGCCGAACAACAAGCACGAACTCACGACCGGTCATCATCGCGAAGTGTAACGAATCTTGAAGTTGCTGGGAAAAACCCAGCTCAGCGACATTCTTCACTTCCGTCAACGTTGTCCGAGTGAGTCCATCGGGCACGCGATACTTCTTCGCGCCGAAAGGCTGTCAATTCGAGAAGTGTTCTTCGCAATGCCGGACGCTTCTTCACCGGCTTGCCCCCATTCACGCGCTAGCACCGTGCCACTGTTTGGAGCATTGCCACCCGAGCACCGCGCGTTATTATGCACCAGCACGGAGCCGCGGCCGACGGCGTAGTTGTGCAGGCCGTCGACCTGGAAATTATAGACCTTGACGGCGACAAGTTGAACCTCGATGGCTTCGATCGAGGCTTGGCGGCCGTCCTTCAAGAGCGCCAGATCGCCGCGTTCGAGGTCGCCGGCGTCGACCCAGCGGCCGGGCAGCGTTCCGCCCTCGGCCATCGCCGCCGCCACGTGCTCCGGCGTCGGCCGATCGGCGAGATTCTTTCCTTCCGCCACCCAGAACGGATGATGCCGGGTCGACTCGACCCACTCGCCGGCGACCATCACGCGAATCGTCTCGCCGACATAATCGGTGACGTAGGTCTCGATGACGTCGCGCAGTTCCCACTTGCTCGTGGTCAAGTCGCAGGCCCAAACGCGATCGCCGGGCAGAACGATCTCGATCCGCTTGTGGCCGAGTTCGGTGGCCACCGGCGTGCCCGGGAAGAAGCAGCCGCCCTTGATGGCGGGAATGGACGCGAGGGCTTGGCCGCCGAGTTGGACGACGTTCGCGAGGCTCGGGCCGTTCTCGTAGATGTCGATCGCCGCGCGGGCGGTGTCGGCCGCGTCGCTCGCGGTTTCGTAGGCCCGAATGCCGGCGCTGGCCACCTTGGCGATATTGCCGCCTTTCGAGAGCGCGAGCAGCGCCGCCGGTGGCGACGCCCACGAAGACCGACGCGCCGGCGTTGGCGAACGCCTCGGCCGTGCCGTAGCCCCGCTCCATATCGGCCTTGGTGACTTCGAGCAGGTTGTCGCCCTCGACGAAGCCGACCGTGGCCGACGAGACGATCGCCTTGGGTCAATCCAAAGGGGTCAGGAGTCATTGATTTAACTGATAACCGGTGTTTGACTCGCGAGCAGACAGCGTTTTATCTTTGACGACCCGGCGGACAGCGGCTCCGCCGACAATGGCCAAGCCGTCTTGCAGTTCCAAACCACCTCTGCCGGCGCGAGCGCTCCCACGCCCACCGCCGCCAACCTCACCGATCGTTATTTGTGGGGGCCGGCCGTCGATCAACTTCTGGCCGACGAGCAAGTCACGAATCCCGATTCGCCCGGTAATATCTTGTGGACGCTCGACGACAGCCAAAACACGGTTCGCGACACGATCGACTCGAGCGGCGCGATTGAAGACCACATCACCTACAACGCCTTCGGCCAGCCGGTCAGCCACACCGCGCCGAACCCCGCCGCCGTCGACGCCGTGTTCGGCTACGACGGCCTGTTCACCGACGCCACCACCGGCGACGACTTCGCCGTGAATCGGGTGTATAATCCGGCAAGCGCAACCTGGAACACGCCGGATCCGGCGCAAGCGGATGTCAACACCTACCGCGCTTTCGGGAACAGCCCGACGAACGAAATCGACCCCGAAGGACTCGAGGACGAGGAAGCGGATGGTTTGTCGGCGGAAGAGCAAGCGAAGGTGGACGAAATACTAAAACAGCTTCTCGCGAGCTTGCCAGCGCCTGGGCCTTTCGCTCAAATGATGGCGGCAACGCGTGAACTCGAAAGATCGGAATTGGCGCCTGCGACTTCACGCGTTGTTGTTCGCTCTCCGGATGCCGTAGCCACGGAGGAGACTTATGACAACAACATAAGCATCGGCAAATACGCCGCCGTCGGCGCCTACACGGGATTCGCGACCGTCGGCCAGGCGCTCTCGTATCCGTTGCGCTTGGCAGGCGTCGATTTCTCCGAGCAAGACGCCGCGCTGGCAAATGCGCGTTATGATTTGACGGCGCGCGACGACACGACGACTTGGCCGATCGTTGACAGAGCAGCTCGCGTGACGGCAATTGCCGGCACGTCGGTCGCGGTCATTTCCGTCGTGGAGGTTGCGGCGGCGCCGTATGCGGCGTGGTCGCCGACCGGCGCGCAGGTTGTCGGCGGCGTCGGCGGAGTCGTCCATGACACCATGACACGGGACCAGTTCAGCTTATGCGGCGGTGGCGAGGGGGGTGGAGCGGCGGTGGAAGGGGTGGCCGGGGCGTTGCGAGAGGTAGTCCTTGAGCCGGCCGTCGTCGCTGAGGGCGGCGGCGCGGAGCTGCAAGATCGCTTCCGCTCCTTCGGGATCGTCCCAGAACATTTCGGTCCCTTTCACGCGCAGGTTCATCTGTTTGATCAGCGACTCCATCGGCGCGCTGGTGACCGGCAGGCCCAGGCGGCGATAGCTGGGATAGTCCATCCGCTGGCGATTGTTCGTCAAGTACCGCACGGCGTCGACGAGCGGTTTCTCCGCGTCACTGGGTTTCGTATCTTCCCAGTCGATGCCCCGCGCGAGGCAGGCTTGCTTGATCTCGTCGATCACGTGATCGACCTGGCCTTGCCAGCACCAGGTGACGAACTTTAGATAGAGCGACCAACCCTCCGCATCGTTGGCGGCCAGCGCCAGCGCCGCGCGGTAAACGTATTGAATCGCATGAATGAAGTCGAGGACGGGCGTGAACGTCGGAAAATGTTTTTTCCAGATCGACCAGTTCCAGTTCAGGCCATCACCGAGGAAGACCCGTAAAGGGGAATCGTAGAACCGGCGCCGCTGGGCTTCGCGCCGCATCAGCGGGCCGAAATCCTCCGAGCAGGACATACTGCTCAGCGCCGTGCGCAGCACGCGCCGCGGGCCTTCGTACTTCACGCGGCGGGGTTTCTCGGCGGCGGATTCTTCGCCGGGCGAATCGAGGCGGGGAACCGCTTTTTCCGCGATATTCGCCACTTTTTTCGCGATGCGAAAGGAAGTCGGCAACTCGGGGCAAGCGTCTTCGTCCGCGACATGCCGCGGGTTGAGAGACATTCGCTCGAACGAAGCGTTCTTCGTTTCGCGCCAGCCTTTCTCGCCCGACGGCACGACGCCGCGTCCCCGGCCCGGCTCGCGCGTGCGAATGCGGCCGCCGTCGCAAGAGACCACCGCCGCTTCCGGCACGACGACTTCCTTGACGACTTTTTTATTGTCGCTGGGCGCCGGCAGTGCCTTCCCGTCGGCCAGTTCCTGGCCCACCTGTTTCACCAAACGCCGAATCGTGCTGCAGGGAACTTTGTGTCCCAGCACTTGCTCGGTGATCACTTCCTGCGCTTGAACGAACGGACTTCCGCGGCTAGGCAGACCACGGCTCGCGTCAACTCGGGCGTGACCTCGCGGCTATCGAGTCCCAACGTCAACCGCTGAGGGAAAAAAAGACCGCCGGCAGCGGTCGCAGTAAGCGGTCGTCTCGGTCACCTCGACCCGGCCATCCAGGCTGGTGACCGGCCTCGTTGCGGTTTGCACGCGGCACGACGCTCCGCAGGTGGGGCAGTTCGCTTCCGTCGGGCAGCTCGCGGCGACTTCACGCATCGCTCGCTCTTGGGCTTCACGGCTCAACTCGCGGCCGAGCGTGATAGCATACCGCTCGATGACGCTATAGTGCGGCGTGCCGAGGAACGCCCCCTGCTCGACCATCTCCTCGATTCCCAGTTCGGCCAGTTCCCGCAAAAGTTCCTTCCTCCTGGCCTCGCGGGCCTGCATCGCGGCGTCCATGCCTAGCGCTCCTTAAGCAAGTTTCGTTCACCGATCAAATCCACCTCGCCCAGCTTACCACACAAACCCCGAATTCTCCTATTGACGTTTCCACATCCACCCCCCAACCCGCAAAAGCTGAACTGGTCCCCCATGACACCATGACACCATGACACGGGCCGCGGTTCGCCGAAGTTCGGGCTTCTATGCCACGGCCGATTCTGTTACTTTTCGCCGCGCGGGATGATCGCCTCGCGCCGCCAAGCGGTCGCGGTGGAATTGGTCTCGAGCGCGGCGAGCCCCGGGGGGTCGCGGCGGCGCATCGCGGCGCGCGGCGAAACTCGCGAGTGGTTCATGGAAGCAACGCCTCGATTCTCTTATAGGCGGATCGATCAAACCCAAGGGGAGCGAGCCTGTGCGAGTTGCGATCGTCCACGATTGGCTGGTGACCTATGCCGGCTCCGAGCGCGTCGTCGAACGGCTGCTAGCCATGTATCCGAGGGCCGACCTGTTCTGTCTTTTCGATTTTCTCCCCGGCCCCGAGCGCGGCTTTCTGCAAGGCAAGCGACCCAAGACGTCGTTCTTGCAAAACGCGCCGCTCGCGCAAGAAATACGGCCGCTATCTGCCGCTGATGCCGCTGGCCGTCGAGCAGTTCGATCTTTCGGACTACGACCTGGTGCTCAGCAGTAGTCATTGCGTGGCCAAAGGCGTGCTCACCGGACCCGACCAGTTGCATGTTTGCTATATGCATTCGCCGATGCGCTATGCCTGGGATTTGCAGCATGAATATCTGCGCGGCGCCGGGCTCGCCCACGGCCCGCGCGGCTGGCTCGCGCGGTGGATGCTGCACAAGTTGCGTCTCTGGGATATGCGCAGTGCTTCGGGCGTCGACGCGTTCGTGGCCAACAGTCATTTCATTGCCCGGCGGGTGCGGAAGGCTTATCGTCGTCCGGCGGAGGTGATTTATCCGCCGGTCGATATTGATGGATTCACCCTCCGCGAGGAGAAAGACGACTTTTATTTGACTGCCTCGCGACTCGTGCCCTATAAGCGGGTCGATCTCCTGGTGCAAGCTTTCTCGCAAATGCCCGACAAGCGCCTGGTCGTGATCGGCGAAGGGCCGGAGTTTGCCCGGCTTCGCTCCCAGGCCGGTCCCAATGTGCGGCTGCTCGGATATCAAGATGGCCGCGTGCTCCGCGATTATCTGGAACGCGCCAAGGCGTTTCTCTTTGCCTCGCAAGAAGACTTCGGAATCGTGCTCGTCGAGGCCCAGGCTTCGGGCACGCCGGTGATTGCCTACGGCCGCGGCGGGGCGCTGAGACAGTGCGCTCGAAAGACGATCATGCCCGACCGACCGGCATCTTTTTTCCGCACCAAACCACGTCGTCGGTGGTGCAAGCGATTCGCGCTTTCGAGCGCGAGCAAGAGCTCTACGAGCCGGCGGCTTGTCGTAAAAACGCCGAACGGTTCGGGGCCGAACGCTTTTCGACCGAGTTCTCGACCCTGATCTCGCGGGAATGGAATGCCTTTCAAGCCGGGAATCGCGGGGAAGTCGATCCGTTGCTGGCCGAGGAGATCGGCGCCCACGACTCGCGCGATACACCCCCGCACGACAAACGCCCGAAGCGAGACCTGCGCCGCGCGGCGTGATGGGTTCGCCGACCGTGCTCCGGCCGCGGGCCGGATCGCGGAGCGCTATTCGACCTTGGCCACGGGGTCGGCGTGGGCGGTCGAATTCTCGTGATGCTGGCCGTTGGTGTTTTTCGCCGGGGCGACCAGTTGCAGCTTTTCGAGAATCTTGGCGTATACCTCGGCCGACGGCCGCGAGCCATCGACGCGCACAATCAATTCCTTGCGGCTGAAGAGCTCGAGAATCGGCGCCGTCTTGTTGTGATAATCCGAGAGTCGCGAGCGGAGCGCGTCTTCGTTGTCGTCGGCGCGGGCCACGAGTTGGCCGCCGCACACATCGCAAACCTCGGCATTCACCGGCCTGTGGAAAATCAGGTTGTAATCGAGCCCGCACCGGCTGCATAGTCGGCGGTTCAGCACCCGCTGCACGACGAGTGAATCGTCGAGGTCGATCTGAATCACGGCGTCGATGTCATAGCTTTCGAGAAAGAACTCGGCCTGGCGACGGTTGCGTGGAAAACCGTCGAGAATAAAACCGAAGTTCCAGTCGTGTTGATCGAGCCGCTCGCGCACGATTTCTTCGACCACATCATCGGCCACCAACTCGCCGGCCGCCGTGAGCCGGGCGATGCGCGCGGCGAGCTTGGTGTGGCTTTGGATATGCCAACGAAAGATATCGCCCACGCAGATATGGACGAGATCGAAATCCTTGGCGAGCGACTTGGCCTGCGTGCCCTTGCCGCAGCCTTGCACGCCCATGATGATGTATTTACGCATGACTTCCCACGACTCCTTACTCCGCGCCCGACGGATTGCGACCGCGAGCCCAAGCGGCTTAAGTGTACTCGCATCGAGCGCCGACCGGTACCCACCAATCGGCCGACGATCGCTCGCTTCCAGCCGCCGAACACGCGAGCCTATCGCGAGAACTTCGGCGAGCCCCCGCCCTCCCCTCTCCCATGCGGGGAGAGGGGGAGTTGTCGGAGAGGCGCTTAATAATAGTCGGGCACGAAGGTTTGATCTTCGAGCGGCGGGCGCATGTAGTCCGACGGCATATGCGGGCGGGCTGGCAATTCGGCCGGAACTTCGGGCGTGAGGTCCTTGTAGGGAACCAAGCTCAGCAAGTGACGAATGCAGTTGAGCCGGGCGAGCTTCTTGTTGTCGGCCTTCACCACCCGCCACGGCGCCATCTTGTGGTCGGTGTGCGAGAACATCACATCCTTGGCCTTCGAATACTCGACCCACTTCGAGCGCGACTCGACATCCATCGGGCTGAGCTTCCAACTGCGCGTCGGATCGTGGAGCCGGCCCTGAAAGCGGCGCTCTTGTTCATCGTCGCTCACGGAGAACCAATATTTCACGATGAGCAACCCCGAGCGAACGAGCATCTGCTCGAACTCCGGACAGCTTCGCAGAAACTCCTTGTATTCGTCGTCGGTGCAGAAGCCCATCACATGTTCGACGCCCGCGCGGTTGTACCAACTACGATCGAGCAGCACCATTTCGCCGCCGGCGGGCAGTTGGGCCACGTAGCGTTGGAAATACCACTGCGTTTTTTCGCGCTCGGTGGGCGTGCCCAAGGCCACGACTCGACAAATGCGGGGGTTCAGGCTTTCCGTGATGCGTTTGATCACACCGCCCTTGCCGGCGGCGTCGCGACCTTCGAAGATCACGAGCACCTTCAGTTTCTCGTGCTTGATCCAGTTCTGCATCTTGACCAGCTCGATTTGCAGCCGGGCGAGCTCGGCCTCGTAGACATCGTTCTTGATTTTGCGCGTCTTGGCTTTCAGGTCGCCGTGATGAATGGCCATGGCGTCGCCGTTGACGAGCGCGTATTCCTGCTCGGCCACGATCGGCGTTTCCAGGTTCGACAGATCCTTCTGTTTTTTCTTCTTCTCCTTTTTGGCTTTGGTGTCCATGCGGCTTTTCCCTCTCGATGCACGCGAAAACGAAGGTGGCGCCCAGAGCAAACGCGACGCTCGCCGGGCGATGTGAAGACAACCCCAGCCGCCGGGGCAAATTTCATGCCTTGGCTCGCCGCCACGAGCGCGCCACGACCAAAGTCGCCCCAAGACAGCCTAAATGGTAACAAAAAAATAAACGCCCGATCGAAACATCTCCCCTGCTCGCGCGCGCGCTGCCCGCCATCTGGGCGAATTATGCTGATTCGCACGACGCGGCCAGCCGCGGCCAGCGAGACTCCCGGAGTGCGCCGCCCGCGGCTCTTGCGGGCGCCCACGCAACAACGATTTCGCGAAACCCGCCCGGTGGCGATGAGCCTGTTGGCGCCGCGGCGGCTCGGCCTGTCGAATCTTTCAACGGACTGTTATCCTGCAAGGGAACCGCCCGCGGTGATCCAACATTCCCGCGCTTCGGCGACGCCGCTCGGCTAGGGCCCCGATGGCCCGTCCCGCGGATTCATGGGCCGATGCCTCGTTTTCCGGGCGGCGCTCTCGGGCCATCGTTTCCCCCCGTGGCGACCTTTTTGCTTGGAGCTTTATTCAAATGCGGGACTCGCTCGCCACGGCGCCTGGCTTGTCCGACGCTCGGGCAAGCGACGCGATCCGCATTCGCGGGGCGCGGCTTCACAATCTCAAGAACCTGGATGTCGATATTCCTTGGGATCGGCTCACCGTGGTCACGGGGCTGAGCGGCTCGGGAAAGAGTTCCCTGGCCTTCGATACGATTTGCGCCGAGGGGCAACGGCAGTACATCGATAGCTTGTCGGTCTATGCGCGACAATTCGTGCATCAGATGGAGCGGCCCGAACTCGATTCGATCGATGGCCTCCAGCCCACGATCGCGATCGACCAGCGCTCGGGCAGTCAGAACCCGCGGAGCACGGTGGCCACGCTCACCGAGGTTTACGATTATCTGCGGCTGCTCATGGCGCGTCTGGCCGAGCCGCATTGCCCGCATTGCGCGGCGCCGATCCGGCAACAGTCGCCCGAAGAAATCGTCGACCGATTGAGCGCCGCCGCGGCTGGAACCAAGGTCATGCTCATGGCCCCGTTGGCGCATTCGCGCAAAGGGGCGCATCGCGACACGATCGCCGCGATTCGCAAGGCGGGGTTCGTGCGGGCCCGCGTCGATGGCGAGGTATTCGAGCTCGACCAGATTCCCGATCTGGCGCCGCGCAAGAATCACGATATCGAGGCGATCGTCGATCGAATCGTGGTGCGCGAAGGGGTGCGGCCGCGGTTGGCCGAGTCGGTGTCGGCGGCGCTTTCGCTCGGCGAGGGGGCGATTGTCGTGGCGCAGTTGGCGCCCGGCGCGAGCGACTGGACCGAATCGCTCTATAGCACGCTCAACGCGTGTCCCATGTGCAAAGCCAGTTTTCCGGAGCTCGAACCACGATCGTTCAGCTTCAATAGTCCTCATGGAGCGTGTCCCGAATGCGAGGGCTTGGGTGTCAAAACCATGTTCGACCCGGAGTTGATCTTCGTCGACGAACGGCTTCCGCTGGCCAAGGCGATCGGCCCCTGGCACGGCCGGCTGAAGATCGCGACCACGAACGCGGCGCAAAAAAACGCCGCGCCGTGGCGCTCGCCGCGCTCTTGGCCGCCAGCGGCATGGCGCCGAAAACAGCGTGGCGGGACTATGGCCCCGCCGCCCGCGCGGCCGTGCTCCAGGGAACTCGCGACACGCCCGGCTTGCTCACGCTGCTCGAACAAGACTATGTGACCGCCACGGATCCGGCGGAGCGCGAAGGACTGGGAACATTTCGCGGGGCGGTCGCGTGTCCGGCCTGCGGCGGGGCGCGGTTGCGGCCCGAGGCCCGCGCGTGCCGTTTTCATGGCCGGGCGATTCACGAGATCTCGGCGCTGAGCGTGCGCAGGCGCGCGAATTTTTCGCTTCGCTCGCGCTCGACGAACACGACTTGGCCATCGGCCACGCGCCGCTTCTGGAAATCACGCGGCGGCTCGATTTTCTCGATCGCGTCGGCGTGGATTATCTCACGCTCGATCGCGCCGCCGACACGCTCAGCGGCGGAGAATTGCAGCGAGTGCGACTCGCCACCGGCATCGGTTCGGGCCTCGTGGGCGTGTGCTATGTGCTCGACGAGCCCTCGATCGGACTGCATCCGCGCGACAATCAGCGGCTGATCGAATCGCTCCGCGCACTCCAGGCCGAGGGCAACACGGTGCTCGTGGTCGAACACGACGAAGCGATGATGCGCGCCAGCGATTGGCTGATCGACATGGGCCCCGGCGCCGGGCTCGAGGGCGGCGCGATCGTGGCCCAAGGCCCGCCCCAAGCCGTGGCCGAGAACCCAGTCTCGCTCACCGGCGGCTATCTTCAAGGGCGGCTGGAGATCGCCGTGCCCGAAAAGCGGCGCACCGTGGATCTCGCGGCCGCGCTCGTGGTCGAAGGCGCCTCGGGCAACAACCTAAAAAATGTCGATGCCCGGATTCCGCTTTCGGCCTTCGTGTGCGTGACCGGAGTAAGCGGCTCGGGCAAGAGCACGCTCGTGAACGAAACACTTTCGCGGGTCGTGCTGCGGCATTTGGGCCGCGCGGCTCCGAAACCGGCGCCCTATCGCGCACTGCGGGGCGTCGAAGCGATCGACAAACTGATCGCGATCGATCAATCGCCCATCGGCCGCACGCCGCGGAGCAATCCGGCCACATACACCGGCATGTTCGATGAGATTCGCAAGGTATTCGCCGACACGCGCGAGGCCAGGCAGATGGGTTTTCGCGCGGGCCGGTTCAGCTTCAATGTCAAAGGCGGCCGCTGCGAGGAGTGTCAGGGGCAAGGCGTGCGAAGAATCGAGATGAACTTCTTGCCCGACTTGGTCGTGCCCTGCCCGGTGTGCCACGGCGCTCGATTCAACCGGCAAACGCTCGTGGCCCGCTATCGGGGGAAAAACATCGCCGAGGCGCTCGCGATGCGCGTCGACGAAGCGGCCGAATTCTTCGCCGTGTTTCCGGCCATTGCCCGGGTGCTCGAAAGCCTGCGGCAAGTCGGCGTGGGCTATCTCACGCTCGGCCAATCATCGACCACGCTCTCGGGCGGCGAAGCGCAACGCATCAAGCTGGGCACGGAACTGGCCCGGCTCGAAACCGGCAAGACGCTCTATGTGCTCGACGAGCCGACGACCGGGCTGCACTCCGACGATGTGCGACGCCTGCTCGCGGTGCTCAACCGGCTGGTCGATCAAGGCAACACGGTGCTAGTGATCGAACATCACCTGGATGTGATCAAAAGCGCCGACTGGCTGCTCGACTTTGGGCCTGAAGGCGGGGCCGCCGGAGGCTATTTGCTCGCCAGCGGGCCGCCCGAAACGATCGCCGCGCTCGACGACAACGCGACCGGCCGATTTCTGCGGCCGCTTTTGCATCGCGGGCGGCACTGAAAGCAGCCGCCCTCGCTTGACGCGTGCTCGGGTTACGCGGGCTCGGGTTACGCGGGCTCGGTTTATTTTCCAGACCACTTCGCCACGGCTTGGGCCGGGGGCATTCCGTAGGCCTGCGTGAAGGCGGCCTCGAATGGGGTTTTCGCTTTCAGCGCAGTCATCAGCTTCTGATAGCGGCCGGCGTCGGACAGCAATTGCTTGACGAACATATAAGCTATCGCGTCGTTGTCGGGCCCCGAGCCCGTGAGAAAACCCTCGGGCTTGACGCCCGAGGCGACCGCCTCGCGGGCGATATCCTCCCACTGCTTATAGCGCGTGTCTTTCGGGTCGAGCCGGGCGGCGAGATTGCGGGCCGAACCTTCGGCGAACCAGCGCGGCATGTGCCCCTGGTTGGCCACCATGATTCCTGCAAGCTGTTGACCGATCAGGGCCGAATACGAATATTCCTTGTTCTTGGGCGGCACGGCGCAGATATAGGCGTCGACCGTCGTATACCGCCAATGCGCTCGCAATTCGGGCGGCAGCTCGCGGCCTTCGAGCATGCGCCCCACTTCGCCGTAGTCATACTTCTTGTCGAAGACGAAGATCGTGGTGCGGCCCTTAATCAGCGGGCCGGTGGGCAGCTTCATCATCTTCTGCAATTTGGCGCCCTGCTCCTCGGCGATACGGGCCGTTTCTTGCAGGCTCTCCTTGCCCGTGTTGCCGAAGACGATGAAATTGTCGGACTCAAAGCGATCGTCGCCGCCATCGGGCAGCACGAGCTTCCAATTATGCGCGCCGAGATCGCTTCGCTCCTTGGCGAGCTGTTCCGGCGTAATGTGCTCGGCATGAGCGATGGCGGCCACCTCGCCCACCGGCGAGGCGACATCGTAGCCATCGAACCTCGCGCCTTCGGCCACCCATTTTTCGAATTTCGCGATCACATCGGGCGAGAGCGGCGGAGCGTCTTTCGGCATCCGCACTCCGTCCTTGGCGGTGCCCCGGATTTTCGCGATCATCAGGCTCTGATCCGGCTTGCCGGCCGAGACCGCCTCGCCGCTTTCGCCGCCCTTGAGCACTCCCTTGAACGTGTCCATGTCATAGCGGGCACGCGGCTGGCGGCCTTCGCCATGGCAGCCATAGCACTGCGAGACCAACACGGGCGCGATATCGAGGGCAAACGAGACCGTTTCCTTGCCGGTGGCCATCGCCACTTGCACCTTGTCCATTGACATGCCGTCGCGCTGGGCGGCAATCAAGTTCGGGTCGGCGATGTTCGCGTCGGGATTCGAACCGTCGAACTTGGCGCCTTCGTCGATCCATTTCGAGAGCATCGCGAGCTGTTCGGGCGACACCTTACCGCCGCCGCGCGGCATATCGCCCGAGCGAATCACTTCCACGATTCGACTGCCGTCGCTGCTTTTGGGCGAAATCACGATGCCGTCTTTCGAGCCTTTCATCAGCGCGGTAAAGCTGACGAAATTAAATTCGCCCTTGCTGCCGCGGACATGGCAATTGCCGCATTTCTCCACGAGCATCGGCGCCACTTGCTTTGAAAAGCTCACGCCGCCGGAGACACCGCCGGCGGTTTTGCCCCCGGTCGCGGGGCCTGAGTCAGCGGCCATGGCCGGCGCCGGCGGCAGGGCATCGAGCTTCACGCCCTGGAGCTCAAGGTCGCCATGCAGCATTTCCAACTGCGGATACAGCCCGGCCACGAGCTTCGCCCCCTCGGGATCGGAGCCCAATTCGGTGATCGCCGACTGGGCCTGCTTGAGCGCCGCGGCCGATTCCTTGTACTTTTTCGACTTGTTCAGACCTTGCGCTCGTTTCAACGCGCTTTCGGCGACTCGGGCCTTGGTGCGCTGCTGACTCGTGGGCGCCGCATGGGCCGGGCCGGCCGAAAACACCGCCAGGGCCAAGGCGATCGCCAGCAAGCTGCCTAAAACACGTCGCAAAAGAGCGCCCGATAGTCGGGCCGCCGCCGGCTCGATTGTCCGCTTGGTCATGGGTTTTTGCCTTGAACGGTTCCGAGACAAGAAACGCGGCGCACGAGCGGCGCCAAGAACGCATCAAAACGATTCGCGGATTATACCCAAATTTATTCGCGCCATGGGCCGGTCGGGACTAAAATTGGCGGAAAATGCTCCCCCCGCGGCCCGGCGGCGCCCGGCGGTCAGGCGAGCCGCTGGCCGCGTTTGTCGTGGCGGCGGCGCTCGACCACCCGGACCGGCTCGAGCCGGCGGCTCTTTTTATAACCGTATTGAATCGCGAACCACTCGGCGAAACGCTCGCGGTCGCGATAACCATCGTTGCGCGTGTCGACCAAGTGGCCGAGCTCATGGATCAGAATATTGTTCAGGTAGAAATCGCGAATGGCCGCTTCGGTCCAGACCAGTCGCCAGCCGCCCGGCGCTTGCTCCCAGCGTCCGCCATACATGCGGGCTTCGGTCTGCTGGCTGGGCGTCGGGGCGCGGTCGTAGCGCTTGATCAGGTTTTCTTCGATCGGATACAGGTACAGGGCCGTGCCCCACTGCATGCCGTAGCAGGGAAACCGGTGCTTCTTCCGCGTCATGCGGCTGAACTGCACGATTTGCAAATCGCGGCAAAAAGCCGGCGGAAGTTCGGCCAGCCGCGCCCGTACATCATCGGGCGTGAGCACATGGCGGTAGCCGGCGCCCGGCGACTGAACGATCGTGCGGTAGCCGTCGTGCGCTTCGGCCGGTTCATGCCAGTCTTCGGGCGGAACAAAGGGCAGTTTGGGGGCGCGATCGAGCCCGCGAGCACGCGCGGTTACAAATAAGCTTCGCCGCCGCGCCGGTTTGGCAATGCGTGAAGAATGTTGGGCTTGGGGAAATCGCCCGACGAAATTGAGTTCGTGCCGACGTTGCATAATCCATGGACCTCTGAGCAAGGCTCATTGGCAGCACAGATCATTCCATTGATGTCTCGCGAAGCCACTGGGGAGAGGCTAACCGCCTCGGGGCTCGCACAAGACGCAGGCTGCGTAAGAATCAGGAGGGGACACTGGCGCCGGCCACGGTCTCGAGACCGGTCGCATCTCTCATCCATCGTACGCAGTAGCGAGGGGCGAATTCAAGGAATTATTGCAAGTCGCATTCAGGCAACGACTTACGACAATCGCCACGGCCGAGAAATTGCATAAAACTGGGGGTTGACGGGGCGCCCGCATGTGACGCTAAATTTCGCTCCCCGGAGGCTTCGGCGCGCATTGAAGAAGCGCATGATCCCCTGGGTTCACGGCGCGGATGGCGCGGCGCGAGCGTCAAGGCGACGCCTTCGCGTCGGGCGCGTTTGGCTTGGCGGCGGGATTTGAAATCGCTTCGGGCTTGCCAGCGCCGTCGGGCTTGCCAGCGCCGTCGGGCTTGCCAGCGCCGTCGGGTTTCGAAGCGCCATCAGCCTTCGCGCTAGCGTCGGCCTTGGCGCCATCTTTGGCTGCTTGCGCGGTCTTGCTCTTGGGACTCGGCGCCTGAGCGGGCGGGGGCGTGGTTTGAATCCAATAGATCGCAATGCCGACCATGACAAAGCAAGCCACGAGCGCC
Source organism: uncultured Planctomycetaceae bacterium (assembly GCA_963785305.1). Lineage (GTDB taxonomy): Bacteria > Planctomycetota > Planctomycetia > Pirellulales > PALSA-1355 > CAWAUV01. The sequence goes on from CAWAUV010000007.1 coordinate 47,523, forward strand.
ACGCCCACCACTCCCCAGAGCCAGGTCGGCAAAGGAGCGGAGCTTCCGCGGCGCTGGACGCGACTCGTCGCTCCGCCGGAGGCGGGCTTTGCTCCGCGGCCCGCGCCGGCGCTGCCCTTCGCGCTCTTCGTGGAATCGCCTTTCGAGCCGCCGGATTCGGCGCGACGCCCCGCCGGAACGGAACGGCTGGATTTCGATACCCGCGAATCGGCCGCCGCGGGCGACGAGCCTTCTCCCGCGACTTCTTTCGCTTCCTTGCCACGGCGACCGGCGCCGCCGCTTGCCGCGCCGTGCGAGGGGCGGGTGGTGGCCTGATTGATGAAATCCAACACGCCGCCGGCCGCGTCGTCTTCGGCGCCTTCGCCGATTTGCTTGGCCGTGGGCAATCCGGCGCCGCGACCTTTAGACGAATCGCCCGACGGGCGGGGCTTGCCGCGGCCTTTGAATGTGTTTTGATTCGTGTCGGCGATCGTGTCGCCCATCGAGGAATCCTTGTCTTGGCCCCCATCGCGCCTTCCCGACGCACTTCCCGACGAGCTCCCCGAGCCGGAACCGCCCTTGCCCGAATCGCCGCCGCCCACGCGACGCGCGGTGGCCACCGCCATTTGCGCTCCCGAACCCGGCTGGCGAGCACGCGCCGACGCGGCGCCATTTCTGGCCAGCCAAGCTTGGAGCACGTTGGCGACTTCTTGCGCCGTCTGGGGCCGATCGCCCGGCTTCTTGGCGATCATCTTCATGCACAGGTCGACGATCGGGGCCGGCGCCTTCGGATTGAAGTTGTAAATGCTCGGCGGCATCTTGGTCTGATGCATCATCAGCCGTTGGGTCAGTGAGCCATCGGGAAACGGCGGTTGCCCGGTGAGCAGGAAATAGAGCGTGCAGCCGAGGCTGTAAATGTCGGCCCGATGGTCCACGCCATGGCTATTGAGCGCTTGTTCGGGCGGCAGGTAGTCGCCGGTGCCCAACACATTTTCGTCGTGGGCGATCGTGAGCGAAGCCATGTTCTCGTCGGAGAATTTGGCCAAGCCCATGTCGAGCACCTTGACGACGCCCTGCGGATCGACGAGCAGATTCGCGGGCTTGATATCGCGATGCACGAAGCCCTTGGCATGGGCATGCGCGAGGCCATTGGCGGCTTGCATCACATAGTTGGCCGCGTCGACCGCCGTGAGCGCGGCGCCACTCTTGACGAGCTGCTGCAAATCGCGCCCTTCGACATATTCCATCACGATGTAATGGTTATTGCCTTCGTTGTCGATGTCGAATGCCCGCACGATATTCGCATGATCGAGCGCGGCGGCGGCCTGGGCTTCGAGCTTGAAACGCGCGAGATACGAGGAATCGTTTACCCGCTCGGAAGGCAATACCTTGATCGCCACGCGGCGTTTCATCGTCACGTGTTCGGCCAAAAACACGCGGCTCATGCCGCCGGTGCCGAGATGGCCGAGCAATCGATATTTGCCGAGAAAAAATCCCTTGTGCCTGCCGAGCAAGAGCTTGTCGCACTGCCAGCGAGTGAGCAATCCCATTTCGCTGAGCCGCGCCGCGAAATGTTCGGCCGACTCGAGTTGTTCGGGAGTGGCGGCTTTACGAATTTCCGCCTGCGCGCTCAATCGCTTCGGGAGCGACCAAGTTGCTGAGCCGCACCACTTCGAGAAATTTTTCGACGGTGATTGTCGCCATGGTGTTCAGCCGAATCGGTCGGCGTCCGTCAGGCTCGTTCGCGGGAAAATCATTTTCCCGCGCGCTTCCGGCGTGAATCGTGCCGGCGGATAACTCTCACGCAATGGTTCGAGATGGGATTGCATACGGCGCTAGTACGGCATCGCGATGCACGATTGGCACCAAACCCTCGCTCACGGGGCTTCCATCCAACTTCGGTCTCCACGCCACTCGCGTCGCGAAGCTCGCCGACGGGTCGTCGCGGTAAGTTCCAATAGGCCAGCAATTTTCTCGGTATCTTTACATCAAGGACAATACCATGATTTACCAAAAAACGCCAGCGTCCCGAAAAATCGGCGGCGCCTTCCTCGCTTCCAATTATCCTCCCGACGCCGCGGCATTTGCAATGGCGCGTCCCCGGGTCGGCAGCCCGAAAAATCGAATCGCGACGCCCGTCGAGCCGCGCGCGGAGGCGTTCTCCCCGACCAGCTCGGCGGCGATTGACGCCCGAGGCTGGGCACGATAGCGTCAACAAGATCGTCGCGCGGCCGGCTCGCTTGGGAAAATGAGTCGCGCTTCCCGAATCTCGGCGTGGCTGCGATTCGCGAACACCGCTTCCACATAACTCGCGGCATTTCATCGGCCGCAATCTCGAGCGAGAGGGTAGTGTCGCATGGACGATTGCCTGATCGTAGGCGCCGGAGCGATTGGGCTGTCGTTGGCCTATGTGCTTGCTGGCGAGGGCGCCCTCGTGCGAGTGCTCGACGCCGACGAGCCGGGCAAACAATCGTCTTGGGCCGGCGCGGGCATTCTCGCCCCCGGCCTGCCGCTATCGACCGAGCCCACCGATCGGCTCACGACCCTTAGCAACCGGCTCCACGCCGAATGGTCGCGCCGACCTGCGCGAGGCGACCGGCATCGACAACGGCTTCTACCCGTCGGGCGGCGTGTATCTGGCCCGCGACCCGGAGTCGCTCGATTCGCTCTCGCGCGAGGCCCGCCGTTGCGCACCGGCGGGGCCGAAGTAATCGAGGCGGGACCCGAAATGCTGGCCGAGGCCGAGCCGGCCTTGCGCTGGCGCCGCCGTCGTTGGCGACCTTTTTATTGCCCGAGGAAGCCCAGGTGCGGAATCCGCGGCATTTGAAAGCGCTCGTCGCCGCTTGCCGGGCGCGGGGCGTCGCAATCGAGCCGCGCCGGCCGGCGGTCGATTTCGAGCGGGCCGGCGATCGCATTACCGCGGTTGTCACTCCCGGCGGACGATTCACGGCCGACCGGTTTTGTCTGGCGGCCGGCAGTTGGAGCGGAGTCGTGGCCCAGCGGCTGGGATTCGCCCCCGCGATCAAACCGATCCGCGGTCAGATCGTGCTCTTGCAATGCGGCGCGTCGCCGATCCGCCGTGTCGTGAACGAGGGCAAGCGATACCTTGTGCCGCGCGACGACGGCCGGGTGCTCGTGGGATCGACGGAAGAAGATGTGGGGTTCGATAGCGAGCCGACCGCCGACGTGCGTCAGGACCTCTTCGCATTTGCCCGATCGCTTGCGCCGGAGTTGGGCGAGTCGACGATCGAGCGCTCGTGGGCCGGGCTGCGGCCCGCCTCGGGCGACGATCTGCCGTTTTTGGGACGCATTCCCGGCTGGGACAACATGTTCATCTCGGCCGGCCACTTTCGGCACGGCTTGCAATGGTCGCCCGGCTCGGCCGTGATTTTGGCCCGCTTGCTCGCGGGCCAAGCGGCGCCGTTCGACATCGCCGCTTTCGACCCCGCGCGACCGGCCGGGCAAGCCGGCACTTGATGGAAACATTCGCTTTACGAGGAAGGCAAACTCCGTTGCTCTGGCACACCGCGGCAGCCGTCGACACGCCGGCCACGATCGCCATTCTGGGCATCGGGCCCTTGGCGCTCGAGGCGGCTTTATATGGTCGGTATCTCGGATACGATACGCGACTTTTCACCGTTGCCGACGACTCCGCCTCGCTGCCCGAGGACCGCGACCGACTCGGCCAACCGTTTGGCGCTTTGTGTTCGAAGCTCGGCTTGGCGGCGTTGCATGCGCAAGACGCTCGTTGGCGACCGCCGAATCCAGGCGACGCGATCACGGCCGAAACATGGCGAACCGCCTATCTCGCGCCGCTTGCGGAGTCGGACCTGCTGATCGACATCGCCACGGCGCCACCCCGATTGACGCGAATCGTTCCACTCGCGGCCGAAGGGCCCGCGAATCTTGAGCACGAAGTCGACTCACCGGAACCGGACGCTTCCGATAGCGAGCACTCGATCGATGACGATTCGACCCACGACCCGGACGGCGAATCATCCGCGGCGCCCGTTTCGAGTTGTTCGCATCGGCCGCTGGCGTGGAGGCCGAAGCTGCGCGTGTCCGTCCAGGTGATTATCGATGCGAGCCGATCAACGACGGCGTCAGCCGAATGGGCTTCCGGCCCCATCGAACGGCAGCCTTTCGCCGGCGCGACGATCTCGCGCCGCGGGCCGCACTCCTACCTGATCGCCGCGGCGAGCGACGCGGAACCTGCGGCCGGCTTTCAACGGGGGCTCCAGGAAATTCGGGCCCTCTTCGCGCTCATCGGCGGCCGTGAAGCGCTCGATCTCGACGCGACGATGGATCGCCTATTGCCTTGAGGGCGCAATAATTATTCGCGCGCTAAGGAATTGCGATTTCTTTTCTTTTTCCGCGCGAGCGGATTGATTTCTCTTGCACGGCGGGAGAACATAAAGGCGATACCACGTCTATCGCTTGTCTCCCCCCGCTCGTATCGCGCCCCAAACCGATCGCAAAACGATCGCGCTTTGACCTCTCTCCCCCCGGAAAAGCAAGGCGATGAAACTCTCTCGCACCGTGGCATATGCTGTGCAAGCGACACTGCAGTTGGCCGAGTCCAATGCGTCGTCGCCGGTTCCATGCAGTCAGCTTGCCGCCGATGGCCACATGCCCGAACGCTTTCTGTTGCAGATTCTGCGGCATCTGGTGACGCATGGCATTTTGCATTCCACGCGGGGCGTCGAGGGCGGCTACTCGCTCGAGCGGCCGCCGGAACGGATTTCGCTGCTCGATCTGATCGAGGCGATCGATGGCCCGCTCCAGCCCGAGCTGCAAACCGGCGAGAAGCAATCGCTCGCTTGCGAGTTCCGCTTGCGCGAGGCGTTGCAAGAGATCACCGATACGACGCGCCGCTATCTCGAATCGCTCAAGCTCTCGGACCTGATGCAGGTCGATCGCCCGCTCGCCGCCGACCATGGCGCGCCGGTCGACGGTTGACGCTCGAGCCGGTCGAGCCACGCCGCGCGAGCGACCCTTGGCAGCGGGCGCGACTCGCGGTAGCCTATCGCCATGAGTCTCAGCGAGCTTGCGGATCGGTTGGATGTGGCATTGGCGAGCGCCCGCCGGGCAGGCGCTCACCCTCGAATACTTCAACCAGGGTAACTACGCCGTCGAACAGAAGCACGACGCCACGCCGGTCACGATCGCCGACCGCCGGGCCGAGCAACTGCTTCGCGCCGAGCTGCTGGCCCGCTTTCCGGGCGACGGCGTGCTGGGCGAGGAGTTTCCCGAGCAGACCGGCACAAGCGGGTTTCGCTGGATCGTCGATCCGATCGATGGCACCAAGTCATTCGTCACCGGCGTGCCATTATATGGAACCCTGATCGGCCTCGAACACAAAGGTCAGAGCGTGCTCGGCGTCATTCATCTGCCGGCCTTGTCGGAAACCGTTTGGGGTTCTCTGGGCCAAGGCGCCTGGCATGAGTGCGCGGGTCAATCGCCACGCCCCGCCAGGGTGTCGACGCGGAGCGAGCTAGCGCAAAGCGCTTTTTGCACCAGCGAGATCGCCACCTTCGCCAAACGGGGCAGCGCCGCGGCCTACGCCCGGCTCGAATCCGCGACTCGCATCGCCCGCACTTGGGGCGATTGCTATGGCTACGCGCTCGTGGCCACGGGACGGGCCGAAGTAATGGTCGATCCGATTATGAGCGTGTGGGATGCCGCCGCGCTGCAGCCGATTCTCACCGCCGCCGGCGGCAAGTTCACCGACTGGCAAGGCCGCGAAACGATTCACGGCGGCGAGGGCGTCGCCACCAATGGTCTCGTGCATGCCCAAGTGCTCGCGTTGCTTCGCGGCGCTGGCGAATAGCGCTACTCCTTGATCGTGAATTCGAGCGACGACTGACCGATCTTCTGGCTCAGCGTGTCTTCGATCGTCAGTTGCAATGTGTAACGGCCCGAGTAGATGCGCTTGGGCAGCCACACATGATAGCGCATGAAGAAATCGCGGCGCTGATTCTGGCAATACTCCTCGGTCACGTCGAACTCTTGCGAGTCGACCCGCGACCGCGCGGATCGAGCACTTGATAACTGCTGCGGAGCGCCGTGCGATAGCCCTTTTCGCCGCGCACGCTTTTGAAGTTGTCGACCTCGGCATAGAGCAGCACTTCCTGGCCGGCCTTGAATTCGAGCTTCTCAAACGGCTTATAAACACCGAAGCTGGTCACTTCGGTGCAAAACGCCAAGCTCTTGACCGTGAGCGTGGCTTGCTCGCTAAGTCGGGCCGACGCCTCGCGCAACCGCTCGAGCGCTTCGGCGGCCCGGCGACTGGTTTCCGGATTGCGCTCGGTGTCGAGATATGTCGCCAGTCCATAGACCTCCTGCGACCAGAAGTCTTGCTGGCTGGGGGAAATGCCGGCGATCGGCTTGAGCGCGTCGTCTTTGCGGGCCGCGAGCAGATACAGCATTCGCAGCGCCGCATGCCGGCCGACGTCGGCCTGCGATTCGGGCGGCTCGCGGTTGGCTTCTTCGAGGCGATGGATGGCGGTCGTGAGCGTCGGGCGCCAATCGCGATCCTTGCCGGCCGCGTCGCCGCTCGGAGCATCGGATTCCGCCTCGGGCGAGTCGGCTTCGGCGACGTCTTCCGCGCCGGTGTTTTGCTTGCCCGCCGCCGAGGATTTCGAAACGCGCGCGGCGGGCGTTCGAGCCGCTTTCCGAATCGGCCGGTTTTTCGTCGGAGTCGATCGCCACGACGCGCACATCGGAGTCGCTCTTGGCCGGATGCCCGTTGTGTTTCTTCTTGGCGAGCGCGCCGCCGCTTTGCCGCGCGGCGCCGGCGTCTCTGGCGAAGACTCCTCGCTCTCGGCGGCGGCGACTTCGGTCTTTGACGCGGCGGCGCTTGGGGCCGCGGGCTCATCGGCGGTTTGATCCGGCGCGTCCGCGGCGGCCGTGGCTTGCGATTCGGCGTCCGAGGCGGCCGAGGGCTTCGCTTTCGCGGCGACGGCGCTCCGCGGCGAGGGCGGGCGCTTGGGGGAAGTGTCGTCGTCGCCACGCGGCGCGGCTTCGGCCGCGGCGCGTTCGGCCATTTGCCTCGTGACCGAGCTCTTGAAATATTCGAGCAGCGAGGGCCACAAGCTCGGATCGGTCTGTTTCAGATCATCGACCAACCGACGTTGCGTGGCCGGGTCGAGCGCGCCGGCGGCTTGCAATTCGGCGATCACTTCGAGCAGCGCGGCCGGATCGGGGCGATGCGAGGCGCGGGCGGGTGGCGGCGAATCTTTCGAGCCGGTCTCCGCCGCGTCGGTCGCCAGCGCTTGAGGCGGCCCTCCCGCGCCGGCGGCCGGGCCTATCGAGGTTCCGGCCGTGTTACTCGCCGCGCTATTGGAAGCGGGAGGCGCCGCCGCCGGACGAACCCACGGCGGGGGCGGCGACCGCATTCGTGGAAGCGCTGCTGTCGGAGGCTGGCGCCGCGAGGGTCGTCGCGGCGATTGTTCCCGCGCTGGCCGCGGCCGAGTGCGGTTGCTTGGCCGCGGCGCTCGTGTCGGCGGCGCGTTGTTTCGACATCGCCGCGCAACCCGCGGCGGCGGCGAGCCACGACAGCGACCACGCGGCGTTGTGAATCCATCGAGACATGCGCGGAGCCGGCCGCATGTGCGGTCCGAACCGGAGTTTTCTCTAAAACACGCGGAAACGCGACGATGTTGCCGAAGTTCCCGGGCGACTCGCCCGATTCACGAAAGCAACGCAATGCCGGGAGCGAAATCGGTTCGCACATCCCTCGAGATAAGACATTTACCCCTGTCGAGCCGGTGATGGGAGGCCCGAACGGCGGCGGATCGTAGAAAACATGCGCGATTTTGGCAAGGCGGATCGAATCGCGATGCCTGCGCGCCTGCGCCATGCGCGTAGGCGGTGGCGCCCGGGGGATTGCCCATATTGCTGGCATGGCGCCGCGCGGCGATTAGTCGTGGCCGCGCCAGAATGCCGCTTCTTCGCCATCGAGCCGCAGGGTCAGGCACTTGGCGCTGCCGCCGGCTTTGACGAACTCATCGAGCGGTGTTTCTCGCGGCGTGAAGCCGAGCTTCGCGAGGTCGGCGTGCAGCTTGGGGCAGCCGGTGTTCGTCACCACGGCGCGGCCCACGACGACGGCGTTGCAAGCAAACCGCCGGCTCTCGTCCTCTTCGACCGGAATCAAGGTTTCGACCAATTCTTCGAGCACGCGATGCCCGTAAGCGTCGAACGCCCCGGGAAAATAGATCGCGGCGCCGGGCGCCAGCGGGCAGAAGCATGTATCAAGGTGGTAGTAGTAAGGATCGACCAGTTCGAGCGGAATCACGCGTGTCTTGAGCATCGAGCCGATCTGCTGATGGCCCCGCGCGTCGCTGCGGAGCCGATAGCCGGCAATGAGCGTGTCGCCCAGGAAGAGCGCGTCGCCCGCTCCCTCGAAAAAATGCCCCTCGGGCAGATGCACGACATGAAAACCATGCGCCGCGAGCCATGTTTCGTCGTGGGGCTCTTCGCCCTGGCGCTCGAAATGCCGGAATCGGGCCAGCACCGCCACATCGCGAAAGATGAGGGCCGCATTGGCCGTGAACACCAAGTCGGGCAGGCCCGGCATCGGCGGAAGGAGCGAGCACTCGACGCCGGCTTCTTCCAAGGTGAGCTTCAAATTTTGCCACTGCCGCGCGGCGAGCGCGTGATCGGCCGGTCGATCGCGGCTCATCCAAGCATTGATTTCGTATTCGATGCCGTAGTAGTCGGGCGGGCACATCAAAATATGCGGCTGCGGAACCGGCATGCGCTAGTCCTTGACTCTCGTTCGCGGGCAAACATCCTCGGTCGACCGAAGCGGGGGGCTTCGTTGAAATTCTACTGCTGGGCCGCGGCTTCGAGCGAGTCGAGGTCCTGGGCCAGCGATCGCAGAAACGGCTCGGCGTCGGTCACGAGGCCCACGGTCTGAAACGAGCCGCGGTCGGCCAACTTGATCACCGTCGACGGATTGATATCGACACACACCACCTTGACCCAGGCCGGCAAGAGATTGCCCACCGCGATCGAATGCAGCGTGGTGGCGACCATGAGGCAAAACGACACCCCGCGAATCTTTTCGCGCATCGCGTTTTGCGCGGCAAGCGAATCCGTGATTACTTCGGGCAGCGGACCATCGTCGCGAATGCTGCCGGCAAGCAGAAAATCGACATTGTGCTTGACGCACTCATACATGATGCCGCTTTTCAGCACGCCTTGCTCCACCGCCCGGCGAATACCGCCCGAGCGACGGATGCGGTTGATGGCCCGCAGATGGTGCTCGTGGCCAGCCTCGACCGGATCGCCCTGATCCATATGCACACCGAGGCTGGTGCCGAACAGGGCTTGCTCGATATCGTGCGTGGCCAAGGCGTTGCCGGCGAAAAGCAGATTGATGTATCCCTCGCGAATCAATTTGCTCAGGTGCGGCGCGCTGCCGGTATGCACGATCGCGGGACCGCCGACGAGCAGAGTCTTTCCGCCGGCGGCGCGAGTTTGATACAGCAGCTTGGCGACTTGCCGAATCGCCACGCCCTTGGGCTTTTCGGTCGAGACCGGACTGTTCATGAATTCGAAGGTCTGCCGATCGGTGGAGCGTTCATGGGGAAACACGCGCACCCCGGCATGGCCCACGACCCAGCGCTGACCGGTTCGTGCCTCGGTCATCGGTAAGCATCGCGCCGTGCGCTCGGTTTCATCGACCACGACGCCGCAGTCCATTTCCTGATCGGCCACTTCGATCCATTTGCCGGCCAGGCGAATTTCGGTGCGCTGATTCGTGGAGCTATAAAAACCTTCGGGAAAGGCGCCATCCATGTCGCCGGTCACCAGCAGGCAGTCTTGCAAGGCGGTGGGCACGGCGCCGTGGTCGGCGATCTGGGCCAGAATCTCGCCGAGACGCGCGGCGTCGCCGGCGCCACTTCCAGGAGGGCAAAGCTCGGATCGTGGCGCCCCTGGCCGATCGTGATTTGCTTGATGCGAAACGAGCCCCCGGCCGCGGTGATCAGATCGAGAACCTTGGGCAGGATCAGGCTATCGATAATGTGCCCGGCGATTTGCACTTCTTCGACATGTTCGCCGTCGGGTCGTCGAGCCGAGGAATCGTGGGACATGGCGCCGTCCGTGGTTTGCCGCGATGCGGTCGGGAGGATTCGGTTTTGGAACTCTCCCCTATTGTAGAGCGTCGAACCAATTTCGACCAACGGGCGAGCGCGACCTTAGTTCGCCAGGCGGCGGCGGTCGGCGGCGACCATTTCGGATACCAGCGACGCGAAATCCGCCGTCGGACGCCAGCCGAGACGCTCCAGCGCCTTCGCGCATCGCCGCGGAGCATGTTCACGTCGAGCGGGCGAAAAAAACGCGGGTCGACCTCGACCAGCAATCGGCCCGTGCGGCGATCGACGCCGCGGGAATCGATGCCCGTCCCGCGCCAAGCGATCTCGACGCCAATTTCGCGAAACGCCGCATCGACGAATTCCCGCACGGTGCGCAACTCGCCGGTCGCGAGCACATAATCGTCGGGCTCGGTCTGCTGGAGCATGCGCCACATGCCCTCGACATAGTCGCGGGCATGTCCCCAGTCGCGGAGGGCATCGAGATTGCCGAGAAACAGTTTTTCTTGCTGCCCGGCTTCGATCGCGGCGACGGCCCTCGTGATCTTGCGCGTGACGAATGCCTCGCCGCGCGTGGGCCCCTCGTGATTGAATAAAATGCCATTCGAGGCATGCACCCCATGGGCCTCGCGGTAGTGGACCGTGGTCCAATACGCATAGACCTTGGCGATTGCATAGGGGCTGCGCGGCTGGAAGGGCGTTTTCTCATGTTGGGGCCCTGGCGCCGAGCCAAACATCTCGGAGGTCGACGCCTGATAAAATCGCACGTCCTTGGCCATGCCCAGCCGCCGAACGGATTCCAGAACGCGCAACGGACCCAGCGCGTCGACGTTGGCCGTGTGCTCGGGCGCCTCGAAGCTGATCGCCACATCGCTCTGGGCGGCGAGATTGTAAATCTCGTGAGGCTGAATTTCATGCAGTAAGTTCACGATGCTGCCGCCATCGGTCATGTCGCCAGCATGCAGGTGAAGCCGGCCGGTCCAAGCCGGCACGTCGAGCAAATGCGTCAGCCGCGCGAGATTGATCCTCGAGCTGCGGCGCACCAGTCCATGGACGATGGTCCCCTTGGCTAGCAGGAGCTCCGCTAGCAAGGCGCCATCTTGGCCGGTGATTCCGGTGATTAAAGCGACCTGCTCGGCCATGCGGCCCTTCTCCGCGACGCATGTCGCTTTCTCTGCTGAGCGCCGGCAACGCCAGGGAAACATTCCCTGCGGCGACGCGTTTGCCTCAGGGGGGCGGCGCCGGACTTGGCGCTCCGAGCCGCCACCCGCGAACAGGAGTATATCGACGATTTCGAGGCGCCCGCAACGGTCGACGCCCTCTGGCGGCGAGCTCAATCGGGAAGTGTCGGCGAAAACGACCGCGAACTTGAGCCGTTTTTTCATCTCAATTGACATCGCCGCGAGATTTCGAGTACAAGTTCGCCGCATTTTCAGAACGAGTCGACAAATTCTCCTCAAGAAACCGAGCCGCGCAACTCGGCAGCATTCAACTCTGGAAACCAAGTTCGCGAACCAAGCTTCCCGGTCGAGCAAGCCCGCGCCGGCGTCTGGCGTGGGCGGCGCCCGATTTTTCGATCCGATGTGACCAATCGCGATATGACCACACCCTCTCCCTCGGGCGGATCCGCCGACAAACTGCGGCGCTTGGCGCGGTCGCAAGCCGCGCCGCTCGCGCGCGCGGTCGGCGCTTGGCTGTCGGCCAGTCAGCGGAGAGCGGTCGGAATCGTGGTGGCGCTGCTCGTGGTGGTGTTGATCGCCATGACATTGTTTCTCGGGCATGCGCCAACGCGATCACCGAGGTCGAGGAGGTCGACGACAAAGTCACCTTCGCCATGGCCCACGAAGCGCTCGAACATGGCTATTTCGCCGAAGCCAAGGACTTGGCCTTGCAACTGCGAGCCCAGCCCGGAGGATCGCGCCGCGGCGAGACCGAGTTCGTCTTCGGGCGCGGTCGCCGAACATGCGGCCGGCGAACTGTTGGGCGAGGATCGCCGCGGCTATTTCGCGATCGCGGCGCACTATCTCGAAGCGGCGCGCAAGGCCGGCTTTCCGCCCGACTGCGAAACCGAGGGCCTGTTCCTGCTCGGCAAAAGCCAGTGCGAGGCCAAGGATATTGTCGAAGGACGGAAAACGCTCGAGGAATCGCTCGCGGCCGGCGACTTCCAAACCGCGGAAACCCAGTTGCTGCTTGCCAAAGCCTACGCCGAGCCGCCGGCCGACCTGCCCAAGGCGCTCGAACACATCGCGGCCTATGTCGCCACGCCCGAGCTGCCGACGACCGATCGTCACGACGGGCTGATGCTCGAGGCGCGGTATTACTGGGACCAGGGCGATCTCGAACATTGCCGCGCGGCGCTCGACCAAATTCCGCCGGAAACGATCGTCTCGCCCGATGCTTCCCTCTTGCGAGGCCGGCTGCTGATGAACAAAGCGCGGGCCCTGAAAACCGCCTGGAAGGCCGATCCCACCGAGAGCCGGCGCCTGGAGGTGATGGCCAAATACGACGAGGCAATGCAAGCGCTGCGCCGCGGCCAAGACGATCCGCTCCGCGTCGACACCTTGCGGCGGTCGATGTATCTGGTCGGCGTCGCTTATCTCGAAATGGAAGACTATCGCTCGGCGCTCGCCCAATTCGCCCGCACGCGCAAAGTCTATCTCGACACTCCCGAGGGCCTCGCCGCCGCGCTCGATGAAGCCGATCTCTTGCGAGAGCTCGACCAGCCCGACGAGGCGCTGGCCGCCTATCGCCGCGCACTCGGCGCCGTGCCCGAGGAAGGAGAGTTCGCAAGTCCCTGGATCACGCGCGAAGGCTATCGGGCCCGCGTGCTCGAGGCCTACCGCGCGTTTGCCGACGCGGGTCATTTCGATCGGGCCGTGTCCTTGGCCGAGCGAATGAGTCCGCTGTTCACGCCCGCGCGCAGGCGCAAGTGCTCGCCGACACACACCGCATTTGGGCCATGAAAACCCTGCAAGGCGCCCCAGCGCTCAAGGAGCCGGCGGCGAGCGAAGCGGTACGGCACGGCGCGAGCTCTGGCGCATGGCGGGCAAGAATTACCGGCAGCTCGCCGAACTCGAATTCGCCACCCGTCAGTTTTCCGACGACCTGTGGCTCGCGGCCGAAGCCTTTCTGCAAGGCCACGACTTTCGCGCCGCCGCCGATGGCTTCGAGAAATACCTGCAACATGAACTGAAGAAGCGACGCCCGGGCGCGCTCGCCGGACTGGCCGAAGCGCGGCTGGCGCTCAACGATCTGGCGGGCACGCTGGCGGCGTGTCAGGAATGTATCGAATTCTATCCGAACGACGCCGCGTGTTATCGCGCCCGATTGCTGGCCGCCGAGGCAAACCTCGAGAAAGGCGACTTCACCACCGCCGAAGACCTGCTGCGGCAGAGTCTGACCGACGACCGGCTCACGCCCGAAAGCCGCGAATGGCGCGACTCGCTGTTCACGCTCGGCAAGACTTTGTATGCCGATGGCCGCTACGAGGAAGCGATCCTGCGCTTGCAAGAAGCGATCGATCGCTACCCGAACACGCCGCAAGCGATCGAAGCGCGATACTTGGTCGCCCAGAGCTATTTGGCGGCGGCCAAGGCGCCGCAAGAGAAACTCGAAAAAGACACGATCGAATCGGCCCGCATCGCCCACCAGCGCCAGAAGCGGCAGTATCTGACCGGCGCGATCGCGAATTTCAGCGCCGTGCAAAATGTGCTCAACCAGCGTCAAGAGCAACACGAGCTCACGCCGTTGGAAAAAGCGATCTTGCGCAACTCGTATTTCGCGATGGGCGCGCGCAGTTCGATATCGGCCAATATGAAGACGCCCTGCAAACGTATTCCGCGGCCTCGAATCGCTATCAACACGATCCCGAGGTGCTCGAAGCCTTCGTGCAAATGGCCAATTGCCATCGGCGGCTCAATCGGCCGGTCGAAGCCCGCGGCGCCTTGCAACAGGCCAAGGTGGTGCTCGATCGATTGCCGGCCGACGCCCCATATAAGAACGGCACCAACTACACCCGCCGCGAATGGGCCGAACTACTCGATTGGCTCAATGGACTTTAAATCCCTCGACCACGTGACACGAGCCGAACTCCGGCCGCGAACGAACCAGAACGCATGAACCACGAAACCGAACAACTCGCCGATCTCATGTCCCTGCGCCGCGCGCGCATGGCCGATCTCGTCTATTTATGCCAACGGCAACTCGAAATGATCGATACCGGCGACATGGCCCCGCTGTTCAAAGTGCTCTCGGCCAAACAGCGACTGCTCGGCGAGCTCCAGGCGCTCGAGCGGTCGCTCGATCCGTTTCGCGAGCAGCGACCCGAGGATCGTGTCTGGCAAAGCGATGCGCTGCGAGCGCAGTGCGCGCGCGATTGCGACGAATCGAACCGCGCGCTGGGTGAAGTCTTTCAACTCGAGCAACGGAGCAGCCAGCGGATGATCGAGCGGCGCGACGCCGCCGCGACCGGTCTCGCCGAACTGCGCGACCAACACGAAGCCTGCGGCGCCTACCTCGCGCCACCGGCCGACATTCCCTATCGTCAACTTGATCTGTCCAGTGACGCCTGAGGCGCGAAACCCATGTCGAATCCCAACGACTACCCCGACCCGATGTCGCTCGATGACACGTCCGATCTCGGCGCCGTGCTCGCCGCTTGGCAGGGCACCACGCTGCGGCTCGAACAAACCCATGCCGCGCTACGGGCCGAAGTATGCCGGCTGACCGACGAACTGGAAAACAAGAACCGCGAGTTGGCGAGGAAGAACCGCCTCGCCGATCTGGGCCAAATGGCCGCGCACATCGCCCACGAAGTACGCAACAATCTGGCCCCGGTGCGGCTCTACACCAGCTTGCTCCGTCGCCGCGCTTCCGACGACTCGGGCATGGTCGACATCGTGGATAAGGTCGAGTCGGGCCTCTTGGCGCTCGACGCCACGGTGCATGATCTGTTGAGTTTCACTTCGGATCGCGACCCGCAGGTCAATGTCGTGGCCCTCGCGACCCTGATCGACGATGTGCTCGGGAGCCTCGCGCCGCAGCTCGAAGCGCAAGACATTCACACGACCCTCGACATCGCTCCGCGGCTCACGACGCTTGGCGACTACGGCATGTTGCGCCGCGCGGTGCTCAACCTGGTGCTCAACGCGCTCGACGCCATGCCCCACGGCGGCGAGCTCGTGGTCACGGCCTGCGCGAGCCCAGGCTGCGTGGAACTGGAAATCGCCGATAGCGGGCCGGGCCTCGACGAACAAACCCGCCGCCGCGTGTTCGAGCCCTTTTTCTCGACCAAAAGCCACGGCACCGGACTCGGGCTCGCGATCGTGCATCGCATTGCCGAGGTGCATGGCGGCGCGGCGCTCGCCGAAAACTGTCCCGAAGGCGGCGCCGCGTTCACGCTTCGATTTCCGCGCCGGGCACTGGAGCGAGCCGCATGACACAATCGCCGAACCCCATTTCGAATTCATCGGCGGCCAACGCGGGCCGAGTGCTCGTGGTCGACGATCATCAGCAGGCTCGGGAGTCGATGGCTTTTATCCTTCGCCAAGCCGGGCATCAGGTCGAATGCCGTTCGAGCGGCTCGGAAGCGCTGCAGCAACTCGAGCACGAAAGCTTCGATGTGGTGGTCACGGATCTCAATATGCCCGGCATGTCGGGCCTGGAACTCATGCGCCAGCTCGAGCGGCGGCGTCACGGGGCCCAGGTCGTCATGGTCACCGCTTTCGCCAGCGTGGCCACGGCGGTCGAAGCGATGCGGGCCGGCGCTTTCGACTATATCGAAAAACCGTTCACCGCCGATCAACTCGAAAAACTATTGTCCCGGGCCATCGCTCACGGGCGCCGATTGGATCAGGGCCCGCGGCTGGGAGCGAGCGACGGCGCGGCGATGATCGGCTCGAGCCTCGCGATGCGGCGATTGCGAGCGCGAATCGCGCAAGTCGCCCCCACGGCGGAAACCATTTTGATCACCGGCGAAAGCGGCTCGGGCAAGGAGCTCGTGGCGCGGGCGGTGCATGCGGCAAGCCTCCGGCGCAATCAGCCGCTGGTGAGCTTGAACTGCCCGGTGCTCTCGGCCCAACTCATGGAGAGCGAGCTGTTCGGCCACGAACGCGGCGCTTTCACCGGCGCCGACACGGCCCGCTCCGGAAGATTCGAGCTTGCCCACGGCGGCACGATTCTGCTCGACGAAGTCACGGAAATCGATCTAACGCTGCAAGCCAAACTACTACGCGTGCTGCAAGAGCGGGCTTTCGAGCGAGTCGGGTCATGCCGCACGATCACGGTCGATGTGCGCGTCATGGCCACGACGAACCGCGATCTGGGCTCCTTTGCCGCGGCCGGGCATTTTCGCGAAGACTTGTACTATCGGCTGAATGTCGTGCCGCTGGTCGTGCCCCCGCTGCGCGATCGGCTCGACGATGTTCCCGAGCTCGTCGACTATTTTCTCGAACGCTGCGCCCAGCGACTGGGGCGCGATAAGTGCCTCCTGACGCCGGAGCGCACCAACTTTTGAACGAATATCACTGGCCCGGCAATGTCCGCGAACTGGAAAACATCGTGACGCGGGCCAGCGTTCTGGCGACCGGTTCGCCGGTGACGGCCGACGAGTTGCGTCCCTGGCTGATCGCGCCGCGGCCCGCCAGTTTGGCGGCGCCGAGCTTTCCGGCAATGGCCCCAAGCGCGCACGGTTCGCCGTTCGCCAATGCGATATCCACCGCGCCCGCCGCTTCGGCCTCGGCGGCGCCCGTCGGCCTGAGCTTGGTCGACATGGAGCGCAAACTGATCGAGGCGACGCTCGAACAATTCGGCGGCCATCGGGCCAAGACCGCCGAAGCGCTGGGCATCGGCCTGCGAACGTTATCCGGAAAATTGAAAACCTATGGCTATGCTCCCCGCGCCAAACCGGCGGCACGTGGCTTGATCGTTCGGCCACCGGCCGACTCGCGACAACCAAGAAAGGAACCTGGTTCGATGCTCTCCGACATCATGCGGTCCAGCACGATTCCCATGCTGGAGCAGGTCGCCAATTTTTCCGAATCGCGGCACACGGTGCTGGCGGGCAACCTGGCCAATATCGACACGCCCGGCTACCACACCCGTGATCTCGACCCGAAGCAATTCCAGGCCCGCTTGACCGCGGCGATCACGCAGCGCGATCGCGGCAATCAGGCCACCGCGACCTTGTTGCCGGCTTTTGCCCCGCCGGGCTTCGTGTCGCCGGGGTTTACGCCGCGGGTCGAACAAGCGTCGTTCGCCGGGAGTTACGATCCGGTGGCGCATGTCGCGACCGATCTCAATAGCATCTTGTATCACGACGACAACAACCGCAGTTTGGAACAAGAAGTCTCGGCGATGACCGACAACGAGACCCAGCACGGCATGGCCCTGTCGATTCTCACGAGTCAATTGAAGTTGATCGAAGCGGCGGTCAGCGAGCGCTGCGTCAGCGCCGCGGCCCTCGAGGAAATTCCTGAACCCATGTTTTTTTGTCGCGGGAGAAATGAACCATGTTCGCGGCCTACGATGTCAGCACTTCGGCTCTGGTGGCGCAGCGCACACGGCTCGACGCCGTGACCGGCAATATCGCCAATATCTCGACCACGCACAACGAACGCGGAGAAGCGGCGCCCTATCAACCGCGGTTCGTCATCTTCCAGCCCGACGAAAACTTGAGCGAGGGCGGCACGCCGGGAGTGAAGGTCGGTTCGGTCGAGATCTCGAATATCGAGCCGCAATACAAATATCAGCCCGGCCATCCCGACGCGATCAAGGAAGGCAAATGGAAAGGCTATGTGGCGTTTCCCAATATCGATCTCACGAGCGAAATGGTCGACGCGATCGAGGCGTCGCGGGCTTATGAAGCCAATGTCGGCGTGATTCAAATCACGAAAAGCCTGCTCCAGCAATCGCTCAAAATCATCGCCTGAGGAGGCGCCCCATGCTTTCGCCCCTGGGTTTCTCGAACCAGCCGCTGCCCGGCGGCCTCCAGGCGCCGGCGGCGCCGCCGAATTTGCTCGCCGCGCCGGGATCGCCCGGGGTCGCGGGCGCCGAGGGGTCGTCGTTCAAGAGCATGCTGCTCGATTCGGTGCAGCAAGTGAATTCGATGCAGCTCGAAGCCAACAAGGCCGTCGAGGGACTCTTCACCGGCGCCGAGATCAATCCGGCCGAAGTGCTCACCGCCGTGCAAAAGGCCGACCTCGCGTTTCGCATGTTGATGCAGGTGCGCAACAAACTCGTGGCGGCGTACCAAGAAATCAAGGATGTCAAGGTTTAATGTCGTCCTGAACGGATTCAGCGCGCGGACCGCTTCAGACAGGCAATTCAATCGCTTCGTGATTCCTCGCTCTCGGATGCTTCAATATGGATTTCGTCAACAAAACCATCGCCCAGGCCGCCGAACTCTTCAAGTCGCTCACGCCCGCGGCTCGCGTCATGGCCGGCTTCCTGGCGGCGCTGGTGCTGATTAGCCTGGCCTATCTCTTTCAATCGCAGACCTCGGGGCCCGACGCGTACTTGATGGGCGGCGAGCCGTTTTCCGCCAGCCAGTTGCCGGCGATGGAAGCCGCTTTCTCGAAAGCCAATCTCAACGACTATGTGATCGAAGGCAACCGAGTGCGCGTGCCCCAAGGCCAGCAAGCGGCGTATATGGGCGCCCTGGCCGAAGCCGGCGCACTGCCCGCGAGCTTTGGAACCTATCTGGGCAAGGCCGTCTCCTCGAATAGTCCCTGGATTAGCAAGGATCAGCAGCGCGAACTGATCAAAGTCGCCAAGCAGAATGAACTGCAAGACATCATCGCCGCCATGAACGGCATCGAGCGCGCCAGCGTGCTCTACGATGTTCAAGATCAGCGCAGCTTCGGCGCGCAGACGCTGATCACCGCGTCGGTCAGCGTGAAACCCAATGGGGTTTTGCCGCTCGATGAAGAGCGCGTGCCCACGCTGCGGCACTTGGTCGCGAGCGCCATCGCCGGCCTGAAGCCGGAAAATGTCACGATCATCGATCTCAACGGAAAACATTATCCCGGCGGCGGCTCGGGCGGACCCGGCATGGCCGGCGCCGGCGGCGAAAATGTCTACGGCGCTTGGAAGAAAGCCTATGAACAAGAATGGCAAAACAAAATTCGCTACGCCCTGGCGTATATCCCCGGCGTGGTCGTCACTCCGAACGTGGAGCTCGACATTGAAACCGCCCACGAGGAAAACGTCACCACCTACGACCCCAAGACCGTGGCTTACAACGTCAAGGAAAGCTCGACCAACAAACTCGTGAAAGGCGCCGGCCCGGGCGGACGGCCCGGCGTCGTGGCCCAGCAAGGCGGCGCCAATCAGCCCGCCGCGATCTCGCAATCCTCGGGCTCGGAGACGAACGAGGAAAGTTCCGAAACCCAGACCAGCACCGCCGTGCCCGGCAAAGTGGTGCGCACCGTGCAACATGGGCTCACGCCCAAGCGCGTGACGGTGAGCGTGAGCGTGCCCTCGACCTACTACGAGCGGGTGTGGGCCGAGCGCAATCCGCCTGCTGAAGGCCAGCCGGTGAAAAAGCCCGATGCCCAAGCATTGCTCGATATCGAAACCAAGGTGAAGACCGACATCGAAGGCGCCGTGGTGGCGTTGCTTCCCGCCGTGCCGCCGACGACCGATCCTTATCCGCGCGTCAAAGTCTCGACGTTTCAGCCGGTGTTGGCGCCAGCGACGCCCGGACCGACCACGGCCGACCTGGGATTGGCTTGGCTCTCGCGGCACTGGACCACGCTGGGCATGATTTGCGTGGCCGCCGCGAGCTTGCTGATGCTTCGCAGCTTGATCCGTTCGCTCCCCTCGGCGTCGGCGGCCGGCGTCGCGGGCGCGAACGCCTCGGAAGGCGGACCGACGCTTTCGCTGGTCGCGGGAGACGAAACGGCGCCCGCGAATAGCGACGCCAACACGGCGCGCAATCGCCTCAAGCGACGCGGCGTCGGCGGTCCTTCGCTCCGCGACGAACTGGCCGAGATCGTGAAAGAAGACCCCGACACCGCCGTGGCGATCTTGCGAAATTGGATCGGCGCCGCCGGCTGACGCATCGCCTAGAGCAGCGCGAACAAAACCGATCGTCGATTCCCCCGCGAGGGGACGATGACATCCTCGAGGAACCGGGCCCATGAAAAAACGATCCGACACGATTCGCAAGGCGGCCATCCTCATCGCCAGCCTCGATCGCGACGCGGCCGACGCCTTGCTCAATCAAATGTCCGATGAACAAGCAAGGCGATTGCGACGAGCGCTCGTCGAACTGGGCGACATCGACACCGACGAACAGGCCGATGTGATCGAGGAATTCTTTCGCATCGGCCCGCTCGCGCCGAAAAATTTCCCGCTGGCGTCGAGCTCTGCGACACCTTGGCCGAGGAATTGGGCTTCGTCTCGAACGGCGGCTCGCTCGCCACGCCGCGTCAGAGCGTCGAGCCCGGACCGGCGTCGTTCGAGTTCCTCGACGTGCTCTCGGCCGCCGAGTTGGCTCGGTATCTCGAACGCGAGCACCCGCAAACGATCGCGCTCGTGGTTTCGCATTTGCCGGCTCAGCGCCGGTGATGTGCTCGGGCGCTTCTCGCCGCTGGTGCAGGCCGATGTGGCGCGGCGGCTGGTGGACCTCGACCCGCGCAGCCCGAGGTGATTCGCGAAGTCGAGCGAGGGCTCAAGAACGCGATGGCCACTCAGGTGCGCGATCGCGAACGTCGCCAAGCCGGACTGGCCACGCTCGAAGGCATTTTGAAAGCGGCCGACGATCGCACGCATCAGGAAATCTTGGCCAATCTCGACGCGGTCGATCGTCAACTCGCCGGCAAGCTGACCCCGCCGCGCCGCAAGCCGCTCGAATTTCATGAACTGATGCGCTGGGACGATCGTTCGCTGGCCGCGGTGCTCGAGCGAGCCGATACCGAGATCGCGGTTTTGGCGCTGGCCGGGGCCGATCACGAATTCGTCGCCCGGTCGCTGGCGATCTTGCCGCGAGCGCAGGCGCGGGCTTTGCAATACGCGCTCGATCATCTCGGCCCCACGAAGCTCAGCGATCTGGAAGCCGGCCAAGAGGAGTTGGCCGCGCTGGCCGAAGCGATGCTCGTCGGCGGCGAGCTCAAGCGCGAGGCGGCCCGGCGATTGAGTTTGGCGGCCTGAAGCCTGAAATCCCGAATTCAACATATCTTTGCGGCCGATCTTTTCATTATCCCGAGTTAGCAACGAGTTCGCATGGCCACGGTGATCAAGTCGGGCGGCGTGATTCGCGCAGCGGAATCCGGCGCCTTCAATTTCGACGATATGGCCGCCAAGGCCAATCAATACTTGGAGCAGGTGCGCGCAGGCGGCGACCATTCTCGCGCAGGCCGGCGCCGACGCCGCCGGGATTCGGGCCCGCGCCGAGCAAGAAGGCCGCGCGGCGGCGATGAAGACCATCGAACAAACCATCGCCGAGCGAGTGGCCAAGCACTTGGCCACGCTCACGCCAGCGGTGCGGCAAGCGGCCGTGGCGATCGAGCAAGCCAAGCAAGCCTGGCTCCGGCAGTGGGAGAGCCAAGCGATTCGCGTGGCGGCGGCGATCGCCAAGCGGGTGGTGCGGCGCGAACTGCGGCAATCGCCCGACATCACCTTGGCCTTGGTGCGCGAAGCACTCGAACTGGCCGCCGGCTCGGCGGATATGCAGTTGCTGCTCCATCCGCAAGATCATCAGGCGCTCGGCGGCGAAGTGCGACAGATCATCGAAGCGGTCGGCAAACTGGCCAAGGTCGAGGTCACGGCTTCGGACAAAGTGTCGCTCGGCGGATGTCGGGTCGAGACACGGTTCGGCGTGGTCGACCAGAGTGTTCGAGGCGCAGCTTGCCAGGATCGAGGAAGAGTTGCTTTAAGGATTCCTATTGATGTTCGATATTTCCGCGCAACTCGACGCGATCGTGCCGACGGCGCTGGTGGGCAGCGTGGCCCGCACCGTGGGCATGACCGCCGCCGTGGCCGACTTTCCCGCTCCGATCGGCGCTCTGGCGTCGATCGAACGGCAGGCGGGCGGACCCGTGGCGGCCGAAGTGATCGGCTTTCGCGATGACCTCACGCTCTTGTACATGTATGAGGAGACCCATGGCATCCGGCGCGGAAATCGAGTGCGGCTGGTGCGTTCGGCTCGCTGGATCAAGGTGGGCGACGCGCTCTTGGGCGCGTGGTCAATGCCCGGGGCGAAAGCGTCGATGGCAGGCCCCGGCCGGTGCTCACCGATCGCGCGCCGCTCGATCGGAGCCCGCCGCCGGCCATCGAGCGACCGCGGATCGAAAAGCCGTTTGCCACGGGAGTGCGCGCGATCGATGGCGCTTTGACTTGCGGCAGGGGACAGCGGATGGGCATCTTCGCCGGCTCGGGCGTGGGCAAGAGCACGCTGCTCGGCATGTTGGCCCGCTACGCGACCGCCGAGGTCAACGTGATCGCGCTCGTGGGCGAACGCGGCCGCGAAGTCAACGAATTCATCGAACGCGATCTTGGCCCCACGGGCTTGGCCAAGAGCGTGTTGGTCGTGGCCACGAGCGACGAGCCGGCGCTGGTGCGGGTGCAAGCGGCATTCGCGGCGACCGCCATCGCCGAATATTTTCGCGACCAGGGGCGCGATGTGCTGCTGATCATGGATTCCGTGACCCGGCTGGCGCTGGCCCAGCGCGAGATCGGCCTTGCCGCCGGCGAGCCGCCCACCACGCGCGGACTCACGCCCTCGGTCTTCGCGATGCTACCCAAGCTCCTGGAGCGAGCCGGCCGGAGTTCCAAGGGCAGCATCACGGCGTTTTACTCGGTGCTCGTCGAGGGCGACGATGGAAACGAACCGATTTGCGACACGGTGCGCGGCTTGCTCGACGGCCACACATGGCTCGCGCAAGCTCGCTGCCCGCGGCCATTTTCCGGCCATCGACGTGCTCGATAGCATTAGCCGGTTGATGTCCGACATCGCGTCGCGCGAGCATCAAACGGCGGCGCAGACCGCGCGTGAACTGCTGGCCGCCTATCGTGAAAACGAAGACCTGATTTCGATCGGCGCCTATCGCCGCGGCGGCAATCGGGTGGTCGACGCGGCGGTCGATATGTTGGCCGAGCTCAACGCCTTCTTTCGGCAGCGGGTCGACGAGGTTTCGAGCCTCGAGACGACGCGCGACGCGCTCGTGGCCCTGGCCAAGCGCGCCGCCGCGAGGCTCCAGGCCCAGCCCGCGGCCGTGGCCGGCGCTGGGCGCAGTCCGGCCCGATGGCGGCCATGACCCTCAACGCGCCGCAAATCAACGCGGCGCCCGCGAAGCCGAAATGATCGTGTGTCGATAAAAATGAACGTGCCAAGGTTTTTGAATCGCGTGTCAATCGCTTCCTTCGATCGAGGCCCCGATGTCGACGTTTCGCTTTCGCCTGACGACCTCGCTGCGGCTGCGCGAATCGGCCCGCGACGAGCGTCGCGCCCGACTGGCCGAAGCCCTGACGGCCGAGGCCAAGTTGCTCGCGCGGCGCGAACAGCTCGCGGCCGAAATCCACGCCTCGGAGCAAGTGCAACGGACCTCGCTCGGCGAGGTGGATGTCGATCGTCTGATGGCCCGGCATCGCTACGAGATGGTGATGAAGGCCGAGCACCATGCGCTGGGCGAGCAACAGGCCACGGTGGCCGCGGAAATCGAAAAGCGCCGCGAAGCGTTGCTGTTCGCCGACCGGGAAGTGCGCGTGCTCGAAAAACTACGCGAGAAACAAACCGAGCGGCATGCGCTGGGTGAAGCCGCGATCGCCTCGAAAGAGGCCGATGAATTGGCTTCGCGCCAGTGGCGCCGAGGAGAAGGAACATGGGACGAATACTAGGAATGGTCGCGGCCGCGATCGCTTATATCAGCGTGGCCACGATGCTGGCTGCCGGCGCCGGCTTCGGCTATGCGTTTACCACCGGCCTGCTCGACCAGCGCAAGCTAGCACGCATGCTTGCCATCGCCGAAGGCGCCGAGCCGCTCGAAAAAACCGCTGAAACCAAGGCGCCTCCAACGCCCGATGGCGAGCAACCGAGCTACGAAGAGCGCGAAAAAAATCGGCAACTCCAATCGCGGCAACTAGAAATGCGCGAGCTGGCGCTCAAGACCAGCATGGAGCGCGTGCAATATGCCCAGAAGGTGCTCACCGAGGACAAGGACCGCTACGAGCGATTGAAAACGGCATTTGAGGAACAATTGGGCGCCCTGAGAGACGGGGCAAAATCGACTGGACGGGAAAATGTTCGCCTTATCTGGGAGAACATTAAGCCTAAGCTGGCCAAAGAGCAGATATTACAGATGCTCGAAGCCAACGAGATCAATGAAGTCGTCGCCATTTTGTCCGCCGTGCCGATCGCCCGCCGGGCCAAGATCATCAGCGAGTTCAAGACTCCCGCCGAAACCGCCAAGGTCGACGAAATTCTGCGACTCATTCGTCAGGGCGTGCCGGAAACCAACCTGATCGACAAAACACGTTCCCAGGTGGTCGAACCTCCAAGCGAGTGACCATGACCGCGGTGACCTCGAATAGCAGCGCGCCCCCGGCCGCCAATGCGACCTACACGTTGCGGCTGGCGCCGAGCCAACCGCTCGATGTCAACAATCTGTTCAGCGCCGTGTTCGACCAAGCGTCGTGCGCCGGTGGCCAAGGTTCGTTCACCGTGGCCACGGCGTCGAACTATTCTCATGCGCCATCCTACCCGACGGCGCCGATCGCCCATGCGAGCTCGCCCGCGACAAGCTTGGCGAGCGATTCGAATTTCAGCGCGGCAAGCGCCTCGACGAACGACTCGCAGGCGACCGCCGCCCAAAACTTGAACCAACCGGCGCCGCCTCCGCACGCGCCGAGCGACGCGAGCAGCGCGTCGACGCCCGACGCCGCTGGCGCCTCGACGGCGAACGCGACGTCGGCTTCGGATTCGAGCGCCGCGACCAATTCGGCGCCCGCGCCGGACCCCGGCTCGAGTGCCTCGGGAACGAATTCCGACCCAACGACCGCCGCATCCGCCGCCGCCGCGAGCGCGGCGCCCGCCGCGCCCGAGGCTCCAGCTTCCTCGACTTCCACCGCGACATCGGGCGCGACATCGACCACGGCTCAGGGCGGCTCGAAGTTCGCGAAGGCGGCCCTCGCTGCCGGCAAGGCAAACGGATCGACATCGCAAGCCGCCGCGAGCAGTGCGCAAGCCGCGGAATCGCCAACCACGCCCGGCAATTCCGCCGCAAGCACCGCCAGTCCGAGCGAAAGCGCCGCGGCGCCCAACCCATCGCCCAACCCATCGCCCATCCCATCGCCCACGGCGGCGCCGGCCGGGCCCGCGAGCTCCACCGCGGCCGCCGCGGCAAGCGCGACTGCCAATGCGTCCAGCACGTCGTCCGCGAACGCCGCGGCCACCGATGAATCATTGCCGATCGCCGCCACGACGGCGACCGCGGGCAAAGCCGCGGAAGCGGACTCCAAGGCCGCGACCTCGGCGCAAGACGGGAAAGCGGCCATCGAATCGACCACCGCGTCGACAACCACGACGTCTTCAGCCACCTCGGGCAGTGGCGCGACGCCAGCGGGCCCGCCGCTGGCGCCGCCTTCGGAATTGCCCGCGTCGGTCGGCGCCGCGATTTCTCAAACAAATTCCAACGCCGCGTCGAACATTGAGCCGCCCGCGCCCGGCGTTCAACTCACCGCGACGGTGGAAGCCACCGCGCTCGCGACCATGGCGACAGTGTCGTCGACGAGCGCGGGCATTTCGCAGCCATCGCCCGGCAATGGCGCCACGGCCGGTCCGATCCAAGCGGCGGCGGCGAGCCTTGTCGGAGGCGCCCCGCCCACGGACTCGGGATTCAACAGCCAGAGCGGTTCCAATGGCGGCGCGAACTCGGGCTCCTCGGCCGCGTCGAACGGCGCGAGCGCGAGCGAATCGACCAACGCGGCCGGTGTCGACCGAGTGCGGTTCGTCCAGCGCGTGGCCAAAGCATTTCAAACGGTCGGCGACGATGGCGGCACGGTGCGGCTGCGGTTGAGCCCGCCCGAATTGGGCACGGTGAAACTCGATGTTTCGGTGAAGAACGGCAGCATGTCGGCGCAAATGGAAACCGACACCACCGAGGCCCGCGACGCGATCATCGCCAACTTGCCGGCGCTGCGCGAGCGGCTTGGAGAAATGAACATCCAGGTCGAGAAATTCGATGTCAACGTCGCCGGCCAATCGTCGGGCGGCGCAAGCGGACAGTCTTCGTCCGACGCGGCCTATCAGCAGGCAGATGGACAAACGGCGGGCGGCCGAAGGTCGATCGCGGCCAAACCATCGATCGCCGATAGTCCTCGGACCACGAGCGTCGGTCCAGTGAGCGCGGCGACCGGACAACTGAATGTGCTGGTGTAAGCGAACGAATAAGCGGGGGGGCGGACAAGATTCTTGGCGAGGTTTTGGCCCACGATGAGCCCCAAGGGCTCCGGGCACTCGCGATGAATCCAAAGTGAAGGCAGTTTATGAGCACGGTGACGAACAACACTTCGACCAGCGGCGCGAGCGGGAGCTCGTCGACTTCGTCCAACGCCAATTCGCTCTCGTCGCTCACGCCGAGCGACTTCCTGAACATGCTCATTGTCGAATTGCAGAACCAAGATCCGCTCAATCCCACGGATTCGAGCGAGATTCTGCAAGAAACCGGCATTATGAGCCAAATCACGTCGACCACGACACTCACCGACACGCTCAATTCGCTGCAAACCTCGGACAGCATTTCGAGCGCATCGTCGCTGATCGGCAAGACGATCGCGGGCACCGACGCCAACTCGGGCGCGGTCAGCGGCGTGGTCACTGGAATTGGAATCAGCAATGGGTCGGTCACGGCCTCGGTGGGGTCTTCGAGCGTGCCGCTCGCCAACATCACCTCGGTCGCCCCTTAAAACGCATCGCGAGTCGCGCCGCCCGCGCTCGCTCGCCAGGAGAGAAAGGACTCGGAACCATGGGACTTGCTTCCGCGCTCAGCACCGCGCTGACCGGGCTCGACGCCGCGCAAAGCACGATCGGCGTCTCCGGCAACAATATCTCGAACGCCAACACGATCGGGTTCAAGCAGTCGAGCGTGTCGTTCGCGAATCAGTTTTTGCAAACACAGTCGCTCGGCTCCTCGCCGTCGGCCAGCAATGGCGGCACCGATCCCTCGCAAACCGGCTTGGGTGTCGAGGTGCAGGCGACGACGCTCGATTTTTCCGCGGGCACGATCGAGAACACCTCGAATCCCAACGACCTGGCGATTCAGGGCGATGGTTTTTTTATCGTGCAAGGTGGCGATGGCCAGCAGTTTTATACCCGTGATGGCGAGTTCAAAACCAATTCCCAGAGCCAGCTTGTCGACGCCAGCGGAAATCTGGTGTTGGGGCAGGCAGTCAACAGCAGCTTCCAGATTCAGAGCTCGCAACTCTCGCCGATCACGTTGCCCTTGGGCTCCGCGGCCACGGCCCAGGCCACGACCGACGCCACGCTCGAAGGCTCGTTGCCGCCGGCCACGAGCACGACCGCCACGGCCGCCGGCTCGGTGATTGCCTCGCAGTCGCTCACCGATGGTTCGATCGCCGCGCCGACGGATATGAATTCCGGCGATTTGACCGCGCTCTCGGCGCCCAACGTGAGCGGCGTGGGCGCCTCGCTGGGCACTTCCGGCAATCTCACCAACGGCGGCACGTATCAGTACGAGATCACCTATTCCTATACCGATTCCGAGGGCAATGTCGAGGAAACCCAGCCCTCGGCGCCGGTCAGCATCACCACCACCGGCGCCAATCAGTCGGTGAATCTCACGAATCTGCCGCCGCCGCCCAATTCGAGCTTCACCACGATCAATGTCTATCGCACCGATGGCTCGGGCAGCGGGAATTTTTATCAGGTCGGCTCGGTCCCCAGCACTTCGACCAGCTTCAATGACACGATGAGCGACGCGACGCTCACGTCCCAGCCGCAGCTCAATTCGGATTCGCTCGCGGCCGGCAACTACAGTTACTATGTGACCTACTACAACTCGGCGAGCGGAGTCGAAAGCCGGCCGAATTCATTGATCGGCCCGGTGACGGTTTCCGCCGCTGGCTCGGTCGACATCAGCAACATTCCCGCGCCGCCGACCAGCTCGGGCTTCAACGAAGTGCGCATCTATCGCAACACCTCGACGAACGCCTCGACCTACTATCAGTTGGCGACCCTGCCGGCCGGCACATCGAGCTACGTCGACACCACGCCCGACGCCTCGATAACCGGCAACCCGACCATCAATCTCAATGGCCCGGCGGTCAACTCGGCCACGAAACTCGTGAATGTGCTTGAGTACGCGAACGACACCTATTCGAATCCGTTCGCGGTCGGCACGCTTTCGTTCACCGGCTCGGTGGGGACCAACACGCTTAGCTCGAAGAGTCTCGATATTACCGCCAACACCACGGTGGGCGATCTTTCGCAGTTCCTCTCCCAAGCCTTCGGCATTCAGTCCGATCCCTCGGATCCGACCGCCGGCTTCTCGATCACTTCGAGCGGTCAAATTCAACTCACCGGCAATGGCGGCACGGCCAACGCCCTGAATATCACCACCAGCAGCATGTCGGAAACCCTGACCAACGGCACGACCCAGGCCGTGAATCTGAATTTCAACACCACCCAGCAAGCGGCGGGGGAAAGCGTCTCGACCAACTTCGTGGCCTACGATTCGCTCGGAACGGCCGTGAATGTCACCGTGACCGCCGTGCTCCAAAGCACGAGCGCCAGCGGAACCACCTATCGCTGGTATGCCACCTCGGGCGCCAATCAGCCGACCTCGGGCGTCGACACCGCCGTGGGCACCGGCACGATCACTTTCGACGGCTCCGGAAATCTGGTGGGTTCGTCGAACACCACCGTGGCGATCGATCGCGACAACGGCGCCACCTCGCCCATGCAGTTCAATCTCGATTTCAGCCAAGTCTCCGGTTTGGCCAATTCCTCGCCCTCGCTGAATGTGTCGACTCAGAACGGCTCGGCCCCCGGTACTTTGTCGAGCTATTCGATCGGCTCCAACGGCCTGATCACGGGCACATTCTCCAACGGCGTCACCCAAACCCTGGGACAAATTCAACTTGCCAAGTTCGCCAACGACGAAGGCTTGGTCCAGGCCGGAGGCAATCTCTATTCGGCGGGCGTGAACTCGGGTTTGCCCATCGTCGGAAACCCCGGCACGCAAGGCATCGGCACGGTCACCTCGGGCGCCCTCGAAGAGTCGAACACCGATGTCGGCGCCAACCTGATCGACCTAATCACGGCGGCGACAACGTACCAAGGTGGCGCCCAAGTGATCTCGACCGTCCAAACACTTTATTCCGTGTTGATGAATCTCCGCGCCGGCACGTGATAGCCGCCCGAGAGATTCATCGGCCATCAGTTGTCGGTTTCTAGCCGAGGCGCCGGCAGATCGCTATAAGGCGCGCGAATTCCCGCTTGGAATGATCACGCGGTTCGTTATCATCAACTGCCGATTCTGGTGTCGCAATGGGCGACCCGATCGCGCATGTTGGGAAGCGACCGATGGGACGCGATTCTTTTCCAGCCCAGGCGTCTTTGCCGCCGCGATCGCTGCCGCTAGCCGGCCGCCGAGCGACCGTGATGGGCCTCGGGCATCATGGCGGCGGTGTCGGCGCGGCGGCTTGGTTGGCCGCCGAGGGCGCGTTCGTGACCGTGACCGACCTCGCGCCGGCCGCGGAGCTCGCCCCGGCGCTTGCGCGGCTCGAGTCGGCGAACATCGCGCGGCTATCGCCTCGGCGAACATCGCGCCGAGGATTTCGAAACCGCCGAGTTGATCGTGGTCAACCCGGCCGTGCGCCCGGGAAATCCCTTGCTCGCGCTCGCGGCTCGCGGCGGAGCGATCATCAGCACCGAGATCGAGTTGTTGCTCGACCGCTGCCCGGCCCCGGTGGTCGGCATTACCGGATCGACCGGAAAATCGACCACTGCCACATTGCTGGCCGCCATGCTTCGCGCCGATGGGCAACGCGCGTGGCTGGGGGGAAATATCGGTGGCAGTTTGCTCGATAGCCTGCCCCGGTCCGCGGGCGACCAAGCCGCCGACTCGAGGCGTGATACGATCGCGGACGACGAGATCGTGGTTCTTGAGCTCAGCAGTTTCCAATTATCGCGCTTGGCCGATGATGCGCGCTGGCCGCGCTGGGCGATCGTGACCAACTGCGGCCCGAACCATCTGGATTGGCACGGCGATTTCGCAAGCTATGCCGCCGCCAAGCGGCGGCTCGTCGGCGGGGCGAGCGAGGCCGTGTTACTCGGCGACGACTTGGCCGCCGTGCCCGAATGGACATCGCTCATTAATACCAAGCGTCTGATCGCCGACGCATCGCTTTTGAGCGGCGCGCGGCTGTCGCTCATGGGCGAGCACAATCGCGCCAATGCCATTGCGGCGGCGACAATGGCCCAAACACTGGGCGTTGCTCCGGAGAATATCCGGCGCACGGCCCGTGAGTTCGAAGGACTGGAGCATCGATTGCGAAGAATCGCAACTGTCGATGACCGCGAGTTTTACGACGATTCAAAGGCGACTTCGCCCGCGGCGGCGATCGCCGCGCTCGCGGCCATCGAGCGGCCGCGGTGGTGGCTCGCCGGTGGTGATGTCAAAGGCGCCCCGCTCGACGCGCTCGCCGCGATCGCGGTGCGCGGTGCGCGCGGCGCGGCGGTGTTTGGACGCGACCGAGCGAAGTTCGCAGACGCGCTCCGCGAAGCCGACGCCGCCTTTCCGCTCCATGTGTGCGAGCAACTCGCCGAAGCGCTCGAGTGGTGTTGGCAAGCTTCATCGGCGGGCGATGCCATTGTGTTGTCGCCGGCGGCGGCGAGCCTCGATCAGTTCGCCGACTTCGCCGATCGTGGTCGGTGCTTTGCTCGGCTCGTCGCGGCGATTGGCTCGCGCCACGCGCAGCGCGATCACGCGACGTAAGCCGCTGCTAGTCGCCGCGCGCGACGCCGCGCGGGAACAGGGCCCGCATTGCCGCGCGGCTTGGAGTCGGAAGCAATCCATCGTGGCGGGCGCACGGCAAAGCGCGATGCCGAAACAATCGCCAAGCGCCGCGACGCAATTCCTCGCGCGAAGTGATTGAAACATCTTGCAGCTTTCCGCGCGCTGAGCTAGATTAAGAAGCGTTGCTTGTGGATCGTCATGATCCGCGAGCAGCATGACCTCGAGGCCGACGGCTGCGATGATTTCCTTGGAGGAGATCGAAGCGGCGCTGGGAGTCGTCCCTCGAGGTCTTTTTGTTGACATCGGGCGGCGCATCTGCTTCTCTCAGCGCGATCGGCTCTCTTCCGACGCGCGGCGCATCGGCCTTCGCAGCACCCGGCGCCGCCGGCCAGTGTCTCGCGCTATTTCACGCGGCGGGCTTCGCCGCGCGAGCCCCCTTGATCCGGAAGCCTCTCGTGATGCGACCCGAAAAAGAAATCGAACAACTCCGCGACACGATTCGTCGCCATGACCATCTGTATTATGTGCTAAACGCCCCTGGGATAGCGGACCACGATTACGACGCGCTCCTGCGGCGGCTCGCCGCGCTCGAGGCGGCGCATCCCGAATTCATCTCGCCCGACAGTCCCACGCAACGAGTCGGCGAGCGGCCGGTCGAGGGACTCGTCGCGGCGCCGCATCGCGAGCCGATGCTCTCGCTCGACAATACCTATTCCATCGCGGAGCTGCGGGCCTTTGGCGAGCGAGTGGCGCGGTTGCTGCCGGGCGAAACGATCGAATGGGTGGTCGAGCTCAAGATCGACGGCGCCGCCATCACCTTGGTCTATGAACACGGCGCGCTCGTCCAAGCCGTGACGCGCGGCGATGGACGCACCGGCGACGATGTGACCCACAATGCCCGCACCATGGCCAATGTGCCGCTGCGATTGCTCGGCGATCATCCGCCCGCGCTGCTTGAAGCGCGCGGCGAGGTTTTCATGACCAATTCCGACTTGGCCCGGCTGAATGAGAAACAACGGGCCCGCGGGGAAGATGTGTATAAGAACTCGCGCAACTGCGCGGCCAGCAGCATTCGGCTCTTGGATTCCCGCATCGCCGCGGAGCGGTATTTGCGATTTTTCTGCCATGGCGTGGGCAGCCAGGAAGGAATCGTGGCCGCGACCCATGCCGATTTTCTCGCGGAAATCGCCGCCCGTGGGCTCGCCCCCACGCCGCGGGCCGAATGTTTTTCCACATTCAACGCCGCGGTCGATCACTGCGAACAGCTCATCGGAGATCTGCATTCGCTGGATTTCGAGGTCGATGGCCTGGTTTTGAAAGTGAATCGCTTCGAGCAACGCGCCCGACTTGGGTCGACCAGCAAAAGCCCTCGCTGGGCGATCGCCTACAAGTTCGAGAAATACGAAGCCACGACCCGGCTGCTCGACATTCGCTTGCAGGTCGGCAAGACCGGCGCCATCACCCCGGTGGCCGATCTCGAGCCGGTGCAACTGGCCGGCACGACCGTGATGCGCGCCAGTTTGCACAATGCCGATGAAATTGTCCGCAAGGATATTCGCGTGGGCGATGTGGTGGTGGTCGAAAAGGCGGGCAAGGTGATTCCGCATATCGTGCGCAGTCAAAGCGCATGAGCGCACGGAGAGTTGCCCGCCTTCGCCTTTCCCACGCACTGTCCCGAATGCGGCGCCGCGCTCGTCAAGGACGAGGGCGGGGTCTATATCCGCTGTCCGAATCACGACTGCCCGGCGCAGATTCGCGAACGCATTCGCTATTTCGCGGGCCGCAACGCGATGGATATCGAGGGCCTGGGCGACAAGCTGGTCGATCAACTTGTCGGCGCCGGACGGGTGCGGCGCCATGCCGATCTCTATCACCTCACGGCCGAGCAGCTCTTGGCGACTCGAGCGCATGGGCGAGCGCTCGGCCGAAAAATTGCTCGCCGCCATCGAAGCGAGCAAATCGCGCGGGCTGGCGCGCCTGCTCAACGCGCTTTCAATTCGGCATGTCGGCGCCCGCGTGGCCACGGTACTGGCGGAAACGTTTGGCTCGATCGAAGCCCTGGTCGCCGCCACGGTCGAGGAGCTTTCGGCCACGCCCGACATCGGCCCCGTGATCGCCCGCGCGGCCCATGATTTTCTGCATGCGGAACATGGCCGCCAAACGATCGAGGCGCTCGAAAAAGTCGGAGTGCTAATGACGGCGCCGAAGAAAGCGAAGCCGGCCGGCGGCGCGATCGCGGGCAAGACTTTTGTCGTGACCGGCGCGCTCGAGCGCTACAAGCGCGACGAGATCGAGGCGCTGATCGCCGAACGGGGCGGCCATGCGGCATCGAGCGTATCGAAAAAAACCAACTATCTGGTCGCCGGGGCCAAGGCCGGTAGCAAGCTCGAAAAAGCGCGGTCGCTCGGCGTCGCCGTGCTCAGCGAGGACGAATTCGCGGCCCTGCTCGCGGAACCCGCCTGAGAGCGGTCATCGCGCACCGCGGCCAGTGCCTCTAAACCGAAGGGACCGCCGCCGCGTGGCACATGCCCAGGGCTGCTTGACTCGCGGGCGTTGGCGCCCACAATGACTCTAGTGGGACGTGATCGTGGTGGGGTGTTTCGTCCGCCCCGCGCGTGCCAAGCCGCCATTTTTCGCCAAGGAACAGGCCGCCCCATGGGCACATTTGCCGTGATTATGCCGGCGGCCGGCAAGAGCAGCCGGTTCGCCGATCAGAATTATAAAAAAGTGTTCGCGCCGCTCGCCGGGCGCCCGGTGTGGCTGCATGCCGTCGAGCGATTCACGAGCCGCGATGATGTGAAGCAACTCATCGTGGTGATCTCGCCCGAGGATCGCGAGGACTTCAATTCCAAATTCGGCGCCAATGTCGCCATTTTGGGCATTGATGTGGTCGAGGGTGGCGAGGAGCGGTTCGACTCCGTGGCGAAGGCGCTCGCGCGGGTGAAGCCGAACATCGAATTCGTGGCCGTGCATGACTCCGCGCGGCCGTGCATCGCGGACCAATGGATCACCAGCGTCTTTTCCGCCGCCCAGCGCACCGGCGCCGCCATGCTCGCGATTCCGGTCGCCGGCACCCTCAAACGCGTGGGCCCGAACAACGCGATCACCGAGACCGTCTCGCGCGAGGGGCTCTGGGAGGCGCAAACTCCGCAGGTGTTTCGCCGCCAATTGCTGCTCGACGCGTACGCCAACCGCGATGGCTTCCACGCCACCGACGACGCCCAACTGGTCGAGCGCCTGGGCCATCCGGTGACCGTGGTGCCCGGCTCGCCGATCAATCTGAAGATCGCCACGCGCGAGGACCTACGGCTGGCCGAATACGCGATCAAGGCGCTGCCCCGGCCGAAGCTGATCGGTCCCGCGCATCCGTTCGCCGACGATGATCGCTGGCGATAGTTTCGCGCACCGCCGCCGCAACGCGTCGCTTCTTTCGCTTTCTCTTCCGCTTCTTTCCGCGACGGAACTGCCCCGACATGACGCATGCCGCTTCGATCGCCACGGATATTCTCGCCGAGCTACGCTGGCGCGGGCTCGTGCATCAAACCACCGACGACGCGTTTCTCGGCCCCTGGCTGGCCTCGGGCCGACGCACGCTCTACGCCGGCTTCGATCCCACGGCCGATAGCCTGCATGTCGGCAGCCTGATGCCGCTCCTGATGCTTCGCCGCTTTCAGCGGGCGGGCCACCGGCCGATCGCCGTCGTCGGCGGCGCCACCGGCATGATCGGCGACCCCAGCGGCAAAAGCGACGAACGCAATTTGCTCTCGCTCGACACGCTCCGGGCCAATGTGGCCGGCATGGCCGAGCAAATGCGGTCGTTTCTCGACTTCTCCGGCCCCGCGGGCGCCCTGCTCGTGAACAATCACGACTGGATGCACGGCTTTTCGTTTCTCGATTTCCTGCGCGACGTTGGCAAGCATTTTCCGGTCAACGTGATGCTGGCCAAGGATTCGGTTCGCGGCCGGCTCGAGCGTTCCGACGCGGGGCTCAGCTATACCGAATTCAGCTACATGCTGCTCCAGGCCTACGACTTCGTGCATCTGAGCGAACAATATGGTTGCGAGCTCCAAGTGGGCGGCAGCGACCAGTGGGGCAATGTCACGGCGGGCATCGACCTGGCCCGTCGCTTGCGTTCTCGCCAGCTCCATGGACTCACCTGCCCGCTGCTCACGAAGAGCGATGGCGGCAAGATGGGCAAAACCGAGAGCGGCGCGATCTGGCTTTCGCCGGCCCGCACCTCGCCCTTCAAGTTCTATCAATACTGGATCAATGTCGAGGACGCCGACGCCGGCAAGTGCCTGCGGTTTCTCACGGACCTGGATCGCGAGGAGATCGAATCGCTCGACGCCAGCCGCGCCAGCGATCCCGGCAAGCGCGAAAGCCAAAAGCGGCTTGCCGAGGCGTTGACGTTGCTGGTGCATGGCAACACTGGCGTCGCGGCTGCCCAGCGGGCGACTTCGGTGCTCTTCGGCGCCGAGATCACCGATCTTGGCGATGGCCAGCTTCGCGAGATATTTGCCGATGTGCCCAGCAAAGAGTTACCGCTCGAACGGCTCTCGGCGGGCTTGAATATCGTCGAACGCGCTGGTCGAATCCGGCCTTGCCAAGAGCAAGGCGGAAGCGCACCGCACGGTCGAGCAAGGCGGCGCCTATGCCAACAATCGCCGTGTCGAAGGCGTCGCCAGGCAGCTTGGCGCTGGAGACTTGGTCGGCGAGCGCTCGCTCGTGCTTCGCTCGGGGAAGAAAAACTACGCGTTGCTGCAATTCAAGGGCTGACACGCCGCGTGTTCCAACAGCAAGGAGGCGCCATGATTGTCGGAGTTCCCAAGGAGATCAAACGGGATGAATACCGCGTGGCGATGCTGCCCGTGGGTGTCGAGGAGTTGACGCGCCGGGCATCGGGCGCTGGTCGAGGAAAACGCTGGGCTCGGCTCGGGCATCACCGACGAAGCCTATCAGCGCGCCGGCGCCGAGCTCGTGTCTTCGGCCCAGGAGCTATTTGCCCGGAGCGACATGATCGTCAAGGTCAAGGAGCCGCTTCCGGCCGAGTGGCCCATGATGCGACCCGGCCAGATCATGTTTACCTATTTCCATTTCGCCGCCGATGAAACATTGACCAAGGCGGTGCTCGACTCCGGCGCCACCGCGATCGCCTACGAAACCCTGGCCGACGACCAGGGCCGCCTGCCGCTGCTCACGCCCATGAGCGAAGTCGCCGGGCGCATGAGCGTGCAAGAAGGCGCCAAATATCTCGAACGCCCGCAGCAGGGACGCGGAATTTTGCTCGGTGGCGTGCCAGGGGTGGCGCCGGCGCATATCACGGTGCTGGGCGGTGGCATCGTGGGCGCCAATGCCGCGAAGGTCGCCGCCGGTTTCGGCGCCAATATTGCCTTGCTCGATATCAACATGGACCGGCTCCGCTATCTCGACGACATCATGCCGGCCAATGTCAATGTGCTCTTCAGCGATCGCCACACGATTCGCGAGCAACTGGCACATACCGATCTCGTGATCGGCGCGGTGCTGATTCCCGGGGCCAAGGCGCCGCGATTGCTCGAGCGCGAGGATTTGCGGCTCATGAAGCCGGGCAGCGTGATCATCGACGTGGCGATCGATCAGGGCGGGTGCGTGGCCACCAGCAAGCCGACAACCCACGGCGAGCCGACCTACATCGTCGACGAAGTGCTGCACTACTGCGTGACCAACATGCCCGGCGCCGTGGGCCGAACCAGTACCTACGCGCTCTGCAATGTAACCCTGCCCTGGGCGCTGGCGATCGCCGGGCGCGGCGTCGAACGGGCAGCGCACGAAATGCGGCCAGTGGCTCGGGCGATCAACATCATGGCGGGAGAGGTGACCAACGCCGCCGTGGCCGGAGCGTTTGGCATGCCGTTTGTCTCGCGATTCGCTTGAGGGACTATTTCAAATGGATGGAAATACTCGGGAAACGCCCGAGACGCGGTCATTGACCACGCTCGACTGGATCGGCGACGCCGATGGGTATCTGGAGCTCATCGATCAAACTCTATTGCCTGGCGAACTGAAGCAGATCGCTTGCCGGAGCGTCGAGAGCGTGTGGGAAGCCATCAAATCGCTCAGGGTGCGGGGAGCGCCGGCGATCGGCGTGGCGGCGGCCTATGGAGTGTGCGTCGGCGCGCCATCGGCGAACAATAATAATGTCGTGGACGATGCCCAGGCGGTTCGGCAGCGAGCCCATGCGGCGGCCAAGCGTCTTGCCACGAGCCGGCCCACGGCGGTGAATCTCTTTTGGGCGCTCGATCGCATGGAGCGCGCGCTCGACGCCCAGCCGGCCAGCGCCACGGGCGCGGAGCTACTCGCCGCGCTCTTGGCCGAGGCCCGCGCGATCCACGCGGAAGATCGCCGCATCTGCCGCGAGCTGGGCCGCTGGGGAATGACGTTGTTTCACGACGGCGCGGGCGTGCTCACCCACTGCAATGCCGGCGGCCTCGCCACTTCGGACTATGGCTGCGGCCTCGCGCCGGTGTTCGCCGCTCACGAAGCCGGCAAGCGGCTCAGCGTGTACGTCGACGAGACCCGCCCGCTCTTGCAAGGCGCCCGACTCACGGCCTGGGAGCTGATGCAGCGCGGCATCGAGGCGACGCTGATTTGCGACTCGATGGCGGCCCAAGTGATGCGCGAAGGTCGCGTCGACATCGTGATCACCGGGGCCGACCGGATTGCCGCCAATGGCGACTCGGCCAACAAGATCGGCACCTATGGCCTGGCGCTGCTCGCGGCGGCCCACGATATTCCTTTCTATATTGCCGCGCCGAGCAGCACCTTCGATCTTGCGCTCCCCGGAGGCGAGGGAATTCCAATCGAGCAGCGAGCTTCGGAAGAAATCACCGAAGGCTTCGGCCGGAGGACGGCGCCCGTGGGAGTGAAGGTTTACAATCCGGCGTTCGACGTGACGCCGGCCCGGCTCATTCGGGGAATTATTTGCGAACGGGGGATCATTTCACCAGTCACGCGAGAATTGATTGCTCGCTGTCTGGACAATCACTAGGCGAGGAAAGAGGGCTCACGCGGACTACGCGGTGGCAGCGCGAGGTGTGAAGGAAGAGGGCTCACGCGGAGACGCGGAGGCGCGGAGAAGAAGGGGAATGGGGGATTGGGGGCTGGGGGAGACGAAAAGGCGATGGCTCGCCCGGGGGCCGGGCACTCCGCGAGGGCGCTCTTCCCGCGCCGCGCGTTTCCCAACTTCCCTTCTTCTCCGCGCCTCCGCGTGAGAATTCCTAGAAAGAACATCCCCTCGCCGGGCCCCCGCGAAAACTTTGATTTCCCGGCCTAATAAAATTCCTTCTCGATCGTTGTTCTTTGTGAGAGGCGTCGGCGCCGGGCAGACTTTCACTTCCGCTGCCCGGCCGATCGCCGGATGCGTTCGTTTCTGGCGGGCGAGCATGCACGACAACGAAGCGGACAATCGCCGCTGGCTCTCCGAGGTCGTCGACGAATTCGAGGGCCCGCTCGTTCGCTACGCGCATCGGTTTACCGCCGATCTGGAATTGCGCGCGACGCGGCGCAAGACACGTTTCTGCGGCTTTGCCGCGAGGGGCGCGCGGCGGCCGATGGCCATTTGGCGGCGTGGTTGTTCACGGTGTGCCGGCATCGCGCCTTGGATATTCGCAAAAAGGAGATTCGCATGAGCCCGATCACTCCCGAGCAAGTCGCTTCGCGCACGAGCCGCGAGCCGGCCGAGGGCGCGGCGCTGGAAGCGGCGGACACGGCGGCCCAGCTCTCGCGCCTAATCACGGCGCTTCCGGCCAATCAGCAAGAAGTGCTGCGGCTCAAATTTCAAGAGAGCCTCGGTTATCGTGACATCGCCACGATCACGGGCCTGTCGGTGACGAATGTCGGTTATCTGTTGCACACGGCGCTCAAGACCGTGCGGCAGCGCATGGCCGAACAGGGAGAATCCGACTGAGGGTCGTCGCATGGCTCCGCGCGCCGCGGAGCTTTCTCGCTCGTGCCTTAAAAGCCAATTCAAATCTTTAATCGCGGCGTTCCCACGCAAGGGACGCGGCGGGAGGTTTTCGACGATGAGCTTCGATCCCCAAGATCCGAAATGGACCGCGTATGTCGTGGGCGAACTGGACGCCGCCGAGCGATCCGCGTTCGAACATGAAATGCAAGGCTCGCCCGACGCCGAGCGTTGGGTGGCGGAACTTCGCGCGGCGGCCGAGCGACTCGAGCGCGAGCTACGCGCCGAGCCCTCGCCAGGCCTTTCGATCGAGCAGCGCGCGGCGCTGCTGGCGAATTCGCCCGCTGTCACATCGCGGGTCGGTGATAGTCCTCTCGATGGCGATCACGGGACGGATCTCGGTTGGACGGGTCGCCGCTGGATGGGGCGCCGCTGGACGGGGCGCCGTTTGACGGCCATCGCGGCGATCGCGGCGATCGCGGCGACGTTGTTGCTCGCCGCGGGGCTCTATTTGCCAGCCCTTCAAAGCGCCAAGGAACATGGCCACCGCATCGCGCAAGCGGACTCCAAGCCCGGCGCCGGGCCGAGACGAGCGGTGGATAAACTCGAGCAACGAGGTCGAGCGGCTGGGAACCTTGAAGCCGTTGGGGCGGCCGACGCCCCGATGGAACGCTCCGAACTACGCGCGGAAACAATGAGCGCTTCGCCAACCGCCGCGGTTCCGGAAATCGAACAACAGGACGAAGCAAAGGCCGAGAGCAATGTGCGCCTGCATTTTTCGCCCGAGAAAGCCAAGAAAGACGCCGCGGGATCGGGCGGGCATTCCGTGGATGGCATGGAAGAATTGTCCGCGCAAACAAGTCCAAAAGAGTCCGATGTAGCTCTTGATGGCGCCCCGTCGCGGTTGCCGGCCCCCGAAACCTTCTATGGGCGACCAGCGAATCTGGATAGCGTGAACGACGAGCCGTTCGTCGAAGCCGCCGCCGGCGCCGCGAGCGTGCCGCGCCCGTTGCATCAGGCGCAGGGGATCGCGGCCGGCAAGCAATCGCATCCCGCGCCCGCCGCTCCCGGCGCCATGATGGCGCCAAATGGCGACGACGCTTCGAATCTTCAGACCACGCACAGCCCGGCTTCGCCGACCGACCGTTTTGCTTTCGCGCCCTCGTCGCGGGCTCGGAACCTGGAAAACGCCGCCGCGAGCAAAGCGCCCTTCGGCGCAGTCGGGGGATCGGGTCAAGGGCTCGGCCTCTCCGGAGCCAATGCCGATGCCGGCCAAATGACGACTCGCAATCACCCCGCTCCCGAGCAGCCCAATACCGAAGCCTACGATCCAATCACGGACAACGCCTTCCTCCCCGTGGCCCAACAGCCGCTTTCGACCTTTTCGGTCGATGTCGACACGGCGTCGTACTCGATCGTGCGCCGCTTCCTGTTGCAAGACCATCAATTGCCGCCCCGCTCAGCGGTGCGAATCGAGGAGTTGCTCAACTATTTCCCCTATCACTACGCTCCTCCCACGGACAATGTCCCCTTCGCCGTGCATGCCGAGGTCTCGGCCTGCCCCTGGAATAGCGCGCATCGCCTGCTGCGAGTCGGTCTCAAGGGGCGCGAGATCGCGGCCGACAAGCGGCCGACCAGCAATCTCGTGTTCTTGCTTGATGTGTCCGGCTCGATGGATGATTATCGCAAGCTGCCCCTCGTGAAAGAGTCGCTGCGAATGTTGGTGCGGCAACTCGGCGAAAACGACCGCGTGGCGATCGTGGTCTATGCCGGCAGCTCGGGCCTTGTGCTTCCCAGCACTACCGGCGATCAGAAAGCCAAGATTCTCGCCGCGCTCGATCAGCTCCATGCCGGCGGCTCGACCAACGGCGGCGAAGGCATTCAACTGGCTTACGATATCGCCTCCGGGGCCTTCATCAAAGGCGGCGTCAATCGCGTGATTCTCGCCACCGATGGCGATTTCAATGTCGGCGTCACGAATCACGACGACCTCATTCGCCTCATCCAGGAAAAAGCCAAGAGCGGCGTGTTCCTCACCACGCTCGGCTTCGGCATGGGCAACCTCAAGGACAACACGCTCGAACAACTGGCCGACAAAGGCAACGGCGCTTACGCCTATATCGACAACCTGCGCGAGGCTCGCAAGGTGTTCGTCGAGCAAGCCTCCGGCACGCTCGTCACGATCGCCAAGGATGTGAAACTCCAGCTGGAATTCAACCCGGGCCAGGTGGCCGAATATCGCCTGATCGGCTATGAAAACCGCGCCCTCAAGAAAGAGGATTTCAACAACGACAAGGTCGACGCCGGCGATATCGGCGCGGGCCACACCGTGACGGCGCTCTATGAGCTCGTGCCCGCCAAGCACGCCGCGGCGGCCGAGACCGAATCGCGCGAAGCGCCGCCCGCGGAAACCTTGCCGACGAACACTCCGAATGTCGATCCGCTCAAGTATTCGCGGCCAGCCGCGCTTGTGCCCGCCCCGGCGGCGGCGAGCGACGACCTGCTCACGCTCAAGCTCCGCTACAAGCAGCCGCAAGATAGCGAAAGCCGGCTTATCGAGCAGGTGATCAAAGACCCGGGCCAAGGCCAAGCGGCGGCGAGCGAGGATTTCAAATTCGCTTCGTCGGTG
Source organism: uncultured Planctomycetaceae bacterium (assembly GCA_963785305.1). GTDB lineage: Bacteria > Planctomycetota > Planctomycetia > Pirellulales > PALSA-1355 > CAWAUV01. Next base: position 89,148 of record CAWAUV010000007.1, read on the forward strand.
GCGCTCTTCGGCATGTTGCTTCGAGAATCGCCGTATCGCGGCCAAGGCACATGGAGCCAAACGCTCGAACTGGCCCAAGACAGCCAGGGCGCCGACGAAGGCGGCTACCGGAGCGAGTTTCTCGACATGATCCGCGCGGCCACGCAGCTCAAGGGCCAGTGAAGAGCCGAGCAACATGCACACGCCCGACGCCACTGACAGCCTGTTGGATGTTTCAACAGGCTGTTCAGTGCATGATCTCGACATTCGAGTAGGTTCGCCGCAGCTTCCAGGCGCCGAGCCAGCCGAGCTCGACATCTTGAATGTCGAGTGTGCGCAAGGCCGGCAGCGAGCCGAGCACTTCGAGTCCCTCGACCGTGATTTGCGTGCTTCGTAGATTCAAATGCCGCAGGGCCCCAAACGCCATCAGCCGGGCCAGTCCGCGATCGGTAATCGCGCTCGACGAAAGATCGAGCGTGTGGAGCGAAGTGAGCAGTTCGCGATGATCGGCCAGGAGATCGATCACTTCGTCGTCGAATTTCGGGCCGGTCATGTGCAGCCCGACGATCTGATCGAGCAATTGGGCGAAATCGGCGCCCACGCTTTCGACCATCCAATCGATGCGTTCGAAATCGACCCGCGCTTTGCGCTCGGCGAGACTGGCCAGCAGGGCCTCTTGCTCCATGAATCGATCGACCTGCGCGGCCAGCCAGCGGCGCCGGCCGGAGCGAAAGTGGGCATATTCGATCGCTTGGCGGTAGGCTTCGTCGAGCAGCTTGAAGGCTTCTTCGCTGCCGCCGTGATCGGGGTGCGCGGTCTTCACCTTTTCTCGAAACGCATGCTCGACATCGTCGAGCGAAACCGGCACGGTGAGCCCGAGCGCGGTCAGGAAAGGTGGCGTGTGCGCGACGGTCGGGCGTGGTTCGTTCGCATTGTCGATCTCGGAGTGCATGGGTTTTATTGTTGCATGCGAAGGCATGGCGTCACAATGGCCCCTCGGATCGAGCAAATCCGCCCCACACGCCCGGGGGCCGTGCCGAAATCGGCTCCGGGGGGCAGGGCCTCGGCCGCGACGATCGCGTGGCCGCTGCTCTCACGATGGGAAGGGCGTGCATGATTGCTCGCCAGGCCCATGGCGAAGTGGCGTCAGAAATGCGAGCGCTTCTCCGCTAGCGCAGTTGCTGTTTCGGCGCGTTGCGGATTTGGCCGCCGGTGCGGCCTTGGGAATCGCGCTGGGCCATGTGGAACGGCTTGCGGGCTTCGTAGAGCGCTAAGCGTTTTTCTTGTGTCGCGCGCGAGGTTTCGGGCGCGGCGTCGATGGCCTCTTGTTGCGTGCGGATGGCGTCGTCGAATTTGCCGGCCGTGGCTTGCGCCGCCGCCAGGGTGGCCAGATAGCGATAATCCCCGCGGCCATCGATCGCCAGCGCTCGCTCGGCGGCTTCGATGGCCATGCCGCCATTGCGATACTGCTTGTCGGGGCACGTGGCCATCAGCCAAGCCACGCTCTGAAACGCGCGGCCCAGCTTGGGGTCGAACTGAATCGCGGCCTTGTAGTCGGCGGCCGCCTCGGCGTAGTACGCGGTGTCGGCATGGACATCGCCGCGATTCACGAGGGCCGCGGCATTGTGTGGATCGAGTCGCAAGGCGATGTTGAAGTCGATGATCGCTTCCTTGAAGCGGCGGAGCCGATATTGAGCGTGGCCGCGGCTGTTGTAGAGGTTCGGGTCGTTGGCCATGTTCTTCGAGGCCGTGTTGTAGTCCTCGATCGCGCCGTTGAAGTCGCCTTGCTCATAGCGCATCTCGCCCCGATTGAAATAGGCGAGACTGAAGTCGCGGTTGATCTCGACGGCGCGGGAAAAATCCTCGGCGGCCTCGGCGGTCTTGCCCATGCCGGCCAAGCTCACGCCACGATTGTGCAGCGCCCGCCACGAAGTATTGTCGAGCTCGACCGCCGCTTGAAAGTCCTCGAAGGCCGGAGTGTCCTTGCCCGCGCTGCTCAGGCACTCGCCGCGTTTGTTATAGGCCCACGCCATGAGCCGGCGGAGATAGGTAGCGCTATTGCCTTTGACTCCGGCTTGCATCGCGTCGCGGCAGAGCTCGATCGTTTCGGTGTAGTCGGCTTCTTCCGTGGCCGTGACGCTTCGCTTGTAGGCTTGCGTGAGGAGCGATTGGGCGCTGACGCCGGCGGGCGACGACTGGGCCGACACCCGGCGGGCATTCGGATCTTGCCGCATGCCGCCGTAGCCTTCGGCCGGCGCATGCAGCACAGGCGCCTGCTTACCCGATCGGCGGCGCGGCGCCGCATTGCCCGCGGGCTCGCGATTGCCTTGGCCACTCCGGGAGCCGCGATTCGCCGCGTCGACCGGCGCGAGCTCCGGCTCGTCGTCGACGGGCGCGAGTCCACCATCGTCGCCCGGGGCGCCAAGCGAGGGTCCGCCGAAGCCGGGCCCACGCGACATGGGCGCTTGGCTGTTGAGCGGATTTTGCGCGGCGGAGTTAGCCGCCAGCACGAGCGAAACAGTGAAGCCCAGAATCGACAGCGGCCACTTAGAGCGGGCCATGACAGGTTCCTCCATGAACAGGTGTTGCGAAGTGTGTTTACCGGCGGAGTCGGGCGCCGGTCTCATCGCGCCGCGACAATCCATGTCGCGGGCGCGATCGCTCATTTTTGGGCCGCGGGCAGGGTGTCGTTCGAAACAAATCCCTTTGGCCTACGCTCTCCCCAGGGGAGAGAGATTTGGGCACGCCGCGCGGTCATTCATGCGGTTCGGTCATGCTCCAAGGGTCGAGGGCGGCTTTTAAGGTCGCCTCGGGCAGTAGTTTCTTTTCTTGGCAGAGCTCACGAATCGTCTTGCCGGATTTGAACGCTTCCTTGGCCAGGGCCGCCGCCCTCTCATAGCCGATATGCGGGTTCAGGCTCGTGACCATCGACAGGCTTTTTTCGACCGACGCCTCGCAGGCCTCGCGATTGGCCTCCATCTCGGCGGCGCAGAAATCGACGAACGCGGTGACGCCGCCGGTGAGAATCGCGATGCTTTCGAGCGCGGCGTGGCCCATCATCGGCATCATGATATTGAGCTGAAACTGTCCGCCGGCGGCGCCCGCCACGGCGATTCCCTGATCGTTGCCCATCACGCGCGCCGCCACTTGCATCAGGCTCTCGCACATCACCGGATTCACTTTGCCGGGCATAATCGAACTGCCGGGCTGTTTCTCGGGAAGCTTGAGCTCATGAAACGCGCAGCGCGGGCCCGAGCCGAGCCAGCGAATGTTGTTGGCCACGTTGAACAGAGTCGAGGCGATGGCCCGCAGTTGGCCGTGGCATTCGACGAGCCCATCGCGCTGGGCATTGGCCTCGAAATGATTTTCGGCTTCGACAAAGTCCACCCCGGTGTCGGCCGCGAGCGCCGCCGCCACGCGCCGTCCAAACTCGGGATGGGTGTTGATGCCTGTGCCGACCGCGGTGCCACCGGCGGGCAGTTCATGCACCGCGGCTTGCGCCGCGCGGCGCGTTCGATGGAAAGGCGAATCTGACGCGCCCAGCCGCCGACCTCTTGCCCCAGCCGTAGCGGAGTGGCGTCGGCCAGGTGCGTGCGGCCGATCTTGATGATTTTGTCCCACTCGGCCGCTTTGACTTCGAGCGTGTCGGCCAGGCGCTCGAGCGCCGGAATCAACTCGCGGTGAATCGCCAGCGCCACGGCCACATGGATCGCCGTGGGGAACATGTCGTTGGTGCTTTGACCCATGTTCACGTGGTCGTTCGGATGGATCGGCTTTTCCTTGGCGAAGCGATCTCCACCCAGGAGCTCGATGGCCCGATTCGAGATCACTTCGTTGGCGTTCATGTTGCTCGAAGTGCCCGAGCCGGTTTGAAACACATCGATCGGGAACTCTTGGTCGAACTTTCCATCGGCCACTTCACGCGCCGCGGCGAGCAGGGCCTCGATCCGCGCGGGATCGAGCCGATTCTTGCCGGTCTTGGCGAGCTTGCCCAAGTCGCGATTGGCAATGGCGGCGGCGTATTTCACGAGGCCGAGCGCATGGATCAGCCGCGGGGGCAGCGGCCAGCCCGAGACTGGAAAGTTTTCGATGGCTCGCTGGGTGGTCGCTCCGTAGTAGGCAGCGGCCGGCACGGAGACATCGCCCATCGAGTCGTGTTCGACGCGAAATTCGCTCTGCATCGTGAATCTCGGAAAAAGGAAATTCGCCTCGCGCCGCGCGCGAGAAGGCGCGGCCCGCGGGGGCGGCGGCGACAGTGTGTTTGGGACCGGTTCCGCCGCGTATGATACCGACGGCCTGGGATTTCAAAAAGGCCGACCCGAATTATTGACATTGCGTTTGCCCGCGACGCGGGGTTACTTTTGCGTCGCCATGAGACGCTTCGCCGCAATTCTAGTGCTGGCGCCGATTTACGCCGTGGGCTGGCGCAGCCAAACGCCGCGCTTTCCGATTCCGCGCCCTCGGCGGCCGACACGGTCACGCGTCTGCCGCCGGTCGATGGCGGCCCCGCGGCCGACTTCGCCGCCGAGCGCCCGGCCGATTGCGGCCCGCCGCGGCCTCCGACCTGGAGCGAACGCTGGATGGCGTTTGTGAATCGCCACCGCGAGCGCGAGGCGACCAACGCGGCAAGAATGAAACCCTCGGTCGCTGGGCCGGGCGGCGATTGATCTCCGGCTCCGCGGGGCGCGTTGAAGCTCCGCGAGGCGCCTCGCTTTTCTTTTGCCCGCCAAGCACAATGGTGGCGAGGCTCGGCGCCGACGAATCGCCCCCGCGAATTCCCGGTCGGCCCCGGTGCTCGTCGTGCGGTTTTTGGTCGGATCGAGAAGAGAAATCGCGAGCGCGTCGCGGCAATGGCACTGGCGCGACAGAACTTACCGGAGCGATATGCAAGGCTCGCTTAGAACCGTCTTCCGGGGACTCGCTTTTTTCGTCCTCACCTGGGCGATCGCGATCATCGGCTACCGAGTCGCCGGCTGGGGACTGCTCGAATCCGCATACATGACCACGATCACGATCTTCGGCGTCGGGTTCGGCGAAATGGGCGAAATGACGCCGCGGCTCCGCGTGTTCACCATGTGCGTGATCGTCGCCGGCTGCTCGTCGACCGCCTATGTTATCGGCGGATTCGTGCAAATGCTCGCCGAAGGACAGATCAACCGCGTGCTCGGCGCGCGACGCATGACCAAAGGCATCCATCTGCTCTCGGGCCACACCTTGCTCTGCGGCTATGGTCGCGTCGGCAAGCAACTCGCCAAGGAGCTGCGAGCGTTTGGCCAAAAGTTCGTGATCATCGATTCCGGCATCGAAGCGCTGCGCGAAGCCGAGGCCGAAGGCTATTGGGTGCTCGTGGGCGATTGCACCCAGGAAGCGGTGCTCGAGCGAGCCGGAATCGCGCGGGCTCGGGCCGTGGCCAGCGTGCTCTCCGACGACGCGCTCAATGTGTTTCTCACGCTCACGGCCCGAGAATTGAACCCAAACGTGCAGATCATCGCCCGAGCCGAAAATCGCGCGACGGAAAAGAAATTGCTGCGATCGGGCGCTGACCGCATCGTGCTGCCCACGGCGATCGGCGCCGCCAAGATCGCGAGCCTCGTCGCTCGGCCGGCTGGCAAAGATCTGCTAAACGACCCATCTGGCCGCGATCTCTTGAATTCGGAATTCGAATCGCTGGGCGTGCGGCTTTGGGAACAACCGGTCGAATCCGGCAGCCGCTTGGCTGGCGCCGACGCTTGCGCGGATCGAGCGCGAGAGCAAGGAAGGTTATGTGATCGTGGCGATTCGTCGCGCGGGCGCGATGCTACTCCGCCCGAGCCCCGACGCGCGGCTCGATCCCGGCGACACATTGCTGGTGTTATCGCATCCGCCGCGCGACGATGAGCCGCGGTTTCGCGTCAAGCAATCGACGGGCGCCATGCACCGCGGTCACGCGCGTTAATCGCCGGCAGGGCTCGCCGACCCCGAAGTCATTAAGCGATCTCTTCGTCCGCCGACGCCATTTCGGACATGGGCGACGACGCTGGGCGGGAGCCTTTTCGCCGGCCCGACTTGCTGGCGCTCCACTCCTTGGTGAGTGTTTCGAATACTTCGGGCGATTCGTAGCGGATGATGTTCTTGCCTTCGGGCATCGGGCCAATCAGGCCGCGAAAGACCGGCAGACCGCGGAGTCCGAGATCGGTGCTGCAATCATCGACGCCGATCTGCGTGTGCAGTCGAGTGAGCGACTCTTGCTTGTTGTAGTCGCGAATGTGCAATTTTCCGTCGGCGCCGCGTGTCACCACGCGGAAAGTGTCTTTGCTCATGATCAGCGGTTCTCGATGGATGTCGAAAAGGTTCGATTAGAACGCCCGTCGGGGCTGGTCCGACCCGAAACTTCGGGGTCGGCGCACGAGACTGGGCCGCGAGGGGCGGCGCTAGGGTCTCGCTGTCTCATCCATGAGGCAACAACGGCGGGGACTTTCTTGGCGTCCCCGCGCCCGCTTGGCATCCATCGACCGCCACACGGGGCCGGCGCCACGGTTTTTGCCTATCACGGCAAATCGGGCCAGCGCGGCGAATTCGGCTTAAGCCGCCTTCGCGTCATAAATGCGAAAAAGCGACTTTTCCTCGGCCGCGATTGGGGCCTTTGCGCGCTCCAGCGCGCGGAATCAGCAAGAACCGGTCGCCGCGCGAAATGGACCGCTTACCGGAGCGGTCCCGTGGTCGGATAGGCGACATCCACCAAGTTGATCACCTGTTCGACGCCATCGACTTTCTCGACTTGCGTTTGCACGGTTTGCTTCAAATAGAAGCTTGGCACCCGGCCGCGGAGCGTGACCGCGCCCTCGTGGCAGGCGCATTGAATCGCGCAAGTAATAATAAGGACTTTCCCGCAACCGCTTCTGAACGCGCTCCAACAGCGTATCCACCATGACCGGCAGCGGCCTCTCCACCGCGACCGGCGCCGACGTAAGCGACAACCCCATTCCACAATCTCCTGGTCGAGCGTCTGGACTGAACAAGCAACTCCCTTAAGTCCGCTTGACCGCTCTTCCGCCTGGAGCAGACCGGCATGACGAGTTTTCATGATTAGCACATCTTATGCCCTCGGCATAAAATTAAATTCCCCGCGATCCTTGAAAGCCGCCGAGGCCCGGAATCCGCCGAGCAGTCGCAACTTACGGCCGACGACGGTCCGAGATTGCCGATTCACATTCAAGGCCCGAACCGAGCTAGAATTGTCGATCCGCTGGGCAGCAGGCGCCCGAGCTTGCGGCAAATTCCGACAATGCCGACCTAGCAGGCTGTTGAAATATTCAATAGCCTGCTAGCGAATTACTCGAGCCGATCGAGCGATTCGGCCAACTGTCGCACGATCGGCCCCGCGGCCGTCGCGCCCGAGCCGCCGTGCTCGAGCGCCACCACGATCACCCAGCGCGGGTTCTCGGCCGGTGTGTAGCTGGCAAACCAGGCGTGCTCCGCCTGGCCATCGATTTCGGCGGTCCCGGTCTTGCCGGCGAGCGTGGGCCAAGTCCGCCGCGCATCGTGGCCCGTGCCCAGCGGGTCGTCGATCGCGAGCCGCAGCCCCTCGCGAACAGCCGCCAAGGCGCTTGGCGAGATCGGCAGCCGCCGACCGAGCGGCGCCTCGCTCGCGGGCGCGACCGGCGCCGGCGAGCGGGTTTCAGCCCCGCGCTCGATATGCGGCCGCACCCAATAACCACCATTTCCCACGGCCGCAATCCAGGTCGCGACTTGCAGCGGGGTCGCGGTGAACACACCTTGGCCAATGGCTAGCGATTCGGTGTCGGCGGCTTGCCAAGCGCGGTTTGCCAACCGCGCGAGGCTCGCCGGGGTGGCCATCCGGCCGGCCGCCTCGTCGGCCAATCCCGAATTCGTCGATCGCCCCGCGCCAAATCGCTCGGCCCAAGCCACGAGCGGCTCCGGTCCCAGCGAGTCGGCGAAGTGAAAGAAATACGTGTTGCAGCTCATCGCCAGCGCCTCGGCCAGACGCACCTCGCCGTGGCCAATGCCTTGCCGACGAAACAGCGCGCACCGCATCCGATCGGGCTCCTCCAAATAGCCGCGGCAGCCATACGATGTCTCGGGCCGGGCGACGCCTTGCTCCAAAAGCGCGATCGCGGTCACAATCTTGAACACCGAGCCCGGCGGAATCGCCATGCGGGCCACGCGGTCGAACATCGGCTGCCCCGGCGCCGAGAGCCAAGCCACGGCCCGCTCATCGCCGTGAGCAAAAACATTGGGATCGAATCGCGGGGCGCTGGCCGCCGCGAGCAGTTCGCCCGAACGAATGTCCATCACCACCGCCGCCCCGCCGGTCGGAAGGTCGGTGGCATCGGGCACGCGGCCAGCAATCGCGCGATCGAGCAGCGATTCGGCCGCTCTCTGCAACCGGGTGTCGAGCGTGAGCCAAAGATCGCGGCCATCGACCGGATCAATCGTCGCCCGCGCCCCGAGGCGCTTGCCGCGATGATTGGTCCAGTGGACTCGGCGGCCCGGATGCCCGCGAAGCGATGCTTCGGCCAAGCGCTCGATGCCGGCCAGGCCGGCGGTTCGAGCGACGGATGCGCTGGTTGTCCGAGCGGGTGTTTCCGCGGACGCATCGACCGAAGCGGCGACATAGCCCAGCACGTTGGCCGCCGAGTCGCCGCCCGGGTAGACGCGCCACGGGTGTTCGACAAGCCGAATGTCGGCCCAGGATTCCGACGCGAGCAGTGCCCGAATCGCCGGAACCGCCTCGGGTGGCGCTTCATCGACGATGCGATGATACGCGTGCTCCTCGGCCACGACGAGCCGCTCGGGAGGCGCTGGGTGAATCAAGCGAGAAGAGATCGGCCGCGAGCCATCGCCACCAGCCAGAGCGAGCGCCGCCCGTGGCTTCGGGCGAATACTCGTTGCGATCGTTGTCGTGTTCGGCCCAGGCGTCGATCTGGGCCTGATGCTCGCGCCGAGCGCGTTCATCGCGCACGCTGTTGGCTCGCTCGGCAATGGTCTCGACTCGCGCTTGGATTCGCGCCGCGCGGCGACGCCACTGCGAATCGGTGAGCCCACACAGTCGGGCAAGCCGCTCGGCAAGGCGATCGCGCTCGGCGATGATCGCTTGCTGGGCCTCGGCCACGCGCTCCGGGCGCCGTCGCTCGGCGGCCGAGAGCCGCGCGCGGGCTTGGCGGCGCAGGCCACGCGGAATTGGGCGGCTGCTCGATCCAGCGATAGCGAACCTCGAGGCCGAGCGCTTGGGCATCGATGGCCAGCGGTTCGCCATGGCGAGACACGATGCGTCCGCGGCGGGCTGGCAGCACATCGACCTGCTCGCCGAGCCGACCGGCCGCCTCGCGAAAGGCATCGCCCTCGACGGATTCGAGCTGCGCAGCGCGAACGAAAATCGCTGCCAGCGCCGCGAAAAAACCGCCCAGCACCAGCCGGAGTCGCGCCGGCGACGCGCTCGCGCCCCACGGCTCCGAAGCCGAGCCTTGGCGCCGAGCGGCGAGGCGCCAATCGAAGAGTCGATCGGGTCGTGGCATTGGGAAGGATCGCCCCTTTTCGATTCGGGATCAGGCGGCGTCGCTCGATTCCATGCTGCCGCGCCAGGCGTCAATGCGGCTCCAGGCAGATCAGCGCGCCGCGGGCCACGGCTTCGCAAGCGTCGGGATGCACGCGGGCCGGCAACCCGGTGTGCTCGGTGACGAAGCGATCCATGCCGCGCAGGAGCGAGCCGCCGCCGGCAAGCGTTACCCCGTGGTCGACCAAGTCGGCGGCCAAGTCGGGTGGGCAATCGTCGAGCGTCGCGCGAATGGCGGCGAGCAATTGCCCAAGCACCGGCGTCAGCGCTTCGCGGACCTCTTCGCTCGACACGACCGCCTTGCGCGGCAATTGGCTGATCGTGTCGACGCCGCGGGCCTCGTCGACCAGTTCATCGGCCAAGGGATGGGCGCTCCCGATATCGATACGCAAACGCTCGGCCGCCTGTTGGCCGACGCGCAGCGAGAAGCGGCGCTTGAGAAACTCGGCGAGCGCGAGGTCGAAGGTATCGCCGCCCAGGCGAATCGAGCGCGAGGCCACGATCTCGCCCAGGCTCAGCACGGCAATCTCGGTGGCGCCGCCGCCGATGTCGAGGATCATGCTCGCCACCGGTTCGAGAATCGGCAGTCCCACGCCCAGGGCCGCGGCCTTGGCCTTCGGCATGACCAGCGATTCCCTCGCGCCGGCGCGCATGAGGCTATTGTGAATCGCCCGCTTTTCGACCGGAGTCGCCGCGCCGGGCGCCGTGGCCAACACTCGCGGGCGAGAGCGCCAGCGGCCGGGCCGGGCCTTGCGCAGAAACGAGCGAAGCATCGCTTCGCACAGTTCGAAGTCGGCGATGACGCTGGCCGAGAGCGGCCGGGTGACGGTGATCGACTGCGGAGCGCGGCCGAGCATTTGCCGGGCCAAGTGGCCGACCGCCGCGCCGCCGGCCAGCACTTTGCGACCGCCTTGCTCGACCGCCACCACCGAAGGCTCGCTGAGAACGATGCCTTCGCCGGCCAGGGCGATGCGCGTGTTCGCGGCGCCCATGTCGAGCGCCAGATCGGCGCCCCAGAATTCGAACAGTCGATCGAGCATCCTTGCTCCGTCGCGTTAATAGCCGCGTGTCGTGGGCGAGCACAAATCGGCGAACGGTACGCCGCGCTCACCGGGCGTGTATCTTCCAATCGTAGCGTTGCAATTCGCCGTAGAGAAACGCGCAACCCACGGCGAGGGCCACGAAGGCCAACACCAGCAGCACGGTGTAGACATTGGCCCGCGGCTTTTCGAGCACGACGCCCGGCTTCGCCTTGCCGCCGCGTTTTCCTTTCTTCGGCTTCTCTTCTTCCTCCTCGACCGCTTCGCCGAGACCGCCGGCCGCGAGGCCCGGCGATGAGAGCCCGCCCGCGGCAAGACCGCCCCCCAGCCCGGCAGCGCCCAAATCGTCCACGCCGAGATCGGCAGCGCCGAAATCCACGGGCCCGAGCTCGCCGCCGAGTTCGGCGTTGAAGTCCTCGACCAGATCGTCGTCCTCAGCCGACTTTGAAGCGCGTCGCGACATCGTCACCTTTCTGGATAGTGCCTTTCTTGAAGTCGGGAATGATCTTGCCGACCGCCCGATCACTGTCCGTCTTCATGACTCGCATGCGGCCCAGATAGTTGTTGCCGCGGTACACCTCGAGGGTGTTGCCTTCGTGCAATCCGTCGTCGGAGCCGAGCGACACTTCGAGCATATCCTGCTGGTTCACGGCCAACACCTTGCCGCGCAGGGGCGGCGGCGTGTCGCTCGGATCGAGCGAGATTCCCTTGACGAAGGCCAGATGCTTGAGCTGGGCATTGTCTTGGGCGAGCTGCTGATTGCGTTCCTTGAGCCGCGTGGTTGCATTCATCGCCTGATGCATTTGGTCGGTCAAGCTCACGACCTGGGCGAATTGTTTATCGCGATCGGCCTGGGTCTCGCGAATATTGGTTCGCAGCCCCTCGACCTCGGTCGTGAGTTTGTCGAGATTCTGCTGGGTGGCCGCCATGGCGGCGATCGCTTCTTGCTGCTTCTTGTCGAGCTCGTCGCGCTCTTGAGTCAGCCGCGTGATCTTTTCCTCGGCGGCGGCGCGATAGGTTTCTTCCTTCGCGATGGCTTGGCGCTTTTCGGTGGTTTCCTTCGATAGTGTCTCGGCCAAGAGGTCGCGAGTCTTCTCGAGATCGGCGAGCTCTTGCTTTTTCTTTTCGATCTGGGCCTTGAAGCCGGTTTCCGGCTTCTCGACCGCTTCTTTCCAGTTCTTATGCGTGGCATAAACCGCGATCGCGAACGCCATGAAGATCGTGGCGGCGAACGGGATGATCACAGCGAAGATCTTGCCGACGAGATTCATACGACCCAAGCCTCGAAAGGGCTAATAACCAATGACACGCGAACGAAAAACACAAACTAGAGTGTACGCCAACCCCCATCCTGGCGCCACGTCGACCGCGACTCTTCCTTCCGCGCCGCCCAGTCGCGCCCCACCACGCTCGGCCAGCGCAACAGGCAATGCGCCGCAAGCGCGGGAGTGATCGGAATGAGCCGCGTGGAACAGGCGATCGATGCGCCCAAGTGACGATCTTGGTTGAAGATAGCCACCGAAAGAATAGCTGCCAGACCGGGTGCTTTTAGCTTAATTGCCCAAAGAGCCCATGTCAAACAATTGCCCACGGAGCAACGAAAGGCCCAAAGTCGACGCGGGAAGACCGCGGGCGGACAAAAAATTCGCGGAAGGCCGCCTTTATCGGGGGAGGGGGGTTTATAGGCCAGAACTTTGAAGTTTCCACCCGAAAGTACTACAACCTGCAAGACGCACGAATTTGACTATAGTGCCGATGGCGGCGCTAGCAAGTCACTGCTATCGGTACCGCAAGAGGTGTTTTCAGGTCGTTTTCGTGCCACCGATGGGTGGAAACTTCAAAGTACTGGTTTATAGGCTCTTTTCCAGGTTGGCCCGTCAATCCTCCCCTTCAATCCGCCGGCTTTCATTTCCTTCGACCGTTTCCTCGTCGGGCGGAGCGTCGTAGGGCACGCGCTGCTCTTCGTTGAGCCAGCGGCCGAGGTCGATTTGCTTGCATCGCGGGCCGCAAAATGGCAATGCGCGGCTTTGTTCTCTCTCGAACATGGCGCCGCAGATCGGACAGGACATTCGCGACATGGGACTCACGCACTTCCTTGACCACACCGGGCCGACTCACTCCGACTTCCCGCCACGGGGCTTCGAGCCCTTGGACGACGACTTGCTCTCGCCGCCACCAGCGCTTTTATCGCTGGCGGACCCACCGCCGGAAGCGCCGCTACTTGAAGGCGCATCGCCGCTGGATTTGCCGCCTGTATCGCTTTTGCCGGAATCGGACTTGCCGGCATCGCTCTTGCCCGCCTCGCCGCGGTCGGCGCTGGCCTGTTTCTTATACGACTCGCTGCGATAGTCGGTTTCGTAGAAGCCCGAGCCTTTGAACACCACTCCCGCGCCGGCGCCGATCAAGCGGCGGAGCTTGTTCTTCTTGCATTCGGGACACTTCTTGATCGGATCGTCTTTCATCGACTGAAACAGCTCGAACTTGTGTTGGCAAGCGTCGCACACATAGTCGTAGGTTGGCATCGCGATACACCGAATCTCAAGAGCAAGGAACAAAATGACCCCGCGCGCGGCACATGAGCAACGAACGGCTACGACGCCTGCGACACCACGACCTGGGCCGGGCGCAACACGCGGTCGTGAACCACATAGCCATCGACCGCCACGGCCATGACGGTGTGCGCGGGCAGTTCGGGCGCCGGTTGCTGGGCGATGGCCTCATGAAACGCGGGATCGAACGGCATGCCCATCGCCTCGATCTTCTTGCAATGATACCGAACGAGCAGCGCCTCGAAGCCTTGGGCGACCATGCGAATGCCCTCGACCATGGGCGCCGTGGCCGCGTTTTTTTCGATCGCCGCGATTGCTCGCTGCATGTTGTCGAGCGCCGGCAACAGATCGCGCAGCAACGGCACATTCGCGTAGAGGCGTTCGTCGTCGAGCTCGCGGCGAGCCCGCTTGCGGAAGTTTTCGAGCTCCGCCTGGGCGCGAAGCATGCGGTCGGAACAGCCTTCGAGTTCGGCCTTCAGGCGTTCGATCTCGGCGGGCGCTTCGGCCGTGGCGCCTTGCGCGGCGGAGCCTTGTCCGGTGGCGCCTTGTCCGGCGGAGCCTTGTCCGGTGGCGCCTTGTCCGGCGGAGCCTTGTCCGGTGGCGCCTTGTCCGGCGGAGCCTTGTCCGGTGGCGCCTTGTCCGGCGGAGCCTTGTCCGGTGGCGCCTTGTCCGGCGGTGTTCGTGGTGGAACGCGGCGTTTCATCTGGAGCCATGACTGAAATCCTCAACTCTCGGTTGTTTCCGGCGCGAAATAGTCTTTTACCTTCTCGAAGAAGCTTTTGCGATGCGGGCTCACGTGCGCGTGCTCGAGCTCGGCCAGTTCACGCAGCAACTCTTCTTGGCGAGGTTGCAGCTTCTTGGGAACTTCGATATTGACCTGCACCAACTGATCGCCCACGCCGCGGCTCCGCGGATGCGGCAATCCCCGGCCGCGAAGCTTGAACACTTCGCCGCTTTGCGTGCCCGGCGCCATGCGAATCGTGTCGGGTCCGTCGAGCGTGGGCACTTCCAGATCGCAGCCGAGCGCGGCCTGGGAATAGGTGATCGGCATGCGCACCACGAGATGCTGGCCATCTCGCTGGAAGAGCGGATGTTCGCGCACCGTGATGAAGACATAGCAATCGCCCCGCGCCGCCCCGCGGATTGGGTTCGCCTTCGCCGGCAAGCCGCACCCGCATTTCGTCGTCGATCCCGGCCGGAATCGCCACCTCGCGCTTCACTCGCCGCAGCATATAACCTTCGCCGCGGCAGCTCGGGCAGGGGTCTTTCACCACGCTGCCGACGCCCTGGCAAGCCGGGCAGGTCGTTTGCACTCGGAAAATGCCGGTCTGCTGTAATATCTGCCCGCGGCCGCCGCAGTAATTGCATTCTTCCCGGCCCTTGCTCGACTTGGCGCCCGAGCCATGACACTTTTCGCAGGCCTCGTGGCGCTCGAACTCGATGGTCTTGGTCACGCCGCGAGCCGCCTCGACCAGGTCGAGCGTGAGATTGGCCCGCACATCGGCGCCTTTGGTGGCCTGGCGATTTCGCCGGCCGCCGCCAAACATTTCGCCAAACGCGCTATCGCCGAAGATATCGCCAAACGCCTGGAAAATATCGGACACATCGCGAAAATGGGCGCCGCCGCCACCGGGACCGTCGATGCCGGCATGTCCGTGGCGGTCGTAGCGAGCCCGCTTTTCCTTGTCGCTCAGAATCTCGAAGGCCTCGGCGGCTTCCTTGAAGCGAGCGATCGCTTCTTCATCGCCCGGATTGCGGTCCGGATGGAATTTGAGCGCGAGCTTACGGTATGCGTCGGAGATGGCTTTGTCGGTGGCGGTGCGTTCGACCGACAGCACCTCGTAGTAACAGCGTTTGGTGGCCATTGGCGCCATGGCGGATTCGGTCGCGAAAGTAAATGCGTTTTGGAATTATAGGCGCTCGATCGTCCGGCGTGAGCCCCAATTTGCCGCGCTGGAAGGCCAAATTGCCGTGCTGGGTGGAGTGGAATCGCCAACTGAAAAACGAGTCAAAAAACGCTTGGCCCCGCGACTGTGTCCCGTCGCGCGGCTTCCATCGCGCGGTTCCGTCAAGCAGCTCCATCATGCGGGTTGATGGCAAGGCATTTTGCCGCCGCGCCGCAAGCGGGCCATCTCGCGCTTGGCGAGATGGCCCGCTTGCGGCTTGAGCGAAATCGCGAACGCGGCCCTCGGGCGCCGCGCGCATTTCCCGATCAGCGAATGCTGCCTTCGACACGCGTCTTGGCCTTGTCGTCCTTGTCGTAGGTCGTGACCAGGGCCTCGGTCGTGAGCATCAGGCCCGCAATGCTGGCGGCATTGCCCAGGGCGCTGCGCACCACCTTGACCGGATCGATGATGCCGGCCTTGAGCATATCGACATACTTGCCGGCATTGGCGTCGTAGCCGGTGTTCGTCGGCTTGCCGCGCACTTCGTCGACCACGACCGAGCCGTCGATCCCGCCATTGTCGGCGATTTGCTTCATCGGGGCCGACAGTGCCCGCAGCACGATCTCGCAGCCGACTTTCTCATCGCCCTTGGCCGAATCGCGCGCTTTTTCCACGACCTCGGTGCAGCGCACCAGCGCCACGCCGCCGCCCGGCAAGATGCCTTCTTCCACCGCGGCGCGGGTGGCGTGCAGGGCGTCTTCCACGCGGGCTTTCTTCTGCTTCATGTCGGCTTCCGTATCCGCGCCTACCGAGATAATCGCCACGCCGCCGGTGAGCTTGGCCAGCCGCTCTTGGAACTTCTCCTTGTCATATTCGCTCTCGGTGGCTTCGATCTGATTGCGAATCTGTTGAATGCGGTTCTGGATATCGGCTTGCTTGCCGGCGCCGTTGACGATGGTCGTGGTGTCCTTGTTCACCGTGACCTGCTTGGCGCGGCCCAGATGCTCGAGGGAGATGCTTTCGAGCTTGACGCCGAGATCCTCGCTAATGAGCGTGCCGCCGGTGAGCGTGGCGATATCGCCCAGCATCGCCTTGCGGCGATCGCCAAAACCGGGCGCCTTGGCCGCGCAAATCTGGAGCACCCCGCGGAGCTTGTTCACCACCAGCGCCGTGAGCGCTTCGCCTTCGATATCCTCGGCGATGATCAACAGCGGCTTGCCCGAATGGGCGACCTTCTCGAGCAGCGGCACCAGGTCGCGCAGGTTCGAGAGCTTCTTTTCATGGATGAAAATCAGCGCGTCCTCGAACTGGCAGTCCATGTCGCCGGGACGATTGATGAAATAGGGCGAGATATAGCCCTTGTCGAACTGCATGCCTTCGACGAAGTCGAGCGTGGTCTCGGCGGTCTTGCCTTCCTCGACCGTGATCACCCCGTCCTTGCCCACCTTCTCCATCGCGTCGGCCAGCAGATTGCCGATGAACGGGTCGCTATTGGCGCTGATCGAGCCGACCTGGGCGATTTCGTCTTTCTTCGACACCGGCTTGCCCAGCGAATGCAAATGCTCGATCGCCGCGCTCACGGCCTTCTCGATGCCGCGACGCACCGCCATCGGATTGCTGCCGGCGGTGATATTGCGCAGGCCTTCCTTGAAGATGGCCCGGGCGAGCACCGTGGCGGTCGTCGTGCCGTCGCCCGCGATATCCGAAGTCTTGCTCGCCACTTCGTTCACGAGCTTGGCGCCCATGTTTTCGAAACGGTCCTCGAGCTCGATCTCCTTGCTCACCGTCACGCCGTCCTTGGTCACGGTCGGACCGCCAAACGACTTGTCGATGATCACATTGCGGCCGGTCGGGCCCATGGTCACCGCGACCGCGTCGGCCAGCTTATCCACGCCCTTGAGCATCTTGGCCCGGGCGACGTCCTCGAATAACAATTGCTTTGCCACGATGGCGATTCCTCTATTGGATTTGAAATGCGTTGGATGAACAACGGCCGGAAAAAACGAACGCCACTAGCTCAGCAGCTTGGCCAAGATATCGCTCTCGCGAAGGATCTTGACATCCTTGCCGTTGACTTCGATTTCCGTGCCCGAGTACTTGCCGTAGATCACCACATCGCCCACGGCCACCGAAAGCTGTCCGCGGCTACCCGAGTCGAGCAACTTGCCGGGACCAACGGCCACGATCGTGCCGCGCTGCGGCTTCTCGCGAGCCGAATCGGGCAGCACGATGCCGCCGGCGGTTCGCTCCTCGGCCTCGGTCGGTTCGACAACAACACGATCATCCAGCGGACGCAAGCTTGTCTTCGACATGAATCAGATCCTTATCAGTGGGTTTGTTGTGATTGTTCGCGGAACAAAATATCGCTGATCGACGACCCCGCGCGGGGCGAGAAAGATAGGGACGCGGGCCGAGCTTACATCATTCCGCCCATGCCTCCCATGCCTCCCATGCCACCCATGCCTCCCATGCCACCCATGCCACCGCCCATGCCGTGGTCGTGGCCGGCGTGGTCGTCGGCTTCTTCGTCCTTGGGGGCGTCGGTGATGAGCGACTCGGTGGTGAGCAGCAGCGAAGCGACGCTGGCCGCGTTTTGCAGCGCGGTGCGCACAACCTTGGCCGGGTCGATGATGCCCGCGGCGAGCAAGTCGCCATAGACATTCTTGTCGGCGTCGTAGCCATCGTTTTTGCCCTTGAGCTGGCGCACGCGGTTGACGACCACCGCGCCGTCGTGGCCCGCGTTTTCGGCGATGGCCCGCAGCGGATGATCGAGCACGCCGCGGATGATATCCACGCCGTGCTTCTCGTCGCCCTTGGCGTCGATCTTATCGAGCGCGCCTTGGCAGCGAATCAGGGCAATGCCGCCGCCGGGCACAATGCCTTCCTCGAGAGCGGCCTGCGTGGCGCTCTTGGCGTCTTCGAGCAGGGCCTTGCGTTCCTTCATTTCGGTTTCGGTGGCGGCGCCACAATTGATTTGAGCCACGCCTCCGGCCAGCTTGGCCAGCCGCTCTTGGAGCTTTTCCTTGTCGTATTCGCTCGTGGTGGTCGCGATCTCGGCGCGAATCTGTTCGGCGCGGCCGTCGATATCGGCCTTCTTGCCGCCGCCGCCCACGATCGTGGTCTCCTCGGCGGTGAGAATCACCTTCTTCACCTTGCCCAGATCGGTGAGCTTCACCGAATCGAGCGTGATGCCGAGATCCTTGAAGATCACGTTGCCGCCGGTGAGCACGCCAAGGTCCTGCAGAATCGCCTTGCGACGATCACCATAGCCGGGCGCCTTGACGGCGCACACATTGAGAATGCCGCGCATCTTGTTGACCACCAGAGTGGCCAGGGCCTCGCCCTCGACATCTTCGGCCACGATCAGCAGCGGCTTCGACGCCTTGCTCACGGCCTCGAGCAGCGGCACAAGCTGCTTGACATTCGAGATCTTTTCTTCGTAGAGGAGCACCAGCGCGTTTTCGAGTTCCACGGTCTGGCGATCTTGATTCGTGACGAAGTGCGGTGAGAGGAAGCCGCGGTCGAACTGCATGCCCTCGACGACTTCGACCGAAGTCTCGGCCTGACGGCCTTCCTCGACCGTGATCACGCCGTCTTTGCCCACCTTGAGAAACGCCTCGGCAAGCACCTGACCGATCGAGGGATCGTTGTTGCCGGCAATGGTGGCGACTTGCGTGATTTCCTTTTTGTTCTTGTCACTGATCGGCGTGGCCATCTTGAGAATCGCGTCGCACACGGCCTGGCTCGCCTTGGCGATGCCGCGGGAGAGCGCCATCGGGTCGGCCCCGCCGGCGATCATCTTGAGCCCTTCCTTGAAGATCGCCTCGGCGAGCACGGTGGCGGTCGTGGTGCCGTCGCCGGCCACGGTGTTCGTCTTGCTGGCGGCTTCCTTCACGAGCTGCGCGCCCAGGTTTTCATAAGGGCAGTCCAGCTCGATGCTCTCGGCCACCGTCACGCCGTCTTTGGTCACCTTGGGCGAGCCCCAGCCTTTGTCGAGCACGGCATTGCGACCGCGGGGACCCAGCGTGCTGCGCACGGCTCGGGCCAACTTCTCCACGCCGGCGGCCAGAGCCTGCCGCGCTTCGTCCTCGAAGATCATTTGCTTCGCCACTCTAAAATCCTCCTAAGCCAATTGAATGCTGGAATGAATCGCAAAATCGAAGGCTTGCCCGCCCAGCGGCCGGGGCGAGCTCCGGAAACGAAATAGCGTTTCCTGAAACTCTGGCGGCCGGGCAGAATCCTTCGAGCTGGAGCGTCACGAAACAGGCTGCCGCCAAATTGGCAGACGCCTCGGGCGTGCGGCGACAAGACACGCAAGCCGCATGCCAAGCCGGGCCTGAACATCGCAAGTCGTTTACTAACAACGACTAACATAACCAAAGCCACGGCAAGACAAGGAAGGTTCCCCACCCCCCGGGCGCCATTTTGGCAGGCGGCCTAGAAGCGCGAGTCGGGACGATCTTCGATGGCGAGGTTGAAAAACAACAAGCAAGATGGACGTCAAACCGCTTCCCCGCGAATCAGCAGCACTGGTAGTGGGTCAGTCTAATCGGGACCCGCCTTTTTCGGCCGAGTGTTGTCGGCGGCGATCGGCGGCGCGTCCACCATTCCGCCGATGGTCGATCTCTACTTGGCTACGCTGGCCGCGATTGCCCGCATCGCCTTGAGCGCTAATGTGGACTCGGACGAATATTGTGGTCGTAGGCATCGCAAAACGCCCAGATTTCATCCAAATCGAGTCGCTTTCACGACGGATTGCGGAGAGCCTGATTCTGGAATTCCAGGCAACCTTCGTCCAATTCGACCGGAAGTTTTTGAATTGTGCTCTTGGCTATGCCCGTAATGCGAACGGTCGCCCGGATGGAAACGCCGTCGCACAGGCACTTTATGACCGCGATGCGTTCTTCGCGGGTGAGTTGTTTCAGGGCGTCATTACTCTTGGGCGCTGAAGCATGGTCAACAGACTGTTTACCTAGCTGGTAAAATCTTCCTCGGAGACGGGCTTGTGTTTCGTTTACCAAACAGGTAAAAGAAACACATGGAGAGACCCGATCATGCGAATAGGGTTCACGAAAGCCAAGCTCGCCAAACTGTGCAACTCGGAGGCGAACCTGCGCGCGAAATACGGCAAGCCAATGGCCAAGGTCATTCAACAGCGGCTTGGACAACTCGCGGCTGCCGAGAACCTTGCCACCATGAGGAACCTGCCTGGAAACTGCGACGAACTGAGCCAGAACCTCAAAGGGTTTCTGGCGGTCAGTTTGATAGGCAAGGAAAGATTGGCGTTCCGGCCGGATCACGACCCGATTCCGACGCTCGACAGCGGGGGACTCGATTGGGAAAAAGTCACGGAAATCGTCGTCGAAGCAATCGGCGACTACCACTAGAAAACGGGGGTCTTTAATGGCAACCGCGAAAAAATACGCATTCGCTCCAGATTACGCGATCGCGCCCGGCGCGACCCTCAAGGAAGTGCTCGAAACTAAAGGAATCTCGCAATCCGATCTAGCTGCCAGAATGGGAATGGCCGACAAGACGATCAGCCAAATCATCAATGGAATCGCGCCGATAAGTTTCGACACTGCCTATAAGCTCGAACTGGTGCTTGGAATCTCGGCGAGTTTTTGGAATCACCTGGAATTGGCGTACAGGGAGAAACTGACCTTTGCCGAGGAAACCGAAAAACTCAAGGCCGACATTGACTGGCTAAAGGAAATACCGGTCGCGGAACTGATTGAGCGACAATACGTTAAACCGAGTAGCGATAAGTCGATCTTAGTCCGCGAGTCGCTTGAATTTTTCGGCGTCAGCAGCGTGGACGCCTGGCGAAATGTACTTGCCAACTCGGTCGTGCAATTCCGCGGTGGCGAGTCGCACGACAAGCACCCAGGATACGTCGCCGCGTGGCGAAGGTTGGGTGTGCTTGATGCCCGCGAAATCAAGACCGAGCCGTTCAATGCTCAGGATTTCGTGCGCGCACTCAGAGATGTTCGCCGAATGACGACGAAACCCACGTCCGAATGGGTCGTGGCGATGCCCTTGGCTTGTGCTGCCGCCGGTGTTGCCGTGGTCTTGACGCCGGAGATTCCCAAAGCAAGCATCAGCGGCGCCGCTCGCTGGCTAACGAAAGACAAGGCCCTTATTCAGCTAAGCCTGAAATACAAGACGGACGATCAATTTTGGTTCACGTTCTTTCACGAGGCGTGCCACATTCTGAAGCACGGGAAAAAACAGGCATTCGTCGATTACGGATATAGCAACGTAGACGACGATGAACGCGAAGCGAACGAGTTCGCTAGGGATTTCTTGATTCCTCACGAATACGCTCACCGCCTTCCGCTAATCGCGAAGACGCGCGTGCAGTGAAGGAGTTCGCGGAGTCTCTCGGCATATCGGCCGGAATTGTGGTCGGCAGATTGCAGCACGATAAGCTTCTGTATCCCGCGGCGTTCAATGACCTTAAACGAAAACTTCAGTGGGGATGATTGATGACGCGGCACTATCCTGGATCGGATGAATATATCGAGTGGGCGCAGAGCCTCAGTGGAATGTTGAGCAAAATCAGGACCACTTACGGCGGTATCGGCGAAATGTTGAATTCTAAAGGGTCAGGACTCATTGTTTGGTATAGGGTCGGGAGCCGTATCGGAAAAATGCACTTGCGGACAACCACGAGGTCGCAGGGTCGAGTCCAACAGCAGGCGCCTTGCCGTCGCTTCGGTCCAAATCGGCTCGCCGAACGCAGGCCCCCGCCGCGCCGCGCCTTGCCGGGCGGCATGCCCACGCTCGCGTGGGCATGCCGTCAATGGTTGAACTGTTGCGGAGCGCGACCAATCACAAATCCGCGTCGCGCGGCCCTTGCATGCGCACACGTGTCTCGGCATAAGCATTGATCCTCAGGCCGCATGCCCACGCGAGCGTGGGCATGGCGCCCAGCGCTGGCGGCGCTGATCGTCCGAAAAACTGATCGGTGAGATCCCGCGCCGCCAATTTGACGAACACCCGTCGTTCGGTGTATGGTGACGGTTCCTTTCGGGTCCGCTTCCGCTTTCCGTCGCGCGATCGTCGTGATCGTCGATTCACCGTTCATGGATGGAGGCGTTTATGCACGTTTCCCGTGTGCTTCCCTGGCGGCGCTGTCTCCTCTTGTTCGCGCCGATTTTATGCGTCGGCTGCGGGGCGCCCGGCTCGGGCGGGACTTCCGTCGCCAACCAATCCGCGTTGTCCAAGGCGACGACCGACGCCACCGACCCGAATGGCACTGACCCGAATGTCGCGAGCACCGAATCAACGATTGCCGACGAGCAAGCGGCGCTCGATCAAATCAGAAACCAGCCGGCGGGCTTTCGTCAATCGGCGATCGTTTCGCCAGCCACCAAGCCGGGCGACACCCTGAAGTCGTTCGTGGTCGCTCCCGACGGAAACATTATCGCACTGGTTCAGCAGGGTGACGCGAACACCGACAGCGGATCGATCGCGGCCACGATCGCGTCGTACTTTGGCAAACCGAAGCGCGACGAGATGACTTCCAAGGCTCCCGATAGGCCCACGTGTGAAGTTCGCACATTCAGCCCCGACGGCAAGCAGATTGCCGCATGGCCTCTCGGTTTCGAGGGGCAGTCGATGGCGCTGGGCTCGGACCAGTGCCTCTACATCGCCGGCGCCGGCCGGGTCGCCCGCTATAGCCACGAAGGCAAGGAATTGGCGGCGGGCGATTCTCCCCAGGCGGCGTTGATCGAAAAAGATCGCGACGCGCTCCGCGAAGCGGCGCTCGCGCAGATCGAGGAAAACAAAGAGAACATGAAGCAGATGGTCGCGAGTTTGAAAGAGTCGCGTGACGCAATCGCCGCGGAAATCGAGAAAACGCCCGATCCAGAGAAGTCCGAACAGTTGGAAACACTTGATACCCAAATGCAGTTGTTCAAGCAGCAGGAGCTGTCCGTCGACGCGGTGGAGCAACAGATCACCGAGCGAGTCAAGCGAATCAACGCGATCGCGGTCAGCGACCAAAATGTGTTCATCACCTGCGGCCAAACCAAGGGCTACGGCTATGCGGTGTGGCGGACCGACCTGAATTTCGCGAACCCGGAATGCATTATCACGGGGCTGAGCGGTTGCTGTGGCCAAATGGATGTCTGTTGCGAGAACGGTAACCTTTGGGTCGCCGAAAATGCCCGCCATCGCGTGGTGCGGTACAGCCCAGCGGGCGAGCGGCTATCGGAATTCGGGAAGCGCGATCGGGAGGGAATCGGGGAAAAGTTCGGCGGTTGCTGCAATCCCATGAATCTTTGCTTCGACCGGTCCGGCGATCTGCTTGTATCGGAATCCAATGGTCAAGTGAAGCACTTTACCGCCGATGGCAAATTCGTCGAACTGACCGGCGTTGCCCGGGTGGAGCCTGGCTGCAAGAACTCGGCCGTCAAGATGTCTCCCGATGGCCAGCGCATCTACTACATCGATGTGAACAAATCGCAAATCCTTGTTCTGGCTCGCGGCGAGCAAGCGTCGACGGCGGGCAACTGAATCGCGAGTCGAGGCGTCGCGCGGCGGCCGACGCAAACATGCGATCGCTCGCCGATTCGAGAGCCCGTCCGAGAACCTTGGCGAGCCCTTACCCTAGCCTCTCCCATAGGGGGAGAGGGGGGAGTTGTCGGATGGGCTCTAAAAATCGATAAGGGCGCCCAAATGAGAAGTTCTTATTTCGCGACGGTATTCGCCGGCTTGGCCGTCTTGGTGGCTTCGCTGGGAAGCGCGCCGCGGCGGTGCGGAGCCGCGGAAGCGTCCAACGAAGAGGCGCCCTTCACGCTGGTGGTCATGGACCCCTTGGCGCTGCAGCTTTCTTGCCCATGTGTCAAAGGCTACGCCCAGCGAGATTACTCCAAACTGGCCGAACGCCTCGAAACATCGCTGAAACGCCGCGTGAAACTCGTGTTCAACGAGTCGCTCACGGTCGCGCTCAAGGACCAGACCGCGGGCAAGGTGGACCTCGTCATCGGCAAGTGCTCGGTCGTCGAGTTCGACGCCAAGAAGAACCACGTGAGCATCGCCCGAATCGCGATGCTGACCGACAAGGAGGGCGGCGCCACGCAAACGGGCCTCATCGTGGTTCCGACAAACGACCCGGCCAAAGCCGTGTCCGACTTGAAGGGATATCGCATCATCTTTGGGCCGAGGGAATGCGATGAGAAACACGGCGCCGCGCTCTCATTGCTCAAGGCCCATGGCGTCGACGCGCCCGTTGAAATCGAAACCTCGCCCGCGTGTAGCGACGGCGCGTGCCTGATCCTCGAGGCTGGGCCGAATGTGCGCGGCGCGGCGGTTATTTCCAGCTACGCCAAACCTTTGCTCGAGGGTTGCGGGACGATTAAAAAGGGCGCTCTGCGCGTCGTGGGCCAGACGGACCCGACGCCATTCGTGGGAGCTTATGCGGCCGGCGCCTCGCCCGACCTGCGGCAACGCGTTGCCGACGCGCTGATCAGCGCAACCCAGGACTCGCTTGTGCGAATTGCGATGGAAACCCGCGGAGGCTTCGTGCCGGTGGTGGCCGAGGCGCGGGATTCCGTAAAAAAAAAGTAAGCTCGGTCCCGGCGGTCGCGTGGAATCAATGGCGCGGTCCCACGCGAAACGGATTGGTTGCCTGGCTCCCGGAGCAACTTCCGGCCCAGCCCAAGGTCCTTTGGGAACACAAGCTGTCGAATCAGGGACTGGGCGGCGTCGCCGCGACGGATCGATTCGTTGTTGTTAGCGATCGCGACGCGGCCGATGCCTTCGACATCTTTCGCTGTTTGGCCGCGACCGATGGACACGAATTGTGGACGCTTCGCTATCCGGCGCGGGGCAAGCTCGACTACGGCAATTCGCCTCGCGCCACGCCATTGATCGACCGAGATGTGGTGTATTTGCAGGGGGCTCTCGGCGATCTCCATGCGGTTTCGCTGGCGTCGGGCAAGGTGATTTGGCGCAAGAATCTGCGGCAAGACTTTGGCGTCAAACTGTCCGACTGGGGATTTTGTTCCTCGCCGCTGATCGCGAATGGGCGACTCATCGTCAATCCCGGCGTCAAGGACGGATCGCTGGCGGCGCTCGAACTTGGCACGGGGCAGGTTGCCTGGAAGACGCCGGGCACTCCCGCGGCGTTTGGTTCGTTTATCCTCGCCAATATCTCGGGTCGCCAACAACTCATCGGCCACGACCGTGAATCTCTCGGCGGCTGGGACCCCATCGGCGGTCGCCGGCTCTGGCGATCCGCGCCTCCGCGTGGCGGCGACTTCAGTGTGCCGACGCCGACGCAATTCGGCGATAAGCTGCTGGTGGCGTCGGAAAACAACGGGACACGAGTTTTCGCGTTCGACGGCGAGGGCCTGATCGCGGCCAAGCCCTTGGCGCATTATTTGGACTTATGCCCCGACATCAGCTCGCCGGTCGTGATTGGCGATCGACTGTTTGGCGTTTGCGAGAAGCTGTTCTGCTTGGATATCTCGAAGGGGCTCAACGCCGTTTGGACGGCGAGCGATGATGCCTTCCACGATTATACCGCTCTGCTTGGCGGCCCCGATCGCGTGCTGCTGACCACGATTCACGGCGAACTGCTCCTCGTCGACGCGACGGGGCCGGAGTATCGATTGATCGGCCGCCACCAGGTGTTCCACGACGATTCCGGCGTTTACTCGCATCCGGCCATCGTGGGAGAGCGCTTCTACCTGCGCGGGAGCACATCCATCCGCTGCCTCGATTTGGCCGACGAGAACCAACCGCGTGGTTGAAATGATAGGTAAACCCGTGTGCTCGCGTGCCATGCCCACGCCCAGCGTGGGCATGTTTTCAAGCGCCACGCGGAGTCCTCATGCCCACGCAGGGCCGTGGGCATGGCACACGGAACGAATCGAACCCGTCATTTCAACTGTGACAAAGCGCTAGTGCCCCAGGTCGTGGCCGCGTTGGACCGGGGTGCGCTGGCCGTAAAGACTGTAGAGCACCGGCATCAAATATCGGGTCAGAAACAGGGTCACGACCATGCTCCCCACGACGACAATCGCTAGCGGCTTTTGGGTCTGGGCGCCGATCTTGGTCGACACCGCCGCCGGCAATAGGCCAAAGATCGCCGTGAGCGCGGTCATCATCACCGGCCGCACCCGATTCTCGGCGCCTTGCAAAATCGCGTCGCGTAAATCGAGCCCGCGCAAGCGGAGTTGATTGAACGACGCGATCAGGAGCAACCCGTCCATGATCGCCACGCCGAAGATCGACGTGAAGCCGACGGCCGCGGCAATGCTGAAATTCGTGCCCGTGATCCACAGGGCCCAAATTCCACCGAGCAAGAGCGCGAGCACGTTGCACAGCACCGCGGCGGCGTCGAGCACCGAGTGGAAGGCCAGGTAGAGCAATAGAAACACGAGGGCCAGCGACACGGGAATGATGATCATCAGCCGCCGCTCGCCCTCTTCCATTTGTTGAAATTCGCCGCTCCAGGCGAGGCGATAATCGGGCGGCGTCACGAGTTGGGCCCGCGCTGCGCCTCCTTCACGGCGCTGGCCAGATCGCGATTGCGCACACTGAACTTCACCGCGATCAGCCGCTTGCCCTCCTCGCGACTAATGACCGACGCTCCGCCGCGAATGAACTTGCCATGGGGATCGAGCGCGAAGTCGGAATCGACCGACAGCGGCGTCACCAGATCGCGCAGGCGTTCGCGCGGCGCGGTCGTGGTTTCCAGCGGCTTGCCCGACCGCGCGCTGCCGGTAAAGCTCGGCAGCAAGCTGCCATAGCCGGTCGAGGCCGGATGGCCCGAGGCGTCGGGGTCGGCGCTTTGCGTCCGGACCACGTTGCCGATCACATCGACCGGAATATCGAGAATATCGTTCTCGTCCTCGCGCAGCCGAAGCGGCCAGCGCACCGTGATGTCAAACGACTTTTCGCCCTCGATCATCTGCGACACCGCTTTGCCGCCGATCGCGGTTTGAATCACGTTGTGGACATCGGCCACGCTCACGTTCCAAATGGCGCATTTGTGCCGATCGATCGGCAACTCGACATTGGTTTGCCCCATGATGCGGTAGTAGCCCACATCCTCGAGGCCCGGCACTCCGCGCAGTTCGCGGTCACCAAATTGCCGAGTCGCTCGAGCTGATCGAGGTCGGGTCCGATGATCTTGCACGAGTTTTCGCCCTGCACGCCCGAGAGCACCTCGAGCACGTTGTCGCGAATCACTTGCGAAAAGTTCCAGTTCACGCCGGGCAGCGCCTGGGCCAGATCGTCGTTCATCGCCTTGACCAGCTCCGGCTTGGTGCGGGCCCGCAGCGGCCAGAACCAGCGCCGCCAGCCATGATTCGGAGTCGTCGCGGGCCAATGCTCCGGACTCTTGAGCGGCACGAAAAACTCGGCGCTGTAGAAGCCCGTGGGATCGACGCCCGAATCGGGCCGGCCCAATTGGCACACGATCAATTCCACCTCGGGATATTTGCGCATCATGGCCCGGGCAATCCGCGAGCGATCCGAGTTTTCCTGGAGCGACACCCCGGTGGGAAAAATGCCGCGAATCCAGAGATGGCCTTCCTCGAGAGCCGGCATGAACTCTCGACCCAGGAAGGGCAGCAGCGCGATGGTGCCGACGAGCATCAGGCCAAACGCCGTGACCACGAGCGGGCGGTGGTCGAGACACCAGGCCAGATTTCGCAGATAACCGCGCTTGATCCACCGGACCATGAAGTTCTCGGGCCGCGGCTCGAGGTTCTTGAACAGCACCAGACACAGCACCGGCACGCGGTCAGCGCCAACAGCAGCGCTCCGCCGATGGCGAAGGCATAGGTCTCGGCCATCGGCCGAAAGAGCTGCCCCTCGGGTCCGCGCATCGTGAAGAGCGGCAACATGGCGCACACGAGAATCAGCGTGCTGAAGAACAAGCTCCGCTCGACCTCGCGCACCGCGACCACGATCCGCTGCCCGAGCGGCAGGTCGCCATATTTTCCGGCGGCGAGCACTCGGTAGATGTTTTCGACCATGATCACGGTCGAATCGATGATGATGCCGAAATCCACGGCGCCGATGCTCAGCAAGTTGGCCGACTTATCACGGACCCAAAGCACGCCAAAGGCAAAGAGCAAGCTCAGCGGCAGATTGAGGGCAATGATGAAGGCGCTCCGCACATTGCTCAGAAACATGAGCAGAATCAGGGAGACGAGCGCGATGCCGGTAAGCAGGTTTTCCTGCACGGTTTCGGTCGTGGTGTTGATCAGGTCGGTGCGATCGTAAAAAGGAACGACTTGCACTCCTGGCGGCAGCATTCCTCCGGCGTTGAGCTCTTGAATCTTGGCGTCGACACGGCGGAGCGTGGGCAGCGATTCGGCGTCCTTGCGCAAGAGCACGAGCCCCTGCACGACTTCTTCCTCGTCGATCCATTCGCGCTCGCCGCGCTCGTTGACCACCTCGACGCCGTCTTTTTCCAGGGGCCGGCTGAGCGCGACTTTGCCCAGCCGCGTGATGTTGCTCACGATCACGCCCTGGTCCGAGACTTCTTGTCCCACCTTGAGCGGCCCGCCCTCGACCACATCGCCCACGCGAACCGGCAGGTTGTTGGTGGCCGTGAGCACGATTTCGCGAATCTGCCGCGAACGCACCTGTTCGGCGGCGCGCAGATATTTGGCGGCTTCTTGCGCCGTGGGCATGCCGAGCACCGATTGCATCGGGTCGCGCCCGCGGCCAATGAGCCCGAGCCCGCGCACCACCGCCGCCGATTCGCCTTGCACCAGATAATCGCCGCTCACATTGTCGTTGCTGGTGGCGATCGCCGACTGGAGCTGGGCGAGCGTGATGCCGAAGCGTTTCATGCGGTCGGGATCGGGCTGCACTTCATAGCGCTTCACCGAGCCGCCGAAGCTCACCACGTCGGCCACTCCGCCCAGCCGGCGAAATTCACGCGTGAGCGTCCAATCTTGGATTGCCCGCAGATCGTTGAGCGAATAGATCGGCTGGCCGCTCGAGTCGCGGGGACAATCGACGCGATAGCGGAGAATCTCGCCGATCGGCGAGCGCGGCGAAATCTGCGGCGACACCCCGGTGGGCAAATCGGTCATGCCCATCCGATTGATGACTTCCTGCCGCGCCACCAGATACGGCACTCCGTATTCGAATTGCATGTTCACATACGACAAGCCGAACAGCGACTTGCTGCGCATGTACTTGAGCCCGTTCATGCCGGCCAGCGACACTTCGAGCGGCACCGTCACCAGGCGTTCCATTTCCTCGGGCGAGCGGCCGCCATAGAGGGCCACCACTTCCACGATCGCCGGCGCCGGATCGGGATAGGCCTCGACATTCACCTGGCTCACCGCGAACGCTCCGGCCACGGCCAGCGCAATGATCAGCAAGCCCACGATGAGCGGGTTTTCGACCGACCAGGCGATGATTTTGGTAACCATGCGTTTCCAGGCTTCGTTAGCATGCCAACAGCGAGATCAAGCGATGCGTCGGATCGAGGTCGGCGGCGCTCAGGGAGGCGCCGCTTGGCCGGCTTCTTTCGATTGTTGGTCCGAGAGCGCTTGCTCCAGTTCCAGGGCGCCGCTCGACACCACCACTTCGCCCGGATCGAGCGGCTCGATGCCTTGCTCGGCCTGTTCGGGCGTGACCACGCCGCGCACATCGACGAAATCATGGAACCGGCGAACCGCCATCACGCGCCGCCTGCGAAAACGGGGCGGAGTGGCCTCGACTTGCACGAACACATAGGTGCGCTCGCCGTCGTCGATCAGCGCTTTGGTCGGTATCTGGGTCGTGTTGTCTTCCGGCGGAATCTCGATCGCCGCCGTGACGAATTGTCCGGCCCGCAAATCTCCCCGCGGATTGGCCACGCTGCCCAAGAGCAGCGCCATGTGTTCATTGGGATCGATGATCTCGCCGATGCGATCGATGCGAATCGGAATATCGCCGAGCTCCGGATTCGCCGGCAATCGCAAGAGCGGCTGAAGCGGCTTGGGCATTTGCTGCAAGCTCGGCAGGTCTTCCTCGAAGGCATGCAGCCACACGCTCAGCACGCTCAAATCGGCGATTTTGAAGATGTCGCTATTCATGTCCACGATATCGCCCACGCTCACGTTCTTCTCGACCACGGTGCCGTCCATCGGCGACACCAATTCGACGCGGGCCCAGTTCAGATCCTCCGACTTGTCGTGCGACTGGCCTTTGCCGATCTGATCGGCCTCGGCCCGAATCGCGGCGATTTCCGCCTCGCCGAGCATCCAACTTCGCAGCGTGCGCTCGCCGCGGTCGACGGCGATTTGGTCGGAGAACACATTGCGCTCGGCGTCGCGCACGGCGCTGGCGCTGGTGGCGCCTTTTTGCTCCAGTTCGCGCAGCGCATTAAGGGTTTGCATGTCGATGCGCAGCTTGGCGAGCGAATCGACCAGCTCGCTTTTTTGCACGCCCAGGTCCTTGCTCCACAAGATCGCGAGTCGCTCGCCCTTCTTCACCCGATCCATGAAGCTGAGCGGGCGCTTGGTCGCGCCGGAGCCCGGCGGGCCGGCCAGCGGATCGTCGACCGTGGCGAGCTGCACGATCTGACCGGGAAAGAGGGTGTGGACATGCACCAGGCGATTCGAGTCGATCGCGAGCGACCCGCGCAGCTCGAGCGGCCGGGGACGCGTGGGCTTCGTGGCCACGGCCGTGCGTAGCTTCATCAGGTCGACCGTGAGCTTGGGGATCGCGATCGTCTCGGCGCCGCCGGTTTCGCGCGAAGCATTTCGCGCGGGGGCCGCGGCGATTCCTGGCGCAGCGGCGATAGGCCTCGGCCGCGAAGCCGAAGGCCAGAAGCGTCAGCGC
Organism: uncultured Planctomycetaceae bacterium; assembly: GCA_963785305.1. Classification (GTDB taxonomy): domain Bacteria; phylum Planctomycetota; class Planctomycetia; order Pirellulales; family PALSA-1355; genus CAWAUV01. Next base: position 119,965 of record CAWAUV010000007.1, read on the forward strand.
CGCCAAGGCGGCGCCGAACATTGCTTTCGCGCTTGGGGCGTTGAATCGCGGCATCGGACGAATCGTCTCCATGCAGGGGGCGTCGGAGAATGCGCAAAGCGCGCGCGGACCGTTGAAATTATTCAACAACCCCGCGCGGCCGGAGCGGCGCAAACCCAAAAAAGCAACGCACTCCGCGCAATCGCCAAGCTCAAAGTCGCCGCGAGAGCCGATTATGCCAACAATGCCGTCGAGCGGAGCGGCTACTTGGCCGCCGTGGGCGCCGGCTTGAGATGCGCGTCGTCGAGTTTGTCCAGCGACCAGAGCAGGCCGCGCGTCACCAAATCCAGAGTAGCGCGCGTCGCCCACCGTGGCATTGTTGTGACCCAGGGTCGTGGCGAACACCTTGGCGCGGTCGTTGTACTTGTTCGTCCATGCGACCACGGTCTTCGAATCGCCTTGGGCGCCGGTTGCCAGCGGATGCGCCGTTTCGAGCACATGGCCCATCGAATTGTTGTACAGCTCCTCGTTGATCGTGGTCCAATCGCCAAGGCCCTTGGTGATCGGGCTCTCCGAGTCGGTGTACACGACATCGATCGGCAGTTGTTTGCCGTGGCCCGTGCTGGGCAGCCCGGTGAAGGCGAACCAAGGCGTGACCTTGTTGGGAAAGCCCTCGCTGCGGAAGCAATGCATGCCGCAGTGCAGCACCACGGCCGGCAGTCCTTCCTTATGCGGCTTGAGCACGCGATCGATCAGGGCCAAGTCCTTCACATTCGCGCAGCATTCGTCATGCACGACCACATCCATGCCCTTGGCCCAATCGTCATTCGAGTAGATCGACATCGGATGATCCGTCTTGCCGTCGCCCTCGTGAACGATCGTCCATTCGATGTTCGTGCGCGCCGAGATGCCCTCGGTCAGAATCGTCTTCTGATGCGCGTAGTCGTGGCAGCAGCCGCCGATCACGAGCAGGGCCTTGATCGGCCGCTCGCCGCGCACCGTCGGCTCCGCGCCGCGCGCCGCCTCGAAACCAACGAACACGAATGCCAAGCCGGCAAGGCCGACGAACAACGAACGTCGCATGTGCATGGGTCGAACCTTTGATGTACTGGAGGCGTGAAAAACTTGAAGTTCAGGCGGGGAACGCCAGGCGCGAGCCGCGCGGGCGATTAGCGATCATTGTTGCTCGCCGCGACGCTCGTCGCTAGCAGCCCAAGCGAGAAATCGGCGCCGAGCGCGAGTTCCCCCACGCATGGCGCGACACGCATCGTCGCGCCCGGCTAGGGCTGCAATCCCAAGCCGCGGCGATATGCGGCCCGTTGCCGCTCGCGCCCCAGCCGATCCGTGATCGTGTTCCATGTCTCGGCCGCCCGAACAAGCGCTGCCCCACTCTTTCGCTCGCCCACGAACACGGCCGCCACCGCGTCGTCGAGGGCCGCCAAATATTCGTCTTGCCCGGGAATTCGGGGCGCGGCCACCGCGGCCGCCGGTTGCGACAGCGCCCCATCGAGCATCTGGGCATATTGCTTGGCCGCCGAACGCTCGATATCCGGATCGACCCACGGCTCGGGCTTGCGGAGCTGCGAACGGCGAAACATGGTCGTCGCTTCGCTCACGGCGCAGGTTCGCGGAGCCCAGGTCGTGGAAAGCCAAGCCAAGAGCCGTCGCGCGTCGGCCGGACGCGGCGAAGCGGTCATCACCAGTCCCCATCGGCCGGCCAAGCCGAGCAGCGTCGCGTGGCGAGGCTCGTCGGGTCCGCGCCGATTCCAGCGCTTGCCGCTTTGAGAGTAGACCATGTCGGAGCCGGGCAGGGTGACGAAGCCGATCGCGAATTCGGCGTTGGAGGCCGAGACCCCATCGGCCGCCGGCTTCGCTTCATCCGACTTAGCGTCCGAGGGTCCCCTCTTCGCGTCCGACGGCCCCGACTTCGCGCCCGACGGCCATGTGAGCGCCATCGCCGCTTCGCCGGCGAGAAATGCCCGCCGCACATCGGCCGGGTCGGGCGTGCATCGTCCATCGCTCGCGGCCGAGTTCGCCCCGGGCAATTGCCGCGCGGCGACGAGCTCGTCGAGCGCGCGCACAAAGGGCGGGCTATCCACGAGCGGCTTCATGGTGTCGATATTGAAAAAGGTGCTATAAGCGTCGCGATCGAGCGCATAACAGGCCGCGCGAGCCAGCAGCAGCCGACCCGCCCAGCCCGGCGCCCAGGGCTCGAGCGCGCCGGACCACGCCGCTTCGACGGGCGGCGCCGAGTCGGCCAAGTTCGCGCGGTCGGCGAAAAACGCGGCCGATTCTTGATACTCGGCCCAAGTCGTGGGCGGACGACGGCGAAACGTTTCGAACAAGTCGGCGCGATACCAGCACACCAGCGGCGGCGAGCCAAAAGGAATCGCGAACGCTTGGCCGTTCCAAGTCGCCTCGCGCACCGCCAACGCCTCGAACACATCGGACCAAGCCAGCCCCGCCCGATCGAGCTCGTCCGCCGGAATGGACTCGGCCCATCCGCGCTCGATCAGGTCGCCCACGAAGCTCGAGGGCACGATCAGGGCGTCGGCCTCGGGCGCCGGCATGTGGGCGAAATCCGCGGGAGGCAAGCCGATGGCGATGAACTTAACGCCGGTTTGGGCCGCGAACTCGGCTTCGAGCCGCGAGATCGCCTCGGTCATCCGTTCGTCGCCGACCACCAGCAGCTTGAGGGGCGGGCCCGCGGTTTCGCGTGGCGCCGGGCGCCCGGCCGCCTTGCCCGCGCGAGTCGCGTCGTTTGCCGGCGGCCCCGCTTCGCGATGATTGCATCCGGTCCAGAGCGTGAGCGAACCGAGCAGCGCCGCAACGAGCAGCAGCGCCGCGAGCGGGCGCCAAGTCTCGCGCCGCGGCGGGCAGTGCGAAATCGATCTCACCAGGGCACTCCGTCCTTGCGCGTGCCGCAGAGGAAAACTTCAATGCCCATCGAGCTGGCCATCGATGCCTTGGCCCACAACGCGCGATCGGCCTCCTCGGCCCCGTGCGCATAAGCCACTTGCACATGGTTGCTCTGATGACGGGCCATCATTTGATCGCGCGACACGCCGTAGGTCATTGCATGCATGATCGGCCATTGGGGCGTCGTGGCTTGCCAGCGCCGCTCGGTTTCGGCCGGCGGCAGTTCGACCACTCCGGCCCGACCCAGGTCCATGCACAACCGATCGGATTCAATATAAATTCGCGACCAAACAATTTCACCGGGCTTGCTCACGCCCTTGAGCGTGCCACCACCCGAGGGGAAGTACATCGCCGGTTGACGTTCGCTGCTGGCGCCGGCCCAGCCGCCGATGAAGTGCGCCGGCGGCGCCGCGCCGCTGATGAGAAACACCCAGATATATCCCTCGACCGTGCCCGAGCGATCCACATCGCCCCAACGAATATCGTGGAGCGTGCTCTCGACCGGCTGGCCCATCGCCTTGTGAACCCGGTAGGTCATGAGCGCGTCGAGCCCGGCGCATTCGTCGACTTCGTTGAAGTGGGGCAGCGGCTCGTTTTCATAGAGCACTCGCGCACGGCGCGGTCGCGGGCCGGTGGACGTTCGGCGTTGTTGAGCATGCCCTCGACCAGATCGCTCGCCGGAAGCAAATCCTTGAGTCCCTGCTGGTATTGGATGCCGATCGCCTGGCAGCCGAAGTCATCGGCGATGCGCAGCGCGGCGATATACATCTTGCACTGCAAGAGCGATTGCTCCTCGGTCAAACACGTGGCCGGGTCGGGGCCCGTGATGAGTCGCAAGCCGCGGCTCCGCATCCAGTCGAGCACTCCGCGCACCTCGTCGTCGGCGACTTGCGTCGTTTCGTAATACAACGCCGACTGGCTGAGCCGCTCCTTGAACACGCCGGTCGGATTCAGGAGCTTGTCGGGCACGATCGCGTTGAACATGCCCATGCAGCCTTCGTCGAACACGCCGAGAATCGCTTTTTCGCGGCGCAGATTGCCCGGCGAGCGCCTTGCCCAAGCGGCGCTCGGCGGCGCGAGGTTTCACGCCCGCCCAGGGCGTGACATGGTCGATATTGTGACGGAGCCGGCCCTTTTCGATCCAACGGGCAAGCTGGCGGCGGCATCGGGGCGCCGTGAAATCCTCGCTCCAGAGCGTGGAGAATGGTTTGCCGGCCTTGGTCAGCGATGCGTTCAAGTTCAACATGCCCACGAGTCCCGGCCACTGGCCCGACCAATTGGCCGCGGTCAGGATCGGCCCTTCGTGCGACAAGAGCCCGGGCAGCAGGTGATGCGAATACTGCCACACGGCCTCGGCCACGATCAGCTTGGCCCGCGGATCGATCCGGCGAAAGACCTCGATGCCTTCCTTCTGCGAGCAGAATGAAGCCATGTTCCTCGGCGGGCTTGTATTCATGGGCGCGGATCAACTCGTAGCCGCTCTCGGCAATGGCTTTGCGGAGCGCTTGTTCGAGCTCGAGTTGGGCGGGCCAGCAGCGGCGATTGGCCTCGAGCCGCAGGTCCCCGTTGGCGACCAACAGCACTTGGCTTTTTTTGACTTTCGGAATCGCGCGGGCGCTCGGGCATGGCATAGGGAGAGGGCTTCGAGGATGAGCTCATCGGAATTGTTCAAAGGGTGGTTGGGCCTGGATGAAACGCGAAAGAATAGCGACTCGGCTAGAATCTCGCCGACGCTCGGCGCGAGATCGTCGACCGCCCGGGTAGACGAAATATCGGCTCGCGCCGGGCAGCGCGCCCATTCTGACATACTTCCGGCGCGATCCCAAGAGGCGCGTTCCGGCCGGGGGACAAATGACCGCCTTGCGCAATTCTAACTTGATTTCGCGGCGGTTTCAGCCCGCGGCCGGCGCCTTGGCCCGCGCGGAGGTTTCGCGCCACCAGCGGACGACTTGTTCGCGGCCCTGGGGTCGGGAAAAACGATAGGCCTTGAAGAACCGCGGTGAATTGGGCGTGTTCAGAAGCTCGATCCCGAAATCATCGAGGTTTTCCCCGTGTCGTTCGACCAGCAGCGCGGCCGCCCATACGCTCAGGTCCAAGTCCGGTCCATCTTCACGATGACACGCCACTGGCCGCTCGATGAGCGAACCGAGAAAGGCATCGACCCCGGGCCAGGGGGCGCGGTTGGCGATCGCCAGCGCGGCGAAAATCGCATGCGGCGCGTGCTCGCCCGCCGCCTCGCGCCGCACTTGGGCAAACCGCGCCATCGCCGGGCCGGTGGCCGACGAACCGATTCCGGCCATCAACTCGTACAGCGCCTCGTGCTCCGAAAGATTGAGATCGTTCTTCAGCGGTCGCAGGGGCTGATCGGGCATCGAGGCGAGATAACCTTCCGCGAATCGCGAGACCACGTCCGGATCGAGTTGAAGCAGCATGCGAATGTCGAGCTCGCCCAGATGGCGTCCGCGCTCGAAATCTCGCCGCATGTCCGCTGGCTCATCTCCCGCAGCCGCGCTTCGACAGGGCGCCGCGCGAGCACTTCGTAAGCCATCCGCCGGCGCCGGTCGGCAAATTGACCAATACAAACGTCAGCGGCTCGCCTTTCGGGTGGGGGATCGCCACTCCCACCGGCCAATCGCCTTCATACAATGTGACGCCGCGCACGCAATGGGCCATGTGATCGTCGATCCGGTCGAAGTGCGTCACATTCCGCGGGGGAGCATCGGGATTCGCCGGATCGATTCCCGCGAAATCATGCACCTGCGGCACGCCCACCAAAAGGCGCTGTGTATTGACCTGCTGACCACGCGACCAAACTTCGGCCACCATTGCCGGGCGAGTCTCGTCGAGCAATTGCCAGAGCGTGGCGAGATTCGGGCTCGTGGCGCCGCGGCCGGCTTTTCTCTCGCTCGTCGGATCGGGATCGCTCCGGGCGGCAAGAGTCGCTTCGATCCGCGAGCGCACCCGCTCGACATAATCGGCCCGGCAAATCAGTTCGACAAGCGAGCGTTCCGCGTCGGCGCACCGCGGATCGTCTTCGCGGGCAACTTCGGTCGCCACGCCATCGATGACCACGAGCCCGCGATCGATGACATCCGCGGGATCGACCTCGGTCGGAAGATCGCGGCGCGATTCGGCCAAAGTCGCGATCAGGGCGTCGATCTCGGCGTCGGTCACCGCCGGCAAGCGGGCGTCTTCGCGGTCGTCGACCAGCCAAGTGCAACGCGCATTGGCATAGAGCGCCTCGAGCAGTTCATGCGTGGCGCGGTCCGAGTTCGGGCGCGCAGCGCGCCTCGCAGCGGAGCAAGCAGCCGCGCCGCTAGACGGAGCTCGCGGCCATAGACATCGAGGCGGCCCGCGGCGCTGCGCCGCGCGGCATAAGCGTCGTCGTCGAGCTGCCGCACCAGCGCGGCGAGCGCGGCGGCGTCGGGATCGAGCGCCGCGGGGAGCGGCGGTGGCTCGGGCGCCAGCTTGAGCAAGGTTTCAATGGCGACCGATGTTTCGACCGGCAGCGAACCGCCGAGCAGCGCGGCTTGTAGGCGCCGCGCCATGCCGCCCGCGGTCTTGGGGTCCGTGATCCGCCGCCGCAGTTCGGCCTGCGCCTGCTCGCGCGCCTCGAAGCGGTCGTCGTTGAGCTGGCCCATCAACCGGACGATATCGGATTCATCGGGCGCCTGTGACGCATCGGGTTCATGGGACAGTTCGCCCTCGGCGGCTCGGGCGCTGGGGCGCAATCTCCCCAGATAAAAAGCAGTGCCAGCAGCGCCAAACCGGGGAACAGAAAGCTCCAGAGCGCACGGACCGATGTCGCAATTCGCGAGTCCTCGGAAGGCAACGTCCACGCGTGGTTCATCGTCGTCCCGGCGTATTGGGTTCGGGTTGCTCGGGCGCTTCTCTTGATGACGCTTCTCTCGATGGCGCTTTGTCTCGGTGGTGAGTGTCTCGGTGGCGAGTCATTTTGGGAGCCGCGACGCATGGCGGCCCGAGCGGTATCACTATCATAGAACGAATCGTCGGTCGGGGCGAGACGATCTTGCCCCGGGAGGCGTTTTCCACTACAAATCGCCCCGCCTTTCTTGGGAGCAGGTCGGTTCGCGACCGAATTTCCAATCGCCTTATCTCATTGTTTCCCGTCAGAACGATCGTCCCGTGCGCGGCTTGCGCCGTCGGGCCCCCGCGCCATCGAATCCTTGAGCGGAGAATGCGCATGAAAAACGGCGTTTCGCGTCGGATCACACTCTTTGCGCTCGCGATGGCGGGTGTCGGCTGGCTTGTGCCGATGGCCCAGGCCCAAAGCCCCGCGCCGATCAGCCCCGGCGGGCTCGACCTGCAAACCACGTTGCAAAAAGGGCTCAAGGCTCGCCGGCCGATCGAGTTTCAATTCATCGCCAATGTTTCGCAAATGGTGGCCGATGGCGAGCTCGACGAGTCGCTCGTGATCACGGCGTTTCTCTCGGCCCGCAAACATCGGCCTTACCCGTTTCCTTACTTTCTCTTCACGCTCCAGCGACTCGCGCCAAATGTCGGCGGAAGTTTGTTTTAGAGTCCATCCGCCCAACAACTCCTCTCCCTTTGGGAGAGGGTAGGGCGACGGCCCGCCGAAGTTCTCGGATAGTCGGATAGGCTGTTAGTCGCTCGAGCGGCTTCGATCACGGAGGCCGCGAAGCGTGGTGGCGAGGCAAACGAGCCCGAGCCGACTCGGGGGGCAAGGTTGCTCGCCCGACTCGCGAAGTTACCATGAAGGAGACGTGCAATGCCGGAGATGCGCTTTCGCATGATCGCTCGGCGATCAGACCGGCCCACGCTTCCCCTGGGAACCCTTGCTTGTGAACGAACCGCATGCACCGCCCGAACAACTCCGCCCGACCGACGGCGAATCGGCGCCGCGGCCCGTGGTGTTTGCCCGCCTTCGAGAGCGCTGCGCCGGCCGCCGAAGAAGACGACCGTGGCGATCGCGCTCTTGGTCGTGTTTCATCTGGCGATTTATTTTCAGTTCACCGATCCCGAGCGACGGATGCCGTCGTTTATCTTGAATTTGGTGGCATTGGCCGACGCGGCGTTCGTGGCGTCGGTCGTGCAGTTCGTGTTCGACGATTGGCGGCTGCGGCGTTATCGCCTGCCGCTGCCGGCCGGACGCAGCATCGGCGTGGCCACTCTGGCGAGCGCGGTGGCGTTTCTGCTTGTGGCGACCATTTGGTTTTCGCCCTGGGCGCCGATCCAGCGCGACGCGCGCGATGACCCGCCGCGAAGTTCCCCGGAAGGACATTGAAACTTGACGTTACTCGCCTTGCTGACCTTGATCTCCGGCGCGATGAGCGACACCGCCGTGATTTGTCCCGCGGAATTTCGTCCGGCGCTCGCTCCCTGGGTGACGCTGCGCGAGAGCGAGGGCCACGCGATCGCATTTCTCGATCCGGCCCGCGACGCGACCCAACAGCGGGCCGCGCTGCGCCGCCTGGCGAACCAATGTCCGCTGCGATATGTGCTGCTGGTGGGCGACGCCGGCGGCGCCGGACCGCTCGGCGTGCCAAGCCGCTATCTGCCGGCGGCGGTCAATGTTCGCTTCGGCTCGGAGCCCGAGATCGTGACCGACAATTATGTGGCCGATCTCGACGACGATGGCTCGCCCGACGTGGCGCTCGGCAGGCTCGCGGCCGACACCAGCGCGGAGCTGGCCACGATCGTCTCCAAGATCGTGGCCTATGAGCGCGGCAAGGACTTTGGTTCCTGGCGCCGCGAGGTGCATTTCGTGGCCGGAGGGGGCGGATTCGGCCCGGTGATCGATTCGGCGGTTGAAATGGCCGCGCGGAGCGTGATCACTTCCGGCATGCCCCCGGCCTATCACGCGGTAATGACCCAATCGAGTTGGACGAGCCCCTATTTTCCCGATCCGCGGCAATTTCATCGGTCGGCCCTGGCGGGACTCTCCAACGGCTGCTTGTTTTGGGTGTACTTGGGCCATGGCCAGCGGCGATCGCTCGATTTGGCGCCGCCGCCCTATTTCCATCCGCCGGCGCCGATTCTCGATGTCGCCGCGGCGCGCGAAATGATGGCCGCCAAAGCCCCGGCCATCGCCTGCTTGTTCGCCTGCTATAGCGGAGCGTTCGACGGACCCGACGACTGCCTGGGCGAAGAACTGCTCAAGGCGCCGGGCGGGCCGGTGGCCGTGCTCTGCGCGTCGCGCGTCACGATGCCCTACGGCATGACGGTGCTCGGCACGGAGTTGCTCTCGCAGGCGCTCGTCAAACGGCGCGCCTCCCTCGGCGACGCGGTGCTCGAGGCAAAACGCGCGGCCCTCGATCCGGCCAACACCTCCTCGACGCGAAAATCGCTCGACATGATGGCCACGATCCTCAGCCCCGCGCCGGTCGACCTCGCCACCGAACGCGCCGAGCATGTGGCAATGTTCAATCTGCTCGGCGACCCGCTGCTCTCGCTCAAACATCCGCGGCCAATCACGCTGAGCGCCGCGCGGCGGGCGAAAGCAGGAGAGGAACTCGAAATTGTCGGCGATAGCCCCATCGCGGGCGCCGCGGTATTCGAGGTGGTCGTGTCGCGCGAGCGATTGCGATTCGAGCCCGAGCCGCGATCAGGCCCACCCACGTCGCTGGCCGAAGCCGATCGCTGCGGCGAGACCTATCGGGCGGCCAACGACCCGGCGCTCGTACGCGAGAAGATGTCGCTCGATGCCGGACCGTTCGTGGTGCCCCTGCGGTTGCCGGCCGAGGCCAAGGGCGCGTGTTCGTGCGCGTGTTTGTCAGCGGCGACGACGACTTCGCGATGGGGGCCGCTCCGCTCGCGATCTCGCGGTCAACAAAGCAAGAGACGCCGCCCGCCGCGATTCATCGGCCGTAGCTCATGATGTTGCTCGTGAGCCGCGAGTCGTCGGCCAACGGACGACGCGCCGTGAGCTTCGCCTTGCCCAAGGCGCCATGATAGGAGCGCACCGCCTCTTCCGGCGAAAGCTGCCCCTGGGCCACGTGTCGCAAGTGCTCGATGAACGTCAACTGGCATTCGGCGTTGTTGATCTTGCGGCCGAAGAGCGCGGCTCGGGCGCCGTATTTCTTGGCTTCCGCCAGCAGCTTGAAAGCGTCGTAGGTCGTGCCGGCCGATCCGCCTAGAATGCCCACCACCAAATGCGGATCGTAGGCGACTAGCTCTTCCATTGCCCCGGGGCCATGATACACGGTCTTCAAGAAAATCGGCCGCCCCGCCGCCGCGACTCCGGCCAGAAGGCGGGCAATGCTGTCGTTGACGAATGCCGCGATTTGTTCCCCGCTCATTTCGCGAGCCGCGTTCGGATCGAAAACCTCCAAGAAATGGCGGAAGCCTTTTCGTTCGGCCTCTTCGCGAAAGCGGGCATAGGCTTCGAGCGTGGCCAGGTCTTCGTCGAGCCGGTTGTTGAGCGTGATGCTGTAGAGCCCCAGATCGGCGCCGCGCTTTCGCTCCTCGGGCGAACAATCGACCCGGCCGCCTTGGATATGATCGATCAGCGCCGAGCGAAACGGTCGCGAGGGCTGGCTGATATAGGCATTGTGCCGCACGGCGAAGATATCGCTCGTGTCGTTGGCGCGGGCCGCGGGCGTGACCGGGCTGCCGTCGAACAGTCGCTCGCGAAAGGCGAGCGCGTCGCTGCCGCTGGCCGACATGAGCATGATGTCGACCAGCCCGCGCCGCACGATCTCGCGCATTTGATCGCGAAACTCCTCGAGGCTGCGCAAGCGGGGCGGGCCACCGGCTTCGGCCCGCGCAAAGCCCGTGGCCCCGACTCCAAACGCCATGTCGGCGTCCTTGGCGTCGGCGAGAATAAAGTCGGTGGCCGAGGCGGGCGCGGCATGAATCGCGGCCAATTTGCGATCAAGCGATTTTTCCATGCGCCTGATTGTCCGCGCCCCGAACCGCTTTGCAATGCCCCCGCGCCCGGCCCCGCGTAATCCAACTCCTCCCCCCTCTCCCCACGGGAGAGAGCAGGGCGAGGGGCGCCGCAGATTGCGAGCACGCCGCGTGAGGGCTAACCGAAGTTCGCCACGATCCTCCTTGGGTCCTCACAGATCATTCGTGAAGCTTTTGCGATGCTCGCGGCCTTGGTAACCTATTTTGGTGTTGGATGGCTGCGCTGCAAACGGTCTATAAGAAATTCGCATTTTCGGAACGTCCAGCCAATGAAACAGAGGAATTCGTTTCAATAATGAATAACACATCCATTGTCTATGTGCTCTCGAACCCAGCGATGCCGAATCTTATAAAGATCGGTCGAACAAACGAGGTGGACGCAAGCACTCGGATCGCTCAGCTCTATTCGACGGGGGTGCCGGTACCGTTCAAACTCGAATTTGCATGCAGGGTAAGCAACGCCGATGAAGTGGAAAGGGCACTACACGCGGCGTTCGCTCCCAGCCGGATTAATCCGCGCGAGAATTCTTTCGAGTCGAACCAGACCAGGTGATTGCGATCTTGCGGCTACTTCACACCGACGATGCGACGGTAGCGGTCGCAGCGCAGCCAACCGATGTCGACGAACAGTCGCTCGCCGCCGCCGAGCAGCTTCGAAAACGCCGGCCGAATCTCAATTTCGAAGAGATGGGAATTCCGATTGGAGCGCAATTGAGGTTTTCGGATACGGGCGTGACAGCGACGGTCATAAGCGCGAAGAAAGTGCGGCTCGGCGACGAGGACGTGTCGCTTACTGCCGCGACGCGGCAGCTTTTACAGCTCGATTACAATGTGCAACCCGGTCCGCATTGGATCTATAACGGAAGAACGATCCACGAGATATATGAAGAGACTTACAGCGAGCCTGAATAGGGATTCTTGTGACGCGAAATGCGGCGGCAAGCGAACCGACGCCGGCATCGAACAGACCGAAAGAGCGACCCCGCACAGACAAACATCGCGGCCATCAAGGGGCCAACCGGCGTCAGGCCGCCGACTTAAACGAGTGTCACCAAGCGCGGCGGCATCGCCTTCCCGAAGGAATCAATTCGCAGGAAGTCCAATCGGTCGAATAGGGCTTCAGTGCATTTCTGAATCGCTCGCTAGCGAATCGCTTCGTTACTTTCAAACCGACATCATACTGGGTAGGCCGCGAGCTTGCGACGTGCCTCGTTGCGAGGTCTAATTCCAGCTAATGCCTTGAAACCCGCGATTCAGCCGACGCGTCCCATACGCTTCCCAAATGCAAAAACTGAAGCCTGATCCGATCACCTCCGCCGACATTCGTGAATTCGTCCAGGGGGCATCTGACTTTGCCTTCGAGATACGCACGCTCAAGGTACTTTCATCGCTCGGGCTCGACTGCGATCACCGGGGTACTTACGACGACCCCGTTACAAAAAAGCCGAGACAATTCGATATTCGAGCGACGGGAACAAATCGAGGCTGTTTGATTCGCCTCGCGGTTGAATGCAAAAACCTTCAGCCCACGGCTCCGCTTCTCGTATCGTGTCTGCCCCGGACTCTCGACGAAAGTTTCCACGAAGTCATTATTTCCGTCCATGGCGAAAAGTATTCGCTGATCTCTCAACGCGAGCAACTGAGTGAATACTCGCTTTCTTCGGAGCCTTCCGCCAAAAACGTTCGACTTACACGATACGACAGCATTTATAAGGTAGGAGAGCCCGTCGGCAAATGCTGCGATCAGGTACGCCGCGATGCTCATACTCAACTTGTTTCAAACGACGCCGATGTCTACGAAAAATGGTCGCAGGCGGTTGCATCAGCACAGGACTTGGTCGAACGGTCGTGCGGCGACGCGGCGCGATTGCAACGGCCGGCACAGTTCGCCTTCGTTCTTCCCGTTCTAGTCGTGCCCAACGGGACGCTGTGGGAGACGCTTTACGGCGATGACGGGAATTGCACCAGTACGCCCGCACTGACTGACCGATGTTCATTTTTTATCAACAAGTTCTATTTTGCACACCATAGTGTTCACGGCACCGGATACAAAGTTTCCCACCTGGAATTCGTCACGACTAGTGGACTGGAAACACTTGTCCGTTGCCTCTTGAAAAACAGCGAGTTGGTGGTTTTTCCGATGCAGTCGATCCTGGACAAATACGAACGCTATGTGTTGACCGGAATCGAGAACGACGGGGCAATGTGAGCTCATCAAGCCGCCCTTTTCCCTGGATTTTCAACGCCTTGCTCGCCGCAGCCGGATTCTATCGATGGATCGAAGATCGCTACCAACCGTTTTACGTCGAGAATCCAGATTGAGAAGCTCGGCACGCCGTCGCATCGCGCCGGGCATCATTCAGCCTTCCGAATCCGCGTCACTTCGACCAGAAGCGGAAGAAGAACCTATCGAACGACGAGTGGGTGTCCTCGACCGATCCCGACGCGCGCATCGCCGTCGTCTTCGTCGGGTTGAATTCCGGAGATGGGAGGCGGAGGAAGTGACCGATCAGCGGTTGCGCCGCAATGTTTCAGTCGGTGGGCGGAGCGTGGTTTTCCCACGAAAGAGCCGCGGGCCCGGAGCCATTCACAATCCCGCGGAATTGCCTCCGCCGGGAACCAGGGCGTCTCCGCGTTTGACCAGGATGCGGAAAATCCTTTTTCCGTGCGTCGTCGCGGGATAACAGCGAGGGTGGGGGGACTCGAACCCCTGACCTCTAGCGTGACAGACCATCAAAAAAACTGCCGAAATCGCCTAAAATCTCGAAGATTCGAGTACTTTATCACAAACACGGCATATTGCAAGCAATTGCGAAAAACCCCGAGAGTTTTGCCCTATTTCGGTAGTAGGCGGCGCGCAAGGCGGTAGTTGACGCTTCAGGAGTGCTGTAGCAGTTGGTTAGTGAATGGCACTAAGAAATGGGGCACCCCCGGGAATCGCGATTTGGGGCGGTCGCTTCTTGCGCACGTTGCCACGTTCGCTAATCAGGCTGCTCTTCAAGGAAGCCAATCCAATCAGCGATGACGATGCGTTGAAGTAAGATATTGTAGCCGACATCTATCCCCGCAATCACCGAAACTGCTACGCACACAGCTGCCGCCCAGTTGCAGTTGAAGAGACCGATCGTTAGCTGAAGGACAGCCGCAACAAACGTAAGGACGACCGCCCAAAAAATTGTGCCGTTCAATCTCTTGAGCTGGCCATATCGCGAGAGAGACGGCTTCAATTCTTTCAGTTTCTTGACTCTAGCGCCGTAACTCGGTGTGCCGTAAACATCCTTTTGCAGCGTTACGAGCAAGAATGTCTTGACCGAGAAAAGAAACGCGCAGAGCGTTAAGAAGCCGGCGAACAAATTGGGCCGCAACGCTTCGGCATAAAAGGACGCGAAACTGTCCTTTCCGCCAGCGAGAGCCCACGCCACAGAGTCCGCAATCCATTGGCTCATGGCGGCGTTCGACGATCAGTTGGTTATGGGAGTCTCGAAAATTGCCGGATGGCTCTTCGCGACGGCGATCATTGTTCCAATTATCGGCAAATTTGCGATATCCTCAAGTAGCAAATTCTCGGCCACAACGATCTCATTGTAGCCGTACGCACCGAACGAATCCACCTCGGGTGAGATACTTATCGGAGGCAAGTCCATGCCAGAGCTGTTTTTGCCTCGCGCTGTTGCCGACCTGACGTTTCGGCCGAGAAGCTTTTCTTTAATGAATTTGATGATATTGGTCCGGGATGAGTTCTTTCGTGGACCGCCTTTCTTCCTCGGAGCGACATCGAATTTGAGCACGCGATGATCGAGTCGCATCTGGTCCTTAACTAAAACGTACTTCGGGTCGGCGACGTTAGGTTCGTCATACGACAGTTCCGTAATGACATCGAGACTCTGGAGAAGTTTCTCGAATGTCCCTTTTCGGTAGATGGGGATGAATGCGAGCTTTCCGGCCGCGAACTTCGAGAAAATCGCGCTCTTAGTAATCGGGGGATTCGATCCCTTCATCACGACGACCATCGCATCACGCGCTCGCCGCTTACTTTGCATATAACGATTGCGCAGCACTCGGCAAAACGAAATGACCGATCCCGCTCCGGAATACCGTGAAACGAGTCCTGCGCCCGTTGCGGAATTTACGACGAAAAAATTAAGCGACTGCTTTTCGCCCTCCGCAGATGAATCATGGACCGTGAATACCAGACGACCCTGCGAATCTCGGGATAGAAGCGGGTCCTTGTTTTGTTGCGTGGCGGTCGAGAGCAGCCCCACCAAGTAGCCATCTCGCAAGCCTACCGCAATGGCACGGTCACAACTGCCATACCGAAACTCATCGATCGCCGCAGAATCCGCCGCAAATTTCGCTAGCTCATAATCGTGGCAGATATCGGAAAGAAGAAACCCGTTTAAGTGAACGCGAACCGCCATTTCCGCCCCCACTCCGACAGGCCTCGAAACACCTTATGTCGCGAGCCAACAATCTAGCAGCCGAAGTTGCCCGAGCAAGTAAGCGGAATGAGATTTTGCCTATTTTTTGGCGGTGGCGCCCTTTCGGTGCTGCCCGTCTTTGCCCGCCATTCGGGCGCGGCACTGGTTGGCGGCAGGCATCAGGATAATCCCCAGTTTTGGATATAAATGGCGGCAAGCATTCCTCCGGCATAATGCTCCACCCAGCAGTGGGGATTTTCAAAACTGTCAAGATTTGTATATTGTGGCCTGTTAGCTGACATTGCTCAATGATGTCAGTTTTCGTTTTCCAGGGAGGTTGTGATGGATCGCCACGAAATCTTTCGGCGGGACGCTCCGGCCGAATATCTGCGTAAATGCTTGATGGGCCTATTTGAGAACTATTTGTCTGCCGCCGAATGGTGCGGCGACAGATTTGAACCATCGGAGGCGTTCAACGTGCTGCCGTTCTATCGTCGTGGCATGATCGAGGGCAGCTTGCGGGAGGCAGCTTACGGCGTGGAGGGAATGAAAACTTCGGTCGAGCGAGATGGGTTTTGGAATCATACCGTGGTGTCGTTTGGCGATTGCATCATGACGCAAGCGACCGCCAAGTGCCCGGATGACCTCGTACGATGCTCGCTAGCGCGACAAGCTTACTCCGAGCCGGATAACCAGAAGTATTTGAACGCTTCTTTCCAGCCCGCCACCGAGTCACGCCGCGGATTTGTTTACGGATTGCTGATACACGGACGTGATCCGCGCGAACGATTCTTCCCTGCCTTTGCCCAGATTGTTTTCCCCAATCGTAATTTGGAGAGCTATTTCTCCCGACGAATCGACCTATTCAAAGAGTTCCCGGAAGTGGTTCGGCAATGCACGAGCGGCATATTTGAAGAACGACACGAGAGCCTTAAGCAGCAATTTGAATTGATCGAGATGCCGGAACCCGAGCTGCGTGATGACTTGGGGGAGTCGTTTGCATGAGAGTTGGCACGCCAAGTTTCGTCGGAAGTAGACTTAAAGAAGCCCGCGAAGCGCGTGGCCTGACTTGTCAGGCGCTTGCAGATTCGCTGGGAGTCACACGGTCATCGGTTTCAAATTACGAAAACGGACTTCAGACGCCCTCGCCTGATGTTTTGCAGCAATTAAGCTGCGCGCTTAATGTTCCCTCGCGTTTTTTTATGCGGCAGGTAGCTCCGAGGGACAGGGCAGCCCAATTTTTTCGCAGCTTTCATTCGGCAACAAAACAATCGCGGCTCATTGCGTCGAGAAAATATGAATGGTTCCGGGATATCGCGGCGTTTGTTCATCAGTTCGTCAAGTTTCCAGAGGTGGACTTGCCAAACTTATGCGCCGAGTTAGGACACGACAAACTGTCCGATCATGATGTAGATGACCTAGCGGGAAGGCTACGCGACCATTGGGAGCTTGGCGACCGTCCGATCAGCAACGTGATCTGGTTGCTTGAAAACAAAGGCGTCGTTTGCTCTCGCTTCGCGTTTGGCTGCATGTCACTTGACGCATTCTCCGAGTGGAGGGGCTTGAGACCATACATCGCCCTGTCATCAGACAAAAGCTGCTGCGCACGGTCGCGATTCGATGCCGCGCACGAGTTGGCGCACCTCGCGCTTCACCGATCAATTCTCCCAGAACAATTGCAATCATACAGTCGTTTCTCGCTCATCGAGCGACAGGCGGATATGTTCGCGTCGTCCTTTTTGTTACCAGCCTCATCGTTCGCAAATGACTTTTCTCCCGCACTCGATGCGTTGCGGGACCTTAAGAGGAAATGGCATGTCTCGATTGGCGCAATGGTTCGGCGTGGTCGGCAGCTCAACCTAATCACAGACACGCAAGAGCGGAACTTGTGGAGGCAAATCGGACGGCGCAAATGGAGGACGCGCGAGCCGCTTGACGATGTGCTGCCGGTGGAAGAGCCAGAATTTGTCCGTCGGAGTATCTTGCTTCTCGAAAAGCGTGGCTTATCGTCAGTTCATGATATTGCATTCCATCTCGGGCTTTCCGAGGGCGAGGTCGCCGATTTAGCAGGAATCAATATCGTTCGGATGGATCAACAGTTGTCTCCAGACGACCAACCAGCGCGGCATGAAAGCCGACGCGAGCATCCAATTACCATCCCGTTTTCAACCTCCAGAGCTATTCGCGATAGCGGAGGGTGCTGAACTATCAGCGAAGAGATAACAAAAACGGAAAGCGCCATGGCTGGCGCTTTCCGTTAGATGGGCCCGCCAGGCTATGCCGCTCGCCGTCGAGCGGCCCACTGTCGCACACCAGTGACGAGGATCGGGCACAGAGTCGGCTGGTGTCATTCCGGCGATTATGGTCGTGCAAATTCGACCGCCGCAAGATCCGTCCACCAGAATCGCGTCCGCCGCCCTCGGATGGCACGCATGCCCAAGCCTTCAATGGCTCCGCTCAGCAATGCGGGTGTCATTGGGCGCTTGAAAAGGGACCACCTATGGGCGCTTCCGGGGCGGTCAGTGGATGTGACGGTTGATAATCGTTAAAGTCGTCATGTTTCGCAAGAGACCGCGTCCGTGGAGACGTTCGCGGTGGCCTCCGCGCCGGTCGATTTGGCGGGTTGTTTTGCTCGGGAGCCGGTGGGCGCTTTGGCCCCTTTTGCGGTCTCATCCACGGCCGCCGCGGCAGCCTGGCCGCGCAGGCGATAACTCTTGCCGGCGAACGAAAGCACTTCCGCGTGGTGCAAGAAACGATCGAGTATCGCCGTGGCGCTGGGCACGTCGCCGATCAATTTGCCCCAATCCTCCAGCGGCCGGTTGCTGGTCATCACGGTGCTGCGCGTTTCGTAACGCCGCATGATGATCTCGAACAGAATTTCTCCGCTGCGGCGCGGCAGATTCTTCATCCCCATGTCGTCGACGATCAACAAGTCGGGCTTCAGATATTTCGCCAGCGTCTTGTCATCGTCTCCCAAGGCGTCTTCATGCAGAAAGTCGCGCACCACGTCGAAGATCGACCGGTACAAGACGACGAAGCCCTGCTTGATGGCATGATAGCCGATGGCTTGCACGACAAAGCTCTTGCCCGTGCCCGGCGGGCCGAGCAGCAGCGCGTCGCGGCGATCGCGCACGAACCGGCAAGTGGCCAGGTCGAAGACTTGCTTCTTGGGCAGCCCGGGGTTGAACGACCAGTCGAACTGATCGAGTGGTTTCATCTCGCGAAAGGCCGCTGCTTTCACGCGGCGGTTGATCTGCCGCTCGTCGCGCACCAGCAGTTCGTCCTGCAAGATGAGTTCCAGGAACTCGGCGTGCGTGAGTTGATGGCCGGCGGCTTCTTGCAGTCGCACGTCCAGCGTTTGGGCCAGGCCCGAAAGCCGCAGTTGTCGGAGCGTGGTCTGAAGTCGATCATGCATGGTCAATCTCCCAAGGAAACGAAACTGGTGAAACGGAAACAGGGTAACTACGCTAAAAGGAATCCGGAGAAACGGAGCCGGGCTCTGCCGAGGGGCAACCTGGCAAGGGATATTCGGATCGAGGGCGCGTCGATCGCGCAGTCACAGCCCCGCGGGTCCGCGCCCGCGGGGCTGTTGTCTTGAGTCATCGCTCGAACGCCCGAGTCATGCCTTGCAAAACCTTCGCTCAGGGAGGAGCGATCCTCTTGGCGATGGATCGCCCGGGCCACCACGGCGGCATAATCGTCCAGCGGCCGGATGATGGGATGCTCTTCCAGAAACGGCAGCGGCTCCTGCTTCGCCGCCTCGCGCCCGAGCAGCTTGCGAATCGTGCGCAAGCGAAAGGCCCCGTGAGAAAGGGCCGTTTCGCAGGCCTTTTCCAGCGTATCCGGCGAATGCTTCTTGGCCAGGCCGAGCAGCCCCTGCAACACGCGCGTCCCTTCGATGCCCCGCGCGGTCAGCATCGCGCTGGCCCACTCGTGCGTGCGCGGGCCGATCGCACTGAGCTTGTTCAACAGATACTCGGCCCCGCGCTCGAGTCCACTGATCTTGCGCGGATGCAGGTGCTCCCCTTGCGTGCTGAAGCGGCCCGGCTCGCGCCGCGCATGAATCGCGATCTGCTCGAAGCGGTGATTGAAGACTCGCACCAGCCGCGCGTCCCACCGCGCCCATACCGTGCGCGCGAGATATTCGGGCGGCACGGAGTAATACGCCTTGGCTACCTCAACGTGCCCGTCGCGATTCACTTTCCGCTGGGCTTCGTGGAACGAGGGGAAGCGTTCCAGCGGCAGCGGCAAGAGCGTGGTCCGCTCGACCTCGACAAACACCTTGCCGACTTGCCGCTTGGTCGTGCCGTGGATGCGCGTGTCGGCGATGCTCGCTTCCCAGTCCAACAGAAAGCGGTTCTGCTCTT
Organism: uncultured Planctomycetaceae bacterium; assembly: GCA_963785305.1. Taxonomy (GTDB): domain Bacteria; phylum Planctomycetota; class Planctomycetia; order Pirellulales; family PALSA-1355; genus CAWAUV01. Next base: position 139,538 of record CAWAUV010000007.1, read on the forward strand.
CCAGGCTGGCGAATGAGCGCGCTCGCAGCGCGTTGCCTTTGACATAGCCGATGCCCCGTTCGATCTTTCCTTTGTGCCGCGGCGTATACGGCCTGGTGGGCAGAATCACCGTGCCGTAATGCTGGCAGAACGATTGCAGCTTGGGTGTGAGCTCCGGATCGAACCAGTCGGGATGCGCGACGGCCGCCTTGAGATTGTCGATGACCAGCGTCTTGGGCACGCCGCCGAAATGCACGAAGGCGTTTTCGATTGCGCCCAGGAAGTCTTCCGTCGTCTGGGTGAATGTCGCTTCGCTGTACGCCTTGCGCGAATGACTGAGCACGATGCGAAAGACGTGCGTCTTGCGCCGCTTGCCATCCGCGCCGACGACCGGCGCGCCAACGCCAAAGTCGACTTGCGCCTGTTCGCCGGGCTCGACTTCCATGCGGCGCATCGGCAGGGGCGTCCGGCCGGTGAGCCGCTGAGCGAATCGCCGTACGCTCCAGTAACGGGCCGTGAAACCGTGATCCGCCACCAAGTCCTGGTGAATTCGCTGCACCGAAAGGCCCTGATCCAACTTGGCCTGGATCAGTTCGCGGTAGGGCTCGCAGACACTTCGCTGCCCGGCCACGCATGCCGGCTGGTCGTCGCCGAACTGGGGCGGCGACCCGGTGGGCGCTTTGGCGGCATTTGGATCCGCGGAAACACCCACCGGTTCGGCACGACCGGACCTTTCGCGGCCCGGAGCCGGCACCGTGGGCAAAGTGGTCCCTTTTGGCACCTCGGACCCGGTGGGCGCTTTGGTCCCTTTTGGGCCGCCCAACTGGCGCAATAGATGCCGACGGACCGTCTTTCGGTCGATCGCCAACTCTTCGGCAATGCGCCGCTGGGACCAACCTAACGAATGTAATTGCAGGATCGCTTGAACTGTCGCCATTGTGAGACGATTCGCCATATTCGGTCTCCTTCAGCACGTGAGGTACTGAAGAAGCCCATACGTCGAATCCGGCTCCTAAATATGGCCCCTTTTCAAGCGCCCTTCACTGGTCCCTTTTAAGCGCCCACTGACATGCGGGCACACATTCAGAGCGCTTCCGTCGCAATGACGGTCAGCAGGTGCTTGCCGCGCGACGCGGCGACGTAGTAATCGGCGTTGCTGAAATACTTCTTGGTGTCTGGCTTCGGGATGCCCGCGAGGATCAGGGCGTCGGCTTCGAGGCCCTTGAAGCGGCGGCAGGTTGACAGCAGCACGCCTTTGCCGGCCCGCCAGTGGTCAAAGTTGTCGGTGAGAGGGATGTTCCCGAAGTTCGCTGGCCATTCCTTGCCGGGGTCGGTCGTGGTCAAGATCGCCACCTTGCTCCAAGACAGATTGCCGCGATCTCGCAAGCACCATTCCTGAACTTGTTCGCGGGCACGCTTGACGACATCGGCATCGGAAACCGCAACGACGACTTTTGGCGCGGAGCCGTTGGGTGCCTCCTCGTGGACATCAATCGTTTCGTGGATGATCTCGCCGCACATGCGGGCGATGAGGCGGGTATTTCGGCAATTCGTCGGCAACACGAACGGGCCTGCAAGATTGGACGGGAGCGTCGGCTGGCTGATGTAGATGTTCTGCTTGGGGTCGTAGAAGACGTAAAGTGGAAAAGTGGGATCGGCTGTGCGCTGCACTTTTTCGAGGGCCATCCACCAAAGGTCTTGGAAGTCTTGCCCTTCGTCCACTACGATCGCTTCGAATTTGTGTTCCGGGCCGAGTGACTGGCAGGCATTCATTAGCAGATCGGGAGCAGTGTAGGACCAAAACTCTGCGTCACCCATCGCTCCATTGAAAGGAATGCTCGCCTGCTTGCAGTACGTTGAGCACAAGCGGTGAAACGTGTCGATGGTGACCAGTTCACGGAACTTGGCGGGAAGCTGTTGGTCGAGCCAGTCGGCTAGGGGCCGATTGAAGCAGAGCAACAGCGTTTTCTTCCCCTGCCGAGCGAATCGCTGGGCCTGCGCCATCGCGAGGATCGTCTTTCCGGAGCCAGCCACGCCTTCAATGGCAGCGCGCGGCTGTTTGGCCAGCATCCCCAACACCATTTCCTGGTCCGTGGTGAGCCGTTTGAGCTTCTCCTCCTGGTCTTCGACGGTTCGCCAAAGAACCGGCGTCAACTTGAAGATTGGGCTCAGACTCTCCTGGATCGCGTCCCGCATCCGCTCGTCGATGGGCCGGGCGTGAGTCGTTCGGCTCCAGACTTCCAGAGCCCGGCGAACCTTGTTTGCCAGGTCGGGGACATCGTTGGCGCTGAACACGATTTCGCGTTCGGCGTCTGGTGGCAGTGGGCCGGAATAGACGCAGTGAGGGAAGGCGACGGCGTAGCCGTGGGCGAAGGGGAGAATATTCTGGCCCCGCAAGGAGTCGTGGGCGAGAATCATGTCGCGGATCGCGTAGAGATTGCGGGAAGCCTGGTCGAATGGGTTTTGAATCTTGTCCCGGGCGCCTCGATCATGAACGCGAAAGAACTCGTGGGCGCCGGGCTCGTATTCTATCGTGCCGCCCTTCACTTCGAGGACGAGCAAGCCGTGGTCGGGAACAACGACGATGAAGTCCGTTTCGCCGGGCTGAAGGAACTGCTTGCGTGAATAGTCGCTGCGGGTCAGGTGCAGCCAGGGATAGCTGTGGTAGACGAGGCACGACTCCGGCAGTTGTCGCACCAATTCTGTGGCGATGATCCGTTCGCCGCCATTTGTGATGGTGGAGACATCTACTTTTGGAATCAGGCGGGCCATCGTAAGGGCTCCTTGTGACTCGACCAATCGGCTAATCGAGCTTGCACTGCTTCCAGAATGTCCTGTTGGGTGGCACGAGGAGTCTTCCCTCAGCTCAATCTTTCCTGGTATCTGGTTTCTTTGATTGGAGTTCTCTTGCCGTTTGCCTCCACAAGGTTTCGAGGTCAATCAGCGGCATCGTGAACACTCGAAGTACCCGTTCGACCGGCTCCTCGAACATGGACTTGACTTGCCTGGCATCTTCGATCGCAGGTTCGCCAAGGTCGGCAACCAATGTGCCTGGTAGCGCCTTTTCATAGAACCCGGCTGGTTTGCGTTTTTCGTTTGCCCCGATGAATGTGTCGTGTAACGGATGTTTTGACAAACGCTTGCCGAGTTTTGCGTGGTCAACCGACGATATTGGCAATACCTTGGCGGCGTTCAGGTCGAGACAAAGTTCCCTCTCAAAACACTCCTTGATGGCCATCTCCACCTCTGGTGAAACGAGATAGCCCGGCATCCGTTCGATCCTGGCATCGGCCGTTTTGTTCAGGACGGCAAACGACTCGCGTGCCCAAACCATCCCAGGTTGCTCGGGCCGGATTCCGTTTTCTGGAAATACGACGTGTTCGACTTCAAGATAGTATTGGTAATTTGGCTTAACCGATCCATCGACTTGGGATGCATTCGTGCGTGAGGTCGGGAACTCAAAGTCGTAGACTTCAACAGGTTGCCCGGTCGAAATCGTCTCAAGCCTCCTAGCCGCGCGAACCCCGTTGCTCATCGCGGCAAGTTGGCGCTCGTCAAGGACGACCGCGCTAAACCCAATGATTGGATCAGGTGACGGGTTCGTGCTGGCCTGTCGTGAATTCGGGCCGGCTTTCTGTGTTGTCCCTCGGCAAAGCAGCATCGTCGGCTGGCTGCCGGCACGGAGGTCGGCCTCGGACATCCAGACCAGGACCAAGACGTGAGCCGTATTGTCGTAAAGTTTGCCCCCCTCGTCTTCTTCTAAGGCCTGAAGGTAGATGCCTCGTTTTTCGAGGGAGCCCCATTGAAGTGGCGTGGCAGTAGTTCCATCGGCTTTGCGCACAGCTAGAACAATCGTGTTTTGGTCGAGTCCTGCCGATCGGGTATTTCGACAGCCTTTTTGTCGCCACTCCTCGAATCTCGGGCGGTTCGCTGAGGTTGCTGGCAAGCAAGCTGGAAATTGATACGCCTTGAGAAGGTGCCCATTTACATCGCTGGCGAGACCGGTGCCGGCTCCCTCAAGGTCTCTTGGGTGAAACTCCGTCTCGATCCGTAATGAAGCCTCGGCATTTCGCGAACCACCAGGCCCAAGCGCTCGCCGTGTCCAGTTGTGAGAGCCAATGTACACGACTGCCTTCTGCTCATGCTCCATCGCCAGAAACACAAGCTTTGAATGAAACAGGGTCAACGCCTTCGGTTCATCCCCATCATCGATCAGGGGATCCATGAAGTACTTCAGGCGAACTCCGGAATCGCTCATTGATTCCTGTAGCCGAAGAAGCGGTTCGTATCCGAACGTGCAAGTAAGAGAACTAACGCCGAAGGAACGCGAATCACGTAACGCCGCAACGAGCAAGTTGCGGCCGATTGACGTCACGCCTGCTTCAGAAACATAGGCAACGATAAAACGACATACCGTAGCGCGTGCGAGATCGCGCTGCATTTGGTCCCGAAATTCTAGGGACACCAGTGACTTGCTGAATAGGTCCATCGATTCATTCCATCAAGATCGCCCTAGATGCAGGGAGCTTGTCGCTTGTCGTATTTCGGAAACTGCTACATCAGACACTCCACCGTGTAGTGCCACTTTAGGGCCTGTGTTAAGCGATGCGTCATCGAGCTTCCTCATGTGTCGAGGGGGTCCAGGACGGCGAGCGGCCGAAACGACGGCCAATCCTCAAGAGGAATCCTCACCTGTGACGGCGGCACCGGGCCACGGAGCGTCACCACCATGAGTTTCTGTTTAGTGTTGGCATCGGTGAGTTCCTGATAGGTCAGTTTGCCCAACGCGACCGGGACTGCTGTGTTGCCCCGCTTCAGGTCCGGGTGTCGGACCAGAACCCAGGTATCGGGGGCCGGGAGTTCGTCGCCATCGGCTATCGTCTTGCATTTCCAACGGCGCTCTACGCCAGTGCTGGCTGCTTGATTGTCGAGAACTAGCTTGAACGACTGTGGAAGCATTGCACCTTCTGCAACATCAGCGAGCAGCCATTCATCCGCCGGGGTAATTCGATAGCCTTGCGGACAATGGATGTGTGAAGGCCAGTTTTCAGGCTTGGGTTGATTGGGTTCCCATTCTGGCAATGAATTGACTGGCGCACCTGGCGCCGGATCGAGCCGAGTCTGATAGGGCTGCCTTGTCCGGATGGCTACCTGCAATGCGTCGTAGCTTTCGAGGATGAGACGTTTGGAACGGTATTCACCCCCGTATTTCTCTTCATCCTTGCGGCGGACGATAGCGAAGGTGTCCATTATGTAGGCAACCGCATCGCGTGGAGTGAGAAAGCTCTCCTTAAGGCGCTCGACATCCTGCGCTGCTTCGTTTTGGGCAGTGATCCAATGGCCGTCAGTGTCGGAGGGAAGGTAGAGATGGAAGAAGGCAGCATCGAGTTCCGCGCGGAGCAAGCTGCGACGCTCCTCGTTCCAACGAAATGGCGGCCCGACATATCCGCAGTCCCGCGCGAATGGTGCTAAGTCCCAAGCCGTATAACTCAATTCAAGGACTCGCTGCCGGAGCCACTGCTCGATCGATACGTGCTGATCCCATGTGGTAGCACGCCGACACGTTAGAGGCGTTGGCAACGGAAGCTGTTTGAAGATGTAGTCTGAAAGATGAATACCGCCGATCATTTGACGACTTACATAGTCGAAAATGAATGAGTTCATTCCTGAGCTAAAGACCACGGCACCTAACACCGGATCGAGGCAGGGGAAACCCACGCGGAGCGTAAAGTCAGTGCCTGCCCGAGGAAGAACTGTAGCACTAACAGTTCGGGCCATAGTGTTTACGTCAGTGATGTCTTGCCATGTCAGCAACCATTGCTGCGACCATTGCTCCGGCAAGCTCGATTCAACGACAGCTCGTGGAATCCAATAACGAGGCAGCACGAACTTGTTCGGGTCTATGAGTGCAGCTGTATCGAACGCCTGCGTTCGGCCGTTTATGTAGCTCTGCTTACGATGATTGAATTGGTCGACGAGTTTCGCTTCAAACATCGCAACATCATCACTTTTGGCTGCGGTCGTTGCTGCCACACTACAGGATTCAGAGTTCTCCGCCTTATTCATATCGAACACGCGCCGAATGAATAAGTCCCAATGATTCGTGCTTTCGCCGTCGTTAACGATCACTGGAGATCGGCGATAGATCGCCGCGATAACCGAAGCGTCGCGACGAGACCGAAAAACCGGGCACGTACGCGTATTTGGATTGAGTGCCGCAATATCATGGGCAGTCAACGTAAATTGTCGATCGGGATTTCTCGCCTCGCCAATGCTTTGAGCATAGAAGACCATTGGAATTGCATTCGGATTCGTATTTGCGGCCCCGCCTATGGTGATTAAGCAGAAGCGAGTTGATTGCTTGACCGCTGGAAATAGCTTCTCCTTGTTGTCAAATGAGTAAAGTGAATGCAAGACTCGCCGGTTAACAATATCCTCGAAAAAGAACCGCGTCGTGTTGTCAGTAGCAATTCCCGCTTGCAGAATGCAGCCAATGAGGCCTTGGCGAGCAATGATTGAGGCGTTGAGCTCAGCAAAGATCGAATATGTGTTGATTTCACCGCGGGCACATAGCGGGTACCGGTGCGAATTGCGGATGAAGTGATTTGTTCCTTCGACATGCCGCTGATCATTTTTGAACTGCGCGAATAACAACGCATCTTCATTCCTCAAGCCGTCGATAAGTCGCGTGCGCACGGCAGCGGTGCTGGCGGACGCGATGTCTGGACGACTGGCCGCAAACCATTCATCCTCTTGAATCTTGATTCGCTCCCATGGAGGATTGCCAAGGATGATATCGAACCCGCCCATCCATCCCGTGTGCTCGTTAGCTGCAACTTCATCCTTTTCTGGCAGACGAAAAACATCGGGGAAGGCAAGATGCCAGTGGAAGAACTGATGTCCGCCTGATTCCGAGGAGCCAGCTAAACGAAGAATTTCAGCTTTGACATGTGGCAATAAACCAGAAGTGGCATGAGATTCGACCTTCCGAAAATCCCTCTCAGTGGGGCATAGCTTCCCCAGTTCGGAATCATCTTTTTTCCAGACAAACGCAGCACACCATGTGTCGGCCAGCAGTCGTCCGTATTGATAGCCGCTCCCTTTTACAAACTCTGCGTAACGTCGTTCCTTTTCTGCAACTTCTTCGGGCGTGTCGCCCGACGCATCATTGATACTTGCCAGTTCCACTGCGAGATTAACGAGCTTGAACGGCGGGTCAAATAGGTATCCTTGCCCAGCGGCGTAATCTTTGCGCTCTTGCTTATTTTGTTTCTTAAGAGCAGAGACGCGGGTCTTTGCGTCGCCTTCAATTGCTAAAAAGGCGTCGTCTGGAATTCCATTGTTAAGAAGTGCTGGCGTTGTTCCCAACAAGCTGTTTCCACACTGGATGTGGTGTTCAAGAAAAGAAAACGGACGCCCAGGATCGAGCGCTTCTATCCAGAGAGCAACCTGGCAAAGCTCTACGGCCATCGGATTCATGTCCACGCCATAGATACAGCGGCCGATGATGTCTCGTTTGGCATGTTGAATCGCGAGGGTGCTTGGCTCCTCGTCGCCCGTACGCAGACTGGCCAGGTGCTTTGCCAAACGCTCTGCCGCCGCGATCAGAAAATGGCCGCTACCGCACGCCGGGTCGCAAACCTTGAGATTCAATAGGGCCTTTTCAGCTTCGGCTCCTGTGGGCTTGTTGAGTGCTCCTTTGACGACAGGGTCGAGGGCCGAATCGAGAAGGCAGTTGATGAGCGATGTGGGCGTGTAGTAGCTACCGGTTGTCTTGCGTTCGTGCCCAGCAGCCGTGCCCAGGCTGAACGGCCCCTCATCGGTGTCGATCTTAGGGTGCAGTTCGAGGAGTGATTCGTACACACTGCCGAGTTCGTCGCTGCCGAGGTTGGCGAAGTCAACCGGCCGCCGCACGACTCCACCACGGCCCGACGTGTCGTCGGTAATGCAAAGCGCCCGAGTGGCGTCGAGCAAGAACTCGTTCGTCAACGGGGCAGCATCCAGGTCCGGCGTGGCGGTCGGCGAGAACAGAAACGAGCCAAGTCCGGGTATGCCGAGTGGTCCGTAGCCGGTCCGCAGCTTGAGGAATAGCAGCTTTAGAGAGTCGTACAAGTCGGTGTGCGTCGTCCCGCGCCTCTTGCCGGCGAGGGTCCGCAAACGGCCGACCGAGTAATACTGCGCGTACCGCTGCCGTGACTGTTCCGGAGTGCCGGGAGGATGCAACAGGTTCCGACCGTTTTCATCCTTCTTTTCCTCCGCCACAAGCAATAGCAGCAGCCGATAGACCATCCGCAGCAACTGGCGGTAGTAGTCTTGCGTTGCTAGTTCCCCGCTACTCAATCGTTCGCGGAGAGCCGCGTTGCCTTTGGTCGTGAGAAAACCAGCACCTAACGCCTTGATCGCGTTTTCCACGCCATCGCGGAGTTTCTCGCGGGCACGGGTGCCCTGATCGTCGGCCAGTTTCGACCACTTCTCCAGCCAGCAGTCTTCGGGCTTGCCGTCCGATGGAATCTCGACTCGCGATTCGTGACAGAGTAAGAAGAGCAGCTTGAAGTCCGAGAACACGTCGCCGTCAAACATCGCCTCCAGGTCGAACTCGACGTTCGCCGCCCGCGTCAGGCTGACGTTGTCGCGGAGCACGTAGAGCATGCGCCCGTTCGATAGAAAGCCCCAGCGGTGCTGGGCCGAGCGGTTCAGCAGTTCCTGCACCAGGCTGTACGGACTGCGGGAAGCAGCCCCAGCCGCACCGGGCGTCCGCTTATCAAGCTCCAATTTGCTGGAAACTAGATGGATAGGAATATGCCCGCCCCAGGCATGACTGATGGGGTAGGTCTTGTCCTCGATGGGGATGGCCTTCTGCGGTTGGAGCCGGCCGTAACCCAGTTCCTTGAAGAGAGGCAGCAGCCAGCGTTCACGGGTGAGTGTTGTTCCGGCGTCTGATGCGGGGAGTTTCTGTTGTTCCTGGCGAAACCGTTTCCACGCGGCCGAGCACTCGTTCCAGGCACGGGCAGCCGCTTCGTTGAGGCGGTCGCCAGCGTCAAGGTGATACGACTCCGGCGTGAGACCCGGCAGATTGGCATTTCCATCGGCGATGCGCGCGAGCAAGTCGATCGGCAACAATAGGCCGGCGGTCTTTACCGTCGAGAACGGGTTGCGTGTTCTGCTTCGCACGTTGAGTTTTCCATCGCTTTTTGCTGGTCAACGTCCTTGCCTTCCCCATTTACTCGGCCATCCTTGGCCGAGAGCTACCGGCGTCACAGCACCGGCAGGTACACATACATCCCGAGAACGTCTGGCGGCAGTTGCGGCTCAATGTCGTACTTTACGCCGGTTCGCCGCATTGCATGGCGGACACGCTGATGCGCGGCCAACAGTTCCTTGCCGCGCTCGCCGGCAAGTTGATCGAGACGAGGACGAACGTGGTCGAACTCGTCAATGGCCCGCTGGATGAAGCCGCGTGCCACGTCATCGGGAACGTTTTCATCCGGAGCGGCTTCCAGCAAGGCTTCCGCATCCGTGGCCGAGAGCCACTCCGCAGAGGCCGGAGCGCCGCGAAATCCGATCACGCGACAATCTTCAGCCAAGAGAGGCTTCGTCTCGTCGCCGACCGTGGTGAGGATGTGGTAACGGAAACGAACCAAGAGCAACGTGGTTCTGCCAGTTACTTTCTTCGTTCGGATGACACCGCATCGAGCCGCGACTGGCCGGGCCTCAGCCGCCTGGTTGGAGTCGAGGGCGGTGTTCATGACATACGAGGCAAGTCCCTCAACGACGGTACTGGTCCGCGAGAGGTAAAGCTCGTCGTCTTGGACGCCAGGCTGGAACCGAGCGTTGAATTCGTCCTGGTCGCCGATGGCCTCGCGCACGGCCAAAGGGGATTCCTTCAAGTTGATGCGGAACCGCCCGTGCTGTTCGTGCATCGTGCCACGGTAAGCTTTCACGGCTGTCGTGACGAAACGCTGAACGTCGGTTTCCGAACCGATGGCCTGACGCATGGCCGCGACTTCCAAAGCCACTTCGTCCGGCTTGATTGTCTGCTGAGCAAACAGCGACCGACTTCGCTTCTCCCGTTCCGCCGCGTTTTTCCATTCGGTCTCGAACTCATCGACCTTGGTCTTCTCTTCGGGCGCCATGTCGAAAAGGGTTGGCTGATCCTTGTTCTCTTTCTTCCGCAACAGAAGCCCTTCGTAGAGAGCTTCCAGCAGGGAGTTGCTGCTGGTCGGCACCGGGATCGAGATGCCGAGGGCCTTGCGAATCGTCTGGTGTTTGCGAAGCAGGACTTCCAGGACGACCCCGTCGATTTGATTGTCCGTGCCGTAATAGGTCACGACCTTTACGACGGGTCGCGGCTGGCCGAAACGGTCAACGCGGCCTTCCCGCTGTTCGTGACGGGTCGGGTTCCAACTCAGGTCGTAATGGACGACGGCATCGAACAGGTGCTGCAAGTTCACGCCTTCACTGAGGCAATCGGTGCAAACCAGGACATACTTCTTCGAGTCGCGAAGCGTCAGGATGCGTTCTTCTCGCTCCGACGGAGGGATATTCCCCGTCACCGTCATAACGGCGACATCTTTCGGCAGCCGTTGGCGGAGTTGCTCGCCCAAGTATTCTGCCGTGGCAATGAAGCGGCAAAACAGGATTGGCCGATGCCCATCGACGATGAGCTTTTTGACGATCTGCACGACCTTCATGAGCTTCGGGTCTTTGTCTCCCTGAAGCTCTTCCGCCGCACGGGCCAACTCCAACAGTTTCTTTCGATCCCGGCTTACCGTCGTGGTATCGGTTTCCAGGTCCGATACGTCCGAACCGGGGATGACATCCGGGGCTTCGGCGGTTTCGTCCAGGTCTTCGTCGAAAACGAGTGGCCGACTCACTTGATCGACTTCTTCCGGGCTTTCGGCAGAGATCGAGCGAATCTTACTTCTCAAGGTTGCAGCACCAGCAGCCGGACTGCTGGCCAAGGCACGCAACATACCGAGGGCGGCCCACCAGCAAACGCGTTGTCGGACCTTGGCCAGAGCCTGAGCGTCCTTAACCACTTCGCGGGCGTAATTCAGGACGCGCTCGAATAACCTTTGGTAATCGGAATCCTTGCCGAGCTGGTAGGTCTGTTCCTGCTCCAGGCGGTCAGGAAAAGCTGTGTCGAATTCCAGGTACTTGCGGATGTCGGCGCACCGCCGCTGCACGAAATAGCGAGCTAGCTCCTCGCGTTGACGACGATTCTGATCGCCCGAAAGGTCGAGCGGCAGATTGCCAAACTCCGGCTTGAGCAGGGCGAGCAGCGATCGGAAGCCTTCTTCATTGCCACTATGGGGCGTCGCCGTCACGAGCAGCACGTGCCGGGCGGGGTTTTTCGCCAGTGCTTGCACCACCTGATGCCGTTGTTGGCGACCGGTTCCCCGACCTGCTTGGCCTTGCAGGGTGCAAGTGTGGGCTTCATCGACGATGACCAGTTCGGGACATGCGCGTACGAAATCCTCGCGTCGCGATTCCGACTTGATGTAGTCCATCGACACGACGGTGAAGGGAAACACCTCGAATACGGATCGATTCCCGCAGAGCCGGTCGAGCTTGTTGGCAGTGCTAGCTAGGACGAGTTCCGCATCAATGTGAAACTTGTCGTGTAATTCTTCTTGCCACTGTTCCGCCAAGTGCGGCGGACAGAGGATGGCGAGCCGGTTGACTTCGCCCCGATCGAGCATTTCTTTCGCGATGAGCAGGGCTTCAATCGTTTTGCCGATACCGACATCGTCCGCGATCAGCAGCCGAATCGGGTCCAGCTTCAAGGCCATCAAGAGCGGCACGAGTTGATAGGCACGGGGTTCGACGGCAATTCGCCCAAACGAGCGAAATGGCCCCGCGCTGGAACGGAACCCAAGCCGAATGGCATCGCGAAGCATCCGGCAGCCTTGGTAGTCGCCGAGCCGGGACGGATCGGGTAGGGCGAACCGGGCTTCCTCGACCGTTTCCAGGGCCGTATCAATGCCCGCAACTTCGGCATCCGTCCCGCCCAACGGCCGAACGATCAGGAACTCGTCCTGCGAGTCGGGTAGGACTACCCATTCTCGGCCTCGGACCTTTACCAGTGATCCCGCACTGAACGCCATGTTGCCTCCCTTACTGGCTTGCCGCCGATGTCGTGATCGGTACTTGTGCGACGCCGAAGATGTTTGGGTATCTGGCGATAATCTCCGCCCAGTTGTCTTGGTGGTGGAAGCGAAGGACGGTGATACCGAGATCTTCCATCCGTGCCGAGGCGTCGGCATCTCGCTGTTGTCGCTCGGGGAAGTCATGCGGTGGACCGTCCACGTAGATTGCAGTGTGCTCCCGTTCGTAAACGAAATCCGGGCGAGTAGAGCATTGCGCGTAATGCTTCTGGCCGACGGACGGAAGTCGATGGCCACGCAGTGCCAGGTAGTCGAGCCAAGCCTTTTCGAGATTGCTGTCGCAACCGGCTTTCAGGGTTTGCAGATGGTCAGCGAACGGCTTCGGACTGGGGGAAGACTTCACGCCGCAAGACTGCAAATCTCGCAAGAAGCCCAAAAGCATTTTTCGATCAAGCAATTCGTGTTCACGCTGGTTCGAGTAGCTCATGAGGCAGTCGTAACATGCTGCCTCGCAGTCCTCCGAAGCTCCAACGGCCCGGCAGCGATCCTCGCCCGCTTCAGGGTCGAAATGGCAAATCCGTAGAGCTTCAGTTGCAATTTCCGCCAAGCTATTCCCATTGTCGAGCAGCCGGCGCAGCACGCCCGCGCCACCCTCGGCTGATTCGTAAAGCAGGATGCGTCGTCGATCGTCCGAAGATGGAAGCGGCTCGGCCGCCAGTTCGTTGTCCTCAAGCTGATAGATGGCTTGAATGGCCTTCTTGATCGCGGCCTGAAGCGAGGTCATCGTTTTTGGATCAAGGTGCGTTGTGGGCTCGATGATAAGGCAATTTCTGCGATCCTCAACAAACGGAACGACGCGTTCCGTTTTTGCGCCGAGCGGGTCGGCGGGGTCTTCCTCGTCGGGGAGTTGGTCGGAGCGCTGCCAGTACCCTTTCTCCATATCGAGGACGAATCCGAGGCGATTCTTTTCAGCACGCCGCCGCCATCCCAGATTGACTCGCCAGATGTCCGCAGCGTCGCCGTAGGTAAGTTTAAGTACAGCGCCATTTGGCCCAGCGACTTCGGCTACCTGGAATAAGGCGACTCCACCGACCTCCTTAAAGCGCAAGCCGGTGCGGATTTCGTAGCCCATGCGGGTGCGTTCTTCTTCGTCGCTGGTGATGCGATCACGACGTTTCGTCGAAACGTTTTGCAGGCGGAGCAGCCGATCGATGCGGTCGAGGTTGGCGCTTCCACAGTTCTCGCAGCAGTTGGGGCCGGCTTCTGTGGCACCAAGTTCGTGAATATACCCGCAGGCGCCACACTGCTTCACCGAGACCGTGATCGCTTCCCCCTCATCTGTTGGTTCCTTTCGGTATCCGACGGGCAGAATCACCTTGTTGACGATGTAACGCGATCCTTCGTGGTAAATGATGCTCCTTGGGCCGAACTCGGAAATTGCCAAGAAGCGGGGCCGAGACAGGAATTCATCCTTACCCTGAACCCGCCGACGGGCGGGGATGTATGCCGACAAGGGCAGACGTGGGAAGTTATATCCGGGCAGGAAGCCTTCACTGGCGAAGTACCGATAGCTGTAGAAGTCCGATTGGACCACATTCTTGGCATCAGTGAGGAGTTCGATTTGCGCTTCAGCCTCTCGCCGTAGACGTTTCGCCTCCTCCCACATGGGCCGGCGGGCGACATCGGCAATGATCGAGTTTTGATACTCGAATTGGGCCTTCGCAGCACGAAACAGGCTCCGCCAGCGGTTACATGCTGCTTCAAATTCTTGCATCGTGTGGTCGAGCACGAGCTTCAGCCATTCCGATGTATACCACGGGGCTGCACGTAGGTCTTCCTCGATCGTTTTGAGGATGGCACTGGACTTACGGTAGGCGGCTTCGAGAACACCTGACCGCGTCAAGCTAGTACGGACGCTTGGAAGTATCGCCAAGGACGGTTTGACCCCCTGAACGTCCAGAATCTCGGTCAGCGAATTGCCAAGGAACGTATTGGTCTCGGCCAGCCACACAGCGTACGCGTGGGCTTTGATTAAATCTTCGTTTGCAAGGTCGAGACGTGGTGGCGACACCGCGCCGGATACCATCCGGTCTGGCAGGCGGAAGAAGTACTGATCGTGCGAATTGCCCGTGGCGCAATAGGTCAGCACGAATGCTGGCTGGCCACTGCGGCCAGCACGGCCACTGCGCTGAGCGTAATTGGCCGGCGTCGGGGGCACATTTCGCATGTTGACGACATTGAGCTGTCGAATGTCAACGCCCAATTCCATCGTTGGGGAACAGTAAAGCACCGGCAGCTTTCCATCGCCAAAGTCCTTTTCCCGCTGCTCGCGCTCGTCATATGGAACCTGGGCCGTGTGCTCCCTGGCCTCCAGGCCCCGGCATGATCCCGCAACGTGCTGATAAAACCGGACGAAGAACGGGTTCGTCCGGCCGCCCTTTTCCGGCGGGTTTGGAACACGAATAGGGTCGTGAAAAGCGACCGTCCCGTCAGCCGCGTGCCAGTACATCGCGGCAGCAGACAACTGATAACCGGGGACGGGATTATCACCCGTTGGCTCGGCTGTCTCGACGAGGTATTGCGCGGTTTTCAGAACGCGAAATAGGTCGCGTAGTATGGCGTCTTTATCGGCCAAACGCAGCTTTGTTCCGGTCCGCTCAAACTCCGGGAATGTCCCACGTCGTCCCAAGAAGATACCGAACCCACTTCGACCAGATAGGTAGGAAAAGTACATCCGATCATGTGGGCCACGAGCACGTGGGAAGACGGCCGATGCCAGTTCCGGCTTTTCCTGCTCGTCGATTGCCCAGGGTGAGCGCAATCGCTGGGAACTCTGCATTTGGAGTCGTTCAAAAAAGTCTCCCTTGAGGTAATCGACATCGATTGCCAATTCGCGGCGCAGGTAGTCCAGCAGAACCCTGGCGATGCGTTCACGAATCTTTGGCGCAGCCATGACCAAGGCGGCATGACACCCTTGCCAGTGGTCCTCCGACTGACACAGTTCATCAATGGACGGGTAATCGATCTTCAGCAGGCCACACTGTTCGAGGTTGGGCGAGGTGACGCGCCAGCCACGCTTCAAGTCTCGATATAGCCGATAGCCAAGAACGTTGCGAAAGGATTTGTCCGTTTCAGCCCGCTGAGCAAATTGAACTCCCGGTTCGCGAGCGTAAAGTTCAAGAGGCAAGGCAAGGGCCTTGAATACTTTTTGGGATAGTTCGTCATGGGATATTCCATCAGAACCGGCTGCCGCAACGGCTTTGTAAAGCGCAGCGCGCAGCAAGCTCACCTCGACAAAATCGTTGAAATGACCAGCTTGTAGCGAGGCATCCTGCCGGTTGTCGGTGAAACTCAGCAGCTTGCGGGCATGTTCCTGCAACGAAGCTTCCGACCGGAGAAACCGAACCGCATACAAGCTCAGAATGGTCGTGGCAGTGCTTCGGCCGCCAGTAGCTAAAGTCGCCAGCCGTCCAAAATCCGATTCCCCGCGCCGTGCCCGGTACGATACCTCGCAGCAAAGGCAGAAGCGGAATGGCAAGGTCAGGAAGGCAAATGCCTGTCCATTCGGGCTGACCTCGCCATTGGGCGCTATCCGCACAGTTGTCGGCACATCGTTCCGCAATGTGGATCGAACGCGCGACTTCCCACCGCTCTCTTCGATCCATTCTTCTGGAACTCGCTGAACGATCTCTTCAGGGTCTTCTGGCCAAGGCCGTTCGGAATCGCGGTATAAGAAACCGGCTTCCCCCTGTTCATCGTCCAAGCCTCGATCTGACAGCTTGCGGGGCTTGAACACAACCAACTTTGATTGCCGGTCGGTGACTTTCCAGACCGTGTAGTATTCTGCTCCACACTCGCGGCAAAAAGCCAATGGGTAAAGGAGTCGGCCTCGGTCGCCAGGGACGAATTGTTGTCCGCTCAGCGAGAAGTGCCGTTGTCCAACGTCCTCCAGGGTGGCGAAGACCGCGTCACCGCGACTGATAAACTGGTGCAAGCGAAATGCAAACGGTTTGGCGCTCGTTTCCGGGTTTGCTTGGCACGTGTGACCAGCAAGCAACCAAGATCGAATTGCGTTTGCACATTTGTCCTCGGCAATGCTCGTTAATTGACTCAGCTTTCGGGCAGCCCCAGATTCCCCGCTGATCGACAGGGGCTTCGCGCGAACGAGGCGATTGTCATCCTGGTCACGGCGGAGACCGAAAGTCGCCTCAAGCCAACTGGCCATCATGGTTGCCACGAACCCAGGATAATCGGCTGGGATCGAGGCTCCCTCAATGTCGGCACGTAGTCGAGCTAGATTGTCTGCGGCCGAAAAATCGTGATCCCGAGTGGCACGAGTCAGAGTCTCACCGATGACGGCATCAGGTTCGACTTTGGCACCAAAGAGGCGACCCGCAACTTCTGCAATCTGTGTACGTTGTTGGACAAAGCTGCCGCCAGTCGCCATTGTCGCTGAAGTGCCAACGCAGAGGAGGTCCTTTGCTTGGCATGCTTCCCGCACTCGCCGCGTAAGCATCGCTACATCCGCGCCTTGGCGCCCGCGGTATGTGTGGAGTTCATCAAGTACGAGAAATCGAAGTCCGCGTGCCGCATTGATGATCTTGCGCTCGAAGGGCCGCGTGAGCAACAGTTCGAGCATTACGTAGTTGGTGAGCAGGATGTCCGGAGGATTTGCCGAGATCTCGTCACGACGCTGCTGGTCTTCTTGGCCGGTGTAGCGATCAAACCGAACAGGTTCATTGCCCGCTCCGTAGCCCAATCGCAAGAACTTTTCCAGTTCCCCGTACTGGCTGTTACACAGAGCGTTCATCGGATACACAACGATTGCTTTGATGCCGTTGCCCCGGCCCACACGAAGCACGTGATCCACGATGGGTACGATGTACGCCAGACTTTTGCCCGACCCAGTTCCAGTGGTGAGTACGTAGTTCATGCCGCGACTTGCCGAATGGACCGCGTCAACCTGATGTCTATGCAAGCGCATGGGCGTGCCGAGAGAGTCGGACACGGTCTTGATTCGGAATATCTTCTGGCACTCTGCATGAAGCTTTTCTTGCTTTACCAGGTCGTCAACCTTCCCTCCGAACTCGAAGGTGGGATTCATCTGGATCAGCGGCTGCGGCCACAGCGCCTCATCCGTCAGGCTCTGCTCGACGTATTCCCGCAGTGCAGCTTCGCGGATCTGAACGAAACTGCGGACATAGTCGGCATATTCGTGGATCACCGTGTCGCGCAATCGAAAGACGTCCATAATCGCATCCCTTCAGGCTCTGCCATCGCCAGTACCGGTCCCCATCGGTCTTGGCATGGCCATGCCAGCAACTTGGCCCAAGTCTCTGTGGATATTGGCTTCTTCATCGTCCGCAGGTCACGAGAGTGAAGCCACCAAAGATACCCTTTCGATGCCACCTTTGACAGCCTCACTATGTCCGGATGGGGGCACCGGAAATCCGAGCCGCAGCCGCACATGGCGGCCTAAATGCTCTCGCCATACCCGGTGTCGCCCGAGTCATAGGGGCCGACCCATTGCGCCACGATCAGGCACGATTCGAGAATCGCTCCCACGGTCGTCGAGCCGCCGGAATTTATCACCACGTCGAGAGTGACCTGGCTACCCGATTGAAGATTCAGCAGAAAGTCGTTCGACACCGTGATTTGGCCGTATGGCGTCACGGTCGCCGAGAGAAAAAACTGCGGCGACAACGTGGATGGCGAGCCACCCGGCGTCGTGACGAAGGGTCGAACATAAATCAGCAGCGACGGCACGCCGCCGGATTCCAGGTAGCTGTGCGTATGCGATGGGAGCCCGGCGCCGGAGGCGTACCCTGTGTTGTTGGTAATGTTTCCCGACGTCGTGTTGAATGCGGTGTTTCCTTCGAGAGTCGCCGTTAGCGAAATCTTCCATTGGCCATCCAGGTTGACCTGAAAAATCGGATCGTCGTAAGTCGCCATTGAACCGGCCAAAATCGTGATTGCCGAGGCCGACGGATTGCCGCGATATTTGGTCGGCTTGACGTTCGGCGCGTCCGAGCCCCGAAATTCGTTGGCGCCGTATCCTGAGGGAGTTCCGGAGCTGGCCCAAAACAGCGTCGACGTGAACAGCATCAGCGGCGGCCGCGTCGAGTCACGGCGACAGAAGTAAAGCGGCCTTGGATCACTCGTGCCGCCCGAGCCGCCGGGATAGGGGTCGAACGTGCCGAGCAGCGCAGCCACATAATTGTCGCCGCAGACGGCCGTCGGCGCGGTCGAGCCCTGCGAGCCGCCCGGCACATCCACGAAATAAAGCCACGCGCTGATGCTGTTGTTCGTCCACGGCGCGCTCGAAAACGATGTTGTTCCCGGCGTGTAAGCCATCACCTGCGCGTCGAATAGATTTGTGGTCGTGTTGGTTGGCTTGACGCCCTGCCCAGTTGTAGGCGATCCGCTGCCGCTGATGAGCGTATTATTCGTCGTGATTTGAACGACGTCGGTTTGGCAACCCTTGCGCACGGCGTAGAGCGGCAACGTGACTGAGCCCACCGCATATGTCCCGCAGGGAATACCGACATACTTCTCGCCCTTGACCAGCGTGGGATTTGGCCCGCCAGACCCGCTCACGCTGTCCAAGTCCAGAATCCAGCAGGTAGGCGTAGTCGTGGAGACGCTGGGTAACGGCATCGGTGAGAAACGATTGCCGCCGGTGTCGTTCGCGAATGTAGGCGCGGTCGTCTGAACCGTGACGAGCACGCCGGCCCAGAGCGCCTGACCGTATGGACTGCTCGGTGTCCCGGCGGTGACCCCGCTTGTGTCGATCACGGCAACGACTGCCGCGCCCGCCGAGCTGGCTGAAATTCCAATCGCCGCGTTATCGACCAAATCGTCGGTCAACACGCCGAGCACCTGAAGTGCGCCAGGCCCGCTACCCTTGGTCATTGTCCATTGGCCGCTCTTCGGCTGCCACATCTCGCCGGGGTTTGGCGTGACGCTACCCGATCCACCAGGAGCCAAGTCGTCGAAAACGAATCGAATGTGCGGCGTCTCTTGCGCTGTCCCGAAGCCTTGGCCATCTACGGCCTGGATGCTGTTCCAGACGAAGGATGTCGTCGACGTGGCCGTGCCATCGGCCTGTTTGACAGAAACGTAATTCTCGCCTTGCTCATCGTCGGGCTGCACGACTTCGACGACTTGGCAACAACCATAGGGTGGAATCTGATCGTCGCCCGAGTTATAGATCGGGAGCTGAACAGGCGTCGAAAACGGTGGCTGCGGTCGAAATCTCGTTCGGTTGGCCGGCGCGCGGTTGAATTCCTCTGCGACGCGCGCAACCTTTCTCGCGCCTTCTTGCGTGAAGCCTATGATCGGTTCATCTGTCATTGGAGCCGCTCAGGTTTCAAGGATCGTGTAGTCGAGCAGGCAGGCTGCGGTGTTGGCTTGGGCGTACACGTTGCTGAGCTGTGCCAGGCGGAACAGGGTCGTCTCGCCCGGCAGGAGCGTGACCAGCGGGTAGAACGTGCTCGACACTTCTACGCCAATCTGTAAATAGTTGGTCGAATCGAGGTTGGTGAACTCGCCCCAGCCGGGGTTGCTGAAGCTACTTGCAAACGCGACCTGCGTGGCCGTCGTGCCGATCGACTGCGTGTTGCCCGTCTTCAGGGATCCAGCCTGATTGGCGCGAAAGCTGATGTTGCCGCTCTGGTAAGTCAGGTTGACATTCGAGCAAGAGAGCGACTGCGTGACTTTGATTTCGTTGGACATAATTGCCTTTCGTTATTCGTAACCGTCGAGAATGCCGATCGCGTCGTGGTCGCCGGAGCCGAAGATTTGAAAGTAATACCACTCGGCGTCGGATGGCTTTTGCCCGGAGATGAATGTTCCATCGGCTACGTGATGCAAGCACGGCTTGGCGATCGGCACTCCCCGGATCGTCGGATGCCATTGCTTGCCGTTAATGTCGATGATGAAAAACCCCTGCGCGAGCACTCGTCGGAACCAAGCAAACGAAGCATCCTTGCCAGGGGGCGCCGCGCGAAAATGCCACTCGCAAGTGACCTTCCAATAGGGCTCGTCCTCGTCGGCGACAGACACCCCATCAAATACCGTTAGCAGCCCGGCGCCGGGGGGCCGATTCATCACGGTGTCTTCGTTGGTCGTCCAGATCAGCTCGTCTGCCAAGTCGTCGTCATAATCCTGCATGTTGCGCACGACGCGCAGCACTCTGTCCCACCGCGGCGCGCGGATGGGTGGATCAAAGCTCTCGCCGGCGGCCGTCAGGATGGCGTCGCCGTTCGCGTCCTGGTCGATTTCCTCTTCGGTTACGGCAAAGCTCCACGAAATATCAGGGGGCATATCAAGCGGCGACATGCCAAGCTGCATGTTCCCGGTGTATTGGGCGCGCACCTCATAGCGAAAAGGTGACATCCTTTTCGCGCTGATGTTGCTGCATCGCAGGCCGATAAAATCGGGATGCGAGTCTCGAATGAACGGAACAAAACCGCTGAGCAGCACCGTCGATTCATCGTCACCAACCGGATCGCTCACGAGCACGTCGAAGACGCGCGTGGCCGTGCTGGTGTAGTTCTTTGCGTCGGGCGACTCTTGACCCATGTCGGGACCGGTGAACCGCTCGCTGACACTCGTAACGCTCAACTTGGGATTCCCCTAGACCTTAAACAAGCGTACGCGGTTGCGTTTTGCGGCGGTTTCGCGTGGCCGGCGGTGCGCGCGGCGTGAGCGGGCGGCGCCGGCGGGCGCGCTACTCTCGGCGGCGGGTTTTTGTTTGGCATTGGCGGTTGGCTTTCCTGGTTCGGCGTGGCGGCGGACCGGAGCGTCCGGACTCCGGCTTCAATTGATCGGCGTCAACATCGCAGGCCGTCCAGCCAGCGAAACAACACGACTTGCCAGCGATTCCAACCCAACAAACGATAGATCAATCTTCGCCCGCCACGCACGATTTGACATGGCATCCGAATGAAAGCGTTGCGGAATGTCTTGAACTCCATCTTGAGCACCGTCTTCTTTTCCTCGCGCCGGAGTTCTTGTTCGCGGCCCGGCGGCTCGGGCAAGAGCAAGGCCCACCACGCCTTCAGGTTCCAGGCCAGCGAGACCATCACCATGTAGGCCCAGTTGCTCACCAAGTTGTCGACCGGCGCGTGCAAGGCGCGCACCGCGCCTTTAAGCTGCGCGTTCAGGTTCTCTTGATCGCAGCGGTCGTTCGCCTCGAACACCACTTCGGCCGGCGTGAGCTCGCGATCGTTCGTCAAGTAGAAGAAGTAGCGATAGCTGGAAAACAGCGTCCGCTGACCTTGGTGCTCGTCGATCCACTTGCGCACCACCACCAGGCGGTACACCTTCTTGCACGCCGTGGGTCGATAATCGAACTCGGCGACCTCTTCGCCCACCAGCCGCAGGTTCTTGAATTCCCGCTCGCGCACGATGCCTTGTTTAACGTTGGTCGGCCGTGCGCGGCGTTTGGTCTTCACGGCGTAACGCGGTGCGCGCTCGAGCGGTTGCCAGGCCTTGTCCTTCAAGTCGTCGGCCAAAAGCTGCAATTTCAGCTTGGCGTCCATGCCGAACACGAATCGCACGCGCGGGTCGTCCGTCCAGCGGTCCAGATGCGTCGTCTGCGAGAAGTCGGTGTCGCCGCGGAGCAACACCTTGCGAAAGCCGCCGGCGAAGCAGACTTCCAGCGCGCGATCGACTTCGGCCGCCGCCCCTTCGTGGCTGGGCCGGTTGCCCGAGCGGTTGACGATCGAGAACACTTCGCCCGTGTTGGCCAGCGACACGACCAGCGGATGATAGCCCCACTCGCCCTTGTGGGAGATGTCCATGCCCTCCTTGCACTGGCCGCCGGTGGGCGCGAACACGCCGTCCATGTCGATGCGGGCTTGGGCGAAGAACTCGGCGGGCTGGCGGGCCCAAGCTTTATGTCGTGTTTCGTGGAAAGCTTCTTGCAGCGCGCGCACGTCGCTCGGCGTGAAACGGCGGCAGAAGTCGCCCGCCGTCGTCGGGTCGGGCACGCGCCGGGCGCCGAGCGCGTCGAGATAGACTTCGTCGTTGCGGCGCAGTTCGAGGTCTTCCAGGCAATCGCCGTCGCACAAGGCGTTGAACGCTAGGTTGAGCACATGATCGCTCTCATGATATGGCAGATGCACCTTGAGCAGATGCAATCGCCGATCGATCGCTTCGGCCAGCCCCAGTTCTTGGACCAGCAACCGCATCGCGCCGAAGCCGCCATAAGCCATGCCTTGCGCGCGCTCCGCAAGCTCATACTTGATATTGCCGGGCCGCATGATCGGGCGCTCGCAACCCTCGCAGTTGTGCTTGTCGATGCGCCGCTCGACCCGCCGCTTGCATGCGGCGAGACGTCGGCGTATCTTGGCCCGTGTTCTTCGGCCCTTGGCCTGCGCCCTCTGACGCTTGGCCCGCGCTCTTTGGTTCTTGGCTTTCACTCGAAATCCCTCGGTGGCCGTGGTGTTCGTGACTGGCAAA
The DNA here is from genome assembly GCA_963785305.1 of uncultured Planctomycetaceae bacterium. Lineage (GTDB taxonomy): Bacteria > Planctomycetota > Planctomycetia > Pirellulales > PALSA-1355 > CAWAUV01. The sequence goes on from CAWAUV010000007.1 coordinate 162,091, forward strand.
AAACACAGAATACCGCAAATCCGCCGAGGGATTTCGCTTTTTTCCAAAAATCTCCCCGCCCACGCCTCAAAGGGATACTGGTTTAAGGCCTAGAGAATCCCCTGCGGTTGTGATTGATTGACTTGCGCGATGTTGCGCTTTCGTGGGACCGGCCGTCGCCTTACCCAAACGCGGCATGCGTGATGTTCGATACCTCATCGAATTTCACGGTAACCCTACGCGACTTGCTGGAGCCCGAGGCGCTGTGTCTTTTGCAGTAGCCGCTCCAGCGTGTTTAGCGATTTCTCCTGCAATTTGGTTTGTTTCTGTCGTTCTTTGGCAGCCTCGTCAGCTTTTTTGAGGGCTTGCATCTGCGGGTCGTTGTCGCCGCGTTTCATCAAGCCAGTTCCACGGGTGAGAAACCGCGATTCGACGGCCGCGTTCTCGGTCGAATGCCAGTCCTTGCCGGTAACTGTGTGTGGATTTGGCTTTTCGTTTTCGGCGGCTTCCGCATCGCGAATTTGCTCGCGCAGGCGATCGCCAATCTTGTCGAACTGCTCGTCGTCGATGATCTTGATCGCGTGGAAGGTTTCGAGTTGCTTTAGTTCATCCTGCAACTTCTCCAGTGGAGTTTTGGTCGACTCGATCAAATGGGTGGCGCCCTTGTTGAGTTGTTTCTCGGCGTCGGCGATCATGTCGCGCAGGAACCCGAGCGGTAACTGTTAAGCATTTCCTCTTTCCCGAAATTGGGTTTTCGGTCACATTGATTGGATCATGGATGATCGAGATCGACGGATCGCCGAGTTGGAAGCGGAAATCGCCCGGTTGCTGGCGGAGAATATCACGCTGCGCAAGCGCGTCGAGCAACTCGAACAGCAAGTCCAAAAGTTTCTTCAGCGGCGCAAGAAAACCCGCTCGGCCGCCGATGCGCGGCGTGGCGAACAGGATCGCCGCCGCAAGCAGTTTCGCAAACATCCGGGCAGCTTTCGTCCAGAGCCGCCGCCCGGCACGGTATTCATCGAACACGATGTGCATCCGCGAGAGTGTCCGCATTGCGGCGGCCACGATCTGACCGCCACCGGCGAGTTCGAAGACCATGAGATGGCGGAGATTCCAGAGCCCAAGCTCGAATGGCATCGGTATCGCCGTCATACCTACCGTTGCGAACATTGCCAAGCCACCTGCCAAGGACGCGGCGACTTGGAACTGCCCGGCGCCCACATCGGGCCACGCGTGCGCTTGTTGGTCTGCTACGCGCGGGTTCACCTGGGCATCTCGCTCGGCAAAACGCAACACTTGCTGAAAGACTTCTTTGGTCTTTCGGCCAGCCGGGCCGGATTGCTCGGCCATTTGCGTTGGGGCGGCGCTTTGTTCGAGCCGGTGGTCGACAAACTCTGGGAACTCTTGCGCAATTCGCCGGTCGTGCAAGGCGATGAGACCGGCTGGCGGATCGATGGCCAGCCCGTTTGGGCCTGGTGTTTTCGAGACACGCGCTTGGCATTGTTCCTGATCGATCGCCATCGCAATCGGGCCGTGCTCGAGCGGGCGTTGGGCACATCGTTCGCGGGCACGCTGGTCAGCGATTTTTATGCGGTCTACAACCGGCTCGACTGCCGCAAACAGCGCTGCTTGGTCCATTTGCTTCGCGAGTTGCACAAGCTGCGCGAAGCGTTGCCGGCGGCGAGCGTGCGGGCCTTCATCCAGCCGTTGATCACGCTGTTTCAAGACGCGATCCGGTTGGGCCACGAGCGCAAGTCGCTCGGCAAAAAAGCTTTCAACGCGGCCCGACGCGAGATCCAAGACCGTTTCGACACGTTGATGCTCGAGACGCGCGTGCGGCATCGCGAATGTTTGCGAATCTGGCGCCGGCTGTTCAAGCACTGCGACGAATTGTTCACCTTCCTCGACGATGCGAATGTTCCGGCCGACAACAACGGAACCGAACGCGACATCCGAAGCCTGGCGGCGGCCAGGAATGACGGCGGCACGCACCGGGCCGAATGGAGCGCGGCGGCGTTTGCCCGGATCAAGAGCGTGATCGCGACCGGCGCGAAAAACGGTTTTAGCTTCGCAAGGTATGGCATCGAAGTCGTGCGCGCTAAATTGCAAGGCAAGACCCTGCCGCTGCCGATCACCAATAGCAGTTAAACCATCCGCCACGCGACCCATCCCCGGAAATTCCTCGCCCGCGATCCCCGCCAATATCGCCACCGCCCCCCCGCGCCCAGGCCACGCCACGGCTTAACAGTTACCCCGAGCGGACTGTGCTTTTCGGCTTCCTTCTCAACCTTTTGCCGAGCCTTGATCGCCGTCTCTTCGTCCTTCGTGGCGTCGCCGTTTGACAACCGACTGTCCTCGCGCTCTCGCCGCGACTTTTCTTCGTCCGTCTCGCCGAATATCGAGCGGCGCATCTTCTCGAAATTGGCCTTAGCTTCAGCGACTCGCTTTGCCGAGGCGACGTCCGCCTCGCGCGTTTGCTTGTCTTCGGCCGCGATGTCCGTAATTTCACGCCCTCCCGGCGTCCGCTCCTCAATGCGCCGGTTGATATCGCGCAGCCGCTTGTGCAGGTTGTCTTCGCTTTGCGTAAGCTTGCCCATTTCGGTGGCAGCGTTTAGATTCGCCAGGCTGCGCACGATGTTCATCGGGTTGAGCATTCCGAGAGCGCCCTGCCCGGCCTGAACGCGAGTTCGGTCGTCCACCTCTTTGCTTAAAGCTCGCGACGCTGCTCTGGTCTTTTCGAGCAGTCCGAGCACCTTTGCGCGTTCTTCTACGAGCGCTTCGGCTGGCGATTGTTCCGGGCCGGACTTGCCATGCGGAATGCGACCTTCCTCACGCGAGAGCCCCACCGCGGCACTTCCGGCTCCGCTGGCGCCATTTAGCACTGCCTTTAAGTCTTCCGCCCATGCGCGTGTCGCCGGCGCAAGCTGCTTGCCAATCGTTTCAAACAGGTCCTTCAGGCTATTGTCTAGCTTCGCGATTTCGCCGTTGAATGTGCTCCCCGCGGCTTCCGCGGCGCCGCCAAATTCTGTCTGTAGTTCTTTGAGAATGATTGTTTGCGCGCCGATCAAATCACCGCTTTCTTGCAGCACGTGAATCTGCTCGCGCTGCGCCTCCGTGAACGACACGCCGACCCTGCGCAGGGCGGTCATGCCCGAGATGGGATCATTCAGCGCCTTGCCGATTTGGATGATCGAGCTTTGCAAGTCCTGCTTGAGGACGGTTGACAGATCGAGCGCCGCGGCCAATCCCTGCTTGAAGACTTCGTTTTTTACCTGGGTAAACGTCGCCAACACGCCCGCGGCGCCAATCACGAAGTCGTCTTCGTACTTGGTACAACGCTGATATTCCTCGCCAAGTTCACGGATTTCGTCGGCATTTAGCCCTGCCGCGTGGCCTGTCGATTTGAGAATGGCCTCTAAAACGACAAAGGTTTCTTCAGCGTTGCCGAATTCTTCGAGCGATTTCTTGACGACCTCGAAGGCGGTGAAACTGGCGACGGCGCCGCCGACAACCTCCTCCAGTCCGATCAGACGCGTTCCGAGTTCCTTGGCTTCCCTACCGACGTGGCGAAAGACATGGCTCGCCTGATCGGTGGCCTTAATCAGAATGTTGACGGCGGACGACATAGGCTCACTTCAGCGGCATCAGGCGATCACGGTCAGTCCAATAGCGGGCGGCGAATTCCGTGAACCAGCGGCACTGGTCGAGGGCGCCGCCCGCGACCGGGGGCAATCCCTTTTCATAGAGTTGGGCAAGTCGCATGGCCTCGATCAGCTCACCGTCCAGTTCCTTTTGAGGGCAGTCGATCAATGGGACGTACCCGTCGCGGCATCCGTTGCAGCCTCGGCCTTCGCAGCACGGGCATTCGAGTTCGGCGGGCAATGATTCGCTGGGCGGGTCGACGCATCGGGCGCCAGTGCAGCCGCGGCAGAGGTTTCCGGATTGAATGAGGCAGATGAGTCGGATTTTTTTTTATCGTCCGGGCTTACCTGCCCTCCGGTGAGCATTTCATCGACCAGCTCCATCGCCTCACGAAGCAGCAGAAGCCGGTCCAGTTCGGCCGGGTCGTATGGCAACGGCTTGCCGGTGTCGGGGTCAGTCATGTTCTCCCAGCCAACGAGGCCGACGCGGAGCATTTCGCAAATCTTGTCCACCAATTCGGTGGGATCGCTCGCTTCGTGGCGCTGTTTGCGCAGCGATTCGGCCTTTTTCCACATCCGGCCGGTGACTGGACGGAACAGGAAGGCCGGCCGGCGATCGGCGGCAATTCTGACGTCGGAGTTTAGCGACACGCGAAAGATCGCGTCGGGATCCATTGCTCTCGGCACGGCTTGCTCTTAGGTAAACGTGATTGAGAATTCGTCGTCGCCTGCGCTGCCCACGGCGAGAAAGTCGACATTGTCGGTTTGAACTTTGTTGCGGTCGGCCTCTTGCACCTTGACGAGCTGGCAGTAGGGCATCGCGAAGGCCATTCCATTTCCGGTAGCTCCCATCGACCAACCAAGGGCGCCTGTGGTCATCGCCAGCCAGGTCCCGTAGGTATCGAATGACGACGGCAGAACCGACTGCGGGTCCATGCTGCCGGTGATCCTGCGGCCGGCGATGATGGCGCTGGCGTAACCGCTGGGGTCATTTGCGTCCTCGCGCAACTGAATCTCGTTGCCGAGATTGATGGATAGTTTTTGAAGCTGAGGCGTGAACGAGCCTAGAGCTAAGCCGGCTGACGCGAAGCGAATCGGCCGCGCCGTGGGATAGGTCGGCGTCACGAGCGACGCGACTACGGGTGGGACCCAGACGCCCTTGAACTCGAACTCGGCCTTGGTCGATTTGCCGGCCTCAAAGTCGATCTTCATGTTGCCCATAGCGCCGCGAAGGCTCTTGAGAATCCCATCCTCGAAGAGCCCGATCGTGACAGTCGTGACGCCGCCGACGCCGGGAGGATTGGTCACGGGGCCGAAAACCGATGAGGTCGCGACCAAGCCGCAGGCCGGCAGAAGTGTCGAGGCCCAAAGCGGCAGGGTCGAATTCCCAATCAGATCGGTTTTGAATGTGAGCGACCCGCCGTAGCCGCCAACGGTCGACGGGAGCGGCGAAAAGCTGCTCTGCGCCTCTCGCTCATCGAACTCGATTTCCGGCTGGCACGTGGCGTCGTAGCAGTTCATCGCCGCGCCGGCCGCCGTGAGCGTAACGGCCGTCCCTGGAGTCGATTCCACGACGGCCGACACAATGCGGCGGCGAGAGAGCATGGGGGCTGGAGCTGTCATAATGGCCTCTCAGGCAACGATGTATGGGTCGATTTCGCTTATGCGGTACAAAATGTGGAACACGAGGACGATGCCAGAAAACGCGCCGTCGGTGTCACCGAAATACAACGACTCGCCCATCCAGGCGTTCATCGCCAAGCCGCCAAACTGCTGCCAGTCCGAACCGGCGCCACCGGTCAGAGCCATCGTGCAATCCGACGCGAAGATATTGATGAGCGTGTCGATCGCGATGGTGTCCTTGTCGCTCGGAAAGCGATAAAGGGCGATTTCAAACGGCTGATCCCAAGCGATTCCGCGTGGGTTTCCTTCAGTCGAGTTCTCTTCGTCCTGTTCGGGCGACCGCTGGGCGACCACGGCAAGCAAATCACGCGCACGGTAGCCGCCAAGCCGCGTCGGGCGCTGCACTTCCGCGATGTCCTGCTGGTATCCATTGGCGATCGTCACCGTTTCCAGCCGATCGACCACGGTTAGCGCAATCTGCTCCAGGATGGGAACCGGCGCGCTCATATCTTGCCCTGCGACTTAAGCAGCACTGCCCGGCAGCGGCGCTCCAGGTTGTGCTCCAAAACGCGCTCGGCGTCCGCCACCGTTGGCGCCTCAAGGTTGTTTTTCACGAACGCGCCCCACGCGCTGATGGCCATGACCTTCACAATCGGCAAACGGTCTTTGCCCGCTCGCACGTAGACATGGTTTCCCAGACGGTCGATATTCGGTCCAAACGCGCTCGGAAGCAGAGACCGAGACGCCCCCTTCGCAATCTTGTAAGTGACGCCCCTTTTGGTTTGCTTGGCCCCGAAATACTTCAGCGGCAGCCGACTTGTTTTGGCGAGTGTGATTGAGGCTTGTGGGTTTCCCGGAGTCGCCCGCGTTCTCGTTAGCCTCGGGTCGATGTCCTTCTTCTTGATGTTGACCTGCGCGCGGATTTCGCGCGACATATTGGTCTTTTCTTTCGCGACGGTGTCGTTCACGGCCCCGGATAACGCGCGCGGGAGCCCGTTGGCTATTCCCTGCAAGCGGGCTTCGACAGCCGCCAACTGCCCGCGGTCGACTTGAACTACGTTGTCTGCCACGACTAATGCACCTCAAAGCGAGTGATCCCGGCGACGTCCTTTAAGAGCTTGGAAATGTTCCTCTTCACGGGTCCGAACGTCGCATCCGTAGCCCCCTTGCGCAGAAACCTCTACCATGTCGCCGCCGGTGTCGATTTCTCTGCTCGATATTCCGGATTGAGAGTTGTTGGGAACTTGGATAACGATCATCGGAACCCTTGTGTCAGACGTTTTCTCGATGTCCTCGATCGGGCTGCGGTCGACATAGATCGCCAAGACCTTGCGAGGCTTCCCTTGTCGCGGGTAATAGGTGACCCACTCCCCAAACTCGCCCTGGAGAGTCGGAACTCCCATCGTCGAGAACAGTTCATCGAACTGAGTCATTGAGCCTTTGCTCCAAGAAGCTCCGCCGGTGGCCGGTGGAGAGCAAACACCAGCGCCACCGGCGGGAGGCTCCTTTGAATCAAGCGATGACACCCGTGCCGACGAGACCGGCCTGGTAGTACATAACCACGATTTGACGATCGTTGCGGGCTCGGATCACCGAACCGCGCAGCTTCTCTTCGCGGTACTCTTCCGTGATGATCGCGAGCTGCTCGTCGGTGCCTGGTGCGCCAGGACCGTCGCCGGACCAGATGAAGGTCCGTCCGACACACGGCTCTTGTGGGTCGTCGGTGGTGGCCACGCGGCCGAGGAACACATTGCTGTTCGACCAGATGCGCGAGATCGAACGAGCGGTCGGCGCGTTGGAAGTGTTCTGCAAGCCACCGGCCACGATCAACTGATCCAGGCCCAAAGCCTGAGCAATCAGACCAGCCATGACCTGCTGCGTGGCCGTCTGCGTGTATTTCACACGGTCGACCACCTGCTGGGTGTTGATGAGGTTCCAAAACTGGTAACTGTTCAGCACCAACGCATTTGGCACGAGGCCGCTGCTGGTGATGATCGTCTCGCGCCAACTGATGATGTCGTCAATTGGCACGGCGTTGACGGGGTCATTCCACTTGGCGGTGACCGCGACGGAAGTGAACCCGCCGGAAGCCGTGTTGTAGATCGCCGACGCGCAGTTCTGCTCGTACTCTTGCAACACGAAGTTGGCGGCGCGATTCGCATGAACCGTCTCGGCGTCGAGGATGTCGGCGTACATCGCGAGCTGGCGATCATCCAGCGGAGCTTCTGCGCCGTACTCCTCGGTTGCGTAACTGAAGGAATCGAACTGGAAGTCGGAACGCTTGTAACCGGTTCCGGGAGATCGCTTGGTCGCCATCGGCGAGAGCAAGTTTTCGAGCTTGATCTTGCCGACGTTCGCCGCCTGGATGGCCACAGGCCGGGGCACAAGAACCTTGTGGCCCACGAAACTCTGCATATTCATCGCCAGGTCGAACTCCATGAACGGCATGGAGAGTTCCCAGCGGATTACACTTGTCGAGGAGGAAGGACCTGCCATGTGGGATTCCCTTTTAAGAATCCCCTGCGGTTGTCGAGTTCCTGTTAAGACGCCATGCGGTGTTAAAATTCGGGGGTCCGGCCGTCGCCTCGCCCCCGCACCGCAGGGTGTCACGTGAAGTTTGTTACGACGCGAGGCGTTCCACGGTGAGCACGTCCAGCCGAGCCGCGTTGCTCGAACTGGCCGCCGACCAGGCGCCACTGACATAGACCGCGTTCGCGATCGTCGTGTTGAGCGTTGTGCTCGCAAGCAAGAACGGAGTCGGAACGGCCGTGCCCGGCACGCCTTCGACAGTCCAGCCTTCGGCGATCATCGTGCCGCCGGAGCCCGCCGTGCGGACAACGACCTGGCACTCGCCCACGAACAAGCCATTGGCAAGGACGCTGACGGTTCCGGTCGCGACGAGGGCTGTCGTTCCGAGGTAAACCTTGATGTTCAAGGTCGGCGTCGAGGTTACGCCCGTCACGATGCCGGCGAACTTGATCTTGAGGATGTCGCCAGCCTTGAGCAGATTCGCCGGAACACTGAAATCGAGGCCAAAGTCGGTCTCGGTCGAAGTGTTGTTCAGCGAGGCGCTGGCTGCCGTGTTGCTGTAGAGGTACTCTTGACCTCCCTTGTTCCGCAGCACGATCAGATATTCGCCAGCGTTGGCGGTGGCGCCCCCGCCCGGAGTACCGAGCGAGATGCCGATGAAGTTGCCGTTGGGAGTGGCCGAGACTTGGCCACTGGCGGCGCCGTAGACGTTCGCGAATTGGTTGATGACCCCGGCGGCCACCATGATCGGCGCGCCTTCGGAGTTGGGCGTGAGCACAGGGGCCGTTGTTCCGCTGCCGACGCCCGTTGCCGGGACCGGCATGGCAACCGTGCCGACTTCGCGGTCGGTCGCTCCGGCCAGAGCCAATGTACCGCTGCTCACGATCACGCGTAGATAGGGACTGAATCCGCCAGACTGCGGCAGGGGGATTGTCGCTGTTTCAAAACCTTGACCGAGGGCCATTTGGGGATTTCCTTTCGCAAATCCCCTGCGGTAAATGTGATTTTGTTACGGTGATTCCCAGAGGTTTAGTGAAGCCGCGGCCGTCGCCGCGATTTCGCTCCGTGAATCGCCACTGGTTGTCGATGGTTACTCGGAATCAAACCGCTCGTCGATAATGTGACGCACCTTGCGGGGATTGGTTGCGACCAGGGCTGCCTTGTGGAGCCGCGGATGCGTGCGCCCGACGACCTTGACTGCGCTTTGGCGGCTGCACCCCGAGAGCTTCATTTGCTCGCGGACGAGCTGGCTGAAACGCTGGTCCGGCGTGCATCCCGAGGATTCTTCCTCTTCGTCTTCCTCGTCGTCGATGTCGTCGCCGTTCTCGTCCTTGCGCTCTTTCTTGTTCTTGCCGCGCATGTCCTCATCTTCGTCGTCTTCCATTTTCTTGCCCTTGCCGACTACACGGGCGCCGGGCCGGCGAGCGTTGGCCACCTTTAGGTCCTGTTCGGCCTTTGCCTTGGCGTCGTTGGCTTCCTTGAGTTGCTTGGCGAGCGCGACGCCCCAAGCCTTTTGGGCCTGCGCAACCGTGGCGCCCGCCTTGAGCTGGGCAACATAGAACGCGGCGTCGGCGTCGGGGCATGCGTCTTGGAGTTCATTGAGGGTCGCCGGCGCCGGAACGACCGGAGCGGCCTGCGAAGGGGTGTTGTTGTCTTTGTCGGCGGCCATCTTTTTGGCTCCTTGAGACTGAAGTTGAGAAAGTGTTTCATCGAACGATTGAACGCCGTCGATCAGGCCGACTTTTTGGGCTGCTTCCCCGACGTGGACGCGGCCGTCGGCGAGTTGCTGAACGGACTTGACCGACATTTGTCGGCCAGCCGCGACGCCCGCGACGAAGTGATCGTTGAGTTGGTCGACGGTCGCCTGCCATTCAGCAAGATGCTCGTCGGTGATTTCGGTTCCGGGAGTCCCAGCTCCCTTATGGTCGCCTGCTCGAACAACATGGACTTTGATCCCTTTCTTTTCAGAAGCCGCGCTCGTGTCCTGCATCACCATGAACGTGCCGATGCTGCCCACGATCGCGGTCGCGTTGGAATAGACCTTGCTGGCCTGCGACGCGACCCAATAGGCCGCGCTGGCGCAGAGATCCTCGATGTATGCCACGACCGGCTTTTGCTCATTCGCTGCGGTTACGTCGTCGGCCAGGTCCTTCGTGCCACTAACCGTCCCACCAGGCGAATCAATCAGCAGCAAAATTCCAGTTACGCTGTCGTCCGCGACAGCCGCCCTAATCTGTTGCCGGATTTCCACCGTGGATGTTCCGTCCGCGAGCGAGCTGTTGAACTTCATTAGCGAGCCGCTAACGTCGATCACAGCCACGCCGTTTGACACTTGGAATCCGTTACGATTGCCCGAATATCCCGTGGGTCCGGCCGCCTTCACATGCGCGAGCAAATCAATCTGACCGACCACATCAAGCCGCGAGAGCAGGGCTTCGGGCTGAATGGCCCACACCCCGAAATAATCGGTCATACGCGGCACGATTGCTCGCACCTGATCGACCGAGATTTGGAACTCGCGCGAATTGTCAGCCATTGGTCATGCTCCCGGCGGCCTGGGGCTCGGCGCTTTCCGGCGCCATCGTGATCGTCAAGCCGTCCGGCGTCGGCGTGCTTAACACCTCGCGCCAGTGAACAGGGCGGCCATCATTGATTTCTTCATTGATCTGCTGCGCCGCCAGCTTGGCCTTGCGAATTGCCAGTGCGTTGTCTTCCACGATCTCGGTAGAAAGCTGGTCCCAGTCGCGTCCACGCTCGCGGTGCAGCCGGCGTTGGCTCGTGAGCCCATTGCGAATCCGCAGCAGGTCGGCCGAAGCGTCCTTGAGCGGTTCGATGTAAGCCCAGCTTGGACACTGCCAGCGGTGTCCGTAGACGTCGATGCCTTGCCGCTTGGCTGCCTTGGCGATCGCAGGGTCGTCGAACATCCACTGGCGAACCTTCCACACGTAGACCGGCTTATGGAATCTCTCGATCAGCCATCGCTGGTTGCGACGAAAGCCCTTTCGGGCCTCGTCGACCGCCCCGCGAAAGCCTGAAAAATTCGTCTCGCTGGCGTCCATCAATAGCATCACAAGTGGCATTCCGAGGTTGATTCCCACCAGAGTCAGCATCAGCTTGGCGTGGTCGAAAAACTCGGCATTGGGGATTCCCGGGCTGAACCCCTCGATTTTCTCGCCCTGGTCCGCCTTGATCTGCATGCCCGGGGTGATCGCTTCGCTGATTCGCGTGCTCCCGTCGAATCGCTGCGAACTTTGCTGGGCGCCATACTGTTGGTCCACGCTCGGCATCGTGTCCTGGTTCATCCCAGGCGTGCGGATAATGGCGAAGCAACTCACGGCTTGCTGCTGGACGATCTTGGCGAAGTTGATGTCCTCCCACATGCCGGCCACGTCGAACACGGGCGCCAGGGCCGTGACGCCGCGGGTCTGACTGACTCGCTTCGGGTCGAAGATATGCACGACTTGCCGGAAGCCTTGCGCGTCCCGCACGGGGTAACGGTCGATTTCGCTGACAAGTTTGATAATGTGCAGTGGGTCGACATCATTTTTCGTGAACCAATACTCGATTCGCTCGCGGTTGTCGTCCATCATCACGCCATGAATGACGTTCCGCCTTGTTCGCTGCGGCGTCCGGCAGCGGTGTCCTTCGACGAGTTCAATCGCGCCGGTTGGCTTGAGCAGCCCCATGATGTCGCCGTCGACCATCGTTTGGCGGAGTACGTCGTGCTCCATGTCATGGAAGCTGCGCTCTTTGGCCTGGTCGGCCTGGTCCGGGTCGCTCGCCCAATCGTTCCAGCGGTCGAAAAGCTCTTTGTTGAGCCCGTCGTCGCCGGTCTGAACGTCGATCCCAAACCCTTCCTGAATCGTGTTGTTCACTGCACGGTCGATGGCCTGCCCGATGACGGCATCATTGCGGGCCATGTCCCGCGCTTGCTCCATCATCCGGAGATACTGGAGCTGGATGCGGTAGTGCCAATCAGCACTCGACCCCATCGCCAGATAACCCGTGCGGTTCCGGCGATAGATCGACCACTTGCTGGCGTCGTAGTCTGCTCGCGCCTCGTCTGCCTTGGCTTCGCGCGACTCACGTTTGAGCCGCGCAAAGGCGCCGGCGAGTGTTTCTTCTTTCGGGCGCCGGACGGCCATCACGTCGGCGCCTCCAGCGGATCATCATTGCCGAGCGGGAAGGCCCGTCCGCGGAAACTCGAATCTGTCCCCAGAACTTTGACGCCGCCGGCGAGGCGGGTCATTCGGTAGACGTAGATTCGCGCCCGGTCGATCTCGCTTTGCAGTGTTCGGTTGTTGATGGCGAGCGTGCTGCCCTGATTGCCAATCGCGTCCGGGCGCAGAACCATCAAGGCTTGCGCGGCCTGAACGAAGATTTCCGCTGAGGCAACGCCGCCGTTGTACTCATAGCCCGAGTACGCGAGATAATCGGCTTGCGCTGCGGCGAGCGTGGTGTAGGGTGGAGCCATCACCGGAATGATACCGATGGCTTGGCGTTCTCAGCTCGCCGAAAGAGGGCGTGGGCGCGAAAGAGCGCGAAAGAGGTTTGCCGTATTGCCGCCACCCAATAGACGATGGTGATTCTGAGTTTGGGCCCGTTATGCGTTGGGGCGGGTGTTTGGACTTGGCCGCGCCCAATGCGGCCAGTCGGTTTTGGAAACCTCAATTTTGACGTTGATCCGGACCTTTGAATTCCGAGATGGCAGTCTCGGACCTTCATGGCGGGAAACTCGGGCAAAAACGGGGCATGATCCGTCGGTTGTCGGAAAACGAACGAATTGGAGGTCCAGCTTGATTGGGCAGCCCCAACGATCATGGCGCGTCGGTGTGTTGCTGCCGGAGCGCGCAAGTCATGGTGGGCTCTCAGCAATACGGGCGGGAGGAGCGAGGACGTCCGCGCGGGAAACTGATTTGTAACAGCAGAGGAATTAGTTACCGCGGTCGAGCCAATTATTGGCGATCTTGAGGCGAGGCTGACGGCTTGCGAAGCCAAGATTGGCATTGGGCCCAAATGACCGACAGGGGTCGAATGTCCCGCACGCGAGGCGGCTGGATTGCTAGCCGATGCTTTGGGCGACACACTCGGCCGGCCGCGTAGCAATCAAGCCAATCGTTCGTTCCGAAGCGCGCTTCGGCCACATTGACTGGTGCTTTGAAATACGCCGCAATGTGCGTCAATCGCCGTCAGGCATCTTGACGCAGGTGATTTCTACCAGCCTAATGACTGCCGGAAATACCTCCCCGCAGCTCGCCCGGAGTGGATTTGTGGAACTGCCATTCTTCTCGGCCGACTCTCTCGACGACGTCATGCGAGCCGTCTTTCAGGCAATTGATGAGCATGGTGTGCCGAATCAACCATCAAAAGGCCCGAATCGTGAGCTAATCGGAGCCCATTTCCGTCTGAGCAATCCACTTGCGCGACTCAGTCGCACGGAGGGAAGAGGCAAGATATTTAGTTGCCTGGGCGAACTCTGTTGGTACCTCGCGGGACGGAATGATGCTGAGTTCATCTCGTACTACATACCTGAGTACCTGAAGTTAGCGGAGGATGGCGCGCTCTACGGTGGATACGGACCACGCCTGTATGGCTGGAATGGTCAAAATCAGATTGACAACGTTCTCGCCCTACTGAGAGTAAAGCCAGATTCGCGCCGCGCGGTGATTCAGTTATTTGATGCCGTCGATATCTCAGTCCATCACGAAGATGTTCCATGTACGTGCACCCTTCAGTTCATGGTCCGCGACAACGCTTTGCACATGGTTACAAACATGCGGTCCAACGACGCTTACATCGGTCTCCCGCACGACGTTTTTTGCTTTACGATGCTACAAGAAATTGTTGCCAGAACTCTGTCGATCAATCTAGGGCTATACTGTCATACGGCCGGAAGCCTGCATCTATACAATAAGGATGACGCATCGGCCAAGCGTTTTCTTAAGGAAGGCTGGCAGTCTACAACCATAATGCCAGAGATGCCACGCTGCGATCCCGCCCCATCGATCCAGTGCCTTCTTCAGGCAGAGGAGAGTCTTCGCTCGGGCAATACATCAGTCCAGGACTTGGAGGATTGGGATGATTATTGGGCCGATCTCGCACGCTTACTCCTGATCTTCCGACTCGCAAAGAATAAGGATAGCGCAGGCGTCGCGCGACTTCGCTCCGATATGGTTTCGCAGGTTTACGACGTTTTCATTGACGCTAAGCTACAAAGTCTTACCTGAGCAGGTCCGGAGGCAGAACTATCCAGCCTATCATTCTCACCACACTCAAACGAGCAATCCATGTACTCAACTATCACCGCGTTACTAAATAGACTCGACAGTCCAGCATTTGCGGGAACAGGTGTCATCAAGTGGGGTTGCCCGGTGCCGACGTTTGGCGATCCGGCCAACGCGAGAATTGCCACTCTAGGAATAAATCCTAGTAACCGCGAATTCGTTGATCAACTCGGTAAGGAACTTGATGGTCGCGAACGGCGATTTCACACACTCAAATCACTTGGGCTATCGAAGTGGGCCGAGGCGGATTTGCGCCATATCGAACAAATCACTGAATCCTGCACGCAGTACTTCCAACGCAATCCCTACAATTTGTGGTTCAAGCGGCTTGAATACGTCGTTGCGGCCATGAAGGCCACATTCTATGGAGCCGCCCCATCAGCCTGCCATTTAGATCTCGTTCCTTACGCTACTGCCCACAAATGGACTGAACTGTCATCGCGCCAGCGTACTTCGCTCTTCGCGGTTTCGAAGGATGCGCTCGCACGTATTCTTGTGGACGCGCCTGTGAGCGTACTCATACTTAACGGACGCTCAGTCGTTAAGCATTTTCAACTCCTCACTGGCGTCTGTCTTCATCCGCAACACGTCCACGGTTGGCGTCTCAAACGACGGTCAAGTGCCGATATCAGTGGAATTGCCTATATGGGGACCACTGAAGTACTATCCGGTCTCGATTTGGGGCGCCGCATTCTAATTTTAGGTTTCAACCACAATCTTCAAAGCAGCTACGGAGTCACTGCTGACGCGATTAACGCCATTCGAACATGGCTTGCTCATTCGTCGGAGGAGGTACTTGCTTGAGGCCCCGCGATCGACAACGCGCTCAACAGCTTGAGGATGCGCTACTGGCTTTTCACGGTGAGAGATTCCCACTCCTGGGAATCCAAGACCGATCAGCCAGGGGCTGTCTCCTTGAACAGATGATGGAGAGCATTCATCGGGTCAGATACGTTGCGACAATTCGGGGTCGTTACATATGCGATGCTCGTCGTGACCCAAGTAGCGAGCTGTTCGACCCACTCAAGGCAGCGATATTGTTCCAACGGGACGGTCTTCTCGACGAAGCATTCTGGATGGTGTTTCTGTTCGTTCACTTTGGCCACAATTCCCGCGGTGGTTGGCGGTACGCTCGCGAAATATACGGGCGCCTCGGCGATGGCCATCTCTGGGATTGGGCTTCTACAAGTACCGATCCATCCGGCTTTCGAAAATGGTTAAACGCGAATCAGAATCAATTGAAACGAGCAGGCGTGCCGGGCGGCTTTGGCAATCATCGAAAATACGAAAGCCTTGAATCTTTAGGCCCCAACGGCACCGGTCAAGTCATTGATAGTTACGTGCGATGGGTAAACGCGCAGCGGACACATGCGGTCATGTGTGAACAGGCACTCCATGATGCAGGCGGCGATACCATGCTGGCGTTCGACCACCTGTACAAATCAATGGGAAACATCGCTCGGTTCGGCCGAACAGCCAAATTCGATTACTTATGCATGATTGCGAAGCTTGAACTGGCTGCAATTAAGCCGGGTTCCGCGTACTTGTCGGACTCTACAGGTCCGCTCAAAGGTGCGCGATTGCTCTTTGGCGGACAACCTGCAATCCGGCCGCGAGACGCAGACGACCGACTTGTTGAATTGGACGGTGCCCTTCAGGTCGGCATGCAGGTCTTGGAGGACTCCCTCTGCAATTGGCAAAAGAGTCCGACTGCGTTCGTCCAATTTCGTGGCTAGAGCGTTACTTCATCCCAGGCATAGCGCGCCTTGAGGGCGTTCATATGATTCGGACGAATCTTACCTGCGTGCTGCAACTGGCCGACAACAATTCCTCGGGATACGCCAATTCGCCTCGCAAATCTCATGATCGCACGCGCATCCCGCGGAAGTCCGAGCATTTCATTTTGAAACTCGTCAGGTATTAGCGCTCTTTGAGCGAATGCATTCGCTTCGTCTTCATCTTTCGATTGACCTGTATCGTCACCTTCCAAATAGAGTTCATCTTCCCTAAACAACTGACCTTGCAGATGCAGCAGCAAGTGACCTGTTTCGTGAAAAAATGTGAACCACAAGTGGTCGTCGGTTAGGAATCTAAAACTAAGCTGCAATACGGCCTTCTCTGGATTGATAAAGCGCGCTGCACCGCTTGAACGGCAGCCTGTCGGGCATTCTGACGACAACAACGGCAACGCCGCATTCCGCACAGACTTTCTGAAGGGCTGGCAGAAATCGTCGAGGATCCTTTTCGCGAGTGAGGGACCTTATTGCAGCGAGGCGCTTTTCGAAGGCATTCGCATTCCATTTTTGACAAAGAATCTTGTCAGCCTCGATCTCACCCTGACGGAGCCATGCCGCTGTCGCTGCCGGCCAAGACTCAAACGACGCCGACGTTCGAAATGCGACCATGTTCTGAATGGACGAGCACATGGCGAGCAACGCATTCTTGTCTGGAACATTGAAAAACTGGCAGCACGCTGCCAATTCTTCAGACGGACGCGGGGCTCCGTTTAGCCAGCCGAATCGAATCATGTCGCCCAAGGGGAGCTTGCGAAGCAGCTCCTTTTCGTCGACGGAAGCTCTATCGAGTTCCCGCCGATACTGAAAATCACGCGACATCCAAAATTCAACGGATCCGCCAACCGTTCGTTGAAGACTCCTCGCGATTGCTATGCTTATTGTTGCCCTTCCTTCTAGCAAAGCGCGAACGTCATCAGCACTTTGACCCAGCTGACTCGCAAGTGCGGCCTCCGACAAGCCTTTGTCCTCCATAACATCCGCGATGGTGTCGCCTGGAGACGATGTCCAGTCGGGGCAAAATCCTTTAGGCCGGGGCGCGCTCATTCAATCCTCATGATCTTTAAACGACGGACGCGAGACCAGTCGATCGCTCCGTCTTGATTTACTGGGTTCGTCTGGTGGTTGGCTTCGAAGATAAGGGAAGTTCCGTTGCCAAGGTCCAACTGCATTAGCTCGAAGTTTCCCTCGACCGCCCGCGGCCGGCCAGCGACGAGATCCTCGACTGATAACGCTGCGCTAAGGTCCGCGAGACGATTGCGCAGCTTCTTTGCAACATCGGGACCGAGTTGGGCATTCGCCTCGGTTTCGCTCTCGCAGATCGTGCGAAAGGGTCTGGAATCAAACGCGAGTTCCAACCTAGAGCCTTTCGAGTAACTTGATCTCGGGACGGAACGTGAGAAGTGATCGGCGTCACGAGAACCACCTGAACGCGCTCTGCGAGGACAAATTGCGAGGGCCGTTTGATTGCTTACGGGACTGCAACTCCTATAATACCAAATGTCCGCACGCATGCACTCCCTTCCGAAATCGGTGGTGTCTTAAGATCGTGTTGCTGGTTTCAAGAACCGCCCGGAGTTGCCTTCCCCGGTAGTGGGTCAATCTGAAATCCGCCTTGAACCATTGAGTGATACGGCCGCCACAATAGCAATTGCGCTTCCAAGGCTGGCGACGAAAAAATCTTCGAGAAAGTCCTTATTGCGCATCATGCGTGCGGCTGCGTGAATGGTCAGCATAAGGGAAAATAACAATACGAGGATCACCTGCCGTCGTTTCATCATTGCGAGACTCGTGATTAGTGGTTTGGTCATTTTAGGACCGTCTCGAAAAGCTCGTCAAAGCTCCAGACGTGGCCGGCGATCCTGGCCATCATGGCAGCCGTCCCCCGCTTTTGGCCACTCTTGCCAGGCTTCCTGGTCTGCCAGCAGTAATTGTAGTATGCCGCGAACATGGCGAAAGCCGCTTTCAGGTTCCGCAGCTTCTTCGAGAAGCAGTAAGTCAGCCGGTTGAGCCGCTTCATAAACAGCCGTTGCGTGCCATTCAGCCGTTCGACATGGCTTGTGCATATCGTGAAGCGTTCATCGTCGCCTATCCCCTTGATGCCCTTCCGCACGGTGCCGACCATTTCTGACGGGGTATAGATCATGGTGGCGTTGCGGTATTCCTTGCGGATCGTCCCGAACTTCACGTAGGGGCCAAAGGCGAGGTCAACGGCTTCCGGGTAGGCCGCGAAACAGTCGGTTGAGATTTGGGTAATGGGCTTGTATCCGCCGGCCTGATAGCTGTGGGCGTCGCTGGCGTGAGCGTTCGGGAACACCAGCCGGCCGGCGATGTCCGACATGAAGCGACGCGCGTTGTCCGCGCTCCGCTTGCCGATGAGGAAGCCCGGCATCAACTTGGTTTTCTGGTCGATGCAGGTCCAGAGGTACATATCTCCCAGTTCGCTGGAATGCTCCCGTTCGTTCATTGTGAGGCGGCTCTGCTTTTTTCCCACGTAGGTCCATTGTTCGTCGAACTGCAAATGCGTCAGTGTGAGGCCTGCGCATGCGCTGGTCCAGGAACCGTTGGCAGGCGTCGCCGAAGAACACGATTAGCTTGCAAATTGTGTCGCGGTGAATTTCAGTGATGCGCTCCGTGGCGCGGATGCTGTTACCTTCAGTCAAGAGCCGCAAGGCCAGCTTGGCATCGACAACGGGAACGTACATTGAGCCAAGCGGCTTGGCCGGCTTCACGTCAACCCACGTCTTGCCGCACATTCGGCAGCGGAAACGCTGGTTGCCGTGTCGGTCGCGGCCGTGCTTCTTCGTGGTGGCGTGGGCACATGCGATCATCATTTGCGGAGTCGCTTTCGTAAGCGGCTTCCGCTACAATCCGGTTAGTGGGACGGGATCGGGCGAAAGCCTGGTTTTGTTCTTAGCCCCATTGCTGCCTTGCCGGGCGGCTTTGGGGTTTTTTCGTTGAGCTTGCCGGCCCAACGCTGTTAATTGTACAGACGTTTAATTGACGGTCAATAGGCTTGCGAAAAGATTTTTCGTCTGTACACTGTTGACATGGAAAAAAACAAACGCGGTCGACCGCCCAAGTCCGATGACGAACGGCGCGAAATCAGATTCCAGATTCGTCTATCCCAAGCCGAGCTAGAGCTTCTAGACCGCGCAGCGGGCGGAAAGACTTCCACCTGGGCGAGAAAGACGCTTATAGCCGCCGCTAGGCGCGCCAAATGATCGGGTGGACATGCGGCGATTTGCACGCCGGACCGAAGTGCTTATAAAGCACGGATCGCACTGCGCCACGCCCAATTAGCAGAGCAGGTAGCATATGGACCAAGAGAAAGCGGACGCCGAAGTCCAAGCGATAATCGACCGCCTCGCCAGCGTGATGCGCGGATTGCTCGAAGTATGTCGCAATGAAACAGATCGCGGAACGGTGTTGGTAGCAGCAGAGTTTTTGAGCGACTCTCTAAACATGCTGCTGAGAGTGAAATTCACCAGCACGCAAACCTCTATCGCTGAGCAGAAAAAATTATTGAAGGGTATTGCTGCTCCGTTTGGGTCATTCGGAATGCGGATCGCGGTATGTAGAGCATTCGCGTTGCTTCCCCCCGAGCATTGTAGCGCAATGAATGCGCTACGTGAGGTCCGCAACTATTTTGCACACTCGACCGAGCGTGTCGGCCTTTCAGACACGGCGATAAACAAATGGGTTCGCCAGCTTCTCGATTATCTTGACGAACACAATACGCCAGCGACGGCAGACAGACTAATGATAAACTTGGTTGTGCTGAAAGCGATCAAGGCCGTGATTAGCAACACCCAGGAAATCAGTCGCTCCATGCCTGGGATGCGGCCGTCAGATATGCCACCAATCGAGCCTCAGTTGTGAGCGCGGGCCATATTTCGACAACCTCACCAGCTACATTATTTCTCCAGTCGTTCACTGGCAAGGCGAGAGCCCATTCTGGACGTTCAATGGCTTCGACCGGATCGCGTGGGTCTAGCCCGGGATGCTGGCGGCATGCACGCAAAAGAAAATCGATCGCCGTTTCACGGTCAATCACGCTTCACCCCCCCCACTACCGAAAATCCAGCAACTCAGATTTAGGACACCACCCCGAAATCCGGGAAGCAGTCGGCTTTCTGCGTCACGGGAGTATGGCCGATGTCCGAGTCGCTGGTTCGTGTTGTCGCCGCGGTCATTGCGAGAGGGGAGGGAGCGCAGCCGGCCCGACATCTTCGCGCCCCACTCTGCCCATTCTGGGCTCGCTCTAAAATGACGCCTTGCTTGGCATTCCGGCTGGATTCTGCGGCTCCGTCATATCGCCACATGCTCCATCATCCAGCGAAAGGCGTCGGCTTGCGAGCGCACCGGCATTCCATTCTTGAGATAGGCCGACTTTGCCATCAGCCCAGCCCAGATGCGTTTGAACGTGATGTGCTGATCGTTCGTCAGCGGGTCGCAATGAAGCGAGCGAGTCGCGTATAGCTTGCCATCGTATTCGCCGATGGGCACTTCGATCAGTCCGCGCAGGGGCTCTTTGAATTCTGGCTCGGCCGACACCTGCGATTTCTCGACGTCCGGTTTCGCTGGTTCTGTGACGCTCGGCAGTTTGTCCTGGTTTTTCTTGGTCATCGAACTTGCTCTCCATTTAATGTATCTGCCTGTTTGAACAAATCCCGCAACTCCCAAAACCCGTCGCTCATCTTGACGCCCATGCCGCGGCAGTGGTCGCAGGGGATCTTCTGCTGGACGCCTTGGCTGGACACGCCGCTGGCCAACTGCTCCGGGCTCAGCGCGGCGACGAACTCAGCCCACTTCGGGTTCGGGATTTCCTTTTGCCCCCTGCACTTGGCGCAAGGCTCGCTGTAGACCGTTATTTCATGTGCCATAGGTCCCTTTCGTCAAACATTCCGCTGGCTCAGGACGAACGCCCGGCCGTCCGGGGTCGCGATCGGCGGGATTAGCGGCTGAGACTGGCTCGGCGCGGGCGCCGCCGGCTTGTTTGGCAGCAGCTTGACCCCGCACATATCACCGGCGGCGCACGCCATGTAGGTCGCATCCAGCCAATGGTTATTCCGATTCGTCGCGTGCCAGCCTTCCTTGGTCCCCTTGCCGTCAACGAACTTTTCCCGCCAGACTTCCGCGACGATGTGCTGTGAGAACGAATGGTGGCAACGCCTGTCGCTCGCGTCCGGTTGCCAGAGCGACAACGCCCCGCGTCGCATCGTGCCGTCATCGTTAAACGTCGGCGTCATAAACCGATTGTGAACCCACGATTTCCAGTGATTTGAGTCCAGGTTGTGCAGCCAGATCCCATCGTCCTTTTGCAGCGTGAGGTTCCAGTGCCAGCCGACGCGATTTGTCTCGGGGTTCGGCTGTGGCTGTCGGTAGTGGTCGCCCCAGCCCTTGGAAGCGCAAAACGGCAGACCGGATTCACGGATGAACGAATAGACCGCCTGCTGCAAATTACCGTCGCCGGAGTCCACCAGCACCCGCTTGACCTCGTGCGCCACGCCGCTTTCGTCCAGATACCGGAACGCCTGCAACTCCGACCGCCAGCCGTGCAACGCCTGCTTAACGGCCAGGTCGATCGTGGCCCGATCCTCGACTTTGACCGTGCCGTGGACCTCGACGACGCCGTAGTCGATCACGTAGCCGATCGCGCCCTCAAGCCAGGCGATCACAACCCAATGGCAATACGTCTTGCCGACGTCAATGGCGCCTGTGACCGCGATGCAGCCTGTCGGGATAGCTCGCTGCTCCAGCCGGTTGGTTCGGCTGGCAACCAATGTCGCTGAGATTACGCTCTGTTCGACCGCATCCGCCTCTGGTGGCGCATTGTCATATTCCGTGGCCACCGCCTCCGGGCCGATACGAGCGACTTCGTTGTAGTAGAACTGCAAGGCGGTCAACTCGCTCGGCATGTGCCGGTTCGGATTGGACACCACCGCACCGGCGTTCATCGCCTCGAAGTTGGCCTCGTAGAATTCGTGGGCGTTGCTCGTTCCGTTCTGCCAATCAAGGTGCTTCAGGAAGATGTATTCCTGCCACAAGTCCGCCCGCTCCGGAGGTTTGACCAGAAACCGGAACCGCTTGCCGTTCCAACTCGGCTTCTGCTTGGGATCGGTAAACTTGTAAGAGACGCATGTCCGGTTTTGCAGGGTCGTCAGCATCACCCGGGACACGCGACGACGCTGGCTGCCCAGTCCCGCGATTGCTCGATCGATCCTGTCTTCGAGCTTGGCGGCCTGCTCTTCGCTGCGCACCGTTTCCTCTGTATCGGGGTCGTCGATGCCGGCGACGTCGACACGCAAGCCCTTCTTTTTCATACCGCGCACTGCTGAATCGAGCCCGCGCGTGGCCATGATTGCGCCGGCCGACGGCGAGCCTGGCACATTCGGGAAAATGATCTGCTGTCCGGACCACACGAACCGGCTACTCGCCTGGTCGTAGCCCTCGCCGGTATCGTGCCTGGCGCCGCTGACGAGTTGGTAATGGGCCCGGTTCGGCGTGTTTTCCAGCGCCCGAACCGGCGCGCAAACCTCGGGATAGTCCGCGGCCAGCCGGTCGTTGGTCTCGATCTCCGTCTTGATGGAGATGAGCGAGTCCTCGGCGGCGCTGCCAGTGGCCGCGAACAGCACGGAGAACTTGATCGCGCCGGCCAGTGTGTATTTCAAGAGCATGCGTTCAAACAAGGTGGTTTTTCCCTCCCCGCGCGACGCCGCGAGCGCCTGATCGCCGCCGTCCACAATGGCGGCCCTGATCGCCTCGATCATCTCGCATTGTTGGCCCGTGAATTCGTAAGTAAACGGGGAAGCAGTTCCGCTTTCCGGCGCAAAGTACCACATGAGCCAAGCAACGTCGGCCTCCAGCGAGCGCGGCTCCAACCTCACTCGCCGCTCGCGATCCTCGCACGGCGGGACCTGCACGCCACGCTCCGACCGCCGGCGCTCCGCCATCAAGGCCCGCTGCGACTCCCGCACGCCGCCCGTGCCGCCCACCAATGCCCGATAAGCCCTGTCGATCTCCTGCTTCTTCTTTTTGATCGCAACGAGTTTCGGGTTTTGCTTTGCCGCCATCCATCGCCTACCTATGCCCCTTCGGCTTCGTCAGTCGCATCCCAAAGTATGCGGCGACTCTGGCCGCGAATTGCAATTGAATGCTGGTTTCTTCGTTCACGAAGCGACTCAATGTTGATTGCTGCACCCCTGACGCCTTGGCGATCGCATTGACCGATTGACCACTGTTCTTGATGGCGTCGCGAAGCTGCTCTTCGATGTTGTTGGCAGTCTTTTTCATGTTTTTTCTTATCGTGGCGATTCTATCTATTGCCCGGCGTTATGCTTTTATGCATAATTCAAGTGTAAGGCATGGCAGCAAGGCCGACAACGTATGACACCCGGATACCGACAAGACGAGCTTGACGCCGCGGGCATAATGCCGGAGCAAATTGCCTGCATCTATGGCGAGCTGCGCCACCGTGAGCGGTTGCGACGCGAGTGGAAGTGGAGCCTGCGTGGCCACTTTTTTGCAATGACGAGCTGCAAGACCGGCCAGCGATACAAGGCGCGCCACCGCAGGGCGTTTGCCGACGGCGACATGACGTGCCTGCCAAGCTTTGACGTGCTGGCGCAAGAAATCGCCAGTCATTACCCAGAGCTGTCCGGCGACGACTGCTGCCAGAGACTGTTCGACCTGATTAGCGAGCGAGTTGATCGTCTGCCGCCAGCGGAAGACACGTACCGCAACGCGATAGACACAATTCTTGATGACGCGACCGTTGGCGTTTGCGAACGCCATAGCACGAACGAACCGTTTTAGTGACGCCGTTTTGTTTAACAGCACAGGAGCACTACAATGCACGATGCCGCCAGACATGACGCCGAACCATTCCGCCTGCGCAACGACCCGCCCAAACCAAAAAAGAACGTCTTCGCCGGCCACGGCGGCATTCGGCAGATTTCCCTGTTCATGGGATTGAACGATCTGCCGGGGCAGACGTACCTGATACCGGAGCAGGAAACAGAGGACCAACGCAATGCCAGGGATATATAACGGATTCACGGGCAGCCACCGAATGAAGGGTTACAGATGGTTGATGAACGAATACGCTGCCGGCCGGCGCCACAAGCCGACCCAATGCGACGTCTGCGGCCAGACGCAGGGCGTGATCGAGCCGCACTCCGAGGACTACTCCGAACCGTTCGGTGACAACATTGGACGCTGGGGCCTCTGCTACCGCTGCCACATGATGCTGCATTGCCGGTTCCGCAACCCGGAAGGGTTCCGCTTCTATTGTGAGACGCTGGCGAAGGGTCTGCGGTTCGGGGCGCTGCTGACTCGCAACTTCCCGGCTGTGCTAGGCCAACATGCGCGCGGCCGATGCACAGCGCCGACTGAGCCCGCGGAAGGCCCGCTGCCGGGATTCCAGGCGTTGTTCGACGAGGGCCAGCGAGTTCTCGCCGCCCGAACCGGTCAGGCCAAGTTGTTCTAACCATTGGTCTTTCCCGTCTTCGTCTTGCGGCTTTCGGCCGGATACCACGCCTTCGAGTACGGCGCGTCGGCGAGATTGCGAGCCTTGAAGATCGAGTCCTGATAGAGCAGGTCCACCTCGTCGCGCGACGCCCCGATGCCAACCGCGATCTCCTCGGGCATCAAGCCATGTTCGTCGATAAGTTGCTTCACCAGCTCTGACATCCGCACCGCGACGTGGCTCCCCTTCGCCCGGTTGATGCGCACCGTGAGCATCTTGGCCTCGGCTTCGTCGACGTCCAGCCTGGCGCACGGAACCTTGCCCTCATATCGCTCGCGGATTGTCTTGCTGTCCTGCGCCAGGCGCCAGCGATGGAACCCGTCGATGATCGTGTTGGCCCGGGAGATCAAGATTGGCTGCACCCAACCCGTGCGCACGATGCTGGTCTCCAGTAGCTTCAGTTCGAGCTTGAACACGACGTTCGGGTTCCAGGCGTTGGCATTCAGTTCCGCCGCGGCCACCCACTCAATCGAGCAAATCGGGTCGTCCACAAATGGTTTCATTGCTTGACCAGCCTCCACGCTCCGTTGGGCAGTTGATTCTTGCGCGTGAAGCCGCGCGACTCGTAAAACGCCGGGTTGTACGCCAGGACCTCGATCACCTTGTACGGGCCGCTGGCCGCCTTCCGCAGCAGCTCGTCGGTCATTGCAGAACCGATGCCGCGACCCCTCCATTCCGGATGCACGTAGATGCCCTTGATTCGCACGGCGTCGCGGCCGACTTCTATCAGGGCACAGAATCCCTCATGCCGCGGAGTGCGATACCATGTCGTCCGCTTCGTGTCGGAAACAGACACGTGATCCTTCGCCGCGGCCCGGCTGTGTTTTGCCACCGCGCTATACGGTACTTCTTCGAGCATTTGCCGCCTGTTGCTTCTTGTTGAGTGGCTGAATCACTCGCTTCACGCTTCCCGATACGAGCGCTTTCAGCAATAGTTCGCTCGGGTATGCGTTGGGATTCCGGCGCTGCAATACCACGAAGTCTCGGAGTCGCTTTTCAGCCATCACCTTCTGCTTGGGATCTTCAATCCGCTCGTCGATGTACCGCCGGCAACCATCGAGCCCGTCGTCGAATTTGTCTCGAACCGCCGCGGCGTCGTACTCGCCCCAATACCGATCCTGCACCTCCACCTCGGGGAACACGTCGAGCACGCGCTGATAAAAGTCCGGGTCTTGAACTCGCCACGTTCCCAGCCGCTTGGCGCTCTCGGCATGCAGTGGCGTAGAGACCCGCAGATTGTTTCCCGACAGATGCTGCGCATCATAGATCGGACACCACCGCACGCCATTTTCGCCCATCCATTTGAAAATGTCGTTCTCACTCCAATCGTAGATCGGCTTGCACAGTCGCACGCGAGTCTTGCCGCTTTCGCCCGCCTTGCAGATGTAGTTGTCATTGAGCTTATTGACCACGGATCGGTAGCGGATCAGCGACTCCGCGGCCCTCACGCCGGTTATGAACGCGACCGAGCCGGGCAGCCCGCGGGCACAATACTCGTCGCAACTGTACTGAGATACCACCTCGTATTGATCGGCGCCCTGCACAATCGCCCAGGCCGGCTTCTGCCTCACCCACTGGCGGTCGCGGTCCCATTGAACGTACGAAATTCGCTTGCCGAGGATGAACTTCTCGGATTGCAGCGGCACGCAGAACCACCGCATTGTCACCCATGATTTCTGCCGGTAGCCGTCAACGAAGTCGATGACGTTGTCGGGAATCAACTCCTCGTCGCGGAACACAACGTTGACCTGCGACAGCCCTCGCTCCTGCGCCACTCGCCAGGTCAATTCAAGGCAGACCAGCGAATCCTTGCCGCCGGAGAAGCAGACCGCCACGCTGTCGAACAAATCAAAGACGTGGTGAAGTCGGCGTTTTGCCTCGGTCACAACGTCAGTCTCGATAAATTTTTTGTATCGCGCCATGACTCAATAATTGTGGGCGCCACAAGTCGGCATCGACTTGCGACTTGCATCTATTTTCAAAATCTTCCGGATTTTCTTATTCAAGCTATTGTATTTCGGTTGAGTAATACTATTATGCGTGTGTTGAGTGTAATACGAAACCGAAAACAAACGCGGAGGGAAACGACGATGAACGCCAGCCAAATGACCTACGGGGTTGAGTTTGAGGTAATGCTGCCCGCGAGCGTGCAGATTGCCGTGGGCGGTTACCACCGCGGATTGCAAGTGCGGGGCCTGCCCCTTGGCTGGAACGCCCAGAACGACGGCAGCATCCAAGCGCTGCCCGGATACCGGGGCGTCGAGATTGTGAGCCCGATCCTGAAGGGCGCCGACGGGGTTCGCCAGATAATTGCCGTGTGCGAATGGCTGAAGGTTGTGGGCGCCAAGGTGAACCGGAGCACCGGATTCCATGTGCATGTTGGCTTTGCCGGGACCGCAAAGCAGTTGGCCGTGCTGACCGGACTGGTGAGCTACCACGAGACCGCCCTGTACGCCAGCACGGGAACCAAGAGCCGCGAGCAGGGCACATACAGCCGGCCGATTAAGAACTCCGCAGAACACAAGACGGTGGCCCAGATGGGCAGCGCCATGACGGCCCGATACCACTCCCTGAACTTGACCAACCTGCAATACGGGAACAAGCCGACTGTTGAATTCCGCCTGTTTGCCGGGACCTGCAACGCGATGAAGGCGATTGGCTACGTGCGGATGTGCCTTGCGTTGGTTGAGAAGTCCCTGGAAATGAAGGTGCTGCCGAAGTGGGACGCCAAAGCCCCGGAAGCCACGAGCAAGGCCGCCCGACGCGGCGCCGGCAAGTTTGCCTTGGCCCGCTTTTATAACTGCTTTGGCTGGACCAAGGGCAAGACCAAGAACGTGTACGGCAACGTGGCCGCCGAGGAGGTGGCCTTTGACGCCACGAAGAAGATTTTGAGCGAAATGGCCGCCAAGTACGACGGCCGAGGAACGCAAGAGTAGGGGAACACGATGGCGAGCCGGCGTGGCGCCGGCCGCCGACACTAACCGCGCAGGAGACTGACGATGACACGACCAGCGGCCGAATACGTGACCGATACCGCCCACTATACGCCGGAAGTGATTGAGGCCACGAAGGAGTACGCCCGAAGCAAGCCGTGGGCCGGCGACCTCGAGCAGCGCATTGAAAAGCTGCACGCCTTCCACGACCGCCTCTGCGAGGCTTGCGAAATGGCGCGGGTGGAGATTGTGCTTAGGCAGCCCAGCACGGATGGCCCGAGCGCCGGCCGCTACCGAGCCTTGGACGGCAAGCTGATTCTGTACGGGAAGCTGTCCGTGGTTACCTACCTTTACTGGTTCGCTGCCGCCCTCTACGGAATCGAGACCCGATGCGACCATGCCCGCCAGATGACGTTTGCCGTGAACCTGTACAAGCAATGCTTCCCGAGGAGTTTTGCCAACGCGAACCTGACCGGACCCAGTGTACGGTAGGCCAACACCGAAACCATTTACCTGAAGGAGATAACCATGTGTGGAGTTTTTGGATTTGTGGCGAAAGAACAGGGCCCGATGAACCTGAAAATCCTGAGCCGGGTCGCTAGGGTGACACAGCGGCGCGGGCCGCATTCGTGGGGCATGGCGTGGATCGACAGCAAGGGACGCATGCGGATGTACAAGCAAGTCGGCAAGATTACCGACGGCCTCGGCCTGCTGAGCATGGCGCGGGACGCCACGATGCTGATTGGCCACTGCCGCTACGCCACGCACGGCTCGCCGGAGAACAACCTGAACAACCACCCGCACCCCAGCGACGGCGGCTGGATCGTGCATAACGGCGTGATCCAGAACTACCGGAACATTATTGACCAGCACGACCTGCACCCGATCACCGAGTGCGATTCCGAAGTCCTGGGCATGCTGGTGGAGCAACTGGAAGGAACACGGCTTGAGCGTTGCGTGGGCGCGGTACGGATCGCCAAGGCCAGCGCGCCGCTTGCGATGCTGGGGTTGTGGCCCGACAGCCTCGTGGCCGTGCGAGCCAACGGACAGCCGTTGCATATTGGCGAAACGAGCCGCGGGTATTACCTTGCATCCCTTGCCGATGGACTGCCCGGCCACGTTGCCCCCATTGCCGACGACAACGCGATTGTGTTTGGCGAAGACGGCCATAACCTTACCTAGACTCACAACGCATACCCAATGGAAAATATGACAATGGCGAAATTCAAAAGCGAACGACCCGAGCCACGCGCGACAATGGTGGCCTTGAGGCTGACGGCTGGGCAGGCGGAGCTACTGACGACGCTTGCCGAGCGACTGGAGGTTGGCAGGTCGGAGCTGGTGCGCATGGCCCTGGACTACTGGCTTGAGAATTCGCCAGAAGCCGCCGACGCCACGACCGAGAAGAAGAAGCGGAAGAACTGACTAATCGTCCGCCGGGTCGACCGGCTCGCCCTTCTCGTTGACGACAAACGTCAACGCAACCTCGACCGTCTCGCCGAACATCTGCACTTTCTTCGTGCAGGTGTCGCATTGAAACACCGGCCATTCGCCGCCGCCGTCCTGCGACACGACGCCAGACGCCTGAAGTAGCCGGGAGCACCCCGGGCAGTGATAGGTTTGAGGCGATACCATAGGCCCCCATTGTAACATCGGCGCCGCACATCGACATCAGTCCCGCTCCTCGGCGCCAAGGCCAGATTGCTCGATGAACGCCACCAGTCTGGCCGCGTGAGTCTCTTTTTCGGGAAACTGCCCCCGCAGCCCGCGGAGAAACCCGAACCACGCCTGCTGCTGATCTTCGTCGTCAAAGACCAGGTTGTACGAGATGACCATTTCGTTGGCGGGTTCTTCCCCCGGGTCGCCGTCCTCCTCGCTGTACAAGCCAGCGTCTTTGGCGAGGTCCGCCAGCATTTCTTGGAGGGCGTCGCTCCCCGTCTCCACCTCCCGCAGCAGCTCGTCCAGCTTCTGCGGGTCCACCTCGGAAAGCTCGCCGATGGTGTCGAGCGTAGCCAGGGCGATGGCTTCCTCTTCCGGCGACAGGTCGACATATTCGACGTCGATGAGCGGCTGCTCACTCTGGAGCGCCTGCCAGACCCGCTCGTGGCCGTCGATCAGGTTGCCGGTCCGCTTGTTGACCGTCACCGAGCGAATGAAGCCGACCTCTTCGATGGCGGCGCCCAGCGCGGTCCGCTGCTTTTGCGGATGCTTCCGCCAGTTCAGCGGATGGGCCAAGAGCTGGTCCGGGGCGACCTTTCCGTGCCCGACGATTTTTGACTTCCAGACTGCCATTTGTGCTAACTAACTGTATGTGTGCTTTCCGGGGCTTTTTGTACCGCTATTTGGCCGAAATGCTCTAAAAGGACCCGAATGCCGGGGGTGGGGTAGGTCACGGGCCTGTCAGGCTTTGGCAGTCAACCTCGTGAGCCCAAGTCATTGTCGTTTCGTCGGCGTCGGTCAGCGTGATCGCATACACGACGCGGTAGGTTCCGACATTCGCGAACACGCTGCCCGCAACGGTGTGCAGGAAGTTCCGGCCGATACTGTCCACTGGCCGGCCGTATTGCGTCCAAACGTTGTCGGCCACCAGCGAACTCGAAATCACCGACGAGTCGATCGCTGGGCTATCGACTTGGGTCGCCGGCGTCGTCTCCAAGTCGGCCGAATACCACACCGAGCAAGCGATCGTCGAGACGTCGGCCGCCGTGATTGCAATTCCTTCGTTGGCAACGGTGGCGCCAGAACCGGCCTTCGCTACCAGACGAGCTTGGAACGTGTTGTTGTTGCCGATAGGCGATTGTGTTGTGCTCGCGATAATCAGGCTCAATCAGAACCGCCTTTCGCCGCCGTGGGTCCGGGCACATAGCAGACACCTTCGCGCGGACCGGGTGAATAGCATACCGAGGCAGTCAATCGAAATGGCCCGATGTTTGCCGCCCCCGTTCGCCAAAAACGGCGAGCCCAGTATCGCGGAGCGAAATATCTGGATGCAAAAAACATCAGACAGGCACATTGAGGGTTACCATCGATCTGTCGCCAAACGAATCAACCTCCGCCGTAATCCGTGCATTCCCGCTCGGATTTCCGGCCGTCCAGTACGTGACTGTCGTGCCATTGGCTCCGGTCGCGATCGAGGCACATGCTGACGCAAGGACGGCTAACGCCTGCCTGGCATTCAGTGCTGTGAGTCTCGTGCCGGAATCGTTCGTGAGCGACGAGCTTGCCGTGATCCCGGACTCGATCAGCACGCTGTCGAGCCCGTTGGCCGCGAGAACGACCCCTACGTGTAGTGCGTCCAAATATCCAGCGCGCGTCGCCGTGTACCCCTGATTCGCCAACCCGGTTTGAACGGCCGCGGCGACGGCGCTCGATCCAGTTTGCGTCACAGCAGTGGCAGCCGATGTCGCTGCGTTCGCTGCTTGCGTGGAGGCCGTCGCCGCGTTGGTGTTGATCGTGCCGATGCGCGTGTCGCCCAATGCCGTGAGCCCGGCGCCAGAGGTTCCAATAGTTGTCGCGATCGCGGCGGCGTCCGTCGCTGCTGTCGAAGCGCTCGCTGCGGTCGCATTCAATGTGCTGCGGTCGGTGGTCGTAAAATACGCCATAACCTGCTGAGTGACCCACGATTGGCCGCCGATGATTTGCGTGCCCTCGCTCGTGGACGCCGTCACTTCCCAAATCAACAGCACTTCAGTGTCCGTCGAATTGATCGTCGCCGTGAATGTGTATTTGCCTGTCGCGGCATTGGTGATCGAGCTTAGCCGCGCCGCGTAGCTGTTCCCGGCCGGATCCTTGACGGTGACTGTCGGCCCGCTTGTGACGTTGACCATGACGCCAGCGGAATTGCGCAGATAGATGGTGAGCGGATAGGCAGTCGAACCGCTCGATGGGATTTGAATCGCTGGGGGAAGCGACAGGCTGATCGTGGTGTTGTTCTGAATGACCTGGACGTCGGACTGCGCCGCTATCTGACCGCTGATGGCGGCAAGCTTGGTCGAGAATAGCCATCCAAAGCTGTTAGTCACGTGGTTGAGGTTGGATATCAATGCCTCCCAGATTCCGAAGACGAAAATATTTACGGCCATCGCATTTGGAGAATCGACAAGGTCTTGCTGCGAGCCGGGGTATGATCGGCTACTGACCGCCGCGTCGAGATAGTTCAGCCGCGAATCGACCTTCGACACTGGCGGAATGTTGAGCGAGCCGATGTTGAAAGCTGGCGTGCCGGTAAGGTTTCCGGCTGTCCAGGTGACCGCATAAACCGCGTTCGCGCTCGCGTCGCCGCTTCCCGATACATAGGCCACGCTGGCGACCGGCCAGCCTTGCGATAAGAACGCGGCCTGAATCGACGACGAAGGATCGTCGTAGGGAATGCCGAGCATGCTCGAACCGGAGCTAGGGCCGAGCTGCCATGCGCCGGCGTTGGCATTCGTCAGAGTGAGCGAGAACTGCTGCTGCACTGCTGAAGTGCCATCCGAGAAATAATTAAACTGCCCGTCGTTAGAATCGCCCACATACCATCCAAACCAAACCGTCAGGGCGTCGCCGACGTTAAAGGCGGTCGTCGGATATAGGGCATTGGCGTTGAACAGAACTGGCCCGCTTCCGCCGCTGAATTGCCCCGCCATTTGCGCGAAGGTGGTTCCGTCAAGGAACTGGGCGTAGCCCGAGTTTCCCGACATTGTGCTGATGTCACCGCTATGGTCGTTCCCGTCGGAGTCCGCGGTATTGATATACATCGCTCCGCCTCCGGCGAAATAGGCGTCGCCGGGGTTGGGGCATGTCGGGTCCGATTGGAGCGTCCATGTGTTGCCGGAAGTCCCGCTCTCGAAGTAACTGGTCGCGTTGAGCGAGAACGGGTCTGAGCCGATGCTGCCCGGGGAAGATGCGGTCAGAGTTACTGGAGTTCCATAGTTTTGGATCGGGCCGCCGCTAGCGACCCAAGGAACATCGTTCACCGCGAGAATGCCAGTGATCTGCGAGGCGGTCGCCCAGATCGGAATGTAGATATAGTTTCCGCTGTACTGCCAGACTGCCCATCCATTTGCGCAGCCAGCCACCGAGGCGCTGACCTGAAACTGCACCGATGCTGCCGAGCCAGCGCTGCCCGCGTTCGTCTCGACAAGCTCCACGTCGGAGCCGTCGGCGATGTACGGGCGCCCCAGTTGTCTACCGGCGCTGTCATTCCTTGTTGCTCTCAATGGAAACAGCGAATCGACAGTCCTTCCCGTTCGGGGAGATTTCGACGCCAGCGGCGCTTTCCCGATCGCGAAGAACGCGGCATGCGTAAACGCTTGCCATCAACCAGATTTTACGGATTGCGCGGCTTCGTCTCTGGTCGCTACCAACTACTGTATGACTATTTTTTTCTGAACCGGCGCCGCTGCCTCGGAGCCTGCGACAGTGGCAATGTTATTGGCGGTTGGTCGGAACGGTAACCGCAACCACGACAGCCGATATAGCGCCGGCGGGTGTTGAGTATTACCTTGCTGTCGACCACCTGTAGGAAGCGCTTATGGCATTTTGGACATTCCATCCCCAGATGATCTCGCTGCCCATCGCTTGATCTACGATCCATCGCCGTTCTCCTGCACTAAAACGGAATTCCATCATCGCCAGGCCCGGCTTTCGGCAGCAGCCGCACGGGCCGATTCCCATTCCGGCTCGCGCCGCTGGTTTCCTGCGCTGCCGCCTCGAACACGGTCCCGACCAGAGCCGCCAGAGCGCCCGTTGCCCGAAGCGCCGAGCGGTTGAATGAACTCATCGAATACATCTCCGGGTTGGTGTTAATTTGGAAAAAGTTGTCTTTGGGACATAAAGGACGTTTGGGACGGGGTCTTGAAAACCCCATAGCGTGCGCGTGCGCCTGCGCGCGTGCGCACGTGTAGGATGTCCGAAAAAAAGCGTCCCAAACGTCCCAAAGTCGAGCATCCTAAACCCCAGCCTTGATTTACGTCCTGAAACAAGTGTCCCAATTGCGTCCCATTCGGGACATTTGGGACGGCATCTTGAAAACCCCTATGGGGCCCATTCTCGCGAGTCGGACCTATATCCCGCATGTCTCATTTGTTCAGGAAGGTCATAGTGGACCGGGCGTGCCAGCGTTCCAACCCAAAGGATGCCGCGCCCCTGTGCGCGGGAGGGGTTCGGCTTCAGGTGCTTAGATACGCCTTCCGAGTCCCACTGTTCGATCTTTCGAATGACCTCGGCGCGCCGCTGATTGGAATGATTGGCCTCATTCACCCAAGCGACAGCCAGGTCCGCGGCGATATGCACTGTGTCGGTTTCCGGCGTGTAGCCATAGCCGTGAAGCTTCTGGGCGAAATGATCCTCCACGTAGCCCGCTTCCTCGTCGTCCGAATTGATAGCATCGCGACGCTCGACAATGACTCGCTGGGCGTCTGCCGGCTCCGGCAACCGCGACAAAACCTCTTTCTCCCACGTTCCCCATCGCGTATAGCCTGGCATTTTCGCCCGTGAACCTTGGAAAAACGCCGCGATGTCCGCGATGATTTCCCAGCGATTTCGATCGACGTAGGCTTTGGCCTCATCCTCCCAATCGCCAGAATGCACGGGCTTCGCGAGCTTGACCATCACGACGCGCTGGGCCATGTCCTTCGACATGGTCGGCCCATTGAGCGTCAGACACCACAGAAGCGTGTTCGGCCGCGTGCGGTCGCCTTTGTACATTTGATGACCCGAGATCCCCGGCGCCGTGATTAACG
The DNA here is from genome assembly GCA_963785305.1 of uncultured Planctomycetaceae bacterium. Lineage (GTDB taxonomy): Bacteria > Planctomycetota > Planctomycetia > Pirellulales > PALSA-1355 > CAWAUV01. The sequence goes on from CAWAUV010000007.1 coordinate 196,125, forward strand.
ATTCGAGTTCCGCCCAACTCAGTCGGTTGGTTTTCACATTGTCGAACAGGACGATCCGCTTCGTCAGCGATTCCGGCGTCAGCAACCTCTTTGTGATTTCCGACGCCTTGTCGTCCTTTGAGATCGCGAACAGGCCGCCGACAAGCCGCCCTATCAACTCGACCAGTTTGCTCTTGCCGACGCCGCGGCCAGCATCCGACACGATGACAAACGCGGGCCTGTCGCCCCCGCCTCCGCCCCAGAACGCCGTGGCGAACATGGCACGCATTAGGTCGGCGTCGATCGTCGTTTCGGGACAAAACATGGCCAGCAGTGCATCGAGCGCACGGCCGTTGCCCGGCTCGATTGGGCCATGTGAATAATAGTGGCCATCAATCGGCGGGAAGTGCGGCAAATCCTCGATCGCCTTATAGGCCGTGGCCGTCCTCTGAAGTTCCGAAAACAACTCATCTTGGGTCGCGCAGCTCGGCCCACGATGCCAAACCACTTTCGGCCGTTGGCTTCGAAGCCAGCCGAAGAGTTCGGCGGACCTACCCAAAGTGGCAAGGCCATGAAGGGGGTCATCGCAAAAGAGCGTGTTATTTACGCGGCGGGGCCATCCGTTCGTCTGCTGCATAAGACGGCTCATGATCTGCGCCATCGAAAACGGGAATGTCTCGGGAGTTTCGCCCCCCACCTTAACCGCGTTGGTAACGAAGCTCAGATCGAGCACTGTGGCTGCGCCCTGATCCGCGTCGATGGCTTGCTTCGTGATCTTGTCGCCGTAGCCCTGCTTGGCCAAGTCGTGCGCCGCTGCGGCGAAATCGCCAGCATGAATTAGAACGGCCCAGGCTGCGAATTTCGAATAACTGCCGCATACCTTCCCAACCGGTATCTCGAAGGGGCAAGCCGAACTGCTGAACACGCAAAACAGGTCATTGCCGGCGACGCTCACGTTTCCCGTTGTCGCTGACCATGCGAAGTCCTTCCCTGGGCGCCGCCAGTAGCAGCGACCACCGCTTGAGTGCGTTTTCACCCATCCCGCGGGCTCCAGAACTTCTTCCCACATTGCCCGCCGGTTGAAGTCGTCGCCCGGAGATAAACAGCCTTGTGCTCGCGGAGTCGATTCTGCGGAACCGGCGGACTCGTCAAAGACTTCGCTGAATGATCGCGCCACCATGAACAGCGCGGCGCGCTGCTCCGGCGCAATTCGCGGGACGTCGACAACATGGGGGCCGCTGAAATGCACGTATAAGCCACCAAGTTTGTGGCACGCCGCTGGAGAGCCTGGCGCCACAACGTAACCACCTTCTCCACGTGTCTCGAAAAGTGCCTTTTGGCGTGGTCGGCCTTCGTCGTTAATCCAACGCCGGATCGCCAGTTTTTGATTCCCTTCGACCTCGTCGCATCGGTAGAAAACCTGATAATTGCCGCCACCGGTCTGGTGAATCGGCAGCCGGCTTATCAGGCCTGGAACGAGGCGCTCGACTTCGGTGCGGAACGGCATGAAGAGCGTGGCCTCGTCGATGTCGATCACCTCAAGGTTGCCGGAGACCGCACCGCAGATTATTCCGACGCCGAGCGTGTCGCGGTCGTACCATTTTCGGACGGTCGGTTCGTCGGCAATTTGCGATTGAAACTGCTTCCATTTGAACGGTGGCGCCTTGCTGCCGTCCGGGAGGATCGGGATCACCGCCAAACCGGCATTGCGATATTTCATCGCTATGGAGAGCGGCGTGGTCGCGTCGCCCTGATCGCTTGAAATCATCACGCCGTTGCCCCTAAGGTCTCTGCCAGTTCGTGTTGGAGAACGTCGGCAGCCAGACCACAGGCCGCGCATGACCGCCTTCGCGCTGCGCAAAAAAGGATCGGCGACATGATCGATCGGCCGCCCTGACGATCACCCGCCAGAACGAACGGGATGGCCACGCCGATCCATCGATAGATCGATGCGAGAACCGCCTTTGACTTGCTTCCCGAGAGTCGATTTTTGCGATTAGCCTTAGTAGAATCCATCCACGCGATTCAATTCTATGAACAGGCCAGGGACTAGGGTTCGTGGCCTCTTCGCTTGCGCCAACATCGCGGCGTCGGCTTGCCTGGCATCCTGTTTGTCGTCGGGCCGTTGCGGCCCGAATCAAGCGTAATTAAAAGGTTGGGCGATCCTCCGGCGCGATCCATCCATCGAAGCCGTCATCATCGGCATCGCCGGCGAACGCTGCCTTGAAGCCGAGCGTCGATCCTGTTCGGCGCAGCCGCGAAAGATTGGCGCCATCCTCTTCAAGCTCGTATTTCAGGATGTGGCGGCGCTGCTCGAACTCTTCCTGAATGTCGATGATGTCCCACGACTCATGGCCAGCAAGCAATAGAACGCGGCGGATGAACTTGCAGGCCGCGATCACGAGGCGGTAATAGATCACCTTGCGACTGCCTTGCGCGACACGCTGCGCAATGGAGCGCTCCCGACCAAGTGACTGATCGCGAAGGCGCTCCGCGAGCATATAGAGCCGAAGCACCAGCACGTCGTAGGGCTCCGCCGTCTCATCCTGGCCGGCCAGCCGAACACGAGCCGATTCGATCAGGTCGGCGCGTTCGTCGGCGTCGATCAGGTCGGCAACGCCATCGCTCTCCAGCATGCCGATGCCGCGATTCAAGAGCGTGTCCGGAAAAGGCGTGCGCAGCACGCGTCGCATTTTGTTCGCGAAAGCTAGACGTCGATCACGCATGATATCGCTCCATCGGTTTGGTGGTGGCGGCACGAGTAAAAAGCCGGATTACAACCCCATCGCGGCTAGCTCGGCTTCCGCCGCAGCGATGGACCGCTGTGTGCTGGCGGTCGGCTGGGCGGGGAGCTGCGTGCCGTTGGCTTGCGCGGTGAGCGCCGCAAAGAATCGGTCCAAGGCCTCGCGACTGGTGAATCGCGAGCCGCCGACCTGTATGAACTCAAGCTTCACGCCGCGGCAACCCGACGACATCCAGCGGTAGATGCAGCTTGTGTTAACCGGGCGCCCCATTCGGCGATGGGGAAGAGATTTCGCGGCTTCAGAGGGCGAGATAAGGTTTTCGGTGTTCTTGTCGACCACGGCAATACTCCACAGTGAAAGAGCGAATTCGCGTCACTGTGGAAATTGTGCGTTTCGTGGGGCGGCTAACAAGAAAGCAAAGGAAAGGCTTGCGAGCGCTTTCCTTTCGTCAGGAGCGTCGTCGGATTTTGGGAAGTTCGGTCCGCCGTGCATGTCCATCCGCGGCGAACCGCAGGCCGGCGTGCGTCGTGATCGGCTCCCACGACTCGTCTTTCGAGGGAAGGAGCATCAGAACTTCCTTGTATGGCATGCCCTCGGAGAGCTTTTCGTAAATCCAGGAGTCACGGTCTTCGTTCGCGCTTGCCGAGCCACTCGGTTTGTCTTCTTCGTCATCCTCGTTAGTGGACGTGAAAAGTGATGGCGTGGGCATGGCATGTCCTTGGAAATCCCACGGACCTGCGGCTTGGTCAAAAGCATTCTTATGGCCGGTTGTCCTGCGACGAAAGATAGCTGTCAATAGTTCTCGTTCAAGCATCGCCTTAATGCGGTTGGCGTCGTCCTTGATAGGAAGCGTCATATCTAAGTAAATCGTTTCGATCAACTCTGGAAGGATCCCGAGCACACGTTCGGGTTCGTTTTCAAAGTGGTAAATTTTCGGCCCGGTACAGCAATCTTCGTTAGAATAACACTCGACGAAGTTTGAAACGTCGCTGATGAATGCCCCACTGATGGAAAGAACAAGTCCGTGCGCGCTCGAACCCACGCAACTTTGCCACTCGGCGACGCCATCCGAGGCGGCTGCGAACTCTTCATCCGCGAATCCCATAATGTGCCGTAGAACGGCGACCTTCGTTAACACGCCTCGAATACCATTGGTGACGTTTTGTATACGACTGGAAAGCCCTCCGTGGTGACGGCGCTCTTCCATGTATTTTTCGATATCAAAATCAGAGTCCAAAAAGGTCTCGTCGTTATTGAGTTCTTCGCATTTGTCTCTGAGAAAACCGAAAGAGACAAGCAGCCTCCAAGCACAACTCGATGCGGCATGAAGGCTCGAAGCGCCAAGGAATATTTCGTCAACGTAGGGCCCGGCCGCGATGATCGCGTCGGCGTTATTGGCTACCTGGGGTAGCTCGCAGGCAATGTAAGTTCTTAGGCGCTCCGCGGGATCGACGTTATCGCGCGCCGGCTTGTGGGAATGATGATGCGCCATATCTATTTCTCCAAGAATACTTGCGGCCACCGGATGATGTGCTCCGGCGTCAGGGAGGTGATTCAACCGATTCTTTCCATAACCTGGCACGCGAGCGCGCTATTGCGCTCAGCATAAATCTGCGTGACGTCGGCTTTGCTGTGCCCCAGGACGACTTGGGCGGCCTCCAGGCCGAATGTCTTCCTAATCTCCGTCGCCGCGGCATGGCGCAGTTGGTTCGGCGCCCAACGATGCGAATCGCGCCAATCGCGTGCCGCTGCGTGATCGACCCCGTCTGGAACTGGATAGGCCGCGTCGCATGCACGACGTAGAGCCCTGGCATAGGAATCTTTGCTGTACTGGCCAGTAGGGCGGCGGAGCGGCGCCGCCTTACGGCGGTCAATCTGAGATGGCTGAACTTTCGTTTTGCGATTGTCGCGGAGCTGCTGCTTACGACGTCGCTCGCTATCCGCAGGGGTGAAGCAAAAAGCGTCGTCGGCGCGAAGCAAATAAGGAAGCAAGATCGCCTGCGCTCTGGGGCCGATGAAGATCACACGCTCTTGACCGTGATGCTCAGTCTTATGAGATGCGGGACGGAATTTCCACACGGAAGCCGAACGGTCGACGTCGCAGGGCCGAAGATTGCAAACTTCGCCGGGCCGACATCCCGCAAGTCGCTGGAATCGTGCCATGTCAGCAACGACAGACGGAAGGAAGCGGGCAATTTCGTCGAGCAGGTTATCGGGGGCCGACATAACAGGTTTGGACTCGCGAGCCTCTGTGCGCCCTCGCTGGAGGCCAGCGACCGTTTCGAGCCCCTGGATTACGCTCGGCGGACAAAGCTGCTCGGAAACTGCCCAACGAAAAATGCGCTTTATGCGGCCGATCCGCGAATTGACTTGTGTCCGGCAGAGCCCATCGTCAATCATTTGTTTTTGAACGGCCTTAAGGGCAATCGGCCCGAAGTCCGAAAGGCGCGTGTGGCCATAGAGACGCTTGAGCGGGACTGAGGCGAATTTGATGTTATCGACCTCGTGGGTCACCTGTCCATTTTTTCGATAATGGACTTTGGCATGACGAAAAAACCGGGCGAGAACCTCGACGATCGTCAGATCGCCAATCTCGGACTGTGGGGACGGCAGGCGCCGGCCGCCCGCGAGCCATTCGGCGATGAGCCTATCGTACTCGCGCTTGCTTGTGCGAGTGCCGTGGACGCCTAGATAGACCTCGTTGCCGTTCAAACGAACGACAGCTTGACCAGAGGCCTTATGGAGCCGGTAGCGTGGAAATGAACTTGTGAGTCGAGGCATGTGCGAACCCTCCAGAGGACTCAAATCAGTAGACTACTGATTTGGCTTCGGGACTTTAGGCCGCACTGCCGACCATCGGCAGGTAATCTAACGCTTGATTTCGGCAGGACTTAACAAAAGCGAGGGTGGGGGGACTCGAACCCCTGACCTCTAGCGTGACAGGCTAGCGCTCTAACCGACTGAGCTACACCCCCGGATTCGAGCCTCAAGCGCGATCGCCGGAAACTCGCTTGGAAAAACGAAGCATCCGCCGAGCGATCCCTTGGATCGAAGCCTTGAATTATAGTCCGAAGCTCGGGCCTCGCAAGCCCCGGCCGTTTCGCGCATTTCGCGGCGAGCCCAGGGCCGACTTGGCGCGTTTGGCACGGCAAATCCGACGATTCGGCTCTTCCGCTGCCAAGGGCATTGTTCGACGAAAAATCGCGTTTTGGGCAGCGTGTGCTCTCACTGACGCTTCGGGTTGCGATGCGGATGGCATTCGGCCGTAGCCCGACGCGTCAGCAGCCTGTTGAAATATTCAACAGGCTGCTCCGCCGCATGGATGCGGCGCCAAAATAACGACCTAAGTCGTTATTTTGCGAGCCGCGACGAGCTTTGCTCGGCGCTTGGCGAGGTTGAAAAATGCCACGATGGCATTTTTCAACAGGCTGTCAGCGAGGGATTCCGCGATCCGCCCAGAGCACAACGCGTCGTGACCGCGGCCCGCGCTTACAAGCGGAACAGCCGACGATTTGGGCGTCTCGGGCGATGAACATCGAGATTCGCCGCGGGCGCCGATTCGCCGCCGCGGGGTTCCCGGCCGGTCCGCCGTGGTGCGCGAGCCCGGCAGCCGCTCAGCCGCCGAATTCCGGGCGGCGGCGGCCGAGTTGGCACTGCAAGCGCTGCACGATCGAGCTGTGCATCTGGCTCACGCGGCTTTCACTCAGGTCGAGCGTGGCGCCGATCTCTTTCATCGTCAGCTCTTCGTAGTAGTAGAGAATGATGATCAGCCGCTCGTTGCGATTGAGGCCCTTGGTCACGAGGCGCATCAGGTCGTTTTTCTGAATCCGTCGGGTCGGGTCCTCGCCCTTTTTATCTTCCAGGATATCGATCTCGCGCACATCCTTGTAGCTGTCGGTCTCGTACCATTTCTTGTTGAGGCTGATCAGGTTGACGGCGTTGGCCTCGATGACCATCTTCTCGAGCTCGGCCACCGAGATGCCCATGTGCTCCGAGAGCTCGCCTTCGGTGGGCGCCCGGCCGGTTTTGGCTTCGAGCGTTTTTACCGCTTCGTTGAGCTTGCTGGCTTTGGAGCGCACCAGGCGGGGCACCCAGTCCATGGTGCGAAGCTCGTCGAGCATGGCGCCGCGGATGCGGGGCACGCAGTAGGTTTCGAACTTCACGCCGCGCGAGAGGTCAAACGCGTCGATGGCGTCCATCAGGCCGAACACGCCGGCCGACACCAAATCGTCGAGTTCGACGCCCTCGGGCAATCGGCTCCAGATGCGCTCGCCGTTGTATTTGACGAGCGGGAGATACATTTCCACCAGCCGATTGCGCAGTTCCTGGCTGTCGGGATTAGCCTTGAACGCGTGCCAGATCTGAGTGACCTCGTCGGCTGCCAGAGTCGATGTCGCCATTCATTCCTCCGTGAATCGTTCGCGGTTGTTGCCGCTAGTCGAGATCCATCTCTACTTTTGCGCCAAGCGACGTCGCCAAGCGAGCGTCGGTTTGGCTCGGGCCGGCCGATCATGTCTTCGTGACGGCTTCGGCGGCCTTTCGATTTTCCGCTTGCCGGGCCACGGCTTGTGCAGCCGCGCCGCCGCGCACCGACTCCTCGACGATGCGGTCCGCCATCGCGCCGACGACATAGCCGGCAAGCGCGAAGGCAAACAACATCAGCGAGGCTTGCCCAAGCGTGGCGTCGACGCCCGCCGAACGAATCATGCCTCGCGCGATCGCGATTGCGAAGGCGACCAGGCCCAACACGCCAGCATAGTCACGCGCCACCGGGGCGATCCTCGCAGCCACAAAGTCGAGTTAACCGGCAAACTCCGCCGCTCGGCTATCGAGCGGGGGCGTCCTGTCTTATCGACCAAAGGGCTGCTCGGGGTTGAATCAATCTTTTCGAGTACTCCGCGCGGTTCTGTTTGTTTGGAAGTTCGTTGTTCTTGAAAGTGTTCCCGTGTTCGTTTTCGCGACGCCAGTCCGCTCCGCGAGGCAACGCAAGGCGCCTCGAAGCAAGGTTTCACGCGGCTTGCCGTCCGGAGCGGGGTCTCGAGCCGCGGAGCCGGGTCCACATCGCGTCGGCCCAACGTTCGAGTTGTTCGGCGCTCGCGCCGCCGGTCGTGGGCCAGAGAAACGAGCGGCCGGCGCTCGTGGCGGCCTTGATCGCGGGGTCGGCCTCGAGGCACAACGGCTCCGAGAGCGCGAGCCCCAAGAACTTGCGGCACGCGCCCGCGATGCGAGCATGGGCATCGGTTGCTTCCGACCCAGTGGCGCCGTTGATCGCCACGCTCACGGTCGCCTCGGTGGCGCCGGCCAAGAGCATTTTGATCGCGGCATAGGATTCCATCACCGCCTCGGCGTCGGCCGCGGCCACGAGCAGCACCAGATCGGACGCCTGCCAAAAGCGGCGCACGAACGCATTGCGGCGCTGCCCAGGTCGAGCACCACCACGTCGGCATGCAGGCCCAAATGTTGCAGTTCCCCGAGAAAGCGGGTTTGCGCGGCGGGCGAGGAGTCGGGAAATTCACCGGGGGCCCAAGCGCCGCCCAGCATTTGAATACCGGCTGGTCCGCCATCGAGCGCTTCATGAATCGAAAGTCGGCCGGCGAGCACATCGGCCAGCGAGCCGCGTTCGCTGCCGCGACGCCAAGGGCCCATGCCGCCGCGATCGAGATCGCTATCAACCCACACCGCGCGATTGCCCAGGCGCGCCAGCGCCACGGCGAGGTTGAATGCAATGGTCGAAGCGCCGACGCCGCCCTTGCCACCACTGACCGCAATGATCCGCGGCGCCGGCCGGCCGGTGGCCGCCGGCGCATGAATCCGCGCGCGAGCGCTCGGAGTTCGTCTGCTTGATCGTGTGCCATACGGCTATCCGCGCATTCGTTGGAAGGGGCGCCCTTGGTCCGACTTCCAGAAGCCGGACCGAGGTCGTGGTGATGTTGATTTATGCGTCTCGGTCGTCATGAATCTCGGCCCTCGATCTCCCGCGATCTCCCGCCCGCCGCGTCGCCAACCGGCGCGCTCCCGCGCGGAGCGTCATTCGATACCCACCATTCGCCGGGCCAAGGCGCCCGAGTCGGCGGCGGCGATATCATCGGGCACATTTTGGCCCACGGTCACATAACTGATCGGCAACCCGCTGGTGCGCACCAGCGGCAGCAGCGCGCCGAGGCTCTTGGCTTCGTCGAGCTTCGTGAGCACCAAGGCCGTGGCGCCCGCGGCGACAAAGCTCTCGGCGGTTTGTTTTTGACTCGCGATATTGGCAGTGCTGCTAAGCACCAAATGCACTTCGTCGGGCCGCGCTTCGGCGAGCATCGCGCGCAGTTCGTCGATCTGGCGATCATCGCGCGCGCTGCGTCCGGCGGTGTCGAGCAAAATGAGGTCCATCGAGGCGAGCCTCGCCACCGCGTCGCGCATTTCGGCGGGCGTCGAGACCACTTCCATCGGCAGGTCCATGATGCCGGCATAGGCGCCAAGTTGTTCCACGGCGGCGATGCGATAGGTGTCGACCGTGATCAGTCCGACGCGCCGCTTTTGCCGCAAGCGATAGTGCGCGGCGAGCTTGGCGATGGTGGTCGTCTTGCCGACTCCGGTCGGGCCGACCAGCGCCACCAGCCGCCGCCGGCCTTCGGTCAACCGAATGGTTCCCGCGATCGGGATCTCGGCCGCCACAAGCCCGGCGACACGATGCCTGAGCGCGGCGATGTCGTCGCGGTCGGCAAGGTCGCTCGCGGTGCGCAGCCGGTCGATCAGTTCGCGAGCCGCGCTCTCGGCCATGTCGGCGTCGAGGAGCTCGGCGTAGACACGGTACAAGCTCTCCGAAAGATCGCTGGCCGAGCTCGATCCCCGACGGCACAGGTCCGTCACCATCGTTTGCAGATCGGTGAGTTGCGATTGCATGCGGCGAGTGAGCACCGCCGGCTCGGGGCCGGCAAGGTCGAGCCCCGAGTCGCTATCCTCGGCCGTGGGCACGAAATGAGCGCGCGGCGCGGCCAAGGAAGCGGCGCGCCGCGGCGGCATCGTGGGCTCGGCGAGCCCGCTCCCGGAAGCGGTTTGATACGCGGCCACGGGATCGAGGGCGCTTCGGTCGGACATGCTTCGCGCGGCAACGCTTCCATCGCCGACGCCGCGCTCGAAGCCGACCCGATCGACTGGCCGCGCCGGGGCGCGGGCGGGGTCGAGCGGCGCAATCGACTGGGCGCCTCGATCACGTTCGAAGCCGTGACTTCGATCAGCCTCGCGCCGCCGAGCCAGCCTCGCAAGCCATCGCGCACCTCGCGAGTGCGGAGCACCGAGGCTTCGCTACCCAGCTCGCGGCGCACCAGCGCAAGCGCTTCCGGCAACGATCGGGCACGAAAAGTTCTTATATCCATCGAGCAGCTTTCACATCGAATAGTCGCTGAAATGCAATCGTGCTAAGGGCAAATCCTTCGGCGGTTCATTTCACGTCCGACACCACCGCCACCGCTTCGATCCGTGTGTCGCGCGTCACTTCGTTGTAGCTCAGCACCACCAGCCGCGGCAGTTGCGAGCTCGTCATTTGCTTGAGGCCCGGACGAATTTGCGGGCTCACGAGCACGATGCCCGGCCGTCCGGCGTTCGAGAGTTTTTCCGCGTCGGCGGCGATCAACCTGCACGTGGCCTCGATCGCGGGCGGCGACATGCGCACGAACAGGCCGCGCTCGTTGTGTTCCAGGCCCGCCCGAATGCGATCCTCGAGCGCCGGATCGAGCGTGACCACATGCAAGCGATTGTCCTTGCCGCGATAGCGGGTGCAGATCGCGCGGGCCAGCCGATGGCGAACGTATTCCGTGAGCAGCACCGGATCTTTCGTGCGCGGGGCATATTCGCCGAGCGTTTCCAAGATCGGGGCGAGTTGCCGAATCGATACTTGCTCGCGGAGCAGGTTTTGCAGAATCTGTTGCACTTCCACCAGTTTCATCTGGCTCGGAATCAGTTCATCGACCACGGCGGGCGACGACTTCTTGATCTCGTCGATCAGATGCTTGGTGGCGTCGCGCGTGAGGATTTCGTCGGCGTGGCGTCGCACGACTTCCGTCAGATGCGTCGCCAACACGCTTGCCGGCTCGACCACCGTGTAACCGAAAAGCTCCGCCTGATCGCGCACACCGGGCTCGATCCACACGGCCGGCGTGTTGAAGGCCGGCTCGCGCGTGGCGATGCCCTTGACGCGGCCGGTCGTGGCGCTCGATTCCATGGCCAAGAGCAAGTTCGGATGCACCACGCCTTCGGCCACGACCATGTCGGCGATCTTGATGCGGTACTGGGTTTGCTCGAGCCGCATATTGTCGCGAATGCGCACCTTGGGCATGATGAGCCCCATGTCGCTGGCGATATTTTGTCGCACGCGCTGTACCCGTTCGAGCAGATCGCCACCGCGCTTCGGATCGGCCAGGCGAATCAGGCCCACCCCGATCTCGACTTCCATCGGGTCAACCGCCAGATAGTCCTCGATGCGTTCGTCGGGCGCTTTCTTGGTTTCGACCTTGGATTTGGCCGCCGCTTGCGTCGTGGCCGCGGCTTCGCGCCGCGTGAGCATCACGGAGAGCGCGACGCAGCCGCCGGCGATCGTGAGCAGCGGAGTCTTCGGCAGACTCGTGAAGATGAGAATTCCGAGAAAGCCGCCGGTCACGGCCAACGTGCGCGGACGCGAAAACAGTTGGTTGACCACTTGCGCCGGCAGATTCGTGTCGCCGCTGCTGCGGGTCACCAGCAAACCGGCCGCGAGCGAGATCAGAAAAGCGGGCACCTGGCTCACGAGGCCATCGCCGATGGTGAGCTTGGTGAAGAGCGCCGCGGCCTGGCCGATGTCCATTCCGGCGTCGACCACGCCGATCACGAGTCCGCCGATGATGTTGATGAGCGTGATGATGATGCCGGCGATCGCGTCGCCGCGGACGAACTTGCTGGCGCCGTCCATGGCGCCGAAGAAGTCGGCCTGCTGCGAGATTTCGGTTCGGCGGCGTTGGGCTTCGCGCTCGTCGATGATGCCGGCGTTGAGATCGGCGTCGACCGCCATCTGCCGGCCCGGCATGCCGTCCAAGGCAAACCGCGCGGCGACTTCGCTGATGCGCGTGGCGCCCTTGGTGATCACCACGAACTGGATCACGACGATGATGACGAAGATGATGATTCCGACGACGATCTTATCGCCCGCGACGAATTCGCCGAAGCTTCGCACCACGCCTCCGGCCGCGAGCATGCCTTGCCGCTCGGCGTGGGTGAGAATCAGCCGGGTCGTGGCCACGTTGAGCACCAGCCGCCCGAGGGTGGTGGCCAAAAGGAGCGAGGGAAAAATGCTGAACTCGAGCGGCGTGCGCACATAGATCGTGGTCAAGAGCACGATGACCGACAAACTAACGTTGCACGCCAAAAGCACGTCCATGACCGGCGTGGGCAGCGGCACCAGAATCACCAGCACGCTGGCGATCATGGCCACTGGAAACACGAGGTCTTGAAGACGCGCGAACGGTCGTCGAGCGGAGGCAGCTATAGCGCCTGCAGCCATCACAGCTCCCGAAAAATCGAATAAATGTCAGAACGACAGGGACTTGTCGCGATTCGCCGTCAGCAGCGCCGCTGGTTTCCGGCGCCGGATTGCCATCGGCGACTCCCGCCGAGATGAGGGGCGGAAATTAGTGCAAACCCCCGCCAATGTCCAGTCCGGTTTCGGGGGGCGCCTCCCCGATCGCCCCGCGGCGGAGCAAGCCGCTGGAATCGCCGGCGGCGCCGCCGCCGGGCGGGCTCGCCCGCGTGCCACGAATCGGGCTTTTTTCGCCGGGCAAATCGTCTCGCGCCGCTCGCTCGCCGCCGCCGGAACTGATATATTGACAGCGCGGTTCGAGCGGTCGACTCCGCGCCGAGACGTTCGGCGACTTGTATTTGGCGCCGGCAATCGCTCGCGCCGCCAGCAGCCATGAACGATAGCATTCCAAAGGCCGATTCCGTCGTGACCAACACGGTAGTCGCTATTCCACTTGCCGGTCCGCTGGCCGGCTCCGAGCGCATCGGCGCCAAGGCCGATTCGCGGCGCCGCGCCCCGTTTTTCGCCGGACCGGAAAACCGCTTGACCCAAGTGGCGCTTGACGAAGTGCTCGGTCGGCAGTCGACGATGCACAGCCCGCTGGTGCTTCATGGCCCGGCCGCCGCCGGCAAGAGCCATCTGGTCGTGGGGCTGGCCCAGTGGTGGCGCCAGCATCGCAAGGGCGAGAGTGTCGTGCTCTTGGGCGGGCGGCAGTTCGTGGAACAGGTCGCGGCCGCGACCGATATTCATGACCAATTGTCGTGGCGCGAGCAGTGCCGCGGCGCGAGCTTGTTCGTGCTCGACGATCTCGCGCCGCTCGCCGGCCGCCGCGCGGCACAGCATGAGCTCTGCCGCATTCTCGATTGTCTGGATCTCTCCGGCGGTCTTGCCATCGTGACCTCCCGCACTCCGCCCGGAAACATCGCCGGCCTGGCGCCGAGCCTCGTGAGCCGGTTGTCGGCCGGTTTGGCGGCGCCACTGGCGTTGCCGGGCGCGGCGGCGCGGCGGGCGATCGTCGAATCGCTGATCGTGGCGATGCGGCTGCCGATCTCGCGCGAAGCGGCTCACATGTTGGCCGATGGCATCGCCTCGAGCGCTTCGGCCCTGGCCCAGGCGCTCTCGGAGCTCGACGCCTCGCTGGCGCCGGGTTCGCCCCTGGGTCGCGAAGCGCCCGCGCGAGGCGACGTCGGCTCGAGGCATGCGCGTTCGACCGATGGCGATCCGACGATCGTCGTCCACGACGACGCGCCGTCGATCGATGCGCGGGCCGTGCAATCGCTGCTCAATCAATCCGCGCCGGCGGCGGCTCCCACTCCGCGAGCCGTGGCGATGCAAGTGGCCAAATATTTTCGCCTCACCCTGGCCGACTTGAAGAGTCCGGCCCGGCGCCAAGCGCTGGTGCTGGCCCGCGGGGTGGCGTTCGTGCTGATTCGTGAAATGACCGATAAGAGCCTCGAACAGATTGGGGCATATTTTGGCGGACGCGATCATTCGACCGTCCTGCACTCCTGCCGTCGGACTGAAAAACTTGCCCAGCGCGACGCCACGGTGCGGGCGGCCATGACGGATCTCAAGCGACGACTAACGTCGGATTGAAAGCCCTCGGATCGAATGCCCACGCGCCTCGGGCCGGCATATTTCCGGGCGGGGGCGGGGCAGCGGCCGGGGGTTCATGGCTGCCGTGTAAAACTTGTTAATGACTGTCGCGAAAAGTTCATGATTCGAACCGCTATCAACACCCAGGGGCGTCGCCACTCGCCGGTCGATCAAGCATCGACGCTCGCGCGACAGCCCATCGACGCGCCGCCGACACGATATCCACGCCAGGCGCGATGTCGGCGAGCGATGTCAAACCCCTGCCCACGTCAGGGTTAGCTCGCCGCGCGCGGCGGCCGCCGACCTCTCGCGAGCCGCCTCTTCTACCACTACTAAAAATCTTATTTAAGAACAGAAGAACCCAAGACCATCGAGTTGTTGACCAAATGCAGCTCTCGCCGGCGCCGCTTCCCCGTTAGCCGCCGCGAGGGCTTTCCGAACGAAAGGGATTGCTCTCACGATGAAGATCACATGCAACCGCGAACGCCTGCTCGCCGCCTTCCAAACGGCCGCCTCGGTGGCCCCCAATCGCAGCCCCAAGCCGATCCTGCAAAATGTGAAGCTCGAGGTCGGCGACGCCGGCGCGATTCTGTTGGCCACCGATCTTGAAATCGGGGTGCGAATCCAAGTGCCGGCCGTCGAAGTCGAAACGCCTGGCGCGGTGATCCTGCCGATCAAACGCTTCGGCGACATTCTTCGCGAAAGCGGCGACGAGCAATTGCGGCTCGAATCCGATGGCCAAGGCACGATCGTGCGCGGTCAGCGAAGCGAGTTTCGCCTCGCGGCCGAGGATCCCGCCGAGTTTCCGCCGATCGCCGCCTTTACCGAAACCAAGTTCCACGAAGCTGCCCGCCCGACTGCTCCGCGAACTCATTCGCCGCACGATCTTCGCCACCGACAATGAAAGCAGCCGCTATGCGCTCGGCGGAGTTCTGCTCGAATTCGCCGAGGACAAGATCACGGGCGTGGGCACCGACGGACGTCGGCTGGCCAAGATGGAGATCCCGGCCCGCTCCGTGGGCGGTCACCTCAGCGGCGACATGACCACGATCGTGCCCTCGCGCTCGATGCAACTGATCGAACGCGCGCTCACCGATGGCGACGCCGAGGTGCGAATCGCGGCTCGGGCGAACGAACTGATCGTCGAGAGTCCCCGGGCCACGATCTTCACCCGGCTGGTCGAAGGGCGTTTTCCCCGCTGGCGCGATGTGTTTCCGCAGCGCGAGGGTTCGACGCGCATCGAGATCACGGTCGGGCCGCTCTTGGCCGCCGTGCGTCAAGCGGCGATCGTCACCAGCGAGGAGAGCCGCGGCGTGGACTTCACCTTCGAGTCGGGGCAGGCGCGGCTCAGCGGCCGGGCGGCTCAGATCGGCCAGTCGCGCGTCGAACTGCCCTTGGCCTATGAAGGGCCAACGATATCGATCATGCTCGATCCGCGTTATCTGCAAGATTTCCTCAAGGTGATCGACGCGGACTCGTCGATGACGTTCGAAATCAAGGACGCAGAAAGCGCCGCCGTGTGTCGCACCGAAGATGGCTATGGATATGTCATCATGCCGCTGGCGCGAGACCAGTAAATCGCGGCTGCCGCTTTTTTCCTCATCGTCGCAAGTCAAGGAAGCGAGACGAACGGACCCCATGACCGGCAAACCCAAACCGATCGGCAACATACTGTCGGAGCTCATGGCGCGCCGCGGATACGCGCGGGTGATCGCGGCGGGAATCACCGCCGAAGCATGGCGCGAGGCCGCCGGAGCGGCGCTGGCCCGGCATTCGCGAGTGGGACAATCGCGCCGCGGCGTGCTCGATGTGTTGGTCGCCAACTCGACCTTGGCCCAAGAACTTGGTTTTCAGAAGCAAGCGATCCTGGCTCGCCTGCGGAGCTTGCAGCCAGATGAAGACATTCGCGATTTGAAAGTTCGCGTCGGCCCGCTCGACTGAGTCCGCTCACCGACGCCGCTTGCTCCCCATTCGCTACGATCCAAACCTCCAGGTACTTTGCTCCCATGGCAGACGATCAGCAAACCCCCGACGACGCGCCCCGGCCTCCCGACGAAGGCATTCAAGACTTCGTCACCCCCAAGGTTCAAGGCGAATACGGCGCCAGTCAGATTCGCGTGCTCACCGATCTCGAGCATGTGCGGCAGCGGTCGGGCATGTATATCGGCAACACCGAGTCCGCCGGCCTGCACCACTTGGTTTACGAAACGGTCGACAACTCGATCGACGAGGCCATGGCCGGCCATGCCCATGATATCAGCGTCGTCGTCAACGCCGACGGCTCGATCGCCGTGACCGACGATGGCCGCGGTATTCCGGTGGAAGTGCATCCGGACCTGGGCATCTCGACGCTCGAAGCCGTGATGACGAAGCTCAAGGTGGGCGGCAAGTTCGACAAGCAGGTTTACAAGACCTCGGGCGGGTTGCACGGCATCGGCGTGAAGGCGGTGAACTTTCTTTCCGAATGGTGCGAAGTCGAAGTCCGCCGCGATGGCCATGTGTATCAGCAAGAATACGAGCGCGGCGTGCCCACCGGCCCGGTGCGGCGAATGGGCAAGACCGATCGCACCGGCACGAAGACCACCTTCAAGCCCGACCATCAGATGTTCGGCGCGCTGAAGTTCGACTACAACACGCTGCACCGCCGCTTGCAGGAGCTCGCCTTTTTGAACAAGGGCGTCAAAATTTCCTTTCTCGACGAGCGCTCCGGCCAGGGCGAGACCTTTCGATACGATCGCGGGCTCGTGCAGTTCGTCGAACATTTGAATCGCGCCAGCGAACCGCTCCACGCCGACGTGATCTATCTGCAAAAAGAACAAGACAACGTGGGCATCGAAGTCGCGGTGCAATACACCGGCGAGTTCACCGCCAACGAGCATTCGTTCGTCAACAACATCAACACGGTCGACGGCGGAACCCATCTCTCGGGCTTTCGCTCGGCTCTCACTCGGGCCCTCTCGACCTATGGCAAGGCGCATAATTCGTTCAAGGACCTGGCGCCCACCGGCGAGGACTTTCGCGAGGGGCTCACGGCGATCGTGTCGGTGCGCGTGCCCGAGCCAAAGTTTCAGGCTCAAACCAAGGGCAAGCTCAACAACGGCGAAGTCGAGGGTATCGTCAACTCGGTGGTCGGCGAGTATCTGACCAACTATCTCGAACAAAACCCCCGCTCGGCCAAGGCGATCGTGCAAAAGGCGATGCTCGCCGCCGAAGCGCGGGAAGCGGCCCGCAAGGCACGGGCCCTATTGCGCGAGCGGAAGGGCGCGCTCGCGGGCCATGGCTTGCCGGGCAAGCTCGCGCGATTGCAGCAGTCGCGATGTCGAGAAGTGCGAGCTCTATCTGGTCGAGGGTGATTCGGCCGGTGGTAGCGCCGAGGGCGGCCGGCTGCGCGAATATCAAGCGATCTTGCCCTTGCGCGGCAAGATCATCAACGCCTACAAATTGCGCGAGGACAAAGTGCTGGCCAACGAGGAAGTCCGCAGCATGATCTCGGCCATCGGCTCCGGAATCGGCGAGGACACCGACTTGAGCAAGCGCCGCTACGGCAAGATCGTGATCATGACCGACGCCGATGTCGATGGCTCGCATATTCGCACCTTGCTGCTCACCTTCTTCTATCGGCAGATGTACGATCTGGTGAGCGGAGGCCATGTGTATGTCGCCCAGCCGCCGCTGTTTCGCGTGAAAACAAAGCGTAAGACCTACTATGTGCAAACCGAGGAGGAGATGAAGAACCAGCTCTTGGAACACGGCCTGGGCGACGCGACTTTCGAGCCCGGCGATGGTCGCCGGATCGAGGGCGAGGACATGAAGCGGCTCGCCCGCACCCTGGCTTCGATGGAGGATTCGCTCACGGCGCTCGAGCGCCGCGGC
Organism: uncultured Planctomycetaceae bacterium; assembly: GCA_963785305.1. Lineage (GTDB taxonomy): Bacteria > Planctomycetota > Planctomycetia > Pirellulales > PALSA-1355 > CAWAUV01. Next base: position 213,852 of record CAWAUV010000007.1, read on the forward strand.
GTGAGCCTGCGGACCCATGCCCTGCGGCAAGATCCGGTGAGCGGCAAGTTGCCGATCTATCACGTGTTTCTAGGAACCCAGGAACATTGGTTTTCCACGGCCGACGAACTGAATAAGTTCGTCTCCGCGCAAGAAGTCGCGGCCGGTGGCGAGCTGAAAGTGAGCGACGAGCCCGCGGACGGTAAATCTCCGCCCGCCGGCGGTCCGGTAGCGCCCGTGCAAAAACCGACATCGCCCCCGCTGGCCAACGGCGCGGCGCCCGCGGGCGAGGGGGCCGGTGAATCTCAAAGTTCACAGCTTCGCGTCGTCGATCTGCATGAAGTGCGCACCGTGAATTCGATGTTGGCCGAACTGGCCAAGCTCGGTTTCTCGATCTCCGATCTGATTCCGCAGGAGCGCACCGGAGTCGAGGAGCCCCGCTTCGTGCTTCGCCGCGGCGAACATGCCACCGGCCTCGACGATCTCCGCGGGCTCTTGCCGGCGATCCGAGCCGCGGGCGAGCGGGGCTTGCATGTGACCCGCTTCAAAGGTTTGGGCGAAATGAACGCCGAGGAGCTGCGCGAAACAACGCTCGACCCGGCGAACCGCACCCTTTTGAAAGTCAGCATGAACGACGCCGGTTCGGCCGACGAGCTCTTCCGAGTGCTGATGGGCGACAAAGTCGAACCCCGCCGCGAGTTCATCGAAAAACACGCCCTCGAAGCTCGCAATCTCGATGTTTAAACCCCAAGAGCGGCGTGGGACGCGAATCCTGTCAATTCAGACATAAAACCTGCCAAGGCGGGACACATTTGCTGTCGCACGGCACGGCAATTTGCCGCGGATTTTGCGTGGCCACCACCCTGGCTTCGGGCTTGATTCCTGGCATCCGTCGGACGAAAATGCCGGTATGTTAATTCATGGTCGAGTGCATGACGGCGTGGTCGTTTTGGAAGGCGGCCAGACCTTGCCAGAAGGCATGCAGGTAACCATCTCCTGTCCGGCTACGCCGAGTTCGTCACTGGCCGAACCGAAGCGCCGGGTTAATTTGCCGCTCGTGCCGTCCAAGCGCCCCGGTAGCTTGAAATTAACCGCTGAACGGGTCGCCGAGATTCTGGACGAAGATGATGTTTCTGCCTGACGTCAATCTTTGGCTGGCCTTGGGATTCAGCCAACATGTCCATCATGTGGCCGCCAAAAATTGATTCGAGACCGTGCCAGAGCAGGCGTGTTCTTTTTGTAGACTTACTCAGCAAGGATTTCTTAGGCTGGCATCGAATCCCAAGGTTTTCGGCGACGAAGCAGTGTCGCTTGCGGATGCTTGGCGACTTTACGACGCGCTTGTCATCGATCCCCGGGTTGCATTCTCTGAGGAGCCGGCGGAACTGGAGGCGTCATGGCGACAATATACGCGAAGGGATTCGTTCTCTCCTAAAGTTTGAAACGACGCGTATTTGGCGGCATTCGCCCGAACTGCGTCGTGTGAGTTGGTCACCTTCGACAAAGGGTTCAAAGCTTACCAGGATGTGAGCTGCAGTATTCTTGGGTAGCCGCGAAGCTCGACTGGCGGCGAGGGCAAATCATCCGGACGGCCTTACTTGCACATAACGAACTTCTGTCCAGGGTCGGTCGGAGCGAATATTCTGAGTTTTGATACCCAATTCTTTTTGGGGGTGGTTGGGGCATTGCGTGGGCATGCCCTGCCGCCGTGGTCGAAGAAAACAACGGACGAGTGAGCTGGCCACGGTAAAGGATATTTGTCCGAACCGAACGTAAGTCCTTTGGGATCGGCGCCGCTTCGGACAATACTGTATGTCCGGCGCCAACGCGCGGGCGGAAAAAGCTCGAAATTAGCGCCGTCGTCAACCCGCGCCGAAGCGTTCGACCAGGAAACCGCGGAGCGCTTCGACATCGAGGCTGTCGGAGCGCCAGGCGATATAGCCATCGGGGCGGATCAAGAATAGGGCCCGAGGCGATTCGGGGCTCACGCCGTAAGCGGCGAAGATTTGGCCCGACTCGGCCCGATGGATCCGTGGATCGCGGCCGATGAGCGAATGCGTCACCAAGTGCGGCGTGAGCTCCAGGCCCAGCGATCGAGGCAGCGAGATGAGCGAATCGGTGAGCTTCGCGATCTCCTCGCCATCGAGCGACAGCCGCGAGAGCGCGAGCACATGGAAGCGATAACCCCCGATGAGCGAGAACAGATCGACGCCGCGGGCAATCGCCGCGTTGGGCGCCCGATGCCCGGCCGTGAGACCGGTGGTCCATTCCCGGGGCGCCGCGGCGCTCGAGGCGTCGCGCACCCATGGGCTGTCGTAATATCGGATGCCAAGCTGCGAAATGAAGTGAAACGCGCGGGCCCGCATCATGCCGCTTTTCGAGATCATGCCGGCGAAGAGCGGCACGAGCCGGTTGCGGAGCGCCGACTTCCAACCGGTTTGCGTGACCATGTTGGAAAACAGCTTGTCGGTGTAGCGCAGCACATGTTCACCCACCGGGCGCCGCTCGTCATTGTAGGTGTCGAGCAATCCCGGCGGCGCGTGGCCGCGCATGACGAGCGCGAGTTTCCAAACCAAGTTCGCGGCGTCTTGCAGGCCGGTGTTCATGCCTTGCCCGCCGGCGGGGCTATGGATGTGCGCGGCGTCGCCGGCAACGAAGACGCGCCCCACGCGGTAGCGATCGACCCCGCGATGATGCACGCGATAGCGCGTGAGCCAAGTGGCGTCGCTCAGGGTGACATCGAGCCCCACGGCCGCTGCGAAGACCGCTTGCACTTCGGCCAGGGTCGTGGGCGAGGAGCCTTGCCCTTCGATGCCGGTCGGCGCGTCGGCCACGTCCGACGGAATCATCGCCACCACTCGGCAGATGTTCTTGCCTCGTAGCGGCAGATATACCGCGAAATGATTCTCTTTCAAAAACAGCTTGAAATGCGAATAGTCGAGCGGCCAGTCGATCTTGCAATCGGCCAAGAGCATGTTTTGCGGATAGGGCGCTCCCTCGAACCGCAGGCCGAGCGAGCGGCGCACGATACTATGCGCCCCATCGGCCCCGATCGCATAAGCCGCCGAGAGCGAGCCCTCGCTGCCCGAGCCATCGACATAGCGCGCCACGACGCTCTGGCTCGACTGTTCGATCGCGGTCACGCGCCGGCCGCGCTCGACCTCGAGGCCATGTTCCTTGAGGTCCTCGACCAACAGGGCTTCGATCTCGCTCTGGGGAACCATGAGCAAGAAGGAGTAGGGCGTGTCTTGCCGGCCGATGTCGTCGAAATTCAACTCGGCCGCTTGTTTGCCGTCGACATAGATTTGGGCGCCGGTGGCCATCACCCCGCGATCAAGAAACCGTTCGGCCAGCCCCAGACTCAGCAGCAGCTCGAGGCTCTTCGCTTGCAGCCCAAAGGCTCGCGATTCGTGAGCTGGTTGCTCGCTCTTGTCGAGGATTCGGGTCCTAAGGCCGCAGCGCGCCAAGAGGGCCGCCGCCATGAGCCCGGTCGGCCCGGCGCCGATGATCACCACATCCGTGTCGAGCGGCTGGCCGGTTATCGGCGCCGCGCCCTGGGGTTCGCTCTCCATCGCTTCTCCCTTACCATGCGAGTTCCTCGATCAATTGGGCCCGATGGTCATGGAAGATCAGGGGCACGAGCAGCTCCATCTCTCCCAGCTTTCGGAGCACCGGCGTCGCGTTTCCTCGTGGCTGCGAGATTCGCAGGCGCCAGTCGCCGTTGATCCGAAACTCGCCGCCTTCGAGCGCTTCGATTGTAGGCGCGCGGGCCGCCAGGAAATAGACCTCGGCATTGGGCGCCGGACCTTCGATCGCCAGCGTGCGGCGGAATCCCGGGTCGCGCCGCTCGCCGCCAGCGGCAAACGGAATTGGCGTATCGCGGATTTGCAATTCGCCAAAGCGGTAGGCAAAGGTCGGCCGCCGCTCGCGATCCAGATGATAGCCCTCGAATTGATAGCCCTGCTGCTTGGCGTCGAGCGTGGGCCAGGGCGTGGTCGCCGGATCGGCCAGCACGGCCAGTGGCGTGGCTTTGACGAGCGAGAGCACATGATCGCCCAGCGGCGGTTGATATCCTTCGCCGCGTCCCGACCAGTGGCGCGAGGCGTCGATAAAGCCGCCATGCCACACGAGGGCGAGCCGCATGGTTTCGGCGTCGAACGCGAGATTGGCTTTCTCGGGATATCCGACGCCAATGGCCCGCGCCCGGCGCCTTCGATAAAGTTGCGATAGATCACGGGCTCCTTGTCGGCGACCAGCTCGATTTGCGTGCCGCCCAAACCGCGCGGCGGAGGCGCCTTGTCGCCATCGGCCAGATACAGCCACACGGCTTCGATCTGCCGCCGAGCGTCGCCCCCAAGCACTTTGCGATAAAACACTTGCCCATCGGGCCAAGCGGCCGGCATCCGCGTGCCGGGACGATACGCTTGCGGGTTCAGCAGATAGCGCGAGAACCAATCGTGGCGCAGGCGCTGGGTCATGCGGGTCATGTTCATCGAGCGAATGCCCTTGCTGGGCAGTTTGCCGAAGTCATGGCAATTGATGCAACTCAGCCCCGGCGCTTCGGGAGTTCCCGCGCCCACGAGCATGCGGCCATCGGCCTTGGCTCGCGACAGCTCGCTAGCGGCGAATTCCGGAGCCGGCGGCGAATCCTTGGCGTCGGTCTTATGCAGCAGCGCGGCGAGTTGCTGGAGATTGCCCCCGCCGAACTTCGGCATGTGCGTGAGCATATAGGGCCGGTCCTCGCCGCCGTTGTCGAAAATGTGGCGAATGTATTCCTCGCGCAGCTTGTCGCCCACGCCCGTGAGCGGCGGCGGAATTCGTCCTTCGTCGCCCATTTCGGGCTGCGTGGTTTTGAAAAACGCATTGCGATCCGCCTCGACGCCGCCGCGACCGTCGCGCGCGTGGCAGGCGTAGCAGTTCATGGCCATCAGCGTGCGATGGATGTCGTCGGCCGGCGTGAGCGATGCGGCCGGCTCTTGCCCAAAGGCTCGCACCGCGGCGCCCAGCGAGTCGAGCTCGGCGTCGCTCAAGGCGAACTGCGGTATTCCAGGCGAGGCCGCGGCATTGAGGCAGCCAGCGCCATTGCGCAGCTTCGAGAGCGGCCGGGCCGAGAGCGTGCTGGCCACATGTTTGCCATCGTGTTTCATTTCATGGCACGCCGCGCAGCCCAGCGAGGCAAACAGCTCGCGCCCCTGCTTCACCAGGGCCGGATCGATTGTAAACGCCTTCACATCGTCGTGTCCGGGCTGGCGGTCGAGCGTCACATGCGCGGCCAGCGGCGCCCGCTCGATCCCGGGTCCGGAAAACTCGACCTCGAGTTCCGCTTCGCCGCCGGCTTGAAAGTATTGCACTTCGATCGGATGGGGGCCGGGCTCCAGATGGCGGCGGCCCTCGAAGAACTGAAAGCCATGCACGCCATCGCCATCGACGACCATCTCGCCATCGATGAATAGCCGCACGCCATCGTCGCCGCCGGCATAAAACGTGTAGTCGCCCGATTTGTCGATTTGGAGAAAGCCGACGAAGCGAAGGCCGAAGTTTTCCGTCGCCCCGGCCAAGCTCGGCTGAATGCCAACAACGGCGCCCGACTCGGCCACCGCCGCTTTGTCGAGCTCGGTGAGATTCGAGAAACTGCCGCGGTAGAGCGTGTATTTGAAATTGGGGGGCGCTTTTGCGCGCCGCTGGGCGGTCCGGCGCCGGCTAGGTATTGCGCGATCCCGCGAGCTTGTTCCATCGTGAGTTTCAAATTTGGCATGCGTCCGCTGGGGCGAACCTTGAGGGGATCGAGCAAAAAGGCTTCCAGCGAACCGGCGCTATACTTGGCCTCCACGGCGTCGAGCGACTTCGCGTCGGCCGGCTTCGCCGCGCCCGCTTCGCGCGGACCATGACACGCCACGCAGCCCACGGTGGCGAAGAGCTCTTGGCCCTGCTTGGCCGCCTTCGGGTTTTCTTTCCCCTCGGTCACGACACCGGTCGAGGCGAGATAATGCACCAGCGCCTCGACCGTGCCCGCCGCGGCCTCGGGCTTGAGATGCGCGAACAGGCTCGGCATGGTCGTGCCGGGCGAAGTGGCTTGCGGATTGGCGATGAATCCGCGGAGATAGTCGACTCGCACCCGCGCCGACATGCTCGAGATTGGGCGCCGCTTTCTTCAAGAGCCGCGGCTTCCAGACGTCGGAGGGCTGATGACATTGCGCAGCCCAATTCGCCGATGAGCGTCAGCCCGCCGTTGAGCACATCGGCCGGCCGCTGCTCGTCGCGAAATCGCTCGAACCCCGGCACGACCGCATGCGCAGCTTTCGGCGGCCACGGCCGCGCCGCCCAGGCTGCCCAGCAGCAGCGAGCCCGCCACCAGCGCGAAGCTCGCAACCCGGCAAGCCGAGGCGTCGAGCCAGGTCGATCGAGCCGCATGTCGAACCGTTTTGAATAAACCTTGGGATGCGTGAAGGGAGAATTGGCGAATGCGGGACATGGGCGGGGCAACCTCAAAGCGTTTTCAGGAGGGTGAGCAACACGAGCGCGGAAGGACAAAGCAGCGAGAGCGACGCCGCCGGCCGCAAGCCGACTCGCCCCCGAGCCGGGCTCTAGCCTAATCCACCCAAAACCCAAAAGCCAGCATCCCGAAAAGCGGCCGTGAAAAAGCGAAGTGAACAACCGCGGCGAGCGTTTAGAGTTGCTCGTAGCGCTCCACTTGTTCCGCCACCGAGGCCAGGCTCGTGCGCCAAAAGTCGGGGCGGGTGATGTCGATGCCGAAGCGGGCGGCTAGCGGCGCCGCGTCGTCTTCGCCCGTCGAACGCAGCAATTGCCGGTAGCGATCAACGAAAGACGCCCCATCTTGATGATAGACCGCATACAACCCTTGGGCAAACAGTTGCCCGAAGGCGTAGGGGAAGTTGTAGAAATTGCTCGTGTGCTGGTAGTAATGCGGCTTCCACAGCCACATATAAGGTTGATACGTGGCTGGCTCGACCGCCTCGGCATAGGTGTCTCGCTGTGCGGCGAGCATCAGCTCGCACAACTCGTCGGCGCTGAGCTCGCTCTTGGCCCGCCGCTCGAGCACGGCCGACTCGAACTGAAAGCGGCACGAAATATCCAGGCACACTTGGGTCGCGCCGCAAAGCTGCGATTCCAAGATCGCCAGCCGCTCGGCCGGCGCGGCCTGGGCCAGCGTGGCTTCGGCCACGAGCGTTTCGCAAAAGATGCTCGCCGTCTCGGCCAGCGCCATGGGCGAGCCGCGCCGCAGCGGCTCGAGGCCGCGCTGGCATTCGTTGTGGTAGCCGTGGCCGAGCTCGTGCGCCAGGGTGCTCACTTGCTCGTAGCTACCGTCGAAGTTCATCAAAATGCGACTTTCCTCGACCCCCACCACTCCCATGCAAAACGCCCCGCCGCGCTTGCCGTCGCGCGGCGCGGCGTCGACCCAGCGCTCGTCGAACGCTCGCCGGGCATAGCGGCCCAGATCGTCGCTAAAATCGCTGAATCGGTCGACCAGAAAATCGCACGCCTCGGGCCACGTGAATCGCATGCTCGACTCGCCCACCGGCGCGAACAGGTCCCACCACCGCAGCCGCTCGAGACCCAGCTTGCGGGCCTTGGCCCGCAAATAGCGGCGAAACACGGGAAACGACTCGCGAATGGCCCCGAGCAGCGCGTCGAGCGTCGGCCGGTCGATGCGGTTCTGCTCGAGCGATTCGTCGAGCACGCTCGGGCGCCCACGATGCCGGGCCAGCGTGAGCGATGTGCCCTTGACCGAGTTGATCGCCGCCGCGACCGGAGTGCGCACCGAGTGCCAAGCTGCGACCTCGGCGTGATAGGCTCGCTCGCGCAGGGCGGCGTCGGGATGATACGCGTAGTTATGCACGACCGTGACCGGCAACGATTCGACGGCGACCTCGTCCATGCCAGCGCCTTCGCGCTGGAGCGATGCCTTGAGCTGGCTGGTCACGGCGCCTTGCAGCCGCGAAAACGCCACGGCCGCGTCGAGGCACAGCTCGGCGGCGAGTCGCTCGAGCTCCTCGGGCATTAGAAATCGACTGCGGCGAGCGGCGTCGAGCAGATAGTAACGATGCGACTCGAGCGCGGGCGCTCGGCGATGATCTCCGGCAACCGCGGGCCGATGGCGCCCAACCAGCCGAGCAGCCGCACATCGAGTTGCTCGCGGCGCGTGCCGATGATTTCGAGGCGCGAGGTCTCGCGGGCGGCGAGCGCGTTGTAGCTATCGGTGGTGAGAAACGCGTGGACAAACGAATCGAGCGTGCCGACGAGCCGCGCCAGATTGTTCAACCCGGCCAGGGCCAGTTCGAGCGAGCCCGCGATTGCGCCGTGCGGCGCCGCGGCGAGTGCGGCGGCTTCCGCGGCGCTTGGTCGGCGAATGCCGCGCTGGTCGAAAGCGAGCGCGAGTGCTTCGAGGTCGCGTTCTAATTGGGCAAAGGCCCCGCGATAGTCCTCGGCCTCGAGCCCGGAATAGATATTGGCCGTGTTCCAGCGCGGCAAGTCGGGTTGTGGCCCGTCCGAGCGCGGCGCGTCGGAGTGTGGGCTGTCGATGGGCGAGGCCGAATCGCTTGGCGCCCTACGACTGGTCGCCGCGTTTCGAGGCGCGTTGCCTCGGGGCACATTATCATGGGGCGCGCTGTCTCGGGCGCACTGTCAGACATGCGATTGCTCCGCCTGGGCAGGGAAAAAGCCGAACTGCCGCTTCGTGTCGCGCTCCCGAGATCCAGGGCCCCCGAATTTCAGGCCCCCGAGATTCAGGTGCGAATGTCCTTGCGTTTCGCGCGGCGGGCCTTGCTATTGGCGGGCCGACGGCCATGGTTGGCCTTCTTCAATGTGCGATGCGGTTTGGCCATGAGAGTCGCTCCAAGCTTCGAATGGATCGAGGTTATTCGCAAAAGCCGCGGGAAATGCAGCATCCGATTCAAGGGAATCGGTCAATTTAGCATCCCCCCGCCCCGGCGCGAAGCCCACGCGGGAAGGGAGATTTTGGTACGCGGCCGGCGCCGTCGAGAACAGGGCCCCGGCGGAGCAAGAGCGGGCCGATAGCGAAGTGTTTCGCGGCGTCGCGGCCGAAAAAAAATGGTCTGGACACGCGGCGTCAACGGCGCCAGACTCCTGCCGCCCCACGCATATCTCTCGCGGTTCGCGTCTCTCGATTCTCGGGGAAAGGTTTGGCGTTGTATGAAGGCCGCCTTCAAAGTGTGCGCCTCCGCTTGCGCTCGGATCGTCGCGGTCTGCATGCTCTGCTCGCTGCTATCGGGCTGCGGACTCTGGAGCCGCAGGCATTCGCCGGCCGACCCGGCCGCCGCCGCCGAGGCCAAAAAGCCCCCCGCGTGGCTCGAAGCGCTGCGCGTCGACCGCCTGCGCGACGAACGCGCGCTCGAAGTGGAACGGCATCTGGGCGGAAGCTAAAATAACGCCTTCCAAGCGAATCGGCGCCGGTTCCCGCGACACGTTGGCCCGGTTTGCCCCCGTGGGCAGACGCGGCCGTTCGCCCTTCGCGTTGTTTCATGTTTCCGAAGGGGAGGCTGACCATGTCCAAGCGAGTGCTCAGCATCGGCCAATGCGCGATGGACCACGGCTCGATCGCGGCGCTCGTCGCGCGCGAATTTCGGGCTGAAATCGTCGCCGCCGATTCGCTCGCCGAAGCGCGCAACGCGCTGGCCGACGGCCCGTTTGAGCTGGTGCTCGTCAATCGGCGGCTCGACGCCGATGGCGACGATGGCCTCGAAGTGATTCGAGCGCTCAAGGAGTCGCCCGGCGGCGATCGCTCACCCATGATGCTCGTCAGCAATTTTCCCGAATTTCAAACAAAGGCCGTGGCCCTGGGCGCTGAAATGGGATTCGGAAAAAACGCGCTCGGCTCGCCCGCCACGCGCGAACGACTCGCGAAATTCTTGAGCTAGGCCTTAAACAAGCGTACGCGGTTGCGTTTTGCGCCGGTTTCGCGCGGCTGGCGGTGCGCGCGGCGTGAGCGGGCGGCGCCGGCGGGCGCGCTACTCTCGGCGGCGGGTTTTTGTTTGGCATTGGCGGTTGGCTTTCCTGGTTCGGCGTGGCGGCGGACCGGAGCGTCCGGACTCCGGCTTCAATTGATCGGCGTCAACATCGCAGGCCGTCCAGCCAGCGAAACAACACGACTTGCCAGCGATTCCAACCCAACAAACGATAGATCAATCTTCGCCCGCCACGCACGATTTGACATGGCATCCGAATGAAAGCGTTGCGGAATGTCTTGAACTCCATCTTGAGCACCGTCTTCTTTTCCTCGCGCCGCGCTTCTTGTTCGCGGCCCGGCGGCTCGGGCAAGAGCAAGGCCCACCACGCCTTCAGGTTCCAGGCCAGCGAGACCATCACCATGTAGGCCCAGTTGCTCACCAAGTTGTCGACCGGCGCGTGCAAGGCGCGCACCGCGCCTTTAAGCTGCGCGTTCAGGTTCTCTTGATCGCAGCGGTCGTTCGCCTCGAACACCACTTCGGCCGGCGTGAGCTCGCGATCGTTCGTCAAGTAGAAGAAGTAGCGATAGCTGGAAAACAGCGTCCGCTGACCTTGGTGCTCGTCGATCCACTTGCGCACCACCACCAGGCGATACACCTTCTTGCACGCCGTGGGTCGATAATCAAACTCGGCGACCTCTTCGCCCACCAGCCGCAGGTTCTTGAATTCCCGCTCGCGCACGATGCCTTCCTTAACATTGGTCGGCCGTGCGCGGTGCTTCGTCTTCACGGCATAACGCGGCGCGCGCTCGAGCGGTTGCCAGGACTTGTCCTTCAAGTCGTCGGCCAAAAGCTGCAATTTCAGCTTGGCGTCCATGCCGAACACGAATCGCACGCGCGGGTCGTCCGTCCAGCGGTCCAGATGCGTCGTCTGCGAGAAGTCGGTGTCGCCGCGGAGCAACACCTTGCGAAAGCCGCCGGCGAAGCAGACTTCCAGCGCGCGATCGACTTCGGCCGCCGCCCCTTCGTGGCTGGGCCGGTTGCCCGAGCGGTTGACGATCGAGAACACTTCGCCCGTGTTGGCCAGCGACACGACCAGCGGATGATAGCCCCACTCGCCCTTGTGGGAGATGTCCATGCCCTCCTTGCACTGGCCGCCGGTGGGCGCGAACACGCCGTCCATGTCGATGCGGGCTTGGGCGAAGAACTCGGCGGGCTGGCGAGCCCAAGCTTTATGTCGTGTTTCGTGGAAAGCTTCTTGCAGCGCGCGCACGTCGCTCGGCTTGAAACGTCGGCAGAAGTCGCCCGCCGTGGTCGGATCGGGCACGCGCCGGGCGCCGAGCGCGTCGAGATAGACTTCGTCGTTGCGGCGCAGTTCGAGGTCTTCCAAGCAATCGCCGTCGCACAAGGCGTTGAACGCTAGGTTGAGCACATGATCGCTCTCATGATATGGCAGATGCACCTTGAGCAGAATGCAATCGCCGATCGATCGCTTCGGCCAGCCCCAGTTCTTGGACCAGCAACCGCATCGCGCCCAAGCCGCCATAAGCCATGCCTTGCGCGCACTCCGCAAGCTCATACTTGATATTGCCGGGCCGCATGATCGGGCGTCGCAACCCTCGCAGTTGTGCTTGTCGATGCGCCGCTCGACCCGCCGCTTGCATGCGGCGAGACGTCGGCGTATCTTGGCCCGTGTTCTTCGGCCCTTGGCCTGCGCCCTCTGACGCTTGGCCCGCGCTCTTTGGTTCTTGGCTTTCACTCGAAATCCCTCGGTGGCCGTGGTGTTCGTGACTGGCAAAAAACACAGAATACCGCAAATCCGCCGAGGGATTTCGCTTTTTCCAAAAACCTCCCCGCCCACGCCCTCAAAGGGATACTGGTTTAGAAGCTAGTGCGGCATCAAGTCTTGATTTGTGGGTAGAGGCGTTTCAGTTTCGTGCGGGCATTTTCGATGCGGAACTGCCAATCGTAACTGTTAAGCCGTGGCGTGGCCTGGGCGTGGGGGGGCGGTGGCGATATTGGCGGGGATCGCGGGCGAGGGGTTTCCGGGGATGGGTCGCGTGGCGGATGTTTTAACTGCTATTGGTGATCGGCAGCGGCAGGGTCTTGCCTTGCAATTTAGCGCGCACGACTTCGATTCCATACCTTGCGAAGCTCAAACCGTTTTTCGCGCCGGTCGCGATCACGCTCTTGATTCGGGCGAACGCCGCCGCGCTCCATTCGGTCCGATGCGTGCCGCCATCATTCCTCGCCGCCGCCAGGCTTCGGATGTCGCGTTCGGTTCCGTTGTTGTCGGCCGGAACATTCGCATCGTCGAGGAAGGTGAACAATTCGTCCGAGTGCTTGAACAGCCGGCGCCAGATTCGCAAACATTCGCGATGCCGCACGCGCGTTCTCGAGCATCAACGTGTCGAAACGGTTTTGAATCTCGTGTCGGGCCGCGTTGAAAGCTTTTTTGCCGAGCGACTTGCGCTCGTGGCCCAACCGGATCGCGTCTTGAAACAGCGTGATCAACGGCTGGATGAAGGCCCGCACGCTCGCCGCCGGCAACGTCTCGCGCAGCTTGTGCAACTCGCGAAGCAAATGGACCAAGCAGCGCTGTTTGCGGCAGTCGAGCCCGTTGTAGACCGCATAAAAATCGCTGACCAGCGTGCCCGCGAACGATGTGCCCAACGCTCGCTCGAGCACGGCCCGATTGCGATGACCATTCGAGCTTGGGCTCTGGAATCTCCGCCATCTCATGGTCTTCGAACTCGCCGGTGGCGGTCAGATCGCGGCCGCCGCAATGCGGACACTCTCGCGGATGCACGTCATGTTCGATGAATACTATGTATTTCGATATGCGATGGGCCGGGCGGCGGCTCTGGACGAAAGCTGCCCGGATGTTTGCGAAACTGCTTGCGGCGGCGATCCTGTTCGCCACGCCGCGCATCGGCGGCCGAGCGGGTTTTCTTGCGCCGCTGCAAAAACTTTTGGACTTGCTGTTCGAGTTGCTCGACGCGCTTGCGCAGCGTTCCGTTCTCCGCCTGCAACCGGGCGATTTCCGCTTCCAACTCGGCGATCCGTCGATCTCGATCATCCATGATCCAATCAATGTGACCGAAAACCCAATTTCGGGAAAGAGGAAATGCTTAACAGTTACGCACCGAGCACGTGCTCGAAGGCTTCGTAATGCGCGTCGTTGCGGAATATCTTGGCCCGGGAAGTCGCTCGATTCAGGGCATGGTAGACGCCGCCAGCTTCGTCGGCTCGTGGTGGTTGTGGCATGGCCGCCAGCCTACCAACAACCGCCAGCAAAATCAATGAATATCGCGGTAGGGATGGCCCTTTCGGGCCACCCCCCGCACAGATCCGTACGTGCGGAACTACCGCATACGGCTCCTACCTTGGATACAAACGACCAAACCGCACTTCGGGATAAGGATGCAGGATTTTCGGGGTGGGAAGCCATCGTTTGCAAAGCTGCGAGAACTTCCGCCAGGTCATCCGGCGTCCGCGTTGGCTGCGTCGCCGCAGCATGCGGAGCCAGAGTTTCTGGAGCGCCGTGCGGAATTGTTGCAATCGCACCGAGTTGCCGGGAATCGCATGGTAATTGAGCCATCCCCGGTAAACGCTCGATATCCATGGCCCGACTTGCGCCAAGTCCATGTGCATTTTCCCGCGCAGCGCTTCTTTCAGTTCGCGCAGTTTGCCACGAAACTTCTTGGCCGATGAGATGCGGCGAATGGTGAATTCGCCCTTCCGGGTCACGCCACTGATGTGGGTGAAGCCCAGGAAGTCGAATGTCTCCGGTGGGCCATCGCCACGCTTCGATCGTCGTTCGGCCGCATAGCGTCCGAACTCGATCAGCCGCGTCTTCTCCGGGTGCGGTTCCAAACCGAATTTGGTGAAGCGTTCCCGGAGCGCCGCCAGGCAGCGTCGCGCGTCGGACTCCTCGCGGAATCCGACTACGAAATCGTCCGCATAGCGCACGATGATGACCTCGCCCACGGCATGGCGTTTCCGCCACGCCACCAGCCACAGGTCCAGAACATAGTGCAAGAACACGTTCGAATAGAGCGGCGAAATCACCGCTCCTTGAGGTGTTCCCACGGTGCTCGGGGACCATTCGCCATCTTCCGACACTCCGGCTCGAAGCCATTTCTTCAGCAGCCGAAGCAGTCGTCGGTCGGCGATCCGATGCTCCAGGAACTTCATCAACCATGCGTGGTCGATGTTGTCGAAGAAGCCGCGGATGTCCGCATCCAAAATCCAGTTCACTTTCCGCTTCTTGATGCCCACGTAGAGCGCGTCCAAGGCTCGGTGACAGCTTCGTCCAGGACGAAAGCCGTAACTGAAACCCAGAAAGTCCTCTTCGTAGATGCACTCCAGGATCGTCCGTACGGCTTGCTGGACGATCTTGTCCTCCAGCGCCGCGATCCCGAGGGGCCGCGGCTTGCCGTCGAGCTTGGGAATCCAAGTTCGCTTGGACGGCCTGGCTCGATAGGCTCCCCGATGGATTCGACTGTGCGGATCGTCGATCCGCGTTTCGAAATCGGTGGCGTATTGAGCCCATGTCAGGCCATCGACGCCGGGCGCGGCTTGCTTCTTCAGGTCGAAGAAACTCGCCACCAGCAGTTCGGGCGTGACATGGTTCAGCAGATTGTTGAACCGCATCTTCTTGTCGCGTTGTGCCGCTTCTCGCACGCCCAGCAGTCCGCGCGACCTGGGAGCCCGGCGCTGTGTCCGGTCCAGTAGCGACTGCTCGGCGTTCTCCTCGGTCAGCTCCCTTCCCTCCACGGGCTCCGCCGACAGCGGCACGCTGTCGTTGTTCGCCTGCTTCTTTGGTACTATGGAACTGTCTGACTCCCCGGGAACGTGCATGTCGGACTTGTGGCCTCGCGCCTTCTCCGACCGATCCGCTTCCGGTGAAACGGATGTTCCCGGGATCTCCCGGCTTCCGCGAGAAAAGTTTCCGGCCGTGCGGGTGGTCCCGGACTCCGTGGGGGAGACGTCGGACTCGCCATGATCGTTCGACATCACTGTTGCCTTCCCGCATGAATCGAGCGACGGGGTCAGGACAAGGTCGGCCGCCACAAAAGAATGTTTTCGGAGCTCGATACACCGCCCGGCCGTACCTCTGTGAACGCTTCGCCCTGCCAGTTGCCCGACACGACGCATCACTCGAGGCCGAGGTGGCTGGCTAGGCCTTGCCTCGTGCGACTCTTTCATTCGCGACTCTCCTCCGGCTTCGCGCCGGCGCACCCTGACCCCTTTGATTTCTCCCGGGGTCCAGACGCCGCCGGTCAGGCGGTATTGACTCAGAATGTTTCCATGAACGCCGGGGGCTTGGGTGTACTCCGCTTGGATGGCGCCGGCGGCGTTCGTCTCGGCCAGATACGCTTGGCCGTCCCAGACGAACAGCGTCACACCGCTCGGGCCGCCCGGCACGGTCTCGAACTCGAAACGCAGACCATCTCCATTATATGTGGCCCCGGTGACGGCGCCACTGGGCAGATAGCTCACGGCCAGCTGGTTCTCGTCGGTCCAGTAATTGGTCGTGATTTGGTCGCTGGGTGCGAGAATACCTTGCAAGTTGCCGGCTAGATCGTAGGTGTAGGTGGTGACCCCGGCGCTCGACACGCTCGTTTTCAACTGATTCGCGGCGTCGTAGGTCGAGGTGGTCAAGGCGCCGCTGTCGTTCTTGAGCGAGCGGTTGCCGACCGGATCGTAGGTATACGTCGTGCCATACAAAACCCCATAGCCCGACAAGGTAAACTCCCGCCACTGGGCCAAGGTAAAACTCGACCACTGGGCCAAGGTGAAATCGACCCAGTCCATCGAGTTATTTTTGTATCGAACCTTTCAGCAAGGCGCGAAGGTCATCTTTTCCGATGTCTTTCGGAATATCAATTACCCGCCCATCCGCCCGCACTGCCCTGACCACCGATGGATGCCGCGAATTCAGCTTTCCCGGGCCGAATGGAGTGTCGGAGTTTAATATATCTTCGATATCGATGTCTTTCGGTTCACCAAATTCGACATGACATCCGGTGGACTCAACAATCAGTACTGCATCGTCTGGCAAATGCACTGGCTTGCTTCCTATCGCCATTGGCTTTCGGATTAGCATAAGATACGACGTATATGGATAGTTCGACTTTCGCGGTTTTCAAAAGTTCCGATAGCCCGATTCGTCGTGGTTTCTCCGATTTCGGCGCGTTTCCGGCAACCTTCGGCCTCTCGGTAACATGCAAAAATTGGCAGTTCGGCCGTCAAACTGTGCAAAACCCACGAGAAATCGGCGATTCGAGTGCTAGCAAAAAACGCGAAACTTGAGGATAGTCAACCTTGTCTGATTCTTGCCGGCAAGTCAATCTGCCCGGAGTCCAGTTTAAAAACTGCTTTCGATTGTGAGGGCTGTCCCAGGGCTCATTCCGACGATAAATAAATCGCGATGAAGCGCGAATGAGGTACGGAGCTATTAAGCACCGCCAACTAACTTCGATGCCCTCCGGTCCGGAGATGGCAGGCGGCAATGTACCGTTTTCGCGTCGGAATTCAACAATCGCCAAGCCGACATTCTTGAGTGTGCCCCAGCAGGCTTCGTCGGGCGGAGCCTCACGAGCCGAGCCGTTCGCGCATCCCAAGCAATTGCTTAACGCGATTGCGAACATCAACACCAAGGTAAATGTCACGCCGTAGCGGTCAGTCATTCGACGCATTCTCGTATTCACTACCACTGGTAATCCTTCAGTTGAGGAAGCCCTGACGGTGGATAATAATAGCCGCTCATGCCCGCAGGTGTCCCCGTATCGTTTCCATACCCCAGAAAATTGTGCGACCAATGTCCGCGTTCATATCCAGCGCCAGTGTAGTTGTAAACCGCTGGCGATGCTGCCCACCATGGATCGAGATACGCAGTGCATTTTCCAATCGGTGCGCGGCGAGTTTCTTGACCATTGTCCCCCTGTTTCTCTGCTGAGATTGCAATCCAGTTATGCTGGAGCGTTGTGCTCGTGCCGTTCGCGGTAACGGAACCGACCCGATCTATTTCAAAGCACTTGCCTTTCCTAACAATCGACTTGACCGCATTGAATGTAATCGTCTGCCATTGGTAGCACAGCCGACCCGCTCGATAATCATCGCGGACCACGATCCGAGGAATGCTCCAGCTTCTTTCCTTATAATAGGCATCCACATAGGCGTTTGCAATTTCCGCCGATTCAGCCATGCATTCAGCTTGCGAGCAAGTCAGACTGGCACAGCCGCAGAGGGCCTCCAAGCCTAATTGCGCTCGCCCTCTAATTGTACGGGAAAGGCGTAAGAAACGATCGCCGAGCCCCATTTGTCGAAGCGCATTTTCGTAATTTGCTTCAGATGTTCCGGCTGGCGGCGACAATGGGTCATATGGAGAAGATTCCTGTAGTCCCCTTGGATCGATATGGAATGATGGGTTGTTCAACACATACCGATACAAATCCCCATCTCCGCCCGCGAATCCAATTGGGTCCGCGCTCCACCACCTAGCCGTTACCGGATCGTAGATTCTGGCGCGAATGTAGACGTTTCCGGTGTCGGGATCGTAGTAGTATCCGACATTCCCGACCCAGCGGGAGGGATTGACGGTCGAACCGGTGACGAGGAGTGGTTCTCCGAAGGCCTTGTAGACGTATCGGTCGGTGACGTTCGAATCGCTGTCGGTCAGCACGAGGGTCGAGCCCAGGCGGTCGTTGACGTGGTAGCGCGGGGTCCAGACTCCGCCGATCAGGCGGCGCTGGCTGACCAGTTGGCCATACGGGGCCGGGACTTGCGTTTGATGGACACTGACCGGCTGCGGGTGATCGATCCGCGTGGACTGCGTGTATTCGACTTGCGTGTTCCCGGCGCCGTCGGTTTCGGCCAGATAGGCTTGGCCGTCCCACACGAATTTGGTCACGCCGCTTGAATCTTGCAACTCGTAGCGCAGGCCATCTCCATTGTAGATGGCCGTGTTGATAATGCCGCTTGGCAAGAGGACCTGCGAGAGACGGTTTTCGTCGTTCCAGACGTTGGTCGTGATCTGGCCCGTTGGCGCGAGCGTGAGATGCAAGTTGCCGGCGAGGTCATATGTGTACGTCGTGACGCCGGCGCTCGACACGCTGTTTTTGAGTTGGTTGGCGGCGTCGTAGGTCGAGGTGGTGAGCGCGCCGCTATCGTTCTTGAGCAGGCGATTGCCGAGCGCGTCGTAGGTGTAGGTCGTGCTGTAGAGATAGCCAAATGTGTCGAGCGTGAAGGCTTGCCATTGGGCCAGCGTAAAGCTTGACCATTCGCCCAGCGTGAAGTTGTACCAATCGATCGAGTAGGCGCCGGTCTCCGCGATCAACTGGTTCGCGGCGTCGTAAGCGTAGGTCGCGACATTTTGGAGGCCGCCGAAGCCGGCGGCGGAGCGCAGGTTTCCCGCGGTGTCGTAGGTATAGGTGACGCCGCATAGCGCGTCCGCGGCGTAAAAAAATTGCTCGATCAGCCGGCCGCCAGAGGTATCGTAGCCGACGTCGACACCGTTCGCTGTTTGCTTGCCGACCAGCGTGGAGAATTCTAAGGGGTCAGGGTGCGCGGCGCGAAGCCGGAGGAGAGTAGCGAATGAAAGAGTCGCACGAGGCAAGGCCTAGCCAGCCACCTCGGCCTCGAGTGATGCGTCGTGTCGGGCAACTGGCAGGGCGAAGCGTTCACAGAGGCACGGCCGGGCGGTGTATCGAGCTCCGAAAACATTCTTTTGTGGCGGCCGACCTTGTCCTGACCCCGTCGCTCGATACATGCGGGAAGGCAACAGTGATGTCGAACGATCATGGCGAGTCCGACGTCTCCCCCACGGAGTCCGGGACCACCCGCACGGCCGGAAACTTTTCTCGCGGAAGCCGGGAGATCCCGGGAACATCCGTTTCACCGGAAGCGGATCGGTCGGAGAAGGCGCGAGGCCACAAGTCCGACATGCACGTTCCCGGGGAGTCAGACAGTTCCATAGTACCAAAGAAGCAGGCGAACAACGACAGCGTGCCGCTGTCGGCGGAGCCCGTGGAGGGAAGGGAGCTGACCGAGGAGAACGCCGAGCAGTCGCTACTGGACCGGACACAGCGCCGGGCTCCCAGGTCGCGCGGACTGCTGGGCGTGCGAGAAGCGGCACAACGCGACAAGAAGATGCGGTTCAACAATCTGCTGAACCATGTCACGCCCGAACTGCTGGTGGCGAGTTTCTTCGACCTGAAGAAGCAAGCCGCGCCCGGCGTCGATGGCCTGACATGGGCTCAATACGCCACCGATTTCGAAACGCGGATCGACGATCCGCACAGTCGAATCCATCGGGGAGCCTATCGAGCCAGGCCGTCCAAGCGAACTTGGATTCCCAAGCTCGACGGCAAGCCGCGGCCCCTCGGGATCGCGGCGCTGGAGGACAAGATCGTCCAGCAAGCCGTACGGACGATCCTGGAGTGCATCTACGAAGAGGACTTTCTGGGTTTCAGTTACGGCTTTCGTCCTGGACGAAGCTGTCACCGAGCCTTGGACGCGCTCTACGTGGGCATCAAGAAGCGGAAAGTGAACTGGATTTTGGATGCGGACATCCGCGGCTTCTTCGACAACATCGACCACGCATGGTTGATGAAGTTCCTGGAGCATCGGATCGCCGACCGACGACTGCTTCGGCTGCTGAAGAAATGGCTTCGAGCCGGAGTGTCGGAAGATGGCGAATGGTCCCCGAGCACCGTGGGAACACCTCAAGGAGCGGTGATTTCGCCGCTCTATTCGAACGTGTTCTTGCACTATGTTCTGGACCTGTGGCTGGTGGCGTGGCGGAAACGCCATGCCGTGGGCGAGGTCATCATCGTGCGCTATGCGGACGATTTCGTAGTCGGATTCCGCGAGGAGTCCGACGCGCGACGCTGCCTGGCGGCGCTCCGGGAACGCTTCACCAAATTCGGTTTGGAACCGCACCCGGAGAAGACGCGGCTGATCGAGTTCGGACGCTATGCGGCCGAACGACGATCGAAGCGTGGCGATGGCCCACCGGAGACATTCGACTTCCTGGGCTTCACCCACATCAGTGGCGTGACCCGGAAGGGCGAATTCACCATTCGCCGCATCTCATCGGCCAAGAAGTTTCGTGGCAAACTGCGCGAACTGAAAGAAGCGCTGCGCGGGAAAATGCACATGGACTTGGCGCAAGTCGGGCCATGGCTATCGAGCGTTTACCGGGGATGGCTCAATTACCATGCGATTCCCGGCAACTCGGTGCGATTGCAACAATTCCGCACGGCGCTCCAGAAACTCTGGCTCCGCATGCTGCGGCGACGCAGCCAACGCGGACGCCGGATGACCTGGCGGAAGTTCTCGCAGCTTTGCAAACGATGGCTTCCCACCCCGAAAATCCTGCATCCTTATCCCGAAGTGCGGTTTGATCGTTTGTATCCAAGGTAGGAGCCGTATGCGGTAGTTCCGCACGTACGGATCTGTGCGGGGGGTGGCCCGAAAGGGCCATCCCTACCGCGATAAGTGTCAGTCGAATTGCCGGAACCGCAAATTTCCCGGCAAAACCCAACCTTACCCGCCGATACACACCCCCTAACGGATGGGGAGGGATTCGAACCCCCGGTACAGTTACCCGTACTGCAGTTTTCAAGACTGCCGCCTTAGTCCACTCGGCCACCCATCCAACGCTTGTTTTCTCGGTCTTTTTCGACGGAAGCCCTCCGGCTCCCTGCTAGCTTGCCACCCAATTTGGCGCCGGATAGCTTGCATGCTCCCCCGAGCAAGCATTGGAGCGATCAGGTCCATGCCCAAGACTACCGCAAAACCGCGAGTCGGCAAACCCCGCCCGGATTTCCCGCCGTTTCCACGCGCTTCGGGCCGCTGGGCTAAGACGATTCTCGGTCGCTTCGTCTATTTTGGCAAGGTCGCCGATGGTTCGAAGGGCGAAGCGGCGCTCACCCTCTGGCTCGACCGGCGTGATGATTTGCCGGCCGGTCACAAGCCGCGGACAGCCACGCGATGCCTCCCCGCCGATCGAGTTTTCGGGAGGGACGGGGACAACACGGATAGCATCTTTCTTTCGAGCACCTCGTAACCCGACATCACGAATTCGATCTTACGTGGGATCGCTTTTCCCATCGGATTGATTTTCCGGGAGGCACGGCAGCGTTTGCGCTTCGCCGCGCATTTTACTGAATGCCGCTTTCAGTTTTTCCGAAGTCTCACAACGCGCCACCGCGAAACCGGGCCAATTCGGAAAAGCTTTTCGCGCTGCTTCCCAAATATGGTTGCAGCGAATCAATCGGTGTTTCCGCAATCACGCTTGTGCGATAACGAAGCAAATAGCGTAAGATCGTATCACCGCCCGAGAAGTTTATGGGCTGTTCGTCCGACCATATCAAGGCGTCGCAAAATATGCTGTAATGTAAGGAAGCGCCACTGACGTGGCGCAAATTGTCTAAAAATGGTGTTAAACGACTGATATCTTTATATGGGTCGTTCATGTTCGTTATTTCTAGACCATATCTTCAGACAGTCACCTATTTGCGGCGTGGTGTTGATTGTACAAGATGATTGTCGTCTGGGGCGGGGGTGGGGAGGGACGCGTCGGCGTGATGTCTAGCGAACGTGGCCCGTGGGGCCGAAGAGCAGGGCCGCGGGGGGCAGGCCGTGAGCGCCGCGGGGACTGTCCGGGAGCGCGGCGGAAACAGGTCCGCGCGGCGGCGATTGCACTGGAGCACGAGCGGCAAGCGTTTTGGCCGTTCAGGCAAACGCCGAACGGCTGGCCGATTGGCCGGGCAGCCAGCGGCGGCCGAGGCTTGCTCCGAATATTCGCGGCTCGCGGAATAACGACTTAGGTCGTTATTTTGACACCGTGTCCATACGGCGGCGCCTGTTGAATATTTCAACAGGCTGCTATGCGATCGCGCTCTTGGAAAGTAAGCTGACGAGACCATCGTCGGCACTCCGTTCGCGAGGGAAAGCCGGCAAGACTTCGCCAATGGAAATGCCCGGCAATGCCTCGCGCGGAGTGAGGACACCGCCGCCGAAACGCGACGGCGACCAACAACGTGTTGAAGAACGCCGTCGTGGCATTTTCCAACCTCGCCAAGCGCCGAGCAAGGTTCGTCGCGGCTCGCAAAGAAACGATTTAAGTCCTTGTTTTGACACAATATCCCTGCGGCTCCTCGGCCTGTTGAATATTTCAACAGGCCGCTAACCCCGCTTCGCCACCTCCGACGATCCTCGAACGACGCAAGCCACGGAATAACATTTTCAAGGCCCTGGCGCCGGCGACCCGGCCGTTCCGACTCGCTTGCCTTTCACCCTTCAGCGCGGAGCCTAACAGCCATGTTGAATCGCATTTCGATGAATCCCACCTTCGTTCGGTCCGCGTCGAAGACATCGGGCGCGCGGCGCCCCGCGGCGTTCGAGTTGCGTCGGATATTGTTCGCGTGCTTGGCGATCGCGCCTGGCCTCGCGCTTCGCCCGGCGATGGCGGCCGAGTCGGCGGCGCCGAGCTCGCCGCCGAATATCGTGGTGATCTTTTGCGACGACCTGGGCTATGGCGACATCGGCCCGTTTGGCGCCAAGGGCCACGCGACGCCAAACCTCGATCGCATGGCGGCCGAGGGCATTCGCTTCACCCGGTTCTATGTTGCCCAGCCGGTGTGCTCCGCCTCACGAGCGGCGCTTATGACGGGCTGCTATTCGAGTCGGGTCAACATTTTCGGCGCTCTGGGTCCGAACTCGAAGATCGGCCTCAACCTGAACGAAACGACAATCGCGGAAGTCGCCAAACAGCGTGGCTATGCGACCGCGATCTTCGGAAAGTGGCATCTTGGCGACCGCCAACAATTCTTGCCGAAGCAGCAAGGCTTCGATGAATATCTGGGCCTACCCTATTCCAACGATATGTGGCCCGGCCGCTTCGCGCCGGGTCAACCCGAGGCCGATCCGAAGCGGCTAAAAAACGCCTATCCCCCGCTGCCGCTCATCGAGGGCGACGAGCCGAGGATTGCCGCCGTGACGGCCGACGACCAGCGGCAGCTCACGACTTGGTACACGGAGAGCGCCGTGAGCTTCATCGATCGTCATAAGGATCAGCCGTTCTTTCTCTATGTGCCGCATACCATGGTGCATGTTCCGCTGCATGTGAGCGACAAGTTCAAGGGCCATGCGTGCGATGGGCTCTATGGCGACGTGGTCGAGGAGCTTGACTGGTCGGTCGGCCAGATTTTGGCGGCGATCAAGAAAAACGGGCTCGACGAAAAGACGCTCGTGATGTTTACCTCCGACAATGGCCCCTGGCTCAACTACGGCAACCATGCCGGATCGGCTGGCCCCTTGCGCGAGGGCAAGGGCACTTGTTGGGAGGGCGGGGTGCGCGAGCCGTTCGTTGCCCGCTGGCCTGGCAAGATTCCGGCCGGCAGCGTGTGCCAAGAGCCGGCGATGACGATCGATCTCTTGCCGACATTCGCCAAATTGATGGGCGCCAAGCTGCCTGACCGCAAGATCGATGGCCTCGACATCTGGCCGCTCTTGTCGGGCGATCCCGCGGCCAAGTCGCCGCATGACGCGTTTTATTTCTACTATCGCCAAAATGAGCTGCAGGCGGTGATGAGCGGCCCCTGGAAGCTGTATCTGCCGCATACCTATGTGACGCTGGCCGGCGGCGAAGGCGGTCGCGACGGCCGGCCCGTGCAATACAAGAATCGCAAGATCGAGCAGCCGGAGCTTTACAATGTGGTCGACGATATCGGGGAGAAGACGAATGTGGCGGCCGAGCATCCCGAGATCGTGAAGCGGCTCGAGGGCCATGCCGAAGAAGCGCGAGCCGAGCTTGGCGACTCGCTCACCAAGCGGCAAGGCAGCGGAGCGCGTCCGGTGGGCAGGGTCGAGTAAGCGCCGATCCGAGAACTTCGTCGAGCCCTCGCCCTGCCCTCTCCCATAGGGGGAGAGGGGGAGTTGTCGGCTAGCAGTCTGTTGCAATATTCAACAGTCGGCTAGGCTCCAACAGCCCGTCGATTTATTCAGCGGGCTGCTAGATCGCATGGATGCGATCACAAAATAGCGACGCAATTCGTTATTTTGCGAGCCGCGCGCGGCTTTGCGGCGTGCTTGGCGAGGTTGAAATAAGCCACGAGAGCTTATGTCAACGGACTGCTAAGGAGCATCGCGCGATCAACCATCGACCGGCATTGCCAAGGCAAACGGCGTCGCCGCGTCCAGCGGTCCGACCGAGGCGGCCGAGAGATTGTAGGCGGCGAATTCGACCCGATTGCGGCCGTGGTCTTTCGCCTCGTAGAGGGCTTCGTCGGCTCGTTTGACCGCCAGCAGCCGATCGGCGGCGGGCTGGGGCGGAATCACGGTGACGCCGAAGCTCGTCGTCACTTGCACCTGACCCATCGGGGTTTCGACGGTCATGCGTTCGACGGCCTGCCGCAGCCGCTCGGCATGGGCCGCGGCGTTGGTCTCGTCGCAGCCGGGTAGCACAATCAAGAATTCCTCGCCGCCGTAGCGACTCACGGCATCGTAGGGCCGCACGAGTCCGCGGAGCTTCTCGGCAACATCTTGCAACACGGCGTCGCCCGCCAAGTGTCCGTGCGTGTCGTTGATGCGTTTGAAGTGATCGATGTCGGCGAGCGCCAGGCCGATCGGCGCTCCGAGCCGCAGGGCGCGTGCCATTTCCACGCGCAGAATATCGTCGATGGCGGCGCGGTTCCACAGGCCGGTGAGCGGATCGCGCATCGCCATCTCGCGGAGCGCTTCTTTCGAGGCGATGAGTTGGTCTTGCAGAAAGAGGATGCGCTTGCCGGTATTGAGCCGCACTTTGAGCTCTTGGGCGTCGAACGGCTTGGTCACATAGTCGTCGGCGCCGGCTTCGAGGCCGCCGATCACGTCTTCTTGCGAATTCTTGGCGGTGAGCAACAGGATATAGGTATATCGCTCGGAGAGACGTTGGCGAATACGGCGGCACAATTGGGCGCCGTCCAAGCCGGGCATCATCCAATCGAGGACCACGAGCTTGGGAGCGTTTTCGCCTTCGAGCAGGCGCCATGCTTGATTGCCGTCTTCGGCCAAGATGACTTCGTAACCCCACTTGCTCAAATACAATTGGAGCGTGCGGCGTGAAACAACTTCGTCGTCCGCGACCAAGACTTTCATAGCTGCCTCGATGAAGAAACGTCGACCCGGCCTCGCGGCATTGCCGCGGGGCGATCCGAGAGCCATTGAAACATAGGTTCGGAAAGGCGCCCCGCGCGGGGAGGGGTGAGAAAAATGCCGCAATTCGTCGCCCGTGGCCTCGCGGCGCTGGCCGTTTTTGTAGACAGTCGTCGGCGGACGTCTACAATGAGGCCAGCGCGACGTTTAGTAGGCTGTTGAAACTCAACGGGTTGTTAACGTTACGCCGGGCGATTTTCGCGACCATGCGACTTGGAGCGGCGACAATGCAATGGCGAATGCTGAGTTTGACGGCAATGCTGATTTTGACCACGGCGGCGGCCGCGCGCGGCGCCGATGGACCCGACGCAACGCCCGACGCGCCGCCAGGCGAGCGGCCCGATGGCCCTCCCGGCGGACCCGCGCCCAAGGGCCCCGCCCCAGGCGCCTTTGAGCGAAACTTCGGGCAAGGCGATTTCGGGCCGGGCGCACTTTTTGCAATCGTCGTGCTCTCGAAGGCCGACGCCGACAAAGATGACAAGCTCACGCCCGAAGAAGCCGCGGTTGCGGCCGAGCACTGGGTTCGCGACGCCGAGGGACCTGCCCACGCCGGCTTGGACGCGGCCGGGCTCGCCGAGGCGATGATCGTGACCATGCCCGCGCCTCCCGAGGGCTCGCCTCCCGAAGCCACGCTGCCGCGGAGAATGTTCACGATGCTGACCTGGCAAATCCTCGCGGCGGCGGATGGGGACAAGAACGGCCGTCTTTCGCCCGACGAAGCGGCCTTGGCGGCGGCGCGATTCGTGCGCGCCGCATCGCGGCCGGCGCCGCCGCGCGCGAACGCGGCGCCATCGCCACCGGCCGACGCAACCGTTGCGAGCCTTGATCGCGATGCGCTCGCGCGCGGCATTAACCGCGCGATCGGCGGTCCGGGCTTTGGCGGCCCGCGCCGCGATGCACTGAAGCTCGTGAAAAAGTTCGACACCAATGGCAACGGGCGGCTCGATCGCGAGGAGCGCGTGGCGGCGCGGGAGTTCGTCAAGAAAGAGCGCCCGGCCGGCGAGCGACGCGGATTTGGTCCACCGGGAGGCATGGCCGGCGGTCCTCCGGGTTCTGGCCCACCGGGCGGGTTTGGGCCGCCGGGATTCGGCCGCGCCGAGGAGCCGGTCAAGCTGGGGCCGCGGATCGGGCCATCGGGCGTGAAGACATTTCCCGGCGAACCGCTCTATGCGCCGCTTGTCCTGCGCACATTTTTCTTAACCTTCGAAGACGACGATTGGGAAGCCGAACTCGAGGAATTTCACGATACCGATGTCGAGCTACCGGCCCAGCTCATGGTCGATGGTCGCACATATACCGGTGTCGGAGTGCATTTCCGCGGCATGTCGTCGTATGGCATGGTGCCGGCCGGCCACAAGCGTTCGCTCAACGTGTCGCTCGACTTCGTCGATCCCGAGCAGCGTCTCCAGGGCTACAAAACGCTCAACTTGCTGAATTCACATGAAGACCCGACCTTCATGCACACGGTGCTCTACTTCGACATTGCCCGCCACTACATTCCCGCTCCGCAAGCGAACTACGCTCGCGTGGTCGTGAACGGCGAAAGCTGGGGGCTCTATGTCAATGCCCAGCAGTTCGACAAGAAGTTCGTCGAGGAAAACGGAGGCGGTAAAGGCGCCCGTTGGAAAGTGCGCGGAAGTCCCGGCGGCGGAGGTGGGCTCGAGTACTTGGGCGAGAATGTGGCCGACTATAAACGTCGCTACGAAATCAAATCAAAAGACAACGACGCCGATTGGAAGGCGTTTATCGCGCTTTGCAAGACACTCAACGAAACTCCGCCCGACCGATTGGCCGAGGCAACTCGCCCGCTCCTCGATGTCGATGGCGCGCTCTGGTTCTTGGCGCTCGACAATGCGCTGATCAACTGCGATGGCTACTGGATCCGGGCCAGCGACTACACGATCTATCGCGACGCTAAGAGCAAGTTTCACATCGTGCCCCACGACGCCAACGAAACATTTCAGCCCGGCATGGGTCCTGGCTTCGGCGGACCCGGCCGCGGCGGTCCCGGCTTTGGCGGAGCGGCATTTGGTGGACAGGGCCGCGGGGCTCCGCGAGTGGCAAGCGATGCCGGGGGCCCCGACAAAGGACGCGGCGACGCGACTCGGCCCGATGCGGGACCGCCCGACTCGCGCCGCGCGGAAGCGCGGCGCGGCGCCGAGCTAGCGCGAAATCCGATCGAGATCGATCCGCTGATTGGTCTCGACGATCCCCGGAAACCGCTGCGGAGCAAGCTGCTGGCCGTGCCCGAATTTCGCGAGCAGTATTTGGCGCATGTCCGCGCGATCGCTGAAAAATGGCTGGATTGGAACACGCTCGGCCCCATGGTGGCGCGATATCGAGAATTGATCGAGCCTGAAATCGCGGCCGACACGCGCAAGCTCTCGTCGTTGGCCGCATTCGAGCGCGCGGTGGCCGACGGCGCCGAAACGCCCTCGGCAAATACTCGATCGGCGAATGGCGCGTCGCCGGTCGCAAAGCCGGGGGCGCCCAGTCCCGCGGAGCCGCCCCGCGGTCGCGAACTGCCTAGCTTGCGAGCGTTTGCCGAGGCGCAACGCGCGTATTTGCTGAATTATCCCGAAATCAAGAACCTGCCACGCTCGCCAGCCGCCGAATGACGCGGCCGGGAAACTTTGTGATTGTCGGCGACCCACGCGACTCGGCATGATAGGGTCATCGGGGGCCCTTGGGGCCCTTGGGACTTGGCGATCGACGGGCCTTTTCGAGTTTGGGCCGGCCTGCTAAACTTCCCCCTCGTCGCGTCCATGCGGCGGCTCGGCCTGTTGAATAATTTCAGCGGGTTGCTGGGCGGGGCATCGGCCGCCTGGGCGCGGGAGGCGTGCGCACTGTCGCCGCGCGACCCGGCGATCCGGATTTTTGCCTGGGGACCGTGGTCGGCGCGGCGCGAAATTCGGGTTACGATGAATCAGATGCGATTGGGGCGGTAGCTCAGTTGGGAGAGCGCTGCGTTCGCAATGCAGAGGTCGAGGGTTCGACTCCCTTCCGCTCCACATATAAGCCCTTTCGTGACCACGGGTCACGAAAGGGCTTTTTGCCTTCATACGACCCTCTGACCAACGGAGCGAGGGGGTAAGTTGTCGGAGGTAACTGTTAAGCATTTCCTCTTTCCCGAAATTGGGTTTTCGGTCACATTGACTGGATCATGAATGATCGAGATCGACGGATCGCCGAGTTGGAAGCGGAAATCGCCCGGTTGCAGGCGGAGAACGGAACGCTGCGCAAGCGCGTCGAGCAACTCGAGCAGCAAGTCCAAAAGTTTTTGCAGCGGCGCAAGAAAACCCGCTCGGCCGCCGATGCGCGGCGTGGCGAACAGGATCGCCGCCGCAAGCAGTTTCGCAAACATCCGGGCAGCTTTCGTCCAGAGCCGCCGCCCGGCCCAGCGCATATCGAAATACATAGTATTCATCGAACATGACGTGCATCCGCGAGAGTGTCCGCATTGCGGCGGCCACGATCTGACCGCCACCGGCGAGTTCGAAGAGCATGAGATGGCGGAGATTCCAGAGCCCAAGCTCGAATGGTCATCGCAATCGGGCCGTGCTCGAGCGAGCGTTGGGCACATCGTTCGCGGGCACGCTGGTCAGCGATTTTTATGCGGTCTACAACCGGCTCGACTGCCGCAAACAGCGCTGCTTGGTCCATTTGCTTCGCGAGTTGCACAAGCTGCGCGAGACGTTGCCGGCGGCGAGCGTGCGGGCCTTCATCCAGCCGTTGATCACGCTGTTTCAAGACGCGATCCGGTTGGGCCACGAGCGCAAGTCGCTCGGCAAAAAAGCTTTCAACGCGGCCCGACACGAGATTCAAAACCGTTTCGACACGTTGATGCTCGAGACGCGCGTGCGGCATCGCGAATGTTTGCGAATCTGGCGCCGGCTGTTCAAGCACTGCGACGAATTGTTCACCTTCCTCGACGATGCGAATGTTCCGGCCGACAACAACGGAACCGAACGCGACATCCGAAGCCTGGCGGCGGCGAGAAATGATGGCGGCACGCATCGGACCGAATGGAGCGCGGCGGCGTTCGCCCGAATCAAGAGCGTGATCGCGACCGGCGCGAAAAACGGTTTGAGCTTCGCAAGGTATGGAATCGAAGTCGTGCGCGCTAAATTGCAAGGCAAGACCCTGCCGCTGCCGATCACCAATAGCAGTTAAACCATCCGCCACGCGACCCATCCCCGGAAATTCCTCGCCCGCGATCCCCGCCAATATCGCCACCGCCCCCCCACGCCCAGGCCACGCCACGGCTTAACAGTTACATACGAATGGCATGATGCCCAGGGCCGCTGGTTCCGGTCCCATGGAAACGAGTTGTGGGAATTCGACGAAACCGGCCTGATGCGCCGCCGCGAAGCATCGATCAACGACATCCCGATCTCCGCCGCCGACCGCCGCTTTCACTGGCCCGCCCCGGGCCCAAGACCCGCCGATAATGCGGGCATCGACCCGGAGAGCGTTTGTTGAGGTCGTTGCTCAGCCTGAAATGCCCGCGGCGAAACCGCGCGGCACCGCGTCTCGGGCGCGTTGTCGGGGCGTGGTTATTGCGCGTGCCCACGGTGCATGGTGATCGTGGTGGGCGCGGCGCGGAAAGCGAGCGTTTCCATCTGGGCGGGGTGGCCGAGCACCATCATGGTGTCGCCCATCTGCAGGATCGTCTCCGGTGGCGGCTCGCGGAGCATCGTGCCATCGAACCGATGGACGGCGATGATCAGATAGCCGCCATGGCTTCCGCTTTCAATGCGGCCGATCTTCTGGCCGATCAGGCGGCTGGTCTTGCCGATCACATGTTCCTGAAGTTTGAGCCCCAGTTGTTCGAGCTCGTCGTTGAGAACCTGCCGACCCACGTCTTGCATCAGCAGCTCCTCGGCCGCCGGCCGGGCGATGAGGCTCGCGATCTTGGTGGCGCCGATCGCCGTGGGCATTACCACGCGGCTGGCCCCCGAGCGGAGCAGCTTCTTTTCGGTGGCCGGGTTCTCGGCGCGGGCAATGATTTGCACCGTGGCGTTAAGCTCCCGCGCGGTCAGGGTGAGAAATACATTGGCGGCGTCGTCGGAGAGCACGCTGGCCACGGAACGCGCTCGCTCGATGCCGGCCCGCTTCAGCACCTCTTCGTCGGTGCAATCGCCGACCATGACCAAATATCCCTGCTCCTCGGCCTCGCGGAGCGATTCGAGATTCGAGTCGATGATGACGAACTTTTGGCCAAACGCGAGCAGCTCCTTGGCGAGCTGTTGCCCCACGCGCCCGTAGCCGCAGAGAAGTGTGTGGCCGGTGAGTAGATGAATTCCCTTGGTCATGCGACGCGCTCCCAACACCCGATTGATTTGCCCCTCGGCCAACATTTGCACGAATCCGCCAATGACATAGGCGGTGGAAGAACATCCGGCGACGATCACGAACATGGTGAACACGCGGAGCCGCGGGCTCATCTCGCCGACTTCGCCGAAACCGACGCCGAAGATCGTGATCGTGGTCATGTAAATGGCGTCGAGCGTCGACCATCCCGCCGACCAATACCCCGTGATCGCAATCAGCCAAGTGAGGCCGAAAAAGATCAGACCTCGCAGCATCGTTTTGAACGAGCTTTGCATAGTGCTCCGCGCGACCTCGACTTCGCCGCGCGGTAAAACGCGCGGGACGAACCCAAAAGCCTGAAACGCCGGCGCTGCCGCGAATCGTGCTCGCGGAAAACGTCCGACGACCTTGTTTCAACCGTACGATCTCCCTGCGTTTCGGCGCCGAAAGCAGGGACCGATCGGGTCGCCGCGGGGAACTTTTCCGAGCCGTGCCTCGTCCAAAGCGCTCGGAAAAGCGTTGTAGCGATCGATTGCGAGCCTTGCATCTCGCGGTATCCAGCCTATCCCGGCGCCGCCGGGGAGTAAAGCGGCGCCGGAGGGCCAGCGGAAAACCGCAGTCAAAACGACCGGAGATCCATTGTAACTCAACGCAAAATGCGTCGCCCGCGGTGAGCGGTCGGTGAGCGATTGGCGGCGGGACGGAGTTGGGCGTTCTTGCATGCCCGGCGAATGTGGAAGATGATAGAGCATTCGGGCGAATGCTTGGCGCCCGTCGGGCATTGTTTCCGCCGCATCGCGCCGCGGCGCGGCCCGACGATCGTTTCCCCACGCGCGCCCCAACCGCGCCGATCGCTGATTTCTATGGCCGACCATTTTGACGCATACTACAAATGGCTCGGAATTCCCCCCGAGGAGCAGCCGCCGAACCATTATCGGCTGCTCGGAGTGCGGACATTCGAGGCCGATATCGACGTCATCGCCAACGCGGCCGACCAGCGAATGACGCATGTTCGCACGTTTCAATCGGGCAAGCACGGCGCTCAATCGCAAAGCCTGCTCAACGAGATTTCAGCGGCGAAGCTGGCGCGATTGCATGCCGGCCGGAAAGCCGAGTACGACGTGAAACTGCGAGGCCAACTCGCCGCCGCGGCGCCGCCGCAAATCTCCCCGCCGAACTCATGGCCGACCAGTCCTCCAGCGGTGGGCCCTCCGCCGGCAGTCATGGCCCCGCCTGGATTCATGGCGCCCGGAAGCATGGCCCCTCCCCGCGGAATCGCGCCGCCGCCGGGTCCATCGCCCATGGCGCGCCCCGTCGCTTATCCAGCGCCCGTGCAAGCGCCGCTGGGTCGCGCGCCGATCGTGACCGCCGCTCGGGCAATGCCCGCCGTGTCGACGGAGTCCGACGCGAACTTCGCCGAGTTGGGACAAATCCAAGCCGACTCGATGCGCCGCCGGACGCGGCGAAAGAAAAAATCACCGCTCGGGCTCGTGTTCGTCATGCTCCTACTTGCCGCGGGCGCTGGCGCCGGCGCGTGGTGGTTCCTCGGCCAAAAGCCAATCGATTCGGCTTCGAGCGACTCCGGCGACTCAAAGCCCAAGCCCGGCGAGCCCACCGAGACAGAGCGAGCCGCCGCCGCGAGCGAAAAGGTCGCCGCGTCGCGAGAACCCGAGGCCGAAGCCTCCGGCGCCGGGGAAAGCCATCGAACGAACTCGGCTTCCGGCGGCGACGCGGAGAACCCCTCGCCCGAAAAGAAAACCGCCGAGGCAGTTCCCTCCGCGACGTCTCACGACGCCGCGGCCGCGCTGCTCGAGTATCTCAAAACCGTGGTCACGCGCGAGAACTTCGAGTCGACGGCGATCGTCGGCGCCGAGGAAGGCGATCACTTTAGCGACATTCATCGCGGGGCGATCCTGGTCGGAATGGATTTGTATTTCGCGACGGAAAACGT
The DNA here is from genome assembly GCA_963785305.1 of uncultured Planctomycetaceae bacterium. GTDB lineage: Bacteria > Planctomycetota > Planctomycetia > Pirellulales > PALSA-1355 > CAWAUV01. Next base: position 246,225 of record CAWAUV010000007.1, read on the forward strand.
GGATCGCCCCACATTATGTGGCGTGGCGGGCATTTTTCTCGGCGAAAAAGGAACGGTCTCGGGCCGGTTGCATGGCGCTACCGGCAACGCTCAAAAGAAAGCCAAATCGATCGCGCGGCCCGGCTATGCGCTGGCGGCCATCGATCTCGTCGCCAATGTCGAGCGCGTGGCGGCGATTCAGCTCGAGTATCGTCAGATTGGCGATCGGACATTGAACCGGCAAAACGCCTACCGCTCCGTATGGCTGGGTGACGCCACGGGCGGCACGCCGACAAAACTGGGCGGCGATGGTCGACCCGTGATCGGGCTCGCCGGATCGGCCGACGCGATGGGGCTCTACGGTCTCGGGCTCGTGTTGCCGCCCAAGCTGAAACCGGCCGACGAAAAAGCGCCTCGCAAAACACCCGGCGCCGAGAAATCGACTCGCCCCGCGGACAATAAAAACCCGACACCGCCCGGCAAAACCGAGACGAAATCGGCGGCGATGAAACCAGCCTCGGCGAACGAAATTCCGGTGCTGGAGCCTCCGACGCCGACCTCTTCATTTACCGCCGCCCGGCGCGGCCGAATTGCCGCGGCCCGCGCCGCCCGGGTCCGAGGAGCGAGCCGAGGCGCTCAAGCGGATTCACGAATTGCTGAAAGTGCAATACGCCGAAGCCCGTTCCTCGGCGGCCGCCAAGAATCCCCAAAGCGATAAGCGCTTGGCCTTGGCCCAAAAACTGCGCGCGAGGCCGAGCTTACTCAAGACGACTCCACGATGCGCTATGTGCTCCAAGACGAAGCTCGCAAGCAGATGATCGCGGCGGGCGATTCATCCCTGGCCATCGACATGATCGCCGCGATCTCCCAACATTACATGATCGACGAAGTTCCGTTGGCGCTCGAAACGCTCACCGCCTGCGAGAAAACGGCGCCTTCGCCCAGCGCCAAGATCCATCTGACCGAACAATGCCTGCACTGGCTCGACAAGGCCGTGCATCAGGGGCGGTTCGATGTCGCCGAGCAGTTCGAATCGCTCGCGGCCGAATCGGCCCGGGCCAGTCACGATAACCTGCTCGTGGCCCGAGTCGGCTGGCGGAAAGCCGCGCTCGCCAACCAGCGCCGCGCGCGACGAGGCCCAGGGGGCGATCATGCTTCTGGAGACCTCGCCCGACGATCCCGGAGCCAACACCGCCGCAGGCCGATATCGCGCGTTTGTCGAAGACGATTGGGCCGCCGCCTTGCCGATGTTGGCCAAGGGCGCGGATCCTCGACTGGCCGCGCTGGCGAAGGCCGAACTGGACGAGCCAATCGAGCCGGCCGATCGTCTCAAGCTCGCCAATGGCTGGCTCGCCGCGGCTCAATCCGACGACCACTTCGCCGCCGAGTGCAAGCAAGAAGCCGGCAAATGGTTCCGGCTCGCGCTGCCGGAGTTGGCCGGCGTCACCCGGCTCGAAGTCGTCAAGAAGCTCGAGGGTCTGCTCGGCGAGCACGGACTCACGGCCGAATACTTCGCCGGCTCGGCGTCGTTTGACCAGCCACTGCGCGTGGGCGTTGATCCGGCGATCGACATGAACTACGAAGCGTCGCTGCCCGAGGAAGTTTCGAGCAATCGATTCACCGCGCGCTGGTCGGGCTGGCTCGCCGCGCCGCCCAAGGCCGGCCAAGTGGCCCTCGTGCTGGAACACAACGCCGGCGCCCGGCTCTGGATCGATGGCAAGCTGGTGATCGACGCTTGGCAAGAGCCCGCGCGCATGAGTGCATCACCCAGTTTCCCGGCGGCAAGGCGCGGCGGCTGAAGATCGAATACTTCTCGGCCGGCGGAAAACATCCCGGCGTGCGACTGCGCGGTCGCAACGCGACGCGTTTGCCGAGCAGCCGATCGGGCCCGAAGCGCTCTACCAAGAACGCGCCGCCGGCGACAAAATCTATGCTCCGCTAAGCGTGCCGCTCGCCGGCCGCTGATTGTCATGTCGAGCGACCGAGCAAACAACCGCGCGAGCCTGCAACCGCGCCGTGCCCGATGGACTTTCCGCCCGTGTCGCACGAACTGATTCTCGCCAGCACCTCGACCGAGCGGCGGCGGCTATTGACCGAAGCCGGCTACCGCTTCACGATCGTGCCGCCCGCGGCCGGCGCCGAGTGTGGGGTGTGCAGCCGCGAGGCGCCCCCGCAATTCGCCGCGCGCATGGCCTATCAAAAAGCGGCCGATGTCGCGGCCCGCGTCGAGCGGGGAATCATTCTTGCTTGCGACACCGTGGCCGAATGCGCGGGCCATGTTCTCGGCAAGCCAGCCGATTCCGAGCATGCCCGCTGGATGCTCGAACTTCTCAGCGGGCGAGAGCACTATGTGCATAGCGGCCTGTGCCTCTGGCCTCGCCCAGGCGAGCCGCTTGGTCGCATCGCCACGAGCACGCTTCGCATGGCCCCGCTCGGCGCGGCGAGATCGACGCGTATCTCGCCACCGGCCTGTGGGAAGGCAAGGCCGGCGCCTTCGGCTTGCAAGACCGCCCAACTTGGCTGAAGATCGAATCCGGCAGCGAATCGAACGTGATCGGGCTGCCCTTGGAACTATTGGCCGAGATGCTCGCGGAAATGCCTGGAAAGCCATGTCGATAAGACCGGCTCTTCCGTTTCCAAATGCAAGGCGCGAAGGGGCGCTTTCCGCTTCCAACTCGACTATCCGTCGATCTCGATCATCCATGATCCCGTGAACGTGACCGAAAACTCGAAAACGGAAAAGAGGAATCGCTTAACGGTCACGGAGTAGCAGGCGGCAGCGCGGCATTGGAAACAATGGCCAGCCTGGCTTGCGTTGTACCCTCTTCTTTCTTCTTCGTGTCAATCGACAGCGACGCGGATTACGCGCGAGCCGGGCGATGATTTTCTAGCGCCGTTTGTGAGCCAGGGCGAAGAATCTTGGACCCGTCGGGCGCAAGCTAAATCGCCGGGCCGGAGTTCATGTCCGGAGCCCTCGCGAACGTGTCGGGTTGTGAACGAGGCGGGGTGGGGCGGCGCCTTTCATCACAACCCGAAGCTGTCGCGGCGTTGACTGACGCCGGCGCGCTTCGCACTGGCCCGCGCGGATTTATCGCACGCGCCGCGGATAATCCACCGGGGCGAGGAACCAATGGCGAACCGACGCGATCAGGCGACGCCATGCGCTGGGCGGCGTCGCGTACTTCGAGGTCCCGGCGGTTGCCGGCGGATCGGCAAACCATGTCGGGGTGGAAATTGACATTGGCTTTTGGGGCGTCGCGGCGACCTTGGCGTCGGCGACGAACTGGCGGAAGTCGTATCGCAGGCTCACGCGCGGACCATCGTTCGAGAGGCCGGACACGTCGCGGAAGCGATATTCGGCCAAGCGGCCGACGCGCTCGGTTTCCTCGGGCAGGAGGATTTCTACCGTGTCGCAGCGCATCCGCACTCGCAACGCTTCGCCCGGCGTGACCGAGAGGATCGAACGCCATCCATCGCCCGGCCCGCCGATGAGCTCTAGTTGGAAATGTAACATCGGAATACCTCGTCCACGGAAACGACGACGACGCCCGGCGGTGTCTCCGGCGGTTGGGCGGACCGAATCGCGGGGCGAGGGCTTTCGCCGCATCGCGCTCGGAGGCGGAATCCAATACTCCGCTGCCCTCGCCTACGTGTCGGGTCGGGATTGCGTGCTCACTCGTCGCGTTCGAGCGCCAAGTTGAGCGCCAGCACATTCACGCGCGGCTCGCCCAACAGGCCCAGGGCGCGGGACTCCGTGAATTGTTCGATTAGCTTCTCCACGGCCGCGGGGTCCATGTGCCTTGCCCGGGCCACGCGCGGAATCTGATATCGCGCCGAGGCGATGCTGATATGCGGATCGAGACCCGAGCCCGAGGCGGTCACCAGATCGACGGGCGCCGGCGCGGTGTTTTCCGGATCGGCCGCGCGGAGCGCCGCGAGCCGGCTATTCACGACCTCGATCAGCGCCGGATTCGTGGGGCCGAGGTTCGAGCCGCTGGAGGAAGCCGCGTTGTAACCTGCCGCCGAGGGGCGACCCCAGAAAAACCTCGGGTCGTCGAACGTTTGGCCGATCAACTCCGAGCCGACAATGTGGCCCTGGCGGTCTTCAATCAAACTGCCGTTGGCTTGTTTGGGAAACAAAAGCTGACCGATCCCCGTGATGGCCGCGGGATAGACCAGCCCCGTGATGAGCGTGAGCAACATGAAGATCATCAGTGCGGGACGCAGATGCGTCATGATCGATACTCCTCCGAGGAATCAAGCGAGGTTGAGCGCCGACAACAGCATGTCGATCGCCTTGATGCCCGGAAACGGCGCGACAAGCCCGCCCAGGCCATAGATCAATAGGTTGTCTCGCAGCAGCGACGAAGCCGGCGCCGGGCGATGTTTCACGCCTTTCAAGGCGAGCGGAATCAGCACGATGATCACGAGCGCATTGAAGATCACCGCCGAGAGGATCGCGCTTTGCGGAGTCGTGAGCCGCATGACATTGAGCCGATCGAGCACCGGATAGGTGCTGAAAAACGCGGCCGGAATGATGGCGAAATACTTGGCCACGTCGTTGGCGATGCTGAAGGTGGTGAGCGCGCCGCGGGTCATGAGCAACTGCTTGCCGATCTCGACGATTTCGATCAACTTGGTGGGGTTCGAGTCGAGGTCCACCATATTGCCTGCTTCTTTCGCGGCCTGGGTGCCGGAGTTCATCGCCACGGCCACGTCGGCCTGCGCCAAGGCCGGGGAATCGTTCGTGCCGTCGCCGGTCATGGCCACCAGCCGCCCGCCGGCCTGATATTCGCGAATCATCTTGAGCTTGGCCTCGGGCGTGGCCTGGGCGAGAAAATCATCGACGCCCGCCTCGGCGGCGATCGCCGCGGCGGTGAGCGGATTGTCGCCCGTGATCATCACGGTTTTGATGCCCATGGCGCGCAGCTCGGCGAAGCGTTCCTTGATGCCGCCCTTGACGATATCCTTGAGATACACGGCGCCGAGCGGGAGATTGCCCTCGCATACCACGAGCGGAGTGCCGCCGCGCTTGGCGATGTCGTCGACCGCGCCGCGCAGAGCCGGCGGAAACGAGCCGCCGCGCTGGCGCACGAATTCCTCGATCGACTGCGCGGCGCCCTTGCGAATGGCGCGGCCATCGAGATCGACGCCGCTGATTCGGGTTTGCGCGTAAAGGGAATAAACGTCGCGCCCCGCTCGTGCATCTCGCGGCCGCGCAGCCCATAGGTTTCCTTGGCCAGCACCACGATGCTCCGGCCCTCGGGCGTCTCGTCGGCCAGCGAGGCCAATTGCGCGGCGTCGGCCACTTGGGCGGCCGAGATATTCGGGGCTGGAATAAACTCCACCGCTTGGCGATTGCCCAGCGTGATGGTGCCGGTCTTGTCGAGCAGCAGCACATCGACATCGCCGGCGGCCTCGACCGCCCGGCCCGAAGTGGCGATCACGTTTGCCTGAATCATGCGGTCCATGCCGGCGATGCCGATCGCCGAGAGCAGGCCGCCGATCGTGGTGGGAATCAAACAGATCAACAGCGCCACGACCACGGTCACGCTGATCGGCGTGCCTTGTCCGGCGGCTTGCACACTGTAGAGCGAAAACGGCACAAGCGTCACGCAGGCCAAGAGAAACACGATCGTCATGGCGGCGAGCAGGATATCGAGCGCGATTTCGTTGGGTGTTTTTTGACGCTTGGCGCCTTCGACCAAGGAGATCATGCGGTCGAGAAACGCCTCGCCCGGATTGGCCGACACGCGCACCACGAGCCAATCGGAGAGTAGGCGAGTGCCGCCGGTGACACTGCTGCGGTCGCCGCCACTTTCGCGGATCACGGCGCGACTCTCGCCGGTGATGGCGCTTTCATCGACCGAGGCCACGCCTTCGATCACTTCACCATCGGCCGGAATCTGATCGCCGGCCTCGACGAGCACGAAGTTGTCCTTGCGCAGCAGTCGGCGCGGCGATGGTTTCGTGCGCGGCGCCATGGCGGCCTTCGCGCAGCCGCTTGGCCGACACATCGCGCCGGGCGGCGCGAAGCGAATCGGCTTGGGCCTTGCCGCGGCCCTCGGCCATCGCCTCCGCGAAATTCGCGAAGAGCACCGTGAACCAGAGCCACGCGGCCACGGCAAACACGAAGCCGGCCGAGGTCTCTCCGGCGCCAAGGATCGCATGCACGCCGAGCCCGGTGGTCAATACGCTACCGACGAGCACGGTGAACATCACCGGATTGCGAATCTGGCGGCGCGGGTCGAGCTTGACGAACGAATCGACGATCGCGCGACGCACGATCTCGGGATCGAACAGTGGGCGAGGTTTCGCGGTCATGACGAAGTTGTCCTTAATAAGTCGGGTTATTTCGATGGCGCGGCCACGGGATGCTCGGATTCCGAGGGGCCGGCCGTCATTTGCAATTGTTCCACCACCGGCCCCAAGGCCAGCGCGGGAATGAAGGTGAGCGCGCCCACGATCACGACCATGCCGGCGAGCATCAACACGAACAGCGGCCGGTGCGTCGGCAATGTGCCGGAGCTGGGCGGCGTGAGCTTCTTCCGCGCGAGAGCTCCCGCGATGGCCAAGGTGGGAATCGCCACCCAGAAGCGCGAGAGCAACATCTCGATTCCGAGCAGCGTGTTGTAAAACGGCGCATTGGCCGTGAGTCCGGCGAAGGCGCTGCCGTTGTTGTTGCCGGCCGACGAACAGGCGTAGAGCACCTCGGTGAATCCGTGGGCGCCGGGATTGTTGAGGTTGCTTTTCATCTCGGTCGTGTCGGGCGCGCGATATTCGAGGCCGGGACCGACCACGGCGATGGCCGTCGCTCCGAGCGAAAGCAGCGGCGGCACGAGGATAATGATCGCCGCCATTTTCATTTCGTAGGCTTCGATCTTCTTGCCCAAGTATTCGGGAGTGCGGCCGACCATGAGTCCGGCGATGAACACGGTGATGATCGCGAAGACGAGCATTCCGTAGAGCCCGCTGCCGACGCCGCCGAAGATGATCTCCTCGAACTGGATCAACCACAGTGGCACGAGGCCGCCGATCGGAGTGAAGGAATCGTGCATCGAGTTGACGCTGCCGTTCGAAGCGGCCGTGGTGGCGGTGGCCCACAGGGCCGAGTTCACGATCCCGAACCGGGTTTCCTTGCCTTCCATGTTTCCGCCGGGCTGCGTGGGGCTGGCGGTTTGATCGATCTGGGCCGGGTCGAGCCGCGGATTGCCGGATTGCTCGGCCCAGACGCACACGCCCAAGAGCGGCGTGAAAATCAAATACATGACGGCCAGCACTGCCCATCCTTGACGGGTGTCGCCCACCATGACGCCAAACGTGTAGCACAGCGCCGCGGGAATCAGCAGAATCGCGAGCATTTCCAGGAAGTTGCTCAGCGGCGTGGGATTCTCGAACGGATGGGCCGAGTTGACATTGAAAAACCCGCCGCCGTTGGTCCCGAGTTGCTTGATCGCCACCTGCGAAGCCACCGGACCCTGGGCGAGAGTCTGTTCGCTCACGATCGCTCCGGTCGCGTCTTTGGTCGGCGCGATCAGCCGGGCCGTGTCGTAGTCCTTGAAGTTCTGCGGCACGCCCTGCTGCATGAGCGCCAGCGCCAAGAGCGTCGAAAGCGGCAGCAGAATATAGAGCGTTGATCGGGTAAGATCGACCCAGAAGTTGCCGATCGTCTCGGCCGACCTTCGGGCGAGTCCTCGCGCGAAGGCCGCGAGAATGGCGATGCCAGCCGCCGCCGACACGAAGTTTTGCGTGGTCAGCGCCATCATTTGGTTCAGGTAACTGAGCGTCGACTCGCCGCCATAGCTTTGCCAGTTCGTGTTCGTGGCGAAGCTGCTGCTGGTGTTAAACGCCAAGTCGGGCGAGCAGCCCGGAAAATGCCGCGGATTGAGTAGCCCCACGCCCTGCAACCGCTGCATGCCATACACCGCCAACAGGCACACGAAGCTGAACGTCATAAACGCCACGGCGTAGCGCTTCCAGCCCATCTCGCGCTGGGGATCGATGCCCGCCGCGCGATAAATGCCCTGCTCGAGCCAGCCCAAGAGCCGCTCGACGCCCGGAGCGCGGCCTTCGAGCACCCGGGCCATGTACGCGCCGAGCGGCTTCACGAGCAAGCCGAGCACGATCAAATAGAAAGCAAGTTGAACAAACGCATTGATGGTCATGCAAACCACTCCGGCTCGAGCAGGGCAACGAGCAAATAAGCAAAGAGTCCCGCGGCAACGGTGGCCGAACACAAATACACGCCGTTCATGGCGCCCCTCCCAATCGACTGCAAAGACGCACCAGGCCGAGCGAGAGCGCGAACGTCGCGATCAAGAGGCCGAGGTAAACAAGATCCATGGTCAGTGCTCCCGTAAAATTCGATTCGTGTTCGGCCGAAATTCGGCCGCCGCTCGCGATCGGCGCCGGCGATTCCGTCAGGAGGTCAGCACCGCGCGATCGGTTTCGCCGGTGCGAATTCGCACGACCGACGCCAAATCGCTGACGAAGATCTTGCCGTCGCCCACCTCGCCGGTGCGGGCAACCTGGAGAATCGTGTCGATCACGGCCTGGGATTCTTCGTCCGTGCAGACGATCTCGACTTTCACCTTGGGTATGAAGTCGACATTGTATTCAGCGCCGCGGTATTCATGGGTGTGTCCCTTTTGGCGGCCAAAGCCGCGCACCTCGGTCAAGGTCATGCCTTGAACATGGCCGGCGTTGAGCGCGGCTTTGATCTCGTCGAGTTTGAAATGGCGGATAATGGCTTCGATCTTTTTCATCGCTTCGACTCCTTGGCGTTGTGCTCGCGATCGCGATGGCGCTCGCAAGTAATGCTCCCGAATATGCCGCGAGTCGGACCCCGTTGTTCGACCGCGAATTCGGGCCTGTAGTTCCTTTCGATTAAATCTAGCGGCGATCGCATCAAAATGGCGTAAGAACCGACCCGCCCCGCATCAAGAAAGTATCAAGGCGGAATTCGGAGGCTGGCGGGCGGCGCTGCCCGTGGGGCGAGGCTTGTCGGGCGACCCGATTTGCGTCAGGATTGACATCTAACCGCAATCGCGGGAACCGCTTGCGCATGGCGCGAAGCGTCCCGTGAAATGTCGCCAGCACCGAGGATCCATGAGCCACGACCCCACCGATCAATCGCTTTGGACCGCCGTCGATCAATACATCTCGGAGCGAGCCGTGCGTCCCGACGCCGCGCTCGACGCCGCATTGGCCGATAGCGCCGCCGCTGGATTGCCGGCCATCAATGTCGCGCCGAACCAAGGCAAGCTCTTGATGCTGCTCGCCCGACTTTGCGGCGCGCGCTCGATTCTTGAAATCGGAACGCTCGGCGGCTACAGCACGATTTGGCTGGCCCGAGGGCTCGCGCCGGGCGGTCGCCTCACGACGCTCGAAGCCGAAGCGCGGCATGCCGAAGTGGCGAGAGCGAATATCGAGCGGGCGGGCTTGTCGCCCGTGGTCGAACTGCGACTGGGACCCGCCTTGGAAACATTGCCGAGATTGGCCGAGGAAGGGCGGGGACCGTTTGATTTCATTTTCATCGACGCCGACAAACCGCCGACCGCCGATTACTTCGATTGGGCGATTCGGCTCGCGCGGCCGGGCAGCTTGATCGTGGTCGACAATGTAGTTCGCCGCGGAGCGATTGCCCGCGACCCGGCGAGCCTAGGACCGGACATCTCGGCCGAGGAGCAGGCCAACGTCGCGGGCGTGAAGCGCTTCCATGAGCTGCTCGCGACCGATTCGCGCGTGACCGCCACGGCGATCCAAACCGTGGGCCAAAAGGGCTACGATGGTCTGGCGCTCGCGATCGTCAACGGCGCTTGAGGCCGCGGCGATCGTGCTTTGTCATAGCGTCAAATTAGGGCGCAGGCCCACGCAAGCGTGGGCATGTCTTATTGCGCACGCTAATTCAAATTATGCGGTGACGATGCGCTAGGCCGCTCGCGCGGGCGATAGCGTCTCGTGCTCGGCGGGCAGGACCGCGATCGTCGTGGCGACTGTCGCCGTGGGCACGAGCGGCGCGGCCGGGCCCGAGGGCGGCGCCAGCTTAAGTCGGCCCAGGGGGCTGAAGAACAGACCGGGATATCCTGGCACGCGCGTCTGGTACTCGCGATACATGTTGCCCATGTAGTACACGAGCCGTTGGTCCTTGAACCAACTGCCGGCGAAGATATACACCGTCCAGAGGCCGGTGAGGATCGCGCGATCGATCGTCATGTCGGGCGTGAACCAGGTGAGCCCCAAGAAGCTCAAATAGCCGGGATGGCGCATCACGGAAAACGCCCCGCGCGGTTTGAACGGCCGCCGCGGAATCGGCTGACGCCTGACCCAATACCACCAGGGCAGCCAGCCGGTGTGATAGCCGAATCCGGAGCAGAGCAGGCTATAAAACAACGTTCCCCAGCAGCCGAGATAGAGCGCTTGCACGGCGATGCGGGACCAGCCCCCGAGTTGCCAGACGCCCAGTCGCCCACTTGCCACTGGAACATCGTGAGCAGGAGGGTCAGGCAGGCGGCCGTGCAAAAAAAGAGCCCGTAAAACGCGGGCGAAATCCAGCGTCCGAGCCATTTTTTCACCGGCGGCGCCAGCAACACGCTATGCACCACGCAAAATTGAATCGCCAGGAGCGCGTCCCAGGCCAGATAGTTTCCGCCGGGTCGCGGCGGGGCGCCGGCCAGGAACACGTAGTTGTAGTACGAAGCGTAGACAAACAGCGCCTGCACCAGCAGGCCGACCGTGATTCCTAAAAATCTGCGCACGCGTGCGGCTCCTTCCGATCTTCAGGGCCGGCCAATCCTTGGCCGATGTTATTTAATCGCTACTGAGTTTCTTTGTCCGCGAGCGGCTTTTTCGCCACGAAGCAGCCATAGCGCATCGATCCGTCGCGATAAGCGTCGCCAAGCACGTGAAATCGATCGAGAAACAGCGTCGTGTCGCGATCCACCAACCACGCGAGCCGTCGCACGCCGCTCCGCGCGACCCGCGCCTCGCAAATATCCCAAGTGCGAACGACCCGATCGGTCCAATCCAGGGATTGCGTGACCTGCAATCCGGCCTCGGTCATCCAGCCGCGATAGTCGTCGAAGGTTCCCAGCGATGGGCAGAAAAAGCCCTCGCAAACTTGCATCACGCGATCCAGGGCCGGCGCGTCTTGCCGGTCGCCCGCCAGCCACGCGCAAATCGCCATGCGGCCGCCGGGCTTGAGCCAACGCGCGGCGCGCTCGAAAAACTTCGGCTTATCGAACAAATGCTCCGTGCATTCGATGCTCCACACCAGATCGAAGCTTGCTTCCGGAAATTCAGCCTGGTCGGCGTCGGCGCAAAGCCAGCGGGTGCTGCCCGAGAGCCCGCGCCGCCAGCTTTCGCAAGCGGCCCAGACCCGCTGAACCGGACTGAGCGTGATGCCGGTGGCCTGACAGCCGCGCCGCGCGAGGTCCATGGTCGAACCCCCCATGCCGCAGCCCACGTCGAGCACCGTTTGGCCCGAGCGCACCTCGGCCAGCGAGGCCAAGGTTTCGGTCAATTGTTGCTGCGCGACCTCGGGCGATTCATCGGCCTCCCATAGGCCATGATGAATGTGCCGGCCCCAGAGCAGGCGGTAGAACAGCGTCGAGAGATCGTAGTGAAAACGAATCTCGCTTTTCTTGACGGTTGGGCAACTGATCACGGGGCTCGCCTTTCGAGTCGTGCGAGCGACCGGCGCATCGAAGTGCGCCGGTCGCACACGCATCCGCGGACTTGCAATTTACTTGGCGAGATCGATTTCGCCCCAGATCGTCAGTTTATCGGCGACACCCACGGCGCCCAGCGCCGCGGTGTAGGGCTTGATGCCGAACTTGGTCTGTTCGATGGCGAACTTGCCGCGGACGTGAACCGCGGCGCCCGCGTCGCTGGCTTCGGCCTGGATCACGAGCGGTTGGCTCGCGCCGTGCAGTCGAAATGTGCCGCGAAGCTCATACACCCGGCCAGCCGCCGTGGGCTTGCCCACCGGCAACGCCGATTCGATATCGAACGTGGCCGTCGGATATTTTTTCACATCGAGCACTTCCGGTCCGAGCATATTGTCGGTGACCTGCTTCTGATGCGAGGCCGAAGCGCTGTCGCCCAGGCCCACGAACTTACGGGCCTCGTCGGTGTCGGCGATGAAGCTTGGCATGTCGAACACAATCTGCCCCGCGCCGCTTTTGGCGTCGAGCTTGAGCCGACCGCCTTGCAAGTGGCCGGCGATTCCGTGTTGATGTCCGAGACCGGACTTGTCGACCAGGATGTACACCCGACTTGTTTTCACATCGATGGCGCCCGTATCGGCCCGGGCCGGGCTCTGGGCCGCGGGAGCGAGATAGTTGGCGACGAGGGCAACGACCAGCGCGAGCGGAAAGGCGAAAGAGCGAACCATGGGCAAATTCCTCCGTGAGGCGGCAGCGAACCGGAGACAAAACCGCGGAATGATCAGACAAGCGTCGTCTGGAGAATCGCGATGTCGCGTCCTCCAGAAACACCAGTAAAACGGCCCTACGGAAAACAATCCCGCCTAGCGCCGGTCTGACATAGGATCATTCCACGAACTTCGCTAAGCTTAGCCCCGCCCGACCGTTCATCAAATGGCAAAACACGGGAAATGCTCGTATGTTAAGAACAGGTTTGGCCTTGTTCGCTGCCCTGGCGGCGCTCGAAAACGCGAGGCTCGGCATCGTTGGCGCCCATCCCCTGCTAGCAGCGGACGCTCGCGCCGAGTTGAGCGCCGCGCCAGGAGTTCCCGCGAACCCGCTCCAGGCGCAATTGATTCGCGATGGCGTGCCGGTGTCGGCGAGCGAAACGCTCCATTTGCCGGCGCCGACGGGCGCGGCGGGCCTCGGCGCCGCCGAGCAGCGCGCGCGCGTCAAGTCGATTCCCGCGCGCATATTGATTGGGACTCATTCACGCGCCATTCGGTCGTCGCGCCGTTCGTGCTCAAGATCGGCGCGCCGGCCGATGGGCCCGCCAGCCAAGCCGCGGGTCGGCAGGTGGACCTGTGGTTCGTCGCCTATGGCGATCTCGACTCCCTGGCCGACGATGATTTCGTCGAGCGGCAATTTCGCTCCGCCGCGAGCGAAGACGATTCGGAAAACCGCCCGCGCACCAAGCTCTTCACCGAGGCCGAACTGGCAAGCCGCGGCATCGCTCTACCCAGCGGACCCAACCGCCCCGCGTTTCTCGCCGGCGACTTCACATTGCTCGACAAAGCACGCATCTCGGGCGTGGCGCGAAGCCTGAAGACGCGCGAGGCCGATCTGCTCGTCGTGGCCTCTTTGCTCGACGAGCGATTCGACTCCGACGCCGAATTTCCCAACTCCTGGCGGGCGATCACCCGCGACTCGGCCGGCAAGCGCCAATTGGGCGTTCGGCAACCTTATGCGGGTTTTGGCTCCTACGCCCAGGTCACGCGGTTGGCCGAACCGGCCGGCGCGCTGCTGATTGAATACCATGTCGCCTTCGCCGAGCCGAAAGGCTGGTTTAATGGCGCGAATCTGTTGCGGTCCAAGCTGCCGATCGTGGCGCAAGAGGGAGTGCGCAAGTTGCGGCGTTCGCTCGATGCGAAGAAATCGTAGCGAGTGTGTTCGCGGCGCTCTGTTCGCGGGAGAATCCGTTCGTGCCCAGGTCGTTGCCCAGCCCGACGCCGCAACTTGCCCGCACCGGCCGCCGGCTTGGCGTTGCCGCGGCGGCGGCGCTCGGCGCGCTCATGTGCGGCTGTTTATCGGAGCCGCTGCGCGTGTCCACGAACTCGCGCGTGGGCGGCGACTTGGCGGCTCAGGTCGACGCCACCGCCAAGGTCGACGCCAATGTCAATGGCCATGTCGACGCCGATCTGTCGCTCACGCCCAAGCCGATTCCGGTGCGGGCAGTGCGACTGCCGCATGCCACGAAACACCGCGCGCCGGTCGTGGCTCTGGTCGATGTCGATGGCCTACTGCTCGACGCCGACGCCGCGGGCCTTGGCTCGCTGGGCGAAAATCCGGTGGCGGCCTTTCGCGAAAAGCTCGACGCGATCGAGGCCGATGCCCAGGTGTGCGCCGTCGTGGTGCGAATTAACACCTATGGCGGCGGCGTCACGGCGTCGGACATCATGTGGCGCGATCTGCAAGCGTTTCGCCATCGCACTGGCTTGCCGGTCGTCGCGTGTCTAATGGATGTGGCCACGGGCGGCGGGTACTACTTGGCCACGGCCGCCGACAAGATCGTGGCCCACCCGACGACCATCACCGGCGGCATCGGCTGCATCTTGAATCTCTACAATCTGCAAGACCTGATGGGCCAGTTCAATATCGTGAACATGGCGATCAAGAGCGGACCCAAGATCGACGTGGGCACTCCGACCAAGCCGCTCGACGAAGCCGATCGCCAATTGCTGCAACAAATGTGCGACGATTTTCACGCCCGGTTTCGCAAGCTGGTGCTCGAAACGCGCCCGGTCGACGCCAAGAACGAAGCCGTGTTCGATGGCCGGGTCTGCACCGGGATCAAGGCGCACGAATGGGGTCTGGTCGATCGCGTGGGCTATCTCGACGATGCCCTGGCGCTGTGCGGCGGGCTTGGCCGATCGCCAGCGGCCGATGTCGTGACGTTCCGTCGCAAGGGCGATGAAGCTCTCTCGACGTATGCCATCACCCCGAATATCCCCCTGCACGACAAGCTGGTTCCGGTGAGCATTCCGGGCCTCGATCGCACTCGGTTACCCACGTATCTTTACATGTGGCTGGTCGAGCCCTCGGCCGAGAAAATCTTGGGAAAATAGAGAGTCAAGGGGTGCGCCGTCTTCGCGGTCCATTTCCAACCTGCAAGGGCCCGGGGCCCTTTCGCGCGGGGCGCGTTTCCGGCATAATGCTCGTTTTTCCCGCAGGCGGCAGCAGCGAGGGTTTTTCGATCATGCCCAGAATTATCGTTCTCGACACCATCGCCCCCGAAGGCTTGGCGATGCTCGACGCCGCGGGCGTCGAATTCGAAGTGCGCACCGGACTCAAGGGCGACGCCTTGCGGTCGTCGCTCGCCGAGTTCGATGGCGCCATTCTCCGCAGCGGCGTCAAAATCACGGCCGAGTCGCTCGAAGGCAACCAGCGGCTCAAGGCGATCGTGCGGGCCGGAGTCGGCACCGACAATATCGACTCGAAGGCCGCCACCCGGCTCGGCATCATCGTGATGAACACGCCGGCCGGCAACACCGTGAGCACCGCCGAACATGCCATCGCCTTGATGCTCGCCCTCTCGCGCAATGTGGCCCCGGCGTATCAAAGCCTCATCGAGGGCCGCTGGGATCGGGCCAAATACATGGGCACGCAGCTCGCCGACAAGACGCTCGGGATCATCGGACTCGGCCGCATCGGCCAAGCGGTCGCCCAGCGAGCCAAGGCATTTCAAATGAACCTGCTCGGCTACGATCCGTTCCTGTCGGCCGAGCGCGCCAAAGAGCTCGGCATCCAACCGGTTCCCACGGTCGAAGACATGCTGCCGCAAGTCGACTACCTCACGGTTCACACCCCGCTGACCGACGAAACCCGCAATCTGATCGGCATGCCGCAGCTGGCAAAGCTTCGCAAGGGCGTGCGGCTGATCAACGTGCGCTCGCGGCGGCATCTACAACGAAGAGGCGCTCGTCGAGGGGCTCAAAAGCGGCGTGATCGCCGGCGTGGCGCTCGATGTGTTCGCCACCGAGCCCTGCCCGAAACATCCGCTGTTCGGCATGCCGGGCGTGGTGTGTACTCCGCACTTGGGCGCCAGCACCGAAGAGGCGCAGACCCAAGTGGCGGTCGAAGGCATCGGCCTCTTGCTCGACTTCTTCCGCACCGGCGCGATTCGCCATGCCGTGAACATGACCCCGGTCGATCGCGCGACGATGAACGAACTGCGCGGCTATCTCGATGTGGCCTATCGCTTGGGAATGCTCGTGGCTCAAAGCGAATTGGGCACGATTCAGCGCTGCACATTGCGATATCGCGGCGAAGTGGCCAGCAAGAAGACCAAGCTCATCACCTCGAGCTTTGCCGCCGGTCTGCTCTCGAAAGCGCTCTACGCAAGAGATCAATATCGTCAACGCCGAAGTCTTGCTCCGCGAGCGCGGCATCGAGTTGGTCGAGCAAACTCGCGGCGACTTGGGCGCTTTCAGCTCGACCGTCACCGCCGAAGTCACCGCCGAAAAGAAGATAATTTCCGCGACAGGCACCGTGTTCGGGCTCGATATGCCGCGGCTCGTGCAGCTCAATGAGTATCGGCTCGAGACGTATCTCGACGGTGTGTTGCTGCTCTTCACGCACAAGGACGTGCCGGGCATCATCGGCCTCGTGGGCACGATCTTCGGGCGGCACAAGGTGAATATCGCCCAGATGTCGGTCGGCCGCGCGAGCAAGGGTGGCCAAGCGATCGGCGTGTTGAATCTCGACGCGCTGCCGCCCAAGGAAGCGATCGACGAAGTGCGCTCCCACGACGCGATTCAATCGGCCACGGTCATCAAATTGCCCGACGCCGGCGAAAAGCCGAGCTGGATGGCGGTCTAGCAGCCCATTTGGCTATTTGGTCAACCGCGAATAAAAAACGAACGCGGCCCTCGGAATTGTTATCGATTCCGAGGGCCGCGTTTTTTCGCGTGGGTCCGTTCGCGAATTTCGCGTTCGCTTCAGCGGGCCGCGGATTGCTCCTCGACGATCTCGCTCACGAGCAGGTCCTTCAGCTTCTCGTCGGTGGCCTCTTCTTCCTCGTAGGTCTTTTGCAGAAGCTTGAACACCTCGGTTTGGCCGAGTTTTTCAGCAAGCGCCCTCGCGGTGCAATAGGCCGCCATTTCATAGTGCTCCACCCGTGCGCGGCGCCGATCAGGCCCGCGTCGAGCACCGCGGGCTCGCCCTCTTGCTCGAGCTGCTCGGCGCCCTCGGTGACCAAGCCTTCCATGGCGGCGCAATGTTCCGCCTGCGCCGATTTGCCCAGATGTCCAAAAGCCTTTTCAAGCCGTTCGACATGGGTCTTGGTTTGTTCCAAATGTTTGAGAAAACCTGCTCGCAATTTGGGATTCGTCGCGCCCTTGGCCATTTTGGGCAGGGCTTTTATCAACTGCTTTTCGGCGCTCAGCAGGTCTTTCAGTTCATGTACGAGCAAGTCTTCCATCGTGGCAAGTTTCATGGTTCGCCTTTCACAAGAAATAAATGGCCAAAACATTCGGCGGCGAGATCACGAGCCCCGCGCCGCGGGAAAGATGCGATTCAAGCAATGCGGCCCCCATCGGCCGCACGGCGTTAAATCCATGCATAAGCAAACATGGCGCCATGATCGAAAAGGCCGGAATCGATCGACATCGAACACCGGAAAACCCTGGAAAGCAAATTCACGGACCGCTGAAAGTTTGGCGACTCCGATCGAGCGGGCGCCACTTCATGGAACTCGCGGCTGATGCGTCGCCGCTCAATACGTTTCTTTCGCGACCACGGTGGCTGGTGGCCTTGGAGCCGAGAAGCGGTTGGCGGAAACCGTCGCGCGGCGTTATCCTAAACGCACTTCGCAAGCGGCTCCTTCAAAACTCCCTTTTCTTGATTGCGGCGCGAGCCCATGTCCGCTTCCAAAACCGAAGTCGTGGTGATTAACTGCGGCAGTTCGTCGCTTAAGTTTGCTTGGATCGAGAGCCAACATGGCGAATTGCTGGCCACGGGCCTCGCCGAACGCCTGGGCTCGCCCGAAGCTCGATGGAAACTGACTTGCAAAGGCGCGGAGCATTCGGAAGCGCTCGCCGGCGCCGATCATGCCCGGACCCTCGAACGGATGGTATCCCTCTGCTGGCCGGGAGCCGAGCCGCGGGGACTCTTGGCTGTCGGGCATCGCATTGTGCATGGCGGCCCGCGGTTTCACGAGCCGGTAGTGATCGACGACGATGTGTTGCGAGGCATCGAAGGGTGCGTCGATCTGGCCCCGCTACACAATCCGGCCAATCTCACCGGAATTGCGATCGCGCGGCGCCATTTTCCCGATCTTCCCAATGTGGCGGTGTTCGACACTTCGTTTCACCATACGCTGCCCGAGCCTGCCTATGTGTACGGCGTGCCCCACGAATGGCGCGAGCAGCACGCTGCCCGCCGCTATGGTTTTCATGGCACGAGCTACGAGTTCGTGTCGGGGGAAACGGCCCGTCGGCTCGGCCGCCCCGCGGAAGACTTGCAACTCATCATGGCCCACCTGGGCAACGGCGCCAGTGTATGCGCCATGCGCGGCGGGCGGAGTGTCGACACCAGCATGGGGCTCACGCCGCTCGAAGGGCTGGTCATGGGCACGCGCTCGGGCGATGTCGACCCGAATCTAACGGAGTACATTGCCCGAAAAACAGGTCGGCCAATCACCGAAATCATCGACATTTTGAATCGCCACAGCGGTCTGGCGGGCGTTTCGGGACTGGGCAACGATATGCGCACGCTCATCGAAGCGGCGGCCGGCGGCGCGGCGCGCGCCCAACTGGCGATCGATCTGTTTTGCTATCGGCTGGCGCGGTGGATATTGGCGGTGGCGGCCGGTTTGTCGCGGATCGACGCGCTCGTGTTCACCGCCGGCATCGGCGAGCATTCGGCCGAAATACGCGCCGAAGCGCTCGCCAACCTCGCGATTCTCGGGCCGCAACTCGATTCCGCGCGCAACGCGGCGCATGGCAAGCAGTCGGGCGGCGTGATTACGCGCGAGGGCGCCCCCGGACTCGTGGCGATGGTTGTGCCAACCAACGAAGAATGGATGATCGCCCGCCACGCAGCTCGGCTCTGCGGACAACCGGCCGCGCCGGGCAACGCGCGGGCCAAATGATCGGGCGCCGCGGTTCAGACCGTGACGACGATCTTTCCAATCTGCGCGTTCGACTCCAGGAAACGATGCGCTTCGACAATTTGCTCAAAGGGAAATGTCTTGGCGATGAGCGGTTTGAGTTTGCCCTCGGCCAGACCTTGCACGATAAACTTCTTGGCTCGATCGAGTCGCGCCGCGTCGGCCGTGAGCTCGAGCAAGAGATAACCTCGCACCGTAAGCGACTTGCTGAGCAGGTCCAAGAGCGGCAAGGGCGTAGGCTCGGCGCTGAGCGCACCGTATTCGAACAAAATGCCGCGTTCGGCCAGAGCCGCGAGCAACTTGAGCACTGTCGGCCCGCCCACCGGATCAAAAGCCACGCGCACCCCACGACCGCCCGTGATCCGGCGCACTTCGGCCACAAGGTCTTGCTCTTCGGTGGCAATCAAATGCGCGGCGCCGGCATCGAGCAGCGCTTGCCCCTTGGCGCCGGTTCGCGTGAGGGCCACGGGCACGGCGCCGACCATGTTCGTAATTTGAATTGCGGCCAAGCCCACGCTGCTCGACGCCGCGGGAATTAGCACCGTGTCGCCCTGGCCGATCGCGGCGATGTCGATCAGCGCACCGTAGGCCGTGGCGTATTGCATCCAGATTGCCGCCGCCTCGACCCAAGAGAGCGAAGGCGGGTGCTTCACCGCGGCGCTGGCCGGGGCCAAGATCATGTCGCCATAGGTTCCGTAGCGATTCATCGAGAACGAGGGCACGAGACTTACCGCGTCGCCCGGCTTGAATTGGGCAACGCCCATGCCAATCGCGTCGACCACTCCCGCCGCCTCGTAGCCGAGCCGAGCCGGAAACTTGGGCTGCTCGATGTACTGGCCACCGCGGAACATCGCCTCAGCCCGATTGAGGCCGATGGCTTTGACCGCAATCCGAATTTCGTTGTTCCCCGGCCGTGGCACATCGACTTCTTCGATCCGCAAGACTTCGGGTCCGCCGGTTTCGTGAAAACGCACAGCGCGCGCCATGAGCGAGTTCTCCTGGTATGGGAGCTACCGTATTGGAGTCACCGTATTGGAGCTATCTCGTTGCTGGAGTCATCTTGTGTCGGGTTCGATGGCCCCAGGAAAGAGTCGCGATGGGAGCTTTGGCCCACCGTTCGTGGTTCAAAAGCCGCCCAACGCGCTGCCAGCCAAGGAAACGAATCCCTGGCCCGGCGACTCCTCGGAACGATCGAGATTATACCAAGACTTCCGCTTGAGCGGGTCTGCCCCGAGCCCCACCGCGCATTAGCGGACCGGGACCGGTTTCCACCCGGGTTGAGGCGCGCCTACCTTCGACGACCCTTGGCTGGCGTTTCCGCCGGAGCCCCGCCTTCGAGGCGTCATTTGTCGGCCTTTTTTGCGTCGCGGACGTACTTATGGCAGTTGACGCAGCTCAGCGTGACGTCGATGTAAGCCAGCGTCGCGCCGTCCAGGTTTTTCTTGCGCGGCTTCGGTGAGTTTGTCCGCCGAATGGCGAAATTCGGTGCTGAGGTATAAGTACTCCGGAGTTTGCACCACCTGCCAGGTCGAAGCTTGGCTGAGCAGGCTCAATTCCTGTGCGTGCCGCGCGATCGAATCAAAGTCTTCCGTCACCAGGCCCTCGAACACTTTCTGGCTATGGGGAAGCTTGCGGCGCATGAATTCGCGAACTTGATTGGGCTGTTCCTCGCCGCCGTAAAGAGCGGCGCAGATTCCCGCGGCGACAATTCCCAAACACACGATTTTCTTGATCATAAGACAGCTCCAAATTGGCAAGGGGATAACGGCGCGCATCGAGCAACGCAACTCCAATGCCATCGCGGGGCAATGCGACGAATTCGCGGCGAACGACCGCCGCCGCCGCATGAAGCAGGCTTACGCCACGCCGCCAAGTGCCGAGATGCGCACGATTCTGGCTCGGGTCTCGCCAAAACCGCACACTTCCGCGTCTCCGCTGGATTTCCGACTTTGACTTGCGCGGCGGAATCCGCCGTCTTGGACAACGGGCGAAGCTTGCGAGGCGCCGATCAACGGTTGGCATGGAACATGCGTCCATCCTTGCTCGGGGCCGCCGCTCGTTTGCGTGGTCACATCTTTCACGGCTGGGCTAGATAACATCTAGAGGTTGGCATGTTTCATACCGTGCTCGTTCCACTCGACGGGTCAGCCTTCGCCGAACAGGCGTTGCCATGGGCCGTGAGCATTGCTGGCCGAGCAAACGCAAAGCTTGATCTGGTGCGCGCTCATCTGCTTTATGCTCTTGATGTTCCCGCCTATGACTGGGCGCCCTATGACCCGGCGGTGGACGCTGATTTTCGGATCCGAGAACAACGTTATCTGGAGCACATCGCCCAGCATGTCAGGGACGAAGCGATCAAGGTGGACTATGCCGTGGGCGATGGCACGGCCGCGGCCGCGATTCTCGCGCAAGCGCGCGAGATGGCGGCGAATTTGATCGTAATGGCGACGCATGGAAACGGCCCGCTAAGCCGCGCGTTTCTCGGCAGCGTGGCCGACAAATTGTTGCGGCGCAGTCCCGTTCCGATCCTGCTGGTTCGGCCCGAGGAGGCATTGCCGAATCTTCACGACCCGCCATCGCTCGGCAGAGTGGTCATTCCGCTCGACGGCTCGTCGATATCGGAAAGAATTCTCGGGCCAGCGGCGCAGCTTTGTTTAGCGATGAGAGCGCCTTGCACGCTCTTTCATGTCGTTGCTCCCGACCTTCGACCGGCGGCGAAAAGCACCTCCGACCGGAACGGTGGCCTGAATCGGTCTTGCCAAGAACATCAGGCCGAGGATTCGCTTGCCTATTTGGACAAAATCGCCGAGCGGCTTCGGGCCCGGTCGCTCGATGTCCAAACGCGAGTCGTCATCAGCGCCCACGCGGCGGCGGCGATTCATGCGGAGGCAAGCGCCGAGCCCAATAGCGCAATCGCGCTGGCAACGCACGGTCGCGGCGGATTCAAGAGGCTCCTTCTGGGAAGCGTCGCCGACAAGGTGGTGCGCGGCGCGTCGTGCCCGGTTCTCGTGTGCCGGGAATCCACGGAACGGGAGCGCTAGCCGTTCTCTCGCCGGCGCGTCGGAATATCTCGCGGTTCAAACCGGAACCAGCCGCCACGCGCGAGGTCGGCGCCGAATCGTTGAAAGAGGACGATGCGAGAGGATTTGTTTGCGAACGCTCCGCGGAAGGATGTCGCGCCGCGCTTCAAGGCAAAAGTTGGATGCGTTTGATCGCCGTCACCAGCCGGTCGATTTCGCCGGTGGTATTGTAGAACGAGAGCGATGGCCGAACCGTCGTTTCGACTCCGAATCGTCGCAGCGATGGCTGCGAACAGTGATGACCGGAGCGAACGGCGATTCCCTCTTGATCGAGCATGCGGCCAATGTCCTCGGTCCGCCGGTTAGGCAACACGAACGAGAGCACGCCGACCTTTTCTCGCGCGGTTCCAATCAGCCGCAGACCGTTGATTTTGACCAGTTGCTCGGTGGCGTAGTCGAGTAGTTCGTGCTCATGGGCCGCGATGTTCGGCAGTCCCAAGCGGTTCACATAATCCAGCGCGGCGCCGAGGCCCACGGCGTCGGCGATGTTCGGCGTGCCGGCTTCGAATTTGGCCGGCGACGTCGCTGAAGGTCGTTTCCTCGAAAGTCACGTTGCGAATCATATTGCCGCCGCCTTGCCACGGCGGCATGATGTCGTGCAGTTCTTCCTTGATGTACACGGCGCCGATGCCGGTGGGGCCAAAAATCTTGTGTCCGGAGAAGACAAAGAAATCGCAGCCGAGCTCTCGCACATCGACCGGAATGTGCGCCACCGACTGAGCTCCGTCGATAAGCACCCGAGCCCCATATCGCTTGGCCATCTGGGTCATCTCGGCCACGGGCAAGATGGTTCCGAGGCTGTTCGAAGCCTGTGTCAAGGCAACGACTTTCGTGCGCGGGCCGAGAAGTTTTTGATACTCCTCGAGCATGATTTCGCCACGGTCGTTCACGGGAATGACACGCAAAACGGCCTGCTTCTCCTTGGCGACCATTTGCCAAGGAACGATGTTGGCATGATGTTCCAAGATCGAAAGCACCACTTCATCGCCCGGCTGCAGAAATTTTCGACCGTAGGTCTGAGTGATGAGGTTGATGCCTTCGGTGGTTCCGCGCACAAAGACGATTTCTTTCACCGACGACGCGCTAGGAAGGTTCGCACCTTCTCACGAGCCTTTTCATAGGCGTCGGTCGCGCGCGCCGCGAGCGTGTGCGCGGCGCGGTGGATGTTCGAGTTGTCTTGCTCGTAGAAGCGAGAAATCTCGTCGATGACACATTGCGGCTTTTGCGTGGTCGCGGCGTTGTCGAGCCAAGCCAGCGGCTTGCCATGCACGCGCTGTCGCAAAATCGGAAAGTCCTTCCGAATCGCCGGCACATCGAGCGGGCGCGAGCCCATTCCCGCCGGAGCGTATCCGTCGGAAAAAGGCTGCCGCGAAAGAGTGGCCGCCGGCAGTCCGACCCGCGGCGCCGAGCTCGTATACCGCAATTGACGAATACCCGCGACAAATCCCTTCAAACCATCGAACGAAGACGCCGCCGGCGAAGGAGCGCCGGCGTCACTGGGGGCCGAGGAAAAACTGGGAAATGCCGGGGCCGTCGCGAGCGATGCGGGAAGGTGGGGAGTCGCGGCGGGCGGGCTGGGTGGCGCCGGTTCGCCGCGCGGAGGCGCCGGACGCGCCACGCCCGCCGATACGGGCATGCTTTCCAGATTCGAGGGCGCCTGGGGCAAGGCGGGCTCCATCGCCGGCGCAGTCGGTTGGCATGGCTTCGGCATGCCGCGTCTCGTTGTAGAGTCGCGACGCGATTCGCGCGATCAGATCGGGGGTGACTTCTTCCAAGACTGCTTCTCCAGCTTAGCGGTCGAATCCAGGCTGTTACTTCGCTTTGGCTTGCCGATGTTCGTAGTCGTGATAGTAGCCGACTTCGACATTTTCGAGCACTCCGAGCGCGTCGTCGGTGAGCACGGCGCAGGAGAAGTAGAGCGTGAGCAGATACGAGGCGACGCCCAGGCTATCGAGGCCCATCAGCCGGGCCGACAGGCTGGGACTGATTTCGCCCGGGATTCCCGCTTGATGCAAGCCGACCACGCCCTGGTCGGCGTCGCCCACGCGCAGCAGCAGAATGCTCGTCGTGCCGAACCACTGGTTCGATTGATAGCGGCTCTTCATCTCCAGCTTGTCGCAGGGAACCAGCGGAATGCCCCGCCAGGTAATCACCGGAACGCCGAACAGATTCATGGTCACCGGCGGCACGCCTCGCCAAGTGCATTCACGCTCGAAAGCCGCGATCGCCTTGGGATGCGCCAGGAAGAACGCCGGCTTCTTCCACACCAGCGCCAAGAGCTCGTCCAGATCGTCCGGAGTCGGAGCGCCATAGCGGGTGCTGATCCGCATCGCCGGGTCGACCGAATGGATCAACCCGAATTTCTTGCTGTTGATCAGTTCCCATTCCTGACGTTCCTTGATCCCCTCGATCGTCAGCCGCATCTGTTCTTCAAGCTGGTCGAAGGGACCGTTGTACAGGTCCGACACCCGCGTATGCACCCGCACCACCGTTTGCACGGCCGAAAGCGAGTATTCACGCGGGTTGGCCGAATAGTCCACGAACGTCTCGGGAATCTCGACGTTCTCGGCAAAGCCCGAAACCAGATCGATATTCCGCTCCCCGTAGCGATTCACCGTCGAACGCAGTTCCAGATGCTCGTCGATCGCCTTCTTGAATTCCCCGCTCAAGTCGGGCACTTCGCCCAGCACCGAATCCAGGTCCTTGCGCGACAATGTCAGCAGCACGCAAGGGGTGATCGTGCGCACCGTGATGTCCGAGGGCTTCTCCGAAACCAGGTCGGTTTCGCCGAAAAACTCTCCTTCGGTCAGGAGCGCGATCCGCAGGTCGCTGCCATGCACGCCCTTGCTCAACACTTCGACTTGCCCTTGGGCAATGATGAAGAACTTGCTGCGATCCTCCCCCTCCACGATCAGCTTGTTCCGCAGCGATACCTCTTCCGTCTTGAAGCTGCTCGCCATTCGGCCGATGATCGCCTCCGGAAGCTTCGAGAACAAAGGCACGCTCCGCAGCGCCTCGGCCGGCAGCGAATACGCCCCGTCCTGAAGATCGACGCCGATCCGCTCCGCCTTGCTTAGTTCGACCTTGGTGCGGTTGACACGATACGTGCCCCCCTCGACCTGCACCCACGGCAGAAGGCTCAAGAGCCAACGCGGGGTGATCGACATCATCTTCGGCGAGGTCTTCGTCGTGTTCGCCAGATTCCGCGCCACCGACGTCGTTACGCTACGCTGCAATAAATTGTCTGACAAAGCAGTGCTCCTTGCGGCATTGGTGATCGCAATAGTTCGCCGAAGTTAGATTCCCAGTCCGTCCTGAAACCCAAGAATTTCGCGGTTGTTGTAGTCGTGATAGTAGCCGACTTCGACATTTTCGAGCACTCCGAGCGCGTCGTCGGTGAGCACGGCGCAGGAGAAGTAGAGCGTGAGCAGATACGAGGCGACGCCCAGGCTATCGAGGCCCATCAGCCGGGCCGACAGGCTGGGACTGATTTCGCCCGGGATTCCCGCTTGATGCAAGCCGACCACGCCCTGGTCGGCGTCGCCCACGCGCAGCAGCAGAATGCTCGTCGTGCCGAACCACTGGTTCGATTGATAGCGGCTCTTCATCTCCAGCTTGTCGCAGGGAACCAGCGGAATGCCCCGCCAGGTAATCACCGGAACGCCGAACAGATTCATGGTCACCGGCGGCACGCCTCGCCAAGTGCATTCACGCTCGAAAGCCGCGATCGCCTTGGGATGCGCCAGGAAGAACGCCGGCTTCTTCCACACCAGCGCCAAGAGCTCGTCCAGATCGTCCGGAGTCGGAGCGCCATAGCGGGTGCTGATCCGCATCGCCGGGTCGACCGAATGGATCAACCCGAATTTCTTGCTGTTGATCAGTTCCCATTCCTGACGTTCCTTGATCCCCTCGATCGTCAGCCGCATCTGTTCTTCAAGCTGGTCGAAGGGACCGTTGTACAGGTCCGACACCCGCGTATGCACCCGCACCACCGTTTGCACGGCCGAAAGCGAGTATTCACGCGGGTTGGCCGAATAGTCCACGAACGTCTCGGGAATCTCGACGTTCTCGGCAAAGCCCGAAACCAGATCGATATTCCGCTCCCCGTAGCGATTCACCGTCGAACGCAGTTCCAGATGCTCGTCGATCGCCTTCTTGAATTCCCCGCTCAAGTCGGGCACTTCGCCCAGCACCGAATCCAGGTCCTTGCGCGACAATGTCAGCAGCACGCAAGGGGTGATCGTGCGCACCGTGATGTCCGAGGGCTTCTCCGAAACCAGGTCGGTTTCGCCGAAAAACTCTCCTTCGGTCAGGAGCGCGATCCGCAGGTCGCTGCCATGCACGCCCTTGCTCAACACTTCGACTTGCCCTTGGGCAATGATGAAGAACTTGCTGCGATCCTCCCCCTCCACGATCAGCTTGTTCCGCAGCGATACCTCTTCCGTCTTGAAGCTGCTCGCCATTCGGCCGATGATCGCCTCCGGAAGCTTCGAGAACAAAGGCACGCTCCGCAGCGCCTCGGCCGGCAGCGAATACGCCCCGTCCTGAAGATCGACGCCGATCCGCTCCGCCTTGCTTAGTTCGACCTTGGTGCGGTTGACACGATACGTGCCCCCCTCGACCTGCACCCACGGCAGAAGGCTCAAGAGCCAACGCGGGGTGATCGACATCATCTTCGGCGAGGTCTTCGTCGTGTTCGCCAGATTCCTGCGCCACCGACGTCGTTACGCTACGCTGCAATAAATTGTCTGACATGGGCATCCAAGAATTTGACGGCAAAAAACGGGTTGCGAATGATGGCCACGGCGGAAAATCAAGCGCGCGGCGAGGGCGCCAAGCGACGAAAATCAGCGTATGGTTTGCCGAAAACCAAAGAGCGATTTGCTCGAAAGAAGCGGCGACCGGACGTTGAAATTTGTTCGAAGGCCCACGCTACACGTAGAGCGCCTCCGGTATGTCCGGTCAGCGTTGGATTTGCTTATGCAAGCCTAATCGGCCGCAAAGCCTGCCTAGCTTAGCAGATCTGCCACGATTGTGAAAGTAGGGGGCAGGACGGTATTCAGGTCGTGGCGGTGGCGCCGTGATTACCGGGCGAGAGAGCTATTTTTCGACTTTCCCCTTCGGAGCTTCCGGATCGTTGGCGCCGCTCCCGACGACGCATGGGTGATTGGCATCCGCAAGCCAGCGGAATACCGTTGACTTCATTCGCCGGCGGAGAAAGCTGATGTCCCCACCGCGGCAACCGGCGACGGGACAAGATGGGCTAGCGCGCAGCTCAGCGACCGCGGCCGCTTGATTGCGAAGTTCGGGCACGGCGGTGCTTTCCCAGATGCCCGGCTTGCGCAATGTCCCGACCACGAACAGGTCGGGCATCACGTCGCCATTGACGCGAATTGCGTTGCCCTCGGCGGTCGTGTCCAGCCCGAGTCCAAGTTCGTCCGGCCGCACGAAATTATGCAGCAGCAGCGACCCGATGGCCGGATTCGACTCCGCGCTATTCGACGCCGCTGGCCCGGTGCAGTTGAGCACCCAGCCGGCATGGATCTCGCGCAACCGCTCATCGCCCCGTTCGCGCACATAGAGGCGAACGACATCGTCTACCGCGTGCGCGGAGGCGATGTTGCCCGCCACGACTCGCACCAGCCCTTGCTCTCGTCACGCGCGAAATCGTTCGGACACCTCGACCGCCATGCGGTGCCGATGGACTTCCCAAAATGGTCGCAGCCGGGCAAGGAACTTTTGTCGTTCCAATCGCGACATCGATTGCCAGAGCAATGCCGTGTGTGGCCGCAAGCCGTCCACGATGCTCCGCCAATTCCCGCCCGCGGCGGCGACTTCCGCCGTCTTTCTTCGCAATTCACGGAAGAATTTCTCAATGCGAAGACCGCCGGGCGCGGCCAAGGATTCCATCACCAGCGCTCGCAGATCGGCGGGCGCGACCGGCGTGGACAGATGAGCCCGCGGAACCAGACCCCGACGTGAGATAAGCGTGATCGGCGCTCGGCGAGCTTCCTGCGTAAGCGACACGACGGCGTCGACGGCAGTCAGGCCACTGCCAAGGATGACGACCGGTTCGTCGGGACGGATCGCGTTCGTGGCAAAAGCGCCAGGGGTCGGCGATATAGCGATGCCTCGGCCCGCTCCAGAGTCGACCAATCGGATCGGGCGGCAGGCGATGGCCGATCGCCAAAATGACCGCGTCGGCGGAATGGGATGCGCCGCGGGCCAAATTCACAACCCATCCACCATTCGGGCGACGGGCGATGCGGCGCGCTTCGTCGAACACGACGGAAAGCCGCGATGATCCATCGGTTTCGCGCGCGACGGCCAGCAACGATTCACGCACATATTCCCCGTACCATTGCCGCGGCAGAAAATCGTTGGGATCGGCCATGGCATAGCGGCGCGACACCCACTCGACAAAGTCATTCGGGCGGTCGGGCCACGCGCTCATCCGGCCCGCCGGAACATTCAGCAAGTGCACCTGCTCGCGCGTGCCATACGCCACCCCTTCGCCAACGGCGCCTTGCCGTTCGAGGATCACCACCTGAAGGCCGGAACCCAGCGCGTGGCCGCGACGCAGCAACTGCGAGGCCGTCATCGAACCGCTGAAACCGCCACCGACAATGACGACCGTGGGGGAGCTGTTCGCCGGAGAGGAAACCTCCACGGCCGGGTGTTTCGGGCGCAGAACAAAACGGCGAAATTCCCCCAGCGGCGGCGTGTACACGTGAACCGTGACCAGCGTCTCTCCGAGGTCCGAAGCATTGCGAACCGTATGCACGCCGGCGTCCTGCCAAGCGGTTAATTCGCCTGGGCGAACGGCTGTTTCGTATTGTAGGTCGACATAACCATCGTCGGCGACCCGCCAAGACCCCTCGGCCGCTTCGGCTTGAAGCACGAGCATCGCCGAAACGGAGCCGGCATGATCGTGCGGAGCGACTTCCTTGGCCCGGCAGCCAGGTCAGCACGAGCAATTCGTAGTTTTCCCGGCGCACGATGGTGGCTCGGTGGTAAGTGCGCGTCGTCTCGCGGACATAGGGCGCCACATCGGCCATCGTCAGCTTCGAGGCCGCCAAGGCGGCGGCGATCTTGGTTAGCGCGAGGTCGGATCGCAATTCGTCGAGCCGCCGCGCTAATTCGGCGATGGGTCCGCTCATTACATCCATGATGGGTATCCTCCTCGTATTCAATCCTTCGGGAAGAAGAGCCGCCGGCGACATGGCCCGCGGAGTCGTTGGAATCCGCGGGCGCCGCCGGTTCAAGCTAAGCCTTCGGCGGCGATTTTCCAAGCGACGTGTTCGACAATTGCGTGGTTTCTCCCGACGAAGTCCAGCTTCGCAATTTTCAGCGAGTCGCCGCGTTATATAAACTCGCCAGCTTGAATGGCGCCAACGTTTTTGCTAAGAATTCATCTAACGCATTACGCTGACCGGCCAACCGGAGGCTAGCGGATCCATTCAGGACCGCTAGCCTTTTTTCGTGAATCGGCGCCAACGACACTCTCTTCCGCGGAAAGGGCCTGACTCATGCCGCACTGGTTCCAGGACAACTCGCTCTCCATTGGTCATACTCCCCTGGTTCGACTCAACCGCGTGACCGATGGGGCGGCGGCGATCGTGCTGGCGAAGATCGAGGGTCGAAATCCCGCTTCCTCCGTCAAGTGCCGTATCGGCGCGGCAATGATCTGGGACGCCGAGCGTCGCGAATTGCTAGGACCGGGCAAGGAACTCGTCGAACCGACAAGCGGAAACACCGGCATCGCGCTCGCGTTCGTGGCCGCGGCGCGCAATATCCCCTTGACGCTCACGATGCCGGAAACGATGAGTGTCGAACGCCGCAAGCTCCTGCTGGCCCACGGCGCCAAGCTGGTGCTCACCGAAGGCCGACGCGGAATGAGCGGCGCCATTGCGAGCGCCGAGGAAATCGTCGCGTCGAACCCGCGAAAATACGTGCTGCTGCAGCAGTTCAAGAACCCGGCGAACCCCGCTATTCACGAGCAAACCACGGGCCCGGAAATCTGGGACGACACGGAGGGCGCGATCGATATTCTCGTTTCGGGCGTCGGCACCGGCGGCACCATCACCGGCGTGTCGCGGTACATCAAGGGCGCCAAGGGCAAGGCGATTATCTCGGTGGCTGTCGAGCCAGCCGCGAGCCCGGTCCTCACTCAGCATCGCGCGGGAGAGCCGCTGCAACCCGGCCCGCACAAAATCCAGGGAATTGGCGCGGGCTTTGTCCCAGCGGTGCTGGACCTTTCGTTGGTGGATGCGATCGAGCAAGTGACGAACGAGGAGGCGATTAGCTACGCGCGTCGCTTGACGCTGGAAGAGGGAATTCTGGCGGGTATTTCATGCGGCGCCGCGACCGCCGTCGCCGCGCGCTTCGCCAAACGCCCCGAGAACGCGGGCAAGACGATCGTGGTGATTCTCCCCGACTCGGGGGAAAGGTATTTAAGTTCGACCCTTTTCGATGGCGTGTTCGACGCCGAAGGACGCGCCCGATGACCACCAGCAAGCCAGAATGCCCACTCCACCCCGCCAAGCGAGATGGACTGGAATATCGAGGCAATCGTCGCCGAATTGCGGAGGCTGCGAGAGGCGTCGTTGGCGGCGCGGCGGCGTCTGGGCAAACCGGCCAAGCTACCATCGCGCAAAATGCTCGCCGGAATCGTCGAAGGTCTCAGCGCCGCGCTCTTTCCAAATCGCTTGGGCGCTCGCGCGCTTGCCAACGAAAGCCTCGACTACTTCGTGGGACATTCGCTCGACGAGTCGCTGCGCGAGCTGGCGGAACAGGTGGCGCGGCGAACTGCAGTTCAATTCGGAACAAGGAACCGCCAGCGACGAGCAGCGTGAGAAGGCCGTGGCCATCGTGCGAGAGTTTGCCTCTTGCCTCCCTCGGATTCGTATCATGCTCGATGGCGACATCGAAGCCGCCTTCGAAGGCGACCCGGCGGCTCGAAGCATCGACGAGGTATTGGCTTGTTATCCAGGAGTCACCGCGATCGCCCATTACCGCATGGCGCATGCGCTCTTTGGCTTGGGGGCGCCATTGGTCGCGCGGATCATCACGGAGATCGCCCACTCGACGACCGGAATCGACATTCACCCGGGAGCGCGGATCGGACGCGGTTTCTTCATCGATCATGGGACCGGCGTCGTCATTGGTGAAACCGCGATCATCGGCGATCGGGTGCGTTTGTATCACGGGGTGACCCTCGGGGCCCGACATTTTCCGGTGGACGATGACGGCGTTTTGATCAAAGGCAACGCTCGCCATCCGATTGTCGAAGACGATGTGGTGATTTATGCCGGCGCCACGATCCTAGGCCGAATCACGATCGGCCGCGGATCGGTGATTGGCGGCAATGTTTGGCTGACGCGGAGTCTTCCTCCGGACAGCAACGTGTCGCAAGCGAAAGTGCGCAGCGAGGTTTTTGACAGTGGGGCCGGGATCTAGCGACGCGAGCATCGAGTGGGCTAAAAGCCTATCCGACAACTCCGCCCTCTCCCCGTTGGGGAGAGGGCGGAGTTGTCGCGGAAGTTCTCGGATAGGCTCTAGCGAGGCTGCGCCTCAGACCAACTGCCGGATGCCAATAGTGAACGGACTACGGTACGAAACTTGACTCAATTGCGCCGACATCCGCTTGGTGTAAGTAACCTAAGGCGGAAGTCTTGAAAACGAATTCCGCCCTCGCACAGCGAGCGTAATGTGTTGAGTGGCGAATGATTATCGAAAAGAAGCGCGCCGAACCAAATCCCGTGCTCGATTCAAAGCCCTGGTTGCAAATACCCCGCTGCCCGCTTCAGGTCAGATTCGGCAGCGGGCCGTCGGCGGCGTAGTCGGGATTGCCGAAGCGTTCGAGGCGGTGGCCCATGCCGTGGGCCAGCGAGAGCAGCAGGCGGTTGTGCGGCAGCTTCGGAAACTTGAGCGACCGGCCCATGCGGAAGTCGAGCCCGGAGCCCAGGAGCACGAACGGAATATCGTCGAGCGTGTGCGAATTGCCTTTGCCAAGCTCGTTCGTCCACACAATCAGCGTGTTGTCGAGCAAACTGCCCTCGCCGCCCGGCTCGGGAGTCTCGGCCAAGCGGCGGGCCAAATAGGCCAATTGCTCGGCGAACCAGTGGTTGATCCGAATCAGCTTGTCGCGAGCCCCTTCGTTATTGTCGGGCTCGTGCGATAGATGATGGTGATCGTCGTCGATACCTAGCCACCGCATCTTGGCTTGGCCCACGGAGTTCGTGTACTGGAGCGTGACCACGCGGGCAAAGTCGGCCGCCAGGCTGTTGACGATCAGTTCGACCTGCAGCTTGCTGATCCGGGGGATTTCGTCGTTCTCTTCCTTGATGCCTTGTTCGATCGCGGGCATCGCGTGGTCGGCGCCATGGTCGGCGGCCGACTTGAGTTCCCGCTCCATCTCGCGAACAAACGTGGCGTGTTCGTCGAGCAAGCGGCGATCGTCCTTGCTAATCACGCCCTCGATCTTGCGCAGGTCTTGTTGCACATCGTCGAGCACGCTGCCGAGCACCGCTTCTTCCTGGGCCCGGCCATAGAGCTTGCGAAACATCTGATACGGATTGTCGATCGGCGCGATCGGGCGGTTGGCTCCGGCATAGACCATGCGCGTCCAGGTATCGGCGCGGTCGGGCACCATCACGCCAAATTCGAGCGAGCCGAATCGGGTTCGCGTCGCTTCATCGCGCTGTAAGAAGTTCTTGATCTCCTGATCGATCGAGATGCCGCTCGACCAACCGGCCGGGGTGTGCGAGCCGCCCTGGATATTGCCGGGAAAGAGCTCGACTCCGGTGAGCAAGCAGCCGATGCCGCGCATATGGTTGTCGCCATCGCCGCGCACCTTGTCGCACACTCCATGCAAGGTGAGCAACCGCGAACGAAAGGGCTCGAGCGGCTCGAGGCTCTTGGGCAATGTGAATTGCTCGCCTTCCTCGCTCGGCCAAAACGCGTCGGGAATCACGCCGTTGGGCGAAAACACCACGATCAACCGCTGCTTGCGCCGCGACTGATTGGCGAAACACAAGCTGGGCAGGTTCAACACAAACGGCGCCGCCGCCGCGCCGATTCCCAACTTGCGAATAAAGCGACGCCGTGAAAGTAGTCGCGACATGGTTTCATCTCCCGACGCAAAAGGTCCGCCCAATGGAGTGGATTCGAGGTTGTGGCGCGTTTCAAGGCGCCGGCGACATCGGCTGCGTCGCAACCGTCTCTCCGGCCGGTTTCGAGCCCGGCTCGAGCGCCGCCAAGAGCACGATGTTCACCACCAGCTTTCGGATATTGTAACCATCGGCCGCGAATCCTGCGCAGCAATGCCTCGCGCTTCGCGGGATCATAGGCCCGAATCGGCTGTTTCACCATGTGATGAAACAGTTGCTCGACAAACGCTTCGTGGGTTTCGGGAGCGCCGGCCAAAAATGTCGCGAGGTCGCGCACATTCGCGAAATGCACTATTTCGCCGGCGCGAGTTTGATACACGCCGGCCGAGTCGATCGGCTTGCCCTGCTCGTCGCCGCGGAAGCGCCCGAGCGCGTCGAAATTCTCGAAGGCAAACCCCAGCGGATTGATCATCCGATGACATGATTGACACGCGGTGGCGCTGGTCTGCAGCGAGATGCGCTCGCGCGTCGTGAGCGTCGGCTGCAATTCGGGCGGCGCCGGCGCCACGGCTTCCGGCGGCGGGCGAAGCGAACGACCCAGCACGCTACGGGCAATGAACACTCCGCGATGGATCGGCGAGCTCGTGGCCGAATAGGCGAGCCCCGCCATCATATACGGATGCGTGA
Organism: uncultured Planctomycetaceae bacterium; assembly: GCA_963785305.1. GTDB lineage: Bacteria > Planctomycetota > Planctomycetia > Pirellulales > PALSA-1355 > CAWAUV01. The sequence goes on from CAWAUV010000007.1 coordinate 279,895, forward strand.
GCACGCCGGCGGCGGAGCGCCCGATAACGTGACTTTTTGAAACGGAGCGTCTTCGGCCAGCGGCGCTCCATAGAGCTTGGCGAGCCGACCATTGAGAAACAGCTCTTGCCCGAGCAGCAATTGGCGAAAGTCCGATGCATCGCTGCCCACGACGTCGTCGAGCATCAGTTCGAGCGAAGTGCGGAGATCGGTGATGGTTTGCAGATCGAAATCGCCGCCGAGTCGTGCGTCCTTGCTCATTTCGGCGAACCGCTCGACATTGAGCCAGCTCAGAAAAAACTCGCGCAGCTTGGCCTTGGCCCGCAAGTCGTCGAGCATGCGCTCGGCATGCCGCCGGGCGACCTCGGGCCGGGTAAGATCGCCGCGCTGCGATTGGGAAATTAGCTGGGCGTCGGGCAACGAATCCCAAAGTTCGAGCGCCAGCCGACCGGCCACGCGATAGGCATCGCCCGGGGATGCCTCGCCGCCGAGAGAGACATCGCAGTACAAAAAGCGAGGCGAGAGTTGAAAGAGCAGCAGGGAACGCTCGATCGCCCGAGTCGGGTCCTCGATCGCGGCAAAGGGCCGTTCGATGAAAAACTCGCGCTCTTCCGCCGATAGCGGCCGGCGAAACGCGCGCTCGCCCCAGCGCCCGGCGAATTCCTTCAGCTTGGGCTTGCGGTCGGGATTGTCCGGCTTGTCGCCCGCGAGCTCCGCGAGGTGGTCGAGCACATAGGCCGTGGTTTCCAAGGCCCCGTCGGCCGCCGCTTGGCTCCACGCCTGCGAGATCGCCGCGCCGCGCTCGTAGCCCAAGCTGCGATCGTCGGCCGGGAAGCGAGTCGTGGCCACATACGTTTCCGGAAACCACTCGGGCGAGAGCAACCGCTCGGGCACGACCCGCGGAGCCGAACGCGGCGGTCGCCAGCGAAGCACGATCGAGGCCGACTTCTCCTTGGCCTTCTTCGACTTCGACATTTGCAGCCGTAGCGGATAGGCGCGACCGCCCAGAAGTTCGATCGAGCCGCGAAATTCGGAGTCGGCGCCCGACTTCACCGTGGCGTCGATCAAAGGCACTTTATTGTTGTTCACATAAAGCTGCATCCCGGTCTCGCAGGCGACGATGAATTCATACTCGCCGCTATCGGGGGCGAGCACCGCGCCTTGCCACTGAACGGAAAACTCCTCGGCGTCGTGCATCTTCTCCGCGTCGGGACTGCCTTCGCCAAAATGAAAGTCGACAACCGGATCGATGCGCTCAAACGCCTTGTCCTGTTGCTTATAGTGCGACGATTTGTAGTACGTCGCCTTGAGCCCGCGCTCCGCTTTCCAAAGATTGCCGCCGCGAAAGCCGCCGACCAGATCGGCCGCCACCATGTGGTATTGCCGGGCCGTGAGCCGCGAGAGATCGATGCGCGCTGGTCGAATTCGCGATTGGGCCACCGGCGAGTAAAAGGCATTGTAGATGTATTCCGACACCTGGCGGGCATCGTCGCCCACGCAGGAGCCCGGATCGTCTTCGGGCATGCTTTTGGCGATGTAGTCGGCGAGCTCCGGAATCGAGCGATCGCCCACGAGCGGCTTGGCGTCGTGGTCGACGCCGCCCTCGCCCGTGGCCCCGTGGCACTTGAGGCACTGCTTGCGATAGGCCGCTTCACCCTTGGCCACGCTGTTCGATTCGCCGTCGGCGTCGCGGATCGCGGGGCTGGAGCTTTGGTCGTCGGCCCGCAGCCGACGGGCGGGCGCAACGAGCGCGAGCAGAGTCGCCGCGGCGATCGCGAGCGCGGTGCGCGGCCTTGGGCGTTTTAAGAGGGCGGCCTGCGCGCAGCGGTGGAAGAGGCAAGGTCGTGCGACATGGATCGAGGCGGGTGGAGGGAGTCGAGGGATTGGAATCCCCGGGGGTGGATGCGACCAAGCAGGATTTCAGTATACCGCGAATCGGAGCGGCGAGTAGCAAAGCGGTTCGGCCCGGAGTGGAAAATTTAGCCGTCTCGGGCATCGTGAGTCCGCGGCCGCATGCTTATTTGGGGGGCGGCCGACCGTATACTCGGCCCCGGCGGAGAATTATCATAAGACACTCGCGGAGGCGCCCCGTTGTCGGCCGCCCTTGTTTGCCAATGACCGATCCCGATTTACCCCTAGTTTTTGAAGGAGCCCACCGAGCATGAGACACGACTGGACCCGTCGCGAATTTTTAGGAGCGAGCGCGGCCGCCGCGGCCGCCGCGCTCTTGGCGCCGCGCGGCGCCTGGGCCATCGACGAAAACCGTGCCCGCTTCGGCGGCTTTCTCGTCGGAGTGCAAAGCTTCACGTTTCGCTCGTTTTCGCCCGACAAGACCCTCGACATGATTCAGCAGCTTGGGCTGCACGCCGTGGAATTCTTTCCCGGCCAGTATCCGATCAATTCGTCGGACGAGCAGATCGCCACGATGAAGCAGAAATGCGAATCGCACGGCATCGTGTGCAATGGCCACGGCGTCAACGGCTTCGGCGGCAACAAAGACGCCAATCGCAAGGTTTTCGAATTCGCCAAGAAGGCCGGCATCAAGAACCTCTCGGCCGACCCGACGCCCGAGGCGTTTGGCAATCTCGACGAACTCGTGGCGGAATATGACATTCGCATCGCGATCCACAACCACGGCCCCGGCGCGCGCTACAACAAGGTCAGCGATGTGCTGAAGGCGATCCAAGGCCACGACAAACGGATCGGCGCCTGCGCCGACCTGGGACATTACATTCGTTCGGGCGAAGACCCGGTGGAAGTAATCCGGCAGCTCGAAGGCCGGCTGTATGGCATTCACCTCAAGGACTTCGCCGAGCCGAAGGGCAACGCCAAGGGCACGATCCTGGGCAAGGGATGCCTGAATGTCGAGGCCGTGTTCAAGGCCCTGCACAAGGTGAACTTCCCCGCCGACGGCTGCTTGTCGATCGAGTACGAGGAAAACGCGAAAGACCCGATGGACGACATGAAGCAAAACGTGGCGATTGCCGCCGAAGCCGCCCAAAAAGCGGCGGCCTGAAAAGCCGGCGAGATCGTTCTAGCGACGAAAACAGCGACGGGCTCATTTTGCAACGACGCAAAATGAGCCCGTTTTTATTTTGGAATTCGAGCGGGAGGCTATTTCGCCGCGGCGGGGTTCTTGGCGGTTTGCACGGTGGCGCCGCCGATGGCTTTGTTGATCTTGCCGATCAGCGCGTTGTACTTCGCCACCATGTCGGGACCGCTCAGGGACGGCGACTTGATCATCATCGTGTGGAGCAGTTTCCGGGCGGTGTCGGCCTTGGTGGCGTCTTTCGTGGACTCGAACTCCATGTACAAGCAGCTCGCGGCGTAGTAATTGGCCTCGAACAGTTCGGGCAACGGCTTTCTTCCACGAGCGGCGCCGGCGAGCATCCGCGCGATGCCGGCCCATTCCCTGGCCGCGTCTTGGAGTCGGGCCGGTTCTTTCTCGGCCCAGGCTTGCAAGAGCCGGGCCTTGACCACTTTCGGCTCGAGGGCTTTTGGCTGTTCTTCGATCAGCTTGTCGATTTGCTCGACGCCGGTCTTGAACTCGCCTTTCTGCTGCAAGAGCCCCACGAGTTGGGCGCGGATTTGCGGAATGAACTTAAGCACCTTGGGACCGACCGAGTCTTTCTCCTTATCCACCTGCGCGAGGGCGGTGGTGTAGAACTGCTCGGCGAGGTTGGTGGCGCCGATTTTGGCGGCGATGCCGCCCATGTAGATGCGGCCATCAAGCGTGTGGTTCTGCTTGGCGCCGAGTTTTTCGAGCAGCTTGGTGATATTGCCTTTGAGTCCAAACACGCGAGCTTCGGCGTCGTCGATCTTGGCGCGATCGCCATCAGTCTTGGCGTCGGTCAGGGCGGCTTCGGCGGCTTTGTATTCCTCGCCCAGGAGACCAACGAAATTGACCGCGATGCTATTGATCTGCGGGGAATCCTCGCCACTCAAGTCGATGAGCGATTCGGCGGCGGCGCCGCCCTTGTCGAATTCGCCGGCGCCGTTGTAACTTCGCACCGCGAGAATAAACGTTCTTTGAACCGACTTGTCGATCTGTTCCGGCTTTTTGGCTTTGTAGCTGTCGATAATCGGCTGGAGCAGGGCCGCGGCGCCCTTGAAGTCGCCTTTTTCGTATTTCACGTCGCCGAGAAGCTGCTGCAAGTCGAGCAGTTCCTCCGATGGCCCCTCGCCCGCCGCCTGTTTCTTCTTGAGGTTGTCGAGCCCGGCGAGCAGTTGCTTCTCGGCCTGATCGCGTTCGGAGTCGATCAGGGCCTGATCGCGCTGCTCGGCGGGCTTGGACTTGGCGACGGCGTAGAGATGGTAGTGGAGCGTGCCGGCGAGTTGGCAGGCCTGGGGAAAGCTGAGCGAGCGCTCGCTCACGCCCTCGAGCGCCTTGATCGCTTCGTCGTATTGTCCGCGGAGCGCGGCTCCGCGGCCGAGCGCAATGCGCACTTCGTCGGCCTCGGCGCGATCTCCCCACTTTTTGAGCGTGAATTCGGCCACGCTCTGCATTCGCTTGAAAAGGGCGCTGCGCTGTTCCTCTTCCTTGGCTTTGTCGTCGTCTTTTACTTCGCCGGCTTCCGCCAGCAAAATTCGCACGCACAACGTCGCGGCCTTGGGCGCGACCTCGCTCTCGGGATCGGGACTCTTGGCGGCCTTGCTCGCAAGCTCATAGGCTTCGTCGAACTTCTGATTCTTCAATCGCGAGAGCGCCGCCATGAAGTTGGCCTTGTCGAGGCCGGTCTTCATGTCCACGACCCGCTTTTTCTTGTCTTCCTTCTCCTTGGGAGTCTCGCCCGGCTTGGGAACGTCGGCCAGTTCGAGGGCGCAGTTCATAGAGCTTGAGCGCCGCTTCCCACGAGCCATTGTTGGCCGCTTCGTCGGCCGAGAGCGCGGCTTCGTTGAAATCCTTGATGTTGGCCACGTCGCCGCCCGCGCCGCCTTCCTCCGATTTGCCCTCGAAAAACTCCTTGTAAAGACGCATCGCCTCGAGCCGCGACTCGCTCTTGACCTTCACGATCTCCTTGAGCCGCTTGCGGGCCGCGTCGCTGAGCTTGGTCGCCTCGGGGCCGGTGGCCTTCTTGGCTTTTTCCAGATTCAACTTCGCGAACTGGAGCGCGATGGCCTGATACCCATCGGTCTTGCGATATGCCTTCTTCAGGTCCGAATCCGGATTGCCCGGGCCGCCGAAATCCCATTGCTTGAGCCACGCGCCGGCGTCGTCGAGGTAGGCCTCGGCCCCTTTCTTGCGCAGCGTAATCAACATGTTGAAATTCGCGTTCTGGGAGAGCAGCGGCTCGATGCCCGAGGGCTTGGCCCTGGCGTCGGACGAACCCTCGGGCTCCATGGCGCTGACTTCGTCGTAGATGTCTTGGGCCTTGACCTCGTCGCCCATTTCGTCGGCGCATTTGCCGTCCCACACGTGGGCATAGAGGCTCAAGACGCCCAGGATCGTGAGCACGCCGCGGTTCTCTTGATAGATTGCGTCGAACGCCTTTCCGGCGGCCTTGAGCGCCTCCTTGCGCGGGCCGGCCTTGTGGTCGAGATAGGTCTGGGCGATGTAATAATCGGCCATCGCCAGACTCATGCGCACTTCATACCAGTCGAGCTTGGCGTCGGCGATGGCGTCGAGCACCGCCTGTTTCTGCTTGTTGGTCCGACCGCCCTTGTCGCCCTTGGCTTCCAGCGCTTCGTACTTGGTCTGATAGCTGGCGACCGTGGCGGCGAGGCCGCTCTTGGCTTCTTGAAACGCCTTGCGAGCCTCTTCCATCTGCTTGGCGGCTTCGGTCTTGTCGGGGTTGAGCTTCGCCTCGGCCAAGAGCGTCATCGCGTTTTCGTTGGCGGCTTCGCCGAGCAGCGCCTTGGCGCGAGCCGCGTCGGGGCTGTCGGGGTGGTCGGCGATGAACTTCTGGGCCATGGCCTTGTATTTGGCCTCGCGCTGCTCGGCCTCGGTCGGATTGTAGGCCTCGCGCACCGAGTCCTTGATGAAAATCGCCATCTGCAAGTCGTAGCTGTCCTTGATCGCCGGCGGCACCTTGTTTTGCGCTTCGAGCGACTCGAGATAGTCGATGCCGACTTCACCATAGTCGGCGCTCTCGAGCGCTCGCAGGAATTCCATCGTGGGCTCGGCGGCGCCAACCACGCCGGCAGCGCACCAAAACGCCAGGGAACATGGAACGACAAGCCGGTGGGAAAGAGCGCGCGACATGAGCATGGAACCGAGTGGCTTGGGTGACGAATTTAGACGGAAACGCTAAGAATAGACCGTGGCTGGACAGGCCCCCCGAGCAACCCGCCCGGCGATTGAGCGGCTCAAGCGGCGACGGGATCGCCCCGCAATCCGCTTGCGACCCGGCGGGGGCCGGCGGCTCGGGCCCGCGTCAGGCCGCGCTGGGTGGCCCCATGAAAATTATCCCCTGACCGATTCGCGCGAGTCGCCGGCGCAATCGCGGCAAACGGCCGACGATCGATCACCGCCCAACTCGATTGTAACACGGCGGCGAGGCCGTTGTGCGGGCTAGCGATTCGTTTTTTAGCCATTGCCCCGCCCGCGCGGGGTCACTCGTTCTGGGTCGCCGGCTCGGGGTCGCCCAATCCGGGCCGACCGCCCGTTTCCGCTCGGCGCCCGATTTACTATTTTTTCTTCTCTTCGCCCTTCTTGCCGGCTTCGTCGAGTTTATAGAGCGGCAGATAGCGATAGTAGACTTCAAGCGTCAGGCAACTCAGGCTGGTCTCGAAGATGCGGCCCGCTTCTTCTCCCCAGTGGTCCTTGGCCGGATCCCAACTCCCGGTCGCACAGCCCGACTTGACTTGCGAGTCGATCAGAATCTTGCGCATCGCGCGGTTCCAAGAATCCCACTCGGGGCCGGGCAGGTTGTGCATGACCTGGGTGGCGTAGTACCAGAAGTAGACATTGCGCTGGCCCGGGTTCGGCATGTGGCCCATCAGAAAAGCCGTGCCGCCCTTGATGATCGGATCGTCTTTCGAGGCGCCAAGATATTGCGAGCACAAGAGACCCACGGCGCTCATCGGCGGACTGAAGCCCTTGCCGACCATGTAGCCGAACTGACCGGTTCCGTTGCCGCAAGAAGTGAGAAACCGCTTGGCGCCATCGAGCGTTTGACTGTTGACGGCCAAGCCGGCCATGTGGGCATCTTGAGGCCCATGACTTGCCAACCCACGACCGAGGTGTCGCCCTCTTGCCGCGGAGCGTATCGCCAGCCGCCGCCGGCCGGATGCTGCGATTGTTCGATGAAATAGATCGCTTTCTGCGCGGCGGCGCCGTAGTTCTTGTCGCGACTCAGCCCATAGGCTTCGCAAAGGCAAATCGTGCAAAGGCCATGGGTATACATTTGCGACTGACCGCCACCGCCGGCCGAGAGATCGCCATCGCCTTTTTGATTGCTGGCCAGCCAGTACAGGCCGTTTTTAATGGTTGCTTGATAAGGCCCCTTGGTCAGATGCGTTTGGCCGGCCGCCAGGAAGGGCAGGAGCGCCATGGCTGTCGCCGCCGGGTTCGACTTGATCTTGCTCGCGCCGCCGGCGCAGGTGCCGTCTTTACAGCGGGCAATGTATTCCGAGAGCGACCAGCTTCCGTCGGGACTCTGATGCCGAGCCAACCAACTGAGCGCCGCGGCCACGGCTCGCTCCGACTGCTTCGTGCCGCCATTGGCGCTGAGCACGGCGTTGCGCACACCTTGGCCGCGTCCGCCAAAACCCGTGCCCTTGTCGCCCGAACCAATGCCTTGGCCGTTGCTGACCTGACCGCCCAAGCCGCCGGGGCCCTTCGACATCACGCCATTGGATATCGACTTCAGGTCGGGCGACATGCCGGGCAGGTTGGCGGCGTTGGCCACCGATTGGCCTCCGCCCGCTTCAACAAACGGGTCGTCGGGGGTGGTGTTGATTTGCTCCTCGACATTGGGCGGCTTTTCGGTCAGCGAATCGGTGTCGAGCACCGTGGGATCGATTGGGGTCTCGCCGACTTCCACGGTCTCGATCTCGGGAACCGCCTCGAGCTTGGCGTCTTCGAATTCCGGATGCTCGCCCTCTTGCTTGGGCGCGACATAAATGGCGCCGAGCACCAACATGGCGACCGAGAGAATCAGAAAGTGCGCCGTGGCGCTCGTGGCCCAAAACAGCCCCTTCTCGCGAAGCCATTCCTTGAAGCCCTCCATGAAATCTTGCATGGCCGAGGGCTGCACGAGACCCGAATCCGCGGTTTCGATCCGTGACATAGATATGGTCCTAACTTCGCAAGCAAACAACAGAGGGGAGTGGAGAGAATCGACAATCAAAATGAAAGGATCACGGCGACTTCAGACCGCGCTACGCCATCGGCCCGCCATCGCCACCAAGCTCGACCACCGCGCCCCGAATCGAGAACCCAGCCGGTCGCATCGACAACTCTGCCGGTCGCATCGACAACCCAGCCGGTCGCATCGAGTCACACTGAATTATCTTTCGACGCAATGCGGCTCGTCAAGCGGCGCCGATGAAGCTGGGGCCGCGAAAACCGGCCGGCCCGCGGGCAATTCCACGGCGCTCGCCGCGAATTTCGCCTCAAACATCACAAATTACCGTTTCCGGCCGGGGGCCGAGCCGCGACCGGCATCTGGTATATCGCCAAACATTCATTGAATTATTGCCCGAAGAACCAAATTCCAGGACCAATTCCGCGCCGCTTGGCGGGGCGCAACATGGCCCGCCAGCGACAAGTTTCGCCCGCCGCGGCCGCGAAGCGCGAGCTGGCGGGGGGATCGATGGGCCGCTAATCTGACCGGCCAAATTGTCCGGCCCCCCGCCGGTTGTCGGGCCGCCGCCGGCGCCGCCTGTTTCTTGCCCGAATTATTGCTTATCGGATTTTTCGACCCGCGGGCGGGTGTCTTTGTCCTGGGGGCCGGCCTCGTCGTCGTTCTTGCCCTGGGGCTCGACTCGGTAGAGCGGCAGATAGCGGTAATAGACTTCGAGCGTCAAGCAGCTCAGGCTGGTTTGAAAAACGCGGCCCGCCTCGTCGCCCCAAGGATCTTTGGCCGGGTCCCAGCTTCCAGCCGCGCAACCCAACTTGATTTGCGAGTCGACCAGAATCTTGCGCATCGAGCGGTTCCAACCGTCCCAGAGCGGCCCCTGGAGATTGTGCAGGACTTGCGTGGCGTAGTACCAGTAATACACATTCCGCCGATCATCGCGGGGCATGTGGGAAATCAAGTAGGCGCCGCCGCCTTGAATCACGGGGTCGTCTTTCGCGGCGCCCAAATACTGCGCGCACAAGAGGCCCACGGCGCTCATCGGCGGAGTGAAGCCCTTGTCGGCCATGTAGCCGAACTCGCCGGCGCCGTTGCCGCATGTCGCGAGATATCGCTTGGCGCCCTCGAGTGTTTGGCTGTTGACGCTTAAGCCAGCCATCTGGGCGCTCTTGAGCGTCATGACTTGCCAGCCGACGACGGAAGTGTCGCCCTCTTGCCGCGGAGCATATCGCCAGCCGCCTCCGGTCGGGTGCTGCGCATTCTCGATGAAATAAACCGCCTTCTGAGCCGCCGCGCCATAGGTCTTGTCGCGGGTCATGCCGAACGCTTCGCATAAGCAAATCGCGCAAAGGGCATGCGAGTACATTTGCGCTTGTCCGCCGACCGAGAGATCGCCATTGCCCTTCTGATTGGCGGCGAGCCAGTACAGACCGTTCTTGATCGTCGACTGATAGGGCCCCTTGTTTTGATGCGTTTGGCCGGCCGCCAAAAACGGCAAGAGCGCCATGGCGGTGGCGGCCGGGTTCGATTTGACCTTGCAAGGCTTGCCCACGCAGGATGGGTCTTGGCCTTTGCAGCGACTTACGAATTCCGAGAGCGACCAGCTTCCATCGGGGCCTTGATGGCGCGCTAGCCAACTGAGCGCGGCCGCGACAGCTCGTTCCGTGTCCTTGGTGCGCCCGTCGCTTTGCGCGGGAACGTTGAACACGCAAGTTGCATAAATTAATTGGAAAGCCGTCTTTGCCGCCCGGGCCCTGTCCACGATCACCGCTGCGGCCACCATCGCCCTTCAACATCATCCCGCCTTTCAAGATCGATTTCAATGCGGGCGGCATGCCGGGCAGCGGCGCCAGGCCGCCCCCCGCGAGCCCGCCGCTGTTGTGCTCGAACAACGCTTCGGGCACGGTGTCGGCCGGTAGTTCGACCGCCGTGGGAGGCGGCGCGAGCGGGTCGGGATTTAAATCGATCGTCGCGGGCTGGGCTTCGGCCGACTCGAAATTTTCAATGTCGGGAATCGGCTCAACCTCGGCGCCTTCGAATCCCGGTCTCGTGCCCTCGGGCCGGGGCGCCACATACATCGCGCCGAGAATCAACATTGCCACCGAAAGAACCAAGAAGTGCGCCGTGGCGCTGGTGGCCCAAAACAAACCCTTTTCGGTAATCCAGACCTTGAACTTCTCGATGAGAGTTCGGAGCGTCGAGGGCTGCTCGCAGCCCGCCGTTTGGGTCCATGACATGGGAGAGCCCCCGCCCTTGGGAATCGATGCAATGAAAGGGAAATGCCGAATGACCAGCCGACAACGCTTGCCAGCGCACGTCATTGCAAGCACGACTTGCCGGTGCGTTGGTCGAAGCTTCCCGCCAGACACCGAACTATCGCCGAGTCCGGAGCGATTTATTGCACGCCCGCGGCAACCAACGAAGCGATTGGCCGATCTTCAAACGTCAGTCGGCCAAACAGGCGTGCGACTCGGCGCCGTGAAACGCGGGAAGTCAACGTGCGGCCGGCGCCGCGCAAATCAGTCGCATTTTACTCGTTGGAAACGCCTTGCAAACATTGTGACGTGGGCCCCTCAATGATGCCGATTAAATTCTCGACGTCGATGCGCGGAGCGTTAGTTATTCTCCGTACCCTGACAAACGCCACGAGAGTCGTTTGTCGAGTTCTTGAAGCACCGTGAAGATTCGCTCAACGTCGAATCCTGCAAAATCGTCGGCACGAAGCACCGGGCGCAGTGCCGCGTCGACTTGCCTGCGAAACGCATTGAACCGATCACTCAACACGTCCGTCGGCTCATCCTGGCACACTTGCAGCTTGCGCTTGACAAGCCCAAGCAGGTTGGCGTCCGTGACGTCAAGGATCGCTCTTTCGATCGCATGATGAAGATCAAACAGATCACGTATCGCAGGCTCACGACGCGAGAGGGCCGCGCGGATTTTCTCCGCATAGGACTCACGTAGCGACATCGCAACCACCGGCATCGGGACGATCACTCGCTTGGCGCTGAGCGGGTCGATTAGAATGGTCTCGGCAAGGCGCTCTCCGACAGCTTCCAGCACAGGTTCCCGCAGGCTGATTTCGATCTTGATCGTGTCCTGCTTCCCAGTGATCCGCGATGCGTAGGCGTAGGCACCGTTGTACTGGGTGCTCCTGTTTGCGCCCGTCAGCGGCTGCACTTCAATCAGCCACGACAACCTTGCAACCATCTCTCCAATGTGCTCTTTGGCATGCTTGATTGCTTCCCGTCTCTTCGATTGCGTTGCTGCACCGTCTAATGAAATGGCGAAGTCCAGGTCTTCGCTCAGGCGATGAAAGCCAGCATAAACCTTGCTGAGCGATGTCCCGCCCTTGAAAACCAGCCCGCGAGCAAACAGCGGCTGAAGATCGCGAAGAATCAGCGAGCAGAAATAATCCTTTTCGATGAGCCGCGAACTAAAGCCGGTCTTCGATGCCGTATACGCCAAGGCATCGTTGAATCGCCTTGAATCGTCGTGCGTAAGCATGTCGGCTGCATCAGGCATTGACTACGACCCTCCATCGATCCGACGCTTTTCCTCGTTTCGGCCGCGTTGGAATCCAGGGAATCAGGCTTGAGGTCGGTCGCAGCGTTTTTTCGATCTTCCGCAGCAGAGACTCCGGTACGTTCGCGTCCGCGAGCAACCACCCCATGCGTCGCAATGTTGCTTGATTTCCGTAGCGAAGGGACACCGAGACAAGCTCCGCGGCAAGATGGTCGTCCTTCTTTAGCTCCGCCCGAATCCAGTCGTATGCACGGGGCAATGTCTCAAAGCGCGACCAATCATAGACGGCATCCATCAGTGCGCGGGCCTTCGACGCGTAGACAAGTTTCAGCCCCTCCGGCGTTTTGACGACATCCGTAGCTCCCAGCCGATCGTCGGCCACCTTCACCAGCGTCAACTCCACGGCGCCAATGGCCCGGCGCCCTGAAATGCGATTGTTGTACACGAAGGTTCGATTTGGAATCTGATCGTCCCAGCCGTAGCGCGAAAATGCGTTAGCGCCGGAAATTTGGTACGCCCCCCTCAGGTCGTCAAAGAGCGTATTCAGGGCGAGGGCCTCGCTGGGAGTCCATGACCCACCGGGGGGAATCCGAGGTGGGACCAAGTAGAGACCGCGCCGCACTCGTGCGATCAGGTTTCGGCGGGAGAGGCGGCTAAGCAGCTTTCGTTCTTGCGGCGTGGTGAGCCCTAGCCGCTCGACGAGCTCGCCGCAGCGTACAGCGCTTTCGCCGCGGCTTTGGGTGTAACCGAAAAACCTTGTTTCGAGTTGAGTAAGGCCGGCAGCCATCAGCACGATATCCCGAATAAATTCCTGATTTTGGCATTTGGGAGAAATATAATACAATCAGACATACAAAATAATGCACCATTATTCATGTCATTTCAAGCTGTTTTTATGACAAATTCACGTAATGTTGTAGATCGGTACAACAATTGACGCCGCTATGGACTGTTGTATAATCAATACATCAGCAAGTGACAAGAGGAGGCGAAAGTGCCTATTCAGAATGAATTTGGAGCATTTTTTCGGGCCAAGCGAATTGCGCTAGGCCTGCCGCTCCGAGAATTCTGCCGCCGAAATGGGCTCGACCCCGGCAACATAAGCCGCTTAGAGCGCGGTCTACTTGCCCCCCCCCGTTCAGACGAGATATTGGACGCGTACTCGGATTACCTGAAACTCCCGCCAAAGTCCGAGGACAGGCAGACGTTCCGGACGCTTGCGGTTCAGGAATCCCTGCCCAAAGGGTTCCAAATCATACCCGAAAAAACTCGCCCGGGCGATCCGTGGGTAAACGCGGTGGACATCGAGGCCTGGGCCGACCTCATATCGGCACGTAGCGATCTACCTCGACTAATTCGGCGTCTCATTCGCGCAACGTCCGAGTCGACGCTGCGCATCGAGTTTGCCGCCGGTGAAGGAAGTCAACGGCCGGGCTGGGACGGAGTGCTCCAAGCATCAGCGGCGACTACGAATGTCCCGGCTGGGCTGAGCGTCTGGGAACTTGGCACGGGCGCCGACCCTGCCCGGAAGGCCGAATACGATTTCCGTAGCCGGACAAAGAATCCGCTGGGCATCCGGCCCACCGATGCGACGTTCATATTTGTAACCGCCAGGCGGTGGAACGGAAAGGCCAAGTGGGAAGCAGAGAAAAACAAGCTAGGCCTTTGGAAAGAGGTTCGCGTGCTCGATGCCGACTCGCTTGAAGCTTGGTTGGAGCAGGCCCCTGCCGTCGAGACATGGTTTGCACGATGGTTGGGAAAACGAACCGAAGGAATGCTCGACCTCGACGAATACTGGAAGAATCTCGCGGCAACGACCGAGCCGAAACTTACTCCGAGCATATTCCTAACGTCTCGTCGGAACGCCGACGTTCGCACACTTGAACAATGGCTTGGCCTCACGGCGTCGAACTCAAACGAGGACAGTCGTACCACGGACGCTTCGACTGCGGCAGGGGGTGCTTCGGCACTTGCCATCGAATCCGGCTCGCCCTCGGATGCGCTCGATTTTCTTGGAGCTTACGTTGCCAATCTAAGTGACGAGGATCGCGACGCTTTAACGTCCCGCATCGTTATCGTCGAAGACATCGCATCTTGGAACGTGCTATGCGACCACCAGCAATCCTTGACACTCGTCGCGAAACCCAGCCTGTCCTTGGAAGTCGAGGCGGTTTCTCAGGCAGTACGTAAAGGCCACCGGGTACTGCTTGCCTCTGATCGCTTTGCGCCAGGCCATTTCCAGACGCTCGCACTATCTCGCCCCGACGCGTTCGAGCTTGCCGATGCCTTGAAAGGCGCAGGCTTTGAAGAAGAAGCCGCTCAAAAGCATGCGATTGATTGCAGCGGTAGCTTGACCGTTCTAAAACGCCGTCTTTCCCGGTTCCCGGCGACCACTGAACCGGCATGGAGCCGTTCCGAAATCGCAGACAAGTTGGCGCCCCTTGTGTTGATTGGCTGCTGGGAAGATGGTTCGATCGCCGACAACGGCATTGTCTCGCGCATCATGGAAAGAGGCTATGCGGAAGTCGCGGCTCTCGTCAGCCATGCGGCTACGCTCCCCGATCCTCCGTTGTTTCGTGTGCGCGGTCTTTGCAGCCTTACGTCACGCGAGGACTCCTGGGTCTTACTTGCACGCCGGTTGCGCGACGACCAGTTGAAGGCTTGGCAAAAACTCGCGGTCCAGGTTCTCACGGCCGACGCTCCCCAAAAAGTGTCCCAGCCGTTCTCCCATGAATCCGGAGCCGAACCGGAGGCGTATTCGGAGTCACTGCGCCTGGGCATCGCCGAGACCTTGGCGCTGTTCGCCGTCTATCCTAACGAATTCGGCGCGAATCGAGCAGTGGACGCCGCAACCGTCGATTACGTCGTAAAGAGGGTCTTAGGCGGCACTCCCGGTTGGCGCCGGTGGGCGGCGTTGCGAAGACAATTGCCTCTGCTTGCGGAAGCCGCGCCTGGCGCCTTCCTTGACGCGATCGAGTCGGAATTGCGGGCAAAAGGAGGAGACATCCTTCAGCTTTTTGCGGACGGCGACGATCCCCTTTTTTCACAATGCCTGCACTCGGGACTTCTCTGGGCACTGGAAACCTTGGCATGGCATCCTTCGCACCTCCTACCGGTCAGTCTTGTCCTTGCGGAGCTGTCTGATCGTGATATTGGCAAGCGGTGGGCGAACCGTCCCATGAACAGCCTTTCCGAGATTTTCCTGCCTTGGTTGCCGCATACAGATGCCCGCGTCGAGGAACGCATCAAGGCCCTTCGGAGAATCACCGAAAAGAAGCCGATGCCCGGCTGGCGCCTCTTACTCAGCCTGTTGCCGTCGTTCCACGGACACTCTATGCCGACGCATACGCCAAAATGGCGCAATTGGGCAGCGAACTGGAGGTCAAAGCCGACGAACGCCGACTACGCGCGGCAAATCCAATTTTGCGGTGATCGCCTCGTGGAGTTGGTGGGAAATGACCCAGATCGATGGAGCGATCTCATTCAGCACATCGCGGCGCTGCCGCCGACATCTCGCAAGACCGCGCTTGCACAATTGTCCGGTCTTAACGTCTCCGAAATCAGTCCGGACGCCAGGCAAAACCTTGTGGAAAAGCTCCGCGTGCGGATACAGCGGCATCGCGCATTCCCAGGCGCACAATGGGTGCTTCCCACTAATGACATCGTGGCATTGGAACAAGCGCTCAGTCACCTCGAATCCGACGATGCCGTTGCGCCAATGCTTGGCTGTTCACGGATCATGTGGAACTATCCGAGCCGCGCGGGCCAGATTGGTCATGGGACGAAGAGCAAAAGAAGGTCGCCTTGATGCAGCGAGCCATCATTCGCGACGTTTTTGACCAGGATGGAATCGCGGGGGTACTCGAACTGGCCGAGGTTGTGAAAGCGCCCTGGTTGGTCGGTGAATTGGCCGCTGTCGAATTGGACATTGGCGCGACCGTGAATCTGCCAGCCAAATTGGTGGACACAAGTCGAAAAATCAGTGGCTTCGCGAGGGGCTACGCTGGCCGTTCTTTTCGGAAAGGCGATTGGAATTGGGTGGAGAGCCTTCACGTCGACCAATGGTCCGCGGAGCAACTAGCAAGTCTAGCGACTGTGCTGCCCGTCGCTCGGAAAACTTGGCTCCTTCTTGAACAACATAGCGATGAAGCGTCACGCATTTATTGGGGCTCCGTATTTTTGCGGGGCATCGAGGATCCGTCGGATTTCCAATATGCCGTTTCGCAACTTCTCGCTCACCGACGACCGTTCGCGGCCGTGGGCGCGCTAAGCATGGCATTGCATCGCAAGTTCGATGTGCCCGCCGAGCTTCTGCTTACGACGTTGGAGGCGACTCTCCAACAGAACGTGGACACGCCGCCCGAGGACATCGGTCCGAGCATTGTCGACCTGCTCCACGAGTTACAAAGCCGCGAACCGCCCGTCGAAGAAACCCGACTTGCACGACTGGAATGGGCCTATATCAAGGTGCTCGACGGATTTCCGGCATCCTCGCGAACCTTGCACCGCCTATTGGCCAGCGAACCACGCTATTTCGCGGACCTGCTCGGAATGATTTTCAGTCCACGGAGCGAGGTAGATGCGCCAGCGGAGGAGCCTTCCGCGGAACGGCGGGCTCTCGCGATGAATGGATACAGGGTCCTTACCTCGTGGGACCAAGTTCCTGGAGTCGATGCAAACAGCCAGACAGTGGACGGCGATGTTCTCGCAACTTGGATCGACACTGCCCGGGAGCTATGCCGCGAGACGGGTTACCTGGAGATTTGCGACACTAGAATCGGCGAAATGCTGGCGCACGCTCCGCCGGAAGCCGATGGAAATTGGCCCTGTATTGCCGTGCGCGACGTCATTGAAGCAATCGACGCCCCCGAGCTGTCTCGTGGCTTGGTCATCGGCAGGCTCAATTTGCCCGGCGTCACCGTGCGATCGCCGACGGACGGGGGAATTTTGGAGCGCAATGAGGCCGCAAAATATGCTGCCTTTGCCAAAGCGTCAGAGGCCGAATGGCCGGTGACTGCCGCGATGCTTCGGGAGATCGCGGACTATTACAACCACCGCGCTCGCGACGAAGACGCTGAGGCCGAGGTGCGCCGCCTGGGTCGCTAATCCGAGTTTTGAGGAGTGGCAAGGCGATCTTACGCTTGGCTTACGATTCAGCTACCATTTGAGGCCGAAGCGTTCGCCGCCCGAGGCATGGCCGATGCCGCCTTTGAGCGGCTTCGAGCGCTGGGAAGTCTTGGCCGGCTCCGGCGGGGGAGCATTTTCCTCGGCCTCGCGCTGCGCCTGATCCTCGATCTCCTTCTTCGAGAGCGGCCGGGCCTCGAGCGCCTTGAGCGACAGACTGATTCGCTGTTGTTCGGCGTCGACGCTTTGCACTTGGGCCTCGACCGTCTGCCCCTCTTGCAAGACATCCGACACGCGAAAAACTCGCTTGTGCGACAGCTCCGAAATATGCACCAGTCCCTCGATGCCCGGCTCCAGTTTGACGAACGCGCCAAACTCCATCAGCCGCGATACCACGCCGGTCACACGGGCGCGGGCCGGATAGCGCCTCGCGGCGCCCGACCAGGGGCTCTCCGAAAGATCGCGAAAAGCGAGCCCGATCTTGCCGGTCTCCGGATCGATCTTTTGAATTCGCACTTTCACCTTTTGGCCTTCGGTGAGCGCCTCGTTCGCATGCTTGAGCCGGTCCCAGGAAAGTTGGCTGATGTGAATCAGGCCATCGATGCCCCCCAGATCGACAAACGCGCCGAATTCGCGCAGGCTGCGCACCGTGCCTTCGCGAACTTGGCCGACTTCCATCTCCGCGAGCAGCTTTTCGCGGGCCGCTTCTTTCTCGCGCTCCATGAGCGCTCGCCGACTCAGCACCAGCCTCCGTCGCGAGGGATTGGCCTCGGTGACCACGGCGAGCAGATTCTGCCCGACTATTTCCGCGAGGTTCTCGACGCGATAGAGTGAAATCTGGCTGGCAGGCATGAACGCATCCAAGTGACTCACTTCGCACTCGAGCCCGCCCGTGTTGTGGCCGGTCACGCGGGCCTCGACCGTCATGCCCTCGCTCACCTGCGACCAATCCTCGATCTTGGCCGCGCCGCCCGGCAGCACGACTTCATAGAGCCCATCGGCGGCATTGAAGCGGGCCACGCTCACTTCAATGACATTGCCCGCGGCGGGCGCCGGCGCCGATTCATCGGCTCCGCGAATGCCGATCAGCGAAAGCACGCCCTGATTGCGACCGCCCAGATCGAGAAACACATGATCGCGATGCACCGCCAGCACCCGGCCGGAAACACGCGTTTCGGGCTCGAGCTCCACCGAGGTGGCGTCGCGGCCCGGCTCGAGCAGGGCGTCGAGCTCCTCGCCGCCAAGGGCCGCGGCCAGCTCGGCTTCGAGGTCGGCCGAGAGCGGCTCGCGCATATCTGGGCCGCGGAGCGCGGGCCTCGGACACCGGCTCCATGATGGCCGGTCGCGGTTTCGGCCCTTTTTCGCGGGGTCGATTTTTCGTGGCCTCGCGACGCTCGCCCGCGGATGCCGCCGCGGGCGCCGATGATTCCGCGGCGACCGGCGTCGCGGGATCGGACGACGGCGCTGAACCGATTGCGGCAGCATCGACAGGCGCACCGCCATTCGTCGGCTCGCTAGTGTCGGTCGTTGCGCTCGCCGCGCCAGAACTCGCCGGCTCCGAGCTCGCGAGCGGCGGAGCGGAGGCGGGGCGGTCCATGCGCATCGGCGCAGAGCCGGGCCGCTGCGAACCGATGCGAATCCGCCGCGACGATCGCGTCGCGTCGCTGGCAGCCGCGGCATCCGTGTTCGCGGGCTGGGAAGTCGCCTCGGCCGACGAAGCCTCGGGCGAGGGAGAATCACTCATGGAGCTCATGGACAGACGCCTAAGACGGTTTTCAGAAAAAAGCCGGCGTTGATTCGCCCGCGCGCAAGAGGGCGGCGATCGAAAGAACGCGATTTCCAACACGGCCAAATCGCCGCGATCAAGGCGCCGCGGCGAGCCGAGTCGACACTCGCCCACGGTGGGCGAAACAGCGAGCCAGTTTAGCAGCGAAGCCGCGCACTGTACAATATGCGCGACCCGCGAGTGTGTTTTTCAACAGGCGAATCTTCCGCCGGGGCGTGTGAACCATGAGCTCAAGTGGCTTGCGAACCGAGGGAGCGACCATTGCATCGCTCTTGGGCGATGCCCCGCTCAATGAACTGGGCCCCGGTTCGCCGCGCGCCGCTGCCCGGGGGCGTTTGGAGGCGCTGCGTCTCGAAGCGTTGGGCGATGGCCGCCCGGTGGTCGATCGCGCGATGGCCCGCGCCTGCCTCGCCGCGCGTATGGTCTGCGCCACGATTATCTCGACGAATCGCATGCCATCAGCCAAGACCTCGACACGCTCGAGGGTAGCTATTGGCATGGAATTCTGCATCGCCGCGAGCCGGACTTCAGCAATGCCCGCTATTGGATGCGCAGGGCGCCGCGACATCCGATTCATGCCGAGTTGCTATCGGGCGCCCGCGACTTGGCGGGGCAAATGTCGACGGGGCCCGGCGCGGCGGCGCTGTTGAACGCCCCCGCCTGGAGCGCGGAGGCGATGGTCGATCTTTGCGAGCGAGCGCTCGGCGGGCCGGAGTCGCTCGACCTTTTGGTTCGCCGGATTCAGCTTTTGGAGTGGGAATTGCTGTTTGATTATTGCCACCGGGCCGCGTTTGGTTTGCCCGCGGCAAATGCGGCCGCCGCGCCCGGCGTGGCTAAAGAAAGCCGCCAAAAATAACGCGCCTACAATATCTCCGCATCTCCGCGTGCTTTTTACTTCATGCCAGCATCCCCCTCCGAGGCCAAGCCATGTTGCAGTACGATTTCGAGGACAGCATCGGCTATTGGGTCATGTCGACCGCGCATGAAATCTCGCGGGTAATGAACCAGGAGCTCGCCGCCCACGGCATCACTTTTCGCCAGTGGGAAGTGCTGGTCTGGCTCTCGATCCATGGCGAACAGTCGCAGAGCGTGCTCGCGGAACGCATGCTCGTCGAGCCGCCGACCTTGGTCGGAGTGCTCGATCGCATGGAGCGCGACGGCTGGATCGAGCGAGCGCCGGTCGAAGGTGATCGCCGCAAGAAGCAGATTCGCGTGACCAGCAAAGTCGAGCCGATGTGGGCCAAAATGGTGGCCTGCGCCCATCGCATGCGGTCCAAGGCCGCCGGCGACCTGACCCCCAGCCAACTGACGGCCATGCGCGACACCCTGGCCGCGATTCGTGTAAATCTCGGCGGCTGCGAGAACCCGTAAGCCCGCATCGGACCCGGTCGTTTTTCGGCCAAAAGAGTTGCATTGCGCAAGGAAGCGATTAGCGCGAGGCGGCCGGCCACGACATCGGCCCACCCATAAGCTATATAAGAAGGAAGGGAATTTCCCGCGGCGGCGGGCGGACTTCCTGATCGTGGCGCGGGTCGGCATCGACACGCACTGGAAAGCCCGGGCCGGAGGGGGAGAGCGTTTGCCATGTCGTTTCAGTTCCTTTGCCCACAAGGCCATTTGCTGCAAGGAGATCCCGCGCAGCAGGGAATGCAAACCCAGTGCCCGCTCTGCGGTCTGGTGTTCGTGATTCCCCACATGGCCGGCCCCGCGCCGGGCGCCTACGGCCATCCTCAGCAGGGCCATCCTCAACAGCAACATTATCCCCAGCAGTACTCGCAGCATCCCAGCGCCGGCTATCCGGGAGCAGCGCCCGGCGCCGAGCAGTTTGCGCCGGCCCCCGAACCGCAATATCCGGCGTTCGACCCAGCCAACGCGGAACCGGCCGGCGCCGACGAGCGACCTGGCCGACGATCTCGAGCAGGTGGATGCGCCCGAGGGCGATGTGGCGCCCGGTTTCTTGCACATTCCCTGCCCCAATGGCCACGAGCTCGAGACCCCACTCGAAATGCTCGACCAAGAAGTGCTTTGCCCGCACTGCGGCGCGCAATTTTTATTGCGCGAGGAAGACAGCGTCGAACATCGCGAGGAGCTCGAAGCGCTCGACCGGCAACGGGCGCACCTGTGGTTCAATTGGGCGATCGCCGCCGCCGTGATCGTGGTCGTCGGCCTGTTGGCGATGGTGATCGTGGCGATGCGAAGCTGATTGCCCGCCCTTGCGCGGCGCGTTGCCCGTCTCGAGCGCTCACACGATCTTCGGCGTGAAGCAGAACACGGGAATAAAGAGCGACGCGAAGCCGATCAGCCGCCGGAACCAGCCCAGCGGCACATGATCGTCGCGCGTCGGCGGATGATCGACGCCCATCAGCAGCACCAATACCAGCATCACCACCCACTGGTAATAGTCGGCGATCACCATCGCCGCGATCGCGCTCATCACAAACGCGCGGGCAATCACATGCGCTCTCGCGCCGAACAGGCTATAGAGCACATGTCCGCCATCGAGCTGGCTGACCGGCAGCATATTGAGCCCGGTGACGAGCATGCCCACCCAGCCAGCCATCAGCAACGGGTTCTTCATGAGCACATGGCCATCTGGCAGGTCGGGCCGCAAATACCAGGTCAATAGTTTGAAGATCAACGGATCGCCCAGCCGCCAAGAGAGCGGATCGGGCGCGGCGGCGGTGGCGGTTTGAATGCCGACCCAAATCACGGGCGCCGCCGCCAGCAGCCCGGCCCAGGGGCCGCTGAGCCCGATATCGAACAATTGTTTCCGATCGGCCCGGGAACCTTGCATTCCGATCACGGCGCCCATCGTGCCGGTAAGCATCAGCGGCATGGGAAGAAAGAAGGGCCAACTGGCGGGCACCCGATATCGCACGGCTTGGAGAAAATGTCCCATTTCGTGCATCGAAAGAATGCCGATAATGGCGAACATATAGACAAGGCCCTGATGCGCGTGGCTCGTCGCCAGCTCCCAGGCCCGTCCGGGATTGGCGAACAAGGCGCCGGGTCCGGCGTCGGCGGGGTCCCAGCCCACGGCGCCGACGAAAAAGGTGGAACCGCAGGTGGCGAGGAATAACACGGCCGGGGCGAACACGCGACGCCGAGGCCGGGGCGGCACATAGCGCGCCGGCGCGGCCCACTCAGCCTGGCGCGGGGCGGGCGCCGGGTCCGCGGCGCCGGGAAGCGATGGCCCCGAAGACGATATTCCAGGCCGCGGCGGAGTAGGCGTCGGCTCGCTCATGGGATCAGCATCGCATTTCGGTGTTCGGTCGCGAGCGTGCGCGCGATCGCGGGCTGCTTGATTCCCAGGCTCGACCTCATTAGAGTAATCGCCCATGAAGATCATCGTCAAGCCGGTCGAAACGCGTCACGAGCGCGCCCTGTTTTTGGAAGTGCCTTGGACGATCTATCGGCACGATCCGAATTTCATCCCGCCCTTGCGAATCACGCAGAAGGAAAACGTCGGCTATAAGAAGTCGCCTTTCTACGACGACGCCGAGGCCCGGACCTTTCTTGCCTTGCGGGGCGATGTGGCCGTGGGACGCGTGGCCGCGATCTTGAACCACGCCCACAATCGGCGCCACAACGAAAAGCGAGGCTTTTTCGGCTTCTTCGAGTCGACAAACGATCATCGCGTGGCGCATGGCTTGCTCGACGCGGTGCGCGGCTGGTTCGCCGAGCGCGGAATCACGGCCCTGCGCGGGCCGACGAACCCGTCGCTGAATCACGAATGCGGCCTCTTGGTCGAAGGTTTTCATTCGCCGCCGACCTTCATGATGACCTACAACCCGCCTTACTACGCCGAGCTGCTCGAAAGCTACGGCTTTCGCAAGGCGGTCGACATGTACGCCTATTTCGGGCAGGTCGGCATGCTCGCCGGGCTCGACAAGAAACTGGCGTTTATCGCCGAGGAATCCGCCCGGCGGTTTGGCGTCACGGTGCGGCCGATCAATAAGGCCCGCTTTCGCCAGGAAATCGAGACTTTTCTGCATATTTACAACGAGTCGATGGCTGGCACCTGGGGATTCGTGCCAATCGGCGCGGCCGAGATTCGCGCCATGAGCGCTTCGCTCAAGCACCTGATCTTGCCCAATTTGGCGCTCATGGCCGAGGCCGAGGGCAAACCGATCGGGGCCGTGTTCGGCATGCCCGACTATAACCCCCGCATTCGCGAAATCGACGGACGCTTGTTTCCCTTCGGCTTTTTCAAGCTCATCAACAAGCGCCGCGGCTTCAAGAAAATGCGGATCATCAGCGCCAATGTCGTGCCTGAATATCAAATGTGGGGCGTGGGCCTCGTGTTGCTCAAGGCCCTGGTGCAACCGGTGCTCGACAGCGGAATCACGGAAGCCGAATTCTCCTGGGTGCTCGAGTCGAACCATCTATCGCGGAGCAGCCTGGAAAAGGGCGGCGCACTGCTCGACAAGACCTATCGACTCTACGATTACGACGGCGCATCGCCCGATGGCCACGCCTAACCGGACCAAGCGATTCGGCGGCAAAACGCGGCTTGCGTCCATCGGGCTCGCTCGATCGAAGGGGCGAAAAAGTTGGACTCGCCCGCCCGCGCTTCTTATGATGGACTCGGGCTCGCCGGACTCGGGCTCGCCGGAAAGGGGGGCGTCGGCAAATAACCTCGCGACTCCGGCGAGAAAACCTCGCGAGCCACGAGCCTCTTTGTTCCGCGCAACCGGATTGCTTCCCGCCGACACGGCCCACGTTGCCGCACCCGCGGCGTTTGGTTCGACATTCCCCACCGCCCCGACCACGGCCTCATGCGACGCACTCGTTTCGATATCCGCGACAAGCGAGCGGCGAAATTCGTCGGCATTGCATTCACTGGTGAAGTGGTTCGCTTGGCCGTGATCGGAATCCTGGGAGTCGTCGTCGCCGCGACCGGGGCCTTCGCCGGGCCGCGGGAAGCGCGCACCGCCGAACCGACCTATTCGGCCGGGTTCGCCGATGGAACTCAAGTCACCGGGGGCCGGCTGCAAGAGTGGCACGATACGTCGGCCCAACCAAAACTCAACGGCGCTCCACTATTCGACGCCAATCGGCCGATCCGCTGGCTGCGCATGGACGACCCCGAAGCGCCGATCGCGCCGGCGCGTTTGTCGAATTCACCGGCGGCGATCGACTGCCGGGCCGGGTCGTGGGCTATGCCTCGGGCCGCGGGAACGCGAAGCGCACGGCGCACTTGCTCGTCGTTCCGCCTGGGCCGCTCGAATTTCCCGGCCAGCGTTCGCGGCCCGCGGTGCGCGTGGCCCTGGAATATGTGCGACGGATCGTGTCGCGCGCCCAGGCCGGCGACAGTTATGCACCGGCACGCTCTTTCATGCCGATGGCCGCCAACTGCGTTTCCGCTCGGCGCGCTGGTCCGACGGCGCGGTCACGCTGCTCCTGGCCACGGGACCCCATCGGATGGCGCTGGGCGAGATCGCGGAACTGCATCTGCCGCCGCCCGACGGCTGGAACGCCTATTACGATTCGCTCGCCGCGCTCGATCCCGAGTGCACCCAGCGGCTGATGCAGGTCGAGTCGCGCGAGGGGCTGATCGCCACCGTGTCGCTGGCTCGATTTCAAGCGCGGGCCACGGGCGGGGATCAGCAGCACTGGTATCACATGCTCCAGCCGGTTTGGAGTCTCGACCCGCTCTGGGCGCGGCACATCACGATCATCGATCGCCGGGTCTGGCAGCCGTGGGAGGTTCCGCTGCCGATCATCGCGCCGCGCCGCGTGGCCGAACGGCCCATCTTGGGACTCGGCTATCGCTGGCAAGCCAACGCGAATGTCGAGGGTCAACCGCTTCGCAACGGCGGCAAACGATTCGGCTGGGGCATCGGCACGCAGGCCGATTGCGAATGGGAATTCGACCTGCCGGCGCTCGTCGTCGGATTTCGCGCTTCGGTCGGTCTCGACGAGATGGCGGGCCTCGGCGGCTGCGCCCGCGGCCTGATCCTGGCCAACGACGACCGTGGCGCACCGCTCTTCCAAAGCCCTCATCTGATCGGCTCGAAGACCGTGCTCGACACCGGCGCGATTCCACTCGCCGGACCGCTGGGCGGTCAAAAGACGCTGATTCTAAAGTCCGACATGGCGCACAACGATCGGCCTCCCGGCGCCGATCCATTCGATATTCGCGACCAGCTCGATTGGCTCGAGCCCACGGTGTCGCTCGACGCCGACAAACTGCGCGGCGAAGCTCAAGAGCGCGTAAGCCGATCGATTCCGGCCTGGGATGATTGGGCGGTGTCGCTCGCGCCGCGCGATCCGCAATCCCAACCCGGCCGACTGAAAGTCACGCATCGCTGGGAGGGCCACGACCCGCTGCGCGGCGATTTTCGCCGCCTCGTCAGCGCCGGCGGTTCGCGGTTGCAACTGACGCGCAAGGCGCGCATCGGGCAATCGCAAAAATATCTGGCGATCTCGGCGAGCCGTCTGCCCGGCGCTCCCGGCAGTCAAATCCAGGTGCGCACCGGCGACGCCTTGATCGCGAGCTTTCCGGCGCCCGAACGAAGCGACGACGCGCCGGGCGAAGCGCGGCTCGTGCCCCTGAAGAAGTTCGTCGGCCAAACCGTGCGTCTGGAAACGAGCGATGTTCCCAGCAATGACCAGTGCCAGTTGGATTGGTCGCTCGCGGATTTTCAAGAACGCGAAACGCCGCTCGACTGGCGACCGCTCCGAATTCGCGAAGCTCGCGCCGCGAGCGGCGCGGCGCTGGTTCGCCAGCCCGATGAATCGCTCCTGGCCACGGGAACCGACCCCGATTTCGATGAATACACGCTCGTGGCCGAAAGCGACTTGCGGGGCGTGACCGGCTTCCGGCTCGATCTGCTCGCCGATCCGCGGCTTCCCAATAAGGGACCTGGCCGCGGCGGCGATGGGTCATGTCGCCTCGGCGATTTTTCGGTCACGGCGGCGCCGGCCGGCAAGCCGGAGCAGGCCGAAAAAATCGCCTTCGCCTCGGCCGCGGCCTCTTGGAGCGACAACGACTGCAACGCCGCGCTGGCGATCGACTCCGAGCCCGACTCCACCGCCTGGAGCGTCTCGGGTCGCCCAGGCCGCAATCAATGCGCGATTTTCACCACGCAGTCCGACATCGCGTTTCCGGCCACGGCTCGCTATACGTTCGTCTTGCGGCAGCATCGCCTGGGCCACAGCAATCTTGGCCGCTTCCGGCTGTCGCTGACCCGCGCACCGCGACCGCTGCCGGTCGAACGCCTGGGGCTGATTCTCGAGCCGCGGGCGGCGGGCGTTGAAACCATTTACGAAGACGATTTGCAGTTCGCTTTCGAGCTGCGCGAAGGCCAAGGCGCCGCCGCGAGCGATGGGATCGACCGCTATTCAGGCGATTACTGCATGCGCGTCGAGGGCCAAGGACGATCGAATCCGCCGCCTGCCGGAGCTCTCGGCCCGCATTCGCGAGAATCCCGGCGTCGACGAATACCGCTACTTGCGATTCGCTTGGAAAAAATCGGAGGGCAAGAGCATCGGCTTGTCGCTCGCGCATTCGGGAGTGTTCAGCGCCAATGGCGACAAACGCTATCGCTATCACGCCGGACCAGGCGGCCCGCTCTTCGACGGCTCGATCGAAGTGGCCGCCGCCCTGCCCGACGAATGGACCCTCGTCACGCGCGATCTATTCGCCGATTTCGGCGAGTTCGATCTCACGGGCCTGAGCATGTTGGCGATGGATGGCAAATATGCGCTCTTCGATCATGTACAATTAGGGCGAACGGTCCAAGCGCTCGACGCGGCGCGGTGAACCAGGCGCACGGCGTTCCCCGTGGGCCGCGAAGTTCGCCCGCCGGGCTCCAGTCGGCGCAGTGTCGAGACAAGCATCATGAAACACCTCGTGGAGTCCTTGACGGCGGTCGATCCCGACGCTCGAGAGTCCGCGCACCGCGTCAAGCCCGCGATCGATCCGGCGGAGCTTGAAGAACGGCGGATGATCGCGGCGGCCCGGAGCGGCGATCGCGCCATGGTCGAGGCGATAGTCCATCGACATCGCAAGGCGATTTTCGGCTATCTCTCGAGTCGGCTCGCGGAGCCCAGCGACGCCGAGGACTTGGCGCAAGAGGTGTTCTTGCGCTGGTGCTCGGGTCGGGCGAGTTGTCCGGAGGGGCGCGGCTGCGGCCCTGGCTGATCGGCGTGGCTCGGAACCTGCTCCACGAGCATGTGCGCAACCTCAAGCGCCGCAAGGAAGTCGGCTGGACCGAGCTGTGCTTGCGGCTGGAAGAGCTCGTGGCCGATGACGCCGACCCGCGGTTCGACGAAGCGATGGAGCACCTGCCGGCGTGTCTCGATTCGCTCGGCCGCAGCGCCCGCCAGGCGCTGGGAATGCGTTATGAAACGCATCTGCGGCTTTGCGAGATCGGTCAACGGCTGCGGCGCAGCGAAGGCGCGGTGAAGTTGCTGATGTTTCGAGCGCGGCAGGCGCTGCGATTGTGTCTGGAGACGAAAGCCGGCGCGGGCAAATCAGAGTTGGACTGGCGCGCACGACCTGGGAATGAAACTCGCTGATTGGTTTCCTTGGAGTTCGCCCGATTGGGCGGTTCGGCGCCATGACGGAAAATGAATTGATCGAATGGATCGAGACCCGCTCGCCCGACGATCTCTCGGCCAAGGAGTTCGCCCTGCTGCAAAAGGGGCTCACTTCCTCGGCCGAGTTGCGGCAAGCGCTGGCCGAGCGCTTGCGCATCGAACAATATCTGCATGCGTCGCTTGGCGACTCGAATCTCGACGCCACCGAGATTCTCGCGGCGGCCGAATCCAAGGCCCGCTCGCGACGCGACGCGCGACGCTGGAGCCTGACCGTGGCCGTGATGGCGCTCGTCGGCCTGGCGGCGGGATTTTATAGCGCGACGCATTCTCGCGCTCGAAAGAATCCAGCGCCGGCAGCGCGACGCTTGCATCGGCGGACAAATCGCCGACCGACGCTCCTCGATCCGAAGCGGCGGAACATGAAAGTTCGCGAACCCAGGGGTCGGACAGCATTCTTCGCGCCGCGGAGTCCGGGGCCAAGCCGCAAGCGCCAAGCGATTCCGCCAGTGCCGCCGTGGCGCTCGCGCCCGGTGCCGCGCCCCAAGCTGGAGCGACATCGCCTCCAGCGCCGCAAGTCAGTCCCGCGCCGCCGCCGTCGGCTGGCCCCTGGAACTCGCTGGCCACGATCCAGGCCGAACCGGCGCCCGATGAAGCCGATCTGGCCGACGACCTGCTCCCCGAGACATCGGCCCCCAGCGATTCCGAGCTCAAGAAGTGGTTCGCCACCGTGCCCGGCCAGCAAGCGCAGTATG
Organism: uncultured Planctomycetaceae bacterium; assembly: GCA_963785305.1. Taxonomy (GTDB): domain Bacteria; phylum Planctomycetota; class Planctomycetia; order Pirellulales; family PALSA-1355; genus CAWAUV01. The sequence continues at coordinate 307,845 of CAWAUV010000007.1, forward strand.
GAATGCACAATCACTGGAACACGCCCTGCGGCGTGGTTTCGGGCCTTGTGCGACTCAATTCGCCCTGGGCGCCGGAAGCGGCGCTGCGCATGTCGCTGTTCGACGAAAACCGGCTCCGGATTCATCTCTGGAGCGAGACCGATGGCGTCACGCTGCAATATCTCGTCCATCAGAATCACGGTTGGTTCGCGTATCGGGCGTCGCGTCAGCCGGGCCACCCCACGCCCGACCGCCTGACGCTCATCGGCGCCGACGAAGGCCGCAACGCGAAGGTCAACATCAACCATACCGACACCTGCACCGTCGAACTTCGCTGCGATGGCAAAACACTCACGCTCAGCCGCCGGCGGTTGCCGCTCCTCGAGGTTCCGTTCGAGGGCATGCCGAAGGAAGTGTATTTCGAGGGCAAAGCCGTGGTGCGGCAAATGCAACTCGTCAGGGCCGCCGAGATGCCCCCGCCGCGAGCGCCAGGCCCCGTGGTCGAAATGCCGGAACCCGCGGCGCAAACCTGGCTCCGCGATTTGGGCGATGGGGCCGCGCTCGAGCCGACCGCCGATGGCGGCATGCGGCTCTCGCTCGCCAAGCAAGGCAAAATGGTATGGGCCGCGATGCCCCTGGCCAACGATCGCGTGGTCGAGGTGATCTTGCAACTCGATCGCGCGGAGCCCGGAACCGGCGTCTACTTGAGCGACGCCTCGGGCAAACCCCTGGGCGGGCTCGGCTTCTTTCGCGATCAACACACCGGCCGCACCGTGGTCGCCCACGGGAACCCCAATGAACATCGCTCCGAGACTCGCATCGACCCCAACGATGCCGTCCAGGCTTTGCGCACCCTTCATCCTTGGGTCAAAATGCTCGTCGGCTGCCGGGTGAATCGCTTTTGGATCAGCGACGATGGCGAACATTGGGCCCGACCTTGCGACCCGTGGACCCAGCAATCGGCCGTGCTCGGCAGCGTGGGAATGTACTGCGTGCCGGGCGCCGAACCGCGGGCGATCGCCTTGCGACGCTTGATCGTGCGCGAACTCCCGGCCCTGGCGGCGATAGCGCCAATCGAACTGCGGCGCCAAGCGCCCCTTCCGCCGAACGACATGGTATTGAGCGAATGGCTCAGCGGCGTGTGCGCGAGCCAGCCGCCGGGCGTCGACACCCGACTCTGGCGCCGGGCCTGCGCGGCGCGGCTGCTGGCGGCCAATGCGGCGCCGAGCGCCGCGTCGGACGCGCTCGAACGCGCTGGTCGAGGACCTGCTCGCCGATCCGGCGCACGACTGGCAAGAACAATTGCGAATGCTCGACGAGACCTCGATGTTGCGCAATTGCTGGGAAGACGCGGGGCGAATGCGCCGCGCGGAAGACCTCTATGCGCAACTGGGCGCGAGGGCGACAGTCGCCGGCCACGGCGCGGCGATGACCGCGGCGCTCGACGCGCAAGAATCGGCGCCGCTCTGGACCCGACTCGACCCGCTCCAGGGGCTCGAAGACATCGACCGCCGCCGGATGCTCGAATTGATCTACGGTCGTCATTGGCCGCAAACCCTCACCCTCGCGCGGCGCCTGCGACTCGTCCGCCGACTCGATAACGATCAGAAAGCGATCGTCGAATGGGCGATCGGGCTCGCGCCGCGCACGGCGCGACTCGCGGCGCGGCCCGCGCGCTGACGAATCCCGAGTGGCGGCATCCGCTGGTCGTCGATCTCAGCAAGGAAGCGTACAACGTGCTGGCCGAGCTCGAGGAGGCGCTCGCCGGAAAAGCGTATCGCGACGCGTGTCAGGTGATCGCCGCCGCGGGCTCGCAAGGCGCGGGCGGCGTGGGCCTGCTGCCCGACTCACACGACCCGGACCTGCTCCTCTCGTTTCCCAACGCGGTGCGCAATGCGATGCGCGAGCATCCGCCGCTGGCCGACGCGATGAACGAGCAGTTCGGCGCCGCGGGCCGGCTCCGCGTGCGGCAAGCGATTGCCGATGAAGACGCTCCGGCCGTGGAAGCCGCCACCTTGCAATACTGCGGCACGCAGGCCGCCGCGGAGGCGCATCGCTGGCTGGGCGATCGGGCCATCGCGGCGGGCGCGTTTGCTCAAGCAATCGCCCACTATGACGAATGCCTCAAAACCGCCTCGAGCGACACCCGGAACAAAGCGCTGGCCGGCTGGGCGCTGGCTGCCGCCATGACCGGTCGCGCCGCGCCCAGGGCGCGGTTGGGCCGGCCGAGTTTGGCGACCTGCGGCTCACGGCCGCCGAGTTCGCGAAACTGCTCGACGATCTTCGTCAATCGCGCTCGAGCAACGCCGCCACCGCCGCGACCCGCATTGTGCCCGACCCGGTGGCCGAGACCCCGCCGCCCAGCGGTTTCAAGGTCGAGAACCGCGGCCGGCTCGATGGCGACATGGGCGAAAATCCGCAAAACGCGCCCGGCGAATACCAGCAGGCCGCGATCGACTGGCCGGCCTGGCAATGCGCGACCGCAGTGGCCGGCGATCGTTGGATCATCAGCAATCGTTTTCAGGTGTCGGCTTTCAACATCAAAAGCGGGCAATACGAATGGCGCGCCATGCTCGGCGGCGAGCAAGCCAGCGCCCACGATTGGCCGCTCTCGCCGATGCGACCGCTGGTGACCGCCGAGCGCGTGTTTGTTCGTCGACTCACGAAGCAAGGTCCGGTGCTGGCCGCGCTCGAACTGGCCAGCGGCAAGGTGCTCTGGAGCTCGCGGCCCGAACCAGAAAAGTCGATCCTCTCCGACCCGGTGCTCGTCGAGGATCAATTGTTCGTGGTCGTCGGCGCCGAGTGGATCAAGAATATCTCGTGTCGCTGGCGAGTTTCGATCCGGCGTCGGGCGCGGCGCTGGGCTCGCGGCCGCTGGCGCGACTTCGCGAATCCTGGTGGCGGCAGAAAGGCTGCCAGGTCACCCCGCTCGACGATAGTCTCGTGATCGCGTGTGGCGGAAGCGTGCTGCGGGTCGACTTGACCGGCCGCATCGGTTGGGCGCGGCGCGATCTCTGGACTCCCGCCGAGGTGGACCGCATGGGCGCGCTCCACGAATCGAGCCCGCCGCTCGTGGCCGGCGATCGAGTCTATGTGGCCGAGCGCGGAGTGCGCGATGTGCAGTGCATCGAGCTGTCCAGTGGCCGCTTGATCTGGCGAGCGGCCCTGCCCGCGCCGCGGCGGATGTTGGGATTCGCCGGCGATCGGCTGCTGCTTCAGTCGGAGACGGGTCTTATGGCGCGATCCAGCGCCGATGGCAAGACCCTTTGGCAACATCCGATTCCCACATCGCCCGCCCCCGGGCCGCCGCTGGCCGGCCTGCTCGACGCGATTTGGCTTCCCACGAAAAGCATGCTCTTGGCGGCGAAGAAAGCGCCGGCGGGCGACGACAAGAATTTCGTGCCCACGCTCGTTTGGATCGATCCGGCCACGGGCCATGAGGCGTTTCTCGCGCCGCTCGCGTCGCTCAAGCACGAGCGGCCGAGGTTTGGTCCCCTGGCGCTGGTCGAGGGCCGGCTCTTCGCGCTTTCGGGCCACGGCGAGCAGGAGGCCCAGCGCGACATCGTGGAACTGGTTGCCGAGGGCGCCGCCTGGCAAGGCGCGAGCGAGAAACAAGCCGACCTGGGACCCTGGCGGCGCGGCGCCGATGCGGCGCTTGTCGAGGCCACGAATTGTGTCTTTCCGAAATGGACGCTCCTGGGCGGAGCCAACGAGCGCAAGCAGCCTTCGTTGATCGCCGAGTGGCAAGGCGAAACCATGGTGCTCGAGGCTCAGGCCGTGAGTGGGCGGCCATTTTCGCTCGCGCGGCGCGGACTCGTGCCCGCTGGGTCGCCCAAGCTTGTGATTCGCGTGGCGAGCGACGCGAAGTGGAAGCTCGAAGCGCTGGCCGGCGAGAAAATCATCGCCAGTCAAACGCTCGACCGCGAATCGACCGGCGGCGGCTGGAAGACGATCGAGCTCAATCTCGACCCGGTGGCGGGGCAAACCGCGTGGCTGGTCGTGCGCCAGATCGACATCGATGGTTCGCGCCCGGTGGTGAAATGGAAGACGCTCGAAATTCGCGATTGAGCGCCGCGGGGACGAGTTCACTTTTGCGTGGGCGGGGGGATTATCTTCTCCTCGGCGGTTCGCTTATAATCACGGCATGTCGATCATCGAAATCGCCGGACTTGCGAAGTCCTATCGCGTGTATCAGAAGCAAGAAGGGTTGCGGGCCTCGCTGCGGGGACTCTTTCGCCGCACGTATCGCGAGGTGCGGGCGGTGCGCGGGATCGATCTCGGGGTCGAGGCCGGCGAATTCGTGGCGTTTCTGGGCCCCAATGGCGCCGGCAAAACCACCACGCTCAAGCTGCTCTCGGGCGTGATCAATCCCTCGGCCGGCTCGGCCCTGGTGATGGGCCATGTGCCCTGGCGCCGCGAAAACGCCTACCGCCGCCGCTTTGCCCTGGTGATGGGTCAAAAGAATCAGCTCTGGTGGGACCTGCCGGCCCAAGAATCCTTCCGCCTGCATCAACAGATTTACGGCATCGAGCCCGAGCAGTTTCTTCGCCGCCGCGACGAACTGGTTGATCTCCTCGGCGTGGGCAAACTCTTGGCCCAGCCGGTTCGCGAGCTCTCGCTGGGCGAACGCATGAAAATGGAACTGATCGCGGCGCTGCTCCACTCGCCCGAGGTGCTGTTTCTCGACGAGCCGACGATCGGCCTGGATGTGATCGCGCAGCACAACATTCAATCGTTCTTGCGGCACTATCAGCAAACGAGCAAGATGACCGTGCTGCTCACGAGCCACTATATGAAAGACGTGGCCGCGCTCTGCCGCCGGGTGGTGATCATCGCCCAGGGCATGATCATGTACGACGGCTCGCTCACCGGCATCATCGATCGCTTCAGCAGCCACAAAATGATCACGCTGGTCTTTGCCGGCGAAACCCTGCCCGCCGGGCTCGAGCGGTTTGGCGAATTGGTCGAGGCCCAGCCGCCCAAGATCAAACTCCGGGTCGATCGCTCGGTGGTGGCCGAGTCGCTGGCGGGCCTGTTGGCGGAACACACGGTGCAAGACGTGAGCGTCGAGGATCCTCCGCTGGAAGAAGTGATCGCCGAAATGTTTTCCCAGGCCAGCGCGGGCGCCGCCCATGCGTCGGACGCCGCGCTTGCCGGCACTTGAAACGTACGCGAACCCCGCCTCCACTCCGGCCCAACCGACACCATGGCCACTGCTCTCATCCACGCCGCCGGCGACCCGCCGCGACTGTCGCTCGCCGGGCGGGCTCGCGTTTGGTGGACGATCCTGCGAATTTGCATCGAGGAGCGGCTCGTCTATCGCGGCGATTTCGTGCTCGGCGCGCTCATGCGGTTCATGCCGATCGTGACCCAAGTCTTTCTCTGGGGCGCGGTGTTCGCCGCCGCGCGCACTCAAGAAATTCGCGGCTGGACCGAAAACAAAATCATCGCCTACTACCTGCTCACGATGATCAGCCGCGCTTTTTCCAGCATGCCGGGCCTGGCCTCGACGATCGCCGCCCAGGTGCGCTCGGGCGAAATCAAGAAATATCTGATTCAGCCGGTCGACATGATCGGCTTCTTGCTCTTGAGCCGCGTGGCCCACAAGCTGGTGTATTACATCGTGGCCACGCTGCCGTTCGCCCTGATTTTTTATATCTGCCGCGACTATTTCGCGCGGAGATCGTCACCACGCCCGAGGGAACGCTCACGCTCGGCGGCTGGCCCGACTTGCCGACGTTCGCCGCGTTTCTCGCCTCGCTGTTCATGGCCTTTCTGCTGGGTTTCTTCATCGAAGCCACGCTCGGCATGATCGGCTTTTGGTTTCTCGAGGTCAGCTCGCTGCTGTTCGTGTATATGCTGCTGAGCTTCTTTCTCTCGGGCCACATGTTTCCGATCGATCTGTTGCCATCGCCCTGGCTCGAGCTCGTGGAACTGACTCCGATGAAATACTTGGCCTATTTTCCGGCGGTCGTCTTCCTGGGCAAAACCCATGGCGCCGACCTGGGCCGCGAACTGCTCATCGAACTGGCCTGGGTCCTAGCGTTCGCGGCCCTGGCCCGAGCGACATTTCACTACGGCACGAAACGCTACAGCGCCTTCGGCGGCTAGCCCGCTCCCAACAGCTAAAAGCGGCCGCGCTCGGCGAAGCGCCAGGTCGCGATCGCGGGCAGCAGCAAAAACAGCAAGGGCGCGAAACCGAGCGTGAGCGCCCAGCCGGGATGCTTGGCGAGCGGCAGCCAAAGCATCGGGATTCCGCAGGCGATCATTGCCAGCGCCCCGAGCTGCACGCATCGCGCGGCATAACGGTTGATGGCGAACCACGCCACGTCGGACTCGAAGGCGCGTGGAATGCGCGCTCCGTACAACGGATTGCGGCCGATCTTTCCCGCCCGCAGCGGCCAAGCGACCACCGCGATCAGTAGTCCCGCCACGATCCAACTGCCGCCCACGGTCAAACCAACCGGGTCCATCGCAGACCTCGCGTAATTCGGCGCCACCGCGAATCCCCCGGAAGGGGATTGCAGTCAGTATAAGCTTATAAGCGTCGATCCGCCACGGCTCGATGCCTCGCCCGAAAAAGCGAGTCTCCGCGGATCGATCCCTTGCGCGGACTTCGCGGGGAGCCCGGCAAATGTGACAATCTGGCGGAATGCGAAGGCTCGCGGAGCGGGCAGCTTGCCACGCGGCGCATTTTTTGCCCCTTTCGCGGCGTCCACTCCTTGGACGGACTCGCAAATACCGCTAAATTCAATGGCTTGTTCCCAGCCGCCTCCGCCGCCATGTCGTGAGTCGAATTCCTTGATGTTTAGAAGCCTCGGCAATTTCGTCGCCCGACATTGGCTCGCCGTGCTGGCCTGCTGGGTGGCGATCATGGTCGTCACGCACTGGTTCGCGCCGCGCTGGAACGACGTGATGCACGACGGCGATTTCGCCTATCTGCCGGCGAACATGCCGAGCGTCGAAGGCGAAACGATGATGAGCCGCGCCTTTCCGGCTCAAAAGTCGAAAAGCTCGGTGGCGATCATCATCGCCCGGAGCGACTCGCGTCTCGGCCCCGCCGATCTCGATTGGTCCGACAAGCTCACGGAATACCTCGCTTCGCATCGCGAGGGGATGCCGATCGTCGATATCTGGAATCGGAACGTCGAGGTGGTGGGCGACAAGCTCATCAGCAAGCCCACGAAGGCCGGCCAAGCGACCGTGGTGCTCTTGCAATTAACCAATGAATTCACGGCCGCGGGCAATATCGTCGTAATCGATCGGCTGAAGGAGCTGATTCGCGATTTCACGAAGCAGTCGCCCCGGCCCAAGGGACTCGAGCTGGGCATTTCGGGCTCCGCCGCCCTGGGCGCCGACAATATCTCCTCGGCCAACGAAAGCATTCGCAACACCGAGCGCACCACGGTGGTGCTCGTGGTGCTGATTCTGCTGCTCGTGTATCGTGCGCCGGTGCTGGTGGCGGCCCCGCTGGTGACGATCGCCCTGTCGCTCTCGCTTTCCACCGATCTGCTCGCCGCGCTCACCCAGGTGGATCGCCTGCCGGGCTTCGAGTGGTGGAACTTCAAGATTTTCACCACCACGCGAATATTCATCGTGGTGATTCTGTTCGGCGCGGGCACCGATTTCTGCTTGTTCCTCATTTCAAGATTTAAGGAAGAGCTCGACCACGGCCTGTTGGCCCGCGAGGCGATCATCGAATCGGTCGCCCAAGTCGGCGCGGCGCTGGTAGGCAGCGCGTTTACCACGATCTGCGGCCTGGGCATGCTGTTTTTCGCCAGCTTCGGCAAGTTCACCAACAGCGGCCCGGCGATCGCGCTCAGTTTGTTCATCACCCTGCTGGCGTGTTTGACGTTCGCGCCGGCGCTTTTGGTGGCGTTTGGCAATGGCGTGTTTTGGCCGTTTGCGTCGCGCCACGCCCGGCTGGTGTCGGCCCGCGTGACCGGCGACGCCGAGCGGCGGCAGATGCTCGGCCGGTTCTGGATTTGGGTGGGCGAGCTCGTCACGCGCCGACCGACGCCGATTCTGCTGGTCAGCGTGCTCCTGCTCACGCCGGTGGCGATCGCCGGCTGGGAAGTGCGCATCAGCTACGACCTGATCAACGAGCTCTCGCCCACGCGCGACAGCGTGAGAGGGGCGGCGCTCGCCAACAAGTTCTTTCCAGCCGGCGAAACCTCGCCGCTCACGATCCTCGCCCTGAGAGAAGACAAGCCCTTCAATACGAAAGAGGGCGAACGCGATATCTCCGATCTCTCGAAGATGTTCTATGGGTTCGAATCGTCCACGGGCGAGGACGAGATCGTGAGCGTGCGCAGCTTGATGGAGCCGCTGGGCGATCGGCCGGGCTATGTGCAGCCCTTCTCCGCCGCCGGGCTCCGCCGTCTCACCGCGCGCAAACACAGCGCACCCGGGCGATGTTCCTCTCGCAGGCGCCGGGCCTTGAGAATCGGGTCACGCGGTTCGATCTGGTGATGCGCTACGAGCCGTTTTCCAGTGAAGCGATCGATCTAGTGAACCGCATCGACCAAAAGCTGATGGTGCTCTCGAAAGATCCGAACAGCCCCTGGCACGGCGCGAGCTTCGGCCTCCTGGGAACCACGGCCGGCATTCGTGACCTGAAGAGCGTGACCCAGAGCGATCAGACCCTCATTCAGCGGCTCGTGATCCTGGCGGTGCTCACGGTGCTGGTCATGATCTTGCGGCGGCCGATGATCTGCCTCTACCTGATCGTGTCGGTGGTGTTCAGCTACTGGGTAACGATCGGCGCGACGGAGCTGTTCTTCGAGTGGTTCTACGGCGCCAGTTTTCGTGGACTGGATTGGAAAGTCCCGCTGTTTCTGTTCGTGATCCTGATCGCCGTGGGCGAAGACTACAATATCTATCTGGTTACTCGCGTTTTCGAGGAGCAGCAGCGCTATGGCCGCCTGGGGGGGCTCAGCCATGCCGTGGCCCGCACCGGGGGGATCATCACCAGTTGCGGGGTGATCATGGCGGGCACGTTTATCTCGATGATGAGCGGCACGCTGCGAGGCATGCTCGAGCTGGGGTTTGCCCTGTCGCTGGGCGTGATGCTCGACACCTGCGTGGTGCGACCGATTCTCGTGCCGGCGTTTTTGGCGCTGAGCTACCATGTGCTCGGCCACTTTCGCCGCGAAAAAGAGCCCACTGGTCCCGAGAACCAGTCGTCGGCGCCGGAGCAGGCCCTCATCGAGCGGTGAGCGGTGATTTGTCGAACGATGACCTGTCGATCGGCGAAGCGTCGAATATTGCAAAGTATTGAAGCGCGGCCGTGATCAGGGGGAGTCAAGCACCGCATGTTTCCTCGCTCGCGCGTTGCGTGAGTCCGCATCATGCGCCGGCGACCATTGAGTTGCCCGCGCGAACCGTAAATTATGCCATGATCCGCGGCATGGATGACAAACTTTTGCACAGTTTGCGGGCGGGAGTCGGTCGAAATCACAGCCGACACGGAGCGTGCAAAATAGCGCCAAAAATTTTAAGTGTCTGCGGGGTTGAAGCTTCGATACATCGAAGCTGGCGCCGACTCGCTATCGCCGGAAATTTGGGTATGGTGTTTGCGTAGTGGGGGGGGCTTCGGCGCCGCGGTGCGCCTGCCAGAATCAGCAAAGCATTCGTCTCTTTGAGGAGCACACGACCTTGACAAGCACACGTTCGGAAGCCGTAGCAGCGGCGTTGAATTACAAGCCCAATGGGCACGCCGTCAATTTCAAGGGGACACCGGCCGGCGAATTGTTCGGCGAGAATGTCTTCACGGACAAAGTCATGCGTGATCGTTTGGCGAAGCCGGTGTACAAGGCTTTGCAGAAGACGATCAAATTCGGCGAAAAGCTCGATCCGGTGGTGGCCGACGCCGTGGCCGTGGCCATGAAAGACTGGGCGCTCGAAAAAGGCGCGACCCACTATTGCCACGTGTTCCACCCCCTGACCGGCATCACCGCCGAAAAACACGACAGCTTCCTATCCCCCACCGGCGATGGTCGCGCGATCGCCGAATTCGGCGGCAAGGAGCTCGTGCAGGGCGAGCCCGACGCCTCGAGCTTCCCCTCGGGCGGCATCCGCTCGACATTCGAAGCCCGCGGCTACACGGTCTGGGACCCGAGCAGCCCGGCCTATTTGCTCGAAATCGCCAACGGCTCGACCTTGTGCATTCCCACGGCGTATTGCTCGTGGACCGGCGAAGCGCTCGACAAGAAGACGCCGCTGCTGCGCTCGATGCAGGCGCTGAACTTGCAGGCCCAGCGGATTTTGAAGCTGATGGGGCATCACATTACCGATCCGGTCACGGCCTCGGCCGGTCCGGAGCAGGAATATTTCCTGATCGATCGCAATTTCTTCTTCGCCCGGCCCGATCTCGTGGCTTGCGGCCGCACGCTTTACGGCGCCAAGCCGCCCAAGGGCCAGGAGTTCGAGGACCACTATTTTGGCGTGATTCCCGACCGCGTGCTGAATTTCATGCTCGACGCCGAGCGGGAATTGTTCCGTTTGGGGGTGCCGGCCAAGACGCGTCACAACGAAGTGGCCCCCTCGCAACACGAGCTCGCGCCGCTTTATGAAAACGCGAACCTCGCCACCGATCATCAGCAGACCGCGATGCTGGTGCTCCAAAAAACGGCCCAGAAGTACGGCATGAGCTGCCTGCTGCATGAAAAGCCGTTTGCCGGGGTGAACGGCTCGGGCAAGCACGTCAACTGGTCGTTTGGTTGCAGCCTGGGCAACTTGCTCGACCCGGGCGAGAGCCCCCACGAAAACGCCCAGTTCCTGCTCTTCTGCGCGGCGGTAATTCGCGCCGTGCATCTGCACGCCGATCTGTTGCGGGCCGTGGTGGCGTTTTCGCCCAACGATCATCGTCTGGGCGCCAACGAGGCCCCGCCGGCCATCATCTCGATCTTCCTCGGCGATCAGCTTTCCGACATTTTCGACACGATCGCCGGTGGTGGAGAGCATCCGACCAAGAAGACCACGGCGATGAGCATCGGCGTCGACGTGCTGCCGAAGCTCGCCAAGCACACGACCGACCGCAACCGCACCAGCCCATTTGCCTTCACGGGCAACCGGTTCGAGTTCCGCGCCGTGGGCTCGTCGCAGTCGATCGCCGGATCGCTCGTGGCGCTCAACACGATCATGGCCGAGAGCTGCGACTTCGTGGCTACAGAGCTTGAGAAGATGGTCGGCTCGGATTCGTCGAAGCTGCCGGCCGCCATTCAAAAGGTGGTCGGACAACTGTGGAAGGAGCACAAGGCGATCGTGTTCAACGGCGACGGCTATTCGGAAGCTTGGCACGCCGAGGCCGAGAAGCGCGGTTTGCCCAACGCCAAGAACACCGTGGCCGCGCTGCCCGCGCTCGTGAGCAAGACGAACGTTGCCATGTTCGAGAAATATGGCGTGCTCTCCTCACGCGAGTTGCACAGCCGCTACGACGCCTATGTCGAGCGCTACTGCAAGGATGTGAACACCGAGAGCCTCGCCGCGCTCAGTATCGCCAAGACGATGATTCTGCCGGCCGCTTTCCGCTACGAACGCGAGCTCGCCGAAATCGCGGCGTCGCTCAAGGCCGTGGGCAAGGACCCGCATCTCGACACGCTCGACATCCTGACCGGCCTGGTCAGCAAGTTCGAAGTCGAGATCAAGAAGCTCGAAAAGGCGATCGATCACGAAGCCTCGGGCGACCTCCTCGCGCACGCCAAGCACTTCTGCGTTGAAGTGCTGCCGGCGATGGCCGATGTTCGCAAGGTGGCCGATGAGCTCGAGACGATCGTGGCCGACGACCTCTGGCCGCTGCCGACCTATCGCGAGATGCTGTTCATCAAGTAACACGGCTCGCGCGTTTGGCGCCTAATATTCAGCCCGGTGCTTTCGAGCCCCGCGAAGGGCGAAACCTTTCGCGGGGCTATTTTTGCGCCAGGCGCTGCTGCCCACATGGCGCCATCGAACGCCGCGCTGTTGAAGGCCGCGCCGGCCAACTCGCCGCCTTGCTACTATCGCCAGCAGGGCGTTTTTATTTGCCTAACCGATTCGGAGGGCGAATCCGTTTCAGTTTCGTCCGCTCGGTGGCCGATCAACTCTACGTACGACATACAGCCGGCACAACCGTTATAAGCTTCCACGATCGGCCGAAATGGGGCTGTCGAGGGGCGCTTAAACTCGGCCGCTGGCATTTGACAGGCCGGGGCGCCCGCCCGATTTGCGGTAATGCCGGCTCGGCGGAAATCGCCCCGCCTGTCCAAAACAACGGTTGCGACCTCGCGTGGCTCCCGCGCCGCGCCGGCCCGCAAAAGACCCAACTTCCGGCCTTTTGGCGCCGCCTCCGTCATGCGGACGCGTCGGGCGCGCCCAGGGCTCACGATCGATTCAGCGCGGCGGCGCGAGCGAAGCGCCGGCCGGCGCGAGGAGCGTTGCCCGTGATTCCTATCGCTCCCGTGGGTGGACTCGCCACTTCCTTGGCGTCGACCGCCAGTTCCGCCGGCTCTCGCATGGCGAGCCCCTTCGCGAATGTGCTCGGCAAAGCCACCGCCCAGAGCGGCCAACAGGCCAGCAATCCGGCGGCGGTCGTGGCGCCCAATGCGCCAGCGACACAGCAGCAGCAGGCGAACAACGCCCTGGCGGCCTTTCGCCAGCAATTCCAAAGCCTGCTCGCGGCCAACAACATTTCGACCAGCCAGCCGATCCAATTGATGAGCGACGGACACGGCGGCATCGATATCGCGCCCGGCGCCCCGAATGCCAGCCAGATCAAGAGCCTGCTGCAAAATCATCCGGAAATCACGAGTCAATTCGCCTCGCTCTCGCAGACTTTTCTTTCGCTCCGCGCGGCCGATCCCACGCAAGCCGCGAGCGCGCAAAACATCCTCAACGTCACGCTGTCGGGCTCTCAGGCGACCGTATCGTTTTCATGATCGCTTCGGCCGCCTGTTCGCCGCCATGGACACAGTGGGGAATGCCCACTCCGCGATAGGCGGCCCCGGCGAGCGCCAGCCCAGGCCGCCGGGCGACAAGCGCCTCGATCGCCTCGACCCGCGCAAGTGGCCCAGCGTGTATTGCGGCATTGCATTCGTCCAGCGCGCGAGCCACGTCATGATCGGCGGTCCCGAGATCGCCAGCAACTCGCCGAGCTCTTGGGTCGCTAGGCCAATCAGTTCGCGATCGTCGCCCGCGAGCAGTTCACTCTGACAAGCCCCGCCAATGAACACCCGCGCGAGTAAGGCGTCGTCGGGCGCCCGCCCGGGATATTTGACACTCGAAAAGCTCGCCGCCAAGATGCGCCGCTTTTCGCGGGCCGGGACCACGAATCCAAACGCATCGAGCGGCCGGCCGACCTGGGTCAAGCGATAGCCGAGCGACACCACGGCGGTCGACGCATACTCGATCGCCGCGAGGGCCGAGGCTAGGTCGGCCTCGCCGGCGAGTATTTCGGCGGCGCGTGGGGCCGGCGCGGCCACGATCACCGCGTCGGCGACGATCGTCTCCGGCGCCGCCGATCCGCCCAGCTCGACAAGCCAGCCCCGCCCGCCCGATGGCGCAACGCGCGCGACCGGCGTGTTCAATCGCACTCGTTTGGGCTCCAGAACTTCCGCAATGCGCGCCACGAGCCGATCCATGCCCTCGCGCGGCGCGACAAACATGCCATAGCGCGCTCCGCTGGCAAAACCCGATTCGCCGCCGCCGCGCAGCTCGCGTCGAGCAGCCGCCGAGAGCAAGCTACCGTGGCGCGCTTCAAGCGAAAGAAAACGCGGCAAGGTGGCGGCCAAGCTCAGCCGCTCGGGATCGGCCGTGTAGATGCCGCCGACGAGCGGTTGAATCAGCCGCTCGAAAACCTCGGCGCCAAAACGGCGTCGGGCAAACGACGCCAAGCTCTCATCGCCGGCAGCTCGCCGTCGCACAAGCGGCTCGGCCAGGAGCCGCAATTTTCCGCGAGGGCTCAAGATCGGCGTCGTGAGCATCGGCCACACTTGGCCCGGCGCCATGAGTGAAAAGCCGCGCGGCACATTCACAAGCCGGCCGCGAAAAACAACCTGGGCCCGGCGATTTGCCGAATGGGTCGGTATTAGTTCCGCTTCAAAGCCGGCGCGGCGGCAAAGGTCGATCGCCCAGGGAACGTTGGTGATGAAATTGTCGGCGCTTTGCTCGATCAAGAAGCCATCGCGCCGCTCGGAGCCCAACACGCCGCCAAGTCGGGCGCCGGCTTCGAGCAAGGTCAAGCATGCTCGCGGGGCGAGCTCGAGGCAGCGCCGCGCGGCGGCCAATCCGGCAATGCCGCCGCCAACGACCACGATCCGAGGACTGGATTCGGTGGCGCTCAAGTCGGTCAGGGCCCCAGGTCGTTCGTGACGGGCGAGGGCCCGAGCTCGCGTCGGCCGCCAGCCGGAAGTCCGGTGTTGTAAGGCGAGGCCGGCGGCCCATAAGGATTGCCCCCCGCGCCGAAACCGCTTCCGGCGCCCCGACCGGCGCCCGCGCCATAACCCTGACCGGCGCCCGCGCCATAACCCGCGCCGGGCCCCGCGGCGCCGTATCCGCCGCCGGGACCATAGCCTCCCGGGCTCGCCGCCGGAGCATAAGGCGAAGCGATCGGACCATAGGGACTGATCGAGCGGCGCGGAGCGGCCTCGGGGTCTTGAATGCCGGTGCTGCGAATCGTGCCCACATAGGGCGAGCGGCCCGGCGCGTGCATGGGCGTGCCGCCCAGGCCATAGCCGTTTTGTCCGAGCGAATTGCTCGGGCCGGTCGGACCGATCGGGCCGGCGCCGGTGACGGGCGGGCCGATCGCGGTGCTTACCGGCTGCGACAAGCGCGGCGTCGACAAAAGGCCGCTGTCGCCAGGGGTTCGACCCGCGCCGAACTTCGACGACGGCCGACTTGGCGAACCAAAACCACCACCGCTCCAGCCGTTGGCGCCTAGCGGCTCGCCCGGCTTGGGCGCTTGCACTCCGAAGAGCTGTTCGGTCATCGAGCGATGATCGACCACGAGCGGCTGACCGCCGGAGTCTTGCACCGTGGTCGACATCGCGCCGTAGTCGGTCTGCTTTTGTTTGAGGCCCTCGATCTGGCGATCGGTCGAGTCTTGTTCGTCCTCGGGATGCTCCGGCCGATTGAGAGCGCTGAACTGTTCGGCCTGAGTTTTCGGACGACTCCGGCGGTCGTCGAACACCGATGATTTCTTCTTGCTGGACTTCGCGCTCGACGACGAAGGCGCGTCGGGCAGCACATCGCGCACGGCGTCATCGCTGTCGGGATTGAAGATAAACGCTTGCGAATAGGTCGGATCGAGCTTCTTAGCGATCCGCTCGTCGGCCTGACTTTTTTCGAGTTCGCCCAGCTCTTTATAGATGATGGCGCGCTGGTAATAACTCTCGGACTCACTCGGCGCGAGTCGAATCGCTTCCGAATAGTCCACCAGCGATCGCTCGCGGTTGCCCAGCAGCAGATATGCCTTGGCGCGGCAGGCAAAGGCCGCGCCCTCGTCGGGCTTGGCCTTGATCGCTTCGTCGGCGGCGGTGATGGCTTCCTGCCACTTGCCCTGCTTGAGTAGATATTGCGCTTTTTCGAGCGGGCTCATCGAAGCAGTGGCATCGCAGCCGGCCAAGGCCATCGCGAGCGCGCCGAGCACAAGGCCCGCCAAGCAGGTACGAATCGCGCGAGGCATTGCGATACCCAGAGAGTGAGCCGCGAGGGAAAAGCGTGAGAATTCGGCGCCGATGACCTACCGTGAATCATAGCTTTTCCTGGCAAAATAGGCAAGATCGCGGAGCGTGTCATCAGGGCCAATCATTGTTCTAGTCTAGCGGAAGTCTCCCGCGTAGGATGAGTGTGTACGTGCGTCCACTCACCTTCATTCTGCTGGAGATGCTTGCATGGCGACTGCCGAAGCAACGAGTCTGCTCGATTTCTTGTCGCGGATTCCCGATCCTCGTGGGCGGCGGGGGCGACGCTTTTCGCTCTCGGCCATGATGGCCACCGTGGTTTGCGGAATCCTTTGCGGCCACCGAGGTTACAAGGCGATCGCCGATTGGATCGCGTCGCAGGACCGAAAAATCTGGTGGTTGCTGGGCTATTGGCGCAAGCCTCCTTGCGCCAATGCCTTCCGTGATCTGATCCTGGCCCTCGACCCCGTGATTTTAGAGCAGTGCGTGCGAGAATGGGTCGAGTCGCAACTGGGCGAGGTTGTGGATGAGGCAAAGTTGTCCGCCGTCGCGATGGATGGCAAGTCCCTGTGCGGAGTGCTGAACGCGCACGGACGGACGGCCCATCTGCTGTCCTTGTACGACCAAGAAACCGGCTATGTCTTGAGTCAAATGGAAGTCGATGGCAAGACCAACGAGATCACCGCCGCGCCGGAACTCTTGGAAACGATCGTCTTGAAAGGCCGCGTCATCACGGGCGACGCCCTGCTGTGTCAGCGCGAGATCTGCCAGAAAATCATCGACGGCGGCGGGCATTATCTCCTGGTGGTCAAAGACAATCAGCCGACTCTAATGCAGGCCATCGCCGCCGAGTTCGAGCCGGCCTTTTCCCCCCTATAACGAGAAGCAACGCCAATCCCATCTCGATGTCGCCGAAACGTTGAACAAGGGACACGGCCGGCGAGAACATCGCTCTCTGCAAGCTTCGACCCGGTTGGCGAAGCACTTGGATTGGCCCGGCCTGGAGCAGGTCTGCCGACTCGACCGCACGACCTGGCGCAAGGGCATTCAGACCCACGAAGTGGCGTATGCCATTTCCAGCGCACCACGACCCAAAGGCTCGGCCGCCGACCTGCTGGGCTGGTGGCGCGGGCACTGGGGCATCGAAAACAAGTCCCACTGGGTTCGCGACGTGGTTCTGGGCGAGGACGCCTGCCGAATCCGCAAGGGCAGCGCGCCCAGGCGTTCAGCACGCTCCGCAATGCGGGCCTTACCCTCCTACGATCGCTAGGCTGCACCCAAATCGCCCAAACTCTGCGAGAAAACGCCGCCCGAGTCGACCGCCTCCTCACCAGACTCGGCATCTTGAAAGAATGAGCGACCCTGAGCGTGTCATGCATTTTGGTAAATCCCGGCCCCCGAGCGCCGTTGCGGTTGGAAAATCCGCGCTGCGCAGTTTAGGTTAGGCAGAGGCATGGACGGGCTTAAATGAAGTTCCTCAATTAGGCCGCCTACAATTTCCGCTCGCGCCGGTAAGATTTACCGCACACCCGCGGCGATTGCGATGGGGGCGAATCGCTCGTGGCCCCCTCGACGGTTTGCTGAACACTTGGATGGCGATGCGTTTTATGGACCCGCTGACCAACGAGGGCCGGTCAGCGCTCGATGCGCTGCGTCCGCGGTAAGAACTCGCGGCCGGAACTCATAGTGCGGAGCTTGATTCATCGTCTCGGCTATCGCTTTAGGCTTCACGCAGCTGATCTTCCCGGGCGACCTGATATCGTATTGCGGCGCCTTCGCGCGGCGATTTTCGTCAACGGCTGTTTTTGGCATCGGCACAACGGCTGTGCTCGGACCACGATGCCGAAAACGCGAGCTGATTTTTGGCGCCGGAAATTCGCCGCGAATGTCCGCCGGGACCGCGCGACATGCCGAGCATTGCGCCGATCTGGCTGGCGCGTGCTGGTGGTATGGGAGTGCGAACTGGCGAATGTCGATGGCGTTACGCGAGTAATTCGGCGATTTTTGGAGAAGGGCGCGACGTGAAAACCATCGAACTTTTCGCCGGTATTGGTGGGTTTCGCATCGCGGCGGATCAATGCGGACTGAAAACGGTCTGGGCCAATGATATCTCGGAACTCGCCTGCTTGGTCTATCAAGACAGATTCGGCTCCGACGCGATAGCCCGCGGAGACCTCCGGGGTTTCCTATCCGACATTCCGCGACATGACATCTTAACGGGCGGATTTCCATGCCAACCCTTTAGCGCCGCGGGAAAAAAAGCGGGCATCCGCGACCCGCGCGGCACGCTATTCGAGTTGATCGTGAATGTGCTCAAATGCCATCGGCCGAGATACTTCGTCTTGGAAAACGTCAAACGACTTTTAACGATGGAGAAGGGTTTCCACTTCGCGACGATCCTTTCGTCCATTGCCGATTTGGAATACGACATCGAATGGCGCCTCGTTAACGCGATGTGCATGGGACTCCCGCAAAACCGCCAGCGGGTTTTCATAGTCGGCGCATTGCGTGAGCACGCCGGCGAATCCGCGCCAGGCTATCGCTTGGTACACCGAGACGAAATTTTTTCATTGGGCGAACGTTCGATAGACCGAATGCGGTCGCGGGCTTCCTGGTCGCCGATAGAAAATCATTCCAGTAGATTTCCAAATTGGGGGGCGGCATCGGACGGTAGATTTTTCGGCGCCGACGTCGAGTTCCTCGCCGACGCGAAACCGATCGTCTCCGTCAACGCGGTACTCGAAGACGCTCCATCATCGGAATTCGATTTCACGGAAATAACGCGGAAATGGGTTCGTGAAAACACACCGGTGAACCGAATG
The DNA here is from genome assembly GCA_963785305.1 of uncultured Planctomycetaceae bacterium. GTDB lineage: Bacteria > Planctomycetota > Planctomycetia > Pirellulales > PALSA-1355 > CAWAUV01. The sequence continues at coordinate 326,302 of CAWAUV010000007.1, forward strand.
GTTCAGGGAGTCGAGATCATCAGCAACCAGGCAGGCGGCGCCAGGATGGGATATACGATCTTCGGAACAAGCGGAGTCGCACCGACTCTAACTTCGACGACCAGCCGTCATTACGAACGATATTTCATCAAAAACCGCTATCGCCGGCTTACGAACATCGAATACGCTCGCATCCAAGGATTCCCCGACGACCATTGTTCCGCGGTTTCTCCATACCATCAGTACGCACTTTACGGAAACGCGGTTCCACCCGTCATGGCGTCATGGGCAATCCGAAAAATCCTTGGAGAAGGGACCGCCGGCGCCGATTTGCCGCGGGCTATGCAACGGGAACTATTCTCATATGCCGACCAAGGATGAGTTGCGGTCGATCCTGCGAAACAATCTTGAAGCCACCGTGCTTCGGCTTAATAGCGCGTTGCGGGCGAAAAAGCTTGAAGCTCTTCGCCCGGTGCTTGCGCGAATTGGCCGCGGCAAACAGTTGCCGCACTGGTTCGAGCAACTCGCCGCCGATGCGACGTTGCCGAATCTGGATGGCAAAACGGTCGGCAGTGTCATCGAGATGCTTCTCGTTGCCGTACTGGAAACGTCGACCTTCGCCGGCATCGCGAACATGCCCGAGCTGCGAATCAATCCGGCGCACGGCGTCGACCTTCCAGACCTCGAAATCGGCGTGAAATCGCCATCGGAGAATTTCTGCACAAGCGAGCCGTTCTTTTCGGCGTATGAGCGAATCCTGGGAACGGATCACGACGCCCTCGTCCTTTTGACGAACTACCAGTCGGCGAAGAAAAGTACGCCACTACGGCTCCAGATCATCCAATGGAAATGGCTGACAAAGACCCAGATCGCCGACTCACGGCTCTGCGCGATCGCAAAAAAGCACAGAGCTTGGCTACTTGACGAAAACGAAGCCTGGATGAGACGAATTCTTAAGTTTCTCGCATTTGTCAGTCAAAGCGACTGGCGCAAAGCATCTGCTCCGCTTGGTCGACGCGATGGGGCCGAATACATCCGCTCAAGCGTTGATCGAGGAGGCTCGGCTCGATTTCTCGAAACAAAATCGTTCAAGGCTAAAAAAAGACGCCACGCCTTTTCCCGACTCCGAGCTCTATGCGATCGAACGCATCGGTTCAACATCTCCGGTTGAGCTCGGAATTATCGATGCCGCGGAAAACTGGGTGGTCGAAGCACAAAAAGACCTTGGTCGACCGCCCAACGACAACGAATGGTCGCGTTTCGTCCAGAGCCCGCTGGATGGGCAAATCGGAATGAGCTACGCGCTGCAATGGCGATACAATTTCGGCCGGTTGTTCAACGATTCAAACTTGTGAGCACCCTCGTGGCCCTATCAATAAACTCGGAATCGCGAGCTTGATTCCGCGTCTTTCTTTTTCCGGTCTTTCCGGCATCTGCTTTGCCTATCGCAGTTGCGATGCCAGGTCTTCGAGTTCGTTTTGAGTGCGGGCGAGATCGGCGCGCAGGTCGGCGACTTCGCTCCGCAGGGTTTCCATGGCCGATACCAAGCTTGCCAGCACCGCTTCGCTTGGACCAGCCCCGGTCTGGTCGCGCCGCGGTGGGCCCGGGGACGACGACGAGGCCGATGCGCCCGAGGGACTCGGCGCGGCATGGGCGGCATGCGCCGAGTGGGCCGCGGCCGGGCGCTGGGGCGGCGGGGTCGCGGCGCTTTCATTTGGATCGCCGGCCGCGCTCGTCGGCTGGTAGTCGCGGCGCACCTTTTCCAGCTCGCGCGGTTCGTAAAGGGCATGGGTCAGCGCGTGGCCGCGGCCCTCGGGCGTGAGCGACACGATCAAATTCTTGGCCTTCAGCGAAGCGAGCACCGGCCGCAGGGCGCCAAGATCGGCGATCGGCTCCATGCGCACGGCGCGTCCGCGGAGCTCGCCCTCGGTCTGAGCGCCGCGGAGCAGCAACTCGACCATCACGGCCATCTCGACCTTGCTCACGCCCAGCCAATCATAGAGCAAGTGCCGGTACTTATTGACCCGGCCATCGCCATGAATCTCGGCCACGGCCCCCAGGCCGCGGAGCCGCTCGAGCGCTTCCTCCACGTCGTCGACTTCGATCTCCATCAGCGGGTAGCGATTGTTCTTTTGGTTGCAACCGGTCTTGATGGCGTTGAGCGTCATCGGATAGGCGTCGGGCGTGGTTTTGGCCTTCTCGCCCAACACGCCGAGCACCCGGCGATCGAGCGAAGCGATCGGCTGCCAGCGTGGCGCCTTGGCCTGGGGTTCGTCGGCCACGGATTCGCCAGTCGTGGGATTCACGGCTGCGCGATTCACGGCCGCGGAGCTCACGGCCGCGTTTTCATCGAGCGGAGTATCGGTCATGGCACAAGGCGCCTGGGGTGCGTCGAGATAAATTCACGGAGACGAGTTCGCCGCGCAACGCCAGCACTGTACTCCCCCGGTCCGTGTCCGATCAAGAGCCGCGGGCCGTGGATCGATTGTCGTTCGGGCTTGCGTCGGCAAGCGCAGACCTGTCGCCGCCCCGTGCTAGGGAATCGCGAGCGGGGCTGCTACCATGCAGTTGTTCACGCGGGCTGGCCGGGCGAGCGAAGAGACCAATGTGCGGGGGCGTTTCGCGGATGCAATCAAGCGAGCAATCCGATCATCGGCCTTGGCCGGCGCCGCGGCGACCTTGGGTCGGGTTTATGCGGTGGCACGATCTGCTCTTCGCTCATTGGCCGGTCGATCCTCGGGCGCTACGGCCTTGGATTCCACCGCGGCTCGAGCTCGAAACACGCGATGGCGCCACTTGGATCGGCGTGGTTCCGTTTCGGATGAGCCGTGTTCGCCCGCGGGGCTGCCCGTCGCTGCCCTGGCTTTCCGCGTTTCCGGAAATCAATGTGCGCACCTATGTGACCGATGGCGCGAAGCCAGGTGTTTGGTTCTTCAGTCTCGACGCCACGAACCCGCTCTTTGTGCGCGCGGCCCGCTGGACATTCGGCGTTCCCTATTTCGACGCGCGAATGGCGGTTCGAAGCGAGCTCGATGGCGAGATTCACTATCACTCGCGCCGCCCGAGCGGCCGCGTTCCGCCGGCCGAATTGATTGCTCGTTACCAACCGATCTCGAGTCCCGAACTGGCGCTGGCCGGCAGCTTGCCGCATTGGCTCACCGAACGGTATTGCATGTATAGCAGCACCGGCCCGGGCAGGATTTGGCGCATCGAGATCGATCATCCGCCCTGGCGATTGGAACCGGCTCGTTGGAGCGTCGAGCGCAATACGATGGCCACCTCGCTCGGCGTGTCGTTGGCGGAGCCATGCCCGCTACTGCATTTTGCCAAGTTCCAAGAGACCGTAGCTTGGCCGCCGGAGAAGGTCTGAGGGTTTTCGATTTTCAGTTTTCAGCAGGAAGCGCGCGTTGACGCTAGTGCTTTGTCACGGCTGAAATGATAGGTAACCCCGTGTGCCATGCCCACGCCCAGCGTGGGCATGTTTTCGAGCGCCACGCGGAGTCCTCATGCCCACGCAGGGCCGTGGGCATGGCACGCGGAACCAATCCAACCCGTCATTTCAATTGTGACAATGCACTAGCCCGCGACGCGTGGCGGCGGCGAAACAAGACGCCGGCCAGGGCTAAGGCGGCGAGGCAGGCCAAGGCGCGGGTCCCGGGTTCGGGCACGGAGCTGATCGTCACCACCACGTCGGCGCCCGACACGCCTTGGCCATAGGAGACGGTGGCGGTCATGCCGGCCGGCACTCCGGTAATCGAGCCAAACTGGCCATTGGTCGTTGTCGGATCGATCAGCAAAAAGCTCAAGGAGCCGCCCGAAAGGCTCAGCCCATTCAGTCCGCCGAGGGCCAGCGTGGCGCCGGCGCCGGCGCCGCCCACGCCATCGAGGTTCACCGTGGCATTCGCGGCAATCAAATAGTCGGCCTTGAGCACGGTGTCGGGCGAGCCGGGCGTCCAACCGGTGACGCCGGTGGCATTGGCCAAGGTGGCTTCGAAGGTCGAGGTCGGAGTCAAGGTGACGCTGCCGGTGGTCGAGAGCGTGAGCGGGGCGACCGTCGAGCCATTGCTGCCATAGCCGGGCATCAAGGCGCCGCCGGCGCCGATCGAGACCGAATTCGTTCCGAGATAGATCGTGCCCGTTCCGCCCAATGTGCCGGTTCCGCTCGTGGCGGCGATGGTAAATGCGCCGACGGGCGAACCGGCCGAGCCGTTCGTGCCATCGACGAACAACGTGCCCGCGGTCACGCTGGTCGGGCCGGTGTAGGTGTTGGCGCCGGCGAGGGTTTGCGAGCCTGTGGTGGCGATCGTCAGGTTGCCGGAGCCGGTGATCGCTCCGTAAAACGTGTTGTTCGTGCTACCGGCGATCGTGAGAGTCATGGCCGTGCCGGCGGGCGCGACGATCGTTTCGCTCGTGGGGCTATTCTGTTGCTGCAAGGCCAGCGTGACTCCCGTGGCCGCGGAAGGACTGGCGAGGCCCGCGATCGTTTGCGTCAAGATCGTCGCGCTTTGCGCGAAATACAAGCGGCTCAGCGAGTCGTTGATCGTGATAACCGAGTTTTGCAACGCGCCCGCGGCGTTCAGAAAGAGGTTCGTGTAAGCACTCTGTCCGGAAGTAAGCCCGTTGTTCGAGATCGTCACGGCGCCGGTGTAAGCGGTATTGCCGCTGTTGAGGAAAATGTTCGTGGCATTGTATGTATTGCCAATCGAACTTGTATTGTGCGTGAACGTCAGATTTCCCGAGCCGGTGAGCGCTTCGTCGATGTTGAGCGGCTTGTCGTAGTAGGACGTGGCGATCGTGCTGGCGGCGGTGACGTTGATCGCGGCGCCCGCGCCGGTCGCAAGGTGCTCATTGCCATCGTAGACATTGATCGTTCCCCCGTTCAGCACGAAGGAATTGGCGATATCGTATACATTCGACTGGCCCGAGATATTGCCGACCGTGGCGACACCGCCCGCATTGACGGTGACCGTGCCCGTTCCGAAACCGCTGGCGCTTTGGCTCGACCCATTGCCGAGCTCGAGATTCGCGCCCGAGCCGATTGTCGCGCCGCCGGAGAAGGTGTTCGCGGCCGCTAGTTTCCAGGTTCCGGCGGTGACATTCAAAGCCAGCGCGCCGGCGCCGTTTGCAATGACTCCGCTGAATAAACCGCCGCCCGAACCCGAGCCGCCGAGCGTGAGTGTCTGGGTGCCCGCGTTTGCCAAGCCGACGCCATTGGTAACCGTCAGGGCGGTCGAAGTATTGTTCGACCAAGTTTGCGAGCCGGTGAGGCTCAGCGCCATGCCATTGGTCGCGTTGCCCAGCGTCACGGCCCCGGCGCTCGATGCAACCGTGAGCCCATCCGTGCCCAGGCTCAAGGTCTCGGTGGTCGCGCTGCTGCTATCGATAAGCGTCGTGCCGGTATTGTTGAAATAGAGGCCCAGCGCTGATTGAGCGGAGCCAAGCTGCGCGGTTGTGGCGCCGTTGATGCCCGCGGCATTGAACACGGCGTCGTAGGCGCCGCCGGGAGTCGCGCCCGTCGACCAATTGACGCCGGTGTCCCAGAGCGTGCCGGCGACGGTCACCGTGGTCCAATAGTCGGGATTGGACTGCGCCAGGGCATGCTTGAAGTCCAAGCCCGTCATGGCGCCGACAACGATGCCCAGCCACGCGACAAAGCGCGGACTCGCAACGATTCGCCGAATTATCCGACCCGACACGAACTTCATTGGCGCCGCCTTGGAATCCGCTAGCAGAGGGCGCGCACTCCGAGCAACGCCCATCCCCGTACGCTAATTAACGAGAATGCGACGTGCAACCGTTATTGGTAGGGAACCGGAAAAAAGTTTTTCCGAGGGGCGAATTGTCGCAACTCGCGACGCAATGCGAACTTGGCCACATGTTCCCGCCCAGCCCGATTGCCGTCTGGGAGCGGCGGTCGGTGGCCGCTATACTTTGCGCCGCCGCTGGACACGAGCCAACCGGAAATCCTTGCTCAATTTGGCAAGGCGATTAGTGCTCCTTCACGGCTGAAATGATGGATAATTCGGTTTGCGCGTGGCGCCATGCCGACGCTTGCGTGGGCATGTTCTCAAGCGCGACGCACGGTCCCCATGGCCCACGCAGGGCCGCGGGCAGGGCGCCACGGAACGAATCCAATCCGTCATTTCAACGGTGACAAAGCACTAGGCCGATGGTTGTTTTCGGCCTCCCGCCGCGCTCGCGATCCACTTGCCTACCCCCCGTTTTCGAGCCATTCTCTTCGAGCAAGCTATTCCGACATGAAACGACAGGCCGACGAGACCCCCGAGTCCGAAGAACACGACGACCACGAAACCGACCAAACAGCCGACGTGGCTGGCGACGACCCCCCCGAACCTGCCGCGAGCGGCGGCGGGTCCAACGGGCGCTCGCGCCGCCGGGCCACGGCCCAGTCGATGGCCGCAAGCCAGCGCGATATCTCGGTCAGCGAATTCTTCGCCAAGAACCGCCACCTACTCGGCTTCGACAATCCGCGCAAAGCCCTGCTGACCACCATTAAAGAGGCGGTCGACAACTCGCTCGACGCCTGCGAGGAAGCCGGCATCACGCCCGAGATTTGGGTGCATATCGAGCCGGCCGGCCCCAGCCGCTTCAAGGTCGGCGTGCAAGACAATGGGCCCGGCATTCTCAAGAAGCAAATTCCGCTCATTTTCGGCAAGCTGCTCTATGGGTCGAAATTCCATCGGCTCCGCATGAGTCGCGGGCAACAGGGCATCGGCATCAGCGCCGCCGGCATGTATGGAGTGCTGACCACGGGCAAGCCGGTGAAGATCATCTCGAAGGTGTCGCAGCGCAAGCCGGCCCATTACTACGAAATTCAGATCGACACCAAGCGAAACCATCCCGAGATTCTCAACGGCAAGGGCGAAGGCGAGGATATCGCCGCCGGCGAGGCGGGCCGAAAATACATCGAGAAACACGGCATCGAGTGGATCGACCTCGACCACGGCACGCGGGTCACGATCGAGCTCGAGGCCAAGTACCATCGCGGCCGGGGCAGTGTCGATGAATATCTGGCCCAAACCGCGATCGCCAACCCGCATGTCACATTGCATTACCTCGACCCCGACGGCGAGGAGCAGGTCTACCAGCGCTCGACCGACAAGCTGCCGCCCGAACCCAAGGAGATCAAGCCGCATCCCTACGGCATCGAGCTGGGCCTCTTGGTGACGATGCTCAAAGACACGCCGACCACCACGCTCGCGCAGTTTTTCGGGGCCGCCTTCAGCAAGGTCAGCCCGGCGATCGCCGGCAAGATTTGCGAAACGGCCGGCGTGACCACGCGCTCGAATCCGCACAAAGTCGGCCGCGGCGACGCCGACAAGCTCTACCAAGCGATCATGCAGACCCGCATTCCCTCGCCCTCGACCGACTGCATCTCGCCGATCGGCGAGGAGCTGCTGCTCAAGGGCTTGCATCATGTGGTGCCGGGCGAGTTCTACTGCGCGGCGACGCGTCCGCCGGGCGTGTATCGCGGCAATCCCTTTCAAATCGAAGTGGCGCTCGCTTATGGCGGTTCGTCGAACGCGAGTCGAGTGCCGCTCGACACGCTCACGGAGCTTCTGGCCGAAACCGATGCCCGCACCCTGCGGCAATTTCTCACCACGACCTTCGCCGGAGTCGGCTCCGACGCGGCCGATCAGATTCTCGCCGCCAGCGAACTGGGCACGCGCTCGAGCCCCTCGAAGCTCAAGCCAGCCGAGATTTCCAAGCTCCACGAAGCCATGCGCAACGTGAATCTCGAATCGGGCCAGACGATGAATGTGCTCCGGTACGCGAACCGAGTGCCGCTCCAGTTTCAACATGCCGCGTGCGCCATCACGCAAACCGTGCTCAAGACCAACTGGCGCTCGTATGGCTTGACGCAATCGCGCGGCGCGCTGCCGAGCGGCCCGGTCACGGTGATGGTTCACATGGCCAGCGTGTGGGTGCCATTCACCAGCGAGTCGAAGGAGGCGATCGCCGCCTATCCCGAGATCGAAAAAGAGCTTCGCCTCGGGCTGCAAGCCGTGGGCCGCAAGCTGGGCATGTACATGCGGCGTCGGCTCAAGGTGAAACAAGAAGGCGAGCGGCGCAATGTGTTCTTGCGCTACCTGGGCGAAGTGGCTCAAGCCGTGAGCGATATCAATCGCACCGATCGCGACGCGCTGTATGAACAGCTTCTGGCCGTGGCGAAAAAGAAAACCGCCGCCGCCGACATGGAACTCGACGAACGCGGCAAGGTGGTCGAAGTCGAGGCCGAGGACTTCGGCGAGCATGTGCTGATCGTCGAACGCGACGAGGAGGAAGTCCTGCTCAAGCCGGGCGCCGTCAAGGGTTCGCGCGGCGAGGCCAAGAGCGCAAGAGGCGAAGCGTCGTAGCTTTTTTGTTTCGAACGATCCAACTTTCAACCGACAAAGTTCCGTCGCCAAGCTATTCCCCGGCGGCGACACGCCTTTAGAAAAAATTTCCCATGGCCAAACGCAAGAAGAAACGCGCCGCCGACGCTGCCCACGAGCCCGCCGTGGCGGTGAAACTCAACGAAAAAGACCAGCAGACGATGAACCAAATCGTCGGCCTCGCGGATTCGATCGTGGTCGACGCGCAAAAGAAGCGCGACCCCTATCTCGATATTCCCACGCGCAGTCTTTCCAATGTGCGCTACAACAGCTCGAAGAAATTCATCGAGATGGGCGGCAACAAGAACCGCCGCCAACTCTTCAATCTCTTGCAAGCCAAGAGCTATATGCAAACCGTGCTCGTGGCCAGCGGTTCGCAAAAGCTGATCTCGCAAGGCAAGACCACCAGCTTGCGAGGTATGTACTACCTGCTCAAGCACTCGATCGAAGGCACGCGCGAGGAGACGTTCAGCGGCCAGGAAGAATCCGACACCGTGATCGAGGACCTCGAGGTCACGATCAACGCGCTGCGAGAGGAGCTGCATCTCTACGCGAAGAACGCCGGCGCCATGGTCGGCGAAATCACGCTCGTCGACTCCGGCGACACGATCGACTGCTCGCGGATGGGCTCGGGCGGCTACAGCATTCCCTCGATCGTCGAGCCCGAGACGGTGCAGTTCACGAAGTGCAACGCGAAGTTTATTCTCCATGTCGAAAAAGACACGGTTTGGCGCCGGTTCAACGAAGACAAATTTTGGCGCACGCACCACTGCATTCTCACCCACGGCGGCGGCCAACCGCCCCGCGGAGTGCGCCGGCTCTTGAACCGCATGCACCATGAGCTCAAGCTGCCGATCTACTGCCTGCTCGACAACGATCCCTGGGGCTATTACATCTACAGCGTGATCAAGCAAGGCTCGATCAATCTGGCCTATGAATCGAAACGCATGGCGATTCCCGAAGCCCGGTTCCTGGGCCTGAGGTCGATCGACTTCGAGCGTTGCCAACTTTCGCCCAGTGTGCGGATCAATCTCAACGACAACGACATCAAACGCGCCAAGCAGATCAAGGCCTATCCCTGGTTCGAGAAGAAAAAGGCCTGGCAAAAAGAGATCGACCAAATGCTCAAGAACGGCTTCAAACTCGAAGTCGAAGCCCTGATCAGCAAAGACATCAGCTACGTGACGGAAACCTATGCTCCCGAGCGCCTCGCCGACGAAGACTGGCTCGACTAACGGCCCGAAGTTTCAAATCGCTTCAAGGCAGCTCGCGGTTAGTCTCTTTTCATTGCTTCGTCGTGTCCGTCGTGGTAAATCTTGCCCCGCCTTCTTCGTGTCTTTGCCTTTTTCGTGTCTTTTGTGCCTTCGTGGTCGATTATTTTTCCGTGCCGATCACCGCGGCGCCTCGCGCGTGGCGTGGCGGTTTTCAGGGTTTTGGGGTGCGCCCATCGCGGTCCGTGCGGCGGCGGGAGTGGAGCAGGAGCAGCCAAGCGGCGGCGAAGGCGCTCGTGGCCGCGAGCACGAACAGCGCCTTCCACGGATTGGCGCCGTACCAGCACACGCCCGCCGCCAAAATCAGGCCCCAGGCAACCAAGCCGGCAAGCAGCAGTCTCGGCAAGCCGCTCATAAAACAGTCACCGCGCAAACCTCGGGCGCAAGCCTCATCGGACAAGCTGCAACGGGAAGCCGCGACGACAAACCCTCATTGGGTAAGTCTCGCCCGGCAAAGCTCATCGTGTGAGCGCCACCGGCGCTTCGGCATGCAGCTCTTGGGCAAACTGCAAATAGTCGGCCGCGCCATGCGAATCGGGCGCGTAGCTGAAAATCGACTGACCAAAGCTCGGCGCCTCGGCCAACCGGATATTGCGCCGAATGCGGGTCTGAAACATCCGCGCGTCGGCCCAAGGCGTGTTCGGCTGTTTGACCGAGCCGAAGAATGCGTCGACATCGTGCGTCACCTCGGCCGCCAATCGCGTGCCCGACTCGTACATGCAATACACAATGCCGGTCAGCCGCAGTTGCCCATTGAGCCGCCGGGCCACGAGATCGATCGTTTGCAACAGCTTGCTCAAACCGTGGAGCGCCAAGAAGTGCGGCTGGAGCGGAAGCAGAATCTCTTTCACCGCCGAGAGCGCATTGAGCGTGAGCACTCCCAGCGACGGCGGGCAGTCGATCAGCACATAGTCGAACGTGTCGTCGGGCAATTCGGCCAGCTTGTCGCGCAAAATCACTTCGCGGCCCACGACGCCCGCCAACTCGACCTCGGCCGCCGCTAGATCGATATGCGAACCCACGACGCACAGGTTCGCGTCGACCGATTGCCACGTGTCGGCGAGCGCGGCGTCGCCCGTGAGCACCTCGTACATGCTTTTCGTGTCGCCGCCGGGGGCGAGGCCGAAGTGCAGTGTGGCATGGGCCTGGGGATCGAGGTCCACAAGGCACACCCGCTGACCGGCGGCGGCCAAGGCGGCGCTCAAGTTGACCGCGGTGGTCGTCTTGCCGACGCCCCCTTTTTGATTGATGATGGCAATCGTGCGCATCGGACGGATCTCCATTTCCGTGCAAGAGCCTGGGGATATGGCGGCTGATTATAGCCAGACCCCCGCGATCGGCCCTAGATGAGTTCTCGCCGCGCGCCAGCATCGTGCAAAAAGGAATTCCAACGCGTCGCGTCCCCATTTCCAAGAAAATTAAAGAAATTTCATGGCCTCCACGTCGAACGACAATATATCCCTGGCCGGGCTGCGCGTGGCTGCCTTCGAAAGTCGCCGCGCCGACGACATGGCCCGGCTCATCGAGCGGCAGGGCGGCGTGGCCCTGGTGAGCCCCTCGATGCGCGAGGAGCCGATCGAAAACCACGCGACCGCCATCGACTTCGCCCATCGGGTGATGACCGGCCAGATCGATATCGTGATCCTGATGACCGGCGTCGGCGTGCGCTATCTGATGGCTGGCGTCGAGCGGCAGGTCGACCAAGCGCAGCTTTCTCGCGGCCCTTTCCGATGTGGTGACGATCGCCCGCGGGCCCAAACCCGTGGCCGTGCTTCGGGAACTGGGCCTTCAGCCCACGCACCGTGCTCCGGAGCCCAACACTTGGCGCGAAGTGCTCGCGGTGGTCGACGCGCATGTGCCCGTGGCCCAGCAAACGGTCGGCCTCTTGGAATATGGCGCCGCCAGCGCCAGCCTCGTCGCGGGACTCGAAGCCCGCGGGCGCGGGTCGAATCGCTCGCCGTCTACCGCTGGGATTTGCCCCACGACATCGGGCCGCTCGAACGCAACATCCGCGCGATCGTGGCCCGCGAGGTCGATGTGCTGCTCTTCACCTCGAGCCATCAGGCCGTGAACCTGCTGCGCGTGGCCGAATCGCTTGCCCTGGGCGACGCGCTGCGCGCCGCGCTCGAGCAAACGGTCGTGGCGTCGATCGGCCCGACCACGACTGAAACACTCGGCGAACTGGGCCTGCCGGTCGATATCGAACCCGAACACGGCAAGATGGGCCATCTCGTGATCGCCGCCGCCGAACAAGCGCCGCGCTTGCTGGCCGACAAGCGGCGCGAGCAACGTGTGTGGATCGGTCAAAAACCGCCGGAGAAAATCGCCGCGCACGCCGGACCGTGGAGCGAGGGCCTTTTCTTGCGCACCTGCCGCCGCGAGCCGGTCGAGCGCACTCCGGTCTGGCTGATGCGCCAAGCCGGCCGCTACCTGCCCGAGTATCGCGCGATTCGCTCCAAGACCACGTTTCTCGAGCTGTGCAAGAATCCCGCGCTCTGTGCCCAGGTGATGCTCGAAACCGTCGCGCGTTTAAATGTCGACGCCGCGATCATCTTCTCCGACCTGTTGCCGATTCTCGAACCGATGGGCTTCGATCTCGAATTCGCCAAGGGCGAAGGCCCGGTGATTCACAACCCGGTGCGGGAGTTGAAAGACATCGACCGGGTGCGGGAACTCGAATCGCTCGAGCGGCTCGAGTTCGTGTTCGAGACTGTGCGGCTGACTCGCGCTGGGCTGCCGGACCATCTGCCGGTGATCGGCTTCGCCGGAGCCGCCGTTTACGTTGGCCAGCTATGCGATCGAGGGCGCGGGCAGCCGCAACTATGCCCACACCAAGGCGCTCATGTACCGCGACCCCGCGGCGTGGGAACGCGCTGGCCGGGCGCTGGCCCGCGCGGTGGCGCGGTATCTCAACGCGCAGATCGCGGCCGGCGCCCAGGCAGTGCAACTATTCGATAGCTGGGTCGGATGTTTGGGCGTTGAAGATTACCGCCGCTATGTGTTGCCATATACCAAGGCCGTGATCGCGGCCATCGACCCGACGACGCCCGTGATTCACTTCGCGGCGGGCAATCCCGCGCTCTTGCCGCTGGCGGCCTCGGCTGGCGCGGCGGTGGTGGGCGTCGACTGGCGGATCGAGCTCGCCGAGGCCTGGCGCCTGATTGGCCATGACCACGCGGTGCAAGGCAACCTCGACCCGAGCGTGCTGCTCTCGGAACCGGCCCTGGTGCGACGGCGGACGAAAGAGATTTTGCGCTCGGTCGCCGGACGCCCCGGCCACATTTTCAATCTCGGCCACGGCGTGTTGCCGGAAACCCCGGTCGAAAACGTGCTCGCGCTGCTGGAAACCGTCCGCGAACACGAGGGCTAGGAGCGCGGCCGCGCGATTCGCCCGGCCCGCGTTGCAATCTGGCCCGCGCTCGGGCAAGATAGCAGGCGCCTTGCAAGCAAACCGCGCTCTTTGTTTCGCCGCTTTCTTGGAGTGTTCCAGCCTGTGTGTGCTTCGCCGATTCAGGAAATCTTGGCGGTGTTCGGTCAGCCGGTGGCCGGGAATCCCAACCAGTATGTGATGGAGAAAGCGTTTGCCCGCGCCGGGCTCGACTACCGTTTTCTCACCCTGGAAGTCGCCGCCGACGCGCTCGCCGATGCCACGCGCGGCGCCCGCGCGATGGGTTTTCGCGGCTTCGACTGCGCCGCGCCGCATCAAGAAACCGTGATTCCGCTGGTCGATCGGCTCAGCGACGCAGCCCGGCTCAGCGGGGTGGTGAATTGCGTGTGGCGCGAAGACGACTCGCTCGTCGGCGAAAATACGCATGGCGCAGGCTTCCTCCGCGCCCTGGCCGCGCTCGTCGACATCGCCGGCCGGCGCGTCGCGATCCTCGGCGCCGGCAAGATGGCTCGCTCACTGGGTGTGCGATTGCGCTGGCCGGAGTGACCGAAATTCAGGTCGTCAATCGCAATGCCGAGCGCGGCGAAGCGTTGGCCGCGCTCTGCGCGACCGGGCCGGAATCGTGGCGGCGCATGTCGCCTGGAGCGAGCCGTATGCGGCCCCGGCGGAAATCGATCTGCTCATTAACGCCACCTCGCTCGGCGCGGGCGCCACTTCGCTCGGCGCGGGCAACAATCGCAAACGGCTGCCGGTCGTGCTCGACGCGCTCGCGCCCGAGGCGGTGGTGGCCGATGTGATCGTGAATCCGCCCACGACGCGACTGCTGGCCGACGCCGCCGCCCGCGGCCATCGCACTCTCGACGGCCTCTCGCTGCTCGCGCATCAAACCGCCGAAAGCTTCCGCATCTGGACCGGCGCCGAGCCCGACATGGACCTGATCCGCGAAGGCATGGAAGAGTTCTTGGGCATTTGAGCGGAGGGAGCGGTTACGCTAGGATGGATTTGTAGAGGGATCCGAGCCAGTTGCGGGTTGGTCGCAGGCAGGGATCGGTTACAGTCAGCTGTGGCTTGCTGGGAATCGCCGCTCGGATACACTTCGTCGATGCGTTCTCCGCCGCGGCTGATCGCTGTGGCTTGCTGGGAATCGCCGCTCGGATACACTTTGGTCGACCGAGACACCCGCTCGATCGTGGCTGTGGCTTGCTGGGAATCGCCGCTCGGATACACTTCCAGCCCCGACTCCGACACGATCGAGATTGCTGTGGCTTGCTGGGAATCGCCGCTCGGATACACTCTGGAATCAGTGGATATCGTCACGGCGGGGGCTGTGGCTTGCTGGGAATCGCCGCTCGGATACACTACAAGTGTGCCGTTAATCGTGGATTTTATGGCTGTGGCTTGCTGGGAATCGCCGCTCGGATACACTACTCGCAACACGGGAAAGTGCAACCGACAAGCTGTGGCTTGCTGGGAATCGCCGCTCGGATACACTGAGCGGTCCTATTGCTGATCGACGGTTTCCGCTGTGGCTTGCTGGGAATCGCCGCTCGGATACACTAACTGGCGCCGAGGCCCAACGCCTGGCGTTGCTGTGGCTTGCTGGGAATCGCCGCTCGGATACACTGTCGGCCAAGAAATCAGCGGTCATGGTCTAGCTGTGGCTTGCTGGGAATCGCCGCTCGGATACACTAGACCGCGGTTCCGCGATCGGCCGGGTTGGCTGTGGCTTGCTGGGAATCGCCGCTCGGATACACTTGGCTTGTCGCGGCGCAGCTACGGCAACACGCTGTGGCTTGCTGGGAATCGCCGCTCGGATACACTCAGGCGGTCTTGGAGTTGGGAGTCTTTTTGGCTGTGGCTTGCTGGGAATCGCCGCTCGGATACACTGCCCGCGCCGACGCCCACGCCGACGCCCGCGCTGTGGCTTGCTGGGAATCGCCGCTCGGATACACTCGTGGCGATGAATACTTGCCGTTGGCGCTGCTGTGGCTTGCTGGGAATCGCCGCTCGGATACACTCCGCCGCCAGCTCCTCCGGCGTGAAGTCGTGCTGTGGCTTGCTGGGAATCGCCGCTCGGATACACTGTTGTCGATGCGATGCGAGACAACGGATTCGCTGTGGCTTGCTGGGAATCGCCGCTCGGATACACTGGCGCGACAATCCGCGGCAAGGGCATCGAGGCTGTGGCTTGCTGGGAATCGCCGCTCGGATACAAGGCAACGTGACCTACTATCGAAATGGCGCAGCTGTGGCTTGCTGGGAATCGCCGCTCGGATACACTTTCGCGCGCAGCGACAGCCGCGCCGCCAACGCTGTGGCTTGCTGGGAATCGCCGCTCGGATACACTGTCCTCGGGCCTGTGCGAGCCGAGGAAGTAGCTGTGGCTTGCTGGGAATCGCCGCTCGGATACACTTACTCGTCAGATTTTCCGCATAGCTTTGGCGCTGTGGCTTGCTGGGAATCGCCGCTCGGATACACTTGGCTGCGCTCGATGCGGCGGCCAGCGAAGGCTGTGGCTTGCTGGGAATCGCCGCTCGGATACACTCTCGGCAAGCTGGTCAGCGAACAGGCCCATGCTGTGGCTTGCTGGGAATCGCCGCTCGGATACACTGCCGCCCCAAATATAACCGAACCAAAGCTTGCTGTGGCTTGCTGGGAATCGCCGCTCGGATACACTCGGGACTCCACTTTTCCAACATGCTCGCGGCTGTGGCTTGCTGGGAATCGCCGCTCGGATACACTGACGGCGGCCTTGGCGGCGGGGCGAGCCAGCTGTGGCTTGCTGGGAATCGCCGCTCGGATACACTGGCGAACCACTCCAGATGGTGCGACGAGATGCTGTGGCTTGCTGGGAATCGCCGCTCGGATACACTGAGGGCCGCGAGTTCGAGACACGTTTCCTCGCTGTGGCTTGCTGGGAATCGCCGCTCGGATACACTCGGGCGTGCCGTACTTGCCACAAGCTCGCGGCTGTGGCTTGCTGGGAATCGCCGCTCGGATACACTGCTTGTGTGCTGGTCCCGTCATCCCGATGAGCTGTGGCTTGCTGGGAATCGCCGCTCGGATACACTTAACCGCATCGCTCACCCGATGAATCCACGGCTGTGGCTTGCTGGGAATCGCCGCTCGGATACACTGCTCGCGAGTGCGCATGCGACTGGCGGCAGGCTGTGGCTTGCTGGGAATCGCCGCTCGGATACACTACGCTCAACCGAGTTAGCGGCGCGAAGCACGCTGTGGCTTGCTGGGAATCGCCGCTCGGATACACTGCAAAGCCGCAATCACCTGTTGATAGACCAGCTGTGGCTTGCTGGGAATCGCCGCTCGGATACACTAAGAATCTCCAGCGCGACATCAAGTTTTGCGCTGTGGCTTGCTGGGAATCGCCGCTCGGATACACTTGGCTGCGCTCGATGCGCCGGCCAGCGAAGGCTGTGGCTTGCTGGGAATCGCCGCTCGGATACACTGCCTTCTTCGCAAGATTAAGCGAAGGAAGGAATTGCGACGGAATTCCGCCTTTAAAACAGCAGCATTTGTTGCAGTGGTTCTTCAATCGGGACTTCTTTTTTGCCATAAAATGACGCCATTTTCGCGAACTGGCGGTCCGTGACGAGCAGCAGACGAACATGCCCCCGCGCGGGAAGTTCTCTTTCCAGGAGGTTGCGGCACGGGATACTCGACTCCTCCGACGGATATGGTCGAGCGTACACCGAGAGCTGTAACTGGCCAAACCCGTTCCGCAATAAAGTCGTGCGAAACCGTGCGTAGCGTTTTCGATCCGCCTTGGTCTTGACGGGCAAATCGAACATGACGATGACCCACATCGTTTTATACTCGGAAACGTTAATCGGTAGAAACGCCATCGCTGATTTCCAATGAGACCGGAAGCCGCAACGGTTTGCGTGTTCCAAGAAAGTTTTCCGCCAAGCTTGACGCCAGCATCTCCGCAGCCTCGAAAAGAGTTCGATTATCGGCGCCGACCTTCCACCGCTCGTATAGCGCGCCGAGGAGCCGGCGGCGCGCGTCGTGGGATAACGGCTGATCGGCGCCGCGCTCCGCGACCATCGCCGCGACGACGAGATCGACTGCGGGCCGAAACGGCTCCATGAGATCGTCAGCGAGACAAAATGCGTTGTAGCGGTTCCGATGATGAATACCTAACGAAGGATGCATTCCAACGCCGCAGATTGCCCTCGCGACAACGGCGCGCAGCACGGCATAGCCATAATTTAGAAGTTGATTTTGATCCGGGGCGTCGCGGTCTCGGTGGAAATCCGCGCCGGAAAAATATGCTGCCAGTATCGCCGGGCGGCGTTCGCCTCGACGTTCGTTGGGTCGCCGCTCCTGACGGCTTGAACCAAGGATGCCAAGCCGCCGTCATGCCCGTATATTTTCCGTAGCACCAACGCCTGCATACGAATCTTCGCACGGACTACGTCTTTCCAAAGTCGCTTCTTTAGCGGTAGTGTCGCCTGGATTTGCCGCGCAGCCGCTCGGTTTGCGCGTGGTGCATTTGCAGCGGGAGTTGCATGCCGACTGGCAAACGCCTTGAGTCGCATGCAACGATCACGCCGCCCGCGGCCGCGACATCGGCAAGGACGGCGTGCGTGCATGTTATTTCCGGATGGGCGAGGATTATCGCGGCGACCTCGTCCAGCGGCACGCGAGTCGAGACGCCGCGCGTTGGGTCGACGCGAAGACAGCCTTGATCGATTCGCAAATGCGCGGGCGAGTCGGAAATGTCAACGATCCGGTGCATTGCTTCGGCTCACCGTCAAAAGGGCGCATACTTCCGCCTTCCGTGAGCGTCCAGCGATTGTCCTTACTTTTCTAAACTGCGCCGGTTCCTCGAAGTTTGCTTCGGGCCGTTGAACTTTTCAAGACTCCGCAAATCAATGAATTCGCCAGTCGCCGGATCAGATATCAGCCCTGTCGGCGAAACATGCACTTTCCGGAAGCATCTCCGCGAGAGCGCGTCGGCGCGAATTCGAATCCGTTCTTTCGCTTTTTTGATCTCGTCGTCCGTCCGGCCGTCCGCGTGCGGTCGAACTTCGATGTCGCTTTTCGAGATGCTCTGTACGCGGCAAACACGCCACTCGCCATCGTTGTTCGGCAAGAGCAGATGGTCGCCGGCAAAAAGTACGAAGCGCTCGCGAGGATCGTTGCTCGTAGACAGCTGCGTGCGCATGGCTTCAATACGCGTCATAGGATCGTCGGTCCAACCAATTTCGTTTCCCGCCGCGTCGAGCACCGCGAGAATTCGCGAGCAGAAATTCGAGCCCGGGGCCGCAGTGACGAATCGAGTGTGGTCGCCCCCGCGCGCCGCGAACGGTTTTCCCTTTATCCGGATTCGGACGGAATGAATTGGCGTCGTCGATCCGTCGTGATTATTAAGATGTGGATGATTTTCTGGAGACGCGAAGACGTCTTTCGGCGTCTTCGTTGCCCCGTGGAGCGACTTGAGTTCCTCGAACTTCGCTTGGACTATCCGGCGGATGGCTTGACAGACAATCGCATCACTAGTGATCTCGTTCGCAGAGAGTTTCGATAAGCACTTGCGGATTTTTGAATTGCGCTCGCCAGCAGCCGGTGGCGCGTAGTTGGAACCCGCGTGAAGCGTTCCGTTTAATCGCCGGTCGTGCCGGTTCGACACGATAATGGAAAGCACAGCGCGGCGAGCGTCGTCCAATAGCTCGGCCCATGGCGGATCGATCGGCGGAAAGCTTCGATGATTGCCTTGTCGCCAACCCTCGGATGCCGCGGTTTGCAGCGCCGCCACAGTGGCCGTATCGGTGCATGCGATCACGATTGCATCGATGGCGTGTTGTCGGTGATCGGCGCGGTTCTTTTCGTCGATCAAGCTCAAGATTTGATTCAAGCGCCAATGCCCGCGCAGTATTGCGGTCAGCCCTCCCGTCAACGTTCTGATGCGCTGCCTGCCGCTGGCGTCGACACGTCCGCCGAAGAGTAATCCCAGATAATCGGCGGCGGCGGCGCTTGCATACCGTGTTTCGTTGAGTTGCCGCGACGAAAAATCTCTCGGCACCTCACGCGCCATGAAGCGCGCTAGTTTCACGGAGGCCAATCGGCCTTTGAATTTTTTGACGCGGTCGAGAATCTCCTGGTAGCGCTCTGGGTTATCGGAATACGCCATTGCCGGCAGTTGGTCGCGTTTTACGTGCCGATTTTCTTCGTGCAGGCAGATCGTTTTGTTCGCAAACGAGTCGTCGAGATAACGCCGTGGATAAATGTGCTCGATGTCGAATCGGCTGTTATCGCCGATAAGGTCACGGACATTCGTGACTTTTTCGCCAGTATAAGGGCATGTAAAATTGCATTCCTCGGCCAAGAGCACGATTTCGACGCCGCGATCGTACCCGCGCTTTTCGGGGTACCCCGTGAACTCTTCCCGTATCTTAGATAGCGCGCGACGGCGATCCGCTGCGCGTTGTTTGCCGAAATCATCCGCTTTCTTCCGTTCTTTTTTCGACTTCTTCAGTTCACGCGCGAGTTCGACGCGAACCTTGTGCGGTTTCCCGAATCGACGAATCAGCTCGTTGAGAACCTTGCGGACTTCGGTCAATGCGCGTTTGACAGAGGGGCTCGTGATTTGCGGTAAGCTCTCGACGACGGCTGGAAGGCGCTCGAATGCCTCGCCAGAAGCATGCGCGTCCGGATATGCCAAAAGTTTCGCCTCAGGGTATGTTGGCCATCGGCCCGTTTCCGTGCGTTTTTTCGATAGGTGCTCCCGTAATTTCTCGAGCGCGGTTTTTGAGTGCCGCGCGTATCCTTGTTCGAACGTCAGTTCGGCGAGCGCGATACCTTGCTCGGCGGAGCATCCCCAATATTCCCGCGCCCTCCGAATCAGCGCATCGCGCTTATTGAAGCTGTGGACTTCGTAGAAGAGGCGCTCACCGTCGGCCGAAGAGAGCGCGTCCCACCGATCTCCCAAAATTCCACGGAGCGCGCTTGTGGTTCCCGTTCCGCAGGCGTGGTCGTCGTCGTCGCCCTGAAAATTTAGCGACGCGCCCCGTGGGAGTTCGATTGCCGTTCGGAAGTCCTTGAGCGTCATTCGGCCGCAATCGCTCAACGCGCGTATCGCTTTGCTCCGCTCGCTTTCGTCCAAAGGGCGGTCCACGTGCCCACGCCGACGCACAATCACATTATTCACGAACTGCAACATGCGGACTTCCTGCGCGAGCGGGTGCGCCGCCGCGAGGCGTCGTTTCTTCCGCTCCAGGCTACACTTTCCAACCAACCCTTTCGCGCTTTTCAACGGCCGTTGAAAGAAAATCGCACGCCGCAGGCGTTTACAAACCGCTTCTGTTAGCTCCGGGTGGAATACGGACTGGGTTTCAACAATTCTGTCGAATTCCGCCAGAAACATTTCTCTACCCGTCCACCGCTTCCGAATCCGCTTCTCAAAAGGGTTGAGCGAGGCGAGATATTCGCCAAGTGTCATGTTCGCGGCAGTTAGATCATTGGAAAGCGATCGAATCGCCGGCTTCACCTCCCCGGTTTCCTCATCGTCCTTCGGCGCACCCCGCAAATTGCTGTTGAACCCCCGACGTTTCGCGAGGTGAAGGAGAGCTCTCCCAAGCGCGAATCGCTCAACTCGCTCGCGGACGGCCGCGGCGCGAACACGGTATACAAGTAGCTGCGCGGAAACATGGTCGTCCGTTGGGCAGTACGTCTTCGCCAACTCTAGATCGAGTTTTGCAATGAATGGCGAGAGATCGCCACGCCGTTCGACGCGGTCGGATGGCAAGAGATTCGCCTCCTGCAAGATTTCAAAAACACGCCGCCGGCGGACCGCCCGGCGTCGAATCTGCCGCCGCGCAAGCCGCGCGAGTCAACGCGCCTCGGCCCTCGACTTCTCATTACCGCGTTCAAAGTCCCTTGACGTGCCATCCATGCCCGCGGCAAAGCGGCGAACGCCGCACGCGATTATTCCGCACGGGCGGTTATCTTTGAGGCGCACACATGCCCATCCGACGGACGTTGAACCAATATCGAGCCCGAGGACATATCGTTCATTGATTTTCTCATCGCTTTTCATGACCGAATCCCGATTTTTCCGTGAAAAGAACGGTTGCATGCCGCGACGCGGTTCGATAAATTCTTTGTAGTGTATCCGAGCGGCGGTTGCCACTTGTCACAGTAAATGTGAGCTTCCGCTTGCATGCCCGGCAAAAACCGGAAGGGGGCCATGTGCCCCCTGTTTTTTTGCGCTAGGCGCCACGCAAAAAGGACGGCCTCTCGCTGCTCGCGCATCAAACCGCCGAAAGCTTCCGCATCTGGACCGGCGCCGAACCCGACATGGACCTGATCCGCGAAGGCATGGAAGAGTTCTTGGGCATTTGAGCCGAGGAAGCGGAATCGGATAGCAGGCCACGGAGGGAGCGGGAGCGGAAAGCGAGCCACGGAAGGACACGGAAGCGCACGGAAGGGGACAAGGAATTGCGCGAGAGGTCTCTTTCGCGCTGCGCTTTCGCATGCGGCGGGGAAAGGGGAGTCGCACTCCGGGTCGATCTCGTTTCACCTAAATCATTGCAACTTCTTCCGCAGCGTGGCCCGGTGGATGCCGAGTAGTTCGGCGGCGGCGGCGCGGTTTTGGCCGGTGGTTTCGAGCACCGCGTCGAAGAGCGGCGGCTCGACGGCCGCGAGAAATCGCTGGTAGAGATCGGCCGAGGCGGCGCCGGCGCGGAGTTCGGCCGCGGCCCAGTCCGCGACCGCTTGCCGCAGCGCGTCGCCCGGATCGGCAGTCAGGGCTCCCCGCGCGTCGAGCTCGACCGGCGCCGGCAGATGCTCGGGCTCGATTGCTCCGCCCCGAGCCAAGAGCGCCCGTGTTCGATCGCGTTTTTCAGTTCGCGCACATTGCCGCACCAGCGCCGTCGCTTGAGCTCGGCGAGCGCGCGCTCGGTGAGATTGCCGGCCGGTTGGCCGCTCGTGGCCATGCGTTGCAAGAATCGCTGGGCCAAGAGGGCCACATCATCGTCGCGGCGACACAAGGGCGGCAGCGCGATTTCAAACACCGCGAGGCGAAAATACAGGTCTTGCCGAAACGCGCCCGAATGAAACTCGCGTTTCAAATCGCGGTTCGTCGCCGCGATCACGCGAAACCTGGTTTTCCGCGGCCGGGTGTCGCCCACCGGCGTGACCTCATGTTGCTCGAGCACGCGCAGCAGCTTGACTTGCACACTCGGCGGAATATCGGCTGCTTCGTCGAAAAACACCGTCGCTCCGTCGGACAGCTCGAGCAAGCCTTGCCGACCGGTCTCGGCTCCGGTAAACGCCCCGCGCACATGCCCGAAAAGCTCGCTCTCGACCAATGTCGGACTGAGCGAAGCGAGATTCACCGGCACGAACGGCCGCGCTGCCCGGGTCGAATGCCGATGAATCGCCCGCGCCACGAGCTCCTTGCCCGAGCCGCTGTCGCCGGTGATGAGCACCGAGGCATCGGTCGGCGCCACGAGCGCGATGCGTTTGAACACCTCTTGCATCGCGGGACTCACGCCCACGAGCTCGTCGCTCGCGTCGGCGGCGAAAGGCTCGCTGGGGGCAAGCCGCGAAGCGCGGCCATGCGCAAGCGCGCGTTCCGCGACCGCGGCAAACTGTTCGAGATCAAACGGCTTGGCCAGATAATCAAATGCGCCATTGCCCAGGGCGCCGACCGCCGTGTCGAGATTGCCAAACGCGGTGATGACCACAATCGGCGTCTTGTGGGCCGCCAGGGCAAAGCGCGGCATCGCCGAGAGACCATCCATGCCCGGCAGCCGCACATCGAGCACGATCAAGTCGAACCGCTCGCGTTCGGCCGCGGAGATCCCTTCTTCGGCCGAAGAGGCGATCGTCACCCGGTGGCCCGACTCGCCCAATAGGCGATCGAGTCCCCAGCAAATGCTTTCTTCATCGTCGACGATCAACACCCGGCTCATGCGCGATCCTTGAGTGCGAGTTCGCGGTTTTGGGCCGCGCGCGGTTCTTCATTCGCGTCCAGCGCCGAGCGGTCGTCGGCGCCGGCCCGCGGCAGCGTGAGCTCGAAGCAGGTGTGGGGAGCGCGCGAGTATTCGAGCGAGCCGCCATGCGCCGCGGCAATCTGCCGGGCCACGGCCAATCCGAGCCCCACGCCCTCGGGCTTGCTGGTGGCAAACGCCTCGAACAGCCGCTCGAGCACTTCGGCCGGCGGACCCGGCCCGCTATCGACCACGCGCACTCGCACCTGCCGCGCGAGCGCTTCGTATTCGATGCGCACCCAACCGCCAGGCCCGGCGGCGTCGATGGCGTTGAGCGCCAAGTTGAGCAATAGTTGCCGCAACTGCTCGGGATCGGCCCAGAGCATGGTCGGCCCGGCATGCGGCGCGAAAACGCCGCGCGATGCTGAATCGTT
Organism: uncultured Planctomycetaceae bacterium; assembly: GCA_963785305.1. Lineage (GTDB taxonomy): Bacteria > Planctomycetota > Planctomycetia > Pirellulales > PALSA-1355 > CAWAUV01. Next base: position 349,726 of record CAWAUV010000007.1, read on the forward strand.
TGTCACCGTGGGCTCGCCCGAACCGGGGGCCCGGATCACCGGCGCGGGCGTGCCCACGATCTCGAACCGCGCCCTGCGATGCCGGCAAGCGGGCTCGACCAGCGCTCCCACCGCGGCGAACACCTCCTCGAGCGCGCAGTCGATGCGCTGGAGCGGCTGCGGCTGACCGGCGGCGAGAAATTTCTGCAAGTGCTCTTCCGTGAATTTCAATTGCCTCAGCGCCACCGCGAGACTCTCTTGATCGATCTCGCGGCAACGGCGCTGGTGCAATTGCACCGCGAGCCGGGCGCCGGTCACATCGTTGCGCAAGTGATGCGCGAGTCCCCCGCTGAGTTGTCCCAGCAGCGTGAGCCGCTCGGCCCGTTTGATCACGCGGCGCATTTCGTCGAGCTGTTCGGCCAGCGAATTGACCGACGCCACGAGGTCGCGCAGCTCGTCGTCGCGCGGCGGGAGCGGCGCCGGCTCGTATTGTCCCTGGGCCAAGCGGCCCACCTGCCGCCGTAGTTGCAAGATCGGTCGACTGAGCCGCCCCGCGATCATCACCGCCAGAAGCATCACCACACCCAACATCAGGCCCCCGACCAACAGCGGCGGATAGATCGCCTGCCACCGCGCCTCGCGCAAGATACTCTCGGGATACAAAATGTGGAGACGGGTTCTCGACGGACGATTCTCCGCCGCCGGCGCGCACGCGGGCCCACGGCCACGACCTGGTGAAAATACCGCACGCCGGCAATCGACTCGACGGAGCCCAAGGAAAATGCATCTCCGAGCTCGTCCGCCGCCGGCGGCGCGCCACCGCCGCCCTTGCCGACGCTTCCCGCTTCGCCAAGGTTGCCCCCCGCGTTCAAGAAGTCGCTCGCGTCGCCGAGGCTCGTGGCGAGCACTCGGCCCGACTCGGTCGTGAGCACGAACTCGGCGCCCGAGAGTCCATGCGTTTGTCGCAACACCCGATCGGTGAGCGGAAAGTTCGATTCGAGCAAGGTGCGGGCCACTTCGCGCAGTTGCGATTCGATATGCCGCTCGGTGGATCGGGCCGCCAAATAGGCGTCGAGCAAGCTCACACCGGCCGACGCAAGCAACATCACCGCGGCAAACGGGGCAAGAATCTGATATCGCAGCGGCCAACGCATGTGAGACGGTTCACCTATAGAGGGCACGATCAAACCCGGCGCCGCCCGCCGCGGCGATTTTCTGTCCACCCAAGGCCATCTTATGACCGCGCCGCCCGATTCGCAAATTCGGCCATGAGCGGACTATCCACCGTTCCCGCCCGAAAACTTGCCCCATGCGTCACGCAACCGTGGCCCGCGGGGGCCCCCGCCAAGCGCGGCCCGACGCGCTGATTCGCTCATCGCGGCAGGCGCGAGCGCGGTTTCGCGAATGCTGGCGCCACGCTTCGCCCAGCGCAGATTACCCAAATGTTTCCCCGCGCGCTCCGGCGCTGTCAGGCGCGTGCTGGCGCTATCATTTGCCGCGAGGGAAAGTTTCACTCGCTCGGCTCACCGAACCGATCTAAGAAACGGAGTGGTCGTTCACGGATGGGACGCCTTCGGATTCCGAGTACGATGCGTATGAAGAACAGCAGCCCGGCTTGGCCGTTTCTGACCGTACTGGCTTGCCTGTTCGTGCTTTGCGTGACCACGCCTCGCGCCTGGGAAAGCATTGCCCGACAGGGCTCGCTCAGTAGCCGGTTGGCGGCGATGCACGATCACACCGCGTCGAGAAACCCGTCCCCGCGCGACAGCGCTCCGCCCGAAAGCCAATCCGCCAACCCCTCGCGGCCCGGCTACACAACCACCGTCCCCTCGCGGCCCGGCTTTACCGTGGCCACCGCATCGCCGCCGCCCAGCGACGAGCTCGCAAGCCGCGCGGCGCCGCGGATCGCCTCGGCCGTCGAGACCTTCGACACCAAACGATTCATGGCCGGGTCGGGATACATGGTGCTCGAGGCCGCGCCGGCATTTGGACGCCAGGTTTCAGAAAACCTGATCGAGATCGCCTCGCGTCCCTTGCCGTCGGCCTTGAGACCCGCCCCGCCCGTGCCCGCGCCGTCGACGATGCCCGACCTTGCCGAGAGCCAGCTCGCCGCCGAGCAACAAGCCCTCGTGCCCGTCGCGCTCTTCGAGCAGCTTGCCGCGCTCGAGCGGGAGCCGGACACCCGGGAATGGGCCTGGGCCGCACAGCACAATCTGCGAGCGCTCTCCGCGAGCGACGGCGGCGACCATCGCCTCGCCTTCGACGAACTCGAATCGCTCATCGCCGACGCCCGTTGGCTGGCCGACGCCACCGACGAACCCGCCCTGCAAAGCCAACTGCTCCGAGCCAGCTACGCCCTCGAGCGGCGCCTGCCGCTTTGGCGCTTGGCGGTGAGCGGCGCGGCCCGAACCAGGCCCGCCAACTCTTGGCCCAAGTCGAAACCTTCGAACGCAGCGCGCTCCCCAGCGACGCGCGAACGCTCGCCGCCGCGATCCGTGAGTTGGCCGGTTCGCCAAGTGAAGCCGAGCGCAATCTCGCCCTTTCGCTCAACGAACACTACTCCAACGCCAACTTCCGCCTCGCCGTGTCGGCCGCGTTTATCAATCGTCTCCTGCCGCATCCCGAACCCATGCAATTGCCAATTGCCGAAACCCTGGCCGGTGCGCCCGTTCGCGGGCAAGGCGCCGCCTGGACCGAATTGCATGTGGTGCTGGTGCCCGACGCCCACCGCATTCGCCTGGGCCTCGAAGCCGATGGCGTGGTGCGGTCCGACACGATCAGCGCCGTTGGCCCCGCCAAGTTTCGCAATGCCGCGAATGCCCGGTTTCGCATTCAAAAACTGTTCGTCATGGGCCCGTGGGGATTGCATGTGTGGCCGGCGATCGCCGAAGCGCATAGCTCGCCCGCGAGCCTCGTGGGGCTCGAAACCGATTATGATCGAATTCCGATCTTGAACTATGTGGTTCGCGGCGTGGCGCGGTCGAAACACGAAGACGCCGCCCAAAACGCGGTGGGCGAGGCCGACTTCAAACTCGCCAATCGAGTGCGCGACCAGTTCGACACCGAAACCGGCCGCCGCGTCGCCCAGTCGCAAGCCGCCTTTTCCAAGCAGATCGGCGCCTCGCTCGATCGGTTGCATTTGGAAGCCACGCCGGTTTCGTTCGCCACGAGCGACGACCGCGCGGCGATGCGCTATCGCCTGGCCGGCGCCCAGCAGCTTGGCGCCCACACTCCCCGCCCTCGGGCGCCTTCGGATAGTTTGCTGAGTGTGCAAGTCCACGAATCGGCGATCAACAATCTCTTCGCCGCGCTCGGGCTCGAAGGTCGAAAGTTTACCTTGCCCGAACTCTTCGAAACCTTGCGCGAAAAGCTGGGCCGCGACGAGCTCCGGGCGCCCGACGATATTCGCGAGGAGGTCACGGTGACGTTTGCCGCGGAAAACGCGATCCGGGTTCAACTTCGCGACAACCGGCTCGAGCTGCGGCTCTCGATCGCGGAGCTGACCCACGGGCGCGGCCGCTGGCGCGACTTCACGGTGCGGGCCAAATACGCGCTCTGGCAATCGGGCCTCGAGGCGAGCCTGCAGCGCGAGAGCGGCATCTCGCTCGAGGGCGCGAGCATGCGTGGCAAGCCGGAGCTGGTGCTGCGGGGCATCTTCGGCCGCGCCCTTTCGCAGCGGCGGCACATCCCGCTGTCGTATGAAGGCATGGTCCACGACCCCCGCCTCTCGGACCTGGGCCTGACGCAGTTGACGATCGAAGACGGCTGGCTGGGCGTCGCCTACGGCCCCAAACCGCCCGATCGCGAAGCCCACCGGGCGAAGCCGGTGGTTGAGCAACGCTAGACACGGATTGCTCGCCGGCGCCATGCCCACGCTTTTCGTGGGCATGCGCTTTCGCGCGCCGCCGTCGCCCTCGTGGCAAGCATGCCCCCACGAGCCCGGGCACGGCGCGCCGATCGCGCGCATTTCCTTGCAGCCGCCCTCGCCAAAGCGCATAATCGCGGGCACTGGGAAGCAAGGAAATCAGGTACTGTAGCGGGTCTGCCCAAGGCTTTCGCGCTCGCCGCGACGATGATGGACGCGTTTAGGGCGCGGGTGGTTTTCCCCGCGCTCGGCGCGACTCCCGACGATGTGTCAAGAACCAGGAGTAACGGTCATGAAGCGTTTCGTTTGGTTGCCGATTCTGCTTTGTTCACCGCTTTGCTTCGCGGCCGAGCCGGTTCGGCGCCCTTCCATCGAGCAGCGACTAGGCGCCACGAAGCGAGTCGAATCGGTTTTCGGCGACCAGATCGAAAAGGCAAAGCAGCCGGACGCACTCCTGGCCCTCTCGGGAGACATGACAAAAGCCGCCGAGAGCGAACGCGATCCGGCGATCAAGTTCGTCATGCTTTCCCGCGCGCGCGTTAGCGATCAGCGCCAGCGACATGTCCCAAGCCCTCGTGCTGACACGTTCGCTCGCGCAATCGTTCGCGGCGCCGCCGGACCTCACGGAAAAGGACTTTCTCGCCAAGGGCGAAGAGGCGTGGTCGCACGCGAAGACGCAAGCGGAAAAGCTCGACGCGGCGGAATGGTATCTGCGCGTCGAGCCGACCGCGACCGGGCTTGAGAAGCTGTCGATCGAGAAGCGGCTTGGAGAATTTGAATCGCTCGCCGACGACGAAATTTGGCTTTTCGATTTGCCGATCATCGAGGTATCGTCGGCAGATAGTGATGATCCGGCTCGGACAACGAGGCCATTTACCATCAAGGGCGCGACATATAAGCATGGGCGAGTGGCGACGCCACCGGCGAATTCACGATCGCGGATCGTGATCTCAGTCCCACACGGCATGAAATCCATCAAGGGATCGATAGCCGTGCTGGAAGTGAATGGACGCCCAGACACTCCCATGACGTTTATCATAATTGGCGATGGTAAGCAGATATGGAAATCGAAGCCGCTGCGAGACAGCGGATCGATATCGCCATTCTCCGCGTCGATCTCTGGGCGCAAGAAACTAGAATTGATCGTCGATTGCCCCGGGCGGAGTTGGTTTTGCCAAGCCGCATGGGCCGACGTGAAGCTAAGCGGCGCATCGCAACGGTGAGCGAACGCAAATCGCGACGCGATTCTAGCGACCGCCAACAATACCGCGGCAAGAGTAAACTATCGGGATAGTCGACTGCTCCCGGCGCCAGCGCCACCGCGCACCTCGCGAAAACACAAGCCTGAAGCGCGAGCGAAGGAGTTCTTTCGCTCGCGCTTCAAGCTTGTGCGTTTCCATGACATTCCAACCGCCGAAAACCCCGCCCCGCCTCCGTCACAACCCGACGCGTCAGCGAGGGCTCCGGCTTCGCGCTCCCGCAATCGGCGATTTAGCTAAAGCCGATCGGCTGCCATTCTCCCGCCCTGGCTCACAAACAATGCTAGGAAATCATCGCCCTCCGCGCGCATAATCCGCGGCGTTGTCGATTCGAGGCGAAAGCCGGCGAGAGCCAAATGCGGGGCGGGGGCGAAGCAAGAACTTCATCTCCATCTTGCAAGCGGGGCAAAGGCGCGGGGTTGTTCTTGGCCTTCATTCAGCGCGCGGCCGGTTTTCTAGAAGCCTGTTGAAAAATGCCATCGTGGCATTTTTCAACCTCGCCAAGCGCCGAGCAAAGCTCGTCGCGGCTCGCAAAACAACGACTTAGTTCAAGTTTCGCGTTTTTTGCTAGCGGACCCCGACCGTAGCGGGGATTGAAAAACAGGGTGAGCCTCCCTCACGATGCAGGTGTTGTTCAAGCACTGCTTCGCTCGGGAGGCTCACATGAATCTTGTTAGCTCGTTTGCGGTTTTGTTGCAAGAGTTGGCTGTCGTCATGACCGAGCCGACGTTCCAGAATTTTGTGGTCCTCGCCACGGGCTGGGTGTTCGCGCCGCGGCGCACCGTGACGAATCTGCTGCTGGCGGCCGGCGTGTCTGGCCAGCGGCATCATTCCGCGTTTCATCGTTTTTTCTCGGAAGCCAACTGGTCTCGCGATGCGTTGGGGCTGGCTGTCTTTCGACTGATCGAGTCGTTGTGTGGCGAAGGCGTGCTGCTCGCGCTCGACGACACATTGGCCCGCAAGCGTGGACTGAAAATGTTCGGGACCGGGATGCATCACGATCCGCTGCTCTCCAGCCGCAGCCATGTGGTGACCAATTGGGGGCACTGTTGGGTCGTGCTGTGCGTGGTGGTCCGCTTTCCCTTGTGGCCCGAGCGACCTTTCAGCCTGCCGATCTTGTTTCGCTTGTATCTGAACAAGAAACGGGCGGCGAAAGAACGTCGCGTCTATCGCAGCAAGCCCGAGTTGGCGGTGGAGTTGCTGCGAATTCTCTGCAAACACCGGGCGAATCGGCGATTTCATGTGGTGGCGGACTCCGCCTATGGCGGGCAGAGCGTGCTGGGCCAACTGCCGACCAACTGCGACTTGACCAGCCGCTTGCGGCTGGACGCTCGGTTGTTCGACGCGCCACAGGCGGCGCAGTCTGGACGGAAAGGACGCCCGCGCAAGCGTGGCGCCCAGCTTCCCACGCCCGAGCGAATGCTCGACGAGCGTGCCCGGCGAGTGGAGCTTCATATCTATGGCCGCCATGAGTCGGCCCGGCTGTGCGAAGCGGTGGGGCGCGTCTTCGCGTTGCCGGAGCGCGCGTTGCGGGTGGTGGCCGTGGAGGCGTTGGCCGGCGGTCGTGGTCGCGAAGCTTTTTACTCGACGCGCGTCGACGCCACGGCCGAGCAGGTGCTGACTTGGTATGCGATGCGGTGGAGCGTGGAAGTCACATTCCGCGAAAGCAAGCAGCACTTGGGCTTCGAAGAGCCGCAAGGTTGGACTCGCCAGGCCGTCGAGCGCACGGCGCCGATGGCGATGCTGCTGTATAGCTTGATCGTGTGCTGGTACTGTCGGGAAGGTCATCGTCATTACCGTCAACTATTGCGGCCGTGGTACACGACCAAGACTCACGAATCATTCGCCGACATGTTGGCGACGCTACGTCGGTGTAGCCTGAAAGAATCCATTTCCGCGTGGGCGCCACAAGGACCAGGAAGTCGAAAAATCATCCAGTTGGTCGAGAATATCCTGGCAATCGCCGCATAATACCCGCGCCGCTTGCTAGCAAAAAACGCGAAACTTGAACTTAGGTCGTTATTTTGACACCGCATCCATGCGGCGGCGCAGCCTGTTGAATATTTCAACAGGCTGCTAGGGGATCACATCCCCGAGCTTCGTCGCCGCCGGGCCTTGAACAAAAGGGCGCGAAAGCGACCGCGATCGATAGCCTTGCGGACACGAGCTCGCCTCCGGCGCTATTGTCGAGGGCGGTGGCGTTGACGCCGGAAGTCCAAAACCGCGCGGCCAGAGCGAACCAGACGTCAAGCTCGGGCAGCAAAACCTCGCATCGCCCCTCGCAAGGCGCCGCGAGACTGCGAAACGTCGCGCGGCGAAAGTGATGGATTATCGTGAGGTTGCTTTTCAAAAAGCAAGCATCATGAAACATCCATCGCGAGGGCTGACCTGGCGTGGGGAGCTCCCAACACAATTGAGGGTCCGCATGCGTCCTCGTCGACTGGTTTTCCGCCCCGCGTTCTGCCGCGGCATGTAATCGCGGTCGAGACCAACCCGAACCGCTTGGGCCTCGCGATCTTGCAAAAGATCACCCGACCCAACGGCTCACAACCGATCGAAAGGCAACAAACGACCGGCGACTGATCTCGTCCCACCAGCGACGGGCCAGGCGTCAGTGTGTTACCGCAAGGCCAAGAGCCGCCGGTCGCCACACCCTTCGATCACAAACCGTCCAGCGGAGGTCGTTCCTTCGCTCGACAACAAAACCAACAAGAACCGGTCTCGACCGCTCGTCTCGGGCGGCTTCGACAAAACGTCCGATCGGCGGCGTTCGGCGCTCCCCGTGCGCCCGACGCCGCCGATTCGTTTTTATATCGCCGCGAAACGATGCCGAATTCTTCCCCCTCTCCGGGAGAGAGCAGGGCGAGGGGAGAGGAACGGAAGAAGAAACAGGAAATAATCACCAAGACGGACACGACGAGGAAAAGAAGAACGACGCGAAGCGGGCACGGGGGGAGGAAATTACCACGAAGGCACGACGAGGAAAAAAGAAGGGGCGTTTCCGTTCCTAATGCTCGATCTCGGCCCAGTATCTGTCGAAGTCGAAGTCGGGGCTGTTGTCCAGGTCGTGGCATTTGCGGCACGAGTCGTCGGCCGTGGCCTTTTCTTGACGCACTAGCTTGCGCCACTCGTCTTTCAGAGCCATGTCGCTTCCCCGCTCCGCGGCAATGTGCGCGGCGCCGGGACCGTGGCAGTTTTCACACGATTGGCCGGCCAGCTCCGGAGTGTGCTGCATGCTGTCGTAGCCCGACACATAGGGAAAGAATTCCTGGGGGTTCCAGCCCGTCACATGGCAACTCACGCACTCGGGATCGAATTGCCGAGCCGGCTTGAGATCAATGAGGGTTTGCGTGGCATGCGCATGGCCGCTCTTGGTATAAACCTCCCAGGCCGATTCGTGACATTCCTTGCACTGTGCGCCGCCCACGAACTGCCCGGCCAGCGGATTGTCGGGCCGCGATTGGGGATGCCGCGCCGGTCGCAAGCCGAGCCCGGTCCAGCCGAGCGATTCGAGTTGCGACTGGTAGGTGGTCATCAGATTTTTCATTTGCGGCGAATCGGGGAACCGCGAGTCGAGGGCCACGCGCTGATAGCTCGCCGGCTGGCCCGCGTCGTGGAAACCGAGCACCACGGCATACATGGCTTTGTGGCCGACTTCGATCAAGCGCGTCTTGCCGTCGTTGACCAACTCCGCCTCGGCGGGCGGTTCGTCGCCACCGCCGGCCGACACCACGATGTCGAACGACGGAAACGCCTTGGCCAGTTCGCGGGCCTCTTCGATCGTGGCATTGGCCAAGAGAATCTTGATATCGGCCGGGGCCAGTTCCTTGATCGCGGCGGGGAGCGCAGACCTTGGCTGGAGTCATCAGCACTTCGGAATTATTCACCTGCCGGCGAGCTTCATCGCCGAGCACGCTCGTAATGCCCAGTTTCAAGCCGCCGGCTTCGACCGTTCGTGTCTTGGGCACAAGTCCAAACAGATCGACATTGGCCGAGACGAAGATTCCCGCGCCCGGCTGATCGCTCGCCACCACGGCCGCGATCTCGCCGGCCGAGAGCCGCAAATCGCTTGGCCCGAAGCCGACCGCGGCATAGTGCATGGCGCAAAGCGCGTCGGCGGTGATGCCGAACTGGAGCTCGGCTTGCTTTCCGAAGCGGCGCACAATCGAGCCGACATCCACGGCCGCCAGCGGCCAGCCCTTGGCGGCGAGCTCGGCAAACAGGCTCTGCCGGCGACTCAGGCCGCCCTTCTGATTCTCGATGCCCGCGCAGCCGCATGGTTCGAGGTAGCCATCTTGCCGGCCGGTGACAACAAGCGCCAGCCGCGGCGGCTGCCAGCCCTCGAAGAACTTGCCGTTGACCTTGATCGGATCGAACTTGGGCTTTTGTTGCACGAACGAGGGCTTGGCCCGCGCCGTGGCGCTTGTCGGAGATCGTGAATCGCTTGTTGGAGATTGCGAATCGATGGGCGGCGAGGGTTCCGAGGGCGGCGCGGTCGTGGGAGAAGCGCCTGCCGGCTCGGCGGCCATCTCGGGCAACGATGGCCCGGCGGCGCTGGAGTGGGCGGGGGTGGGCGTCGTGGGCGAGTATATTGGCGATGCGGCGATGGGAACGTCTCGGGCGTCGACCGTCTTGGCGGCGTCGGCCGGCGGGCTTGGCTTGGGCACGCTTGCCGACGAGGCGCTTTCGAAGGGGGCGCTCGCCGCCAGATCGGCCGGCTCGCGGCTCGGCGCCCCGTGCTCTCGCGCCCCGGCACTCTCATGCGCCGATCGCTCGGCCAAGGGGGCCGGCGGCTTCGCTTCGTCGCGGCAGCCCGGCGCGGAGAGCATAATCACCAGCGTCGCCATGGCGAGAAAAACGGCCGAGCGTGGCTGGCGAGAAGTCGTTGCGAGATTCCGAAGATTCATGGCCACATGCACCCAAAGTTGAAGCTCGAACTACCGCTCGGCGCAACACTGCCCCGAGCGCCACCCGCTGTGCGAAATCATTCGCAGATTCCGCCGATTGAGAAAAGCCCAAATCCCGGATTCCCAGGGGCGCCGGCGCGTGGGCGCGGCACAAGCGGAGGATCCGGTCCGGTCGAGCGCCCGGGGTTCCTCCCCATGGGGAAGCGCCCGGCGTCGGTTTCGCATCGGGGCGCGCTCGATCTCTTCGGCGCCGCGGGTCACCTCTCCAGCAAGAACTGCAAGAACATCTTCACTTGCGTGCCATCGGCGAGGCCGGTGTCGAGCACGAGCGAACCGAGCTTGCCCTGCACCGTGCCCAGGTGATTCGATTCGGGACTCTCCGGCGGAATAATCACCGTGACCGGCCAACGCATCACCGCGCCTTGTTGCACGGGCCGCGGCTCGCCGATCTCGACCTGGATCCATTCGGGATTGCGCGAGCCGGCCGTGAGGCGAACTTCGTCGCGACGGGGTCCGCGGGCGAGCACGAATACTTCGCGCCGCAGTCCCGCGTGGCGCGAGGCGGCGCCCAGCGTGAGCACGCCGCGCTCGCGATCCCAACCGGCGCCCACGATCGAAAGATCGCTTTCCACGCTGCCTTGAATCGGCACATCGACCGCCGAGGTCTGGGGTTGGTTCGTCGTGATTCGCAGCTTCTGCCGCACCGCGCCCACCGGCAGGCCGGGCAACACCGTGACCTTGACCACGATGCCCGAGCGGGCCGCGGCCTTGGCGACTTCATCGTTGGCCAGCGGCGAGAATTCGGCCCGGAAATGCGCGGCCGAGGTCGGCTCCAAAAACTCGTGGGCGGTCACTTCGAGCGGCGTCGCGCCGAAGGCCAGCAAGTGCGTTTCGGCCACGCTCGGCTCGGTGGTCGAGACGCGCGTAAAGACCAAGTCGGGCGGCGAGGCATGCAGCGACGAGATCACCTTGCCGCTTACACCGAGCGAAAGTCGCGGATGCGCCGGATCGTTGGTGAATATAATGGCCGACTGGCGAAACTGCCCGAGATCGTGGGCGCGATACGAAACCGTGATCTGCTCGCTTTCACCGGGCGCGAGGGTTTCCTGGGGCAGGTCGCTGAGCGTGCATTTGCCGCAGGTGGTGCCGCCTTTTTCCAGCCGGAGCGGGCCGAGGCCGGTGTTCGTCAACTGAAAGAAGTGCTCGACCGATTGATCGGATTCGATATCGCCGAAATCGTGCGACTCCTCGGCGATCGTGGCCACCGGTTGCGGCTCGCCGGGCTTGGGCGGCGTGGGGGTCGTGCTTGCCGCCGCGCCGGGCAGATATTCGGCCACGACGCCGCGATGAAAGCGAGCCCAGGCGATGCCCAGGCCGAGCGCGCCGCCCAACACAATGCCTAGAACGACAATCCCAAAAGTTTTCATGATCTTAAAATTTTAACCGGCGCCGCCGCGCCAAGACAACGGGCGTAGCCGCCTGCTGGCCGCGCGATATATGATATTTGGGTTCGTTCGCATTCCATCCCCGCGGTGACTTCGCGCGAGACGGCGCCCCCAAACCATGAGCAATCGAGTTCCTCCGCCCGCGAGCGGCTTGCTCTACAGCGGCGGGCTCGATAGCTCGATGCTTCTCGTGGACATGTTGGCCCAGGGACAGCGGGTTTATCCGATTTACATCCAGGCGGGGCTCATTTGGGAGGCGGCCGAGCTCGCCGCGGCGCGGCGCTTCTTGGAGTCCGCGGCCTCGTCGGGATTGGCGGAGCTCGTGGTGCTCGATTTGCCGCTCGGCGATCTTTATTCCGGGCACTGGAGCATCACCGGCAGCGCCACTCCCGGCGCCGAAAGCGGCGACGAAGAGGTTTTCCTGCTGGGTCGCAATCCGCTTTTGATGATCAAGGCGCGGCTCTGGTGTCAGACCCACGGGATCGGGCAGTTGGCGATCGGTTGCTTGGGCGGGAGTCCGTTTGCCGACGCGTCGCTGGATTTTCTCGCGGAGTTCGAGCGCGTGATGGATCGCGCGGCGCTGGGCCATGTGCGGCTCGTGCGCCCGCTCGAGTACAAGGCGCCGGCGCTGCGGGCCGCGCGGAGGCGCTCGGCTCGATCTCACCTTCTCATGCCTGAACCCGCGAGCGGAGTTGCACTGCGGAGCGTGCAACAAATGCGAGGAGCGGCGCCGAGCGTTTGCCGCCGCCGGCCTCGCCGACCCGACCAGCTACGCCGCCGAGGCAACGAACTCGGCCAACAGGGAGCATCGTAACGGAATTCGCTAAACGCCGCGGAACACGCCTGGGCCGCCGTGCGCCGCAAGTCGTAAGCTTGCGACCGCAAGAAAAAACTCGTCACGAAGGACCGGTAATTATGTTTCGAGTGACTCGTGAGATTGACTTTTGCTATGGCCATCGGCTGCTGAACTACGAAGGCAAGTGCCGCTATTTGCATGGCCACAATGGCCGGGCCGTGATCGCGCTCGAAGCCGAAGCGCTCGACGATCGCGGCATGGTGCTCGACTTCTCCGACATCAAGCGCGTCGTGAGTCGCTGGATCGACGACAATCTCGATCATCGCATGATTCTGCATCGCGACGATCCGGCGGTTCCAGCGCTCGAGCGACTGGGAGAGCCGCTGTTTCTGCTCGATGCGAACCCCACGGCCGAGAGCATCGCCCGGCTCATTTATGAATTCGCCCGCGACGCCGGTTTCCCGATCGTCGAAGCCCATCTGTGGGAGACCCCGCATTGCTTTGCCAGCTATCGCGACGAATGAGCCGCGGGGCGAGCGCATGAAAACAGCCCGGGAGACTCCTTGCGGAGCCGTCACCGGGCCGTAATCCCCCCTGGGATATCAAAGTGTGCGGTTTTTTCGCGGCGCCGGCGGGGTGCGCACATGCTCGGCGATGCGTCGTCGGGCGTTGTTCACGCTCGAACGCTTGCGACAAACACAGTATCGGCCATGTTTTGGCGCGAACTTTGTCAAACTTTGCCGGTTTTAGGGCCGGTTGCGCCGTTTGTGATTGGTAGCGCGATCGCCGCTGGCTGATCTTGCTGGTTCTTCCATTCTGGAGTACTTAAGGGCCTTTCCGAGAACTTCGGTGAGCCCTCACCCGCCCCTCTCCCAAAGGGAGAGGGGGAGTTGCCGGATAGGCTCATAAATGCCCCCGCTTGGGGTCGAACGCGGCGATTCTGGATTCCATTCGCTAGCACGGTTCCGCAAGCGACAAAATGACGTGCGCCCGATTGCCATCATTGCTGGCGGAGTCGGCCGAGCGACCTTGCTGGTTTTGGTGAATGTATCGATGCTTCCGGCGCCGATGCTCTGGATACGACCCTCGCGACGCTCGGGCCCGAGCGCCGGACGCGATTTTTTGTGAGCAGGCCCCGCCGGCGAACCTGCTCGACGCGAGGGCGATGAGGCTGCTTTTGCAATGAACCGCTCGCAACGCACCGATCGAACGCCCGGAATGCGCTTCTTTCCGCTGCTCGGCGTGCTAACGGGCGTGCTCGGAGCGCTGCTCACGCTGCTCTATCTCGCGGCCCGACCCATGCGGCAGGCGCCGATTGCGGGACCACCCGACCCGGCCGAGGCGGAGCTCGCCCGACAGACGGAAGAAGTCGCGAAATGGCGGCTCGCCTCGCTCAAGGTAGCTCGGGAAGAAAGCGCCGAGGAGCTGCGGCGGCTGCGTGGCGAAGTGAGCGAGCTCGAAGCGAAACTCCGCCGGCTGGCCACCGAACGCGAGCGGCTCACGTCGGCGCTTGCCCAAATGGAGTCGCTCGCCTCGACCTCGACGCAACAAGAAGAAAAGGCCGCCACTCAGCTTGCCGTCTTGCGCGAACAGATTGCGCTCGCCGAGCGACGCTTGGCCGACAAGCAGCAACAAACGAGTCAGCAAGCGAGCGCCTATTCGGTCGTGCCGTATTTGGGTCGCAATGGCACCAAGCGCCGGCCGATTTATATCGAATGCCGCGGCGATGAAGTCGTGATTCAGCCCGAAGGCATCGAGTTTCGTGACACCGATTTCAGCGGCCCGCTCGGACCGGGCAATCCGCTCGCCTCGGCCTTGCGCGTGGCGCGAGATCGCATTCTCGAGGAGCAGCGGGCCAGCGGCGCGGAGCCCGAGGAACCGTATCCCCTCTTGCTGGTGCGGCCCGACGGCGTGGGCGCCTATTATTTGGCGCGGCTCGCGATGCAGAGCTGGGGCGCCGAGTTTGGCTACGAATTTATCGGCGAGGACTGGGCGATGGATTACCCGCAAGCCGACCCCACGCTCAAGGCCGCCGCCGAGCAGGCCGTGGCGGAAGCGCGCGTTCAGCAACAAACACTCGCCGCCGCGGCGCCGCGTCCTTATGGCGGCAAACCGAAGAAAGTATTTCACGCCTCGCCCAATGGAGGCGTCGTGGCTGAATCGGCGCCACCCGACGCCGGCCACACCGGGCTCGGCGGCCAACGCAAACGTCGCAAAGCCGACGCCAGCCCCTATGCCGGCCTCGTGAGTAAACAGCCCGCCAATGGCGCGGCGGCCGCTTATGGCTCGGGCCCCCAGGGCGGCAATGGCTTTCCCTCGGGCGGCGGCGCTGGAGGGCAACCACCGTATAACTCGCTGGCGGGTGGACCCGGTGGAGGACCGAGCGGGAATGGCCTCGGTGGCAATGGACCGGGTGGCGCCGGCCCGAATGGCTTTGCGCGGAACGGCTCTGGACCAAATGGTTCCGGCCCAGGCGGCGGCGGACCGAATGGCGTCGGACCAGGCGGCGCTGGGCCAGGCGCCAACGGCATCGGTGGAGGCGCTTCGGGCGCCAATGGGCTCGCCTCGAATACCATCGGCGGCGGACCTGGCTCGGGCTCAGGCGCCACTCCCGGCGGCCCGGGCGTCGGCGCACAACCCGGCGGAGTCAACGGCGGTTTGGGCACGGCCGCCACCCCCGACCCGAACATGTTGGCAAGCGCCGCGGGCGGATCCGCCACGACCGGCTTCGGCGCCGGCCCCGGTGGGCTCAGCCAAGGCGGCGCCTATGGCCAGGGCGGAGCGAATGGCCAGCAGAATGGAGCTTATGGACAACCCGGCGGCGCCGGCGGGCCATCCTCGGGCGCTTCCGGTCAAAGCACTCAGATTGGACAATCGTCGGCTTCGGGTCAAAACGGCGCGGGCGCCGGCGACACGGCAAGCGGCGGAAGCGCCACGGCTGGAGGCGATGCCTCCGGCGCCGGCGGCGATCTCGCATCGGCGGATACATCAACCGATGGTAGTCTCGGTGGCGGATCGATGAGCGGCGCCGGCGGCAGTCAAACCGGCGGAACGGGATCACAAGGCGTCGGCTCGACGAATTCCGCGGCAATGGCGCCGAGCGCCGGCCTGGGAACCGACCCCTCGAATTCAAACACCAACCCGTTTGCAAATCCATTCCCCACTCCGGGCGCCGGCGGAAGTCCGCTCGCGGCAAACAACGGCCCGGGCAATTATGGATCGCCCTCGGCCGGTGGACCCAACAGTCCCGGAGGCGCCAGCGGCGCGAGCGGTGGCGGACAATCGGGTAGCGTCATGCCCGGCGGGGGAGGTCTCGCCTCGGGCGCGCAGGCTGGTCAAAGCGGCGCGTATGGACCCTCGGGCGGCGCCGGAGCCGGCGGCGCCCCGACTTCGGGCGGCGCTGGAACGAGCGTCGGAGGCAGTGCGCCGAACCTGCCCGCTGGCGCACAGGCGGCCTCGGGCCTTTCGCCGCAAAGCAGCCCGGGAAACGGCTCGCAAAACAATCCTCAAACCAATCCGGCAGGCAGCCTAGCGACATCGCCGCCCGGCTCTTCGCTCGCCGCGCAGCCCGATCCGCGGGCTCAAACCGCCGCCGGAATGACCGCCGATGGTTCGCTCGCCTCGACCGGGGCCTCGGGCGACGCGAGTCCCGGGACGATCGCCGCTTCGAATCCTGGCGGAGCGTCGAGCTCGGGCGCCACGAGCGGCGTGGTCAGCAGCGGCGCCGCCGGCCAACCGGCTGGCGTTAGTAGCGGCGCCGCGGGCAGCGGCAGCGCCACCGGGGCCCAGAGCGGTTCGAGCGGCGGGAGCTATGCCGGCGCCAAATCCTCGGCCGGAAGTAATAAGGCCGGCGGCGGCGCGGCGGGCGCTGGACAATCGGGCAGCGGCCAAACCTCGCAGGTCAGCACCAGCGCCGGCGCCCGATCTCTTTAGCCAAGGCGTCAACCCGGCGCGAAACAATCGTCCCTCGGCGCGATCTCGTCGGCCTACAACAACCCAGGCTCGGCCAGCACTCCGCAAAGCAATTCGAGCCCGTCGAACAATTCGTCGGCGTCGAGCAGCGCCGCCGCGAGCGACAACGAGAGCAATTCACCGCAAAATTCGAGTTATTCGAGCAGCGGAGGCAGCCCCTCGGACCCGACGCAAATGGCCCAACAGCAGCCGCCGATTCCGAGCCCCACGTTTCAAAGCGGCGATCGAAAACAGCAAACCAAGAAGCGCGAATACGATTGGGCGATGCCCGAGGAGGCCCGCTACTCCACGGCCATCGAGCGGCCGGTGGTGGTCGAGTGTCGCGAGGATCGGCTGCTCATCGCCTCGGACAACACCACGACCCCGCCGCGTGAAGTGCCCTTTACCGGGACCACCGACGAAGCGGTCGATCCGTTTGTCGCCGCGATTTGGGATCAGACGAAAACCTGGGGCTACGCCGGCCGCGGTTTCTACTGGCGCCCGACCGTGTCGATGCAAGTGTCGCCGGGTGGAGAAAAACGGTTTCAGGAGCTGAAAGCGCAAATGGCCAATAGCGGCATCGTGCTCACCGAACGCACGACGCCCGTGGTCGCGGCGGCGCCTCCGCCGGCCAAGAAGAAGCCACCCAAAAAATCCATCTTCGGTTGGTTCTATAAATAATGGTCAAGCCGCGCCGCGAACGAACTACAGTTGGTCTGCTGTTGCCCGCGATCGGCAATCTTGCCGGAGTGCTGGTGATCGTGGCGCTCGTGCTCGCCGCGCATGCGCGTTCGATGCCCGCGCCGTTGGAGCCGCCGCCCGAGGATTCGACCGCCGAGCTCGATGCCCAATTGGCCGCGATCGGCGACTTGGAAACCGAAATCGAGCGCGATCGCGAGCAAAGTCGCGGCCTCGCCGAGCTCGGCGGCAAGGAGCTTGCCGACCGGGCCGAACTCGAAGCGGCGGTGAAAGCCGCCGAAACCGCGCTGGCCACGCGCCGCGCCGCGCTCGACGAAGACACGCGCAAGCAGTTCGATCTCGCCCACGCGCTGACTCAAGCCAGGGCCGAGCTCGCCCGGCTCGACGCGCTGGAAATGAACTTAAAAGCCCCGCCTAAAAAAGTGGTCCAGGTGCAGAATTTTCCGACGCCGATCGGGAAGCAAGTCGACGGTCATGAGTTGCATTTTCAACTCAAGCACAACCGCGTGAGCTATGTGCCGCTCGAGGAGCTGATCGAAAAATTCCGCGCGGTGGCTCAAAACCGCCTCTGGCGCCTCGAGGGCCAAGATGAGATGGTGGACACGATCGGCCCGCTCGACGGATTCAACTTGCGCTACACCGTGGAGCGCCAAGAAATGGACTGGGAGACGGCCAAGGCCTCGGGACGCCGCGGCGGCGGATCGCTGATCGTGGTCACGCACTTCGATCTGCTGCCGGTCAGTCAGGACCAAGGCGAAACGCTCCAGCAGGCGCTGAGCAACACCTCGCAATTTCGCGGAAGGCTCGATGGCCGCCGGCCCGAGGACTGGACCGTGACCCTGTGGGTGTATCCCGAAAGCTTCGAGGAGTTTCGCGCCATTCGCGCGGAGCTCTATCACCTGGGCTTCGCGATCGCCGGCCGGCCCCTGCCCGAGGGTATTCCCATCGGCGCGTCGCCCGGCGGCAGCAAATCGTCGGCCGAGTGATCGCTCGGCCATGAGGGACGGCTCGGTCGCGGTCGCATGCCACGGCCGCGGCGGGAGCCCAAGCGGTTGCACTGTCGCGCGATCGAGCAATAATCGGGGCTTCTTTTTCCGTGGCGATTGCTCGCTTTCAACGGGGGCGGCGCGCGTCGAATGTTTGGACGAAAGCCCCGTTCACGCCAGTTTCTTCCATGATATTCAACCGGTTTGCCTATTTCTTCTTGTTTCTCCTACCCGCCTCGATTCTGTTTCGGGTCGTGCCGGCGCGGTGGCGTCCTTGGGTTTGCACCGTGTCGGGTAGCGCCTTTTTCGTGTACTTCTCGGTCACCGAGTTGGCCGGATGGTGGGGCGCGGCCTGTCTCGCGATCTTCTTTTGGGAAGCGATGATCAGTCGTTTCTATTTCGCGGGCTCGCGGTGGTGTATTTTCGGCTCGCTGATTAGTCTGGCCGCGCTGGGTGTCTTCAAATATTGGAATTTCGCGATTGGCCTGGGGCGGCCACTGGGCGTTTATCCGTTGTATTGGCCGGGCAGTTTTTTGCCGCTCGGAATTTCTTTCTTCACGTTCGAGTTTATTCATTATGCGATGGATCGTTACCGAAATCGCACGGAGCGCGGCTCGCTTGCCGAGTATTTGGCGTTTATTTTCTTCTTTCCCACGATGGTGGCTGGCCCGATCAAGCGCTTTCAAGATTTTCTTCCCTGCCTCCGGTCGCCCAGCCAGGATTGGCCCACGGACTGGAACCGCGGCTGGACGCGCATCCTGACCGGCTTGGCGAAGAAGTTCGTGCTCGCCGACACGCTCACTTCCTTGACCGATCATTTGAATACCACCGACATCGCCCAAGCCGAGCGGTGGGCGTTGCCAGTGTGGCTGCTTGCTTTCGGCTGGAAAATCTACTTCGATTTTTCGGCGTACTCGGACATCGCAATCGGCTCGGGCCGCTTATTCGGGCTGCAAATACCCGAGAATTTCAACTGGCCCTACTTCCGCCTGAACATCGCCTCGTTCTGGCAGCACTGGCATGTCTCGCTCTACCGCTGGCTGGTGGACTATCTGTTTATTCCGATGGGCGGATCTCGAGGCGGCCTGCTGGCGACCTGCCGCAACATCGTGATCATCATGCTGGTCAGCGGGCTGTGGCATGGCGCCGGCACGAACTTTCTCGTCTGGGGACTTTGGCACGGCCTCTTGCTGACGACCCATCGCCTCTGGACCGCCGGACGCGAGCACTTCGCGCGTCGCGAGCCGCCCGGAATCGCCGCGCGACGCGATACCGGGCGCCTAGCATGGCTCGGCAAATTGGCTGCTTGGCTGCTGACCTATGTGAGCGTAAACTTAGGATGGGCGTTCTTTATCATGGATCTCGATACCGCGATCTTCTTTTTTCGACGCTTGCTGGTGGGATAAAATCGCGTGAACACGCTCGGGAGAAGCAGAGATGCGCTCCGTGGACTGGCTTAAACACGCCTTTGAATACCTAGGCGGTGAACGCGACGCTCCTCCGCCGGGCTTTCCGCTCGACGGCGGCTCACCGCTCTGGGGCGTGTGGTGGGGAATTCTCGCCGGGCTGATTTGCCTGTTTTCAGGACAAGGATCGAAGTTTATTTATATCGATTTTTGATTTTTGCTCCGACGTCGCGGGCGAGCTTCGCGATCGAATCTCCTCCGCGCCCGTCGGACCCTCCAAGGCTTTATTACCGCGCCCCGCCATGAGCCACTCCGAGCGACGTCACTCCGCGGCTTCACGAACAACTCCGCCGGCCGATTCTCGCGCGTTCCAGGGCGGCGGCTTGACCAAGTCGCCGTGGCTGCAAGCCGCGATCTTCTTGGGGTGCCTCGTGACGATGAACGCGGGAATTCGCTATTTCGCGAGAAACACGGCTCCGCGCCAGGCGCTGCGAGCAATCGACCATTGCCACGGATGCACCGATGTTTTCATCGGCAACTCGACGTTGCACGATGCACTCAACCTCGCGGTCTACGAAGCCGCCGCGCCGGGCCGTAAAGCGGTCGACGCGACGCTTTGCGGCTCGACTCCACTCGAGCATTTCCTGTTGTTACGATGCGCCGCGGAGCACTGCCGCCCCAAAAGAATCTTTGTCGGCTTCGATGAAACCAGCGCCACCGATCCACCAACGGGCGGCTGGAGCGTGATGCATGACTCGCGCGCCATGGCCTGCTACACCGACCGTGAATTGGCGCTGCCCTACTATGCCGCCGATGATCCAATCGCCGCCTGGCAAGTGCGGCTCGCGTCGCTGGCCCCAATGGTATACGACCGCTTTCGAGTCTGGCAGCAGCTAGTTTTCTTCCGGGAGCGATTGAGCCGGATTGGTTTGGTTCCGCGGCCGCGGAAGCCGTTTTATGAAAACCCACCGGCCGCCAACGAACCGGAGCTCCGCGAGGCGATCGAGGCTCGGTATCGCCATGTGCTTGACTCGCGAATCGGATTGAGTGCTCCAGTGCGAGACATGTTCGCGGCGGCCGATCGAGTCGCCGCGCGCTTGATCTTCGTGCGAGTCGCGGAGTCGGATGTTCATCGGCGAATCTATAATACGCCGAGCGCCGCGGAATATTTGCGCTATGTCACATCGCTTCTCGAAGCCAGGGGCGCGATTTGCATTTACGCGCAGCACTGGTTCAAGGACAACGAATTCAACGACTGGATTCACGTGAATCGCGAGGCAGCCGCCGAGTTTTCGCGACGGCTGGCGACAACGCCTCTCGAAACGCCCTCGACAGAATCGAAGTCTTCCGATGCGAGCATCCGCGCGAAATAGAGTCAATGACTCATGTCCCCGCGTTCGTCGCCGTCGCCGCGATGATGCCTGCTTCGGCGGCCAGGCAGATGCGGTCGATCTCTTCCAGCGTCGCCGACAGGGGTGGCATCAGCACCACCACATTGCCCAGCGGCCGCAGTAGCGCTCCTTGGGCGCGAGCCACGCGGCAAGCGCGCATCCCGCGCTGCTCGGCCCAAGGATACGGCGTTTGTTGCTCGCGATCGCTCATCAATTCGATCGCGCCGATCAGCCCGCGCTGGCGCGTGTCGCCCACATGCTCCAGGCGCCCGATGCGGCTTAAGTGCGTCGCCAGCCGCGCTGCTTTCGCCGGCAAACGCGCGAGCGTGCGTTCTTCATCGAACACATCGAGCGAAGCGAGTGCCGCGGCCGAGGCGAGCGGATTGCCGCCATAGGTGTGACCATGGAAAAAGGTCTTCGATTCGGCGAAGGCGCCCAAGAAGGCCCGCCAGATTTCGTTCGTCGCCAGGGTCGCGGCCAGCGGCAGATAACCGCCGGTGAGTCCCTTGGCCAGGGCCAGCAGATCGGGCGACACGCCCTCTTGCTCGCAAGCGAATAGTGTGCCCGTGCGGCCGAAGCCCACCGCCACCTCGTCGGCGATGAGCAGCACATCATGGCGGCGAGTGAGCTCGCGCGCGCCGGCCAGATAGCCTTCGGGGTGCATCACCATGCCGGCCGCGGCTTGCACCAGCGGCTCGACGACCAGGGCGGCGATCTCGGAATGATGCTCCGCGAGAATCGCCTCGAGGCGGTCGAGATAATACGCCAGCGCGCGCGAGCGATCGACGCCCGGCGGCAGGCGAACCATGTCGGGCGCGGCGCTCTGAACGCCGGAAACAACAGCGGCTCGAACATCGCATGAAACCGCTCGACCCCGCCCACGCTCACCGCCCCGAGCGTGTCGCCATGATAGGCGCTCGCCAGCGCCACGAAGCGAGTCTTGGCCGGCCTCGGGTCGGGGCGCTGGCGCCAATATTGAAAGGCCATCTTGAGCGCCACTTCCACCGCGGTGGCGCCACTGTCGGAGAAGAACACATGGTCGAGACCCGGCGGCGCGAGATCGACCAGTCGCTTGGCGAGGCGAATCGTGGTGGGGTTCGAAGCGCCGAGCAGCGTGCTATGGGCCACGCGGTCGAGCTGCTCGCGAATGGCGGCGTCGATCCGCGGGTGGCGATGGCCATGGATATTGCACCACAAGCTGCTCACGCCATCGAGATATTCGCGCCCCTCGATGTCGACGAGCGTCGTGCCCTGGGCTCGCTCGATGATCAGCGGCTCGTATTCGGCCATTTGGGTGAAGGCATGCCACACGATCTCGCGATCCCAGGCTCGCAAGCGGTCGAGCTCGTCGGCCGTGCGCCGAGCGGAGTCCGGGAGTTCAGTTGGCGACCGCCGGGCAGTCGCCAATGGATCAGGCGCATCGGAGGGAGTGCGAGGAGGCATGCGAAACCGAAAAAAGATTCAAGGGCAAGGGCGCGAACTCGGAAGGCGACGGCGGCCCAATAGCGATGCGACGCCGGCTGGCGATTTCGGCGCCTCGGCTCCCGCGATCCGTGAAGCGGCGACGGCGAAATCAACCGCCGCGGCGGGCTTGCTCGAAGGCATCGACCCATTCGCGGAATTTGCGGGCGATCTCGGCCACCGCCAAGTTGCGCGTGATCCTGCCGGCCCGCAGCGAGATGATCGGCTCCAGAAACGTCGAGCGACCGACCGCGAAACCGATGAAACCGGGAACCGACGCGCCGACATTCAGCCACTCGATGACTTTCTTCTCGTCTTCGCCGCGGCCGAGAATAATGCAACCGACTTGCGCGATTCGGGCCGCCCAATGTATGGCGCCGGGCGGCCTGGGCAACTCGCTCGCAGTCCTCGCGTCGATCGAGCCCTTCGACTTTCCATACATCGGGCTCGACTCCGGCGGATTGAAAGGCGTGGATCGTGTCGACCATCAGGCCCGGCCGCACCTCGAGATCATAGACTTTTTTATCGCCGCCGACGGCATCGAGCTGCGCCTTTTCGGCCGGAACCAGCAGCTCGAACATCAGCATCCGGTTCCGCTGTTTGAGATAATCGTTGAGTTGCTTGAGCCGGGCCGTTTGACGCGAGTTCATCTCGGCGTCGCCTCGCGGATTGTATCGCACGAGCACTTTGGTGAAGGTGGGATCGAAATCCTCGATGTGCCCCGCGAAGTCGGGATATTCGAAGTCGTATTCATGCTGACCGCTCTTTTCGGTCGGCATGCAGACCAGGTAACCCTGCTTGTGGGCATCTCGCAAGATATCGGCGCCGAATTCCTCGTCGACCAGAATCGCGCTCTGATCCTTGCGCACGCCCTCGGCCACGGCCAACTGATAGCCCTCGTAAATCACTTGCTTGCTCTGGGCCACGATCGAAATCTGGTCGCGATTCATCGGCTCATGAAAGCCGAATACATCGGCGCCGTAGGAATGGCGATGGTCGAACGGAAGCACATAGAGCGAGTTATCGTATCCGAGAACCATGATGCGGCTCCTCGATTCTATTTGTCTATTCGCGGTGTTCGAGTGGGGGGACTGGCCTCGCGCAACAGGCGCCGTCAGCCCGACTTGTTCTTATTGTAGCGCTCGATCAAGGCCGTGGTCGAACTATCGTGGTGCGATTGCTTTCGCACGCCGCCCTCCTCGAGTTCGGGCACGATGCGAGTCGCGAGCGCCTTGCCAAGCTCGACACCCCACTGGTCGAACGAATTGATATGCCAGATCGTGCCCTGGACAAAGACTTTGTGCTCATAGAGCGCCACCAGCTTGCCGAGCGCCGCGGGAGTGAGCCGCTCCAGCAGAAGCGTGTTCGTGGGATGGTTGCCGGGAAAGGTGCGATGCGGAATCTGAAAGTCGGCCACTCCGTCGGCCTTCACTTCCGCGGCGGTCTTGCCAAAGGCCAGGGCCTCGGTTTGGGCGAAGAAATTGGCCATGAGCAGATCGTGATGGTTGCCCAACGGATTGAGGGTTTGCATGAAGCCCAGAAAATCGCAGGGAATCAGCTTCGTGCCTTGATGGATAAGCTGGTAGTAGGCGTGTTGCCCGTTGGTGCCGGGAGTGCCCCACACGATCGGGCCGGTTTGGTAATCGACCCGCTTGCCATCGAGATTCACGCTTTTGCCGTTGCTCTCCATGTCGAGCTGCTGCAAATAGGCGCTGAACCGGCCGAGATAATGGTCGTAGGGCAACACGGCGAGCGTTTGGGCATCGAAGAAGTCGTTGTACCAGAGGCCGATCAGGGCCAAGAGCACCGGCAAATTCTTCTCCAACGGGGCCGAGCGAAAATGTTGATCCATGGCGTGAAAACCGCCGAGCATTTCGCGAAAATTGTCGGGCCCGATCGCGATCATCAGCGAGAGTCCGATCGCCGAGTCGAACGAATAGCGCCCGCCGACCCAATCCCAGAAGCCGAACATGTTGGCGGTGTCGATGCCGAACTTCGCCACCTCCTTGGCATTGGTCGACACCGCGACAAAGTGCTTGGCCACGGCCGATTCCTCGACCAGCGTGTCGAGCAACCACTGTCGAGCCGAATGCGCGTTGGTCAGGGTTTCAATCGTGGTGAAGGTCTTCGACGAAATCACGAACAGCGTTTCGGCCGGATCGA
This sequence comes from uncultured Planctomycetaceae bacterium, assembly GCA_963785305.1. Taxonomy (GTDB): domain Bacteria; phylum Planctomycetota; class Planctomycetia; order Pirellulales; family PALSA-1355; genus CAWAUV01. Next base: position 374,034 of record CAWAUV010000007.1, read on the forward strand.
GATCACGCGTCGCCTCGACCAGGTCCGTGCCGTCGACATTCGACACGAAGCGGCAGGCGAGGTCGCGCTGGCTGTAGTGGCGCAGGGCTTCGTAGGCCATGACCGGGCCCAGGTCCGAGCCGCCGATGCCGATATTCACGATCGTGCGAATGCGCTTGCCGGTGGCGCCGCGCCAGTCGCCGTTGCGCACTCGATTCGAAAACTCGGCCATGCGATCGAGCACCGCATGCACCTCGGGCACGACATTCACGCCATCGACCAGAATCGTGGCGTCTCGCGGCGCGCGGAGCGCCGTATGGAGCACGGCCCGCTTTTCCGTGATATTGATTTTGTCGCCGGTGAACATCTGCACGATGCGATCCTTGAGCCGCGCCGACTCGGCCAAGGCCACCAGCAGCTTGAGTGTTTCGTCGGTGACGCGGTTCTTCGAATAATCGAGATACACGCCCACGGCGTCGAGCGCGAGCCGCTTGCCGCGCTCCGGGTCGTCGGCGAACAGGTCGCGCAGGCTCGCGTCTTTCAACTTCTCATGATGCGCGGCGAGCGCTTTCCACGCGGGAGTTTCGATCAAGGGTGTTGGTTCAGACATCCGGCAAGCTCCTTCATGCGAGGGCGGCGGTGACGATCTTTTGGGCTTCGGCCACGATCCGATTCAAATGCTCTTCGTCGCGAAAGCTTTCCGCGTAAATCTTGTAAATGTGTTCGGTGCCCGACGGCCGGGCGGCAAACCAGCCATTGGCCGCCACGACCTTGAGCCCGCCGATCGGGGCGTTGTTGCCGGGCGCCCGAGTCAGCTTGGCCGTGATCGGTTCGCCAGCCAGCTCGGTGTCGCGCACCGCCTCGGGCGAGAGCTTTTGTAGCTTGGCCTTTTGCTCGGGCGAGGCGGGGGCGTCGATCCGCGTGTAGCAGGGAGCGCCGAATTCCCGGGCGAGCTCGAGATAGTGTTGGCCGGGGTCTTTGCCGGTGGTGGCCATGATTTCGGCGGCCAGCAGGTTCATGATGATGCCGTCCTTGTCGGTGCTCCACACCGTGCCATCGTGGCGCAGGAAGCTGGCGCCGGCGCTTTCCTCGCCGCCGAAACAGCAGGAGCCATCGAACAGGCCGGGGGCAAACCATTTGAAACCCACGGGAGTTTCGCGAAGCTTGCGCCCCAAGCTCGCCACCACCCGATCGATGAGCGCGCTGCTGACCAGGGTCTTCCCGACCACCGCTTCGGGCGACCAGCGCGGGCGATGCGTGAGCAAATATCGGATCGCGACGGCTAGGTAATGGTTCGGGTTCATGAGGCCGACGCTAGGGGTGACGATGCCGTGGCGATCGGCGTCGGGATCGTTGGCAAAGGCCACCTGGAAGCGATCCTTGAGCTTCACCAGGGCCGCCATGGCCCAGGGGCTCGAGCAGTCCATGCGAATCTTGCCATCGTGATCCACGGTCATGAACGAAAACGTGGGATCGATTTTCGGGTTCACCACCTCGATTTCGAGTCCATAGAAGTCGTTGATCGGCTCCCAATATCCCACCGAGGCGCCGCCCAGCGGATCGACGCCCAGCTTCAGCCGCGCCGCGCGAATCGCCGGCATGTCGATCACATTCGCCAAGTCCTCGACATAGGGTCGGACAAAATCTTGCGGGTGCGTGGTCGGGGCCCCGATCGCCGAGGAATACGACACCCGCTTCACGTCGACCAGATTGCCGGTCAGCAACTCGTTCGCGCGGCGCTCGATCCAGTTCGTGACATCGGTGTCGGCCGGGCCGCCATTGGTCGGATTGTATTTGAATCCGCCATCGGTCGGCGGATTGTGCGAGGGCGTAATCACCACCCCATCGGCCAGACCCTCGGCGCGACTGCGGTTGTAAACCAAGATCGCGCGCGAGATGACCGGCGTGGGCGTGTAGCCATCGCCGCGCTGAATGAGGGTTTCGACTTTATTGGCCGCGAGCACTTCGAGCGCGGTGCGCTCGGCCGGCCGACTGAGTCCGTGCGTGTCCTTGCCCATCAACAGCGGACCGCTGACTCCGTGGGCAGCGCGATAATCGCAAATCGCCTGCGTGATCGCGAGGATATGCGCTTCGTTAAACGTGCCTTTATCCGGTCGGCCGCGATGCCCGCTGGTGCCGAAGCTCACTCGCTCGAGCGGGTTCGACGGGTCGGGTTTGCGAGCGTGGTATTCCTTTTCGAGCTCGCCGACATCGACGAGCATTTCGCGCTGAGCCGGTTTGCCGGCATAAGGACTAAGAGCCATGATCGTCGTCTTTCTCTTTCCGCGAATGAGGCGTCGCCGCGTTAGTGCTCGGCGGCGGTCGTGTCGTTCCAGCGCCGCAGCACGGGCTCGGCCAAGGAGTGTTCATAACCCAGGATGCTCACGCTTGCCGTGCCCAGCGTGAGCAACCGACCACACGATGCATCGAGCCCCAGCCAGCGCGCGGCGATCACGCGCAGGATATGAGCGCTCGAAAACACGAGCGTCGTTTGGGCAACCGAATCGCCGCTCGCGGGGCCGCCTCGCAGGCGGGCGATGAACGCATCGGCGCGGGCCCCGATCTCGGCCACCGATTCGCCGCCCGGACAGCCATCGCGAAAGATCCGCCAGTCGGGCCACTGCCGCTGGATGTCGGACGTCGTGCGACCTTCGCATTCGCCGTAGTTCCATTCGACCAGCCGCGAGTCCAGTTCGGCCCGGGACGCGAATCCGGCCAGTTCGCAGGTCCGCCGCGCTCGCTGGAGCGGGCTCGTGAGCACTTGGTCGAAGGCGATGTTCTTTAAATACGCACCAAGTTTTTTCGCATTTTGCTCGCCGCGCGGCGTGAGCGGGATATCGGTCAGCCCCGTATGTTGGCCCGAAAGGCTCCAGGCGGTTTCGCCGTGGCGAGCCAGATACACGATGGGAAGCGCGTCGCTCATGCTTGGCTCCATCGTTAGGCGCGAGGTCCGAAGAGAAGCGATTCCACCACGCCCGCGCGGAGCGTGATGACCGTGGGCCGCATATTGAGGAAGAGGCCCGTGTCCACCACCCCCGGCACGGTCAGGATTTGCCGCTCGATTTCAAAGGGGTCGACCATGGGCGAGGTCTGACAATCGAGAATCAAATTTCCGTTGTCGGTGACGAACGGCTCGCCATTGTGGCAGCGCACTTCACTGGCAATGCCGCGTGCCCAAAGATCGCGGCTGGCCGGGCCCCGCGCGAACGGCACGATTTCCACCGGCAACTTGCCATGGGCGCCAAGCGTGGGCACGAACTTTTCCGGTCCCACGAGCACCAGAAACTTCGCGGCCGACGCGGCGACGATTCTTTCCCGCACCAGCGCTCCGCCATAGCCCTTGATGAGTTGCCCCGCCGGGTCGACTTCGTCGGCGCCATCGACCGCCAAGTCCAAGGTCGGACATTCATCGAAACTCGTCAGCGGCACGCCGACCAACCGGGCCAAATGCGCCGATGACTGCGAGGTGGGCACGCCGCGCGCCTTGAGCCCGCCCGCCACCCGGGCGCCGAGCGCGTATGAAGGCTTCGCTGGCATGTCCGCTGCCGAGCCCAAGCGTTGCCCCGTCGGCGACATGCTTCAGGGCTTCGGCGGCAATCAGATCGAGCGAAAGAGGGTCGATAGTCATGGTGGCCAAAGTCAAGGATGAATACGGTCGGTCGGACGGAGCGATTCGGGTTCATGGCGCGTCGCCCGGGGGGGCGCCGCTCCGCGAAGGCGGGCGCCGCGAGTCCGGAAAACGCTCCCCACGCTAACGCAATTTAGGCTTTGGCGCCAGCCGCCGCCCGATCGGCGAGCACCGTGGCGCGCGACTGTTCGACCCGGCCAGCCGGGATTCCGCGGTCGGCGCTCCGCAGGCCGATCAGGGCGTCGCGCTTGTCGTCGCCGGTGATGAGCCACAGGATTTGCCGGGCCGCATTCAGCGCTGGATAAGTTAGTGTCATGCGGCGCCGGCCTTGATATTCCTTGCTAATGGCCACGGTGGCGTCGCGAATGTCGAGCGTCGCGTCGCCCGGCACGAGCGACGCCGTGTGGCCATCGGGCCCAATGCCCAAATGCACGAGATCGATCACCGGCGGTTCCCCGGCGACGCGGGCCAGCGACTGGCCATAATCGCGAGCCGCCGCCACGAGATCGGGCGATTCGACCGGCATCACATGGATGTTTTCCTTGGGAATCGGGGCCGCCGAGAGCAGGCACTCCCGCAAATGGGTGAGGTTTCGCGCCGGATCGCCGTCGGGCGCCACTCGCTCGTCGACCTGCACGACATGGAACTTGCTCCAATCGAGCGGCTCCTTGGCCAGGAGGCCGAACATTTGCCAGGGGCCGCGCCCGCCGCTTACGGCAAGGATGAATTTGCCTCGCTCGGCAATGGCGTCGCGAGCGGCCTCGGCGATGAACCGAGCGCCAGCCGCGCCGGCGGCGTCGGCCGTGTCAAAGATTTCGACTTGCATGCGAACACCTGGTATTTCGACGTGGAAAACGTTCGTGCAGCTCCGCAATGACGGTCGTGCACGCGCGGCGACGTGATCGTTCTCATGCCGACGTCTCGGGAGTCTCCATCCGCGGCGCGTGCCAGCCGCGCGGGGGCAAGAGGTTCATGTCCACCTCGCTCGGGCCCCAGCTGCCTTGATCGTAGGTATAGAGCGTCGTGCCGCCGTCGAGCGCCGGGTCGACGATCCGCCACGACTCCTCGACCGCGTCCTCGCGGGCAAACAGTGTCGCGTCGCCGCGGATCGCGTCGCCCAGCAGGCGCTCGTAAGCGTCCATTTCGTCGCCCTCGGGCTGATGGCTCATGATCAGTTCCTCGGGATGTCCGATCATGTACTCGCCGGGCGCCTTGAGCATCGAGCCGATGGCGATCGACACGTCGGGGCTCAGGCGAAAACGGACATAATTCGGCGGCGGCGGCGACTTGGAATACACGGCCGGCGGCCGGCGGAGCGTGACGAACACTTCGGTGCAAGTTAGCGGCAGGCATTTGCCGGCGCGAATAAAGATCGGCACTCCCTGCCAGCGCCAGTTGTTGATTTCGATCTTGATCGCGGCGAAGGTCTCGACCTGCGAATGGGGATCGACGCCCGGCTCCTTGCGATAATTCTTGAACTGGCCGCGCACCAAGTTCGCGGGGTCGATCGGAGCGATCGCCTTCAGCACCTTGGCCTTTTCGTCGCGCGTGGCTTCGGGATCGCCGGCCGCGGGCGGCTCCATGGTGAGAATCGCCACGAGCTGCGCCAAGTGGTTTTGCACCACGTCGCGCACACAGCCGACTTCCTCGTAAAAAGCTCCGCGGCCCTTCACGCCGAATGCCTCGGCCATCGTGATCTGAATGCTCTCGATATAGTTGCGGTTCCAGATCGGCTCGAGAAACGAATTCGCGAAGCGGAAGAACAGCAGATTCTGCACCGGCTCCTTGCCCAAATAATGGTCGATGCGATAGATCGACTTTTCCGGAAAATTGCTCAGCAAGATCGCGTTGAGCTTCTGCGCCGATTCGAGATCGCGGCCAAAAGGCTTTTCGACCACGACCCGGGCGTTTTTCGCGCAGCCCGACTTGCCGAGCTGCTCGATCACATCGGCGAACATCACCGGCGGAATCGCCAAGTAGTGCAACGGACGCTCGGCCGAGCCGAGCTCCTTGCGCAGCCGCTCGAAGAGCGACGGGTCGTGATAATCGCCATCGACATATTTGAGGAGCGCGGCGAATTTATCGAACGTCTGCATGTCGACGTCCTTGACGTTCTTTTGCAGACTGTCCTTGGCGCGGTTCTTGAGATCCTCGAGCTTCCAGTCGCTCTTGGCCACGCCGATCACCGGAATATTGAGATGGCCGCGTTTGCACATCCAATAGAGCGCGGGAAATATCTTCTTATAGGCCAAGTCTCCGGTGGCCCCGAAGAACACAAGAGCATCGGATTGCGGCGTCGTGTGCATCATGGTGTGCGATAGGCTCCTTGGGTCAACGAACAAGGCTCATAAACAATCGCGACGGATTCGCCGGCGCGAGCCACCCCGTCGCGGCGCACTCGAAAAAGTCGGTCCGCGGGAACGATCCCGAATCCGGTCACGCGCTCGGCTTTTCCTTGTGTCCGCCGAACTCGAAACGCATGGCCGAGAGCAGTTTGTCGGCGAAGCCCGCCTCGCCACGCGAGGAAAATCGTTCGTAAAGCGCCGTGGTAAGCACCGGCGCCGGCACGGCTTCATCGATGGCGGCCTTGATCGTCCAGCGGCCTTCGCCCGAATCGGAAACTCGGCCGGCGAAGTTCGCCAACCCAGGATCCTTGACCAGCGCGGCGGCGCTCAGGTCCAAGAGCCAAGAAGCCACCACGCTGCCGCGGCGCCAAACTTCGGCCACATCGGCCACGTTGATATCGTATTGATAGAGATCCGGATCGCGGAGCGGCGTGGTTTCGGCGTCGTCTTCTTGCTTGGTCTTGCCGACATTGGCGTGGGCCAAGATCGAGAGCCCCTCGGCATAGGCGGCCATCAGGCCATATTCGATGCCGTTGTGAACCATTTTCACGAAGTGACCCGCGCCGTTGGGACCGCAGTGCAGGTAACCATGTTCCGCGGTGCCGCCCATTTTCTCGCGGCCGGGCGTCGGCGGAGCGGCGTCGCGTGGCGGGGCCAAGGCGGCGAAGATCGGGTCGAGATGTTTCACCACGTCTTTTTCGCCGCCGATCATTTCGCAGTATCCGCGCTCGAGTCCCCACACACCGCCGCTGGTGCCGACATCGACATAGTGGATGCCCTTGGGCTTCAGTTCCTTGGCCCGGCGAATGTCGTCGACGTAGTACGAATTGCCGCCGTCGATCAGAATGTCGCCTTTTTCCAGATGCGGCAGCAGGGCTTCGATCGTTTTGTCGACCACGGCGGCGGGCACCATGATCCAAAGCGCGCGCGGCTTTTCGAGTTTCTCGACCAACTCCTTGAGCGACCCGGCGCCGGTGGCGCCCTCTTTCGTCATGGCGGCGACAGCGGCCGGCGCCATGTCGAACACCACGCATTTATGCCCGGCCTTCATCAGCCGGCGCACCATGTTGGCGCCCATTCGGCCTAGTCCGATCATTGCCAATTGCATAGGAGGTTCGCCTTTCCCGAGCGAAGAAGATTCCAATCCAGAACAACGCCCGCCGATGGCCGACGCGTTGGGCTTCCGATGGCCACCCAAGAGCAAAGCTTATGCCATTGGCGCCGCGCTCGAAAGGGGATGGTGGCGATTCATCACAAGATATTCATCTTCGATCGCCCGAGAGGGTCGGTGTCTGGGATCGCCCGACGGGTCGGCGTCGGGGCAATGCGATCGAAGCATCGCTCGTGATATTAGAATTATTAATCATCGCCCTTCGCGGCCACGGCGAGCGCTCCATGCACGACCACCAATTCGCCCAATTCCGAGCGAGCCACGCGGCAAACGCCGCGCAGCGGTGGGAACACATAGCGATCGATCTCGCGCCGCAGCGGATCGAGCAGCAAACTTTCCTCGGCCAGCGCTACCCCGCCGCCGACGACCGCCACGCCCGGCGCCAGCAACGTGATCGCTTGGGCGATGGCCCACCCCAATGCTTGCGCCGCGCGCAGTAATACATCGCGGGCCAACTCATTGCCTTCGCTCGCGGCCTGGGCCACGATCTTCGTCGTGAGCTGTTCGACCTGTCCGTCGCACCGCTCGAGCAGATCGGCCGCATATTCCTCGGCGGCTTCTTCGGCCTCGATCAGCCGCTGGCGCACTTGCTCCGGGCGCTGGGCGTCGCCGGCGCGATTGAACAGCAAGAACTGGCGGCCGGCCGGCTCGATCAATCGCGCTTGCGCCGCCGCCGCGATGCCCCAGCCACTGGCGAGCGACTCGACGGTTTGGTCGGGCTCGACGGCGTTGAGGCCCGGTCGCAAATGACCGATCTCGGCCACGGCCGAGCCGGCGCCGTGGTGCAGGTTGCCGTCGATCACGAGCCCGCCGCCAATGCCGCTGCCCACCGTGACATAGAGCACCACGCGCTCATGGCGCCCGGCGCCGAATCGCGCCTCGGCCAGACACGCGGCGTCGCAGTCGTTGATGATTCGGGCCGGGAGGCCGAGCCGCCGCCGGCACCAGTCGCCGAGGGAGAAATCGTCCCAACCCTCGACCTGATGGCTCTTGATCGTGTGTCCGCCAGCGGCGTCGACCGGTCCGCCAAAGCCGATGCCGATGGCGCGAACCTGATGCCGATGGATCAGCAACTGCGCGGCCGGCTCGATCTGTTCGAGAATTCCGAGGGCGCCCAACTCGGGCCGGATTTCGAAACGCTCCAAGGCGCGCAAGGGTCCGCCATCGCCGGCGCCGACCCCCAATTGCAATTTCGTGCCGCCGATCTCGATGCCTAAAAACATGCGCTTGCTCGAGCCACGGTTGCGTGTGGGACTGAATTTCGCGTCTTCGGCCTTATCGGCTCCGGCCGCTTCCATCGCTAGCCTTGGTGGACCACCGCATGGCGGCCCTCGTGATTAATTCGGGCATAAACGTCGTTGAGCACCCAATGAAACAGGCAGAGATGAATGCTCTCGACCATGCCCATGTCGTCGAGCGCCACATGGCAACCATGTTGGGCGATCTGACGCAGCTTGCCGCCCGAGTAGCCGGTCAGACCGAAGGTGCGGAGGCCGTGGCGGTTGGCCCAATCGACGGCGGCGAGCACATTGGGGCTATTGCCCGAACCGCTGATCGCCACGAGCAGGTCGCCCTTGCGGCCATAGTTCATGAGCTGCTGAACGAAGATCTGGTCGTAGCCCACATCGTTGCCCACGGCCAGGAGCCAGCCCACGTTGTCGGTGAGACTGAGCACTTTGAGGCGTCTCTTGGATTCGTCGCGCAGGTCCTCGGGTCGGAGCGAGCTTTTGCCGAGGTCTTCGGCCATGTGCGAGGCCGTGGTGGCCGAGCCGCCATTGCCGACGATGTAGATGAATCGGTCGTCGCGCCAGGCTTCGTGGATCCAGTCGGCCCAGCGGCGCACATCTTCCTCGGCCACGTCGGCCAGTTCCTTGCGCAATCGCTCGATATAAGGACCGATATGTAACGCGGCGCCGAGCATGGCGGCTAGTTCTCCCTGGCAAAAAAACTCTGGCGCGGCGGATTTCGCGAACTCTCGGGCAATCGACTCGCCGGCCAATAGCATTGTAAAGCGCGATCTTGGCGTTGCACAACCGAAAGGCATGTCGCGGCCGGTGGCGATACCGTACACTAGCAGCCTCGCGCGGCGGCGCGGCCAGTTGAATATTTCAGCAGGCTGCTAGCGGCGCCGAAGTCGAAATCCGCGGCATCGCGGTATTGGCAAATGCCGGAAAGCGCGGCGCCGACGGCCCATTTTTCCTTCACCCGCGACGGACGACCAACTCGAGCATGAGCGACTGGGGCGCCACCGGCGAGACGGTTCCAGCAGCGCCTTCGCGCCGGGCGCCTATTGGTCGCTCGGGCTGCTGATCTCGATCAACCTGCTGAATTATGTCGATCGCTTCGTGCTCGCCGCCGTGGCGCCGCGAATCAAAGACGATCTCTTTGCCGCCGGCAACCCAGAGGCCGCTTACTGGCTCGCCTGGGATCCCGACGTTCGCGCCTGGATGGGCCTCTTGCCCGCGGCGTTTCTCGTGTCCTACATGATCGCGAGCCCGTTGTTCGGCTGGCTGGGAGATCGGATCAATCGCTGGGTGCTGATCGCCTGCGGCGTGTTGGCTTGGAGTTTGGCGTCGGGCGCGTCGGGCCTCGCGACCTCGTTTGGCATGCTGCTCGCCTCGCGGCTCATGGTGGGCATTGGCGAGGCAGCCTACGCGCCGGTGGCGCCGACCCTGATCGCCGACCAGTTTCCGGTGGATCATCGCAGCCGAATGCTTTCCTATTTCTATATCGCAATTCCGGTCGGCAGCGCGCTGGGATATGCCTTTGGTGGCGTGGTCGCGTCGCACTGGACATGGCACTGGGCGTTTTTCTTGTCGGTTCCACCTGGAATCGCGCTGGCGCTGGTCGCGTTGTTCATGCGCGAGCCGGCGCGAGGGCAATCCGAACATGCGGCGGCGGCGGCGCCCAAGGCGAGTTGGCGTGACTACAAGGCGTTTCTAAAAACGCCCTCCTATGTGTTCGCCACGCTCGGCATGACCGCCCTCACTTTCGCCATGGGCGGCATCGCGTTTTGGATTCCCGAATATGTCGCCGAATATCGCCATATTTGGTCTCTCGAACGCGTCAACATCACCTTCGGCGGCGTGACGGTCGTGTCGGGGCTCAGCGCCACCCTGCTCGGCGGCTGGACGGCCGACAAATTGCAAAAACGCTGGAAAGGCAGTTACTTTATCGTCTCCGGCATCGGGGCCATTCTTGCCGCGCCCTGTTTCCTGGGCGTGCTCTATGCGCCCATATCGAGTCCTTGGCAGCTCTGGGCGCTGATCTTCGCCACGGAGTTTTGCTTGTTCTTCAACACCGGGCCGGCCAATGCGATCTTGGCCAATGTCACGCACCCCTCGGTGCGCGCGTCGGCGTTTGCCTTCAATATTTTGATTATTCATTTGTTCGGCGATGTGATCTCGCCGACGCTCATCGGCAAGATCACCGATCGCTATGGCGGCAACATGAACACCGGCTTCGCGACCGTGTCGCTCGTGATCTTCTTGGCCGGCGTCCTTTGGCTCTGCGGCACGCCGTTTCTCGGGCGCGACACACGCCTCGCGCTCGACTCGGCAAGGCGCGCCGGCGCCCGACCCGACCGGGCCGGGTCGCGACCCCGCGCCTTGTTAGCAAGCCGCGCTCAATGCGCGGCGATCGCGGCGAGGAACGTCTTGGCTCGGCCGGATTGGCCCGCGTCGTCGCAGGCTTTTTTGTAGGCGGCCCGGAGTTCGGCGTCGCCGGGCGTGAGTCGCAAATGGGTTTCGGCCAGCCGCATCCGATCAACCGGCGCGGCCACGTCCGACGGCGCCGCGACAATTTGCCGCGCGGCCTGCGCCGCGAGGCCAATGCGAGTGCGGACTAGCACTTCGTCTTTGGCGTCGATTTTCGCGGGAAACTCGCGAAACACATAATCGACCGCCGGAAAGGTTTGAAAGAAGTGGCCGACGAAGTGCTGGGGTAGGGGCGGCAGCAGCGCGGCGCGTCGCGGTCCGCGGGCATAGATTGCCTGCTCGACCAACAAGGTGGCGCCGCGGCCCGGATTGAGCACGAACACCGGCCGGTGGAAGAACCTTTCGCTGAATGTCGAAGCGATGGCAAACTCGCCGCCTTGTAATTGTCTTCCCGCCGCGCTCGCCACCACGGCATGCGGCCCCTCGGCCACCGTGGCCATGATTCGGCTTCGCGCCGGCACGATCATTTTGCTCCCGTCTTCCCAACGCACCGTGAGCGACGCTTCGAAGCCATTGACGATATGCAGTGTTTGATGCTCCGCGACATATTCGCTCCAGGCAAAGGGCAAACCCGCCATGAGCGCGATGACGGCCGCCGTGAGCGCCCAGCGAGCGCGGCGAAACCAGGACAATCGCGGCAGCGCCGTGCTCGCCGAGCCGGTCGCGCGCTCGGCGACGAGCATCGAGCGGCGAAAGCCGGAATCGCGCCCGAGCGCCGGATCGTGGGCAAGCAAGGCTTCCAATAGCGGCAATGCCTCTTTCTCGTGCCCCTGGTCGACCAAGGCGGTCGCCACCCGCGAACACAGCGCGGGATCTCGCGAAACTTCGATTCGCGGCGCTGTCATGAGCACGCGCAGCGCCGTGGCGGGCTCGTGTCGATCGATGAGCAGTTCGGCCACGGCGCGCTTCGCCTGGAAGTTGCCATGGTCGAGCTCGAGCGCCGTGAGATAGGCGCGCTCGGCTTCGTGGGGCGCGCGACACATTCGCAACGCGTCGCCCGCGGCGACTTGCGCCGCGGCGCTCGCGGGAAAACCTTCGTGCATCCGCCGGGCCAAATCGGCGGCCTGATCGTGGCGAAAGCAGGCCATCAAAGTGCCGATCAGATCGATCGCGGCTTCCGGACTTCGCGGAGCGGCGTCGGCCGCCGCTTGGGCCCGCTCGATCGCGGCGTCTTGCAATCGCCGCCATTCGGAAAGCGGCATCACCCGATGCTTGCGACATGCGCTGCAATCGGAGAACACCTGTTTCTTGGCCAGCGGCACAAGCGGCAGATGAAACACGACCAGCCAGAGTGTCGTGTCGTAGTTGCTGAGGGTGGTTTGGCGTTTGCAGAATTCGCAACGGCCGACACTCGCCGCCAAATGGCGCCGGCCAAGATACCGTGTGCCGATTCCGTTGACCGTAAAAGGCATGTTCGAGCGATCCTTCGAGCGAAAACGCCGCCGCTCCCTCCCCCTCGCGACGCCGCGGAGAACCAAGCGGTCGGCGGCAGCGCCGATCGAACCGCCGCCGTTGCGATTCATTCTAAAGCCGCCGACTCGCGCGAGCAATGCAGGTGCGATAACAGACCAAGCGACAATCGACCACGAGACTTTGGCTCTCCTATCGCGCCGCGGGAGCGCCATCGCCAGCACTGCCAGCGGGAAGATTTGTCGCTCCGCCAAACGGAAGGGAATCCCAATGATGGCTGGTCCACGATTGCTATTTGTCGCCGGACCCGCGCTTTGTACTATGGCGCCGCTTAAAAAACCAACCTTGCCGCGCCAGGAGGCGCCGCGGGCAAACCCACTCGAGGCGCCGTCGACCATGCGAGGCGCCGCTTCGGCTTTCGGCAGTGCGATACCTATGGAAGTCAGCCCCCAGTTCGTCGCCTTCGCCGCGTTTGCCGCGGAGATCGTGTTCTATGTGCTCATGTCGCTCAACATCGCCAGCCTCGCGATTATCGCCGAGCGGGCCACTTACTTCTGGCGACGACGCCTCGATCCCGAGCTCTTGCTGCGGCAAATGATGCACTTCCTGAACCAGAAGGACCTGGTGCGGGCCAAGGCGGTGCTTGCCGCTCGCCAGCCGCCGAAAGCCGCGTGCTGCTCGCCGGAATCGCCGAAATCGAACGCGGAACCGAAGCGGCTGCCGATGCGATGCGCTCCGCCCGGGTCCGCGAGCGCATTCGCATGGACACGAATCTCACGATGCTCAAGGCGGTGGCGTTTTCCGCGCCGGCGCTCGGTGTCTTGGGAACGCTGCTGGGAATCGTGAGCGTGATGCCGCATCTGGCGCTGCCGCTTTTCAGTCCGCAGGGGCTTGCCGGCAGCGCAATTCGCGAGGCGCTGGGCGCGTTGGCGATTGCCGCGGCCGGACTCCTGGTCGGCATTCCCGCGGCGATGGCCTCGCTGCTTTTCGATCGCCGAGTGAATTTGTCCGAAGATCGTTCGCTGGCGCTGATGCATCTGGGCTTGGCCGCGATCACGCGATACGGCGCGGAACAAAAGGCCCTCGAGCAAAAACCCGCCGCGCAAAAGGCCACCGAAGAAAAACCGGTCGAGGAAAAGCCCGCCGCGCAAAAGGCCGCCGAGCAAAAGTTTCCAGAGCACAAGCCCGTCGCCTCGAAGCCAGCGTCTCCGCCGGCAGGAGACGCGGTTCCGGTCGGGTCGGACGAAGTTCGCCTAGCCGCGGCGATGCCGGGCCCGTCGATCGCGCTACCGCGGCCGCGATTACCGGCGCCGCGAGCCTCACCTCGTCGACGCTGTTCGTCACGGTTCCGACTTTCCGCGCCGAGCCGGCGGAGGATCGCGCGAAAAAGACTTCTCGCCCGGGCAAAGTGGCTTGAACGGACCCAATCGGCGCAATCAATCACGAGAATGTCCTTGCAATCGCCCGTGCTTGAAAACGTGAAGAGCTGGCCGTGGCGCCGCAATCCGCCGCCGCCGGAGCCGGAGATCGTGTTTCCGCCATCGTTCCATGCGCCGCGCCGCCGCCGGACGAAATGGCAACGGCTCACGGTTTGGCTTACCGGCTTGGGAGGCTTCTTTGCTCTCAGCAGTCTGTTTCACCTTCTGGGCGTGGGACTGATCGCGATCGCTCCGATGCAGTTCACGCCGCGTCTGCAAGCCGAGGCTCGGCGTGTTCCGGAAAGAATCAACAATGTGATCGAGCCGAGCGACGCCAATTACAGTTTCGATTTCATCGATCCGCCGCCCGAGGGCCGCATTCGCCAGAACGACGAAATCACGAAGCGGATCGCCGCCGAGTTGGGCATTCCGCAAGATGGCCTCGTGGCGAGCAAGCACTCGGATTCCGAATCGCGCGTAAAGCCGCCCGAAGCGGCCGCCCCGCCGCCGAGCGATCCCGAGGCCTCGACCGCGGCCGCGACCGAAGCGGCGCTGGCCACGGCGCTGACTTGGATCGTGCGGCATCAATCGCCCGACGGCAGTTGGAGCTTGCACGAGTTCGATCATCAATGCCGCGGCGGCGCCTGCGGCGACGCCGGCACGCTGCATTCCAATGCCGCCGCCACGGGGTTGGCGCTCGCGCCGCTCGTAGCCGCCGCCGAAAGGGACCGCGCGTCGGCCGATATGTTCGAACAACCGATCGCCCGCGGCATCGCCTGGCTGGTCGCCCAGCAGCGACCCGATGGCGATCTTTCGGGCCTGGGCGAGCAGCGCATGTTCTCCCACGCGCTGGCCGGGCTGGCGCTTGCCCGGCGATATTCGCAAACCCATGACTCAGGGCTTGGCGCCGCGGTGCAGCTTGCGGTGAATTTTTCGCTCGCCGCCCAAAACACGACCACCGGCGGCTGGGACTACGAGTCCGGCGGCGAGGGCAACACATTTTCCGTGGCTTGGCAACTGATGCTCGCCGAAGCCGCCGCCAACGCCGGGCTCACGCTCGACCCCGAATGCTGCCGCTTGGCCGATCGCTGGTTCAAATCGGTCGAGAAAAAGAACGCCAAAGGCTTGTTCGCCTACGATACGACGCAAGATGTGAGCCCGGCGATGACCGCCGTGGGCTTGGGTTATTTGCGGCTGCGGGGAGTGCCGGCCGAACATCGTGCCATGCGCGAAGGTCACACGTATCTCTTGGCCAATCCGCCCGACGCATCGTTTACCCGCGACGTGTTTTATTGGCATGTGGCGACTCCGGTGGTCAAGCGCTTCGGTGATCTCGAATGGCAAAGCTGGTGGCAACGCTTGGCCCG
Source organism: uncultured Planctomycetaceae bacterium (assembly GCA_963785305.1). Lineage (GTDB taxonomy): Bacteria > Planctomycetota > Planctomycetia > Pirellulales > PALSA-1355 > CAWAUV01. The sequence goes on from CAWAUV010000007.1 coordinate 389,068, forward strand.
CGGAATCGTGCAGCGCCGAATCGACGAGCGATTGCAGCACCGGAAGTTGGAGCGCGGACTCCGGCGCGAGCGAGGCCTGGAGCGTGTCGGCCGGCCGGCTCTGCGTGACCTGCTTGGCCGCGCGGCTTTTGCAGACCAACGCGGGCGAGGGGCCCGCGTCGGCGCCGCGGCGCTCGCCGCGCGGCGCGAGCACAAGGAATCGGGCGCGTGCCCCGGTCGCGGCGGCGCCCCGACCAATCACCAAGTAAGACAAATCGCCAAATAAGACACTCACCAAGTAAAAGTCTCGGCTTGTAGCATAAAGGTAACGGTCCATGTCGAAACTCAACGGAATCAGCCGCGCCGCGATGCGTCACCCCTTGCTTTGGGGCGCGATCGCCACGACCGGCTTTTATTTGGCGCTCGATGGCGGCGTGGTCGAGGAGCCGCTCGTGGCTCGCTATTTCGCCGGCCATTGGGCCGCCTATGTCTCGACCACGATGTTCCTCGTGGGCGTCGCGGCCCTGGTGGTCAAGGGCATTGACATCGTGCAAAACTTTCGCGGCTTGGGAGCGACATTGTTCGATGGCGTCGCGGCGGCCGATCTCCCCATCGCCGATACCACGGTGATGCTGCAATCGCTCGACAAACAACCGGGCTGGGCCCAGCACACCTACTTGATCGGCCGGCTGCGCGCGGGCGCTCGATTACTTGGCCCGCAAAGGCGCGTCGGACACGCTCGAAGACGAATTGCGTTCGCTGGCCGATCTCGACCTTGAGCGCAAGACGGCAAGTTTCGGCATTGTGCGCACCATGCTCTGGACGATGCCGTTCATCGGCGCGCTGGGCACGGTATTGGCGCTGGCCAGCGCGCTCGCCAAGCCGGCGCCCGAGAATGCGGCGGGTGGATTGCCGGCCAATTTGCCGCCGGGCTTTGCCTTGATCCTCGATACCACGGTCCTATCGCTCCTGCTCACGGTGTCGCTCCTAGTGTTGATGTTGGCGGCCGAACATTTCGAGAGTCGGCTGCTGGCGCTGGTCGACACCGCGCGAGCCGCGAGTTGATCGGTCGCTTCCGGGGCTCGATCTCGAGCAAGGCCATGGCGTCGGGCGCGGCCGACATCGGCGGCGCGTCGGGCCTGAGCGACACGATGGTCGAGGCGATGCGAAAAATCGCCGAGCGCCAAACCGGCATCTGGCAATCGAGCCTCGACGCCGCGACCAAACGTTGGGAAGAACAGACCGAACTGCTCAAACAGCAAATGGGCGCCGGCGGACCGGGCGGCGCCTCGGGACCGCACATGCGGTTTGCCGGCTCGAGCGGTGGGGGCGCTGGCGGCGGCGACTCCGTGCAATTGACCGAAGCGCTCACCGCCAGCTTGGCCGGACTCGGTTCCTCGAACCTCATGATCCACAATGAGATCATGTCCGAGTTGGCGGAAGTGGTGCGCCACGATTGCCGCAACTGGCCTTATCGCAAGCGACTCCGCCGTGGGATGCAGTCGAGCTCGCAATCCCCCGCGGACGACGTGGTCGACTGGGTCGATCCCGGCTAATAGCCTGCTGGAATATCCAACAGGCTGCTAGCGGCCAGCATGCTTTCACTGCCAGCGAGTCGAGCGGGCAACTTCGGCCACCCGCCATCGCGAGGTTTGCATAAACTCGATAGCCGGCGCAAGCCGAAATAATCCGAACAGCGGTTGCACTGTGTATCTTTGCAATCTGGAAAGCTGTCATTTCATTTGTCGGACGCGCGCTCCACGCGCCGTCGTTCCGCAAGGACATTTGCCGTGTCGCGGCTAACGGTCGTCATCCCGGCGCTGGGCTCGACCAGCGCGTTGGAAAGCAGCCTTGTGTCGGCGCTCGAGCATCGCCCGCAGGGTTGCGATATCGTCGTCGTGCTTCGCGAGCGCTACGCCGATCCCTACGAGCTCGCCGGGGAAGTACGGTTTTTACAAACCGATTCCCAAGCCGATCTCGCGCGAATGATTCATGCCGGCGTCGCGACGGCGGACTCGGACTATGTTTTCGTGCTCCTGGCCGGATGCGAAATCACGGCCGGGTGGAGCGACGCGGCGCTCAAGCATTTCGCCAATCCCGCATTGCCGCGGTGACGCCCAAGCTGGTCAAGGCCGGCAATCCCGAACAAACCCTGTGCCAGGGTGTGCGTCTGCTGCCAGGCGGCGAACGTTGGGTACACCCTGGCCCGGCCCCGTTGGGCGATGAACTGCTGGTTGGAGTGTGGGCGCCGCCCTTGGCCAGTGGCTTCTATCGCCGCGCGGCGCTCCTGGCGCTCGATGCATTTGGCCAAGAGTGTGGCGGTCCGCTTGCAGATGTGCGACTGGCTGCCGCGATGCGACGCAACCGCTGGCTCGTGGCCTGGGCCCCGACCTCGGTGGTCGCATGCGCGGAATCCTCGGTAGCGCCGGCGGGCGGTCGCGTGCGGCTGGCGTGGCATGCCCAGCGGCTGGCGCTCGACACGGCTGACATGTTCGGCCGCGGTCGCGCCTTTCGGGGCGTGTGCGCTCCGCCACGCGCGAGTTCCTTCGAGCGCTTCCCTCGCCGATCGCGTTTGCGTTGATCGCCGTGAGACTGGTCGCCACGTTGCTGGGCGTCCGCCGCGGAGAGGCTGTCGCGTCGCCCGCGTCCGCCGCCCCCGGAGCCGCGCCTGGCGCCAGCGCGAGCACGCAGGCGCCAGCGGCCAAGGGCGGCGACCCCGCGCTGCGCCGGGTCGATTCGTCGCACGCGCGCGATCGCCGCGAGCAGGTCTCGCGTCCGCTGAAGCACCGCTAGTGCTTTGTCGCAGTTGAAATGACGGATTGGATTCGTTCCGTGCCATGCCCACGGCCCTGCGTGGGCATGAGGACTCCGCGTGGCGCTTGAAAACATGCCCACGCTGGGCGTGGGCATGGCAAACGAGCAAATGGGGTTATCCAACATTTCAGCCGCGACAGAGCGCGTAGTCGGCAGGCCGCGGCCGCTCGGGGCAATCTATTTCTTCGCGCCGCGTTTCTTTCGCTCGCGGCAAATCCGGCGAGCCGCAAATCCTGCGAGCCGTTGTCGAGCAACATCGGCCGGGCGTTCGCTTTTTTTAGCGAATCTCGCGCGACTTGAAAAACCGGCCTTGACCATCGTTCGAGGTCGGTGCTACAAGTCTCGCCTCTTCTCGTTGGTCCGCTTGTCGCTCAACTCATCTCTCAAGCGAAAAATTATGATGCGATTTCTTCCGCGCGCGAAATTCGCGCTCGCATGTCTTTGTTTCGTCGGCGTTCTCGCGGCGCCCGCTTTCGCCGCCCGGCCCGAGTCCTCGGCCGACGATGACTACGACTCGGCCGCCGCGCCGGCCTCCGAGCGCGTCGGCTGGCTACGACCGAATTACACGCAGCCGAACGTCGACGCGCCGTTTGCCCTGGTCGACAACGCCGGCCAGATTCGCGCTTTTGTGCGACCGGTCGACAATGTGCGCATTGGTCGCTATGTGAACCACCGGATTCGCGTTCGTGGCGCCGAAACCGCGCTCCGCGATCAACCGGTCGGTCTGATGGAAGTCGTCGAAGCCGGCGATCCCGACGCGGTATTGGGCCGCGCTCCCGCCCCGCAATCGCCGCCGCTCGCGCCGCCATCGGCGTCGCCGGGCGCGGTCGGCGCCCGTCGACCGCTTGGCGATCGCAGCCGGCTTCCATGCAGTCCGAGCGACCGGCCAGCGACCCTTTCGGCGGAGTGCGACAAGCCGCCTTCGACGAGATTTCGCAGCCGATGGCCGAGGAGGTCTCGCCGCAACCGTTGCCGGAGCCGCGTTCGCGATTGGCGTCGCCCTACTATTCACCGCCCGGCGCCGACGCCCAGGAATATTCCAATGCCGGACTCGCATCGCCCTATGGACCACCGCCCGGCTCGGTGACGGATAATGATGGCGATGGCCATCAACACTGGGGCGACGATGGACCCGCCTGCGCGACTTGCGGCGGATGCGGACACGCTTCGTGTTCGACTTGCTGTTGCAATGCCTGCGGGCCGCCGGGCCGTATTTGGGTGCGGGCCGAGTATCTGTACTGGTGGACCAAAGGCATGGAAATTCCGCCGCTGGTGTCGACCGGCCCCGACGCCGCCAATCCTGGTTATATCGGCTCGCCCGGCACCCAGGTGCTCTTCGGCGGCAACAGTGTCAATGGCTTTGGTCGCTCCGGCGGCCGCATCACGCTGGGCGCCTGGCTCAACTGCTGTCAAACGGTCGGCATCGAAGGCGACTATTTCGGTCTGGCGTCCGCCAGCACGAACTATTCGGCCACAAGCTACGGCTCGCCGATTCTCTCGCGGCCGTTCTACGATGTGGGCATTCGGCCCGGCGCCACGACCGTCGTGGGGCAAAACGTGGAACTGGTCGCCGAAACAGGCGTCATCAATGGTTCGGTGTCGGCGTACACCTCGACCGGCTTTCAAGGCGCCGGCGTTCGCGGTCGCTTCAACCTCTGTTGCAGCCAGAATTGTGTCTGCAACCCATGCTTGCCCTGCTGCCTCAATGGCCCGGGCGGCTGCCGTATCGATTTCTTGCTCGGCTATCGCTTTTTGCAACTGACCGATGCCGTGTCGGTGCAAGAGAATCTCACGGCGCTCAACACCACGCCGCAAGCCAGCTTCGTCGTGAAAGACAGCTTCAACACGCGCAATCAGTTCAACGGCGTGGACATCGGCTTCGCCGGCATGACCTACAAGGGACGTTGGTCGCTGGAATTCACGCCCCGCATGGCGCTCGGCAGCAACTATGAGGTCGCCAACGTGGCCGGCTCGACCGCGATCTCCCAAAATGGAACCACGACTAATTACACCGGCGGTCTGCTCGCCCAATCGAGCAATATCGGCCACTATTCGCGAAATCAGTTCGCCGTGGTGCCCGAACTCGATTTGAATCTCGGGTACTGGATCACGCCGCGGCTGCGGGCGATCGTCGGTTATACCTTTCTTTACTGGAGCAGCGTGGCGCGGGCCGGCAATCAGATCGACACGAATGTGAATAGCACGGTGCTTCCGGCCGCGAGCGCGAGCGGCGTGGCTCCGGCGGGCGATTTGCGCTATCCGATGTTTGCCTGGAACACGACCGACTTTTGGGCCCAAGGCATCAATGCCGGACTCGATTATCGCTGGTGATCGGCCCGAGGCCGCATCGCGGCCTATCCGAGAACCTCGGGGAAACCTCACCCTCCCCTCTCCCAAAGGGAGAGGGGGAGTTGTCGGATAGGCTCTTACATGCGTTCGACCACGTCGATGCCCAGCAGCCAGAGGCCCTGGCGCAGTGTGCGGGCCGTGAGGTCCGAGAGCAGCAAGCGGCTGTCGCGCAGCTCTTCGCTTTCGGCCTTGAGCACCTGGCAAGCTTCGAAGAACGTGGAATAGCGATTGGCCAGCTCGAACAGATAGGTCGTCAGCGCGCTCGGACGGAAGTCGACCACCATTTGATCGAGGGCTTCGGAGAATCTCGCCAGCGACAGGCCGAGCGCTCGTTCGGCCGGAGTGGCAAACAGGATTGGCGCCGCGCTCTTGCGGAGCGCCGCCACATCGACCGCCCCACGCTGAAAAATGCTCGACACGCGGGCATGCGCATACTGCATGTAGGTCGCCGTGTTGCCGGTCATGGCCAACATCTTGTCGTAGCTGAACACATAATCGCTCGTGCGATTCTGCGACAAGTCGGCATATTTGAGCGCCCCGATGCCCACGGCTTCGGCGACTTGCCGCCGCTCGGCCTCGTTGAGTTCGGGCGCCGGCTTCGCATCGTCGTTGTCGCGCACAATGGCCAACGCGCTCGACCGCTTCGTCGAGCAGGCCGTCGAGACCCACCGCGTCGCCCGAACGCGTCTTGAAGGGCCGGCCATCGTTTCCCAGCACCGTGCCAAAGCTAATGTGCTCCAGCGCCACGTTCGCCTGGCCCCAGAGCCGGGCCGTGGCGAAGAGCTGCGTGAAATGCAGACTCTGGCGGTGATCGACCACATACAGAATCGCGTCGGGCGACCACTCGCGCACGCGATATTCGATCGTGGCCAAGTCGGTCGTGGCATAGAGAAACGCCCCGTCTTGCTTGCGAACCACGAGCGGTGTTTCCTGGCCCGGCAAAAACACACAGAGCGCGCCGTCGCTCTCGCGGGCAATGCCGCGGGCCACAAGGTCGCGCACCACCACTTCGAGTCGGTCGTGATAAAAACTCTCGCCGAGCGTGTGGTCGAAAGTCACTCCCAGCCGACGATACACGCGGCTGATCTCGCCCAGGCAGGGCGGCAAGAACGCTCGCCACAGGTCGAGATTCTCGGAGTCGCCGGCATGCAGCTTCGCGGTTTCGACCAGCACTTGCTTGCCGATGTCGGCATGTGCCCGGGCCAATGCGGCGAGCTCGGGGTCCTTGTCGACCGACGCCACGCGTTCTTGGAGCGCACTCAGCGCGTCGCGGGCGTCTTGCAGTTGGCCTTCGGCGCGGCGCTGCCGCTTGACCGCCTCCTTGGCGTCCTTGGGCGCGGCCGTCGCGGGTGGTAAATTTCCCAAGGCGGCCAGCGACGCTTCGAGCTCCGCCACGCGCTCGTGCGCCGCCGGCAGCGCTTCGACCGCGGCGTGATACTCGATCAGCCGGTTGACGAGTCGGTAGAGCCGGCTCAACTCCGCGACCGGCGAGCGGGCATAGGCCTCGCGGTTCGCGAAATGCTTGTAACCATGAATAATCATGCCGAACTGAGTGCCCCAGTCGCCGACATGATTGTCGCTAATCACATGATGGCCCAAAAAGCGAAGCGTGCGATCGATCGCCGCGCCGATCACCGTCGAGCGAATGTGGCCGACATGCATCGGCTTGGCGACATTGGGCGAGGAATAGTCGATCACATAGGTTCGCCGCGGCGACGCCAGGGCCACGCCCAACCGACGATCGTTGACCGCCTCGCGCAGCCTCGCCGCCAATCGATCGGACTTGATCCGCAAATTGATAAAGCCGGGCCCCGCGATTTCCACCGATTCGCACAAATCGCTCACATCGAGCCGAGCCATCACCTGCTCGGCCACGAGCCGCGCCGGCTGGCCAAGCTGCTTGGCCAGGACCATCGCGAAATTGGCCTGGTAGTCGCCAAACTTTGGATCGGCGCTCTTGCGCACCATGCCCAACAATTCAGACGACGCCTGGGGCGCCACTCCCGACAGAGCCGATGAAAACCGAGATCGCAGTTCTTGCAAGATATTCATAGTCAAAACACGCTGGCGCCGACGCGAAACTAGGGGATGCGGGCGCCAAGAGTTTGCCGTGCGCGGGGCGGGTCGGGCAAGCCCTGTTGGCGGCTCGTCGACCGGTTTTCCCAGCGATCGGCCGCCCTTTTGGCGCCATGCCTTGCCCGGCGCCGCGTCCCTTGCGCACCCATTGCGCAATGTGCGACGAGGTTCAAATGGCCCAAGCGGTCCAGCACTCGCGAATGCTCTTGACCCGCGCCAGCAAACCTGGAACGATCGGCCCTGTAAGAACTTCGGAGGATCGAACACCCGCCGAACATTCTCCCTCGCCGCTCGAGCAACGGAATGCTGTCACGCGCCATGGGAATCGTTGTCGTTTACGACGAACCGCATCGCCAAGCCGCGGAGATCGTGGCCACGGCGCTGGGGCGTTCGTTTACCCGCGCGCAAGTTTCGCGTGTTTTATACGCCGACGCGCTCTCGGCGCCCGGCGATCTCCCGTCGGCAGCGGCGCTCATCGCCCCGCCTCGGGCGGCGAGCCCCTTGGTGGCCCGCATGCTGACCAGCGGCCGCAAGCTACTGGCGCTGGGGCCGATCGAAAACGATGTGGCCGAACTGCTGGGCCTTGCAATCGACTCGCCCCAGACTTCCGAGGGCGAGGGCTCCGGCGTGGGCGGGCCGCGAGCGGCCCTTTGATTCCGCGCTCGCCCTGGCGCCGGTGGACCACGCGCGGCATCACGATGTTTCACCCGGCGGAGTGCGCTATACCGATCATCCGCTTGCCCGCCTGTCGCCCCTGCCGACGCGAGCTCTCACGCGGTTTGATTTTCAAAACGAATGGAACAACCTCGGCTATGGCCGGATCTCGGTCGATGGCAGCGCCTGGTCGCTGGCCGTGATCGCCCGGCCCTTGGGGAGCGCGCCGAAGGTTGCGAGCCGATCGCCTGGCTCACCGGCCCGGGCGACGCGCTCTACGCCTCGCTGCGCGACACCGGCTCGGGCGCCGGTCTTTGGTTCAATCGCGCCGTGGGCCCGGTCGACAGCGGCGAATGGCGAATCGTCGAAGCGTTTTTCGCCGATTATCGGGCCGACGACTTGCCGACGTTTCCGGCCCTGGCCGAGATACCGGCCGGCTATGCGGCGGCGGCCGTGATGCGGCTCGACTGCGACGAAGCGATTCATGCCGCCCGCCCGCTTTGGGAGATGTATCGCGACCTTCGCTTCCCCCTTTCACTAGCAGTGCTCACCGGGCAAGCAACCCAGGCCGATGATATTCGCCTCCTCGAAGAAGTGGCCGCGGGCGGCGGCGCTTTGGTGGCCCACTCGGTGACGCATGCTCCGAACTGGGGCGGCAGTTACGAAGCGGCCCTGCGCGAAGCCCGCGGCTCGAAGCAGTGGCTCGAGCGCCATGCGCCGGGCTCGGCGCCGGTCGAATTCGCGGTGTCGCCATTTCATCAAAACCCGATCCATGCGGTGCGGCGCTGGCCGATGCGGGCTACGCCGGCTTCGTTGGGGGCATCATCGCCAACGATCCCGAGTTTTTGCTCGGCCGCGCCGGACAAGTTCCCTTTCTCGCGAAACCTCTCGTCTCGCATAGCGCGCAGTGCATGTTGCATGGCGACTGTTACCACCGAGCCGGCGATTCGATCGAGGTGTACCGCGAAAGTTTCGACAATCATGTGCGGGCCCAAAGCATTTTCGGCTTTCTCGATCATCCGTTTTCACCCCGCTATCAATATGGCTGGAGCGACGAGCCGACGCGCCTCGCGGCGCATGCCGGCCTGATCGCGACATCGCGCGAACGGAGAACGTCTGGCGGCCCGACTTGGCGATCATGTTGCGGTACTTGGTGCGCCGCAACGGCGCGAACATCACCGCTCGGGCCGAGTCGCGCGTCGAATGGCGTCATGCCTCGGCTGGCGCGGCGGGCGGTTTGCCGCGATTGGCCGCTCGCTGGAAAGGACAAGTGCATGTCGAACCGTCTTGAACTTGGCGCGAGCGAGGTTGGCGCTCCGGCGCTCGCGGCGCCGAAGGAAGTCGTTATCTTCTCGACAGCCGATTGGGATCATCCGTTTTGGACGAATAAACAGCATGTCGCGGCTCAACTCGCGGCCTTGGGCACTCGCGTGCTCTATGTTGAATCGCTCGGACTGCGGAGCCCAACGCTCGGCGCCCGCGACCTGGGCCGCATTGCCCGGCGCGCTCGTCGCGCCGCCAAGCCGCTCCGCCAAGCGCGAGAGAATCTCTGGGTTTTTTCGCCGATCGCGCTGCCCTGGCATTCGCGGGCCGCGGTTCGTTGTGTCAATGAATGGCTGCTCGGCGCGACACTGGGGCGAGCGCTTCGCCGCCTGGGGTTCCGCACGCCAATCGCCTGGACCTACAATCCGCTCGCGCTGCCGATCATCGAGCGGTTGGCGCATTCGATGATCGTGTACCACGCGGTCGATGATTTGTCGGCGGCGCCGCATATGCCCGCCGCGGCGATTCAATCGGCCGAGCTCGCGATCGCCGGCGCGGCCGATCTCATCTTCACGACCAGCCCCCGGCTCCAATCGCGCTTCGTGAAGCTCAAAGGCGAGGGCGTGCATTATCTGCCAAATGTGGCCGACTACGCGCACTTCGCCCAAGCGCGCGAAGCCGGCCTGGAGCCCGACGATGTGGCGGCGATCCCGCGACCGCGGCTCGGCTTCGTCGGCGCGCTGAGCGCGTATAAGGTCGATTTCGAGTTGCTGCTCACCGTGGCCAAGCGTCGACCCGAGTGGCACTGGGTGCTGATCGGCCAAATCGGCGAGGGGCAACCGGGCTCGCGCGTCGGCGAGCTCGAGCGGCTGCCCAATGTGCATCTTTTGGGACCCAAGCCCTATGCCGAACTGCCGGCATATTTGCGGGCCTTCGATGTGGCGACGATTCCGGCCGCGGCCAACGACTACACGGCGTCGATGTTTCCGATGAAGTTCTTCGAGTACCTTTCGGCGGGCAAGCCGGTGGTGGCCAGCAACACGCCGGCGCTCGAGGCTTATCAAGACGCCTGCCGCTTGGTCGATTCGGCGGCGGGTTTCGAATCGGGCATCGACGACATCCTGCTTGGCGAAGGCCCATCAAAGGAAGCTTGCGACGCGCTCGCTCGTCGCTTTACCTGGCAGTGGCGCATGCAAGAAATGCTCGAACACCTTGGCGCCGCCGAGCAACCGGCGGCCAGTCAGACCAAAGCTCCGCCTCGCCGCGGGGCGGCGTGACTTTCGATAGTCGATTAGCATCGGCCGCGCATTCGTGCTGCCGCTTCAGTCGAGCGAATAGGTTAGCAGCAACCGGTCGGCGACGACTTCGGTCTCCAGCGTTTTTCCCGCGAGCTGAAAGCGACGCAGCATCGATCGGCCACAGTCGATAGGGACTTCGCTTTCGAAGAGTCCCTTTGGAACCGAAACATCGCAAACCTTATTGCCCGAGCGCTTGCTGCCGTCAATGGAAAGCGCAACTCGTGCGCCTCGCGACTTGCACTTCGCAATCGAATCGAACAGCCGCTCGATGCTGAACGCTTGGGCTCCGTAGAGGATTCGTTGCGTGTCCACATAAGGCGGATCGCAATAAACGAGATCATCGCGCTTTGCCTTGCTCATGGTGTCGGCGAAGTCCGAATGCTTGAAGCGAGCGCCTTCAACCCGGACATGCCACTGGTCCACGCGCTCAGCAAATGATTTCGGAGAGATTGGCCGTTGCGGACCGCATGGCGTGGACATGTGCCCATCGGCTTTGCGAAAGCGCACGATTCCGCCGTAGCAAGCGCGGCAGAGAAAAGCGAGATCGGCGCCATTGGGCCGGGCATTGAACGCCGTTTTAACTTCCTCGTAGGCAGGCTGCTGACCTCGCTTGCCGACAAGAGCCCACCGCTCGGCGTAACACTGTTTGAGTTGTTCGGGATGTTGGGCCAGCATTTCCCAGATTTCAATGAGCGGAGAAAAGGCATCCGACCCGATGGCTGAAACAGGCGCGAGCGTGGCCAGCACGGCGCCACTTCCGAGAAACGGTTCAAAATAGGTGTTAAACCGCCGCGGGAAATACGAAACGATTTGCGGAGCGAATCGCTGCTTGTTGCCCACCCATTTCAGGAGTTGACGCTTGAGCGGGGCCGGGCGGCGCGGGAAAAATCGGAGAAAGGGAGATCGAGTTGCATGATGCTCGCAGACGTAAAGCCCTCAAGTTAAAGCGATTCCTCGATTATCCGAAGTTGGGATGTTTTGTCAACTATTGCAAAATCATTCGCTATGGATAAGTCCATCCACAGTCCCGAGCAGCAGGCCCTGTTGCGCGTGCTCCGCCAACTCCGGTGCGGCAGTGCGATTAGCCAAGAAGATCTCGCGCGACGCCTCGACGAACATCAGTCGTTCGTTTCAAAGTATGAATCGGGTGAAAGGCGATTAGACATCCTCGAGCTGCGGCAGATTTGCGCGGCGCTTGGAATCTCGCTTGCCGACTTCATTACCCGCCTCGAAGAAAATATCCGCGAATGCAGCCCAACAAAGAATTTCTGAAACAGCCAAAACACTTCTGGGCCAACATCCGGACAATCAGCCAAAAGGTCGGTTACACACAGCGCATGGCGCGCACCCGAGGCGTGCGCGAACTGCCCAGCCGAATCAAGATACCCAGCATCGCGGAAATCGAGACGGCCTTCCGAACGCTCGACCTCGATTCGAACCATTTGTTGACGTCCAGGCAGAAGCCGACCAAACTCGGCGCGACGGTCCTCCGCTATTTCGAGTATCGCGCGAACGTGCTGAACGACTTCGTCGAGCCACGGCTGATGAATGCCGATCAGGCGGCGGCGGTGTTCGACGACGCGAAGCGCCGGCATCGAATTGGGTTTTCGGCGCCGATGAACAAGCAAAGCGGCGACCTGAAAAAGCCAGCATATTTCACGGGAATTATCAATATTCTCATCGAGCAACAACTCGCCGGACTGCCCTGCAATTACAATCCGCAAGAGCTCACGACGATCACCAGAAATCGGCAACCGTTTCGCACCTTGGCTCGGCGAGTTGACGGCGCGTTTCCCGGACCCGTCGATCCGCTCGCGATTTGGGAGATCAAGGAGTATTATTTCACGACGACCTTCGGCAGCCGCGTCGCCGATGGCGTTTACGAGACCTTGCTCGATGGAATGGAACTCGACGAACTTGAAACCGGACTGCGGACCCTTGAGCCGGCGGAACGCCGACGGGGCGCATATCGTTCCACTGGCCATACCCGTCCAAACATCGAGCACTTATTGATGCTCGATGCGCATTTCACTTGGTGGATGAAAGGCCGATCCTACCTTTGCCGGATTATCGACATGTTGCATATGGGCTATGTCGATGAAGTGCTCTTTGGACGCGAGGTGCTTACACGAATTCCCGAGATCGTCGGCGTCTGGATCAGAAAATACAACGATCGAGAAAGCCAATAGCGCCACGAAGCCATGGTAATCAATCCCTTCACCGCGTCGGCTGGCCGGCGCCGGTGATCGGGGTCAATGTCACGCGGGTCACGCGGTAGCGGCAGTCGTAGGCGCCGAGGAACAGCGTGTCGTCGTGCGGCGTCTTCCAATAATCGCTCAGGCTTAGCTGCTTGGCGTCGCCTTGCCAGTCGAGCAGCGGCTCGCCATCGCAGGCGACGCTGACGGAACCCTTCTTCACGCGGCATACAATCTCGGCCGGTCGATTCTTCATGAACACCGGTCGCCGCTCGGTCGAGAGGTTGCCCACGTTCTTGCCATCGATGTTCTCCAGGGCGCTCACCGGCGGCTTGTCTTTTTGCGCATAGTTCACCAGCACCGCGAAACGCTGGCCGCCCAGCCGCTGGCCGAGCAGGAAGCCATTGGGTTCGTCGAGCGGCTCGACGATCGCCACCAGTTCGTATTCCTCCGGCGCACGATAGGGCAACTCGATCCGGGCGCCATATTGCTTGGGCGATGTGAGCACGCCATCGACCTTTTCCCAAGTGCCGGCCACGGCGTCTTGCTTCGTGTCGACCAGCGCGAGCAGATCGACCGCCGCTTCGAGCGGCTTGGGCTGAACTTGGATTTGCGCCGTCGTGTCTTGCGCGACCGCCTCGCGCGATCCGGCGACCGGCAGCGGAAAAACGTCGGGCTTTTCGCGCACCTGAAAATAACCCCAAATCTCGGCCTCGCGGCCATCGATCAGCTTCGCCTCGACGCGGTAACTCACCGGCGTGGGGCGATCGAATACCGCCAGCGGCAGCGTGCTCGGCGCCGCGACGCCTTGCGACGCGTCGGCCGCTGAACCGGGTTCCTTTGGTTCGTTTGCCGGCGACGCGACATCGACCCAAGGGCCATAAAGGTCGGTTTGAATCCGCACGCGACATGACTTCACCCGCGCCCCCTCGGGCCAAGTGAGCCGCAGCGACGCCGGTTCCCCAGGCTTGGGAATCAGTGGCTCGGGCACGGCGGTGAATGTGCTGAACAGATCGTTTTTGCGGTCTTGCGGCTTCTCGGGCGCGGTCCAGCCAAGGCGTTTCTTTTGGGCGTCATCGAGCCACGATTGGCTGAGCCAACCGCGATATTGCCCAAAGCTCATCACCGATCCGTCGCCTGGCTGGGGATGCGGCAAGCCCACCGTGTGGCCGACGCCTTCGTGGTACACGACGCAATCCGTGCCGGAATAGGGCACGCGCCAACCATCGCCGCTGACGATCCCCCAGCCGACGCCGCGCTCGGCCAGATACGTGGCTCGTGCTCCGCCCGAGGGAGCGCCGGGGGAATGGCGACCCTCGGAGTAGCTGCCCTCGAATTCGAACTTGCCGTTTTCGGTCGGTTTAAGGCGATAGAAATCATCGAGCGGTCGCCAGTTGATGTCGCTCAGCACCAGCAAGATCGGATAGGACTCGTGGGGCGCCTTGCCGAATTCAAGGGCCGCGTCGACCTCTTCGAGCGTGCGAAAGAAAATAAAATCGGCGTCGCGCTGGCGAAGCTGACGCGTGGCGCGGCTCGAGATAAAAGGCGTCGGACGAATCACGGTTTTGAGCGTCGATTGCCCCTCGAATTCGCGCGCATGAAACTGTTCGATGCGCTTGCAGTAGTAATCGACGCGCTCGCGCCAGTCGGGGAGCGGCGCGCGGTCTTGCGGCACGAAATACACCACCGTTACTTCGATACGATCGATCGGATGCTTGCCGTCCCAAGTGCGGAGCTCGCCGCCGTCGGCAATGCCGACCCCGGCGAGCGCCAGGAACAACACAATCCAGGAGCGCGATAACAAAGGGGCGCCGAGCAAGCGAGTCATGGGAGGCGTCTCGTCTCGTGTGTTGGAAAGCGAAAGATTTGCAATCTGTTTTCAATCAGCGCGCGTGGGCATCTTCACCCGATGCAAGCCCGGCGATCCGGCCCCGCGGGTATTTCAATTCCCCAGCAAAAGGGATCGCGCTCGTCGAGCCGGAGCGTCGCCTCGGCGGAGATGAACGCGCGTCCCGTGATCGTGGGAACTATCGAGCCGGTTTCCCGATCGAGCCAGCGATATTCGGCCGTGAACACGCTGCCGATGATGCTCTGCTGGGTCCACATCGCGCCGGCTGCGAGTTTACCATCGGCGGCCAGCGACGCCAATTTCGCGCTTGTGCCGGTGCCGCAAGGCGAACGATCGTAGGCCAAGCCTGGACAGAGCACGAAACTTCGCGCCGCCGGTCCGGCGATGCCGTGCGCCGGGCCGAATAGTTCGACATGATCCACTTCCGGAAAGCCCGCCGCGCGAATCGCCTCGCGCGCTCGCTGAGCATAATCGGTGAGCCGGGAAATCTGATCGTACTCGAGCGCGAGGCCATGCGAGTCGATCAAGTAGAACCAATTCCCACCCCAAGCCACATCGCCCACGATGTGTCCCAGTCCCGGCGCCTCGGCCGCCACATGTTTGGCCTTGCGCCACGAGGCGACGTTTTCGACCGACACGCGACCATCGTCGTGCAAGATTGCCGTCACCGGGCCGACGACGGTTTCCAACCGCACCGGGCCGGGGCCGATCGTGCCCAGGTGGGCCAGGGTGGCGACGACGCCGATCGCGCCGTGCCCACACATGCCCAAGTAGCCGACATTGTTGAAGAACACCACGCCGGCGGTGGAATCGGAGTGCTCCGGCTCGCAAAGAAGGGCGCCCACGAGGCCATCGTGTCCGCGCGGTTCGTTCACCACCGCCGCTCGAAAGCGATCGTGGTCGCGGCGAAATACCTCGAGCCGTTCGGCGATCGGGCCCGCGCCCAGACTCGGTCCGCCGTCTAGCACGACGCGCAGTCGGCTCGCCGCCCGTGTGGGAATCGACAATTCGCACCAGACGCATCGCGCTTCCTCCCAACGAGCTCCGCCGATCTCGGATCGAGCGCTTTGATGTTGCAAATCGGCGCCGCGCCAGCGCCAGCGGTCCGGCGCCTCGCTCCGCGACGATCAGGGATGTTTGGCCGCAATCTTGGGGTCGATCGGGCGCCCGTCAATGAAGATCGTGGGTCCAGTGACTTGCGGCGGTTGGTTCGCGGCGGTTTCATCGCCCGCGGGCCGGCGGCCATCAAACGGACGCCGCGGCACATATTCTTGTTCGATCCATTGCCGCTCGGCTCGCAGCCAGTAGTCTTCTCCACTTCGGTCGGGTTGGCCCGCCTCGCGCCAGAGCTGGTATGCCCTCGCGCGAATCAGTTCCTCGCAAGCGGCCCTTTCTTGGAGCGTCAATTCCAACGTGTCTAACGATATCGCCATCGGGACCGCCTCCGTGAGCCAGAATTCGCGACCGTTGATTTTTTTTGCGAGCCCGTTCAACGCGCTCGATTTCATGGTTCCCGGGGGAAGGGGCGAGATGCTTGGATTCGCGAAGTTCGCTGGCGTCGCCCAGGATGATTTCCGCGTCGCGGGCGATTCTTTGGCCGTGAGACTCGCGATCGCGGGACCTTTACATGGGCGCCGACCGGCTCACGGAACTTCGCGAGTCATGATTTCAGGCGACGGCCAGGGCACGATTTTGGCGGCGGCGACGGATCAGCCAACCGCAGCCCAACACGGCCGCCACGCCCATGAGCACGAAGCTGCTCGGCTCGGGCACGGCCACGGTGATGGCTTGCAGCGAGTAGTCGCCGCTTTGGCTCGACGCCAGGGCCACTTGCACTCCGGTGACATTCGCCATGTTGAACCCGGCGTTTTGGCTGAACGACGACAAGGGGAAGTTCGCCGTCGTGGCGCTCGACATGGTCGCGATCGTTTCTTGCAGTTGGGCGGTGGGGCCACCCACTCCGCCGCTGGTCAGCGTGACCGTGCCGCTGATCGGGTCGCCATTGGTAAAGAACTCGACCGCGAAATTTCCGGTCGGCAGGAAAGCCATGCCGCTCGAATCGGTGTAGTTGAGCGTGATCGCGCCGCCGGCCGGGGCATTGAAATTGGCATTCAACTCGTCGGCCTGCGCGGGCGAAGTCTGACCCGTGGTTTGATAGCCGACCGAGAGCGCGAGCGAGGTCGAGGTCGGCGTGCCATTGACGCTTAGTTCCATGCTTCGGCTCGAGCCAAAGCCATTGTTGCCTGCGGGGAAGGGTTCGGTGACCGTGCCGTTGTTGGCCATTCCGCTGGTGACTTCGTAGAAGCTGTATCCGGTTCCGACGGCCGGCGTGGGCGCGAAGTCGTCGATGTAGATCGATTGGGCCTGGGCGCTCGAACCGGCCACGAGGGCGGCGGCGAACACGAGGGCAAGCGAAACACCGCAACGAATCTGGCTATTGCGTGACATGTTCGTCTTCCTGGAGATCGAAGACGAGCCATTGTCACCCGAGTCGGCCTAGCACTTTACCCCGCGAAGAACCGCAACAATCCGCGGATTCTCAAGGGGGCCCGTGTAAAGACCGCGCTGCATTAGACTGAGCAGCGCGCCCCAATAGGTCGATGACCGCAAAACGCCAGAAGGCAATACAGAAAAGCATTCCGAACCGCAATCGCGGCCCGATGCCTCCGGCAGATGTTTTTGCGGCGGGCTTAATGAGCCCGTCCTCGACCTCATGAGCATCTCAATTGGGGTTTTTAGAAGGGGACAGTTCTCCTGTCCACACCCCAATATTAATATAACCGCTAGGACCTGTCAACTACCTGCAGAAAAAATTTTTTTGCTTCCACCGGCATAAGTCGGACACATCGCCAAACCACCGGAATCGCGACCCTCGAAAATCACGCGATTATCGCTCGTTTCCTGCTGAATCCTGCTTCTTCGCCAGCCATGACCGCCAGCGGCGAATTCGCTCGCTGGCGCTCGATGGCGCCGATTCCGATCCCTCGGACGCCACATCGCGCCCGACGATCTTGGCCAGCGAGGTCATCGCCGCCTCGGCCACATCATTGCGATCGTCGAGCAGCTCGCCGAGACACGGGCAATAGCTCGCGTCGTCGAGAGTCCCCATGGCCCGCGCCGCCCCGCGCCGAACATCCCCATCCACATCCTTGGCCATCCGCTCCAAGGCCGAACGTCCCTCGGGCGCTCCCAGCTTGGCCAGCGCCAGAGCGGTTTCGATCCGGAGCGGCGCCTCGCCGCGGGCCAGTAGCGCCACGAGCGGCGCTGGATCCTCGAGCGGCCCACAGCCCGCTAGCGCCCGCACCGCCACGAGCACCACGGTCACTTGCGAATCTTCGAGCAGTGGCGTGAGCAGCGCCACATGCCGCGGCGAACCATGCTCCACGAAGTATTCCGCCGCCCGGCGCCGCACCTCCGGCGAATCGTGGCCGATCGCCATCGCCGCCATGCGGGTCGCGGGCTCGCGCGGGTCGTGGACCAGCGCCGTGAGCAATGTTCGCCAAACCAGTGGATCGCTCTCGTGGGTCAGAACCTCGGCCAGCCTCGCGAGCGCCACGCCCGATAGCGGCCGCTCGACGACCAATGTCGCTATCTTGTCGGCCGCGCTCCGGCGCTCGGTCGGTTTCGCGGATCGCAAGTCGACCAAGCTCGCGAACACCGGCGCGACTTCCGGCAATACCTCGATATAGACCGCTTCGGGCAATGGCCGCGACTCTTCGGCCACGAATCGCGCGACTGCCGGCAGCACCGCGGGCCCGAGTTGCTTAAGCCCGTCGATCGCCGCATCGGCGTCGCGCTTCGTGAGCGAGGGCGCCTCGAGCGCGGCGAGCAGGGATCGCGCTTGATCGATCGCCGGGGGCGATGCCGCGGGCGACGTGTCGAGCCCGGTCATGTCCGACGACGCCACGCCGGACAATGGATCGCGAGCTCGACTATCGGCATGCAGCGCCGTTTCGAAGTTCTTGCGCTGCTCGATCGCTCGCCATTGCGACTCGAGCCGAGCCAGTGTCACATCGGGCGGTTCGACCGGCGCCAGAGGCTCGATTCCGGCGGCCATCGCGCCGAATTGTTCGATCCACTTATCATGGAGCGCCGCCAGCGCCACGACGCGTTGTTCGGCCGATCCATCGGCCGGAAAATCGGCGGCCGGCGTCCAGCGGCGGGCAAGCTGTGCTCCGGCTGTCTTGCGCACCAGGTATCCGTGTTCGTGCATTGCCACCAGCAAGATCGGGCCGGCCGTGTCGAGCGGCCACTCGGTCACCGCCGCGACCGCGGCTCTTTGCACGTCGGGAGTGCGATCGCTGATGAGCGTGGTAATCACGCGAGCCGCCGCGCGCGGCTGGCGAGCGACGATTCCGTTGGCGGTGGCGAGCGTGTTGGCCACCGCCTGACGGACACGCGATGATTTATCGGCGGCGGCGCCCAGCACGATCTCGTCGGCGCCCAACGAGCCGAGCGACGCGACCGCCGCCGCTCGCAATACTTCACCCTGGGCGTGCATCATTTTCTCGAGCGCGGCCCGGGCGTCGGGCGTGCCCAAATCGCCAAGCGATTCGATCGCCGCGAGCCGCACCGACAGATCGTAGTCGTCGAGCGCATGGCGCAAATATCCGAGCGCTTTCGGATCGCGATGCTTGGCGAGCGCCGCGAGCGCGGCGGCGCGGATGCGTGGGTCCGTGTCGTCGCGCAAGCCCGCGGCCGAGGGCGGCAACGGCGCCCGGCATTCGGCCAGGAGTTGCAAGGTGATCCAGCGAACTTCGGCGTCGGGGCTTTTGAGGCTCGCGGTGAGATACGGAACCGCGGCGGCGTCGCGGTCGCGCGCCAGCGAGGTGAGCAATTCGCCGTGCAAGCGGGGCTGATATCGTTCGGCCGCCGGGCCCGAGGCGTCGCCATATTGCTTGACGAGCGTCTCGATTGCGGCGCGCGATCGAGGCGAATCGATCGCCGTGAGCGCTTCGATCGCCGCCATGCGCATCGGCATGCGGAGCTCGCCATGTCGAACCGTGGCCAGCAGCCGCTCGACCGGCTCGGCCTGACGCCAGCGGACTTGAATAATCGCGGCGTTGGCGGCCACGATCGGGTTCTTGGATTCGATGAGCTCGGCTAAGCTCGGCCGGTCGGCGGGGGGAGTGCGCAGCATTTCATCAAGGGCCGCGTTGCGATAGCGAAAACCGCTCACGTCCTCCTTGACGCCGGGCATGGGCACCCGCAGCGCCCAGCCGTCCTTGGCGAGCGCGGCGCGCATCGTGTCGTCGATCGTCGGTTGCTTTTCGTTCGCGAGGGGAGGTTTCGCGCTTTCGGAAGCCGCCGGAGCGGATGCGCGCCCGGCGGTCTTGTCGGCGGGCGAAGAGTCGTTGGCCGCCCCCGAGCCCGATGCCGCTTGCGATGGCGAGGCCGCCGAGGCGGGGGTGGCGCGTTGGGAGGACTTCTCGCTCGCGGGGGCCTTCTTTCCGGAGGTCTCCTTCGCGGGCGGCTGCTTGTTCGCCGATGTTGCCTCGTCGTCCGCGATGCCGGCGAGCGCGTCGTTCGCCGCGGGGGCCGGCGATTCCTGCAAATGGCGACAGCCCAAGCTTGGAATGAGCGCCGTCGTGAAGAGCGCCGTCGCAAGGAGCGCCGTCGCTCGAGGCGCGAGCGGCAAGCGATGGCGATTGTTCAACAGCGTCATTTCGGCAAATCCTTTTGCCCGCGCTTATCGGTCGTTTATCTGGCGCCGCCGTTGATCGGGGCGCTATTCATTCACCGCGCTCTTGTTGTCGGCGGCCAGCGGTCCATCGCCGGCGGCGTTGCGGTCGCGGGATTTCGACTTCGGTTCGCTCTCCGGCGCCGCGAGCGGCGCGATCTTGGGCAAGGCGACCTTGCGGGGAAGATTCGGATCTTTCAGCGACTTCTCCAAGTCCTCCCGCTTTTTCGCCAAATCCTTCGTCGAAAGGCTCGCGGTATCGGCCAGTTTCGAAGCGCGATACACCGTCTTCACGAGTTCCTTGAGCGATTCCTTGCTCGCGGGCGGCGAAAGATCGGCATAGATGCCATGCTTGGCGCCATGACCCACGAGTCCGTCGGCGATATAGCCGAGGGCTAATTTCAATCGGCGGCGATTCGGTTCAACGTCGTTGGCTTCGGCCCAGACTTCTTCCTGCTTGAGAATTTCGTAAGCAAGCAGGCTCATATCCAAGGCCACGTCGGCGGTGTTGATTTTCTCGCTGCCGGTGAACTTCATTTCGCTAAACGCGGCGGCGCATGCGCAGCGAAGCGAAATCAGATTCTTGGGATCTCGCATCTCGCTCGCCAGGGCCGTCGCCACTTCGTCGCCACCATTGACGCCCGGCGAACCGATCAATCCCAAAATCTGGGCCGCCATTCGCCTCAGCCACGACTGGGCCTCCGCGGTGCGGTTCGGTCCTGGATCGCGTTGCTTGAGCAGCGTGAGCATCGACTTGACCAAGGGCTGCAGCTTGTCGGGCGGCAGCGGATGCTCCGCGTAGCACGTGGCCTGGCGCTCGATGCCCAAAAGAGCCGGCACGCGCAGATATTCCGGCGCCTTCGGCACGTCGACCACGGTGAGCATATATTGCAGGGCATCGAGCGAGGGGCGGGGTTTGCCACCCGAGGGCGGCGCTTCTTCCTTGTTCAAATCGCCGATCATCAGCATCGCGTTGTATCGCAGCGCATTGCAGCGAACCGTGTCGTATTTCGGATCGTCGGGGAAGCGGGCCTTGATGATCGCCTTCATCATGGCAAAGGTCAGATCATGTAGATGGTCGTACACCGGGCCCTTCTTGCCGGAGCCGAAAAAGCGGCCCTTCATGCCGCGGCGCAACTCGGCCAGCGAAATCTTCGACTCGGGATCGGCAAACCGCGGTTCGGCGAATTGCAACAGAAAATAATCGTTGAAGAACGCGTCGAACACCGCTTTTTCGTTGTCGCTGAAGCTCTCCGACGTCAACGCGTCGACCACGATCTTGACTTGGGTCCTTAGTTTCGGATTCGGCGTGGCAAACGGATCGGGTCCCTGGGCAATAGCGGAACCGGCCGGCAGCGACCAAACCATCGCATAGAAAACCGCCACCATCGCGATCCATCGCGCCGGTTCAGCACACGCGGTTCGCAAGACGAGCCTTCCAGATTGATGCACCAGTGGCGTCCGCATGAAACGCAGGCTCTCCACGAAACCCATAGCGCGACCCAGGGGGGCGGCCGAAGAAATCGTTCTCGAAGACGGGACCGAAAACCGAGAGCAAGAAGCGGCGCAAAAGCAATTCACGAACCGCTTTGAGATAAACCCTCGAAGTCTAGGCTAGCACCGCCCGACGGCTCTTGTCAATACGGATGCCGAGCCCCCGAAAATCGCAAAAATGGCCGCTTTCAGGCCGTTCGCCCTGTTTCGGCGGCTTAAATTCCTAAATCCGCGACGCCTGAGGGGAGCCTATTCCGCCACGCCGCCCTGGTTTTCCGAATTTGCCGGCGCCACGGCTTCAAGGCTCACGGTCGAATTCGACATCTCGCCTCCCGTGGGCACCTGACGGCTGGGCGGCAAATTCTCGGCCGAGAGCAAGGCCGGTAGCGGATCGGTCGGGCCATGGTTCAGCGTGTCGATCAATTGCCGCAGCCGACCCAGGTTGCGTCGGTTGAACCGAAACACGAGCCGCGGCAGCGGCGCCAGCTCGGCTTCGTCGCGTTCCTCGGGCAGTGGGCCGGTGAGCTGAAAATCGCCGCCGGCCAGCAGTCCGGAAAACTCGGCGTTGATCTGTTTCATCAACTCCGGCGTGGGACGACGCGCGAGACGCAGCGCGAGTTTGTTTTTCACATAGCGCATGCTGTGGTAGGCGTGAAAGAAGCCGAGAATCTCGTTGACGGCTTCGTCGACATTGTCGGTATGCTTGTAGAGATGTTTGTCCTCGGCCGAAATCAGCCGGTCGCCCAGCAAGCGATGCTCGAAAAAGTCGAGCAGGTCTTTCCAGAACGTGTGGCCCGGGGCGTCGAGAAACACGACCGGGGCCATATCTCGCTTGCCGGTTTGCAGGAGCGTGAGCACTTCGAGCCCTTCGTCGAGGGTGCCAAAACCGCCGGGCAAAAGACACACCGCATCGCATTCTTTCACGAACATCAGTTTGCGCGTGAAGAAATACTTCATATGCACGAGCTTCGCGTCGCCGGCGATTACCGGGTTGGCATATTGCTCGAAGGGCAGCATGATGTTGAGCCCCATCGAATGCTCGCGCCCGGCGCCGATGTGGCCGGCTTCCATGATGCCGCTCGCCGCCCCCGTGACCACCAGCCAATCATGCTTGGCCATGGCCTGGCCGAAGGCGATGCCTTGCTGAAAGGCGGGCTCGTCGGGCTGGGTGCGAGCCGAGCCAAACACCGTGACCTTGCGGCGGCGGCGAAAGGGAGTGAACACCTTGAAGGCGTAGCGCAGCTCGCGGAGCGTGCGGCTCAGGATTTTCAAGTCGCCGCGCGAAGTTTGATCGAGCGCCAGTTTATCGGCCGTTTCCTTGATTTGCTCGATCAGATCGGCCCCGGCAAAGACCCGCTCGCCGGCTGGGGGGGCGGCGCTCGATGGCTCGGCGTGTCGTGGGCCGCCGCTCGGCGAGCCCGCGCTGGTGATTTTCTCGGAACTTCCCGGCGCCATGTTCTCGGCGCCGCGAGGGCCCCCCAACGAATCCCCGCCCGCGTCACTCTGTTTCACGATCGTATCTCTCGGCTTGGCGAGAGCCATCCGCCTGATGGCCCAGATGGGTTCCATTGTACCACGGAGGCGGTTTCGTTTTCAGGGTTCAATGGGGAACCGGCCGAATGTTCGAAACGGAACATTGAACCCTGAAAACCGAAAACAGCGCCCGCCGCGATCGCCGGGGGCGTTCCGCCTTGGGGGCGCTTGTGGGCGGGGAGCGCGGGGGATATCATCCCGCTTGGTCGCCGCGGCGCCGGCGCTTTCGCGAGCTTCGCGGCGCGGGCTCGCTCCACGGGGAACTTTCGGCATGCAGCCTTCCGACGCCGCTTGGCGGTCGCTTTATCCTTTCGAGTCGCGCTATGCCACGATCGATGGCCATCGTTACCATTATCTCGACGAGGGCCGGGGCGAGACACTGCTCCTCGTGCATGGAAACCCCACTTGGTCGTTCTACTGGCGAAATCTGATCCTGGCCCTCAGGGATCGCTATCGGCTTGTCGTGGTCGATCATCTCGGCTGCGGACTAAGCGACAAGCCCGCTGGATATAATTACTGCTTGGCCCAGCATGTGGCCAATCTCGGCCAACTGATCGACGCGCTCGATCTTCGCTCCGTGACGCTAATGGCGCATGACTGGGGCGGGGCGATCGGATTGGGCGCGGCGCTCGAGCGCCAGCAGCGCTTCGCGAGATTCATCTTGTTCAACACCGCGGCCTTTCGCTCGCGACGCATTCCCTGGCGAATTCGCGTCTGCCGCACGCCGCTCTTGGGCAAGCTCGCCGTGCAAGGACTCAATGCCTTTGCCCGGGCAGCGCTCGTGATGGCGGTCGAACACCGAGACCGCATGACGCCCGCCGTGAAGGCCGGGCTTCTCGCGCCCTACGACTCCTGGTCGCATCGCGAGGCGATCTATCGATTCGTGCAAGATATTCCCATGAGCCGCGCGGCCAAGAGCTGGAACACGCTCGAAACCATCGAACGACGCCTGCCCGAGCTCGCCGCCAAACCGTGGATGTTGATCTGGGGCATGCGCGATTGGTGCTTCACGCCCTACTTCCTCGAACGCTTCGCCGATTTTTTTCCGAATGCCCAAATCCATCGCCTCGCCGACGCGGGCCATTATGTCGTGGAAGACGCTCACGAACGCATCGCGCCGCTGGTGGCGGACTTTCTTACCCGCAAAACTGCTCGTTGAAACATGGGAGTTCAGCGCGGCCGGAAAATCCCGGCCAAACGCTGGTCGAATCGTGGTCAATCGGTGACAATCAAGCGATCGCGCGGGGCATCGCTCGCGAATGCCGCGGCAAAGCGCGACGCTGGCGATGAAGCATGCCGCGGCGCCAATGCTGGCGCAGGAGCGCCCGCCGCTCGTTGGCGGTGGGGGCGAATCCCATTCAAGCAAGCAGGCTCGCGCGGCCGACTGCCATTACAAGAGGAATTTCGCGCCGATTCAGAAGACCCGGAAACGGTGATGGCGATGAAGAGCAAGCGTGGGTTGATTCGCGAGCTGTCGACGCGCTTCAGGGCGGCCACTCGCTTCGAGGCGGCGGGGGGCTTCAGAAGGGCGGGCTCGCCACTGGCCGCGGTTTGCGTCGCGGCATTCTGTCTCTGGATGGCGGGCTTGGCGCTCGCGGCGCCGGTGGTTCCGGGCACGGGGCGGCGTTTGGCCCAAGGCGGCGACGACTTCGAGGACACCAAGTGGAAGTTCACTCTCAATCTGCCCAAGAGTAGCGAAGAGCAAGACAAGCAGATTCGCATGCCGGGCGGTTTTTCATCGAACAATCGCTGGCAAGAAAGCGCAAAGCGCGGCACGCCCGACCTCGTGAAGCGCGTGCCTCCGCCTGAAGGCGGCATTCCTGGCAGCCAAGGCGCGATGTTGATGCGCACCTTGAATTCGATGGTGCCCAACGCCACCAGCAACACCATGGGCCAAGACGACCTGCTGTTCAACCCGCGGTCGGAATATGGGGGCTCGATTCCGGTGTCGGTCACGCCGAGCGTGGTCACGCGCGTGTACGTGCCGCCGTTCGAGGACTGGGAGCAGCGGGCCGGCAATTCCTTCGGCTTCCGCGCCGGAGTGCGCACCACGAAGACCACGCCCGGCAGGTTCCTCCGCCCAGGCAAGACCGAGATCGAGCCTTATTGGCCAGGGATATTCATTTACTATTGGCCCAAGGGCAGCGACGCTCGTTACAAAGACGCGCCCTCGGCGATGCTGTTCGTGCGTGGCAATCACTTGGGCCACGATATGCAAAGCAAGCGAATCACCGAGCCCGGATGGTGGACGCTGGGCATGAGTTTCACGCCCGATGGCATGGTGCATTTCTATGCCCACGCCGGCGTCGAAAAGCTCACGCAGAAGGACCTGCTCGCCTCGTACTTTCCCTACAGCTACAAGTGCGAATACTTCGGCACGTTCTTCTACGACATCATGAACAAGGACGACGGTCAAAGCTGGTCGACGCCCTGGGTCGTCGACGATCCGTGGATCTATGTCGCCCAGTGAGCCGCGCGAGCAACTCGGGCGGTAATCGGCCATGCGCTACGGACGCGCGGCGGGACGCCAGACGCTGTCGTCGAGCACTACAATCGTCGCCGGAGTCGCAATCGGGCTCGACGCCACGGGCCGATAGATCGTCGTCTGCCGCTGGGCTCGCGACGCCATGCGATCTTCGCCCTCGCTCGAGCGCTGCTGCTGGAAATGCGTTTCGTGTGGATTGACCGCGTTGCCGCCGCTCGAGCCGCTGTCGCCGGAGTCTGTATTGGCGCCATTGGAATCAGCGCCGCTCGAACCATTGTTCTGGGTGTCGGCGCCGGGAACCGCGAAGCGGTCGGTCCAGCGCGTGCTCGGCTCGGTTTGGCCATTGGACGAAGGCTGCGAGGAGTTCGCGGGCGCGTCGCTCGGAGCCGGATTCTTAAAGGTCGTTTTCGGCGACGGGCTCGGGCTGGGACCTGGCGGCACGACGCGCGAAGTCGGCGCCGGGCTCGATGCCGCGTCGCTCGGCGGGGAGATGATGCGCGGCGCACCAATGCTGACGCCCGCGCCATTCGGCGCCGAATACGGAGTCATGTCGCGATAGATCGCGCCGGGCGGATAGCTCGCTCCCGGCGGAGCGCTCATGGCCGGCGGATAATTCGATGAAGGAATCGCGCTCGCGGCGCTGGGCGACGCGAAGGTCGTCGACGGTCCGGGCGTCGGAGCCATGCCAGGGCCCGTCGGCATCGGCTGGGAGCCCGTCGGCATCGTTTGGGGGCTCATCGGTATCGGCTGTCCAACGGGCAATGCCGGGGCCATGTTCGCCGCGCTCGAAAGACTTGAAACGCTGGAGCCAATCTGGCCCGGCGCCGCATAAGCCGGCGCGTAAGCCGGCGCGA
Organism: uncultured Planctomycetaceae bacterium; assembly: GCA_963785305.1. Classification (GTDB taxonomy): domain Bacteria; phylum Planctomycetota; class Planctomycetia; order Pirellulales; family PALSA-1355; genus CAWAUV01. The sequence continues at coordinate 415,591 of CAWAUV010000007.1, forward strand.
TTGGAGCAGCGGCGAGCGCAGGGCGCCGGCGGCGCAACCACAGGCGGGCGCGGCCATCACCGGCGCGGCGACAACCGGAGTCGCCACGACCTGTTGATAGGTCGTATATGGCACGAGCTGCGGACGCATCGCGTAGCTGACCACCGGACGCATCACCGTCGTCGCGCCGCCACATGCGTTGCAGGCCGGCGCAGGTTGCAATGTCGTGATCGGAGTCGGCATGTAGACCGCGCGGTAAGCGGTATAGGGCATGTAATTCACCGTCGTCGCCATCACCGGCGCCGGCGCGTAGAGCGGGCGATATGTGGTCACCGCGGTTTGCGGCGCGGGGCGGCTGAAAATATTGCAAAGCTGCGCGCGGCATTCGCCTTCGCCTGAAAGTGCGAGGAACGCGGCGCTGAGCGTGGCAAATGCGAACGGACTCTTGTTGCGACCGATCATGATGACGTTCTCCAAATGAAAAAGGCGCCTCAATCCGTTTGAATCTTTTGAACCTAGGTTGTCAATGATTCCGATTGTGCTCGCGGTCACTTTGTAAAAAGTTCCAATAGCATCGCTGGCGCCGACTGCGCAAGCAGCGCCGATCAAGTAAAGTTTCCACCCGACCGACTCCGGCTTGCAACGAGCACTCGAAAGTCTAGGTTAGGATTCGCGGCCGCGCGGGCCCAGGACCTCGATTACGCCAACATCGTGGTTGCCCCAGCCCAGCGGCGCCGGCGTTGTCGGAGCATCTTATGACCGGCGGCGTCGTCGATGACCGCCGGGCCGACGCCGTCGGGCTTCCGTGGCGCACAAGGAGCAAAGCGCGGGCCAAAGCCGCTAGTTTTGTCACGGCTGAAATGAGAGGTAACCCCGTGGCGCCATGCCCACGCCCAGCGTGGGCATGTTTCGAGCGCCACGCGGAGTCCTCATGCCCACGCAGGGCCGTGGGCATGGCGCCACGGAGCCAATCCAACCCGTCATTTCAATTGTGACAATGCACTAGGACAACTGGCCGCCACGGTCAGCACGGCGCGCGATCAAGACGCCGATGTCGCCGAGCTATCGGGCGCCAGCGAGGGCTCGACATGCACGGCCACATCCAAAATGCCCAGGTCGGCCGCCAGCAGGGCGTCCTTGACACGGTGGCCGATACGATGCCCTTCGCGCACCGAGGCCTCGCCATCGACGACCACATGCAGTTCGACGAAGGTGCCCAACCCGCTTTTGCGCACGCGGCACTTTTCGATCTCCGCCACGCCCTCGACCTCGGAGGCGAGCCCGCGGACACGGTCTTCGTATTCGCTCGGCGGCGCGGCGTCGAGCGAATCGGCCAGGGAGGTTCGCAGCATGCGCGCTCCATTGAATGCAATCACGAGACACGCCACGAGCGCGGCCCAATCATCGGCTGTTTCGTAGCCGGGCCCTTTCACGAGCGCGATCAAGATGCCGACGAACGCCGCCAGCGATGTAAACACATCGGAGCGATGATGCAGCGCATCGTTCTTCACGGCGCTCGAGCCAATGCTATCCCCGGCCCGCAGCAGCCAGCGAAACAATACCTCCTTGGCCACGATCACCACCACGAGCACGACAAGCGTGAACGGCGCGGCGCATGGCGAGGCGCGAGAATCTCGCGCACGCTTTGGATCGCGATTCCCAGGGCCGTGGCCAGCAGTGTGATCGCCGCCACGAGCCCGGCGAGCGATTCGGCCCGGCCGTAGCCATAGGGATAGCGTTCGTTGGGTGGCGAGGCGGCGATGCGCAGGCTGCCCCAGACGAGCGCGGCGCTGAATACATCGAGCACCGATTCCACGCCATCGGCGATCAGCGCGTAGGCATTGCCCACCACGCCGGCGAGAATCTTCACGAACGCCAGGGACACGCTCACCGCGATGCCGATCGCCGTGGCGCGAGTTCCTTGCCGCGTGGGCTCGGCCAACCGGGCAAAGCCGGAGGCGCCGTCGTCGATCGAATTTGGCACGTCGCTATTCCGTGGGAAAGCCGGGAACTGCTGGGAACCGCCGCGGCGCTCGCTTGCGCTCGCGATCTCAACATCGGTTGCGTTCGCGCCCTGGACAAGCGATCTCGGGCACGCGATCGCGGGCGTCATCGCGGGCGCGGCGAGATTCGTAAAGATCGTAAAGGTCGAACAACACTTCGCGAACATTGCCTCGCCGCGCGACATAGCTCGCTTCGGCCCGAGCGCGGTACGGCTCGCTCCACTCGGCGCCCAATAGTCGGGCCGCGAGCGCGACGACAAGCTCGGCCGAAGGCGAGGTGGCGACGAGTTCCGGTGTCGAAGTCGGGCAATGCGACGTGAGCAGCAGACCCAGGCCCGACCGTCGACAAAGGCGGTTCAATCGCCAGCGAGCCCAATGCCCCAACTGCTCATGGCCATCGACCATTACGATCGCGCGCCGCTCGCTTGGCCCTTTCGGTCCCGAGGAAACGAGCCGCTGAATTTCGCGCTTTGCCGGCCGCGGCAAACTACGATTACCTTCACGGAGCGAGATCATGGCCAAGAGATGTCCCTCGGCGGCGAGTCGAGCCCCGAGCGTCGCGAGGAGCGTCGACTTGCCGCTGCCATGAGGGCCCACGATCGCTCCGCGCCGGCCTTGTCGGGCAAAGCGGGCGAGCAACTCATCGAGCGTGATTCCCGGTGGAAGTTCGAAGTCGATCGCGCCGGGCCGCACCCAGCGCGTGGCAAAGGGATTGTGCATCGCGCGCGCGATTCCACCCGCCCGCGAGAGCGCTTGCGGCGCGGCGTCGCGCGGCGCCCGACGACATCGATTTTTCAGTGGGATTCATGGGGTTGGATCTCGGCCGGGGGAACGGCGCCCAAGCGAAAGGCGAGCTCATGCAGCACATCCTTGCCGCGGCGCATGCACAGTCGCAGCCGCACCGACCACGTGATTTTCACGATCACGCCCGCATAGCTCAGCGGGCTCGGCGGCAATCGGGTGGCAAAAGGCTGCATCAACTTTAATTCATACCAGCTCGGAGCCTCGGCCCCCAGCGACGAAAATAATGCACGGCCAAGTCCTCGTCGCCCTTGCCCTCGGTATGCCAGAGCACCGAAAGCTCGACGGCGCTCAGCTCCGCGAGATCGATCTCGCCCACGGAGAACACGCCCGAAAGCGTGTCGCCCGGCGCGTAGTCGAGCCGGTCGTGGTTCAGCGAGAGATGGGGGCCGGAAACGATCATCGCGCCGCGGCTCCCCGCCGCGCGGGCGCGACGATCACGGGAAACTCGCGGACGAAGTCGGGCCAACCCGCCACGGCGCCTCGCACGCGCAGCCGCCACTGCACCTCGTTGTGAACGGCCTTGAACGAGTGCATGGCCGCCATCGGAATGCGCAGTGCGCAGCGACTCTCGAATGGAGTGCCGGGAAGAATCTCGAACTGTTCGCGGCGCAGCACCGACTCGGCGAACACTTGCCGCTCTTCGGTGCGCGTGTCGGTGCCTTGGCGATAGGTCGCGACCTCGTGGCACGAGAGCAACACTTCCAGCAGATTGACCGACAGCCGGCCGGCTTGCGAAATGAGAATCTCGTATTGCGCGCAGGGCGCGAGCGGATGATCCGAGATTTCGACGCGGGTTGGCCCCACGCCGGTCGTGCGCAGCAGTTGCCGCACCAGATACACGATGAGCCCGATGCCGATCACGACAAACGGCACGACGAACACGGTGAGCCCCCAGTTGGGCGCGCCGGTCACGTGGCCGCGCACCACCATTACGAGAAACATGAGCGTGAGCCCATTCCACACCAGACAGGCCGCCAGCGCGGCGAAGGGCCCGACTCGGCGGCCGCCGCCACGGGCAGCCGGTAGGCGAGCGCGGTGCCGGGGCTATTGGTGAAGTTGGCGTCGGTGGGCACGTTGGGAAAGCCTTGCGTGCCTTCGGCGGCTTTTTCGAAGAATTCGAGGTTCGCCGCTTTTTGCCGGAGCGCGGCCCGCCGCTCGGCCGATGAGCCCCAGCGAAGCAGCGTGTAGGCCAGCCCGCCGCCGCCGATGATGATGAAACAAAATGGAATGAGCAGCAGCAGATACAAAAATCCGCTGTAACCGCGCACCACGCACCGATTGCCGCGGATCGATCGGGTCGTACCAACAGGGCCGCTTCTCGCCGACCATGAACGGGGCCAAGGCCGCGAGCGCCGCTTCGTGGCTGCTGATCGGGTCGCGGCGCACATCGTAAGTCACGGCGTCGAACCGCTGACCATCGACTTGATAATGAATCGCGACCTCGGGCAAGAACGATATTTCGCCATCGGCGTCAACCACTTCGCCGAGCGTCACGCGATCGATCGTGCATTGGGTCTCGGCGAATTGGCGATTGGCGCGCCACTCGGGAATCACGAGGTTGCCGAACATGATTCCGAAGAACACGCCGCCCGCCGTGAGAAACACGGTGAAGAACAGCGCCTCGCCCAGGCTGCCGAGCCGTTGCGATCCGGTGCGGCGATGACCGCGCTTTTTGCCGTAGAATCGAAACCAGCGGGCCACGAGGCTCCTCCCAGGAAATCGAGATTCGAGTCCGGCGACCCAATGCCGGCCGAAGAAAAGTCGCTAAAATGCATGCCGCGAAGTTTTGCCGAGAAGTATTGTGCCCTCGTGGCCAAAAAAGGACAACCGGGCCGCGACCGGGAGTCGGCCACTCGCGGCGTTGGATTTTTCACCCCTGCGATCAGGAACAGGCGCCATGTCGCTCGTCGTTGCCCGCGGCCTTGCATTGCTTGCCCTTGTGTTCGCCGTAGTGTTCGCAATGGCCTGCCGCTTGGGCGACACGGCTTCGGCCGGCGAGTGGCCGCAGATTCTTGGCCCGAATCGCGATGGCGTTGCGCGGAACGAAAAACTTGCCGACCATTGGTCGCCCGACGGGCCGAAGCTTATGTGGCAAGTGAAAGTCGGCGCCGGCTACGCTGGACCGATCGTGACTCGCGTCGACGACCCGGGCACTGCGTGTCCGAAGCCGGCTCATCGTGTATCATCGCCAAGGCGAGCAAACGCTGCGCCGACGCGTTCGACTCCGCGACGGGCGCGCAACTATGGCAATCCTCGTTTCCCACTTCCTATACCAGCAACATCGCGCCCGACGATGGCCCTCGCGCCACGCCGCTGGCGACGGGCGATTCCCTGATTCTCTTTAGCGCCGAGGGCGATATGCGCTGTTTGGCCCTCGCCACCGGCGCGGTGCGCTGGACACGGCGCTTGGGCGCCGAGCTTTCGGCGCCGCCCGGATATTTCGGTTTCGGCAGCACGCCGATCGTGATCGATGGCCGGGTGCTGGTGAATGTCGGCGGTCCGCGCGGCGCCGGGATCGTGGCGCTTGCCCTGGCCGATGGCGCCACGCTTTGGCAAAAGACCGACGAAGCCGCCAGCTATTCATCGCCCATCGCCGCCAAATTCGATGGCCGCCGGCGGGCGATCTTCATTACCCGGTTCCATGTGCTCTCGCTCGATCCGGCCACGGGCGAGCTGGGGTTCCGCATTCCGTTTGGCGCTCGCGGCCCGACGGTAAATGCCGCCAATCCGGTGCTGCTCGGCGACCATCTGTTCATTACAGCCAACTATGGCGTGGTGCACGGCTGCTGAAGCTCACTGGCGATGAGGCCGAGGTGGCATGGTCGGCCGACGATGTGCTGAGCAGCCAGTTCGTCACGCCGGTAGCCTATCAAGGCGTGCTCTACGGCATCGATGGCCGACAAGACGCGGGCGTCGCGCGGCTGCGGGCCGTCGACCCCCTCGCCAAACGCGTGCTTTGGACGCAAGAAGATTTCGGCACGGCCACTTTGCTCCTGGCCGATGGCAAGCTGCTGGCCCTCAAGACCGATGGAACCCTGGTGCTGATCGACCCGCGGCCCGACGCCTATCGGGAACTGGCGAGAGCCAAGATACTCGAAGGCACGACCCAACCGCTCGCCGCCCTCTCCGACGGCTTTTTCCACGCCCGCGACACCGACACGCTGAAATGCTTCGACCTAAGAGGCGGCCGACCGGCGGAGACGCGGCCACTGAAGAACACGGACGAAACACGGAAATAGCGACAAAGAAAGACCCGCGTCATTCGCCCTTCTTCTTCCTACTTCTTCCTTTTTCTGCCTTCTTCTTCCGTGTCCTTCCGTGGCTAAAATCCCCTCCCCCCGGCCCATCGGCCTTAGAGCCGACAAATCAGCAGTTCGCGTTCGTAGATCATCTCGGGCGGCAGGTGGTCGTGTAGATCGATGAACAGCTCTTCGTGTTGGATCACCTCGGAGCGCCAAGCGGCGCGATCGATGCATTGCAGCGCGTCGAACCGCTCGCGCGAGAAGTCGAGGCCGCGCCATTCGATGTCTTCGTAGTAGGGTGTCCAGCCGATGGGCGTTTCTTGTCCCTGGGCTCGCCCGCGCACTCGGTCGACGATCCACTTCAGCACGCGCATATTTTCGCTGAAGCCCGGCCAGAGAAAGCGGCCTTCGTCATCTTTGCGAAACCAGTTCACATGAAAGATTCGCGGCGTGACCGTGAGCTTGCGCTGCATGCGAATCCAGTGGCGGAAATAGTCGCCCATGTGGTAGCCGCAAAAGGGAAGCATCGCCATGGGATCGCGGCGCACTTTGCCAATCGCGCCGGCCGCGGCGGCGGTCATTTCCGAGCCCATCGTGGCGCCGGCGTACACGCCCGAACTCCAGTTGAAGGCTTGATACACGAGCGGAATCGTGCTCGCCCGCCGACCGCCAAACACGATCGCGCCCAGTGGCACTCCATGGGGGTCTTCCCAATCGGGGTCGATCGTCGGGCATTGGCGGGCCGGGGCCGTGAAGCGGGCATTCGGATGCGCGGCTTTCGCGCCGGTTTGCTTGGCGATCTCGGGCGTCCACTTCCGGCCTTGCCAGTCGATGCATTCGGCCGGCGGCTCGTCGGTCATGCCTTCCCACCAAGGGCCGCCGTCGGGAGTGAGCGCCACATTCGTGAAGATCGTGTTCTTCGAGAGGGCCGCCATCGCGTTCGGATTCGTTTTCTTCGATGTGCCCGGCGCCACGCCAAAGAAACCGGCCTCGGGATTGATGGCCCTGAGCCGCCCGTTTTCGTCGGGCTTGATCCAGGCGATATCGTCGCCGGCGGTCCACACCTTCCAGCCCTCGAACCCCGCCGGCGGAATCAGCATCGCGAGATTTGTCTTGCCGCAGGAACTGGGAAACGCGGCGGCGAGATAGGTCTTTTCACCCTGCGGGTTCTCGATGCCCACGATCAGCATGTGCTCGGCCATCCAGCCTTCGTCGCGGGCGATCGCCGAGGCGATGCGGAGGGCGAAGCATTTTTTGCCCAGCAGCGCGTTGCCGCCATAGCCCGAACCATAGCTCCAGATTTCGCGCGTTTCGGGAAAGTGGACGATGTATTTCGTCGAATTCGAGGGCCACGGCTTATCGACCTCGCCCGGCGCGAGCGGCGCCCCGACACTGTGCATGCACGGCACCACGCGCTTCTCGTCTTTATCGATCTCGCGAAACACGGCCGCGCCGATCCGGGCCATGATGCGCATGCTGGCCACGACATAGGGCGAGTCGGTGAGCTGCACGCCGATTTGCGACATCGGCGAGCCGACGGGGCCCATGCTGTAAGCGAGCACATACATCGTCCGCCCGCGCATGCAGCCGTCGAACAGCCGCTTGAGCGTGCGTCGCATTTGATAGGGGTTTTCCCAATTGTTGGTCGGGCCGGCGCCATCTTCCGAAAGCGAGCAAATGAAAGTGCGATCTTCGACCCGCGCCACGTCCGACGGATCGCTCCGCACCAGAAAGCAGCCGGGCCAGCGCTCGGCGTCGAGCCGAATCATCGTGCCGCTGGCGACCATGGCCTCGCACAGGCCATCGTATTCCTCTTGCGAGCCATCGACCCAGTGGATGGCCTCGGGCCGAGTGAGCTCGGCCATTTTCTCGACCCAGCGAACGAGATGTTTGTTCTGGCTGACGCTTGACCGGAATGCCGGTGGCTGGAAGGCAGGGTTCGCGACATGTCGCACGGTCTCCGTCGAAAGCAATTCGCGGGGCAAAGTGGGTCGCCAGCGGCGCTTCGCCCATCGACGGTCTATCATCCCCGGCGCGCTCCGCGTTGGCTAGGCCACTTTCGAGCGCCGGCCGCGCGAAATGCTTCACATTGAGCGAGCTTGCGAGTGTCGTCGTGAATGTGCCGTGGACTTCGCGATTTGCTTTGACCGCGTTCGACCCGGATCGTTACATTAGATCGCAAAGACGCTTCCGGCGTCGGGCTGCTGTCTGTCCCGGCGCCGACATGCGACCCATGATCGATATTTTCCTCGTTGACGGCTGGCCCGCGAGCAACCGATGCGCGACGATGCTTCCTATGTCTGCGATTCGTGCGGCGAGGAGATCGTCGTGCCGATTGATCTTTCGGCCGGCGCCGAGCAGACCTATATCGAGGATTGCCCGGTCTGTTGCCATCCCAATGTGCTCCATGTGATCGTCGAAGATTCGGGCGAAGTCCGCGTGTGGAGCGAATCGGAATAATCGCCATTTGGAATAAGCACCCCACGTTACGAAGACCCTGCCGAGATGGAGCACGCCTCGCCATCAGCGCCGTTTTCTCTAAGGGCGCGCTATCTGTTTCCCATCGCGGGACCGCCGATCCACGATGGCGTGGTGAGCATCGCCGCCGGGCGAATCGCGGCGATTGGTCCGCGATCGACTCATTCGCCGCCATCGCTCGATCTTGGCGACGTGGCGATTGTGCCCGGGCTCGTCAATGCCCACACGCATCTCGAATTCAGCTCGCTCTCGAGTCCGCTCGGTTCGCCTTGCATGGCTCTGCCCGAGTGGCTGGCCGAGGTGCTCAGTGCGCGAGGACGCGAGGCCGATGTCGCCGCGGCAATCGGGCGCGGGCTCGAAGAATCGGCGGCCGCCGGCGTGACCATGCTGGGCGAAATCGCCACGAACCCTTGGCCGGCGACGCTCTCGCGGCCGCCGATGCCCATCGTGATGTTTCGCGAGTTGATCGGTTTATCCGAGGAGCGCGCGACCGCGGCCCTCGGTATCGCGAAGGAGCATCTCGGCGCCGCGGCGACCTTCGTCGAGCCTGGGCTCAGTCCCCATGCCCCTTACACCGTGCATCCGAATCTGCTTGCCACCGCGGTGTCGCTGGCCGCGCGGCATCGCGCGCCGGTGGCAATGCATTCTGGCGGAGTCACGCGAAGAGTTGGAGCTCTTGGCCACGGGAGGCGGCCCCATGGCGCGGCTGCTCGAAGCGCGCGGCGCATGGCGGCACGAGCTTTTCGGCGGTCGCGGCGTGGCGCAAATCCTCGCGGCGCTGTGCGAGCGCCTCGCGCGCTTGTCGTGCATGGAAATTACCTCGCGACCGACGAACAGCAGTTCCTCGCCGAACGAGCCGAGACCATGAGCGTGGTGTATTGCCCGCGCACGCACGACTACTTTGGCCACGCGTCTTATCCACTGGCCGAGATGTTGGCCCGGGGCGTGCGAGTGGCCCTGGGCACCGATAGTCGGGCATCGAATCCGGACTTGAGCCTTCTCGGCGAGCTGAGGTTCATTGCCGGGCGCCATGGGAATGTGTCGCCGGCCACGATTCTTGAGCTCGGCGCCTTGGCTGGCGCCCGCGCCCTGGGACACGATCGCGAGACCGGTTCGCTCGAGGTCGGCAAGCGGGCGGACTTGTGCGTGATTCCCCTTGCTCACGGCGAAGCAAGCGATCCGCATGCGCTGCTCTTCGATTCGGATCTGCCGGCGATGGAAACTTGGATTTCCGGCCGCCGCGTGGTTCGTCGCGATGCTCACTAGTGGATTGTCACAATTGAAATGACGGGTTGGATTGGTTCGGTGGCGCCATGCCCACGGCCCTGCGTGGGCATGAGGACTCCGCGTGGCGCTCGAAACATGCCCACGCTGGGCGTGGGCATGGCACACGGGGTTACCTATCATTTCAGCCGTGACAAAGCACTAGCTTGAGCGACCTGATCGGCGAACGAAGTTCGTCGACGCATGGCGACTTTTCAGGCCGAAACCGGCAGGTTCAGCGCCAGTGGCGGACCCACGTCGATCGCCGCCGCGGCCGGCTTCGGAGCGCCCTCGACTGCTGCCCGAAAGTATCGTGCCGCCTGACTCTCGGGCTCGAGCGTCTGCCATTCATGCACCACTTCCGCGGCTTCGATGTCGCGGCCGGTGGTGAGCAGTGCTTCGGCAAGCCAGCGAAAGCAAAATGCATCGCGGCAGCCGTCTTCGTAAGCCGCTTGCAAGAAGCGGATCGCTTCGGCCCATTCGTGTCGCGCCGCTAATCAGGCGCGGCGCAAGGCGGTGCGCAATGATTCTCGTTGCGTCGCATCGCCGGGCAAGTGATCGGCTTCTTCGAGTGCCCGCTGGCGATCATCGTGTTTAATGCAAAGCTCGATCAGGTGGCGCCGCACGCGTGTTGATTTCGGAAACCGCTCGAGTGCCCGCTCAAGCCATGTTCGCGCTTCGTGGTCGCGATCTTGTTGTTCGAGCGACACCGCGAGGCACACCGCGGCGATCTCATGGATGTCGGTCACATGCCACGCCAAAGGATCGATGCGTCCATGTTGAAATGCGGTGGCGCACGCCGATTCGGCCAAATCGAGCCTGTTTTGCGATTGCATATAACCGCCCACGGCGCAGAGCAATTGGGCGTCGAGCGGAAAAATGGCGAGCGCTTCGAGGCAGATTTTGGTGAGCGTCTCGCGGGCCGAGGCGTCGTCGCCCAGCGCGGTAAGCAAGCCATAGTAGGCTTCGCGCTGAGCGGTCGAACCGCGCTCGGCCGCGTGACACGCCTCGGCAAACAGGGCCATGGCGCCGTGATCGCCCAAGCGAGCCAGGGCTTCGGCCCGCGCCACGAGCAAATGCGCCGCGCGCCGACATCGGAAATCTCGAGATCGATTAGCCGCAGCTCGCGACGGGCGCGCTCGATCTCGGCCTGAGCGCTGTCTGATTCGCCGCGAATAATGCGCCACGGCAGCATTTCGATGGGAATGTTCGCCGCTTCGAGCGAGGCTCGCATCGAGGGCCGCGCTCGGCCGACATGACGCGTGGAGGAGCGATTGGGCGCGAGGCGGATTTGCGCCACCTGTTCGCGCGAAATCTGGCCCGGCGCCGCCGGCGCGATCACCAGCAGGGTGTAGGCTTTATCGAAGTTCGCCGGCTGCCGCAAGAACAGCCGCAGCGGTTCGCAATCTTCGGCCGCGAGTCGCTCGCCCGGCTCGAGCCACAAGACCCAGTGGCCCGTGGCTTGGCCGGCAAGATGGTTGTAAGCCGCCGAGAAATCATCGGTCCAAGCGCCGCTGAAGACCACGGCGCCAAATCGCTCGGCGAGGGCCGAGACCCCGCGATTGGCCCCGGCGTCGAGAATTAAAATCTCGTCGGCCAGTCCCGCGACGCTCTCGAGGGTCGCCGCCAAATGCTCGTCGGCATGGCGCGCGACGATCGCCACCGTGAGCCGCCGGGCGGGCGGAAGCGAATTCTGCTGGGGACTCGTCATGAAAAGTCTCCACGGTTGCTGGGAACTAGCCATTCGGGCCGCGAAGTGTAGCGAGTTGTGCTATCGCCGGGTAGACCGATCGGCGCCTGGCGCCGCTGGCGGCGGCCCCAGGCAGGCTTTCGGAGGATCGGTTTTCGTTCGATTGCGATTCTTCGCCGGCGCCGCGGCCGGGGACGACTTGCGACGAGCCCCCGCCGCATCTAAGCTTGAGCTAGCGGCCCGAGGAAGAAGGCCGAAGCAGGCCGACGAACAACGCCGCCGACTCGAGTGCAATCGCGTCGGGCGGGCGGCGTGGAACAAGAGTCCGCTGGAGGGTAAGCGAATGGCTAGCGGCGACACTGGAAATGTCGTGCCGGGAAACCGGTTGCGGGTTCGACTCCCGTGCCCTCCGCTCAGCGCGAAGCCGTCATCGTAACTCGATGACGGCTTTTAGTTTGCGCCGTTTTTATTTTCAGTCTGCTTTTGAATGCGTTGATTTTGCGCTCGCTTGGCCTCGGCGTCGTCGGGGCGCTTTTTTCGCCTTGGCTTCTTCCAATAGTTAGGAGTCGGGTCGCCCGTGGTGCGACGGCCGTGAAGCCATTCGCGGGGCTCCGGCGTTCGCATTCATTGCCGAACGCCAAGAATCAATTGCGGCCCGGAGTCGCCTGCTCGGCCAGTTCCGCTTCGATCGAGAGCAGGCGGTTGTATTTCGACAAGCGTTCCGAGCGGGTCAGCGAGCCGGCTTTCGTGAAGTCGGCCGACCAGCCCACGGCCAAGTCGGCGAACCAATCATCTTCCGTGTCACCGCTGCGCACCGAAGCCGTGACGCTCCAGCCCGCGCCGCGCACGGCGCGGAGCGCTTCGAGCGCTTCGCTCAACGTGCCGATTTGATTCACCTTGAGCAAGAGCGAATTGCAGGCGCCGGAGTCGATCGCCCGGCGAATTCGCCCTGGATTCGTACACAGCAAGTCATCGCCCAGCACCGCGGCGCGTCCGGCGAGAGCCCGGTTCAATTCGGGCCAGTTCGCCCAATCGTCTTCGGCCAAGCCATCTTCGATGCTGGCGATCGGATACCGCGCCACCCAGTCGACAATCCGCGCGATCATGACTTCCGACGTGATCGGCTCTCCGGCCAGATGGTAATGCCCGTCGCGATAAAACTGGCTCGACGCCACGTCGACCGCCAGCGAGACATCGGTTCCGGGCACGAAACCCGCGGAGCGAATGCACTCGACGGCGTCGGCAAATAGTCGCTCGGGATCGGCGACCGGCGGCGCGAGCCCGCCTTCGTCGGCCGTGAGCCAGCGCATATCATATTTGCGGCGAATCAAATGCACCGCTTCGAGATACACGGCCCGGGCCATGACGAGGCCCTCGTCGATCGTGGCGGCGCGCGGCACGATGAGCACGTCTTGAATTGGCGCTTGCCAGCCGGCGTGCGCACCGCCGCTGAAGAGATTGATCGTCATCGTGGGCATGCGACGGATCGGCTGTCCCGCGAGCGACGCGAAATAGGCATAGAGCGGCGTTTCCGCTTCGGCCGCGCAGAGCGCGGGCAAAGGCGAGCGAGGTGGCCAGGAGCGCGTTGGCGCCAAGCTTCGACTTATCGGCGGTTCCATCGAGCTCGATCAAGGCGCGGTCGAGGGCGAATTGACTGTCGAGATCGGCGCGTCCGGCGAGCGCGTGCGAAAGTTCGTGGCCGATGTGCGCCGCGGCGCGGCGGCATCCGCGGCCGGCGTAGCGCGCCGGGTCGCCGTCGCGCAGCTCCACGGCTTCGGCGCCGCCGGTCGATGCTCCACTGGGCACCGAGGCCGAGCCCATCGCGCCGCTGGCGAGCTCGCAGGTGGCGCGCACCGTCGGCCAGCCGCGACTGTCGAGAATCTCAAAACCATGAAGACGACGAATCGGTGTCATGATGTCGGGCTATCGGGAAGTTTACGAAGAAAGGTCGCAATCAGATCGATCATTCCGAGCCTTGGCCCGGCGATCAACTGGAGCGTCGCCTGCCGCTGACGAACTCGCTCCTCGGCGGTGAGATATTCTAGCGGCGAGCGACCCGCCACGCGCGCGAGCAAGCAGCCGAGCGCATGCGCCACGGCCCGTTGTTCGAGATCCGTGTCCCAGGCCACTTGGCCCAGCGCGTGGCGATAACTTCGCCAAAAAATGCCCGACGGCGCGAGCCAGCGCGGCGCGGCGCGTGGCCAGATGGTGCGCCTTGCCGAGCAAATGCGCCATGGCGAACCCCACATCGAATCCAGCGTCGCCCCAGTGCGCCACTTCATGGTCCAGCAACACCAGCTGGCTCTGGCGAACCAGCACATTCTTGGGGCTATAGTCGCCGTGCGCGAGCGTGTCGCGGCGACGGCGCGTCGTGTCGACCAGTTCGCGCAAAAAGTCGGCTGCCGCCGGAAGTCGTTCGGCGACAAACAGATAATACGGCTCGAGCCGGAGGGCGTCGAAAAACGAGATGTCGCCCAATTCGGCCGGCATTCGCGCGCGGGCCAGATAGGCTTCGCGGTGCATCGTGCCCAACAAACCGCCAAACTGCTCGCAATGCGCGTCCTCGGGCGCCCGGCTCAAGAGCATTGCTTTCCAATTCTCATGCGGCAGCGGCACGAATTCCAGCGCGAGCAAATATCGCGGCCGATCTTCGAACACCACGGGGCTCACGGCGCCGGCCGGCAGCAACTCCGTCAGCCACTTCGTGGCGAGCGCTTCGCGATGGATACGGGCCGGGTCGCAGCGCCATTCCGCTTGCGTGCGGAGTCGGGAGAGCGCCTGCTTGAGCACTAGGCGCCGGCCGCAGGGCCATTCGACCAGCACCGTGCGACCGGAAACGCCACCCGCGAGCGGGCGCGAGCGGAGCTCAAGCTCATCGGTGGCTTGGCCGATCGCGCAGATACGCGGCCAGTTCCCGGGGCCGCTCGATATCGAGAGTCGCGAGCGGCTCGCGCGAGGGAGGAGGCGTCGTCATGAGGCGAGCTCGGCCAAGGGATCAATCTTCGGCGGCAAGTTGGCGCCGCTCTCGCCACCACTTTGCCGCTCGCCATATTCCGCCCGCGACGAAAATCGTCATTCCCAACACGCTGGGATATAGCATGAGCCACCAGAGCAACCCGATGGCCATGAGGCCCGAGGCGACCGAGATCGTGCGCCAGTGAACCCGCGCCATGAGCCACATGCCGGCGAACCCGGCCCCGGCCAGCGCCAGCGCGGCCAGTGCTCTTAGACTGCCATCATGCGCCGAGACGGCGTACTGCAAGTTCGCGCTGCCCGAGGGTCGCGGCCCGGCGACGGCGAAGATCGTGGGCACATCGGCGACATGCATCGCGGCGATGAGTTCGGCTGGATCGCTGGTGATATCGGGTTCGGCGCGTCTCGTCGCGGGCGCGGCGCCCAGGCGTTCGGCGATGCTTGCTTGTTCGCGTTCGATCGCCCGCGCCTCGGCCTCTTGATCGATTGCTTTTCGGGCGCCGGCGCGAATTTGTTCCTGATGGATGCGTTCGCCGGATTGTTGGAGCCGATCTTGCCAGCGCGGATACCAGATCGCAATTTCATCGGCCCGTTGATCGGCGGCGACTTCAGGAGCGACATCGAGCAGCGCGGCGGCGCTTTTCATGCGCCAGAGTTCGGCTTGGGCCACGTTCTGCGCGGCGGGGCCGCCGAGAATACGCGCGGGGCCAAGCGGCGCGGGGGCATGAATGGTCCACAGCGTGCGCTCGACCGGCAGGTCCATGATCTTGGGCGCTTCGATCCGAACGGCGCCGGTTTCGACCGAACCGGAAATCGTTCCCCGAAACACGACTTCCACTCGCTGCGGCAACTGGCGCGAGATAAAGGCAAGCCGCCACTGATTGGCCGACGCCGGCTCGAGCGGCGCGGGAATGCCGCCCACGCTGGCGCTGAGCAGTTGCGAATGCGCGGGCGCTTCGAACAAACAGCCGCCCACGCCCGAGGGCTCGATATCAAACGCCGCCACGCCGTGGCATTGGCCATCGGTCTGCCAGGCCGCGCGGATGTCGGCCAAGCGCACCAGCGGCGAGCCGGCCATGCGCTCGACGGATTTGAGCGCGGCCTGAAATCCCTCGCCCAACACCTGATAGGCCGCCACGGCGTCGAGCGCCGGCAGCCGTCCGGCGAATTCGCTGGGGAGTTCGGCTCCGCGCAGGCCGACCGTGTCCCATTCGACCTGCTGCAGTTCCAACTGCGTGGGCAATACGATATAGCGATCCAAATGTCCGATCCCGGGCGCGGTAATATCCGGCGCGCGCAAGCGGTCGACGCCGCTCGTCAGGCGCCCGCGGACGCGGAGCTTGAAGTGATCCTTGATCGCCGCCGCGGGATGGATGCGCAGTTGGCGGCGTTTTTCGCCGGGCAGGGGCGCTACTTCATGCGGCAGCGGCGGATCGAGTTGAAACGGCTCGCTCCACTGGGGCGGAATATCCAGGCGAATCGTGTCCATGAGTCCACGCGACACATCGAGCACCAGATCGGCTTCCGCCATCCAGGCCTCGTTTTCGCGCTGCACGAACGTGACCAACGTTCCCCGCGTCTTCGGCAGATTCGGATGCAACTCGAGCGCCGCCGCCGGCGCCCGGCCATGCGCAAATAAGAACCCACGGGACTGCCGAACTCGGCGTTCGGGGCGCCACATCGTCGCTCTCCAGCGTCAGATCGCGCAGATTTCTCAGCGACACCAGTTCTCCCGGGCCACGGTACACGCACACGCGGCTCTTCTTCACATCGGCCGCCGGTAGCCGCAGATAAGGCATCGGAATCACTCCATCGGCCGGCGCCGGCATCGTGCCCCGCAGCTCCAGTTGCTGCGCGCCGAAAGTTGGCTGTTCAGAAAAATCGTGATGCGACCCGAGCCGTCTTGCGACCAACGGGCCACGCGCTGAAGTCCATCCTCGAAAAGCGCCACCCGCTCGACCCGCAATCCGCGCGGTCCCTCGAGCGAAAGCTGAAAACTCGAAGCGGTGAGCGATTGCGAGGACACTTCCAACAGCGCCGTGATGCGTCCTTGCGCGATGCCGAGCGAAAGCGTTTGCTCCACCAGCGGTCGCAGTTCGCGCGGTCGCGTCGAGAGCATCAGCGGCGCCTCGGAGCGGGGCAGGCTGTAGGCGGCGCTCGGCCGCGAATCGCTCGGGCCCCAGGCCGTGGCGAAATCCGGCACCGCCAGCGGCTTCGCCTCGGCGGCAGGCTGCTCCTCGCACACCAGCGACGGATCGATCGACACCGCCATCCAACGTCGCGTCGTGCGCGCGTCGCTCACTTCCAATCGCGGCAGACGAATGTTGCCGATACCCGAGGCTCCGGCGAGCACGAAGCGTAGGTCGATCGTCGCGCCGTCCGCCAAAGGCCGGGCCAGTTCGAGATCGATCACTTGCGGATCGCCCGGCAGGACATGCGACTCGGCCACGATCGGCGACTCGGCGCTGCCTGGCAGCAGCCGCAACCGCGGATCGGCCATCAGTCGCACCTGGCGCACGCGGCCTTCGTTCACGCGCAGTCGTAGCCGGACATCGAGCGTGAGCGCGCCGGGGCGCACATGCAACCAGCACAGTTCCTCGGCCTCGACATTGTTCGCCGCGCCATCGGCCCCCGTGGCTTCCTGCCATCGGGCGGCGAAGCGCGCGGTAGGTCCCAAGTGGCCCGACATCATGCCCTGCTCGCGCGAAAAAGTGACTTCGCCCCGCGCACTCGAAACCTCAATGGTCGGGGCATCGACCGGGGCCGTCAGCTCGAACTCGGCCAGCGCCAGAGGCGGGATCGCCAGCTCGACTCCACCGGCGCGAGCAACGCTCGGCAGCAAGTTGATTTCCACGCGGTATTGCCCGGGATCGGTGATCTGGAAACAGAGGGCCCCATGCGCGGCGTCCCACTCGACCGGAGTGGGCTCGCCATCGACGCGCACGCCGCCCTCGCCAAACGCGGCGCTCTCTCGATCGATCGTCAGGCGAATCGTGGCGTTGGGCTCGAACACGTGTAGATCGAATAAACCCTTGAGCTCGTTGAGCGCCACGCGGCGCTGGGCGGCGTCGCGCGCGAGCACGCCGCGATAGTCGGCCCCCGCGAGCAGCCAAGCGCCCGGCCGGTTCGACGCCGCGTCGGCGGCGGCGTACATCTCGGCGTAGAGCCGTTCGGGAATCGAATAATACTTGCCCGAGGCGAGCTGACCCGAATCGTCGACCGGCACGAACACGGTATAGGTCGGCGTGGCTCTTGAAGCCGGCTTCGCGCTCTCGCCCGTGTTTTTCGACGATTCACCGCCGGACGCCGGTTCGCCCCGGGCCGCCGCGTCGCCGCGCGGGTTCGCATTTTCCGCCGCCCACGCGCGAGCGCCCCAGATTCCGGCCGCGAGCACCAGCGCGGCTCCGGCGATCCATTGCGGCCGAAGATCCTCGGCCACGGCGCCGATCGAGCCGGCGGGCGCCAAAAGCAGGGCAAGCCTTCCGGTGAATAGCAGCGCCAGATAAGCCAACACCGCCAGCAGCGAGGGCGCCAAGATCAAAGTCCAAGCGGCCGGCACGATCATCGCCAGCGCCGCGATCAGGCCGGCCATTACCATCCAGGGCGCCGCCCGCTCCAATCGCAGCATGGCGCCGCCGGCCAAGATCAACACACAGAGAGTCCAACCGCATAGTTGCATCGCCGCGGTGCGCACCAGCCGCACGCCGGGCGTTTGATGCCGCGACCACTGCACGCTCCAAGCGTTCCAGCCGCGCGAGCCGGTCAGGTCTTCGCGAAGCGCCGAGGGAACCGCCCACGGGGTTCGATCCAGCTTCGCGATCAAGCTCCAAGCGTCGAGACTGATGAATCTTCGCGATCGCCCCGCCGCCGCGGCGTTCATTTCATCGGCAAGCGATCCGCTGGCCACGCCAGCATCCGCGAGACCCTCGAGGAAGCGCCACTGCTCGCGGCGCCGGGCCGCGCCGGCCGTGGTGGTGAGCAACAACTGGTCATCATGCACGAGGAGCATCAAATTCGCGGCTTCGAGCAGCGCTCGGCCCCGAGCCAATTCACGGACCTCGCTTCCGGCCGGCCGCGCGCTCGCGGCGCCCGTCGACACCGCGTCGTCGGGGCTCACGCCCAGGAGCGCCATGCTGGGTTCGTCGACAAGCAGTGTCCATCCGGAGCCGGGTTCGGCCGCCTTCCAGCGCGCTAACAATTGCCGCCACGTGATCGGTTCGCGAGCTTCCGCGGCGATCGCGCCTAGGGCGGCGATGGCCGTCGAGAGCCGACCGGTCGCCGCCGACCGGGTAGCGACCGGCTCAAGCCGATCGACCCAGCCTCGCCAGGAGTCGGTCGCCAGAGGGTCGAACCATCCTTCGCGCTCGCTTCGCCCCAGTGGACCGAAGAGCCGCTGGCTCCAGGTGAGGCTCGGCGCGGAGTCGCCTTGCCAAGGCGTGTCGCTCTCCAGGAGCGCATAGCCGGGCGGAGTCCACGCCACCCAGTGTTGGTCGAGCACCGGAATATCGAAGGTCGGTAGCGGCGCGGCGACGGCGCCGGTCACCAGCGGCAGCGAGTCGAGCGTCGAATACAACAGCGCGATCGTGACAAACGCCTTGCCGGCCGGCAATTCGAGCCGCAACCCGGCGCCGTCCTCGATGGCGCTGGTGGCGCTTGGCGCTCGTCGATCCAAGCGCTTTCCAGCATGGCGCCGGGCGGCAGATCGCAACGCACGCCGCGACGCCCGGCCGACTGCACATCGAGCACCGCCAGATGGCTGGCCGGCCCGTTGACTCCATAGCGCGAATCGAGCGAACAGTTCCAGGCCCACGCTCCGGCGAGTCGCTGCGCACCGAGGTTAGGGTAATCGCGAGCGCCGGCTCGGCGATCATCGCGTCGCGCGAGGGTTCATAGCGAAACGAGCCGCGAGCGGTTTGCAACCGATCATCGGGCAAGAGCTCCGGCGGAATCGGCTTGAGGCGTCGATTGTGAATCGCCAGGCCCGCGTCGCCGAGCGCGCGAATCGAAATCGAGCCTTGCTGGCTCGTGGCTTCGGGCATCGAGGCGAGCGCGAGCGTGAGACTGTTCGACGCCGGCGATGATCGCACGGCCCGCAATTCGAAAGGTCCCGGCTGCGGAGCTCGAAACACCACTTCCCAGGTCTCTCCACCCGCTTGGCGAAGCGGATCTTGCGCGTCGCTCAACCGGTGGGCGGTGACTTGTCCCTCGGCGCCGGCCAGCGACCAATGCGGCGCTTGCTTGCGGCCTTGCGAAAAATGGACCAGCACCCGATCGACGCGCGATTCATGGGGCTCGCAACGAAAGCGAAAGCTCTCGCGCAGCAGTTTGTCCTCGACCGTCGCTTCGATCGCGATCTCGGCGCTGTAGGTCGGCCGGCGTCCCATCATCCAGACTTGCATCCGGCCCAGCGATTCATCGACCACATAGACCGGCCCGACCGGCTCGGCGGGAAACAGTCGCAACTGGGCCTGCTCGATCTTGGCCGACTCGCGCTGATTGACTTCATCGCCATGCAAGGCGTGTAAATCGTAGTTTTCGGGAGCATGCACCGTGAGGAGCTGCAGGCCATCGGTTCCGCGGAAACGCGCCATGAGCAACTCGACGCCCGAGAGCTTTTCGCCGATGGTCGTGGCCCGGTGCCCGCGCAGATTGAGCGTGACATTGCGCCGCGGAGAAACGGCGTGTTTGAGCCGCACCAGCAGTTCTTGGGAATGGTCGGGCTGGGGCGTGATCGACCAATCCGACACGTTGTCGGCGTCGGACTCCACGGAGTCGATGAGCCACTTGCGGCCGATTTCGGCGCGAATCTGAAATCGTTCGCCCGCGCCGAGCTTGAGTTGGGCCACGGCCTGGGCCGTCATCTCCGCGGCGCTCATTTCCACCCAAGTTCCGGAATCGACCACCAGCGGCTGCTCGGGCTGATCGAGCATCACCTCGATCGAAGCGTCGGGGCCATAGCACTGGAGCGAAATCGTCTCGCCCGACGCCGAGCCGGCCGAGGGAATCATGCCGGTTTGACGGCAGCCCGTGAGCGTGAGCTGTTCGATCGACAGCGGTCTGGGGGCCACGATCTCGGCGGTTCCTTCTTGCCAAAACATGTCGTCGGGTCGCAACCGCGGCAGGCGCCGCTTTTCCCCCAGCGTCAGCGGCGCTTCGGCCGAAATGCGCAACACCCGCCCCGAGCCGAGAATCGGCTCGGGCAGGTCAAACGCCACCCGCGCCGGGCCGTCGTCGTCGCCCGAGACGAGCGACCATGGCACGCCGGCCTCGCCGATGCGAGCGGCCAGCACATGCAGTCCGGGATCGAGATCCACGAACAAGCGTTTGAGGGGCTCGTTATGAATATCGAGCCGCAAGGTTGCCGTGAGATCGACGCCGCGCTTCGTGAGCTCGTAACTCAGATTCTCGCGCAGGAGCGTGAGGCGGCGGCGTTCCTGGGCGGCGCCTTCGGCCAGCGCCCGAAAGCGGATTCTCGTTTCCCCGCCCACATCGATACTCCAGCGTCGAAAGCCCTTGGGTCCCGCGCCAGGCAGTTCATAGGCCACGCCATGATCGACCACCGCCGTCATTTTTTCGGGGAGGTCGCAAACCAGTCGCGAGCAGGTCGAGGGCGGCAACTCGAGGGCGAAGCTGATCGACCCGCCGGCGGTGCGATCGCCGCGCTGCGCCCAGTGGCCGCGCACATCGCCGGCGCGGTCGACGAACAAGCCCAGTCGTCCGTCGGGCCCGGCGCCGAGCAATGCCCGGTGGTCGGCGGCCGAGGCGTCGTTGGGTCGAGCGTCGTGTTTGTCATCGGTGGTCCAAGCGGCGCGTCGTGATCGCGAAGCTGCAAGGGTCCAAGGGCAAAAGCGCGGCTTGGGGATCGCGATGGTTCACGTTCCAGGTGAACGATCCTGAGAGCACGTCGTCGTCGCCGATGCGAGCTTCGTAGGTGGCGGCGATCAGTTGGGCCGCGGAAAACTTGCTTGCCTGCCCGCCGCCTTGGAGCAGTTTGACGAGGCGTTCGAACTCGGCTGCCTCGATCGGCAGATAGTGCTCCGTGCCCAGCGGCCAATCCGCCACGCGATCGGCCGGCACGAATACGCGGCGAAATTGAAACGGCGCCGTGCCCCGCGGAACCGATTTCGCCGCGACCTCGGGCAACTCGGCGCACGCCCGCGAGGCCAGCAGGCAAAGGCTGGCCAACAGCGCGAGGGCGACGCCTCGGCTTGTGGTCCATTCGCGGGCGCGAGATTCGAGGGTTCATGATTTCGCTTCCGTGCGCCGAGCACCAGGGGCACGGTCGCGGTCGACATTTGCGAATTGCGCTGGACCGAGCGCGGCGCCAAGCTGCGTTCCATGACCGACGACCCCGCGCATCACCGGCGGCGAGGGCAAGGACTCGTGACGCACTCGGCTGGCCAACCAAACCGCGAGCAGCGCCAGCGCCAAACCCAAGACCGAAGCCTGCGCCACGAGAATCGTCGTCTCGGGCTCCGCGAGCGCTCCGGCGGCCAGCAGCACTCCCGCGACCAAGAGCACTCCGGGCCGCCGCGCGGCCGGAGCGTAAATCAACGCCAATCCCGCGAGCAGGGTCGCGAGCGAAGCCGCGAGCACGAGCCACGACCGGCGAATCGTCCAGACATCGAGTTCGACCTGCGGGCCCAGGCGGCTGAATAAATAGCGGTTCGCCGCGGCGCTTTCGGGTCGCCATCGCTTGCTTCCATCCAGTCGGGCGTGGCGCCGGTCCAAGCCTCGAGCTCCGGCTGTTCGCGCGTCGGCTGCGCGGCGCCAGCCCCAGCGGTCCCAAGCCCAAGAGAACTCGCGGGTGTAATGCGATGGCGAAAACAGCAAATGCTCTGCGCGGCGGCAAAATAAGCTGCCAGTAGAGCCGCCGCACCCAAACCTCGGGGCCAAACTGCGCGGCGGTAAACCGCGCATGCGCGCCCCAATCCTTACGGGCGAAATGATATTTGAGCTCGAGCAAGTGCTCTCGCGACGGGGCGCCGCTCGGCAAACGCACCGTCGAGGTTGTTGTCGCGATCGATGTCCGGCGGAAACGGTTGATTGTCGAGCCGGCCTTCGACCGTGGCCGGCGCCACTCCGGTCGGCATCATCAGTTTCGCCACCGGCGCGCTGGTGCTGAAGCGAAACACGACCCGCTCTTGCCGCAGTCCCTCGCTCAGCCAGGTTTGAATCCAACCACGATCCACGACGGTCGAGCCGGGGGACTGTCGTTCCTTGAGCGTGGCGGCGAGCGCGGCCTCGGGAACGAAGTCGTGGGCCACGAGCATCATTTGGCCCGGCTGCGTGGCGGAAAATCGTGGCTGGCCATCGATTGCCCAAGCGCCCTTGCGGAGGCTGACCGTGAGCCCTGGCTGGGCCGCGACCATCAATTGATTATAGGCCGCGCGGCCATCGCGCGGCGTCACCAAGAGTAGCGAGATCGGCACGCTGGTGGCCGGCAGCAGCTTTTCTTGGGGGATCGAATACGCCACATGCACCTCGAAGCGACCGATCCGCGCCGCGGGCAGGGCCACCCGTAGCGTCGAGAGGCGGTTATCGCCCTCGGCTTCGGTCGGGGCCACGGTCGCGGTGAGTCGGCCCCCGTCGAGCGTGATTCGCAATTTCTCGACATCGATCGTCGGCGGCGCCACGAGCGTGAGCTTATCGATCGGCTCGTAACCGACTTGATAGATGAATCGCTGCTCGATCTGGATTTCGTTTTCGCCCACTTCGGCCTGACTTACCGACTCGATCGCCACGCTCTTGCCATGCACGCGAAAATCGCTCACGAAGCGAGCTGGGGCCGATTCGCACCGATACAGAAACGGCTCTTGCTGACGCTCCGGCAATTTCATCGAAGGCTTGAGCGTCTGGGCCGATAAACCGACCAACGCCGCGGTTTTGGGCGTGAGCTCCACATTGTCGTCGGGCAGCACCACCACCATCGCTTGGCCCACGGCCTCGGCCGTGGGCCGCGGAATCTCGAAGGAGATCTGCCGCGCGTTTTTAGCCACCCCCAGCTCGGCCTCGATCAGAATCTCGAAATCGCCGCTCGTGGGCTGCGCCAATGGCACGCTCACCAGCCCCGCGTCGCCGTTTTTCACCGCGTCGACATTCACCAGTCCCGGCGGACCGATGTCTTCGACCTTCCAGCCGGACATATCGACATCGAGCGAGCGAACCTTGGCGCCTCGCACTTTATACCGCAGCTTGGCGCGTAGCTGAGCGCGCTCGGCGCCGACCAAGAGCACGTATTCCGGGTCGACGCTCACGCGCGTTTTTTGCGGAACGACCCGCGCCGTGAGCGACGCGGGCTGGACAAAGTATTCAAAGCCCGCCATGAGATCGTCGCGGCGGAGCGATTCGGGGAGATCGTCCACCTGACGCACTCCCTGGCGGGCGCCCCACACGATCTGCCAGTTGCCCACCACTTGCACCGCGATGTGGCCCCACTGGCGCACCGCGCCCAGCACTTCGAAGCCGGCCAGCTCGAGCGATTCGCCGGCGCGGGTCACGTTGTAGGGCCGCTCGGTCACGAGGCGAACGTCGACCGGCCCCGCGGTCTTGCGGTCGAGCTGCACTTCGATCACCTTGCCGGCCGCCGCGTCGTCTTCGCCCGTCGGTTCGATCGGGGCGATCGTCACGCCGCTTTGCGCTGGCCCGACAAGCTCGGCCTCGGGCGGCAGCCGCACGCGAAAACGATCGAACGACCCCCCGAAGCTCCGCACCGTGAGTCGGGCCTCGGTATTGACGCTGCGTCCATCGATACGTGCGAGCATGGCGCCGGTGGATTCGAGCACCGTGGGCGCGGCGGCGGTGGGGCCAGCGGCGGCGTGCCAAGCGAGTGTCATTTCGCCGCCCACACCCAGCACGCTGAAGACGGTCTTGCCGGCGCCGGCCGAGGTCGCTTCCTCGAGTTCACCGCCATCGATCATGCGCGCCGCGGCGCCCTCGAGCGGCACGGTAAGCTTGAGCTGCGACATTGCCCCGCGCGGGCCGAGAGCTTGAGCCGAGATTCGCCGCCGGCTGTCGACAATGGCGCCAGCACGCGCAGCGACAACGATTGCGGCTGAGCCGGATCGGCCCGCAGCCAGCAGGTATACCCTTCGCGTTCGCCGTCGAAATGCACCACCGATTCGCCGCCGCCTTCATAATGAGCTGGCTCGCGCAGAACGGCGCTGCCGAACCGCAGCGGAATGCGCACCCACTGCGAATCGCCCAGCGTGATGCGAAGGTCGATTGTAAGTTCGGCCCGATCACCCTTGGCCTCGCCGGTGATCAGCATGCGATCGATATTGAAACGCGGTTTTTGTTCCTGCTGGTCGAGGCGGTTCTTCAGTTTGTAGAGATCGATGAAATCCTCGAAGCTGAAGCCCGGCACCGCCTGCAAGTTGCCGTCTTTGTCCTTGAGGTAGAACAGCTTGGGCATCACCTCGCCGGCGAGCTCGGCCTTGCCCGGCGAGGCGGCGGCGTTCGCGGCGGGCTTGCCCGGGACGCTCGGCGCGACGCCGATGCCCGCTCCACTTGGAGCACTGGCCGAGGGCGGGGCGCCGCGAACCGGTCGCGATTCTTGCGACGACGGCTCCGCGGCCCAAGCGGGACCGGCCAATAAGAACAACCCCGAGAGCAATCCGACAATCGCGAGGCCGGCAGTGGCAAGCCGGAAGACGCATTCCACGGTCAAGCATGGAAAACGCCGATCGAAACCTCGGGCTGTCGCGTTGCATTTCGTTGGCCAGAGAGAGGAAAAGTAGCTTGTGGTCGCGCTCGATGGCGCGCACTACAGGGGCCGCAAAACCGGGCCCGCGCTGGGTCGAGCGGCGATATTCCGAAGGGTCCGGCGTCGCCAAACGCGGCCAGGATGGGGATGAAACGGGGCGACGCCGTAAACTCCAGTTTACTTGAACACCGCCGCCATACAACGCATTTGTAATGCCCGACATGCGACCACGAGCCGAAAAATCAAGCTTTTCTCATATCGCTTCTGATATCGGCCGGCGTGGAACGAAGCGCGTCGACGGCGGAGCCGAGCGACACCCCCCCGGCACTTTTACGCCCGGCGCTCGGCGGTGATGAGCACTTGGCGAAACTCTTCTTGCAGGTCCCGCTGGCCGCCCACGATCGGGTGTGGGCGGCGCAAGTCGAAGGGCCGTCCCTCGATATCGGTCACTGTTCCGCCGGCTTCTTCCACGAGCAGCACCCCGGCGGCCACGTCCCAGGCTTTTGTCGTGAGGGCCCAAAAAGCATCGAACCGTCCCGAGGCGACATAGGCCAAATTCAAGGCTGCCGAGCCGGTGCGGCGAATCGATTGAGCCTTGTGGATCATCGCCACGAACTGATCGATTTCGCATGAATCGCGAGCAACTTGGGCCGAAAAGCTCGCCGCCACCAGGGCGTCGGAAAGCCGATGCACCGGGCTGGTCGCGATTCTTCGGCCATTGAGCCAGGCGCCCTGGCCTTTGGCGGCGGTAAAACATTCCTCGGAATTGGGGTCGTAGATGACCCCCGCCATCGGGCGGCCCCGCGACACGCAGCGCCACCGACACGCAGTAATGAGGCATGCCGTGTACATAGTTCGTCGTGCCATCGAGCGGATCGACGATCCAGCAGTATTCGCGCTCGACATCGACCGGGGCCGGGTCCTCTTCGCCGATAAACGCATGGTCGGGAAAGCGATTGAGCACTTCGGCCCGAACGGCGGCCTGCGCCGCGAGATCGGCTTCGGTCACGAGATCGGCGGGGCCTTTTTCGCGCACCGCGAAACGTCCGCGCCAGTCGCGGAGCACTCCGCCAGCGGCGCGGGCAGCGATTTCGGCGGCTTCGACAAACGGGTTGAGCGCGGCTTCGGCCATGGGAGCGACCTTGGTTGTTTTTGACAGCGGTTTTGGCCCACTGCCGCGAGCATCGCCGCGCCGGCTTGGGCGAGGTTTTCGGGTCTAGGTTTTCGTATTATAGAAGCCCGAACCGCGACGTAACCCCCAGATGGCCAGCCGGGATTGAAAATCGGACGAACTAAAAAAATTTTGCTCAACCTCTGGACATTGAAAACCGTTCTGGTAATATCACGGGTGAAGACCGCTGCAATCCCGAGTCGTGCTCATTTTCGGATTCATACCCTTTTATTATTCCGTCGGGTTTACGGCCTCTTCTCTGTTCCGGCCCCGCCGTATCGCGTCAAGCGGTCGGCGGGGTTTTTTTGTTGGTTCTGTTTATTGACTGAGTTGTTGTATCGGGGGGCTTCTTTCAGGGAGGCTCGCTCTCGGCCCGCGCGGCGCGTGGTTTTTCGGCAATGGCAACTGGGTTTTGGAATCTGCAATCCCTTCGGGCGACACTTGCCTGCGGTGCGCTTGAAGCCACGCTCGATCCTCGCTTTCCGGCCCGGGGACTTCATCAATTATGGGTGCTCGGCCGACCGGTCGACGGCGCTTCGCTTCTGGGAGTCGAGTTGCCGGACGATGTCACGGGTCCCGACGCCGCGGTCGATGTGCATGTTCGCTCGGCCGATCTCGTGGCGAGCTATGCCCCTAGTCGGGGTTGGCCTTATGGGGCCCAGATCTATTGGCGGGTGTGGATCCCCGAGCAAGCGGCGGTGCTGGCGGCAGTCGAGCTGATTGTCTCGGTGCAAACGAACCTGCTCGATAGCCATCCAAGGCTCATGGCCCGTAGCTGGCTTCCCGAATGCGATGTGCTGCGGCTCTCGCAAGTGGAGCGTGGCGCGTTTGTCGCCGTTTCGCCGACGCCGTGGATCGCCGCGAACGACGGTTCGACTGGCGCGTTCGGACCCGAGCGTTGCCCCCAGCATTCTGGCCTCGGCCGCGCTGATGCTTCGCCCGCGCGACGAAGCGTGGACCTATGGTGAGTTTGCCCATCCGAGCGGGCCGGCGGAGACGGAAATCTGCTCGGCGCCGGCGCCGGCGGCTATTTCGATCGGGTATCGGCTCTTTGCCGAGCGGCTGGAAAAAGGCGTGATTCTGCGAGCCCGCGTGCTGGGCGGCATTGTCGAGCGCGGGCAAGAGCGGTTGCAACTCGCGGCCCTATATCGTGAGTTCGCCGCCAGTGAACCGCCGCTCACGGTGTAGCTCCGCGGGGCTTCCTTGCATCACTTGCGACGGCCGCGCGGTTTTCGCTTTTCCCTAGAAACCCTGGAACTCAACTCGTCGAAAGAGAATTCCATGTCCAACGAACTGCGTGATCGCCTCTTCGGCGAGCTCGATGCGCTTGTGTTGATCGATCCGCACACGCACATCGATCCCTTGCGGCCGGCGGCCGAGACCTTGGGCGACCTATTGGGCTATCACTACTACACGGAGCTCGCGCATTCGGCCGGCTTGGCCCGCGAGCGCATCGAGGAGCCCGGCATCGGCCCGAAGGAAAAAGTGGCCCGGCTCGTGCCTTCGCTGGCGGCGCTCGACAACACGGTGCAAGTGAGCTGGATGAACGAGATTTTGCGGTCGCTCTTCGACTGCGGGGAAGAGACGCTCACGCCCGATAATTGGGAGTCGATCTTCGATCGCACGGCGGCGATGATGGCGCGGCCCGATTGGGCCGACTCGGTGCTCGAGCGCAGCAAGCTCGAAGCGGTGTTTCTGACCAACGATTTCGACGATCCGCTCGAAGGTTTCGACACCACGCGCTATGTGCCCTGCCTGCGGACCGACGATCTCGTGTTTCACTTGGCCCGGCCCGAGACACTGCGGCGGCTCAACCGTTCGGCGGACATCGATGTTCACGACACCGCCTCTTTGCGGCAGGCGATCAGTCGGCTGTTCGACCGCTTTGTCTCCGCCGGGCGCGGGCCGCGGCGATCTCGCTGCCGCCCGACTTCGCGCCCGAGCGCGTGGCCGCGGGCGAAGCAAGCCGAGCTCTCGACGAAACGCTCGCCAAGGGCGAAGCCGCCGACCCGGCCAGCCGACGTGCGCTGGCGGCCCATGTGTTTTGGACCCTGGCCGAACATTGCGCCGAGCACGGGCTGCCATTCGATCTGATGATCGGGGTCAATCGCGCGGTGTATCCGGCGGGCGTCCACCAGGGGCGCGATCTTTACGACAGCCGCGTGTCGCTGATTCAATATCGCGAGCTGTTCAATGCGTTTCCGCGCGTGACGTTTCCGGTCTCGGTCTTGGCCAGCGTCACCAACCAAGAACTGGTCAGCTATAGTTGGATTTTCCCGAATGTCGTGTGCCACGGGCACTGGTGGTATTCGAACACGCCCACCTATATCGAACACGACGCGGCCGCGCGGCTCGAAGCGGCCCCGCGCACCAAGCAGATTGGCTATTACAGCGATATGTACAAGCTGGAATTCGCGCTGCCGAAATTCGCAATGTACAAGCGCATCTTGGCCAAAATTCTCGCCGAGCGCTTCGTGATCGAGCGCTCCTGGAGCGAGGAGCGGGCCGTGGCGCTGGGCGCCCAAATCCTGCGGGGCAATGTCGAAGCGGT
This sequence comes from uncultured Planctomycetaceae bacterium, assembly GCA_963785305.1. Taxonomy (GTDB): domain Bacteria; phylum Planctomycetota; class Planctomycetia; order Pirellulales; family PALSA-1355; genus CAWAUV01. The sequence continues at coordinate 444,450 of CAWAUV010000007.1, forward strand.
GTTTTACGGCCGATAGCCGTGCGCGCGAGCACGCTCCGTGGGCACACGTGGCATTCAAAAGCGAGCGGCTCGGCCAATTCGTAAATCGAATCGGCCGAGCCGCGACGTTTGACGATGATTACTTCGACGAGATCACTGGCCGAGGTTGACCATTTCGTCGATCGGTCCGCTCGAGCGGCCCGTTGATATTTCAGCAGGCCGCGAGCCTACTTGGCGGCCAGGGCGGGAGCTTTCTTTTCGGTTCCCGTGCAGCCTGGAACCGGGGTCGTGCAAGACGGAGCCATCGGGGCCACGGCTCGCCGCTCCCAGACCTTGATCTTCTGGGGAACCATGCGGCAGACCTGGACTTGAACCTCTTTTTCGACGGTGTGCGGAACTTGCACGGTGTAGTTCTCGGTGTGGCTCTCCGGCACGTATTTCATCACGGTCACTTGCCGCGAGCGAGTCTCTTGCTTGGGCACGCAAACCACGTAGGGCACTTCGCGAGTTTGCTGCTCGGTGACGTATTTGCACACTTGCACCGCGCGGGTGCGAGTTTCCGGGCGGCAGAGCGTCACGGTATATGTGTAGGGCACATCGACAAACGTCGGCCGATTCACGCACACCGTGTAGGGCTTCGCCACGCACACCGTGTAAGGAACCTCGCGCGACACCGTTTCTTGCACCATGCGGGGCACATTCACCGTGCAGGTGCGCTGTTCTTGGCGGCAGAGCGTCACCGTGTAGGTATACGGCTCCTCGACCACCACCGGCTTGCAGACCGAAACCGTGACCTGCTCCTCGACGATGTTCGGCACCCAAACCTGTTGCGGACATGGCGCCGGAGCACAGGCGGCAGGCGCTCCGCAGCCCACGGGACCACCACAACCCATTGGCATGCCACAACCCGGCCCGGCATAGGGCCCGCAGCAGCGGCGGCGGAAGCAGCAGTTCATGATGCATGCCGGTCCACCAAATGATGGACCCATCGGTCCCATGGCGCAGCCCGGCGGGGCACACGGGGCCGCGCAGGGCGGCGGGGCACATGGTTGCGGGGCACATGGTTGCGGGGCACATGGTTGCGGGGCAACCGTTTCGTAGTGCCCGCGATCGACGCGAATCGTTCGCGGTTCACTCACCTGGGTCCAATGGCACACGCGCCGAGTGGCTTGCCGCTGTTCTTGGTAAGGCACATTCACCGTGTAGGCGCGGGTTTGCGCTTCCATCACCACGCGGCAGACCGGAAAGGTTTCCGTCCGGGTGCGCGTCTCCGGAACCATCGCCATGCGAGTTTCCGTGGTCGGCGTCAGCTTGCACACGCGACGCGTGGCCTGTCGCTGCTCTTGATAGGGAACCGAAACCGTGTAGGTCTGATTCACGGTGCTCATCACCGGCTTGCAAACATTGTATGTTTCGGTGCGGGTGCGGCGCTCGGGAACCATCACGGTGAAGTTTTCCGAGATGGTCTGCAATTCCGGCACGCAGCGATTCACCGTAAAGGTGCGCTGCCGCTGCTCGGAGCGGCATTCGACGACCGAAATCTTGCGTGTTTCCGTGACCATGGTCGGCCGCATTACGGTCTTCTCAACCTGCTCGTAGGTGTAGCAGGGGGCACACGGCGCCGGCGCGGAGCAGCCTCCGCAAGGCCCTTGCGCGAGGGCGGGCCGAAAGATTCCAAAGCCCAGGATCAACAGGGACAGCGCTAGGCCAATCACGCGACGCTTGCTCATGGAACACGCTCACTCTCGAAGATAAGACCGCGAAGCGCTCCCGCACGCGCGGAATCGAGGCGCCCGCCGAGGGCAAAGCCTCGCGCGGATCATCACGGCGCGGAGCAGTATAGCGCTACGGCCAGCGCGAGTCAAGCAGCGGAAAATTTTACGATGCTTGCCATGTGCTCACCATTTCCCCACATTCCAGGAATATCATCCACACACGACGTAAGCGACTTCACGACTCGCCCGATCCCGCGCGGCGCTTGGCGAGGTTCAAATAGGCCACGAGGGCATTTTTCAACAGGCTGCTAGGCGGAGGCGGGGCTTGCGAGCTGTTTCTTGAAGAACCGCATTTTCTTGACATTCCTCTGGCTTGTGCGCCGCCGTCCGGCGCCGCTTGTTCGTAATGGGAAGCATGTTTACGATTACGTTTCGTGATGCCGACGCCGCGAAGGCGCCTCAAACCGCAATGGCGAGCAAGCAATGCGAAAACTCCTCGCGAACCGTGCCGTTCCGTGTCGATTCCTCACTGTTCTCGGAGGCCTGGCGATCGCGATCGTCGCCACGGCCGCCCCGCGCGCCTGGCATGTTCCGGCGACCGATCGCGAAGTCGAAGCCGAGCTTGGGGAAATCACCGTTACCGAGATCGAGCTCACGACGGCCGACGGGCAAACTCTCAAGATCGCGCGAGAAACTTGCCCCCGCCGACCGCGAATTCGTCGAAGGTCCTGGCCGCGTGCAACTCGGCGCCCAGCGATACAACGCCGCCTGCGAAAAACTCAAGGCCAACGAACTTCCCGCGGCGCTCTCGCTTTTCGACCGCGCGCTCGCGCTGCGGCCCGAATTCGCCGAAGCGCTCGTCAATCGCGGATTGGCCCACGACCTCTCGGGCCACTACTCGCTGGCGATCGACGACTTCACCGCCGCGCTCAAGATCGACGATCACATGGCCTCGGCCTATGTGAATCGCGCCATCGCCCACCGCAACCACGACCATCGGCCCGAAGCGCTCGCCGATTTCACGGCGGCGCTCAAGCTCGACGAAAAAGACACCGACGCGCTTCGCGGGCGAGCCGGGGTCGAATTCGAACTCGGCGACAGCCCGGCGGCGATCAAGGACCTTGACGCCGCGATCGCCGCCGAGCCCGAAAACGCCACGAGCTTCAATTGCCGCGGCTACATCCGCGCCGTCGAGGGCGACGCCCGGGCCGCCATCGCCGATTACAACGAAGCGGTTCGCATCGCTCCCGACGACGCCACGATTCGCTTCAATCGCGGCAACACGTATGAAGACCTCGGCGAATATGAAAAAGCGATCGATGATCTCTCGCTCGCCATCAAGGCCGATCCCGACTTTATCGACGCCCATGGAGTGCGTGGCGTGGCGTATTTTCATCGGGGCGATTATCCGGCCGCGATCGCCGACTTCGATAAGACCATTGCCCTCGATCCCGGCTTCGTGAGCGGCTGGTTCAATCGCGGCCGCGCGCGGCTGGCCGCTGGCGATCGCGAACAGGCGATCGCCGATTGGACCGAAACCTTGCGGCTCGCGCCCGAGCATGCCGAAGCGCGCATCAATCGCGGGCTCGCGTTGCTCGAGTCGGGCCGGCTCGAGCAGTCGCTGGAGGATTTGAACGCGGCGGTCGCCTTGCAGCCCGATCGCGCGGCGCCGCTGGCCCATCGCGGCGCTTGCCAAACCAAGCGCCACAATCACATCGCCGCGCTGGCCGACTTCGATCAAGCGCTCACGCTCGACCCGAAATTCGTGCCCGCGCTTGTGGGCCGCGGCGACACTCGCGCCGCGCTGCGTCAGTTCGAGTTGGCCCTGGCCGACTACACCGCGGCGCTCGAGGTCGACGCGGCGTCGACCGAAGCCCGGCTCGGCCGCGGGCAGGCGCGGTTGGAGACGGGCGACCACGACGGCGCCCTGGCCGACTACTCCGCGCTCATCGAGCGTGAAGCCGCCAAGCCGCTCGGCGAGCGCTCGGCCGAAGCCTATATTGGCCGCGCCATCGTGCGTCAAGCCAAGCAAGCATGGCAAGAAAGCATCGCCGACCTGGACGAATCCATTCGCATCAAGCCTAAACTTGCCGTCGCCTACAACAATCGCGGTTTCGCGTACTACAACGTCAACGACTTGCCGCGAGCCGTGGCCGACTTCGACGCGTCGCTCAAGCTCGACCCCAACTCGGCGCTCACCTACAACAACCGCGGCATTACCCATGCGCGCCAAAACAACTTCGACGCCGCGATCGTCGACTTGAACGCCGCGATCAAGCTCGACCCGGAATATGCCGACGCCTACGGCAACCGCGGCTACGCCCTGCGGCAAAAGGGAGAGGTCGACAAGGCCGTGGCCGACTACACGACCAACATTCGCTTGCGCCCCACCGCGCCGCAAGCATATCTCAATCGCGGGCTCGCGCATTACCATGCCAAGAGATTCGAGCTCGCGATCACCGACTTTTCAAAGGCGATCGAACTCGCGCCCACGCTGGCTTCGGCCTATCGCGCTCGCGGCCTGGCGTATCAGGCCGCCGGCAACGCGGCGCTCGCGAAGCGCGATGGCGAGAAGGCCGAGCAACTTTCCGCGAAACCGTGAGCGTGGCGCGGCTGGCGGCGACAAGCGGTTGCTAGCGTGCGTCTTCGTGTCGGGCCAGCCAATGCCCCCCGCGCGACTTTGCCGCTTTCGCGGGTTGTGTGGGCGCGCGGGCGAATTCGTCGGTGGAGAGTTCCTCGCGATCTGTATTTGCCGTTGGATTCCCACAACCGGCGAATCCGATGCCATGATTACGCCCGGCGCAATGAGAACAATCGCCCCTGCTTGCGCTGCCGGCGCCCAATCGACGGGGCCTCGCGCCCGGGCTCTCGCTCGCGGCGACTCGCAACGGGTTGCCGCGCGGGTGGTTTCAGAAGTCTCATTTCCCGAGCTTGCATGAAGTCTCGCTTGTCGCCGATTTTCGTCGCCGTGGTCGCCGCGCTCTTCATGCGCACGGGACGCTCGGCGCGCAGATCACGTCGCTGGCCGACGACATTATCCTGATCAGCAAAGGCGCTCAGGCGGAGCAAGATCAGCAGTCGCGCGGCCGACTGGGAAGGGCCATCGGCGGATCGGACAACCTGCTTGGCCCAAGCCCCGGCTTCGCGCGCCGGTGCTGGGGCTGGGAGAGTCGCCCGGCTCGCGCGGCGCCTCGACCCAGAAGCCTGGTGGCGATGTGCTCTCGAACATCGGCCGCGAAGGTCATGATTTTCGTCGCATACGCGCAAAACCATGGCGCAACAGCCGAGCAAATTGCCCCCGATCTTCGGCCCCATGGAAATTCCCGCCGAAGAAGACGCAACGCCGGCCGATGGCCTGACGCTCGAACAAGCGATCGCGCGGCTGATTGCCAAGAATCATGAACTGCGCAACAAGTTTTACGAGATTCCCCAGGCTCGGGCCGATGTGCTCACCGCCAGTTTGCGGGCCAACCCGCTCTGGTTCGCCGGCGCGTCGGCGCTGCCCTATGGTCAATACAGCGCCCAGCGACCCGGCCAGCCGAGCTATGGCGGCACGCTCATTTATCCGTTCGACGTATCGCACAAGCGCGTGTCCCGCACCGAAGTGGCTCAGTGGGAAGTCCGCGTGCTCGAGGCACAATATCAAGACGCGGTGCGGCAAGAGATCGAGTTGCTGCATGCGGCGTGGCTGGATGTGCTCGCGGCCCGGGAAACAATGCGTTATGCCCAGGCGAGCAAAGCCGGCCTCGAGCATTTGGCGCGGCTCGGCAAGACTCAGATCGAAGGACAAGCCATCTCGCGCTCGGATTACGATCGAATCTTGATCCAGTTCGAATCGGCGCAGATCGCGGTCGAGCAGGCGAACGCTGAATTGCGGCTGGCGAATCATCGGCTCGGGCTGCTGCTCGACTACGCGCCGGCCGAAGCGGACGAGATTCGGCTGAATTCCAAATTGCGATCCGTCGCCCCGCCGTTGCCGGCTCGCGAGGAATTGATCACGCAAGCGATCGCCCGCCGGCCCGATATCAACGCCTACCGCTTGGGCGTGCAAAGGGCCGAGGCCGATGTGCGGCTAGCCGAGGCCGAGAAGACGGCCGATGTATTCGCCCTCTATTCGCCCTACAACTATCAAGACAATCGCCCGACCGGAACCCAGAGCGTTTCCAATTGGTCGCTCGCCTTCTTCGGGAGCGTGCCGCTGTTTAATCGCAATCAGGGCAATATTCAACGGGCACAACTCAATGTGTCGCAAACCCGTTCCGAGCTTTCGACGGTCGAGCATCATATTACGGTCGAGGTGGGCGACGCGCTCGATGAATATCAAGCGGCGCAGGAGGCCATGCTGCGGATCGAGCGCACGATCTTGCCGCGCTCGATGCGCATTCGCGCCGCGTCGATCCGGCTGCTCGAATCGGGGGAATCCAGCGCGCTTGATTTCTTGAACGTCCAGCGCGAACACAGCGAAGTGGTGCGGCAATATCGCGACGCGCTGATCCGGCGCCGCCGCGCGATGCTGCGAGTCAACACCGCGGTCGGCCAGCGAATTCTGCCGTAAAAGAAGCCTGGCCGCCGCGGTTTTTTCGAGCGATGCGCGCGAGCGGGTTCGTTCTCGCTCGCGGCGCTAGAATCGCCTCGGTCCGGCGTGTAGGATGGCAGCCATCTCCGCGGGCGCACCCCGTTTTCGGCTCCTCGGAATCCAGCTTCACTTCGAAAAAGGCCCAGGCATGACGAACGCGTCGCCCACGCGGTGGACCCGCGAAATGACCGGTTACCACTGGTTCGTGTTGATCGTGGCGTCGCTCGGCTGGTTGTTCGATTGTCTCGATCAGCAACTGTTCAATATCGCCCGCGTGCCGGCAATGAATGATCTGCTCAAGCCCGCGGCGGCCACGGAAGCCCAAAAAACATGGTGGGAATCGCATCGCGACTTCGGCGGTGGAGGAGAAAGGCAAGGGCTGGCGGGTCGAGGGTGAGCCGGGCTATTTCGACGACGCCGGTCGCTCGATGACCGATCGCAAGGACCCCAAATTCTACGGCACGGTGGCCACCAGCATCTTTCTCATTGGCTGGGCAACCGGCGGCTTGATCTTCGGCGTGGTCGGCGACCGGCTGGGCCGCGCCAAGACAATGGTCATCACGATCTTCATCTATGCGGTCTGCACCGGGCTAAGCGCCTTGGCCACCGGGTTCTGGGATTTCGCGTTCTATCGGTTCATCACGGGCTTGGGCGTCGGCGGCGAATTTGCCGTCGGCGTGGCGCTGATCGCCGAAACGGTGCCAGCCTCGGCCCGCACCCAAGCGCTGGCGCTGTTGCAAGCGCTCTCGGCGGTGGGCAATGTGCTCGCCGCGCTGATCGCCATCTTTTTCGGACACTTGGAACAAACCGGCGCGGGCGGCTCGATGCTGGGGCTCGCTTCCTGGCGCTGGATGTTCATTATCGGCGCCGTGCCGGCTTTGTTCGTGGTGTTCATCCAGCGAAAGCTCAAGGAGCCCGAGGCCTGGCTCAAGATGAAAGCCGCGGGCGGCGTGGGCGTTCACAAGGCCGGCTCGTATGCCGCGCTGTTCGAAGACCCTCGCTGGCGACGGCATACGATCATCGGCCTCCTCTTGGCCGGAGTCGGCGTGATCGGTCTCTGGGGCATCGGGTTTTTCGCCGTCGACTTGCAGCGGTACGTGAATCGGCAGAATCTCGAAAACGAGGGATTCTTGCCGGGCTCGGAGCTCGACGGGGCCCTGATGAAGTGGCAAGGCATCGCGTCGATGATGATTCAGATCGGCGCGTTTTTCGGAATGCTCACGTTTGGCAAAGTCGCGCAGCGATTTGGGCGCCGGCCCGCATTTGCCCTCGCCTTTCTTGGCGCCTTCGGCAGCACCCTGCTCGTATTTTTCGAACTCAGCGATTGGACTGACTTTTGGATGCTCAGCCTCATGGGCTACTTCCAGCTCTCGCTATTTGCCGGTTACGCGATCTATTTTCCCGAGCTGTTTCCCACGAGCCTCCGCAGCACGGGAACATCGTTTTGCTACAACGTCGGCCGGTTCGTCGCCGCGTCGGGGCCGCTTCTGCTCGGCTATCTGACGACCGAGGTTTTCGCGGGCTATGGCAGACCGCTGGATAGTCGCTATGCCGGAGCGACCATGTGCGCGGTGTTTATCCTCGGTTTGCTGGTGTTGCCATTTGCTCCCGAAACCCGCGGTCGACCTTTGCCGGAGTAGCCATGCCCCGGGCCTCGGCTTCAAATAGCGGCGCGCTCGCGCGAAAGAGTCGTCCGCTGGTGAAGAAAAACGCCCCGGTGATCGGCGCCGCCGCCGAAGCCGCCGAGTTGCTCGCGCCGGCTCGGCTGCGGCGGTTTCGTCGCCGGCTCGTGACATGGTTTCAAACCCATCGCCGCGATTTGCCCTGGCGACGTTCGCGCGATCCCTACCGAGTGTGGATCAGCGAGATCATGCTCCAGCAAACGCAAGTAGCCACGGTCATTCCCTATTTCGAGCGGTTTCTCGCCGCGTTTCCAAATGTCGAGAGTCTCGCCGCGGCGCGGGAAGAAGAGGTGCTGCGTCTCTGGGAAGGGCTGGGCTATTATCGCCGGGCCCGACAGTTGCACGCCGCCGCCGCCCGCATTGTCGCCGAGCACGGCGGCGAGTTTCCCCGCTCGCTCGACGCGCTGCGCGCCTTGCCCGGCGTGGGGCGCTGCACGGCCGGGGCGATCGCTTCGATCGCTTATGACCTGCCGGCCCCGATCCTCGAAGCCAACACCGTGCGGCTCTTGGCCCGACTCGTGGCCTACTCGGGCGATGTGACATCCGGCGCCGGCCAATCGCTGCTCTGGCGCGTGGCCGAATCGCTTGTGCCGGCGCGAAATCCCGGTGAATTGAATCAGGCGCTCATGGAGCTCGGCGCGCTGGTTTGCACGCCGCGCGAGCCGCGCTGCGAAGCGTGTCCCGTGGCAGCGCACTGCGCCGCGCGCCGCGCAAAGCGCGAGCGTGAGCTGCCGCGCCCCAAAACCAAAATCCCGGCGACTCATTTGCATGAAGCCGCGATCGTCGTGCGCCGTGGCGAGCGGATATTTGTGCGGCAGTGCGGCGAAGGCGAACGCTGGGCCGGACTGTGGGATTTTCCACGCGTCGCCTGGACCGGTCGCGAGACCGAGGCGCATCGCGAATGGACGATGGCGGTGCGAGAGCTGACCGGCTTACAAGTTCGCATCGGTCCCCATCTCGCCACGCTCAAACACGGCGTCACGCGCTATCGCATCACGCTCCATTGCCACGCGGCCCAGTGGGTCTCGGGCCGGTTGGCGGCGAAGCGCGGCGGCCCGGCTCGCTGGGTGAGCGTGGCGGAGCTCGACGCCCTGCCGCTGAGCGCGACCGGCCGCAAGATCGGCCATTTACTGCTCCAGAGCCCGGCGAATCGGTCCGCGATTCGTTAAGGGCCGCTTGGCGCCAAGTGTTTTCCCGCCGGTGTTTGGCGCGCCGTCGATCGATCGCTGGCGTTTTGCGACGCGAGGAGGCGACGCGGAATGCTCCTTGATAGCGTAATTCGTCGAGCGATTTACGGCCATGATATTCTGTGTACAATGTCATCTTGCGGGCTTGTCCGGCGCCTCCTTCTCTTCGCGTATGGGAGAGGGGGCGCCGAAGTTCTCGGATAGGCTTTTATTGATTTGCTGAACCCGCAACGGGTCCATGCTCCACCGCCGCACCATTCCCGCCTGGAGATCGCGATGAAATCCGCCTTGGGACCATCACTCGCGCGGACGGCGCTTGCCGTTGTGCTGCTTGGTTGTGCGGGCTCTTGGGCTGCGGCCGCCAAACCGAAACCGCCGATCGCGAATCCCGACTTCACGCGGGGCGACAAGCCGGGCGACGCTCACGATTGGACACTGGGCCCCACCGGCGCTCGGGGCTGGATTTTTAGCAAGAATGGGCACTCGGCGACGGCGCGGCAAATCCTGGTGACCGCCGTGGCCAAAGGTTCGCCGGCCGATGGCGCGCTCGAGGTGGGCGATGTGATTCTGGGGGTCGCCGGCGGTAACTTCACGAGCGATGCCCGCGTCGCGTTCGCCGACGCGATCATGCGGGCAGAGGCCGACACGGCCGGGCGAGGATTGCGACTCGTTCGCTGGCGCGACGGCAAGACCGGCGAAGCGGTCGTGCGGTTAGCGGCGCTGGGGGCTTATAGCGCGACCGCGCCCTACGATTGCCCCAAATCGCGACGGATTTTCGAGGAAGGCTGCAAGGCGCTCGCCGAGCGCATGGGTTCGCCGGACTACCCACGACATCAGCATCCGATTCCCCGCGCTAAACGCCTTGGCGCTGGTGGCGAGCGATGACACGGCCCGCTGGCCGCTGTTGCAGCGCGAAGCGGCTTGGGCCGCCTCGTACGACGGCGAGGGTTTCAAACCCTGGAATTTCGGCTACATCCTCATGTTTCTCGCGGAATATCGCATCGCCACCGGCGACGCGTCCGTCATGTCGGGGATCGAGCGACTCGCGAATCAAGCGGTCGAGGGCCAAAGCGCCGTGGGCACATGGGGCCACAACTTCGCCCTGCCCAATGGCAACCTCAACGGTTACGGCTGCATGAATCAGCCGGGCATCACGCTCACGATCGGCCTCGAACTGGCGCACGAGGCGGGCATGAAGAGCCCGGCGCTCGATCGGGCCATCGCCAAGGCGACGAGTTTCGTGCGTTGGTATGTCAACAAGGGGGCCGTCCCCTACGGCGACCATCAACCTTGGAACGGCCACGAGGACAACGGCAAGTGCGCAAGCGCCGCGGTGATGTTCGATCTCATCGGTGATCGCGAAGCCGCCGAATTCTTCGCCAAGATGGCCACCGCCGGCTACAGTGAACGCGAACGCGGCCACACCGGCAACTATTTCAACGTGCTCTGGGCGCTGCCCGGCGTTGCTCGCTGCGGTCCCTTGGCCACCGGCGCTTATTTCAAGGAGCAGGGTTGGTACTACGACTTGGCCCGCGGTTGGGACGGCTTCTACCATTACCAAGGCTCGCCGATCGGCGAGGAGGAGCACAATACGTACACCGACTGGGATTGCTCGGGCGGCTATTTGCTCTCGTACGCGCTCTTGAAGAAGAATCTGATTCTCACGGGCAAAAAGAAATTTTCCGTGACCCCGCTCGACGCCGCGCAAGTGGCCGAGGTGATCGCCGCCGGCCGCGACTATGAATACAAGGGCGAAAAGAGCGGCTACGATTCGCGTTCCACGGAGCAACTCCTCGCGGGGCTTTCGAGTTGGTCGCCGCCGGTGCGTACGCGCTCGGCGCAAGCGTTGGCCCGGCGGCAAGGCGACTTCGTGCCCACGCTGCTCAAGATGCTGGATGGCCCCGACCGCGACACCCGCTATGGGGCGTGTGAAGCGCTTGGCGCCCTGGGGGCCCGGTCCGACACCGCGGGGCCGCATTGCGCGACTTGCTCAAGGATTCCGATCCCTGGCTGCAAACACTCGCCGCGAAGGCGCTGCCGGCCTTGAGCGAACAAGAACGCAAGGCGAGCGTGAGCGCGCTGCTCGGCATGACAGTGCGCGACAATCCGGCCGATCCGCGGCACATGGCCCAGCGGGCGGCGGGCATCGCGCTCTTCGCGCCTTATCCCGGCAGTCAAGGACCGAAAAGCATTCTCTCGCAATCGCTCGACGGCGTGGATCGCAAGCTGCTTTATCCAGCGGTTCAATTACTGCTGAAAAACGACGACAGCGTGGCTCGAAGCTCGGTCGCCGAGATTTATCCGGAGCTTACGGATCAAGACCTCGTGGCGCTGCTGCCCGCGATCGCGAAGTCGATCGAGCATTTGGCGCCAAGCAACGAGATGTTCGGCGACGGGATTCGGCTGGCGGGAATTGACTTGCTTTCGCGGCTGCGCATTCGCGAGGGCATCCCGCTATGCGTGGCGATGATCGACGCTCAGCGCTGGGGAATGCCGAATCGTTTGCCGAAATGCGTCGAGTGTCTACGGCGCTACGGCGCTCATGCGCGGGCGGTGCTACCCGAGTTGAAAAAGGTCCGCGGCGAAATCGCCGATTTCCGTCCCCATGCGAATAACCTTCCCGTGATCGATCGCGCGATCGCCGAGATCGAAGCGAGCACCGCGCGGCCTGAGCTCGTGAGCCTCGAAGAGTTCAAGTCGCGTCCGGACGGGCGCTGAAGGGGTCTTCGCTTTGGGCTTTAGGCTTGGGGGTCGCCAAGCCGATCGTTGCCCACATAAACCTGAAACGCCAGCGAAGGAAGGCGTCGCGGACGACAATCCATCGACCTTCCGAGCTGGGACTTTTTAATCGTTTTACCGGAGCCATCTTCCATGAAACCGCACCGCAGTCTCGTCGTGCTCGCGCTTCTCGTCGGCCTGGGGTTTGCATCCCGCGCTTTTGCCGACCCCAAGACCCTGAAGGTCTTTATCTTGGCCGGGCAATCGAACATGGAAGGCCATGCGAAAGTCGATACCTTCGACTACATCGGCGACGATCCGGCCACGGCTCCGCTCTTGAAGCGGATGCGAGCGGCGGATGGAACCCCCACCACTTGCGATCATGTCTGGATTTCGTACTTCACCGGCGGCGAGACCAACGGCGAAGGGTTCGGAAAGCTTACGGCCGGCTACGGCTCACGCCGCGATCCGGCTGAGTCCGGCGGCAAGATTGGGCCCGAGTTCACGTTTGGCCTCGCAATGGAACGCGAGATCCAGCAGCCGGTGCTGATCATCAAAACCGCCTGGGGCGGCAAATCGCTGTTCTACGATTTTCGTCCGCCCAGCGCCGGCGCATATCCCCGCACATCCGCCGATATCGAAAAGAATCAGCGGCCGGAAGACAACTCGGGCCATTACTATCGACTGATGCTCGAACATGTGCGCCGGGTGCTGGCCGATCCCAAGCGAGTGTGTCCGGCCTACGATGAAAAAGCCGGCCACGAGCTCGCCGGGTTCGTTTGGTTTCAAGGCTGGAACGACATGGTGGATCACGGCGTGTACCCCGAGAAGCGAACGGATGGACGTCCGCGCTTTGCTTTTTATTCCGATCTGATGGCCGACTTCATCCGCGATGTCCGCAAGGATCTAAACGCGCCGAAGATGCCGTTTGTCATCGGGGTGATGGGCGTCGGAGGATTGAATGCGACGGGCGGCGGCGCGGAATTCCGTCAGGCGATGGCGGCGCCGGCCGAATTGCCTGAATTTCGCGGCAATGTGATCGCGGTTGAAACCGCCCCGTTTTGGGACGCCCCACTCGCCGCCATCGATAAAAAGCGTGATCAGGTCCGCCAAATGGGCTACTACCTGAACTCGAAGCACAAGGACCACCCAAACAAAGACGGCTCCATGACCGAGGAGCGGAAGCGGGCCTATCTCAAGGAATATGAAGCGAACCTTATCTCGCCCGAGGAAGTGGCGCTCTGGAAACGCGGCGCCTCGAACGCCGGGTACCACTATTTAGGCTGCGCGAAGACGTTTGCCATGATGGGCGAGGCATTTGCCAACGCCATCCTATCGATGCAGCCCCGGCAAAAATGACCGCGGGTGCGCGAATGTAGTGGTCGAATGTGACGCCGCCCGTCTTCACTAGCGGTTCAACTTCAAACCGTCGACAGCGAGTCAGCCGCGTTCCCGGAGTTGGATTCGAGTCTGGGCCCTGCCTATGATGGCTGGCTGACAGGCTCTTTGGCCCATGAAACGCCCCCGCCGCCGGCCCCGAGGAATGTGGACCATGAATCGCTGGAAAATTTATGCGCTGTTGGGATTTTGCGTTGCCTGCGGCGGTGCGACGTTCGCGCGTTCGCTCGCGGCCGCGGAGCCCGTTCGTCTTGGCGCCGGCGGCTATTGGCTCGAGCGTCCCTTCGGCGCCAAAGGTCCGCCGGAGGAGATCTACGCCACTCCCGAGGCCCTCGTGCGCAAGATTCCCACCAACGATTGGTGGAGCTCGCTCGCCTGGATGCCGTTTTCCGAGCGGCAGTATCCGCATCCCTTGGCCGTGTGCGCCACCCCGGGCGGAATGCGAATCTTCTATCCGGGCGCGAACATCACCGCCAATCGCGATGCGATCTTCGGTTTCATGCCGGCCGACGGGTCCGACGATTTCGTGCTCGGTCATTCGGCCCAAGCCACGTTTCCCGATGCCCGCGTGAGCGACTGGAGCGATTGGTTCGTCACGGCGAAATTCGCCGTCGGCGAGCGTTCGATGCTCGTCACTTGCGGGCACGGCTCGCCCTATGTGTTCGCCACGTTGACCGGCGGCGTGCCGGAGCTTCGCTTCGCCGAACCACCCAAAGTGTTCAGCGGCGAAGCGCACAGTGCCGTCATTGGTCTCGCGATTCACGGCAAACACTACGGCCTGTTCGCTCCGGCCGGCTCGCGTTGGTCGGGCCTGGGAACGAAAACGCTTTTGTGCCAAGCGCCGGCGAGTCCCTGTTACTTTTCGATCGGCATTTTGCCCGACGACCGACCGGACACGCTCGCCCTATTTCGCCAACACGCTTATGCCCATGTCACCGATTCGCGCGTGACATGGAGCTACGACGAAACTTCCAGCGCCGTGACCACGCGTTTTACCGTTTCGACCAAGAACCACGGCGGCGAGAGCGACACGACCTTGATGGCGCTCTACCCGCATCAATGGCGACATACCTCGGCCAACATGCTCGCGGCCCCGGGTGGCTCCGGCCCGAGCGGGTCCGAACCGCTCGGCTATGGCAGCGTGCGCGGGCGGATGCGATTAATCAAAGGCAATGCGTTCGATACGCGTTATCGCTTTGCGGGCGTGTTGCCGGGGCTGCCCAGGACGCCGACGTGTGACCCGGCAGTCATCGCCGAACTGCTCAAGGCCGAAGTCGCGACTCCGGCGCCTCCCTCCAAGGACAGTTACTGGGACGGAAAATATGTCGGTCGACTCGCCACGCTCCTGCCGATCGCCGATGTGCATGGCCAATCCGAAATCGCCGAGGAACTGCAAAAGCGGCTCCGCGACCGACTCGAAGCTTGGCTTTCGGCGGCGCGCGAAAAACCCGGCGGGCGATTCTGTTACGACAAACGCTGGTCGACGTTGATCGGCTATCCGGCGAGCTACGGCTCGGACGTGGAGCTCAACGACCATCATTTTCACTATGGTTATTTTATCCGCGCCGCCGCCGAACTCGCGCGGCACGATCCGGCGTGGGCCAAGCCCGAACGCTGGGGCGCGATGATCGATCTCTTGATTCGCGATGTCGCCGCTCCCGACCGCGACGATCCGCTATTTCCCTTCTTGCGAAATTTCGATCCCCATGCTGGCCACTCCTGGGCCTCGGGCCATGCGAAATTCGGCGATGGCAACAACAATGAATCGTCGTCGGAAGCAATGAACGCTTGGTATGGCGTGCTCCTCTGGGGCCAATTCACGGGCGACAAACGGCTCCGCGATCTGGGCGCCTGGCTTTACACGACCGAAATGCAGGCGATCAACGACTATTGGTTCGATATCCACGACCAGAACCATCCGGCGTCTTATACGCCGTCGGTCGTCACCATGGTCTGGGGCGGCAAGGGGGCCAATGGAACTTGGTTCACGGCCAATCCCGAAATGGTTCACGGCATCAACTGGCTGCCAATCACGGCCGGCTCGCTCTACTTGGGCCAGAACCCCGATTATGTGCGGAAGAACTACCGCGCACTCGTGGCGGAAAACGGCTCGACCCAGTGGGACGCCTGGGCCGATCTCATTTGGATGTATGAAGCGCTCGACGATCCGGACGACGCGCTCCGGCAGTTCGAGGCGGCCCGCGGCCAGCGTCCGCCGCTGGAAGAAGGCAACAGCTTGGCAAACGCATATCAATGGATATGCGCGCTCAAGTCGCTGGGCAAGGTCACGACCGGCGTCACCGCCGACACGCCGCTCTTCGCCGTGTTCGATCGTGGAGCAACGCGGAGTTATTGCGTTTACAACGAGCGTTCCCAGCCGCGCGCCGTGCTATTTTCCGACGGCCACGAACTGCTCGCCCCGGCCAGATCGTTTCAGCTCGACAGCGGAAAATAACGATCATGCTTCCGCATCGCCTCGGAGGGGCTCTAAAGTGCGCCGTGAATCCATCCTGTGGGACAAAAAGAAACCCCACGGAGGGCGATCCGTGGGGCTCGTGAAATTCGGCGGGAGCTTAGCGGGCAGATGCAAGAAGGCGGGAAGGCAACGTTGTGCGGCGGCCGTGGAATTGCGCCCAAGGAACGGCGCCGGGCGTTGCTAGTGCTTCGATTCGAGGAAGTCGGGCCCTCTTTCTTGTTTACGTTCTGATGCGGAAATCGGTTCGCCGCGCGGTTCGCGAAATCATTGGTCGCAACTCGGAATCTCAACGCGCCGGCCGATGCGCAGAGCGCAACCGCCGCCAAGCGTCCTTGACCGAGCGATCCGATCCCGCCTCGGCCAATCGATCCGCGGGACAGGCGCCCGCCGCGGGATAGGCGCCGCTCGCGGCGGCGGGCGCCGGATTTCGATCAGACCGCGGCGCCGCGGCTCTGGGCGTTTTGCTCGCGGTCGGCTCGGCCAGCGGAGCTAGCATCGCGACCTCGGATTCGACCTCCAGGGCTTTGGACGGCTGGATCGTGAGAAATAGCCACGCGGCGCCGAGCATCAATCCGCCGAGCATGCTGCCCAGCACAATGGTCGTCTTGCCCGGCGGCAAGGGACGGGAGCCGGTGTCGGGCAGGTCCACCAGGTTCAGCAAGCTGGCCTGCTGAGCGGCGGCCTGCGTGGCCCGCGCTTCGCTGAGCTCGAGCTGCGCTGTTTTCAGAATCTCGGTGTAGTGCTTCGTCATGGAGACCAAGTTGGCATAGTTGGCGCGAACATCGGCCACATATTGCCGGCGAGCCACCACACTGTCGAGTTGTTCGTTGAGCGTCTTCGAGCGACTCTCCGCGAGTCGCACCTCGGCTTCGGTTCCCTTGATGGCGATCGCCAACTCGTCGTGCAAGTGCTGGCGAATCTCGTGCTCGGCTTCCGTGGCCGCTTGCACCAGCGGATGCGCCGACGCCATCATGCCTTGCAATTTGGCCGAACTGATCTGCGCGTCGACCAAGCCTTCCTTCAGTCGCTTGAGGCCGGGCTGCAAGTCCAGGAGCCGGGTGGAACTGGCCAGCAGGCGAGACGGATCATCTTGGCTTTCCTTCAGCATTTTCAGGAGGTTTTGGCTCGACTTGAGCACGTTTTGCTGAGCGCGAAGCTCGGTCTCGAGATCGACCGTCATCTTGCGAAGATCGCTTTCGCCCGAAGGCGATTCGTTGAGCATTCGCAGTTCGGCGAGATCATGGCCGACCGAGGATTCAAGCTTGGTGAGCGTGGCGGTCGAGGCCTCGAGGTCGGCCTGGGCCAGCGACACGGTTTTGATGAGCTCGTTGATCACGCCCTGGGCCTGGGTCTTCCGTAGTTCCTCGAAACGTTCTTGCAGATTGCGGCCCAGGGCCGACGCCAGCGCGATCGCCCGTTGGCGATCATTGGCTTGCGCCTTGAGATAAAACAGCTCCGTTTTGCCGAACTCGGCCCCCTTGGGCGGCGCCAATTTCGCGGCGTCTTGAAGTTCTTCGATGTCTTGGGCCGTGGGCCATTGCGCCGGGTCGCGGGAATAATTCGCCGGCGGTCCGACTTCGGTGAGCGTGCGCTCGAGCACTCCGCGGCTGTGGCTCAGCTCGAGGATCGTCTCTTGCACCGTCTTCATCGCGTCGAGCTGGCCAAAGTGGCCGGGCCGGGCCGTGCGTCCGCCGCCGGCCTCGTCGCGCACGATCATCGCTTGGCTGGCTTCCCAAGTCGGAGTGCGAACCAGCGCCGCCACGAGCCCGAGGATGCCCGTCGCGAGGGCCGGCGCCAGCAGCCGCCAAGGATGGCGTTTGATGGCGTCGAACACGTCGCGCGGATGAATCGGAGCGGTAAGAGCAGTCATAACGATTCCACCGTTTTTGGGAATGCAGCCACGATCGTGAGCAGGGCCGTGGCGCGAGCCGACATCGCGGCCAAGCGCCCGATAGCAAGAGGACCGGGGAAACCGAGAACACGACCGCTAGCTTAAGCCTAGCCCACGGCGGCGGACACACGGCCAAAAAATCATCGGTCCCGCCTCTTTCGCGCGATTATTCAATCAGAATCATCTACTTCATTGGTATTCGTTGTGGTCGCGAACCGCCTCGATGCGCGAAAAACGTGTTCCGAATCGGACTTGCGGTTCGCGAATCGAACTTGCGTTTGACCATTTGTGACCGACACTTACACGTCGTTTGCGCGCGGCGCCTGTCAACCGCCCCGCGCTCCCGCGACGATTTCGATCGTCGATCCGCCGTGTTTGCAAATTCACAGAAGGCTGCCTCACGCTCGTGGCCACCATCGCCAACCAACGCCTGTTCGTTGCCCGGCTTCCCCTGGAGTCGCTGTGCGAGGAACTGCGCGCCCAATGGAACGCGTTGGCCGGAGAGATTCCGTTTCGACGCTTGGAGTGGCTCGAAAGCTGGTGGCGGGCCTATGGACTCGCGCCCCACAATCGCGACCGCGAGCTCTTTACGCTGGCGGTCGTGGCCGACGGGCGACTCATCGGCCTTGCTCCCTGGTATCGCGAATATAGTCCCACGACCGGCCGCGCCATCCGCTTTCTGGGCGCGGGCGAAGCGTGCTCCGAATATCCCGGCCTGCTGGCGGCCGAAGGTCGCGAAGGCGAAGTCGGCGCGGCGCTTGCCGACGCGATCACCGGCCGTGAAAGCGCGGGCCACGGCGCCGCCATCGTCGACAATGGCTGGGATATGCTCGAACTCAAAAGCGCCCGGCCCGGCGATATCGTCAATGAAGCGTTTCTCCACCGGCTCGAAGCCAAGGGCTGCCGCGTGCATCGCCGGGCCGGGCCGCCTTGCTGGCGCATCGAACTGCCGCCCTCGTGGAACGATTATTTGAGTCGCCTCAGTCATTCGCATCGCAAGCAGGCCCGCCGCATCGTGCGCCGCTACTTCGACACCGGCCGCGCCCGCGTGCATAGCGCCGCCGACTCGAGCGGCTTGGCCCGTGGGCTCGCGTTGCTCAAGGACTTGCACCAGCGCCGCTGGCAAAGCCGCCGCGAGTCGGGCTGTTTTACGAGTCCGCGCTTCGCGGCGTTCATCGATCACGCGGCGGTCCGACAGCTTGCGGCCGGCAATTTGAGCCTGCATTGGCTCGAGCTCGATGGCTCTCCGATCGCGGCCGAATACCATTTGGCGAGTCCGCGGAGCGTGTATGCCTATCAATCGGGCATCGATCCCGCGGCGCTCGAGCACGACCCAGGCCGCATGATCACGCTGGCGCTGATCCGCCAAGCGATCGACCGCCGCATGGAAACCTACGATTTCCTCCGGGGCGACGAGCCCTATAAATCGCACTTTCGCGCCACGCCCTCCGAAGTCGCCGATGTGCGCGTCGCTTCGGTCGGCGCCACGGCTCGACTGCGCGACGGCCTTTGGTTGGCGCACGACAACATGAAACACTGGCTGAAAACCGGCCTGGGACTGGCCGCCGCGCCGTGCATGACGCGCTCGCTGTCCTAGGAATCACACCCACAAAAACGTTTCGACCTTCCGCGATACACGACGAGACTTCGATGAACGGCCTCGAACAACCCACGAGCCCAACCGCGAAGAACGATAGCCCGCTCGCGTGGCTCGGCGGGGCCGCGCCACTCGGTCTGGCCGGGAGCTCGACTCCGGCTGACCTCGCGACTCGCGCGCTCTCGGTCTGGCCGGCCAGTTCGTTCGCGGAACTGTCGGAGGCCTGGGACATGCTGGCCGCTGGGCGACCTTTTTGCGCTCGCGAATGGCTGGAGCCCTGGTGGCGACATTTT
Organism: uncultured Planctomycetaceae bacterium; assembly: GCA_963785305.1. Taxonomy (GTDB): domain Bacteria; phylum Planctomycetota; class Planctomycetia; order Pirellulales; family PALSA-1355; genus CAWAUV01. The sequence continues at coordinate 463,962 of CAWAUV010000007.1, forward strand.
GGGCGTGGCAAGCAGTTGTTCGTGCTCGCGGTCTCCAACGCGCAACAAGAAATCGTGGCCATCGCCCCTTGGTGCATCGAACGCTCGGCCATCGCGGGCCGCGTCGCGCGCTTCCTGGGCTGCGGCGTGGTGTGCTCCGATTATCTCACGATTCCCTGCCGCCCGGAGCATGAGTCCTCGGCAGTCGAACGCGCTCGTCGATTTTCTTACCGGTCCGGCCGGGGATGCCTGGGATTTGATCGAGCTCTCGGGCGTCGATGCGCAAGACCCGCGGATTCGGCGATTGGTGGCGGGGCTCGCCGCGGCTGGGCGACGGGTCGATGAGCAAGCCGATCAACATTGTTGGCGCGCGGAATTGCCCGCCGCTTGGGACACCTTCCTGGCCGGCCTTTCGGCGTCGCGGCGCCAGCGCACGCGCTCGCTCTTGCGCAAGGCGTTTGACTCGGGACGAGCGAGATTGGCCTGGGTCGTGACCCGAGAGCAGCTTGATCGCGGATTCGAGATTCTGGTCGATCTGCATACGCGTCGTCGCCGGAGCTTGGGCCAAGAAGGGTGTTTCGCGGTGGCTGGGTTCGGTGAATTCTTGCGCGAAGCGGCGGAAGCCATGCTCGCGACCGGTCGGCTGCGGATGTTCTGGCTCGAGCTCGATGGTCGGCCGATCGCGGTGGAACTCGGCATGGTCGGCGATGGCGTGGTGCATTACTACCAGGGCGGCATCGATCCCGAGGCCGCCGACGAGCGGCCGGGCTGGTTGAGCTTTGCCGCATCGCTCCGCACGGCAATCGAAGATGGCCTCGTGGCCTACGACTTTCTTCGCGGCGACGAGGCTTACAAGGCATCGTGGAACGCGAAGCCGTGTCCGATGGCCGAGTTTCGCATCGTGTCGCCGCGCCGCTCGGCACGGCTCCGCGATGGCCTCTATCGTTTTCACAAAATGTGCAAACGACATGCGCGGCGCTGGCTTGGGGCCGGCGCGGCGCTGCGCTGGCCGCCCGCCGCCGGATACGCGCCTGGCCAATCGTCGGACTCGCCCGAATAGAAACGAACAGGGACAACCCCCAGGTCGACCCCGCATCCGACCGCTGTCCACACGGTTTGAGACGCATGATTTCCTTCCGATCGCTATTACTGAATTTGTATTACCGGTTCCAGTATCCGGGCCGGTTGCTCGTCAACGCGCAGCGCGCCGCCGAGGGCAACTTGCCGGTGATGGTGCTGGCCTATCATCGCGTGGCCGACGATCGCGCCACGGATTGGACCCAATCGAATCGGTCGTTCGAAAAGCAAATGCGCTGGCTCAAGCGGCACTTCGAAATGGTGTCGCTGGCCGAGGCCCAGCGGCGGATTCGCGCCGGACACAATTCACGTCCCACGGTGAGTGTCACCTTCGACGATGGCTATGCCGCCAATTGCGACTTCGCGATTCCGTTTCTCCTCGCCGAGAATATTCCCTGCACCTACTTCGTCACCAGCAGCGTGGTGATCGATGGCGGGACCTTCATTCACGACGCGCACATCGGCAAGCGACTCGCGCCCAACACCGCCGCGCAGATTCGCGAAATGGTGGCGGCCGGCATCGAGATCGGCAACCACAGTCTCACGCATCCGAATTTCGGCGCGATCACCGATCCGCGTCGCGTGTACCGGGAAGTCGTCGTCTCGGGAGAAAAACTGGCCGATCTCATGGGCAAGCCGGTTCGCTATTTCGCCTTTCCCTATGGACATCATCAGAACCTCAACGCCAGCGTGTTCGGGCTCGCCAAGGAACATGGATACGAAGCGGTCTGCTCGGCTTATGGCGGCTTCAATTTTCCGGGCGACGACGCCTTTCATTTACAGCGAATCATGGCCGACGAGGAATTCGTGCGGCTCAAGAACTGGATGACGATCGACCCTCGTAAACTCACCTCGGTCGCGCGGTTCGAATACCGCGAGGATCTTATGGCGGCGACCGAAGGGGTGCTGCAATGAGCTTGGTGGCTGAAGCACTCGCGATCGAACCGAATCCGCGCGGCGACGCGTCCGCGGTGGGAGCATGCCTCGGGGAGGCGGCCGGCGGCGAAGCGGGCTGCGCCGATGAGTCGTCGCCGGTTCCCGTCGCGACCGCTCGTGGCCGGGTTCAGGTGAGCACGCTGGCCGAGAGCGTGGTGATACTGCTCGTGATGACGGTGCTCCAGCGGCTGATCGGCTTTGGACGTGGCATGCTATTTTGTCGCTGGCTCGACACCGAACAACTCGGCCTGTGGGACGTGGCCTATGGGTTTTTGAACCTCGCGGCGCCGGTCGTGGTGCTCGGGCTGCCGGGCTCCTTTGGGCGCTATGTCGAGTATTACCGCCAGCGCGGACAATTGCGGACGTTTCTCGCGAGGATCATCGGATTCACGCTCGCGGCGATGACCGCCTCGACGGCGGCGATCTTGGCGCTGCGCGGCGAAGTCGGCCAAATCGTGTTCAATCGGCCGGATCAGGGCAGCCTGATTTTTTGGCTCGCGGTGGCGATGTGTGGCGTGATCGCGTTCAACACCGTCACCTTGCTGCTCATTGCCCTGCGGTTGCATCGGTTGGTGAATCACCTCCAATTCTTTCAAAGCCTGGGTTTCGCCGGCTTGAGCCTGGCGCTGTTCGTCGGCTGGCAAATGTCGGCCGGCGCGGCGCTCCTGGCTTTTGGAATTTCATCGCTCGTCTGCGCCACCGCCACGCTGGGCCGCATGGGCCAAGTGTGGCAAGAAGCGCCCGCGGCCGAGGAAACGCTCTCGCATCGGGCGATGTGGGTGCGCGTGATGCCCTTCGCGCTCTGGATGTGGGTAAACAACGCGCTCTACAACCTGTTCGATCTGGTCGACCGCTATATGCTGTTGCACACCAGCGGCCTCGAGCCGCATGAGGCCCTGCGCCAGGTGGGCAACTATCACACGTCGCGCATTTTACCGGTGCTCATGATGAGCGTCGCCGCGCTGCTCGGCTCGATGCTCACGCCGCACTTGAGCCACGACTGGGAACTCGGCCGCCGGCGCGAAGTCTGCGACCGGCTCAACATGGCGCTCAAGCTGCTCTCGCTCGCCCTGCTCGCCGCCGGCGTGGGCGCGTTGCTCGTGGCCCCGGCGCTGTTTTACCATGGCTTCGAAAACAAATACGCCGCCGGACTCGCGGTGTTGCCCTGGACGCTCACCTATTGTTCGTGGTTCGGGCTGTTCGCCGTCGCCCAGAATTATCTTTGGTGCGCCGAGCGGGCGGGCCGCGCGAGCCTCGCGCTCTTGCTCGGACTAATGCTCAACGTGGCGCTGAACTATGTGTTTCTCCCGTTGTGGGGTTTGCATGGCGCCGTCTGGGCCGCGACCGTGGCCAATGGCTTCACGCTCGCCGCCGTCTATTTGTTTTGCGCCGCCTCGGGCATGCGGGTGCATCGCGGCACATGGCTGCTCTCGCTCGCCCCGATCACGCTCGGCGCCGGCTGGCCGCTGGCGCTGCCGATCTTGCTTGTGCTGGCGACTCTCGCCGCGTCGACCGAGTGGCTGTTCAATGCCCCTGAAAAAGCCGAGATGACCGAAGCGCTTCGGGGCCTCGCGGCGCGGCTCGCCAAACTTCGCCGCCGCGATCCAGACGCCACGAACCTCGATTCGCTCCCCACCGTTTCCTCGAATCAAACCCCGAACTGAACATGCTCAACCCAAAACGACAATCGCCGACCCCGCTGGCCGATCGTGGCCCGCTGCGCGTGATGTTTCTCAATACCTCGCTCGTCGTGGGCGGAGCCGAAACCTTGCTGGTCGATCTGGTGCGCCGACTCGATCGCGAGCGGTTCTTGCCGGAGATCGCGTGTCTCAAGACCCCCGGCCCACTGGGCGAAATGCTCGCGCGCGAGATGCCGGTTCACAGCGGATTCTTGCGATCGAAGTTCGACGCGCGCGTGCTCAAGCGACTCACGCGACTGTGCATCGAGCGCCGGGTCGACGCCGTGGTCACGGTGGGCGCCGGCGACAAGATGTTCTGGGGCCGGCTCGCCGCTTGGCGCGCCGGGGTCCCGGTCGTGCTTTCCGCCTTGCATTCGACCGGCTGGCCCGATTCGATCGGCCGCTTGAATCGCTGGCTCACTCCGCTGACCGATGCGTTCATCGGCGTCGCTCCGGCGCATGGCGGATATTTGATCGAGCGCGAGCGATTCCCGGCGGCCAAAGTCCGCGTGATTCCCAATGGCGTCGATGTCGAACGCTTTGCCCAGCGCGGCGAGCGCGACTCGCTCCGCCGCTCGCTCGGAATCGAGGCCGACGCCCCGGTGGCGGCGATCGTGGCGGCGCTGCGGCCCGAAAAAAATCACGCGATGTTTCTCGAAGCCGCGGCGCAAGTGCGCGCGCGGCGCCGGGGGCAAGGTTCCTGATCGTGGGCGATGGCGATCTGCGCCTCGGGCTCGAGCAACTCGCGCACGGCTTGGGGCTTGGCGACGCGGTGCTGTTTCTTGGCTCGCGGAAGGATGTGCCGGCCGTGCTCGCGGCGGCGGATATCTTCGTGCTCACCTCGCGCACCGAGGCGAGCCCGGTCTCGATTTTGGAAGCGATGGCGGCTGGCAAGCCGGTGGTGGCCCCTCGCGTGGGCTCGATCGCCGAATCGGTGGCCGACGGCGTGACCGGTTACCTGACCACGCCGGGTTCGGCCGAGGAAACGTCCCGACGCATCGTATCGCTGATGCTCGACCCCGTTGGCGCCGCGCGAATGGGCGCCGCCGGCAGCGAGGCGGTGCGGCGGCATGGCTCGCTCGAACGCATGGTCGAAGGCTACCAAGACCTGATCGCCGAGATCTACGCCTCGAAATGCCGCGGCGGCGCTGGGGGCGCCAAGCGGCCCGAAAGCGCGCTGGGCAAGCCTGAGATGCTCGCCGAAGGCGCGGCGTCGCTCGAGCCGACGTAGAATCGGCTCATGGCGTTTTTGTTGACCCAATCCCAGGCAAACGACGAATCCTGGCAAAACGGCAAACATTTCGCGGGACTATGCGGCCCGCGCCGGCGGCGGTATTATCGGCGCTGCTTGGCGCCGCCGCCCTGTTGCCCGGCGCCTCGCCGGCGCCTCGCCGGCGCCGGAATCCCGTGCTCTCGAGCGACGAATTCATTTTCCCATGACCGGAACCCTGCTGGCGGTGATCGCGCGGCTGCTTAGCGGCGCCAGCGTGCGTTGGATCGACTGCCAGCCCGACACGCGGCAGCGCATCTACTTCGCCAACCACACCAGCCATCTCGACGCCGTGGTGCTCTGGTCGTCGCTGCCGCAGCCCTTGCGGGCCCTGGTGCGGCCGGTGGCGGCCAAGGACTACTGGAACAGCGGCGGAGTGCGACGCTACCTGGCTCGCACTTTCAATGCCCTCCTGATCGACCGCACCGATATCAAGGTGCATCAAAGCCCGGTCGATGTGATGCTACGCGAGATTGGCGACCGGTATTCGCTGATCGTGTTTCCCGAGGGGAGTCGCAACACTGGTTCGGAAATCAATGAGTTCAAGAGCGGCCTCTTTTATCTGGCCAAGAAGCGGCCCGACTTGGAGCTGGTGCCGGTGCATATCGACAATCTCAATCGGGTGCTCCCGCGCGGCGAGTTCTTGCCGGTTCCGCTGTTGAGTTGCATTAGTTTCGGACCACCGCTGAAACTGGCGACCGGCGAACCGAAGGCTGAATTTCTCCGCCGCGCGCGAGAGGCGGTGCGACGGCTCAAGGATTTGTGAAACTTGCGGCGGGGCCTGTGCGAGCAATCGCCGGCGAGTATCATGAACGGGCGCGGCGGCTCGGCGTCGGACACGATTCCTCGCTCGGCCGCGGCACTCGCTCGCGACATCCCTCGCCGCTTTCCCCGGAGTTCCCGCTGCCCATGAAGGCCATCGTTCTCGAACGTCCGCTTGAGTTTTCGCTGCACGAGGTTCCCGAGCCCGCGGCCCCGGCCGCCGGCGAAGCGCGCGTGCGCGTGCATCGCGTCGGCATTTGCGGCTCCGACATCAGTGGTTATCTCGGCAAGATGCCGTTCTACAGCTATCCGCGCATTCCAGGCCACGAGCTCGGGGTCGAGGTCCTGGCCGTGGGACCGGAGGTTTCGAACATCAAGCCGGGCGATCGCTGTTCGGTCGAGCCGTATATGAATTGTCAGCAGTGCTTGGCCTGCCGCCGCGGTTCCGGCAATTGCTGCGAAAAACTGCAGGTGCTGGGCGTGCATACCGATGGCGGCATGCGTCCCGAGTTCAACCTGCCGGCCCGCAAACTGCACCCTTCGGCCACGCTCTCGCTCGATCAACTGGCGCTGGTCGAGACACTCGCGATCGGCTGCCACGCGGTGAATCGCGGCGCACCGCAAGCCGGCGAACATGCGCTCGTGATCGGCGCCGGGCCGATCGGACTGTCGGTGATCGAATTCCTGAAGCTAGCCGGAGTCGAGATCACGGTGCTCGATCTGAACACCCGGCGACTCGACTTCTGCAAACACACGATGGGCGTCCACCACACGGTGCAATCGCAAACCGATGGCGGTGAAACCGCGGAGCTTCAGCGCATCACGAACAACGAGCTCCACACGCTCGTGATCGACGCCACCGGCTCCTCGCGATCGATGTCGGCCGCGTTTCATTTTGTCGGACACACCGGCCGGCTGGTCTATGTGGGCATCGTGACCGACGAGATTCATTTCCCCGACCCGCTGTTGCACCGCCGCGAGATGACGCTTTACGCCTCGCGCAACGCGCTGCCGACGGACTTCACGCGGATCATCAAACTGATCGAAACCGGCCAGATCGATACCCGACCCTGGATCACGCATCGCACGCCATTCGCGGAGCTAATCGGCAATTTCGCCTCATATGCGAGCCCCGAGACCGGCGTCATCAAAGCCATGGTCGAAATCACCTGAGGCGCGCCCGCCGCCGCGATGTTCGACCAGCGCGCCACCCGAGCCCCGCGGCGGCAATCGCGCTCGGTGGTCGTCGTGGATTCATGCAATGGAAAATAACCGGCGCCGAATGCCTAGTGCTCTGTCAGCAACGGCACGATGGATGGTACTCTTTAGGCGTGGTTGGTTGAAAGATCGATGTTCCGATGCCAAGGAGGGCGCCATGGAAAAGTTTTATCGGGTGACGTTGACGGAGGATGAGCGGCGGGGATTGCGGAAGTTGGTTTCGACGGGCAAGGGCGCCGCGCAAAAGTTGAATCGGGCTCGCATGTTGTTGCTGGCGGATCAATCGGATGGCGGACCTGCCAAATCCGATCCGGAGATTGTCGAGGCGTTGGGATGCGGGCGGGCCACCGTGGAGCGGCTGCGGAAACGGTTCGTCGAAGAGGGACTTGAAATCGCGGTCGATCCCCCGCCTCGAAAGCGAGTTTACCAGCCTCTGCTTGATGGCAAGGCGGAGGCGCATCTGGTGGCTTTGGCCTGCGGCGCTCCGCCGCAAGGCCGAGCACGCTGGACGTTGCGGCTGTTGGCGGATCGCATGGTGACGCTGGATTACGTGGAGCACGTCTCTTACGAGACCGTGCGGCAAACGCTCAAAAAAACGAACTTAAGCCGTGGTTGAAGAAGGGCTGGTGCTTGCCCAGTGGGCCATCGGCTGAATTCGTGGCCGCGATGGAAGATGTGTTGGAAGTGTACCATCGCCCCCAGGATCCCAGCCGGCCAATGGTCTGCATGGATGAATGCAGCAAGCAGTTGGTGGCCGAAGTCCGCGATCCGCTGCCACCGCGTCCCGGAGACGTTGCCAAATTCGACAGTGAATACGAACGCCGTGGCACGGCGAACATCTTTATGGCCGTCGAACCGCTGGCGGGCCAACGCACGGTGCAAGTCACCGATCAACGGACGCGCACCGATTGGGCTCGATTCATTCGCTACTTGCTACTGACCGTGTATGCCAAGGCAACGGTGCTGGTGCTGGTCATGGACAATCTGAATACCCACGGCATCGCCAGCTTGTATGAAGCCTTTGATCCGGAGACGGCCCGCGCCTTGGCCGCGCGGCTGGAGATTCACTACACTCCCAAGCACGGCAGTTGGCTCAACATGGCGGAAACCGAACTGAGCGTGCTTTCGCGACAATGCCTCGACCGCCGCATCGAAAGCAAATCGCTACTGAGCCGAGAAGTGGTGGCCTGGGAACAGCAACGCAACCAGAATTGCAGCAAAATCGATTGGCGATTCACCACCGCCGACGCCCGGGTACAACTTAAGCGACTCTATCCCTCATACCAGACCTGACAGAGCACTAGTTCGTCGGGTGAATGCCGCGCGATTCCGGGGTTCAAAGCGCGAACCATGCCATCGATTTCTCGGCAATTTAATCGGCGGGCTCCAGGGCTCTGAGGGCAATGGCGACTTCGGCCGCCGACGCAAAACGGCTTCGCCAATCCCTGGCCAAGCAACGGTCGCAGATCGCGCGCAGCGCGTTCGGCGCCGACTCAGGCAATTCGTCCGGAGTCCACGCCTCGGTCAAAGAGTCCGCATCGTCAAGGCATTCGCTGATCGACGCGCTTGCGACGCTGGGTCGACCGAAGCACATTGCGAACAAGATCGCTCCCAGGCCGTAAACGTCCGTCGCGGGTCCAATGGGTCCCAGGGAACGATCCATTTGCTCGGGCGCCATGAATCCAACCGTGCCGGCGATCGATTCGGCATCTACCACCGCATCCGCCTCCGTCCAGGCAAATCCGAAGTCGGTCACGAACACATGTCCGCTGGAATCGATCAGCACATTCCCGGGTTTCATATCTCGATGAATAACTCCGCGATCGTGCGCATGTTGAACTGCATCGGCCACATGAGCCACGATCTTGGCGGCCGTGCTCGGCGGGATGTCGCCAGCATCGCATAGTTTGGTCAAGTCATGACCATCGATCAGATCCATCACCATGAAATAGCCACCGTCCGCGAGCCGTCCCAGGCCATGCACGGGCACAATATTTGGATGGCGGAAGCGCGCCACGAGTTCGGCCTCTCGCACGAATCGCTCAACCAAACGCCGCCGACCACGGAGCTTCTTTCGCAATACTTTGACCGCCACTCGGCGGCCCGTGGATCGGTGGATCGCGGTGTAGATCTTGGCCACGCCCCCGGACCCAATCATTGCGGTCAAATGGTAGTCGGCGTGTCGAAGCGCCGAGGAGTCCTCGGCTGTCCTCGCTTCCGTACCCCCGCCATGCTTCGCAATGGTTTCCGGGGCCTCGCATTCGTCGCTGATTGAAGGACATCGTGCGCGTCGATGCGACGTGCCAATTTGGCTGAGATTCGGCCGCGGGCCAATGCCAAGAGCCGATCGGCATATCGATCGAAAAGCGCGCCCGCGGCGTGGCCATCTCCACGACGGTAGCGGTCGAGCAGTTCTCCCGAAGTCTCCGGCATGATGGCCATTGTTGTCCGTGATTTGGGTACTGGGCAAGTTTTTTTCCCATGCCGTGGCCGGCCGAGACGGCCAAAGTGCATCTACTTGGGTGAACGCTCCTTTTTTGGCATTGTATCGGATTCTCAACAGGAAATTCGACCTATGACTTACGTCGTGACTGAACCATGCGTCGGCTGCAAATACACCGATTGTGTCGTGGTCTGCCCGTGCGACTGCTTTCGAGAAGGGGAAAAAATGCTCTACATTGACCCGACCGAATGCGTCGACTGCGACGCGTGCGTGTCCGAGTGCCCGGTGGAGGCGATATTTCATGAAGACAACGTGCCTGCCGAGTGGCGCGAATTCATCGCGCTGAACGCGGAAATGGCGGCCCAATGTCCGCCGATCACGTGTAAAAAGCCGCCGCTGGCCCCTTGACCGCGGCCAATTCGAGCGACCATCGCGAGCAACGGCGGCGGTGCGCGGCGAGGACAATACGGCAAGCTGCTTAAGGCTTCCGCCCAAGTGCTTTTCGAACCACAACCGCTAACTGCCGCGGTTCGGACATCGCGCGTCGCCGGTCGGTAGCGAGGGTTCGATTGCGACCGGCCGTCGGCGATCGGGCCGCGATCGGGCTCTCCCGCGGGAGTTCGCGACACGATGCCAGTTGCGGTTGGCATGTGACCGCCCAGACCGGTCAGACGGGGATCGCGAGTGTTTAGGTTCCATTTCCCGTTATCCGCGGCCGGCGGGCGAATCGCTCTCCTTTCCGCCTGGGGCCTACAAAAATCGAGGCTGCTGCTCTACAAATAACGTCTCGCGGGCAATGGTTCGCCGCCGATGTTCGCGCGGGAAATACCCAGTCTTCCCAAAACCCCATGTTATCCAGCAACACAAGCACGATTCCCATGCTTCACGTCACTTTGCCCGATGGTTCGTCGCGTCAGTATTCTCGTCCCGTGTGTCCGGCGGATATCGCCGCCGAGATCGGGCCCGGGCTCGCCAAGGCGGCGCTCGCGGCGGTGGTCGATGGCAAGGTGGTCGGCGTCGATGCGCCGCTACCCGCGAGCGGCGAGGTGCGGCTCACGCTGCTCACGAAGAAAGACCCTCGGGCGCTGGCCGTGATGCGGCATTCGTGCGCCCACCTCATGGCTCGGGCCATCATGCGGCTGTTCGACGGGGTGCAGCTTGCCTTTGGGCCAACGATCGAAAACGGGTTTTATTACGACTTCGAATTGCCGCACAAGTTGAGCGAGGCCGATTTTCCGGCGATCGAGGCCGAAATGGCCCGGCTCGTGAAGCTCAATGAGTCGTTCGAGCGGATCGAGTCGCCGCGGGAGAAGGCGATCGCTATTTGCGCCGATCTTCGCCAGCCGCTCAAGGTGGAGCACATCGAGCAAGGCTTGGCCGATCATGCCACGCTCTCCTTTTATCGGCAGGGCGAATTTATCGACCTGTGTCGCGGGCCGCATGTGCCTTCGGCCGGAGCGATCGGGGCGTTTAAGATTCTCAGCGTGGCGGGCGCCTATTGGAAAGGCGACGCCTCGCGACAGCAGTTGCAGCGGGTCTACGCCACGGCCTACTTCACCCAAGCCGAACTCGACGAACGGCTCAAAACGCTCGAGGAAGCCAAGCGGCGCGATCATCGCGTGCTCGGAAAACAGCTCGATCTGTTCACGACCAGCCCGCTCGTGGGCGCCGGACTCATTTTGTGGATGCCCAAGGGCGCCCTGGTGCGCACATTGCTCGAAGGCTTTGTGCGCGAGGAGCTCACTCGCCGCGGCTATCAGCCGGTGTTCACTCCGCATATTGGCCGAGTCGAGCTGTATCAAATCTCGGGCCACTTCCCGTACTACGCCGACAGCCAGTTCAAGCCGATCGTGATGAGCGAGGACGAACGCTATCTGCTCAAGCCGATGAATTGTCCGCACCATATCATGATCTACAAGGCGAAGCCCCGGAGCTATCGCGACCTGCCGGTGCGGCTGGCCGAGTTTGGCTCGGTGTATCGCTACGAGCAGTCGGGCGAGCTGGGCGGGCTCACGCGAGTGCGCGGGTTCACGCAAGACGATGCGCACCTGTTTTGCACCGAGGAGCAGGTGGCCGATGAATTTCGCGGCTGCTTGGAGATGACCCAGTCGATTCTGCAAGCCCTGGGAATGACGAACTATCGCGTGCGGCTCGGGTTTCGCGACCCGGCGAGCGATAAATATGTCGGCGGCGACGAAGTGTGGAACCGGGCCGAGAAAGCGCTCGAGGAGGTGTGTCGCTCCGTGTTGCCGAAGTTCGACATTGCCCGCGGCGAAGCGGCGTTTTACGGACCGAAGGCCGACTTCGTGGTGTCCGACTGCCTGGGTCGCGAGTGGCAGCTCGGCACCGTGCAGCTCGACTACAACTTGCCGAGCAGCGAGCGGTTCGCCTTGGAATATGTCGGGGCCGATAACCAAACGCATCGGCCCGTGATGATCCACCGCGCGCCGCTCGGGTCGCTCGAGCGGTTCATGGGAGTGCTCATCGAGCATTTCGCCGGCGCGTTTCCGCTGTGGCTGGCGCCCGAACAGGCGCGAATCGTGACCGTGAGCCAAAAGTCGGAAGCCTACGCCCGGGAGGTCGAAGCAAGGTTTCGCTCCGCGGGGCTGCGAGTGAGCGGCGACTATCGGGCCGAAAAGCTGGGCTCCAAGATTCGAGACGCCCAGCTCGAGCTGATTCCGTACATGATGGTGGTCGGCGAGCGCGACGCGGCGGCCGGCACGGCGGCGGTGCGCGACCGCATCGATGGCGACCAGGGCTCGCTGCCGGTGGCCGAGGCGATCGAGCGGCTGCTGGCCGAGGTTCGCGAGCGCCGGGTGCGGCAAGTGGCGGCGCCGATGGTGGCGGCCTCGCCCGCGACCGAGACCGAAGACCACGCGTATTGACCGGTGGCGAGCGGCGTCCGTTTTGGGCCGCCAGCGGGTCCATTTATTTGGCGCTGGGGGCTACTGGCGCGGTCTGGGGCTAGCAAAATGGGTCGTGGTGGATGAGCCGGGCAAAAAAACTTGCACTCTGGCGGGTCGTGACGAATTGACGCGGCGGCCCCGAGGTGGCATTATTTCAAGTTGCCGCGCTGCGGCCCCCCGGCGGCCGGTGTTGGAAAACGCCGTTGAGCGGGGCAGCGCTCCCCCGGCGTCGTGCATTGGCCCCACCCCGAAGTTTTGCAGGAAGGATGCAAGCCATCGATCGCACCCAACGGATCAATGAACAGATCCGCATTTCACCCATTCGCGTCATTACGGCGGAAGGAGTTCTGCTAGGAATCATCAACACCGACGAGGCGCTGGCCCGAGCCCGCGAAGCCGACCTCGATCTGGTGGAAGTCGCTCCCAACGAACGGCCGCCAGTCTGTCGCATCATGGACTTCGGCAAGTTCAAGTACCAGCAGAAGAAGAAAAAAGACAAAGGCCACACGCACCAAAGCAAGATCAAGGAAATTCGCGTGCGGCCGAAGACCGGCGAGCACGATCTCGAATTCAAGGTCAACCAGGCGCGGGCCTTTCTGGCGCACAAGGATAAAGTCGTGGTTTCGGTGATCTTCCGCGGGCGCGAAATTGCGCACGTGGAAGAAGGCCGCAAAGTAATCGACCATATTTTGAAAGAGCTGGCCGAGGTCTCGAAGGTCGAAGCTTCGCCCTCGCATCAGGGCAAGCGCATCGTGGCGACGTTAGCGCCGAAGTGAACCCGGTTACCCGAAGCAAACCCGGCTTCCCCCGCGACGGCATCTCCCGCGCGGGTATCGCCGGTTCGTCGCCCCATGACCGCCACGCCCGTCACTCAGACACCCGTCGCGCACACACTCGTTACCCACACGCTCGGCTGCCGCGTCAACCAGTACGAAACCGAATGGGTTCGCCAGTCGCTGCTCGCCGCCGGCTATCGCGACGCCGCGGCCGATGAACTCGCCGACCTGTGCGTGGTCAATACCTGCACGGTCACGGCCGAGGGCGACGCCAAAAGCCGCCAAACGATTCGCCGCCTAGCTCGCCAACATCCGCACACGCGGATCGTGGTAATGGGCTGCTATGCCACGCGAGCGCCCGACGAAGTGGCCCGGCTGCCCAATGTGGTCGAGGTCGTGACCGACAAGCGCGAGCTGCCCGATCTCTTGGGACGGTTCGGCGTGGTCGACATTCCCACGGGCCTTGGTAGCTTTGCGTCGCGCAAGCGGGCGTATCTCAAAGTGCAAGACGGCTGCATGCTCTCGTGCAGCTTCTGCATTATTCCGAAAGTGCGCCCGCACTTGGCCAGCCGCCCGGTCGAGCACATTTTGGAGGAAGCCTCGCGACTGGTGGCCGCCGGGCATCGCGAACTGGTGCTCACCGGCATTCACCTGGGGCACTACGGCGTGGAGTGGTGTCGCGACCGGCCGAAGCGGGAGTGGATGCGGCTTTCGCACCTGGTCGACCAATTGGCCCGCCTGCCGGGCGACTTTCGCGTTCGGCTCAGCAGCATCGAAGCGACCGAAGTCACTCGCGAACTGGTAGCGGTGATGGCAGAGCATCGCGACCGGGTTTGTCCGCATTTGCACATATCGATGCAAAGCGGCTCCGACGATGTGCTGCGAAGAATGCGGCGCCGCTGGGGCAGCCGCCGCTATGTGGACCGCTGCGCGCTGGTGCGGCGCGAGCTGGACGAGCCGGCGATCACGACCGACATCATCGTTGGCTTTCCGGGCGAGACCGAGGCCGACTTCGAAGACACCTGCCGCGTGGCGCGCGACGTGGGCTTCTCGAAGATTCACATCTTTCCGTTCAGTGCCCGCCGCGGAACCACGGCCGCCACGATGCCGGAGCAGATCGCGCCCGAAGTAAAGGCCGATCGCGCCGCCCGGCTGGCCGCGCTGGAGATCGAATTGCGCGACGCCTATTTCCGGCGTCTCGAAGGCCGCCGGTTGCGGGTGCTCGTCGAAGGACCGGGCCGCGCTCCGGGCTCAGCCTTTGGCGCCGCGTGCCGCTACGCCCCGGTGGAATTCCCCGCCGCCGAGCCGCCGGTGAGCGAGCTCATCGACGTGACCGCCGGCCCGGCAAGCAACGGCCGGATCGCCGCCACGCCGATCGGAGGTCGATGATTGCCGAGGATACTCCAAATGGTTCCCATGCGTCCTGATTTGGCTAACGCCTTTTCAGGTTCCCGCGACTCGGTAAGATGAGAATCGGGCGGCGGATCGAAAAGTGGCTTGGCTTAATTCGAGCCTGCCCGACAACCCGGCGCGAGCATCGAGATCGCCGAAAAATCGCATGCTTTCTTTCATTCTCGGATTGGCTTTTAGGCTACACTCAGTCGCTGTAAATGCAGCCGCAATGCAGGAGGCGCTCGAATGGACGAACGACAAATCGGACTCGCGATCACATTGAAGGAGCTCGGAGTAAGTTCGGACATTTCCGGTTTCGACTCGCGGCTCATCCTGCAGAAGGCGGTGTACCTCGCCGAGGAAGCGGGGATTAATTTGGGCTACCCGTTTAATTGGTATTTGCGCGGCCCCTATTCGCCGGCGTTGACGCGAGATCTGTTTGGGAACGTGCCCGACGTCAATGATTTCGCGAACTGGGTTTTAGACGAGGGATCACTCGCGATCGCGGCGCGAATCAAGTCCCTCGTCGATGGACCTGCGAACGAAGAGCCGTCCGCGAAGGCACGGCGTCTGGAGCTACTCGCGTCGCTTCGTTACCTATCGCGTCGTCGTGGAATCGATGTGGAAGACGCCGAGGCGGCCAAGGTGTCACTGGAGCGGAGCGGCAAAGTTTTTACTTTAGATGAAGTCGCCGCCGCCATCGACGAACTACGACGGGCGCGGCTCTTATAGGGACTCGCGATGGGCAAGCTGATCGTCGATTCAATCCACGGCGACATCCGCCTGAATGAGATCGAACGTCGTGTTGTCGACACCGCGAGCTTCCAACGCCTCCGAAATCTCAAACAACTGGGCATGGGTCAAACGACGTACCCAGGCGCCACTCATACTCGCTTCGCCCATAGCATCGGCGTGCTGGGGATCATGGCGAAGGTGACCGATATCGCCAAAGAACCATTGCATTTGACCGACAAGCAGATCGAGGAGATTCGGCTTGCTGGACTGCTACACGACATCGGGCACTATCCATATTCGCACCTGATGGAAGTGGTCGACAACGTCATTCTGACGGAAGACTTCGCGGCGCCGGCAAGTAAGTCGCTGGACGCTTCAAAAGTCAAATATCCCGACCATGAAGCGGTGGGCGAGCTTATCGTCACACGGCAGCAAGACATCCTCACCGCCCTCGGCGGCGAAACGCGGGCGAAGCGAATTGCCGATCTGTTTCGCCGAAACGAGACCGCCGATCAGCAGCTCAGCAAGCTGATTCATAGCAGCCTCGACATGGACCGGCTGGATTATTTGATGCGCGACGCCAAGGCGGCGGGCGTGCCGTATGGGCACATCGACTTGAACTACTTGATCCACTGTCTCCAAGTCAGTCCCTCCGGCATGATCGGGGTCAAGCGGAAGGCGATTACGGCCTTGGAACACTTCACTTTTGCTCGCTTCTTCATGCACAAAGCGGTTTATTTCCACAAGACGACATTTGGGCTAGAAGAAGCTTGTCGGCAATTACTGCGGCGGTGCAAGGACCTTGGGCGCCACGGTGTCCCGGAATCGAGCGAAGCGATACAATCGATCGTGACCGGCGAAAATCTCGGGACGTGCACGGACGCCTTTGTCGATCGCATTGTCCAGAGTGCAACGACAGATGAGGACGAGTGCGTTTCTTCGCTCGCAAAATCCATTCGGAATCGGCAAACTCCGAAGCTTATCAGTGAAGTCGTGGAACTCGGCGCCGAAGACACCAGCGGCCGGCTCTTAAAGAACGATTGCAAACATCAATTGCGCGCTTTGGCGGACCGTCTTGGAATCCGTGTCGGTAGGTTCCTGTATGCGACGACGAAACCGCTATCCTTGGAAAAACGCGGGGCGACGCTTGACGCTACGGCCGCCCGCGGCATCGAGCCCGAGGAGCGAGACGAACTTATGAAGGTATTCGAGGACGGCAATGCCGAGCCGACCTCCCTCGTTGACCTGCCGGAGACACTGTTGCATCGCCTCGGCGGCCAGCGTTGGTTCGCACATCGCTTGTATGTTGTCGATAACGGAGATTCCGCGCTCGTAGAAACCGCGAAAACGGCCGTCGCAGGTTGGGGTCGGTAACTTCCGGAGTCGACTCGCCGCCCAAACAGCCGCCATCGCATGCATCACGATGGCCGCCATGGAAGAGGCCTCATGCCAAGTGGCGACGCATGCGAAGCCGCTTCAACACGGATAATGGCGATTTTCCATTTCGGGCGGGATCGGTTGCCCCGAAATTGTTCGCCGATGCCGCGAGCTAGCCCTCACTCCGCTCCGCGTTCCAACCGCAGTAGCGGGAACAAAATCACGTCGCGGATCGAGCGGGCGTTTGTCAGCAGCATTACTAGGCGGTCGATGCCGATGCCCAAGCCGCCGGCGGGCGGCATTCCGTGCCTTAGGGCGCGGATGAAATCGTGGTCCATCTTGGCCATTGAATCTTCTTCGCGCTGGCCGGCAAGTTGAGCGCTGAAAAGCTGCTCTTGCAGATCGGGATCGTTCAGCTCGGTATAGGCATTGGCCAATTCCATGCCATGCACGAACAGCTCGAACCGTTCGGCGATCTCGGGCCGAGTGGCGCTTCGCTTCGTCAGCGGGCAGATGCTTGCTGGGTAGTCGATCACGAAGATCGGACCCACGAGCGCGTCTTCGACCCGGGCCTCGAACACTTCGCTTTTGACCACGTCGGGATGCTTGCCCTCGGGTTCGAGGTCCAGCTTTTCGGCCAGGGCGACGATGGCGGCCGAATCCCGCGGATCGACTCCGGCATGCTCGGCGAAGAGGTCGTCGTAGGCGCGGCGGGCAAAGGGCGGGGTGAAGTCGATCGTTTTGTCGCCCCAGGGAATCGCGCCGCGCAAGCCGATCGCCGCCAGGGCGTCGACGACAATCGCCTCGCAAAGATCCATCATCGTGTGGTAGTCGCCGTAGGCCTGATAGGCTTCGAGCATCGTGAATTCGGGATTATGCCGCGGGCTCACGCCCTCGTTGCGATACACGCGCCCCAGTTCATAGACCCGTTCCATGCCGCCGACCAGCAGCCGCTTGAGATGCAATTCGAGCGCGATCCGCATGAAGAGCGGCATATCGAGCGCGTTGTGATGGGTTTTGAACGGTCGGGCAGCCGCGCCGCCGGCGATGGCATGCAGCGTGGGCCCTTCGATTTCGAGAAAGCCGTGACGGGCAAGCGTCGCGCGGATCGACTGCACGATCTTCGCCCGATGCACGAACCGATCGAGCGAACCTTCGGTGTACACAAGGTCCAAATAGCGCATCCGCTGGCGCATTTCCACATCGGTCAAGCCATGATGCTTTTCGGGCGGCGACTCGATACTTTTGGTGAGAAACGTGAGCCGCTCGGCGAAGATGGTGAGCTCGCCGGTCTTGGTTCGCTTCAGTTCGCCATCGATGCCCACGAGATCGCCCAGATCGAAGCATTCGGCCAGGGCCCAGTTGTCCTCGCCCACTTGCCCGCGGCCGATAAAGACCTGGATTTGCCCGGTCCAATCGCGAATGTCGAGAAAGATCAGCTTGCCCTTTTTGCGCTGGAGCACCACCCGGCCAGCGGCCCGCACTCGGGGACCGTGTTGCTCGGGCTCGCGCGGTCGCGCGCCGGGCTCGGCCGAGTCGGCGGGCGGCGCGGGCTCGACCGTGATTTCGGATTCGCGGGCTCGAATCATGGCGATCGCCGAGTGGTCATCGAAGCGCGAGCCCCAGGGATCGTGGCCCAGCTCTTGAATGCGCTTGAGTTTCACGCGCCGCGAAGCCTCGTGGACGCCAGCGTCGGAATGTTCGGAGGGTAGGGACATGCCTCGAATCGCCAATTGAAAAAGGAAGCGCTGGTGGCGACAGCCATCGGCAGGCCGCCGGGGAATCGCGGATTCTAACACTCGGGCGCCGGATTCGACAGGCTGCTAGGGAGCGGTCGGCGGCGCGGCTGGCATGGCGGGCGCGTCGGGCGTCGGCGGGGCGATCGACTCTGGCGCGGCGCCGCGGGGCGGCAGCGCGTCGAGCGAGGGCGCCGCATCGGGCAACGGCACGACCGCCGAGCTCATGGCCGGCAATGTGTCGCCACCCTCGATCACCGGAAGATTAGCAACCTGGGGAATGCCCTGGCCGGCGAGGAAGCAATGCCAGCCGCCGCCGATGGCGCGATACACCTGAATCAGGTTCGCGTCGATATTGCCCAGCGCCGTGGCGAGCGAGTCTTGCTGCGTGACCAGTTGCGATTGGGTCGTATACACACGATTGAAATCGGCCACGCCGCCCTGGAACTGGGCGATCACAAGCTCCACGGCCCGTTGCGATTCCACCACGCTCACGCGCAACTCGCGGGCCTGCTTCTGCGACTCGACATATGCCACGAGACCATTTTCCACTTCGCGGCCGGCGCTGAGCACCGCCTGTTGATACTGGAGCGCGGCGCCGGCCAAGCGGGCGTCTTGCAGGCGAATGTTGTTGACCAGTCGGCCGTAGTTGAGCACATTCCACTGAAAGTTGGGAACGATCGCGCCGACGAAGCTCTTGCTCGAAAACAGATCATTGAGATCATTGGCCGCATAGCCAATAAAGCCCAACACCGCGAAGCGCGGGTAGAGAGTCGCCTCGGCCACGCCGATCTGCGCGCTCTGGGCCGCCACTTGTCGTTCGGCTCGGCGCACATCGGGCCGCCGCCGCACCAAGTCGGCCGGCATGCCCACGGCCACTTCCACCGGCGCCGTGGGAATCGGACCCGGCGGCAGTGTCGACACAAGGTCCGAGACCGGCATGCCCAGCAGCACGCACAAGGCATTGCTCGCCTGACGCCGGCCGATTTCGAGCTGCGGAATCAGGGCCCGAGTCTGAGCCAAGCTGGCCCGCGCTTGGCGCACATCGAGTTCCGATGACACGCCATCGCGAAAGCGAAACTCGGCCAGCCGGGTCGAGCCTTCTTGAATCGTCACGTTGCTGCGGGCAAAGGCGAGCCGCTGTTCGAAGGTGCGAAGCTGCACATAGGTGTTGGCCACTTCGGCGAGCAGGATCACGAGCGTGTCGCCATAGTCTTCGTTCGCCGCGGCGAGACTATCGTTCGACGATTCGATTTGACGGCGGAACCGGCCCCAGAAGTCGAGCTCCCACGAAGCGTTCGTGCCGGTGGTCCAAAAGCTCACGTTGGTGGGGAGCGGCAGTCCGGTGAGGCCCGGCAGTTGCAAATGCCCGTAGGCGCCGAGCGCGCCTTGTTGCTGGGGAAAGAGGTTTCCGACGGCGATATTTCGCTCGGCCCGCGCGGCGAGGATGCGCGTGCCCGCGGCGGCCAAGGTGAGATTTTGCCGATAGGCGGTTTCGATCAGGCTGGTGAGCGTGGGGTCGTTGAAGACACCCCACCAGGCGCAGTCTTGCGGCGGGTCGCGAAGCACTCCCGCGGTCTGCACCCAGTCGCAAGCCACCGGGGCCGGCGGGGCTTTGTAATTTGGCCCAAGTTTGAAGCCCTGGTGAATATAATCTCGCAAGCTGGTTCGGCAGCCGGCCAGACCGAGGGCGACCAACAGCAGGCAAAGTTGGACGAATCGCCAACGCTTCCCGCACCGCCGCAAGCGTCCTAAGAGCGATGGTCGGCCGGGAGCGTTTTGATGGATGGCGGACCGGTTCGGGGCGTTTTGAATCGATCTTGGCATGGTGGAATCGGCGAGGGATAGGCGCCGACGACAAAAACGTTAGCACCGGTGCGCGAGGGATGCCCTGTATTACTCGGCCAATCGTTTGATTCCGAATGAACCGATCCCCCCGGCGGCGGACCGTTGTTCGGGCATTTTTCGCGCGGCTCGCCCCGATTGTGCGGCTCGCGGGAAATGCGGCGACTTTGCGGGGCCAAAGCGGGGTCGGGTCAAGAAAAATCGTCGCGCGGCGCGGCATCGTGATTTGCCACTATTCAGCGCCTCGAAAGCGCGTCATTATCTTAGGGCGCGAAGCGATCGCGAATTCCGCGCCGCGTGCCGATGTCATCGAATCACCGCGAGCCTTTTTGAATGGGTTCGACCATGTCCGAGACTGCTTCCGCGCCGACCATGACTGACCCGACGCCGATTTCTCCGTCAGCGCCGCCGCCGCCGCAACACACCGGGCTCCGACGGCTGCTTTGGATCGTCGGCGCCGCTGTTGCGGCGATTGCCTTCGTCCTGGTGCTCGTGCCTTGGCTCCATCGGGCCTGGACCACGGAATCGACCGACGACGCCTACGTTGCGGGCCACTCGACGGTCGTCGCCGCGCGCGTCGCGGGGCAGGTGACGCGAGTGCTTGTGGACGATAACAACCGCGTGTCTCGCGGCACGCTGCTGGTGGAGCTCGATAAGGAGCCTTTCGAGATCGCCGTGCGCTTGCAACAAGCGATGGTCGATAGCGCGACCAGCGATCTGTCGGTTGTTCACGATCAGCTCCGCGGCAATGTGGCCCAGGCGCGAGCCAATCGCTTTCAGCTCGAGCGGGCGATGGAAGATGTGCGCAACCAACTCGCGCTGCTCCGCTCGCGCGTGGCGGAGATCAAGGTCGCCCAAGCGAACCAGGTGCTCGCCAAAGCCGACTTCGCGCGAGGCGAGGCGCTGATCAAGACCGCGGCCATCAGCGCGCAGCAGTTCGATCAGTTTCGCGCGGCGCTGGATGTGGCCAAGAATAAGGTCGTGGCGGCCGAGAGCGCCGTGCAACAAACCCGCGCCAGTCTCGGATTGCCGGTCGATATCGAGGATCCGCTCGATGTGCCGGCGAATCTCGACCAGAACTTTTCCGCCGTGCGGCAAGCGCTGGCGACGATGATTGCGAGCATTGCCCCGCTCGGCGTGTTTCCGGAGCACTACAACGTGACGCCCAAGGAGATCATCGCCGAATTCTACCGCCGCGATCCCGAGGGGAACCTCGACCGAATTTACGAAAAACTGGTGCGCGAGGCGCCCGCCATCAAACAGGCGCGGGCCAAGCTCGACCAAGCCAAGGCCGATTTGGACCAGGCCAAATTGAACCTGAGCTGGTGCGTGGTGAAGGCCGAAATCGATGGAGTGGTCACGCGGCGCAATGTGAACCCGGGCGACAATGTGCAAGCCGGCCAGGGCCTCATGGCGGTGCGCTCGCTCACCGACATTTGGATCGACGCGAATTTCAAGGAAACGCAATTGTCGCAAATTCGCATCGGTCAGCGCGCCGAAATCAATGTCGACCTCTATGGAAGAAAGGAAGTATTCAAGGGACGCGTGACCGGCTTCGCCATGGGCACCGGCTCGACGCTGTCGCTGTTGCCCGCGCAAAACGCGACCGGGAACTTCGTGAAAGTCGTGCAGCGGCTACCGGTGCGCATCGAACTGACGGACTATGATCCGGAGCGCGCGCCGCTGTTTGTCGGCCTCTCGGTCGAGCCGTATGTGTTTATCAAGGAAGCGCCCACCGGCCCCGATGCCGGCAAAATGCTCCAGCCGCCGATGGCCGTGCCGGCCATTCCAGCCCGCGCCGATTGATGCCGAGCACTTCCGAAGAACCCGATCCGCTCGAACCGGCGGCGATCGCCGGCGAAGCGCCCGCGGCGCACGATCCCTATGCGCCGCTCCGCGACGCGAATCTGCGAAACTATCTGGCGATCAATCTGCTCTCGGTCGTCGGCATGCAGATGCAGATGATGGCGCTGCGCTACGAGGTGTATCAGACCACGCGCGATCCGCAACTCTTGGGACTCACCGGGCTCGCGCAAGTCGTGCCGGTGCTCGCGCTGATGCTCGTGACCGGCCATGTGGTCGATCGCTTCAATCGCAAAAACGTGATGCTCGTCTCGCTCACGACCAGCGGCCTCGCGGCGGCGGCCCTGGCCGCGGTGTCGCATTGGCACGGCCCGCTGATCGCGGTCTACGCGTGCCTCGTGACCCACGGCACGGCGCGGGCTTTTTTGCAGCCGGCCAAGCAATCGTTTTTGCCTCGGTTGACCTCGCCTTCCCAGTTTTCGGCCGCGGTGACTTGGGCCAGCGGGGTGTTTCATTTGGGATCGGTCCTGGGGCCCGCGCTGGGAGGCTGGCTGCTGGCGGCGACGAATAACTGCGGGCTGATCTATGCGATCAATGCGATCGCGATCGGCGCCTGCGTGTTGCTGCTGGCCACGATCCAACCGCGGCCGCCGGCGCCGAGCGAACGGCGCGAGCCGGCGGGGCAATCGCTTCTGGCCGGCGTTCGGTTCGTGTGGCGAAATCCGCTCGTGCTGGGCGCCATGGCGCTTGATATGTTCGCGGTGCTGCTCGGAGGCGCCGTGGCGCTGTTGCCGGTATTTGCCACCGATGTTCTCCACGTGGGACCCACGGGACTCGGCTGGATGGAAACGGCGCCGGCCCTGGGTTCGGTGCTCATGAGTTTGTTGCTGGCCCATCGGCCGCCGCTCCAAAAGGCGGGCCACTATTTGCTCTGGTCCGTGGCCGGCTTCGGAGCGTGCATGATCGTGTTTGGCCTTTCGCGCTCCTTCGCGCTATCATTACTCGCGTTGCTAATCTCGGGCGTGCTCGACACGGTGAGCGTCGTCGTGCGGCAAACTCTGGTGCAGTTGCAAACACCCGACGCGATGCGTGGCCGGGTATCGGCAATTAACAGCGTGTTTATCAGTTTGTCCAACGAGCTGGGCGCGTTTGAATCAGGCGAAGCGGCCGCGGGGTTTGCCCTTGCCTACCCGCCGGTCACGCACGACGCCGATCCCGATCGGGCGCGAATCTTCGGCGTGATCGCGTCGGTCGTCGCGGG
Source organism: uncultured Planctomycetaceae bacterium (assembly GCA_963785305.1). Classification (GTDB taxonomy): domain Bacteria; phylum Planctomycetota; class Planctomycetia; order Pirellulales; family PALSA-1355; genus CAWAUV01. The sequence goes on from CAWAUV010000007.1 coordinate 487,157, forward strand.
CGGAATCGGGACGTTGTTGGTCGTATTGTTCACGGCTTGGAAGTGGCCGATGCTGCGGCGCTACGATCGGCTCGACGCGGCGAACGAGTGCCCCGCCGAAAATCGTCCCGGAAGCCCGTCGCCATGATTGATCGCAAAACATCCCATGCAATGTCCGCTGCCAGCGAGTCGCGCGGCGCTTCGGCTGCCGGCGAGTCGCGCGGCGCTTCGGCTGCCGGCGAGGTCGCATACGCGCGCGTCGGGCCGAGCGAGCGGCCGCCGTTTCGTCCGCATCCTTGGATTCGGGGTGGTCATGCGCAGACGTTGGCCGGAGTGTATTTGCGCTGGGCGCCGCATGTCGAGCGGGCACGGCGCCATGTCATCGCCCTGCCCGATGGCGACCGGGTCGTGGTGCATGACGACAACCCACCCGACTGGAACCCCGGCCAACGAGCGGTGCTGCTACTGCATGGACTTTCGGGATCGCATGCCAGCGGCTATATGCGGCGGGCGTCGGTGAAATTCGCGGCTCGCGGAGTGCGATCCTTTCGGCTCGACCTGCGCGGCTGCGGCGCGGGGGCCGGGCTCGCGATCTTGCCATATCACAGCGGAAGGTCGGAGGACGCCGCCCGAGTGCTCGAGTGGATCGCCGCGGAATGTCCCGGCTCGCCGGTCACGCTTATCGGCTATTCGCTCGGCGGCAATATCACGCTCAAGCTGCTCGGTGAGTTGGGCGATGCGACCTGCTTTGGACTCGATAGCGCGGTGGCGGTCTGCCCGCCGATCGACTTGGAAATCTGTTCCCGAAACATCGGGCAAGGGTCGAATCGGATGTACGACCGCCATTTCGTGCGGAGTCTCTCGCGGGGCTTGGCGTGGCTCAAGCAGCGCCGGCCCGAGGCGCCAGGCATTCCGCTCGCCCGGCGTGCGCGAACGCTCCATGAGTTCGACGATCTTTACACCGCGCCGGTGAGCGGCTTCGGCAGCGCGGCGAATTATTATCGGCTGGCCAGTTCCAAGCCGCTTTTGGGAGCAATTCGCAAACCAACGCTCCTGATTGCGGCCGACGACGATCCGCTGATCCCCCGCGATATCTTCAACGACCTGCCGCCGCGCGATTTTCTCGAGCTGCTGATCGCTCCGGGCGGCGGCCACCTGGGATTCATCGGCCGCGCGGGCAGCGATGGCGACCGACGCTGGCTCGACTGGCGAATCGTCGACTGGGTGCTGGGCTTGTCCGGTCCTTGAATCGTTGGCCAGCCGCCGGGGCCGAGTCGTCCGAAGAAAAACGCCGCTTTTCCCAGGGGCGCGGCTTCGTTATACTCAAGTCGTGCAATGCCTTATCGCACGACGCGACGATCCCCGGCGCCCACGTTTCGAGTATTGATGCTCGATCCGTCGCAAGCCCCCCGGCGGTCGCTCGAGATTGCTTGCGGCTCGAATCGCCGATTTCTGTCCGGCTTGAAGTTACCCGCCTATGCCGAAATATGTCGTCCGGACCGGTGTGATGCGCACGCTGGGCGTTTACTCGGCGGGGCGCGACGATTTGTTTGCCCGGGCGCTCGGGTCATTGTGCGCACCGACCGCGGTGTCGAAAGTGGCGTGGTGCTGTGTGACGCCACCCCGGCGACGACCGAAAGCCTGAGCCTCGGTCCGCAGGGCCAGGTGTCGCGCGTGATGACGACCGACGATCTCCGCGAGCAAGAGCGCCTCGCCGAACGAGAAATCCGCGAATTCGAGATTTGCGAGCGGTGTATCGCCGAGGAAGAGTTGCCGATGAAGCTCGTTGATGTCGAGCATATCTTTGGCGGAGAACGGATCGTCGTTTATTATCTTTCGGAAGCCCGGGTCGACTTTCGCGAACTGGTTCGCAAGCTGGCCGGAGAATTTCAGACCCGGGTCGAGATGCGGCAGATCGGAGTGCGCGACGAAGCCAAGCTGCTGGCCGACTATGGAGACTGTGGCAAGCCGGTCTGCTGCAACACGCATCTCTCGGAGATGCCGCCGGTGTCGATGAAAATGGCCAAGATCCAAAAGGCCACGCTCGACCCGACCAAGATTTCCGGACGCTGCGGCCGGCTGAAGTGCTGTTTGCGATATGAATACGACACCTACGAAGCATTGCAGAAAGAATTGCCGCCGATCGGTTCCGACGTGGTGACCAGCCGCGGCCGCGGCCGGGTGCTCGCGCAAGAGATTTTGGCCGGCCAGGTGCTGATGGAAATGGAAGATCATCGCCGGGTGTTGGTCGAGGCGGGCGAAGTGCTCACGGTGCTCCGCCGGGGCAATTCGCGGTAAATTTTATCAAGCGTTCTCGGTGAAAGTCCGCGCCATGCTCGAATCAACCCATCCTGTCGCCAAGCTCGTCAAGGAAGACCGTCGCTATAAAATCGACGCCTATGCCTTCGTGTTCGATGCCCTCAAGTTTGCCCACGAAACACTCGGCATGGGCGCCGAACATCCGGCGGAAGCCGAAGACGAGGGCGACGAACCCGAGTCCCGCGAGACCGAGCGGCATCTCTCGGGCCAGCAGCTTTGCGAGGCGATTCGCCTCTATGCGCTCGAGCAATACGGCTACATGGCCCAATGCGTGCTGAACAGTTGGGGAGTGCGATCCACGAGCGACTTTGGCGAGATCGTGTTCAATCTGATTCGCATAGGTCATATGCGCAAGACCGCCGACGACTCGCGCGAGGACTTCAATGATGTCTTCGATTTCGAGACCGGCCTGCGAGATAGTTTCAAAATCACGCGTCCCGAGGCATAAGCGAAGCCGTGGCGACCATGGGTTTTCTCAGCACGCGATTCGCGGCCGGGCAAAGGGCGCCGACCATCAAGCGTTCGGGCGCCTTGGCTCGCGCGGGCGACGACCGCTCGCGGTCGAGTTCGGCCAGCGGCGAAAGCGTCGGCAAATCGCGGCCCGAGGCGCCGTCGTCCGGATGGACCCGACTGCCTCCGCCCAAGAAAAATCGCGTTTTGCTCGCGTTTGCAACCCTGCTTTTGGTGGGGTGGCTCGTGGCGCTCGCCATTTTGGCGCTGGCGACTTGACCGGCGGGCGATAATTGTCGGAGTGGCGGGCGGCGCGAAGTTTGCAATCAGCGCCGTCGCCAGGGACAATTTCATGGCCGCTCGAAAAACATTTCGCTGGGCGGTGGATTCAAGGTTTTGGGCGAAGCGGGGCATTTTGGCGCCGCCTTCGCACGAGAAACTTTGCTCGCTCGCCGACGTTCGATGCGATCTGGTTTTAACAATGCCCTTTTCGGCGGCTTTAGCGCTCCGGCCGGAGCCGTTCCGCTACCCACTTCTTGGAGGATTCTTGCGATGGCCGCGCAGAACACGGTTCCCGAAATCGACGAACAGCATCGCGGCCTTGGCCGACCAATTTTTCACCGCGCGCGGCGATGGGAGCATCGTGGACTGCGGGGGCTGATGTGTCTGGCGTGTCTTGCGGCCGGCTTGGCGCTGGCGGCCATCGTGGGAAGTGTTTTCACGCGCTCGGCCGTGGCCGAGGAAAACGCGGCGCCCGGCGCGGTGTCGGGGCGCCAACTTCAGGCGTCGGTTGATAAAGCGGTCGACTTTCTCGCGAAAGCCCAAGCAGCCGATGGCTCGTTTGGCTCCTCGGCCGATCTGCCGGGCGTGACCGCCGTGGTCGTCGGCGGATTGCTTCGCTCGGGCCGCGGTCCCGACGATCCGGTGGTGGCCAAGGGGCTCAAGTACCTGTCGAAGGAAATCGAGCCCGACGGCGGCGTTTATCAAAAAGGCTCGAACCACACCAACTACGAGACATGCGTTGCCTTGCAGGCCTTTGCTTGGGCCAATGCCGATCATCGCTACGACGTGCAGATCAAGAATGCGGAAAAGTATGTCCGCGAAGTGCAATGGGATGTCGCCGAGGGCCATGATCGGAGCAGCCCCGCTTATGGCGGCGCGGGCTATGGCGGCTCGAAGCGGCCCGACCTTTCGAACACCTCGTTTCTGATGGACGCGCTCAAGCAATGCGGCGCCGATTCAAACGACGAAGCGGTGCAAAAGGCGCTGATCTTCGTGTCGCGCTGCCAGAACCTCGAGACCGAGAACAACACCACGCCCTTCGCCGCCAAGAATCCCGACGGCGGCTTCTACTACACGCCTGTCGCGGGCGGCGGAAGCGGCGCCGGCACGACCGCCGACGGCGGCTTGCGAAGCTATGGCGCCATGACCTATGCCGGGCTCAAGTGCATGATCTATGCCGGGCTGAGCCCCAGTGATCCGCGAATGCAAGCCGCGGTCAAATGGATCCAACAACACTACTCAGTCGACGAAAATCCCGGCCTCGGCCAGCCTGGCGTTTATTACTACTACCACACCTTCGCCAAAGCGCTCGATGTCCTGGGGCAAAATGAATTCGTGGACGCCCAAGGACACAAACACGATTGGCGTCGTGAGTTGGGCGCCAAGCTCGTGTCGCTCCAGCGGCCCGATGGCTCGTGGGTCAATCCGGAGCGTCGCTGGATGGAAGGCGACGCGAATCTCGTGACCGGCTATGTGCTGCTGACGCTGGCCTATTGCAGGCCGCCGTCATCGGCCTCGACCGGCAAATGACCATGACAAACTTACTGCTCGACGCCGAATTCTTTCGGCGCCCGGCGACTCGCGTGGCCCGCGATCTGCTCGGCAAAGTCCTCGTGCGCCGGTTGGAAAGCGGCGAAATAGTCGTCGCCGTGATTCATGAGACCGAGGCGTATGTCGGGCCTGCGCGATCTGGCGTGCCACGCGGCCCGGGGACGCACGCCGCGCAATAGCGTGATGTTTGGGCCGCCGGGCCATTGGTATGTCTATTTCTGCTACGGCATGCACTGGATGCTGAATATCGTTACCGGCGACGAAGGCTACCCGGCGGCGGTGCTCCTTCGTGGCGCGGGCCCCTGGGTCGGACCTGGCCGGCTGACCAAGGGGCTGGCGATCGACAAACTGCAAAACGGTTGTCCGGCTCGCAAGGCCGAGGGTCTATGGATCGAAGATCGCGGGCTCCGCGTGCCGCGGTCGCGTGTCGCGACGACGCCGCGAATCGGTATCGACTATGCCGGCGATTGGGCCGCGAGGCCATACCGCTATGTGGCGAGGCCACTGGATGCCTGGGCGACGTCGGCCGGCGAGACTCGCGCGCCGCTCCTCGCGAGCTCGGCTCGGCGCGGCGGGCGACGAAAATAAAACAGCCAGCAGCGCCGGGTCGAAGGGAGTCGACCCGGTCGCCGCTGGCTTTGCCAACAACAACTCCAAACGTGGCTCAGGCTTGGCCACGCACCTCGATCTTGCGCGGCTTGACCGACTCGATCTTGGGCAAATGCACTTTGAGCGTGCCGTCGACATATTCGGCCGTGATGCCCGCGACGTTGATCTTCTCGGTGACTTGAAACTCGCGGTGGAAATCGCCGACGCCGTACTCTTGCAGCAAATAGCGGGTCTCGGCCTTTTGCCGCGATTCGATCCGTCCTTCGAGCAGGAGGGTGTCGTCTTCGAACTTCACATGGATCGAGTCGGAGCTCGCGCCGGGCATGTCGGCATGGATCACGAGCGCCTCGGGGGTCTCGAGAATGTCGACGTTCGGACGATAGGTATTCTTCGGCCCTTCAATTCGGCCCTTGCGAAGTTCGCTGGTTTCGGCCGTGTCTGGCCGAGTCATTTCTTGCGTGGTCATGGGGTTTGGACTCCTTTTTGTTCTTGAATCGGTTCAAACGGATCGTTTGTCGATACGTGGATCGGCTGGCGCCGGGCGCGAGTTCACGCGCCGGCGGTCACGGCGATTTTGCGTGGCTTGGCGTTTTCGTGTTTCGGCAGCGTCACAAGTAGCACGCCATTGTTGAAGCTGGCCGTGACATTGGCCGCGTCGACTTCGACCGGCAAACGAATCAGCCGGGTAAAGGCCCCGAGCCCCCGCTCGCGACGATGACAAACGGCTTCGCCGCTCGAGTCGGCGCGCTGGCCTTTGATCGTGAGATCGGCGCCGCTTACCGAAATTTCGACATCGGCGGCTTTCACACCAGGGATTTCCGCCTCGGCATACAAGACATCGCCTTCCTGCCAGACATTCACGGATGGAAACACGCGGTTCACGGCCAAGCGCGGAGCGATCGACGCCAAATTGTCCCATACTCCGCCAAGCTGACGATCGAACTCGGAACGTAATTGCTGAAATGGGTCAAACATACCGGCGCGACGATGCATCATGATATTTGCTCCATGAAAAGGTAGAGGGATACTTTTGAAACAGATCGCATTCAATGCGAGCGATTTACGAGCGTCGCGAGAGGGGGCGAACCCGCAAGCGAGGCTCGTGTAAGTAGGAGGATGCAAGCGCAATGCCAAACGCGACTCAGAGTTCGACAAACGTTCGCAAACACTGTGAACGCAAAGATTTACAAGATCACGGCGGGCACGAGGCTGTGTTTTAAGGGGATGCCAAAATGGCAGTTTCATATGTCTTTGGCATGCCGCGACGGCGAACGCGGCGAACCAAAAACAACCGAGGACCCCGCGCGTTTGGCGAAGTTTGCGGATTGCTCAAACCTTTGTCGCCAACAAATTTGGGCGTTGTGGGGCGGCTTTTCTGCCGATATATTGAGTGCCGCTCGGTTCGGCCCCGGCGGGATCGTTGCCGGGGGGGCGATCCCACGGGCGACTTTTTTCGCGGGCGCGGTTCCCCCGGCTCTTGGCCACGGTCTCCCAAAAGATTGTGGCGCCCAAGATTGGCGTTTGGCCAAGCACGGGCGGGAGCGCGGGGGGCGTTTCTCGCGAATGTTCGGCCCGCTGGGTCCGCCGACTCCTTCAGCCCCCCGTGAACTATGCGATTCACTTTCGTCGACCGCATCCTGGAGCTGGAGCCGGGTCGAAAAATCACCACGCTCAAAGTGCTGTCGCTCGCCGAGGAGTATTTGGCCGACCACTTTCCGCGATTTCCGGTGATGCCGGGAGTGTTGATGCTCGAGTCGATGACGCATGCCGGAGCGTGGCTGGTGCGGGCGAGCGAGGATTTTGCCCATAGCATGGTGCTGCTCAAGGAAGCGCGAAATGTGAAATTCGCCAAGTTCGTGGCGCCCGGGCAGGTGCTCACCGTCACCGCCGAAATCATTAAACAGGATGGACGCGAAACCCATCTGAAGACGCAGGGAACCGTTTCGGGCGAGCCGGCGGTAATGGGGCGACTGGTGCTCGAGCGATTTGACTTGGGCGAGACCCGTCCCGAAATGCGAGCCGTCGACGCGCATCTCAAGCAGCAGATGCGGACCATGCTGGCGCTGCTGTATCAGGCGCCGCCATCGGCTAGCGCCGATAGCAATGGCGTGGCGAACCTGAGCGGCGCCCAACCGACAGCATGAACAATACACCTGGCGGCTGGCCATCATTCATTGCGAAGGCCCGATGTCGCCGAAGTTAACTGGTACCCACGAACAATAGCCCCGAACTTTTTTTCATGCCCGAGCGCCGCTGGCGCCGGCCAAGCCCGTTGGAGGTTCGCTCAGATGCCGATGCAAGATGACGCCGTGTTTTCCAAAGTGCAAACCGCGCTGGTCGACGCCCTGGGCGTGGACGAAGACGAAGTCACGCCCGAAGCCACGCTGGTTGGCGACTTGGGCGCCGAATCGATCGATTTTCTCGACATCGTGTTTCGACTCGAAAAGGCGTTCGATATCAAGATTCCGCGGAGCGAACTGTTTCCCGAGGATATTCTCAACAACGCGGAATACGTGAGCGGCGGCAAGGTGTCGCCCGAGGGCGTGGCCAAGCTCCGCGAGCGGATGCCGTTTGCCGATCTGACCAAGTTCGAGTCGAACCCGGTGGTGCAGGATTTCGCGAATCAGCTCACGGTGCAAGACATGGTGCGGTATGTCGAGAGCAAGGTAAAGAGCTGAGGAATCGCCGGATATGCGCTGGTTTTGGATCGATCGCTTCACGCATTTCGAGAGCGGGCGCACGGCCACCACGGTCAAGAACGTGACCTTGGCCGAAGAGCACCTGCACGACCATTTCCCCGGCGCACCGGTGATGCCCAACTCGCTTATTATCGAGGGACTGGCCCAAACCGGCGGCCTCTTGGTGGGCGAGCACCGAGGGTTCGAGGAACGGGTCGTGCTCGGCAAGGTCTGCAAATCCAAGTTTCATTTTCATGCCGTGCCCGGCGACTCGCTCCGCTACCAGACCGATATCGTCGATGTGCAAAAAGACGGGGCGCTGCGTCAATGGCACTTGCCATGTGGGCGATCGGCTGCAGGCCGAGGTCGAGCTGTTTTTCGTGCATCTCGACGAGAACATGGCCGGCAAGGAGTTGTTCGACCCGGCCACGCTCCTGCAAATGCTGAAGATGGTCGGCCTATTCGCGGTCGGCCGCACCGCGAGTGGCGCTCCGCTCGAAATTCCCCCCGCCCTGGCCGCCGCCGAAGCCGCCTATCAGCCCTCGCGGTAGAATAGCGTCGGACGCGCGGAGCCAATTCAAGACACTTCACGACATGTTCCGCGCGACCGCGACCATTTCCCGCGCGGCTTTTGGGAGGATAGCTCCATGACACGACGACGCGTAGTGATTACCGGCATGGGTTGCGTGACCCCGATGGGCGCCGATGTCGAGCAAGTTTGGAGCGGACTCAAAGAGGGCCACTCCGGCGTGGATTACACGACCATCTTCGACGCCACTCGCTTCCCCACCAAGATTTCGGCCGAAGTCCGCGGTTGGGAAATCTCCGATGTGGGCGAAGACCCGGAGAAATGGCGCTTGCGCGGCCGGCACACCAAGTTCGCCGCCGGGGCCGCCAAACGCGCGGTCGAGGACGCCGGCATTCTCGATCGCCCGCTCGATCCCACGCGCTTCGGCGTGTACCTGGGCAGCGGCGAGGGCCAGCAGGATTTTCACTGCTTCACGCGCATGATGACCAGTGCCCTGGCCGGACCCGATTTCGATATCGCGCTCTTCACCAAGGCCGGCATCGAGACCCTGCACCCGACGATCGAGCTCGAGCAAGAGCCCAACATGCCGGCCGGCCACCTCGCGAGCATGTTCGATGCCCAGGGCCCAAACGCCAACTGTCTCACGGCCTGCGCCGCCAGCAGCCAGGCGATCGGCGAGGCGGCCGAATTGATTCGCCGGGGCGATGTCGATGTGATGCTCTCGGGCGGCACCCATAGCATGATCCATCCGTTTGGCGTCACGGGCTTCAATCTGCTCACGGCCCTGAGCACGAACAACGAAAACCCGACACGCGCTTCGCGCCCCTTCGATCGTGACCGCGATGGCTTCGTGCTCGGCGAGGGAGCGGCGATGATGGTGGTCGAGGAACTTGAACACGCGAAGCGGCGCGGCGCCAAAATCTACGGCGAACTGCGCGGCTACGGTTCGACCGCCGACGCCTTCCGCATCACCGATACCCATCCCGAGGGCCGCGGCGCCACGCGCTGCATTCAGCTCGCGCTCGAAGACGCCGGCCTCTCGCGCGAAGCGGTCGACTATATCAATGCCCACGGCACGAGCACGACGGTCAACGACAAGGTCGAAACCCTGGCCATTAAGAATGTGTTCGGCGATCAAGCCTACAAAGTGCCGATCTCGAGCACCAAGAGCATGATGGGCCACCTGATCGCCGCGGCCGGCGCCACGGAGCTCATGATCTGCCTTCTGGCCATTCGTGATCGTGTGCTGCCGCCGACGATCAACTACGAGAATCACGACCCGGAATGCGATCTCGACTATATTCCGAACTCGGCCCGTGACGGTCGCTGCGAAGTGGCGCTGTCGAACAGCTTCGGCTTCGGCGGGCAAAATGTCTCGCTGATCGTAAGCCGCTTCACCGGGTAACGACCGCGGCATGCCGGCGGCTTCTTGAAAAACCAGGAAATTCGCCGCGGAAGAACACGGAATAGCACGGAAGGAAAAACCGGGAAGCGGTCCTTTTCCGCGCGTGTCCGTGTCCTTCCGTGGCTGAAAATCCCCCGTCTTCGTCTCTTCAGCGGGCCGGCGCGTCGACTAGTCCGACTTCGACACACACGGCGCCGAGCTCCGACTCGAACGGAATCACCAGCGGCGGCGAGCCCGAGGGGAAACTGATCGAGTGGCTGCGGCCGCAGATCACGGTGGGCAGTCCGATACTGAGTTGATATCCCTCGAGGGCGGTCTTGGCGCTGCCGGCGATCATGTTGGTGAGCTCGCCCATGGCGTCGACCACGTCGCCATTGATTTCCGTGGGCTTCGAGCCGAGCAACACTTCCGCGGCCCGCAGCGCGGTCGACCGGCCGACCGTCACCACCACCATGCCTTGCAGTTGACCGCCCAGGCCGATCAGCCCGCTGACTTCGTGCGTGGGCGCGTGGTTGTGCTTGATCCCCACGGTCCCGCGAGTGAGCGTGGCGCCGAGCATGGTCGCGAACACTTTTTGCGTCGCGGCGACGAATGGATTGATGAGTTCAACTTGCATCAGGAACCCCGGTTTATTTGGCGACGCGCTAGGCGACGATTTCAACGCCAAGCGGCGGCGGACTTTCGTTACCCAAGGCGGTTACTACAGCGCCCCGAACTTTTCGAGTTTCTCGCGCAGCAGTTCGGCCGTGAACGGCTTGACCAGATAATCGTTCACGCCGGCTTGGATCGCTTCGAGCACTTGCCGCTTTTCGCCTTCGGTCGTCACCATGACGATCGGTGTCTTGGCGCCGCGAGCGCGAATGTCGCGCGCCAACTCCACGCCGGTCTTATTCGGCATGTTCCAGTCGGTGATCACGAGATCGAACGGCTGCTGCTCGAATGCCTTGAGGCCCTCGACGCCATCGGCCGCTTCCACGATATTTTTGATGCCGACCGCTTCGAGCGACCGTGAAATGATCTTGCGCATGGTGCCCGAATCATCGACGACGAGTGCCTTGCCGCACATGGTTTTGTTCCTTGGAATAAAAAGATAACGCTCGACGAAAAAATAAGCGCTCACCGCGCCCGCGCTTGTCGGGCTCAGCGCTGTGAGTACACGCGATGCAACACGTCGGCGGCGGAAGCCGGCTCGAGCGGGGCGCGGCGGATTTTGACATACACCCGCACCCGCGCCACGCCCACTCCCGAGTCAAACGCCACATCGTGCAGTAGTCGGGCATCGTGAACGCGAAGGTTCGAATCGCGGCAGTCGACGATCGTGGGCAGCGACAGCGAAGTGGGGCCCGGCAACACGCTCTTGAGATTGCCGCCGATCATGTTCGCGAGCTCGGCGGCCGCGTCGATACGGTCGTTTTCGCCCACGGTCCCCGGCGAGATTGCGAGCATCGCCGCCGCCGACGCTTGGGCCAACTCGGGTGATTGCGAGAGCACGACGCTCCCGATCCAGTTGCCGGTGAGTTGCACCGCCGCCAGCAGCGAGTTGGCGTCGGAATCGAGCGGCGCGGAGCAGCGTTCGAGTTCGAGCCCGATCATGGTCGCATAGACCGAGCGGGCAATCTGATCGATCGACGATTCTTCGAGCCGCGTTTCCGGTTCAATATCCATGGTTCTCACTTTCGCATTGGTCGCGCCGCGCCTGGCCCCTGGATCGGCGAATGCGACGCTTTATTTGACACGATAAAACACGCTCGGCCCTTCTTGCACGCGCTCGAACCGGGCATCGAGCCCCATGGTCGTTTCCGCGGCGCCCAAGAACAGCACTCCGCCGGGCGCCATCACCCTCCGCACCTTTTCGAGAATCGCCTTCTTGGCCTCGGGCGCGAAGTAGATCAGCACATTGCGCAAAAACACGACATCCATCCGCGGCAGCGGCGGCCAAGTCTCGATCAGGTTCATTTTCATGAAACTGGTCATGGCGCGCAGCTCCGGACGCAGCCGCCACTCCATGCCTTCGCGCTCGAAGTATTTCACCAGCAGCTTGGCCGCGAGGCCGCGATTGACCTCGGCTTGCGAGAATCGCCCGGCCTGGGCTCGCGCGAGCACTTCGTCGGACAAGTCGGCCCCGATCAATTGAACATTCCACGACGCGAGCTCCGCGAAATGCTCGCGGAGCAATATGGCCACCGAATAAAGCTCTTGGCCGCTGGAACAGGCCGCCGACCAAATCGCGAGCGAGCGTCGAGCCGCATTGCGGGCAATCAGTTCGGGCAAAATCCCGTGGCGCAGGCTCTCGAATGGATGCAGGTCGCGAAAGAAACTCGTTTCGTTCGTGGTCATCGCTTCGACCAGCCGCGCTTCGAGGTCGACGCGGCGTTTGCCGCGCACCTCGCGCATCAACGCGTCGATCGAATCGAACCCGTGTTGACGGGCCACCGGCCCCAGCCGCGCCTCGATCAAATACGCTTTTCCCTGGTCGAGCTCGATCGCCGAGCGTTGGCGCACCAGCGCGAACACTCGAGATCGCGTCGGGAGTGAGAGTCGTGCTTGTCATAGGTTCGCGCCTCCTGACATAAGTGAGCGGGTCGCGCGAGCGGCCGCGCGCCGCAGTTCGATGGCGATGTCGCCGAGGGGCAAAATCTTTTTCGCCAGCCCGGCCTCGCACACTGCCCGTGGCATGCCCCACACGATCGATGTCGCCTCGTCCTGGGCAATGACGACTCCGCCCGATCGCACGATCGCATCGGCGCCGCGCATGCCGTCTTGTCCCATGCCGGTGAGCACCACCGCCAAGCAGCCCTCGCGATAGGCCGCGGCGGCCGAGCGAAAGAGCACATCGACCGCTGGCCGGCAGGAGTTTTCGGCCGGTCCTTGACCGAGCGCGGCGCGGACCTGAATGCCCACGCGTTTGAGTTCGAGATGATAGTCGCCTGGCGCGATCAGCACTTGTCCTGGCCGGAGGGTTTCGTTGCCCGCGGCTTCGGCCACTTCGAGCGCGCACTCTTGATCGAGACGATGCGCCAGATGTTTGGTGAACACGGGCGGCATGTGCTGCACGACCACGATCGGCGCCGGAAAGTTCTCAGGCAGCCGGCTCAAGACCGCGGCCAGCGCTTGTGGCCCGCCGGTGGATGAACCGATCACCACCGCCTCGCATCGCCGCTCGGCGCCGGGTAGGTCGCGCCGCGCAGCCGCGCCCAGTCGCTCTCCGATGCCAGGCAGCGCGGCGCGAGCGGGGGAGCAAAGCGCCTTGATCTTGGGAATCAGTTGAGCGCGAACCATCTCCATGCCGGCGGCCACGCTGCCCACATTGGCCGGCTTGGCCACATAGTCCGTTGCGCCGCGAGCCAGGGCGTCGAGCGTGGCCACGGCGCCGCGATCCGTGAGCGTGCTGAACATGATCACCGGCAGTCGCGGATAGTCGCGGCGCACCAGCGGCAGCGTCGCCAGGCCGTCGAGCTCCGGCATCTCGATATCGAGGGTCATGAGGTCGGGATTGAGTTGCGGCAGCTTGGCAAGCGCCAATTTTCCATTGGCCGCCACGCCGACCACTTCGATTTCCGCGTCGGCGCCGAGAATATCGGTCAGCAAGCGGCGGATCACCACCGAATCGTCGACAATCATTACGCGAATGCGTTTCATGCTAGTTCACGACTCCGATCAACCGGAGTTTCTCGACGAGGTCTTCCTTGCGAAACGGCTTCATCAAGTATTCGTCGGCGCCGGCCGTGAGTGCGCGAAGCATTTGATCGGGCTCGGTCTCGGTGGTGACCATGAGCACGGCGGTGGCGCGAAACGCGCGTTGCGCCGCAGCGCCTTGATGAAATCGAGCCCGTCCATCCGCGGCATGTTCCAGTCGACCAGCACCAATTGCGGCGCTGGACCCGCGGCCAAGACTTCCAGCGCCTTGGGCGCCATTGTTGGCGTCGGTGGTTTCGAAGCCAAGTTCGGCGAGAATCTCGGACTCGATGCGGCGAATCGGTCGCGAGTCATCGACAATCAACGCTTTCATAAACGCAGCTTTCTTTTCGGGCTCTGGCGGAGGGCGTGGTTCGAGACGTTGGAAGAAAGGGGATCGTGCCCGGGAATTCAAGGCCATGCGGGCGCCGGCCGGCCGCGAGGCTCGCGAACCGACCGGCGCTCTCGCAAGTGTCGACCGACTCAGCGAGTCGCGGCGGCCGCGGCTCGGTCTTCGCCCAGTTGGAGCAGTTCCGTGGCCATTCGGGAGAGCTCGCCGGCGGCCTGCTGGCAGTTGTTGGCGCCCTGCGAGGTGTTTTGGGCCGCTTGGGCGACCGCGGTGATGTTCTGGGCGATTTCGGCGGCGCCTTTGGCTGCCTCGCCCACGTTGCGGCTCATTTCGGTGGCCGTGGCGGTCTGCTCCTCGACGGCGCTGGCGATCGTGTTCGAGATATCGTTGATCTGCGCGATCACTTCGCCGATCATGCGAATCGACTCGACCGCGCCGCGCGTGTCGCCCTGGATCGTCTCGATCTTGCAGCTGATGTCCTCGGTGGCCTTGGCGGTCTCCTTGGCCAATTCCTTGACTTCATTGGCCACCACGGCGAAGCCCTTGCCGGCCTCGCCCGCCCGGGCCGCTTCGATCGTGGCGTTGAGCGCGAGCAAGTTGGTTTGCTCGGCGATCGAGGTGATGACTTTGATCACCTTGCCGATCTCGGCGCTGCTGTCGCCGAGTTTGCCGATCGTGGCGTTGGCGGTGGAGGCAGTGGCCACGGCATGCTGGGCCACGCGGGCCGAATCGCTGGCGTTTTTGGCGATCTCGCGAATGGCGGCGTTCATCTCGTCGACGCCCGTGGCCACGACCTGCACGTTCTTGCTCACTTGGTCCGAAGCCGCCGACACGACATTGGCCTGGGCCGAAGTCTCCTCGGCGCTCGCGCTCATCGTGCTGCTGATGGCGGTGAGCTCCTCGGCCGACGAGCCGAGCGTGGCCGCGCTCGAATTGACCAAGCGAAGAATGCGGTCCATCTCGTGCCGGGCACGCACTTGTTCAGTAATGTCGCTGGCGTACTTCACTACTTTGAACGGCTTGCCGCTGGTGTCGAGAATCGGGTTGTACGAAGCCTGAATGAATATTTCCTTGCCGCCCCGGCCAATCCGGCGAAACTCTCCGGCCACATACTCGCCGCGATTGAGCTTGTTCCAGAACTCCTTGTATTCATGCGACTGCCGCGTTGCTTCATCGACGAACATCGCATGATGCCGGCCGCGAATCTCGTCGAACGAGTAACCGAGCGTCGCGAGAAAATTCTGATTGGCCGAAAGGACCGTGCCGTCGAGATTGAATTCGATCACGGCCTGCGATTTGTTGATCGCCGCCAGTTGGCAGGCGAAGTCGTTCGCCTGGAGCTTGGCGGCGGTAATATCGCTGGCGTATTTCACCACTTTGAAGGGCTTGCCCTGGTTGTCGAAAATCGGGTTGTACGACGCTTGAATCCAGACCTCCCGACCACCCTTGCCGATCCGACGGAACTCGCCGGCGACGTATTCACCGCGATTGAGTTTGTTCCAAAACTCCTTGTATTCATGCGATTGCCGCATCGCTTCATCGATGAATATCGCATGATGCCGGCCGCGAATTTCATCGAGCGTGTACCCGAGCGCGGCGAGAAAATTTTGGTTGGCGGTGAGGATCGTGCCATCGAGCTCGAATTCGATCACGGCTTGCGATTTGCTGATTGCGGCCAGTTGGCCAACGAGATCGGCCATCTTCAGTTGCTCGGCGGCGCTCGAGCCGCGTTTGGGTTTCGCCTTCAGCGTGGTGGCGGGACACATGCGATCGTCTCCTAAAAAAATGGGCGGGTAAGGTTGGTGATTGAAGCAAGCGGGGGGCGGGCCGGGTTGTCGGGTGGGATCGTGGGCTTGGGTTCTTGGTTGCTTGGGCGCCGGTCAGCCGGCGCGGCGCGTGTCGGCGCCCGAGGCGGGGTCGCTATCGGCCAGGGCTCGACCCACATCGAGCACGAGCAGCAGCCGATCCGTCAGTTTGTAAGCGCCGCGAATCATGGCTCGCACGCTGGCGCGAACCGTGGGCGGCGGCGGCTCGAACAGATCATCGTCGACTTCGAGCACGTCTCCGATGCGGTCGACCAATAGGCTCACGGCATTGTCGCCATCGCGCACGACCACGTTCATCGGCGAGGTCTGACTCGCGCGCGGCGGCAGATCGAGCCAGCCGCGAAGATCGATCGCGGTGACGATCTGCCCGCGCAAGTTGATCAGGCCGCGAATCGCCGCCGGCGCCAGGGGCACGCCGGTCATTTGCTGATAGCGAATCACTTCTTGAACTTGCTGCACATCGATGCCGAGGAACAGGTTGTCGACATGGAAAGTGCAAAATTGGCGTTTCGGTTGATGCATGCTCTGGTCTCCACGAAAAACGGGTTCTGGGGGAGTCGCGCTGGCCGATTCACGACTGTTCATGCACGACACTTGGTTCGCCGCGAGCGCGGGTCGCCCGGCGGGCCAAATGCGGCAGGTTGAGCACATCGGTCACGCGATGCTGAATCACCGCGGCGCCGAGCAACGCTCCATCGCCCGATTCCTCGGTTTGCAGATTCAGCTCGGTTTCGACGATATCGACGATGCGATTGACCACGAATCCGCAGCGGCGATCTTTCTCGGCATAGACCACGATCTGCAATTCGCTCGGCGGCGTCGCGGGCGGCCGCACCCCAAACATGGCGCCCAACGGCGCGAGCGGTAGAATCTGACCGCGATATTGAATTACTTGCCGATCATCGGCCTGCTCGATCGTCGAGGCGGCGATTTTTTCGAGTCGCGCGACCATCGAAGTGGGCAAGGCGAAGCGACGCGCGTCGCCCAGGTCGACCACCAGCAAGGTCTGCGTCGCCTGCTCGCCGGCCGAGTCCTCGCGCGAATGGGCCGCGTGAGACGATTCGCGAATCTCGCCGGCGAGGCCCGAGGCCACGGCGAGCCCCATCACATCGAGAATCAAGGCCACGGCGCCGTCGCCCATGATCGTGGCGCCGGCATATTCCGTGAGCCCCTTGAGCTGTCGGCTGAGCGGCTTGACGACGATCTCCTCGGTGTCGTTCACTTTGTCGACCACCAGGCCATATTGCCGATCGTTGGCCCGGAGCACCACGATATTCAAGCTGCGCTCTTCTTGCGCCGAGCCATCGTCGCTCGCGGCGGCGGGTTCTCGCCGGAGCCCCAGCCGCTCGGCCAGATCGACCAGCGGCAGGAGCTTGCCGCGCAGGCGATACACCGGCGCTCCTTGCACATATTCGATCGATCGGCGAACCTGCTCGCCCTCGAGCCGCACGAGCTCGAGCAAGCTGACTTGCGGAATCGCATAGCGGTCTCCGCCGGTGGTCACGATCAGCGCGGGAATGATCGCCAGCGTGAGCGGGATCTTGATCTTGATCGTGGTTCCGGCGCCCGGCCGACTTTGCAGATCGAGCGTGCCGCCGATGCTGCTCGATGTTGGTTTTCACCACATCCATGCCCACGCCGCGGCCGGAGACGTTCGTCACCTGCTCGGCGGTCGAGAAGCCGGGCAGCAGTATCAACTGGGCCGCTTCGCGCTCCGACATTCGGGCAGCGCTCTCGGCGCCGATCAGGCCCTTTTCCACGGCTTTCTTGCGAATGCGCTCGAGGTTCAGCCCGGCGCCATCGTCGGTGATTTCGATATTCACCTGGCCGCCCTCGTGATAGGCCCGTAGCGAGAGACAGCCTTCCGCGCTCTTGCCGAGAGCGCGCCGCGCGGCGGGCGACTCGATGCCGTGGTCCACCGAATTGCGCACCAGATGGGTCAGCGGATCTTTGATCGCCTCGACGATCGTTTTGTCGAGCTCCGTGTCCTTGCCTTCCATTTCGATTCGCACCTGCTTGCCCAATTGGCTCGACAGGTCGCGAACCACCCGCGGAAACTTGGCCCACACATTGCCGATCGGCTGCATGCGGGTCTTCATCACGCCTTCTTGGAGCTCGGTGGTGATGAGATTCAACCGCTGGGCGGCGCTCGACGAACTCGGCATCGTTCAAGCCGCCGGCCCGTTGCATGATTTGATTTCGCGCGAGCACGAGTTCGCCCACGCGGGTCATCAACTTATCGAGCAGGGCGACATCGACCCGGATCGTGCTCTCCGAGGTCGACGCGGCGCCGCGCTCGAGCTTGTCGCTTTTGTCGCCGCGTTCGGTCTTGTCGGCCGATTTGTCGGCGCCGCTTCGTTCGGCTTCGGGTTCAGTCGCAGGGCGCGACATGGTGGCCGCCTCGGCCGGGCGCCCGGATTCGACGGGCCCCGAGGTTTCGACGGCGCGAGTCGGCGGCGATTGAATTGGGTCGGCCTCGCCTTCGGCAAAGGCCAGAAGCTGCCGGGCGAGCGACTCGATATCGAGCTCGCGGTCGGCGCCGGTCGCGTCGACCACGCGCAGTCCCTCGCGACACTTGTCGGTCGTGGCCAGGAGCACTCCCACCAGGTCCGCAGTTGGCGCGAGCCGCCCGTCGCGCACCTTGCCGAGCACGTTTTCAGCGGCGTGCGCCAACTGTTCGAGTCGCTTGAAGCCCAAGAAACCGGCGCCGCCTTTCACGGTGTGCATCACGCGAAACACGCCGCGCATGAGGCCAGGCGACTCGGGCTCCTGCTCGAGGGCCAAGAGATCGCGATCCATTAGATCGAGATTCTCATGACACTCGCTGATGAATTCGCGCGCCGCCTCGCCACCGGGTCCGCTGCTCGGCGCATCGGATTCCCGAACCGCGGGCGCGGGCGGCGCGAATTGTGGACGTGGCGGCGGCGACGGAAGCGGAGCCGCGGCGGGCGCCAGTTCCGGGGCGCCGGGCGCATGGACATGAAATCGTTGTAGGCTCGTGACATAGATCGAGATATCGGCCTCGTTCGAGGATTCGACCGCCTC
This sequence comes from uncultured Planctomycetaceae bacterium, assembly GCA_963785305.1. Lineage (GTDB taxonomy): Bacteria > Planctomycetota > Planctomycetia > Pirellulales > PALSA-1355 > CAWAUV01. The sequence goes on from CAWAUV010000007.1 coordinate 505,854, forward strand.
GATCAGGCCCTTCATATAGTCGGCGGCTTCCAGGATCGTGGTGACGAGCTCACTGCTGGGCGCCAACTCACGATTGCGCATTCGATTGAGCGATTCTTCGAGCCCATGGGCCAAAGCGCCGATGCGGTCGAGTCCAAGAAAGCCGGCCGTGCCTTTGATCGAATGCATGGTGCGGAACACGGCATTGACCAAATCGAGTTCGACATTGGCCCCGGCGGCCTCGATCGCCAACATTTGCTGCTCGATATTGGCCAGCCCCTCGCGCGATTCGATTACGAAATCGGAGATTAGTTCCGAGTCAGCGAAGTCCATACAGACAAACCTTTTGCGTTAAATTTTCCGGTTTTTCGATCCCCACCGGAGGGTAGTTGGTTCTAGGCAATATTACCCCCTGAAATGGGTAATGCAAGCGACTCGGATCGCCCCGAAAGAAAAATTCCCCCGTTCCAGAGACTCAATGCCGCCCGGCAGGTTTGCCGAGGGATGAGGGCGCCGAGCGCCCGCGTTTGGTAAAGGTGAAACACCCCGCTCCTATTAAGAAGAAGGCGCGAAGCGAACCCGCGGGGGGAAGTAGATGGAAGTCGGTGGCGGCGGCGAGCCCGAGGGGAAACTGATCGAGTGGCCACGGCCGCCGATCACGGTCGGAAGTCCAATGCCGAGTTGATACTCTTCGAGCGCAGAGTGGACCATCGCCCTCTTGTCGCCGCGTTGCTTTTTCGTCCTTCCGCGAATTCTTTGCGGATTTTCAGCGAAAAGTGAGCCACCTGTTTGCTATCGTCGCGACCTCGGACAACGTCACGACCGGTCGAGACATTCAAGCGAAAGGCAAGCGATCTCCATGCGCGCGAGCATCATCATTGCGGCCCATAACGAGGGAACACGGCTTCGTCGGACCGTGGAATCCTGTCTGGCGACGGCCGGCAAACTCGATCACGAGATCATCGTCGCCGACGACGCCTCGACCGATGGATCGATCGACGACGTGACGCGGCGAACTCCACGAGCGCGCATTGTGCGCGGCGAAGAGCGCAAAGGCGCCTCGCCCACCAAAGCCGCCGGCGCGTCGGCGCGCGCGCCGACACGTTGATCTTCTTGGATGGCCACTCGAATCCCGAGCCGGGCGCCTTGGAGCGGTTGGTCGACGATGTCGAGCATGTGCGTGGCCAAGCGATCGTTAACCCGCGCGTGGCCGCGCTCTGCACGCGGCTCTGGCGCGACAACCCGCACCAGGTCGGCAGCGGCTATTCACTGACGCTCGACACGCTCGATTGCGGCTGGATTCCCGAAGGCCGGCTCCGATCGACCGACCAGCGCGGGCGACGATTCTTCGAGTCGCCGGCCCTCATCGGTTGCGTTCTGGCGGTAAGCCGCGAGCTGTATGATCGCCTGTGGGGCTTCGATGCCCGCATGCTTTGCTGGGGCGTGGAGGATTTGGACCTGGGGCTCAAGTGCTGGCTGCTTGGCCACCCGATCCTGCACGATCCGGCGCCGGTCGTCGGGCGCCGCTTTCGAGCCGCGTTCGACAACTACACGGTTTCACCGGAGAATGTGTTGGCGAACCAAATGCGCATGGCGCGAAAGCACTTTACGCATTCGATCTGGAATAACTGGCTCGAGCTTTGCCGATTAAGAAACAGCGGGCCGCTGGCCGGGCGCCCCGAGGGACTGTGGGCCCGGGCCTGGCAGCTTTTCAAAGCGGACCGCGCGAGCGTCGAAGCGGAACGAGAATTCTTGCACGCGCGGCGCGTTCGCGATGAGTTCTGGTATGCCGAACGGTTCGGGCTGGCGTGGCCGCGGGTCGCTTGCGGCAGAGACCAGGGAGTGAGTTCCGCCGGACGGACGCGGGTGGGCGACATTGGTGGAAGTCTGCGCGTGGATGGCGGCTCGCCGAGTCCCAGCCCTGGCCCCACACCGAGCCCGCAGCCGAGCCCGCAGCCGAGCCCATCGCCATCGCCATCGCCATCGCCGGCGCCGCCATGCGGATTGACGGGAATTACGCCCGATGGTCTGACGATTCCCATCAATCAGTCGATCACTTTTTCCGCGCTCGGCACGAATTTGGGTGCGATCACATGGTCGACGAACGAAAAACAACCCGCTACCGGCAAAGGGCCGTCGTTCACAACGACGTTCGCCAAGGACGGCGTATTCACGGTAACGGCCCGCTGCCAGGGCCCGAAGGGCGCTATTGTCATGACGGCGAAGATTACCGCGGTGCGGATTTTGAAGCTGCAATATCAACAGCAGTCCTCGGGCAACTGGGTTGACGTATCTGGGACGCTCTATGTTCCGAAGGGGGCGCGAGTGACACTACGGGCAGTTCCTACGCCGTCATCCGCATCGTTCCCCGAAGGACTGCCGGAGTGGACCGGCGCCGATGCCGTGGTCGGCGCAACGGCGCAAGTCACGTTCGACGACGTGTCGACGTCGGCAAACGATTTTCGCAGTATCTCCGCAACCTGCGGAAATACCGAACGTTGCCAATTCACCGTGTTTACGGTCGAGCCGGTGACAACCCCGGTCGATAATTTTTCTGGACGTAGCCAAGCGCGCTTCGGTATCATGGAGAACGTGAACCTTTCGCTCAACGTCGCGCCCGCCGATCTGGATGTCGGAAAATCCGGATTGAAATGGGGCACGCCGATGCTGGGGGAGTTAAATCCAAAAAAAGTCGTTTCGAACGTCTATAACTCAGGGGCAATCGCGGGAGCAGTCCAGCTGCGATTGGAAATGAGTGCTGGCCCCGCAAAGGGTTGGCAATCTTCGGCGCTTGCGAGGACGGTCGTTAAGCCTGATGGCGGAAATTATACTGCGCAATGCAATTCGGGCTCTGGCATTGTCAAGGTAGGATTTCGGTCGGCATGGCTGGAGATTTGTTCCTATCTCCGAAGGACGTGTCCTTCAGGAATCTCGTTTTCAAGGAGGGACAAGCCGATGTCAAAAGCCCAACGAAAGCCGGCGAGACATGGTTGCGTGTAAATTTGCAGAAGACGCGGCATCCTGCTTCGCTCAAATGGCACCGGATCGGCGGCGGGAACATTAATACCGGATGCCCTGTTCTGCCCGGCGAAGGCGAATTCGACATCGCCGCCGCGTGGGCGAAAGCGAGCGCATTGACGCATTGAGTCCGGCGGAAACGGTCGCGGGAACATGGCCAATTCCTTGGCAATATTCGATTAGCAGCGGAAGTAATCCCGTCACGTTCACAAAGGTGAATCAAACATTCACAGTCGACGCGAACGGTCAAGCGTCTATCGAAAAGGGAGACAGCGGGCCATTCTTGGCGGCGCTCGCGGCGCCTACGAATGCAGCGAATGGCAGTGGTTTTCCTGCAGTGAATTGGTTGCCATCCTGTTCATAGGACGAGGATCTGAAAATGCGATTATCCAATCGGTCGTTTGGATGGATTTTGGGCGGCGCCGCATTTTCGGTCTTGAGCCTTTTCATCGCTTCGTCGGTCTTCAACGCGGCCAAGGCAACGGTTCCGGCCGCCGCAATAAAGGAATTGGCGGTCGCGCCGCTGCCAATGTCGGAAGAAGCGCAAGCGGAATTGTTTGAAACTCGGAGCGCCGAGATTCACGGCGACTATCACGACATCGTGATCTAGACGTCGCTGGCGGAGCGCGTTTATCAAACATGGCGCGAGCCCGGCATGAACATCTATTCGCGGGGTCAACTCTACGAGCAATTGATTTCCATATACGGCGGGCATTTTAATTGCCCTCGCATTCAGAGTTTGGCACGCGCCTTTGCCATGAAAGCGTTATCACGGCCCCAAGATATTCTTCCTCGGCACGAGCTAGGAATCTTATGTTGTACGCGTTGGCTCCCCCACAACGCGCCCGACGCTGGCGAAAAGGAACTTCGCGAACAGCATTTGCGCGGAACTTGAATTCGCGAACATTCGCGGGAAAATTCTCGGCTATTACATCGCCGCGTGGCAGCGTTTGGAATCGGAGATCGATCCCAACTGGGACGAGAACGACACCGATGGCGACCAGTCGATGAATCCACGGCCGCGCGACGAATCCGTAGCCGCGATCAACGAATGGAAAGCCATCGTGAACAAGCGCGTACGCAACGACGAACAACGCGATTTGCGTGAGCTAAAGTCGGAATTTACCGAGCCGTGGCTGAGCGGCGCGGCGGATTGCTATTCCTATCGTCCCTACGATGTCGCCGAGCTCGAGTCCGTGCTTCGCCGTCATCAGTTCGATCACGAAGTGGCGGACCAGATCGTCGAGCTCGCCCGCGCCAACATCGCGAAAGCGCAAGAGGAAGCCCGGGCCCACGCGGAAGAAATCGCTGAATTTCGCAAACTAAATGGCAGGAAAGAAACCGCCGAAGACGAGCCATCGGCCGATCGTTGATCCCGCTTCATTTTCGTTGCGCATGGAATCGTAGTGCCGTCGGTCCGCCGGATTGACGACGCTCGCGCTCTCATCCATCCACCCATGCGAGCGCTTTCATGGATGCCTGCGCCCCTCGTCGCTGCCAGCCGGATGTTCGATTCCACCAGCATTTGCCGGGCGAGCTCGCCGCCGTCACCTGCTATTTCAATCCCTGCGATTATTGCCGTCCGAAGCGGAATTATCACGAGTTCGCCGCCGGGCTGGCCGGGCAAGGCGTGCCGCTTTTTACCATCGAACTCGCGTTCGGCGCCCGGCCGTTTTTCTTGCCCGAAAGCGAGCGAGTGCTGCGCCTGCGCGGGGCCGATGTCTTGTGGCAAAAAAGCGCCTGCTGAATGTGCTGATCGCGCGCTTGCCGGCTCGCTTCGATAAGGTCGCTTGGATCGACGCCGACCTGCTCTTCGATAATCCGCGGTGGGCCGCGGAAGCCGTGCGGCGCCTCGAGGAATTTCCGGTCGTGCAGCTCTTCGAAACAGCGCACCAGCTCGATCGGAATCGCCGCGTCGCGCTTTCACGACCGAGCGTGGCGAGCGCCGTCGCGAAGGGAAGCCCCGACGCCCGCCGTTTCGATCGCGTGCTTCCCGGTTTTGCCTGGGCGGCGCAGGCGCGCTTATCGAGCGTCACGGCCTGCTCGACGACAATGTGCTCGGCTCGGCCGATGGCATGATGGTTTACGCCATGTATGGCTGGTGGGACCAGCCGTTTTTCCAGTATTGCAACGAGGCGATGCGGCGCGGTTCGCTCGCTTGGTCGCGGCCCTTCCATGAAGAGGTTCAAGGCCAAGTCGGGTTCGTTCGCGGCGCCGTGCGGCATCTTTGGCACGGCTCGCGGGACAACCGCCGTTATTTGGAAAGAATCCGCTATCTGACCGACCACGGTTTCGATCCCGCGATCGATCTGCGGCGGGGCGCCGAAGGACCCTGGCGTTGGGCGAGCGAAAAACCGTGTCTCCACGAACAGGTGCGGCGTTGTTTTATCGAGCGCAAGGAGGACCATTGATGCAGCCCAAGGTATTCCATCACTGGGATTCGCAATCGCCGCCCGTGCTGCGATATTTCAACTTGAACGACGCGGAAATCGGCCATTGGCTTCCCGAGCGCAAGCTTTATCGTTTGCCAATGTACGGCTGGCATTATACCGCGGACCGAATCGAGCGGCTTCATCGAGAAGCATGCGTGCTGCGTCCCCAACACCGTTTGCATCATTTGGTGAACGAGTCCGACATTTGCCGGCAACTCACGGCGTGGGGCCTTCCCGCTTCACTTGTGAATCACAACGCGTTTCTCGACGAACGTGATTTCACGATTGTGGCGGGCGTCGAAAAACGCTTCGGCGCGATCTACAACGCCAGAATGAAGCCGTTCAAGCGACATGCGTTGGCGAGCGACGTGCGTCGGCTCTTGATCGTGGGCGGTGTCCACGCGGCGGGAGATAGCGAGGATTACTTCCAACAAACGCGGCAAGCGCTTCCGCATGCCGTCTTCACCCATGCGAAAACCCGCGAATGATGCTCGCCTCGAACGAGATCGCGGAGCTCGTCAGTCAGGCGCGCGTCGGGCTCTGTCTCTCGGCGGTCGAAGGGGCGATGTATGCCGCCACCGTGTATTTGCTCTGCGGATTGCCGGTGGTGTCGACCGCAAGTCTCGGCGGACGCGACGAATGGTTCGATACTCGCTATGTGCGCGTGGTTTCCGATGAGCCCGCGGCGATTGCGGCGGCCGTGGGTGAGTTGACGAAACGGCGGTTCGATCCGCACTGGATTCGCCAGCAAACGCTCACGAAAATGTGGCGGCATCGACGCCGGTTTGTCGAAGTCGTGCAAAACATCTTCGATGCCGAACTCGCCGGACGCGATTTCGCCCGCGAATGGCACGAGCGATTTGCCAATAAGATTGGCGCTTGGCGGCCCCTCGCCGCGTGACCACCTGCCGTGGGAGAGCACTGCTCGAGCCGCTGGGGCGCCTCGGCGAGAAGACGCCAGGGCGGCGCCATGAAAATAAAGTAAAGCGACCGCCGACTCGCGCAGGAATATCGGCATTAGCGGCCATAGCGGCGCACGCGATTGACATAGTTGTCGAATTCGCTCTGCTCTTGGCTATCGCGCTCGATATTGCGCTCGATGGTGGCGCGGCGTTTGGCCGGGCCCAGGGCGATGGCCCGTTCGCGGCGCTGCCGCTCTTGATCGGCGCGGACCCATTTTCGAAACGTCGGCAAGCGTTCACGATGCTCGCGATCTTCGCGCGAGATCACATCGGCAAGCGAACTGGAACCGCGTTCGAGGGTCGAGAGTTGCTCGGGATCTACGCGCCGCGCGAGCCGCCGCCGCGAGGCTTTGCGTCGCTGGGTCGACGACGATCAGATATGCGTCGACCACGACCCCCGCCCGCCGCAATTCGGCGACGAGTGGCACGCCGCGATCGATCCACCACACGGCGCCATCGACCAGATCATTGTGATAAGTGCCCGCCACGGTCGGACCGCCCGCGGTGTTAAACACGAGAAATGCTCCCTCGCGTTTGCCCTCTTCCAGATGCAGCATGCCGCGTGGCGATTCATGCTCGGTCGTGAGGCCCAGGCCATCGAGCCGAAAGGCTTTGTCGCGTTCGAAATGTTTGTATTGAAACCGGCCTTCGAGATTGTGGGCGGGATCTTTCCAGGGATAGACGTCGGCTCCGGGTCGGGTGAGCGTGGCAAGCACGGAGTCGGGTATTTCCAGATCGCTTGATTGCAACACGCTCCCGTCGGGCAATGACGCCGACCACGATCGCCCGGCGAAATCGGCGCGTTCCAAGGGCCGCGGCGCCGGTTCGACCCCTGGCGATTTCACTGGAGGCGATGTCAAATCCGCCGGAGCCGCGGGCAAGGCGGCGGGCGGGGGCACGCTGGCCACGGGTGTTGGCTCGCTAGCGGCGCCGGGCGCCGGCGGCGCGGCGCTGGTCTTGGCGGGCGCCGGCGGCGCGGCCGAAATTGGCTGCCGCGCGATCGGCAGTGTTTTGGCCGGCGGCGCCACGACGGGTTTCGTTTCGACCGGTTTCGTCGCCATGCTCTGATTCGCGGCGGTCATCGGCTCGGCCCGAGTCGCATGGGTCCGCGCCTTGATCGGTTCGGCCAGCGGGCGCGGGCTTCGATCGGCCTCGCAATCGTCGGGGCGTGCTTTTCCGACAGAGCGCCCCGCGATGAGGATCGCAAGAGCAGCCCGCCGCACGCGATCGCAAGGAGAATTGCCGTCACGGCAACTCGTCGTCCCGTCGAAGCGCTTCGCCAAGACGTGAACCAACGGGCCGGGATCGCCGTTGAATTGCCGGCGGCGGGTTGCTCTTCGATCGTGATTTCCGCGTTCGATGTCGAACTGCGGCGGGTGAGCGGGGGAGGACCGGAGCGCGGTTTGGCAACGAGCTTCGCGTCGTAGTCGGCCTTGGCCGCGGGGTTGAGCAGCAACACGCGGGCAGCCGATAGCTCGTTGAGCATGCGTTGCGATTCGAGGCGTCGCGGGCCAATCGCGAATTGCTTGACGAGCGTCATGCGCCGATCGGCCGCGGCGGCGATCACGGCCGGGTCGGCTTCGCGCTCCGCCAGATCGAGCAGTCGATACACCGACGCCGGCTGATCGAGGGGCGAGATGCCCAGCCACTCCCAATAGGAATCAAAATGCTCGCCCATGCCGCCCGCGCTCCTTCCGGCAGAAAGTGCCGCACCCATCAACCATACCCGACCCGCCGCTGAAGCGTCAATTTATTGACCGCAATCGCGACCATGCGACCATGCGGTTTTTTCATTCCCGGTCGAACGACGACCTGACCGGCCGGTGTCGCGGCTCACCAGAGAAGCGGACTGCGCTTGAACGGTTTCCCGACTTCGGGCGCTTGTTTTTGCTCGATGCCCGCCGCGGGCGTTTTGCCAAAGTTCGGCTGGTGGTAAAGAATCCTGGATGTGGTCACGAAAGGAGCGGAATCTCGCACGGTCACGCATACGAGCATACGATGCTTGTCGATCTCGGCGAGCCGCCATTTTTTTGCCGGCGGATGTGGGTTGTCCGACCGGAGAACCAGCACGCCGTTTTCCAAAGCGATATCGAACTCGATCGGCTTTTTCAAGGCCGCCGGCCGGGCACACGTGAATTGGCCGTATTTGCAACGAGCGCCCTTGATTTCGAGGTAATCGCCTTCAAAGAGTCCGACGCCCTCGGGCGCAATGGCCCAGCCACCTTGAATTTCCGCGAGAGTGGCGATGGACTTAAAATCAACATCCCGAGCGACTTCATCCTCGGTTTGTTCCTTGGACATTGCGTGGTCGCAAAAGCTCGCGATGCAAAAGCAAATCGCGACCAAGGCAATGCCGCCATTCAAACAAGACTGTTTCTTCATTGCTCTGGCCCTCACCGAAGTTCGTGCGTCGCCGGTGCGCGGCTTCTTTAATTTAAGCGTGCCCATTCGACGAAACAACCGCCGCATTCGGCGGCGGGGCGCGAACCCATCCACCAGGACCAGGAAATCGAACAATCATTCATCGGGAATATCTTGGCGATCGCGGCTAAAACCAGCCTCGCTTGCCAGCAAAACCCGCGAAACTTGAAGTTAGGCGTCCCGCCGGCGGCGTGCTCGATATCCGGCGTGCGGCGCGAGCGCCGGCGCGGTATTATGATCGCAACCCGGCTATTGCGGGCCGACCCACGAACTTGCCTCCGAGAACTTAAGCATGATGAGCACGCGCCATCTCTTCGCCTTGTTCGCCCTACTGGCCGCCTCGTCGAGGGCGCCGGCCGCCGAGCTGGCGAAGGTTCCGGAAAAGTCGATTGCCCAGAAGATGGAATTGCTGTTCTCGGATGATTTCGAGTCGGTCGAGCACCCGAGGGAGTGGCATCGGGTTGTGCCGACGTTTGCATTTGAAAATGGAGTCCTCAAGGGGACGCAAACGCGAGACGTGAACGCGCCGGCGGCGGATGGCAAGCCGGCCGTTAGGGCCCATGCGGCCGTCGAAGGGCTGGAGATCCCCACCACCAACAGTGTCGTCGAGGCGCGAATCAAGCTCGACGGGGCTTCGATGGTCGACGTTGAATTCGATGATCGAAAGTATACCGGGGCGCATTACGGTCATATCTGCCGAGCCCAAGTTCGGCTGAACGGCGTCACGATTATCGACGAACGCGACGGCAACATGCGCAATGACATTTACGAAATGAAAAATGACCCAGCCCGCAAGGCTGAAGCCGCCAAGCTGATCGCGGGTCGCAGTGTCACCTACCCGGCGCGGCTCGAACGTGGAGTTTGGTATACCTTGGTGGTTGAGACGATCGGCGATGAAATGCGGGTGACTATCGACGGGCAGCCGGCCGCCTATCTCAAGAGCTCTGGCATTGCCCACGCTACCAAGTCGAAGATTGAACTCGGGGTCGCCGGCAAAGACGGTCTGTTCGACGACATCAAAGTCTGGAACGCGGAGCGAGCCGGATCATCGACAAACTGAAAGCCTATCCGAAAACTTTGGCGGGCCCTTGCCCTCACGCTACCATCTCCCATGCGGGGCGAGGGGGGAATTGTCGGGCAGGCTTTCAGTCGTTACTTTGCGAGCCGCGACGCGCTGGGTTCGGCGCTTGGCGAGGTTGAAAACTGCCTCGTTGGCATTTTTCAGCAGGCTGTGAGAGGGCTCGCCCGCGTTATGTGGGCGGCGTGCCAAACAAAATTCATTGACAATCGCCGTGGAGAACGCGAGACTGCCGGGTGTTGGATCGGGTTGGGCCGCGCGCGCCAAGGCCATCGCGAATGGGACTTCAAAGCCTATTCGAGAACTTCGGCGAGCCCTCGCGCTACCCTCTCCCAAAGGGCGAGGGGGGAATTGTCGGACAGGCTCTCAAAGCGCCCGCGGCCGCCCAATGCAATCAATTCATCTCGCGCTAGTCTCTCCCAGCCAAAAATTCCCCAGTTGGAGAAAGCCCTCATGCCCGCGAATCGAGGCGTCGTTTATGAAGGTCCCGGCAAGGTGAAGGTCTCGTCGATCGACTTCCCCAAGCTCGCGCTCGGCACGCGCAAATGCAACCACGGCGTGATCCTCAAAGTAGTTTCCACCAATATCTGCGGCAGCGATCAGCACATGGTCCGCGGTCGCACCACGGCTCCGGCCGGGCTCGTGCTCGGACACGAGATCACGGGCGAAGTCATTGAATGCGGCGGCGATGTCGAAACGCTCCAGGTGGGCGATCTCGTGAGCGTGCCCTTCAATGTCGCCTGCGGACGTTGCCGCACTTGCAAGGAGCAACACACGGGAGTGTGCCTCAATGTGAACGGCGATCGCGCCGGCGGCGCCTATGGCTATGTCGACATGGGCGGCTGGGTCGGCGGGCAGGCCGAGTATGTCATGGTTCCCTATGCCGACTGGAATCTGCTCAAGTTTCCCGATCGCGATCAGGCCATGGCCAAGATTCGCGACCTTACCTGCTTGAGCGATATCTTGCCCACCGGCTATCACGGCTGCGTGCGGGCCGGAGTCACCACCGGTTCGACCGTGCTTGTCGCCGGCGCCGGGCCGGTGGGGCTGGCGGCCGCCGCTTCGGCGCTATTGCTTGGCGCCGCCGTGGTGATCGTGTCGGACTTCAACAAGGAGCGGCTAGCCCAGGCGCGCGGCTTCGGCTGCGAGACGATCGACCTTGGGCAAAAGGCGCCGATCAAGGACCACCTACGGCAGATTTTGGGTGTGCCCGAGGTCGACTGCGCGGTCGATTGCGTGGGCTTCGAAGCCATGGGCCACGGCGGCGTCGAACAGCCGGCGATCGTGCTCAATCAACTCATGGACGTGACCCGAGCCGCCGGCTCGCTGGGAATACCGGGCCTCTACGTGACCGAGGACCCGGGCGCCAAGGACGACGCCGCGAAACATGGAAACCTGAGCCTAAGGTTCGGACTCGGCTGGGCCAAGTCGCATTCGTTCTTCACCGGTCAAACCCCGGTGATGAAATACAACCGCGGGCTCATGATGGCGATCTTGCACGATCGCATTCAGATCGCCAAGGCGGTGAATGTGAAAGTCATCACGCTCGATGAAGCGCCGGGCGGATATGCGGCCTTCGATTCGGGGGTGGCGACGAAATTCGTGATCGATCCCCACAAGATCCTCGTGGCTTGATCCTAGGGGCTTGACGCGGCCGCGGGCGGTCAGTTTCCGAATCCGCGGATGAAAGGATCGTTGGGCTGTCCGTTGGCGCCGCCCGATGGCTCGCGCGACGGAAAGCCGCCTCCATATCCTGGGCCGCCGTACCCCGCGCCGCCTTGCCACGCCGGGCGCGCGGTCGCCGGTTTCGCGCTCGCGCCGGTTGCGGGAATGTGCCCGCGCTGTTGGCCGCGCCGGGCGCGACACCGCGATAGCCCGCGGTCACTCGCTGGGGCCCGCCGCCATTGACGGCGGCGGCGCCGGTCGCCGCGCTCAGCGCCGGATGGTATTTGACCCACTGGCCGCCTTGATAGTAGGACCACGTGGCATCGGGGTGCTGATACCACCAGCGGCCTTGATGGAAGCGCATTTGCACCGAGATCGGATCCGTGGAACCGACCCGTCCGCTCGGTGTCGTGATCGGCCCGGCCAGGGCGGCGCCGCCGAGCGACAATGTCAAGCCGATTGCGATGAGCGAGTGGAACAGCAGGGATCGCATAAACGCCCCTCCTTTGTCGAAAATGGGATGCGTGTCCGACAGTAGGAATGCAATGCGCGTGCCAATAGCGCCTCGCTCCGTTCTTGCCGAATTTGCGTGCTGGCGAAGCGATTCGCCGCGTGGCCGGCGCCGGGCCCTCGCGAGAGAGCGCTCCTTGGAGTGGTCAAGCTAGCAGCAGTCTGGTCGTATTTCGTCCGAAACCGCGGGCAATCCCAGAGCGCAACCCCCCGCCGATTTCGGCGGCATATTGCGTCATGGACAATCGCGGGCTCTTTCGGCCACAATGTCGCATCGACTCGAGGTCGCTCGCTTCCCGGTTCGGCTCGCCATGATTTCGCATTTTTTCATCGATCGGCCAATCTTCGCCGCGGTGCTGTCGATCGTGATTACGATCGCCGGCGGCGTGGCGGTGACGACCCTCCCCATTGCCCAGTATCCCGACGTTACTCCGCCCACGGTGCTCGTGACGGCGCTCTATCCCGGCGCCAATTCTCAAACGGTGCGCGACACCGTGGCCCAGCCGATCGAGCAGCAGGTCAGCGGCGTCGAGAACATGTTGTACATGTCGAGCCAATGCACCAACGACGGGCTCTACACGCTCACCATCACCTTCAAGATGGGCATGAACTCCGACATGGCCCAGGTGTTGGTGCAGAACCGGGTGTCGCTCGCCCAGCCGGTGATTCCCGACCTCGTGCAGCGCGAGGGCATCAATGTCAAAAAGCAGTCGCCCAACACGCTGATGATCGTGAATTTGTTTTCGCCCGACGGCAGCCACGACGATATCTATTTGAGCAACTACGCCACGATTCAAATCAAGGACGAGCTCGGCCGCTTGCCGGGAGTGGCCAATATCGGCTATATGGGCCAACGCGACTACAGCTTGCGGGCCTGGCTCGACCCGGAGCGAATGGCATCGCTGGGCATCAACGCCAGCGACGTGAGCACGGCGATCAACGAGCAGAACATTCAAGTGGCCGCCGGTCAGATCGGTCAGCAGCCGGCGCCCGCCGGTCAGGAATTCCAGTACACGATCAACACCCTGGGTCGGCTCGTCACGCCCGAACAGTTCGCCAATATCATTCTCAAAGTGCAAAGCTCCGGCGGCTCGGGCAGCAGCAGTTCGGGCGGCGCCGGGCCCACGATCACGGCCGCGCCCACGAGCGGGTCGAACATGACCGGATCGACGGCGATCGATCCGAGCACGACCTTCGGCGGAGCCAGCTCGGATTCGGGTAGCGGCGCTCCGCCCCCGGCCACCGGCTCCACCGGGCAAATGCCGGCAATGCCCACGGTCGCCGGCGGCGGGGTCTCGTCGGCCGGCGCGGGCTTGGGGGGGTCGACCAGCACCCCGAGCGGCGCGGGATCGGTCGGCATCGGCAGCGCCACCACCGGCAAGTCCACGACCGGCGTCACCGGAACCACCAGCGCCCAGAGCGTGGCCGGGCCGCCGAGCTTCAGCATTTTGCGGCTGCGCGATATCGCCAGCGTGCAGCTTGGCTCGCAGCAGTACGATCAATCATGCACGCTCGACGGCAAGCCCTCGGTGGCCCTCACCGTGTATCAGCTTCCCGGCCACAATTCGCTCGAAACCGCCCGCGGCGTCTATGCCAAGATGGAATCGCTCAAACAGCGCTTTCCCGACGGGCTCGATTACGAGATCGTCTATGACACCACGCCCTTTATTCGCGAATCGGTCATCGAGGTGTTCAACACGCTCCGCGACGCCGTGATCTTGGTGGCGATCGTGGTGCTCGTGTTCTTGCAAAACTGGCGGGCCGCGATTATTCCCCTGGTGGCGGTGCCGGTGGCCGTGGTGGGCACATTCGCCGTGATGGCGGCGATGCGTTTTTCGCTCAACAACCTGTCGCTGTTCGGGCTCGTGCTCGCGATCGGCATCGTGGTCGACGACGCGATCGTGGTGGTCGAAAACGTGGAGCGCTGGCTCGAACATGGGCTCAGCCCGCGCGACGCGACTCGCCGAGCGATGGACGAAGTGACCGGACCGGTGATCGCGGTGGCCTTGGTGCTCACGGCGGTGTTCGTGCCCTGTGCGTTCATCAGCGGCATCACCGGTCAGTTCTTTCGCCAGTTCGCGGTCACGATCGCGGCCTCGACTCTGATCTCGGCGTTCAATTCCCTCACGCTCAGCCCGGCGCTGGCCGCGATCTTGCTCCGTCCGCGCGGAGCGAAGCGCGACCCAATCGACGCGGCGCTGAATTTCTTGCTCGGCTGGTTTTTCAAACTGTTCAACATGGTGTTCGATCTCGGCAATCGCTCGTACACGTTTCTGGTCGGCGGCATGCTGCGGGCCAGCGTGCTCGTGTTCGTGGTGTTCGGCGGCCTGCTGGTGGCGACCTATGTCGAATTCGATCGCACGCCCACCGGCTTCATTCCGCAGCAAGATAAAGGCTACCTGCTGGTGAATGTGCAATTGCCCGACTCGGCGTCGGTTTCGCGCACCCAGGCCGTGGTGCGAGCGATCGAGCGGATCGCCCAGAAGACCAATGGCGTCGCGCATACGGTGAGCGTGGCGGGGCAGTCGCTCATTCTCAATGTCAACGCGCCCAACCTGGGATCGATCTATGTGATGCTCGCCGAGTTTCACCAGCGGCCCGGCCTGGGCGCCGACGACATCGCCGCCAGCCTCCGCTCGGAATGCGGCCGTCAGGTGCAAGACGCGCTCGTGACCGTGTTCGGGGCGCCGCCGATCGACGGGCTCGGCACGACCGGCGGCTTCAAGATGATTGTCGAAGACCGCGGCAACGAAGGACTCGCGGCCTTGCAAACCGTGAGCGACGCCATCGTGCGGGTCGGCAACGCCTCGCGCGAACTTACCGGGCTCTTCACCAGTTCGCGGGCCTACACGCCTTGGCTGTATCTAGACATCGATCGGGAAAAGTGCCTTTCGCTGGGCTTGTCGATGGGCGATGTTTTCAACACGCTCCAGATTTTCCTGGGTTCGTATTATGTCAATAACTTCAACGACTTCGGCCGCTCCTGGCAAGTCAACATCATGGCCGATCCGCGGTTCCGCGATCATATCGAGGAGATCAAGCTGCTCCGGGTGCGAACCAACCAAGGCTACATGGCGCCGCTCGGCACGGTGATTCAGGTGCGCGACGCGAGTGGCCCGGCGGCGATCATGCGCTACAATATGTACGCGTCGGCGGCCATCAGCGGCAACCTGGCGCCGGGCGTGAGCTCGACCGAGGCCATCGCCCGCATGGAAAGCATTGCCCGCGAGAAACTGCCGCGATCGATGTCTTTCGCCTGGACCGAACTCGCGTTCATGCAGCAAGAGGCGGGCTCCTCGGCGATGGGCGCGTTTGGCTTGGCGGTGGTGTTCGTGTTTTTGGTGCTCGCCGCCCAGTATGAAAGTTGGAATCTGCCCTTGGCGGTGATTCTGGTGGTGCCGATGTGCTTGCTGTCGTCGGTCATCGGCATCCGTCTGGCCGGCATGGAGATCAACATTTTCACGCAGATTGGGTTTATCGTGCTGGTGGGGCTGGCGAGCAAAAACGCGATTCTGATCGTCGAATTCGCCCGGCAAGTACACGCCTCGGGCAAGTCGCGGCGCGAGGCGGCGCTCGAGGCCTGCCGGCTACGGCTTCGGCCGATCCTGATGACGTCGTTTGCCTTCATCTTGGGCGTGGTTCCCTTGGTGCTGGCCGAGGGCGCTGGCGCCGAGATGCGCCGCACCCTGGGCATGGCGGCCTTTAGCGGCATGCTCGGGGTGACGATCTTCGGCGTGTTTCTCACTCCCGTGTTTTATTACACGCTACAAGCGGGAACCGATTGGTGGACCCGCCGCGGATCGAACTCCGCGGCAAGCGAATCCGGGGAACTGCGAATATGATCGTCACGCGCAAGGCCAAGGAGCGCGGCCATGGAGACCATGGCTGGCTCGATAGTTATCACACCTTTTCGTTCGCCGGCTACCACGATCCGCGGAATATGGGCTTTCGCGCCCTGCGCGTGATGAACGAAGACCGGGTAGCGCCCGGCAAGGGGTTCGGCGCGCATGGGCACATGGACATGGAAATCGTGACCTATGTGCTTTCCGGCTCGCTCGAACATGCCGACAGCATGGGCCACCGCGCCGTGTTGGGGCCCGGCGAATTTCAGCGCATCTCGGCCGGAACCGGCATTCGCCACAGCGAGTTCAATGCGTCGTCCGACCAGCCAGTGCATTTCTATCAAATCTGGCTCTTGCCGAGCCAAGCGGGCATCGCTCCCAGCTACGAGCAAAAGACATTTCCGGCCGCCGAGCGACTCGGCCGGCTGCGACTGGTCGCCTCGCCCAACGCCGCCGAAGGCTCCCTCTTGATTCATCAAGACGCGCGAATTTATCTCGCGACGCTCGCTCCGGGCCAAGACATTGCGCATTCCCTCGCGCCGGGGCGCCACGCTTGGCTGCAGGTCCTCGGTGGACAAGTGATCGCCGGCGGGCTGAAACTCGCCGCGGGCGATGCGATCGCGCTCAGCGATGAACCGCGACTGACAATCTCCGGCGAGGTGGACGCCGAAGTCATGGTGTTCGATCTGGCATAAGCGCGTCATGCCGAAATCACGCGCGTCTTTCTCGATGAAAGGAACTCTCGATGTCCCAATTGCCCAAGATTCTGGCCTTCGCCGGCAGCGCTCGGAAAGATTCGTTCAACAAAAAGATTCTGCGCATCGCGGTCGCCGGCGCTCGGCAAGCGGGCGGCGAGGTGACGCTCATCGACCTCAAGGATTACCCACTCCCGCTTTTCGACCAAGACCTGGAAGCAGCCGAGGGCGCCCCGGCAAACGCGGTGAAACTCAAGCGGCTGTTCGTCGAGCACGACGCGCTCCTGATCGCGGCGCCGGAGTACAACAGCACGATCACCCCGCTGCTCAAGAACACGATCGACTGGGTATCGAGGCCGGCGCCCGGCGAAGCGCCGCTAGTGGGCTTTCAAGGCAAGCTGGCGACGCTCATGAGCGCCTCGCCCGGCGGCTTGGGCGGGCTGCGCGGCCTAGTGCATGTGCGTTCGCTCTTGGGCAATATCGGAGTGCTGGTGCTGCCGGGTCAAGTGGCGGTGCCCACGGCGCACGAAGCCCTCGCGGCCGATGGCTCGCTGAAAGACGCCAAC
Source organism: uncultured Planctomycetaceae bacterium (assembly GCA_963785305.1). Taxonomy (GTDB): domain Bacteria; phylum Planctomycetota; class Planctomycetia; order Pirellulales; family PALSA-1355; genus CAWAUV01. The sequence goes on from CAWAUV010000007.1 coordinate 523,022, forward strand.
CTCTCGGCCAGTATCGAAGCGCTCGGCCGCGGCTTGGTCGAGGCCACCAAGAAACTGAAAGCCTAGCGCGTCTTCAACGCCTGATTCAGGGATTAGGCGCCATGCCCACGCTTGCGTGGGCATGTGCTTCAGCGCGATGGGTTATGGCGTTAAGCGCGTTCGCGGCGTGATTAGCCGTCGATCCAGTCCCAGGCTGGGTCCGCGAACAGGTTGTCGAGTTCCTGGGAGTTCGTGGCGGGCGAGTCGGCGCTGGGGGCGACGAGCGATCGCGGTGTCGTTGCGCTGCTTGTGCCGGCGGGCGGACTCGTGCTTGGTCCGGCGAACGCTCCCGTCGCTCCAAGCGGCGCGGTTGTCGCAATAGCGGCCAGATTGACGCCAGTGCTCGTCGGTGCGCCAGTGCTCGAATCGGCGGCGAGGCTATGGGTCGCGATCACGTTGGCGCTCGGGCCGCTTGGGGTCGAGGTCGCGATGCTGGGGGAATTCGATCCGGCGTTGATCGCTTGAATCACGAGCAGCGCGTCGGTGGGCCCAAAGACGCCGTTGCCTTTCACATCGTAATAATACGACCCGATCGGAGCGGAAGCGGGCAAGGCGCCTGCGCCCTGGGCATTCAAATACTGGATGAGCACGAGGACGTCTTGCGGAATGACCGGTCCGCCATTGCCGAGCACATCGTCGGGATCGGAAGAGTTGTGCCAAGGGTAAGCGGTCACGGTCACGCTGGCGTCGGCCTTGGTGTGCGCGGCTTCGACATCGCCCGCCGAGTCGGTGGCGCGGGAATAAAAGGCGTAGACATTGCCGACCGAGGCCGTGAATGTGCTCGAGGTGAGCGTGGTTCCCGTGAGCCAGGGCGAATAAGCGCCGCCATTGACCGAATCGTAGATCGTGTACGAGGTGATCGGCGCCGCCCCGCTTGCCACGGTTCCCGACCAACTAATGGGAATGCTGGTCAGCGAAGTTCGCGCCGGCAACACGGCCACGCTGCTGGTGGGCGCGGAAATGGGCGCAACGGTGATTGTGGCCGTGGCGAGCGATCCGCCGAGCCCTTCGGCCACCGCGGCGGTGGACGACTGAACGGAAAAACTACCGCTTGCCAGCGAGCCGCTGGTGGGCGTGAATCGCAGGCCGGCCTCGCCCTGGGCCAGCGTGATGAACTCGCCATTGGTGACTTGGGTGACGCCATTGTTAAGATACAGCGTGCCGCCGGAGATAGCGGTGATTTGAAAATCCGCCACAATACCCGCGTCCGACGGGTTGGGAGTGATGACGAGCCCGGCCGTGGATTGCGCGTTCTCGCGGGTCGTGCTGTTGGTCACCGTCGGCGCATGCACCGGCGAAGCCGCTACCGTGACGATCGTCGGCTGGGAGTTGGACACCACTTCTCGAATCCGGTCGTTCGAAGTGTCGGCGACAAAAATATCGCCCGACGAATCCATTGCGATCCCACCGGGCACGCTGAACGAGGCGGCAATTGCTGGGCCACCATCACCGCCGTAAGTGACATTCCCGTTGCCGGCCACGGTGTTGATGATTCCCGTTACGGCGTTTACCTCGCGAATTCGCTCGTTACCCTGGTCATCGATAAAAATGTCGCCGTGAGAGTCGACCGCCACATCGACCGGCACGGAGAGCATGGTGGTTGTCGCCGCCACGCCGTCGTGAAATGCGGAAAACTGCCCGTTGCCGGCAACCGTGGTGATTTCGCCGGTAACATGAATCACTTCGCGAATACGATCGTTGACCGTGTCGGCAATATAGACGTTGCCCGCGTCGTCGACGGTCACGCCATGCGGACCCTCGAGTTCGGCGTTGATCGCCAAGCCGCCATCGCCGCTGAAGCCCGGTGCGCCGGTTCCCGCGACATCGGTGACGATGCCGGTGGTCATATTGATCTCGCGAACATTGTTGCCTTCGTAGTCGGCGACATAGACGTTGCCCGCTGCATCAACGGCAATGCCCAACAGGTCTTCGAAAGTCGCGTCGATAGCCTGCCCGCCGTCGCCGGTAATACCCGATTTTCCAGCGGAATTCGCAATGATGTTGATGATGTCGGTCGAGAGGTTTACTTGCAGCACGGAGCCCATTTCGGCGATGTAAAGGTTTCCTTTGGTATCCACCGCGACTGCATTTGGGCCAATCAAGTCGGCTTGCGTCGCCGCCTGACCGTTCATCGCGGCGCCAAAGTTGGTCCCACCGCCGGCGATGGTGTTGATATAGCCGCTGGCGGAAATTTCTCGAATTCGCGCGAATGCATCGATGAAGAACAGATCGCCGCTGGAGTCGACCGCAATTTTTCCGGGGTCATAGACCTCGGCCGCCGACGCCAGTCCACCATCGCCTGTTTCGGCCATGGTACCATTGCCGGCGATTGTTTTAATGATCGAACCGGGTCCCAGGCCGGTAGTGCTGCTGGCGTACCAGTTCACGCCATCGCCGCCGTACGAAGCGGCGAGCGAATTGGCGCCGACCGGCAGCACTGCGTTGAGTGTGGCTACGCCCGACACGACCGTGGCCGTGCCGAGCGTGGTCGCGCCGTCGGTGAATGTCACGGTTCCATCGGTGGGAGTCGACGCGCTGGTGACGAGCGCGGTGAGCGTGACCGATTGCCCGGCATAGACGTTGGGCGTGTTCGCGGCGAGGGTGATCTCGGTGGTCGCCGCGGTCAGCACCGCCCGATCCTCGAGCGTTTCAATGCTCAGAAACGGTTTGGAGCGCAAGCCTCGCGCATGCGAGCATCGTCGAGCAAGCCGCGTCATTGTCGAATCTTTCGGCGGGGGTGAACTGGAAATAAGAAAACGCGACACACGTCCGGCCGCTCAGCGAGTTCGAGCGGCGTCGAAACCGAAAAGGCGATAAGAAGAAAAAAACCATTGCCAAATGGCTTAGCGTCACATGATATTAATAAACATTGGGTTTTGTCAATTTCCTTGCAGGGTCCCGCCGGGTCGCTCGGGCCAAGCGAGAGGTGGCAAACCGCACTGACGCAAGGCGATTCGCGAACATCCTACATTGACGCCCTAGTTTCCCCCCCCCGATCCGTCTCCACAGGCCGCGCCGCAATGCCGGATTCCTCGATCGCATCTCGTCGCCCCAGTCCAGGCCGCGCCGCTACTGCGCATGCAGGGCGTGCGCAAATGTTTTGGCGCCACGCGGGCGCTCGACGGCGTCGATCTCGCCGTGGCCGCGGGCGAAGTGCTGGCCCTGATCGGTGAAAACGGCGCCGGCAAAAGCACGCTCATGAAAACACTCGCCGGCGTGCATCCGCCCGACGAGGGACGCATGTGGCTCGCCGGCGAGCCCTTCGAGCCCTCTGGACCGGCCGCTGCTCGACGGGCTGGCGTGTCGATGATCTATCAAGAGCTTTCGCTCGCGCCGCATCTGTCGGTCATGGAGAATATCGTGCTCGGCGTCGAGCCGCTGATGCGTTGGCCTGGCGCCCCGCCCGTGGTGCGCCATGGGGAAATGCGCCGCCTGGCAAGAGCCGCCTTGGCCGAGCTGGGCCACGCCGACATTCCGCCCGACTTGCCGGTGGGCAGGCTCTCGCTCGCCGAACAGCAGTTGGTGGAAATTGCCCGCGCGCTGGCCGCCGGCACTCGGGTGCTGGTGCTCGACGAGCCGACCAGCAGCCTCACTCGCCGCGACGCGGAGCGGATCTTCTCGCTCGTGGCCCGCTTGCGAGCCCGGGGACTGGCGATCATTTATATCTCGCACTTCTTGGAAGAAGTCCGCGCGATCTGCGATCGCTATACAGTGCTGCGCGATGGACGTAGCGTGGGCGATGGCGCATTGAAGGCGGTCGCCGACGGGGAACTGATTCGCCTCATGGTCGGCCGCTCGATGGACGAGCTCTATCCGCGTTCGCCGCGCCGGCCGGGCGAGCCGGTGCTCGAGGTCGCGCATCTGGCTGGCTCGGTCAAGCCGCTCGACGCTTCGCTCACGCTCCATCGCGGCGAAGTGCTTGGCATCGCCGGGCTCGTGGGCTCGGGCCGAACCGAGCTGGCGCGTGGCCTGATGGCGCTCGATCGCGTGCGCTCGGGCGATGTGCGGCTCGGCGGTTTGCCGGCGCCCCGCTCGCCGCGCGAAGCGTGGCGCCGCGGCATGGGACTGGTGAGCGAAGATCGTAAGGAAGAAGGCTTGGCGCTGGGGATCAGCATCGCCGAGAATATCGCCCTGTCGAGCATGCCGCTGGTGACAAGGCCGGGTCGCTTGCGCCGGCAGGCCGACCGGTGGATCGAGCGGCTGCGGATTCGCTGCCAGGGCGCCGAGCAGCGGCCGATCGAGCTCTCTGGCGGCAATCAGCAAAAGGTGGCGCTGGCCCGGCTGTTGGCCCACGACGCCGACGTGCTCTTGCTCGACGAGCCGACGCGCGGCATCGATGTGGCCGCCAAGGCGGAAATCTATCGGCTGATCGATTCGCTGGCCAATTCCGGCAAGGCGGTGCTTTTGGTGAGCAGCTATTTGCCGGAACTGTTGGGGGTGTGCGACCGCATTGCCGTGATGTGCAAGGGACGCCTTGGCCCCGCCCGACCGACTCACGAACTCGACGAACATAAGATCATGAGCGAAGCGATCGCGAGCCAGCAAGAATGACGAACAGCTCGAATCCCGAAGGTCCCACCGAGCCCAAGGCCGCCGAACCGCGCGCCGGCGAAGCCGCCAAATCGGGCGGTGGATTCGCCGCGCGGCTCCGCGCCAACATGAGTCCGGCGTGGCTCGCGGCGCGGCTGGGGCCGCTCGTGGGGTTGGTGTTCGTCGTGGGATTGTTTGGAATACTCCGGCCCGAAAAGTTTCTCACGGTCGACAATTTTCAGCTTATGTTGCTCCAGACCGCCGTGGTGGCGACCATGGCGCTGGGCATGACGATGATTATCGTTTCGGGTGGCATCGATATCTCGATCGGCTCGAACGTGGCGCTCTGCTCGGTGGCGGTCGCGGCGATGCTGGCGGCCGATGTTCCGCCCTCGCTGGCGGCGGCTGGCGGCATTGCGCTCGGCGCCTTGGTGGGGATCGTCATCGGGCTCTTGATCACTCGGCTCCATCTGCAGCCGTTTATCGTCACGCTCGGCATGTGGGGCGCCCTCCGCGGCGCCGCCAAGGGACTTGCCCACGAACAGACGGTTTCGCCGCCCAACACCTGGCTCAACGATCTGATGGACCGCGGCAACGACGGGCACTGGCTTCCGCCGGGCGTGTGGTTGATGCTCGTGCTCATGGTGCTCGCCGCTCTCGCGATGCGTTATACCCGCTTCGGCCGCCATGTGGTGGCGATCGGCTCGAACGAGCGAACCGCCCGACTTTGCGGAGTGGCGGTCGAACGAACCAAACTCCTTACTTATGGGTGTGGATTGGCGCTGGCCGGCGTGGCGGGGCTCCTGCAATTCTCGACGCTCACGGTGGGCGATCCCACGACCGCCAGCGGCTACGAACTGGCGACCATCGCGGCGGTGGTGATCGGCGGCGGCAGCCTCTCGGGCGGCGAGGGCTCGATGTTTGGCTCGGTGATCGGCGCGCTGATGATGACCGTGGTCGCCAACGGCTGCACCAAGGTGGGCATGCCCAATTGGGTGCAAGAGATCGTCACCGGGGCGATTATTGTCGTGGCCGCCTGGCTCGATCGGCTCCGCCGCCGCGAGCAGGTCTGAAATTCGCCCGCATTTGCTCGTTTTCGTGATCGCCATGTTCGTCGCGGCGAAGTTTTGTTCGTTTTTCTGGGAGCGAGTTTTGGGATGAAGCGCCGCGGCCGGCGTCTTATCCATGTTGGCCCCCGAAACCCGTTGCGAGAAGCGGTGAGCCGATGGACGATCGCTCGCGCGGCGGCGATTCGAAGCCAGGCCCGATCGGTCCCGATCGGTTGGGAGAACTGTTCGATCGGCACGGCGCGGCGCTCGTGCTCTATGCGCGTCAGCTTTGCGATTCGCCCGACGACGTGGTCCAGCAAGCGTTTATCCAACTGGCAAGGCAAGCGCGGCCGCCCGAGGCGATTGGTCCCTGGCTGTTTCGCGTGCGCGCAACGCCGCGCTCTCGGCGGCCCGAGCGGCCAAACGCCGCGCTCGGCATGAGCAAGCCGCCGCCGCGACGATCGAGACATGGTTTGTTCCGCGCGAGACGCTCGACGCCGAAGCCGATGAAGCAGTGGCGCAACTGGCGGGGCTGCCGCAAACCGAACGGGAAGTGATTATCGCCCACCTTTGGGGTGGATTAACGTTCGAGGAGATCGGTCGGGTGCATCGAATATCGTCGAGCAGCGCGCACCGAGCCTACCACGGCGGCTTGCAATCGCTGCATGCGAAACTTACCGCTGGCCAGAGCGCCGCCGCGTCCGACGCTGGTCGACATGCGAACAATGTCGCGCCCTCCGCGCCTTCACAAAAACCAACTGCCTGATATCCAAGTTCCTAGCGAAAGGCGTCGGCGCTCCCATGACGACTCATTTTCCGCGTGAACCATTTGAGCCGCTCTTCGGAGAGCTTGCGGCGCTGGAAGCCACGCTTGCGGGCTTGCGGCCGGCGGCGGCGAATTTGGAGCGAGACCGGCTCATGTTTTTGGCCGGCTCGGCGGCGGGCGAGCATCGTGCTTCGGCTCGCTCGCGACGAATGCTAACGGGCCTCGTCTCCGTGTTGGTCGTGGTCATGTGGCTGATGAGGAACCCCGGCGTGGAAGTCGTGCATCCCACGCGCGATCGGACCGTGCGCGTCGAAACAGCGTCCACGAGCGCGAGCCCAACTCCCAAGCTCGCGTTGCCGTGCGATCCCGATCATCGCTGGGTTCGCGAGGGCAACCTTGCCTTGCGCGAACAGATGCTTCAATCCGACGAACTACAAATTCCGGCGACGCGCACCCCTAGCGAAGAGCGCCGTGAGCCATCGACAAACGGCTCGCTTCGCCGACAGTGGCTCGATGGCTAGCTCGAGCGTCTCATCGTCGCGGCTCGCGAAATAACGACTTACGTCGTTTTTTGAGATCGCATCCGTGCGGCGACGCGACCTGTTGAATATTTCAGCAGGCTGCTAGGGGATTGTATTTGACTTGCGTTTCGTGGCGCTGCCGATCGCGCTGCGCCTTGATCTTTTTTTTGAGAACGAAGAGGAGAGAGATAATGGACGGGCGGCAAACGATCGAGGACAGGCGGCGGCATGGATTCCTAGCAGGTTTACCACTCGCGATCGTCGTTGCGTTTGTGGCGCCGCCAGCGCGTGGCGCCGAAACCGAGCGGCCGGTCACGGTCGTGCTCGATGTCAGTCCCTCGGCGGAGCCACGACCGGCGCTCAAGTATCGTCTGTTGCCTCCGCCGGCCGTGGAGCGTGGCGCCAACGCGGCCCCGATCTATTGCAAAGCGGCGATGCAGTTGAATTCGATCGACGCCGCGGAATGGAAAAGAATCGACGCCTGGCTCACGACGCCGGTCGCCGATCTGCCGCGCGAGGAGATACGCGCTCTGCTCGACCAAAGGTCCATGGCGCTCGATTGCCTGCGGATCGCCTCTCGACGCGAGAAATGCGAATGGGATCCGCCGCTGGAAGAATCGCAAAACTTCTGGCTAATTCCGTTGCCCGAAATGCAGGAGTTGCAACGAGGCTCGCGACTCGTGGCGGTAAAAGCGCGTCTCGAAATCGCCGAAGGCAAAACCGAACAGGTCGTCGACACGCTTTCGACCGGTTTTGCCATGAGTCGGCATCTGGCGAGCTGCCCTTTCCTAGTTTGTGCGATGATGGGCCAAGCGGCGGCGACTCGCATGCTTGAACAGTTGGAGACCTTCATTCAAACCGAGCGTTCGCCGAATTTTTATTGGAACCTTAGCTCACTGCCCGATCCGCTAATCGATGTCCGGAGACCGCTCGAATTGGAGAGCGAATGCCTGCTTAAAAACGCGAAGCTCGATGATGTCGACCAAGGGGCTCGCTCCAATGCCCAGTGGCGGCGGTTGCTCATCGCGACGCTGGAAATGTTGCACGACGCCGAGCGACTAGAAACCGCCGGGAAATCCACCGGCGACAAACCGAATACTTCGGTCGCCGATCGCTTGGCCGCGGCGCTCGCCGCAACGTCGGCGGCCCGCGCGGGTCTTATCGAAGCTGGCCGTGATCCGGAAAAGGTCGCGAAAATGTCCGACCCCGAAGCGGTACTCGTTTATAGCGTGTTCGACTATCGTTGCCGACGCGATTCGCAGTTCAAATGGCTCGCCCTGCCCAGTTGGCAAGCCAGCGAGGGTCTTCGCGCCTCGAAGGATGGCGCGGTGAACGCGCGGCCCGAGATGATTCCGCTCGCGAGTTTGACTTTGCCGGCGGTCGCGACAGTTCTGGTCTCGAACGAACGCCTTGGTCAGCGCATCGCGGCGCTCCGAACGATCGAAGCCCTCCGGCTCCACGCCGCGGCGCACAATGGAACACTGCCCACGACTCTTGAGGCGATCGTGGAAGCGCCGGCGCCGGTCGATCCCGCCACCGGCAAGCTGTTTCGCTACACTGCCTCGTCGGACCGCGCGACGCTCTCTGGCGAAGCGATTTCGCTCCGTGGAAAGCAATCGTTATTGCAATACGAGATTCGTGTCAAACCGGCGAAGCACTGACGATTTTGCGACTGCAACGGCGCCGCTCGCGCGGCGGCGCCTAATTGGTCGCCGGCGACGCCGCCGCGGCCGCCGTGCCGAAGGAGCTGAGATTCGTGAACAACACCACGGTCGTAAACGGCGCCACCGCGTACAAACCCTTGGTGAAAACCATGTTCACCAAGTTGTCGAACAACATCAACTCGCTCTTGGGCACAATGATCAGGTCGGCGTCGGAGATGAATATCTCGCCCACGGGAAACGATCGCCGGCCCAGCAAGGCTTGCCGCAGATCGAGCATCGTGGCTTCCAGCCGCCACTCTTCATTTCTCCGCAGCACCACCACTTGGGAAATATTGGCGCCGATATTCCAGCCGCCGGCCATGGTGATCGCCTGCATCACGGTCGTCGGGGCGTCGAGCGTGTAACGGCCTGGATTCTTCACCTCGCCTTGCACGAACACATAACGCGGCGCGCGGGTGGCCAAGATGGGCGTTACTTCAAGCCCATCGACTTCCGTCGCGTAATGGGCATTGATCTCGCGACGAAATTCATCGAGCGTCAGGCCGATCGCGGTCACCGAGCCGATGCCGGGAAGCCACACCGTGCCCTCGGGCGTCACCCGCCCGCGACGTGTCTGACCCCCCGTGCCGGCGCGGCTGTCGACCGTGGCCCGCATGTCTTCGAGCTTGGTGTTCACCTTGAGCGGGGTCACGTTGATCGAGGGCACTTTGTAGTATTTTTTATAGAGCTCCTCGAGCTCGTCGCGCAGTTGGGCCACGGTGTGGTGCGTGGCCCGAACTTGTCCAAGCAGAGCGAGCGTGATCGTGCCATCGGGTTGCACGATCAGGCTCCGGTCGAGATTGCGATCGGTAAATGATTCCACGCGAATCTCGTCGCCCACGTTCATCTGATAGGGCCGCGCCGTTTCCTCGCGCGTCAGCCGGTAGACGAAATCGAGCTCATCGTCTTCTCGCAGTCGGTAACATTGCACATGCGCCGTGCGGGATCGCACGACATACTCGCCCTGCTGGTAGGTTTGAAACTCCGGTGCGAGCGGCGAGAGGAAACCGTTGTCGGCGCGAAACGGCCGATCGGGAAACTTCGGTCGAAACGGGTAATTCTGATATTCGACCGGCGGGCACAGCCCCTGGCAAAGCAAAATGTCGTTGTCGACATTATTATCCATCAAATGTTCGCGCGAGCGACGAAAAGCGAACTCCACGCCGCCCTCCAGGGCCGCCGCCGCGGCGCGCGGCGCCGCGAGCCGCGAGGCCGCGGTTTTGTCGGCCCCTCGGGCGGGAATCGCGCGCTTTGCACGCATCGCGATCGGGCCGCCGATGGCAAGACACGCGCCGACGACGAGCGCCCAGCGCCGTATCGATCGATTCGTCATTCGCATCTGTTCCACCCTTGAAGCGAGGCTCGATTTCGGATCGTTGCTCTAACGTGTTCGATTCGTCGAAGGGGTCCGGGCCGTTTCGACATTGCCGGCGGCGGGCGGCTTCGCGGCGGTCGGCGCGAGATTGACCGAGGGCGGTGTCGAGGAGCCGTCGGCCAAGGGAGCGCGCGAAAACGACGCCGGGTCGACCCAGGCGATGTTCACCGGCAACATGTTTTCGGGAGTCATCGGACCGGCGTTCGTCAGCGCGGCTTGAGCCAACTGCGTCTCCCCGAGCCGCTGATGCACCGTCGCCAGATTTCTCCAAGTCACGCTTTGTGGACAGGCGGCGAGGCTCTGGCGAAACACATCGCGGGCCGCTTCGAGCCGTCCACAGTTGCCGAGAATCACGCCCAACTCGTTGCTCGCGCGAAAGTTGTTGGGGTCGGCCGCGAGCGCCGCTTGATACGTGGCGGTCGCGACGCCGATATCGCCCAAGGCGCGCTTGCCGGGCATTGCGGTCGCGAGCGCCGCGACGCGGCCCACGCCATAGAGCGCCAGCGAAGCGGCCGGTTGGCCGCCAGCGGCGAGCGTCAACTGATCCTGGGCAAAGGTCAAATATTGTTGCTGGGCGATAAGGGGATTCACGCCCCCAAGCGACCGGGCTCGCAAGACCGGGGTGCGATGGCCCTCGATGATATGCCGAATATCGACGCCGTCTTCGAGCGAGGCGCGTTCATTGGAAAAATCGCGCGCTTCGCGCAGGCGCCGTCAGGCCCGCCCGCAGCGCGGCCGAGTGTTCGTCGGTCGATTGCCGGGCATCGAGCGCCTGGGCGACCATCCACAGGGATTGAATGAACTCGGCGCGGGCCGAGTGCATCGCCCCATGTTCGGCGAGTCGAAAGCCTTCGCGCACGCGCTCATCGGCCTGGGCGTTTACCGTGGCCAGATCGTCGGGCGCGGCTGGGCGCGCCGCGGGCAACGCCGCGGCGCGAGGCCCGCCGACGACTTCGCTCCGCGAAAGCGACATCGAATTGGGAACCGCCGGCAAGCGAGAAACGGCGAGCGCGCGGGCCGGGGGCGCCGGAGCCACGGCCGCAGGAGCCACCGGCATTTGCGACGAGGCTACCTGAGACGTTATTTGAGGCGGCGCTGGTTGGCCGCCGGGCGCCAAGCGATTGCGAGCCACGAGGGGTGTCGACGCGTCGCTCGCTCCAGCGGGAGGTGTTTGGTTGGGGAATACCGCGGGCGCCACGGCGGTCCTCGCGGCGGAGATTTCGCCGCTGGCCTCCGGCGGAGCGAGTGGTCGCGCCGAGTCGTCGACCCAGAAAGGCGCCGGCTCGCTCGGAATCGTGGCGCTCCGAATCGTGGCGTGCTGAACCGTTACGCTCGGCGCGGGCGCCGGCGGGCTCGCCTTTTGGCAGCCCGCAATCTGCGCGGCGACGACCGCCACGGCCAGCCAGCGCGGCGCCGAACGATTGAAAATGTAAGGATTGCGACGATCCATCGTCGGCCCATGCGAGTTGGTGCAGCCGGCGCGCAAACGTCCGTGCGTCGAGCGAGCCGCTTGAAACCTCTCTTTCGGGATCGACCGGCGAAGCACGTGGCGCTAATCGGAAAACGGCCTCGGGCGCCGCGAGAGCCCCGTCGGCGACGTGACAACTCGCACAGCCCCACCGAGCGGCGCCAAGCGACGTTCTCGGCCTCATCGTTGATATCGGCGCCGGTGGTTGCCGCCCGCCCGCCCGCGCCGGAAGAATCGTTGCGATCGGCCGAATTGGCCGAAAACCGGCTCGTGCGGTTGTCGCGTATAGACTTGGGATTGGGCGTCATGCCCACGCTGGGCGCAAGTGTAGCGTACCCGTTTCAAGCTATAAAGCGCCTTGGATTTACGCCGAGCCTTGCTTCGGCGGCGCAATGAGAAGCTCTTCGATCACGCGGAAGATGGCTTCGGCCACGGAGTCTTTCGGTCCCGCGACGCTCTGAAGCACGCGACCGGCGCGATCCAAAATCTCGACCGAGTTTTCCAGCGAGTGCATGGCCTCGGGTCCATTGAGCACCATTAGGTCGCAATGTTTTTTCTCGAGCTTCGCCAAGGCGCGCAACCGGCGATCTTCGGTTTCGAGCGCGAAGCCCACGAGCCACTGGCCCGACTTGGCGGCGCCGAGCGTGGCGACGATATCCTCGGTTTCGATCAGATGCATGTCGAGCGGCTGGCCGGTCTTGGCGATCTTGTGTGGCGCCACGCGCACCGGACGATAGTCGCAGGGCGCCGCCACGCCGATCAATCCATCGCAATCGGGAAAAATTCGCCGGCTGGCCTCGAGCATATCCTCGGTCGAGACCACCTGGGTCACCTGGGCCGCCTCGGGATAATCCACGTCGACCGGACCGGTCACGATTCGCACATCGTGCCCGCGGGCGAGCGCGGCGCGAGCGAGCGAGGCGCCCATGCGACCGCTCGAGGCGTTGGTCAGATATCGCACCGGATCGAGATATTGCCGCGTGGGCCCCGAGGTGATCAGAATGCGCGCCACGCTCAGGCTCCAAATCCGCCGCGAAAGCATTTGCCCCGGTTCCGCTCAAGGAACGCATAGGAACCACCGCGAGCTTGTCCGGTCGGGGAATTCGAGTTTGCCATTCAATTGCCCCGCCGCCGCGATTGGGCGAGCGCTTGGGCAATGGCGCGGAAAATCTCCTCGGGCGAGGCCATGCGTCCCACGCCCCGCGACCGGCAACTGAGCCAACCGGCCTCGGGCCCGATGAACGACACGCCATCGTTTTCGAGTTGCGCGATTGCGAATCACGGCGGGTTTTTCCCACATTTCGCGGTTCATGGCCGGCGCCATCAGAACACGGCCGGTGAACGAAAGATAGAGCGTCGAAAGCAGATCGTCGGCCATGCCGTGCGCGGCGCGGGCCATGAAGTTGGCGGTGGCCGGCGCGATGCAAAACAACTCGGCACGCGCGGCAAGTTCGATATGGGCCCCCAGCGGAAAGCGCGGGGTCGAACGCATCGACCGCCACGGGCCGGGCCGAGAGCGCGGCGAACGTGGCCCGGCCAACGAACTGTTCGGCCGACGCCGACATCACGACGGAGACTCCGGCGCCGGCCTGCACAAGCTGGCTGACAAGCGCGGCTGCCTTGTAGGCGGCGATACCGCCCGACACGCCCACGACGATTTCGCGGCCCTCGCAAGCAAGGTTCGCGGGGTCGCCATCGGGTTTTTTGCCGCCATCGGGCGCTGGGGGGTTCATGGGGATCGCAGCGAGATTTAGAGCTTGGTCAGGTCCAGTTCCGGCGGCCCGCCTTCGATGTCTTCGCCGGTGATGCGGAGGTTGGCCGAGGTGTCGAGATAGATTTTGTCCTGCATGATCTCTTGGATCACGATCTCGAGCTTGTTGTCCGACTTGATGTTCACCAGCGGCCGACTGCCGGCGTTGATGGCCACGAGCCGCTTTTGGATGAGGGTCGAGAGTTTGAATCGCCCGCCCACTTTGTTCACGATCTCTTCTTCACGCAGTTCTTCGAGCATGCCGATTACTTCCCATGAGCCTTGAGGATATCGCAAATTCGTTGGACCCGCGGTCCACGTCGTCGTTGAGCACTTGATATCGATACTGTTCGGCGCTCGCGAGCTCGCGCTGCGCCGTGGCCAACCGCCGGGTGACGGCGGCTTCGTCCTCGGTGCGGCGGCCACGCAGCCGGCGCTCGAGCTCTTCGGTCGAGCCGGGGCGCACAAAGATGGTAATCGCCTCGGGATAGCGGGCCACGACCGCTCGGGCGCCCTCGACGTCAATCTCCAACACTACCCACTTTCCGGCGGAAAGGCCAGGGGCCACCTGGTCGACGAGCGTGCCGTACCAGTAGCCGTGGCCGAAAACCTCGCAACACTCGAGAAAATCGCCCCGCTCGCGCCGGGCGGCGAACTCCTCGGGCGAGAGAAACAGGTAGTCCACTCCGTGCGCCTCGAGCTCGCGCGGAGGACGCGTCGTGGCCGACACACTTGCCACGAGCTCGGGGCAACGCTCGAACAACCGCTTGAGCACGGTGGTCTTGCCCACGCCCGACGGTCCGGAAATGACCACCACCTGCCCGGGCGCGACGCCTGCGACGTTGGGGCCATCACGGGCGCCTTCCTTTCCACGGCGAGCGAAGTTTGCATGGAAACACGAAGTCCTGGGTTGGTTCGATCGAGGCGCCTGAAATTCTGGTCACTCGATGTTTTGGATCATTTCTCGAATGCGTTCGATCGCGGTCTTGATCTCGATGACATGCCGCGAAATCTCGAAGTCGTTGGCTTTCGACCCGATCGTGTTCGTCTCGCGAAACATTTCCTGGGTGACGAATTCGAGCTTCCGACCGCAGCTTTCTTCTTGACGGGTGATCGTGGCGAACTGATCCAAGTGGCTTCCCAGCCGCACGATCTCTTCCGAGATATCGCTTCGCTCGGTGAAGAGGCACAGCTCGCGTAGAATATCCGAGGGTTGAAACGCGGCCCCATCGTCGCCCAACGCTTTTTGCAGTCGCTCGCTGATTCGCGCGGTAATTCTCGACCACCAGCGGCGCTCGCGACGCGATCGCGCCGAGCTCCTGACGAATGGTCGCGCAGTTGATCGCCAAGTCATCGCTCATGGCCCGGCCCTCGCTCTCGCGCATTTGGGCCATGTTCTTGAGCGCGGCGGTGATCACGCGCTCGATCAGCGGCCAATCCGCCGCCACATCGCGCGAGTTTTGCGGTTCTTCGTCGACGATGCCCGGCAGCGACAGCAGGGCGCCGATCTCGACCGGCGTCGTGAGCTTCCATTCGCGCCGCAAGCGGTCGGCCTGCTCGCGGTAACTGGCCAGGGCCAGCATGTTGAGCCGATAATCGTCGGCGGCGCGAGCACGCTGAGCGCGGAGGTTGAGCTGCACGGCGCCGCGCTTGATGTGCTGCCGCACGAGCGTTTCGATCTCGGGCTCGAGTTGCCCGTAGCCATCGCCGGCGCGCAGCGAGAGCTTGAGATATTTGTTGTTCACGGTGCGCAGTTCGACCGCGACAGCCAGGCCGTCTTGCTGTGCTTGCGCCTCGCCAAAGCCCGTCATGCTAAGCAGCACGCTTGCGATCCTCTTAACGACCGGCGAAACCCGTGGACTACTTCTTCTCGTCGGCCGGCAACGCGACCCCCGGGGCGACCGAGCCGTTGGGCGTCAGGCTGCCTGGCGGCTGGCTCGTGGCCGGCGTCGCTTCGGCCGTCGGCTGTTTGTCGCTCGCGGCCGGAGCTCTGGCGCCGCCTCGACCGTGTCGCCGGATTTATCGGCCGTCGCCTTACCCGTGCTCGATTTGTCCGTGCTCGATTTATCGGGGGCCGATTCTTTCGCGTCGCTCTTTTTGTCGTCGCTCTTCTTGGTTTCCTTGCCTTGGGCGCCGGCGGGCGGGGCGCTCGGCGGCTTGCGCCGGCATTGAGCACCTGGTCATTCGAGCCCAAAAGTTTGACCGAGGCGGCGCAGAGCACAATCCAGATCGCGGCCACGACGATCGTCACGCGGGTAAACACATCGCCGG
This sequence comes from uncultured Planctomycetaceae bacterium, assembly GCA_963785305.1. Taxonomy (GTDB): domain Bacteria; phylum Planctomycetota; class Planctomycetia; order Pirellulales; family PALSA-1355; genus CAWAUV01. The sequence goes on from CAWAUV010000007.1 coordinate 538,494, forward strand.
CCTTCGTGCCGAACGCGCTTTGTCCGCCGGCGCCACCGAAAGCGCCGGCCAAACCGCCGCCGCGACCCCGCTGCACCAGCACCAGCAGAATCAAGAACACCGAGGTCACGCACAACAGCGTCATCAGCAGGTATTCGACAATGACTCCCATGACTGTTTCCGATCCTTTCGAGCCCGCTCGCGCCAAAGGCGAGGGGCGGGTTTTCGAGGCCGCCTTGAAACCGAGTGGCGGACATTATTCGTGGTTTGCTTTACCGGCGAGGCAGGGGACGCCCGCGCCGAAGTATTCTATCGCATCCTGGATTGTGCGTCGGCCCCAAATCCAACGGCTTTTGGGCGAGAACCGGCCGCGAAATAGCTCGAATTCAACCGGCGGCGCGACAATCTCCGCCTACTTCTTGGCCGGCGCGCGGCGGCGATGCCGAGGAAATCATCGGCCTTGAGGCTCGCCCCGCCGACCAAGGCGCCATCGATATTGGGCTGCGAGAGCAATTCGGCGGCGTTCGACGGCTTGACGCTGCCGCCGTATTGGATGCGCGTCGCCTGGGCGAGCGCGTCGCTATATCGCTCGGCCAAGAGCGCTCGCAGCGTCGCGTGTACTTCCTCGGCCTGGGCCGGAGTGGCCACCTTGCCGGTGCCGATCGCCCAGACCGGCTCATAAGCGATCACGATCCGCCGCATTTGCTCCTCGGTCACTCCGGCTAGCGAACCGAGAAACTGCTTTCGCACCACATCGGTCGTGAGCCCGGCTTCGCGCTCGGCGAGCAGTTCGCCCACGCACACGATCGGCAAGAGCCCCGCGCCGAGGGCGACAAGCGTCTTTTTGTTGACGATGGCATCGGTTTCGCCAAACAATTGGCGCCGCTCGCTGTGGCCGAGAATCACATACTTGCAGCCGACATCGAGCAGCATCGCCGCGCTGAGCTCGCCCGTGAAAGCCCCATTGCCCTCGAAATACATATTTTGCCGCCGAGCGCCACCGGCGAATTGCTCGGAATCGCATCCTTGACGGCGGTGAGATAGACCGCCGGCGGACAGAGCACGAGATCGGCCTCCGGCGCCGACTTCGCCCGCTCGACCACCGCTTTGGCCAGCGCCACCGCGCCCGCCCGGTCCAGATTCATCTTCCAATTGCCGGCAATCAATGAACGACGCATGCAACCACCCACGGAGCAAAAAGACTGGCGATCAACGACGCAAACGCCACGCCATCGCTTCGCCCGAACGGCCGTGATTCCCGAACGGGTCGGGCGGGCTTTCGGACTTTGCGGGGCGGGCGCCGTTAAAAACAAGTTCGTTAGTGTACCCGAAAATCCTCGCGGCGAAAGGGGTTTCGGCGCTGGGTCGCGAGCGATCGCGCGAGTGAGACGAATCCCGACTCTCTTTATGGTATTTAGTTGACTGAAACTTCGGCGACGCTTCGAGGACTCGCCACCGCGATCGGCGCGATCGGGCTTGGCCGGCATCCGGCGCGCCCGTTCGCGCGGCCCACGCTATAATGACGCTTTCGTCTGAAAGGAGGGCGGCGATGCGAGTTTTGCGATCACTTGGCCTAGCTATCCTCATGGCGAGCGCGGCTCGCGGCGCTTGGGCTCAGGCGCCCGTTGAGCTCGGCGCCAAGCCAAGCGCGCTCATCTCGAATTGGCTTCATTATCGGATCGAGGCGGGACGCCTGGTTGCTTGGTGCGACGCCGCGGGACCCCATGGTGGCACGCGCTCCAACGTCAGCCACACCCAAGTCAATCAGACGCCCTCGCGCAACGAACGCCTTTCCTTGGAAATCAAGTCCGGCGCCCCCAGTGTGCGCTACGAGCTCCATGTGCCGAGCGAAGATGTCTTCATCGAGCTCCATGCCTGGAATCAGTTCACCATCCGTCGCGCCGGCAAAGCGCCGGGGCTCGGCAGCTTTCATTTCACGCAACCGGTCGCCGGCGACCTGATCCTCGCGATCACCAGCGGTTCCGAACAGACCGAGACCCGGGCCGCCGATTTCTGGCGGCTTGTTCTTTGCGAGCCGGAACTCTGCCGCCAGTCGATCCTGCCGCTCTTGGCGAGCATGCGCTCCGATTGGCGCTTGCCGACGCAAATCGCGGAGATCGAAGACGAGCTATTTCACATCGCGGCCAACCCGCGCGGCGACGATCGGCGTCAGTGGCGAACATGGGTCCTGGAATTGGGAAGCGACACCTACAAGCAGCGGGCCGCGGCGCACCGGAACCTTACCCAAGCGGGACCGTTGATCGCGCCATTTCTGGAGCGAATCGATGACCAGCGGCTCGACGCCGAGCAGCGCGAACGGGTGCGGCAGATTCTCGCGGGGTTCGGCCGCAGTGTCGAAGACTCGACCGAACAAGCGGCGGCGCGGCTGGCGGGCGATGCTAAAGTCTGGCTGGCGCTCGCCAAACGCTCCGACGAACCACGTCGGCGCCTGGCGGCCCAGCAGCTTGCCAAGTGTTTCGATCGGCCCGTGGACTTCGACCCGGCCGCCGAGGCCGAAAAGCGAGCCGAACAACTGGAAAAGCTCCGAATTGAAATCGCCAAGTCCGACCCGATGGGCGAACTCCCCGCGGAAGCCAAATCCTCGGCGGCGCCATCGCCTCAGCCGTCGCCGTCTGTCGACGACTAAGACCTGGCGTTTTCCGCCTCGGCTTGGGCGAGGATTTCCTCGACTAACCGCCGCGGGGCGCCGATGTCGAGCACCGTGATTTCGCCGGTCCAAGCTTGGGCGCCAGAAACGACCAACCCAGGCTTGGGCGCCACGAAGGTGCAGGTGCGCACGGCGCGAATGATGCGCTGCGCGATCGGGCCGCGCTCGGCGTCGAGCCCGCTGGGGAGATCGACAGCCAGAATGGGTGGCTCGGCCGCGTTCATCGCGTCGATCGCTTCGGCGAGCGGACTTCGCGGCTCGCCCTGGGCGCCGGTTCCCAAGAGAGCGTCGACGATCCACGCCGAACCGGCCAAGAGCGCTCGCGCCTCGTCGGGCGCCGAAAGCACATGGAGCGAGAGTCCGCTCGCGCGGACGATCGCGTAGTTCACGGCCACATCGCCCTTGAGCCCGAGCGATTGCGCGTCGGGCGGTGATGCGCTCGTCGCGGCCGCGCCGCGGGCCAGTCGCTCGGGAGGCACGAACAGCAGCACGCGCACCGGCGCACCGCCGAGATCAAGATGGCGAGCAACGACAAACCCATCGCCGCCATTGTTGCCCCAGCCGCAGCAGATGGTCACTGGTCCGGCGGGGGCCAATCGGCGAAGCTCATCGGCCACGCCGCGGCCGGCGTTTTCCATGAGTTGGAGGCTGTGCATGCCGAACTCGGCAACCGCGCGGCGGTCGAGTTCCTGGGCCAGTCGCCGGGAGATAGCGACGCCGGCCGGCATTAACCACACTCCGGTCGGCCGCAGCCGCCGCGTCCGCAGGGGCCACCCCAGGACTCGCTGCTCGCGGCAAGATTCTTGCCGATTACCGGCGCGGCCGGCACGCTCCAGCAGCGCTCGAGCTTGCCGCCGCCGCACTCCGGGCAGCGAGGAGCGCTGTCGGCGCGCTCGAGATGTTCAAACGCATGCGAGCAACCCGTGCATTTGTATTCATAGATCGGCATTGTCGATTCTCCCGCCCCGGGGCGATTCATTAATGAGGAACGTAAAAGCCCCAAACCCAGGCGCCGGTGAAGATGGCGCTCGACTCGAAGAGCGCCCCCTTGATGCTCAAGGGGAACGGCTCGATCACATAGGGAGCGCAACTGCCCGGACGGTAGTAACCCAAGGTGTAAATGCATTCGTTCGGCGGATACACGCCCATATGGTAGGGTAGCAACAACACGTTCAGATAGAAATGGGCGCCCGAAAACACCGGCTGCAAGATCGGGTTCCACGAGTGGCCGTAGCGTTCGAGTTGCACATCCTCGAAGTACATCGGCTTGTGGCACTGGCAGTTGGCTTTCCATGTGTAGAGGGTGGGCGCCCATTGGCGTTGGGCGAACTTTTCATTGCCCAGGGTGCATTCGCAGGGAAAGTCGCGGCCCTCGTCGCCGGTGACCCGAATATCGAGCGCGATATGGTCGATCGTATTGGCTTGCAGTTTTTCCAAGGCATTCACGCAGCTTAGCTTATCGGCCCCGCAGGGCTGCGGAGTGCTCAGCGCTTCGGGCGTGGGCGCTGGCGGCGTGCCCGGCGGCTGCGCGCCCAGTGGATTGGGAATCGGTTCGCCATATAGGTCCTGCCGCGGGCTCGGGGGCGACTCACTCTGATTCGGCGGCAACCCGGGATCGACGGTCATGGGTCGCGAGTCCTCGGGTAGAAAATCGCGTGGCCCCGCGCGCTCGGCGTCATCGCGTCGCCCGGCCCTGGCTCGGGCGATGGCAAAACACCAGGCGGCGAGGCGCCCGACGGGCTCGGTTCGCGCGGGGCAAATGAATCGTCGAAGCGGCCACGCGCGGGCCCTTGATTCGCCGTTTGAATCACCTGAAAGCGATCCGTTTTGCTTGTCGCCACGAAGTCTTCGGTCGCCGAATCGAAAGCGAACCGCACCTCGGTCTCACGGGACGAATTCGCCGCCGGACCACGCGCCGACCGTCGCGGCGCCTCGCGCACGATTTGCTCGCTCTCCGCCGTCGGGGATTCCGCGACCACTTCCATTCGTTCGGCCACCAGCTCGCGCTCCCTCGCGGCCGCGGGCTCGCGCATCGGCGCCGGCTCGCCCACAATCGCGCGCGATGGCTCGTCGCGGGCAAATAGCTTCCGCTCGTCGGGTCGCGAATTTTCGGGGGGTTGTTCATCGACCGTCATGCGAATCACATCGTCCGTGGCCGGTGGCGGCGTTGCCCGCGGCGGCTCAGCCACTATTGACGCATCGGTCGAACTAATTACTGGCGTCGCGGCGAATCGTTCCGCGGGCGCTGCGCCGCGGCGCGCGGCGCGCGGCGTCGGCGCAGGAGCGCCGGTTGAGCCGGCGGAGTTGCGAAGCGCTCGAGTTCCGCAAGCACATCGGCCGGCGGAGCGGGGTCGATGTCGGCTGGCGATGATTTTTTGTCGGCCGTCGCTCGCGCTTCGGGCTTGTTGCGAGCACGGGGATTCGTCTCGGGCGGCGCTGGCGCTTGCGAGGCTGCCGTTCGCGGATTCGCCGCGGAAGCACGCTTTTGCGATCGCCAGATGAGTCCCCCGGCGTGGCTGTCGCTCTCGGCGTTGGTCGGCGAGGCGCTTGACGAAGAAGTGAACGATGAAGTCGGCGATGAAGTCGCGGACGAAGTGGAGGTTGAACTGTTTGGCGCCGACGCCGGCGGGGCGTCGGGCGCCGCGGCCGAGGGCGATCGCCACACCACGCCGCCGGAGAGCGGATCGGCCATGGCCAGGGGAATCGCGGCGCCCGCCGCGAGCACGAGCGCCAGCGACCGCGCGACATGGCGGCGCCAACTCCGGCTCGCGCCGACGAGGCAGCGTGACAAATCGTTGATCGGGCTGCTAGCTCTCCGAGCCATGCTCGGTGCTGTAGTTGGTCGCTTCTTGCGTAATCGTGATATCATGGGGATGGCTCTCCCTAACCCCGGCGGCCGTGATTTGAATAAACCGCGTCTTGGTGCGGAGGTCTTCAATCGTGGCGGCGCCGGTGTAACCCATGCCGGCTCTTAGTCCGCCGACTAGTTGATAAACGTAACTGTTTAAGGGGCCTTTGAACGGCACCCGACCCTCGACCCCCTCGGGCACCAATTTGCCGGGCATGCGTTCGGCGCCCTGGCGATAGCGTTCGCTCGAGCCCTTGACCATCGCGCCGAGCGAGCCCATGCCGCGATAGGTTTTGAAGCTCCGTCCTTGATAGAGAATCTGTTCCCCTGGACTCTCCGCCATGCCCGCGAACAGGCCACCGACCATGACCACATGCGCCCCGGCGGCGATCGCCTTGGTGATATCGCCCGAGTAGCGGATGCCGCCATCGGCGATGATCGGCGTGCCCGATTCCTCGGCCGCCTTGCGGGCATCGGCGATCGCCGTGATTTGCGGCACGCCGACTCCGGAGATGACGCGCGTGGTGCAGATCGAACCGGGCCCGATGCCGACTTTCACGGCGTCGACCCCGGCGGCGATCAGATCGCGCGCTCCCTCGGCGGTGGCGACGTTTCCCGCGACCACGTCGATATCCCAGCGTTTCTTGATGTTTCGCACCGTTTCGATCACATTGGCCGAGTGGCCGTGGGCGCTGTCGACCACGAGCACATCGACATCCTTTGCCAGCAAGCTTTCGATGCGTTCGTAGTCATGCACGCCCACGGCGGCGCCGACCCGAAGCCGGCCTTTGCTGTCTTTGCAAGCGTTGGGAAAACGCTTCATCATGTCGATGTCTTTGATCGTAATCAGGCCGGTCAGGGTATTATCTTCGTCAACCAGCAAAAGCTTCTCGACCTTTTTTGTCATTAAGATCTTCTCAGCTTCCGCAAGCGTTACAGTCCCCGTGGCGGTGACGAGGTGCTCGCGCGTCATGACAGCAGCGCAGGTCAGGTCGCCGTTTTCCAGGAATCGCAGGTCGCGCACGGGTGATGATGCCCACGAGTTGCCGGTTGCCCTGGGTGATCGGCACTCCGGAAACATGATGCTGATCCATCACTTCGCGGGCCCGGGTCACGGAGGCCTCGGGCGGCAGCGTGACCGGATCGGTGATGATCCCGTTGGCGCTCCGCTTCACCTTGTCGACTTCCTCGGTCTGGCGAGCGACGGACATGTTTTTGTGAATCACGCCCAGGCCGCCTTCTTGGGCGAGCGCGATCGCCATTTCGCTTTCGGTCACGGTGTCCATCGGCGAGCTAAGCAGCGGGATATTCAAGCGAATGCGGCGCGTCAGCCGAGTCGAGACATCGACCTCGCTGGGCACAACCGTGGAATATCGTGGTTCGAGCAGCACATCGTCGAAGGTAATTCCCACGCGACCGATTTTGTCTTGCATGCGTTCCCTCCCAAACTGGAACTTGCGAAATCGCGGTCCCAAAAGCAAACAACGACCGGCGGCGCCGCTTCCGAAGCCCGCCGCGACTTGCGCTCGAACGCGCGGCGCGATTCACCGCGCGTTCGATGCAAACCGCGGGCAAGTCCGCGACGCCCCGGCCGCCGAAAAAGAGTGCCGAAATTATGCCGGCCTGGGGCCAAAATGGCAACGAGCTACCTCGAGCGGCCCGATAACACGGGAGCGACTCACTTGGCGCCCGTCTCGCCCCCCGCCGCGCGCATCGCCCGCACAAGCCTGAAAGCGCCCGCGAAGAAAGACGAAATCTAGCGGCCGACGAAGCGGACATGCATTCGCTGGCGCTTCAGGCTTGTGTGGGGAAGTCTCCCTCCCGGCCCTTGGCGTTACACCCGGCGCAGCTTGGTCACGCGGCCGTAGGGCAGCCATTCGGCCACATAGATATCGCCGGCGCGATCCCAAGTGGCGCCGTGCGGGCAGCAGAAGGCGCCGGCCGTGAGGTCGTCGCGCTTCACGCCGTTGTTGGCTCGCTGCGACACATTGGGATTGTCGCCGAGCTGCACGATCACGTTGTTCGCCTTGTCGAGCACCGTGACCCGTCCGCGCAGGTCGGGCACCAACAGCTCTTCGCCGCGGAGGCTGAAGTGGCAGGGTCGCCGAAATTTGCCATCGTCGCCGGCGGCGCTGGGGTCGTTGGTCACCAGGTGGTCGAGCTTGCCGTCGAGCGTGAAATACTGCAAGCGGTGATGCTCGCGGTCGGCCACCACGATCAGCGGATTGGCGGCGTCGCGCGTGTCGCAGTAGATGCCGTGGGGACACGCGGTTTGGTCGTCGGCGTTGCCTTTGCCGCCAAAGGAGCCGAGCAGCTTGCCGTGGATATCGTAGCGGTGGATGAAGCCGGCGCCGTAGCCATCGGTCACGTAAAAATCGCCGTTGGGGGCGAATGCCGTGAATGTGGGCACATAGGGATTCGGGCTGTCGTAACACGGCTTGCCGGCGGCGTCGCGCGCTTCGGCCGGATAGTCGAGCGTGAGAACCACATTGCCCTTGAGGTCGGTCTTATACACCTTGTGCTGGCCGGTCGCCGCCAGATAGAGAAACTCTTCGGAGCCTTCCTTGCGCAGGTCCATGCCGTGCGCGGCGCCGGCGTATTGGTCGCCCCACGACTCGATGAACTTGCCATCGGGATCGAAAATACATACCGATTGTTTGCCGGTGTGATGCACCAGAATGCGCCCGTCGGCGGCTTCTTGCACGGCGTGGGTATTGCCGAAGTGGATATGGTCGGGCAGCTTGGCCCAGCCATCGACCACTTCATAGGTGTGGGCGCCCGAGCCGACGATCAGCGGCTTGGAGCCCGACTTGTCTTGGGCGCCGACAATCGCGGGCGCGGCGAATTCCTTGACCATGGAAAATCCTGCCAGCGCGGCGCCGGCCCCGAGCAACGAACGACGCGAAACGGCTGGGGAAGACGATGTTTGGGCTGAATCGGGTTTACGAATGCGGGGCGAAGACATGGGCAAGGGTTCCGCTGCAAGTGGGAGTGGGGGCGGAGAAAACGGACAAGAGCCGCGCCGCCCGAACCATTCGCCCGAGCAGCGCGACGAACCCGATTATCCCTCAAACCGCGAGCACAATCAATCGGCGCACATCATGGAAAGCCGCCACTATCGCGCAGCTCCGTCGGCGGCGGCGCCCGGCCCGAATTGCACACAGACCGGGGCGCCCAGCGTGATCGAGCGGCCGGTGGGCGAGAGCTTGCCGGATTGCTCGTCGATCGCGAGCACCACCACATTGTTCGAGTCCTGATTCGCCACCAGCATCCAGCGGCCGGTCGGATCGATGCGGAAATGGCGCGGCGCCGCGCCACCGCTCGGCTCGTGACCCCGGGCGGTGAGTCGGCCCGACGAGGCATCGCAATCAAACAGCGCGATACTGTCGTGGCCGCGATTGGAAACATAGATGAACCGGCCGTTCGGATGCGCCGCGACTTCGGCCGTGGCGTTGGCGCCGGAGAAGTGGGGCGGCAAGGTCGAGAGCGATTCGAGCTCCGTGAGTCGGCCTTGCTCCGGGTTCCACGCATAGGCGACCAAGCGGCTGCTGGTCTCCATGTTGGAATACAGGAACCGGCCCGCGGGATGAAATACCGAGTGTCGAGGACCGCTGCCGGCCGGCGTGGCGACAAACGGTGGTTCCGCGGCGGTGAGTCGCGCCTGCTCGGCGTCGAGCCGGTAGACCAGAAGTTCGTCGAGGCCCAAATCGGCCGACACGGCGAAGCGATCGTCGGGCGAGGCATTGATCGAATGCGCGTGCGGCGCGCTGGCGGCGGCGCCTTGAGGCGCGGCTTGTCGCACGAGTTGGGTCGCGTCGCCCAGGCTGCCATCGGCGTGAATCCTCAGCGCGGCGACCACGCCGGTGTTGTAATTGGCCACAAGCAAACATTTACCTTGCCGATCGACCGCGGCATAACAAGGACCGCCGCCGCACGCCGCGCGCTCGCCGAGTTGGCTCAGCTTGCCACTGGCTTGGTCGACGGCGAAGGCCAAGACTCCACCGGCGAGCGAGCCTTCTTGCAAAACGGCGTAGAGTGTCCGCCCCGCCGCGTCGAGCGTGATGAATGAAGGATCGCCCACCTTGGCAACCAGCGACGCGGGACTCAAGACTCCGGTCGCGGAGTCGAACTCGGCGTGGTAAACGCCTTCGCTTCCGGCGCGAGAGTATGTTCCGAAGTAAACATGCCGGCACGCATCGGGCGCCGCGCCGCGGGCGAATTGCAGCGCTAGACGCGAGACGCAGGCGATCGCAAGCAAGGCGATGAGGATTCGGACTGTTGGCGATATGATGCGCATGTTGGCAATCCGCAAATAAATGGTTTTAAAATTTCAAGACAACGCGATATCGGGAACTCGATCATAGTTCGCTCGATCGACGCGTGGCAAACGCGCTCGGCGATTGGGGAGCGGCTGGGCCCATGATTCGGCGTCTCGCGAGGGCTGCTTGACCGCGCCGGGGTGGATCGCTCTATTGAATTTGTCGCCCCGGCGTCGAAAAATTAGTCGACCCGCACATTCGGGGAGAGCCGGGCGACGCCGACGGGCGGGCGATGCCGCCATCGGGAGTTCCTCCCCAAACGCCTCGTCCGGGCATTTTTTGAACCCTCCGGATTTTTCGCGACGCCTATTTTCGGCGCGCTGCGGTTTCGCGATCCTCGATTGAAGGGGCACCATGGGGCTGCGTTTATTAGTCGCCGACGATAACCAAGACACTGCCAATAGTCTGGCGCGCCTCCTGACGCATGAAGGGTTCGAGGTTCAGGTCGCCTTCGATGGTCGCACGGCGCTCGACACCGCGATGGTGTTTCGGCCCGATGTGCTGATTCTCGATATTCGCATGCCCAGCATCGATGGACTCCAGTTGGCCCACCGCCTGCGCGGCATGCCTGAATTCCAAGGCAAGCTCTTTATTGCCCATAGCGGTTTTTCGGAGCAAGAAGATCTCGACCAAGCGTCGCGGGCCGATTTCGACGAATACCTCGTCAAGCCGTTCTCCTGGACCACGCTGATGACGATTCTCAACGAAGCGACCGAACGCCTCGGCAAGTAGACACGCGCGGCCCCGCGGCCTATCGTAAACGCATTCCCAGCGAATCCACCCGCGGAGCCGTGAATGTCTTATGCCGACCAAACATGTTGTGCTCACCGACCAAGCCCGCTCGCTCGACTGGCCCGAACTCACGCTCGGCTCGCATGAAGTCGGCGGCCCGGCCCGCGGATACCTGGTGCATAAGCGGCGGCTCGAGGGCGGGCTTTCCTCGGGCGTGGAGATGGTGGAGGTCGACAACGGCCGCCTCCGCTTCCGCCTCTTGCCGACGCGCGGCATGGCCTTGTGGAAGGCGTGGCTGGGCGATATCGAGTTCGGGTGGCGCTCGCCGGCGCGGGGGCCGGTGCATCCGGCGTTTGTTCCGGTGGGCGAGCCGAGTGGTCTCGGTTTTCTCGACGGCTTCGACGAACTGCTCACCCGCTGCGGTTTGAGCAGCAACGGAGCGCCCGACTTCGACGCCCGCGGCAATCTCGCCTTTCCGCTGCATGGCCGCATCGCCAATTTGCCGGCCCATTATCTCGATGCGACCATCGATGGCCAGTCGGGCGAGATTCGCATCACGGGCGAAGTCGCCGAGACACGGTTCCTGGTGCGCAACTGGAAGCTCCGCTCGAGTATTGTCACTCGCGTCGGCCAAGCGGGCTTCACGATCGAAGACGAAGTGACCAACGCCTCGGGTCGGGCCGACGAGTTTCAGTTGCTTTATCACATCAATCTCGGCCCACCGCTCTTGGAAGAAGGCGCGGAGTTTTCGGCGCCGGTCAAGGAACTGGCCCCGCGCAACGCGCGCGCGGCCCAAGACACGGCCACTTGGAATCGCTATGCCGCTCCGCGAGCCGGCTATGCCGAGCAAGTGCATTTCATGACGCTGATGGCCGACGAGGAACAGCGTGTCCAAACACTGCTCGCCAATCGCGCCGGCACACTCGGCTTTTCGCTCAAGTACCCGATCGCCCAGTTACCGTGGTTCGTGCTCTGGAAGAACACGGGCGCCGAGGAAGACGGCTATGTGACGGGCCTCGAGCCGGCCACGAATTTTCCCAACCCGCGTTCGTTCGAAAAACAGCAGGGGCGCGTCGTGCGACTCGAGCCGGGCGAGTCGGCCAAGTTTTCGCTCGAATTCTCCCTGCTGTCGAGCGCCGATGAGGTGGGCGCCGCGCGCCGCGATAGCTCGCATTCAAGAGCGCGGCGAAATCGTAACACATCGCGATCCCAAGCCGGGCTGGAGCGCGGGCGCCGGTTGACGGGCTGTTGAGCTTCGTCGGTTATCCCAACGATTGGCTCGGCCGCGGTTCCTTGCTTGGCTCGGGAACGCGCGGCAGCAGTCCGGCGCCCATCACGCGCGTGATCATGCCCAAGTAAAAGAGATACTGGTAGCGATTCAGGTCCCAGTCGAGCACGCGCATCGTCTGGCCGCGAAGCATGTCAAACGCCAGCCCGCCCAGAATGGTGCTGACGCCGAAAAAGAGGCCCGTCGCGGCGAAATACGCGGCCACCGCGGCGCCCGATCGCTCGGGCGGCGCGAGATCGAGCAGTAGCTTGGGTACTCCGATATTGATACCGGCGTAAGCGATCCAAGCGGCCCAAGCCAAGCCAATCGGCCAGAGGCGGTTTTCGTCGGCGAATAAATAGCCGGCCAACCCCAGCCCGACGATCACTTGGCACACGACCATCAGGTTGCGAACGCCGCGCCGATCGGCGCCGGCCGATGAGGGGGCTGGCGAGCGATTGCCCCCAGCTTGTCGCCGAGCGCAAGAACAGGCTCGTCAGAAGATTCAACTCAAGGATATTGATGACGAACAGATTCTGCGCGGTTTGGCTGAAACCATTGAAAAACGAAAACCAGCAGCCGTAGGTCATCAATCGCGATACGCCGGGATCGGTAAACATCGCGAGCGTTTCGCGCCACGCGGCGGGCGAGCGGCGCCGCGGAGCTTCGAGCGAGCCGAGGGTCATGGACTCCTTGGCGCCCGCGGCCGGCAAGTAGAGGAGCATCATGGCCGCCGCGAAGAGCGAAATCGCGCCCCAGGCGGCGAGTGTCGCATAGGCGATGGCCTTGGCTTCGGGGTCTGGCTGGGTTTCGCGCGGATAGGCCCATAGTCCGCCGGCGAGCATCGCCAAGGTTCTCGCCCCTTCGAAACAGCAGGCGCGCGTGCCGATAAAGGTTCCCAAGCACTCGGCGTCGATCAGCGCCTTGAGCCAGCTCCAGAGGGCGACCGTGCCCATGTAGTCGAGCAGGTGATAACAGCACCAAAGAGCGATGATTCCAGCCAGCGCCAGATGGGCCGCCCGGCCCCCGAGCGCCGTGGGATCGACGCCCAGGGCGACGACCGGCAGCCCTCCGAGCAGCGCCGCGCCGCCGAGCGAAGCCAGGATGCAAAACCGCTTGCGAGCCAGGGCGTCGTGAGTAAAGCGAACAGCCGCCACGCGCGCCATGCCCACGAAACTGGGCGCCGCGAGAATCACGCTCACGCCGAGCCCGGCGACACCGAGCGCCCGCACCAGATAAACGACGACAATCGTGCTCACGAGCCCGCTGCCGACGCCAGCCATCGCGGCCTGGGCCAAGGCGGGCCACCAGCGAAAAACGCGGCGAAACGACCCGCCGCGGACGGCGCCATGCTCGGCGATAGCAGTGCTCTCGAGCGACATGTCGCAAGAATAGGCGTGGAGCGCCAAGATCGCAAGCCGGCGTTGGGAACCACCGAGAACGGCCGCGTGTTTACGCCCCGGCGCTTGACCGCGATTTTGTTGGCATGCTATCACTAGATGGTAGCGGCGCCTCCGCTACTGCCCGCGGGCAGCGCCCCACCCGGTGTTTTTCTTCCTGCCCCCGAGCGAGATGGCCCCGCGTTGATTTGCCCCGAGCGGGTCGGGCCTCTTGCCGCGCACGACGAACTTTCTATGGCTCATCTTACTCTTCGCGTGATCGACGGCGCTGATCGCGGACGTGTCTACGAGAGCCTGCCCACGCCGGTCACGATCGGGCGCGAAGAGGGCAATTCGATCCAGCTCAACGACGAACGCGTCAGCCGCTTCCATATCAAGATTCAGGAGGATATGGAAAAGATCGTGGTCACCGACCTCGAAAGCACCAACGGCACACGAGTCAACGGCGAGGATGTGCAGCTACGCATCTTGCGCTATGGCGACATCATCAGCCTCGGCCGCACGATGTTGCTCTATGGCGCTCGCGAACAGATCGCCCAGCGATTGGCCGACTTGCGTGGGGCCGGGCCACCGACCGGAAGCTACTCGCCGACCGACTCACGGCGGCTGGATCTCGCATTTTCGCTCGACTTCGAATTGAACTGGACCGACGACCCGCTCGCCCAAAGCGCGCTGCATACGCTGGCCCCGCCCGAACTACCCGCCCGGCTCAGCCCAGGCCAAGCGGCTCAACTCAGCGAACTGATCGAGTATTTGCATTTGCGAATTCGGTCGCTGCTCGAATCGGTGGAAACCAGTGGCGACGACGAACGAGTGACGCTCGGCGCGCGAGTGGCAGAACCTGATCGACACCCAGGCGCGACTGGCCGGCTATCTTCGTCTGATCGGCCGCCCTGGCGACGACAACGACTGATGGCCCCCGGGGCGATGGCCTTCGGGTCTTAAGCTTCAAGCTCAAGCCCGCGGTCGGTGATGCGAAACGGCACGATCTCGTCGCCGCACGCGCTGCCGCGGTGCTTGGCCACATGCAGCGCGCGGCGCATGCGATGCCCATCGCGCAGCTTGCCGAGGCAGAGAATCGTGTTGGCGCCGGCGAGAATATCGCCATCGTCGAGCGGCCGTTCGATCAGCGGCTCGAGCATCGACTCGTGCGTTGTATAAAGCAGCAGGCAGGCGACTTGACGGTGGTCGTAGGCATGGGCCGCCACCTCGTCCGCCCGCGCGAAACTGCTGCCGAAACAGATCGCGGGCCACCCAGTCGCTCTCCTTGCGCAGGATTTGGTGGTAGATGTACTCGAAGAGCTCGAACTGAATCGACTGGCTTTGCCGATCGGCCGGGTCGACGCCATCGATCACCGCCCGACGCACTCCGCGGGCAAACGCGCCATAGAAGAACGCGATGGTCACATCGAGTCGCGCCGACAACTGGGCCTGCCAATCGTGCCAGGTGTCGAAATCCACGTCGCGCCGCGACATCCGGCGGCCATCGTTGCGAAACACATGCAGATATTCGGGCGCCGGCCGGGCGGGATCGAAAAAGTCGTCGAGCGGCGTGCTTTGCTCGGGGTCCTGCGAGGCCAATCGCCAGCCGAACATCCGCTCGGCATAGGCGGCATGGTTTTGCGAATCGACCCGAGCGTGCATATCGAAGATCACGCCGCGCTGGCCTTCGGCCTCGGCGCCGGCAGCGGCGAACTGCAAGCCGAGTTGCGTTTTGCCGATGCCGGTGGCTCCCATCACCACGGTGAGCGTGCCGGGCATGAGGCCGCCTCCGAGCAGCGAGTCGAGCCACGGAATTCCGCTCGAAACACGCGTCGACGAATCGTTGCCCATGCCGTGGCGATACTTTCCTGGCGAAAAGGGAGATAACGAAGACGTGCGTCGCCGCCGCCGCGGGAAGGCGCCGGCGGCCAGCGCGTCGTCGACGCGCTAGTGAATTTCCAGGCGTTTGACGAGCGCTTCGTAACGCGATTGTTCGAAGCTGCTGAGGCTCTCGGGGTCGAGCCCCATTTCCCGGGCGCGGGAGATCGAACGCATCGCGCTGCCCCGGTCGCCGGCCATGTCTTGCGCAGCGCCAGATGCACGTATTTCGGCGCCGATCCGCCCTCGCTCACGGACCGAGTCAACTCGCGCACCGAGTCGGATACTTTGCCTTCGACCAGCCACACGATCCCTTGCGTGTCTTGCACATCGGCCGTGGGCCCGATCACCGAGATCGCTTCCTCGATCAATTTCTTGGCCCGCGCGAGGTCGCCCGGGCGATTGCGCAGCGCCAATACGAACGCGAGATTGTTTTTCACCACGGCGGCCTGACTCGGTTTCACCGAATCGAGCTTAAGCACATTGACGTAGGCCTCGATCACTCGGTCGACCTGACGTGTCTGATCGTAGAGATCGGCTTGGAACATGCGATAGGCCGAATTGTTCGGCTCTTCCGCGAGCCCGATCGCGATCCAGTTTTCGATTTGGCCGATCTGCCGCTCGGTGATGTCGACGTGGCGACTGCGCATGCAGGCCAGCGCCGCTCCGATCACGGTGGTGAGCGGCTGCGAACGGCGCGATTTTTCGAACAGCGTGAAGGTTTCATCGAGATCGAAGTGGCGGCCGAGGAAGGTGGCCAACATCAATTCGGTCCGCGGTTCCAGATCGACCAATTGCCGCAGATAGCCCTCGGAAAGCTCCGGGGCGCCGATCGACTCGAGAATCGACGCCGCTTGGGCCAGCCGCTGAGCTTGGTCGGGCGGCAGCGGTTCGGGCACGAACTCCTTGACCAGCTCGATTGCTTGGTCGCGCTTGCCTTGCTTGGCCAAGAGCCGCGCTTTCAATTCGAGCGATTGCGGCGTGTTGGGCTGCGAGGCGACGACCCGCTCCACCCAGCGAGCCGCGTCGTCGACCTCGTTGTGCTTGATCTGCAACGAGGCCAGAATCGCCATGTACTGCGGATTGTTGCCGGTGCGGCCGAGCAAATTCAGCAGTTGCTCGCGGGCCTTGTCCCAGCGCCCGGCGCGTTCGTAGAGCTGGGCAAGTTGCAAATGCAGATCGTCGGGCAGGGGACGCTTGGCTTGCAGATGTTCGAGCAGCTTGACGGCTTTTTGCCGCGACTCGGCCTCGGGCCGCTCGCCGAGCATGCCGGCCAGGAGCGTGGCGTCTTCGGTGGTGTAGTGGCCCGCTTGCGCGTTGGCCTCGATCACGCTCACGGCCTTGCGCAGACTTTCGAAATCTCCCTGGGTCTTGAGCAACTGTGCTTTGGAGCGGCGAGCCCAAAAGAGCCGGTCGCGGAATTCATCGGACTTGCGCGATTCGCAGTAGGCGATCAATTTGTCCAGCTGCTGCTCGAGCTTTGGAGTTTGTTTGGTGCGTTGGTAGAAACTGGCCAGTGCTTGCATTTCGGCCGAGTTTTCGGGTTCGGCTTTCAGCCGATCGAGATAGATCTGCTCGGCGGCGGCGATGTCGCCGACCAATTCATGGTATTGCGCCAAGGTCTGCGGACGCTCGGCCTCGGGAACCGAGCGCTCGATATCGCCGAGCACTTCGGCCGCTTGATTGGGTTTTTTGTGAACAAGCAAATGGTTGGCCAAGAGGAGCCAGTAAATGCCCGAAGCCGGTTGCAGTTCAACCGCCGCGCGGTATTCGCGTTCGGCGTCGGCGGCTCTGCCGGAGGTGTCGAGCAATTGCCCGAGCCAGACATGGTTGCCGGCGTCCTTGGGGGCGTCTTCCACGGCTCGCTCGGCCGCGGCCATCGCCTCGTCGGCATGGCCGGTTTGAAGCGCGATGTGGGAATCGATCTTGCGCATCGTGTCCGAGGCGGTCGTGGCGCCCACGAGTTGGATCGCCTCGCGGGCTTCCGCCAGCCGGCCCCGCGCATAGAGCAGCTCCACCAGCCGGCGAGCCGTGGCCGCATGGCCGGGCGAGAGATTGAGCGCGTGGCGGTAGCCCTGAATTGCTTCGTCGGCCCGGCCATCGAGCTCGTCGATTTCGGCGCCCAGCCGAGCGACTTCGTACCATTCGGCCCGACCGGCCCGCGCATCGGAAAGCAGGTCGCGCGCTCGCGTGAGCGCCGAGCGGCCGAGTTTTTTCGAGCGAACCTGCCACACGATTTCGCAGGCGCCGGCGTAGCGGGCTAGCGAACTCGAGGCGCCGGCCAAACGCCGCAACTGCCGCGCGCCCTCGCTCATGTCGTCGGGCTTCGAGAATTCGACCGCCAGTTCGAAGAGCGTCTGCCGCAGTCGGGGGTCCTCGGGGCGAGTCTCGGCCACGCGCGTCCAGCAGCGGCGCGTGTTGTCGTAATCACGCATCCGATAATGCAAATTGCCCAGGTCGCTCCAGAAGGCGGCTTGCTGATCCACCGGGAACTTGTCGAGGCCGTCTTCAAGCGACTTGAGCCGCTGCGGAAGCTCGGCGCCGCCCATTCGCGCCCACAGATTCGCCTGCGCAATGCGCATCGGCACGATATCCCCTAGCTCCTTGCGGGCCACGTCGATGAACTTCTGTGTCTTGTCGACATCGTAGTCTCGCTGCATCAGGTTCAAGAGCGAGAGCCAGATCGCGAGATCCTTGGGACTGTTCTTGCGAGCCGTGAGCAAGATCGACTTCGCTTCGTCGACTTTGTCCTGCATGAACTTGAGCTCGGCCCGAATAATCGCCTTCTGGGTGTCGGTCTGCGTGGGATCGTCGACGAAGCTTTGGGCCAGCGCTTCGACTTCCCGCCAATCCCGCCTGTCTTTCGGGAGCCGCAATTGCTGCGAGATTCGCAGTTGCAGGAGTTGATTGCGCACGATCGTGGGCGTGGCGACTTTGTTTCGCGCGAGGCTCTTGACCAGATCGGTCAGCGAGTCGATCGCCATTTCCGAGTTACCCATCGCCGCCAGCGCGCGAGATTCACCCAGCTTGGCGCTGAGCAGCGTCGGATCGCGCATGAGGGCTTTGTGATAGACTTCGAGTTCGCGGTCCGGTTGGCCCAAGCGTTCGTAGGCTTCGCCCAGGAGCAGGTCGATCTGTTTGGCGATCTCGGGCAGGTCGACCATCAGCGGGCGAATGCGCTCGAGCCGTTGCGAGGCGAGCAGCCATTTTTCTTCCGAGACAAGCAAACGGCAGTGCATGAATTCGACCAAGTCTTGGCGCACATCGAGCCGGTCGAGTTTGTCGAGCGATTTCCGCGCGTTGTCCAGATCGCGGCTCTGCAGTTGCAAATCGGCCAAAAACAGCCACAACGCCTGACTATCGGGCAGCGTCTTCAGGGCCGCTTGCACGATCTCCAGCGCGGCGGCCGGCTTATCCTCGTTGAGCGCCAGCGTGGCCTGGGCCCGGTAAATCGCTTCGTTGTTCGGATATTTCGCCACGCCGCGATCGAGCAGCGCATGCGCCTCGTCGAATTTGCGGAGATTCATCGCCATCTCGGCGGCCGCCAAAATCACATCGCTGTCGTCGGGCGCCAGGGCCAGCGCGGTCGCGATGTGCTTCGCGGCCGCGTCGCGCCGCCGGGCGCGTTCCTCGTAGCGCGCCGCCTTGAGAAACGCCCGCGGAGATTCGGGGTTCACTTTCAACATTTGCGCGACCACGCGATCGGCTTGCTCCGAGTCCTCGAACTTTCGCTTGAGCAAGTCGGCCAGCATCATGTAGGCGTCGAGTTCCTTGGCCGCCCGCGGGGTTTCGACATCGAACCCGTGGGTCGTGTCGTTGTAGCCCAACACGTCGTAAAACAATCGCAAGGCGCGGTCGACCTGACCGAGCGCGGCGTGGCACTGGGCAATTCGCAAATCCAACTGCACGTCGTCGCGATTGTTCTTGCGCAGTTCCTCGAACTGCTTCATCGCGTCACCGATGCGCCCGAACCGCGCCAGCAGCAGTTCGGCCAAGCGCCGCCGCACCGGCACGAGGTCCGGATGCAATCGCAGCGCCTCCTCGCACTTGTCAAACGCCATGCTGACCGTTCGCCGCGTGGCGTCGGGTCTCATGGCTTCGGTCATGAGCAAGGCCGACAATTTCTCATATGCCTCGGCATTGTCGTGATTCTTCAGGTACTGCCAATATCGCCCGATGGCCTCGATCGGCTTGCCATCGTTTTCCGCCCGCTCGGCCTGCACCAGCAAAACGTCGGCGTTGCGCTTCTTCTGATAGCCATGCACGACATGCACTCCGAGCATGGCCACCGAGGCGCCCGCGAACAGAGAGCCGACGAGCTTGAAGTTTAATTGTCGCTGCATGCGGAGAAATCCTGTGGATGGCGACCGATGGATCGATGTCCCGAAGAGAATCCGGCTGAAGAGTTATTGTTCGCGCGGCTGGCGGGCGCCGGCAAATGGATTTGGACGAACGGATGGAATCGGTCCGCTTGATCACTGCCCCGTGCTGGCGCTCTGCGGCGCCGTTCTCGGGACCCTCGCGCCGCGTTTGGCCCCCAAACGCCTCCGCCTCGGCAAAAGGCCTGATTCAATTCATCCTAACTGCTCGGAAAAACCTGTCAAACGCCCGGCAATCCCGGTGTCTGCCTCGGTCGCCCTGGCGGCGTGCCGGCCTCGAAAGGTGGGCTGGGGATAGTTAGGCAATCCGAGAGGGCTCCGATCGCCTATTCGGCCCTCGACTTACGACAAGATCAAAGATTTGGGAAAACTTTGCCGATTAGTAGGACTGTTCCGATCAGGGGTCCTTTATCGATCGCGGACGGTGGAGCGGACAATTGATGCAATCGCCCGGCGATTCTCCCCAGGGCGATGCGTTTTGCGACCGGTTTTTTTCTTTGAAGGCATAGCATGCGTCGGCGAGTTTTTTTCTGGCTGCAAGTCATCGTGGGGAGCATCCTCCTGGGCGCCGGCGCGCTCGTCGGCTGCCAGCAGATCGTCACCCGCGGACAGCATCCCGAGCTCGATGGCTCGCCGACGATTCCTTCGGGCGTCGCGCCCTTCGAGCGGTCGGCGCCGACGGAAAAAGACAAAACCAGCTTGCCGACCTATGTGATCGAGCCGCCCGACACGCTGCTGATCGACGCCGTGAAGCTTGTTCCCAAGCCACCCTACAAGATCGAGCCGCTCGATGTGCTCCAGGTGCTGGTCGTGGGCACGCTCCAAGAGCAGCCCATCACGGGCCAGTACCCGATCGATCCGGGCGGAATGATCGATCTTGGACCTTCCTATGGCAAGGTTCGCGTGGCGGGCATGACCTTCGCCGAAGCGAAGCAAGCGATCGACAAACACCTGCGTCATATTCTGCGTGAACCCGAGGTGTCGGTATCGCTGGCCCAATCGGCGGGCCAGCAGCAAATTGGCGGTGAGCATCTCGTGGGCCCCGATGGCACGGTGAACCTGGGCACCTATGGCCGGGTGTATGTGGCGGGAATGACCGTGGCCCAGGCCAAGGCGGCGGTCGAGCGGAAACTGAGCGACAAAATTCTCGAGCCCAAGGTGTCGGTCGACGTGTACACCTATGGCAGCAAGTTTTACTACATCATCACCGAGGGCGCGGGCAGCGGCGACAGCGTGATGCGCGTGGCGATCACGGGCAACGAGACCGTGCTCGACGCGATCTGCCAGGTCAACGGCACCAGCCGCCTTTCGAGCCAGAGCATGTGGATCGCTCGACCCGCGCCGGGTGGCATCGGCTGCGATCAGTTGCTGCCGGTCAATTGGAAAGAGATCAGCAAGGGCGCGGCCACGGCGACGAATTTTCAGATACTGCCGGGCGACCGACTGTTTATTTCGGAAAACAAGATCATCGCCTTCAGCAGCGCCTGTCGCGGCTTACTTCGCCGTTTGAACGCGTGTTGGGCGTTGGTCTGCTGGGAACGACCACGATCCAAACGGCTTACCGTTTTCCCAAGGGCTTCGCCGGCGGATATTTGTAACGCGTGAGTCGTCGGCGAATCTCGCCATCGGCGCGTCACGGAGACCGCCGAGCGGGAACGTCGCGAAGTTCCGCCGGCTCTTTTTTCACTTGCAGCAGGGAAGCTATGCGAGTTGCATCGCAAACATGGATCTGGTGTATCCCGTGCGGCGTGCTGGGCGGAATGCTGTTTTGCTGTGTCTTGTGCAGCGCCCAATCGCCTCCGCCGCCCGCCGGCTGCGCGAGCGGCGACGGCTGCATTCCGAATTCGGCCACGTACGGCTGGTACAAAACACGCTGGCGTCGCTGGCCCGACGCGGAGCAACCGCTCGAGCCCGTGCCCGCGAAGCCGAGCACGCGATCGTCGAAGCCGAAGCCCGCGCAGCTGCCCTCGAGCGGCGCGTCGCCCGCCCAGCCCGCGGAGCGTCCGCCGATCGAGGAGACATTCCCAACGCCGCCCGAGCAGCCGGCCGGCCAATTGCCGGGTCAAGTGCCCGACGTGGACGTGCCGCCGAAGCCGCCCGAATCGCCGCCCGACGAATCTCCGCTGGTTCCTCCCACGGCGCTGCCGCCAGCGGAGCCGCTAACTCCGACGGCTCCTGGAACTGCTCCTAAAACCGCCGAGCCTCCGGCTGAAGAGATGCCCGGCGAGGCGCCGCCGCCACTCGTGCCGCCGGCCGCCGCGCCCGCCGATTTACCGCAACCTTCGCTCGAAGATGATCTGCGAAATCTTTTGCCCGACGAGAAACCGACTCGGAAGCCGGCGCCTGGCAAGTCGCGGACCACGGAACCGCCGCGCACGAAAAGTCGTTTGAAAGAAGATCCGTTCATCGATGATCCGCTCCCTTCGGAAAAGCCATCGCCGCGCCAAGGCCGACGCCCGCCGCGCCCGCGCCGGTGGAAGGCGAAATGACTGGGTCGGGTCCGCATCACTTGCAATGGGGCGCCGACGACCTGGAACAGGCTCGTCGCGCGGTTCCGGCCTCGATGTTCCAACTCGAACCGGCGGTCGCGCCGCTGCCGCGCACATCGCTCGCGCCGGCGCGGCAGGCCGCGGCCGCCGCCGCTTTCGGCCAGGTAGAGCCAATGACGGCGCCGGGGTCGGCGACGGTTGCCCAAGTTCCCGCTGAAGCCGCCGTTCCTGTTTCAGCCACGCCAGCCACGCCAGCCGCGGCGCAAACCTCGGCGGCGCTGCGCTGGACATCGACTCCACAATCGGCCCTGGCGCCGAGCGACGCGGACGAGCCGCAAGCCAACGAGTCGCCAGCCACATGGCCGCAAACTCCGGATCCGCGAACCCCGACTCCGCAATCCGCCGGACCGACGGTTGACGACGCCGCCACGCGCATGGCCCAGTGGCAAGTAGCCACCGCCAACCGGTCGGCTCGCGCGCCGCAATCCGGAGCCGCCTTGCCACTCAGCCGAGCCAATCCGCTTCGCGGGGCCGCCACGCCGCCGGTCGCCAACCCGCTCCGCTAAAGCCTCGGCGGCGGGCGATGCTTGGCCCGACGCCGCCGAGTATCCGCGAGCCATGTCGCCAGTGTCCAGGGAGCCGTCCGATGCCGATCAAGACCTCATCCCTCGATGAAATGCCGGTGCTCAACCTCACCGCCATGATCGACATCTTGTTTCTCTTGATCATCTTCTTCATGCTCGGCGCCAAATTCGCCGACGACGAGCGACGCATCGCGGTCGATGTGCCACGCGTGAACGCCTCGCGGGCCCGCGGCGCCCGGAAACAAACGCGTCGTGGTGGTCGACCGCGCGGGCATCGTGACACTCGACGGGCAGAACGTGTCGCTCGCCGAGCTCACCAGCCGGCTGGCGTCGGATAAGAACAAGCGCATCGCGGTGCTGCTCCGCGGCGACGCCGGGGCGCCGTTTCAACTCGTGGCCGGCGCTCTGAGCGCGTGCAAGGAAGCGGGCGTCGGCGAGCTCTCGGTTTCAGTCAAGTCGGGCGGCCCTGTCCGCAAGTAAGGACGTTGCATGCGACACGGCGACTTCCTCACCGGCGCTCCGCTCCTCGCCGCGTTTGACGCTCAATCGGTGCGCTACATCGTGTGCGCTGGGCTCGTGGCCATTACCTGCTGCTTGCTGGTGCTGGCGCGCACTCAGTGGGGACACTCGAACCCGTTGCGAAAGTGCATCGTGCTTTCGCTGGTGGCCCACCTGCTGATTGGCATCTACGCGACGACCGTGCAGATCGTGTCCAATGAACCGCCCGGCGGCGCGGCCACGAGCATTGTGCTGGTCGATGGATCGGGCGACGACCTCACCGGCGCCGCCGAACCGGCCGCGGCCTCGGGCGACGATCTTTCCCCGAACCTGGCCCCCGAGTCGGGCGAGCCCGGGCTCGACGAGACGAATCCGAAGGCGGCGCGCGACGCCGCGACGCGGGCATCGGCCCCGAGTGCGGCCGCGCCGCCCATTGTTTCAAACGAAACACCGAGCGGCGCGCCCGAGTCGGAGCCGATTAGCTCGGTATTGAACGAGAGCGCCGCGCCGGCCGAAGCAGCGCCAATCTCCTCGCCCGCGGCAACGGCCGCGGATATTCCGCCGCCCGAGCCCGCGACGAACCCGGCCAAGGAAAATTCGCCGAAGGAGCCTCCCGCGGCGCAAGCGGCGTCGGCTAGCGAAGCTTCGACTCCCGCGGCGAGCTCCGCGCACACCCCGGCAGAAAAAACACCGGATACCGATCCCAAGAGCAATGCGCTCGCCGGCGCGGCGCCGATCGCGCGTTCCGCGCCCGCGATCTATTCTCTTCGCACGGCGAGCGATCATGTGCGCGTGGCCGAGCAACATGGCGGCAACGAGCAGACCGAAGCCGCCGTGGGCGCGGCGCTCCAGTACCTTGTCGCCAACCAGTCGATCGACGGCCGATGGAACCCCCGCGCACTCGAAGCCGGACGCCAACAGCGCAGCGATGGGCCCGATCGCCACGGGGTGGGCATGCAGGCCGACACCGGACTCACCGGGCTTTGTCTCCTCTCGCTCTTGGCGGCCGGGCACACGCATCTAAACGGTGAATATGCGGCGAGCGTCAAACACGGCCTGGAGTTTCTGCTTGGCGCCCAAACCGCGGATGGCAGCCTAGCCGGCGCCGCCACGCTCTATGAACGCATGTATTGCCACGGCATGGCCTCGTTTGCCCTGAGCGAAGCCCTGGCCATGACCGGCGACGAGCGACTCCGGCCAGCGGTCGAAGCGGCGATCGGCTACACGCTGCACGCCCAGAACGCAACCTCGGGTGGATGGCGTTATCAGCCCGGCGAGCCTGGCGATATGAGCCAGTTTGGCTGGCAGGCCATGGCGATCAAAAGCGCGGCGCTCGGCGGAGTGGCGATCCCCGACGAAAGCCGCAACGCAATGCGGCAGTTTCTCCGCGGCGTGTCGAGCGGGCGCCACGCCGGGCTGGCCGCCTATCGGCCGGGTCATCCGCCCACGCGGGCCATGACGGCCGAAGCGCTCGTGTGTCGGCAGTTCGTGGGCATCGCTCCCGACGATCCGCAAAGCCGCGAGGCGGGCGATTTCGTGATGACCGAACTGCCGGGCGAGGGGCCCGCCAATGTGTATTACTGGTACTACGGCACGCTCGGCATGTATCAATTGCAAGGCGTTTACTGGCAGCGATGGAACACCGCTTTGCAAAAGCAGCTTTTGAACACCCAGCGGCGCGAGGGAAAGCTCGCGGGCAGTTGGAATCCCGACCCAGTGTGGGGGGGGTATGGTGGCCGGGCGTTTAGCACGGCGCTTTCGGCGCTCTGCCTCGAGGTCTATTATCGATTTCTGCCGCTCTACGCCGCGCACGCCGAGAGCGGGCGCTCGATGCAATGACTGGCTCGGCAAAGAGTTGGGCGCACGGGCCGGATCGCGG
The DNA here is from genome assembly GCA_963785305.1 of uncultured Planctomycetaceae bacterium. Taxonomy (GTDB): domain Bacteria; phylum Planctomycetota; class Planctomycetia; order Pirellulales; family PALSA-1355; genus CAWAUV01. The sequence goes on from CAWAUV010000007.1 coordinate 563,396, forward strand.
AGGCCGCTCGGAGCGTCAGGTTGGCGGGTAATCGCGCCCGCGGCGTGAAAGGTTTGACTTACCGGGGCTAGCCATTAGAATTGAGTTGGTGGATCGCGTGGTAGCATGCGCGCCGTGCCCTCGGAGTCGGGGCCACGAACACCCGGCAATAATGTTCGCCGCCCGCGTCGATTCCTTCCTTTGATAGCCCTCGAACAGCAGAGCATGTCCCCATGATTGCAATGATCACTCCCCTGACGGCTATTGTCGTGGGACTTGTCGTGCTGCTTCTATTCGGCAGCCGGCTGCCGGGAGTGATGCGGAACTTGGGCCAAGGAATGGTGGAGTTCAAGAAGGGCATGCAAGGCATCGACGACGATAAGGATAAGGGTCCGCATCCGAGTTGAGTCGTTGCGGCGCGGGCCTGAAGAACGCCGTTTGAAAGTTGGCTTTTGTCCTTTTGCTTTTGTAGGTGAGATCATGTTCGGTCTGGGCCCGCTGGAACTTGGCATTGTAGGCGTCATTGCGGTGCTGCTGTTTGGCAATCGCTTGCCCGAGGTGGGGCGTTCGCTTGGCCGCAGTCTCACCGAGTTCAAGAAGGGTATGCGCGACATTCAGGGCCAGATGGACTCGGCGATGCACGAGCCCGCGCCATCGCAAATGGTGCGGAATCAGCGAGCGGTCGACGAGTCGGAAGAGCCGACAGCGCCGAAGTTCGAGCCGCCTTCGCGCGAGCCGTTCGAAGCCGGGGGCCGCGAACAGGGTCAGCCGCGAGTTTGACCGGCCGCTGACTTTACGCCGGTTTTCATTAGCGCCGCTCCGTGCTCTCCATTTTCTTGCGGCGCTCTCTTCGCGTCGCTGAGTGCGCGATTTCCGGTTGTAGCGATCATGCTCGCGGTATCGTTTTCGCCGGCCGCTCGCGGCGATCGTTTTGCTGCGCAACGATCGCTTTTTCCGCGCATCGCTAGCCAGCGGCGCGTTTTCGCTTCGACTTTGACGCTCCGGTCAACGTGACGTAGATAAATAGCGACGCCCCGTTGCCCGGCCAAAATCGGCTCGTGGCCGCCACGAACACTGTAAACCGGCGATCTGACCGCACTCCGGAAACGATGTACCGCTATGAAACACGCCTCGCTGCTGCTCGTGGACGATGATCGCCGTGTGCTCGAAGGCATGACCGACTGGCTCCGCAGTCTGGGCCACAAGGTCGACGCCGTCGGAAGTCGCCAAGCCGCGATCGCGTCCGTGGACAAGAAGACCTACGACCTCGCCCTGGTCGACATTCGCCTGACCGATGGCGATGGATTCGACGTGCTCGCGCATTGCCGGCAGCACACCCCCACGACCGCCGTGATTCTTTTCACCGGCTATGGCACGGTCGAGACCGCCATCGAAGCGATTCGAGCCGGCGCGTTCGATTTTCTGACCAAGCCGCTGATCGACGAGGAACTCGAACTGGCGATCGATCGCGCCCTCAACCAGCGAGAAGTCCTCGAGGAAAACAAACAACTCAAGGCCCAGCTCGATCTGCGCTTCGGCCTGGAAAACGTCGTCGGCCACGACAATCGCATGCTCAAGGTGTTCGATGTGGTCGACTGCGTGGCCGATACCCGCGCCACGGTGCTCATCACCGGCGAGAGCGGAAGCGGAAAATCGCTGATCGCCCGGGCCATGCATCGCCGCAGCTCGCGGCGCGACAAGCCATTCGTGGAAGTCGCCTGCGGAGCGCTGCCCGAGAATCTGCTCGAAAGCGAGCTATTTGGCCATGTGGCCGGCTCGTTTACCGGCGCCACGGGCGATCGCATCGGTAAGTTCTTGCAAGCCGAGGGCGGCACGATCTTTCTCGATGAAATCGGCACCGCCAGCCCGGCCTTGCAAGTGAAATTGCTCCGGGTGCTGCAAGAATTCGAATTCGAAGCGGTCGGCGGATCGAAGACGCATCATGTCGATGCCCGCGTGATTCTCGCCACCAACGAAGACCTCACCGAGCTTGTCGCCGCGGGCCGCTTTCGCCAGGACCTTTATTACCGCATCAATGTGGTCAATATCGAGCTGCCGCCGATTCGCGAGCGACTGAGCGATATTCCGCTCCTGGCGCAACATTTTCTCGAACGAGCCTGTGAAGAGGCCGGCCGAGTGGTTCATGGCTTCACCGACGAAGCGCTCGCGGCGATCGGCCGCTACTCGTGGCCCGGCAATGTCCGCGAGCTGCAAAATGTAATCGAGCGGGCCGTGCTGCTGGGCAAGGCCGACCAAGTGCGGCTCGAGGATTTGCCGCGCCAGATCATCGGCAGTGTTCCGGCGATGATCGAACCGGTGGTGCGTGCGCACTCTCAAGCAAGCCTTGGAGATGCCCGAACGACAGATCATTCTCGAAGTGCTCGAGCGCAATCATTGGAACCGCCATTCTGACGGCCGATTCGCTGGGCATCAATCGCACCACGCTGTATAAGAAGATGAAGCGGCTGGGCCTGGAAGACGGTCGGCCGGCGCTATCGCAATAACAGGCGCCAGCCGCATGCGCCGTCGGGCTGGAGCGGTGGCTGTCTCGTCGCTCATTGGCGATGGGAACCTACAGGCGGCAAAGTCGCTCCCCTAGGCCGGGCGCCGCGATAAAGAGGTCGTTTCGCCCTGTTCCGACTCCGGTTGCCGCGCTCCCTTGGTCGAAGAAGCAGGGTATCGACTTCCCTCATTCGTCGCCGGAGCCTACGCCCCCATGATCCGATTTTTCGCATTGCGAGCGCCTCGATCGAAGCCCTGGGCATCTCTGGCGTCGCGAGCTTGACCCTCGTCGCTGGCCTGATCTTGGGAGCGGGCGCCGCCCTGGCCGATCCGCCGCCGATCGTGCCGGCCCCGCGATTAGCCGTTCCCGGTCAACCGCCGCGACCCTATCGGCACTTCGACTTCACCCAGCCCTCGCCCTATGGCGTGATCGTGACCTACCAGCAGAAGAGCACCGGCCGGGTCAAGCAGGTGTTTACCTATCCTGGTTATCGCAACGGCTGGCAAGAGCCCGACTTCTTGTACTTTGGCGATCCCTGGTCGCGGCACACCTATGGCGTGAATCGCTAAGAGCCTATTCGGCAACTCCCCACCTCTCCCTTTGGGAGAGGGGGGAGTGAGAGCTCGCTGAAGTTCTCCGATAGGCACTAAGTTCAAGTTTCGCGTTTTTTGCTAGCACTCGAATCGCCGATTTCTCGTGGGTTTTGCACAGTTTGACGGCCGAACTGCCAATTTTTGCATGTTACCGAGAGGCCGAAGGTTGCCGGAAACGCGCCGAAATCGGAGAAACCACGACGAATCGGGCTATCGGAACTTTTGAAAACCGCGAAAGTCGAACTAAGCGCGAAGCTTACCGCGAACGCTCATCGCGCCGGGCCCAGGTTCTCGGCTCACACCGCCGAGAAGGCTTCGCGAATCTCGTTCAGATATCGCGGACACGCCTCGCGGGCCGGCTCGTCTTCTTCGTACTCCAGCACGATATAGCCGCGGTAGCCGGAGTCGGCCAGCAGCCGAGCCAGCCGGCCAAAGTCGGTTGGCCGCTTCTTGCCATCGGGTCCGCTGACGACCACTTTCACTTGCACATTGATCGCATAGGGCGCGAGCTTGGCGAGATCGCCTTCGATGTCGTCGCCATGAAAGTTGCCGGTGTCGAGGTTCACGCCGAACCAAGGACTTTGCACCGCACGCACAAGCGCCAGCATCGAGTCGGCCGTGGCCGTGAGCCCGCCATGATTCTCGAGCGCCAAATGCACCCCGCTTGCCCGCCAACTGACAAGAAGCCTCGATCGCCTCGACGACGAGTCGAGTCGCTTCGGCCGTGGAGAGCGATCGCGGCGAGCCCGAGAAAATGCGAATCGTCGGGCGCGCCGAGCAGCGCGGCGTTTTCGATCCAGCGCCGGCGCGCTCGAGCTGTTCGTCGCGCTCGCGGCCGGGCGGCAGGGCAAAGTCATTGCCGATCGCCGTGCCCGAGATATCGAGCCCCTGACGAAAGCACTGGGACTTGATGGCGAGCAGAGTCTCGGGCTTCACGTTGTCGGGATATCCGGGAATGTAGTAGCTCGTGAGCTCGACCGCTTGGGCCCGCATTTTGGCGGCGTCGGCGATGAAGTCGTCGAGCGAGAGCCGGTTGTCTTTGGCGGTGAACAGCTTGCGATAGCTGTAGGCGGCGATGCTGTATTTGAAATGGCTCCCGCCGTGGCGGGCGATCGGCTCGATGGCCCTGGCTGGCCAGCGGGCGGTGAGCGAGCTCGCAAGCACGCCGGCGCCGGCAAGGCAGCAATGCCGCAAGAACTCGCGGCGCGACCGGGAGCCGCTTTCAAGAGGCGGGCGGAGCGAATGTCGCGGGCTCATGGGCGGCAAACCTTCGGGATTCGTGGGACTATTAAGAAGTATAAGAGATGCGCGGGTCGGGCGGCGCTCGGCGCGGCGACGCCGATTGCCGGCGCCGCGAAGCATGCTGCCAGCGAGTCAAAAAACGGCGAATCTTTCGGCTGCGATATTTACCCAAAGTTTAACGTGGGAGCAGTCGATAAATCCACGGCCAGATTTTGCGTTGCCGCGCCCCGCCACGTGCGCGTGCGGCGAATGCAATGCTGGCGCGGTTTTTCGGGGGGGGCAAACTCGATTTCGGTCATGCGACAAGGCGGCGCCCGAAAGCTCGGCGGAAGCGAGCGGGGGTGGCGGCTTGGGGCTGGCGGTGCGCACCTGGCGCCGTCTCCCAGCGGCGCGACTGCGAGGAACCCTGATCGATGGCTTGGCGCGTTTCCTTAAGCTGGTTGACGCGGATCGGTGTGCTGGCGAGCGTCGCTGGCTGCCATCCGACGAATGCCGGTCCACTTGTTCGACGATGGCGATCTCTCGCACTACGTCGATAAAGCGACCCAAATCGAGTACCCCGATGCCCAAACCACGCTGCTCGAAGACGTGGAAAAGGCCGAACCGCCGCTGACGCTCGAAAACATGGATGCCAAGAGCATCTGGGAGCTGAAGCTCGAGGAAGCGGTGCAATTCTCCCTGGCCAACGCCAAGGTGATGCGTTCGCTCGGCGGACGCTACGCCACGAGCGCCGCCACCCAGCGACCGCAAGTCGGCGAAGCGCCCGACTCGATCATGACCGCGCCCGACAATAGCCGCGGCGTCTATGATCCGGCCCTCACCGAAACCACGCCGGTCACGGGCGTCGAGGCCGCGCTGGCCGCCTTCGACACCCAGCTCACCAGCAACCTGAACTGGCAGCACAATCACCATCCGAACAACGTCCGCACCAGCGGCATTTACCGAAATTTCAATCAGCAGTTCTATAAGGAAGACAACAGCACCTTCAACACCCAGTTGACCAAGATGACGGCCACGGGCGGCCAGTTTTCGATCGCCGAAAACTTGTTCTACGATTATCTCAACACGCCGTCGCTGGCCATTCCCAGCAGTTGGAACGTCAACTATCAGTTCAGCATGAACCAGCCGTTGCTCGCCGGCGCCGGCACGCAGTTCAACCGCATCGCCGGTCCGTTCAACCCCTTCGCGGGCATTATTTCGTCGAACGGTTCGACGATCGGCACCACCACGTTCGACGGCGTGATGCTGGCCCGCATCAACACCGACATCAGCCTCGCCGACTTCGAGGGCGGTGTGCGCAATCTGGTGAGCGACACGGAAAACGCTTACTGGGAACTGTACTTCGCCTACCGCGCCCTCGAGGCCAGCAAGGTGGGCCGCACCAGCGCCTTGCAAACCTGGCGCAAGATTGACGCCCTGTATCTCGTGGGCGCCAAGCGGCGGCGAAGCGGAGAAAGAGGCCCAGTCGCGGGCCCAATACTTCCAGTTCCGCGCCCAGGTACAGACTTCGCTCAACGATCTGTTCCGCGCCGAGAATCGCCTCCGCTATGTGATGGGGCTCTCGGTGTCCGATGGCCGGTTGATTCGTCCGGCCGATGAGCCGACGACGGCCAAGGTGAACTTCGAATGGCGCGATATCCACTGCGAAGCGTTGGCTCGCAGCCCCGAACTTCGTCGTCAAAAGTGGCGGATCAAAGAACGCGAACTCGAAATCATCGCGGCGAAGAATCTGTTGATGCCCCGCTTGGACGCCGGCGGTTACTACCGTCTGGTGGGCCTCGGCGATCAGCTCTACAACAACGCCGATCCCAGTGTCGTGAACGGTCTAGTGGGCACGAGCGCCTTGGGTGTGCTCGGCACCGGCCAGTTCGCCGAATGGCAGGCCGGCTTCAACTTTGCCATGCCGATCGGTTTCCGGCGCGAAATGTCGCAAGTGCGGCACTACGAAATGCAGCTCGCCAAGGAAAAGTCGCGTCTGCAAGACGAAGAGCTGGAAGTCTCGCATCAGGTGGCCGACGCCGTTCGCATGCTCGAATTCAACTACAACCTGGCCCAAACGAACTTCAACCGTCGCGTGGCCACGGAAAAACAAGTCGCGGCCGTGCAAGTGGCGTTTGACTCGAACACCGTGACGCTCGACCTCCTGCTCAATGCCCAGCAGCAGCGGGCCGACGCGGAGATCGCCTATTACCGGGCCCTGGTCGACTATGTGCGCGGCATCATTCAGGTCCACTATCGAAAGGGCTCGCTGCTTGAGTACAATAATGTGTACTTGGCGGAAGGACCCTGGCCGGCCAAGGCCCAGTTCGATGCGCTGCGATTGGCGCGGCAGCGAGATGCGAGCGTGTTTTTGAACTACGGGTTCACGCGTCCGAAGGTCATCAGCCGCGGGGCTTACACCCAGTTTGCCCATGGCCCCTCGGACGAACCGACGGAACCGCCGCTCGCTTCGCCGCAAGAAGAATCGCCCGCCGGGCCCACGCCGGAGCAGGTTCCGCCGGCGCCAAACGGCCCGGTCGGCCAACCGCCGCTGGACCAGCCGCCAGGAGGTTCGCCGCCGGGGGGCGCACGGCGACTCCGGAAACCAACGAACCGATCGGCGATCGACAGGCGGGAGATCGCGGGCCGGCGCTCGAGCCCGATGCGTCGCAGCCGCCTTCGGGCGGATTTTCCTGGGGGAATCTCGGCGGACTAGGCGGTGGATCGAACTCGAGCACGCCGCGAGCCGGCGCCCAACCAACGGGCGCCGCGGGCCCCGCGACTCGAAGCGGCGCGAGCGGACCGTCTGCTCGCGCCGGCGCCCGTGGAACACCAACCGCCAACTATGAGCCTATCGAAGATCAGCCGTCTGGTGCAGCTAATCGGTCTCTTGCAGGTGGGTAAGGGGCTCGGCGTGAGCCACTTGGCCGAGCAGTGCGGAGTAAGTCGCCGGACCATCTTTCGCGATCTCGAAGTCTTGCGACAAGCGCGAGTGCCGCTGATCCTCGACGAACAGGCCGGGCTCTATCGCATCGCCGGCGCCTATTCGCTTCCGCCCACGCAATTCACCGCCGAGGAAGCCCTCGCCATGTTGGTGATCTGCCGCGAACTGGGCCAAGAACAACGACTGCCCTTCTATAGCGCCGCGAAAACGGCGGCGCTCAAGCTCGAAAGCAGCCTGCCGGGCCCCTTGCGCGAAGAGCTCCGCGAGTCCGCCGCCGCGGTGCGAATTCACCTGGAGCCGCGTAATCCGTTGACCGAGCATCGCCCCTGCTACGATCGCCTGATCGAATGCGTGACCCGGCGCCAGCCGGCGCGAATTCGCTACGACAGTTTCAGCGATCGCGAAATCATCGAGACGAAGCTTTCGCCCTATCGCTTGCTATTTAGCCGGCATAGCTGGTATGTGGTCGGGCGCTCTTCCGTGCATCGCGAAATCCGCACCTTCAATGTCGGCCGCATCTTGAGCCTCGAGCCGATCGACGAAACCTTTCAGCCGCCGCGAGGTTTCAGCATCGAACGCTATCTCGGAAATGCCTGGCGCCTGATCGCCGAACCGGGCCCGGATATCGTGGTTCGCATTCGCTTCGAGCCGCTGGTGGCTCGGAACGTGGCCGAGGTTGCTTGGCACAAAACCCAGCAATGCCGCTTTCACGACGATGGCTCGCTCGAGTTCACTGTTACCGTGTCGGGATTGAATGAAATCTCGTGGTGGATTCTCGGCTACGCGGACCAAGCCGAAGTGCTCGAACCGGCCGCCCTGCGCGCTCTGGTCCAACAGCGGGCCAGCCGGCTCGTCGAGCGCTATGCCCAGCGCGACTCCGCCGAAGCCGATGGCACTACCCTGGCGCCGATCGATCCGTCGGCGCCCGAGCGAACCTCGCCGCGTCGCAATGCGCGTTGAAAATTCCATTGTTTCCCACCAAGGCGCCCAATCGCATGTTCTTTTCCTTCGATGGCCTCGATGGGGCCGGCAAATCGACGCAGCTCGACCTGTTTTGCGACTATCTCGCGAGCCGCGGACACACCGTCGCGCGATGCGTCGATCCGGGCAGCACGCCCTTGGGCGAACAGTTGCGCTCGCTCCTGCTCACGCAGCCGGGCCCGGCGATCGGTTCCGTGGCCGAGATGCTGCTGTTCATGGCGGCCCGGGCCCAAATGGTCGAGGAGCGAATCGCGCCGGCTTTGGCCAGGGGCGAGGTGGTGGTGTCGGACCGCTATGTGCTGGCCAACGTGGTGTATCAAGGCCACGCGGCGGGGCTCGATGTCGCGTGGCTCTGGGACCTGGGTCGGAAAGTGACCCGTGGAGTGATGCCGAATCTGACTTTCGTGCTCGATCTCGCGCCGGAAGACGCCGTGGAGCGGCTGCGGCGTCCGCTCGATCGCATGGAGCAACGCGGCGACGAGTTTCACCGCCGCTTGCGGACCGGCTACCAATCCGAGGCGGCGCGGACACCGCGCGAGATTATCATGATCGACGCCCGCCCGGGGATCGAAGAAGTGCAAGCCCGAATCCGCGAACTAGCCGACGCCCGCCTCGCCGAGCGAAACCAAGCGTCCACGCGGCCCGAGACATCAGGCGACGCCTGCTGAAACCGCTTGTCCCCCGTGCAATTCAAGCACGTCGACGTCAGCCGATTGCTTGCGTCGGGAAGATGACGGGTGTGCTACGAGAGCGCACGACAACCTCCTTCACGATTCCTGACCGGGGTCTCACACGGGGCTTCCGTCTCTCGATGCCCCTTGTCCCAACTGCCGTTGGGACGAGGGTTTGACAAAAGCGGCAGAATCGCTGTTCCGCGAAACTTGGCTCACGATGGCCAGCTAATCGGTGAGTGCGGTTGTTCTGTGCTGCCATCGGACAAGCGCTGACCAACCCGCGAGGAATTAGCTCGATAATTACGTCAGTCGATGTGAGTCCGAAGCGCGCAACAAGCGCTAAAGAAGAAATGGTGAACAAATCGGTTTGTCTACACCACGTTGTTGCCAAGTGCATTATCGAGCATCTCTCCCTCGACGGTTCCATGCTGAATCAGCAGCGCGGTCAGGGCCTCATGGTGAACAGCGCGGCGCGTGAGGACTTCCAAAGCTCGCTCTTCAGCAGCGATCACCTCCAGCATCGAGTTGCGCTGGACCAGAAATAAAAACAACGCGGTCTTGTCGCGGTCGGCGATCGCATTCTGCATGCTTGGTGGATTCTGGAGCAGCCACTGGTTGTTCTGGATTCGAGCGCTGACACGCTCGATTGCTCCATTTTGCAGGTTTTCTGCGAGGTGACCGGCTACGAGCATGGTGACGTAGCCGAGGATGCTCGGGCGGATGGCATCGCGTTGAGCGGCATTATCACAGTTCATCGCGTTCATTGCCGCTTGAAACGCGCCCCAATCGGCCTGCGCCAACTGATGTTGGTGTTCTCCGTTAGGTCCAATGGGGTCAATGTTCACCCGAGTCACCTGGTAGCCCAAATCATCGATGACCACCGCATGGGCCGCTTCGTGCCGGGCTTGTTGCGGGTTGAATGCTGGCGGGGGAGCATGCCCGCCCTCACCGGCACCGGCCGCTTGGGCTTGGATCTGCTGCGCGCCGTTGTTTTGGCCTTGGTTGTTTCCGTTCGCCATCTCTGGAGCGTCTTTCACGTTCATTGTTGCGATTGATGGCTTCCAGTCATGATGTCTGCCGGTCAGCGGATCAGGGCTTTGCGACCACAGCGGCCCGGAGTTGCTGGCAAGCGAAGCGAAGATCCACGGTCGCGACGACGCGCTTGGTCGGCAGCCACGAGCTTTGCATGGAGCAGACGAGGGCCTTCATGTCCTTGCCGGGCTGCTCCCAGAACGCGAACACCGGGCAGCCGCTCATCCCCACGATATCGAGATCCGGCCGGGAAGGCTCCATGACCTTGAAGTACCGCATTTTGTCCGTCTGGTGGGCGTACACCGGCTCGACGCCAGCAGCCGGCTCAACTCGCAGGAAGACTGGCTGGATTCCCGCTTGGCCGAGGGTGTTGAGTTCCATGTTCTGAAGCGGCAAGCCCAGCTCGGCAAATTTCGAGAACTCCGGCGGAAGTTCCTGGTCCCAATACCGCTCCTCAACGACGATGACGTTGTTGGCGCGGAGGATGGCACGCTCCGAAGGGATGAGCTTGATGGCACCGAAATCAAGGCCCTCGTGCCGATCGATGCAGAATTCGGGTTCCCGGTAGCTGAACTTCACCAGCTCCCGGTTGATGGCGAACGTGCCCATCCCGGAGTGGATCACGAAGGTGTGGGTGAGTTGCGGGTGACTGGCGATGTACTGCCTGATGGCGTTGAAGACGTGGCCGCAGGTAACGAGGTACCAATCCCCGTTCAACTCGACCACGAATCCGCTGGTGAAGAACTTCTTCTCCGTGGCGGGTGGGATCAGTTTCGAGGAAACGGAGATGCACCCCAGGCTCACCAGGAAATGGCCCATGTACCTGACGAAGTCGAGGTCCTTTTCATTTTGGGTAATAACCATTTCGATTCCCCCAGCAGCCGTTTGCTGACCAATCGTCAGGAAGTGTCGGCACATTCATTTTTGATCAAATGTAATCAAACAGAATTCTCATCGCGTCAATCACGCCGTTTGCTTCGTGATCGACATTATAACCGGCTTGATACTAGTTGGGACAGCATCTTGCGCGCCACGGTAGCGACACACCGATGCATATTCTTTTGGTTCGACGTTACCCGATTGCTTTCGTCGTAAAATTGACCAAGTGCTCCTGGGCAACTTGGTTTAGCGTTCGGTCGTTCGCGACGAATCGTGCCCGAGCGTCAGGCTGGTCATCTTAACGTCGTCTGTTTTCAGGATGGAATTCGTCGCGGCGCGATGGCGGAGCGTGTCGTGACCACGTCCGTCAGGCCGGACTTTTGGCGCAATGTGTCCATCCGTTTTTCCAGGGCGCCGCGCGTCCGGGCTTCGTTCTTGGAATTCGCGAAGCGGAAATCCGACGTGCCGCGGGCCTTAAGCCACCCGAGCAAGCGCGCCATGCGAGGGATCGAGGGAATGATCTTCGGCTTTCCCGTGCGCTTGGGCTTTTGGTGAGACAAAAGAGCGACGTTCTGCTCCCGGCGAATATGTTCCGATCGCAGTCGGGCAATCGCCGGGTCGGCAAAACGTCCATTCCATCGCGAAGAAGAAGCGCTGGCCCGATTCCTGTCCGGGGATATCACATGAGGCTTCCGTCTCTCGAAGCCCGTTGTCGTAACTGCCATTGAGACAATGGGTTAATCAAAGCGGAGGGCATGGGATTCGAACCCACAACCCCTTGCGGGGCACCTGATTTCGAGTCAGGCCGCTGGCCAATTCGCTTACCCTCCGGGGATCGCCAATTATACGCCGCCCTGCGGCCCTCTCGTCAAGACCTTCCCCCACTTTCGAGCAGGGCGCACGCACGGGCGCGAATAGGGCGGCGCCAAGTGACCCCGCTCGATTGGGCGGCGAGGCGTTCGAGACATTGGGCGGCGTGGATTTATTCGTCGGCGTAGACTCGCGTGCTTTCTTCCTTCGTGATCGGGGCGCGGACTTCGTCGCTCACCACTTGCACGCGCACTCGGCAGTCGCCGGCCCGCAGGGCCTGGGCCTTGATCGCGTACACGACATCGGCCTTGGGGCCCAGTTGGTCCAGCGGCTCGAAGAGCACTCGCTGGCCATCAATGCCATACTTCACAGGACCATCGGCGCCGAGCGGACGCATTTCCGGCGGCAGCAGGGCGACGACGCGCACATGGTTCGCCGCTTTCGAGCCCTGATTCACTACCCGCACTTCGTAGGTTGTCTGGCCGTTCAACTCCACCGGGTCGTTTTTGTCGATCAGTTCGAACATGATCGCGGCCAAGCCATCGACCACGACCGACTCTTCGACCGCGTCGGCGAGCCCCTGTTTGGCTTGCCCGCGCACTTGCACCTTGAGCTCGCCGGGCTGCTGCGGCACGGCGGTGAGCGATACCTTGCCGGTTTCTTGCGGGGGCAATTCCTCGAGACTCCAATACACGGTATTCGTCACCGGGTCGAAGTGGCCGAGGTTATTCGCCTCGACGAATTTCATGCCGCTGGGCAACGTCGCGGCCAGCTCGATATCATGGGCCGGCGCCGTGCCGGGATTCGACACCGAGACCGTAAACGTGGCGCTGCGTTCAAGGTATCGCCGCTTCGGACCGGTCACGCCTACTTTCAAGCCGGGCGCGAGCACCTCGAATTCGGCGCGAGTTTCGGCATGCACGTTGTTGTCGGCGTTGGCCGAGAGCACATTGACCACGTGGCCGGCCTGCTGGGCGCCGAGCGTCAGTTCCAGGTCGCGCGCTTCGCCGGGACGAAGCGAGCCGATTTCGAATTCCAATTCCGGCCCGGCCCCATGCTTGAGCTCGGCGGGCACATTCTCCGAAAGCACGACTCCGGTGGCGATGCCCGATCCGGGGTTGGCCAAATGGATTTTCATGGTGACCGGCGAGCCGATGAGCACTTCGCGAGGCGCGGCCACTTCGAGCGTGAGGGCGGCGCGGGTCGAGCGAGTGCGCACCGAAGCGGCGGCTTGAAAATGCACGGTGGCCACGCTGCCGATCTCGCCCTCGGCCGTGGGAAGCAGTTGCATTTCAATGTTGATCTCGTCGCCGGGCTTCATGGCGCCCAGTTGCCAGCGGAGCTTGCCCGGCGCCGGCTGGGTGGCGGGCGGCTTGGCCCCGACGAACTGCACTCCCCGCGGCACATCGTCTTGAATCTCGACGCCCTGAGCCGCCACCGCGCCGACATTGCGAACCTTAATGATAAACGTGGCCGGCTTGCCGACCTGAATCTCGCTCGGGGCTCGCTTTTCGATGGTGAGCGTGGGCGTTTGCGATCCTTCGAGTTGCGAGTCGCCCGGGCGGCCGAGTCCTTCGAGCGCCCTTTGCGCCCCCGCCGCGAGCGATTCGGTGGCCGACGCGGGCATGGCAGCGCCTTCTTGCGAAGTCGGCAGGGGGCCGAACAGGTTTTCGCTAGCGGCGTCGCCGGCCAGCCCGCCGGCATTTTGACCCGGCTCGGGATTCAGCGGCCGAGCGTAGGGATCGGCGCCGACGATCGGGGCGAGGTTGCGCGGCTCGTCGCTCGCGGGCATTGGCGCCGAGAATGAAGTCGGGTCCTGGGGCGCGGCCGCCGAGGAATCGCTCGGGGCGCCGAAGGGGGGCGATGTCTCCGGCGGTAGCGGCATCGGAACATTGTTCGGATCGCTGGGCTCGGGTGTCTGGCCGGCGCGAATTTCCGGTGGAGCGCCGTAGTAAGGGTCGGGCTCCGGCCCGCGGGCGGCGGTCGCCGGTTGCGACGCATCGCGACTGGGGAGCGAATCGCCGCTGGCGACTTCGGGCTGGGGATTGGCTCGCTCGAAGGGATCGGCGCCTGCGGGGCGATCGAGCCGGCCGGCTCGTTCGGGCCGATCGATGGCGTCGCGAGCAGGGATGGCGTCGCGACCTGGGGCGGCATCGGCAAAGCGACCATCGAGTTCCGAGGGGCCGCGAAATGCGTCGCCGCGTTCGTCGGCGGGCGCGGGGCCACGGCGGCCAAAGGGGTCGACGGCATTGGCGCTGGCCGGGTCCTCGGCCGCGGCCAGCGGAATCGGTCGCGCGTCGGGCGGGGCCGCTGGTTGTTCAAAAGGCGGGGGCGCCTGGGGGCCGAAGCCCTTTTCAACCTGTGTGACGCCCAGGTATCCGAGCCCGACCACCGAGCCGAGAATCAACGCGTGAACGATAAATCGCTTCATGGAGGCACGCCCAGTCGAGAGAAACAAGAATCGGAGCGAGAAGCCGTTTTTTTGCTGAAGATTGGAAGGGCTGCGGGTAGATACCAAAATCAGCCACGGGAGTTAAGGCCAGATCGCCGCCGATCTCGGTGGGCGCAATCGGGGCAAGCCGGCGGGACGCCTCGAAAAATCGGAATTTGTCGATCGCGCGTGCTTGACGTCCGCGGCGCCGGCGCTCTAGGCTTGCTAGCGTGTCTCAAATGGACTTGCCAGTCCAATGGGCGGTTCTATAATCCGAAGACTTTCGGCGATGTATCGCGGCGTGCGTGGAATTGCCGATCGCCTTGGGTCCATGGCTCGTGGCCGAAGCGGCAAATGCGTTTCGGCCGGTCAGCGGGCCATGAAATTCGAAGTGCGGGTGTAGCTCAGTTGGTAGAGCACGACGTTGCCAACGTCGTTGTCGTGGGTTCGAATCCCATCACCCGCTGTTAGTGTTTGTAATTTCTTGGCGGCGGTTTGCGTCGCCATAGTGCTGGGAGCGTTGCTGGAGCTGGGCGCGTTCCCGGCCGGGGAGGCGCGGGGCCGCTCCGAAAGTCGCTGGCCGGCATGCTGGGCCTTGGACGGCGAGGGAGCCGAACTTCCCATTGCCGTTCAGCTTCGCCAGATTCCGGCCAAAATGGGCGCGGCTCCCTTGGGGCTTGGACAACCGCGGGGCTGCATGGCAGAATGCGCCATCAGAGACCGGCGCCGCCCATTGGCAAGCGCACACGGAAGACCGCTCTTATTTATTTCGGCCGATTTTGTCTCGTTCCATTTTGCTCGAACGCACTAGCGTGGTTCCAGAGCGTTGAAGTCGCTCGATCACGCGGTGTCGACACGATTTTTTTGAAGGCGAATTGACATGGCTCTCAGCGACGAAATCGACGAAGAAGGCGCCGACAGTGAAACCGGCGTCGACGAGGCGGCCGAACGAATGAACCTCGAGGTCAAGGTGACGAGCCCCTCGGCTTGTGAGCGGCATCTGACCGTCACGATTTCGCCCGAGGATATTCAGCGATATTTCGACAAGGAATTCAGCGGCATGATGAGCACCGCCGCCGTGCCGGGTTTCCGCGCCGGCCGGGCGCCGCGAAAACTGATCGAGTCGCGCTTTCGCAAGGACGTGGCCGAGCGGGTCAAGAGCTCGCTCCTGCTCGACAGTCTGACCCAAGTGACCGAGGATCAGGATTTCTCGGCCATCAGCGAGCCCTCGCTCGATCCCACCTTGGTCGAAGTGCCCGACACCGGGCCGCTGACCTTCGAGTTCGATCTCGAAGTGCGGCCGGAGTTCGACCTGCCGAATTGGAAGAATCTGGAGATCAGCCGCCCGGTGCATGAATTCGGCGAAGCCGACATTCAGATTCAGATCGAGCGCATCCTGGCCCGCTATGGCAAGCTCACGCCGCACGCCGGCCCGGCCGCTACGGGCGATTATGTGAGCTGCAATCTGACGTTCAAGAATGGCGACGAAGTCTTGTCCGAGGGCAAGGAAGAGGTGATTCGTATTCGCCCGACGCTCAGTTTCCGCGACTGCAATATCACGCAGTTCGACAAACTGATGGGCGGCGCGACCGCCGGCCAAACCCGGGAAGGCAAGGCCCAAATGGGCGACACCGGCCCCGAGGCGCTCCGCGGCAAGCAGATCACGGCGATCTTCGAAGTGCTCGAAGTCAAGAAGCTCGAACTTCCGGAGCTCACGCCCGAATTCCTTGGGCAGCTTGGCTTCGATGGCGAAGGCGAGCTGAAAGACGCGGTCAAATCGTCGCTCGAGCGGCAATTGGAATACCGGCAACACCAAGAGGCTCGCAAGCAGCTCACGGCCGCGCTCCTCAAGACCGCCGATTGGGATTTGCCTCCCAAGCTGCTGCGTCGCCAAAGCGCTCGCGAATTCGAGCGGGCGATCATGGAATTGCAACGCAACGGATTCAGCGAGGATGAAATTCGCGCCACCGCGAACAACTTGCGTCAGAACAGCGACGTGAACACCGCCCGCGCGCTCAAGGAGCATTTCATCCTTGAGCGGATCGCGGAAGAAGAAAAAATCGATGTCGAGCCAGCCGACTACGACGCCGAAGTGGCGCTCATCGGCAAGCAGACCGAGGAAAGCCCGCGGCGCGTGCGAGCCCGGCTGGAAAAAGAAGGGCTCATGGACGCCCTGCGAAATCAGATTGTCGAGCGCAAGACGATCGAACTGGTGCTCGAGCATGCCAAGTTCAAGGAAGTGCCCTTCAAGCAAGAAGACACCAACACCGAAGCGATCGATCAGGCGGCGGGCGGCGAGGAGTCGGACACCGCGGTATCGGGTGAAGGGAACTCGCCCGAGGCGTCTTGAATTCGCGGGGCCTCGCGCGCCCGAATGTTCGGCTCTCGCGGCGCCAAGGCGCGTGGCCGGTTCGCCGTGTCTTGTAAAAAACATCGAGGCCGCGGCGAGGCGTCGACGTTTTGGAATCGCAACGGAGGGCAACTTCATTTCTTGGATGATATTTCCGGCGGACGCCGCCTTGGTGGACGCGCGGCTTTGCCCTTTCCCTGGAAGCCTCGGATCGAAACAATACAACTGAGCCGGATGGAATCATAAGCACGCCGAACGGCGGGCCGTGGCGCGTCAAGCAGAGCCCCGGCCCCCCTTGCAACGTCGGCAGGAGACAGAAAGAAACCACGCCATGTCCTACCGCGACTATCAGCGTCAGCGTCAGATGACCCTCGGCGATCTTCTACTGGAGAATCGCATTATTCTTCTCCAGGGCGAGATTCACGACGGCAACGCCAATGAACTCGTGATGAAGCTGTTGTACTTGCAGAGCGAAAATCGCCGCAAGCCGATCCACTTCTACATCAACTCGCCCGGCGGCAGCGTGACCGCCACGCTCGCGATCTACGACACGATGCAAATCTGCTCGTGCCCGGTGGCCACCTACTGCGTGGGATTGGCGGCGAGCGGCGGGGCGGTGCTTTTGGCCGGCGGCGCGAAGGGCAAGCGATTTGCCTTGCCGCACGCCAAGGTAATGATTCATCAGCCCTATGGCCAAGTGGGCGGGCAAGTGTCGGACATCGAGATTCAGGCCGACGAAATCCTCAAAACCCGCGATGTGCTCAACCATGTGCTGGCCGATCATACCGGTCAGCCGCTCGAGCGCATCGCCAAGGACACGAATCGCGACTATTACATGACCGCCATCGAAGCCAAGCATTATGGCGTGGTCGATGATATCCTCACCCGACCGGCCGCGACCGAGGAAGAAGACGAAAAGCCGTGAGACGCGAGGCCGTGTTTGCCGGCCGCGATCGCGCAGGCGCAAGGCCGATCGAAAAAACGAACCAACCCAACCTTGCAGAATGTGACCGAGCCATGCCACTGATTCCCTATGTCATCGAAAAGAGCGGCCGTGAAGAACGGGCGATGGACATCTACAGCCGGCTGCTGAAAGATCGCATCGTCTTTCTCGGCTCGCAGGTCAACGATGAGGTGGCCAACGCCATCGTCGCGCAAATGTTGTTTCTGCAATCCGACGACCCGAAGTCGGATATCCATCTCTACATCAATTCGCCGGGCGGCAGCGTGACCGCCGGTTTGGCGATCTACGACACGATGCAGTTCGTCACCTGCGATGTGGCGACCTATTGCATCGGTCAGGCCGCTTCGATGGGCGCGGTGCTCCTTACCGCCGGAACGGCCGGCAAGCGCCATGCGCTGCCGAATGCCCGCATCATGATTCACCAGCCGCTGGCCGGCATGGAAGGCACGGCCGAGGAGATCATGATCCATGCCAAGGAATTCAAGAAGGTGAAGGCCAAGCTGAATCAGATCTTGATCAAGCACACCGGCCACCCGATCGAACAGATCGAACAGGACACCGACCGCGACCGCTTCATGTCGGCCGCCGAGGCGATGGAATACCGCCTGCTCGACCGCGTGATCGAACGCATGGAACACAAGCCGGGCAAAGAAGGTTAATGGCGAAACTTCGGGCATGAATCGACGAGCCATTTCATCTTGGGCGTTTCAATCGTGAACGGCCCAAGATTTTTGTCCGTTTGAGTTGCCAGCAACGCTGTCTCGACGCTTCGCTTCGGGATTTTCTTTTGCTTTGGGGCAAAATCGCCGTTTCGCCGCTCGGGCGAAATCGCTACAAGCTCGTTTTGGATTAGGCCAACGCTCGTTCGTTGGCGGCGCCGGCGCCCAAACAGCGCCCGCCGCTCCCTTCGCCCGGCCTGTCCAACGAAGCATCTCATCTCACTGGTTCTCGAATCTCGTCGTCTCGAAATTTCACGGTCCCTTTGTCGCATGAGGCTGACATGGGCGTTCGGCGTTGGATCATGGGCGCGTGCTCGCGCTTGCCGCGGCCGGTTGCCGCTCCGGAGGAGCGAACAACAACCAGACGCTGCTCGAGCGCGAGCTGCGCTTTCAAGAAACGGAATTGTGGCGTCTGCGCGACGAAATCGAAGATTTGGGCTGCCAGCTTGAAATGGCCCAGCGCGAGAACGATTCACTCAAAAAAGACCTCGTCAACGACCCCCTCCCCGCGCCGCGGCCGAAAAAATCGCCCGAACTCGTGCTGCCCAGCCTCGATGGATCGCCCAGTGTTCCCGCGCCGGCCACGCCGCGGCGCCGCGCCGGACGCGTCGATCCCGGCACGGTCGAAGGCCCCGCGGAGGTCGAGGTCCCGAAGATCGATCTCGGGCCCGGCCAAACCAGCGAGCGGGCGCCGAGCGAGTCGATGCCAAGCGAGCCGGCATCCGGCGACGCGGGTCCGAGTTTCGATTCTGGACCTCCCGAGCCGATGGAACTTTCGCCGCCCGCCGAGCCCGACGCGCCCGGTGAATTGCCAAGCCCCAATGCCTCGCGGCAAGAACGCACCCGGGCCACGCGCCGCAGTGACCATGCGATGCTCGCCGCGCACAACGCGCCTTTGCCCCCCACGGGGCCGGCGACCAAGCTCGTGATCGCCAAACAATTCACGGGCGGTCGCGATCGCGATGGCCATCCGGGCCACGAAGGCATCACGATTGCTTTCGAGCCGCGCGACGAAAACGACCGGCTCGCCGGCCCGAGCGGCGATGTATCGATCGTGGTGCTCGATCCGGCGTTTAGCGGTCCCCAGGCGCGCGTCGCCCGCTGGGACTTCAAAGCGAGCGAAGCGGCCAAGCACTTTGGCGGCAAGGGGCTCAGCCGCGGCTATTACTTCGACCTTCCTTGGTCCGGACACGCGCCGGCGAACGAAAAACTTCAAGTCTTCGTGCGCCTCGTCACGCCCGACGGCGCTCGGCTCGTGGCGGACCAAAATATCGATATCGCCCTACCGAGCAGTGTCGCGAATACTCGTTCAAGCCGCGGCGGCGCGGGCCCCGCGATTCCCAGCATTCTCATGGCCCCGCCAGCCAGCGGCGCCGCGGGCGCGAACGCCGATGGCGCCACCGTCGCGGGTTCGCCAGCGCCGCGGGCACGCTTTTACTCACGAACCAAGCCGGCGGCAAATTCGGCGGCAAACTTCTCGCCAAACGATCCATTGCCGCCCGGCGCCATGACCGACGACGCCTTCGACGCCGCGATCGACCCGCGAACCGGCCTCGCCGCCGCGCCCGCGGCTGGCGGCGACTCGACGCAATCGGGGCGCTCCGGCAGGTTCTTCGATCGGACTCGGCTGGGCGGCGGCCCAGGGCTCTTCGCCTTCGACGGACACATGCTCCGCAATCTGGGCGGAGGCAATTCTCGCAATCCGAAACCGACGCCGGCGACACCCTACCGCCTGGATTCCTACGGACCCGATGGCGAACCACGTTTTGTGATGAACCCGGGTTACGCTCCCGCATCGTCGGCGGGCGCTCCCGCGGCAGCCTATGGCCCGATGCCAGCCAACGCCGGCGCGTCCGCATACGGTCCCGCGCCGGGTTACAGCGCCGCGCCCGGCTACGGTCCGGTAGTTAGCTATGGCCCGCCGCCGGGCTACGGCCCGATGGCCGCCTATGGCCCGGCGCCCTACACGGCTGGGGCTTATGGCCCGGCCCCTGGATATCCCGCCTCGGGCGTATACAGCGCCCCGGGATATGGGCCACCGACCTTTGTGGTTCCCTACATCATGCCGCCAGCGAACGGCGGCGCGCCGAACAACTCGGGCGATGTCGCTCGCATGGGCGCCCCACCGGCCGGCGATGATTGGGCATCGAGCTTGGCGCCGGTCGGTGGTCCGCCACCGCAGTCCGACGAAGCTCCGATCGAAGAGCCGCCGGCGCCGCGCGTCAGCCGCCCGATTTGGCGTCCCTATCGCTAACCACTTCATCGCGTCGCGCGGGCGTGCCGTGTTTCAGCCCATGCTCATGGTCGACACCAGCGCGGCGAGCAATTGTCGGGCAGCGCCGCGATCGATCGCCTCGAGCGCCGCGGCAGCGCAGTCTCGCGGCTCCGCCAAGCGGCCGGCCACCCAAAGTCCCGCCGCGGCGTTGAGCGCCACGATATCGCGAGCCGGGCCACGCTCGCCGGCAAGCACTCCGCGAATGATCGCCGCGCTTTGCTCCGGACCCTCGATGCGAAGCGTGTCGAGCGACTGCGCGCGAATCCGAAATCCTCGGGCGACCACGCGAAGTCGCGCACTCCCTGGCCGGTGGCCTCGCTCACGAAGGTCGGTCCGGTAAGCGTCAGTTCATCGAGCCCATCGTGACCATGCACGACAATCGCGCGCCGAGCGCCGAGTCGCACAAGCGCCTCGGCCACGAGCCCGCGCAACTCGGGCCGGGCGACGCCGATCACTTGAAATGGCGCTCCGGCCGGATTCGCCAGGGGTCCGAGCAGATTGAAGATCGTGGGAACACCGAGTTGTTTCCGCACCGCCGACACCCGTTTCATGGCCCCGTGAAACAGCGGCGCGAAACAGAAGCAAAGCCCGAGTTCGTCGAGCGCCCGTTCGACGGTCGGGAGGTCGGCAAGCACGTTGACTCCCAAGGCCGCGAGCACATCGCCGGAGCCGCTACGGCTGGTGATGGCGCGATTGCCATGCTTTGCCACGGGCGCCCCGGCGGCCGCGGCGACCAGCGCGGCGGCGGTGCTGATGTTGAATGTGTTCGAGCCATCGCCGCCGGTTCCGCAGGTATCGAGCAGGTTCGCGCGGCGCGAGCGAATGGGCGTCATGTGGCGGCGCAGAGCCAGGGCGGCGCCGGCCACTTCGTCGCTGGTCTCGCCTTTGGCGCGGAGGGCCGTGAGCAGCAGCCCGATTTGCGGGTCGGTCCACTGGCCGCGCATGATGGCGTCGATGGTCTCGGCCATCTGTTCGGCCGAAAGATTTTGGCCCGAGGCGACCTGGCCGAGCGTGGCGTCGATCGTCAGCACAAGTTCCCCCGAAACGCGTTTGCGACTATCAAAAGTCGATCATTTGTTGGCCGGGCGCCGTGGGCAGAATCACGATTTTGCCATCGCCCATGCGGCCGGTGCGGGCGACCTCGACGATGCGGCGCACGATTTCCTCGACGCGATTGTCGTCGACCCAGAGCGTGATTTCGACCTTGGGCAAAAAGGCGAGCGAGTATTCGCTCGACGCGTATTGATCGAGGTAGCTTTTCTGGCGGCCATAGCCCTTCACTTCGCGCACCGAACATGCTTCCAAAGGGGCGAGCTTGAGGCCATCGAGCACTTTCTCGGCCAGAAACGGTTTTACGACGGCCATCACTTGTTTCATGCGTATCACGCTGTGCGAATCATGTCTCGAACACGGCCCCCTGGCCGATGCGAGGCGCCCGGCCGAGCTTGCGGAGCAGTCGCCGCTGAAGCCCTCCCCAGAGTATAGTCCATTCGCGGCTGCCCATCATCCACGCGGTGAACAGATAGGCTCCCCCGCCGGCGATAACCAGCGCCGCGAGCCTCGCAATCTCGGCCGCGGGGCGAACCGCCGCGGGCAGGCAGGCGCCCAGCGCCGCGAGCACAATCGCCTGGGCCGCCGCGCTCATCAATGTCGGCCCCCACCCGCCGACAAGCATCGACCACGGCTTTCGATAGCGATTCTTGAGCGCGACAAGCAGTCCCGCGACTTGCGCTGGCGGCGAGAGTGGTGGCCAGGGCGAGCCCGCGCTCGGCCAGTGGCCACACCAGCAGCAGATCGAGCGAAATGCCAGCTACCGCGCCGACGAGCGCCATGCGAATCACAAGGCGAGATTCTCCCAGGGCATAGGCGGCGCGAGTCAGAATCGGTAGCGAGCAGAGCGCGAGCATGCCGGCCGCATGAACGACGATCATGCCGGCCGTGCGGCGAGTGTCGTCGAGACCAAAGCGACCATGCTCAAACGCCAACCGCACGAACGGCTCGGCCAACAGGGCGAGGCTCACCGCGATCGGCGCCGCGGCGAACCAAGCCAGACGTAGCGAACGCCCGAGCTCGATCGCGGCGGCCCGGAGCTGGCCTCGCGCGGCATGGCGACTCAGGAGCGGAAACACGGCCGTCGCCAGGGCCACCCCGATGATGCCGACGGGCGCTTGGTAAAAGCGTTCGGCATAGTAGATGCTCGACAGCGCGCCGGCGGTAAGCGGGTAGCGGATCGTGGAGCCCAGCCCTGGGAAGCCGAGCGACCCGGCGATCGGCACTCCATCGTGAAGCGACCCAGGGGCCGGCGCCGAGAGGAGCCAAGCGATCGTGCTATCGCCGACCACGCTCAACTGCGCGATGCCCAGGGCCAGGACCAGCGGCCCAAGCCCGCGGCCGATCTTGCCCAGCGCCTCGCGACACGCCGGCAAATCGAGCCGCCAGCGAAACCCACATTTCCAAAGCGCCCAAGCTTGCACGATTGCTTGCAGAAGCCCCGAAACGACGACACACAGCGCAATCACTCCGCCCTGGCCGGCGGGATCGCTGGCGAGCCGCGGCGCCCAAAGCCAAATGCCGGCGAGCCAGCAAAGATTGAAGAGCACCGCTCCACTGGCGGCCGCGGCAAAGCGGCCGAGCGTTTGCAGCGTGGCGGCAAGTTGGGCGGCAATGCAAATGAACCACAGATATGGCAACATCACCGCCGACAGCGCCAGCACAAGCCGTGATTGCTCGCGATCGGCCCACCAACGCCAAGCGACGAAAATTCCCGCTTCGCCCGCGACCACGATTCCCGCCAATCCGGCCGCGAGCAACATCAGCATACCCGTGGTCAATCGCCAAGCGGCCTCGCGGTCGCGCTGCAACTGATCGGCCAGCACCGGCACATAGCAAGCGGCGAGCGCTCCTTCGCCAAACAGCCGCCGGAACATGTTGGGCGCCCGCAACGCGATCACCAGCGCGTCCATCACCGGCGAGCCACCCAAAACGGCCGCGGTGGCGATATCGCGCACGAATCCCAGCAATCGGCTGCCCAAAATCCCAACGGCCGTGGCGGTAGCCCCCGCCACGAGGCCCCGCGCGCCTCGCGGAGTGTCTTGCGGTTCGCGCTCGGTCGGGCGACGTTCGACGAAACGTGGAGTCATGGTCGGCGAAAGCTCGCGGAATTTGCGAAGAAATCGCCGCGGATCATAGGCATTTCGACACAAAGCGAACAGGCGGCTTTGCACGCGTTGGACAATCGGCGGGAAGACCGGTAGAGTCGAATCCTTGGGGGCGCCGGCCCAGGCAATTTCCTTTCGAGACACTCCCTTTTCCCGCCGTGCCTGCATGGATGTGCTCGCGCCCCAGGATCGCAGCCGCCGGATGGCCCGGGTTCGCTCGCGCGACACCGGCCCGGAACTGGCGTTTCGCCGCGCCATTTGGCGCCTTGGCTATCGGTTTCGCGTGTGCGATCGGCGTTTGCCGGGCAAGCCCGATCTCGTGTTTCCGCGACATCGGCTGGTGGTGTTTATCGACGGCGATTTCTGGCACGGGGGCCAATGGCGGCGCCGGCGGCTCGCGGCACTAGACGAACAGTTTGTCGGCGCCGAAAATGCTTTGTATTGGAAGGCCAAGATTCGCCGCAACATCGAGCGAGATTTTCGCCACACCGCCGCCTTGCTCGACTTGGGCTGGCGGGTGCTGCGCTTCTGGGAGACCGACTTGACCAAGCGATTGGATGCCTGCCTTGCCACGACGGTCGACGCGCTCGCTGTTGCGTCGGAAGCCCGCCCACGACCGCATTTGCCCATCGCCGAGCGCACGGTCGCCGAGTTTTTCGCCGGGATTGGGCTTGTGCGTCTGGCGGTCGAACAGCAAGGTTGGCGAGTGGTGTTCGCCAATGATTTCGATCCGCGAAAGGCCGTCATGTATCGCGATCAGTTTGGCGACGATCATCTATCCACGGCCGACATCCACTCGCTCGACGCCGACTTGATGCCGAGCGCCACGCTGTTTTGCGCTTCGTTCCCTTGCACCGATCTTTCGTTGGCCGGCGCGCGGCGGGGGCTCGATGGCAAAGGCTCCGGCGCCTTTTGGGGCTTTGTGAGAATCCTCCGCGAGATGGGCGCGCGTCGCCCGCCGCTGGTGCTGCTCGAAAACGTGGTGGGCTTCCTTTCCTCGCGCGGCGGCGACGATTTTGCCGCTGCCCTGCGAGCGCTCAATCAGTTGGGCTACGCCGCCGACGCGCTCGTGCTCAATGCCTCGTCGTTCACGCCGCAAAGCCGGGCTCGGCTGTTCGTGGTCGCGCGACAAACGCCCGCCGAACCGACAAGCGATGTATCTCTAGCGAGCAATGTTGCTCCGTCGGCCATTCGCCCGCCGGCGCTCGTCGACTTTATTCATTCGCATCCCGATATCGCCTGGGCGATTCGCCACTTGCCGGCGCCGCCCGCGATGGCGGAGCATTGCCTTGCCACGATCGTGGAACCCCTGGCCGACGACGACGACGCTTGGTGGAACACGAAGCGAGCCGAATACTTTTGGAATCAACTCAGCGACCGGCACCGAGCGGTGGCCGAAACCATGGTCGCCGCCAAGCAAGTGACCTATGCCACGGCCTTTCGCCGGGTTCGCAAGGGGCGCTCGATGGCCGAACTGCGGACCGATGGCCTCGCCGGCTGCCTGCGCACTCCACGCGGCGGCAGCGGCCGACAGATTCTCTTCAAGGCGGGCCGCGGGCGCTATCAGGTGCGGCTCTTGAGCCCGCGCGAATGCGCCCGGCTTCAGGGCGTGGGCGATGACTACAAGATCCAGGTGGGCGTGAATCAGGCGCTGTTCGGCTTTGGCGACGCGGTGTGCGTGCCGGCCGTGGCCTGGATCGTGGAGCATTATCTGACGCCCGTGGCGAGCGAAATGCTCCGCGGCGTCGTGCATGCGCCGCGAGGATGGGAGTCACTTGGCATCCCCACTGAATAAGTCAGCAAACCCATGGCCTGGGTGCTACTCAATGCGACCGACAAGTTCTCGGATGTTTGGTTGTTGCGTGTCGAGTTGTGTTTGATTCACCGTGTGCTGTTTTGATGCGAATAAGTGCTGTCCGGCCGTGAGGTTGACTAGCGGAATTCCGAGTGCGCTGGATACGACCGACGCGGTATTTGCGTCGACGACTTCGTACTGAAACATCTCCTTAAATGATTTTTGGTTTATCGGCGATGGCGTTCCACTTGGATGGATGCAAAAGCTATTCGGCGTTCGCTGCCAAGCATCCCATATCTCTTTTCCGATCTCATTTACGACAGTGCGAAACGCCTTCGCCGAAGATCGATTTGCCTGAGTCAGGCGATTTCCAACGTAGCAGTAAATCCCTGGCACACGAAGTTTGTACTGGTTTGATTTTCGGAAAAACTCAGACTGTTCGGCGCCTTGACGACGAGATATTCCGTAAAGTAGCGCCAATACCGTTCGGACCGCGCGTTTCGACGAGCCATCCGCCGAGAAGGGAATAATCAGCCGATCTGAAGCGGACATTGCAAGTTCTGTGTAGATTCCGAAGCTTGGGTTGCAATCAATGAACACGGTAGTTTCTCGCGTGTTCCAGTTCTCGTTGATGTCGGTGACGAGGTCGCTGAGCCAACCATGCACGGTCGCCCATGCATCGTCAGGGCCGGGCGCTGTTGCATTCGCGACGCGTGATGCCAGTATTTCCAGTTCTTCGTCGCCCACGACGAGGTGCAGGTTCGCTGGAACGCTCGCGTTTCGAGACCGAACTTGCGTTACATATTTGGCGCCTGTGGCGGGGCTATGATACGGGCTTGAGATTCGGTCGCGTATGTAGCCAGCGATAGTCGCGCGCGGTTCTCCCGAACTCAATGATTCAAGAGCAGCTTCACCCTTTTCGATGCCTCCCAGCAGCATGCTAGACGCATTGGCCTGTGGGCACATGTCGATGACCAACACTTGTTTCGACGAATGAATGCGAGCGTATTCGCAAGCGACCTGAAAGGTGAGATAGCTCTTGCCGACACCGCCCTTGTTGTTCCAAAGCGCATAGATCGCCATGTCGTTGCCTCCGTTTGAAATCGACCCCAAAATGCTCCGGCCAGCTTAAAACAATTAAGGACGGTATTGTTAAACGAAATTCCCGGTTTACGCAAGCGGCTACTGCGTCAAGTCTTACGTCCGATCCGCGATTCACGCGCCAGCACCGAAGTCGTTTGCGAAAACGCATTCATTCATTGGATCTCCGGCAGGCGGCCTTCGGCGCGCCTCTCGGCCATGTGCTCGAATGCCTTTTTGCCACAACGACACCGCCGGCGGCATGCCATCGGCAAATTCAACGGTCTGATCCCGCAGAGCTGTACCAGATATTGCATCAAAGCAGTCCGATTTCCAGCGTTTAATGCACCGCTATCGGCGACTAATTTGGCTGCTGAGCGCGTATTTGCAGGATTTTATCCGGAAAAACGTCGCAATTAGATGCGATTCCCATAATTTCTGAAAGTGCGCGCCCCTTGCAAACCGGAGGTAAAGACCTAAGCTTCTGGCATCGAATCGTTGGAGATAGTGGCGCCGGACGACCTCGCGATCGCCGTGCTTTGCCCAAGTTTCCGAATGACACATTCGCGACGTCCGCTCTGTTCATTGTGATCCGCGCGATTGGCGTTCTCGTTCCGACGGACAACCTCGAAACATCGCATGCAAACCATGGTCGGCTCGGCTCCGCTCTTGTCGATCGTCGTGCCGGTGTACAACGAAGAGAGCACGATCCCTCGGTTTTTGCAGGCGATGCGCGCTGCGCTTGCCGAGGTGACCGAGGATTACGAAATCCTCTTCGCCGCCGATCCCGGCGGCGATCGCACCGTCGAAATCCTGCGTGAGGAACATGACCGCGATCCGCGCGTGCGGGCGCTGGTGTTTTCGCGGCGTTTTGGCCAGCCGGCGGCCGCCTGGGGCGGGCTTGCCCATGCGCGGGCGCGGCGGTGATCGTGATCGACTGCGATCTGCAAGATCCGCCGTCGCTGATTCCCGAAATGGTCCTCCGCTGGCGCGAGGGCTACAAAGTCGTGATTCCCCAGCGACGCAGCCGCAAGGGCGAGACCGTGCCGAAGCGCGTGGTCGCTTATCTCGGCTACATGCTCATCAACAAGATTTCGACCGTGCCCATTCCCCGCAACACCGGCGACTTTCGCCTGCTCGACCGCGTGGTGGTCGATGAGCTGATGAAGCTCAACGAATCGCACGGCTTCCTGCGAGGGCTGTGCGGCGTGGTCGGTTTCAGGACCTGCCTCCTGCCGTTTGACCGCGAGGCCCGCGTGGCCGGCCAGGGCAAATACAACCGGCTGGTCGGCAGTTTGCGGATCGGCTTTAACGGAATTGTCGCCTTTTCCGATTATTTGCTGAACGTGATGGTGACACTGGGCTTCGTCATGGCGGTGCTGGCGATCCTCGCAATGGGCGTCATTGCGTATCTAAAGGCAAGCGGCGTCTACGATTTCGCCGCCGGCTTGGCCACCGTGTCCATGCTCATCTTGCTCCTCACCGGCGTGCAATTCATTGGCATGGGCATTCTGGCGCATACATCGGTCGCATCTATGATGAATCAAAGCGACGGCCGAAGTTCATCGTCGAACATTGGATCGGACGCCCCGAACCGGCCGACGCCTCGACCCCTCGCGTGATCGCCGACTCGCCGCTCGATCGCTCCTAAGCCGCGAACGAGCCGCCCCATCGAGTCGCGAGGGACCTATTCGCTCCGCGACCGACGCTCAAGGGCGCCCGCGCCTCAAACCCTCTCTTCAAACCGGAACCACGTCAACATGCACTGCTTCGTCACCGGCTCCGCGGGTTTCATCGGGAGCACGCTGGTCGATCGCCTGCTGGCCGACGGACACTCGGTCACGGGCTACGACAACTTCTCGACCGGCTACGAGGCGTTTCTCACCGGCGCGCTTCGCCACCCGCGCTTCTCGCTCGAGCGCGGCGATCTGCTCGATTTGCCAAACGTGAAACGGGCGATGCAGTCGGCCGAGATCGTGTTTCACTTGGCGGCCAATGCCGATGTCCGGTTCGGCGTCGAGCATCCGCGAAAAGACCTCGAGCAAAACACGATCGCCACGTTTCATGTGCTCGAGGCGATGCGCGCCGTGGCGCGAAACGGATCGCGTTTTCCTCCACCGGCTCGATCTACGGCGAGCCGGAGGTGTTTCCCACGCCCGAGACCGCGCCGTTTCCGATTCAAACTTCGCTCTACGGCGCCTCGAAGCTCGCCGGCGAGGGACTATTGCAAGCCTATGCCGCCGGATTCGGCTTCACGGCGTATATCTTCCGCTTCGTGTCGATTCTCGGCGAACGCTATACCCACGGCCACGTGCTCGACTTTTATAAGAAGCTGCAAGCCGATCCGCGCGAAATCGAAGTGCTCGGCAATGGACTGCAGCGCAAAAGCTATCTTTATGTGCAAGACTGCGTCGACGCGATGTTGCTCGCCCTCGAGCGGGCCCACGAGCCGGTAAACATTTTCAATCTCGGCACGGACGAACATTGCACCGTGAACGAATCGCTTTCTTGGATTTGCGAACACCTGGGCCTCGAGCCGCGGCGAAAATACTCGGGCGGCGAGCGCGGCTGGATCGGCGATAGCCCGCGCATCTTTCTCGACTGCCGCAAGATCCGCTCGCTCGGCTGGCAGCCCCGGCTCACGATCCGCGACGCGGTGCTGCGCACCTTGATTTATTTGCAGGCAAACCCCGATCTTTCCGCGATACACTCTTAAGGTTCATTGCATGCGCATTGCCGTTTACGGACTCTGGCATTTGGGAAGCGTCACGGCCGCTTGCTTGGCGCGAGCGGGCCATGACGTGTACGCGCTCGATCCGGATGAAAAGATCATTGCCGACCTGCGCCGCGGTCTGCCGCCGATCGACGAGCCGGGACTGCCCGAGCTAACGGCCTCGGGGCTCGCCAGCGGTCGTCTCAACTTCACCACGGACGCCCACGAAGCGCTTAAAGACGCCGAACTGCTCTGGGTGACTTTCGACACCCCGGTCAACGAGCGCGACGAAGCCGATTTCGACTTCGTGAGATCGAAGTTAGAGAGCGTCGCCGATCAAATTCCGCGGGGCACAATGGTGCTGATTTCGTCGCAGGTTCCGCTGGGGTTCACGCGAGCGCTTCAGGGGCAATGGCATGCGCGTGGCTTGCGTTTTGCCTATTCGCCCGAAAATCTTCGCTTGGGCAAGGCAATCGACAGCTTTTGCAAGGCCGATCGGGCCGTCGTCGGTTTGGACTCCCTCGAGGATCGGCCGCTTTTGCAGGTGCTGTTGGGTGCATTCGCGGCTCGCATCGAGTGGATGTCGATCGAGTCGGCCGAGATGACGAAGCATGCCATCAACGCCTTTCTCGCAAGCTCGGTGACGTTCATCAATGAACTGGCCCGACTGTGCGAAGCGCTGGGCGCCGATGCAAAGCAGGTCGAACGAGGACTCAAAAGCGAGGGGCGCATCGGCCCCAAGGCATATCTTGGGCCTGGAATGGCATTTTCCGGCGGCACGCTTGCTCGCGATCTCCGCTACTTGGTAAGCTTCGGCGATCGCGAGTCCATCGGCACGCCGCTATTGAGCGGGGCGCTCGAAAGCAATCTCTCCCATCAACATTGGCTGCATGAAAAATTAGCCCATGCGCTGGCCGAAGTGTTCAACCCCGCGGTTGCCGTGCTTGGGCTGACCTACAAACCGGGAACGAATACGCTTCGCCGCTCCGCGTCCGTCGAGCTCTGCCGCTGGCTGCACGGCCGTGGGGTGCGAGTGCGAGCCCATGATCCCGCGATCAGCGAGTTGCCGGAGGAACCGGCCCGAGTCATTACCCTATGCTCAAGCCCGCGTCAGGCTCTCGATGGCGCCAACGTCGCGGTCGTTTCCACCGAATGGCCCGAATATCGCGACATTCCGGGCTCGCTGTTTGTTCAATCCATGCGGCGGCCCTGGGTGGTCGATCCCAACTGGTTTTTGTCGCAGTCGCTCGCCAGCATTCCGGAAATACGTTATTTGGCCACCGGCAAGGGCGAGGATCTTTCGATCTCCGCTCAAGATTCGTAGCAATTCTCAAGGAAAACTCATGGAAATCGGCGGTCGACGAGCCATCATTACCGGCGCCAATCGCGGAATGGGCCGCGCTATTGCCACGGCCTATGTCCAGGCCGGCGCCAGCGTGCTGCTCGTGGCGCGCGATGAGCCCCTGCTAGAGCAAGTGCGCGAGGAACTCGAGGCATGCGCGAGCGATCCGGCGCGGCAGATCCACGCGATGGGCTGCGATGTTTCAAAGGCGCGCGACTGTCAGGCCGTCGTCGCGCGAGCCCAACAACTGTTCGGCGAAATTACGATCCTGGTCAACAATGCCGGCATTTATGGACCGATGGGAAAGATCGAGGAAGTCGACTGGGAGCATTGGGTTCAGGCGATCGAGATCAATCTATTCGGAACCGTCTTGATGAGCCGGGCGATTTTGCCGCACATGCGCCAGCAAAAGTATGGAAAGATCATCAATTTGTCCGGCGGCGGCGCCACCGCGCCCTTGCCGGGCATCAGTGCTTATGCCGCCTCCAAGGCGGCCGTGGTCCGCGTCACCGAGACCATGGCCGAGGAGCTCCGCGATACCGGAATCGATGTCAATTCGCTGGCGCCAGGCGCCCTCAATACCCGGCTTCTCGATGAAGTGCTGGCCGCGGGTCCTGAAAAGGTCGGGGCCGCGTTTCATCAGCGGGCAGTCGCCCAAAAAGAACATGGGGGCGCTCCGCTCGAAAAAGGCGCCTCGCTCGCCGTCTTTCTCGCATCGGCCGCCAGCGACGGCATTACCGGCCGACTGATCAGCGCTGTCTGGGACCCCTGGCAAGACCTGCCGAGTCATCGAGACGAGCTCGCCGCGGGCGATGTCTACACCCTGCGACGCATTGTTCCCAAGGATCGAGGTCTCGAATGGTAAGAGGTCTGGCATGACACTGCGCGCCGCGATCATCGGCTGCGGGCTCATCGGCGGCAAGCGGGCCCAGGCCCTCGGCGAATGCCGCTTGGTCGCCGCCGTCGACACTCGGCTCGACCGGGCCGAGCAGCTCGCCGCGCAAGTTCCCGGCTGCATCGCCCGCGACGATTGGGCGTCGGTCGTCGGCCGCGACGACGTGGATATCGTGATCGTGGCCACGACCAACAATATGCTGGCCGCGGTGACCGGCGCGGCCGTGGCGGCGGGCAAACATGTGCTGGTGGAAAAGCCGGCGGCTCGCAATGCCGCCGAACTGGCCCCGGTGGCCGAGGCGGCGCACCGCGCGAGCGTCACGGTCAAGGTCGGCTTCAACCACCGCTTTCATCCGGCCCTTGAACTGGCCCACAAAATGTTTTCCGCCGGTGAAGTCGGGCCGCTCCTTTATATTCGCGCTCGCTACGGCCACGGCGGCCGCGTGGGCTACGACCGCGAGTGGCGGGCCGATCCCGCGATCGCCGGCGGCGGCGAAATGCTCGACCAGGGCGTGCATTTGATCGATTTGGCCCGGTGGTTCGCCGGTGATTTCGTCGAAGTGGCCGGCCATGTGGGCACGTTTTTCTGGGACATGCCGGTCGAAGACAACGGTTTCGCCCTGCTCAAGACCGCCGCCGGCCAAGTCGCCTGGCTGCACGCGAGCTGCACCGAGTGGAAGAACCTGTTTTCGTTCGAGATATTTGGCCGCGATGGAAAACTGCAAATCGACGGCCTGGGCCGCAGCTACGGCGTCGAGCGGCTCACGCACTACCGAATGTTGCCGCAAATGGGTCCGCCCGAGACGCAAACCTGGGAATTCCCCGGGGCCGATCTTTCGTGGCAGGCCGAATTCGCCGATTTCACCAGCTCGATCGCCAGCGGCCGCCCGCCGCGCGGCACGCTCGACGACGCCCTGGCGACGCTCGAGGTCGTTGAGACCCTTTATCGAGGCACGCCGATGATCGCCTTGCCGAAACCGTAACCGTTCACCGCGAATCGTTTTTGAACTGAGAACCGGAATTCGATAATTTAGTCCATGCCGAGCCTCACTAGCGTTTCGAGTTGTGATGGGAAGGGCTCGCGCGCCGTTCTCGACACGAAGCGTCAGCGAGGCAGACGACTCACTCATCGCGAGGTTGTAATGATTATCGTTCGTAGCCCCATGCGACTTTCTCTATGTGGCGGCGGGACCGATCTGCCCGCCTATTACCGTCGGCATAGCGGATTTCTCATCGCCGCGGCGATCGATAAATATGTCTACATCACCCTGCATCAAACATTCATCAACGAGTTGATCGTCAAATACTCGAGACTCGAACGAGTTCGCTCCGCCGACGAGCTCCAGCACCCTATTATTCGCGAGGCCCTCAAACTTCTCGAAATCTCGGCCCTGAACCTCGAAATCACGAGCATGGCCGACATTCCGGCCGGCGCCGGGTTGGGATCGTCGGGCAGCTTCACCACGGCGCTGCTCATGGTGCTGCACGAGTACAAAAAAAATCTGATCCTTCCCGGAGAGCTCGCGGCCCAGGCCTGTCATGTGCAGATCGAGCGGGCCGGCGAAGCGACAGGCAAGCAAGACCAGTACATCGCCGCGTATGGCGGTCTGACATCGCTCCAGTTCCTTCCGAATGAAACCGTGCAAGTCGCTCCCGTGAAAATATCGAGCGAGGCGCTTTACAATCTCGAGGATGGGCTGATGCTCTTCTTCACCGGCTATGGCCCCACGACGCCAGACGCCGCGCTGGACCCTGGCGAAGCAGGCCCATATAAAACAAGCCCCCTCAACTCAACCCCAGACAGGCCCAGCGGCCAGCTCGAGCAAGCCATGATCGAGCGCTTGCATCAGGCCAAGGAGCTGACCTATCAAACACAAGAGGCGTTTGAATCGGGCAATGTACACAAGTTTGGCGAGTTGATGAACGCTCAGTGGGAGCGGCAAAAGCAACGCGGCGGCGTCAACAACCCCGACATCGATCGTTGGTACGATCTCGCGATCACAAACGGCGCCATAGGCGGCAGACTGATCGGCTCCGGCGGCGCGGGTTTCCTCCTGTTCTACACCGAAGACACGACCCGTCTGCGGCGAGCCATGGCGCCGACGGGCCTGCGCGAGGTGCGCTTTCGCTTCGATTTCGAGGGGGCGCGAACATTAATCCAGTGAGCCCTCGGCGCCCGTCATTCGGTTTTTCTCGATGGCGGGATTCGGCTTGCCCTCGCTGCCGCGTCGGGTTGTGATCCGAGGGCGTTCCGTTCCTAACCCGAAGCGTCAGCGAGGGATTCCGGGATTCCCGGATTCCGCGATCCGCCGGCGCCATGCGTTTCCGCGCATGTGGCGCCTAGAGACGGACGAGCCAGTAAAAAACGCCGCGCTGGTTCCAATGCGGCCGCCGCGCGATCTGGTGGAAATATGCCGAATTGTCGGGCGGCGCGGGGCGAGCGGGGCTTTTCGGGGGCCGCGGCGTCGCGCGAGGGGACGTGTTTGATTGCGAGCGGCCCGCGGACGAGGCTATGATAGAAGCTCGCCCATTGCCCGATCTTGGAACGCATGTAGCCGCAATTCTCGATACAACGCTCCGCGGGGCGATTTTACCCGCTCCCCTTTAGGGGTAAGCGCAGAGCGAAGACTCGCCGCCGAGGCGCCTGGAGTCAGCACGACGAATTCCGATGACGATCCAGCGCCCCGAACCACCCCCGAGCCCGCTCATCGCCGTGCCCAACGCGGCCGCGGCGCCCGCCGCGCCGGGGGGGGCCAACGTATCGAGCACGACGCCGGTATTGAGCACGACGCTGGCGGCGAGCCCTGGCGACGAGCGGCGCCCGCGGCCGGCGGTGCGCAGTGCGGTGGTCGTGGCGGTGATGGCGCTCATTGCCTGGTACTACGCATGGACCGCGGGCACCAACGGCACTCCGCTCATCGTGCCTCCGGGAACCATGTTCACGGCCCACGACGACGAGATCTGCGCGAACCACTACGGCTACTACAACCTCCTGGCCGACGCCTATTTGGCCGGCCAGTTGAGCCTGCTGGTCGAGCCGCCCAAGGAACTGCTCGCGCTCTCGGACCCCTACGATCCGAAACAGAACAAGCCCTATCGACTACACGACGCCACACTGTTCAACGGCAAATATTACCTCTACTTTGGCCCGACGCCGGCGCTGCTTTTGTTCATTCCGTGGCGCCTGCTGGGCCTCGTGGGCGTGGGCCACGTGAGCGAGCCGCTTGCCACCGCGATTTTCGCCTTCGGAGCCTATGCGTTCAGTGTGCTCTTGCTGCGACACTTGGTGCGCAGGCACTTGCCCAAGACCCCCTTCTGGATGGAGCTTACGGGCGTCGTCTGCCTGGGCCTTAGCAACACCATGCCGTTTATCTTGCGGCGGCCGGTGGTTTATGAAGTGGCGATCACCTGCGGTGCGATGCTCTCGATGGGCGGGCTCTACTTCCTGATCCGCGGCTACGAAGGCTGGCGGCGCCCCTTGTCGTTTTCGCTCGCGAGCCTGATGTTCGGCTTGGCGATCGGCGCGCGGCCGAATCTGGTGCTAAGCGTGCTCCTGCTGGCGGCGATCGGGCTATTGATCCTTAAGAATGAATACCACCGGCGCGTGTTTGCGGCCTGGCGCGAAGCGACGGCGCTCGCCGCGCCCTTTTGCGCCTGCTTGGCCTTGGTCCTGGCATATAACTTCGCGCGATTTGAGAAAGCATCGGAGTTCGGGCTCATATATCAACTTGCGGGCACAAAGGTTTCCACGATCGCTCTCCTTGGTTTTTCAAATATCGTCCCGAACGCGTACTTTTACTTTCTCGCGCCTCCACGCTTACATTTCCTGTTTCCATATGTCCGATTAGCTAAAGATTTTCCTGGTGCAGTACCGGCGACGTATCTTGGCGTCGAGCCGGTCGCGGGCCTCTTTATTGTGGCTCCTATTAGTCTATGCGTTCTGTTTTTCCCGTGGTTACTCGGTCGCGGATGGCGTCGCCGCGGAGATTTTTTTGTTGCGATGTGCTCTTTAGTAGGGACTGGAATCGCGATCGCATTCTTCGTCTCGTTGATTATTCCAGCAGCAACAATGCGTTACGAGGGTGACTTCGTTATGCCGTTGCTACTCGCAGCGGTTCTACTTTGGATTTGTTCGGCAAGCGTAGTGACGACACAACGCGCCCGGATAAGGTTGAACATGTTTGTCGCCGCCGCCGTCGCGTTCGGCTGCATTTTTAATTTAGCGATCGGGATGCTCGGCTATTTTCAACTATTTGAACGCGGCGAACCGGGAACCTATGCGGCGATAGAGAGAATGTTCCTTCCCGTTACGAACTTTCTGGGACGTGTCGCGTCGGCGCCCTCGCGAATAAGACTGTTCGTTTGCCCTGCAAATCAATTTGATGATGAACTCGGGTCGCCGGTTTATCGAATTGATGAGCAGCCGGCGGTCGTGAAGGCATATTTCCAAGAATCCGCCGCATTGAGTATTCGCGCCCTATGGAATCAGGTTCCGAGTTCATTGACTGATGGCCCGAAGGTGGTGCGACTGAGTGTCAACGGTCATTCATTCGGCGACTTTACAGTTTGCGATCCAGCGGAGCATGATATTACCATTCCACTTGCCGCGGGGCTGAATCTGGTCACGGTGAGCGTTGACGATGGGTCACGTTCGTCGGCGCATCCGGCCGTGGAATGCCGAAATCTCAGGATTGCTAGCGAGACGCTACCGAGCCATTAGCCTGCTTGGTTGATGCAGAAAATCAATATTTCGCGGAGTTCGTTCATGGATCGTTTCATCGCCGGCGGCGCCGGGTTCATCGGCAGTCATATCGTCGAACGTCTGCTGGCGACGACCGACGAAGGCCGCGTAACGGTTTTTGACAATTTTTCGTCGGGGCAGGAATCGTTTCTGGCGGCCAGCCGCGCCAACCCGCGGCTCAACGTCGTCAAAGCGGACATCAAGGACCTGCCCGCGCTGACGCAGGCGATGGCAGGCCATGAAATGGTCTATCTTTTCGCCTCGAACCCCGATATCGCCAAAGCCGCCACCGATCCGGCGATCGACTTCTGGGAAGGCACGTACCTTGTCAATAACATCGTCGAAGCCATGCGAATCAACAAGGTCCCCAAGCTGATCTACGCCTCGGGCAGCGGAGTGTACGGCGAAGGCGGCCTCCATGAATTCACGGAGGATCATGGCCCCATGTTGCCGATATCGACTTACGGGGCGAGCAAGATGGCCGGGGAATTGCTGATTGGCGCCTACTGTCACATGTTCGGCCTTTCGGCCCGGTGCTACCGGTTTGCGAATGTGGTCGGACCCCGGCAAACGCATGGCGTGGCTTTTGATTTCATCAATCGGCTCAAGGCCAACCCAAGCGAACTGCAAATTCTGGGCGATGGCGAGCAGAGCAAATCATACATCCATGTCGACGACATTCTGGATGCGATCGCGTGGAGCGATCGGCATTCCACTCGGCAGTTTGACTATTTCAACGTCGCCACGGGCGATTATATTACAGTCCGCGAGATCGCCGACATTGTTGTCGATGTAATGGGGCTGCGTCGCGACAGCGTGAGTTACAAGTTCACGGGCGGCGATCGTGGGTGGAAAGGCAACGTGCCCGTCGTGCGATTCAGTGTCGCAAAGATCAATAACATGGCTTGGCGGGCGAAGCTCCAATCGAGAGAAGCAATTCGGCAAGCCGCGCGTGCAATGCTCCGCAATCGTTGACCCTATCTTCGCGAAGTTCTACGACTTTTTGCGAAAATGTTTGCAGTGTTATCCGCGTCGCGTTGTTCTGATTCGCGGCGGCAGGCACTTTTTTCGGCGCGGCGCGGAAATATTCCGCCGAAAGAACGAATTGAGAATTACCAAATGATAATCGTCGTCGGTTCGGGGCCTGCGGGAGTCGCTGCGGCAGCCGCGCTGCTGCGGGGCGGAAGCACCGTGACGATGCTCAACGCCGGCGTCGACATCGAGCCGGAACGGCGAGTCATCCTTGATAAATTACGGGGTCAGGCGCCTCCCGACTGGGACCCATCGAGTATCGATTTCATAAAAACAGGAATGAAACCAAGCGCGAGAGGAGTGCCCCGTAAGCTTTCATACGGATCGGACTTTCCATTTCAAGCGGCTGATGAATATTTGAATCTCGCCGGGCCCGCCACAATCAATACAGCGGCGTCGTTCGCGTGTGGAGGTTTCAGCAATGTCTGGGGCGCCGCGATCATGCCGTATTCGTCGTCGGACATCGCGGGCTGGCCCATCGGAATCGACGATCTGGCGCCCCACTATCGCGATGTTCTTGCGTTCATGCGAATGTCCGCGCCCGCGATGATCTGGAACCGTTGTTTCCATTATACGCCGACGAATTCGACGCACTCGAATCAAGCCGTCAGGCGAACGAATTTATCGCCGACATGTCGAAAAACCGCGAAGAATTAGGCGAAGCAAATATCCATTTCGGCGCCTCGCGATTGGCGGTCGACATACGCGGAGACCACGAGCGGCGGGGATGCGTGTACTGCGGCCTGTGCATGTACGGTTGCCCGTATGGATTGATCTATAACAGCGCGAATACCGTAAGTCAGCTTCAGGCTAATCGGCAATTTACATATTTGAAGAATGTCGTCGTTCATCGTATTCTGGAGCGCGGCAATGAAGTCGTGATCGAAGCGACCGATCGTTTCACGAAGAATCCCATCCAATTCAATGCGGGCAGGGCGTGCCTTGCATGCGGCCCGATTTCCACGACCCGTATTCTATTGGAGTCGCTTCGCGCATACGACTCTCCCGTCGAGCTACTGGATAGCCAGCAATTCCAGCTTCCATTGCTTCGTTATCGGAGCGCCGGAAAAGTAACTCGCGAGCCATTGCATACGATGGCTCAAGCGTTTCTCGAAATTCTCGATTCGCGGATTGATCCGCACACTGTACATTTACAGGTTTATACGTACAACGACCTCTTCCTGGAAGCGATCAAGAAAAAAGTGGGTCGGTTTTACCCGCTGCTAAGCGCTCCGCGAATGAATTCCTCAACCGATTATTGTTCACGTTCGGCTATCTACATTCGGACTCGTCACCCAAGATTGATTTGCGCCTAATTCATTCAAATGGCGCGAATCAGCGCGAATTGAGAATGAACATTAATCCGAATGGTAGCGGCGCCGCGGAAACGGTTCGGCGCCTCGTCAAGAAGCTTTTTCGCTGCCGCGAATATTTGCCGCCGTCCCCTTGTCGCCACTCGTCGAAATTAGTAGGGTCGGGCAAGGGTTCCACAGTGGCGGAACATTTCCCATGGCCCTGAAGCCTCAGGGCTATCAGAGCGACGTTCTTGGGCGTCCGTGTGGCTTCAACCGGGTTCACGCTGTCGATTCGACGATCTTTCCAAGCATCCCCGCGACGACGATCACGCTTTCGATCATGGCGAACGCCCATAGAATCGGCTCCGCCATCGCAGCGGCATAGCTAGACTGATATGATTACATTACGATGCGCAATTACTGGAGCTAACGGCTACGTGGGCTCTTGCATTGGCAAAGCCATGGAGCGAGCGGGCATCGTGGTGCTGAAACTCCAGCGCCGTGGCGTTGCTGATCCGGGCTTCCGGCGGTTTTCGTTGGACAGTGGCGCAGATACTGACTCGCTCCGCGGCGTTGATGCGCTGGTTCATTGTGCTTGGGATATTACCGCCCATTCTTGGGACGAGATTACGGCGACGAACATTCAAGGTTCGCAACGTCTTTTTGAGCATGCAAAAGCCGCGGGCGTCAAACGGGTCGTGTTTATTTCGAGCATGAGCGCTTTTTCTGGCTGCAAGTCACGCTATGGACGCTCGAAGCTGGAAGTAGAATCGATTGCCGATCGGTTCGACGTTGCGATTGTTCGGCCGGGACTTGTTTATGGGGATGCTTCCGGCGGCATGATCGGGGCATCGCAAAGGCGACCGCATTGCCGGTGCTGCCCTTGATCGGCGGCCATCAGAAACTGTATCTTGTCCACGAAGATGATTTATCGCGACTTGTGATCGACCTTTGCCGCGGCGACGTTTCGTACCCCGGATCGCCGATCGTCGCCGCGCATGCTCGGGCTCGAACGTTCCATGAGATCATGACGATTCTAGTCGCGAGCCAAGGGAAACAGACATTCCTGATACCGATGCCCTGGCGACCCCTGTGGCTCGCATTGAAAATCGCGGAGCTGATCGGAATGCGGTCGCGACTGCGGAGTGATGGCCTTGTCGGGCTATTGAACCCCGATTGCAACCCCGACTTCGGCGCGACCATTGCAGCCGGCCTAAAGTTCCAAGAGTTCGTCGGCTTCGATACCAACGGCATCGGCGCAGCGACGGACAAATCGAGCGATGATCGCATGGTCGACCGTTCATTTCCGCGAAAATAAAGGCTCACTCATGAACGATTCGATCGGCCAAGTCGACGCCAAAGCGATCGCCGAAGGCGGTGATGATCCAGCCAAGGAAAATGCGCCCATCGTTTCCATCGTCGTTCCCGCTTTGAACGAGGAATTGACCATCGGCGAGTTCGTCGACTGGTGTCATGAAGGGTTGCGGCGAGCCAACGTGGACGGCGAAATTCTGATTATCGATAGCTCCGCCGATCGCACCGCCGAGGTCGCCGAGAGCAAGGGAGCTCGCGTGCTGCGCATGCCCAAGCGCGGGCTCGGAAGAGCCTATATCGACGCGATCCCGCATATCCGCGGCAAGTATGTCATCATGGGCGACTGCGATCTTACCTACGACTTTCGCGAAATCAAACCGTTCGTCGACGCGCTCGACGCCGGCGCCGAATTCGTCATGGGCACGCGCATGCGAGGATATATCGAGCCTGGCGCCATGCCGGCCCTTCATCGCTATTTCGGCACTCCGCTGACGACTTGGATTCTCAATCGGATGTACGGCACGCGGTATTCAGACATTCACTGCGGCATGCGGGCGATGACGCTCGATGCGCTCAAGCAGATCAATATCCAATCGAACTCTTGGGAATACGCGTCGGAAATGGTGCTCAAGGCCGGCAAGCTCCGGCTGAAGACGGTCGAGGCGCCAATTCGCTTTTATAAGGACCGGCCCGGCCGCCTCAGCCATCACCGCCGCTCGGGATGGTTTTCGCCCTGGATGGCCGGCTGGATTAATCTACGGGCTATGTTTCTTTATGCCCGATTTTTTTCTCTATAAATCCGGCCTGCTGATGCTATTGCTAGGCAGCCTATTGACGTGTGGTTTGAGTTTAGGTCCGGTCACGATCGGCTCGATCGGACTCAGTTTGCACTCGATGCTGCTCGGGGTGGCGCTCTCGGCGATCGGGTTCATCGCGCTCGGGCTCGGATTGCTGGCCCGCGTATATCACAATTTCGATTCGGCCTATACGGCCAAGGTTCTTCGCACATGGTCGTATAATCGCGGCATGGCGGTGGCGGCCGTTTTAATATTTTCCGGCGTTGTCATCGATTCGTTGCTCGTCGCCGACTGGGTGCGCGGCGGTCTTCGTCTCGGTGGCCTCTCGTTCTCGGGCGTTCTGGGGCTTTGGCTCTTGATGCTGGGCTTCGAGACATTTGCATTCACTTTGATCCTGCACATGGTGGGGACGACCGAACGCGGGCGGTCCGAGTGACTCTCGATTTCCCGCCGTGGCACGAAAGATATCGAAATCTCGGATAATGGCGAAGCCGATGGAAACAACTCGCGACGAATCATATGGGCAGCGTCCGCTAACCTGGGTCGATCGCTTTGGCGTTTACCTTTCTCAGCGAGCAATACTTCGAACTCTTCCCACGGGACGCAAGCTCGATGTTTTAGATTGCGGTTGCGGTTATCATGGCAAGATTCTAAATGCAATCCATCAACGCCTTGCGCGGAATCGGCATCGATGTAAAAGTTTCGCCCGAAAAGCGAAGGCAAGGGAACATCGAACTGCGTGAAGGGAAACTCGAAACATCACTCAGCGCCGTGGCGGATGGCGAATTCGACGCGGTCCTCCTTATCTCAGTGCTCGAACATCTTAGCGATCCCCTCGAAGTGCTTGTTCATTGCCATCGACTGCTCCGGAGGGATGGTGTAT
The DNA here is from genome assembly GCA_963785305.1 of uncultured Planctomycetaceae bacterium. Classification (GTDB taxonomy): domain Bacteria; phylum Planctomycetota; class Planctomycetia; order Pirellulales; family PALSA-1355; genus CAWAUV01. The sequence goes on from CAWAUV010000007.1 coordinate 604,795, forward strand.
TCGTCGTGAATGTTCCCACATGGCGTGGGAAAATATTCCTCGAACTTGCGGCGTTTCGCCTCGGCGTCGCCCCGGCATTTGAGATGGACGACCACAAGATGTATTACGACCGCCGCGACCTCTGGCCAATGCTGGTGTGCGCCGGTTTTCGGCCAAGTCAAATTCGGTTGCGCTACCATAAGTTCGGCCTAAACCTCTTTGGTACCTGTTATAAACGCTAGAAGTGTTATTGGGGGTGCGGCAATGAACCGACTCTCTCGCGTGAACGTCGCTATGTCCAGATTCGCGAACGCGAAGGCGATGCGGGACCCGCTATCAACGCACATCGTCGTATCGCAATTTCCGGATGTTTTTCAAACTACATGTGAATCTTGATGCTGCCAGCGACGATGTTCCCCTTTCCATCCTCCACAGCCGCCGCCCCCATTTGGACCGGGCGGGGTTTTCTCGTCGATGGGCAGCCAGCGCCGTTTTTGAGCTACCTCTCCGAGTCGAGCGGCTGGTCCGATGATCTCACTGGCTTTCATGAGCAGATCGCCGGGCAGCATCATCCGATCGATGTCGCTTCGCGCCGCAATGCCGTCGGGCAGCTTGTTCGCCGTTTGCCGCCGGGGGCCACCTTGCTCGAAGTCGGGTGTTCCTCCGGCTTTCTGCTCGAAGACCTGCGGGCCGCCATGCCCGGCGCCACGCTGATCGGCTCCGATTTCGTCGCCGGGCCGCTCGCGGCGCTCGCCCAGCGGATGCCCGATGTGCCGCTCTTACAGTTCAATCTGGTCACCTGCCCGCTCGAAGACGCCTGCGTCGACGCCGTGGTGATGCTCAATGTGCTCGAACACATTGAAGAAGATTTCGCCGCGCTCAAGCAAACGTGTCGCATCTTGAAGCCGGGCGGACTCGTGGTGATCGAAGTGCCGGCCGGCCCGCAGCTCTACGACGACTATGACCGGTACCTGATGCACCATCGCCGCTACACGATGGCCGAACTGCGGGCCAAGGTCGCCGAGGCCGGGCTCGAATCGCTCGAAGCTTCGCATTTGGGCTTTTTCGTCTATCCCGCGTTTGTGCGGGCCAAGCGAAAGAACCAACGCAACATGGCCGGCGACGCCGCGGCGATGCAGCGCGTGACCGAGCGCGAGATTCAGCAAACCCGCGGCAGTCGGCTCTTGAAGCTGCTTTTGGACATCGAAGCCGGGCTCGGCCGCTGGGTTTCGTATCCCACGGGCATTCGCTGCACCATGGTGTGCCGCAAGCCGCTCTGAGCCGGTCGCACAACCCGGGGGAAGTCTCGCGGACCCGCCGTCGAGCGATAACACAAGCCTGAAGCGCCAGCGAAGGATCCCCGTCGCTCGCGCTCCGGGCTTGTGTATCGGAAGGATCCCCGTCGCTCGCGCTCCGGGCTTGAGTGTCGGAAGGATTCCCGTCGCTCGCGCTCCGGGCTTGTGTGTCGGAAGGATTCCCGTCGCTCGCGCTCCGGGCTTGTGTATCGGAAGGATCCCCGTCGCTCGCGCTCCGGGCTTGTGTATCGGAAGGATCCCCGTCGCTCGCGCTCCGGGCTTGTGTGTCGGAAGGATTCCCGTCGCTCGCGCTCCGGGCTTGTGTGTCGGAAGGATCCCCGTCGCTCGCGCTCCGGGCTTGTGTATCGGAAGGATCCCCGTCGCTCGCGCCCTCCGGGCTTGTGTGTCGGAAGGATTCCCGTCGCTCGCGCTCCGGGCTTGTGTGTCGGAAGGATTCCCGTCGCTCGCGCTCCGGGCTTGTGTATCGGAAGGATCCCCGTCGCTCGCGCTCCGGGCTTGTGTATCGGAAGGATCCCCGTCGCTCGCGCTCCGGGCTTGTGTATCGGAAGGATCCCCGTCGCTCGCGCTCCGGGCTTGTGTATCGGAAGGATCCCCGTCGCTCGCACTCCGGGCTTGTGTATCGGAAGGATTCCCGTCGCTCGCGCTCCGGGCTTGAGTGTCGGAAGGATTCCCGTCGCTCGCACTCCGGGCTTGTGTGTCGGAAGGATCCCCGTCGCTCGCGCTCCGGGCTTGTGTATCGGAAGGATCCCCGTCGCTCGCGCTCCGGGCTTGTGTGTCGGAAGGATCCCCGTCGCTCGCGCTCCGGGCTTGTGTGTCGGAAGGATCCCCGTCGCTCGCGCTCCGGGCTTGTGTATCGGAAGGATCCCCGTCGCTCGCGCTCCGGGCTTGTGTATCGGAAGGATCCCCGTCGCTCGCGCTCCGGGCTTGTGTGTCGGAAGGATCCCCGTCGCTCGCGCTCCGGGCTTGTGTGTCGGAAGGATCCCCGTCGCTCGCGCTCCGGGCTTGTGTATCGGAAGGATCCCCGTCGCTCGCGCTCCGGGCTTGTGTATCGGAAGGATCCCCGTCGCTCGCGCTCCGGGCTTGTGTATCGGAAGGATCCCCGTCGCTCGCGCTCCGGGCTTGTGTATCGGAAGGATCCCCGTCGCTCGCGCTCCGGGCTTGTGTATCGGAAGGATCCCCGTCGCTCGCGCTCCGGGCTTGTGTATCGGAAGGATCCCCGTCGCTCGCGCTCCGGGCTTGTGTATCGGAAGGATCCCCGTCGCTCGCGCTCCGGGCTTGTGTGTCGGAAGGATCCCCGTCGCTCGCGCTCCGGGCTTGTGTGTCGGAAGGATTCCCGTCGCTCGCGCTCCGGGCTTGTGTATCGGAAGGATCCCCGTCGCTCGCGCTCCGGGCTTGTGTATCGGAAGGATCCCCGTCGCTCGCGCTCCGGGCTTGTGTATCGGAAGGATTCCCGTCGCTCGCGCTCCGGGCTTGTGTATCGGAAGGATCCCCGTCGCTCGCGCTCCGGGCTTGTGTGTCGCGAGCGACGGCAACTCGAAATGCAATGGCGCCGACACGGGCGGGCGGCCGGCTATTTGGACGGCCCGATTCTCACCTGGCGGCCTTCGATGCTCACGCGGCCGGCGGCCAGCAGTCGCAGCGCGGCGGGATATGCTTCGCGCTCGGCGGAGAAGACTCGCGCGGCCAGGGTGTCGGGCGTGTCGTTGTCTTCGACCGGCACGGTTTCTTGCAGCAAGATCGGGCCGTGGTCGTACTCGTTGTCGACGAAATGCACCGTGCAACCGCTGAGCTTCACTCCATAGTCGAGCGCGGCGGCGTGAACATGGCGGCCATACATGCCGTGGCCGCAGAAGGCCGGTATCAATGCCGGATGGATATTCACCACGCGAAACGCGAAGTCGGCGGGAATCGGCACGAATTTCAGAAACCCAGCCATCACGACCAGCCCGACGCGCGCATCGCGGCAGCGATCGAAAATCGCGGCGCTATATTCCTCGGGCGAGCCGAACGTGTTTCGTTCGCAAATGAATGTCGGAATGCCGGCCCGCGCGGCGATCTCGATTCCGCCGGCCCGCGGATTGCTCGACACGCAGAGCGCGATCTCGATCGGCAGCGAGCCGCGGGCCACGTGCTCGATGAGGTTTTTCAGCGTGGCGCCACCGCCCGAGATCAGCGCCGCGATCTTGAGCGGCATGGGAAATTCGAGGCGGGTCACGGTTGTACTTTCACGAAGAGGATCACCGGAGCGCCGCCGATTTTGATTTCAGTTCGCGAATTGCGGGATTCACCGGCCGGCGCGGCGGGGGAGCCAGGTGGAGCACTCGCCAGGGGCCCGACTTTGAAGTCCCGGGCGAGCGTCTCACGTCGGATTTCCTCGTCGAACTGTTTTGCCGCCGCGGCGATTTTGGCGTCGTCCGTGAAGAGCTTGAGCTCGATCCGGTCGATGTATTCGCAGCCGATCTCCTTGCGAACATTGGCCACGGCATGCACCAGCTCGCGGGCCAAGCCTTCGCGCTCGAGCTCGGCCGTGATTTCGGTCGAGAGCACCACCACACAGCCGGGGCCTTGCGCCGCCGCCCAGCCGGGCTTGGCTTGCAGTTGAATCCGCAGGTCGAGCTCGTCGAGCGTGATATCGCCGCCGGGCAGCGAGAGCGCGACCGATTTCTCGGCTTCGAGCTGGGCCAAGAGCGCCGCGGCGTCGGCCTGGGCCAGCGCGGCCTTAAGGGCCGGCAATTGCTTGCCGATCCGAGGACCGAGTCGTTTCAAATCGGGCAGCACCGTGTACGAAATATAGCGGTCGCGATCCTCGGTGTATTCGACCCCATGCACATTGAGCTCCTCGGCGATCAGGGCCCCTTGTGTTTCGAGCCAGGCAAGATCCTTGCGATCGGCCAGAATCACTTCGACTTTCGAGAGCGGCTGCCGCACCTTGAGCTTGGCGCCCACGCGAGCCGAGCGGCCGAGCGACACGATCTCGCGCACGAGGCGCATTTGCCGCGAGAGATTTTCCGCGCCGGCCTCCGCTTCGACCGGCCGGGGATAGTCGCACAGATGCACGCTCTCGACCACGCGCTCGGCGAAGATGGCGACCGCCAAATTTTGCCAGAGCGCGTCGGCCAGAAACGGCACGAAGGGCGCCACGAGCTTGCTCGTTTCGAGCAGGCATTCGTAGAGGGTCCAATAGGCGTCGAGCTTGGCGGCGCCGGTTTTGTCCTCGGCCCAAAAGCGGTCGCGGCTGCGGCGAACATACCAGTTGCTGAGCGCGTCGACGAATGTGGTGATGTGGCCGGCCGCTCCGTAGTTGTCGTAGGCGTCCATCCGCTCGACGACGCCGCGCGTGGTCCGCGCGAGCTCGGCGAGAATCCAGCGGTCGAGCTCGCCGCGCTGCTCCTTCGGCCGATAGCCGCGAGCTCCGACAAACGCATCGGGCGAAAGTTGTTCGAGCGCCGCCGAGGAGCCGCCCTGGGCAGCCGATGCATCGCCCAGCGCGGCGGCGGGGTCGAAGCCATCGATCTGCGCATAGATCACGAAGAAGCTGTAGACATTCCACAGCCGCAGCAAAAACTCGGGAATGCTGTCTTTGATCGCCTGTTCGTTGTAGCGAATGCTGGTCCAGGGCGGCTGATTCGCGAACAGATACCAGCGGAGGGCGTCGGCGCCATAGCGATCGAAGATTTCGTTGGGCTCGCGATAGTTTCGCTTGCTCTTCGACATCTTCTGGCCATCTTCGCCCAGCATGAGCCCGAGCACGATGCAATTGCGAAACGGATGTGGGAAGGGCTGGACGGGCAAATCGGTGGTCAAGGGTCCGGCGGCATTTTCTTCCGCCGCGCCGCCATTGCTTGCCTCGCCGACCTCGCTTGCCGCGCCGCCGAAGAGCAGGGTGCTGATCGCGAGCTGGCTATAGAACCAGCCGCGTGTCTGGTCGATCGCCTCGCTGATGAAATCGGCCGGAAACTGTTCGGCGAATTGCTCGCGGCCCGCGAGCGGATAACCCCACTGGGCAAACGGCATCGCGCCCGAGTCGTACCAACAGTCGATCACCTCGGTGACGCGACGCATGCGGGCGCCGGGGGCGAAGGGCGAATCGTAGGTCACGGCGTCGATATAGGGCTTATGCACCTTGAGATGCTCGGCCAGCTCGGGCCGAGCCTTTTTCGCCGCGGCCCACACTTCGGTTCCGCTCGCGCCGGGCTTGGCGAGCAGTGCGGCGTAGCTGGCCACGGCTTCCATGCGGCCGGTGGTTTCACACTTCCAGATCGGCAGCGGCGTGCCCCAGTAGCGCTCGCGGCTGAGGGCCCAGTCGACATTGCTTTCCAGAAAATTGCCGAAGCGGCCGTCCTTGATATGTTCGGGCAGCCAATTGATCCTCGCGTTGTTGGCGAGCATGCGATCCTTGAATTGGCTGGTGCGCACAAACCAGCTTTCGCGCGGGTACTGGATCAGCGGATCTTCCTCGGCTCGCCAGCAAAACGGGTACTCATGCAGATACTGCTCCTGATGATAGAGCAGCCCCCGGCGCCGCAGTTCGCGGGCAATGTCCTTGTCGGCCTCTTTCACCCACCGGCCTTGATAGTCGGGCGCCTCGGCCGTGAATTTGCCATCGGGCCCCACGGCGCAGATCAACTCCGGGCGCGGTCCCTCGGCGGCGAACCGCGCCTGTTCGGCCTGGAGCACTTGATAGTCGACTTCGCCAAAGGCCGGCGCCTGATGCACGACGCCCGAGCCGCTGTCGACGGTGACGAAATCCGCCGGCACGACGCGCCAGGCAAGCTGCTGGGTCTCGCCGTCGGCGCCTTCGGCCGCGGACATTGCCCGCAAGTCGCCGCGCAGGTGGCCCGCGATTCCGGTGGGAGTGTAGGCCCGATCGACCGGCTGGGCGAAGTAATAATCAAACGGCGGTCGATAGGCGAGGCCCATGAGCTCGGCGCCTTTGAGCGCGCGGGCCACGGTGAGCGGCCGGCCGGTCTTGGCGGCGATGGTCTCGACCAAGGCGGCGGCGACGATGAGCCAGCGCGATTGTTCGGCATCGTGGGCGAGCGCGTAGTCGAGCTCCGGATGCACGGCGGCGAACTGATTGCTCGGCAGGGTCCAGGGAGTGGTGGTCCAGACGAGCAGGCTCGTGTCTTTCGGCAGTTCAAGCTTCGCGGCCCGCGGGCTCGGCTCGATCTCGAAGCGCACATATACGCTCGGGTCGGCCACTTCACGATAGCCTTGGCCCACTTCGCCGGCGCTCAGGGCGGTGCCACCCTGGGCCCACCACCAAACGATCTTGTGGCCTTGGTAGAGCAGTCCGCGGTCGAAGAATGTCTTGAGCGACCACCACACGCTCTCGACATAGGACTGATGATAGGTGACATAGGCGTCGGCCAGATTGACCCAAAACCCCAGCCGCTCGGTGAGCCGCTCCCACTGCCGGGTATAGCGAAACACGCTCTCTTGGCACTTGTGGATAAACGGCTCGATGCCGTAGGCCTCGATCTCTTCCTTCGAGTGGATGCCCAGTTCCTTGCAAACCTCGACCTCGACCGGCAAGCCGTGCGTGTCCCAGCCGGCCTTGCGCTCGCAGAGGTAACCGCGCATCGTGCGGTAGCGCGGGAAGACGTCTTTAATGGCCCGGGTAAGGCAGTGGCCGGGGTGCGGCAGGCCGTTGGCCGTGGGCGGGCCTTCGTAGAAAACGAAGCGGGGACCGCCCTGGCGGCGGGCAAGGGACTGCTCGTAAATGCGGCGCTCACGCCAAAACGCGCCGACGCGGGCCTCGAGTTCCGGGAATTGAACCGAACTGGGAACAGGATCGAACATCGCGGAAATCTCGACAGCGGAGCAACGAATCGCAAAGCGAAAGTAAAGCACGCCCGAAGGGACTTTTCAATCGCTATTGATCCCGCCGCTCTTCTTCGTGTTCCGTGTCTTCGTGTCTTCGCGGCCTACTCTTCTGGTCTCTTCGTTTTCGCGAGGGAGCGGAAAAAGTGGACCTCAACGACAATCAAGACTCAAGGAAGCGGTCAGAAAACGATGCCGAGGTTGGCGCTTTTCAACTCGTTGCGCGAGTTCAGTTGGTGGCGCGCAAAGCCTATTTGCTGGCGGATTGCGGGGCGGCGTGAGCGGCGTCGTAGGTGGCTTTCTCGGCCGCGATCCGCTCGTGGGCGGCTTTGGCCTGGGCCAGCGATTCCTCGGCCTGCTTGTCGGCCGCGGTGGGCGCCGCCATTGCCTGCTCGGCCGCGGTCTTGGCTGCCGCAAGTCCGGCGAGCGGGGCTTCGGCCGCCGCCACGGACTTGGCGGCGCTCGCCACCGAGGCGATCAGCGCCGGCAGACTCGCGGCAAGCGACTGCTTCTCAGCGGCGGCTTTATCCAATTCCATTTGGCGATCGATCACGGCTTGGTTCAAACTCGGATCGTTCGAGCCGGCGGCTTCGGCCGTGGTTTTGGCCATGGCTAAGCGATCGCTCGACGATTTTTCCTCGGCCTCTTTTTGGGCGAGCGCCGCTTTGGCGGTTTGCTCGTCGGCGGTCGCTTTTTGCACGGCGGCTCGCGCGGCGTTCGAAGCGTCATTGACGGCGGCGAGCGCGCGGGTTTTTTCTTCGACTGCGGCTTTCGCCGCGGCGAGCGCGGCGGCGGTTTCCTCTCGGCGCTTCGCGGCGGCGGCCAACTCCGCGGCGGCGGCGGCGGCCCGCTCCGCCAGCGTCGGCGGATTCGTCGAGAGCGAGGCGACTCGCGCGCCATCGGCGGTCGACCAAAGACGCACATCGCCCAGCCAATCGCCGCCGGCCACGCGCGCGCTGTCGTGGGTCACGGCGACGCGGAGTCCGATATCGCCCAGCGCCTCGAAGGCGCGGGTCTGGGCGCCGTTGCCGTCCCAGAGCTTGACCGACTTGTCGCGGCCGGTCGAGGCCAAGCGTCCATCGGGAGCGAACCGCACACTCGCGACGCCGCCGGAATGCGCGTTCCAACTTTTGACTTGCGAGCCGTTTTCCATTTCCCAAAGTTTGATCGTGCCGTCTTCGCTGCCGGTGGCCAAGAGGTTTGAATCGAGTCGCCAACTCACGTCGGTCACGGCGCCTTTGTGGCCGGCGAGGTTTTGAAATTCGCGGCCGGTCCGCGACTCCCACGCGAAGACACCGCCGGCGCGATCGGCCGTGGCCAGGAGCACGCCATCGGGGCTGAACTCGACGGCGTGGATCCAATCGGTATGTTTGCGGATTTCTTGAGCCACGGCGCCATCGGCGGTGGAGTAGATGCGAACGACTTTGCTGGGGCCGCCCAGGGCAATGAGCGAATTGCTTTCGTTGATATCGGCGGCCAACACGGCGTCGAGCTCGTCGCCGACTTCGAACACGCGTTTGCCGTCGCGCACATCGAACACCACGACCCGGCCCGCCCGAGCGCCTTGCCCGCCGCCGGCGAGCAGCAGCGCGCCGCTGCGATTGAACTTGAGCACGAAGGGAATGCCCTCGGGAAACGGCAACACGCCCAGGAGCTCGGCCGTGTCGCTGTTGTAGAGCAGCACTTGCTTTTGGCCCGCGATGGCAATCAGCGGCGCCCAGGGACTGGCGGCCATGGCCGTGACGGCGCCGGGACGAGCGGCCTTGACCACCGGCTCGCGCCATAGCCCGCTGGGCATGATCGGCGCGCCGGCCGGCTTGCCCGCCCCGGCCGAAGCGCCGAGGTCGATCGTGGCCTTCTTGATCTTCGCCACCGAGCCCGAGTTTTCGAGCGCGCCGCCGATAAGCCAGTTCTTGATGGTTTGTAGTTTGGCCGCGGGCAGCTTGTCTTGCTCGGGCGGCATCTTGGGTTCGTCGGCGTGGTTTACCAGCACCCACAGTCGCGAACCGTCGGCATTGCCGGCCGCGACGACCTCGCCGCTCGAACCACCGCGGAGCATCGCCGCGTAGCTATCGAGCGCCAAGTCGCCTTTCTTGGCGTCTTGGTTGTGGCAACTCAAGCAGTGCTCGCGAAAGATGGGGCGGACATGCTCGTCGTAGGTGATTTTGGCGGGCGCGGTCGATGAATCCGCCGCTTCGGCGGCGCGGAGCGGCGCCGGCCCCGCGGCCAGCGCGAGTCCTAGAAGCCCGAGGGCAATGCCACTTGCCGCCCGGCCGTGCGGGAGTCTCAAAAACGCGGGATTGTCTAGCGCACGGTTCATGGTTCGCCGCCAAGAGGTTGCCAAGCGCCGCGGGGGAAACGACGGCGCCAAGGGGTCAATGATTGAACACGAATTCGCGTGAATTCAAGATCGCCCAAAACACATCGCCGAGCGCGGTCCGCGCATTGCCATCGGCGGCGACCAAGCCTTCGAGTCGTCCCAGTTCGTCGGTCGTGGGTTTGCGCGATAGACAGCGAATGTACAGATTCTCGACCACTTGGGCCGGGGTCTGCTTGTCGGCTAGCAGGCGCTGGATCACGGCGCCTTTTTCGATCTTGCGTTCGACCGTCGTGCCGTTGAGCAAATGCAGGGCCTGCGAAAGCGTGGGATCGGTGCTGGCCTCGCAAGCACACACGGTCTCGCGCTTCGAGCGGCCGAACGTGTTGAGGAAATACGTGCCGCGGACTCCATTGGCGATTTGAACCGCCCGCGCCCCCAGCGGCAGGCCGGGGAACTTTTCCGGCGCTTCGGTCACTTGGCTATAACAGTCGAGCAGGCTCTCGGCTGGAATACGGCGAATGCGTCCGTGGGCGAAGTTCTTTTCGTCCTCGGCGTTGCTGGCATTGCGGTCGGTGGATCGCTGGTAAGCGCGTGAATTGCAAATATCGCGCACCAAGTGTTTGAAGTCGTAGCGATATTCGGTGAGTTTCTTGCCGAGCGTGGTGAAGAGCGCGGCGTTGCTGGGCGGATTGCTGACCCGCATGTCATCGACCGGCTCGACGATGCCGACGCCCAAGAAGTGCGCCCAAACCCGATTCGCGATGCTCGACGCGAAGTAGGGATTATCCGGCGAGGTAAGCCATTCGGCCAGCACCACGCGGCGATCCTTGCCGTTGGTTTCGGGCGCGGCGCCGCCCAAGAACTTGGGCGCCATTTTCCTCCCGCCCACGGGATGGCTCACTTCGCCGCCGCCGGAATTGAAGATGATCTGCTCGCGCGGGTCCTCACCCGGCTTGCGACCGATCTGCGAGAAGAAGGCCGCGAAGCTGTAGTAATCGTCCATCGTCCAGCGATCGAACGGATGGTTGTGGCACTGGGCACATTGGATGCGAATGCCCATGAACACCTGGGCCACGTTTTCCGCCGTTTTGAGCGTGGCCCGCTCGATCTGGTAATAATTGGTCGCCGGGGTCTTGAACGTTCCGCCGCTGGCGCCCAGCAGCTCGCGCACCATTTGGTCGAGCGGGACATTGTTCGAGATTTGGTTGGTGAGCCAATTGGCGTAGAGATAGGCCGATTTTTCGCTCACGTTGTTATCGCTCTTGATCATCAAGAGATCGGACCACTTGCTGGCCCAGATTTCGGAAAACTCCTTGCGCTCGAGCAGTCGGTCGACGAGCGCGGCGCGCTTGGCCGGGTTCGGATCGCTCATGAACGCGTTGTACTCGTCGATCGTGGGCAGCAGGCCGGTGATGTCGATCGTGACGCGGCGCAGAAACGTCGCGTCGTTGCACTGGCCGCTCGGCTCGATCCGCAAATCGCGTAGCTTCGCGTCGACCAGTTCGTCGATGTAATTGACCGGCGCGGCGCCGGAGGGCGAATAGGGCACGTCTTTCGGCAACACAATCACCTGGCTGCCCACGGTGAAGGTCGAGAACCGCGCCATCACAAACGCCTCGCCGCGAGCCGCCGCGGTCACGAGTCCATCGGGCCGGATCGGGGCCGAGTTGTCGTTGTTCGTCAGGAACACGGCCAGATTCGTCACATCGCGGTCCGAGCCATCGGAATAGCGAGCCCGCACCGAGAATTGTTGCGTGGCGCCCTGGCCCTCGAGCACCGCGCGGGGCGGATAGATTTCCACATCCACGACCTTGGCCACGTTGTCCGCGTCGCTGCGGCGCGCCGGCTTCGAGCCAATGCAAGAGCGTTTGATAATACTCGCTGTCGACGCTCATTCGCTTGCCGCCGGTGTGCGGGGCGAGTCCGATCGATTTTTCGAGAAACAAGCTCTCGCTGGGCACGGCGAGATTGACGCGGCGGAAGCCTACTTCGCGCGTGATGCGATGATGATCGCCGACCGGGTCGTAGCCGAAGAGCGAAAGGTTGAAGCCGTCGTGGCCGCGCGCCGCGCCGTGGCAACTGCCGGTATTGCAGCCGGTTCGCATCAATACCGGTTCGACATCGAGCCGAAAACTAATCGGCGGCTCGTGGCCGGCGTCTTTCACCGCCACCGCCACTTGGGCCATCTGGCCGGCATGTTCCACCCGGAGCGTCGTCGCGCCATCGGCTAGGGGGACAAGCGTGTGACCATCGAGCCGCGCGGGGGCGGCGTCGGTCAGGCTGAACTTGGCCCGTGAAGTCACCTCCTCGGTCACGCCATCGGCCCGCGTGGCCACGACAATGAACGCCTGCCGGTCGGTTCGCGACGTGAGCTGACAATCCGGCGGATAGACCGCGATGGCGCTCACGGCCGAGTCGGCGCGAACAGCGGCGGCGGTGGTCAGCAAACCGATCGCCGACAGCGCCGCGAGCCAAGCGGGGCGCGACGAACCGAGGTCGAAACGAGCGCGGCGAAAGTCTCTCATGATGAGGCGCCTTGTAATTGGCCGGAGGAATTCACGGGGGGGTGGGGCGAGGGTTTCATGCCGAGCATGCGGTCGCATGCGCGATGTCTTGCAAGCACAAGGGGCGGTCAGGCAGGGTGGTTCAGGAAGGATGGTTTAGCAGCGGGGAGCGTTTCGTCGGTTCACGGTTTGGGGGTATCGGCCGAGGTTGTGTTGGTCGCCGCCGTCGCGGCGGCTTGCCGTTCGAGTCGTAATTTTTCCAGGCGCGTCAGTCGTTTTTCGGCGGGGGGAGCGCTGGCGGGCGCGGCCGGCGAGTTTGCCGCCGCGGGCGCGGGGCGCCGGCCGCCACGGCGGGCAGCGGAGCATCGATTCGCAGTTCGCCCGCCGGGAGGGCATGCGTCACCGGCTCGCCGTTGACCATGATCGTGCAGCGGCAAATCAGGGTCTTATGTCGACCCACGGGCGATTTGTCGGTCGTCTTGATCGCGAAGGCCAGTTCGGCGGTGTCTTTGGTGATCTCGCGCGGATCGGCCACGACTTCGTTGGGGGCGCCGAGCAGTTCGACCTTGGCTGGCCCATCGAAATCTTTTTTCTTCTCGATCTTGATCGCCATGTCGACATTCTTGCCTTGCTCGACCGACGTGGCTTGCGGCTCGAAGGCGAGGTAGGGCGCGGCGACTTCGAGCTTGGCGAGCTGCGACGAAACGAGCACCGGCCCATCGCCCACGGTCGCGTCGGCCGTCACCGCCACCGGCCAGATTTTCAGTTCCGAGCCACCGCCCGCCGTGAGCGGCACGAGCGCTTCGGTTTGCCCTTCGCCGATGGTAACGCCGCCCGAGCCGATGCCCGGCGGATTGTAAAGCATGTGCAAGTTGATCGGCGCCGTGAAGCCGTTTTGGCGAGTGGCGACGATCTTGAGATTCATCGAGCCGCCTTGCACCAGCGGGGCCTTGGGCTCGATAATGTCGATCTTGAACGGGGCGGCTTGTGTCACGGCCAAGGTGGCCCGTCGGGCGACATAGCCCCACATATCGCTATTGTTCTGTCCGCGCACCAACATAGTGCGCTGAATAAAATCGCTCGCCGCCGGCGGGGAGTCGCCCTCGCGGCGAATGCCCACGATATCGATCAGGCCGGCATTCAGTCCCGCGCCCTCGGCCGCCGACAACACCAGCGGAACTTCGTTGCGATTGTTCGCCATTTCCACCGTCTCGGCGCTCACGCCGCCCGGCAGGTCCTTGACCTCGAATCGGAGGTCGCCGCCGAAGTCGGCGCGTTTGGCCGTGACCATCACGGCGGCGCGACCGTTTTGCGGCACGCTGATCGTGGTGTCGACATACTGAGCGCGCTCTTGCAGGCCGAGCGTGACCGCCGGCGTGGGCGGCGTCAATTCAATGCGATAGGCGTAGTCGGCGCCGCCTTGATGCAAGTGATCGCGGATCGAGACCACGTAGTCTCCGTCTTCGGGCGCCGTAAAACGCATCTGGCTATCCGGGCCGCCCGTGTCGTCGTTGCCGGAGATATGTCCACCGGCGGCCTTGAAGATATCGAGCACGGCGTCGAGCGGCGAACCGAGCGAGCGGGCATGCACCCGCACGTCGAGTTGCTGGCCTTTCGTCGCGTGGAACTTGAAGAAGTCGACATCGCCGGCCGCCGCGATCACGCCGTTGCAAGCGATCGGCAGTGTGTCGCACGGGTTGGCCGAGGCGGGGTCGTTGTTTGGCTCGGCCTCGATCACGTTGCCGAAATCCACGAGCCGAAACGGCAGGCCGCTCGGAGCGACGCCATGTTCATCTCGCGGCATGAGATGAAAATCCGCGACATGGGCCGCCGGCAGCGTGATCGACTCAACGCGCTCCCCGCTCAAATCGCCCAGCCAGCGCACCGAGAGTGTTTCACCGGGCCGGCCGCCCGAGGGAACCACGGCCGTGGGCCTGGGGAAACGACCGACATGCAGTCGGTAGGTCGAGGCGTCGTTGCCATCGTACGAGCTTTCTCGCACCTGGATCACATACACGCCATCTTCCGGCGCGATCAGCGACACCACGCCGTCTTGCTTCAGCAGCGCCGAGTCGTCGGCCCGGCCGAGCTCGAAGCGGCCGGTGTTGTAGATCGCCACATAGGGATCGAATAGCGTGTAGCCGAGCCGCAGGCCCTCGATCTCGGCGGTGATGCGTTCGCCCTTCTTGGCTTCGATCGCGAAGTAGTCGACATCTTCGTTCTTCACCACGCCGCTCACGGTCATGTCGAGCCCGATCTTTTGCGGCTGGGCAAAATCATCGTTCGGCTCGACTTCGGCCACTTCGGGCAATGCGCCCACGCTGAAAGTGTGCAGATTCGTGATGCCGGTCGCGGTGCGGATGCGCAGCCCGTGCATGCCCAATCGGCAATCCGGGGCGATCGCTATCCGCGCCTTGACGAATTCGCCTTGCGCTTCGAGCGAGAGCACCGAGATGCCGGGCTCATGGAAAATGATCTGCTGCGCATCGCCCAGTCGCGCCCTCGAGCCGTAGTTCATGTTCGGCGCCGCGTTGCGCCAACGGGAATGATTCGCTTGAGTTGCGGATCGGCGGCCTGGAGGAGTTGCCCCTCGGAAAGCGCGCCAGCCCCAAGGGCCAGCGCAATGCCCAGCAACCAATGTCGAGCGAACATGGCAAATGCCCCCAAAACGGCGCACGTGCCTCGAAAATGCGAAACAAACCTGACTTCCAGCAAGCTAGTGCTTTGTCGCGGCTGAAATGATAGGTAACCCCGTGTGCCCGTTTGCCCGTGTGCCATGCCCACGCTTGCGTGGGCATGTTTTCAAGCACAACGCACGCCCCTCATGCCCACGCGGGGCCGGGGGCATGGCGCCACGGAACCAATCCAACCCGTCATTTCGATTGTGACGATGCACTACATTAGCAGTTCCTTCCGCACCTTGCCGCCATCGACGATTTCGATCGGCCGATTGCCCGGCGCCATCAATTCCTTGTCGGCCACGATGCCCAATTGATGGTACACGGTGGTGGCCAAGTCGGCCGGACCAACTTCGTCGCGGTCGGGCTCCGAGGCGATCGAGTTCGAGGCGCCGTGGATGAGGCCCTCCTTCACGCCGCCGCCGGCCAGCACCACGCTAAACACCTTGGGCCAGTGGTCGCGGCCCGAGTCCTTGTTGATCTTGGGCGTGCGGCCGAATTCGCTCGACACCATGACGAGCGTTTCCTTGAGCATGCCGCTACGGTCGAGATCGCGGATCAGCGTGGCAAACGCTTGATCGAAGTGCGGCATCTGCTTCCGCATGCCGTCGGCCACCTTGGCGTGCATGTCCCAGCCGCCGAACGTGAGCGACACGAAACGCACCCCGGCGCCGACCAGCCGCCGCGCCATCAACATGCGCTGCCCGGCGTCGTGGCGGCCATATTCGTCGCGCAGCGCGTCGCTCTCGGCTTCGATATTAAACGCCTCGCGAGCCGAACTCGAACTAATCAGACTGAAAGCGCGTTGATAGAAGGTATCCATCGCGGCCACGGCGTCGGACTTCTCGGTCTTGGCGAAGTGATCGTTGACCGCCTCGAGCGCCGAGCGACGCCGATCGAAACGCGCGTTGTCGATGCCCGGCCCAAGGCTCAAGTCGCGAACCTTGAAGCCCTTGTTCGCCGGATCGGAGCCCAGGCTAAAAGGACCATACGACGAGCTCAAGAAGCCCGGCCCGGCGAATTCGTTGGGCTGGTTGGGCACGCACACATAGGGCGGCAGATCATTGCGCGGGCCATATTCATGGCTCACGATGCTGCCCATGCTCGGGAAGGTGAGCGCCGGGCTGGGGCGATAGCCTGTGAACATGTTGTGCGTGCCGCGCTCGTGGGCCGCCTCGCCGTGCGACATCGAGCGAATCACCGTGATCTTGTCGGAGATTTGCGCCGTTTGCGGCAGCGTCTCGCAAAACACCTCGCCCGGCGTCTTGGTGGCGATGGTCTTCAACTCGCCACGATATTCCAGCGGAGCGTAGGGCTTCGGGTCGAACGACTCTTGATGCGCCATGCCGCCCGGCAGAAAAATGTGAATCACGCTCTTGGCCTTGGCCTCGATGAAGTCGTAGTTCTTCTGCTCGGCGCGGGCCTCGCGCATGCGGAAATAATCGCCCAGCGTAAGGCCGACTCCGGTCACGGCCCCGACAGTCAGAAAACTACGACGGCTAAACGCGGGTCGAGTGCGCATGGCGGAATCTCCGTGAGGGTGGCAATAGGGCGAGGGAGGCGTGAGGAATCAACGCGGAAGCAAGCAGCGTGGCGCTCAATCATCCGCTCGGCGAAAAGGCGCGATGAACGCAACAGTCGCCGGGCTTCGATTCTTCGATCGCAATCGAGGCAGGACAATCAGGCGGGTAGGGGCCACGAAAAACTGCTTCGTGGCGCGTCCATGGGATCGCATGCGGTCGCGGCGCTGATGTTAACTGATTTGACAGGTTCCGTCAAATTTTTTTTAATTTTTCATCCGATTCGGCCGCAGCGCCCGACGCCCGGTGAGGCGGCGCCGATCGGCGAAGACTTGCCGGCCAAGCCGGAAAGTGTCAACCGCATGCTCCTTGCCAAAAAACTGAAAACCGAACAATGAAAACCGGTTCCCTGCCCGCGAGGCTCCGAGGGGAATATAATGACGCCAGCGCCCGGCCGCGGGCGTTACCCCCCGGATTTGCAATTCGTCGGCGCCTCTTTTGTTCCCTTCGCACGGACCGCCATGAAAACCAACGCCTGCGACGACGCCTCGCGGCTCGAAGATGCTTCGCGGCTCGATCAGCAATTTCAACTCCACAGCCTCCATGATTCCGCCCAGCAGGAGCACGCCCATCTTTGGGTCGGTGGCCGCGGCGCGACGCTCATCGACGACGCCGGCCGCGAGTTTATCGACGCGCTGGGCGGGCTCTGGAATGTGATCGCCGGCCACGGACGCCGGGAACTGGCCGATGCCGCGGCTCGGCAAATGACCACGCTCGGCTTCGCGTCGTCGTATGCCGGGAGCGCGAATCGGCCCTCGATCGAGCTGGCCGAGCGATTGGCGTCGCTGGCCTATCCGCGGATCAACACATTCTATTTCACCAGCGGCGGCGCCGAGGCCAACGAGACCGCCTTCAAGACTGCCCGCTACTATTGGAAACTGCACGGCAAGCGAGACAAAACCAAGATCATCAGCCGGCAATGGGGCTACCACGGCACGACGCTGGCCGCGATGTCGGCCACCGGCATCAGCGCCTACTGGCCGATGTTCGAGCCGCGCGTCGAAGGATTCCTGCATATCGCGAGTCCCTATCCTTACCGCTTCGTGCGCCCCGCCTCGGCCGCCGCCGATGACCCCCGCACGCCCGGGCAAACGGCGGCCGACTTGCTCGAAGAGGCGATCGAGCGCGAAGGGGCCGACACGGTGGCCGCGTTCATTGGCGAGCCGGTGCAGGGCGCCGGCGGCGTGATTGTGCCGCCCGACGATTACTGGCCGCGCATTCGCGAGATATGCGATCGGCATGGCGTGCTGCTGATCGCCGACGAAGTGATCACCGGCTTTGGTCGCACCGGCCGCTTCTGGGGACTCGAGCGCTATGGCGTCGAGCCCGACTTGATGACATTCGCCAAAGGCGTGACCAGCGGCTATTTTCCATTGGGCGGCGTGGGCCTTTGCGACCCCATTGCCGATGCGATCCGCCACGCGCCCCGGGATCAAACCTGGATGCACGCCTTCACCTACTCCGGCCATCCGGTCGGCTGCGCCGTGGCGCTGGCGAACCTCGATCTGCTCGAGCGTGAATCGCTCCTCGAGCGGGCCGCGAGCCTGGGCGACCGGCTCCAACGGCGGCTCGCCCCGCTCGCCGAGCATCCGCATGTGGGCGATGTGCGCGGCCTGGGCCTGATGGCGGCCGTGGAGCTTGTGGCCGATAAGAGCACGAAGGCCGCGTTTCCGGCCGCATTCGGCGCGGGCGCCAAGGTCCACGCGGCCACGCAAGCCCGCGGCGTGTTCACGCGCCTCCGCGGCGACATCTACAACATCGCCCCGCCCTATGTGATTGAAGAGCGCGACCTCGACCGAATCGTCGCCGTGCTGGCCGACTCGATCGATCAGGCGCTGCCGGAGTAAAAACCGACGGCCGGCGCGAACATCCCCTAATCTACGCGGGATTCGTCGCCTGAATTGCGCTGCGCTGTCGCGATGGAGCTAATTTCATGAGACTTCACCTCAAGCGGAAAGTCCGGCTACTGTTCGTGGCATGTCTCGGCGCCGCATGGTGCGCGGCGGCAATCGTTCACATTCGCGCTAAAACGCGCTGTTTCGATGCAGCGCTTTGGAAATCATGGAATCAAGCCTTCTTGGTTCCGACAGAACTGTCGGTGCGAAGCCGGATGATCGAATATCTCTTAAAGACGCACGATTTCAAGGGTTGGCCTCGCACGAAAATCATGCGTCTACTCGGAACACCGAATAAATCCGAGGGTGTTCATGAAGGCGTTACCTATTTACTTGGCATGGAACCCGGGGGCGAAGTCGCCCTGGATCACCAATATCTATGGTTCACGTTCGATTCGTCGGATCAAGTCAACGAATATGGTCTTGTGGTTGACTGAAATGGATGAGCGGCCATCTAGTGCGGCATCAAGTCTTGATTTGTGGGTAGAGGCGTTTCAGTTTCGTGCGGGCATTTTCGATGCGGAACTGCCAATCGACGCCGCGCTGCTTGGCGTTGGTTTTGTCGGACCAGATGCCGATTTCGCGTTGCAGATCGTTGAGTTCGCCGATGCGACGGCCCCGAAGGCACTGGCTGGTCAGGCAGCTCAACTCGCATTCAGCGACATTCAGCCAACTGCCGTGCTTCGGCGTGTAGCAGAAGTCGATCCGTTGCACGTATCCACGGGCACGTTCCGCTTCGAACGCTTCGTAAAACGCTCCCTTGGTGTGGGTATTGAGGTTGTCGCATACCAGCGTCACTTTCGCGCAGTCGGCATAGCGCCCGTCCAGTAGTTCGGCGACTTCGATCGCCCAGTCTTCCTTGGTCCGCCGGCGCGAGCCGTCGCCTGACGGAATCCCGAGAGCGGCTCGGCGAACATGAAGATGCTGGCTGTGCCGTTGCGCTCGTACTCGTAATCGACCCGCTGGCCGTGCTCCTTCGTGGCCGGGATCGGCATCCGTGTTTCCTTGAGCAACTGGACCGGTTGCTCGTCCATGCACAACACCGGTTGCCGCGGATCGTACGCCTGGGCATAGGTTTCGAGCACTTCTTCCATGCAGGCGACGAACTCGCCATCTTGCTCCGGCGGGATCACCCAGTACTCGATCTTGCGCTTGGTCATGCCGTTTTTTTTAGCGTCTTGCGGACGGTCTCGTCACTAATCGAATCGACCACCTCCAGAGCAACCAGTTCGTCGGCGAGCAGTTGCAAGGTCCAGCGTCCGTAACCCGCGGGCGGCTTGCCCAACCGCATGGCGATCAGCTTCGCTTCACCTTCGCCATCGAGCTTGGGCGGCGTGGGCGGCGACGGGCGCTTCTTGCCATCCAAGGCCAACTCAAAGCCCTCCGTGACCAACCGCTTGCGGAGATTCTCGATCGTCTGCACGCGGCAATCGAATGCCTCGGCGATCTTCGCATCCGGCCACCCCGGCCCAGCGGCATCGGCCTTGAGCAGAATCCGCGCCCGGCGTGCCTTTTGCGACGACCCCTTGAGCTTCTTGACGACCTCCCGGCAAACGCCGCGCTCCTCATCGGACAACCGCACGATGTACTTCTTGTACATGGGACACCTCCTTGTTACCGAAGGTTTCTCATCAATCCTTGAAATCCGCAACCCCATTTCTTACGCTTGATGCCGCACTAGCCTGATCGACGTACAATCCCGCTGGCAAGCCGTGTCGGCGGACATAACGGCCAAACGTTTCTTGTGCCGCCTCCAACGTCTCGGCTTCGAAGAACCGGGCGTAAATCGCGCCCGTCGCGTCGTCGATGATGACCATCAGCACGGCCCAGCCGCGGCGTCCCTCGAACCAGTCGTGATGCGAGCCGTCCATCTGCTCCAAGTCGCCAAGCCGCGGACGCCGCGGTCGGCGGCGGCGGTGCTTGGCCCGCCGTCGCTCCCGGGTCCACAGTCCCGCCGCAAGCAACCACCGCCGCAACGAGCCCGCCGAAACCCGCAAGCCGTCTTCGCTCGCCAGGCATTCGGCCGCCAAGGTCGGCCCGTAGTCCGCGTATTTCTCTCGAAACAGCTCCAACGCCCGCTCCCGTTGCTCGCTCCGCCGGCCACGGTTGCTAGCACGGCCACGCAGGCCATGCGACAAGCCGGCCGTCCCATCTCGCTGGTAACGAGACCACGACCGCTTGGCCTGGCGATAGCTGATCTTCAACTGCCGCGCCGCCTCGCCCAAACTCCAACTCTTATCCAGCACGCGACCAAACGCGGCCAAACGCCGCAACTCCTTGACGCTCATCGTCCATGTCTCCATCGCCGCCTCCTTTCGAGGCCGCGACAATGGGGACATTTCTAATGAACGCCTATGTTCAAGTTTCGCGTTTTTTGCTAGCGGACCCCGACCGTAGCGGGGATTGAAAAACAGGGTGAGCCTCCCTCACGATGCAGGTGTTGTTCAAGCACTGCTTCGCTCGGGAGGCTCACATGAATCTTGTTAGCTCGTTTGCGGTTTTGTTGCAAGAGTTGGCTGTCGTCATGACCGAGCCGACGTTCCAGAATTTTGTGGTCCTCGCCACGGGCTGGGTGTTCGCGCCGCGGCGCACCGTGACGAATCTGCTGCTGGCGGCCGGCGTGTCTGGCCAGCGGCATCATTCCGCGTTTCATCGTTTTTTCTCGGAAGCCAACTGGTCTCGCGATGCGTTGGGGCTGGCTGTCTTTCGACTGATCGAGTCGTTGTGTGGCGAAGGCGTGCTGCTCGCGCTCGACGACACATTGGCCCGCAAGCGTGGACTGAAAATGTTCGGGACCGGGATGCATCACGATCCGCTGCTCTCCAGCCGCAGCCATGTGGTGACCAATTGGGGGCACTGTTGGGTCGTGCTGTGCGTGGTGGTCCGCTTTCCCTTGTGGCCCGAGCGACCTTTCAGCCTGCCGATCTTGTTTCGCTTGTATCTGAACAAGAAACGGGCGGCGAAAGAACGTCGCGTCTATCGCAGCAAGCCCGAGTTGGCGGTGGAGTTGCTGCGAATTCTCTGCAAACACCGGGCGAATCGGCGATTTCATGTGGTGGCGGACTCCGCCTATGGCGGGCAGAGCGTGCTGGGCCAACTGCCGACCAACTGCGACTTGACCAGCCGCTTGCGGCTGGACGCTCGGTTGTTCGACGCGCCCCAGGCGGCGCAGTCTGGACGGAAAGGACGCCCGCGCAAGCGTGGCGCCCAGCTTCCCACGCCCGAGCGAATGCTCGACGAGCGTGCCCGGCGAGTGGAGCTTCATATCTATGGCCGCCATGAGTCGGCCCGGCTGTGCGAAGCGGTGGGGCGCGTCTTCGCGTTGCCGGAGCGCGCGTTGCGGGTGGTGGCCGTGGAGGCGTTGGCCGGCGGTCGTGGTCGCGAAGCTTTTTACTCGACGCGCGTCGACGCCACGGCCGAGCAGGTGCTGACTTGGTATGCGATGCGGTGGAGCGTGGAAGTCACATTCCGCGAAAGCAAGCAGCACTTGGGCTTCGAAGAGCCGCAAGGTTGGACTCGCCAGGCCGTCGAGCAGCACGGCGCCGATGGCGATGCTGCTGTATAGCTTGATCGTGTGCTGGTACTGTCGGGAAGGTCATCGTCATTACCGTCAACTATTGCGGCCGTGGTACACGACCAAGACTCACGAATCATTCGCCGACATGTTGGCGACGCTACGTCGGTGTAGCCTGAAAGAATCCATTTCCGCGTGGGCGCCACAAGGACCAGGAAGTCGAAAAATCATCCAGTTGGTCGAGAATATCCTGGCAATCGCCGCATAATACCCGCGCCGCTTGCTAGCAAAAAACGCGAAACTTGAACTTAGGGGACATTTCTATTGGCGCATGACATCGGCATCCGCGGCACTATTGACGATTATTGCACGCGTCTCTACGCTAATAAACGCATTCGGCGCAGTGCCAAGGCACGCGTGGCGGTTCGGGAGGAGACAATCTCCGCCCGCGCGCCGCGATATTGGCGCGAGCCGCCGGGGCATTGCCGCGTCGAGGCCAAGAAGCGGCGAGGCAATGGGGCGCCGGCGGAGCGAATTTCTCTTTCGACGAGCAATCAACGCGACCACACCATGAAACCGCAGCCTGTCAAAAGCCGCGACGTCAAAAGCAATTGGCCCAACGTTCAACCGCGCGGACGCGGTGGCCCTCGAGTCTAGGAGCAGGGCCTTTCTTGGGGAATGGTGTAACGGTAGCACGACTGGCTCTGAACCAGTTAGTCTAGGTTCAAATCCTAGTTCCCCAGCTTGCTAAAGCCTTGCCCAGCAATGTCTTGCGGCAAGGTTTTTTGTTGGTGTCCGCCGAGACGCGCACATTGGTTTTGGGGGCGGTTGAGTTGGTGGTGAATCTTCTTGTTCCTCCTCTGTCTGCTTCCCCGTAGCTTTGATCTTCGCGGCCTGGATCAAGATCGCGTTGCGGTCGTGGGCCGGGGCGGTTCGTCAGTGGTCGTTCGTCATCGACCAGAAGAAACAGTTGGTCGACGACATCGACCGCATCGAGAATCGGATGCGGGACGGCAGCCACCCTGAATTCGTGACGTGGCTTGAATGTTGGCATGTCCTGAATGACATGACCCAAGAAGGAATCAGCAACGACGAAGGGCAATTGATTCGACGCGAATCGCGACGTTTGAAAGCAACCGTCGAACAATCGCCACCGCCTTTCACGGTTTCAACTCCGCTGAGGCACCCCTTGTACTATGCCATGCACTTGCCAACAGCAACGTCAGCACGGCGTGCAACGCCATCATCGGCCATAAGAGTGGGCCCACCCACTGGTCGCGAATGCCGAGGTCTAAAGGGTAAAGCGTAACGAGCAGATCGCATGTCGCCATCCCACGGAGCGCCGGCGCTGGCTCTTTGCCCGGCCAGAATGTCATTCCTATTGACAACAGGCTAATACCGGCCACGCGGCCCACGGCCACGGCGACGCCTGGGAGTTCCGTGCCGAGCAGGAGTCGCGTGACGAGCGATGGAACGACGATTAGCGCCGCGCCCGTGACAGCTTCGGCCAGCGCGGCGAAGGCAAGCGGCTTGTTCATGCAAATGGCCCGTTCGGTCGGAATTATTCCTTCTTCTCGGCGACGTATTCGGGCGGCCCTAGCGTGAAGGTGAGTTGATTGATCTTGCCGGTGAACTTGAACGGGCAATCGTAATGATATTCGATCAGCGAGACCGGGGTGCGCGTGTCCATTCCCACGTCGAATGTCTCATCCTCGGGAAAAGTGATGGGCACGGTGTGCTCTAGAGTTTTCTTCGCGACTTCCTTGCCGTCGATCGAAAGCGTGCCGGCGCCTCCCCTGCCGAAGCCAAGCCCGTCGTACTTGAAGCTAAACGCGACTACCTACGTCGCCGACCGGCTGCGTCATCTAATCGCGGATCTAAAATCCGGCGACGACGATGTGGCCTGGGAGGCGGCTGCTGATCTGGCGCCAATGCGGGTGGCTGCCGTGCCTGCACTGATCGAACTCCTGCTCGACCACAGTCGCACGGAATTCAATTTCCACGCGAAGGGATTGGCCGCCGACGCGCCGGGCGGCATGCCCATGCTTGCGTGGACATGGCGTCAATGGTTCGACCGTTGCCAGGAGCGACCAATCACAATTCCGCGTCGCGCGGCCTCCGCCCGCATGCACTTGTCATGAACATGAGCGTCGATCGCCACGACGCCCTTCAGGCCGCATGCCCACGCGAACGCGGGCAAGGCGCCAGGCGATCGGGCAACTCGAAGATCATCTCGAACACAGCGGGCCTTGTTGACGCGCGTAGCCACGGACGGTCACCCCGTCCGGAAAATCCATTTCAATCTCGACGGCGACGCTATTCATGGCCCCACTCCATTCGGGTAAAATCGAGACTCGCCCGGGCTCCTCCGCGTCATGCTACCCGACCCACCGCCGAACGCCAGAAAAACATCCCGAATCCCCAAGCAAAGCACTCAGAAACGGAAGAGCCAAATAAGCTTTTGCGCGAACGGCCAGTCATCGACCTGATCGCTTCAATCGAGTGCAGTGGAATCTCGTGGAAGCAACTTACGCGAGATGTGATGGGGGACGGCTCATGACGGAGCTTTTTGCGACGACAATACCCTCAAGACAATACCAGACACCCACCAAACCGCTGGCCCGGCGGCCAAACGTTTGTCCTTCTTTCCTTCATTTCCCGGATAGCCGGATGGCAATTTGCAGACATTCACCTATTTGCCGCGCGGGGGTGATTGTACACGATGGTTGTCGTCTGGCGCGGGCGGGGCCGGGGGAGCGATGCGGCGGCGCCATGCCTAGCGAAATGTGGCTTCGGCGCCGGAGAGCAGGGCCGCGGGGACAGGCCGCGAGCGCGGCGGGGACGGTCCGCGAGCGTGGGAACAGAACCGCGCGGGGGCGATTGCGCTGGATCTCGAGCCTCAAGCGTTTTGCCCGTTCAGGCAAACGCCGAGCGGCTTGCACGATTGGCCGTGCGGCCAGCGCCGGCCGAGGTAAACGGGTAATCGGTGGGTGTCTGTAAATGCCCGTTCTGGAAATGCCCGTCCGAGGGCTTGTGTCGGCGGACTCGGCGCGAGTCGCGCAACTGTCCGCTCTGGCTTGCCCGCGCGGGAGCCTGGGCCGGGTTTTAACAGCCCGTTGAATATTTCAACGGGCCGTTAAAAGAACACTTGCGCGCAGCCAGAAGATGTTTTGGTGCGTCGTGTATTTGCCGGGGGCCAGATACACGGGGTTGCCATACATCGAATACTGCCAGTCGAACGTCAGCTTGGTGTAATGGTTCAAATACCAGTTGGCGCCGTTGTCGAGCACATTGATGCGATTCGTATAGAGACCGGGATTCGCCAATCCACCGCTGAATACATCGTCTCCCAGCGTGAGATTCGCGAATCGCGAGTAGACTTCGACGGCGCCGGTGCCCGAACCGCCGAGTCCCTTGAATTCGCTTCGCGGCTCGAGCAAATTCGCGCGGCGAGTGATCTCTTCTCCCGTGATGAAATAGAAAGCGGTAACATTGAAACCGCGGTAGGGAACTTTCACGATGCGATCGACGGGAATGCTCGTCGTGAAGGGGCTTGGAATCGCGGCGGGAGAAACGCCATAGTTCTGGAAGCCGCCCTGATAAGCCGCCATCATCGCGAAACTGCGATAGTACCATACCATGTCGCCCGACCACTGCATTCGCAGCCCATCTTCGAGAATATTGTTCCCGAACTGCAAAAAGGTGGGAGAAACTTGATTGGCGCTGGTTCCGGTGGACTGATCGCTCGCGGTGCGAAAGGCTTGAGGTTGGGTGACGTTGTCTTCGTAGCCGAAATTGAACGAGCCGCCCAAATTAAGCTGCTTGAGAGCCTCGGTATTGGTTTTCAGAAAGGGCTTGGTGTTGATGAACGTGAATACGTCCTTGCTGTTATTGGTGTCGATGAACGAGCGCCGCGGGCCATTGAAGAGTCCCACGGCGTATTCGAAGCGTTTGTCGAGCAACTGGCCATGCGCCATGGCCCCGATTTCGCGGTTGGGAGCCAAGTTACCGACGAAGACCGACCGTTCCGGAGCGATCAGGTCGTTTTCCGAGACTTTGATGTATTCATAGGTATAAGGAGTTTTCATGCGGCCCATGCGCACTTGAAATTTTTCCTTGTCGACCACGCCCATGTTCAAATCGATGAACGCGTCCAAGAGATCGATGCTGTTGTAACCGCGATTGATCACGGTGTAGTAACGCACATACGGCGAGACATTGCCGAGCACATACCAACGCTGGCGAGGAATGAGGAAGTTGTCGACGAGCACATTGCCCGTCGGAGCGAAATTCCGATAGTCCACCTGCGTGAGGTTGTGGAAGGTGAGGGTGAAGTAATCATCGGTGGTCTTGGCGGTCAGGCCATCTTCGAACTCGGCTTCGATTTTTCGTTTTTTGGCCGGCATGTTCGGCTTATAAGGACGCGGCTTCTCCTTGGGCAGCGCGATCGTGCCCAATTCATCGGTGCTGGAATGGGCCTTTTCCGAAAGCGGGACGTTGCTTTCGAGCTGGGTCGTGTTCGTGCCCCCCGACGATTGATTGACGTTCGACTGATCGCCCTCGGGACTGGGCCGCGCCGGCCCGCGGTCACCGGGTTCTGATTGCTGAGCGCGTCGACCGAATTGGCAGACGAGCTTTGATTGTTCGACCGATACGGCGCCTTGAGCATCGCGCTCACGAGTTGGACACCATACGGCGAGTCGCTCCAGTCGGGCTCCCACTGATCCACGAGCAAGGGTTCCTCGGGAATCGGGCTCAAGAGCGACATGCCTCCGCCGGAGGTCGGCGAGCCGGCTTGCGCCGCGACGTTCGAATTCGCCGAGCCGGAATTCGGAATCGGCTTCGCGAACGGGTCGCCCGACAACAGGCTTTGCGCGACGGACGACGACGCTGGAAAAAGCGACAATGCCGCGAGCAAATGCGCCGCCACTACACCACGAGGTATCATGTACTGGGCTCTCTTTTGATGTGTCGACCGAATGGTCTTCCACGAAGATGAGGCCGGGACATTAGCCGATAGCTCAATGCCCGGCAATACAAACCGATCGCAATCCAGTCGCTTGGCCACGCGTCGCTTGGGGACCAGTTCAGCTTTTGCGGGTTGGGGGGTGGATGTGGAAACGTCAATAGGAGAATTCGGGGTTTGTGTGGTAAGCTGGGCGAGGTGGATTTGATCGGTGAACGAAACTTGCTTAAGGAGCGCTAGGCATGGACGCCGCGATGCAGGCCCGCGAGGCCAGGAGGAAGGAACTTTTGCGGGAACTGGCCGAACTGGGAATCGAGGAGATGGTCGAGCAGGGGGCGTTCCTCGGCACGCCGCACTATAGCGTCATCGAGCGGTATGCTATCACGCTCGGCCGCGAGTTGAGCCGTGAAGCCCAAGAGCGAGCGATGCGTGAAGTCGCCGCGAGCTGCCCGACGGAAGCGAACTGCCCCACCTGCGGAGCGTCGTGCCGCGTGCAAACCGCAACGAGGCCGGTCACCAGCCTGGATGGCCGGGTCGAGGTGACCGAGACGACCGCTTACTGCGACCGCTGCCGGCGGTCTTTTTTTCCCTCAGCGGTTGACGTTGGGACTCGATAGCCGCGAGGTCACGCCCGAGTTGACGCGAGCCGTGGTCTGCCTAGCCGCGGAAGTCCGTTCGTTCAAGCGCGCGGAAGTGATCACCGAGCAAGTGCTGGGACACAAAGTTCCCTGCAGCACGATTCGGCGTTTGGTGAAACAGGTGGGCCAGGAACTGGCCGACGGGAAGGCACTGCCGGCGCCCAGCGACAATAAAAAAGTCGTCAAGGAAGTCGTCGTGCCGGAAGCGGCGGTGGTCTCTTGCGACGGCGGCCGCATTCGCACGCGCGAGCCGGGCCGGGGACGCGGCGTCGTGCCGTCGGGCGAGAAAGGCTGGCGCGAAACGAAGAACGCTTCGTTCGAGCGAATGTCTCTCAACCCGCGGCATGTCGCGGACGAAGACGCTTGCCCCGAGTTGCCGACTTCCTTTCGCATCGCGAAAAAAGTGGCGAATATCGCGGAAAAAGCGGTTCCCCGCCTCGATTCGCCCGGCGAAGAATCCGCCGCCGAGAAACCCCGCCGCGTGAAGTACGAAGGCCCGCGGCGCGTGCTGCGCACGGCGCTGAGCAGTATGTCCTGCTCGGAGGATTTCGGCCCGCTGATGCGGCGCGAAGCCCAGCGGCGCCGGTTCTACGATTCCCCTTTACGGGTCTTCCTCGGTGATGGCCTGAACTGGAACTGGTCGATCTGGAAAAAACATTTTCCGACGTTCACGCCCGTCCTCGACTTCATTCATGCGATTCAATACGTTTACCGCGCGGCGCTGGCGCTGGCCGCCAACGATGCGGAGGGTTGGTCGCTCTATCTAAAGTTCGTCACCTGGTGCTGGCAAGGCCAGGTCGATCACGTGATCGACGAGATCAAGCAAGCCTGCCTCGCGCGGGGCATCGACTGGGAAGATACGAAACCCAGTGACGCGGAGAAACCGCTCGTCGACGCCGTGCGGTACTTGACGAACAATCGCCAGCGGATGGACTATCCCAGCTATCGCCGCCTGGGCCTGCCGGTCACCAGCGCACCGATGGAGTCGCTGATCAAACAGATGAACCTGCGCGTGAAAGGGACCGAAATGTTCTGGGACGATCCCGACGGAGCGGAAGCGATCTTGCAGCTCCGCGCCGCCGCCCTCAGCGACGACGGCCGGCTCAAGGACTACCTCTCGCAACGCCCCGGCCACCCCTTCCACCGCCGCTCCACCCCCCTCGCCACCGCCGCATAAGCTGAACTGGTCCCTTAGTCGCTTGGCCACGCCTGGCCACGCGTCTCGGTGTGCGGGAAACAGCGGGAGATTGCCGCAAGCAAGAACGAGTCGGGCCGGCAAGATGGCTATTGAACGCTAACGCGCCCGAGACAAAAAAATGTTCCGGCCGATCTCTTGCTCGCCTGCGCCGCGCATCCTCGGACGTGGGCCTTCAACGTCGTCACGGCGCGTCTTCTTCCCACACGCTGCGATACGCGCCGATCGATTCTACGTATTCCAGCAGGCGGCCGTAAAATGGGTCGTGGGCCAGCGTGGCGCTGTCGCCGATCACGATCAATTTCCGCCGCGCCCGGGTCAGCGCCACGTTCATCCGTCGGGTGTCGGAGAGGAAACCGATTTCGCCCTCGGGGTTGCTGCGGACCATCGTCACGATCACGGCTTCTTTTTCGCGACCTTGAAAGCCATCGACCGAATCGATCTCAACCGCCGCGTCGCGCAAGAGCTCGCCGAGCAGCCGCACTTGGGCGGCATAGGGCGCGATCACCGCGATCGCATCCGCCGCCACGCCGGCCGCCATGAGCTGGCCAACATAGCGCGCCACGAGCCGCGCTTCGCCCGGGTTCAGCCGGCTCTCGCCGTCGGGCTCAAGCTGCTCGTCGAGTCCGGCGCCGGCCGTGTCGAGCCATTCGACGGGCATTTGCGTGAGCCGGTTCGATTCCACTCCGACGAGGTCATCGAGCCGGCGCCCGGCAACGCTGTCATGCGCCACGAGCGCGCTCTCATAGAACTCGCGGCTCGAAAAATCCATGATTTCGCGGTGCATGCGATATTGCACCGAAAGGCGCGTCGCCAGCGGTCGCTCGGCGGCGGCAGCCGGGATGGAAGTGGCGAGGGCGAGAGTCGCGGCGGGCGTGGCCGCGAGGCGTTCGAGCATGCTGATCGAAAAACCCTGGGCCGCCGCCTCGGGCGAGATCACGGTCGGCGGCAGTTGAAAGTGATCGCCCGCCAGCACCAAGCGGCCGGCGCGCACCAGCGGTATCCACATCGGCGGCTCGGTGCTTTGCCCCGCTTCGTCGATCACGACCAGATCGAAGGCGCGTCCGCCGAGCAGTCGATCGTCGAGGCCGGTGGTCGTGGCGCACACGACGCTCGCGGAATCCAGGATATGCTCGATCGTTTGCTGCTCGATGCGGCGTGCATCGGCAAAAAGCTCCCGCGCTTCGGCCCGTAACGAGCCTTTCGCGCCGCGCTCGGGCTTGGCCCGGGTGAAACGGGCCGCGCGCCGCTGGAGCTCGATCGCGTCTTTCACTAGTTGTCGCGCAATGCGCAGATCGTCGTGGGCTTCGACCATCAAGTCGAGCGTGTGCTCGCGCATTGCCTCGGCGACGCGCGCCGGGTGGCCCAGCCGCACCGCGTCGACGCCCGCCGCCACGAGCCGCTCCAAGATATTGTCGACCGCCACATGGCTCGGCGCCGAAGCGAGCACGCGTTCACCCCGGGCCACTGCCTGGCGAATCACCTCGGCCACGCTGGTGGTCTTGCCGGTTCCTGGCGGGCCATGGATCACGGCCACATCAAGCGATTCGAGCGCGGCCCGCACCGCCACTTGCTGCGAAGCGTCGAGCGAGCCGTCGAACCAGCAAATCTCGCCGCCGGCCTTCCCGGGCGCCAGCCAGCGTGGCGGCCGCTCGCCGAGAAGCACCGCGCAGCTCGGCCAAGCGTCCGCGAGGGGCGGCGAGGGCGGTTTGCATTGCCTCGCGCAAGCGCAGCCGCGCGACTTCATCTTGCGCTGATCGATCCGCCAGGACGCTTGATCGTCGAAGTCGTCGGGCAGGCGATCCACGGCCACGACGATCTCGCGCTTGCGGCGCGAGGCCACCACACCGCGAAAACTCGTCTCGCCGCCCGCGCGGCCCCCGTCGCGCTGGCCGCTCTTGGGCTGCTCCGAGAGCAGCACCGGGGCGCCCACTCCGATGCGCGTCCACGGCAACTCGCGGGTGCGATCGCGTTTGACGAGCGTCACCAGCAGTCGCCCGCCCAGCCCGGCCGAGATATCGATCACGGCCAAGTCCACGAGCGCCGCGCCGGCTTTTTCGGCCGCGGCCGGCGAGAGCCGATCGCGCAGCTCGCGGGCGCGTTCGAGCTCCGCTTCGGCCTCGAGGTCCATCAGGCGGCCAAGTCGCTCGAAATAGGCTTCGGCGGCGCGGGTAGGAAGGGTTGATGGTCGCACGTCGTCGGGGCTCCGTTTCTCGCTGCCATGCGCGGTTCAGCGCACGTAGTTCGACCAGAGGTTTTTGGCCAAGGCGAGCGCGGCTTCGAGGGTGGCGATGCGTTGCTCGAGCTGCGCATCGCGCACGGTGTCGAGCAGATGTTGAAAATGTTTGCCGCCGGGAATGCCTGCCCGCAAGAGATCGTTGCCTGTCACGAGCGGCGCCGGATTCCAAATCTCTTGCGGTTGGCCAAGCACGCCGCGGCAGAATTCGATATCGGCTTCATCGGCCTTTTCGGTCGCCAAGGCAAGCGCCACTAGTTCGGCGGCGCCGGCCTGGGCGAGCACGCGTTGTAGCGGCGGCCACGGTTGTCGCTGGGCATCGGCGAGCCGAACGCGATGTTCGAGCAGCCACGCCACGCGATCCGTGTCGCGATTCGGAAGCTTCAGCCGCCGGCAGAGCTCGCGAGCAGCCGCGCTCGAAATGTCATCGCCCAGGAGCGCCGCGAACATAGTCGGAAACTCGGCGCCGGCGAGCTTCGTGAACGCATCGAGCGCGCGGGCCACGGCGCGGCGCTCGGCCTGGCCGCCAGCTTCGCCCCAAGTCTCGCGAAGCTCTGGTAGCACCGCCGCGAGCAGCCCGGTTTCGTGAAGCATGCGCAAGGCGACTCCCGGCCGCGGTCCGATGAACATCGTGCGCAGCTCGGCCGCGATGCGTTCGACGCTGACCAGCATGATCTCGGGCGCCATGGCGATCATCGCCCGCCGCGATCGCTCGTCGAGATGAAAATCGAACCGCGCGGCGAAGCGCACTGCGCGGAGCAGCCGCAGCTTGTCCTCGGCGAAGCGTTCCTCGGGCTCGCCAATGGCGCGAATCAGCTTGCCTTCGAGATCGGCGGCGCCCTCGACGAAATCGAGCACGCGATCCGTCACGGGATCGAAGAACAGGCCATTGATCGTGAAGTCGCGGCGTCGGGCGTCTTCCTCGGCGGTGCTGAATTCCACGGCGTCGGGCCGGCGGCCATCGGTGTAACCGAGATCGCGGCGAAAAGTGGCCACTTCGATCTGTCCGGCCGGCTTCGGACCGAGCACCGTAATCACTCCAAACGCGGCTCCGATCGCCAACGTGCGGCGGTGGCCGAAGAGGGCGCGAATCTCGTCGGGGCGCGCCGCGGTGGCGATATCGTAGTCCTTGGGCTTGAGGCCCAGGAGTCGGTCGCGCACGCACCCGCCCGCCCAATAGGCTTCGTGCCCGGCGCGGCGCAGACGCTCGACGACCTCGACCGCAAAACCGCGTTGCGCTTCTGGATCGACCTGGGTCACGGCACTGCTCGCTCCGGAAAAAAAGGGGGGGGCGCCCTTCAGATTATAGCCCGGGCGGCTGGAAGTGCGATTGACCCGCTTTCGCGCGTCTCGATACACTCCCGCCCCCGCGCGGGAATGCCTCGCCGGGATCACGCATTCATTAGGAGAGTTCGACCATGCGAATGTTCGCAATGCTCGCGATTTTGGTGGTGGCGGTGCTGTTCGTGGCGGGCGCCATTCATATTCAACAAGGCTCGAACAACACGGTCGAGATTACGGTCGACAAGCAGCGCGCCGAACAGACCGCCGAAACCTTGGTGCAAGAAGGCGAGCAAGCGCTCGGCCAAGCCGAACGCGCCGCCCAGGCCACGCAGGGTGGACAGCGCAACGCGAACAACAACTCGGCCCAACCCGGCGGCGGATTCTTCAGCCGCTAAACAAACAGCCTGTTGAAATATTCAACCGGCCGCGAAACAACGTTTCGCGCCGGTGGAAAAAAAGCTTCGACGGCGCCCACGACCCCATCGCTCGGTCCGATGGGCTTCGTGGAGCCAGCGGCGGCGCGTATATTGTACGAGATGACCAATTCCCAAATTGCCGACGCGCTCGACGAAGTGGCCGACCTGCTCGAGTTCAAGGGCGAAAACCCCTTTCGGGTGCGCGCTTATCGCAATGCCGCGCGCGTGGCCCGCGACCATGGTGAATCGCTGGCCACGGTCGCCCGCGATCCCGAGCGGCGGCTGACCGATATTCGCGGCATCGGCAAGGACTTGGCCGAAAAAATCACGCAGTTCATCGACTCCGGCCAAATGCCGCTGCTCGAAGAGCTGCGGTTGGAAATTCCGGCCAGTGTCTTTCTCTTGCTTCGTATTCCGGGGCTGGGGCCGAAGAAGGCCGCGGCGCTCCATAAGGAACTTGGCGTTCACACACTCGACGAGCTGCGCGAAGCGTGTCAGGCCCATCGTGTGCGCGATCTTAAAGGTTTTGGGGCCAAGACCGAGGAAACGATTCTCGCCGGCATGGATCTGGCCGCCACCGCCCAAGAGCGGATTTACTGGTCCGAGGCCGACCGGCGCGTGCGGACGCTCGTCGCGTATCTTGAAGCTTGTCCGGCAGTGCGACGTGTCGTGGCGGCCGGCAGCTATCGCCGCGGGCGCGAAACGATCGGCGACCTCGACCTGCTCGCCGAATCGAGCGAACCCATCGTCGTGATGGAGCATTTCGAGCGGTTTCCCGAAATCGAAGCGATGCTCGGCGCGGCGACACCAAGCTCAGCGCCCGGCTGGTTGGCGGATTACAAGTCGATTTGCGGGTGGTTGCGGCCGAATCGTTTGGCGCCGCGCTGGTCTATTTCACGGGGTCGAAAGATCACAATGTCGTGTTGCGCGGACTGGCCAAGTCGCGCGGACTGCGGCTCAACGAATATGGACTGTTTCGCGACCCGGCGAGCGACGTGGCCTCGAGTGATGTGGCCTTGAAACGGCCGACCGACGCCAGCGGCCTCGAGCGCGTGGCCGGCGGTTCGGAAGAAGAAGTGTACGCCGCGCTCGGGCTGCCGTGGTTCGCTCCCGAGCTGCGTGAAGCGCGGCGCGAATTCGAGTGGGCCGCCGCCAGCCGGTTGCCGCGGCTGGTCGAACTCTCGGACCTCGTGGGCGATCTTCATATGCACACCACCGAGAGCGATGGCAAAGCCTCGCTCGAAGCCATGGCCGCCGCCGCCCAAGAGCTCGGGTTGCGATATATCGCCATCACCGATCATTCGCCGCGCGTGGCAATGGCCAATGGCCTTGGACCCGAACGCCTGCGCCGCCAATGGGCCGAGATCGATCGGCTCAACGAGCGACTCAAGTCGCGCGCCGCGGACTTCTTGGTGCTCAAGGGAGTCGAGGTCGATGTCCTCGAAAGCGGCGCCCTCGACTTGCCCGACGATGTGTTGGCCGAAGCCGATTGGGTGGTGGCCAGCGTACACTATGGGCAACGGCAGCCTCGCGAACAGATCACGGCCCGCATCGTCGGCGCGCTGGCCAATCCGCATGTGGCGGCGATCGCGCACCCGACCGGGCGTTTGATTAATCGGCGGAAACCGTATGAAGTCGATCTGGAAGCCATGTTTGCGCGGCCCGAGAACATGGCAAGCTACTGGAGCTGAATTCGAACCCGGCCCGGCTCGATCTCGACGATGTTGCCTGCCAAGCGGCGAAGTCGCACGGGGTGCGGATCGTGATCTCGTCCGATGCGCACGGCGTCGACGGCCTGGCGGTGACGCGCTACGGCATCTTGCAAGCCCGCCGCGCGGGCCTAACGAAAGACGACGTGGCGAACACGCGCCCCTGGGCCGAACTGCGGGCGTCGCTCGGCCGGGGGAGATGATCGATCCTCGCAAAACGTGAATGGCGCCACGAGCTCGCGGGCTGGTAGGATGCCGTCATTCGCCGGACGGAAGAATTTCAAATGTGCATCCACGATTTTCGAGGCGTGCTATGAGTGGGAGCGCCGCCGCCGTGGCCGCATCGTCGGCGCGGCCGGTTATTAATCCTTGGTTCGTGGCCGCGGCGGTCGTGTTGCCTACCTTCATGGAAGTGCTCGACACGACCATCGCCAATGTCGCCCTTCGCTATATCGCCGGCGGACTTTCGGCCTCGGAGGTCGACGCCGAATGGGTCATTACCAGCTATCTCGCCGCCAACGCCACGATCCTGCCGATCTCGGGCTGGCTTGGCGCGAGGCTGGGGCGCCGCAATTACTTCCTGCTTTCGATCGCCGTTTTCACGCTCGCCTCGGCCTTGTGCGCGATGGCCACGAGCCTGACCCAGATCATTTTGTTTCGCGTGCTCCAGGGGCTCGCCGGCGGCGGGCTTCAGCCGTCGAGCCAGGGTGTGCTACTGGACCAGTTCCCGCCCGAAAAACAGGGCGCTGCGATGACTGTCTTCGGGCTCGCGGCCTTGGTGGCGCCCGTGGTCGGGCCCACGCTGGGCGGTTACCTGACGGACAATTACGATTGGCGCTGGATCTTCTATATCAATGTGCCGATCGGCAGCGCCGCGTTCTTTTCGTGTTACTACTTGCTCGAAGACCCGGCGTATCTCAAACAGGAGCGAGCCGAGCTTCTAAAGCGGCCGCTGAATTTCGACTCGATCGGTCTCGGCCTGCTGGCGATTGCGATTTGCTGCTGGGAAGTACTGCTCAGCAAGGGCCAGCAGTGGGATTGGTTTGGCGACCCCACCTGGCGCGTGCAGACGCTCGCCGGCTTGCTTGTGTTTTCGGTCGGCTTGCTTCTGTTTCGCGAGTTGCGCATCGCCGATCCGGTCATTAACTTTCGCCCGCTGGCCGAGCGGAACTTCGCGGTGTGTGGGCTGACGATCTTTTGCGCTTATGGAGTGCTCTACGGCGCGAGCACTTCGCTGCCCGGGCTCTTGCAAGGCCTGTTTGGCTACGATGCTTACACATCGGGCTTGGTGATGTCGCCCTCGGGTTTCGGCTCGGTCACGATGCTCCTGGTCGTGGGCGTGCTGCTTGGCCGCGGAGTCGACGCCCGATGGCTGATCCTGTCCGGGTTGCTGGTCGCGGCGGCGGGCAACTATTGGATGGCTTATCAGAACCTGGAAATCAGCCCGACGTTTGTGATTTGGCCGCGGGTGGTGCTCATCATGGGACTGGGCATGATGTTCGCGCCGATCAATGTGGCCGCGTTTCTTTACACGCCCAAGCACTGGCGGGCCTCGGCCGTGGGACTGCTGGCCCTGCTGCGCAACGAAGGCGGCAGCGTCGGCACATCGATGGCTCAAACCTTGCACGAGCGGCGCGATCAGTTTCACTCGCTACGCCTCGGCGAGTTTATCGATCCGTTGAACCCCGAGGCGCGAACCTATCTCGCGCAAAGTCAGGCGTATTTCTATCAGTTTACGGGCGATCAGGTTCGGGCCGCGCGCATGGCCCTCGCGTCGCTGGGCGAGCTCCGCGAAGAGCAGGCATCGTCGCTTTCGTATTTCGACGTGTTTTGGGTGGGAGCGTGTGTCATGTTGGCGCTCGCGCCGCTGGTGCTGATGATGAAGCGCTCGGTGGCGGAAAAAGGCGCTGATATCGGCGCCGAATGACGGGAAAGCACATTAACGACCGAAAAAAAATTCGGCGGCGGCTCACGGGGTGTTCGTGAGCCGTCGCCGATCGGTTTGTGCTCGCCGCGATTTGCTCGGGCGAGCGCGCGAGAGGCCTTGCGCCTTATGACGTTTTCTCGCTCTTCTTGGCGCTGTCGCCCTCGGCAGGTTTTTGATCGCCGTCCATCGCCTTGCCTTTTCGCTTGGCTTTGCCTTCGGCTTCGAGCTTGGCAAGCTGCTCTTGCTGGGCCGGAGTGAGCACCGCGGCCACGGCGGCGTCGCGCTTGGCGCGGGCTTCCTTGAGCGCGGTCTCGAGCTTTTGGATTTCCGGCTCATGCTCGGCCTGGATCGCGTAGATCTTGGCCTTTTGTTCGGCATTCACCAGATCGGCATAGTGCGGCGGCAAGCGGCCATGGGGACCATCGCCCCGGCCTTTGCCCTTGGCGGCCTTGTCGGGCGCGGCCGTGGCGTTGTCGGCCGCAATCAACCGAGGAATCGCGGGCGCCGCGGCGAGCGCCGCCGCTGATAGCACGAGTCCATAGAACAGACGCGTCTTCATGGTGATCGTCTCCCTGATGCGAAAAAGAGTTTTGAAGTGGGCGCCCTGCTGCCCCCAGCAGAAGGGCACGATGCTTGAAATCGTAACCCCGCTGAAATCGCCAAGAAAGCGCCGGCCGAATTTTTTTCGAAACCGGGCCAAAGGGCCGCTAGCAGCGCTCGCGGACCTTGCGAGGCCGCGGCTGGTTCGTTGACGGAAGAATTTTCAAAGTGGGTCGCTATTTTGCATCCTTCGCTGGAGCCGCCACCGCGGGAAGTCGTTCGTGGCAACTCATGGCTAGTCAATGGGTTGTAACAGAAAGGCGATGCCGATTCGGGCTTTCGCGTGTGATTGGCACGGCGATTGCTCCTCTTCTTGTGTCGTTCTCGGCCGCTTGCGAGTGGCGCCGACGGCGTGGCCGTCCAGCGGAGAACCAGGTGTGACCAGCGGCCATCGAACTCGAATCATCAAATCTCCCGCGGAGCTCTCCTCATGTCCAACGCCTACCGAACTCACTACCTGCCCGCCGCCCAGCAATTGGTTCCCGGCGCCGATCCTTACATCCTTTCGCTGTTCGAGGGCGTTGGCCGCCCGACCGTCTCGCGGGCAACCACGAGCCGGCGCCTGGAGCGCCATGCGGAAGCGCTTAGCGCCTCGTTTGACCCGCGCCGGGCGGAAGCGTTTGTGATCGCCCCGCCGCCGAGCGATGGGAGCCTCGCTCGCGAGGAACGCCGCCGCTCCCCGCTTTCGCCGACGAGCTCGCTGGCGACAGCGCCCCGCCACGCATGGACCCGCGGGTGATTGGCTTACGGGTGCGGAAGCATGCGAGTGTCGATGTCTTATTGCCCTTCCGTAACGTTCGCCCTGCAGCCCGTGGCAAGCTGAAAACGGGTCTCGAGCGCGGTCGGATCCCAAGCCGCGCCGTCCGCGATGAGACGGTCGACGCACCAAGCGAAAAGGGTTCGGAGGAAACAGCAATTCGCGGGCCGATCCAGAACCGTATCCAAATCGAGCGAGGCTAGAACCCGTTCGCCATGCTCGATTTCATCGAAGGCATTCCATGCTCTCTTGAGTTGGTTCTTGGGGTGAGCGATGGATTCAACATCGCCATCGAAGCGACCCGGCAATATCGCGGTCTGGGCAACGCGATTCACGGCCTCCGGGTGGGCGAAGTAATAGGCTTCGAGCATATTGACGAGGAAATGAACCGCCGCGCGATCTGAAAGGTTGACTCCTCCAAGCACCGCGTCAAGCCCCGCGCGGTAGCGGCTAAACACGTCGGCGACTTGATCGCGACTCGCTCTTTCGAGGTCATCGATCACAAGCACATATGCATGCTCATGTTTACGCAGAAACCCCAATGCCGGCAATCCAAATTGCTCTTCATCGATTGTCGGAATTCTTTGCCCGCGTCCTGTCATCTTGAGCTTTCGACGGGGCGAAGTAATCGGGCGAAGTTGTTCCGACTTGCGAATTACCTGAAATGTACAATTCGCGGCTGCCGCCAAGGCGCGAAATAGCTGCGGCAGAAACTTTGCCTCGCCGCGGCCGGTCACAATGAGACCGAATCGCACAAATGTCATTGCGGCGATTCCTCTTCAACGCCCGCGGCCTCGACCCCATTTTGACTCCCGACCTGCTCGGCCATGTAGAGCGAACCCAAGGCGTATTGCTCGACCAAACCTCGAATCGCATTCATCTCGGATGCCCGCTGCAAGACGGAAGAGCGTTCGCGCCCGCGGTCGACGACCACGACATCCTCCGCGTCGAATTGACTGATGAGAACGGGCGAATGCGTGGCGATGAATACTTGCCGTTCGCGCTCTCGCGGTCGCTCGAATCGCCGCTTCGGCGAAGACGGCGATTGCGTGCGGATGCAGCGAGGTCTCCGGTTCATCAAAGAGCAGCAGGCTCGAGCGATTCGCGGTATCGCCGAAAAGGCAAGTAAGCAGGCCAAGCATTTGCAAATGGCCATCGGAAACGCCAGACGCTTGGATCGGTACCGCGTGACCGCGCACAACGAAGCTGCCTCCGACGCGATCCGCGCCGATTTGCTCGAATGTGAGATCTTTGAATGTGCCGGGAAATGCTTTTCGCATGAAGTCGATGATCGTGTTGAACCTGTCGTCGAACGCGCGTTTGTCGTGCAGATTGCGGAGCGCCGACCAGAGATTTTGCCAGCGGTCCCAAGGATAGGTATGCACGCTCGCCTCGGAGCCGAAACGTCTTAATTGAAAAAGATTCACCGACCGACTGGCATAAAGATGCAAGGAGCGGAGCAGCAAATCAATGTCGGTCGCTTCGATTCCGACATCGGCGAACATCAGGTAGTTGTTGAGCGACAACCGCTCGGGTTCTCGCAATTTGATCGTAACTTCCTGGGCCAATTGCTCGTGCCAAAAAATCGCCTGCATGCTCCCCACCAAGCGTTGAATAACATTGAATTGCCGGGACTTCGAGAAAAGCCGCTCGCCCACGAACGGCTCGATGCGACCCGCGGAAAAGCCGAATGTAAGCTGGTAAAGCGCCGATTCGGTTTCGATTGTAATCCTGATCTGTTCATCGCCCGGTTCGGCATTGTCCGTGAGAGCGCCAATCCCATGATGGCGCATTGACGCGGACTCCTCGGTTCCAAGAATTGCGCAGTCGCGCACAAACCAGAGCGCGTCGAGGAACGTGGTTTTCCCAACGCCATTGGGTCCAAACAATACATTCATTTCGCGCGGCTCGTAGTCGACGCGGCGCAAGCAGCGATAATTCTGAACGGATATTCGCGACAGGCGTGGCATGTTGGCGTGCTCCTTGATAATTGCTGATTCGAGCGGCTCACTCGCCCTCGAGCACCGCGACCGCTTTCTTCACCGCCGGGTCGAAGTGGGTCGCGTCTTCCGGTTCGGTGATCGCCTCCGCGGGCCGGGCGCCCGGCGGCCACACGATTTCTCGTGCTCTTCGGCGCTCGAACTCGCGAGCTTCGTCGTCCGCCGTCGTCGTGATTTCGCAGCCGGCGTCGGGTCGCACTCCCCAAGAGTCGTCGACTTTGCTCGTGGCGAAGCGATGGATGTTCTTTCCGCTTGGGCGCCAGTAGCTCGAGGTGGTGAGTCGCAGCCGACTTTGGCCGCCCTCGACCGGAATCACATGTTGCACGGTGCCTTTGCCCCAAGTGCGATCGCCGACCACGGTCGCCCGATGGTTGTCCTGTAGCGCCGCGGCCACGATCTCGCTGGCGCTCGCGCTCTCGCCGTTGACGAGCACGACCAGCGGCGCGTCGAGCCACGGGGCGTCGCCCTCGGCGACGAAGCTTTCGCGAATCTTGCCGCCGCGATCGCGCGTGGTGACGATCGGCGCCCCGCGCGGAAGAAACATTTCGCAAATCTCCGGCGCCGCGCGGAGCAGGCCGCCGCGATTGTCGCGCAAGTCGAGAATCAGCCCACGGCAATTCTTGTCGCGCAGCGAGCGCAGCGCGGCGGCCACTTCCTCGACCGTGTGTTCGCCGAAGGTCGCGATTCTCAAATAACCGATCTCGCGATGATGCGCCAGCGAAAAATCCCAGGCATTGTCGACCCCGCGCGAGTCGCCGCGCACCGAGTCCACATGCACGATCGCCCGGTGCATCGTGACTCGGGTCGGTTCCGCCGCGCCGGGTCGCTGGTAGGTAAGCTCGACCGGCTTGCCCTCGACGCCTTGCAGCAGCTCGACCGCGGTCTTGAGCCGGTCTTTCGGAGCGATCGATTCCAGCGCGCGGCCATCGATCGCCACGATCACATCGCCTGCCCGCAGGCCGGCCCGAAAGGCGGGCGTGTCGAGCATGGGCGTGGCGACGACCAATTGCTTGGTTTCGGCGTCTTGGCGGACTTCGAGTCCGACGCCGCCGAACCGCTGGTCGAGCGATTGGTGAAATCGCGCCCGTTCGTCGCGGCTGATGAAGCCCGAGTAGCTGTCAAGTCGCTCGACCATGGCTCGCACGCCGGCGTCGAACAGTTGTTTGTCGTTGACATGTTCGAGGTAATGTTCGTCGATCTCCTCGAAGGCTTCGGCCAAGTAGCCGGCGTAGGGATTGCGATCAGCCTTCCAATAGCAGGCGTAGCACACGGCGACGCAAGAGACCAAAATCCACATGGAGCGCAGCGGCATGGCGATGCATCGTCGAAAAATGTTTGCCGGCGGCGCGAATTCGGAATGGAAAAAAATCTCCCGGGGCGCCGCTCTTTATCATGGTAGGTCGCCCCAGCCGCCGGGGCAACGCGGCGCGGCGATGCTCGCCAGCCTCATGCGCCGCTTCGAGAGCCCGCTTCCAGACTGGTCGCCAGCCGCAGCGCGACTCGGGCCGCCGCCTCGAACGCCTTGATATCGAGTCGCTCGCTGGTGGTATGCACATTCTCCTGGCCGCAGCCGAGCGTCACCGTGGGAATTCCGTGCAGCGTCATCCAATTGGCGTCGAGACCGCCGTTCGTGACGCCCAAATGCGGAGCGACGCCGATCGACTCGGTCGCCGCCCAGGCCGCGACCACCGCCGGTTCGTCGTCGGCCAGTTTGAACGATTCATAATCGAGCCGCCCTTCAATGGCGACCGACCCGCGCTTGCCGGTCGAGGAGCGAACCTGCCGGGCGGCCCGCTGAAACGCGCGTTCGATGGCCCGCACGATCCTCGCGCGAAATTTGGGATCGTGGCTACGGGCTTCGGCCCGGAGATGCACATGCTCGGTCACCACATTCGTGGCGTCGCCGCCTTGGATAACGCCGATATTGCTCGTGCCGCGCTGTCGGCCGCGGCGAATGTCGCCATGCCAACCGTCTTCCACCAGCGAGGCAATCGCGAGTCCGGCGATGGCAATGGCGCTCACTCCCTTTTCGGGAGCGTTGCCCGCGTGGCTGGCCAAGCCGGTGATCTCGATCTTAAGCCGATAGCCTCCCGTGGCGCCGATCGTGAGCTTGTCAGAGCGACCGCCATCCCAGTTAAACGCCAGTCGCGGCTTGCCCAGCCGGCTGACGCGCACATGGCGAGCGCCATGCAGGCCGATCTCTTCTTGCACAGGCCAAAAGAAAGTGAGCGGCGGATGGGGCAGGCCGCGCTCGAGGATTTCAAGCGCCGCCGAGAGCACCACCGCCACGCCGGCCCGATCGTCGGCGCCGAGGCCGGTTTTGGGATCGGCCGACGCAATAAATTCGCCCTCGCGCCGGGGCTGCGAACCGACGCAGATCGGCACCGTGTCCATGTGGGCCATTAAGAGCCGCCGGGGAGCGGTCGCCCAATGCTTCGCTCCGCCGGGCCCGGCCCCGGGCGATCCGGGAAGCTGGAAGATCAGATTACTTGTGTCGCCTTTAAGCAGGGTGCGCCGCGTGGCGTCGTCGACGACGATCGCCGCGGGATCGGCCCCGGAGGCAATCAGTTTTTGGCGAATATAATCGGCCACGCCGGCCTCGCTCCCGCTCGTGCCGGGAATCGCCATCAGTTCCATCGCCAAGGCGAGGGCCCGGCTCAGGTCGGGCTCCGGCGGCGATTCGTTGCCCAGGTTCGTCGGAGCGGGGGATGCCGCGCGTTTTGCGGCTGGCGGCTTGCGAGTGGTGGACATCGGGGCGATCGATCCTTGGAGGGAGATTGGGCCGCCGCGCCGGCGATCCTGGCCCGAGGCGCGACGGGGCGCTGTTCGGCGGGCCGATGGCGTTCGCCGGCCCCGTTCCTCCGCGGGCGACGGTCCGGCCGGTTCTAGCGGAAGCACAATATAACGAGTATGATATTCAACTTCATGGGGCGCCG
The DNA here is from genome assembly GCA_963785305.1 of uncultured Planctomycetaceae bacterium. Classification (GTDB taxonomy): domain Bacteria; phylum Planctomycetota; class Planctomycetia; order Pirellulales; family PALSA-1355; genus CAWAUV01. The sequence goes on from CAWAUV010000007.1 coordinate 647,068, forward strand.
GCCCAAGCCGCGGCCCCGTGAGGAAGTTTTTCGTGCTGAAGTTTTACGACTTTGCGCGCGACAACAAGCCGGCGATTGATTTGCGTCGGGCTGCCCCTCCGGCGCGGGGAATTTCGATGGAGCGAAAGCCCCCAAGCGGCCCCCCGCGGCAACTCGACCTCTCGTCCTTAAAACATCGTATCCCCCGACGTGGGGCTGACTGTTCCCCGGAAAAATTGGCGAAAGAACTCGAAACATGGGTCGCAAGGTATTGAATCGAAAAGAACTGCGAGCTGAAAACGACGCCGCGGAGGCCGCCGAGAAGGATGGCGGCGAGGTCGTAAAAAAGAAGGCCGCCAAGCGCAAAAGCCGCGCCAAGACCCCCAAGGAAGTGCGGTTGAAGGCGTTTTGGGGCGTGTTCAATCAGTCGATGAAGCGGGTAGCGCTCTTTGAGTACAGCCAACGAAAACTGGCCGAAAAGAAAGCCAACGAGCTCTCGACCTCGCAGAAGTCCCCGCACTTCATCCAGCCTGTCAAGGAAGCGATCGAAGAGTAGGCGCCGGCGCTCGATAAATTCCTCGAGATGGTCGCATTTTCGGAGTCGACCGAGCACAATGGATTTGCCCACGCGGCGACTCCTTGGGACCCGGAATTCAATCGCTTCCTGAAACTCGTCTTCGCTTGATGGACGATCGCTCGTTCGCATCGCCGACGCTTTAAGTTAAAAAACGGCGACGCGATCTTTTTCAATTACAACCCGAAACGTAAGTGAGGGCAGGGAAGCTATTGAACTCCGACTCCTTGGCGGTTTCAAAAAATCCCTTCATTCTCATAGCGGCGCGGCGATTATGACGAAAACGCTGGACGTGTACCGGGACTGGCTCGGCGTCCAAGAGACGGCTCGGCCCCTGAATTTTTATCAGCTCCTGCGGCTGAAGCGTTTCGAAGACGACACGGCCAAGATTCGCGACCACTACCGCAAGCTGTGTGCCCAGGCCCGCAAGCATGCCTCGGGCGAGTTCGGCAAGCAGGCCGAAGCCCTGGTCGGCGAATTGGCCCGGGCCGTGATGTGCCTGACCGACTCGCGGCGCAAGCAGGACTACGATCGTTCGCTCGGCCGGGCCGTGGCCAGCGACGGCAAGCAACGCACGCTCGAGCAGATTCTGCTCGGCCAGGGCGCGATTACGGCCGAGCAGTTGGCCAAGGCCCAGCAGTTTGCCCGTGTCGTGGGAGTCGACCTTCACGATGCCCTGATCCAGCAGAAGGCCGCTTCGCCCGACGTCGTGATCGCGGCCTATGCCGAGTCGATTGGCGTGCCGTTTCTGGACGTGGCTGACGTTCCGCTCGATGAAACCTTGGCCCGGCAGATTCCAGCCGTCATGGCGCGGCAGTATTCGATCGTGCCGATTCTGCTCGACGAAAACCAGCTTCTCGTGGCCTCGCCGCATCCGCTCGATCCGGGCGTGGAAGAACAGTTGCGCATGCGCACCGGCAAGGCGGTTCGCACCGTGCTCTGCACGGCGCCAGGCGTGAACGCGCTGATCACGCGTCATTATTCCAAGGAACTGGCGGCCGCGGAAATGCAGTCGGGCGCCGGCGCCGCGCCGGCCAAGGAGACCGCGGGCAAGCCAGCCGCCGCCAAGGCCGACAAGCCCAAGCTGACGCGCGAGGAAGCCGCGAAAAAGCGCCGCGATTACACGATTCTCGCGTTTAATCTCACCGTGATGGTTTTCGAAGTCACCTACGTCTCGCTTTTCGAATATACGTTCACCGGCGTGATGCTGGGTCCGGTGCTGGCCGCGATCGTGGCTGGCATCACCTGGATGAAGATGAAGTGACGCATACTACCGCGACGGCGATCAAATGATCGTCCGGCGGTCCACCGCCCTTTCCGACCACTGGTCAAGGGGCTTCTTTCTGGGTTAGAATGCCCGAAATCGTGGCGCCGCGGGAGCGGAAATGCACGACGAGCTGGCCGCGACGAGCTGGCCGCGACGAGCTGGCCGCGACGAGCTGGCCGCGACGAGCTGGCCGCGACGAGCTGGCCGCGACGAGCTGGCCGCGACGAGCTGGCCGCGACCAGGCGCCGCGCGGCCGGACCGGGATATTCGTGGACCGGAATCCAAACGGGCTGGCATTCAACCGAACCGGGCATTCAACCGAACCGGCATAAAAGAGGAGACCATCGAGCAATGATCGTCACGACCAAAGAGCTGTTTCAACATGCGTACGGCAAATACGCCGTCGGCGCCTACAACATCAACAACCTCGAACAGACCGTCGGCCTGTTTCGCGGGGCCCTGGGGCTCAAGAACTCGAACGAGGAAAAGATCGACCCCAAGAAAAGCGCTCCGTTCATCATTCAAATCTCGCGCGGCGCCCGCGCCTTTACCGACAAGCGATTTCTCGAAGGCATGATCCGCGCGGCCGAGGATGTGTTCCCCGACGCGATCTTCGCCGTGCATCTCGACCACGGCACCGAGGAAGTCTGCTACGAATGCATCGACAGCGGCTTCTATTCGTCGGTCATGATCGACGCCTCGCACGATCCCTTCGATGAAAATATCGCCATCACGCGCCGCGTGGTTGATCGGGCCCATGAAAAGGGTCTCTCGGTCGAAGCCGAGCTCGGCATGCTGGGCGGCGTGGAAGAAGACATCAATGTGTCGGCCGAGCACGCTTGCCTGACCGATCCCGAGCAGGCGGTCGAGTTCGTCGAACGCTCGGGCTGCGATTCGCTGGCCGTGGCGATCGGCACTTCGCATGGAGCGTATAAATTCTCCGGCTCGCAGGGTCTGCACTTCGACCGGATCGAGGCCATTCAGAAACTGCTGCCTGGCTTTCCGCTCGTGATGCACGGTTCGAGCAGCGTGCCCAAGGAATGGGTCGACCGCATCAACAAAGCCGGCGGCAAGCTCGGCGCGGCCAGCGGGGTGCGAGAAGAGCAGTATCTGCCGGCCGCCAAGTTGGGCGTGACCAAAGTGAATATCGACACCGATGGCCGGCTCGTGTGGTGCGGCGTGTATCGCGAAATCTTCCGCGACAAGCCCGAGGATTTCGATCCGCGCACCCCGGGCAAGCCGTTCATGGCCGCTTACGCCGAATATGTGACCAACAAAAACAAGATGCTCGGCTCGGCCGGCCAGTTGGAATCGCTCCGCCAATCGCTGGCGGCGACCGTGTGACGACTCGATCCTCGGGTTCGCGAGACTCTCGCGACCCGTGCGTTCGAGATCGATTGATTCGATTGATTGGAAAGGCGTCGCCGCGGGCGTTGTGCTCCCGGCGGCGCCTTTTTTCGCGCGCGGTCCGGTCGGCGCCGGTTCGGCGGGAACATTCGCCACCGGCGGAATAATCGAGCGCGGGGCCGGGCCATTTTGGAGTCGAACCATGCGGCGCAATCGCGTCGGGCAAGGTCGATGCTTCGCGCCGGTGTTGCCCGTCGCGCAAGCGGCGCCGCTCCCGGCGGAGAAGTTGCTCCGAAGGGTCCCCGCGCGCCGACCATTGCTGTTGCAAGACGGAGGGACTCCGACAGCGGGCATGGAAGGCCCGATTCGGTCATGGTTCGCGGCGCACTCGGCCCGCGACGGATCGAATCGAACCGCCTTCAGCAACATGTGCCCGCCATGCTAAATGAGCGTAGTCGAAAACTCGATCTGATCGCCTTGGCGCTTGCGGCCGGGGCCGTGTTCTTGGGCATCTCGCTGGCGTCGTACGACCCGGCCGATCCGCCCAGCACCCTTGTCTATCCGCCCGCGAGCCACATTGCCAATGCCTGCGGCCGCGCCGGCGCCTTGGCCGCCGACTTGCTTCTCAACGCGGTCGGGCTCGGCGCTTACTATTTGGCCGCAACCATTGGACTCGTGTCGCTGCTGTTGCTTGCGAGGCGCGCGATTAGCGATCCTTGGCTCCGCGCCGCCGGTTGGGGCGCTACCTTGGTGGGCTTCGACACGCTCGTGGCCATCGCCGGGCCCAATTGGTCTGTCGGGCCGGTGATCGGGCCGGGCGGTTACTTGGGCGCCGCCGGCTGCGGACTTCTCGAACTGCACTTCGCCCGGGCCGGCGCGTACCTGCTTACCTTGAGCCTGCTCGCCGGCGGGTTGCTCCTCTCGACCGACTACATCCTCGCGCGATTGGTGCTCGGCGCCTGGGGGCGCCGGCGCGCATTGCCGGGCGCGGTTTGGCCCCACGCCGTGGGAAGAACAGCGCCGGCGCCGCGAGCGATTCGATCGCCGCCACGCCAGCCGAATTCAGTCAAACCACGGCGGCGGACGCCGTGACCGGCGCTGGGCTCCATGTGCGCATCGCCGGCAAGCCGAAGAGCGACGATCTGTCGCGCGTCGCGTCGCCGAAGGCCGCCGGAGCATCATCGACCGAAAGCGCGTCCGAAAGCTCCCCGCCCGACGCCGCCGCGGCGATCGACGACGGCGAGGCCGCCGCCCTTGAGGTCGAAGCCGCCGCCTCGGCGACTGAAAGCGCCGACGCCCTCGAGTCGGCCGAGTCGACATCGTCCAAGAACAACCCGGCCAAGAAGGCCAAGTCGGGCCTGCGCATCAAAACACCCGGCAAGAACGATCGCGAGGAAGTGATGGAGGAGCTCGACGCCGCCAGCCGCTCGGCCGACGTGCGTTCCTATGAGCTGCCGAATATCGACATGCTGCTCGCGGGCGACGTGGTCTGCTACGACGAGCACGAGAAAGACGTTCGCCGCAAAGCCAAGATTTTGGAGAAGACGTTTCTCGATTTCGGTTTCAAAGTGAAGGTGGTCGAGGTCGAGACCGGCCCGGTCATCGCCCAATTCGAGGTCGAGCTCGAAGCGGGCCTGCGGCTTTCGAAGATCACGAGCCTGGCCGACGATCTGGCGATCGCGCTCCGCGTGCCCAGCGTGCGGATCGTGGCCCCGATTCCCGGCAAGAACACGGTAGGCATCGAAGTGCCCAACGCCGAGCGGCAGCTCGTGCGCATTCGCGAGGTCATCGAGGAAAGCAACGCCGCCAACAGCAAGATGCGGATTCCGATCTTCTTGGGCAAGGATGTGTCGGGCAAACCGATGGTGGTCGATCTCACCACGCTGCCGCACTTGCTGATCGCCGGGCGCACCGGCACCGGCAAGAGCGTGTGCCTGAATTCGATCATCATCTCGATGCTCATGAGCCGCCGGCCCGATGAAGTGCGGATGCTGATGATCGATCCCAAGATGGTCGAACTGAGTCCTTACAAGACATTGCCGCACTTGATGCATCCGGTGGTGACCGACATGAAAAAGGCCGAGGCGATTCTGGCCTGGGCGGTCGAGAAGATGGAAGAGCGCTATGCGCTTTGGCCCGCGCGGGCGTGCGGCATATCAGCGTCTACAACCAACTCGGCGAAGATGAGTTGATGGAGTCGCTTGCAGCCCGAGACCGACGAGGATCGCAAGAATATTCCGACCTATCTGCCGTTCATCGTGATCGTGGCCGACGAAATGGCCGACCTGATGATGACCGCGGCCAAGGAGGTCGAGCAACATATTATTCGCTTGGCGCAAAAGAGCCGCGCCGTGGGCATCCACCTCGTGCTTGCCACGCAGAAGCCGACGGTCGATGTGATCACCGGCCTCATCAAGTCGAACCTTCCGGCCCGCATCGCGTTTCAAGTGGCCAGCCGCACCGATAGCCGCGTGGTGCTCGACGAGATGGGCGCCGACAAGCTCTTGGGCAACGGCGACATGCTCTTCCTTTGGCCGGGCACGAGCACATTGCTCCGCGGCCAGGGCACGTATGTGAGCGACGACGAGATCAATCGCGTGGTCGATTTCGTCGGCGCCGACCGAGCCGCAATTCGTCAGCGAGTTGATGCAACTCAAATCGCCGGCGGCCGAAGAAGGGGCCGCGAGTGGCGGAAAGCTGCCGAATCGCGATGAATTGTACGAAGCCGCCGTCGATGTGGTGATTCGCGAGGGTCGAGGCAGTGTCTCGCTCTTGCAGCGCCTTGGGCATCGGCTACGGCCGCGCAGCGCGGCTGGTGGACTTCATGGCCGAAGACGGCATCGTGGGCAATTACAACGGCTCCCAAGCGCGCGAGGTCATCATCTCGCCCGAGCAATGGGCCCAGATGAACGGCCAAGCTCCGAGCGAGCCGCCCGCCGCGCCCCCGGACGAGCCGCCGCGCAAGAATCGGGTGCTCGCGCTCAATAAACCCGCGGGCGGCGAGAAGCCGAAACCGCCCAAGCGGTCCGAAGCATCCGATCGCGACAGCGCCCCCGAGACCCCGGCGCGCTCCGCGAAGCGGCGCGGGCAGAATGTGGTGTCGATCAGCGATCGGCAAGAGGCAACCGAGGAACCGGAGGAATGGATTGCGGACGAGGCCGAACAAGAAGCCGACTTCGCGGACGAATCGAACGACGACCCGGCGGAAGATGATGTCGATGAGGCGCTCGAGCGCGACGAGGCCGACCACGAGTCCCACGACGCGAGCGAGCTCGAGGCGGATTGGGAAGACGAAACCGACGATCCATCGCCCCAAGACCAAGAGGAGGACCACGATCTCGATGAAAACCAAACCGACGCGCGGCGACGCCGCGCCCAGGGGTCGCGAAGCTCTAGCGGCTACGAGGCGGAGAGCGCGTAGCGCGGCGCGGCGATTGGCGCGCGGGCCCGAATGCCGCCAATCGCCCGAACCCTCCGTGAATTCGCCTTCGAAATGACCGGCTCGCGCGGCGACTTTGGACCCCAATGGGACCGCTGGCTGAGCGAGGTGTATTTGCCCCGGCATTTGGAATAGGCGCCCACTTGCCGAGTCAAACCAAGTTGTCCGGCAGTGGCGCGTGCTCGCCAGCGAGCCGCGGCCACTGCCGGACGTTTTTTGCATTAGTTCGGCGAATCCGGGTCGAGCATTTCGAGTCGCATCACATTGCGATACACGCCGGCGGCATGTCCGACGGTGTCCCATCCGCGGCCCACGGATGTGGCGGCCAGTGAAATCCAAAGCATGGCCGGCGCGTCGAGCGCGTCGCCCGAGCGCGAAAACTCGATCGCATTCTCCGCGGCGCCCCAGCCGGCCGTGGGCGAAAGTTGCGTGCTCGCCTGACGCGCCCAATCGTCGAGCGACAGCTTGGCCACGGCTTGGTCTTCGTCGAAGAACACGATCTCCAGAGGCTCGGATCGCGCCAGCGTTCCCGAGTCGAGTGCATGAAACGGCCCTTTCTCACCTGACCGCGCTTCGACAACCTGAAAACCGCCCGCCGCCGATAGATAGGCGAATCTCGCGGGCCGGCCCACCGGATAATCCGAAGGCTCGACCGTGATTCGGCGGGAACAGGGCGAAAACCGGATCGAGAGCCGCCGATGGCCTCGCACGACCAATTCGCAGTAAGTATTCAAATGCGAGTAGACTGGCGCCCCGAGACGTGAATAGCCGGTGATCGCGATGCTCGCTCCCGCGCCGGTCTCTACCACGAGCGACTGCCTAGCGAGGCGGCATGCATAGTCGCATTGAACTCGAGTGTCGGATGATGCGAAGCCGACGCAGCGCCGTTCGGCCTGGCGCCGGTCGGCCGAAGGAGCAAACAGCGTCCAGCAGCGGTCGGGTGATGTGCCGGCAAACGTCAAGAGCGGTCGAACATCAAGCGTGATGCGTCCGCGATGCGCGACCACCGAACCATCGCTGGTCACGAGGCTCGCGCCGCCGGACAGTTTCACCAGTGGCGGTAATTGCCGCCCCGCGCTCGCCGCGGCCTCGGCTGGCATTGAGCAGTCGGCCGGCAGGGTTGCGGCATCCGGCGCGCGTTGCGACCAGGGAACAAAGGCGCCCAATGCAGCGCCCAGCAACATGGCTGCCCAGACCGACCTGTTTCGCCACATCGAGCGAAGCGGCCAGTAGGCTAGCCAAGTCGCGACGACTGCCCCGGCCACGGGCAACCCAAAGCGCGGGCAGCTCTCGGGAAACAAACCACAGCTCGTCACCAGAGCCACGGTCCAAGCGACCGGCGCCGCCACGAGCAAAGACGCCGCGGCCACGCGCCCCCGCCACGGCGCGAGAAGCGAGATCGACACGCCGAGGCAAAGAACCGCCACGGCTGGCGAAACCGCTTCGTTGATCCAAAACCGACGGTTCGCATGCGGAAAACCGCCCGGCATGATCCACCACCAGCCAGCGGCGGCAATCGCGTGCAAAGCCAGGATCAAATACCAAACGCGCAATGGGCCTTGCCGAGTAAACGGGCTCATGATTGCTCGACCGCCGTCGACATCCGACTTTTGGCTCACAGTCGCAGCAGATTGAAGAAACCTTGGGCGATGGCCTGCGGCTCGTCGAGCGAACGGTAGATCACCATGCCCAGCACGATCAGGCCGGCGCCGAGCAGAGTGAGACCGGCCGGATTGCGCGGCTCGCGCCAATCGGCGAGCGAGCCTTGGAGCGCTTGGCGAAGCTGCCGCCAGCCGCGGTGATCTTGCGCGTCGCCCACCGAAACCAGCGACACGTTTCGCATCATCGTGAGCTCTTCGTAGCGCAGTTGCACTCCCAGCGTGGGCATTGCCAGGCAGTCGCCCGCCCAGCGGCAGTCGGGGTCGAGCTCGCTCGCGCATTGGGCCAGCAGCGAGCGGAACCGCCGGGAGTCGCAGTTGTAGATCACCAGCCGCGGCGGCGATATCAGAATCCAGAGGCCGACACTGAGTCCATAGAGCGCCAGCAGCAGGAGCCAAACCCAGGCGCCGAATCGCACCAGCCCCATCCGCGGAAGAAACAAGTTGATCGGCCCCACGATCGCGAAGCCCGAGATCGCCAGGGCCCGCGCCACGCGATCGCGCACCCCGCCGACGAGCCGCGGCCGGCGCCCGAGATTGATCGCTCCCAGCGCCACGAGGTAGATCGCCAGCGGCAGCGCGGCGAGACAGAAAGCAAATGCGTGCATTAATCGCGCCGGGCGTCGAGAGTGGTCGTTTTCTTTTGACCGGCAAGCCAATACTTCCAGGCTTGCGGATTGTAGCCAAGGTCGATGCCCGTGATCGAGACGAGCGCCGTGAGCACGGCTGGATTCGAGATTTGCCGCACTTCCTTAATCACCGGCGGCGAGCCGAAGCTCATGCCGCCGAGGCCGCCGGAATTGCCGCCCGTGGGAAAAGTGGCGGTCGTTTGGCCGGGATTTCCAGCGACGTATTCGAATTTGTGCGAGGTCACCACGGCGTCGATCAGCGGGCCGATCGTGGAAGGGTCTTTCATCTGCCCGAGCGCCACGCCGGCGCGGTTTATAATGCCGTTGTCCGCATTCTTGAGCGCCTGCACGAACACGCCCACCGCGGGCTTATAGTTCTTCCGCGCCACGCGGTCGACGCACACCAGCCGAATCTCCTCGTCGTCGTCCCAGATCGCCGAGCGGGCGAGCGTCGAAAGCGAGTCGGGCGTGTTGACCTTGGCGAGCGCGTCGATATACATCGTCTTGACATCGCGATCCACTTCGTCGTTCAAATACGCCGCCAGGGCTTTCGTGGCGTAGGGATCGTCGATCGCGGCGATATTCGAGCGAGCCATGTCGGCCCGATTCGTGCCCAGCCATTCGCGCCACCGCTTCAATTTCTGGAACCACTCGCGCTGGGCGAGGTCTTCCTTATGTTTGTCTTCGATCAGGGCGATTTCCTGCGGCAGCTTCCAAGCGCCTTTGTATTTCACATAACCGTTGCGAATGCGGTCTTCTTCCTGCGTGGTCCACTGGCCATGCAAATGCACATAACCGAGCAGCATCCGCGCTCGCTTGTGGTCGGGCTCCATCTCGATGATCCGTTCGAGATGTGTCTTGCGCTGCGTGAGCAGATTGTGGTCGCGGCACCATTCCGACATCTGCCATTGGCCATCGACCGTGTCGGGCGCGGCGAGCTTGAGCCGGTCGTATTCCAGTTCGGCGGGCGACTGCGCCATGCGCTTCTCGACCTGATTGGCGTCGAGCGTGATGCGGCCACCGCCGGGAGTGCGCACCTCGTAGGTCTTGCGAGGCGCCTGATCGGGGTTGACGAGCTCGCCGCGAACTTGACCCTCGCTCTTGAGCACGAAGATTTCACCGCGAGCCGCGGGCGCCAAGAGAAACACCGCGATGGCGAGCGCTCCCCGGAGCGATAAGCGCGCAGCCACGCCGATCGGCCGGCGAGACGCTTCAATCGGCGAAGATCGGTGCATGGCGTGGCTTCTCCCTGCCTCAAGTATAACGGCCGCGAGACGCATGCGAAGCTTTTTTCCGCGGGTTCTTGCGAATCGGTAAGCTTCGCCCCCAAAATTCCGCCGGGCTCGCGATTCCGCCGTCACGGCCCGGGTTTTGGAGGTCCCTCGAAGGTCCAGAAGCGCAGTTGGGTTTCGCTTTTCACGAGCACTCCCTGAGTCAGCAGCACCGGCGCCGCCCACACCGGGCTGGGCGCCACCAGATAGCGAGCCGCCGGCTGAAACTGCTTTTCGCTCTCGCGAACCACAATCAGTTCGCCGCGAGTGCTGAGGGCCCACAGATAGCCGCCGGCCAGGGTGAGCGAGGCGCTTTCGGCCTGTTTGCCATCGCCGGTCCAGAGGGTTTGGCCGGCGGTCATGTCGAGGGCGAAGTATTGGCCTTTTTGACGATGCGAATAACCGAACATGCGTTCGCCGCTCGCGACCGGCGATGCATATTGGGGCGACACTTCCTTATTTTCCCAGATTTTATCCGTCCGCCATTCGTCGCCTTGTTGTTCGATGCGGTAACGTTCGAGTCCGCGGTTGTAGCCGCCGAAGATCACGGAGTCTTCGTCGAGCACCGGCGTGACGCTGTTTTGATCGGCTTCGGTCGTGTAGGGGATTTTCCAGAGCCGTTTGCCCGAGCCGGCCTCGACGCCGATGGCCGATGTCTGACCAAGCGAGATCACCTGCCGCACTCCGGAAAGCGTGGCCAAGATGGGCGACGCTCCGCTCGGTCCCTCGCCGACGGCCGACCACGCGATCGCGCCGGTCTTGCTATCGCAGGCCAAGAGCGCGCCTGCGCCGACGCCGCCCAGGTGCGCGATCACGCGTTCGCCATCGATCAGGGGCGACATGGCCGCGCCGTTGGGCGGAGCGGCGCGCTCGAACTGTTTCGCGAAGTTGTCGTTCCAAAGCCGCCGCCGGGTTTTGGTGTCCCAGCAAGACAGCATGCCGCCGACGCCCAGGGTGATGACCCGGCCATCGACATACACCGGCGTCGAGCGCGGTCCGGCGTCGCGTCCCGGATTCATTCCCGCGGGAATAGGCGCCGCGTAGCCCACGCGCCAGAGTTCCTTGCCGCTGGCCAGATCGACAGCCACGAGGGTTTCTTCCTCGCCGCTTCGCGTAAAGACAAACGCCCGATTGCCGATCACGAGCGGCGAGGCGCTGCCCAGCCCGACTTCGAGCTCCCAGCGGAAATAAAGTTGCTCGGGCAGCGGCTCGGGCAAGCGGAGTCCGGCGACGACGCCATCGCGATTGGGCCCCCGCCACTGCGTCCAATCTTGGGCAGACAGCGGCGCGGCGAGCAGTGCCGAGAGCACGCTCCAAAGCCAAACTCTGCCTGCAAATGAATTCATCGATGGTCCGAGCGAGAAACCGGCGGCGGCGCCGAGGGCGCGAGCGCCAAGCAATGAAATAAAAACCGCCGCGCCGCAACCACGGCGTCGGCATGCCTTTATTGTACATTTGCGCCCGCGTCGCGCACGACACCCGGCCGCCCGCGAAGCCGAATCGAACGATTTTGCCGAGCCGGCACAACCGCCACGACCGCGCTAGTCGCTCGGCGGAACAGTCGTTTCGGGGCCTAACAGCCGGTTGAAAAATGCGCTCGTGGCATTATTCAACCTCGCCAAGCGCCGAGCAAAGCTCGTCGCGGCTCGTGCCTCAGGAGGAGGTTCGGCCGGCTTGCAGCAAGCGCAGCGGTTCGGCCCGACCGGTTGCGGCCGCCGGCCAAAGGGCGGCCAGCAGGCTCAAGCCGAGGGTGAGCGCGAAACCCACGACCAGCTTGGCCCAGGGAATAACGAGCGGCGTGTATTGGCCGCCGCGGATGTTGACATAGCGAGTGACGCCGGCGCCGCAATATCCGGCCAAGGCGCCAAAGGCCAAACTCAGCGCGCAGGCCACGATGCCGATCAACAAAACTTCGGCCAGGATCAAGCGAAACAGGGCAAAACGCGTGAGGCCCATCGACCGCAGCACGCCCAGGTCCCGGCGCCGTGCGCGAATCGAGGACAACACGGTATTGACCACCCCCAGCGAGGTGACGGCGATCGTCACCAGCGGCAGCTTGCCGAGTTCCCAGATGATGTTGTCGGCCCGCGAGCGGATTTCCGCGCGAACGCCCTCGGCCGAGCGAAGCGTGACGCTCGTTTCCGCGGAGCGACCACCGCGCCGGCCAGCGCGGCCGGGGTCGCCCAAGGGTCCGGCGCCCATTTCAGGGCGCTCGTCGCGGAGATCGGCCGCGAGCGAGGCGTCGTAGTTGCGCAGCGCAATCGGCTCGAGCGCGGCTTTGATTTCGCTTTCCGTGGCCCGGCCATCCAGGTTCACCCAAAACAGGGTCGCGCGGCCGGTTCCGAAATCCTTTCGCACGGTCTCATGGGGCGAAAACATCAGCCCCGCCGCCCGGCCGCGCCGGAAACCCATCTTCGACATCCAGTGCCAGCCGGGCATCGACACCACGCCGGCGATTTCATATTCCAGCGGATGATCGGCATGGCCCGGCGGCAGCACCGCGAATTTGCCTCCCACGCCCAGGCCCGAGTTGCGCGCAAAATGATCGGGCACTAGGCAATATCGCCCGTTTTGCTTTAGCTTGGCGAGCGCATCAGGGCGCGAACCTTCGACAAATTGGAAGTCAAACATCGGCCGGGCGCCCCCAAAGGCGACCTCGGGATCAACGCCCACCATGACACAGCTATCTTGCCGGGTGGCGGAAGGGCGGATCTTGAAGCCCAGAATATCGGTGGCGAACTTCACTTGCTTCACCGCCAGGGGCAGGCATTGATCGGCGCGGATTCCCTTCACATGGCGCACCGCCGCGATCTCGTCGTCGGCCACGCCCGCCGGACCGATCGATACGATCAGGTCGGGAGTCCAATCGCCGGGCGTGAAAGGACCGAGCATCGAGTAGCCCCAGGTTTCCATCGCCACGAACAGCCCGAGCCCGAGCGTGAGCGCGATCGTGGTTCCCACCGTGCGCCACATATTCGAACTCAATTGCGTCGCCAGCAGCCGGGGATGCAGCGCCAAAAGCCTCGCCACCCCGGGCGCGAGAAATTTCTCGGTCAACACAACCGCCGCCGGCGCGAGGAGCACGAAGCCCACGGCCATCGCCGTGCAGCCTAGCGCGGCGGATATTCCATAGCGAGCGGTGTCGCGCATCGGCAAAACAAACACCACCAGCGGATTGACGGCGATCAGCAGCAAACCCGTGGCGGTGAGTTTCCACGAAAGCCGCGCGGTCATGGCGCGACTTCGCGGCGCCATGGCGTCGAGGGGACTCACGCTCGTCGCGCGCCAAGCGGGCAAGATCGAAGCGGCCAGCGCTCCGCCCACCGCGCAAACGCCCGAGAGCACGATGCAGCCGATTCCCAGCGTGGCGCCGTCGGCGACCGCTTGCGGGCGGAGTTTCGCCACGGCCGAAAGCAATCCCCAGCCGGCCAGCAGCCCGCCACCCCAGCCGATCAACCCCAGGAGTAGGCTTTCGAGCACGACCATCAGCGCCACCTGCCACTTGGTGCAGCGCCACCGCGCAGCACGGCGAACTGGCGAATGCGTTCATGCACCCCCATGCTCAAGGTGGTGAAGATAATAAACAGCGCCGCGAGCAACGAGATGCCAAGCGCGGAATAAGCCTGGCGCGTACCCCGGCCAGGCTGGTGCTGTTGTCGGCCTCGGTGCTCACCGTGTCGTGAGTGCGCGCTTCGAGCGGAGGCGTGGCCTGGGCCAGCTTTGGCGCCCAAGCGGCCAGAAAATCATCCACCTTCATGCCGCTCTTAAGCGTAATGCCCAGGTTGCTGATGCGAGCCGGGGAGCCGGCGCATTGTTCGGCCACGACCATGGGCACGAAGACCGCATTGCCTGGTGGCCCGCCGCGAAGCGCCGCGTCGCGCGAGGGCGGCAGGCCCACCATGAATTTGGGCGGCGGCAATCGCGCCGGCTGCTCGAGAATTGCCCCGATTCGCAGCTTGGTCGGAGATGAATCGCGACCGCCCGAGACAAGCACTTCGTCTCCCAGGCCCACGCCGAGCGCCTTGGCCGAGTCATGGGTAATGGCGGCCTCGGCCCGTTCGGAGTGGTTCGGGTCATACCAAGCGCCTTCGAGCACTCGATAGGGCGCTTCGGCGGCGTTCGAGCCGACCAGCACCGGCGTACGGCTTTGGGCCTTGAGCTGTGACATGCCGCCCATGAATCGCGGGCCCGAGGCCGGCCGCGGGGCGGGCGACTCCGACTCTTCGGGCGCGTTTTCGCGGCGCGGGGCGGCCATGGCTCGGTCGTCGGGCCCCGGTTCGGCTTGGCTGGTCGCGCCGCGGCGCGCGTGCGCGGGTCTCGAACATGGCGTCGACCGTGGCCACGGCCGGATCGTGGCGCAATGAATCGGCGAGCGCGCTCGAGATCGACGGCGTCTCGCGCCGGCCGAGGCCGCCCATGCCCTCGCTTGGCGCTGGGAGCACGAAGAGATCGTAGCGCCCCATGTAGCCTTCGGAAAAACCGCCGAACTGGCCCATGATCGCGTCGTAACCACTGACAACCCACACCACGATACATGCCGCGGCGATGGTCGAGAGGGCCGTGAGAACAATGCGGCCCGGATGGCGCCGCGCATGCGCCGCCACCAGTCGAACGATCAATTTGATTTCGGCCGCGGTCATGGAAGTGGCTCGTCGGTTAGCGAGAGGGGGGACGACGTGGCGATGCGTCACGCGGCCGGCGCGTTGACGACTTGCTGATAGTGGGCCGCCAACGACTGGATGTCCGAGAAATCGCGAGTCAAGAAATCGGTGAGCATTTGGCCGTCTTTCATCACGATCACGCGCCGAGCCCAGAGCGCCACCGCCGGTTCGTGCGTCACCACCACGATGGTGCGCTTCGCGGCTTCGCACAATTCGCGCAGGGTGCGACAAATCGTTTGACCGGTGATCGAATCGAGGCTGCCTGTCGGCTCGTCGGCCAAGATCAGCGCGGGCTCGGTAATCAAGGCGCGGGCGATCGCCACGCGCTGCTGCTCGCCGCCGCTAAGCGCATCGGGCCGATGCCGACGGCGCGTCGCGATGCCAAGTTGATCGAGAAGCTCGCGCAGTTGCTCCTCGACCACGCGCTCGCGGCCATCGGTCACGAGCGGCAGCAAGATGTTTTCCTCGGCGGTCAGCGTGGGAATAAGATTGAATGCCTGAAACACCAAGCCGATCCGCCGCCGTCGAAAGTACGTGAGATCGCGGTCGCTCAGCGTGGCGAGATCGGTTCCGTCGATCAGAACCCGGCCTTCCGTCGGGCGAGTCAATCCGGCGGCCACATGGAGCAGCGTGCTCTTCCCCGAGCCGCTGGCGCCCATCACCGCCACGAATTCGCCGCTCTCGATCGAGAGCGACAAGCTCCGCAGCGCATCGACCGGCGCGTTGCCTTGATAAAACCGCTTCGTGACGCCTTCGAGCCGAAGAGGCGCGGGGGCGGCTGCGCGTGGGGCTCGAGCCGGGTCGCCTCGGGCGCCGAATCATGCAGCGTGGGAGTCATCGCTTTACTTTCTTCAATATGTCGAACGCAATTGCAAGTCGATGGGCGGCATCTCGACCGGCCCGTCCGTCACGATCACTCGCGCCACGGGGTTCGCGCGGTCGATGAATCGACCGCCGAGCTGATCGGCGCCCGCGACTTCCTCGCCGTCGACCACCCTGAATGTCGGCCAAACCACGGTCACGTCATAGGCGCCGGCGGCCAAGCCATCGTCGACGGCATACGTTTGCGCATGAAACACGCCATCGGGTCCGACCAGCGCGAAGGAACTTTCTCGCCGAGTCGCCGAATAGGTCTCGGGATGAAAGAAAATCCGAGCCTTCGCCGGCGGATGGCCATCGACGAGCAATTTGCCTGAAACCGGAAACACCGGGTCGCGCGGCCGGCTTTTGGCGCCGCATCCGGAAGCAAGCATCAGCAGTCCGACGACCACCGCGAACCGCGAAAGTCGTGGTGAAAATTGTGGCGACACCATCGTCCTTTGAAGTCGGGTTTAATAAGACAGTAAATCGGCCGAAATCGTGTCGGCCGAATCACGCGTCAAGAAGGGAAACAACGTGGCCACGGAAATATCGTCGGCGATTGCCCGCACGCTGCCATCGCAAAAACCCGCGTTGGCGACCGACGGATGGAAGCTATAGATCCCTTGGCCATTGTTGCAGTTGATGGCGCAGGTCGTGCCGACCGACACATTGTCGGCCGCGTAACCCTGATAGGTGAAGTGTCCATAGCCGGCCCAAGGGCCCCACCAAGCGTAGTCGGTCAGGCCCGTGTTGCTTGATTGCAGCATGCCGGCGATGTAGTAGTTGGGCCGGCCGGCCTGCTCGAGAATCAATGTGGTGCGCGACAGTCCGTCGGTCACCCATTTGAGATAATGGGGCAGATTGTCTTCGTCGCCCGCGTATAACACCGGATGACAACTCGAGCCGCATGTCTCGCCCACGGCGGTCGCGTTGGTGCTATTGAGCAAATGGTTCATGGCATAGTCGGTGACATAGCCGGTTCCCCCGCTGGCGACATTGCCGCTATTCGACAGGGCCATCGCGCGACTGCCGCTCGGCACGCTGGGACATAAATTCATCGGCAAGAGGTTATTCACCGCCGGTTGGTTGCCCAGGTCGTAGAAATTGAGATTCGCATTGTAGAGGGCCGCGAGATTCCGTTCCTCGACATAAGGCAACAGGTTCACCATCCAGCCATGTTGCATGCCGGCGGTCGTGATGCGAATCGGAGGTAGGGTCTTTCGCGCGTCGCTGTGATTGTGAAACGCGAGGACGAGTTGCTTCAGGTTGTTGACGCAACTGCCGCGGCGGGCCGACTCGCGGGCAGACTGCACGGCGGGCAACAGCAAGCTAACGAGTGTTCCGATGATCGCGATCACGACCAACAACTCGACCAATGTGAAACCGTGGCGATCGCTCCGCATCTCGACTCCCCGAACAACCGTGGGTTTGCCATTTCACGAGGAGTTCGCGTCTGGCCGGACCACCGCGAAAGCGCTTGGCGACACGGATTCCCGTGAGAAGAAGGACACGCGGAAGCAACCGTCGTGCCGCGAAGCTCGATATCGCTTTTTGCCGAGAAAAACGAGGCAAAACGAAGGCGCGGAGCCTTTCGAGACGGTCGAGCGCGGCCAAATTTTCACCGGCGCTGGCGATTTATTGGCCGCGAGCGCGATTTCGCCGCGGCCCCGAAATGCTCATTCCTCATCGACCGCGCCGCGCAGACGCACGGCTTTGACGTGATCGATGCGATTGAGGTCCATCACCACTTCGGTGGCCGAGGTTCCTCCAGCCAGCAGCACTCGATAGCGGAGCTCGATCGAGGAGCCGCCGCGCAAGATCGCCACGCTCAATCGCTCGACGCGTTCCGTGTGTTTCTCGAGCGCCGCCAGGATGCATGATTCGATCGTGTCGCTCGCCGTGGCGCGAATCCGCAGGCGGGCATAACCGGCGCCGCCCTCGAGCGAGTGCGGATGATCGCGAAACAAAGCCGCCGCGCCGCCGACCGTCACCATGCCCAAGAGCGCGACGGTCGCTTGGCCGGCCCCGATCGCCATGCCCACCACGACGCAGAACACGACAAACGCGGTGTCCTTCGAATCGCGCACCGCGGTGCGGAATCGCACGATCGAGAGCACGCCCACCAAGCTGAACGCGCGAGCCGTGTTATCGCCCACCACTTGCGTGACCATGGCGATCAGCACGGTGAGCAAGACGAGCGTGGCCGGAAACGAGGCCGTCACATTGGCCTGCAGCCGCGTGTGTCGATAAATGCCGACAATCACCAAGCCCAGCAGCAAGGCCGCCGTCAAGCGCACCGCCAATTCGTCCCAGGCCACCACCGGATGAAAACTATTGCGCAACCACACAGGCATCGAAAGCTCCCAGCATCGGATCGCGGGCGCCGGCCGACGAGAGCCACGCGGACCCACACGGAAAAAACACGGGCAGAATACGCGTCGGCCCCGAGCCCGTGGGCGAAGGCTCCAGAAAGGCTCGATCGACGGTCGAGCGTGGCCGCGCGGGTCCGCGTGCGATTCTATGCGCCGAGCGACGAAAATGCCATCGCGGCATTCGTAGCCTTTTGAAGTATTCAGCAGGCTGTTAACGAACGCGCGTGCCGGGGGCGGCGTCCGTCACGGGCGGCAAACTCGCGATCGACTCGGCGCCGGTGGCGGGCGCCGGCGCCGGGGAGCTTCGTGGTTTGCGAGATTGCCCGTTGGCAAAGAAGCTCGTGCCGGTCGCGGGATTCGATCCACGAGCGACGCTTGCGAAAGGCGAGCCTGGAGCGCGGCGAGTCGCCAGCGCCGCGCCTGGCCTGGCCGCGGCGCGGCCGACCGCCGGTCGCTCGCCATCCAGCGGCGGGGGTGGAATCGTTTCGAGGCCCGACCCGGGAAGCGCTCCGGCCGGCGCGATCGAGCCCTCGGGGGCGATGTCCACGGGCGGGGTTATTCCGGCGCCCGAACCGTGGAGCGGCGCATAGGCGCCATAGCCTTCGTGGTCGGCGGCGACGGCGCCTTCTTGGTATCCCTGATACCAGGCATTGATCGCGGCGGCGCCTTCCGGCGTTTGATAACTGGCCGACCAATATTCCTTGGGGGGAACCGCCGGCGCCTCGGCCACGACGGCCGTGGCTCACATCGTAGAAGCCTTGCCGCCAGCCGGCGCCGAAGTCGTGGAAGCAGGGGATCGCGTGGCGATCGTAATCGGCCGAATACCAAGCCATGCGGCTGCGGCAAGAGTTGACGCAATCGTAGTTCCAGTCATCGAAGCTCGCGCAGCCGGCCTGCGACAACGCGACCACGATGAAAAGAAACAGACTTCGCATGGCGATCATCCTTGAAACCGCAAACGACCTCTTCGCTTCAAACGGCGCATCCGGCGCCGTGAGGTCGAGCCCGGCAAGGCGGCTTGCCGAGGGTCGACGAAAACGGCCCGTGGACCGCTGGGCTTTTCATCGTCGTCGGCGCCGCCGCGAATTCGGTGCGTCCGGTCGGCGCCCGAGCGAAAAATGCCGCGGCGCCCCGAAGCGCGCCGGCCGCGGGCGGCATCGCCGGTATTTCGCGAACGGCGCCATCGGGCGATCTGGCACAATGGCCATGACCCGAATTTTCGACGAAGTGCGCGAGCCCCGAATCGTCGTTTCCACCCGCGCCATTCCAACCAGCGGCATGCGCGGAGCGACCACTAAGTCCCGCGGGTCGGAGCGGGCGCGAGGCGCGGCGAAAGCGTGCGAAAAAATGGCTGCGATTTAATGGCTACGCTTTTTTATAGGCGTCGAGCAGGCGGCCGGGCGAGCCCATCACATTGTAGCCGCAGTCGACATGCAGGATTTCGCCGGTGATGCCGGTGGCGCGCTTCGAGAGCAGAAACGCTCCTGAATGGCCGACTTCCTCGTGGGTGATGTTGCGGCCCAGGGGCGCCATTTGGGCATAGAGGTCGAGCATGTCGTCGACCCCGGCGCCGCGGCCGGCCAAGGTGCGCACCGGGCCGGCGCTCACGGCGTTGACCCGGATGCCGCGCGGCCCCATGTCAAACGCCAGATACTTCACCGACGCGTCGAGCGCCGCTTTGCAAATGCCCATCACATTGTAGCCCGGCACCGCTTTTTCGCCGCCGAAGTAGGTGAGCGTGAGCACCGAGGCGCCATCGTTCAAAATCGGCCGGGCGGCGTTGGTCACGGCCAAGAGGCTGTAGACGCTAATTTCCATCGCCATCTTAAACCCCTCGCGACTCGTCTCGACGGTGTCGCGCTTGAGATCGTCGAGCGAGGCATGGGCGATCGAATGCACGAGAAAATCGATTTTGCCGAATTCGCTGGCCGTCCGGTCCATGACCGCGCGAATATCCTCGTCTTTCGACACGTCCATCGGGGCCAGAAACGTGGCCGAGGGCGTGGCGTCGGTCAACAGCGCGACCCGGCGGCGATTGCGCTGTCGCTCGTCGTCGGCACGGTCGGGTAGGTGCGAAAAGCCGCAGATAGCGCCTTCGCTCATCACTTGTTTGGCGATGGCCCAGGCCAGCGAGTGATCGTTGGCGACACCGAGAATCAGGCCCTTTTGGCCGTCGAACTGGCCCATGCCGCGCGCCTCCCTTGAGAAACAATGAGGGTCAAGCCCATCAGGATAGCGTTCGCTGGCGAAATGCTCAACCAGGTGTTCCCCCCGATGCGGAGGGGCCTCGGGGGGAGAGAATCAGGCGGCCACCGCTTCGTAGCGTCTCAGATCGCGAAGCAAGCGGCGAATTTCTTGTTGATAGGCGCGTCGCTCTTCGTTGTGCTCGATCGTCATTCGCTTCACCGCCGCCGAGTGCATGTCGAGCTCCTCGCGCCGGGCGGCAAGGCTGCGGGCCTGTTCGTCGAGTTCGCGGGCGCGGTTGTTCATCCAGCTTTGAAATTCCGCCCGGTTGCGCGAAAGCTTGGTTTGTTGTTCGGCCAGCCGGGTCGCCAAGGCGTGTTGTTCGTCGCGCTGGTCATTGAGTTCGGCTTGGGCCACGCGAGTTTGCTCAGCGAGTTTCATTCGCAGTTGGCCAAGCGACTGGGTGAGCGCGGCGGGGGCCATGGCGCCCGAGAGCCGCGACCAAAGTTCTTCGGTCGCCAGCCGCATTTCGAGCGTCTCGCGCTGGGCATGGGCCACTTCGGCCCGAAGCTGCTTGATGGCTTGGCGGCGATGGTCGAGCTCGTCGCGGCGGCGTTTGAGCGCGGCCTTCTTGGTTTCGACCTCTTGCAGTTGGGCGAAACGCTCGTCGACCAATCGCTGGCGCTCGACCGCGATCTCGTCGCGCGAGGCGGCTTGTTCTTCTTGAAAAAGCTGGCGGGCTTGCTTGAGATCGGCCTGTTCGGCGGTGAGGAGCGATTCCGCTTCTTCGAGCCGTTTGAGCCGCTGATCGAGTTGTTCCGGCGCCACGCGACTAGCGGCGGCGGCAAGCAGCCGGGCCACTTCGCCGCGGGCGCGCTTGAGCTCGCTCTCATGTTGGGCGTGGACTTCCTCGCGCTGCTCCAGGTGTTTTTGCAGCTTGACGAGCGCGGCTTGCGATTCGTCGCGCGAGACGAGCTCTTTTTGCCGCGCGAAGATCGCCGCCTCGCGGTCCTCGATCGCGATTTCCCGGCGGCGTAGCTCTTGCTCGATCTCTTCGCGCATCCGGCGGGCGCTCTCTTGCTGCTTGGTGAGATCGCCGGAGCCGCCTTTGAGTTGTTTCTCTCGCTTTTCGAGGGCGGCGCGCTGTTCATCGAGCGATTTTTGCTGCTCATCGAGCCAGAGCTTGGCGCCTCGCAGTTCGGATTCCATGGCGCTGGCCCGCGCGTTTAATTCCGCCTCGCGATGATCGAGCGAAGCCTGCTGCCGCCGCAAATGATCGGCGAGCTGGGCCGCCTGCGCCGAACTTGCTGCACGATCGCCACCGCCGCCTCGCGCGATTCAGGCAGAGCGTCACCCTCGATGGGCGGCGCGGCCACGTCGAACGACGCATCGGCCGGCGGAACGCCAACTGGCGACGATGCGATCGGCGGCGAGGCGCTCAATTGCGATGGGGGAGTGGTCGCCGCCGGCGGGTCCGGTCCCAAGACATGCGGCGCGTCGACGCGTTTGTTGCTCGAGCCGGCCGGCAGCGGTGATTCCGACGGCATATCCCGCGTCGAGGGTTTGCGTGTGGCGCCTGACATCCGAACGTCTCCTTCAACTGGTCGAACACGCGGCGTGGCGAACATCGGCGCCGCGTTGCCCGCGCGATCGCTACCGTCGGCAAACTATTCCCAGTGTGAATCATCGGCCGTTGAACCCCGGCGAGTTGAATGCCTTCGGTGTGACCGCAATCCGGGAGGCTGGCGGACGAGCGAATTGGCGGCTTGCTAGCTGAAGGCAAAAAAAGGCCGCCGCCGCGAAGTCGAGATGCTTCGCGACGACGGCCTGGTCGAGGAGCGCAATCGAACCGGAGTTCGTATGGGGCTTATTTCTCGTTCTTCGCCGTGATGCCCGGCCAATCATCGGTGCGGAAAGGCGTGAGCGGCAGTTCCGCCTTGTTGTATACATTGACGATCGGGTTGTCGGCCCAGCCATCGCGCACCGCGACGGGCTGGGAAACCTCGTTGCTCCAGACCTCGATATGATTCGCGTCGAGAATCTTGGCTTCGGCCGGGTGGAATTTCTTGTCGTCGCCGGCGATCGTGAAACCGCGCGGCTGCGCGACATCGAAGGTTTGCAAGCCACCATCGGCATGGTCGATCGTGAGCACGATCTTATTGTCCTTGTGCTCCATCGACTTGTAGCGAGGGCTTTGATAGGGCACGCTCACGCCGTAGTCATTGGCCAACGCCCAGCGCGCGAGCCGCAGTCCGACATCGCGCTTGTTGCGCGGATGAATATCCTTGCCTTCGCCGATATCGATGATCACGGCCTCGCCGGTCTTGGGCAGTTTGTCCATGGTCATGGTTTGGGCTTCGCGAAGTTCGGCCCAATCGCTCTCGCTCGGCTGGGCCTGTTCGCCCTTGAAGTCGGCGAGCTGCACCCAATAGAAGGGGAAGTCGCCTTGTCCCCAGTCTTCGCGCCAATTCTTGATCATCAGCGGGAACAGCTCGCGATATTGATACGCGCGGCCGGCATTCGTCTCGCCCTGGTACCAGATCGCGCCGCGGATGCCGTAGCCGATCGTGGGCTTGAGCACGCCGTTGTAGATATTCGCCGGGCGGGCGTTGCCCGTGAGCGGATTGCCGGGATGATGCGGCTGGTTCGGAGCTTTTTTGCCTTCCAGTTTGGCCATTTCCGCCTCGGTCTTCCACGTGGCCAGCTTGGCTTGATATTCGGCGTCGGTCTTCGCGGCGTCGAATTTACTTTCGATTTCCCGCCAATGTTCCGCGAGCGGTTTCAGTCTCTCGTCTTTCTCGAACACATCGCGGCGCACCCAGGCTTCGCAGGCCGAGCCGCCCCAGGCGTCGTCGATCAGACCGATCGGCACATCCAGCGTTTGATACAACTGCTTGCCGAAGAAATAGCCCACGGCCGAAACCGAGCCGGCCGTGCTTGGCGAGCAAACTCGCCACTCGCCCTTGAAATCTTCCTGCGGCTCGCCGACGCCGAAGTTGGGCACATGCACGATGCGAATCTTCGGAAAGTTGGCTGACTTGATTTCGAGATCGCCATCGCGCACGTTCGAGAGCGTCCAGGCCATGTTGGATTGGCCCGAGCAAACCCACACTTCGCCCACCAGCACATCCGAGAGCGTGATCGTGTTTTTGCCCTTCACGGTCAACTGGTGGGGGCCGCCGGCCGGCATCGGCGCGAGCTTAACCCGCCAGTGGCCGGAGGCGTCGGCCGTGGTGGTCTGTTTCTGATCGCCGATCGACACCGTGACCTCCTCGCCCGGCGCGGCCCAACCCCAGACTGGGTCGGCAAGATCGCGCTGGAGCACGAGATGCTCGGTGAAAATAGCGGGCAACTTCACATCGGCGCGGGCCGCGCTCGCCAGAGCGGCAATCGCCAAAGACAGTAGCGGAACAACATGGCGGAATCGGAACTTGTGTCGCATGGAATTTGTTCGCTCGGTGGGAAAGTTGGGGTGGGGAAGAAGCTTACGCAAACGGCGCAAAGGCCGAGATCAAGATAATGCGCCGCTGGAGCGAATTCCACTCGCGAGAGCAAAAAAATGGCGTCGCCTTGTTCCCGCCACGTCAGCTAGCAGGGCAAAGCCACCTTGACCCAGGCGGCGCCTTTCCCGAAGATTGCCGCCCCCCGGAGTTCCAACCTCGCCGCGTCCCGCACTGAAGTCCTTGAGGATTGCATCCATGAGCCGTTTTGCTCGCGGTTGTTTAGGCGCCACGCTTGCCATCTCGCTCGCGACGACCGGTTGCATGTCGCCCTATCGCTCGGATCAGGGCGCGCTCGTGGGCGGCGTGGGCGGCGCCGGGCTCGGAGCGCTCGTCGGCGAAGCCGTCCATCATCCGCTGGCCGGCGCCGCGATCGGCACCGGAGTCGGCGCGCTCTCGGGCGCCGCCGTGGGCGGAAGTCTCGATCAGATCGAAGCTCGTAACCGCGCCGAGATCGCCGCCCGGCTCGGACGCCCCGCCCCTGGCGCCGTCACGGTGCAAGATGTGATTGCAATGACCCGGGCCGGGGTGCCCGAAAGCAGCATCCTCACCCATATCCAAGTCAACGGAGTGGCGGCGCCCTTGCAGGCGGGCGATTTGATCGTGCTCCAGCAGCAGGGCATCAGTCCCAATGTGGTGCAGGCGATGCAAACTCGCGGCGCCGCGTCGCCGATCGCCGGGCCGCCCCTGTATCAGCCCGCGCCGGTCTACATGGCGCCCTATGCGCCGGTTTACGCTCCACCGCCGCCCTACGGCTTTTACTACGGCGGCTGGGGCCGACGCTGGTAAGCTCGCATTCGCGACCAAGGCCGCTTACGATGGACGGAGTCGCCGCGCGATCGCCGCGAGGCGCCTCCCGTTTCTCTCCCCAGCGAGCCGAGTTCCATGCTCTTGCGTTGCTTTTCGCGGCTGCGTGTCGTGATTCTCGCGCGGCGTTCATGCTTCCCAAGTCTTGGCCGACTGTTGACCTCGCTGGCCATCGGTGGTTTCTTGGCGGACGTGTCCGACGCGGCTGAGGAAGAGTTGGGCCTGCGCGCCCCGCCGGGCTTCGCCGTCACGCTGCTCGCCGACGACGCCATGGCTCACGATATCTATTCCATGACCATCGATTCACGTGGCGAAGTGGTCGTCTCGGGCCCCGGCTATGTGAAGACCTTGCACGATCGCGATGGCGACGGCCGAGCGGAAAGCGCCACGCTGTTTTCGTCGCTCCCGGCCGCCGGTGCGCATGGACTGCTCTTCGATGGCGACGATCTGATTTGCACCGGCGACAACAAGGTGATGCGGCTCCGCGATCGCGACCACGATGGCCGCGCCGATGGCGAGCCGGAAGCGTGGGCCGAACTGAAGAATTCGGAACACGGCGCCAACGGAATGGTGAAAGGGCCCGACGGATGCGTTTATCTTGTGTGTGGCAATGACGCCGGCGTGTCGCCCAAACTGATCCACGAACCCGCGTCGCCGATCGCGAAGCCAAATTGCGGGGCGATTGTGCGATTCTCTCCCGAGGGCCGGCCGCTCGATGTGTTCGCCGATGGCTTTCGCAATCCCTATGATCTCGATTTCGGCCCGAGCGGCGCGCTGTTCACGGTCGACTCGGACAACGAGCGCGACCATTTGCTGCCTTGGTACGCGCCGACGCGGCTATTCGATGTGGCCCAGGGGCGCGGGCATGGCTGGTTGTTTGGGGGCATCGATCGCACTTGGAACCGGCCGGCGTCGTATTTCGACAATGTGGACCGGGTCGCGGAGCTTGGCCGCGGCTCGCCCACCGGCTTGGTCGTGTATCGGCATCGGCAGTTTCCCGAGCATTATCGCGGCGCGGTGCTGAGCGCGTGTTGGACTCTGGGTCGCGTGTATTGCTTGCCGCTGGAATCGAAGGGCGCGACGTTTGCCAGCCGGCCGGAGATTTTCGTCGAGACGACCGGTAGCGTCGGTTTCGCGCCATGTGATTTGGCCGTGGGCCCGGCGGGAGATTTGTTTATCGCGGTCGGCGGGCGACGAACGCGCGGCGGCGTGTTTCGAGTGCGATACGAGGCCGAGTCCTATCTATCATGTGCGATCATGCCCGATCGGTCGGCGAGGCCGGCCGCGGAAGACAGTGGCCCCCATTCGCCCGCGGTCGATCTGGCGGCCGTGCTCGAGGCCGATCAGCCGCTGGCCACTTGGTCGCGTGCTCGCTGGGCGCCGCTGGCCAAGCGGTTGGGCCCGGCGGCGTTTCGCGAGGCGCTTCTCGGTCGGCAAAGCATGGCCGCGAAAACGCGAGCGATCGAAATTCTTGTCGAATGTTTCGAGGGCCTCCCGGTCGATCTGGCCGAAAAACTCGAAGGCGCCTCCTCGCCGCCCGAGCTGCTGGCCCGCGCGGTTGGCGCTCTCGCGCCGCGCGATCCAGGAGCGCCGAGCGCCGCTTTCTATCGCGGGCGACGCATCACCCGTCGCCGATCGTGGCTCGCGCCGCTTGGGAAGCATTGGCGAGCGCGGCGCCGCGAGCGACGGGCGACGCGCGCGACGCCGCCGATCAAGCCGCCGCGCCGGCCTGGAGCGCTGGCCTGGGCTCGACGGACCGCCGAGTGCGCTCCGCGGCAATGCTCGCGCTCGGCTCACGTGAACTCGCGAGTCGCCCAGCCTCGGGTGCTTCGACGGCGGGCGCTTCGACCTCGCGCGAGCGATTATCGCGATTCGAGCAGCCATATCTCGCGCGGATCGCTTCGCCCACATCTTGGGAAAACGGTTTTTGGAGCGATTATCCCGCGATCTTCGACGCCGCGGCGAGCGACGCCGAGAAGCTCGACGTGGTTCGACTTCTGCACCTCGGCCTGGGCGATATGCCGCTCGATGGCGGCGGGCTGCCGGCGGTGTTTTTCGCCTATTCGGCGCCAGGCGTTCGAAACGCGCCGGCCAAGACTCGCGAGAAAGTCGAGCACTGGCTGGCGGCGAAAATCACTTCGGCCGAATTCGACCATCCCGGCGAACACGCGGAACTGGATCGCGAGCTCGCTCGCTTGGCGGCGGTGCTCGAGCTCAATGACGCCGGCGTGCTCGATCGGGTGGCCAGCCGCTGGACCGAGACAAGCCTTCCGCAAGACGATGTGCATTACTTGATCGTCGCCGCGCGGCTCGCGGCCGCGCGCTCGCCCGACGCCACGGGCCGGGTCGCGCGGGCACTGCTCGCGCTCGATGGCAAATTCGCGGCGCGTTCCGAAGCGCCGGGCAACAATTGGGAAAAACGCGTGGGCGAGGCGTTCGAGACGCTCTGTCGCCGCGATCCGAAGTTGCCGGCGGCTTTGGTCGCGAACTCCGAATTTGGCGCGGCGGCGCATGCGATGTTCGTCGCGAGGCTGCCGCGGGGCGAGGCCCGCGAACAGGCCATCGAACGGATGCTCTCGATCGCCGCGCGGAGCGAAGATCGTCCCACGGTCGCGCTCATCAAGCTCGTGGGCGAACTGCCGAGTGAATCGGCGCGCGCTTGGCTTCGGGAAAACGCCGAGGATCTCGGCCTCGCCGATCCGGTCGCCTTGGCGCTGGCCGAGCATCCGGCGGCCGACGACCGCGCGCGATTCGTCGCGGCCCTCGGTTCGGTTCAGCCGGCGGTGTGCGAAGCCGCCGCGCGGGCGCTCGCGCGATTGTCGGGCGCCGCCGCGCCGGCCGAATTCACGGCAACGCCGGCCGAATACGCCGCCGCGCTCGAATGCTTGCGCCGCGCCTCCGGCGATCCGAATCAAGCCGCGCTCGCCGAAGTGCTCGACCGCGTGCTCGCCGCGTGGGCACAAGACGCGACTCGGCTGCCCACGGCCGACCAAGAGCAACCGGCCGAGGGCCCGAAAAAGTTCGATGCCAAAGCGGCGCATGAACACTGGGCGACCTGGTTCGCGGCGCGATATCCCATGGAAGCCGCGCTCCTGGCCAAACGCGGGCCGCTGAACGCGGCGGCGTGGAGCGAGCGGCTGGCGAAAATCGATTGGGCCCGCGGCGATCTAGACCGCGGCAGGCTCGTTTTCGAAAAACGCTCCTGCAATCGGTGTCATCTCGGCGGCCGGACAATTAGGACCGGACCTCCGCGGCGCGGTGACGCGCATGACGCGCGATGATCTGTTCGGCGCCATTGTCGATCCGAATCGCGAAATCTCACCGACCTTCGCCAGCACGCTGTTCGTCACCGCCGGCGGACTGGCCTACAACGGCGTGGTGGCGTATGAATCGCCCGAGGGAATGCTGATTCAGACCGGGCCCGACACCACGGTGCGGATCGTCGACACGCGAGGGCTGGTCCGTGCGCCGAGCCGCACATCGTTGATGCCCGAGGGGCTGCTTAATGGGGCCAGCGACCAGGACCTGGCCGATCTTGCCGCGTTCTTGCAAACGCTCGCCAAGCCGGGCCCGCGGCGTTGACTCGGTCCGCGAGCCGGACGGCTCGCCGAATCGAGCCCCGCTTCGCCGGCGAACATCGTCTACCTGACAGCGCGATAATTAGCTCGCCCATCGCGCGGCGATCGCGCGCCGGCGGCCAGCTTGCAAGGATGTAACCGAACTTCGCGCGACGCTTCTCCAGTCCTCGCGGTGTTGAATGAATCAGTGGATTCAATCACTTCATGGTTCTGAAAAAACGGGAGGGCTCGATCATGTTCAAGTCATTGTTGTTTGCCGCGGTGGCTCTGGCGTTCTTGGTTCCGGCCAGTTGGTGCAAGCGGCGCAGAAGAGTGGATTCGGTGGACGGCATCATCACGGCCATCAACACCACCAGCAACAGCTTCACCACCATCACCATCACCGCCACATGCGGTAAATCCTGGCGGCGCGAAGTCGGCTCGCGATGGACTGGCTCATGTCGCCATGCGGTTGCGTTGCGAGATGCGCCAGTCCCGGAGCCGATTGTTCGACGTCGGTCTAGCGCGATGTCACAGTTGAAATGACGGATTGGATTCGTTCTGGGCGCCATGCCCACGGCCCCGCGTGGGCATGAGGGCTTCGCGCGGCGCTTGAAAACATGCCCACTCAAGGCAGTGGGCATGGCGCCACTCGCAAACCGAATTACCTATCCTTTTAGCCGTGACGGAGCGCTAGCGGCTCAGCTTTTGCTTGCTCGCTTCGAGCGTCTCGGTCACGTCTCCGACCACGGTGTTGCGCTGGCCGGTTTCCATGACGATTTGTTTTTCGACGCTGCCGCCCTCGATGGCGCCGGCGCCGATCACGGACCACGACTTGAAATCGGTGCGAGCGAGCGTGGTTTCGGTGTTGATCACGGCGTGTTTGGTCTTGTTGTCGATCGCCAGAATCGCGAGCTTCGAAGTGCCGATGGCACGCGAACGATCGTAGAACGTCATCTTCGGAATCGACACGCCGGTTGTGATAAGCGGCACTTCATTGATGCCGACGAACAGATCGTTGCGGTCGGTTCCCACGGCGCCGCTCGAAATTTCGAGCGTCACATCGGCGTCGTCGGCCTTGGCCACGAGCGAGCAGCCGTTGGCCAAGAGCGCTGATGCAGCGCCACCAGCACATAATTCTTATCCGTGCAATCGAGATACTTCTCCTCGATATACACCTTCGCGTTTTGGATCGGCTTGTAGTCCACCTTGTCGAGCGAGCGATCGACCGCGGTCGAGATCAGCAGTTGCTCGACGCCGGTGCGAGCCGTGTCGGACTGCTTTTGAGTGGCGCAGCCGATCCCGAACGACGCCAGCAATGCCAGCGTGGCCAAGCGAGTGACGATTTTCATGGCGGTTTTCATGACAGCAGTGCGGCAAAAGGAAACATGCGTCGGGACCGCGGTCCGCGGCGCTTGTCGGCGCGGGCGCGCATCTCCGTCCCGATGCCGGAGAATATCGGTTGAGCATGTTCCCACGGATGAGGAAAACCTTGCCGGCAACGCCGCCTTTGCCGATTGAGCGCGATTCGGGAAACCCGGGGGGATTTGCCTTTTTGGAAAACAATTCAGGTTTTGCCGGTTGTGTGGCCGATGATTGAAACGCTGCTCTTCGGCGGGCGTGGCGTGATTATCGGGGCAATCGAGACTCGATCCGCGAAACAAACGACTTCAAGGCCCCGCCCAAGATTCCGTTTCAACGGGGCACGATCGAGACGAGCCAAGACTCGTGTAACAGGAAAGCACTATGCTCAAGAGACTTTGCTGGGCCGCGATGGCGCTGACCGTGGTGGCTCCGGCGACAATGGCCTGGGCCTATGATGATGACACGTCGGGCAACGACTATTGGCGAGCCCGCGAGCCGCGGCGCCTCTCGCAGGCCGCCGCCGCCGACGATGACGGCGAGCAGCCGGTCGAGGACTGGCGCCCGCGGCAGGGGCAGGGCGCCAGCCGGCCCGCGCCGACGAGCGAAGGCAAGCGACCGCCCTCGGCGGGCGCCGCCTCGAAACGCCGGTCGACGAAGCCCACGACGAACTCGCGGCCGGACCGCGATTTCGCCGAAAATGGCTCGACAAAGGCCCGGCAGGCGAGCATGCAAATGGACGAGCCGCCACCGCCTCCGCAAATGGAGCCCACGCCGGCAACCGGCGACTGGGAAAACGTCGTCCCCAATGGCCGGTCGAATGGCGTCCGCGGCGGCGGCGGCTCGGCCAACATGCCACAAGGCAATTATAACTATTCCGGCCCCATGAACGGCAACCCGATGAACGGCGGGCCCATGAACGGTCCAACGAATGGCGGACCCATGACTGGCGGACCCATGTCTGGCGGACCCATGAACAGCCAAGGTCCGATCTACGATGCTCCCGGTCACGGCTACGACGACACGGCCTACGACGACAACGGCGGCTCGGGCTGCTGCGATGGTGGCGGATGCGGCAATTGGGCGTGCGGCGGATGCAGCGGCTGCTGCGGATTCGGCGGACGCGTCTACGCCAACGCCGAATATCTCTCCTGGTGGCTCAAGGGCGATAGCGTGCCCGCCTTGGTCACGACCAGCCCCTCGGGCACGGCCCGTAGCGCGGCCGGTGTGCTGGGTCAGCCGGGAACGAGCGTGCTCTTTGGCGATCAGACACTCAACAATCAGCAGCGATCGGGCGCCCGCATCACGCTTGGCATGTGGCTTAACCAAACAACGCGCCTCGAAGGCGAATGGTTTGGCCTGGGTTCGCAAACGACCCAGTTCACCGGTTCGAGCGATGGCACGATGATCCTGGCCCGACCGTTCTTCAATCTTTCGCCCAGTGTGGCGGCTCAAGACTCGAACGTGATCGCGTATCCCGGTCAATTGCAGGGCACGGTCAATGTGAGCGATGTGAGCCGGTTCATGGGCGCGAGTCTGATGGCCTCGAAAACGATCTCGATGGTAGACTTCGGCCGCCTCCAGCGTCGAATCAGCGTGCTCTATGGTTTCCGGTATATGCGGCTGTACGATAGCCTGACGATGAACGACGCGATCAACTCGATCAATCCCAACGGCATCGTGCCGCAGGGCACGGTCTACACGTCGAGCGATTCGTTCACCACCTCGAATAACTTCTATGGTTTTAACATGGGCGCTTCGAGCGAGAACCATATCAATCGCTGGACGCTCATCACGACCGGTCGTTTGGCCATCGGTGGCACGCAACAAAATGTGAACATCAACGGTTCGAGCACCGCCGCGATTCCCGGCGGAGCCGCCAGCGCCTATCCCGGCGGCTTGTTCGCCCAACCGACGAACATGGGCAGCTACAGCCACGATGCCTTCACGCTTCTGCCGCAGCTCGAGCTCAAGCTCGCCTACGACCTGACGCAGAACCTCAGCCTCACGGTCGGTTACGATCTGATCTACTGGAGCAATGTGGTGCGACCGGGCGGCCAGATCGATACCCAGGTGAACACCACGCAAAGCTCCGGTGGCACGCTCACCGGCGTGCCGGGTCCGTTGTACAAGATGCAGCAAACCGATCTCTGGGTGCAAGGCGTGAGCGTCGGCGGCCAATGGCGGTTCTAAGTCGCCGGCCGCGCATGCCGCATCCGCCGGAGCGAACCGGGCGCTTGTTCGCGTGGGAATATAAAAAGGGCCTGCCGACGTTTTTCGCCGGCAGGCCCTTCTCGTTTTCGATCATCGATGCCCTGCTCCCCCCCCGTGGCGGAGCGAGCGTCACTAGCTCTTGGTCGAGGTGACGGTCGTTTGCGAGGTGTTGCCGGCGGCGTCGGTCGCGGTCACCGTGAACGTGATCGTGCCGTTGACCAGCCCGCTCACGTCGATACTGTTGATCGACCAGGTTCCGCCCGAGCCGACGCTCACCTTGTAGGGATTCGTCGAGTTGCCGGCCGTGTCGCTGGCGACCACGCTGATCGTGTCGTTGGCGTTCCCCGAGCCGTTGATCGTCACATTATTTTGGTTCGACGCGTTGATCGGGTTCGTCACGCCCGTGATCGTGGGCGTGGCCGGCGCCGCGGTGTCCTTGGTCGCCGTGGTCGAGGCGGTGCTCGAACCGCCGACATTGCTCACGGTGGCGTTGAACGTGATCGCGCCATCGGCGAGCGAAGTCACATCGATTCCCGTGATCGTCCATTGACCATTGGAGCCGATCACCGTGTTGTAGGTAGTCGTGGTGTTCGTGCCATCGGTGGCGGTGAGCGTCACCGTGGCGTTGGCCGTGCCGGTTCCCGTCGCCGTGACACTCGCTTCGTTGCTCGCGCCGATCGGGTTCGTCACGTTGGTAAAGGCCACGTTCGGCACGGCCGCGTTGCTCTTGGTCGAGGTGAGCGTGGCGTTTTGGGTGCTGCCGTAGCTGTTCGTGGCCGTGGCGGTGAAGGTGATGTTGCCGGCGGCCAATGAGCTGAGATCCACGCCCGAGATCGACCATGTTCCACCCGCGGCGGTGGTTGTGTAGGCGCTGGTGGTCGTGGTTCCGTCGGTGGTCACCACCGAAATCGTGTCGCCCGAATCGGCGGCGCCGGCGACCGAGACATTCGTGTCATTGGTCGAGTTGATCGGGTCGGTCGCCGAGGTGATGCTCACATTCGGGGCCACGGTGTTCTTGGTCGCCGTGGTCGTGGCCGAACCGGTGTTCACTCCGTTCGAGGCGGTGGCTGTGAAGGTGATCGTGCCATCGTTGAGACCGCTGGTGTCGATGTTCGAGATCGACCATGTGGTCACTCCGGCGGCGAGCGTCGTGGTGTAGGGCGTGGTGGTGTTGGTTCCGTCGGAACCGGTCACGGTCACGGTCGTGCCGGCCGTGGCGGTTCCGCCGATGCTGACATTCACCAGATTCGTGTTGTTGATCGGATTCGTGACCGTCGTGATCGCCACGCTCGGCGCGGCGGTGCTCTTGGTCGAAGTGATCGTGGCGGTGGCGGTTTGGCCGTTGAGCGTGGCGGTGGCGGTGTAGGTGATCGTGCCATCGGCCAAGCCGCTCACGTCGATGCCCGAGATCGACCATGTGCCGCCCGCGCCGACCACCACCGTGTAGGGATTCGTCGTGGTCGTGCCATCGGTGGCGGTCACGCTCACGCTCGAGCCCGGCGTGGCCGTGCCGCTGATCGTGGTGGTCGCGTCGTTTGCCGATGTGATCGGGTTGGTCACGGTCGTGATCGCGATTGTCGGAGCGCCGGTCGTATTCTTGGTCGCGGTCGCCGCGGCGGTGTTCGTGCTGCCGAAGCTGTTCGTGGCGGTGGCGGTGAAGGTGATCGTGCCATCGGCCAAGCTGCTCACGTTGATGCCGGTGATCGACCAAGCGCCAGCGGCGACGGTCGTCGTGTAGGCAGTCGTCTTGCCGGTTCCGGAATCCGTGGCCACGAGCGAGATCGTGTCGCCGGTTTGTCCGGCGCCGCTCGCCGTGACACTGGTGTCGTTCGTCGAAGTGATCGGGTTCGTGACCGAGGTGATCGACACGATCGGCGACACGGTGTTCTTCGTGGCCGTGATCGTGGCGCTCGACGACTGGCCGTTGAGCGTGGCGGTGGCGGTGTAGGTGATCGTGCCATCGGCCAAGCCGCTCACGTCGATTCCCGAGATCGACCATGTGCCGCCCGCGCCGACGACCACCGTGTAGGGATTCGTCGTGGTCGTGCCATCGGTGGCCGTGACACTCACCGTGGCGCCCACGGCGGCCGTGCCGCTGATGCTGGTCTGCGTGTCGTTGACATTGTTGATCGGGTTCGTGACCGTCGTGATCGAGATCGCCACGGTGGTCGTATTCTTGGTCGCGGTCGCCGTGGCGGTGTTCGTGCTGCCGAAGCTGTTCGTGGCGGTGGCGGTGAAGGTGATCGTGCCATCGGCCAAGCTGCTCACGTTGATGCCGGTGATCGACCAAGCGCCAGCGGCGACGGTCGTCGTGTAGGCAGTCGTCTTGCCGGTTCCGGAATCCGTGGCCACGAGCGAGATCGTGTCGCCGGTTTGTCCGGCGCCGCTCGCCGTGACACTGGTGTCGTTCGTCGAAGTGATCGGGTTCGTGACCGAGGTGATCGACACGATCGGCGACACGGTGTTCTTCGTGGCCGTGATCGTGGCGCTCGACGACTGGCCGTTGAGCGTGGCGGTGGCGGTGTAGGTGATCGTGCCATCGGCCAAGCCGCTCACGTCGATTCCCGAGATCGACCATGTGCCGCCCGCGCCGACGACCACCGTGTAGGGATTCGTCGTGGTCGTGCCATCGGTGGCCGTGACACTCACCGTCGAACCGGCCGTGGCCGTGCCGTTGATGCTCGTGGTCGTGTCGTTCGTGTTGTTGATCGGGTTCGTGACCGTCGTGATCGTCACCGCGGGCGCGGTGGTCGTATTCTTAGTCGCGGTAGCCGTCGCGGTGTTCGTGCTGCCGAAGCTGTTGGTGGCGGTGGCGGTGAAGGTGATCGCGCCATCGGCCAAGCTGCTCACGTTGATGCCGGTGATCGACCAAGCGCCAGCGGCGACGGTCGTCGTGTAGGCGGTCGTCTTGCCGGTTCCGGAATCCGTGGCCACGAGCGAGATCGTGTCGCCGGTTTGTCCGGCGCCGCTCGCCGTGACACTCGTGTCGTTCGTCGAGGTGATCGGGTTCGTGACCGAGGTGATCGACACGATCGGCGACACGGTGTTCTTCGTCGCCGTGATCGTGGCGCTCGACGACTGGCCGTTGAGCGTGGCGGTGGCGGTGTAGGTGATCGTGCCATCGGCCAAGCCGCTCACGTCGATTCCCGAGATCGACCATGTGCCGCCCGCGCCGACGACCACCGTGTAGGGATTGGTCGTGGTCGTGCCATCGGTCGCCGTGACACTCACCGTGGCGCCCACGGCAGCCGTGCCGCTGATGCTGGTCTGCGTGTCGTTGACATTGTTGATCGGGTTCGTGACCGTCGTGATCGAGATCGCCACGGCGTTCACGGTGAGCGTGTAGTTCTGGGTGAGCGTGGCGCCGGCGGTGTCGGTCACGTTCACGGTGAAGCTGAGCGATCCAGCGGCGGTGGGCGTGCCGGAGATGACCACCGTGCCGGCGCTTGTGCTGGTGGTGATGTCGCTCGCGGTGAGCCCGGTCGTGCCTGCCGAGAAGTTCGTGATCGTGAGCGCGGTGTATGGCGTCGTTCCGCCCGAGACGGTGATCGTCTGGTTGTAGGCGGCGCCGGCCGCGGCATTGGGGAGCGAGGTCGGGGTGATCGACAGCGCGGCGTTGGCGGCAATCGAGTAGCTCTGCGTCACGGCGTCGCCGTTGGTGTCGGTGGCCGAGATCGTGAACGCGACCGGAGTCGTGCTCGAGCTGGTCGTCGTGCCCGAGATGGTGGCCGTGCCGTTGCCGTTGTCGGTCAGCTTGAGGCCGGCCGGGAGCGAGCCGCTCGCTACGCTGAAGGTGACCGTGCCTGTGCCGCCGGTGGCGGTGATGGTTTGGCTGTAAGCCGTGCCTTCGGTGGCGCCGGGCAATGTGCTCGGCGAGAGCGTGAAGCCGGCCGTGTTCACGTACACCGAGTAGGCTTGTGAACCGGTATTGCCCTCCGAATCGGTCACATCCACGGTGAAGGTTACCGGCGTCGTGCTGGCCGTGGTCGGACTGCCGCTGATCACGCCAGAGGTCGAGAGCTGGAGGCCGCCCGGCAAGCTGTCGCCGTTGGCTAGATAGAAGGCATAGCCCGTGCCCGAGCCGCCGGTGGCGGTGAGCGTTTCATTATAGGCCGTGCCAGTCGTGCCGTTGGGCAGCGAAGTCGGGCTAAGCGTGATCGTGGTCGAGGCGCCCACGGTCAGTGTGTAGTTCTGGGTGAGCGTGGCGCCGGCGGTGTCGGTCACGTTCACGGTGAAGCTGAGCGATCCGGCGGCGGTGGGCGTGCCGGAGATGACCACCGTGCCGGCGCTTGTGCTGGTGGTGATGTCGCTCGCGGTGAGCCCGGTCGCGCCGGCCGAGAAGTTCGTGATCGTAAGCGCGGTGTACGGCGTCGTTCCGCCCGAGACGGTTATGGTCTGGTTGTAGGCCGTGCCGGCCGTGGCATTGGGGAGCGTGGTCGGAGTGATCGCCAAGACATTATTGACAGTCACGCTATAAGCTTGCGAGCCGGTGTTGCCAGCCGAATCGGTGACATCCACGGTGAACGACACGGGCGTCGTGCTGGCCGTGGTCGGTTGGCCGCTGATGACGCCGGCCGTCGAGAGCTGGAGACCGGCCGGCAAGCTGTCGCCGTTGGCTAGGTAGAAGGCATAGCCGGTTCCCGAGCCGCCGCTGGCGGTGAGTGTCTGGCTGTAAGTCGTGTTTACCGTGGCGTTCGGCAAAGTCGAGGGGCTGAGCGTGATCGTGGTCGAGGCGCCCACGGTCAGTGTGTAGTTCTGGGTGAGCGTGGCGCCGGCGGTGTCGGTCACGTTCACGGTGAAGCTGAGCGATCCAGCGGCGGCGGGCGTGCCGGAGATGACCACCGTGCCGGCGCTTGTGCTGGTGGTGATGTCGCTCGCGGTGAGCCCGGTCGTGCCTGCCGAGAAGTTCGTGATCGTGAGCGCGGTGTAGGGCGTCGTTCCGCCCGAGACGGTGATCGTCTGGTTGTAGGCGGCGCCGGCCGCGGCATTGGGGAGCGAGGTCGGGGTGATCGACAGCGCGGCGTTGGCGGCAATCGAGTAGCTCTGCGTCACGGCGTCGCCATGCGTGTCGGTGGCCGAGATCGTGAACGCGACCGGAGTCGTGCTCGAGCTGGTCGTCGTGCCCGAGATGGTGGCCGTGCCGTCGCCATTGTCGGTCAGCTTGAGGCCGGCCGGGAGCGAGCCGCTCGATACGCTGAAGGTGACCGCGCCTGTGCCCCCGGTGGCGGTGATTGTTTGATCGTACGCCGTGCCTTCGGTGGCGCCGGGCAATGTGCTCGGCGAGAGCGTGAAGCCGGCCGTGTTCACATACACCGAGTAGGCTTGTGAACCGGTATTGCCCTCCGAATCGGTCACATCCACGGTGAAGGTTACCGGCGTCGTGCTGGCCGTGGTCGGACTGCCGCTGATGACGCCGGCCGTCGAGAGTGAGAGACCCGCGGGCAGGGCGCTGCCCGAGGCGAGGCTGAAGCTGTAGCCGGTTCCCGAGCCGCCGGTGGCGGTGAGCGTTTCATTATAGGCCGTGCCAGTCGTGCCGTTGGGCAGCGAAGTCGGGCTAAGCGTGATCGTGGTCGAGGCGCCCACGGTCAGTGTGTAGTTCTGGGTGAGCGTGGCGCCGGCAGTGTCGGTCACGTTCACGGTGAAGCTGAGTGATCCGGCGGCGGTCGGCGTGCCGGCGATGGTCACCGTGCCGGCGCTTGTGCTGGTGGTGATGTCGCTCGCGGTGAGCCCGGTCGCGCCGGCCGAGAAGTTCGTGATCGTAAGCGCGGTGTACGGCGTCGTTCCGCCCGAGACGGTTATGGTCTGGTTGTAGGCCGTGCCGGCCGTGGCATTGGGGAGCGTGGTCGGAGTGATCGCCAAGACATTATTGACAGTCACGCTATAAGCTTGCGAGCCGGTGTTGCCAGCCGAATCGGTGACATCCACGGTGAACGACACGGGCGTCGTGCTGGCCGTGGTCGGCGAGCCGCTGATGACGCCGGCCGTCGAGAGCGTGAGGCCCGCGGGCAGGGTGCTGCCCGAGGCGAGGCTGAAGCTGTAGCCGGTTCCCGAGCCGCCGCTAGCGGTGAGGGTTTCGCTATAGGCCGTGCCCTTGGTGGCGTTCGGCAAAGTCGAGGGGCTGAGCGTGATCGTGGTCGAGGCGCCCACGGTCAGTGTGTAGTTCTGGGTGAGCGTGGCGCCGGCGGTGTCGGTCACGTTCACGGTGAAGCTGAGCGATCCGGCGGCGGTGGGCGTGCCGGAGATGACCACCGTGCCGGCGCTTGTGCTGGTGGTGATGTCGCTCGCGGTGAGCCCGGTCGTGCCTGCCGAGAAGTTCGTGATCGTGAGCGCGGTGTATGGCGTCGTTCCGCCCGAGACGGTGATCGTCTGGTTGTAGGCGGCGCCGGCCGTGGCATTGGGGAGCGAGGTCGGGGTGATCGCCAAGACATTATTGACGGTCACGCTATAAGCTTGCGAGGCCGTGGCGCCGCTGCTGTCGGTGGCGGTGATTGTGAACGACACCGGCGAGGTGCTGGCCGTGGTCGGAGAGCCCGAGATCGTGGCCGTGCCGTTGCTGTTGGTGGTGAGACTCAGGCCCGTGGGCAAGGAGCCGAGGCTGACGCTGTAGGTGTAGGAGCCCGATCCGCCGCTGGCGGTGATTGTCTGGCTGTAGGCCGTGTTTTCCGTGGCGTTGGGCAGTGTCGTGGGAGCGATGGCCAAGGCATTGTCGACGGTGATCGAATAGGCCACGCTGGTGGTGTTGCCCGCGGAATCACTGAGATCGATGGTGAACGATACCGGCGTCGTGCTGGCCGTGGTCGGCGTGCCGCTGATGACGCCTGCGCTCGAAAGCGCGAGCCCGACGGGTAGCGCGCTGCCCGAAGCGAGGCTGAAGCTGTAGCCGGTTCCCGAGCCGCCCATGGCGGTGAGGGTTTGGTTGTAAGCGGTGTTCGCGGTCGCCGCGGGCAAAGTGCTGGGCGAGATCGCGAGCGCGGCGTCGACCGTGTACGACGGGCCCGCGAAGAGCACCGCTCCGCTGCCGCTGCCCAGAGCCGCGCCCGAGGTGCTGGTGATCAGGCCGGCGTCGATCAGGTTCAGACCCAGGGTGTTGTTGCTGCCGGTGACCGTGCCGGTGTTGACGGACACGGTGTAGGTGCTTCCGCTGCCGGTCACATTGCTGACATACGCGCCGGTGATGCCGGAGGAAGCATTCACCGCGAACGAGTTGGCGTCGACGCCGGTCACCGCTTCGTTGAAGGTGACGGTGTAGTTCACGGTCGAGGCCGTGGTGGGATTCGCGCTGGCCAGGGCGATCGACGTGGCCACCGGAGCGCTCGTGCCGTTGGTGGCGATCAGATTCGTGTAGAACTCTTGGGCATTGGGGGTCGAGGCGAGGAACAGGTTGATGCTGATGCCCTGGAGATCGAGGCCCTTCTCGCTGAAGTTGTAGCCGGTTCCGGTCTGGTCGGCGGTGAGCGTGATACCGGAGATCGAATTGGTTCCGGTCGTCCCGCCCGCGGAGCCGGCGAAGCTCACGCCCGCGGTGATTTTCGCGGGCTGGGCTTCGGTGAGGGTGTAGGTTCCGGCGGCGAGGTTGCTGAAGGTGTAGGTTCCGTTGGCCCCGGTGGTCGTGGTCTGGCTGGCGACGGTGGTCCCGCTCGAATTGGTCCCGCTGAGCGTGATCAGCACTCCGGGGAGCACGGTGTCCGAGGCGGTGAGCGCGTTGTTATTGTGGTCGACATAGACCGTGCCGCTCACGGTGGCGAGCATCTGGCGTCCTTCGAGCGACTCGAGCCGCAGGCCCCGGCGACTGGCGGCCGGATTCGCGCGTTGCGAGCGGTGCGAGAAGGGGAGCAGGTTAAGAAGAGCCGCGAGACCTTGACGCCAAATACCCATGAGAAAATGCCCCTATGAATCGGGTCGAGAGGTGGAGGACGACTTTTCCGGCAAACGAACTGGGCAGTTCGCATCGTCGCCGCCCGGCAGGCGTGTTCCGGCGCCGCCAGTGAGTTCCGCAGTGGGGAGAGCTTCATAGTAATTACGGAAAATGGCGGAATCAATCACCTAAGCGTCACAGTTTCGCGCCCGGGACCGGCCAAGGCGTGCCGGTCGTAGCGATGGCGCACGAGGCGCGTCGTTGGCCAAGAACTGCCGCCCGAGGGAAATAGGCCGACTGGGCAGGGCTGATCGAGGTCGACCCTGGCAGCCCGTTGATTTATTCAGCGGGCTGCACGGTCGCATGGATGCGATCACAAAATAGCGACGCACGTCTGTTATTTTGCGAGCCTGCGTGCAGCTTTGCCGCGTGCATGGCGAGGTTGAAATAAGCCGCGAGGGCTTATTTCAACGGGCTGCCAGGGTCCATTGATTGCTGACAGTCGAAGAGGCGGGAATGGGTCGGCGGCGCCTCGCGAGCGGCGCCATTCGCGCCATCTTGCCATCAACTTTTGAAATTCAGCCGGGAGACTCAGCGCGTTTTGCTCACCTCTGGCGCCCATCCCGCGCGAGCGGCGCCCGGTTTTGATCGATCGCGATGTATGGCGATTCGCTCCGCAAGAAGGAGAAAATGCCCATCGCGATCCCTCGATCAAGAGCTCGAAAGCAGCGCTCCGAGGGCCAGAAGCGACGATTCTAGCGGTCGCGCATTCGCGCGCGGTCCACGGCGGCGATCGGTCCCCTCGGCCCGCCGCCGCGATCGTTTGACACCCCACCATAAAGCATTTACAGTAAATGTCTTGCTGCCGTGTTGCGAAATGTTTGTCGCGCTTTTTGGGCGCCGATTAGATCGAGGCTTGGCGTGGCGGAAAAAGCTTGGTCGGGAGCGTTCAGCCAACCGACGGACGCCCTGGTCGAAAAATTCACCGAAAGCATCTCTTTCGACCGCCGGCTCTATGCCCACGACATTCGCGGATCGATCGCCCATGCGCACATGTTGGCCAAGGTTGGGCTCCTGTCGACCGACGAAGCCCGGCAGATTGAACAAAGCTTAGGCGAGATTCGCCGTCAAATTGAGCAAGGCGAGTTCCAGTTCCTCACCGAGCTGGAAGACATTCATATGCACATCGAAGGAGCGCTGATAGAGCGTTTGGGCGATGTAGGCAGGAAACTCCACACGGCCCGCAGCCGCAACGATCAAGTGTCGACCGACCTGCGGCTCTGGATTCGCGACGCCATCGACGCGACCGACGCCCTTCTCGCGGCCCTGCAGCGGGCCTTTGTTTTGCGCTGCGATCGCGACCTCGATTGCATTCTGCCCGGCTATACCCACATGCAACGGGCCCAACCGGTGGCCGCGCCGCATTATTGGTTGGCCTACTGCGAGAAGTTGGATCGAGACCGGGGACGACTGTCCGATTGTCGGCGACGCGTCAACATATTGCCGCTGGGCGCCGCGGCGCTGGCCGGCACGAGTTTGCCGATTGATCGCGACGAGGTGGCCCGGCGCCTGGAGTTCGACGGCGTGGCGGCCAACAGCCTCGACGCCGTGAGCGACCGCGATTTTGCCCTTGAGTTCGTGTTCGCGCTGGTGATGATCGCCGAACATTTGAGCGGTTGGGCCGAAGAATGGATTCTCTGGACCACCAGCGAGTTCAATTTTCTCACCCTGCCGCAGGCCTTCTGCACCGGCTCGTCGATCATGCCGCAGAAGATCAATCCCGACACGCTCGAGCTCACGCGCGGGCGAACCGGCCGTGTCGTCGGCAGCTTGGCCAGCCTCTTGATGCTGGTCAAAGGCTTGCCGCTGGCTTACAACCGCGATCTGCAAGAAGACAAGCTCCCGGTGTTCGAGGCGTTTGATGTGGTGAGCCAGTGCCTTGCCGTGGCCGCGCCACTGGTGGCTGGAGCCGAGCTCAACCGCGACGCGATCGCCCAGCGGCTCGACGCCGGACATCTCGACGCCACGACGTTCATGGAATATCTCATTCGCTTGGGAGTTCCGCAGCGCACGGCCCATCACATGGTCGGCTCGCTGGTGCGGCGCGGCTCGCGAGCGCGGCTGTCGGCTGGCCGATCTGCCGCTAAGTGAATTTCAACAGGCCCACGCCGCGCTCGATGGCGGAGTGTTCGAAGTGCTGGGCGTCGAGCGGGTGGTGGCGGCGTTTGTCAGTCAGGGGAGCGGTGGTCGGCGACACGTGGCCGAGCAAATCAAACGATGGAAAGAACGCTTGGCGAACGATCGCGCATCGGGTGAACCCGAGCTCGGCTAGGCGGTCTTTACGCGCCGGTCTTTGTGGCGCCAAGGTGGTGGTGATGATGGCCCATGCAATTCCGCACACGATGCGATACCAACGAGCGCGAGCGACCCGCGCGCGGCGCGGCGCATGGCTGCCCATGCTGCTGGCGCCGCTCGTTGCCTTGACGATTGTCGACCGCGCGGCGATGGGCGACGACGAGCCGGAAGCTCCGGCGACGGGCGCGCCGGCCGCGTCGCCGGCTTCGGCGCCAGTGCTCACGAGCAAAGGCAAGGAAGACCCGCTCTTGCGCTCGTTGATCGAGGCCGATCCGAAAACCGCCCAGGAGATCACGCGCACGGTCAAGACGCTGATCGATGTGCGTCAACCAACACTGGCCAAGACATACTTGCAGCGGTTGATCGCCTTGAAGCTTCCGCCCGCCGAGAGCGACCGCTTGCTCGATGAGTTTGGAACACCGGTGTTCATCGAGATCACGCAAGTCCCGGAATTGGCCGCCGTGGCGGGCCCTTTCGTGCAAAAATTACTGGCCGATGCCCAGGCGTTTCGCCGTGATCCGGCCCGGCTGGCCACGATGATCGCGGATCTCGGTTCGCAAGATCGCTACACGCGGCAAACGGCGCTCGATCAACTCGAGCGTTCGCGCGAGACGGGCGCGATGGCGATGATCGGCGTCTTGGCCGATCCGAAGCGGGCCGAGCAGCATGCCGCCGTGCGCGGCGCGCTCGCGCGAATGGGCGCCGCCGCGATCGGGCCGGCCGAAAGCGCGCTCCTGGCGCACAATCCGGCGCTCGAGGCTCGAATCATCTCGCTGCTGGCCAAGCTCGAGGATAAGTCGGCGGCGATCCTGATGGTCCGCGCCGCGGTCGATCCCGCTTCGCCGCCGGAACTTTCGCGCGCGGCCCATGCGGCGATTCTCCAACTGCGAGGCAGCGAGGTAGCGCTCGACGACGGGCGCCAAGCGCTCGCCCGCGATATTCGCATGCTCCTTGACGCCGCGGTGCGACTCAGCGGTTCGGATCCCGCGTCGGCCGGCGCCGAGCTGCCGAAGCCCCCCGCTGCCGCTAAGAAAGGCGCTGCCAAAAAAGCCGCCGATACCGAAGACGGCGCGATTGCCGGCAATCCGGCGGTCGAGCCGCCGGTGTTTGCCGACGCTCCGATCTTGGTCGAAGTCTGGCGCTGGGATGCGAAGAAGCGGGCGCCCGTGCTCGCCATGGCGCCGCAAGCGATTGCGTGGGCCGATCGCGCCGATCAACTCGCCCAGGACTTGTTAGCGCTCGACGCCGGCGATGCCGATGCTTCCGCCGCCGTTTCTTCGGCCGCCGGCATCTCGCCGGTCCGCCCCGCGATGGCTCCCGAGCAAGCTGCCCAAGAGCGAGCGGCCCGGAATCGGCTGGCCCTGCTGGCGCGTTTGACGGCGGCGCGGCTCGATGGAGATTTGGATCAACCGCTGCCGGTGGGTGAAGGCACGGCGCATGACTTGGCCGTGTCGTTTGGCGCCGAGCAGCTCAACGCCGCCCTGGCCCAAGCCCTGGCCGACGACAACCCGTTTGCCGCCGCCGCGGCCGCCGATATTTTGGGCGAGATTGGCTCGGCCGAACTGCTCACTCAGCAAGGCGCCCGGCGATCGCCGCTGGTCGACGCGTTGCAATCGGCCGATCGCCGGGTACGATTCGCCGCGCTGGGATCGATCGTAAAGCTCGCTCCCTCGGTTCGTTTTCCTGGCGACGGCTATGTGCCGTTGAGCCTGGCCTATTTCTCCAACACGCGCGCCGCGCCGCGAGTGCTGATTGGGCATCCGCGCCGCGACATGGGGCAATATCTCGCCGGCCTGCTCGCGGGCGAAGGGTATGAAACCGACATCGCCACCAGCGGCCGCGAAATGTTTCACCTGGCGAGCGCCTCGCCCGACTATGATTTTGTGCTGTTGCACTACGCGATTCGCGACCCGCAGCTCGATGATTTATTGACGACTCTCCGCCGCGATCCGACCACGCGTCGCATGCCGCTGGGTTTGCTCGCGCTTTCGCCCGATCTTCTTCGGGCCGAGCACATTGCCCAGAGCGTTCCGCCGGCGCTGGCGATGCTCGAGCCGGGGGCAGCCACGCAAATGGCGATTCGCACCGGTCAGCTTTTGCGGCTCCAAGGGCGAAATCGCGTGCCTTTCGCGGCCCGGCAGCGGCAAGCCCAGGCGGCCCTGGGATGGATCGGCAAGCTCGTGGCCGGCTCCACGAAAACATACGAACTGCGCTTCCTGACTCCGACCCTGATCGGGC
This sequence comes from uncultured Planctomycetaceae bacterium, assembly GCA_963785305.1. GTDB lineage: Bacteria > Planctomycetota > Planctomycetia > Pirellulales > PALSA-1355 > CAWAUV01. The sequence goes on from CAWAUV010000007.1 coordinate 691,198, forward strand.
TATTGAATGTGCCCGGCTTCGAGAGCGCCGCGATCGAGCCACTTGTGGCGATTGGCGGCGCGCCGGCGGAGCTTGCGTTGCTCGATATTGCCGATAGCAACGTCCAGCCGCTTGAATTTCGGCAGCAAGCGGCGGCGGCGTTTGTCCGCTGTGTCGAGCGCCATGGCATATTGCTGAAGCGCGGCGAAATCGAGCGACAATACGCGCTCTACAATGCGAGCGAGCGCTCGGGGGCCGAGATTCAAGCCGTGCTCGCCGCGGTGCTCGATGCGATCGAAGCCCGCGGCGGCGCCGAGAAGCCCGGCGAGGAGAAGCCCGGCGCCGAGAAGGCCGGCGCCGAGAAGGCCGCTACTGAACGTCCCGCCGAAAAACCCGCCGTAAAACAATAGCCCTGGGCGCCCAATCCGTTTTTCAGGTTCACCTCGAGACTCCGATCTTTCACTTCGTCGTCGTTCGCGTATGAGCACCAGCCCTTACCGCATTCCCGAAACCAACGGCAGCTCGCCGCCGATCGTGGGCCTGATCGGCTCGGGACCGGCGATGCAGAAGGTGTATCGGCTCACGCGCAAGGTGTCGGCCTCCGATGCCTCGGTGTTGCTCTTGGGCGAGACCGGCACCGGCAAGGAGCTGATCGCCAAGGCGGTGCATCAGATCAGCCATCGCGGCAGCGGTCCGTTCGTGCGGGTCAACTGCGGCGCGCTGAGCGAAAGCTTGCTCGAAAGCGAATTGTTCGGCCATGTGCGCGGAAGCTTCACCGGCGCCATCGCCAACCGCACCGGCCGATTCGAAGCGGCCCACACCGGCACCATCTTTCTCGACGAAATCAACTCCACCACGCCGAAGCTGCAAGTCAAACTGCTCCGGGTATTGCAGGAGCGCGAGTTCGAGCGCGTGGGCGACACCCAGACCGTGTTCGTCGACACGCGGGTCGTGGCGGCCAGCAATCGCGACCTGATGACCGAAGTGGCCAACGAACGTTTCCGCGAGGATTTGTATTATCGGCTCAACGTGGTGCCGATCCATCTGCCTCCGCTCCGCGAGCGCTCGGAGGACATTCCCGAGCTCGTGGCCCATTTCCTCACCTACTACAACGAAAAAAACGAGCGCTATGTGGTGCATATCCATCCGCAAGCGATGGACGCCCTGCGCGGATACCACTGGCCCGGCAATGTGCGCGAGCTGCAAAACTACATCGAGCGCGCGGTGGTGATGGCTTCGGGCGACGAGCTGACGAGCGACCTGTTGCCCGACTCGGTGCTCAAGGGTTCGCCGCCGCCGGCGACGCGGAGCAATCGTCCGGCGGATTTGGAAACGCTGACCTTCGATCTCGTGCAGCAAGGCGTGACGATGGCGGGGGCGCAGGAAGACAACTTGCATGCCAAGATCGTGAACCGCGTGGAGCGGGAACTGATCGCCCAGGTGATGACGTCGTGCGACAATGTGCAGACCAAGGCGGCGTCGAAGCTGGGCATCAATCGCAACACGCTGCATAAGAAGCTCAAGGAATATGGTCTGGAAGAGGAATGAAGCCTCCCCGGTTTTTGAAGATCGCCTGCCGTGAATTCCGCCGCCAGCATTGTCATCGCGCTGTTCGCCGCCTCGTATTTCGCGGCGTGGCTCTTCGAGCTGGCCAAGCTCTGGGGACGCGCTTCGCGCGCGCGGCTGGCGCTCGGCGTCGCCATGTTCGGGCTCGTCGCCCAGGGGCTCTTCCTTGGCGATCGCGCAGTGCGCGTCGCCGGGCCGCCGCTTTCGAGCAGCTTCGATTGGTGTCTGCTCGCCGCTTGGATGCTCGCGGCCGTGACGGTCTATCTCGCGTGGCGTGATCCCCGCTCGGGCATGGGGCTTTTTCTCTGGCCGCTGGTGCTCGGGCTCACCGCCGCCGCCTCGGGATTCGCCGATCCGGCGCCGATCGCCGCCGAGCCCGCTTCCAAAATCTGGGGCGCCATTCACGGCGTTTTTCTCCTACTGGGCACGGTTGTCGTGATGCTTGGATTCACGGCCGGCGTGATGTATCTCGTGCAAGCCCGGCGATTGAAGCGCCACCGGCTCGGCGTGGGCGGCCTCAAACTTCCCAGCCTCGAATGGCTCGAGCAGGTCAATAGCCGTGTCGTGTTTCTCTCGGCGGTGCTGGTGAGCATCGGCTTCGCGGCGGGCTTGGTGCTCAATCGCGTGGGGGGGCGAACCGTGCTGCCCTGGACCGATCCGGTCGTGTGGAGCTCGGGGCTCATGCTCGGCTGGCTCGTGGCGGCGGCGGCGTTTAATGTGTTCTATAAACCGGCTCGACATGGCCGCAAAGTGGCCTATCTCACGGTGGCGAGCTTCCTGTTTCTGATGATCGCGCTGGGAGTGTTCCTCTTGATCGACACTCGCCACGGCGGCCAGCGGCCCGAACACAAATCGGCAATGGCCCTGGCCACGGGTCGCGGCGAAATCGCTTCCGAGGAGGCGGGCTGATGAAAGTGCAGGTCGTCGGATGCAGCCATCACAATTCGGCCGTGGCGGTGCGCGAACGCTTGGCCTTCGGCCCGCAGCAGATCGGGCCCGCGCTCGATGGCTTTCGCGCCCGTTTTCCCGAGGCCGAGGCGGTGCTGCTTTCGACCTGCAATCGCATCGAGCTCTACACGGCGGTGGAAGACGACACGAACGGCCCGAGCCATGAGGCGGTGGCCCAGTTCGTGGCCGAGTTTCACGGAGTGCCGGTGGTCGAGGTGTTCGACGAATTGTTCGAGCGCACGGGTGAAGACGCCGTGCGGCATTTGTTCACCGTGGCGGCGAGTCTCGATAGCATGGTGGTCGGCGAGCCGCAGATTCTGGCCCAAGTCAAGCAGGCCTACGACTTGGCCACGCGCTGCAACAGCACCGGCCCGCTGACGCATGGCATTTTTCAAGCCGCCGTGCGCGTGGCCCGCCGCATCACGACCGAGACCTCGGTGCATCAGCGCCGGGTCAGTATTCCGAGCGTGGCGATTGGCGACTTCGCCCGCCAAATTTTCGAGCGGTTCGACGATAAACGCATTCTGCTGATCGGCGCCGGCGAAATGGCCGAGGAAACACTCCGCTATCTCGAGGAAGAAGGCGCCCACGATGTAACCGTGGTGAATCGCAGCCCCGAGCGGGCGCGCGAATTGGCCGAGCGCTGGCGCGGCAAGCCGGCATTGTGGGAATCGCTGCCGCGGCTGCTGGCCGAAGCCGATCTGATCGTGAGCACCACCGGCGCGAGCGAGCCGGTGGTCTCGGCGGCGATGTTTCGCGCGGTCGAGCCGGCCCGGGAGCAGCGGCCGCTATTCGTGCTCGATCTGGCGGTGCCGCGTGATTTCGATCCCGCGATCGGCGACGCGCTGGGGGTATATCTCTATTCGCTCGACGATCTCCAGGCCGCTTGCGACCGGAATCGAGCGGAACGCGACCGCGAGGCGCCCGCCGCGCTCAAGATCATCGAGCAAGAGACCGCCCGCTTCATGGCCGACTGGCGCCATCGGGCCACGGCGCCGATCATCAAGCGACTGCGCGAAGGCTGGCAGCAGTCGAAAGACGACGAATTGAAGCGGCTGTTCAATAAGCTCCCGCAGCTCGACGATCGCTCGCGCGACGAAGTCCGCCAAGCCTTCGATCGGCTCGTCAACAAACTCTTGCATCCGCCGCTCGAATCGCTGCGTTCGGCGGCCGAATCGGGCCCTCCGCATCACGGCCTGGTCGATGCCTTGAGACGCTTGTTTCATCTCAAGGATTGATGGCTTTTCCTCGGGGCTGGTCGACGCTTTCTGTCTTTCCGCGCCGGCGGATTGAATCCAATGGGCCGGTAATTTAATATACTGCGCGACACCCATCCGTGGCGCGTCGGTGCCCCTCGATCGAGTGAGTGTCGAACTTTCGACCTCCTGGCGAACACTCTCTCCTTCCTTAGGAATCTCTCATGGCGATTGAATTCCAGTGTCTCAATTGCGGTCGGTCGCTACGGGGTAAAGACGAACTGGCTGGCCGGCGCGTGAAGTGCCCGACCTGCGCCGCGGCGATTGAAGTTCCGCAGCCGGCCGATGAATTCGCGGCGCTGGCGGCCGCCGCGCCGACCGGCGACGCTTGGAGCGAAGAGGATGTGAACCCGTATCGCCCCACGACCGATGCCGCGCCCGACGCGCGGAGTCGCGTGGATATGCGGCGTCGTCGAGCAAACGTGAAATTGCGATCGGCGATATTTGGCGCCGCACTTGGACGATCTTCAAAGACAACATCGGTCTCTCGCTGGGCGCCATCATCCTGCCCGCCATTATCCAGAATGTGTTCACGTTCGCGCTGGCTTTCCTCGTGGGAGTGGTCCTGGGATTGACCAATCATCGCGGCGGAGGCGGCCAAGAAGCAATAATTCTTGGGGTGCAAGGACTCGGGTTGCTGCTGGTCATTTATTTTAATTTCGGCCAAGCGGCGATCATGCTCAATATCGCGGGTGGAAATAACCCCAGCATAGGCGAGTTGTTCGTGTCGCCACTGCTCGCGGGCAAACTCTTCCTCGGCTGGGCAGTGCTAGGCATTGTGATGTTGATCTCGGCCATCACCATCGTCGGGCCGATCATCATCGCCATGATGTTCTGGCCGTTTACTTATATGATGATCGAGAAAAATGACGACGTGTTCGGCACGATGCGGGAAGCATATGAAGTCACGGCCGGCCATCGCATGTCGATGTTCGGCCTGACGATCGTCACTTCACTTGCGGCGACAGCGCTCACCGTGTTTACCTGCGGGCTGGGCGCGTTCATTGCGGGGCCTTGCTTTGCGTTGATGTTTCCGGTGACGTACCTTGTGATCACCGGGCGGAGAACCGCCGATCGCCGTGGCCGCTGAAAGGGAATTGCTCGGCGTCGGGCGGTTGTGCCGTGTTGTCGCATCTCTTCCCCTTTTTCGGATGTAAAAAATACGATGGCCCCCATCACCCCGTTCTCACTCCGGTCCGTCATGCGCGTCGGTCCGTTGCTCGCGGCGGGTTTCGTCGGCTGGGCGGCCGCAACGCTCTTGGCCGCCGAACCGGCGCGCATCCTTTTCGACACCGATATTTGCTCCGATGTCGACGATGTGGGCGCCGTGGCGCTCTTGCATGCCCTGGCCGATCGGGGCGAGGCCGAGATCGTGGCCATGACCATTTCATGCGCCAACCCAGACTGCGCTCTCTGTCTCGATGCGCTCAACACCTACTATGGGCGGTCGGGCATTCCGATCGGCGTCGTGCGCGCGGGCGGCGTGATGAGTGATTCGAAATACGTGGCCGGCATTGCCAAGGAATTTCCCCACGCGCTCAAGTCGGCGGCCGACGCGCCCGACGCCCTCGCCACGCTCCGCCGCTCGCTGGCCAAGCAGCCCGACGGGTCGGTGACGCTGGTGTCGGTCGGCTTTCTGACGAACATCGCCGCGCTCGTCGATTCGCCGCCCGACGCCGAGAGCGAATTGAATGGGCGCGAACTCGCGCGGCGCAAGATCAAGGTTTGGGTCGCCATGGCCGGCAAGTTTCCCGAGGGCGCCGAATACAATGTCGACCGAGCCGCCGCCGCGTCCCAGCGAGCAATCGCCAAGTGGCCGACGCCGATCGTGTTTTCCGGATTCGAAATCGGTCAGCCCATCGAAACCGGCGCCGGACTCAAAGCCGCGCCCGCCGATAGCCCGATTCGCCGCGCCTATGAACTTTACAACGGGCTCAAGAACCGCTCGAGCTGGGATCAAACCGCGGTGCTGGTGGGTGTGCGCGGGCTCGACGCTCCGAGACGGGACAGCGAGGGCTCTGGCGAAGCGCCGCGAGCCATCGCCGGACCGCTGGCCGGTGGGCTCGACGCGCTTTGGAATCTTCACGGCCCCGGCACGGTGCTCGTCGACGCACGCGGACACAACCGCTGGGAGGCATCGTCCGAGGGGCTCCATGCCTATCTCGAGGCGAAGGCCCCGGTCCGCGAAGTGGCCGAACGGATCGAGGCGTTGATGCTCGCGCCGCCCAAAGCCCGAGCCGGGCGATAGACGCGGGCAAAAATCTTCGCGGGGCGGCGATTGTTCCTCGCTGCTTTAGAGCATGGCCCGAATACCGAGGCTCATGCCGACGTGGGTGAAAACGAACAGGGTGGCGATCAGGTAGGCTCGTTTGATCTCGACGCCGAAGGTCGCCGACACGACAACCCCGAGCACTCCGGCCGCAATCGCCGTGGCCACGAAAAGACCGGCGAGGCCGATCGCCGCGGTCAGCGCAAATCCGAGCAGACTCGTTGCAATCGCCGAGCCCAGCGCCACCAAGAACGCCGTTCCGATCGCCACATGTCGCCGGACCCGGCGCCCAGTGTCTCTGGCGGCGGTCCTGAGATGCAAATTGCCTCGCGGCGAGGGTAGCTAGCGGCGCCAGCGATGCTGGTCCCTCCCAGAGTCGCGGCTCTGGCCGGAGTTCCCTCGCTGCCGGGGCCGGGTTTTGCTATTCTAGCGGGGAAAGGGCTTCGCGCTGCTGGTCGCGGTTCACGCCGGTTGCTTTTCACAAGCATCGCGGCTCGGGGCCAGGCGGCGAGGGTTCGCCCCGGATTTTTTCGCATCGCCTCCCGGTTTTTCGATTACAAGGTTCTTCCGCTCGTGCAAATCGTTCGCAATCCAACTCGGGCCGTGCGGGTCGGATCGGTCACGCTGGGCGATGGCCACCCGATCGCCGTGCAAAGCATGACCGCCACGCACACGCAAGATATCGCCGCCACCGTGGCCCAGGTCAACGATCTCTTGGGCGCCGGGGCCGATATTGTGCGGATCGCGGTCGACAATAAGAAAGACGCCGCGGCCTTGGCCGAGATTCGGCGCCAGACGTCGGCCAATCTGTCGGTCGACTTGCAGGAGAGCTACCGGTTGGCGAGCGACGTGGCCCCCAGCGTGGACAAACTCCGCTACAATCCCGGTCATTTGTATCACCACGAGCGCGAAAAACCCTGGCAAGACAAAGTCAAGTTCCTCGTCGACACCGCCGGCGAACATGACTGCGCCCTGCGCGTGGGCGTGAACTGCGGCTCGGTCGATCCGGCGAAGCTCGCCGAGCATGGGGCCGAGAAGGAGCGAGATTCGCTTGCCCCGATGCTGGCCAGCGCCTGGGAGCACTGCGAGTTGCTCGATCGGCTCGGCTTCACTCGCTACTGCGTGTCGCTCAAGGATTCCGATCCGGCGAAGGTGGTCGAGGTGAATCGACGGTTCGCCGAGCGTCGGCCCGATGTGCCGCTGCACTTGGGCGTGACCGAGGCCGGCCTGCCGCCCGACGGAGTGATCAAGACTCGCATCGCCTTCGAGCAACTCATCAGCCGCGGCATCGGCGACACGATTCGGGTGTCGCTCACGGTGCCGAATGCCCGCAAAGGCGAGGAGATCGACGCGGGCCGCAAGATTTTGGCCGATATCGCGGCCGGCCGGGTGCGGAGCGTGGTCGATTTTGGATTGCAGTCGCTGAACATCATCAGTTGCCCGAGTTGTTCGCGCGTGGAGAACGAAGCGTTTATCGACCTCGCCGAGCAGGTGAAGGAAATGACGCGCTACGCCGCCGATCATGCGATCACGATCGCCGTGATGGGGTGCCGCGTGAACGGGCCCGGCGAGACCGACGACGCCGATTTGGGCCTGTGGTGTGGACCGAAGCATGTGAATTTGAAGCGTGGCGGCGAGGAATTGGGCGCCTTCGCCTATCATGAAATTTTGCCCAAGCTCAAACATGAACTGGACAAGCTGATCGCCATGAAGGCGTAAGCGCGAACCGGTTCGATCGTGGTTTCCTCGCTCGCATTGTCTCAAAGGGTCAGGGATGACCAGCCGGAGACGCTTATATGGAGTGGTCGTCGCTGGCGCGCTCGCCGGCGGCTGCGCGAGCTTTCGCGCTGCGCCCGAGTTGCCGGCGCGCTCGAGCGTCGTGCGCGGTCAACTTTGGGTGCATAGCGATCTGTATTTGCCGCGGCGGCATCGGCTGATCGAGGAGATCAACGCCCAGCGCGGCGTGCTCGCGACGAAACTCAACCTGCCGACCTCCGACGAACCGGTGCATGTGTATCTGTTCTCCTCGGCCGAGGAATTCAAACGCTATGTCGGCGCCAACTTCCCCAACTTTCCCACGCGGCGAGCGTTCTTCGTCGAAAGCGACGCCAAGCTCGCCGTGTATGCCTACTGGGGCGATCGCGTGGCCGAGGATCTGCGCCACGAAGTGACGCATGGGTATCTGCATTCCGTCGTGCCGCGCATTCCGCTGTGGATCGACGAGGGGTTGGCCGAATATTTCGAAGTGCCGGCCGGGCATCATGGGCGCCACGAGCCGCATCTTCAGGAGATCGCCGAGGCGCGGGCCAATATCGGCTGGAAGCCCGACCTACGTCGGCTCGAGCGGCTCGGCGATGCTTCGGAAATGACCCAACTCGACTATGCCGAATGCTGGGCCTGGGCTCACTTCCTGCTTGAATCGACACCCGAGCGCCAGCAAGCGCTGCATGCGTATCTCGAGGCGCTGCAAGGCGTCGAGGCGGTCGAGCCGCTGTCGGCCCGGCTGCGCGCCGTGCATTTGGACTACGAGCAAAAGCTGCTCGAGTATCTCGATTCGCTGCCGAAGTCGCCTTGATATCGTTTCGGCCGGTCAGCAGCCCGTTGAAATACTCGACAGGCTGTCAGTTCGACTTTCGCGGTTTTCAAAAGTTCCGATAGCCCGATTCGTCGTGGTTTCTCCGATTTCGGCGCGTTTCCGGCAACCTTCGGCCTCTCGGTAACATGCAAAAATTGGCAGTTCGGCCGTCAAACTGTGCAAAACCCACGAGAAATCGGCGATTCGAGTGCTAGCAAAAAACGCGAAACTTGAAGTCAGGGAACATCGATCGCCACATTGTCGTTGCGCCCGCCGAGCGCTTTGAACGCCGTGGCGTCGATGTCGAACAGAATCGACTGCACCGAGCCATCGCACATCACCATGTTGGCGACCGTCGGGTGCGCGCTGCCGAAGTAGCTGTTGTTGGGACTCAGGTCCGACACGGGCGGCGACGATTCCCAGCGAAGCGTGTAATAAACATGGCCGGTGTAGGCCGAGCCATCGCTCGTGCCCCCGAGCGCCATCGACTTTTCGCCGAGCATGAAGGTCTTGCTTGTGCCGTCGGTCACTTGCGCGGGCCGGATCTGGCTGCGCAGGAAAGTAATGCCGGTCGCCTGGGCCACATGCGAATTGGCGCCGGTCGACCAGTCGGGCCAGCAGAGATCGGCGATCTGCGGCAACGGCGGATCGGGTGGATTCGCCGGGCCCGAGCCGGTCGTATAGGGCGGATTCGGCGGCACGATCGCTGGCGGCGGCCAGGGAATGCTCGGATCATTGGGCGGCCACCCCGAGGGCGGGCAAGGAATGCCGGACCAGGGCGGCCCCGGCGCGCCGGGCGCATTTGGATTGGGCAGACTATCGCCCGCCGCTTCCGAACTCGGACCGGTGCTGCCAATCTGAAAACCAGGGCCATAGGTCGACACCGGATAGCTATTACCCGGCGGCCACGACTCGCCGACCGTGCCCGCGTTTGCCGCATAGTCGCTCTGGGCGAGCGTGCCCGTGCGCGCCGGCCGGGACAGAAAAAGGAGGGCACCGGCACATTCGGCACCGTCTTGCTTTTACGAATTTCGGTCTCTTCCATGAACGAGAGCACGTTGTAATACCAGCCGCCCGGCTGATGCATTCCATAGCCGCGCGTCGGCTGGGCCGACCACGACGATCCCCAGCCACCCGACGGATACCAGGTGTATTGATTGGCATGGTTGTTGAACGCGATGCCGATTTGCTTGAGATTGTTCTTACACGAGGCCAGCCGCGCCGATTCGCGCGCCGCTTGCACGGCCGGCAGCAAGAGCGCGATCAAGAGCCCGATAATGGCGATCACGACCAGCAGCTCGATAAGCGTAAACGCGCGCGAGCGCCTGCTCGACGCAACTCGACCCGTCGCTGTCACGGGAACGTCTCCGCGAATGTGAATTGCGGGAAGCCGCGGCCGGCCACGAGGCGCGGCGACGCGAAGCTCTCCCGAGAATCTCACGCGTAATGGGAAATGCCAGACCGTCGAGGCGCTCTACAGAACGCGGAGCGCCAAGAAATTTAACTTATCGAATTTTAGTGTCACGAAACCAGATTGAAAAGTCTGCTTTTTGTTTTTCGCCCCCGCCGCGACCTGCTGGCATCGCCGGGTCGATTCACTTCTCGGCCGGCGCTTTGAGTCGCTGAACGACGAAATCCCAAATGTCCTTGTAGTTTTCAGTCGGATGATCGGGGTATTTCACGAGACATTCGACACCCGCCTCTCGGGCAAGCTCTTGAAAACCAAGCGACCAGCGCGGCGAATGCACCTTGTAATCGCCCTCGCCCACGGTGTCGGGCCGGGTGAGACCCCAGTTGTTTTCGAAATAAATCGGGGCGGCGCCTTTGTGCAGCAACGCGTCGGGCGACCAGGCGCGGATCAACGGCAGCAGTTCCTCGCGCTGCGCCTTCGACTCGGCGAATTTGAGTCCGAGCGCCGGCGCGCCCCACTCCACTCCCGGCTCCCAGGCTTGCATCCGCTGGGGATCGATCGTCGGCTGGCTGCGGTAGGCCGCCACGCAGGTCACCCGGGTCGATTCGCGCGCCACGGGATCGGCCGCGTCGGGCTGGGCGCGATCGGCCGAGCAGCCGACATACAGGGCCGGCAGCGCGCCTTGGGAACCGCCGCCGACCGCGATCCGCTCCGGATCGAGATTCCAATCGGCCGCATGCAGCCGCACGAACTGCACTGCCCGGCAGGCGTCGTTCATCACATAGGCCACGGGCGCCGAGGCTTTGTCTTCCATGGCGTCGGCGAGCGTGCGCGTTTCCACGGCCACGACCGCGCACCCGGCGGGGAGAAAATAATCGAGTCGGGCCGCGTGTTTGGCCGGCTTCCAGATGCCGCCATACCAGACCACGACCGGAAACGGACCGTTGCCCTCGGGCGGCAGGTATACATCGAGCAATTGATGCGGGCTCGGTCCATAGGAAACATCCGCGGCTTTCGGCGCGGGCGGCGCGGCCAGGGCGGTCGAGGGCGTCGCGGCGCAGCATCGTGGCGCTGGCCGCCATGAACATTGCCAAGCCAATCACGTCGAGACGCCGCGTAGCCAGCGAGGTCGCGCCCGCCGCCGACCGATCCGCGGCGAAGATTTTCCCACGAAAAGCGACGGTGGCAAGCATGCTGATATTCTCCAAATCAAGGAACGAGCCGCATTTCAAGCGCCAACATCGACGAGGAATCGAGGACTCGCGCGGCGGCGGCGTGTCGCTGTTTTGTACGCTGCCGCATTCCACGAATCAATCAATTCCCTTTCCTTTTTGACCGCGCCGGCTGCCCGCTCGGACGCTTCACGCTATGATGCGTGGCGCCAGCGGTTCGATTTACCCCCGCGGTTTTCGGGCCGCGGTGAATTGCCGCGATCCGTGCCCTTGGAGCCTTCGAACCGAAAACCTGAAATCGAGACCATGATGCCACGAACGAAGCATGTCGAGCGACACTTTCAAGCGCCCGAGGCGGTGCGCGATATTGTGATCGGCATGTCCGATGGCCTGACGGTGCCTTTTGCCTTGGCCGCCGGGCTTTCCGGCGCGATCAACTCGCGCGAGGTGATTGTCACCGCCGGGTTGGCGGAGATCGCCGCCGGAGCGATCGCCATGGGCCTGGGTGGTTATCTCGCCGCCAAGACCGACGCCGAGCACTACCACTCGGAACGGGCTCGCGAAGATCTCGAAACCCGCGAAATGCCCGAGCAAGAAGCGGCCGAAGTGAGCGAGGTGCTGCGATCCTATGGGCTCGAGGAGCCGCATCTCTCGCCGGTGATCAGCGCGATCTGCTCCGACCGGGAGCGGTGGATCGACTTCATGATGCGATTCGAGCTGGGGCTCGATCCGCCCGATCCGAGACGCGCGGGTCGGAGCGCCGCCACGATCGCGCTGTCGTATGTCGTGGGCGGTCTCGCGCCCTTGGGACCGTATATGGTGTTCGACTCGGTGCATTCGGCGTTGATCGCATCGATCGTGCTCACGCTCCTGGCGCTGTTCGTCTTTGGCTATGGCAAAGGACGATTCACCACGAATCGACCGCTTCGCAGCGCCTGGCAAACGGTGCTCGTGGGCGCACTGGCGGCGAGCGCGGCGTTTGGCATCGCCAAGGCAATCGCCTAGCGGTTCATCGTTTGCAAGTCACGAAGCGCCATGGCCCGGGGAGTCGTCGAAACTCGCTTCGATCAGACGCCACGCGGCGGCCCAACCGACGCCGACCAGCCATCCGGCCACGACATCGCTCGGGTAATGCACGCCCAGCGCCACTCGACTGCCGCCGACCAGGAGCGCGAGCGTGGCCGCGAGTCCCAGGAACCACCACCGCAACCGCCGCCGCGGCTCGTGGCGAGCGAGCAGCATGCCAATGCTCAAAAATGTAAGCGCGCTGAGCAGCGAATGACCGCTCGGAAAGCTGCTCGACAGGGGATGCGTGAGCTCCGAGGGAAACGGGGGTCGAGCCCGATCGAACACGTGCTTAAGCCCTTCGCTCAAGATCGCGCCGACGCCACGGCCGCCGACAGCACGAGCGCCGGCCGGGAGCGTCGTAGGAGAGCCCAAGTACACACCGCCGCGAGCACCACGAACGTGATGATGGTTCCGCTTCCCAGGGCGCTCACATCGCGCACCGCCTCGGCGAACCAGATCGGTCCGCGGCAGACCCGGTTCGCTCGAGTTGCGCAAGCTTTGCACGGCCCACATATCCCATGCCCGCGTATGTCCGGCCGCCACGCAGTAAGCCAGCGCCGCGAAGGCAACCACCGTCGCCAGCACGACCGCGGCCAACGGAAGCGCGCTGCCCGAGCGACCCGACGGCGAACCGGCGTCGCCGGAGATGCGGGCAAAACCTCGTGCCGGTCGCGTCCAGAAGGGCTGTTTCATAGCGGACTTTTCCTTCATCGCCGCGGCGCCGATTTTACCGTCTCTCGGGCCTTGGCGTGGTGTTTGGTCAACACAATCGGGCCTCGCTGTTGCCCCGCGGCCACATTCGCCGCGATGGCTCGCCACGCGCGCGCAGCTCGGCGAGCGACCTATGTTTATCAAGAGCCCCCCGGGCATTTGACTTAGGTCGCGCACTTCCCTCGCCGCGTTCGCGGCGAGCTCGCGACCGGCACACGGTTTGCGATTTCGAATGCCCGGCGGCGCTCTTCACATCTCGATTGGTCGATCGTCTCATCTCATCTCGCTCTTATCAGGAACTCGCTTATGCTGTCCGCCATTTGGGGACCGAGCTCGGCCGCGCCCCTTGGTGTCTCTGAGTTTGCAGCACATTGCCCTCACGCCCGCCGAGCGACTCGGCGTTAGTTACCAGATCGAACCGACCTATGGCCAGACCGTTCGGGCCGAGAGCCAATCGCGACATCGTGGAGTGGTATTCCGTGCCGCTCGGCGTGGGGCTGTATTTGGATAGTTTGCTCGGCGGCGGCATCAATGGGCAAGCGCTGCCGCTGTTTATCAGCCTAGTGCCGGCCGGGCAAACTCGCCAACTCGATGTCATCGCCTGACGGCCCCGCTCGGTTGGCTGGCGGACAGCTCGGGCCTTGCCCCGGCCCTGGCGGCCAATGATGATGCGTGGAGAAGGCCACGCCTTTCCGTGGGACCTTCCGTATTGGTCCGTGGCGACTTTATTTGCCCGCGTTCCGCCCCTCATTCTTCTGGCGAGCTCCGAAATCATGAAAACCGTTTCGCGCAGCGTTCGGGTGGTTGCTCCTAGGGTCGCTGGCCGGATGCGGGGCAGTGATGTCGGAGCCCGATGCTCCGCCGCCCGGCGCGTCGACGAAATCGATCCCGACCATGGGCCCCGGCGTCAAGCGGATGGAGCACGCGCCGAGTGAACCGCATTGGGCGGGCGACCATCGCTGGAGCGAGTCCGCCACGGCGGTCGATTCCTTGGGTCGCATCGGGGTCGCCTCGTTGCCGGCGCTCGTCGAACTGCTGCATGGCCAAGAAGAGCCGCTTCGCATCGCCTCGGCCCGAGCCATCGCGCTCATGGGGCCGACGGCCGAGTCGGCGGTGCCCGATCTCGTGGCAGCGATTTCCGACCCGAGCGCCGTGGTGCGCAAGAACGTGGTCCGCGCCCTGGGGCAAATGGGTCCGGCGGCCGAGCCGGCGATCGGAGCGTTGGTGAAAGAGGCGCGCGCGGAGCCGGGTCGCCGGAAATCGAAGTCGAGGTCGAGCGAGTATCTCCCGAGGCGCCCGCCGCCACGCGCCGCGAACCGCTCGAACGTCCCACGCCGCGGGACGGCGAATGACGAGCCCGCGATGACCGCGCCCGATCGCTCACGACCGCGGGCCCAAAAGTCCGCGCGCGATCGGGGCATCGAATAATTGCGGCTCGTCGCCGGCGAGCGATTCGGCCACGAGCGTCGAAAGCTCGTCAGGCTCGGTCACGCGCCGCGCTCGCACGCCGAGCGAACGAGCCAGACCAACCATGTCGATCTCCGGTTGTCGCAGCTCGAGCCCGACGAACCGCTCGTCGAGGGCGGCCGGAAGTTTGAAGCCTCGAGCGCCGGCCTTGAGAATCTGGTACTGGGCGTTGTTGGGAACGACGATCGTCACCGGCAGCCGTTAGTGCGCCGCCGACCACAGCGCCTGAATGCCATACATCGCCGCGCCTTCGCCGACGATTGCCAGCACCGGCCGCTCGGGCCAAGCCAGCTTCACTCCCATCGCGCAGCCGAGCCCCCAGCCCAATGTCCAGCCGCGATGTCCAAAATAGCCGCTCGTGTTCCTGAGCGCGCCAAGCCGCTGGAGGATGCGGCTCGGTGGTGGTGACGGCTTCTTCGATCACGGCCACGTCGGGCGGCAGCACTCGGGCCAAGCTATCCATGAAGACCGGCGGCGTCATCGGCCGGGCGCCTCGCTCTCGACTCGATCTGCGCGACAAGCTCGCGGCGCTTCGCGTCTCGGCGACCGGTGTGCTCGCTCGCCCGCTGGGCGGCGCGGGCTTCTTGTTCGGCGGTGAGCCGCTCGGCGAGCAGGGCCCGTAGCTCGATGAGCGAGTCGCGCAGCATCACCCCACACACCGACCGCCGTCGGAAAGTTCTTGCCGAACTGGGCCGGATCGGCGTCGACATGCACGATCCGCGATTTGGCGGGGCACGGCCGGCTCGGGCGCGTGATACACATATTCGCGCAGCAAATCCATGCCCACCACGAGCACGACATCGAACGGGCGCAAGCCGTTCGCGAATCTCGGGCGACCAGTGCGGCAATGTTTGCCCGTAGAGCGGGTGATCGGCCGGAAACCCTTGGCGGCCGTGGGTGTGGCCCGGCTCGGAAAAGGCCACGGCGCCAAGCTGCTCGGCGATCGCGGCGAGCTCTCCGGTGGCGTCGACCTCGGCCACGCGGCTGCCAGCCAAGATCGCGGGATTTCGCGCCGCGAGCAGTAGCTCGACCGCGCGCTCGACCGCTTCGACCGGCGGGCGCACGCGCGACATCCACCCGCAAGGGCGGAGATACGTCGAGCTCCGCGATTTCCATTTGCACGTCGACCGGCAGCGAGAGAAACACCGGCCCCGTGGGCGGCGTGAGTGGCGATTTGCAAGGCGCGCCGCGTTGCCGATGGCAGGTCTTCGACCCGCTCGACCTCGGCGGCCCACTTGGTCCAGGGCCTGCGCCACCCGCACCATGTCGCCGCCGAGGATCGGGTCGGAGAATCGCAGCCGCCGATCTTGCTGGCCGGCGGTGACGATCAGCGGCGTGCCCTCGCGAAAGGCGTTGTAGAGCATGCCCATCGCGTTGCCGAGGCCGCAACTGATGTGCAAGTTGACCACCGCCGGTCGGCCGCGACGCCATTGCATAGCCATCGGCCATGCTCATGACCGGAATTTCTTGCAGCCCAAGCACGTAAGCGAGCGGCGGTTGGTCCGACGCGGCGGCGGAGCGGGTTAGAATCGCATCGTTGAGCGGTAGCTCGGTGGTGCCGGGATTGCCGAAAATATAGCGCACGCCGGCCCCGGCCAGAATTTCCAAAAACGCATGCACGCCGCTGGTCCGCATTGGGGAACATCACTCCATTGAAAATTGTCGCGTGGGTTGAAGCATGCGAATCGCTTGGCTCATGCGTCGGCCGGGTGCGTCCAAGGGGCGCGATAGGGGCGGCGCAAGAGTTTGTTCGCTTCCTCGTCGCCGGTGACTCGCTGCAACTTCGCGTCCCAGGCCAGCGTGCGGCCGAGTTGTTGCGACAGATTGGCCAGAATGCAACTGGCCGTCGAGATATGGCCTTCCTCGATATCGGCCACCGGCTTGCCTCGCGAGGCGATCGCTTCGAGAAAATTCTTCATGTGAGCCCGACCCGCCGGGGCGACATGTTTTTCGAGATCCTTCTCGGTCTTATCCTCGGGAAAGGCTTCGATCTCGTAGGTCACATCGCGATGCACGGCGGCCGCGCCTTTGTCGCGCGGCATATAGTCGTAGCCCATGACGCTCGCCTTGAGCGTGCCGCGATCGCCGTAGAAGGTGGCGCCCCAGGGATATTTCGGGTCGGGCGCGTCGCCCCAGGAGCGATGCTGCCAGTTGATTTGCAGATCGCCATAGTCGAACACGACCGACTGCGTGTCGGTGGTGTTGGCCTTGCTTTGCTTATCGACCAAGATGCCGCCGGCCGAAGCGATGCGTAGCGGCCAGCCAAGATCGAGCATCCAACGGGTCATGTCGAGCATATGGACGCACATATCGCCCACGATGCCGTTGCTGTATTCCATGAATGCCCGCCACGAGCGCGGATGCACCAGTTTGTTATAGGGCCGCATCGGCGCCGGGCCGGTCCACATTTCATAGTCCAAGTTCTCGGGTGGCGCCGTGTCGGGCGGGTTTTCATGGGTGCGCATGTGGTAGTAGCAATAAATCTCGACCAGCGCGATCTTGCCCAAGGCGCCGGAGCGAATGTAGCGGTCGCGCGCCTCGATCAAGTGCGGCGTGCTTCGCCGCTGGGTGCCCACTTGCACCACTCGGCCATGCTTTCGCGCCGCGGCGACCATTGCCTGGCCCTCGGCCACATCGATGCTGATCGGCTTTTGCACATAGACATCGGCGCCCGACTCCACGGCGGCGATCATCGGCAGGGCATGCCAATGGTCGGGCGTGGCCACGAGCACGATATCGAGATCGCGCTCGGCGAGCATCGGACGATAGTCGGCATGGGTCCGGGGCTTTTTCTTGCTTCGCTGCCGCTCGGCGATGCGATCGGCGGCGTCGGCGAGCATGAGCCGATCGACATCGCAAATGCCGACCACCTCGACCGGCGCGACTTGAATCAGCCGGAATACATCGCACTTGCCAAACCAGCCGGTCCCGATCACGCCGACCCGGAGCGGTTTGGTTTCCTCGGCGGCATGCACGTTCTTGGGCCGGGTGAAGCTCGAAAGCGCGAGCCCCGCGGCGCCCAGCGCGCTACCGACCCCCACGGCGCCGCCCACGCCCAGAAATTGTCGACGATCCATGAACCCGCCCCTTGGATGTGGTCCGCCCGGAGAAATGAACTGAAATCACGCGCCCGATGGTTTCGCGGCTCGCCGCGTCAGTCGAACAGTCGGCTGACGGATTCGTTGCGGTGGATGCGCTTGATCGCTTCGCCGAGCAGCGGGGCCGCCGAGAGTGTTTTGATCTTGGGAATCTGCTGATGCGGCTTGAGCGGAATCGAATCGGTGATGACGATTTCCTTGATGTTCGACGCCTTGAGCTTCTCGATCGCGGCGCCGCAGAGCACGCCGTGCGTGGCGGCCACGTAGATTTCCTTCGCCCCGCGGTCCGTGAGCACGCGCGCGGCGCCGGTGATCGAGCCGGCGGTGCTGATCATGTCGTCGAACATCAGGCAGGTCTTGCCGCTCACGCTCGCCCCGATGATGTTCTCGGCCCGAGTCGTTTCGGCGTTGGAGCGGCGCTTGTCGACGATCGCCAGGCTGCCGCCCAGGCGTTCTTGATGACGCACGGCGCGCTTGGTGCTGCCTTCGTCGGGGCTCACGATCACGAGTTGTTCCGGATCGAGCCGCATGTTGAGAAAGTATTCGTTGAGCACCGGCGCGGCATAGAGATGGTCGACCGGCACATCGAAAAAACCTTGAATCTGCGGGGCGTGCATGTCCATCGAAAGCACGCGGTCGGCGCCGGCGCGGGTGATGATGTCGGCCACGAGCTTGGCCGTGATCGGCACCCGGCCTTCGTCCTTGCGATCTTGCCGCGCGTAGCCGTAGTAGGGCATCACGGCGGTGATTCGCTCGGCGCTGGCCCGCTTCGCGCTGTCGATCATGATGAGCAGTTCCATCAGATTCTCGTTCACCGGCGGGCAGGTCGGCTGCACGAGAAACACGTCGCGCCCGCGAATGTCCTCGTCGATCTTGCAGCAGGTCTCGCTGTCGGGAAACGTGTTGATGGTGATGCCCGCCACGGGCAGTCCCAGATAGTCGCACACGCGGCGCGTGAGACTCGGGTTGGCTCGGCCGCTGAAAATCTTGAGGTCGTTCATCGTGGGGGGGAGTTTCCAGAGGCGCCGCGGCGCATTTCGGCTTCGACAATCGCCAACTCTTCGGGAGTATTGATGCTGAGCGCTTCCGAGGGCCGCAGGGCGGGGAGTGCCTCGACGGCGCGGCCGCGCGCATCAGCAGACCGGGACAATCGGTCAAATAGTATTCTTGCTGCGAATTGTCGGCGCGTAAATGCTCGAGCGCCCAAAGCAGGTCTTTCGCGTTGTAAACATAGCAGCTCAAGTTGACTTCGCGAATGGCTTGCTGCTCGCTCGTGGCGTCGCGCTGCTCCACGATTTCGGCGAAGCGGCCGGCCGAATCCCGCACCACCCGGCCCAGGCCCGCGGGATTTTCCTTGATTCCCGTGCCCAAAAGACAGGCCGGCCGACGCGCCGCGAATTCCGCCAGCAGCGCGCGCAGCGAATCGGCTCGGGTCATGGGAGAATCGCCGGCGAGCACGAGCACGGGCCCCTCGTGGGCCGCGATTTCCTCGCGACACATCATCACCGCGTGGCCGGTGCCGTGTTGCTCGGCCTGAAGACGGCACGCGACGCTTGGACGGCTCTCGACGGCGCGGCGCACATCATCGGCCCGATAGCCGACCACGACCACGGTCTTCTTGACGCCCACGGCCGCGAGCGTGTCGAGCACATAGTCGAGCATTGGCCGCCCGGCAACCGGCACGAGCACCTTGGGCAGCTCGCTGCGCATTCGCGTGCCTTTGCCTGCCGCCATCACGATCGCCAGCGCTTCGCTCATGGTATCCTTTCGTTGCAGCCGCGGCCGGATCAAAGCTCACGCAACCCAGGGATCTCGTTCCGGACGCGATCGCAAGCTATTCGCCTCCTCGTCGCCTATAAACGCTTCTTTCGCCGGGTCGAACGCCAGCTTGCGATTTAGCAGCCAAGCGAGCGCCGCCGCATGGCAGGTGATGTGCGAGTGCCGCATCACCTCGGGATTGGCCACCGTCTGGCCGCGAGATTTCATGCAGTCGAAAAAGTTGCGCATGGGCCGGCACGTCGAGTCCCTTCACCTTGCCGGACCGCTCTTTGAGCTCGCTTTTGAGTGACGCCGGGTAGACTTCGATCTCTCCGCTATCGCCGGTCTCGACCCAGCCTTCGTCGCCGACGAATCGCACCGGGCAGGTGCCCAGGCGCGTAATCCAGCCGGTTCGCTCGCCGAAGGGCGTTGCCAGAAAATCGAGCACCAACTTCACGCCGTTGGCATAACGGCATGTCACATTCTTGGCCGTGGGTTCGTACTCGACCGGCATGGTGTCGTCGGCCTTGTTGGCCCATTGGCAAAGGTCGACCGTGTGGGCGCCCCAATCGAGCAGCCGCGAGCCGGAATCGAAGTCGTAGTACCCACGCCATTTGCCGGCCACGTATTTCGAGTTGTAGAGCCGCCAAGGCGCGGGCCCCAGCCATAAGTTCCAATCGACCACGTCGCGCGGCGGCGTCGGCTCGCCGGGCAGCCAAGTGGTGTCGTTTTGCGGCACATAGACCGAGGCGTATAGCGTGTGGATCTTGCCAAGCTTGCCGCCGTGGGCGAGTTCGACCGCTTGCTGAAAATTCGGCACGCTCCGCCGCTGGGTGCCGGCTTGGAACACGCGGCCCGTGGTCTTGATCGCGTGGGCGAGCTCCTGACATTTGGCGATCGTAATGCCGCAGGGCTTCTCGCTGTAGACATCCTTGCCGGCTTGGGCCGCCATGATCGAGGCGTTGGCATGCCAGCGGTCGCCGGTGGCGATGAGCACCGCGTCGATATCCGAGCGGGCCACCAGTTCGCGAAAATCGCGATAGAGTTGGCAATCTTTATTGGCATAGCGGCCATCGACGAGCGTCTTGCCGGCCTCGCGCCGGCTGGCTTGCACATCGGCAATCGCCACGCAGCGCACATCGGGCAGTTCGAGCATTGACTTCAAATCATAGGTGCAGCGCGGACCGATGCCGATCACGCCCAGCGTGATTTTGTCGCTGGGAGCGACAGGCTTTTCGGCCGCCACGGCCGCGCGCGAAGCCAGCCACGGAATTGACGCCGCCGCGCCCGCCGCGAGCGAAGTTCGAAGCACTTCGCGGCGAGTCCAGTGGGATGCATCGCTCATCGGTGAATCTCCAGGAGAAAATCGAAGGCGCCGGAAGGGTTGTTGGGTCCGCGACGGACCCCCGCTGGTTGCCATCATCGCGCATTGCGCGGGGCCATGCAATCGCTCGGGCCGCGAAAAAACGAGCCGCGCCGAGCTTTGCTCGGCGCTTGGCGAGGTTGCAACATGCCACGATGGCATTTTTCAACAGGCTGTCAGTTCGACTTTCGCGGTTTTCAAAAGTTCCGATAGCCCGATTCGTCGTGGCTTCTCCGATTTCGGCGCGTTTCCGGCAACCTTCGGCCTCTCGGTAACATGCAAAAATTGGCAGTTCGGCCGTCAAACTGTGCAAAACCCACGAGAAATCGGCGATTCGAGTGCTAGCAAAAAACGCGAAACTTGAAGTCAGGGCTTGCCCGCGTGGCGATTGAGTCGCATCTTTTTGCGAATCTCGGTTTGCAGCCGTTCGATCACATGGCGTTTGTCGTTGGCCGCGAGAATTCGGGCGACGACGCTCTTGGGCGCTTCGCCGCCCCAGCTCGCGCCGTGTTCGAGATAATACTTCGCGGCTTGGCCCACGATGATCGAGCCATATCCGGCGGCGCCGGCCTGGGGTAGGGCCGTGAGCGCGTGGCTGGCGCCGAGCGTGAGCCCCTTGAACACCGAAAGGGCCACATTGGTCACCACTTCGCTCAGCATTACCCAGCCAGCGGCTTTGATGATCGACAGCACCAAGTCCTTGGCGTTGTTGGTCGTGAGCGAGATGCCGTAGACATGGGCCAGCGTGATGACCATCGTGATGTCGACGGCGCTCGCGCCCACGACATCGGCCACCGGCGCGAGCGTCATCGCCACGCCCACGGCTTTCATCACCGCGAAGCTCCAGATCACGGTCGTGGCCCGCTCGTCGCGCAGGCGCATCTTCACCGCCGCGATGCGATCGCTGCGGTCCGCGGCGTACATCGCGGCATTGAGCGCCAGCAGCGCTTTGCCGTCGCGGGCGAGAATCTCGAGAATGCGGAGCTTTAGGTCCTCGATCTTCGGCGGCGACTCGCGAAATTCGACTCGCGTCGAGCCGTCGGCCGATTCGATCACGTATTCGCGTGGCAATGGGTGCGCGGCGACTTCGATGATATCCTCGGGCGCCACGGCCCCACGGAGCGAATCGGCGAACACCTTGCGCAAGATCTCCCGCTCGTCGCGAGTGTAGTTGTCGATTTTATTGAACACCAGCACGATCGGCTTGTGAGAAGCCGCCAGTTCGCGCAGCTCGGCATGCTCGAGTTGATTCAAATCGGAATCGGTTACGAACAGGATCAGATCGGCGCGAGCCGCCGCCGCGCGGGCCAGCGCGGCCCGTTCCTCCCCGGCCACTTCATTGATGCCGGGCGTGTCGATCAGGAGCAATTGCGAATGCTCGAAGCCGGGCGTCGCCACGCCGGACAACCGCCACGGCGCGGCCCAAGTTTCCCGTGTCCAACCGCCGCGCACATCGACCTGGGCGACTTGCTCTCCGACGAGGGCGTTGATCAAGGCCGATTTACCGGTGTCGATCTCGCCGAAGATCACGATCTCGACGCGCCCCTCGCGGAGCTTGCGATCCATGGCCGCGAGCTCTTCGATCTCCTTCACCAGCTCGGCCTTTTCCTCGGCGGTGCAACCTGCGTGCAGTTCGATCGCGCGGCGCAGGCCCCCGAGCGCGTCGGCCAAGTGGCGATCACCATCGATTGCGACGCCGTCGGTCGCGGCGCCATCCAACGCCGAGGCGGGCTCGCCCTTCGATGGTCGAGACTCCGGAATGTTTTCGGTCACGGCAGTTCCTTCCCCGGCGAAGCGCCATCGCCCGGCGATGCTTTTTGCCCGCCGGCGTCTTGCGCGAAAACCAGCCGCTTGAGGCCCGAGCGCACGAAGTCGGCGAGCTCGCCGGGCCGGGTAAGCGATTTCCATTCCTCGCGCGCGACCGCGCCCCAGCCTTCGGCCGGTTCCCGCATGGCGTCGCGAAAATAGCGCATGAAAATCCGACCGATCCAACGCGTGACCAGCGCCTGGGTCAGCCCTTGCAGAATACCGCCGGTCAATGTGCCCACGCCGGGCACGGTCTTGAGCGTCGTGGCGATTGCCGCGCCAAGCGCGGGCCCGGCGATGCTCGTCCCGGTGACGCTCACCAGATGTTTGCTCATTTGCCCCAGGAGTTGCGTGGCGGTGTCGAGTGCCAGCGGCTGGCGATAGATTCCGGCCAGCTCGACCACCATCTTGGTCGTGAGGGCCAAACTGGCCGCAAGATCGATCATCGGCAGCGGGCTCAGCGCCGCCGCGGCGCCGGCTTGCCACATGGTCCGATCGACGATCTTGTTCGCCCGCCGGTCGATCTCGCCCTGCGCATGGGACCGAGCCGATATCGCCAAGCCCCGGGCACGGAGCAGCAGATTGGCCAGCAGCAGGTCTTGGCCCTCGCGCGAGACGATCTCCAGCAGCCGATCGGCGAGCGCCGTGAGATCGGGCTCCTCGGCGATGGTTTCGTCGATCTCCGAGCCATCGGCCGCCACTCGCACCCGCACCCGCTTCGTGGCCCGAGCGCGCACCGAAAGCACATTGTCTTTCGGCACGAGCGGGGTCACTTGATCGCAAATCTGCCGGCGCAATGTTTCGCGGTCGTCCGCGCGAAACCAATCTTCCTTGTTCACGCACACCACGATCGGCTTGTCGAGCTTGGCGAGCCGCGCGAGCATGTCGAACTCGAAGTTACGGAGAGGACCATCGACCACGAACAACACCAAGTCGGCGTCGCGGGCAATCAGCCGGGCGATCGCTTCGCGCTCCTCGCCGCCGGCTTCTTCGAGGCCGGGCGCGTCGACCAGCGTGACTTTCTCTTGGCCGGGCCAGGGGGCTTCGTTGCGGCGAAGCGTCGAGCCGGCCTTCACATCGGTTTTGAACATTTCGCCTCCGGCGAGCGCGTTCAAGAGCGATGACTTGCCGCTCGACACCGCCCCACAGGCCACGATCTCGAGCCGCTCGGTCGACTGCTTGGCGGCGAGCTCTCGGGCGGCGGCTTCCAGCGAGCGGCGGGCCTCGACGGGAAAACCGGGATCGGCGGTCACCGCCCGGGCTTCGTGGAGCTGATGCGCGATTTCGTTTTGCCGTTCGGAGCGAGTCATGTCGGCGGGCCGCTTGGCCTCGACGCGGCGCCGGGCCTCTTTTTGCCGCGTGTTGTGCAGCAGCATCCAAGCCACGGACACGAGGAGCTGCGCTTACCGTGAGCGCGGCGACGCTCATGATCGCGAGAAAGATATAGCCCCAGATCGGGCTGAACTCCCGGGCCTCGCGATACTGTTCGCCCAGCCGCGGCGCCCAGAGGGTGAGAGCGTAGAGCACGGTCGCCACGAGAGCGACGGCGGCCAGCGGGGCGAGCGAGCGAAGACGAGCCATCAGAAATTGCCGCCGTGGTGACGATCGAAACGAGGGAGCCGAGCCGCATGCGACCGCGACAAAGCCGGCCACGAACCGCCGCGAGCGCCGTGACCCCGATTTTCGCCCAGCGAGCGGCGTTTCTCAAGTGGCTCGGGGTCATGGAGCGCGGCCACTTGCGAACGCTTTGCGATCCGCGATGGCGGGCGGCGCCGTGAAATTTGTTTGCTGCTCGCCGCGGCAACGCGTATCATCGCCAACAGCGGTGGTCTGGCGGAGCTTTGGCGCCGAGCTCGGGGAGAAGCGGATCATGCGTTCGCGGTGGGGCTTCAAAACGCGGCAGGGCTTCAAAACGCGGCAGGGCTTCAAAACGCGGCAGGGCTTCAAAACGCGGCAGGGCTTCAAAACGCGGTGGGGCTCCAAAACACTGCGGGGCTTCAGCTTGATCGAGCTCTTGATCGTGATCGTGATCATTCTGATCTTGATGGCGATGTTGCTGCCGGCGATTCAGGCTGCCCGCGGCGCGGCGCGGCGCTCGGCCTGCATATCGAATCTGCGGCAGTTGGGCGTGGCGATTCAGGGATTTGTCGAGGTGCGCCGCGAGCTACCGCACTATCGCTTGTGCCCGGCGCCGTGGATCAACGGCGCTGACCTCTACTGCATGCAATTGTCCGATCCGACCGTGAACACGGGTCCGAATGAAGTTTGGTGGGCGCCCTACGATAGTCGCGTGTCGCCGACGACCCCGCCGCTCGCCGACTTCGACCCTGGTCGGTCGCTGATGGCTCCCTATCTCGAAAGCTCGGTGAGCGTGTTTCGCTGCCCCGAGGGACAGGATTTGAACCCGGCCAGCGCGACCTACGGACAGACCTTTCAGATCAGCTACGCGCTCAGCAAAGTAATTGGCGGGCCCAATGGCCTGAAGCTCGGCACGGTGTCGGCCGGCAACGGCACGTCGCGCGTGATGCTGGCCTGGGATCACGACTTCACGCCCGGCTGTTCCGACGACGGCGGAGCGCCGGTGATGCCGTTTACCTCGGCCGCCGCGCAGCCGCACTACCCGGTGGCCCGACATCAAGACACGTTTAATGTGATGTTTTGCGACGCCCATGTGCAGTCGCTTGGCCAAGAAGACCTGGAAACGAACTGGTTTTATGCCCAGCCGAATTAGCGGCGGCGCGGTCTGCCGAATATTTCAACAGGCTGTTGCGTGGATAACGCTTCGGCACGCAAGGGGTGGACAGCGCCGCTGGCCCGCGGCTGCGTGTTCGGATTTTTGCAAATACACCCGGCAGGATTCGAACCTGCGACCTTGGCTTTAGGAAAGCCCTGCTCTATCCCCTGAGCTACGGGTGCCGAACTGTCGGCGCCGCTGAAACGCGGCGTCTAGCGAAGTGTACCGAATGACCGCCGCCGCGTGAAATCCCCGACGGGGGCGTTGGATGCATATCCGCGGCGGAAGTCGCCTTTCCAATTTACCGGCCGCGGGCCTACAATTCGGAACCTCGCGATTTTAGGGACCCCCAACCGCGGCGCCGAGGGCGATATTGCACCCCCAAACTCGCTCTTTCGCGTCGTAGGATTAATTACCGCGCCTCGCCGCGACTAAAATTCCGAAAAAACCCCATTTCCCCCAAAACACCCTTAGCGCCCATGACCGCGACCATCTATCTGCCCGCGACCCACGTGATGCCAACCGCCGAGCGCGAAGTCTCGGCCAGCGCCGATGGCGCGCCGACCCGCCCGGTGCGGTTCACCAAAATGCACGGCATTGGCAACGATTATGTCTATCTCGACTGCTTTCGCGACCCGACGCCCGCCGATCCGGCCGCCTTGGCCCGGCGGCTGGCCGATCGGCATTTCGGCGTGGGTGGCGACGGAATGATCCTCATCTGCCCGTCGGATGTGGCCGATGCCCGGATGCGCATGTTCAACAACGATGGCTCGGAATCGGAAATGTGCGGCAACGGCATCCGCTGCGTCGCGAAATATGTCCACGATCACGATATCGCTCGCAAGCCGCGACTCACGATCGAAACCGGCGCCGGACTGCTCACGGTCGAGGTCGAAGTCGAACATCAGCGCGTGCGGCGCGTGCGAGTCGACATGGGCGCGCCGATCTTTGAGGCCGACCGCATTCCCACGACCCTGGCTGGCAGCCGCGTGATCGATGTGGCGCTGCCCTCGCTCGGTGGCGAAGCGCGTCCGGCGTGGTTCGACGCCGCCGGACTCGATCCGCGCATGACTTGCCTTTCGATGGGCAATCCCCACGTGGTGCTGTTTTGCGACCATGTGGCCGCCGTGCCGCTCGAGCTTGTCGGCCCGGCGCTCGAATGCCATCCATTCTTCCCGCGGAAGATCAATGTGCACTTCGCCCAAATTCATTCGCCGCGCGAAATCACGATGCGCACCTGGGAGCGCGGCAGCGGAGTGACGCTGGCCTGCGGAACGGGAGCGTCGGCGGTGGGCGTGGCGGCGGCGATCACCGGCCGGGCCGAGCGGCAGATCGTGGCGCACCTGCCCGGCGGCGACCTGGAGCTCGACTGGGCTGAAGACGATCATGTGTATATGACCGGCGCGGCGACCGAAGTGTTCAGCGGCGAATGGAATCCTCGCTAGCGTCCGCCGCGTCACGGAGTCTATTGAAGATTCGACGGGCGCCAAATCAAACGCATCGCGATCGGAAGAAGTTCCTTTTGCGTGGCAGGGAGGCCAAGCAATGAAAACAACGAGCCCATTGGGTATCAAGCTGGCCGGGCTCTTGGGCTCGGCGACCATTCTGTCCTGGATGTCGACTCTCGACTACAAAGCCGTGTACCACGATCGCAAAGTCGATCTCGCGGGCGGCGACAACCGGCGCCCGCGGATCTACATCTTCTGGCATGAAAACATCCTCATGCCGGTCCATCT
The DNA here is from genome assembly GCA_963785305.1 of uncultured Planctomycetaceae bacterium. Taxonomy (GTDB): domain Bacteria; phylum Planctomycetota; class Planctomycetia; order Pirellulales; family PALSA-1355; genus CAWAUV01. The sequence continues at coordinate 718,115 of CAWAUV010000007.1, forward strand.
GCGCGGTCATACGAATGTGGCGATGCTGCTCAGCCGGCATCGCGACGCCGATGTGATGGCGCGGCTGGCCGATCAACTTGGCTTTGAATGCGTGCGCGGTTCGACATTTGCCGGCGGCGCGACGGCATTGCGGGAACTCGAGGAGAAATCCAAGCGGCTGAACTTGGCGATCACGCCCGATGGCCCGCGTGGCCCGCGGCGCCGCTTGGCCCAGGGCTGCGTGTTCTTGGCCTCGAGGCTGAGAATGCCGATCGTGGCGATGGGCCTGGGCTACGACCGCCCGTGGCGAGCGAGGAGTTGGGACCGGTTCGCCATTCCGCGGCCTTTTACGCGTGCCCGCGGCGTGATCAGTCCCGAGCTGCGCGTGCCGCCGAATCTCGACCGCACGGACCTCGAGCGCTACCGGCTGCAAGTCGAATCGGTGCTCAATCGCCTGACGAGCGAAGCCGAAGCCTGGGCCGAAGCCGACACGGCGAAAGTGAATCAAGTGCCGGTGCGGCGCGAGCCGGAACGCAACCGCCGAAAATTCGACCGCATCGATCCGGCTCACGAGCTCTCGCCGTCGGAACTCAATTCGCCCGAGACGTCGCCGCCCTGTTCGGCGTCGTCGGGACTCGCGGGCGAAGGCGATAGCGCCTCGCGCTACTCGGAATCCGGCGACGAACACTCGTTCGCGTAACTCGACGCGCGACCGAGCCAATAGCCGCGAAAACCAGCCCCGCGCGCAAGTGCGAGGAGCGACGTCATGACGAGTGCCCAAGCGACGAAACACTTCGCGATGTCCATGTAATCGAAATAATCGAACCGCACGCCTCCGACGGCGGCGATGAAAAACGCCAGCGCAAGACCCAGCGAAGTGATTTTCCAGGCCCACGACGCGCGGCTGAATACGACCCAAACACAAATCGTGACGCCTACCGCGACAATGGCCGTCAATGCGATCAACGACGGTTGGATATGCGCATTCGGCATTTTCACGCCGCGCAGGCACGCCATCGACACTGCGCAAAATGTCAAACTGGTCAGGAGTTGGGCGAGACCGAATTGGGATCGCCCGCCGCGGAGTTGGCGTCCGGAAACCCCGAGCCAATCGACGCGAAATCCCGCGAAACCAAGTGGCGCGACCCCGAGCATGGCCAGCAGAACCGCGAGCGGACTCGGCTGTTCGTAAAACGACTTGAGCGAGAATTCCGCATGGATCAAGAACTGATTCAAGACAAACATCAGCGCGAGCGCCAGTTGGACTTTTATTCGAGGCGCGAGACAAATCATCGCGACGAAAAACGCGACGACGCCGAGATGAACACCGAGCCGAACCTCGAACGATTGCAAAAACGGAAGCGAAACGATCGGCGCCCCGCCGCCAGGCCGCGAGCGACTGTCGACGAGCACGAAATCCAGGGCCAAGAGCGCGGCGAGCAATGCGATCCGTCGTCCGATGCGCGGTCGGTCGGAAAGCGATTTGGTTTCATCTTGCGACATGATATGCGATTATAATCCGGCGACTGCGAGTCCGCCGTATTTGGATCGCACGAAACCATCGGCCGAGAAATGGCGCGGCGCCGGCCGGGCCGTAATTCTTCCTCCACAAATTGCACAATCGGCTTTCGCCGACGATACTATTTCAAATCGTCGCCGCTCCCCATGGCGTCGCCGCTTGGTCCGCCGCGAACTGCCGCCCGCAAATGGACGGTTCGCCCCGCACGGCGATTTTATCGACCGACCCACCGCATCGTTTCACGCTAGGAATTCCGACCATGACTCGCTCCGCCCCACCAAGCCGCCCCGGAATCGATCGCCGCGCTTTTCTCCAAGCCGGCGCCGCTCTCACGGCCGGGTACTGGCTCGGCGGCTCCGTCTCGAGGGTCCGCGCGGCCGAGTCGGCGCAAAATGCCTTGAATGTCGCGCTGATCGGCGTCGGCGGGCGGGGCGAGGCCAATGTCGGCGGTCTGGCCAAGCAAAACATCGTGGCCATGTGCGATGTCGATGAGGTCCGCGCCGCGCAGTCGTTCGACCGATTTCCCAATGCGAAGAAATTCACCGACTTTCGCCGCATGTTCGACGAACTGGGCAATCAGATCGACGCCGTGGCGATCAGCACCCCGGACCACACCCATTTTCATCCCGCCTATTGGGCGATCGAGCGAGGCAAGCATGTGTACCTCGAAAAGCCCATGGCCCATTCGCTTTGGGAAGTGCGCGAGCTGACCCGTCTCGCGGCCGATAAAAAAGTGGCCACCCAACTCGGCGTGCAGCGCCACACGCTCAAGCCGCTCCGCGCGGCGGTCGCGATCGTGAAGTCGGGCGTCTTGGGGCCGATCCAAGAGGTGCATTGCTGGATCGATAGCGATCGCGGCCTTCCCAAGGATTTGCCCCGCAATGGCGAGACATGTCCCAACACGCTCGATTGGGATCTGTGGCTGGGTCCCGCGGCCGAGCGGCCGTATAGCAAAGCCTATTGCCCTTACAACTGGCGCTTCTGGTGGGACTTTGGCACCGGCGAAACCGGCAACTGGGGCTGCCACATTCTCGACATCCCGTTTTGGGCCCTGGACCTCAAGTACCCCACGCATGTGTCGGCTACCGGCGCCACGCCCGACGAGACCCGCACCCCTACCGCCATGGCCAGCCGGCTCGAGTTTCCGGCCTCCGGCTCGCGCCCGGCGGTGACGCTCCACTGGAGCCAGGCCAAGGGCGGCCCTCCGATTCTCAAGGAGCTCGGCCTGAGCGGCAAAAACATGAACACGCTGTTTATCGGCGCCGAAGGCAAGATGCTCTGCGGCTTCGACAATATCGAGCTGTTGCCCGCCGGAAAGTTCGCCAGCACACTCATGCCGCCATCGCCCGCCGATCTGGCCAAGGCCAAGTCGAAGGACAAGAAAAGTCCCTCGCCGCGCGATGCCCAAATCGCGAAACTCGCGGAATCGCTCGGGCCGAACCCCGGGTTCCACTCCGAATGGGTCGAAGCCTGCCGTGGCGGGGCGGCCGCCAGTTGCAACTTCGGGTATTCTGGACCCATGGCCGAAACGGTGCTGCTGGCGAACCTTGCCTATCGAGTCCAAGGCAGCTTCGCCTGGGACGCCGCGGCCCTCAAGCCCGATAGCGCCGCGGCCGAGCGCTGGATTCGGCCGGTGTTTCGTAAAGGTTGGGAAGTTTCCTGATGAGGATCATCAAGTACCCGCATCCCACGCTGCGGCATGTCTCCAAGCCGCTGAGGCGTGTCGATGCCGAGTTGCACCGCACGGTCCGCGAGATGTTCGACCTCATGTACGAGTCGAAAGGCATTGGGCTGGCGGCGAACCAAGTCGATTTGCCCTACCGTCTGTTCGTGCTCAATCTGCTGAGCGATCCGCAAGCGCGCGACGAGGAGCGGGTTTTCATCAATCCGGTGCTCACCAGCCGCAAGGGCATGACCGAAGCCGAGGAGGGCTGCTTGAGCCTGCCCGGTCTCTACGCCGACGTGCGCCGACCGGAGACCGTGAAGCTCAATGCTTACACGCTCAGCGGTCAGGAAGTGTCGCTCGACCTCGACGGGCTGTTCGCCCGCGCCGCGCAGCACGAAATCGACCATCTCGACGGCATCCTGTTCGTCGACCGGCTCTCGCCGACCGGAGCACTGGCGGTGCGCGAGGCGATGGAGGATTTTGAGCGCGAATTTCATAGCCATCGCGACCGCGGCGAACTGCCCGACGACGCCGCGATCGCCAGCCGCCTGGCGGAGCTCGAAAAGCTGCGCACCTAAAGCGGCGCGAGCCCCAGGCGCGTTTACTATTTTTGCGGCGGCAGGATCGGCGTCTTGCCGGTCGAGATCACGCCCTTGGTCTTGTCCTTGGGCTGCTTCGGTTTCTTCTTCTCCTTGCGACGATCTTTATTACCCATGATTCGATCCTTTGCTTCGTGAGTGGGCCCATCGACCGGGGAAACAGTCGACGGGAAAAAATGGTCGACGCGAAATCATTTGCCGCGAGGGTCGTGCAATCGGGCCACGAGCGCCGAGGCGCCAGGGCAAACGCTCGCGCATGCACCGCCGTCATTTTGACATAAATTCCGCCCGGCGGAAATCGCAGCTTACCGCGATCGCATAATTCCGCAACTGATCTTGCCGCTGGCGGCGCCGATTTGGTATTCGACCGGCTTCGATTTCACCCCTATGAGCCCATCGAGAGACGCTTCGCATGTCGGACCCGCTGGTCGACGATCGCTCGCGGGCCGCCGAAAGGGGCCGCTTGCCGCTCGGCGAGCGCCGCTTGCCGCTCGGCGAGATCGCCGCGGTGCTGGCCGCGCTCGTGGCGATGGCGATGTGGATCGACTACAGCGCGGCGCAAAGCAATCACAATAGCGACACGTTCGTCATGTCGCTCATTAGCATCCATCGCTGGACACCGCTCTATTGGGAGCAAAACCGGCTGGGAATGCTGGTGCCGCTCTTGGCCACGCCGTTTCATCATCCGCTCACCAACCTGCTCGTGCAGTCGGGCATCGACATTTTCGCGGGCCTTGCTGGCTTCTTTCTACTCGGCTACTACGCGCTCGGACGCCGCGGCGGCGCGACGGTCGGCGCCGCAAGCGTCCTGATGTTCGTGCTGGCGGTGCGACTGCGGCAACAGTTCGGCTACTATGTGTTCTTGCATCAATATGGGGTCTCGCTGGCGCTGGCGCTCTCGGCTCTTTTGCTGCTGGCGCCTTATCGCCGCGGCGTCTCGTGGCGATTGCCGGCGGCGGTGCTGTTGGTGTGGCTCGCCCTGTGGGTCAATCCCTCGCTGGCATTTGCCCTCTTTCCGCTCATTATCGCAAACCGCTGGGTGAAGCATCTCGCCGCTCGGCTCGAGCAAACCGCGCTCGTCGAACGTAAGAGCGCTGTTGATTTCGCGCCCGGATCTCGAGCCGCTTTTCCCCCGCCGACGCCGTGGCCCTGGGCGCCACCATCACCGGGCTCGCGCTCAGCATGGCGCTCTCGAAGTTTGCTTCGATCGATCAGGAGCCCTACGCCATTCTTTCGCCCGGCGAGTGGCTCGCTTGCGCGGGCGGCGTGCTGCGCAACATGCCCGACGAACTGCACGGAGGCTATCTCGCCGCGATCTTCCTATTCGCGGCCTCGGGATTCGTGGCGCTGGCTTGGCCCCAGGGCCGCAAGGCTCTGGCGGCTTCGGCCGCCATGCCACTGGCGCTGCTTGCGGCGGCGGCGGTGCAATTCGCCTTCATGACCAGCCTCGATCATGTGCATCAATCCGACTATGGCCACTATGTCTTTGCTTCGGTCTTTTTGTGGCAGGGCGCCTGCGTCGCGTTTGCCGTGAGTCAATGGGCGGCGGTCGTGCCCGCCGAGAGCGTTCATGTTCGCCGCTTGCCCTATGGGCTCGTCGCGCTGCTCTGTGTCGTGACCATGGCCCGCTATGGGCGAGTGGGCGAGCAGGTGGTGAGGAAGGCGCTCGATGATCGAGCCGGCAAATTCACCGCCGAAACACTCGACGCCCGCTGCACGCATGTGATCGGCGACTATTGGCGCGTGTGGCCCACGGTGTTTCACGCCAATCTGCGCCTCGCCGACCAGGGCAGCTCGCGCGTCGTGTGGGGCATCACCCAGCGGTCGCGGCCGACGATGCGCTGCTGGAGCCGCGTGCCCGAGAGCGATACGCGCATCGCCTCGATCCTGGGCGACGAAGGCAATGCCTGGGCCTTTGCCGAGCATTATCGGCTTCCGCCGCTGGTGGAACTCGGTCGGGGCCAACGTATTCGGGTGCTGACGCCGACCCAACCCCTGGCGGCCCGCTGGCCGATGGTCCCGCCGCGCTGATCCGGCGCCGCGGAGTGTCGTCCGTTTCTTATTGGTCATGCGCCGCGCGCAGCGCCGCCAACAGTCCCACGATTTGTTCGTGAACCTGACGATTCTGCGAAACGACGATCACGCCGATCGACGGCGCCGCCACGATCGAAGCCGCGCCGCCGCCCGAGTTCCAGGAAAGCGGATCGAGCGAGGTGGTGATGACGTGTGTTAGCTCCTCGCCCCAGGGCTTCTCGTCTTCGGAAACCAGGTCTTTCACCGGATAGACACGCGTGCGGAGCGTGCCATGCACCTTGCCCCGAGTCGTGATGACAACCGCGCCTCGATCCACGATCCAATCGAGCTCGAGCTGCGCGAGAATGGCAGAAAGCGCGTGCTTGGCGGGCTGCCCGGCGGATTTGTATGTGACCGGCGTGTCCCGCGCGATTCCCTCTTCGTCGAGGGCGTGCCCATCGATTCGGCAAGGCGTGTTCAATTGGTCGGCCAGAAAATCGATCACATCGGTCAGCGGCGCGTCTTCGAACCCGAATTTGATGTTTTTATCCAGCGCGGCGAGCGCCGCGTCGTCGGCCTTTTGGTCATCGGGGCTCGCAATGGATAGCGGCGCCTGGGCCCACGCCTCGCTTGGCGTGGCGGCCAACATCGCGGCGAAGGGCGTCGCGAGCGCCATCGTCAACCGAAAAATGCTCCGCCGAGCCGCAATGTTCCGCCCACTCGTGTTCCACCCCGTCATGCGACACTCTGCCTTTCGATGGGAGCCGAGGATTGCTCGCGAACGGCAGCCACGAAACCGCCCCGCCGCGCGCTAGCCGAAAGCCGTTTTTCGCGAATGCGAAAGAGTCCGGACCCGGACGCCCCCGATTATAGCTCGCGCCCCGGTCGCGCGGCTAGCGACCGCGCGATTGGTTTGCCGCATGCGTCGCTTTGGGCGGTTCGGCCGCTTTGGGCGCGTTCGCCAATTTTTTCGCCTCGAATCGCTCGGGCGCTCCGCAAGTCGCAAGGCGCCAAACCAGCGAGCCATCTCGCGGCCGGCGGATTGACCGTCTCGGCGATCCGTCGACAATTCCAGGAGGGCTCGGTTTTCGGTGTTCGATTGGCAATCGCGGGAAGCTTGCGTCGAGCGTTTGATAGACGATTCTCAAAAACCAACAAGCACAATGGGGCTTTCATCATGTTATTTCGAATCGCGTGTTTCGCGGTGTTGTTGGCTTCGTGGGGCATCGGCCGGCCGCCGCGCATTTTATTTGGGCCGAGCTTGCCGAAAGCCCCGGCGGCGAGCGGCAAGCGCGGCTTTACTTCGGCGAGGCGGCCTCGCCCGGCGATCAACATTTGATCGGCAAGATCGCGCGCGCCAAAGCCTGGACGCTCAGCCGCGACGGCGTCGCGATGCCCCTGGCGCTTGAAACCAAGGTCGAAGGGGAAACCGGCGCGCTCGTGGGCGCGTGTCCGACGGCGAATCCGCTGGGCTGCGAAGCGGTGTGCGACTATGGCGTCTATACGCGGGCGCCCGGTGGCATGCATCTGCTTTACTACGCCAAATGCTTGTCGGCCGACTGGCCAAGCCAAAAGCCCGAGCTACTGACCGACTCCAAGCTTAAGCTCGATATCCTGCCGAGCCTCGTCGGCGACAAACTCGAATTGCTGTTGATTTTCGATGGCCAGCCCGACGCCGATCGCGAAGTAGTGGTCTTCGATCCCTCGGGCGCCGAACAGATCATGAAAACCGACGCCCACGGCCGGGTATCGGTCACGGCCCGGAGTGGTCGCCATGCGATTCGCGCCGGGCATGTCGACCCGAAACAAAGCGGCACGCTCGACGGCGTGGCCTTTGGCCAAACTGCTTATTACTCCACGCTCACGCTGCGCGTGCCGGAGGCGAGCGCCGGCGCGGCCGCAAGCGCGAACCTCGGCGCGAGCCCGTCACGGCCGCCGGCGGACACATCGCTCACGGCCAAGGAAATGCTGCGCCAGCGCGGCTGGCCCGCGCGGTGTGGCGAGACTTTCCAGGACTCACGGCCGATGTGGCGGTGCGCATGGGCGGTATCGATGTGGCCGGCAAACTGGCGCTCGACGCGAATGGCATTGTCGCGGTCGAAATGCCCGCCGGCCCCGCTCGCGACTGGGTCGAGACTCAGATCGCCTCGCTTGCCCAACATCGCATGCCCGATGGCGAGGTGGACACTGGCGAGGTTAGCTTCGCCGACAACGACACCCAGCATCCGCTCGGCCGCCGCATCGACCTAGGCGATCCGAAACTGGGAAGCGTGTATCGGATTCGCGACAACGTGATCCGTGAAGTGAATCGCAATGCCGGCCCGATGCGATTCACGATCACGGTGCTCGATGTGACGTGGGACATCGACCAGAAATACTTACCGACCATATTCACGATGAACTTCTTCGACGCCAAGAGCGGCGAGCTCAAAACCTCGACGGCCCATGTCAACCGCTGGGAGCGGCTGGGCGCGTTCGATGTGCCGACGTTGATTCTGGAGGTGGGCGCCGGCCATGACGCTCCATCGGCCCGCCAGATGACGCTCACCAACTACCGGCTCACGGAAAAGAAATAATCGCGCAGAAATTTCGCGAACAAATAGCCGAGAGCGACAGACGCACAGACGCCACGGCCCCAGGGTCTAGGCAAGAACAATCTTGGCCACGGAAACGCACTGAAGGAACACGGAGAGCTTAAGCAATGCCCGTTCCGTGTTCCTTCAGTGTTCTTCCGTGGCCAATGTTCTGTCGTTTTCGGGCCGGGTCGAGCCGTGCCGGGGGTTGGCCGGCCGACGCGACTATTGCGGTATCAGGTCGTCTTTCTCCAGGTCTTGGACCGTGGTCGCGCTGGGATCGCGTTGTTGGCGTCCGCTCGCGCCGCCGTGGGTGTGGCCGGCGTGGCCCTGGCCGCCGGGGCCGATCGCTTCGGTTCCGCTGGCCGAGCGGACTTTGCCGTCGACCAGTTTCTCGCCGGGCTTGCCGCCATGCATCACTCCGGTGATGAAGTTGTCGACGGCGGCCGAATCGCGCATTTTTTCGAATTGCTCGCCCATGGCGAGTCGCTGTTTCTTTTCCTTGAGATCATTGTAGATCTCTTGCCGCACTTCGCTGAACAGAACGTTTTGCGGCGTGGTGCGGCCTTCGCAGTAGAGAATCACGAAGTTGGCGCCGGTTTGAATAATGGCCGACATCTGGCCCGGCTCGAGTTTGAACGCCTCTTTTTCCAGCAGTGGCTGCCCGCCATATCGTTGAATCGGCGGCACATCGCCCTTAAGCGCCCGGCTATTGGCTTCGATCGAGTAGTTTTCGGCCAGCTTGCCGAAGTATTCGGCTGTCGGATTGTTGCGCGCCTTTTCCCACACTTCTTGCGCTTGCGCTGGTTCGAGAGCACGATCGCCTTCACCCGCACCCGCGGCCCGAAGTTGGCCTCGAAGCCCTTTTTCAAATCTTCGTCGCTCACTTCGGGCGCGCCGACGATCTTCTTGAGCGCCACCGACGGCCATACCTGATCTTGAATATAGATTTGCGGGGTGATGTCTTGCTGCTTGGTGATGTAATCAAGCCAGCCCTCGACATCGGGCACGCCCGGCTTAAGCACCTTGCCCATCGAAAGCGCGGCGCGGGCGATCTCGCCGTCGATATCGGCCTTGGTCACTTCCTTGTTCGCCTTGCGCAGCGACTGCTCGACGATGCGACGATTGATGAGTCCCTCGAGCACCTCGGGTCCGTGGCGCTCGATGCACTCGTCGGTCAGGTCCGCCATTGAAATCTGCCGGCCATTGACGATCGCCGCCACGCCGGGCATTTGCTTGCTTTTGACCGAATCGGAAAATACTTCTTGAATTACCGATTGTTCGCGCAGCTTCTTGAAGAGCGACATGCCCGCGGCGCGGGTCTTTCGCTCGCGCAGGGCGGCTTCGAGCATGCCGTCGATCTTGGTCCGATCGTCAACGCGCACCGCCGGGACTTGCCCCTCGCACATGAGAATCACATACATCTCGCCCACCGGCACCAGCGGCGACACCTCGCCCTCTTTGAGCCGAAACGCCACATCTTCCAATATCTTGTCGCCCACATGATGCCGAATCGGTTGCACCAGGCCATTGGCGCTCGCGCTGTTCACGTCCTCGGAATACTTGCGGGCCAGGGCGCCAAACTCCTCGGGCTGGGCCCGCGCCTGGGCGAGCACCGAGCGAGCCTTTTTCTCGTCGCTGATGGCGATCAGGCGCACTTTGACCGCCGGGCCGAACTCGCTCTGAAAACCTTGCTCGATCTCGGCCTTGGTGACCACGAGTTCGGACTGCGCCACCTTTTTGAGCGCCAGAAGTGGCCAGATCACATCGTTGCCGTATTGCCGCGGTTTCACGCCGCGCTCTTTTTCGAGCATCTTGAGCCATTGGTCCGTGGGCAGTTGAAATTGCTTGGCCAAGCGATCGATCTCGGCTTGAACCTCTTGGGCCGTCACGGTGACATGCAAGCGCTCGCAGTGCTCGACGATCAATTCCTTGCTCACCAGACCATCGAGTGTTTCGTTGCCGTAGTGGGCCAGACATTCCTTGCCCAACTCGGCGCACGTGATCTCATCGCGATTCACAATCGCCACCACGCGCAGCTTCGACTCGGGCGCGGGGCCAAACGGCTTGCCGCTGACGGCGGTGGTCGCGGCCGCCGGGGCGGCTGGCGTCGATTTGGCAGCCGCCTTGCCCGCGGTGGCGGTTCGCTTGGGAAGCAATTGCGCCCAGAGCGGCGAGGCGCCGAGTGTCAGGCCCACGGCGAGCAGCGACGCGATCGATCGCCGGAGAAACCGGCCGCCGCGCGATGTCGCCCGGGGGCGGCGTCGGGGGCCGCCGGCCCGGCGAGCCGGATCGTGGCCGGAGGATTCGATCCCGCGTAGCGCACGCGACAAACATTACTCATGGCGCCTTCTCCCCTCATCCTTGAAGGAGCCCGCCGGGTTGGGCGCGGTATCGCGTTTCCCCCGGTCGTGGCCCGAGATTCGATAAACGACGGCTCCGCCATCGCCGCGCGGCCCATCGAAAACATCGGGGGCCACGGCTCGTTTCGCGCGCGAACTATAGAGTTGCTGGCAATGGGCGTCAAGACGAAGTGATAGCGAGCCTCCACTCGGCCCACGAGTCCTGGGCGTTGCGTGCTAGCAAATCTTCTTTTCCCTGGGCGAGATCGGGGCGCGGGGCAAAAACGCGTCGGGGGCGCCACGCCTCCTTGGCGTATTCCTCATGCGAAAAAAGATGCCGCGGCCCGGAGCCCCATGGCTCCGAACCGCGGCATTCGATTGTTTAGCATGACGACTCGCTAGGAAGCGTCACACGAAAATGTAGCCTTCTTCGCCGTGTTGGCTGATGTCCAAGCCTTCCATTTCGGCGGCTTGCGACGGACGGAGCCCGATCACGACATCGATCACCTTCAGAATGATGACCGTGCAAACGATCGCGTAGCCCCAAGTAATGGCGGTGGCGATCAATTGGCCCTTGAGGAGCGAGCCGCCCTCGAGCAGTCCGATCGGATCGGTCACGAGCTTGCCATTGGCGGCCACGCTGCCGATGGCTCGCGTGGCGAACACGCCGGTAAGAATGGCGCCCAAGGTTCCGCCGACTCCGTGAACGCCGAAGGCGTCGAGCGAGTCGTCGTAGCCGAGCTTGTTCTTCATGGTCGACGAGGTAAAGGCACAGAGGGAGCCCGCGACGAGACCCATGTAGATCGCGTTCATCGGCGTCACATATCCGGCGGCCGGAGTGATGACCACGAGCCCGGCCACGGCGCCCGAGGCGGCGCCGAGCACGGTGGGCTTGCCCTTGAGAATCCATTCGTAACCGGCCCACGAGAGCGTGGCGGCGGCGGCGGCGAAATGGGTGGCGGCGAAGGCGCTGGAGGCCACGCCATCGGCCGCGCCGGCGCTACCGGCGTTGAAGCCGAACCACCCCACCCACAAGAGCGCGGCGCCCAAAAGGGTGTAGGTCAGGTTATGCGGAGGCATCGGTTCGACGCCGTAGCCCAATCGCTTGCCCATGAGCAGGGCGGCGATCAAGGCCGACACGCCCGAACTGATATGCACGACCGTGCCACCGGCGAAATCGAGCGCACCGCCACCGAAGGCGAATTCGCTGCCGTAGGCCAGAACACCACCACCCCAAACCCAGTGGCAGAGCGGAAGGTAGACGATCGTTCCCCAGAGAATCGAAAACACGACCATGGCGCTGAACTTCATCCGCTCGGCGAAGGCGCCGCAGATCAGGCCCGGCGTGATGATGAAGAACATGAGCTGAAACAGCATGTGCGAATACACCGGAATATTCAGCGCCGCATGCAGCGGAATCTCGGCCTTGCCCGGATCATCGCCCACCGAGGCCAAGTCGTCTTGGGCCCATTTGAGCTTGTCGGCCAGGGGCGGTTTCTTGGCGGCGTCTTTTTCGTCGTCGAGCGCTTTCTTGGCGTCGTCGACGCGGGCTTGGAACGTTTCCTTGGTGACGAACTCGGCGCTAACGCCCTTCATGAACAGGAAATCGCCTCCGCCGATCCAGCCGTCTTTCGTCGCGCCAAATCCAAGCGAGTAGCCGTAGAGCGCCCAAATGACGCTCATGAGGCCCATCAAGAAGAAGCACTGCATCAAGATACTGAGCACGTTTTTCTTCCGCACCAAGCCGCCATAAAACATGGCCAAGCCCGGCGCGGTCATCATCAGCACCAAGGCGCTTGATGTGAGCATCCAGGCATTGTCGCCACGATCGATCGTCCGCGGCGGAGTGCCGGTCGGGCTTACCTCGGGCACAACCCCGGGCGACTCGGCCACGGCCGTGGTGGTCGCGGGCTCTTGCTGTGCTTGGGCCGGCCGCGTTGCCAGCAGGGCGCAGGCGCCCAGCGCAAGCGCGAAAATTCCGATTCGAAACCAAGAAACGTGTGAGTTCATTCGAGCCTGCCTTTCATGGACAAAATAAAAACGCATGACCTAGATGCAAAAACGGGTTCAACGATTCACCGGCCTCGAAAGAACGTGTCACTTTCTTCCCGCACCGCCACGATCTCGACGTCGACGCCATTCGAGCCGTGTGTTTCCAAGACGCGACGGCCGCTCCCGTAAGAGCGCTGGCGAGCTTGGCGACAACGGCATTGAACATCGTTTTCCGTGGAGATCGAACGTCAAACTTGTGAGAATCGACTGCAACAAGCCCTCGCCGGCCTGATCAAAACACGAAGCAACTCGCGACGCGCGAAAACCTTGGCGACGCAATTCCCGACCAAACAGGCCATCGTCGCGCCGACGACCTGGGGTTTCGCGAGGTAAGATATCCGCCTGCGGGCCGACCGACTCGACGGCTCGGGTCAGGCCAGGGAAGCCCCCCCATTGCCACGATCCGCATCCCGCTTCTCGCCAAACCCGGGGATGAGCGAGTCGTGCGGCCAAAGTTCGGCACGCATTTAGCAAAAACGGCGCCATGCCGTCCGGGCGTTTCCCAAACTGCAAATCACCCCTTTTTTTCCGACAAAAGCGGAATTCCCCGATTGAGGGGTTCCCGATTCAAGCCCGGCCGGATGCAATTTGCTGGCGCCCGACGCCTAGTTGCGCTGCAGGCCCCCCGGGTTTGTGTAGTGCTCGGCCCGGTCGGCGCCCAAGCATGGGCGCCCCCCGAGCGGCGGCGCAACCCGCAACTCCGATGTTCACCGCCCCTCTTGAAGAAACGGCTCCATGTCCGAATCCCATCGCTTTCTCGAAACTCTCACGATCGTGTTGCTGATGGCCGCCGGCGCCACGGTGCTCTTTCAGCGGCTCAAGCAGCCAATCGTGCTTGGCTACCTGTTGGCCGGCATGATCATCGGCCCCAACATTCCCGTGCCGGTGGAAGCCGACCATGGCGTGGTCGAATCGCTCTCCGAACTGGGCGTGATTCTGCTGATGTTTTCGCTTGGCATCGAGTTCAGTTTCCGCAAGCTGCTGCGCGTGGGCGCCACCGCCGGTATCGTCGCGCTCATCGAAACGAGTTTCATGGTCTGGCTCGGATATCTCGTCACGCGCTCGCTCGGCTGGTCGCCACTGGAGAGCTTCTATGGTGGCGCGATGGTCGCGATTTCGAGCACCACGATCATTGTCAAAGCGTTTGCCGAACAGCGGATGCGCGAGCCTTTTACCCAGATCGTGCTCGGGGTGCTGATCTTCGAGGACCTGGTGGCCATTTTGCTCATCACCGTGCTCACCGCCGTTTCGACCGGCGAAAAGCTCGATGCCCGCGCCTTGGCCTGGACCGGAGGACGCTTGGCCCTCTTTCTTGGCTTGGCGGTGATCGTGGGCCTGGCGATCGCGCCGCGACTGCTGCGGATGATCGTCGGCTTGCGTCGGCCCGAGACCACGGTCGTGGCGAGCGTGGGCCTGGCCTTCGGCTTTGCCCTCGTGGCCATGCTCTGCAACTACTCGGTCGCGCTGGGGGCCTTTATCGCCGGGGGCATCGTGGCGCTCTCGGGCGTCGACCACACGATTCAGCGGCTCGTCGAGCCGGTGCGCGATATCTTTGCTGCCGTGTTCTTCGTGTCGGTCGGCATGCTGATCGATCCGGCTCAAATCGCCGAGCACTGGGTGGCGGTGCTCGCGCTGGTGGCGACCGTGATTCTCGGCAAGACCGTCAGCGTATCGGCCGCCACCTTTCTCACTGGGCAGCCGATCGAAACCGCCGTGAAAGCCGGGCTCAGCCAAACCCAGATCGGCGAGTTCTCCTTTATCATCGCCGGCGTGGGCATCGCCACCGGCGCGACGCGGGAATTTCTCTATCCGGTGGCGGTCGCGGTGTCGGCGCTCACCACGCTCTCGACGCCGCTGCTCATCCGCTCCGGTGCGCCAGTCGCGAAGCTGATCGATCGCAAGCTGCCCCGGCCGCTCCAAACGTTCGCCGCGCTCTACGGCGCATGGATCGAGCAGCTTCGCATCGGAGTGACTTATCGCGGAGAACCGACTCGGCTGCGAACGCTCATTCGCTGGCTGGCGGCCGATGCGATGCTGGTCGCCGCCATCACGATCGCCGGCGCCACGCAATTTCCGCGGCTCGATGAGTTCGTGCGCCGCTGGTCGGGGCTTCGGCCCGAAGCCGGGCGCAATCTGGCGATCGGGCTGATCGCCGCAGCCACGATTCCCTTTTGGATCGGCATGATCCGCACCACGCGCTCGCTAGGGCTCGAGTTGGCCGACCGCGCGCTCCCGCCGCCGCAGCCCGGCAAGGTGGACTTGGCCAATTCCGCCCGGCGGTTGTTCGTGGTCACGCTCCAACTCACGATCGCGGTGTTGGTCGGCGCGCCGCTGGTGGCGATCACGCAGCCGTTTCTGCCGCTGCCACACGCCGGCGGGGCGGCGCTGTTCGCCGTCGTTGGCCTGGCGCTTGTGCCGCTCTGGCGCAGAGCGACCAATCTGCAAGGCCATGTCACGGCCGCCAGCCAACTGATCGCCGAAACGCTCTCGCGCAAACGCGCGACGACTCGCAGCCTTCTAGCGATCAGATGCCGAATCTTTCGACCACCGTGGCCCGAGCGCTCGATCCGGCCCAGAGCCTGCTGCTCGGCATCGGCGCATGCTCGCATGCCACGATCCTGCCCCACACGGCGGCGGCGGGCAAATCGCTGGCCGAGCTCAACATCCGCGGACTCACCGGGGCCACGGTGCTGGCGATCCGGCGCGGCGACAACACGCTCCGCATTCCCGATGGAAAGCAACGCATTGCCGAGGGCGACGATCTGGTGCTGGCCGGCGCTCAAGAAGCGATCGAAGCCGCCAAGTCGCTGCTCACGGCGCCGGCAACGCCGCAAGCAACGTGAAACGTCTCGCGACCGCTTGCGGCCTGCCGCATATTTCAGCACCCTGCTAGGCCGAAGCGAGCTGCCGCCCGGGCGAGATCGACTTGCCCAAAACCTCGGCCACGGCGCGAATCTGGCGGACCAGTTCGGCATACTGCTCGGGCAAGAGCGCTTGCGGACCGTCGGACATCGCCTCTTCCGGACAATTATGCACTTCGATATGCACGCCATCGGCCCCGGCCGCCACTCCGGCCAGCGCGCAAGCCGGAATCAGATCGGGTCGGCCGGTCGCATGGCTCGGGTCGACGATAATCGGCAAGTGCGAGAGCGCCTTGGTCGCCGGCACGGCCGCCACGTCGAACAGGTTGCGCGTCGATGAATCGAAACTCTTCACGCCGCGCTCGCAAAGCACGACATCGGAATTCCCTTGCGAGAGAATGTACTCGGCGCTCATCAGCAGATCGACCACCGTGGCGCTCATGCCGCGCTTGAGCAGCACCGGCTTGCGAGTCTGGCCGACCTCGGTGAGCAATACGAAATTCTGCATGTTGCGGGCGCCGATCTGAATCATGTCGGCATAGCGTTCGACGACTTCCACGCGCCGGGGATCCATGACTTCGGTGACCACCGGGAGACCGTGTTTATCGCCGACTTCGCGCAGGATTTTGAGGCCCTCCTCGCCCATGCCTTGATAGGCGTAGGGACTGGTGCGGGGCTTGTACGCGCCGCCGCGCAGGATATTGGCGCCCGCCGCCTTGACGGCGCCGGCGATGATGTCGAGCCGGTCAGCGCCTTCGATCGCGCAGGGCCCGGCGATCATCGCCAGATGGCCGCCGCCGATCTTCACGCCCGACACATCGACGATGCTCGGGGCCGGATGGGCCTCATGGCTGGCGAGCTTGTAGGGCGGCAACACCGGAATCACATCGGCCACGCCTTGAATGGCCTTGAGCGGCGCGCGCGCAGTTCGGCTTCGTCGCCGATCACGCCGATGATCGTGCGGTAGGTGCCGCGGCTCAGATGCGCCTTGAGGCCCAGCGATTCCACGCGCTTGACGACATGTTCGATTTGTTCATCGGTGGCGCCCGACTTGAGAATGATAATCATGGGGAATCGTGGCTCCTGGGCGGCGAATCGCTCGCCGGGTGGGTTCGGTTCGTAAAAATGAATGTTCGGCGCGAGCGCGGCAAACCGGCCGACGGCGAGGCGCTCATTCCTCAGTCGATCGGCGCGAGCTTGGCGTAGGAGCCGAGAACTTCGAGCCGCACCGCCTTGCGCTCGAGCGCCGCGATCGCCTTGCTCACGCGGCTATCGCGCTCGTGGCCCTCGACCTCGACAAAAAACAAATAGCCTCCCTCGGGCCGAGCCATGGGAAACGACTCGATCCAAGTCAGGTTCAGTCGATTGCGTTTGAAGATCGCCATCGCGTCGGCCAGGCTGCCGGGCTGGTGGCGAATCTCGAACATCAGCGCCGTTTTGTCTTTTCCGGTGCGGGCGCCCGATTCATCGCCGATCACGGCGAACCGGGTGAGATTGCCCTGCTGATCTTCGATGCTGGCTGCCAACACGCTCAGTCCATAATGCGTGCCGGCTTGCACGCTGGCAATGGCCGCGGCGCCCGGTTTTTCTTGGGCAAGCTGGGCGGCGGTCGAGGTGCTGGTCACTTCCACCAGTCGCGCCAGCGGCATGTGCTTGGCCAGCCAATGCCGGCACTGTGAAAGCGCCTGCGGCTTGCTATAGATTTCCCGCACTTCGTCGCGAGTCGTGCGGCCGAGCAGATTGTGATGAATCCGCAATTGCACCTCGCCGCAGATTCTCACCCGCAGCCGGGCAAACATGTCGAGCGTGTCGGCCACGCGGCCATCGGTCGAGTTTTCGATCGGCGCAATTCCAAAATCGACCTGATGCCGGTTCACCTCCTCGAACACCGCGCCAATGCTGCCCACCGGCACGAACTCGACGCTTTGTCCAAACCGATGGATCGCCGCCAAGTGGCTGTAGCTATGCGGCGGCCCGAGATACGCCACCCGCAAATGCTTCTCGAGCGCCCGGGAACCGCTGATCAACTCGCGGAACACATTGCGCACACAGGTTTCGCCAAGCGGCCCTTCGCTCAGCGCCACGACTCGGGCCAGCACCTCATCCTCGCGCAGCGGCGCGTAGGCGCACATGCCCGCGTGGTCCTTGAGCTTGCCGATCTCATGCGCGACCTGGGCCCGATCGTTCATCAATCGGACCAGGGCCTGATCGATGCGGTCGATCTTTCCCCGCAACGTGGCCAGCGACGGCATTCGGGCGGCGGAGTCTTTCTTGGTGACCTTCTCTTTTGCCATCGGGTCGATTCGCCGCAAAGGCTCGCGGATGCGCGAGTTGAAAAAAGGGGACATGAGGGCGTGGCGTCGACCGTCGTGGGTCGAGCCCCCTTGTACTTTGGCCAAGCGCGGGTGTCAAGCGACACCCCTTCCTTAGATGGACATTGGCCCACTAATAAGTGGTGGTCGGCGGCGGTTTTTGGCTGGAAGTGTCGCCTGTTCCCATGCTGGAGAGGCCGATTTTGTGCTTTAGGGCCGACTTGCCGGCGGTCGATGACGAGTTGCAGGGACTCGACCACAGTCACGAATCGTAAAGCTGGGGGGCTTGGCGATGAGATTACGACCCGCCGCGCCGTTCCTGCTCGCACTGGCGATCGCCTTGTCGCTCGCCGGCGCCGGCAGCGCAAGCGCCTGGACCGGACTGCCTTCGCCCAATTCACCGCACTACCGATATCCCTCGGTGCTCGACGCCCCGCGAGGCTATGGGCCGCTGCCGGTCTATGGCTTTGCCGGACCGTCGTACCGCTGGGGCTGGTTCGGAGTGCAATATCGACCCCGCTCCGTGCATTACACCGGCGCCAATCTCGACTACTGGCAAACCGGCTACCGCTGGGGCTATTAGTCGATCGGCGGGGTCGAGAGCGCCCTGCTCGAGAAATCGGCGTTTGTCCACGACGAGACGCGCGACCGTTCCCGGTGTCCGGCGGGCAAGCCGCTGCCCTCCACGAACACGACCACCGAGCGGCAGCGGCCAGCGCACGCGTGATCGTTACACCGCCGCGGCGAAAGATTGCGAAGCGCACCCGCTCAGGGCTCTTGGGCATAGTTCAAAAACGCCTCGGCGATGTGGGCTTCTTTTTCATCGCCGCGATGCAGAATCACGCGGCAGCGCATCGCGAGCGATTCGCCCTTGGGTAGCGTGTAAGCGCCATCGCCCGAGCCCGAGAGCTCATGATCGCCAAACGGATTGACGGCCAGTAGACCATAAGGCCGGACGAACCAGCAGTTGGGCGCCCGAAAGCTCTTCGGATGCACAAGCAGGGCGATGCCGACCGTTTGCCCATCGACCGGGCCATGAAAGTCGCACCATTCGGCTCGCTTGCCGAAGGCGGCGGCGTCGGTTTGGCCGACGCTGTTGATGAGCAGGCCGCCCAATTTCGATTCGCCACGAATGGTCGAGGCCACGCGCAGAGCGAGCGCGCCTTCTTTCGTGTCGCCGAACTTCACTTCGCCCGGCGCGGCGATCAGACGAATCGTCACATCGATCACGCGCTTGTCCGTCTCATCGCGAAACACGAATCGGCGCTCGTCTTCGCACTGTTTTTCGCCGGCGGCATTGAGCCAGTCGCTTTTGGTGACAAGCGTCGCGCGCTCGCCACCCGACGCCTCCGCGATCTCGCGATGACGAATGACGCCTCGTCCCTTGCCTTCGGTCCAGAAGTTCACGCCATTGACAATGCCCAAGGCGAACCAAAACGAGCGATGATGCAAATGATCGCGCTCTTCGCCAGCCGCCTCGGCCACGGGATATGCGCGGGTCATTGCCCGTTCGTCGGGCCCGATAAGCGGCCACATCACCGGCTTGCCGCCCGACTCGAAGCGATATTCGGTCATCAGCCGGCCATCGAGCTTCACCACGACGCCGCGCTCCGTCTTTTCGACCGACCACTCGCCGGCTGCCGCGGGCGCCACCCAAGCGCCGGCAACGGCAATCGCGACCGCCAGCGGAGCGAACCACGGCGTGGGCGAGCAGTCGGCCCGCGGGCGAGCGAAAGCAGCGCGGCGAGGCGTGCGCCGAGTCGAGGAAAAAGCGTGCATCGGTGGGTGCTCCTGGGCGGGAGTGATTCGGAGAGAACGTCTCCGGCCCAGTGTAACCCATCGCAATGCCCGCGGCATCTGCGCGGTGGCCCAAGCGCCCTCGCCCGCCCCTCGTTCAAATGGAAGAGGGAGTGTCGTGGAGCGTGCAGTAGCCTGTTGAACGTTCTAACCGAATGCTAGCGGCCGAGGTAGTAGTACTTCGACGGATCGGGCGTCGGCGGCGGATTGGGGATCACGTTCGGAGGCGTGGTCGGCGCTTGCGGAATCACGAGCGCGCTCGCCGTGTCGGTGCTCGGGTCCGTGTCGAGTTCGTCACTGGAAACCGTGACCGTGTTGGTCTTGAGGCCCAAGCTCGTGACGAGCGCGGTCACGGTCATGGTGACCGGAGTGGTGTTGACCCCGACCGAGCCAATGGACCACACGCCGGTCGTTGGGTTGTATGTGCCTTGGCTAGCCACATACGACACGAAGGTCAGTCCCGCCGGCAGCAGGTCGGTGGCGATCGTGTTTGTCGAAATATTCGGCCCGGTGTTGCCCACCGTGATATAGAAGTTTACTTCCGTGCCCACGGTCGGCAACGCATTGTCGACGCTCTTGGTCACGATCAGGTCGTCGCTCGGCGTGACCGGGGTCACGGTCACGGTCGAGGTGTTGTTCGCCGGGTTCGGGTCGGGCACGCTCGACGAAGTGATCGTTACCGTGTTGGCCTTGACTCCGGCGGTGGCCACGTTGGCCACCATGGTGAGCGTCGGCGCCGCGGCGCCGTAGGTCACCGCGCCCACGGTCCAAACTCCGGTCGCGGCGTTGTATGTGCCCTGCGTGGCGTTCGACGACACATAGGTCAACCCGGCCGGCAGCGCGTCGCTGGCCGTCACGCCACTGGCGCCGCCGGGGCCGAGATCCGTGAGCGTGATGGTGAAGGTGACATTCGAGCCCACATTGGGCGTCGCATTGCTCACGGTCTTCATCACTTGGAGGTCGGCCGGAACCACCGGGGTCACGCTGGCGTTGCTCGTGAGTTGCGCGGCGGTGGCGATATCATCTTCGTCGGTCCCGGCGACCGTGGCCACGTTCGTTTTCGTGCCGGCGGTCGTGACCGTGGCCACCATCGTGAGCACGGCGCTCGAGCCGCTGGCCACCGTGCCGATCGACCACGAGCCGTTCGCGCTGTTGTAGCTTCCCTCGGTGGCCGAAGCCGACACGAAGCTCAGCCCCGCGGGCAGAATATCCGTCAGGCTCACTCCCGTGGCTTGGCTGTAGCCGGTGGCGTTCGACACCGTGATGGTGAACGTCACATTGCCGTTGAGCGCGGGCGTGGCATTGTTCACGGTCTTGGTCACCGACAGATCGACCGGCAGGAGACCCGCGTCGACCGTGGTGAGGTTCTCGCCGCTGGTGAGCGTGAAGCTGGGCAACACGCCGGTCGACGGCGCCACGTCGCTGTTGATCGCCGTGTTCGCGCCAACGCCTTCGGTGGTGAAGGCCGAGCCGTCGGGCGTGATGAACTTCACGCTATAGGAGCCCGGCGCCAAGCCGTTGAAGGAGTAATTGCCCTGGGCGTTGGTCGTGGTGGTGGCGATCACGGAGCCGGCTCGCATGAGCTCGACGGTGACATTGGCCGCGCCGGATCGCCATTGTCGCGCAGACCATCGCTGTTGGCGTCCCAGAAGGCGAAGGTTCCGACGCTCGCGGTCTGATAGTTGCCGAAGTTGGCGGTGAAGACCGACGATCCGACATCGGCGATGCCCGACACTTGGCCGTTCACGGCGGCGTTGCCGGTGATTTTCATCACCATCGCCCCGACATTGGAGAAGTTGGCGCCCGAGCCGGCGCCGATCGTGAAGCTGTTGAACGGCACATAGACCAAGCTGGTCGAAGCGCCGCCGGTATTGGGCACCGCGACCGTGGCCTGCGAATAATTGCCGGCATTGGTATAGATCATGATCGTCACGGTGCCGTTGTCGTGGTCGGCGCCGATGCTGAGCTCGAGGCCCGTGGCTTGGCCGGCGTTGGTCAGATCGACTCCGCCGAGGCCGGTGTAATTGATCACCGACGGGTTCGCGCTATTGTTGCCGTCCCAGGCGACATAGCGCGTGCCATAGCCGGTGGCGGTCGAATCGTATTCGAGCAGGCCCTGGTTGTAGGAGTTCGAGCTCAGGTCGATCTCGCCGTAGGAGCTCGTAAGTTGGGCGTACAGGTTGCGGTAACCGCCAATCGCGTCGGGCGCGGCCACGGTGCTCGCCGAGGTGGCGGCGCTGGTGCTCGCGGCGGTGACTGTCTGCGAGCTCGAGAAGCTGTCGATCGTTTGCAGCACCGAGCCCTGGGCCGCGGCGCTCGAAATCACGATCTGCTGGGGAGTCGAGTTTTCGGCCACATAACCGCTGGGGGCCGCGGTCTCCTCGACATAATATGTGCCGGCCGTGAGATTGGCGAAGGTGTATTGGCCGACCGAGTTGGTCGTGGTCGTGCCGACCAGCGTGCTCGAGGGCCCACTGGCGGCGTTTTCATAAAGGGCCACGGTCGCGCCGGCGATGCCCGTTCCGCTCGAAGCTTGGCCCGAGCCAGAGATATCGTTGAAAACCACGCCCTGAATCAGCGCCCCGGGCGAGGTGGAGAACACACGGCGACTTTCAAGCGATTCGAGTCCCAACCTCCGGGCGCGTGGCTTCGCGCGGTGCGCGCTCCGCGGTTTGGAAAACCAACTTCCCAGGCTCTCCAGAATCGACGACAGGGAACGTTCGTTTCGCTTGCGATCCATCGACGGCGCCCTCGCGAAGGGTGAAAAAGGCAAAAGAACGGCGCGATCCTTGCGCCGGAAAGAACCGTTTCGATTTTCGAAAAGGCGAAAGCCCTTGGGACCGTTCGGCGGCCGTGGCTGGCGCCGGTCTTCCTGGGGCAAAACAGTTCCTCGCAAACGTTCATCGGCCAGTCGGAGGCGCGGAACTCAAAATAAATCGAATAACCGGCAAACTCGGCGGGAATCGCCGTGTCTGCCAAGCAAGCGACTCGCGGTAGCCCAAGCCCCCGGGAGGGCGCGACTCTTGATCCGAGCGGTTCGGCCAGCGCGGCAATATGGTATCCTTGGAGACGATACCCGGCGGCGAACGCGCCGGCCCGCGGTTGGCCACTTGTCGAGATTGTAGGCGTACGACGTGGTGGCGGCGGCGGCGAACGCGCCGGCCCGCGGTTGGCCACGGGCCATCGGACTTGAGCCGCTGTTCCTGGAGCGAAATTTGTTGAAGAATTACGCTGCCATCGCCGCGCTTGCCAACCGAGTTCCCCAAAAGCCCCTGGAGGCCCGAAGCTTGCCGCCCATGGACGAAAAACACGAAAAGCAGTTTTACCTTTCGCCCGAGCTGGCATTTCGACTGGCGGCGATCGATATCGGCACCAACAGCATTCGGCTGATGGTGGTCGAGCCGCTCCGTGGCGGGGCCTATCGCATTCTCGACGAGGAAAAAGAAAGCACCCGGCTCGGCGTGAGCCTGAGCAAGACCGGCTCGCTCGAGGCGGGGGCGATGGAAAAATCGCTCGTCGCCTTGCGGCGCATGAAACAAATCGCCGAAGGCTTTCAAGTCTCCCAGCTTCGCACCATCGCCACGTGCGCCGTGCGCGAAGCTCGCAATGGCGACGAATTTCGCCGCCGGGCTCGCGAGGAGCTGGGAATCGAGATCGAAATCATCTCCGCCAAGCGCGAGGCGCTGCTCGCTTTCTTTAGCGTGCAAAAGGCTTTCGATCTGGCGGGAAAGCATGTGGCCGTGGCCGATATCGGCGGCGGCAGCACCGAAATCGTGCTCGCATACGGCAATCTGGTCGAGGCCATCTACACCACCCAACTTGGCGCCGTGCGACTGGCCGAAATTCACGGCAGCGGGCCCGGCATGGCTGGCGACGACTTTCAGCGCATGGTCGAAAGCATCGACCGTCATCTGCGCAAGCACACCAAGAATCCGGTGTTCGTGCCGCACATGCTCTTCGGCTCGGGCGGCACCTTCACCAGCCTGGCTTCGATGGTCATGGCCGCCAAGGGGCAAACGGATCTGCCGATGCGCGGCTATCAGGTCACGCGGGCCGAAGTGCGGCATCTGCTCGAGCGGCTGCGGAAACAATCGCTCCGCGACCGCGCGGCCACGCCCGGCCTCTCGCCCGACCGGGCCGATATCATCGTCTCCGGCCTCGCGATCGTGGATCGTGTGATGGAGCGTTTCGAAGTGAACATGCTCCAAATTCACAACCGCGGCGTGCGCGACGGACTCGTGCTCCAGATGATCGAAGAGTCGCTCGGACCCGACGGGCACGCGCCGAGCGACCAAAATGCCGCGATCGATCGGCTCGTGACAAGCTGCGGCGGCGAAATCGCCCATGGCAAGCATGTGGCTCGCATGGCCGGGCTGATCCACGAACAACTGGCGAGAATCCACGCGACTCGATCCCCAAGATCGGCCGCTGCTCGAGGCCGCGGCCCGACTCCAAGACGTGGGATATCTGATCAACTACGATCAGCATCACAAGCACAGTTACCACTTGATCCGGCACAGCCGACTCGAGGGCGTGTCGTCGCACGAACTGGAGCTGATCGCGAATGTGGCCCGCTACCATCGTGGTTCGCAGCCCAAGCGAAAGCACAGCAACTTTCGGCGTCTGTCGGCGACCGATCAGCTTCGGGTGCGGCAAATGGCGGCGATTCTTCGGCTCGCCGGCGGGCTTGATCGCAGCAACACGCAGCAAGTGCAATCGCTTGCGATTACCCGCCAGGGCAAGGAAACCGAGCTCGGCGTAATCGCGACGCGGTATCCGGAACTCGATATCTGGGGCGCGCGGCGGCGGGTGGAAATGTTCGAGGATGTCTTCGGCACGCGACTCAAGATCGAGTGGCGCCCGGAGGCCGAGGCCGCGCCCTCGGGCGGCTCCGCGGAAGCCAATGGTTCGCCGCGCCGCGGCGCGTAGCGAGTGGCGCGCCGACGGTGGCAAGCCGCCTGTCCGAAACGCCTGTCCGAAACGCCCGATTCAGTCGCGCGGCAAGCTCGGAATGCGATTCTCATGCGGCTGCAATTGTCGCCGCGGCACGACGCGACCAAGCGCGTCGTTGACGATCACGCCGGCTTCGGTCGCGGTCGCGCCGAGCTCGACCAGGATCGCTCGCTCGGGATCGATCGTCGTCACCACGCCGCCATGCGGTCCGGAGCGAGCCGAAACCTGCGGCGCGCCATCGGTTGTTTGCAAGTTCAACACGCCGGAGCTCGTCACCGGATCGGCCGCCAATTTGGCCACCGGTCGGCCGCCGCGACCATAGACTTCGAGCAGTCCGGTCTCGTCGCGGGTGCTGCCCATTTGCAATCGCAGCTTGCCATCGGGTCCCACAATGGCGATACGACCGACGACAACCAGATCGTCGCACTGCACTCTCCCGGCGGCCACCTGCGTGCTTTTGACCAATCGCGAATTGATCACGCCGATGTCGGAAGAGTTGGTCAGCTTGCTCCGCAGCGACGCGCCCAGCGCGAGAAACAGCAGCGGGTAGATCGTCCAGCGTTCGCGGCTCGACATGGGAAGATGCCTTCGTTTTTAGCGGACGGAAACGGACGAACGCGCGGCCAGCGGGACGATGCCGCGTCAGGCGGTGTTTTCGCCTCCGGAGCGCAGCGCGGCCTCGATCTGCGCGAGCAGCTCCGGCAGTTCGACCGGCTTGGTGTGATAGTCGGAACAGCCGGCGGCGATCGCGCGCTCCCGGTCGCCGGCCAGCGCATTCGCCGTGAGCCCGATCACTGGAATCGGCTGGGTTTGCGGATCGGCCTTGAGTTGCCGGGTCGCTTCCCAACCATCGATTTCGGGCAGGTTCATATCCATGAGAATCAGATCGGGCCGCTCGGCCACGGCCATGGCCAAGCCCAGCCGGCCATCGGTGGCCATCACCACGTCGTAGCCCCGGCGCATCAAGCGGCGCGAGAGCGCGTCGCGATTGGCTTCGTTGTCTTCGACCAACAGGATTTTCGGCACGTGATCGACTCCTTAAGAACGCGCTTCCGGGCGCACGGTCATTGTATCCGTCGGGGTCGCGGCTGGCGATGCGTCACCCAGCGTGGTTGCAATGCAATCGGCCAGGAGTTGTCGCAACTCGGGCAGCACGTCTTCGAGGTTATATTGGCTTTTTTGCAAAATGCTGGCCGCGCGGCCGCTAAGCCGCTCGCGCTCTTCGGCCGTGAGGTCCTTGCCGGTGAGGATAATGACCGGAATTCGCCGCCAGCGCGGATCGCCGCGCAGCGCTTCCAAAAACGCGAAACCGTCCATTTGCGGCATCACCAGGTCGAGCACGATCGCCGCCGGGGCGGCCGTTTCGAGCCGATCGAGCGCCTGGCGGCCGTTTTCCGCTTCGATCACCTCGCGCCGATCATGGTTGAGCGCCCGGCGCACCAGCCGTCGCACATTGCTATCGTCTTCCACGATCAGCACCGGCCCCGGCGGATGATGATTCAAATGTTTGCGCAACGCCGCCACCAACTGACCGCGGTGGATCGGCTTGGTGAGATATTCCGTCACGCCGAGCGTGTAGCCGAGGTTCTTGTCGTCGACGATCGTGAGCAAAATCACGGGCGTCGAGGCGAGCTCCGGCTCGGCCTTGATCGCCGAGAGCACCGCCCAGCCATCGAGCCGCGGCATCATCACATCGAGCACGATCGCATCGGGCCGCTCGCGCCGGCGACTTCCAGTCCCTCGCGCCCGTCCTGGGCGAGTAGTATGTGAAAGCCCTCCTTGCTCAAGAACCGCGAAACAAGATCTCGCACATTCGGCTCGTCGTCGATCACGAGCACGCTTCGCCGCGCGTCGAGCGTCGAGCGCCCAAGGGAATCCGAGGGCGACTCGCCTTCGAGCGCATCTTCGGGAATCGCTTCAGGCGTCACTCGCGGCAGGCGGGCGGTAAACGTGGTTCCCTGGTCCGGCTTGCTGGTCACGGTGATTCGGCCTTGCATCATTTCAACGAACTGCCGCGAGATGGCGAGTCCGAGGCCGGTGCCGCCGTAGCGACGCGTGGTCGACGCGTCGGCCTGGGAAAAGGGCGTGAACAGCCGCTCGATCTGTTCGGCCGTCATGCCGATGCCGGTGTCGCTCACTTCGAACTCGATCGCGTCGGGCGCCTCGGGTCCGTCCTGGCGCGCGACGAGGCGAATCGAGCCATGTTGCGTGAATTTGGCGGCATTCGAGAGCAAATTAAAGAGTATCTGCCGCATTCGCGTGAGATCGGCCCGCATCACGCCGAGCATTGGCGGGCATTCGACCACGAGCGTGTTGCCGCGATTCTTCACCAACGGCTCGACCGTCGTCGCCACATCGCGCACCAGCGCGGCCACGTCGAACGATTCGAGAAACAGCTCCATTTTGCCGGCCTCGATCTTCGACAGATCGAGCACCCCGTTGACCAGCGCCAGCAGATGCCGGCCGGCCGAACGAATTTTTTCCAAGTCGGGTAGGAAATCTTGAATCCCGCGGTCGCTCGCCTCCTCGGAGAGTAGCTCGCTGTAGAGAATCACGGCGTTGAGCGGAGTGCGCAGCTCGTGGCTCATGTTGGCCAGAAACTGGCTCTTGGCCTCGTTAGCTACTTCGGCCTGCTCCATAGCGGCTTGCAGCGTCTGCTCGACATGCTTGCGCTGGCTGATGTCGGAAAATGTGACCACGGCCCCCGACACGCCCCCGGCGGTGACGATGGGAAACGCGGAATACTCCACCGGGAAGTTCGAGCCGTCCTTGCGAAAAAACAGTTCGCTGTCGATGCGGCAGCTTTGGCCGGTGCGCAGGGCTTGATGGATCGGGCTCGCTTCCGCCGGATATTCCTCGCCATCGGGGCGATGATGTTGGCAGACCGTGTGCATCGTGCGGCCGATCAGTTCACCAGGATCGTAGCCCAGGAGCCGAGCGCCGGCGCCATTGATAAACGTGGTTTGGCCATCGAGATTGAGGCCGAAAATTCCTTCGCCGGTCGACTCCAGCAACAAGCGATTGTAGCTGGTCAGGCTCTCGCGCTCCCGCTGGCCTTCCTTGCGCTGCGAGACATCATCGAACGCGATTACGATATGTGTCGGCCCAGCGCCGCTGAAGCGAATGGCGCGGAAGAGCCACCAGGTTTGCCGGCCATCGAGCGTGGCGCCATATTCGTGTTCGGCCCGCTCCCGATGGCCGCGAGCGATGTCGCGAATGCTTTGGACAATGGCGGTGATCTGGCCCGAAGGGTCGACGCCGCCCTGGATCAGCCGCTCGCACTCGGCGAGAAAATTCGAGCCCAAGGCGCCGGCGGATCGTTGGAGCAGCGCATCGCCGGCGAGGCTATCGCGCCAGGCCGCATTGACGGCCACGATCACGCCCCGGCCATTGATGATCGCGATCTGGGATTCAAGCGAATCGAGCGTCTCGCGAGCGAGGCGTTCCGATTCGCGCCGCGAGCGTTCGGCTTCCTTGCGACCCAGGAGATCGGTCCAGCCCAGAGTCGAGCGCCAGCGCCAGAAGCGCCGAGCGCCGTGGTGGTGACGATCGCCACGCTCCACCGGGCCCGGCGAAAGCTGGCGTGGTTGGCGTCTTTTCGCCCGTCGAGCAGCGATTGTTCGTGCTCGCGCATCGCGACGGAGGCGGCCGCGGCCTCGGCCATGATGCGCCGCCCGCGCCGGGTGCGCTCGGCGGCTTCGGCCTTTCCACCGGGCGCGGGCTCGGCGAGCGTCAGATTTTCATCGAGCAGGCGAAATCGTTCCGTGAGACGGTTCTCCAATACATCGGCATGCTGTTGCTGGGTGGCGCTATCGGCTGTCAGGCGACGGAGGGCGGCGAGCGAATCGGTGGCTTCGCGAATTGCCTTGCGATAGGCCGGCAAGGTGTCCTCGTCGCCGGAGAGCAAGAAAGCCCTTTGCAAACTTTCGGCCTCGCTGGCGGCGCCCATCACATCGCCGAGGCGCTGAATGATTTCGTCGGAGTGGCTGACGATGGCGCCCTCTTCGGCCAAGCGATCGAGGTTCTCGAGCGAAAGCCATGCATTGGCCACGAAAATAAGCGCCACGAGCACCGCGCCGGCGACCGTAGTGCGAGTGAGCGAGCCGACTTTCATGGCGAGAACCGTTGCGATGAAGAAGCGGAGCAGGAGTTCATGGAATTAGGAAGGAAACACGCGGCGCACGGAATACGGCAATCCGTCGACCCATGGTGGTTCGCGATGCCGGCTAGGTCGACACGCTCGATTGCCGGCGCCGGGCGAGATACTCGACTTGCCCGCGGCTCTGCGCGAGCGAAGTGGTCACATAGCTGGCCCCGTTCTTTCGCAATCGCACCAACACGCGATCGAAATTCTTGGTGTTGCCCCAATAACCGACCACGATCGGCAAATCCTTGTGCAAGCGCCGCGCCATCTTGCACAGGTAGCATGCCTGCGGCAATCCGCCCGGCGGGAGGACGCTGATAAACAAGATCGGCGATCCGCCGCCGCTGGCCACGAGGCTCAACATATCGCCCGGCGGCGCGCGGCTGGCCACGGCCCGCGCCGCGATGCCCGCGCGCGTAACCACCGACGCCAGCATTCGCCCCACGAGCTCTTCCGAAACATGGTGCGCCGGGCAGCAGATCACATGGGCCGCTTCGCCGGGCGGCGATTCCGGGTCGGCGATGTTCGCCTCGGCCGGCGCCGGTTCGATGTTCGTCGAGGTGCTCTCGGCAATCAGCGAATCGCAATCTTCGAGGATCGCGCGAGCCGCCGTGTAGAGCGACTCTTCCTCCGCCACCGAGAGCGAGCCGCGGGCCCGATCGCGCCGGGCGAGCGCGAAGGCGGGAATCGCCACCGTGTCGTAAGCCGATTCGAGCCCTCGGGCGGCGATCTCGGCTTCGAGGCCGGCGCTCGCTTCGCGCGGATCGCCGGCGAGCAGCCGTTGGTAGAAGCGGACATTCGCGGCGAAAGTCTTGCGACCGCCCAGCAATTGGGCGAGCACTCCCAGCCTCGGCACGTGTTGCCCCAAGACGACGGCGCACACGGTCAGCGGCGTCGAGAGCAGCAAGCCGATCGGTCCCCAGATCCACGTCCAAAAGGCCGCCGCCACGAGCAGCGCGATCGGCGTCACGCCGGTATTGTGCCCCATGAAAAGCGGTTCGATGAAATTGCCGACCAGGGCATTGATCACCACGAAGGCGCCCAACATGCCCACCGCCGGCCCCCAACCCGGAAAAAGCGCCACGCTGAGCAGCAGCGGACAGGCCGCCGCTAACCAAGTGCCCATGAATGGCACGAATCGCAAGAGCGCCACGAGCAGCCCCCACAAAAGCGCGAACGGCGCTCCGATCACTCCGATCACGATCGCATAGGCGAGTCCCACGCCGGCATTGACGATCGTTTGCGCGAGCAAGTAGTGGCTCAGCCGCTGGGTGGTGGCGCCTACCATGCGCGTGGTGTGCGCGATGCGGTTCTGACCCATGAGGCCAATCATGCGGTCTCGCAGGTCCTCGCGATGCGTCAGCATGAAGAGCACGAGCACGATCACCAAACCGGCGGTGGCCAGCGGACGCACGATCGGCGCCGCCGCTTGTAGCACGCGAGTGAGGCTCGACTCGCGCGGCGCCGCCACCACCACCCGGCTCGCCACGGTCGGTTCGCCGCTCGTCGGGTCCGTGCTTGGCGGGTCCGTGTTTGGCGGGCCGTCCGCGGCCGTGGGTTCGGCTTCGAGTTCGCGGGCCATGCGCAAGAGGTCGCCAATGGCGCCGCCGTGCAGCTCGCGAAGTTTGTCGAGCTTGGCGCGAATCTCGCGTTTATGGTTCGGCATGTCCGCCGCCAATCGCTGGACCTGCACGCCGGTTGTCCAGCCAATGGCGCCGATGGTCGCGAAGGCCAGACAAACCACGATCAACACCGCCGGCCCACGCCGCAACCCAAGCCTTTCCAGCCGAGCCACGATCGGTGAAAGCACGAAGCTGAGTAGCATTGCCAGCGCGAGCGGCACCAGCAAGGGCTTCATCAAATAGAGGATCAGCCCTACTAGCATCATGCCGGCAAGCGGGAAGACATATTCGTGATTGGCGCGCCGCGAGCGGGATTTGACCATGACTACCACGGGGACCGTGACGAACCGGAAACGATGACTAGAGTCGACCATGAAGCTCCAGCGGAATGCCGGAAGCCCGTAAATTGCCTGCCGAAAGCCCCATTGTTTGATTGCAAACGCGAAGCTACCAGGGGTGGCAACAGCAAATCATGCGCCGGCAAATTGCGACGGCTGGCCATCGACTCCGCGGTCCGCGTTAAGTTTTCCGGGCAAGAAGCCGATACGAGTGACACATTTCGCGAGATTCCCCGGATTTCGGGCCGGGTCGTCGGGTCCGTCGTTAGTCGGCAAACGCCATTCACCCCCTCGATACAACCGGCAGCGAGGCTCGGCATGAGCAGCGACACATCGGCAATGGCTTTCACGGCCCCGCTGGGCGATGGGGCTCCAGCGCCCGTGGGCGCGTTTGGTCAAAAATCGCCCGGCGCGGCTCCGCAAAGCGCAGCTGTCGGCGGGAGATCGGCATTTGCCCCCGCAGCAAGCCTGTCGGCCCACCAGCCGCCGGAAGAGCTCTCGCTCGAAACCTTGCCGAGCTTCAGCCGCAATTTGCTGCGGATTCGAATTCCGGTCACGGTCACTTTGGCCAGCAAGCGCCAAGCGGTGGGCAAAATCGTCGAGCTGTTGCCCGGCTCGATCATTCAGTTCAGCAAGTCATGTGAGGAAATGCTCGAAATGGAAGTCAACGGGCATCCGATCGCGCTGGGCGAGTGCGTGAAGGTGGGCGACAAATTCGGGCTGCGCGTCACCTCGATTCAAATGCCGGGCGAGCGCTTCGAATCGGTCGGCCGCCCGCGAGTTCGCCGCTAGCCGCCCGCGGGGCGGTGCGCTCAACGCACTTCAAGCATCCGCTCCAGCGCCACGCGCGACCAGCCGGCGGTTTCATCGTCGACCCGAATCACATTCACCGGGTCGCCCGCCGCCAGCCGCTCCAGGCACCAGCACAAGTGCGCCAGGTCGATGCGATACATCGTGGCGCACATGCAGACGACCGGCGATAGGAAGTGAATCTCCTGTTCGGGATGTTCACGCTTGAGCCGATTGACCAAGTGCAACTCGGTGCCGATCGCCCACTTGGTTCCCGCCGGCGCCGACTCGATCTCGCGAATGATCTTGCCGGTCGAACCTTGAATGTCGGACTTATCGACTACTTCCATCGGGCACTCGGGATGCACGAGAATCTTGATGCCCGGCGTCGTGGCGCGAAATCGATCGACATGCTCTGGGCGAAACATGCCATGCACGCTGCAATGCCCGCGCCAGAGCAGCACCTTGCTTCGGGCAATCGCCTCCGGCGTGTTTCCGCCGAGCTCCAGGCTCGGATCCCAAACCGGCATCGCGTCGAGCGAGATTCCCATCGCCTTGGCCGTGTTGCGTCCGAGATGCTGGTCGGGAAAGAAGAGTACCCGAGCGGTGCGGGCAAAGGCCCACTTCAACACCGCCGCCGCATTGCTCGAAGTGCATACAATTCCGCCATGCCGCCCGCAAAATGCCTTGAGACTGGCGGCCGAATTGATGTAGGTGACCGGTGTGATGTCGGCGGTGTCGATCACATCGCCGAGCTCATCCCAGGCGGCTTCCACCTGCTCGATCGCGGCCATGTCGGCCATCGAGCAGCCCGCCGCCAAGTCGGGCAGCACCACGGCGACCCGCTCGCCGCCGCGAGAGGCCAAGCGTTCGGGCCGGTTAGCGAGAATATCGGCGGTCTCGGCCATGAAATGCACGCCGCAAAACGCGATGGCGCGGCAATCGCCGCTCTCGGCGGCCATTTTGCTGAGCTGGTAGCTATCGCCGCGCAGATCGGAAAGCGCGATGACCTCATCTTGCTGATAATGATGCCCCAGCACCAAAAGGCGCGGTCCAAGCGATTGGCGCACCGCTTCGATCCGCTCGACGAGCGTCGCATTGTCGAGCGAGCGGTAGGGACGAAAATCCTCGGCGCCGCCCCCGGGCGTTGAACAAGCGTGGACATATCGATTCGCCAAAGGAAATTAGAAATTAAAACGCGCCGCGGGCCGAGCGCGGCCTTGGCCGGTCGGCCGGCTTGCTCCTGGGCCAGCGGCATCCTACCATCATTATATCGGATCGCCTGGGCGGCGAAGCGCCGGGGCTCGCCCGTTTTGGGTGCGGAGTCCGTTTTTGAAGCGGGCCTGTTCACGCGGCCGGCGCCGGCATCCACGAATCGCCGGATTTGCTTCAACTCGCGGGCGGCCGCGAAGAAAAAACGGCCGCTAGCCGATTGGCGGTCGGCGTGGCGGAGCATACATTGAGTAAAAGAAAGCGCGATCGACTCGACCGACTGCGACGCAGGAACCGCTGGGCCATGAATTGCGACCGGGTTTTCGCCGTGCTCACACGAGGGCCGTTTCCCACGGGCGACCCCTCGGACGAAGCCGTCGAGACACATCTCGCTCGGTGCGCCGAATGTCGCCGGTTGGCCGAGGCGCTGCGACCCGCCGCCCGGCTCAAGGACGAGCGCGGTCTCCGAGCCCCGGAAATGATCGGCCGCATGGTCGAAGAGATCGTGGGCGCCGAGGAACGGCGAATGCTTCCCGGCTACTGGGGCGACGCGGGCAGTGAAGAAGCCGGCGCTCTGTTGGCCCGTTTTTCCGATGGCGATCGCCCCGGCGCGGGTTCCGCGGGGCCGACGAGCATCGCCGGTTCGATGGCTCGCGGACCGAGGACCGCTTCGGCCAGCCGCGGCGTTTTTCGCCACCCGCGAATTTGGATCATGGGCGCTGCCGTGGCGTTGGGACTCGCTTTGGGCGCTTCGTTTCGCTACTTAGGCAGCCTGGATGATCCGCCGCTCTGGGGCGGCGCCGGGCATCGTGTTCTACCGGTGAATGCCGACCGAGGCGCGGGCGTCGACAATTCGCGCCTGCTCTCGACGACGCGTCAATTGATCGCCGCCCAACATTTGCCCGCCGCTTGCCGGGTTTGGCCCTTGCCGGGCATTGCTCCGTGCGCGAGCGAGTCACTCAGACGCCGACTGGGCCGGGCATTAAGCACTCGCTCGCCTCGTTTACCCAGCCGAGCGAACATCAGGCTTGCTGCACGCATTGCCATCACGCGGGCGCTGGCATTGAAATCCCGCGGTCGGCCGGCACCGCCGTGAGAAACAATTGCAAGTTCTGCCACGGCGACATACCGTGCGCCGCCACCGACACATGGTGAACTGAAAACTAGAGCCGCCATGCAAGTCGTCATCACCGCCGTCGGGCCCGATAATCGCGGCCTGGCCGATCCGATCGTGCATTACGTCACCGGGCTCGGCGCGAACATCACCGAAATCCAGATGTATGACCACGGGCAGATGGCGCTCTTCGCCATGTTGCTGCGCATGGAGCTCGAGCCGCGCGGTTCGAGGAGCTGCGGCCCGCTTTGGCCGAGGTGGGTCGCGACACCGGGCTCTCGGTGCGGGTGTGGTCGCCCGAGGAACGCGCCAGCCGGCCGCGGCTCGCGATTTGCGCCACGATTCGGCC
Organism: uncultured Planctomycetaceae bacterium; assembly: GCA_963785305.1. Taxonomy (GTDB): domain Bacteria; phylum Planctomycetota; class Planctomycetia; order Pirellulales; family PALSA-1355; genus CAWAUV01. Next base: position 752,349 of record CAWAUV010000007.1, read on the forward strand.
CGAGCCGGCGCTCGCGTTGTTGCGCGCGATCCGCGACGGGCGAATTCGCGCCGAAGCCGCGGTCGTGATCGGCAATCGTCCGAATTGCCGCTATCTGGCCGAGCAGTTCAATGTCGAATGGCAAATGATCGGCAACGAGCACGGCGCCGCCGACGATGATCGCCTGATCGACATTTGCGACGAGCGCCAGATCGATTACATCGTGCTCGCCCGCTATATGCGCATCTTGCCGGCCTCGAGCTGCTGGAAGTACGCCGGCGGCCGAATCATCAATTTGCATCACGGACTTCTGCCCAGTTTTCCGGGCATGCGGCCTTATCACGAAGCGCATGCCTGCCACATGCTCACCTATGGAGCCACGTGTCACTTTATCGTGCCCGAACTCGACGCGGGAAATCAGATCATCTATCAATCGACCTTCACCGTGGGCCATGGGATGAAGCTCGACGATATCATGCTGCGGGGCCAGGAAGACAACGAGCCGCACTGCTTGGTCGAAGGCGTGCGGCGCGTGGTCGATCGCGAGGTCGCGCTGCATTTCCATCGGGTCGTGGCGCGGTGAAGCGCGGGCCGGCGCTGTCGATGCGAAACGGCCGGCGAGCGCTCGTGCTCGTTCATGGCTGAAATGATGGATAATTCGGTTTGCGCGTGTGCCATGCCCACTGCCTTGAGTGGGCATGTTTTCAAATGCCCCGCGAAGTCCTCATGCCCACGCAGGGCCGTGGGCATGGCACACGGAACGAATCCAATCCATCATTGCAGCCGTGACAAAGCACTAGCAGCCTGATGAATATTTCAACAGGCTGCTACCGTGAAATTCCAGCTTCCGACTTCTTTAGCCCGCGGCGGGTCGGGCCACCGCCGGTTGGGCCGGTTTGCCACCGGGCTTCGTGAGACCGTGGCGCTGGATCACGCTCTCCGGCTCCACCTGGGCGCCTTGGTCGTGCGTGCGCTCGATCCAGTCGTCGAGCGCGGTGCGCAGCCGCTCGAGCGTCGCTTGGTGTTCGGGCGAGTTGACCAGATTGTTAACCTCATGGGGATCGGTTTCCAGATCGTACAGCTCTTCAGGCGCCATGCTCGGATCACACAGCCTCCGCTGCTCGGGTGTGAGCTTCCCGGTGTCGGCGAGCGAACGCATCGCCGCGATTACCGGGTAGCTCTGATCCTTGTAGCCATTGGGGCTCAAGAAGGGCCGCTCCGGAGTAAAATTGCGGATATAGCGGTAGCGGGCATCGCGCACCGTGCGAATGCGGAAATACGTTTCGTCGCAGCGGTCGCGGCCGCCGAAAACATATTCCCGCGGCGGATCGGCCGTGGAACCCAGGAACACGCGGCCTTCCATGCCTTCGGGCCGCGGCTGGCCGGCGATCGCGAGCATCGTGGGCAGGAAATCGATCGCCGCGATCAGCCGATTGTCGACCGTGCCCGGCTCGAAGCCTCGCGGCGTGGGAAACGCTTTCGGCCAGCGAATGATGAGCGGAATATGGAGGCCGGTTTCATAGCACCATTGCTTGCCCCGGGCTTGCGATTGTCCATTGTCGCCGAAGAACACGATCACCGTCGAGTCGGCCAGCCCGTCGGCCGTGAGTTGATCGAGCACCCGGCCGACCTTGTGGTCTAGCTCCGTGGCCGAGTCGAGATACGCGGCCCAGTCCTTGCGCACTTCGAGAGTGTCGGGATAATACGGCGGCAATTTCACTTTCGCCGGGTCGGCATGGCCGGCGCCGTGATAGGGGCGATGGGTCTCGTCGAAGTTGAGTTGGGCGTAGAAGGGTTGATGCTTGGCGAGATCGTTCCAATCGTGGGAATCAAACGGATCGGCCGCGTGGGTGAAGTTCCAGTCGACTTTGCCCATGCCTGGAAAGCCAACCGTGGGCGGCATCTTTTTCAGATTGGCCGTGTAATAACCGGCGTCGTGCATCCAATCGGTGATCGGTCGCACTCCGCGGGGCAGCGTGAAACCATCGTCGCGATGCGAGCGGTGATTGTGTGCGCCGATCGTGGTTTGATACATGCCGGTGCAAAAGGCCGAGCGGCTGGGCGAACAGACCGGGCAAGTGGTGTATGCCTTGGTATATCGCACCCCTTCCGCGGCCAGCCGGTCGAGCCGCGGAGTCGAGACTTGCGTCTCGCCGTAGCAGCCGAGCTCGACGCCCAAATCCTCGGCGATCAGCCACAGGATATTCGGACGCGCGGCCTTCGTGGCGGGCGAATTCTCCGCGGCCACGAGGCGTGGCGACACCGGAGTGCCAGCAAGCAGCAGAACCGCGACCAACAACAGCTTGCAAACAACTCTCGATCCGCGAATGTCGCTCATGGTGGCCTCTGACGCTTGCGCTCGCGACTGCGCAAGCCGCATGGCTTGCCATGAAGTCGCCGGAGCGGAAATGCGCGAAACAGCCTCGTCGGGCCGCCCGCGAGTCGCCATTGTACTTCATCGCCTCGGCCGCCGCCAAAAGGATCGCCCCCAGCTCGCTTTAACCACGGCGCGAGTACAACGGCGTCAACAGCCAATCGGCTTCGAGCGGTTTCGAGAGATAGAGATCCGGCCCATTCGCGCGGGCCATGATTTCGATCTGCTCGTCGTATTCATCATTCACCAGCGCCACCGTGCTCCTGGGAAACACCACCGCAGCATCTCCAGCAGGTCCGTGCCCGACATATCGGGTAGATGGATATTCACGACCCACAAATTCGGCGGTGTCGAAGCGTCGCAGCGGAGCGCGTCGCGACCGGCGCCGAAAAATTGGAATCGCAGTTCCGTGTCCGAGGTCTCATGCATCAGATTGGCATAGTCCTCGGCGCGAGCATCCACCACATGCACGAGGCGAAAATCCTTCGCTGCCGCGATCATCATTGGCATCCCTCCGTCGTTGTGAGTAGGAACTGAATTCCTGCCGCTCTCGATGCCCGGTGGCGCCATCCCCGAGAAGCGGCGTCTCGAACCAACTGCCGCGAACCGCCCGCCCTCCTGGCGGGGATCATGCGCTCGCCGCGGCGTGCGCCTCGATCGTTGCGCGAGCCGCCACATCAAGTTTCACTTGCTCAATTTCCGATCGTCGCGATGCGAACTTGCCGGCCCTTAAATGCCTTGCAATGCTAGGCGGCCCGCCGATCGGCGCCCCCGCGGATTGCGAAAGCGAATCAGCCAAATGGCGATTCCGGCCGCGGCCATCGCAGTGAGCGCCACGGTGCTAGGCTCGGACACGGCGGTGACCGTGAGCGTCACCGCGCCCCCGGCATAGTTATAATTGACCATGTAGCTGTTCGTGCCATCGGTGATCGTGGCGCCGTTCGCCAGACCAGCGAACGTCGTTCCCGAGGGAAGCGTCGCCGCCGAAAGAATCGTGAGCACGTTGCCCAGCGTTTGCGGCGCGCCCGTGGGATCGCTCACCAGGAGCGTCGCCCCGCTGATCGACGCCGTTCCTCCGGGCACATAGAGCTCGCCGGTCGCGCTCCCGTTGGTCACGATGCTCAGTTCACCCGTTCCCGAGGCCAGGGTGACACCGCCGCCATTGACGGTCAATTCTCCCGGAATGGCGGGCGAGGCGCCCGGGGCGATGATGCCCTTGTCGAGCGCGAGTCCCGAGGCCGTGATCGATTCGCTGGCGCCGAGATAAATCGTGCCCGAGCCGCCCAGCGTCGCCGGGCCGGCGGCGCTGCCCGTGATCGTGTAATTGGAATTGATCGACGTCGTCGCGCTGCCGTGGGTTCCATCGACGTATAGCTCGCCGCCGTTCACGCTCGTGGGTCCCGAGTAATAATTCGCCCCACTGAGGGTCAGCGCGCGGTGTTGCCGCTCGCGAGCGTCAAGCTCAAGTTATCCGTGTCGCCGGCCAGGAGCGTGCCGATCGGCGCCGCGAACGTCATGGCGCTCCCGGTGGTGTTGACGACGGTGATCGCGCTGCCGGAAGAAGCGTTGCTGTTGACCAAACCGTCTGCGGTCTGCCCGGTGGCGATGTTGGTCGAGAGACTGGAGACCGTGATGCTATTGCCATTTAAATCGAGTTGACCATAGGACTGACCCGCCAAGCCATTGCCAAACGTGAGCGCGGTCCCGCTGGGCAGCGACACGCCGGGACCCAGTTGATTGATGCTACCCGAATTGCTCTCGATGTATGTGTTGCCCGTGTATGTGAGCGGGCCATTGAAGATCGTGGTTCCCTTTCCACCGGGCGCATTGGAGTTGGCGATCGTCACATCCGAGGCGCCGCTGATTCCGCCATTGACGGTGAGCGTGTAGGCCTTGGTGGCGCCGATAAAGGTATTGAAAGTCCCGCCCACATTGCTCGAGTTCAACACGATGTTGTTGTCGATGACGACATTGCCCGCGCCGCTGTTCGCTTCGATCACGGCGCCGCTCGCCGCCACCTGCACCAAGCCGCCGCCGCTGATAATGCCGGGCGAGCCCGCCGGCGCCTCCGATCAGGTCGAGTTGCATCGGGGCGTTGATCGTGAGGTTGCCGACGAATTGGCCGGCGGTGGTGGGCAGTGTTTCGGTCATCGAGGGAAAGGAACTGTTCGTGGGCGTCAATTCCAAGTTGCCGCCCGCCGCCGTGATGGCCAAGGGACCGATGGCGGCGCCGAAAGTTCCACTCAGGTTCAAGGTCCCGCTCCCGGCGAGCGTGAGGCCAGCGCTGCTGGTGGCCGTGAGCCCGCCGGTGTAGGTGACGGTTTGTCCGGTCGCGCCGAAGTCAACCGTGCTCGTGGCGGTCAGCGTGATGCCGCGAGTCGAGGGCGAAGCGTCGTAGTTGCTCGCGAACTGCAGTGTGCCGCCGCCCAAAGTGACGCCGGCGCCGGCCGCGCCGCAAACCCGCGTCACCGGCGGTTCCGGTGTTCAACGTGCCGGCGTTGATGTATGTTCCGCCGCTGTAGCTGTTGGCGCTGTCGAGCACCAGCGTGCCGCCGACGCCCGAGACCGTGAGCGAACCGATGCCGGTGATTGCCCCGCCACTGAACGTATAGGTTCCCGAGGTGTTGTTCACGGTCGTCGAGTAGGGATTGACGCCTGCGCCCGTGATCGTAACCGGTCCGACGCCCGTATTGCCGAAGGTCACGGCGTTCGTGCCATTGCTGGTGAAAGTGGCGCTCGACCCGCCGTTAAGCCAGTTCGCGGTGGTCGTGTCCCAAGTTCCACCGGCGCCCGACGCGTTCCACGTCAGATTGGCGGCCGCGACGACGCTGGGCGTGATCGAGAGATTCGTGATCCCCAGGCCCGAAGCTCCACCAGAATCCTGTTCGGTCCAATCCACGACCAAGTAGGTTCCGGGCGCCCAGGAAAAACCGGAAATGGCGCCTGAAAGACTGGCCTGATCTCCCGCGGGAGGCGCCGCATTCGAGCCGGAGACGGTCGCGCTGGCGCTGCCGGTGGTGGGAGATGTGAAGTTCAAACCCGAGGGACCAGGGGTGAACGTGCCCGAGGTGATGCTTGACGGCAAGGTCGACGCGATTTGATAGCTCAAGTTCATCGCTTGCGTGCCGTTGGCCCACCACTCTTGACCGGTATAGGCGATATTGGCCGAGCCGTATGTATTGGCGGTGTTGTTATACAGCACCACGCCGACCGTCACCGTGCCGGTCGAACTGGTCATCAGGCCGCCCACGGCATTTACTTGGCTGCTCGCCGCGGGATTAACGAAGTTGTAGATGTATCCGGTCGTGCCGCCGGGAATGCCGGTCGCGATTTTGAACGTCGACGATGTGGTTAGCTTCGACTCACTGCCATACCACCCATTGACGTTCGAGCTTGCCGTGTCCGAGACACCGAACAGGGTGTCCAAATTAAAAGAGGGGCCCGAGCCGCTCACGGTTGGCGCGGTGGTTCCCAAGCTCGAGAAGTTTTGCGTATAGGCGCCGCCCGAATAGGTCGCGTAGTTGTTCGACTGGGCCTGGGCGCGACCCATTCCCCAGCCAAAGCCGGACAGCGCAAGGGCGACGACAATCCTCGCCACCCGCCACCGGCGGCCGGACCCCTTGCAATTGGCGCGGCAATTGGCCCTTGGCCACGGACAACAAGCGGATTTGGATGCATGCACTGGCGTTTCTCCCAAGTTCTCTATCAGGAATTAAACTTTCGCGCGACCCACGGAACCCGGGGGACTCGCGAGAAATGTGATTGGCTTCGCACTTCCTAGAACCACGAATACCTTAGTCAGCGACGATGAGTCTTTAATGAGCAAGTTGTTATTTAGCAAAGAGTTTTCGAGCACGGGCAACGCGGTTGCTTGTCCCGAAATCGACCACCATGTTGCGCGGGTTATTGAAACGGCGGGCTGCCTCGTGTCGCGAGTCATGAATATGTGGATTGCATGAGGACTACGTTGTTTGCATGAGGGCCGCGTTAGATTTCCATTGGCGGCGCCGAAGGCCCCTGCCGGCTCATGGGCCAAACCGCGCCAGCATCGGCATCAATAGCCAATCGGCTTCGAGCGGTTTCGAGAGATAGATATCCGGCCCATTCGCGCGAGCCAGCATCTCGGCTCGCGCGTCGTATTCGTCGCTCACGAGCGCTATCAGCGCCGGGAAATCGCCACCGCAACATCGCCATCAGGTCGGCGCCCGACATGTCGGGCAAGCGCAGGTTGACCACCCACGAATCGGGCGGCGATGCATCATTGTGCGAGAGCGCTTGGCGCCCGCTCGAGAACATCGCCAGTCGCAAGCCCGCATCGGTTGCTTGGGCTTCGAGATGGGCATAGTCCTCGATGCGCGCATCGACGACATGCGCCAAGCAACATTCTTTCGCCGCGACGATCATCATGTGCGAATCCTCCCCTGGCGTCGGAAGACGCGGCGCCTTCGAAGGCAGTTCTCCACGCGCCGTTCCTCTGCTTCTCCTGGCCGCATCACCTGGGCGGGGCCAACATAGCGGCTCAAAATTCATGTGCGATGAGCGGCGCGCTAATGCCCGACGAATTTTCCGCGAGCGAATTTTGAGCGAAAGCGTGGCAAATCGTCGCGGCTGGCCGAATCGTCGCCGCTTGGCGAAAACTTCACCACGGCTTGGCGAAAACTTCGCCGCGAGGGCGAAAACGTTCGCCGGGTCTTGATGAAGCTTCATCGCGCGTTGGTCAACATTTCGCCGCGCTTGCGCGCTTGCGTCCTCGCCGCATGGCGAAGAAGCGCATCAGTTGCTCTTTGATTGGCGACCAACCCCCGGGAGATCGCGATCGTTGGGCTCTTGTACTCGCGCCTTGGGAATGTCATTCTGACATTGCCGCTTGTTTGATTTCTTTTCTTTGCCCGAGGGGTTTGTCATGTCTTCGAAACATTATCGCGCCATCGCGCTTGCGCTTTCGTTGATTGGTTCGCTCATTGCCTCGAAGCCATTGTTTGCTCAAAGCGCGCCCGCCGCGGCGGAGCGGCCGAGTGCCGGCGCGAAGCCAACCGCCCGGGAGATCGACGCCGCCATCGCCAAGGGAATCGACTATTTGGTGACCAAAGGTCAATCGTCCGACGGCGCTTATAGTTCCCGCGCCGGCGGCGCGATCACGGCCCTGGCCGTGGCGGCGATCTTACAAAACGGCCGCGGCGCCGACGACCCGCGGCTCTCGAAGAGCCTCAAGTTGATCGAGGGCTATGTGCATCCCGATGGCGGCATTTATAGCGAGAAGTCGCGCATTCCGAACTACGAGACTTGTGTCGCGCTCGTGGCCCTGGCCGCCGCGAACAAAGACGGCCGCTACGACAAGATCATCGCCAGCGCCGAAAAATACGCCAAGGGCCTCCAGTGGGATCAGACCGAGGGCGTCGACAAGTCGGACGTGAACTACGGCGGCGTGGGCTACGGCAAGGAATCGGCGCCCTGATCTCTCGAACACCGCGTTTCTGCTCGAAGCGCTCGAATCGGCGGGCGACAAGGGTTCCGACGAAGCGGTGCAAAAGGCGATTATCTTCGTCTCGCGCTGCCAGAATCTGGAGTCGGAGCACAACACGACCAAGTTCGCCGCCAAAGACCCCGACGGCGGATTCTTCTACACGCCCGCCGCCGGCGGCTCGAGCCCCGCGGGCAAGAACGACGAAGGCGCCTTGCGAAGCTACGGTTCGATGACCTACGCCGGGCTCAAGAGCCTGCTGTTCGCCGGAGTGACGAAAGACGACCCGCGCGTCATGGCGGCGCTCGAGTGGTTGGCGAAGCATTACACGCTGAGCGAGAATCCGGGCATGGGCCAAAACGGGGTGTACTATTACTATCATCTGATGGCCAAATCACTGTCCGCGCTTGGCGAGAAGGAATTCAAGGATTCGAGCGGCAATCGGCACGATTGGCGCGAGGAACTGGCGACCGAACTGCTCAAGCGCCAGCGGCCCGACGGCTCTTGGGTCAATGAGAGCCGGCAATGGATGGAAGGCGACCCGAACCTTTGCACATCGTTTGCACTGTTGGCGCTGGGGTATTGTCGCGACGGAAAATGATATGCCAGCAAGAAATTCGCGGGGCGCCGCGCTATGCCCCATGCCCGCGATTGTCGTGGTCATGAGCGATGGAGGGCACGCCGCCGCGAGCTGGGGCATGTCGACCGCGGATGTGTCGATGCGACGATCCGACAATGCGCCCCCTCTCCCTCTGGGAGAGGGTAGGGTGAGGGCTCGCCGAAGTTTGCGGATAGCCTCCGAAATCGCTTGGCAAGGAGACAGAGACGATCGCGCCGTGCGCATCGTGGTCGCCGCCGTTCTCAAACCCACGGACGCGTGCGGCGCTCAAACAGGCGCGGCGAACCAGCCAGCGACCGACTCGCAATGGGTGAGTGCCTGGAAATGGCCCCTATCACAAGCACAAGCGCCGTTTGGCCACTTCGGATGATCTTTGTCCGGCGTCCTCGCCAGACGGTGTGGCGAGCGGCCGTTGTTGCCTTGCTTCTTTTTTTGCTTACCCATGCGATCTTGAGTAGCTGGCGCGAGGACAAGTATATCGACTCGCAGTCCGGTAGAATTCGCACGAAATTCGAGTTAATGAGCTGCGTAATTTCCGATAAAGTAAACGATACTTCGTTTTCACGGATCGTGCATCGGATCGACGACGGTTCGCCTCGGCCCGACTGGAAGCGATATTTGTCGCGGTCATATTACGAGCGTATTTCGCCGCATTACGTGTGGCACTCGGTCCCGAATAGCCTCGAACTATTAACGGCCGAAGCCGAACCGGGAAGAGTTGAATCCTATTGCCGATATGCTATCTCGCTTCTTAGATCAAATCAGCCCGAGAAGGTAGTGTCGTTCGTCGACTCGGTTCTTTCTCAACCCGGTCCCGGCGGCCCGACGAAGCGGGGCAAATGATTTCGAGCCAACCGAGATGCTCGAGCCGAACGCCGCGCGAAAACCGGTTCCCGGGAGACGGGCCGTGCGCCGCGGAATTGCGATTCAGTGTGTTGTTATTTCCGCAACCGCTGGCGGAGGGCGCCGACGGATTCAAGCCAATTTCTGATCTCGTTGCTCTCAGCCCACAGATCCATCAGTTCGGAATTGTCGCCAAGGATGCGATCGACGATGGCGTTGGCACGAGCTAGTAACGCGGGGGAGGGCGTTAGGGGATGAGCGGCCACCCAGTCGTCGACGTCCTCCGTATACGAGTTCTTGTATCCCGGATCGCCGTTTAAACGCGCCAGCACTTCGCGCAGCCAACGCGTTCGAGGCATCTGGAGCCTTAAGGTAGTTCTCGGCCCCGGAAACAGTATCGAAAGCGGATTCGACGAGTGAAAGGTCGTTGGCGTCCACTAAGCCATAAGCTCAGTCGTTTGCGTCATCGTTATCGAATGCCAGAACGCCCCATGCACCCATTGCGGCTCCTTTTGCGAACATCTTGTGCGATCGCAACATGAATGCAATTTCAGCGCAATAAAAATCAGCGGAGAGGGGGGGGTTCGTCCCATGCCTTTCCCCAAGTCGCGTCGCGGCAAGGCTTTGCGGCTCTAATCTGAATGGCCGTAATTGTTTGCGATTGCTCATCTATGATTGTTCGTGATCCTGGCTTCTCACCTATTATCATTGAATTTGGCCCACTGGTCCAAACGGACCGCGAACGTCGCCGACGCCTCCAACTCATGGAGGTGTTCTCATGGATCGTCGATCGAAGGAAGTAGTCGTTCCCAAAAACGGGCATATGTTGAAGGTGCTGGTGATCTGCCGGATTTCGGGTTGCGCACGGCAAAAAGAGGCCAGCATCGAGGATCAAGAGGATAACGCCCGGCAATCCGTGGCCGAGATTTTCGACGGGCCGACGCACTTCGAGATTATCGCGACGAAAGCCAAAGGAGAGGCGCTCGACCGCCCCGAGCTGGAACGGATCGCGACGGCTTACCGGTCCGGCGAATATGACTTGGTAATGATCGATGATCTCAGTCGTCTTATTCGCGGAGGCGAGGCGGCACGGCTTCTGGGCCTGGGCGTCGACCGCGGTACTCGGACCGTTTGCTTGCAGGATGGCGTCGATACCCTCGAGGCAACCTGGGAGCAGGATGCGCTGAATGCATGCAGCGAGAATGTCGGCCACAACGAGCGAACATCGCTGCGGATCAAGCAGAAGTCGATGAACCGCTTCAAGAAGTTTGGCCAAGCCGCCGCTCGCCCGCCGGTCGGCTACATCGTGCCGGAAGGCGCTAAAGGTTACGCTGATTGGCGCAAGGATGTGTCGAAAGCAGACACCCTAGAGGAAGGAAAAAGGCGGCTCTTGGCTACGAAAAACGCGTCGGCCGTTGCTGACTGGTTCAATTCAATCGGATTTCCGGTCGGCCGCTACTGTCGCCGGAAGACATGGACCGGGGCCATGGTTCGTCGCGTTTATCGGAATCCGATCCTCAAGGGCAAGCCATGGCGAGGCCGTACGCGGACGGTGAAACATCATGGCAGGGGACGGCGCATTTCCCGACTCAATCCGAAGGGCCCGATCTTCTACGACGCCCCACACTTGGCCTTTTTTGACGAGGGGGGGTTCGACGAGCTCAACGCGGGGCTCGACGAGAAGTACTCGAACCGCGGTCGGCGTCGCGTGAATGGGTGTGATCCCCTGCTCGATGTGTCGCGTAAGCGGTCTCGGTTCCCAGGCAGGTGCGCTCGCTGTTGGCACTGCGGCCGCGAGTACGTTTGGGGCGCAAACGGCGTCACCGACCACCTGATGTGCAGTGGCGCGCGCGAATGGCGTTGTTGGAACTCGATCGGCTTCGACGGGCCCTTGGTCGCGACGAAGCTGACGGATCTCATCGGCAAAGCTTTGCTCGACCTTCAGGGACTGAGCGAACAGTTTGCCGAACTGGTGGACCGTGCCCAGTGCGCGGGCAGGGAAGGATTGCCGGCCCAGTGGACCGAATGGCGCCGCCGCAAGGCCGAACATGACCGGGCGACGCTCAATTTGCGACAAGCCTTGCGCGAGCTTGGTCCCTTGCCGTTCGTGAAAGAGCAAATCGAGCAACTTGAGAAGGAAACACATCACCTTGATTCGGAGAAATACCAGCTTGAACGCCTTGAGCGGAAACGGCTGGAACTGCCGGCGTCGGTCGGAGCGTTGAACGACCTGATGCGCGAGGAGTTCGGCCGCTTGGCGATCGAATCCTACGATTTCGCCGACTTCATGCGGCCGCTGATTTCGAGCTTTCATGTCTACCCCGTGCGGCTGGTGGATGGTGGAGGCCTGTTCTCGCGAGCGAAGGTGACGCTCAACCTGGCGGGAAACTACCCGGATATCAACCTCATTCCAGAGTTGCATGGCCTAGTCATGAAGGAGGTTACGATCGACTTGTGGGATGTGCCCCCGCAGCGAGAGCAGATTCGTGTCGAGGCGGTGAAGTTAGCTGCATCGGGGGACTTGACCCGCAAGCGGATTGGCCAGCGCACCATGCCGAAGGTCAGCGGCACGGTCGTCGGCAACGCCCTGGCTTTGCACAAAAAGATGACCGACATGGGATTGATCACGCCTTGGCAAGTTGTCCACGAGCCGCCGATCGACATGCTGAAGTTCAGGCGGCATAAGAACCGCAAGTATCGGTTCGAGCCGGTTGAGGGTTATGAGCGGCCGGCGATTTAGCGTCTGCCTTTACCTGCAATCTCGTCCAAATAGACCCTGGCGCTGCGCCGGGGTTTTTTTTCACAAGGAGGCTCCAATGCCCCAGCAGCGCGACAAGTCAGCACATCCTCCCATTCCCGAGCCGGTCGTTCCCGGGTCTAGTCTCCACCGGCTCCTGCAATTCGTGGCCCAGGCGGTCGCGAAGCGGCTAGCTGGCGTTACTGGCGTGAAAATCGAAGAAGACGAGGAACCGCAATGCCCCTCCTGATCGCCTTCCGCGGTCGCCCTGCCAAACGCCGGCGGCGTTTGGCTATCGGTCTCAAGCCGAGATTCTACGCCCCAAGCGTGAAGAGCGTGGCGACCAGTTGGTGGTCAGCGACGCGCAGTGGCGGCGCGATAGCCATGTCACTCGTTTCGCTTCCAGCGAGCGGCCTGATATCCGGACATTGGCTCGGCAATCTTCTGGCTTCTGAAGACGCGATTCGGTAGAGCGCGATCGAAGTCTCCGCCTCCGGAAAGAATCGCCTGTCCGTCAAATCGTCACCTCGGCGCCGTGGCGCGATGGGAACGTTCCTTTCGCTGAATTTTGGCCTAAAACGTGTCACAATAAGTAGCGAGGAGTCGAGCTATCGGCTTCTCTTTTGCCTCGCGGCGCGGGGCCCTCATCGGCGATATTGCGCGGGGCTGTTTTCGTTTCAACGTTCGATATCGATTCAGCGCCAATCTCGGCGCTGATTTTACAAGCACGATCCCCAGGAGACCCGTCATGAGTCATGTCGTTTCGATCACCACGAAGCTCCGCGATCCGGTCGCGATCGCCGCCGCCTGCCGACGTCTGGGACTCGCCGCGCCCGAGCAGGGGATTTTCAAACTGTTCGCGGGCCAGGAAGCCCACGGCTGGGCGGTGCGGTTGCCGGGCTGGCGATATCCGGCCGTGATCGACGCCACCAGCGGCGCGGCGCTACGACAATTACGGCGGCCATTGGGGCGACCTCCGCCAATTCGACCGGTTTCTGCAAGCCTACGCCGTCGAAAAAACCAAGCTCGAAGCGCGTGGGCAAGGACACTCCGTCAGCGAACGCTTATTGGCCGACGGCAGCGTGCGGCTGAACATCCAGACGGCCGGCTGAGCGCCGCTCGATCGCCAAGCTCTTTTCATGTCTCGCCAGCGAAACAGCCACTTAAAAAATCACGCGGCTCGAACACAGCGTCCAGCAACGGGAGAACGATTGCCATGCCTCCGATCCTCGAAATCACCGTCTCGCCCCAGGGAGAAACCACGATCCGGACCCAGGGCTACGAAGGCGCGAGTTGCCAGGAAGCGTCCAAATTCCTGGAACGCGCCCTCGGCGTGGTCACGACCGACGCGCGCACATCCGAATACTTCGCGACAGCGCCGTCCCAACAACAACAGCAGCAACAATCAAGCAGCTAATCGCTCCGGCGAACAACTCCTTCTCACAAGAGCCTCGGCGCTATTTGCGCGCGCGAGGCTCATTTCGTTTCCAGCCGGAACCAGCTCGAACCGGGCCGAACCATTCACAACAAATCCCCTCTCCACAAGGATCCATCTTCATGCGACTCGCCGCGCAATTAAGCGACTACATCCACGCCGCCTTCACCGGACTCTGGATTCAGACCCAAGAACCCGACGAAGCCGAGCGCGAAATCCTGGAGCAGGGCCGCTCCCAAGGCTGGAACATCGCCGTTTGGGACATGGCCCGGGGCCTGACTGTTTTGGGCCCCGGCGCTGCTCCGCCGCGAGAACCCTCGGGCGGCGATCCGTTGGCGGCGCTGCGGGCGCTGCCGAGCCTCGCGCAGCCCGGCGGAACGTCGCTCCTGCTGCTCCACAATTTTCATCGGTTTCTCAATAATCCCGAGATCGTGCAGACCACGTTCATGGAACTGATCGCCGGCAAGCAGCGGCGCACGTTTATCATCGTGCTCGCGCCGACCGTGCAGGTTCCGCTCGAACTCGAAAAACTGTTCGTGGTCCTGGAGCACGCGCTGCCGGATCGCGACCAACTGGAATCGATCGCCCGGGAACTGGCCTCCGAAAATCCCGCCGACTTGCCGGCGGGTCGCGATCTCGAGCGCGTGCTGGACGCGGCGGCCGGGCTGACGCGTTACGAGGCCGAAGGCGCGTTCGCGCTCTCGATCACGCGGCACAACATCATCCGGCCCGAGACGATTTGGGAGCTCAAGAGCCAAGCCCTGAAAAAGAGCGGCCTGCTCACGCTGCACGAAGGCAATGAACGCTTCAGCGATCTGGGCGGCCTCCAGAACCTGAAAGACTTCTGTCGGCGGGCGCTCGTCGGCGACAAGCCGGTGAAGCCGCGCGGCGTGTTGCTCTTGGGGCGCCCGGCGCCGGCAAGAGCGCGTTCGCCAAGGCGCTCGGCAACGAAGCGGGCCGCCCGACGCTCACGCTCGATGTCGGCGCGCTCTACGGTTCGCTGGTTGGCGCGACCGAACAGAACGTGCGTCAGGCGCTGCGGATCGTCGACGCGATGAGCCCGGCGATTCTCTTTGTCGACGAACTCGAAAAAGCGCTCGCGGGCGTCGGCGGCCAGGGCGATAGCGGCGTCTCGACGCGGCTCTTCGGCACGCTCCTGTCCTGGATGGCGGATCACGAGAGCGATGTGTTCGTCGTGGCCACGGCCAACGACATCAGCCGGTTGCCGCCGGAACTGACCCGCGCCGAGCGACTGGATGGAATCTTTTTCTTGGACCTGCCGGGGCGCGAAGAGCGGCAAGCGATCTGGGAAATGTATCTCGCCCGCTTTGGCTTACCCGTCCAGCAGCCGCGGCCCGCGGACGAAGGTTGGACGGGGGCCGAGGTGCGTTCCTGCTGCCGTTTAGCGGCGCTCTTGGGCGTGTCGCTCGTCGAGGCGGCTCGGAACGTGGTCCCGGTCTCCCGGACCGCCAGCGAGGCCGTGGAGCGGCTCCGGGACTGGGCCACCGGCCGCTGCTTGGCCGCCGACCGGCCCGGCATCTTCAGCCGACCGGCCAACCCCAAGAGCGCCCGCTCCGTGCGCCGCGATCCGTCCAACAACTGACGGAACCACGGAACGACTGGGGCACGAAACTCGGCGCAAACGCGCCGATCAACAACTTCGTCCGTTTCAAAAACGCGAAAAGGAACCATGCCATTGATCCCTGAAACCATCATCGTGGCCGCGCTGGCGGTCGCGCTGTTGTTCATTCTGCTGGCGCTGATTCGCGAGGCCCGGTTGCGATGGGCCTTGCAGCGGCTGCTGGCCAAACTTCTCGCCCGCTGGAGAACCTCGCATGCGCAAAACCAAGAATCCGTTGTATCCCATCATGCTGATCGCCATCGCGATGATGGCGGCGCCGCTAACCGGCTGTAGCGACGATGAAAGACTCGTCTCGCTTTCACAAGAAAGCGCGAATCGGCAGGCCGAGCAGAATCGACAAATCGTCCGGCAGAGCGAGCAAGTGGCCGAAGCGACGCACGATCTGGTGCGCCAAGACGCCGCCGCCCGCACGGAACTGATCGCCGCCCAAAAGACTCTCGAAACGTCGCTGCAGAGCGAACGAGCCAGCCTCGACCGGCAGCGAGTGGCGCTGGCCGAGGAACGGCGCGACTTGGCCGCCGCGCGAGATCGAGCGCCGATCATCGCCGCCGCCATCACGGCGGCCGCCTGGCTCCTGCCCTTGGCGCTGCTGTTCGCGCTTTGCCTCTATCTGGCGCGCAATCTCGGCGCGAGCGAGCCATCTGAATCGCTCGAAGAATTCCTGGTCGCCGAGCTGCTCGCCGAGAAGCCGATGCTCTCGTCTCGGCCGCGGATTGGAATCGACCGGCCGGCGCTCGATTCGCCCGAGATACCTGGCGCCGAGTGAAACGGCTCGCGGAGGTTTGCGCCGTGAGACTGACGCGTTTCGCGCCCTTAACTTGATCTGTTGCTTCGCGCGTTGCGGAGCGGTTGTTTTTCCAAACGACCGCCCCGCGCCGGGGCGGTCTCTTTTACGGGAGATCGTTCCATGATCGCGTTTATTCATCCCCGGCCGGTTCAAGGTAAGCCCGCCGCCAGCGCCTCCCCGGCCACTCATGCCGCGTTCCTTGCCATGCTGCCGCGGATCAAGCTCCAGGCGCGGGTCGCTTTCCGAAATCGGACGATTGAAGCCCGCGAGGAGTTGACGCAGGAAGTCATCGCGAACGCCTATAGCGCGTTTGCGCGGTTGGTGGAACGCGGCAAGGTCGACTCGGCTTTCGCCACGCCGCTGGCTCATTATGCGATCCGGCACGTGCGCGACGGTCGCCGCGTGGGCAACAAGCTCAACCGACGCGATTTGATGTCGCCCGCGAATCGGCGGGTGCGTATCGAGCGACTCGATCGTTACGACTCGGCGTCGTCGGCGTGGAAGGAAGCCATCGTCGCGGACCGTCGCGCCACGCCGGCCGACACGGCCGCCGCCCGGCTCGATCTGGCCGAGTGGTTCCGGTCGCTGCCGACTCGCGATCGCCGCATCGCGAAGGCGCTGGCCGCCGGCGAAACCACGGCGGAAGCGGCCCGACGTTTCGGCGTCTCGCCCGCGAGAATTTCGCAGTTGCGACACGAACTGCGCCGCTCCTGGCGGACGCTGCAAGGCGAGCTGGCGCCATCCGGCCAAGCCCGCCGGGCCGGATGATTTTTATTGTTGTTCCAGAAAATGCCCACGGCGATTGAGATCAGGCGAAGCCCGGTCGCTCAATGACGTCGCCGCCCGCGTCATCACTCCTCGGCGGATGTTAGGCGCCCGACACTGGGATCGCCCCGTTTGCATTTACCGTTCCCTTGCCGATCACACGACATCGACAAGGGCCGCGCAGGCGTTGCTGACCGGCTGGCGGCCTTCGTCCGTCCTGGAGTTCGGCACGTGAAATACCCTGAAGAACAATGTCGTGGCGCCCCGCCAAGGGTAGTCCTGGTCGGGACGCTTGATCGGAGCGAAGCTGAATGAAAAACCCCCTTCCGCTTGAAGCCGACAAGTTGGGTAAAACCAGCATTTCACGCGGGCTTTCCCGTGAATCGCATATTCCATTTCAAGAGCATACGGAAGGGATACGTTCCCACTGGCGGAATACTGGCAAGAACCGACGACCGGATCGCATCCCTGGAGAGTTGTTCCGCCCGCGAGCCGTACATTGTAAAGGGTCAGCAACGTCGGGCCGCCAGGATCGGGGAGCTGGCATGGGTTGCCCTCGGTGCAACTCATCCAGGCCGGCTTCACCCCGAAACTTATCGCTTGGCCGCGACTGAGCGAAAAGATGAACAATTCGTTCGCGAAGCAATGCACCAGGCGCGCCGTGGGCTGACGCATCAGCTTCGAGCCGATCAGCAAGTAGAAATCGATCTTCTTGCGAACGGCTGCATCGAAACTCCGCAGGAAGTCCTTTCGGACCACGGGATCCGGGATATGGATCGTCGCCCATTTGTCAGCCAGATCGCGAAGCATGCTGCGTGTTCTCGGCCATCTTGAAATGTTCCCTCTAGTTTCTCCCAAGAAAAGTCAAAGTCAAATCGTCGTAGGACCTTGCCGAATCCGCTATCGCGGGGTCCCTGAAAATATCTTTCCTTCAAGACAAAGCCTGGAGATGGTTCTCATGAGCACATTACTCGATGAATCCCCCACGTCCGAGACGGTCGATCCTTCGGCCGCTCGCCTGCGCGCCTCGATGGCCGCCGCGCGGGTCGCGTTTACGTGGCTTGGCACGCGCAAGACGCTCACGCCCGCGCAGCGCGCCCAAGCCGCCGACGCGTTCGGCGCCGAAGGCCAGTTCCTCTCGGCCGGCAAGAAACTGCTGGATACTTCGCATCCGGAGTTCAAAGCGCTGACAACCATCCGGGGTCGCGTGCTTAGCTTCTGGAAAGGCATCGCGCTACCCTATCCCGAGCCCGGCATTCGTTTGATTCGCCAAGACGACATCGCGGCGTTCGATGTGCAAATGACTTCGCTCCAGGCCGAACTGGCCGAAGCGGTCGGGCGGCTTGAGGAGCATTACGCCGAACTGCGATCGGCGGCCCGGGAGCGGCTGGGCAGCTTGTTCAACCCGGCGGATTACCCCGCGACGCTGGACGGCCTGTTCGCGCTGGCCTGGGATTTTCCATCGGTCGAGCCGCCCGATTACCTGCGGCAACTCAGCCCCGAGCTCTACCAGCAGGAATGCCAGCGCGTGCGGGCCCGCTTCGAAGAGGCCGTGCGGTTGGCCGAACACGCCTTCACCGACGAACTGGCCAAGCTGGTCGCGCATCTGACCGAGCGCTTGAGCGGCCAGGAAGATGGCAAGCCGAAAGTGTTTCGCAATTCGGCCGTCGAGAATCTGAGCGAGTTTTTCGAGCGGTTCCGGCATTTGAACGTGCGGTCCAACGAACAGCTCGACTCGCTGGTGGCCCAGGCCCAACGAACCCTCCGCGGCGTCGAGCCGTGGGAGCTGCGTGAGAGCGCGAGCCTCAGGCAACACGTGGCCACGCAGCTTGCCGGCGTCGAGGCCGCCCTCGCCGGAATGCTCGTCGATCGCCCACGACGACGCATTTTACGCGGGGCGATAAATCCCGGGGCCGCGAGCCCCGAGGCCGCGAGCCCCATCGCTACGAATCGCGAGGCTTCCACTTCTGGCGTCGAGAGCGAGGGCTGACGCAATGCAATTGATAATTTCTCCAGCGGGCGAAATTCGCTGCGTCTACGGCGAAGCGATCGACCTCGGGCGACTCGGCGCTCTCGCCATTCGCCGCGCCAGCCATGTCGAGCCCACGACCGATGGCCGGTGGCGGGCCGATCTCTCGCCGGTCGCGGGACCGGTTTTGGGCCCCTTCCCGTCCCGCGGCTTGGCGCTTGCCGCCGAAGCCGCTTGGCTCGAAGCGAACTGGCTCGAAGCTAACGGGCCCGAAGCGAACTGGCCCGCCAAGGGCCGTTCCTGAAGTCGGAATCGTCGCCTCGACTCTCGAGCGGCGTTTTTTTGTGATGGTCCTGTTCTTCCTTCCCAGGCCGCGCTCGCGCGCGGCTGTGTTTTATCCAAACAGAAAGGCATTTTCCCATGACCCAAGCCGAACTCGAACGTGAACTCTCCAGCGTCACCGGCGAAACACTAGGCACGATCCGCAGTCGCGGTTTCCAACTCGTCGAGCCGCCCGAACTGGAGCCGCTCATGATCGACTGGGACACGATCTATCCGGTCGAACTTCCCCGCCGAGTCCAGCGGGCGCCGAAACGGCTGAAAGCCGCCGCCTGACACCGCCGTCTGACACCGCGCCGCGACACCGCGCGGGGTTCAGCATCGAACCTTCGCTTTGAATTCGATCTTCATTCCATACCCGAGAAAGCATTCCATGAAAATCTTGTTCATCAACAACGACGGCGGCGGATTCGCCGGTGAAATCGAAGTCGCCGATGGCCAGACCATCGAGCAATTCTTCCAGACGCGCCTGCCCGGCGCCGAAGCGTCCGACTACCTGATCCGCGTCAATCGGCTCCCCGTGACCGCCCACCAAGTTCTGCGCCCGGGCGACCGCGTGTCGATCACGCCCACCAAGATCGAAGGGGCTCGCTAGTTTTGTTTCATCCGCTCTCGTGGAGCGCGACGAGCGGTTCGCCGCGCTCCACGAGGGCTTTCATTCAGGGCGAACACCACCATGAATCGACCCGCCTCATCCGAATGAAGTGGTCAATTGGACTCGCCTATCCATCAGCACGGGAAAAGCAGTTCGGTTTCCCCTAAATTACCGCAAGTTGCGGACGCAAAATAACTCTTTTGCGCGGCCAACTTCTTGCATATGGGATCGTAGCAAGTCGGCGTTGTTCGTTGCTGAAAATAGACAACGAAGCTCGTTCTACGCCGCCAACGACTCCGATGCGTCCAACAATTGATCCATTTCCATCATGGCATGCTGAATCTGCTCGATTAAGCCGCGGAACCGGCGAGCGTTCTCTTCCAGGCTCTTACGTTTGCCCGCGTATTCGTTTCCGACTTCCGCCCTCACCGCGGATTCAAGCACCGGCCGATACTTCGTCTGCATGATCTCGCTGATTTTCCGCTCGATCTCTTGAATGTTGTTGATGACGACCGGAAAAATGTCCTGCGTAATCTGCTCGTGAAACTGCCGGATCTTATCGATGTAGTTCTCGGTCAAGGTCGTACGTATCTGCCGAGTCTTGCCGGCGAAGTCGCATTCCCGAATCGCTTGTCCCGGATTCTTTAGGCTGTCAAAGCCCATTCGGGCGGCGGACTCCAAGCCCTGGAGTATCTCGTTACCGCCCATAACGTACCATGTTTTGGGCTTGAATAGCAGCAACTCATCGAGCTGCGCCGCCAAGCTCATCACAAAACCGTCGACACGCAAGACCAGAGATTCACGCCCCTGAAGCAATACGTCTTCAAAAGGAGCCAATGCCTCCGCGTTGTAGGCCACGTCTTCGCGAACTTTGACCAGGGCTGTTCGAACGTTCTCGGTTAACTCGTCTACCACCACTTCGACTTGCTCGCGCACAATCTGGCGGAAGTTGCGTTTGAACATCGTGTTCAGGTTATCGACGATCCGCATCTCGATCTCGAAGTGGTAGGGATACTTGCGCAGTTCGCGCTCGGCAATGATCTCCTGGTAAATCTGGTAGGCGTCGGTCTCGGGACCGTTGTCGATCTTCCCGCGCAATCGCTTAACGAGCTCTTCGTTCTTCTCGCGAAGAATTCCGGTGCGCTTGACGGCCACGTCATTACGCAAATTCTGCAACTGCCGCTTGATCTCCGCCATGCGATCATTAAACCGATGGTCAAGACGCGTTTCGCGTACTTGCTTCTCTTCGAACGTGAGCGGGCCGCTAATGGCCGCGTCGTCCGCGAGTTTCGTCTGAGTCAGATAATGAGCCAGTGGCTCGCAAAAATTAGACCGAGCGCTGTCTATGGCGGAACGAAGCGTCGTTTCACGCAGCCGTGCGTTGAGAAAACCGAGAACCTGCTTCTGCAGAAACGGAATTTGGCTGTCGCGGAACGCGGTATGGTGGCTTCCTCCGTAGTGCGTTTCGAGCTTCCCCTGATATTCTTTCAAGTGGGATTGTAGCGCCAGGTCCGCCGGAGAACCGCCTTCGATGGACATCTGAGACAATAGTCCGTGCAGCGCATTGGTGCGAAACGACTGGCAATCGTCTGGCACCGCGAGATCACGCATTTTTTCCTCGAATTCACGAATGGTTTGCTGTTGTTGCGGAACGCTCAACGAGTCCCATCGATTCAAAACCCAAAAAGTCTTTTCGGCGATTCGGTTCTCGCCCGCGCGAAACAACTCCATGATCTCGACGTCATCTTTGTTGAACGGCTGCGGGGCCATAAGGACAAACACGACGGCGTGCGCCTCCTCCCGCACGAACCGGAATGTGATGGCGCGATGCCGTGGATTCGGGACGCTGACACCCGGCAGGTCTACGAGCACGACATCTGGAGGTATTTCCAGGTCTCGAACGCGCAGCACAACGCGGTCCATAAACATGGCTTCGGTTTCATCACGAATCTTTTCTTGGGCTTCGGCTAGGCCGACCATCACCATATGGTGCCTTGCGGCCACGGAGCGCTGGTGACGCGTTTTGTCGAACAATCTGAATTGCTGGACCAGTGCTCGGCCACGGCCTTCCCGAACCAATGGCTCGACCTGTTCCAACAGCTGGGCTGATGGCAATGTAGCCAGCGATGATTGGCCAAAAAGCTTTGCGATCTCGGTACGATAGAGTTGATCGAGTTCTTCGACTTCGGCTATGTTCAGATAGTGGAGTTCGGCGCCCTCGACGCCGTCAGCCAAACGGACATAGGTCGGCACGGCCGTGGTTACTTTGGCCGACTCGGGCAGGAGATATCGGCCCAAGAATGCGTTGACGAGCGACGACTTTCCGGCGTTGAAACCGCCCACGAAAGCAATCGTCAAATCCGCGTTCCGCAGCCGAGCACCGTCGCGGTCCAGCAGCAACATCTTCTGTCGCACGTCCAGCGGCAAGTTTTTTACGAAGTCAGGGTCGCGGGCCGTCAACTCATCGCGAACGGTGCGCAGGCGATCGATTTGCTCAAGTAATTTTTGGCGGCCCGCTTGGTATTCAGTCGAATTCATGCGTGCTTTCTCCGAGGCTTAAATATTATTCGGGATTTGAGGACGGCGCTACGGAAACCAGCCGTGAGCGCGCCGTCCGCTGTCAGTAGCGTGCAAATCGCTCTAATGCCAACGCGAGAAGAAGCGCCGACCCATGAGAATTGCTTCGTGACAGCCATGCGGATTCCCACACCTCGATCAGCGATCGGGAGGTGTGGCCAGCGATAGATCGTTCCGAACACGGTGGGACGAACACAACGCTTGCGACGCCCGATTGATTTGTCGCTGGTGGCGTTTTGGTTTGGTTGTTTGACAATCCAGCCATGATATACCGTCATTTTGATGCTTCGGCGACGAATCGCCCGTGAAATGTTCAGTATCTTCAAGGGTTGCAGCGATTGAACCAGCGCGAATAATGTGTCGCGGTGCGTTCGTGCCTGCAAGAAGAGCCTCTGCTCTTTGAAAACGTCGATTGCGCCGCCGATCCATTGCTATTCGAGCCCGGAGTCTGCATTTAGAGCCTGATTCACCTTTGCTCGCGCGGCGTGATACCGTTCGGACCGATCGATGAGGGCGAGCAGCTTTTGGGCCGCGAACTGCCGTCGGCGATAAACGGTCTCATAAATCTGGTCCATTGCGACGTCGACAGCGATCAAGGTAACCACGACGACTCCGACCATTAATTTGCTGACTGGTTCCGGCGAGAAAGTCGAATACGCGGCCAGATACAATTGGCAACCGCGCAAGCCTGTTTTCGTCGCGAGATAATCGCCGCCGACTTCGTTCCGCAAATACCGTTCGACATCGCGGTATTCCCAATAGCTTGCTCCCGCCACGTCCAGGATCGCAAATGACTTTCCGATTGCCGGGGCGGAACCTTGGGTCGCCACCGGAATTGCCGCCTTGCCGCCGTGTAACGCCGCCGCCGCGGTTTTCCAACTCTCCCAAGCAGCACGCCTCGCTTGCCTGTCTACGTATTTCAGGGAAGGAAGCGACTTGCCAAGCCATTGTCGTGGTATCGTGCCATCGTCCAAAGCGGATCGTACCCGCTGCCACTTCTCCGCGAGCACGAGCCCACGCCGCGCTGCCTTGGCTTCCTGCGATTCCAGTTGGGACTCGACAACCTTTATCGCCTCGCGATTGAATATCTCGGCCCCCCAGTGGAGGCCGACACCCCATAGTAGCGGCGAATCGCGAGGCCAGCAATCAGGCGGCTCGCGAAATCGCTTGGCGCGCCGATGCCCCGGTAGACGCCCGGCTACGCCGAATTTCTCCCCCTACCGCCCGTCAAAACTCCCAGCAACACCCCGCCGTGGCGGCCGAGGGTCTTTCTCGGCTTGCCGCGGCTTTTTCGTTTTCAAGGAGCATTGCATGATCGCCATTCCAAAATCCGTTCTCAAATCGTTTCGCGCCATGGCCAAGCGACTGTTCGGCCGGGCTCGCCATGAAAGCGTCTGGCTCTCGGTCGTCGCCGCGCCGGAGGTGCTTGTTCTCCGCGCGGCCCGAGGCGACGCGGCGCTCGAACACCGCCTGCGGGGCCGGTTCGAGCCGGCGGAGTTTCATGTGCTTCTGGAGCAGCTCGCCGCGTGCGAGGCCAAGTCGCCGGAGCTGGTGAGCTTCGCGCCCGGCGCCGAGAGCGTCACGTTTCAGTGGCGGCATCGCGGCATTCCCCAGCAGGCGTTTTGTCGGCGGCCTGCCAAGGAACTGCCGAGCCATCCCGCACGGCCCGTCGAAGTTTGGAGCACCGACGCCGGCCTGCTGGCGCGCTCGGCGATGCCACCGACACGACCGATCCGCATGCCGGCCGTTATGCCTTGAGTTGTCTCGCGCTTCGCGGCGGGTCGGGCAGCATCGCGGCCTCCGATGGCCGGCAACTGCTCGTGCGGCGAGACTGCGAGTTTCCCTGGACGGGAGACTTGCTGATCCCGGGCAGTCCGGTGTTTCGCGCCGGAGTTCAGCGACGATGGACCGATCGCGATCGGGGCCACCGACCAGCATGTGACGGTCGGCGGCGATACATGGACCGTCTGGCTGCCGATCAACAAAGAAGGCCGTTTCCCCCAGGTCGACAGCATCGTCCGGCCCCAGGCCACGGCGCTCAGCCGCTGGACGCTGGCCAAGTCCGACGCCGAATTCTTGTTGCCGCGGCTCGACGATCTGCCGGGCCGAAACGCTCCGGATCGGCCGATCACGCTGGGCCTGAATGGCCACGTCGCGCTTCGGGCCAGCGGCGACGAGCAGCCCCGGCCGCTGGAACTGACGCGTACGAACAGTTCCACCAGCGGCGATCCGGCCTCGGTCCACATGAACCGCAGCTATCTAGCGCGGGCACTGCGGCTGGGCTTCGACCAGTTCGCGTGCTTCGGCCCAGGCGCCGCGATTCAGTGCCACGATGATCGCCGCACCTATCTTTGGATGGGGCTCGAAGCGGAGAAAACGGCGGGCGAGGCGATCGATCCCGTGCGCATCGAGTCGCCCGCCGCGAGCGCCGGGGTTTCAGTTCACCGTCCTCGAGCCCGGGAGAAAACCATGCCTCGGAATACAAACGCCCCGACTGAGTCTTCAATGGCCGGTGCGCCGGCCACGCGAAGCGCGATCGCGGAAGGCTCAATCACACGAAGCCCAATCGCGCAAAGCTCAATCCCGGAAAGCACGAACATGCAAAACACGATGACAGACGATCCGGCGGCCAGCCGAAAGTCTCGCCAGCGTTCGGCGCCGGCCGCCACGGCCAAGACGCCTTTCGTGCAGGCGATCGCGCTCCGCGACACGTTGCACGCGGCCGCAAAACTCGCCAATGAACTGGCCCGCGAGTTCAAGCACCAGAATCGCCAAAACAAGGTCTTCAAGAACACGCTGGAGTCGCTCAAGTCGCTACAGAAGATGGCGAGCTAACCGCCTGTCGAAATAACGATGCAAGTCGTTGTTGCGAGCCGCGGCGGCGCGAGCCGTGCGACCAGCGGATTCGAACTTGGAAAGGAATATCAATGCTCAAACTCAACATCGGCTTCAACCGCAAGTCGGGCGAAGCGAACTACGGAAGCCGCGGGGCCTCGGTGAACCTCGAACTCGAATGCGACGCGGGCCTCGCTTCCGAACCGGACCGGCTGCGCGAACGCATTCGATTCTTGTTCGGACTGGCCAAAGCATCCGTCGAAGAAGAATTGAACGGCCCATACGCGAGCGGCCAAAACACGAGCAACCACGCCGCCAATGGCCACGCGGCGGCGGCTTCGTCGAACGGCAGCGGCCATGGCAATGGTCATGGCAGTGGTCATAGCAACGGTCATGTCAACGGCCAGCGCCGCGACGGCACGAGGCGGGCCACGGCGAGCCAAGTGCGCGCCTTGTTCGCCATCGCCGATCGGCAAGGCATCGAACTTGGCGATCTCCTGCGATCCCGTTACGGCGTCGCCCAAGCCGACGAGCTCGCCATCACCGAAGCCAGCGCGCTGATCGACGATCTCAAGGGACAGTCCCAGCAGCCCGGAGGTCGGCGATGATCACCGTCGACCGTGGCACGCCCAGCCGAGCCCTACCTAGCAGTACTCTGCCAAACCAAGCTACGCCCAACCTGATCGCCGAAAATCTGACTTCGACTTTCGCGGTTTTCAAAAGTTCCGATAGCCCGATTCGTCGTGGTTTCTCCGATTTCGGCGCGTTTCCGGCAACCTTCGGCCTCTCGGTAACATGCAAAAATTGGCAGTTCGGCCGTCAAACTGTGCAAAACCCACGAGAAATCGGCGATTCGAGTGCTAGCAAAAAACGCGAAACTTGAACTGACCGGCCGGAACTATATCAGTTATTCGGCGATCGGCACGTATCAGGCATGCCCGCTCCGTTATTTCTTTCGTTATGTGGCCGGGCTGCCCGAGCCGACCGTTTCCAGTGGCCTGATTTTCGGCGGCGCAATGCACAAAGCCATCGAACTGCACTTCAATCGATTGATGGCCGGCGAGCCGCCGCCGGACATCGACCTGCTGCTGGCCGAGTATCAGGATGCTTGGAATCAGCGCGCCGACGGCGAGATTCTCTTCGGCAAGGACGAAACTCGCGACACGCTCGGCCGGCTCGCCGAACGCATGCTGCGGGCTTTTCGGACCAGCGAACTGGCTCGGCCCGCGGGCACGGTCATCGGCGTCGAGGAAGAACTTCGGGGCGCGATCGTGCCCGGCTGTCCCGACCTGCTGGCCCGCGTCGACTTGCTCATCGACACGCCGGCCGAACTCGTCGTCACGGATCTCAAGACCTCGCGCGGCCGCTGGAGCCAGGGCCAAGCCGACGCCGCCGCCGAGCAACTGCTGCTCTACAGCGAACTCGTGGGCCGCCTCATGCCCGGCAAGCCGACTCGGCTGGAATTCGCGGTGATCTCGAAGACCAAGCAGCCGACGGTCGATCGCCTGGCGGTAGCCTGCGCCCGGCGCGCGTCGAACGAACCAAGACGGTCGCCGATCGCGTCTGGCGGAGCATCGCCGCCGGCCATTTTTATCCCAGCCCCTCGCCCCTGAATTGTTCGGCCTGCGCCTTTCGCGAGCCATGCCGTGACTGGCGGGGATGAACGCGACGAACCGACAGTCTGTAAACCGTGACCGCAATCTACCCGTCCGCGCCGCAATCCACGGCGCGGGCGGTTTTTTTAGCTATTGCGAGAATTCGCACCCCGGCCCGAGCGCTCGTCGGCACGAAAGGTTTCAATGACTTTGCCGCTTCAAAAAAAGCGAGCTTCACGGCAAACGCCGCATCGGACTTTCCCGCGCCGACCATGGAAGTCGCCCGCACGAAAATCAACAACACTTTCGTCGCATCCCTACTCGCCCGCGAGCTGTTCTAAATCGTCCGCCAGCTCCCGCAGGGCGGCTAGCGGATCGTCGAGGGCATGCTTTTCGGCGAAGCGACGAGCGGCCTCACCGTAGTTGGGCGACGCGAGCACTTGTCGCAGTTTCGTTTCCACGGCCGACGAATTGCCTGGGTCGGCGAGGTCCGCAAAACCTTCCTGACTGCGCTCGGCGAGCTTGCATGAGCTGTTCCCAGTAGAGCGGTAGCAGGAAGGAGGGCTTGCCGGCGAGCAGCATCGCGGCGAGCGTTCCGTGCCCGCCGTTAAGAATCGCCAAGTCGCACTCGGCCGCGGCTTGGCAAATGTCGAGCGGCTCGCGATGGAAATGCAAGTTCACGGTAGCATGACGCCGCTCGAGCGCGGATCGGCGCGATCGAGATAGACCACCGTCGGATAACGCCATGTGGCCAAGCATTGCAGCAGGGCCCCGAGCGAGGGAAACGGCTTCAGGTAAACGAAAATTCGCTTGCCATCGCCGGGCGGCCACTGGAAAGGCTTGCCAAAGCTATCCGGCTGACAACCGTAATAGCGACCCCCCGGCCGTGGCCCAAAATGGTCGAGCTCGGCGAAGGTGCAAAGTAGCGTGGCATCGACCTGACGATAAAGATCGGCAAGGCTTTCCAGTGGCGGCTGGCCACGGGCCAAGAGTAATTGGCGCGCATTTCCGAGGGCCCTTCCGTCGGCGGCGGGGTCCGGCGGATTGGCCGACGCCTGGGCACGCAGGCGAGGCAAATCCGGCTCGGTCGTTGGACACGAAAACCCGACCCCGATCACGACGCGGCGAAACTCATGCTCTCGGGCCGCGAGCAGCGCCATGGGGCTATGTTCGAAGAGCACGACGTCCGGTTTTGTCGCTTGAAAGATCGATCGCCAAGCCGCGGCGCCGATCGAAAGCCGCTCGTAGTCGCCGAAACCGACGTTCGCCAGCATCTGCCCAAACGTCTCGGGCTTGTCCATTCCCGGCGCCTGCCGCGGCAGTGAAAAGGGCGCTTGCCAATACGCCACGTCGAGATGGCCGAACACGCGGCCGGCATGCGTCAGATCTCGCAAGGCCAAGTCGACCCGATGCCCGCGGCGAACGAGCTCGCCGACGATCGGCTTGAGCCCACCGAGGTGCCCCAGTCCGCCGCCCAGTTCCCACGTCACGAGGAATTTCGCCATCGGCGTTCACGGCAACGAAGGGGAAAAAGGCGGCGGAGAGAGTTCTCGCGGCATTGTTCTCAGCGTTCTCCGCGACGGTCACCAATCATCGCAGCCAAATTCTTGTTCACAAGCCTCGACCAAATATTCGGAAGCGGAATGAGCCTGCGGCATGACGTCGCTCGGTATCCCGGTCGACGGCGGATGCAATTCGCCGCGAAATAGGCCAGCTTTCAGTGAGGCGGCGCGAAAGAGCCAACGACGGAGCATTGTCCGCACTATACGCCTAATCGCCCTAAAAAAATATTTTGTTGCTGCGCAAGCTCTTTTGCCAGAATTAGTCATGCGGATTAACACCCCCCGATTGGAAAGGCGTGGAAGATTGCATTCCTTAACTGGGGATTCTAAATTCTCCGCTCCAGCGGGGTAGACCGGCGCATTCACGCACTGCCCCTCCACGGATGGCGCTCTCTTTTTATCAACCCGTTTTGCTTCGCCTGGTAATGACGAAAATGCCGCGGCGTCGGCGCGGTAGCGCTGTGCCTTTGGCGTTTCCGGGGTCTTTTCGAACTCACGAGCCATCTCTTCGCAGGGAGACGTTCGATGCGGCTTTCACCTCGCTCTTGGAGGAATACCGCCCGCGTTCTTGGGCTCGAGATTCGTGTCAAGCGGCGGCCCCGCCCCCAGAGCCGGCGAGCGGTTCTAGAGTCCCTTGAAGCGCGTCAACTGATGCACGCCTCTTCGGTGGTCGTGGATACTTCGATATCCGCGTCGGGCTACGGAGAGACTGTGGTTTTCACGGCCGATGTGACGCCGGCCGACGGATATGACGCCACCCCGACCGGCACGGTGGATTTTGTTGATAGTTCCACCGGCACGGACCTGGGAACTGAAACGCTCGACGGCAACGGCGACGCCACGCTCACCACCGACTTGTTGAACGCCGGCGATCACACGATCGTCGCCACCTATAGCGGCGATTCGAACTTCGATTCCAGCAGCGCGTCGGTCGATCAAGAGTTCGATCAAGCTGCCGCGAGCGTGCAATTCGCCTCCTCGGCCGATGACGTGGTGTATGGCCAACCGGTCACGCTCACGGCGAACGTCGCCGCCTATGGCGGATATGCAGGCACGCCGACCGGCTCGGTCGATTTCTACGACGAGACGACCGGCGAGGACCTGGGTTCCGCGTCTCTCGATGGCAGCGGCGACGCCAGCATGACTCTCCCCGACCTTAGCGTCGGCGATCACACGATCGAAGTCACCTATAGCGGCGACGGAAATTTCCTGGGAGGCTCGAGCGATTCTTACGTCGATGGCGGCAATTCGTTTGTCCAAGAGATCGATCAGGCTTCGGTGGTGGTCTCGGCGGAAACATCGAGCTCGTCGGCGAACTACGGGGACTACCTCACATTCACGGCCACGGTGAGCGCGGCCGGTGGTAGCTCCGGCACGCCCACCGGATCGGTCGATTTTTATGACGAGAGCACGGAGCAGGACTTGGGCTCGATTGAACTCGACGGCACGGGCACGGCGAGCTTATCGACTTCCAATCTGGGCGTTGGCGATCAGTCGATCGAAGCGATTTATAGCGGGGACTCGTATTTCGCGTCTGGCAACGCTTCGTTCGATCAGCAAGTCAGTGCCCCGACAGGAATATCGATTTCTTCGTCCGATGGAACGTCGTTCGCATACGGCCAAACGGCCAATCTCGAGGCGTTTGTTTACTCTTACGGCGGCGTTCCGACCGGTTCGGTTGACTTTTACAACGAATTGACCGGCGTGGATTATGGCTCGGTCGAACTCGATGGCTCCGGATACGCGGGGCTCGCAACGGGCGATATTGGTGTCGGAGATGACGAGATCGTCGCCACATACAATGGCGAGGGCGGTTTCGAGAGTAGCAACGCGTCGTTGGAGGTAGATGTTTATGCCACGTCGTCGGTGGTATTGACAAGCTCTATTCCAAATCCTTCCGTCTATGGCGAATCGGTTACGTTCGCGGCCGCGGTTTCAGGAAGCTATGGTGGCGTCGCCACCGGCACGGTCGATTTCTATGACGAAACAACCGGTGAGGACCTGGGAACCGTCGCCCTCGATGGCAATGGCGACGCCAATCTTTCCACCAGCAATCTCTCGGTCGAAGACCATACGATCGTCGCCACCTATAGCGGCGACTCGAACCTGTACGGCAGCCAAGACTCGTTGACACAGGAAGTGGACTACGGCACGACAACGACCCTCTCGAGCAGCACGCCTAATCCATCGATCTACGGCGAAAACGTGACGTTCACCGCCGTCGTCAGCGCTAGCAATGGGGTGTCAGGCATTCCCACCGGCTCGGTCGACTTCTACGACGAAACGACGGGACAAGACTTGGGGACGGCCACCCTTGACGGCAATGGCGACGCCAGTCTTTCAGTCGGCAATCTCATTGCCGAAGATCATTCGATCGTCGCCACATATAGCGGCGACTCGAACTGGGACGAAAGCCAGGACTCGCTCACGCAAGAAGTCGAATACGCTCCGACAACGATCCTCGCAAGCGGCGAGCCCGATCCTTCCGCGTACGGCCAGCCATTAACGCTCACCGCCGTGGTTTCGAACTCCTACGGGGGCGTCCCAACCGGCTCGGTGGACTTCTACGACGAAACCACGAGCACCGATCTCGGCACTTATAGTCTCGACGACACGGGCATGGCCAGCTTCTCGACTTCGGGCCTGCCGGTTGGCGATCAAGCTATCGTGGCCAGCTATAGCGGGGACTCGAATTACTATTCTTCGTCGGCCACGACCGATTCGATGGTCTACAGCATTGGCCCGAGCATCAGCGCGCCGAGCGGCCAAACCGGCGATGAAGACGTTCCGATATCGTTTTCGAGTAGCGGCGGCAGCGCCATCACCGTCAGCGATCCAGACGTAACGAACCTCTCCGTGACGCTTTCCGTCGCGAACGGGATCTTGAACTTGGGCTCGAACGTCGACTCCAGTCTGAATGTTTCCGGGCAAGGTTCGAGCTTGCTCACGATCGAGGGCGATCAGTCGCTCATCAATCAAGCGCTGGATGGTCTTTATTATACGGCCGACCCGGATTTTTACGGCAGCGACACGCTGTCGATCACCGCCGACGACTTGAGCGGCTCAGCGGATGAGCGGGATCACACCAGTTCGGTCAACGTGCCACTCACGGTGGTAGCTGCGCCGACAATCAGTGTTCCCGGTGACCAGACTCTGAACATCACCAATCAGTATTCCAATTATGACTACTTGGGCTATGGTGGATCGCTGACGCTCCCGATCACCGTGGGCGATCCGAACTCGAGTGTGAGTTCGCTCGATGTCACGATCGCGGCTGGCTACGGCGGAGACGCGAACCTTTATCTTGCCGACGAGAACGGAATATCGTTCCTCTCTGGAAACGACGGCGACTCCTCAATGACGATCCAGGGCTCGATCAGTGATTTAAATAACGCGCTAGGCGGACTGACATTTCAGTTGGGTAGCGGGTGGGGCGGCGAGTCGCTCACCATTACAGCCGACGATCTCAACGAAACCGGTGCCGGCGACCAAACCGCGACCGCCAGCTTGAATATCACGACGAATGTTTATTACACGCCGCCTCCCATTCCCCCGGCCCCGACAGTGAACGCGCCCGACGCTCAATACGTCGGGCAAAATGGGATAACGTTAACTTCCGCGGATGACACGGCGATCACCGTGGGCGACTCGGCGACGAATTATCTTGAGGTGAGCCTGTCGGTCAACGATGGCATGCTAATACTGCCTGAATCCTATTACGGAGGCGCTTCGATCACTTCGGGCATGGGTAGCAATAACATTTCGCTTGACGGCGATATTTCCGATCTCAACACATTGCTCGATGGCCTGATCTATCAGCCCTACTCCTGGGCCTCCTGCTCCGACTCGCTTTCCATTACCGTCGACGACATGAACTTCAGTGGGACCGGTGATCAATTCGCGTCGACCGAGGTTCAATTAAACATTGTCTCGCCGCCGCAAATTCAATCGATTGCGAACCAAACGGTCGGAGAAGGAACACTCGTCACCTTGACTCCGACCGTCACCACGAACGGCAATCCGGACCCGACGCTCAGTTCAAGTTTCGCGTTTTTTGCTAGCACTCGAATCGCCGATTTCTCGTGGGTTTTGCACAGTTTGACGGCCGAACTGCCAATTTTTGCATGTTACCGAGAGGCCGAAGGTTGCCGGAAACGCGCCGAAATCGGAGAAACCACGACGAATCGGGCTATCGGAACTTTTGAAAACCGCGAAAGTCGAACTCAGCTACAGCCTCGCGGCCGCGCCGGCGGGAGCGTGCATTGATCCCAATAGCGGCACGCTGTGGTGGCCTTCCAACGTCGATCCGCCCGGGACGTATCAATTCACTATCGACGTGGTGGATAACTTCGGCGACGTCGCCAGCCAGACATTCAGCGTCACCACGACATCCGCCGCGATCAATGCCGCGACGCTGAACTCCGGCTCGAACCAATCCCTTCCTTCCATCGCTTCCGACGGCGAAGGCGATTACACGACCGTCTGGTATGGCGATGGTCCGGGGGGGTATGCGATTTATGGACAGCAATTCGGTCCCGATGGCACGGCCTTCGGCGGCAACTTTCAAGCGAGTCCCGCGGCCGCCGCCGTGGACGGTGTCTTTAAGCCCGTCATCGGCATGCAGTCCGATGGCGATTTCGTCGTGGCCTGGGAGGGACTCGGAACCGATGGATATGAGAGCATCTGGGCCCAACAGTTCAATGCCGATGGCACAACAGCCGGAGCGGCCTTCCAAGTGAACGCGGCCGGCACGACGGCCTCGGAGCCCTCGATCGCCATGTCGGACGACGGATCGTTCGTCATCGCCTGGTATGGCAACGCATCCGCCGCGGGCTGGGGCGTTTATATCCAACAGTTCGGCAGCGGTTCAAGCCCCGGCACGGGCGACGGCGATGAAGGGCCGACAGCGACGGACGCCGCGTTCCTGGTTGCCGGGTATGGCGCTTCGGAGCCGGCCATCGGTATGGACTCCAATGATGACTTCGTCGTGGCTTGGAACTGGTCTCAATCCATTTACGCCGCGGAGTTCGCGGCAAATGGGTCGGCGGAACAAACCGCGTTCGAGGTTACCGATTCGTCGGCGTATGGCGGCGATTCGACTTCGAGTGCGCCGGCCGTCGGCATGGGCGAAAATGGTCAGTTCGCCATTGCCTGGACCGTGCCCACGGGCACTGAAATCGCTTACGGCGGCGGGGCGGACGATCCGTATGCCGATCCCTACGAAGGCGCAGGCGGCGAAGTCCAAGCGATGAACTATACCATCGCCGGCCAGCCGGTCGAATCCTCGCCGATTCTGGTCGACACTGCCATCGGCGACGCCCCCGGCGCTCAATCACTGGGCGCGGCGGTCGACGGCTCGGGCTACTTCACGGTCGACTGGTACAATGACGGCCCGAGCGCCGCCGGACCTTATCCGCTGGGCACGGAGGCCCAGGTCTACGCCCCCGATGGCGACCCGCAAAGCGGCCCCTCCTGGATCGACAGCATTAATCCCAACACGTTGGAGTCGCCCGGCAACGCTACCTATGGCGGATACGCATTCGGCGGCGCGGGCGGCGCCGCCGTCTCGACGGGCGGCGCCGGCGCCTTCGCCGCCGCCTGGACCCACCCCGCCTGGGACGGCAACTCCAACGCCATCTACACCCAGCCGCTCACGTTCACCGAGCCGCTCGCGCTGGCCACGCCCGGCCAACCACTCGCGGCGATCACGATCACGGCGGGCGCGGCGGCGACCACGCTCGACGTGAGCAGCGCCTTCGTCGAAAACGGCAATGATGATCCGCTCGTCTACAGCGTGTCGGCCAACAGCAATTCCAGCCAAGTTACGGGCGGCTTTAGCGGCTCGGTGCTTTCGCTCAGCGCGGTGGAATCGTCATCTGGCTCAGCCAACCTAGTGCTGCGCGCCACGGACACGGCTACAGGCGCGTTCGTCGAAGTACCGCTGACGGTGAATATCTTACCCTGTATCCCCATTATCAACATCGTGGGCTCATCGGCCATTTCGTCCGGCTCGACCTACACGCTCACGATTGATGTTCCATCCGCCGTGACGCCATCGGGCCTGACGATCAATTGGGGCGATGGCAGCACTCAGGTCGTTCCCTCGACGACGACGACCATCACGCACGTCTTTTCCGCCGCCGAGCAGACCGCGCTGGCAACGGATGAAATCCAGGTATTTGGCGACGATCAAGACGGAAACTCGTTATACGGAAGCAATGTGCTTCCGGTGACAGTCAATCCAGTGCCGCCGACGATCACAATCAGCGGTCCGTCCACGATCAACGCCGGCTCGCCTTATACGCTGAATCTTTCGTCGCTCGAGACGGATGGCGACACGATTTCGAGCTGGACGATTTACTGGGGCGATGGCTCGTCCAGTGTCGTAAGCGGCAACCCGTCAACCACTTCGCATACCTACTCGGCCGGATTGCCCGGCGAGTCGAGTGTTTACGCGATCACGGCGACGGCGACCGACCAAAACGGAACTTATGCCGCGAGTTCCCAGCAGGTCACCGTCGCGACCGCGGCGGCCACGGCCACGATCAGCGGTAATTCGACCATCGACCAAGGAGCCCAATATCAACTCGATTTGTCGGGAAGTCTTGGCGACGGAGAGACAATTACGAGTTGGACGATCAATTGGGGCGACGGGAGCGCTCCCCAGACGGTCGCTGGCGACGCAACCGACGTCACGCATGTGTACGCGCATGGACCCGACGCCGGCTCGAATACCTACAGGATTCTGGCCACCGCCGCTGGCGGAGCCGGTTCGGTTGCCACGAATTCGCAACCGGTGACCGTGACTTCCGCGGCACCCGCCGTGTCGATCTCAGGCCCCGGCAATGCCACGCAAGGGGCAACTTATACGCTTGCTCTCTCGGGCAGCGAAACAGACGGCGACTCGATCACGTCGTGGATCATCAACTGGGGCGATGGCACGGCGCCGCAGTACTATTCCGGAAACATCACGTCGGCCACGCATGTATTCACGCAAACGGCCCAGTCCGGATCGAGCGTCTTCGATATTCAAGCGACGGCGGTGGATCCGGACGGCAGCTATGCATCGAACGTCATTGGGTTGACCGTGGTCGCCCCGCCGCCGACGGTGCAAATAGGCGGAGCCGCCACAGTAAGTCAAGGGGCCCCCTACTCGCTCGATCTGTCGGCGTCGGAAACGGATGGGGACACCATCTCGAGTTGGACGATCAACTGGGGTGATGGCTCGGCGGCGCAAACGGTTCCCGGCGGCGTCTCGGTTGTAACGCATCAATATGGCGCGGGTCAGTTGCCTGGAGCCAATACGTATTCCATCAGCGCGACCGCGACCGATCAGAATGGGAGCTATTCCAGCAACAACTCGCCGGTAATCGTCACGCCAGTAGCTCCGCGGGTCTCGATCAGCGGGCCCGCGAGAGCCACCCAAGGTTCCCAGTATTCACTCTCGTTGTCGGCAATCGAGTCCGGCAACGCAACGATCAGCCAATGGACGATCAACTGGGGAGACGGGACCGCGCCGCAAGTCGTCGATGGTTCGCCTTCGTCGGTGACCCACGTATACGGCGCCGGAACATCCGCCGGGTCCAATGATTATACGATCAGCGCCACTGCCACCGATCAAAACGGAACCCACGACGGCGGCAACTCGCAATCCGTCGCGGTGCAGTCCGTTCCCGCCTTGGCCACGATCAGCGGAAACGGCTGGGTCGAAGCCGGCCAGACCTACACTCTCGACCTCGCGAGCCAGGAAACGGACGGCGACACCATCAGCGGTTGGAATATCAATTGGGGTGACGGGAGTTCGGTGCAAACGATCACGGGTAATCCAACCTCGGTGACCCACGTGTTCGGCAGCCCTCCGGTGGGCACGAGCACGTTTCTGGTCGGCGCCGCCGCCATCGACGGCGACGGCTCCTACGCGAGCAATACCCAGCCCGTCAATTTGGTTACGAGCTCCGATGGTCAACCGAACGCTCCCTCGGTGATTATCAGCGGCAACGCATCGGACAATCAAGACGATACCTATACGCTCTCGCTCGATGCGTACGAGCCGAGCGGGATTTCCGTTCAAGGCTGGACAATCAATTGGGGCGACGGCACGTCGACGACCATTGCCGGTGACGCCACATTCGCGACACATAGCTATGGCCCGGGATTCGATCCGGGCACGAACAGCTACCAGATCAGCGCCGTCATGAGCGACGCGAACGGCTTCTACGCCGCCGCGCCTTTGACGGTCAAGGTGACTTCGGTCGCGCCGACATTGGCGATCAGCGGCGCTCCTTCGGTGAATTTGGGTTCTACTTACACGCTCGATCTAAGCAGCGATGAAACCGACGGCGACACGCTCGCCACTTGGATAATCAATTGGGGCGACGGCTCCGCGCCACAGACCGTTCCCGGCGACACCACGTCCGTGACGCACACGTTCGTCCCGGGTGGCGACCTCGGATCGAACTACTACCAAATCACGGCCACGGCAAGCGATCAAGACGGAACATACGGTTCGAACACGCAGCCGGTCTCCGTCGATCCCGTCGCGCCAACCGTGCAGATCAGTGGCGATTCGACGGTCGACGAAGGCGCCCCCTACACGCTCGACCTGTCCGGCGTCGAGTCGGACGGCGAATCGATCAACGGTTGGACGATTTACTGGGGCGACGGCAGCGCCGCGCAGCTGATCTCGGGCAACCCGACGTCGATCACGCATGTGTTCGGGCCGGGCTCTGGACGTCAAAGCTACTCGATTCAGGCGATTGCCACCGATCCCGAAGGCACGTATTACTCGAATTCGCAAACTGTCGCCATCACAGCCGTCCCGCCGACATTGAGTATCAGCGGTCCGTCGACAATCGATCAAGGATCCACGTACACCCTTAATCTTTCGGCCGCTGAAACGAGTGGAGACACCGTCAGTGGCTGGTCCATCAACTGGGGCGACGGCTCGACGCAGACCGTCGAAGGCAATCAACCCTTCGTCACGCATGTCTATACCACCGCTTCGCCTTCTTCCGATCCCGATACGATTATCGCCACCGCCACGGATCAAGACGGCCAATACAGCGCGACGCAGACCGTCGCCGTGACCGCCGTCCCGCCGGTGATTACGGTCGTGGGTTCGAGCACCGATAATCAGGGCGACACCTATACCCTCGATTTCGCCGCCTATGAAAGCGATGGGGACACGGTCAACTCGTGGTCGGTCAATTGGGGCGATGGTCAGACCGACACCTATGGTGGAACCACGACATCGGCGACGCATACCTACGTCGCGGGCCCGAACCCCGGCTCGAATACATATACGATCACCGCGACGGCCACCGACATCGGCGGCTCATATGCGGGAACACAGACGGTCACGGTCCAGTCCGTGGCGCCGGCGGCGATCATCTCCGGCAATTCCACGTCGGCGCCCAATCAGCCTTACACCCTTGATCTATCCGCCCCCGAAACCGATCAAGACACGATCTCCAGTTGGACCATCAACTGGGGCGACGGCAGCCAACCGGAGACGGTTTCCGGAAATCCTTCCTCGTTGACGCATAGTTTCACGCTTCCGAACGGCGCCGCCTCGCAAACGTTCGTGATCACCGCCGCGGCTTCCGATCAAGACGGAACCCATGCGTCCAATTCGCTGCCCGTGACCGTCGCGGCCCCCGTCCCCACGGTGACGATCAGCGGCGCCTCGGCGGTCAATTTGGGCCAGGAATATACTTTGAATCTCGCCTCGCAGGCGTCCGACGGAAGCTCGATCACCGGGTGGACGATCAATTGGGGAGACGGAAGCTCGCCGCAGCTGGTCGCCGCCGGCGTATCGTCGGTCACGCATGTATTTCAATCGAACGTGCCCGCCACGCTCGGCGGCGACAGCTATGGCGTGACGATCACCGCCGCGGCCAGCGATCAAAACGGAACCTATGCCGGCAACGCCGTGCCGGTCACCGTCTACAACGACGGCAACGGCGCGTTGGCTCCCTACACGATCTATCTCGACGATCCCAACGCCGCCCAGCTCGATCTCGGATCCACCTTGGCTCGCATCTTGGGAACCAACGACCCGCTGAATTTCGCGGTCTCCGACAATCCCGACGCGAATCTCAATGCGTATTTCGTTGGATCGGTTCTCTACTTCAATACCTCCGACGACACGCCCGGGAATGTTCAGTTGACCATCGAGGTCACGGACGCCAAGACCGGCGCTTCGATCAGTCTCACCCAAGAAGTCGATCTGGTCGCCGCGCAAATCACCGACCTCGGCTTGCTCGTCAACGCGGCCGGCGGCGCCGGGCTGCTGACCGGGACCCTGACCGGGATGAGTCCCAGTCTGCCGATTTCGCTTACCGTCGATTGGGGAGACGGCAATGGG
This sequence comes from uncultured Planctomycetaceae bacterium, assembly GCA_963785305.1. Classification (GTDB taxonomy): domain Bacteria; phylum Planctomycetota; class Planctomycetia; order Pirellulales; family PALSA-1355; genus CAWAUV01. The sequence goes on from CAWAUV010000007.1 coordinate 790,829, forward strand.
CCTCAGTATTACACGCTGCCGACCGGAACCGAGCAGATCGATCTGACGTACGACTATCCCGACGCGCCCGTCCCGGCCGCGGGTTATCAAGCGACGGTCACCGTGACGGCGGGCTACTCCCAGGCCCTCTCCACGGTCGTCAACAGTCTCTCGAATTTCACTTGGCCCGACGCCCCGTCGCTCACGAGCGTTCCGCAAGAGCCCGAGCCGGGCGACTACGGCCCGAGCACGCTGGCGGCGCCCTCCTTCACCGGAACCGCGCCCGATTATTCCTCGGTGGACGAAATCGTCGAACAGTCGTACAGCCAAGCGACCGAGAACGCCAGCTATACCTTCCAAAGCGCTTCGCAAAGCCTCTGGAACGAATACTTTGACGGTTACTGGGAATATTCCGGTTCGAGCTACGGGTCGGCTTGGAGCATCTCCTCGTCGGCGGTCGAAGCCGCGCAGTCGGCCTATCAAAGTTCGCTAAGCTCGATTCAAACCACCGAATCGAATTCAAGCAACCAGATCGAGTCGGCTTACACCAATAGTTTCAATCAGGCGCAATCGAGTTACGACGGCGCCGAGACGGCGGCTTGGAATTCGTACGACGACAACGCCGCCCAGGCTTTCAGCGCCGAGAACGACGCGCTGGGGCAAAACGGCAATGCGTTCGATTCGGGCGGCATGGATTACGATGCTTTCGTGTGCGCGGACAGCAATGCGGAATCCGCCTACAATGTCCAAATGGCCGGCTACTCGCTCGCCTTGGGCAACTCGCTGGCCCAAGCCGCCAGCAGCGAGGAAACATCGTTCGACGAGGCGCTAAGCGTCGCCAACCAGGCGCAAGCCGATCTCACCGATTGGGTCGGCGATCAGTCCGCCGCCGCGGAGTTGACTTCCGCCCAGGCCGTGAATTCGGCGAGCTACGAGTTCGCGTCGGCGGTGGCCGGTTACTCCCAGTCCTACAACGACGCCCTGGCCTCGGCCTCGCAAACGCTCGATCAATCGCTCACCGACGCCACCGTGGCCGAGCAGACCGGCCAAGCCAGCGCCGAGTTGACCTACGCCGAACAGATCCAAACCACCGACGAGGAGGACAACGAAGGCTCCGACACCTGGGACGCCTACCAAGTCGCCCTTGCCAGCTACCAGTTATCCTACGCCGATGCGATCTCCGGCCCCGAAACGACACAGGGCTACAGCGACGCCGCCGCCGGCCTCACACAGCAGCAGAGCATCGATCAGGCCCAGTACAACCACGATTCCGGGCTCGCCGGGTCGCTGAGCGCCGCCCAAAACGACGTGGCCAACGCCGAATACAATCTGCAAACGGCTCAAAACGACGCGGGCTCGGCCTTCAACAGTTCCGTGGCCGGGCTCTGGTCCTCGGAGCTCGACGCCTCCGCCACCGCCGAACTGAACTACGCGCAATCAATGAACACGGCCGTGAGCATCACCGCCTCGGGCTATGCCTCCGCCGCCAACGCCTGCACCCAAAGCGTCTTCGGCTCGCAGGACTCGCCGGAGGACGCGGGGGCGACGGAAGCCGCCGCCGACAACTCGATCTCCCAGCAGTTCCTGTCCAGCTACGTTTCGGCCGAGGGCGTGCTCGAGCCGGCCTTGTCGGGCGCCTCCGCGAGTTATCAGGAGAACATGATCTCGGGCGGGCTCACGCTCACTTCCGCCATCGACAGCGCGGTCTCGACGGCCCAACTTTCGGAAGCGACCGCCGAGAACTCGTATTCCGAAGCCTATGAATTGGCCGCCGACGTCCTTCAAGGCGCCGAGGCTGGTTACGACGCCTGCGACATCGAGACCGTCGCCAGCGACGCCTATGTCTTCGCCCAGACGCAGCTTCCGGCCCAGCGGACGCTCACCTACAACGACGCCTTGGCCCTCGCCGACATGAAATCCGCCGCCATCGGCGAATATGTCGCGGCGCTTCAGACTTGGGCCGCCGGCGACACGACGGATTCTCCGGATTGGACGAGCTTCGTGGTCTCCTCGGCCGAGGCCGAGCAAACGCAAATCCTCGCCGACAACTCCGACGATCTCGCTTACGCCGCCAGCACCGCCCAGGCCGACGAGACGTCGGGCTTGGGCGGCGCGCTCCAAGACAAGCTCTATGCCGTGTCGCAGGCCGCCGCCGCCGCGACGATGACCGAAAACATCGCCGGCGAGGACGAGACGCGGGTCGAATCCTATTATTCGGCGGCCCGGACGCAGCTCTCGGCCACCGTCGGCGCGACTTATACGTACGACGAGGCGGTGGCCGGCGCCGACGCCGGGCTCGAGCGCCTCGCAGGCCCAGAGCAGCCAGACGCTCGAAGACGCCCAGGCGAGTAATTTTTTCACTTATCAGTCCGCCGGTTATTCCCAAGACGCTTGGAACGCCCTGAACACTTCCGACACCCAGGCCGCCACGGCCGCCAATGAAACCATCGCCGCCGCGATCGTGGCCTGCGCCTCCGCGATCAGCACGGCCCAAGTCGCCGAAGCCGGCACGCTTCAGTCGTCGGGCGACACTCAGGCCGGCGGCGCCGAGCGGGCGGATTCGATCTTCGCCGTCGCCATGGCGGGCGAAGTCAAGACCTTCGAATCCGCGCTGGCCACCGCCGCCTACAACCAAGACCTGGCCCTGGCCTCCGACGACAAGGCCGACGCCGACGCCTACGCCAGCGCCGGCTATACGCAAATCATGGGCGACCCGACCTCGCCGACCGATCCCACGATGGGCGACGCCCAAGCCGCGGCCGATTACGAGACCGATTCGACCGCGGCCGAAAACGCCTACGCCACCGGTCAGGCTGGCGACTATGTGACCACGCTCACCGAGTGGTCCGCCGGTATTACGGACCCGATGCAGTCGGCCACGGCGGCGTACGCATTAGGTTTGGCAAATGACGCACTCGCCGATGCGAATAGCATTGCCACTGCCGCCACGACGTTGGCTAACGCCACGAACACGGCCAATAAGGCTCTTATCTCCGCGACCGCCGCCGCCGATGAAACATACGCGCTGACCGAGGACACCGACGAGTACGCGGCGGCCACCGCCGGGGCCAGCGCCGCCCTCGCGCAGGCGCTGTCGATCGCCGACGCTCGTTATATGGAAAACTCCACGGCTCTTGTCGCTGAATCGCCCCGCGCCGAGGCGACTATCGTCGAGCAGAATCTTTATGATTCGGCGGTGGCGCAAGCGCAAGCCAACTATGCGTATAGCTCCGCCTCGATCTTGAGCGCGGGCGAAAGCGATCCGTCGAGCACGAACTCGGCTCTAGCGACGCTCAACGCCACACGCATCAATGCGATTGGCGCGGCGGTGGCTATCCAAATATCCGATTTGACAGTGGCCGACTCGACACTGGCCGGAGCCGAGACTGGAGCGAACGTCACGTTTGCCCAGGCGCAACAGACCGCCGATACCACATTCGACGCGGCCGAAAACAACATCGAAAACGATCCTCAAAATGGCCAAGCGGTGCTCGACGATGCCGCGCAACTCGCGGATTCCGACGCCGACGCCTTGGCCGTGTTGAATAACACCACCGCGCTCGACGGAGTGGACGCGGCCTATACCCAATCGGCCGACACCGCGACCGAAGCTCAAACCAGCGCCGACGCCACCGACAATGGCGCCTATCAAGTGGCCGAGGCGAATAGCGCCGCCGCGCAGATGGCCGCGACGGCGATTTCGCAAGGCACGCCCTGGTCCACCCTCGCCGCCGAGTATTATCAGGCCAAAGCCAATTGGACGGGCAACACGTCGGCGGCATTCGCCACGGAGATGACGAACGATGCCGTGGCCGATCAGACACTCGCGAACAGTTCCGCGAAAGACTATCAATCCGAAGAAGACAACGACGCGTCGGCGCTCTATACGTGGGCAACCTCGGCCGCCACCGCTCTCAACACGCAAGAAGTAAGCGACTCAGCCGCGTCGGGAGTATATGACGGCTCCGTCGATGCGGCAAACGATGCCCAAGCGGTAGCGCTGGCCCAGAACGACGCCACGTATCTGACCGCCGACGTACCCGCCGTGGACGATTACGCCTTGGCGAACGTCAGCGCGTATACGGCCTATCAAGCTTCGCTCGCCGCGGACCAATCCGACTATTCGGGCGTCAGCGAGCAAGACGCATACGAGACCTATCAAAGCGCCCTCCAGTCGAACTGCGCGGCGTTCGCGACATCCCAAGGCGCCGCGAATGTCGTTTGGGCTACCGGCGCGGCGACGGCGGACGCGAGCGATGCGATCGGCTTGCAGTCGGCCGAGACCGCGCTGATCGCTTCGACGGCCAACGACGAGCAGGCATTCAGCGACACGAACGCAACGGCCGAGGACGCCGCCGCCGACGCCGATGCCAGCTACACGGATGCCTACGCAATTGAAAGCGACGCATTGCAGGCGACCGACTCCGAAGCCAACGTTTCCAATGCCGACACGTTCGTCGCCGCCCAGCAAAACGACGCGGATGCAACGCTCGACGCGCTCGCCGCCAACGCTTCCACCCCGCTCGCAGCCTACCTCGACGCGCAATCGCATGCCACGGACGGCGTTGTCGCCGCCGTCGCGTCGCCCGCCAGTCAATACGGAACCTGGGCTTCTCAAGACATTACCGCCGAGCAAAACGCGGACGATGCGATCGCGAATTCGAATCTCACCGCCACCGACGCGGTGAACGACGACTTGCTGACCGAAGTGCTTGCGGACGACAAGAATCAGGCGGACTTTTCCAAAAACATCGCCGCGGACGAGCTCAACTACGTCAAGGTTCTCGCGCCGTTGGCCGTGAATTACCAAACCGCCCTGGCGCAATCGGCGAGCGATTTGGATCAAGCCCTCGCGGAAAGCGACGACGACGCCTATAGCGACTACCAGACCGATATCGACGACGACCTTGCGACCTACGTCGCCCAGGCGACCACGGCGCTGCAATCCCCGGTGAGTCAGGCCGCTTCGGACAATCAAGCCGCCGTCGACGCGGCAATCACGAACGTCAGCGCGTTCCAAGTCGCTGCAACCAGTTCGCTCCAGCAGGCGTTGACGACCCAAGGCAACGCCTTGACGTCGGACTTTACCGCGGCCGTGACCAATGCCCAAAACACCGTCACCACCGAATCGGCCGCGAACGCCGCAGCATATGCTACCCTGGCGGCAAGCCAACCGTCCGTCTGGTCGCAAAACGAATCGAATACCGAGCAAGCGGACAACGCGGCTACCCAATCGACCGCCTTGGTGAATTTTCAGACTCTGCAAACCCAGGTCGGTGCGTTCGCCACCGACGCCAGTCAGGGAAGCGCCACGCTTGCAACCGCATTGTCGCAGTACAATACGAACGATCAAAATGCCGAGGCCGCGGGCGCCGCCGCGCGAGACGAGGCGCTCCCCCAGCATTCCGAAGGATACGAACCTTGGGCGCCCGCAAGCCAGTCGCCGCCCAGCATCGTCTCCATGAACTTCGGATACTTCGGTTATTTAGGCGAAGACTACGACGTTCCGGCGCGCAGTCGTATAATCTCGGCTCCGCGAATGTCGCGTCCGAAGGCATTTATTTCGGCGGATGGTACGGTGGCTATGGCTACGGCGTCGGCTGGGGCTATGGCTGGGGCTATGGATACTATGGTTACTACGGCTACGGTTATGGCCAGCCCGACACGGCCACGGCTCATCAGTCGCCGAACAATTCGTCGGCGTCGCAAGCGATCGCCGGCGCAAGCGTGTTTATGATCACCACGCCGACCTCGAACGACGCGTCCAACTCGGGCGGCCTCGGCGCTGGAATCACGACTTTCGGCGGATATGGCTACAATGGTGGTGGCATCATTCCGGTCCAAACGATCGACGGCTATCGAGACATGCTGTTCGCGCAGACGGGCCCGCAAAGCTACTTGGTCAATGAACAAACGCAGGCTCCCCCGCCGAACCTTGAAGTCGGCGATTTCCATCTAAGCGCCACCGCGCCGATCAATTCCCCCGACGCGGGGCAAAATGATTGGAGCGGTTTGCTCGATCGCGCCGCCACCGAAGCGGGGCCGACCGCCAACGTCACGTTGCAAACGGCGAACACCCAAGCCGCCCAGCAGGAGGATCAAGAGGAAGAGCAGTACGACAACGACTGGGAAGCGGAGGGCGGCGAGATCACGCCTCCGGCGCCAGCACCGCCGAGCGATACCGGCGTCCAGCCGCAAAATGATGGGCAAGCGGCGGCAGCCGCGGCGGCCGCGCAAAAGGCCAAGACCATCATGGCGGCTCTCGGCAACGACTTGAAGAGCATCGATCCGATGGCCGTGGCCAAGCTCCGCGACCAGGGGTTGGCCACGATCCAGTCGTTCAACATGGGCAAGCAAGCCAAGGCCGTCGTCTCGGTCCCGCAGCCCGACGGCAGCGTCCAGACATTCACGCTCAATCTTGTAGTGCCTTGGTTCACGGCCGCGCACTACGAAGTCGAGTCGGTAACGTCGCAGGCGCCGCAGGCGATCGCGGCCGAATTGGCCCAAATGGAACGCGATCGGCATCAGTTCGTGATGAACGTGCAGAACGGAATCAGCACGATCGAAGGCGGAATTGTGACGCTGCCTTTCGGCGGCGGCGCGAGCGTGGTTGCCAAAGCGGCGACGGTCGTCTCGCGAGGGATCGCCGCCACGCATATAATCACGGGTGAGGTAAACGTCCTCAATAACTCATCGTACGATACGCCCCTGACGGCGATCGGAACGGAAATAGGGGTGGCGTCCGGCGCAGGATCGCGAAACGGCCAGGAACCGCGCCGCATTCGCCGAGGGCGCCATAATGTTTCGCGCGGGATTCTTCGGAGGCATCCCCGGCGAGACGGGACCGTACACGCCGAGGTTGCCCAATGAAATGCCGTCGCTCGAGCCGCCCAGCAGCGCGGCGGGTGGAAGTGGTCGTGGAGTCTGGGCCGAGGCCCCCGCCGTCCGTGGCGAGATTATCGAAAAGCAACTCGGTCAGAATCTCCCCCAAACATTCCCCGTTATCGACAAGTTCGTAGACGGCGTGGCAACAAGCATCAAGAGCATGGACTTGAATGCCGTGACATATGCGGATCCCGCCGCAATCACCCGAACCGGCCAAGGTTACATCAATAAAGTTGCTGACTTCACCGGCGGAGCAAGATCTAACTTTGTAATAACTCAGGGCCAGATCACGGGCCGCGCGCTGGAACTTGCGGTCCCCGAAGGCGCGACGGCCCCTCAGGAACAAGCCTTGCAAGGCATGATTCGGTACGGAAGATCCAAAGGCGTAACTGTAACAATAGTGGTGGTGCAATGAAAAGATATGCATGTGTCTATTGCCGTAAGGGCGATCTGTTTTTTCGTTCGTTGTCGCAGACGACGGTGGGAGTCTTAATCGGCAGCGACCTGATCTCGGTGCTCAACGAAACGAATTCGTCCGCTGACAAGGGAAATGCGGCGTTGAAGGCGCTTTGCGGCTTTGTTCAAGGCATACCGCACCCGACTTCGTGGAGAAGTGATGACGATGATCCGCTGCATGCAGCTGCGGGCGTCAGGACATGGGCGACATTTGTTAGAGGTGCCGCGTTCGTCGGCATCGAGCTCGAAAATGATACGCTGACGTTCAATCCCAGTTTGAACAAAGGAGCGAAAGATGGCTTCAAGCCACTTTCGGGCAAGAGCGTTCAGTTGCGGGGCGACGCGTCTGCTGAAGAAATCGGCATGGCCCTGGACCGGGCGTTCTCGCTTTGCGAACCGAAACGCCTGAATTGAGCCCGTCGCCACTACTCCGCGACTTCGACTCGAACTCCACCTGTTATTTCGGTCCCGCAGCCCGACGGCAGCGTCCAGACATTCACGCTCAATCTTGTAGTGCCTTGGTTCACGGCCGCGCACTACGAAGTCGAGTCGGTAACGTCGCAGGCGATCGCGGCCGAATTGGCCCAAATGGAACGCGATCGGCATCAGTTCGTGATGAACGTGCAGAACGGAATCAGCACGATCGAAGGCGGAATTGTGACGCTGCCTTTCGGCGGCGGCGCGAGCGTGGTTGCCAAAGCGGCGACGGCCGTCTCGCGAGGGATCGCCGCCACGCATATAATCACGGGTGAAGTAAACGTCCTCAATAACTCATCGTACGATACGCCCCTGACGGCGATCGGAACGGAAATAGGGGTGGCGTCCGGCGCAGGATCGCGAAACGGCCAGGAACCGCGCCGCATTCGCCGAGGGCGCCATAATGTTTGGCGCGGGATTCTTCGGAGGCATCCCCGGCGAGACGGGACCGTACACGCCGAGGTTGCCCAATGAAATGCCGTCGCTCGAGCCGCCGGCGGACCCCATACCGAGCCGTACGGCGCCCGAATCCATTCCCGAGCCGACTCCGACGGTCAAATACCCGGACTCGAATTACAAGGTTCAAACAAATCAAACGCCGGAAGGTACGCAATATGATGTGTACTACGACTCTCCAACAAGCAGAGGGACGCTCCAATCGACGTTCGACTCCGCCACGGGTAGGCTTACGATGGAGCTAATAGACGTTAAACCGACACAACAAGGTCTTGGAAGCGCGATGGTCGCCAAGCTTTTAACCACGATCCGCGGCACGGGGGCAACGGTCAACTCGATCGCGGGGAAGATGAGCGCGGACAATAAAGCGACATTATTGGCGGATGGATTGGAGGCGACGCCTGCATACAAGCTTCGGGTCCAGAACGGATTTCCATTTGTCCAACAGCGTCCAGACGCGGCGAATAACTACTGGTTGATTATGGGAACTACACCGGAATGAGCCCAGCAGAATTCGTCACGAAGATGTTATCCGAGGGCAAGTCCGATGTAATTATCGGAATGCTGGAGCAGTTCTACAGCTCTCGGGTGATGACAATGGCTCCGGAGAGCTATCTGTTCAAAAGATTTGCCGCCGCGTTCGTAATTAGAACAATGAACCAGCTTGCCAGACTCGAAAAAGGGGGAACCGTTTACGACGACCCGCTCCTGACCGTCTGGGGAGACATGGCTTATTTCGGAATCGAATGGTCGGAGGTTCATCGGTACAACGTCGCGAACGCCGTCCCTGCCGAAAACGAAATCCAAGGCGGGAGCGATCCAACGCATGGTACGGATGTCCAATGACCTGTGTTTAAACATCCGCGAGGTTCGAGCGCCGGTATTACGGACCCGATGCAGTCGGCCACGGCGGCGTACGCGGTGTCGCTGGCCGACGACGCGTCGCACAATGCCGCCGGCGCGGCCGCGGCCGCCACGAAGTTGGCCGACGCCACGAACGCGGCCGACATGACGCTGGCTTCCGTGACCGCGGCGGCCGACGAGACGCTGGCCCTCGCCGAAGACGCCGACGAGCACGCCGCCGACACCGCCGGCGCGAGCGCCGCCCTCGCGCAGGCGCTGGCGATCGCCGACGCGCGTTATACCGAGAACACCGTCGCCCTGGTGGCCGAGGCTTCCCGCGCCAAGGCCACCACCGTCGAAGAGGACCTGGATGATTCGGCGGTGGCGCAAGCGCAGGCCGACTATGCATATGGCGCGGCGTCGCTTCAAAGCACGTACAACGGCGATTGGCAGACTACCAATTCCGACCTCGCCTCGCTGAACGCCGCGCGGATCACGGCGATCGGCGCCGCCGAGGGTACGCAAGCGAGCGACCTCACGACCGCCGATATCGCGCTGGCCACGGCCGAAACCGGCGCGATCGTCACGTTTGCCCAGGCCCAGCAAACGGCCGACGCCACGTTCGACGCCGCCGAAAACACGATCGCCAACGATCCCACGACCGGCCAAGCCGTGCTCGACGCCGCCGCCCAGCTCACCGACTCGAACGCCAACGCGCTGGCCATGCTCGACAACGCCACCGCGCTCGACGCCGCGAACCTGACGTATACCCGGTCGGTCGACGCGGCGAACGAGACGCAAGCGGCCAGCGACGCGGGCGCCGACGCGACGTATCAAGTGGCGGCGGCCAACGTCGTCGCCGGGCAACTCTCCGCCACGGCCCTCGCGCAAAAACACGCCCTGGTCGAGCTTCGCCGCCGAGTATTATCAGACCCAAGCCGACTGGCTGCGGGACACGTCGGTCTCGTTCGTGACCGACCAAACCAACGACGCGATTGCCGACCAGGCCCTGGCGGATCAGATCGCCGGGGACGCGCGCACGGCGGCCGACCAAGAAGCGACGCATGCCTACAACGAATCGACTTCGGTCAATCTGGCCCAGGAAACCCAGTCGCTCGACGATTCGAACGCGTCGAGCGAGGAGGACACGGCGTTCGACGCGGCGGGGGACGCCCAGTCGGTGGCGCTGGCCCAGAACGACGCGACGTACATGACCACGATGGTTCCGGCGGTCGATGGATACGCGCTCGCGGACATCAAGGCCGACACCGCCTATCAGGCCGCGCTGGCCGTCGATGAGTCGGATTACACCGGCGTGAGCGAGCAGAACGATTACGAAACCTATCAGTCCGCGCTCCAGTCGAACTACGAGACGCTGATTTCGGCCCAAGGCTCGGCCGATGTCGCCTGGACGAGCGGGGCCGCGTCGGCCGACGGGCAGTACGCCATCGCCCAGCAAGCGGCCCAGAGCGTGTACAGCGTCGCCACCGCCGGCGACCAGCAGGCGCTCGACGACGCCACGGCCTCGGCCGCGAACATTCAGGCCAACGCCGACGCGCTCTCGGGATACGACGAGAACGTGGCCGAGAACAATCAAAGCTCGACCGACGCCATGACGACCGCGAATGACGACGCGACCTGGGCGAGCGTCCAGCAGTACACGGCCGACTCCGTGCTCGATGGACTGGCCGGCGTCGATTCCGGCTACGCGCTCGGCGGCTATCTCGACGCCCAGTCGCACGCGCTTGACAGCGTGGTGAACGCGCAAATCGGTCCGACCGGCGCCATCGTGTCGCTCGCGCAAACCACCAGCGCCGCCGACGACACGGCAGCCAACACCGTGGCCCTGGATGAATACGACAACACGGTCTCGATCGACGGATTGCTGCTTACTCGCGAGACCGACGACGACGCCAACGAACAAACCTTCGCCAGCGCCATCGCCACCGACCAGTACGACTACGTGACCGCCGCCGCCGGCGCCGCCGTCGACTACGAAACCGCGCTGGCGAGCGTGACGCAAACGTTCGACAACGCCCTGGCCTCGGGCAATGACCGGGCCTACACCGACTATTACGGCGCCCTCGCCGCCGCCCAAGGCGCCTACACCGCCGCCGCCCTCTCCGCCGTCTCACCCGCCGTGACCCAAGCGGCGAACGACAACTACACGGCGATGAACAACGCCGTGAACGACGACAATAATTGGGTGAACGCGGTCGGCGCTATCGAGCAGGCGGAACTTTCGGCGGACGCGCCCGTCGTCGCCGGAGACGCGTCGAGCGACATGTCGTCGCTCGTGAACGCGAGCAACTCGAACGTGCAGGCGACGGCGCAGCGCTTGCGTCCCTTGCCGCCACCGATCCGTCGACTTGGTCGATGGGCGAGGCATCGATCGAGTCGTCGCTCAACGCCTTGATGCAGTCGAGCGGCGCGGCGTTCATCGCCGCCGGCAATCAACAGATCACCTCGAGCAACAACCAAGTCGCTCAACAGCTAAGCGAGCTTTCGAGCGAGCTCACGCAAATGAACGTCGCCAACTCGGCAACGCTTTCGCAAGCGAGCGCCGCCAAGGACGCGGCGCTTGCGCAGCTCACCGACGGTGACTACCAAGCCTGGCAAGCGCCGACGCTCACGCCGCCCGATCTCGCGCCGGCGGGCAACGGTTATTATGGCTACTACGGCTACGAGGGCATCGGTCTAAACGTGCCCTCGCCCCAGTCCTACGATCTCGGCTCGGCGAACTTCTCCTCGGGCATTTATTTCGGCGGATGGTATGGGAGTTATGGCTACGGCGTCGGCTGGGGTTATGGCTTCGGCTATGGATACTACGGTTACTACGGCTACGGCTTTAGCCAGCCCGACAGCGCCGCGGCTCACGAATCGCCGAACGACTCGTCGATCAGCCAAGCGATCTCGACGGCCGATAATTTCACGATCGTGACGCCCACCGCCGACGACGCCCCGGACTCCGGCGGGCTCGGCGCGGGAGTCTTCACGAACGGCAACGTCACCACCGTCGTTCCGATCCAAACCATCGACGGGTATCGCGACTCCCTCTTCGACCAGACCAATCCGGAAGGCGATCCCTCGAGCGGCGAGCCGCCGTCGTCGTCGGCGATGCCGAACGATGGCATGCTCTCCTTGAACGCCATCACGCCGATCGATTCTCCCTACGCCTCCGGAAACCAATGGTCGACCCTAAGCGATTCGGCGAGTAGTTCCGCCGGTTCGACCGCCGATCCGACGGTGTTTCAAATCGATTACGGCGCCGGCGCCGCCTGGTCGCCGCCGGTGATCGATGTCGCCGCGGCGGAAGTGTGTTTCGCCGCCGGCACGCTGGTGCGGACGCGGAGCGGCTCGGCGCCGATCGAGTCGATGCGCGAGGGCGACGATGTCTACTGCGTGCCCGAGGGCGCGCCCGTCGAAAGCGTTCCGGTGCTCCGCAAAGTCCGCGCGGTCCATCGCAATGCTCCGCGGCGTCTCCTCGACGTCGAATTGGAAGGATGGCGGATTCGCTGCACGGCCGAGCATCGATACTGGACGGGCGAGCGCGGCTGGATCGAGGCGCGTGATTTGAGGGCGGGCGATCGTCTGCTCGGCGACGACGGCCGTTGCGCGCGGTCGTCGGCGTCGGCGACGGTGGCGAAATCGAGCCGGTGTTCAACCTCGCCGTCGAGGAGCATCACACGTATTTCGTCGCGAGCCCCGACGGCTCCGCGAGCGTCCTGGTTCACAACGAATGCAACCCGACCGCACAGGATTCGCCGAGCGTCGCTAAAACCGTCCAGACATCCAATTCGAACCAGAAAACGCTGACCACCACGACGCATTACGAAAACGGGAAAATCGTGTCGATCACGTACGTCTTGTCCGACTTGCAAGGCCATGCACTGCGTCAGATCTATCTCTATGTGGGCAACGCCGACGGCACGGCCGCGTTCCAGGAGCAGCGCGCGTTGGCGGAGGGCCTGGCGAAAGAGCTCTTGCGGACGCCCGGGTATATCGGAGGTGGTAATGTCGAGTTCAAGGTACAGCAGTTGCCGAATCCGAACGGCGCCTCGGCGACGCCCGGCGTCGCCGAGATCACCGCGGCCCAGGCGACCGCCCCGCAAATCACCGAAGACCAAGCCGCCGGTTCCCTGGCGGCCGAGCTCGGATTGACCGATGAAAAAATCGGAGATCCCACCGGCGCGGGATATGATCGGAAGCAGTTCGCGCTCCAAGCGGATCGATTCATCGAAGCGGAAATCCCCGACGCCGCGGCCGACGCCGGGGAACTTGTGATCCTCGGCGCCGAGTTGATGCCGGGCGGCGCGACGGCGGGGATGCTCGCGCGCATGCACGACGACCCGCACTATGCGTCTCAACTGACCGTTGGTATGGTGTTGATGACGATCGCCGGCGACGCGGCGAGCCTCGGCAAGGTGCAGGAAGCCGCCGGAGTCGTCAAGAAATTCTTCACCGCGAAGAAGGCGCGGCAAGTCGAATTAAACGCGCAGCGCGCCGAAAGCGCGCTCGCCCGAGCCGAGGCCGACGCCGCCGCCGTGGCAGCCGAACAGGCGGAAGTTACCGCTCAAAAAGCGCTGACGGAATTGCAGGGAGCAATTCCAAACGGGCATTTCCTGACCAAGCATAGCCCCATGGTAACCTTAGATGACTTGCGCCGTCGCGCGAATGTCGGACTACCTAACAGGGCGGGAAGATTGGTTAAGAATGACGCATCGCGATTCATAAGCTATGTCGATATGCAGAACGCGGTCCCAAAAGCAACTGCGGCTTACAAAGCCGCCGGCGGGACCGAAAACAAAATAGAAATCAACATGCTCAAGATTATCGGCGAAGGATATATCAAAAACTCAACCGTGCTTACGACGACGACAAAGGTAGTTGCGGTGTTCAATAAATTCGGACAATTAATCACTATTTATCCTAAACTTAGGTAATGTTTCGACATGTGCCAAGTAAACTTTTATTTGCTCAATGCGGCGCTTACACCGCTTACGATCGCAGTTCTTCAAGACGAGATAACCATTGACCCCGACGACGAGTCGCAACTGCGGACGTTATTTCGCGAGCGCATTCGCCCATATATCGCTCGGTGGGCTCAAGTTTATCGCAGTCGGTTGCAGTTATCGCTGGCCTATTATATACATCGTCCGGAAACGCTTGATCGTGTTCTCGCATCGGAACAAGATCTGGATATGCCCGAACCGACTAATGTTGTTCGATTTTTTGCGATTCTTTGGGAAGTTCTGTACCCGAATATCGACTGTTCAGCAATCGATTTGTCCGAAGCCGAAGAAAACAATGATACATTAAATGTAGAATTCGAACAAAAACGCGAATCGCTTGTTGTTGATCCCGAAACGTTAATTCGTGGAGACGGCAATCCCGATTAGCATTGTTTAGCGGCGGCGGCCGCGTTGGGGCTTAATTAGGATGTTCCAATGAGATCTCCCGTTCGCAAACATCTTAACAAGACTTTTCGGAAAGAATTCGAGAAGCGTTTTCCGGGATTCAGGTTCCTGAAGCTTCCTCGCGGCAGCGTGCTCCGTATTTGGGAGTGGCGGATCGCGGCCGGCCTTGTGTTCTATCTGGGGATTCAGCCTTTTCCTAATGAAGATTCGTTCGTGCTCGAAATCGCATGGACGACGGATGGCGAATTTCCCTGGCATGTTGTAGAATGGCCAAACATGCAAGCTCCGCGGGGGCGCGAACGGCTTGGTAAATTATGGAAGCGGTTTGGCGACGAACCTGTATGGGACGCCGCGCCCGAGATGGCCGAAGCCCAAAAAATTCGTTTCGCGGCGATGCTCCGCCGCGAGGACTTTAAATACGATCCTCCGCCGGACGTCGACATCGTGATTCCGCGGATCGCGCCGTTGGTGGACGACGCTTTGCGGAAGTTCCAGGAATACGGAATTCCCCTCTTCGAGGAAGTCGCCCGAAACCAAGGCATCCCCGATCTGAGTGAATACCGTAAATCTTGAACGCGACGGCAAGTTGAACGCGACAGCCGCCGCCATCGGCGAATATGTCGCGGCGCTTCAGACTTGGGCCGCCGGCGACACGACGGATTCTCCGGATTGGACGAGCTTCGTGGTCTCCTCGGCCGAGGCCGAGCAAACGCAAATCCTCGCCGACAACTCCGACGATCTCGCTTACGCCGCCAGCACCGCCCAGGCCGACGAGACGTCGGGCTTGGGCGGCGCGCTCCAAGACAAGCTCTATGCCGTGTCGCAGGCCGCCGCCGCCGCGACGATGACCGAAAACATCGCCGGCGAGGACGAGACGCGGGTCGAATCCTATTTTTCGGCGGCCCGGACGCAGCTCTCGGCCACCGTCGGCGCGACTTATACGTACGACGAGGCGGTGGCCGGCGCCGACGCCGGGCTGAGCGCCTCGCAGGCCCAGAGCAGCCAGACGCTCGAAGACGCCCAGGCGAGTAATTTTTTCACTTATCAGTCCGCCGGTTATTCCCAAGACGCTTGGAACGCCCTGAACACTTCCGACACCCAGGCCGCCACGGCCGCCAATGAAACCATCGCCGCCGCGATCGTGGCCTGCGCCTCCGCGATCAGCACGGCCCAAGTCGCCGAAGCCGGCACGCTTCAGTCGTCGGGCGACACTCAGGCCGGCGGCGACGAGCGGGCGGATTCGATCTTCGCCGTCGCCATGGCGGGCGAAGTCAAGACCTTCGAATCCGCGCTGGCCACCGCCGCCTACAACCAAGACCTGGCCCTGGCCTCCGACGACAAGGCCGACGCCGACGCCTACGCCAGCGCCGGCTATACGCAAATCATGGGCGACCCGACCTCGCCGACCGATCCCACGATGGGCGACGCCCAAGCCGCGGCCGATTACGAGACCGATTCGACCGCGGCCGAAAACGCCTACGCCACCGGTCAGGCTGGCGACTATGTGACCACGCTCACCGAGTGGTCCGCCGGTATTACGGACCCGATGCAGTCGGCCACGGCGGCGTACGCGGTGGCTTTGGCGGACGACGCGTTTGACAACGCCACCAGTCTGGCCAGCGCCGCCACCACGCTGGCCGCTTCCACGAACGCGGCGAACCTGACGCTGGCCTCGCTCACGGCGGCGGCCGACGAGACACTGGCGCTCACGGAAGACGCCGACCAGTATTCGGCCGACACCGCCGGCGCGATGCCGCGCTCACCCAGGCCCAGACGATGGCCGACGCGCGGTATGCCGAAAACACGGTGGCCCTGGTGGCCGAGGCGGTTCGAGCCGAGGCGACGACCGTCGAGCAAGACTTGGACGATTCGGCCGTGGCCCAGGCGCAGGCCGATTACGCCTATGGCGCGGCGTCGCTTCAAAGCACGTACAACGGCGATTGGCAGACTACCAATTCCGACCTCGCCTCGCTGAACGCCGCGCGGATCACGGCGATCGGCGCCGCCGCGGGCACGCAAGCGAGCGACCTCACGACCGCCGATGTCTCGCTCGCCGCGGCCGAAACCGGCGCGATCGTCTCCTTCGCCCAGGCCCAGCAAACGGCCGACGCCACGTTCGACGCCGCCGAAAACACGATCGCCAACGATCCCACGACCGGCCAAGCCGTGCTCGACGCCGCCGCCCAGCTCACCGACTCGAACGCCGACGCCCTGGCGCTGCTCGACAACACGACGGCGCTCGACGCGGCCAACCTGACCTATACCCAGTCGGCCGACGCGGCGAACGAGACGCAAGCGGCCAGCGACGCGGGCGCCGACGCCGGGTATCAAGTGGCGGTCGCCAACGTCGCCGCCGGGCAATTGTCGGCCACCGCCCTCGCGCAAGACACGCCCTGGTCGAGCTTCGCCGCCCAGTATTATCAGGCGCAGGCCAACTGGACGAGCGACACGTCGGCCGCCTTCGTGACCGATCAAACGAACGACGCCCTCGCCGATCAAACCCTGGCGGATCAAACGGCGGCGGACATCAAAGCCGAGCTCGACAACGAAGCGACCGCCGCCTACGCCTGGGCGCTCGCCGACAACTCCGCCGCGCAAGTCCAGCAGGTGAACGATTCCACGGCGGCGAGCGCCGACGACACGGCCATCGACGCCGCGTACGACGCGCAATCCGTGGCCCTGGCCCAAAACGACGCGACGTACATGACCACGATGGTCCCGGCGGTGGATGGATATGCCCTGGCGAACATTCAAGCCGATGCGCTGTATCAGGCCGCGCTGGCCACGGACCAATCGGATTACACCGGCCAAAGCCAGCAAGACGCCTACGACGCGTATCAAGCGTCGCTCGGTTCGAACTACCAGAACTTGATCTCGACGCAAGGCTCGGCCGACGTGGTTTGGACCAGCGGGGCCGCGACCGCCGACGCGAACAACGCGATCGCGCTGCAAGCCGCCGCCACCGCCCAATCGATCTCGCTCGCCACCGACGCCAAGGCGTACGCCGACGTCGACGCGCGCGCGAACGAGAGCGACGCCAATAACAATGCAAGCTACGGTTACACGCTGGCCACCGAGGAAGACACGCTCGAAGCAAACGACGCGACAGCCTATTTGAACGATGAAACTTCGTTCATGGCGACGGCGCAAACAAACGCCGATTCGCAACTCGACTCGCTGATCGGCGCGGCGCCCGCCAGCGAAACAAGCCTCGCCACGTTCTTGGACCAACAGTCGCACGCGCTCGATGGTGTTATCGCCGCGATCACGTCTCCCACCGGACAAGACGCCACGCTCACCCGCGGCGCGATCGGCGCCAACGAGACCGCGGCCGACACGATCGCGCTCGACGACTACAATCTCGCCACCAGCATCGATGGTTCGCTGCTCACCCAAACATTGTCCGACGACGCGAACCAACTCACGTTCGCCACGAATCTCGCGAACGATGAATTCAACTATGTCACCGCCGCCGCCACCGCCGCCGTGGGCTATGAAACCGCGGTCGCGCTGGTCAACCAGAAGTACGACACCGAACTCGCCGCGGGCGACTCGAACGACTACTACGCCGGTTACTGGGGCGCCATCGACGACGCCCAGCAGGATTACAACGCCGCCGCCCTCGCCGCCGTCTCGCCGATCGTTACGCAAGCCGCCACGGACAACGACAACGCGATCATCATCTCCGTGGGAAACACGAGCGCGTTTCAATCGTCGGAAAACGGAACGATACAATCCGTGGTTACGTCCGACATCGCCAGCCTCGGCAGTGCGCTCGGCACGGACAATACGGACGCGTTCGACGCGCTCGACAACGAAGCAATTGCGTCTGCGACTGGCTTCGGTGCTGGTTATCGGGACAATCGGGAGCCCGACGCGCTCGACAACGAAGCAATTGCGTCTGCGACGGGGTTCGCGCCGCTTGCCAGCGGTTCGCCATGGCCGGAATAGTTTGAGCTTCACTGGGGCCGCGGTCTGCTGACCGCGGAAAGAATTCGGAAATGGCGAACTATGCCGAGGCGTTGATTGGCTTCAATGGGGCCGAGGTCTGCTGACCGCGGAAAGGTAGAGAACACCGCCGCCCGCCGCACGATCCATCGGCTTCAATGGGGCCGCGGTCTGCTGACCGCGGAAAGTCCAAGGGGCCTGTCATTCAAGATATCCACTGCGGGCTACAATGGGGCCGCGGTCTGCTGACCGCGGAAAGGGGTGCTCAAGACGTGTTCCTCGGAAGATGTTGAAAGCTTCAATGAGGCCGCGGTCTGCTGACTGCGGAAAGTCCGCTGGTCGTGATCGTGGGGGATGGCTCGTCAATCGCTTCAATGAGGCCGCGGTCTGCTGACCGCGGAAAGCGACATCGGATTCGTCGAGGCGTTCGAGGAAGAACTGGGGGCTTCAATGAGGCCGCGGTCTGCTGACCGCGGAAAGGGTGCGCTCGGCCGGGATGCGGAACCCGGTCGATCGGCTTCAATGAGGCGGCGGTCTGCTGACCGCGGAAAGGCGGGCGGCCGAGATCATCGTCGCGGCGTTTGGAAATGATCCAGGCTTCAATGAGGCCGCGGTCTGCTGACCGCGGAAAGGCCGGAACCAAAAGACGGACCGCAAACCCCTACTAGAGCTTCAATGAGGCCGCGGTCTGCTGACCGCGGAAAGCCGCGTCAACCCCTGAATCGGCTACGTGGGTGTACGCTTCAATGAGGCCGCAGTCTGCTGACCGCGGAAAGCCACCGACGGCGCGCGGCGGGCAGCCATCACGGCCGTGGCTTCAATGAGGCCGCGGTCTGCTGACCGCGGAAAGCAGATAGGTTTTGCCGGAGCCGCCCGTCGCCGTCAAGCTTCAATGAGGCCGCGGTCTGCTGACTGCGGAAAGGCCGCCGCGTCTGAGTCTTGATCCCGTTGAGGATCGGGCTTCAATGAGGCCGCGGTCTGCTGACCGCGGAAAGCGCTGACGCCGTAGCCAAGAGTGAGGGGGGCAATGGGCTTCAATGAGGCCGCGGTCTGCTGACCGCGGAAAGATGCCGCCCGGCTAGCGACCCAGACGTTGATGATCGCTTCAATGAGGCCGCGGTCTGCTGACCGCGGAAAGATCGGAGACAAAATCGACTTCGGCTGATGAGCAAGTGCTTCAATGAGGCCGCGGTCTGCTGACCGCGGAAAGCGTGGCGGCGGCCGCCGTGCAATCGAACATCGAATTTGCTTCAATGAGGCCGCGGTCTGCTGACCGCGGAAAGCTGTTTCGAGCGAGGCGAGAAGTAGATCGCGAGAACAGCTTCAATGAGGCCGCGGTCTGCTGACCGCGGAAAGCCGAGCCGTGTTCCGTGCGACGAACGGACTGGGCGTAGCTTCAATGAGGCCGCGGTCTGCTGACCGCGGAAAGCCTCGACCGACGACGGGGATTTCCCACGGCCCATCGGCTTCAATGAGGCCGCGGTCTGCTGACCGCGGAAAGTGTTGGCTCTCGGCGAACTTCACGAAGGGACTCTCGGGCTTCAATGAGGCCGCGGTCTGCTGACCGCGGAAAGATTAAGCGGCTGATCGTGCAGATGCCTCCACGCCACGGCTTCAATGAGGCCGCGGTCTGCTGACCGCGGAAAGTGGCTTCGGCCTCGATGTGGCGGCAGCCCGAGAAGTGGCTTCAATGAGGCCGCGGTCTGCTGACCGCGGAAAGGAACAATTCGCTGATCACTGTGACTGGAGCAAGCTCGCTTCAATGAGGCCGCGGTCTGCTGACCGCGGAAAGCGAGCACCAGCGGTAGTACGTGCCCGGATCGAGCGCGCTTCAATGAGGCCGCGGTCTGCTGACCGCGGAAAGACACGATCTGGCCGCAATCAATCGCCAGGGCATTCCGGCTTCAATGAGGCCGCGGTCTGCTGACCGCGGAAAGGCATTTCCGACGTGGCCGAGATTCACGGCGGAGTCACGCTTCAATGAGGCCGCGGTCTGCTGACCGCGGAAAGGCGAGTGTCGCTTTTGCCCTGATGAAATCATGCTCGCTTCAATGAGGCCGCGGTCTGCTGACCGCGGAAAGGATCGTTCGCGGCCTCTCTCCAGACGTGTCATCGAGATGCTTCAATGAGGCCGCGGTCTGCTGACCGCGGAAAGAGGCACTTGGCCTGCGACGTGCGAGAGATGCGGCGGCTTCAATGAGGCCGCGGTCTGCTGACCGCGGAAAGGCGATGGCATCCCGACGACTTGATCGGCGAACTGCTGCTTCAATGAGGCCGCGGTCTGCTGACCGCGGAAAGAGGCACTTGGCCTGCGACGTGCGAGAGATGCGGCGGCTTCAATGAGGCCGCGGTCTGCTGACCGCGGAAAGCTGGCGGCCGAGGCGCGCAGTACAGAGGGATTTCGCGGCTTCAATGAGGCCGCGGTCTGCTGACCGCGGAAAGGTAAAGCCATTCACGCCGCAGTCGAAAATGACCTGATGCTTCAATGAGGCCGCGGTCTGCTGACCGCGGAAAGGAAGGCGAATGGGTCACGAAGTGGGATGGCGCCGAGCTTCAATGAGGCCGCGGTCTGCTGACCGCGGAAAGCGCATGGACGGTGCCGTATTCGACGAACCGCGCGTAGCTTCAATGAGGCCGCGGTCTGCTGACCGCGGAAAGGACCGGCGAGCGCCTCGGCATGTTCGGCGTTGTCGGGGCTTCAATGAGGCCGCGGTCTGCTGACCGCGGAAAGTCACACGATTGCGATACGAATGATCCCGCCAATTCGGCTTCAATGAGGCCGCGGTCTGCTGACCGCGGAAAGGGGGAGCGATTCGCGCGCGACGAGCAAATCGAACCAGCTTCAATGAGGCCGCGGTCTGCTGACCGCGGAAAGGCGGGCCCAGCTCGCGGCCAACATCGTGACCAACTCGCTTCAATGAGGCCGCGGTCTGCTGACCGCGGAAAGACTGCGACCCAGCGCCTCGGCACGCGACCGACGCCGCTTCAATGAGGCCGCGGTCTGCTGACCGCGGAAAGCGCTGCGCACAGTCTCAATCCGGTCCGATTTGTACTCGCTTCAATGAGGCCGCGGTCTGCTGACCGCGGAAAGGAGCAGTTCGCGGATCACTGTGATTGGAGTAAGTTGCTTCAATGAGGCCGCGGTCTGCTGACCGCGGAAAGCCCCTCTAACCATTGACGGTATCTCGCTAGATACTTAGGCTTCAATGAGGCCGCGGTCTGCTGACCGCGGAAAGCCCGAAGTAGACCTACAAAAGATGTACAACTCGGCGGGCTTCAATGAGGCCGCGGTCTGCTGACCGCGGAAAGCGCCCTCGCGCTCGATTATGAAACTGACGAGGACGGCGGCTTCAATGAGGCCGCGGTCTGCTGACCGCGGAAAGGGCGATGAACCCATTGGGGGCAACGTGTCAACGTCCGAGGCTTCAATGAGGCCGCGGTCTGCTGACCGCGGAAAGTCGCTTACCACCGAAGCGATCGTGTGGTCGGGCCGCGCTTCAATGAGGCCGCGGTCTGCTGACCGCGGAAAGCAGGGCTACACCAACTGCATCAACCAAGACACGTTGCTTCAATGAGGCCGCGGTCTGCTGACCGCGGAAAGAGTCGCTTTTCGGCAAAAACAAGCCAGTTCAGTTCGGCTTCAATGAGGCCGCGGTCTGCTGACCGCGGAAAGGAAGCCTGCATCCGACGCCCCACTATCAGGCGTGACGCTTCAATGAGGCCGCGGTCTGCTGACCGCGGAAAGGTCCCCGGCACCGAGTACACAGTCGCTGTCCATCGAGCTTCAATGAGGCCGCGGTCTGCTGACCGCGGAAAGCGGTGGAAGCTGGCCCGGGCGCGTCGCGAATTATATGCTTCAATGAGGCCGCGGTCTGCTGACCGCGGAAAGAAAGCGGCAGGAATTGGCAACGTACACACAAATAATGCTTCAATGAGGCCGCGGTCTGCTGACCGCGGAAAGACGCCGGCCATCAGCACACCGAGCTCAAGGCGATTCTGCTTCAATGAGGCCGCGGTCTGCTGACCGCGGAAAGTGGGCGAATGGTACTGCTCGGTAGACGAAGATGGCGTGCTTCAATGAGGCCGCGGTCTGCTGACCGCGGAAAGATTGCCGAACGTCGGCCTTCCACCGAAAATTTAGGTTTGCTTCAATGAGGCCGCGGTCTGCTGACCGCGGAAAGGCCTCTTGGTGCGCATTAAGGGATATGATCTTGTCGCTTCAATGAGGCCGCGGTCTGCTGACCGCGGAAAGGTGTACTTGGCTAAATAAGTGCTGCCACCCTGTTCGGGGCTTCAATGAGGCCGCGGTCTGCTGACCGCGGAAAGGCATGCGGATCGATCGATCGCGGGTTGTAGGTCGCGGCTTCAATGAGGCCGCGGTCTGCTGACCGCGGAAAGCCGCACGACCGGCGAGCCGTCGGCCACTGCGCGCCTAAGCTTCAATGAGGCCGCGGTCTGCTGACCGCGGAAAGTGGCGCCACGGTCACATTCGGTTACCTCGAAACCGAGCTTCAATGAGGCCGCGGTCTGCTGACCGCGGAAAGATCGTAGCCGGAACCTGTGAGCGATGTTGCGCATGACCGCTTCAATGAGGCCGCGGCCTGCTGACCGCGGAAAGGCGCTTGACAAGGTTTGGTCGAGCGAAGTTTTCCCCGCTTCAATGAGGCCGCGGTCTGCTGACCGCGGAAAGGACGGTCGAGAACTTATAAGCTGCGTTTCCCTCCAATGCTTCAATGAGGCCGCGGTCTGCTGACCGCGGAAAGCTCGCCCGATAACCACTTGCTCGATTGCTACGTCGGGCTTCAATGAGGCCGCGGTCTGCTGACCGCGGAAAGCATTGTCTTCGCCGCGATGGCGCGCGAGGTAATCGGGCTTCAATGAGGCCGCGGTCTGCTGACCGCGGAAAGCGGTCGGCCCTCATGAATCGCGGCGAAGCACTTGGAGCTTCAATGAGGCCGCGGTCTGCTGACCGCGGAAAGTCTTCGCGATGGTCGGAGTGCCGCTCCAATCGATCGGCTTCAATGAGGCCGCGGTCTGCTGACCGCGGAAAGGTTATCGGCTGCGGTTCAAGCACGAATTCAAAGACATGCTTCAATGAGGCCGCGGTCTGCTGACCGCGGAAAGGCCGGAACCAAAAGACGGACCGCAAACCCCTACTAGAGCTTCAATGAGGCCGCGGTCTGCTGACCGCGGAAAGGCCATCAATGGACAACGAGTAATCTCCAGCTAGTGAAGCTTCAATGAGGCCGCGGTCTGCTGACCGCGGAAAGACGATCATGCGTGGGCCACTCCCGAGGGAAAGATGCGCTTCAATGAGGCCGCGGTCTGCTGACCGCGGAAAGCGGTCGCGCTGCCGTCGTTGCCGGTTGCGCCCATGAACGCTTCAATGAGGCCGCGGTCTGCTGACCGCGGAAAGGTCGATAGCGGACTTGGTTCGCGAATGGGCGATCGAGCTTCAATGAGGCCGCGGTCTGCTGACCGCGGAAAGCACGCGCAGCGTCGCAAACACCGAGTAACAAACAAAGCTTCAATGAGGCCGCGGTCTGCTGACCGCGGAAAGTTCGGCGCAAGGCGCTGCCGCGAAGTGGGCGGCGTTGCTTCAATGAGGCCGCGGTCTGCTGACCGCGGAAAGGCCGTGCGGAGCGGCGGACTGTTCGGCAACCGCAGTGCTTCAATGAGGCCGCGGTCTGCTGACCGCGGAAAGAATCTGCAACCAATAAGTCCTTACTCCGCAAGGAGATGCTTCAATGAGGCCGCGGTCTGCTGACCGCGGAAAGATGCGCGTCGATCGCACACGATTTCATCGCGAGCGGGCTTCAATGAGGCCGCGGTCTGCTGACCGCGGAAAGCGACGAGCTTGTGAAGGGCCAATACTGGGAAAACGGGCTTCAATGAGGCCGCGGTCTGCTGACCGCGGAAAGGTGCGCCGCCCGAGCCGCCGACCGTCACCACGAACTGCTTCAATGAGGCCGCGGTCTGCTGACCGCGGAAAGCACCGTGCGGCATAGTGGACGCAAGACGCGAGTCGAGGCTTCAATGAGGCCGCGGTCTGCTGACCGCGGAAAGGGCAACGATGATTTCAGCGCGATTTTCGACGCGGTTGCTTCAATGAGGCCGCGGTCTGCTGACCGCGGAAAGCAGCAGCGCCTTGAGCTTGCCGGGCGCGACCGCGTTGCGCTTCAATGAGGCCGCGGTCTGCTGACCGCGGAAAGATCATGGGAAAGGAACCGAAGTGACCAAACCCAATGCTTCAATGAGGCCGCGGTCTGCTGACCGCGGAAAGGAAATCCGCCGGAGCTTGCGGTGATATCAAAAAAATAGCTTCAATGAGGCCGCGGTCTGCTGACCGCGGAAAGGACATCGCCCGTCCGAGGCAATCGCCCGATCGACGGCTTCAATGAGGCCGCGGTCTGCTGACCGCGGAAAGAATTCACGCCGGAGGAGCTGGCCGCCGAGGCGCTTTGCTTCAATGAGGCCGCGGTCTGCTGACCGCGGAAAGCCGTGCGACGAACGGACTGGGCGTAAAAGCCAGTTCGGCTTCAATGAGGCCGCGGTCTGCTGACCGCGGAAAGAACCACGCCGATGCTCGTCTCGTCGAAGCCCTCAAGGCTTCAATGAGGCCGCGGTCTGCTGACCGCGGAAAGGCTGAGTGCCACCAGCGATGTTGATCTTGGCCAGCGAGCTTCAATGAGGCCGCGGTCTGCTGACCGCGGAAAGTCCTGGCCGCGTCGATATAGTTGCCGAATTGAGGCAATGCTTCAATGAGGCCGCGGTCTGCTGACCGCGGAAAGGTGGTTCGTCGCCGTCTGGTCGATAGCCAATTGCAAGCTTCAATGAGGCCGCGGTCTGCTGACCGCGGAAAGCCTTGATGCCCTTCGAGAATTCCGACTGATCGAGCGGCTTCAATGAGGCCGCGGTCTGCTGACCGCGGAAAGGTACGAAGCGAGACTGAAGCAAATCGCGGAACTGCGCTTCAATGAGGCCGCGGTCTGCTGACCGCGGAAAGTCGCCGCGCCATCGCCGAGCCGCTTCGGAATCGCGGGCTTCAATGAGGCCGCGGTCTGCTGACCGCGGAAAGCCCGGGACCACCTCCACGCGAGCCCGGCGACGACACCGCTTCAATGAGGCCGCGGTCTGCTGACCGCGGAAAGCTTATAGGAAAAATCTTTGCGGCAATCCCTGCAGCGCTTCAATGAGGCCGCGGTCTGCTGACCGCGGAAAGTCGCTGGTAGCAGTCACAGAACGATCTCGCTCGCTCGGCGCTTCAATGAGGCCGCGGTCTGCTGACCGCGGAAAGGGCGATGTAGTAGTAGTTGAAGTCGCCGAGCACCGCGCTTCAATGAGGCCGCGGTCTGCTGACCGCGGAAAGGTCGCGGTGGCCGCGCGAGCGAGCAGCGTGCCCGTGCGCTTCAATGAGGCCGCGGTCTGCTGACCGCGGAAAGAACAACACGTTGCGGCTGTTCGACGAGCATCGCGCGCTTCAATGAGGCCGCGGTCTGCTGACCGCGGAAAGGCGCAAGAACTCGCCGAATCCGCCGCAGCGCGTCGCGCTTCAATGAGGCCGCGGTCTGCTGACCGCGGAAAGCACGCTCACGGCCGAAAAGACCGGGGTCGCCGTCGAGGCTTCAATGAGGCCGCGGTCTGCTGACCGCGGAAAGCGAATGGATCGAGAACAAACAGCGCCCGCAGAAGCAGGCTTCAATGAGGCCGCGGTCTGCTGACCGCGGAAAGGCCAAGTCGCGGCGCAAAGCGACGTGTTGACCGTCCAGCTTCAATGAGGCCGCGGTCTGCTGACCGCGGAAAGGTCCGCGGATGCGGCCAGCCCATCAGCCACCACTGAGCTTCAATGAGGCCGCGGTCTGCTGACCGCGGAAAGGAATGCGTTCCAGCGGGGACTATGATCGAAACACCGCTTCAATGAGGCCGCGGTCTGCTGACCGCGGAAAGGCCACGACGGCGCCCACTTTTTGCGTGTCGAAGCCACGGCTTCAATGAGGCCGCGGTCTGCTGACCGCGGAAAGTCCGCCGCGGCGCGAAAAGGGATTCACATGCTCACCGCTTCAATGAGGCCGCGGTCTGCTGACCGCGGAAAGACGGAGACCATCAACGATGTCGATAAATACGTCGCGCTTCAATGAGGCCGCGGTCTGCTGACCGCGGAAAGGATTCGTGCGTGGATCGGTCAACGTGTAGATCAACGCTTCAATGAGGCCGCGGTCTGCTGACCGCGGAAAGGTCCTGCCTGGGTCTGCCACACATTTTTCCGCTACGCTTCAATGAGGCCGCGGTCTGCTGACCGCGGAAAGCAGCAACGCCGAACGCCGCCGATAATCGATCGAAGGCTTCAATGAGGCCGCGGTCTGCTGACCGCGGAAAGGATACAGGCTTCGCTCGTGAAAAAAAGTTCTCGCCGGCTTCAATGAGGCCGCGGTCTGCTGACCGCGGAAAGATTTGATGGAGCGATCATGGAGATGACCTTTCTTTTGCTTCAATGAGGCCGCGGTCTGCTGACCGCGGAAAGCTGCCCGAGATTAGCCTGCCGGGCCAGCAGGGGGTGCTTCAATGAGGCCGCGGTCTGCTGACCGCGGAAAGCGGCGGCGGCCTGCTTGCGCTCGTGAAGGCGCTCCTGGCGCTTCAATGAGGCCGCGGTCTGCTGACCGCGGAAAGTCGTCCAGCCGCCGATGTGAATCCAGTCGGTCGGCGCGCTTCAATGAGGCCGCGGTCTGCTGACCGCGGAAAGCCGGTCGCACCAGCACTAAGCTCCGCGAAGCGTCGAGCTTCAATGAGGCCGCGGTCTGCTGACCGCGGAAAGGGCGCCGCGACGGCTGGCCTGCGCGACTACGAGAAAAGCTTCAATGAGGCCGCGGTCTGCTGACCGCGGAAAGCGGCCCGAAGCTGGCAGGTTGCCCTTGGCAGGGCAGGAGCTTCAATGAGGCCGCGGTCTGCTGACCGCGGAAAGCCGGGCAGGGCCGTCACTGGCAAGATATGTTTGATCGCTTCAATGAGGCCGCGGTCTGCTGACCGCGGAAAGCTGAGCCACGCTCGCATTCGCGACGAGCCACCCGAGGCTTCAATGAGGCCGCGGTCTGCTGACCGCGGAAAGGCCAATGATAAGTTCTCTGTCGAAGGCCAGCGTGTGGCTTCAATGAGGCCGCGGTCTGCTGACCGCGGAAAGAAGGTCTACCTCGCGGCGAAGGATGGCGAGCAAGCGCTTCAATGAGGCCGCGGTCTGCTGACCGCGGAAAGCGCCGGCAAGTCCCTCGGGACCACCGGAGATGGAGCGCTTCAATGAGGCCGCGGTCTGCTGACCGCGGAAAGTACGGCACTCAATGGGAGAAACAGAACCGGGAAACGGGCTTCAATGAGGCCGCGGTCTGCTGACCGCGGAAAGAATGACGCGAGCTTCATTTGCCGAGGAATTCCTCTAAGCTTCAATGAGGCCGCGGTCTGCTGACCGCGGAAAGCGACCGTGGGCGACATCATCGATCGCCCGGATGCCCGCTTCAATGAGGCCGCGGTCTGCTGACCGCGGAAAGTCGGCCGACCCTTGGTGAAGCGCACGAAATTGCGGGGCTTCAATGAGGCCGCGGTCTGCTGACCGCGGAAAGCTCGCGTCGCATGTCGGCAAGCTGGACGCCGCCAGCTTCAATGAGGCCGCGGTCTGCTGACCGCGGAAAGGGCCTTTCACGATCTGGTCGGCGAGGCGATGGGCCTGCTTCAATGAGGCCGCGGTCTGCTGACCGCGGAAAGTGCCCGATCCGGCCGTGATCTTTCCGATCTGATCGTTGCTTCAATGAGGCCGCGGTCTGCTGACCGCGGAAAGGGCTACGAAGGCGATGGTCAACCAAGGCATGCGAGAGCTTCAATGAGGCCGCGGTCTGCTGACCGCGGAAAGTCTGGCGCGACACCGAAAGGGGGCCTCGACCTGTCGGCTTCAATGAGGCCGCGGTCTGCTGACCGCGGAAAGGCCTCGCTCTCGCCGCACGCCATCACCATCAGCGCGCTTCAATGAGGCCGCGGTCTGCTGACCGCGGAAAGCGACCGTCTCGGCTACAAGTTCGCGACGGCCGAGGGCTTCAATGAGGCCGCGGTCTGCTGACCGCGGAAAGAAATAGACGCCGCCGGACTCAACGAAGCCCGAGCAATGCTTCAATGAGGCCGCGGTCTGCTGACCGCGGAAAGGGCATCGAGGTCAATCGGGGTGATTGGGAGACGGTCTAGCTTCAATGAGGCCGCGGTCTGCTGACCGCGGAAAGAGCCATGCGTCGATCCCGACGACCATGATTGCCAAGCTTCAATGAGGCCGCGGTCTGCTGACCGCGGAAAGGTTGGCTGGCTCATGCCGTATGGCCCCTGGCGGAATTCGCTTCAATGAGGCCGCGGTCTGCTGACCGCGGAAAGCACCACGACCCTCATCAAGCAGGCCGCAGGCTTCGTGCTTCAATGAGGCCGCGGTCTGCTGACCGCGGAAAGAGCGATGCCGTTAGTGAGCGTGGCTAGGTTGGCGTTGCTTCAATGAGGCCGCGGTCTGCTGACCGCGGAAAGGAGCCACGTCAGCCCATGCCCACCCAGCACCGCCAGAGCTTCAATGAGGCCGCGGTCTGCTGACCGCGGAAAGACCTGACCAGCGTGGACGCCGTAGCGTGCAAGATCGGCTTCAATGAGGCCGCGGTCTGCTGACCGCGGAAAGCCGAGTCTTGGGAATTGCTTATACTTATCATAGATATAGCTTCAATGAGGCCGCGGTCTGCTGACCGCGGAAAGACCGGCGAGCTCCTCGGCATGTTCGGCGTTGGCGGGGCTTCAATGAGGCCGCGGTCTGCTGACCGCGGAAAGGGCCAACCATGCGGCTGCCGAGGTAAAGCCAGAAGCGCTTCAATGAGGCCGCGGTCTGCTGACCGCGGAAAGTTTCCGCCGCCAATCGAGCCGTACTTGCCCTGGATCGCTTCAATGAGGCCGCGGTCTGCTGACCGCGGAAAGAACCCATGACGATCACGCAAGGACTGGTTGCGTATTTGCTTCAATGAGGCCGCGGTCTGCTGACCGCGGAAAGGGATAAGCGGGAAAAAGGAGCCATCTTCGCGCAGACGGCTTCAATGAGGCCGCGGTCTGCTGACCGCGGAAAGCGCACAGGGCGCACAGCGGGCAAAAAGTATGGTTGGCTTCAATGAGGCCGCGGTCTGCTGACCGCGGAAAGAACGCCAACGTCGTCGCGAACAAGCCTCCGAAACTAGCTTCAATGAGGCCGCGGTCTGCTGACCGCGGAAAGGGCGGCGCGGCGCCATGGGAACCGCGAGCCTGTACGCTTCAATGAGGCCGCGGTCTGCTGACCGCGGAAAGTACGAGGGCTTTATGTGTAGCGGATTCGAGAGCGCTTGGCTTCAATGAGGCCGCGGTCTGCTGACCGCGGAAAGATGGCGTTCCAACGCTGAATCGTAATTCTCTAGCTTTTGCTTCAATGAGGCCGCGGTCTGCTGACCGCGGAAAGCCGCGTGGATGGGAAGAAACGGCACGGCTGGTACCCGCTTCAATGAGGCCGCGGTCTGCTGACCGCGGAAAGCACCAGTCGGACGGGTCGACCATCACGGTTTCTCCGGCTTCAATGAGGCCGCGGTCTGCTGACCGCGGAAAGGACCACCTGTGGTATTTTCCGCCAGTGGACGTTTTTGCTTCAATGAGGCCGCGGTCTGCTGACCGCGGAAAGCCAAGGACGCGGCACGGTCGACGATATCATGGTGCGCTTCAATGAGGCCGCGGTCTGCTGACCGCGGAAAGGATGAGATGAACGCAGGCGCCTCGGTGTCTAACGTGCTTCAATGAGGCCGCGGTCTGCTGACCGCGGAAAGCCGACCACGACAGTCACGAGTCGCCCCCTTGTACTCGCTTCAATGAGGCCGCGGTCTGCTGACCGCGGAAAGACCGCCCTCGTAAGTCGTGGCGGCGATTGGGTTCCGGCGCGACTTTGCGAGCGGCGGATGCGAAACGGCGCACGTCATGCTCCTCAACATACCCAATAAAACACCTAACTCCTTTCACTGCTTGCCTCGCGAGCGGCGGCCGAAGTTTGCGTCGCACTCCGCCGCTCGCAAGTCACAATTGTTGAAAGTTGAATTGCCAAAGAACTTGCGGCTCACAAGAACTTGGAGCCCACGCGCTACCGAGTCGTGAACACCGGATACGTGCCCAACTCGCCGGATAACACACGCGCCAGCAAACGAGCCTGGATTTCCAACAGCCGACGATAATTGACACGATACCCGAACAGCGGGTGCGTTACCAGCGTGTCCATTCGCTGTTCATAGGCGCGAAAGAAGGCTTTGCGGCCGTCGGGTTTCAACGCCACCGAATCGCCGGCTCGCACGAAATCGCTGGGCGCGACCATCCGGGTATTGATTGCCGAAAGCACGGCCGAATCGGCAATGAGCGGTCGAAACGGCTCCATGAGATCAAGCGCCAACGCGGCTCGGCCGAAACGCGGTTGATGATAGAACCCCAAGAAAGGATCGAACCCGACAGCGTGGCACACGATCGTCAAGTCCTTGGCCAACACGCTGTAAGCCAGCGACAGCAATGCATTGACGGGGTCGCGCGGTGGCCGCCGGTTGCGTTTGGCGAAGTCGAACGAGAACGCGGCGTTCGCCCGATGTTCGTTGCCGGATTGCCCGTCGTTTTTGATCATGCCGGCGAACTGCTGGAAGTACGCGCGGGCCGCGTTGCCTTCGATCCCCAGTAGGGTTTCGAGCGAACCGGCCTGTTCGGCGTCGTCTTGCATGTTCTTGAGCATGTTCAAGGCGGCGGCCGGCGGTTCGAGATGGTTGCGCTGGAGCATGGTACGCTGATTGCGGATCTTGCCGGCCACCAGGGCCCTGGCCAGCCGCAGACAAAACGCCGGCACGTCGGCCAAGCGAAACTGCTCGCGGCGCAGGTAAATGTTTCGCACTCCCAGCCCCTGCGTCACCCCATAGAACCAGCCGCCTTGCGAAAAGTAGGCGATCGGCACTTCTTGCTGGCAAAGCTCCTGCAACGCTTGGGTGGAAAGTTGGATGTTGCCGAACAAGCTCAACTGACAAATCTCGCCAATGCGCACTTCTTGAACGACTTTGTCCTTTTCTTGCACTTTCAGCACCGCGCCGGATTTGCCCACGCGCAGGCCCGGCGTGTTCAAGTACAACGGACGCAGATCGTCGCGGGCAGGCACAAGCCGGCGGATATCTTGACGATCTTCCGCGGCAACCTTGGTCGATGCTTGCGGCGCCACGCCGATATCGAATAGCAATCGTTGCCGGCTGGGGTCGTGGGCGGTGATGGTCTGGCAGGCCACGGTTTCGTCGGGCAGGCAAATGCCCACCAGCGAGCAGCGCGGGCACTTCGGACTATCGACCAGTGGCGCCGGGATCGTGCCCGAGGCGGCCAAGTCGCGGGCTTCGCGCAGCGCTTGCAGAGTCTGGGCCACCAGCGCCTCGTCGACCGCCACTCGCACTCGCTGTTTCGTGGCGACGAAATAGATCACTCCCTCGTCGCAGCGATAGCCATTGTCGCGGAGCACGAGCGCCTGCACGGCGATCTGCACTCGCTCGGGATCCCAAGCCACGAGTTCACCGGTGTCGGCGTCCTCGCGCGGCGAGCCTCGTTTGTAATCGACCGGCGTGACCTGTTCCCCGTCGGCCTCGATCAGGTCGAGCTTGGCGATCAGGCCATGGGTATCACTGGACAGCGTGACGGATCGAGCGTGAATCGTCTGGTCGATCGTCTGGCGGGTTGCCGCCAGTTCTTGCGCCGAGGGAAGCGCGTCGTCCTTGGCGTCGAGCTTCGCGTGGCGCAGGGCGCCTTCGGTCGTTTCGCGATTATGAACGAAGACGCCTTCGACCCATTCGTAATAAAACAATCGCGGACAATAAACGAATTCGTTGAGCATCCTTGCCGGCAAGTAGTCGGGCAATTCATCCGAAGCGGCGTTTTGAAGCATGGATCACACCACAATGCAAGGCGCGTCCATGCTGGTATAGGGCAGCCCGAGCGCGGAGATCACACGTTCGCCGCGCCCTTCGGTGGGGCCCAGGTCCACGAAAAGGACTTGATCTTCGTTGTGTTTGATCAGTTCGTTGATCGCGTGCCGGCAGCGGGCCAGATCGATGGCGGTGAACTGACATTCGAAGATCGAATATTGGAGATGGTCGCCGAAGTCGCGCATGGTCTTGAAGACCTTGCGCAGCCGTTTGTCGTCGGCGATGTCGTAGCAGACGAGAAAGGTGTTTCGCATGGAAAGCGTCCCTGGTTGTTTTCGACAAGGGGGCCTCCGTGCGGGACGAACATGGATTCGTTATCCGGTTCCAGGATACTTCGAGGGCTCAGCAATTCAACTCGTGCCCGATGATCTCCGCGGCAGCGAGGAAGCAATGCAATGAGGCGTCGCCAATCCATGCGTCGGCAGGGGGCCGCGGGCGGGCGTGCAATGTGGCCGCGGTCTGCTGACCGCGGAAAAAAAGGCGTTGGCTTGCCAACAGCAAACAATCCCTCACTTCAATGTGGCCGCGGGCTTCGCTAATCATGAATTTCCCGGATGGATAGTGGTCGCGAACCGCGTAAGCGATAAATCTAATCTCTCACCCCATGAGTGTCAATTGTTCAAGGGATTGTTAGTTGTTGGAAGGTAAATTACGATTGACTTTCGCGCCGCGACCAGCAACAATCTCGCTATACGTGGCGAAACCCGCAGCATGTCCGCCCTGGAAGGATGACGTGCGCGGGCCTCGGGTGAGGCGGAGCCACGATGGGCCCAGCCCTCTGGCCTATCGTGGCTCCTTCAAGCCGAGTCGTCAATTACCATTCCGAGGGCCGAGACGTGAATGGCGATGATGATCGGAGGACTGGATTTCGATGTGTGGGCCTCTCCGGACGTGTTTCGTGACGAGCCGGGGGTGTGGGCGGTGCTGGACAGCAGCCGAAGAACGGTGATCGACGTGCGGGGGTCGGACGACGTGCGCGCCGCGGCGTGGGCGTACGAGGAATCGATCCCAAGCGCGATCCCCGGGAACTGGTGGCACGCGGCGCATTATACCGCTGCCGCGAGTCCCGAGCGGGCAGCGATCGCCGACGGCATTCGGGCGCGCTGCGGTCCGTCGCCGCTGGGGTAGGCTTCGCGTCGGTCAGTCCGGCATGCGCCGGGCTGACCGATCTATCGTCACTCGCCGCGTTTTTCGCGAACTTTGCGACATCGGGGGCCGAGCCTAAAAAACCTTCTCGCCTGACACTGTACAAAAATACAAATCCGTGTTAGAAAATCGGCCCCGCAAAATTCTTTTGTTTTCGCCGTGACTTTATCTTCGCCGTACTCTTCGCGAGCGCTCGCTGGTGGAATCGATTAAACAATCATTCGTGGCTTCGCTGTTACCTGCCGATTTGTTTCCGTGGCAGGAGCGTTTTCGAGCGCACTTGCGGGCTGGCGAGTTCGACAAGATCGCCGACTGCCGCATTCCCACCGGGCTCGGCAAAACCGCCGTGATTGCATTGTGGCTTTCGGCCCTGGCGGAGCGGCCCGAGGTGGTGCCGCGGCGGCTGGTGTATGTGGTCAACCGTCGCACGGTCGTCGATCAGGCCAGTGACGAGGCGCGGGGCTGCTCGATGCGATTCAGCAAGATGCCCCCCTACGCGAACGTTTGTCATCGCTGTGCCTGGACGGTTGGTCGGACCGCAAGGATGATTGGTCGCCGCTGGCCGTGAGCACGCTTCGCGGCCAATTGGCCGATAACCAAGAGTGGCGCATCGATCCATCGCGGCCCGCGGTGATTGTCGGCACCGTCGACATGATCGGCAGCCGGTTGCTGTTCCAAGGCTATGGCTGCGGCTTTCGTTCGCGGCCACTGCACGCCGGGCTGCTCGGCCAAGATGTGCTGCTGGTGCATGACGAGGCTCACTTGGAACCGGCGTTTCAAGCACTGGTCGAAGGCATTCGAAAGGAACAACTGCGAGCCGGTGACGTGCGACCGCTCAGAATCGTGACGCTGACGGCCACGCCGCGGGGCGGCTCTCAGCCGCTCTCGCTCGACGAGGCTGATAGGCGGCATCCGGAAGTTCGCAAGCGCCTTTCGGCCAAAAAACGGCTGGAATTGCATGGCGTCGCGGACGTGAAAAAGCATCCGCAAGAGATCGCAAAACTGGCGTTGCGCCATAAGGACTCTGGCGCGGCGGTGCTCGTGTATGTGCGCACAATCGCCGACGTGCGGCGAGTGGAAGATTTACTTTCCAAAGAACTCAAGGATCGGACGAACGGTCGGATTGCTCAATTGACCGGCGCCATGCGAGGCTGGGAGCGAGACCGCATGGCGAATGAGAATCCCATCTTTGCCCGATTCAAGCCGGGCGCCGAGCCGAGCCCGGACAACCAGGCAGTTTACCTCATCTGCACTTCGGCGGGCGAGGTCGGGGTAAATATCTCGGCGCGCCATATGGTATGCGATCTATCGACATTCGAAAGCATGGCGCAGAGGTGCGGTAGAGTGAACCGCTTCGGCCTAGGGGACGCGGAGATCGATGTGGTTCATCCGTTGGAATTCGCATCTGAAAAAGACGAGTTGGAAGAGCGGCGTCGGCTGACGCTGCTGCTGCTTAAGAAGCTCGACCACGACGCGAGCCCGGCGGCGTTTGACGCGCTCGCCGCGAACGTCGAGCGCGAGGAAATCGAGAACGCTTTCGCGCCG
Organism: uncultured Planctomycetaceae bacterium; assembly: GCA_963785305.1. GTDB lineage: Bacteria > Planctomycetota > Planctomycetia > Pirellulales > PALSA-1355 > CAWAUV01. The sequence goes on from CAWAUV010000007.1 coordinate 825,987, forward strand.
ACTCCGGTCATCAAGCACGCGACGGACATTCTTTACGACGCATGGGCAATGACCACGATCATGGGCTCGCTGCCTGGGCGCCCGGCGGTGGCGGAATATTTGCATGGCGTCGAGGACGGAAAGCGAGCGGAAACCCAAGTGGCTTGGCGAGACGAAGTGCAGTTGCTTGGCGAGGAGCAATTGGCCCTCGCGTCGCCCGGCGATTTGCTCGAAGACTATCCGCTGAAGCCGCATGAGTTGCTGCGCGACGCTACTGTGCGCGTGGTTGCCGAGTTGGAGCGGATCGTCGAACGGCTGGATGCCGAAGCGCCGGGTAAGAGCGAAACGCTTCGTGCGTGGGTCGTCGCGCGAGATGGCACGGTGCAATGGTATCCGCTGATGGAACTCGTCGCGCTGGACCGTCGTGGCGAATGGATAATCGACCTACGCGACTGCACCGTGATTTTGCCGCCGCGAGCCGGAGGGCTCACGTTCGGGCACTCCGCGGGCTTTTTGAACGGCGGCAAGGCATGGACGGCAGATGTTCAATATGACATTTCCGATCAGTGGAGCGACCAGTCGGGGCGCCCCATGCGTTCTCGCGTCCGCCGAAGGGCGGAAGCAATCAGTCCACCGGCCAAGCTGGGGGCAAGAGGTCGGCTCGTGCGGCAGCTTGTTTTGAGCATGCCGGACGACGAGAAAGGCGCCGAACAGGAAGCCGATGATTCATCGTCGCCAGTGAATAGCGTGCCGGAGCTTAAGGAGTCGCCCGAATTGCGAGCCTCCGGGATCGAGGCGATTGAAACCGAAGTAGGCGTGAAGGAATCTGAGGGCTCAAGCGATGACGCGGCAATCGACGTTTCCTCGTCGCGGGAAAACGATACGCTCGACGAAGAAAGCACGACGGATGAACAAGATGCTCCGCAATTGTGGTGTTGGTTCGTGCGGGTGAATGTGCCCGAGGGAGACGCCTCGAAGCATTCGAGAGAGCCGATCGCGCTTCAGGCCCATCTTGATGATGTAAGCCGCGTGGCCGCCGATTTGGCTGAAAAGCTGAAGTTGCCGAGCGAAATCAAGCAGGTTTTGGCGGAAGCTGGGCAGTCGCACGACACGGGCAAGAATCGCCGTTTTTGGCAGCGTTCGATCGGCAATCATGATCTAGACCGAGTTCTGGCGAAGTCAGGGAGCCGCGGCAGGGGGCTGGAGATTGGATTCAGCTATCGCCACGAGTTCGGATCGCTGCTGGATTTGCAGCGCGGCACTGGGTCGAACGCGGGGGCGACCTCGGACATCGAAGGATTCCGGGATTTGCTGCTCCATTGCGTCGCCGCCCATCACGGCCGGGTGCGCCTCACTTTCCGGCGGACGAGTGCGAAGCGCGAGCCGACGCGGCGATTCAGCAAGCAATCGCCGAGGAAGTTCCGCGGCGTTTCGCCCGGTTGCAGCGCAAGCATGGCCGCTGGGGGTTAGCTTACTTCGAATCGCTGCTGCGCACGGCCGACTATTGGGCTAGCGCCCGACCAACGGAGGAAAGCGAAGTTGCTCCCCGAGTGGCGGTCGCCGCAGTGTCGGCCATCGCGACAAAACCGGCTCCAGCGGCTCGCCTTAAAGGCGTGAACTCCGACTACCGCATCGCCGCCGATCCGACGAACCCAGGCCAGTTCTTCGCCTGCTGCGGTTTGCTCGATCTGGCCGATCGACTTTGGCCGAAAGACAACGTGGAAGGGTGGTTCGACGACGGAGGGTTTTCTCTCCGTATCCCGGAAGAATTCTCGGTGCTGGTGGAGACGCTGGCGAATGCGGCCATCGAGCAGCTTGATGCGAATGACGATTACGGTTCCGCGCTTCGGCTCGGCCCGCCAATCGATCTGACGCTCGACTGGTGGAAGGACGACCGGCCCGAGCTGAGAGGACTTAAGGTTTGGGCCGGCAGCATGCGCCGTGCGCATTGCGCGAGCGATGAAGCAGACATTGACTCGTCCCGAACTGCGGAGCGCCGATCTGCTGAACCGCGGGATGGTGGTCTACGACCCTTTGGAGCCCGATAAGAAAGTCGAACCCTTCTACTTCGACGCGCGGCGCGGCGCGAGCGCTCTACCGCTGGATATCGGCTTCGTGCCGGACGCGTTCAACATGACGACAACGGCTTATCCGGCCGTCGAAATACTGTGCCTGATTGGCTTGCAGCGAGGCTGCCCGCGGTCGACGAAGGCGCCCCGCGTCTTCGAGTACCAGACATGGTCCGTGCCGAGGGCCGCTTCGCTGATCTCTCCCGCTTTGTGTGGACATTTGCCGGATCGAAGCGCCCAGTGTTACCGGTTCGAAAGCAGCTTCCGCACGACACAACGTAAACATAAGAGTTTCTTGCCTGCTTTTCCCGTTGGAGAAAAACTATGAGCGACACGCGTTTCGATCACTGGCTGGATGACCGTGGCCCGGCGGCGCTTGTGATCCGCGAATACCTGATGCCGGTCGACGGCGACAACGGCGTGATCTTTCCGGCCACGTTCGCGGCGGGCGACACATTCAAGGGCGGCTACAACATCGATAGCACCGGCGAAAATCTTGGCGAGAATGTCTGCCTGATCGACACCGTCGGCTCGCAAGCCAATCGGATCGAGCCGCTCTTCGCGAAGGCTGACTATCAGAAGCTCGTGCCGCAGATCATCATTCAAGCTGGCGAAAAGCAGGTGAATTTGTTGGAGGCGGGCCATCGCGCCGGCGACGCCGTTATCCGTTGCACCGAATTGCAGGCCGACGTGCGAAAGGCGTTCGAGTCGGCTCTGCGCGGCGACGTGGAGCCGCTGGCGAAGATCGCTCCCACGTCGCTCGTGTTCGGCGTGTGGGATTCGCGCGACACGCAGGCGAAATTGCAGCGGCTCGTGAGTTCGACGATCCGAGCGTTTAATGTGCGAACTCTCACCCGTAGCGCGCAATTCAATCCCGCGGTCGATTACATCGGGCAGGGGCTGTTGGAGGCAACCGACGATAAGAAACGTCGCGACGAATATGCTCAGCGAGGATTCGTGCATGTTCCGGCGTCGGCCGCGCACGGCGGCGTGATCGCCAACGGCGGAATCCGTCGCGATGCGATTCTCGGCCTGGCGGCGCTCCGCTCGCTGAAAGCCGCCACGCCGGAGCGAACCCGTGATCTACAGCGCTACATCCTCGGCCTGGCGCTGACGGCCTTCACCGCTCGCGCTGAATGCCATCTGCGGCAAGGCTGCATCTTGGTGCTGGATCCAGAAAAGCCTCGCTCCTTCGACGAGGTGGGCGTCGATGGCCAACGACGCCCGGTAAGTCTCGGCCATGACGACGCCACGGCCTATGCCGCCGCGGTTGCGGGAGATTTCGGCGTCGGCCCCAATCGCACGGTGAACTTCGACAATAAACGGGCAGTCGCCGACTTGGACGGAACCGGCGAAGGCGCTCCAAAACGTAAGAAGAAGGCCGCCAAGCAGTAGGACCCGATCCAATGCCAACTTGTTTCGTAATCACGGTGCGGTTTCTCGCCGAGTCGTTTCACGGGCGCGGTGAAGACGGCGAACCGGAATGGCCACCTTCGCCGTTGCGCGTTTACCAGGCCCTGGTGTCGGCGGAGGCGCGGCATTTCGGCTCACGTTTTCACGAACTGGCCGCCAGCCCATTGCGATGGCTTGAGACGCTCCCGCCGCCTTTGGTCGTGGGGCCCCGTGGGTCGGCGGCAGCGCCGTATTGCCTGTCGGTCCCTAACAACGCGATGGATATCGTCGCCGCTGCTTGGTCGCGCGGCAATTACACTAATCAAGGCGATGCCAATCCGGCCACGCATCGCACCATGAAGATGGTCAGCCCATACCGTGTCGGCTCGGACCCTGTTCATTTCGTTTGGACGTTGCCCGCCGCGGCCGATGACGCCATGCTCGGCTACATCGAGACGTTGCAGTTGCTCGGCCGCCGCTTGACGGTGCTCGGCTGGGGAATTGATCCGGTTGTGGCGGAAGCTCAGGTGCTCGACGTGGATGCCACCGATGGATTAACAGGCGAGCGCTGGATCCCCACATCGGCGGGCGCCGGCGTCACCCGGCGAGCGCCGGTTTCTGGAACTTTCGACGATCTAGAGTCTAGGCACGCGGCTTTTCTCACGCGTGTTCCCAGTCCAGAGATGTTTGTTCCTCCGCCGCCCTTGCGAGTGTTTCAAGAAGCTCATTACCTTCGCGCCGACGAGGTGGCGCCGCGAGCGGTTGCCGCGTTTCAGCTCTTGAAGCCCGATGCCTCGGGCCACGCCGCCTTCGACACACCGCGCCGGGCATTGCGCTTGGTCGGTATGCTTCGTCACGCGGTCCAAGTCGCGGCGCGAGACGGTGGTTGGTCGGAGGAAAAAATTGCCCGGTTTGTCCTCGGGCATGGTGAAGCTCGCGGTGAGCAGCATCGCCCGGTCCGCGCGGGTCGCTTCGCTTTTTTGCCGCTTCCAAGCATCGAGTATCGGGGGCGCGGTAAGTCCCATGCGGTCGGCGCGGTTCGACGTTTGCTGATCACGTGCTTGGGAAATGAAGGCGCGGCTGAAGTCGTTTGGGCCCGCCGCGCCCTGGGCGCCAGCGAGCTGGTCGACGAATCGACAGGCGCCGCTCGCGCGCTTTGTCGCTGATCCCGGCGGGCGACAGGATCGTCAGGCGGTATCTTGAGCCTTCGAGCGAATGGACGAGCGTGACCCCGGTGATCTTGCCCGGCTTCGACGATCGCGACGATCGTAAGACGGAGCGATTGCTCCGCAAAGCGCTTTGCCAGAGCGGCATTCCGGCCGCGCTCGCTGATCGGGCCGAGCTCGACTGGGGAGGCGGATTTTTGCCGGGCTTGACGCTGCCGAAGGATTATGGTGTGCCCAGTCATCTGCAAAACCACGCTCGTTGGCACGTAAAAATTCGCTGGCGCGATGCGCGAGGTCGCCCCGTGCAAGTGCCCGGCCCGTTAGCTATCGGGGGCGGTCGATTTTTCGGCGTGGGCTTGCTGACGTCCATCGGCGCGTAACATCGGCACTCAACCGGCACTTCGAAACTGTCGCTTCTTTTTGCGGCGACACTTGCCGGTGGCTGTGGTGGACCCCGTTTTTCGGACCACCGGGCTAGATGGAAAAACGGGGTCCACTCCATAGGCCGAAAGAAAACAACTCGAAGCCGCCAAACGCCGCTTGGCCCGCCGTCAAGGCTGTCGCTCCGCCCGGGCTGCTCCGCCCGGCCCGGCTCAAGCCCGCACGCCACTCCACCGCTCGACGGCCAACTCTCCCCCGCCCCCAATCGACATGGGGCTTGTGTGCGATTACTCATCAACGATATCCGCGGTCAGCAGACCGCGGCCGCATTGATGTATCCTTCGCCGCGAAACGGCGGCCGCGCGCCGTCGCTCGTCACGCCCTCGGTTCGTGGCGTAGTTTTGGGCGACGATGCTTGCTGGATTCGCGGGGGCCACACGCTCCAGAAGTTCAGCACGCGTCCGGGCCTCGCTTTCTTGCAGTCGCCGAATTGCGCCCATTTCGCCTGAATTCCTCGCGTAAATGCCTGCCGGCAGGACTCCCCTTCTTGAAGGAATGAGCGCCATGAGCACTAATTGGATTTCTATTTCTTGCCGCGAATGGCTTTCAGTATCCGCCAAGGCTATATTGCCGGACTTCTCTTCGACATTGCGATTGCAACTTCGCAGACTCAGTTCGCTTGAGCTTTCAAAGGACCCGCATGAGTCGCGTTCATATCGAGCTTCAACGCGTGCAAACCTGGCTCTTCGCGGTCCCCCGACTGCGCGCGATGGTCGGCGCCAACGCGCTCCTGGGCGACGTCTTGCGCGTCACGCTGCCGCAGCTTGCGCGCAAAAGAAACGTGACTGGAAATTGGCGGCGAGCAACGGCGATTACCCCGCCGCCGACACGAGCGATCCACTGAAGGACCACGATGATCCCGCCGCCGATGCAAAGGACGGCATCCTCGCGCGCGATGGTGGTCACTTCGAGGCACTCTTCGAGAGCGGCGCGGAGGCGTTCGCCCACGAGGCAAGTTGCCGCCTGCGGTCGAACGTGCCGGGGTTGCGGTTTCGTGTGTCGATCGACGGAACGCCCCTCGCCAAGAGTCAGTCGCATCTCTCCACCGAGTTGCCAGTGTTCGCCCCCTGCGAGTGGACTGGGCGCGGCCTCGCGTCTGCCATCATCGGGCAAGGCGCCGACCGGCTTCCCGTCTCGCTCGACGTCAAGCGGCGGCACACGGCAGCGCAGGATGCTGAAGCTTGGAAGTCAAAGGACATCGCGAGCCTGCTCGGCGCGACGACCAAGCTGAAACTTCTCGGGCGCGCGAAAAAATTGGAGGATTTGGTGGGCAACGGCTACCTCGCGCTCATCCACGCCGATGGCAACGGTGTCGGCAGTGGCGCCGGCAAGACCGACGGCGAACGAGCACGATTCTTCCATCGCAACCGAATGCTGCTGCGGCGTGCGTTGAGGGTCGCGATCGACAAGCATTGTCGGGATAACTGCCCTGACACGAAAGTGGCGCCGCTTATTCCGTTGATGCTCGGCGGCGACGACCTCTTGCTCGTGAGTCGGGCCGCAGTCGCGCTGCCCTTCATTGTCACACTCTGCGAGAAATTGGAGTCGCTCCAGCAGGGCAGCACTGGCTTCAAACTGACCCTCGGGGTCGGCGCGGTGTTCGCCAAATACACCATTCCCATTCACCGGCTGCACGAGGTCGTCGAGCAACTCGTCGGCTCGGCGAAGCGACGCGTTCGTGGGCTGAAAGACGACGCGGCAAAAGTCTCGGTCGTTGATTGGGCCGTCTACAGCACGGCCTGGGTCGACGATCCCATCGACGTGCGTCGGCGTGACTGGCTGCGCGGTGGCGGCAACGGAAACGAGTTGCGCGTGCTCTCGCAGCGGCCTCTCGACGTGCTCGGACACGGCCTCGACACGTTGCAGGGGCTGGTCCGCGGCGCCAAGCAACTCGCGGGCGCGCCGCGATCGCAGTTCCGTTATCTCGTCGATCAGCTCCCACGTGGACAGGCGCTCTCGGAGTTGGCGTTCGCCGAGTTGCCACCAGATGTGAAGCGACGACTCGAGAAAGCAGGCATGAAAACCCCGTGGCGACGAGTGGCGGAAAACGGGCCGTGGTTGACCGAGCTGCTCGATCTGGTCGAGATCACCGAGATCGCTCGTCTGGGTCGCAACGTTGAACTTGTCGATGCCAAGCAGGAGGACGCCCATGCCTAAGAAGTGGGTACGTTATATCCTCACCGCCGAGTTCCTCTCGGATGCCCAGCTCGGCTCAGGCTCGGGAGGAGGTGGCATCGACGCGCTCATCGCACGCGATCGCCATGACCGCCCCGTCATCTGGGCTTCGCATGTCGAGGGGGTGCTGCGCGACGCCGCACGCAGGCTTCGCGGTGATAAAGAAGCCGGGAAGTTCTTCGGGCGAGCTGGCGGCGAGCAACAATGCGCCGTCTTCACTTCGCTCTACGCGAAAGAAAACCCCGAGAGCCACATTTGGTGCTCGACCGCTCGCGAGGCATTCGACAACCGCGCGCCGAAGGACGACACACTTCGACTCATCGAATATGTGCCCAAGGGCGCCAAGCTCGCCGGCGAGGTCGAAATGCCCGCGAGCGACGTGCCGATGTTGCGGCGGCTCGTGCAAGAGGTCGACGCGCTCGGCGGGGGCCGGTCGACGGGCGCTGGTCGGGTGAAACTCACGCTCTCGGAGATCATGACCACGACGCGCAAAATGGGCACTGGGACGGGACGCCTCGTGCTTCTGCTCAAGAACCGCGATCCGCTCTGCATCACCGCGACGGCGACACCCGACAACCTGATACCGAGCCTCGCGTTTGTGCCGGGTCGCGCGCTGCTCGGCGCGGTCGCTGCGTGGCTCATCGCCGAGGGCGATCGTGAAACCGCCTCGCTGCTCACGTCGGGGAAGGTCTCGGTGAGTGACGCGCTACCGCTTCCCCCGGACCTCGCTCGGCTTGAGGGCGTGGATGCTCCGGCCAAGCTTGAGTGCGTGGAGGTGCTGCCCGCGCCGCTCGCGGTCCAGAGTGAGAAGCCAAAGGGCGCGGCGAGTGAGATCCCCTGGTGGGCGCAGCCAACCGCGCAGGCGACGCGGCTCAATGCGTGGGATGCGCAAGAAAAGCTCAAGCGGCCAGAGGACGATCTCTTCGTCTACCGCGCAAGTCCGAGCGAGGCGTGGACAACGTTTAAGCCCCCGCGCAGGGTGCGATTACGCAACGGCCGGCCCGATCCCCAGCAGGCCGGCGCGTCGCTCTTCGCCATCGAGCAGATCGTCGAGGAGACGCACTTCCTCGTCGAGCTTCATGGTTTGCCCGAGGATCTGAAGAAGGTCGCGGAGAAGCTGGGGCCCGTGCTCGAAAGGCGACGCTGGCTGCGCATCGGTCGCGCGGGAGCGCCGGTCGAGGTGGTTCACGTCGCGTGGTCGAAGGCTCATGCCGCGACAATGCCCACGGACAAGGCACTACTCACGCTGACCTCCGATCTCCTCGTGCGCGACATGCATTTGCGCTGGAGAACGGCACTTGATGCAGACGCGATCAAGGCTCTGTTTGGCGATGAAGTTCAGCTTGGTAAGGCGCTGCAAGACAGCGTCATGGTCCACGGCTTCAACGGAACCTCGCGCCTATGGCGCATGCCCGCGGCGGCGATTCGACGCGGTTCCGTGTTCGAGGTGTCGGGTACCGGTGTTGCGAAGCTTGCGGAGCGGGCCGCGAAGAACGAGTGGCTCGGCGAACGCACGCACGAGGGCTTTGGACGTTTTCGTATCGATGAATTGCTTCCCGGCGTAACTGGCGAAACTCCCGCGAGCAGTGCGCACACGCCTGCCGCCGACAGCGCGGAGGATGTCATCGCGGCGGAGACCAAGACGTGGTTCAATCGGCACAAGTCGCTTGCGGAGAGCGACAAGAAAGACCATGCCGGCCGCAAGCCGCCGAGTTTATCGCAGTGGTTCGATCTGGTCGCGGATCTCGAACGAGGCAGCGAGACCGCGCTCACAAGCCGCCTCACCCCGACCACCGCGGGCGGCCAGAATTGGAAGCACGTGGACGCGCGGGCGATTCTTGGCAAGCTCAACGACATGGCGCCGCGACCGGAGCAACGAGCTCTTTACGTTCGTTTCTTCGTCCGCTGGCTTCGCGCCGACATGCGCGAGAAAGCGAAGGAGACCCGATGACCACGAAGCTCACGCTTTTTACCGCCACCCTCGTTCAGGACTCGGCGCTCTCGGTATCGGGCCTGGTTCGCGAGACGAGCGCGGACCAGCCGTTCGCGCTCGTCGACGGTGTGCCGACGCTCGTGGGGCGCGGCCTCAAGGGCGCGGCTGTCGCCATGGCCAAGCGATTCTTCGACCCGCTGCCGCGCGCTGTCTCCGACGACATCAAGCATGGCGCCCTGCGCCGCTCGGCATGGGAGTTTGCCGATGCGACTGCGACTGGAGTTCCACGCCTTCGCGCCGGCGTCGGCATTCGTCAGAAAACGGGCGCGCGTGCGGGCGGCGTGCTCCACGACCGCGAGGTTATCCCCGCCGGCACGAGGTGGCAGCTCAGCGTCCGCGTCGACTGGTCGCAGATCCCGGAAGAAAAGCGTGACGACGAAGATCGCCAGACAGAAGGCATCCTTGGTTATGTGCTCGCCGAGCACTGGGCCAAGGGGCGCTGCTGGATCGGAGGCGGTGTTGCCCGCGGTCTGGGCTGGTGTCACATCGACGAACTGAAGGTATACCGCTTCGACGAGGCCAGCTACGAAGAATGGATCGAGGCCGGGCGTCCACGCGAGCCCAACATAAGCGCTGTCGCGACGCCCATCGTCTCGCCCACGCGCTCGTGGTGCTTTCGCACGCTCGATGTGAACATCGCTTTCGGCGAATACAAACCCGAACTGGATGATCCCGCGTGGGGCCTCGACATGTTCGCGGTCGGCCCCCACGACACCGAGCGCGCCATGCAGCTCACGGGCGACGGCGCGTGGGCCAAGCCCGCATGGGCGGTGAATGCGAGCACGCCCGACGCACTTGGCACCGATCGCGCGCTCCTCATGGAGGACGGCCGACCGCTGCTGCCAGGCGCAAGCGTGCGAGGGCCGCTGCGGCATGCGTTTTCGCGATTGGAACGCGCCGCGGGGCACGATGTGAAAGATCCGCACCTCGTGCAGGGCAACGTCGGCCCAGACGATCCCGCGGGCCAAGCCTTCGGCACGGTGAACCACAGCAGCCGCATTCTGATGCGCAACGCGCGCGCCGAAGGCGCTGGTACGCGGCGAAGCTGCACATGCACGCGGAGGATGAGTTCTCGGCGAGCACGTACGGAAACTCGAAGCGAGATGCGGTGCGCATGCTCCAGGGCGTGTTTCCGGTGCGCATCGTCGTCGAGGGCGGGACTATCCAGGATGTCGATCCGCTCGTGAAGCTCGTCGATCGTCAGGTCGCGCTCGGCTCGCTTGGGCATCTGCTGGTCGGCGGCCATAAAACTCGCGGCGCAGGCGCGGGCCGCTGGCAAGCAAATTCGTGGGTCAACGACGACGTGACCAAGGCGCCGGACCGGATTCCGCCGAAAGAGCCCGAGAAGCAAACGGCGATCAGCTCGCACTCGCAGCATGGCTTTATCGATCGCCCAGACGACACCGAGGCTTGGGTGAAGACAACGAACGGCACGATCGCGGAAGCCCTCACGCTCGGCGGGGCCGCGAGACTCGCGAAAGCCGCGCTCGGCGAGAAGCTGGTCGCCTGGTGGTGCGATCCGACTATCGACCTCGACTTGGACACCCCGCCCGCCACGTTCGGCGCCACATGGCCCAGCGAAGACGCCAGGCTTCAGGTCGATGAGGTCGCTTTCTACGCGGAGCGCGCGGTCTGGCGGGCCGCGCGCACGTCGAACGGCCCACGCTTCGTGCTTATCAAGGAAGTCCTGTCGAATGTGGGCGACGCGAAACGGACCGACGTGGTTCATACGCCCGCACGCCTGCACGGCTTCAAGCGTTTCACTTCGAACAACACCGGCGAGGCCAGCGTGCTGCTGCGCGAGTGGCACGTCGGCGACGAGATCCTCGGCTTTACCATCACCAAGGAGCAACGCTGATGCCCGGCAAACCCGACAAGCAGCACCGCATTCGCGTTCGCACGCTCGACGGCAAGCCGCGCGATGCCAAAGACTTTAACAAACTGAAAAGCAATCAGTTCGGAATGCCCCATCTCGACATCGTCGCCACCTCGGCCACGTCCGAATTCATCATCTGCGCACGAAGGAGACGCATATTGAGCACGTGCGGACGAAGCTCGGAGGCGCGGGGCTCGAAGAGATGGTCGGTGGCGATACGACCATCGCGTCCGCCACCGCGGCAAAGTCGAAACGCACAGAGCAAACGCGTCGACATGGTATTAAGGGCCAGTCTTCGCGCGGTGGTGATGGCCAGAGCCAGCAACACGACGGCTCCACTGCCCCAGCGACGCATGCCCCTGATCTGAACCGAAAGCCCTATGGCTTCGTCTCGCTTCCGAAGGATCCGAAGGAGCTGACGACCGCGCCGCCGATCTGGCACGACGGCACGAGCTGCACGGTCCGTCACTCCGGTGAGATCCGTTTCGAGCTGGAGACGCTGACGCCGCTCCTCGTCGGTTGGGAGCGGCAGACGCTCGACGCGAGTGAGCACGCGTGGACGATTCCGTTCCGAAAGGTGAGTCGCAACGAATGCGGTACATTCGTCCGTGCGGCCGCGTCCGCCATATACGCAGACGCCGCCGACCCCGACGAACAGAAGCGGCAAAAGAATCAGCGGAAGGTCGAGGAAAACCGACGCAAGCATATCGACCGAGTTCAAGACCACATTGTTGACGCGCAGGTTCAGGCCGCGGGCTGGAGCATCGATTCGAAGTCGGTGCTCTGCCCGCTGCGCGCGCCGTGGGGCAGGCGGCCCGTCATCATTCCCGGCGACTCGCTCAAGGGATTTCTGCGTCATGAGTTGGGCGCGCTCCTCGGCGCCCCGATGGAGCGAGTTGCCGAGCGATCATACTCGTACCGCCCGAACGCGATGTTTGCGCGGGAAGCCCAGTTCATTCCGCGTATCGCGCGTGTGCCGGATGACGGCATCGAAATGAAGCCGCTCGACGGCCAAACGCGGGTTCGTGTGCCCACGAAGCTCGAACTTCTGCCGACAAACCTTCGGTACGATAGACGGCGCGAGCAGAACGCGAACTACTACCGTTTTGATGACGGCGACGGCGCCGCATACCGTGGCGGTCAGGGAGCGGGGCAGAAACTCAACTCGAAGCGCAACCTTCACACAAGGCTCACCGCCAATCCGAGCCAGCCGACCCAAACAGAGACGCTCTCCCAGTCCGTTCAAGAGGGTTACCTCGCTACAGTGCGACACCTGATCGATCTTGATCACGGCCACTTTTCTTCGCGTCATCCTGACATCATCACGAAGGCGATTACCAGCGACGCCGCCCGACAACGCATCCGCAAGGCCGCGCGGGACGAGGTCTTCCAACCCGGCGATCTCGTCTGGGTCGAGTGGGACGCTGTGAGGAAGTGCATTGTCTCGCTCGGTTGGCACTATTACTACCGCTGGGCCTATGCCGACTCGGTCCGCAAGACCGGTGGCAAGCTCGAACGGCACGGGCTCTTCCCGCTCGCCGCCGAGCGGGAAAACGACCAGGATGGCGCGCCACTGGGACTTTCCGCCGTGCGGCGACTCTTCGGTTACACCGGCGACAACGAAGGCGGCAAGGACATCGACAAGGGCGACTACGCGCAGCTCATGGGGCGAGTCTTCGTCAATGCGGCCCTCGAGGTCGTCGGCGAGAACGAGAGCGATAACGACCGCTTCCTTGAGCCGACCTTCCTCAAGGAGCTGGGCATGCCCCGGCCAAGCGCTGTCGAGCACTATCTCAAGCAGCCGTATCACCCGAAATCGCGGCCCTCCGACAACGCCACGCTCGTCACCTATGGTGACGCCACGGGTTACGATGCGCCCGGCAAGCTCGCTGGCCGCAAGTTCTACCTCGATCGCCAGGACGCTTATTCGGGCAAACCCTGGGAAGATGCTTCCGAAGCCAATAGACAAAACGACCGAAGCACGCTGGCGTTCGAGGCGTCGAAGCCGGGTCGCAAATTCCGCTTCACGCTTCGCTTCCGCGATCTCGAAGGCCCCGAGTTGGCCGCGATCCTCATCGCCCTCTGCCCCAACCAGTTCAAGGACGTGCTCGGCGGCATGCTCGGCGGCACGCACACCGACGGCTACTGCTCGAAGCTCGGCTACGCGCGACCGCTTGGCTGGGGCAGCGTGCGCATCGAGGCCAAGACGCTCCTATTCCTCGATGTAGCAAGCGAAACCCCCACGCTGAAGCCGGAGGCCGACCTCGACGCCTGGGTGACGAAGAACCACGGGAAGACGGCGAGGCAGGACGAGTGGCGCGACATCCATCGTCGCAGCCATCCGGACGCAGCGGACTATCCGCGTGCCAAAGATCGCGACGGCAACGAGAACATCCACACCTACCACACGAACTTGCGCGCCAATCACTCGCGCAACCGCCGATACAAGAAAGGGTGACTATCATGGCGACACTCCTCATCATGGCCGTCGGCCAAACAGACGTGCAACTCGTCGTCGACAACCAGCGATACAAACTTGACGGCAAAACCTGCGGCGAGTTGCACGACGCCATCAATGAGCGTGCCTGGTCCGTGGCCGATGTTCCGAACCAGTCGGGCGCCAACAAGATCGAATCCATCAAATTCGAAGGCTTGCCACAACGAGTCGTGCAACTCTGCACGCCAAAGCTCGATGCCGTTCTCTCACGCATCGGCGACTTGGCGTCGACGTCGGCCCTCATCTTGGAGACCATACGAAATCATGCGAGTGACCCTCGACGGGCGGGCGAATTCCTGGAACGCCGCCTTCGCGATCGCGGCGTCGACGAGGTGATCCGAGCGCCGTTCTTGATCGGCAACGAACGGCTTGAAGACCCGTCGAACGATGTCGACGCTGTTGTCCGGAGAACCGTCGTCGCTTGGCTCTCGAAAGCTATCGGAAAGCAGGTCGAGCAATTCAATAGAAACGACACCGTTTTCGTCGCCACGACCGGCGGTCTAGCTGCCGCCAACGAGCTCATCAACGAACTGGTTCGCCTACACGCCGTCGGCGGACCGACGGTTACCGCGCTGGAAGTGCCCGATGGGAACTTCGCCGTGCAAGACGATCGTGCCGTGGAGGAGAAGTTTCACCCGGCGGCGGGCTACCGGGCGCGCTGGCACGCCCTCTCGCTCGTCGAAAACGGCAACTTTCTGGCGCATGGGGAGCGGTGAGCCATCTCGAGGGCGCGCCTGGTCAGGAGTGGACCGATGTCATCAAGTGGTTGGCGCTTTTCGCATCGTCGCTGCCACTACCCAAAGACTGTGACCTCCCGGTTCTGGGCCACCAGCGCATGGCGGTGCGAGCCGCGCTGCGTGTCGAACTGGCACTTCGCGCGGGCGATATCCCGAGAGCAATCCACGGCACGGTGGCGTTCTTCGAATCGGCGCTGTGGGATTATCTTAATGAGCGCTTCGAGCGCTCTTCGGATCCCAAAAAACGCCGTTTTTTCAGGGTCAAGACCGGTGATGCTCCGAATGGAGAGAAGCTCCTCCGGAAAGGCGACGGCTCCAATGAAGATCGGAAGTGCCCGTTCGAGCTGAAGGAGACCGCCGACGGTGTCGATTGGTACTGGGTCTACGATGGCGATGGCGGTCCCGCCGCGCACTTGGCCAAATACTTCATTCAGAGCGAAGCGATGACGAAGTTCGACAGCGCTCTCGGACGCCACGTTCGCGAACTCCGCAACGACGTCGCGCACGACGAGCCCACGCCAGAAATGATGGACTCTGCACGGACTTGCATGCAGGCCGCCAATCTCTGGTCGACCGACGACAAATTCCTGGGCCAGCCGCTCGTCCAAGAGGTGCTGAATGCACTCGGCGAGTCGTCTCTCGGGGAGCTTTGCAAAAATTTGATGTCGACCGTTCGGGAGTATTTACAGGACCGACGTCGTGAAACGGACGACGGACTCAACCAACCGTCGATTCTTTGAAGTTTGTTCAACGAGAGCCACGAATATCACCGGCTAAAATAAAGTGGCCCGGCCTGAAATCGACCTCGATCCGTACATGTCCAGCGAATTCAAGACTCGCCGCAATAGCGCCGTTCACCCGCCCGGGGACGGCGTCGAGATCGACGTTCCGGCGAATCGGCTCTGAAATGATTGGCCGCTTGGCCGCGAGCATCACGCGCGACAACGGCATGACGCGCGAGGGCGTGAGAAGTGACGGAATCATGCGTCCGCGCGGCATCGCGGAATAGGCGACGTCGGGTGATGCTTTTTACGGAGCCGCTTGAGCGAGCGGCCATCCGGGAGCGGGCGACATGCCCTCGCTGGCCACGCGTCTCACATGTCGCATGGATGGTGATGATCCTTTCGCGAAAGCTGCGGAAGGTGCAGCACGATTGTTGCGCGGCCGATTGTCGCGAAGCATCGCGACGAACAACGCGATCAAGGTATTGGGATCGCTCTCTGAAGAGAACCGCCACAATACCTTGATCGGAGATTGTGGACGCAAACCATTAAAAGGCAATGACTTGCCCGTTTGCATCGCGATCTTGGCGGGATGGCCGCTCGAGTTCGCGCGGGTGAAATCTTTGACTAAATCGGCGCACCGGTCTCCTTGAGCGAGTTTCTCTGGCCGCCGACCATCACTTCATATTGTATGCGAATAGGCTTGGACCGAGTGCGACCGAGGTTTTTCGGCCCGGGGCGGAGTTTCAATTAGCGCTAATCGAAGTGGCCGAGTCTCTCTCGTTTTCGACGCGACTTGACGCGGCGGGACGGCGGCGGCATTTTCAGCGTGTATAGCCGCAATCACTTTCGTGCGGCGCGATGATTGTGATCCCACGCGAACTGCCGACGCATCGAAACGCGCCTTCCGACCGCGATAGCGCCTTCCGTAAGCAGCAAACCTACGGTCGCCCGTTCGACAGACTCGCTAAATTTTCACATGAATCGTGTCATAATAACCAGAAGGGGCCCTGAGCTATCGGCTGGAGCGAGCATCAGGGTCCCGGACCGGCGACGGCACGCCGCGGGAACTTACGCATTGTTAGCCGGCATGCGGACAATTCTTCTAACATGCCGCACGCTCGTTCATGTAGGTTGTGACGCCTGCTCGCAGGGCCGGGTGAAGCGATCGTATCTCGATCGACTAGAGTTGCCCGGTGGCCGCCGGGAATGGCACGGCTACTCGGCCAAATGCCGGTAAAACAACGAGCGGATTCGCGAGCAAGCGACATCGTATTTCGCGCGGTCGACTCGCGTGGCGGACGAAAAGCGGATCGGGAAAAAGGCCGTGAATCGCTCCCCGCTTTCGTTCCGTCCGTTGATCGCGTCAACTTCAATGCCTTCGCCCCATAATTGCCTTGGGCTTTATCAGAAAGTCCGTTTAAGAGGCGGTTTTTCCCGAGTCGACTGCCGTACCATTATCTCCTACTTTGCCTAGCCCGTCGATAAGTTTACCGCCGGTTAGACCGGCCTGTGTCGACGCGGCCAAAGAGCCGACGACAGATAGCAGGCGATTCCTCTTGGCGGTCGGCGCTTCGACGGATATGGTGAAAGAAGTCCATGGTTTTCAAGAAGACCGATAGAAAGAACGGCAAACGGATTTGTCATGCCCGACTCTGATCGCGAACCAACCAGAACGAATCGCGTTTTGATCACCGACGATGCCAGAGCCATGCTCGGGATGTCGGTCGAAGCTCGAAACCTCGACGACGGCTTCCCGGTCCTAGCGCACAATGCGCGGACAAGCAATGCCATGGCGCCGAATAAATACGCGGAGAACTCATGGATCAGAAACCGCTATTGTTATACATTGCCTCGCGCCCTTTGGGACGAGGTGTCCCGCCAACTCGGAGTCAACGAGCGCCGTGCTGAAATCGTCGACCTGGAGTATGCACTGTCAGAGGTCAACGGCGACCACACGGCGCGTGTGGGCTTCTGGCGTGGGATTGGAGTTGTATATCCGTATCTTCGGCGGCGAACGCCGCCGCAACTGTTGGCCGAGCACGCGCGGGCAGTGGGTTGGGGTATCAATCAGGCGGCAATCGATCACTCGCTGCGAATCAGCGAGGAACGAGCGAATGTCTTTGCGGTGACGACAAGAGCTTATTTGGGTTGGTTGCTGGTGAACCCGCAATTTCTCGGTGAGCATGATACGCTACTCACGGGAAATGCCGGCATGATACAGCGCTGCGGACTTGAGTGGCTGAGTCAGCCCCAAATTCCTCCATTTGCGGTGGCTTGTGGAGATCGGGTAACTGCCGAAGAGTGGCGGGGATACCGTGCGCCGTTCCTTGAGTTTTTCCGGCGGTGGCGATTGAAAGGTCTCGCCGGGCCATACTTGCCGATCCCGCAACAACCGTTGCTGTCGGGCAATATTCCGCAAACGGTGCTGGCCGAGCTACAATGCTCGCCAAATCTGTTCTCGTTGCCGGACACGTATCCCTTGCCGAGCCGCGATATTGTGCGCGACATGTTGGGCGACGCGCTGCACGGATCAACGCTTGATGATCATTTGAGTGAGTGGCGAAAACTGATTGCAAGCGAAAATCCGGCGAAGCAAGCGAGGAAGCGTTTCGCCCGACTTTTCGAGGTGCAGCATTACTTTCGCGTTCTGCAAAGCCGTCATGGAGAGGTCATTCATCGGAGGATGGGCGTCTTGAAAGCAAGTCTCGCGTCGTTCCTTGAGGTGAGCTGTCGAACGATCGATCAAGATGTTGCGGAAATTGGGCGACGTTTGGGCGCAACGTGGGCTCATTCCCGCCATTCCTGGCCGTTCGGACCATTCTCGCCATGCTGACGGTATCTCTATCAGCGATTGCACGTTGACCATTCTAAATCCCCCCGCGCTCTTATTCGTCGCACCGCGGGATCCGTTTGCGGCGTCGTCGCAGTCATGCAGCGGTTGCCGCAACAATTAAGAACTCCATCGGCTGAAATGGGTCTATAAAACGTTCGGTGTCGAGTGGGCGGGAGAAGGTCAGTTTCTCTGTTTCGGCAGGCGGCCCTCGAACATGATCGCGAAGTATTTCATCGCCTCTTTCCAGTTGCGGATCGGCATCGTCTATTTCTTCGCCGCTCCGTGGATCGGCGGGTGGATGGTCTTCAAGTCCGATTCGTCGTTCGGGTAGATCTTGCGGTTCCGCGTGAACTTGCGGATCACGCTGTTCACCGATTCGATCGCATTGGTCGTGTGGATCGCCTTGCGGATCGGCGCCGGGAAGTCGAACAGCGTGATGATGTCGGCCCACTTCGCGCGCCAAGCCTTGGCGATCGTCGGATATTTCGCGTCCCAAGCTTGAGCAAAAGCGTCGAACGCCTGCTAGGGTTCCAAGATCGTCGCCGCTTGATGGATCTTCTTGAGATCGGCGGCCACTCGCACGCTGTCTTGCGTGCTCACATAGCGCAAGGCCGCGCGCACCGAGATGCACGATGCGGTGCTGGGCCTTTGTTTGACGCTGCGCCAGGCGGCCATTCTCGCCGCGCGCACGCACCACGATTCCGTCGAAGTACATGATCGGCCACACGCTTTCCAGTGTCCGCGTGCGCCAGGCGGTCGCTTCGGCGTTCAGATCGGGCATGATTCCGGAGATCAGGCCGCCGACACTTCGGCGCCATAAAACTGCGCGACACTGTCTTGGATGTCGCGGGTCGTCATGCCCTTGGCATGCGGCGCGAGAATCTTTTCGTCGAAGCCCGGCACGCGTCACTGTTGCTTGCCGATCAGTTGCGGCTCGAAGGTTCCATCGCGATCGCGCGGCGTGATGAGGGTCAGCTCGCCGACGCTGCCTTGGACCGTCTTTTGGGAACGGCCGTTGCGGCGATTCGGCGGACGCTTCTTGGCGCCGATCGCCGGCTCGCTTGCGCCCACGGTGGGCTCCGCGGTCGGTTCGCCGCCGACCAGGGCCTTGCGTGCGAGGTGAGCGTCCATCCCGGTATTCAGCATCCGCTCGAGCGCGGATTTCATCATCAACCGCGGCAGGCAGTCGGGGTCTTCCACGGTCGAGTGCTGGCTAGCGAAATCATTCTGCTAGCTGTGCGGTTCGCGAGCGGAGCGAGGCATCCGTGCGTCAGTCTCCTGTTCAGAAAAAGGCGCGGCACAATACCACTCTCCGCTAGCTGACAGAAGCGTCGTGACAGGGCCGCTGAAATGCGCAGTCAGCTTCCGCGCTACCTGCGCTGACGAAACAGCGCTTGCCGCGCAATCATTGTATTGTCGATTCACTGTTCGCCGCGGCAAAAAACGCCGGGGCGGCACGTCGAGACAACATCGGCTTGCGCGATCGGTCGATCATTCCTCCCGAGCGGATTTCATCATGGCCAAAAACGAGCCGGAATATCTCGATATCGACGAGCTTTGCGCTCGAACCGGGCTGTCGTCAGCAACGATTTGGCGCCTCAAGCGAAGCGGGCGGATCGCGTTCTACCAGCCGGGGGGACCACGGAGTCGCGGTTCGGTTTCCGGCGAACGCGATTGAACTGCGGCCAAGCCCTTCTCCTCAGCCTGAAACGGGCTTCGGCGAACCGAAACTTTCGGGGCCGACACCTCTCTGGGCAAAAAACATCTCCAACACCAAGCACTAGGAAATCACGTGGCACGAAAATCGAAACAACCCATAATCGCTTGCCAGTATTTCGGCTGGCGGCTCTTTCAACGCGACGGCGTTTATTACGCCGACGGCCGGGGCGGCAAATACGACCTCGGCAAACATTCACTCGGCGCCCGGAATCGTGAAAACGCGTTTGAACGGCTCCGGCAACTGGACGCACACAAGGCGGTAGAGCATGGGCTAGCGAATAATATTGCGACCGTGCCGACGGTCAACATCTCGATCGCCGAAGGCTGGAAGAAATTTCTCGATTTCTGCGGAAGAAGCAATGTGCAGGGAGGCGTGTCGCCGGGGACGCTCAAACGCTACGGCGGCGTGCGTGATAAACACGTCGGGTTTTGCGCCCGGCATGGCGTCGTCAATTGGACCGATTTCGACGCCCGGATGATTGAAAAATACGGCAACTGGTTGGCAAGAAAGAGCGCCGAGCGAACCCAGTACTTCGAGCTCACGCTGCTGAAAAGCGTGGTCAAATGGCTGATCGGGAGCAAGCTTCTACCCGCCGATTGCAAACTGAATCATCCCTTGCGCAAACCCCAAGGCACCGATACCTATTGCTACAGCGTGGCCGAAGTGGCCGACATGGTGCGGCACTGCGAGTCGGCCCCCAACCTTGGTTGGCTGGCCAGAGTGATCGTCGGATTGCGCATACCGGCTTGCGAATCAGCGAGTTGGCCAACATGCGCTGGGGCGATGTGAACGACGATCGGAACCTGATTCAAGTGGTCGACGAGCGGTCAAGCAGTCGTAAGCGTCGGGCTGGCGTCGCTCGCACGACCAAGGGCCGCCGTTCCCGCACATTGCCCTTGCACCCGGTGCTCAAGGAATATCTTGCGACGATCGAGCGGCATGCGGACGGCTATGTATTTCACGCTCTTCGCGGCGGCCGACTTCGGTCCCGAAATCTGCTGCAGACGTTCCTTGATGACGTGATCGAGCCGCTGAAAGCGAAGTTTCCCACCCCGGCTGGCGAGATCGGCTTCGAGCACGGTCGAATCCACAGCTTTCGCCACTATTTTTGCAGTCAATCGTTCCTCGGAGGGGCGTCCGAGGGCGAGATTCGCGAATGGCTGGGGCACTCCGATTCCAAAATGGTTGAACACTACCGCCATCTGCGAAGCGAGGACGCTCAGCGCAAAATGGCGAGGATCGATTTCTTGGGTCGTCTGGACAACGGTTCGGACGGCAAGGCGTAGTTCGTTGTTTTGTTGTTTTTTTTCAAAGGGCGTCGGCGACGGCGCGGTGGTGAGAGGTTGAGAACGTGATCGAGATGCTCGCGACGAGCTTGAAGGTAGTCGACGCCGCGTGGGCTCGCAAAGAGGCCCCGCGGCGGCCCGAGATCGCTCGGATTTGTCCCAGTTTTTGTCTCACTGACTGGGACAAATGAGGATCGCTCGTCACAAGGGTCTGCCATGCAGTCACTTACGACGAGCGTTCAAAAAATCAGCGGAGAGGGGGGGATTCGAACCCCCGGTACGGTATTAAGCCGTACGCCGATTTAGCAAACCGGTGCATTCGACCACTCTGCCACCTCTCCAAAAGCCCGCCTCGCTCGCGGAATTGCGCGCCCTCGAACCGCGGGCCATCAATGGCGACGCATCCGCAATCGTCATGCGCGAGGCATCAAGTTTACCGAATCCGGCGGCGGTGGTAAAGCGACCCGAAGCGGCGGCCCGTCGGGGCTGTCGGGCACCCGCCGGGCGGCGCTGGCATGGCCGAGCAAGAACCCTAACTCGAAAGCTTTCCGATAACGGGAAGAGCGAAGCTGTTGGCGGACAGGCTCCCGAGAGCCTATCCGAGAAGTTCCGCGGGCCCTCACTCTACCCTCTCCCAGTGGGAGGGGGGGTTGGCGGACAGGCTCTTTGCGGTTTGTTGAATAATGCTAGGCGGCCCGGCGCCAGGGGAGCCAAGCGGACCACGACGACGGGCTCGCCGCCTGTCGCGCCGGGCAGACGTCGCTCGATCGGTCGAGGCTCGCGTGGCGACGCAAAATCTCGAGCGCCGAATTCGGCCCATGCGACTGCCACTTATCGATTCGATTGCGGCGCCACATCTCGTGGTAGAGATGCACCGCATAGCTGTTCGGGCTCGGAGCGAAGGATTTCTCGCCGCGAGCAAATCCCGGAATCTCATGCCAGACCAAGGGCGAGAAGGTCGTCTCCGGCAACACATAGTGCATCAGCCGCAGGTCGACCACGGCCTGCACAAACACATTGCCGAGCTCGTTCCACCGCACATGCGAGGGCGGAATCTGTTCGGCGTCGCGAATGGCTTGCCGCATCAATTGGCAGCCGCGCGGCGCTTTGATCACCCCGGTGGCCACCGGCTTGTCTTCGGCGCCCAGCACATAGGGCGCGGTGAAGTCGAAAGGCCGCAAGCAAAACACATCCATATCCACCCACCAACCGCCAAGATCGTGGAGCATGGTGTAGCGAAACAGGTCCGAGAAGCCCGCGAAGCTGCCCTTGCCCTCGCCGCGGCGATTGCGAAACACGCGCTCGGCCGGCAATATCTCGCGGGCGTCGCGGCCAACCACTCCCGCCGGTAGTCGCGGGAAGGGATCGTAGGAATAAAGGTGAAATTCGTGGCCGCAGCGCACGAACGACTGCATGCAGGCCCATTCCAGGGGCGAAATCTCGCCGATCCACAGACTTCGGATAGTGCGATTCGGATCGTCGGCGCGAAATGTGGTGCCCGCAACTGGCGGTCGATTGGCTTGGTTGGATGACAAGGTAGAGCCTCACCCGGCGGATTACGTTGGACTGCCTCGACGTCGTGCTGTCCGCGCGATGCCTGTGCTTCGAGAGGAAGTGGGCCGTTCCCCGCGCCGCCGCGCATTTATTTCATCGGCTGCCGAATCGTGAAAGCTGCGCGGTTTTCCGCCTTATGCCGCACGAGCGTCGGCTTATTGTTCCTTGATCGGCTGTTTTGGCCAAGATCAGTTGTTCGCCGACCCGCATTCGATCTATGCCTTTCGACATAGCACGATGTGCGCGGGCGACTGCTAGCACTGCTAGAATCAAAGTCTTGACGATCGCCGCGCGGGCAATAGCAGGGGTGGGGGGGAGAATGGCTTCGCAATTCGGTCGTTCGGTTTCGGCGTTTGTCGCGAAACCGCAATTACCCGGCAAGCGGCGAGATGTGCGACGAGATGTGCGACGCCCCGAGCAATGGCGAACTACCAGCCCATTGAAATATTCAACAGGCTGATTGGCTCTTATTGTATGAACTCTTCTTTTTCATCGGGCGAGGAGAGCGTGATTTCCCCGGAATCTTCCAGCCGGCGCACCACGTCGACAATCTGCTGCTGCATCTGCTCCACGGCCGACAATCGCACCGGGCCGAGGTATTCCATTTCCTCGCGCAACATTTCCGAGGCCCGCTGCGACATATTGCTGAGCACCTTGGCTCGCAGTTCCTCGCTCGCGCCTTTGAGGGCCATGGCCCATTGGCTGGTTTCCACGTTTTTGAGCACGGTTTGCACATCTTTGTTCGAGAACTTGTTGATGTCCTCGAAGACGAACATCAGCCGCCTGATTTCTTCCACCAAGTCGGGGTCTTCTTGGGCCAGATTCTCGAGGAGATTGCGTTCGGTCGAGCGGTCGGTCACGTTGAGAATCTCGGCCACGGTCGGCACTCCGCCGGCTTTTTCGAACTGCTGGCTCATGACGCTCGACATGCGGCTTTCGAGTCCGCGCTCGACTTCTTGAATGATCTCGGGATTCGTTTGGCCCATCGTGGCCACGCGGCGGATCACCGCGAGTTGGCGATCGCTGGGCAGGGCGGCGATGATCTCGGCGCCGTATTGCGGCGGCAGATGCGAGAGAATCAGCGCGATGGTTTGCGGATGCTCGTCGATGATGAACGTGAGCAGATTCTGGCTGTCGACATGCTGCAAAAAGCCGAACGGCAGGGCCTCGATCGACTGGCGGCACATTGTCGATCGTGCCGGTCGCGTTTTTGCCGAGCGCTTTCTCAACGAGCGACTTGGCCACGTCGAGCCCGCCAGAGCCGCCGCCCATCATCTTGGGATCGACATCGGCAAATTCGAAAATGACGGCGCCTTGCTCCTCGCCGCCGACGGAGCTGATCTTGGCGATCTCGATCGACACCGCCTCGACCTGCTTGGCGTCGAGCTTCGACATGAGCTGGCCGGCCTGATCTTGCGGCAGGCTCATCAGCAAGACCGCGGCTTTGCGAAGTTCGGCGGCGCTCATTGCGGGGCGTTCTCCGCGGGTCGATTCCCGGCGGGCGACGCCTCGAGCCAATATTGCAACACGCCCAGCACGGTTCCCGGCCGCCGACGGGCAATCAGCGCCAAGCGGCGTCGCAAGAACTCCTCGCGGCCGGTGATCGCGTTGCCGGCGTGGCTCGGGGCCGCGGGGCCGAATTCGGAGCGATGCTCGACTGTCATGGGCAACCGACTCTTTTACGTGGATTGTTCTTTTGCGCGATGTTTTTATTGCGCGAGGGGGGCGATGCGTCAAAGTTCGCGAATCCGGCGCCGGTTGCCCAGTCGGCAAAAGGCGCCAAAAATTTGTTCGCGCTTTGTCTATCGGCCGGACCGGGGGCGCTGCTTGAGCCAAAATCCCGCGGGGGCTTCCGGCGCCGGGGCGAATGTGCCAAAATCTCGCTTCGAGCCAGCGGAATCGCTCCCCCGATCCCCCCGGTTTTCCACGTTTTTGGCCGGCCGCTTCGGGCGGTTCTTTTACCACCCCCCAATCGCGATCGCGAGTCATTATGCTGCGACATCAACTGCTGCATCCCAAAATCAACGAGGTGCTCGGTCGAGCCGGGCATCACGGCAAGATCCTGATTGCCGATGGCAACTATCCCGCCTCGAGCACCCTGGGTCCGAATGCCGAGCTCGTGAGCCTGAATCTTTCGCCCGGCGTGGTCACCTGCGCCCAAGTGCTGGCGGCGGTCGTGTCGGCGATTCCGATTGATATCGCCAACACGATGCAGCCGGAAGCGTCGGGGCAGTACGCCATGAGCGACGACCCGCCGGTGTGGACCGAGTATCGTCGGATATTCAAAGCGGCCGGCCTCGCGCTCGAGCTTGAGCCAATCGAGAAGTGGGCGTTTTACGAAGCGGTGCGCACTCCCGACCATGTGCTCACGATTCAAACCGCCGACCAGGGATTGTTCGCCAACCTGCTGCTCTCGATTGGCGTGCGCCGCGCCTGACGAGAGACATTCGCGGTTCGCTGGCGATTTCGATCCACGCTCATTTCCTCAACGAGGACCAACGATGGAAACCCGTCTGCTCGGAAAGACCGGGCTCGAACTTTCGGCGCTCAGCTTCGGCGCCTCGTCGCTGGGGCAAGAGTTTCGCCAAGTCGATCTCGGCGAAGCGCTCGGGAGCGTGCGCCGCGCTCGAGGTGGGCATGAACTTTATCGACACCTCGCCGTTCTATGGGCGCGGCATGTCGGAAGTGCTGCTCGGGGTGGCGCTGCGCGGCGTGCCGCGAGACAGCTATCTCTTGGGCACGAAGCTTGGCCGCTACGATCTCGGGCATTTCGATTTCTCGGCCCGACGCGTGGTCGAGAGCGTCGATGTGAGTTTGCATCGCATGGGCGTCGAGCATTTGGATATTTGCCTGTGCCACGATATCGAGTTCGTCGATCTGACTCAGATCGTGCAAGAAACCCTGCCAGCCTTGCGACGCTTGCAGCAACAGGGCAAGGTGCGATGCGTGGGTATTAGCGGCTATCCGATGCACATTTTTCGCTGGATTCTCGAGCGCACGGAGCTCGATGTCGTGTTGTCGTATAACCATTACACGTTGCAAAACACGATGTTCGGCGATCTTGTGCCGCTGCTCAAGGCCAAGCGGGTGGGCATTATGAACGCCGCTCCGTTCTCCGCGCGGCTGCTAACCAACGCCACGCTTCCACCCTGGCATAAGGCGACGCCGCAAGTGCGCGAGTGCTGCGCCAAGGCGGCGGAATATTGCCGCGGCCAGGGATCGGACATCGCCAAGCTCGCGCTCCAGTTCTCCATTGCCAATCCCGACATGACCACGTGCATTGCCGGCTCGGCCAGTCCCGAGCGCGTGCGGCAATGGGCCACTTGGGCCGCCGAGCCGCTCGATCGCGAACTGCTCGCCGAAACACTCAAGATTCTCGCGCCGATTCATGACTGGCACTACACCGAAGGCCGCCCGGAGAACAACGACCAATAATCGCGAGTCGCTTCCCGTCCGCGACCCGAAACGCAAGGCACGGACTCTGAAAGTCTAGACACTTGATTACCATCAACGCGCATCAGCATTTTTGGGAACTGCATCGATTCAACACCACTTGGCTCGATGCGCCGCCGCTCGCGCCGATTCGACGTAATTTCTTGCCCGAGGACCTTGCTCCGCTGCTCGACGCGGCGGGGATCCAAAAGTCGATCTTCGTGCAAACCCAGCACAATCTGGCCGAAGCTCGCTGGGTGCTGCGGCTGGCCAAGAAGCATGAGTTTCTCGCCGGCGTCGTGGGTTGGCTCGATTTGGCGAGCGACGATTGCGAGCGGCAATTGCTCGAATTTCGCGAGGATCCGAAGTTCGTCGGAGCGCGGCATATCACGCAAGACGAGCCCGACGATGATTTCATCATCCGCGACGATGTGCTCCGCGGTCTCGCATTGCTCGAAAAGCACCAGTTGCCGTTTGACCTGCTCTTCTATCCGAAACATCTGCGGCATGCGGCCACCATCGCCCGGAAGCTGCCCGACTTGCCGCTGGTGATCGACCACTTGGCCAAGCCGCGGATCGCCAGCGGTGAGATGAAGCCCTGGATCGATGACCTGCGCGCCGCGGCCCGCTGCCCTAATGTGTGCTGCAAGCTCTCGGGCCTGGTGACCGAAGCGGATTGGCGATCTTGGAAGCCGGTCGATTTGCGGCCCTATGTGCGGGCGGCGCTCGACGCATTTGGACCCGAGCGGTGCATGTATGGCTCGGATTGGCCGGTGTGTCTATTGGCGGGCGACTATGGCCGGGTCCACGCGGCGCTGGTTGAAGCGCTGGGGGAATTGAGCCCTGGCGACCGTGAGCGGATATTTGGGCTCACGGCCGCCAGGTTTTATCGCTTCCCGCTCTGAGCGAGCGGTGATTCCCGCCTTTATCGACGGTTCAATGTCGGCCGCGCGAGAAATTGAAGGCTTGCAGCACTTCGTCGACGATATGGGCGATCCCTTGGCGGCCACTCGCGCCGCCGCCGTCGCATCCTCCCCCGCCGCCCAAGCCCGAGCCGCCGCCGGTCGACGATCGCGCGACCGCCGTGACGATCGCCGTGCCGGTGAGACTATCTCCGGCATCGGTGGCGGTCAGCGTTTCCGAGCCGGCCGTGGTGAATGTGACCATGAAAGTCTCGGCCCCGGCGCCCGTGAAATGAAACAGGCCGAGGCTCACCGGCTTGGCCGTGATCGGGCCGGTGATCGTGACTCCGCTCGACGGACTGGCCGTGAGCGCCACGGTTCCGTCGTAGTTCGAGACCACATGACCGCTGGCGTCGAGCGCGAGCACCGTGACGGGAACCGCCACCCCGACCGGAGCATCGACCGGCGCGATCACGAGCAGTTGCGTGGCCACGCTCGCGGCGTAGACATTCGTCGAGGCCGTGATCGTGTTGTTCGACGCATCGGTCACGGTCACGGTTTGCACGCCGGCGGTCGCGAAGTTCACCATGAAGGTGTGCGATCCGTCGTCCTGGCGGAAGCCCTTGCCTGAAGTAAACGCATAACTGCCCGGCAAGGTGGCCGCGGAGTCGCTGCTCGTGAATGTCACCGTGCCGGTGTAGCCGGTCACGGGCTGATTGTTCGCATTCAGCGCGGTCACGGTGACGGGCGTCTCGCTGCCCGCCTGAACATTTTCGCCGATCGTGATGCCGAAGTGCGTGACTGCGGCCGCTTGGGTGGCGGTTAGGTTGGTCGACACCGAAGCGGTGAGCGGCGTGGCGCCGTTGTCGGTGGCGGTGATGCTCGGCGTGAAGCCGGTGGCGGTCGACGCGGCGGAGAACGTGACCGAGAACGTGTGCTTGCCGGCGTCGGCGCTCGTGAACTGATAGGCCGCGGGGAGCATGGCGCCGGTGTCGTTCGAGGCGAGCGTCACCGTTCCGGTATAGCCGGGCACGAGATGCCCGCTCGCGTCGAGCGCTTCGACCGTGACCGAGACCGGCGGCGCCCGGAGTTTCGGTCGAGGGCATGAGCACGACAAGCTGCGTGGCGGTTTGAGCCGCGTTGACCGCGGTGGTCGCGCTGCCGGTGATCGGCGACGCGCCGGAGGAGTCGGTCACCGTGACCGCCACATTGCCGGTGTTGGCGAAGTCGGCGGTAAAGGCTTCGGCGCCATTGGTGAAGGTGACGGTTGTCGGCAAGGTGGCGCCGGTGGCGTTGGTGGCCGACACGGTGGCCGTGCCGTCGTAGTTCTCGACGCGATGATTCGCGGCGTCGAGCGCGATCACCTCGAAGCGGGCCAACGCGCCGACATTGGTCTCTTCGGGCGCCACGACTTCGAAATGCGTGACCACATCGGTCGCGCCGCCGCCCGAAATACCGCCACCGCCGCCGATCGCATGCGTGGGCACGACCGCCACGGCGCTCGAAGAGCGCCGCGGCATTCGAGCGATTCGATTTGAGAATTCAACCCGTGGCGATTCGCCGCCCTCGGGTTGAGCCGCGGCCGGCGCGCCTCGCGGCGCGCGCGAGATAACAATCCATCGACGCCGAACAGACGATCCAGGGAAAACATGATTCCGCCCTCCGTTCCATGGAAAAACAGAAAACGCTTCGATTGAAGCGACAAGAATTGAGCAGTACTCAATTTAAGCGAACCAGCATGAGCGTCAATGCCGCTAGCGGCCTTCAACGGGCCGCTCGTGCTTTGTCACGGCTGCAATGATGGATTGGATTCGTTCCGTGCGCCATGCCCAGGGCCCTGCGTGGGCATGAGGACTTCGCGTGGCGCTTGAAAACATGCCCACTCAAGGCAGTGGGCATGGCACGCGCGCAAACCGAATTATCCATCATTTCAGCCGTGAACGAGTACTAGCACTCCCGGCGAGGTTCGGCCATGACTTCGCTCGGCGGCGCGACTCGGGCCCGGCGCCAAGCGTCGAGTTCGCGTTTGGCTCGCAATAGTTGGGCGCGGCGCCCGCGGGGAATGCCAAGCCCAGCCGCGGCTGGTCTCCACCCGATTGAGCCAATATCGCTTGCAGTCGAGATAATCGGCGCCTAGGTCGTAATGCGTGTCGCCGCGGGCAAAGCAGTCGGCGATCATTCGCGCCTGGAGCACACTGCCGGCCCCCGCGAGTTCCGGCTCGCGGCGATAGCCGGTGCGCAGTCCAAACACATAGCCGCGGTAGTGGTAGGCATAGTTAAAGGCCACCGCTCGTCCGCCGATCGAGAGCAGATTCACGTCGAGCGCGCCGCGCGGGCCGCGGCCAAGTGCGCATCGCGGAGAAAGGGCGCCACCTCGCCGTGGCTCAAGGTGTTGCCGCTCGCGGAGTCGCCCTGCCAACTTTGGGCGGCGATCTCCAGGCACTTGTCGAAAAGTTCCGACCGCGGGTCGCCATCGCCCGCGGCTTGGCTCCCGGGGCGATGGCGAAAATAGTCGATGGCGCCGAGCCGACCGAGGATTTTCTCCGAGCGGCGGACATTGTTTCGCCAGCGGCTGGCGCGCCCGGCCCAGTAACTGGCCCACGAGCCCGTGAGATCGATCATGGCCACCCGTCGCTCGGGCGCGGCCACGGGCGCCAAGCCGCTGGCCGCCATCGCCCGCGGAGTGCGGTCGCGATCTTGGCTCGCGCGAGTCCAGTGGAGCTCGAGCACATCCCAATCACGCCTCGAGCGCTTCAGGTGGCCGAGCGCGGCGAGCAGCGTGGCGGTGGGGTTGGGACCGATCGGGCCATGAAAAGTTCCCCAGTCGAGCAGCGGATAGGTGAGCGTGCGCAGCCGACCGAGCCGAGTTCGTGGGCGATGAACCCAGAGTGGCAAAATGCCGATTGGCCCGTCGTCGTCATGGGCCACCAGCGCCCGCAACCGCCCGCGATGTCCGTAATGTCGCCAGAAGACTTCGAGCCAGTCGAGCGATTGGAAGAAGGTTGCCGCGGGCGTCGCGGCGAGGAGCTGGTCCCAGGCCGGTCGCAGGGAGGCCAGCGCGTCGATCTCGTTGATTTCTTCGATTAGCAGCATCGTGGAATCACTCGATCGAAACGCTCGTGGGCGGACGACGGCTCGGCGTCGCTCGAGACCGAACCGCCGCCAAAGCGCGCCACGCATCGGCGCCTTCTCAAAGATGCGTTATATTCTCGCCGGTTGAAGTGCCCGGCCGAAGAAACGCCGACCTATTTCGCGCTCTTTGGGCGAGCGGTGCGCCACTAGGACCGGCACAACCGGTCCAGGGCAATCACGACCGCCCAGCCGACTCGCGAACGATTCACCGCGCCCTGGTCTCGCGTGAGCGGCTCAATCGAGTGAATGACTACAGCGGTTGATTTTCGGCCAAGAATTTTTCCAGCGCCGCGGATTCGATCGGCTTCACCATGTGGAAATCAAACCCCGCCTCCTTCGCCTTCTGCTTGTCGTCTTCCTGACCCCAGCCGGTGAGCGCGACCAGGGTCACGCCCTTGCCCCAAGTCTGCTCGCGCATTCGCCGGGCGGTGTCATAACCGTTCAGCCTTGGCATCCCGATGTCGAGCAATACCAAGTCGGGCAGGAACGTCGCCGCCGCCTCGAGCGCTTCCAGGCCGTCGTGCGCGGTCCGCGTCACATTGCCCATAATCCGTAGGATCATCGCCAAGCTCATTGCGGCATCGCGATTGTCGTCGACCACGAGAATCCGTCGTCGACGCGTGGCCGACGCGCCGTTGCCGTCGCCGTCGCTCGACCGCTGCTCGGCAACGACCGCCGGGGCCACCGGCAATCGAACGATGAACTCGCTTCCCAGGCCCTGTCCGTCGCTCCGGGCCTCGACACTGCCGCCGTGCATCTCGACGAGCCACTTCACGAGCGATAGGCCAATGCCAAGCCCGCCTTGCGACTTCTCCAACGACCGATCCACCTGCGTGAACATGTCGAAGACCCGAGGGAGCATGGGGGCCGGAATGCCCACTCCGCTATCCCGAATCCTTATGAGCGCATTGCCTTCTCGACGCTCCATGGAAAGCCAAACACGACCGCCCCGCTCGGTATACTTGGCGGCGTTGTTGAGAATGTTGGCGAACACCTGGGAGAGGCGGGTCAGATCGGCGTCCACGAAGATCGGAGCCGACGGCACGGTGAGCGTAAGATCGTGGCCCGCCTGCTCGATGGCTGGGCGGCTGGTTTCCACGGCCTGTTGAATGGCTTTCGAGAGCTCGACCCGTTCCTTGCGGAGCTCGACTTTTCCCTGGGTAATGCGACTCAAATCGAGAAGATCATCGATTAACCGGACCATTTGACCGAGCTGCCGC
Source organism: uncultured Planctomycetaceae bacterium (assembly GCA_963785305.1). GTDB lineage: Bacteria > Planctomycetota > Planctomycetia > Pirellulales > PALSA-1355 > CAWAUV01. The sequence continues at coordinate 857,116 of CAWAUV010000007.1, forward strand.
TCCATCATGCCGCGAGCCTCTTCAACGGTCTCGGCGTTGCTTTTCGCCAGTCGCATCACTTGCAGCCCGTTGCGCAGCGGGGCCAGCGGATTGCGAAGTTCGTGGGCCAAGGTCGCCAAGAACTCGTCCTTGCGACGGTCGGCGTCTTTCAGGTCTTGCACGAGATGGGCGTTCTCGATGGCGACGGAAGCCATCTGCGCCAATTGCACCAGGATCGCTTCGTCCTCCTCGGTGAAGTCTCCCTCGTATTTATCCGAAATTTGAATCAGGCCGAAGTTTTGCCCGCTTTGACCGACCAGCGGCGCCGCGAGCCAGCCCCGGAGCGGTGGGTGATGCGGAGCATGTATTCCGAACCATTTGTAGGCGGGATGCTGTTCCAACTCGGCTTGAGTAAGCCTCAGCGGCTTGTTCGCGCGGCAGACAAGCGAATAGATACCCGATCCATCCGGCCGCTCCTCGTAGTCTCGAAATTGCGCGTATTTCTCGGAGAGCGACACGGTGTTGATCGCCTGTCCCCAATTCTGGTCGGTCGTGAATCCGGCGACCGCCTGATGCGACCCGATAAGACCGCGAGCCTCCTCGATGACGATCCGCGTGATCGAGGTCACCTCCGAGGAGGCGTTCAACTTCGTGGCGACTCTCGCCAACTGGCGAAGCTGCTCCGACTGCCTGTAGGTCGCGAGTTCCGCGCGTTTTTGCTCCGTGACATCAAAAAACACCGTGGCGATCTGTTTCGGCCCGGTCCGATAGGCGCTGACCTCGAACCACCGATCCAACGGCCCAAATCTTGCCTGAAAATGGTCCGGAATGCCGGTCTTCGCGATCCCGCCGAAGCGCTCGAACCAAAGCTGCTCGGCGTCGGGAAATAGTTCGAGCGCCGTCCGTCCCAAGATGTCCGGCCGTTTCAAACCGGTGTGCCGTTCGAATGCCGGATTCACTTCGAGGTGTCGAAAGTCCCGGGCACGGCCTTCTTCATCGAAAATGATCTCGATGATCGCGAATCCCTCGCTCATCGTATTGAAGAGCACCCGAAACCGCTCCTCGCTTTGCCGGATCGCTTGCTCCGACTCCCGCCGCATCCGGGACATTTGTAAATGCGCCGTCACCCGAGCGAGCAATTCCCGCGCGCTGAAGGGCTTCACGATATAATCGTCGGCGCCGGCTTCCATGCCATCGACTCGGCTTTCCTCTCCCGCGCGGGCCGACAACAGAATGACGGGAATTTGACTTGTGCGGGGATCGCCGCGCAATTTTCGCAGCAGCCCAAATCCATCCAGCTTGGGCATCATCACATCGGTCAGCACCAAGTCCGGCGGTTGCCCGCGCACGGCCGCGAATGCCGCTTCGCCGTCTGGCGCCGCTTCAATTCGATAATGCTCGGCAAGCAGACGAACGATGTACTGTCGCATGTCGGCGTTGTCGTCGGCCACGAGCACCCTGGGCCGGGTGTCGCTCTCCGCTTGCTCCGCGGGGCCACGCGCGATTGCCAATGCCTCGTGGTAAGTGGGAAGCTCCGGCGACCCCTCATCAGGGAGCCAACGCAACGCCTCCTCGACATAAGGACTCGCGCCGTCTCCCGTCGCGGCGGCGCCAGCGTTTTCCTCGATCTGTCCAGAAGGCAGATGGCCCGACCCCAACGGCAGCGAAATTTGGAATGTCGTTCCTTTTCCGACCACGCTCTCGGCGGTAATCGAGCCACCATGCAGCTTCACGAGCTCCTGAACCAGCGCCAACCCGATACCGCTGCCTTCGTGGGTACGGCCCCTTGCGTTTTCAATACGATGAAACCGCTCGAACAGTCGGGGCATCTCCTCGGCGGGCACGCCGGTTCCCGTGTCTCTCACCCGCAGTTCGGCGGTGGTTTGCGTTCGCCGCAGAGCGACCACGATTTCGCCGTCGAATGTGAACTTAAACGCGTTGGACAACAGATTAAGGACGATTTTCTCCCACATTTCCCGGTCGATGAACACCGGCTCCCCCAACGGCTCGCAATCGACCGTCAGTCGTATGCCAGCTCGTTCACAGGCCGAGCGGAACATGCTGGCCAGTTCCGTGGTGAATGCGGCCAGATCGGTCGATTGAAAAACGGCTCGTACCCTGCCGGCCTCGATCCGTGAGAAGTCCAAGAGCGTGTTGACGAGCCGCAGGAGTCGGAGTCCATTTCGCTTTACGACATCCAGACCCTCTCTATCGGCGGCCGAGAGTTCGGCGCGACCGTGCGCCAGCATGTCTTCGACCGGACCAAGCATCAAAGTCAGTGGAGTGCGGAACTCATGGCTGACGTTCGAAAAGAAAGCGGTCTTCGCCCGGTCGAGTTCGGCCAATACTTCGGCTCGTTGGCGCTCCTGTTCATAAGCCGCGGCGTTGGCGATGGCGATGGCGATATGACCAGCCATGAGCTCCAAGTAGCCCCGATAGCTGTCGCTGAAAATCAACCGAGGACTCAGGCCGGCCACGACGAACCCGAAAACTTCGACTCGGCCCGACTTCAACAGCGGCAGCACGATGGCCGATCGCGCCGGTTCCGACCATTTTCCGCATGGCAAGGCGCCGAATCGCGCCGATAAATCATTCACGATCACGGGCCGGCCCGTCATCGCGACTTCCGCCAATGGCCAAGGGAGGATCGAGCTTTCCGAAGCGCTAGAATCGATCTCGAACGGCGCCTCCGGCGAGCCCGGAACAAGCCCCGTCGCTCCGGTCAATCTGGCCTTCTGGGCCGTTTCATCGAGCAAGTAGATCAGCACGAAAGGAAGATCGATCGAACTATCGGCAAGCGTCTTGACGGCGCTTTCGCAAGCATCTTCCACCGACTTCGCTTGATCCGCGGTGCGAGCCGCGAGTTCACGCAGGCTTCTCAGCCGCCGTTCACCGATCGTCCGTTCGGTGTCTTCGGTCACCACGCACAACATGCCGCCGACGCTGCCATGCTCATCGGGAATGGGGCTGTAGGAGAAGGTGTGATACGTTTCCTCGGGAAACCCATTGCGCTCGAGAAAAAGAAGCAGGCCCTCGTCCCAGGTCGCCTGCCCGGTGCGCACGACCGACTCGGCGCGCGGACCGATGTCGTGCCAGATTTCGGACCAGACATCCCTCACGGAACGCCCGAGCGCCCAAGGGTGCCTGGGACCGAGCGTCATGCGCGCGTAAGCGTCGTTGTAAAAGAACGTTAACTCCGGCCCCCAGCCAAGCCACATGGCGTATCGAGAGCCGAGCATGATACTCACGGCAATCTTGAGACTTTGGGGCCAGCCCTCGATCGGTCCCAGCGAGTTCCTCGACCAATCGAAATCTCGGGTGCGCTGCACCATCTCGCCGCCGCCAGCGAGAAACGCAAATGGCTCGGGGTTGGTTTGCTGTCGAAGCCGCTCGTTCATCCTCGTCGCCCATCGGAGTTTTGTGGTAACCGCGCTTCTCAAACCGACCTGAACGAACAGGACTCGACTGTCTCGGTTGAAGGGGCCATTTTATCGCGGAGGAAAGCAACGAGCAAAAACGTGGCATTTCGCGAGAGCCTGCCTCGGCTTCGCCCGACGGGTTCCGATCCTCACGGACCTTTCGAGCCATCTATCACGAAAATGCCGAAAAGGCATCACCGCCGGGTTGCTCTTGAAATAGCGAAAATACCGAATTGCTGAATTCTGCCGATTATGCGGGCCGATAAGGCATCTCAGGGGCTGGCGGCCCGCACGCCGGCGAGCCCTCCGGACACGGTTCGAAGCGAGCTCGTGGCCGCGACCAAACAACGACTCGGGGGGATGGTCTGGCGGCCTGTACGGCCCCAATTCCCCGATAGCGCCAGGCCAAGTGCAAAGGACCAATCATGAAGAATTTCTTGTTCGCCACATTCGCGGCGATGGTGTTGAGCAGTAGCGTCGGCTGTTGCTGCGGCAGTAGCATGTTTCAGCCGTGGGGCTGTTCCAATGGCTGCGGCGGCTGCAATAGCTGCGGTGGCGGATGTGGTAGCGGCGGCGGATGGGGCAGTTGGGGCGGCTGGGGCGGCGGCGGTTGCAGTTCGTGTGGCTCCGGTGGATGCAGCTCTTGCGGCTCCGGCGGATGCAGCTCTGGCGGCTCGGGCGGATGCAGCTCGTGTGGATGCTCCGCCTCGAACGATTGCGGCTACAGCTCGCGCTTCGGCTACAGTGGCGGCTGCTCGGCGGCCCAGGGCGCGGCGCGCTATTCGAACGGCGCTCCGCCCAATGGCGGCGGCGGCTTTGGCGCTCCCTGGCTGAGCAACGCCGGCTGCTCGAACTGCAATCATTGCAATCATCAGCCGCATGGCCCCGGCTTTGGCCTCGCTGCGCCCTGCTGCCGCAAGCAAGGCCCGCAAGGTCCGCCGATGACCGCCATGCAGTATCCGTATTATGCGAATCGCGGCCCGCGAGATTTCTTGGCGAAGAACCCGCCCAGCATTGGCCCGTGATTCGTGCCAGGCAAGCCACGATCGACCGGTCCGATGGCCGAAGATCGTGAGCACGATGAAACGAAAACGCACGGCAGCCGCTCCGCCCGGAATCACCCGGGCGCGTAGCGGCTGTCGTCGTTTAATACCCTATCCGACTTCTCCCCCTCTCTCATTGGGAGAGGGTCGGGTGAGCGCTCGCGGAAGTTCTCGGATAGGCTCTTAATAAACCCGACCTAGCGCGCCATTCGGCGGCGGCGCGCTCGATATCGGCTCGCAGCTCGGCGAGCTCGCGTTCCAAGCGCACGGTCGCGGCGATCGCCGACTGTTCGGCCGCGGAAGGCGCCGAGGGAGCGGCCGAATCTCGTGGACGAACTTCGGACTCGTGCCCGTCGAAAACGTTTCCGTCGAAGGCCCCGCTTGCCGCATTATCGCGGGCCGAGGAATCTCGCGGTGTTTGTTCGACTTGGCCGGTCCCAGTGAACGAAGGAGACCGCGCTCGCCGCGCGCAAACGACGCGAACTCCGCGGCGCCGATCGGACGCCCCACGCGATCGGGGGCGGGACCCGCCGCGAACCCGCTCGGCGCCATGGCCGCGTTTTCACTTGCCGCGTGCTCACGCGATGCGCGACCTTCGAGCCCGACCGCCGATCGCAAGTCGGGCCGCGTCGGCAATTCCGGAGCGAGCGAGTTAGAGTCGCCGACAGGCGAGACGGAGCGCGGCGATTCGACCAGCGCGGCGGATTCGCGCGGCGGCGCTCCGAAGGGGAACGCCAGAGCTGGCGCATTCCGCAATCGGTTGTCCGGCGCTTGGCCGGACATCGCATCGGACTCGTCGACAAAGTCGGATTCATTCGCGGGCTCGACATCCTGTCCGCCCTCGAACAGTTCGGCCAAACGCCAGCGGCGCTGCTCGCGCAAAAAATTCGAATCGGCCGCGCGGCTGTCGGGCAGCTCGAAGCGCGAGCTCTCGGCGGCGGTCGGATCGTCATTCGGCTCGTCGGGCTGCATACTCTTGGCGCCTGGGATTCGAGGAAAGCGGCCGAAGTTTGATCGCCGCGAGCCGTTTCCACGAAACCGGGGCGCTTTGCGGCGGTCGGCCGAAATCTACTCGAAGCGGGCGTTCGTTGGCGAGAGCCAGAACCGAGCCAGTCGGAAAAAGGATGCGCGAAGTGAAGCCCCGGCGGGCATGCCATGATGGCATTTTTCGACAGGCTGCTACGGCTTCGCCAGGCGAAACAGCGTGTAGTACGCCGTGTCGTGCAAGAGCGGCAAGCCGATGGCCGAGCGCACTCCCTGGGAATGCAGTTCATGCACATGACCACGCGCCAAGCCATTGATCACCAGCCGCGCCGAGCGGCCATCGGTCGAGACTTCCACCCGCTCGATCGTGGGCGTGGTCGTGTCGACCTCGGGGCTGCCGTAGCTCGACTGATAGATATAGGTGTAGGTCGACACGGTGTACGACTTCGGATCGCGGGCGGTCGCGGGATCGACTGGCTCGGTAAAGGTCAATTCGAAGCCATCGGGCTTCACGCGCATCGCCGCGATCTCGAAGGGTGTCTTGCCCGACCATGCGAGCCGTTCGAGCGAAAACTCCTTGCCGCCGCGCGCCCCAGCCGCGGCTCGTGCCTTGGACAAACATCATGCCGTTGGGGGCTTGCAAGAGGGCGAGACAGCCGGAGCTGAATCCGGAGCGAAAAGGCACGCAGGCGCCTTGATAGTCGCCATCGACTTTTTCCAGCATCACGCGCGAGATAAAGCTTTGGCTCTGGTCGCCGACGAACAGTTGCTTTTCGAAGACGCCGAACTTGCCGCCGCTGGTGTCGCAGGCGATGCCGCTCGATGAATTGCCCATCTTGGGATAGGGAAAATACACCGCCGGCGGCAGGAGCGCTGGAATCTTGTCGGCCTCGTCCACTAGGCGACCGCCGCTCTTGGGCTCGACCGGCTCGGGACCCATGCCGGGCGCCTGATCGTACCAACGGTTGCCGGCCGGATGGCCGACGAACCGGCCCGGCGCCAGATGCTGGAGCTTGCAGGCGCCGTTCCAGGGGCCTTGGTTGTCGGTGTAGAACATGTCGCCCTCGGCGTTCATGCCCAAGCCGCCCGGCGAGCGCAGGCCGCTGGTGGTGGGAATCGCCTTGCCATCGGGAGTGATGCGCAGGGCCCAGCCACGATACTTGTTCTGGCTGGAGAACGAGCCGGTCAGGCAGAGCACGACCCAGAGATTGCCATCGCGATCGAACTTCGAGCCGAAGGCGTATTCATGATAGTCCCCGTTGATGCCCCAGTCGTCGCAAAAAGTCTCGAAGCGATCGGCTCGGCCGTCACCGTCTTCGTCTTTCACCCGGCTGACTTCGCCGCGCTGCACCACATAGAGCCAGCCATCTCGCTGGGCGAGGCCGAGCACTTCGTGCAGGCCGCTGGCAAAGCGAGTGAACTTGATCTGGGACGAGTCGTCGCTCGTCGGGTTGGATACCATCCAAATCTCGCCGCGGCGGCTGGCCACCGCGAGCCGGCCATCGGGCATCCACTCCAAGGCGCCGCTCTCGAGCACCACGCCCTCGGGAATCGGCAGGGCGAACATCGGGTAGTAGTCGGCTTCGGTCGGCTTGGCGGGCGAAGCCGATTTATCTTCGGCCCAAGCCGGCGCATTGCCCAGCGACGCGAGGACCGCCGCGGCCAAGAAAGCCGCGAACCGAAACTCGCGACGCGGCGAAACCGAGCGAGCAAGCGACATGGTGAGTGTTTCCGACATTGGGTTTTGCTTTCAATCGAATTTTCAAAGGCCGGCCCCAGGCGCCCGATTCCGTGGAAAGGTCCGGGCGATCTGGTGGCGCGAGTGGTCAGCGTTTCTTGAGCGTCAGCAGGTATTCCACGACATCGGTCAGATCCTGCGCACTCATCAGCTTCTGCAAATCGGCGGGCATGATCGAGGTGGGAAGCTTCTTGAATTCCTCGACCTCCGACATCTTCAAGGCATGCACGATGCCGTTGATATCCTTGAGCGAGACGTCGTCGTCGGTCTTGCTCATGAGCAGGCCCGAGATCACTTTGCCATCGTCGGTCACGGCCACATAGGTTTCGTAGTTGTGGCTGATGCCGGCGCTGGGGTCGAGTATCGCCACCAGGAGCGCTTCCTTGCCGAGTTTGGTTCCGATCTCGCTCAGGTTCGGGCCGATATCCTTGCCTTGACCATCGACAATGTGGCACTTGGCGCAGGTGGCCGTGGTCTGGAAAAGCTCCTTGCCGTGGGGCACGGCGCCTTTCATTTCGAGCAGCTTGGCCAGGGGTGGTAGCGGAGTGGCGCCGGCCGAAGCGGGGAGTTGCAAATACTCGCCGGCCGCGGCGCGAATATCGCCTTGCGCCGAGGCCATGAGCACATTGGCCACGGTGAAGTTCAAGTCGGCCGGCAACTTTTTGTCCTTGGCCAGACCGAGCAAATATTTTTCGCCCGACGCCGATTTGCCCACGGCCACGGCCGCGGCGCTGCGCACCGCGAGCGGGCGAGAAGCGTCGGTGACCGTGGGCTCGAGCAAATGGCTGACCTCGTTGCCACCGCCATTGCCGAGCGCCGCGATCAAGGCCGCGGCGCACGGCGCATCGTCGCCGCCGATCGTTTGCGCGATTCGCTCGCGGTCGAGTTTCATCAGCAACTCGGCCGCCTTGACGCCGGCGGTTTCGTTCGGCTGGGCGACCGCCAAGTCGAGCAGCGGGCCCGCGGCGTCCTTGATGCCGAATCGTTCGATCAATTGAAAGAACTGCTCGCTGCCCGGATTGGCCCGCAGATAGCGGAGCACCGCCGCCTTGGTCTTGGGCTTCGCGTCGAGATCGACGCTGCTCAGCCGCAGAAGCGATTCGACGATGAGCGCATCGCGCCGGGTCATCGTCGGCCCGCAGCACGCCGCCGCCGAGCATTCCACCACATACGAGCGCGCAGAGCCCCGCCATCCATGGGCGACGCCCGACGCGCGAATTTCGATCGCGTTGCATCGTGCCAGACTTCAAGAATGTGAACCCTCGCGGAGAATGTTTTGTCGTTGCCGATCGTGATCGGCGATGGTTATTTCAGTGGTTATTTCAGCGGTTATTTCAACAGCCATTCCCGTCCTTATTCCAAAATCAACAAAGCCTCGAGCGCTTTGTCTTTCTCCGGTCCGCTGGGCAGGAAATCGAAGGCCCGCATATACGCGCGGCTGATCTTGCTTCGGCGTCGCCGGGTCCTTGATGATCTTGACCAAGAGGGCCGGTGTCTTGGCCGCGCGGCTGCGCCAAATGATATCGCGACCGCCGGGAGCGCCGAGCGGATCGGGCGACAAGGCCAAGTAGGCGTCGAGGCAAGCATCCCAGTTCTTATCGGCCCCGATGCCGAGCGCCTCGAGATACCAGCGATCTTGCCCGTCGTGCTTGGCCGCCAATTCGGCCCAAAGCCTGGCGGCCTCGGGCGACTGGCAGTGCCGCAGGGCGATCGCGCATTCGCGCCGCACCGCCGGGTCGGGATCATTCACCAGCGGGCGAACGATCTCGATCGGGTCGAGCTTCAACTCCCGGGCCAGACGAATGCCGGTGACGCGGATATCCGGATCGCCGTCGCGCGTGGCGGCTTCGACCGCCGACTTGCCGGCCCCCTCGATCTGGCCCCAGAGCCACAAAGCGCGGGCCCGCACGCGCGGATTCGACTTATCGTCGTAGAGCTTGGCCAGGGCGCCGGTGGCTTGCTTGCCCATGTTTTTCAGCGCGGTAAACGCCAGATAGCGCACCGAGAAGTTCGGGCTCTTGAGCGCTTCGGCGGCGCCATCGGCCGTGGAATAGTCGTACTTGGGAACGGTGTACTTCACGCCCGGCGGCGCCACGCGGAAGATGCGGCCCTTGTCGACTTCTTGTTGATTGTGTCCGCCGACGCCCGGGTCGTACCAGTCGGCCACGAACAGCGAGCCATCGGGGGCCACCGAAACATCGCTCGGGCGGAACCAATTGTCTCGCGCACCTTGGAGCACATTGGCCACGGTGGCCGTGTAGCCGGCGCCGGATTTCGTCGCCGGATAAGCGCGGCACACACTCGGGCCGGCGTCGCAGTGAATGATCTGATTGCGAAACACCGCCGGCAGCAGCGTGCCTTCGTAGATCGTGATGCCGGTCGGCGAGCCGCCGCCGGTTTGGAGCAGGTTCGGCACCACGCCCGGATCGTTCAGGTGCCAGTGGCGCTTGGGAATTTCCTCTTCCCAGTTGGTCCGTTTCTGGTTCCAACCGGCGCCGGTGAGCTCGTCTTTGTAACCGTAGTTGCCGAATTCCATCACATAGTTGATGCGCACGCCTTTGTTGCCATCGTCGTCGTTGTCGGACTGCCAGACGGTTCCGAACGAATCGACGCTGAGCTCCCAATTGTTGCGGAAGTTCCAGGCCAGGGTTTCGACCCCGCTGCCGTCGAGATTCGAGCGAAACGCCATGCCTTCTTGATAGGGCTTGCGATGGCTGTTGATTTCGTTGCCCGCGGCGTCGACAAGCGGCTTGCCATCGCGGTCGCGGATTTGGCCTCCCGCGTTGCCGAAGTTGAAATACAGCTTGCCGTCGGGGCCAAACACGCAGGCATGGATGCCGTGGTCGTGTTGGGTGCCCGAGATGCCGCTGAAGAGTGTTTCCTTGTGGCTGAGCTTGAGGCTGGCCGGGTCGTAGTGGAAGACTTGAATCTTATCACCGGCCGAGACGAACACGCGATCGCCCAGCACGCAGATGCCATGCACCGAGTCGATATCGGTTCCTTGATAAAACACGGTTTGCTTGTCGCACACGCCATCGCCGTCGGTGTCTTCGAGCACGAGAATTCGGTCGCCCTCGGGACGGCTGCCTTTCCACTTGCGATAGTTCTTCACCTCGCCGGCCCAGACCCGGCCTTGGGCATCGATGTCGATCGTGGTGATGTTCGAGATTTGCGGCTCGCTCGAGAAGAGCGTGGCTTCGAGGCCCTCGGCCACGTCGAGATTGGCCACGGCGTTGGCGGCTTCGTGCTTCGGCGACTGGCCGGCCACTCCGTTGTTGATGCTCGCCAGGAAATGACTGCCCGGCGATTGGGTAAAGACGCAGAAGGTCACGGTGCTGCCGCAGCCTTGGCGCAGGCCGCCATCGTCGAGCGCGCCGCGAGCCTTGAAGCGGTCGTAGCCTTCGGGCAGTTCATAGGCGACGAGGCTATTGGCATGGACGCCCAGGCACGAGGCGACCGACTTGCCATCGATTTTCGCTTCTTGACCATCGCAGCGTTTGTCGACGCTGACCTTGCCGTGGCCGCTTTCGGCCGTTTTCCAGCGGAGCTCGGTCAATTTCTTTTCCCCCGCCGGGCCCACGAGACGCGGCTCGCACCAATCGGCCCAGTCGCAGCTGATGCCATCGCCGGCGTCGGTCACGACCAGATACAGCTCCTTGGCGCCATGGATATCGACATCCACGTCGACCACCTTGCCGGGTGTCTCCGAGGAGACGACCTTGCTGGTCCAGGCCGGTTTCACATGCTTGGCCTGCTCTTTGGCGTCTTTCGATTTGTCGCCTTTTTTCGTCGCGTCGGTCGATTTGCCATCGGTCGCTTTCGTGTCGTCCTTGGTGTTGCTCTTGTCGGCTTCGTCGGCCGGGAGACCGATCTTCTTGCGAATGCCGGCGCGGTCGAGGTTGGCCGGAACCGGCTCGTCTTGATTCACGACCAACTCGTTGAGCGTGATCGGTTTATCGCTCACGCCCTGGGCAGGCACTTCGATCTTGGCGGTCCAGAGGATCGCGTTGAGCACCAGCTTGCGGAAGTTCGGGTCGCCCCAGTTCCAGTGATCGTGGCCGCCGGTGAAGCCGAAGCCGCGTCCGCCGCCGACATTTTCCGAAGCCCAGGCCACGACCTGCGGCTCCTTGTTTTCGAGCACCGCGCGGCGCACATCGGGATTGCCGCTATGGGGGCCATCGGGCCGGGCGAGCGTCGAGGCCGGAGGCAGGCAGCTCAAGATCGGCGTCACGCCCCGCATGTCCGGCCGAAATCGCATGTGGTAGTACCACTCGTCGTTGATCTCAAACGGCTTGACGCCCCGGGTGATCGGATGATTCGGAAACGAATCGAACTTGGCCGTCCAGTGCGGATTCACCGAGTGGTGCATCTCGAAGTAACCGCCGATCCAGTCGAGGAATTCTTGCCCGCCATTTTCCTTGGGCACTTCCACCGCATAGTGCAGACACACCACGCCGGTTCCCTTCTTGGCCAGCGCGTCGACCTCTTGCTTGTGGGCCAGCACCATGTGCCCGCCGCCGCCATCGCAGTACATCACGATCGCGTCGGCGCCTTCGAGCGCTCTTTCGTCTTTGGGCCAGCCGTTGTGAACGACATCGATCGACAGCTCGGGCAGGGCGGTTTTGAGAATGTGGGCCAAGAGGTCGCAGCCAGCGTTGTGCTCATGGGCGCCGTAGCCGTGGCTGGGATGGCCGGCGATGAACACGATCTTTTTCTGGACGTCGTTTTTTGCCTCGGCCGCGGCGTGGATTGCGAGCGAGCCGCACAACGAGACGGCCGCCAGAACAACGAGGGCAAAGCGAGAACATCGCATCCGCGAAATCTCCAAAGTGGGGTGGGCGCGAGGCGGGGAAAGCCAAAGCGTCGGGGGCGAGGGGCGGGCCATGTTTCAGGGGCCGCCAACCGAGGGAGCCGATTGCGTTGAGCCTAGTCGCCCCAAAACCGCTTGTCAAACTTTTCCGGGGTGGCGGGCGCACTCGAGTCCAGCGCCGTTTTTTCTTCAGTGCCCCGCGTTTCCTTCCTCCGGCAGAAAGCCATCGTGGGCGAGGGCTTCGCGCAAAACGCGCGCGTGCTCCCAATCGGCGGTTTCCACGGTGCAGAGCACATGGACTTCCGTCACGTCGGGACCGGAAAAAGCGCGGTCGTGCAGAATCTCCTTCACGCTCGCCCCGCACTCCGCGATCCGCTGGGCCAGTCGGGCGAGCCCGCCGGGACGATCGCTAATCGTGGCCGTAAAGCGGCACAGTCGGCCATCGGCCACCAGGCCCTTTTCGATCACCCGCGTGAGCACCATTGGGTCGATGTTACCCCCGCTCAGGACGAGCGCCACGCGGCGGCCCCGCAGTTCGGGCAGCGCCCCGCTCATGCAGGCGGCGAGCGGCGCCGCGCCCGCGCCTTCGACCACGCTTTTCTCGAGCTCCACCAGCCGCAGCACCGCCAGCGACAACATCTCTTCGCTCACCGTGACCACGCGATCGATATATTGACGGGCGAGCGAAAACGCGAGATCGCCCACTTGGCCCACGGCGAGCCCATCGGCCAGGGTGGGCCGCATGTCGAACGCCATCGGCCGACCGGCCGCGAGCGATGCCGTGAAACTGGCGGCATGCGCCGGCTCGACGCCGATCACCAGCGTTTCTGGCCGCAGCGATTTCACGGCCAAGCCCACTCCGGCCGCCAGTCCGCCGCCGCCGATCGGCAACACCAGGGCGTCGAGATTTGGAACCTGCTCGAGGATTTCGAGGCCCAGCGTGCCTTGGCCGGCGATGATCGCGGGGTCGTCGAAACCGTGGATATAAGCGAGTCCGTCGCGCTCGGCGAGGAGCATCGCCCGGCGCCGAGCTTCGGCAAACGTGTCGCCCTCGAGTAGCACGTGCGCCGAGCCGGCGGCAGGTGGTCACTTTGATGAGCGGGGCGAAGCGCGGCATCACCACCGTGACCGCGATGCCAAGCAGCGATCCATGATACGCCAGCCCCAGCGCATGATTGCCGGCCGAGGCGGCCACCACTCCCGCGGCCCGCCGAGCCGGATCGAGCAGCAACAGCGCATTGCGGGCGCCGCGCTCCTTGAAGCTGCCGGTGCGCTGGAGATAGTCGAGCTTGCAATAGACCTCGGCGCCCAAGAGCTCGCCGAGCGGAATCGATCGCGGGCAAGGCGTGTTGTAAATGCCGTCGGTGATGCGCTGGCGGGCCGCGCGGAGGTCGTCGAGCGTGAGCGTCATGATCTCCCGGCCGGGGCTGCGAGCCAATCCCTTAACGGCGCATCGGTCGGCTCGCGGCGCGTCCGTTCGCTAGCGGCACATTTGGGAGCGATAGTGCTCTTGAATGGCGCCGAGATTGACTCGATTGAAAAAGTTGGAATAGGCCATCCACATCGCGAGGCCATTGAGGTCGCGATACTGGGGGGCCAGGTACTTGGGCTTGTCGATCACGCCTTCGCGCCATTTGTCGTGCAGCACCACCACGTCGTCGAGCGTGACTTTGCCGCAGAACAAAAACGGAATCAGGTCGGGCCGGCCGAAGCGGATCGCGGTGCGCAAGAAGTTGTAGCACATGACGAACCCCTTGCAGTAGGTGATGTCCTTCGTGAAGGGGCCGCCGCCGGTGGGCAAGCTGCCGCGAAACACGCGCGTCGCGGCGGTGAGGCATTCTTTTTCGGGATAGCCCTCGGTGCGATAGAACTCGATGATGTCGAGGAAATTGGCCCCGTCTTCCACTTTGTCGCAGGCGAGAATTCGGTTGTTGAGCTTCTTGGAGCGGAGCGGATTGGCGGTGAAGGTGATCACCTCCATGAGCACCGCGAGCCCTTCTTGAATGGCGGTGGTGCAGGGAGGCCCCTTGGCCAGCCAGTTGGCCACGCGCTGCTTGCCCCCGTTGATGCTGGTGCCGACATGGACCCAGCCTTCGTGGACCTCGAGCAGATCGACCTCTTTTTCCGAGAACAACACGCCGCGGCGAATCTTCACATAGTCGGCCCCGGCGGCGGCGTCGGAAATAATTCCGTCGTCGAGCTTGGCCTCGACCACATCGTCGTGAAAGAAGCTGGCGAAGCGGGCATTGAGCTTCTCGACCACCTGCTCGGCGGTGAGAACCTTGGGATAGTAGGCGCCCAGCCCGTCTTCGGGAATATGGGTCAGAATGTCATAGAGCAAGAGGCCGAGATCGCGCAGCGTGGTGGTGTCGCCGTCGAATTGGTCCTTGGGGCTGCCGTAGAGCTTTTTGGAGTATTCGTAAAAAGCCGGCGTGCCGCGGCCCTCGAGCATTCGCACGCTATCCTGGTATTCGTTGCAATTGCGAACGAGAATGTTGATCAGTGGATCGTCGAGGCCCACGAGCCTCGCCGCGTCGCGCTTGATCGATTCGAACTCCTCGATCTTCGTGGCGGGGTCATAGGGCAGCGGGTTCTTTTCGCGATACCAATCGGCCGTGATGTTGGGCAAGCGGCGGAACTTGCTTTGAATCAGCTCTTGCTCGGTTTGGTCGTCCCATTTGATGCCGTCGCGAATGCGGATCGGCTTTTGGGCATTGACGAGCCGCACCGAAAGGGAATGCACGCGTTCCTTGTACGATGTCCAGGCGCCGGATTCCTTCATGGGTCGTGACCTCTTTCTCGGTGGTGACCCGCCTATTGATAAAGCTGCTCGCGCCGAAGGCGCGTAGTGTGCGCCCGAAACGCCAAAAAAACCTGCCTGGAGCCCGCTAATATTGATTCTTGCAAATGTCGCGAGGAAAAGCTACGGGCGGCCTTCTCGTGAGACATTGGGATGCTCCGAGAGCCAATAAGGAGCATCCGGCGGGCAGCGTCAGCCCTGGAGTAAACACGCTTCAAAGCGAGTAAGTCGCGACCTCGCGCCAATTCAGGCCGATTTCGGTGGATTTGACGCCAAATGCTGAAGGATGAGAATGCCCAGCGGTCCGTCATCGCCACGCATTGCCGCAGCCATGATATCGCCGTACGGTTGGGACGGGCGCGGATGAATTCTGGCCTGCGCGGGAATTCCGAACCGTGAAAGAGTCCATAGTCAAATGAGCCGCGATAGCCGGCCGTTACCATTGCGAAACGGATGGACGCGTATGAACGTGCCAATCAGGACGGCTGCAATGCCCGCAACATGGTGCGCCCGCTGTTCGGGCGTCAGGACTTCCCATCGGAGCTCGGTCTGGGCAAGCGATTTTCGTAGTTGATCATTCAACGTCGCCATTGCCGCCAATACGCGGTGAAAGGAAATGGCGGGAATCCCTCCCACATGCACGTCGATCCCCAGGCAAACCATCTCGTTGTGGCGCTGGCGGAAATTCCCCGCGTAATAGTCAAGAGGGACGATGCTGGAAAAGATCGTTCGATGCCAGTCTTCGATATCGGATGATTCCAGCATGCGCCGCGACGATGACTGATGGACCCGAGCGTACGCGGACCGAAGCTGCCAAAAAACGGCGTCTTTTCCGAGTGGAATCTCATCTGTCCATTCAGGACATCGGGCGTTCATCAAAAGCCTGGCGATCGGATTCTAGGAGTTCGTCTAGTCCTTAAACAAGCGTACGCGGTTGCGTTTTGCGGCGGTTTCGCGTGGCCGGCGGTGCGCGCGGCGTGAGCGGGCGGCGCCGGCGGGCGCGCTACTCTCGGCGGCGGGTTTTTGTTTGGCATTGGCGGTTGGCTTTCCTGGTTCGGCGTGGCGGCGGACCGGAGCGTCCGGACTCCGGCTTCAATTGATCGGCGTCAACATCGCAGGCCGTCCAGCCAGCGAAACAACACGACTTGCCAGCGATTCCAACCCAACAAACGATAGATCAATCTTCGCCCGCCACGCACGATTTGACATGGCATCCGAATGAAAGCGTTGCGGAATGTCTTGAACTCCATCTTGAGCACCGTCTTCTTTTCCTCGCGCCGCGCTTCTTGTTCGCGGCCCGGCGGCTCGGGCAAGAGCAAGGCCCACCACGCCTTCAGGTTCCAGGCCAGCGAGACCATCACCATGTAGGCCCAGTTGCTCACCAAGTTGTCGACCGGCGCGTGCAAGGCGCGCACCGCGCCTTTAAGCTGCGCGTTCAGGTTCTCTTGATCGCAGCGGTCGTTCGCCTCGAACACCACTTCGGCCGGCGTGAGCTCGCGATCGTTCGTCAAGTAGAAGAAGTAGCGATAGCTGGAAAACAGCGTCCGCTGACCTTGGTGCTCGTCGATCCACTTGCGCACCACCACCAGGCGATACACCTTCTTGCACGCCGTGGGTCGATAATCAAACTCGGCGACCTCTTCGCCCACCAGCCGCAGGTTCTTGAATTCCCGCTCGCGCACGATGCCTTCCTTAACATTGGTCGGCCGTGCGCGGTGCTTCGTCTTCACGGCATAACGCGGTGCGCGCTCGAGCGGTTGCCAGGCCTTGTCCTTCAAGTCGTCGGCCAAAAGCTGCAATTTCAGCTTGGCGTCCATGCCGAACACGAATCGCACGCGCGGGTCGTCCGTCCAGCGGTCCAGATGCGTCGTCTGCGAGAAGTCGGTGTCGCCGCGGAGCAACACCTTGCGAAAGCCGCCGGCGAAGCAGACTTCCAGCGCGCGATCGACTTCGGCCGCCGCCCCTTCGTGGCTGGGCCGGTTGCCCGAGCGGTTGACGATCGAGAACACTTCGCCCGTGTTGGCCAGCGACACGACCAGCGGATGATAGCCCCATTCGCCCTTGTGGGAGATGTCCATGCCCTCCTTGCACTGGCCGCCGGTGGGCGCGAACACGCCGTCCATGTCGATGCGGGCTTGGGCGAAGAACTCGGCGGGCTGGCGAGCCCAAGCTTTATGTCGTGTTTCGTGGAAAGCTTCTTGCAGCGCGCGCACGTCGCTCGGCTTGAAACGTCGGCAGAAGTCGCCCGCCGTGGTCGGATCGGGCACGCGCCGGGCGCCGAGCGCGTCGAGATAGACTTCGTCGTTGCGGCGCAGTTCGAGGTCTTCCAAGCAATCGCCGTCGCACAAGGCGTTGAACGCTAGGTTGAGCACATGATCGCTCTCATGATATGGCAGATGCACCTTGAGCAGATGCAATCGCCGATCGATCGCTTCGGCCAGCCCCAGTTCTTGGACCAGCAACCGCATCGCGCCCAAGCCGCCATAAGCCATGCCTTGCGCGCGCTCCGCAAGCTCATACTTGATATTGCCGGGCCGCATGATCGGGCGCTCGCAACCCTCGCAGTTGTGCTTGTCGATGCGCCGCTCGACCCGCCGCTTGCATGCGGCGAGACGTCGGCGTATCTTGGCCCGTGTTCTTCGGCCCTTGGCCTGCGCCCTCTGACGCTTGGCCCGCGCTCTTTGGTTCTTGGCTTTCACTCGAAATCCCTCGGTGGCCGTGGTGTTCGTGACTGGCAAAAAACACAGAATACCGCAAATCCGCCGAGGGATTTCGCTTTTTTCCAAAAATCTCCCCGCCCACGCCTCAAAGGGATACTGGTTTAAGGCCTAGTTCGAGATCGCTAAGGAAATCGCTTGAACATCGCATGGAATTGCTTTGGAAATGCCGAGCCGCATCGGCCACAAGCGAATTCAAGTCGACTCCCAAAGAAAACGCGGCGTCGGCAAGCTGGCGATCGAACGAGTTCAGATTCAAAGCGGCGCCGCCGCTGTTATCGTTGGATGAGCAGTAATACAGAAAAAGTTTCGTGGCTTCTGACTGACGACGCGCGAGTTCGGAACCATCGGGACCGAAGGAATTATTGCTTCCTGGAATCGGTTCAAACCGCCGAGCGACCGCAGGTGGTTGATCGAATGGAATGAGAGTCATGTGAACAGACTCCTTGCCAGATCCGTAATGCAGGATTCGAAAACTTCGTTCTTGCGCATGCAGGCCGTCAAAAAGCGTCCAAATCGCGTCGTCGTCTTGAGGAACATCCGTCGGGCGAAAAAGGTCGATGTCCAGGAGCAGTGAGATTTCGTCGTTCTGGTGAGAGGAGGCTTGATTGATGACGAGCAGGCTTCCTAAATCAAGCTGGGGAATTTGAAGCTGCATGAAGTACTGCCGCACGGCGCTAAAGGAACTGGCCGGAACTTCTGGATATGCTCGGAGGTAATCCTTTAGCTCCGCGCCGCGAGATGGAATCGAGATGTTGTTAATGAACCTTACCGCTAATCGAGTTACCGCGGACGGCTTCATCTCTCCGCGGAACGCGGCCCAAGCCTCTTTTGCGTTGGTGCAAAACGGGAGCCATGAATCATATGGCCGCAAGCGGCTCAGGGTGATGCCGGCAAGCGTAACGCGTAAAATATCTTTTTCGTCCTTCGACTTGTGGACATACCCGTGAAGCGAAGATGTCGACGATGCGCCGCGCTCGGGTCCGAACACAATCTGTGAACTCAGGAGCGTGACGTCCTCTCGTGAAGCATAACGGCCGTCCTCTCCAACTTTAACGGCTAGCAGATCCGAAGCAATCGCGCCGGGTGCTTATGTCGCCTGTATATCGATTATTGCCTCGACAATCGGTGCGTTTGGGTAATGCGGCATCGGCGTGACTTTACCGGCACGAATCTCGTTTTGCAATTGTCGCTTGGAGCCCACCGCCTTTCCATTTTAGCACGCTGATAAGGCTTTTGCATGCCCTTGGAGCCCGAAGCGCCGGGCCAGCGGTTTCGGGTTTTAAAACCGGTTTTCCGTATCTGAACCAACGAGCACGGCCGTTCCTTCCCGCGCAGAAATTTTGACTTGCGTGTTATTGGCGATCTATCAACACCCTTCCAGTTCCTCTTGCAATCGCAGCCAGCGGTCCTCGGCGGCCGCGAGTTCGATGCCCATCGCTTGCACCTCGTTGTGCAGTCGCATCGCGTCGTCGGGCACGGTGGCCACTTGCAGTCGATCGTTGCGCTCGCGCTTCTCTTGATCGAGTCGGGCGATCGTTTTTTCGATGGTGTTCATCTCCTTGCGAATCTCTTTTTCGCTCCGCCGCGCTGGCGCTTTGCCGCCGCCCTTCGCGCCCGATCCGCCGCCGCTCGATCCGCCGCCGCCGGGGCCACCCAACGCGCCCTTGCCGCCGGCGCTCGACACGCGTGGCACACTGCCGGCCTTGGCCGACGAGATGCGCTGCTGCTCGCGCTCGCCGTCGTCGATCTCCTTGTTCACCGAGTAGAGATACGCTTCATAGTCGCCGCGATAGTTCACCACCCGGCTGTCCTTCACCTCGATAATGCAGGTGGCCACACGTTTCATGAAGTGCCGGTCGTGGCTCGTGAAGACCACCGTGCCCTTGTACTCGAGCAGCGCCTCGGCCAGCGCCTCCACGGTGTCGACATCCAAGTGGTTGCCCGGCTCGTCGAGAATCAAAATGTTGTATTGGCTCAAGAGCAATCCGGCCATGCACAGCCGGGCCCGCTCGCCGCCGGAGAGCACCGAGATCGACTTTTTCACCGCCTCGCCGCGAAAAAGCATCGCGCCGGCGAGGTCGAGCAGCGCTTGGTTCTTCGTGCCGGGCGCGGCATTGTATTCGAGATAGTCGAGCACCGTTTGCTTCTCGGGCAAGCTGGTATAGACATGCTGGGCATACACTCCGATCTGGCAACCGTAGCCCCAGCGGGCGTCGCCCGTCAGCGGCGGGAGCGAATCGACGATCGTGCGGAGAAACGTGGTTTTGCCCTGGCCGTTGTCGCCCACGATCGCGGCCCGCGAGCCATGTTCGATTTCGAGTTCGATGCCGCTGGCGACCACGCGATTCGGATAGCCGATCGACAGGTTGCGGCAGCGGAGGCAGGGCCCCTTGCGCGGCTCGACCACGGGGGCGTGGATGTTGGCCGTGGGCTCGTCGCCGGCCACGTCCTTGAGTTGCAACTTTTCGAGTTGCTTGCTCTTGCTCTTGGCGCGGGTGGCGGTGCTGGCGCGGGCTTTGTTCTTGTCGATGAATTCTTGAAGCTGCCGCTGCTTGGCGGCGATCGCTTGATTGGCCCGCTCGTCGTGTTCGCGGAGTCCTTTTTGATATTCGAGAAAGGCGTCGATCTTGCCGGGAAACATGGTGAGCTTGCCGCGCGAGAGATCGAGCGTGTGCGTGCAGGTGGCGCCGAGGAAGGCTCGATCGTGCGACACGATCAAACATGCTTCCTTGAAGTTGCGCAAGAAATGCTCGAGCAGAATCTGGGTGCGCAGGTCGAGAAAGTTGGTCGGTTCGTCGAGCAGCAGCAAATTGGGCTCATGCAGCAAGAGGGCCGCCAGTTTGACGCGAGTTTGCCAGCCGCCCGAGAGTTTGCCGACCGGGCCTTCGAGATACTCATTCTTGAGCTCGAACTGGCCGGCGACCTCGCCGCATTTCCAGTCGGGCTGGCCGCTATCGCGCATCAGGAAGTCGAGCGAGGTTTCGCCGGGCAGGAAGGGATCGTGTTGCCGCAGATAGCCGAGCCGCAGCCGGGGATGCTTGACGATCTCGCCCTTGTCGAGCGCTTCGTCGCCCAGGAGCACGCGGAGCAATGTGCTTTTGCCGGCGCCGTTGCGTCCGACGAAGCCGACCTTCACATTGTCGACCAGCGTGGCCTCGGCCCCGTCGAGCAGGATTTGGTGGCCGTAGCTTTTGTGAGCGTTTTGAATTTGCAGCAACATCGCCATCGCTAAGCGTCTCCCTGAAACCGAGTGCCCTTAAAAAAAGGGGGCGGGCCGCCCCTTGAGCCACGCGAGCGGGCGCGGCGCTCATGAGTCGCGAACCGGCTCGCGACGCAAAACAGGGCCCGACCCCGCGCGGCCGGTCGGGCTTGCTCGCCGGGCACGGTTGAGCCCACCTCATGTTCCGAGCCCCAACCGCGTGGTTGAGCGCCCATCGGGGGGCAAACGGCGAATTTTCCTTTTCGAGGTATGTTAGGCGGCTGGAAAAGGCGCGTAAAGGCGGCTTGACAAAATGCGACGCCACCGCCGAACCACGGGGGGTCGCGACAGCGCCGGCCGCCGCGTGTTATCATTGTTTTTCGCTTCTTTTTTAGATCCGCGTCTTCGGCGGTTCGTCTCCCCGAGAGTTTCACCATCATGTCATTGATTTCGCGCGGCGGTTCCCTGGCTCCCCGGTTGCTTCTTCTGGCTCTCGCGCTCGTCGCCGGCGGCTGCCGCGGCGGCGACTCGGCAAGCGACAAGTCGAAAACGCCCGGCAAGCTTACCTTGGCCGTGATCCCCAAGGGTTCGACGCACATTTTCTGGAAGTCGGTCGAAGCCGGCGCTCGCAAGGCCGCCGATGAGCTGGGAGTCGACATCGCCTGGAAATCGTCGCTCAAGGAAAACGATCGGGCCACTCAGATCGCGATCGTCGAACAATTCACCTCCGACGGGGTCGATGGCATCGTGCTCGCCCCGCTCGACGACATCGCGCTCCGCCGGCCGGTCGACGCCGCGATGCGCAAGAAAATTCCGGTGCTGATCTTCGATTCGGCGCTGCATGGCGCCGCCGGCATGGATTTCGTCGGCTATGTGGGCACCGACAACCGCGCGAGCGGTCAACTGGCCGGCGAGGAAATGGTTCGGCTGCTCTCCGGCAAGGGCAAGGTCATCGTGCTGCGATACATGGAAGGGTCGAATAGCACCATGGAGCGCGAAGACGGTTTCTTGGAAACGATCAAGAAACATCCCGAAATGGAAATCGCGCTTTCCAATCGCTTCGCCGGAGGCACGATGGGCGAAGCCAAGGAAGCGGCGCTCAATATCATCGACCAACTCCGCGAGGTCGACGGCGTGTTCTGCTCCTGCGAGCCGGTCACCTTCGGCATGATGCTCGCGCTCAAGCAAAACGGTCTCACGCCCAAGGTGAAGATCATCGGCTTCGACACCGCCGATAAACTAATCGAGGGCCTCCAGAGCGGCGACATCGCGGCGCTCGTCGCCCAGAATCCGACCCAGATGGGTTACTTGTCCGTGAAGAACCTTGTCGAGTACATCCACGGCAAGTCGATCCCCGAATCGATCGATAGCGGCGCAATGCTGATCACGCGCGAAAACCTCGACCACGACGATGTTCGGAAGTTCCTGGGCAAAGCGCCCGACGCCCATGCGGATAAATAACAGGCGCCGGCGGGAACGTTCGCGACCGATTTTCTCCGCGCTTCCGCCGCGCCAGTGAAGCCGGATCTTCTCAGGCCGCTTCGACTCTCAGCCCGTGACCGTGTCGATGATCAACTTCGTCGATCCGTCGGGCTGCGGCCGCAGGTGGTCGAAGGCGAATTGGAATCGCACCGCGGGGAATTTGGCGGCGATTCCGCGCACCAGCGTGTCCCACCACTCGGTGGAGCGAATCGTGCAATGCGCGTTTTCGCCCGTCGGCAGATGCTTGATCGCCGGATAGCAGGCCACGTTGGCATACACGAACTTGCGGGCGTAGCCGAACATCTCGGTCACGATCCATTCGACGTCGTCTTCCGGGCAATGCTCGAGCACGTCGGTCGAGACCACGCCATCGAACGGCCCCAGCGGCAGCCGGCGAAACGGCTCGTAGGCCGGATCGTAGCAGGTGACCGATGTCACGCCCCAGTAGGCCGGTATCGAGGGAAACCACCCGCCGCCCTCGACCTGGATGCGCACATTTTTATACTGCATTCCCTTGCCGGCCCCATAGTCAAGAATCGATTTCGCCCCATGCCGATCGATCAGCTCCTTGATCGGCCGCGCATGGCGCGGCATGCTGTCGCCCGGATATAATTGTTCGGGCGGGGTGTTTCGCTGGCGATCACCTTCGACATGCATGCGGCTGTAGAGTGCTAGCAGCTCGCGATAGCGTGGGCTGGGGCTTTGGCGCGAATAGCTGGGCAAACAAGTGCTCACGGCGACGATCTCCGCATTGAGAACAGGGCGAATGTTCGTGGACGGGATAGCAACCCGCGGCGCCGGCCGGCGCACCACGGAGCAGCTACCCCATTCATCGGGCGCCGCGGCGCCCCGGCGTGAGCAAAGCGCCCGCCGCGAGGCGCGGAAATCGATTCCGATATAACGAAAACAAAATATTTGCCCTCGTTCGCGATCGCGGTACGATAACGGGGAATTCATCAAAAAGAGCCTGTCTGGCAGGACGCGCCTCTTGCTTTGGGAGATGGTGGGGTGAGAGCTCACCGAAGTTCTCGGACAGGATGTAAAGCGTGGTGGTTCCATTTTTTGGAGGGCCAGCCGTGCGATTCTTTGAATCTCTTCGAGATTATCGGCCGCCGCGAAAGCCGGCTTGCGGTTGCTCCGTTGGCCGCTTGGCGGTTGCGGCGCTGACTTGCGCCTTCTTTTCGGCCTTCGCGGCGAGCGCCATGGCGGCGCCGCCCGAGGAAGGCTCGCCGAAGGTCGAGCCGGCGAAGCCGGGCGAGAAATCGGAAATCCGCTCGGTAATCGACGACCACGACGTGGCCCATCTGGCCGACGGCCAAACCCTGCAACTCGAACACTGGGGCGAAACCTATGAAGGCTATGAGGACCAACCGGCGATCCGTGGCGACGAAGCGCAGTTGATCGCGAACGTCGGCGGCATCGCAACGTCCATCGCCCTCGACCTCACGCACAAGAAAATCTATTGGGCGAATTACGCCGAAAAGCCCGGCGACAGTTCGATTTGGAGGGCCAACTTGGACGGAAGTCGCAAGGAGATATTGATCGATGGTTTGACGCAACCGAATGCGATCGCGCTCGATGTTCTAAATGGCAAATTGTACTGGTCGCATTCGCCGCCGGCGGGCGGCCGGTCGATTTATCGCTCGGACCTTGATGGACGGTCGCGTGACGAAATCATCGATGACAACCGCAGTGCCGTAGCCTGCATAACGATCGTAAATCCATCGAAACGACTCTATTGGACAAGCGACGGGAAAATATTTGAAAGCGAACTGGATGGATCTGACCAGCGTCCCCTGGCCCTGCGGGTTGCGCCCTCCAAGCGAATTGGCGATGGAGAGGTGCATCCCTTGGCGATTGCGTTTTCTCGCGAAACGGGATGTCTTTTTTTCTCGAATGCCCGTCCGAACGCGATATATTCGGCAAGCGGCGACGAGCAGCCGACGCAAGTGGCGGCAAAAATTATCTCACACCCGGCCCAAGGAGTTGCTAACGGGTTATTCGTGGACGATTCGACGGCGAAGATATATTTTGCTGATCGCGAATACAAAAAATTGTGTCGGGCGAACTTTGACGGCACGCAAATAGAAGATGTCGTGGTTGGTTTGATTCAACCGTTTGACGTCAAGCTCGACGTGGATGGAAAGATGATTTATTGGGGCGACACTCGGAATTTGAAGCGGTGCAAACTCCCACGGGTCCGAGAAAAGATTTCGATGCGGACGCCCCCGTTCGTCGAGCGTATTTCGCCGGCTTCCGCGTCGGTTGACGATGTGATTACGATCGAGGGAAAGAACTTGGCCGAGACGGTTGATGTACAATTCATCGAAACTTCCAAGGGAGAAAGCGCAATCGCTCGCTTCAGCGCACGGCGACACGGAGCTTTGGGTCACAGTGCCTTCGACGATGGCTGGAAGGCACGCCGCGATTCTAGTTCGTAGCAAGACGGGCGTAACAGTGACGCTTTCGCGGGACATTCTTCTTTTGACGGAACAGGCTCGCGTTTATGGTATGGGCAACAGCCAAGAAGTGCGTCCCGTGATCTCGGGTATCGCCGTGGCCGATGTTTTCGGCGAGTGCGTCCACGTGCCTAGGCCTTAAACCAGTATCCCTTTGAGGCGTGGGCGGGGAGATTTTTGGAAAAAAGCGAAATCCCTCGGCGGATTTGCGGTATTCTGTGTTTTTTGCCAGTCACGAACACCACGGCCACCGAGGGATTTCGAGTGAAAGCCAAGAACCAAAGAGCGCGGGCCAAGCGTCAGAGGGCGCAGGCCAAGGGCCGAAGAACACGGGCCAAGATACGCCGACGTCTCGCCGCATGCAAGCGGCGGGTCGAGCGGCGCATCGACAAGCACAACTGCGAGGGTTGCGAGCGCCCGATCATGCGGCCCGGCAATATCAAGTATGAGCTTGCGGAGCGCACGCAAGGCATGGCTTATGGCGGCTTGGGCGCGATGCGGTTGCTGGTCCAAGAACTGGGGCTGGCCGAAGCGATCGATCGGCGATTGCATCTGCTCAAGGTGCATCTGCCATATCATGAGAGCGATCATGTGCTCAACCTAGCGTTCAACGCCTTGTGCGACGGCGATTGCTTGGAAGACCTCGAACTGCGCCGCAACGACGAAGTCTATCTCGACGCGCTCGGCGCCCGGCGCATGCCCGATCCGACCACGGCGGGCGACTTCTGCCGACGTTTCAAGCCGAGCGACGTGCGCGCGCTGCAAGAAGCTTTCCACGAAACACGACATAAAGCTTGGGCTCGCCAGCCCGCCGAGTTCTTCGCCCAAGCCCGCATCGACATGGACGGCGTGTTCGCGCCCACCGGCGGCCAGTGCAAGGAGGGCATGGACATCTCCCACAAGGGCGAATGGGGCTATCATCCGCTGGTCGTGTCGCTGGCCAACACGGGCGAAGTGTTCTCGATCGTCAACCGCTCGGGCAACCGGCCCAGCCACGAAGGGGCGGCGGCCGAAGTCGATCGCGCGCTGGAAGTCTGCTTCGCCGGCGGCTTTCGCAAGGTGTTGCTCCGCGGCGACACCGACTTCTCGCAGACGACGCATCTGGACCGCTGGACGGACGACCCGCGCGTGCGATTCGTGTTCGGCATGGACGCCAAGCTGAAATTGCAGCTTTTGGCCGACGACTTGAAGGACAAGTCCTGGCAACCGCTCGAGCGCGCGCCGCGTTATGCCGTGAAGACGAAGCACCGCGCGCGGCCGACCAATGTTAAGGAAGGCATCGTGCGCGAGCGGGAATTCAAGAACCTGCGGCTGGTGGGCGAAGAGGTCGCCGAGTTTGATTATCGACCCACGGCGTGCAAGAAGGTGTATCGCCTGGTGGTGGTGCGCAAGTGGATCGACGAGCACCAAGGTCAGCGGACGCTGTTTTCCAGCTATCGCTACTTCTTCTACTTGACGAACGATCGCGAGCTCACGCCGGCCGAAGTGGTGTTCGAGGCGAACGACCGCTGCGATCAAGAGAACCTGAACGCGCAGCTTAAAGGCGCGGTGCGCGCCTTGCACGCGCCGGTCGACAACTTGGTGAGCAACTGGGCCTACATGGTGATGGTCTCGCTGGCCTGGAACCTGAAGGCGTGGTGGGCCTTGCTCTTGCCCGAGCCGCCGGGCCGCGAACAAGAAGCGCGGCGCGAGGAAAAGAAGACGGTGCTCAAGATGGAGTTCAAGACATTCCGCAACGCTTTCATTCGGATGCCATGTCAAATCGTGCGTGGCGGGCGAAGATTGATCTATCGTTTGTTGGGTTGGAATCGCTGGCAAGTCGTGTTGTTTCGCTGGCTGGACGGCCTGCGATGTTGACGCCGATCAATTGAAGCCGGAGTCCGGACGCTCCGGTCCGCCGCCACGCCGAACCAGGAAAGCCAACCGCCAATGCCAAACAAAAACCCGCCGCCGAGAGTAGCGCGCCGCCGGCGCCGCCCGCTCACGCCGCGCGCACCGCCGGCCACGCGAAACCGCCGCAAAACGCAACCGCGTACGCTTGTTTAAGGCCTAGGGGCGACCCGCGATTTTGCGTTGTCGCGGCCGGCTCCGCTCAGATATCCGAAATCGGGCACAAGGTCGCCGTGGCCACGAACGGCGGCTTCATTTATTCCGGGGCGCCGGGCAACAACACATTCTTCGTCAAAAACGGGGGGGTCGGGCTACCGACCTCACCAAATCCGAGTACGATTTATTACGAGCCGTGGGGAGTTGTACAAAACAAATTCTTATGGCACCCACAAGCAAGGATCGGTCACGTCTTTACTCCAGTCCCCGCGATCCGCTTGAGTGTGATTGAGAAACTTTTTGAAATCACGAAACGATAATCACCGTTCGATCGCGCGGCAGATGCAATTTTTCCGAATCGGCGGTATAATGCCGCGTCTGCGGTACATAATATAATAGGACAGAAGTTATGGGTTGCTATACAATCGCACCGTGCCAAGGGATAGAGAACGGACTTCAAATTTCCGCTCCCGCGACGGGGCCAGGTGGTGCTGCTCTTAACAATAACTTCTTAACGTTGAATTACCGGCAGCCAAAGTGTAATTACGGCGCACTCGAGGACCCGAATAATCTCGCCGACAGCAGCCAGGGTTATTGCGTCGGTTCCCGCTGGCTGAACACGAGATCAGGCAGGATGTGGATGTGCGTTGACGCGAGCGTTGGGGCGGCGTACTGGGTACCCTGGTTCCGGTGGAATCCAGTGGCCGCGCCGGTGGTCACGCCATCGTCGTCGCCACCGGCGCAGCCGAATTTCGGCGGCGTGGCTCAGAATCAACTCAACGTGGCGATTAGCGTTGGTGTCGACGGCGAGGTGCGTCGCATCAGCGTGAACGGATTCACCGAAGGGCCGGTCATCCTCACGCCGCTGGGATCGGGCCAGAAATCGGCGATTCAAATGGGTCCCGAGGCGGCGCCGTACAACAGCGCCAATCGCGGAATGTTCGCTGTCGACCTGCAAAACGGGCGCACAGCGCCGACGCAAGTCGCCTCGGGCATGCGCTCGGCGATCGTCGGCGGAATCAACAACACCGCCAGCGGCGCTTATTCGCATGTGGCCGCGGGGCAAGATAACACCGCCAGCGGCGGCGGGTCGCACGCCGAGGGCTATTCCACCACCGCCAGCGGCGCGGTGCGCATGCCGAGGGGTACGCCAAAGCCGAGGGCGCCGCGATCTATGCGCGCGGCATCGGCGCGCATGCCGAAGGATTTGCCGAGGAGGGGCAAACGGTCGTCGCTCGCGCCAACGGGTCGCACGCCGAAGGCGTGGCGACCGAGGCCAACGCCGAGGCCGCGCATTCCGAGGGAAAATACGCTTATGCCAATGGCGAGTCGTCGCACGCCCAGGGCTATTTCACGCATGCCCAGGGCGAAGCCAGCCACGCCGAAGGCTCCTATACCTACGCCATCGGCGAAGCCAGCCACGCCCAGGGTTCCAAAACCAAGGCCACGATGGAAGCGGCGCACGCCGAGGGTGAAAGCACCTACGCCAAGGGCAAGGCGTCGCACGCCGAAGGCTCGTATACCTACACCTACAACGAAGCCAGCCACGCCGAAGGCTCCAACACGAAGGCGATCGCCGAGGCCGCGCATGCCGAAGGCAAGTATACATTGGCCAGCGGCGAGGCCGCTCATGCCGAAGGCGCCAACACGCAGGCCACCGGCGAGGACGCGCACGCTGAAGGCAAGTATTCGATCGCCAGTGGCGAGGCGGCCCACGCCGAGGGTAGCAATTGCCAAGCCACGAATGAAAACGCGCACGCCGAGGGGAACACCACGACCGCCTCGGGCGAGTCGTCGCACTCCGAAGGGACGGGCACCCTTGCTTACGGCGATTCCGCGCATGCCGAAGGCAAGGCGACCTACGCCAAGGATGACGGTGCGCATAGCGAAGGCGGAAAAACCCAAGCCATCGAAAAATATTCGCACGCCGAAGGCTATTCGACCACCGCGGGCGAGTTCGCCGCGCATGCCGAGGGCCAATACACCTGGGCCAACGAAAAAGGCGCGCATGCCGAAGGCTATGCCGGCGTCTTCAACAACGATCCCTCGAAAGGCATCATCGCCAGCGGCCCCGGCGCCCACGCCGAAGGATATCAAGGCGGAAAATACGCGCTGCTTTCCGCCACCGCCGAAGGCGCGCACGCCGAAGGATTCGTCACCGACACCGACAAGACAATCGCCAGCGGCGAAGGAGTTGAAGGCGCTGAAGAAAACGAAATGTTTGCAATTCGTCGCGATCGCGATATGATGGTGGGGCATATCTAAAAAAAGCCGTGGTGGTTCCGATGAAAAGGAGTCCCAACCGTGCGCGTCTTTTCGCTTCCAGGCGTTCTTTCAGCGCGAGAGCGATTTCGCCGCTGGGTTGTCGCGCTCGGCGTGTTCGGAGCATCATGCGCACTTCTCGCGCATTCGGCGCGGCTTGTTCTCGCCGCGCCGCCCGCCGAGGGCTCGCCGAAGGCCGAGCCGGCGAAGGCGGACGAGAAATCCGAAATCAAGTCGGTGATCGACGCCAACGACGTGGCGCACTTGGCCGACGGCCAGACGCTCCAACTCGAACACTGGGGCGAAACGTATGAAGGGTATCTCGACCAACCACCGATCCACGGCGAGGACGCCGAACCGATCGCGAAAGTTGGCGGGATTGCTACGTCCATCGCACTCGACACCAAGCACAAGAAAATCTATTGGACGAATTATGCGTCAAAGCCTGGAGATAGTTCTATACTTCGTTCCGATTTGGACGGAGGTAAAAGCGAGATTGTCGTGAACGGGTTGACGGAACCACATACATTGGCGATCGATGTTGTTCATGAGCAACTTTATTGGTCATCAACCGATAGTGGCGATAAACCTATATTTAGAATCGCTCCAACACGCGGAGCGAAGGAAGAAATAGTTAACGGCATTGTCAACGGAATTTGGGGTCTCGCGCTTGACGACCGCGCCGAAGGATTTTATTACGGACTCGAAAAGAAATTATTTCATTGCGACTTAGACGGCTCGAACGAACGATTAATAACGTCCGAGGTCGCCGGCAAGCAGCATCCAAACAGCGCCTTGTTTTTGTCGGCGGAAGCGAATCAAGTGTTTTTTTCGGTCATGAGCACTGATTGTGTGATCGGCGCTTTCTCAATCGACAAAATGGAATTCTCGACACGAATTACAGTTAAGCCGCATGGCCGTGTATTTGGACTTGCCGTGGATGATGTTCGTCGCAAGGTCTACTGGACGGACAAATCATACGGGGCTATCCGCCGCGCGAATGTCGACGGCACGCAAGTTGAGGATGTCGTGGTCGGTCTTTTTGAGCCATTCGACGTCAAGCTTGATCTCGATCGAAACATGATTTATTGGAGCGGCAACGGAAGTGTAAGCCGGGCCAAGCTGCCGCCCGTTCGAGAAACGATCCGATTTCGAGCGCCGCCGATCGTTGCGCGGATTTCGCCCTCCATCGCAGCGCCTGATGACGTGGTTTCACTGCAAGGGAAAAATTTATGTGAAGTCATTGATGTTCAATTCATTGACGCGCAGAACGGAAAGAATGTTTCCGCTCGATTCACTGAGCGGAACTGCAATGAGTTATGCGTCACCATGCCAACGATGCACGGTATGAAACATACGGTAATAATCGTGCAAACGAAAGGTGGTGTAACCGTTACCGTTTCGGCCGGCAGTACGGTTTTTCTCAATCAGGAAATGCGCATCGAATGGGAGGGGGAAGGAAAGCGACGCCCTCACCCGTCGATTTCGGGTATCGGCATCGACGATTGTTTTCCTGGCGCAATTAGACCTCCTCGCGGCGACCCGCGGTGTTGTTGGATCGCGGGCAATCAGGGGCGGATCGAAGAGATTGGTCGGAAAATCGCGATCGCGTTGCCCGGCGGTTATGTTAGGTCGAACCCGCAAGGACAAAACTCGTTTTTTATTAAGAGCGGCGGAATCGCGTTACCCGGTTCGAAAAGACCGAGCAATTGCTATTACGAACCGTGGGCCGTCATACCGGATCGACGTGCGTGGAATCCACAAGCGCGCGTAGATCATCTATTCATTCCTGTCCCCGCGATTCGATTGAGCGTGCTCGATATGCTTTTGGCGGTCAAACAGCAATAATTTGTCCGAGATTCATTTAGCCTGTTCTATCGTTCCGGACATTGGCGAGGTCGCAGCGAGACTCTGGGAGCCAAAATCATCATGGGTTGTTACACGATCACTGGATGCGAAGTCGGCCCAGACGGCGGGCTGCAGGTTTCAGGCCCGGCGACCGGAACCGGGGGGCAGGCGCTAAATTCAAATTTCCACACCCTGAATTACCGGCAACCGAAATGCAACTACGAAGCAACGTCTGACCCGTCTTCCGACAACGATTCATCTGGCGGCCAAGGTTACTGCGTCGGTTCCCGTTGGTTAAACAGCGATACGGGTAAGATGTGGATGTGCATCGACCCGACCGAGGGCGCTGCTTACTGGGTTCCCTGGTTCCGCTGGAACCCTGGTGCGGCAGTTGTTTTGGCTCCGTCGTCGTCACCGCCAGTACAACCAAATTTCGGCGGGATTGCGCAAAACGAGCTCGACGTCGATATCAGCATCGGCGTCGATGGCGAAATTCGCCGAATCAGCCAGAACTACGCCACCGCTCCGGTGATCCTCACGCCGAAAGGCGCGGCCGCGCGTTCGGCCATCCAGCTTGGCAACGATGTGAACGCCGTGGGCAACGACCGCGGGGCCTTCGCGATCGATTTGCAGAACAACCGCAACGCGGGAACTCAAATCGCCTCCGGCACGCGCTCGGCGATCGTCGGCGGTGTTTACAACACGGCTGGCGGCGAAAATTCGCACATCTCGGGTGGGTACTATAATTCCGCCAGTGGAGTTTCTTCGAACGTCGGCGGCGGAAACCGGAACGTCGCCAGCGGCATGAATTCGATCGTGGCGGGCGGAAATTCCAACAGCGCCACCGGCGACAACTCGCACATCGGCGGCGGTCAACAAAACTCCGCCGGCGACGACTCGCACGCGGAAGGGTACCAAACCTACGCCGCCGACGGCGCTGCCCATGCCGAGGGCAACAATACGCTCGCCGGCGCCGCCGCCTCGCACGCCGAAGGCCAAAAAACCACGGCGGGCGGAGTCTATTCACATGCCGAGGGCTATTCCACCACCGCCAGCGGCGCGGGCTCGCACGCCGAGGGCTATGCGAAAGAGACGGGCAGCGACATTCGCGCCTTCGCCGCGGGCTCGCATGCCGAAGGCTACGCCTCGGGCGGCGCCTATATCGGCGCCACGGGACTCGGTTCGCACGCCGAAGGATTCGTCACCGAAGGCCAAAGAACCGTCGCCTCGGGCGACGGCGCGCATGCGGAGGGAACGAACACATACGCGACGGGCGACGCGGCGCACGCCGAAGGCGACTCGACCGAAGCGCGCGGCGACGAATCGCACGCCGAGGGTGACACCACGTTGGCCGGCGGCGATGCTTCGCATGCCGAAGGATCGAACACCTATGCCGCAAGCGAAGCGTCCCACGCCGAGGGGTCGAATTCCTACGCGCTCGGCGAAGCGGCCCACGCCGAAGGTTCGGCCACGTACACGAACGGCGAAGCGGCCCACGCCGAGGGCTCGGGCGCCTATGCCACGAACGAAGCGGCGCACGCCGAGGGCAAGAAGACCATCGCCTCGGGCGAAGCGGCGCACGCCGAGGGCAGTTACAGCACCGCCGGCGGCGAAGGGGCGCATGCCGAAGGGAGCAATTGCAACGCCGGCGCGGAAGCGGCGCACGCCGAGGGAAAATACTCGATCGCCCAGGGCGAAGCCTCGCATGCCGAAGGCAAGACTTGTTACGCCTCCGACGACGGTGCGCATAGCGAGGGCGGCTATACCCAGGCGACCGACAAATACGCCCACGCCGAGGGCTATAAGAGCGTCGCAAGTAAAATGGCCGCGCATGCCGAAGGCAAGGAGACCGCCGCTTCCAGCGAATACGCCCACGCCGAAGGGCTCAATACCCAAGCCACCGAAACCGCGGCCCACGCCGAGGGTTATGCCTATGCCAAGACGACGATCACCGGCATCATGGCCAGCGGCAAGGGCGCACACGCCGAAGGGTATCAAGGCGGAGCGGGCTCGTTACTTTCGGCCACCGCCGAGGGCGCGCATGCGGAAGGGTTTGTCACGGGGACCGACAAAACCGTTTCGAGCGGCAAGGGGAGCCATGCGGAAGGCCGGGCAACGCTAGCTTATGGCGCCTATTCACATGCCCAGGGGCTGCGCACCAAAACCGCCACCGGCGCCACCGCCGCGCATGTTGAAGGCTACGCCGCCACCAGCGGCGGAATCTACTCGTCGGACAAGGGCGCCCACGCCGAAGGGTATGCGGGTGGGACGGGCGTTCTGAAGGCGACCGCGACCGGGGCGCACGTCGAGGGATGTATCGTGTCCGGCGAGACAGGGAGCGGAATCTATGCATCGGGTAAAGGAGCGCATGCGGAAGGGTACGCAAGCGGCGCGGGTGTTCTGAAGGCAACCGGCCTGGGGGCCCATGTCGAGGGATTTGCGGCGACCGGTTACACGACGTCGGCGACAGGCAACGGCGCCCATGCCGAAGGCAAAGCAACTTACGCGTCGGGGCTTGCAGCTCATGCGGAAGGAAAAGAAACGATCGTCTCCGGAAATTATGCGCACGGGGAAGGTTTCAATACCCATGCGTTGGGGCAGGCAAGCCACGCTGAGGGGTTCAACACGCATGCCATTGGCGCCCCGAGCCATGCTGAAGGTCTCGCTGTTACCGCAACTGGTAGCGCGAGTCACGCCGAAGGAATTTTTACCTATGCTGGTGGTGACGCGTCGCATGCCGAAGGCACGATCACCACGGCGAAGGGCTACAATTGCCATACCGAGGGGCAATCCACGTACGGGCTTGGCGCGGCATGTCATGCGGAGGGCGCTTATACGTCCGCTACTTCGCCCTATTCTCACAGTGAGGGTTTCAGCAGTCATGCAAGGCTCCGGCGCAGCGGGCGCGAGCGACGGCCAAGTTTGCGACCGCCGCCGACGCTCAAAGCACCCAGGTCGAAATGATCGTCGCCACCGCCACTGCGACCGCCGCCGAAATGACATTGGATGGAAATACGCCCGGCGCGAGCAATCGCTATACCCTCGTCGATTACTATTCCTATGGGCTCACCATCACGGTGCATGCCCGCGAGGACACCGGGGCCAACCATGCCTTGTTCAAGCGCATGGCGATCATTCAAGAGACCGGCGGCGTGGTGTCGATGGTGGGCGCCGTGCAGACGATCGGGACCGACATCAACCCGGCCGGCTGGGCCCTCACGATCGACGCCGACACGACGAACTTGTCGCTGCAAATTCTCGTCACCGGCGCCGCCGGCCAAAACATCCACTGGATTGCCCAGGTCGAGGCGCTCGAGCTTTACTACACCAACACCGCCGTCGCGAACCCCGAAATCGGGCCGCGAAACCGCGAGTCGAAAATCGCCGAGCGATTGAAATCGCCCGATCTCGCCCCTAAGCTGCGAGAGGTGCTGGAAAAGATGCTTGCTCGTCGGTGGAATGCTCGCGGGACGAAATTCGACCTGTCTCGTGGACTTGACGCGGGTCAAAGCGACGTGCATTGACGGCGGCGGCGCATGCGGCGTCGCGACGTTGGGAATTTGGTTACTTTTGAATCCTCGTGGAGAAGATGCCTCCGGCGGCCGGCCGCGGGCCGGGGCGAATGGCGGCTTCCGCCGCGTGTGATTGCCGCCCTAACGCGATCTACTCGCGTGTCGCGGCAGCGGACCAATATCCCGGGGCCATTGGCCCCAAGAATTCCTTTGAAATCAACAAATCCCGAACGCGAGCGTTATGCGTCGAGTCCGACGGTTCGATTACTTTCAAAAGCTTACGTAAAAAAGATGCCTCCGGCGGCCGGCCGCGGGCCGGGGCGAATGGCGGCTTCCGCCGCGTGTGATTGCCGCCGTAACGCGATCTACTCGCATGTCGCGGCAGCGGACCAATATCCCGGGGCCATTGGCCCCAAGAATTCGTTTGAAATCAACAAATCCCGAACGCGAGCGCTATGCGTCGATTCCGACGGTTCGATTATTTTCAAAAGCTTACGTAAAAAAGATGCCTCCGGCGGCCGGCCGCGGGCCGGGGCGAGTGGCGGCTTCCGCCGCGTGTGATTGCCGCCGTAACGCGATCTACTCGCATGTCGCGGCAGCGGACCAATATCCCGGGGCCATTGGCCCCAAGAATTCGTTTGAAATCAACAAATCCCGAACGCGAGCGCTATGCGTCGATTCCGACGGTTCGATTATTTTCAAAAGCTTACGTAAAAAAGATGCCTCCGGCGGCCGGCCGGGGCGAATGGCGGCTTCCGCCGCGTGTGATTGCCGCCGTAACGCGATCTACTCGCATGTCGCGGCAGCGGACCAATATCCCGGGGCCATTGGCCCCAAGAATTCGTTTGAAATCAACAAATCCCGAACGCGAGCGCTATGCGTCGATTCCGACGGTTCGATTATTTTCAAAAGCTTACGTAAAAAAGATGCCTCCGGCGGCCGGCCGCGGGCCGGGGCGAATGGCGGCTTCCGCCGCGTGGGATTGCCGCCGTAACGCGATCTACTCGCATGTCGCGGCAGCGGACCAATATCCCGGGGCCATTGGCCCCAAGAATTCGTTTGAAATCAACAAATCCCGAACGCGAGCGCGATGCGTCGATTCCGACGGTTCGATTACTTTCAAAAGCTTACGTAAAACAGATGCCTCCGGCGGCCGGCCGCGGGCCGGGGCGAATGGCGGCTTCCGCCGCTTGCGATTGCCGCCGCAATGTCGTCAACTCGCGTGTCGCGCAGCGGACCATTATCAAGGGCCATTGGCCCCAAGGCTTTTTGCCCCTATTCGGATTCCGTTGTTCCCCACCAGGACTTTCTTCATGGAATTGAATCTCACGTTCGTGGCGGGCTTGCCCCGAAGCGGGTCGACGCTGCTCTTGAACTTGCTGGGGCAGAACCCGGCGTGCCATGTGACGCCGACCAGCGGACTCATCAACTTGTTCACAGCGGTGAAAGGCCGCTGGACGGAAGTGCTCGAATTCAAATCCGAGGGGCTCGAGCGCGTCCGCCCGCGCGTGGCCAGCGCGATGCGCGGCCTGCTTCACGGTTATTTC
Organism: uncultured Planctomycetaceae bacterium; assembly: GCA_963785305.1. Classification (GTDB taxonomy): domain Bacteria; phylum Planctomycetota; class Planctomycetia; order Pirellulales; family PALSA-1355; genus CAWAUV01. The sequence goes on from CAWAUV010000007.1 coordinate 892,964, forward strand.
GAGCCCGAATTCGCAGATGGCAAACATGTGTTCGACAAGTCGCGGGGGTGGCTCCAGCAGATCGAGCCGCTGGAGGAGTGTTTGGGACGGCCAGTGCGAATTGTCGTGACGGTGCGCGATGTGCGGGCGATTATCGCGTCGTTCGAAAAGATCTATCGAAGTCGGCGCATCGATTATCGCGAGGCTGGCGGCGACGATTTTTTCAAGTGTCAAACCGTCGAAGGGCGAGCGCGGGCCATTTTGGGTTCGACGGCGGTCGTGGGACTCACGATCGCGCGACTTCGCGACGCGCTGGAGCGTGGAGTCGGCGATCGTTTGGTACTCGTTCCCTACCACGAATTGACGCGTCGGCCGCGGGAAGCCATGCATTCGGTGGGCAGAACCCTTGGTTTACCCGAGTTCGCGTACCCCGATAATGTGCGTCAGGTGACGCATGAGGACGACACGTTTCACGGAATGGACTTGCACCGGATCCGCCCACGCATCGAACCGCCTCGCGCGATCCCCTGGGAGGGGGTTCTTCCGCCGCCGCTCTGCGTCCAACTCGCGCGAATACGCCGACATCAACGCGATGGCCGCGATGGAGCTTCGCCCCCTCGCGCCGCCGAGCAATGGGGTCGCGCCTTGGGAGCAACACGGCGCCGAGCACAATGGCCGCGATTTGGCGTCATCGAACTTAGTGGGGTGATATGTGGCTTATGGCTGGGCATGCTTAACCTGCGGCGAATGGGCGGCGCTCGATTGTTCGGACTGGGCGGCGCTCACATGCGATTGTTCGTCGTCGAGTTCGTCGAGTAGTTCGTCGAATAGTTCGTCGAGTAGCGGCAGCTCGTCAAGTAGCAGCAGTGCGCCGAGTAGCAGCAGCTCGTCGAGTGGCGGCAGTGCGCCCAGTAGCGGCAACTCGTCAAGTAGCGGCAGCGCCTCGAGCAATGGCAGTTCATCGAGCGGAGACGGTTCGTCCGGCGGAATTAGTTCGTCGGGCAGCGGCGGCCCGTCGAGCGTTGGAAGCTCGTCGGGCGGCGGCCCGTCGAACGAAAGTTCGTCGGATGGCGGTTCGTCGTCGGGCGAAATGAAACTGCCGACGCCCCGGGTTGATGTTGCCGCAGGCTCCAATGAAGAGGATCCGAAAGATGGCCGCGTGGACTCATCCGTCCCGAATGCCGTGTCGGTCGAAAATATTGCCCACCACGGATCGGCGAATCGGGAGGGCCCCGTTCGCATGAAGACTCAGCGTCGCCGGGAATTTTTCGACCGCGTGGTGGTCATTAATTTGCGGCGTCGACCCGAGCGATTATCGCGATTTCATGAAGAGATTTCGGCGATCGATTGGCCGTTCAAGTTACCGGAACGATTCGACGCGGTGGACGGGAGCCAAGTGCCCGCGCCGGGCGATTGGAAAGATGGCGGTGGAGCATGGGGTTGCATGCAATCGCACCGGCAAGTGTTGGAGCGGGCAATCCTCGATGGCGTCGAGTCGTTGCTCGTTCTCGAGGATGACGCCTGCGTTCGGCCGACGTTTTGCGAGGAAATCGACCGATTTTTGACAAGTGTGCCTTCGGACTGGGACGGGCTGATGCTGGGCGGACAACACATTTGCTCGCCGCCTGTCCGCCTTGTGCCTGGAATCGTGCGCTGCGTGAATTGCCAGCGAACGCATGCGTATGCGGCGCGCGGGCGATATTTGCGTGACCTGTATCAAAAGTGGTGCTCTTCCCAGGGGCATTGCGACCATATCATGGGACCGTTCGCGGCGCGATATCAAGTATATGCGCCCGACCCGTTCGTCTTCGGTCAGGAACGCAGCAAGAGCGATATCAGCGGTTCGTTGAATCCGAGAAAATTTTGGACGCCTCCATCCGCGGATCAGCCAGTGGTTTTGCTTGATGCGCCGCGAAATGGTGGACGAACTTCGCCGCCACGGATTCCACACGGGCTACGATCGCGACCCTTGCACGGGAATCGACAAGGGGCTTCAGAATATTTTTGCGGACGCATCCGCGTCGTCGAACCTTTCGAGCCGTCTTCGGGGCTGGATCGAGATGATCCAATGGGAAGTTGGAAGCGCCGAGGGCCTTGTATGCACGATATGGCATCCCAACGTGTCGGCGCAGGTGGCGCGACAAGCGACTTCGGCCCGGTTGATCGAGATTCGAGCGAATTCATTGGACGAAGCCCTGCGTCAATACCCCGCCGAATTGAGACGTCGGCTCGCGGCCACTGGACCCGAAACGATCGTTTTGCTGCGTGCTCCGCGGCATGTCGTCGAAACGCTGCGAAGCCACGGCTTTCATACGGGATATTGGCGCGATCCGAACAGCGATCTGGACCGGGGGCTCATGGATCTTTTCGCCGCGCCGCAGCATCAATGGGTCGAGAAACTTAGGGATTGGATTCGAGCTTTGAAGCCCGAGGCGGATTCCATCCGCCGCGGCGTCGTCACGGTATGGCACCCGATGGCGACTCCCGAGTTGTTGAGAGCCGCAACGGACACGCCAGTTATCGTCCTGAACGCGGAGACGGTCGAAGTTGCCCTGGAACAGTGGAATCGGATGCGCGGCGAACGAAACGGCCACCATGAATTAGCGGCGGCCGTCCATTGAACGGTCGGACATCCAGGGTCGAATCGAAAGTTCATCCCTTGAACAGCGTCAATGTGTCGGAGATTCGAGGCGTCGCTCGCGCCTTCTACGGCCTGTCGGACACTTGGTTAGATGTCACGGCCGTGGTCAACGCGCTTTTGCGCTTCGGCGATGGAGTGCCCGTGTCGAATTCGCTGGCGGGGACCCCGTGCCAGGATCGCCCAAGATACTTAAATGCGAGTTGCCGGGCGGACAATCGATCGAGTATCAAGAGGGCGAAATCGCGTTTTTGCCTCGAATTGATACCGCGAACCTGATTTATCATATTTGCCCTTTCACGAGCGGCCGGGAGATTTGGCGCGAAAATGTTCGCTTGCTTCGACGCTACGCGAATTGGATTAATGGAAAGCGCGTGATTTCGATCGTGCAAGGCGCCGGCTGCGACGACATTGATCTCGTTCTGAGCGAATTCGGCGATTTCAAAATCGACAAGGTGATCGTGCGCTTGAACAGCGATCTATGGGAAATGGAAACGTTTCCCGCCGCAATCCGCCAAATCGCAAACGAGAATCCGAACGAAGCGGTGTTTTACGCGCACGCGAAGGGTGTGTCTCACGCGGGCGCCTCGTTGACGGCCGCAAAGATTTGGACGGCGACAATGATGAAATTCTTACTTGGAAATCGGGAAAAAGTGATCGATAAGCTTGGGCGCTATTCCGCGGTGGGGAGCTTCAAGGAGAGCAATGGCGCATTCAACACCAATTGGCATTTCTCCGGCACGTTCTTTGCCATGCGGCACGACAAGGTCTTTACACGCCCGCAGTGGTCGAATTTTCCGCCGCACCGTTACTTCATCGAGTTTTTTCCATCGACCCATGTTCCCGCGCATGAGGCGTTTAATTTGTGTCCTGTTCGGCGCCCCCGTCAGTGGCTTGACGGCGCTTCCTGGGAAGCACTTATCCCAGCATTGGCCGCGGCCGAGCATGCATGGCTCGAGCCGAAGTGAGCGTCGTTGCAGGTGTTTACGTTCCGGCATCGCGACTGCGTTTTGTCGGATGTCGCGATTATGGAGTGCCGCATACGAATGATCTGGCGATTCCAATTTGAATTCTCGGCCAACCCCGATGGGTTCGCGCTACCGACCCATCTCGCTACCGACGCTTCCACGCTCTTTCGTGATGTCGATTCCTGAATTTCCGGTTTTTGGGCTCGGTCTGTCGGCTTGACAGCGGGCGGGGGGGGTTCTAGATTACGAGGTTTCCACCGTAAGCAAAAACCATTGAGTTCGACGCCGGCCCTCGGTCGGTGGGTCGAGAGGATTCCGTCATGGCTGTTCCCAAGCGAAAAAGCTCGAATTCCCGCAGCGGCAGCCGCCGCGCTCATCACTTCATCAAGCCGCGACAACTGGAATACTGCCGCCAGTGCAGCACCGCCATTCCGTCGCACACGATCTGCCCCAAGTGCGGCCACTATATGGGCCGGCCGATGGTCGAGATCGAAGAGTAATCGCCGGCCGATTTTTCACGGGTCGAACCGATTCGGGCCAAATTCCACGGGCTTGGGCGTTTCGCCGTCCCGATGTCGCTGGCGGTTGCCGGCCGCGGTCGACCAGTGATCGATTCGCCGCGATTTCGTTTTGCAAGCGAGTGAGGCATTGGAGTCGTCTGGGCACTCGGGACACTCGGGGCGACGCGGAGTCACTGGGCATTGAGCAAAATCGCATTTCTATTTCCGGGTCAAGGCGCACAATCGGTCGGCATGGGCCGCGCGCTCGCCGAATCGCTGCCGGCGGCCCGCGAGCTGTTTGACCGCGCGAACAATATCCTGGGCTACGACTTGGCCCGAATCTGCTTCGAGGGCCCTGCCGAAGAGCTCGACTCGACGGTTCACAGCCAGCCGGCTCTATTTGTCGTGAGCTTGGCGGCGGTCGAGCGGTTGCGGAGCGAGGCGCCCGAGATTGTTGCCCAGTGTCAGGCGGCGGCCGGCTTGAGTTTGGGTGAATACACGGCGCTCGTGTTCGCGGGAGTGCTCGACTTCGAGGCCGGTCTGCGGCTGGTGCAGGAGCGTGGCGCCGCCATGCAAGACGCCTCCGACAACACCCCCAGCGGCATGGTCAGCATTCTCGGCCTCGATCGCGAGAAGGTCGAAGCCCTGTGCCAGGAGGCCCGCCAGGGCGATGTGCTCGAGGTGGCCAATCTGCTCTGCCCGGGCAATATCGCGATCTCGGGCGACAATGCCGCCTGCTTGCGAGCGGCGGAATTGGCGCCGAGCCACGGAGCGATCAAGGCGGCGCCGCTCGCGGTGGCCGGGGCGTTTCACACCCAAATCATGGCGCCGGCGGTGGCAAGGCTCACGGCCGCGCTCGAGGGCGTTCCCCTCGCGCCGCCGCGAATTCCGGTGGTGTCGAATGTCGACGCCCAGCCGCATGGCGATCCCGAGGAGATTCGGGCGATCTTGGTGCGGCAGGTCTGCTCGCGGGTCCGCTGGGAAGACTCGATGCGGTATTTGCTCGCCCAGGGTTTTGATGAATTTTATGAAGTGGGGCCGGGCCGCGTGCTGCGGGGTTTGCTCAAGCGGATCGATCGCAAGATTCCCTGCCACGGAGCGCTCGATCCCTGATCGATATGCGTCTCGGATCGATCGACCAACTTTTTCGTCGGGCCGATTCGACCTTTCGGATTTTTAGAAAGCCAAAGAACACAATGAACGATACCGCGAAGGGCGATAAAACCAAGGGCGACGCCGCTCCCTCGCCTGGAGTCACGTTTGATCTCTCGGGTCGAACGGCGCTCGTCACCGGCGCTTTGCGCGGCATTGGCCGCGCAATCGCGCTCGCCCTGGGCCGGGCCGGTTGCCGGGTGGCGTGCGTGGCGCGTTCGGTCGATAAGCTCGAAGAGACGGTGGCGGCGATTCGGGCCGCCGGTGGCGAGGGCGAGGCGATCGCCTGCGATGTGACCCAGGGCGCCAGCATCGATAAGGTGGTGGAGTCCGTCGTCGAAAAATGGAAAAAGCTAGACATCCTGGTCAACAATGCGGGCATCACTCGCGACACGCTCACTCCGCGAATGTCCGACGACGACTGGGACTCGGTGATCAACACGAACCTACGCGGGGCGTTTTTGTTTACCAGGGCGGTAACTCGACCGATGATGCAGGCCCGATATGGTCGAATCATCAATATCGCGAGCGTGTCGGGCTTGGTGGGCAATCCGGGTCAAGCGAACTATTCGGCCTCGAAGGCGGGCATCATCGGCATGACGCGAACCGTGGCCAAGGAACTGGCCAGTCGCAAAGTGACGGTGAATTCCGTGGCGCCGGGCTTTATCGCCACGGAAATGACCGACGCCTTGGGGCCGATGGTGCTCGACGAGGTTAAGAAACGCATTCCGGCCAAGCGCGTGGGGCAAGCCGAGGAAATCGCCTACGCGGTGCTGTTTTTGGCCAGCGACGCGGCGGCATACATTACGGGCCAAACGATTACGGTCGATGGCGGCATGACTTGCTAGGCGGAGGCGACTCGCCCCGCGCGGCAGTCGCGTAAGAGCCTATCCGAGAACTTCGGCGGGCTCTCACCTTACCCTCTTCCAAACGGGGAAAGGGAAGTGCCGCCGAGGGTCGCGCGATGCATGGAGGCCTAGGAAAAACAGGGTCTTTGGATAAAATGACGTGAAGAGCGAGTGGTCGGCCGGCCTGATGATATGGGGAAATCGGGAACTGCCGGGAGAGAAGGTCTTGACCCGCGCCGCGCCGATGCTCTATCCTTGTCGCTTCCAACGGCTTGTCACTCACAGCGAGCGAACAATCGCACTTGAGGTCGGTCGCCGAGATCGTGTATCGGAGGCCCATCGACGATGAGTGTCGGCGGCGTTGCTCGTCGATGGGGGGCGTGAAGCAAATTGGTTTTGGGGCGAATCGAGTCGTTGGATTCGACGTTCATCACGAGCCGGTCTCCTCGGTCCCGGGAGAGGCTCATTTCTTGCCAGCGAATAGCGGGGGGTACGTAAGGTGGCGTCAGTTCAAGAGCGTGTCATTGATATCGTCGCCGAGCAACTCGGCGTCGACAAGGAAAAGATCACCGCGGAGACCTCGTTCGTCAACGACCTCGGCGCCGATTCTCTCGACACCGTGGAATTGGTCATGGAACTCGAGGAAGAGTTCGATATCAATATTCCCGACGACGCGGCCGAAAAGATTCAGACCGTCGGACAGGCTGTCGAATACATCGAAAAAACCCAGTCGTAGCACAACCCAGTCGTAAATGGTTCCATGAAGCGCCGCGTCGTCATCACCGGCCTCGGCGTTGTCACGTCGTTGGCCAGCAAGGTCGAAGATCTCTGGAAACGCGTGCTCGAGGGCGAAAGCGGCATCCACGAACTTCGCCTCTTCGACACATCCGGTTACAAAGTTCGCTTCGGCGGCGATGTGCTCGATTGGTCGACCGAGGGCTATCTCACGGCCTACGACGCCAAGCGCATCGACCGCTTTACCCAGTTCGCCCTGGTCGCGGCGATCGACGCGGTGCGCGATTCGGGCATCGACTTCGCGAAAGAAGACCCCTATCGCTCCGGCGTGATTCTGGGCTCCGGCATCGGCGGCCTGATCGAGATCGAAACCCAGGTCGAGCGGCTGCTGCACAAGGGGCCCGATAAAGTCTCGGCCTTCACGATTCCCAAGCTGATGATCAACGCCGCCGCCGGCCATGTGTCGATCCAGTTTGGCCTCCGCGGCCCGAACTACGCCGTGGCCACGGCCTGCGCCAGCGCGACCAACGCGATTGGCGACGCGGTGAAGGCGATCCAGTACGACGACGCCGATGTGATGATCACCGGCGGCGCCGAAGCCGCGATCACGCCCATGGGCATCAGCGGCTTCGCCAATATGCGGGCCCTCAGCGAGCGCAACGACGCGCCGCAGAAAGCCAGCCGGCCCTTCGACCGCGACCGCGACGGCTTCGTGCTCAGCGAGGGCGCGGGCGTCGTGGTGCTCGAAGAGCTCGAACACGCCAAATCGCGCGGCGCCAATATCTTGGCCGAAGTGCTCGGCTACGGCGCGAGCGCCGACGCCGGCCACATTACCCAGCCCGACGCCGAGGGAACCGGCGCCGCGCGGGCGATGGAATGCGCCCTGCGCGACGGAAAAATCGCGGCCGAGGATATCGGCTACATCAATGCCCACGGCACCAGCACCCCGCTGGGCGATCAGGCCGAAACCGTGGCGATCAAACGCATCTTCGGGCCGCACGCCAAGCGGCTGAGCATTTCGAGCACCAAGAGCCAGCTTGGCCACCTGCTCGGCGCGAGCGGCGGCGTGGAACTGGTGCTCGCGGTGCTCGCCCTTCGCGACGGAATGATCCCGCCGACGATCAATCTGGAAACACCCGATCCGAACTGCGACCTCGATTACACGCCGAACACGGCGCGGGAGCGGCCGATTCGCGCCGCGATGTCGAACAGCTTCGGCTTCGGCGGCCACAACGCCTCGGTGATCGTGGGCCACCGATAAGCGCCGGTCGGGCGGAGTGGACCTCGCGTTTCGCGCGGCATGCCCCGACGACGGGAAGAGCGTGGCTGCCTTCGGCGGCTCCCCCGTTTACAACTGTTTGGCCGGTTGCCTATCATGTTTGTTTGCCATCGCCCAGCGTTTTTGGAAGCGCTGGCGTTTCGGGCGCATGTCCGCGGCGGGGCTTTTTTGTCTTTTTCGGGTCGGCTTCGGGCCGGTTTCTTTCCATGAGCACCAAGGGTGAAGCGTTTGCCGGACTTTCCGTGGCCATGACCACGCCGTTTCTCAATGGCGCCGTCGATTTTGCCATGCTCCGCAAGCAGACCGACTTCTTGATCGCGGCCGGAGTGCAGTGCCTCGTGCCGATGGGCACCACCGGCGAATCGCCCACGCTCACGCACGACGAGCACGAGCGGGTGATCGGCGCCGTGATCGAGCACACCGCCGGCCGCGCGAAGGTCATGGCCGGCGCCGGCTCGAACAGCACCGCCGAAGCGCTGCGGCTCACCAAGAGCGCTGCCCGCGCCGGGGCCGACGCGGCCCTGATCGTTGGGCCCTATTACAACAAGCCGACCCAAGAAGGCTTCTATCGCCACTTCAAGGCGATCGTCGAAGAAGTCGATCTGCCGATCTGCGTGTACAACATTCCCGGACGCACCGGCAAGAATATCGAGCCCGAAACGATCATTCGCCTGGCCGAGCTGAAGAATATCGCGATGCTCAAGGAAGCGACCGGCCAGATGGATCAGGCTTCGCAGGTGCTGGCCACGACGAACCTCACCGTGCTCAGTGGCGACGATAGCATGACCCTGCCGCTGATGGCGATCGGCGGTCGGGGCGTGATCTCGGTGGTGGGCAATATCGTGCCCGGCGACATGCTCGCGCTGATTCGCGCCTTCGAGGCAGGAGATCTAGCCAAGGCCCGCCAGTGGCATCACAAGCTGTTTTTCCTATGCCGCGATCTGCTGGGCCTGTCGACGAACCCGATTCCGATCAAGGCGGCGATGAAGCTGCTCGGTCGCGACACGGGCGAACTGCGGATGCCGCTCTTGCCCCTGGAACACGATGGCGAAGCCCGCCTGCGCGCCGCGCTCTCGAAATACGGGCTCCTCTAGTGCTTTGTCACGGTCGAAACGACGGATTGGATTCGTTCCGTGTGCCCCATGCCCTCGGTCCCGCGTGGGCATGAGGACCGCGCGTTGCGCTTGAGAACATGCCCACGCAAGCGTGGGCATGGCACGCGAGCAAACGGGGTTACCTGCCATTTCAGCCGTGACAAAGCACTCGGCCGCCCGCGGGTTACGACAACGATTTGTTTCTCTTCGCGGGCTGCACCAAAGCCGCTCCCGAGAGGCCGGAGACGATTTTCCGGGCGACGCTTCCGAGCGACAGATCGAACACACCCCGTCGGCCATGCGTTTCGAGGGCGACCAGGGCGTCTTCCATTTGGGTTGCTTCTTCGAGGATCGCGGCCCCTGGATCGGCGCTGACGATCACCTTGGTCTCGGCTCGGAGGCCGCTGGACTGCAAGTGTTTCGCGATTCCCGTCAGATATCGCCGGGCCTCGGCGATTTCGCGCTCTTGGATGTGGTGCAGTTCTTGGATCAGCGTGGGAGTTCGCGCGGAGAGGCTGATAAGGTCGAGCTCCGGCGCCGTGCGGGGAATATCGCTGATCACCCGGACCAAGCGGCAGGAAGCTCCGGTCAATTGGGCGAACTCCGCGACGGGCGCGAGAATCTCCTCGGCCACCGCCGAGCCATCGAGTGGAACCAGAATTTCGCGCGGGCCGGCGACATGCGGCGAGTCGTCGCCGGATTTCTTCGATCCGAGCATCAGGAGCGGAACGGGCGAAATCTGCATCAACTCGACGGCGACGCTGCCGAGCCAAAGTCGCCCCAAGGCGCCGCGGCCGTGCGTCGTCATCACGATCATGTCGATCTTCGCGGCCTTGGCGTGGTTGGCGATCATGCGCGCGACGTGCGATTCCGTGAGCAGCGCGACATCAATGGGAACTTGCGTCTGGAGCCGAAGCTCCTTGGCGATCCGTTCCAGATAACTCAGCCAAAGGTCTTGAACATAGCCCGAAGCATCGTCACGGCCTCCGAAGAAATGCCGGGTTTCCGTGGCGACGGCAACCAAATGAAGACTCGCGCCGTGCGCTCGGCAATGTTGATTGCCACCGGCAGCGCTTGCTCGGAAAACATGGAGCCATCGAGCGGGGTCAGAATCGAGCGATACATGGAATCGGCCCTTACAAGTCAATGGTGTTGGGAGCTTCGGAAAGGCGCCGCCGAACCGACGAAAGGCGTTGTGGGCGATTGCCGGCGCTCGAGGGGGAAACTGGCGGTTTTCATCGCCCAAGCATTCTAAAAACGAGCCAGTTCCCCCCACGCCGAGATAGGGGGTTACTTCTTGAAAGGCGGAACATTCAGCAGCTTCAAAAGTTGCTCATGTTCGTCGGCCGCCGCTTTCAGCTCTTTCTCCGCTTCGGCGCAATGCTTCATCACCGTGGCCGAATCGCCATCTTCCATCGCTTCCTTGTCGAGCATGACGCAAAGTTGGGTCGCTCGCTGTCCATGCGCGTTGATCGAGGCGACGAGTTTCGCGACCGCCGGATTTTTCTGGGCGGCCTCGCTGACGCGTGAGTACGACCGCTTCGACGACTCGACGTTGGAGCGAATTGCGCTCGCGTGTTCCTCGATCACGGGCGCCGGCACCGTGGCTCCCGCGGCCGAATAGCGGTTCAGCAGTTGGGCATGATCGTAGGCGTGGTCGTTGTAGTTTCCGCCCGACCAGATTTCATAGGCGTCGCCGCGAATTTTCGAACCCGCGTCGCGCTGGGCCCAAGCGGGCCGGGCCACCGACGACAATCCCACAACGACTAGCACCGCCGTAATCCAGGTTTTCATGACAATTCCCCACGATAACGATGTTATTTGCATCGCCAGCCCGAAGGGCGTCCGGCGCCGTTCGATTCATGCTGACTGACAATGGTCGGGGAGTCATGCAGGTTGCATGCCGAGCCGTTTTCGGGGGGACGATTCGGCGCTGTAAGTCGTATTCCTCGTGGAAGATCGGGCTCAAAAAACGAATATAAAATCGCCTTCCTTGGCGAGGATGCCGGGCGGTCGAAAGTGGGCGATTTCATGGGCGTGTGCGGTTTCGTCACAAAATGAAAGATCGAAACCGGCTGGCACGCGGCGGCGCGCCAGGGGCTCATCGGGGCGCTCGGAAGAGTTTTTCGAGCGAGAGAACTTCGGCGCGGCGTCGACCAATTTGATGTTTCGATCGGCGGCGAGCTCTTGCAGCCTCCGGAAAGCTTCGCGCTCGTCCACGCCGGGCACTTTCATCAACATGCCTTTCGCCTGCTCGACGAGCTTGCGTTCGACGAGCGCGAGCTTCAGCTCGCTGGCTTCCTCGCGCAAGGCTTGAAAGTCGCGAAATCGCTGCATGGCCAAAGTGATCGCGGGCGGCAGATCCACTTGGCCGATCGGCTTGACCAAATAAGCGAGCACATGGTCGCCCGCGGCGCGGCTAATCAACGACGCTTCGTGATAGGCCGAAACAAGAATCACCGGCGTCGGACGCAGGCGGCAAATCTCGGTGGCCGCCTCGATGCCATCAATGCCGGGCATCTTGATATCGGTAATCACGAGGTCCGGCTGGAGCACCTGGCAATGTTCGATGAGTTGTCGGCCGTTTTCGGCGGTGGAAACGACATGATGCCCGAGTCGCGAGAGCGCGCGTTCGAAGAAGTCGCGCATATCCGGCTCGTCGTCGGCGATGGCGATTCGCAAGGAGTCGCTCATGATTCGCTCCGCGGCAGAAGAATCGAGATTTCGGCGCCCGGTCCGTCATGGTCGGCGACTTCGATCGCGCCGCCATGCGATTCGACGATCCGTTTGGCGATCGCCATTCCCAGGCCGGTGCCTTTGCTCTTGGTGGTAAAAAACGGCTCGAAGATTCGGGCTCGCTGTTCGGGAGTCATGCCTGGCCCCGTGTCGCGAATATCGATTCGCAGGGCCGACCGCCCATCGAGCGTCGCCGCGTTGCAAGAGACGCTCACGCTCGACCGAGGCGGCGCCGCTTGGATCGCATTTTCGAAGATATTGCGAATCACTTGCCCCAGGGCGAAGTAATCGGCGCGGCAGATCGGGTCGGTCTCGACCTGCTCGTTCAGCGCGATCACGCCCTTGGTTCGCGTGTGCGCCAAGTTGGACCAGGTTTCGCGCCACAGGGCCGCCACATTGCAGGTGTCGCGTTCGAGATTGATTGGCGCGGCGTATTGCCGCACTTCCTCGTACAGACGTTGCAGGTCATCTTGGGCCCTTTGGACGTGCGCGATCAAATCCAGGGCGACCGGATGGTTCTCGAGTTCCATCACCAGCATTTCCAGGCAAGCTTTGCTGCGCTGCACGCGCGTTGCGGCCTTCATGCACCAGCCCGGCCATGGTCTCGCCGATCGCGGCCAGGCGTTCGGCTTGCAGCGCCTCTGTGTTCGGCGCCTTTGCGGGCCGTGACATCGCGAATCGAAATCAGATTCAAGCCGGGCAAGAAATCGGCGACCGCCAGATATTCGATATCGACCTGGCTCCCGTCGCGACAAAACATGACTCCCTGCACAAGCTGCTCGCCGCCGCGCAAGATGCGCTGCAATGTCCGGGGGCCGTCGAGGTCGGTCTCCGAGAGATGGATCAAGTCGGTCAGCGAGCAATCGCCGATGTCGCTCGAATATCCCAGAATCGAGCGGGCCTCGCGATTCAGTTCGACCAGCCGCCCGTTCGAGTCCACGATCAGCAGGCCGTCGAGCGTGTTGTCGAAGATCGCGCGCATGCGCAGTTCGCCGCGGCGCAGCGCTTCGGCCGAGCGCCGGCGGTCGGCCACGCGATCCAAACTTGCGCGGAGCGCTTCGGGATTGATCGGCTTGAGAATATAGTCGGCCGCGCCCTGCCGCAGGGCGGCGATCGCGCCATCGAGATCGAGCAGCCCGGTGACCATGATCACGCTGGCCTGGGGCGCCAAATTCCTCAGTTGCCGCAGGAGATCGATTCCATCGGCGTCGGGCAGGCGGCGGTCGAGCAGAATGGCCGTGTAGCGATCCCAGCCATCGCGAGCCAAGGCCGCCTTGGCCGTGCCTACCGAGTCGACCGACCAGTGGGTCAGTTCGAGGATATCAGTCAGATTCATTCTGGCGTCGACATCGTCTTCGATGATGAGAACACGGAGCAGTTCGGTGTCTTTCATGGCGTCGTCCGATCACTACTGAGTCGACGAATGGTTCCGAGCAATTTCGACATATCGAAGGGCTTGTAACACACGGCGCCGACGCCTTTGCGCACCGATTCTCGAATCAACTCCGTCGATTCGCCGCCATGGGCGGTGATTAAAATCACTTCGATCGAAGGCGCCTGCCGCTTGGCCGATTCAAGCACGTCGATTCCCCCGCCATCGGGCAGTATCAGATCGACCAGCGCCGCGCGAAATGGGGCGCGACCGATTTGGGACCGCGCCGCGGCGACATTGTGGGCCAAAGCCACGCGGTAGCCCTCGGCGCGCAGCACATCCCAAAGCGATTGACAGAGGTCTTGGTCGTCGTCGACCAGGAGGATCAACGGCTGATCCAGGGCTTTCGAGACATGGTCGAGCAGACGCTCGAAATCGACCGGTTTCGACATTACTTTCCACGCGCCGGCGGTCATCGCCTCCTCGGCGGTCGTGTTGCCGGCGTAGGCCGTGATAAGGATCGCCACCGTTTCGGCCGAATGATGCCGAATGTGTCGATACAAGGCGAGGCCGTCCATGCCCGGCATTTTCAGGTCGAGCAGCGCCACATCATAGCGCTGCTCGCCGAGCAATCGCAGGGCGCCTGGGCCATCGGAGGCCACGTCCACGTGGTATCCGAGCTCGCTGAAAATATCGCGCAGGTTCTCGCAAATATCGGGCTCGTCGTCGACCACGAGAATCCGCGTCGCATGGGCCTGTTGCACCACGAAATCCTTATTCAATGCGTTCGACCCGCGCCGGGGTTGGCGTCGGGCGACACGGGTTTCGAAAACGCGGTCAGTCGAATGGTCGCCGTGGTTCCCTCGCCCACGCGACTCGTGATTTTCAATTTGGCCTCGTGCTTGTCGAGAATGGCGGTGGCGATCGCCAGCCCGAGCCCGATGCCGCGAGGCTTGGTCGAGTACAACGGCTCCACGATTCGCTCCAGATGTTCGGCGGGAATGCCGCTTCCCGTGTCATGCACGGAAATGTCGAAATGCTCGGACCCCGGCGCGGCGGCTAGGCGCAGCGTTCCTCCGTCGGGCATCGCGTCGCAGGCATTGCGAACAAGATTGCCGAGCACGATGGCCAATTGCTTCGCATCGCCGAGAATCATCGGCGCATCCTCGGGACAGTCGATCGTGACCCGCACATTCGCCGGAACCGGGCAGTCGTCGACCACGCTTTGAAAAAACGTCGGCCCCGCGATCGGGCGCATTTCCGGCGCCGGCAGGCGGGCAAAGCTGTTCAAAGCCGTGATCACGTCGTCGGCCGATCCCACCTGCCGATTGATGCGCTCCAAATGCGCCGCGATTTTTTCGGCCGGCAGCTTTTCGCATTCAACAGATAATAGACCGACGTCTTGATCACATTGAGCGGGTTTCGCAGTTCGTGCGCGATGCCGCCGGCGACTTGGCCGATCGTGGCCAAGCGTTCGACTTGCTGTTGTCGTCGGCGATAGGCGGTTTGATAAGCGTCTTCGATGATCGCCAGGTCCAGGTCGAGCAACCGATTGAGCGAACGCCGCGAACAAATCAGTTCAGTGGAATCGCCCTTCCAGTTTAGCTCCAAGGCGCGATCCAGTCCCTCGCGCAGCCGCGAGAGCGCGGCGTTGGTAAACACTTGATCGAGACCGATTTCGACATGGCGAAAACCGACTCGCCAGCGGCGGGCGACATAGTGCTCGTCGTAGACACCCGACACCAAGTCGTCGAGCCAGCGGATCAAGGTGCCCTTGAGACGCTCGATTTGTCGCGGGCCGCCGGTGATCACCCGGCGGGTTGCTTCGTGGCGCTCGATTTCGGCATAGAAGTCTTCGATGAGCGCCGCGAACTCGGGCCGCACGAGCGCTCCCAAAGCCGCCACGCGCCGTGCGTCGGCATCGCTCCAGCCGACATAGGCTTGGAGTTCCTGGTAGCGGAGAAAAAGTTCTTCGTTTCGCATCGGCTTCCCGGGGACTGGAGATCGCGACCCGGCCAATTGGCTCGCCGGAGAGATTTAATTCGACATTCATGTCACGGGGCTCTAGTATCATGCATGTTCGATGCGCTCGCGAGGGGCGCATCATGACACGATGGCGTTGCTCGGTTCACATGCTCTGGCGCGAGTCAGGGTAGCGGGTGCCCCATTTGTCTCTCTAGACCGCCGATTCATGCGGAATCGAGCCGGGTCGTCTCCCAAGATCGGCGTCGCCGATCGACCGTTTTGTTGATCCCCGATTCTCAAACTCACGGTGTGCGTCATGATCGCTTCCACGGATAGGCAGAGTGGTTCACGCCTCGAGTTGAACCAGCAATACTCATCGCTGCAATCGCTCCAGTCGCTTTTGCAATCAAGCAACTATTCCGCGCTGCGGCGGATTCGCTGCGAACTCGACTCTGGCGGCGACCTGCGCCTCCTGGGCGAGGTTCCCAACTATCATCTGAAGCAGATCGCGCTCGCCTTGGCCATTCGAATTTGCCCCCGGCAACGCGTCTCGGGCGATGCGTTGTTCGTGCGGCGTTCTTGATTGCGTCTCCGCGGGGCGAGCAATCCCGGGCGATCCGCGGCTGTCAGTCAACGTCCGCGGCGAACATGCTGATGGCCCGGGTGTAGTTCGCTCGCGAGAACGCCGCCGGGTCGGAGCAGCCTGTCTGACTCAAAGTTCCCTTCAATGTCGAAATCGCGCCGTATTCATGCCTCGACATCCAGGTCTCGCATTCCTC
Organism: uncultured Planctomycetaceae bacterium; assembly: GCA_963785305.1. Classification (GTDB taxonomy): domain Bacteria; phylum Planctomycetota; class Planctomycetia; order Pirellulales; family PALSA-1355; genus CAWAUV01. The sequence continues at coordinate 909,009 of CAWAUV010000007.1, forward strand.
GCGCAGCGTGGTCAAGCGACCAACGCCCGCGCGATACAGTTCCGAGGCGATTTGCACGATGTCGGCGCCGACGGCAATCGCCTTGAGCGCTTCGAGACCGCTGCCGACACCGCCGGTGGCGGCAAACGAAATGTCCACGCGCCCATACAGCGCCGATCCAGCGGAGTGTCAGATTCAATTCCCGCGGAATGCTACGACTCGAGCCGGCGGCGCGACCTTGCGAAGATTGATGTCCAGATCGGGCGGCAAGCAGCGATTGAACATCACCACGCCGTTGGCGACCCGCGGTCGCCAATTCTCCGACGAAGTGGGGTAGCGCCGTGAAAAACGGGCTGATTTTGATCGCCAGCGGCAATTTCACTTCGCCGCGCACCGCCGCGACCGCTTCCAGATATTGGCTTTCGATCTCGCTACTGGTGGCGCTCGGGTCGGCGGGCGGAATCATCGAGATTGAGCTCGAGCGCGTCGGCCCCAGCCTGCTCGATTTGCCGGGCGTAGTCGAGCCAGGGACCTGGGGCGTGGCCGTTGAGACTGGCGATGATCGGGAGCTTGACCGCCTGCTTCGCGTGTTCGACATATCGCAAATAAGCGGCGGGTCCCTGATTATATTGCATCAGTTCGCGATGCTGATGATGGCTGGCGCCTTGAAACGTCGACCAAGGCGCAGCCGGGATTCGGAGCAAGCTGCTCTTCGAACAGCGATGGCAGCACCGCCGCCCCCGCCCCGTACTCTTCGATTCGCTTGAGCACGTCTAGCTCGCTCGTCAACGGACAGGCCGCGACCACGAGCGGGCTACAAAGTTCGAGTCCTAGATAGCTGGTCCTGAAATCGACGATCATAGTGAGCCTCGTTTCGGTCGCGCCGAGCGCGCTGCCTTGAGTGGTTACTTGGATCGGACACCTGGTCGGCCTCTCGGCGGGTCGCCAAGCTTCGGCCTCGACAGCAAGGCCAAGCGAAACCATTTGAATGCATCTCCGGCGCCAAACCGATTTGGGACCGATGCGAGGGGAAGTGTCCATTGCGAGAAAAAACGCGAGTCGGCCGACGTTTTTACCCAGATCGTCGCGAAATTAGCGGGGCGCCGCCAAGGCCCGCGATGCCCAGGATGGCGCGAATCCGCCCAGAAGTTATACTGCCAAGTGTGCGGAACCGCGCGCTTGTGCCGCACGCCGCGAACCGGACTCTAGGGGCCTGCTTCCACGATGCCTAAACCTCGCCCTGTCGATTTGCTCCTCGTCGACGACGACACGGAGTTTCGCGAAACCTTGGCCCGCCGATTCACGCGCCTGGGCTACGAAGTGCAAGACGCGCCGACGGCGAGCAAGCGCTCGCGCTCGCGGCGCGGCGCGCGTTTGATGTCGCGCTGGTCGACATGAAGATGCCCGGTCTTTCGGGATTGGAATTGCTCGAAAAACTCAAGGCAAGCCAGGCCGAGTGCGAAGTGATTCTGCTGACCGGGCAAGGCACGATCGAGACCGCCGTCAAGGCGATGAAAGTGGGGGCGAGCGACTATCTCTTGAAGCCCTGTCCACTCGCCGAACTCGAAGTCGCCATCGAAAAGGCGATCGACCGACGCCTGCTCTCGAAGGAAAACAGCCAACTCAAAGGCATGTTGGCCCGCGTTCGCCCGAGCGGTGAAATGATCGGCCAGTCGGCGGGACTTGAAGAAGTGCGGCGCCTGATCCAGCGGGCCGGACCAACCGACAAGGCAATTCTGATTCAGGGCGAAAGCGGAACCGGCAAGGAACTCGTGGCCCGCGAACTGCATCGCCAAAGCCTGCGATGCGACCGTCCGATGGTGGTCATCAACTGCGCCGCGTTGAGCGAGACATTGTTGGAAAGCGAGTTGTTCGGCCACGAAAAGGGCGCGTTTACCGGCGCGATTGCGACCAAGCCTGGCTTGTTCGAGTTGGCCGATGGCGGCACGCTGTTCATCGACGAAATCGGCGAAATGCCCGGGCTCTTGCAAGCGAAGCTGTTGCGCGTGCTCGAAGACGGCTCGATGCGTCGCGTCGGCTCGCTCAAGGAGCGGCGAGTCGATGTGCGATTGCTCGCGGCCACGAACCGCGACATGCGGCGGGAAGTCGCCGAGGGGCGATTTCGCGAGGACCTTTACTACCGCATCAACGTGATGTCGCTGTATCTGCCGCCGCTCCGCGAACGCGCCGACGACATTCCCTTGCTGGTGACGAAATTTCTCGGTGAAAATTGGCGCCTCGATCCGGCGGCGATGCGATCGCTCGCCGAATACGCGTGGCCCGGCAATATCCGTCAACTCGCCAACACGATCGACCGCGCCAAAATCCTGGCCGACGATGGACTCATCAGGCTGCAAGACTTGCCGCGCGAACTGCGCGACGCCGAACCCGTGGCCTCGCCAGCGGCCCGGCCCGACCACTCCGCCGCCACCCTGGCCTCGATCGAAAAATCGCATGTCGCCGAGGTGCTCGAGCGCGAACGCGGCAACAAAGCGCGCACCGCCAAGGCCCTCGGCCTGAGTCGCCGCAGCCTCTACCGGTTGCTCGATAAACACGGGCTCGACACGCTCAAATCCCTCGACGACCCAACGGAGCGCGAGGCGCCGGCCTCGTGAACCAATCGGCCTCGGCTCCGCGACCGCCCCACGCCTCCCATTCTCCTCTCGCCGAAACCCATGCAAAACGCGGCTGCCCGTCGCCCGCGAAACAAGGAGCTCATGCAATGACCGTCGCCGGTTCGCCTCTCTCGCGCGGGACCAAGCTCGGTCCCGTCATGTCGGGTCTTTCGGGCAACGAGATCTATTGCTTGCGGCTCAAGGGGCTGCGGCCCGGCGAACTGGTGTTGGGCAACAGTGTCTATTCGACCGGCTTTCTCGGCGGGCTCGGGGCGAGCTTTCGCAGCATCGTCGGCGGCGAGATCACGCAAGTCACGAGCGTGATCCACGAAGGACGCTTGCAGTCGTATGATCGCATGATGGCCGAGGCCAAACAGCGCGGCGGCCTCGGAGTGACCGGCGTCACCAGCGAACTGCGCCGCATGCGCGGCAATACCGAATTCCTCTCGGTCGCCTCGGCCATTCATGCCGCCGAGCCGACGCCCGAACACCTTAGCTTTTCCACGAGCGGCGATGGCCAGCAGCTTTACTGCCAGCTCGACTCGGGCTACACCCCGCTGAAATTCGTGTTCGGCAATGTCGCCTATTCGATGGGCCTCGGCGGCGGCATCATGGGCACGCTCAAGAGCCTGGGCCGCGGCGAAATCAAGGAATACAGCGACATCTTCAACGCCACCCGCCACTTGGCCCTCGAGCGCATCGTCGACGACGCCCGCTCGGCGAGGGCCAATGCCGTGGTGGGCATCGAGACGCGCGTGATGCCGTTTCAGGGCGTGCATGAAATGATGATGATGGGCACCGCGGCCCGGCATCGGCAATTGCCGCCGGCCCACGACGCGGCGCCCGTCACCAGCGACATGACCTGCGAGGAAATGTGGAATATCACCCACTTGGGCTACTATCCCTTGAAGCTCGTGTTGGGCACCGCGGTCTATTCGCTGGGTGTCGTGGGCGGGCTCAAGGCGGCGTTCAAGTCGCTGGCCCGCGGCGAGATCAATGAACTGACCAGCTTGGTCTACGATGCCCGCGAACATGCCATCGGCCTGATTGCCGACGAGGCCCGCGCGATCGGCGCCGAGGATGTGGTGGGCATCAAGACGCACATCCATGAGTTCGGCAGCTTGATCGAGTTCATGGCGATCGGCACCGCGATCAAGCCGCTCGCGGGTCTCAACACGCTCTCGCGCGATCTGCCGCCGCAAGCGGTGATGAAAGACAAGGACACCTGGATCAGCGACGAAAGCCAGATTTTCATGCCCGAAAACCCAGCGGGCCAGCAGCAAACGGAATCCACGTCCGGCGGCATTATCGGTTCGATCTTGCCGCGATGCTCCGCGGCTGAAAGCGGGGGCAATGTCCCGCCAGACGAACACATATTCCCTACCGGCGGCGCGGCGTCTATTCGCTCGGCGTTTCATCGAGCGGAACGAAGCCGGCGCCGTCATCCTTCGGGCCGGCGAATTGTCGCGTCGCGGGGCTTTCGCCCGGCGCTTGGTGATCGGGCTCATTTAGAAGGCGGGCCACGCCGAACAGTCCGAGCCAGATTCCGCCGAAAATGATGGGGCCGTGTAGAAGCGATGTCAGCCTGAAAGCGATCATCAGTAGCGTGATGCCTGGCATGGCGGCCAAATGCGTGCCACCCGGGATTTGCACCGCGAAAAAAGCGATTTCAAAGAGCATCCAAGAAAAGCCGAACCAAATCTGAAAGGTCGGGCGATCCAGCCGGCCTTTTAATCCAAGCTCCGGCAGCTCGACGCGACGTCCAAGGGGCCGGCCGTGCGGTCGGACGATCATGCCCGCGACGCCGATCAATCCAAGCAAAATTCCGCCCGCCGCGATTGTCCGATAGGCCGGCGTGAGAACGTACGAAAGCAGCGGCGGCCCGTAAATTTGGACCATCATGGATGCCCGCGGGTCGCCGAAAACAAGCGTGGGCGAGAACGCGATCGCGGCCACGATCCAACAAAATCCGAAAAGCACCTGGAACACCGGTTCGCCAGCGCGCTCCTTTTCCAGCGCGATTCGCACCGCCGCGATGCCGAACACGGTCCAGATCGGCATCAGCAGGACAACGGCTAATGGCCAAGCGCCGCCCATTTGAAGCGGGATCAGTCCCGTGATTTGCAGCAAGGCCAACAGCGCGAGCAGCGCGCCGCGCGACGCGACGAAAACCTTGAATTCGTGCAAGCGGCGAAGCATGTTCCGGAATACAGATCCGCCGAGCGATGTTTTCGGGCGAAGGTCGCGGGGCGTCGTCGGCTTTCTGAGGGCCTTCGGAGTGTTCCCCATCCAAGCTTTGTCGGTCGTCGCCGATCGCCGATGAAAGCTTTTCGTCGTTTGCCAGAAAATCGCCGATTTCCATCGCTTGCCGGCGCTTCCGATCGGCGCCGCGCGTCATGTGTTCCCCGCCGGGCAACACGCCCCGCTCGCCGGCCCAGCCGATCAGCGTAAGCACGATTCCCACTATTGGGCCGGGAAGAAACGCGCCTATCATCATACTGGCGTAGAACGTAATTGGGCCGCCCGCAGGTGCGCCGGGCATGTGCTCGAAATTCGAAAACAGGATAACGGCCAATACTCCAAAGATCAGCAAACAGAAAATGCCGCAGAGTTTCTGAAGCATCGGTTCGCTCGGGCGCTCGATCCCAAGCCCCACGCGAAGCGTGAGCGCCGCGGCAACAATCCAGATCGGCGCCGGCCAATCGAATAATAGCAACGCAAACTTGATTCCTTGCCACATGTCGCCATTAAATTGCCGAGCCGTCGCGAGACTCACCGGCGCGATGGTCGCCACCCAAGAGCAAAGCCCAACGAACATGAGCCACGCGGCGATGCGGCGAAAAGTGGATGTCATGGAACCGACCTTTCGTGGAAAACTGGCCATTTCGGCATGATTCATGGCGGGTTGGTTGCCGATGTGGATTGACCGGTCACATGCCACCGGCCTTGGCGCCGGGCGCCATGCCCGCGCTTGTCGTGGGCATGAGATTCGATTGAAGCAGCGCCCTTGGGGTCACATGCCCACGCGAGCGTGGGCATGGCGCACGAACGCCAAGAGCGCAGTTCAGAGGCGCCAGTCGTCAAAGTTTCGCCGTAAGGATACGTTCCATTCTGGCAAAACTGGGCAAGGACCGACGGAGCACCGATGGCTCAATCTTCCCGACCAGTTCAAACGCTCTCTTGTCTTTGAGATAGGGCGCCTTGCAATTCCGGGTCGCACGGGCCAACGCGAGCTGGACTGAATCGCGGCTTCGCGTTTCCATGTTTTCGCTAGGCACGGCATTATCCTGGAGATCAGCGCCAAAATGTACTCGCAACGTTTGACGATCCGTCGCGATCCAGGTCTCCATACACGTCGTCATCAGCAGAACTTGTTCGTCGTCCGCGCCTGACGGCGTCTTCCATTTGTCGCGCCGATTCAGATGACGCCAGCAATTCTCGATGCCTTCGACGGGGTCTTCGCTATCTACAAGCATGGCGACATAATGTCCCGCGCTGGCGTTAGCGTGGGCAATAGAGAAATCGTTATACGTCGTTCCGCGACTGCCGCAGGCGACCAAGCGTGGCATGCGCCAGCGAATCCACACTTTTCCAGTAACCGGCGAAAACCCTCGCGACACCGAACGTGTAATTCCTTGCAGTCGTCCCCGCCCCCTTCGATGTATATTTTAGCGCTCACCATCGTGTCCCTCCAATCTCGCCACGTACCCAAAGCTGTCCGAGTCGGTACTTCTTGAGCCACTCATTTAGTTCGTCGCTTGCCGCAATTCGTTTAGCCGTCGTCTTTCCGTCATTTTTCTCCACGACGATCACGGATTCTGGCTGATTCGTCATCGAGTCGACGAGAATGTCCGAATGCGTTGTGACAATCAGTTGTGTTCGCTCGGAAGCGGCTATCAATAAATCGGCGACCTTCGGCAGCATATCCGGATGCAGCCCAAGTTCCGGTTCTTCGATGCACACCAGCACCGGCGGGTCCGGGTCGCAAAGAATGGCCAGCAAACACAGGTATCGGAGCGTGCCGTCGGAGAGGCGACTGGCGGGTATCGTAAAATCCCCTTCCGTCAAAAACACCTCGACAGTTCCTCCTTTGACGTCGACGTGAAAGTCATCGAGACCTTCATAGAGGTCGCGAAGGTGTTCGATGATTGTCTTTTTTGCCTTAGGCTTGCCGCGCAGTCGATTCAGGAACAGCCCGAGGTTGGAGAAGTTCTCTTCGAGTCGGTCGCTGGGCATGTCAGCCGGCTGTGGGCTGCGGAAGATTGACGTACGGCCAAAGGACCACTCGCGATATAAACGCACGTTTTCGTAAATGTTGGCTAAGTGCGCAAGTTCCGGGTATTGGTCCGGGTCTTTCCGCTGGGAGAGGATCGATTCGTCCGGAGCAACTTGTTCACGCCGGAGGGGCCTTTTCCATTCGTTGGTCTGGTCCTTGATCGCGAGGACGGGGTGGCCGTTCTGAAACCTGTAAAAGAAGAATGGATCGTCGTGCCCCGGGTCAACATGCCGATTCTCGATTGCCTCATCCAACAGTTCCAATCGCGCTGCTGTTTCAGTAAATTCGATTCGGTGTCGTAAGGATTGCTGCCCCGCGGGGTATCCGATCACCGCGCCCAATCGCGCTGGAGTTTTTCTCTCCCTTCCAAATCCATTCCTTGACGCCGCTGCCACCTGTTCCGCGCATGGGGGCCGTTAGCTTCGTGGGCGTGGATCGCAACAGACTGATCGCTTCCACAAGATTCGATTTGCCAGAACCGTTCGGTCCGATGAGGATGTTTAACGGTCGCATTTCTAGCGGTGGCGTATTGGGGCCAAATGACAGCAGCCCCTGTAGAGTTAGCTCTTGAATAATCACGAATAAACCTCCCTTGCGTGTTTGCCTGTGAATCACTCGTCAGCGTCCGCAAGCTTCTCGACCAATTCAGCGTTGTGGTATTCGGTCATTTCGTCGTAGAGCGCCTCGTCGGCATCTAGCCGTTAAACCAGCATCTGCACGAGTCGTGGCGGAGGGAAGGTTTTTGAAAAAATGCGAAATCCCTCGGCGAATTTGCGATATTCTGTGTTATTTGCAAGACACAAACATCGCGGCCACCGAGGGATTCCGAGTGAAAGCCAAGAGCCAAAGAGCGAGCCAAAAGGCGGAGAACGCAGGCCAAGATACGTTGACGCCTCGCCGCACGCAAGCGGCGCGTGGAGCGCCGCACGACGAATCCAATCTCCAGACGCAGCCGAGTTCGGCTCGCTCCAGAGTGCTTCGCCATACCGCGCAAAAAGCCGAGCGCCGTCCTCGCTCTAATTCCGCGACCATGGGGTTCGCCCGGCGCGCCATGCAATTCGGCCAGCGACCTCTTACTTCTCGGCGCCGGGCGCTTTTGTCACCTCGACCGTGAGGGCGCCGGCGTTGTCGGCGAGTTTGGCGGCAGAGTCATTGACGCGCAAATAGAGCGTGCCCGATCGCTTGGGCCGGAGCGTGCCGTCGCGTCCGACGACGATCGGCTCGACGAGCGGACTGGGCCCGGCGCCGGCTGGTAGCGACGCGTTCGCGAGACCGCTTGCTCCCGCGGAGTCGTCGCTGGCGGGCGTTTCGGGAACCACGGCCGCCAGCAACACGCCCAGCGGCTGGCCATGATAGTATTCGATCGTCACTCCGCCCGGCTCGCTCTCCCAAGGCTTTGCTCCGGCCGCCACTTGATAACGTCCCTGGGCGACGATGCGATACACGCCGCCGGCGGCGAGCTCAAGGCCGCTCGATTGCCAGCCGCGATCGGCCATGATCCGCGCCCGCGCTCCCTTGGCCGGCAGCGGTTTACCGGGAACAAAGTCGATCGCCATGCGCGCGAAGTCGTAGCCATGTTCGATATTCGCCACATAGAGTTGCCATTCCTCGCACACATGCGGCCAATCGGCCCCATAAAGCTTTTCGACGCGGGCATTGAAATCAGGCTCGCGAACCAGCGGTGGCAGCGCGAAAGCGATCGCAATAAGCCGGGTGCGAATCGAGAAAAAACGCCGCGGCCCAGCACCAGCCATAGGGCTCGTTTTCGAGATGCGCCTTGCGGTCGTAGGCCATTACCCGCGGAAGCGAAATCGCGTGGCCGGCGGCAAAGGCGTCTTGCACCATCTTGATGCGCCCCAGGCGGGGAACATCGGCCGCGGCCCGGGGAAAGACTTTGAGCGTGAGCCGACCCTCGGACCAACGATGCGTGGCCAGCAGTTCCGCGATTCCCTCGGCATACCAGGGCGGCCCGAGCGAATCGAAGGCAAAGCCCATGAACGAATGCGTGCCTTCGTGCAGCAAGAGATGCCGGCGATAGTAATCGGACTTTTGCTCGTGGAGCCAGAGTTGCTCGCCTTGCGAATAGCCGTTCTTGAACTCGGGCACGCCCCGGGGCAAGAGACCCGAGAACTCGAACGCCTCGCGCGATTGCATCAAGTAGCCGGTCACGCGCCACGCGGCGTATTTCTCCTTCGGCACATGGAAATACTCGCCCCACTGGGCGACCGCCCGGTCGAAGACTTCGGGCAGTTCGTCGACCTCCGCGCTGGGGGGCACATCGGTCAGCAATGTGAGATGGCGACCCGAGAGCTTGCGGATCGCGGCCTGGGCATCGCCGGCGTGCGCGAGCATTAGAAGAAAGACCGGCAGAAGCGCGAATTTCCGGCGGCCGGGGGCTCTGGCGATCATGGCTGAGGGCGCCACTCGAATGAATCGAACCCGAAACTTTGCAATGCAACCGAGATTAGAGCGCGCGGCGGATGCGGCGAATCGGACGTCCGCCGCGGCCGAACATGGGCGTGGGCTTGGGCGCGGCGTCTTCGGCGGCCACGGTTCCATCGGTCGCGGCGTTCGCGGAATCGGCGGCTGCTTGCGTGGGCGAGCCCGCAGTTCCGACCGGGCGGCCCAACTTCGACTCGAAGCCGTGGACCTCGTGGCGTTTGAGGAGCTTGTCGATGCGAATTTCGATGCGCGTCAACTCGCCGCCTTCCTCGGGCGTGACGAACGTGAAGGCGATGCCTTCCCGGCCCATGCGCCCGTGCGGCCGACACGATGGACATAATCGTCGCAGAACTGGGGGATATCGTAGTTGATGATGTGCGAGATGCTGCTGACATCAATGCCGCGTCCGACGACATCGGTGGCGACGAGCAATTGGATTTTTCCCTCGCGAAACGCGGCCATCACCCGATCGCGAGCGCTCTGCTGCAAGTCGCCATGAATGCACGCGGCCGAGGGATGCTTTTTCCCCAGCCGACGATGAATCTTATCGACGCCGCGCTTGGTGCGGCAAAAGATAATCGCCTGCCGCGGCTGCTGCTCGGCCAACAGGCGCTCAAGCAACTCGAACTTGCGATCGGCGTCGATCGAACAATAGAACTGCTCGATGGTGTCGACCGAGATATCGCTTGGCGAAAAATTGAGCGATTCGGGATCGCGCATGTAGCTCCGCGCCAGCCGCTCGACCGGCGGCGGCACCGTGGCGCTGAGCAGGAGTGTCTGTCGATCGCGCGGGCAGCGACGCAGAATCTTTTCGATATCCGGACGAAAGCCGATATCGAGCATTCGGTCGGCCTCGTCGAGCACCACGATCTTGAGCTGATCGAGCCGGAGCGTGTTGCGGCCAATGTGGTCGAGCACCCGCCCGGGAGTGCCGATCACGATCTCGGCGCCGCGTTCGAGCTTTTCGATCTGGCCGCGAATCGGCTTGCCGCCGTAGACGGCCACCGCATGGATCTTGCGTCCGTGCGAGAGCTTCATTACTTCTTCGCGCACCTGCACCGCCAGCTCGCGAGTGGGCACGAGCACCATCGCCTGGGGGCTGCCGCCACGCTTGTGCGGCTCGAGCCGCTCGATCACGGGAATCGCGAAAGCGGCGGTCTTGCCGGTGCCGGTGCGGGCTTGCCCCAATACGTCGCCGCCGGCGATCGCCTTGGGAATCAGGCCGGCCTGAATCGGCGTGGGCTGGGTGTATCCGGCTGCTTCGAGCGCGGACATCATGATGGCCGAAAGGCCCAGATCGCCGAAGCCGGCGGTGGTCGACGCGACCGAATTCGGCGTGCCTCCGGACTCTTGGTCCGCGGCGGCAGGCGCCGCGGCGCCGTCGGCGGAATGCATCCGGTCGGCAGGTTTCAACGTGCTTGCGGAATCGAGAATGTTTGATTCAGGGACTTCCAACACCAATTCATCCATCAGGGAGGCGGACCCGCGCTTTCCGGCGACAAACGGCTCGCGAAGCATGCGCCGATGACAAACCCAAGTTGTCAGACCCATCGCGCTGCCGCAGAATACCGTTTCCTAACGCTAACAGCTTCGCCCGGCCCGGTCAACCATCCGAGCCATCGTCCCGGGAAAAACGAATAAAATTTCCGCTTTCCCCAGGCGACGCGCCGGGGCCGCCCGCCCAGGCTCACTCACCGCGAGCGAATTTCCCCGCCGCGGCCGATTTCGCGGCTCGAGCGGCCAGAAACGTGGTCATTGGGAAGAATGTCTCGCGGCCATGCTCGTTCACGATCGGCTTGACGCCCAGTCGCTCTTCGAGCTCGCTTTCGATCTGTTTGCCGTAGTCCTCGTAGCCGGGCCGGAAGATTTGGATTCCCCCGAACCCGGCGGCGGCGATCGCCTCGAGTTGTTCGTCGAGCGGCAGCTCGGCGGTGCGCATCTGCCACTGTTCGCCCTCGCGGCCGCGCAAGGCGCCGCAGCTCCAGCGCAGCGTGTCGGAGTGCAAGTAATAGCGAATGGCGAAATAAGCATGGTGGTTCAACACCGCCGGACTCTCGGGGTAACGCGTGAACGGCAGTTGATACACCATGGCTCCGGCCGGCGCCGCGGCCTCGATCTTTTGCGTGAAGCGGTGATCCTTGTGCCACTGGCGATGCAGATGGCCGTAGTCGGGTCGCATGGTGCGTGGGTATTGATCCCAGAGTGCGAATGCCACCATCGCCGCGATGCCGGTGACCACGAGCCGTCGCGAGCGCGGCCGGTCTTGCACTCGTCGCCAGAGCCGATCGACGAGCACCGCCACGCAAGCCAGCGAGAGAAACGAGAGAAAGATGCTGATCCGGTTGTAGCTGCGAATCTGCGCCGAGACGAGCATGCTGAAGATCATGCCGAATCCGCCCATGGTGCCCAAGAGCACCCCGAAAATATTCAACACGCTCAATCCCTCGAGCCACGGCCATGCCTTGCGCCGAGACAGCAACACGCCAAACAGCACGAAGAAGCCGAGATTGGCGACCAAGCCCTGCGCGGCCCAAGCCCCTTCGTTGCTACGCACGGTTTCGCCTTCGTAGCGCCAGCGGAGATCGGAGAGCGGCTTGATCTTGTGGTCGGGAATCGGCAGCACGCTGGCCGCGATCTTATAGCCAAACCATTCGGACTCTCGTGGCAATCGGGTGGCGATATCGGGATTGGCGCCGTGGCGAGCCTGAAAGATCAGCGTGGGCGCGAGATTGGCCAGCACCGCGATTCCGGTGAGCGACACCATGAGCCCCGCTCCGGCGAGCGGTCGCCAAGCCCGCTGTCGCAACCCGGCCGCGAGTCCCGCGACCAGTAAGAAATACTCGGCGAAAAACGCGTAATACACGCCGGCCGACGCCTGCATCACGCAGATCGCCACGGCAAATAGCCAACTGAGCGGTTCGTCGGCAATCGCGCTGTCGTTGGCGCGATCCCAGGAGCCGGTTCGAGCGCCCGCATCGTCGCTCGCGATTCCTCGCCGCGGCGCTTGCTTGCCAAAGGGCCATGCGTATCCGCCCTCATACACGCGCAGCGCCAAGAGACACGACAGCGGCACGACATAGTAGCAGGCCAGGAAGTGATGTCCCGTGAGCCGGTAAAAATGATAAGGCAAAAAGGCATAGACCAAGCTGCAGGCCAAGGCCGGCACATAGCTGATCTTCATCGCCCGCAGCGCCGCTTGGGCCCCGAGCGCGGCGAGCACATAGGTCGAGAGAATGAAGGCGTTGGTGACAAAGACGATGTTGTGCGAGAGCAGGCCGAAGAACTTCACGATCATGAAGTTCAGCGATTCGACCAGCGGATAGTCGTGCATTTGCTGGCCGTGGGGAGCGCCGAGCATTGGGTTGTCGAGATACCAGCCGAAGTCGAGCACCGCTTTCCACCAGACCTGCACCATGAGCCCGTCGTTGCCGTAGCTCAAGGGCGCGGTGAAGTCGGCTTGCCAGAGCCGCTCGATATAGAAGAGCAGCGCCAAGGTAAGCGTGGCCGTGAGCGAGTATTGCCCCAGGGCCACGAGCCAAGCGTGCTCGCGCGGACTGCTCGAAGCACGGGCAACGCCGCGCGCCGAGCGGCGCCGGCACGCTGATCCGGTCCCAAAGAGTTCTCGCGACTTGCACAGCCGAAAGCAGAAACATCGGTGGGGTCCCCTAGCAAGAGTCGGATGGGTCATCGAACGGGAGATCGTGTCGGGCGGGGTTCGGGCGGATCGAGGCCACGGAACGCGCCATGCTGCTTCGCGACGGACCCGCGAGCGCGGCGCCCGCGAATTCGGGCAGGCGCGCCTCGGCCGATCGCGGCCTATCGCCGAGCGTCAAATCGTGGTCGAGGTCGAAATTCACTCGTCGCCGCTCGACCACCGCCGGACGTCGGCGCACTTGCGACTGAATCGCCATGAGGTATTCGCCCATGTAGCCCAGCACGAACAGAATCATGCCGGCGAAAAACACCACCGTGGCCAAGAGCGCGGGAATGCCGGGCCCGGTGAGCTCGCGAAAATAGAAAGCCGAGAGCCCCATGCTCGCCAAGCCGCCGCAAGCGCCGCCGACGGCCGTGAGCGTGCCGAAGAGCATGCACAATCGCAAGGGCGCCGAGGTCCAGGCGACGAGCCCATTGAGCGCCTGATCCAGCAAGGAGTAGAGGCGATTCTTCGAGACGCCCTTGCGGCGGGCTTTCCAAGCATGGGGAATGCCGATCGAACGAAACCCGCAATACGCGATCATGCCGCGCACATAGGGATAATAATCATCGAACCGCGAAAGCGCCTCGACCACGGCGCGGTCGATCAGTTGAAACTCGCTCACCTGCGGCGCCATGCGCACACTGCCGAGCCGGCTGACCGCTTGGTAGTACACATGGCGCGCCAGCCGCAGTAACCGGCCCTCCTCGCGCTCGGCGCGAATGCCATGCACGATGTCGTAGCCCTGCTCCCAGCGGGCGACGAAGTCGACGATCAACTCCGGCGGATCTTGCAGATCGGCCGCCAACAGCACCACGACCGCGTCGCCCGAGGTGGCCATGAGTCCGTTGTACATCGAGCGAAATACGCCGAAATTGCCGGCATGGAGAATCAGCTTCACATCGGGATCGTCGGCGGCGACGCGCTCGAGCACGGCGGCCGTGGAGTCGGTCGAAGCATTGTCGCAGAAGATGTGCTCGCGATCGTAGCCGGCCAGTTCGGTGGCGAAGAGCTCGCGCACCGCCCGATGGCAGTCCACGACGTTCTCTTCTTCGTTGTAGCAAGGCGTGACGATGCTAATGCGTTTGCGGCGCCGGGGAATCATGCGGAAGTTCCTTCCGTGAGCGGAGGCTCGTCGGGTACGGCGAATCGGAGTGTTTGTTTCTCGGAGGTCCTTGGACTCGGCGTCTCGATGCATGTCGCGTCAGTAAGCATGAAATCGGCCACGGGGACCGCCGCCGCGCGAGGCGAGAGTTGCCCGCTCGCGAAGCGCCGGCGAGGGACGAAAGCTCCAGACCGTGACGCTGCCATCGGAGCTCGTCCAAAATCGCTCGAGGCAGTCGCTCGGATGCGCGGCGAGTGGCAGGTAGGCATACTCGACCAAGTGCGTCGCGCCGGTCTCGAACATCGCCGCGGCAAACGACTCGGAATCGGTCGCTTGCCACACCGAGTCGATTCGCGCGAGCCGGGCTTTGTTTTTTTCGGTCGGTGGGCCGGTGATATGGCCATCGATCCGATATTCCAAGTAGGTCCGCCGACCGACCACGCCGCTATAGATGCAACCGAAAGGATTGTGGTGCGTGTTTTTCGAAAGCAGCACGGCGTCCGATGGCAGCTCGGCGTGCATAAAGCGCAGCGCCTCCCATTCGGCCGGAGACAATGTGGTGGTGTAGCAGGCGATCTTGCGCCTGCAGGTCGCTGATGCCCCGCGCTCGCTGCCAGCCACACGCCGCCACTACCACGGCGAGCCCCAGCACGGGCGCCATGAGCCTCGCTCCGGGCCATCCCGCGGCGGAGAGCCGTTCGACGACGCGCTCGGCCGGGCGATGCGCGATCTGCCAGAATCCGATCACCGCGACCGGCAGCACATACCAGCCGGTCATCAGCAGCATTTGTCCCCCCACCGAGTAGAAGTCGTACGTCGTGGCGATGCAGGTCGAGCCGACGACCGAGCCGATGGTCATCCACAGCACCATGCCGAAAAAGGCCCAGCTTTCGCCGCGCCAATTCATTGGACGACCCACGCACCACAACGCCGGCGCCAGCATCGTGAGCCCGATCATGTCGAGCATCACGAACATCGAGGCCGAGATCACTTGCCAACCGTGGCGAAACAGGAGCGGGCTCGCATGCTCGCGCAGCCACTCGCGCACCAGCTCCGCGCCCGGCCACGCTTGCAGATAGGGCACCGTGTGCATGATGTTCGTCGAGTGAATCAGCAGTTCGCAGGTCTCGGGGTAATAGAGCGGCAGCCGCATCTCGGCCACTTGCGCCCCGGCGGCGACAATGCCGGCGAGACCGGCCCAGATCAAACGGCGATCGCGCGTGCGCAGCCAAGCGATAAAGAGCAGCAGCAACAGGTCGGGCAAGATCAACAGAAATGTTTGCACCCGAAACCGCAGCATCGCTCCGGCCATGAGCGCCGCCAACAGCGCCAAGGCGCCCAGCGGCTCGCGGCGCGAGAGATTGATCGAAATCCGCGAGATCGCCAGCATCAGTCCAAACACGACCGGTAGGGCGCAGTACATTTGCGGACTGCAAATCACGGCGGCCTCGACATTGCTCGAGGCATGGGTATGCCAAGTGAAGTAGAAGTATCCGAGCCCATTGGGCAGGAGCGGCTCGAGCGGAATCGCCAGCAGGAAAGTCGTCGCCACGGCCATGTATCCCGCGGCTCGGCGATGCGTGACGCCTTCGACGATCGCGAAGATCAATAGGCACAAAAACAGCTCGACCGCCGTGAATTCATGGAGCGAAAGCGCCCGCAACATGTCGTCTTGCCCCGTGTAGCGGGCCACGAGCATCACGGTCAGATGCGAATACATGTGATAGGCGCGTTCCTTGATGCCGGCCCGCATCGACTGCTGCATGGCCGGCGTTTGCCGGGCCAGCTCGTAGCTTTGCGCGGTGAGATACGTGACGTCGCCGTGGGTGGCAAGCCGATGCGAGCCATCGGGCAGGGTCTCGAACGGGTGCTTGTAGCGCTCCGTGGCGAGCAGGCCGAGCGCGATGAGCAGGAGCAGCGTGGCATCGAGCCGGCGCCAAGCGCCGCCGAGTTTCGCGAGCAGCGCCGACCGGCCGGGCGAGTTTCGGGTGTCGGCGGCGGATTCAAGGTCGGCGGCCGTCTTGCGTCGCCATGCGATGGCCAACGAGCCGATCAGCAGGGCGGCCTGGGCGACATAAAACATCCGATCGAACCCCGGCGCCCACAGCGCGACCACGGCAAAGGCGCCATAGAGCGGCGTGGTCAACGCATAGCTGGCGGCCGCGGCCAACACCGCGCGACTGAGCGGATCGTGAACCCGACCGCGAAGAACCAAGTAAACCACCGCGCCCGCCGGGGCCCACAGCGCCGTGAGACCCAGGCATGCGCGCGCCGCCTCGCCCGGGCCGACCTCGAGGTCGACCAGCGTGGTCCAAGCCAGGGCGGCCAGGGCAGCGGCCACGGCCACGACTTTGAACGCGCTTTGCAACGAGATGCATGGGGGCATGAAACGTGGGCTTTCCGGGCAGTCGCGGGCGCCGGCGCCGTGAGGCATTTTCCGCATTGGAAGCACGAGCGCGGCTCACTTCGTCGCGAGCCACTTCGCGCCGTTTAGGCAATGCGCGCGACGCCTCGAAAAAGCGCCGCCGAGAAAAAACTCACGAACGCGGGACGTAACAGGTCGGACAAATCGCGGGGTTCGGTGGTTTGAATCGGCAGGAAGTTCGCGCGCTTGACGGCCATGTCGCCGGGCAAACGCGGGCGGGATCATAGGCTCGATGCCTGACCAGAGCAAGCTCGATTCATGCCAGCTTGAGTTCCGGAGTTCCGGCGATCTGGGCGAGCCAAAAGAAATGCGACGGATCGCAAGCCTGGGGCCTATCACTGGCTGGGTTAGCGAGGGCTTCCGTGATTCGCTCGGCGCAAAACGGTCTGGGCCGCTCGCCCTAGACCGGAAGAGCCAAGATTATCCGGGCTCCCCAACCCCATCCGTGGCTAATTGTCGGCCATATAGAATTCGTAACCAATTGAAGTATAACGATTTAAGGAATTTGTCCAATCAATGTTGACAAATCGCATAATAATGACGAATATAATCAACATGGTGATGTTTATTTGAAGGGTCGAAGTCGGAGGCATTCACATGCATACGAACGTTAGCCAGTTTCTATTCGCGGCGATTCTCGCAACCAGCGTCATCCCAGCGACGGCGGTGTTCGGCGCCGACGGTCCCCCCCGGACTGTCGAATTGCTCAATGCGTCGTATGATCCAACACGCGAATTGTGGAAAGCGCTCAACAGCCAATTCCAAAAAGAATATGAGCGCGAGACCGGCGTTCGCGTGACCATCAAGCAGTCGCATGGCGGCTCTTCGAGTCAGGCCCGGAGCGTGGCCGAGGGACTCAAGGCCGACGTGGTGACGCTCGCGTTGCCGACCGACACGGAGACCGTGCGCCGCGCCGGCTTGATTCAAGACGGATGGCAGTCGCGTTTGCCCAACGATTCGCTCCCCTATTTCAGCACGATTGTGTTCGTGGTTCGGGCCGGTAATCCGAAACATGTGAAAGACTGGCCTGACTTGGTTCGCTCGGATATCGAGGTGATCACGCCGTCGCCAAAGACTTCGGGCAATGGCAAGCTCAGTTTTCTTGCCGCTTGGGGTAGCGTGACGCAACGCGGAGGCTCCGAAGCCCAGGCGCGAGCCTATGTCACCGAGTTGTATCGCCGTGTTCCCGTGCTCGACACGGCGGCGCGCGGCTCGACGGCCACATTTGCCCAGAAAGGAATCGGCGATGTGCATCTTACCTGGGAGAACGAGGCGTGCCTTGAAGTCGGCGAGTCGAAAGGCGAGTTGGAAATCGTTTACCCGCCGATCAGCATCCTCGCCGAGCCTCGCGTCGCGGTCGTCGATCGTGTCGTGGATCAAAAGGGAACTCGCAAAGTGGCCGAAGCCTATTTGAAATGGCTGTACACTGAAGCGGCCCAAACGACGATCGCGGAGCACTACTACCGTCCTTCGAATCCGGCGGTGCTAAAGGCCCATGCGAAGAATTTTCCCGCGATCCAATTTTTCGCCGTCACTCAAATTTCCAAGGGCTGGGACGACGCCATCCAGCGCTTCTTTAGCGAAGGCGCCGCGTTTGACCAGATCTTCGACGCTAGTCGCTGAGATCGGCGAACAGCTCGTTGCGATCGGGATGGTGACGCGCTCGATGAGTCGCGCTCCGCGTTTCGCGCGAGTTGATGGTCGCGGTTCCAGTGCGTTGTCGATCTGAAAATGGAAAATCAATCAGGAAACAACACGCGATGAGCAAACGCAATCGACGCATATTGCCCGGTTTCGGGCTTAGCTTGGGCTATACGCTCTTGTACTTCGGTCTCATCGGTCTGATGCCGCTGGCCGCCTGCGCGCTGAAGGCGGCGTCGCTTACGCCCCATGAGTTTTGGCAAGCGGTATCGAGCAAACGGGCCGTGGCTGCTTATATATTCACGGTCAAATCGGCGTTCATCGCGTCGCTCGCCAGCGTGGCTTTGGGACTATTGATCGCGTGGTCGCTCACGCGTTACGAGTTTCCTCTCAAGCGAGTTTTCGATTCGCTCGTCGATCTGCCGTTCGCGCTGCCGACGGCGGTGGCCGGGCTGGTCTACTCCCAGATTTACGCTCCCAAGGGGTGGATCGGGCAATTTCTGACGCCGCTGGGCGTCAAAGTGGCGTATACCCCCTACGCCGTATGGCTGGTGCTGACTTTCCTGGGGATTCCCTTCGTGGTTCGATCGCTGCAACCGGTGCTCGAGGCGCTCGACGCCGATGTGGAGGAGGCGGCGCACTTGCTGGGCGCCAATCGGTGGCAGACGTTTTACCGCGTGCTGCTCCCCGCGATTCTTCCCGCGATGATCACGGGTTTCGCCCTTTCCCTGGCCCGCGCTGGGAGAATACGGATCGGTGGTGTTCGTTTCGGGAAATTTCCCCTTCAAGACGGAGATCGCGGCCGTTTTGATCGCCGCTCGCCTGGAAGAGAACAAGTATCCCGAGGCGACTGCCATCGCCATGGTCCTGTTGGCGATTTCGCTTTCGCTGCTGTTGGCGATCAATCTGCTTGAGCGATGGAGTAAACGCTCCCAGGCGGTGTGATGTTTTCTTCGACGCGCGACGATTTCGCGCCGATGAACCGACCACGCGATATTGAAAAGCCATGCATCAACCAAAACAAATCTTGAACCATGGCGCCGCCGGCCATGTATCGCCGACGCGCCGCGACCCCTGGTGGGTTCAATGGGGATTGATCGCGGCGACCGTGGGAATAATCACGCTGCTGATCGTCGTGCCCGTGGCCTATGTGTTTTACGGCGCCCTGGCGGACGGGCTCCCGGCCTACTGGAGCAACTTGGCGGACGATTCCGACACGCTGCACGCGATTGGTCTCACGTTGTTCGTGGCGCTCATTGCCGTGCTGGGCAACGTGGTGTTCGGCGTGGCGGCCGCCTGGGCGATCGCCCGGTTTCGTTTTCCCGGCAAGACCCTGCTGACGGCGTCGCTCGATTTGCCGTTTTCCGTCTCGCCGGTGATCGCGGGGTTGATGTTGCTGTTGCTGTTCGGCATGCAGGGCTATTGGGGTCCGTGGCTTGGCTCGCATGGAATCGAAATCGTGTTCGCCACGCCGGGGCTTATTTTGGCGACCGCCTTCGTCACGCTTCCGTTTGTCGTGCGCGAATTGCTCCCCGTGATGGAGACGATCGGACCCGAGGAAGAGATCGCCGCCGTCAGCCTGGGCGCGAGGCCGTGGCAACTGTTCTGGCGCGTGACATTGCCCAATGTCAAATGGGGCCTGCTGTATGGAGTGATCTTATGCAACGCTCGCGCCATGGGGGAGTTTGGCGCGGTGCAAATGGTATCGGGACAAATTCCGGGACGCACCCAGACGATGCCGCTTCGCATCGAACGACTCTACCAAGAATTCGGCAAAATGCCCGCGGCGTTCGCGGTCGCGTCGCTCTTGACCGCGCTGGCTTTGGTGACCTTGCTGGTCAAGGCGACGCTCGAGCGCAAAACACGTCGCGACCTGGCCGAAGCCGCCTCGCTTGCGCCCACCAACCAAGGAGACGCGAAATGAGCATCAGCGTCAGGAATATCACCAAGCGATGGGGCGCCTTCACCGCGCTCGACGACATCAGCCTGGAAGTCGAAAACGGTTCGTTGCTCGCGCTGCTCGGCCCCTCGGGCTCAGGAAAAACCACGCTGCTCAGGATCATTGCCGGACTCGAAATGGCGGACTCCGGAAAGGTGCTGCACGCCGACAAGGACCTTTCGGACGCGTCGGCGCGCGAGCGCAATGTGGGATTCGTGTTCCAGCACTATGCGTTGTTCCGGCACATGACCGTGTTCGAGAACGTGGCTTTCGGGCTACGCGTTCGCAAGGTCGCCAAGCGGGAGATTCGCGACCGAGTCAACGAGCTACTGCATTTGGTGCGGCTCGAGGATTTGGGCGGGCGCTATCCCGCGCAGCTTTCCGGCGGTCAGCGGCAGCGCATCGCGCTGGCCCGCGCGCTGGCGATTCGCCCCAAAGTGCTGCTGCTCGACGAGCCCTTCGGCGCGCTCGACGCCAAGGTTCGTCAAGAGCTCCGCGCGTGGCTGCGTCAATTGCATGACGAGATTCACATGACCAGCGTGTTTGTCACCCACGATCAAGAAGAGGCTTTCGAGGTGGCGGATCGGGTGGTCGTGATGAATCGCGGTCGCATCGAACAGATCGGTTCGCCCGACGAGGTCTTCGACCATCCGGCGAATCCCTTTGTGATGGACTTCCTTGGCAACGTGAACATTTTTCATGGGCGAGCCTGCAAGGGACGCGCGGGAATCAACGGCCTGGAAGTCGACTTTCCCGATTACCCTCATTCCCACGAACGCGCCGCGATGCTTTATGTGCGTCCCCATGAGCTCGAAATTCATCGCGAGGCGAACGGCGCCGGCGGCTTGCGAGCGACGGTGGAGCGAGTAAGCCGCGCCGGCTCGCTGGCCAGGGTGGCGCTCCAGTCGCTGGATCATGGCTTTGGTTTGAATGTGGAGTTGAGCTCGCATCGGTGTCGGGAACTGGCCCTCGAACGCGGCGATCAGGTCTATGTTTCGCCGCGCAATGTCCGCGTGTTTTTGCCGGAATATGTAATTTAGAGCCTATCCGACAACTCCCCCTCTCCCTTTGGGAGAGGGTAGGGTGAGGTCGCGATGAAGCTCTCGGATAGGCTGTTGAAGTCCCGAACGTTCAGAACCCCCGGCAGTGTAAGGGATTAACCGTGAGGATAGGATCGGAGGAATTGCGATGAGCGAAAAGTTTCGAGTCAATCCGCCCGAGTCAACCGCCGCGACGACGGGGTCGCGGCGCAACGCGCCGGCCTTGGACCCCGCCATTGAATATGTGCGCCAGGCCATGATCGGCATGCAGTTCGGGCAAGTCGCGATCATCGTGCAAGATGGCGTCATCGTGCAGATCGATCGCACGGAGCGGCGGCGTTTTCGCCGCGGCGAAAATCGAATCAAACACTCATAATCCGAAACACTCGCGAGCTTTTTGGCGCTGGCGCCTTGCGAGTCGGCCCCAAAACCTGGCAAGCGATGGATCGCATCTCGCGCGGTCGCGCCGCGGCTGCGATATTTCAGCCTGTCGACGCCTTTGGCTGCTTGCCCCGCGGGCAGACACTGGAAGACGAGCGGCAAGCCCCGGGGCGCCGCAAACCGCTTGCTCTTTCTTGCACGCGAAACGGCTGCGAGCTAGCATTGTCGTTTGTCGACCGGGGCCGCCCGTTGGATGCCGGCGCGTCACTCGATGGGACACGCCGGCGCCGTCCGAGGGCGCTCCGGCCAGTCGACTCGAAAACACGATTGTCATACTTTTGATCACCACTTGACCGGGGAACACGCCAATGTCGCTACGCATCGTCCGTCTCGGTTTTTTGCCCGCATATTTCACGATCTGGGAGTACACGGAAGATGAAGCGAAGCGTTTTGCCTCTTGTTCTTTTTTTCGCGGTTCTGATTGCCGCGTCGGTTGCGTCGGCTGACACATTTCAGACTCTCGACGCTCCGTTTACCACGCAGGGCACGTCAGCCTATGGAGTATATGGCAATAATGTCGTGGGACTCGCCTATGCCTCCTCGGCCGGCGGCGGCGGCGGCGGCTTTTTGTACAACGGCACGAGCTACACGCTGTTAAACGACCCTTCCGCCACGAACGGCACCGTGGCTGCTGGCATCGACGGCGCCAACATCGTCGGATATTACTCACCGGGCGTTCAGATCGACGGCTTTCTCTACAACGGCGCGACCTGGACCACGCTGCAAGACCCGCTCGCCGCGCAGGGCA
Organism: uncultured Planctomycetaceae bacterium; assembly: GCA_963785305.1. GTDB lineage: Bacteria > Planctomycetota > Planctomycetia > Pirellulales > PALSA-1355 > CAWAUV01. The sequence goes on from CAWAUV010000007.1 coordinate 931,354, forward strand.
CCTTTCCAAGCGGCATTTCCGGCGCCAATATGGGGGGTTTTACACGGACGCGTCCTCGGTCGACCACGGCTTTCTTTACAACGGCGTGGGTTACACGTCGCTGAACGACCCGCTGGGTGTGCAGGGCACCGACTCGTTGGGCATCGATGGCGCCAACATCGTTGGATACTACAGCGACGCGTCGTACACCGCCCACGGCTTTCTCTACAACGGCGCGACCTTTACCACACTGGACGACCCGCTCGGCGCAGGGCACCTATGCCGTGGGCATCAGCGGCAACAATATCGTGGGCTATTACACGGACTCGGTTGGCAACAACCACGGCTTTCTTTACAACGACGCGACAAACACCTATACCACGCTCGATGATCCGCTGGGCGCAAGGCACGCAGGCACAAGGCATCGACGGCAACACCGTCGTCGGAGTCTATTACGACGGATCGGGCAATCCGCATGGCTTTATCGATACCCTCAGCCCCGTGCCCGAGCCATCGACTTTGGCGCTCGCCTCGCTCGGCGCCGCGGCGCTTACCGGATTTCTCTGGCGCCGCCGCCAGACGAAGCCTTCCGCAGCGAGCGGCGCGGGACCATGATGCATGAAATCGTTCGTTTCCCGAATCCAAGGGGTTAGGGCTCGATGTTTGGAGGGACCGCCGTGAAATCAATGAGTTCCGACCCGTTTGGTCCTGACCCCCTTTGGCTTGCTCCGCCCATTGCGACGAATGCGATTGCGGACTGGGTGGCATGCCCACGCTTGCGTGGGCATGTGGGCGACGCGCGACGCGAATTGTGATTTGTCGCGCGGCAACAGTCGAACGGTAAGCGGCGTTCGGAAGCGTTGCGGCTCTCTTTCGATCGCCGCCAGCGCGTGCCCCAGATCGTCGACGAACCGGCTTCCCAGGCCGGTCGCCCGGCCTTCAAGATAGCCTCGGGCCTGGACGATTTCGGCTTCGGCCGCGGCCAGGACGCGGAGATTCACTTCGTCGGTCCACCGGCCGGCGAACGGCGCAAATCGGCCATCACTTCCGCCGCCGGACGCGCCGGCGTTGTGCCATCGCGATAGGAGGCCGATCGGCGCTGCAACTCGGCGAGCAGTTCGCCCCCGGTCAGGGCGTCTGGAGCGGCCGCGGCCAGAGCCTCGGGCAAAAGACTGTCGCCCAGCGCCGCCGCGACAAACGCCCGATCCGCCAGCGGCAATGTGAGTGCTTGCTCCAGAATCTCTTCACGATGAGACATGGCGGCGCCCCCTTTGTTCACCATTTTCTCACGCTCGCCGGCCTCCGTCGAGAGATTTGACCGGTTGTTTCCGACTTCGACGGCGAGGATACCGCATACGAAATCGATGAGTCCTGCCCCCTTTCGCTCGATGCCATAATGGGGCTCGAGCCGGAGAAAGTGGCGGAAGGTGAGACGCGGGAGCCTATAGTGCGGGGGACGCGGGCTCGCCGTGATCCGGGTTTTGTCGGGTCGCATTTCGCCGGGCGTCGCTGGGCGTCGCTACTGATTGAACTCGAGCATTGCTCGACCGGTGCGCCATGGGCTATGCTGGACGCCCCTGCCTCCTCGCCGCGCTCGTCCGCTCGGCGCGGGTTTGGCTTTCTTCGTCTTTGGATCGAGAACTGGCATGCCTTGGCGTCATCGAATTTTGCAACTGCCGGCGTTTCCGCGCGGGTTTCATCTCATTACCGAACATGTGCTCGGCGCCGTGCCCGAGATCGCCGATATTCGCGTCGGGCTCTTGCATGTCTTCATCCAACACACCTCGGCCTCGCTCGCGATCAACGAAAACGCCGACGCCGATGTGCGGGCCGATCTCGAAACGGCCTTGAACACGATCGCCCCCGAATCGCTGCCCTATGTCCACACGATCGAAGGCCCCGACGATATGCCGGCCCATGTCAAAGCGGCCTTGATCGGTTCGAGCGTGAGCATGCCGATCGAACATGGGCGGCCGATGCTGGGCGTCTGGCAGGGAATCTATCTCTGCGAGCACCGCAACCACGCCGGCCGACGAAAACTGGTGCTCACCCTCGCCGGCGAATGACGTGAACGCTCGCAACGAGGCAGGCTCGCGCCGGCGGGCTAGGCCAGGGCAGCGCGATCATTTGCCGCGGGTGATTCGGCCGTGGATATGTAGGTCGTTGCCCAGAAGTTCGCTTTGGGTTTCGTCGAGCTTGAGCGCTTCGCCGAGCCGCTCGATGCCGTGGCCCGCGATCGGCGATGGAGCTCCCGCGCCGCCAAGAATCGTGGCGGCCAAGAAAACATGCGCTTCGTCGATCTCGCGGGCATCGAGCAAACCGCCGAGCAGTTGCCCGCCGCCTTCGACCAGCAAATTCGTCATTCGCCGGCGGCCCAGTTCATCGAGCAATTCGAGCAACCGCTCGGCGTGACTCGCGCCCGCGAGCTCGAGCACTTCGCAGCCGGCCGCTTCCAATCGCGAGCAGCGGTCGTCGGGCGCCCAGCGAGCCACCGCCACCAGCACCGGAGTCTCGCGAGCCGTGCGCACCAATTGACTGTCGGGCGAGAGCGATGCTTGCGAGTCGAGCACGATGCGCGTCGCCTCGCGCGGGCCCGGCGGTCGAGCCGTGAGCAACGGATCGTCGCGCTGGGCCGTGCCACGACCCACCAGCACGCCATCGACCCGCCCGCGCAGGCGCGTGCACCACGAATCGCGACTCGGGCCCCGAGATCCAGCGGCTTTCGCCGGTCGAGGTGGCAATGCGGCCATCGAGCGTCATTGCCCACTTGGCGATCACCCACGGCCGGCCGGCGCCGAGCAGCTTCAAATACGGCGCGTTGAGTCGCCGGGCCTCGTCTTCGAGCACTCCGACTTCCGTCTCGATGCCCATGCTCGCGAGCTCGGCCAACCCGCGGCCCGCGACTTCGGGAAACGGATCGCGCATCGCCGCCACCACGCGGCGAATGCCGGCTTCGCGAATCGCCGCCACGCAGGGCGGAGTCTTGCCGAAATGGCGGCAAGGTTCGAGCGTCACGAAGAGCGTCGCCCCCGGGCGCGCGCGGGCCGGCCGCGCAGGGCCTCGACCTCGGCATGCGGTCCGCCAAACAGGGCGTGGGCGCCCTCGCTCACAAGGCCGTGCTCATCGACGATCACGCAGCCCACCATGGGATTCGGCTCGACGAAGCCTTGGCCACGCTGGGCGAGCTCCAAGGCCCGGAGCATGTGCATGCGGTCGAAAATCGAATCGTCGTGCATGGCGAGGCGGGTTTTCCGATAAATCGAGCGGGAGCGCCGGGCGCGGCGAGCAGCGAGCCGCGCCCAATTCGAGCGGCCAGCGCCAGGAGCGGCGGGGCGCTGGGCATTATAGCACGCAGCCGAGCGAGGTCACCGCGATGCCTCGTGTCTCGCGGCTCCGGCGGGCAGCTTGAGCGATTGCCGCAAATGCCGTACAATTCGCGGCTTTAGTCGCCGAACCGCTCGCGAATGTAATTAAGAGCCTATCCGACAACTCCCGCCTCTCCCTTTGGGAGAGGGCAGGGCGAGGGCTCGCCGAAGTTCTCGGATAGGCCGTAATTCGCTGGGGCGGCCGGCGGCCAGTTCCTCCCCAACCCCGACCGCACTTTTTTCGCACGCTGGAGATTGAAGCATCGTGGAACGCACGCTGATCTTGCTCAAGCCCGACGCCGTTCAGCGTCGTCTTGTGGGTCGTATCTTGAGTCGTTTCGAGGACAAGGGCTTGAACATCGTGGCCCTGAAGTGGATGCGCGTCACGCCCGCGCTTTCCAAGCAGCACTATGCCGAACATGTGCAGAAGCCGTTTTATCCGAACCTGGAGAGCTTCATCACGGGCGGGCCGATCGTGGCCTGTATCCTCGAAGGGCTCGAAGTGATTCGCGTGGTGCGCGAAATGCTCGGGGCCACCAGCGGGCTCAAGGCCGCCGCGGGCACGATTCGCGGCGACTTCAGCTCCAGCCGCCAGATGAACCTGGTGCATGCCTCCGATGGCCCCGAGGCCGCCCAGCGCGAGATCGCGCTCTATTTCTCGAAAGATGAAATCGTCGCCGACGAGCCGACCATCAAGCCTTGGCTTCGCGCCGATGACGAGAAATGAGCGAGACAGTATTTTGTTTTTAGCGAGATTCTTAGCGAGAGCGCGGCCGCTCATCGCAATAGCGCTCGCTATTTGAATCGCTGAATCCTAGTCGACGAGCTTCGCCGCCGTGGTTTCGGCCCGCAGTTCGTCGATCATATGGCGCGTGGCTTTTTCCACGGCAAGCTGCCACTGGCTTTCGGCCAGGTCGGCGAATTCTTTACGCGAGTGGGCGAAAATAAGGGCCCGCGAATTGTTGACGATCGCGCCGAGCCCCGCGGAATCGAAGGCCCCGGCCACGTCGCGAGCGCCGGCGCCTTGCGCCGTAGCCGGGCACCAGCAGCCAGGCGCTCGGCATGGCGGCGCGAAGCTCGGCGAGCTGTTCGGGATAGGTCGCACCGGCCACGGCCCCCACGGCGCCATAGCGGCTCGCCGAGTCAACGCTCGCGGGTTCGCGCACCGTTTGCTCGGCCAGCTTTTGCACTCGCGCGGCGACATGCCGATAGAGCGGCTGTCCATCGGCCACGAGGTCTTGAAAGGCCCCGCCGCCGGGATTGGAGGTCTTCACAAGCACAAACAGTCCGGCGCCACGCTCGACGGCGATTTCGACAAACGGTTCCAGGCTATCGTCGCCCAGGTAAGGGCTCACCGTGAGCGCGTCGGCGCCCCAGGGGCTCGCCGGGGGTGGCCCGAGATAGGCGCGGGCATAAGCCGCGGCTGTCGTGCCGATGTCGTTACGCTTGCCATCGAGCACCACCAGCAGGTTCATGCTCCGCGCATGTCGCATTACCTCGGCCAGCACCGCGAGCCCCGGCGGCCCAAGCTCCTCGAAGAAGGCCATTTGCGGCTTCACGGCCGGCACGAGCGGCGCGACCACATCGATCACCTCGCGGCAAAAAACGCCGTAAGCGGCGGCGATCGCGGCGAGATTGGCGTCGTCGACCTCGCGTCGCACGGCGGGGGGCAACTGCTCGAACCGCGGATCGAGGCCCACGAGGACCGGCGTTTGGCGCTGGTGGACAGCGCTCGCCAGACGACCGGCAAAGTCGAGCGGCGGTTGACGATAAGTGGGCGATTGACCGTTCATGACGCGTCACGATATCGCATCGCGCGGGCGATGGCAATCGCCACAATGCGAAGCCACGTCGACATCGATCATGGCAATCGATGACGGTGAGCGGCGTTTAGCGCGCCCGCTAGCGCTGCGGCTGCATGGAGAGCACGTAGAGAAATACGCCACTTGCGGCAACCAAAATCACAAGCATCAAAGGCAACCAAAGGAGCGCCGATAAATATCCCTTGCAGAAAAGCCACCGCGAGATGTTTCCGATCGCCACACCCTCGCGAGCGCGCTGCTGAGCGACGTCTCTCCAGACAAACACCACGCCAACCAGGGCGCCGATGATTCCGCCGACCCCCGCGTAAGCCGCAGTTTTTTGCAGGCTCCAACCAGCTTCATATTTCCGAATTCCCCCCGCGACAATCACTGCCAGAACGAGTGTGCAGCCTCCGATCCTAAGGATCGGGTGGGCATTGCCGCGAAACAGCGTATCGAGAGTTTCTTCAATTTTCATAAGGGGAGACGCGTCGCGACTTCGAGACTTATCGACGAAGAGATCGGGATTTTAACCGCGTCATTTAGCGAATGCAAACATCGACCAAAAGTATGAAATCGTCGAAGCCGCTCGCCCTGCGCGAGGTCAGATTCCGGCAGGGCAGCGAGTCTTCCTCCACGGCGTTAGCGCACCGCTTTCTTGACGAGCCCGCCGATCCGTGCCTCGTCGGCGGCGGTCAGTTCCTTCAGTGCGAAGGCCGTCGGCCACATGTTCCCTTCGTCGAGATTTGCCTCGTGCATGAAGCCGAGCGTCGCATAGCGTGTCTTGAACTTGCACGCGCTTTGAAAGAAACAGACGATCTTTCCCTGCTTAGCATAGGCGGGCATGCCATACCAATGCCGCGGCATGAGCGCCGGCGCGGTGGCGGTGACGATCGCATGAACCCGCTCGCCCAGGATACGATCTAGGCCCGACATCGCGGCGATCGTGGCGAGCACGTCGCTTTCCCCATCGACTTTTGTCGGTCGCGGGCGAGGCCGCGCGGTGGCCTTCTTCGTGGCGCGCTTGGCAGTTTCCCGCGGAGTGCTTTTGTCGTTGATTTTGCTTTTAGCGCGATCGTTGGTTTTCGCCATTGGTTGTGCCCGCTCGATGAAAACAAATCCCGCGGAGAACCGAGTTCTTGTCAACAACCTATTTACGCCGATCCCTCCAAGTCAAGTCCGAGGTGATTTCTCACATCGTGAGACTTGCCGACCACGAGTCGCGACCCCGAGCCGCTCTCTGATTGCGGCGAATAGTCGCGGCCATCAAGTCGTCGTCGTCTGGCTGTTGTTGATGCGCTCCAGGAACTGGAGCGGCTTCGTCGCGGGCAGGTTGGCGCCGGGGGCCGTTTGAGCCCCGCCGCCGGAAGCGCCGTAGTGCTTGAGTTGGCTTGCGCCGACGCCGCCGATGACCGGCGTGCCGCCCGAGGTGGGATTCGTGATCGAGGTAATCACGTTGGCGGTTCCCCCGCTGCTCGCGGTGATGATCGAGGTCGGGCCACCGAATGTGATCGTGTGCGTGTGGTCTTGGTGATCGGCGATCTTCGAGGTGTCGAAGTCGTCGGAGCCGGTCGGGGTGTTGCTCGGCGCGGCGCTGCCGCCACGTGGGATGAAGCCGCCGCCATAGTAGCCGGTGTTGCCGCTTACCATGTTGATGCCCGAGCCGCCGTTGGCGGTCGAGTTGGCCGTGCCGTCCATGTTGGCCCAGCCCGGTGCGCTGCTTAAGGCGGCGCCCATGCGGACCGTGCCGATCGGGTCGTCGAGCACGTCGCTCGTGGCGATCGCCGTCAAGCCCCTGAACGACACGCCGCTGGTGTTCACGAGTGTCGAGTCCTGCTCGTAGAACAACTCGACGCCGCTGGAGCCGATGCTCGGGAGCCGGGGCGAAAACGCGCTCACGATGTCGGTCAGGCAGTACACGCGAAACTTGACATTCGAGCCGCTAATCAATTCGCAAGGCAAATAGGGCTGCACTCCGTAGCTCGATCCGACCCAGCCGGCGATCGTCTTGGCTCCGCGCCGCGTGAGCCCATTGCCCTTGGCGCTGGCGGTGAAGAGCGGGCGCGGATCGCTCGTGCCGCCCACGCCGCCAGGGTAAGGATCGTAGCTGCCGGCCGGGAACGCGAAGAGCTGCTCGTACAAGAGAAAAAAGATCGGCGGCGCGACGTAGCAGGTTTCGCTCCCGCTCGGCGCGACCCCGGCCGCGATGGAATAATCTTGCCCCGGCATGTCGGAGCAGGCGAACCAGACCTTGCGGCCGTCGGCCGTGTAGCAATCGTAGTATCCCAGGCTCGATGGCTGGCCATAGGTCGCGTTCGAGATGATGAGCGTGGCGCCTTGCGATGCTCCGGCCCCGGCGCGGCAGAAATAGAGTGGCCGCGGGCTGCTCGTGCCGCCCACGTTGCCGGGGTAGGGATCGTAGCTGCCCACGAGCTGGGCCTCGTAGCGATCGCCGCACAGAATCACGGGCGGGCTGGGAGTCGTGCCGTAGCTGCCGCCGATGTTCTGGAACGAGCCGTCGAGAAAGTAGAGCCACGCCGACACGCCCGCGCTGAATTGTCCGACCGAGTTACCGAAGGTTTGCGTATCGACGGTCACATCGAAAAACGGCCCGCTCGTCACGCTGGGGAGCACGGGTTGCCCGGTGGCGGGCGAGCCGCTGATGCCCGGCGGGGCGGTGTTCGAGTTGATTCGCACCACGTCGCTTTGCGAGCCCTTGCGCACGGCGTAAAGCGGGAGCGTGACTCCTGGCGATGATCCGACCGTGTAGGAGCCAACCAAGATACCGATGTACATTTCGCCGTTGATGAGCGTGGGGCTGGGCGTGCCCGAGCCGCCGATGCCATCGAGGTCGAGAATCCAGCATGTGGGCTGGCCGCTGGTCGAGAGCGTGGGCGTGGGGTTCGGCGAGAAGCGATTGCCGCCGGTGTCGTTGGCGAAGGTGGGCGCCGTCGTTTGCGGCGTGACGATCGCGCCGGCCCACACCGCTTGGCCATAAGGATCGCTCGGCGTGGCGAGCGTGACGCCGGGGGTGTCGATGACTTGCACGACCGCGGTGGTCGAACTGGCGCCGGCGGGTGAGACCAACATCGTCTGGGCTGTGCTATCGATCACGCCGAGCACGATGAAGCCGTTGGCGGCGCCGGCCGAACCCTTGGTGAGCGACCATTGGCCGCTCTTGGGAATCCAGGTATCGCCCAAGGCCGGCGTGGCGCTTGAGTCGTAAGTGGCGAGCAAGGGAAAATCTTGCGTGCATTGCCCCTGGGTCCCGGCGGCGACTTGCTGCAAGCCATTGAAAGCGAACGGCCCGGCGGAAGTGAATTGCCCGCACTCGAGCACCGCCTGACCTTCGTCGAGCGTCACTCCGCCGATGGCCAAGCATGCGCAGGCCGGCGCCGCGGCGCTGGATTCGGTATTGGTAAATGGCAACCAGCGAACTCGATCGAGCGGCGTGGGAGTGGAGACGGACATGATCTTCCAAAACCTTCGGTTTGCGAGAATTCGAGTTCGCCGAGCGGCTTACGAACGTTGCAGCGAGTAATTGGCGCCGAAGTCGATATCGGCCGCCGCGTCGGGATTCGACACGCCGATTGGGTTGGTGAATGTGACCCGCTGGCCTGGATCGAGCAGTTTGTATTTGCCGTTGAGGCTGGTGCTGGTTCCGGTCAAGCCGCTTCCACCGCGGCGAAAGTCGGCCGTGGCGTTGTCGCCCACGGTGAGACTGGTATAGGAAACGATTTCGCCGACCAGGAGCGAGCCGGCGCCGTAAATGGCGATCGCGCCCTGGGCGCCGGCGTTGAGCGTGGTTTGGCCCGCGCCGTTTTGGGTGAGCGCGGCGACGCCGGAATTGACTTCGAGCGCGCCGCCGGTTTTGCTGATCGTGGTCGCCGTGCAGCCGGCGCCGAGCCGCACATCGGTGTCGCCCGACTGATTGCTTTGCCATTCCTGGTTGAGCACATGGATCGTGGCGGTTTCACCGGCGAAATTGGCGGCGGCAAACGAGCCTTTCGAGATGCTGATATTGTTGACGCCGGAGCCGATCCACAGGATCGACTTGACACCGGTTTCGGCCGGCGATCCGGCGCCGGTGATAAAGAGCGAGGCGCCGGCGGCGCCGGTGTCGAGCTTGAAGCGGCCCGAGCCGGGACTGAGCGAAGCGGCGTCGACGCCGATCCGCCAATACTGCGGCAGATATTCGGCCACCTGCACCCCGCCAGCCACGCCGCGATTTCTCGGCAAGCCCACGAAGCCGGTAAACGTCGAATCGACATAGAGCGCCGCGAGTTGCACGCTCGACATATCGAGCCCATGGAGGAGCGACACGGCGCTGTTCGTGAGATACACCGCGTCGCCGGTCTGCGGCGCCACTCCGCCCGACCAATTGGCCGCCACATTGGCGAAGTTCGGACCGCTGGCCGGCGTGGTGTCGGTCCAGGCGAGCGCCCCGGAGCCGGAGTTGCCGGGCCCGAGGCTCGTTTCGAAGTCGAAGGGCGTTCCCGGTTGGCCGGTGAGCGTCAACGAATCGGCGCCGCCATAGCTGACCGCGATGCCCGTGATTTCAGGCACGCTATTTGGGCTGAGCGCTTGCAGCGTGGCGGCGAGTCCCGCGGCCACGCTCGCGGCGGTGGGGCTCGCCGGCGCGGTGTACGAAAAGACCTTGGCGCCGACCGTGATTGAAAACAGATCGCCCGCGGCCGGAGCGCCGCTCACGGTGAATACGCGAACTTGCTGTGTCGCCAGCGCCGAGCCGAGCCAAATACGTGTCGCCATGAGGATATCTCCGTTCTCTTTGCGAGTGCGCGTGTTTGTAAACGTCGAGCGGTCGTCAACTGCTCCAGAAGTTGGGCGTGCCCGCGAGCGGCGCCGTGTCCTCGAAGCGATAACTCCAGGTCGTGCGAAAATTGCAGTAGGCGATATTGAGCGGCCCCATTCGTTCGGGACTCGCTTGCGACACCGCGCAAGCCTCGGGCCGCAGCGCATAGGGCCACAGCGGCGCGGGCGGCGACACATAGCCGAGCGAGCCCACGGCATAGCCGCTTTGAGTCGCCTTGTAGGTCGTTTGCTCGAATAGTAATTGCCTTTGCGGCGGACCGGTGAGCGTTTGCAAAAACACATACTCCGGCCCGCCGCCGAACCATTCGATCACTTCCCGCCATTCGGCCACTCCGGCCACGAGATTGGGAACAACGCCTTCGACCGCCAATTCGTAGTTGCGAAACGTGGAATACTCGGCCCCGCGACCCGCGGGATAGGAAACCGGCGAAGTGACTTTGATTCCCCCCAAGGTGTCGGCGCTCAGCAACACATGTTCGGTCGGCGAGCCATCGTCTTGATAGAGCCCGAAATCGTGGCCATCGACCGCATAGGCTTGTTCGAGCGCGGCGAGCGCCAGGGTCATGGCGGCTTGATTGGCCACGGGATCGCCTTGGTCCTCGATCTGCAGACGACCTTGCACTTCGTAGCGCAGCCGCACTCCGGTGAGCGTGCTCGCGCGAGAATAAATCGATTGCTTCGAGACACGCAGCGCGCCTTCGCCCACCGCATGTTGATAATTGCCATATTGGATATACATGGGAGATCAAGCGATGTTGCGGTTTTGGAGTTGCCGGAGAAGAACCGCGGGCCGCTCGCGCTCGGCCCGGCGCGTTAGTCCGCGCTGCCGTTCACTCGCGCGGCGCTGGCTGAAGTTGGGGCCAAGCCGCTGCGATTCTTGGTTGTAGCTGGCGGTGGTGGTGGCTCCGCCGGGTCCGCCGCGCCAGACCACTTGCTGAATCGAACCATCGAGTTCGATCGGCAGAATGCCCGCATAGCGCACGGTTCGCGGCGAGTTTTGGCCGAGGACATTCGCCAGGCCGGCCAAGAGCGCGTCGCACTGGGCGTTTACCGAGTCGGCGTTGTTCACGCTGCCCGAGGGAATCTGGCCGTTGTAGCGGGGTGTCACCGCATACACGATTTCATCATGCGGTTCATGGAGCGCGAGCGAATCGGAATCGCCGCCATTTTGGCCGCGGGTGTAACGTGTCCAGGCGCCGGTTTCCGCGTCGCGAATGCTCACCGCGGCGCGCAAATAGAGCGTCGCGGCCACGGGCTCCAGTGGCGCCGCCGAGTTTTGATTCCGATACACCTGCTCGCGAAACCAAACGATCCCACGCTGGCAATCGAGCACGAACGGCCGCCGATAAAACGCCGCCGACGGAAGCTGGCCAAAATCGGTCGGCGGACTGGCGACGTTGTTGGCCGCGGTTTCCACATCCGTGCAGAATTGGCCGAACACGACCGCCGGCGCGCTCGAAGTGTCGCCGGCGTCGTCGGTCTCGAGCGTCACTTGCACGCTTTCGAGCGGCGTAATCTGATCGAGCGCTTCGACTTGGCCGAACTCCGCGACCGCGAACGGCGCCGCGACACGGTATGCGCGAAACACCCATCGCCGCGCGAGCGGCCGGCTCGCCGTCTCGACGGCCCGGAAGTCCACGAGATCGACTGTTTGCCAACCGTCGTCGGGCGCATAACTCATATCGTCGATCGGGCCGAGCGATCCATCGACATCGGCCGCCACCGGTTCCAGCGGCAGATCGACTTGATAACGATTCGGAGCGCATACGATCGCCGCGGAAGCAATCGGCCGAGGCGAAGTGATGGCCAGGCTGTTTTCCATCACGGTCTCGTCGATCGCGAGCGAAGCGCCTTGCCCGACGACGCAGATTTTGACCGTGTCGTCGGTCCGCAGCACGACGCGCAGGCCAAATTGATCGCAGAGCGCCGCGAGCGCGTCGGCCGGCGGCTCTCCCTCCCAGACGACGGTCGGATTGCCCACGTCGGGCACATCGCCCACGTCGTAGCCATCTTCGTCCAGCGCGTCGAGACACAGCGACACGAGTTGGGCGAGCGATTGGAGAATGGCGTCGGAGCGGAGCGAGTTGTCGCCGTTGCGCGAGTTGTATGCGCCGGCGATTTGCCCGAAGCCTTGCCACATCCAGCGGCGATCGAGGATCGTGAGCATCCAGACCATGCCGGCCGAAGATTGACGATAATCGGCCCGCTCGATCTTGCAGTCGGAAAACCCAAATGCGACCGCGCCGAACTCGATCTCGAAGTCGCCGATCTGGGCGATGAAATCGTCTTGCGGCGCCGTGGTCAGCGTGAACACGCTGGGGCTGATGCCATGCCGCAGCGCGACGCTCCAGGCCGCCACTTGATCGACGCCCGGAAATGTCGCGAGTCCCTGAGGTTCGCCGGTCATGGAAGTCCCCTCCGAGGCAATCGGTCCGCGGCGGATCACGGAAGAGAAACGATTGCGTCCGCCGGGCGGGAACTTTATCAGGTGTGTCGCGACTTTTCCGCCAGCAAAACCGAGCCACTCGACCGCGATCCGCCGTGGGGGGTGGTGAACGATTTGCGAGTTCATGTTGGTGGCGACCATGAAACGCCGTTACATTGGTCGGAGCGACTAACAGGCGAATTGCGCCGGCGACGTCCGACGCGTCGTTTGCAATGGACTTACGCTCGGCGCCGGGCCTGACAAGGTCCCTCGCTCGGTTTTGAATCGACGGCGAACGCATCGCGTTTTTTTCATGACAATGGACAGCCCCTTTTACTTCCACGATCTCGCTCGATGGCAAGACCCGGAGGGAGGGGCAGTCGGAAAAGGAGCTCGTCGGCGAAAAATCCGCATCGACGGCTAAATTGCTGACAGGCGGCGAGCGGGCGGTTAAAATCGGGGGCGTGGCGAACGCGCCCTACTGCTCGTTGCTCGCACCCGCCCTCCATCCTTCCGCGACCGATGTTCTCCATGCCGCGATCACTTCATTGTCGCTGGGCCGCCTGGAATCGGCCTGGGCGAACACGGCTTTTCACTCTGCTCTGGCTTGCCGCATTGGCGCCGGCGATTACCTGGGCCGAGGAAGCGCCCGTGGCGCCGTCGCCCGCGGCTTTGCCTCCCGCGTCGCCCGACGGCGCTTTGTTCGACGAAGCCGTGGCGCCATTCTTGAAAACGCATTGCATGCGTTGCCACGGCGAAAAAGAGCAGAAGGGCGAGCTGCGCATCGATACCCTTTCGCGCGACTTCGCCGCCAGCGGCGCCGCGGTGCATTGGGGCGATGTGGCCTATCGAATCAGCACCGGCGAAATGCCGCCCGAGCCCGAGCCCCAGCCCAGCGCCGACGAGGCCGCGCGCGTGGCCGAGTTTCTCGATGCGCGGCTCAAGGAGGGTGAATCGGCTCGGCTCGCGAAGCGCGAAAGGGTCACCTTCCACAAGCTCACTCGCGAAGAGTACGCCAACACGATCTTCGACCTCCTAGGTATTCGATTCGATCCTGGCGATCCGAATTGCTTGCCCGAAGACCCGAACTGGCACGGCTTCGAGCGGATCGGCTCGGTGCTGTCGCTTTCGCCGGCGCATGTCGAAAGATACTTCGCCGCCGCCGACGCGATTCTCGATGAGGCCCTGCCCGACAAGCCGCCCGCCAAGCTCGCGCTCCGCTGGCTACCGTCGGACTTTCACCGGATCAATGGTCTCGATGAGCTCAAGGCCAAGGGCCTGTTCGATAAGATTCGTCTCGATGTGTGGGCCGGTAGCACCTTCACCGGCCATCCCGGCTCGAACCAGGCGCTCCAGATTCCCAGCTCCGGCGAATACATTGGCCGCGTCAAGCTTAGCGGCTTCAAGCCGCCGACCGGGCGAGCGCCGCATGTGGTGATCTACTCGTCCGATCTGGACCGGATGCTATTCGAGCAAGACGTGATCGCTCCGGAAGACCAGCCGGTGACGCTCGAATTTCGCACCCATTTGCCCGCCGGTCCGCACCTGTTGCGGCTTTGCAATGAAGTGCCGGCCCCCTCGAACTTGGGCCGCCTGGGTCGCTCGGGCGCCAAGCCGTTTTTCAGCATCAAGCAGGGCCGATTTCCTTGGCAGCGCAAACTGACCGATGAAGAGGGCGTGGCCCTCGAGCCGTTTTTGATCGTCGATTGGGTCGAGTGGGAAGGACCCGTGACCGAGTCCCAGCCGACCACGATCGAACGGCAATATGGTCTCGTGTCCGACGCCGATGCCGCGCAGGCAAAAGCGGCGCTGGGCCGATTCATCGAACGGGCCTTTCGCCGACCGGCGCGCTCCGAGGAAGTCGAGGACTTCACGCGCCTGATGGACCGCGAACTTTCGGCCGGCGAAACCGTTCGCGGCGCGCTCTGCGCGGCCATGCTCGCCGTGCTCTGCTCGAAGGATTTTATTTATCTCGTCGAAGGCTCGCCCAGCGAAAATGCGCAAGATCAACTCCTGGGAACTCGCCTCGCGGCTGTCGTATTTCCTTTGGAGCACGATGCCCGACGCATCGCTGCTCGTGGCCGCGCGCGATGGCTCGCTCGGCCGTCCCGAAGTGCTGCGGGCTCAAGTCGCGCGCATGCTCGCCGACGAGCGGATTTCGCGGTTTACGAGCGCCTTTGCCCGGCAATGGCTTCAGTTGCGCCTAGTCGGCCAGTTCCCGCCCGATAAGAAACTCTATCCCGACTACGACACCTACTTGCAAACGAGCATGGTCGAGGAAACGACGCGCTTCTTCGGCGAGACGTTGCGCGAGAAACGGACCTTGCGCGAGTTTCTCGATTCGGATTGGACAATGCTTAATTCCCGGCTTGCCTTGCACTATGGCATCGCCGGCGTGGAAGAAGACCGATTTCAGCGCGTGGCGCTGAGGCCGGAAGATCATCGCGGCGGACTGCTCACCCAGGCCGCGGTGCTGAGCCTTACTTCCGACGGCACGCGGCATCGGCCGGTGCATCGCGGCAAATGGGTCTTGGAGTCGATCATTGGCCGCTCGCCTCCGCCGCCGCCCGCCAATGTCAAGCCGGTGGAGCCGACACCGGCGAACCGGCCGAAGGCCAGTTTGCGCATGAAGCTGGCGGCCCATGAGAGCGACGCGAATTGCGCGGCCTGCCATCGCAAGATCGACCCGCTGGGTCTGGCGTTTGACAACTACGACGCGATCGGCCGCTGGCGAACCGAAGAAGCGGTGACCGATGGCAGCGGCGCGAACCCGGCCGTCGACGCCAGCGGCGCCCTGGCCGATGGGCGCACATTCGACGACGCGGTTGGGCTCAAGCGCCTCTTGCTCGGCGATCTCGATAAGTTCAACGCCGCATTCATCGAAAAAACCGCCACCTACGCCCTTCGCCGGGCAATGACGGTCGACGACCGCGCCCGGCTCGCCGAACTGGCCCGGCAAAGCAAGGCCGCCGATTATCAGGTGGAAGCGATTATCATGAATCTGGTGCTTTCCGATCTTTTTCAGAGCCGATAGAAACAATCGCCGGAGTAGCCGAACAATTTCGCCCTTTGTGGAGAGCGCGTGACCGCTGGCGCCGCCAACGACAATGTCGTTTGCGATATAACGAGTCGACGGCGAACTATTTTTCGAACCATCCTCGAGTCTCGAACCCTCGAAAGACACCCAAGCATGAGCGGATTTCTCGCACAACGATGGCTGCTCGATCGTCGGCACTTTCTCCGCGGCGCCGGGGCTTGCGTGGCGCTGCCGCTCTTGAACTGCATGACTCCGTCGAGGGCCAAAGCCGCCGACCGGGCCGCCCCGCCGCGCCGAAGCGTTTTCGTCTATATTCCCAACGGCGTGAATGTGCTCACCTGGCAGATCACCTCGGCTGGACGCGACTATGAACTAAGCGAACCACTCAAGCCGCTCCAGCGCCATCGCGAGAACTTCACTCCGTTCAGCGGGCTTCATCACCCAAACGGCATCGGACAGGCCCATGTGTGCGCCGACACTTGGCTCACGGGCGCCAAGATCAGCATGGAAGGCGCCGGTTACCACAATTCGGTCTCCTGCGACCAGTTGATGGCCGAAGTCACTTCGCCGAAGACGCGTTTCGCCTCGCTCGAGCTTTCGATCACGCCGGGCGTGGGTCAACCGAACAATTCGACCACGCTGGCTTGGTCGCGCGATGGCGTGCCGCTGCCGGCCGAGGACAATCCGCGCCATGTGTTCGATCGCCTGTTCGGTCAGGAGCCGGGTGGCATCGAGGCGCGGCGCCGCCGGCTCGATCGACGCCACGGCGTGCTCGACGCGGTGCTCGAAAGCGCTCGCTCGCTACGGCAAACGCTCGGCGCCGAGGATCGCGGCAAGCTCGATGAATATCTGACGCGCCGTGCGCGAGGTGGAGATTCGCACCGAGCGTCTCGATGCTTGGCTCACGATTCCCAAGCCCGATGTCGAGCCGTCGCTCGCCGCGCATTTGCGGCGCGATGTGCCCCGCACGCAAGCCGGCGAATACTACCGCACGATGTACGATCTGATCCTGCTCGCCCTGCGCACCGATATGACGCGCGTGGTTTCCTACATGAGCGGCAGCGAGGGCATCGGGCTGCCGCTGCCCGAGATCGGCATCAGCCAAGGCCGGCATGAGCTTTCGCATCACAATGGCGACCCGGAAATCATGAAGCGGCTCACGCGGAGCGACACCTTCATCGCCGAGCAGCTTGCCTATTTTCTCGATCAACTCCAGTCCATTTCCGAGGGCGAATCCTCGTTGCTCGATCGCACGATGGTGCTCTTCGGCAGCGGAATGAGCTACGGCCACAGCCACGGCAACGCCAATTTGCCGACGATTCTCGCGGGCGGCAAGGCGCTCGGCCTGAAGCATGGCCAGCACATCGACTACAACCTCCCCAAGATCGGCAAATACGATCTGGCCAACGCCGGCGGTCACTATTCGATCTGCCACACGCCCCAAGACGGCAATGCGCGTATGACGAACCTCTTGCTCACGATGCTTCAGAAAATGGAAGTGCCGGCCGAGCGGTTCGTCGACAGCCTGGGCCCCGTCTCGGAACTGATCGCCTGAATCACGCGCGGTTTTTTCCTCGCGGCCGCGTCGGCGCGGCCACCACAGTTTGTGTTTCCTCCATCGCGTCTTTTGGAATTTGCAATCCAGCATGTGCATGCGCTTGTTTACCTTCGTCGCGGGTTCGTTGTCGACGCTCGTCGCCTTGGCTGTCGTTTCCGCGGCTGAGTTGGTCTTTCGCACCGATGGCGGCGATGAAAAGGCGCCGTGGTTTCAACTCGTGCCCGGCGAGTTTCCGCCGGCCGGCTCGGCGCATGCGATCTCGGGCGAATTGATTTCGGTCGATCATGTGAATCGCAAGGGGGTGCTTCGCCGCGACCGCGCCGGCGACCAGCGGACCGACGACTACGATCAACCGCTGCCCTTCGAGCTGCTGTCCTATGGGTCGGTGGCTTATCACGGCGCCCCGGCCGAGCTGCGAGATATTCCCATCGGCACGCATCTCCACGGCCAGTTCTATCTCGAGGATCGCGCGGGCAAGCAGGTGTTTGGAAAAGTGCTGCGGCTCGAAGACGATTTCAGCGATTCGCAAGGCAACCATCGCCAGTGGCGCGTCGACCACTTCGATCGCGACAAGCGCACTCTCTCGCTGATCGGCCTGGGGCCCGAGGGCCAGCTCGACCCGAAACCAACCCTGTTTCGCATTCAACCCGCGACGCGCATTTGGCGGGGCCGCGGGCTCGGCTCGTGGGACGATCTGGCCGCCGGGCAGGAGGTGCTCGTGAATCTCACGGTTTGCACCATGAAAGGACCCGGACGCTGCCTCGATGTTTGGCTCGACGACGAAAGCCGGGCCACCGCCACGGCGCTGCAAAAAGAAACGCATCGCCTGTTCGTGCGCGAACACGGTCTCGCGGCCCGAGTCGATGAAGTGGACAATCAGGCCCGCATCGTGACGATGACGATCTTCGCCGGCTTCGATCCGGAACTGAAGAACGACTTTCATGTGAAAGAGGGCGTGGCGATCGCGGTCGCCGAGGAAACGCTCCGCACTCACGACCAGCACAACGACGCGAGCCGCGGTCCGATCGTGGAACTGCTCGAAGGTCCGCCGGGTCCGGGCGATAGCGGCTGGCGAATGCGGGTGCGCGTGAACGAGCTTCTGGAGGGGCATCGGCCGAAGCGATTTGTGCGCGTGTTCGCGACCTCGTGGCCGGTCGAGGAGTTGCCTCGCGAAGAGAGCGCCTACGACGGCTAACGGCGCCGCGGGCCGAAGCGACGCGCGGCTGCCTCCACGTCGAGATTGACGCGATGGCGAGACTGGCGCCACGTCGAGACTGGCGCGATGTCGGGCCGGCGGTTTTTGGCGGTCTGCTGTCGGCGGGGCCGCTCGATCTGGCTCCGAGCGGATTCGCTGGCGAAGCCGTCACCTTTACAGCCTTCGGCCGATTCGCCAAAATGGACCCTCGGAACGGTCCTCGGCGCGGGGACCGAGTTTTTTTGCGCTCGTCAGGTTTGTACTAGGAAGCATCGGCAAATGTCGGACCTCATCCCCATGACCCGCGCGGGTTACGAAAAGATCAAAGCCGAAGTCGAGCATATGGAAAATGTCGATATGCCGGCGATTGCCAAGCGCGTGGCCGAGGCGCGGAGCGAAGGCGATTTGAGCGAAAACGCCGAGTATCACGGCGCCCGCGAAAGCCAGGGCATGCTCCAGGCCAAGATCAATTTGCTGCGCGACAAGCTGGCGCGAGCCTCGATCATGGACCCCTCGAAGATGCCGAAGGGCGAGGTGGCGTTTGGTTCGATCGTGGTGGTCAAGGACCTGGACTTCGACGACGAGGAAACATTCGTGCTGGTGGGCGCCGGGGAAGAAGACTACGACGCCGGCAAGATTCTGGTCACGAGCCCGCTGGCCCAGGGCCTGTTGGGCAAGAAAATCGGCGACACGACGGAAATCCCGGTTCCCAAAGGCAAGATGCGCTTCGAGATCATCGACATTCGGTATGAATGACGGAGTCGGCGAGAGAAACGCCCTGGAAGCTCCCTGAATCGACTTAAAACGGGGAGCGTGCCGATTTCGTTTTGCTTGCCATGTCGAAGGATGATCGCCCTGATTGCCAGATCGTCTTCGACCCGCGCGTCCGTGGTGCTTTCTAAAATGCCCGCCGACCCGAGAGTTGTTCGGCCGGCGCCGTCGTCGAATTAGTGTTCATGTCCGGCCAATCAATGCGGGAGGCCTCTGCGGCGCCAACCGCACGAGCGGTCGCAGGTGTTCGAGCAACTCGTTCATCATCACGGGTTTGTATAGATAGGCGGTCACTCCCTGGGAGAGTCGCTGCCGGCGCACGCCGGGATTCGTCTGGCCCGTCAGGATGATCACCGGCGTCGGCCGGCGATCCGGCGTCATCGACTTCCGTGGTCCGGTGTCCGGCGCTCAGGCACTGGCATATTGCCGTGGCCAGATCCGTCCATAGCTTTGGCCCCTTGGTCACATGCCGCGCGCCCGCCAACTGGTAGCGGCGGATGGTGGCCTCGTCCGGCTGGCGGCTCAGGACGATAATGGGAATGCGCATCCATTTGCGATCGATTCCGAATTGCTCGAAGATCGACGATTCGCTTCCAAGCGGCATATCCAGGTCGAGAATCATCAAGGCGGGCTTGGCCAGATAGGCTCCCTTCAGCGCGTGCAGCGCGTCGGGGGACTGCCAGACGTTGAAACCGAGCAGGCGACATTGCGTCGTCAAAAAGCGCGCCAAGTCGGCGTCGTATTCGGCTATCAAGATCGTGCGTTTCAGCATGCTGTTTCTTCCTGGCGCTCGGAACGGCGCCGAACGACGGGCCTGCTCTTCCCTGCATCCCGTCGCCGGCGACCATCGGCACATGAAACCTACCACGAGGTTTCGCGGCGGCCCTATGAGGAACTGCCTACCTGTCCTGGCTTCCGGATCGGTGTCTAGATGAATCGCTGGTCCCTCGCATGGAGCATTTGCTCATTGGCATTCCAACGATCGCGACCCATGCTTGCCTTGGAGCGAGAAACGCGTGAACGCCAATCGTACAACCGTCGCGCGGCGCCTTCGGGGAGGAAATATGCGAACCGAGCAAATCAATGTCCTGTTGGTCGAAGACAACGTCGCCGACGCCGTCTTGGTGCGGCTGGCGCTGGAGAAATCTAGCAGCCGGTTTAATGTGACGACGGCCGATCGCTTGTCCGACGCGCTGGTCCAGTTAGAGACTCGCGGTTTTGACGTGGCGCTCGTCGATTTGTCGCTGCCCGACAGCCATGGACTCGGCGCCGTGCATTGCATCCGGCGCGGCAGTCCCAAAATGCCCATTATCTTACTGACGGGAAACGATAGCGACGAAATGGCGATCGACGCGCTGGACAACGGCGTTCAGGATTATCTGTTGAAGGACGGGCTTTTTGAAAAGGCGCCCACCGACCTCCTCGTCCGCGCCATCCGCTACGCGATTCATCGGCAAAAATCGTCCGAGACCCAAAACCTGCTGGAACGCCTCGAAACCAGCCACAAACTGCTCAAGAGCAAAAATCGACGTCTCGCCAAACTTTGCAAGACCGCCGAGCGCTTCGTGGAAAACGTCTCGCATGAGTTCCGCTCGCCATTGACGGTCATCAAGGAGTACACATCCTTGATGCTCGCTGAATTGCTTGGGCCGATCAACACCGAGCAGGCGCAATACTTGAACGTCATCGAAAACCGCAGCGATGACCTCAATCGCATGGTCGACGACATCCTCGATGGCAGCCGTCTCGACGCCGGTTTGCTTGTCATGTCGCGCGTTCAATGCCGGATCGCCGACATTATCGATGGGTTGCGACCGACGCTGGAAAGCAAGGCCAAGTCGCGCGGCAAGAAACTTCGCTTCGACATCGGGCAAGATTTACCCGCCGTTTACTGCGACCCCGAGAAAGTCGGCCGAGTGGTCGTGAACTTGGTGATCAACGCCATCAAGTTTTGTGGCGAACCCGGCAGCGTCGTGGTCAGCGTGTGCGCCGATCGGCCGGCCGCGAACGTCGTCGTCAGCATTCGCGACAATGGACGCGGTATCGAACCAGAGCATCTTCGGACTATTTTCGGACGGTTCAAGCAGGTCGGCAATCAGTCGCGTCACGGAACCGACGGTTTCGGATTGGGCCTGAGCATCGCGAAGGAGCTCGTCGACCTTAGCTTTGGTCAATTGACGGTCGAGAGCAATTTGGATAACGGAAGCACCTTTGCCTTCACGCTGCCCGTGGCCGATCCTCGCGAGGTCATCGTCCGGAGCCTCGACCGCATGGCCGAGCACAATAAGGGCGAGACCTCGGTTTCCCTGCTCAGCGCGGCCGCTTTGGTCGAAGGCGAACCGCACGCGGGAAACGACATCCAATTCCTGTTGAACGACGTGCTGCGCGCGCACGATCTCTTGTTTCGCGTCGACGCCGACCATTGGCTGGTCGTGATTGCCGCGGACGGCGCCGGAGTCGAAGCGTTCCGCGCTCGATTGGCCAAAATGTTGGACGCCGTGAACCGGAACCGGCCGCGCGGCCCTTTGCCGGCGGTCAAGCTCGTGAACCAGGGCCATTGGCAATTGCCCGGCGCGAGATCAATTGCTCGCCGACTTTTCCCGCCTCAACGGATCGGCGGCCCATGTCCAGGCATAGCGATCGCCGATCCCGGCTCCAGCTCGTTTCAAAGTCTCGCAACACGGTCAGTCACGCGAAGGAGGTCGCTTCATGAACTACGGTCGAAAGGTGCTGATCGTCGACGACGACGAAGAAATCGTGCGCGGAACAACCGTTCGCCTGTGCGCCGCCGGTTACGAGACGAGCGCCGCGTTCAACGGAGCCGACGCGTTGCGCGGACTTGATCGAACTCGGCCCGACGCGATTTTGCTCGACGTCCGCATGCCGGGGCTCGACGGACTGGACGTGCTCGATGTCTTGCAAAAGCGCGGCGACACGCGGCGCGTGCCTGTCGTCATGCTCTCCGCAAGTTTGTCCGATCAACGCAAGGCGCTCAACGCGGGCGCCCGCTTTTTTCTCGCCAAGCCGTACCGAGGCGACGATTTGCTGCAGGTCGTGGAAAAGGTAATGGCAGTCGCCGGGCGCCTCGAGTCTTCGGATCTGCAGCCAGCCCTCATGATGAACTAACATCCCCGCAACCGTGGGAGGAATATCGTGGCTGGCTACAGCCTCGGAGCGAAAAGTTACGTCCGCGGCCCGGTCGAGTTCGCCGCTTTCGTCGAGGCAATACGGCAACTGGATTATCCGTTGGGTCCTGAACAAACAAGCGACCATGTTCCATCGGGCTGCGCAAGCAATAAGAAAACGTCGCTGAGCTACAAGCTTCCTAATTATCCCAGAAGGGCAACCATGACGAGAGCGCACACAGTATTGATTGCGGACGATGACCTCGACCTGCTCGAAGTATTGTCGACCCGCTGTCGCGGCCTCGGACTCCACGTCCGCACGGCCGATAACTCGCTCGATCTGTTGAACACCATGCACGATGACCCTCCCGGCCTAGCCTGCGTCGACGTGCAAATGCCGTGCGGCACCGGGTTGAGCGCCTGCGAAATTTTGGCCGCGGACCCCGAATTCTCGAGCATTCCGGTCATCGTCATGTCGGGCGGCTGCAATTCGGACACAATTCGCCGCTGTTGGCGGTTGAACGCTCATTATGTATTGAAGAGCGCCGATACCTGGGCGAAGCTGGAGCCGCTCATTCGTAAAATGCTGAATTTGCCCGCCAAAGGGGCCGTCGTTTGACGTCGGCGGCGGAGTTGATCGCGCCCCCGCTCGATCCGCTTTCGAAATAACGAGGAGTTCCCGCTCTCGTTTGGTCCTAGTTACGTCGCGCCCGTGATTTTCTTGCGTCAACGCGTCAACTTCTTGTCCGCAACGAAGGGAGCGTCTCCATGACCAGTTCGAATCGGTTTCGGCCAGGGCCGACCTTATTATGCATCGACGATGATCCTGGCATCGCGGCTTCGCTGTCGCTGCGATTGCGACCGTTCGACGTGCGGGTGACGACGGCTTATTTCGGCGAGCAGGGAATCTGGGAGGCCGTGACCGATCGACCGGATGTGATCATCACCGACCTGCGGATGCCGCGGGGACAAGGTCACGATGTCGTCGAATGCCTGAAGGGCCGGGCCGATACCCATAAAGTGCCCGTGATCGTGTTGACTGGATGTCGCGATAGGGAAATCGCCAAACGCATGCTGGCCCTCGGCGTTGAGCACTATCTGCACAAACCCATCCGCTTCGACGTATTGTTGGACGTGCTCAGGTCGCACATCCCCCTGGAGCCTCGTTCCCAGCGCGTCGACGACGCTTCGTGAAGCATCGCGCGCGCGCGGGGTCCGGGCGGCTTGCAAGCCGTTCATGCGAATTCGCGATGGAGCAGCAATTGGACTAGCTCGATCGGACTCTCGACGCGCATTTTCTCGAGCACCTTGGCCCGATGCTTGTCGACCGTCTTGGGGCTGATATCCAACCGCGAAGCGATTCCCTTGGTGCTCTGTCCTTGGGCAATCAGTTCCATTACCTCGCGCTCGCGCGCCGTGAGTCGGGCTTGGCGTTCGTTTAACTCCTGGAGATACGAGCGCGCCCGCCGGTTTTCTCGATTGCGGGCAATCGCTTCGCGAATACGAGCAACAAGAACCGTGGCTTCGAATGGTTTTGCGATGACGTCAATGGCCCCGGTGCGCATTGCTTGGACGACGGTCGGAACATCGCCGTGGCCAGTCAGAAAGATAATTACCGGCTCGGCGTTCTGGGATGCCAGCCGTTGCTGAAGTGCAATCCCATTCATGCCGGGCATGCAAATATCAAGCAGCAAGCATCCCGGCCGCTCGGGGTCGTAGACGTCCAAGAACGCTTGCGAGCTAGAAAAGGCTTCGACCATGATGCCGGCCGACTCGATGAGCAAGCAAATTATTTTGCGAATATTGGCGTCGTCATCCACAACGAATACGGTGGGTCGCGCCTCTGGCAAGGCGTTGAGAATCGGCGCCGGTTCGCATGCAATCGACCCCGGCCCCAGCCAATGGTCGGAAGCATCCTGAGCATAGTGCGTCATTTTGAGATGTTCCTCCAATCCATGGCTCCGAAACTCCCTCGGAACCATCGAAATCCGCGCCTGATCGCAATCGAGTCGCCGATCACGGGGCTCTTCCGCGGGCAGCAGGTCTTGTCGAACACTTTTTTCGCGTCAGCCGCTGGGCGCCAGTTTTGGGTAATCCCGGACGCCAGGATCGAGAGTAAGCCCAACGTGCGCGGATCTCTCATCGATTTGCCCCTAGCAAAGCGGATTCGATCTCCCCACATGAAGGAGATCGACCTTATTGCCACTTTGCATGCAATCGAAAAAAGTGCGGAAATAGAGCATCTCGCAATATGCCAACGCCGCGATTCCAGTTCGCGGCGAGTCCGCTGCGCTCGCCCAACCAGCCGCTTGGCCGACGCTTGTGGTCGATTCTCACGGTCGAGGAAAGACAAATCACCCGATTTGAAATAGGTTCCCCGACGGCGGGAAGTGCGGTGGAACTCGGTAGCCGGTCGTGATCGCCAACCGGCGAAAGCGGTCCGCCGCTTAAATCTGGTTCGTCGAGCGAATGTCCACGCTCAAGCGGTGCGCCGTGAGGCCCTCTTTTTCGGCCAACGTGGCGACCAGCGGTTTCACGCGCTCGAGGCCCGCCGGGCTGAGCGAGATCACGCTGTTGCCGCGAACGAAGTCGGCCGACGAAAGGCCGCTCGCGAAGCGAGCCGTGCCGCCCGTTGGCAGCACATGCGATGGGCCGGCCGCGTAGTCGCCCACCGCGACCGGGCTCCAGTGGCCCACGAAAATCGCTCCGGCTCGTGGAATGCGTTCGACCCAAGTTTCGGCGTCGGCGGTGGCGATATGCAAGTGCTCGGGCGCGATGCTATCGGCCAGCGCCGCGGCTTCCTCCGGCCGCTCCACCAGGATCAAAGCGCCAAACGCTTCGAGGCTCTGCCGGGCCAAGTCGCCGCGCTCGAGCCGCGCCAGTTGCTTCGTCAGCTCAACCATCGTCCGATCGAGCACCTCCGCTTCCCAGGCGATCAGCACACTGGCGCCCGGCGCGTGTTCGGCCTGGGCGATCAGGTCGGCCGCGGTGCATTCGGGGCGGGCCGAACTATCGGCAATCACCACCACTTCGCTCGGGCCGGCGATCGAGTCGATGTCCACTTCGCCATAGACCCGGCGCTTGGCGAGGGCGACAAACATGTTGCCCGGCCCCACGATCTTATCGACCTTGGGCACGCCCTCGACGCCATAGGCCAGCGCCGCCACCGCTTGCGCCGCCCATGCGATAAACTTCCGTCACGCCGAGCTCGTGGCATGTGGCCAACAGATCGCGGTTGTATGCGCCAAAGGCCGTCGGCGGCGCGACGATCGCAAGCTGCTTGACACCCGCCGCCTGAGCCGGCACGACCGTCATCAGCACCGTCGAGGGATAAGCCGCCGCTCCGCCGGGCACGCAAATCCCCACGCGCTCGAGCGGCAAATATCGCTGCCGCAGCGAGCTGCCGTCGGCATGGTCGACTCGCACATCGCGAGGCACGAGCGCGGTCTGAAATTCGAGAATGTTGGCCCGAATCCGCCGCACGCAGTCGAGAAACGGCTTCTCCGCCTCGGCATGAGCGGCGGCAAGCTCCTCGCGGCTCACGCGCAGCTCGGCGGAACTGAGTTCGGCCCGATCGAGCTTGCGGCTGTAGTCGAGCACGGCGGCAAGGCCATCGCGGCGAACATCGTCGCAAATGCGGGCCACGACCTCTTCGGCCGAAAGCGGCTCGCCAAACACTTCGATCGTTCGCCGCCGGCCGGCCTCGCTCACGATATTGCCGCGCGGGCTCAGCCGCTCGCGGAGCCGATCAAGCACCGCGCGGACATCGGCGTCGCGGCTATCAATGCGTTCGATGTTGAGTTGCATGCATTTCCTAAAACAAACGCGGGGCCGACGGCCGAGCGACTTGACGATCGCGCGCGGTCGGTGCTAGGTTTGTCTTTGTGTTCAGTGTAAATCGCAGGGGGCCTGGACGCGAGCGACGGGCAAGCCGAGACTTTATTTTGCTTGCCGAGCTCGCCGCGGGAAAGCCCTCTTGCCTTCCGCGCCGCTTGGCTGAGAGCGACAAGGAGTCTGTCGATCATGCTTCCGCCGACCAGCGACCCAATCTTCGATCTTCGCAGCGACACGGTCACGCGCCCCACGCCCGCAATGCGGCGCGCCATGGCCGAAGCCGAAGTCGGCGACGATGTGTTTGGCGAAGACCCCACGGTCGCCCGGCTCGAGCGGCGCGTGGCCGAAATGCTCGGCAAGGAGGCGGCCCTGTTCATGCCGTCGGGCACCATGTCGAATCAGATCGGGCTCCGCTTGCACTGCGGCTTGGGCGATGGCTTTATCTGCGAGGCCAATTGCCATATCTATGTCTACGAGCAGGGCGCCTATGCCCAGCTCAGCGGCATCGCGGCCCAGCCGGTGCGTGGCCACGAAGGATTGCTCACGGTCGAGGATCTCGAAGGCGTGATGCTCGGCGGCAACGATCACTTGGTCACGATGCGCGTGCTCTCGCTCGAGAATACGCATAATCGCGGCGCGGGTCGCATTCTGCCGCTCGATGAGACGCGGAAGCTGGCCGATTGGGCCCGCGAACGCAACTTGGCGATGCACCTCGACGGCGCGAGGCTCTTCAATGCCGTGGTCGCCAACGGCACGCCCGCTCGCCAGTGGGCGGCGGTGTTCGATACCGTGAGCGTGTGCTTTAGCAAGGGACTGGGGGCGCCGGTCGGCTCGGCGCTGGCCGGCTCGGTCGAGCACATTCGCCGAGCGCGTCGGCATCGCAAGGCGTTTGGCGGCGCGCTGCGGCAAAGCGGCGTGCTGGCCGCGGCGGCGATTCACGCGCTCGATCATCATATCGATCGCATGGCCGAAGATCACGCCCATGCGCGAAAACTAGCCGCGGCGCTCGCGCTTGCCCGGGCATCACATTGACCCCCGCCACGATCGATACGAACATGGTGATCTTCGAAGTGAGCGCGTCCCAGGGTCCGGCGGCGGCTTTTTGCGAGCGACTCAAGCAGGCCGGCGTGCTCATGTTGCCCTTCTCCACGAAACGCGTGCGGGCCGTGACCCATCTCGACCTCGACACGCGGGCGATTGATCGCGTGTGCGAAATCGTCGGTCGCGTGGCCGACGGGGCGAACCGATAGCAGGCGCCGGCGGGGCTTTCGGCGTTCTTCATTTCCGCGTCGACTCTTTGCTTTGCTTCGAGCATGGTTCAGCCCCCAACTCCCGCCGCCTTATCGCTCGCCGCGAAAGCGCCGGCCGATTCTCCGCTGGCCTCGTCGGCCGGTCGGCTCGCGTCGCGGTGGTTGCCTGGGCTCGAGATCGTGTTGATCGTGGCGGTGTTTTTCGTGTATGCCGGCTGGCCGCCGCCAGACACCAACGAGGCCCATTATCTGTCCAAGGCCAAACATTATTGGAATCCCGCCTGGTGCGGGCGAGACTTTTTTCTCAATACGGCCGATGCCCATCAGGTTTTTTATTGGACCTTTGGCTGGCTCACGCGATGGATGCCGCTGGCGAGCGCGGCCTGGGTCGGGCGGCTCGTCTCATGGACCGCGATCGCCATCGGGTGGCGCCGGCTGAGCACCGCGTTTGCCCCGGGACCGCTTTACTCCGTGCTCTCGGCTGCGCTGCTCGTGGCGCTCAATGAGCATTGTCAACTGGCGGGCGAATGGATCGTCGGCGGGCTCGAGGCCAAGGAGATGGCGTTTGCCCTGGTGTTCTTCGCGCTGGGCGATGTGGCCCGCGGCCGTTGGACTCGGGCTTGGCTCCTGCTCGGCGCGGCGGCGGCGTTTCATGTGTTGGTTGGCGGTTGGGCGGCGTTGGCCGCGGGCATCGCTTGGTTGGGCGCCGGCGCCGAGCGACCGCCCCTTGGCCGAACCGTGCTCGCTTGGCTCGGCGCGATGCTCCTGGCGCTGCCGGGCCTCGTGCCCGCGCTCGCGCTCACCTGGGGAGTCGACACCGCGACCGTGGCCGAGGCCAACCGCATCTATGTCTTCGAGCGGCTGAGCCATCATCTTGTGTTCCGCGAGTTTCCGGCGGAGTGGCCCGCGCGGTTCGCGCTGCTTACCCTGGCATGGATGGTGTTGACCTGGCTCGCGCCGCGCGGAGTGGCCGAGCGGCGGCTGCGATGGCTGGTTGGAGCGTCGCTCGCGGTGGCGCTGGCTGGAGTCTTCATCAATTTTGGCTTCCAGTCGCATCCCCGCGTGGCCGGAGCGCTGCTGCGATACTATTGGTTTCGGCTGGCTGATGCGATGGTTCCGCTCGGCGCGGCGCTGCTCGCGGTCGCGGTGCTCGAGCGGCAATTGCGAGCTCATTCGCGCTGGGGGGCCGCTTGGCTGCTCGTGCTCTTGCTCGGCGCCGGCTGGAATCTGTTCGACAGCATGAAATATCGCGCGACCTATGAAAGCCCCCGGGCCGATTGGAACATCGACGATCCCGAGGCTTGGTGGAGCATTTGCGATTGGGCGCGAGACCACACGCCGCCCGACGCCGTGTTCATGATTCCGCGCATGGCCGGCACCTTTGCCTGGCGCGCCGAACGGGCCGCCGTGGTCGATCGCAAGGACATTCCGCAAGATGCCCGGGGGCTGGTTGCTTGGCGCGAGCGGATTCGCGATCTCTATTGGCGCCCGGCCGATAAAGACGGGCCGGCCGATTGGCGCGGCTCGCTCGCGTCGCTAGGGCGCGAGAGGCTGATCGCCTTGGGCGAAAAATATGGCGCCGATTATGTGCTCACGTCGGCCTATCCGCCGGTGGGACTGATGCGCGTCAGCCCCGCGAATCAGTTTTACGCGGTCTACAAACTCCCGCCGCGCGACGCCAATCGACCGCCTGGCGCGGCGCCCGCGTCGACGCCGAAACCCTGATCGCCCGTTGGCGGGCGCCGGGGCCAGCGCGTATCATGAGCTCCATGACACAAATCCACTATGAATATGATGTCGTCGTCGTGGGCGCTGGCCACGCCGGAGTCGAGGCGGCGCTGGCCGCCGCGCGGCTCGCGCGCGGACCGCGTTGCTCACGACGAACTGCGACACCGTGGGCCAAATGAGCTGCAATCCGGCCATTGGCGGAGTGGCCAAGGGGCAGATCGTGCGCGAGATCGATGCCCTGGGCGGCGCCATGGCCCAAGCCATCGACGCCACCGGCATTCAGTTTCGCCTGCTCAATCGCCGCAAGGGCCCGGCGATGCACAGTCCGCGCGCCCAGGCCGATAAAAAAGCCTATCAAGCCGAAATCAAACGTATCGTCGAAGAGCAGCCGAATCTCACGCTGCGTCAAGAAGTCGTCGAAGACCTCGAAGTGGTTCGCGGCAGCACGGCGGGCGACGGATTTAACGACGGCGCCAACGACGGCCGGTCGACGATCGTCGGTGTCCGAGTGCGCGGCGATGCGATCTATCGCGCACCGAAAGTCGTCATCACCACCGGCACCTTTCTCCAAGCGATCATGCACACCGGCGAGGCCAAGACCGCCGGCGGTCGAGCAGGGGAGGGGACCACCACCGGAATCAGCGCCGCGCTCGCCCGGCTCGGATTCACCCTGGCCCGTTTCAAAACCGGCACCCCGCCGCGGCTCAATGGTCGCACGATCGACTACAGCCGCGTCGAGCTTCAGCCCGGCGACGACGACCCGCGGCCGTTTTCGTTTCTCACCACCGCGATCGCCGGACCGCAATTGCCCTGTTGGATCACGCACACCAACGAAGCGGCCCATGCCCTCATTCGCGCCAATTTACATCGGGCGCCCATGTATTCGGGCCAGATTCGCTCGAGCGGTCCGCGGTACTGTCCGTCGATCGAAGATAAGGTCGTGCGGTTCGCCGACAAAGAGAGCCATCAACTTTTCCTCGAGCCCGAGGGACGCAACACGCGCGAAATTTATGTCAATGGTGTCTCGACCAGCTTGCCGCGCGATGTGCAAGACGCGGTGCTGCGGCTGACGCCGGGTCTCGAGCGGGCCGAGGTGATGCGCTATGGCTATGCGGTGGAATACGACTATTCACCGCCCGATCAGCTCCGGCCCACGCTGGAAACGAAGCATGTGCGCGGACTCTACTTGGCTGGCCAGATCAACGGCACGACCGGCTACGAAGAAGCCGCGGCCCAGGGACTCGTGGCCGGGGCCAACGCGGCGCTCGACTTGGCTGGCCGAGAGCCGCTCGTGGTGAGCCGCGAGCAAGCCTATATCGGCGTGCTCGTCGATGATCTCGTCACGCGCGGGGTCGACGAACCCTATCGCATGTTCACGAGCCGGGCCGAATATCGCCTGCTGCTTCGCCACGACAACGCCGACCGACGGCTCACGCCGCTCGGCCGCCAACTAGGCCTGGTCGATGAAGCCCGCTGGCGGCGCTTCGCCGCCAAGCAAGCGGCGATCGACAAGCTCCGCGAACGGATCGAATCGCAAAGCGGTCCGGAAGGTCCCTGGGTCAAATGGCTGCGCCGCCCGGAGGTGGGCTGGGCCGATCTCGTGGCCCGGGCGCCCGAACTGGCCGAGTTCGCCGCCGAGGTGTCGGACCAAGTGGTGTGCGACATCAAATACGCGGGCTACATTGCCCGGCAGGAGATGGACATTGCCCGAGTCGAGCGCTGGGCGGAGAAGCGCATACCGAGCGATTTCGATTTCGCCTCGCTGGGCCAATTGCGGGCCGAGGCGCGAGAAACTAAGCCGCATCCAACCGGCAAGCTTGGCCCAAGCCAGCCGGATCAGCGGCATCACCCCAGCCGACGTGGCGCTGTTGATGCTGCACTTGGACCGTTAAAAGTGTGAGCGAGGCCGGTTTCGTCAATATATAGACCCGCCCTGTTTAGTCCGACCCGTTCACCTTGCACCGCCGGTGAAGTGCTTGTACTGGGCGTGCGTGCCCACCCAATACCAGACATTGATTCCATCGACTGGAATGTAGACGGCCCTGTATTGCATGTTCACCGAGACCGAAAAGCTGCCCGGCTCGTGGCTGCCCTCTTTCGGATTATTGAGTTCGTGGTGGCGCAAGGAGGAATGCGCGGGATTGGCATTGAAAAGCTCGCAAGCAGTGCGAACCGCATCTTGAACGAACGTCGGCAGGATCGCGTTCCGCTCCCGGAACGATCGGGTGGTTCGGTTGCGTTCTCTAAATGAACTCGACAGTTTCGCCATTTCCGTGCTCGGTCCGTGCTGACTCGCTCAGGCGAATAACTGCTTCGGACATGGGCCAGTCGTCGTGTTCATTGAATTCCACGATGGCAATCATTTCTTCGACGCAATCGCGGAACTCTTCGAGATTGTCGATGGCATGGCCTCGTTGCCGCTGGTTGACGATCCATTCGTTAGCCAACTCGACCGGTCGGAGCCATGCCTTGCAAAGGCGACGGATCGGCCGCATGGAGCCGGTCATCATGCTCGCCTCCATCCTGGTGCTCGGCGGCCTGAACGGCGCGTTCTCCCCGGATGATCCAGTGAAACGCGTCGATTCCCATTTGGAGATAGGCTTCGCAGTTGCGTCAATCCATCGCCACTTCGTGGCGGCGCATTAAATCGTCGAACTCTTCAATGTACGAAGCGACATGCTTCTCGGCGTTTTTCACGGCGAGGTGGTCAGTGCTCATTGCGGTGGTCCGTAACCGGAGATGCGGTAGGGCAAGACGAACACCGTGTCGCGAGGATGCGGCGGCTTCCGTACGGCGAGTGTCCGAGAGCATCCGCGCATCTTGGCTAATATCGGCCGGGTCGTCGTGGCCGCTTTACAAAATGCGACTGCAAGCGACAAGTTTCGCCTGGGCGATTTTATTCTAGTCGGGCCCCAAGTTATGGGCAAAAAAATGGCGCCACCAGTCCGAACAGTCGCGACTCGGCTGGCGAGCGCACGCGGGAAAATCGGCGCGAAACGAGCGTTGTATTGGTTTAAATGGAAATCTCGAAAACGGGTCCAATGACGGGGCAAGCCGCCGGCCTCATTTCGTCTCGGCGTCGTGCTTCAGCAGGCTGGTGGTGATGGCTTGGAACACCGGGCCGAGCGAGCGGAGGTCGCGATCCTCGGCCTGGCAGATCACCAAGCAGGTGGCTCTCCGGGTGCGGAAGCCTTGCACGATCGCGGTGCTGGTGAGATCGAGGCAAAAGAAGTTGACTTCATAGCCATCGACCGCGCGGCCGGCCAAGGTTTCATGAAGCGGAGTCGCGTCGCAGTCGTCGTATTCGCTTTTGAAGGCTTGGGCCGCCGCGCCGGCGAGCACGGCCGGATCGGCGGTCACATCGTCGAGCACGATCGACCAAAACGCGCCCTCGGGACTATGGACCGACACCGCGGCGCTGCCCACCACGGCGTCGGCCTCGTCGAGTGTCCAGTTATCCGGATACATGAACCGGATTCCCATTTTGTCGTAAATGTGCGGCATGGTGTTTCGCCTTTATTTGCTCGCGCTGCTCGAAGGTTCGGCCAGCGCGCGACCGATGCCATCGCCCTCGTAACGCGGCCCGGCCTCGAAGAATACGTTGTCTCGCACCAGCACCCCATGGGGCTCGCCATCGACACGAATCACGCCAAATGGATTCTTCATCACGCAGTGCTCGATCACGCCTTGCTCGAGCCGCCCGTGGGCGCGAATATTGCCCGAGTTGTCGGCGGCGAGCGTTTCGCGGCGATGCACCGTGCAGCGCGTGAGCGGGCCGGCGAAAGCGGGGGAAATCCGCCCTCCGCCCGAGAGCTCGATATCGGTGCGTCCCTCGGTGGCCTGATTGTCGAAAAACTGAACATGCCAGCTTGGCTCATACCAGTCGTCGGAATGAACTCCGTAGTTGATTAGCAGGCCCGCGCGAACGAGCGTGTTGCGGGCACAGATCACATCGATGCTCGTGCCATAGCCGGCGTTGACCCAGGCCGGGTCTTCGAACCGATTGTCGACAATGAGCACTCGCCCACTGAAGGGCACAATCGACAGCACACTGGTCGCGTCGGGCGCTGACATCGAACGGACGGTCGATCTTCCAATCGCGGCCCGAGTTCGACACCGCGTCGCGCCATTGGCCGGCGCCGCGGCCGTGCAGAATGCAAAGCACAGCCCACTTGCGCCACCAGTCGCTCGACTCGGGGGCCCAGGTGGGATAGGTCGGGTCGGCGGCCAGGGTCACTCGCTCGCCATCGGTTTTGGCGATCGCGCCGAAATAGGCGCCGGCGCTGGCGTCGAAGGTGAAGGAGTAGTCGGCCTGATGGGCGTAGAGGCTTTCTTGCGTGTTATGGGCATAGAAGATATTCCGCCCGCGGCCGGCGATGTTTTGGTAGGCCGTGGGGTCGAGGCCCACGAACTTGTTGTGTTCGCAGATCACTTCGCGCGAAGCGCCGAGCTCGGTATTGACCTTCATGGTCAAGATGCGGTTGTGGTCGACGATGCCATGATGTCCCAGATGCACGCCGCCGCCTTTGGCGAAGATATCGCAGTTCGAGATTTGAAAATTCTTGCCGACGCGCACCGCCGTGCCATCGCCGCGGCCTTCGAGCAGCCACGAGTGGTCGATGCGAATTCGCGCCTGACGCATGCGGAACCGGTCGTCGGCCACGATGCCTTGACGGTAATTGCGAGGAAAATAAAAGCTCATTTCCTCAATGCCGTAGTCGGCCCCGTGGATCAGCGGTTCGGGCGCCGGAGGTTCATTGGCCACTTTGGCGCACGCCCTTGATCGCCGCCGCCATCGAGATTGAAGTGTCCCGAACCCCACCACAACGTCACGATCCCCATGCCCTCGCCACGCAGCAGGGTGTTTTTGGGCACGTCGATCGAGCCTTTCATTGCATAGCGCCCGGCAGGGAAGTACACCACGCCGCCGCCCTTTTCCTTGGCTTTCTTGAGGGCGGCTTGAATGCCGGCGGTGCGATCGATCGGCTGGCGGTATTTCATCAGCGACTCGCGCATCTCCTTCGCCGCGTTGGGCCCTTCGGTTTCGAGCACGCTGAACACGGCGCTGGGAGTTTCATGGCGAGCCACGATTCGTATCTCGCCCGCCGAGCGCCATGTGGCCGGGCCGCCCCAGCCATTGTGTACCCACACGGTATACGATCCCAGCGGCGCATCGCCCGGCGCTTGGCAGCGAAGCGAATAGACGTCGCCCGCGCCGGCGCCCGAGGGGTCGTGAGCCGCTGGGTCTTGCTCGGCCGTGCTCACGGTGTCGCGATCGATCGCGGTCTGGAGCGAGATCGCGGCGCCTTCGGCGGGCACGAGCCAAACTTGCGGTTTGCCTTGGCCGCCGAGCGATTTGCCTTGCACTCGCAGCCAGCCGCCCGGCGTGGCGGCATCGCCTTCGTCGCCTTGCGCCCACCAGGGCTCGGGCGCATTGACCAGTTGCGGCGAGGTCGTGGCTCCGGCCACGGTGAGGCGATAGGCGAACACGCCGGGCTTGAATCCGCGAGGCACGACAAACTTGAGCGATTCATTCGTGCCTTGCAGCGCGGGCGTGGCTTGCCAAGCGCCAAAACGCGGCGCGATCTTGGGATTTTCTCGGGCCATGGTGGGCGGCCGAGCCGGATCTTCGTCTTCGAGCCGCGCCATTTCGATCTTCGTGTCCGGCCCCAGATCGGCCCCTTCCAGGAGCACGGTTTCATCGGGCCGAACCGGATCGGAGGCCCAAAAAACGGCCGGCGCTCCGGCCCATGCCGCGCTCGACGCGAAGAGCACCGAGAATGCCGAGAGAGCCATGAGCGACGAAAGCGGAAAGAAAGTCACATTCGTCGCGCGGCCGATGAGCGGGCGAGATGATTGTTCGGAGAACGAGCTCACGAAGCCTCCAGGGTGGCGAGGGTGTGCGGGCGGGGGTGGAAAATGCGGCGAGCGGGCAACGGCGTGCCGACATTGGGCGGGTCTCCCCATGGTAAACACTGAAATTCGCGGGTCAATCTCTCGCGCGGACCGGGACAATGACCGAAATACGCCTTAACGCCAAGGCATGGCTCAAGATAGAATTAGGCCACGGAGGAAAAAACCCAATGATGACCGACGACAGTCTCGCGTTCTTCAAAAAACTGCTCGAAACTCCCAGTCCCTCGGGCTACGAACAACCGATTCAAAAAGTGGTCCGCGAATATGCCGCCACTTTCGCCGACGAGATCACGACTGATTTGCATGGCAACCTCGTGGCCGTCTGCAATCCCGGGGCGCCGCTCCGCGTGATGCTGGCCGGCCACTGCGATCAGATCGGCTTTCTCGTGCAACATATCGACGCCGACGGCTTCCTCTGGACCCAGCCGATCGGCGGCTGGGACCCGCAAGTGCTCATCGGCCAGCGGCTCACGGTCTGGACCCGCTCGGGCCCGATCTCGGGAGTCTGTTCCCGCAAGGCGATCCATTTGCTCACCGAGGAAGAGCGGAAGCAAGTGCCCAAGCTCAAGGACCTGTGGGTCGATATCGGCGCGAAGAATCGCGACGACGCCGCCGAGCGCGTGCAAGTGGGCGACCCGGTGACGCCCGAACTCGGCTATAAGCCAATGCTCAACGGCCTGGCCAGCTCGCCGGCGATGGACGACAAGTGCGGTGTGTTCGTGGCGTTCGAGGCGCTCCGGCGGGCGAGCCAGGGCAAGCTCAACTGCGCGCTCCATGCGGTGTCGACGGTGCAAGAAGAGATCGGCCTCCGCGGCGCCACGACGAGCACCTTCAATATTCATCCGACGGTCGGCATCGCGATCGATGTGACCCACGCCACCGATTGCCCGACGATCGATAAAAAACAAGAAGGCGATATCGCGCTGGGCCGCGGCCCGGTGATTTATCGCGGCCCGAACATGAACCCAAAGGTGGTCGATTTATTGCTCGAGACGGCCAGGGAGAGCGAATCGCCCTATCAACTGGCGGCGACCGGCCGGGCCACCCCGACCGACGCCAACACGATGCAGGTCAGCCGGGGCGGCGTGGCGACGGCGCTGGTGAGCGTGCCGAATCGTTACATGCACAGCCCGGTGGAAATGATCGCGCTATCGGATATCGACCGCGCCGCCGACCTGCTGGCCGGCTTTGCCAAACGCCTAACGGGCGATGAGGATTTTCGGCCATCGTGAGCGCTGCCGTGTGATGGCAAACGAGTCTCGGCCCGCAAGCGTGACACACCCTTAAAAGACGTGGTGGCAGCATCCATGCGCAGAATCGGCAATCGTGCCGGTCACCGCTTCGTCGGGCGGCGTTCCGCGGCGGCTTCGTGCGCCGTCATTCGGCCGCGCTAGCTTTCTACGGCTTGGCGCGGACATGCGCGAGCGCGCGGTCAGCGACCAATTGGCAAGGAGCGGATGCGAAAACGGTCCTCCGTGACCGATACCACGGCCCCGGCATTAATTTCCACGCCAGCCGCGCTCATGACACGAATCAGGATCGCCGACAGTTGTTCACTCTGTAACCCTTCGATCCGCAGTCGAATTACGGAGGGCGATGTTGCGCTGGAGGCCGCAAGGAGACGATGGAAATCCGCGTCGAGGGTGACGATCACCGCCTCTCGCGTTCGGGCGAATTCCAATATCGCTTCGTCCGTCGCCGTGGCCATTCCCAAATCGCCTATGTGCGCGGCGGCGATCCCGGCGTCCGCGAGGTGCTTGACCGTCGAACGCGGCAGACCTTGATCCAGGAGCAGCATCATGCCGTGGGCCGTAGTTCAATAACTCGGTCGTCTAGATTGGCCGCGGCGTAGGCTAACGCTTGGCGAATGTCTTCGTCGTCGAGCTCCGGATACTCGACCCGAAGGTCATTCCTGTTCGGGTATGCGGCCAGCGCTTCCAATACACGTCGCACGGTGAGTCGCATGCCGCGGATGCATGGTTGGCCGTTGAGCTGCGCCGGATCGAAGGTGATGCGGTCCAAAGTCGTCATCGCTTTTTGAGCTCCCCTGTTCGGTGTATCGCGCACCATCATTGTATCGGCGCTCGCCAAATAATGCAGCCGTTCGGCAAGACGGCCGCGAACCAATTCCCCTCACCGCTTCGTCGGGCGGCGTTCCGCTCGGGCTTGCAGAGGATCCTCGGGCCAGGCATGTTTCGGGTAGCGGCGGCGTAGCTCCTTGCGAACTTCGGCATAGGCGCCCGACCAGAAACTCGCCAAATCGTCGGTAATCTGCTGCGGACGCATGCTCGGCGAGAGCAGATGCAACAGCACCGGCGCCCGGCCGGCCGCCAGCCGGGGCGTGGCGGTCCAGCCGAAGATTTCTTGAATGCGCACCGCCAAGACCGGCGCTTTGCCGAGCGGATAGTCGAGCGTCGCTTGCGAGCCGCTCGGCAGTCGCAGTCGCTCGGGCGCCTCGCGATCGAGCGCCAACCGCTGGACGCTATCGAGCGTTTCCAAGATTGGGCCCTCGAAGCTCCGCCGACTGAGATCGGCGAACGAGACACAGCCTTCGCACAGACGCGGCAGAAGCTCGCCGAGTTGCTCATCGCTCCAGGCGGGTAGTTGCAACTCGGGCATCGCGCGGCGGAGAAAATCGAGCCGCCCCAAAAGCCGCTCGGCCCGCGCGTCGAGCCAGTCGCGTGGGCTCTTTCGCTCGAGCGCGGCGGCGGCCAAACGCTCGGCGGCGCGGGCGTCGGCCGGCAGATTCGTGGCCGCTTCTTCCAACACCAAGTCGCGCCACCGCACGCGCCGCCAAGCCACGACCCGCTCTCTTTCGGCATCGAACTCGACATCGACAGCGGTCGTGAGCTGCTCGGCGGGGAGCCACCGGCGCTCGATGGCCGACGCCACGCGCACCAGCGCTTCGCTCCCGCGGGCTTCATGCAATTCAATGGCGATGAACAACTCGGCCTCGCGCACGGCGCTCTTCGCATCGAGCCGCACGCCGCGCCCGCCCACCATTAGGCCGCGCTCACTACCCGGCTCGCGGCGCCGAACCACGCGATCGGGAAACGCCGCGAGGAGCGCCCTGCGCAGGGAGAGATCGCTCGTCGCGTCGGTCGGCGCATCCTGCCGTGCGCGATCCCGGGGCCGATGCGATTCAACCGAGCGCTCGAGATCGTCGGCCACGCGCAGCAGATGCCGGATCGTGACAGAATCGAGGCCCGACCGCCCGCGCGGGCCGCGACCCGCTTCTTCAATCGCTTTGATGCGATCGAGCACATCGCTATCGGACCAACGGCCCGGGCCTGCGAGGCGGCCCATGGCGTCGCGCTCGCTGAGGATCGCCGCGGCCAAACAGCAAGGACCCAGGGCGCCGAGCCGCTGGCCTTCGATCAGCAGTCGCGCCAGGCGCGGATGCACCGGCCAGCGGGCCATGCGTCGCCCCAGCGCGGTGGCTTTGGCCGAGCGAATCGCGATGGCCGATGATTCGGAGAGCTCGGCGTGCTCCGCAATGGTTTCGGCGGCGCCGAGATCGGCCAGGAGCGCGAGCGCGGCGGTGAGCCGCGCGTCGCTCGGTCGCTCGAACCAACCGAAAGCGCCGAGGTCGCGTTCGCCCCAGACCAGGAGCTCGAGCGCTGCGCCGGCAAGGTCGACGCGCTGAATCTCGGGCGTTGCATGGGCTTCGAGCGCATGATGACGTCGCTCGGTCCAGAGCCTCAGGCAATGTCCCGGCCCGGTGCGGCCCGCGCGGCCGGCTCGCTGTTCGGCCGAGGCTTTCGAGATGCGCACAAGCGCGAGGCGATTGAAGCCGGTCTCCGGATCGGCCTGCATTTGCCGAGCCCAGCCGCTATCGACCACGATCTCGACGCCTTCGATCGTGAGCGAGGTCTCGGCCACATTGGTCGCCAGCACGATCTTGCGCCGTGGACCGGGACGCAGCACCGCTTGCTGCTCACCGAGCGGCATCTCACCGTGGAGCGGCGACAGGGTCCAGCCGTGGCGATGCGCCAGGGGCGAGAGCAACGCGGCAGTGCGATGAATCTCGCCGACGCCCGGCAGAAATACGAGCACATCGCCGGTCGCGATGCGCGCCGTCATGCGCTCGACCCCTTTGGCCATGGTCTCGTCGAGCGGGCCGCTCGGCTCATGGAGCAGATACTCGATTGCCACCGGCCACGCCCGACCTTGGCTCACCAGCGACGGCGCGGGAGCGCTGCTCGCTTTGCCCGCGGGCTCGCCGAGGAATTCCGCGATGGGCCCCATATCGAGCGTGGCCGACATCACCACGATCTTGAGATCGGGCCGCGTCTCGCGCCGCACGCGCCGGGCCATGGCCAGCGCCAAATCGGCATGGAGGCTTCGCTCGTGGAATTCATCGAACACGAGCACATCGATGCCTTCGAGAAACGGATCGTCGGCCAGCATGCGAATCAAGATGCCTTCGGTCACGACGACGAGCCGAGTGGCGGGGCCGACGCATGATTCGAATCGCACCTGATAGCCGACTTCGCCGCCGAGCTCGACCTGCCGCTCGGCCGCGATGCGCGCCGCCGCCGCCCGAGCCGCCAGCCGCCGCGGCTGCGAGACGATAATCCGGCCTCGCGGCGTCGGTTCCTTGGCTCGCGACTCCTCAAGCATCGCCGCTTCGGCCAGCGCGGCGTCGAGCAGCGCGGCGGGAACGCGCG
Organism: uncultured Planctomycetaceae bacterium; assembly: GCA_963785305.1. Taxonomy (GTDB): domain Bacteria; phylum Planctomycetota; class Planctomycetia; order Pirellulales; family PALSA-1355; genus CAWAUV01. The sequence goes on from CAWAUV010000007.1 coordinate 970,842, forward strand.
TGGTCTTGCCGGCGCCGGGCGGGGCGAGCAGCACGAGCCGGCCATGGGCCCGGGTCTGGGCGACGATCTCGTCCAAGAGCGGATCGATCGCCAGCGGTTCGCGCTGTGGAGGACGAGCGGGCAAAAGAGACTTCCTCGCTGGATACTTAATCGTGGTTGAACAGCGGTTCGGCGGCGCCGTCGGGGCTGGCGCCCCAGGGGGTCCAGGCCAGGGAAACGCTTTCGACCGAAATATCGCTTTTGCGCGGACCGATGCGAATCTCGCTCAACTGAAAGGCATCGGGACGAACCGAGGCGTCGAACTCGGCGATCTTTTGTTTGAGCTCGGCCTCGAGCTGGGCTTGCTGGTCGTCGAGCGAGGCGGCGCTTTGGGCGGCCTGTTGGGCATCGCTTCGCTGTTTGAGCGCCTTGCCGCTGGAGCGAACGGCCGATTCGGCGCGGCGAATGTTGTCGCGGCTCGTGAGCTTCCGCCGAGTGAGCACCGATTCGAGCAGCGCTCCGCCCAGCGAGACAAACGCGCCGAGCGCCGTGCCCGCGGCGGCGGTTTTGGCTTCGCTCGCGGCGGATTCGGCCCGCTCGCGCTGCTTGTCGATGGCGGCGAATTTCGGGGCATAGGTCGCGCGGAGCGATTCGATCGCCTGATCTCGATGTTCGCGGGCCGCCTGCGCGAGTCGCGCGGAAGGCGGCTTCGGACTCGTCGAGCGTCGAGATTTGCTTGGCGCTCTTGCATTCCCAGAGCGTGAGCGCGTCGGACGCATAGAGATGCTCCTTGAGCGATTTGGCGAAGCCGGCGTAGCTCTTTGGATTGGCCAGGGGCGCCGGCAGCGCGGCGAATCGGGCGCCGGCGGCGGGGTCTTTTTCCATCTTCGCCCCCGACACGCCGACGGCGCCTTGCCAGAGGTCGGCCGCGGAGTCCGACACGCCGGCCAAGACCACGCGCTCGCGCCACGCATCGACGCCGCTCTTGGCCGCCACGAAATGCAACTTGGCTTTGCCCACCAGCGCCGGACGATAGCGCAAGCTTTCGCTTGTCTTGGGCGGCACGCTCGGCGTCATGAAAACTTCCGCCACGCCGGGCGGCAACACCGGCCGCGCGGTGTCGCTCGCGCCCGACGCCGGCGAGGCGCTCGATCCTGGCAGCGGCGGCGGAGCGCCCTCGACGGCTGGCGCGCTCGTGTCCGCCGCGTCACTGTCCGGCGAGTTCGTGGGAATCGGCGGCTTGGTGTCCGACTCGGCTCGCGCGGAGGGCGGCCGGCAGCGGCTTCGCGGCTTTGGCGGCGGCCTTGCGATCGCGCATCAGGGTGGCGATCTGATCGCGCGTGAGAGGACCGCGCAAGTAGGAAAGCGTCCAGCGGCTCTCGAACACCACCGGATGGGCGTCATGCACGTTATTAAGCAGAAACACGCGTTTGCCGAGCGCCGAGAGCGCCGCCGCGATTTGCGCGCGGTCGAACTTGCCGCCCGCCTCCGAGGCGGCCCCTTCGAGTCCGTCGAGCAGCCGGGCCTTGTCGCGCTCGGTTTGCAAGCGGCCGAGCAGCCAGGTTCCGGCGTTGGAGAGGCTCTTGTAATCGAGGTCCACCGGGTTCTGCGTGGCCAGCACCACTCCCAGCCCAAAGGCCCGGGCTTGTTTGAGCAGGGTGAGCATCGGCTTTTTCGAGGGCGGATTGGCCGTGGGCGGGAAATAACCGTATACCTCGTCCATATAGAATAGGGCCCGCAGGCTCGATGTGCCCGACTGGGCCCGCGACCAGCTCAAGAGCTCGTTGAGCAGAATCGTGACGAAGAACATGCGTTCGCTATCGCTCAAATGCGCGATCGAAAGGATCGAAAGTCTTGGCTTGCCGGCCGGTGTGTAGAGCAGCCGGCCGATATCGAGCGGTTCGCCCGCGAGCCAGCCGGCGAACGACGGCGAAGCCAATAAGTTGTTGAGCTCGAGCGCGAGCGTGAAACGTTCTTTCGCCGGAAAGAACGTTTCGAGATCGACGAAGCCCACTTTGTCGAACGGCGGAGTCTGAATCCGCCGCAATAGATCGCTAAGCTCCAGGTTCGTGCCGGCCCGCCAGGCCGCCTCGATGATGTTCGAGAGCAAGATCGATTCCCGGCCGCGGAGCGGATCGGAGTTGACTCCCGCGAGCGAAAGCACGCCGGCGACCGTGGCGCCGATGCGTTCGCGGAGCGCGTCGTCGTCGTCGAGCACCGCGGCGCTCGGAGCGGCGAACGAGCGGAGCACGGTGAGCGGCAAGCCGGCGCTGCCGCCGGGTGTGTAGATCGCGATGTCCACCGAATCGCGAAACCGCGCGATTCGGGCGCCGTCCTCGCCCCAAGCGGCCAAGCCCTCGCGCCATTTCTTGGCCTCGGCCGCCGCGAGCTCGTCGCTGGTCATGCCGCCGCGCTGCGCTTCCGAGGGATCGATCCAGGGAGCGAAGTCCGAGGGCTTGAGATCGGGAAACGTGAGCAGCAGGTTGCCGATATCGCCCTTGGGATCGATGGCGATCGCGGGAATGCCGTCGATGGCCGCTTCTTCCAACAGCGCGAGACACAAGCCGGTCTTGCCGCTACCGGTCATGCCCACGCAAATCGCATGCGTCGTGAGGTCTTTCGACGGGAAGAGCAGGGGGTCGGACTTGCCGGTCCGGGTGGCGATATCGTATTCACGCCCCAGATAAAAGACGCCCAACTTTTCGAAGTCTTGCATTGCAGCGCCTTGTGCAAGGAGGAAAACATGAGATCGAGAAGCCACTCACGCGAGAGGCGCCGGTCATCTTACCGCGAGCGCGGGGAGCGCAACAGATTGCCGATCGAAATTCGAACTGCGATACTAATCGCGACGTGAGGCGACCGAACACAGGCTGGAAGCAGCCCAGCCCTGGCGAACGGGCGAAAGGCGATGCGAATTCCCATGGCCGCGGCGAACGAGTCGGATGTGTTGTTCGTCGCGCGCATCGAGCGCGGCGAGGAGGCCGCTTGGCGCGAACTGATCGCGCGGTTCGAGGGGCGACTGCTGGCGTTTGTCGAAGGGCGAGCGGCGCGGCGCTCGGCGGCCGAGGATATCGTGCAGGAGACCTTCCTCGGCTTTCTCACCAGTTTGCCGAACTACGACCGGCGCCGTCCGCTCGAGGGCTATCTGTTTTCGATCGCGGCGCACAAGTTGACGGATCATTTGCGTCGCGAGGGACGCCGGCCCACGCTGCCGCTCGAAGGGCAGGGCGGTCAATTCTCCGAGAGAGAAGCGCGGCAGCCAGCGGCGCCCGCGGCCGCGGCGAGCAGCGTGGCCCGAGGTGGCGAGCGCCGCGCTCTCGAGGCGGCGGCCTTGGCCCTTGCGATCGAGGAGTATTGCGCGGCTCAAATCGCGCGGCGAATGGCAAAAGCTGATCTGCTTGGAGTTGCTGTTTTTGCGATCGTGGCCCAACCGGGACGTGGCGGCTCGGCTCGAAATGACCGAGGCGTCCGTGGCGGGGCTGAAGTTCGAATTCATCGCCCGGCTGCGGTCGCTGCTCCGGCGCCAAAGCTTGCCGGCGGACGTGTTCCCGGAACTGGGCGAAGGATAAATCAGAATTTGTGTGTTGTCGAAAGCGCCCCCACGCCGGCGACGGCTCTCCCACAAGCCTGAAGCGCCAGCGAAGGAAGACGCGAGCGCCGACGATCCACCGCCGGGCGCCCGGCCGCCTCGCCTCGCGCGAGAAATTGCTTGTGCCGTGGACGACGCGGATTTGAAGAGTCCTTCGCTGGCGCGTCAGGCTTGTAGCTGAAGGGGCGATGGAGTGCTCCAGCGAGCAGTTTTCGATTTCCTCGGTTATCAATCTTCACGCTTCGCGGTTTCACGCTTGGCGAGGACCGGGAAAGTCCTTGCTCCGACGTTTCGTTTCACCTCGGAAAAATCGAGACAACCTATGTGGGCCACCACCGAATCTCCCGCCGGGCCCGAGCCCATGTCGCCGCCAAGCTTCCGGCCGTCCGCGGCGCTTGCGCGCTGGTTCGGCGTGGAGGGGCGGATCACGCGGCTCGACTATTTGGTCTGCGGCCTCTTGTTGGCCATCGTCAAATACGCGGTCGAGGCTGGCATGCTTTGGCTCGTCGCGGCGAGGTTCTTCTATCCTTGGGATTTCGTCAATCCAGTGATGAGCGTGCGGACGGAAATGGCTCAGGGAGCGCCCGCTTGGTTGCCGGGTTTCTTGTTTCTGTGGACGTTGCCGTTCGTGTGGGTCGCGGTGTCGATGAGCGTGCGCCGGGCGGCCGATGCGGGCTGCTCGCCGTGGCTCGGCATGATGGTGCTCGTGCCGCTGTTGAATCTGCCATTCATGCTCACCTTTTGCACGCTCCCGAGCGGCAAACGCTTCCGCCATGTTTCGCCGCGCCGCACGGCGCCGACCAACAGGGGACGAGCGCTCTCGGCCGCGGTGGCCAGCGGAGTGGGGCTGCTCGCCGGAGCCATCATCATGTTGCCGAGCATTTATTGGGAGGGAAGTTATGGCGCTGTTATGTTTTTGGGCGGCCCGCTGATGATGGGCGCGACGGCCGCGTATGTCGACAATCGCCACTATTCGCGCGGTTTTGGTTCCGCTTTCGCGCTCGGAGCGGTCACGATCTGTTTTGGGTTGCTCGCATTCATGCTCTTCGCGCTCGAGGGCGCGGTCTGCTTGGTGATGGCGGCGCCGCTCATGGTCCCGCTCGGCGCCGTGGGCGGACTCTTGGGCAAAGCCATCGCCGATCGCGTCTCCGCGGGCCGCCACCAACTGATGGCGGCCGTGGCGCTTGCTCCGCTCGCGGCCGGCTGGGAAGCGAGGGTCGCGCCATCGCCTGAGTACGCGGTGGTGTCGAGCGTCGAGATCGACGCGCCGTCGGAAACCGTCTGGAAAAATGTAGTCGCCTTTCCGGAGTTGCCCGCGGAGCGACCGTGGTATTTTCGCTGGGGGATTAGCTGCCCGGAGCGGGCACGGATCGAAGGGCATGGCGTCGGCGCGGTGCGCTATTGCGAATTCACCACCGGGGCATTTGTCGAACCGATCACGCGATGGGATCAGCCCCGTTGGCTGGCGTTCGATGTGGTGGAGCAGCCCGATCCAATGTTCGAGCTGAGCTTTCATGAGCATGTGCATCCGCCGCATCTGGACGGCTACCTGCGAAGCACGCATGGCGAATTTCGCTTGATCGCTCTGCCCACGGGCGGCACGCGGCTCGTGGGCTCGACCTGGTATCGCTTGCGAATGTATCCCGCCTGGTACTGGACCGGATGGTCCGACGGGCTGATTCATCGGATCCACGAGCGCGTGCTGGAGCATATCAAGCGACTCGCCGAGGCGGACCCAGTCGCTGGGCGCGTCACTCGGCGTTTGCCGAATGATGGGCGGCGATAAAGCGGTCCACGTCGGCTAGGATCGCTTCGTGCAGCTTGCCGAGCTCGCTTGCCGGCAGACTGCCCACGACGCCGGGCGAGCGCCAAGTGGGCGCCGGAATATGGATCGCCGGTGATCTTGCGAGTCGGGTCTCTTGCACCAGCGCCAGCTCGCGCCAATACGACACCATGCGTTCGCCCGCGCTGTCGTCGGCCAGGGCCACGAGCGTGAGGCACAAGGTCGGCTGGCCTTGAGCGCGTTCTTGGGCGCCGAGCAGCGCGATGTGGGCAGCGCCAAGCGGCCGACGATTTCGGCTTCGAGCGCCGCGGATTTGAAAATCGTCCCGGGGCCGCCGCCGCAATCGACCACCACGCGCACCGCATGCAGTCCCCGGAGCGTGGCCCGTTCGGTCGGCGTGTCGGCGGCCAGGGCCTCGAAGGCCAGACATGCAATGGCCGATCCCGCGATGCCCGCCACGAACCAAGCCGCGCGTCGCGTGCTTTTCACTATGCGAGGCATGCTCGGCGACGAGATCGTCTTCCGCATAAAGTCCCCTTTCCCGCGAGCCCGTGTCGCAAGCCGCGGTGAAGAAGTCGCCGCAATGAAGCCACGCTCAATTTTCGTCGCCGGGCGGTCGCTTGGCAACGGTCGGCGGGGGGGCTAGGCCGGATTTTGGAGCCGAGACCGCCGACGTCAGCCAAAAAAATCGGGGTCCGACTCGCCATATTCCCAGGCCTCGGGCACAAAGCGAATCGGCTCGTCGTCATCGGGCGGCGCTTGATTCGCTTGATTCGCGGTTTGCCGCGATTGGGCGTCGTCGCGTCGGGAGGTGGGGCGGGCGGCGGCCGGACGGGAAGCGCTTCGCAACGGACGGCTGCCGAGCGACTTCGCGCAGCGCGCTTCGTCGGGCGGCAAAGCGTCGGGCCCCTGGTCGTTGTCGAACAACGCGCCCTGCTCGGCGCAGTGGTCGGCGATGATCTTCAGCACCGCCTCGCCATATTGGGCCCGCTTGCGTTCGCCGATGCCCGAGATTTCCAGCAAGGCGGCCGAAGTCGAGGGACGACGTCGCGCCAAGTCGCGGAGCGGCCCGTCGGCAAACACCACATAGGGCGGCACGGAGCGCTGGGCGGCCGTCTCGCGGCGCCAGGCGCGCAGGGTCTCGAACAGCGCCATGTCGACGCCTTGCCAGTTTTCTTGCTGACTGCGATCGGCGCCGCGATTCGGGCCGCCCGAGCGCCCCGACCCCGAGGGGCCGGCGCCGCGAGAGCGCCGCGGCCGTTCGGTCGGCTCGAGCAGGCGCGGAGTGAGCTCGCCGCGGAGCATTCGCCAGCCGGTTTCCGTCACCCGGAGCACTGAAAACTCGCCGGTCTTTTCAAGGAACCGCTGATCGACTAGCTGTTCGACCCAGTCGCGCACTTGGCGCTTGTCATGTTCCTTGAGAATGCCCCAGGTGGTGAGTCGGTCGTGGTTGCGCTCGAGAATTTTTTGATCTCGCGAGCCGACGAGCACTTGCGATGTGTATTCGCCGCCGAACGATTCCTTGAGCCGCGCGACGCACGAGCCGATCTTTTGGGCAATTTGCAGCGCCCCGTCGATGAATTTCCGCTCGCCTAGGCATACATCGCACGCGCCGCAGGCTTGCCCGTGGCTCGACTGGCCAAAGTGTTCCAAGATCGCCTGATGCCGGCAGCCCATCGCCGAGCAGAATCGCTCCATGCCCGCGAGATTGGCTTCAGCCGCGGCAACCGCCTCGCGCGGGAGATCGTTTTGAAATCGGCGCCACATCAAAAAATCAGCCGGCGAGTAGAACAGGCAGCATTCGGCTTCGAGCCCATCGCGACCCGCGCGGCCGCTTTCTTGTTGATAGGCCTCGAGCGACTTGGGAGCGCCGGCGTGAATGACGAACCGCACATTCGATTTGTCGATGCCCATGCCAAACGCCACCGTGGCGACGATGATGCGAGCCGAGTCGTTGCGAAACGCATCTTGATTCGCGCGGCGCTCGAGGTCGTCCATGCCGGCGTGGTAGGGCAGGGCGGCAATGCCATCGGCTTGGAGCGCAGCGCACAGCTCGTCGACATCGCGCCGGCGAAGGCAATAGATAATGCCCGACTCGTCGGCATGGCGGTCGAGCGCTTCGCGAATTTGCGGTAGGCGGTCGCCGCGCCGCGCGACCCGATAACAAAGGTTGGGGCGATCGAACGAGCCGACCAGCACCTCGGGCTCGACCAAACCAAGCTGCCGGACGATGTCCGACCGCACCCGCTCGGTGGCCGTGGCGGTGTAGGCATGCAGGCCGACTTGAGGGAAGCGGCGCTTGAGCTCGGTGAGCCCGCGATATTCGGGCCGGAAGTCGTGTCCCCAGTCGCTGATGCAATGGGCTTCGTCCACGGCGATAAACGACAGCGACACGCCGTCGAGGAGTCGGAGCATCGAATCGCCGAGCACTCGTTCGGGCGAAAGATAGAGCAGCTTGAGCCGGCCGGAGCGAATCTCGTCTTCCACGCGGCGGCGCTCGCCGGAGTCGAGCGCGCTATGCATGCTGGCGGCTGGCACGCCGCAATCGTCGAGCGCGGCGACTTGATCGTTCATCAGCGAAATGAGCGGCGAAACCACGATCGCGAGGCCCGGCATCGCCACGGCGGGCAGTTGATAGCAAAGCGACTTGCCGCCGCCAGTGGGCAGCACCACGAGCGAATCGCGGCCGGCGGCCACCGCCGCGATCGCCTCGCCCTGAAGCTGGCGGAGCGTGTCGTAGCCCCAATACTTGCGCAGAAGTTCGCGAAGCTGTTGCACGGCGCGTTTGCCGAAAAGCGAGGGGCGGGGAAGGAAAAGAGCGTGGTTTCGCTCGCCGGGGCAGCATACCGCGCCGCGCCTGCCCTTTCAACCACCGGTCACGGAATGAGCAATTGGCAAGATCGGCAAGCAAAAAGTAGAGGAATCGCCGTTTGGCGGCGCCGCCGGCTTCCCGCGGCCAGGGTCGCTCATTCTTTCAAGATGCCGAGTCTGGTGAGGAGGCGGTCGACTCGGGCGGCGTTTTCTCGCAGAGTTTGGGCGATTTGGGTGCAGCCTAGCGATCGTAGGAGGGTAAGGCCCGCATTGCGGAGCGTGCTGAACGCCTGGGGCGCGCTGCCCTTGCGGATTCGGCAGGCGTCCTCGCCCAGAACCACGTCGCGAACCCAGTGGGACTTGTTTTCGATGCCCCAGTGCCCGCGCCACCAGCCCAGCAGGTCGGCGGCCGAGCCTTTGGGTCGTGGCGCGCTGGAAATGGCATACGCCACTTCGTGGGTCTGAATGCCCTTGCGCCAGGTCGTGCGGTCGAGTCGGCAGACCTGCTCCAGGCCGGGCCAATCCAAGTGCTTCGCCAACCGGGTCGAAGCTTGCAGAGAGCGATGTTCTCGCCGGCCGTGTCCCTTGTTCAACGTTTCGGCGACATCGAGATGGGATTGGCGTTGCTTCTCGTTATAGGGGGGAAAAGGCCGGCTCGAACTCGGCGGCGATGGCCTGCATTAGAGTCGGCTGATTGTCTTTGACCACCAGGAGATAATGCCCGCCGCCGTCGATGATTTTCTGGCAGATCTCGCGCTGACACAGCAGGGCGTCGCCCGTGATGACGCGGCCTTTCAAGACGATCGTTTCCAAGAGTTCCGGCGCGGCGGTGATCTCGTTGGTCTTGCCATCGACTTCCATCTGACTCAAGACATAGCCGGTTTCTTGGTCGTACAAGGACAGCAGATGGGCCGTCCGTCCGTGCGCGTTCAGCACTCCGCACAGGGACTTGCCATCCATCGCGACGGCGGACAACTTTGCCTCATCCACAACCTCGCCCAGTTGCGACTCGACCCATTCTCGCACGCACTGCTCTAAAATCACGGGGTCGAGGGCCAGGATCAGATCACGGAAGGCATTGGCGCAAGGAGGCTTGCGCCAATAGCCCAGCAACCACCAGATTTTTCGGTCCTGCGACGCGATCCAATCGGCGATCGCCTTGTAACCTCGGTGACCGCAAAGGATTCCGCAAACCACGGTGGCCATCATGGCCGAGAGCGAAAAGCGTCGCCCCCGCCGCCCACGAGGATCGGGAATCCGCGACAAGAAATCGAGCAGACTCGTTGCTTCGGCAGTCGCCATGCAAGCATCTCCAGCAGAATGAAGGTGAGTGGACGCACGTACACACTTATCCTACGCGGGAGACTTCCGCTAGACTAGAACAATGATTGGCCCTGTTCCCGCGGCGGCTCGCGTTGTCGGTCGGCGGCCCAAGGGTTATAATCCTCCGCGCTGCAAAGCGACGAACCCCGCGGAATGAGCACGCTTTACGGAGACAGACCCACGCGCGGCTCTCGGATTGGAATCGGGCACGACACGCATCGGCTGGCGCCGGGCGGGCCGCTACGCCTAGGCGGAATCGACGTGGCCCACGACGCGCATGCCGTCGGGCATAGCGACGCCGATGCCTTGCTGCATGCCGTGACCGACGCGCTTTTGGGCGCGGTGGCCCTGGGCGACATCGGCGAGATGTTTCCCGATACCGATCCGGCGAACCGCAATCGCGACTCCGCCGAAATGCTACGGCTCGTGGCCGAGCGGGTCGCCCTGTGCGGCTGGCGGATCGAGAACGTGGACTGTATCGTGTTTGCCGAACGGCCCAAGCTTTCCCCCTATAAGGATATGATTCGCGATCGCATCGCCGACATTCTGGGCATCGAGCCCGAGCGTGTCGGCGTCAAAGCCAAGACCGGGGAAGGAGTCGACGCCGTCGGTCGCCAGGAGGCGATCATGGCCCAGTGCGTGGCGCTGCTCGCCGAATAACCGCCCGAGACCAGGAGATCGCCCGAACGCAGCGCCGGCGACGGGTGCCCCCAGCGCCGCGGGCTCCTCCAAAACGATTCGGATATCTCTTCTCGAAAGAACCTCGCATGCCGATTCGCGTTTACAACACGCTCAGCAAAACCAAGGAGCCCTTCGAGACGGTGACGCCCGGCCGCGTGGGCATCTATCTCTGCGGACCCACGGTTTACAAGCCCAGCCATATCGGCCACATGGTCGGGCCCGTGATCTTCGACGCCGTGAAGCGGTATCTCACCTACTCCGGCTATCGAGTGACGCTGGTCATCAATATCACCGATGTCGACGACAAGCTCATCAAGGAATCGCAGGCCCGGGGAATGACGATGGCCGCGCTGGCCGCGGAAATGACGGCCGATTATTCCCGCAATCTCGAGACGATGGGCGTCGACACGGTCGACCATTTTCCCAAGGCCACCGAGAGCATCGACGAAATCATCCGGCTCACGGCCACGCTGGTCGAAAAGGGATTTGCCTACGAATCGGCCGGCGACGTGTATTTCGATGTGCTCAAGGATCATGAATACGGCAAGCTGAGCCATCGCGACGTGGCGAGCATGCACGGCGAGGGCGGCGACATGGCCGACCGCAAGCATTCGGCCGCCGACTTCGCTCTGTGGAAAAGCGCCAAGCCGGGCGAACCGTCGTGGGATAGTCCCTGGGGCAAGGGCCGGCCGGGTTGGCATATCGAATGCTCGGCCATGAGCCGCCGCCTACTGGGCGAAACCTTCGATATCCACGGCGGCGGGCTCGATCTCGTGTTTCCGCATCACGAAAACGAAATCGCCCAAAGCGAATGCTGCCACGGCAAGCCGCTGGCCAAATACTGGATGCACAACGGCCTGATGCAAGCCTCGGATGAAGTGGGCAAAGTCGGCGGTCGCAATACCCGAGCCGGCGAAAAGCCCGCGGAAGCCGTCCCGCGTCTGGGCGATCAGGCGGCCCAAGAGGCCGGCAAGATCGGCAAATCGAAAGGCGCGAGCCCCTTTACCGAGTTGCTCAAGGAGCATGCCGCCGAGACGATCCGGTTCTTCCTGCTTTCGACCCATTACCGCAGGCCGATCGACTTTGGCGACGCGCGGCTCCGCGAGGCCCACACCGCGATCGAGCAGTTCTACCGGTTCTTCAAGCGCTTTCAGCGCGTGACGAACAAGAATTTCCACGAGCTGGCCGCGCCGACGACCCGGCAAGCCGGCGACGCGCTGGCGGCCAAGGGGGATGCGCTGCTCGAACAAGTCGCCCAACTTCGCGCTCGTTTTCTCGAAGCGATGGACGACGACTTCAACACCGGCGGCGCCACGGCCGATCTCTTCGAGCTAGTGCGCACGCTGAACAAAACCATCGACGAGCACAATCTCGAAGCGCCCGGCAAAGCCGACCCCGCCAGGCTCGCCGCGCTCGCGACCGGGGCCACGGTGCTCCGCGAATTGGCCGGCGTCATGGGGCTGTTTCGCAAGCCACCCCGCGAGCCGGGCGAGGGCGGCGACGCGCTGCTCGGCCAGGTGATGTCGCTCCTGATCGATCTGCGCGCCGAAGCCCGCAAGAAGAAAGACTTCGCCACGAGCGACCGGATTCGCAACGGTTTGGCCGAGATCGGAATCGCGCTCGAAGATCGTCCCGGCGGCACCGAGTGGCAGGCGCCAGGCCGCCCGCATGACCACCCTTCGCATTCTGGGCGTCGACCCGGGATTGAACATCACTGGCTACGGGGTCTTGGAAGTCGGCGCCGGCGGAGTGCGCGTGTGCGAGGCGGGCGTCGTGCGCGGACGCTCGCGCGGCGATCTCGTGGCCCGGCTGCTCGAAATCCACGCCGGCGTGGCCGAAGTGATCGCCGCCTACAGCCCGACGGCCATGGCGCTTGAGCAACTGTATTCGCATATCAAGCAGCCCCGCACTTCGATCTTGATGGGCCACGCGCGGGGCGTGATCTGTTTGGCCGCCGCCCAGGCCGAGGTGCCGGTCGTGCATTATTCGGCGACCCAAATCAAAAAGGTGCTCACCGGGGCCGGCCGTGCGCCCAAGTCGCAAATGCAGCAGGCGATCCAGCGGGAATTGAAACTGGCCAAGATGCCCGAGCCGGCCGATGTGGCCGATGCGTTGGCGGTGGCGATTTGTCATTACTATTTACAGGCGCGACGAGCTCTGGCGGCCGAAGTCAATCCGCTCAAGGCGATCGCCGCCGAGGGAGCGCGGCGCGCCGCCGCGAACGACGCGTGATTACCAAGATTACCGGGCGCCTTTGCCGGCTCGAATCCGATGCCGCCACGCTCGCCATCGACGCCTTCGAGCACGAAGTGTTCATTCCCGAATTCACCCGCCGCCGCTTGCAAGCGCAGCTCGGCCAAGAGGTGAGTCTCCACACGATCGAATATCTCGAAGGCAACCCGATGCAAGGCCGGCTCACGCCGCGGCTGGTCGGCTTTCTGAGCGAAGTCGAACGCGAGTTCTTCGAGCTGTTTTGCTCGGTCGACGGGGTGGGCGTGAAGAAAGCGCTCCGGGCCATGGTGCGGCCGGTGCATGAGGTGGCCACGGCCATCGAGGAGCAAGATAGCAAGACGCTCAGTGGCCTACCGGGCATCGGCGCGGCGATGAGCGAACGCATCGTGGCCAAGCTGCGCCGCAAAGTGCCGAAGTTCGCCCTGCTCGTGGCGCGGGAAATTCCCTACGAGGCCGAAGTCGAGACCGATGTGGTGCGCGAAACCTTCGACGCTCTCCGCACGCTCGGCCACTCGGAGAGCGATGCCCGCCGGTTGATCGACGCCGCCGTGGGCCAAAAGAAGAAATACAAGGATGTGCAAGACCTGATCCAGGCCATCTATCAGCAAACCCGCGCCGGCGGCTGAGCAGCAGGCGAGGAATAACGTCCTGATTCAAGGACAGCCAACACAAGCCTGAAGCGCCAGCGAAGTATTCCCGGCGGGCCGGTGAGGGAGTCCCGTCGCTCGCGCTCCGGGCTTGTGTGCGCGGAGGAATTCCCCTGCCGGCGCTTCGGGTGGGGATGGAAAGAGCGGACCGGACGCGGCGTTTCAATCACAACCTGAAACACACCTGAGGCCAAAGGTTCTAAAGTCCCGCGTCGGGCAGACAAGCGGCGGCGGCGCCGGTACAATTTTCGACTGCCCGGCGGATTCGGGCCATCGCCCGGCGTCGGCGCTCGGGGTGACCTTTTGTGGGACGCGTGTGCAGTGGCAGCGACTTCGCCTCCAGATTTGCCGTTGATCGGTTGGCGCGAATGGCTCGAGCTGCCAGGACTGGGTATTGCGTACATCAAGGCCAAGGTCGACACCGGCGCTCGCAGCGCGGCGCTCCATGCGTTTGATCTCGAAGAGTTCACGAGCCCGGCCGGCGACCCGATGGTGCGGTTCAAAGTGCATCCGTTCCAGCGCGATCTGGCGACCGTGGTGGTGTGCGAAGCGCCGCTGGTCGACCGGCGTCGGGTGCGAAGCTCGCATGGAAACGAAACGCTTCGGCCCGTGATTCGCACCACGTTGCTGCTGGCCGGCATGAATACCGAAATCGAGGTCACGCTCGCGGCCCGCGACACCATGGGTTTTCGCATGCTGCTTGGTCGCGAGGCGATTCGCCGCCGTTTCGTGATCGACCCGAACCGATCGTTTATCACGGGCCGCCGCAAGGTTCGCCGCAAGAAAATTCGCAAGAATCGGAAGAAGAAGAGGAATCCATGAAGATCGCGATCCTTTCTCAAAAAGCGTCGCTGTATTCCACTCGTCGGCTGAAAGAAGCCGGCGAGCAGCGGGGCCACGAGATGCATGTGGTGAATTACTTGCGCTGCTATATGAACATCACCTCGCACAAGCCGATGGTGGTGTATCAGGGCAAGAATCTCGAAGCGTTCGACGCGATCATTCCCCGCATCGGGGCCAGCAAGACCTTTTACGGCACGGCGGTCGTGCGGCAATTCGAAATGATGGGCACCTTTCCGGCCAATGAATCGCAGGCGATCACTCGGTCGCGCGATAAGCTGCGCTGTCTGCAGTTGCTCGCCCGGCAAGGCATCGGCTTGCCGGTCACGGGCTTCGCCAACTCGACCAAGGACATCGATGGGCTGATCAATATCGTCAACGGGGCGCCGCTGGTCATCAAGCTCCTCGAAGGCACGCAAGGCATCGGAGTGATTCTGGCCGAAACCAACAAAGCGGCCGAAGCGGTAATCGAGGCCTTTCGCGGGCTCGACGCGAATATCTTGGTGCAGGAATTCATCAAGGAGGCGGGCGGCTCGGATATCCGGGTGTTCGTGGTGGGACAAAAAATCGTAGCCTCGATGCGACGCACCGGAGCCCCCGGCGAGTTTCGCTCGAATTTGCATCGCGGCGGCACGGCCGAAAAAATCAAGCTCACTCCCGAGGAACGAAGCACCGCCCTGAGGGCCGCCAAGGCCATGGGCCTGGCCGTGGCCGGCGTCGATCTCTTGCGATCGAACCACGGGCCGGTGGTCATGGAGGTCAACTCGTCGCCGGGCCTCGAGGGCATCGAAAAAGCGAGCGGGATCGATGTGGCCGCCGCGGTGATCAAGTACATCGAGAAGAAGGCCGCCCTCGGCAAAACCAAGGACCGCATCCGCGGCTAGCCCATTGTGCTCCCGCGGACTAGATCGATGCCCCCTTTCATCAAGAATGATTTTCCATGGCGGCTTTTGATTCTGCCGGTTCGTTTCCGCCGCTGGCCGGCCGGCCGCCGGTGCTGACCGTCTCGCAGCTTACGGCCGAGATCAAGGACGCGCTCGAGGCCACGTGGCCCGATGTGTGGGTCAGCGGCGAGATTTCGAATTTTTCCCGCCCGCAGTCGGGCCACGCCTATTTCACGCTCAAGGACGACGATGCTCAGATTCGCGCCGTCATGTGGCGTTCGACCGCCCAGCGCGTGCGATTCGATCTGGAAGACGGGCTCGAAGTCATCTGCCGCGGCGCGCTCGATGTGTATGCGCCTCGCGGCAGTTATCAATTGGTCGTATCGGCCATGGAGCCACGCGGCTTGGGAGCGCTCGAGCAGCGGCTGCGCCAATCTGCGCGCAAGCTCGCGGCCGAGGGACTCTTCGACCCGGGGCGAAAGCGTTTGCTGCCGCGCTTTCCGCGCCGGATCGCCGTGGTCACAAGTCCCACCGGCGCGGCGGTGCGCGACTTTTTGGAAGTGATTCGCCGTCGCTGGCGCGGGGTCGATGTGCTGGTCGTGCCCACGCCGGTGCAAGGCGAAGGCGCCGCCGCCAAGATCGCCGCCGCCATCGGCGCCGTGAATCGCATGTCGCTCTCGGTCGATGTGCTGGTCGTGGCTCGCGGCGGCGGGAGCCTCGAAGACCTGTGGGCTTTCAACGAAGAAGCCGTGGTGCGGGCGATCCATGCCTCGCGAATTCCGGTCGTCTCGGGCGTGGGCCACGAGATCGATGTCACGCTGGCCGATCTCGTGGCCGATGTTCGCGCGCTCACTCCGAGCGAGGCGGCCGAACGCGTCGTGCCGGCGATGGACGAAGTGGCGTCGCTGCTCGACCGCCAGCGCCGGCGGCTCGCGACGGCCCTCGCCACTCGGGCGGCGAGGGCCCGAATGCGACTCGATCACTTGGCCAGCCGGCGACCCTTTGCCCATCCGCTCGACGGCGTGCATGCTTTGGCCCAGCGGCTCGATGAACTTTCGGCCCGGGCAACGCGAGCGGTGCAAACTCGCCTGACGCGACTGCGCGACGCGGCCAACGCGCGCTCGCGGCAGATCGAGGCGCTGAGTCCCTTGGCGGTGCTCGCGCGCGGCTATAGTCTGACTCGGAAGATCGCGTCGGCGGGGGACGAGGGCCACGAGGCTGGCGAGGCGTCGGCCGCGAACGGCGTGCTGGTGCGCGGCGCGGCGCAGTTGGCCGTGGGCGATCGCTTGCGGAGTCGCTTTGCCCAGGGCGAGGCGATCAGTCGTGTCGAGCAAGTGATCGAAAAAGCGTAACGGGTTCTTTTCATTGAATTTTGTCGCCGCTCGCCCCCAACGAGGCCGCGAGCCGCGAGGAGCAAGCGTTTATGGCAGGCGATGCAAACAGTTCGGCGGCGACGCCCACCTTCGAGGAAGCGCTCGCGCGGCTCGAGACCGTGACGCTCGCGCTCGAAGAGGGCCGCATCGGGCTGGCCGAAAGCTTGGCCTGCTATGAAGAAGGCATCAAGCTCTTGCGACAATGTTATGGTCTGTTGGAAAAAGCCGAACAGCGTATCGAACTGCTCAGCCGCGTGAGCGTGGCTGGCGAGGCCACGACCGAGCCGTTTGGCGAACCCTCGCAATCGCTCGAAGAAAAAACCGCGCAGCGGAGCCGCCGCCGCTCCAGAAAGCCAGCCGCCGCCGAGTCGCCGTCTGGCGTCGCGGGGGGCGCCGAAGCGCCATCGCCGGCTTCCGACATGCCCGACCCCTCGAGCCAACCCTCCGAAGCCACGGGCGAAGAAGCTCGGGACGACGAGCATCCCCGTTCGTTGTTCTAATTGCGCGGCGATCGGTCGGCGGCGGCCGGCGCGGGGGAAATCTGGACCCGGTGAGTGCGCGAATGCCGGTCGCGCAAAGTTTAACGGCCGAAATTGAGCGATCTGGCCGCGCTTTGTGGTTTTATGCCGAAATCCGGGCTTGAGCTTGGCTTTCCGGATTCGGCTCGGGAATTTACAATACCGTCAGCCGGGGGCGGCTCGCGGCGCCCGGCCCGAGTTCATAGCGCGACGGATCTCGGGGTCTGTCCGCCTTTTCACGCTTCGTTGAGCTGATGCATGGCAATCACGGATACACCGTTCGAAGCTCACGCCGCCACCCTTCGCTCCGAGATCGATCGGACTCTCGACGCTTACACGCGATTCGACTCCGGATGCCCCGACTCGCTACGGGAGGCCATGCGCTATAGTCTGCTCGCGCCGGGCAAGCGGCTGCGGCCGACTTTGGTGCTTTTGGCCGTGGAAGCCTGCGGCGCATCGCCGGCCGGGGCGCTGCCCGCGGCGGCGGCGGTCGAGATGATCCACGCCTATTCGCTCATCCACGACGATTTGCCGGCGATGGACGACGACGACCTGCGGCGCGGCCGGCCCACATGCCACAAAGCGTTTGACGAAGCCACCGCGATTCTCGCGGGCGACGCGCTCCTGGCCCTGGCCTTCGAAGTGCTGGCTCGCGAGCTTGAGCCGGGCGCCGTGGCGGCCGAGTGTTGCCGCATTCTGGCGCGAGCCGCCGGGGCCACGCAACTCGTCGGCGGACAGGCCGACGACCTCCAGGCCGAATTCTCCCCCGGCGACCTCAAGACGCTCGAATCGATCCATGCTCGCAAGACCGGGGCGATGATCGAGGCGTCGCTCGAATTGGGGGCTGTCGTGGCCGGCGCTGATTCCGCGGCTCGCGCCGCGCTCGGCGTGTATGGTCGCTGCTTGGGCCTCGCCTTTCAAATCACCGACGACCTGCTCGATGTGCGCGGCGACGCCACGGCGGTGGGCAAGCGAGTCGGCAAGGATTCGCATCGCGGCAAAGTCACGTTTCCCGGGGTGCTCGGCATTGATGAAAGTGTTCGCCGAGCCGAACAATTGATCGGCCAGGCCGCGGCGGCGATCGCGCCGTTGGGGCCCTCGGCCGCGGGCTTGGAAGCCCTGGCGCGCTATGTTCTGGAAAGGAATCACTGAGATGCATCCGCTGCTCTCCACAATCGAATCGCCGCGAGACCTTGCTCGGCTATCGCTCGTCGAGCTGGACCAACTCGCCAGCGAGATGCGCGATGTGCTTTGCGAACTGGTGTCGAACCGCACCGCGCATTTTGCCTCGAACCTGGGCGTGATCGAGCTCTGCCTCGCCCTGCATACCACCTTCGACTTTCGCTCCGATCGACTGATCTGGGATACCGGGCACCAGATTTATCCCCACAAACTGATCACCGGCCGATACCACGAGTTCGGCACCATTCGCACCAAGGGCGGCCTGATGGGCTACCCGAACCCGGTGGAAAGCGACTACGACCTCTTCGTCACCGGACACGCGGGTTCGAGTGTGTCGACCGCCCTGGGTCTGAAGAGCGGCGATGATCTGATGGGCGAAAAGCAGCGACGCTCGGTGGCCGTGATCGGCGACGGCGCTTTTCCCTCGGGCATCGTGTTCGAGGCCATGAACAATGCCGCCGGGCTGCGCAGCCGCTGCTCGTGATTCTCAATGACAATCAAATGTCGATCTGTCCGCGCGTGGGCGGCGTGGCCGAATATATGGATCGCCTGCGAACCAACACCTTCTACACCGGCTTGAAGCAAGAGATTCTCAAGGTGCTCAACCGAGTGCCGGTGTTGGGCGACCCGGCCGAGCGGTTCTTGGCCCAGATCAAGGAGGGCGTCAAAGCCGGGCTGCACGGCGGCATGTTGTTCGAGGAGCTCGGTTTCCGCTATATCGGTCCGGTCGATGGCCACAATATCGGCCAGTTGCGGAAGTATTTGGCCATGGTCAAGGACCTTGAAGGCCCGACGCTTCTGCATGTGTTCACCGAAAAAGGCCACGGTTTCAAGCCCGCCGCGGCCGATCCGGTGTATTTCCACGCGCCGGGGCCGTTTACCTGCGAAGACGAAGCGGTGATTCCGCTGCAAAAGTCGTCGAGCCGCGCGTATACCGACGTGGCCAGCGGCGCGATCCACGAGCAAATGACTCGCAACCCGCGCGTCACCACGCTGACGGCCGCCATGTGCCAAGGCAATAAACTCGAGCGAGTGCGGGAATCGTTTCCCGATCGATTCTTCGATGTCGGCATTTGCGAGTCGCACGCCGTGGCTTTTGCCGCCGGGCAAGCCAAGGCCGGCATGCGGCCGATCGTGGATATCTACAGCACTTTCCTGCAGCGGAGCTTCGACCAAATTTTCCAAGAGGTGTCGCTCCAAAATCTGCCGGTGACGATGATGCTCGATCGCGGTGGCATCGCCGGGGCCGACGGGCCCACGCATCACGGCATGTTCGACCTCGGCTACATGCGCGTGTTTCCCAATATCGTGGTCACCGCGCCGGGCGATGCTTGGGACCTCGCCGCGCTCTTGGACTTTGCCTTGAGCCACGATTCTCCGGTCTCGATTCGTTATCCCAAAGCCGCGGCCGAAACGCTCGACCGCGAGCGGGCCCCGATCGAGCTCGGCCGGGCCGAAGTGCTCGATTGGGGGCAAGATGGCGTGCTCATCGCCTGCGGCACATTGCTCACCAATTGCCTCAAGGCCGCGGCCGAGCTGCGCGAGGAAGGGCTCGACGTGGGGGTGATCAATGCCCGCTTCGTTCGCCCGCTCGACACCGAAACTTTGCTGAAGGCGGTGGAAAACGCGCCGTTTGTGATTACGGTGGAAGAGGGCGCCTTGGCTGGCGGTTTTGGCGGCGCGGTGCTCGAAGCCGCCAGCGACGCCGGGCTCTCGACGGCCCATGTTCGCCGTTTGGGCGTGGGCGATCATTTCGTGGAGCATGGCGAGCGGGGCGAACTGCTGGCCGACCTGGGACTCGACGCCGCCGGCATCGCCCGCAAATGCCGCGAACTGGCCGCCAAATCGAACCGCGCGGTGGTCGGCGCCCGGCGGCGGGTATCATAAAAAGCAAGTCGCGACAGTGTCGCGACTTGCTTTGTCGTCAGGAGCCATGTTGTTCGGCGCCTCGCGCCAATCTATATTGATGGCGTCGACAGGGCTTCGATCGCGGGGTTTTTCGTTTCCTGGTCCGCCGCGAGATTCTGGCCGTTCCCACGCATTGCAATTTCAAGTGGGTCGCATGTCGATGGATTCAAACCCGTTGCCGCGTTTCCAAAGTCCTCCGGTCGTGGATACGATCATGGGGATTTTTTTTGACGCTCCCAGTTTCGATCTTGTGCGCCGGGTTCGTTTTGTGGACCGCTTTCTGGTCGATCGGTTTCCGCGCGTTGAAGAGGCGCCGCCACTCCCGGAATTTCAAGAACAATTCGCGGCCGCGCCGATAACTTCGACGCCGATCATTCGCTGGACGTCGGGCATCCCCGGACCGCGGTTCAGCGGCAAGACCGTCGACGGCAAGCATACGCTTCAAATTCAATCGAACGCGATCATTGCAGCCTGGACCCCGGGCCTGGAACGCGACGAGGACTATGTCGCGTATTCGCGGCGCCGCGAGGATTTCCTTTCACATTGGAACTCGCTGAGAGAGTTTTTCGAGAAAATGGAGATTCCGCCGCCGCAACCCTCGACATGCTTTATCAGCTATGTGAACCACATCGAGCCCGACGGCGACCAATCTTTCGCGGAAATCGCGGAAAACACGTTTACGAATTGGCGGAACACCGGCGATTCATGGCTGCCGCCGGTCGAGAGTTCCTTGATTCAAATGTCGTTTCTCATGCCCGATCGCGCGGGCCGACTGCATGCTCACATTGTCCGGGCCCAGCGGCGCGCCGATCAGCGAGACATTGTTCGGTTCGAACTCACCGCTCGCAGCGCTTCGCCGCATGCTAAAATTGAAAAGGCGTTCGAGTGGCTCGACCTGGGGCATGAGTGGATCGTCCGCGGATTCGATTCGCTGACGACGCCCGCGGCCCACCGGCGTTGGAGAAAAGTTCAATGACCTCATTAGCGCTCGAAGACTCGGCCGTGGTGGCCTATGACGAGGAACGTGCGAATATCTCTCGCAACAACGAACCACTGCGTTTCTCGACATATCAAGAACTCCAGCTTCCATCGTGGTTTTTTGGCCTTCGCAGCCGGTTTCAGGCGATTGAACAACTCGCCGATGGCTGGGACTCGAACGGCGCCGCGGCCCCTCTTCGCGGGATCGTTGCCAACGCCGAGCGGCTGATCATGGAGATTGCGTTACGCGAACCTCGCCTCGCGTCGCCATCGATTAGCCCCACGCCGAGTGGCGGGGTCCAGTTCGCCTGGGAAAAGGTGGATCGCTACTTCGAAATCGAGTTGATCGATGAATCCACTGCCGAGTATTTTTTCGAAAACCGGCGGACCAGGAAAAATGCGGTGGGCGAAATTCGCTTGGGGGAACCTATCAACCCCATATTGTCCTATCTCGATTTCCAGTGAAACGGCCGGCTTGCGTCCGAGGCAGCGATCGTGTGCGCCGACCAGATTCCGGACGACGAAATACTCTATCGACGGATTCCGCCCGGTCGGCCTTGGATCGACGCCGCCGACGTTACGACCGCCAATTTCAAACTAAATCGAAAGAGCGGTGAGGAAGGAATCTCCGTATATCGAAAAGCGATAATCTCGGCCGATCATGTTTTGGCCCTGCCAGGCGCTTTGGTCGGCAGCCTCTTGGTTGAAGCCACCGCCGGTGAAATTCGAGTACTTCGCGATGGCGTCGGGACTGATCTCCATTTAGCAATCATCGCCACCGAGCACGATAACAATCCCGGCCACGCCGAGATTCGAGGACCTGAGTCGAAAAAAATGGCATCCGCCGCCTCCAAAGCACTGAGAGACTTGTTCCGCCGCGCGCGGCTTTGTCTGGGCGGCCCGCTCGCCGGCGAGTGGCATGCCGCCGGCGCCGAGTTCGAATACGATGGACGGCTCATCGGCGAGGAATCCGGCTGGTATCATGTCGAAGGCGATGTCTACCGCTGGTCTCCCGCCGGCGCCCCCAGAACCCAAGGCGGCGTCATGAATTCCGCCACACCCAAGCCGGCGCCGTGCTGCTCAGTTCCGGCGAGCGCCGCGAAATCGTCGACGAGGCCCGCCGTCTGGCGACGCTCGCGGCCGAATATTTGAACATCGAGCTCGTCGATCTCGACAGCGCCGGCAGCCTGGAAAACGTGGAATTCGAGCTGGCGATCGTCGTCGGCGGCGATGGCTCGATTCTGCGAGCCTCGCATCTCATGGGCCGGCGCCAGCGCCCGGTGGTGGGCGTGAATCTGGGACGGTTGGGGTTTTTGGCCGATCTTTCGCCCGCCGATTTTCTCGCCCATCTGCCGGCGATCGCCACACTCGAGCTGCCGGTGGTCGAGCATCTGATGCTCGATTGCCGCCTGATGCGCGGCGAGACAATCTGGCGCCAGCAGTTGGGGCTCAACGAAGTCGCCATCTTTGCCGGGCCACCGTTCGCCGTGCTCGAGATCGATCTTTACGTTGACGCGGAATTGGCCACTACCTATAGTTGCGACGGTTTGATCGTCAGCACTCCGGTCGGATCGACGGCCCACAACCTTTCGGCCGGCGGTCCGATCTTGCGCAAGAACCTGCAGGCCGTCGTCATCTCGCCGATCAGTCCCCACACACTGACCAATCGGCCGGTGGTGGACACGGCCGATCGGGTTTACGAGTTGCGCGTCCGCCGCCCGCATCCCGGCACGACGCTGGTGTGCGATGGCAAGACGATGTCGCTCGTCGAGATCGGCGATCGGGTGCTGGTCCGCCGGGCCGATGTGGCTTTCGGCTTGGTCAAGTCGCCGGACCACAGCTATTATCGCACGCTGCGCGACAAACTGGGCTGGGGCGGCCAACTCCGCTTCAACGGCGAGTCGCCGCGGTAAACGCGAAAAAGCGCGGCCGAAGATCAAAACAGGCACTTGCGCCACCTCGAAAGGATGCGAGCAGATGGTGACACGATCGAGCGTCGCGGTTCTTCTTGTCTTTGCCTTGGCCGTCGGCACGCTCGCGATGCGCTCCGCGATCGCGGTCGACGCTCCAGCGCTCTCGGCGCCCCGATCGACCGCCGCTCAATCGCCCGCCGCCCAAGCCGCCGCGGCGCGCGCCGCGGCCCTGTCGCGACTTTCGACCGCCGACCAAGCCATCAAAGAGGCCGCCGCCGATGGCAAGTCCGACTCGGCGCGCTACGAACTGAAATACAAATTCCGCCTAGGCGAGGTCCTGCGCAGCGAAGTGGTGCATCGGGCCACGATCGAAAACACGATCAAAGACACGAGCCAGACCGCCGAGATGCGAACCAAAAGCGTCAAGGCGTGGAAAGTCACGGAAGCGACCCCCGACCATATCACGTTTGTCCATGCCGTCGAAAGCGTCGATATGTGGCAGCGCACCCAGGGCCATGCCGAAGTGACTTACAACAGTCAGACCGACGCCAAGGCGCCGCCGGGCTATGAGGCCGTGGCCGCCGCCGTGGGAGTGCCGCTGACCGTGATCACGATGGACCACGGCGGGGCCGTGCTTAAGCGCGAGGAGAAGCATCCGCAGCCCGACATGCAGAGTCCGCCGATCACGATTCCCTTGCCCAAGGGTCCCGTCCCGCTGGGCCATGTGTGGACCGCGCCTCTCGAAGTCGATGTGCTCGTCACCGGCGGCCAGACCCGCAAGATTCACACCCAGCAGCATTTCACGCTCGAGAAAGTGATCGCTGATGTGGCCACGATTCAAATCGAAACCCAGGTGCTCACTCCGATCAACGACGCGACGATCGAAGCCCAACTCGTGCAGCGGCTCACGGCCGGCGAGCTGAAATTCGATATCGCCAACGGGCGCGTCGTGGGTCAGCAACTCGATCTCGATCGCCGCGTGATCGGCTGCGCCGGGGCGGGCAGCAGCATGCACTACCTAATGCGCCTGACAGAAAAACCGTTGCCGGCCGCCGACGCCAATACCGCCAAGCGCCCCGCGACCAAGCAGCGCTGAATTGTCGCGCCAAGCGCGTTGTCCGACGCGCTAGACCCCTCACGGCAACCGCCGCGCGATGATCGCCATCACCTGCCGGCCAAGTCGCGCCAGGAGCAGGGTCGCCCGCCCCTCGCCGCGCGTGGCCAACTGCCGGGCAATGCCTGCCGGGTCGAGGTCCGTGCCACGCTGCTTCACCTCGAGCCGCCCGATGCCGCGTTCGGCAAGTAGCGATTTCACGCGCCGCGCGTGGAAGGGCGCCGCGGCTTCAACGGCGAAACAAGCCAGCGCCAAATCGCTCACCGGGCTCGGGCCCGTGAGATACGCCCCGCCCGGCACGAGCGATTCCAGGCCATGTTCCCGCGCGAGCGCCCCGCCCAGATCGGCGGCGAGCACGGCGGCGTCGGGCTCGAAAACAAAGGGACCGATCGCGTCGGCGACATCCGCGGGCGACTCCCCCGCGCCGACAAGCGAACGCATCCGTGTTTCTCCACCCGCGGCGCGAATCACCGTGGCTCGGCGCTCGCCTGGCGACTTGGCGAGCGCGCAAACCAGGCAACCAGTTGCCGGCATTCGCCGCCGCGGCTGATCCATTCGAGCTCGGCCCGCGTGGCCCAATCCGCGGGCGCTCGGGCCGCCGGCGCCAGCTTGACCGCTCCCTGCGGATTCGCCGCGAGCAGCGATTCGATCATTGCCGGGCCGGGCTCGCCCAGCTCCGCTTGCGAGGTGCGCGCTCCGCGCGTCCGCCGGTCGGGATCGATATGCCAAAAGTCGGCCGCGCGAACACAATCCGGCGACACGTTCGCGGCCGACACGCGCGAGCCGGTGATCGCTGAAGACGATAGGGCGCCCGGCGTCGCGGCGAGCGCGAGATTCGCCTCGGCCAAGGCAACCATTTCCGGATCGCGATCGATGCCCAAGGCCCGCCCACGCGCGGCAATCGCCATCAGATCCCCGCCAATCCCGCAGCAAAAGTCCACGATTCGGGCGTCCGGCGGAAAGCGTTCGGCCTTGTGGGCGGCGACCAGGGCATCGGTGGCTTGCTCGAGCGCGCGGGCGGTGAAGAACATGCGCTCCGCGAGCGGAAACTTGGCCGTGGCCCGGCGCCGCAGCGCGGCTTGCTCGGCGACTAGCGCCGCGCGCTCCGGCGAGAGCGTTTTGCGCAGCCGGGCGACGAGCGCCACCGAGCCCAGCGGGCCGAGCGCGGCGTCGGCCAGCGGGGCGCCGGCCGCGGGGCTCGTGAGCCAACGGTAGTCTTCGATCATGGGCGATGTCATGGGCGAGGACCGAAAAACACGGGGCGCTCCACGCGCGAAATGCGAGGCAAGAAAGCTCCACGGCGCACGCCGACCCCTTGCGTCGGCATGCGCCGGACCGATGATAAACGGATTGGCCCCGCGTTTCCATTCATCCGGATTTCACAATCGGCGATGTCAACCGCGGATCGAATGTTGGGAATGTATCTGCATCTGGCGCGGGCCAGCACACTACGACGTCAGCCGATGGTGCGCGACCGAATGTTGATCCTGGCGGCGGTCACGGCCGATGAGATGGGCCTCGCCCAAATCGCGGCGGCTTGCCGGCAGCGCGTGCTCGATCACAACGCCTACCATATGCTGCGCGATTGGGAAACGATCGCCGAGGCCCGCCAAGATACTCGCTTTCAAACCTACCTGCGAGGGCTCCGGCGCCGCTGCCCGCCGGAGAAAGCCGAACATATGCTTGTCACGCTCGGCGTGGAATGGGTCAACGAACGGGCCGCTTATTACTCCGACGAAGAATATGCCGCCGCGCTCTTGGCCGGCACTCCGGCCAATGCTCCGGCCGAACTGGCCGCCGGCGGCAACGCCGCGCGCCCCTGGGCGCCTAGCCGCGAGCGGTGGCTGTGGCTGGCGGTGGCGCTGGTTGGGGTGGTCGCGGCCGTGGTCGCGTGGCGTTTTCGGTGACGCCCCCGGCCCTGGCAGCCTGCCGCGCCGCCGATCGATTCGATCCGCTTTAGCGGCCAAAGCGCCCAGGGCGTTTAATCGACGCTCACGGTTTGTTCCGCGCCGCCCGGCGCGGGCTGATGCCCGCGCCCCGGCGCGCCGATGCAAAGCGACACGGCCCGGATCGGCCGTCTCGGCGAGAGTTTCGTGTTCGTCGTCGACGAGTTTTCGCCAAGCATCGGGGCCGCCAGCCATGATTACTCGCCCGCTCTTTTTGTCCACCATGCTCGGCGCCGCGGTGGCGCTGCCGTATGTGATGAGCACTGAATTCCGCGGCAAGCATCCGGCCGTGGAAGCCAGCGCCGGTTCCGAATCGCTGGGCGCTCGCCCGTCGGGCGCGTCGCGGACCCGGGAGCCGCTCGCCTCGCTGGCGCCCCCGCCTGTCGGCGCGAACCCGGAGCCGACGTCAGCCGCCAATTCGCGCTTGGTCGAATCACCCGGCGGCGTGGCGCCGAGCCACGATCCGAGCATGGCTCTCGATCAAGTGATTAATTTCAATGTCACGCCGGCCTGGGTCATGGGCCACTGGCCGCGGGTATCGGCGAGCTTGGCCGAGCTCGATTATCAAGGGTATCGCGTGCCCTTGGTGAGCGGCGCCGCGCTCGACGACTTGGCCGGCTCGCTCTCGTATTACTTCGATCGCAGCCAACATGTGGCGAAGATCAATTTCCAGGGCGCCACCGGCGACCCGCGCCGCTTGGTGCGGCTTGTGACCCAGAAGTTCGGCATGCGGCAGTGCGCGAGCGACGAGCCCGGCACGGTGATGTACGCGGTGAAGTGGAATAACCAAATTCACAGCGAGCTGCGCATTCGCACCGCGAGCGTCGTTCGCGCGAGCGATGCCCGAGCAAACTTCGAAGTCGACCTCAAGCTGACACGCTTCTGAGCGGACGGATTCAAGCAAGAAGTCGGGTGTTCCGGCTCGATGATTTTCCCTCTTAAGGTTCGATTTCCCAAGGCCACGTTCACATGGTCGCCAACGTGGAATGGACGATCTCCGGGCGTGGTGCTCATGGCCATCTCCTTACCAGGGCGATACGTTCATTACGGAAAGCAAATACGCGCGCATCACGTCGTCGAAGCTGACGGCAAGGAGATCGCAAACTCGTCGCCACTCTTTCACTCGTGAGAGTCTCAATTTCGTGGAACCGCCGAGCGACCCGCGGTCGAAATCTTGGTGCGCGATCGCGTTTCTTCAATTGTTGAGTTGTTCGAGCTGGCCGAGCCGTATTTCGTTCCGCTGATCTCGACTCTTGATTTCGTCCCAGAACGCAACACCGAACCGAGCAAAATCCGATCCGATGTTCGATGGCGACGGATTTCCGGCGTCTAGTTTCCGGCCGAGGACCATGAGGTTGCGGACGGTGGTTCTCATAAGCGAATTGGGTACTCCCCGCGCAAATAGTCCGCGCATTCCGAATGGAGATCCCGGCAAAACCCTTGGAACTGCGAGGAAAGCAACTTCGTGTAGGCGCAATTGATTTGCTGGGTCGCAAATCGTCTCCCGCGGTCTTGGCCCCCAACGCTCCGATGCGCGGCTACTATTTCATCAAGCGTGTCGCTCCGCGTGGTTCTCCAAAGATCAAGCGACTTCGAAGGCATGAGGCAATTCGGCCTTGCGATTAGCGAAGAAACGAAGATGTTCCGGCGCCGTGTTGTTGTAAATCAATAGCTCGACCCTGAAAGCGCGCATAGCTCGGAGGACCGTACTCCCTCAAAATTCTATGCATGGCTGCGCGGCCTTACAACACTTCGCGATCCGGCTCGTCTTATTGCAGCGACGCCTCCGGCTTTTTCGGCTGAGCATCGAGCGCCGCTTCCAGCTTTTTGATGCGCGCTTCGAGGGTGTCCACCCGTTCGCGCAAAGCGTCGATCTGCGCCTGGCGTTCGCTCGCGCCCGGGGGGATGTACATGCCCGGGCCCGGCGGAATCTCTTGCGGCAGGCCGATCTCCGAGGGCATGTCGCCGTTCGGGTTCAGCGATGTGTGCGGAATCATCGCCGCGTTGGGATCGGCCGGCGGGCCGCCGCCGGTGATGGTCATCTGGCGGTGCAATTCACCGTTTTGATCGATAAACCCCACCTCCACTTGCTGGTTCGGGCCCGACGGCGCGCACCAAGCCGGCCAAGGTCGGCGGGCCATCGACCGGTTGTCCATTGAACGAGGTGATGAGCATTCCCGGCCGCACGCCGATCCTGTCGGCCGCCGAACCGCTCACGACCGAGGTGACAAGCGCGCCAAAGGTCGACGCGGAAATCTTGAACAGTCCGCGACGCTCGCCATCGAGCGTCACGGTGCGCACTCCGAGCAGCGGCCCGCCGGCCGTGGCGCCGCCCGGCGCGAGGGGTGGCGCGGCAATGCCGCCGCCAGCGGGCGACGCCGGGTCCGAAGGCGCGGGCAACTCGGCCTGACGCCCAAACCGCGGCGAGCGGGCATCGGACGCGGGGCGAACTCCGAGCGTCACGCTCATTTGCAGCGGCACGCCCGCGCGTTCGACCTGAAAGTCGACCTTGCGACCGGCGCCGAGCGGCTCGAGCGTTTGAGCCATGTCGTCGAGCGAGCGCACCATCTTGCCATTGATCGCCACGATCAGGTCGCTCGCGGCGAGGCCAGCCTTCTCGGCCGGACCGCCCTTGAGCACTTCCAATATCCGTAGACCGCGGCCTTGGGTTTTTTGTTCGCTGGCAAACAGGCCCAGATAACCGGGAGGTTCGGCCGGTGTTTCGGGTAAACCCAGGGGATCGAGTTTGGGGCTGGCGCCGCTTGCGGCTCCGGCTTGGCGACGCACATCTTGTTCGACCTGCTGGAGCACTTGGGCCTGGGCCCACCGCGGACCGACGATCGCGTGGTAAAGCCCCAGGGTCGCGAGGGCAACGGCGGCCGACCGGGTATGGGAAAGACGTGTCATCGCGCGAGACCTCCTGGTTCAAGGGTTCAACCAGCGAATGGGCGGCTTTTGAAATCACGGATTGCAGGGCGGGCCGAAGCGACAGGCAATACTCGCCCCCGGTTGAGCCCAACCGGCGCCGCGATCCGATACTTTATTATAGGTCGCGCCGCTCGAATCACACGCGCAAGATGTGACGGTTGCAACAAATTTCCGGTATCTTGGCGGTCATGGAAACCAATGCTTCGGCGACGATCGTGCGGATCGTGGCGCCCGGCGAGCCGATGCTCGACGCGGCCACGCGGCTGGCCCTGCGGAATCGGCCCGAGGAAGATCGCCGGGCCGGCCAGCAGCGGCTCCTTGCGGCGCTCCGCGCGCCGGCGGCGAATCGCCAGGGCCGGAGCTCTTTGTCGCCCGCGAGGGCGGCTGGCTTTTGGGCGCGGCGTGGGTCGAATGGCAATTGGGCGGGGCGGTCGTCTGCTCTTCGCCCCAGGTGGTCGACGATCGGCAGTCGACCGTGGCCGTGGCGCTGCTCCGGGCCGTGGCCGACGATGCCCGCTCGCGCGGGGCGGCGCTGCTGGAAGCGCTGCTCGAAGCGGCGGCCGAGGGCGAGATCGCGCGGTTTGTCGCCGCGGGCTTCGAACATGCCTGCGATTTGCTGTATTTGGTGTCGCTCGCCCGCGTGTTTCCCATGGGCGTCGAATCGCCGGCGCGGGAACTCGAATTCTTGACCGCGGGTCGAAGATGACGCCCGGCTGGCGACGATCGTCGAACGCACCTATCAAGGCACGCTCGATTGCCCGCGATTGAACCATGTGCGCCCGGCCGAGGAGGTACTGCGCGGCTATCAGACGATCGGCGGCTTTTCCGCGAGCGATGGTGGATCGTGCGTCACTCCCAGCGCGACATCGGCTGCCTGCTTTTGGCCGACCATCCGGAGTCGAACCAGTGGGAGCTGGTCTATATGGGGCTCGTGCCCGAGGCGCGTGGCCGCGGCTGGGGCGCCAAGATCGCTCGCCATGCCCAGTGGGAGGCGCAGCGCGCGGGGCGGGAGCGACTGGTGCTGGCGGTCGACGCGGCCAACCGACCGGCGGTGGCGATGTACCAACAAGCGGGGCTGTTTGCTTGGGATCGCCGGGTGGTGCTGCTGCGGGTCTTGACAGGTGGCCCCGCGGCCCAATCACCCGAGCGCGGGTAGGTCGCCCGCGCGGGCGAAGAATTCTTTCCCGCGAGGCGTGTCAAGAGAGCCGACGAGAAACGTCGCGCACGAATTTCCAAGTCGTTGTTCCATAAGACGTTGAAGCAGGGGGCACGGCCCTCCGCAACGGAGTTCTCATTCAAACCAAACAGATTTTCCACGACGGCGCCCGCTGGCCGGGGGCACCCGAATCGTAAGAAAACTTGCATTCCGCTCGCGTTTTTTGGCTACCCGGCGGCGAGGAAAAGTGGCGAGTGAAAAACCGGCGTGGGTCGGGCTCACGGCGATTTGACACCCCTGCTAGCACTCGTAGAATCGTCTTCTTCGTGGTGGCAACCAATCATTCCCTGACGGCGTCGGCCGTCGAAGCTTACGCGTTCATTCTGGCCGCGCGTCGCCTTGCTCGGGGCGATGAAAAACATACATCTGGCGCTCCGCATGGTGTATATTCGTGGCTCGGGCTGCGCGCCGAGGTCGGTCAGCTCGTGACCCAAAACGATACGGAAATCGTGACCGCCTTGCGAACCGCATTGGCGCTTCAGCTTGGCCAAGACCGATATGAAGTCTGGTTTGGCGAGAGTGTGCGGCTGGCGGTCGACGACAACGTATTGTCGATCACGACGCCGAACAAGTTCTCGCAAGATCGATTGCGATCGAGATTCTGCCGCGATCTCCATGCGACCTGCCAACACGTTTTTGGACGAACGATGAGCTTGGAATTTCGCATCGACGAGAACTATGCCGCCCGGCCGGAGAAACCGCGTCCGCGTGCCGAACGATCGCCAATTGCCCAAACCGCCTCGACTGCTGGCGCTGCCTTGTCTGTGAGCTTCGCCTCACTTGCGAGTGTTGCTCCAGCGGCAAATGTGGCCGCCCGTGGCGGCAATCATGCCTTGTCCCCCGCCGAAGGCCGCCCGGTCGGCACTCCGGTGTTGGCAATGAATTCGCAAGTTGCCTCGAGCGCTCCGGGCACCTTGAGCGCTCCGGGCACCTTGAGCGCGTCCGGCGTGGCGGGCGGCAAGCCGGCGGCGTTCGCGGTGTCGGCTGTTGCGGCTCGCGCGCTCGGCGACGCGGGGAGGATTGCCCGGCCCGAGGTCGATCCCGAGCTTCGCGGCCGATCGAATCTCGATCCGCCCGCGCGGCCGCGGCGGCGACTATACACGCTCGAATCATTTGTCGTGGGCGATTCGAATCGGATTGCGGCCAAGAGCGTGGAGATGGCGCTCGAGCGGCCTGGCGCGTTTTCTCCCTTGGTGCTGCATGGGCCGACCGGCGTGGGCAAGACGCATTTGATCGAGGGCATGATCGTCGGCCATCGTCAGCGGCGGCGGGGCACGGCGGTGTATCTCTCGGCCGAGCAGTTCACGAGCCAGTTTCTCGAAGCGCTCCATGGCAGCGGCGTGCCCAGCTTTCGGCGGAAGTATCGCGATGTGTCGCTCCTGGCGATCGATGACATCCAGTTCTTCGCCGGCAAGAAAGTCACGCTCGGCGAGCTTTGGCACACGATCGACACCCTGCTGCGAACCGGCGCCCAGATCGTGCTCGCGGCCGATCGTTCGCCCGCGGCGATCAAGGCGCTGGGGCCCGAGATTTCGGCTCGCTTGCAGGGCGGGGTGATCTGCCGCCTCGAACCGCCGGAATATGCGACCCGGCTGGGAATCGTGAGCCGATTGGCCGAGGAGCTGGGTGTCGCGGCGCCCGAGGAAGTGCGAGTGTACATTGCCCAGCGGCTCACGACGCAAAGCCGCGAACTGGCCGGCGCCCTCAAGCGGTTGCATGCCGCGAGTCTCGCCCACAATCGGCCCATCTCGCGCGGGCTGGCCGAGGAAACGCTCGCCGAGCTAGTGCAACAGCCGGGCCGGGCCGTGCGGCTGGCCGATATCGAGCGGGCAGTGTGCGAAGTGTTTGGGCTCGAAGCCGAGAGCCTGCAATCGAGCGGCAAGACCAAGGGCGTGAGCCATCCGCGCATGCTCGCGATGTGGCTGGCCCGAAAACACACGCAAAGCGCCCTCAGCGAAATCGGTCAACACTTCGGCCGCCGCAGCCATAGCACGGTGATCTCGGCGCAAAAGAAGATCGACATCTTGATCTCGCGCGGCGAATCGCTCGGGCTGGCCGACCGCAATTGGACGCTCGACGAAGCCGTCCGCCGAGTGGAAGAGCAACTTCGCGCCGTCTGAGCGACGCGACGGCCACGCCATCGCCCGCCGTCCTTGGCGCCAAACCGGGCTTATTTCCCGGGAAAGTCCGGTAGGTCGGCCAGAAAGGCCGGATGCGCCTTGGTCAGCCAGAATGTATCGGGCGTCGATTCGTTTGATCCCGAGCACCTGCGACATCCGCATTCCGATGGCCAATCCCGACAATAGAACGAGACCCCCGACGAGGAACGACAGAAACAGCCAATCATCTCCCGGTTTCGCGCTGAACGCCGCCGCCGCGATGAACACCGCGCCGGCCGCCAGCGGCGAGAGCCACGCGATGAGAATCCCCCAACGACGTAGCGAGCGATGTCTCGGGCAGACGCCGATCTCGAGTGAGCCGGTTTTGCGCACCAGCAATGCCACGACCAAATAGATCAGCAATCCGGGTCCGATCAACAACAACAGAAACCAGTAGGGTGAATGCCAACTATACTTTCGTTTGAGCCGGCGTTCGCCGACCTCTTCGTTGCATCGAACGCACCGCCCGGGGAGTATGGCCCCTTTCCGCGCAACGAGCACGTCGCCGTCTCGATAGACCTGCTCGGAGGTTTCGACCGACATGGGACGGTCGACGGTTCGAGGCGCCTGATAAGGATTCAGGCTTTGCGGGTCTTGCATGGGCATCGGCGTGGAACACCGCCAAAAACGAACGAAAAAACCTAGCCAGAAAAGCATTATGGCCGGCCCTATTTGCCCGAGTCAAATCCGTCGACGAGCGCTGATTCGCGCCCGCCCAGCGTCGGGGCGGAAACGGCGGCGGAATCCAACAGCCTGTTGAAATATTTAACAAGCTGATAAGCCTGAATCGCGAGCGAAGGCTTGCTCCGGCCGGGATTAAGAAGAATCCTTCGCTGGCGCGTTAGGCTTGTGAAGATTGTCGCGCTCGGGGGATGAAGATTGTCGCGCTCGGGAATTCTTGCGCTCACGACGCAATCGGTCCGCGCGATCGTCAGGCGATGATCTGCCGGATCGGGTCGACGTGTTCCACTCCGACCAGTTTTTGATTCAGACCGCTATAGAAATACGACAGGCGGTTTGGGTCGAAGCCCATCTGGTTGAGCACCGTGGCGTGCAAATGTTTCACATGGAAGGGATCGGTCACGGCGGCGGCGCCGAGCTCGTCGGTCTCGCCCACGCTCACCCCGCCCCGAATACCGCCGCCGGCCATCCACATCGTGAAGCCATAGGCGTTGTGGTCGCGGCCGGTTCCTTCGGCGTATTCGGCCGTGGGCTGGCGGCCGAACTCACCGCCCCAGACCAGCAGGGTCTCGTCGAACAAGCCGCGCCGCTTGAGGTCTTTAATCAGGCCGGCGATGCACTTGTCGGTGCGGCCGGCGTGGAAGTTGTGGTTCTTGAACAGATCTCCGTGGGCGTCCCAATTGTCGTCGTTGTGGGCGCCGCCGGCATAGAGTTGAATGAACCGCACGCCCCGCTCGACCAATCGCCGGGCCAGGAGGCAGCGGCGGCCGAAGTCTGCGGTGCGGTCTTCGTCGATGCCGTAGAGCGACAGCGTTTCGGCGGTCTCTTGGCTCATGTCGACCGCTTCCGGGCAATGCTGCTGCATCTTGAAGGCGAGCTCATAGCTGGCCACGCGGCTTGCCAGGTCGAGATTGTCGCCGCGGTTGGCCAGGTGCTCGCCATTGGCCGCGGCTAGTTCGTCGAGCATGGTCCGCTGCATTTCTCGCGTCACGTTGGGCGGCAGGTTCAAGTCGAGAATCGGAGTTCCCGCGGCGCGGAGCACGGTTCCTTGATAGGTCGCGGGCATGTAGCCGCTCGACCAGTTCTTGGCCCCGCTGATGGGGCCGCCGGTCGGATCGAGCATCACCACGAAGCCGGGCAGGTTTTCATTCACGCTGCCCATGCCGTAGTTGACCCAGGAGCCGAGACAGGGGCTGCCACTGAGAATCTTGCCGCTATTCATTTGCAGCATGGCCGAGCCGTGGATCGGCGAATCGGCGGTCATCGACTTGATGAGCGCGATGTCGTCGATGCAGGTAGCCAGGTGCGGGAAGAGATCGGAGACCCAGGTTCCACTTTGGCCATATTGTTTGAACTTCCACTTGGGGCCCACGACCCGGCCCTGGTCCTTCGAGCCGCCGCGGCCTTTGGTTTTCACCGGAATCGTTTGGCCATCGAGTTCATAGAGCTTGGGTTTGTAGTCGAAGGTGTCGACATGGCTCGGCCCGCCATACATGAAAAGGAAGATCACGCTCTTGGCCTTGCCCGGAAAATGCGCCGGCTTGGCCGCGAGCGGATTGGCGATCGGGCGCGCCGCGGCCGATGATTCGGCGCCGCGGGCCGCGCGGCCGAAGAAGCCGTCGGC
The DNA here is from genome assembly GCA_963785305.1 of uncultured Planctomycetaceae bacterium. Classification (GTDB taxonomy): domain Bacteria; phylum Planctomycetota; class Planctomycetia; order Pirellulales; family PALSA-1355; genus CAWAUV01. Next base: position 1,005,151 of record CAWAUV010000007.1, read on the forward strand.
GCTCAAGAGGCCGGTCATGGCCACCGAGGTAAAGGCCCCGCCGGCTTCCCACAAAAACTCGCGCCGGGTGCGGTGGCAGAACGATCCGCGCTTGTCGCTCATGGTCGGAACTCCCCTCGGGAATGAATGTGACGTTCGCCGGCTGTTTGACCCGCGCCGGCGAAAAGAATCAGTCGAGATACATAAACTCGTTGCGGTTCAGCATCGTCAGGCAGTAGCTCTTCCAGGCGTCGGGTTCGTCGAGCCCGAATTTTGCTTGCAGTGTTTGCAAAAACGCGCGGGCCCGCTCGATTTCTTCGGGCCGCGCGGGCCGATTCGAGCGCTAGCCGCGCGGCGAGCGTGATTCGCGCCGTCGGATCGTCGCCCGCCTCCCGCTGGAGCCGCTTGGCAAACTCGGCCGCGGCGTCGTTCAGAAATTGGCTGTTGAGCATCGTGAGCGCTTGGCCGGGCTGCGTGGTGCAGAAGCGGGCTTCGCAACTGGTGTCGGTCTCGGGGAAGTCGAGCGTCGAGAGCAGCGGCGTGATCAGCGAACGCTTCACGAAAATATAAACGCTCCGCCGCGACTGCTCCTCGGGCGACGACTTGCCCCAGTTCAGGCCCGGTTGCGACTGCGTGGCCAGCACCTCGCGCGAGATCTCGGGATAAATGCTCGGGCCATGCATCTTGAGATTCAATTGGCCATCGACGGCGAGGATCGAATCCCGAGCTTCCTCGGCGCTGAGCCGCCGCATGTCGAAATGCGAGAAAAGATCGTTTGCCGGATCGGCCGCCAGCGCCGCCTCGCTCGGGCGAGATGACATGCGATAGGCGCTCGAAAGCATAATCAGCCTGTGAAGCGGTTTGAGCCGCCAGCCGCCGCGCACCAGTTCGCTGGCCAAATAGTCGAGCAGTTCGGGATGAGTCGGCGGAGTTCCAAGGTTTCCGAAGTTGTTCGACGACCGCACGATGCCGCGGCCGAAATGATGCTGCCACACGCGATTGGCCATCACTCGGCTGGTGAGTTTGTTGTCGGGCGAGGCGAGCCAGTCGGCCAATTGCAAGCGGCGCTGGCTGGTGCGATTGGCGGCTTCGGGCGCGGGCGGGCGAACGCCTCCGCCGCCCAATACGGCCGGAAAGCCCGGCTCGACTCGCTCGCCAGGCGAATGCGGATTGCCGCGCTGCATCACGAACATCGCCTCGGGATTCGCCGTCGCCTCGCGAGCCGCGAAGGCGTAATCGTTCGGAACCTTCTCGCCGTTGAGCCGGTCGAGCTTCTTGAGCAGCGCTTTGTATTTTCTGGTGTCCTCTTGGCCGAAGATCTCCTCGCCGTGTCGATTCACGAGGTCGCGAATGTCGCGATTCTTGCGCGGTCGTTTCGATTCCGCGAGCCGCGAGAGCGGACGCTGCTTGAAGCCGGGACCGGACCAATTGACGGCAAGCCCCAGTCCGCCGACGCGCTGGAAGTAAGCGAGCTCGATCGGCGCGGCGCCTTTCTTGAGTTTCATGGCGGCGACGCGCGGCGTGCCCAGGCCGTGGATGCCATCGTATTCGGCCACAAGCTGCCCATCGACGACAAGGCGGCTGCCGTCGTCGGAGTCGAGCTCGAACGTGTATTCGCCGTCGGCCGGCACATTGAGCACTCCGGTGAACACGAAGCCGAAAGCCAACTCCCGCGTCGCCGGGCTTAAGTCGAAATATCCGAGGGGCAACGCGCCGATCGACTCCGGCTTCAATAAGCTGAAGTCCGGCAGCAGATCCCAAGAGTCGCGATAGTAGCGATACTCGAGATTCGTCATGTCGGGCCGCAACGCCGAGGAGTCGTTTTCGCGTTGGTAGCGCACCGCCAGGATCTCCTCGAACTCCTGGAACTCGCGACCGGCGTCTTTGCGGCGCTCCTGCAATTCCTGCTCGGCGACGCGGTAAGCTTTTTCTTTTTCGGGCGATTCGAAGATCGGGACCTCGACATTCGGCCCCACGCCACTCATCGGCTTCATGCCCAAGAACATCGCCCCCAGCCGGTAATAGTCGCGCTGCAAGATCGGGTCGATCTTGTGGTCATGGCAGCGGGCGCAATTCACGGTGAGGCCGAGCATGGCTTGGCTGGTGGTGGTGATGAGATCATCGAGTTGATCGAACTTGGCTTGTTCGCGATCGGCCGGTTCGTCGTCCCAAACGCCGAGTCGACAGTAGCCGGTGGCGGTGATGGTCTCGGCGGTCACGGTGGGCAGTTCGTCACCGGCGATCTGTTCACGGAGGAACTGATCGTAGGGCTTGTCGTCGTTGAACGCGCGGATCACGTAGTCGCGATAGCGCCACACATGGGGTTTGGTTCCGTCACGCTCGTAGCTATTGCTCTCGGCGAAGCGCACCACATCCAGCCAGTGTCGGCCCCAGCGTTCGCCATGGTGCGGCGAGGCGAGCAGCCGATCGACGACATGTTCGAAGGCCCTGGGATCGCCGTCGGCCAGAAACGCATCGACCTCGGCTAGCGTCGGCGGCAGGCCGGTCAGATCGTAAGTGGCGCGGCGAAGTAGCGCGACTTTATCAGCCGGCGGCGCGGGAGCAAGACCGCGCTCATCGAGCTTGGCCAAGATGAAATTATCGACCGGAGTGGCGACCCAAGCCGAGTCCTTCACCGCTGGAGGCGTTTGCGGCGCGACCGGCTCGAAGGCCCAGTGGTTCTTCCACTCGGCGCCCGAGCGAATCCATTCCCGCACGAGCGCCACCTGTTCGGCGCTGAGCGGCTTGTCTTTGGGCGGCATCCGCGTGCTTTCGTCGTCGGAGGCGATCCGCCGCAGCATCTCGCTTTCGTCGGGCTTGCCCGGCACGACCGCCTGCTCGCCCGAATCGAGCTTCGCGAGCACGCCCTCGCGGCTCGTGAGTCGCAGGCTGCCTTCGCCCTTGTCGGGCCCGTGGCAAGCGAAGCAGCGCCGCGCGAGGAGCGGCAAAACATCGTGGGCAAAATCGACTTTGGCCGTCGGCTGGGCCGGGGTCCGCGCCGGTTCGGCCGCGGTGGAAATGGCGCCCGCGGCGAGGAGGAGCATCGCGGTCAGAGGAGCCGCGAGCCGAACAAATGCCGAATGCGAGATTCGATCCATGATGCAAATGGCTCTGTGGTTTAGCGGAGGCGGGAAAAGGGGCGGCGGGGTGGGGTCGCGAACAAGCCTCTCTCATTATTATCGAGCGATCGGGGCCGAGGCAATGAAAAAATCGCTCATTTTGTTGTAGGGAATGCGTCAAGGCCGCATTGCCGTCAGCCCGCGGAGCTCGCGTTTTCGCCGTTCGCCCCGTGTCACGCGAATTTTCGCCCAGCCGCGCGGAGATCAATGCCCGCCGGCGATGGATGAACCATCGGATGCAGTAGATGCGCCAAAATCTCGAGACTCTCCACGAGCCGCGGCCCGGATCGATTGAAATACGCATTGCCATCGACGATCCAGTTGCGTCCCATCCGGGTCGAGCTCAAGTCGCGCCAGCGGGGCAGGGTGGTAAGGCGTCGCGCTTCGAGGGCAGTCCGTTCGAGATCGAAGCCGCAGGGCATCACGACGAGCACTTCGGGGTCGAACTCGGCGACCCGCTCCCAGGACGTCGCGACGCTATGTTCGCCCGGCCGGGCAAAGCCGCCATCGTCGCCGGCGGCCAATTTCGTGAGCTCGGGCATCCAATTGGCGGCGAGAAACACCGGTTCGACCCATTCGATGAGCGCTACCCGGGGCCACGCGTGGGCTGGAATCTCGGCCGAACGGCGCCGCACGGCTTCGACCCTGGCCACGAGCGCCGCGACGCGCTCTTCGCCCGCGGCGCTGGCGCCGGCCGCTTGGGCCACGCGGCGGATATCGGCGAACACGTCGTTGAGCGAAGTCGGATTGAGGGCCGCGACCGGGCAGCTCGCCAGGGCCGCCGAATCGCGCACCATTTGCAGCACATCGTCGAACTTCACCGCGCACACATCGCACTGGGCTTGGGTGACGATCAACTCCGGCCGCAAGCGCTCGACGAGTTGCACATCGACGCCATAGAGCGGCTCGCCGGCCTCGAGCAGCCAGCGCACTTGGCGATCGATCGCCGCGCTATCGGCCGACGAATCGACGTTGGAAAACGTGGCCCGCGGCAAGCGGCGCGGCTTCCGGCGGCCAATCACACTCATGACTCACGGCGACGACGCGCTCGCCCAGGCCGATCGAGAAGAGAATCTCGGTGGCGCTCGAAAGCAGCGAAACGATACGCTGGGGACTTGCCATGCCGGCAAGCATAACAGCCGCCGTGGCGGAATCAACGGCGCGACCGGGCCGACGCCGCCTCGGCGGCCATGATCGACCGTCACGCGATCAGACCTCGACCAGCATTCGCATCGGCTCCTCGATCACGTCCTTGATGCGCTTGAGGAAAGTGACGGCGCCTTGTCCGTCGACGATACGGTGATCGTAGGTGAGGGCAAGGTTCATGATCGGCCGGATCACGATTTGGCCGTTGCGCGGCACGACACGATCTTGGATCGAGTGCAGGCCGAGAATGCCGCTTTGGGGCGGATTCACGATCGGCGTCGAGAGCAGCGAGCCATAGACGCCGCCGTTGGAAATCGTGAATGTTCCGCCTTGCAATTCCTCGAGCTGCAAACGGTTTTCCGCGCGCGGCCGGCAAGCTCCGCGATCGCCAACTCGATTTCGGCGAAGCTCATGCGGTCGGCGTCGCGGAGGATCGGCACCACGAGCCCCTTGCCGCCGCCCACGGCGATGCCGATATCGTAGTAGTTGTGATACACGATATCGTTGCCGCGGATGTAGGCGTTTACTTGCGGCACGAGCTTAAGCGCGTCGATCGCGGCCTTGATGAAGAACGACATAAAGCCGAGCTTCACGCCATAGCGATCTTGGAAAGTCTGCTTGTGCTCGTTGCGTAGGGCCATCACCGCCGACATGTCCACCTCGTTGAACGTGGTGAGCAGGGCCGCGGTCTGCTGGGCTTCGACCAACCGCTGCGCGATGCGGCGGCGAATGGCGGTCATCGGAACCACTTCTTCCTCGCGGGCGCCTTTCGACTTGGCCGACAAGGGCATCGACACCGTCTCGGGCGTCGAGGTGAGCATGGCCTGGGCGGGGCGCATGGCCGGGGGGCCGGCGCCATCGCCCGACTTCGTGGTTTTGACGCGACCCGCGCCGTCTTGATGGCGGCTGGACGATAGGTGTTCTTTATTGCGACTCGAAGTTTCGATCAGGCTTGCCGCCTGGGCCTTGGCCGCCGCGGCCGCTTCGCTATCGGCGGCGTCGTAGTGCGCGGCGACCGGTTCCGGCTTGATCGCGGAAGCGGGGAGTGTCTTGGCGGTCGGCGGCGCCGCGCGCTCCGATCGCGGCGGGGCGGGCGGCTCGGGCTTCGCGGCCGGAGCGGCTTTCGCGGCCGGTTGCCCGGCTTCCTCCATGTAGCCGATCACTTCGCCCACGGCGGCGGTCTCGCCGCGCTTCTTGAGCATCTTGGTCACGGTGCCGGCAATCGGCGCCGGCAGCTCGACCGTGGCTTTGTCGGTCTCGATCTCGACCAGATTCTCATCTTTCTCGACCGGCTCCCCCTCGCGCTTTCGCCACTCGCCGATCTGCACTTCGGTGATCGACTCGCCAATGGGAGGCACTTTCAATTCGACAGGCATGGTTCGGAAATCCTTGCGACTCGGATCGGTCCGCGACCATGAACAAGCAAGCCGGGGCGAAAAATCGCCGACGGATCGATCGCCCGCGCGAACCCATCGCTTGAGAGACAATAAGCTACTGGGTTGATTCTCGGAAAAAGAGCCAGCGGCAACGCGCGTGTTTGGGGTCGCCGCTGGCCTGGAAATTGTTCGGGGGGTATCCCCTTGGTTGTAATGGATTGTGCGCTCGGTCGTCAAATACAACCAAACGCCTGCATCAACAATTCCTTCTGCTCCATCAGGTGGCTACTCGCGAGCCGGTCGCCGGGCTCGACGCGCAGCGACGATAGATGCCGGAAAACGGCAGGCGGTCGAAGAGATCGGCGCCGTAGCGGGCGAGCAGAAATCGCCAAATGCCCATGTTTTCGGGCGATTCTTGCACCCAGTAGACCGGCGTGCCGTCGGGGTAGGGGGCCAAGGCTTCCTTGAGCTCGTGCAGCGGCAGCGGGTAAATCTGCTCCATTCGCACGATCGCCACATCGTGGCGGCCAAGCTGCTCGCGCTCTTTCTCGAGCTCGTAATAAATCTTGCCCGAGCACATGAGCACTCCCTCGACATTGGCCCGGCGGGGATTCGAGTCGGGAATCACGCGCTGGAAGCGGCCGGTCGCGAGGTCGCCAAGGCTCGACAACGGAACTCGGAGCATGCTCTTGGGCGCCATCACGATTAGCGGCTTGCGCCACCGCTTGAGCACCTGGCGCCGCAGCAAATGAAAATATTGCGCCGGCGTGGTCGGATGCACGATCTGCATATTATGGTCCGCCCCGAGCTGCAGGAATCGCTCGAGACGCGCCGAGGAATGCTCGGGCCCCTGGCCTTCGAATCCGTGCGGCAACAGCATCACCAGCCCGCTCAGCCGGCGCCACTTGGCTTCGGCGCTGGCGATGAACTGGTCGATGATCACCTGGGCCACGTTCACGAAGTCGCCGAACTGGGCTTCCCACAACACGAGCCCGTCGGGGCAATCGAGGCTGAAGCCATATTCGAATCCCAGCACGCCGATTTCACTCAGCGGGCTGTTGTAAATCTCGATCGGCGCTTGGTTCTTTTCCAAGTGCTGCAGCGGCATGTAGCGGTGGCCGTCTTCGTAGTCGTGCAAGAGGGCATGGCGCTGGCTGAAGGTGCCGCGCGTGCAATCCTGGCCGCTGAGGCGAACGCGATGCCCCTCGGTGGCCAACGTGGCGAACGCCAGCGATTCGGCCGACGCCCAGTCCAGGAGCTTTTCGCCCCGGGCCATCGCCGCCCGTTCATCGAGAATCTTGGTGATCTTCGGGTGTGGATGAAAGTCGCTTGGCAACACGGTTTGCTTGAGAAGCAGCCCGCGCAGACGATCGAGCGCCGCGCCGGTGTTCACGTCGGGCACGTCGTTTTCGCGCCCCCGACATAGCCGGCCCAAATGCCCGCGTTCGAGTCGTCGCGAAACACATAGTCGTTGCTGCGGGCCACGGAGAGCTCGTGTTCGAGTTCCTCGTGCATTTCCTTCGAGATCGCGTCCGCCTCTTCCTTCGTGATTTGGCCCAGCTTCAAGAGCCGCTTGAGATAGCCCTCGCGCACCGGCTTGCGCTCCTTGATGGCGCGATACATGAGCGGCTGGGTGAATTCGGGCTCGTCGCCCTCGTTGTGACCGCGACGACGGTAACAATACATGTCGATCACGACGTCGCGTTTGAACTCGCGGCGGAAGTCCATCGCCAGCCGCACCACTTGGGCCACGGCCTCGGGATCTTCACCATTGACGTGGAAGATCGGAATCTGCAGCATCTTGGCGATGTCGGTGGCGTAGGTGGTCGAGCGGCCATCGACCGGCGAGGTCACGAAGCCGATCTGATTGTTGACCACCACATGCATCGTGCCGCCGGTCGAGTAGGCCGGAAGCTGGCTCATGTTGAACGTTTCTTGCACCACGCCCTCGCCGGCAAACGCGGCGTCGCCGTGGATCAAGAGCGTCATCGCCTCGTCGCGCTCCTTGTTGCCGGCCAGGTCTTGCTTGGCGCGCACTCGGCCCAGGGCCACGGGATTGACGAACTCCAAATGGCTCGGGTTGAAGCAGAGCGAAAGGTGAACCTTCTGCCCGCCGACCGTGGTCCAGTCGCTCGAATACCCGAGATGGTATTTCACGTCGCCGCGGCCCAGGTGCAGCTTGGGGTCGATATCGGCGAACTCGCGAAAGATGTTTTGCGGGCTCTTGTGCATGATATTGGCCAGCACATTCAGCCGGCCGCGATGCGCCATGCCGAACACAATCTCCTTGATGCCCTGATCGCCGGCTTTTTCGATCGTCAGGTCCAAGAGCGGAATCAGGCCCTCGGCGCCCTCGAGCGAAAAACTCTTGGCCCCAGGGAAACGCTTTTGGATGAACTCCTCGAACAGCGTGGCGCTCGTCAGGCGGCGGAGCACGCGGAGTTGTTCATCGCGCGTGAGCTTGATCCGATTTTCCGTCGCCTCCATCCGGTCGAGCAGCCAATCGCGCACGCTCAGATCGTCCATGTGCATGAACTGCACGCCGATCGAGCGGCAATACGTGTTGCGCAGCCGCTCGACGATCCGCCGCAGGGTGCTGATATCGGGCCCACGCATCGTGTCGGTCGAAAAGCGGCGCTCCATGTCGGCTTCGGTAAAGCCGTAATACTCCGGTTCGAGCTCCGGTTGCGGCGCCCGGGCCATGCGCAGCGGATCGATCTTGGCGACCATGTGTCCGCGCACCCGATAGGCGCGCACCAATTGGTCGACGCGATCTTGGAGCAGGGCCATTTCAAGGTCGTGGCGTCCGTTGACGCCGCCGCTGATCGTCTTGGCCGGCGGATTGAAGAGGCTCGACGGGCGGAACGACGGGCCCAGCCGCGGCGAACCCAGCGGCAGCGAGCCGTTCATGCGTTGGAAATAGTCGCGCCAATCGGCCGAGACCGCCGAGGGATCGGCGAGGTAGTCGGCGTAGAGTCCCTCGATAAAGTCGAGGCTTAGGCTATTGGGTATCGGTTCCGTATCGGACGAGGGCACGTTTAACATCGGGACTAATCCTCAGGAGGCGCCTGGAGCCGAAGTCGATCGGGCGACGGGCATCGCCAAGCCGCGAATTCTCGTGAAGTTCGGACTCGATCGAATTGTACGTCGCAAAAACGCGACGTGGGCGGATCGAAGATCGATTATGCCGCAGGCAGGGGTTGTGCAAAGAACGCGAATCGCCGGAAAGATACGACGGCACTCGAGCGGAAATTGCGCCGCCAAGCCTCGCCGAACGGCTGGAAGGGGCTCGTGCCCATCGGCGCCATCTTGACTCGACACTGGACCATGACGTTGTGCAATCACTTGGCGAACCAAAACGCGGCAATCAGGTGGCGATTGGTCGACTCTCTCTCGGGGGCGGATAGTCTCTCGGGGCAAGCCTCGCAAACAATGCTCGACTCGCCCATGGGGGGAAGCGCGATGGCGGGAACATTAGCGAAATCGCGACGCGACGCCAAACGCAATTTTGCGGTCGACCGCGAGCCAACGGATTGCCGGGGACCTTGGGGCGGGTCAAACATGGGGGTGGGTCGAAAAATCGGGGCGGGCTCCGGGGGCCGGAAATCCTTGGAAAACCGGCGAATCCTTCGCAAAGAGGCTAAAGTCCGTAAGCCGGAAAAATCGCGCCAAACGCAAATCATACCGCAAGTCGAATCGCTCCCATAGTGCCTATCGGCCAGTCCGCTCATTAAAATATCGGTAGCTCGACACTTACGCGATTCGCCTCCCCGTGTTCCGAAGTTCGCCGAAAGCCCCTGTTTTTCTCCCTCGCGAAGGGGCAAATCGGTTGAACTTTGCCCAGCGCCAACAGATAATCTGGAAGCGGCTTCTTGTTTTTTCGTCGATCGACCGGGCGGCGCCACTTCGGCCGCGATGGCTCTATTTTGATTCTGTTTCGTTTCGATTCGATTTCGATGGCGTGCCGCTCGCCCCGCGCAGGGGAGGGCGCTGCGCAGAACGTCGAATTTGCCGGGCGAATTCGCCAGGGACCATGCAATGACGCCGGATTTCAATCCCTATACGGATTGGCTGGGAATTCCTCGAGAGGCTCAGCCCGCGAATCATTACCGCTTGCTGGGGCTCAAACGCTTCGAGCCCGAGAACGCGACGATCGCCGCGGCGGCTGATAAACGGCTGAAACTCTTGCGCTCGCATGCTGCTGGCGCCCATGCCGCCGAGGCCAAGAAACTTTTTCGCGAAGTCGCGGCGGCCAAGGAGTGTCTGCTCAACGCCGAGACCCGCGCCGCCTATGATGCCCGCTTGCAGGCCGCCGCCGAGCGACTGGCCCGCTCGCGACAATCGGGCGCCAGCCCCGCCCCGGCCGTAACTCGCCCCGCCCCCGCCGCCGCGGCCACTCCCGCGGCGGCGACATTGCCCGCGACAAAGACTTTGCCCACGGCGGCGCCCGCGAATGGCGCCGCCAAGAATCGCGCTCGGCCCGCGGCGGTTGCCGCGGGTCCACCGCCGGCGCCTCCCCCGCCACCGCCCGCCGCGCCGCCGCCTCCACCGATTGCGCCGCTCGCCGACGAAACGGTCGCGGGCTTCGCGAGCTTGGAAGATATCACGTCGACCGTCTATGCCCCGCGCTTCGCGACTCCCTCGCGAGCGAAGTCCAAGACCGGCGCCGCCAAGAGCAGCGCCACAATGAAAGCGGTCGGCAAGGGCGTCGCGAGCAAGAGCGGCGCGAAAGGCGCTGCTATCAAAGGCGCCGCGCGAAACGGGCGAACCCAACGCGGCGCCGCCGGTTCCGACGAAGCCTCGTCGTCGGGTCGGAAGAAACTGTTGATCTTCTCCGGCGCTGGACTGCTGGTCGCGCTCGTGGCCAGCCTTGGCGTTTGGATGGCGCTCTCCAAGGCGCCCGACAAAACCGCCCTGGCCAGCGCGACGGCCCCCGACGACAAGGCTCTCGACGGCAAGGCTCGGGCCTCGGTTTCCGCCGCCGACGGCCTGCCCGATGACAAGAACGACGCGAGCGATAAAAACGTATCGAGTAACAATGCCGCGGCAAACTTGAGGCGCCGCCGCCGATGCGCCTTCCGCCGCGGGCGTCGCCACGGCGCCCGCCTCCGACGCCAGTGACAGTCTCGACGCCCCCCCGGCCGGCGCCGGCGTCGCCGATCCGGCCGTATTCGACGCCGCCGAGTCGACCGGAGATCTCGACCTCGTGAAACAGGCCCTCGCGGCGGGCATGAATATCGAGGCCCGCGACCCGAGCGGCCGCACTCTGCTTCGCCGCGCCGTGATGGGCGGCCACGGCGACTTGATCGAGCATCTGCTCAATGCCAAGGCCGATGTGAACACGGCCGACGACCTGGGCGAAACCCCGCTGATGTCGGCCGTGCAACGCGGCGACGTGAAGCTCGCAAGCCTGCTGCTCAGTTCGGGCGCCAATCCCAACGCGCGAACCTTGGCCGACGAAGAGCAGCGCATCGGCGGGCTGGGCGCCTTGCATCTGGCGGCCCGGGTCGGCAACGCGGAGCTCGTGAAGCTGCTGCTGGAAGAAAAAGCCGATCCCAATCTCGCGACCGCCGCCGGCGCCACGCCGCTGATGATCGCCGCTTGGCAGGCGAATCCGCCGGTCGTGCAAGCCCTGCTGCAAGCCAAGGCCGACGGATCGCTCAAGGACAACGATGGTCAAACCGTGCTCATGTACGGTGTGCAGGGCGGCGATGAAGACGTGGTGAAGCTATTGCTCTCGCGCGAGGAGGTGATGGTCCTCGGCAAGAGCCAACAAGGCGCCACCGCCTTGGGAATCGCCTTGGCCAAACGCTCGCCCGAACTGGTGACGCTCCTGCGCGACGCGGCCAAACGAGAAGCCCCGAAGCTGGATTTCTGACGCGTGGCGACAAACGGCGCGGCCCACGATGCTGTTGGAGCCTATCCGACAACTCCTCCTCTCCCCATATGGGAGAGGGTAGAGCGAGGGGGGCGCCGAAGTTCTCGATAAGGCCCTTCCTCGCGCAGACTTCCGGACAACAAGCTCTTTGACGGGCGTCGGAATGAAATTGCGGCCTCAGCGGCGATCAGAAGGGCGACCGCGTTTCCGCTGGGCGGTGTGCGCTCTCTTCGTCGCCGTCAATATTGCCATGCTGGCAACCATCGTGTTTTTGTCGCTGGCGCTTGCGGGGCAAAATCGGCTCATTCGCACGATGGCCGAAATCCGAAATCTCGGCGGGAGTTTCTCGACCACGGAGGCCATTGCTCCGCTCAATTGGGTCGGCTGTTCGGTGATCGATAGGGTTTACCTTCACAATATCAAGGACGAAGCCCTCGACTCGGTGTTCCGCCGGGCTTGCCGGAGCGAGGCTCTCGAAAAGGTGTATTTGGATAACTCGTGGATCACCGATGCCGGGCTTGCGGAAATGCCGCGGACTCGCGCGAGCTGGATCGATCTTAAGGGCACTCATATCACGAGTCGCGCCGCGGAACTGTTGCCGTCGACCTATGTCACGCACTTGGACTTGTCGAGCACAAAGATCGACGACGCTGCGATCGCTCCACTCGCCAAATGTTCGCAGCTCGAAAGTTTGATCGTGTGCGACACGCAATTAACGAGTCGCGGAACGCGGTCCCTTCCCGCGATTCGGTCGCTCACGGTGTTCTGGGCCAATCGCACGGCGCTCGATAACGAGTCGGCGCGCGCCCTCGCACAGTGCCCGCAATTACTGTCGCTAAGTCTCGCGGAAACGCGGTTCGAAGATTCGGGCCTCGAGCACATCGGCAAGCTCGCGAACTTGTATTCGCTCGATCTATCACGCCTCCCGATTACCGATCGTGGCCTGGAGCATCTCTCCGGGCTGTCGAAGCTGGGCGTGCTCGACCTGAACTATACCGAGGTCACCTCCATTTCGACCGTAGCACTGCAAAAACTGTCTTCCTTAAAACACCTAGACGTCCGCGGCACTCCGCTTGCCGGCCTGGGAAAAACCGCGCTAGAGAGTTTGCTCCCCGGCGTAACTGTCACCACGAACGACGCTCACTGAACGCCCGGCGCTAGAAGTCCGATCAGCAGCCAGACCACGAATCCGCCCAGGGCGCCCCAGGTTTTGCGTTGAAACGGCGCCATGATCGCCATGCCGAGCCAAATCGTGGCCGATGGCCGCGCCCGCGAGTCGCGCCGGCTGACGCAACGCCCACTCGCGCATTCGCACGAAATCCAAGGGCACTCGCGGCAACCGACCGGAGCTTGACGAACCCAATCGCCGGCAACGAGGACCCGGGGGACCCGCGTCGATTGATATCCGCAGGCTGCCCGCCAAAGCTCCAACACAAGTCTGACGCGCGAGCGAAGGAATTCTTTTGCTTGCGCTTCAAGCTTGTGTATTTTGCGATCCGTCACTTGGTCGGGGTCTCTCTCCGCGGCGCCAACCGAATCGCGAGCCAAGGAAAGAAAAAGAACAGGATCACCAGAATCTTGCACAACGCCAAGCAGCAATACAGGATCACGTCCATTTCGTGTTTCGAGATGCCGAACATCGGGCCATGTAGCCGGTAAAGCGCGTCGCCAGCGAACACCACGATGCCGAGCCAAAGCATCAATAGCGCGAACCCAAGAAGCCAACAGCGAAGAAGCACCCGCGCGACGACGCTCAGCCATTCGTTGGACGGACTCGGCATGGGCATCGGAGCACCTCCCGGGGGATCGCGGCGCCGGCAGCGCCTCGGATTCGAGAACCGTGACATTGTACCCCAACCACCACGGCGGGACCGTGGCCGAAGGGCGACGACTCACGCCGACCCGACGAACCAGGGGCCACGGAAGAAACGAAATCAGCCGCGCCGCGCGGTGCTTTGTTTTGTTCCCCGTCGTGCTGCCGTGGCCGTCGCGGCCGTTGTGTTGATTGCTTGCTGTTCTCGCCGAAGAGTCTGGCAAGGAAACGCTTCCACCAAGACGGGCACGACGACCCGACGAATGAAGCTCGCCAATGGGCCGGGAGAATCAGCAAGCCGAGATGGCCTTACGACGCGGTCAACGGCCAGCCGTCGCCCTGTTTTCGAAATCCATAAAACCGCCTCGCTTTCACACATCCGCATCGAGTTTTTCAAGGCGCCATTTCCCCGCCGCGGGGTTTTTGGCGGGCGGTCGGGCGGGGCTTGGGTTTCTTGAGGCTGGCTTGCTTCATCGCCGCGGCCTGCTCGGCGGTGATCGGGCCGTCGACGCGGAAGGCGTCGACGATCAGCAGCGGCTTGGCGGGCGGGTCGCCGGGCAGGCTGAGGAAATCTTCTACCGGCGGAAGCGAGGCGGCGCGGCGGGGAGATGCGCCGGCGGCGGGCATTCCATCGTCGCCGGCCGGCATCGAGGCGTCGGCTTCCATCGCGCCGTCCGACGGCATTCCCGCGTCGGGCGCCATCGCCGCATCGGCGGGCGCTGCTTTTCGGAACTTGCCTCGCGGCGTCGGTTTGGCAAGCGCCGAGCCGGTTACCGCCGAGCTGGCGATCGCCAGCACGCCCAGGGCGGCAAGCGTTAAACACCACTGCCATCGCAATCGGAGCATTCCACGCGCCATGACACGGACTCCCGAGTGGGTTGGTTCGCTCGAACGGCTGAACTCCCCTTATTCTGCCCGATGCGACGCCGGCGAGCAAATTATTTCTGGCGTTCGCCGGGCATCCGGGCATCGGAAAGCGGCGCCGCGTGAAAGCGCGCGAGCAGCCTGGAATTCCGAGCTGCCGCCCGGCGACTACTTGCCGCTCGGCTCCGAACTGCCGGTGAGCGGCTTGAGCCGCACTTTCCGGTAGCGAACATGCTGCTTCGTCAAATCGCCGCCGCCGTGGACTTGCAGGGCCACGCTCCCGGCGTCTGGATGCCGCTTCTCGGTGTCGCTCCAGTCCATGAACTTCACGCCGTTGATATAGGTGGTCACATGCGGCGGGTTGGCGACGATGCGGGCCCGCAGTTCGTTCCACTGGTCATGTTTCCAAAAAGCCGGCCACGCCTCGGGCGAAATCGGCAGCGGAGTCGGAGCTTCGCGCGGTTCGATGCGGGTCACATCGTCGAGAAATTTGAAGTTGGCCACATTGATCTTGCCCGAGAGTCCCTCGCCATAGACGCCGGCCAGATTGCCGCCTTTGTGATAATCGACCATGTACTGATAGGCTTGGCCGCGCTCGTTGCTCCGCAGGAACAGGCCGGAATCGGGACCGAAATCGTTCTCCATTTCCAGGGCGACTTCGAAATCGGTGAACTGCTCGTCGGTGAGAATAATGCCGCCGTTGCCGGGAATGTCTTGGCTGCCGACGATCACGCCGTCTTCGCGCACCCAGCGCCCGCCGGTCTTGTTGCCCGAGGCGCGGCTGTGCCCGGTCTGGCTGCTGACATGCCAACCTGTGAGGTCGGAATCGTTGCCCAAGAGGCGAAAACCGATCTCGGTGGCGACGATGTTCTTGAATTCGTGCTGCCCGCCACCGGTTTCCACTTCGCATTGAATGCCGATGAAGCCTTCGGGATTGGCGAGGCCCGACGCTTTCCAGGCGGTCTTGCCGTTGATTTCGGTTTCCGCGGCGTCGCCGATCACGGTGATGCGGAAATGGTTCCACTCGCCAGCGGGCTTGATGAGCCCGGTGCTACTGGCGCCTTTGAGTTCCTTGAGGTTGCCTTCCTGGCCTTGCTTCAAGTTGATCTGGTAGCGATTGGGAAACTGCTGCCCAGGCTTGCTCGGCATGAGGGCGCGAACATAGAAACCGGAGTCGTAGAAGGCATCGGCCTTACGGGGCCGCCAATCGAACTCGACGACAAAATCGGTGTAAAGCTGCTGGGCCCGCAGCCAGCCGTTGCCGGAGCGAACGACGATTGCGCCCTCCTCGACGCCCGCGTTGCAGCCATATACTTGCCAGCCTTCGAGGTCCACTCCATTGAAGAGCACATGGCGATAGCCGGCCTTGGCGGCTTCGGCGCTGGCGGTTTTGACACTGGCGGTTTCAGCCGCCGGGGCGAGCGAGCTTCCAAGGCTCAGCGGTAACATGAACGCCGCGAGCGGGAACAGGGCCGCGAGCCGAGCAAGACGCTTCTGGGAGCAGGACATGGGTGGGAGACTCCGCGGGGAAGAATTGCTTGGGCGGCTGGGTTTGCTATTTGCCGGGCGCCTGAAACTGGTTGAACGCCGCGAGCAGTTTTGGTTCGTCGGCGTGGCCTTCGTAGCCGGCCATCGCCACGGCGCCGCGCACCTTGGCAGCCTCGCGACGGCCGTTGATTTCGATCGCGCCGTCGCGTTCGATTTGCTTGGCGCGTCGGCCTGGCCGGGATCGAACGGATCGAAATAGACGAGCCAAATCGGCTTGTCGCCCACCACGACTTCGAAGGTCCGCTCGTGGGCGATCGTGACCACTCCGGCCGCCAGTCGCGGCGCTTGACACATTAGCCCCTGACGCTCGAGCGCTGCCGGAAAACGCTCGATCGGCGCCGAGTGGTCGGTGGCCGTGAGATAGACCGTGTTGAAGAAGACAAACGCCATGCCGCCGCAGAGCGCCAGGCCAAATAAAATCGCGGCAATCTTGCGCACCGAATGCGAAGGAAGCCCGGGCACATTTTCTGGGGTCGACATGGCGCCTCTTTCATCGGGCCGCGCTCCGCCGGGAGCGAGCCGCGGGGGGAAGGGAATTCTTGTTTCTGGGGGGAATCGAAGCGTAAATCTTAGAATATGGCCGCAAGCTTTACCATGCCGAGCCGCGCCGCCAAAACGAGGCGCCCCCGGCGGAGTCACGGCGTGAGATAGCGAATTAGGATATGACCCATGATTTGTTCGCCGGCGGCGCTGGCGTGGACCGCGTCGCGTTTCCAATAGTCGAGCGGCTCGCCGGCCGCGAGGACATATTCGCCCCAGGCGGCTTGCAGGTCGAGAAATCCACAGTGCATGTCGTCGGCCACTTCCGCCAATTGGCGTGCATAAGCGATGTCGTCTGGGTGCTCGTTCCGCCAGTCCTTGCCGTGGGTTGGGTCGCATCGTTCGCCGAAGGCGCCGGTCATCAGCAGGATATCGGCTTGCGACCGAGCCCGGATTTGTTCGACCACCGCGCGCACATTGTCGGCGGCGCCGTTGCTGATGCCGCCGATGATCACGAGATCGGGCCGATGATCGAGCACATATTTTTCGACATTGCCGGGTTCTCGATAAGAGCCGCAGCCGGTGCGATGGTTGACCGAAGTGAATTTTTCGATCGTGACTTTCGGGTTCTCCCGGTCGAACTCGAGATCCCAGGCCGAACGACTCGTGTCTTTCATGATACTGTCGCCAAGCATCACCACCCGCAACACGCCGCCGTGGGTGAGAATTTCGTGCGTGCGGGGGAGGTTTTGCCAGCGATCGGAGGGCGGTTGATAATCGACCGGCGGCATCCAAGCATAAACGCAGATGGCGCGGCCGAGCCAGAAATACGGTCGGTCCGCATAGTAGCCATAGGAGATAATCCCGCCCAAGAAGCCCAAGAGAGCGATCGCGGTCACGGCGACGATCAGCAGGCGCCGAGCCCAAGGCCGGGGCCGCCGCGAGTTGGTTGTGTTGATTTCCGCTTTGCCTGGATCCACGATCGTACATCACCTGAAAAAAAGCATTGCATTCGCCTCCAAGCATACCACCGATCGAGCCGCCCCGTGAACCAGCGCCGCCGGGCTTGGTCGGCTCGCGTGACATCAAAATTCCTTCGCGGGCGACTTCGCGCGGGGCGGCCGAGGAACGGGCGGCGATGGAACTCGCTCGGGCGCGGCAGCCGGCGCGGGCGGCGCGGCGTTTGGCAGTGACGCGCTTGGCGCGGCGGCCTCGGGTTTTGTCGATTGTCCCCAGCCGGGCAAGGAAAACGGCAGTGCCGGAATCGCCGGCGGCGGCATCGCCACGCCCGACACTTCTTCGATCGCCGGCATTTCGATCACGGCATGGGCCAGTAGAAAGTTGGGCTGTAAGAGCGCCTCGACATTGATGCTCCGCAGCCACTTGAGCGCCGGAAGCTGATAGTTGGCGCTTCCGCCATCGGGCGTGGGCCCACCGCCTGGCAACATCTTCGACGAAACCCAGGCCATGCCGCCGCTGGGGCTGGGCCGAAGTTCATACACGCCGCCCAAGGGATCGGCGAACTTGGCGCCGATCAGCCGCTCGGCCACATCGAGCGCCTGCTCGGGCGGCACATGCAGTTGCCGAATGAGCGAATTGATGAAATGCGCATTGCCGCGCGAGACGCTCGCCGCCCGGCTATAGCCCCAGCGGTTGATCGCGCCGCCGACTTTCGATTTGCCCAGATCGGCCGTGCGGAGCCAAAACTGGGCCGGCTGCGTGGCCGGCTCGAATCGTAGTTGCGGCGCCACTTCGTCGAGCAGCTCCCGCTGAAACGACATCAGCGTAAATGGACCATAAACCCGTCGCCAAATGCCAAGCAGCCCGCCCGAGTAGCCGGCCGGATCGGTCGGCCCGTTGGCGCCGGGCACAAGCGCCAAAAGGCCCGGAACCGGCCAGGCGCCGATATAGCCGCGAAATTCGAGTTGCGAGACAAGCATTCCGGCGAGCCCGCCGGGGGCGGCGATCGGCGGGCCATCGCGCAAGGCGCCAAAGAGCATGTGGTCGGGAGTGTTGAGTAGATTGCCGCCGCGGAGCGAGGCTTGCGCGGCGACCTCATCGCCCGGCACGCTCGCCAGCCGCTCGGTGAGCGGCGGACCCAACCACTTGGCGAGCGCGGCGTAGTGGGGCTCGGCGAGCGGAGCGGCTTGGGCGTCGACCGTGATTCGTTCGAGCCCCGGTTCATGGCCGGCGGCGCGTTGCACACCGATCAGCACCGGATCGAACCGCTCGAAGTCCTGTTGATACGACGCTTGCAGCGCCGCGAGTCGCCGCGACTCGCTCGGAGTGATGCCGGTGATGGTGGCGTCGGGCGCGGGGAGATACGAGCCCAAGCGGCCGCGGGCCGAGTCGAAGAACTGGCCCTCGGTTTCGACGAGCCGGCTGCCGTCGGCCCGCTGGCCGAACCCGTCGGGCAGATATCCGCCGGCAATCAGTTCGGCCACGCTCTCACTCGGCGCGCCCTCGCCGCGCACCGCGAGCCGCGCCAGTTGCAACAACTCGACTTCCGCCGCCGAACGCGAGCGCCTGACGAGCTCGATCTGATAGTGGGGGTCGAGCAAGTTTCGCTGAAACGCTTCGGAGAGGAAGATAAACGCGGTGAAGTCGCGATCGAGCGGCATTGTCTGGCGAGCCGCGCGGAAGTCGGGCGCTTCGGACAGCGCTCGCTTGCCGCTGCCCGCTTCGACAAAACGCTCGGCAAGCACGCGGCTGGTGGTGAGCAGATGAAAATCGCCATCTTGCACATAAAACGAACGGATGCGATTGTCGGGCGTGTGCAGAAATAGAGCCGGCACTCCGCCGATGTCGAGTTTTTCCTCCCGCGCGGCCGGGTCGTTTTTCAGGGCTTCGGCCCGTTGTCGCATGAAATCGAATCGCAGGGCGTCGCTGTTCTTGGCTTGGAAGAGCATGCCCATCGCCGCGCCCTCGCGCTGGAAGGTGTCGAAGCCGATATAGGCCACATCGGCAATCACGCTCGGTCCGAGCGCTTTGGCCAGCGCACTTGCCGGGCGACGAGCTGGGTTTCGATCTGTTTGCCATTGTCGGTGTCGATGCCGCGCTCGAAGGCGAAGTTTTGCAATTGCCCCTGAACCGAGGCAAGCCGTTCGCGGAGCCAGAGAAAGTTCGTGAAGCTGCCGAAGCGCACATAAAGACACTCGGCCGGCACATGCTCGGCGATCGGTTCGATGGCGATCTTGTCCGCCGGTGGCGGACCGGGCAGCGTTGGCGGCGCGAGCGCGGGCGGCAGCGGCAGATTGGCGGATTCGCTCGCGCCGCCGGCCAGCACCTCTTGGAGGATCTGTTTGCGCATCGCGTCGCCGCCCGTGACGAGGCTCAGCGCCTGGGTTCCGGCGCCGCCAACCGGCTGCCCGCCGGCAAGCGGATTGGGCAAGTTCAACCGCCGCGAAAGCATCCAGGTGAGATAATCGCGAACCTCGGTCGGGCCCTCGTTCGGGTCAAGCATTTTTTGCTCGCGCGAGGCATATTGCCGCCACCATTCGCCGAGCAGTCGGGCATGCGCGGCCGGATCGCTTCGTGGGGCGAGGGTTTGTTGCACGGGCTGCGTCATCTCGAGCGGCTCGGCGCCGCGGAAGAGAAAATAGACCGTCGTCCGCCGCGGCGCGGAAACGACTTCGCGAATGATCTGCCGCACCGGCGTCGATTCATAAGCGGGATACACGATCCGTCCCATGCGGTCGGACACCGTGGCCAGCGCCTGCGCGTCGGCGTCTTTACCGGCGCCGGTCAGCGGAATCTGTGCCCGGCCCACACCATAGGGCTCGCCGGCCACGAGCTCGATCTCGAGTTGCGGCTGCAAAAGCTGCTGCACGAGCGGGCGCTGAAAGAGCGGCCGATTGCGGAAGCCGCGCTGCGGAAACTGGGCCCACGCGGTGGCGCTTGCCAGTGAGCCGATGAGTCCTACCGCCAGCAGGGCGCTCAACACCGCTTTGGCGGGCCGGGTCGCAAGCCGCTCACGTGATCGAGACGAAATGATTGAAAGCATGGCCCGTGCTCCGTCACCTTGAAGCCGAATAAAGCCGCGGAGCCGAGCCGCCGATGGCGACGCCCGCGGAGCTTCCATTGTCGAAGCATCCGCGGGCGGAGGCAAGCGGGCGCCGGGCCGCGTGAATCGAATTGCTTCCGCCAAGCAGGGCAGGGCAGTTCGCCAGCGCCGGCGTTACGGCGCCGGATTCGCCTTTTTCAATTTCTCGGCCGAGGCTAGGGTTTCCTCGGGCTTGGCCTTGGCGTCTTGCTCGCAGCCACTGCAACAGAGAAACACGCCCTGGCCTTCGAGCGAAACTTTCACCGGCGGGCCCATGCTACCTAGCCGATTCTCGGTGTTCACGGCGCAAAAGCGCTGACGCTCGGCGGCGGTTCGATCCTCGGGCGAGAGCTTGGCAAGCGCCTCGTTGATTTCGATCAGCTCCGCGGCCTTTTTCAAGGTCGCTTTTTCATCCTTGTGCGCGGTCGCCTCGCAGCCTTTGCAGCACAAAAACACCGGCTTGCCCTCGATCGTGAGCTTCACCGGGGCGTCCATCGCGCCCAAGAGATTGTCTTGTTCGACGACGCACCACCGCTGCCGCTGGGCCAGAGCGCGATCCTCGGGCGAGAGTTTGGCCAGCCCGGCGGCGGCCGCTTCGGCAGCGCTATCCATGGGCGCCGAGGCCGAATCGCTTTTCGATCCCGAGCTCGAAGAACAGCCCACGATGGCTACCGCCGCCACGCTCACAAGGCCCAGAAGACCAAATCCAAGATATTTCATTGTTGTCCTCGATTCGAAAAAACAGAGTTACGTTTCGTGTGATTGCAATGCCGGCGATTTACTTTCGGTCTCCGGGCGACGCCTTGTCTTGCATGTCTCCGCCCTTTTTCGCCGCTTCCTCGGCGGCGTGTTCGCGCAGCGACTTGGCCTTGGCGACCGTGGCGGCGCCCTTGGCCACGGCGGCTTGCTTGCAGCCTTCGCAGCACACGAACACCGGCTCGCCCAGGATCATCAGCTTGATCGGCTCGCCCATCGAGCCCAGCTTGTTGTCGGGCAGGATCGGGCAAAACTGCTGCGCGGCCACCAGGGTCCGATCCTCGGGCGAGAGTTTGTCGAGCGCTGCCTTGAGTTTGGTGTTTTGGTCCTCGGGCGTCGAGGGCCGAACATGGGCCGCGTGGGCCGATGCCTTGGTCTCGCCGCCGCCGAAATAGATCGACCCCATGGCCGGGTTGAGTCGCGTTTCGGCGTCGACCAGAAATGCCCCCGAGCCCACCACGCGTTCGCCCGCCGCGAGCCCCGAGAGCACCGGAAACCAAGCCGATTCATGCGGCCCGGTCATGCGCGGGCCCAGCTTCACGAGCACTCCCTCGAACACGCCCGGAGTGGTCTCGCGATACACGATCGTTTGCGTTCCGGTGTCGATCACCGCAGCTTCGGGCACGGCGAGCACTCGGCCCTGGTCGAGCATTTGCGACACGATGCCGCCCGACTCGGCCAAGCGGCGAAACATGGCCAGCTTGCGAACCGGCACATTGATCGAGACCGTGGCGGTGCTGCCCGGGCGAAGCTTATGGCCCGGGTTTTCGAGTTCGAATCGCACGCTCACGGTTCGGGTGTCTTGATCCACATGCGGATAGATAAAGGCCAGCGTGCCATGAAACGGTTCGCCGGCAAAGGCCCGCGTCGTGGCCACGATCGGCAATCGCTCGCTCTCGGGAAGCGGTTCGTGCGACTGCTGATCGGCCGGAAGGAATTCGAGATCGTCTTCATACACTTGGGCCTGAATCCAGACCGTCGACAGGTCGGCGATATCGTAGAGCGGCGAGCCTTCTTGCACATATTGGCCTTCGCGCACATATTTCTTGATCACATGTCCGGAGATCGGCGAATGAATCGTAAGCTCGATATTCGGCTTGCCGCGCGTGAGCATGGCGTCGATCTGCTCCGAATCGATGCCGAGCAGCTCGAGTCGACGCGTGGCGCTCGCCAAGTCGGCGCTCGAATGCGCGCGGCGAGCGTCGAGCAGGTTTTGCTCCGTCACCACGAGCTCGGGACTGTACAGCAGCGCCAGGGCATCGCCGCGAGCGACCATCTGGCCGGTTTCGTCGACAAAGAGCTTGTCGATCCGCGCTTACGCGGGCCGCCACCGTGCGCTGGCCGCGTTCGTTGAATTCCACATAGCCGATGGCATCGATCTGCTTGGTAAGCTCCTGGTAATCGACCGGCACGGTCTCGACGCCGGCGAGCACCACGCGATAGGGCGAGAGCTGCACCCGATTCACCACTCCGGCCGGCAGGGCGATGTCGCTTTGCTCGCCCTTCTTGCGCCTCGAGAGCGGCATGAAGCAGATCGGGCATTTGTCGCGTGGATTGTCTCGCACCACCGTGGGATGCATTGGGCAGAACCACTCGACATCGCTCGCCGTGGCTCGCTCGACCGTTTCGGGACGCGCGAATCGATCGTAATACGCGGCGAGCGTGTCCCACTGCGTGATCACCAAGCCGATCACGGCCAACACGCCGATAAACCGCAGCCGCGCCAGCTTGACGAGAATAATGAAATCGAACCACCACCAAGCCTTGCGCCAGCCAGTGAGCCCCGGCGGAGCGCGAAGGCCGCCTTCGTCGCCCTCGAGACTCGCGCCTGCCTCGCGAGGTTTCTTCGCCGGCGTTGGGTCCGACGCCGGGGTATTTTCCTTGATTGTCATGCGTGAGAATCTCCTCTCGAAGGCGAGACGATGCTCGCCTAACACGGCGGTGTTGATGACGCGCCGCCAATCGGACTCGCGACTCGCGAGCCGATCAATAGGTTTTGGCTTCGAGCCCGACTTTAGCCAGCGCGCCGATCAATTCACCGATGGTCGCCTTGCCTTCGCTGGTGAACTGCACGGAAATAGCGTGCTGTCCCGTAAATGGGCTCACTTGGGCCACGCCAGGTAGCTTGGCGAGCGCCGCGCGGACGCTGGCCGCCGAGGCTTCGTCCTTGAGGCCGGGCACACTGAGCGATAACCAGCTTCCATAGTGCATGCCGGCGCCCATCATATGCGGCGTGGCGGCGATGGCCTCCGCGATTTGCTGGGCGGAGACGCGCTGTTCATCGAAATCGATCTTCGCGCTTTTGGTCGCGTAGTCGACTTTCGCCGAACGCACGCCCTCGAGTTTCCGGAGCGACGATTCGACTGTTCGCGAGCAGGGAGGGCAATGCAAGCCCGTGATGGAAAAAGTGGCTCGGGTAGCCGCCGAGGCTTGCCGTGCATCGGCGGCTTGCGCCGTTGAACTGGCCACGGCGGCGAACCCCACGCAGAAAAATGCAATACGCATCATGGTTCAAACTCCCCGTCAGGGCATCGTGTTTGGGCAAAATGGCGCGCGGACAATGCAAATCGACCCTCGCGATCTCATCCGCGCTCAAACGGCGTTGAACACTCTGGCTCGCGACGGAAAACAGCGCGGCGCACGCGCGACATGCAACACGAGCGCGGCCAACACGAGCGCGGCCAACACGAGCGCGGCCAGAGAGCCGCTCGCCCGATGGTCAGGTCTGGATGCGCACCCGCTGCAGTTGCAGGGTGGAGTGCGGCGCGCAACGGCCGCCGCGAGCTCTTCGGCGCGGCGCGCTGCGGCGGCGCACCGAGCGGCGAGCGATATCGGCGATTCGGCGAACAGGCTAACGACCTGTTCCAGGTCGTGCCCTCGGCGCGGGCTCGAAGAGGCCGGCGGCGCCACCGGCCGCGACGTTTGCCCGCAACAGGCCATGCCGCAGCGCTTGCCATCGCATGCGTTGCCGCGGCAGCACTTGCGCGGGCTCGTTGCGTTTCTTGCCGCTTGGCGGCATGGCGCCGTGCGTGACACGCCGGAAGCAGAATTCTCAAAGGCAACGCCCGAGCAGGGGCACGCGCCGGCCAGAGTCAAGCCGATGACAAGCATCGGAACAAGCAGAACTCGCGGCATGTTCATAATATTGCTCGGCCCTGAAAGAAGCTCCCAGCACATTGTCGCCCTGCCCGGCCGGAAAATCAAGCGCGATCCGCGCCGCCCGAAGAGTTCGCAACGCGTCGCGCGAGCGGGCACGCGACATGGTACGATGGTTCGCGAGCTTGGCTCCCCGCGTGGAAATCGGCGGGCCGTGATCGCTTTCCCGAACGTGCGAAGCAATTAGCGAGCGCTCTCTAATGTCGACTCCCCTGGTGCGTGTCTCGAACGTGACCAAGCGGTATCCCGGCGTCGTGGCGCTCGACGATGTTTCGTTTGATGTCCGCTCGGGCGATTTTCACGCGATCGTCGGGGAAAATGGCGCCGGCAAAAGCACGCTCATGAAAATCCTCTCCGGCGTGACTCCCGACTACGAGGGCACGATCGAGCTCCGCGGCGAGCCGGCGCGTTTCTCCGGCACGCGCGACGCCGAACGCGCCGGCGTCAGCATCATTCATCAGGAACTGAATCTCGTCGAGCAAATTTCCGCCGCCGCCAATATCTTTCTCGGCCGCGAAATCCGCAATCGCTTCGGCCTGCTCGATGAACGCGCCATGCGCAACGCCGCTCGCGAGCTCTTCGAGCAACTCGAATGCCGGGTGCGGCCCGAGCAGCCGGTGTCGTCGCTTCGCGTGGGCGATCAGCAGTTGGTCGAGATCGCCAAGGCGCTTTCGCTACGGAGCGACATTCTCATCATGGACGAGCCCACGAGCGCGCTGACCGAAAGCGAAGTCGAGCGACTGTTTCGCGTGATCGATCGCTTGCGCGCTCGCGGGGTGACGATTCTTTACATCTCGCACAAAATGGATGAAGTGTTTTCCAATGCCCAGCGAATCACGGTGCTGCGCGACGGCCGCCATGTGCAAACGGTCGATCGCGCCGCAGTGACTCCGCGCGACATTACCCACGCCATGGTCGGCCGCGAAATCGAGGAGTCGCGGCCACGCGCCCCGCGCGAACCGGGCCCGGTGGTGCTCGAAGTCGCGGGGCTTTCGCTGCCCTGGCCGGGCCACGCGCGGGCCTATCGATTGGAGAACATCGGCTTCCAGCTTCGCGCGGGCGAAATCTTGGGCATCGCCGGCCTGATGGGCGCGGGCCGCACCGAGCTGCTCGAATGCCTGTTCGGCGCGTCGCATGAAGCGCCCACCGGGCGGATCGTGCTCGATGGCCGCGAGGTCCATTTTCGCCACCCGGCCGAGGCCCGCGCCGCCGGCGTCGGCCTCGTGACCGAGGATCGCAAGCGGCTGGGCATCTATCCGCGGATGAATGTATGCGACAATATCAACATGTGTACGCTCGGCGAAGCCGCCACGGCTGGGCTCGTGAGCCCGAAGCGCGAAACGGCCCGCGCCGAGGAGATCGTGCGCCGCTTGGGCGTGAAGACGGCCGGGGTGGGCGCGGCGATCACTTCGCTCAGCGGCGGCAATCAGCAGAAGGCGATCATCGGCCGCTGGCTGCTCACGAACCCGCGCGTGCTGCTGCTCGATGATCCGACGCGCGGGATCGATGTGGGCGCCAAGGCCGAACTTTATCGGCTCATGGATGAGCTCTGCCGCGCGGGTCTGGCGATCATCGTCACCAGCAGCGAGCTCCCGGAACTGCTCACGGTGAGCGATCGCATTCTCGTGCTGTGCGAAGGACGAAAGACGGCCGAATTCACGCGCTCCGAAGCCACCGAGCAGCGGATCATGGAGGCCGCCACGCTGGAAACGAACGCCGCCTGAGCGGGCGCCGAATGGACCGCGCTAAAAACCGCGAGCCTCCTTCGCGGGCGCTCCGGGCACGCGGCGCCGGCAGTCGTCGCAATCGTCATAGCCGGCCCAATGGTCGCGCGAGGAAACCGATAAGCGTTGCCCGGCAAGCTGTTTTCCGGCGGCGGTTGCTCTCTGGCCGCCGGAGTTTAATCTAAAGGAAGGCGATTTTCGCGGTCATCGGCCGCCATCGCCCGCACTTCTCTTCCTGGTGTCTTTCCATCTATCTGCCAGCGCGGCGGGAACCGAGCGAGTTTCAATGGCCGAAATTTTTTGGTACTACGCTCGCGACGACCAGCAATTTGGTCCCGTCACCTCGGTCGAGCTCAAGCGGCTTGCGAGCGCGAGCGAGCTCTCGCCGGACGATCTGGTGTGGAAAGAAGGCATGGACGAATGGGCCGCGGCCTCGAAGGTCAAAGGCCTGTTTCCGGCCCGCGATCCCGCGCGCAGGAGGCCGAAGCTCCGTCCGCGCGCGTCGCGGCGGCGGAAGGCGCGGCGCTGGCGCCGGAGGCAGCCCAGCCAATGTGGCGGCCACGATCGTCGCTCCCATGAGTGAAATGCCGAGCGGGGCCCAGGCGATGTCGCTCGCCGCGCCTCCGGCCGCTCCGCCGCCCACGGGCCCGCCCTTGGCCGGTTCGGCGCCGCCGGCGGCGCCAGGTTTCGCGCCGCCACAAGGCGCCGGCGGCTCCTCGGCCACGGCGCGACCTCCGGGTGAAAGCGCGCTCACTCCCAACCTGCGCACCGCGATCATGGCGGCGCAAGGGATTTTGTGGGCAACCTGCGTGATGGTGATTATCCTGGGGGGCGTCTTGTTCATGATCACGATGCTCGGCGCCAAGACCAAGGCCGAGCAAGCCGATTCCGCCCAGGTGTCGGCGGCGCTGTTTATTGGCGCCTACGCGCTGGCCCGGGCCGGCGAACGCGCTTGCTTGCTGCTCGAAAGCCACCTGTCTCGCCGGCGGCGATAGAGGGGCCATCATTCGCCCTTGGCAACCATCGACGGAGAATTCGCCGAATATGCACGCTCTTCGCTCGATCAGGCCGCTCGTGGTCATGGCCGCTAGCCTTGCGTCGGTTCTTTGCATGCCGAACCTTTGTGCGAGGGCGCTTGGCCGCGATATCTTCGTGAACAACATCACCGGCAGCGACCTCGCCCTGGGCGTGGAGCCCGTGGCTGGGTTTCCGATTCGCGGGCCGGTCAGAACCCTTGCTCGGGCGCTGTGGCTTGTCGAGCCGGGCGATCGGGTGTCGCTGGCCGATACGGGCGAGCCTTATCGAGAAAGCGTCGCGCTCGAGGGCACGCGATTCAGCGGCGCTCCCGGCGAGGCGTTTGTCCTCTCGGGCGGCGGCGCGGTGCTGAGCGGTGATCGGCCCACGCCCGACGCGGCTTGGAAGTTCGTCGATGGCATCGTGTTTCGCTATCGACCGATGCGGCTTGGCTATCAGCAACTCTTTTCGCATGGGCGCCCGCTGCCGCGCCGGCCGATCGTTTCTCCCCTGGGCTCGCGGCCGGAGCTCAAGCCGCTCGAGTGGTGTCTCGATGGCGGTTACATCTATCTGGCGGTCGAGCCGGGCCATGTGCCGCAAGACTATGCGCTGAGCGTGTGCGATCTACCGACCGGCGTTTTGATCAATCAGGCGCGACGCGTGGTGATCGAGAATCTCACGATCCAGGGCTTTCAGCTCGATGGCGTCAATGCCCACGACGGCGCGATCCGGGTCGAATTGCGCGGGCTGACGGTGCGCGGCAATGGGCGCTCCGGCGCCCGGGTGGCTGGTTCGTCGCGCGTCGAGCTTGTCGATTGCGTCGTGGGAGACAATGGCGCGGCGCAGTTGCTGGTCAATGGCTATTCGCGGGCCGAGGCTTTTCGCTGTGAGCTGATTCCCAACACGGCGCCGGCTTTCGTCGAGCGGGGCGGGCTCCTCTGGATCGATGGCCGCCGGGCGAGCGAGTGATTTCGCCGAGCTTCGCAATCGGCGCAAGTGCTTGGGGCGCCGAATTCTCCAGCGCGCTGCTATTCGGCGCTCGCCGTAGTTCCTATAATCTCGGTTTGGTTTCGGCCGCCGCGGCTTGCCACGAATCTGGGAGCCGGCGCCGGCGAAAACGACCGTGGCGATCGAACAATCTGCCCGCCCGCGAGCGGGCCGTTTTCGTTGACACGCTTTTGAGTCGAGGCTTCGCCGATCACGACTCGAAACGCAAGTGAGGGCAGGTCCGCCGGGCGCTCGCTGGCGCTTCGCGTTGAGAACGGCGAGCAAACGAGCCTTGCCAATCACTCCGAAAACTCAGTGAGGGCCGGGTAGTTATTTAATTTCAGCTCCTATCGCGGGAGCTAGCGCGATTTCGAGCTTGAGGATGGAAATATGAAGTCGACGGCCGTGGCGACGGGACCCGAGACCGGATCGGTGGCCGATGAAAAAGTGCTGATTCTCGACTTCGGCTCGCAATATGCCCAGCTCATTGCCCGCCGGGTGCGCGAGCAGCAAGTCTACTGCGAGATCGTGCGGCACAATATCTCGGCCGAGCGCATCCGTGAAATCGCGCCCCGCGGCCTGATCCTCTCTGGCGGGCCGGCCAGTGTCTACGACGAGGGCGCGCCGAAGTGCGACCCCGCCCTGTTCCATCTTGGCGTGCCGGTGCTCGGCATCTGCTACGGAATGCAAATGGCCTGCGACTGCGCTCGGCGGCCAAGTCACCAGCGCCAAGGCCCGGGAATATGGCCGGGCCAAGGTCTCGATCTCGGGCCGCGACGATCTGCTGGCGGGCTTACCCACGGAAACCGAAGTGTGGATGAGCCACGGCGATCAGGTCACGGCCACGAGCGCCGACTTCGTTTCGCTTGCCTCGACCAGCACGTGTCCCCATGCCGCCGTGCGGCATCGCACCCTGCCGATCTATGGCCTCCAGTTTCATCCCGAAGTGACGCACACTCCCTTGGGCGGCAGGGTGCTCGCCAATTTTCTCAACCGCATTTGCGGCTGCAACGGCCGCTGGCGCCTGGCCGACTTCGCCGAGCAGGCAATCGACACGATTCGTGCTCGCGTGGGCGGCGACCGCGTGATCTGCGGACTCTCGGGCGGAGTCGATTCGTCGGTCGTGGCGGCGCTGCTTTATCGGGCCATCGGTCCGCAACTCTCGTGTATTTTGGTCGACAACGGGCTCTTGCGCAAGGCGGAAGAAGCGAGCGTGATCGAGCAGTTCACGAATCACTTTCGCGCCGATCTGCATGTGGTGAAAGGCGAGCAGCGCTTTCTCGATGCGCTCGCCGGAGTGACCGACCCGCAAGAGAAGCGGAAGCGCATCGGCCGAGCATTTATCGAGTGTTTCGCCGATGAAGCGTCGAAGATCAAGGGGGCCCGTTTCCTCGCCCAGGGCACGCTCTATCCCGACGTGATCGAAAGCGGCGCCGCCGCCGATGGCCCCGCCGCCACGATCAAACTGCATCACAATGTCGGCGGATTGCCCGACGATTTGTGCTTTGAACTGATCGAGCCCTTGCGCGATCTGTTCAAGGACGAAGTGCGGCGTCTGGGCTTACAGCTTGGGCTGCCCGAGGACATCGTGTGGCGACATCCGTTCCCCGGCCCCGGATTGGCGGTGCGCTGCCTGGGCGAGGTGACCCGGCGCCGGCTCGAAGCGCTGCGCGAGGCCGACGCGATCGTGGTGCATGAGATCAAGGCTGCCGGTCTGTACCGCAAAACGGCCCAAGTGTTCGCGGTGCTCTTGCCGGTGCAGAGCGTGGGCGTGATGGGCGACTCGCGCACGTATGAAGACACGGTGGCGGTGCGGGCCGTGAATACCGATGACTTCATGACCGCCGACTGGAGCCACTTGCCCTACGATCTGTTGGCCCGTGTCTCGACCCGGATCATCAACGAGGTCCAGGGCGTGAACCGCGTGGTCTACGATATCAGCTCGAAGCCGCCCGCCACGATCGAGTGGGAATAATCGCCCCCGCGAGACCGATTCCCGCTCGCTAACGGGCCGACGGCTGGCCGTTTCGCTCGCGCTTGTTTGGGCGGTTGCCGTGTCGCTCGGCCGCGCCGCCGCGCGGGCTCGCTTCGGCGGGTTCGCGAATCCAACTCGAAGTGACGCTGGCAAGCGCGAAACCGGCTAGGGCATGCGCCGCCGAGTCGGTGATGGGGCTGGCGGCTGGGCGCTCCGGCGCCATGAAGAGATGATCGTCGAAGGCGGCGTCGAATTCCGAATCGGCCCATACCGCTTGCAGCGCTCGCTCGGCCCGCTCGATCGCGGCCGCGGCCGCGGCCTCTTGAGCCGGAATGGTCGCGGCGTCCGCGGAGCCCTCGGGCAATGAGTTGCGATCGTTGCGCGGGTTGGCGGCTTCGGCGGCCGGCGCGGGGTTCGTGGCTTCCGTGGCCGGGGCGCTCGGAGCGGCTTCATGCTTCACGCTGCCCGGCAAGCTCGAACCGCCGGGGTTTTGGGAAGACGCTGCGGGTCTCCTCCCGGCAGAAAGTCGAGATCGTTATCCCAGCCCGAGCCGCTGGCCGGAATCTGCGAATCAAAGGGTCCGCGATTGGCGCCGAGCGATAGCGGCGTGGCGGCAGTGGTTGGACCGAGTTGGGCCACGGCGGCGGCGGAGACATTGACTCCTTGCTCCGCGGCTTGCATGGCGCCGAGATTCGTGGCCGAGACTTCGAAGATCGATGTGTTGACGCCGCCGGCCAGATCGCCGCCGCCGCCGGCGCCTTCGCCACCCGCGCTATCGCCGCCCGGGCCGTTGTCGATCGGGGCGCTGCCGCCGAGTTCGATGCGTCCACTGGCGCTCGCGGCGGCGATATAGGCATAGCCGGCCGCCGTGTTGCCGGTGGTCACGCTGCCGATGAGGCTATCGATCACGAGATTTGCAATCGGTGAGCCGCGGCCGGTGACGAAATCGTAGCCGGAGTGAGCGGCGTATTCGTTGTTGCCGCCGGTGGTGACATCATGGAAGTCGGTCGAGGGCAGGCTGTAGATGGCCGATTGGGCGCCGTTGAGCGTGCCGAGTCCGAACATGGTTCGCCCTTGATCGGCGATCGTGATCAGGCCGGCCCACTGCGGGGCGCCGGCGCTGGTGCCGCCCACTTCGAACCAGCCGCTCTGGCTGCCATAGGCCACGCTGTCGTAGACGGCGAAGCCCGTGCTGGGATTCGCGTCGTACGACACATCGGGCGCCGAACGCTTGCCGGTCGATTGGAACAGGCGTTGGTAGCTCGGTTCGGTTTCGTAGCCGCTCACGCTGCCGCCCGAGTCGCCCCAGCGCTTTCGCCCAGATAGGTTCCGCTCGCACTGATCGAGAGCGTCGTTCCGCCGACGGCGAGCACATTGTTCGAGAGTGCCGGCCAGCCGCTCGGTGCGCCGGTGTCGCCCGACGAAGCGACGAAGGTAATGCCGGTGTGGCCGGCCGGAGTGGTGAAGTAGGAGTCGAAATAGTTCTCGCCATTGAAATCGCTTGTGCCCCAGCTCATCGACACCACGCTCACGCCGGCCGTGTTGCGCGCCGTGTTCACGGCGGTGAGTAAGTCCGAGAGGTTGCTCGAGTTGGCTTCGATGAGCACGATATTCGCGCCGGGAGCGATCGCATGGGCCCATTCCACGTCGAGCGCGGTTTCGAGGTCCCAGGTCGAGTTGGCCGCCGGCAGCGCGGCGCCGCCCACTTCGTTTTCCACTTTGAAATTCGGCGGGTTGGCGATGCCGAAGGTGGCGTCGAAATGGGCCAAGTCGGCCGCGATGTTCGGGTCGCCATAAGCGTCGACGATAGCGATCGTCTGCCCGGCGCCATTGCCGGCGACACCGCCGAAGCTCACGTTGTTGAAGCCATAGGCCTGACGAATCTGGGCCGGCGTGTAGCCGTAGGGCGTGTTGCTCGACACGCTGAGCACGGAGAGATCGGTGGTCACGGTGGCGGTGTCGGCGGGCGAAGCGGTCATCAGGGCGCGATCTTCGAGCGCCTCCAACCGAAGAACACTCCGCTGGTCGCGAGACCCGCGACCGCCGAGAGACGAAAACGCAACGAGGCTGCCGCGATACGACTTGCGCATGATGCTAACTCCGAGATGTCGTCGAATGACGGAGACGAGTCGCCGAAGGGCCGTGAACGGAGGCGACGCGCCGAATGGCTTTGACAGGACAAACGGGTCGAATGACCGAATGAACCTTAGGTCGAAGTTTCAAAGCCGTGGGAATCTTTAACCAAAATTTCAAAGCTCCGAGCGAGGCGAAGCTTGTCAGTTGCACGGGGGGAGAATCGCAACTCATCGTGGTTAAATCACTTGCGGTGGGTGTGGTGGGCAAACGGACACTGGTCACATGGCGCTGGTTGTAGCGACAATGCAACACGCATGCCATGCCCCCAGGGCAGTAAGAGCGCCCATCTCCCTCAACCCGCAATGTCAAACATCGAGACGATGACACGCGCGGCGAGGCGTTTGGGGAAGCGTCCGGCGAGAGGGCCGGCGCCGAAAACCGCGAGGCGTTTCAAGCTCGCGGCTCACCGAGAATCATGGGCCGGCTCGAATGTGAGCGGCTCCTCGGCCAGCGGGTCGTGGATGCGCACCGCCAATTTGCCCGACAAGAGCTCCTCGATCCGCTTGCCCACCACCTCGGCCCGCCAGCCTTGGCCCAAGTGCGGCGGCGCATCGGTATAGCCTTCGACTCCCAGATGGTAGGCGATCAGTTCGCGCACATCGCTGGCGCTGCCCACCAAGCTCGACGCCACCGAGGCCGAACGGCAAATACTCGTCAGCGCGCTGAGAGGAATTGCCCCAAGAGATTGAGCTGCGGCGGCGAGGGCCGATTGTTCGGACGCGGACACTCCGAATCGGGCAGGGCCAACGCTTGGGCGATTGCTTCGGCCAGCCGCGGCATGCCGCGCTGCAAGTCGCCGCGCTCGAGGCCCCGCAAGGCGCGAATCTGCTTGAGATCGGCCGTGCGCCGTTTGGCCAGTTCGACGATCAGATCATCGCGGAGCACGCGTCGCATCGGCCAATCGCGGCGCTCGGCCTCGGTCTCGCGCCAGCGGCACACTTCGCGCACGATCGCGAGACTGCGCGCTGAAAGGCCCGAAATGCCGGCGGTGCGCCACCAGCGCTCGCGCGAGCGGCTGGCGTCGATTTCATCTTGCCAAGCGTTCATTTCGGCTTCGAGCCAAGGCAACCGGTCGAGCAATTCGAGCCGCGTGACGAGCCGGTCGCGCATCGCCGCCAGATAGCGCACATCGTCGAGCGCGTAGTCGATCTGCCCGCTCGAAAGCGGTCGGCGGCGCCAGTCGGTGCGGGTCTCGCCTTTTTGCGAGCGCTGGCCGAGCAGTTTGTACATGAGCGAGCCGTAGCCGGCCGGATATTCGTAGCCGACGATTCCCGCCGCGATTTGCACATCGAATAGCCGCGTGGGCCGACGATCGATGGCGCCCAGGCAAAAGAGCAGCTCCTCGCGTCCGGCATGAACGATCGTGTTGTGGCCCGGCGCGGCCAGTAGTTCCCAGAAGGGGCGCATGTCGCGCACGGCGAGCGTGTCGATCACCAGCAGCCGATCGGCCGCCGCCACTTGCACTAGGCACAATTGCGGTCGAAAGGTGTGCTCCGACACGAACTCGGTGTCGAACGCAATATCGGGCGCGGCGGCCAGTTCGCCGCACACTTGAGCCAAATGTTGATCGGTGGTGACGAGCTCGTGAGTCACGCTGGGGCCCCGGCAACCTGCGGGCCACGGATCAAGCCAGGGGCCCAAGAGAAACCGCCAAAGGCAACAGAAGAACACTCGCGGAGAGAATCGTCAAGTGTCGCCGCCCGAGCCGGCCGCTGATTTCATGAAATGCCGCGTGGCGTCGGGGCCAGGACTTGCGGTCGGTAAATACAAAGAACCGACGCCCCCTTGAAACAGGAGCGTCGGTTCGCCTGGTTGCTCGAATCGTGTCTTTTATAGGATGGTGGTCGGCAAGTTATTTTCCACCGCCGCCTCCGCCACCGCCCGCCCCGCCGCCGCCCGCGCCACCCGCTCCGGCTCCGCCACCCGCTCCCGCGCCTCCGGCGCCACCACCGAGGCCGGCCGCGCTGCCCACGCCCCCCAGTCCGCCGCTGGCGCCACCCGCGCCGACTCCGCCGGTCGAGCCGGTTCCGCCGAAGCCGGCGCCGAACCCACCATTGACGCCGCCGGGCCCGACCGATCCGGGATCGCTACCGGCCGTGCCCGAACTGGCGCCCGCGCCCAAACCGCCTCCCGCCGAGCCCGGTCCGAGCGGGCTGCCCGCTCCCGAGCCCACGACCGAACCCGCCGCCGCGCCGGCGTATCCGCTATTGGCCGAGCCGGGCCCGCCGCCGCTGGCCGCGCGGCCGGGAGCCATCGTGCTAGGCGCCGCGCCCTTGCCCAAGGGAGTGTTGCCCAGGTGATTGTTTCCCAGGGAGTTGGCGCCGCCGTGATTCATCATGCCGGCGGGCACGCCAGCGCCGCCATTGCTCACGGCGCCCGAGCCGCTGTTGATGCCGCCGAAGCCGGCTCCATCGCCGCTGGCCCCGGCATTGATATTCGTGCCGCCCAGGCCGTTGCTGGCCGCGGTCGCGGGGCCGCCGCCCGGATAGCCCGCTTGGTAACGCGAGTTGGGCAGGATGACGGCGGCCGGATTCGGCGAATTGGCCGATGACGGGTAGTATTGCCCATAGGTCTTCGCGTCATAAGGAACCCAACTATTACCATACCGAAATACCCAAGTATTGTTGGGCATGTAATACCACCAGTGGCCGTTGGCCTTGGCATAGCGCCAGTCAGCGCCATGTGTTGCTCATGCCGCTGCTGCCCGCGCGCGCGTTGATTCGCGAGGAGGATTGGTTTTGATTTTGCACTCGCAAGTCTTGGCGGGTGATGCCGTTGACGGAGGCCTCGCGGTCGTTGTTGGCCCCGGTCGCTCCGATCGGCTGGTTGGCATTGCGATCCGCGATGACATTTTCCGGGCCGAGCGGGCCTTGCTGGTTGGGCCGCAGCCCTTCGGAGGCCACGCCGGCGGTGACTGTATCGAGGGGGAGCTGACCATGGGCGTTCGCGACGCCGAGCGCCGCGCCAAACACCGTGGCACCAAGGGCGCGTAAAAAGACTCGCATGGCGATCGATCTCCTGTCAGTGAAACGATTCGTGGGGGAATGGCGCAAATGGCCCGCTTAAAGCGATGCACTTGGCATGCCAAGCGGCGGCCGCCGCCGCCCGGCTGCTCGAGGCCAGCCGCGAAACCCACGGCGGATTGTGGAGAAAGCCGCGCCACGCCGTGAGCGATCAACCCGCGAATCAGCGCCCTGCCAGTAGTCATTGACGCACACGGCGCCATCATGGTCGCGGAAAAGCCAATGCAGCAACTTTGCTCTCGACGAGCTCCCACAAAATGGGAATCGCGGCGAACGAGTGCTTAGCCCCCGCGCGGGGCAGGCGAGCCCCCGTGAAACAAATGCGACCCGACGGTCGGGCCATTTTGCAATGGCGCCACAATCGTTCGCAATTCCGACAGATGGATTTCACCGGCGGCATTAGCGGCCGAAGAGGGTTTCCAGGTCGGGCGCTTGGAGGCGGCGTGCGATGGCGGGTTCGGACAAAGATTCGGCCGAGGTAGCCGACTCGAAGTCATTGGCCAGGCGCAGGAATACCTCGCGAGTCACTTCGGCGGGCGCCAAGGCCCGAGGACCGCCCGGCGGACGTCGGAAGCGGCACAAATGCAAGGCGCCCTCGCGGCCGACGAGCAGTTCATAATAAGCGGCGCCGCGGGCGTCGCGCTCGGGCGGGCTCGAGCGCAGTTGCACCACGCCCACCAGCGGGTCGGCTTCGATCACCGCGATCGGTTCGAGCAAATAGGTGATCCGCCTCGCCAGCCGCTCGGCCACGAGCTTGAGGCGCTCGAGCCCGGCGCCCGCCAATGCCACTCCGCTCCAGGCGAAATCGCTAAACGAGCAAGCCATGCGATCGAGCGCCGAGAGCTCGCAGTCGAAGCGGCCACCGGGCACGGTAATTGAAAGGCGACGCGATTCGCCGGCGAACGAGGGCCATTCGCCGAGCGTTTTTTTTATTTCAGGAGCAAGGTGATGGATTTCATTGGAAAGGCTCATTTGTTTTCTCCGCTCTTCTCGGTTTTGTGTTCTGTTCCGTCGAACGACAGCACCGCCGTCGCGCCGTCGAGGACCGTTTCCACATGCACCGGCCGCTTCCACAGCCGGTAAAGATTCGTCAGCGTGTCGTGGGCGTAATTCAACTTGAGCTCCACGCCACTGAATTGGTGTTCGAGGAAGAGCTCGCCGCGGTTCTTATAGTTCGCGTCGCGCACCGCGATGCTCGGACGGCCGACGTTCGTGAGATTGAAAAGCAAGCTTTGCTTGATCTTGGGGAACTCGCGGCTCTCGATCTCGAAGGCGTCGGACCCGGGGTTATAGCCGAAGGAAAACAGCTTGTATTCACGGCAGAATTCGAGGGTGAGAAACTCGTCGATGAATGTCAGATCGTTGTGAACTCGCCGCACGTCGAAGATTTTCCGCCGGCCCTCGTTGGCGCCGGTGTCCCAGCGGCGCTTTTCGGCCAGATCGTCGCACTCGTCGTAGTCCTTGCCGAACCGGCCGCGATTCCAGCGGTCCTCGATATCGCGGTACAACTCGATGCCGAGCTTATAGGGGTTCAGCCGTTGGCCGCTCGTGGCGAGCGTGCCCGAGTGATGGTCGCAGTAGCAGACCACGTCGCCGGGCGAAAGCCCTTGCCGGGTCATGATCGTGGAGTGCCAGTAGCTGGCCCAACCTTCGTTCATGATCTTGGTTTGAGCCTGCGGGGCGAAATAATAGGCTTCGTCGCGAATGATCGAGAGCACATCGAGTTGCCAGCTTTTGAGCGGCGCGTTTTCGAGCAAGAACAACATCACGTCGCGCACCGGCTCGGGCGGAAATCGGCTCGACTCGTCCTCGGCCCGCTTCTTGAGCCGCAGGGATTCGGCCTCGAGCGCCTCGCGCGGATTGATGAACGAATCCATGTAGCTCTTCGAGCCGTAGCGCGTCGGCAGGGCGGCCGGGTCGTCGTCGTCGCTCGCGGCGGCGGCCAGCATGTCGGGCTTGCGCTTGAAGTGCGCTCGCTGGATGAAGGGCGAGTGGATATCGATCAGGTCCTCGATGCTCAGGCAGGCGTCGATGAAGGTCTCGACCTCATCGATGCCGAACCGGTCGATATGCTTGCGGATCCGCTGGCCGTGGTTGGCCATTTGATCCATCATCTTGCGGTTGGTTTGGCTGAACCAGTAGTTGTTTTTGAAGAAATCGCAGTGGCCATAGACATGGGCCATCACCAGCTTCTGATCCACCAGCGCGTTGGAGCGCATCAGGTAGGCGTAGCAGGGGTCGTTGTTGATGACCAGTTCGTAGATTTTTTGAAGGCCGTAGTGATAGCCTTTCGAGAGCTGTTCGTATTCCATGCCGAATCGCCAGTGCGGATAGCGGCTGGGGAAGCCGCCGAGCGAGGCGATGGCGTTCAGGTCGTCGGCGTCGACCACTTCGAAGATCGTGGGAAAGAAGTCGAGCCCATACCGCCGGGCATGGCCTTCCATCTGCTGCTGGATGTCGGCCAGTTCGGCGGATAACGGCGAGTAGGTCGCGGTGGCCATGGGATCGGCTCCCTGCCGAGGTTTGTTCGTTGGGTCGGCTTCCCCAGGCGACCACGCGCCCGCCAAGTGGCTGGGCTCGCGTCGCTCCTCTTCGATCGATCGGTTACTTCTCGACTCGTGGCTTGTTCGACTCGAACAGCTCGGCAAGGAGCCGTTCGAGTCGCGGGCTTTGGCGGGCGCGGGAGCGGTCGCGGCGAGCGACGGCTCTCAAACGCCCTTGCCCAAAAATTGTTTTAGCGCGTCGTAAATCCCTTCTTTCGATTCGATTTCGGCCAGCACCAGTTTTTCTTCCTTTTCGCGAAAAGCATGCTGGAGCGATCGCAAATACTCGCCGCTGCCATAGGGGCTTTCGACCTGGCCATAGCAAAACAAATTCACCTGCGGCAGCAATTGCTCGCGGAGCAGTTCGAGGCTCCGTTCGTTGTCCTCGCCCCAGTTGTCGCCATCGGAGAACTGAAAGCAATAAATGTTCCAGGCGGCCGGCGGAAACGAACTGGCGATCACATCGGCGCAGACTCGATACGCGGAGCTGATCCGAGTGCCGCCGCTTTCGCGGGTGTGGTAGAAGGTGTGTTCATCGACCTCCTTGGCGGCGGCGTCGTGAATGATGTAGCGCTGCTCGACGCCGTCGTATTGACTGCGGAGCCAAGCGTCGAGCCAAAACGACGCGGTGCGGACAATCGCCTTTTGCTCGTCGGTCATCGAGCCCGAGACATCCATCATGTAGATGATGGCGGCGTTGGCCTGTGGCTGCTCGATCTCATTGGCGGAGCGATAGCGCTTGTCCTCGCGAATCGGCACGATCCGCGGGCTGGCGGCGACATAGGTGTTCGACGAGATCTGCCGGCGGAGCGCTTGCATATAGGTGCGCTTGAAGTGCCGGAGCGACTCGGGGCCATGTTTGCGCACATTCGTATAGCGACTTTTGATTTGGCTGATGTTGGCCTCGCCGCGCGGCTCGATGCGGGGCAATTGCAGTTCGTCGCCCAAAATGCCGGCCAACTCCTCGAGCGTGACTTCGACTTCGAGAATATGGGCGCCCGGCTCGCCGCCTGCCCGGCCGGCGCCATCGCCCGGCTGGCCGGGGCCGACCGGAGTTCCGTTTTCACCATCGCCCTGGCTCACGCCGCCGCTGCCATTTTTTCCGTACCGGAAATGGGGCACATCGAGCTGCGGAAGGGGAATGCTCACGAGATCGCCGCCCTTGCGGCCGATCATTTCGCCGTGGGTGACATACTTCCGCAAATTCTCGCGGATTTTGCCACGCACGATCTGTTTGAATCGGGAATGGTCGCGATCGATCTTGATGGTCATGGCAACCTCGTGCGCCCTGGGACGCTTCGGTTCGTAGCTTCTACCTTTATTACGCTCGCAATCCGCCAATCGCCCAGTGGCGCTTATCGAAAAAAATTCGCACTCGGTCCGCATACCCGCAGGGTGGATAATTCGCATGCCTCGCACGAGGAGCACGTTTCGTGCCGCTGGCGGCGAATTCGCGCCGGCGCCAGCGCGCAATGACCTAGCGTGGCGTTTCGAGGACCCATCCGTATCGCTCCTAGTTCGCTTTCGCGTCGCCGCGGGCAAAAATACTGGCCACATAGTTCAGCACATCGCTCGCGCTTTCGTCGTCGTAGCCGTAATCGCGTATCAGGCGGCTCTTGACGATATCGATCTTGGCCTGGGTGTCGGCGTCGACCACCTTCGACACGAGGCTCGTGAGCTTGATCGAGTCTTTTTGGTCCTCGAACAGCTTGAGCTCGAGGGCCCGATACAGCCGCTCGTTGGTTTTGTAGTCGAACATTCGGCCATCGATCGACAAGGCGCCGATATAGTTCATGATTTCGCGGCGGAAGTCGTCCTTGCGGCTTTCGGGAATGTCGATTTTTTGTTCGATCGAGCGCATCAGCCGTTCGTCGGGCTCTTGATACTGGCCGGTGAACGAGTTCTTGACTTTTTCCCGCTGGGTGTAGGCTTTTACATTGTCGATATAGTTTCCGCAAAGCCGCTTGAGGGCGTCTTCGTCGGCGGCGATGGCCCGCTGCACTTCGTTTTTCACGATATTTTCGTACTCTCCCTTCACGACGCTCAGCATTTCGCGATATTTGTTGCGCAGATCGTCGTTGGTAATGAGCGTGTGGTGCTTGAGGCCGGCTTCGAGCTCGTTGAGCACCATGAAGGGATTGATGCTCTTGGCGTCGGGATGCGCGACCAGCGCGTTCGAGATCTTGTCTTGCACATACCGCGGCGAGATGCCGATCATGCCCTCGTGGGCCGCTTGCTCGCGGAGCTCCTTGATATTGTCCTCGGTAAAGCCGGGCAGGGATTTGCCGTTGTAGAGCTTGAGCTTCTGGAGCTGGGTGATGCCGGCGTTCTTGGGCTCCTCGAGCCGCGTGAGCACCGCCCACATCGCCGCCATTTCGATCGTGTGCGGTGCAATGTGCTTGCCCAGCACGGTGGCCCGGTTGTAGTCTTTTTCGTAGATCTTGATTTCGTCGGAAAGCCGCGTCACATAAGGCACGTCGATCTTCACGGTGCGATCGCGCAGGGCTTCCATGAACTCGTTGCTTTGCAGGCGGCGATACTCGGGCTCGTTGGTGTGGCCGATGATGACTTCGTCGATATCGGTCTGGGCGAATTTCTTCGGCTTGACCTTGTGCTCTTGGCTGGCGCCGAGCAGATCGTAGAGAAACGCCACGTCGAGCTTGAGCACTTCCACGAACTCGACCACGCCGCGATTGGCGACATTGAATTCGCCGTCGAAGTTGAAGGCCCGCGGATCGCTATCGCTGCCGTATTCGGCGATCTTGCGATAGTTGATGTCGCCGGTCAGTTCGGTCGAATCTTGGTTCTTTTCGTCCTTGGGCTGGAAAGTGCCGATGCCGATGCGGTCTTTTTCGCTCAGGAGCAGCCGTTTGACGCGCACATCCGAGGCCACCCGGGTCCAGTCGCCTTCGTACTGCTTGAGGCGGTCGGAATACACATAGCGGCAGTAGGGGCACAACTCGCCGGTGATTTTCACGGTGTAGTCGCTGCCGGGCGCATTGAGTTGGGCGGCCACATCGGCTCGGAACCGCGTGGGAATGATGTGCAGGGGCTCCTCGTGCATCGGGCACCACTGGGTCGCGCCGTCGGGCATCGCCCAGCCCAGCGCGTAGAGGGCGCCGGCGTCGGTGGCGGAGTAACGTTCGACGCCTTTCTTGATTAGCCGGGCGATCGTGCTCTTGCTGCTGCCGACCGGTCCATGCAGGAGCAACACGCGTTTTTCGATGCCATAGCCCTTGGCGGCGCTTTTGAAGGCATTGACGAGCACGCTCAGCGAGCCATCGAGGCCAAACACGGCGTCGCGCCCGCCGAAGTCGGGATCGCTGAAGAAGCGGTAGCGGGTCTTGGTTTCGCGGTGCTCTTCGTATTGATCCGAGCCATACGACATGATCATGTCGTACACGCGTTCAAAAGCATTGCGAGCGACTCGGGGATTTTCTCGCACCAGATCAAGATATTGCTCCAAGGTTCCTTCCCAGTTCTTTTTACGGAACTGGTTGAGATCCTGGCGCTGGGCGACCAACGAAATAATGTCGCGTCCTGCCTGCATCGCTCATTCCTCCTCGATAGGGTTATTGCCCTAAGCCGAGAAAGACTCCGACATTGGAGAGTTTCTGGCTGTTTTGGGGCCGCCTCGAGCCGGAACCGTGCCTGGTGTCTGTCGGTGCGTGGTTGCGTCTAAATTGTCTGTTTCCGTTCGACCTCCGCGAGTCTCTGACATCATGCCTGGGACCAGGGAAAACTTCCGCTCGCCGCTGGGGCGCTCGAGTCGGCGGTCATTGGCAAGGGAAGGCAAGTTCGCTCCCTGGCATGCGCGGGGACTCGGTGCGCCTGGTGTCGGCAAGTCGGAGGGCGTCGTCCCGACAGAGAAAACGCGCCAGGAAACAGGCGGCGAGAAATTTCCCCGGAGAAAACGCCGCGAAGCCGAAACGCGGGCGATGGGAAAATTGGGAAAGATCGGGGACCGGAGGGTTCGGCGGGAAGGCTCGGCTCATTCACAGACCAGCCGTGCCCCCCGGTTCCGGCCGGGATGCTCGACAGTTCTGATTCTCTATCCTCGCGTCAAGCAGTCGGCCTTCCTTTGCCAATCGCTCAGGGCCTCTTCCTACATTTAAGTATCGTCAGAAGCGGCCCAGGGGACAAGACCATTAATCGAAATTTGTTGCCCGAGTAATTTTCTTGGCCGCCCGAAGCCACTTTCCGAAACCGATTCCAGGGAAAGAAGTTGCGTCACTTGTTGTCGGGCGCGCTAGAGGCCATCGATGCGGGCCGGCTTATGGAATCTTGGCGCAGAGTCTAAAAAACTGATTCTCGGGCACCCCGGGAATCGCCAAGCGGCGCGGTTCTTTCGCAGCGGCGAGAAGCGCGGATCGCCCCGCGCGCGACCGGCGATCGCCAGCCGCGATCGCCGTAAGTAAGGCCGCGATGGTCTAACGGCTGCGGGACGGGGCTTAATCAAGCAGCCGGGTGACGCTTTCCATCAGGCGGTCCATGGCAAACGGCTTGCGAATATAGTCATCCACGCCCAGCATCTCGGCGTAAGCCTTGTGGCGGCTGCCTTCGTTGGCCGTGATCATGATGACCTTCAGCGGCACCGGTCGGGTGCGCCGTAGCTTTTCCAGCACCAAAAAACCGCTCCGCTTGGGCATCATCATGTCGAGAATCACGAGGTCCGGATCCTCCCGCTCGGCCATCGCCAAACCCTGGTTGCCATCGCGGGCCACGAGCACTTCATAGCCCTTGTGCTCCAGCGCGAAACGGACCGATTCCACGATTTCGTAGTCGTCGTCGACGATCAACACTCGCAGCCGCTTGGCGGGCGCTTCGGCGGACTTTTTGGCGGAGGTCTTCTTTTCGCTGGCGTTTTGATTGTCGACCATGATGGTGCAAAATTCTCCTGAAAACGCGATCCAAGCTCTCGTGGACAGCGCCGGCGTCGCTCGGCGCGAAATTCCGATTTCGGGGCACTCGCCGGACGGCGCGTAAGTCTATCAGAAGTACCCGACAAACTCTCGCGACGCAAGCCGCCGCCCGCCGATTCTTGCAAACGCGTCTGGCAACCGTGCGCGAGCGAGACCGCCGCGGCGCCGCTCATTTCTCGAGCGCCTGGATCAATCCGCTCAACTCGTCGTGGGCGTCTTGAGTCCCACGAACGACGATCGAATGCGTGGGCCCGAAGTAGCGCACCGCGCCGGGGCCTCCATTCGTGTCCCAGGTCCGGGGTGAGATCGTTCGCTCGATCAGTTCGACCAGCGCTTGGCCTTCGTCGCCGGGCGCGCCGCCTTGCCCGGAGTCGGCTAGCGGCGGCCGCGGGGGATTCACGGCGGGCCTGATGGCGGACTTGCCGCTGGGCGCGGGGCCGATGTCTTGGCGATTTCTTCCTTGAGCTTCTTAAGCCTCGCGCGCACTGCGCGCTCGATCGAGTCGCGATCTTCGTCGAGCATTTGGGTGTCGGCCACGATTTCATCGTGCAGTTCGGCGAGCTGCCGGATAGCGCTTGCCCGAAGGGGCCCCGCCTTGGCCGAACGCACCATCGCCTGATGCACCGCCTCGCGAAGCTGGCGCGGCGAACGCGGCGCCGCCGGACCGATGGCGGTGGGTTTCGTCGGCTCGACGCTGGCCTTCGCCACATTGCCCGCGGAAGGGCCCGCCGCTGGCGGTTCGTCGCTCGCCGGCGCCGCAAGCGCCGCAGCTGCCGCCACAAGCCAGACTCCCATCGCATGAGCCATAACACGCCTCCTCCGAGAGCGAGATTCACGCAAGCGGCGAGAATTCAAAACCGGCCCGACAAAAATCTCGGGCTCGAAACATGCCGCGGCCGAACCGCTTTGCCGACGATCAAAAACTGACGCGGCGGACAGGACTCCTTGAATATATCGCGTTTTCCAAGCGATTGGGAGAGCCGTCGGGTCCGTTTTCCCGGCAGGCCTGTTGAATATTCCAAAGGCTGCTAGGCAACGCCTTGTCGAAGCGCTTCGTAGAGCACGATCGCCACCGAGTTCGAGAGGTTCAAACTCCGAGTTTGCGGCCGCATGGGGATTTTCAGCTTCCGTTCGCCAGCCTCGGCAAGCATCGCATCGGGCAAACCTTGCGATTCGGACCCAAAGACGAGCACATCGCCCGAGACGAACGACGCGTCGACATAGGATCGCCCGGCTTTTTTGGTAAAAAACCAGGGGCGACTCGCGCTCGGCAAGCGCGCGAGCAGCGCGGCCCAGTCGTCGACCGCTTCCCATTCGAGAAAGGGCCAATAGTCGAGGCCGGCCCGGCGAAGGTAGTAATCGTCGAGGCGAAAGCCGAGCGGTCGCACCAGCCACAATTTGGCGCCGGTGGCCACGCAAGTGCGGCCGACGCTGCCGGTGTTGTGCGGAATCTCGGGCTGATACAGCACCACATGCAAGCAAGGTTCGTATTGGGGCGCCATCGGCTACCTATGTGCTCGGGGTTCTCGCGAGGCAATGCAGAGCGCCGCGCTCGATGACGATGCGGAACGGGCCGCGGCGGATACCATCGTAAAGCGAGCGCCGACATTTCTCCAGTTTCGCGATTCGCTCAAAGCGAGCGGCCGCCATGTCGATTGAAGCAACCCGCAACTTGAGCCGAAATTCAGCGCGAAGACCGGCAAACTTTGCCGGTTATTCCTATTGAATCGGCGCCAATCCGGCCGATCAACCCTAAGCGGCCGGAGCCGCTCGACGCCCGAGGGCAAATCACCGTTGCCGACGGTCATTTGCCCACGGGGTGAGATTCGCCACACGAGAATTCATTCCCTTATCAAAGCGGAATCGCACGTGGAGCGATTGCCAGAGACTGTTTGCCACGCCGGCCAAGGCGGCGCTGCTGGGCGCCTAGCCGCAGTCGCCATGCTCGCGATCTTGGCCGCCGGCTGCGCCGGGGGGCTGGGCATCGGCGCATGGCCGCCCGGCGCCGCGCCGCCGGGCTCGTGGCAACAAGGTTCCTGGCAACAACGGGCGCCGCAAGAGGGGTTCTGGCAGCAGGGCGCCGGTTCGCAAATGGGGCAAGGCGGCGGGTCGAGGTCCCATGGCGCCGGGCAATACGATTCCATGCAACGCGAGTCGCAATGCATGCCGCGAGACGCCAGGATCAACGATGCGGCCTGCAACGAGTACGATGCCGATGGACAACCGCCGACCGCCCGCCTCGGCCAACGCGTGCTCCACGGATGTCGCTTGCGGCGCTTCATGCCGCAGCCCAATGCCGGTCCGCCCGACGCGGTGCTCCAGACCGGGGCCCAGTTCGACGAGTCCTATATCCCCCGGGCCGCGGTGGCTCGACATTGTCCGCCGCCCTCGGTCCATACCCGATTTCATCCCGTGCCGACGCATCCGGTGTTCGGCGGTCCCCCGGGTCAGGACGCGCGTCCGCGGCCGGAGATG
This sequence comes from uncultured Planctomycetaceae bacterium, assembly GCA_963785305.1. Taxonomy (GTDB): domain Bacteria; phylum Planctomycetota; class Planctomycetia; order Pirellulales; family PALSA-1355; genus CAWAUV01. The sequence continues at coordinate 1,050,107 of CAWAUV010000007.1, forward strand.
GAGCAGTTGCCTCGCGAATACAACAGCACTCCGCGGCGGGAATCGACGCCGAAACCGCACTACGATTGGGACGAACACCTGGAGCGCGAAAAGAAACTCAAAGACGCCGAACAGAAGGAAGAGCGCCCGCTCCCGATCTACAACTACTGGTAAGCGCGGGGTGATCGGGAGCGGGGCGGATCGAGCGCGGAATTAAAAACTTTTTTGATGCCAGAGCGCATCGACCATCGGGGACGCTAGCAATGGCTGCCTCCCCGCGGGTCGAGAGAGCGAACTTTCATCAAGCGTGCAAGCCGGCGGTTCCAGGGGGGCCCGCCGGCTTGTTTCGCGCGCCCGTGGCGAAATCGAGAGCACGGGCGTCGGCCAAGGCGGATAGCGCGCTAAGGGCGTCAAGCTGGGGCGGCTTTGCCGGTTGATCGCACGGAATTGGAGCGAGGTTTTCGACGGACCGATTTACCTTTCGTGCTCACGCCGCAAAGGCGCACAAGGCGGCGCCTTGACGGGCTTCCTCGCTCGCCCGGCGCCAATCGGCGAAATCCATCCCATCGTTGATCCAACATCATGCGCGGTCGACTCCGATCCTTCGAGAATTCGACGAGTTCACTCCCGAGAGCGCACCTCGCATGGACCCTTGGCCTGGCGTGCGTGTGCCTGGCGGTCGGAACCAGCTTCGGCTCCGAACTTCGCCACACGGCCACCGTCCGCGTCGTGCGGCAGGCCCAGGCGTCGGTCGTGAACATCCACGGCCAGAAAACACTCTCGCCCTCGGATGAAGGTTTCCACAAAGGCGATCCGCCCCAGCGGGTCAACGGCATGGGCACAGGCGTGGTGATCGACGAGCGGGGCTATATCATCACCAACCATCATGTGGTCGATGGCGTCAAGAAAATTCAGGTCACGCTGGCCGACAAGCAGACCTACATCGCCACGCTCATGAGCCACGATCTGAAAACCGATCTGGCGATCATCAAAATCAACGCCACGCAGAAACTGCCCGTCATCACGATCGGCACATCGAGCGATCTCATGACCGGGGAGTCCGTGATCGCCATGGGCAACGCCTACGGCTACGAACACACGGTCACCGAGGGCATCGTGAGCCAGCAGCATCGCAGCGTGCAAGTCAGCGAATCGCAAAGCTATGAAGACCTGATTCAGACCGACGCCAGCATCAATCCGGGCAATTCGGGGGGGCCGCTCCTGAATATCGATGGCGAAATGATCGGAATCAATGTGGCGGTGCGGGCCGGGGCGCAAGGCATCGGGTTTGCCATTCCGGTCGACATGGCGATGCGCATCGCGGCCGATCTCATGAGCATCCGCCGACTCGATGGCGCCTGGCATGGGGTCGTGGCCGGGAACGATGATCCCATGCATCATGAAGTGGTCGTGGCCGAAGTCGAGCCCGACAGCCCCGCGGCCGCCGCCGGCTTGCAAGCAGGCGACGTGATAGCCTCGGCCGGCAACTGCGAGGTCGCGCGCCGCGCTCGATTTCGAGCGGGCACTGCTCGGGCATCGGCGGGCGATTCGGTGTCACTCGTGGTGCGGCGTCGTGCGAAGCCGGTCGAACTTTCGCTCAAGCTTGGGCAAGCGGCGCCGCGAGTCGAGTCGCCGGTGGATCAAGCCTGGGAGGTGATCGGCCTCAAGTTCGAGCCGATTTCGGCGAAGCATTTTCTGCCCCATCAGTCACGCTATCACGGCGGACTGTTGATCACGGCGGTGCGGCCCGATAGTCCCGCGGCTCGGCAGTCGATTCGTCGCGGCGATGTGCTGGTGGGCATGCATGTTTGGGAAACGGTCACGCCGCAGAACGTGGCCTACATACTAAACCGACCCGATTTCGCCACGATCGAACCGCTCAAATTTTATATCTTGCGGGGCAACGAAACGCTGTATGGGCACCTGCGCGTGTCGATGCGGCCATGAGCGACGCCACGCCGCATGCCGCGGCTTGCGGCCCGATGGCGCCCGTGGCGAGGGGCAAGCGGCCCCGTCGATTCGCTCACGGCCGCGGATTGCGAAGCCGGCCTCGGTGGTTGACGGGCTTTTACGTCGCCCTTAGCTTAATAGGAAGAGCTCGGGGGAGCATGGCACACGAATCGCGGGACGATGGAGGCCGGAGCGATCCCCATACGCTCGGCCCCCGGGAACCTGAGCGAACCAAGCTTGTTTGCGGAGAATAAGTCATCGTGAGCATGCCGCGGAAGGCCCCCTGGCTGGCGCTGATGCCGGCGCTTGTGCTGTCGCTGAGCTGCGGCTTGGCGGTCGGGCAGGATTGGGCCATCAAAATGTTCGATTCCACGTCGCACGACTTTCAAACCGTCGCCCGCGGCGCCAAAGCCACGCATCGCTTCAGAATCAAGAATCTTTATGAAGAGTCGGTGCATATCTCGGGCGTGCGCAGCAGTTGCGGCTGCACCACGCCGCAGATCGTGAAGCCCGATCTCAAGACGTTCGAGACCGGCGAAATCATCACCGAGTTCAACACCAAGCTATTCAACGGCCACAAGTCGGCCACGGTCACGGTCACTTTCGATCGGCCGTTTCCGGCCGAAGTGCAACTGAGCGTCTCCGGATTCATTCGCACCGATGTCGTGCTCGAGCCGGGCGAGATCGACATGGGCACGGTCGAAGCCGGCGAAGCCGCCGAGAAGATTCTCGGTGTGAGTTACGCCGGCCGCGACGACTGGCGGATCGTCGACGCGAAAACCACCGATCCGCATTTTCAGGTCGAGCTGCGCGAGACCGGCCGCGGCGGCGGCCATGTCGGCTATGACGTGGTGGTGCGGCTCACGAAAGACGCCCCGCCCGGTTATATCAAGGATCAGTTGATTCTGGTCACGAACGACCCCAAGGAATCGAAGGAATCCGAGATTCCGGTCGACCTCGAGGGCCGGGTGCTTTCGGCGCTCACGGTGAGTCCGGCCTCGCTCTTCATGGGCGCCGTGGCGCCGGGGCAAACGGTGACCAAACAGCTTGTGATTCGGGGCAAGAAGCCGTTCAAGATCACGAGCATCGAATGCAAGGACGGCAGCTTCTCGGTCAAGGCGCCCATGGAATCGAAGTCGGTGCATGTAACTCCGGTGGTATTCACCGCGGGCGACAAGCCGGGCAAAGTGACCTCGGCGATTCGCATTCACACCGATCAGGGCGAGAGCGGCGTGGCGAAGTGCATGGTGTTTGCCGATGTGGTGGCGCCCCCGGCCGCCCCCGATCCGCGCCCGACGCCCTAGCAACTCCGGCGGGAGCTCTTGGCGCCGTTTCCATTCCGCGGCATCAGGCGCCGATCTCGGTGCGGTCGCCGAGGTCCAAGGCCATCGGTTCGGATGCGGTCGAATCGCTGGGCGCCGAAAAAACGGTCATCGAACACGCCTGCAAGTCGTACACGGCGCCGGCTTCGAAATACGTGTCGCTGGGAGTGGCGTCGCGGGCGGTGTCGAATTCGATCTTCCACTTTTGACCGTGGCCATTCACGGCCGGCAGGGTGAAGGGAATGGCGGCGCCGTGGTCGGCGTTGAAGAGAATCAGCACCGTGTCGCCGTGGATCGCCTCGCCGTGGGAGTCGATGTCGACCTGATCGCCGAATAGCTGCACGCCGAGGCACTTCACCCAGCCGGCCCAGCTCGAATCCGACATTTCGGCGCCACTCGGATCGATCCAGGTGATATCGGGCGCTTCGGCGCCCTGGATCGCCTTGCCGTGGAAGAATCGCCGACGATGAAACACCGGCTGGCTGTTATAGAACGCGAGCAGCCGCCGCGTGAAGTTCAGCAGCGACTGCTTTCGCTCGTCGAGATTCCAGTCGAGCCAGGAAATCTCGTTGTCTTGGCAGTAGGCGTTGTTGTTGCCGCCCTGGGACTTGCCGAACTCGTCGCCGGCCACCAGCATCGGCGCGCCTTGCGAGAGAAAGAGCGTGGCCAGCAAGCTGCGTTTCTTGCGCTCGCGGAGGTCGATGATGTCTTGATTGTCGGTCGGGCCCTCGGCGCCGCAGTTCCAACTCGCGTTGTCGTTGGCGCCGTCGCGATTTTCCTCGCCATTGGCTTCGTTGTGCTTGTGGTCGTAGGACACCAGATCGTTGAGCGTGAAGCCGTCGTGGGCCGTAATGAAATTCACGCTCGAATGCGGGCGGCGATTGCTCCATTCATAGAGGTCGCTCGAACCGCACAATCGCGTGGCGAACTCGGAAACCGTGCCGCCATCGCCCTTCCAGAATTTGCGAATGCAGTCGCGATACTTGCCGTTCCATTCGCTCCACAATGTTGGAAAGTTGCCCACCTGATAGCCGCCGCTGCCCAGGTCCCACGGCTCGGCGATGAGCTTTACCTGCGAAATGATCGGGTCTTGGTGAATGATATCGAAGAAGGCGCCCAGCTTGTCGACGTCGTGCAACTCGCGAGCCAGGGTGCTCGCCAAGTCGAAGCGGAAGCCATCGATGTGCATGTGCGTGATCCAGTAGCGAAGGCTATCCATGATCATCTGCAAGACCCGAGGCTCGCGCATGTTGAACGTATTGCCGCAACCGGTGAAATCCATGTAATAGCGCTTGTTTTCCGGCGATAGGCGATAATAGGCCGCGTTGTCGATCCCGCGGAACGAGAGCGTCGGTCCCTGCTCGTTGCCTTCGGCCGTGTGGTTGTAAACCACGTCGAGAATCACTTCGATCCCGGCCGAATGCAGATTGCGGACCATGGTCTTGAACTCGCGCACCACTTCTTGCGGGCCCTCGACCGAGGCATAGCTCTTGTGCGGCGCGAAGAAGGCGAGCGTGTTGTAGCCCCAGTAGTTCGTCAGGCCATTGTCGACCAGGTGCCGATCATTGGCGTGGTGATGCACCGGCAAAAGCTCGACGGCCGTGATGCCCAGACCCCGGAGATATTTGATCGCGGCGTCGGTTCCGAGACCGGCGTACGTGCCGCGCAGTTTCTCCGGCACTTCGGGATTGAGCTGCGTGAAACCCTTGACGTGCATTTCATAGATCACGGTCTTGTGCCAGGGCACTTGCGGCGGCCGATCACCACCCCAAGTAAAGGCTTCGTCCAGCACCGCGGCCAGCGGCGGCGAATTTCGCATTGTCGCGATCATCGAACGTCAGGTCTTTCTCCGGGTCGCCGATCTTGTAACCCCAGTCTTCGTCGGCCCACTGCGTCGCGCGGGCGATCGCCTTGCAATAGGGATCGAGCAGCACCTTGTTCGCGTTGAAGCGGTGGCCGTCGTTGGGAGCGTGGGGGCCATGCACGCGATAGCCATAGACCTGACCGGGCAGCACATCGGGTAAGTAGCCGTGCCAAACCATGTCGGTCTGTTCCGGCAGCGTGATGCGCTCCGCTTCGCGCTCGGCATCGGCCGAGTCGAACAGGCACAAATCGACTCGCTCCGCGTGCTCGGAATAGAGCGCGAAGTTCACGCCGCTTCCGTCCCAAGTTGCGCCGAACGGATAGGGCTTGCCCGGCCAAACGCGATGACTCATGGATGCCGTTCTTATTCAAGGGAATGAGGGGGGAGATTGGTTGGCACCACAAAGCAAATTTCGAGCCGGCGTTTATATTTCGATAACCATGATACATTTCGCCAATCGCAAAAGGCTCGTTACCTCCGCGCCGCGGGTTGCGGTCGTTTGTAAGCCCGATTGGCGGAGCAGCGACCAGCGGCGCCAGTCCGATCGACCGCCCCCGTGGCGGTTTCGGGTCCAGCACACGGCAATTGCGACCGGCGCCAGCGATCAACTTTTCGCCAGCGACCAGAGCGGCGCGAGTCCGATCGTGGCGCGCAGCAGCAGGGTCACGACCAAATAGAATCCGTAGTGGATCGAGCCACTGGCGAAGTCGATGTCGAAGCTGGCCCAGGCCGCCGCGGCCCCGATCGCGACGAACAGCGGCCCGACGAAGAGCCATTCCCAGGGTTCGCTCAGCATGTCCCCGGGAATGAACATGAACGCCGCCCACAAGAGCCCGTAGGCCAGCGAGCAGAGCGTGGCCCGGAGCCAGAGCGAGCGGCCGGAATAGGGTTCGAGCTCGTCGTTGCGCAGCACATTGTAGCTGCCCACGGCGACCGGCGGCGAGACCATCGCGAGCCCCAGGGCGATCACGATCCATTTCAAGCCGGCCGGCGCCGCGCGGGAAATATAAGCCACGGCGAAGGTCACCACCACGCCCAGCACGATCGCGCCCACGACCGCGGGTTTGAACTTCGTTTCCTGGCGAGGAATCGGCTTGCTGACCGGGCGGCCCTTCTTGTCCTTGCCCGCCGAGGCATATTGCTCGGGTTCGGCGATTTTGATTTCGGGCGCCGCGAGGGCCGGAATCTGAATGATGGCTTTGCATTTGGGACAAGGCCCCCGCTTGCCGGCGAACTTATCGCTCACCGAGAAACGGGCTTTGCATCCCGCGCACAGAACGGCGATCGGCATCGAAAGAACTCGAAAAAGAAGAGAGTCGGATTCGCGGCTGGGCGGCCCCTGGCGCGTCGGAAGCTGGCCGCGGCCCGCCGATCCGCCTATCCACGGCCGGCCGGAAACGATTGCAGGAAAACTTCGCGGCGCCGCGCGCACTGGGGAAACCGCGCGTTTCGCCATTGCTGGCCGCGCTGGCCCTTGCGACTTCTCCAGTTTCGCACAGCCCGGGCACGACTTCAAGGCGACACTGCCCGCCGGCGAAAGGCTCGGCAGGCTCGGCGGGCCGGCCGGCGGTAGGTTGCGACCCCGAAATCAGCGAGATATAGTATCGGATTGCAAGGGGCCTTGGGCGCGCGCGATGGGGAGAGCGGCAACCGCGGCCAAAAAAGTGCGGGCTCACCGAAAGTCGCGACCATGGAAGCCAAGCTCGTTATCGTCAGCGGCGCCCAAAAGCCGACCGAATTCAAGCTCAAACTGCCCACCGTGATCGGTCGCAGCCGCAGCGTCGATTTGCCGCTGGGCCATTCGCTCGTCAGTCGCCAGCATTGCCAATTGTTCGAAGACGGCGGCCGGCTCAAGCTCCGTGACCTGGGCTCGCTCAACGGCACCATTAAAAACGGCGCTCGCATCACCGACGAAACGGTGCTCGAGCCAGGCGATCGCTTCACGGTCGGTCCGGTCACGTTCGAGGCGGTGTATGGCGTGATGCCTCGGCGCGAGACTTCCGACTCGGCCACGTCCAATTCCGACGACTTTTCCGACACGTTGCAGTTGCCGCCGCGCGCGAGCGGCTCGCATAGCGGCATCGCTCCAAACGCCGCGGCCCATGTGGCCAGCCATCTCGACACGGTGGAGCACGACCCGGAGCAGGCCCCCGAATCCGCCGCGGAACAGGCCGAGTCCGAACCGGCCGCCGCGGAACATGGGCCCCCCGGCGTCGCGCCTCCCGAGGCGGCGACCCCCGAGGCCGCGACCTCCGACGAGCTGAGCGCCTTCAATGCGAAAGCAAGCGCGCCGAAGACGCGCCCCATCGTGCGCCGAAGACGCGCCCCATCGCGCGCCGAAGTCGAGCCCGAACCGTTGGACCTCGACGTGTCCAGCGAGCTTCAGCTTTCGGAGGCGCCGGACGAAGCATCGCCGGAGGCCGAGGCGATGGGCGACGATCCGTTTGATTTTCTGGGCGGCGCCGACGAGCCGATCGCGCCGGTGGCCGACGCCGAGGAGTCGCCTCCTCCGCACGACGCCGCCGACGAGCCCGCGAGCGACTCCGAAGAACCGCCGGCGAGGGCGAGCCGCGACAAACCAGCGAAGAAGCTGGGCTTTTGGGGCAAGAAGACGCCTCCTCCGGTGAAGGGCGCGAAATCGCCCGCCGCCAAGTCGCCCGCCGCCAAGCCCTCGGCCAAAGCCGCCGACCGCGCGAGACGAGAAGCATTCCGCAGCCCCGGATGACGACGCTTCTTCCAGCCCCGCCACCGACGTCGCCGCTTCGGCCGAGCCGCACGACGCCGAAACGGAGTTCCTGCCGCCCCCGGCCCACGGCCCGGAGTCGAGCGAACAAGCATCGCCGCCCGACAACGTGTTCGACTTTCTTCAGTAGCGATCGGCTCTCGCGATCGTCGAACCATGCTCCTCTTCAAGAAGAAATTTCTCGACGCGATCCGCGCGGGCGAGAAAACGCAGACGATTCGACTCTGGCCCTTCTGCCGCATGAAAGCCGGCCAACGGAGCTATATTCCAGGGGCCGGATACATTCGTGTTCTGGCTGTCGACAAAATCGAATTGGCCGCGCTTGAAGACGCCGATGCTCGGCCCGACGGCTTCGCCACCGCCGAAGCGCTGTCTCCGAATTGCAGGGCGCTCTACGGCGAACAGCTCGCCGCCGGACAGCAAGCGTATCGGATTCGGTTCGAGGTGCTGAGTGCCCCGGAGCAGGCCGAGGCCAAAGCCGCGCGCCAGGCCCGAAAAAGGCTTGTCCAATAAGTCCGCGCGATCGAAGCACGCGCTGCCGGAAGCAAAGTTCGCAATCTCGCGACGCGACGCGGAAGTGGCGCACGGGAACGCGGGGAAGGAGCCTTGGCCACGGAATCTCACGGAAAAACACGAAATCATAAGCGAGGAAATTCCTCCGGGGCCCATTCCTTTCTCTTCGTTCCGTGCTCTTCCGTGCGTTTCCGTGGCCTCCCCCACGCTCTCCCCTCGCGAGAAAGCCTGCTGAAATAATTCAACAGGCTGGAGAGGATACGGCCACGGAACAACGAATCACGAAGTTGTTTTCCGTCGGCTCTTAATCGGCAGGTCGCCAGCGATCGCCCGCGGGAAGCCAGCGGTATCCATGGCGATGGACGACCGGAATATATCGGCCGAACTGCTGCTCGAAACGGTAGCCCGTCTCGGACTCATAGATCATCGCCACCGTGGTGCGTATCACTTGCCAGTGCTCGTTGGGCAAGAGCTTCAGATAGACCTCGGTGCCCTCGCGCACCGTGTCTTCGGCCAATTTCGGGTCCCAGCGGCGGAGCAGATCGAGCGCTTCGCGGGGGAAGGTTGATGTTGAATCGCCGCGCGTCCTGGGTCGTGCCGGGACCAAAGGCGATGCCGAACCGGCCGTCGCCCAAGTACAGCGACCAGACCCGGCGATTGAGCCTCGCGTCGAAGTGGCTGTAGATATTGTTGGGGCGAAGCTGCTCCGCGGGCATCGGCAGCGTTTTGCCCGTTTCGGGATCGAGCTTGCGGATGCCCAGGCCATCGTCGGCGCGGGCCGGGCTCGAAAATCCAGCGCCGGCCGCCGCGGCAACGATGGCCCCGATCAGTGCAAGCCGCCAAATGGCGCCATGCGTCGCATGGGCCGGCTGGTTCTTCGACCGCCGCGCACGGGACATCATCGACGCGTGTCTCCCGCCGAACAATCCAAATAGAACATCGCCAAATAGAACATCGCCAAATAGAACATCGAGAGTATCGTTGGTTATCGGTCGCCATCGCAAGCCGCAAGGCACGAAAACGCGAATTCCCGGAGGTGTTGCCTGCCGCTCTCGATTCGGGCAACATATAATCGGCCCGGTCCGAATAGTTTCTCGGTCGCCCGGGCCCTTCCGCCCCGTTCCCCCATTGCCCACGAATTCGCCATGCTCGCACGAACAAACTATCCCGATCTTTCGTTGCGCCATGAACCGATCACGGATTTCGTCGCCCGCCCCGCGACTCCCGAAGCCTGGGACGCCTATCGCCTGTCGCCGGAGCAGGTCGAATCCTTTGATCGCCAAGGTTATGTCGCGGGCATTCGGATCCTGAATGACGCGCAGGTCGATCGCCTTCGCGCGGAGCTGGCCGAGTTGACCGACACGAAGCATCCGGGCGCCGGGCTCTTTTATGAATACAACTCGAACGAGTCGGCCGATCCGGCTCGGGTGCTCTTTCATGCCTTGGGCGCATGGCGCATCGCGCCGGGATTTCACGACCTACTCTGGAGCCCTGAGTTTCTCGTGCCGGCGAGCCAACTGCTCGGCGGCGCGGTGCGGTTTTGGCATGACCAGCTTTTTTGCAAGCCATCGCATCATGGCGGCGTCGTGGCGTGGCATCAGGACTATTCCTATTGGACGCGCACCACGCCCCTGGCGCATCTCACCTGCTGGATCGGTCTCGACGACGCCACGAGCGACAACGGCTGCTTGCAATATGTGCCCGGCAGCCATCGTTGGAACTTGTTGCCCGTGACCGGACTGGCCGGCGACATGAACGCGATTCAATCGGTGCTTTCGCCCGAGCAACGCGAAGCGTTCAAGCCGGTGGCGATCGAGCTCCGCCGGGGCGAGGCGGCCTTTCATCATCCGCTCTTGGTGCATGGCTCCTATGAAAACCGCACCGAACGCCAGCGGAGAGCCGTGGTGCTCAACGCGGTGCGCGACGGAGTGGTCTCGGCCTCGAACGAGCCCTTGCTCTCGGGCACATCGAGTGTGCCCGAGGGGCAGCCGCTCTCCGGGCAGTTTTTTCCGCTCCTGTACCGTCCGCATTGCTCGTGAAGGGATCGGCGCGAGCGACTTATGGAAGCCGACTTTCTTCGCTGGCTCGCCGCCCGCACTCCGCCCGACGCGCGCTTGCCGCTGGGGCTGACCGACGACGCCGCGCTTGTGGCGCTGCCGGCGCAAGAGCCGGGCGGCGCTCGAACTGGCGCGGGGCTCGTGGCCACGGTCGATATGCTGACCGATGGGGTGGACTTTCGTCTGGGGGAGGTCGATCCGCGGCGCAGTGGGACGGAAAGCCTTGGCGGTGAATCTGAGCGACTTGGCGGCGATGGCGGCTCGCCCGCTGGCGGCGCTGGTGGCGATTGCCCTGCCGCGAGCCGGAAGCGCCGCGCTGGCCCGAGAGCTCTACGAAGGACTGCTTCCGCTGGCCCGAGAGTTCGACACGCCGCTGGCCGGCGGCGACACGAACACCTGGGATGGCCCACTGGCCGTGAGTGTCACGCTGCTGGGCCTTGCCGGTTCCCGCGGGCCGCTCACGCGAGGCGGCGCTCGGCCGGGCGATGTGATCGTGGTCACCGGCCGATTCGGCGGCAGCTTGGCGGGGCATCATTTCGATTTCACGCCGCGCATGCGCGAGGCGCTGATACTTGGCCGAGCACTACGCGCTCCATGCCGGGATCGATGTGAGCGATGGCCTTTCGCTCGATTTGGCTCGACTCGTGGCGGCGAGCGGCTGTGGAGCGTGGATCGATCTCGATCGCGTGCCGATCGCCCGCGGCGCAATCGAACTGGCCGGCAAACATCCGGAGCAGGGCTCGCCGCTCGAGCGAGGCGCTCGGCGATGGCGAGGATTTCGAACTGATCCTCGCCGTGCCACCCGAGGACGTCGAGCGCATGCTTCAAGATCGGGCCGTGGGCCGCGCCGCTGTGCGTGATCGGGCACTGCGTCGCCGAGCCGGGGCTCTGGCACACCCAGGCCGATGGCAGCCGAGCGCCGCTGGCGCCCCGTGGTTATTTGCATTAACACGCGAGAATCGCAACGCGCAAACATGAGAGCTTCGATGAACAACTCGGACACGGCTTGCTGGATGTTTGAATCACTAAGCGAGGCCGACACCGCGCGGCTGGGCCGCGCACTGGCGGCGGTGTTGCCCAAGCAGGCGGTCGTGGCGCTCGATGGCCCGCTCGGCGCGGGCAAGACCCGGCTGGTGCAGGCCATCGCCGAGGCGGCGGGCATTGATCGGTCGGAAGTCGTGAGCCCGACGTTCGTGCTCATTCAAGAGCATCATGGCGCCCAATCGATTTACCACATGGACGCGTATCGCTTGGCCGGCGCCGAGGAATTTCGCCAAATGGGCGGCGAGGAGTACTTTCAAGGCGGCTCGCCGGCGTGGACCTTCGTCGAATGGGCCGAGCGAATCGGCGAAGCACTACCACCCGACACGATCTTTATCGCGATCGAACCGCGAACAGGCGACGCGAGAAGCATCACGATCACGGCGCCGAGCGACGAAGTTCCCGAGTTTCTCGCCGCGCTGCGCCGAGAGCTTGAGGCGGGACACTGATACGACCCATTCAGCGCCGCGGGGTCACTCCCTCTTCGACGTCGGCAGTGAGCGTTCGGTGGGGCCGGTGTAGATTTGGCGGGGGCGGCAGATTTTCGTCGAGGGGCCGCCAGCGTGCATTTCCATCCAATGCGCGATCCAGCCCGGCAGCCGGCCGATGGCGAACATCGGCGTGAACATCTGCACCGGAATGCCGATCGCGCGATAGATCACGCCGGAATAGAAATCGACATTCGGATACAGCTTGCGCTCGATGAAATACGGATCGCTCAGCGCCACTTCGGCCAGTTCTTGCGCGATCTCGAAGATCGGATCGTTGATGTGCCGCTTGGCCAGGAGCTTATCGCAAGTGCGCTTGATGATCGTGGCTCGCGGATCGAAGTTCTTGTACACGCGATGCCCGAAGCCCATCAGGCGGAAACCGCTGTTCTTGTTCTTGGCCATGTCGACGTATTTCTTCACATTGCCGCCATCGGCCCGAATCTGTTCGAGCATTTCGACGCACGCCTGATTGGCGCCGCCGTGCAAGGGGCCCCACAAGGCGCTGATGCCGGCCGAGATCGAGGCGAACAGATTCGCGTCGCTCGAGCCGACCATGCGCACCGTCGAGGTGCTGCAATTCTGCTCGTGGTCGGCATGCACGATAAAAAGCAAGTTGAGCGCCGCCGCGAAATCGGGATCGACCTCGTACTTCTCCGAGGGCACGGCGAACATCATGTGCAAGAAGTTCTCGCAATAGGCCAGATCATTGCGCGGATACATGAACGGCTGGCCGTTCGACTTCTTATACGTATACGCGGCGATCGTCGGCAGCTTGGCCAAGAGCCGATGCACCGACATCTCGACCTGATGCTCGTCGTGCGGATTGAGCGAGTCTTGATAAAAGGTCGACAGCGCGCCCACGACCGAACTGCAAATGGCCATCGGATGCGCGTTGCGCGGAAAGCCGCTGTAGAAGGCCCGCATCTCCTCGTGAATCAGTGTGTGACGGCGGAGCGCGGCGTTGAATTTTTCGAGCTGCTGGGCGTCGGGCAGTTCGCCATAGATCAAAAGATAGCTCACCTCGACGAAGGTCAGCTTTTCGGCGAGTTGTTCGATCGGGTAGCCACGATAGCGGAGAATGCCTTTTTCGCCGTCGAGATAGGTGATGCTGCTCTTGGTCGAGCCGGTGTTGACAAAGCCTTCGTCGAGCGTGATATATCCGGTTTGGGCCCGCAATTTCGAGATATCCAGGCCCGGCTCGTTTTCGGTTCCGATAACGACCGGCAGCTCGATTTCCTTTTCACCCAGGCGTAACTTGGCCACACCGCTCATCGAACATTCCCCTTCCTAAGCATGAAGCAACTCTCGCGGCCCGTTGAATCGCTCAACAGGCCGCCCGGGCGCGCCGACCGCCTGTCTCGCGCGCTGAAACACTTTCTGGCTCGCTGAAATAAATGCTGGTCGCTCTTGGCGACGTCCGGCGCGCCAGTCTAGCGGTTGGCTCGCGCTTCGGCAATCGGCGCGGCCGGGGGGCGCGCAGCGCAAAGTCGGCGAAAAAGAGCCGCGGCGTCAAGGAGAAAACCGGGAACTCTTACGTTCGCGTTAGGAAGGAGCGGGAATCGCGCGCCGCTCCCGCGCGAGAGGGCAATGCCTCGCGAGGGCCTCTACTGCATGGCGCCGGTCTGGCGAGCCACCAAGGGGGCGACCGGCGGATCGTCGAACACGGTGCGAACCGGAGTTCGGTCGCGGAGCTTCTTCACATAGCGCTCCATTTCACCTTCCGCCCGACTGTCCTTGATTTTTTTCTTGATCTCGATTTGGGCCTCGGTGAATGGAGTGCGAACGACGCCGTAGCGCTCCACGACGCGAATGATCGAGAGCCCGTGATCGTCTTCGATGATGCGGCTCAGCGTGCCGACGGGCAAATTGAAGATCGCGGCGTCGAGATCGGCCGACGCCACGCTACCCTTGCGAGTCCAATCGTGGAGCCCGTTCTCGCAAGACTTGTCATCGGAATGCTGCTTGGCCATTTCGGCCATCGAGGCGCCCTTGAGCAACTCATTGCCCCAGCCGGCCAGCAACTGCCAAGCTTCCTCGCGCGAGGCATGGCGGTCGAACCGCACTCGAAGCTGCTCCCAGCGCGCTCGCGGCGGAGTTTCGTAGTCGGGCAAGTGCGCATGGTAGTAGTCGAGCATTTGCTGGTGCGTGATTTCGAACTCTTGCTTGACCTGCTGATGAATGAACTGGCTGGCCACGGCCCGTTCGAAATAGGCTTGCCGCTGTTTTTCGAGCGACGAGCCGCCGAGCCGCAGTTTTTGATCGAGCTCGCCGCGCGTCTTGAGCTTCGAGTCGGCGATCATCGCGGGCACGAGCTCTTTTTCGAAGTTCTCGTCGACCTGCGCCTGAATCTTGGGCATGTTGTCCTTGGGCAACTTGCGCTTCGCGTCGGCGAAGATCAGCTTGGTCTCGATCACCGGCCGGAGATAATCTTTCAGCAGCTTGCGCCGCGTGGCGTCGAGTTGCTCGGGCGGAATTTGGGCGATGTTCTTCTCGATGATCTCGTTGACTTGCGGCAAGATATCGCCGGAAAGAATCGGGTCGTTTCCCACCCAGGCGATAATCTCGGTGCCGGAAAGTTCTTCATGGGCCGGCGCCAGCTCGGCGTCGTAAGCGTCGCGGGGAGCGACAATCGCGGGGGCGCCGCTCGCCGGGCCGCCACCGCCGGCGGTGGGAGCCATCGGACCCATGCCCGGGCCCGACATGGCGCCCGGACCCAAGGGCCCGCCCGTTCGCGGGGCCCCGAAATTCATGGGGCCATTATTCCCGCCTTGGGCCGACATGTTCGACGCGCCATACGAAGCAAAGGGCGAACTGGCGCCAGACATCCGAGGGCTTGCTTGATCCGCGTCGGCCGATTGCTGGGGGCTTCCGCCTACCCAGGAGCTCGGACGGGTCGCTTGCGTGGGCATGGCGGGCGGCCCGGGCATATAGGTCCCGCCCGGAATCGGATTGGCGCCCATGCCCGGCTGATAGGGCCCGCCCATGCCTTGCTGATACGGATTGCCGGGGCCGAGCGCGCTGCCACTTCCATAGGGACCGTACTGCGGATCGGCGGGATTGATCGGTCCCTGGGCCATGGTGGCGCCGGCGCTCAAGAGGGCGAGCGCCGCGGCGATTTCGCCGGCGGCGCCGCACATGATCGGAGATTTCCTTCGGCGACGATTCACACGCGCGATCCCAGGTTTTTAAGCCACGAGCATCCCTCGAAACATTGATCCGACGAATCCCACGCCCCCGGCCACGCGGACGTGGCGACGCCGAAAGCGAATTTCGCGGGCCGAACCCAAGGGGTGGCGAAGTATACGAATGGCCTACTCGGGTCGCAACATCGATTTGATTTCGCGAACTACTTCCGCCGGATCGACTTGCCCTTTGCCGATCGGCAAATAGGCGCTCCGCTCGTCGACGATCCGCAGCCGCCGCCGGCTCCGAGCCGCCAGCCGCTCGACCCGCGCGATTGCGATAGCCGAACACAATGTATCCGTCTTCCAAATGAATGTCGGCTATCTGCCAGCTATGCGCCCAGATGCGAAGCTCCGCTAGCGTCAATAATCGATCCACCTCCGGGGGGCGCGGGCCGAAACGATCGACAAATTCGTTAGCCATTTCCTCCAAATCGGCGGCGTTGGCCAGCCGCGCCAGCCGGCGATAGAGATCGATCTTCGTTCGGGCCTCGGGCAAGTAGCCGCGCGGAATGAACGCTTCGACCGGCAAATCGAGCGCCACCTCGACCACTTGCTTGACCGGCATCTTTTTCAGGGCCCGCACCGCTTTTTCGAGCAGCTCGCAGTAAAGCTCGTAGCCGACGCTGGCAATGTGTCCGCTCTGCTGGGTGCCGAGGATATTGCCGGCGCCGCGCAGCTCCAGATCGCGCATCGCGATCGCGAAGCCGGCGCCCATGTCGCTGAATTCCTCGATCGCCCGCAGCCGCTTGGCCGCGATCGGCGCCAAATGCCGCTTGGGATCGACCAGCAAATAGCAATAGGCCCGATGCTTGTATCGCCCCACGCGGCCGCGCAGCTGATGCAAGTCGGCGAGGCCGTAGCGGTCGGCGTCGTCGATGAAGATCGTGTTGGCGTTTGGAATATCGAGCCCGCTCTCGATGATCGTGGTCGCCACCAGAATGTCGGCCCGATGCGCCACGAAATCGAGCATCACTTCCTCGAGCTCGCCCTCGGGCATCTGACCATGCCCGATGATGATCCGGGCCTCGGGCACGATTTGATTCAGCTTTTGGGCCACGGCTTCGATGTCGTACACGCGATTATGCACGAAGAACACCTGTCCGCCGCGATTCAGTTCCCTGAGGATCGCGTGGCGAATCAAGTCGTCGTCGAATCGCGTGACGCGAGTCTCGACCGCCAAGCGATCGGCCGGCGGGGTCTCGAGATTCGAGATATCGCGCACCCCGAGCAGCGACAAATGCAACGTGCGCGGGATCGGGGTGGCGGTCATGGTGAGCACGTCGATGATGCGCCGCAGCGCCTTGAGCCGCTCTTTCACCTCGACGCCAAACCGCTGCTCCTCGTCGATGATCAAAAGGCCCAGGTTTTGAAAAGTGACATCGGCCTGCGCCAGCCGATGGGTGCCGATCACGATATCGATGGCGCCGGTGGCCAACCCCTCGAGCGTGGCCCGCTGCTCCTTGGGAGTCGAAAATCGCGAAAGCGCTCGGATCGTGAAGGGGAAAGCCGCCATCCGCTCGGTGAATGTGCGGCAATGCTGCTCGACCAGGATCGTGGTCGGCGCGAGCAGGGCTACTTGATAGCCGGCGTCGACCGCCTTGAAGGCGGCCCGCATCGCCATTTCCGTCTTGCCGAATCCCACATCGCCACATAGGAGCCGATCCATCGGCCGCTGGCCTTGCATGTCGCGCTTGATCGCCACGATGGCCGTCGCCTGGTCGGGCGTGTCTTGATAGGGAAACGACGCGTCGAACTCCTGCTGCCACATCGTGTCGCCGCCGAAGCTGATGCCCGGCTTGGCCGCGCGGGCCGCTTGCATCTCGAGCATGTCGGCCGCGAGGTCCGTGACCGCGCGCTCGGCGGCTTCTTTCTGCCGGGTCCAGGTTTTGCCGCCGATGCGGGCGAGCGTGGGCCGCGACTTCGAGCCGCCCACGTATTTCTGCACCAGCTCGATTTTCGAGACCGGCACATAAATCTTGGTTTCGCCGTGAAATTCGAGAATCAAATGTTCTTCGGCCTGCTGCTCCTTGGTCAAAAGCCGCATGCCGCGATATCGCGCGATGCCGTGCGACAGATGCACGACATAGTCGCCCTCGCGCAGGTCGAGAAAGCTGTCGATCGTGCGGCCGAGCCGCCGCTTCGAGGGTCGGTGCAAGTCGGCCCGATGAAACAGCTCCCCGCCGCTGACCAGGGTGACGCCCTCGCTCACCAGGCGAAAACCGGCCTTGAGGCGCCCGAGCGGAAAGCTCAACCGTCCGGCGGCGGCCAGCGCCGTGGCGGCGAAAATCTCGCGCAGCCGCTCGGCCTCGGCGCCGGTCTGGCAAACGACGAACATCCGCTGCTCGCGACCATCGACCGTCGGCACGCCGAGCGAAGCGTCGAACTCTTGCCGCACTTTTTCCAGATCGCCCGAAAAACGCTCGACCGATTCGATCTTCAAATGGCCGGTCGTGTCGAGCGAACTGGCCGCCATGCCCGCCACGACCAACGACGGATGGCGATACATCTCTTGAAGCGTGACCTTCATGCCGTGAAAGTCGCCGGGCCGGTCGAGACGCTCCAGATAATGCCGCCCCTCGTCTTCGATCTCCGCCGGCTCGATCAGCAGAAACCAAACGCCAGGGTCGAGGTAACTCGTGAAATGCTCGCGATCGTCGGCACTGGGGGCCAGGGCCGTGATCTCGATCTCCTCGAGCGTTTGCAAGCTCCGCTGGCTTTCGACATCGAACCGCCGGATCGATTCGATCTCGTCGCCAAAGAACTCGATCCGCGCCGGCGAGTCCCAGTCGGGCGCGAAGAGGTCGATGATTCCGCCGCGGGCCGACACTTCGCCGGGCAGTTCCACGGCGGTCGTGTGATGAAACCCGCGCTCGACGAGCCAGCGGACGAGCTCCTCGGTCGCCGCGGTTTCGCCTCGCCGCAAATATCGGGTGGCGGCTTTTAGCGTTTCTCGGCGAGGCGTGGGCTGGAGCAGACTTTGAATGCACGTGACCAGCAGCCGCGGCCCGCGATCCGCGACAAGCGCTTTGAGCACCCGGAGCCGCTCGCCATGGATTTCGTCGTTGACCTTGCGTTCGCCGGCGCCGCTTTCCCAGGCGGGAAAGGCCTCGGCCGGCCGCTGGGTAAAGAGGGCCAAGTCGCCCGACACTTCGTCGATATCGTCGCCATGGGGGCAGACGATCACGAGCATTCGGGGCGCCCGCTCCGCGAGGGCGGCGGCCACCAGCGCGCAGCTCGACCCCCACACCCCGTCGAGATTGGCGCCGTGGCCCGCCTCGAGGCTCGCCACGGCCGCGGCGAAACTCTGCTGGGCCGAAAGCCGAGCCGGCAAGGCACGGAGCCGCGCTTCAGCTTCGCCAGTGTCCTGGCCGCCGGGCGCGTTTGGCTCGCGGTTTGGGCCGGCGCGGCCTACTTGATCGGGGGGTGTTTTACGGACGTCGGAATCGCTCTGCGTGGCGAGATTCATGCCGTGAGGATTGTAGGGCCCCGCGGGCGCCCAGGGGAATCAGCGCCTCGCGGGCGCCCCGCCGCGCCGCCGCGCCACGGCTCGCAAATCCGGTCGGCCCGCTCAACGCACAAACTCGCGACTTGCGAGCGAGGCTGCCCCAATATCGGAATACGTGGAAAAACACGTCGTCAAATATCGCTCGGCGGTGGCATTGCGACACAAACTTACGGTTTTGCACACCCCGTAACCTAAATTGAAATAGTTTCCTAGTTTTTGTTATCGCTCGTGCGCCCCCCGCCCAGGGCATTGTCCGGCGAGACGAAAAATTCCAGAACACAAACATCAACTCGCGAACCATGATTCACGCAACGGCGCTCAATTGGCAGACGATGGCCACCCAGCCCGCGCTCGGATTGTCGGCGCCGCCGATTCCCGCCGCCGTGGTGGCGGTGCAAGACGAATTGCGCCGCTGGCTGCCGGGCAGCTTTGTCGTGGTCGATGCGGACACAGGCGCCGTGCTGGGCGACTGCCCACGGCTGGTCACGCTCGACGCCTGGGAATGGTGGCGCGATCTGGCTCGCGCCGCCACCCTCCGCGGCAAGCCGGAACTGCTCGACGAGATTGGGCCGGTCGGTATTTTTGCCGCCCCGCTTCCGCGGGCCGCTTCGACGCCTTGGGTGGCGGTGGGCATCGCGCCGATTCGCGCTGCCCGGGCCGATGAATCGCTCGCTCCGGTGGCCCAGCTTTTAGGCGCGAGCGACGAAGCCGCCGCCCGCTGGCTCGCGGAACATGAGTCGATGTCCCCCGCCGCATTCGCCCGGTTGGCCGTGTTGGTCGCCGCCAAGATCGAATCGGACCTGGCCTGCCAAAACCTGCAAAACGAAGCCGACGCGCTCGCGGTGCAGCTCACCGCGCAGCACGAGGAAATCGGCCTGCTCTATCGCCTGACCCAAAACCTCAAGCTCACGCGACGCAAGGATGAATTGTGTCGCCTAGCGCTCGACTGGCTGGCCGATGTGCTGCCGGCTCGGGCAATCGCGATTCAACTCGCGCCGACCGGCGAGATGGGGCCGGTCCACAAACCCGGCCATGATTCGTCGCTCTGGCTCACCCGCGGCGACGCCCCGCTGTCGAGCGAGGAATTCTCGAAACTGATCGAGCATTTGGGCCTGGATCGCGAGACGCATTCCACCGCGATGCATGCGCCGATCGGCGCCGACACGGCTTGGCCCCAGGCCAATGTGCGGCAAATGCTGGTCGCGCCCCTGGGCGAGGGACCGCATTTGTTTGGCTACTTGGCCGCGTTCAATCATGTCGACGACGCGGAGTTCGGGGCGGTCGAAAGCAATCTCATGAGCTCCGTGGCCGCCATTCTCGGCATCCACGGCGGCAATATCGAGCTCTATCGCCAGCAACGCGAATTCCTGGCCGGCGTGGTGCGCGCCCTGACCTCGGCCATCGACGCCAAGGACTCCTATACCTGCGGCCATAGCGAACGCGTGGCCGATGTGGCGGTGCAGATCGGCCGCGAATTGGCCTTCGACAAAGAACAGCTCAGCACCCTCTACCTCTCCGGGTTGCTCCACGATATCGGCAAGATCGGCATCGACAATCAGGTGCTCAACAAGCCGGGCCCGCTCACGCCCGAGGAATTCGAGCACATCAAGACCCATTCCGAAATCGGCTACCGGATATTGAAAGACCTCAAGCAGCTCGATCAAGTGCTGCCGGTCGTATTGCATCACCACGAGCAGTGGGACGGCCGAGGCTACCCGCGCCAGCTCGCGGGGGAAGATATCCCGCTTTTGGCGCGCATCGTGGCGGTGGCCGACGCGTTCGACGCGATGGGCAGCGACCGGCCTTATCGGCCGGGCATGAACTGGGAAAAAATTCGCGGCATTTTCGCCGCCGGCGCGGGCAAGCAGTGGGACGCCCAGATCGTCGAGGCCTTCATGCGCACCCGAGTAAAGCTTGCCGGCCGACCGACGCCCTGAGCGACGCGGCGGTTGAAGCGGTCTCTCCTCGCTTTTTCTTGGTTGAAGCAGGTCAGACTCCGCTTCTTCGGAAACATGCGGCGAGACGCCGCATCTACTTTGCGAGAGGAACACGCATGCTGATCTATCTGACGACCTGCGACCTGCTGGTGATCGGGGCGTTTTCCACGCTCGTGGCCGCCTATTTCGTGGCGTTTATCGTGGTGCGCTAAACCGTCGGCGTGCATTCTCGCTCGCGCTATGACGACTGGGGTTCGTGATTGGGGTTATAGGCGCGAATCCGATTGTGCGGGCACTTGGCGGTCGCCCGCGAAGATTAAACTTTCGCGAAAGCCTTGATTCCCGGGCGAAGTGTGAATAGGGTGGAACTCAGGCATTTTCGCTAACCGCCGCCGGGAACAGACCTCTTTGAGAGGTGCGCGGCGTTTTATTTCGCTCTCGAGGGTCCTCGCGACCGCTCCGGGAGTAGTTTCACGCATTCTATGCGGTCCGAGCACTTTTTGATCTCGGCTGATCGCCTATGAATTCGATCTTGCGACTGCGACTATTGGGCCGTCGGCATGCTCGCCGGCGACGTTCGGGTCGCCAAGTTTCCCTGCACCGAGTTCTCGGCGGTCTCGCATGCGGCGGCGCTCCGCGGCTCTCGGCGTGGGCAATGTTCGCCGCGCTCCTGGCCGCCGCGCTGGGAGAAAGCCCTCGCGCGTCGGCCGACACGATCGTTGACTTCAACACGAATTTCGGGACGATCGAAGTCGCGCTGTACGACAACGCCAACCCGACCACGGTGGCGAATTTCTTGAACTATGTGACTGCGGGCACCTACACCAATAGCATTGTCCACCGTTCGGCCAACATTGACTCCACCAATGGGGCAAACGATATCGTGCAGGGCGGCGGCTTTAACACGAGCTTCAATTCGATCACTCCGACAAACGCGCAAGGCATCGGTTTGGTCTACAACGCTCCCAACGTCGCGGGCACGCTCGCCATGGCGAGCACCAGCGCGGCGAACTCCGAAACGACGCAGTGGTATTTCAATGTTAACAACAATAGCAGCGGTCTCGATCCTAATTATTCAGTGTTCGGCAATATCATCAGTGGCATGAATGTGCTCAACACGATCGCGGCGCTTCCGACCTACAGTTTCGGCGGCGCGTTTACGAATTTGCCGCTGCAAAACTATTCGACAACCGATCTAAATAACAACGTTACGCCGACGACGAACAATCTGGTGGTGGTCAACAGCATCACCGAATCTGGGAGCTACCAGCCGCTCTGGCAGAATTCGACGAATCGATTCGATGTGTTGGGCATCGGCAAAGCATCGCCGGGCGGAGTGCTGGCAATCGTCCAGTACCTGGAGCAAAACAACGCCGCGGGCACGAACGATTATGTCCAACTCGCTTCGACTTACGCCTCCGGCAAGCCCTATTACGATGTCGATGGCGATGGTTTCGTCACGGCTCAAGACGCCACGCAATTGATCTCCCAGCTCAATAACGCCTCGACCGCCGCGCTCTATAGCTCGGCCAGCGGCGCGATGATGCTCATGCGCCGTGCCCGAGCCATCGAGCGTCGTGATGCTGGGGCTGGGCGCCGGCGCCCTGGCGGGTTGGTTGCTCGTTCGGCGCCGCCGCGTTAAGGTAGCGGTCTCCCGGCGTCGCCCGGCTTTGTCTTGAGCATCGCCGGACGCCGGCGGCTCATACAAAATTCGACCTATGTTCCCACCCAGGGCTCGCAAGACGCCCTTTTTTGATTTTGATGGCGAGCTTTCAACATTTCCGTATTCAACGCTCGACACGCTGGGCGATCGCGCTACTGGGGATCGTGCTTCCGGCGATGTTCGGCGGCGCCGCCGGAACCTCGCTGGCCGATGAAGGGGCCGTGGCCGGCTATCAGGACTACGCCGCCCTGACCGCCGCCGTGCGGAAGCTGGAAGCCTCGCCGCTGGTGAAAGTCCGCTCGCTTGGCAGCACCCGCGGCGGACGCGAAATTTGGCTCCTCACACTTTCGGCAAGCCGGCCCGGCGCCCAAAAACCCGGCGAAAATAAACCTGGCGAAAATAAGCCCGACGATAAGCCGGCGATTCTCGTCGTCGGCAGCGCGCATGCCCCGCAGTTGCTCGGCTCGGAGCTCGCGATCCGCATGGCCGAGCGTTTGGTCGCCCTGGCGGCGGCGCCGGCCGATGCGCCCGACGAGCTCCATGCCACGGCCGCCGACCGGGCTCGCGCGCGGGAGTTGCTCGCCCGGCACACGATCTACCTCATTCCCCGGCCCAATCCCGACGCGAGCGAGGCATTCTTCCAACGTCCCTATGAAGAACTGCGCCGCCAACGACACGCCGACCGACGACGACCGCGACGGCCGCCTCAACGAAGACCCCCACGAAGACCTCGATGGCGATGGCTGGATCACGTCGCTGCGAGTGGAAGACCCCGCCGGCGATTTCGCGCCGCTGGTCTCCGACCTGCGCGTGCTGGTTAAAGCCGATCATGCGAAGAACGAGCCCGGACGCTACCGGTTTTTTTCCGAAGGCATCGACAACGATCTCGACGAAATGTTCAACGAAGACCCGGCCGGCGGGGTTTCGTTCGACCGCAACTTCACGTTTCAATATCCGTTTTTCAAGCCCGGCGCCGGCTCCCATCAGGTCTCGGAAATCGAATCGCGGGCCGTGGCCGACTTCGCCTTCACGCATCTCAACATCGCGCTCGTGTTTTCCTTCGGGCTCGAAGACAATCTGATCGAGCCCTGGAAGAAGGGCGAGGAAACCACCTTTCGCAAGACCGCTCCTCCGGCCGCCGACGCCGAGCGATTGGCATTCCTAGCCAAGCAGTTCCGCGAGCTCGGAGCCCCGGCCGGCCCCGCGGGCTCGATTCCGGGCGAAGGCTCGTTTGCCCGCTGGGCCTATTTTCATTTCGGCCGCTGGTCGCTGGTCTCGCGCGGCTGGTGGATTCCGCCTAGTGACGCGAAAAACCATGACGCCAAAAACCATGACGCCAAACCGGGCGAACCGAAACCGGGCGATATAAAGCCGAGCGCCGTCGAGGCGAACGCCCCACCCGCGAAAGACGCTTCCTCGAACGACCATGCCTCGAATGACACCACGGCAAAGGCCGAAGCCAAACCCGGCGAGCGAGAGAAGCCGAAAGAAACCGACAAACGCGGGGCCGACGACACAAGCGCGCTCGCTTGGTTGTGCGCGAAAACATCGCCGGATTTGTCCCTTGGAAGCCGATCGAACATCCCGACTTTCCTGGTCGCCGCGTGGAAGCGGGCGGGTTCAAGCCGTTTTTGAGAATGAACCCGCCGGCCGAGGAGCTCGATCCGCTTGCCCGGCGCCACGGCGACTTTTTACTTCATTTGGCCGACTACCTGCCGCGAGTGGCGATCGAGCAAGTCAAAGTCGATCCGCTCGGCGAAGGCGTGGTCAGGGTTACGGTGAAGGTCATCAACCGCGGCTACTTGCCCACGGCGCCAGCGATTGCAGAAATGTCGCGGCAGCACCATCCGGTGCAGATCAAGCTCGAAGCGCCTGAAGGCACGAAATTCATCACCGGCTACCCGCGCACCCAACTCGACACGCTGGCCGGCTCGGGAGGGGCGGCCGAAAAGACATATCTGCTTCGCCTATCCGCCGGCAAACACGAGCCCGCTCCCGAGAAGCGCCGGCTCACGGCGCGGGCCTATTCGCCTTCGATCGGCGAAGACTCACAAACGGTTGAATTGCCATGAAAGCACATTGCTTGCGAGACACTCTTCGCTTCGCCATCGCCGTGTGCGGCCTTTGCGCGTTGCTTGCGACCCCGAGCTTTACCGCCGAGCCGGCGCCGCCGGTCAAACGCGTCTATCAACCGCAAGGCGCTCCGGTCGATCCGAAGGTTCCCTCGCGTTGGAACCACTATCGTGACCATGCCGAGATCACGCGGTTCGTCCAACAGTTGGCCGCCGCGCACCCCGAGCATTGCCGGCTGACGACCTTGGGCAAGTCCTATGGCGGTCGCGAAATGTGGCTACTCACGATCAGCAACTTCGCCACCGGACCCGAAAGCGAAAAGCCGGCTTTTTGGATCGACGCTGGCATTCATGCCAATGAGATTCAAGGCGCCGAAGTCGCGCTCTACACGGCTTGGTATTTGCTCGAATGCCATGGCCGCCAAGAAGCGATCACGCGGCTGCTCGACGAGCGGGTATTTTACATCCTGCCGCTTTTGAGCCCCGACTCGCGCGATGCGCATCTAAATGAACCCAACAGCACCCATTCACCGCGCACCGGCCAGCGTCCGCGCGACGACGACCACGACGGCCTTGTCGACGAAGACGGCCCCGATGATCTGGACCACGACGGCAACATCACCGAAATGCGCATTCCCGACGCGCATGGCCGATGGAAATCGCATCCCGACTATCCGCAGTGGATGATTCCTTGCAAGCCCGACGAGCCCGGCCAATATACGCTGATCGAGAGCGAAGGCTTCGACAACGATGGCGACGGCAAGATCGACGAAGACGGCGAAGGCGAATACGACCCGAATCGCAACTGGCCCTGGGACTGGTATCCGGCCGGCTGCCAGTTTGGAGCCGATCGCTATCCGCTTTCGATAGAAGAAGACCGAATGGCGGCCGACTTTATTCTCGCGCATCCGAACATCGCGGGGGTGCAGTCGTATCACAATGCCGGCGGCATGATCCTTCGCCCGCCCGGCTCCAAGAACGAGAAGCTTCCCCAGGCCGATCTCGAAGTATTCAAACTGCTGGGCCGCAAAGGCGAACAAATGCTGCCCGGCTACCACTCGATGGACACCGGCCAGGATCTCTACGAACTTAATGGCGGCGAGACCGAATATCTCTATGCGATGCGGGGTATTTTCAGCATCACCAACGAACTGTTCTCGGCCTTCGATCTCTTCGGCAAGAGCGGCGGAAAATTCGGCTACGGTCAAGAAGACGAACAGTTCCCGTTCAACAAGCTGCTGCTCCTGGGCGAAGGCTTCGTGCCTTGGCATGAGGTCGAGCATCCGCAGTTCGGCAAGATCGAAGTGGGCGGGTTCAAAAAGAACTGGCTCCGCCAGCCGCCGAGCTTTTTGCTCGAGGAAGAATGCCATCGCAACATGGCCTTCACGCTCTACCATGCCGATCAAATGCCGCGCGTGGAGCTCGACCCGCTCGAGGCGCGTCCGCTGGGCGATGGCCTGTTCGAAGTATCGGCCACGCTCCTCAATCTCAAGGTGATTCCCACCCATGCGGCGATCGACGTGGAGCGCAAGATCACGCCGCCCGACTTGGCCCGGCTCGAAGGACCGAATGTCCGCGTGCTGGCCGGACTCACCTCGCACGACAAGCTCTTCCAGGACCCCAGCGAGCAGAAACACGATCCGGCGGAGCTGCGTATCGAAACGCTCGCCGGCCAAAAGCCGGTGTATGTCCGGTGGATCGTCTCCGGCGCCGGGCCGTATACTGTCACGCTGCGAAGCGTCAAGGGCGGCGTCGCCCGGCGGACCGGTCCCTAGATCGCGGCCTTCGAATTCAGGATGGAGCGCGGCGACCTTTTTCCTCGGAGCGACTCTTGGGGTATCGAACACTCGCCGAGTGCGTGTCTGATCTCGCGACCACGGGCCAACTTGTGCGCATCGACTCGCCGGTTGATGCCCGGCTCGAAGCCGCCGAGATTCAGCGCCGCGTTTATGCCGCGGGCGGGCCGGCGGTGCTGCTGTCGAACGTCGTCGGCTGCCAGTTCCCGATGGTCTGCAACCTCTTCGGCTCCGAGGCCCGCGCCAAGTTTATCTTTCGCGACACGCTCGACGATGTATGCCGGCTGGTCGAACTAAGGACCAATCCCGCCGCGGCTCGGCGAAGACCCTGGCGCTATTTGAAAGCGACTCGTGGGCTGGTGTCGATGCTCCCCAAGCCTGTGCGCACTGGCCCGGCGATCGCCAACCGCACAACCCTAGGCCAATTGCCGCAACTCGTCTCCTGGCCACGCGATGGCGGCGCCTTCGTCACGCTGCCCCAAGTCTATACCGAAGACCCCGATCAACCAGGGCTCGGTAAATCGAACTTGGGCATGTATCGGGTGCAAATCTCGGGCGGCCACTACGCTCCGGATCGCGAGGCCGGCCTGCACTATCAGATTCATCGCGGCATCGGCGTGCATCATGCGGCGGCGATCCGGCGCGGCGAACCGCTGCGGGTGAACGTGTTCGTCGGCGGCTCGCCGGCCATGACCGTCGCCGCCGTGATGCCGCTGCCCGAGGGACTTTCGGAGCTCGGCTTCGCCGGGGCGCTGGCCGGGCATCGCATTCCCATGATCTCGCGCGGCGCCGATCCAGCAATTTACGCCGAAGCCGATTTTTGCATCGCCGGCGTTGTCCAGCCCGGTCGCATGTTGCCCGAGGGACCGTTTGGCGATCACTTGGGCTATTACAGTTTGGCGCACGACTTTCCCGTGCTCACGGTCACGGGCGTGTATCATCGGCCCGGCGCGATCTGGCCGTTTACGGTCGTCGGACGTCCGCCGCAAGAAGACACGGCGTTTGGCGCCCTGATCCACGAAATCACCGGGCCGGCCATTCCCACCGTGATTGCCGGCCTGAAGGCGGTGCATGCCATCGACGCCGCGGGCGTTCACCCGTTGCTCCTCGCGATTGGCAGCGAGCGCTACACGCCTTATGCCCAGCGCGACCGGCCGCAAGAATTGCTCACCACCGCCAACGCGGTGCTCGGGCAGGGTCAACTATCGCTGGCCAAGTACCTGCTGATCGTGGCGCACGAAGACTGCCCGGCGCTCGACATTCAGCGCATCGACGATTTCTTTCGCCATCTGCTCGAACGCGTCGATTGGCGCCGCGACTTGCACTTTCAAACCTCGACCACGATCGACACGCTCGATTACTCGGGCGCCGGTTTCAACCAAGGTTCAAAGTTGGTGATCGCGGCCGTGGGTCCCAAGCGGCGCGAGTTGCCGAGCGAGATTGGCGAGTGGAGCTTGCCCGAGGGATTTAGTCGGCCGCGCGTCTGCTTGCCGGGCGTGCTGGCCGTGAGCGGGCCCGCGCATGGCGACGACGCGGCGGCGGCCCAAGCGACGATCGCCCGGTTTTGCGACGCCTATCGCCCCACCGATCCGATCGGCCGCTTTCCGCTGGTGGTCATCGTCGACGACAGCGAGTTCACGGCCGCGACCATGAACAATTTTCTTTGGGTCACTTTCACGCGGAGCAATCCGGCGGTCGATGTGCGGGGCATCGGCGCTTCGATCCGTCACAAGCACTGGGGCGCCGAGGGGCCGCTGGTGATCGATGCCCGGGTGAAGCCGCATCACGCTCCGCCGCTGGTCGAAGACCCGGCGATCACGCGGCGCGTCGAACGCGCTCGCCGCGCCCGGCGGCCCGCTGCACGGAATTCTGTAGTAGCCGAACCGAAACCGCCCAAACCGCTCACGGCCCGAATTTCGATCTTTTAACAGGCTGCTAGCAGTGGGGGGCGGTCAGCAGTCTGTTGGATATTTCAACAAGCTGCTGACTTTCGAGGGGTTTCCGGGTTTCCCACCGCCGCGGCGCGGTCTTGGCGGGCAGGGACCAATCTGCTACAAGTCGCCGCCTCAATGGGCGACGCACCGTTCGCGCGCTTGCGCAACGCGCCCCGCAATTTAGTTCTCGTCGGCGGGATCAAATCAGGGATGAACAACTTTGGCAGGGTGTTGAAGCTGTCGCTCCGGCATCGCGCAACGGTCGCCGCGGCAGTCGTTTGCGCGTTTTTGGTCGCGATCCTTTGGGGCGGCAATATCGGCGCCCTCTATCCGGTGGTCGAGGTCGTGTTTCAGGACCAGTCGGCCGGCCAGTACGTGCATGGCGAAATCGGTCGGATCGAAAAGAAAATCGCCGACTTTCGCGATGAAATCGCCCGCTTCGAAGCCGACAAGCAAGCCGCGGCGAGCGATTCCGAGCGCGCCGCGCTCGAGAATCGCATTCAATCCGTGAACCAACGAATCGACGCCGAAGACCGCGCCCTCGCGACCTACCGCTTTCTCGAACCCTATGCCTTTCGCCTGCTGCCGGGCAGTCCGTTTCAAACCCTGGCCGTGATCGTGGGCCTGATCGTGGTGAGCACGCTCGTCAAGAGCTTCTTCCACGCGATCAGTTCGATGCTGGTCGACCGGATCGCGCAGCTCACGATTTTCGATTTGCGAAAAGAATTCTTTCGCCGCACGCTGCGAATGGACCTGTCGAGCTTCAGCGAAACCGGGACCGCCGACCTCCTCTCTCGATTCACCAACGATCTGGAAGGCGTGGCCAATGGAATTCAAACCCTCTTCGGCCGCGCGGTGCGCGAGCCGTTGAAAATGGTCGCCTGCCTGGTGGGCGCCGCCTGGATTTGCTGGCGACTGCTCCTGCTCTCGCTGATCGTGGCGCCGCTGGCCGGTTTTCTGATCTCGCCTGGCCAAGACGCTCAAACGGGCCAATCGCCGCGCGATGGAAGAAGTGTCGTCGCTCTACAATATCCTCGTCGAATCGTTCAACGGGGTGAAGGTCGTGAAGGCCTTTACCATGGAACGCTACGAACGCCGCCGCCTACACAACGCCAGCAAGAAGCTCTATCGCCGCTCGATGCGGATCGCCGTGTTCGACGGCCTGATCAATCCCGTGACCGAGCTGGTGGGCATTTGCATGATCTCGCTCGCGATCCTGGCCGGCGCGTATCTGGCGATCAATCAGCACACGAGTCTGTTCGGCATTCATATCAGCGATCGGCCGCTCACGCTCGGTTCGCTTCTCATTTTTTATGGCATGCTCGCCGGCGTGAGCGATCCGGCGCGGAGAATCTCGGAAGTATTCAATCGGCTCCAGCGCGCTTCGGCCGCTAGCGACCGCGTGTTTCAACTGCTGGATCGCATTCCCAAAGTCGACGACGCCCCCACCGCTCGACCGATCAAGCGACATCATCTCGACCTCACGTTCGACGGCGTGCATTTCAGCTACGCGCAGGCGCGCCGGTGCTCGACGATATCCATCTGCGGATCGGCCACGGCGAAACCGTGGCGCTGGTCGGGCCCAACGGCTGCGGCAAATCGACGCTCGTCAATCTGATTCCCCGCTTCTTCGATCCGACCGGGGGCTCGGTGCGACTCGATGGCCTCGACCTGCGCGAGGCTCGCCTGAAGGACCTGCGGAGGCAGATCGGCGTCGTCACCCAGGAGACGGTGCTGTTTGACGACACGGTGCTCGCCAACATTCGCTACGGCGCCCCTCGCGCCACGCGCGAAGAAGTGATCGAAGCCGCCAAAAAAGCCCATGCCCATGGGTTCATCGAACAGCGGCTCGAAAAGGGCTACGAAACGATGGTCGGCGCCCAGGGCCACCGGCTCTCGGGCGGACAACGTCAAAGGATTGCGCTGGCGCGAGCGATTTTGCGCGACCCGGCGATTCTAATTCTCGACGAAGCCACGAGCCAGATCGACATCGAGAGCGAGCAGCTTATTCATCAGGCGCTTGAGAAATTTGCCCGTGACCGCACCACCGTCATTATCACCCATCGCCTCGCCACGCTGGCTCTGGCGAATCGGATCGTGGTGATGGAGGGCGGCCGGATTGTCGATGTCGGCACGCACGAACAGCTCATCAGCCGCTGCCGACTCTACCAAGGGCTGTACAAAATCGAGTTTAGCGAAGCGGCGTAGCGGGTATGTTTTCGTGCTTCGGTGCTTAGTGATCGCGGCGTCCCGCTTCCGACTGAAAATTCAACACTGGAGAACGAACGCAACCGCTTCTGGCTGCGCCATTTGCTTTTCCCTCATGCCAAACGTCGCGAGCTACTGGTTGCGACGAAACAGCTTTCGCTGGGGCCGGCACGGAGAATAGGCATTTGCATGGGGCCGAACAGCGAAGACCGAGGCAGGAGCCCACAATCACAAGCCCTTTGCTTCAAAGTCCTTGAGACATGAAGCGGCGCCCTCTGGTCTGGAACGCCGGAGGGCCCGAAGGCACGGGATTCGGGCCGAAATTTGGCGAGCCTGCGCGGCAGGGTATCCCCGCCGAGCGGCTCGCCTTTTTTATTGTGCTGTATCGTTTCGCTGCAGGTGTCCCATTGTGATACAGGTCTGAAACGCGCGGACAGCAAGCGAATTCGATCGATTTGAATGAGCGCTCGAAAAAAAATTCTTCGGCCCCGAAATCGATCTGCAATAAATGCGCTCCCGGTTCCGCGAATGGTTGGTTTGGAGCATCGCCTAGACCGATGGCCCCGAGGTGCGCGGATTTCTAATTTGACAACCGCGCCCCAGGGGGTAGGATGAGTGTCTCATTCGGGCTGTAAACGATTTTGCAAAAATACTTTGTGGCTTTTGCAAGAAGGCCTTTTGCAAGAATACATTGGGGCAAGCAGTCCGCCCGATTCCCCGCGATTATTTTACCGCGGTGGCCGGACGTGACCGGATCGAATGTGTGGAGGATTGGGGTATGGAATTCGAGTGCGGCAGTGGACGCTTTCACGCGAAATGGGCCTTGGCTCTGACTGGGCTTTTGGTCGCGTTGGTTCCAGGCTCGAAGCTGCAAGGCCGCGGCGATGCGCTGGCGCTCTGAAAGCTCCGACGAAAAGCGCTGTTGGCAAAAGCGCCGCCAAAGCGTCGACCGTGGCCACGTCGTCCGACGCCGACCGTCCTACTGAATCGAGCCGGCCGCCGAAGACAAGCTCCTCGGGCAGTAAAAAGAGCAAGGCCGCGTTTGGCATTCCTCAAGTCGAGGCTATCAACACGCTTATTCGCCAGGGCTGGCAGCAGAGGCAGATGACGCCCTCGCCCCCGGCCTCCGATGGCGAATGGTGCCGTCGCGTGCATCTCGATATCCTCGGCCGCACGCCTTCCGTCGATGAGCTCGATCGCTTTCTCGGCGACCCGGCCGCCGACAAGCGGGTCAAGCTCGTCGACCATTTGCTGGGCGATGACATGGTCGAGGAATATGCCCGGAACATGACCACCATTTGGACCAACACTTTGGTTGGTCGCGCCGTCGGGCAAGGAAGAAAACCGCATGGTGAGCCGCGAGGGCATGCAGCAAGCCTTGCGGCGGGCTTTCCAGCGCAATCTGTCATGGGACAAATTCGCCTACGAGTGCATTTCGGCCAAGGGCGTGAACCGGCCGGGTGAGACCGGCTTCAATGGCTTCACGAACTTTTTGACCGACAAAATGGCCGAAAACGGAGTGCAGGCCACGGCCAAGACCTCGCAGATTTTCCTCGGCCTCCAGGTCCAATGCACGCAGTGCCACAACCATCCGTTCAACGAATGGAAGCAGAACCAGTTCTGGGAGCTCAACGCCTTTTTCCGGCAAACCCATGCGATGAAGCATGACAAGCCGAATGTCGACATTTACGAACTGGCCAACCAGAACTTCTCCGGCGAAGACAATCGCCCGGAGGAAGCGGTGCTCTTCTACGAGCTGCGCAACGGCCTGACGAAAGCCGCGTATCCGGTGTTTGTCGACGGCGCGAAGCTCAAGACCGACAGCGGCTACATCGATCAGGTGGACCGTCGCTCGGAGCTTGCCCGGCTCGTGGCCACTTCGGACTTTCTCGGCAGGGCGATGGTGAATCGCCTCTGGAGCCACTTCCTGGGTTACGGCTTCACGAAACCGGTCGACGACATGGGCCCGCACAACCCGCCGAGCCATCCGGAGCTACTCGATGCGCTGGCGGTGGAGTTCAAGAAGTCGAGCTACGATATCAAGCAGCTCATGCGGTGGATCGTGCTCAGCGAGCCCTACTCGCTTTCGAGCCGATTCAACGCCAAGAACAAGATGGACGACCCCTCGCTCGGCGAGAAGCCGGCCTTCTCCCATTTCTACATGCGGCAGATGCGGGCCGAGGAGTTGTATGAATCGCTGATCGTGGCCACCGAAGCCCAAAAGAGCCGCGGCAGTTATGAAGACCAAGAAAAGGCCAAGAGCGACTGGCTCCAGCAGTTCACCATCGCCTTTGGCACCGATGAAAACGACGAAGCCACGACCTTCAACGGCACAATCCCGCAAGTGCTAATGATGATGAACGGCGATCTCGTGAAAGACGCCACCAAGATCGAGCCGGGCAGCTTCCTACAGCGGCTTTCGGCCGATTCAAAGACCGACGCTCCCAAAAAGATCAACTACCTGTACATGGCCGCCGTGGCCCGCAAGCCGACGCGCGAGGAGATCGACGCGGCGAACGCGCTGGTGGAATATCGCAAGGGCGATGGTCCGGCGGCGCTGCAAGATATTTGGTGGTCGCTACTTAATAGCAACGAGTTTATACTGAATCACTGAGCCAGGGCGTCGAGGCGCCCGGGCCGGCAAGCGGGCCGAGCGAACGGATGCCGACGGGTTTATTGCCTGCTGGTTTGGTCGAGTGGATGGGGAAATTTGCGTGTGGAAAGCGTGGTCGGGAATAAAACGGCCGCGCATTGCGATATTACGATAGGTCCCAGGGCGGATTCGTCACTCATCTCACGAGTGGGCCGCCGATTCGAGGCATTAGCCGGGAGAGGTTCCATGGATTTTTCTTGCGTCCCCGCGGGGATGACCCGCCGTCACTTCATGCAGCACATGGCCGGGGCATCGGCGTTGGCCCTTCCGGCGATCAATTTCACCAACGCGCTGGCGGCCAGCAGCGGTGAAATGAAAAAGAACCACAAGGCGGCGATCCTCCTGTGGATGGGTGGCGGGCCGGCCACGATCGACATTTGGGACCTCAAGCCAGGCGCTCCGACCGGTGGTCCCTTCAAGGCGATTTCCACCAGCGGCGATGTGCAAATCTCGGAGCACATGCCGCTCATGGCCAAGCAGATGAAGAACATGGCCATCATTCGCTCGATGAGCACCCGCGAGGCCGATCACGCCCGCGGCCGTTACTACATGCACACCGGCTATGTGCCGAATCCGAACATCGAACATCCGAGCTATGGCTCCGTGATTAGCCACGAGCTCTACCGGCCGGACTCGGGCCTCGAAATTCCGCCGTTCGTGGCCGTGGGCGGCGGGAGTGTCGGCCCCGGCTTCTTGGGCATGCAATACGCTCCGTTTGTCGTCGGTTCGAACGGCGATGTGCGGAACCTGAAAATGGACCTGGATCAAGACCGACTGATGCAGCGCATGCAAATGTTGGCCACGGTCGAGCGCGGTTTCGCCGACTCGCACCGGGCCGACAAGAGCCGCAGCAGTTCGGCCGACGATCACGCCAAGGTGCTCGACAAGACCCTTTCGCTCATGACCAGCAAGCAAATGGAAGCTTTCAAGGTCAACAAGGAGCCGAAGGAAGTGCTCGAGAGATACGGCACGAGCGGTTTCGCCAAGGGCTGTCTCATGGCCCGGCGGCTGGTCGAGGCGGGTGTGTCGTTTGTCGAGGTTGATCTCGGCGGCTGGGATACCCATGCCAACAACTTCAAGACGCTCGGCGACACCAAGTTGCCCGAGCTCGACAAGGCGATGTCGGCCCTGACCACCGAGCTCGAGGAGCGCGGCCTGCTCAAGGACACCGCCATCATTTGGATGGGCGAGTTCAGCCGCACCCCGCGCATCAATGGCAACGCCGGCCGCGACCACTGGGCTCGCAGTTGGAGCGTGGTCGTCGGCGGCGCCGGCATGAAGGGCGGCATCGCCGTGGGCAAGACCAGCTCCGACGGCACCAGTGTCGAGACCGAGCCCTACACCTCGCAAGACGTGATGGCTTCGGTGCTCAAGGCCCTGGGCGTGTCGCTCGAGACCACCTTCACTAGCAAGAATGGTCGCCCGATGAAAATCGCCAACAGCGGCAAGGTGATCAAGGAGCTCTTCGCTTAGAGCCAACTTCTCTGGCCCAGTATCGGCCAAGAGAAAATACACCTGCGATCGCTTCGACTTTCGGCGGCCGGGAGCATTTGCCAAAATGCTTCCGGCCGCTTTCGTTTTTCCGGGCCCCCTGGCTGGGTCCACAAGGTCCGCCGGTCTTTGACCCGCCCGTCCCGCACCGCAACTTTCGATCGGCGCGATCGCATGCACCGCACCCATCCTCCTCCGCCGATCGCCTCGCATGGGCTCGCCACGCTCGCGCGCTTGGTCTGGCCCGTGATGCTCGAGCAACTGCTCAACATGTTCGTCGGACTCTCCGACACCTTCCTCGCCGGGCGATATCTAAGCCAAACACATTTGGCGGCGATGACGTCGATGTGCTACGTGATGTGGATGCTCTCGAGCGCTTTCGCCGTCATTGCCCTGGGGGTGGCGGCGCTGGTGGCTCGGTTTATCGGCGCCGGCGACACCGCCAGCGCCACCCGAGTCACGAATCAGGGCCTCGCCGCCGGCGCTCTCCTGTCGATTGTGCTCACGCTCGTGCTGTGGCCTTGGGATGGCTCGATCGTGGCGCTCATGCGGCTCGACGGGGATTCGGCCGTGTACTTCACGCGATTTCTTACACTGCTCGCGCCCGCGCTGCCGGCGATGATGGTCGAGCAAGTCGGCCTCGCGGCCTTGCGAGGAGCGGGCGACATGGTGGCCGGCCTCTGGACGATGGCCCTGGTCAACGCGGTGAACCTCGCGGTGAGCTGGCTGCTGCTTTCGGGCTTTGGCCCGATCGCGCCCCAAGGCTGGGACGCAATTGCGATTGGCGCCGCGAGCGGGCACTGCGCGGGCGCTCTGGCCACCCTGGCGCTCTTGGCCCGCGGCCGCGGCGGGCTGGGGCTCCGCCGCCGCGACTTCTGGCCCGACGGCGCCTTGCAGCGGCGAATCTTGCGCATCGGTGTGCCGGGCGGGCTCGATCTCCTCGGGCAATCGCTTTTGCAACTGTTTTTTCTGTCGCTCATCAACCGCCTGGGCGAGCAGGCCGCGGCCGCGCATGGAGTCGCCATTCGCATCGAGTCGCTTTCCTATCTGCCGGCCGTGGCCTTTCAAGTGGCCGCCGCCACGCTTGC
Organism: uncultured Planctomycetaceae bacterium; assembly: GCA_963785305.1. GTDB lineage: Bacteria > Planctomycetota > Planctomycetia > Pirellulales > PALSA-1355 > CAWAUV01. The sequence goes on from CAWAUV010000007.1 coordinate 1,085,599, forward strand.
CGGCCAGTATCTCGGCGCCCGCGATCCGGCCAGCGCCGCGCGGGAGCGTGCGCGCGGCCTGCGCGGCGGGCGTCGGCGTGATGTTCGTCGCGAGCGTGGGCATCTACGGCGGGTCCAATTTTCTACCCAGCCTATGCGTGAGCGACGCCAATGTTGAAGTGAGCCGCCTTGCCGCTCCGCTCTTGCGGATCATCTCGTTCGCGCTCGTGCCGCTGGTGATTCTCAATGTGTTCAACGGCGCGCTGCGTGGGGCGGGCGACACTCGCTGGCCGCTGGCGATCATGCTCATCGGCTTTATCGGAGTGCGGATCCCGCTTGCCATTTGGCTCGTGTTCCACGCCGGTTTCGGCGTGGCCGTGCTTGGCACGCGATGGCAATCGACCTCTATATCCGCGCGCTGCTCATCTCCGCCCGCTTCCTGCAAGGCGGCTGGCTGCGAGTGCGAGTGTGACTCATCGCCTCTCCCCCATATGGAAATGGGGAAGGCGGGGTTCGTCGAAGTTCTCGGTTGGGCCCTTATGCGTGGGCCATCGGCCGAGGGCGCTCCCCTCAATAGCGCATCACCTTGCGGCGCAAATGGAGTCCCCAGGCGATCAATGTCACATTGCCCAGCCACACATAATACGGCGGCAACGTGCCTGACTTGCAGCGGTCGAGACCATACATCAGCAGGGGGTAATAGACCACGAGAATCAGGCCGAAGCAGGTGAAAAACGTGGCCAGGGCGTCGCCCGTGCGGCGGTGCATTGCCAGACACGAGCCCACGAGCGCGAAGCACAAGCAGCTAAACCCGTTGGCCCATCGCCGGGGCACCTCGGTTTGCAAGCGATAAAGCTGCGACTTTTGCTCGTTGAGGTCGCGCTCGCGATTGGCCCAGTCGGGACTGCCCAGCGATGGAAAATCGCCGGTGAGCATGCGGTATCCCATGTCGGCCGCCAGACGCTGCTCGCGGACCTCGATTTCATGCTGTTGCTTGACGATCGCGTCGGGCAGGGCCGCCAAAGCGGTGTGCGCTGCGGCCGGAGCGCCGTGGCCGCCGCCATCGAGCTGAATCTCGCGCTCGATCGTGTCGGGAAACTCGAGCGATGTGCCGCCGGCCTCGACGGTTCCATCGTGGCACACGATCACGAGCACTCCGCTGCCCGGCTTCGATCGCAACTCGGCCTCTTGGCAGGTGATGGTCACCGGCGGGGAATCGCCACCCGAGCGAAAGGTGAAGGTAGGTCGCAGGAGCGTGCGTCCCTCGACCCCGCGCACATTGACCGACAGCGCGCTTGACGAGAAACTGCCCTGCTTGCGAAGCATGCCATAGGCCACGTCCTCGAGCGAGTCGACCACCACCTGGCCCACGCCGTAATGTCCCCAAGTGACGCCCAGATCGTTGAGCCACACGGCGGTAAAGCTCAGCACCGCGCTGAGGATAAGCGTCGGCCAGAGAAAGACCATTGGATTGAGGCCCAGCGATTTGAGAGCCACGATCTCGTTGGCGCCCGCCATGCGTCCATAGACATTCGTCACGGCGAACAGCACCGTGCCGGGCATGGAATACATGAGCGCCACCGGCAGCATATAGGGAATCAGCCGAATGACATGCTGCACTCCCAAGCCCTGCTGGAGCGCCTCTTTGGCCATGCCCACCAGCATCATCAAACTGGTGAGCGAGATGAGCGACACCAGAAACACCTGGCCCACCTCGATCAGCACGTAGCGCGTGAAGATGCGCATCAGCCGACGCCCCCCACGCTCGGCAACCGGCGACACGGCGCGGCCCCGCGGCAAGCGATGCGAACAACATTGCGTGGCTCACCAGCCATGCGTAAGCCTTCGTTAGGGGGCAGGCGCCTGCTCGAGCCATGCGAGGCGAGTCGCCGACGGGCAAGCGTTTCTCATTGTGGCGGGCGGGTTTGCAAAAACCGCGACAAAACCGAATCGACGCGGAAAGAAGCCCCGGGGCTTATACCGGCGCCTCGCCCGGCGAGTCAAGATCGCCGGCCATGAAAACAAACGCCAGAGCGCCAATGGCGTCGAGCGACGCAAACACCCCCGCGATTCCCCCACGCGGGCGTGGCGTTCGGAAAAGCGAGAACAATTCCTTGAATCTCGGTTTTTTCCAAGATATCAAGGTGTTATGCGAGCGAGACCGGCGCCGTTCGGACGGCTCGCTGCCTGAGGTCACCCGGCGGCTTCGCCGGATTCGCGCGAAAATTCAAGAGTCGCGATGCGCTCCGCGCCCGGGTTTCCGCGCCGGCGGAGGACGATGCCCCCGGCGCCAAGTCCGTCGTGGCGCCCATTTTCGGACCGGCGCCGCGAATCAATGAGGCTGCTGGGACTCGAACCCAGGACCTACGGATTAAAAGTCCGTTGCTCTACCAACTGAGCTACAGCCTCGAAATCGGATGAATTAAGCCGCCCGGCGCCACCTTCCCACGCCCGCCCGGTTGCCTCGGGGCCGCGGCGGGATCCGAGGGAACGGGAATCAAGCAGTATCCCGCCCTCGCGGCCGGTCGTCAACGGGGCCTCGCGCCGCGGAATCGGGCCCCGGCTCGGCCCCATCGGTCGCGAGGGGCCTGCGCTACCCGCGGACAGGGCCAAGCGACAATTAAAAATCGCCGAATCCTCGAAGCTTGCTTGATTGGAACCAATTCGCATCTCGGCACTGAATCCAGAAAATATCGTGGTTCATGGTTTTATGGTCAGACGATACAATGCCGCCCGACTTGTGGTGCATTCGATCCCTCTTTGACGAGCCAGACCATGCCGCGCGCCGAGCACAAATCACGTCCTTCCCTTCGCGACAAACCCCTGCGCGAAGCGGGGCAATCGGTGCGAGAAGAAAAAGATCGCTTGTTTAATGAGGAAGTGTTGCCCCTGGTTATGGTCGCGGCGTTCGCGGTTCTCTACGCTATCTATGAATGGGTCCGGTGGATATTCAACTTCGGTCCGAGTCCCATCATTTTCACGATCGCCGCGGGCGGGGTGGTCGCATGGGCGGGATATCGGCTGCGATCGTTTGAAACTCGGATACGGAACCTGAAGCAGGGGCTCGAGGGCGAACTGCATTCCGCAGTTCATGCAGCGTGAGTTGGCGCAGCTCGGGTACCGTGTTGTGAACGATATTTGCCGCGACGGCTTCAATATCGACCATGCGCTGATCGGCCCGACCGGCGTATTCGCGGTCGAAACAAAAAGCTTCAGCAAATTTGGCGAAGAAGACGGGACGATCACGCACGATGGCGTGCAAATGTTCGTCAAAGGATCGCCGCCGGACCGCGATCCTATCGCTCAAGCCGAACGGCAGGCGAAAGATCTCAAAAACATCATTTTCCAGTTTTCGGGCATGCGGCAAGACGTGAAGCCGGTCGTGCTAGTGCCCGGGTGGAAGGTGGATCGCACTCGAAAAAACAGCGAGACCTGGGTCATCAATTTCGAGGGGCTAAAAAAGTTTCTCCGCCACGAGCCCGACCGGCTCAGCGCCGTCGATGTCGATCGAATTTTCGATGCGCTGGCGAATTATCAGCGTGGCCGCGAAACCATGAAGCCGTAGTTTTTGCGCGACGCTGTTGGTTAAGGATCGAAGCGAGCGACGCGATATTTGGCCCCCCGCCGGCGCGGATGCTAAGATTAGCGGCGGTGGAAAAAGCTGCTGGCGGCGGCGGAACGTCGTTACCCCTTCCCAATCACCGGCTACGCATGGCTCCGGGTCAGCGCCAAAATGATCGCGATCGCGACTCGTCGCCGGGCGACGCGGCTGGTTCGTCGAAACCGGGCGGGCTAGCGAAAGTTCCCGCGAATGGTCGCGCTTTGTGGCTCCGCCGGGCCGATGAGCCGGCGGTGGCGGGGCTTGTGTTGCTGGCGATTGTCGCGGTCGCCGCCTATGCCTGGAGTCAGGGCGGGTGGCAGGGCCGGATGATCGAGATCGATCGGGCCGGCCCGCTCGAGGCCCGGTATGTCGTCGACATCAATCAGGCCGAGTGGGCCGAGTTCGCCCAAGTGCCCGGCATCGGCGAGACCCTGGCCAAGCGAATCGTGGCGGCCCGCGCCCAGCGGGGACCGTTCATCGATCATGCCGATCTGCTCCGCGTGAAAGGCATCGGCCCGAAGACGCTCGACCGCATGCGTCCCTATCTCCTGCCGCTGCCGGGCAAGGATGTGGCGGGGCGTTGAACCCGTCGTGGTCAATCCAGGGCGTCGTTGTAAAGTTAAAGCCATGCCGTCAAGCAACGAGCGGCGATCCGGCGTCGAACCGCCCCGGCCCGCGCGGGCGCCCAGGCCATAGCCCGAGGGCGGTCGATTGCCTATGCTTGCAAATAGGGTCGCCAGCCTTCGGCGGACGGCGGTTCGGTCGGATCGACCGCCGCTTTCGTGCCCTGCCCCCGCGGGAACGTGCCCCGCGAAAACCATCGCGTCCATCCGCCGAGGAACCGCCCGTGCTGTTCGAGCTTGAAAGTCCGTTTCAGCCGGCCGGCGACCAGCCCGCCGCCATTGCCGAGCTCGTCTCCGGCCTGAAGAGCGGCCGCAAAAGCCAGGTGCTGATGGGCGTCACGGGCTCGGGCAAGACTTTCACCATGGCCAACGTCATTCAGCAGACGCAACGGCCGGCGCTGGTGCTCTCGCACAACAAGACCTTGGCGGCCCAGCTCTATGGCGAGTTCAAGGAGTTTTTCCCTCGCAACGCGGTCCATTATTTCGTCAGTTACTACGACTACTATCAGCCCGAAGCCTATATTCCGCAGCGCGATATCTATATCGAGAAAGACGCCTCGATCAACCAGGAGATCGATCGGCTGCGGCTCGCCTCGACCAGCGCGCTCGTCAGCCGGCGCGATGTGATCATCGTGGCCAGCATCTCCTGTATCTATGGCTTGGGCTCGCCCGAGGATTACAAGGCGATGATGGTCACGCTGCGGGTGGGCGAATCGATCGATCGCGATCTGGTGCTTCGCAAACTGGTCGATGTGCAGTACGAGCGCAACGATGTCGAATTCGCGCGCGGCAAGTTTCGCGTGCGCGGCGATTGCGTCGAGCTCTGGCCGAGCTACGAGGAATACGCGGTGCGAATCGAGTTTTGGGGCGACGAGGTCGAAAAACTCTCGCTGATCAATCCCGTCAGCGGCGAAGTCATTCGCCAAGATCAGGAGCTGTTCGTCTATCCCTCGAAACATTTCGTGATGCCGGAGGATCGCATCAAGGGCGCCGTGGCCGCGATTCGCCAGGAGCTCGAGGAACGGCTCGAGGAGCTTCGCAATGCCGGCAAATTGCTCGAAGCCCAGCGGCTCAATGCCCGCACTCGCTTCGATATCGAAATGATGACCGAGGTCGGCTTTTGTCCGGGCATCGAAAATTACAGCCGCCCCCTGAGCGGCCGGCCGCCGGGCTCGACTCCCAACACGCTCTACAACTTCTTTCCCGACGATTTTCTCCTCTTTGTCGACGAATCGCATGTCACCGTGCCGCAAGTGCGGGCCATGTACGCCGGCGACCGCAGCCGCAAGATGACCCTCGTGGAGCATGGCTTTCGCCTGCCGAGCGCGCTCGACAACCGACCGCTCAAGTTCGAGGAATGGGAGCAGCGGATCGCGCAGGCGATTTTCGTTTCGGCCACGCCCAGCATGTATGAGCTCGAACAAACCGGCGGCGAGTTCGTGGAACAAGTCATTCGCCCGACCGGTCTGCTCGACCCGGTGATCGAGATCAGCCCGGCTCGCAATCAGGTGCCGCACTTGGTCGAACAGATTCGCGAGCGCGCCGCGGCGAGCGAGCGAGTGTTGGTGACGGTGCTCACCAAGCGTCTGGCCGAGGACCTTTCGTTTTACCTCACCGAGCAAGGGATTCGCTGCAAGTGGCTGCATAGCGAGCTCGACGCGTTCGAGCGCGTGGAGTTGCTGCGAGATTTGCGCCAGGGAGCGTTCGACGCGCTGGTGGGCGTGAATCTATTGCGCGAGGGGCTCGACTTGCCCGAGGTATCGCTCGTGGCGGTGCTCGACGCCGACAAGGAAGGTTTTTTGCGGAGCGAAACCTCGCTGATGCAAACCATCGGCCGCGCCGCCCGCAATGTGAACGCGAAGGTGATTCTCTACGCCGACAAGATGACCGATTCGATTGCCCGCTCGGTCGAGGAAACCGGCCGGCGCCGGGCGATTCAAGAAAAGTACAACCAGGAGCACGGCATCACGCCGGAAACGGTGCGCAAGAGCGTGCGGGCCGGCATCGAGTCGCAAGCGGCCGCGCATGCCAAGGCCAACGCCGCCGTGGGTCGCACCGACGAGGCTCAATATATTACCGAGGAATACATCGCCGAGCTCGAAGCCGAGATGCTGCTGGCGGCGGAGAAGCTCGAATTCGAGCGAGCGGCCCACCTGCGCGACCGCATCACCACGCTGCGCGACCAGATTGGCGAGGACTTGGCGAGCGTGGCCAAACCGGCGGGGAACCCATTCGGCAAAAAGCGCCGCGGCCGCGGCGGCAAAGGCGGCGGTGGCGGCGGCCGGGTGCCACAGCCGAAGCGGGGCTAGTGCTTTGCGTCGCATCGTGTCGCGACGATTTTAGCCTTGGTCCCGCGCGTCTTTTAAGCACGCGGGCCACAGGGCGATGTTTTGACTCGCCATATCCGCGAGTTTTTTGATGATCGGAAGCAACCTCGCGCGATTCTCCTGAAATTCCTTCGCGTTCAGTTCCGGAATAACGACATGGCCCGGAATCGCGTTGTCGTCTTCCCTGACCACGGTCAGCCCATTTTCGACGAGCCATTTCACTCGCAAGCGGACCAGCCCGGAATACTGTCGCTTATCCGGGGAAATTATTGACAATACCCGCGCTGGCTCCGACAGGCATGCTTCGCGGTAAAGACTGATGCCCGTTATGTCGGGGTCTCGCCCTTTGGTCCGAGGCTCGAATGCCCCGACGGCGACTGGAAAGAAGCGGTCATGAAATACTCGTCGCAGAAGCCACTCGTCTTCCGAGATCGGGGCATCCTGGCTGAGCATAAGGTCCGACGTTCAAAGGGATCACTGCCACGACAACATCGGATCGATCTTTCCGATAATCGCCTCGCGTGAACCGGCGGGCAACAAGCGGAACTCGATCTCCCCGGGGCTAATGACCTCGATCTCACGATACCCGCTAGCATTTTGCCATTCGAAATAAATCGTTCCGTTCACCCCGAGGTACACCCGCTGGGCGGGCGCGTTCCCCTTGTCCATCAGCAACTTCGCGAGCGAGATTGCGGTATCGACCGTGGGAATACTGGCGGCGATAGATCCTTCGCCGTCCCAGTCGTCTTCCATTCCCCGAATTGCAAGCAGATCGTCTATGAGTTTTGCCCATTCATTTTGACAGCGAGGGTGGCTCATAACGAAATCGGCGCTCGACGAGGGCGGCTCATCGTATTCGGGGCGCGAATACGCCGAATCGCCCTGCGCCCGATTCAATTCCGCGGTGCTCATGGCGCATTCTCCCATTGATTGCGGATATCGCTTGGAACGATTCGCTTGAAAGTACCGAGAGAAATTTCGTGCCCCAGACTCAGCCCGGCGGCAAGCGAGTTCTCGTCGCCGGCGCCTACAGGCCCTCGGGCAGTCATCTGAAGTAACACCGCTTGCCGGCCGCCTTCTCCCCAAGAACCCGGGCGGGCCGACACATGGAGTCTCCCGCGTCGCGGTTCAATTTCAAAACTCCACTCGGCGGCCCGATGTTCAAGCGCAAGGTCGAGATCATTCGCCCTAAAAAGGTCTCCGAAGAGTCCCGGAAGAAACTTCGGCCAATCCGCGGGACTATCCCAATACTCACCTTTTGGGAACGCATCCACATACGTGAGCTCCCATTGATTGATATTTACTTCCTGTCCCAGCTCGCGGCTGGCGAAGTCGGTAAATTTCTCGAAGTACCCCTCGAATTCACTTAGAAGACGATGGTAGCTCGGATAGTCGTCGTTCGCCTTGTTCCAATTGAGGTGGAAACGGCTCGGCTGCAACTGAATAAGACGATCTCCGGCCTTATTCTTAAGCGTAAATCGCGGCTGCGAATAACCCGACGAAATTCTGAATGGCATCAAGCCATGTGTCCGAGAACCGCCGGGCGCGTCGAACGACTCGAACGAATCCGGGAGGAGGGGCGCATCGGCCGGATCGCTCCACGTGTCTCCCAAATCTTTCCAAAAAAGTCCGTAGTGTCCCGTCGTCAATTGAGTCAACGGCGAAAATTGAGCCCCGAGAACGAGCTCGACTATAGGGGGGGTCGGATGGGAATCGCTCACATTCATTGCTCCGATTCTATTGTACGCTACCTATCCAGAGCAACGGGGTCGCTGGGAGGCGAAATGATAGTGCCGAGTCAGCCGTTCGTGAAGGCCGAAGAGCGGCCAGCGTGGGGCCGGCATGGCCCGGTCCTAATCGATATTATGCGATGCCGCCGCCGGCCGCTCGATTCCCTGTCGTCTGCTCCGACGAGTCGCTCATCGCCCCGCCGCAAGCAATTCGTTCGTCCGGGAAGATTGGGAATAGGACAACCTGCATCGTCGGAGACCATATCAATTTCCTGAACTTCCGCCGAGCCATAGGGTTTGGCGCAATTTTCGCAGCATTCGATCAAAATCTTCCCGGCGGCGCCTTGCGGGTTGTCGGGCGCCTGGAACAATGAAGCCGGCGCCCTGGGGGCGGCGAGTTTTTTTGCTTCCGGACCATTCGCCGGGAATTTTTTCCCGCTTTCAAGGCTCTCATACTCATGGGCGGGTCGGGTTTTATGTCAAACAACGATCGGAAACTCGATGCCCTGGGCGCTGCGGGTGGCGAAGCGGCGCCCGTGATGTCGGCCGATGATCTGATCTCGATGGTCACCGCCCACTACCAGGAGCTTTACCGCTTCGCCTATCGGCTCACGGGACAGTCGCACGACGCCGAGGACCTGGCTCAAGAGACCTTTTTGATCGCCCGCCAAAAAGTGGGCGCCTTGGAAGACCCGGCGGCGCTGCGAAGCTGGCTGTACACGGTGCTGCGAAACCGCTATTTGCACCATGCGCGGCGGCGACGGGCGTTTGGCCCCGAGAGCCTTTCGTTGGCCGACGATTACCCGGCCGAACTCGACGACGATGGCCCGGTCGATCGCGAGCAGCTTCAATGGGCGCTCGACCGCTTGCCGGAGGCATATCGTCTGCCGCTCTTGATGTTTTACTTCGAAGATTTGAGTTATCGCGAGATCGCCGCGGCGCTCGAAGCGCCGCTGGGCACGGTGATGAGCCGCATTTCGCGAGCAAAACAGCGACTGCGCCACGAATTGGAAGCCGCCGAAATGGTCGCGGCCGCTCGAAACACCCCCGAGAGTCGTAACCAGCAGCAAGGGTGGAAGCCATGAAACGCAACGGTGGCCCGTTCGATGAACGCGAGTTCGATGCGCGCCTCAAACGCGCGCTGCACGACGCGCCGATCCCCGCCGGGCTCCGCGACCGCTTGGTGGCGGCCGTGCTGGCAGCCCCGGCCGCTGAATGCGCCGCGATGTCGACTGAGCCAGCAGATAAGGCCGTTGCCTTGTCGGATGGCCCGTCGAATAAAATCGCGGGGCATGCCCGAGTTGAGCATGAGCCCGCGCCGGTCGCCCTTGCCGCCGCGTCGTCGCGAAATATCGCGAAATACCGGCCATCGCGGCGTTCGATTCTCGTGGCCGGAACGCTGGCGGCGAGTTTACTGCTGGGCGCTGGCAGTTGGTGGATGCTGCATGGCTCGGTCGATCCGCGGGCCGACCTCGCGACGCTCGCCGCGGCGTGGCCCGCGCAGCTGACCGACGCGTGGAAGCCGATGACCGGCGCCCCCAGCGGGTTTCCGGCCTCGAGCGCGGTGCGAGGCGAACCGCGCGGCTGGCAGTCGGCCTCGGCCATCGTGGGGCGGGCCGCGGTCGTGTACGACGTCTCTCGCCACGGGGTGCGGGCCGTGTTGTTCGCGGTGCGAATGGCCGCGCCCGATCTGCCCTTTGGCCCCTCGGGCCCGCCGCTCTTCACCGGCGGACAAACAATCGGCGCCTGGCGCAGCGGAACGCTGGTCTATGTGTTGGTCGTGCAAGGCGACGAGCAAAGTTACCGTGGCCTGATCCGCTCGGTAGCGCCGCCACTCGCCTAGCATTCGGCATAATCGGCGCCGCGAGCAAGGGCCGATCCGAGCGCCTTGGCCGCCTGGGGGAATATCTTGCCCCTTGCCCCGTGGGAAACGCCTTCGCTCGGCGCCATGCTCCCCCAGCCGTCGGACCAATGCCCAACGATCGGCAAAATTCCCATAGGTCCTATGCGTGGCGCTTGGCCCGAGGCATTCGGGCTCCGCGCTCGGCATTCGAGCCATTCGCCCTCATCTTGCCTGCCGCCAGGCGCCGAATCGGAGTTGGGGACGGCGCTTTGCTCGGCGCGCGGCGATGCCCGCGAGCTTTCCAAGGCGTGTCCCGCCCCCGACGCCCCGTGTTCACGAAGTTTCGAGAAGCAGGCTTTCGAGAAGTAGGCGCTTATGAAAATCCAGCGAACCCATTCGGCCGCGATTACCTTCGTCGCGGTGCTCCTCTCGGGCGCGGCTAGTATTCGCGCCGAACAACCGGCGCGTGAGAGCGTCGACCTGCGCCGCGACAGCAGCCATACCGTGACCGGCCACTCGATCAGCGGCCCCGGCGCCCTGCAGCCCACGGCCGAGATGTGGTTCTATGAACAGGAGCGCACCCGCCACGAAGACCCGAAGGCCGCCGTGCGACGCCGCGCGGAATATCGGGCAGCGCAGCGCGAGAATCGCATCGAGTCGCTCCGCTGGTTCGGCATGAGCAACTCGCGACCCTCGGCCTCGGTCACGCCATTTACCGGCACCTACGCTCCCACCTGGGCGGGCAATTCCCAAGACTGGAACATCTGGCGCCCGGTCGGACCCACGGTGGTCGTGTCGCCGAAAAGCGGCTATTGAATCGCCGTGGCGTGCCGCTTGCGGCCGGCGCGGGCAAGAACCGTGGCGTGAATGCCTCGGGGCGCGTCAGGGAGTCATTCCGGGCAGTTTGCCGTCGCCCGCTTTGCGGCCGGTGTTGTCATGGACCAAGATGCGATGCTCGCCCACGAAGTAGGTGCTCGAATCGGCCACGATCAGGTTGTATACATCGGCCGGCTCGCTTTCTTCGCTACGTGTGAGCCGCACATCGCTCGGCTCGCCATGGAGCCGATCATGCGGGCTCAGCTCGCGGGCCATCTTCCAGCCCTGACCCACGACCCAAAACAGGTGGCCACGAGTGGCGGAGATGGTTTCGCCATCGACGACCAGATGGATCATCGGCCGCTCGGGTCGCTCGGTGCGCTCGAGCACCGGCTTGTAAGCCAGCTCGCCGGTCTCGATGTCTTGTGAAAGCACGAGGTCGCCGGTTTCGATCGTGTCGATCGCTTGGAGTCCGGTGCTGGTGCTCACGAGCGTTCCCTTGGCGAAGCATGAGTATTGCGGCGTCAGGTCCCAGTGCATGCCCGGCGGCGGCGCCAGCGGCTTGCCTTTGACCATGGGCGGTTGGAAGTGGTAACTCGGACCCTTCGGCGATGGGGTGTATGCGGCGGGAACTGGTTGATAGGACACGCCCGATTCGCCCTGATACTGCACGGCCGGCACATAGTATGGAACGCCGTAGTCGTAGTAGGAAACGAGCATTTCGGTCGTCTTACGCTCTTGGCCCTGGAAGGTGTCGGTCTGGTCGTGCCACCAGTTCCACCAGTCGCGCGGATCGGAGCCGAAATCCTCGCCGGTGGCGGCCTTCAGCACACCGATCACGCGCTCATTGCGCTGGGCCGCGGCCCAATTGCGCGCTCGGCGTCGTTCCTGGCTTTGGATGCGCCAGAGCGGCCTGCTGGAATGTGTCGACGATGAACATGTCGTAGTTCGGATTCGGAATCTCAAAGGCGATCCGAAAATCGGTGTTCTCGCGATGATCTTCCGCTTCGCCCGCCTGGGTGTTCGATTGGCGGATCATCAAGCCGCCGCCGGCGGTCTGAATTTCGACGCTCGTTTCGATCGGTTCGGCCAAGCCCGCGAGAAGCGACGGCACATAGGTCACTTTAGCCCGCGAGCGCAGGCGCCGCCGCGGCAGCTTCGCGCAGATGCGGGGCGCCTGCGATCACCGCTTCCCGCGCCAACGACTGGGCCGGAGTCGAGCCGGGCAGCCGTGCGATGGCGGCGAGGAAGGTCGGCCCGGCGATGCCCTTGGCTTTCGCGAGCTGTTCCTCCATCGCCGGCGCCGCGGCCGGATCGTCGACCGCTTCGAGTTCCGCCTTCGCCGCGTCACGCTCGGCGGGCGATCCATGCTCGAGCTTCTGGCGAATGCGCGTGAGCATCGGCTTCCAGCGCTCGAGGTTTTGGGCGAACTCATCGGCATGTTGCTTCCAATATTCCCACTGGGCTTTCGTCATCAGCCGTCCGTCATGCGGCTCGAGGCCCAGACCCGCCATCGCCTCGGCATTACCCGGTGAAAGCACGAGCACTCGCGTAAAATGGCTTCGGGCCTGTAGCGGATAGCCATTTTCTTGGCACCACTTGGCCAGCGCGAGTTGGCCCTCGGTGGTGTTGATCGCCGCGGCGCGTCGCTTGCGATACACGGCGAGCCGCTCGGCTTCGCTCACCTGGGGCAGGGCATCGCCAACCTTCACCCATTGACCGTCTTGGTTTGCCTCGCCGGCAAGCCAATGCGCCGGAGCATAGTTCGGATCGAGCGCGAGCACTTCGTGTAGCAATTGCTCGCGCTTCACCAAGTCGCCGGCCACGGTGGCCCGCTGGGCCGCTTTGACAAGCGCCGCGACTTTAGAAACTCCGGGCGATTTCGCGGCGCCGGACGCGGGCGCGTTCACCGTGGCGTCGGCGCCGGCCTTTTTCGCTGTGCCCGGCGCTTTCGAGGTCGTGGCGGCACTCGCACGCTCGCCCGCCATGAGCCCCAGCGCGAGCGCAGCGGCGAGTATGCAGGTCGATCGAAATGTTTGGCGAATCATGATGCCCCACTTTCCTAGTAGATGTGGCTGGAAACCTCGGGCTTGGCTGGTTTCTTGCCAAGTATCCGCTAACGATTGCTATCACTGTCGAACCAGAGCCAACACGCGCTGCTGCTCCGCTGCGAGCGGAAAATTGTCGTAGGTATCGAATCGCTTGGCTTCTTCCACCAGCCGCTTGCCTTCGTCGACCAGCCGCTTCGCCGCCGCCACGGTTTTCGTCGACTGCCGCGTGAGCTTCCGTTCTTGCTTTTGCACGTTCCCGCGGGCCTCGGCGTCGGCCGCAAGTTCATTCGAGGCATTTTGCGTGATAACCGTGCCGGCCGCGATCAGCGCCTGACGCCGGCCCTCGAGCGGTAGCATCTGCGCGAGTAGCAAGGTCTGCTGCCGGCCGATGGTCTGCAGGTCGACATTGCCCAATTGAATCGATGTATTAACGCTCGCCGCTTGGGCGTTGTAGTCCTGGGGGCTAACGCGCCCAAGTATCGAGTTCAACGACGCCTTGCCGCATTCGGCCGAAAGCTGCAAGATCGCCGCCTGGGCCGTCAGGATCGCCTGTTGCTCCGTCAATTGGGCAAGCCTCACTTCGATCGCCGCCAACTCCGCCGCGGCGCCTTGGACCGTCTCGGCCTCTTTTTTCACATGCGTCTCGACTTTTTCGATCTTTTCTTTCTCGCGATCGATCTCCCGTTTGTCGTTTTGCGTCTTTCGGAGCGTGAGTGCTTGGGCCTCGACAGCAAGCGATTGGGCGTCGCGCACCGCGTCGCCATAGAGCAAGGCGACTTCGTCTTCGGCCTGCAAAAACGCCGCTTCACATGCCTCGCCCACGCTTGCCAGCGCCGCCGCGCGGGCCTTGGCCAGCCGCTCGGCGCGCTCGCCCTCGAGCTGCTCGATTTTCAAATATGCGGCGGCGCGGCCCATGAGCTCCGCCAACTCGAGTCGGTCCCGGGCGTCGACCGCGACAGGGTCTTTCGCGACAGGGTCTTTCGCGATAGGGGCCTTCGCGCTTGGGGCTTTCTTATCAGACGATTCCTTCACGGTCGCCTCGTTTGCCGGCACTTTCTTATCCGCCTGATTCGCTTCGGCGTCGGCCGAGCGGGCGAGCGTGTCGGCCAACAGCTTGAGATCGTCCAGCGCGGGGTCGAATGCCCGCCGCTTGAGGTCGACATGGAGCTTGGCCCGCCGAGCACGGTAATCGTCGGGCCGAGCCGCCAAGATCGTTTCGAGCGTCCGCGACGCTTCGACCGGCCGATGTTGGGCGAGAAGCGCGAGGGCATGGGCATAGGCCAGATCGGCATTGGCCGGGCCGAGCCTTTCCGCGCACGGAGCGAGCCTTTCCGCGCGTTTGAATTCGGCGTCGAGCCGCTCGCGGGCCGGTCCGGTGGCTTCGGCCGCGGCGGCGAACATGGCCACTACCGCGATCGCCACGGAAGTCGGAGCGGCGGGAGTCGGAGCGGCGGGAGTTCGCGCGGGCGATGCCTTCGAGTTGGCCGCCTGCTTCGCGCCGCGCCCTCCGGGGCGGTTTTGCGATCCGTGTTGGCGGCTTTCGCTTTCGGCCGGTTCTCGGCGGCGCTCGCGCTGCCCCGCTCGCCGGAAGCGCTCCCGAGAAGCAAGCCCGCGCGAAGCAGCGCCGCCGCAAGCCGCATCGTAAATGACGCTCTCGCGAGGGTCATGGGTGGCGCCTCAAGGCATCGCGATCCGGGGAGAAGGTGCGCGGGGACAGGCTGGGCAGGCCCGTCAACCATAATCGACCATCATTCTAGGGATTCTTCCACGCCCCGGTCAACGGCGCCACGACGCCTTGCGAAGACGTAATGCGCAAGGCCAACCTGCGGTTCACGATACAACGCCCTTGTCCGGTGCTCATTCCACTCTTCCTCCGTCGTATCCTCGAAGCCCCCGCTCTCGGCGTCTGTAACCGGCTGCAAATTGCATGTTTTTTTGGCCAAATGACTTACAACTGGACCGCACAATGCGCGATTTCGGCTTCATAAAGATCACGAACATTGCCGAACATCATCAACATGCTCAACATACTGATTTATCCGAAGACGAGGACAGCGACGTTGGGCAACTGATGTTCCGGTATTGCCCAGGGAAGGGCGCCGAAGCGACATAGGGAGGTGTCATGATGTTCTTAACACGATCTCCGCGCCGCCAGACGAGCACTCGTGGTCTTGGTCTTGGCGTGGGTAATGGCCAAAGCGTCGCATGCACAGCAGGCGATCGTGCCCGTCGCGGGCAATTCGTCCAACGCGCCCGCGGCGGCGCCCACGACCGGTGGAACATCGGCGCCCGCCGATTCCGCGATGGCGCTGCCCAGCGAACTGCTCCGGCCCCTACCGCCCGTGCGGTTGGCGTCGGCAACATCGGCGTCGGTCGATCTCGATCCTTTGCCGGATACCACCGACCAGATTTCCAAAAAAGAAATCATGCGGCGTTTGGAGCAGACGGAAGCTCAACTGGTCTCACTCCGAGCCCAGCTCGCCACGGCCGCCAATGGCAACGTGAATATCCAACAGCAAGGCGGCAACTCGAGCGGGGGGCCGCCGATGGGTGTCGAAGACCGCATTAACGCGCTCGAGGGGGCCACGCCCGAAAGGTTGCCCCGTGTTCAAACCCAGCTCCAGAGCCCGAGCGGCGACCCGCCGACGGGCGTCGAAGACCGGATCAGGGCGCTTGAGAAGGCCGCCAAGGCCGCGGGCGAAAATTACCCGCTGGTCCGCTTGAGCGGCTTCTCTCAGTTGGACAGCGCGACGTACTCGCAAGACCTCGCCAGTCGAAGGACCTACGGCGATATGCAAAATGGCACGGGCTTCCGCCGAGCGCGTTTGCAAGCGTTGGGCAGCCTGACCGAGTTTACCAAGTTCAGCATCGAAATGGACTTCGCGGCGGCGGGGCGTCCCAGCTTCCTCGATGTGTGGGCGGAACAGACCCATCTCGGCTGGCTCGGCACGATCCGCGTCGGTCAATTCCGCCAACCCACGACGATGGACGCATGGACGAGCGTGCGCCACTTGGAATTCATGGAACGCAGCAATGCCTTCCAAGCGATGGACCCTTTCCGCCGCGTGGGCATTATGTCCTACAATCTCTCGGAAAATAGTCGCACCCTCTGGGCCGGCAGCGTGTATTTGACCGGATACACCTTTCTAAACCCGACCACCGCCGTCGAAAACTACGGCACGTTGGGAGATTCCCGGTTCGGGACCTATGTGGGCGACAATGGAGGCGTGTCGACCGCCTACCGCGTCACGCACCTGTTGTGGTTCGACGACCTCACCGATGGCCGATCCCTGTTTCATGTCGGCGCCGGTTACAACTACAGCAATATCGGCGGCAATGGCGGCGCCCCGGGCTCCACCAACGGTCATACCTACGATGCCCGCTCCATTCCCGGCGTTTTCGTCGGAGATCCGGAAACCGCGGGAGTCACGGCCAACAGCACGCCCTATGTGACGAATACCGGCTTGCTCGCCGCGAAGAGCTTCGATTACTGGCACACGGAGCTCGCGGGCCAATATGGCGCCGCGCACTTCCAGTCGGAGTTCATGGCCACGCAACTCGAAACGATCGGCCATGGCCAAGCGCTGCTCACCGGCATGTATTTCCAAAGCGGCTATTTTCTCACCGGCGAACAGTGCGGCTATAACAAATTGTCGGGCGTCATGGATTACAACGTCAAACCATATAGCCAATTTTTCGGTCTAGGAAACGGCCGCGGAATCGCGGGCTGGGGCGCCTGGGAAGCGGCCTACCGGTTCGACTATACCGACATGCCCTATGTGACCGGCGCCGTGGCCCCGCCGAGCGCGGCGGCGGTCGCCGCCGGCACGACAAACGCCGGCACAAGCTCCACGAACCCCAATCCGGGCGAACTGTATATGAACACCCTCGCCCTCAATTGGTGGTGGAATCAGTACACTCGCGTACAATTCAACTATCACAACGTGTACAATCAAGGAACCTTCGCGGTGTATGGCAATAGCCACACGAACATTTACGCCGCGCGATTCCAGATCGAGTTTTAAGCGGCGAAGAAGCTTTGGCATATCCGCTGCCGCCCGCGCGCCATTTACGAGCGAGGCGCCACGAGCTTCTCGGATGCGCTCTTAACGCGCACAGCGCGCACGCTTCCGCGCTGTGAGAAGGGCCAGGGTCGCGCCGAGACCACCGAGCCCGAGCAGAGTGGCCGAAGCCGGCTCCGGAACGACCGACGTGATCGTCAGATCGCTGGCGTTGCCCGCGTAGAACGGCGTTGGATTGGCTCCGGGACTGACCGCGAGATGGATCGCTCCGAATCCCCCGAATGTTGTTGCGGCGAGCGAACCGACCGCGATGCCATTCACCGCGAACGTCATCGTATTGTTGGAATCGGTGACCTGCAGCAGGTAGTCCGTCAATGCCGTGGCCGGCGCCGAACCAATGACAGTGCCCGATCCGTTGGAGCCGCTGTTGGTGAAATAGGCGTTCCAAACGCCACTGGATAAGCCAATTTGAATCTGATCGGCATTTCCGCCATTGGTCGAGAGTAGATATCCTGCGGTCGTCGACGAAGGTTGGGCGTAGATGCTGACTGTGAAGTTGTCGGTCGGCAACGTATTTGAGCCGGCGGCAATGCCGTAGAAGCCGCCGGTGCCGGTAAAGGCGCTCGAACTCGAACTCGGGCCGCCGATCGCCGGGCCGGTCGGGCCGCCGCCGGAGCCATAGGGATTATTAAAGTTATGACCGCCCACGGAATCGGCGGGCATGCCCGTATTGCCGCCGGTATAACTTCCCGCGCCCAGCGACCAATCGGCGTAAACGATCGGATTGGCCGAAGCCACGCCCGCCGACGCGATAACCGCAAGAACGATCGCGAACTCAAATGATCGCATGGCGATTCATCCTGGGGAGCAACACATTTCGGGAGATTCGGCGCTAAGCCCTAGTGCGGCATCAAGCGTAAGAAATGGGGTTGCGGATTTCAAGGATTGATGAGAAACCTTCGGTAACAAGGAGGTGTCCCATGTACAAGAAGTACATCGTGCGGTTGTCCGATGAGGAGCGCGGCGTTTGCCGGGAGGTCGTCAAGAAGCTCAAGGGGTCGTCGCAAAAGGCACGCCGGGCGCGGATTCTGCTCAAGGCCGATGCCGCTGGGCCGGGGTGGCCGGATGCGAAGATCGCCGAGGCATTCGATTGCCGCGTGCAGACGATCGAGAATCTCCGCAAGCGGTTGGTCACGGAGGGCTTTGAGTTGGCCTTGGATGGCAAGAAGCGCCCGTCGCCGCCCACGCCGCCCAAGCTCGATGGCGAAGGTGAAGCGAAGCTGATCGCCATGCGGTTGGGCAAGCCGCCCGCGGGTTACGGACGCTGGACCTTGCAACTGCTCGCCGACGAACTGGTTGCCCTGGAGGTGGTCGATTCGATTAGTGACGAGACCGTCCGCAAGACGCTAAAAAAAACGGCATGACCAAGCGCAAGATCGAGTACTGGGTGATCCCGCCGGAGCAAGATGGCGAGTTCGTCGCCTGCATGGAAGAAGTGCTCGAAACCTATGCCCAGGCGTACGATCCGCGGCAACCGGTGTTGTGCATGGACGAGCAACCGGTCCAGTTGCTCAAGGAAACACGGATGCCGATCCCGGCCACGAAGGAGCACGGCCAGCGGGTCGATTACGAGTACGAGCGCAACGGCACAGCCAGCATCTTCATGTTCGCCGAGCCGCTCTCGGGATTCCGTCAGGCGACGGCTCGCGCCCGGCGGACCAAGGAAGACTGGGCGATCGAAGTCGCCGAACTACTGGACGGGCGCTATGCCGACTGCGCGAAAGTGACGCTGGTATGCGACAACCTCAATACCCACACCAAGGGAGCGTTTTACGAAGCGTTCGAAGCGGAACGTGCCCGTGGATACGTGCAACGGATCGACTTCTGCTACACGCCGAAGCACGGCAGTTGGCTGAATGTCGCTGAATGCGAGTTGAGCTGCCTGACCAGCCAGTGCCTTCGGGGCCGTCGCATCGGCGAGCTCAACGATCTGCAACGCGAAATCGGCATCTGGTCCGACAAAACCAACGCCAAGCAGCGCGGCGTCGATTGGCAGTTCCGCATCGAAAATGCCCGCACGAAACTGAAACGCCTCTACCCACAAATCAAGACTTGATGCCGCACTAGATTGAAATATTATCATGCGGGTTTGCCGCATACAAGCGCGAGGAACGCCAACCTCTCGGAATCCCGGAATTGTTTTCCAGCGGCCCGACGGGGCCGAATCGGCTCCCGGGAACCGCCCAACCGCCGAAACCCGCCCCGGCGGATCGCATTTCTCGCTTGTAGCAATTCGCCGGATCGGTTTCTACGCTCGGGCCGTCATATGCTCCGCCGCGCGCCATTGGCCGCCTTCGCGGACCACGCGGTGATACAGCGTGTCGCGCTCCACCGGCTCGCAGCCGGCTTCCAAAATCAGCCGCCGGATCTCCTCGACGCTCAGCGCCTCGGGCGTGGTCGCGCCGGCGTCGTGGTAGATCAGTTCATGCCGCACGGTGCCATCGAGGTCGTCGGCGCCGTAGGCGAGCGCAGTCTGCGCCGTGCCGATGCCGAGCATAATCCAATAGGCTTTCACATGGTCGAAGTTGTCGAGCATCAGCCGGCTCACGGCCATCGTGCGCAGGTCCAACAGGCCCGAGGGCTTTTTCAAATGCTTGAGCCCGGTGTTGTCGGGATGAAACGCCAGCGGGATGAAAGTTTGGAAGCCGCCGGTTTCGTCTTGCGAGCGCGCGGAGGCGGAGCAGGTGGTCGACTCGGTGCAAGGCGTTTTCCAAGTGTCCATAGAGCATCGTGGCATTGGAGCGGAGCCCGCTTTCGTGGGCCGCGCGATGGATGTCGAGCCAGCGGTTCGAGTCGGCTTTGTGTTCGCAGATTTTGTCGCGCACATCGTCATGAAAGATTTCCGCTCCGCCGCCCGGGAGGCTGCCGACGCCGGCTTCCTTCAGGTCGGCGATGATTTCGCGCACCGGCTTGCTTGTGATGCGCGTGAACCAATCGATCTCGACCCCGGTCCAGGCCTTGAGATGCAGTCGCGGATAAGCTTCGTGCAGAATGCGAATCACATGCAGGTACCAGTCGTATTTCATTTTGTGATGCAAGCCGCCCACGATGTGCATCTCGGTGGCGCCGATCTCGGTGGCCTCTTGGCCCCGGGCAAGGATTTGCTCGTCGCTCATCAGGTAGCCGCGCGGATCTTTGAGATCGGAGCGAAAGGCGCAGAACACGCAGCGATACACGCACACGTTCGTGGGATTCAAATGCGTGTTGATGTTGTAGTAGGCGACGCGGCCGTTCTTGCGCTCGCGCACCAAGTTGGCCAGTTCGCCCACGGCGCCGAGCGGAGTCTCGGGCCGATAGAGAAACAGTCCGTCGTCGAGCGTCAGCCGCTCGCCGGCTTCGACTTTGCCGCGAATCGATTCGAGTGTTGGTTCAGGAGCGCGAATCATGATAAGTTCCAAATCGAAAGAGCTGCTAGAATACAAACAAATCCAATGTGCCCAGCGCGAAGAGCCCCAGGCTCACCACGGCGTTGACATGAAAAAACGCTTGGTTCACACGGGCCAAGTCGTCGGGCCGAACGAGTGAGTGTTCATAAATGAGTAGTCCCGCCACGCCCGCCACGGCTAAATAATAGACGAGACCAAACTCGGGATACACGCTCGGTAGCGCCGCGAGAGCCACGAGCATCCCAGCGTGGCAGAGCGCCGCCAGCCGCAGCGCTCCCGCCACTCCCCACCGGGCCGGAATACTATGCAGCCCGGTTATTCGATCGTGGTCGGCGTCTTGGCAAGCGTAGATCATGTCGAACCCGGCGGTCCAGAGAAGCACCGCCACGCCCAGCACCACGGCCGGCAAGAGATCGGCCGGCCGGGCCATGACTTCCGCCCCGCGCACGGCGATCCAGGCCGCCACCGGCGCGAGCATGAGCGAAGCTCCCAGCCAAAAATGCGCCAGCGCCGTAAATCGCTTCGTCAAACTATAGCCGAGCAAAAACAGCAGCACCGGAACCGACAAATAAAGCGGCAGCCGGTTCGGCAAGAATAAGAGAGTCGAGGCGATGAACCCCAGGGCGCAACACCCGGCGAACACGCCCACGGCGCCGACGCTCAAAATGCCGCGCGGAATATGCCGCCCGGCCGTCCGCGGATTCTCGGAATCGAAACGCCAATCGGCAATGCGGTTAAACGCCATCGCCGCGCTGCGGGCCGCGACCATGCACAGCAAAATGCCCAATCCTTCGCGCCAGAGCGGCGTCGGGGGCGAAGCGACCGTCGCGGACGCGAGCGTATCCGATTCAAACGGCGCGACGACGCGCAAACGCCACGCCATCGCCGCTGAAAGAAACGCGAAGGGCAGCGCGAACAAGGTGTGACTGAATCGAATCAGCTCCAAAATCCCCCGCAGCCTGCCGAAAAAGCCGAGCGGTGGAGTTTGGATCGTCGGCGCGTTGGGCGAGGCCGGCGCCGTGGGCAAAGATGTCGATGAACTGGCGTGCATACTTCGCTTCATGAAAACAAAGAGCGTTCCCGGCCGCTTGCGAATTTCAACTTCCCCAGCGCCGCATCAAACGATGTTCGATTTCGAACTGATCGCAAATCCTCGCCACCACGAAATCGACCAAATCGGCGATCGTCGTCGGCCCATGATAAAAACCGGGCATGGCCGGCAGCAAAATCGCTCCGGCCTCGGCGGCCCGTTGCATGTTGCCAAGCTGAATCAGCGAGAGCGGCGTCTCGCGCGGCACAAGCACCAGCTTGCGACGCTCCTTCAAGTGTACTTGGGCCGCGCGGTGAATCAGATTGTCGCCCGTGCCATGCACGATGGCGCCCAAAGTGCTTCCGGAACAGGGGCACACGATCATGCCGGCCGTGCGAAACGAGCCGCTGGCGATCGGCGCCATGAGATCGTCGTGGTGATGATAATGAATTCGGCCGGAGCCTTCGCCCATTGCCGGGCGCTCGTCGGTTGCCGGGCGATCGCTCGCCGCGCGTGGCAGGAGCCGGCGCGGGTCGAAATCAGCCAGATCGACCTCGAGGCCGAGCTCGTGGCTCAACACGAGTCCGGCCGAGCGGCTGATGCTCACATGCGTTTCGTAGCCGGCGACGACAAGCACTTCGAGCAGCCGTTGGGCATACGCCACGCCGCTCGCGCCGGTGATGCCGAGCACCATTGAGCGCGAGGTCATTTGAGCCCCACATACAAAGTCGCGACTCCAAACGAGAGCGGCCAGAACCGCACTTCGCGGAGTCCCGCCTCGCGAAACAGGTCGGCCAGCGCCTGACCATGGGGAAATTGCCCCACGCTCTCTGGCAAATAGTTGTAAGCCGCCTGACGATTGCGGCCGAGCGCTTGGCCGATCCTCGGCAGGATATTGCGGAAGTACCAGAGGTAGAGCGCCCGCAGCGGCGCCCAACCGGGCAGCGAAAACTCGAGCACCACGAGCCGCCCGTCTTGGGCCAACACGCGGGCCATCTCGGCGATGCCCCGGCGGGTATCGCTCACATTTCTGAGGCCGAACGCCACGGAGACGATCTGAAAATGCTCGTCGGGAAAGGGCAGGTGTTCCGTGTCGGCCTCGACAAATCGCACCCCGGCCGCTGGCTCGCGATCCACCCCCCGTTCGCAACTTGCCGACCCGCTCGACGCGTCGCCGGATTCGCGGGCCGTGAAGTCATCGCCGGGGCTGGCGGCGCCGGCTCGAACCGCCTTGGCCAGCCCGCGAACCAGCATCGGATAGCAAAAATCGGCGGCGACCACCGGAGTGCGGCCGCGGCCCCGTTTCCAATACGCGATCGCCAGATCACCGGTGCCGGTGCATACATCGAGCACCGGCGCCGGGCCCACGGGCGGCGCTTTGCGCACCGTGAGCCAGCGCCAGTAATAGTCCGTGCCGGCCGAAAGCAGGTGATTCAATAAATCATACCGCGGGGCGATTTCGGCGAACATCTGCCGCACGCGGGCCGAGGATTTGTCGACCGGCGCCGCGCGCTCGTCGAGTGTCAGTGTTTCATCGGGCATGAGCAATCGGTGTCCCTCGAACACGGTCCGAGCCGCCGCCGCGACCGATCGAGAATCCTCTCGATCGGTCGGGCCGCCGTTTTTCACGATCGGGCCGCGCTCCTTAAGAAGCAACTGTGTTTCAATCGTTGATCTTAACCGAATTGCGGGCCGTTTTTCAGGGGTTCCAGGCGCGGCAACCCGTATTCGGCCCAGCGGCGGCTTACCGTTGCTTCGATTTCGGCCGGCCGGGTCAGCCGCGCGGGCCAATCGCGGTCGTGCTCCTGGGGCCATTTACTCGTGGCGTCGACCCCGATTCGCTCCACGAGACCGCCACCGGGCGCGGCGTGGTCGTGGTCGTCGCCGGCGCCGGTGTGGAAAAAAACATCGCGGCCCGGCGAGACATGGGCCGCCATGCGCGCGAGAACTTCGTCGGAATTTCGCAGATCAACATCGGCGTCGACGACCACCACCCACTTGGTCGTTTCGACTGGCCCTAGTCCCCATAGGGCGCTCGCGGCCCGCCGCGCCGCGCCGACCGATTGCTTGTGAATCGCGAGCACCGCCATTGCCCGATCGCCGCCCACCAGCGGCAGCGCCACATCGACCAGTTCGGGAACCACGGCCGCGAGCATCGGTCGCAGCAAGGCGCCGCGCATCGCCTGCACGACCGCGGCGTCGCCCGTTGGACGCCCGGAGCGCAAGTCGCCCACGATTTCAAGCGGAAGCACCGGCCGGGCCCGATGGCTGATGGCGGTGACCTCGAACAGCCAGGGCTCGGGCCGAGGATCGCGATAATGTCCGGTCGCGGAATCGGCTAGTCGCAAGACATCGCCCGCCGAGCGCGCCTCGCTTCCGCCCGCCGACGCGGTGTTCGACCCCGCGGCGCCGGGGACTTCGGTCATGATCGCTCGGGGACCGAAGAGCCCCTCGATCACCATTTCGGCGTCGGCCGGAACCATGAGCGGTTGGCTGCGCCGGGGTGACATCGTAGGCTTGGTTCCGCGGCATGGCGGCGAGCACGAAGGCATCGATGCCGGTCCAGTCGATCGCCGCCGCCAATAAGCCGGAGGGATCGCCGCCCAAGACAAACGCCGCCGGCGCCGGGGCGCGGAGCGAGGCGCCGCGCCATTGGCTCGCCAGATCGAGCGGAGAAAATGCGAGATGCTTGCGGTCGATCACCACGCCCCGAGCCCGGCGCATCACCACCGGCCCGGCGCCTTGGGCCGAGCCGGAATCGAAGGCCGCGCCCGAAGCGGCCTCGCCCAGCGACGCCGCGGCCAACAAACGGCCCGAGAGCGCGCGGCCGGATTCCTCGGGCCAGGAGCGCGCGGCCGGCAACAGCGTGAGGTCGACATCGCGCCCCAGTCGCACGGCCTGCTGACAGGCAGCTTGGCGAACGAGCTTGGGTCGAAATTTTTCGAGCGGCGCCAGATCGCTCGCGCCGCGCAGGCGATCGAGCCAACTCGGGCGCCGCCCGGCCGCGCGATGTTGGCCATGCGCTCGGCGAGGGCCGCAAACGACGCCACGCCCAGCGCTCGGCACGCGCGGGCTTCGGAGCCGAGCAGATTCGTGACCACCGCTATCGGTCCGAGCGCGGTCTCGGCCGGGGTCGGAGGAAAGCCGCCATCGAACACGAGCGCCGGCCCGCCGACAGCGGCGACTCTCCGCGTGATCTCGGCCAGTTCCAAGTCCAAGCTGACCGGCGCGGTCACCCTTAGTAGCTCGCCGGCGGCAAGCAGCTCTTCCAGAAACTCGCTCAAACCCGAATATGCCATCGCGGCATTCTACCGGCGCCGCGGCTCGGTCGGCTATCGCGGGCGAGAAAAAGGCGGCGATTCAACGCGGACCGCATCTCGTCGCACGCCGCTCAAGGCGGTTCGCGGGCGTCCGCGCGTGCGAGGGTTCGAGCGTCGTCACTCGACTTTTGCTTGCAAAGCAAACAGAAGTTCGCGGGCCGCGGCCGCCGGGTCGACCGCTCGAGTCACGGCGCCGCTTACCGCCACGCGCCGCAAGCCGGCCGCGATCACCTGATCGATGTTTCCCAAATCGACGCCGCCGATCGCGAACGCCGGCAGCGCTACCGAGCGCGACACGCTCCGCGTCAGCTCGAGTCCCGGAAATTCCGCGAACTGCTTGGTGCTCGAGGGAAACGTCGGCCCCACGCCGATATAGTCGGCCTCGTCTTGCTCGGCCCGCAGCGCTTCCTCGAGCGAATGGGTCGACACGCCGACGAGCGCCTCGACGCCGACAATCGCTCGGGCCTCGGCCACGCTCAATTCGTCTTGCCCCACATGCACGCCATCGGCTTCGGCTAGCGCGGCCAGATCGGCCCGATCGTTCATTATGAATAGCGTGCGACTGCCGCGCGTCGCCGCGCAGCTCGCGAGCGCGGGCAAGCAGCTCGCGATCCCCCAGCGACTTGTCGCGAAGCTGAATGATGTCGACCTCGGCCTCGATCAGCGCGGCAATCCGGGCATGGAAGCTCGCCGCCGATCCCTCGCCATCGACGAGCACATACAGGCGGCTCTCGGCCAATCGGGCCGCGACCGAACGCGCCAACGCCAAATCCTGCTCGAGCACATAACCGCGATATCGCAGCGCCTCGAACTTCGCGCCGCGGCCGGAGCCACGGTCTTCGCGAACTCTTCAAGGCTTCGCAGCGATTGTTGGGCCCGCTTGCAGCTCGCCAGCGCCACGTCGCGCGCCGATGCGCGCGATTGCTCGGCGGCGGTCGTGAGCAAGGCGCCGACATCGCCGGGCACATTGCGGGCCGCCGACCGCGGCGGGGCCGGCAGGCTCATAAGCACCGCCGCGAGGTCGTGGCGCAACTGCTTGGCCTCGGCCGTCAACTGGCGATCGTCGAGCACGAATCGCACATAGTCTTCCACCACGCGCAATCCCTCGCCGGCCCGGTTGCCGGCCGCGTCGAGCACGCGCCATGTGGCGGAGCGTTCGCGCGGGGCGAGGGGCCGCGGGCGGTCGCGCGCGCCGCGCGTCGGCTCCGCCGCCGCGGGCGGCGCGGATTCACGCGGCGGCGCCTCGCCGGCTTCTTGCGGACCGACCGCTAGCTTCAGGGCGTCGCGATCCGAGGCCGAGGGAGCTTCGCCTGGCGGTTTTTCGAGCGGCGCGTCGTCGATAGGCAGCGGGCCGAGTTCGTGGCCGGCCAGGCGATGCACTTCGGCTTCGAGCCGCTCGCGGTCGAGCCCACGCTCGCGGAGCCAGTCGGCCATTTCACCGGGCGCGCCGACCAGTCCCAGCACCAAGTGTTCGGTGGCCAGCAGCACCGGTTGCTCGAATTCGATCAAGCAATCGTAGGCAAATCCTATCGCCGCATGCACTTCGGGCGAGAACTGCTTGGCTCGGCCCGGGGCGCCTCCGGGGCGTTGGCACATTTGCGGCCAGTGTTCGAGCACTGCTCGATCGTCGATACCGGCCGCCGCCAGCAAGAGCGCGCCGCGACACTCCGGCTCGGCTAGAAGGCCGCGCAGCAAGTCGGGCGGATAAATTTCGTTGGAGCCTTCGCGGCTTTCCCAGACTTCGGCAAACTCGAAGGCTCGCTCGGCGCCGGGCGTAAACTGGCAATTCGGGTTCGAGTTGGACGCTAGTCGGTTCATGCTGGGAGGTTAAAACATGCCGGGCGAAGTTTTGCAAATGCTCTTTCGGCTCTGGCAAGGCCGCGCCTCGTCCACTGCCGGACCTGCAAAGGATACGTCAATCCACCAATTTGGCCGAGGGGGCCGCAAGGCGGCGCCCGAGCGGCGATCTCGGGGTGGACGGGCATGATTTATCCTAAAGCCAAGCAGCACTTTAAGTTGCCTTGCTCGATTTCAAATCCGGAGCTAGAATTCCGAGGCAAGTCGGGCGAAACGCGCCGCCGTTCAAGGCATCGCGAATCGCTCGCCTGCATGTCCCTTCGGACCATTTGAATTTTACTGGGTTGGTGGAACCGATGTCTCGCCCCGCTCATTCGCCGCGACTCGCACGGTGGCTGCTCTGGAGCTGGCCAGGCCTGGAAGCCCTTTGGCTCGAGGGCAGTTGGCGGGCGCTCGGGGTGGCGATCGGCTTTGGCGCCGTGCTCGACCTGCTGGGCGCGGCGACGTATGTGTGGTTCGAGTTGTTTTCCTCGGCGCAGCTTATCTTGGGCTGGGGCGGACTCGCGCTCGTGTGGGCGATGTCCGCCGCGATTTCCCGTCAGCAGCGGAAGCGAAACAACGCCCGCCAAAGCGCCCCCGCCACTCAGGACTTGTTTCAAACGGCGATGACCGAATACTTAAGAGGGCACTGGTACGACGCCGAGGCTGCGGTGAGCCGGCTCGTGGCCAAGAACCCCAAGGATATCGAAGCCCGACTCCTGTGGGCCACGCTGCTGCGGCGGGCCGGTCGCGGTGTCGAGGCCCGCGCCCAACTCAAGCAACTCGAACGACTCGACGGCGCCGAACCTTGCGCGAGGAAATCGATCGCGAATGGCAGGCGCTGTCGCTTTTGGAAAGCGCCGCGCGGGATCGTGGCGCCGTGGACCTTGTCGCGGCTTCGCCGATCGCGGAAATCGAGCTGCCGGTGTCCCACGAAGCGCCCGCCGGGCTCGCGAGCGTCGCGGCTCCGGTCCGCGGCCGGGCAGCGTGAGCGGCGGCTGACTTTTTTGGCTCTCGACGTATAGAATTACAACCATCGCAACCGATACACGGACCCAAGACACACCAACATTGGCGGGCCCTCCCCTTTTTCCCGAAGGCCCTTCCTTACTAGAGCGCCGCGAGCCTTGATGTTTCTCAAGGCTGCAAGCGCCCCACGGAGACCCCTATGTACGAACGATTCACGGACCGGGCCAGAAAAGTCATGCAACTGGCCAATCAAGAAGCCCAACGCTTCAACCACGAATACATCGGCACCGAGCATGTGCTGCTCGGCCTGATCAAAGAGGGCAGCGGCGTCGCCGCCAATGTGCTCAAGAACTTGGATGTCGATCTTCGCAAGATTCGACTCGAAGTCGAGAAGCTCGTGCAAAGCGGCCCCGACATGGTCACGATGGGCAAGCTCCCGCAAACCCCCCGGGCCAAGAAGGTCATCGAATACTCGATGGAAGAGGCCCGCAATCTGAATCACAACTATGTCGGCACCGAACACATTCTGCTGGGTCTCTTGCGCGAGCAAGAAGGCGTGGCCGCGCAGGTGCTCATGAACCTGGGCCTCAAGCTGGAGGAAGTGCGCGAGGAGGTGCTCAACCTCTTGGGACACGGCATCGAAGGCGGCGAGGGCGGTGAACGCTCCGGCGGCGAACGCGCCGGGGCCGGCGCGGCGGGAGGCTCGGGCGAATCGCCCAAGGGCGCCAAGAGCAAGACTCCCGCGCTCGATAGCTTCGGCCGCGATCTTACCGAGCTCGCCCGGCAAAACAAACTCGATCCGGTGATCGGCCGCGAGAAGGAGATCGAACGCGCGATCCAGGTGCTCTGCCGCCGCACGAAGAACAATCCCGTGCTGCTGGGCGAGGCCGGAGTCGGCAAGACCGCCATCGTCGAAGGCTTTGCCCAGCGAGTGGTCGAGGGCAACGTGCCCGAGCTTTTGGCCGATCGGCGGATCGTGGTGCTCGACCTGGCGATGATGGTGGCCGGCACGAAGTATCGCGGCCAATTCGAGGAGCGCATCAAGGCGGTGATGAACGAAGTGCGCCGCGCCAAGAACACGATTCTCTTTATCGACGAATTGCACACGTTGGTCGGGGCGGGCGGCGCCGAAGGCGCGATCGACGCCTCGAACGTGCTCAAGCCGGCGCTGGCCCGTGGCGAGATTCAGTGCATCGGCGCCACCACGCTCGACGAATACCGCAAATACATCGAGAAAGACGCCGCCCTGGCCCGACGTTTCCAGGAAGTCATGGTCGAGCCGACCAGCAAGAGCGAGACGATCGAGATTCTCAAGGGCCTCCGCGATCGCTACGAGCAACATCACCGGGTGCAAATCACCGACAACGCGCTGGCCGCCTCGGTCGAGCTCTCGAGCCGCTATGTCACCGGCCGCTGCCTGCCCGACAAGGCGATCGACGTGATCGACGAAGCCGGGGCCCGGGTGCGGCTCAAGGCGATGACCCGTCCGCCCGACCTCAAGGAAATCGACGAGGAAGTCGAGAAGCTAAACAAGGAGAAGGAAGAAGCGGTCGCGAATCAAGACTTCGAAAAAGCGGCCGCCCTCCGCGATCAGGCCGACAAGCTCAAGAAGAAAAAGCAATCGATCACCCGCGACTGGCGCGAGAAATCGCGCGAGACCGATGGCGTGGTCGACGAGGAAGTGATCGCCGAAGTCGTGTCCAAAATGACCGGCATCCCGCTCACCCGCATGACCACCGAGGACAGCATTCGCCTCATGCAAATGGAAGGCGAGTTGCACAAGCGGGTCATCAGCCAAGACGAGGCGATTAAATCGGTCTCGAAAGCCGTGCGCCGCAGCCGTTCGGGCCTGAAGGACCCGAAGCGGCCGACAGGCTGCTTCATCTTCGCCGGCCCCACGGGCGTGGGCAAAACCTTGCTCGCCAAGGCGCTCGCCGAATTCATGTTCGGCGACGACGACGCGCTGATTCAGATCGACATGAGCGAATACATGGAGAAGCACAACGTGAGCCGGTTGATCGGCGCTCCGCCGGGCTATGTGGGCTTCGAGGAAGGCGGCCAATTGACCGAAAAAATTCGCCGCCGGCCCTATGCCGTGGTGCTGCTCGACGAGATCGAGAAGGCCCATCCCGATGTGTTCAACATGCTCTTGCAAGTGATGGAAGAAGGCCGGCTGACCGATAGCTTCGGCCGCAATGTCGACTTCCGCAACACGATCCTGATCATGACCACGAACGCCGGGGCCGAGGCTATCAAGAACGAAGGCGCCTTCGGCTTCCAAAAGCCCGACGACGACGCTTCATACGAAAGCATCCGTTCGCGGGTGAACGAACGGATCGAGAAGTTCTTCCGGCCCGAGTTCCTGAACCGCGTGGACAAGACGATCGTGTTCCGGCACCTGACGCTCGAGGACCTCAAGCTCGTGGTCGATCTTGAACTGTCGAAGGTCCGGGGCCGGCTCGAGGAACGCGGCCTCAAGCTCAAACTGAGCGATGCGGCCAAGACCTGGCTGATCCAAAAGGACAAGAGCACCGACTTCGGCGCCCGGCCGCTGCGCCGCGTGTTGGAGAACTATGTGGAAGATCCGCTCTCCGAGGAGTTGCTCAAGGGCGAGTTCCAGGGCATGAACACGATTCTGGTCGATGTGAAGGATGTGGCGGGCAAGAAGCAGCTTGTTTTCAAGGGCGCCGTGGGCGACGCCGAAGGCGAGCCGCATCTCGTGGCCGCCAGCGCCTCGGAAGAAGCCCCGCCGACCAATCCCGGCGGCTGAGGCGGCAGCGAAGCATCGCAAGCCGCGCGACCAACAAACACCAACAAACACCAACAAACACCAACAAACACCAACAAAATCGCCGCCGCGAAAGAACTCTCTCTTTCGCGGCGGCGTTCTTTATTTATCGAGCATCGGGCCGAATCAGCGCGCCGAACATTCGAGGCTGCGACGGGCCTAACATTCTCACTGGCGGTCCTGGCCAGCGCATGGCATACGCCATGCGTTGCCCTCGGGAGGCGCACGCGCCGTCAAAATCCAATCGCGTCCGCTTATCCACGCCGCCGGCTGCACAAATGTCGCATAGCACCGAGACTTCGAGAAAGCGGCGCCGAGGAGCTGTCGAAAGTTTTTGACGTTCAGAGGCTGGATCGGTATTCTATTGGCATGAGCACAGCCGAAGATTCGCACCTGGCTTTCCACTGCGGCGCAGCGCCGATTTTCGCGCTTTTGACGGTGGAGCAAACCCGGCGCCTCGCCGACCTGCAAGGAGATTCGGCTATTGCCGCGCGGCTGACCGAGTTGGCGGAGCGAGCCAACGAAGGCGAATTATCCGCCGCCGAAGAGGCGGAATACGAAGCCTACATCGAAGCCAATAACCTGCTTGCGGTTTTGCAGGCCGGGGCTCGTTTCCGGCTTACCCATCGCGAGCCATAAGCGATGGACGCCGCGCTCTGCGCCGCTGTTCGTGTACGAGCGGCGGAATGCTGCGAATTCTGCCAGCGGAGGCAAGCCGAATCGCCGCTCGCGCCGCTCCAGATCGAACATGTCATTCCCCGGAAACACGGCGGAACTAATGATCTAGAGAATCTGGCATTGGCTTGCGCGGAATGCAATCCGCATAAGGGCAGCAATCTCACCGGCATCGATCCGGAAACCAACGAGGTCACACGTTTGTTCGATCCCCGTCGCGATCGTTGGATCGATCATTTCGCGTGGGCAGCGCCGCGGATCGTCGGCCTGACGGCGGTCGGCCGCGCCACCGTCCGAGTATTGGACTTCAACTCATCGGCAAGAATCATGGTCCGCCTGGCCACGCGGGCGAAATAATACGGGACGGAGAATAACAGGGGACAGGTCGGACCCGCCCCGTTTATTTGCTCCTGCGTTTGTTAAACGCCTATCCGAAAATCATCGGGGACCGACTCGTTCGGGGGCTCGCTCATATTGCGATGTCCCGTGAGCAAGATGTGCCTGCCCTTCTCTCCTTGAACGGTATTCGCCGACCGGCTCAATGCCGAGCGCCCGCCTGATCAGGGCGCCGAATGCTCGAGCCGCTTGGCGGCTTCGCGCTCGAGGGCTGGTTCATCTGGGTCGGCGGACCAGGCCCGGTTTTCGCTCGACGCCTCGCGGCCGCGCATTCCAATATCCGGGGCGAGCATCAATGTGAGAAACACGCCCATGAAGCCGGCCGGCAAGGTGAGGGCGTATTTCCAACTCGCCTCGTACTTCACATGCATGAAAAACAGCACGACCAACAGCGCCTTCGTGCAAGACACCGCCACCATGAACGCCCAGGCCACATGCGGGTCGTCGTGAAACGGCCACCAGCGCGACTGGGTGAAGAACGAACAGCCGGTCAGAACCGTGAGCGCGATGAACACATACCAGTATTTCGCCACGCTCTCGTGATGCCCGTGCGTGAGCTGGTCCGAGGGCGAACTGTAATCGCCCGGATACGGCTGTTCGGCCCGAGTCTGGGCACTGGCGGGAGCGAAACGAGGATCGTTCATGCGACGCGACTTCTTCGAGGAACCGGAATGAATGCCACTGCTCATATTAAAGAGGAAAGAGCGAGGGCTAGCCACTGAAAAACACGGAAGGAACACGGAAATCGGGCCCCGAACGCTCGGCATGAGACGGGCCCTCGCGGATGCGAGGCGCCCGGCTTTGCGAGGCAGGGGACCCGCTTGAATGGGTGGAATCAATGCACCAAATCTGGGTTTCTACGGGGGGTGGGGGGGGTTCTTGATTACACTGTCTTAAGTTTTGTGTAGGTGCTTTTTATTTTATTTTGCGATTATTGAGAAACCGATGTTTTGCCAGCAGGCAATTCGATCTCGCGCGCATGCCGCGGGCCGTTGTGGTCCGCCGCCGCCGCCGCGTCTCATGCTCGCGATAGCCTTTTCCGCGGGCCTGTTCGCCTGGGCGGTTTCTCGTTCCGCCGAGGCGTCGTTCATTACCGGCGCCACGGCCACGCCGAGCTCGGTCAACCTGACCACCACCGGCGCCACGACGTGGGCGATTTGGGATGACCAGAACGGCACAAGTCAAACCGCTCCCTACGCCGCCACGAACACCAAGAACATCAACTCGGGCTTGATCAGCGGCATGTCGGCTTTGACCGGGTCGCCGCGGGGCATTACCGGCACCTTTCCCTCGGCGACATATTCCTATACCGACGGCGTAAGTCCCACGAGCAACAGCTCCGTGATCGGGGCCGTGATCGACTCGAACGTCGGCTCGGTGGGCGACGGAGTGAAACTCACGATCACCGGATCGCCCGGCGTCACCGAGATGGCGGACATATTTGTCGTCGGATTCGATGCGACCGGCCAGCTCACGGCCTCGCTGTCCGATGGCACGACTTATACCAATAGCTCGTTTACCTACAGCGGCTCGCGCACCATGTCCGAATACATTCTGACATTTCAACCGCCGGCCACGGGTCCCAGCACGCTTACGGTTTCTTATGCCGTGTCGGCCCTGAACGGCGCGAGTTCGAATGTCGGCATTCAAGGGGTGGCGCTGAGCCTGGTTCCCGAGCCCAGCGCATTCACCTTGGCCGGCATCGGCGCCGCAATGGCGGCGATTCTCGTTTGGCGTTGCCGACGACGGCGCGAATTCGCGAGATAGCAGGAAGTCTCGTCATCGCCGCGCCGCCTCTTCCCGTCGCGGCCGCCGGGGGCATCGTTCGGCGATAGCGCGATCCAGCCGATAAGGCCTGATTTCCGACGAAATCGCGAGGATTTTCTAGTCGTCCGGCGCCATCGTTGACAGCGATTCTAGCGCCACATTAGAATCCTCGAAAAATCACGTTGGATCCCGGGATGGCTCCGTGGAAAATTTTGGAACCTCGGAGTTGTCGTGGGAACCTTCGCGTCCCGGGTTCGTGACCCATTGCGTTCCGATTGAAACTTCCAGCTAGAGGAATAGTCCAGTGAATACACGCCGCGCTGTTTTGGTCTTGGCGTTGATGTCTATTTTCGCGCATCCGTCCAGAGCGTCGCTCCTGTACGACATTAACAGCACCGGCGAGGG
This sequence comes from uncultured Planctomycetaceae bacterium, assembly GCA_963785305.1. Classification (GTDB taxonomy): domain Bacteria; phylum Planctomycetota; class Planctomycetia; order Pirellulales; family PALSA-1355; genus CAWAUV01. The sequence goes on from CAWAUV010000007.1 coordinate 1,119,223, forward strand.
AACTGCCTACTCGGGCGATGCCGGAAATTGGGGATTCGAGTTTTCGGTATCTCAAACGACGACCGTCAACGCGGCTCGGTGTCTGGGATGAAGGCTCGGCCGCGCTGCCAAGCTCTATTCAGGTCGGGCTTTGGAACGGGTCTATCGGTGGTTTGGACGCACAGGCCACTATCACGAATTCGAGCGCCGCGGTCGCCTCCACGGCGAGCGACAAGGGTCAGTGGCTCTTCACGAATCTTGGCACGCCTGTAACTCTCATCGCGGGCGATCAATATATCCTCGGTTTCTTCAATGATAATTCCAGCTCGCCCGGCACGGGGCTCATTCCGTTTCGGGGAAGCGCGACAACCACTTTCCTCTCGGGCACGGCTTTCACCACGAGCGAGGCAAACTCGAATGCGCAAAGCGCTCTCGCTGTCCCGACCGGCGCCCAAGGCAGTTCCACCGATGGTTGGTTCGGGCCGAATTTCTCCACCACGGTCATCGCCGTGCCGGAGCCGACATCGCTTTCGCTCGCCGCGCTTGGCCTGATCGGACTGGCTGGCTTCGGCCCGCGCCACCGCCGCGCCGGACGTCATGCCCGCGCTCGCGTGGATATGTACGCGACGCGCGACCCGGAATTGTGATTTGTCGCGCACGGCCACAATCCAACCATTAATGGCATGCCCACGCAAGCGTGGGCATGCCGTCCGGCGCGAGCGTTTCCGATCACAACCCGAAACGTCATTGAGGGCCAGGACGTTGTTGAATCCCCGAGCCCTATCGGCTGCGCTGACACGTTTGTATGACCTCCCTTTTTATGACTTGTTATGAAACGTGAAATCATTCTCGAGCGATTGCGGGCCAAGGTCGCCAGCGGCGGGCCGATCGTCGGCGGCGGGGCCGGAACCGGCATCAGCGCCAAAATGGAAGAGGCCGGCGGGATCGATCTGATCGTGATCTACAACTCCGGCCGCTTTCGCATGGCCGGTCGCGGCTCGCTGGCCGGAATGCTGCCCTATGGCGACGCCAATGCGATCGTGATGGACATGGCCCGCGAGGTGATTTCGGTCGTGAAACACACGCCGGTGCTCGCCGGCGTATGCGGGACCGATCCGTTTCGGCAAATGCCGCGATTCCTCCAGGAAGTCGCCGCGGCCGGATTCGCCGGAGTGCAAAACTTTCCCACGGTCGGCCTGTTCGACGGCAAGATGCGGGCCAATCTCGAAGAGACCGGCATGGGCTTCGGCCTCGAGGTCGAGATGATTCGTCTGGCCCGCGAGATGGATCTACTCACGACGCCCTATGCCTTCACGCCCGACGAGGCCACGGCCATGACCGAGGCGGGCGCCGACATCGTGATCGCGCACATGGGCCTCACGACCAAGGGCGCGATCGGCGCGGCGAGCGCGAGCAGCCTCGAAGCCTCGGCTCGCGAGGTGCAAGCGATTCACGACGCGGCGCGGCGAGCGCGGGCTGATGTGCTGGTGCTTTGCCACGGCGGACCGATCGCGGAACCGGCCGACGCCCAATATATTCTCGACCACACCGAGGGCGTGGTCGGTTTTTACGGCGCGAGCAGCATGGAGCGCCTGCCGGTGGAAGTGGCGATCGCCGAGCGCACGCGCGAATTCACGGCGCTCAAACTCGGCGGACGGAAATAAGCCCGACTCCGGCCCGGCAAACCGGGCCTTCGGACCTCCATCATCTGCCGCGGAATGCAGAGCGATGCGCTGATTGGCGGGTGGGCTTTCCCGAAGACGCGTCCCGTCAATGAAAAACGGGCCGCGAGGTTCCGGGTAACGCAAGGGGGCCGTGCGCGGTCATGAGTGGGCCATGCCCACGCTCGCGTGGGCATGTGCGCGTCGCGCGACGCGGAATTGTGATATGTCGCGCACGGCAGCAGTCGAACCATTGACGGCATGCCCACGCAAGGTGGGCATGGCACACGACGCGGAGTCCTCATGCCCACGCAGGGTCGTGGGCATGGCACACAGAACGAATCCAATCCGTTATTTCAACAAGCCTGCCACGCGTCAGCCGAAGTGGGCCAGCGTTTTGCCACTGTGTTTGGCCGGGGGCAGGTGGAAACGCGAGGCGTCTGGCGGGCCGTTTAATTCGCGCTGCCGCAAAACGCTCGGCGAGCCTTCGGGCCCCGCGCTGGTCGAATAGATCGCCAGGACAAAGCAGCTTACCAGCAGCGACACTTCGATCGCCACCGACAGCGCCGCGCGGCGGCGCTCTTCCCGCGTCGTCGGCTCGGAGCGATCGGTCGTATCGAAGTTTGAAATGGAATTGCTCTCTCGCGACATTGCGACCGTCCTTGCTCGCCAACCGATGGTTAATGCGCCGACCGACGGGTTTGAACAGTTCTGATTTTTGGAACCAGCCGAATGACCTGCCCGAATTACGCTACCGACAACAACGGCAAATCAACAAAAGGATCACTTATATTAAACATCCTGCTAATCCCGTCAATCGGCGCGGGCGAAACAATCCGAAAAATTCATGCTTCGCCCAGTGGCGCCAGCCGCCCATTCTCACCAGCCACTCCGTCTCACCAGCCACTCTGTCGGGCGAAGCGAACCAGGATCTCGCTCGCCGCGGCAAGCTCGTCGAGCGAAATCCATTCGTCGGCCGTGTGTGCTTGGGCAATCGAACCGGGGCCAAACACCACGCACGGCGCGCCGGCCGCCGAGAGCACGGCCGCGTCGGTGCCGTAGGGCACGCCCACGATCTTGGCCTCGGGCCGCGCTCGCCGCGCGGCTTGTAGAACTCGCTCGCCAAGGGGCAAGTTATCGCGATCCGCCAGTCCGGCGCCGCACAAAAAAGGCGGATCATGCACAATTCGAGTCCCCGCGCGCTGCCAGCGGAGCGCGAACCATCGCGAGCGGCAAGCTCCTGGGCAACGAAGTCAATCGTCGCTTCGTAGGCCGCCAGTGGGTCTTCGCCCGGCACGAGCCGCCGGTCGATCTCGATGACGCAGCGGTCGGGCACGGTGTTGACGCTCACCCCGCCGTGAATGAGGCCCACGCTCAAGGTGGCGTGTCCGCAGCGTGGATGACTGGCGAGCGACGGCACGACCTCGTGTTGATAGCGCTCGAGGGCGGCGAGCACGGGGGCCATGCGAAAAATCGCGTTGTCGCCCTCGGCCGGCCGCGAGCTGTGGGCGGCGCGCCCCATCGCGTGGCAACGCCAGCGAACCGCGCCCTGTGCGCCACCACGATATCGAGCCCGGTCGGCTCGGCGACGATGATCGCGTCGGGCCGGCGCGGCAGGAGTCGGCTGGCGCCCAGCCAGTTTTTAGCCAGCGCGCGGGCGCCGCTGAATCCATATTCCTCGTTGACCGTGGCCGCGAACACGAGCGTCGGCCGGTCGGCGGGGCCGCCGCTCGCCTCGCTTTCACGCGCGAAGTCGCGCTCGGCCGCCAGCCGGGAGAGGGCATGCATCATCGCCGCCATGCCGCCTTTCACATCGCAGGCGCCGCGGCCGTGGAGCCGGCCGTTTTCAATCGTGGGCGTCCAGGGCGGAATCGTCATGCCATCGACCGGCACTGTGTCTTGATGCACTTCCCACACAATCAGTTCGCCGCCCTCCATTGGGCCGGGCGAGCCTTCGAGCCGGGCCAGAATGTTTTCGCGGCCGATGTCGACCGGTTGCCGTTCGGTGTCGAGACCCAGGCCGCGAAGCGTTTTTTCGAGATACGCGGTCACGCCCGCTTCGCAGCCCGCGGGTTCGATATCGGGCCGGCCCATGGGATTGACACTTGGAATCGCGACCAGCTCGCCGAGCGTTTTCACGAGATCGAGCGGTAGGGCATGATGGAGCTCCGAGGCGCGCGACACGGGCAGGTTCCTTTAAGAGTTCGTCGAGCCAGTCGCGCCGCGAGGCGCGATCGACTCAATATAACTTGGCGCGACGGCAAGGCCGAATGGAGGCTGGCGTCGAATGGAGGCTGGGCCGAACGGATGCCGGGCCCTCAACGGGCCGGGGCCGATGCCCGGTCGAACCGCCGATTCGCGAAGTCTGTCGATTTCGTAAACTCCAGTGGCCGCACTGGCTTGACCGCGCTTGGGGCGAAGCGTTACAACAGGGGCGCTTCTGCCCGTCGGAGCGGTTTTTTTTGCGGCCCGACTTTGTGACGAGATTCACGAAGTAGTCGCCAAATGCCGATCCTACCCGGTCGCGAGACGCGGACTATTCGGGCAGCGAATCCAGCGGGCGACCGCCGCCGGCATTGGCTCCGGCGCCCGAAAGCCACTCAGAACGAAAGCTTGCAATGCAGTCCTTTTTGGCTGTCGTGCCGATCTTCTTGTTCATCGCATGCACCACCGCGCTTTCGGTGGGCCTTCTCAGCATGGCGGGCATGGTCGGCCCCAGCAAGAACACGCGCGTGAAAGAAATGCCCTACGAAGCGGGCATGGACCCGATTCACGACGCGCGTCGCCGCTTCGATGTGCGATTTCATCTCGTGGCGATCGCGTTTTTGGTGTTCGACGTCGAATTGCTGTTTCTCTATCCTTGGGCCGTGTCGAGCGGGAATCCCGAGGGCGGAAATCCACATGGCATTGATCTGGCGGTCGGTCAGCACTGGGTTGGCAGCCGCAATTTAGTTTTTGGCGAGGCGATGATTTTTATCGTGCTCCTGGGCGCGGGTTTTGTCTACGCCTGGCGAAAAGGGGTGTTTCGATGGCGGTAGAACTGCCGGAAAACGTGGTGGTGAGCAAGCTCGACGAGCTGGCCAGTTGGTGTCGCAAGAACAGCCTGTGGCCGATGCCTTTCGCCACGGCCTGCTGCGGCATCGAGCTGATGGCCACCGGCGCGAGCAAGCACGACTTGGCCCGATTCGGCGCCGAGGTGTTTCGCTTCAGCCCTCGCCAGTGCGACCTGATGATCGTGGCCGGGCGAGTGGTGATGAAGATGTTGCCGGTGCTGCAGCGCATCTGGCAGCAAATGCACGAGCCCAAGTGGTGTATCTCGATGGGCGCGTGTGCTTCGACTGGCGGCGTGTTCGACACATACAGCGTGGTGCAGGGCATCGATCGCTTTATTCCCGTCGACATGTATGTGCCCGGCTGCCCGCCGCGGCCGGAGCAGTTGATCCAGGCGATCATCGACCTGCAAGACAAGATTCAGAGCGAAGGCACGATCATGGGCAAGGAGTTCAAAACGGCCGAGCGTCAGGCGCGGAAGCGGGCGCTGGTCGAGTTGCCGGTGATTCAAAAGCCTTGGGAGGTCGCGTCGGCCTTGCATCGCGGCCGTTAGCATCGGGCTTTGCCCGGCGCGTGGGCCGAGGGGCCGGCAAGCAAATGCCCGAAACGCACGGCGAAATACCCGAAACGCACCGCGAAATGCCCGACAAGCACTGTCGGTGGCCCGCGAGATCGATCTGCGTGTTTACCATCCCGACGAACTCAATCCATTCTGGCGACGGCCGATGATCGAACCGCAAACCTTGTCCGACTTCACGGGCGCCTTTCCGGCGGTGACGCAAAGCGAATTTCGCGGCGAAACGCGGGCGGTCGTGCCGGCGGCGTCGCTGTTCGAGGCGTTTACGTTTCTCCACGATCGTTTGAATTTCGATCTGCTGGTGGATGTGACCTGCGTCGATTATTTGCACTATCGCGACGCGGAGCATCGTTTCGGGCTCGTATATCTCTTGGCCTCGACCACGACCAACGAACGGCTCACCCTGCGGGTCTTTCTCGACGAGCCGGAGCTCACCGTGGCCAGCGCGGTTCCGGTGTGGCTGGGCGCCGACTGGATGGAGCGCGAGGTGTACGACATGTTCGGGATCTTGTTCGAGGGCCATCCCGATCTGCGGCGGATTCTGATGCCGGACGAGTTCACGGCGTTTCCGCTCCGCAAGGACTATCCGCTGCAAGGGCGCGGCGAGCGACACAATTTTCCGGTGCTCACGAGGCGAGAAAGCTGATGGCGACCACTGCAAAAACACCCGCCCCGCGGGCTCCGCACACCCTGCTCGACGCCGTCGCGGCCGGCGAGCAGCGCGACTATCTCTGGACGCTCAACTTCGGCCCCCAGCATCCGGCCACGCACACCACGCTGCGCATCGTGCTTAAGCTCGATGGCGAACGCGTCGTCGAGGCGATTCCCGATATCGGCTACCTGCATTCGGGCTTCGAAAAAATCGGCGAAAGCCTGACCTACAACCAGTACGTCACCGTGACGGACCGGATGAACTACATGTCGCCGCTGGCCAACAACGTGGCTTGGCATTGCGCCGTCGAAAAGCTGCTCGGCATCGAGCTCACGCCGCGCTGCAAATACATTCGCACGATTATTTGCGAATTGGCCCGCATCTCGGATCATTTGCTCTGCAATGGCGCGATCGGGCTCGACACCGGCGCCTTCACGTTTTTTCTCTACGGTTTCTATCAGCGCGAAGTGCTCTACGACATTTTCGAGACACTGTGCGGCGCGCGATTCACGAACAGCTATACCCGCGTCGGCGGCTTGATGTATGACATGACGCCGCTGGTGATCGAAAAGATTCGCACATTCCTCCGCACCTTTCCGAAGACGCTCGACGACATGGAGCGGCTGCTGAATCGCAACCGCATCTTCATCGACCGCACCAAGGGTGTCGGCGTGTTGCCGAAGGAAGAAGCCACGAATCGCAGCGCCACCGGGCCGATTGCCCGGGCCAGCGGCGTGAGTCGCGATCTGCGGAAAGACGACCCGTATCTGTCGTATGGCGATTTCGATTTCCGCATTTGCTGCGCTTCGGCCGGCGACGCCTTTGCCCGCTATCTGGTGCGCATGGCCGAGATTCGCGAGAGCCTGAAGATCGTGAGCCAGGCGCTCGAGAACTTGCCGAGCGGGCCGGTGAATGTGGCCGTGGGCGATCGCACGGCGCTGCCGACCAAGGAGCAGGTCTATCAAACCATCGAGGGCACGATCACGCATTTCGAGCTCACGATGACCAATCGCGGCTTCGAGTCGCCCTTCGAGGAAAGCTACGCGGCGATCGAAGCGCCCAACGGAGAGCTCGGTTTTTATATCGCGGGCGACGGAACCGACGTGGCCTATCGGGCCCGGTGCCGTCCGCCTTCGTATATTCATTTCGCGCTGTTTCCCTCGATGATCCGCGGCCACACGCTGAGCGACATCGTGGCGGTGCTGGGCAGTTTGAATATCATCGCCGCCGAGCTGGATCGATAGCGCTCGAATGGCCGGCGAGCGGGTCGCCCGGCCATTCGGGGCGATCGTGAACCGGCTCGCCGAAATAATTCGTCAAACCAATTCATCAAGCAGACTACCACCGCAATCACCGGCGACGAGACATTATGGCGACGGCGCAGCGTTATCTGACCGACGAAATGATCGCGGCGATCAAGGCGTTTTTTCCCCGCTATCCGAACAAGCAGGCGGTGACGTTGCCGGCGCTGCATATCGTGCTGGAAAAGCATCGTTATGTGCCGCTCGAGGCGGTGGTCGAAGTGGCGAAGCTGCTCGAGCTCGCGCCGGCCCAGGTGCAGGACACGCTCTCGTTCTACGGCTACTTTCCCCAGGACAAGCCGCATGGCGAAACCCGGGCCTGGGTCTGCCGGTCGATCAGTTGTGCCCTGCGCCGCGCCGATGAACTGCTCGACCACATGTGCCACGCGGCCGGAGTCAAGCCCGGCGGCACGACGCCCGACGGCAAGCTCACGATTGAATTCGCGGAGTGCCTGGGCGCTTGTGAATATGCGCCGTGCATGCTGGCCGGCGATGATTTGCATAAGAATCTGACCAAGGAGAGCGGCGAGAAGTTCGTGAAGAGTATTTCCAAGCATTGAGCGGATCGCGGGGGGGGGTCGCGCGTCTCCGGCAAGGAGCGGCGATGGTTCACAGTTCTTTGGAAGTCCGCTGGGCGGCGAAAGTCGCGAGGCGGAAAAATCGCGGAGCCAAACGTGCCTGAAAAGTTCGAACCCGTTTTGCTGGCCCTGATCGGCAAGCCCAATAGCCACACGCTCTCGGTCTATGAAGCCCATGGCGGCTACAAGGCCCTGCGCAAGGCCGTCAACGAAATGACGCCCCTGGCGGTGCTCGAATCGGTCAAGAACAGCAACCTGCGCGGCCGCGGCGGCGCCGGCTTTCTCACCGGGCTCAAGTGGACCTTTCTGCCGAAGGACCATCCCGGCCCGATTTACATGTGCATCAACGCCGACGAGAGCGAGCCGGGCACGTTCAACAATCGCATCCTGATGGAAGAAGACCCGCATCAGGTGATCGAAGGCATCATCCTGAGTTGCTACGCGACCAAGGCCACGACCGCCTATCTCTATATTCGCGTCGAGTATCCGCTCTCGACCAAGCGGCTTCAGGCCGCGATCGACGAATGCTACGCCAAGGGCTACCTGGGCAAGAAGATTCTCGGCAAGGATTTCAACTGCGATATCCACATTCACCGCGGCGCCGCGGCGTATATCTGCGGCGAGGAGACCGGGCTCATCGAAAGCCTCGAAGGCAAGCGGGCCTGGCCGCGGATCAAGCCGCCATTTCCGGCGATCGAGGGCGTGTTTCGCAAGCCCACGGTGGTGAACAATATCGAGACCGTGGCCTGCGTGGTGCAGATCATCAATCGCGGCCACGAGTGGTTCAAGTCGATCGGCGTGCCGAGCGATCCGAAAAATCCGCGCGATCCGGGCAGCTATGGCCCCAAGCTCTACTGCCTGAGCGGCCATGTGAACAAGCCGGGCTGCTATGAAGCCCCGCTCGGCATCACCACTCGCGAGTTGATCGAGGAATACGGCGGCGGCGTGTGGAAAGGCCGCAAGGGCAAGGCCGCCATTCCGGGCGGCATCAGCATGGGTATTCTCTCGGAGCCCGAGTTCGACCTGCCGCTCGACTTCAACGGTCCGGGCAAGGCGGGCTGCCTGGGCCTGGGCACCGCGGCCGTGGTCGTGATGGACGAAACCACGTCGATGGTCGATTTTCTGCACAATAGTTGCCGCTTCTTTTCCCATGAAAGCTGCGGCCAATGCACTCCCTGCCGCGAGGGAACGAGTTGGTCGCTGCGGATGCTCGAACGCATCAAGGCCGGCAAGGGTCGGCTCCGCGATCTCGACCTGCTGCTCGAAATCGGCGACACGATCGGGATCATTCCCGGCACGACGATCTGTGGCCTTTCCGATGGGGCCGCGTGGCCGATCAAGAATGCGATTCGCAAATTCCGCGGCGAGTTCGAGGACTACATTCGCAAGACGAATCCCAGCGGCTACATGGTCACCACTCCGGTGAATGCCCTGCCGGTGCTGGCCGGCGCCCATTGACGCCTCGCGATGCGATAAAGATGCGATAAAACAGACGGCGTCGCCCCCAAAAAACCGCCTAGAAACAACCCTTAGAAATCATTGCCATGTCCAAGGTATTCGTCGACGGCATCGAAGTCGATCTGGCGCCCGGTGAGAAAATCAACGGTATCGAGGCCGCCGCCCGCGCCGGCATCGAGATTCCCAGTTACTGTTGGCATCCGGGCCTGACGGTCGTGGCCAGTTGCCGCATGTGTCTGGTCGAAACCGGCACGCGCAACGCCGAGACCGGCGCGATCACCATGATTCCCAAGCTGTCGCCCGCCTGCCAGACGCCGGCGACCGACAACATGGTGTTCGTCACCAACAGCGAAAAAGTGACCAACGCTCGGGCGATGGTCGAGGAAGACCTCTTGATCGATCATCCGATCGATTGCCCGATCTGCGACAAGGCGGGCGAATGCCTGCTCCAAGACTATCACTTCAAGCATGGGCGGGACGAGCGGCGGGCCGATCTCTTGCCGTTCACGAGCCGCCGCCGCGAGATGGGCGACACGGTGACGTTGTTCGTCGACCGCTGCGTGATGTGTACCCGGTGCGTGCGTTTCACTCGCGAGATCGCCGGCGACGCGGAGCTCTTCGTCACGAATCGCGGTCATCACGAGGAGATCGACGTGTTTCCCGGCCATCCGTTGGCCAACAAAATGTCGGGCAACGTGGTCGATTTGTGCCCGGTGGTGCGCTGGGCGACAAGGATTTCTTGTACCAACAACGTGTGTGGTTCATGAAATCGCACGATGGCGTGTGTTCGGGCTGCTCGACCGGCTGTTCGATCGAGATCGAAGAGAATCAAGATCATGTGTACCGGCTCAAGCCGCGTGAAAATCCGGATGTGAACCAGTGGTGGATGTGCGACGAGGGTCGCTATGGCTACCACCATGTGCATAGTCCCGAGCGACTCACCGGCCCTCGGCGGCTGGAAACGAGCGAGCACGCGAATGTCGAATGGTCGGAAGCGCTGCCGGCGATCGACGCCGAGCTCCGCAAGCGGGGTTCGTTGGCGGCGGTTCTTTCGCCGCATTTGACCGTGGAAGAAGCCTATTTGCTGGCGAAATATGTGCGATCGATCGACCCCAAGGCGATGATCGCGCTCGGTCCCACGCCGATCGAAGGGACCGACGAACGCTTCAAGACCGGGTTCACGATTCGAGCCGAAAAGGCGCCGAATCGCCGCGGCGTGGAAGAAGTGGTCGCCCATTTCATGGGTCGCGTCGCCAAGCACGACGATGTGCTCGCGGCGATCGGCAAAGGCACGGTCAAGGCGGCGTGGTTCACCGGCGGCTACAAGAAGCCGATTTGGGACGCGGCGGTCGTCGACAAGCTGGGGCCCTTGGTCTTTCTGATCGTCGAGGATATGTTCATGTCGCCGCTGATGGCGAAGGCGCATTACCAATTGCCCGGCGCCGCCTTCGCCGAGCGCGAGGGCTCGTATGTGAATCACGCCGACCGGATTCAGAGCTTCTCGTGGGCGGTGCGTCCGCCGGCGGGGGTGCGCAGCGAGGGTAGCGTCTATTGGACACTGCTTAAGATGACCGGCCTCTACCGGGCGCGGCGAGTGCTGGACGAAGTAGCCCGCGAGATTTTGTACTTCCATGTGGCGGCCGGTGGCGTGCCGCCCGTGGGCGTGGATTTGAAGTCGAATTTGCTGGCCGGGGCCAAGAACGGCGCCGCCGCCAGCGTGAGTTGAAGCCGTCGGTTACATCGAGAAATGAATCCAGACCGGTTCTTCGGAGCCGATCCTACAGCGTGAATAGCGAAGGCCGCTTATGCCCGAAATCCTCGTGCCTTATCTCGACTCGGTGATCGCGCCGCTCATCAAAGTGGCGTTCGTGATCTTCGTGGCGATGCACGCCGCGGCCTACTTGGTGCTGCTCGAGCGGTGGATCGCCGCATGGGTGCAAGACCGCATCGGGCCCAATCGCGTGGGTCTGATTCCACTGACCGGCATCAAGTGTTTCGGCCTGGGGCAGCCGTTGGTCGATGGCGTGAAGTTCATCACCAAGGAGGAGTACACGCCGAAGCATGTCGACAAGGCGCTGTTTATCCTGGCGCCGATCAGTATTTTGATCGCGGCGTTGTCCACATTTGCCGTGATTCCGTTTGGCAGCGTGCTTCCGCCGCTGCATATCGAAGGGCTCACCGATCCGGTTCCGCTCTTGGTGGCGCCGCGGGTCGACGTGGGCGTGATCTATATCTTCGCGCTCAGCAGCATCGCGGTCTATGGCGTGATTCTGGGCGGCTGGGCTAGCAATAATAAATACAGTTTCCTGGGCGGGCTGCGTTCGAGCGCCCAGCTCATCGCCTACGAAATTCCGCTGGGCCTGGGCCTATTGGGCGTGGTGCTCGTGAGCGGCACATTGCGGCTCGATAAGATCATCGATGTGCAAGCCCACAGCGGAGTGTGGAACGCGATCACGCAGCCCCTGGGCTTGGTGGTGTTCACCGTGGCCGCGTTCGCCGAGTCGGCCCGGTTGCCGTTTGACTTGCCCGAGGCCGAGCAGGAACTAATCGGCGGTTATCACACGGAATACGCGGGCATCAAGCTGCTTTTGTTTCTCGTGGCCGAATTCCTGCACATGGTCACGGCGGCCTTTTTGATCGTGATTTTATTCTTCGGCGGCTGGCATTTTTGGGGCATGGCCGAAGGCAATGAGATCAGTTGGTTCACGTCGATCATGCGGATCGCGATTCTCAATGGCAAGGTTTTGCTGGTGATCGTGTTCTTCATGATGGTGCGTTGGAGTTGGCCGCGGTTCCGCTTCGATCAGCTCATGGCGCTCGCCTGGAAGGTGATGCTGCCACTGGGGCTGGTGAATTTGGTGGCGATGGCTTGCTTCACGGAATACGGCGTCCATTGGGCCTCGCTTCTGCATTTGCGTCCCTGGGTCGTGGCGATGCTCGTGGGCTGGGGGGTGTTGTTTCTCGGTTGGCTGGCCGCCGCCGTGGCCGCGCCGCTGCACGACGACAATCGCCCGAAGGCCAACCTGCGCGAATTCGATTTGGAAGGCGAAGGGTTTTGATATTCCTCGATGCGTTTCGCGCGGATTCCATCGGCAAGGCAAACGGTTTTAATATGTTGCATGCGCCTCGCGGTTCCTCAAGGCCGGCGTCCGGCAGGCAGGTCGATTCATGAAACCCAACGATCCGGCGGTGCTGTGGCTCGAAGAGCCCAAGCTCGGGCTGGCGGGCAAGATGTATTTGCCGCTGTTCGTGCAGGGGCTCGTCGTGACGACGCGCCACTTGTTCAGCAAGAAAGTCACGGTCAGTTTTCCAGAGACCCGGCCCACGATCGGCAATCCGCTGATCTATCGGGGCGTGCATCGGCTCAATAAGGATTCGGAAGGCCGCGTCAAGTGCGTGGCCTGCTTCCTCTGCGCCACGGCCTGCCCGGCGCACTGCATCGACATTATCGGCGTCGAGAGTCCCTGGCCCGACCGGGAAAAGTACCCCGAGAGCTTCACGATCGACGAGCTGCGATGTATCTTCTGCGGCATGTGCGAGGAGGCTTGCCCGGTCGACGCGATCGAGCTCACGAGCTTGTGCGATCTTACCGGCCGCAGCCGCGAGGAGATGATCTTCGACAAAGAGAAGCTGCTGAGTGTGTTCGAGGAAACCAAGGCCAGCGAGCCGATGAAGTCCGCCACGATCGGGGGCGCGCTCTATGGACATTAGTATCGATGCAATCGTCGGCCTGGGCGCGGCGCTCTTGGCCGTGGGCTTGTGGTTGATGGCGCCGCGGGGCGGTTCGCGCGGTCGTTGGGTCGGGCGCTGGTCACGGCCGTGGGGCTCGGCTGCTTGATCGGCAAGATTCCCGCCCTGGGCGAAGACGCGGCGACGGTCGTGTTCTATCTGCTGGCCGCCGCCACGGTGCTGCCGGCGGTGTGCATGATCTCGTGCGCGAGTCCGATGTACTCCGCGATTTGGTTCGCGATGGCGCTCCTGGGCACGGCGGGGTTGTTTCTGTTTCAAGGCTCGCAGTTTCTCGGCGTGGCGACGGTCGTGGTCTATGCCGGCGCGATTCTGGTCACGTTTTTATTCGTGCTCATGCTCGCGCAGCCGGGCGGCGAAGCGCCTTATGACCGCACAAGCTGGGAGGCCCCGTTTTCGGCCGCCGCCGGGCGCTGATTACCGGCCTGCTCACGGTGGCGATCGTCAATGTGTTTCAGCCGCCCGGCGAAGCGCCGCGAGACGGCCAGCCGCTCGCCAGCTTGGCGTCGGCGCCCGAAGTCACCCCAGCCGCGCTCGCCGACAACCTGCTCACCGAGGATCACATGGCCCGGCTCGGCGCCGAGCTCTTTAGCCGGCATCTGATGTCGGTCGAGTTGGCGGGCACGCTGCTCTTGGTGGGGCTCGTGGGTTGCGTGGCGATCGTGTCGCGGATGCATCAGCCGAGAGGTGGCAAGGAATCGACCTTGGGGGCGGCCGTCTCGGAAGTCGTGAGCGGCGCCGGGGTCACGCACATTGGCATGTCGGGACCGATCGGCCCGGAAGGTTTGGGCGGAACCGGTTCAGGAGGTGGGCATCATGTCTGAGGCCGCGCTGCTTGAAAACTATCTGATCCTCGGGGCGCTGCTGTTTGGCATCGGCCTGGTCGGCTTTTTCAGCCGGCGAAACATGATCATCATGTTCCTCTGCGCCGAGCTGATGCTCCAGGGCGTGTCGGTGAGCCTCGTGGCTTGGGGGCGCTGGCACAACGACTGGGGCGGCCAGATGCTCGTGATTTTTATTCTCACGGTGGCCGCGTGCGAAGCCGCGATCGCGCTGGCGCTCGTGTTGTCGCTTTATCAGCGGAGTGGATCGCTGGATGTGGCCTTCTGGCAGGGCCTGCGCGAAGACAATCTGCCGCCGCACATCGACCGCGAGCTTCCGCCGAGCGATGACGTGAAGCCGCATTGGCCCACGCTGACGCCCGCCGGGCTCGAGCCGCCGCCGAATTTGGAGGAGGTAACACACCGCAGCCATGTCTAATGAAGCACAAAACGCGCTGATCGCGATTCCGGCCCTGCCGCTGTTGGCGTCGGTGCTGGTGGCGCTGTTCGGCAAGTCGATCTTTGGTTCGAAGAGCCACTACCCGGTGGTGTTGGCGATTGGCGGCTCGTTTTTATTGAGCCTGTTCTTGCTGTTCACCGTGCGCTCGCATGTCGAGTCGGCGCCCGAGGCGCTCCCGGCTGGGAAGCGACGGTGAATCTCTGGCAATGGGCGAAAATCGACGACGCGATCGCGACTCCCGCCTTCGCGCGGCCCGCGGCCGACGCGGAGCAGCTTGCCGCCGAGGAGCATGCGGGCAAGCCGGGCGAGTCGGCCGTCGCCCCGACCCCGACTCCGCTGCCCGGGCGGCTGCCCTTCACGATCGACGTGACGCTGCGGGCCGACGCGCTCACCTGCATCATGCTTTCGATGGTCACGTTTATCTCGACCCTCGTGGCGATCTACGCCAGCGGCTACATGCACGGCGATCCCGGCTATGCTCGCTTCTTCGCCTATATCGCGCTGTTCGTGTTTTCAATGACGATGCTGGTGTCGGTGAGCAACTTCGTGTTGCTCTATGTCTTTTGGGAAGCGGTCGGCGTGTGCAGTTATTTGCTGATCGGGTTTTGGTATCAAAAGCCCGAGGCGGCCGCGGCCGGCAAGAAGGCGTTTTTGGTCAATCGCATCGGTGACTTCGGCTTTGCCCTGGGCTTGTTCCTGATTTGGACCACCTACGGCACGCTCAACTATCACGACGCCGACGGCATCGCCGGAGTGCTGGGGCAAACTCGCCTCGCGCATGTCGAAGGCGCGGCTGGCCCGGCGATGTATCTCGGCGGCGGCGTGGCCACGGCGATCTGCTTGCTGTTGCTCTTGGGCGCGTGTGGCAAGAGCGCGCAGTTTCCGCTGCATGTGTGGCTGCCCGACGCCATGGAAGGCCCCACTCCGGTGAGCGCCTTGATTCACGCCGCCACGATGGTCACGGCCGGCGTTTATATGGTCACGCGCTGCACGCCGCTGTTTCATCAGTCGGCATACGCGCAAGAAGTGGTGGCGCTCACCGGCGCCGTCACCGCGGCAATGGCCGGCTTTATCGCCATCACGCAAACCGACCTCAAGCGGGTGCTCGCCTACTCGACCATCAGCCAGTTAGGTTATATGTTTCTCGGCCTGGGTGTCGGCTCGCTGGCCGGAATCACGGCCGGCATGTTCCACTTGTTTACCCACGCCTTTTTCAAGGCGCTTTTGTTCTTGGGCGCCGGCAGCGTGATGCACGCCATGGGCGGCGTGATCGACATGCGGCATTTCGGCGGCCTCCGGCGGCTGATGCCCACCACCTGCTGGACATTTCTGTTCGGTTCGCTGGCGCTGGCTGGCGTGGTCCCGTTCGCGGGCTTCTGGAGCAAAGACGCGATCATGGCCGCGGTGCATGATCGGGCCCATGATTCGGCGTTTTTCAACGTGCTGTTCTACATTGCCTTGGCCACGGCGCTGGCCACGGCGGCCTATACGTTTCGGGCCTATTTCCTCACCTTTCATGGACCCGAGCGCGTGCCGCCCGAAGCGGGGCATCATGCGCACGAATCGCCTTGGAACATGACCGTGCCGCTGATGATCCTGGCCGTGGGCGCGTTGATCGTGGGCGGGTACTTCGAGGCGACCTCCAAGAACGGGTTCGCCGATTTTCTGCATCGCACTCCCTCGCTGGCGTTCGGCGAGTTCGCCGAGCAGGCCAAGGAAGTCGAGCACATGCATTGGAATGTGGCGATCATCAGCACGATTGCCGCCTTTGCCGGAATTGGATTGGCGTATTTCATCTACATGGGCGCTCCGGGCCGGGCGAACACGATCGCCCAAAAACTGCGGCCGCTCTACATTCTCTCGCTCGGGAAGTTGTTTCTCGACCCGATCTATGGGCTGTTGTTCGTGTGGCCGCTGCGGGCCTTGGCGTTTATTTTTTACGCGATCGATCGCTGGCTGATCGACGCGCTGGTGAACTTGGTCGGCAAGATCCCTCCCTGGATCGGGGCCACGCTCCGCGGCATGCAAAACGGCATGGTCCAGTTCTATGCGCTTGCCATGGTGTTTGGAGTGGCGGTGCTGATCGGCACGCTTTTGATTTGGTGAGCGGTGGTCGTTCGGCGAGGGGAAGCTCGCGGTGGTTATTGGCAGTAGCAATCGATTGCGATCCGGCGCCGTCGTCCGTCCCAGGGCGGGGCGGGGGATTTCGGTTTCGGGAACAGCCGTTCGCATTTTTGGAAAAGCCCTACCTCTTTTGGTAACGCGATGACGAATCTCCTTTTGGCCACCATCTTTCTGCCGCTCATTGGCGCGGTCGGCATTCTGTTGCTCGCCGACCAGGGCAAGGCGGTCGCTCGGCAATTGGCCCTGCTCACCTCGCTGGGCGCCGCAGCCATGGCCGGGCGCTGGTGTTTCGCTATGTGCCCGGCGACGCCGACTTCTCGGAGTGGGGATGCAACTGGCTCACGATGCCGGGCGTCGACATCAAGTTTTCGCTGGGGATCGACGGCATCAGTGTCTGGCTCTTTGGGCTCTCGGCGCTCCTGACCGTGACGTGCGTGCTGATCAGTTGGGAATCGATCTCGGATCGGCCGGGCACGTTTTACGCGCTGTTGCTCTTTCTCGAAACCGGCATGCTCGGCGTGTTTGCCGCCCGCGACATCATCATGTTCTACGTGTTTTTCGAGTTCACGCTGATTCCGCTCTTTTTCCTGATCGGCATCTGGGGGAGCGAGGAACGGCGGTATGCGGCGATCAAGTTCTTTATTTTCACGCTGGCCGGCAGCGTGCTCACGTTCTTGGGGCTCGTGGCGATCGTCGTTTGGAACTCCACCCAGCCCAACGCGAGCGTGACCTTTTCGATCTCGGAAATCACGAAGGGGCTGGCGGCCAATCCGCTGCCGTTTAATTATCAACTCTGGATCTTCCTGGCGTTATTCGCCGGTTTCGCGATCAAGGTGCCGCTCTTTCCGCTGCACACCTGGTTGCCGCTGGCGCATGTGCAAGCGCCGGCCGCGGGCAGCGTGCTCTTGGCCGGGGTGCTGCTCAAGATCGGCTGCTATGGTTTTCTGAGGTTCAGCATTCCCTGGCTGCCCGAGGCCACGGCCGCGGCGGTTCCCTGGATGCTGTGGCTTTCGGCCGCCGGCATTATCTATGGCGCCCTGGTGGCGCTGGCCCAGTCGGATCTCAAGAAGCTGATCGCGTATTCGAGCGTCAGCCACTTGGGCTACTGCATGCTGGGACTGTTTGCCCTCACGGCCGCGGGGCTCGAGGGCGGCACGCTTCAACTGATCAACCACGGCCTCTCGACCGGCGGCCTGTTCGCCTTGGTCGGCATGATTTACGAACGCTACCATACGCGTGAGATTCGCGAGTTCTCCGGGCTCACCCGGCGATTGCCGCTGCTCACGACGATGTTTGTATTCTTCACGTTTTCGAGCATCGGCCTGCCGGGGCTCAACGGTTTCGCCGGTGAATTCTTGGTGCTGATCGGCATGTTCCAGCGGGCCATGGGTCCGCTTTCGACCGAGCTGGCCAGCCAGTTCAAGGTGATTGCCGTGCTGGGCGTGTTTGGCGTGGTGCTGGGCGCGTGGTACATGCTCTGGCTGGTGCAGCGCGTGTTCTTCGGGCCGCTTCGCGAGCCGAGCCTACATCACGCCGCCGCCCACGGACACGAAAGCCACGCGACGCATGGCCATGGCCCTGGCAGCCACGCGGCGGCCACCACCGCGCATGGACACGCCGCCGATGGCCACGACGCGCACCATGGCCATGCCGAAGCGCCGCTGCCGGGCCCGCACATTCCCGATCTCAGCGCGCGCGAGTTTTTTGCCCTCGCGCCGCTATGCGTGTTTATTGTGTGGATCGGCGTGCATCCCGCGTTTTTCTTGCGGCGCTTCGAACCCGGCCTGACCGATCTGACCGCGGGCGCCGAGGCGACCTTCGATCGCAATATGGAAGGCGAGCGCCGCGATGAATCGGAGACGCAGGTGGGCGCCGTGGCGATTCCGCCCGAGCAAGCGCCCGCGGCCAAGCCGGCTCTCTCCGAGAGATCGTCGACCGAAAGATCATCCACCAAGAGCGCGAGCGAGACGTTTCGCGCCGCGGGCGTCGCCGCCCTTGCCCATCATCCTTCCTTGGGAGAACCGACCCCGTGACGAGTAGTGGCACGCTGTATCTGTTGCTGCCCGAGGTGATTCTCGTGCTCTTCGCCACCGCGATCTATGTGGGTGGCGCGTTTACCGCCGCGCGCGAGGGCTGGGCCTGGATGGCCGCCGCCGGATTGTTGCTGGCCGGCTTGGCCTTGCATCAGCAGCAAGATTCCCTGCATCTCGCGGCCCAAGAGTCCTCGGCCGCGAGCCCGATGGGCATGATGATCGGCGAGGGGAAGAACGCCGGTGGCGAAATGGCTGGCTCGAACATGGCCGGCTCGAACAGGGCCGGCCAGGATATGGCCGGCCAGAACATGAGCGGTCCGATGAAGTCCATCCCGCGCGAGAACCCAGCCGCCGATCCGTTGGCGCCGGCCTCCGACGGCGATCTCCTGGCTAGCCGCCATTGCCGGGCCGCCCGCGATTTTGAGTGGTCCGGCCGTGATCGATTTCTTCGCGCATGTCGTGCGGTGGTTCACCATCGGCGTTGGGCTGTTGCTGGTGCTCATGCTCGCGCGCGGCCTCGGCCGGGCTCGCGCCGGAGCTCATGGGCTCGCTGCTCCTGATGATGGCGGGCCTGATGATCGTGGGCGTGGCCAATGATCTCGTGCTCTTGTTCTTGGGTCTCGAGCTGGTATCGATTCCAACCTATGTGGTGCTCTATCTCGGCCGGCACGACACCGCGTCGCAGGAAGCGGCCACGAAGTATTTCTTTCTCAGCATCTTGTCGTCGGGCCTGCTTCTCTATGGGTTCAGCTTCCTCTATGGCTTTCACCACTCGACCTGCCTGATCGACGCGGGCCAAGCCTTGAATGCTTCCAATGCCCATGCGGTCGCCAGCGCCGCGCGCTCCAGGGCACGGGCAAGTTTGCCCTCTTGGCCATGGTGCTGATCTTCGCCGGGCTCGGGTTCCGCATGGCCGCCGTGCCGTTTCACTTCTACGCCGCCCGATGTGTATCAGGGCACCTCACACGCCAACGCCGCGCTGTTGAGCGTGGTTCCCAAGATCGCGGGTCTGGTGGCGCTGGTGCGGGTGCTGGCGGCCCCGGTCGTGGCCACGGCGATCGACTTCCCCGCGCTGGCCAAAGTGGGGTGGCAGATATCGCTTGTGTTGGCGGTGATTACCATGACGCTGGGCAACCTTCTGGCCTTGTGGCAGCGCAATGTTCGCCGCATGCTGGCGTATTCCTCGATCGCCCATGCCGGCTACATGCTCATCGGCGTGGCGGTTGCTTTCGCCGCGAGTATCGATGTGGCCCAGGCCGGTCCGGCGGCGGCCGGGTTCGCGGGCATCGGCTCGGCGATGTTTTATCTGGCGACCTATGCGCTGGCCACGTTTGGCGCCTTCGCGGCGCTCGCTTACCTGAGCGGCGAGGAGCGACAGCTCAACACGGTCGACGAACTTGCCGGTCTCGCGCGGTCATGTCCGGCCGTGGCGGCGGTGATCGCGGTGTGCATGTTCAGCCTGCTCGGCTTGCCGCCTTTGGCCGGTTTCTGGGGCAAGTTTCAACTGATCTATGGGGCGCTCTCCTTCGCGCCGGGCGATGTTCGCTGGTGGTTGATCGCGCTCAGCATTGCCACGATGATCAACGCCGCGATCTCGGCCGGTTATTATCTCCGCGTGATTGCCGCCATGTATTTCCGCGAAGCCGTGCAAGTGGTGCGGCCGCAGGCTGGGCCCGGGCTCGGCGCCGCGATGCTCATTTCCACGTTTGGCGTGCTGCTGCTGGGAGTGGCGCCCGGCCCCTGGGTCGACGCCGCCGGTCGCGCGAGCGCGGCGGCCGAGGCGAGTATCGTGTCGCATCGAAGTGAGATGCAAGTCCGCGCCGCGGCGACCGATCATGCCACGCTCGCCGTGGACCGGGGCGCCGATCGCTGACCGGACCCGCGGCGTGGACCTCGCGGCGACTCGACTCGAATGGCGGTTTCCATGGTGCGCTCCGCGATCCATCGCCTTGCCGATGCGCTCAACGCGGCGACCAGCCCCCTGTTTGTTCTCGATGAACGGCGCCGGATCGTTTTTTGGAACGAAGCCTGCGAGCGTTGGACCGGCGCGGCGGCCGAAGCGCTGCTCGGCGCGGTGTGTGTGTACCAAGCGCCCGAGCCGCTCGACGACTCGACGCCGCCCGACGAACCCGCTTCCGAAGGGTCGGGCACATCGGCGGCCGAGCAGGGGCGATTGCCCGCCAAGGATGGCCGTATCGCGGCGATCTTGGCCGCGGGGCTCTGTCCGTCGCCGGCGGCGCTTGGAGGGCTGCGCTGCCGCGAGCGGCGCGAAGTGTGGCTACGCAAAAACGAATGCCTCGGGGCGTGGGTCGAATATCTGCCCCTCGCCCGCGGGCCCGATGAAGTATCGCCGATCGTGGCTCTTGTCGATCTCGCGGCCCCGGGACCTGCGCCCACCGACGGACTCCCACCGTACACTCCCGCGCCCGAGGCGATCGAAAAGTACATGGTCGAACCGGCGCCCGGCGAGCCTTCGGCCGAGAGTTTGCATCGGGCCCTCGTGCGTTTTCGCGCCAGGCTCGGGCGTCGCTATGCTCCCGAACAGTTCGTGGGCGCCGATCCACGCATCGCGCGGGCCCGGGCACAGGCGGCGCTCGCGGCGCTTGGCGACCAGAGCGTGATGATCGTGGGACCGGCGGGCGTGGGCAAGGAGCATTTGGCCCGCGCGATTCATTACTCTCGCCATGGCGATGGCGCGGCCGAATGGGCCGCGCTGGCCTGCGGGGCCTTGGGCGCCGAATTGCTGGGATCGACGCTCGCGGCGCTGGTCGCTCGTCAATCGGCCGCCGGGCCGGCGCCCATCGCGCTGTCGCTAGGGGGTTCTTCATCGCTCGCGCCGCGGCGCCGGGCGGGTCGCTGCTCTTGAACGATGCCGACCGAATGCCGGTCGAGACCCAGGGTCTGCTCGCCGACCTAATCGCGTCGGGCAAGCTGCGAATGCAAGTGCTTTCGACCGGCAAACGCTCGCTGGTCGAACTGGCTGGCGAAGGCAAATTCGATTCGCGGCTGGGTCATGCGCTCTCGACGCTCGAAATCACGATCCCGCCGCTCGCCGAGCGCTTGGGCGATTTGCCGCTGTTATGTCAGGCGATCGTCGAGCGGATCAATGGCGAGGGCGCCAAGCAACTGGCCGGCGTCGCTCCCGAGACGCTCGATCTGCTCGCCGCATATCCCTGGCCTAGCAATGTCGACGATCTTTCCGCGACCTTGGCCGAGGCGCATGCGCGGGCCGAGGGAACCGAAATCAAACCGCTCGACTTGCCCAAGCAGGTGCATCAATATATTGAGGCGAAGTCGCGCCCCGATCCGCGCCCCGAGCCGATCCGGCTCGAGGCGTTTTTGGCCGACGTGGAGCGCGAACTGATTGCCCGAGCGTTGCGCCGGGCCAAAGGCAACAAAAGTCGCGCCGCCAAACTGCTCGGGCTCACCCGCCCGCGGCTCTACCGCCGCATGGCCGAACTGGGGCTCGCCGATGGGGAGTCGAAGTAACGGGCCGGCAACCATCGCGCCCCAAGCCGAACACAACGCGAGCCAAACGCAACGCGGCGGGGCCCCGCGGGGTTCGCCCAAGAGCAGGTTTGACATTCGAGTGAGTTGGCATTCGGGCTCCCCGCGGGTTAAGATTTCTGGCAAGAAAGCAGTGCCTCACGTGAAAGCCAGATCGCATCGAGCGCCCGTGCGATGGATTGTGTGCGAGCGGGGCGACGCGTGGGCGCCGGCGATTGGTCGGGCTTTGGGTCGGCGAATTGAAACGCGGTCGACACGGAGCCTCGCCGAGTGCGTCGAGCGGTTGGCCGACGCGCCGGCCGGCATCGTGGCGATCGAGCTCACGGCGAATCAGGTCGAACGCGTGGCGGATTTTATTTTCCGCCTCGCCGAGGACTCGCCCGCGATAGGACCGCCTCCGCGAGGAGCGCCAGCGACGCGCATGCCGGCGCCGCGAGTGATCGTGGTCGCGGATCGGGCGCTGGCCGGATTCGAGCCGTGGATGCGCGAGGCCGGCGCCGCGCATTTCGAAACATCGCCGCGACGATTGACACGCCTCCGCGGCCTTGTCGAGCAACTGGCGCGAGCCGAGCGCCGCGCATTCGACGCCCACGGCCCGCGATTGTCGCTTGCCGATCGGATTTGGGCGCGGCTGCCGTGGAGCGAGCAGCCGCGCGCGGCGACCGCGCCCTGGAACCGCCTCCATGACCCGGGAACGGCGCGGTCCGCGAGATTAAACTAGAACATCAACGACTTCGATTTTGGAAAGGCGTCAGAGAGCATGATGAACCCTTCGCTCGATTCGTCCGCGGTCGAGGCCGCGCTCAAGGATTTTCTCGATCCCGAGACCGGCGATTCGATCGTCGCCACCGGCCAACTGCGCGAGGCACACGTCGATGGCGCCGGGATTTTCGTCAAGCTCGGGCTCACCACCCATACGCGCATGCATCTGGCAAGACACCAAGGCCGAACTCGAACAACGGCTCGGCGAGCGATTTCCGGGCGCCGGGGTGACTGTCGAGATCGTCGAGCACCAGCGACCGCCGACGCCCCTGGGCGAGATCGGGGTCACGGCCAAGAGTGTCATCGCGGTGGGATCGGGCAAGGGCGGCGTGGGCAAGAGCACCATCGCCACGGCGCTGGCCGTGGGCCTCGCGCGGGCCGGATCGAAAGTCGGTTTACTCGACGCCGATGTCTACGGACCGAGCGTGCCGCATTTATTGGGCGCCATGCGCAAGCCCACGGTCGAGCAGGGACGCATCCAGCCGATCGAAGTGGCGGGGCTCAAGGCCATGTCGATGGGTTTTCTGGTGCCGGCCGGCGAAGCGGTGGTATGGCGCGGACCGATGCTGCATGGCGCCATCACCCAACTACTGCGCGACACCGCCTGGGGCAATCTCGATTATCTGTTCATCGACATGCCGCCCGGCACCGGCGATATCGCGCTCACGCTTTCGCAATTGTTGCCGCTCACCGGCGCGGTCGTGGTCTGCACTCCGCAAGACGTGGCGCTGCTCGACGCGGTGAAGGCGATCGCCATGTTTCGCAAGGTGAATATCCCGATCTTGGGCATGGTTGAAAACATGAGCGGGTTCGAGTGTCCCGACTGCGGCAAGCGACACGATATCTTCGGCTCGGGCGGGGCCAAGCGCCGCGCCGAGGAGCTCGATGTGCCGTTTCTTGGCGATGTGCCGATCAATATGCAGATTCGCCGCCATGGCGACGAGGGCGAGCCGCGGGCCGCGTTCGATGACCCCACTTCGGCAAAATATTTGCAGGCGCTGTGTCAGACCCTGGTGCGCAATCTGGCCGCGGCGCGGCGGGCCAAGCAAACGCCGTCGACGTTGCCATCGCTCTAAAGGACAAGGGCGATTGCCAGGCGCCGCTCAGACGCGGCAAGGGCGCGGCGCGTGCCAGGCGCCGGCGATCAGTCGCCGCCGCTCGTTTCCTTCAGCCCGAGAAACGCCCACCAGCGGCGCTGGCCGGCCGGGGGTTGATTCGCGGCGTTTGAAGCCGGCTCCGCGGGTTCGGCCGGACGCGCGCTGGCGAGGCGATCTTCGAGATCGGCCCAAGCGCGAGCCAAGCGTGCCCGTTCGACCGAGATTTCCACTTCCGCGACGCGCGATTTCTGTGTGCATTCTTCCTGCATGCGTTCGAGCCGTTCGCGCTCGTGGCGAATGAGCTCGTCGGCGTCGAGCATTCCGGCGATCGTCGCCGCTCCGACCGCGACCGAACCCAGGTTGCACGATTGCTGCGCGAGCACCGACTTCAGCTCCGCGATCTCACGATCTTTCTGGGCGATGACTTCATCCGTGATGCGAATCGTGCCCTCGATCGTGATGCGCGCCGCCGTCGCCTCTTCGTTCTCGGGTGTTGATTCGAGCGTGCTCAGCAATTGCTGCTTGCGGCTTTCCCAATCGAGCGCCGAACCGCTGGGTTCCGATTCGGACTTGGCGTCGATTTGCGACTCGAGATCGGCGTTGCGCTGCTTGTATTGCCGCAGATCGGCGATCGCCATCTCGAAGCGCCGCTGGAGATCGTCGAACTTTTGACAAAAATCGGCGTGCTCGGCCTCGTATTCCAGCCGCATGCGATCCTCGACCAGCCGCTCTCGCGCGGCAAGCGCGTGCTCCGTGGCCAGAATGTCGTTGACGCGTCCGTTGGCAAAGGGCGATTCGATTTCGTTTGGTCCGCGATGTTGCTCCGCCGCCGGTT
Organism: uncultured Planctomycetaceae bacterium; assembly: GCA_963785305.1. GTDB lineage: Bacteria > Planctomycetota > Planctomycetia > Pirellulales > PALSA-1355 > CAWAUV01. Next base: position 1,143,866 of record CAWAUV010000007.1, read on the forward strand.
GAATCTCGGCCACGGTCTGGCGTCGCGGGGTGCTCCGGGCTTCTCTTCGCAGGCTTCGGAGTTCGGCCATGCGGCGGCCGAGCAATTGGCGCAGCCGCTGGCTCTCGCGCGCTCTTCCTCGAGCGCGCCGCGGGCCGACGTGAGGCTCGCCTGAAGTTGTCCGTGATGGTCTTCGGAAAGACGCTTGAGCTCTTGCTTGCGGCGCACGATCACCTCGCGCTGCGCGGCCCATTCGGTCTTGAGCTTGCGCGATGCGGCGGCGCTGGAGCTCGGCGGCGGCCCGCGCGCCGGCGAGCTCGGCCCGTTGGTTCGCGAGCTCGGCTCGCTGGGTCGCGAGTTCGTCGCGGTCGCGTTCGAGTCGCTCGCGGGCACGCGCCAAGTCGTGCTTGTCGTCGGTCAGGATTTGCTCGATACCCGACTGGGTTCGCTCGCTTTCGCGCAGTTTCGATTCGCGCGATTCGATATCACGCTCGCGCTCGGCGAGGTTCGATTGCTGCTCGGCGAGCATCGCCTCGCGGCGGCCGATATCGGCGGCAAGCTGTTCGCGGCGAGCTTGGGCTTCAGGAGCATTGTGGTCGTGGGCGGTGGCGAGCAATTCGTCGATTTCGACGGCCAATTGGGCTTCGAGGCGATCGATGCGTCGTTGCTGTTCGTCGAGCAGTTCGAGAGCGCGGCGGCGACCGTGGTCGATGGCGCGCGCGAAGGCGTCGCTCCAGTCGGCTTGCGATTCGTCGGCTGTTTCCGAAATGCTCATGCTCGTTCAACTGTATGGGGTTCGCGCGCGGCGAGCGCCGGCAAGAGACGCGCGCGGCGGCCCTAAAGAGCTATACGCCCGAGACGCGCGGCGGTCAAAAGCCTCGCGCGATTGCACGCCGCGCGCTCGGTGGCGCCGGGAGGCGGATCGCCGAGCAGACCGTTTATGCCGGTTGCGCTGGGGGGGCGGCGAAGTTCGGCGCGGCTCAGTCGGCGGGCGGGGCGGATTTGCGTTTGGGCGCGAATACCCGCCGCGCGGCGAGCGAAGCCGCCAAGCCCAGGCAAGTGCCCAATAGCAGCGACCACCGCAGGCTGCGAATGCCCATTTGATGCAAGAGCCCGCCCAGCACGAGCCCAAGCGCGAGGCCGATCGAGATCGAGAGAATCCACTGCACGCGCGAGCTGTCGAACATCGGCTGCTCGGCGACGCCTTGGATGAGTCGAAAGAACAGCGGCGTGAGGAGCAGTCCGAACAGGGTGACTCCGATCATGCCGCTGAAGACCGCCGTGCCGAGGGCTTGGCGCATTTCAGCGCCGGCGCCGCGGGCGATCACCAGCGGAACCACGCCCAGGATAAAGGCCAGCGAGGTCATGGTGATGGGCCGCAACCGCAACCGCGCGGCTTCGAGCGTGGCGGTTTTTAGTTCGTGTCCGGTCGTGCGCAATTGCTTGGCGAATTCGACGATCAGAATCGCGTTTTTGCAGGCCAGTCCCACCAGCACCACGAGCCCGATCTGCACGAAGATATTGAGCGCCATGTGGGCAATCGCCAGTCCCACGATCGACGAAAGCACGCAGAGCGGCACCACGAGAATCACGGCCAGCGGCAGCGACCAGCTTTCATAGAGCGCCGCCAGCGCAAGAAGACGAACACCACCGACATGGCGAACACGGCCAGGGTGGTGTTGCCGGCGATCTTCTGAAAATAGGCCAGATCGGTCCATTCCACGGCCATCGAGCGGGGAAGCGTGACCGCGGCCTGGTGTTCGATCATCGCTAGGCCCTGACCCGTGCTCAGTCCCGCGATGGCGCCGTTGACCGGCGCGGCGGGATAAAGATTGTAGCGATTCACCATCACGGGCCCGCTGTAGTCGCGCAGCGTCACGAGCGCGCTGAGCGGAACCATTTGCCCCTGGTTGTTGCGCACCTGGATCAAGTTGATCACCTGGTTGCGATTGCGAAACGAGCCATCGGCCATCACATTCACCTGCCAGTAGCGACCGAAGGCATTGAAGCTGTTGACGTAGAGCGAGCCGAGGTAGACGTTGAGCGCCATGTTCACATCGGCGATCGAAATACCCATGGTCGTGATCTTGTCGCGGTCGATGTCCATGAACAATTGACCGGTATTGGCGGAATACTGCGTCATGACGCCGGCCAAGCCCGGCCGCGCGGCGAGATCGTGAATCAGCCGCTTCGATTGCTTTTCGAGCGCCGCGAGCCCGAGCCCGCCGCGGTCCTCGACCATCAGTTTGAATCCGCCGGCCAGGCCGATGCCCGGCACCGGCGCCGCGCCGAACAGACTCACGATCGCCTCATGCACGTCGGCGTGGAAGCGGGTCTTGAGTCGGGCCATGATCGCGTCGGCATAAAGTTCCGGCGCCCGGCGGTCCTCGAATGGCTTGAGAATAATGAACATCGTGCCGAAGTTGGAACTGGTCGACTGGGCGATGAACGAATTGCCGACCATGAGCACCGTGTGCTCGACGCCCTCGAATTCGCGCGCGATCCGATCGATCTCGAGCATCACGTCGCGCGTGCGCTCGAGCGAGGCGGCGTCGGGTAGTTGCACATTCACGATCAGCCGGCCTTGATCTTGCTGTGGAATAAAGCCGATCGGCCAACGGACCAGCAAGTAACCGGTCAGCGCGAGCAGGCCGAAATAGCCGAAGATCGCCACCGGCGCCGCGCCGAGCAAGCGCGCCACGAGCCAATTATAAACGGCGCTGACCAGGCCAAATGCCTTGTCGAACAGCCAGAAATACCAGCCCAGGGCCAGCCGCAGCAGCCCGTCGAGCGGATCGCGGCCCGCGGAGTGGGGCTTGAGCAACATGGCGGCCAGGGCCGGGCTGAGCGTGAGCGAGTTGAAGGCCGAGATCACGGTCGAGGCCGAGATCGTGACGGCGAACTGCCGAAAGAACTGCCCCGGAATGCCGCTGATGAAGGCGCAGGGCACGAACACGGCGCACAACACCAGCGCCACCGCCACGACCGGGCCGGTGACTTCGTCCATGGCTTTGCGCGTGGCGTCGCGGGGGGTGTAGCCCTCCTCGAGCCAGCGTTCGACATTTTCGACCACCACGATCGCGTCGTCGACCACGATGCCGATGGCGAGCACCAAGCCGAAGAGCGAGATGTTGTTGATCGAGAAGCCGAGGGCCGCCATCACGGCGAATGTTCCCAAGATCGCCACCGGCACGGCCACGAGCGGAATCACCGCCGCTCGCCAACGCTGCAAGAAGGTGAGCACCACGATCGCCACCAGCGCCACGGCCTCGAACAGAGTCTTGACCACATCGGCGATCGATTCGGAAACATAGGGCGTCGTGTCGTAGGCGATGCTGTAGGCCACGCCGCGCGGGAAACGTGTTTCCAGCTCGCGCATCTTTGGCCTTCACGCCCTCGGCCACGTCGAGTGCGTTGGTGCCCGGCAGTTGAAACACGGCCAAACCGACGCTCGGCGCGCCATCGAGATAGCAGGACTGGGTGTAGTTCGAGCGCGCCGATTTCTACCCGGGCCACGTCGCGCATTCGCACCATCTCGGTCGCCGCGCCGTCGGCTCCGCGATTGGTGGCCTTGACGATCACATTGCCGAATTGTTCGGGAGTTCTCGAGCCGGCCGAGCGAATCGTAGGTCACTTGCGTGGCCTGACCGGCGGAGCTCGGCGGAGGCGAGCCATATTGCCCCGAGGCGGCGGCGAGATTTTGGTTCTTGATTGCCAACACCACTTCGCCCGCCGCGATATTGCGAGCCGAAAGCTCTTGCGGGTCGAGCCAGTAGCGCAGGCTATAGTCTCGCTGCCCGAGATAGGTGATGTCGCCGATTCCCGGCAGCCGCAGCAGTTCGTCGCGGCAGTTGATCGTGACATAGTTGCTGAGGTAAATGTCGTCGTAGCGGCGGTCGGGCGAATGGAAGTTGATGATCAAGAGAATCGCTTGGCCCCGCTTGCGCACCGTGATGCCTTGTTGCTGCACATTGGTGGGCAATTGGGGCAGGGCCAGCGTCACCCTGTTTTGCACCATCACCAGGGCGGTATTGAGATCGGTTCCCAGTTCAAAGGTGACGAGCAGGTTGTAAGTGCCGTCGTTGTTCGATTGCGACGACATATAGAGCATGTTTTCGATGCCGTTGACCTGCTGCTCGATCGGCGCGGCGATCGTGTCGGCCACCACCTGAGCGCTGGCCCCCGGATACGAGACCGCCACTTGCACGCTGGGCGGCGCGATATCGGGATATTGCGTCACCGGCAGGCTTTTTAGGGCCAGCAGTCCGGCCAGCGAGATCACCACCGAGAGCACGGTGGCGAAGATCGGGCGATCGATGAAGAAATGCGACATGAAGAGCGCTCGGTCGTTTCGAGGCCGCGTTTATTAAGGTGAACTGCGCGGGCCGGGCGAACGGCTGCTCGGCGCATCGCTCGATTCGATTCGCGAGGGGCTCGATCCTTCGGGAATACGCGTGGCCGGAGCGGTTTCGGGACTCGGCGCGCTGCGCGGTCGTTGCGGGGCGGCGTGCTCCGCGCCGGGCGAGGAGGCGGCGCCCATGAACTCGGCCAGCGTGGTGCGCTCGGGCTTCACGAGCGCATCGCTTTGCGCTTGTTGCACTCCGGCCACGATCACCCATTCGCCGGCCTTCACGCCTTGATCCACGACTCGCAGCCCGTTGGGTTGGAGGGCGCCCAGGGTCACGCGCCGATACTCGACCTTGTTTTCGCTGTTGACCACATAGACGAATTTATGGTCTTGATCCGTGCCTAGCGAGCGCTCCGCCACAAGCACCGCTACATGGGGCTGGCCCAAGGGAAGCCGCACGCGCACGAACATGCCCGGCGTGAGCAGGCGCGTGCCATGCTCGGGCCGCGGATTGGCGAACACGCCGCGGGCTGTGAGGGTTTGAGTGTTCGGATCGACCCGGTTGTTGATAAACGTGAGATTGCCACGGTGGGGAAAGCCTTGCTCGCCGCTAAGTGCGATAAACATCGGCCGCGTGCCCGACTCGCGCAGCGGCACGAACTTGCCGGCATTGATCTCGCGCTTGATCTTTTCGACCGTGATGCCGTCGATATCGAAATAGACATAGATCGGATCGAGCGAGACGACGGTCGTGAGCAGGGTTGAATCCTGCGTGACGAGGTTGCCCACGGTGTAGTAGTAGCGGCTCACTTGGCCATCGATTTCCGAAGTGATGCGGCAATATTCGACATTGAGCCGATACGTTTCCACGGCCGCGCGCGAGGCCTCGACCTGTGCCCGAGCCTGATCCTCGGTGGCTTGATATTGGTCGAGGTCCTGCTGGGTGATGACGCCCGGGCTCTTGGAGAGCGACTTGGCGCGGGCATTGTTGGCGCGGGCGAGTTTGTAGGCGGCCTCGTTGAGAGCCACTTGGGCCTCGGCCTGCGCGAGCTGGGCTTTGTAGGGGCGGTCGTCGATCTGGAAGAGAAGCTCGCCCCTCTTCACTTCGTCGCCTTCCTTGAACGGAGTCTTGTCGAGATAGCCGGTGACGCGCGCCCGGACATCGACCGCGTTTTGCGCTTCGATGCGGCCGGTGTAGTCGACGAAATCGAGCACCTCGCGCTCGATCGCTTGCGCCACGGTCACGATCGGCGGCTCGACAACCGGCGGCGCGGCGACCCGCTGTTCGCATCCGCCGGGCCCGGCCGCCACCACGCACGCGGCGCCCGCGAGCCAAAGCGATGCCTGTCCGGAAAAAAATCGCGTTGCACGCGCAAGGAAACAGACAGGGTGAAAGTGGGTCGTGGCGTCGATCAAGGCCATGCGCAGCTCGCAGTCGAGGGATCGCGTTCGTCGGGCAAGACCCGAATTCTATCGCGGGCGAGGGCGGCGCTCCAGCGCCTTACCGGTCGCTTCGAGCACGCGCATCCGAAAGATTGGCGAGGCCGCGGGGAGCGTCGCGCATGCAAGGCGGCACGACGCTCGTCGCTCGGGCGCGAAATTTGGCGCTGTTTCGTGCCGCGGATAAGGCAATTCCATGCGCAAAAAAACTCCCGGAAAGGCGTTGTCCCAGGGGGGCAAAGGACAACATCCTATCCGGGAGCGATTGGACGGTGGCTTGCGACCTCGTCGGTCGCGAAGCGTTCGTCATGGGCCTCGAGCTTTCGCCGCGCCGCGGGGAACAGCTTTCCCCGGCTCGGATTCGCGACGGGCTCGCGGCCCGCTATATGCGAAGCGTGTTGTCAACGTCCATGTCGACAACCGCGCTTCGTGGTCCGCGGAAGCCTTGGCCCTCGAGAGCCCGACTTCCTGATGCAGACCCAGCCACGTGGGCAAAGTTGTGTCGTGCGTGCTGGCCTCGCTTGGTGGTTCGCGGTGTCTTGCTCGGTGTCTCGCGACCCCGTTCGTGACTTGCGTGGGGCGGAGAATATGGAAATCGGCCATAACGGTCAAGGGCGGTTTTTCACGAGTTTTCCGCCTGTTTTTAAGGGTCCTCGCGGAGATCGCCAGAAATATTTTCGCGATCGTTCGGGACTCGACCGGCGAATCGCGATTTTGCCGAGTGGCTTGCGAATTCGAGCTGTTCGCGAATCCGGCGGCGGCCCATTACACTAAAAGGCCCGCGCCGTGAATCGGCCAGACCCGGCCCGCGACGCATCGAGCAATTGAATCCTCGCCGGCCCGGAGTCGCGAAACATCGATGTCTCATCTCTCGCCGCGTCCCATCGTCATCGGCCGCCTTCGCTTGGTCTTCGCATGGCGGGGCGATCGCTTCGGACACGCTTTGCAAATGAGCGGACACGACGCCGACGCGCCGGAAACGACATTGCTGGTCAGTGTCGAAGGCTCGCAAGACGAAGCTTGGCCGGCGAGCCCCGTCTTGCAAGAGTTTCACTGGGAGCCGCGGGCCGGAGGGCAATCGGTCGCGCTGCTCGTCGGTCGCGCCGGGCGAAGCCATTGGTCGCTAAGCGTGTTGTGCGACCCGGCGCGGGAGACATGCCTGTTCGAAGCCGCTTGCCGCGTGAGCCACGAGCCGGAGCGGCTCGGCAGTTCCTATGCTTATGGCGCCGAAGCCGAGGCCACGGGATCGCTAACGCTGGAGCGCGGCGATGGCGGCGTCGTGACGCGCGGCGGCGAGACCTTGTGGCTGCCCGCCCCGGCGGTTGCCGCCGGCGGCGGCTTTCGCACCGTGTGCTGGAGTTATCGCGTCGGCCTGGTTTGAACCGAGCGGGCGGTCGCGCCATCCTTCACATCGCCGGGCGCGGTGGCCATCGCCATCATTCCGCTCGGAGGCAAGTTACCATGGGCGTCGAACGGCAGCGGCCGGGGGACACTGAGCACTTCGAGATCTTCGCGAGATTCGGCTTCTTGCAGATATGCGACCCCGCATTCGACCTCGGCCAAATGCAAGGTGTCGCGAATCCAGAGCAACCGAGCCTCGGGCGGCTCGACCAAACCCACGGTCGCGAGCCCGGCGGTGAGCATGGTTTCATCCGTCGGAAAATCAAAGGGCGCCATGCCCACGGCGATTCGGCCGCTGGTGAGGCAATTCAGCCGCGTCTTGTGCCAATCGGTTTGCGCCACGAGCCGCGAGGTGCAAAATTCGGCGACGCCGATGCCCGTGGCGTTGCCATGCGTGCCTGGCGAAAGGTCGCGCACCGCGATACGCCGCACCTTGGGCCATTCGTCGGCGAGCGCTTCATGCTCGTTGAATTTCCGGCCCACGACATTCGTGTCCAATCCGGTGCCCGAGATATCCTTGCCGATCCGATCGATGAGCAAGAATTCGACGCGAGGAAACGGCAGCCGCGGCAAGAGTCGCTTGGCCAAAACGAGCAGTTCTTTCTCGCGCTCGACGAGCTCCTGGGGCCTCATGGCGACAATGCGCGCGGTTTCGTCGTAACCATTTTCCACGATTCCGAGCCCGGCCACGATGCGGCATTCGGCCATCACCCGCTCGGCCACGCCGCGCACGATCTGGTCGAAATCGTAGTCGTGGATCGCGCGGTGATAAATCTTGGCGCCGGCGTGGTTGCCCAGGCCAATGAGCATCATTTTCATCAGCCCGCTTTCGATTTCGCCGGCGAAGTCGGTGTGCGGCTTCACCCGGCCCACGACCAGCACATGATCGGCCTCGAACGCATGGCGATCGAAATATACCGGAAAGCCTTCGGCCGACTGACATACGACGACCGTGTCCATGCTCGACCGGATCGGGCAGCCGCATGCTTCGGGAGTGATGCCCAAGCTTGCTAGCACCTGGAGCTGGCCTTCGGCCGTGGCGCCACCGTGGCTGCCCATGGCGGGCACGATAAAAGGCGCCCCGCCGAGCGAGCGAAAATGTTCGGCGGCGGCCCGCAAAATTTCGGGGATGTTGGTGATACCGCGGCTGCCAGCGGAGATGGCGACCGACTGGCCGGGCCGCACTCGCTCGGCGAGCGCGAGCCGGGCGAGCTCGTTTCGCGTGGCGTGGGCCACGTCGTCGACGCGCGTGGCGTCGAACGATTGTCGCACTCGAAACATGAGCGGATGCTGTCGCACGGCTGCTAGCTGAGGAAAATAGGAACGCATCGTTTCCGATCTGCCGATTAGTTTAATGGACGCGCGTCATAAACCCTAGGGGCGGCGCCGTCGATGCGATTGTCAAAAGAGTTCGCAAAGGATGCCATGACCGCGCCGGATTCGGAACATGCTCGTTCGTCGAAAGCTCGCTCGGGCATGGGCGGCGGCCCCGCGCGCTCCGGCGCTCACCGTCGCGACGAAGACGAAGACGATGAGGTCGCCCGCGAGGAAAAACTGGAGCCCGAAGTTCGTCGCCGCCGCGGACGAAGTTGGCGCAGGCTGTTTGGAGTGTCGGCGCTTCTGGCCGCAGGCATCGTGGCGATCGCGCCGTGGCTGCTCACGCAATTCGGGTTGGTCGATCGCCTGCTCCGCTCCGCGCCGCTGCCGGGCTCCCTCACAATTGGTCGGACCTCGCTCGCCTGGTGGTCGCCGGTGGCGCTCGACGACATCGAGCTCCGCGACGCACAAGGCCAACTGATGGCCAAGATCGATCATGTGGCCAGTGACAAAACACTGTTTTCGCTGGCGCTGGCCCGAACCGATCTCGGCAAAGTAGTGATTCAACATCCCCGATTGCTGATCGAAACACGCCTGGGCGGCAGCAACGTGGAAGATTTTATTCAGGCAATGCATCTTTCGGAGTCGTCGAGCCCGGGCGGCTTGCCCGCGCTGCCGGCGGCGGAGCTCGATATCGTCGATGGCGAGATTCTCATCGAGGATTCGCTCACCAAGCGCCAATCGTTGATCGGGGGTGTCAAGCTGGCGGTGCGGTCGTCGCCCGTCGCCGGATCGCTCGACGCAACGCTCTCGGCCCAAGTCACGGACGATAGCCAAGTGACGCCGATCACGGGACGGTTGCATGCCGAATCGCTTGCGATGAACCGCGCGAACCCCGCGACGCAACCCGCCGCCGCCCCGCCCGAGAACAGGTCGGGGTACCCGATGGGCGATGCGCCAGCCGCCGCCAACGACGCGCCAAACGCCGCCAACGACGCGCCAGCCGCCGCCAATGACGCCGGGCAAGAGCCCTCGGCGACCCCGGACAATGCCGCCGTCGAGCCGAGCGACGAATTGGCCACCATTGCCCGGGCCGCCGGAGTGGCGCATCCCGCCGCGCCGGCTGGCATCCCGCTGGCCGTGGGCAATTTCGAATTGGAAATCGCCGGAGCGCCGCTCGCTCTGGTGCAACCGCTGGTCGCCCGGGCATTCGCGGGCGCGCAAGTCGATGGGCAGCTTGTCGCCAAGCTCAGCGGCTCATGGGGCGGCGGCGCCGACCACTCGCGGCAATCTCTCGATGTCGATCTCGTCGCGACCAATGCGCAGCTCCTCGCGCCGGGACTAGGAACCGATCGCCTGCAAATGACCCAGGCGCATTTGCCCTGTCGCATCACGCGAACAGGTTCGTCGATCAATGTCGAACAACTTGCGCTGAACTGTGATGTCGGCCAGTTCACGGCAAGCGGGCAACTCGATGTTGCCAATCCGACCACGAATTCGCCGGTCGCCTTTCTTGCCCGACAGAGCTTTCAAGTGAGCGGCCAATGCGACCTGGCCAAGCTTGCCAAGCTGCTTCCGGCCACGCTCCGGATTCGCCAAGGAGTCGAAATCACGGCCGGCCAGGTCACGATGTCGGCCAGCGGCGCTCCGGCCCAGGGCGGCGGCGCATGGCAAGCGCGGGTCGAGGGCGCCAATCTCACCGCCACGAACAACGGTCAACAATTCGCTTGGCAAGAGCCGTTCGTGGTCGAGCTCGCGGGACACGACGCCGCGACCGGACCGATCGTCGACACCGCGAAGCTCGATGCGTCGTTCCTGCATGCGCAAGCGTCGGGCGCCGCGGACAATCTCTCGGGCAGCGCGACCTTCGATCTGGCGAAGCTGGCTTCCGAGGCGGCGCAGTTCATCGATCTCGACTCGCTGCAGTTGGCCGGCGCCGGTTCGGTGACGTTTGCTTGGCAGCAAGCGGCCGATCAAACGTTTGCCCTGCGAGCCAATATTGACGCCAAGAATCTGCAAGTGGCGCTACCGGGTCGACCGGCTTGGATCGAGCCCTCGCTTTCGGGCGAGCTCGATGTGCGCGGCCTCGCGGCGGGGTTCATGGTCGAGCGGCTCGATCGCGCTTCGCTCGATATGCTGGGCAACCAGGAACGCTTGCTCGTGGCCCTGGCTCAACCGGCGAATGATCTGAAAACACTGGCCTGGAACGGCTCTTGGCAAGGACCGCTGCAAAGCTGGACAGGGCGGCTCGCGCTGTGGATCGATGTGGCCGGCTGGGAACTCACCGGGCAAGGCGCGCTCTCGGGTCAGGTCATCGTGACGAGCGACGCGATTGCGTTTCAACAGATCAGCCTCAAGGCGGAGCAAGCCCATGTGTGGCTGCCCGGCGTTTACTTCGACGAACAACAACTCACGATAACCACGGCTGGCGCCTGGGATCGCGCATCAATCGCTGCAAATTCCGAACCTCGTGGCCGTGACCGGTCAGGCCGGAATCCAGGTGACGAACTTGCAAACGAGCCTCGGCGCCGATGGCCTTTGGGCCACGACCGGCAATGTGGCCTATCAGGCCGAAGTGGGGCAAATCGTGCGTTGGGTGCGCGACCCGCGGTTGGCGGGCCTTTGGAATATAACCGGCCAAGCCAGCGGCTCGGGAAGCATGTCGCACTCCGGCGGCGTGAGCTCGGCGCAAGTGTCGGCCGAGGTCGACAATCTGCAAGTTTCGCCGGTGGCGAACCGAAACGGCGCGACGCAAACCCAGGGGGTGTCGCTCTCGCGGCCGATCGCCTGGCGCGAACAGCAAGTGAAACTCGCGATTGGCGCGGCTTATGACCACGCGCACGATCTGCTCACGCTCAACCGAGCCGACATCCTGGCGTCGGCCTTGCGATTGTCTCTCGCCGGCACGGTGGCGAGCATCAATAGCCAGCGACAGTTCGACATCCAAGGCGAAATGGAATACGACTGGGCCCAACTGGCGCCGCTCGTCGAGCCCTATGTCGGCTCGCGCGTGACGATCGCCGGCCATGAAACACGGCCCTTTGCCTTGCAAGGCGCGTGGCCTGTTGGCGCCTCCTCGCCCGAGGCGCAGTGGCAGCAGCTCACCGGTAGCGGCGGCATCGGCTGGTCGAGCGCCAATATTTATGGATTGGGGATCGGCGCCGGTCAGCTTACGGGCGCGCTCGCGAGCGGCGTGCTCCAGTTCCAGCCGCTCGATCTCACCGTGAGCGGCGGGGCGGTGCACATCAACGAACAATGGCGGATCATGCCCGCGCCGGGCGAACTGCGAATGGCCAAGGGCCGGCTCGTGGATCATGTGCAAGTCACGCCCGAGGTGTGCAAGCAGGCGCTGCAATATGTGGCCCCGGTGCTCTCGCAAGTGACGCGGGCCCAGGGAACGTTTTCGGTGGATATCGAGGGCGGTAAGCTCACGTTTGGCTCGGCGCGAGATTGCGATATTGCGGGCCACCTGGTGACCGACCAAGCCTGTGTGCAAGCCGGCCCGCTGGCGCAGCAATTCGCGTTACTCGCCGACCGCATCGGGCAGTTGCTGATCACGCCCGGCGCCGCTCCGCCACAGACGACCGCGGTGTTGGTGAATTTGAACAATGAGAACGTCGATTTTCGCGTCGTCGGCGGGCGGGTCTATCACCGCAATCTGCGTTTCAAGATGGGCCTTTTAGACATTATCACGCAAGGCTCGGTCGGATTCGACGATTCGCTCGAAATGCTCGCCGAAGTGGCGATCGATGAAAACCTGCTGGCCAATCGTCCGCTGCTCAAGGACTTGCTGGGTCATCCGCTGCAAATCCCGCTGACCGGCTCGCTGGGCGAGCCGAAGCTCGATCTGAGCGCGCTCGAAGACATGACGCGCCAAATGGCCCGCCAAGCGGCGACCAGCGTGATCGAGAAACCGATCCAAGCGCTCGAGAAGCCGCTCGAGAATCTGTTTCGCCCGTGAATCAAAGCGGGCAATACGCCAAACAATAGGTCCTAACCCCTTAGAAATCTCCGGCATCAGCTATCTGCCTTTCCGGTTATCCGGCGAAGTCGTGACGGACCGTCGCCGTATACGCGGCGAGCATGAAGCTTATGGCGCCGCCACCGATCGCTTCATTCGGCGGTATTCTCGGCGATGCACTGCAAATGCTCCTCGATCCGAAAAACGACCATCGTCGCCTCGAGGATTATCCGAACAACGACGATCTCAAGAACCGCAACCGCGCAAATGCCGAAAGAAGCCGCCAAAAAATAAAGCATCGCGTCTGTCGGCTGCTCACGTCTCTCGAACTGGAACATGGTTCGATATATGCCGAAAATCGAAATAACCGCGGCGCCACCAACAAGCAAAATGTCAACCGCATACGCGAATCGAATTATCTGCGGCGTTATGAACGACAAAAAACTGAAGTCGAAAACGGTCAACAGCGATTCGGCGTCGCGCCGCCGGTTTTGCGCGGTGCGCTTCGTCTTACGCGACCTAGCGGAATGCGTTCCAGAGCCCCAATTACTCGAAATGGAAGAAATATCCGCTAATGGATCGGATACAATTATTGGCGGCATGCGGATCTGGCGGCGACAATGCGGGCACGCGACAATTTGGCCGGCCACGGCGTCGCTGTTCACCAAGGGACCATCGCATAGCGGGCATGTAACATTACTCATGGCGGATTCTCGACCGGCAAAGGAATCGAGGCGACGCCGGACTAGTCTAGTCCTCCAGGATGGCGCCGTCCATGTGCCGGCCTGATGTCAATAATGAGCACCGTCCACTTTGATTTCTCCAACATCAGCAGAGAAATCAAACGGGTCAAGACTCATTGGGCTCTTCCGTTTCTAAATGTAATAAGCCCGGAATCTTGCTTGGATGGCGCGGGCCAGGGCGTGGAGGTCGGGCACGCGGCGGCGGGTGGCGGCGTGGAAGTGGTTGATGTCCAGCACCAAGCGTTTCCACAAACTATCGGTGTTCTTGATCCCATAACTACGCCGCGCGATGACCCGCGCCTTGTTGTTCAGGCCTTCCACCGGGCCGCTCGTCTCGCGGCGGTCCAGGTACGCCAGGATGCCGTCGCGCCAGCGATCGTAGAGCGCGAACCATTGGAGCAACTCCGGCTCGCCCGACACCATTTCGCGCAGCTCCTCCAGTCGCCGCGATGCTTCCTCGCGGTCCCGCGACCCATCGAAGATCTCCGCCACTTCCTCCCGGAAATGATAAGCCTGTTGCAGTTCCGGAATCGTGGTCAGCAGGTCGTCCAACTCGGTTTGTTGCTCCGGGGTCAAGTCCTCGCGGCGGACGCGGTAGAGCCACATGCGGCTACGGAATTTCTTGCGCTCGGCCCGCGAGAGTGCTAGCTTAAAATGGCGTGTTTTTTTCTCACGCGGTCCACGATCTCGCCCAGCTTCTTCGCGACATGAAAACGATCGACCACCAACTGGCTGTTCGGCAGCCAGCTTTTGCAGACTTCCGGATACACGGCGCTCATGTCCGTGCGATGCGAGACGACTTGGGCCCGTTGCTCCGGCGAAAGCTTGGCCAGGCAGGCCTCGGTCGCCTCGCGGTCTCGACCCTTGGCCACCGCCAGAATTCGCGGATGCTTCGGATCGGATAGATCGCTGAGCACCGTGGCGTACAACTTGTGTCGTTTCTTGAGACTCAATTCGTCGAGACCCACGCTGGTGATCACGCGCTCGGGCGAAATGGCGCGCTCGCTCGTCAGGCGCCACTCCAGGATGCGTTCGACCGTCTCGGCGGAGATGCCCAGGCGCCGCGCCACCTCCTCGACGCTCGTGCCCACCAGTTGCTCGAGCACGAACTGCTCGAAACGATAGGTGTAAGTCACGCGCGGACGCTTGAACGGCGTCCCGACCTGCGTCCGCTGCCGGCACTTGGGACATTGATGCAAGAACGGCCGATAGGTCCAGAATGTCGGCGCGCGCATCAGGTCCAGGTCGCGGATGGCGAGCACTTCATCTTTCTCGCGAAGCTGGGCCGCCGCCTCGTGCCGGCATTTTGGGCACACGCAGCGCTCGGGCAGCTCGAAGGCCACCTCGAACACATGAGCGCCTTGATGACGCTCGTAGCCACGGACGGCCACCCCGTCCGGAAAATCCATTTCAATCTCGACGGCGACGCTATTCATGGCTCCACTCCATTCAGGTAAAATCGAGACTCGCCCGGCCTCCTCCACGCCATTCTACCCGACCAACCCCCGAACGCCAGAAAACCATCCCGAATCCCCAAGCAAAACACTCGGAAACGGAAGAGCCTAAAGGTGCAAAGCTATGAAGCCTATATCAAGCATAAACATGCGTCAACAAAAGCGTAAATCCACGGCGGGTGCCGAAAAAGCGTCCGGAACCGAATCCCTATATCGTCGGAGTGACACTGGCCGAGCTGTCAAGTCCGCTCCGAATTGGCGAGCCGTCGCGCGAAGCTGCTCATTCCGATCGCGTTGCGCGGCAGTGATCGCGTGGCAGCGGAAACTCGTTGCGCCTCGGTATGGCCCGGCCCCTCGGCGAGTTAATCGCAATTTCCCCCCGGGGCCGCCTTTCTAGCGGACGGTTGCTCGGATCGATATACTACTGTGCCGTTTGAAAAACCGCCGCTTGAGCCGAATCAGTTCGCGGTGTCCCACGCTGTTTCCCCAATATGAAAAGAACTGCCGCTCGATGACCCGTGTCGCCATTCTCGGAGCCACCGGATATACCGCGCGCTCGAACTGATCAAGATTCTGCTCCGGCATCCCGAGGCGCGGATCACGGCTCTGGCCAGCCGAGCCGAAGGCAGCCCAAGCGTGGCGTCGGTGCATCCGCAGCTTACCGGGCGGCTCGATTTGCGGCTCGAAGACCTGACGCCCGAGGCGGTGGCCGAGCGGGCCGATTGCGTGTTCTGCTGTTTGCCCCACGGCGCCGCCGCGGCGGTCGTGCCACGACTTTTGGCCGCCGGCAAGCGCGTGGTCGACTTTAGCGCCGACTATCGACTTTCGAGCCCCGCGGTCTATGAACTGTGGTATGGTCTGAAGCATGCCGACCCCGAGCGGCTCGGCGCCACGGCCTACGGTTTGCCCGAACTGTTTCGCGAGGCGATTCGTCCGGCCCAGCTCGTGGCCAATCCGGGCTGCTACACCACTTCGGCCATCTTGGCGCTCACGCCGCTGGTGAAAGCCGGTCTGATCGAGCCCACGGGCATTATCGTCGACAGCAAGAGCGGAGTCTCGGGCGCGGGCCGCACTCCGAAACTCAACACGCTCTTTCCGGAGTGCAACGAAAACTTTTCGGCCTATAGCGTGGGGAACCATCGGCACACGCCCGAGATCGACGAAATCACGAGTCGCGCCAGCGGCCACGATGTGCGGGTGCTGTTCACGCCGCATCTCGTGCCGATGGACCGCGGTATTCTCACCACCGCCTATAGCCGCCCGCGGGGCCGGGTCACCACCGACGCGGCGCTCGAGGCCCTCCGCGATTTTTATCGCGGCGAGCCGTTTGTGCGCGTGGTCGACGGGCTGCCGGGCACGAAGGATTCGAGCCACACGAACTTTTGCGATATCACCGCGCGAGTCGTGCGCGAACATGTCATCACGATTAGTTGTCTCGACAATCTGATCAAAGGCGCTTCGGGCGCGGCGGCGCAAAATTTCAATCTCATGCATGGCTATCCCGAGACGATGGCCCTGCTTTAAGCGTCCTGCGAACGATCGCGGCGCTGGCCCTCGGCATTCCATTTTCTACCCAGCGAGTAGGCAATTATGGACATTCGGCTTCCCCAAGGATTTCGCTGCGGCGGCGTGTACTGCGGCATCAAGCGCAACGCCTCGAAGCTCGACCTCGCGCTCGTCGTGTCGGACCGGCCGGCCACGGCGGCGGGCGTCTACACGCGAAACCTCGTTTTCGCGGCGCCCGTGGCGCTCGATCGCGCCCGCACTCCGCTGGCCACGGCCCGCGCCGTGGTGATCAATTCGGGCAACGCCAACGCCTGCACCGGCGAGCGCGGTCTGACGGATGCCCACGAAATGACCCGGCTGGCCGCCGCCGCCGTGGGGGCCGAGGCTTCGCAAACCCTGGTGCTCTCGACCGGCGTGATCGGCGAATTTTTGCCGATGCAGAGGATCGCCGCCGGCATTGAACAGGTCGCCCGCCAGTTGGGCGCCGACGAAAGCCATCTCGTGGCCGCCGCCCAAGGCATGCTCACCACCGACACCCGCCACAAACTCGCCGGCCGCGGACTCACGCTCGGCGGCCACGCCGTGCAAATCACCGGCATGGCCAAGGGCGCGGCGATGATCGGCCCGAACATGGCCACCATGCTCGGCCTTGTCATGACCGATGCCCGCCTCGATCCGGCCGCGGCCCAAGAGGTGCTCGCCGATGTCGCCGAGCGAACCTTCAACTGCATCTCGGTCGATGGCCACATGAGCACCAACGACACCGTGCTGCTCGTGGCCAACGGCGCGGCGGGCGGCCCCGCGCTCGCGGGCGACGAACTCGAAAAGTTTCGCGCCGCTTTGTTCGAGATTTGCGCCTCACTGGCCCGCGCGATTCCGGCCGATGGCGAAGGGGCCACGCACTTGGTGACGATCGACGTCCGCGGCTGCCGCGATGGCGCCGCCGCCCGCACGATCGCCAAGAGCGTGGCCAACAGCCCGCTGGTGAAGACCGCCGTCGCGGGCGCCGACCCGAACTGGGGCCGCATCGTCTCGGCGGCCGGCTATGCGGGCACGCCGTTCGACCCGGCCCGGGTATCGCTGCGCGTCAATGGCTTTCTGCTCTATGAGCAGGGAGCGCCGGTCACATTCGACAAAGCGGCGGTGTCGGCGTCGATGCATGCCGAGCGCGACACCCATTTCGAGCTCTCGTTTGGCGAAGGCCACGGCGAAGCCACGGTCTGGACCACCGACCTCACCGCCGAATACGTCCGCCTCAACGCGGACTACCACACGTGAGCCGCCGATCGAAATAACGAAGTTAGTTCGACTTTCGCGGTTTTCAAAAGTTCCGATAGCCCGATTCGTCGTGGTTTCTCCGATTTCGGCGCGTTTCCGGCAACCTTCGGCCTCTCGGTAACATGCAAAAATTGGCAGTTCGGCCGTCAAACTGTGCAAAACCCACGAGAAATCGGCGATTCGAGTGCTAGCAAAAAACGCGAAACTTGAAGTTAGGAACGCCCGAAAAATAGCTTATCGGTCCACCGGCAATAGCCGACCAACCGCATCGCGACCTTGCCGCGGCCTCGAGCGTCAGCCTGACAAACGCGGCAAAGTCATTGTCCATGTCGAACACGTCGGCTCGGCCATTGCCTCAACTCGGGAGGTGGTAGACGCACCCACCTTGCGACGCTCGCGCCGTTCTCGCCACTTAGCCAGTCCACAGCGCCCCAGCCGCACAATAAAGTAGAGTGCCCCTTTAATTCCTTACTTGGCCAGAATAATCGCAGAGCGGCTGCGGGTTGAAGGAGCGTGGAACCCTCTATGCAAACGCGAGACGAGCATGAGTCGGTGGCGTTGCACCAACTGGGCAATCCATAACGCCGGATGCTGCACTTTCGATCTTCTGGCTAGCCTGCTATCCTGATAGCTCCTCGATTGGCGCATTCACGAACGATAATTTTGAGGCGGACTTGTACTTGGAGAGGCCGGAGCGACTGTGTTATGGCGAAGAAAGAGCCGATCGACAAAACTCACGACGATGACGACCGCATTGACGTGGACAAGCTCCAGTTTGACGAAGAGAACCCACGCCTCATCGAGTATCTGGATGACGGTAAGCCTACCCAGGAGAAGCTGCTGACCGTTCTCTGGCAGAATATGGCGGTGGACGAACTCGCCATGTCCATCGCAGCG
This sequence comes from uncultured Planctomycetaceae bacterium, assembly GCA_963785305.1. Lineage (GTDB taxonomy): Bacteria > Planctomycetota > Planctomycetia > Pirellulales > PALSA-1355 > CAWAUV01. Next base: position 1,162,190 of record CAWAUV010000007.1, read on the forward strand.
AGCGGTTATTTTGATTACGAGCCTGTATTCGTTATAGACGGCCCCGGTAAGGGCAAATACACGGTCATTGAGGGCAATCGCCGACTCGCAGCAGTTAAGATACTACTCGATCCAAGAGAGAGAGAGCGACTACGGGCGACTGATCTGCCGGTTCCTTCGCCATCGATTTTAAAACGTCTGGAAAAAATTCCAGTACAGCATACGACACGAAAGGACGCTTGGCGTTACTTAGGTTTTAAGCACGTTAATGGCGCCGCCAAGTGGAACTCCTACGCCAAAGCGCAGTATATCTTTGAAGTTCACAATAACTTCAATGTTTCGCTCGACAAGATCGCGGCGCAAATTGGCGATAAGCACAATACTGTGCAACGCCTTTATCGGGCACTTATGGTTGTCGAGCAAGCTGAGAAAGCAAGGGTGTTCAAGCGTGAAAATCGGTTTAAGCCGCACTTTTCGTTTTCACACCTTTATACAGGACTCGATTACGATGGCATCGCGGCGTTCATAACGCTCTCCGACGAATCGGCAGAGTCCGAAAAGCCTGCCGGCAAGACTAAGGAACTCGGCGAACTTTTCACATGGTTGTATGGTGACAAAAGTCTAGATATACGACCGGTCGTTGAATCCCAGAACCCACATCTCCGGCAACTCGATGAGGTCCTGAAAAACAAGGCAGCGACCGATTCCCTGCGGGCCGGCCTGCCACTCGCGGTCTGTCTTGAAGTTAGCTTGGGTGATGAGAGAGTGTTTCAAAATGCACTCGTCCAGGCGAAGGAAGCTTTGCAAAAGGCCCACGGCTCGATGACCACGGGGTACGACGGCGACGAGTCCCAACTCTTGCTCGCGAACACAGTGTACGACCTAGCATATGACCTCGTTGAGGAAATGGAGCGAAAGAAAACACCACGAAGTCGGCGTCCTCGTCCAGCAAAGGGTTCAGGCCAGTGAGCGACCTCAAAGCTGTGCCACCGGCGAACGCGGCCAATCGAGTAAAGATCGCGGATTTCGTGGAACTCGAATGTCTTCGCCGCGCTGACGGAAGCGTGTCAACGGTTGATATGGCGCGAATCATGGGTCGGGGCGACGAAAGCTCTGAAGACGACATTAGCACAGTCGTCTTAGACGCATTCAGCGACCTTGCTAATCGCGTCACCCATTGCGGTAAAGCAGATGGTAAGTATCCATTTGAAATCTCTCAGAGCGGAAACTTGTTGTCGATTCGCAATTGGGGGTCTCCGGCTGACCGTCGGGACTCAATGGTCTACTTTTTTCTGCTGCTTGCAACCCGACTGAACATGAAGGCCGCTCGGATGCATGGCGGAGAAGATGGAACCGCCTTGTTCGAGTGGTTATGTAGCGAAGTCGCGATCAGGTTTTGGGGAGGCCCAGGGGAAATGGTCGGCTCTATGGTATTCGGAACCGGGAGAGTGACGGACGGTATGGAGGATCATGAAGAGCTTAATATCGGAGATTTCGGCAAGGCTGTTGATGAGCTATGCAAGGCAATTCGGGAAGGAGATGACTTTCATCCGAAGTCTACTGAAAAAGTCACCGCTAAAGATGGAAAGCTCGATATTGTCGTCTGGCGTGGATTTTCCGATCAGAGACATGGTCAGTTGATTGGCTTTGGTCAATGTAAGACAGGAACGCACTGGCCAAATGATCTCGGCAAGCTAAAGCCCGACAGTTTTTGCCGGAAGTGGATGCGCACGCAACCGGCGTCTCAGGCCGTTGTCTTGTACTTTGTGTGCGATCGCGTGCTCGACCGATGGTACGATCTCGTCTCAGACGGGGGCATTCTCTTCGATCGCTGTCGCGTCATGGAATACGCCACCGATATTTCGTCGAAGCTCATGACCCGTATTGACATGTGGGTCAATGCCGCCAGTCAAGCAGAGGGCCTCACAATCCCATGAGGCATCGATTTCATTCTCTCTGCCCTTATTTTGCAATGTTTCCGGAGTCATTCGCGGAAACGTGGTTGGAACGCCTGACCAGAAAGAATGACGTAGTTCTCGACCCATTTAGCGGCCGCGGCACCACGGCATTTCAGGCCCTTTTGATGGGACGCCGAGCTGTCGCCTGTGACGTGAATGACGTTGCATTTTGTGTTACCAAGGCTAAAACTGACGCTCCTAAATTGAAGTCGATCAAGCGTCGCATTGCCCAGCTAGAGCAGGGATTTGACGGTCGGCAATGGCGGCACGCCGCGGGGCAGAGCGGTGAGTTCTTTCGCTTTGCGTTTTCCTCAAGAACATTCCAGCAACTGCTATTTCTCCGCGAATCACTTAGATGGCGCAGCCATCGTGTTGACACGATGATTGCTGCACTTGTGTTGGGCTCATTGCATGGTGAGATGGATAAGTCGCGATCATATTTGAGCAATCAAATGCCGCGCACTATTTCAACCAAACCAGCATATTCGGTGCGATTCTGGAAGCGGAAACGACTGGATGCCCCAGAGCGGGATGTCTTTGAACTGCTCAGAACCCGAGCCGAATTCCGCTACGAGTCTGATCCGCCGATTGGTAACGCTCTTGTGCTCCATCGCGACATGAGAGAATTGCCGCGACTCCGCAAAGACCTGCCAGAGCGAATCAGTTGCGTCGTAACGTCGCCACCCTATTTCGACGTCACAGACTTTGAGGAAGATCAGTGGCTCCGGCTCTGGTTTCTTGGCGGACCGGAGCGCCCAACGACGGGACGCCTGTCGCGCGATGACAGGTATTCGTTTGAGGCAGACTACTGGCGGTTCATCGCCGACATGTGGAGAAGCATCGGCGCGGTTGTCAGCAAAACAGCGAATATCGTAATCAGGATTGGGAGCCGACGGGTTCCGACCGATCGCCTCGCAAGCATGTTGGCCGCGAGCAGCGTGTTTAGCAATCGCCGGGTGGAACTCGTGAGCAACGAAACGAGCGATATCCGTAAGCGCCAAACTGATGCTTTTCGCCCCGGAACAGTCGGTGTCGCTGTAGAAGTCGATTGTCATTTCCGCTTTCGCTCGTAAAGTCTCGCGAATGGCACGGACGCCTCGCCTTGGGCGGCGATCGGGTGCCCCTGGCTGCGTTTCGGTCCTAATGGACTGATTCACCCACCCGCCCGCTGGCGCTGCGGCCTCGGGTCCGCGCGTTGACGCCTCACGGCGGCCGACAAATCCCTCTTAGTTCGACTTTTGCACTTTATGCGGCCATTTCCACGGCGTTTTCCAGGAGTCGTTGGATTTTTCGCGACCCTGGCCCCTGAAGCGCCAACGTTAAAACCTGTTGGCGCACGCTAAGCCGTCGGAGCGTGCCGAGCATGTCGGCGAATGACGGTTGCGTCTTCGACGCGTGCCAAGGGTGGAGCATCGGACGCCAATTGCGATGACCCTCGCGGGCAAACCACAACACGATCAGGCTGTACAACAACATGGCCATCGGAGCCGTCCGCTCGACCGCGCGATGTGTCCAGCCTTGCGGTTGTTCAAATCCCAAGTATTGCTTACTGTCGTGGTTCGTGACTTCGATGCTCCAGCGCATCGCGTACCAAGCGATCACTTGTTCGGCGGTTGCTTCGGAGCGAGTGGAATAGAATGCCTCTTGCCCGCGGCCGCCTTCGAGGGCGGATGCCGCCACCACGCGAACCGGCCGTTGGGGAGCGGCATGCATGTGGGCCACTTGCTCCGCCAAGCGGGCTGTTTCGCGCCGCCCGTAGATATTCAGGGTCGCGCGACGACAGCGTCCCTTGAGCATTGCCCCCGGCGTGGGAAGTCGTTGGCCGAACTTCCGCGGTCGGCCATTGGTTCTCGCTTCGCGCCCCGGCGGCGGCCCGTACAAGCGAGCGTCCTTTACGAGTCGGCTGGTCAAATCGCAATTCGTCGGCAAGAAGCAGAGCAAGCTCCGACCGCCATAGGCGCTGTCGGCGACGACGTGAAAACGGCGGCTTTTGTGGTGGTTGCACAACACGTCGAGCATCTCGACCGCCAATTCCGGCCGGGTGCGATATGGGCGCCGATGCTTGGCGGCGCTCTTCTTGTTCAAGTACAGGCGAAACAAGATCGGCAGGCAATAATAATGTCCCTTGCGAAACGGCAATTCGACAATCACGCCCAGCACGACCCAACTATGCCCCCAGTTGGTAATCACCTTGCCACGGCTGGAGAGCAAAGGGTCGTGGTGCATGCCGGCGCCGAACATCGTCAGTCCGCGCTTGCGAGCCAGCGTGTCGTCGAGTCCCAGCAAGACGGCGTTTCCCAAAAACGGCTGGATCAATTCGAACATGGCCAGCCCGAGCGAGTCGCGCGACCAACGGGCCGCGCTGAACAAACGGTGATACGACGAGAAGTGCTTACTCGCCGTGTCGCCAGCCGCGACGATCATGCACGTGACCGTGCGGCGACTGGCGAAGACCCAGCCGGTCAGAACCGTCGTCATACTCGCGAAAGTCGGCGCCGTCATTGTGGCGGAAAGCCCTTGCAAAAGCGCCATGAAGCCGGGTACAAGTTCCACTGTGAGCCTCCTTGCTCGATGCCTGAGAGTGAAGTCCCAAGCATTGTCGCGGAGGCTCACGCTATTTACGAAGACCAGTTTGAGCACCCTTAAAAGTGCAAAAGTCGAACTAAGGTTTACGGGTTTAGGTGGCATAGCTATCTCGACTTGGTCCGAGCGCCGCGGTCGGGGCGGCCAGCGGCGCTGGGCGAGCTTCGCGATCGGGCGGGTCAGCTCGCTTGACGCGCGCCGCTCGCCATCAGCGACTCGAGCTCCTCGGCTTCCACCGGAATGTGGGCCATGAGGTCCACCGGGCCTTCGGCTGTCAAAAGAATATTGTTTTCCAGCCGCACGCCCAGCGATTCTTCCGGAATATAAATGCCCGGCTCGACCGTGAGCACCATGCCGGCCCGGAACGGCTGCGTGAGATCGCCCACATCATGCACATCGAGCCCCAGCGGGTGCCCGAGTCCGTGGGGGTAATACTTTCGCGAGGCGAGCCGTTCGGGCGTTTGTTTGGCGATGTCGTCGGCCGATATCAGCCCGAGCGCCAACATCTCGTCGTTCATCATCAATTGCGATTCTCGCTGCCAGTCGCGGTCGAGCTTGCCGACGGTGGCGCCGGCGATCGAGGCCCGCATCACGCGCAGCACCGCGTCGTACACCTGGCGCTGCCTGGGCGTGAAGCGGCCGGAGACCGGAACGGTGCGCGTCAGATCGGCCGCGTAGTTGGCGTAGGCCGCTCCCACGTCGAGCAGCAGCAACTCGCCATCGCGACACGGCTGATCGTTGGCCACATAGTGCAAGACGCAGGCATTCGCCCCGCTGGCCACGATCGGGCCATAGGCAAACTTTGCCCGACGGCGAATGAACTCATGGGCATATTCGGCCTCGACCTCGCATTCGTTCACCCCGGGCCGCACGAACTCCAGCACGCGCCGAAAAGCCGCGTCGGTGATCGCGATCGCCTGCTTGATGAGCGCCAGTTCGGCCACCGACTTCACGGCCCGCAGCTCGTGTAGCAGCCGGGCCAGACGGCGATAGCTGTGCAGCGGATAGCGGCGCTGAATTTCTTCGATGAACCGCGCCTCGCGAGTCTGAGTCTCGACGACGGCCCGCTTGTGTTCGTTGCTGTTGAGATACACATGCTCGAGTTCGCACATGAGGGCATGCAGGATGCCGGGAAACTCCGAGAGCCAAGCCACGCCGCGATGCCCGAAATCTGCTTCGCTTCGTCTTGCGAAAGCTTGTGGCCTTCCCAGAGCTTGAGGCGTTCGTTGGGCTCGCGCACAAAGAGAATCTCGCGCATACGTTCGTCGGCCGCTCCCGGCGCGAGCACCAGAATCGATTCTTCTTGCTCGACGCCGGAGAGATAAAATAGATCGGCGCTCGGCACAAGCGGCAGCGAGCCGTCGGCATTGGTCGGGAACACATCATTGTTGTTGACGATCGCCAGCGACCGGGGAGGCAGCAGTCCGGCCAGCCGCTTCCGGTTTTCGACAAAGAGCGCGGGATCGATGGGGGTGTGTCGCATGGGTGGTGGCTTTTTCCTCGGGGAATGTCGTGTGCGAAAAAGGGCGTCTCAATATCGCGATAGAATAAACTTGGTTCTTACGTTTCCAGGAGCGCTGTTCGGCGAAAAATCTCGCTTTCGCGGGGCATGCCCCTCGCGAGGACTAAATCAACAAGCCGTGACGCGTCGGGTTGGGATCGCGGGGCGGTTCCTTCATAACCCGACGCCTCAGCGAGGGCTTCCACGATCCGTCCGGCATAATACTCCGCCCGGCACAATACATTCTGGGACGCCGCTGGCATTTACAAACGAACGAGCCAAAACCTGGAAATAGCGGTCCGGCGGCGAGGGCGCGTCGGGGCGGACCGGCGGCCAGCCGCCTGGGCCGTCCCGGGGTCATTATCGAACTCTGGTCCCCCGAATTCCAGACAGCCGCCGTCGAATCGACCGGCGAGACGACATCCCCATTCGGGGGATTCACGGCGAAAAAAACAAACTCCGATCGCCCCATGCGGTTGAAACCCGCAAAACCGCCAATTAGGATTTACGGATAACCGCAATTATTTACCCGATCGTTCTAAATCGCACAATCCGCGCGGTTGCGCCTTGGACTTCCATCGGATTCGCCGGCCCCGATCGCCTGACGCGTCCGCCCCCAGTTCTTTTGCCGCGCCATCGCAATTTCGTTGAAGGGCTTTGATTCATGTTTCGCGCATTTCCCCACAGCGCCTTGCCAGTTTGGGTGATTGCGATCGCCCTGCTGCTCGCCGCCGTAGCGCCGGCCGCCGCGCAGACATTGCAATGGGATCCGGCTGGAGTCGGCGGTTCCGACGGCCCGGGCACATGGAGCACCTCGGCGACGACTTGGTACAGCGGCTCGAGGAATGTGGCCTGGACCAATGGCGATACCGCCATCTTCGGCGGCGTGGGCACGCTAAGCGCCAGCGGCTCGACGAACACGGTCACGCTCGGCTCGAACGTGACGGTCGGCGGCATCACCTTCAACACGCCCAACAACGCCGGGGCCGCGGGCGCCTACATTATCGGCCCCACGTCGAATTCCGGTAGCACGCTCACGATGACGAGCGCCACGATCACCGACAACTACACCGGCGGCACGACGATCATCAACTCGCCGGTCACTAACACCACCAGCACCATCGCCGGCGCCGGCAACCTGACCTTCAACACATCGATCAGCGGCAGCAGCACCTTGACGCTGAACAGCACCGGCACGATCACCTTCGGCGGCAGCGGCGACAACGGCGGCTTGGGCATGACGGTCAACAGCGGCATCGCCGTGTTCGCCAAGACATCGAGCGGCGGCGCCCACGTCATCGGCGGCAACACGCTCAATATCAAGGGCGGAACGGTCGAGGTCTCGGGCTCCGGCAACAACCAGTTCTACAGCGGCGCCAGCGTCGCCATGACCAGCGGCTCGCTCCAACTGAATGGCTCGTCGACCGAAAACGCCGAAAGCATCGGCGCCGTTTCGGGCGCCGGCGGCACGATCACGAACCAGGGCACGCAGACATTTACTCTTTCCTATACCGGCAACGGTGCGCTCGGCGCCGCGATCTCCGATGGCGCCGCCCCGATCGCACTCACGCTCAAGAGCGGCTCCAGTTCGCTCACCGGCGCCGACACCTACTCCGGCGCCACGACCATTCTCTCCGGCGGCACGCTCACCCTGGGCAACGGAACCATCGGCTCCTTTGGCTCGATGCGCCGGTCCCAACAGCGCCGTGTCCATCGCCAGCGGCGCCACGCTCGCCCTCGACCTTCCCACCGCGAGCGGCAGCTTTTACAACACCGTGACCAACTCCGGGGCAGTGACCGGGGCCGAAGGCTCGGGCATCACGGACACGATCAATGGCGCCATCTCCGGCGTGGGCACATTCACCCAAACCGGCGCCGGCACGACGATCTTCTCCGGCGCCGAAACCTATACCGGCGCCACCACCGTGTCGGCCGGCACGCTGCAAATCGGCAATGGAACCAGCGGCTCGATCGCCACCGGCTCGACCGTGTCGACCGCCGCCAACGGCACGCTCGCCTTCGACATGGCAACCGGATCGAGCTTCTCGAACAATATCGCCAACGCCGGGACCGTCGCCGGCGCCGAAGGCGCCGGAATCACGAACACGCTCGGCGGCGTCATCAGCGGCGCTGGCGGCTTTACCCAGAAGGGCGCGGGAACAACGATTCTCTCCGTCGCGAACACCTTCACCGGCGCCACGACCGTGACCGCCGGTGCGCTCGACTTGGCCAACGCCAATGCGCTCTACAGCAGCACGCTCACCACCGCCAGCGGCTCGGCCGGCGCCTTTGCCTTCGACGCCTCGGTCACCGGGAATACCTTTTATATCGGCGGCCTCGCCGGCAACGGAAACCTCGCCCTGCAAAACAACGCCGGCGCCCCGGCGCCCATCTCGCTCGTCATCGGAAGCAACAACACCTCGAACACCTATTCCGGCGTCTTGAGCGGCTTGGGCAATATCACCGCGGTCGGCTCCGGCACGCTTACGCTCGCCGGCGCCAACACCTACACCGGCGCGACCAATGTTCAAGGGGGGTCGGTGTCGCTCACCGGCTCGCTCGCCACCGCGAGCACGCTCGCGCTCTCGGCCGGAGGAACTTTTAACTACGCCCCAACCAGCGGACCGACCCAAACCGTGGCCGGCGCCACGATCACCGCCGGAGCCAATACCATCGCCGCCGCCACGGGCGCCACGTTGAACCTCGGCCCCATCACGGAAACCGCCGCCGGTCTGCTAACGCTTTCCGACACCGCCGGCACGATCAACACCACGACCGCCAACACCAATGGCATTCTCGGCGGCTGGGCCACGGTCGATGGAACCAGCTTCGCCACCTCGGCCGGAACCGGCTCCGTCGAAGGCGCGATCATCGCGCTGCCAGGCGCCTCCTATGGCTCGGCCTATGCCACGGCCACCGGCGCGACCAATTTCGACACCGCCGGCGCGAGTGGAACCTTTGGCGCGAGCAGCGTGAATTCGATTCGCTTCAGCACCGCGTCGTCGGCCGTCACCGCGACATTGCCCAGCGGAGCGTTCACGATCTCGAGTCGGCGGCATTCTCGTCACCGCCGGAGTGGGCGCGAACCTAAGCGAGATCACCGGCGGCGCCAGCCTCACCAGCTCCGGGCCCGCGCTGGCCATCAATCAGTTCAACCCCGGCGCCACCGGCGCCCTGACCATCACCACTCCGATCGTCGACAACACCGGCTCGGTCGGCGTGGGCACGGCCGGAACCGGAACCACGATCCTTACCGGGGCCAACACCTACACCGGACCCACGGCCGTCGGCGCCGGCGGAACGCTCCAGTTCGGAAATGGAACCTCGGGCGGCATGGCCGGCGCCGGCGCGATGAGCGTCGGCACAGGCGCCACGCTCGTGTTCAACCTGCCCACCGCCGCGCTGCCGAACACCATCACCAGCGCCGGCTCCGTGGTCGGCGCCGAAAGCACGGGACTCACCGACACGCTTAGCGGCAATATCTCCGGCGGAACATTTACCCAAAGCGGCGTCGGAACCACCGTGCTCTCGGGCATCAACACCTTCACCGGAACCACGCTCAACGCCGGAACACTGCAAGTCGGGGCCGTGGCCTCGGGAGCGAGCAATATCGGCTCGGGCGGCATCACGCTCGGCGGCGGCACGCTGAATTACACCGGCCCCAGCGTCACGCTGACCAACACGATCACCGAGACCGGCGCGAGCACGCTGAACATCGCCAACTCCACATCCACGCTCACCATCAGTCAAACGATCGCCAACTCGAAGAACCTCACCATCACCGGCGCCGGCAATGTGTTCTTCCAGCAATCGGTCAGTGGCGGTTATATCACCCTGGCCACCGGCTACACCGGCACGGTCACGCTCTCGGGAACCGGCGACAACAGCGGCACGGGGGGAATCGTCAATGGCGGCACGCTGATATTGGATAAGTCGCCGAGCGCGCTCAACGCCCATTCGCTGGGCGGCAGTGGACTCCAGATCGGCCCGGCCGGCACGGTCGTGTTCGGCGGCGGCGGCAACAGCCAAATGTACTTCAGCGCCGGCACGTTCACGGTCAATGGCACGCTCAACCTCAACGGCGTGAACACCGGCACGCCCGCGACCACCGAAAATGGCGAGCAGCTTGCAACCATCAGCGGCTCCGGCGTGATCATCAACAACGGAACCGCGCCCTTCGCGCTCTCGATCGGCAGTCTCAATCCGTCCTACCCCGGCGGCGGCGGCAACACCTTCTCCGGCGTGATCGAAGATGGCACGAGCACCACCGCGATCGCGATCGGCGCCGGCACGCTCACGCTCTCCGGCAATAACACCTACTCGGGCGGAACCACGGTCAACTCCGGCACGCTCAACGCCAATAGCCCCACGGCCCTCGGCGCCTCGAGCGGAACGCTCACCGTGGGCAACAACAACAATTTCGGGGTCACGGTCAATGGCAGCGCGTCGGTGCTGAATATCGGTTCCACGATCACCACCGGCTCCCTCAGCGGCGCGATCGTCGCCCCGCTCGGCACGGGCACGAACACCGCCACGATCAATATCGCGGCCAGCGATTCGCTCACCGTGAATCAAACCACGGCCGGAACCTACGCGGGCGTGCTCGCCGGCGCCGGCGCTTTCAACCTGGGCCCCTTGAGCACCGCCGCCCTCACGCTCACCGGAGTGAACACCTACACGGGACCCACCTCGGTTTCCGGGGGCACGCTCAATGCCACGGCCTCGAACATCGGCTCCGGCTCGCTCGCGGTGAGCAATCCGAACACCGGCGCCGGAACCGCCGTGAGCCTCTTGCTACCAACCGCCGCGCCCACCACGGTCGGCTCATTGAGCGGTCTGGTGGCCACGCCCATCAGCGGAGCCAACTCGGCCACGATCGACAATGGCGGCCAACTGCTAACCGTGAATCAAACCACGGCCGGAACCTATGGCGGCGTGATTCAAAACACCGGCGGATTCACGCTCGGCGCCTCGAGCACCGCCGCCCTCACGCTCACCGGCGCCAACACCTACACCGGACCCACGAATGTGGCCGCCGGCACGCTCTATGTCGACGGCTCGCATGGAACATCGCTTGCCACCGTGGGCGCCTACACCGTGGCCTCGAGCGCCACCCTCGGCGGAACCGGCACGATTTACTTGGGCGCCAATCCGGTGAGCGTCAACGGCGAGCTCATGCCCGGCTACGGCAGCAACGGCGCGGTCGCCTCGCCGCTCACTCTGAACACCACCGGCGCCCTGACCTTCGCCTCGGGCAGCGAACTCAATGTCACGATCACGCACGCTCTGAGCGGCGGCGCCGATTGGCTCATGGCGCCGAGCGCTTCCGTCACGATCAGCAACACGTCGGGCAATTCGATTCTCGATGTAATTGCCAACAGTTCCGTCGTGGCCGGCGATAAATTCACGCTTATCGACCCCAGCTCGCCGATCACCGGCCAGTTCGGCACGGTCAACGTCACCGGCCTCAACCCCGGCCTGACCTACTCGCTCAGCTATAACGGCGGCGGCACGAATAACCTCGTGCTCACCGTGGTGCCCGAACCGAGCTCCCTGGTTCTCACGGCCCTGGCCGCCGCCGCCTTTGCCGCCCACCAGCTTCGCCGCCGGAGGCGAAAATCAGCGTGCTGACGTAAAACCCCCTCTCTCCCTTTGGGAGAGGGCAGCGTGAGGGCGCGAAGGAGTTAGGGAAACGTCGGAGTGAGGGCGGCGCCTCGAGAGATCATCCCCGCCGCGCGAAGCGAACTAGTCGCCTCGGTCACGCTTCTGCGTCACATTTCCTCCGACGGGGAAGCGGCGCTCAACAAGATGGGGAACCCCGCGGAGCGAGAGTCTTTGCTCGGGCTCGATCCGCTTCGTGGGTGACATATCCCGCTCTCGGCCGGTCAGCGATTGACAAGCTCGATTCGCAGCGGGGTCTGGCGCGCATTGCGATCGATCGCCAGCAGGAAGCGGTGTTCTCCCGCGGCGAGCGCGAGCGTTAGTTCGGGCGCCGTGTCAACCCGGGCGCCGTCGACCCACAATTCGAGCCCGGTGGGATCTTCGATCTTGAGTCGCATGCCCCCCGCCACCGGCGCCTCGGCCGTGAACTCGACGAACGAGAGCGACCGGTTGCCGAGCGTGATCCGCGACAAATCGGCCAGCGGCAGCGAGCCCGAGACGGTGCTGTAAATCGGTGCGCCGGCAAGCGTGGCGGCGTCGCGCTGGGCCACCGCGGCCGGGCCATGCGCCTCGAGGTCGCGCGGGTCGATTTTTTTGGAGTCGAGCGCCCGCCAAGTGCGCACGAATCTGCGCCTTCGGCGTTTGATAGGGCCCTTCCTTGCCCAGTTCCGAGAGGAATCGCACGAGGTCGATCAGTTCCTCGCGCCGCGCGAGGTTCGCGAGCCCGGCCGGCATCAGCGAATTGGGGCTCACGGCCTGGCTTTCGACCTCGGCCAAGGGCACGGTGATCTCCTTGCCGGTGTTGTCGCGCAGCACAAGCTCTTTCTCCGTCTTGCGCACCAAGAGCCCCGCCAAGGTTTGCCCGCTCTCGGTGACGACGAGCGTCGTGTGAAAGTTTTCCTTGATCTTCTTGTTCGGATCGAGGATCGATTCGACGAGATAGTCGACCGGGTGCTGGCGCCGAAGCTAACCAGATCGGGCCCCACTTTGCCGCCGGCGCCGGCGATCGAATGGCAATTTTGACACTGCACGCGCTGCGCGGCGATACACCGCTTCGCCTCGCTCGGCGCTGCCCGAGCGAGTCACATCGGCGACAAGCGTCGCGATTTGCTCGGCGGTCCAGTGGCCCGCCGCGGGCGTGAGTCCTCCGGCGGCGGTGAGCGCCGCGGAAAGCTCTTTCAGGTCGCGGCCCGCGGCGTTGGCGCGATTCAGCCCGAGGGTAGCGATCGGCGCCGGGAGCGATTTTTCACGCAGCGCCGCGGCAAGCACGCGCGGTCCTTCCTTGGCCCGCAGCAGCGCGTCGAACAGCAAGGTCAATTCGCCATCGCTCGGCGCGGGTTCGCCTGGATTTGCATTGCTCGGCGTTGCATCGCCTGGAGCGATGGCCCATATCGCCACCGCGAGCTCGGCGGCCATGCTCAAATCGAGCGGCACGAGCGCCGTGGCGGCGGCCAGACGCGCCGAAAGCGACTGCTCGGTGCGGCGTGCAGCGCTTCGAGCGTTTTCTTGGCCGCGGGGCTGCCCAAACCGGCCAAGCCCTGCATGGCGGCCGAGCGCCGATCGAGCGGCGCGGACGCGTCGGTGGCCACCGCGACCAGCGCCGGTTCGGCCGGCGCCCAGCGCCAAGCTCCGGCGAGTCGCAGCGCTAGTCGGGCAATCCCATCGTTCTTGTCCGTCGCCAGCGGAATGATCGCTTTCAAATCACCAGTCGGCCGCGCATGGCGTTCGCTCGCCGCCTTGAGCAAGAGCTCAAGCAGCGCGATCTCGCGGGCCGGGTCGCCCTCGGCGAGCGCGATTGCCCGGTCGAACACCACTCGCAACGCGTCGGGCCCGCCCATCGCCGCCACCGCCGCCAGGGCTCGCGGTTGATCGGTCGCCGTAATCTTGCCGGCTAGAAACAGGTCGACAATCGCCGTCACCGCTTCGGCGCGCCCGCCGCGCCCAGGGCATATACCGCCCGGTCGATGTGGCCGTCGAAGGTCAGCCGGCCAGCCGTGAATTCGGGCAGCCACGAGGGCGCCAGTTCGCGCGCCGTTTGCGAAAGCGCATAGTCGAGAAACGAATCCATCGGCCGCTCGAGCGCCCGCATCGCCAATTCCGCCGCGCGAGCATCGCGCAACTGGCGCAGCGAAGCCACCGCTTCGAGCCGCACTCGCGGGTGCTCGTCGGCCACGCTCGTGGCCAGAAGCTCATACACATCGGGACTGCCCGAAACTGCGCCGACCCCAATGATAGAGCACGCGCGTGGCGGCGGCCCGGGCATGAAAGTCGGGCGAGGCCAACACGGCGCGCAACAGGTCCGGCTCGACGACATCGAGCGCCTGGGCCAGCCACAGCGCCTCGAGCCGCCGGTGCTCGAAGTCGGGATTCTGGGCGTCGAGCTTCGCCACCCATTCCTTCAAGGCCGGCGCCACCGCCGCGGCGCCGCGCGACTTGAGCACGCGCTTGGCCATGTCGCGCGAATAGGCTTCCGGCTCCGCGAGCACGGCGAGCAGCTCGGGGGTGGACATCGCATCGAACTTTCGCGCCGCCACGAGCGGGCGCGGCTTATAGACCATGCGCCAGATGCGCCCATGGGTCAAATCGCGCCGCGGATCGCGGAAATCGACTTCGCCATGGTTGATGATCGGGTTGTAAAAATCGGCGATATACAGCGCCCCATCGGGCCCCAGCTTGATATCCACCGGTCGAAAAGCCACATGATCGCTCGTGAGCAGATCGCCCAGGCGCGTCGAGGCGAAGCCCGAGCCGTTGTCGCTCAGTTCGAAGCGGGCAATTCGATGTCCGCGAAAATCGTTGGTCACGATCGAGCCGATCCATTCGGGAGGAACCTGCCGGCCCGAGAGCACCTCGTGGCTACAAAGCTTGGGCTGCCCGGGATTGAGGCCCGGCAAAATCCGCGGCGGCTCATAAGCGGCGGCGTAGTAGGCGTCGGGCAGAAGGAAATTGATGCCTTCGACCCCGGCGCCATCGGTGACGAAGGATTGACCCCAGGCGTCGAACTGATGCCCCCAGGCGTTCCACCAACCGCGCCGAAGACATCCATTTGCAATGTCTCGGGCCGCAGCCGCCAAATGCCGCCGGCCATCAGGCGGCGCACGCCCCAGGGGGTTTCGAGGTGCGTGTGGATATAGACCGACTGGTTCATATACAACAGTCCCTCGGGACCCCAGCGAAAGGTGTGCAGAATATGGTGCGTGTCTTCCGTGCCGAAGCCGGAGAAGAGCACTCGCGTCGCGTCGGCGCGGCCATCGCCATTGGTGTCTTTTAGATGCAGCAACTCGGTGGAATTGGCCACAAAGGCGCCGCCATCGCCGGGCGCCACGCCGGTGGGAATCAAGAGGCCATCGGCAAAGGTCGTCGCTTTGTCGGCCCGGCCGTCGTGGTCGGTGTCTTCGAGCACGATGATCTTGTCGTCGGCCTTCTGGCCCGGCTTGATCTGGGGGTAGGTGGCGCTCGTGGCCACCCAGAGCCGGCCGGCCGGATCGAAATTCATCTGGATCGGCTTGGGGATCATCGGATCGGCGGCGAAGAGCGAGATTTCCCAGCCCTCGGCCGGGCGAAACGATTGCTGTTCGAGCGCCGGGTCAGCGTCGGGAATCTCGCTCGCCGCCGGGCCGACAGCCCGAGTCGGCGTCGCCGCGCCGAGCAGAAGCGCCAGGATCACACCGGCGCGAAGCAGCGCTCGCTTTCCCTTCGCCGCGATCAGGCGTCGCTCGGCGCCCGCAAGCGTGAACAATCCAAAAGTAAACAGCGGATGAACCATAGCGAGTCAATTCCTTGAAAGAGAAAAACGTGCGCCGAAGCGCGGCATGGCTTTTAGCGAGTTCGTGTCGTGTTTCGATCCGAAGGAAGTCTCACGCGCGGGCACGGAGACCGTGGAGCGCGAAGAGCGGCGGCGATCTTCGTCAATTCAATCCATCTCCGCGTCTCCGCGTCTCCGCGTGAGTCTTCCTTAATTCCCGCGTGTCGCGCGGTTCGCGCGCTATCTCACGGCTTCGCCGCGACCCGCTCGAGCACAAAACGATGCTCCGGCGGTTTGCGGAGCGCGGCGATTGCTTGTTCCTCGGCGGCGACGAGCGGATCGAACTGAGGCATCTCGACCGCGTTGCGCCCTTGTTCATTCTTGCGGAAACCGA
Organism: uncultured Planctomycetaceae bacterium; assembly: GCA_963785305.1. GTDB lineage: Bacteria > Planctomycetota > Planctomycetia > Pirellulales > PALSA-1355 > CAWAUV01. The sequence goes on from CAWAUV010000007.1 coordinate 1,178,011, forward strand.
AGATATAGGTCTCATTGGCCGGGCGGAAGCGATGAAAGAATAGCTCGTTTTTCTTGACGATCGTCGCGCGAAGCCGCTCGGCTTGGGCACGATCGGGATCATCGGCAAGCCGCACGCCGGCTGCCCATTCGGCGCCGGTTTTGGTGAGCTCGGTGGCGTGGTCGTCGATGCTGAGCGCATAGCGCTCGCCGGCCGCGAGCCCCGCCACGGCCAGCACCGGCGGCGGCGGCACAAGCGCCGCGGCGCTCGGCGGCGAGTCGGCCGGTGGCGGCGGCGATGGCAACTTCATTCGGTTATACGAAAACGCAATTCGCCCCTCGCCTTCGCGGGCGACCGCCGGGCCATGAACATCGATCTCGATCCGGGCCACACGCGTGTCCATCGCGTTCAATGAAGCTCCGCTCGGCGAATTAATGAGCGAATCGACGGCCAGCGGCGCCAACCGCCAATAGCCGTAGGCCGTGAAATGCACGCCGTCGTCGGTCAGGAGCCGGCGCGAATCGGCCGGTTCGTCGGCCAGCAGTGGAAAGAGGTTCATCGTATAGCAGCCGCGCTCCGAGGCGATGTCGAGCAGCCGTTTGCTGTAAAGATCGAGTTGGGCGTTGTGGGCCGAGGCGTCGGGCAGGGGAGGGGGGGCCGATTCGCCACGCGGCGGCGTGATGAGCACTACCCGCGCTTTGTGCTGGGCAAGCAGATCGAGCAGCCGGCCGAGCCCTTTGGAAAACGATTCGAGCCCGGCCTCGCCTTGCCACGACTCGGCCCAACCATAGCCCACCAGCGCTACCGTCGGTTGGAATTGTTCGAGCGCCGTCGCAAGCCGCTGAAAGCCGCCCTCCGGCTTGTCGAAATACGAACGCGCATCGCCAAACACGGTGTCGCCCGACCAAGCCAGATTGCGAAACACAGTGTTGCGGTCGGGAAAGCGGCTGACGAGCGCGGTCTCGAGGTAGCCATAGCGCTGATCGCGCTCGAGAAAAGTGGCGCCGATGAACACCGCCCGATCGCCATCGCGAAGCTCAAAGGGTTCGCTGGGCGGCGCCGCGGCGAGCGGCCGCGAGTCGGCGATCGCCCCCGCAAACCAACAGGCGAAGAGAAGGGTCGAAACTACGCGAATCCGAAGAAGCGACGAATTCATCATGGGAGCCGCAAATTCTGGTATTAGGTGCATATACTCGATGAACGACAAGCACGACGCGGGCATCGTCCGGCCCAGCGGCGAGCTGGACAAAATCTGCTTAACTGCTATTCGGTCATGCGCCGCGCCGAAAGTCAAGCGGCAGGGCACACGATAGGCGGCTGCGGCGAGCCGCCCTTGGTCTCGTGGCCGCCAATAGAGTTTTGTATCAATAACAGCCAGCGTCGCTACGATCGCCCGCCGCCCGTAGACCCAGCGCCAGCCGCGGGGTAAACTGCTCGATCTTCCTTTTGCGGCCGGCCCATGGGCTCGGCGCGATTCTTTCAGGCGAGCGGTGCGATTTTTATGGACATGGACAAGCTGGTTTCGCTCTGCAAACGGCGGGGCTTTCTCTTTCAATCCAGCGAAATCTACGGCGGACTCAACGGCTTCTGGGACTATGGGCCCTTGGGCGTCGAGCTCAAGCGAAACGTGAAAGACGCCTGGTGGCGCGACATGGTCACCGGGCACGACGATCTCGGCGTCGCTCCCGGCGCGCCGACGCCCTATGAAATGGTCGGCCTCGATTCGACCATCATCATGCACCCCCAAATCTGGAAGTGCTCGGGCCACTACGATCTGTTTCACGACTACATGGTCGACTGCCGCGAGTCGAAGCGGCGCTATCGCCACGATCAGGTCCGCGGCCGGTGGGTCGAGGCCAAGGGACGCTCGGCGTTTATCGCCTGCGAGCGCGGCGGCGACGAAGGACTTGCCGACACCGAGGCCCGGGCCCTCAAATTCTTCAATCTCCGCGCGAAGAACGCCGGCGACTTGGCCTGGAAGAGCGAACTGGTATCGCTCACCACGGTCGGCGATTTCTCGCAAGTGCTCGGGCCCGACGCCAAGGAGCTCGGCACGCTCACGCCGCCGCGCGAGTTCAATCTCATGTTCAAGACCTATGTCGGCGCGCTGAGCGGCGAGGAGGGCGCGGCGTTTCTGCGGCCCGAGACAGCCCAGGGCATCTTCGTCAATTTCAAGAACGTGCTCGACAGTTCGCGGGTGGCGATTCCCTTCGGCATCGCGCAGGTGGGCAAGAGCTTTCGCAACGAGATCACGCCGCGCAACTTCACGTTCCGCTCGCGCGAATTCGAGCAGATGGAAATCGAATTCTTCTGCCGGCCCGATACGTCGCCCGAGTGGTATCGCTACTGGCGCGATCGCCGCTATCGCTGGTATCTGGAACTTGGCTTGGCGGGCGACCGGCTGCGATTGCGCGACCATGAATCCGACGAGCTCAGCCATTACTCTTGCGGCACGGCGGATATCGAGTATGCGTTTCCGTTTCTGCCGCCGGGCGAATTCGGCGAGCTCGAGGGCATTGCCCATCGCGGCGACTTCGACCTGCGCAGCCACATGGAAGGCAAGCTCGTGCGGCAGGGCGATCAGCTCGTCGTCGAGACCGACGCCGAAGGCAAGCCGCGGCATCGCGGCTCGGGCAAGGACCTCACGTATCGCGATGAAGTAACCAACGAACGTTTCACGCCGCATGTGATCGAGCCCTCGGCCGGCGCCGACCGCGGCACGCTCGCTTTCCTCTGCCAAGCCTATACCGAAGACGAAGCGCCCGACGAACATGGCAAGATGCAGAGCCGCGTGGTAATGAAGCTACATCCGCGACTGGCGCCGATCAAGGCGGCGGTGTTTCCCCTGGTGAAGAAAGACGGCATGCCCGAGGTGGCCCAGCGAATTTATCGCGAGCTCAAGCGCGACTTCAATGTGTTTTACGATGAGAAGGGCGCCGTCGGTCGCCGCTATCGCCGGCAAGACGAAGCCGGCACTCCCTACTGCATTACGGTCGATGGCGAGACTTTGCAAAACGGCAGCGTGACCCTCCGCGACCGCGACACGCTGCGCCAGTGGCGCGTGAAAGCCGACGACTGCGGCGCCGAACTGCGGCGGCTTATTCGCGGCGAAACTTCCGAAAGCGCGTGACCATGACCGCCGATGCAAAACCCCGCGTGGGCATCATCATGGGCAGCCAGTCCGACTGGGAAACGCTGCGCCATGCCGCCGAAACCCTCACGCGCTTCGGCGTGTCCCATGAGTGCCGGGTCGTGTCGGCCCATCGCACTCCGGATTCGATGCGCGAATACGCGCTCGGCGCCGAGGAGCGCGGCCTGGCGGTGATCATCGCCGGGGCGGGCGGCGCGGCGCATTTGCCCGGCATGGTCGCGGCGCACACGCTGCTGCCGGTCTTGGGCGTGCCGGTCGAGTCGCATGCGCTCAAGGGGCTCGATTCGCTGCTGTCGATCGTGCAGATGCCCGGCGGAGTTCCGGTGGCGACACTGGCGATCGGCAAGGCGGGCGCCATCAACGCCGCGCTCCTGGCGGTGAGCATTCTTTCCGTGAGCGACGCCGCGCTCCGCGAGCGGCTGCGCGAATTTCGCGCGAGCAAACGGCGCGCGTGCTCGAAGTAAAATTGCCGTGAGACTCCGATGACGCAACTCCCGTCGCCCTCGCATCGCCCGATCCTTCCCGGCGCCACGGTCGGAGTGCTCGGCAGCGGACAACTCGGCCGCATGTTCGCCATCGCCGCCCGACGGCTGGGCTATCGCGTCCATACATTCTCGCCCGACGACGACACGCCCACCGGCCAAGTGGCCGATGTCGAGATTCGCGCCGCCTACGATGATCTCGACCGGGTGCGCGAATTCGCGGCCGGCGTCGATGTGGTGACCTTCGAATTCGAGAATGTGTCAAGCGCCGCCGCCACCGCCGCCGCCCAGCGGGCGCCGGTGCGTCCCTCGGGCGAGGTGCTCTACATCACGCAGCATCGCCTCCGCGAAAAAACGTTTTTGCGCGACGCCGGCTTTCCTGTAACGCCGTTTCGCGCCGTGCGATCGCTCGCCGAGCTCGATGCGGCCATTGCCGAACTCGGTTGCCCGGCCGTGCTCAAAACAGCCGGCTGGGGCTACGACGGCAAAGGCCAACGCAAGCTCCTCGCCGCCGCCGACGCTCCCCGGGCCTGGACCGAGCTCGCTACCGACGAAGCGGTGCTCGAGGCCTTTATCGACTTCGACCGCGAGCTCTCGGTCGTGGCGGCGCCGCGGACTCGATGGCCAGATCGCCGACTTCGGCGTGTTCGCCAATTCGCATGTGAATCATATTCTCGACGTGACCACCGCTCCGGCCGATGTGCCTGACGCGCGTGGCTGCCCAGGCGGTGGCGATCGCTCGCGAGACACTCGCGGCGCTCGATGTGGTGGGCGTGCTCTGTGTCGAGTTCTTCTTGGGTCGCGATGAACAATTGATGATCAACGAGCTCGCGCCCCGCCCCCACAACTCCGGCCATCTCACGGTCGATGCCTCGCTCACCAGCCAGTTCGAGCAACAGCTTCGGGCCATCTGCGGCCTGCCGCTCGGCTCGACCGAAATGCTGCGTCCGGCGGCGATGGTCAACCTGTTGGGCGATCTGTGGAATGACGGCGTGCCCGATTGGGTCGCCGCCTGCCGCTTTCCCGAGGTGAAACTGCATCTCTACGGCAAGCAGTCCGCCCGGCCGGGCCGCAAGATGGGCCACCTGACAGCCCTGGCGTCCACGCCCGGCGAAGCCCGCCGCATGGCGCTTGCCGCTCGCGAGGCGCTCACCGCCCGATAGACACGCCGCCTCGAGCGGCGAGGCGGCGCGATCGGCTAATCGCTCCAGCCGGCGCCGTCCGCGCGATCCTCCCAAAGCGATCGTCCGGGCCAATGCCTTTGTCCGCGCCATCGGCAATCTTTCGCTTATCGGGCAGGATTCGCAGAACCTCTCATTTTTCTTAACCGCTAAGATTTGACGCGCCCCGGAGTCCGATGCTAAAGCCTGCAATGGAGCCTTCCCCTCGTTCTGCTCGTCTGCCAAGAAGCGGCAGCGAGCATCACCCCGCCGGAGACTCGCCCGTGCAGAAAACGAAGAAAGCCAGCCCGATCGTCACCCTGGATCAGCGGAGCGGCAAGGAACGTCGCGGAACATCGCGTCGTGAGAAGGCGGTGGCCACGCCGGTCGATCGCCGAGTGACCGCTCAGCCGCGGCGCGAGAAGGTAAATCGTCGGCGGCAGATCGACCCAACGACCTGCGAGCGAGACTACACCGACGACGAAGTCGAGTTCATGCACGCCTTGGATCGCTACAAGCGGACCAGCGGACGCATGTTTCCCACATGCAGCGAGGTGCTCGAAGTGCTTCGCGATCTTGGCTACCGGAAAGTCGCCGCGGCGGCGAGCGTCGCCATCGACCCGGCGCAAAGTTCGGCCAAACAATCGACGAGCGTTCTTGCGGCCGGCGCTTCGGTCGCCTCGGAAGTCGACATGAACGAAGAAGAGTGATCGCCCGCCGGATCGGCCTCGCTGAGCATTGCTCTCCTCGATACGCGAGGCATCGGGCAAATGAAGTCGCCATCCGCCCCAAACACGGGGGAAGGACACATTCGTCGGCTCCGGCGGCTAATACCCGCCGGAGCCGCCGCCCATTCCCGTGGCGCTATTGGGCCCGATGCCGGTCGGACCATTGGGACCGACCTGCAACTGCTGATAGCCGGGCGACGGATCGATCGGCTCGGCGCCGGATTCCCATTCGTTGCCGGCCGAGCCGCGCATGCCTTCAACGCCATTGCGCGGCAATGTGTCGACATTGCCAACCGGCTTTGGTCTGCCCGGAAACAAATTGGGAAACCACTGTCGCCGCGGGGCAGGGGGGGGCAGCGGTGGCGTGGCTTGCGTGGCCTGACGCAGATTTTCGGCCCGCCCCAGCAACTGCTCGGTCGGCACGATCACCTGCGGCTGAAGTTGATAATCGAGCACGCGCTCATCGCGAATCTCGCCCGGAATCAAGTTCTCGGTAACGAAGTCGAAACCGAAGTATTGATACCAGGGGGCGGGAATCGGTTGGAGCAGCGTGAGAGTTTCGTAGCCGTCTTTAATCAAGCGGATTTTGCGAGTGCCGTAGTAGATGAAGTCGTGGGAGACCGGCGTGACGCCGATTTCGTGATCGTCGACATACAGCAGCGCGCCCGGCGGATTGGTGCGCACCGTCAACCGTCGCTGCACGCAGCCCGCGCCGACGAGCGCGAGCCCGGCGAGCGCTCCGTGGAGCGCGCGGCGAAGCCAAGGCGAGCGGCGAGTTGACGAGCGACCGTCCAACGAAGCGTTCCGCGAGTTGCTGAAAAAAGACCGCTCCCGGAATCGGAGCGTCGACCTGAAAGGGCGCGAAGTATATCGCCCGCCCGCGACTCAGGCCAGACGGGTTTGGCGGCGGCGAGACGGCGGAGACGGCGAGACGGTGGGAAGGTGGGAAGGGCGAACGATCGACGGCGTATGCTTCTGCTAGCATCCCGTGAATCGTTCGCCTACAATCCGACTACCACGCGTGCGGGTCATTCAGACCACGACGATGGCACGGTCTCGAATGGCCTTTGAGTCGCGAAAACCCTGGTGTCCAGGTCGCGCGTTCGGCTGTGGTCGCGCTGGGCCGAGTCAGACGCACGTAAAACGACAAGCTTGGTGTCCTACGAGTTTTGCCGAAAGGCAAGTTCGAGAAATTAAGGGGCTCATTGGCTGGCAGCCGCTACACGGTGTCCCTGCCGTGCGCCGAAAGGAGGATCGGTGATCACGCGCGTGCAAGTTCGGTATTTCAAACGATTTGAAGAACATTCGATCGATGTTCCCGAACATGTCGTGCTGGCTGGACCGAACAATTCCGGGAAGACCACGCTCCTCCAAGCGATAACGCTTTGGGATTTGGCATGCGACGATGGAAGGCCAAGCGGCTACCCAATGGCGACAGTCCGTTTTCGCGATCCAAAGCGAAACAGCGGACCGGGGTCCCGATTACGCGCAAGGATTTCACGGCGTTGCCGTTACAGGCAATGAGCCAACTTTGGACCGACACGCTCACCGCTCTTTCGAAGTCGGACCGCGGCTATGAAAAATCCGGGGAACCTCGTGTTCTCTCGATCTCGCTCCTTGGTAAGTCGAGTGAGGGTCCGTGGAAGTTGGGTTTTGAATTTCGCTACCAAAATACTGAGCTAATCTATGTCAAGCCGCAGCCGGAGCACCTCGACGATCTGCCGAAGGCTGCACAGGACCTATCCATTGTGCATGTGCCCCCATTCTCGGGCATCGGCCCCGAAGAAACTCGCTACGATCGCGAATACCAAGATGTGCTGACCGGACAGGGCAAACCCGGCGACATTCTGCGAAACTTATTGCTCGATGTTCACAAAACGAACCCGAGCGAATGGAACGAGTTGACGGGCGAGATCGAACGAATTTTCAAGGTTCGGCTTCTTGCGCCCGAGTACGAGGGGCGGCCGTTCATTCTCTGCCGTTACCTGTCCGGTGTTCCTGGAGGCAAAGGCAAGGGCGGGCTGCCGGAACTCGACATCGCGACCGCGGGAAGCGGATTCCTGCAAGTGCTGACGTTGCTGGGGTTCATATATGCGCGCTGCGCGACCGTGCTGCTGTTGGACGAGCCGGATGCTCATCTCCATGTCATCTTGCAGAAGCAAATTTACGATCGCTTACGGTCGCTGGCGTCGGAACGTCGCTGCCAAGTAATTATTGCAACGCACTCCGAAGTGCTGATCGATTCGACCAGCCCACGCGATATTATCTCATTTTATGGCGATCCCCACCCACTGTTGAACGACACGGAACGTGATCAGGTGCGTGAGGCACTCAAGCGACTAACCGCCGTCGACTTGCTTCTCGCCGATCATGCGAGTGGCGTTCTGTATCTTGAAGGGCAGTCGGATTTCGACTTGCTTCAGGCCTTCGCCAAGGCCCTCGAACACCCGCTGTATACCCAATGGTTCATGAATCGGCCCTTGTGGCACAATAATCAAGGTCGCAATCCGAGGGAGGCCAAGGCGCATTTCTTCGCGATGCGCAATCCGTCCGGAACTCAACGGTTACCTGCTACTTGATGGTGACAATCGAGATTTGCCGGACCGAGAACTTCAGGGCGGCGGCCTGGAGATCGGCCGTTGGCGTCGCTACGAGGTCGAAAGCTACCTTGTGCATCCCGTCGCGCTGGCTCGTTTTCTTGAGTCGGACAAAGTTCCGGAGTTGCTGCGAGCGCCGCGGAAAAGTTTCTCCGCGATGCCCTGCCTCCCGCTGTTTATCGCAAGCCAGTAGCCTCGCACGATTACCTGGAGCGAACGCCGGCCAGCAAAACTCTATTACCCGAATATTTCGCGGCGGCGGACATCGGCATTTCAAAAAACGAGTATTATCGCATCGCCGAGCAGATGATGCCCGCGGAAATCGCGGAAGAAGTTCGCGAGAAGCTCGATGCAATTGCGACCGCGTTCGGCGTCGACCTCACGATGGCCGATCGAGACGTGGCGGCGGAGTAGCAGTATCGAGTCCCCGGGAGGAATCTCGCGAGAGCTATCGCGGGCAATCGCCGCCTTAACAGCCTGTTGAATATTTCATCAGGCTGCCGCGCCGAACCGGCATGGTTCATTTCGGCGCCGGGTGTTTATCGGCCCGGATCATTTTGCTGTTGGCGTTTTCTTCTTGGTTGAGTTGCCGGTCTTCGCCGCGGGTCAGGAAGCCGCCATTGGCCCGCACATCGGCGTGTTCCTGCCGCTTGATCGCGTTGTCGTTTGCTTCGAGTTGACGGGCTTGCGCCGGCGAGAGCTTGCCCCGGTCGACGCCTTCGGCAATGCGGTATCGCTGCCGTGCGACACGCATATTCACTTCATCGCGCCGCGGATGCTGCCGCGCGAAACGATTGCCCGCGACGCCCACCGGATTGCCGCGCCGCGCCGAAGCCGTCGCCGTGGGCACAAGTAAGATCGCCGCCAACAAGGGAATTGCAAAGCTTCGCCATGGCATGACGAATACCCCTTCTCTTCGCGCGACGCCGCTCGCGCTCGGGCCGGCTCCGCTTGGAGTCTGTTGCGTTTTTGCCCGGCGCGATCACGGATCGCGGTTGCCTAAACGATCTAACCCGTCGTGAGCGGCAACGCGTCGCGGCGCGAGTCCGATCTGACGAGAAGGTAATGAACCGCCGCGAAATCGGCTTTTTTAAACACCAGCGCGCGTTTTGCACGTTTCAAAAACGGGCAAACGCCATCTATACTTGGGGCATCGAACAACCTCGCGCTTCTCCCGCCCGGCGGCGCCGCGCCGCCTCGCTCCCCGCAACTCGCCCGTTTTTCGCCATGCCGCCTGACTTCACGCAAATCTCCTGGAACGCCGCCCTCGAAGACGATACCCGGCAATTGATTCGCCTCGCGGTGCGCGAAGACCTCGAGCGACAATGGGACTGGACCACCGTGGCTCTCATCGAGCCCGAGACCCTGGGCACGGCCGATGTCGTGGCGCGGCGCGACGGGGTCGTGGCCGGGATGCCGGCGGCACGCTTGGTGCTCGAGGAAATCGACTCGCGACTAACGTGGATCCCGCGGGTAGAAGATGGCGCGAAGGTTTCCGCCGGCCAAACGCTCGCCACGATCGGCGGACCGGCCCGATCGCTGCTCGCCGCCGAACGGCCACTGCTCAATATGCTCTCGCGGCTGTCGGGCATCGCCAGTTTGGCGGCGCGCTATGTGCAGGCGATTGCCGGCTCCGGCGCCCGGATCTACGACACCCGCAAGACAACGCCCGGCTGGCGGCGGCTGGAGAAATATGCGGCCCGCATGGGCGGCGCATGCAATCACCGCACCGGGCTATTCGACGCGGTGCTCATCAAAGACAACCACTTGGCCTTGGTCGGCGCCGGGCCGGTGTCGGGAGCAGCGCCGGCTGGGGCAACTCAGTCCGAAGCGGCGAAAGCCGGCCGAGCAATGTCGCCGGCCCAGGCGGTGATTCGAGCCCGTGAATTCTTACGCGAATCCGCGGTGAAAAACGCGCCCGGCGCCGGCAAAGCGCCCGTAGCGGACGGATCGGGCGGGGATGAGCGGCGAGGGGCAGGGCAGGGGGGGGCGCCGATGATCGTCGAGGTCGAGGTCGACACGCTCGATCAACTTCGCGATGCCCTGGCGGCCGAGCCCGACATCGTGCTGCTCGACAACATGAGCCTCGACGAACTTCGCGCCGCCGTAGCCCTGCGCAACGCCAGCGGCAAGGCGACCGAACTCGAAGCCTCGGGCGGGGTGACGCTCGACACCATTGGCCAGATCGCGCGAACGGGCGTCGAGCGCGTGAGCGTGGGCGCGATCACCCACGCCGCCGCATGGCTCGACCTGGGCCTCGATTGGCGAAGCTGACATTTGGCGAAGCAGACAAGCGCGAAGCGATGACCGCGCGCGAAGCAATGAACGAGCGCGAAGCGATGACCGCGACCGGCTCAAGAACGGATGAACAAAAACCCCGCGCGATGCGTCGACGCGCGGCGCCATGGGCGCGGCGGGCGATCGCGGGTAAAACGGGATAGAAAAAGGCTGGCCAGCGCTCAGGCGGGGCCCAATCGGGCTCGGCGGCCACGGCGTTCGGCCCGCAGACGGGCGCGGCGGCGAGTCTCGCTCGGCTTTTCATAATATTCGCGGCGACGCATTTCCTTCTTAATGCCGCTGCGCTCGACAAGCTTGCGGAATCGGCGAACTGCTTCCTGAATCGATTCCCGATCTCGCACATTCAACTTGACCACACGGGGCTCCTCCTAATGTTTTGGGGATTGTCGGCGAAATAAAAACCCGAGCGCGACGCCAAGGCGTCGCAGTTCGTCTCCGCCGCCGCTCGCGAGAGAGAATCAAGTATTCTAGCGATCGCCGCCGCCGCCTGTCTACGGAAGGTTACGAGCGCCGCTAGCAAATTTTTTTGCCGGCGCCGGCGGTTCCATCGCCTCTCGTGGCCCCATCGGCTCGGCGCCAGGGCCACGGCCAGCCAATTCCCGGGCCCGCGGCGCGAATCCCCGGCGATTTTCCCCCCGCGCCGGCAGACTCTAACGGCTCGCCTTCCGGCGATGCAGCCGCCCGCGGGCAGCGGCCGATCAGAGTGGGGAAAGGCCGCGGCGCTCCAATGGGCGCGTTCCGACAAATACACATTCCTCGTTCGGTCAAAATCTCTTGATGAACGCATCGAGCCAGCGCACCCCCACCCCGGCCGAAATCGAAGCCCGCCAAGACGCCGTGCTCCGGCAGCTTGAGGAGCTCGACCGCCGTATTCTGCTCGCGCTCGCCGAGCAGGGAGTGGTGATTCCGCAGCCGGCCGCCATCGCAGCGGCATCGCCCGCGAGCCCTCGCTTGGCCGAACTGCCCGGCTCGGAGTCCGAGCCCGCTTCGCCCAGCGACGAACCCAACCGGCATCGCGACGCCGCCTAGTGCATTGTCACAATTGAAATGACGGGTTGGATTGGTTCCGTGGCGCCATGCCCACGGCCCTGCGTCGGCATGAGGACTCCGCGTGGCGCGGCCTCCTCTCATAGCTTCACACGGGGTTGCCTATCATTTCAGCCGTGACAAAGCACTAGCGGCCTGTTGAAAACAATCAACAGGCCGAGTCGCCGCGCGAACGCGGCGTCCGCGGGCCTCGTCCCTTACTTCCGCCGGTCGAGGCGCCCCGAGTTCGTGATCGCCCGTAGCACTCGCACGCCAAGCGTCAGACTGAGCGCCATGCCGGCGATGCCGGAAACCGACACTCCGCCGGCCACCGGGGGCACATTGTGGCTCAGCAGCAGGCTCGATCCGAGAAACAGCGAGCTGGAAAGCATGCCGAGCACCAGGCGATTCACCGAGGGTTCGAGCCCGCGATGGTCCAAATGCACATCGAATTGCCCGTTTTGAATCTGCCGAAGAATTTCGCCCAAGTGCCGCGGCAAGACCTGCGCCACTCGCTCCAGCTCGCCATACACGCGGCGCAGCTTTCGCCAGCGGCGCCAGGGCGATAGACGCCGGCGCATCATCTTGCGGCGATACGGCGCCATGACCTCGAGCAAGCTGAAGTTCGGCCAGAGCAGCCGCGATGTGCCCTCGAGCATCACCAACACCTTGATCAGCATCGCCAGCCGCGGCGGCAGCATGATCCGGTAGCGGCGGATCATCTCGGTCATCTCATTGAGCGCCTCCACTCAAGTCGAAGTCGGCGAGCGACTGCGCGCATAATGCGACACGAAGTCGGCGACGTCGAGACTCAAGCCGTCTTGATCCAGATCGGCCGGCGGCGAACCGACTCGCACAATCAACGAGGTGAGAAACTCCGGGTCTTGATCCACCACGGCCAGCAGCATCTCCTCGACATCTTCGCGCAGTTGCTCATCGAGCCGGCCGATCATGCCGAAATCGAGCAGTCCGATGCGATTGCCTTCGAGCAGCACCAGATTGCCCGGGTGCGGATCGGCATGGTACAGGCCATGCACGAAAATCATTTCGAGATAAAGATCGGCGCCGCGGCGGGCGATTTCCTCGAGGTCGAAGCGCGGATCGCTGTTCCGCCGGCAATCGGCCAGCATGGCGCCCTCGAGTCGCTCCATGGTCAGCACGCGCATGGTGGAGAATTGCATGTACACGCGCGGAATTTGCACCGCCGGCTGATCGGCCAGCGCCTTGGCAAACTGTTCGAGATGCCTCGCTTCGCGACTAAAGTCGAGCTCGCGCAGCAGCATTCGCGAAAACTCGCCGGCCGTGGCCGTGGGGCGATAATTGGCGAACTCCGGCAGCTTCTCCGCCATCTGCGCCAAGGCTGCCAGAATTTCGAGGTCGACACGAATGCCGTCTTCGATGCCGGCCCGCTGCACTTTGATCACCACCGCCTCGCCGCTGGCAAGCCGCGCCCGATGCACTTGCCCAATCGACGCCGAGGCAAACGGTTCGGGTTCATATTCGCTAAACAGCGCTTCGATCGGCTGGCCGAGCTCGCTTTCGACAATCTCGCGGGCAATCGCCGGGGCGTCGGGCGGCACCTTGGTTTGCAACTGACGCAGCTCGCCAGCGAGATCCAGGCCCACGAGATCGGGCCTTGTGCTCAGGATTTGCCCGAGCTTGATGAAGGCCGGCCCCAGTTCGATGATCGCCAGCCGAATGCGGGTCTCGCGGGTGAGCCGGGCCAGGCTTTCGCCGCCGCGATCCTTGAGCAGGCCCTTGGCGAAGTCAAGCTCGGCGTTGCTGATCCAATCGGCGAGCCCATACTTGCTCAAGATCGCAATAATCTCGCGCCAGCGGTTCAGATTGCGATAAAGCTGCGGAAGCGCCGAAATTTTCATGCAGGGCCGGTGGCAAGCGTCGAACGGAGTCGATCGAACCTAGGGAGACCGCGCCATCTTATTCTAGTCGCCCCGAACGATCGTGGCCAATCCGACGGCTTGCGCGACAAGACTGCGGGCAGGCCAAAACGATGACCGCGATGGCAGGGCAGGGCAGGGGACCCACGGATTTCGACCGTTGACCGAGCCCGGCGATTCAGGCAGACTGGGAACCAATTCGGCTGCCCGCCACACTGAGTGTTTTAGCAACCGCATGTTCCCGGGAATCGTGATTGCCATGCGAATCTTCGAAACGCGAAATTTAAGCTCCGCTCGGCGGCGGTCTCTTGGCCGAGGGCTAGCGCCGACTTGGGTCTGGACCGCGCTGTTTGCTTCGACGATGGGACTCGTGGCCGTGGCTCGGGCCGAGAATTGGCCGCAGTGGCGAAATTCGAAGCTCAACGGCGTGAGCTCGGAAACGAACCTGCCCACGAGCTGGTCGAGTTCGGAAAATATCGCCTGGCGACTGCCACTGCCCGGAGCGGCCGGGGCCACGCCGGTCGTGTGGGACGACAATATCTTTCTCACCACCGCCGATGGCGATCAGCTCAAACTCATCTGCGTGGGCGTCGATGGCAAGCAGCGTTGGCAGCGGGCCATGGGCGAGGGCAATCACGACGTGCGTGGCGACGAAGGCAACTCGGCAAGCCCCTCGCCCTCGACCGATGGCAAGCATGTCTGGGCCCTGATGGGCACCGGCGAGCTCGCCTGCTTTACCGTGGCCGGCAAACCAAAATGGAACTTCAACCTGCAAGATCGCTACGGCAAGTTCGATATCCAGTTCGGCATGACCTCGACTCCGGTGCTCGACAAGGATCGACTGTACTTGCAAATCATACATAGCGGCGGGGCGGGGGTGGTGTGTCTCAATGCCACGACCGGCAAGGAAATCTGGAAGGTGGTCCGTCCGAGCGATGCCCGGGCCGAATGCGAGCATTCGTATGCTTCGCCGATTATCTATCGCGAAGGGTCCGACGCGATGCTGCTCACGCACGGCGCCGACTATATCGTGGCCCATCGTCTGGATTCCGGCGCCGAAATCTGGCGCTGCGGCGGATTGAACCCCAAGGGCAACTACAACAACACGCTCCGGCTGGTGGCCTCGCCGGTGGCGGCGCCGGGAGTGATTATCGTGCCCTCGGCCAAGAACGGCCCCGTGTTCGGGCTCTCGCCCAACAACAAGGGCGACATCACCGGCCGCGAGGAAGGCCATCTCTGGCAGCGACCGCACGACACGCCCGATGTGCCCTCGCCGCTGATTCACGAGGGCTTGGCGTATCTTTGCCGCGAAAATGGCACGCTGCTCTGCCTCGAGTCGATGACCGGCAAGGAGCTTTATCAAAAGCGCGGCCATGCCGACCGCCACCGAGCCTCGCCCGTGTATGCCGACGGCAAGGTGTATCTCACGGCCCGCGACGGCACGACCACGGTGGTGAAAGCCGGCCCGGAATTCGAGATCCTGGCCAGCAATTCGCTCAACGAGCCGACCAGCAGCTCGCCGGCGATCTCCAATGGCCGCATTTACCTGCGCACCTTCAAGGCGCTCTACGCGATCGGCAAGCCCTGAGTTCGCCGCAACGGCGCCAGTTCCTTAGTCGCCGGTGGCCGACTCGGGTAGCTCACGCACCACCCGGCAGGGAGAGCCCGCGGCAAAGACCCCGGCGGGAATGTCGCGCGTGACCACGCTGCCGGCCCCGATCACGCTCTTCGGGCCGATCGACACTCCGGGACACACGATGGCCCCGCCTCCGATCCAAACATCGGCGCCAATCTCGATCGGCTTGCCGAGTTCATGGGTCCGGCGCGGAGCGGCGGCCATCGGATGCGTGGCGGCGTAGAGTTGCACTCCGGGCCCCAAGAGCGTGAAGTCGCCGATCGCCACCCGGCACACATCGAGCACGACGCAATTGAAATTGAAGAACACGCGTTGGCCGAGCACGATGTTCGCGCCGTAGTCGCAGTAAAACGGCGGCTCGACCGACACCGACTCGCCTCCGGCGCCAAACAGCGCGATCAAGAGCCCGCGCCGCATCGCAAATTCGGCTTCCGACGATGCGTTGAACGCGCGGCACAATTCGCGAGCGCGTGAGCGGGCGCGAGTCAACTCGGCGTCGCGCGGGTCGTAGAGCTCGCCGGCCAACATCTTTTCGCGCTCGGTGTTCATCGCGGCGCCTTTTTTTCGCCCACCGGCGTCTCGCGACCGAGGGCGGCCGTATCCGGATCGAATTGTCGTTGCTGGCAAATGCCTCCATCATCTTCATATTACGCGGCAAGACAAACGCGATCTCGGCGATTTTTTGGCGCGTCGCCGCGGACAAAAGGCCCATCGCCTCGCCCAAGGCCCTCAACCGGCGCTGCTTCTTGGTTAGATGCGGTCTCGCGCCAATTGCAGCGCGGCGAGTGTGCGGGCGCACTCGATTTTTCCCGCGCGGGCCAGTTTGTCGATCACTCGCGGCGCCGCCGCGACCAAACCAGCCGGGGGTTCAACCGCGTCGTTCGCGGAGGGCGTGATCCACTGACAATCGTCAGCCAGTAGCACCAAGAGTGATTGCGGCTGCTGGCGGAAATCAGGCCGCAGTGCGCCTAAAATCGTCATGCGGTCCTCGGTCAAGAGTCCGCACCCGGCCAAGCTGCTTTCGGCGGGGCCGAGCCAGCCTTCGTCTTCGTCGTGATCGTCGGAGCCAGGAAATTCGAGATTCCAGCAACCGCTCGCGGCGGAAAATCGCACCGCCAGCACCAAGTCGCCATCTTCCAAGCAAGGCACGACCATCACACTGAGCCGGTTGGCGGCCGGAGCGACCGTCGGCGTCGGGCGGCTAGTTTCGCCGACCGGTCGCCCCGCGCCAAGCAAGTGTTCCGAGTCCACGCGAAACGGCGCCTGCCGTACAGGCGCCGGGATCGGTTCCGCCAGAAATAAGCGATACGGCTCGCCGGCGAAGTATTCTTCGATCCGAGCCGAAATCAACGATGGGTCGACACACGGCGCATTCGCGGGAGGCGACGCGATCGTGTTTTGAACCGACGCGCCGAGGGAAATGAACGCGTCAGCCCTATCAGACCGCGATGCATGGGCGCTTGCATCGCGGCTCGGATTAAAACGGATCATTACATGGTCCTATAAATTTTACTTTTGCGGCCTCCCAACGCGGAGCAGGGGTGTTGCCGCTTCGCGAACTACTAAAAGGCTATCGTGAGAAACCACGTGCTCAATGCAAGGAAAGTTTTTTCGCGGTGACAACCGGCTGTCACGCCCCGATTGAGGACCTCGACGTTCCAGGCGCGGCGCCGCCAAGTGAGCGGTCTTGGCGCCATGCGAAGAGCGTCTCGGAGCATCGTCAGTTCCGGAATTCGTCAAATTGCCCCCCCATCTGCTCATGGAGCGCGGCCGCAAGGGATCAAAAAAATAGCCGCAAGCGTCGGTTGAATTCAGCTAACGAATCTTCGTAGAATGATGGATTACGCATCGTCCAGATCAACGATTGGAAGATTGTTGGAATAACGATACGATCGCCATGAACCCGCTTGGCCTCGCGCGATCACCGCGGGCCATCCGCCATTGCAACCCAGACGGCGGAGAGGGCAGGGGGGCGCCGCGAATCCGAGGCGACTACGAAAGGGAGATTCTCGCGTGTTCGATACGTTGGCCGTCGTGGGCGCTACCGGCGCCGTGGGCTCGATCATTCTGCAACTGCTCGCCGAGCGCGCGCTGCCGGTGCGCGACTACAAATTCATCGCCTCGGGGCGCTCCGCCGGCAAAACGATCAAGTTCCTCGGCAAGTCGTACACGATCGAAGCGCTGCGCCCCGAGGCGTTCGAGGGCGTCGATCTGGCCATCGGCAGCACTCCCGACGAAGTGGCTCGAGATTTCGCCCCCTGGGCCGTGGAGCGAGGCGCGGTGGTGGTCGATGAGAGCGGCTACTGGCGCATGGACCCGCGAGTGCCCCTGGTGGTGCCCGAGGTGAATCCCGAAGCGATCGGCGCCCATCAAGGCATCATCGCCAGCCCGAATTGCTCGACCACGCAAATGGTCGTGGCGCTCAAGCCGCTGCACGACGCCGCGCGAGTGCGGCGCGTGGTGGTGAGCACCTATCAGGCCACGAGCGGCGCCGGGCTCGCCGGTTCGCGTGAACTCGAGTCGGGCACGAAGGCGGCTCTGGCCCAAGAGTCGTTTCAGCATGAAATTTTCGCGCATCCGATTGCATTCAACCTCATTCCGCAGATCGGTTCGGCAAAGCACGAAGGGTACACGTCGGAAGAAATGAAGATGGTCCACGAGACCCGCAAGATATTGGGCGACGATTCGATCCTGGTGTGCCCGACATGCGTTCGCGTTCCGGTGTCGAACTGCCACAGCGAAAGCCTGCTGGTCGAGACCGAGACGAAACTTTCGGCCCGCGAGGCCCGCGAGCTTTTCGCCGCCGCGCCAGGCATCACGGTGGTCGACGATCTCGACGCCAAGCAGTATCCGATGCCGCTGGATTGTTCGGGTAGCGACGACGTGTTCATCGGCCGCATTCGCGAGGACCTTTCGAGCCCCCATGGTCTCGCCTTCTGGTGCGTGAGCGATAATCTGCGCAAGGGCGCGGCGACCAACGCGGTGCAGATCGCGGAGCTCATGATCGCCGGCAAGTCGACGCTCGCCCATGCCCGCCGCTGACCCGCCGCCGCCGCGCACCTTCAAGCTCACGCTGGCCTACGATGGCGGCGCCTATGCCGGCTGGCAATTCCAGCCCGGGCGAGTCACGTTGCAAGACACGCTCGAGCGCGCGCTGGAGCGGATCACCGGCGCGGCCACGCGCGTCGTGGCCAGCGGACGGACCGACGCTGGCGTGCATGCCCTGGGCCAAGTGGTGAGCTTCACCATTTCCACCCGACTCGAGCCCGGCGCCTTGCAACGCGCGCTCAACGCCGAACTGCCGCGCGATATGGCCGTCGTCGATGCCCGCGAAGCCCCGCCCGGCTTTCACGCCATTCGCGACGCGGTGCGCAAAACCTATCGCTATGTGCTGCGCGACGGCCGGGCGCCCGATGTGTTTTCCCGCGGCCATGCGTGGCAGGTGCGGAGCCGGCTCGAGGCCGAAGCCATGCACCGGGCAGCGCAACGGCTCGTGGGCCGGCACGACTTCGCGAGCTTCGAGACCCGCGGCTCGACGCGGAAAACATCCGTGCGCACCGTCGAGTCGATTTCGGTCGAGCGCGGCCAGGCGCCGCGCGATGATTTCGTCGTGCTCGAGATTTCCGCCGATGGCTTTCTCTATAATATGGTTCGCACGATCGTCGGCACGCTGGTCGAAGTGGGTCGCGGCGAACGCGAGGAGATTTGGCCCGGCGATGTGCTGGCCGCGGTCGATCGCCGCCGCGCCGGCCAAACGGCGCCCGGGCATGGGCTGTTTCTGGTGTGCGTCGAATACAACGACCCTGGCGCCTGAACGCCGCGGGCGACCACGCGCGAAAGGCTCGAGACAGCAGGGCAGGGCAGGGGGGCCAAGCGGCGATCCACAATTGCTGAACAACCGCTGACCGACAATTTTTCGCCATGCGCGTTGCTCATATCATTACCCGGCTGATTCTGGGCGGAGCCCAGGAAAATACGCTACTCACCTGCGAAGACCTAATGCACGCTTGGAACGACCAAGTGCTGCTGATCACGGGCCCACCCGCGGGCCCCGAGGGCAGCTTGCTCCAGCGGGCCCGCGCCGCCAAGATTCCCGTGGCGATCGTGCCATCGCTCGGCCGCGCGATCCATCCATGGCGCGACTGGCAAAGCCTTCGCGCGATTCGGCGCGAGCTGCGCCATTTCGCCCCGATGTCGTGCATACTCACAGCGCCAAGGCCGGGCTCTTGGGACGCTACGCCGCGCGTCGACTTGAAGTGCCGGCCATCGTACACACGGTTCACGGCGCGCCGTTTCATCCTTATCAAAGCGCGCCGGCCCGAGAATTCTTTCGCCGCTGCGAGCGCTTCGCCGCCCGGCGCTGCGATCGCTTGGTGAGCGTGGCCGACGCGATGACCCAGCAACTGGTTCGCGCCGGCGTGGCGCCGGCCGACAAATTCACCACGGTCTATAGCGGCATGGAAGTCGAGCCCTTTCTCGAAGCCGAACGGTATCGCGCCCCGGTGCGCGAGGAGTTGGGATATCGCGAGGGGGATCTCGTGATCGCCAAGATCGCGCGGCTCTTTCATCTCAAGGGACACGACGACCTGCTCGCCGCGTTTGCCGAGGTGGCGAAACGCGTCGAGCGAGCGCGCTTGCTGCTGGTGGGCGATGGCCTGCTCGCCCGACGGCTCGAGCGCGACGTGGCCCGGCGCGGGCTCGGAGAGCGAGTGCGATTCCTGGGGCTCGTTGGGCCGGAGCGAGTTCCCGCGCTCTTGGCCGCGGCCGACATCGTGGTTCACACCAGTCTTCGCGAGGGGCTGGCCCGAGTGCTGCCGCAAGCGCTGCTTGCCGGCCGGCCGGTGGTGAGCTACGACATCGACGGCGCTCGCGAGGTGGTGCTGCCCGATGTGACCGGCTATTTGGCGCCTCCGGGCGACATGGCGTCGATCGCCGGCTTCATCGAGCGGCTGGCTGGGGACCCGGCGCTGCGCCAGCGCTTGGGCGCCGAGGGCCGGCGGCGATTTAGCGCGCAATTTCGCCACGAAACGATGACCTGGCGGCTGCGCGAGATTTATATCGAGATATTGCGTGGCAAGGGAGTCTCTCCGGAAGCGGCCGGGGGCACTGTACCCGACCGAGGCTCGTGAATAAGATGGAGAAATTCGCCCACGGGACCATTCGCCACCCGACCGGAACGGTAATTCGTGCCACGCGCGGCTCAACAATACATCGGCTCTTACCGACTGCTCAACTTGATCCGCACCGGCAAGACCTGCCAGGTGTGGGAAGCGATGCGCGACTCCACCAGCCAGCGCGTGGCGCTCAAGGTGCTGGTGGATGATTACCTCAAGGACCGCGTCGAAATCGGCTACATGCGCAATGAATACGCGGTCGGCAAGACACTCGACCACCCGCGCGTGATCCATATCTACGATCTCGGCCTCGACAGCACCATGTGCTACTTGGCCATGGAAATGTGTCAGGCGCCGAATGTGAAGCAGGTGATTCAGCAGGGCGTCGAGCGGCTGTTTCCCGAAATGCGCCGCATTGTGCGCGAGGCGATCGAGGGCCTGGCCTATTTTCATTCCAAGGATTGGATTCATCGCGACATCAAGCCCGATAACTTCCTGATGCCCGCCGATGGCTCGATCAAGCTGATCGACTTCGCGCTCTCGCATCGCGCCAAACATGGCATTTGGAAGCTACTGCCGGGCGGCAAGGCCACCGCCGTGCAAGGCACGCGGAGTTATATGTCGCCGGAACAGATTCGCAGCCAGGCGCTCGATCCGAGGGCCGACCTGTATAGCTTCGGCTGCATGTTGCACGAGTTGCTTACCGGCAAGGTTCCATTTACGGGCGTGAGCACGAACGACCTGCTCAATAAGCATTCGAAAAGCGCCCCCCCTCGGTGCAGGCCGGCAATCGCAACGTGACCGATGCTTGCGCCGCCCTCGTCAAGCGCATGCTGGCCAAGGACCCCAAGAACCGGCCGGCCTCGATGGACGATGTGCTGATCGAATGGAATCGAATCGAGATTTTCAAGGAAGATCCGTCGGCCTTGCCGAGCCAGCGCCATTGACGCGGCGACGCCCGGCGTGCTACCAGTGTTATTCAGCGTGCCCGATTGCGGCCGGGCCGCCGTCCCATGACCGCGTGTTGATTTTCGTTTTTGCATTTTGCCGCGAGAGGCCTGTCCGCTCATGTCCACCGCCAATCCGCATCTGGGCTTCGATCGCCCGATCGATGAACTCGAGGCCCGCGTTCGCAAGCTCGAATCGGGAGACGATGGCAGCATCGAAAAGCACGAGGCCCTGCGCGCCGCCCGGCGCGAGTTGGCCGAGACCAAGCGGCGCGTGTATGCGAAGCTCGAGCCGTGGGAAACCGTGCAAGTGGCCCGGCATACCGACCGGCCCAAGACGAGCGATTATCTCGACCTCGTGTTCGACGAATTCGTCGAGCTGCATGGCGACCGCTTTTTTGGCGACGATCGGGCGATGCGCGCCGGCTTCGCCAAGCTCGACCAGCACAAGGTGATGGTGATCGGCCATCAGAAAGGCAAAACACTCGAGGAGCGCAAGGCCTGCTACTTCGGCTGCGCGCATCCCGAGGGATATCGCAAGGCGATGGGTAAGATGAAACTGGCCGCCAAATATGGCCTGCCCGTGATCTGCTTCATCGACACGCCCGGCGCGTTTCCGGGCATCGGCGCCGAGGAGCGCGGCCAGGCCCAGGTGATTGCCCAAAACATGTTCGAGATGTCGCGACTGCCGACGCCGATCATTTGCGTGGTGATCGGCGAGGGCGGCTCCGGCGGGGCGCTGGGCATTGGCGTGGGCGATCGCGTGGCGATGCTCGAGCATGCCTACTATTCGGTGATTAGTCCCGAGGGCTGCGCCGGCATCTTGTGGAAGAGCCATAGCTATGCCGAGCAGGCCGCCAAGGCGCTCCGCATGCGAAGCGGCGATCTCATGGAGTTTGGAGTGCTCGACGATGTGATCGAAGAGCCGCTCGGCGGCGCGCATCGCGACCACCAACAGATGGCCAGCCGGCTCAAACTCTATCTCGTCAAATGCCTGCGCGAACTGGTCGGAACTCCGATCGACCAGTTGCTCGCGGCCCGCTACGACAAATTTCGCCGCATGGGCGCGTATTTGGAAAGCGCTTGAGCCGCGGCGCCGGCCGGATTATGGTTTTGAAAGGTCGCGGCCGCTGGTAGCGCTGGAAGCGCGCCCCGCCGCGCCGAACCATCCCTCCTCCAAATCCCGCCGGGTATTCCCATGACGATGTTCCGCCTTGGGCGCCGGCGCCCTTTGCGTTGCGCTGCTTGTCGCGATCGGTTGTTGGTTCGGTCGTTCGATTACCGCTCGAAGCATGTTCGCCGCGGAGCCCGGCGCCGAGCCGCGCCGGCCGCGGAAGCAAAAAGCAAGAACTTCGCGCGCGTGGTGCTGGGAGCGCCCTCGTTCGAACAGGGTCGCATGGTTCGCGAGCTGTTCGCCCATGCCGACGACTGGAAAGAGACCCGCTCGCGCGTGGACACGCTGCTGATCGCCGATCTTCAATTGAAGAACTACACCGACGACGAGCTCCGCGAATACTTCGCCAAACTCCGCGAGTGGAACATTCAACTCGAGCTCGAGGTGGGCGCCGTGAAGCCATGGGGCAAGACCGGCGAGCGCACCTTCACCCTGGAGTGCCCGCATTGGGATCGCGTCGGCCGGCTCGGCGGCGTGATTGCGAGCGTGTGCATGGATGAGCCGTTTGTCGCCGCGCGAAAGCAAATGAACCAGACCGACGCCTTCGCGCTCGATGAGACCGTCGCCTTCATCGAAATCGCCCGTCGCAATTTTCCCGATCTGCTCATCGGCGATATCGAACCCTATCCCGCGATCCCGCTGGCCGACCATTTCGAATGGATCGAAAAGCTGAATAAACGGCTCGCCGAACGCCATGTGCGCGGGCTCGATTTCTACCGGCTCGACGTGGATTGGGCCAACTACACGGTGCGCACTCTCGGCTCCTGGCAAGAAGTGAAAAAACTCGAACACTTTTGCCGCCAGCGGAGATTGCCGTTTGGCCTGATCTATTGGGCGGCGGGCTACCCGGCGCTTGCCAAGCGCGGGCTGGCCGACGATTCGACCTGGTACGTGTCGCTCATGCAGCAAGGCTATGACTATGCGCTGATCGATGGCCGGCCGGACCAGACCGTGATCCAAAGCTGGATCGGAGCGCCTTTGCGCATGACGCCGGAGACCGACGAGTTCACGTTCACCCGCTCGTGCGCGACTTCTTGCGCAAATTCGTGAAGCCCGCGGCGGCCGAATGAGGCTCTTGTTTCCGTTGACGCGGCGGAGCCAATCGCGGCCTGACGGAGCATGGCAGGGGAGGGGCGCTCGAAAGGGCGGCGGACTGCTACGCCCTGGCCTCGATCAGTTGCTCGACTCTCGCATGCGCCGCCATTTGTCGCTTGTCGATCGTCCAGATGATCACGCAGAGATTCACGAAACAGATGACGCCGGCCAAATCGATGACGACTTGCATGCCCGACACTTCATGGAGATGCGCCAGCTTTTGGGGCGAAGGCTGCTCCGTCATCGCGATGGTGGAAAGCGTTTGGCAAATGATGTTCGAGGATATCCACAGGATCGTGGCGACCCATCCGACGAGAATCAGCTTATTGGTCCGCCCTTTTCTCCATCGCCAAGGTTGCTCACCGACATAATCCGGGTCGCTTGCCAGCCAGATCTCGCGCATCACTTGGTAAGGCCGCACGATATTTAAGAACGGCACGAAATACCATCCCACCGCCCAGCCTGGCGTGTAGTCGAGCCGCTCCGCGCCAAATGAACGAAGGTTCTTACAAACGCGATAAATCCAAGAAAGCAGCGTAAACATCATCGCATAATAAGCGACCATTCGAATTCGCTGAATGCCTTCAACCCATTGATCATGTCGCTCGGCTTCTCCCGCGACCAAACTCGCCCCTTGCATGATCCGACCAACTAACCGCACTTGCGAGTAATACGCGAAGGCCGAAGTCGCCAGCGCGACCATGAACAAGGCCGCGAGACCGATCGCGAGCGCGCTGCGCCGGCGGGGGGAAATAAACGGCGGCCAAATGATCGGGTTGCCCGCGTGCTCCGAAAAGTCGACTTCCGGCAGCGACGGTTTCGCGCTCCGCGGCGCTTCATAGGGATTGATATCCAAGGTTGGAACTCCTTCATGAATCGGCATGCTCGATGACTGAATCGCGGCGCCCGACGCCGCGATCATGACATGTCTTCCGCGACCAAGGCGAGCGCTCGATCGCGAGCCTCGAATTGCCGTTCGTCGATCAACAACACGATCAAACAAAGCATCGCGCACGACGGAAGCCCGATGAGATCAACGGCCATTTGCCACTGCGATATCGTGCGGAGCTGCTCCACCCCGTGCTGCCAAAAAACGTGCCGGCCGGGAAATGGCGGGATCAGCCACGAAGCTAGCACCCACACAAGTTCGAAGACCCACCAAACGAGAAACATTTCATGCGTCGGCGCTTTGCGCCACCGCGCCGAGCGCGGGCCGATATAATCCACGTCGCTGGCCTTCCAAATGTCGCATATCACCCTGTAAGGCCAATACAGATTTACAATCGGCATAAGGCACAGCGCGGCGACCACCACGGACGGCAGCCGGAGCTGCTCTACGCCGAATGAATGGAGATTCCCATGCGCGCGAAAGAGCCAGAACACGAACACGCCGAGTGTTGTGCAAAAGACGGCGATCCGAACCAATCGCAGTTGCCGCATGCGCTGATCGTTCTCCAGAATTTGTGCCTCGGTCACTTTAGCCCGATTCAACACTCGCTTCGCCAACCGCGACTGCGACCAACACGCCCAAGCCGAATTGAGCAACACGATCATGAATACGCCGATGAGCGCTATCGTGGCCCCGCCGGGGATGCGCGGTGAATGAAACCGCCGCCACGAACTCGGCGCGATCCCACGGTCGGCGGTTTCCATTTCCGCCTCGGGCCCCGCATAAGGATTGAGATTCATGATTCGAGGGACCGCTTGGATTGGAACTCGACGCGCCCGAGAAGCGCGGTGGAATAGGCGATCGAGCGGCGGCGCGAATGGCGGGCATTAAAAAAAGCGCCGAGCCGCTAGTGCTTCGTCACGGCTGAAATGAGAGGTAACCCCGTGTGAAGCTATGAGAGGAGGCCGCGCCACGCGGAGTCCTCATGCCCACGCAGGGCCGTGGGCATGGCGCCACGGAACCAGTCCAACCCGTCATTTCAATTGTGACAATGCACTAGGAGTGTAACGATCGCGAAATCTGATTGCAATCGATCGCCGGTTGAGCGCGGCCGGGGCACGGCCCGGTTTGATCGCCTTTATGCAATCCGCGCGAATTCTTCCATCGCGGCTCCGAAAACGGCGGACCTTTTCGGGTCGAAAATCCGACGGCGGCCGAACGAGGCTCTGGTTTTCGTTGACGCGCCGGAGCCAATCGCGGCCTGACGGAGCAGGGCAGGGGAGAGCGCTCGAAGCGACGGCGAGGGGCTACGCCGCGGCATCGATCAGTCGCTCGACTTTCGCATGCGCCGCGCGTTGTCGGTTGTCGATCCTCCAGATAACCACGCAGAGCATGATGCAGGAAGCGATTCCGGCCAGATCGAGGCCCGTTTGCAGCAACGATGACTCGGAGGCGTGTTCGACATTTCCTCGCTCTAAAACCCACGCCGCGTGAAACTTGCCTCCCAACAACCATGCGCACTGGTAAATGCCCACGGCGACGGCGCTACAAATCCATACTAAAGTGGCTAGCCACCAGATGAGAATGAATTTGCCGGTCGGTCCCTTGCGCCACTGGTCATGCCGATCGCCGACGAAATCCGGATTGCTGGCCAACCAAATTTCGCGCATCACCTGATAAGGTCGCACGAGGTTCAAAACCGGCACGAACCACCAGCCAACCGCCCAGCCCGGAGTATAGTCGAGCTTCTCGACGCCGAACGCGCGCAAGTTCTTGTCGGCGCGGTACAGCCACACCATTAGTACGATCAAACAAGCGTCGGAGACCAGCGATTGAATCTTCGCGATGAAGAGCAAGCGGCGAGCGCTGTCTTGCAGTTCCGTGACGTTGAAGCGGCTCCCCCGCGACATCCCGTCCAACAGATGGGCTTCCACAAAAAAGGCCCACGCCGAAGCCGCCAATATGGCTACGTACGGCGCCAGCAGGCCGATTGCGATCGTGCCGAGCGGTGCGAGAAAACAAACGTCGTCCAAGCGCTCGAGTCGATCCGCTGCTCGGAAATGTCGGGTTCCCGAGGCGGCCGCTTCGCGCTCCGAGGCGCATCATCGGGATTGGTATCCATGATTCGTTCTCTTTCATTGACCTTCACGATTGCGGCGCCAGGCACGGCGGCGCGACACGTTCCGCGCAACCGCCAGGATTATAAGAACCACGAAAGTCGATAGCCAACGACGGCCGATTGCGGGCAGCGCCGGTTCGGCGGGCGCGGCCGGTCGGCGAGCATATTCCGCGTTGCGATCGATCGACCGAGTGTGCGCCCCCTGCCGAACGGAAATTGGAACCCGGCCGCCCCGGCCGCCGATCCCCGACGCGAACGATCGCCGGTGCGCGTCCTCCGCGGCGCGCCGAAAACCGAACTCGCGAAAACCGGACTCGCGAAAACGGGAGTAGCGACGGTGCGCCGACCGGCGCATCGACGGCGACATCGGGCGCGGCGCGGAGGTTTTGCCGCCGAGGTTTTTGCGCCGCCAAGCTGCGCGGCGGCTTCGGTTCCGTCGGCCATCGATTCAAAGCGGCCGAATCACTTGGTCGACGTTCCCAGGGAGCTTAGGAGACCATGAAGCTTAAGCGTCCATGAACAGCAGACTGGGACAAGGTCCTGGGTGTTCGGGCCGCCTGGGTGTTCGGGCCTGGGCATTCGCGGGGCATTCCGAACCACGCCCTCAACGTCCGATAATGTTTCTTATGTTCGGTTCGAGGCCCGTTTTTCCCGGAATATTCGCTGATTCTTCCCACGCCCGTTTTCCAGCCGCCGACCGACCGAATCACGTTGCTCGCCACCGGCCCAATCCGTCCTGGCCCTATCCGTCCACATGATCCGCCGCTCCAACGTGTGTGTGCTTCGCCGTCGAGCGATTCACCGGCGGCGCCCAGTTCGGCTCAGCGCGGAGGCGCCAGCGGGGGAAGCTCGGCCCGGGGAGCGGCCGGAGCGCCGCCCGCCGGCTTCAGTTCTTGCTCCAGGCGATGCATGTACGGGTCGAGCACTTCATGGAGTTCGCGCGGCATGAGTCCGTCGGCGCGGTCGAGCAGCGCCGCGATCACATAACCGCTCCGCGATTCGAGCACCGCCGCGCGGGTCGGGTCCGAGAGCGTGACGGCGAAAAATGTGAGCACCACGCAAAGCACCACCGCCGTGGCGCAGCCAAACAGCGCGCCAAGCTGACGGTCGAAATCGCGCAGCTTCAGCCGATCCATAAAACCGGAAACCAAGTGAAACACGAACCAGATCGCCGCGCCGGCGCCCACATACAGAATCGCCATGGCGACAAACCGATTCCAAGGCGGCTGACCGCCGATCCTCGCCGCGAGGTCGGGACTGAAATGCAACGCCACGAAGTAACTGGCCACGAGCGACCCCAAGGCCGCCAGTTGCCAAGCCAGACCTTTGACGGCGCCGAAGATCGTGGCGCCCGCGAGCACCACCAGCATTGCAATGTCGTAGTTCTGCATGACTCGCTTCCGGTCTCGCGGGATTCCTAGCAGTTTGTCTAAAAACGCCTCCGTGGCATTTTTAAACCTCGCCTGTTGAATATTTCAACCGGCTGCTGGCTTGCGGGCGCGGGGCCTCACGACCACCGGCGACGCGGCGGCGAGTATAGCAAGCTCGCGCGGCGCACGAAGTCCATTCCCGCCCACCGGGCCCGTGGGCCCGTGCTGGCATCGCCAGCGGGAGCGAGTCGATCTTGTCGCTGGGCGAACAATGTTGTACAAGGCGCCGGTCAAATTTTGCGTGTTTTGCTTTTCGGCGCCGTTTCTTATCTTCCGCGGCGTGATTTCGGTCAAGGGCCCCCGATGCCGGGCTTTCATATTCACATTTCGGCGAGCACGATGCTCGGCATTGGCTACGGCGCCGCGGCCTTCACGCTTTACGATGTGCCGCTGCCCACCGCGGCGCTGGCCACCACCTTGTGCAGCGTCGCCGGCATGCTCCCCGACCTGGATAGTGGGCCGGGCCGGCCGATGCACGAAAGCATCGCGGCGGCGGCGGCGGCGATTCCGATGATGCTCGTCGATCGGATGCGCAGCTGGGGCTGGACCCATGAGTCGATGATCTTGGCCGGCGCGGGCATCTATCTCTTCGTGCGGTTCGGCATCGGGCACATGCTCAAACACTGGACCGTGCATCGCGGCATCTTCCATAGTTTTCCCGTGGCGCTGATCTTCACGGAGCTCGCATTCCTGATCTGCAGCAGCGGCGACTTGCACTCGCGCTATTTCAAGAGCGCCGCGATCTCGATCGGCTTCTTGTCGCATTTGATTCTCGACGAGATTTGGAGCATCGACTTCCGCCATGCCCGGCTTAAAAGCTCATTTGGCACGGCGCTCAAGTTCTGGTGTCCGTGCTGGTGGTCGAATTCGGTCGCCTACGCGCTCACGGTCGGCGCGACCTTGCTCACGCTCAACGACCCGATTTGGGTCAACTCCGGCAAGGAGGGCGAGAGGATGCACATGGTCGCCACGACATTGATGGATCACCTGGGCGGCGTCGAGGGCGTGGCTCAAACACTCAACAGCGACTTCTCGGCCGACATGACCAATAGCGGCGCCCTGGGGCAAGACGCCACGGTCGACGGCATCGCGCGATTCGTCGAGCGGAAGATTTTTCATTACACGCCGCCCACAAACGCGCCCGGCGCCGCGCCGGCGGCAAACAACGCGAACGTGAACAACGCCAGTGGCGCCAGCAACGCTTGGCCCCAGCAGCCCGCCGGCGGCGCGTATCCCCAACCGAGCGGCGGAATGCGGTAGCGCGTTTCTCACGTCCGCCAATCGGCCGTGTCAAGCAGCAGGGTAACTGGCCCATCGTTCACCAGGGCCACGCACATGTGTTGTCGGAACCGTCCGGTCGCGACCGGCGCTCCAGCGGCGCGCAATCGCGCGACGAACTGTTCGTAAAGCCGCTCGGCAAGCTCGGGAATCGCGGCCGCGGCATAGCTGGGGCGCCGGCCCTTGCGCATCGCCCAGCAGGGTGAACTGACTCACGACCAGCACGGCGCCCGCGACATCGGCCAGGGCCAAGTTCATCTTGCCTTCGGCATCGTCGAAAATCCGCAGCCCGGCGATCTTGTCTGCCAACCGCTCGGCCGCGGCGGTGTCGTCGTCGGCGGCCACCCCGAGCAGGATCAGCAGTCCGCGGCCGATTTCAGCGCACCGCTCCCCGCCCACCGCGACGCTGGCCTCGCTCACCCGTTGAACGCACGCAATCATCGAAAGTCTCGGCGCGATCGAAAAAAGGCGCGGGACGCCACCCGGGGGTATTTGGCCGCAAATGCCGGGCGGGATTGTCACCGCCCGCGCCCCACGCGATACTTGCGACTTCCCATTTTAGCGGCCCGCGCGGTTCGACGCATGACCCTCGTGATTCTTCTAACGCTTTACTGCCTCGCGATCGTGGTCGCGTCGCTCGTCGGCGGCTATTTGCCGCTCGTCGTGCGGCTGACGCATCGGCATTTGGAAATGGCGATCAGCTTTGTCTCGGGCGTGATTCTCGGGGTCGGGCTGTTGCACTTGCTGCCTCACGCGGCCGAGGCGTTGCACGGAGTGGAACCGGCCATGGCCTGGATGCTGGGCGGCTTTCTGCTCATGTTTTTCCTGGATCGCTTCTTTCATTTCCATCTCCATGAAGCCCCGGCGAAGAGCGACCCGCTGGGCGCGCCCGGCGACGAACCAGCGATTCATTGCCATCATGGTCCCGAAGGCCATGTTCATGATCTCGGGCGCCCTGGCGAATTTGCCCATGATAGCGCCCATGCGGACGAAGCGGCGTCGTGCGGGGCGGGCCACTCGGGGCATGCGTCGCTTCGGCATGCCACC
The DNA here is from genome assembly GCA_963785305.1 of uncultured Planctomycetaceae bacterium. GTDB lineage: Bacteria > Planctomycetota > Planctomycetia > Pirellulales > PALSA-1355 > CAWAUV01. The sequence continues at coordinate 1,208,059 of CAWAUV010000007.1, forward strand.
TTTTCTTGGAGCGGGGCCGCGGTGGGCATGACGATCCACAGCGTGGTCGAGGGCATCGCGCTCGCGGCGGCGGTCGACGCCGAATTTCAATCCGATGCTTCGCTGCGGATCGCGGGTCTGGGAACCTTCCTGGCGATCGTGCTCCACAAGCCGCTCGATTCGCTCACGGTCGGCACTCTCATGGCCGCCACGGCCAATACCCGGTGGCGCTGCAATATCGTCAATCTGTTTTTCGCATTGGCGGCGCCGTGCGGGGTGATTGCGTTTTATGCGTTTGCCCTCCATTCGGCCGACGACGATTCGCGAGTGCTCGGTCCGGCGCTTGCGTTCGCGGCCGGCGCGTTTGTTTGCATTGCTTCGAGCGATCTCTTGCCGGAGCTTCATTTTCACAGCCACGACCGAGTGAAACTTTCAATGTGTCTCCTGCTCGGCGTGGCGCTGGCGGTGCTGCTGATGTTTGTCGAGCCGCACGACCACGCGCACGCCCTCGACGCCGCGGCGCCCCACTCGCAACATCCCCATGACCACGGCCTCCACGACGCGCATTCAGACGCCCCACGGTCTCACGACCACGAAGCCCTCCCGGCCGCATCCCAATAACGCGGCAAACCCAAGCGCTGCCCGCCGTGTCGCGCCGTGTCGCGCCGCGTCGCGCCGCGTCGTGTCGTCTTGCGTTGTTCCCTCTTCTGTCTTCTTCGTGTCTTCGTGCCTTCGTGGTAATTTCCGCCGCCCGTGTCCGCTTCGCGTCGTTCGCGTCGTTCTTCTTTTGCTCGTCGTGCCGTCGTGTCCGTCGTGGTGATTATTTCCTATTTCTTCTTCCGTTCCTCTCCCCTTGCCCTGCTCTCGCCCAAGGCCCCTCACCCTGCCCTTTCCCAGAGTGCGAGGAGTTCGCGAGCCGGGGCGCGAGAAATTGCGTCCGATGGGTTCATGCCCCCCTGCCCTGCCCCGGCGGGTTCGCGGTGGCTATAATTCCTCCCATGCACAACCACTCGCGACCTTTGTTGGCGCTCACGCTTGGCGATCCGGCCGGGGTTGGGCCGGAGACTATTGTCGGGGCTTGGTCCGATCCGGCGCTGCTGGCTTGCTGCCGGCCGGTGGTGATCGGGCATGTCGGCGTGCTGCGGCGGGCAATGCAACTGATCGGCTTTCGCGGCGAACGCGCGAGGTCGGCATCGTGGAAGATGCCCGGCCGGCGCCCGATTGCATCCCCTGCCTGACCGGCGCGCCGGCCTGCGCACTCGAGGCGCCGCCTGGCAAGATCGATGCACGCGGCGGTGAAGCGGCTTATCAAGCCTTGCGCACGGCGGCGGAGCTCGCCCTGACTGGGCGGATCGATGGCCTCGTGACCGCTCCGCTGCACAAGGCGGCTCTTTGGCAGGCGGGCCATCATTATCCCGGCCACACGGAATTGCTCGCCGAACTCTCGGGCGTTCGTGATTTCGCGATGATGCTCTACCTGGGAGGTGGAGAACAAGTGCGCTCGCCCACGGGTTTGGCGATCGTGCATGTCACGTTGCACATGGCGCTGCGCGATGTGTTTGCCTCGCTCACCACCGAAGCGGTGCTGGTCAAGCAGCGACTGGCCCGCGATGTAATGCTGCGGCTCAAGGGCTCGGAGCCGCGCGTGGGCGTGGCGGCGCTGAATCCCCATGGCGGCGAAGAGGGGCTGTTCGGCGATGAGGAGGCGCGAATCATTCGCCCGGCGGTCGAACTCGCGCGCCGCGAGGGCATCGACGCGCACGGCCCCCTGCCGGCCGACACCTTGATCGCCAACGCGCGCAATGGCGCGTTCGACGCCGTGGTGGCCATGTATCACGATCAGGGGCACATCGCCATCAAGCTGCTAGCGATGCACCGGGCGGTGAATGTGACCCTGGGCCTGCCGATCGTGCGCACCAGCGTGGCGCATGGCACGGCGTTTGACTTGGCGTGGCAAGGTCGGGCCGAAACGACGGGGCTCATTGAGGCGGCGCGAGTGGCGGCCCGGCTGGCGGGAATGCGGGCCCTGCCCCGCGGCGACATGGCGGGGATCGCGGGCTAGCAGCCTGTTGATTATTTCAACAGCCTACTAGATCGCCTCGCTGCCGCGCTCGCCGGTGCGGATGCGAATGCAGTCGTCCATCGGCAGCACGAAGATTTTGCCGTCGCCGATCTCGCCCTGCTTGCCGGTGCGGCCGCCTTTGATGATGGCGTTGATCGTCGGCTCGACGAAGGCGTCGTTCACGGCGATCTGGAGCTGCACTTTCCGGAGCAGGTTCACCGAAATCTCGTGGCCGCGATAGACCTCGGTGTGTCCCTTTTGCCGGCCGAATCCCTGTACATCCATCACCGTGAGCCGAACGACTTCCACTTCGGTGAGCGCCGTCTTGACGGCTTCGAGCCGAGTCGGCTGGATGATCGCGATAATCAACTTCACGAACCAAGACTCCGCCGAGGAATGGAACAGGACCGCAACAAGATCAACATTACTCTAACCGCGAGCTTGGCGGCTCGCAACCGGCGGCGCTGGGTCCGGAAAGAGTTTGGATCAAAGCATAAAAAAAGCCCCGGCTTGGGTAGGCTAGGCGGAGCACCTACCCAAGCCGCGGGACATCCTTCGGGCCCAGGCAAGAGCCGAAGTTTCGTGAAAATCGCTGAAGCGGCGCTACGCGGATCGCGGGGGGAGACGGGGGCGCCACGAGTTGCCGCTGGCACAAGCGGTCAATGAAGTCCGGCAGAGAGAAACCCCAGAACTCTCTCTGACGATCAACTCGTGACGCCCCGTACTCGTTCCCACCCTCCACACACAACGTGCACCGCGTTGTGATTGACTATGTATGCAGCTCGCGCCGTCTGAATCTCAATCCCAGGCGACGCCAGCATTGCTAGCACAATTCCGCAACGGTCATCTACTTTTCCGTGTCACTTGCCGGGCCGTGTTACCGAGCCCGCCGTGGTGTTCCGTTGAAACACGTTGCATTGCAAGACGCATGCCAAGCAAGCCGCGGCAAGCGAGGTTCGGCGCCGGGAGATGTAAAATAGGCTTAAAAACTGCCTGAAACCTCGAGAGAATTTTTTGCGACCGCCCTGCCCTGCCCTGCCGCCGGTTGGGCTCCTGCCCAGAAAAAACGCACCGACCGCCGTGGCCGTGGGCAACGATCGCATTCACGATCGATCCGATCGCTAACTTCGAGATAAGTAGCTCGTTCGGCGTGCCCAGCCGGCGCATTTAAGGCGGCAAAAAAATGGGCTACCGCTCCAAGTGGAGAGATAGCCCAAGATGAATTTCCAACTCAGGTTCCCAAGTTCGACCAGAGACCGCGGCGAGCCGCCTTCAGGCCGCGAGCTCTAGTCTACTTGCCTGGGACCCTGACTCCTCGGCGAAAAACCCGAGGCACGGCCAATCGCGCGAGGCGATTAGTAGTTGCCCAAGGCTCTGGCCGCGGCCGGACGTTGACCGAACGTGAACATCACCTGACCGGGACGATAAGCAGCCGTGCCGCTATAGGCCCGGGCCGCCGAGTCTTCATACGCCGTGAATCCCGGCGGGAAGCTGCTCGGGCCATAGGAATAGGCCCGACCTCTCGGCGCCGCATACACGCCCTGCGCTCGCGTTGCGCGGCGCTACCGAATAATCGCGCTGACCGGACACGGGGGCTCGGGCCATCGCCGCGTCGGGCGTGGCATGCGGAGCGCCGGCGACAGCCACTTGGCCACCACCGCAGCAATTGCAATCGCCGGCCCATGCCATGTTTTGACCCGCCAACAGAAACGCGCCCGCAAATGCGGACATCCAAAGAACCTTACTCATGAGACACCGCCCTTTCGAAAGAAGTGAGACCTTGCCTGGACCCGCTTCTATTTTACCGCGCGGGCTTGGATCAAGCAAAGTTCGACTTTTTAATGTTGCATATCGTCGGCGATTCCCCCGGAGAGTGGGGGCTCAACGTCGCGAGGCAACTGGCAATTCGGCGAACTTAAGCCATGTGGCGAATGGCAGTTGCGGCGAGAGCTCTTTGGAAATGGGCGCCGGCCCAGCGGTTTGGACCTCGGCCAGACTTACGCGAAAGAAATCTTCGCGGCTCAATGGACAACGTCCGGCGACGCCGCCCTGGGTTGCAGGTTGGCGCCGCCGGACGTGAGAGGGTTTCTCGATGTCGAGCCGCAGTGGCTTCAAGGAATCGCGAGGGGCGGGACGTTGTCGGCCCGAATCGCGAGTTGAACCCACGAGCGAGTTACTAGAACAGGATCACGTAGTCGCCACCGTAGATGAACTGGTGGTTCTTCAAGCCGCCATCATACGGGGCGCCACCGCTCGCCGAGCCGGCCGCGGCCGAATAGCCCGGGTTGTTGAAGGCGCTTTGCGATCCTTGGAACCAGTCGAAGCGAATCATCGGACGCAGCACGCCGTTGGCGTTGGGCTTCCAGTTGGCGCCGAGCGTGATTTCGTAGAACGTGCCGTTGTAGCCGGCGCGGTTGTCAGACAAGCCGCGGAGCGAGCCATTCGGCGTGTAGCTCTCGAAACCACCGACGCGGAAACCTTCTTCATCGCGGAACCATTCGCCGCGAAGACCCCAGGTCCAGGTGTCGCTGACCTTGTAGAACAAGTACTGGTTCATGCCGTAGTACTTGGCGCTGCGGTCGTTGACCAAGGCTTGGGTCTGGTAGCCGAAGTCGGTTTGATACACATAGTTCAGCTTGCTGCTGATGCGGCTCAACGGCCGGCTGTAGACGTTCGTTTGCAAGTAACGCATCGAGTGGGCGTTGTTCGTGCCCTGGCCGAAGCCGTTTTCGATGTTCACGTTGTTGTTCTGGTTCGGTTCGCGGCTGAGCACTTGCACGATCGCCAAGCTCGACTTGTCGTCGAACGTGCGTGTGAGGGTGCCGAGGTAACCGACGCCAGGGTTGTTGTTGCCGAAGTTATCCCAACCACGCATGATGCCGGCGCCGACGGTCAATTTTTCATTGACGGTCCATGTGGCCAAAGCGCCGGTGTGAGTAAACGGTTCGCCGTATTGGAAGGTATAAGGCAGGGTCGTGAAGAAGTTGCCGACCGTTTGCACACCTTCGTAACCGACCGGGCTATAGAAGTGCCCGACTTTGACCTTCAGGTTGTTCCGGGCGATTTCGCCGTAGAACTGGGTGAAGGCGGCGCCGTAGAACCGCTCGGTGCTGACCTTGGGGTTCGTGAACTGGGTGCGGGTTTCCAGGTTCGACTCCGTGTTGAAGCGATAGTCGGTGCCCAGCATCACGTCGGCCCGTCCGCCGAAGTCCCAACCATAGCCGTTGGTGTTGGTCGGACGTTCGATATAGGTCAGGAACTGGTTGATCTGGAATTCATTGGCCCGATCGGTCCAGGTCAACGGACCGTTGAAGCGGTCCGACGGGATTCTGGGGGTTGGCCGTGAAGCTTTGGGCCGAATAGCCGGCAATGTTGATATTGCGGCACTTCAGACCTTCGCAATCGAAGAGTTTCCAGGGATCGGTCAGTTTGCAGCAAGGATCGAAAGGACCGCCGATGCAGTGCCCTTCGGGACAATCGTCGCTGCATTCCGAGCACTCGCCGGCGGGCGCCGCCGCACAGGCGGGAGCGCAAGCCGGAGCGCATGCCGTGCCGCTGGCGGGCGCGGCGGTCTCGGGAGCGGCCGCCGCCGGAGCGGGCGCGGGCGCCACGTCGCTGGGCGACGGAGGCGAGTCTTCTTGCGAATAGTAGCTGCTGTACTCGAACGCCGTGCGCTGCACGGCGCCCGATTGCTGCTGCGCCCCGGTCTGCGCGAAAGCGACTTCCGGCGCCGAGGGCGCTGCAGAGGGCGCTCATGAGCGTCCACTTGGAAAGTTTCATAATCCTTTACTCCATCCTTGACGCGTGGCTCGTAGGTTCCGTCACTACCGCCTGGACAACGATAAGACACCAATGGCAAACGGATCGCGCGAACGCCGCCCTTAAAACGTCGCACAATCTGCTCAACCACGATTGCTATCGACCGGTGTCTCAAAACGAGTTGACGGTAAAGGCGGCCCGCCGAGCCGCCGCGCGTCGAATCGGCTCGTTTTTTGGTAAAAGGCGCCGGCTACGCAAAGACTCAGCCCCCGCTTTTCACGGGCGCCCGGGCTGGCGATTCCGTAAGCCCGCGCCCGGCCGATCGAAAAAAGCGGCGCCATCTCGCTCTTTGGAACTCCCCTCGCGCGGCAAACCCGGGGAAATAACCCGACTTTGCGGGCTCGAATGCACGCGGCCCACGCCCACGCGCCGACTGCGGAGAAGTCGAATAATTCGACAGGCTGTCAGGCCGGGGCCGCCGCCATTTCGGCGAAGAGGGCGTCGACGAATTCGTCGGGCCGAAAGGGCGCCAAGTCCCCGAGCTGCTCGCCCACGCCCACATACTTCACCGGCAGTCCCACTTGACGGCGAATGGCCACCACCACGCCGCCTTTGGCGGTGCCATCGAGCTTGGCGAGCACAATGCCGGTGCAAGGCGCCGCGGCGGTGAAGTGCTTGGCCTGGCTGATGCCGTTTTGTCCCGTGGTGGCGTCGAGCACCAGGAGCGCTTCGTGCGGCGCCTCGGGAATCTGCTTCGAGAGCACCCGATGAATCTTGGTGAGTTGCTGCATGAGGTTTTGTTGGGTTTGCAGCCGGCCGGCGGTGTCGACGATACAGACATCGGCCCCCGCTTCGATCGCCCGCGCCACCGCGCGATGCGCCACGCTGGCCGGATCGCTGCCCGGAGGTCCCGACACGATCTCGACGCCCAGCCGCCCGGCCCAGATCGTGAGTTGCTCGACTGCGGCGGCGCGAAAGGTGTCGGCGGCGCCCAGCACTACTTTCTTCTTGTCGGCGACGAGCATATGCGCGAGTTTGGCGATCGAGGTGGTTTTGCCGGCGCCGTTGACTCCGGAAACAAGGATGACCGTCGGCCCCGAGCTCGCGAACCGTAGCGGCGAATCCTCCTGCGCCAGCAGTGCCTTGAGCTTCTGCTTCACATGCGCGAGCACTTCGGCCATGTGGACGACCCGGGCCCGATAGGCGACGCGAATCTCGTCGACGATTTCGTTGGCGGTTTGCACTCCCATGTCGGTGTGGATCAGCGCGGCGGTGAGCTCTTCGAGAAAGGCGTCGTCGACCAGACGGCCTTCGGAGCGGAACAGATCGCGGATGTCGGTATTCAGCAGCCGGGCCGTCTTTCGAAGCCCTTGTTTGATCTTATCGAAGAAACCCATGCTCACCTACTTAAAGCAATGCGGATTGGCGCGAAAAGGGAGCCCGCGAGTTCAGCCCACGTCGCCCGACGGATGCTCGGGGCTCGCGGCGACCATGCGGTCGAGAATGCCGTTGACGAATTGGGCCGATTGCCGGGCGCCGAATCGCTTGGCCAACTCGACCGCTTCGTTGATCGCCACGGGCTTGGGGGTTTCGGTATGACGAATTTCGAAAGCGCCCAGGCGGAGCACGTTGCGATCCGTGGCGGCCATGCGGCCGAGACTCCAATTGTCGGCCGTGGCGCTGAGCAGCGCGTCGAGCTCCTCGCGGTTGCGGCGCACTCCGGCCACCAGCGATTGGGCGAAGCCGAGCAATTCCTGATCGCGCAGCCGCGCGCGGAGAAAACGATCCGAGGTGCCCGGATCATGGCTCGGATTCAGATCGTCTTCGTAGAGCACTTGGAGCGCGGCTTCGCGTGCTCGACTACGTCGGGCCATGAACATTTCCCCCCGAGGACTTCAGTGCCGCTTAAAACAGCGTCTTGCCACTTTCGCGGCGTGACGCGCGTCTCAAGTAAATTTGCGGAAACCGATCGCGAGCACTCGGGAGAGCCTCGCGCATGCCTCACGGCAGCAGTTCCAACAAGCGAATCATTTCCAGCGCGGCGGTCGCGCATTCGCTGCCCTTGTTCCCCATGGCCCCGCCGGAGCGATGGATCGCCTGCTCGAGCGTGTCGCAGGTGAGCAGGCCGAACAGCAGCGGAGTTCCGGAGCGCATGGCGATTTCGGTGAGGGCGAGACTCACCGCGCGATTGATATGCCGATCGTGCGAGGTCTCGCCTCGAATCACCGCGCCGAGCGCGATCACGGCCCGATACAGCCCGCTCGAAGCCAGGCGATCGGCCACGAGCGGCAGCTCGAAAGCGCCGGGTGTCCAGGCGACATCGATCGCGTCGTCGGCCAGGCCGTGGCTTGCCAGCGTTTCCACGGCGCCGGCGAGCAGCTTCGTGGTGATCGATTCGTTGTAGCGCGACACGGCGATGCCGATCTTGCCCGCCACGGGGCCGGTGTCTGGATGAAAGACGTTTGGCATGAAAAGCTCGGCGGGAAAGCCTCGAATTCGCGTCGCGCCGAAACACGCGAGCCATGCCCGATTCTACCACACGCCATCGCCTGGCGACAGCACACTCCGGCCGCCCCGCCCCAGCCATCGACGCCGCCGGCGCTGACATCTTGGCGTTCATGCTCATCAGAAACTCGGCGTTGGTCTTGGTCTTCTGCAAACGGCGGGTGAGAAATTCCATCGCCTCGGGGCCGTTCATGTCCGTGAGCACGCGCCGCAGCACGCAGATGCGGCGGTACTCTTCCGGATCGAGCAGCATCTCCTCGCGACGCGTGCCGCTGCGCGCGATGTCCACCGCCGGCCAGATGCGCTTGTCGACCAGCTTTCGATCGAGCACGATCTCGAGATTACCGGTGCCCTTGAACTCCTCGAAGATCACTTCGTCCATCTTGCTGCCGGTCTCGACGAGCGCGGTGGCGAGAATCGTGAGCGAGCCGCCCTCCTCCACCTTGCGGGCCGAGCCGAAGAATCGCTTCGGCCGCTGCAAGGCATTGGCGTCGACACCGCCCGAGAGAATCTTGCCCGAATGCGGACATTCGGAATTCCAAGCGCGGGCGAGCCGCGTGATCGAATCGAGAAAGATCACCACATCGTAGCCATATTCGACCATGCGCTTGGCCTTCTCGATCACCATTTCCGACACTTGAATATGCCGGGCCGAGGGCTCGTCGAACGTGGAACTGATCACCTCGCAATTCGGACCTTTGACCTGCCGCTCCATGTCGGTGACTTCTTCGGGGCGCTCGTCGATCAGAAGCATGATCACATAGCATTCCGGATGGTTCGCGAGCACGCTCTTGGCCATTTGCTGCAAGAGAATGGTCTTGCCCGCCCGGGGCGGACTCACGATCAACCCGCGCTGGCCGAATCCGATCGGCACGATCATGTCGATCACGCGCATCGACACGTCGTCGGAGGGGACTTCGAGCACAACGCGCGTGTCGGGATGCAGCGGCGTGAGATCGTCGAAAAACACCTTTTCGGTGAGCTGATTGGGGTCTTGATAGTTGATCGCCTCGACGCGCAGGAGCGCGAAGTAGCGTTCGTTTTCCTTGGGCGGGCGAATTTGGCCCGAAACGGTCGCCCCGGTGCGGAGCCCAAACCGGCGAATTTGGCTCGGTGACACATAGATGTCGTCGGGGCAGGAGAGATAGTGGTAGTCGGGGCTCCGCAAAAAGCCAAAGCCGTCGGGCAGGATTTCGAGCGTCCCCTCGCCGAACATGAGGCCGTTGAGTTTGACCCGTTCCTTGAGAATCTTGAAGATCAGGTCCTGCTTCTTGATGCCGGTGATTTCTTGCAGATTCTCCTTGCGGGCCTGATCGATAAGCTGCGGCATCGTCATTCGCTGGAGCTCGGCGATATGAATATCGCCTTGTTTGATCTGCTCATAGCGGTCGTGCGCATCGTCGCCTAATTGCGCGGCTTCGGCTGCCAGTTCTTCCGCCAGGCTCAGGGGTTCGCGATCCAGATTGAGACTGTCCGAGTCGACCTCGTTGCCGGGCGAGTCGCCACCGCGATTAAGACGAGTGCTGCCGCGTGTTTCCGACATTTTAATGAGCTCCTGATAAGCGCGAAGATTTCGCGGCGCGCTGAAGGCGCCGACGGCGGGCGGGGTGCGAAACAATTTGGGCAGTGTTATCGAGAGGGCAGTGTTATCGAGAGAAAAGACGGGGCTCGGGATTCCGTTCGCACGCGATGGGGGGGTGACAGTACGTCGCCCAACCACGGCGCCCATTTGCGCCGCGGCCAACGGAAAGGCCAATAATCAATATCCTTCGGGGTACTATAGATCCTTCCGGGTGCTAGACATGCTTCACGAGGCAGGGATCGGACCGACCACTCGCTCCCAAAGCGCACGAACCGCAGCGACCGAGGAAGCCCGCGAATCCGAGGTATCCAAAACAAAATCGGCGCCTTGTTGCTTGGCCGCTAACGATTCCTGCGCAGCCTCACGACGCTCAAAATCGGCGCCACTCCAGCCCCGAGCACGAGCGCGTTCCAAACGCACGTCCCTAGGGGCATCAACGAACACGATCCAATCGCAAAAACCGTTCCAACCGGCCTTAAACATCACCGGAGCGTCTAGGACAAACAGCGGCGCCCGACCTTCGGACCGATAACGCGCGATCTCGGCAGCCAACATTCGAGCGATTCGCGGATGGGTCCATGCTTCTAAAATCGATAATTCGGGCGGTCCCGCGGGGGGCAAGGCAAACACGATCTCGGCCACTCGCCGACGAATGATCCGTCCTCGGTCGTCGAGCACTTCGCGACCCCAGCGCCCCGTGAGGGCGACGATCACCTCCGGATCCTCAAGAACACGGTGTCCGGCTTCATCGGCATCGAACACGGCAGCGCCCAGCTTGCCCAACTCGCGGGCAACCCAGGTTTTGCCGCTGCAAATTCCACCCACGAGACCCAGAATCGGCGCCACAAACAGAAACACCTGTGTTTCAACAAGGCACGCCCTTCCCCGCGAGGCAGGCCCCGGGGGCTCCAGTCGCGAAAAGCGTCGCGCTTTTTCGGACGCAAGACGTGTTCTCGCCCGCAATCGCTCAATTTAGTCCGAACCGACCGCGAAAGCGAACGACGAGTCGCTTGCCTTGCGATATTGTCACCCGCCGCCTTTCCGGGTCCAGTCCCGGTGGCGAATACAAGTGTTTTTGCCCACATTTTCAATGTTTCGAGGAATCAATCCAGGGCTCGCAGTCCGCCCAATTGTCGCCCACTTTGACATCGACCTTGAGCGGCACGCGCAAGGCGAGCGAAGTCGACATCTCATCGCGCACCAGCGCGGCTAGGGCGTCGACATCGCGCGGCGCGACCTCGAACAATAACTCATCGTGAATCTGCAAAATCATGCGAGCCGCGAGCTTGCTCGACGCAAGCCGGCGGTGGATGTTGATCATCGCCAATTTGATGAGATCGGCCGCCGAACCCTGAATCACCGTGTTCGTGGCCGTGCGTTCTGGTAGGTTTCTCTGACGACCGGCGTCGAGCCGCACTCCGCGCACTGCCCGCCGTCGCCCGAGGATGGTGCTAACATACCCTTTTGCCGCGCAATCCTCCAGAGCCGATTGCAGAAATTTCTCCACGCCCGGATAGCGATCGAAATACGCATTGATGAATCGCGCCGCCTCGCCCTGATCGATGCCCAGTTGTTTCGAAAGCCCAAAGGGGCTTTGGCCATAGATCACGCCGAAGTTCACCGCTTTCGCGTTGCGCCGCATCTCGCTCGTCACCTCGGCGAGCGAAACTTTATAGACCTCGCTCGCCACGCGGGCATGAATGTCTTCATCGCGGGCAAACGACTCCGCTAGAATGGCGTCTTCCGAAAAATGCGCGAGCACGCGGAGCTCGATCTGCGAATAATCGGCCGCCAGCAATTTCCAGCCCGGCGCCTCTGGAACAAACGCGGCGCGAATCTCGCGCCCGCTCTCGGTGCGAATGGGAATGTTTTGCAGATTGGGATCGCTCGAGCTGAGCCGACCCGTGGCCGCCACGACTTGATTCAGCGCCGTGTGGACGCGGCCGGTCGCGGGATGGGCCATCGTCGGCAAGGCGTCGACATAGGTGCTCTTGAGTTTCGCGTATTGCCGATACTCCATCACCTTCGCCGGCAGCGGATGCCGCGCCGCGAGCTCCTCGAGCACTTCCGCGTCGGTGCTGCCGCCGGTCTTGGTCTTCTTGAGCATCGGCAACCCCTGCTCGACGAACAGCACTTGCGCCAACTGCTTGGGCGAACCGATGTTGAATTCGTGGCCGGCGAGCGCGTAAATCTCTTTCTCGGCGCGGGCAATGTGTTCGCCGAAACGGCTGCTCAGTTCGGCCAGTCGACCATTGTCGACTTTGAGGCCCGAATATTCCAAGTCGGCCAGCACCTCGACCAGCGGCATTTCCAATGTGGCGAACAGTTCGGTGAGATTGTCCTCGGCCAAGCGCTCGGCCAGCGGAGCGCACAACCGCCAGGTGACATCGGCGTCTTCGGCCGCATAGTGGCCGATCCGCGCGACCGGCACTTCGTCCATGCGCCGCTGATTGCGACCCGAGCCAATCAGCTCGCTGATCTTGGTGGTCGTGTGGCCGAGATAGCGAAGCGCGAGCTCGTCGAGATTGTGGTTGCGCTCGCCGGCGTCGAGCAAATAGCTGGCGATCATGGTGTCGAAGGCGGCGCCCCCCAGGCGAACGCCGGCCGCTAGGAGCACGATCATGTCGTACTTCAAATTCTGGCCGACCTTTTCGATCGTGGGGTCCTCGAGCGATGGCCGCAGCGCCGCGAGCGCAAGGGCGGGATCGAGACGCGGTTCACCCTCGGGCGCCCGCACCGGCAAATACCATGCGACGCCGTCTTCCCACGAAAACGAATAGCCGACGATCTCGGCCCAGCGGGGCCAAAGATGCGTGGTCTCGGTGTCGACCGCATAGCGCCGCTGGGCGCGAAAAACGCTCATGAACGCTTCGAGCTTTTCCGGGGTGTCGACAATTCGGTAGTCAAGCGCGGGCGGCGCCGGAATCGGCCGCTCGGCGCGGTCGGCGCGGCTTCGCTGCCCGACGCGGCGCGCGGCAAGCGCCTGGCGACCGGCCGGTTCAGATTCGCGGGCATCGCGCCGGCAGCGCCGGGCTCGGCCGCGCCGCGGTCGTAGAGCGTTTTCAATCGCTGGCCCAGGTTGCGAAAACCAAACTCGGCGAACAGCGCCGCCACTTGCTCGGGGTCGGCGTGGCGCATTTGGCCGGCAGCCCAATCGATCGCAACCGGCGTCGAGCGGTCGAGAGCCACTAGCCGCCGGCTCATAAGCGCCTGCTCGCGAAACTGAATGAGATTGTCGCGGCGTTTGCTCTTGGGCAACGATTCGGCGCCGGCCAGGATCGCGTCGAGCGTGCCGAACTTCGCGAGCAGCTCTTGAGCGGTCTTGGGACCAATGCCAGGCACGCCGGGCACATTGTCCACCGAATCGCCGACGAGCGATTGAAAATCGACCACTTGCCGCGGCGCAACACCCCAGTCGGCGGCCAGCGACGAGGCGTCGAACACTTCGTTCTTGCGAATATTGAACATTCGCACTTGGTCCGAGAGCAATTGGCGGCAATCCTTGTCGGCGGTTACTAGAAAGCAATGCGCGCCGAGCATTTCGGCCTGATGAGCAACGCTGGCGAGAATGTCGTCGGCCTCGTAACCCGGCATGTCGAGCACCGCCGCGCCGAAGGCGTCGAGCACGCGTCGAATAGCCGGAAACTGCGGCTTGAGATCTTCGGGCATCTCGCGGCGGGTGGCTTTGTAGGCGTCGTAGATCGCGTGGCGAAATGTCGGCTCGGGGCGATCGAAGGCGATAAATAAATAGTCGGGACGGCGCGACTCGAGCAAAAACAAAATGTCCCGCACGAATCCATGCACCGCCGCCACCGGCTCGCCGCGGGGGCCGGTCATTTCGGGCATGCCGTGAAACACTTGAAAGATCAGCGAATTCGCGTCGACGACATAGACCGTCTTGCCGCGCGGATCATTGGCCGGCGCGTCTGGCCCGGCCGCCGAATCCGGCGGCGCCGCCATGTTCGAATCGGGAACCGACTCGGGCGCCAAGGGACTCGCCGCGGCGGCCGAGCCGCGAGCAGCCGCGGGCGGCTCGAGATCGGCCGGCTCGAAACCCGGAAGCGTGTTTTGTCGGGGGGGCGAGGGAGCCATGGAGTGGAAACGCGATCCTTGTGCGAAAAACGACAGAGCGAGGAGAAAATGGCGCTCCCCTGCCCTTCCCGCGATGTGGGGGCGCTGGTAGCCGCCGCCAAATCGTAGCGCCGCCGCACGTTCAGCGTCAAGCGTCGGCGGCGGCGCGGGCGGCGGCAATCCGAGGATTTGCTCTGTTGCCGGTCGGCGGTAGCGGCAGTAAGCTTGACTTCGCGGCCAAGAAACGCGGGCGCTGGAGTTCGCGCATTTCCTGTTCCCCGGCCCCTCGCTTGGACTGAATTATGCAATCGCGCAACTCGGGCTTCACGATCATCGAGCTGCTGGTCGTGATTACGATCATCGGCATCTTGGTGGCTCTGCTGCTGCCGGCCTTGCAAAGCGCTCGCGAGTCGGCGCGCCAAGCCCATTGCGAAAACAACGTGCGTCAATTGGCGCAAGCGTGTCAGCAACACATGAGCGCCTGCAACCGCATTCCAACCTCGGGCTGGGGCTGGTGCTGGATCGGAGATCCCGACTGCGGCAATGGGGTCGGACAGCCCGGCGGTTGGGTCTACAACATCTTGCCCTATATAGACCAGCAAGCGCTTCATGACTTGGGCGCTGGTGGAAATATCTCCGCGAAGACCACGGCCGGAACCACGCTGGTCACCACGCCGCTTCCGTACCTCAACTGCCCGACGCGTCGCCGCCCCGCCGATACGTTGAATAGCGCGGGTGTCGCGATCTACTACGCCAATGCGCCCTCGAATTTGGCCCGCACGGATTACGGCATCAACGCCGGCTCCTCGGGCAATTGCCAAAACGGCGGAGGACCGGGCGGCGGCAGTCAAACGGGATCGCAAATCGGCCCCACCTGGAGCGGCGCCACGCCCGCCGCCACGAATTTCAACGCCTGGAACGGAGTTTCGTTCCAGCAGAGCATGGTCACTCCCGATCATGTGACCGATGGCCTGGGGTTCACGATCCTCATCGGAGAAAAATATCTCAATCCGATGGATTACCTGAACGGCGAAGACGCCCAGGATAACGAAAACATGTATGTCGGCTTCGACAACGACATCTGCCGCTCGACGAACGAACCGTTTATTACCGACACGGTCAACATCTCCTACGCGTGCAGCTTCGGCAGTGCTCACTTGAACGGCAGCTACTTTTCTTTCTGCGACGGATCGGTGCGAATGTTGTCGTACTCGATTTCGCCGACGGTGCTCAACAATCTCGGTGGGCGCTCCGATGGCAATGTCGTCGACGAATCGACCTTGGTCCAATGATCGGCGCCCGGGAAACCAGAACGCATTCACCCGACGTCGCTCGCTCGGCGGCCCGCTGAATATTTCAACGGGCCATCAGGCCATCGCGGCGAAATTCTTGAGAATCCGCAGCCCGTCGGCTTGGCTTTTTTCCGGATGAAACTGCGTGGCGAAGAGATTGTCGCGCCACACCATCGAACAAAACGGACCGCCATAGACCGTCTCGGTGGCGATCACGGCCGAATCGCGCGGCGCGACATAATACGAGTGAACGAAGTAGCAATAGGCGTTGTCGGAAAGTCCTTCCAGAATCGGGGGCCGATGGCGCATTTGCAATCCGTTCCAGCCCATGTGCGGCACCTTGAATTCGCTCGGCAGCTCGAACCTGCGGACTTCGCCGGCCAAGATTCCCAGCCCCGCGTGGCGCCCGCCTTCGTGGCCGACATCGAAGAGCAATTGCAAGCCGAGACAAATGCCGAGAAACGGCTTGCCGGCCGCGATCGCCGCGCGAATCGGCTCGACGAGCCGCCGCCGCTCGAGCGCTCGCATCGCATCGGGAAACGCGCCCACGCCCGGTAGCACGATCTTACGCGCGCGGGCCAAGAGCTCGGGATCGCTGGTCACGATCGCCTCATGGCCCACCTTGGCAAATCCTTTTTGCACGCTCCGCAGGTTGCCCATCTCGTAATCGACAATAGCAAGCATCAGGCACTCGACTCGGGGGACGCGCGAACGAATCAACGCGAGGGCGGGATCAAGACACGTGGGCGATCATTCTTTCGGCAAGGCAAACTCCGCGATCCAAAGCTGGCTCGTGTGGTCGTCGCCGCGGTTGCTGGTCCACATCAACCGATCGCCGTTGGGTGAAAATACCGGCAGCACATCGGCCGACGCATGGTCCGTGACGCGCGTGATCGGCCCCGGCGCCGGGTGGCCATCGGTCATGCCGAACCGCATCAACCACAGATCATAATTGGGCCGCGTCTTCGGATCCGAATGATCCGCCCCGGTCCAAATCAGATACGGCTGGCTCGGATGCCAATACGGAGCCCAGTTCACGCCCACATTGTCCGTCAGCACCGTGTCGTGCTTGCCTTCCACGTCGATCACGTGAATCTGCAAGAACTCCTTTTGCTTGCGATCGCTCCGAAACACGATCCAGCGCCCGTCGGGCGAGAAAAACGGACCACCATCGTAGCCATCGGAGTTGGTGAGTTGCCGCACATTGCCGCCATCGGCGTCCATCACGTAAATATCGGGGTCGCCATCGCGATCGCTGCAAAACACGATCTGCTTCCCGTCGGGCGAGTACGAGCCCTCGGCGTCGTAGCCCTTGGCGGTGGTGAGTTGCTTGAGGTTCGACCCATCGGGATCGGCTTCGAAGATATCCATCCAGGGGTCGAAGTCCCATTGATAGCGGCGATGGCGACCTGCCCGGGCGTCGTCTTCTTGCCGCTTGCGCTCGCCTTCTTCGACCAGCGACAACATGGGGTCCAAATGACTCGAAGCGAAGATGATCTTCTTCCCATCGGGTCGATACGCGCTGCAGGTGGTGCGACCGCGGCCGGTGCTGATCATGCGCGCCGGGCCCGACGCCGAGGGTCCCTCGAGGAGCGCCTGCGAATAAATCTGGTAGAACGGGTATTCGCGCGTGACGGCTTGATACATGATTCGCTTGGCGTCGGGCGAGAAATAGCCCTCGCCCGCCTTCACGTAGCCCGAATCGGTCACTTGCCGCACATGGCTCAAAAAGCGGCTCTCGACCGAATCCTCGGCCCGCGCCAGGGGCGACGATCCCAACCAAGCGCTCCATCCGGCGGCCAGACCGATGGCCAGACCAAAAGCAACCGCGGTCGGTCGCGGCAAAACGGCGAATCGCATGAATCCAAGCTCCCCGAGGAAACTGCCGCTCGATGCACCGCGACGCTCCAGGCCAAACGCCGGGCGACTCGCGTTCGAGGGCGATTCGATTTATTATAGCCCGGCGCCCGGTGGTTGCGACTCCGACACGCCCGCCGGCTGCCGCTCTTTTGGTAACGACTCCCGGACACGCGAAAAAGTTCGCGTGAATCACCGCGTCGCCGCCCGGCGGGCGCCGACGCCCACCGCACATCCCACGCGAAAATCGATGAAAATCTACACCAAAACCGGCGACGCCGGCGACACGGGGCTCTTCGGCGGCCCGCGCGTGGCGAAAGACTCGACCCGGATCGAGGCCTATGGCACGGTCGACGAGCTGAACGCCCAACTAGGGCTCGCTCGCGCCGAAGGCCTGCCGCCGGACCTCGACGCGGTGGTCGAGCGCGCCCAGCATACGTTGTTCGATCTTGGCGCGCAACTGGCGACCCCCGACCCGCAAAAACATGGCCTACCGCTGGTCGCCGAACCCGCGGCGGCCGAAATCGAGCAGGCCATCGATCACCATGAATCGCTGCTGGCTCCGCTCAAGGAGTTCATTCTGCCCGGTGGCTCGAAGGCGGCCGCGCAGTTGCATGTGGCCCGCACGCTCTGCCGCCGCGCGGAGCGCGAAGTGGTGCGATTGGCCCGCGACGCCACGCCGCCGCTCGCGCCCGGGGCGGTGATATATCTGAATCGGCTGGGCGATTTACTGTTCGTCTTGGCCCGGCGGGCGAACCAAGCGGCGGGTCTGGCCGATGTTCCCTGGCGCGGGATATCGTAAAGGCGCGCACTGCCCGGCGCGGGGAAGCCGCGGAAACGCCGCGGCCCGGAGCGCGTCGGCGACGCGCGGCTCCCGCGCCTCCGGTGATTGGGACGTCTCCTTGTTTCACCGGCGCCGAGGCGTATAATGTCCGTGCCCGAGCTTGGAATATTCGACTCGCGCGGTTTAATCTGAAGTCTTCGGATGACTAAATAAAGGGTAATTCGGCCAACAGCCGGAAGACCCGTTAACTAGTAAGCCGATGCGGCGGAACGCCAAAAGCGTTCTGTCGCATCGGCTTTTTTCGTTTTCTTGAAGCACTGCTTTTCAAAAGGCGTTAGACCATTTTGACGGGAACGAAAATGAGCGATTACAAGCACGATGTGGAGTGCATAAGAGCAAGGGAGCTTAATCATGATGGTTGAAAATGCAGTTTTGGATAACATTCCCGCGGACATGCAGGAGCTGAAAAAATCGGACAAACCGTTGTCGCCCGATCTACTTCGCAAGATCAACGCCTATTGGCGGGCCGCCAATTATCTCTCGGTCGGCCAGATCTACCTCTATGACAACCCCCTGCTGCGTGAACCGCTGAAGCTGTCGCACGTAAAACCGCTGGTGGTCGCGCATTGGGGCACGACCCCCGGTCAGAACTTCATCTACGTGCATTTGAATCGGGTCATCAAAAAATATGACCTGGATATGTTCTACGTCGCCGGTCCCGGGCACGGCGGCCCGGCGATCGTGGGCAATGTCTACCTCGAAGGCACCTGGAGCGAGATATATCCCAACGTCGGCCAGGACGAAGCCGGTCTGAAGAAACTGTTCAAGCAGTTCTCGTTTCCCGGCGGCATATCGAGTCATGTCGCGCCGACGACGCCCGGTTCGATCCACGAAGGCGGCGAGTTGGGCTACTCGCTCAGCCATGCCTTCGGTGCCGCGTTCGACAATCCCGAGTTGATCGTCGCCTGCGTCGTTGGCGACGGCGAGTCGGAAACCGGTCCCTTGGCCACCGCATGGCAGTCGAACAAGTTTCTCAATCCAATTTCCGACGGCGCCGTGCTGCCGATTTTGCATCTCAATGGCTTCAAGATCAGCAACCCGACCGTATTGGCCCGGATCGAGCACGAAGAATTAGAACGGTTTTTCGAAGGCTGCGGCTGGACGCCGCACTTCGTCGAGGGGCACGACCCGGAAAAAATGCATCAACTCATGGCCTTCACCTTGGAAAAGGCCATCGAGGACATCCGGCAAATCCAAAAGAATGCCCGCCACAACAACGACGCCACGCGTCCGCGCTGGCCCATGATCGTGCTGAAGTCGCCCAAGGGCTGGACGGGGCCAAAATTCGTCGATGGCTTGCAAGTCGAGGGGACCTTCCGAGCGCACCAGGTGCCGCTCCTGGTGGATCCCGAGCATCCGGAGCATATTCAGCAGCTTGAAAGCTGGATGCGAAGCTACAAGGCCGAGGAGCTGTTCGACGCCAATGGCCGCCTGAACGCGGAATTGGCCGAGCTGGCGCCGAAGGGCAACCGGCGGATGGGCGCCAATCCGCACGCCAACGGCGGAATTCTGCTGCGAGATCTACGCATGCCGGATTTCCACCAGCACGCGGTCCATGTGCCGTCGCCGGGCGCCGTCAACGGCCAAGACACGCTCGTGCTCGGCAAGTTCTTGCGCGACGTGGCCAAATTGAATCAAGATCAGCGGAATTTCCGCCTGTTCGGTCCCGATGAAACACTCTCGAATCTCTTGGGCGCGGTGTTCGAAGTCACCAATCGTCAGTGGGAAGCTCGCGAAGTCAAAAACGACGAGTTCCTCGCCCCCGCCGGACAAGTGTTGGATTCGATGCTCAGCGAGCATCAGTGCGAGGGTTGGCTCGAAGGCTATCTGCTCACCGGCCGACACGGGCTCTTCAATAGCTACGAGGCGTTCATTCGCATCATCGACTCGATGTTCAGCCAGCACGCCAAGTGGCTGAAGGTCACATCGGAACTACCCTGGCGGCGCAAGATTTCGTCGCTGAACTTTATTCTCGCCTCTCACGTCTGGCAGCAGGATCACAATGGCTTCACGCACCAGGATCCCGGCTTCCTCGATCACGTGGTCAACAAAACAGCCACGTTCGTCCGCTGCTACCTCCCGCCGGACGCCAACTGCCTGCTATCGGTCTTCGATCATTGCCTGCGCAGTCGGAATTATGTCAACGTGGTCGTGGCCGGGAAGCATCCTCTGCCGCAATGGCTGACCATGGATCAGGCCATTGTGCATTGCACGGAAGGCATTGGCATTGGCAATGGGCCAGCAACGATCAGAACTCCGAACCGGATATCGTCATGGCCAGTTGTGGCGACACGCCCACGCTGGAGAGTCTGGCGGCCGTTTCCATCCTTCGTCAGCATCTGCCTGACTTGAAGATTCGCGTGATCAATGTCGTTGATCTCATGAAGCTGCAGCCCCAGAGCGAACACCCGCATGGATTGAGCGAAACGGATTACGACCTGCTGTTCACCAAGGACAAGCATGTTGTCTTCGCCTTTCATGGCTACCCCGGCCTGGTGCATCGCTTGACCTACCGCCGCGCCAACCGCAACCTGCACGTCCGAGGTTACAAGGAGGAAGGCACGATCACGACGGCCTTCGATATGCGCGTGCAGAACGATTTGGACCGCTTTCACCTGGTGCAAGACGTGGTGGAACGCCTGCCGCATTTGGGCTCGAAAGGCTCCTATCTAAAGCAACAGATGCAGGACAAGCTCATCGAGCACAAGCATTACATCGACGAGCACGGTCAGGACATGCCCGAAATCCGCAACTGGAAATGGAGCAATACCCCATGAACTGCGCAAGAGCTCACGGACACCGCGCGAGCGCTGGTCGCCGACGACAAGGGGCTGCTGGCAATGGATGAAAGCAACCCGACCTGCAATAAGCGCTTCGCCAAACTGGGCATTCCCCAGACCGAAGAGGCCCGGCGCGACTATCGGGAGTTGATCATGACCACTCCCGGCCTCGGCGAATTCATCAGCGGCGCGATTCTCTATGACGAGACGTTCTGGCAAAAAAAGAAAGACGGGACTTCCTTCGTCAAAGTCCTTCAAGACGCCGGCGTGATTCCCGGCATTAAAGTCGACATCGGCGCCAAGGAGCTCGCGGCTCATCCTGGCGAGAAGATCACCGATGGTCTCGACGGATTGCGCGGCCGGCTCAAGGAGTATTTTCAAAAGGGCGCCCGCTTCGCCAAGTGGCGGGCGGTGATTTCGCCGGGCGATGGTCTTCCCAGCCGAGGGTGCGTCGAAGGCAACGCGCAAGCGCTCGCTCGCTATGCCGGGTTGTGCCAGGAAGCTGGGATCGTGCCTGTCGTCGAGCCGGAAGTGCTCATGATCGGCGCCCATGCCATGCAGCGGTGTCGCGAGGTCACGGAAGAAGTCCTGCGAACGGTTTTCGATCAGCTTTACACGCAGCGCGTGATGCTCGAGGGCATGGTCCTCAAGCCCAACATGGTGCTGCCTGGACTGACTTGCCCTGGGCAAGAAACCGTCGACCAGGTGGCCGACGCCACGGTGCATTGTATGTTGCGAGCCGTGCCCGCCGCCGTTCCGGCGATCGCCTTTCTATCTGGCGGCCAGTCCGCGGAGCTGGCATCGGCTCGCTTGAACGCGATGAATGTTCGCTTCAAGTCGCGAATGCCCTGGGCGTTGGCGTTTTCGTTTGCCCGCGCGATTCAACAGCCGGCTCTGGAAGTCTGGCAAGGCAAGGCGGCGAACGCGCGGGCGGCGCAGCAAGCTCTGTTTCATCGTGCCCGTTGCAACAGGGCGGCTCGGCGTGGCGAATACAAGGCCGCGATGGAGCGTGATCGGTAGCGCGAGCGGAGCCGCGCCGCCGATGCTCCGTCGCATGTCTCCACGACGACTCAACCCAACGGAAATCAGCCATGCGTCGAAAATTCATCGTCGGCAACTGGAAGATGCACACCAACACGGCCGAGGCCGAAAAGTTGGCCAAGGGCATTGCCGATGGCATGGACATTCAAGACGGCGTTTCCGTCGCGGTTTGTCCGCCGTTTCCCTATCTCGCCCTTGTTGGAGAGATTCTCAAGAACAGCCGCGTCGCGCTGGGGGCCCAAAATCTCTTTCCCGAAAACGAGGGCGCTTTCACCGGCGAGGTAAGCCCCGCGATGCTCCTCGATCTCGGCTGCAAATACGTGATCCTCGGACATAGCGAGCGGCGGCAAAAACTGGGCGAATCCGATACATTCATCAACCAAAAGGTTCGGTTCGCCCTCGCCGCCGGCCTGCACGTGATCCTCTGCGTCGGCGAGACCCTGGAGCAACGGAAGGCCAACCAGACCGAAACGGTGCTCGACCTGCAAGTCACGCGGGGATTGGCCGGCGTGTCGGCCGCGACGTTGCCCCGCTTGAGCCTTGCCTACGAGCCGCTCTGGGCGATCGGCGAGCACGGACAACACGCCACGCCTCGGCAGGCGCGGGATTCGCACACCATCATTCGCCGCTGCTTTAGTCGGATTTTTGATGAGCAATCGGCGCGGCGCTTGTCATCCAGTACGGAGGCAGCGTCAAACCAGAGAACGCCGCGGCGCTGCTTGGCGGCAACGGCATCGATGGCGCCCTGGTCGGCGGCGCCAGCCTAAATGCCGAACCATTCCTGGCCATCATACGAGCCGGCGCCAGCGCGTCGCAAACCGCGGGAGAACCCGGATGACAGCCATCGCCCCCCTCACGAAACGCGCGGCGTGGAAGGCCCTCGAAGTTCACTACTCGAAGATCCGCGAGTTACATCTGCGGAAACTCTTCGCCGATGACGCCGCCCGCGGGGAACGCATGGCGGTCGAGGCCGTGGGCATTTACCTCGACTATTCCAAGCAACGCATTACGGACGAGACGCTCGCGCTGCTGTTGCAATTGGCGAAGGAGTCCGACCTAACGGCTCGTATTAACGCCATGTTTCACGGCGAGAAAATCAACGTCACGGAAAAGCGGGCCGTGTTGCATGTGGCCCTGCGCCTCCCCAAGGGCAATCCATCGTCGTGGACGGCGAAAACGTGGTTCCCCAAGTGCATGCCGTGCTCGACAAAATGGCCGACTTCTCAAACCGAGTGCGCGGGGGCGAGTGGAAAGGCCACACCGGCAAGCCGATCCGAAATGTCATCAATATCGGCATCGGCGGTTCTGACCTGGGACCCGTGATGGCCCACGAGGCTTTGCGCTATTACAGCCAGCGCGAATTGAGCTTTCACTTCGTTTCCAACGTCGATGGCGCCGATTTCGCCGAGGCGACACGCGATCTCGATGCCGCCGAGACTCTGTTTATCGTGTCTTCGAAGACATTCACGACACTGGAGACCATGACCAACGCGCGCACGGCGCGCGACTGGTGTCTCGCGACTTTGAAACATGACGCCGCGGTCGCCAAGCATTTCGTCGCCGTGTCGACCAACGCCGAAGAAGTGAAGAAGTTCGGCATCGACACCGCCAACATGTTCACGTTCTGGGACTGGGTTGGCGGCCGATACTCGATGGACTCGGCGATCGGGCTCTCCACGATGATCGCCATCGGCCCGGCGCATTTTCGCGAGATGCTCGACGGTTTCCATCAGATGGACGAGCATTTCCGCACGGCTCCTTTCGAGCGAAACCTGCCGGTGCTGATGGGCCTTTTGGCTATTTGGCACAACAACTTCTTCGGTGCGCGGACCGTGGCGGTCTTGCCGTATGAGCAGTACCTGAAGCGCTTCCCGGCTTACCTTCAGCAGTTGACCATGGAGAGCAATGGCAAGCACGTCAGGCTTGATGGAACGGAAGTCGACTACCAGACAGGCCCGATCTACTGGGGAGAGCCGGGCACGAATGGCCAGCATTCGTTCTACCAACTGATCCATCAAGGAACCCAGATCATCCCCTGTGACTTTATCGCGTTTACTCAAACGCTTAATCCGCTCGGCCGTCATCACGACTTGCTGCTAGCCAATGTTCTTGCCCAGGCGGAAGCGCTGGCCTTCGGAAAGACATCGGAAGAGGTTCAGGCCGAAGGAACGCCAAGTTGGCTAGCGCCGCACCGCGCCTTCGAGGGCAACCGCCCCTCGAGCACGATTCTGCTGGAGCGTTTGACTCCCGCGGCATTGGGAAAGCTCGTCGCGCTCTACGAGCACGGTGTTTTCACGCAAGGCGCCATTTGGCAAATCGATTCCTTCGACCAGTGGGGCGTCGAGTTGGGGAAAGTGCTCGCCGAGCGCATCATCCCCGAGCTTGAGACCGGGGCCAAGAACCAACTCGAGCATGATAGCTCGACGAACACCCTGATCCGCCGCTGCCGAAGAACCAAGTAAACCAGATCAAGACATCACGAAGCGTGATCGCTTCGGATCGATGAACGAACCCGATAGAAAGGTCACGGGATAATTCCATGACGGCGCCCGAACACGCAACCGATAATAAGCCCGGGCAGAAGCCCGCGGCGAAGGACGATTTGAAAACCTTGCCCATGGCGGAGGTGGAGAAGAAATTGAACTCGTCGCCCGATGGCCTCACCGATGCCGAGGCGAAGAAACGGCTGGCGCAATATGGCCCCAACGAGCTCAAATCAAAGAAGACCAATCTGCTCCTGAAATTCCTCGGCTACTTTTGGGGTCCCATCCCGTGGATGATTGAAGCGGCGGTGATCCTTTCGGGGGTGGCCCAGCATTGGTCCGACTTCGGCATCATCCTCCTTCTGCTGTTTACCAACGCCATAGTCGGATTCTGGGAGGAACGCCAGGCGGGCAACGAGATCGCTGCCCTGAAGGCGAAGCTGGCGATCAAGGCCAGGGTCCAACGGGATGGGAAGTGGATCAACCCGCCGGCGCGTGAGCTGGTGCCGGGCGACGTCATCCGTCTGCGGCTGGGCGACATCGTGCCGGCCGACGCGCGCTTGCTGGACGGCGACGAGGTGTCGGTCGATCAGTCCGCGCTGACGGGCGAGTCATTGCCCGCCACGCGAAAACCCGGCCAAGCGGTATTTTCCGGTTCCATCATGCGTCGTGGTGAAATCGGCGCACTGGTCTATGCCACGGGCGCCGACACCTACTTCGGCAAGACGGCACAACTGGCGCAGGAGGCGCAATCCGTCAGCCATTTTCAAAAGGCCGTGCTGAAGATCGGCAATTACCTGATCGTCCTCGCGGCAGTGCTCGTTTCGGTGATTATTGCCGTCGCGATCTACCGGGGCGATCCGATCCTCGACACGTTACAGTTCGCCCTGGTACTGACCGTGGCCGCGATTCCCGTGGCGATGCCGACGGTCTTGTCGGTGACGATGGCTGTCGGCGCGCGCCTGCTCGCCAAGAAAAAGGCGGTTGTGAGCCGGTTGGTGGCCATCGAGGAATTGGCGGGCGTCGACGTGCTGTGCGCGGACAAGACCGGCACGCTGACGCAGAACAAGCTGACGCTAGGCGATCCGTTCACCGTTAACGGCATCTCCGCCGACAAGGTCATTCTTGCCGGCGCCCTGGCTTCGCGCAAGGATGACAACGACACCATTGATCTAGCCGTCCTGGGCGGCGTGAAGGACGACACGACCTTGAAGGGCTATACCGCGGTTCATTTTGTGCCGTTCGACCCGGTTCATAAGCGCACGGAAGCCACCGTCAAGGGCGCGGATGGAAAGGAGTTCAAGGTAACCAAGGGTGCGCCTCAGGTAATTGTGGCACTGGCGGCCAATGCCGGACAGGTGAAGCCCGCCGTCGACAAGGCGGTCAATGACTTCGCCGCGCGCGGCTTTCGTTCCTTGGGAGTGGCGCGGGACGACGGAGACGGGAAATGGCAATTTCTCGGTGTGTTGCCGCTTTTCGATCCGCCGCGTGACGACGCCAAGTCAACCGTCGCGGAGGCTGGCAAGATGGGCGTCAAGGTCAAGATGGTCACGGGCGATCAGTTGGCCATCGCCAAGGAGACCGCCAAGAAGTTGGACATGGGCGCCAATATCCTCGATGCCGCGAGTTTGGGCGACTCGAAGAAGGAAGAGACCGCGAAGGTGGGCGAGTCCATCGAGAAAGCCGACGGTTTCGCCCAGGTGTTCCCCGAACACAAATTCCACATTATCGACGTTCTGCAAAAACGCGGCCACTTCGTCGGCATGACGGGCGACGGCGTGAATGACGCCCCCGCACTGAAGAAGGCCGACTGCGGCATCGCTGTTTCCAGCGCGACGGACGCGGCCCGCGCGGCGGCATCCATCGTGCTGCTCACGCCCGGCCTGTCGGTGATCATCGACGCAATCAAGGAGAGTCGGAAGATTGTCCAGCGGATGAACAGCTATGCGATCTACCGCATCGCCGAAACGCTGCGCGTGCTGCTCTTCATGACGCTGGCGATCCTGATCTTCAACTTCTATCCAGTGACCGCGATCATGATCGTGATGATCGCGTTGCTCAACGACGGCGCCATCCTATCCATCGCCTATGACAACGTTCATTACAAGATGAAGCCCGAGGCTTGGAACATGCGCCTGGTGCTGGCCATTTCCACGGTGCTGGGTCTGGTCGGCCCCGTGGCCGCGTTTGTCCTGTTCTACCTTGGCGATAAGAATATCCTTGGGGGCTTCCTCCCCCGGATCGACCGCGCGGTCATCCAGACACTGATGTACCTGATGCTGTCCGTGGCCGGACACCTGACGATATTCCTGACGCGCATGCGCGGCCCCTTCTGGTCCATAGCCCCCGCGCCGATCCTGTGGATTGCGGTTTTCGGCACGCAGACCGTTGCGACCCTGATTGCGCTTTTTGGCTTCGGGCTTATGGAACCACTCCCCTGGAAATGGGCACTGTTCGTGTGGGTGTATGCTCTGTCCTGGGCCCTCGTGACAGACCAGGTGAAACTCCTCGGCTATCGGATTTTGGATTACACCAATGCGCAGGCCACGTCGGAAGCCAGAGCCACGCGTAAGACCGAAGGCAAAACCAAGGCCAACTCGGACACCAAAAACGACGCTAAGCCTGACGCTAAGGCCGCTCCGAAGCCCGAAGCCAAAGCCGAGGCGAATCCAGATGGCAAGGCCGAACCGAAGCCAGAAGCCAAAGCCGAGGACTCGTCCGATTTGACGCCGCGGATCGCCGCGCGGGCCTACGATCTCTTCGAGCAGCGAGTCCATGGTCAAAGCCAAGCGGATCAAGATTGGCTCTCGGCGGAGCGAGAGACTCGGGGAAAGCCGACTCTCAAGTAGTCCGCGAATCGAGTTGCAAACCGTCGCGAATCAAACGGACATACGGACCGCGAATTTAAAGCCATCGACCTAAACCACCAGCCAATACTCTTTTAAGGAATGATTTCATGAAGAAAAAAGAACGAGCCGATTTCGAGGCGCGTTTGCTCGATGTCCGTAAACGGCTGCTGCGGGAGGTCGAAATGGCCGAAGAAGCCCTCCGCGAGGACGTGGTGAAGCCGGGCGACATAACGAGCGTGCCCACGCATCCGGCCGACCAAGACGTTGAGGGATTGGACGCCGAAATTGCGATTGCTCGCAACGAAGAGTTTCTGCTGGAGCAGGTAGACGCGGCCTTGGAGCGAATGCGGGCCGGAAGGTTCGGGGTTTGCGCGGTGCGGACAAACCATCGATCACGAGCGCCTCCAGGCGGTTCCCTATGCGTCGCATTGCATTGATTGCGCCCGCGTCCAGAACGACGAAGTCGAAAAACCGGCGCGCGGCGAACCGCGACGCTTCCGCTGAGCTTGCGCGAGCGCCGGTCGGCGGGACGGCGTGGACGGAGGCGACGCCGCAGCGTCTGGGCCTGGGCTCGACCTCGCGGCCGCTCGGCGAGGGCCGGCGGCCGTAGCGAAAATCGTCCTGGCCCGAGATTACCATGCGACCGGCCTGGGAAGCCGGTTTCTCGACGATCCGCGGCACACGCTGGCGGCCGATTGAAAAGTGAGCCACAACGCTTCCGAACGCTCGAAACGCTGCCCGAGGGCCAGCCCTATCGCCGAGCGTTGCTGACGGTCTCTTCCGCTATGCCGTTGTCTTCGAGATGCTCGCCGACGAAATCCTGGTCATCGCAATCTGTCATACCAGCCGCGAGCCGAATTACTGGCTGTCTCGGCATGAGACCGATTCTTGAATCCTTAATAAACCCCTCGCAGCCGATCAATCGGCATCCCCTGTTTAATCAGGAGTGTCCATATTTCATGACGCGTTTTGCGTTTCTGTGCCATGAAGAGGAAGGGAGCGTGCGAGACGTAATAGAACGACACGATACGATGCCGCTTGCAAAGGTACATCCGCTTCTTTTCCCTCTGTTGATCTGCAGTGAGCCCGCATGGGTGTTTCCGATGGATGCTTTGTGAGGTGGACCCCGTTTTTCGGACCACGGGGGCGGGTTTCTTAGATGGTGGTCAGCGAGGCGTTCGACGATTGCCGCGGTAGGTTTCCCAGGGCGTGCGGTTGGCCAGGCCCTGGTGAGGTCGCTCGTGGCAGTAATAGTTAAAGTACGCGCTCAGTCCTTCATGACAATCGGTTCCCGTCGTGTACTCCTTGAGGTAGATGTTCTCGTATTTCACCGTTCGCCATAGCCGCTCGATCATCACGTTGTCGATGGCTCGGCCTTTGCCGTCCATGCTGATGGCGATCGACTCCCGCTGCAGCCGCTCGGTAAATTGTCCGCTGGTGAACTGCGAGCCCTGGTCGGTGTTGAATATCTCCGGCCGTCCATGACGGAGCGCTCCTTCCAACGCTTCCAGACAGAACTCGACATCCATGCTGTTCGACAACTGCCAGGCCAGCACATAGCGGCTGAACCAATCCATCACGGCCGTCAGGTACAAGTAGCCACGCCGCATCGGCACATAGGTGATGTCGCAGGCCCAGACCTGGTTCGGACGCACGATCTCCACGCCTCGCAACAAATACGGATAGACCTTGTGGCCAGCGGCCCGCCGGGTCGTGTTCGGCCGCGGGGCCAGCGACTGCAGGCCCATTTTCCGCAGCAATCGCTGCATTTTCTTGCGATTCACCACCTCGTCTTGTCGCGCCAGATGCAGCACCATGCCCCGGCTTCCCAGATGCGGATGCCGCAAATATTCTTCATCGATCAGACGCATCAACCGTAGCTCGTCGGCGCTCTCGGGTACGGGCTCGTAATAGAGGTTCGACCGATGAAGTCCCAACAGCTCGCACTGCCGACGCACGCTCAAGCCGCCGGCGTCGGGCTCGATCCAGCTTCGCCGCTCAGCCACCGTTCTCGGCCACTTTTTTTTTGAGCCAATCCAGTTCGATCTTCAGCCGACCGATCTGCTCGTAAAGCTCCGCTGCGCTCGGCTCGTCCGTCGGCGCCTTCTTCGCCGAGGGCGACTCGAACACGCCCGCCGCTCCCTCCTGGAGCTGCTTCTTCCAGAGCGCGATCTGCGTCGGATGCACCTTGTGCAACGCCGCCAGCTCACTCACCGTCTTCAGGCCACGCATCGCATCCAAGGCAACCTTGGCCTTGAAAGACCCATCGAACAATCGTCGCTTCCGAGGCATCGTTGCTCTCCTAAATGGTTCCCTCCACGAGGCCTCCTTTCTCCCCGATCCGCCGCCCGCTTTCCATCTATCCCCGTGGTCCGAAAAACGGGATCCACCTCATTGGTCGAAATAGATCATGTACTCCGGTTTAAGTTTTTTGTTGATCTTGGCAATGCATCGCAATGGCGCATGGGTAAACGACGCCTTCACATTTTCAGCATCGGGTATGCCTGTGTCGGGGTCGAGTAACAGGCCGTACTTCGTCTTGGGGAGGTGATCGAGGTCTAGAACGGGGATGGTCGTCAGCTTTGTAAAGCGGTTATGCGACGACGGTCGAATGAATTTCGGGTGGAAGTACAACGGGGCCACGCACCTAAGCTGCTCTCGCCAGAAACGCTTCACCAAGTCGTACGAGTCGCCCAAATACGCGTCTTTCATTAATACGCGTCTTTCATTAATACGCGTCTTTCATTGCGCGCCCCCGTACGTTTCTTCGCTCGCGTCACCTAAATAGGAATTCGGCCATAAAACGGGCGAGTCCCAGCGAAAATTTTAAGGGGTCGGTTTCCATCTGCATTGCTCCGCGAAAAATCTCGTTTGCGGCAGCAGGCCCTCGCTCATGCGTCGGGTTGTGATCGGAGGGCGTTCCCGTCATAACCCGAAGCGTCAGCGAGGGCTTCCGTGATCCGCCGAGCGCAATGCGTCCAGACGCCGTCTGCATTCAAAACGCACGAGCTGAAAACGTACACCAACCCGGCCGCGGCGTGAATATTCCCTCACGGCCCCATCACGCTGCTCCGGCCGATTCGCTGGTTCCCGCGGCGAGTCGTCTTTACGCGCCGGGCGTGGCGCTTTAGTTTAGTCTGATCCAAAAGCGCGGCGGCGGCGGCCCGCGGGGCCGGGGCTCTCATGGCGGCGCTGTTCGCCGGCGCTTGGCGCCGATTCATGCCCAAGAATCTCGCGCGAACCCCACGGTTTCCCGAAAGCTCCGACCGAGGAATCGAGCGATGAAGAAAATCGAAGCGATCGTCCGGCATTTCAAGCTCGAAGACGTGAAAAACGGCCTGACCGAACAAGGGGTGCTCGGCATGACGATCTCCGAAGTGCGCGGGTTCGGTCGCCAAAAGGGACATTCCGAAATGTATCGCGGCGCGGAATACGCGATCGACTTCGTGCCCAAGGTGAAACTCGAGCTCACGGTGTCCGACGCGCAACTCCCGCTGATCTTGGAAACCATCTTGCGAACCGCCCAGACCGGGCAGATCGGCGATGGTAAGATCTTCATCACCCCGCTTGCCGAGGTGATTCGTATTCGCACGGGCGAAACCGGCGAAGCCGCGCTCTAACTGACACCCTGACCCGGCGCCCGACCACTCCCCCAACCAGCCCTTTGCTTCGGAGCATCATGACCACGTCTTCCTCGCTGCGGCCGGGCCTGTTGGCCGCTCGACAACGCTTGGCCGAAGGCCGATCGCAAATCCGCCTGCAACACGACTCGGGCTCCCCCGGCGTGCAAGTCTGCGCCCGATTGACGGAACTGGTCGACGGCATCGTGCTCGAAATCTTCGAGGCCGCCATGGCCTCGCTGATCCAAGAAGGACTGGCGCCCGCGGCCGGCGACGTGGCGATCGTGGCCCATGGAGGCTACGGGCGCCGCGACCTCGCGCCGGGCTCCGACGTGGACCTGATGATCGTGCATCAATGCGCGAGCGAGGCCGAAATCGCGCCCCTGGCCAAACGCATGATCGGCGATCTGTTCGACGCCGGGCTCGAACCTTCGCAGAGTGTGCGCACCGTGAACGAGGCCTGCGAACTGGCGCTGCGCGACCCGACGATCGCCACCTCGTTGATCGAGTCGCGCTGTCTGGCTGGCGGCGACCGGTTGTATCAACATTATCAGCAGCGGTTCCAGCGGCAGATTCGCACCCATGCCGGCGCCCTGCTCGCCTCGATCGACAAAAGCCGCCGCGCCGAGCGCTCGCAATACGGCGAATCGCTTTATTTGCTCGAGCCCAACATCAAGCGCTCGCGCGGCGGACTGCGCGATATTCAACTGCTTCGCTGGGTCGGCTATGTGCGCTACGGCATGGCCGAGCCCGACGACTTGCACATGTTCGGCGTGCTGCCGAAAAGCGAACATCGCGTCGTGCAGCGGGCGCGCGAGTTTTTGCTCCGGCTGCGCAACGAGCTCCATTTCTCCACCGGCAAGGCCACCGACGCGCTCGACCGCGACGAGCAACTCCGCATCGCCGAGCTCTACGGCTACTCGGGCGCCGGCGCGATATTGCCGGTCGAGCAGTTCATGCAGGATTACTTCAAACACACGAAGGCGGTGCGCGCGCTCGTGGCCGAATTCGTCGAAAGCGCTCGGCCGCGGGCCGCCTGGAGCCGATTCTTCGGCCGGCTGGTGAGTTTTCGAGTCGATGGCGTGTATCGCGTGGGGCCGAGCAGCATCGCGGCGACGCCCGCCGGGCTGGCGCGATTGCAAACCGATTTGAGCGAGGTGCTGCGGCTCGCGAGCTTGGCCAGCATGCACGACAAACGCATCGACCAAGCGACCTGGGAAGCGGTGCGCTCGAGCGCCGCCTCGCTTCCCGACGAAGCGAACTTGCAAACCGCCGAACGTTTTTTGGCCCTGCTCTCGCAGCCCACGCGGCTGGGCCCCCTGCTCCACCGATTGCATGAACTGGGTGTGCTCGAAAAGATCATTCCGCAGTTCGCCCATGCCCGCTGTCTCTTGCAGTTCAATCAATATCACAAGTACACGGTCGACGAGCACTGCCTGCTGGCGGTCGAACACGCCACGAAGTTCATCGGCGATCCCGGCATGTTGGGCGCGTGTATCGCGGCATCAAGCAAAAGCGAACATTGCACTTGGCCCTCTTGATTCACGACCTGGGCAAGGGGTTCGTCGAGGACCATAGCGAAGTCGGCCGCCGCATCGCCGAGGATGTCGGCCGCCGGCTCCGCTTGCCGCTGCGCGAACTCGAACTGCTCAAGTTTCTCGTCCACAAGCATCTGATGATGGGCCACCTCGCCTTTCGCCGCGACACGGGCGACGATCAACTCCTGGTGCGGTTCGCCGTCGAGGTCGGGTCGCCCGAGGCGCTCGATATGCTCTTCGTGCTCACGGCGGCCGACTTCGACGCGGTCGGACCGGGCGTGTGGAACGATTGGAAAGCCGATGTGCTGACGGACCTCTATCGCCGCGTGCGGCGGCGCCTCGTGGCCGACGCGCCACTGAGCGACACCGCCGAGCGGCTGCACCAGAAACGCGAAGCGCTCCGCGAACTCCTGGCCTCCGAGCCCGATAGCGCTTGGTATGAGCGGCACATCATCTCGCTGCCCGCGGCCTATCTGACCAGCTCGTCCACCGAAAAAATCGCCGAGGAGCTCAAGACCTTGCATGGGCTCAATCCCGGCGATGTGCGCGCGCGTTCGGCTCCTGGCTCACGCAGAGCCGGGCGATGGAATTCGTCGTCACGACGCAGGCCGGCCCCGAGGCGCAGGAAATCCAGGCCCACGGCCAAGCCATGGAGTTCGTCGTGGGCACGCACGAGGAAATCATGCCCGGCGTGTTCCATCGCCTGACCGGCGCGCTATCGAGCCAAGGATTGGAAATCCTTTCAGCCACCATCAACACGCTGGCCGATGGTCTGGTGCTCGATCGGTTCTACGTGCATGATCCCGATTTCGCGGGCGAGCCATCGGCCGAACGCATCGCCGCCGTGAAACAAGCCCTGATCGACTCGCTGCGCGGCGCCCAGCGAGCGACCGGTCTTTCGCAAGCTGTGGCAATCCGGCGGCGCGAAGACGGCGGTCGCGAGTCCGCCGCGGGTGTCGATCGACAACAGCAGTTCCGATGTGTTTACGATTCTCGATATCATGGCCACCGATCGGTTGGGCTTGCTCTACACCATCGCCCGCGCGTTGTTCGAACTGGGTCTGAGCGTGTCGCGAGCCAAGATCGGCACCTATGCCGATCAGGTGGTCGACGTGTTTTACGTGACCGACAAGGCCGGCGAAAAAATTCAAGACGAGCAGCGGCTCGAAGAGATCACGGCCAAACTCCTGGAGTCGATCGCCGCGCTCGACAAGAGCTAGCGCTTTGGCATCGTTGAAATGACGGGTTCGATTCGTTTCGCGGCGCCATGCCCACGGCCCCGGGCGGGCATGAGAATCTCGCGTTGCGCTTGAAAACATCCCTCGAGGGTCGCGGGCATGTCGCCTCGCGCAAACCGGGTTATTCGTCATGTCCGCCCTGAGAGAGCACGAGCGCGGCGGCGATTTCTCGCGCCGGCGCGTGAGCGAGGGCCACCGAATATTCGGCTATGCTTCGCCACCGCGATTACTTTAGCGTCAGCATCGCCTGGCGCCACTTCGGCTCGAACTCCGCGAGCGGCATGCCGACCAGTCGCTCGAATCGCTTGGCCGGGGGGAGATCGACGCCGGGTTGAATATATTCCTCGAATGCCGGGGTCGCGAGCAGCGAACGCTCGAATGTGAGATAGTACGCCAGCCCCCACGAATAGCAGTACAGCCGCGAGGCCGTCGACGCATTGCCGCGATGGGTCTTGAGAAACGTGCTCGCGTCAGCCGCCAGCAATTCATCCAGCCGCAGCGGCGCCGGGCCACGCAAATCCTTTTGCAGCGCGGCCAGCGCCGGGCGATTCGGCCAGTCGACTCGCAACGTGTCGAGCTCGAGCAGTCCGCTTTCGAACACTTGCGCGAGCCCCTCGTTCAGCCAGCGGGGCACATCGAACTCCTGGCGCGGGTAGACATAGTTTTCCAGATAGGCGTGAAACGCCTCGTGAAACAAGCGGGTGAACATCGCCCCCGACACCTCGCGAAACCGAGCCGCGTTCTTGCGATCCACCACTTGAATTCGATGCTGGATCGCGCGGCGCTCGTCGTCCGACTTCTTCTGCTCGGCCAGCACGATCTTTTGCCGCTCCTCGGCCGGGAAATTCGCCTTATCGAGCGCGGCCGCGAGAATCCGGAGCTGACGCGGCAAATCCTTGGCCCGGAGATCGTATTCGTCGAGCACGGCTTGATGCTGCTTGCGAACCTTGGCAAGTTCGTCGACAAAGCGATTCATTTCGCTGCCGGCGACCAACAAATTGAAATCAGCGGCGAAAAAGGCGGGGTTCTCGATATCGAGCCCGTAGCCACGCAAGAATTCGCGATAGGCTTCGGTCGACCCGAAGAGTTGAATTCGCAGCCGGCGCTGCGGCATTTGTCGCGGCGGAACTATCTGCCGAAACGCCATGAAGATCTGTTCGATCGCGACCACGCTTCGCCGGGTCGTTTGTTCGTCGGCCGTGCTATCGAGCAGAAACCAATCGCCTTCGTATTGCCAAGTCACGGCGCTATCGCGCCGCACGGCCCGCAGGGCAATATCCTGATAGCGCCGGGCTTCGATTCGCGCGCGATTCTTGAAATGGTCGATGAGTTCGCGGAGCTCGGCCCGCTGCTCGGCGGGCAAACGCCGCCAATCGACGATCGAGCGGCGATCGATGAAATGAACGACCAGAAACATCGGACTGCCCTTGGGCCGATGCACTTCGATCAGTTCGATGCTCGCCGCCGCCTCGCGATCGACGAGCCCCTCGTAGCTCTTGCCATCGAGCAGCCGCACGCGCTCGAGCGGCCAATTGGCGACCGTGGCGGAAGCGGCTTCTTGAGCGGCGGCCGGGCGAGACTTCACGTTGGCGGCGGCAACGACCATCGCGCCGCAGAGGGCGATCGCGGCGCGGAGGACCCGCGGTAAACTCGCTCGCGAAGAGAGGCGCCCCATGATCGAGTCCCAGACGGCGGAATCTTCCGGCGGCGCGAACCGCGGCGACCGCTGCCGCGCTGAAGCTTCGCCGCGCTGGCCCCCTACTCGTTACCATCTTCGAGCCGAAGCCGGCTGTCAAGCAGCCGACTGTCGCGTCGCCAGCGGGCAATCCGGAACCCTCTCCCCTTGGGAAACGGGAGGGCGAGGGCCGAACAATGCGGCCCCTCTCCCCTTGGGAGAGGTTAGGGCGGGGGCGGCGGGGGCTCGCCGAAGTTCTCGGATCGGCCGCTCAGCTCTCTTGTTCACCAAGCCGGTGACCGTAGAGCACGCCCTTGATGCGGGCCACGAAGCGGCAGCCCATGAGGCTCATCGTTTGGCCGTCGACATCGATCGATTCCTCATGCACGATCTGCGCCGAAACGAAGATATAGGGCGCGCTGCCCAGGGCCACGATCAGAAAATCGCATTCGGGCGGCGCCGGCTCGAGAAAATGAAAATCCGCTGGGCGAAAGATCGTGGCAGAGCACCCGGCGAAAATCCGTCTGCTTCGGAAGCACTCCGCCCACATAGGGCGCGATGAACTGCTGGCACAGGAATTCGTGGCGACGGTGCTCGCGCGCTTGTCCCGCGTCGTGCGCCGGCCGCCGGCTTTCGAGCACATGATGCACGAGCGCGAAAAAGTTGGCGTCGGACGTTTCCTGGAATTGAACCATGGTGTATTGCATCCCCAAATGTGCCGGGAAGACGGGCGCATGAGACGGCCCAGGTAAGGCATAGGTTAGGAACGGCGGCCGGTCAAAAAACGTGCCCGCGCCGGCGTCGCGTCCGACGGCGATCGCGGCGGCTCGGTCGAAAAAGCGTCGAACGCCCCCGGTCGAGGTCCGTATATCCCGGTTTTACGGCCTGGGCCGGTATTGGGCTTCCTCGATCACGCGATCAGCGGTTGAACTGGAAGCCGAAGTTGAGGCCATTGACGATCAGGTTTTCACGGCGGTCGGTGTTGACGATTCCCATGCCCGGCAGATTGTAGTAGACCGTGTCGCTGGCGCGGTTGATGCCGTTGACGAAGATGGCGGTATAACCAATCTGGAGCGCGAAGGCCTTCGTGATTTGATAACTGGCGCCGAATCGGAGGTCGACCAGTGGAGCGAACTTCGTGGCGAAGGCGGCATGGTTCGAGCCGTACGAGTTGAGCGACGCCGGGGCATTGCGAATTTCCTCCGCCGACAAGCCGGTCGGGAAATATTGCAGACCGGTGGCCGGATTGATCAGGATCGGCACCGTGCTGGCCGTGCTTTGGGCGTTCAACAGGGCCTGTTCGGTCGAGTAGTTGCTGGCGATCACCGAGTTCTGGGAAAAATTCTCGAAGTTGGCGGCGGCCATGAACCGGCCTTCGGCGTTGACCTTCCAACGACCTCGCTGATGCGCCCAGCGGATGCCCACCTGCGGGCCGACCAAGTTGTTCATCACTCGATTATGAATCATGGTCGCGTCGAGCACGCCGCCTTCGCCGTTGAGCTGGAAGGTGTCGTCCATCTGGAACCAACGGGCGCCGTAGAGCATTTCGAGCGTCGAATTGTTTCGCAATTGCGGGGTACGGTAGAGCCGCATGATTTCCGTGCCGTTGAGCACGGTGCGATTGTAAACGGCCAACTTGGTAAAGCGGGGAATGAACGTGATGGCGTCGCCGTAGTCGGTCGCGTGCGGCAGGAGCGGCACTCCCAGGAAGCCGGCGGGGTTGCGCCGTGGCCGTGGGATCGTAGCCATCGCGACCATAAACGTTGTTGCCATTGAGGTTGGCGTCGTAGCCGTTCGAGCCCAGCAAGAAGCCGTCGAGGCTCTTGTTCGGGTCGTTGAAGAGCACCACCGGGTTCTGATAGGCGAAGTTCTGGGTTTGGGCGACGTGATCGATCACCCCCACCAACCAGCCGGTGCGGTTGGTGTCCATGTAGCCGGTTTCCCACACGTTGCCCCACGAGCCCTTGGCCGTGAACGGTCCGGTGTCGAGCGTATTGTACTCCACCGCCGAGTAGCCGACGTTTTCTTGAAAGGTCAATCCGTTCTGGCCCGGATCACCGATCTGGGCCCGTTCGGGCTTGGAGATCGACCAATAGGCGCGGGAATAAGAGAAGAAGAAGCCGGTGGCCGGTTTCGGGCCGGTGCCGAAATCGCTGATGTTGGCCGGCGCGAACAATTGCCACTTCTGATAGAACCCCGTCGGGTTGAATGGCAGAAACGACGGGCTGCTCTGCGGATACGCGTTTGAATATTGAGCGTTGCCGTAGGCGTAATTGTCATCGTAGTTCTGCGGCGTCTGTTGGGCGTCGGCCTGCCGCGACAGCACGGCCAGAGCGACTCCCAAAGCAATCAGCGATGACATTATGCGGTTGATCGACATGTTCGCACTACCCTAGCTGGCTCTGCAAACTCTGCGCATCTCTCCACCGCGGAGAGCGCGAGCAATCGTTGTGGACGGATTTATCGGCAGTGCTGGTCGTGACAATTAAGCAAGAACGGTAAACTCTGACGAAAATGCCGGTTATTTCGACGAGTCGCGAAAGACCGGGTAACTTGGAACGAATAGGGGCACGCTAAGTCGCCCCCAATTAACACGGCAATCGCGATTCGCCGTGCCGAAGTCGCTAATGCGGGTTCCCCCACGAACGCGGTTCACTCGAATCATGAACTGCCCGAAATCGTCGATCTCGTTGCTAGCATTTAGAAAGCGCGCTGAGCCGAAACGGCGAGCACGCCGCCAAAATGATCGCCATCCGTCAGGGTTGCTCGCCGCAGTCACGGCTCGATTTGCTCCGCCTTTTCGGTGCGCGAACACAGCTTCCCGCGAACGATTGCTTTACAGGCGAGCCGGGGTTTTTCATACTAGCGGCCTATCGAGGGAAGCAACCGCCGGTGTCGACGCACGAATCAGAGCATGATGTTTCTCAACCGACTGTCGCGCCTAGGCGATCCCTTTTCGCGCCGCGTGCGCCCAGCGTCGTCCGCCGGAGCGCGATCGGTCGCGCCTGTAGTTTCCCCACACTCGCCAAAGGTCGCTCGTTCCATGACCCGACTGAGCATCAACCAAATGACGACCTACCGCTGGTCGTTCGAAGAAGATGTCTGCCAGTATCGCGCCGCGGGTATCGGCGCGGTCGGAGTCTGGCGACAGAAATTGGCGGATTTCGGTGAAGATCGCGGGGGCGAATTATTGGCCGAGAGCGGGCTCGCGGTGTCGAATCTCCTCTGGGCCGGCGGCTTCACCGGCAGCGATGGCCGCTCCTTTCGCGAAAGCGTGAGCGATGCCCTCGAGTGCGTGCGGCTCGCGGCGGCGATTCGCGCCCAGACACTGGTGGTGTATACCGGCGGCCGCAACGGCCACACCCAAAACCATGCCCGGCGGCTCTTCCTGGCGGCGATCCAAGAAATGCTGCCGCTGGCCCGCGAGCTCGATGTGGTGCTAGCGGTCGAGCCGATGCACGGTTACTGCGCCGGCGATTGGACCTTTCTCACCTCGCTCGCCGAGGCCGACGCGCTGCTGGCATCGGTCGACGATCGCTATCTGAAACTCGCGCTCGACAGCTACCACTTTGGCCACGATCCGGGTCTGTTGGGTTTCATTCAGGACGCGGCCCCCCGGATCGGCATCGTTCACTTGGGCGATAGCAGCACGCCCCCCGACCGCGAGCACAATCGCCAACCGCTGGGCGCCGGCGCGATTCCGCTTCGCCAAATCATCGACGCGCTCGAAAACGCGGGCTATCGTGGCTACTATGACGTGGAGCTCATGGGCGAGGAGATCGAGGCAGCCGATTACCGCGATCTGCTCGCCAGCTCGAAACAAACATTCGAGGAATTCCTCCCCGCGCCGACTGGCGCCCAGAATTGACCCGCCCCCCCTGCCCTCTCGCGGCCTTTTTCCATATGGGAGTCGCACAATGCGCTGTCACGGCCCGCTGATGTTTTCCGCGTTGTTGCTCACCGCGAATCTTGCCGCGCTGAGCGTCTCATGCCCGGCCCGAGCGGCCGAGCCGCCGGCCCCGATTCTGCTTTGGCCTGGGCAAGCTCCCGGCGAGAAAGGCGATATCGGTCCTGAACACGAACAGCAGAAAGCCGGCGACACGATCGTGCGCGTGGCCAATGTGTCGGTTCCCAGCATCACGGTCTATCCGCCCGCGGAAGCGAAAAACACCGGCGCCGCCGTGGTGATCTTTCCGGGCGGCGGCTATTCGATTCTCGCGATCAAGCACGAGGGCACGGAGGTCGCCGAGTGGCTC
The DNA here is from genome assembly GCA_963785305.1 of uncultured Planctomycetaceae bacterium. Lineage (GTDB taxonomy): Bacteria > Planctomycetota > Planctomycetia > Pirellulales > PALSA-1355 > CAWAUV01. The sequence continues at coordinate 1,247,490 of CAWAUV010000007.1, forward strand.
AACACGCTCGGCGTGACCGGCATCGTGGTCAAGTATCGAGTCCCCGCGCGCAAGGGCCTCCCTCCCTATACGGCGGCCTTGCAAGACGCCCAGCGGGCCGTGTCGCTCGTGCGCCAGCGCGCGAGCGAATGGAATATCAAGCCCGACCGGATCGGAGTGCTCGGCTTTTCGGCGGGTGGTCACTTGGCCGCGGCGGTGAGCAATAACTATGAGAAACGAACCTATGAGCCGATCGACGAAACCGATCGCGTGGCTTGCCGGCCCGACTTCGCCGCGCTGATCTACCCGGCTTACCTGGTTCAAAACAAAGTCGGTCCGGCGCTCTCGCCAGAATTGCCAATCACCTCGAACACGCCGCCGACATTTCTGACGATGACCGAAGACGACGGCATTGGCGTCGAAGGACCGCTGTTTTATTACCTGGCGCTCAAAAACGCCAAGGTTCCGGCCGAGATGCATCTCCATGCCAAGGGCGGCCACGGCTACGGCCTGCGACCCTCGAACAACTTGGTCTCGAATTGGCCGGCCCGGGCAGGCGATTGGATGCGATCGCTCGGAGTGCTCGAACCGGGCAAATAACGCGCCAGCACGCGGGCGAACAGGCGCATGTAAGTAGGCGGGCGCGCGGGCGATCACTTATTCGCGCCCGACGGCTCGCTATTGGCGAGCGCTCGGCAATGTTCGGTCTCGCGGGCCCACTGGGCGGCGAGTTCCCGCACCTTGTCGGGCTCTTCGGCGGCCAAATTGCGCGACTCGGCCCGATCGGTCGCTAGGTTATAGAGTTCCCAAGGGCTCCCGGCCCCCGCGGCCACGATCTTCCAATCGCCCGCGCGAAAAGCCCGATTGCCTTCGTGCATCCACCACAGCGAGTCGTGCGTCATGGCGCCGTCTTTGGCGAATAGCGGCGCAAGGCTCTTGCCCGGCGCGGGGGCGCCGGTTTGCCACCGAGAATCTCGAACCGCTTGCCGGCGGCCACATCGAGAATCGTGGGCACAATGTCGATCACATGACCCGGCGAGTGCCGCAGTTCGCCCCGGGCCGCAATGCCCCGCGGCCAGCGGACAATGAGCGGCGTGGAAATGCCGCCTTCATGCACCCAGGTCTTGTGGCGGCGAAACGGCGTGTTGGCCATCGTCGACCAGCCGGGCCCAAGGCAAAGGAACGTGGCGGCGGAGCCGGGCTCCGCGGATTGATCGTGGCCATCGCCGCGGACCATCAGCTCGGCGCTCGCGCCGTTGTCGGAGAGGAAGAGCACCAGCGTGTTTTCCTCGACGCCCATCTGGGTCAGTTGGTCGAGCACGCGCCCGAGTTCACGATCCATGCGGTCGATCATCGCGGCATGCACCGCCATCTTGTCGGCCTGCAATCGTTGTTGCTCGCGCGTCAGTTTCGTCCAAACCTCGGGGCGATTCACTTCGCCGGGTCCAATCTTCGAGAGCACGTCGGCAAAAGCGTAGGGCGGCCCCAAATCGCGCTCGACCGCCGACAGCGCCCCGCCGCCGATGCCCAGCGATTTCAGCTGCTGCCAGCGGGCGGCGCGGAGCGACTCCCAGCCTTTGTCAAAACGATCGCGATACCGGGCCACGTCGTCGGCCGGCGCTTGCAGGGGAAAATGCGGCGATGTGAACGCCACGAATTCGAAAAACGGCTCGCCCGCATGCTCGCGGGCATGATCTTGCAAGAAATGGATCGCATGGTCGGCGATCGCGGTCGCGCTGTAGTAGCTGCTACCTGGCGCCACCGGTGGCAGTGGCGCGTCGTCGAGCGTGTGGCGCCGCGGGTTGAAATGGCGATCATGATCGTCGAGTGAATAGGAATGCTCGAAACCGTTTTGCAGCGGCTTGCCATCGATGTGCCATTTGCCCGAGTGATACGAGCGGTAGCCCAAGGGACGCAGCATCGTGGGCAGCAGCCGCGCCCAGGAAGGCCGCGTGCCCTGAGCGCCGGCCTTTCCGTCGACGCCGGGCATCGCGTCGCGTCGTACCGCCTGGGCATAGTAGCCGGTGAGCATCGCGGCCCGCGAGGGCCAACATCGCGCCGTGTTGTAGAATTGCGTGAATCGCAGCCCCCCGCTCGCCAGCGAATCAAGCCGCGGAGTCGCAATCTCGGAGCCGTAGCACCCGGCGTCGCTGAAGCCCATATCGTCGGCCAAGATCAGGAGCACATTGGGCCGCGAGGCTTTTGCGATTTCACCAGCTCGCGCCGCGGCGCCAGCGAGGCAGACCGCCAGTGGCGCGATCGCGAGGCAAGCGATCGTGAAGCGCGGAGTGATGCGCACGAGCGCGTGGCGCGGGGCGACGGTCGCGGTGCAACGGAAACGCATGGGGGCGCCGATCCAGCAGGATGGAACATTCGGAAGGCGAACTAAACATTCGGGGGGCGAACTAGCGAGTTCGCCCCCCGGGTCGTTTGCGAGACTGTCTTTCGACCGAGCGCGTCAACTCTTGAGCGAGTCGAGCGCTTCTTGCAGTTTGCCTTTCGGCTGCACTCCGACGAAGCGTTCGACGACTTCGCCGCCCTTGAAGACCATCAGGGTGGGAATGCTGCTCACGCCATATTGCGCCGCGGCGCCAGGCGAATTGTCGACATTGACCTTGCCGATCTTCACATCGCCGTTCTCGGCCGCCAACTGCTCGATCACCGGGGCAATCATGCGGCACGGCTGGCACCAGGGGGCCCAGAAGTCGACCAGTACCGGCGTCGACGCGTTCAATACCTCTTGATCGAAATTCACATCGGTGAATTCAGCGACTTTGCCACCCATAACAATCATCTCCTTGACTAAAAGCGTTGGATCATCAATCGAATATCAATGCGTCAACGGCGGAAGCCGCGAATCGTGACGCGCGAAAGTCGCCGGTCGCGAATTGGCTCGCTACGCTGGCAAAAACAGCGACATGGCGCCCGCGGCCGGCGTTCGATGCGCCTTCGGGCGTTGCCGCGATGAGTCCCCTACTCGCAAAAGCGTTGAAATTATAGGACCCTCGCCCGCGCTGGGTCAAATCCCCCCCGAGCCTCGGAGCCCACGCAAAGGGCGGCGATCGCGGAATCGCGAAAACTCGCGACCGCCTGCTACACTACCTTCGGCGTTTCAATCCCTGCCCGTGACAGGGCGCCGGCCAGCGATCGCTTTTGCAGCCCGCGGAGGATTTGTTGATGAATGCGCCCCGGCCCTATCAAGCCCTGGTGGTCCGCAAGCAAGCCGATGGTCGGCCCGCGGCCGATATCGAATCGCTCGCCGCCGATCCGTTACCGCCCGGAACGGTCATCCTGCGCGTCGCCTATTCTTCGCTCAACTATAAAGACGCGCTTTCGCTGAGCGGACACCCAGGCGTGACGACCGATTTTCCGCATGTGCCCGGAATCGACGCCGCCGGCACGGTCGTATCGGTCTCCGGCGACGAACTGGGTGGCGAACCGGGGCAGGCGGCGCCTTCGGCCGGCGACGCGGTGCTGATTACCGGCTTCGACTTCGGCTCCCGCCGCTGGGGTGGCTATGCCGAATTCACGCGCGCGCCGGCCGAATGGTTTGTGCCGTTGCCCTTGGGTTTGAGCCCGCGCGAGGCGATGGCGCTCGGCACCGCCGGGTTCACCGCCGCGCAATCGGTGCTTGCGCTCGAGCAGGCCGGAATCACGCCGGACCGCGGACCGGTGGTGGTCACCGGCGCGACGGGCGGAGTGGGGAGCATCGCGGTGCTGCTGCTGGCCAAGCTCGGCTACCATGTGGCGGCCGTGACCGGCAAGGCCTCGGAACACGCGTTGCTCGAGCGGCTCGGGGCCAAGGAGATTCTGCCGCGTGAGGCAATGGCCGACGAGAGCGACGCCCGCTGCTCAAGGCCCGCTGGGCCGGCGGCATCGATTCCGTGGGCGGACGCGCCTTGGCCACGCTCTTGCGTTCGACCCTCGCCGGTGGCTGTGTCACGGCTTGCGGTCTCGTGGGCGGCGTGACCCTGCCGCTCACCGTGTATCCGTTTATCCTCCGCGGCGTGCGACTCGTGGGCATCGACTCCGTGTCGCCAAGGGGCGAAGAGCGGCGCGAAATTTGGCGCCGTTTGGCCGGCCACTGGAAGCTCGACCTCGGGAGCCTCACGCGCGAGATCGCGCTGGCCGATGTGCCCGCCGCGGCCGAGGAACTGCTTGCGGGCCGCGGCGTGGGCGCACGGTGGTGCGAGTGGCGAATCCGGCGGGCGATTGATGTCGCCGCCCGAGGATCGCGCGGCGGTCGAGCCGCGAACGCGGCGCCCGCGGGGTTTACGCCGCGCGGCGCTCGTGCGTCCGCCCGTCTTCGGGTTCATGGCCGCGCTTCGTGGCGCGCGGAGCGTGGGAGCGTGATGCGAAGTCGCGTCCGAGGTCGCCAGCCGCTCGGGATGGAAGAGCGCCCGGATCAGCACTCGCATTTGCGAAGGCGATGGCTGGAACCAAGCGACGAACACGACCCCCGATCCGATCAGCACCCAACTACCGCAGCTCGCGGGCAACTGGACCAAGAGCACGGTGGTCGTGGCCAAGAGCACCGGCGGCATCCAGCGGCAATTGACCGTGAGCCGATCGGCGGCGGCGTGGGATTCCGCCGCGCCGGAGTTGTAGAGCACATGAATTCCGAGCACCACGATGAATGCGCCGAACACGAAAATCTGGCAGCTCAGAAAGAAGTAGTCCAGACGGGTCATATAGTTCAGCGGCGGCAAGCTGCTATCGATCGAAATGCGATATGCGACGATCGTGAGCGTCGAGGTGATACCGATGCTGACTTGTGAGCTGAACTCCTTGGGATCCATCCAAAACACGGTTCCCGCGGCGGCCACGATCGGAATCAAGGGGAGCACGATGCCCCAAAAATAATAATGGGGGTCGCGCTCGACTTGCAGCTTCATGCGCATCAACGAAAACTGTTCGCCGGTTTTCGAATAGGCGCTGATCTTGCTTTCGGTCGAAAGGCCGTTGAGTTTCCAACCATGGGGCACCGCCCGCTCCGGATTGAGCGCTCGCACGCCCGCCGGCACGAACACGACCTGATCGGCCTCGAACACCGATTCTTCCAGATCGACCTCGATCTGATGCTTGTCGAGCGGGAACTCATGCAGATCGAGACATCCGCCGATCATGCCGCGGTAGTAGCGGCTGTAGACCAGGGTTCCATCGGGATAAACATGCACTGCCTTGCGTCCGCGCACATTGACATCGAGCTCGTCGAGCAATTGCGGATCGGGATTCCAGATATCGTCGACGCTGATCAGCTTGCGTTTCGCGCCTTCCCGCCCGGGATCGAAGGCCATCTTCGGATCGCGCCAGGTGTAGTAGACATAGAACTCCATCTCGACTTTCTGGTCGCGGTCGACGATCTGCGAGACCTCGACTAACTCGATGCTCACCGCCACCTGCGTGGGCCGGCCGGGCGGCAATTGAATCGCCGCGGCCCAAGCGGGATCGTCGGCCCAAGCCGCGCGGGCCACGAGGATCAGCGCCACGAACATCAAACAACGCAACCGCGGACGCGCGCTTGCGCTGGTCGCGACAATCCGTCGCGGTACGCGAAACATGGAATACGAAGCGTCAGACAGTCGACCGCCTGAAAGCATAGCGTGGCTCTTTCTCGTCTCGCCGAGCGATGGAGGAATGAAAGGTCGACGTGGGCGGGCACTGAATTAACAGAATCGATCGCGCGGGTCCAGGCCGCTCGCCGCGAAAGCGAGGGTTGGCGGTCGGCGGTTGGTGGGACGGTGAAATTTTCAACAGCCTGGCACGCGCGACCGATTTCCGGCGATTGCAATGGGGGGCCGCGACCGTCGAGCGGCAGCGCGTCGGGAGTTACAGCGCCGTGCTATCGCTGGCGAATTCGGCGGTGGGATCGTGGTCATAGAAATGACGCGCCACATGCTCCGAGAGCACTTTGATGAACTGGGTGCGAAACTCGGCTTCGGGCTTGTCGCCCGCGGGAATCGGGCTCGTGGGCGGATAGTGAATCTGGGGGATCGAGGTCTCGAAAGCGGGCTCGTTCGGCTTGCGCATATCGTAGACGACCAGCTTCGAGATCGTGGCCCGACCCTGATAAAGGCCCTGGCTTTGATAAAGGTCGAATTCGTCGAGATCGAGCCCCACGACCATGTCGGCGTGGAGGGCCTTGCCGATTTCGGTGAATTCATCCCAGCTTTTTTCGTCGGTCCATTCGGTGACTTCGCGTTGATCGATCACGGTGGCGCCGGCCACGTTTTTGGCGATCAGCTTGCCGATTTTTTTGCGCCAGGTCGCGACCGGCCGTCGGGTGACGATAGAGGAGCGTGGAAACCGGCCGGCAAATCACCGCGATCTTCTTATTCTTGAGTCCGGCGTATTCCGCCTTTTGATCGCCGCCTTGAATCATCCACAAGCCGGTGGCCATGAGGCTGCAACCGCTGGTGACGACAAACGCCACCGAGAGCGTGGCGAGCGCGAATCCGCGGGACGAAACAGAGGAGCGATCCATCGCGATACCTCGAGCTGAGGAAATATCCTGGAATTGAAATGAGCGTTTGCAATCGCGACCTCGCGCCGCGATCTTTCCGGCCCCACGGCCACCCGTTCAGCAACGCATCGTCAATCGCGCAATCCACTCCGCCATCACGAAACCCACGCATGCCACGGCCACGATGAACGCCGCCTTTTCAGGCGGCCACCACCCAGGCCGAGCGCCGATCGCGGCCAGTATCAAGCCTCCCACGCTCAATCCCGCGCTCGCGATCGCCAGCAATGTTCCGACGACATGCGTTCGCAGCGCCTCGCGCGCATTTCCATGCGCCAGATGGCTCCAAGCGGTTGTCATGCCACAGGTCGGACACGGCCTTCCGAACAACACCCGAAACACGCACGGCGGCAAGCCAAGCTGCTGATGCGTGCCAAGGCCACGGGGATCGGGCTCTAAACACCGGGCGACACACAGCAGCGCCAGGATTCCCAAGCTCGACGACAGCAGCCATAAACGCGTGCGCGGCCTGAAAACCGCGAACTGATTGATCGTGAATCGTGCGACGAATTCAAGGACATGATTACGAAAGGAGCGGGAACATAGCGACAGCCGCCACACGGTGCAAGAGCGACTTTCGAAACCCGCCGATCGCCCGATCGCCAATCGCGCCGATCGCCAGGCCGGTCCTATTTCGTCTCGGCCGATTTTTCCGTGGCCGGGCTCGCGCTGGGGTCGACCAGCGAGGCGGTCTTCTCGCGCGGGGTGAATTTCAGCGCTACCGAGTTCAAGCAGTAACGCAGGCCGGTCGGCTGGGGGCCGTCGTCGAACACATGGCCGAGATGCGAGTCGCACCGCGGGCAGTAAATCTCGGTCCGCACGGCCCCATGACTCCGATCGATCCGCTCGGCGACATTCTCCGCGGCGATCGGTCGAAAAAAGCTCGGCCAGCCGGTTCCCGAGTGAAACTTCGTGTCGGAGCCAAACAGCGGCAGGCCACAGCCGATGCAGGTATAGACACCTTCGTCTTTCGTGTCGACCAGCTCGCCCGAGAACGCCGGCTCCGTGCCCTTGGCCCGCGCTACTTGATATGAGTCGGGCGCCAGCCGGCGATGCCACTCGCGCGGCGTGAGCACCAGCTTGGGCGAATCGAGGGGCCCGGTGAGCTTGCCCTCGGAATCGTACACACAGACGCGCACGCTCTTTTCGGCCTTCTCGTGCTTGGCGTCGGGCTTGCCGTCTTGCTTGGCTGATTTTTTCGCGGGCTCCGCGGCGCGAAGCGAAGTCGTCGGGCCGCCGCTCAAAGCAACAAGCGCCAGCAGGACGAGCGTCGAAACAGATCGAAATCGAGACGTGTTCATCATCGCCTCCCGAAGAGAAAGACCACGACCCGGCGCGGCAGCCCGCGCGCTCGGGGATCCTCTTCTTTGTAGCAACGCCACGGCGCCGCCGCAAATGCCGTGGAGCGGCAATGTGCTGGCGAACAGGCGGCATGCGGCGGCGCAGCCTGCAGAATAGTTCGAAGGGCTGCTAAAGGAACGGCCGCGTGGTTCACGCGGCGCGGCGCGAGCGGGCGCGGCCTTCTTGCAGGGCTTCGGCCGAGATCGTGTCGACGAGCTGCTGGCCGAGCGCGTCGATCTCGATCAGGAGCGCGTCGGAGCGGCTCAAGAAGAAGAGATAGAAACAGAGCGCCGGCGCCGCCACTCCCAAGCCCGATGCGGTACACATGAGCGCTTCGCTGATGCCGCCGGCCAGCAGTTCGCTTCGCCCCATGGCGTCGCTCGAGGCCACGGTGCTGAAGAGCTGCATCATGCCGAACACGGTGCCCAGCAGCCCCAAGAGCGGGCTCACGGTGGCCAGACCATTGAAGAGTCGCAGATAGCGGCGGAGACCATGCGCGGCTCGCTCGCCCGCGTCGATCAGCGCTTGCTCGACCTCGACCGCCGGGCGACCCCACTTCTTGACCCCGGCGGCGAACACGTCGGCCACCGGGCTCTTGCTTTCTTGACACAGGCCGAGCGCCGTGTCGCGGTCGAGCTTGCCGTCGCGCAGTTGCGGCAGGAAGCGTTTGACAAACGGCCCGGGAATCACGCGACCGCGGCGAAGCGAGATCATGCGCTCGAACACGAAGACCAGCATCACGAACGAACAGCCGCCGAGCGGAATCATCATGAGTCCGCCCCCGCGCAAGATCTCGAACAAACTCTTGCGGGTCGTCTTCGCGTCGGCTTCGGCGGCGGTCGCATCGTCGGTCGGGTTCACCGCGGCCCGCGAATCGGTGGCCGGCGGTTGAGCGACAGGCGCTTGGCTGGTCGGCGATTGGGCGATTGCTTGCGCGGGCCAGAGACTCTCGACCGCGAGTTGCCCCAGTCCGATCGCCACGAGCGCGAGGACGCCGCGCGCGGGGCCATTCGCCAGAGAGAGCCCGACCGCAAGGGAAATCGATCGATCGACATCACAGCTTCGCTCGCCTCAGTCGAAAGACGCCAGGGACTAGCCGCCGGATGCGAGACCGTTCGCGACCTCGCGCGGCCTGGCGGCCGTTCGGGCGACCTCGGCTGAGCCCCCGCCCTACCCTCTCTCATACGGGGAGAGGGGGAGTTTTCGGATAGGCTCTTAATTCAAGTTTCGCGTTTTTTGCTAGCACTCGAATCGCCGATTTCTCGTGGGTTTTGCACAGTTTGACGGCCGAACTGCCAATTTTTGCATGTTACCGAGAGGCCGAAGGTTGCCGGAAACGCGCCGAAATCGGAGAAACCACGACGAATCGGGCTATCGGAACTTTTGAAAACCGCGAAAGTCGAACTTAATAGTTGCTCAGGGCGCCGCCATCGACATTGCCGACCATGTGCAAGTGGTTGTGGTCGATATACACCACTTCCGACGAATCCTCGTCGACCAGCGTGTGCGGCAGCGGCCAGCCGACATGCGTGGTTTCCGTGTAGTAGATCGTGCATTTGTAATGGCAATGATGCTGCTGGGCCGGTCCGACCAGCGGATAGACTCGCGGCGGATCGACATAGTCGGCGATCTTTTCCTTCACGATCCGCACATTGTCGCGCTGGACCGTTTGCAAAAACGGCGTGCCGCCCTGCGTGGGCATCGCCCGCTCCAGGGTGCGCATCACTTCGTCGTCGCTCGGCGGATCGAGCGCCGTGTCAGGTCCGCCGGCCGTCAGCGGCGGCAACACCGGAACGCGGTCATAGCGCTCCTTGACCCAGAATTCGTCTTCTTTCTTCTTCTGGAAGTACGGGCTCACCGGGATCGGGATCGCGAAGAGCCCGAGCGAGGGACCCGAGTGCATGCAACCAGGGCCGGAAAGAATGGCGACCGCCACTAGGATCGCCATCGCGGACGAGAACATCTTGGTCGACATGCGTAATCCTTCGACGACAGAAAATGCCCCATGCTTTGGGGCGCCAATCGGCGAAACCTTCCGAGACGTTTCGGGCCGCGGTTCCGCCTGTCGGAGGAACACAAGGCCGTCTAAGGCTTATTTATCGTGTGCGATTGCGCGGAACTTGCAGGTTTTTCCGATTTTGACGAAGAAATCGTTCGGCTCCAGGCGGCAACGTCTTCCCCCATTTGCGCAGCCTTCCAGAATCGGGCGACCGGCGGCGCGAATCTCCTGGGCGTCGACTCTCCTGGGCGTCGACCCAAAAAAACCTCTCGTCGAGCTCGCGAGGAACTCGACGAGAGGCTGTTTGACGGCGTTTGAACAATTGTCGCTTGCTGGCAATGCTACTGGCACGAACGATCTTGGAAATCGAGGAACCACCAACCGTCGTCCCATTCGAGCGTCACCTTCCGCCAGCCCATCGGCACTTGCGGATAAGGATAGAACGGCCCGATGAATGGCCACGCCGTCGCCGAATACTGCCGCGGGTAGGTCACGGCGGCGTAGTTCGGGTAAGCGGCATAGCTTGGCCAAGCATAGTTCGGCATGCACGGTTGATCGTAGGCCATCGGCGGCGCGGCGCCATTGACGCCCGGAGCTCCGCCGGCATAAGCGCCGGAACTCCCGGCGCGAATGCTCGCGGTCCGGCGTTCGCATAACCCGGCGCCGGACCATAGCCCGGAGCGCCAGCATAGGCAGCGCCGCCATTGACGACGCCATCGTCGATCACCGGGCCGGGACCGTACTGGCTGGCGTAGGCATTGCGACCGAATCCCGTGGCCGAGGCGGGATAGCCACCGCGAGCTCCACGTCCGCCGCCATTGCCCGGGGCGATGTTCATGTTCATCGCGGCGCCGGCATCGTCGTTTTGCAATTGCTGGTAGCCGATCGGCACGCCGCGATAGATCGGGGCCGCGCCGCGATGGGCTTGCTTGCCGCCGTTGAGCGGTTTGGCGCCGACCGGAGTCGGCAGCGCACGCGCGGGCGAACCCGCGACATGTTTACCCGCGGGTCTTTTGGCGCCGACCGAACTGGCCGGCGACTGGCCCGGGGCGGGCGATTGGGCCTGGGCCGGACGAATCTTCGCCCCGGCGCCGGCCGGCATGTTGAGCACCGCGTTTTGTTCGGCCGGTTTCTTGGCCGAAGCCTCGACTCGGAGATTGTTCACTACTTTCTCGACGCCCGGCATTTCGCTCACCACTTCGAGCGCCGTCGCCATTTGGCTCTCGCTGGTGACATTGCCCGACAACCAGGCCGAACCCTGTTTGTACTTGACGCCGATGCTGTAGTCCTTGACCTTGCCGCTGTCGCGCAAGGCCTTGGCGATTTTCTTCGCGGTGTCGGCGTCTTCCTTGTCGCCGGCATGTCCGACGCGCGGCGCACTCAAGACGATCGCCAAGATCGCCGCGCCATAAAGCCAATGTCGCATGAATGCCCCCCCATTTTTATAAATCCATCGCGGGCCGACACGTGAGCGCGCTGCGCTCCACCGGGCGGCCAATTCGCTCAACACGCGGAAACATCGGGAACGCTTGCCAGTGAACTCCCCGCCGCAGCCCAACCAGGGGACAAGCGGCCTTGGGCCAATCGTTCGTGACGCGCGAATCCTGCACGTCGGGCGTGCAGCGGTTCCCGTGTTATTAGGTGTCGGTTGCCGGTTGTGCCGACGGGGAGGATTTTTTGGGTTTTTCAGCCCGATTCGGCAAAAAGCGCGAGCCCGCAAAACAACGGCGCTCGCGCGATCGCGGGGCTGCGGTCCCAGGGAGGGTCCATGTGCTGGCGTAGCCCATGCAAGCAAGTGAGCCGGCAGCGCCAGCGGAGACCAGCAGGCGAGCCGGGGGCGAGCAACCGAGAAGCAAGGTGTTGCGGGCGAGATGCGGGCGGCGCGAGGGCGGGAAACGGGAATGCCGTCAGCGGACGTTGTTCAAAGCCAGCTTCGGACGTTCCCAAACCGCGAGCAGAATCATCACGCACATGCTGGCGCCACCGGCCAGCCAGCCACCGCCGTGGCACACCGGCACGCTTGCCATGGTCGTAATCGCCACGGCAATCAGCGACACAAAGAAGAGGGCGCCCCAAATCCGCTGGCCACGCGACCCCCGACTAAGACGAGCCAAACACGCCGTGGCCAAGCCGACGAGCTGGAGGGCGGGGGCCCACAATATCGGATCGAATGCTGACATAAAGCGAAGTCCCTTTCGCACAATGCGTCGTGCCCAGCCGCGAACCGCCCTCGCTTCGCGGGGGCGCCGGTGAAAAAATCGAGTTTTTTTCAACCGTGGCGGGCACTTTGTCAAAAGTTCCGGCTACTGTCGAGCCGAATAAATCGCTTTTTGCGATGCGGCGCGAGACGGCCGCCATTGAATCCGGCGGCGCGCTGCTTTCACCATTTTGGTGAAACGCATTTCACCAAAGCGGTGAATGAACATTAAGCCATTGTTGCGTAATAACTTACGCCACCATTCTCGCGGACCCTGGGTTATTGACCGAGAAGTGGTCGATGGCGACATCGAAAACAAGTCTTTTCAGAATAAGGACTTGCATCGCAAACCCGCCAGGCTTCATCGTTTTGGTGAAATAGACGGCGAAACGGTGGAGCGCCACGGAAAGTCACCGCGATGCGCCGAAATGCCTTAAACGCAATCGCGACATCGCTTTGGAGATCATGTTGCTCGCCCTGCTAGCACGACTCTTTGTCGCGGCACAATCCTTGCTTACGGAATCGTTTGCCTAGCGGCCGCCTTCCGTGCGGGTAGTCGCGGGGAACTCGAATCTCCTCGTGGAAAAAGGATTGCAACATGGTCGTGCTCGCCAAAGACGCCGCGAATTGCTCGGACTCGCCCTACAGCTTTTCGTGTCAAGAGACTTTCGAGCGGATTCGTCCCTCGAAGCAAGCTCGTCCTCCGCAAAAGAACAAGCGGGGCGGCGGCGTTCCCGGCAGTTCGCGTCTGCGGCGCAATAAGCATTGGTCCTGGTGAGGCCCTTTGAGGCGCCGATTCGCCTTTGCGGATTGCGCTTCGGGCTTCAGAAGGCTATCGATCAACACAAGCGGCCTGGGCAAGTTTAGAACTTACCCAGGCCGTCTTCGTTTTATGATGGGCCCTGTTTGCGCCGGACGTTGGTCATGGGGAATCCGTCGCCCGACGCTCACGGCTTGGCTTTTGCCGCTGGCGGGCTTAGGAGGTTCATTTTCGCCAGTTCGGCGTCGAGCTCCGCCGCATGCACATTGCGATTCGTCACGCGCCCCTGCTTATCGACCAGCAGCATCGTGGGAAAGGTGAGGATGCCCATTTCGTTGGCCAAGCGGCCATCGAGGCCGCCGCCCTCGTAGATTTGCTCCCAAGGCAACCGATTCTGTCGCAGATAGGCTTGCAGCTTCAGCGGATCCTTATCCAGGCTGATGCTCACAATGGTGAATCCGCCGGGAGCGTACTTGGCTTGAATCGCTTGCAACAGCGGCATGTCGGCCTGGCAGGCGCTGTATTCGGCCGCCCAATAATGAATCAGCACCACCTTGCCCTTGTACTTGGCGAGGTCGACCGTCTTGCCGTCGAGCCCCTTGCCGCGAAGGGTGAGCGGCTTGCCGATCGAATCGAGCCGGGTCATGGCGCCTTTGGCCTTGGCGCCGGCGGAGGAGTCGGGCGGAGCAAGTTGGATAAGCTGGGTATACCAGTGACTTGCCTTGCTTTCCTCGCCCGCTAGCTCGAGCGCGTTGGCCAGTTGCAGCATGGCTTCGACGCCATCGACGGACTTGCCGTGCTGGGTGCAATATTCTTGCAGGTCGGCGAGCCACTTGGTTTGAATTTTGGGATACTCGTCGGCCGGCTTCGTGCGGAGGCTTTCGACATATTCCGCGTTCATCGCGCGAAACTGAACATAGGCCACGAGGTCCGGATTGTTTTCTTTCGCGCGGATGTTTTCGAGCAGTGTCTTAAGCCGCGCCACGCCCTCGGGATAGGCTTCCGCCTGCGAGCCGGCGCTCGACGCTATCGGAGAGCTGCTTGAGCCACTCGACGCGCTGCTCGCCTTCGGTCGCGTCGGCGAGTTTTTCGAGAATATCGGCCCGGCGGATATTTTGTTGGATCAGTTCGTTCTGGCCGGCGGGCGTTTCCTTGTCGAGCTTGCCGAGCTCGTCCATCAGGCTTTGAGCTTCGGCCGTCGGACGTCCGCCCAAGGGATCGCTCGAATCGCCAAAGGGCCGGGCCGGCGCCATCACTCCCCCCACTTTTTCATCGTCGGCGGCTTCCTTGGCGCTGGGCACCGCGATCAGCCTCCAAGTGTCGCCGCTACGCACCAGGGCGCCGATCGGCAACTGACCGCCGGACTTGCCATCGGTTTCGACCATCGCGAACACATTTTCATAGACCATCACATCCGCTTCCGAGCCATCGACGCCGGCCGGCACGATTCCCGGCCGCACCGCGCCAAAATAGGTCCAGCGGCTCTTCGGGCCCACGATTTTCTGCTGCTTGGCCAACTCGGCGAAGGCGGCCTTGGCGCCCGCGACGCGGCGATTGATCTCCGCGGTCTTGGCCGGGCCCAGGCCCAGGGCTTGCAACTCCTTGGCCGGAATCAAGAGCCGCTCGAAGCGGGTAAAGTCGTTGTCGCGCAGCGCGGCGATCACTTCGGCCGTGACTTCCTCGGCCGAGATCATTTTCCAGGTTTCGATTCTGCTGTCCTTGCCATCGTCGCTGGCAAAGAGTCCCCAGCGCGAGCCGGCCGTGTTGAGCCAGCGGCATTGATCGGCCTTGCCGTTGAAATTCGAGTCGATATCGCGGTAAACCTCGATGCCGTCTTTGTAATAGCACCAGAGATCGACCACATTGTTGGCATTGCTATCGACGAAGTTGCGCAAGGTTTGGCCCTGCCCGTCGCGCACCACCCAGCCTGTCTTGCCGGCGATTTTTTCGGCTTTGATCGTACACTTGGCCAAGTCGGCCGCCGCGGGCCGATCGTAGTCGACGTCTTTCTGCACGGGCGCCAGCTTCATGGCCTGCTCGACCGTGACTCCGGCCCAGGCCGCCGTCGCGCTCATTGCCCCGGCCAGCGCGGCGACGCTCGCCGCCCGACCCAACACGCTAGCCAGCTTCGAACGAGAAACCGCGTGCAAGCAGAAGCCCGAACGTCGGGACATGGCGACAACTCCGAAAGAAAGGAAGACCGGGAGAATCGTGTTCGATCACACGCCCAGCAAGATCATGCGCACAATACCAATGGATATGGTCCGCGCCCGTTGCCGGGCGTCGGCATCTTACTTTGTCGGTCGGGCTCAAAGGTCGGCTTGAACCGCTCCGGAAGAATCGTCGGACTAGGCGAATGTTTTAGTCCTTGCCTTACGAATCGTCGATTTGGCTGGCTTCCACATCCTGGCGGCCGCCCGCCTCCTTGAACAAAAATCGCGGCAGCCGGGTCACACGGCCCTCGCGATTCACGCATGCCAGCATGCTTTCGCCTTCGGCCAATAAGCTGTCGCCGCGATACACTTCGTAGCGATGCGCGATGCTAGCGCCGCGAGCCGCCGTGGTCGTGGTGCGCAGCCGCAAGAGATCGTCAAACGCCGCTGGCTGGTGGTAGACACAGCGAATCTCATGCACTACCAGCATGTAGCCCATCTCTTCGAGCCGTCGATAATCGTAACCGGCCGCCCGGAGCAGTTCGGTGCGGCCGAGCTCGAAATAGGTGAAATAGTTGGCGTGATGCACTCGCCCCTGGCCATCGGTCTCTTGATAGCGGACTCGAATTTCGACTTCGTGCTGAGTGAGCATGCGGCGACCGGCGGAGGCGAGGCGAAAAACCAATCGAGTTCGCCGACGATGGAACCTATCGGCTAGGGAAGTTTACCGCCCTCGCCCGGCGGCGAACAGTCTCCGGCCTTGTCGGCCTTGTCGGCCTCGCTTGGCGTCCCCTTCGGACTCAACGCTCCAGCCGCGCCCGCGCCCAGCCCGCGAGCCCGCAGCCGCGAGGCGCGCGCCGATTGCTGGCAAGAGCGCACGCGGCGCTCGAGCTCCTCGACCAGGGCCCGATCGTCGAGCGCGGCGACTTCCTCGACCGAAAGCGCCGGGCCGAATTCGAGATGAATCACGGCGGGTCGCGGCAACCGGCGCGAGCGCGGCCAAGCGTCGAACGCGCCGTCGAACCCCACCGGCAAGAGCGGCTGCCGCGCGCGTCGCGCCAGCGCCACGAAACCGGGCTTGAATGCATGGACTTCGCCATCGGGGGTGCGAGTGCCCTCGGGAAAGATCAGCACCAGATCGTCTTGCTTGAGCCGCCGCAGGGTTTCCTTGAGCCCGGCCAAGCCCGATCCCTCGCGATCGATCGGAATCGCATCGAACGATTGGATCAGCCAGCGAAACGGAGCGAAGCCAAACAGCGTTTTTCGCGCCAGATAACTCAACCGTCGATCGCACGCCAAACCGACCAGCACCGGATCGAGATGGCTTTGATGGTTGGCCAGCACGAGCACTCCGCCAGTCTTGGGCACATGAAACTGGCCGCTCCAGCGCATGCGAAACACGATCACGGCCATGAGCCGCGAAAGGAACCAAACCGCGTCGTACCAGAGTCGCTTACCGAGGCTGCGTTGTGCCATGCGTGTCCAAACAATCGTGTCCAAAAAAACAATGCGCTCGCCGCGAATCCTCGCGTTTTGATCGCTTCCCCCCTGCCCCGCTCGCGGCGCGGGCGACTCGCGGGCACGCGCCGGTCAAGGCCCCGGGTCGCCGGGCTCAAGACGGCGCCGGGCGTCGCGGACGATCTGCTCGAGCCGGTCCACGACTTCGTCGCTCGAAAGGCCATCGGTGCAAAATTCGATCGCGTCGGGCGCCGGCATGAGACGTCCCACGACCCGGCTCGCGTCGCGCCGATCGCGCAGTGTCTGCCCCGCAAGCACTTCATCGACCGACACCCGCTCGCCGCGCGCGATCAGTTCACGGGCTCGGCGCTCGGCGCGTTCGCGCGGGCTCGCCGTGAGATAAATCTTGCAAGCGGCGCGGGGAAAAACGACCGTGCCCTGATCGCGTCCCTCGCACACGATATCGTCATCGCCGGCCACGCGTCGCTGGAGCTCGACCAAGTGGGCCCGCACTTGTGTATTGTTGGCGGCATAGTGCGTGACGCCGGTGATCGCCTGAGTGCGAATCAGGGTCGTGACATCGCGGCCGTCGATGAGCACGCGATCGCCCTCGAGATCGATGCGAATCTCCTTGGCCAGTTCCACTAGCGAATCGGGATCGTCCCAATCGAGCTGCCGCTCGACGGCGGCCAGGGCCACGGCGCGATACATGGCGCCGGTGTCGAGCAGCCGGAACCCGAGTCGGGCGGCCAGCGCTCGCGCCACGGTGCTCTTGCCCGCGCCGGCGGGTCCATCGATGGTGACAATCATGCGTAGCCCGGCTCGCTCACGAAATTCTGGCGCCTTGGATGTCTCGCGATCACCGTGGCGAGGCCCCTTGAGGACCGCGGCATCCTCGCGCGTTCGCGCGCGACCCGAGGATTATGCCCTTTGCCGGCCGCGAATTCCAGGTAGCATAAACCGCGAATATCGCCTCGCCTCTCGATTGCGCATGCACCGTTTCCCTAGTTGGGCGCCGCCAGATGCCCCGAATCGAAATCTCGGATCCGCTCGATCCGCGCCTTGATGCTTACCGGGCGCTCAAGCAAACCAACGCCACGCGCTGGCGGCAGACGTTCGTCGTCGAGGGAGACCAGCTCGTGGCCCGGCTCGCCGCGAGTGGCCACGAGCTGGTGAGTGTCGTGGCCGACGCAACGCGTCTCGAAACCTTCTCGGGCCCGCTGCCCGAGACGACGCCGATTTTTGTGTTGCCTCGCCGCGAAATCGAACAGCTCGTGGGATTCAATTTTCATCGCGGCATGTTGGCGGTGGGCGTCCGGCCGGCGCCGCTCGCTCCCGAGCGGCTCGTCGAAATGATCGGCGCATTGCGTGTACGGCGCGAGCGCAGACCGCGGAGCACATGCAAGGCGAAAAGCCCGGGCCGGGCAAGCGGCTGATGCTCGTCGTGGCCGCCGGAGTGCAAGACCCCGAGAATCTCGGCTCGCTCCTGCGATCGAGCGCGGCGTTTGCCGCCGATGGCGTGGTGCTGGCGGGCGCGTGCGCCGATCCGTTTTCACGGCGAGTGTTGCGGGTATCAATGGGCGCGGCGCTCGGCATGCCGCTGGCCCACGCGCCCGACGCCCCGAGCGCGGTTCGCTCGCTCGAAGCCGATTGCGACATCGAATGCTGGGCCACGGTGCTCGATCCTCGCGCCGAGCCGCTCGACAAGCTCGCCCGGCCTTGGCGATTGGCTTTGCTCTTTGGCAACGAAGGTCACGGGCTCGACCCCGCGGGTCAGCATGCTTGCCGGCGCCGAGTCACGATCGCCATGCCGCCGGGCATCGATTCGCTCAACGTGGCCGTGGCGGCGGGCATTTTTCTATATCATGTGTCGCACATCGCCCGCGACGCATGACGCGAGCCAGCGAGGGACGCGAAAACCGCCGAGGCGCGAGCGGCTAGCCGCGGCGCCAGAGGCCGTAAAAATAGTACGCGGCGAGCCCGAAGCCGATCGCCACCACAAGCTGCCGCACCACCGCGCGGTTCATTCGCCGGGCACTCCTGGCGCCGAGATATCCGCCCGCGATCGCGGCGACGGCCATTGCAATCGCGATCGGCCACACGACTTTTCCCTCGACGACAAACACCACGACCGACACGCCGTTGATCACCCCGGCGAGCAGATTCTTCACGGCGTTCATCTCATGGATGTCCTCGAAACCCATGAGTCCGAGCGTAGCGAGCATCAAGATTCCGATGCCGGCGCCGAAATAGCCGCCATAGACCGACACGAAAAACTGCATTGTCATCACAAGCGCCAGATTCTTTGGTCCGGCGAGCGAGTGGCGCGGGCCGCGGCGCCCGAAGGGTCGGCTGCGGAATCGCCCGCCGGGTCGCGATTCGGCTCGCTCGCGGCGTCGGCCCGCGCGGCGGTCCAGCGGGTGATCCGCGGCTGAAGCGCGAAGAGCAGCGCGGCGCCCAAGATCAGCCACGGCACGAGCGACTGAAACACATCGGCCGGAGCTTTCACCAGCAAGAGCGACCCCAAGAGCCCGCCCACGAAACTGGGAACCGCGAGCCACCAAGTCCACGCCGGCAACCGCGCGATCTCGGTCCGATAGCCCCACGCGCCGGCGAGCGAACCGGGCACGAGCGCCACGGCGCTGGTGGCGTTGGCAAGCACCGCGGCCAGGGCGGCGCCTTCCACGCCGGCGCCCAGCGGAGTGAGCACTCCCTTGAGCGTGGGAAAGGTGAGCAGCGTGCCGCCGCCAGCCACGGAATTGATAGCCCCGGCCAGAACCGCCGCGAGCGCGAGCGCCAGCCAGTCCCAGTTTGACATGCGAATAGGTCTTTCAGTTTATCTCATTGCGTAATGCGCCTTTCGGCTTGCTCGCGTAATGCGCCTTTCGGCTCCCATGGTGACGAGCGATTCGCGCAAGCGGCAACGGGCGCCGGCGGCCACCTGCCAGCGCCCGTTGCCGCGGGGGGAACAATAAAAAGTTGCTCGCGGGCCTCCGGCCCAGCAATCCATTACGAGCAACCCATGCTGTTGCCACAATTGTGGCACAGATAGCAGTTGCCATTTCGCACCGTGATCGCGCCGCAGTTTTCGCAGGCCGGCGCGTCGGCCTGGAAGCGAGCGAACTGTTCGGTGCGACTCGAGAGCGACATGGGCCCGCCGTTTTGGTCGACCTTCATGCGCACGCCGGCCCGATCCAAGAGCGCGGCGCCATCGACCAAAACCTGCCGCTCGCTGGCATGGCCGTTGGCCGTTTTCGAGCCGCCGAGTCCCTGGGTGGGCCCGTGGCCATTCGCGGGCCCGTGGCCATTCGCGGGCCCGTGGCCATTGATGTGCTGCGTGGCAGCCCGTTTCTCGGCCGCTCCTGGCCCCGCGTTCAGCCCGCCAACCTTCATGGCGGCGGGCTTGGGCTCTGTTTCCCCGTCCTCCGCCGCAGCTTCGCCCGATGCCTCGCCGCCGGCGGCCGGCGCCTCGACATGGCCCAGCGTAGCCTCGCGATAGCCGGGCAAGAAACTGAGGCCCATCCAGCGGAAGATATAGTCGACGATACTCTTGGCGATCCGAATATCGGGGTTCTTCGTAAAGCCCATCGGCTCGAAGCGCGTGTGCGAAAACTTGTTCACATACACTTCCAGCGGCACTCCATATTGCAAGCTCATCGACACGGCCGTGCCGAAGCAATCCATCAGACCGCCGATCGTGCTGCCTTCCTTGGCCATGGTGATGAAGAGCTCGCCCGGCCGGCCATCGGAATAGAGGCCCACCGTGATGTAGCCTTCGTGGCCGGCCACATTGAACTTATGGGTCAGCGATTGCCGGGTATCGGCCAGTCGCTCGCGGCGGGGCGTGGCGGCTTGCTTGGCGGCGGCGCGATCGCCTTCGGTCGAAGTGGAAAGCGGTTGGCTTTCCTTCGAGCCATCGCGATACACGGCCAGCGCCTTGAGCCCCAACCGCCAGCCCTCGACATAGGCGTCGGCGATGTCGGCCGGAGTGGTGTCGCGCGGCATGTTGACCGTCTTCGAGATCGCTCCCGAAAGAAACGGCTGGGCCGCGGCCATCATCCGCACATGCGCCCGCCAGGCGATCGAACGCACTCCACCCCGAGGTTGGAAGGCGCAGTCGAAGACCGGCAAGTGTTCGGGCTTGAGGTCGGCGGCGCCTTCGATCGTGTCTTCGCGATTCACATGGCCGATGATCGCTTCGATCTTCGCGTCGTCGTAGCCCAGGGTGCGCAAAGCGAGCGGCACGGTTTGATTCACGATCTTGAGCATGCCGCCGCCGGCAAGCTGCTTGTACTTCACCAGGGCAATGTCCGGCTCGATGCCGGTGGTGTCGCAGTCCATGAGGAAGCTGATCGTGCCGGTGGGGGCGAGCACCGTGGCCTGGGCATTGCGAAATCCGTGTTCGCGGCCCGCGGCGAGCACTTCGTCCCACAAGCTCTTGCTGGCCCGCTTCAAATACGCCGGACACTCGGCGTCGATCTCGTCGGCGGCTTCCCGATGCATTTGCATCACGCGGAGCATCGGCTCGCGATTGATCGCATAGCCCTCGAACGGTCCCACGGCGGCGGCCAACTCGGCGCTCGTCAGGTTGGCCGAGCCATGCAACAAGGCGGTCATTGCTCCGGCCACTCCGAGCGCGGCGGGCGAATCGTAGGCAATTCCGTTGCTCATCAGCAAACTACCCAGATTCGAATAGCCCAAGCCCAGCGGGCGGAACCGATGGCTGTTCTCGGCGATTCGCTTCGTGGGGTAGCTCGCGTGGTCGACCAGAATCTCCTGGGCGATAAAGAACACACGGCAGGCCGCCTTGAAACGATCGACATCGAACGAGCCATCGTCCTGGCGAAACTTCATCAGGTTGATGCTCGCCAGATTGCAGGCCGTGTCGTCGAGAAACATGTACTCCGAACAGGGATTCGAGGCATTGATCCGGCCCGAGTTCGGGCAGGTGTGCCAGCGGTTGATCGTCGTGTCGTACTGCACTCCCGGATCGCCGCAGCTCCAGGCGCATTCGGCCATTCGGGCCATCACATCGCGGGCCGGCCAGTTCGGGCCTTGCTTCGCGGGATCGGTCACCCAATGGGTGGCCCACTGCTTGTTTTCATGGTAAGCGGCCATGAACTCATCGGTCAGCCGCACCGAGAGATTGGCGTTTTGAAACAAGATCGAGCTATAGGCTTCGCCGTTGAAGTTCGATTCGTAGCCGCCCTTCTCGATCAGCACCCGGGCCTTCTTCTCCTCTTTGTGCTTGCACTCGATGAACTCCATGATGTCGGGATGCCAGACCTTGAGCGACTGCATCTTGGCCGCGCGGCGGGTCTTGCCACCGCTTTTGACGACGGCCGCCACTTGATCGTAGACCCGCATGAAGGAGAGGGGTCCCGAGGGTTTGCCGCCACCGGCGAGCTTTTCGCGATGCGAACGGAGCGTCGAGAGATCGGTGCCGGTGCCGGAGCCGAATTTGAACAACATGGCCTCGCTGCGGGCGAGCTCCATGATGTCTTCCATGTTGTCTTGCACGCTCTGGATAAAGCAGGCCGAGCCTTGGGGGAATTCGTAGGGATTCTCGGGCTGGCGAACCGTTTGTGATTCGATATCCCAGTGCCAGTTGCACGACGCGCCGGTGACGCCATAGAGATGCATCAGGCCGACATTGAACCACACCGGCGAGTTGAAGGCGCCATGTTGATGCAGGCAGAGCCAAGTGAGGTCGCGATAGAAGCGTTCGCCGTCGTCGGCCGAGGCGAAGTATCCGTCTTCGAGCCCCCAGTCGGCGATGGTGCGCGACACGCGATGGATCAGTTGCTTGACACTGGTTTCCCGCTCCGGCGTGTCGATTTCGCCGTAGAAGTATTTGCTCACCACGACATTCGTGGCCAGTTGGCTCCAGCTTTTGGGAATCTCGCAGTTCGTTTGCTCGAAGAGCAGCTCGCCCGCCTCGCCCTTGATGGCGGCGGTGCGATAATCCCACTCGACGGTATCGAACGGATCGGCGAATTCCGGCGGGCAGAAGGTCGCGTGTACTTCAAGTCCGCGACCGCCGCGGGCCTGAAATTTACGCGACTTTCCGGCGCTGTGCGCTCGTGTTTCGTTTCCACCCCTAGGCTTGCCATGTGAAAAGTCTCCTTACCGTGGCTAGTAGACATGCTATCCGATTTCTATACATGCGTACAGTAGCATCTGCTCGATCCGGCGGTCGACTGAAGGCAAACCGAAGAAAACGCCGCCTAGAGAGTGGCCAGCCCGGCGCCAGTTAAAATGGGCGAACGAGCCACTATATATAGTATTCAGTGGCGATACAGATACAACATGCAGCAGTTCGAGCAGTTTAACGCCTTTTAAACAGACGTCAATCGCATGGAAACCTGTCGGTGGAAGTTCTTTTCCGGCCAGTGTTTGCAGCGGAATTTCGCTGGCGCCAGCAAGCTAGCACGATCGGCCATGAATTCGGTTGTGTTTTGATTTCACTCGGAAAAACCCCCGCTTTTTGGAAATCCGACGTTGGAGACATGCCTGGGGCGAGACTCCGAAAAAAACTTTTCCCCGCTGATGGCAATCCGCCGCCACGTCGCACGCCGCTGAAGTTAATTTCCACCGCCGGTTTTTCCGGCTCTTCCGTTTTTGAGTGTGGGCTGTCGCTGGACGTGTATTACGCTGGGCGGATCACGGAAGCCCTCGCTGACGCTTCGGGTTATGAGGGGAACGCCCTCCGATCACAACCCGACGCGTCAGCGAGGGTCTGCTGCGCAAAGCGAGATTTTTCGCCGAGCAACGCACATGAAGACGAAAGAACCGGTTTTCCGTCGGCTGAAAGTACCGCCGGGTCCGCTTCGACGACCTGATGGCTTACAAGCGTCGCGACGGCGAGGCGCGGCTCAAGGTACTCGACCAGCTCACGCCCGAAGCCGAGGAGCAGGGAATGGGCTACTGATGGACCTTCGGACTAGTGCTCTGTCAGGTCTGGTATGAGGGATAGAGTCGCTTAAGTTTTACCCGGGCGTCGGCGGTGGTGAATCGCCAATCGATTTTGCTGCAATTCTGGTTGCGTTGCTGTTCCCAGGCCACCACTTCTCGGCTCAGTAGCGATTTGCTTTCGATGCGGCGGTCGAGGCATTGTCGCGAAAGCACGCTCAGTTCGGTTTCCGCCATGTTGAGCCAACTGCCGTGCTTGGGAGTGTAGTGAATCTCCAGCCGCGCGGCCAAGGCGCGGGCCGTCTCCGGATCAAAGGCTTCATACAAGCTGGCGATGCCGTGGGTATTCAGATTGTCCATGACCAGCACCAGCACCGTTGCCTTGGCATACACGGTCAGTAGCAAGTAGCGAATGAATCGAGCCCAATCGGTGCGCGTCCGTTGATCGGTGACTTGCACCGTGCGTTGGCCCGCCAGCGGTTCGACGGCCATAAAGATGTTCGCCGTGCCACGGCGTTCGTATTCACTGTCGAATTTGGCAACGTCTCCGGGACGCGGTGGCAGCGGATCGCGGACTTCGGCCACCAACTGCTTGCTGCATTCATCCATGCAGACCATTGGCCGGCTGGGATCCTGGGGGCGATGGTACACTTCCAACACATCTTCCATCGCGGCCACGAATTCAGCCGATGGCCCACTGGGCAAGCACCAGCCCTTCTTCAACCACGGCTTAAGTTCGTTTTTTTGAGCGTTTGCCGCACGGTCTCGTAAGAGACGTGCTCCACGTAATCCAGCGTCACCATGCGATCCGCCAACAGCCGCAACGTCCAGCGTGCTCGGCCTTGCGGCGGAGCGCCGCAGGCCAAAGCCACCAGATGCGCCTCCGCCTTGCCATCAAGCAGAGGCTGGTAAACTCGCTTTCGAGGCGGGGGATCGACCGCGATTTCAAGTCCCTCTTCGACGAACCGTTTCCGCAGCCGCTCCACGGTGGCCCGCCCGCATCCCAACGCCTCGACAATCTCCGGATCGGATTTGGCAGGTCCGCCATCCGATTGATCCGCCAGCAACAACATGCGAGCCCGATTCAACTTTTGCGCGGCGCCCTTGCCCGTCGAAACCAACTTCCGCAATCCCCGCCGCTCATCCTCCGTCAACGTCACCCGATAAAACTTTTCCATGGCGCCCTCCTTGGCATCGGAACATCGATCTTTCAACCAACCACGCCTAAAGAGTACCATCCATCGTGCCGTTGCTGACAGAGCACTAGATACCCTAGAATCTATCCGGCAACTCCCCCCTCTCCCTTTGGGAGAGGGTGAGGGTAGGGTGAGGGGCTCGCCGAGCTTCTCGGATAGGTTGTTAACCAGGGCGTCCGGAACGGAGGTTCGAGTGGAATCCATCACCGAACGAAATCCTCGGATCGATCCGCGACTCGAATCGTACAACACGTTCTTCGACCACGTGTGGGCAAAAGATATTTACGACCTCGTTCGAGGCACGGCGATCGACGAGCCGGTATTCGATTTGACGCTAAGCTGGCGGGCAATAGCGAATGCGCATCGGATGCCGTTCACGACGATGAAAATGCTTCAGTCATTAGCGTCGGGAGCATTATTCGGGCAACCCTCGGCAAAGCTCCTCGGGTTGATACGTCAACGGCTTTTGCGGGAATTGCCTGACATGAGGGATCGACTCAATTTAGCGATATTGAAGATCGGCAACGATATCGGCGACATCAACGCGAGCAGCAAGAATGACTTTGATGACGCCCGTCTATGGGACCGTCTCATCGAATCGAAGGAGGGCAACGAATTTCAACTGGCAATCTGGGGCACTCAACGACTTTGCTATCCAGCCTTGTACCATGCTTACGAGAACTTTCTTCGAGACGTGATGAGCGTGCGAACAGCCGATCCGAACTACAGGATTCTCCGTTATGAAAAGTTTCTCAAGGATGCGGTGGCAAATCTCGGACAGGCAATCGTCGACGAATGTTTGACTGATCCAGCGGTGACGCTGGCACGGCTCGTACGCAACGCATTTGCTCATAAGGGTGGCAGATTGACGAAGGAACTTCGTGAACTGAAAACCTTTCCTTTTCAGATCGAAGACGACACGATCCAGATTACGGCTCCCGACACAACCAGCCTATTCAACTTGCTGAAGGTGCGAGTTCGGAAGCTCGCCGAGGTCGCAATTGCGTAGCTGCCGCTGGCCGCCATTCCGCGGCAGCGTCCAGAGCGAATAATAAGGCTCCGCATCAGGTCTCCGGCCCGTGGGGAATATTTTATCGTGGGCCGGTTCGAGGTATAACTGGGGCAGTTTGTTCAAGCCCCGATCCTGGTGGCGGCCTCCGCCGCGCGGCCTTCCGCGTGATCCCAATGCGATGTCGTCGCGCGGCTCGTCCCAGCACGGGCGTCGTCTTTTCCATGCGCCGAGAGATTTTTTTATGGCTCGCCTTTTCTCGCGATCGGTTCGATCATCGGCCTCGGCGATCTTGTCGCGGGCGGCGATTCCGCTGTTCTCCGCTTTGCTCCTGGCGGGCTGCGCGAAAGTCGAGCCCGATGTTGCCCAAGACGATAGCTCGCAAGATGAAATCGACGATCGGGCGACGCGTGGCGAGCGTGCCCGCGATGGCGGGGTCGTGAAGGTCTCCGTTGACGAACCTCTCGACGAACACGATCCCGAAAACGCTCCTTATTACGAATTTGCCCGCCGACTGGAAAAAAACATCGTCGAGGGCGAC
Organism: uncultured Planctomycetaceae bacterium; assembly: GCA_963785305.1. Lineage (GTDB taxonomy): Bacteria > Planctomycetota > Planctomycetia > Pirellulales > PALSA-1355 > CAWAUV01. The sequence continues at coordinate 1,273,555 of CAWAUV010000007.1, forward strand.
TTGCAATCCGCCGGCGCCGCCTTCGATTTTCAGGCGTTGCTTGCCAAGAGCGAAGCCGGACTGAATCTGGATAAGGAATTCAAGCAAGGATTCAACGAGGGAGTGCTGTCCAAATTGACGGCTGGCGACGGATTGCTCGCCGCCATCGCCAAGGGGAACTACCACCTGCTCAGGCTCATCTCCAAGGGCGCCCAACGCCGCGCGCTGTTTCGATTGATCACCGACGACGGAGTTAATTATCACGAGCTGATTTTGAACAAGGACCCGGCCGGGGCGATTCATGCAACGGACATCTATGTCCACGCGCAAGGCGAACTGCTTTCGAAAACGTTTCGGGGGATGCTGCTCCAAGGCGCCGGGAAACGCGCTTAAAGGTTTGTTTTCCTTTTTCAAGCAACCCAACGCGTTCGAGAAAGGTTTGCCTCTGCTCGGGGAGATGAGAAACGCCCTGGCGAATGGCCAAGAGCGGGAAGCGCTCGCCATTTATGATCGCATGCCCCCGGAAATGCAGCGCTCCACGGCCGTGATGGTGTTGCGAGCCATGGCCGCCGAGAAAGTCGGCGAGGCGGAATACCAGCAAGCCTATGAGGACTTCGTCAAATACCATCCGCGCAATTCGGCGATCGATTTGCTGGGAATCGACTTCCATGTGAATAAGAAACAATTCGCCGAAGCTCGGCGGTCGATCGATCGCATCGATGCGCGCGTCGCCGATCCGTACCTGGACTTCCTGCGCGGCAGCATCTTCATCATGGAAAAACAATGGGACGAGGCTTCCCAGCGCGTCGAGCGAGCGATCGAGCGTGAACCGACGCTTCTGCCGCCCTATTGGGTGCGCATGACGATCGCGCTCGAGCGGCAAGACTTCGCAGCGGCGCGCTCGGGACTGCTCGCGATCGAATTCGAGCGGGGCGTTCCCGTGGGCGATTTAACGACCGCGCCGCTGTATGAGCCATTCGTCGCCTCGCCCGAGTTCGCGCGCTGGGAATCGGAACGCGCCACCCGCCGGGCCCAGGCAGAAGCTTCGCCCGCCGAGAAATAAATGGTTCGCCGGAGCTGGGCTCGCTGGCCCAAAGGCGATTACTTCGCGCGGAGCGGTGGAATGCGGATATTTTTCCGTTTTCACGCGAGCTCGATCGGCAATGGGGTGACTATCGGTCCTCGGATCTCGCAGAATCCAGCGAATGAAGCCGCCAACCGTTAGTCCTTGAACAATGATCGAAAAGACGACCACGATGTACGTTGCGGCAAGGAGCGGTTCCCGCGCGTTGGACTGCGGGAGCGACAACGCCATGGCCACGGAAAGTCCGCCTCGCAATGCTCCCCAAGTGAGAATTCTCACGGCGCCGCGGTCGCACGATAACGGACGGCGCAGCGGCGCGATGATCATTCCGACACTGAGGCATCGCGCCAGCAGCGTGGCGGGCACGATACAAAGGCCGGCCAGGATATATCTGCCGTCAAACGGCATGACCAACAGTTCGAGCCCAAGGAGCAGGAATAGCAGCGCGTTGAGAATTCCGTCGATCAGTTCCCAAAACATATCGACGTGCTCTCGTGTCCTAACCGACATCGCGAATTTCCGGCCGCGGTTTCCAATAAACAAGCCCGCGACCACGGCCGTGATCGGCGCCGAAAAGTGAAGCGCGTTGGCCAACGCGTAGCCGCCCATCGCCAACGCCAGGGTGAGCAGGATTTCGACCTGGTATTCGTCGACCTTGCGAAGCATGCGATAGGTCAACAGCCCGGCGGCCAAACCCAGCAAGACTCCGCCACCTGTTTCTCGAACGAGCAGAAACAGCACATTGCCCAAGCCGGGCGTGGCCCCTCCCTGACTGGCTTCGAGCAACGTCAAGAAAATCACCACGCCTATGCCGTCGTTGAAAAGCGACTCGCCCGCAATTTGTATTTCAAGACGCTTGGGGGCCTTCACCTTCTGCATGATCGACAGCACCGCGATGGGATCGGTCGGCGAGATCAGGGCTCCGAAAAGCAGGCATGGCAGCCAACCCATCGGAATGCCGATCAGGTGGAAAATACCGAAGCCGCCAATCGCCACGAGAAATGTGGAAATGCACGTTCCGAGAACCGCCAGCAACCCGATTGTCCACTTCTCTTTGGCCAGATCGCCAAGGTCCAATTGGAGCGAGCCGGCAAAGAGCAGGAACGCGAGCATGCCGTGCAACACCGCGTCATTAAAATCGATTTGGTCCACGAGGCTCGCGGCCCAGACACGGATGCCTGTCGCCACCGAGCCGGCCGCAAGCAGCAAGATCGACGCGGCCAGGGCCGTTGCCATCACGCCGATCGTCGGAGGTAGCCGGAGATAGCGATAGTTCAAATAGCTGCAAAGTCGCCGCCAACACGACGAGCACGCTGACCAACGAGAAAAGGCTCATGTTCGCTCCCTACAAACAAGAACAGCTTGAATGTCCGCGACGCGATCCGGTGGCTCCCCCCATCCCGGGGCCGCATGAGCGGCAATGCCACGGGCGGCTTGCCTCGATTAACGGCCAAGGATCGCGAGTGCTTCGACGGCATTCCAGACGGCCCGGCCAAGCCGGACGACGTGCGCTAGCCCCTTGGGCGGCAGGATCGACCGCGTTGCGATCGTCGGCGACAACAGGCGCGAATTTCAGCGGGGTGAGATTCCACACGGCCAGGTAGTGCTCGTTCACGGCTGAAATGATGGATAATTCGGTTTGCGCGTGTGCCATGCCCACTGCCTTGAGTGGGCATGTTTTCAAGCGCCACGCGAAGTCCTCAAGCCCACGCAGGGCCCTGGGCCATGGCACACGGAACGAATCCAATCCATCATTGCAACTGTGACAAAGCGGTAGAAGCGTTGGGCATGGCGCCGGCGCGACACATGGGATTGGCCTTGCGCCCGTCATGGTAGAGCTTACAGCCCCTCCGAGAACCTCGGCGAGCGTTCGCACTACCCTCTCCCAAAGGGAGAGGGGGAGAGTTGTCGGATAGGCTCTTGGGGCGAGGCTTCAGGGAGTTCACGGTACGCTTTAAAAATCGCCGCCTCCGCCATCGCCTCCCCCATCGCCTCCCCCATCGAACCCCCCTCCCCCGCCGGAATCACTTCCAAAATCGCCGCCTCCGCCCGTCGAGTCATAGGAGTCCGCGCTGTAATCGCTCGCGTCGGAACTTGGGTTCGAGCCGGAGCCCAAGAAACCGCCATCGGAACGCGAATGATCGAATTCCTGGCCGTGGGCAGTCGAGCGGAAAAAATTGTCATACATCCAGTTCCCAGCGACCGCGCCAAATACCCCACCCAGAATATTTCCCATGAAACCGCCGCCACCGCCGCCCACGGGTGCGCCCGCGCCGTAGCCAGCAGCCGGGCCGACGCCGCCGCCATAGGCACGCGCCGGACCGCCCATCAGACGGCGAATGAGAAGAAAACCCACGAACAGGGCAATCACCAACACAATCGGCCAAAACCATCCACCGCCGGCCGGCTGCTCGAGGGGAATCGTTCGACCGGAAACGCCATGGGCGCCGCATGGCTCCGCGCCGCCTCCGAAGTTTTTCCGTGGAGCGTCGGTAAATCCTGTCCTAGTTGAACCAAAGCCTCGAAGAGCGATTCGTCGTATTTCTGGGCATGAAATCCGGCGATCAATGTCGAGGCGATTTTGTCGCGCATCGCCGTGGTGAAGCCCGCCGTTTCGAGCTGTTTGTGGGGCAGAACTTGCAAATACTTCGGATCGCGCGAGGCAAAGATCAGCAGATCGAGCTTTTCGGCCGCCGCTCGCTTGGCCAAGAAATGTCCGAAGAACTTGGCCCGGTCGCCGGCGCTCATTTGCCGCACGGTCTCGGACTGACCATCGGGCAGCGTCGAGATTGTTTCGACCCTGACGCGGCAGCCATGCAGACGATCGAGCTCCTCGATCTTCTCGCTGGCGACGCGGACCGTGTCGGCCGAGAAAAACTTGCCATCATCCACCACATCGGCCGCCAATGTCGTGGCGGCCGAGAGCGCCGCCAATCCAGCGCAGCAACAGATCCACGAACCGATGGTCTTCATGGCGCCCATCTATCTACTCCTAAAGAATTTCGTTGGATACGGTCGCGGCGACCGCCCGGAAGAATGAATCGGATCGCCTCGGCGGTCGCCGGACGATCGTCGCGCCGTGGTAGTCCACGGCGGCGACGTCAACCGTCGCGATTGCATTATACCCGTTTCACCCGGCGCGGTTTGCCCGAAAGCCCGGTCCTGGCATCGCTATTCGCGAAGCGCGGGCGGGCATGTCGCGGACAGAGGGCCAGCCATTCGACGACCGCCAGTGCGGGGGCGGCGGACCGCAAGCGATGCCCCAGCGGCCGGCCCTTCGTCGCTGAAGCCAGCCCGAATCCGGTTTCGCGCGTATCGGATCCGTGGAACGTCTCCCCACAAAAACAGATAGCCCTTGCGACGTTGCCGCCGAAGGGCTTTCTGTCTCGATTGGAGAGGGTGAGGAGCCTATCGGCGCCGAGCTTTTTAGCGTGGCAATCCGCGGCAACTAATCGATCTCGGCGGCCAGACGCTCCGCGTGGCGAATCCGCCATTCGTTACTTGGTGAAGTTCGAAGTCGGCGGCGACGCGATCAAGGGCGCCACTTCGGGCGAATCGGCCACGGGGGCATGATCCAAGTACTTTTTCAGCGGAACGGAAATATACGCTCCGCCCGACGGTTGCCGCTTGCCGTCGACCATCTGGGTGAGAATCCGAAATGTGGCGCGGTCGGCAAACTGCTTGGGTATCTGGACTTGCCCGACGAGTTTGCCGTCGTCGGCCGGTTTCAACTTGAAAAACTCCCTCACGTCATAGGAGTGACCGCCCATGCTATCGGTCTGCTTGCTGAGCGAGATGAGCTCGACCGAATAGAGCGGCTTCAAGCGTCCTTCATCGGCGACCGTGAACACGACATTCAGCTTGTCGCCGCCGGCGTCGCTCACTTGCACATCGTACTTGAGCCCCCAGTCGTCTTTCGACGCGGCCAGCCTGTAGTAGATCGCCCAGACCGGGCCAGCCATCAATGCCATCGCGGCGACCGCCAACACGACCATCGCCAAGCGTGAAAATCGAATACTCATGGCACGTTCACTTTCGAGGTAGGGAGTATGGGAAGCGCGGTAGCGGGCCCGAGCGATCGGCCCCTCGGCTCGCGCGCATTTGGCGGGCTATTCAAGCGACCCGGATCAATTCGGGCAAGATCAATCAGGCGCGAATTTTCTCGGCTTATCGGCGTTTCGAGGCCGCGCTCGGTATCGCTCGCGCCGCGATCGGCGCGGGTCTCCGCGGGCGCAAGATCGCGGGCCTGCCCAGAAAATCGTGGGCCGGGTCGAGCCGGCGCCTTTGCGATCCGTCTTCCAGTCGCCGCGCGCCGCCCCGTTATCGCGAGGCGAGCTGCAATCGGAGCAAGATCACATCGCCATTGCCATAGCCGCCTCGGAACTCGGCTTGATGGGCCATGCGCGCGGGAAACCGCTCGCAGTCGAAGTAGGTGGAAAAGACGAGGTCGTAATGCGCGGCGCCCGCCGCCGGACCATTTTCTTGGCCCGCGGCCGACCGGCGAGAATGCCGACCGCCGCGGCCACTAAAAAGAGACTGTTCGGATGCCGGCGCGCATGGATCAAGTTTCATCGGGGACTAAAGCCACGATCGTTTTCAGACGACAGCCGGTCGGTCCAAGTCCGAATAGGGATAATAACCCGCCTGTTTCAATTTCGCGATCAGTTCGCCGCCGCCAAATTCGCGGGCGTAGTCCATTTCCGACCGAGTAATTTCGATGATCGCCAGCAAACCAAACTCCGCATGGTCGGCGTCGGTCCCGTAAGCGTCGAAGATGAGGCATTTGCCGCCGACGGTTTCCATGTCCGCCGGAAATTCGCAGGTTTCCAGCGGGTTCAATGTCGCCTGCTCGCTATACCGCGCGATGCAATACAGAATGGCGTTGATCGAATGATGCGCGCGTCCAAAAGGCGTTGAGCCGTCCTTCGCATCATCGAGGGAGAGCGCGTGCCGCGTGAACATCACCAGTTCATAGAGGTCGAACACATCATTGGAGGACCCTTGGCCGGGAATCTCGCAAAGCTCCTTGGTGGCGATCGCCGTGCCCTCGACGCCCTGGGGGAAGTAATATAAGTCGAGCCCCCCGCCGATGGCATAAGGAATGATCGAGTGCATCACGACGCCGTGCTCTTCGCCCAGAATCTCGACCATCGCGGCTGTTTTCGTTGCATACCACTCGCGGGCAAGTTCTAGTTCGGCGTCGTCTTCGGTCATGATCGATAGCCTCGTTTAGGCGCGTCGCGGCAGCCAATTGTTTCACGGCGATCGTCGATTAACCGCGTTTCGCGGCTTCGATCGTGGCGATGTCGATCTTCTTCATCCGCATCATCGCGTCGAATGCCCGCTTGGCCGCCGCGGGATCGGGATCGGCGATTGCTTGCATGAGGGCGGTCGGCGTAATCTGCCAGGACAATCCCCATCGGTCCTTGCACCAGCCGCACGCGCTCTCCTGACCGCCGTTGCCGACGATCGCGTTCCAGTAACGATCCGTTTCGGCCTGATCGGCCGTGGCGACCTGAAACGAAAACGCTTCGCTGTGTTTCATCGCCGGCCCGCCATTGAGGCCGAGGCATGGAATCCGCAAGACGGTGAATTCGACGGTCAACACGTCGCCTTTCTTTCCCGAGGGAAAGTCTCCGGCGCGCGAACGATGGCGCCGACGGACGAATCGGGAAACGTCTCGGCATAAAACCTCGCGGCCTCTTCGGCGCCGCCGTCGTACCAAAGACAGATCGTGTTCTTGGCATGATTCGCCATTGTTGTTGCTCCAAGTGGATATTCGGCGAGTTGACGAAGATTGCAGTGGCGCCCCGGCGGGAAAAAGGTGATGACCGTCGCGCAGCTTAGTCCTTAAACCAGTATCCCTTTGAGGGCGTGGGCGGGGAGATTTTTGGAAAAAAGCGAAATCCCTCGGCGGATTTGCGGTATTCTGTGTTTTTTGCCAGTCACGAACACCACGGCCACCGAGGGATTTCGAGTGAAAGCCAAGAACCAAAGAGCGCGGGCCAAGCGTCAGAGGGCGCAGGCCAAGGGCCGAAGAACACGGGCCAAGATACGCCGACGTCTCGCCGCATGCAAGCGGCGGGTCGAGCGGCGCATCGACAAGCACAACTGCGAGGGTTGCGAGCGCCCGATCATGCGGCCCGGCAATATCAAGTATGAGCTTGCGGAGCGCGCAAGGCATGGCTTATGGCGGCTTGGGCGCGATGCGGTTGCTGGTCCAAGAACTGGGGCTGGCCGAAGCGATCGATCGGCGATTGCATCTGCTCAAGGTGCATCTGCCATATCATGAGAGCGATCATGTGCTCAACCTAGCGTTCAACGCCTTGTGCGACGGCGATTGCCTGGAAGACCTCGAACTGCGCCGCAACGACGAAGTCTATCTCGACGCGCTCGGCGCCCGGCGCGTGCCCGACCCGACGACGGCGGGCGACTTCTGCCGCCGTTTCACGCCGAGCGACGTGCGGCGCTGCAAGAAGCTTTCCACGAAACACGACATAAAGCTTGGGCCCGCCAGCCCGCCGAGTTCTTCGCCCAAGCCCGCATCGACATGGACGGCGTGTTCGCGCCCACCGGCGGCCAGTGCAAGGAGGGCATGGACATCTCCCACAAGGGCGAGTGGGGCTATCATCCGCTGGTCGTGTCGCTGGCCAACACGGGCGAAGTGTTCTCGATCGTCAACCGCTCGGGCAACCGGCCCAGCCACGAAGGGGCGGCGGCCGAAGTCGATCGCGCGCTGGAAGTCTGCTTCGCCGGCGGCTTTCGCAAGGTGTTGCTCCGCGGCGACACCGACTTCTCGCAGACGACGCATCTGGACCGCTGGACGGACGACCCGCGCGTGCGATTCGTGTTCGGCATGGACGCCAAGCTGAAATTGCAGCTTTTGGCCGACGACTTGAAGGACAAGGCCTGGCAACCGCTCGAGCGCGCCGCGTTACGCCGTGAAGACCAAACGCCGCGCACGGCCGACCAACGTTAAAGAAGGCATCGTGCGCGAGCGGGGATTCAAGAACCTGCGGCTGGTGGGCGAAGAGGTCGCCGAGTTCGATTATCGACCCACGGCGTGCAAGAAGGTGTACCGCCTGGTGGTGGTGCGCAAGTGGATCGACGAGCACCAAGGTCAGCGGACGCTGTTTTCCAGCTATCGCTACTTCTTCTACTTGACGAACGATCGCGAGCTCACGCCGGCCGAAGTGGTGTTCGAGGCGAACGACCGCTGCGATCAAGAGAACCTGAACGCGCAGCTTAAAGGCGCGGTGCGCGCCTTGCACGCGCCGGTCGACAACTTGGTGAGCAACTGGGCCTACATGGTGATGGTCTCGCTGGCCTGGAACCTGAAGGCGTGGTGGGCCTTGCTCTTGCCCGAGCCGCCGGGCCGCGAACAAGAAGCGCGGCGCGAGGAAAAGAAGACGGTGCTCAAGATGGAGTTCAAGACATTCCGCAACGCTTTCATTCGGATGCCATGTCAAATCGTGCGTGGCGGGCGAAGATTGATCTATCGTTTGTTGGGTTGGAATCGCTGGCAAGTCGTGTTGTTTCGCTGGCTGGACGGCCTGCGATGTTGACGCCGATCAATTGAAGCCGGAGTCCGGACGCTCCGGTCCGCCGCCACGCCGAACCAGGAAAGCCAACCGCCAATGCCAAACAAAAACCCGCCGCCGAGAGTAGCGCGCCCGCCGGCGCCGCCCGCTCACGCCGCGCGCACCGCCGGCCACGCGAAACCGCCGCAAAACGCAACCGCGTACGCTTGTTTAAGGCTTAGTGGCTCCGCCAGCGTCCCATCTCTGAATGGCTAGTCGACAGAAGTGGGGTCATTCGAGATCGCCGCGCCGTTCGATTTTGCATTTGCGTTGGGGTCACTCAGGCGTAAAGAGCCAAACGGCTCCATTTGACCGTCCACTTGTCGCCGTCTTTTTCCAAAAACATCGTGACCGTCGCGCCATGAGCCCAAGGCCCGATGTTCGCTCGGACGATCGCCTGTTTCCCGTCTTTTGAATAGCCAGGAAGCCAAGCCGATACCCAGCAGCGTGCATTAGGGTGCGCACGCTCGAACTCGACAATTCCGCCACCGGGCAGCTTTGCGATCTCCACTCTTTCACCGAGTTTCAGGTCTGCAAATGACGCCAGCTTCGATTTATGCGTGCCCGGCTTCCCGTTGCGCGGCAGCAAGTCATCTTGAACGCTACGAGGAACCGTGTGGTCTTTGCCGATATCAACATTAACTTGCTCGGGCCGAATCATCGCTCCAGCATATTCTGGCGTGCGCTCATCCAGCACGACGTTCGCGCTTTCCAATGCGACATGCCGCATGTTGTAGTCGGCGTCAGTCAAGAGTCGCGAGAATACTACATCGAATACGAGTCGATCTCGTTCGTCGGGCGCAGTTGGCGATGCTGCCGGCGCCGGCGATATTTGTCCACACAAGGCGCAAAGCGTCAACAGCGAGAACTTGAGCCATCGACTGTTTTCTCTGTTTTGTTGCATGGCGTCTGGTTCTACCCGATTGGGGAGGGAGGGGGGCGAACAAACCGGGAAGTTATTTTTATTCTGAACGATTTCCAGACAGTCACTGATCCGCCCTGGTTGAGCGATTGTAGCTGATTTTCGGTGTCCGGCCACGGAACTGCGCTCGCGTTGAAGCCGCAGCCCGCCGTAAAGAGGCGAGGCATTGGCGCCGGCGGGGGCGCGAAGAGAGGAGGAAGGCCGCGGAGCAAGCGGCGGCCGAGGTTTGCGTCGAGGCGATTCGGTTCAATCGATAGAAATGCCGATCGCCCAGCATGGCCGAGCACTTGTCCCGCGTCCGGCAATTTCGTCACCGCCCCGCGATCGCCTGCGGATAATCTAACTCTTGCTTTCTGCCGAGTTTAGAAGAAATCGGGGCGACAAGACGGCTATTGAACTTTTTGTGGCGGCGGTCCGAGGCTATGAAGCCTTCTTGCTTAGGCGGCTGATTGACGGAAAACTTGTAGCAGAGTAAGTTAGCGTCGGCGATACGCGATGATGTATCGCAGACTTGCGGTGGTTCGAGACACCTGTCGACTGGTCCGACGCCCAACGGTCCTTGATCTTGGCTTTGGAATATTTCGCGACGACGATGCAATGCATTTTTTGCACTGGGATCGCCGGGCGACCATTGAGTGCTCTTTTTCAGCGAGCCTGCGCCATAATTTCAAAGAATAGCATGACCCAAGGTTCAGCTATTCCCTGGCCGTTTTCTGCGCAACTAGAGAGGGTGATAACTATGCCTGAACCCCAACGGTATGATGTCCTTGTACTTGGCGGCGGGGCGGGCGGTAACTTCATGGCCTGGCACATGGCCAAGGCCGGGCTGCGGACTGCCGTTGTCGAGCGCAAGTTGATCGGCGGCAGCTGCCCGAACACCAATTGTCTACCGAGCAAAAACGAGATCTGGAGCGCGAAAGTCGCTGATCTGGTCCATCACGCGGCCAGGTTTGGGCTTGTGGCCGGTTCGACCGCCATCGACATGGGACGCGTGCGCCAACGCAAACGCGCGATGGTCGATGGGATTGTCGCCGTCCTACTCAACCAATACAAGGTCAGCGGCGCCGAACTGGTCATGGGCACGGGGGCCTTCGTCTCGCCAAAAACGCTGGAGGTTCGGCTGAACGACGGCGGCACGCGCATACTCACGGGCGAGCGCGTCTTTGTGAACGTGGGTACCAGCGCCACCATCCCGCCGATCCCCGGGCTGGCAGCCGCTAAGCCGCTTACCCACATTGAGGTGCTTGAACTAGACCGGCTGCCCGACCACCTCGTCGTACTCGGCGGCGGATATGTTGGTCTTGAATTTGCTCAGGCCTATCGGCGCTTCGGCAGCCGAGTGACGGTCATCGAGCCGGGTCCGCAACTCCTCAGTCACGAGGATCCAGACATCGCGGAAGAAATCCGCCGCATTCTCATCAGCGAGGAGATCGAGGTTCTGTGCGGTACCAAAATTCTCGGAGTCGAGGGGCGATCAGGAGAAGGCCTCCGCCTGCGCGAAGACGGCCAATCGGGAGCGCACCATCGCTAGCAGCGATGTCCTCGTGGCGGCGGGAAGGACTGCTAATACGGCCGGCATTGGACTCGAAAGCGCCGGAGTCGAGTTGGACGCGAATGGTTTCGTCAAAGTCAATGATCGTCTCGAGACTACCGCTCACAATGTTTGGGCGATCGGCGAATGCGCCGGCAGTCCACAATTCACGCACATCTCCTTGGACGACTTTCGGATCATCAGGGACAACTTAGCCGGGGGAAATCGCAGCACCCGCGATCGGATCATTCCTTATTGCTTGTTCACGGATCCTCCACTGGCAAGGGTCGGAATTCACGAAGAAGAAGCCCGCCAGCGAAAAATCGCCGTCCGTGTGGCCACGCTCCCTATGAGCCATGTATTGCGAACCCAGACCACCGGTGAGACGGCCGGTGTTATGAAAGTCCTCGTGGAAGCGCACGGTGACCGCATCCTCGGTTTTGCGATGATCGGGCCTGAGGCCGGAGAAGTCATGACGGTGGTGCAGACGGCCATGCTCGCCGGTTTGCCCTACACATTCTTTCGCGACGCTATTCTCGCCCATCCAACGATGGCCGAGGGCCTCAATGGACTGTTCGCCGCGGTCCCATCGGTTCACTGATCCGGATTTTTGTGTTTGATTCTAAGGAGCCTGCCCACCCGACGAATACCCTTTAAGGCAACTGGGAACGATTCCATGAAGATGGTCGCTAAAGAGATAGCCGGATACTCGTATGGGATGGCCGATGTCGCCAAATCGCCTGTCTCACTGCAGGAACTCGAAGATTTGAAAAGTAGCGTGGGCTTCACGAAGGAAGACCAAGACTTCCTACGGCGTGCCGGTGATGTGCTCGCAGAGCAGACCAAGGAAATAGTCGACCACTGGCGCAAAGGAATCATCGCCAGCATCCCGCACCTTGCCCGACATACTCGCACGCCCGAAGGGAACGCGATTCCAGAATATCTGGAAAAGAGTAACCTTCGTTTTCAGCAGTGGATCATAGACACTTGTTTGCGGCCCTACGATCAGGAGTGGCTCAATTACCAACACGAAATCGCTCTACGACATACCAGTTTAAGAAAGAACCAGGTCGACGGAATTAGGTCCACGCCGTTCGTTCCATTTCGTGACATTATTGCATTCATTGTGGTGATGAACCAGACCATCAAGCCGTATCTTGCGGCGAAGTGCAACTCCGTGGAAGATGTGGACAAGATGCATTGGGCGTGGTGCAAGTCAATTCAGTTACAACTTACGCTTTGGGCTCGCGTTTACATGGACACCAAGCAGAAGCTGGACGATTGGTAAAATACCGGCCCAAACTCCCAACCGAGCCGACGGCAATCGAGACCTTGCGGACGTCGGTTCGGAAGACCGAAGCGCCGACTTTGGAGCTTGTCCGAGCATGAAACCGCCGTTCTTTGGCAGCAACCGGCCGTCGCGAGAGTGGCGAGGGGATTTGAACTCGGTAACTTGAGGATTAGCAGTGCCTTCAAATGGTCGTGCCGCCCAGTCGATCTCAATTGGCTGGCTGCACTTGGTGGGTGTGCTTAAACATCAAGGGCAAAGCGTTGCCGTTAAACGAGGTTCGTCTCGTCGCACATTCAGTCGGCCGCCCAACAGTGTGTCTAGTCCTTAAACAAGCGTAGCTGGATCCGGCTTGCCGGCCTTTTCGTCGGCTGGCGGGGCGCAGCAACGGCGTCCGGTGCCGGCAGGCACGCGGTTCGGTTCGGGTTGTCGTCGGGCATGGTCGATTGCTTTCTGTGGCTGGGCGTGGCGGCGGACCGGAGCATCCGGACTCCGGCTTCAATGAACTTTGGTTCAACAGCGAAGCTGATCGAGCCAGCGGAACAGCACCCGCTGCCAAGGGCTCCAATTCAACAAGCGGTAGATCAAACGCCGGCCGGTCTGCACGATCTGACAGGGCAACCGCACCACGGCGTTGCGGAACGTCTTGAACTCCATCCGCAACACCCGCTGCTTTTCCTCGCGACCTCCGGCTCGCTCTGTGGCCCGCGCCCCTCGGGCAAGCACAGAGTGCCCACCAGGCTTTCAGGTTCCAGGCCAGCGACGTCATCACCATGTAGGCCCAGTTGCTCACCAGGTTGTCGACCGGCGCGTGCAAGGCCCGCACGCTGCCCTTGAGTTGGGCAGCAGGTTCTCTTGATCGCAGCGATCGTTGGCCTCGAACACGACTTCCGCCGCCGACAAGCCACCGGTCATTGGTAAGGTAGAAGAAGTAGCGGTAGTCGGGAACAACACCGCTTGGCCCTGGCATGACTTCCAGGCAACTTCTTCACCACGATCATGCGATAGGTCTTCTGGCAGGCCGCCGGCCGGTACTCGAACTCGGCAACCTCTTCCCCACCAGCCGGATGTTCTTGAACTCGCGCTGGCGTACGATCGGTTCTTTGACGTTGTCCGGCCGTGCTCCGGGGCTTGGTCTGCACCTGCGTAGCGCGGCGGACGAACCGAGCTTTTTCCAGGCTTTTTCCGGCAAATCGTCGGCCAACACGTGCAAGATTCGGCAGTGCAGTCGATGCCGAAGATGAACCGCACCCGCGGGTCGTCGCTCCAGCGGTCGAGATGCCTGGTCTGCGTGAAGTCGGTGTCGCCACGCAACAGCACCTGCCGAAGCCGCCGGCGAAGCAGATTTCCAGCACGCGATCGACTTCCTCCGCCGCCCCTTCGTGGCTGGGCCGATTGCCCGAGCGGTTGACCACGCTCAGCACCTCGCCCGTGTTGGCCAGCGACACCACCAGCGGATGATAGCCCCAGGTGCCCTTGTAGGAGATGTCCATGCCCTGTTTGCACTCGCCGCCGGTGGGCACCAGCGTGCCGTCCATGTCGATCCGCGCTTCGTCGGAAGAACTCGCCGGGCTGTCGAGCCCAGGCCTTCTGCCGCATTTCGTGGAAGACGTCGAGCAGCGTGCGGACATGGTGCTCCTGGAAGCGGCGGCAGAAGTCGCCGGCGGTGGTCGGGTCGGGAATGCGCCGCGCGCCCAAGGCGTCGAGATAGACTTCGTCGGTGCGCCGCAGTTCCAAGTCTTCCAGGCAATCGCCGTCGCACAGGGCGTTGTAGGCCAGGTTCAGCACGTGATCGCTTTCGTGATACGGCAGATGAATCTTCAGCAGGTGCAGCCGGCGGTCGATGGCCTCGGCCAGGCCGAGTTCCTGCACCAGCAACCGCATCGAGCCGATGACCGCCGTAGGCCAGACCTTGCGTGCGCTGGGCCAATTCATAACGGATGTTGCCCGGCCGCAGCATCGGCCGCTCGCATCCTTCGCAGTTCGACTTCTCGATTCGTCGATCCAGACGACTCTTGCGGGCGGCCAGTTGTCGGCGTATCTTGATGTTCACTCGAAATCCTTCCGTGGCTGCGGTGTTTGCGAATTCAACACTCACAAAATACCGCAAAACCGCTGAAGGATTTCGTTTTTTTCTGCCCGCGAGGAAAAATCACGCCTCCGAGTACGCTTGGTTAAGGTCTAGTCGGGGCGACAGCCGACTGTCTTGATTCCGCAACTGGTATCGAACAGGAGTATGAAATATGGAGGCGAAACTCGCGGGCAAAATTGCCCTCATCACAGGTGGCACCAGCGGGCTCGGACTCGCGACCGCAAAGCGCTTCATCTCCGAAGGCGCGAAGGTTGTCGTCACCGGACGCCGTCAAGTCGAACTCGACGCGGCCGTTATGGAACTCGGTGAAAGCGCCTTCGGGGTGCGGGGGGACGTGACGAACCTGACTGATCTTGACGACCTCTACGCGACAATCCGCGAGAAGTTCTCTCGCCTCGACATTCTGTTCGCCAATGCGGGCGGCGGAGCGTTTGTCCCCCTTGGAGAAATCACCGAAGAGCATTTCGACAAGTACTTCGGGATCAACGTGAAGGGAACGCTCTTCACGGTGCAGAAGGCGCTGCCGCTCATGGCGCCGGGCAGTGCAATCGTGATCAACGCTTCGATGGTTACAGTCAAGGGGTTGCCGGGTTTCAGCGTTTACGCGGCAACGAAGGCGGCACTCCGATCATTTCGCGCACTTGGGCGGTGGACCTGAAAGGGACGAACATCCGCGTCAACGTGGTGAGTCCTGGAACGGTCGTCACCCCCGCGTACAAGAGCGAACTGGGGATGAACGATGAGCAAATCCAAGCGTTTGAGGCGGAGGCGGCCTCGAAAACACCGCTCGGACGGTCGGGCACGCCGGATGAGATCGCCCGTGC
Organism: uncultured Planctomycetaceae bacterium; assembly: GCA_963785305.1. GTDB lineage: Bacteria > Planctomycetota > Planctomycetia > Pirellulales > PALSA-1355 > CAWAUV01. Next base: position 1,288,855 of record CAWAUV010000007.1, read on the forward strand.
AGTCGTCTTCCTCGCTTCCGACGATAGCAGTTACATGACAGGGACCGAATTATTCGTGGACGGTGGCGCTGCCCAGATCTAGCGTGCCAAGTGAACCTAAACGCAAAAGCGACATTCATTCAACGCACGTGCAGAAGTCCGCGATAGCCCCCGCGCTCGCAGCGGGAGATTTCCGCAAGAAGCGAACCGGAGCCACGAGCGGAACAAGATTCAGAGTAGAACCGGCGACGGTGGCCATGTACCGGCTAGCGGCGTTCAGCTCACCTGCGTATTGGATCAGGAGAGCGGTTAGGATCGCCTGATTCGCCCCGTGCTGGTGAAGATTATGCTGGGCATGAGGCGCTTTACTTGGTGATCAGCAGCTGGGCGGCTTTTGTCGAAAAGCAATCACTGCACTGTCGGCTCTTCGTCAGCGTGACGACTCTCAGAAGCGACGCGGTTTGGAGTCATCGTAGTCTATTTTGTTCAAGGCCGCGAGACGGTACACCACCGCACTATCAATGCAACATAATCGGGGCGACAGGATTTGAACCTGCGACCTCTTGACCCCCAGTCAAGCGCGCTAGCCAGGCTGCGCCACGCCCCGTGTGGTTCGAGGCGCGGGCGATCCAATGCCGGTCGGGCGCCGTAATTATCGCGCTCCGGCGGCCGGTTCGCCACGCTGCCTCTCGCCCCGTTATAGTAATCCGTCTGGCGCGCCACAAGGCGCCGGATAAATCTTGCGCCTCGGGCGGAGATTTTTCCGTAGTCCCGAGGGACAGCTCCCCCAGCGGGCCGCATACCGCCGGGCAATCGAGTCGGATAGTATTTGCTCCCAGGACTCGGTGCTCAAGTCTCTCGTTCCCGTACGGTTCTCTACTTCTTCCAGCGAAGGCGACCTAGCGATGCCGATGTTTATTGCCGGACAGTGGCGGGACACGGCCCGGATGTTCGAGGTTCGCAATCCCTTTAGCGGCGAGGTGATTGACCAAGCGCCGATCGCCGAACCCGCCGATGTCGAAGACGCCCTTGGCGGGGCGACTGAAGGCGCCCGCGTCATGCGTGGGCTCGCCGGCTACGAACGGTTTCGCATTCTTCGCCGGGCGGCCGATCTTGTGGTCGAGCGGCGGGAGTCGCTCGGGCGGCTCATTAGCTCCGAAGAAGGCAAGACGCTCGCCGAAGGGCGCGCCGAAGCCCTACGCGCCTCCGAGACGCTCGAGCTTTCGGCCGAGGAAGCCAAGCGGCTCTCGGGCGAGACCCTGCCGCTCGACGGCGCGAGCAACGGCGCCGGTAAGCTCGGGTTCACGCTCCGCGTGCCCTGCGGCGTGGTGGCGGCGATCACTCCGTTTAACTTTCCGCTGAATCTGGTTTGCCACAAGGCGGGGCCCGCGCTGGCGGCGGGCAACGCGGTGATCATCAAGCCGGCCAGCGACACGCCGCTTTCGGCCCTCGCGCTGACTGCGCATTTTGCTCGAAGCCGGACTACCACCGCTGGCGATTGCGTGCGTCACCGGCGCCGGCAAGGTCGTGGGCGACGCGCTGGCCCGCGATGGCCGAGTGCGCAAGATCAGCTTCACCGGCAGCCGCGAGGTGGGCGCGCATATCACACAGTTGGCGGGCGTGAAACGCATCACGCTCGAGCTCGGGTCGAATTGCCCGCTGATTGTGATGGACGACGCCGACCTCGAGCTTGTGGCCCAGGCCACGGTGGCGAGCGGCTATGGCAATGCGGGCCAGGTCTGTGTGTCGGCCCAGCGGGTGATCGTCGCGAGAAAATCCTATGGCGACTTTCTCGACGCACTCCAACCCAAAGTGGCGAGCCTCGTCACCGGCGATCAACTCGCGCCGCGAACGCAAATGGGCCCGATGGTCCGCGAGGCCGACGCGCGGCGGGTGAGCCAGTGGATCGACGAGGCCCGGCATGAGGGGGCTCGGGTGCTGGTGGGCGGAAGCCACTCGGGCGCCGTGCATGAGCCGACGATCGTAGCCGATGTCACGCCGAAGATGCGTATCTTTCGCGAGGAGCTGTTTGGCCCGGCGGTGGCGGTGTCGCCGGCCGACGATCTCACGGCGGCGATTGCCCTGGCCAACGACACTCCCTACGGCCTCGGCGCCTCGATATTCACTCGCGATATCGGCCGGGCGATGCGATTTGCCCGCGAGGTCGACGCCGGCAATCTGCACATCAATTCGGGCCCAAGCTGGCGGGCCGACATGATGCCCTACGGCGGGCTCAAGCAGAGCGGCGTGGGCCGCGAGGGAGTTCGCTATGCGGTCGAGGAAATGTCGGAGTGGAAGACGGTGGTGTTCCATGGGATGTGAGACGCGCGAATGCGGCCGAGGAACGGATGAGGAGAATTCGGCCACGGACACGCACGGAAACGGCACGGAAAAGGCGGGTGACGAGGAGAATGCGGGCCAGGACACGCACGGGAAGGACTCGGAAAGGGCGGATGACGGGGAGAATTCGGCCACGGACACGCACGGAAACGGCACGGAAAGGGCGGGGTTAGGGGATAAAAGGCGGCGTTTCGCCAGGTAATCGAGGCCGGAATGGAATGATCGACGAGGGGGGATCGAAACTGGATAATCGACGTGCGGGCGACGCGAGAGTCAGGCAACTGCCCGCAAGATGAGTGTGGTGTTGTTGCCGCCGAAGCCGAAGGAGTTCGAGAGCGCCATGCGCACTCGTTGCTCCCGGGCGACATTCGCCACATGGTTCAGCTCGCAGCGCGGATCGACTTCATCGAGGTTGATCGTCGGCGGAATCACATGATCGCGCAAGGCGATGAGGCAGGCGACCGCTTCCACGGCGGCGGCGGCGCTGAGCATGTGGCCGGTCATGCTCTTGGTCGAACTGATCGGAATCGTCCTGGCGCATTCGCCTAGGGCTTGGCACAGCACTTGGGTTTCCACCAGGTCGCCGACGGGCGTGCCGGTGGCATGGGCATTGATGTAGTCGATCTCATGCGGTTCGATTCGGGCCTCGGCCATTGCGGCGCGGAGCGCGATCGCCGCCTGCTCCCCGCTCGGCGCGGGAATCACCATGTGGTGGGCATCGCTCGACGAGCCACAGCCGGCCACTTCGGCATAGGGCGTGGCGCCGCGGCGACGGGCCGAGGCCCCATGTTCGAGCACGAACATCGCGCCGCCTTCGCCGAGCACCATGCCGTCGCGGTAGGCGTCGAATGGCCGCAGCGCCTGGGCCGGGGCGTCATTGCGTCGCGAGAGGGCCCGCAGGTTGCCGAAGGCGCCCAATGAAAAGGGCGACACTCCCATATCGCAGCCGCCCGCCAGACACACATCGACAAGCCCCAGGGCGAGCCACTGCCGAGCTTGTTCGATCGCGTGGTTGCCACTCGCGCAGGCGGCGGCCACGGAGAGCGTCGGACCGCTGATGCTTAAGTGGCGTTCGAGTCGCGGGCCGATCGACTCCTGATCGAGCTCGGGCCGGTAGAGTCGCTGGCCGTGGCGAGCTACGTCTTGCTCCCAGACTTCGCTCCATTCGGAGCCAAGCCCGAGCACGATGCCGATTCGCGAGGCTTGCCTTCGTTCCCAGAGCCCCGAGTCGCGAAGCGCTTCGGCGCCGCAGTGCAAGGCGCATTGTTCGAGTCGATTGAGACCGGCGAACGCTTGGGCTTCGAAGCCCGCGGGGCACGGGACTTCGAGCACTTGCCCGGCCATTTGACAGGGATGTTGCGAGATGTCGAAATTCTCGACGCGGCGGATTCCCGATCGGCCGGCGACGAGTCCGGCGGCGGTTTCGGCGAAATTGGTTCCCAGCGACGATAGGGCGCCGACTCCGGTGATCCAAACCGATTGATGATCGCGTTTCATGATTTTGTCAGCGGTTGGAGAGCGGGGGAGGAGAGCGTCGCGTCGTTGCGATTGGCCGCGAGACCCAAGGGCGCCGGAGCGCCGGAGATCGCCGGAGCGTGCGTGGCGGCGAGAGCGTCAGCGGTCGCCGAATGCAATTCGATTTGTTGCGTCAGGCCGCCGCCAAGCTCCGCGGTCAACAAGATACGGGCGCCGCGCGAGCCGCCGGGGCGACGTTCGCCGATCGCCCGCGCCTCGTGACACGCGTGGCTCAGCAGCGACAATCGCGAGGCTCGCGGCGCGGATTTCGCCGCGTCGTTTGCACTGGCGGCGGGGCGCATGCGCACATGAAGCGAGGAGCCGGGCCGTTCCGAGGGCGCGCCGTCGATCGCCATGGCCAATGCCAGGCAACTGGGTTCATTGATCGGTTCCGGGCGATTGGCCGCCACGACATACTCGGGCTCCCAACCGGTCCAAACAAGCCAAGCGCCCTTGCTTCGCTGGCGCTGGAGCACATTGAGCGCGGCGAGCGCCCCGTCGCGCTCGCTTTCGCTGCCGCCGCCGACGCCGATCGCGGCGCCGCGGGCGCCGAGCGCAAGGCTGAGAGTGCTGGCCTGGGCATGGTGCATGGCGTTGGGAATGAACTGCATGGAGACGCCCCACGCGCCATCGATGGCGAAGCGATCGAGCGTTTGCGAGACCATGGCCCGGCCGAAGAATCGCGGCGCCGCGACAATGCTCCACGCCGCGAAGTCGACCGCGGCCAATTGAAAATGATCGATGGCGCGAAACACGGCGGCCAGCGCGGCCACGGTCTGATCCTCGCAGTGCTTTAGGGCAATCGGCGTGGCGTTGGGCGGAAAGAAGTTGGCCGACGTTTTGCGCGTTTGAGCGATTTCAGGGAGCGTGAGCCGAACCGCGCTCCAGCCGACGATCGGATAACGGCAATCGAACTCGGGAGCGGCCGAGGTGTTCGCGGGCATGGTCATCGTGGCGAATGTTCCGGTGGATGAAGCGAATATTGGCTAGCGAGTTTAACGCTGGCCGAGCCGAGCAGGCTGGGCATTGGGAACGGCTTGGTTGATCGGAGCGGGCGGGCCGCTCGGCGGAGCATAACCCAGCGGCGCGGGCTGGCGGCCGGGCAGGGATTGGCCGACCGGCGCGGGTTGGCCGGCCGGCGCGGGTTGGCCGATGAGAGCGGGCTGGCCTATTGGCGCGGGGCGACCCGGCGGCGATTCACGCACGATGCGTTTCAGCTTCATCTGCGTGGGATAACCGCTTTCGACGCCCTCCTGACGCACGACCAACCCGTCGCGATCGAGCCAGATTTTGACGTCGACATCGCCGGAGAAGCGAAATTCGGTACAAGGAATCGTCACGCCATCGATCACCACGCGATCTTCGCCGCCGCGATTGATGCGAATCTTTTGCAAGGCGCCGGTCGAGGCGTCGATGATTTGCACCGGTTCGTTCAACCCGCGGAGCACGGGCAGCCGCCAGTAGTTCGAGGTCAATGCGACTTCCGGGCCGGTCACTTGCTTGGCGTTTATCTGGGCTTGGGTTTGGCCGGGCCGCACCAAGCCGCCCACGGCGTATTTCTTGCCGCCATCGGCGCCGGAGTTACTAAATCGCTCGAGCCGATCTTCGACCCAGGTCTCGGCGCCATGAAACTCGAAAGTGTATGTGTAGACCACGAGATTCATTTGCACGAGCGCATCGGTCGTGACTTGGGTGCGCCGGCCGGGATAGTGCTCGATCTTGAATGTGGTCGTGCCGCGAGGCGTGCCTTTGACGAGCACTTCGAACTCGCGGATTTCTCGGGAGAGCGGGGCCTCGTCGGCCGCGGCGGCGATCGCGCGTGGCGCGAGGAGCGCGACGATCGCCACGATCGCGCGCTGGACGAGGTGTTTGCGGGATTCCGAACAATCGAAAACGCTTGGGGCGGGGTTTTGAAACATCGCGGGGGCTCCTGACCGAGGGGGGCGGCGGCGCGATCCGCGCCGCGCGGGGGCGATCGGCGACGTAGCGGAAGCAAGCGGGGGCGAAGCATAGCGGAAATGCCATCCGCGAGCCAAGGCGGCTTTCGCAAGAACCTGCTTCAAGAAAACAGACGCCCCGGAATCCCCCGCGTCGCGAGATTGCAATTCAAGAGCAAACGCGGCGCGAGCCCGCGCGGGCCTTCCAGGCGTCGGCGAAATGTGAACTGTCTAAAATGTCATTGCGACTCCGAGAACTCGCATGGCTTAAATTCGCTGGAATCGCCATAATGGACAAAGTCTATCGACACATGTATCTCGCCTTGCCAGGAAGAGGGCTTTTATGTGCGCCTTAGGATTGCGGTCGCTGTTGGTTGGAAACTGCTTGTGCAAGACGCCGCGGCCGGCGCGGGTGGGCTTGGCGAAGGTATTGCTGGTTGCGGTCGCGCTGCTTGCCGCGAGCGCGGCTCGCGCTCAAGACGCGTCGCCCGCGCTCAAGGAAGGCGCCACGCCGGCCGAGAGCGCCGCTCCGACCGAGAACGATGGGCAGGGCCTGCTCGATCAAGCGACCGAGGCGAAGATCACGGCCGAGAGCATGGCCGACCTGGGCGAAGTGGCCCGGCTGTGTCGCGAAGCGCTCGCCAAGGGGCTCGACGCGTCGAACACCATGTTCGCCAAGCAGCTTCTCGCCGGCACGCTCATGCAGCGGGCACAGTTCATCGGCGGCGAGATTTTCGATAGCCCCACGCCACCCGCGCGTTGGCCCGAGCTGCGCACCCTGGCGCTGGCCGACCTGGAACAAGCGATCGAGGCGAATCCCGATCAAGAAGACGCCCATTTCCTGATCGCTCGATTGCAAATGCTGCCGGGCGGCGATTCGGAGCGGGCGCTCAAGGCCGTGAATCGCGCGGTCGAGCTTTCCGACAAACATCCGGCGATGAAGGTCAAGGCGCTGCTCGAGCGTGCTTCGCTCGTTCATGATCCGGCAAGTCGCCGCGCCGACCTCGCCGAAGCGCTCAAGCTGGCCCCGCGCAATTCCGACGCATTGCGCATGCAGGGCCTGTTTCTGCTCACGCAAAACGAACCCGAGGCGGCGCTCAAGGTTTTCGATGAGTCGCTCGCCATCAACGACGCCCAGCCCGATGCCCACGAGGGCCGCGGCATGGCGCTCTTCGCCCTCAAGCGCTACGACGACGCGATGCTAAGCTTCGATCGCGTGATCGAGCTCGCGCCCATCTCGCCGATCGTCTACACGCACCTGCGCGGGTGCGGGCCATCCGCGGGCAGTTCGTCGAGGCGATCTCGGAGCTCAACAACGCCTTGCAGTTGAATCCCAACCTCGAAGGCGCCCTGCTGCTGCGCGCCCGCGTTTACCAGCAAATGAAGCTCACCGAGAAAGCAATCGCCGACACGAACCGGGTGCTCGATCGCGACCCGGAAAACACCCAAGCCCAGCAGCTTCGGGCCCAATTGCTCGCCGGCAGCGGGAAGCTCAACGAAGCGATCGACGACCTCAAGAATTTGATCAGCAAGGATCCCGACGAATCGGAATACTTGCTCGAGCTCGCCATGTTCTACGCCGCCGACCAGAAGGCGCGGAAAGCGGTCGAAACCTACACGGAGTTTTTGAAGAAAGTCTCCGATAGCTGGATCGCGTATCGGGGACGCGGCGACGCGTATTTGAGCCTGGGCAAGCAGGCCGAGGCCGTGGCCGACTACGAAGCGGCGCTCAAGATCGACAGCGAAAACAGCGGAGTGCTCAACAATCTCGCGTGGCTCCTGGCCACGAGTCCCGAGGCCAAGCTTCGCAACGGAGCCCGCGCCATTGAATTGGCCACGCTCGCCTGCAAGGTGACGGATTACAAGCAGTCGCACATTCTCAGCACACTCGCGGCCGCGTATGCCGAGACCGGCGACTTCAAGACCGCGATCGAGTGGTCGACCAAAGCCGTGGAGCTGGGCGAGGAACCGATCAAGGCCCAACTTCGGCAAGAGCTCGCCAGCTACGAGGGCGGCAAGCCCTGGCGCGAGTCCACTCCGCCGGCAATCGCCCATCTGAATGAAGACGCCGAGGAAAAACCCGGCAAAGCCGACTCCGAGGGGCCCTCGATCGACGGAACTTCCGGCGAAGGGTCGACGGCCGACGAGGCGAGCCCGGATGCCCCCGGCGCGACTTCCAACCTGCCGCGAACCAAGCGATAGCCGATCGAGCGCATGGCGAAACCCTCTGGCCAAAATCTGTTTCTGCTGACAGTCGCGATTGTTTGCGGCGTGGTCGTGGTTTGGCTCCTCGTGGGCGGCCCGCGAGATGGCGCGGCGCGCGACCCCGACCCCTCGGCCGCGCATCCCTTGCGGCTCGAGGACATTCCGTTCAACGGCGAGCGAAGCTACGAATATCTCAAGCAGTTGTGCGAACTCGGCCCGCGCTTCAGCGGCTCGCCGGGAATGCGAGCGCAGCAAGAACTACTGGAGCGATACTTTCGCGGCTTGGGGGCCGATGTGCGGTGGCAACCGTTCGCGGTGCGCAGCCCGCGCGACGGATCTCGCGTCGAGATGGCCAATCTGATCGTGACTTGGCATCCCGACCGCAAGGAGCGGATCTTGCTGGCCGCGCACTACGACACGCGGCCCTTTCCCGACCGCGATCCGCGGGACCCACACGGCGAGTTTGTCGGCGCCAACGACGGGGCGAGCGGCGTGGCGCTCTTGATGGAGCTCGGACGCCGCATGCCGCAACTTTCGGGCAAGCTGGGCGTCGACTTCGTGTTGTTCGACGGCGAAGAGCTCGTCTACCACGACGACGATCGCTATTTCCTGGGCTCCGAGTATTTTTCGAACGACTACGCCGAGCATCCCCCGGCCTGCAAATACCGCTGGGCGGTGCTGCTCGATATGGTGGCCGACGCGAACCTCTCGCTGCCGCGAGAACGCTTTAGCTTCGACTGGCAAGACTCACGCCCGCTGGTCAAGAACATCTGGGACACGGCTGCCCGGCTCAAGGTGCGTGAGTTCATTCCGCAGAACGGCTCTTGGGTGCGCGACGATCACCTCAAGTTGCATCAAAACGCGGGAATTCCGGCCTGCGACATCATCGACATGGCCTACCCTTTTTGGCATACCACGGCCGACACCCCCGACAAATGCTCGGCGCTCTCGCTGGCCAAGGTCGGCTGGGTGGTCGAGGAATGGCTCAAGCGCGCGGTGCGCTGAACCGGCAGCCTTTGTCGAATATTTCAACGGCCCGCCAGTGCGCTATCAAGGCACTAGAGTCCGTTGCCGTTCATTTGTTCGCCTCGCCGGTTGCCTCGTTGCTCGATTCGACCGGCTTTGATTCGGCCGAATCCTGCTGACGTAGAAAAATGCTGAGCACGACAAATAGCGCGATCGACAGATATTCCGCCTGCCAGGTTTGCAGCGTTGATGACCAGAATTTAGCCGAAACCAAAAATGCCGCGATGGCGATCGGCGCCTGGCCCGTTAGCGAGCGTTCCTCGTTGTAGGCGCGGGCGTCGACGACTATGTGCAACACGAGCGCAATCCCGAATAGCAGCAAAAACGCAAGGAACAGCGAATGGCGGTAGAGCCAGGAGTATTGGCTTGCCTTGGAGCGCCTCCGCCCGCGCATCGGCTTCAACGGATCGCGGGAATGCGGCGAGCCTCGCTGATAGAGGAACCCGCTAAACACGATCAACGAGGCGAGTTGCAGGAAAGCCGCCTGCCAATTCACGGCGAGACCCTCCAGAAAGGCGCCGGTGCGCAGATTATGCCAATAGCTAATCGGCGCCTGCCCATGCACCGCCAAAATCTCGTTGTGTAGCAGCCAGCCGGCAAAACTTTGCGCGACGATGCAGATGATGAAAAGCGAGAACAAGACGATCGAGAGCGAGCTTTCTCGGATCACCTGCATCAGGTCCTTGGCCATGGCGCTGCTCCTTCGTCGTGATGGCGGACGTCTTCTTAATCGCATGGGCCGCCTTCACGACAATGCACGCTTTCGGGCGTCTTTCCGCGGGGCATCATCATGCGCATTTCCATTCGCGAGGCCCAGTGCCTTGTCGCGGCTGAAATGACGGATTGGATTCGTTCCGCGGCGCCATGCCCACGGTCCCGCGTTGGGCATGAGGAACGTGGGTCGCGCTTGAAAACATGCCCACGCAGGGCAGTGGGCGTGGCGCCGCGCGCACACCGAATTATCCATCATTTCAGCCGTGAAGGAAGATTAGCGGCCTGTTGAAGATTTCAAGTGGCCGCTAGCACCCGGCAGACCATGCTCGCGATCATCCACTCCTCGTCGGTGTGAATCACGCGGACCGCAACCCGGCTCGCGGCCGCGGAAATCACGCTCTCATTGGCCGCATTGGACTTCTCTTCGAGTTCGATTCCAAGAAAGCCCAACGCATCGCAAATCCGGGCGCGGACCACCGGCGCATTCTCTCCGATGCCGCCGGCGAACACCAGGGTGTCCAGTCCGCCCAATGCCGCCGCGAAAGCGCCAATCCATTTCTTGACCTGATAGCAAAATATCGCGACGGCCTCGGCCGCCCGCACATCCCGCGTCTCGCTCTTGAGCAAGTCATGCATGTCGGAACTGGTTTCGGATATTCCCAGCAGCCCGGACTGCAGGTTGACCATCTTGTTGAATTGCTCGGCGCTCATTTTCTCCGTGCGCGCGAGGTACCAGAAGAGTCCGGGATCCAGATCGCCGGAGCGAGTGCTCATCGGCACGCCGGCGGTCGGGGTGAAACTCATGCTGGTGTCGATGGACTTGCCGTCGCGCACCGCGGCCAGGCTCGCGCCGCTGCCGAGATGGGCGAGGATAACCCGGCCTTTCGCGGCCTCGGCTCCGGCCCGGCGGGCCAGCTCTTCCATCAGATACGAATAGGACAACCCGTGAAAGCCATACCGCCGCACTCCCAGCGCCTCGTAGCGGCGCGGGATCGGCAGCAACCGCGCCACGCGCGGCAAATCATGGTGAAAGGCCGTGTCGAAACAAGCCACCTGGGGAAGATCCGGAAAGCGGCGATGAAACGCCTCGGTTAACAGGATCTCCTCCGGCAGATGCTCGGGGTCGAAGGCGCTGAGTCGGCGGAGCTCCTCGACCATTGCCGGGGTGATTCGCCGCGGTTGATAGTACTTCGGCCCGCCCTGCACCACGCGATGCCCCGCCGCGGTCAATTCGTCATGGCCGCGGCGGCTCTCGATCCAATCCATCAGCGCGCCCGCGGCAGCGGCGTGATCCGGCGCCGTTACTGGCCGCGAAAAATCGTCGACCGGGTTCAGTCCTTTTACCTGAAAGCGGGCATCCGGCAGACCGATTCGCTCAATCGCGCCCGCCACCAGACGGCGGAGCGGGCGATCGGCCTCGAACAGCGCGAATTTGATGCTCGACGAGCCGCCGTTGATGGTCAGAATGCGTGGATTAGCGCGTGGCACCGAGGACTCCTCAATCGTGTCGCAATCCCAAAGCAGCCAGTTTCGTGCCCGTCGATCGGTAATCCGCGTGAACAATGCCGCGAATCCCCAAACCTTCCGCGATCTCGACGAACATGGGCGTGTTGTCGATGAAGATGATTTGCTCGACGGGCGTCTGGGCGATGTCCAGCGCAAGCCGGAAGATATCCGCGTCGGGCTTTCGAACATGGACGAAGCAGGAGGAAACGAAAGCATCGACGATGGCGTCCAGCTTGAACTCGCGAATCCGATACGCGTTTACTTCGCGAGCCTCGTTGCTGACCACGACGATCTTCAACCCGTGCTGGACCTTGAGTCGAGCGACCAGGGCGATCATCTCGGGGTAAGCTTTCGATTGCGCGAACATGCAGCGACGAAACTGAGCCCGAGTGAACGGCCTTTTTTCGTGAAAGACGAGTCGATTCAGGTATTCGTCCGACGTGAGCTTTCCCTCCTCATAGGTTTCGTACATCAAATGATGCCGACCCTCGATCTCGGCCCACGGCAGCTTGAAGTGCCTTGCCACCCGTTTGCGGGCAAGATGATCCCAACCGTCGGTGAGCAAGACTCCACCGACATCGAGAAACAGCGTCGTTATCTTAAACGGTCTTTTCATTTGAATTATCTTCGACGGAGTCGCGTTCGACGGATTTCGGACATGCTGTCTCTTCATCGGCGCCCAGTCGACGAGCGGGGCCGCGAGATGCCTCGATCCGATCGCCACCGCCATGATCGAACCGCGTCGCAGCTCCCTTTTTCACCGGCCCGCGCGGCTCTCACTTATGCGGAGCCGTGTCGGCTGGCTTGCCTTTCGCGGGCTCGTTCAGCAGCCCCTTCAGCGCGTCGATCGCTTTCTGCATTTCGCCAAGCTTGAGCCTGGCTTGATTCAATTCCACATTGCCCGTCGCTGGTTGCGCCTCGCCGGTCTCGCTTCCCGAGGAACCAAACAGCGCGCTCAGTGCCTCGTCGAGCGTGGGTTCCATCACGACCTTGTTTCCGGTCGCCACGATGACGCGTTTGAGCTGGGGAAAGTTCGTGCCCGCGGCCCTGAGATAAAGCGGGACCACATAGAGGAAGGAATTCTCGATCGGGATCACGACCAATTTGCCGCGAATGACACCCGAGCCTTTTTGATCCCAGAGGGTCAATTGTTGCGAAATCGTGGTGTTCTGGTCGATCATCGCGGACACTTGATTCGGGCCGTAGATCAACTTCTCCTTGGGAAGCTCGTAAAACAGCATTTTTCCGTACTCGGGGAAATCGCACCTGGCGGCCATCCAGGCGATCATATTGTCCCTGTTTTGCGGCGTGAAAGGACTCATGATGAGGTATTCCAACTGCTCGCTTCCCGGAAGCTTCATGAGGATGTAATACGGTTCCATGGGCGCCAACTGCGCCGTCGTACTTTTCCTCCGGCGCCACCCAGAGATCCTCGCGGTTGTAGAAGACCTGGGGATCGGTCATGTGGAAGCTCTCGTATTGGTCCGCTTGAATTCCAAACAGGTCCTGTGGGTAGCGCAGATGGAGCTTTAGATCGGGCGGGAGTTCATTAAGGTCCTTGAAAACACCCGGAAAGGCGCGCCGGTAAACCGCGAGCACGGGGTCCGCGGGATCCATGACGTAGAACGACACCGTGCCGTCGTACATGTCCACGACGGCCTTCGCGGAATTGCGGATGTAATTCAGCCCCGCGCCGAAGTCGGTTTGATGCGGATTCGAATACGGAAAGCGGTTCGACGTGGTGTATACATCCTGGATCCAGTACTGTTTGCCTTCGCTCACGACGGCGTAAGGATCCGAGTCGAGACTCAAGAAGGGAGCGACCCGCGACACGCGTTCCCGCACGTCCCGCCAGATCTGAATCCGGCTTCCGGGTTCGAGGTAGGACGTTAGCAGTAGATTGATATCGCCTTGCGTCCAGGCGAACAACAGCCGCTTGCCGAAGCTATCGATGGGTATCCCGCCATTTCCTTGATAGCTTTCATAGACATTCTGGTTCCCTTTCGGGTAGTCGAATTCCTTGATGCCCGTCGCGACGATCCTGGAACCCCGCATCGACTCGCCATAGTAAATCGCGGGCTGCGATGTTTTCACGCCGCGAGTGGACTCCGGCGGAATGTTGTCGACGAGGTACACCGGAAAACCACCCGGCGTGATTTTCGAGACGAAATTCATCACCACGCCCTCGCCGTGCGTGAATTGCAAGTTGTAATTCACCCAAGTCCGCGCCTCGGCGGGAAGGTTCTCCGCGAGTTCCCGGGTCGAGAGCATCACTTGATGATAGCCATCGGCCAAGTGGTAACGGTCCGTATCCACGTTGTAAAATTCGTAATAGAGACGTATGGCTTGAGTCTGCTGATAGGTTTGAAGCAGCGGACGCGAATCCCAGAGACGGATATTTTGGATCGTGCCTTGATTCCTCGCGATCATTTCCGGCGTGAGATCCTCGAGCGCCGGGTAAGCCGTCTCCTGGATTACGTCGAGGTTGTACGCTTTCCGCGTGAACTCGATGTAATTCTCCAAATAGGGCTTCTCGAAGGCGAGTTCGTTCGGCTCCACCACGAACTGTTGAACAAGGGCCGGGGCCAACACGACGGCCACCATGTAGGTCGCCGCGTAGGAGCAGACGCCGATCGCCATGGCCTTCCGAGTCGGACGGAAAAAATTGAAGATCAGCAGCGCGCAAGCCACCGCCGAGACGCCGATCATGACCCACAGGGCAACAAGAGTCGCATGAGCCGCCGTATAGCCGACGCCATGGACCACGCCCCTCGTGGAGTACAAAAGCTCGTACCGATCCAGGTAAAAGCCGAACCCGAAAGTAGCCGTCAAAATGAAGAAGAGCACGGTCAGATGCCGAACGGCGTTGCCCCAAGTCTCGATGTTGCGATCGTCGCGAAATCGCAATAGTCCGAAGCAGGCGTTGACGGAAACGACGGCGATGATCGCCAGCGCCGTCAAGAATACGCAGCTACCTCGTAGCAGCTCGTAAAAGGGAAGACGAAACAGATAAAACCCGACATCGACTTTGAAGATCGGATCCACCAATCCGACGGACTCGCCGTATCGGAAGCGGAGATACGTATCCCATTGAGTGTAGATACCAAGCGCGAAGGCCGCGGCGACGATCGCCGCGGTGAGCATCGTGGCGCGAGTCAACAGATGGCGGGCGATACGAAGGCTTTGCATTTTGACGCCACGCGTATCGTCGAGCGAGCCGATTTTCGATTTCGGATCGTTCTCCGCCAGCGCGAAGCTATTCCTGGCCGCCTGGCGGATATTGATCCACAGGAACAAAAACGCCCCGATGAACGCAATACAGGCCATTCCCCACTCGACCGAAAACACCGTCCAGAATATGTCCGCGAAGCCTAGTTGTCGCAGCCACAACCAATTCCGCAGCACGTTGGGAATCACCGCGAGCACGGCGATAACGAAGATCGCGGCGAAATAAAGCCGAGTAAACAGCTTGCGTCGTCCCGGGCGTAGCTGCTCCCGGCCCACGCCATGAGCGATGGGTGGAGAACCATTGTGCTCGACGACCAAGCGCGACGTGTCGACAGGCGGCGCGGCGGTGTTTCCGATCATGAGTTTTTCCTCCGCATGGCGGGTTAAGATATTACTTACTAAATGGCGTGGCGGTTGCTCGCCCAACAGGGACATCGGCTTGGCGAGTTGACGCTCCCGAAGGGGTTCATTGAATGTCTTGGGTCTTCGATGCGATGCAGGCCAGCAGCTCCGTCCAGGACTTGCCGAACGACAAGGCCCCCTCGACCTGAAGCTGAATCGCCAGGGCATCGATATCGATGCCGGCCGCGACGAATCTCGCGAGAACCTGTTCACCGGCGCCGCCGTCCGCGGGCAGAAGTCCTTCGATCGAGGATTGCTCGGCAAGGGCGTTCAAAGTGCCCTCGGGCATCGTGTTCACCGTGAACGGCGCGGCGAGAGCGTTGACATAAAGAAGATCGGATGCCGACGGATCCTTGGTTCCCGTGCTGGCCCAGAGCAAGCGCTGCGGACGGGCGCCGGTGTTGAAAAGCGCCTGCCAGCGATGGGAGTCGATCAGATCGCGATAGGCCGCATAGGTGCGGCGCGCGATTGCGATACCGAGTTGATTGCGTAGATTTCCGGGGACTTTGTCGGCGACCGCCACGTCCCAGCGACTGATGAACATGGAAGCAACCGAGGCGATGTTGGGTTCCAAACCGGCGGTAATTCGCCGCTCGATTCCCCGCAGATAGGCCTCGGCGGCAGCTAGGTACTGCTCGCGGGAGAATAACAACGTCACATTCACCGGCACGCCCGAGAAGATTGCTTCCTCGATTGCCACGAGGCCCTCTCGGGTACCGGGGATTTTGATGAAGAGGTTCGGGCGCCCCGCGCGGGCATGAAGTTCCTTGGCGGCGGCGACCGTGCCGGCCGTGTCATGCGCCAGCAGTGGCGACACCTCCAGCGAAACCCAGCCATCGACGCCGCTCGTGTGATCATGAATCCGCCGAAACAGGTCGGCGGCTCGCCTGAGGTCCTCGAGCGCCAACTCGAAGAACAGCGACTCGCCTGACAGACCGTGCTTCACCTTCTGGCGGATGGCGTCGTCGTAGTCGTGGCTGTTCTTGATGGCGTGGTCGAAGATCGTGGGGTTCGAAGTAAGCCCCGTGACCGAGAACTCGTTGATATAGCGACGTAGCGAGCCGCCGGCCAGCAAATCGCGGGTAATGTTGTCGAGCCAGATGCTCTGGCCCATTTCGTGTAATATTTCGGTCGCTCGGATCGCCGTTTTCATGTTGATATCCTTTTGGGTAGTTGCCGTCGCCAGTCCGCTCGGTTCGAACGGGACATCTCGAAGGATCGCTTCATGGCGCAGCGCTCGGGATTTCCAGCGCATGCACTTTGGCGAGGCGGCGCTTGTGGCGTTCCGCGCCGCTGAAGCGAGCGGTCAGGAAGGTCTCGATCAGTTCGCAAGCAAGCGCGGATCCGATCACTTTGCCTCCCAGGCAAAAGACATTCATATCGTCGTCCTCGACTCCCTGGTGCGCGGAAAACTCATCGTGGATTAGCCCGGCGCGCACTCCGGGAATCTTGTTCGCGGCGACGGACGCTCCCACGCCGCTGCCACAGAACGCCACTCCGCGCTCGACCGTTCCCGACGCGACTGCCCTGGCCAAGGCAATGATGAAGTCGGGATAGTCATCGTCGAGTTGCAATTGATAAGCGCCGAAGTCCACGACCTCGTATCCCAAGCCGCGCAGCGAGTCCGCCACTTGCTCTTTCAAGGCAAACCCTCCATGATCCGCGGCGATTCCAACTCGCATCATGGTTTCTCCCTAGGCCGAGCGGGGTTTGACTTTTCTCATGGATCGCGGCAATTCGTGACGGATCGGCTTTGACGCCACGGTCAGGGCCCCGGGTTCCTGGATTCCCGAGGGGGCGCCTTCGCGGGCACGATCTCTCGCGCCCAAGTATTTCAAAAGCCAGTGGAATCGTGCTCAGCGCGCCCACCGCGACAAGGGCCCAGCCAGCGGCCTTCCGCTGATCGTTATTCAACCTGCCGGCCAGCAGCAGACCGAGCCCGGCCCCGAATACCGCCCGGGTGCCGGCCAAGAGAGCAATGTCAGGTAATGTCACTCTTCGTTCCCGCATGTCGCTCATGGTCGGAGTCTCTCGACGAATTCTTGCTTGACGTTGACCATTGAACTGAAATCGGGCCGGTTATTTTCAAAAGGGTCAGTCGCCCTTCGAGGTCCTTCAGTTTCGCGAAACAGCCGGGGCAATAGGCCGCCATCAACGAAAAAAGCCGACGCGATCGAGCGCCCAAAGGCGCTCGATCGCGTCGGCTTACTTTTTAACGAGCCACCCGGTGTGAGCCGGAGCGCCCTTTACCTAGTCTTCCGACAACGTTGACTAAATGCTTCGTTTCACCGGCACTCAGTCATCATGCGTTGGATTCATTGTACGACGTCGCAACCGGAAGGCAAACGAAATGTATTTCGGGCGACGCCGGATCGACTTGTCGCCCGCGGCCGGAAGTCAAGCCAAGGGAGGCTTCGCATCGCCCGCATGCAGATGCAACTCCGCGGAGTCGCTTTCTTTAAGCACAGCTTGGGCCTTGTTCAACTCCGGCAGATCGCCGTGGGCAATCAAGAGCACCTTTCCGTCCTTGACGCATTTCTCGTAATGGTCGATATGCTCGTCGCGAACGCCGATGCCCGCCAACGCGCCCAGGAAACCGCCCACGGCCGCGCCCGCGAGCAGGCCGCCTATCGGACCTGCGAGAAAGACGGTTCCCACTCCGGCCACCAGGGCGACCGCGATCCCGCCAAGGTAGCCAAGCACCCCTCCCAGGCCGCCGCAAAGGGCCGAGTCGTGCATCGATTCATCGCCCATTTTGAGGTCCGCGACCAACTCGGGGTCACTCTTCAGACGCGAGATCACTAGCGAAACCTGGCTCCGCGGAAAATTGGCGAGATGCAGCATGTGCATCGCGCCTTCCGCTTTTTCAATCGACTCGTAAACAGCGATCACGCATGCGCCTAGCATTCGCTCCGCCAGGTGCATCAAATGTCCGTGCTTCGGATGATTCCCCGAGCCAATCGCGCGAACATCCAATATCTTGCCATGGCTCATGTCATTCGTTTCAGCAGTCATTATGAACTCCAGTCCCGTGGGCCAATTCCACGGTCAGCTTAGAATCGACACTCGAAGCCAGCTCGAAATCTTTGTTGCAAGCAGGCGCATATTCCGACGGGGCGAGCGCGGCGCTTCCCGTTCGATTCTACCTAGGAACAAAATGGTTCGCGAACTAGCGCGCGCGATTGCTTCGAACCCAAATGACGAGTGAACGGTGAGGTGGCCCCCCAAAAAAGAGCCTGCCGATGAAGTATAGGGGTCATCTCCCAGCGGGAGTAGGGTCAAAGAACCGGTTCAGCGCTCCGAACATCCGTCCGACAGCCCGCCACGAACGGCCGGATACGGCAATTGCTCGGTTCAAAACAAAACCCTAATTCCCCATGAGAACGCCACGAGAAACATCCAAAATCCGAGACCCGTGAAAAAGACCAAGTAGCCGTCGAAATCGATTTCGCTCGACCGACGAAACAGCCGGACAACGAGCCAACCCGGGCCGCGAATCAGAAGCTCGACGATGACAAGATCGCACGCTTCAATCAGCAACTCGACAACAGCATTCATGAGCAGGCTCTCAACGATGCGCGGCTTCAGCCCCCGCCCATGGCCAGCGCTCTTTTCAGCGGGCATGATTCGGGAATCGTGGCGCCTCGCCGATAGCGCTCCAGCAATTCGTGCGAGCGTCGGGCCAGCAGGCGGCGGACTTCGCGGCGCTTTCCCTTGACTCGCGGAATCACCATGCCATCATAGCCGGTCGTCTGGTGTCGCATCCAGGCAATGACCGCGGCTTCGGCGCGCTGCGCGACCGGGATGCGTTTCGTGCGAGCAACAGTGCCCGAGCCAACCGGCGTCGCGTGTTCGGTCACCAGCTTGGCAAGCCGGGCGGCGAGATCGGCATGGGTCGCGTGGAAATCGAGGAAGGTCACGACCGCCCCCTGGAAGTCCTCGACATATTCGGCCTGGGCTTGCGCGGCGTCGGACATCGGCTTCTTTCTTCTTGGCGAAACTCGCGGTCGAACGCTCCGCTTCGAGTTCGGCGCGAATGCGCGCGATCGTGGCCGCCGAGGTCCAAATCCCGCGCGAGAAAACCCTGCGGCCTTTCTTCTCGGCGATCACCCAATGATCGCCCGCGGCTTTGGCCCGACGCGTCAGAGCGGCGTCGCCGGGCGGCAAAAGAATCCATCCCGCGGGCACGCTCAGCACTTTGCCATCGGCGCCGCGAACCGTGTTGGGCGAGGGGCCGGGCACGAAGACGATGGTCACGCGCGAGCTCCATAATGCACCGCCAGCCACACGGTCGGTTCCGTGGGCGTGGTCCAATCGACGCGGTGCTTCCGGCGCGCCGCGATGTTCACTAAATCGCCAGGCCGCAGCTCCGCGGCGCCATCGTCGAATTCCAGCCTCGCCGCTCCCCGCAGCACAAGCACCCACTCGTCCCGCGGTTGGTCATACCAAAAGCTCTGGGGCGAGGCGTGGCCATGGGAGATGATGCGCTCGATGCGGACATCGGTGGCGGTGACCAGAATCTGGACCAGCTCGTGGGGCAACTGCCGCGGAAGATCAGCGAGCAAATTCCCGGCGTCCTCCCCTGCCCCATCGCCGCAAGGCTCCAATCGCTGAAAACGAGGCGTCGGCTGCCCGGCGATGGTCACCGACTCGATGAACATCGGCTTGGGACGCGCCCAGAGGCCGTGGTCGTCGTAATCTTGCCGGTAGACGACGAGCTCTTCGAGCGTCTCGCTATGACGGGCCACGCCGACGACGGTATATTCCTTGCCCTTGTAGTGACGATAGCGGCCGGGCCGGACCGAGGCGTTGTCGTTCATCGTTTCGTCTTCTGTTTCATGTTGCTTCGCCGCCGCGCGGCAGCGACTTCTTCGCCGACGAGGCGTTTCGGGCCACGGCGGCTTTCACGAGCGCCTGAAACGCGCCCGCGTCGACCGTTTCGCCTTCGCGAATGTCGATCGCCCTGCGCGTGTTGCCTTCCAAGCCGGAATTGAAGAGACGCGACGGATCGGGGAGCGCGGCGCCGCGGGCGAATGTGAGCTTCACGACCTTCGCATAAGACTCGCCAGTGCAGACGATCCCGTCGTGCGACCAGACCGGCACGCCACGCCACTTCCACTGCTCGATCATCTCGGAGTCGGCTTCCAAGATCAACGCCCGCATTCGGGCCAGGGTCTCGCCGCGCCATCCGGCCAGCTCGCGGATCCGTCGATCGATGAGCCGCGCGGCGGATTCGCCAGCCGCTGGTAGTTGCGAAGGTTCGGCTTCAACGGCATTGGGCCCGGAGATTGGCTCTGCCTTGACGCTGGGTTTTGCGTTTTTTCGAGTCATCGTTCGTTGCCTTTGCTTCGCGTTTTCATGAATGCCGGGATGCAGCTCAGCGCCCGCGCGATCGCAAAGGATAGCAACTTCGTGCAAAAAAGTCTCCCGGGGCGGGCAATCACGGCGACGGCCTCCTGGGCCCCGAGGGCCAGTTTTTGTCAAACGGGTCGAAGGGCGCGCGAATCGATCGATCGCCGCCGGGACGGTCGACCGACAATCTCGGCCCGCGGTGGATTGATCGACCGTTTCTAGAATGTCATACTCGTCGCGCACTCCGTTGTTCATTCGATCAGTTTTTTTTGGGCATCGACATTGATCCGACGCCCAGAGCTTTTAATGGAGGCCGAGCTTCAGCAATGTCCAAAGCCGAACAACATCGTTCCGACGATTCCGAGGCCCTGGAGTGGGTGGCCAGCGCCGTGGGAAATGCCGCGAAGTCGGCCATGTTTTGCGTCGCGGGCCGCATGCCCGGGGTCGATCCGGAAATCGAAATCGCGGAACTGGGCGCGGTGAAATTTCCGCTGAAACCCGGGGCGGCCAAAAAACTGATCGCTTGCTGCCAAACCGCGCCCTACGGCAAGGGTACGAAAACTTTGGTCGACACCAAGGTCCGAAAGACCTGGGAGCTATCTCCCAAGGCTTTTCGCTTGGGCGCCGCATGGAATTCGGCCGTGGCCGAGGTCACGCGCTCCATCGCCGAAAAACTTGGCCTGCCGGCGGATCGATTGACGCCTAAGCTGTACAAGCTACTGGTTTACGAAAAAGGAGGGTTCTTTCTTCCGCATCGCGACAGCGAGAAGCACGACCGGATGGTGGCGAGCTTAATTGTCGTGCTTCCCAACCATTTCGAGGGCGGCGCTCTCGTCGTGCGCCATGGCGGCGTCGAGCAAACGATGACTTTTCAGGAAGCCGCCGGTGGCCAGACGCCGTCGTATGCCGCTTTCTATGCGGACTGCGAACATGAAGTCCGGCGAGTTTTACGCGGACTTCGGCTCTGCTTGACCTATAATTTGGTTCTGGCCCCGAAGAGCAAGAACGCCTCGACGAGCGCAACACCGTCCGACGCGACCGAAAACCTGGCCCAATCGCTCGGAGCCTGGGTGGCCCAGCAACCGGACAAGCCCTTGGTCTTCGCCCTGGAGCATCACTACACGGAGCGCGGCTTGTCGCTCGATCTCTTGAAGGGCGCCGATCGCCGGCTTTCCGATCTGGTCGTGGCGGCGGCCTCGCGGGCGGATTGTCGGGTGTATTTATCGCAAGTCACACGTCACTTGTCGCAATGGGCCGACGATGGCAGTTTTGGCGATGGCTATTCGCGCTACGGGCGCCCAGCCGTGCGCCATGCGATCGAAATTGGCGAGACCTACGAAGACGAACTGCTTGGCAGCGAATGGACCGATGTCGATGGAACCAAGCAGCCCTGGGGAGCGATTCCATTCGCCCCGGCGGCGATCGTCGCGTCGACACCCTTGGACGAATGGAAGCCGACCTCGGAAACATTCGAAGGCTACACCGGCAACGCTGGCAACACGCTCGATCGCTTGTATCAAAGATCGGCGCTCGCCGTTTGGCATCGCGACCATCATTTCGAGATCGTCGCCAGTTGCGGCATACCCCACTGCATGCCCCTATTCGCGGCGATGATCGCGAAACTGGCAAAGACTCCCAAGGCCCGGCTCGAGGCGGCGCGAACCGATGCGATGCGCTTTGCGCGCGAATCATCGCCCGTTGGCCGACGGGATACAGTGCCTACAACGCGGTATCCGCTGATCAAAAAGCAAGCGACGCTCTTTTCGCCAAGAATCTGTTGGCGCTCCATGATCAGGACACGATCGCGATGTACTTGCGGAAACTGGCCGAGGTTGATCGTTTCATGGATATAAAAACGCTGGTCGTGGGGGCGTGCCGCGAGTTCGGCTCGGCTGCGTTCGCCAAGGAACTCGAGGAATTGATCGCCTCGCCGTCGTCTCCGCAGCGCGGCTTGGCTTTGCGAGACGCCAAATGGCTCATGGCGCTGAGCGGTGATCGGCGCGTCGATCCGAAGAAACCGGCGCTCGTCGGCAAGTTATGCAAATTGGCCGCGAATTGCTTCCGCGACAAGAACGAGATCGCCTCCCGGCGACACTACTATGAAAAGATTTCCGTCGCCGAAGCTTCGCTCGCGCCCCTACTCGAGGCACTCATCCACGGCGACGAGAAGCAGCTTCTATCGGAGGTGCTGCGCCATGTCGAGCAATCGCCCACAGTCTTTCACCTGAATGATTGCCAAGTCCCGGCCTTGAAATCGCTAATCGCTCGGTCGCGGCGACGATACGGCGCGGTCCCGCCGCCGCTCGCGGCTTGGCTGGCTTCGGTGCGATGGCGGCTCGAACTGGCGACCCGCGCCGAGCCGACGCCGCCAGTTGATTGGACTCGGCCGGCCGAGTTCAAATGCAACTGCCGGCATTGCGGGCAGCTCCGCGCCTTTCTGGTCGACCCGACGAACGCAGTCGGACGGATCGCGGCCGCGGAAAGTTCTCGTGGGCATTTGATCGACACGATCGAACAAAACCGCTGTGACGTCAAACATGCTTTGGAACGCAAAGGCAGTCCGTATTCCCTGGTGCTTACCAAGACGAACCAAACGTTCGACCGCGCGCTCAAGCAATATCTAGTGGACTGCAAGCTCCTGAGCTCGCTGCCGGCCGATCCGTGATCGGCCAGCAGCGGATTGACCGGCGATCAGTCCCGGTTATCAGCGTGACGGCGCGAGCCAACGCAGTTCGGATGCGAGGCTTTCCTCGCCCGGGCGGTCGCCGCGGTTGATCGCTTCGGCTCGCAACTGTTCCACTCGCGCGATCCGGCGATGGACGCGAACCACCAGCCGCAGGTCTGCCTGGCAGCGGCGGCAAGTCTCGCGCAATGGTTGCGACGCGCGGCACACCGGGCAACGGAACGCGGGTTCAGCGGACATAGAATAACAAGTCATCGAGTTCCGCGCTGATCGCGACAACGGCCGCGCCGTCGCCGGCGGCGATCGCGTCGTCGAGGTCCTGGCAGAGCGACTCCAAATCCAGGGCGTCTTGATCTTCGATCGAGGATTTCAGCTTCTTGGCTTTCTCGAGCAGAGCGAGCGCTTCGGGAAATTCCTCGGCCAGCGACCGCGACGCATCGGCGTCGGAACTGTCCGACGCTGAGTCCATCGCGCGCCATTCCTTGAGCGACGCGAGCTCTTCCTCGTCGACGAGCTCGTCGGAACCCTCGAACATGGCCGCCAGGCGCGATTCCGCGCGACTTCGTTCCTCGGCTTGAAATCGACTAAGAGCATTGTCGACGACCAGTTCGCGGCTGATGCCCGTCGCCGGTTGCGTCGCCGTGACCTTGAGGGTGCCATCCAAGGTGAGGTCGAAGCGGACCACGATCTTGCTCCGCTCGCCACCACCGGTTTTCAGATGGAGTTTGAACTTGCCGATGGACTGATTGCGATGCGGCTCCGGTCGCTCTCCCTGGAGCACATGAATCTCGGCGACTTCCTGATCGTCGTACATCGTCGAATAAGCCTGCTCGTAGCGCGCCGGCAGTGGCGTGTTGCGATGTATGATCGGAGAGAAGACCAATTGCGGGCCGTTGAAACTCATGCCGACACAGGCTTCGATTCCGAGCGTGTGTCCGGTGACATCGACCAACACCGGCCCCACGGACCGACCGTCGATCATGGCCGCCTGCACGGCGGCGCCAAGGGCGACCGCCAGGTCGGGGTCGACCGCGCGGCTCGGTTCGCGCTGAAATTCATCGCGCAGCCGCTCCTCGACGAGCGGAATGCGGGTCGAGCCGCCGACCAGCACCAAGTCGTCGATCTGATGAATGGTCAACTTCGCGTCGCGCAGCGCCGCATCGACACTCTGGATCGTGCGGGCCACGAACGGTTCGATCATCTGCTCGAACTCGCGCCGCGTGATGGTTGCTTTGAGATGCAGCGGGCGACCCTCCTTCTCGGCGATGAACTCTTCCACGATCTCGACCGTCTCGTCGGTCGATAGCCGCCGCTTGGCCTGCTCGCAAGACTGCAAGAGGCGAAAGCGAGCCTGGGCATTCTCGCGCAGGTCCAGGCCGTGTTCCGTCTGGAACTGCTCGGCCACCTGGTCGAGCAGCGCCTGATCGAGATCGTCGCCGCCCAAGTGAACATCGCCGTGGCTGCTGAGCACTTCGACGACTCCCGCTTCCATGCGCACGATCGAGACATCGAAGGTTCCGCCGCCGAAATCGTAGACCGCGATTTGCTTGCGATCGTGCGAGGCGGCGTGATACACGAGGGTCGCGGCCGTGGGCTCGTTGATGATGCGCTCGACCGTGAGTCCCGCGAGCGCGGCGGCTTCGCGTGTCGCTTGGCGCTGGTTTTCGTCGAAGAAGGCGG
Source organism: uncultured Planctomycetaceae bacterium (assembly GCA_963785305.1). Classification (GTDB taxonomy): domain Bacteria; phylum Planctomycetota; class Planctomycetia; order Pirellulales; family PALSA-1355; genus CAWAUV01. The sequence goes on from CAWAUV010000007.1 coordinate 1,313,422, forward strand.
GCACCGTGATCACGGCCCGATTCACCGGCTGCCCGATCGCGCGACTGGCGCGGTCGCGCAGCTTGCGGAGAATCATCGCGCTGATTTCCGGCGGCGTGAAGGTCTGATCGCCCAGCGGCACGGGCTCCAGATTGCCCATGTGGCGCTTAATCGACGCCACGGTGCGTTCGGGGAAGGCCGCCAATTGGTTCTTCGCGGCAATGCCGGTGACGAGTTGCCCTTGCGGATTGATTCCGACCACCGACGGCAACAAGCTCTCGCCCGCGTCGTCGAGCACCCGCGGTCGGCCATCCTCGACATAAGCCACCACGCTGTTGGTCGTTCCCAAATCGATCCCGACGATAGGTCCTTGTTGCTCCGTCATTTCATATTCCTTGATATGGGCCGCGATGATTCCCGAGATTTGCGCCGATGGCAGCGAGGAGGGTCCGATGTATCAACTCGCCACGCGCACATCGGCAAAACGAAGTAGTTGGCCCTGCCAACGATAGGCGGGCGAAAATTGTTCGGCGACATGTCCCGCCGGGCAATCCGTCGAGGCGATGCTCCCCACGGCGCGCATCAACTCCGCGTCGAACGGCCGGCCCAGAACATCCAGACGCTCGATCGCCTGATCTTGTATCATGCGGCGCAACCGCGCGAGCATCAAGTTCAAGCCTTCGATCGCCGGGTGGTCGGCGCCTGATTCGGAGGCGCCTTGCGCTCGATGATAAAAGCCAGCAGCGGCCGAGCCAACCGGCGGGCCAGCCAAGACATCTGATCGAAGCGCTGCACGATGGCTTGGGTGGCGCCCTGCTCGCGAAGGCGACGATTCGTTTCCCACTCGGTGATCGCCGACACGGCGCGGGAAAGCTGATGTTCCGTCTCGACGAGGAGCAGGGCCAGTGGCTTGGCCTTGGCGGCGTCGTCGGCGCGGCTCTTGGCGACACTGGTAAGTATTTTGGCTTCGAGCGACTGAAACGCCGCGACCGCCGCGCCGATTTGCGCGGAGAGTTCGCGACTTTCTTTCGTTTGCCCCCGCCATTCATGCCGCATCGCGGTGAACGCCTCGACGATATCCAAGGCGCCGAATTGGGGACCTTCGTCCGGCGGAACGGCGTCATCCCAGCTCGGCGCCTGGGAAGAATCTTGTGGAAAAATGGATTCGCTCATGCAACGGAAGAGGCTTTCTGATTCGCGGACTTGTCGAGCGCGGCGACACTCGTGCGCCGAACTTGGATCGTGGTTTACTCGGATGCTCGAGGCGCCGCCTCGCCGCGGGGCGACCGATTGCCCAGGCTGATGACAAACGAGGCGGACATGCGAGGCGGATTCTTCTTTTGTGCCTCGATCGCGTCGGTCCATTGCGGAACCACGTCGTCGGGAGGCGGCGCGAGCAATCGTCTCGCGATCGAAAACCGATCCTTGGTCGCATCGAACGCCGCCCGAATCTCGCGGAACTTTTCGGGCTCGCGTTCCGGTGGAAATTGCTTCACCAACTCGAGGTACCGGGCGGCGGACTTCCGACTCGTCGGCGTCTGGCGACACCCCAAGTGTTTTGAACGGATCGGCGGCCGTGGAAAGATTCATGCGTGGATCCCCGATGTCAAAATAACGTTCTTTCGGGCGGCCGAGCTCGCTCCGCGGCGCGTTGCTTGGCGGCTCGGCACTTGGGGCAGTCGCATTCCGTGTCGTCGTCGGCGTCGCGATCGCCGCCGCCGCTCCCGCCGAAGAAATTCGCGAAACCCGAAAAAGAGGACTTCAATTTCTCTTTTTCGACCGCTTCGTCCAGGCGATCGGCCAATTCCTTGAACCAGTAGCGGTAATAAGCGTCGCGTTGCGATTGGGCGGCCTCGCGCAGCAGTGTGCCCAGATGTTGGTGTTTCCGATAGCCGAAGAAATAGGACTGCCCGAGGATCGCGTTTACTCGGGCCGCCGCGATAATGGGATGACTCGCGAAGGAGGCACGAGAGAAGAAAGGCGGAAATTTGATATCGCTGCCATTCGGCCAATACCGATGCCTGCGCCTCCCCACAGAACCGCTTTTTGGAGCCGTTCGTTATCGATGGCTTGCGGGGTCAGCACATCCGTGGGCCTCAAGCGTTTAAACAAAGCGCGCCCGATCAAGCTTCCGTGCATGCGGTATGCGGGATACGAAAGCTGCGCCGATGCAGATCCCAAAAGAACCGGCCCGCCTCGAGCAAGTCTTCGACGGGTATGCGACCGAGTTGCTGGATGCCGCGATCCACCGCGGCGCGGAGCGGCTTGAGATCGTCGGCCGCGACTCGCATTTGTTGCGCGGCCCCGAGCATCATGCACGCATCCGCCAGCGATTCCCGCTCGAGACCCGATTCTTGGCAAATTCGCGCGCGTGCTTCTTCATACGCGTCTTTCTGGCCGCCGCGCAGTTGCCAAGCGGCTCGCAAATACGGCAGCCACTGCTTCGGCAACCAATCGGGCCACAAGGTCTCGGCATCATTCAAGCGGTCGGGAACTTCCGCCAGCCGCGCCTTTCGGCGGCAAAGCCACATGGCCTCGAGCAATTTCCATTTCCAGGGAGTCGCGCGCACGCGCGGGTCTTCGTGCCGCGACGCGGCCAGAAATTCGACATGGGGACGCGCCGCCTCTAACTGCTCGCTTTCAAGCAAATGGTCGACCAACCACAATCGCGGCTCGATCTCCTCCGGTATCGCGCGCGACCAACCCTCCATGAGCTGCGCTAATTCTTGTTCGAGCGAAGCGCGTTCTGGTTTCGCCAGCCGGTCATTTTCCAAATGGGCTTCGAGCCATTTTACGTGCGTCTGGTAGGTCAAACCATTGCCAGGGTCCGCCTGCACGGAAGCCAAGAGATGCTTTCGGACCGCCGCTGTGTTCTCGCGCGGCGCGAACAGTTGCTCAATGCCGCCCATGCTGCCCGGGAGATTCATCAAGCTCACCGCTTCGTTGAGATGAGCCCGGCTCAAGATCGCGTTGCGGAGCGGCGCGGGGAGCACTTTGTTCTCGGGAAGATCGCGAGTTAAATATTCGGACAACGACCGCCTAGCCTTGCGTTCGGCGGCCGGGTCATTCGCGAAATTGCCATAGTAGAAAAAGGTGAGCATCCGGCTTCGGCGATCGTGCCGCGGCCCAGGAAACAAGCGAACGGCATCGTCGAAAATATCGGAGTATTTTTGAGCGTAGGCTCGCTCGCGCGGTCTGCGCCAGCGCGGCGACCAACTCGGGCTCGGTCTTCTCGTACTCCGCGACAAACCGCCGCAAGAACTGCAATTTCTTCGGCCCCAAATGCGTATCGTCGAATTCCTCGGGAACGCGCAGGCCGGCCTCGGCGGCGCGAATCGCGGCCCGATCAAAACGCACGCGCCGCAGCAACTTGGCATGATACAACTGCTGGTCGTCCCAATCCGTCCACGGCGAAGCATCGGGCTCCGCGGCTGGCGCCTCATTTTGCCGCGGGGTAGCGGTTTCCAGATCGGTCCGCAAAGCGAGCATCATTGCGGTTGCGATTCGTCCGGGCCGGCGATCGGCATTCAGCCGCTTCCAGGCGTCGCTTGCTGCTTGGGTATTTTCCGCGAGCCAATCGATCAATCCGCGGAGGAACAATCGCCATTCGCTGAGCGGACTGCCGCGGGAAATCATCGAAACGCGTTTGACCGCGTCGTCGCCGCGCGACGCCAGGGCATCGTCGAGCGCGCTGCGAACGGCCATGACCTGCTGGGCGACATCCGGTTCCAGTCGAGCCAGAACGTTGTCATCGAAGACCGCGACATCTTCGGGCAACTCGCCCTGCCAAGCGTTTGGAATCTGCTCCGCCAGCCGCTGGCGATGGCGGGCATTGCTGGCCAAGGGAATCTCGCCGGGCTGTACAACGATCCGCGGTCCCGAGAGCGCTTGGTCTCGCTTCTTCCGCTTTTCCTGGCGTTTGCGCTTTTCGACCCGCTTGCGCGCGTGCTGTTCTTTCTTTCGCTGTGCTTTGCTTCCCATGGCCGGAATCCATTCGCTTTTTTTGTTCGGAGAGTTGCAGCCCAACGGGCCCCGCCAGCACAGACAAGCGCGCCCCTGCTTTTCGCATTATGATGAATCGGCTTCGCAATGGAAAGCCTCTGGCCAAATCGAAAAAGCAGGCGCTGCCAGCGTCGGCGTCGCGGCGCCCTCGCCGTCGCGCGAGGCTTGCGGCGCGAGGCGAACGAACGAGCGATCGTCCGTCAAGTGAAGACGAAGTTCAGGCGCTTATTGAGTCTCGACTGCCAACCAGCCTACCGGCTTCCGGCCGCGCGTCGGCGCCATAAAACAACTCGCCTTGTCGGGCGCGGCTTGCGAGCGTTCCCAAGCGAGAAGCCATTCTTTGTTTTCGAGGCCACTAGCGTAGCCGGTCAGCTTGCCGTTGGACCCGATTACCCGATGGCAAGGCACGATGATCGCAATCGGGTTGCAATGGTTCGCGCCGCCGACGGCCCGCGAGGCCTTCGGAGGCGCCAATGCGCCGGGCCAGCTCGGCATAGCTGATCGTCGCGCCAAAAGGAATCCTAATGAGCTCTCGCCATACGCGCTGCTGAAACAATGTGCCGGCTGGCTTGAGCGGCAAATCAAATTGCCGCCGGGCGCCCGCGAAATACTCGACAAGCTGCTCGCGCACGGCGGCGAATCGAGCGTCGTCCTGGCGCCACGATGCATCGGTGCCTCGCGAGCCGTTCTTCGGCGGCAAATAGAGGCCGGTTAGATGCTCTCCGTCGCCCCGGACAACGAGCCGCCCGAGCGGCGACGCCACGTAACTATAAAAAGTAGTTGCATTCATCTGTCGCGACTCCGCAACGCGTCGAGGTTCTATTGAATCTGGCCCGAGTGGCGAAATCTTTCCGCTAACATATTCGCCATTTCCAAATCCGAGCGATTTTCCATGCCCGTCGTTGGTTGAATTCTTCTAAATGCGCCGGGCCGATGCAATGCCCGCATTGCATTCTATTCCGTCGTCCACGGTCCGATACCGGGCCGTTTCGCAAGCCCGACGCCAATCGACGCCGGATCGGCGCCTCCAACCGCCCCGGTCGGGGCCGACGCGCCGCCGCCCGCTGAAAAAGTTTTTTGCCCCTGCGAGCGAGGTTTCGTCGCTGGTAACGCTAGGCCGCCTGCGGAAACGTGGCAGACCGCAGGTTGCTTTGGGGTTGTACGCGGCGCGATACAATGCCTGCTCGGGAATTGGCCCCCATGAAGCTTGGCGGGTTCGAGGAACGGGCATCGCCATGGTTCCGTCGCCCAGTGAATCTGCCGGAGGATTCAAGGGGATTTCAACCGGGGGCGACTTGCAGCGAGCCGCCGCCGAGGAGGACATCATGTTCATGAACACGACGCGCGCGCTTTCCCTGGTTTCGGGCACTGTTTTCTTGATGTTGGGCCTTCAATGTCTCGCTGTGGCGGAAGAGCCGCAAGTAATTCAGGCCGTAATCGAACGCGGCGACGCGCTCGCGCTCCGCGGCGAATTTCCAGCAGCGCTCGAGCAGTACGACCGGGCTTATCAAATGTCGGTCCGCACCTTTGGGGCCGGCGATGAAGTCTGCTACGCGATTCTGGACAACATCGGCGCCACCTATGTGCAAATGGGCGATTATGGTCGAGCCGAGCCGATGATCGAGCGGGGTATTAAGTATCGCGAAACCACTTTTGGGCCGAACGACGCGGATCTCGCGGGAATGCTGCAAAACCTGGCGGTGGTTTACAAGAACACCAATCGCGAGATCGCGGCGGAATCACTCTTGCTGCGGAGCCTACGAATTTGCCAAGCCACGCGCGGCGCCAACGACCTCTCGGCGGCCTTGATTCTCAACAATCTGGGAACGCTCTACGAAAACCTGGGGCAATTCGCCAAGGGCGAGGCCGTGCTCGCTTGGAGCCTGAGCATTCGTGAATCCGCGCTCGGCGCCAACCATCCGCTCGTGGCGCAAACTCTCTTAAACCTCGGCAATCAGCGAGTGCGCACGCGGAAGTTCCAACAGGCGGAAGCCGATTATCAGCGCGCTTACAAGATTTACGAGGCAAACGCCAACGATGCCGCGCTCGAACTTCCCAACCTACTTCTGAGCATGGCGCGGGTCTATTTTTACACGAATCGCATTGAGCTCGCGATCTCGACCATGGAGCGGAGTGCAAAAGCCTCCGAAGCCGTGTTCGGCGCCGACAATCCGAAGACGGCGATGGCTCTGCACCACTTGGGCGTGATGACCCTGAAGACCCACGACTACGCCAGGGGCGAATCGCTGCTCACTCGCGCTCTCAAAGTGCAACAAGCGAACTTCGGAACGGATTCGCCCATCGCCGGACGCACGATCGCGGACATGGCTTGCATCGCCTGGGCCAAAAACGACCTCGAACAAGCGGTTGAAAACTTCGACCGTGCCCGGCGAATCACGCGGCGCTATGAAGCCACGGTGATGACCGGACTGGGCGAACCGCAGCAGCTTCAATTCCTGGCTTTGGATCAATTCGACTTCGACATGGCCCTCTCGGTAGCCGCCCGCCAGCCGAGCGCGGTGACGTATGCTTGGCTCCTGAATCGGAAGGCGATCGTGCAGCAGATTTTGGCCGAGCGAGCGCTGCTCGGCGCAATAGCACTGATCCCGCCATGGCCGGCGCCGTGAAAGAACTGGCGGCGCTTCGGAAGCAATTGGCCGAGCTCAGCCTCACGGTTCCCACCCCGACCAATGCCGCGGCCCATCAGAAAAAACTCGGCGAGCTGATTTTTCTGGAGCAAGAGCAGACTCGGCAAATCAACCTGCATGCCGGCCGCTCGTCGCTGGCCGGCGAATGGACGGACGCCAAGGCGGTGCGCGAGGCGCTGGCCGCCGACGCGCTACTGATCGATATCGTGCGCCACGAGCCCCATGACATTAGCCACTATATGGAAGAAGGTGGCATGCTGCCGGCTCGCTACTTGGCCTGGATCATTCCGCCGGCCGGGGCGGGCGAGATTCGCATCGTCGATCTGGGCGAGGCTTCGGCCATCGACGACGAGATCACCAAAGCGCGCACCGCGCTTGAAAAGACCGCGCTAGGCATCAAAAAGCCCGACGACGAGCACGACGCCGAGCAAAAAGCCCTCGCGCCGCTGGGCGCCTTGGCGAAGCTGCTGCTCGACCCGCTGAAACCACATTTGGCCAACGTCAAACAACTCGTGCTCAGCCCCGACTCGACCCTGTGGCTGGCGCCCTGGGCGGCCCTGCCGGTCGACGATGAGCAATACGTCGTCGAACGCTGGCAGATTCGCTTTGTCACCAGCGGCCGAGACCTGGCGACCGAACAGGCCGCGGCCCAGGAAGCAACCACGAATCTAACCAATCCCTGCGTGTTCGCCGACCCCGACTATGATCTCGATGGCCAGCGCACCATCGCCGCCACGCGGGCCGTCGCCCGGGGCAAGGAAAACCAAGTCGCGATGCGGGGCTTGGCTCGCTCGTCGAGCGGTTTGCCCAGGGCGCCGCGACTGCCCGGCACGGCGCTCGAGGCGGACTTGATCGCGCCGGCCCTTGAAGCCTATGCGCACGCCAAGCCGATGGTATACAAGGACCAGTATGCCCTCGAGGGAGTCATCAAGCTGGTACACTCGCCGCGCATGCTTTCGCTGAGCACCCACGGCTACTATTTGCCGGACCAGGAGGCCGCGCGGCGCGACGCGCTGGGCGAGGCGAGCGGCGCGTCGTCGGGCGGTTCATTCGAAAACCCGCTCCTTCGCTGCGGCTTGCTGCTCGCGGGCTGCAACCAGCGGCAGACGAATCCGAATTTCGATGACGGTGTGCTTACCGGCATGGAGATCGTGAGCTGCGATCTGCGCGGGGCCGAGCTCGTGGTGCTGAGCGCCTGCCAGACCGGCCTGGGCGATGTGCGCAACGGCGAAGGCGTCGCCGGGCTGCGGCAAGCGTTTCAGTTGGCCGGAGCGCGGGCCGTGGTTTCGACACTCTGGCGGATTCCCGACACCGAGTCGGCCAAACTGATGGGTGATTTTTTCAACAACTTGGCGGCCGGCCAGCCGAAAGTCGCGGCCCTGGCCAACGCCCAACTCGCGGCGATCAAGGCGCACCGGCAGACGCGCGAGGCCGCCCACCCTTATTTTTGGGCGGCGTTTACCGTCACTGGAAACTGAACACAACATCCGAGTACTCATACGCGCTTAATGAAGTCCTACCCATGTCGCGTCCGATCGCATTCAAACGCTTGTTCCGAACCGCGGCCGTCTTATTTCAGATCGCCGCGCTTTGCTGCGGGTCTGCCTACGGTCTTTGCACCCGCCGGCGGTGGCCGCCGACGACGCCGATCCCAAAGCCGGCGAGCCCTGGGCGCTGCTCGTCGGCTGCGAGCAATATCATCGGGCCAACAAGCTTCGCCACACCGTCAGCGACGCCGATCAATTGGCCGGCACGCTTCACGCCTGGGGCGGCTATGGCAAGGACCACATCCTCGAAATGTCCGACCGAGCGGACAACGAACGCCTGAAACCGCTCAAGACCAACCTACAAGCCGAACTGCCCAGGTTTCTGCGCAAGCCCGGCCCGGGCGATGTGCTGATCGTCTATTTCTCCGGCCACGGCTTCCGCGACGCCGAGGGCAAGATGTTTCTGGCCCCGCTCGATGTCGATCCCGAGAAGCCGGCCGAGACGGGCATTCCCGTCGAATGGTTTCGCCGGCAGATCGCCGCCTGCCCGGCGGCGTTCAAGCTGCTGATCATCGACGCCTGCCACGCTGGCAGCGAGAAGGGCGACGACAAAGCCGCCGGCGTGCCCTCGAAGGATTTGGGCGAGCTGTACAAGGACCTCGACAAGGTAGTCACGCTCGCCAGCAGCACGGCCGACCAAAAGAGCCAAATCTGGGAAGACAAACAGCAATCGCTCTTCAGCTATTGGCTCAACCAGGGGCTGCGCGGCCACGCCAATTACGACGGCGACGGGGCCGTGGACATCGATGAGCTTTATAAATACGTCTCGCGCACCGTGAGCCAAACCGCCGAACGGCGACTTCTCGCGGCCGCAAACGTCCGTGCGGATCGTGCGCTCCGGAGTGCGCGACGTGCCGGTGCTGGTCCACTTGCAGCCGCAGCGGCTCAAGAGCGTGCTGGCCGACATGGCGGAGCAAATGGCCGACGCCCTGGACGATCACAAAGCCACGGTGGGCGGCTCGGCGCGGATCACCGCATCGGAATGGGCCATGTTCGGCCATAGCGCGGTCGTGCGGCCCGAGGACCAGCCGGCGCCGACGTCGGCCACGCAAGCTCGGCCGGCCTCGATGCAAGTCATCCATCGGCTGGACGAAGCCGCGACGAGCGACCATCCGCTCAAGAGCCCGGCCACGCCGTTCCGCGTGCGGTTCCTGGTCGGGGGCAAGGAACGCAAGGGCGAATTTCGCGGCAACGATCTGCTGGTTCCGCTCAACCAAGGCGAAGTGTACCAGATCGAAGTCGAGAATCGCACCGGCCGCCCGGCCGTGATGCGACTGTTGGTCGATGGGCTCAACACGCTGCCCGAGAAGATGAAGGACAAAAGCGTCATGACGCTGGAAGTGGCGCCGCGGGTGAACCTGGCCGAGGCGCGGCCGTGGGTGCTCGACGCCCGCGGCGGGACCAAGAACATCGTCGTCGGCTTCGCCACGGAAACGGGCGATCAAGGCAAGCTGCGCGAGTTCGACGTCGTCGAGGCCGATAAGTCGCTGGCGGCGCGTAAGCAGTTCACCGAGCAGATCGGACTGATCACGGCGGCGTTTGATGAACCGGCGGCGGAGCGTTTGGCGAGCTCGCTTAACCCAGGCTCCGGCACCGACCTGGGCCAAGAAGTCACGGCCGACCTGAGCGAGCAGACAGGGGTCGGCGTGGGGAATTTGCAGTGCGTGATTAACAATCGCTATGTGTTTCCCGAGGCGTTGCGGGGCGGGCGTTAGCTTTGCGGAAAAGGCGCTGGCGGGCCGCCATGTCCGCGAGGCAACATGGGGCGCGGCGAGGTGGGGCGATTGTGACAGGGGCTTTGAAACAAGATCGAGAACAGGAGGCGCTGCGATGTTTCGCTTGCGATGTTGGAGAGCGGGTTGGTGTTTCGCGTTGGGATTGGCGCTGCTCGCCAACGGGGCCAATTCGCTCTGGGCGGGCGAGAAGGAAGAGCTTTTCGCGGCGTTTGACAAGGCGACGAAGCTTGCGGCCAAAGCCGACTATGCGGCTGCGGCGGCTCAGTACGAACGAGCGTTAGCACTCGCGCCGCGCGTGTTCGGCCCCGACGCGGAAAACACCGCGGCGATCCTTAACAACCTAGCGGCCTTGTACGACGACATGGGCCAATACGCGAAAGCCGAGCCGCTTTACCAGCGCAGCCTCAATATCCGCGAGGCCAAACTGGGACCCGATCACCCCGACGTGGCAGCCGGCCTCAACAACTTGGCGATCCTGTATAAGGCCATGGGCCAATACGCGAAAGCCGAGCCGCTTTACCAGCGCGGCCTCAAGATCCGCGAGGCCAAGCTGGGACCCGATCACCCCCTTGTGGCCGACAGCTTCAACAACTTGGCGATCCTGTATATGGCCATGGGCCAATACGCGAAAGCCGAGCCGCTTTACCAGCGCGGCCTCAAGATCAAAGAGGCCAAGCTGGGCCCCGATCACCCCCTTGTGGCCGACAGCCTCAACAACTTGGCGATCCTGTATAAGGACATGGGCCAATACGCGAAAGCCGAGCCGCTCTACCAGCGCGGCCTCAAGATTTACGAGGCCAAGCTGGGACCCGATCACCCCCTTGTGGCCGACAGCCTCAACAACTTGGCGTCCCTGTACGTCGACACGGGCCAATACGCGAAAGCCGAGCCGCTCTACCAGCGCAGCCTCAAGATTTACGAGGCCAAGCTCGGACCCGATCACCCCCTTGTGGCCGCCAGCCTCAACAACTTGGCGTCCCTGTACGTCGACATGGGCCAATACGCGAAAGCCGAGCCGCTCTACCAGCGCAGCCTCAAGATTTACGAGGCCAAGCTCGGACCCGATCACCCCGATGTGGCCGCCAGCCTCAACAACTTGGCGATCCTGTACGACGACATGGGCCAATACGCGAAAGCCGAGCCGCTTTACCAGCGCGGCCTCAAGATCCGCGAGGCCAAGCTGGGACCCGATCACCCCGACGTGGCCGCCGGCCTCAACAACTTGGCGAACCTGTACGTCCACATGAGCCAATACGCGAAAGCCGAGCCGCTTTACCAGCGCGGCCTCAAGATCAAAGAGGCCAAGCTGGGACCCGATCACGCCCTTGTGGCCGCCAGCCTCAACAACTTGGCGATCCTGTATAAGGCCATGGGCCAATACCCGAAAGCCGAGCCGCTTTACCAGCGCAGCCTCAATATCCGCGAGGCCAAGCTGGGACCCGATCACCCCCTTGTGGCCGACAGCCTCAACAACTTGGCCTGGCTCCACCAATCGCTGGGCCAATTCGACGACGCGGCCCGCGAATTTGACCTCATGCGGCGGATCGTGCGCCGGCATGTGGCCGAAGTGCTGCCGGTCTTGACCGAGCGCGAACAGCTTACGTTCATCCAGCACAACGACGAAACTTACTTCCACTGCGCGCTCTCCTTCGGCCGGCTGCATCGCGAGCAGCAGGCTCTGGCGGCCGAGTCGGCCGGTTGGCTGGTCAATGGCAAGGCGGTCGTGCAGGAATCGCTCGCCGAGCGGATGCTACTCGCCCGCGATAGCCACGATCCGGCGGTGGCCGCCAAGAGCAAGCAGCTCACCGCCCTGCGCACCGAACTAGCCGGTCTGAGCCAAACAATGCCCAAGCCGGGCCAGGAAGCCGCGCATCGCCGCAAGCTGGCCGAGCTCTCGGGCCAAGAGCAAGAACTGGCCAGGCAAGTGAATCAGGCCGTCGGTCGGCCGGTCCACGAAAACCCCTGGATCGATCCGGCCGCCGTGCGCGGCGCCTTGGCCGCCGACGCCGTGCTGGTCGATATCGCCCGCTTCCGGCCCTATATCTTCGAGTCCAAGGGAAATGAAGAGCACTGGCGCCCCGCTCGCTACGTGGCCTGGATCACGCCGCCGGCCGGCAAGGGGAATATCGAGATCGTGGACCTGGGCGCGGCCGAGGAGATCGACGAGGCGATCGAGGCGGTCCGACAGGCAATCGAGCAGTCGGCGATGCATATCAAGCAGCCGGCCAACGACGAGGAGCCGGCCGAGCGGGCGGCCCTGGTTCCAATCACCAAGCTGGCGGCTTTGGTGCTCGATCCGCTCAAGGTCCATCTGACCGACGCGAAGGAGCTTGTGCTCAGTCCCGACTCGAACTTGTGGCTGGTTCCCTGGGCGGCATTGCCGGTGGAGGAAGGCGAGTACGCGATCGAGCGGTGGCGGATTCGCTATGTCACCAGCGGCCGCGACTTGGTGACCGAGCAGCTTGTCAGCCAGAGCGCGCGGCGCAAGCATAGTGGCCCGCTGATCTTCGCCGATCCGGATTACAATCTCGATAGCAAGGGCTTGCTGGCGGCGACCCGCGCCGTGCTGCGCGGCAAGGAAACGCAGCTAGATTTGCGCGGCGCGGTGGGCCGCTCGGAGAGCTGGCGTTTGCGGGTGAACCGTCTGCCCGCCACGGCGACCGAGGCCCTGCTGATTACGCCGGCGCTTCGGAGCTATGCCCATGAATCGCCGACGCTTTACAGCGAGCAGTTCGCGCTCGAAGGCGTGCTCAAGTTTGTCGAGTCCCCGCAGGTGCTGGTGTTGAGCACGCACGGCTATTACCAGCCCGACCAGGAAGTGAAGCGCGACGATAAAGCGGCGGGGCTGGCCGCGGGCGACGACTTGGCCGGCGGCAAGCGTGGCGCGCTGCTGGCCAGCGACGGCCAGCCGTTGGAAAACCCGCTCTTGCGCTGCGGGCTGCTCTTGGCCGGCTGCAACAACCCGCCCACGGGCGACGTGGACGACGGTGTGGTGACCGGCATGGAGATCGTGGGCTGCGATCTGCGCGGGGCCGAGCTCGTGGTGCTGAGCGCCTGCCAGACCGGCCTGGGCGATGTGCGCAACGGCGAAGGCGTCGCCGGGCTGCGGCAAGCGTTTCAGTTGGCCGGAGCGCGGGCCGTGGTTTCGACACTCTGGCGGATTCCCGACACCGAGTCGGCCAAACTGATGGGTGATTTTTTCAACAACTTGGCGGCCGGCCAGCCGAAAGTCGCGGCCCTGGCCAACGCCCAACTCGCGGCGATCAAGGCGCGCCGGCAGACGCGCGAGGCCGCCCACCCTTATTTTTGGGCGGCGTTTACGATCACGGGGAATTAGGAGCGGCGGGCAGCGAGGATTTCTTAACGCGGTGGCCCCGCAGGTCGCCCCGGCGTCGGTTTTTCGTCGCTTTGAGAAGTAGCGGTTCGCGCGTCGTTCGTAAAAGCGGCGGAATTAAATACCAGCGGGTCGGCTCTTAGGAAAATCCATTCGGGCACGAAGACGCCGAGGAGCATCTCATGTCGACCAAATCGTCGTTCCGATTCGCGCGAGCGTTCGCGTTCGCGGTGATCCTCGCGATTCTCGCGCTGGCCCCGTCAAGTTTCGCGATTGCGCAAGATTGGCCGGAAAAGCTCCGCGACCTTGTCAATCAAGCCACCAATCTCCGTGGCCATGGCGAGTTTCAAAAAGCGCTCGAGGTCTTCGACCAAGCGTATCAAATGTCGAGCCGTTTGAATGGCCTCAGCGCCATGACCCAGGGCATCCAGGGCGAAATCGGCTCGGTTTATATGCTGATGGGCGACTACGCGCGGGCCGAGGAATTCGTCGATCGCACGATCAAGTATTGCGAAGCGAACTTGGCGCCGCGGGGCGAAATGTTCCTGCTCAGCGTCGAGCTCATTTATCTCGCGCGGATTTATATGGAAACAAGTCGCGAGGTTCAAGCGGAGCCTTTACTGCTGCGTTCCCTGAAAATCCGGCAGGCCATGCTCGGCGCCAACGACGTGAACCTGTCCACCGCGCTCGGTTGCCTCGGCGACCTTTACTTGCGCTTGCATCAATACGCCAAGGCGGAAAGCGCGTTCGAGCGCTGCCTCACGATCCGGGAGGCTTCGCTCGGACGCGATCATGTGGGGGTCGCCGAGTGCCTCGGTTCGCTCGCCAACGCGCGAAGGAGCCTCGAGAAATTCGATCAGGCCGAGGCCGACTACCAGCGCGCGATCAAGATCATCGAAACCAACCTCGGCCCCGATCATTTTGAGTTGGCGACACTCTATATGAACCTAAGCGAGCTGCTGTTTCTCACCGGCCGCGTCGACGACGCTTTCGCCATGATGGATCGCAGCGCGAGCATCGCCGAGAAATCGCTGGGCCCGCGACATCCCAGCGTCGCGGATATCCTGACCGCCCAGGCGCTGGATAGTCTGAAGCGTCCGTGGCTCAATCTGCCGCTCGCGGAGCGGCGGCTGGCTCAGGCGCTGGAGATTCGCCAAGCGATCTTCGGCCCCGATTCGCCGAAAACCGCGCAAACGCTGGTCCTCCAAGCGATCGTTGCTTGGAAAAAGAACGATATCGAGCAGGCCGCCGAGCTCTTCGATCGCACTCGCCACATCACGCGCCGCCACGAAGGCACGGTGCTGCCGGGACTGAGCGAGCAGCAACAACTGCGGTTCCTGACGGGCGACGAATTTGATTTTGGTTCCGTGCTCACGATCGGCGCCATGAAGCCGAGCGCCATGTCCTACGCTTGGCTGCTCAATCGCAAGGGGATTTCGCGACAGATTCTGGCCGAGCGAGCGCTGCTGGCTCGCGATAGCATCGATCCGGCGTTGGCCGGGGCGGTGAAGGACTTGGCGGCGCTGCGAAAGCAGCTCGCCGAACTGAGTCTCGCGCAGCCAAGCCCGGCGGAAGCGGCCGCCCACCAGAAGCGCATCACCGTACTGGCCGATCAAGAGGAAGAGCTGACCCGCCAGATTAATGCTCGCGCCAGTCGTTCGTCGCATGCCAGCCAGTGGATGGAAACATCCGCCGTGCAAGCGGCGCTGGCCAAGAACGCGGTGTTGATCGACATCGTGCGCTACCGGCCGCAAGACGTGACTCACTTCCTCGAACAACAAGGATATCTGCCGGCTCGCTATGTGGCGTGGATCATTCCTCCGGCTCCGGTCGGCGAACAGGCGGCGCAAGCGATTCAAGTCGTCGACCTGGGCGACGCGGCCGCTATCGACGCCGAAGTGGCCAAGGCTCGCAAAGCGATCGAGAAAACCGCCAGTGGCCTAAAAAAGCCCGACGACGAGCACGACGCCGAACAACGCGCGCTCGAGCCGCTACGAGCCTTGTCGACGCTACTGCTGAAACCGCTGGAGCCGCATTTGGCGGGCATCAACCAATTGGTGCTCTCGCCCGACTCGACCCTTTGGCTGGTTCCCTGGTCGGCGCTTCCGGTCGACGACGAACACTACGCCTTGGAGCGTTGGCAGATCCGGTTCGTCACCAGCGGTCGCGATCTGGCGGCCGAACAGAACGACGCGGCGAATGGGCCGACAAGTCTCACCAGTCCCTGCGTATTCGCCGATCCCGACTACGATCTCAACGGACAGGGCGCCATCGCGGCTACCCGGGCCGTGACCCGCGGCAAGGAAATCGCGATCGCAACGCGGGGCTTCACTCGCTCGTCAAGCGGCTTGGCCAAGGCGCCGCGGCTTCCCGGCACGGCCGTCGAGGCCGATCTCATCGCCCCGGCGCTGGAGGCGTATGCACGCGCCAAGCCGCTGGTCTATAAAAATGAATACGGGTTGGAAGGCGTGCTGAAGCTCGTGCATTCGCCGAGCGTGCTCTCGCTCAGCACGCATGGTTATTATCTGCCCGATCAGGAACCGGCTGGTCAAGATCCAGCGGGCCAACTCGCGTCGGGCCAGCCGCGACCGGCGCTTTCATCGAGCGGCGGTCCGCTGGAGAATCCCCTGCTCCGCTGCGGCTTGCTTCTGGCCGGCTGCAACCAACGGCAAACGAATCCCAATTATGATGACGGAGTGCTCACCGGCATGGAGATCGTGAGCTGCGACTTGCGCGGCACGGAGCTCGTGGTTCTCGGCGCGTGCCAGACCGGCCTCGGCGATGTGCGCGATGGCGAAGGCGTCGCGGGGTTGCGGCAAGCGTTTCAATTGGCCGGCGCCAAGGCCGTGGTCTCGACGCTTTGGCGTATTCCAGACGCGGCGACCGCCCAGTTGATGGGTGATTTTTTCAAGAACCTCGCCGCTGGTCAGTCAAAAACCGCGGCCCTGGCCAACGCCCAGCTCGCGGCGATCAAGGACCGCCGGCAGACGCGCGAGGCCGCGCATCCGTATTTTTGGGCCGCATTTACCCTCACCGGCAATTAAAATTTTGTTTGTCGATCATCAGGTATCCGCTCGTCCGGTTCTTCCCGTCGCGTGCGGGGGGCATGACCGACCGATGGCCGCTACCACCCCCAACCCGGGGGGGCAGGACTTTGGAACAGAAAAATCTTCCCGCCGCGGCGCCCCGAACTCCCGCCGCGGGCCGCTTAGTAAATTGGCCGACGCCTCGCCCGCGAAGGGCGCCCCCGGTCAGCCGACCCGGAAGCAAGAACAGCGTTCGAGCCGTCAGGGCGAAAACTAACCAACCCACTTGATCGAGGAGCGACTTCCATGAACTACATGCGACATCAACATGGCCGGGGCGTTCGGCGCCAAAAGTTCGCGCCGGTTGTTTGGCTGGCGCTGGCGCTCGCGCGACCGGCGGCTTGGCGCAGCTTTCCGCCACATCGTCTTACGCCGCCGATGAGAAGCCCAACCAACAATGGGCGATCCTGATCGGCATCGAACACTACGAGAAAGCGAACCCGCTGGTGTTCACCATCAACGACGTGTCGCGGCTCGCCGACACCCTGCGGATGCGCGGTGGATATCGCCGCGACAACATGCTCGAGCTTCGCGACGACGCCGTGAAGGCGGCCCTGGCGCCGAACAAAACCAACATCATGGACGCATTGTCGAGCTTCCTGCAAAAGCCGGGTCCCAACGACACGGTGCTGGTGTTTTTCAGCGGACACGGCTTCCGCGACAAGGAAAACAAAATGTATCTGGCGCCGATCGACTGCGATCCCGCCAACGCCGCGGCGACCGGTATTCCCGTCGCCTGGTTCCGCGATCAAATCGCGGCCTGCAAGGCGAACTTCAAACTGCTTGTGCTCGACGCGTGCCACGCTGGCTCGGAAAAAGGCGAGGGCCCGGCTGAAAACATGGGGGCCAAGGACCTGGAATCCTTCCGCGATCTCGAGGGCGTGGTAACGATCGCCAGTTCGACAGCCGATCAGAAGAGCCAAATCTGGGACGACAAGCAACAGTCGCTGTTCAGCTATTGGCTCAACGAGGGACTCAAGGGCCATGCCGACTCCGACGGCAACGGCGAAGTGGATATCGACGAGCTCAACAAATACGTGCATCGCAATGTGACCGCCACGGCCAAACGCCGCTTTCCGCGCCCACAAACCCCGGTGCGAATCGTGCGCACCGGATCGCCGGGTTCGCCGGTCGTGCTGCGTCTGAAGCCGCAGCCGCTCAAGCAGGTGCTCAATGACATGGCCGGCCAATTGGCCGATGCGATGGAAGAAAACAAGTTGGGCCGGGTCGGCGTGCTCGAATTCACGAATGAGACCAAGCTCGGCGAACTGCTCGGCGCCGATTTCGGCCTCCTCGGACGCTACTGCGCCGAGGAACTCGAACACCGCCTGGTCGACCAAGGCGACCATCGCTTCGGAGTGCTCGACCAGCGCAGGCTCCAGCAAGCGCTGCGGGCTCAAAAGTTCACGCTCGCCGATCTCGGTTCGGGCGATTCGCTGAAGCTCCTCGCCAGCAAAACCGGCAGTTTGCCCGCGATCGCCCAAGGCACGCTCCGCAGCCGCAAGGGACGCGTCGTGACCCTGCAATGCAAGTTGCTGCAAACCGACAGCGACGATTTGGCCGGCGCCGTCGGCGGTTCGGCGGTGCTCGACGAATCGGAATGGGCGATGCTCGGCAAGAGCGCGTCGCTCGTGTCGGAAGCTCGCAAGCCGGCCCAGCCGGATCCGCTGGAAACGCCGGAACAGCACGACGCCGCCGTCGTGCATGAACTGGACGAAGCCGCCCAGGGACCGCATCCGCTGGCCGATCCCAAGTTCCCCTTCCGCGTGAGGTTCCTTGTCAACGGCAAGGAACGCAAGGGCGTGTTCAAGGGCAACGATTACTTTATCCCGGTCCGCAAGGGCGAAATCTATGAACTGGGCATCGATAACAACAGCAACAACCCGGCGATGATGCGTCTGCTCGTCGATGGGCTCAACACGTTGCCCGAGCGGGAAAAAACGAAGGGCATCGAGACCTGGCTCATCGGCAAACGCGTCAACCTCTCCGAGGCCCGCGCTTCGGCGATCGAAGCTCAAAAGAAATATCTTGTCCGCGGCTGGGTAACCCAAACCGGCGCCAACGGCAAGATGGACCAATTCGTGATCGAAGACGCCGATAAATCGCTGGCCGCCCGACAGAATTTCAGCGAGAATATCGGGCTCATTACCGTGGCCTTCTACGAGAGGCAGATGGACTACTCCCGCGGCACGACGGGCTCCATGTTCGGCACGGGTCGCGGGCAAGAGCTTTCGGGCAACCTGCAAGAGGTCAATGCCCGCTGCGGCGAGTTGCTCGGCGTGGTCAATATCCGCTATGTCGACGCCGACACGTTCTCAGGACAGCAGAACTAGTCGACGCCTAGCAGCCTGTTGAATATTTAAACAGGCCGCTAGGAAACATGGAACCGAACCTCGCCTGGAATCGGCGAAGACCAAGTTAAGCGGCCAGACTCGCGATTGTGCGTGAGTCTGGCCGCTTTCGTTTTTAGCTCGACAGGGATCGAAGCACTGGCGCCCTTCGTCGCCGATGCCGATTCTCACTTCGCGCGATGGCTGACGGTTAAAAATCCGGCAGCGTGTGTTGCAAGAGCTCGAAGAGCTTGAGCCGCGCCGAGCGCCAGCGGCGCTTGACGGTGCTCGGATCCACTTCCAGAATCGCGGCCGCGTCTTCTTGCGTCATCTCGTGGTAAAAGAGCAGATCGACGACCTGCCGCTCTTTTTCCGGCAGTTCGTTCACCACGCGATGAAACTCGGTCCACTGGGCCAGCCGCCGCGGCTCCAAGGTCGCGTCGCCGCTTTCGTGCATGGCGCCGTGTTGCGAATCGTCGGACGCGAATCCTGTCATGGCATGGGCCGGCGAACGATCGGGCGCGCGCTGCTCGCCCCGCGCGTCGTCGCGACGTCCGTAGTAGTGGCGAGCTAGGTCCTGGAGCTCTTGGCGGATCTTGAGCGCGGCGAGTCCGAAGAATTCCGGCGGCGAGCTCGGCGACACCTGCTCGAGGGCGCGATGCAGTCGCATCACGGCGTTTTGGGAAATGTCGGCGGTCTCTTCCCAATTGCGCAGGCGGTTATAATCGTCGAGCATCTTGCGGGTCAGCAGCGTCAGCCGCCGGCAGGCAAGCGCGACGAGCTCGTCTCGCGCCGCGGCGTCGCCGCGCGCGAGCGCTCGAGGCACATTCGGATGGCGACCGTGGTATCGTTCATGGAGCTGCCACGCGCGTCGCCGCGCCCTTGGAATTCACGCGACTCTCGATCCACGCCCCCGAATGTTTGAATTCGCGGTTATTATAAAGCGCCGGTCGCCGCTGTCCAACGGCCGGCCCCCGGCTGCCTCGAACTTTATCCTCGGCGTTTCGGCGCCCCATGCCCATGACCGACGAATCCACGCTCGACGATCTGCTGGACCGCTGGGAAGCACGGGTCCGCGAGGGTCGGCCCATTGAACTCGAATCGCTGTGCGGCGAGCATCCGAAATTGCTCGACGAGCTTCGCCGCCGAGTGGCGATGCTTGGTCGCATGGACGCGCTGCTCGAAACCCAAGCGTATTCGGCCGCGGGGGCGGAGGGACCGCGCGAACCAACGACGACAGCCACCGGCGCCAGCGAGATTTCGCCCGCCGCGATCGACGCCGGACGCTATCGGGCGATTCGGTTCCATGCCGCCGGCGGCTTGGGCGCGATTTTCGTGGCCCACGACAGCGAGCTCCAGCGAGAAGTCGCCCTGAAGCTGATCAAGCACGAATGGGCCTCGAGCGCCGAGAGCCGGCATCGCTTCGCGCTCGAAGCCGAAATCACCGGCCGGCTCGAGCATCCTGGCATTGTGCCGGTTTATGGTTTTGGCCACGGCAGCCAATCCGGCGAAGGCGGCCGGCCGTTTTACACGATGCGCTTCATTCGAGGCGAAAGCCTGCAAAGCGCGATCGATCGCTTTCACGCCGCCGACGCCGCGCCGCGCGATCCCGGCGAGCGCGCCCTCGAATTCCAGAAACTGCTCCGCGGTTTTTTGCTCGTCTGCGAAACGATCGCCTTCGCGCATAGCCGCGGCGTGGTGCATCGCGATCTCAAACCGGCGAATATCATGCTCGGCGCCTACGGTGAAACGCTCGTCGTCGATTGGGGACTTGCCAAGGTCCTCGGCGCCACGGAGCCAGCCGCCCCCGACGACGACACGCTCTGGACGCCGGCCGCCGCGGCCCGCTTGGAACAATCGATTCAGGGCCTCGCGCGCGGTTCTCCGGCCTACATGAGCCCCGAACAAGCCGAGGGACGCTGGGACCTCGTCGGACCGGTCAGCGATATCTATAGCCTGGGCGCCGTGCTATACATGCTGCTGACCGGCCAGCGCGCATTCGATGGCCGCGACCTGGGCGAGGTGTTCGACAAAGTTCGCCGCGGAGATTTTCGGCCGCCGCGGGCGGTGAAGGCCAGCGTGCCCGAGGCGCTCGAGGCCGTGTGCCTCAAGGCGATGCGCGTCGCGCCGTCGGACCGCTACCAGAGCGCCCAATTGTTCGCGGCCGACATCGAGCATTATCTGGCCGACGAACCGGTCTCGGCGCTCGTCGATCGCTGGCCGACGCGCGCCCGTCGCTGGCTCAAGCGTCATCGGACATTCGCCGCGTCCGCCGGCATTGGCCTCCTGATGACCCTCCTCGGCTTGGCCGGCTTGAGCGCGGTGCTGCGCGTCAAGAACACCCAGCTCACGACCGCCCGTCAACGCGCCGAGCAAAACTTCGATCTCGCGCATGGCGCGGTGAAGGACCTGCTCGACGAGGTCGACGGAAACCCGGCGCTCCGCCGGCCGGGCACGCATCGAGCTCAAGAATCACTGCTCCGCGTGGCGCTCAAGTACTACCGCGATTTTCTCTCCTCGGGCCACGACGACCCGCAATTGCGGCGCGAACAGGCCCAAGCGCATCGGCTTGTCGGGCAGATTGTCGCCGAGATCGGACCGCCCGAGCAAGCGTTGACGGAATATCGCGCCGCCGAAGCGATTCTCGCGAAACTAGCCGCCTCGGGGGCGACGCCCGAGATCGCATTCGCGCGGGCCGATATTGCCTCGCGGCTCGCGCTGCTCGAGGGACAATTGGGCCGCCTCGAAGCGAGCCGCGCGGATTTTAGGCAAGCCCGAGAGCGCTACGAGCGTCTCGTGGCCGACCATCCGCGGCGGGCCGAGTTTCGCTGGAATCTGGCTTGTTTGCAACTGGCCGAAGGAGAGTTCACGCAAGACGCGACATTGCTCGAAGCAGCGCGGAAAGCATTTGACGAAACGCCCGGCGGCGCCACGGCGCTACCGGCCGAGATGCAACTCGCGCTGGCGCGAACCTGCTGCGCGCTCGGCGCCATTTACAATTTGCGCGGCGAGCTTACGGCCGCCGGGACCGCCTTGCGCGCGCCGACCACACGCTCGCCGCGCTCGGTCCCGCGGATCAAGCCCGGGTCGAGGTCGAGCAGACTCGCGGGCAAATCGATCTGGATCAGGCGGCGCTCGCGCGGAAGCGCGGCGAGAACGAGTCGGCGGTCGAATTGCTCGTGGCCGCCCAAGCGCGGTTCGCCCGCCTCGCCGAACAAAATCCCGATGTGCCGGAATTTCGCTTGCGTCTGGCCGAGGCGAATCTTGGCCTAGGCAAACAATATCTCGCCGCCGACCGGCGGACGCTCGCCGAGCAGCAACTGCTCGCGGCGCGCGACACCTTCGAACAGTTGGCCCGAGACAACCCCAAGCTGCTCGACCGCTATCAGTTGCGCGAAGCATGATCGATCTGGGAGTGCTGATGGTCCACGCCGGTCGACTGCCCGAGGCCCAGGCGTCGTACGCTCGCGGCGAAGAAGTGCTGGCCGGATTGGCCGTGATCGACCCGACGAATCCCAGCGTGGCGCGCGACTGGGCCGCGGCGGAAAGTGGGCAAGGCACGATCGCGATGGAATCGGCCGACTACCCCGCCGCCATCGAGCGATTCTCGAGCGCGCTGGCCCGACTCGATGCGATCGTCCGCGCGCATCCCGAGCGACTCGAGTTTCGTCAGGCGAACGCCAGGGTGCGGCAAAACCTCGCGGCCGCCCAGGCGGTTTCCGGCAAGTGGACCGCGGCGATCGCGAACTTCGAACACGCTGCCCGGGAATTCGCCGACAATGTCGCGCGGCATCCCGATGTGCGGCAGTGCGCGATCGATCGCTCGCAGTTCGATCGGCTGTTGCTGACGATTCTCTGCGAAGCGCTGCCCACGGATTTAGCGGCTGCCGAACGACAGGCTGAAGCCGAG
The DNA here is from genome assembly GCA_963785305.1 of uncultured Planctomycetaceae bacterium. Classification (GTDB taxonomy): domain Bacteria; phylum Planctomycetota; class Planctomycetia; order Pirellulales; family PALSA-1355; genus CAWAUV01. The sequence goes on from CAWAUV010000007.1 coordinate 1,335,994, forward strand.
TCGGCCCGGCGGCTGTTGCGGCAAGAACTGCCGGTGTTCGAAGCTGAATCGCCGCTCGACGAAGACGACCGGCGGGCGATCGCCGAATGCCGCGGCGCGCTCGGCGCCTCGGCCCCGTGAGGCGAACGCGATGCAACGCAATCAGCCAGGAACCCGACGACGCGCGGTCGTCGGGAATCCTGGCTGATAGTGCGGGAAGCTCTCGGCCGTGGCCGATGCGAGTTCAGGCGTTTCAAGGTTTGATGAGCACGGCTGGCGAGCAGTTATCCACGAACGATGGCTCGTGTTCGCCCTCGGTCGCCGGCTTTCCCGCGCGAATCATTGCTTCGCGCCGGAGCTTGAAGTATTGCTGCATGAGCTCCGCGGTGCGATCGTTCGATTGATGCACGTCGAGCGGCGTGGTCGCGTCGTTGATGGCCCGCATCAGGCAGTCGGTGAACAGGCTAATATGCGGATCGAACCCACCGGCAAGCGATGTTTGTTCCGACCGACACGCCGCGAGCAGCGCGCACTGCGGTTGCCCGATGTCTTTCAGCCGCTCGACTTGTTGTTTGAGAAACCGGAATCGCTTGGGAGCTTCGGCGGCCCCGGCCAGGTCCTTGGTCTTGGCGAAACCACCGGCATGGCAAGCATCGACCACGACAACTATCTTGCGTCCGGTGAGCGATTGCAGCCAATGGCCAAAGGCATCGTCGCTGACGCACGATTCTCGGTAGAGCACACTCACCGCCTTCTCCCAGTTTTCCTCGTTGGCACGGGTGATTCCCGCGGCCAAAAGGCGATCGCGAACCTTGTTCACTCGCCGCGCCACCGCCGGATCAAGCTGGTTGTCGGCTTCCTGAGTATTGAGTTTCGCGAACACGTCGAACGGCATGAAATCCCGCATGAGCAGCACGGTGTCTTTTCCACCGGACTCGTCGCCATCGTCGTCGGCGATCTCCCCTCCATGGCCGGAGAAGTAAATCATCACCGTGTCTCCGGGCCGCGACACGCTGGGCAGCCACTGGGTGACCAGTTGCTCGAAATTTTGCCGCGTCGCTTTCTCGTCGGTGATCACGCGGCTGTCGTCGAGCTTGCCCACGCGGTTGAGCGTGTCGCGAAGTTGGATCGCGTCGTTGCGACAGTTCGGCAGCTCCGGGGTTGATTTGGGCGTGAAGAGCGAAAAGAATTCAAAACTGTTCACGCCCACGAAAACCCCATAGCGTTTGCCGGTGGGCGCCGGCTGCGCGAGTTGTTCCGTCGTCCGGATTTTCACGGTCGTTTCCGACCATTTATGCATCGCCTCCGACTTGGCCAAATCCTTCACCACCCGCGCCACGGCCTTGCCCGACACCGGATTGAACACCGCCGCTCGGGCCGCCGGATCGGAGAGTTCCTTGATCGGTTCGCGCGAAGCCACGACCTTGATGATCTCTTCGCCATACGGAGGTCCGACCTGCCAGCGAAACACATCGCCGTGGCTGGGAATCTGCACCTTCATCTTGGCCGGCACGCGGTTCCGGGGCTCGACCGAGTTGGGATAGATTTGAAACACCTGTCCGTCGGCTTGCTTGTAAAGCACATAAATATAGGCTTCGACCTCGCAGGTGATACGGAGCGAGATCGCATCGCCGCGGGAATATTCGCCCGAAGCGCGATCCACTTCCGCATGCACATAAAAAGCCGGCTCCTCTTGCGCGATCGCCTCGGGAGGCGCGACCGCCGGCGGTTCGATGGCCGCCGGTTCGGGCCGGGCGGGCGGCGCCGGGGGAACTGGAGGCGCCGGCGCGTTTTCAGCAGGCGGGCTCGTCGCCGGGGGATTGGGCACGGGTGGGTTCGGAGCGGGTGGGTTCGTGGCCGGTGGGTTCGTGGTGGGCGCGGTTTCCCCGCCGGCCGGAGCGTCCGTGGCGGCGGGAGTATTCGCTGCACCGGATTGCGGACCGGTTGCTTCGTCGGCAACAACGGGACTCGCGGTCCCAAGGACCGCCAACAGGCACATCACAAAACAAGTGGAATGGATTCGCATGGCATCGCTCGCGAGTAAGGGAGACTTGAACTGCCAACATCGCGCGGCCGATCGCCAAGCCGGTTCGCGCCGCATGATGCCAGACTACTTTAACACGGTCTGAATCACGGCGGCAAACCAAACGGGCCAGGCGTCCCGATCGCGCGAGTCCGGACAACATCGCCGGACACTTCTTAAAGCGGCGCCCTGAATCCAATGAGGGCAAAGCCCGCGGGAATCCGCAAGAAACATGCTTCCGGGCATCGCGATTACCGCGGCCGCGATGATTTGGAGCCGGAATTTTCGCCCCCAGCCGGTCCGCTTCGCCGCTGAATGAGTTGTGGCGCCGTTCAGCAACTTACTTCGCCGAGGATCGAGCCATGCCAGACGGAAAACGCGCTCGCCGTAATTCACCGCTCGCCGCCAAACGGCGTTGGTACGCCCTGCACCGCTGCGTGCGCTTCAATCGCCGCTTCGGCTTGGCCACGGCTTCGGCCCCTGCCCAAGCGATGCCCGAGCGCGAACCGGCGGCCTGAACTGGCTCCCCCGCCGGGCCCTTCACGAGCTCAAGAAAATATTTCCGCGAGTTTGCCCCGCCCGGACTTTTAATTCCGCTCTTATTTTTGGCGGGCAAGCGGCGAACCAAATCCTCGCTGGCCCGGCGCCCCGCTCTCTCGAACATCAAACCAGCACAAGGAAAACATCATGTTTCATTTTCTCAATCGCTTTGCCGCTCCCAAGCCGGTGGCTCGCTCGCGTCGTCGAAACAAATTAGGCCGCGCCTCGGGTTTCGAGTCGCTCGAATCGCGGGAAATGATGACCGGGACCAGCGCGCTCACGATGTATCCGGCGGCGACCATCAGTTCGTATACCAATGTGGGCTTTCAAAATAACCCCGTTGCGTCGCTGAGCGCCACGGTCGCCGGCAAGCAAGACGCCACCCCGGCGCATTTCACGGCCCAGGTCAACTGGGGCGACGAAAACGGCTGGCAGCCGGCGCAAGTGGTCGTGAACAACACCGCCGGCACGCGCATCCCGCTGCTGATCGAAGGTTCGCACACCTACGACGAACCCGGCACGCACACGATCCAAGTCAAAGTGACGGGCGACGGCATCACGATCTCCGGCGTCGAAAGCGTCGGCTCCGTGGAAAACATGCCGTCGCAAGCCAGTCAGCCCGGACTCGAAGCGGCGAACCTGGGCGGTCCCAAGCCGCTCGGGGCCACGCAGCTCGTGCTCTACGATGCCCAAACGCTCACCACCACGCAGGGCGCCGCCGCCAAGGGAATCGTGGCCACGGCCGATGGTTACTATGGAGGTCTCCACGACACGGTGGCCAGCGATTACAAGACGCAGATCAACTGGGGCGACAGTCCGCGGTGGACCACGGGCAATGTCGTCGCGGCGCCGGCCGGCTCTTCGATTCCGTTTCAGATCACCGGAACTCACACCTATCAAGACGCCGGCGCCTTTCCCGTGACCGTGGTCCTGACCGGACCCGACGGACAAACCCTCACGGAACGAACGAGCATGGTGGTCGTGAATCCCACGTCCGCCACCACGGCGCCGTTATTGCTCAAGGGCAGCGTGGCGGTGAACGCCACCGAGACCCAACTCGTGGCCGAGGGCGCGCAGCTCGATGCCTGGGGCGCCAATCTGCAAGCCGCCACCAACGACGCCGTGAAGTCGTTTGCCGAGGGACTTTTGAATCCGAGCGCTCAGCCGTCGGCGATTTCAGTGAGCAATCCGGCTCAATATCCCTTCTCGCGCAGCTTTTTCGACGCCGGTCGCATGCTCCAAGGCATTGCCAACGGCGTGGCCAGTCTGCCGAAAGACGTGTTGACGATGTTCGAGAATATGGTGTCCCATCCGGAAACGATGATCCCGGGCTATCCGGTCTTCGCGGCGGCCAACACCCTCGGGGCCGCGGTCGCCAATCCCACGGCCGCCATGAACCAGATCATGCAAGGCTTCCAGGCGTTTGCCAATCTGGATCCGGCCCAGGTGGGCGGCCAGTCGATTCCGAGCGCCGTGCTATTCGGCATTCTCGGCAGCAACACGACGCTCGCCGGCCAAATCGACAAGGCCGAAACCACTTTCACCGCGACCGGCGGCGCCGCGCCGATCAAGAACTATGGCGGCATGAGCTCGAATCTGATTCCGCCCTCGCAGGTGATTCCCAGCGGCGAGAAGCCGCTCGCCGCGGTGATCAACCAAATTCGCTGGGCCAATCCGATCGCCAATGTGAATCCAGGCTTTGGCACGGTCGTGGGAACCGACACCAACTGCGCATATGCCGCGATCGTCACCGACCGCATCTTGGCCGGCGCCACGCCCGAGGCGATTTCCCAAGGCCTCATGCTCCGCACGGCGCCTCCGGGAGTTCCGCAATCGGTCGGCTGGGTCGAGCAGTTCTTCCAAGGCAGCGAGTTCGGCGACGAGATCCAATCCGCGACCATGGTCCAACAGATGAACGCCGCCGGAAACGGCGCCCGCGGAATCGTCTATGGGTTCAACACCGAAATGGTCAATGGGGTGGAGGAATACGGCACTGGCCACTTCTTCAACGTGGTGAACAACAACGGCGTGATCACGTTCTACGACGGCCAGAGCGGCGGCGTGGCCAACCTGAGCGGCTACAGCGGCTTCTCGCTACTGCGAACGAACTGACGCCACGCCGCCAAGGTCACCTCGCGGCGAATGGATTGCAAATGGCCAATCCCGGACTTGGAACAGCGACCCGGCGCGATTCTTAAAATAGAATCACGCCGGGTTGCGGCACTGCGTTCGCTTCGGTGTTTCGTATTCGAAGAGAGCGGGCCAGTGGATTGCCGTTCGCACGTCGTTTAAATGGGCGCTCACGATCGAGTGGACATGGTAGCCGCTCCGCGATTCGAAGTCGCGGAGTCGGGCCATGCCGCGCCTTTTGGCCGCGGGCGACACCTCCTTGTTCACCGAAGCGAGCATGCCGAGCTCGATGTCACCCGTCATGGCCACTCCGCGGAATACGGTCGTCACATCGTCGTGCGAATGCTTCGGCGCCTTGATGAGCCAAAGGGGTTCACCGCCGACATGGAGCAACCGATCGCCCGAAACCTCTTTTGGATGAATGAACTCCGCGGCCGGGAAGGCCTTGGCGAGAGCATTCCAGGCATCTTCGTCGAAATGATCTTCATGGGAGTGCGACGCCGTGACATAGCGAAGCGATACTCCTACGTCGCGGAGCGCCGCTCGAACAATCTTCACTGTCAGCCCGGGCGGAATCTCGAGCAGCAGCGCCTCGTCGCCGTGAACAAGTAGCCAGCTTCCGACGTCGTCGGGCTCGCCATCGGGAAACGCGCCGAGGAGGCGCCAACCCTCGAAGTTCGGAATTTCCATCGCCAGACCTCCCCGGGGCACGATCATGAAACCGCCGCTCGACCCCGGCCCGCGCGAGCCAGATGCCCGGAAACTTCGCGGGCGATGCGTCAATATCAAGGTAACAAAGTTCTTAGATCGTGGCGAACCAGTTCGACCGCCGCGCGTTTCATATTAGCTTGTTGAAAAATGCGATCGTGGCGTCTTTCAACCATGGCGCTCCGCGTGTCGCATGGGAGACGTTTTGGCCGCGTGGTTCGTGGGCCAGTATTCCGGCGCCTGCTCGCGCGCGTAAGCGCCTCGCAGCCTGAACCATATGCTCGCGTCGCGGGAAACACGGCGCCACTCTCATGCTCGGCAGTAGCTTGCGTATCGAGTCCCATGTATGATGTTGGAAAATATTTGTTTCTGAAACCGCGATATTCAGATCAAACGTTTCGGAGCGATTTCCGTGGTTCCGCGTGTTCCCATATTTTCGGGCGACGACATTCATACGAGAAAGAACGCCATGCGCTGCCTTGTTCTCGCCTTGATTCTGGCCGCGTGTTCAGTCGCGATTCGCTCGCTCGCGGCGGACGATTTCAGTGCGCAATGCGAGACGGCATTGGAGCGGCTGACTCCGCTGGCGCCGGATTTTCGCCGGCGGATCGTCGATGGCAATGTGACCGAGGCCACCGCGAAAGTCCTAGCAGCTTTCCCCGAGGAATCTCGCAACGAAGCCGAAGCCTATACGCTCGGCAATTTATTGTTCGACATCGACGCGAATGCCTCGTACGCCCTTCACAAGGCCGCGGCTCTTCCCAAGACGGAGCATTCACTTGTGCTGTGGGAATGGGCAATCGAGCAACACCGCGCGAAGGAATACCAGGGCGCACTCGATAGCTATCTCGCGTTTTCACGATTGCAACCGCACTCCGCCTCGACTTACGCGCTCCAAGCGGATTGCCTCTTGCGATTGAATCGCGTTGACGAGGCAATCGACGCCTGGAAGAACTCGGAACATGCGAAAACAGGTTCGATCGAGCAAATGGAGAATTTGGTTTGCGCCACGCATCTGGCTCCCGGCAATTTGCAACGTCGTGAAAAGCTCCTAGCAAAAGCGCTCTCGGAGCATGATGCCGACGCCGCGGCGGATTTGGTGGCGCTTGATTGCCGCTTTCCGCAAGATTGGTGGCACAACGGTCCCCAAAAGGATTTTCTCGCCCACGATGTGCCCGCCGTGCTCACCTCGCTGAACCTGCCCGAAAATGACCTCGCGCGCCGCGGAATCGCCTGCGCGGCGGAGTGCGCGATAGGATTGGACGAGGCCGGAGAAGTGCGCGCGGCGTTAAAAAAGCACAACCTGATTGTCGACGACTCGCATACTATTCCCAAGCACGCCGGCGTGGCCCGGAGCATTTTGGAAGCGGCCCGCGCGTCGAACGCCGTTGACGAGCCAACGCTTCGCGAGTGGTTGGGCGGGCGTTTGCTCGAGCAGGCACGCCAAAGCCATAACGCGGATTTCTGGCATATGGCCGTGGGCTTCGGCCCGACTGACCCCGTCGGCTCGGCGAAGCTTGAGCATGAGGCGTGGCGCGATAGCGGCGATGCGCTTTTCGCATGCGGTTTTCTCGTCGCTAAAAACGCGATTCAGCCGCTGACTTTAGACGACGCCGATTTGACGGCCGCGCGCCAGCAGTTTCCCGACAATGGCGAGATCATGCATGTGGTCTGCGTGGTCGCCAAGGCCGAAAAGAGATTGACGCGGCAACTTCTATCTCAAGCGGCGCAAGCGGAACTGAACCAGTTCTCATCGTTCATCGCTCCGGCAAGCGTCGTGTTGCGACCGCGATCCGATTACGTGCGATCGTATTTCGGGGAACTTGCAAGAATGCCCAACGGACGCCAAGATTCACGCGCGATCGCTCGACTGTCCTGCGAGCACATCCTGCCGACATGGTCGTGTCCGCGCCGAAGAATCTCTTAAAATTCGCTCGGCGGCGAGGCAAACCTCGCACCGGCGCCTCCGTCACCCGCCGAGAACGTTCCGCTCATGCGGTTCACTTCGCATTGTATTTTCGTGCATCACGGCCGCTTTGGCATACGGCGTGGCGCTTGATCTGGTCATGGCGCGAATCCGAGCGAGTTCGTCAAGCCGCCGGCCCGCGCGAGCCGCGCCGCGAGCCAGATGCCCGGAAACTTCGCGGGCGATGCGTCAATATCAAGGTAACAAAGTTCTTAGATCGTGGCGAACCAGTTCGACCGCCGCGGGTCCCTTATGCTGGCCTTCGGACGACGTGAGCGTTTTGTTGCTCTGCTTGGAAAGGTCTCGAAGGTGATTGCGAACCGGAAACGCCTGCCATGAGCACTCGATCAAACACTTGCGACTGCAATACGCTCGCCGCGGCGGTGGCGCCCGAGGATCTCGCGCGCGGCGATTTCGTGGCCGTGCTGCGCGAGGTGGTCGAGACACCGAGCTTTTTCTGGTGCGAGGTCGAGCGCTCGGATCGCGCGGAGATCGTGCGAATCGAACGCATTCCGACCGACGATCGCGCGCCGCTCAAAATCAAGGCGATCTGCTTGCCGTTTGTGTTCGTCAAACAGTTCGATGGCAAGCGCCGCACGCTCGACATGCGCCTGACCCGACTGGCGAGGCTGGATCGCGAATACGCGAAAACGGTCTGGAAGGCGATGACGCCGCGACATTGAACAGAATTATCACGACGAGCACGACGCTTCAATTCCCTCGCGGTTCACCTTCTCCGGCGCCGGCATTCAAGCGGCGTCACCGTGGCTAACGGCGAACCTCGTAGTAATACGTGCGATATCGGCCGCCGATCGTGAAGCTGCCGCTGGGGTCGATCGGGATCGACTCGCTCTTGGGCACGCCATAAATATCGAGCGGCCGGACCTCGCGCGGGCGGTCTCCGGCGAGCGAGAGCGTGGCCTCGACCGGTTCGAGCAGGAGCGGCGGGCCGCCGAGCGCGAGGAGTTTTTTACCATCGTCGCTGTAGGTGGCGCCGGTTTGTTTGTCTCGGGCCAGCGCCGTGATGAGCACATGGCGCGACTCGGCGAGCGGCCGATCATCGAGCGAGGTGACGATGAGCGACACGAACGGCGTTTTCACGTTGGCGGTCACCGCCGGTAGCGAGATGGTCTCTCCCGCCGCGCGGCCCACGATCGCCTGGCTCTTGGCCGCCCGCAGCAGCACTCGCTCGCGGCCGTAGTCCCACCAGAGCTCGTCGGTCATGGAGCGCACCGTTTTCGCGCGCTTGTCCCAATAGCGATCGAGATCGACTCGCTCCGGCTCCGATTGCTCGCTATCGCCGGCTTTTTCGAATCGCGCCGTGACCCGGCCCACGGCCAGCGCCTCGACCGGAGTCGCGAGCCGTCCGCGGGCGTTCTTAATGTCGTGGGCGCCGCCGCTCAAATCTTGCTGGAGCGGGTCGACGCCGGTGAAAAGATCGTCGATGCTCAATCGCCGCCCGATGGCGATCGGCGCTTCGGCGATGTGTTTGTGGGCGATGGCCAGCGACAGCGCGGGAAACTGACCGATGAAATGCGGAGTGTCGGTTACATAGCTATGCAGCCGCGGCCAGCCCTCGCCGGGCATCGCGCCGGAACTGGCGAAGTGATACGACGCGTCCCATCCTTGCAGACCAAGGCCATAAAACGCGATCAGCGGCGCCGCTTCGAGCTTCCACTGATTGGGCGGCATTTGCGTCCATTCGGTGGTGCTAAACGGACGATCTTCCACTTGATAGAGTCCCATGCTCAGCAGATGGGCGCCCGGTTGCTTGAGTTGCGATTCGTTATGCACTTCGCCGGGAATGATGCCGTGGCCGCCGGCGCCGCCGCCGAAATAGTTGTGGCGATCGATCATGTCGCCGACCGTGTCGCAGTAGAGGTTGGCGGGATCAGCCGCCGGTCCGCCGGCGCGCCATGCGCTAGTCACCGTGATCGCGCGATAGCCAAGATCGCGCACCTGTTTTTCGCGCCGCTCATAGAAGCCGCGCTGCAAATCGGTAAGGAAATGAATAAAGTCGCCGGCGCGAGCCGTTTGGCCTTTGAATTCGTAGGCCGGTCCATCGCTCGCGAAATGATGCGCGCCCATCAGCTCGAGCTCGCCGCTCGGCCAAGCATCGGCCGGGCGAAGGCCCCCCCAGGCTTTTTTCACGGAGTCTTCGGAACCGTATTTGGCTTGGACCCAGGCGAAGAATTTTTGCCGCAACCGCTTGGCGTGTTGCGGCCACTTCGCGGAGCGAAGATCGTTGAGCGGAAAATAAAAGAAGATGCAGTCTTCGTTTTGAAACTCGAGCACGGCGAGCGCCGGATCGTCGATCGGCCGCAAGCCGGTATAGGGATTTCTATGCGTGAGCAGCGCTTCCAAATATCGCCACTGCAAGTCTTGCAGTCGCGGTTCGATATTCACAAGACCATAGCTATTTCGCATGTCGGCCTTGGCGTCGACGACCGGGAGTTCGTTGAAGAGCTCGGCGTCGTAATCATCGTGGGGACCGATGCGCTGGCCATAGAACACCGACCAAGTCATGTAGATGCCCTGCTTCTTGAGCTCGGCGCACCACCAATCGAAATGATCGAGCCGCTGGGCGTCGAACTTGCCATCATGCAGTTGACCGAGCTCCGATTCCACCGGATGCTGACGGATCATCGTCACGCCATGCTTGCGCAGGTAGCGCGCTCGTTGCGTAAGTTGTTCACGGGAATAAACGCCTTCTTCAAGATTCGCGCCGCAGCCCCAAAACTGAATGGGCGCCGAGCTTTTTTCGAACTTGAGCCGATTGCCATCGCGCTGGAGAAAACCATGTTGCCCGGCCGGCGCTTCGATGTCGCGCGAGCGGTCGATCACCGAATCGGGCGAAAACGTATCGGTGTCAAATGTCACGGGAAACCAATCGCTCGAACCGGCCGGCCCCGTCTTGCCAGGCTTATTGGCGCCCGAGGGCACGAAGCCGCTGTTGTCGAAGACAAAACAGTCGACCCCGCCGTGGTTGGCGATCTTGCTCTCGAAGCGGAGCGTGATTTCGTTCTTGCCCTCCCGGAGCGCGACTTTGCCGACCTTGACCCAAGCCAGCGAACGATGGTCGGGCGTCTTCGAGATCATCATTTCGCCGCGACGGTCGGCAAAGTCGATCACCACCGACGCCGCGCCATTGAGCGCATACGACGCCTTGCTCAACGACGGATTGCCTCGCCACCAAAACGTAAATTCCCCGGCCTGGGGCGATTGGAATTCATACGTGGCCACGCCGGGTTTCTTGCCGTCGTAATGCGAAAGCCACTCGTGGCCCGACATGCCTTCCTTTCGCACATCGTCGTACCAGCCATGCTTCGATACATCGCGCCGCGTGGCGTCCTCGCCTTCGATCCACACGGTCTCGGCCCGGGCAATGGTGGAAACAAAGAGCGGCAAGAAAGCCACCAGCGCGAACATGAGGCGAGCGTTCATGGGGTCATCCACGGGCCAAGGGAAGGCGGGGGGAAGGGAGCGGCTCGAATTTTAACGGCCCGCGCGGCGCATCGCCAGAAAATTGCCGCGCGGCGCACGGGCCGAAACACTCCGGTCAGCCGACATCGCCCAAATCGAGCGAGTGCCCGTACGCGCACGGCGCCATGCGGCGCAACCGCGCATGCTCCGGCGCGCAGGCCGGGGTCGCTGGCCACGAGCGCGAGCATCGCGCCGGGCTTCTTCGAGCTCGGCGCTGTCGCGCCTGAGGTCGGCGATGCGTAGTGGCGGCAAGCCATGTTGCCGAGTGCCGAGGAGATCGCCTGGCCCGCGGAGGCGGAAGTCGATCTCGGCCAGTTCAAAGCCATCGGTCGATTGGACGAGCGCTTCGAGCCGCTGTCGGCCCTCGTCGCTGGGGGCGTCGGCCATCAGGCAACAGTACCCGGCATGGGCCCCGCGGCTCACGCGACCACGCAATTGATGCAACTGCGCGAGGCCGAAACGATCGGCGCTTTCGATGCTCATCAGCGTGGCGTTGGGTACATCGACGCCCACCTCGACGACGCTCGTGGCCACCAGCACCTGGGTGTCGCCGCGGCGAAAAGCCCGCATCGCCGCTTGCTTCTCGTCGGCCGAAAGCCGGCCATGCACGACCCCCAAGCGAAAGTCCGCCAGTTCCCCGTTGGCCAGCCGCTCATACATGGCATCAAGGCTCGTGACTGGCATCGCTTCCGATTCCTCGACCAGGGGCGCGATCACGTAACCTTGGCGACCTTCATGCAGCTTTCGACGGAAAAAGTCCCACCAGCGGTCGCGCAGTTCGGGCGCCGGCCAATAGGTGTTCACCTTTTGGCGGCCCGGCGGAGCGTCGCGAAGCGTGGAGACGTCGAGGTCTCCGAAGAGCGCGAGGGCGATCGTGCGCGGAATCGGCGTGGCGGTCATCACCAGATAATGCGGATGCGGGCCGGCCTGCTTGAGCATGGCCCGCTGGCGCACGCCGAACTTGTGTCCTTCATCGATCACGACCAGGGCCAATTTGGCGAACGCCATCTGCTGCTCGACGACGGCCTGGGTGCCGACCACGATTTGCGCCTCGCCGCTCTTGAGTTGCTCGACGATCCGATCGCGCTCCCCGGCGCGCACGCCGCCCGTGAGCAGCCCCAGCCGCACTTGGCTGCCGGCAAGCATGCGCTCGAGTGTTTCGTAGTGCTGCCGAGCCAGGATTTCAGTGGGCGCCATCAGCGCGGCTTGGGCTCCGTGGGCCACGGCGAGCAGCATCGCATGGAGCGCCACCACCGTCTTGCCGCTGCCCACGTCGCCCTGCAGCAAGCGATTCATCGGCGTGGGACGGCTCATGTCGGCCGTGATCTCAGCGATGACTTTATTTTGTCCGGCCGTGAATTCATAAGGAAAAAGCCGGCGAATGCGGGCATCGATCTTGCCCGTGGATTCGAGCGGAGCGGCCTTGGCGTCGGACTGGGTTTGATGCCGCTTCACGGCCAAGGCCAGTTGCAGCACGAAGAGCTCTTGATACACGAACCGCCGCCGAGCCCGATCGAGACTCGCCCGGTCGCTGGGAAAATGAAGCTGCGGCAGCGCTTCGTGAATCGAGGCTAGCTCATGCTCGGCGCGAAACGCCTCGGGAAACACTTCGTCGAGCTGGGAGGTAGCGGCGTCGATCGCCGCGCGGGTCAGCCGGCGCACATGCCGCTGGGCGAGTCCCTCGGTGAGCGGATACACCGGCAGCAACTGGCCGGCCACGTCCGCCGGATCGCTCGACTCGATGAACTTCACTTGCGGATGCGACATTTCCCATCGCGGCCCATGCTGCTTGGCCTTGCCTGAAAGCATCACCAGTTGCCCGATGCGAAACTTGGCTCGCAAAAAGGGCTGATTGAACCACAAGGCCGCAGATAGCCGGCGTCTTGCTTGATGAGCACACCGAGCAGCGAGCGTCCGCCGGGCTTATCGTGTTGATCGATATCGTCGACCACGCCGAGCACGCTCACGAGCACGCCTTCTTCCAGGCGGTCGATCGTGCGTAGATCGGTAAGGTCTTGATGATCGCGGGGAAAGAAGAACAACAGATCGCGAATCACGCGCACGCCGAGCTTCTCGAAGAGCGCCGCGCGCGCGGGCCCACCAGCCGCTCAAAAACTGAATCGGCGTGGCAAGTTCCAAGGCAGCGCGACCGGCGGAAGACTCTGGCATGCCCCCATTGTAGCAAAGCTAAATTGGGCGAGGCGGCTTGGGCGAGAATGACTCGATCTCGCGGCAGAGAGCGGGAAATCGCGAGGGCCCTAATTATGCAGCCTCAGGCGATTCATCGCTTGAGGAAGCGTTGATAGGCGGCGACGGCGAGCTCGTCGCAGCGTTCGTTTTCCACATGGCCGGCGTGGCCGGCGACATAGGAATATTCCAAGCGATGGGCGGCGACCAGTTCATCGAGCCGGCGCCATAGGTCCTCGTTTTTCACTTCCTTGAACTTGCCGCCCTCGCGCCGCCGCCAGCCGTTGGCCTTCCACTTGGCCATCCATTCGCTGAGCCCCTTGCCGACATATTGGCTATCGGCGAAGAGCGTGACGCGCGACGGGCTCTTGAGCGATTCCAGGCCGCGCACCACGGCGGTGAGCTCCATGCGATTGTTGGTCGTGAGCGGTTCGCCGCCCGATTGCTCGAGCTCCTTGCCCGACGCCGGGTGACGAAGAATAAAGGCCCAACCGCCCGGGCCGGGATTGCCGCTGCCAGCCGCCATCGGTGTACAGCTCGACGTGGGGTAGATCCATCGCGGAATGCTTGCCTTCGCAAAGGTGAAAAACACGTTGTTCGCGGGGCGCGGAACCGAGCCCTTCCTCGCGTCAACCGCTCGAGGCGGTCGCCGGCAGGGAGTTGGAAAGATCGGCGCTCGCGGCATGCTCCGTTTCCACGAACGGCTCGGCTCGGGGCGCCTCGTCCTTTCGCCAGGGGAGCGTCACCCTGAACGTGCTGCCCTTGCCGAGCTCGCTATCGAGAGCGATTTCGCCGCCCAAGAGCCGACACAACTCCTTGACGATCGAGAGCCCCAGGCCGGTGCCCGAGTATTCGCGAGTCATTGCGTCGCCGCGAGCCAGCACCGATTTTCCTTGCCGGAACTTTTCGAAGATGATCTGCTGCTCGTCCTCGGCGATGCCAACTCCGGTGTCGGCCACCACCAACTCGAGCGCGTCGACCCGCGCACTGCGCCGTGCCGTGACCACGATCCGGCCGCCCTCGGGCGTGAACTTGATCGCATTGCTCAGCAGATTGTTCAAAATCTGCTGCACCTTGGTCAAGTCCTGGCGGAGCGGCGGCAGGTCGGGCGCGGTGATCGCTTCGAGGTCGATATTCTTGCGCTCGCTCAACGGGCGGCTCATGTCGCACTGCGCCGAGATGATCGACTCGATACGAAATTCGCTTAGCCGCACTTCCATCTTTCCGGCGTCGATCTTCGCCAAGTCGAGAATATCGTTGATCATCTCGAGCAGCACACGGCCCGAGCCCTGGATGTTTTTCACATATCGCTTTTGTTTGTCGTCGAGCGAGTCGATCGCGCCCAGCACATCGCTAAAACCGATGATCGCATTCAGCGGAGTGCGCAGCTCATGGCTCATCGTGGCCAGAAAGTCGCTTTTGACCCGGTTCATTTCGTAGAGCCGCATATTCGACTGGGCCAACTCGTCGACCTTCATATCGAGCGAATTGTTCACGGTGCGCAGTTCGGTTTGAATGTCGGTCAAGTGGCGAAGCATGCGATTGAACGCCGCGGCGAGCGCCTCGAATTCGTCGCCGGTGTGGATTTCGGCCCGCATGCTCGTATTGCCGCGGCTGATCTCGTTGCTCACGTCGCGCAGGTGGCGGAGCGGTTTGACGATCACATAGCGAATGATCAGATACGAAACGAACATCGCCATGAACACGGTGATAATGGCGGTGGTGATCAGAATCGCGAGGTTCTCGGCCAGGGCCTTGCGATTTTCCTCGTCGCTGAACACCACTTTCACCACCGCCATCAGGTCGCCTTCCTGCCATTCGGGCAACCCGGCGGCGATGCGCTTGATGTTGTGGCACACGATGCAGGAGCCGGCTTTGGCTCGCACCGGTTGATAGTAGATGTATTCCTTGTCGCGCGGCGAGGAATACGCCATGAATTGCGGGGACTGCTCGTCGCCAGACGGGGGCACGGCGCGGAACGCATCGAGCGCCCGCCAGTCGTATTCGTCCTTGGGCTGATCAGGTCCGTCGGATTGCGGCTTGATGAGCGCGGTGCGCTTGTAGGCCTGATTGCGAAGATCCTCGCCGATCGATTTGTTCAGCGCGAGCTCTTCCTCGCGCTCCGCCGCCAGCCGCTCCCAGTGCATGCGGAGCATAATCGCGTCGACCATGCCGCGGCCGGTGCGCTGCGCGGCCAAATAGACTTGTTTTTCCGTCCGGCTGCCATACCACCAGAAGCTGCCCGCGATCAGGGCAAACAGACACACCCCGAACAGAAATAGACACTTCCGCTCCAGGTTCGTCTCGCCCAGGATCGCTTTAAGGGAGCGGTAGGACATGCGTCTTTCGTTTCAGGAATGCGCGCCATCCGCGACGCTCGGACTCACGGGCCGAAAAAACGGCGATCTACTCCGACGAGCTTCATCATTTTACGAATCATCGCCGGACCAAGCTACCGCAACCTCGGTCGACGCGACTGTTTGGGACCAGTTCAGCTTTTGCGGGTTGGGGGGTGGATGTGGAAACGTCAATAGGAGAATTCGGGGTTTGTGTGGTAAGCTGGGCGAGGTGGATTTGATCGGTGAACGAAACTTGCTTAAGGAGCGCTAGGCATGGACGCCGCGATGCAGGCCCGCGAGGCCAGGAGGAAGGAACTTTTGCGGGAACTGGCCGAACTGGGAATCGAGGAGATGGTCGAGCAGGGGGCGTTCCTCGGCACGCCGCACTATAGCGTCATCGAGCGGTATGCTATCACGCTCGGCCGCGAGTTGAGCCGTGAAGCCCAAGAGCGAGCGATGCGTGAAGTCGCCGCGAGCTGCCCGACGGAAGCGAACTGCCCCACCTGCGGAGCGTCGTGCCGCGTGCAAACCGCAACGAGGCCGGTCACCAGCCTGGATGGCCGGGTCGAGGTGACCGAGACGACCGCTTACTGCGACCGCTGCCGGCGGTCTTTTTTTCCCTCAGCGGTTGACGTTGGGACTCGATAGCCGCGAGGTCACGCCCGAGTTGACGCGAGCCGTGGTCTGCCTAGCCGCGGAAGTCCGTTCGTTCAAGTGCGCGGAAGTGATCACCGAGCAAGTGCTGGGACACAAAGTTCCCTGCAGCACGATTCGGCGTTTGGTGAAACAGGTGGGCCAGGAACTGGCCGACGGGAAGGCACTGCCGGCGCCCAGCGACAATAAAAAAGTCGTCAAGGAAGTCGTCGTGCCGGAAGCGGCGGTGGTCTCTTGCGACGGCGGCCGCATTCGCACGCGCGAGCCGGGCCGGGGGCGCGGCGTCGTGCCGTCGGGCGAGAAAGGCTGGCGCGAAACGAAGAACGCTTCGTTCGAGCGAATGTCTCTCAACCCGCGGCATGTCGCGGACGAAGACGCTTGCCCCGAGTTGCCGACTTCCTTTCGCATCGCGAAAAAAGTGGCGAATATCGCGGAAAAAGCGGTTCCCCGCCTCGATTCGCCCGGCGAAGAATCCGCCGCCGAGAAACCCCGCCGCGTGAAGTACGAAGGCCCGCGGCGCGTGCTGCGCACGGCGCTGAGCAGTATGTCCTGCTCGGAGGATTTCGGCCCGCTGATGCGGCGCGAAGCCCAGCGGCGCCGGTTCTACGATTCTCCTTTACGGGTCTTCCTCGGTGATGGCCTGAACTGGAACTGGTCGATCTGGAAAAAACATTTTCCGACGTTCACGCCCGTCCTCGACTTCATTCATGCGATTCAATACGTTTACCGCGCGGCGCTGGCGCTGGCCGCCAACGATGCGGAGGGTTGGTCGCTCTATCTAAAGTTCGTCACCTGGTGCTGGCAAGGCCAGGTCGATCACGTGATCGACGAGATCAAGCAAGCCTGCCTCGCCCGGGGCATCGACTGGGAAGATACGAAACCCAGTGACGCGGAGAAAGCGCTCGTCGACGCCGTGCGGTACTTGACGAACAATCGCCAGCGGATGGACTATCCCAGCTATCGCCGCCTGGGCCTGCCGGTCACCAGCGCGCCGATGGAGTCGCTGATCAAACAGATGAACCTGCGCGTGAAAGGGACCGAAATGTTCTGGGACGATCCCGACGGAGCGGAAGCGATCTTGCAGCTCCGCGCCGCCGCCCTCAGCGACGACGGCCGGCTCAAGGACTACCTCTCGCAACGCCCCGGCCACCCCTTCCACCGCCGCTCCACCCCCCTCGCCACCGCCGCATAAGCTGAACTGGTCCCCGACTGTTTTTACCGCCCCCACCTTGGCGTCGCTCACAACATCTCGAGCGGATCGACATCCACGATCCACTGCGTGTCGGGCGGTGGCTCGATATCGCGCAGGCGCGTCGCGCACCACTTGCCGCAAGCCGGCCCCGTCGCGCGATTGCAACTGCATATGAAACCGAAACTTGCCTCGCAGCTTCGAGATCGGCGCCGGCGCCGGGCCCAGCACCCGGGCCGAGAGGCCCGCCGGGTCGATCGCCGCTCGAAGACGCTCGCCCACATGCTGGGCAAACGCCTCGGTCCGCTGCTCCTGGGGACCGCGCACCACGACCCGAATCATCGACGCGAACGGCGGATAATCGAGCGCGGCCCGATCCGGCAACTCGTGGCGGGCGAAGCTTTGAAAATCGTGTCTCGCGGCGGCGCGAATCGCCGGATGTTCGGGGCTGAATGCTTGCACCAGCACCCGCCCCCCGCGCGGCCCGCGACCGGTGCGACCGGCCACCTGGGTCACAAGCTGAAAGGTGCGCTCGGCGGCGCGAAAATCGGCCAAGTGCAGCGCCGTGTCGGCATTGATGACACCCACGAGCGTCACATTCGGAAAATCAAGTCCCTTGGCGATCATCTGCGTGCCGACCAGAATGCGGGCCTCGCCGGCGCGAAAGGCCTCGAGCGCCCGTTCATGACTTCCGGGCCGCCGCATCGTGTCGGTGTCCATTCGCAGCACGGGATATTCCGGAAACCGCGCCTGGGTCTCGGCTTCGAGCTTTTGGGTGCCCAGGCCGCCATAGTGGATGCCGGCGAAGCCACACTCGGGGCAGCGCTCGGGCGCGCTCGTCGAATAATCACAGTAGTGGCACACGGCTCGATGCCCGGCCACATGGTGCGTGAGCGCGATCGTGCAATCCGGGCATCGCAGCGCGTGGCCGCAGCTCGGGCACTGGATATGCGTCGCATAGCCGCGCCGATTCAAGAGCAAAATCACTTGCCCGCCCTCGACCAGGGCTTGGCTCATCGCCTGTCGGAGCGGCCGGCTGATCGCGCCGCGATGCCGACGATCCTTGAATTCGAGCCGCAAGTCGATCGTCAACACATCGGGCAGCGGCCGATCGAACACCCGCCGCGGCAGGGACAGGAGTTGATATTCCCCGGCCTCGGCCCGGCGCCAGCTTTCGAGCGATGGCGTCGCCGTGCCGAGCACGAGCGGAATGCCTTCGTCGCTCGCGCGGCGAAGCGCCACGTCGCGGGCGTGATACCGCGGCGCTTCGCCCTGCTTGAACGTGTTTTCATGCTCCTCGTCCATCACGATCAGTCCCAGCCTGGGAGTCGGAGCGAACACCGCGCTCCGAGCGCCCACGATCACTTGCGATTCGCCGGCCGCGATTCGACGCCAGTGATGATGCCGCTCTGAATCGCTCATGCTGCTATGCAGCACCGCCACATTGCCGAACCGGCTACGAAAACGCTGCTCCGTCTGCGGCGTGAGACTGATCTCGGGCACCAGCACGATCGCTTGCCGGCCCCGGCGCAGCACCTCGCCAATGGCCTGAATATAAACCTCGGTCTTGCCGCTGCCTGTTACGCCATGCAAAAGCAGCGCGCGATGCTCGCCTGAATCGATCGCGGCCAATACCGCGTCGAGCGCCGTGCGCTGATCGGGCTCGAGCGCGAGATGTTCCTCGCGCGGGGCGGCGCGCTCGACGAAAGGCTTGGTGGCCACGCGTTTCGACTCCGCCACGATCAGCCCTTTCTTGCGGAGCGACTGAATCGGCGCCGAAGTGCAGCCCACCGCCAAACAAAGTT
Source organism: uncultured Planctomycetaceae bacterium (assembly GCA_963785305.1). Classification (GTDB taxonomy): domain Bacteria; phylum Planctomycetota; class Planctomycetia; order Pirellulales; family PALSA-1355; genus CAWAUV01. The sequence continues at coordinate 1,354,997 of CAWAUV010000007.1, forward strand.
CGCTCATTCGCAACGGCTCGCGCGATTGCAGCAAATGGCGCACAATTGCCGCCTGCCCCGGCGAAAGCTTGAATCGCTTCTTGTCGGCCGCCGACGCCGATTCGCCCAGCGCCGCTGCCAATGGGCCGGCCAGCTCGGGGGCCACGCTCAAAAACTGCGTCTCGCGCGTGCCCGCCTCGCCCCGCACACCGGCCGGCAACACCGTCTCGATCACTTTGCCCCAGGGCGCCAGATAATGCGAGCTCATCCATTCGGTGAGCCGGACCAGCGCCGGGCTCAAAAGCGACACCCGATCGACCAGGCTATGAATCTCTTTTAGCTTGCGTTGACCTAGCGACTTCGATTCGAGCCGAACACAGTAGCCCACCTGCCGCCGATTGCCGCGGCCAAACGGCACGCGCACCCGCCGACCGATCGTAAACCGTCCCCGTAGTTCGTCGGGCACTCGATAATCGAACACCTGATCGGGGCCGGTGGCGAACACGACCGTGGCCACGAGCCGGTCTTCGGCGGCGTCGAGTTCCCACGGGTCGGGCGCGGTGTCGAATAAATGGGCCTGCTGGGTCATGGGGATTCGCTCGGTTTCAAAGCGCTCTCGTTCGAAGGCGCGGGCCACGATGGTTCCAAGGGCGCCGGTAAACGCCGGACAGGGAGCGGCGCCGTTTGCCGACCGGCTCTCGATCTATTATTATGTCGCGCGGCCCGCTCCGGGCGAAGGACATCCTCTAAGCCATGCGACTCGGAATCTTCGGCGGAACATTCGACCCGGTGCATTTCGGCCATTTACTCTTGGCCGAATGCTGCCGCGAGCAGTGTGGGCTCGACGCGATCTGGTTCACGCCGGCCCATATCCCGCCCCACAAGCAACACGACGCGATCACGCCCGGCCGCGAGCGGGCGGAAATGCTCGAGCTGGCCCTGGCCGGCAACGCGGCGTTTTCCGTGTGTCGCTTGGAGCTCGAGTGCGCGGGGGTCAGCTACACGGTCGACACGCTCGAAGCCATTCAGCGAGAAAACCCGGCGCGTGAATTGACACTGCTGCTGGGCGCCGATTCGCTCGCCGATTTGCCGCATTGGAAAGACCCGCGGCGAATTTGCGAGCTGGCCACGCTGGCGATCGCGCGGCGATCGGAATCCGGCCCGGTCGAAGCTGTGCAGTCGGACGAGGGCCCGCCAAATACGGGCTCGCCGGACCAACTCGACACGCGACCGCTCGAACAAGCGATTGGTCCCGAGGCGGCGGCCGGGCTGCGCATCGCGCGGGTCGAATTGCCGCGAATCGACCTCGGCAGCCGCGATCTTCGACGCCGAATCGCCGCCGGCGCCAGCATCCGCTATCGCACCCCCCGGGCCGTGGAAAAGTATATCGAGACCGCGGGCCTCTATCGCGGCGCGACCTGATCGTCGGCGCGCGAACAACCGCGTCGCTCACGACTCCCTGCTAGCAGCCTGTTCATGCCGCTCGGCGGGCTTGCACGAGACAGCGGATTGTGGCGGGAAATTCGACCGTGGACGGTTGTTCGCTCCGGGCGAGAATCTCGAGCACCTGCTCAAGCCGTTCGCGCGGGGTCTGATCGAGATCCACGAAGAGCCGCCAGCGGCCTTTGGTCAGGCAAGTTCCGCCGCCCACGCCGCCGAGCCATTCCTCGCGCACATCGAACCCCAGATCGCAAGCCGAAGCTAGTGCTAGCTCCAGCAGTTCCACCGTGTGCATGGCATCCTTTCCTGAAAGCGCTCGCAATGAATTCGGCGCGTCGATAACTTCTCCACCGCGACATTCCAACCGCAATGTTTCGATCGCATCGCATCGGCGCTCGGCGCCTTGGCAAATCATTCGGCCGAGAGCAGGCGCAACTTCACGAAGTGGGCGATGATTGTAGTGGCTTCCGCTTTAGTCAGCCATGCCAAGCCGACGATACCAGAGTGGCAAGTCGAATTGCCGCATGGAGTTTGGGTTGATGTGCTGGGCAAACTCGCGGGTCTGGCTTGCCTGGGAAAGCGGCGCGACTTTTTGGCGGACTCGATCATGACGCGGGATGAAAAGCAAATGGAAAACCAAGAAACAAGCGTTGCCGCGCTCCAGGAGCGAATCTCGTATCTCGAGGAGCAAATCCATCGGCTCCAAAAGCTCACCGCGCTAGGCGAGCTCGTGGGCACGACCACCCATGAGTTCAACAATGTACTCACCACGATCATCAACTACGCCAAGATGGGTGTCCGCCACCGCGATCAGGCCACGCGCGACAAAGCCTTCGAAAAAATCTACGCCTCTGGCCAACGGGCCGCTCGCATCACGACCAGCATTCTCGGATTCGTGCGCAATCGCAGCGCCGGTCAGGAGCCGATCGACTTGACCAAGCTGATCGACGATTCACTGGTGCTGGTCGAGCGGGAACTCGCGAAGTATCGCATTAAGATCGAACTGCAAATCGAGCCCGCCCCGCCGGCGATGGTCAACGCGAACCAAATTCAGCAAGTGCTGCTCAATCTGCTCATCAATGCGCGCCAAGCGATGCCGCAGGGCGGACAGCTCACGGTGCGGCTGTCCCACGATCCCGTGGCCCGATTCGTGGATATTTCCGTGCGCGACACCGGCATGGGAATTCCCCCCGATAAGCTGCCGCGAATTTTCGAGCGTTATTACTCGACCAAGACCGGCCCCGACGCGAGCGGTCAGGGCGGAACCGGCTTGGGCCTCGCCTTTTGCCGCGATGTGATCGAAGCCCATCGCGGCCGCATCCGGGTGGAAAGCTCGCCGGGCCGAGGCACGATGTTCGTCGTGCGGCTGCCGATGGTCGAGAGCCCCGCCACGCAAAAACCGGCGCCTGCTCCGATTGCTTGGCCAAGCTCGCTCGCGCCGAGCGAAGCGTTCACGCCGAGCGCCACGCAGCCGCTTGAGTGACGCCGCCGGGCGATTCGCGCGAAATCGCGCTTTCGCGTTATGCCGCTTGTCGGCTCGCTTCAATACTGCGGCATGCCGGCCGCCGCGAGTCGGGCTTGCAGGGCGACCATCATGCGCTGCTCGAGCGCGGCGTCGCGGCCTTGTTGAATCCAGCCGATCGTCGGTTCCCCGCCGCCGACCGGTTGGCTCAAGCGGCGGAGCGAGTCGTCGTTGCGCACATTGAACCGGCCCACGAAGCCCAACTCCGGCTTGGGCAGGTCCTCGAGGTCCTTGTACACCGCGATATCGACCAGATAGCCGCCGCCGGTCGGCACGACCCGCACCACGGCGCGGCGCCGAATCGACTGGAGCGTGGATTCGAGCCGATCATGGAAGGTCACGGAATCTCGCTCGAAGACTTCCAGAAACGTGGCGCCGGGCTTGGGTAGCGTGACAAGCAAGCCCTCGGTTTGCACATCGCCCACCTGCCGCACCCGCTGCTCGCGCTGCACCTGAAAATAGTCATCCACCACGTCGACGATCGTATCCCAGAGAAAGTCCTTGTTCGTGCAGGCGAACATCGACGGGTTCGGCTGCACGACCGATATGGGCGGAACGAACGGAACCGCGGGCATCGTATACGCGGGAACCGGCGGGCCAAAATACGTGGCGCAGCCCGAGCCCAGGCAGAGGAGACTCGTCGACGCCAGCCCCAAGCGGCGGACCCAACGAGGCGACGATAGTGGCGCGCTACGCGGCACGGTGGCGGTTCGTGTTTGAGAGCGAATGCGGAAGATGAGTTCGAGCGACCATCGTTCGATCGCGCGAGGACTTCAGGGGCGCCTGATTAGAACCATCGATCCGCCGACGACTTCCGCGTCAGCCAAAAATGGCGCGTGACTCTCGCGAAACCGAGGAAATGGCGGGCAAGTCTGACGCCCGAACGCCGCCAAAGCAAGCCCAGCTTGATGCGCCCGCCGAGCGAATCGACAATTCGCGTTCGTCGCGGCATGCATGCGCGAGCGACGCGCGCAATGCTGGCGGCGCCGCGCCGCCCGAGGGGTTCAACGAACACGGCGGTCGCGGGCAGGGGGAATCGCCCCGCCCAGCGCCGCCGTCGTGCTGGCAAGCCGCAATCCCTGGGACACCTGCGCGTGCCCGCCGGGGGCGTCGCGCGATCGCCGCTGACTGGCCGGTTCAACCGTACATCGAGTCGATCCCCAGCCGCATGCGCAGTTCGTTGAACTGATCCATGTAGGTCTCGTTCGACGAATGCACGTGTTCGGCTTCGGTGATGAACTTCATCTCGTCGTTGCAGTACACGTCGCGATCGCGGAGCGTGTGTTCGTATTCCTTCAAATCGGCGCCGTAGACGATCAGCAGCTTATGCTCGTCGAATTGCACTTCCTGCGGGGTGTGCGGATTGAGCACCGCGATACCCATGCAACCGTCGTTGAGGATCAAGTCCTCGTAGTCGTAGAGAATGCTTTTCAGCACCGGCAAATCGATATGCTCGCGGTAGAGGTCCTGGTGTCCGCGTCGCTGGCGATCGTGACTTGTTTCGAGCACCACATCGACCTCGCATCCCAGGGGATCGAGCAGATCGATGAACGTGTCGAACAACGTTTCCTTGCTGGCGGCCGCCATCAGCACCGGAACACTGCTTTTGGTTTCCGCGTCGCGATACACATCGTGGCGGTAGCCTTGCGTGGGCACCACTTGCAGATCGTACGAAGGCCGCACCGCGCCGGTCAGCGTGAATTTGCCATAGCGCGACGACGCCCAGATGGGCTTCGAGCTCTTCTTCGCTCAGTTCCTCGAAGCTGCTGGAAAACTCCGTGGGAGTTCCGTCACGGAAGACATTGCGAAAGAACTTTTTCAAGAAGCCCATGAACCGACCTCACCTCGAGTTTCCAATGCCGCCACGACAGACGATGGCTGTCTGTCCGCAGTAACTCTACGCACGCAACACTAGGTTATGTTCCGACCCGCCGGCTGTTTCACGAGCCGATCTTCTTTTCGTTGAGCCCGATAAGCTCTACAATCATCAGAGCCGTCAGAGTCGCGAACCGCCGGATCGCAAGCCGGGCGACTGGCGCCAGCAAGCCCGCGTCGCGGTGACAAACGAACTCTAGCATTCGCCCTGCCGCCGGGAGGCCGTGGAAGCGGAAAGCCGCCACGGAAAATACTCGCCTCGGGAGCGGTGGCCCCGATTGGCAAAACCTTTTCGCCCTCGAAGGAGCTTTTTGTGAGTTGGTCAGTCCCAGGCATGGCGCGGCGCGTGACCGCGGTGGCGCGGCGCGTGGCCCATCGCGCTTCCACCGGCGGTTCATTCGTCGATCGCCTCGCGGCTGTCGACCTCGCGGCTGTCGACCTTCGGAAATCTCCCTGGCGGCGAAGCGCCGGTTGGTCGGGCGCGCGAGCCACGCGCTTGATGGCGCTCTCGGGCGCGTGCCTGCTCGTGATCGCGGCGGGCTGCGAAACTCGCCCGGCCGAAGTCAACGAACCCGAACAGCCGGAAGTCACGCGACCCAAATTCAAGATCCAGCCCCAATCGGCCGAGCACTGGGAAGCGGAATACCTGCATGGAGTGAAGATCGGCTATGTGTATGCGACTCGCCGGCCACACAAAGCCGCCGATCAAGACGAGCTCGATGAAGTCGACTCGCGAACCGTGCTCGAAATGGGGCGTGGCGACGAGACCAGCCGGCAGGAAATGCGTGTCACGAGCCTCGAAGCGCCCGATGGCCGCTTGGTCAGCTTTCGTAGCGAAATGTCGCTCGGCCCCACGCCGATGGTCGTGGTCGGCACGGTCGATGCGCTCTCCCTGGTCTTAAAGGAGTTTCCCGCCGGCCACGAAGCGGAAGCCACCGAGCGCCGCATTCCCCTGGGCGACGATGTGCTCGGCTTTTCGGGCATGGAGTTTCTCTTGCGTCAGCAGCCGATGCGACCCAACGAGGTTCGGCAGTTTCGCGCGCTTGTGCCGATGTTGAATCAGGTGGCCAAGTTCACGATGGCCGGCGTCGACTACGAAGACACCAAGCTGCTCGACGCCGACATGAAACTGCTTCGCATCGAATGCCTGATGCATACCAGCGACGACACGGTGTTCAAGCAAACGATCTGGACCACGCTCGATGGCGAGGTGCTTAAGTCGGAAATGCCCGCGATGCAACAGGTGTCGTATCGATGCACGCGCGAGCAAGCCTTGGCGTCGCCCAAGGGCAAGATCGACATCTTTCGCGAGCTGCTCATCAAGCCCAAGCAACCAATCACCACGCCGCCCGACGCCAAACGCGCCCGTTACACGGTGCATTCTGACCAATTCCGATCCCACCGCGCGATTCGCAAGCTGCGCCTATCAGGTCGTGGCGCCGGTCGATGGATCGACGGCCAACATCACGGTCTGGGCCGCCGGACCGCTGACTCCGCCCGAGCGACCCGACCTCGCCGCCGCGCCAAAGCCGGGCCCGGAATTCTTGGCGGCCAACAACATCTTGCAGATTCATGATCCGGCGGTGAAGCAATTGGCCGCGAGCGTCGAGATCGGGGCGCCCGGCTCCGCCCAGCGGGCCGTGGCCCTCGAGCGGGCGATCTACAAGTTGATCGAGAAGAAGAATTTCTCGCAGGCATTCGCCTCGGCGGCCGAAGTGGCGAAGTCGCGCGAGGGCGATTGCACCGAACACGCCGTGCTCCTCGCGGCAGTGGCTCGGGCGAGCGACATTCCCTCGCGAGTGGCCGTGGGCCTAGTGTATGTGCCCGCGATGGGCGGATTCGAATTTCATATGTGGACGGAAGTCTATGTCCGCGACCAGTGGCTCCCGCTCGACGCCACCTTGGGCCGCGGCGGCATTGGGGTCGAACATTTGAAACTGACCGACAGCAGCCTGGCGAGCGACACCGAATACTCGATCTTCCTGCCGATCGCCGAAGTGCTGGGGCAATTGGAAATCACACCCGCCGGAGAATGATGGCGGTGGCGCCCCGATTTCAAGCCGCGACGGAGCGCGATCGCTTTGTCACGGATGAAATGACGGATCGGATTCGTTCCGTGTGCCATGCCCGCGGCCCCGCGTGGGCATGAGGACTTCGCGTGGCGCTTGAAAACATGCCCACTCAAGGCAGTGGGCATGGCACGCGCGCTAGCGGCGATGACGCTTGTCGCGGTGGCGCAGGGGAATCCAGTTGGGCGTCGGCTCCGCGGGAAGCGGCACGACACGATAGGCCGAAAGCTCCGACACCGTGCGCCGCGAAACCCGACCCTGGGTGTCGACCTTCTTCGACGTGGTGCTCACCAGCTCGCCCGGAATGTCGGGCGCGGATACTGAAAGCGCCACTGTCACGCCGGTCGGGCTTGTCTGCACTGAGCGCAGCAAATTCACCGTCTTGATCTCGGAGAGCACTTTGTAGGCCATGTCCACTTCGAGCGTTTCCGTCGTCGATTCCGAATTGCCCGAGGGGTTGCCGGTGTCGGAGACCTGAATCGTTTTCTTCATCAAGAGCGGCGATTTGTCAGTGTAAAAAATTCGCACGAGCCGCCGCTGACCCTGACCGAGCAGCTCAAGCTCGTCTTCATGGCAGTCGATCGCCACGCCATCGATCTTGACCTGGGCGTCGGGCAAGTGCTTTTGATTGATGGTCTGGTTCGGCAGCGCGCCGGAGAATGTCTGCCGCACGGATTGCGGTTGCGTGTTCACGCGTTTGCCGCCGACTTCCAACACGGCCTCGATCCGCAACGTCACCCCATCGGCCGACACCGCTTCGAGCGTCGTGCGGGTTTCGTTCGTCGTGACGCCTTGCGGCTGGCCGAGCTCGTCGAAGGTTTCGGTCACGGTGCGCAAGGTTTGCGACGAACCGACCCCGCATCGCCCCCAGGGATGATGGTACCGCAGCGACTCCTGCTCCTCGGCATGGGCGACGGCGGCGAGCGCGCACAACCCACCCAGCGCCACGACCGCCACGCCGATATTCGACAGCCATCGCACGAGGGATCGCCTTTCGAGTCGTGGTCGGAGGATAGAACGCGTGTCGAGGGCCACAAGCTCTTCGCGGTAGGAATTTTCCCAGGGCCAGAGCGGCCGCCAGCGGCAACCGCGGCCGATGGTCGATCGCCGTTTTCGTCTTTTCCATGATAACCCGCTCGCGGCAAGGCGCCATCCCCTAGGGCGGATCGCGCCCGAGCCCGATCGAACCCCGGAGTTCATGGACCCGGCGTTCACGGCCTGTCGAATACATCAACAGGCTGTTCACCGGCCAAACGTCGCGAGAATCGCCGACCAAGCGACCTCGCAAGACTCATTCGGCCGCGAAACGGTCGCGCGTCTCGCCCGACGTTGCGACCGCCGCGGGTTCGCGGGGCGAAAGCTCCGGACGAGCGATCTCGGCCGCCGAACTCGGGCGAGCTCCACCGCGCCGGGCGTCCATGGCGGTAAACACGGCCGCGAGCCGCTCGTCGTCGCGCGCGAGCATGCCGCGGAGCGACAAACAAACTCGCCCTTCGACGATCGTCGCCCACACGCTCGGCTCGCCGGCCCGCGCCAGCGAGGCAAGTCCGCGCGCGTCGCCATCGGCCGGCTTCAACAGAATCCGGTAGTCGTCGAGCCGATCTCGCGTCAGCCGTCCCGGCCCCAGATAGGCGAAGCCGGTTTGAATCTCGACCCCGGCCACGCGCGAACAATCCGCGATCTGCGGCGCGAGTCGCTGGGCGCGGTTCTTGAGCACCTCGGGCGAAGCCGCCAACATTTGCCACAGTGGAATGCCGCGTTCCCCCGCCGTCGGCTCCGCGGCCAAGAGCAGCGTGGCCTCGAGCCCGGCGAGCGAACACCGATCGAGCTCGAGCATCGCGGAGAGCGGCGCGGCGGCAATCGTTTCGATCGGTCGCCGGCGCCCAACGACAATCCCGCAAGCCGGCCCGCCGAGCGAGCACCGCGCGTCGATCACCACCAACTCGGCGCCCGAGGTAAGCTGCTCGGCCGCCCGCGGCATCGAATTGATCGGGCCCGGGACCGGACACAGCGAACCGGTCGTCGATAGCACCACGAGCGGAATACCGGCCCGGCGCGAGCGACTCCAGCGCCTCCCGCGCCGCGCTGCCGGCGCGCATCGTTTCGGCTTCGCCCCGGGATTCTTCGATGGCGCCCACGATTTCATAGTCGCCGCCTTCGACCCACACAAGCAGTCGTGTCTTGTCGAGCGACGCGTGGCTAAAGTCGGCCGCGGTGAGCCGATCCACGGCGCCCACTTCGGCGAGCGTCGCTCCGGCCGCGGCCGCCACATCGGCGAGCGACAGCCCACGACGCCGACAGACGACTCCCACCTGACGCCGGGCCACGAGGATTTCGCCACCCGAAGCGAGCGCCGCGAAGATGGCGGTGAGCGCCGCCGCCGGGCTCGCGAACGCCAGCGCGGCTTCGGCCCCGGCAAGCCGCGCCGCCAACTCAAGCGAAGTCGGCCCGGCGTCGCGATGTCCGTTGGAGTTGGCGGAGTCTCGCGCGGACAAATCGGCCACGCTGGCGCTCCCGCGCTCGCGCATCGCATCGAGCGCCGCGAGCGGCAGCGGCAATTCGAGATCATCGGGCAGCAGCACTCCCGTGGCGTTGAGCACCGCTTGGACGCCGCCCCGCGGAGCGGGGAGCACTCGGTCGATCATCCGACGCCCGACCGCGGCCACTTCGGGCAACCGGTCGAGGGCGGCTTGCCGAGCGCCGGCTCTCGCGTCGGCCACGAGTCCGCGCAGGGCGCCGAACATTTGTCGGGCAGGAATCCTGTTCGCCAGCCGGCCCAGCCCGGCCGTGGCTTGCTCGGCGGCGAAATCACGCGTGGCTCGGAGAATGCTCATGGGTGGCGCCTCGATGCTGGATGTGTCAGAGCGTGTTAGAGCGATTGTATCAACGGTCGATGGGTCAAAGCGTGATCGTGCCGCCCGGCGCGATGACGATCGGCTCGGCATTGGTCTCCGAGCGCACGCGTTCGGCCCAAGCGGCGGCGTCTTGGGTGATCGGCGGCCAAGTATTGTAGTGCGAGGGGGCCACGCGCCGCGGATCGAGCAGTTTCACGGCCTCGATCGCGTCGTCGGGCCCCATCGTGAATCGATCGCCGATCGGCAACACCGCCAGATCGAGCCCGACCGAGCCGATCTGCTTCATATCATGAAACAGCGCGGTGTCGCAGGCAAAATAAATTTCCAAATCGCCGATCGCCAGCAAGTAGCCGCTCGCGCAGCCGCCGCTCGAGCCATCGGGCAAGGTCGAGCTGTGATGCGCAATGGTTTGCTTGACCCGGGCAAACGGCAGTTCGATCCGGCCGCCCACATTCATCGGCTCGGTGCGCTCGACTCCTTGCTTCGAGAGCCACTGACAGATTTCGAAATTGGCCACCACCGTGGCGCCCGACCGCTTGGCGATCGCGGCGGCGTCGCCCACATGGTCGAAGTGCCCATGCGACACGAGCACGAAGTCGGGCTTCAGGTCTTGGGCCTTGATCGGGGCGGTCGGTGAATCGTTTAGATAGGGATCAAGCGCGAGTGTGACGCCTGACGAGCGAATGAGCCACGAGGCGTGGCCGAGCCAAGTGAGTTCGACGGTCGACATGCGGTTTCCTTTCGACTCGCGCTTTTGGGCGGCGCGCGTGGGGGGAAAGAGGGCGAGGGGGACCCGCGCCTCATCATACGCCGCTAGCCCGGCGACGGTCAAAACTCCCGAAGTTCCCAATCGCGCCCAAATTCCATTACGATTACTTAACCGTCTATTCGACCAATTCCCCTCTCCCGTTTGGGAGAGGGCGGGCGTAAGGGTTCAAGGGTTCAAGGGTTCAAGGGTTCACGGAAGTTGGAGTGTCCCCTTGTGTCGCGGCGGTTGGGCCGAGAAGATAGGGCGAAGCGCGAGCTAGGCGCCGCGATCCGCGAGCCCGCCTGCGATCCGCCAAAAAAACGAATTCCGCCAAGCGAGAGGTTTCGATGAGCGAAGACATGCACGAACTGACCCGGGAACTGCACGTCAAAAATGATTCGAAGATCGTGATGCTGGTGGCCGATGGCCTTGGCGGACTGCCCATGGCCGGCGGCGACAAAACCGAACTCGAAACCGCTTTCACGCCCCATCTCGACCGACTCGCCGCGATCGGAGTCTCGGGGCTGAGCATTCCGGTGAAGCCGGGAATCGCGCCGGGCAGCGGACCGGGCCACCTGGGACTGTTCGGCTACGATCCGCTCAAATATCGCATCGGCCGCGGAGCTCTTGAAGCCACGGGCATCGGCTTCGAGCTCGGTCCAAACGACGTCGCCATTCGCGGCAATTTTTGCACGCTCGACGCCGAGGGCCGCATTTCCGATCGCCGAGCCGGCCGCATTTCCAGCGACGAAAGCGCTCCGCTCGCGATGCGGCTGAGGCAGGTGAAGATCGAGGGGGTCGAGGTGTTTGTCGAGCCGGTCAAGGAGCATCGGTTCGTCGCCGTGTTGCGAGGGCCCGGCCTGGGCGGCGATGTGCATGACACCGATCCGCAAGCGACCGGAGTCCCGCCGCTGGCGCCGCGGGCCGGCAATGCGGCGAGCGAGAAAACGGCCCGCGTGGCCGCCGAGTTTATCGCCCAGGCCCAAAAGCTGCTGTCCGGCGAGAAGAAGGCCAACGGTCTGACGCTGCGCGGATTTTCGGCGAAGCCCGCCCTGCCGAGCTATGAAGAGGTCTACGGACTCCAGGCGGCCGCGATCGCCGTGTATCCCATGTACAAGGGTCTCGCGCGACTAGTGGGCATGCAAGTGATCGGCCAGGCGCAAACGCTCACCGAGCAAATCGATGTGCTTACCGAGCACTGGAAGGACCATGATTTTTTCTTCATCCACTTCAAATACTCCGACAGCACCGGCGAAGACGGCGCGTTTCGGCGCGAAGGTCAAAAAGATCGAAGAGCTCGACGGCGCGATTCCGCGCATCACGGCGCTCAAGCCCACGGTGCTGATCGTGACCGGCGACCACTCGACCCCGGCGTTTCTGAAAAGCCACTCCTGGCATCCGGTGCCGACGGTGCTGGTGTCCGACTGCTGCCGGTCCGACGCCTGCAAGGGGTTCGGCGAATCGGAAGCGCTCCGCGGCGGCCTGGGACAATTCGAAGCGAAATACCTGATGCCGCTGGCCCTATCCAATGCCGGCCGCATGGGAAAATACGGCGCTTGATCGATCGCGCTCTGTCCCACTCGCTGCCTGGATCGCCGTGATTTGAGTCGAATCGCAACCGCCCCTGTTGGACAGCCGGCCCGATCATGATGCCCGACGACGCGTATGATGATTTTGGTCAACGCCCAGCGGCGGCGTATCGCGACGCCGCCGAGGACGACAACCACCTGCGACTGCTTTCGATCTTCCATTATGTCGTCGCCGGCATCACCGCGTTGTTTGGCTGTTTTCCGTTCATTCATCTGACGCTCGGCATCGCGATGCTCACCGGCGCCTTGCCCCAAAACCGGCCGGGGGACCAGGAGGCGATGACGTTCATCGGCGGCATGTTCGTCGTGATCGCCGCGATCATCATCGCCTGTCTTTGGACGCTCGCCGCGGCGATGTTCTTCGCGGCGCGAATGCTCGCCGCGCACCGCCACTACACCTATTGCCTCGTCGTGGCGGCAATCGAATGCTTGCTCATGCCGTTTGGCACGGTGCTCGGAGTGTTCACGTTGATCGTGCTGACGCGCCCCTCGGTAAAAGCGGACTTCGGCCAATAAGCGGCAAGCCGGACCGGCGGGCGCCGCGGGCGGCGGCTTGACAAACCGACGGGCGCGACGCAGAATCCAGCACTCGTTCGGCGCCCGATTCGGGGCTTCGTTTGAATTTCCCGGCGCCCCCCCTGCCCTCTCCGACCCACGATCGCGAAACGCTCTTATGCCGCTCGAAGGTTTTGCAACCGCCGTCCATGCGGAATATCTCGCTCCCGGCGCGGGAATCCTTCCCCCGGACGATATCCTTTCGTCGCCAGGCGATTGCCGCGCGTTTTTGGTTCCGGGCAGCGATCCATCGCCAATCGATCCCCGCCCGAGGCCGCCCGTCGTGGCGACCGACGAGGACGACGACGAGGACCTGCCGGATGTCGACCCCGCTGATGTCGTGCCGGTGATCGATCCGGTCGATGATTTCGACGAAGATGACTTCGACGACGACTTCGACGACGACTTCGAGGAAGAGCTCGACGACGACGATGACGACGACTCGACGCCGCCCGAAATCGACGACGACAAAGACGACGAGGATTTCAACGAAGAAGTCGATGACGAATGAACTAGCAGCCTGTTGAATTATTCAAGAGGCGGCTAGGCGAGGCCGGGACCGAAGGCTCGCCCGGCCGGGGCGCCTTCCATCCTCTCGGGCTTTGATTTGGCTTGATCGAAGTTGGTTCCATGGATTCGTCGTCGCTTGAGTTGTCGCGGGAAATCGCCCGCGGCGAGTTCGTCTTTGCCACCTGCCAAGTCGGCGCCGAGGTCGCGCTCAAGGCGGAAGTGGCCACGCTGAAGCCCGAATGGCGACTGGCGTTTTCCCGGCCGGGCTTTCTCACGTTCAAAACCGCGGGCCCCGTCGATCTTTCCGAGTCGCTCGGAGCAGTGTTTGCCCGAAGCTGGGGCCTTTCGCTCGGCAAGGTCGAATCCGGCGGCGGCGAAGGCGATGGCGTCGAAGCGAGCTCGCTCGACGCATTGGCTCAAAAAGTCGTGCGATTCGTCGATCGGGCCGCGTTCGACCGATTGCATGTTTGGCAGCGTGACACGGCGCCGGCCGGCCGTGGCGCCTTCGAGCCCCTGCCGACGCCGCTCGCCATCGAAGCCAAGTCCGCGGTCGCCGCCGCGCTTCAGGCCGCGCAGCCGGAAGCCGGCTCGCGGGGGCCATTATCCCTATCCCTCGGACCGGCGACGCTCGGAGAACGCGTGCTCGACTGCGTGATCGTCGAGCCGGGCTCCTGGTGGATCGGCTGGCACTCGGCCACGCTCGATCCGGCAACCTGCTGGGAAGGCGGCGCCCCGACGATCGAACCGCCCAGCGAACCGATCTCGCGCGCGTATTTCAAAATGGAAGAGGCGCTCCGCTGGTCGCGCCTTCCGGCCCAGGCCGGCCAGCGCTGGGCCGAGATCGGCTGCGCTCCCGGCGGCGCCAGCCAAGCCCTGCTCCAGCGCGGCATGCATGTGCTGGGCCTCGACCCGGCCGAAGTCGATCCGCGGCTCGCCGAGGAGCCGCGGTTCAAGCATTTGCGCATGCGGGCCGCCGATGCCCGGCGACGCGAATTTCGCGATATTCGCTGGCTCGCCGCCGATATCAATGTGGCGCCCGAATACACGCTCGACGCCGTGGAGGCGATCGTCGGTCATTCCTCGGTGTCGATCGAGGGCCTCCTGCTCACGCTCAAGCTGCTCGACTGGCGGCTGGCGGCCGAAGTGCCGGCGTATCTCGAGCGGATTCGCTCTTGGGGCTATCCTCGGGCGCGGGCTCGGCAACTGGCTTTTAACCGCCAGGAAATTTGCGTGGCGGCTCTGCGAGAGCCCCAGCGCCGCCCGAGCGGTCGCAGCCGCGCGAGCAAACAGAGCTCGCCCAGCCGGCTCAAGCCGCGGCGCAAGCGGCTGTGACCCGAGGATCGGAAGCGGCGCCGGCGATGCGGATGGCGTCACTCGGGCAGGGCGACTTGAATCGCATCGCCCTCGACGCGCGTCGGATACACATCGGTGTTGATCCGCGGATTGTCGCGCCAACAGCCATCGGTCACGCGAAAGCGCCATCCATGCCAGGGACACGCCACGGTCTCTTCGCAGAGATCGCCCTCGGCCAGCGATGCGCCCTGATGGGGACAAATATCATTGATCGCGGCATACCTTCCCTCGCCAAGATTGAACACGGCCACAAGCTGATCGCCCACGGGAAAGGCCCGGCCCGAGTTGGGCGGAATATCGCCGACTTTGGCGACGGTCACGAAGGCTGGCATGTGCTCTCTCTCGGGGCTCGGGGGTCGTTTGTGTTTGCGCGGCGCTGGACAGCGGCTTCCGGCGCCGCGCTGCGGTAACAGACCGCTAAAAGCATGGGAAGTGGCCGCGTTCGTGTCAAATCGGTCGCGACGCAACCGCTAGGGCCGCGGCGCGAGGTTCCAAGATTGCCGCAACATCGGTCGCCAATACCGGGTCGCCCACGGAATGCGCCGCCAATTCGGAAATCGTCGCTTCTGGCACATGTCTTGCAACAAAGGTTTTGTTAATACAAACGGCCGCGAGCCAACCCGAAAAACGATGTTCTGCCTCGGAAGGAGCAACAATCATGGCCAGCGAAGAACATGGCGAATGGGGCCTCTGCAAGGACTGCAAATGGTGGCAAATCGAGCCGAAAGCATCGGCCGAAAACCTGACGCTGGGCCTCTGCATCGACGAAGAGTTGCAGCCCTACAAGCTGCGAGTGTCGGGCAATAGCGGCTGCAATCGCTTCATGTCCGGAAAGCCCGCCCATGCCCGCGGCTCGAGCGCCGCGCCGCCGACAGCCGAGCCGGCGCGATGAGAACTCCGCCGTCCAGGCGACGGCGACCCGTGTTTTTTTTCCCGCGACTCGCGAGATAGCCATCCGACGTTGATTTTGACAAATCGGATGTTTACATAGCAAATGGTAGCCGGGCGACAGACCCAAGAGTTTGGCGCTCGGCTACCATTTTTGCCGCGCGGAGCGTGGCATTCTTCCCCCGGGGGGAAGAGCCTTCACTTCTTTTTCCTCGAGCCCGATGTTTTGGCTTTCGGCTTGGTCTCGCCCGAGTCGAATTTCACCATTCGGAGCACCGACTTTTCCTTGTCGACCTCGAACTTGAATTTGCCCAAGAAACTCATGCCCAGCAGCGCGGGTGCGTTCACCGCCCGGGCGTCGAGCACGATGCACTCCACATCGTCGACGATGAACTTCCCAACTCGCACCGAGGGAATTGTCGTCAGGGTGGCGGGCGCCGTGCTGCCATCGGCCAAGCCGACCGTGATCTTTTGATCTTGCGACTTCGGTTCAATGCCCACTTCCTTGGCCAGGGCATAGGGCAATGAAATGGCCGTGGCCCCGGAATCGACCACGAGCTTTTTGCGATGCGTGCCATTGAACACCACATCGACCCACATTCCGCCTTGCTCGAGCGCGAGCGGAATCGCCTCGGTAAGCATCGTGTGCTCCAATGCTTGGAGTCGCTTTTCCGTGGCGACGAAGCCGGCGCCGGGGGTCAATTTGAGCTTGGTTCCCGCGGCGGCGTTTTCCGCTTCGACCGCTTTTTGCAAGGCCGGGTCGGCGGCGAGCTTTGTCCATTGCTGGGAGATACTGTCGGCCAGCACGCGCATGCCCATGAGTTGCTCGATGAAGGTCTCGCGGAGATCGCTTGATTTGGCGCGGGCCGTCTTCAGCCGGTCGCCTTCGCTTTTTTGCTTCTCGATCAGGAGGTCGACCTGGCCGGCCACCGCGTTGAGCGCGCCGACGAGTTGATTATGCTGCACCGGGTCGTTGGCCCCCGTGAGCGCGGCGCTCAGTTCGACATGCTTGGTCTTGAGCTCCGTGATCTGACGTTTGATCTCCTCGATGCCGGCTTCGATCTCTTGCGACTCCTGCTCGGCCTCGACCAGCGCCTTCTTTTGGACCGCCGCTTCGCGAAGCTGCTTGGTGAGCGTGGCTTCGTCGGCTAGCGAGAGCGAACTGCCCACGGCCTTGAGCCCGGCGGCTTCGAGCGCGGCTTTATTGGGACTGGCCGCCGGCTTGTCGGCCGAAGTTTTTCTGACCGGCGTCGCTGGCGCATCGGCGGCTTGCGCCGCGCCCGCGGCCAAGACGCCGCAGCCGGCCAGGGCAATCGCGAACCGAAAACCGCCGCCGAAGAACCGCAAGTGCGATCGTTGCATGGGAATCACGGCCCTGTAGTTTGCAAACGGAATGAAAGGCGCCTGGAAAGAAATGTCGGTCAACACGCGGCGGCGAGGCACGGACGAAAAATAACTTCCTGTTCGCGACAATCCGCCGCTGGAAACGCATCGCCGGAGGATTGCCACCGAAAACGCGCCGCCAAAAACGCGGGCCGCTCTCTACTTCGATTCGCCGAGCAGCTTGCGAAGCACGGTCTGCAAGATGCCCCCATTGCGGTAGTATTCTAACTCGACCGGCGTATCGATGCGAGCTTTCGCCTTGAACTGCTTGGTTTCGCCGCCCGGTGTCGCGGCCAACACTTCGAGCTCGGCGCCGGGCTGGAACGCGGCGTCGAGGCCGTGGATCGTAAACAGTTCCTCGCCGGTGAGGCCGAGCGATTGCCACGTTTGGCCCTGCGGAAATTCGAGCGGCAAAACTCCCATGCCCACCAAGTTGCTGCGGTGAATGCGTTCGAAGCTCACGGCGATCACGGCCCGCACCCCGAGCAGAAATGTGCCCTTGGCCGCCCAATCGCGACTGCTGCCGGTGCCGTATTCGCTGCCCGCGAGCACCACCAGCGGCGTGTGCTCGGCTTTGTATTTCATCGCCGCGTCGTAAATGCTCAGCACTTCGCCATCGGGCAGGTGGCGCGTGACGCCGCCTTCGGTTCCGGGCGCCAAATGATTGCGAATGCGTATATTGGCGAATGTGCCGCGGGTCATCACTCGGTCGTTGCCGCGGCGGGCGCCATAGCTGTTGAAGTCGACCGGCTCGATGCCATGTTCCCGCAGAAATCGCCCGGCGGGACTCTTGGCCGCGATCGATCCGGCCGGAGAGATATGGTCGGTGGTCACCGAATCGCCGAGCATCGCGAGCACGCGTGCTTTTTCAATCGGTTGCACCTGCTTCGGCTCGCGATTCAGGTCGACCAAGAACGGCGGCTCTTGGATATAGGTGCTCGCCGAGTCCCATTCATAGAGGTCGCCTTCGCTCGTGGGCAGCGCGTTCCATTTCTCATTCGAGCCGAGCACATTGCTATAGCGCTGGCGAAACATTTCCGGCAGCACGCTTTGTTCGACCGTGGCGGCCACTTCCTGGGCCGTGGGCCAGATTTCCTCGAGATACACCGGCTTGCCCTCGCGATCGGCCCCGAGCGGTTCGTGCAGTAGATCGACTTCCGTCGACCCGGCCAAGGCATAAGCGACCACCAGCGGCGGGCTGGCCAAATAATTGGCTTTGACCAGCGGATTCACGCGACCCTCGAAATTGCGATTGCCGCTCAATACCGCCGACGCCACGAGATCGCCCTCGGTCACGGCCCGCGCCACCACCTCCGGCAGCGGGCCGCTATTGCCGATACAGGTCGTGCAACCATAGCCCACGGTGTTGAAGCCGAGCGCGTCGAGCGACGCGGTGAGCCCCGACTTATCGAGATAATCGGTCACGACGCGCGAGCCCGGAGCGAGGCTCGTTTTCACATAGGGTTTGACTTTCAGCCCTCGGGCCACGGCTTTTTTGGCCAGTAGCCCAGCGGCCACCATCACCGAGGGATTGCTCGTATTGGTGCAGCTCGTGATCGCCGCGATCACCACGGCGCCGTGGCCGATATCGCAGGTTTCCTTGGGCCCGCCGCAAGTCGATGCTCCCTCGGCCGCCACATGGCCGGTGCGCTCGAGCGCGGCGCTATCCAGGGCAAAGCCGCGCTCGGAGATCGGCGCCGAGAGCGCCTTGCGAAACGACTCTTTCATCGACCGCAGCGGCACGAGGTCTTGCGGACGCTTGGGCCCCGCCATGCTTGGCTCGACCTTCGCCAGATCGAGCGACATGGTCTTGGTGAATCGCGGCGGCGGCGAGCCATCGGCCCGGAACAGGTGGTTTTCCTTGGCGTAGCGTTCCACGAGCGTGACTTCCGCGGCGGTCCGGCCGGTGCGGCGCAGATACTCGAGCGTCTCGACGTCGAAGGGAAAGAAGCCCATCGTGGCGCCATATTCGGGCGCCATATTGCCGATCGTGGCCCGGTCGGCCACTTTCATGTGCGACACGCCGGAGCCGAAGAACTCGACGAACTTATTCACCACGCCGGCCTTGCGCAGAATCTGCGTCACGGTGAGCACCAGATCGGTGGCCGTGGCGCCGGGGGGAAGCTCGCCCGTGATTTCGAAACCGATCACTTCGGGCAGGAGCATATAAAGCGGCTGCCCGAGCATGACCGCTTCGGCCTCGATGCCGCCCACGCCCCAGCCCACCACGCCCAGGCCGTTGATCATCGTGGTGTGGCTATCGGTGCCCACGAGCGAATCAGGCACGGCCACGCGAGTCTTGCCACCGGTATGCGGATCGTCGCGCAGGAACACGCCCTTGGCCAGATACTCGAGGTTCACCTGATGCACGATGCCGACCGAAGGCGGCGTGACCCGAAAGTTTTGAAACGCCTTTTGTCCCCAGCGCAGGAATTCATATCGCTCGCGATTGCGGTCGAATTCCATGTCGACATTGAACTGGAGCGAGTCGGCGGCGCCGTAGTGGTCGACCTGCACCGAATGGTCGATCACGAGGTCGACCGGAATCAGGGGATTGATTCGTTTCGGGTCGCCGCCGAGACGGCGCATGGCTGCCCGCATGGCGGCGAGGTCCACGACGCAAGGCACGCCGGTAAAGTCTTGAAGCACGACCCGCGCCGGTTTGAAGGGAATTTCGACTCGAGCCGGCGCCGCGGCGTTCCAAGCGGCAATGTTCGTGATGTCGTCGGGCATGACCTGAAAGCCGTCGCAGGTCCGCAGCGCGGCCTCGAGGAGCACGCGAATCGAATACGGCAGTTCGGACAGCTTGGCTAGGCCCTGTTTTTCAAGCGCTTCGAGCCGGTAGACTCCGGCCTTTCCCTCGCCCGTTTCGAATTCGCCGCGGGCGCCGAAGGGATCGTTTTTGGAAGTGTTGCCAGTCATGGTGTTTTTACGCCTCTTTGCCACTCGTTTACGGGAACCGGATCGAGACGGGTGGGGGATTGGGAATGATTGTAACGAATCGACCACGCCTTGTCTGGGGAGCGCCGGCAAGTTCGCGGGGCGCAAAGAAAAACTCGCGCCGCTTTATGCTTGCTCGTCGGCTGGATGAACCTAGATTTGCGTGGTTCCCCCCGACCGCCCGCGCTCCGCGGCGCGATGTCGATCCGCGACCACTTTCCCTTGCCCCGAAGCCGGCGATCGTCCCCCATGCCAGAATCTCCGTCGAATGAAGAGAGTGTTTTGGCCCGGCTCATGAGCCAAGCCAAGGCAAGCATGACAGACTCGGGCAGTTTTCCGGCCCTGCGCGGCGGGCCGCAACCCGGACCCGCGACCAAACGCGAGGACAAGCTGGAAGAGCTGGTCCGCCGGATTCAAGAGATCAGCGGCGGCGCCGCGCGAGGACCGGCCGCCGAGCCTTCGACGCGCGCCGAATTGCTTGTCCGCTCCGAGGGCTCCGGCAAATCCGAAACCGCCTCGAAACCGGCCCTGTCGGCGAGCTTTCCGCCCGCGAATTTCGCGTCGAACAATTCGCCACCCGCCGGAATCGCCGAACAACGCGCCGTTGAATTCAAACCGGCCGGGCTCTCGGCGCCCGATGTTCTCGCGGCCTCGGGCGCCCACTTGCTGGGCGCGGCGGCGTTGGCCGCGCGTCCGACGAGCATTGCCCGCGGCGTGGCGGAGCCCGAAGTCTTTATTCCCAAGGACCCCACCACGCTGCTCGAGGCCCAGCTCAGCGAAAGCGAAGTCGAGGCGCTGATCCTCAAGCTGCTCCTGGCACGCGGCGAATCGACCGGTCGCTCGGCGGCCGAACACATCCGGCTTTCGTTCCGACTGCTCGACCACTTGCTCTTGCAAATGAAGCAAGACTATTTGGTCGTACACAAGGGCGCGGCCCCGATGAACGACTACACGTATCAACTCACCGATTTGGGCCGCGAGCGGGCTCGGCGGCTCTGGGCGCATTGCACCTATTTCGGCGCCGCGCCGGTTTCGCTCAAGGACTATTTGGAAGCGGTCAAACTCCAGTCGCTCACCCAGCAGCATCCCACGGTCGCGCATCTGCGCCGCGCGTTCGAAGACCTCGTGATCAACCCGCGCACCCTCGAACGGCTCGGACCGGCGATCAATTCCGGACGCGGCCTGTTTCTCTACGGCGCCGCGGGCAACGGCAAAACGAGCATCGCCGAACGCGTGACCAAGGCGTTTGGCGAAACGATCTGGATTCCGCGGGCCATCGGCATCGACGGCGAAATCATCCGGCTGTTCGACCCTTGCAACCATGAAGAAGCGCCGCCCGAAGCCGGCGCCGGCTTGCTCGACCAATCGTTTTACGACAAGCGCTGGGTGCGCATCCGGCGGCCGACGATCGTGGTTGGCGGCGAACTGACGATGGACAATCTGGAAGTCACGCTCAACACCTCGACCGGCATCAGCGAAGCGCCGATGCAGCTCAAGAGCAATTGCGGCACGCTGGTGATCGACGATTTCGGCCGGCAAAAGATGGCGATCGACGAGTTGCTCAATCGCTGGATCGTGCCGCTCGAAAAGCGGCATGACTACTTGAACTTACCCAATGGCAAGAAAATCCAGGTGCCGTTCGATCAGTTAATTATCTTCTCGACGAACCTGCAGCCCAAGGACTTGGTCGACGACGCCTTTTTGCGCCGCATTCCCTACAAGATCGAAGTGCATGACCCCACGGCCGAAGAATTCCACGAGCTGTTTCGCGTGATGACGCCGAAGCTGGGTTTCGTATACGACAAGGCTCTCATCGACTATTTGATCGAGAAGCATTACCGCGCCGTGGGCCGCCCGTTCCGCTGCTGCCACCCGCGCGATCTCTTGATGCAGGCCCGCAACCGCTGCATGTATCTCGCCCAGCCGCTCGAGCTCACGCGGGAATGCCTCGACTTCGCGGTTGAGAATTATTTCGTGCTGATGTGAGCCGGCTTTTCGACGCTCGCAACCGCGGGGCGCCAAACGCCGCGCCTCATTTCGCGACCGCGGCGCCCGCGATGCAGCCCCAGCCCGCGCATCCGACGCCAGGACACTATCGCGATTTGGACTTCCCCCAACGCCGCCTCATTCCTCCTGTCTTCGGCGTGTTCGTCGTGCCCGTCGTGTTAAAGTACTGCCTTGGCTTCAGCGAACAAAAGAAGATTTAAACACGACGACACGAAGCACGCGACGCAGGAAAGCAGCGGAGAAAAACAACGCGCTCCACCAACGCCGCGTGAATTTGTTGTTGGACGTGGAGCGAGCGCACGGCGTGGGCAGGGCACGCGATGATTCAGCCGCGTGGACAGGTTTATGACGAACCGGGCGCCCCGCCCGATACTCGCTCACGCCTTGGCCGCGGCCATCGACTCTTTCGCCG
Organism: uncultured Planctomycetaceae bacterium; assembly: GCA_963785305.1. Classification (GTDB taxonomy): domain Bacteria; phylum Planctomycetota; class Planctomycetia; order Pirellulales; family PALSA-1355; genus CAWAUV01. The sequence continues at coordinate 1,377,122 of CAWAUV010000007.1, forward strand.
CCGCCACGACGTGATCCGTCGTGATACCGAAGTAGGTGTACAGCTTCGAATAGGGCCCCGAGGCGCCGAAGCCGCGCATGCCCACGAATCGGCCCTTGGGACCTAGGTAACGCTCCCAGCCGAATTGCTCGGCCGCTTCCACCGCCACGCGGGCCGTCACGCTCGGCGGCAACACGCTGTCGCGATAGGCTTCGCTCTGCTCGGCGAAAAACTCCCAGCTGGGCAGGCTCACCACACGGGCCTTGACGCCTTCTTTGGTCAGCCGCTCGTAGGCCTCGACCGCGAGCGACAACTCGCTGCCGGTGCCCATCAGGATCACTTCCGGCTTGCCATCGGCGGCGTCGGCCAGAATATAGCCGCCCTTTTGGAGTCCGGCGGCGGGAGCGTATTTCGCGCGATCGAGCGTCGGCAGATTTTGCCGGGTAAGCACGATAATCGCCGGCCGATCCTTGAGCGGCACAATCGACCGCCAAGCTTCCGCCACTTCGTTCGCGTCGCCCGGTCGCAGCACGATCAGGCCGGGAATCGCCCGCGCGGCGGCCAGATGCTCGATCGGCTGATGCGTGGGCCCGTCTTCGCCCACGCCGATCGAATCGTGCGTGAATACGATGATCGACGGCAGCTTCATGATCGAGGCCAATCGCAGGGACGGGCGCAGATAATCGCTAAACACGAAGAACGTGGCTCCGAACGCGCGCACATACGACAGGCACATGCCATTCACGGCGGCCGTCATGCCATGTTCGCGAATGCCGAAGTGGAAATTGCGGCCCATATAGTGGCCAGGCTCGAACGAACCTTCGAACACCGCGCCATCGAGCTTGGTCATGGTCGAGGGAGCGAGATCGCCGGCCCCGCCGATGAGCCATGGCACATTCTTGGCGATGGCGTTGAGCACCTTGCCGCCCGAGATGCGCGTGGCCATGCCCTTGGCGTCGGCCGGGAAGATGGGAATATCCTTGTCCCAGCCCTTGGGCAGTTCGCGGGCTTCCATCAGCCGCCATTCCTCGGCCAGTTCGGGATGGGCCTTCTTGTATTCGTCGAACATCGCCCGCCAAGCCGTGCTTTCCTTCTTACCCGCGCGCCGATGCCCGCGGAGAAATGGGCCGTGACTTCCGGCGGCACGAGAAACTGGGCGTCTTCGGGCCAGTCGTAGAACTTCTTCGTCAGCTTGATTTCATCGGCGCCTAGCGGACTGCCGTGCGCCTCGTGGGTGTCTTGCTTGTGGGGGGAGCCATAGCCAATGTGGCTGCGCACGATGATCAGCGTGGGCTTATCCTCGGTGGCCAGGAATTCCTTGTAAGCGGCGCCGCAGCGCGGCCAGATCGTTGGCGTCGGCCACATGGATCACATGCCACCCCAGGCCCTCGAATCGCCGGCCCACGTCCTCGCTAAAAGCGAGCTCGGTGTTGCCTTCGATCGTGATATGGTTGTCGTCGTAGATCCAGCAGAGGTTCGAGAGCTTCAGGTGGCCGGCGATCGAGGCCGCCTCTTGGCTCACGCCCTCCATCATGTCGCCATCGCTGCACATCGCGTAAATGTCGTAGCCGAACAGATCGAAGCCCGGCTTATTGAAATGCGACGCCAACCACCGCTCGGCCACGGCGAACCCCACGCTCGTGCCCACGCCCTGCCCGAGCGGGCCGGTCGTGATCTCGACGCCGGTCGTTTCGAAATGCTCCGGATGCCCCGGGCAGCGGCTATGCAATTGGCGGAAATTCTTGATGTCCTCGAGCCGCACCGCCAGTTCGCCGATCGGCTTGTCGCCCTTGTACTGCTCGACGCCAGCCAAGTGCAGAACGGAATACAGCAGCATCGAAGCATGGCCACACGAGAGAACGAAGCGGTCGCGATTCGGCCAAAGCGGGTCTTTCGGATCGTAGTTCAGTGTCTCGTTCCACAGCGTATAAGCCACCGGGGCGAGCGCCATGGGAGTGCCGGGGTGACCGCTGTTGGCGGCCTGCACGGCGTCCATCGACAGGGTGCGAATCGTGTTGATCGACAACATTTCGATGTCGGTGGCGTGAACGGCCGAACTAGGCGATGGTTTTTGCATAACAAGGCTTTGGCGAAAAGAATGGACTTCCAATGAAACCACGAACGATGCTCGCGCCTCCGCAAGGGCGCAATAAGGCCGGCCGCGAGCGCCGGTTGAGTTTAGAAATCGCGGGCCGACCCGTCAACGACGAGGCCCCGGGCGCGTTGGCCCCCGCGACCAGCAAAACGCGACCCGAACGGCGGAAAACCCGCTGGCAGGCGCCAAAAGCGCGAACCGCTTCGCCCGTCGAGGCTTACTAGAAAGTCAGTTCCATGCGGTCGAAACCTAGTTCGACGCGCGGAAAAATGCTTCGCGCCGCCGACAGATTCAAAAACGCCTCGCTATCGTCGAGCGGATTCAAATGCGTGAGCACCAGCCGGCCCACGCCAGCCGCTCGGGCCACTTCGGCCACGGCGCTAGTGCAACTATGGCCGGTTCGCCGAGCCAGTTCGGCGAGCGAATCGGGAAAATTGCACTCATGCACCAAGAGATCGACCCCGCGGATCGCCTCGACATAGCCGGCCTCGAGCGCCGCGGTGGTGTCCGTCACATAGGCCATCGAGCGATCGGGCCAATCGAGGCGAAAACCAAGCGACCGGCCCGGATGTTCGAGCGAAAACGCCGTCAGCCGCCCTCCGTCGGCCAGCGCCACGGATCCCGTGAGCGGCAGATAGCGACAAGGCAGCGCGACCGGAAAGATCGCTTCGGCGAGCAAGTGTTCGGCGATGGCGCGCAGTGTTTCCGGCGCCCCATGCACCGCCACATCGTCCAGCGGCTTTTGCCAGAGCACATCGAGCAGATACGTGAGCCCGACGACATGGTCGAGATGGGCGTGGCTGAGAAAGATGTCGATTTTCGGCGTGGCGAGATACTCCGGCAGCCGAAACATGGCGCTACCGGCATCGAGCACGACGCCAACCTCGGGCAGCAGCAGGCAAGCCGTGTGCCGCCGATCGTTGGGATGGTAGCCGGCGGTGCCGAGCAAGACCAACTTCATACAAGCTCGCGTCAAAATGTCGCCCCGGGTTCGCGAGCATGCGAAACACACGCCCGCGTGAGACCCGAAGCCGCGTGAAGACTCCGAAGCCGCCCGAGAATCTACCCCGAGCGGTTTGCCGAAGTCAACCGACGACCAGCACCGCGGGAACTTGGGCCCTTGTGCGCGGAAAGTGAGAAGTTCCTCGCAAAAAGCGGGCCACAAAGGCAGTTCCCTTCCCTCCACGGACAGCGGTGCGCCGTCGTTGTTGTTCGCTGCTTCTTTGGTACTATGGAACTGCCTGACCTCCCGGGAACGTGCATGTCGGACTTGTGGCCTCGCGCCTTCTCCGACCGATCCGCTTCCGGTGAAACGGATGTTCCCGGGGCCTCCCGGCTTCCGTGAGGAACGCTTCCAACCGTGCCTGTGGTCTCTTACTCCGTGGGAGAGACGCCGTACTCGCCTTGTTCGTTCGTCTTCTCTATTGCCTTCCCGCATGTATCGAGCAACGGGGTTAGGACAAGGTCGGCCACCGCAAAAGAATGTTTTCGGATCTCAATACACCGCCCGGCTGGCGCCTCTGTGAACGCTCCGCCCCGCCGGCTACCCGACACGACGCATCACTCGAGGCCGAGGTGGCCGGCTAGGCCTTGCCTCGCGCGGCTCTTTAATTCGCTACTCTCCTCCGGCTTCGGGCCGGCGCACACTACCACCCTGTGCATGATCACGCCACCGGCCATTCCAATTCACGTTAAACCAGGACATACTCACCCAAAGCATCGATCGTAATATGAGGATAACATGGCGGATTTAAACGGGTTTGTGCGGGAGTTTAAATCGCGGTTGGCGGGTGTATCGCGCGATGACTATCTGGAGAAGTGGGGTTTGAGATGGGTGCTCGGCGCTGTCGTTAGCAAGTTTCCATTAGATGAGATCTCGCTGTATCTTGAGGATGTCTTCGGTCACACAGAGACGGAAGCTTTCTACGCGGGCTTTCAGCCTCAATTAAGTCAGGCGCGAGGTCATATTCTTGGCGTACTTGCAAGGCGCATCGACTCCTTCTGCATCGAAACAATTGCCGGCGGCATCTCGATTGACGAATCCGCGTTGCTTGCGGAATTAACCGAGTTACAGGATGCCATCCGGAGTGGTAAGGTCGAATATACGATAACGTTGCATTTGACGAACATCGACGTTTCCGAGGGTTTTAGGCTGACCGATGGCACGACGTTCCGCAAACTGTCGCCCGAAGAGGTATTCCAACGATATTCGATAAGCTCCCCATTGTTCACACCGCCGCCTAACACAATACAGATTTGGGGCAGTCATTGCGTTGAGGCCGTATTGTTCGGAACAGCCACGCCGGCAGAGCTTCAGAAAATGGCGACACTAACGGAACAATGTCTAACGGGTAATTCAATACTACATGCGTTTTATATTAGCGGAATCGACTTCGGCCTTTATCCCAAAATCAGTCATCTTAACGTTGCGTCTTGTATAGAGAGCAGCTCATACTTATATGGATACGGCGAATTGTTGCATCAGCCGCGCATGCTGTCCGCAGATGATGTTGAATTGTACATTGATGCTCATGCGACGTTGAAGACTGCCGAAACCGATCGCGTGCTTGACATCGCTATTGACCGTTTTGTCCTTGGCAAGAAGCGCAGCCTGCATCACCCAAATCGAATATACAAGCCGAACTGGGACAAGCTCGTTGACTACGTCATCGTCATGGAAACTCTCTTTCTAACAATGAACGGATCTCCCACTTCGGCAGAGCTGTCGTATCGTCTGCAAGTCAATGGTTCGCTCATTTTGCGCACATGTCTGCCCCTTGACGTACGTACGATCTTCGACGCGCTCAAGCATCTTTATTCATTGCGCTCGAAGGTTGTTCATGGAAGTGCAGAAGCAGACATTTTAAAAGCCGCGAATAAATTTCTTCGATTGGTCGAACATGACGTTGGCGATAGAAATTCGCTGGCGACTTTGACGATGATTACGAAGCGTGTCGAAGGATGGCTTACGATTCTAATCAAGCAACTCGGAAAGATGCCGGTCAATGACCGTCCGTATCGAAAGTTAAACGGCTGGGAGGATGAGGTGCTGACGATTTGACGGACAGGCGGACAACTTAGCATGGGCGTCCAGCAAAGGAGAGCCTGGATGAGCAAGAAGCGAGTTCGGTCCGTAAAGTCTGCCCCGGCGGCGCCGGCGTCTCGGTCGCGGCGGGCGTTCGACGAGGGCTTCAAGAGTGAAGCGGTGGCAATGCTGCTGGATGGACATTCGGCGGCCTCGGTCGCCGAGCGGCTCGGGCTGTCGAGCGTGAATTTGCTGTACCGCTGGAAGCGCGAGCAGCTCGACAAGGCCGGGCCGGCGGCGAGCTCGCTCGAGGCACGCGTGCGGCAGCTCGAACACGAGTTGCAGCGCGTCGAGCGCGAGCGTGACATCCTAAAAAAAGCGTTGGCTATTTTCGGCCGCAACGGGTGAGTGACATGTATGCCGCCGTCGAACCGATCGTCGCCGAAAGTCAGTCGTCTACATCCGTGGTATGCGATGTGCTTGATGTCTCGCGCAGCGCGTACTACGCCTGGCGCGGCACCGTGACCTCGACGCGCGAACAGCGCGACACGGAGCTTTCGCCGCGGGTGCGCGAAATCTTCTGGAAGCATCGACGACGCTACGGCGCCCGACGAATCGCCTGGGAGTTGACCGAGGCGGGCCACGCGTGCAGCCCCCGAAAAGCCGCGGAAATCATGCGGAATCTGGGCCTCAAGGCCATTCAGCCGAAGTCGTTCAAGCCGCGCACGACCGACAGCCGCCATCGCCTGGGCTACAGTCCGAACCTGCTGCTGGAGGAACCCGAGACCACGCGGACCGATCAGCTTTGGGTCGGCGACATCACGTACATTCCGATGGCCGATCGATCGTTCTGTTATCTGGCGATGCTGATGGATCGCCACTCGCGATTGCTCATCGGCTGGGAACTGGACGCATCGATGACCGACGCGCTGACCGCTCGCGCGCTCACGCAAGCCGTGCGTCGACGCCACCCGTCGGCGAACCTGATCCATCACACCGACCGTGGTGGTCAATACGCGAGTCATCGTTACCGCGACATCCTCCGCCGCGCCGGTTTCCGCCAGAGCATGAGTCGCGCCGACAACTGCTACGACAATGCATTCATCGAATCGTGCTTCGGAACCATCAAGACCGAACTGGAAATGACCGAATATCAAAACGAGCGCGTCGCCGCGGGCGAGATCGCCGAGTTCGTGCGCTACTACAACCACGAACGCCGCCACTCCTCCTTGGGCTACCGCACGCCCTTCGAATTCGAGCAACAACTGAACAACCAAACACCGACGCCTTAGAGAATCGTGAGGTGGATCCCGTTTTTCGGACCACGGGGATAGATGGAAAGCGGGCGGCGGATCGGGGAGAAAGGAGGCCTCGTGGAGGGAACCATTTAGGAGAGCAACGATGCCTCGGAAGCGACGATTGTTCGATGGGTCTTTCAAGGCCAAGGTTGCCTTGGATGCGATGCGTGGCCTGAAGACGGTGAGTGAGCTGGCGGCGTTGCACAAGGTGCATCCGACGCAGATCGCGCTCTGGAAGAAGCAGCTCCAGGAGGGAGCGGCGGGCGTGTTCGAGTCGCCCTCGGCGAAGAAGGCGCCGACGGACGAGCCGAGCGCAGCGGAGCTTTACGAGCAGATCGGTCGGCTGAAGATCGAACTGGATTGGCTCAAAAAAAAAGTGGCCGAGAACGGTGGCTGAGCGGCGAAGCTGGATCGAGCCCGACGCCGGCGGCTTGAGCGTGCGTCGGCAGTGCGAGCTGTTGGGACTTCATCGGTCGAACCTCTATTACGAGCCCGTACCCGAGAGCGCCGACGAGCTACGGTTGATGCGTCTGATCGATGAAGAATATTTGCGGCATCCGCATTCTGGGAAGCCGGGGCATGGTGCTGCATCTGGCGCGACAAGACGAGGTGGTGAATCGCAAGAAAATGCAGCGATTGCTGCGGAAAATGGGCCTGCAGTCGCTGGCCCCGCGGCCGAACACGACCCGGCGGGCCGCTGGCCACAAGGTCTATCCGTATTTGTTGCGAGGCGTGGAGATCGTGCGTCCGAACCAGGTCTGGGCCTGCGACATCACCTATGTGCCGATGCGGCGTGGCTACTTGTACCTGACGGCCGTGATGGATTGGTTCAGCCGCTATGTGCTGGCCTGGCAGTTGTCGAACAGCATGGATGTCGAGTTCTGTCTGGAAGCGTTGGAAGGAGCGCCTCCGTCATGGACGGCCGGAGATATTCAACACCGACCAGGGCTCGCAGTTCACCAGCGGACAATTTACCGAGCGGCTGCAGCGGGAGTCGATCGCCATCAGCATGGACGGCAAAGGCCGAGCCATCGACAACGTGATGATCGAGCGGCTATGGCGAACGGTGAAATACGAGAACATCTACCTCAAGGAGTACACGACGGGAACCGATTGTCATGAAGGACTGAGCGCGTACTTTAACTATTACTGCCACGAGCGACCTCACCAGGGCCTGGCCAACCGCACGCCCTGGGAAACCTACCGCGGCAATCGTCGAACGCCTCGCTGACCACCATCTAAGAAACCCGCCCCCGTGGTCCGAAAAACGGGGTCCACCTCATCGCCTGTCCGTCAAATCGTCAGCACCTCAGCCGTCCTGGCTATTCGCCAAAGCGATTATGTCCTTCGTCAGACTGGCTGACGCTTCGCCACCGTCCCATTCCATCTGAGCTTTTGCGTCGATGTTCGGGCTTTCTCCCGCAGCGTCGATGAATCGAATCAATTCATCGGACGAATGAGTGCTTATTGACATTTGATAACTCCGACAAGCCCTTCACTTCCCCTTCCCCACCTTCCCTCGCCCCGCCCCATTCCCGATCTCCCCATTCCCGATCTCCTTCACCAACCTATCAAGCGTCTTGTCGTCGCACTTGGCAAAGGCTCTGAAGACATCGGGGCGTTGAAGGACTCGCTGCTTGACCGGCTCAGGAATCCGCTTCGCCAGGATCAGCAGTTCCTCCTCGTCGGCTTCCAAAACATCGGCCACCTTGTGGATCAGGGCATCGGACGGGTAGTCGCCGATCAAGGAATCGCTTCCTCTTCCTCGGGGTAATGTGGGTCGAGGTCTTCAGCAGGCGGCACGGTTTCTTCGATCACGTCCGCACCATATTTCTCAGCAAGAAATCGCTCTCGGTAAAGGTAGTAGGCGGCTTGGCAGACGTTCGATGTGAAGTATGCGTTGAATCCACCGCCAACCACCGCCCCAGCAACCGGCAGAACTTGGGCCAGCTTCTCCTTGGTCAATCGGATTCCGAGGGCTTTCGATATTACCTGGACCACTTGCACCAAGGCGTGCTGCTCAAGGGCCTTCCATGCCTTCTTTTTTGCCGTGTCCTCGGCGATCCTCACCAACTGCGCCATTGCAGCCGCCTTACATGCGGCCGTTGACGACGATTCAAGGCCCAGAATGTTTAGAGCGAACAGCCGCTCTTGTTGCGTGGAAATGTCGAAGCCGTAGTACGTGGCGTATTCTCCGATTGCACGGAGGTTCAACGTGATGAGTGCCACGACATCGGGAGGAATTCCCGGCAAACCGATGGACCCTAGCCCGGCACCTTCGACGAGGGCGATACCCTTGTACTTGGCATCTAGCCAACCAACGATTTTGTCGATCTTTTCCAGTTCAAGCCGATGAATGTCGCTGGAACAATGAACGTCTGCATAGCCGGCTTTGCGAAACTCATTGTAGATCGCCTCGGTCGAAACGCTCCACTGGGCGACATCGTTGCAAATTCCGGTGATGCCTTGGATTGCGAACTTGATTGCGTCTCCTACGCCGGGCGTGGCGAGCAAAGCGTCTCCGGCCTTGTCGAGAGGCCAATTCAACAACGTCATCGCCTTGCCGAACCATCCGATCTCCGGGTTCTTCCAGGCATGAATCTCCTTCAATGCGTGCTGCTCGTATGGCGGTTTGTCCATTTGCGTGGTCTTTCGTTTTGATTCCCAAACACTAGCATTGCCGACGCAGCACATTTACCGAGGCTTCTTCCGAATCTTCCTTCGTTCAATCCCAGCCAACACCCCATCCAGCGTCTTGTCATCCAGAGCCGCCAACTTCAAGAACGCATCCGGCCGCTCCAGGAATCGCCTCCTGATCGGCTCCGGGATTTTCTCGGCCAGGATCAGCAGTTCGTCGGCGTCGGCTTCGAGAACGACAGCCATTCGGCCGATCAACCGCTCGCCAGGGAAATCGCCGAAAGACAGCTTGCCGTTCTCGATCTTCGAGATATAGGTGAAATCGACGCCGACTTGACCAGCAAGACCACGCTGGGTCAGCCGTTGTTTTTGCCGAAGTTCTCGGAGCTTTTCGCCGAATCGCATGATTTTTCCACCCGGCAGATTGCCACCTACGAGGGGTAGTTGTATCCTGTTTGGATTCGCCAGTCAACGAAAAGGCGGCGAAGGCAACTCAGCCCTGCCTTCTTTCAGTCCGTTCGATGGAATCGGTACGTATAATGCTGGACCTAACATTGCGGGACGAGTTCCGGGGCAAACGCCTCAAAGGCACCACCGTTGATTTCACGAACCAGTCGAAGACTGGAGCACTCGACGTATCCGCCGCCGACTTTCTCAAGATCACGTACCCGTCGTTCGACCTCCTGAAGACCGTCGAGGCGACCGGCCCCGGTCAGTCTCGGCCCGTGGTCTTGTTGGGAGCCAGGGGACAGGGCAAGTCACACTTGCTGGCCGCACTCTACCATCTCAGCACGAGTGCCGAGGCCGGGCATAAGTGGATGGCCGAGAATTCTAACGGGTCAGGACTCATTGTTTGGCGTATGGCCGAGATCCGTATCCGAAAAATGGACTTGCGGACGGCCACGAGGTCGCGGGGTCGAGTTTAGCCGCGGGCGCCTTGCCGTCGCTTCGGTCCAAGTCGGCTCGCCGAAGGGAGACCCTCGCCGCGCCGCGCACCGCGGCGAGATCTCGTGCCGCCAGCGGCGCCAGTGGCTGGGCATCAACTGGCAAGCGAACAACTCGACGGCATGCCGCGCGAGCCCTTCACCGAGCACGCGCTCGAAGGCTTCGTAATCCGCGTCGTTGCGGAATATCTTGACCCGGGCACTCGCTCGATTCAGGGCATCGTAGACGCCGCCGGCTTCGCCGGCTCGTGGTGGTCGTAGCATGGCCGCTAGCCTACCAACAACCGCCAGCAAAATCAATGAGGCCTGACCCCTTTGCTTTTCTCTGACCCCTTTGCTTTTCTCGCACAAGCGGGTTTTTCGCGTGTCGGATGTTGTGCAAGAGGGGCAGACAGTCAAGGCCCAAGTGCAAAGCGTCGACGCCGAGCAGCAGCGAATCAGCCTGTCGATCAAGGCGCTCGAGGCCCGGCCGCTCTCGGAGAAGGAGCTCGAGGAGCGGGCCCAGCGCGAGGCCGAGGAGAACGCGCCCCCGCCGGAGCCGGCCAAGACTTCCAAACGCTCGAAGCCGCTCAAAGGCGGCATCGGCCATGCCTCGGGCGGCGAACGCTTCGGCCTCAAGTGGTAGCGGAATCGATCGGCTAGACAGCCGGTTTGCAAATGCCCTCGTGGCCTCGTGGCGTTTGTAAGCCTCGCCAAACGACTTAGAGCCAATTCGGCAGCTCCCCCTCTCCCTTTGGGAGAGGGTAGGGTGAGGGCTCAGGGCCAATCATTGTTCTAGTCTAGCGGAAGTCTCCCGCGTAGGATGAGTGTGTACGTGCGTCCACTCACCTTCATTCTGCTGGAGATGCTTGCATGGCGACTGCCGAAGCAACGAGTCTGCTCGATTTCTTGTCGCGGATTCCCGATCCTCGTGGGCGGCGGGGGCGACGCTTTTCGCTCTCGGCCATGATGGCCACCGTGGTTTGCGGAATCCTTTGCGGCCACCGAGGTTACAAGGCGATCGCCGATTGGATCGCGTCGCAGGACCGAAAAATCTGGTGGTTGCTGGGCTATTGGCGCAAGCCTCCTTGCGCCAATGCCTTCCGTGATCTGATCCTGGCCCTCGACCCCGTGATTTTAGAGCAGTGCGTGCGAGAATGGGTCGAGTCGCAACTGGGCGAGGTTGTGGATGAGGCAAAGTTGTCCGCCGTCGCGATGGATGGCAAGTCCCTGTGCGGAGTGCTGAACGCGCACGGACGGACGGCCCATCTGCTGTCCTTGTACGACCAAGAAACCGGCTATGTCTTGAGTCAGATGGAAGTCGATGGCAAGACCAACGAGATCACCGCCGCGCCGGAACTCTTGGAAACGATCGTCTTGAAAGGCCGCGTCATCACGGGCGACGCCCTGCTGTGTCAGCGCGAGATCTGCCAGAAAATCATCGACGGCGGCGGGCATTATCTCCTGGTGGTCAAAGACAATCAGCCGACTCTAATGCAGGCCATCGCCGCCGAGTTCGAGCCGGCCTTTTCCCCCCTATAACGAGAAGCAACGCCAATCCCATCTCGATGTCGCCGAAACGTTGAACAAGGGACACGGCCGGCGAGAACATCGCTCTCTGCAAGCTTCGACCCGGTTGGCGAAGCACTTGGATTGGCCCGGCCTGGAGCAGGTCTGCCGACTCGACCGCACGACCTGGCGCAAGGGCATTCAGACCCACGAAGTGGCGTATGCCATTTCCAGCGCGCCACGACCCAAAGGCTCGGCCGCCGACCTGCTGGGCTGGTGGCGCGGGCACTGGGGCATCGAAAACAAGTCCCACTGGGTTCGCGACGTGGTTCTGGGCGAGGACGCCTGCCGAATCCGCAAGGGCAGCGCGCCCCAGGCGTTCAGCACGCTCCGCAATGCGGGCCTTACCCTCCTACGATCGCTAGGATGCACCCAAATCGCCCAAACTCTGCGAGAAAACGCCGCCCGAGTCGACCGCCTCCTCACCAGACTCGGCATCTTGAAAGAATGAGCGACCCTGGGTGAGGGCTCGCCGAAGTACTCGGTTAGCTGAAAGGTCGTTATAATGACACGGCATCCCCGCGGCGGCGCGGCCTGTTGAATAGCCTCTGGCGCCGCTGGCGGAACGAGCGCTCGCCGCGGCGCGGGCGTCCGTTCGGCGAGCCGACTTGGACCGAAGCGATGGCAAAGCGCCCGCGTCTAACCTCGCCCCCGCGACCTCGTGGCCGCCCGCAATCGCATTTTTCCGACACGGCGCCCGACCCCACGCCAAACAATGAGTCCTGACCCCTTAGAATTCACCAAGCCGCCGGTTCCCTGGCGGCCGAGCTCGGATTGACCGATGAAAAAATCGGAGATCCCACCGGCGCGGGATATGATCGGAAGCAGTTCGCGCTCCAAGCGGATCGATTCATCGAAGCGGAAATCCCCGACGCCGCGGCCGACGCCGGGGAACTTGTGATCCTCGGCGCCGAGTTGATGCCGGGCGGCGCGACGGCGGGGATGCTCGCGCCATGCACGACGACCCGCACTATGCGTCTCAACTGACCGTTGGTATGGTGTTGATGACGATCGCCGGCGACGCGGCGAGCCTCGGCAAGGTGCAGGAAGCCGCCGGAGTCGTCAAGAAATTCTTCACCGCGAAGAAGGCGCGGCAAGTCGAATTAAACGCGCAGCGCGCCGAAAGCGCGCTCGCCCGAGCCGAGGCCGACGCCGCCGCCGTGGCAGCCGAACAGGCGGAAGTTACCGCTCAAAAAGCGCTGACCGAGCTACAAGGACAGATTCCAAATGCGCATTTCCTGACGCGCCACAGTCCGAACGTGACGCTGCAAGACCTGCTACACCGAGCGACTGTCGGTATACCAAACAGAGCCGGAAATCTAATTAAGAACGATGCTTCGCGATTTCTCAGCTACATCGGCATGCAGCAAGCGGTAGAAAAAGCACTTGCATCCTATAAAGCAGGTGGCGCTAATAGTGGTCGCATAATAATTGACATGCTTCGTCCGATTGGCGAAGGATATTTAAAAAATAGCAACACATTAGTAACCACCACAAAAATAGTTGCTTTGTTTGACAAATATGGGCAGCTAATTACGATTTTTCCTAAACTAAAGTAAAAGGTGCTTTAGATGCGGCAGGTGAATTACTATTTAATCGAAAATGCGATGATCCCCTTGATGGCTGAAAACATCAGACTTAACGGTCAGTTGAATATTAATCCGAATGACGAGGTACAACTGCGTAAGCTGTTTCACTTGCATGTTTGCCCAGATGTCGCTCGATGGTTTCCGATTTATCGTGATCGCTTGCGGCTATCATTGGCATATTATATGAATCGTCCTGAAATACTCGATCGTGTTCTTGCGGCGCAGCAGGACCTCGATATGCCCGAGCCATCCGATATTGTCCGGTTCTTTATAATTCTCTGGGAGTCTTTATTTCCTACAGACAACTTATCCGCGGTTGATCTTACAGACATTGAAGAAAATAATGACATGATGGAGATAAATTTAACTCACTGTCCTTCCTGAAATCCCCGTGAACGCTCTCGCGTTATTTGAGCGACCTATACCTTTAGGTTCTTATTCGGCATGGAAATAATTTGGCTCTTCCGTTTCCGAGTGTTTTGCTTGGGGATTCGGGATGGTTTTCTGGCGTTCGGGGGTTGGTCGGGTAGAATGGCGTGGAGGAGGCCGGGCGAGTCTCGATTTTACCTGAATGGAGTGGAGCCATGAATAGCGTCGCCGTCGAGATTGAAATGGATTTTCCGGACGGGGTGGCCGTCCGTGGCTACGAGCGTCATCAAGTCGCTCATGTGTTCGAGGTGGCCTTCGAGCTGCCCGAGCGCTGCGTGTGCCCAAAATGCCGGCACGAGGCGGTGGCCCAGCTTCGCGAGAAAGATGAAGTGCTCGCCATCCGCGACCTGGACCTGATGCGCGCGCCGACATTCTGGACCTATCGGCCGTTCTTGCATCAATGTCCCAAGTGCCGGCAGCGGACGCAGGTCGGGACGCCGTTCAAGCGTCCGCGCGTGACTTACACCTATCGTTTCGAGCAGTTCGTGCTCGAGCAACTGGTGGGCACGAGCGTCGAGGAGGTGGCGCGGCGCCTGGGCATCTCCGCCGAGACGGTCGAACGCATCCTGGAGTGGCGCCTGACGAGCGAGCGCGCCATTTCGCCCGAGCGCGTGATCACCAGCGTGGGTCTCGACGAATTGAGTCTCAAGAAACGACACAAGTTGTACGCCACGGTGCTCAGCGATCTATCCGATCCGAAGCATCCGCGAATTCTGGCGGTGGCCAAGGGTCGAGACCGCGAGGCGACCGAGGCCTGCCTGGCCAAGCTTTCGCCGGAGCAACGGGCCCAAGTCGTCTCGCATCGCACGGACATGAGCGCCGTGTATCCGGAAGTCTGCAAAAGCTGGCTGCCGAACAGCCAGTTGGTGGTCGATCGTTTTCATGTCGCGAAGAAGCTGGGCGAGATCGTGGACCGCGTGAGAAAAAAACACGCCATTTTAAGCTAGCACTCTCGCGGGCCGAGCGCAAGAAATTCCGTAGCCGCATGTGGCTCTACCGCGTCCGCCGCGAGGACTTGACCCCGGAGCAACAAACCGAGTTGGACGACCTGCTGACCACGATTCCGGAACTGCAACAGGCTTATCATTTCCGGGAGGAAGTGGCGGAGATCTTCGATGGGTCGCGGGACCGCGAGGAAGCATCGCGGCGACTGGAGGAGCTGCGCGAAATGGTGTCGGGCGAGCCGGAGTTGCTCCAATGGTTCGCGCTCTACGATCGCTGGCGCGACGGCATCCTGGCGTACCTGGACCGCCGCGAGACGAGCGGCCCGGTGGAAGGCCTGAACAACAAGGCGCGGGTCATCACGCGGCGTAGTTATGGGATCAAGAACACCGATAGTTTGTGGAAACGCTTGGTGCTGGACATCAACCACTTCCACGCCGCCACCCGCCGCCGCGTGCCCGACCTCCACGCCCTGGCCCGCGCCATCCAAGCAAGATTCCGGGCTTATTACATTTAGAAACGGAAGAGCCCGAAATGCTTAACAGTTACTGAAGTCTACCTTCGGCAATTACAATCGCGCGTTCTCCGAAGTCAATGTATCCCAGAAGAGCCGAATACGTGGTTAGTGGAACGCGCCGGCGAATTTTGGAGTGCTAGGCGCGATTTGCTCGCCGCGTCGTTCAATGACTTTCTAAAAGAATCTCTTGTTAATCGCCGACTCTTGGCTTCGGCGTGAGTGCGAATTTCCGTTTTATCGAGTCACGGAAGGGACGATAATATGACGGGACGCGGAAAGAGCGGAGCCTACCTGTAATGTTGCGTCGGCCCGGCCGGAGCCGAGCAATGAACGCAATCGACGCGCGAGAGTGCGTCAAAACGATTCGATGGTCAAGGCGTGCTCGCGCATAAACGCGATCGCCTCCTCGCGCGTGAATACGCTCTCGGTGGCGCTCACGCCGCGCACGCAACTCGCCCCCGCCGCGCTTGCCCAGCGGAGGCAGCCGCTGGGGCTCTCGCCGGCCAAGAGACCCGCGATATAGCCGGCGTCGAAGGCGTCGCCCGAGCCGGTTCCGCCACGATATTCGGTCGGGTACACGCCGGCCCGAAGCCGCGAGCCATCGGCCGAGAGTAGCAGGCTGCCGGCGGCGCCTTGGGTGATGACCACCGTGCGAGCGCCGGCCGCGCGAAAGCGAACCGCTTGGCCCAGGGCATCGTCTTCGCCGGTCAGGAGCCGAGCTTCATCGTGATTCGGAAGAAAAACATCGGTCTCGGCGAGCACCGGCGCCAAGCGCGGCCAATGGTCGCCCCCGCCCGGCAGCACGATATCGAGCACGGTAATGACGCCCGCCCGCCGGGCTTGGCGAAAGAGCGCGGCGAGTCCGTCGGGCTCGAGGTTGGCCATCATCAGATACCCGCCGACATAAAACACCTTGGCGGCCAACACCTGTTCGAGCGGAATTTGCTCGACCCGCACCTGGGCGCTCGCGCCAGCCGAGTGAATGAAGCGGCGGTCTTGGCCTTGGACATTGATGATGAGAGTGCTCGAGGTCTCGGCGCTTTCGATTTGGAGAATGTCGTCGACCCCGGCGCCGGCGGCTCGTAGCGAGTCGATGAGGAACTGCCCGAGCGGATCGCGTCCGACACAGCCCAGGGTTCGCACTCGGACGCCAAGTCGCGCGAGGTCGACGGCCACATTGGCCGCGCAGCCGCCGATGCCGAGCGGCAAGCGATCGACCACCACCAGCTCGCCCGGCGAAGGCGCATGGGGGATCGGATCGCATAGGTGATCGACCACCAGGATTCCAAGGCTGAGGCAATCGTGCATGGCGGGAAATCCGAAATCCGGGAAATCCGTGGATGGGGAAACCGCATTGACCTCGCGGGCGAATTGACCTATGGTTCGCGCTTGATAGCGCCGCGACGTTTTTTGCCGCCCGCCGACAAGATACACCCCAGCGCAGCGCTTGCCCAGCCGATCGCCGGCCTATTGTTGCCGGCCGATCGCGCAGCGCGCGTTGCTTGTCAACCGGGCTCTTCGGGAGGTGTATCGTATGACGGCGCGATCGGGAATGTCTTGGCTGGCTCTTGCATGCGGGCTGTTCACCGCCTCGCTTTACGCAGCCGACGAAACTGCCCCGCCGGCGACAAACGCCACCGCTACGTCGCCGCGCGGCGATTCCGTCGCCCAAGTCGCGCGGCTGATCCACTCGCTGGGCGATTCGGATTACACGCTCCGCCAAAGCGCCGACGATCAGCTTGTGCGTCTGGGCGCCGAGGCTCGCGAGCCGCTGCTCGCGGCGCTTCGCTCCGACGACGCCGAAGTTCGCCTACGAGCCCAATCCCTCATCGACCGTATTCTGGTGGCCGAGCTCTGGGCGCCGAGCATGGCCCAGGCGCCGCTGGCCCACGAGCCGGCGAGCCGCGGGTTCGAGGCCGTGGCGCGCGAGACGCACAACCATTTGTTCATGGGCGACGCGCATTCCTCGGCCGCCGATCCGGCCATCGACCTGAGCGCCGAAGCGCGGCCCTTCTGGCAAGCGGTCGATGAATTGTGCCGCAAGAGCGGGAACCATGTGCGGCCAAACTACGATTCGCATTCCCCCGGTTTGATCGTCGTGGCCGGCGCGGCGGGACAATTTCCAACCGCCTATGCCGGCCCCCTGCGGGCGCAGCTCACCGGCGCCCGGCGGCTCTTTGCCGAGGAACTCGACTTCGAGAGCGGCAAGTCGAGCGTCACGCACACCTTCCAGTTCAATGTGCAGTTCATGTGGGAAGATCGCTTGCGACTCGTGGCCTACACCTCGGGTCCGACGCTGGTCGAGGCGATTGCGAGCGATGGCAAGCCGGTGGTTTCGACCAGCGCGAGCGGAGTCGCCTGGAATGTGACCAACGCCAGCACCCGGCAAGTGACGGCGAGCATGCGGATCACGCCGCCGCCGATCGACGCCAAGACGCTCTCGGTCTTGCGGCTTAAATGGGGCTTGGTGGCGGTGGGCGATATGCGGACCGCGCGCTTCGAGCCGCTCGTGGCCAAGGCGCGGTTTCAACATGGCGACCTGTCGGCGCAGGTGGAATCGCTCGAACGGCAAAGCGCCGGTCGCACCGAGCTCACGCTCATACTAGCTCGCGACCTCGCGGCGCCCGAACCGCAAGAAGCGCTGCTCGAGGAAAACAATGTCGAACTGCTCGATCAGAACGGCGTTCGCTTCCGCCCGTTGAATCAGTCGAATTCGCTCACCGAGGGCGGAGTGCAAATGAAGTTGAGCTTCGTGGGCGAATCGGCGGAGAGCCAGCCCGCGGCGCTCGAAATCACCTATCCGCGGCTCCGCAGTCGCCGCGAGCTTGAAATCGTGTTTCGCGAGGCGCCGCTGCCCGTGGGCCGGCCGGAGTGAGCGGCGGTATCCAATGGCGCTTTCGGTTCGCCGCGAGGCCCCCCCGGTCGCGGTTATCGCTATTTCGAGGGCGCCAACAAATGCCGGTTGGCCATCGAGATGCCGCTGACGATCGCCCCGATGATGCCCACGAAGCCTTGGTCGGTGCCGCAGAGAAATAGATTCTTGAGATGCGTGGCCCCGTCCCACGCTTTCTCGGGCGAGCCATACACGGCGCCGCCTTCGTGCCAGGTGAAGCGGCGAATCGTGGTGGGCGTGAATGTGTCGGTGTCGACCACGGCGTGGCGAAAGTCGGGAATGAACCGCGTGGCGCTGCTCACGATTTGATCGTAGGCCCGGAGCTTGGCGAGGCGATAGTCTTCCGCGTCGAGCGAATTCCAGAGCTCGTAGTTGGCCAGCGCCGTGATGCGGAGCACGCCTTCGGCGAGCGGCTCGTCGTAGGCGAAATTATTCGGCGAGCAGATCACGCCGCTGGCCGGGTCGACGAGCGTGTCGGGCTTTTGCCAATGAAAAGTCTCGCTGTCGTTGAAGAACACCACGGTGCGGGTCGAGCCGAGCTGCCGCGGCTGGGTGTTGAGCACGCTCACGGCCTCGACGAACGACAGCCGCCCGGCCGCCGGAAGCTCCGCCTGGCTCACGTCGTCGCACATGCGCATCGTTTCCAGCCAGCCGGCGCTCGACAGCACTCGCTCGGCCTCGAGCTCGCTGCCATCGTCGAGCACCACGCCGGCGACCCGGCCATCGACCACGTGCAGCCTCTGAACTCCGGCTCGCAGCCGCAGCTCGCCGCCGAGCTCCTTGAAACGGCGCACGAGATTCTTGAGAATCAGCCGTACTCCGGCCCAAGGGCGGGCAAAGCCTTCCATGTAAATGCCGCGAAACAGGATCGAGAAGCTGGCGAAATCCATGTCGTGCTCGCGGCCGTTGCCGTAGTACATCAGCGGCGCGAGAATCATTTCGCTCAAAAGCGGGTCGCCGAGGTGTTGCGAGAGAACCTGTCGGGCCGAGCGGCCATCGGGCAGGTTATCGAGCTCGTCGTAGTCGAGAATGCTGGCGGCCAGGCGATTGAAGTTGTCGCGCTCCCCGGGGAAATGCCGCGCCACTTCGCTCCGCAGTCGCTCGAAGTCGTTGTCGAATTCGAGCGTCACACCCGGAAACATGATCGCCGAGCCGAGCTGCGGCGAGAGCGAGAAGTCGTCCCAGTTGAAGCGGAGTTGCCGGAGCAGCCGGGCGAGCGGGCCTTTCTTGGCGCCTTTGGGCGTGAAATTCGTCACGGCGTGCAGCCCGACATCGTAATTGCGCCCACCCTGGCGATAAAACGAATTGAGCCCGCCGATGGTCGTGTGCCGCTCGAGAATGCAAACCCGCTGGTCGAAGTAAGCAGCGCGAATGCCGGCGGCCAGTCCCGACATGCCCGCGCCGATAATGATCGCGTCGTAGGTCATATGCAATCCGCCGCGGTCCCGTTCCCCGGGGCTCTTTCGAGACCCCGGCCGGCGCGGCGCCGGGCTCGGCCTCACAGGTCTTTCATCAGCGGTTCGAGATAGTTTACCGTGCTTTGCATCGAGGCCAGGGCCGTGTAGTCTTCCTCGGGCACTTGCACTCGGTAACGCTTGCGGAGCTCCATCACGATATCGAGAAAGTCCATGCTGTCGAGCTCGAGTTGCTCGCGGAAGGAAACGTCGTCCTTCAAATTGCCGAGGTCCTCTTCCGGCGCGATATCGCTGAGGATGTCTTTCACGGCTTCTCTAATCTCGGCAGGTGTCATGCCCGAAGGGTCTCCGCGTTGAAGGCTGTGGGTGATTCGGAAGTAATCGGTTGTACCGACCGCCGGCGCGAGGGCTTCTGATGCCGTGGCGTTTGGGTCCGCGCGGCGGGCTCGGCCGGACGGCGAATCGTGGTTCGCTCGGGCAAACTCGCGAGCCGCCGAAGCGGGACCGTCAGTAGCGTTTGATGACCACCACCGAATTGATGCCGAGCATGCCGAACGAATTGTTCAGAATATACTCGACGCCGCGAGTTTCGCGAGGCTGGTTGAGCACCAATCCGTCCAAATGGCACTCGGGGTCGAGCTCGTCGACATTGACCGTGGCGTGGCACACGCGGTCTTGGAAGGCCGGCAAATTGCCACACAGTTCGAGCGCCCCGGCAGCGCCCATCGTGTGGCCGATAAAGCTTTTAGCGTTGTTGAACAGGGTCCGCTCGCTGCCTTGAAACACGCTCCTGAGGGCCGCGCATTCCTGCACATCGCCCAGGCCGGTGCCCGTGGCGTGGGTGCTCACGATATCGATCTGCTCGGGTCCGACGCCGGCCCGCTTGAGCGCCAGGCGGACACACTCGGCCTGCCGCGCCGGATTGGGCAACACGAAGTCGCTGGCGTCGCTGTTCATGGCGTAGCCGACCAGTTCGCCATAAACGCGGGCCCCGCGGCGGCGGGCGTCGCTCAGCCGCTCGAGCACCACCAGCGCCCCGCCCTCGGAGACCACGATGCCGTTGCGATTCACGTCGAACGGCCGACTGGCCTTGGCCGGGTCGATGTGCGAAGCGAGCGCCTCCTGGCTTTTGAAACTGGCGAAAATCCCGAAAGTGCGCACACTCTCCGACACTCCGCCGGCTAGGGCCAGATCGCATTCGCCCAGCCGCAGCATTTGGGCCCCTTGGATCAGGCCGGCGTTGCCCGCGGCGCAGGCGGCGCCGATCGTGTAGTGCGGGCCGGTGATGCCCAGGTTCAGCGAGATTTCGCCCGCCGGATTGTTGGCCACGGTGCGCGGGTTATGGTGATGCGACCAGAATTTCGTGTCGTAGTCGAAGCTCTTGAGCTCGAAAATTTCGTTTTCGGTCTCGACATTGCCGTGTTCGGTCACGCCGACATAAACGCCGACCTGAGATTTGTCGACATTGGCCCAGTCGACGCCCGAATCGGCGATCGCCTCGCGGGCACAGTAGATCGCCACGCTGCCGGCGCGAGTGCCGCGGCGCAGGTCCTTGCGGTTCTGATGGCGGAGCTCGTCGAAATTGCAGATGCCGGCCACGGTCTGGCCGACATAGCGAATGTCATAGGCAGTCACTCCGCTCCGGCCGGCGAGCAAGCTCTCGCGAAACTCGGCGAGATTATTGCCATTGGGCGCCGTGAGGCCGATGCCGGTAATGACGATCCGGCTCTCGGGCGACCTTTCGGCGCCGGGCGCCGCCGCGGCCTGGCTGGCGGAAGAATGGCTCGGAGTATCGTTGGCGCCGGCGATCATGCCACCGTCCTTGGAAAACGCGTTGCGAGAGAAATGAACCGGAGAACGACAAAAAGCCGAAGGCATTCGGTCGCACGACGGACAAATTGCACGGGGAGAAAAACCATGAAGTATTCCGACGGGGGGGAAGCCAGCCACGCCGCCTTCGATTTATTGAACCGCCCCGGCGGGATCAATCGTTCGGGCGATCCGCGTCGAATGCCCGGGCCGAATCTCGCCGCCATTGGGGGCATCGCCCAGCATCCGCGCAAGGGCCACCGCCCACGGCGGCGGAGCTCCCGTTGATTTCAAGTTAACGCGATGCGCGGCTGTTGACAAGCGCCGCCCGCACGCGCGATCGAGCTTGTCGAGCGTCGGTAACACAATGCGACCGATTGGAGGGGGGGCCGACATTTTCCGTTTTAAGCGTCCTGATTCTACTTCGAGGTCTTCAAGGCCTCGTTCATGAATTTCCATAACGCCTGTGTCGGTTGGTCGTCGAGAAGGCCCAGGTCGGAGTTGATCGTGCCGTGGTTTTTGCCGGCGGCGGCGATCCGTGCGGCCGCGATGCCGTGGGCTTGGAGTTCGGCGCCCAGCCGCTCGGCCTGCTTCGTGGTGAGCGGATTGTCGGCCACGTGCAGGATCAAGAATGGCGGGATGTTTTTGCCCTTCGCGACGTGCGTCACGGGCGAGAGGGCCTTTTGATCGTCGGGGGCGCCAAACTTTCGCGCGTGGCTGGCGGCGCTTTTCGCCGGCTCGGTGGCGATTTGGAGCGGCACATCGTAGGTGTCGCCGTCGACCGGCACGCAGCCTTTGACGATCGAGAGCGGCAGCCCTTCGGCTTTTAGATACATGTCATCGGTGCAAACGAGCGCCGCCAATTGGGCCCCGGCCGAGTGGCCGCCGACAAAGATCGCCTTCGGATCGCCGTCGTGGTCCTTGGCCCGATCGCATGTCCAGCGGATCGCCTTCGCCACATCGCCGGCCATTTGCCCGATCGTGGCCTCGGGCGCCAAGCGGTAATTGATCGAGACGAAAATGAATCCCTTGTCGACAAACGCCCGCGGCTTGCTCTGCACGTCGCGCTTGTCGCCCTGCTCCCAGCCGCCGCCATGAATCCAAAACACGATCGGATGGTCCTTGCCGTCTTTCGGAGCATAAATATCGACAGTCCGCCGCGGGTTCGTCGGCTCGGCATAGGGCAAATCACGATGCGTCGCCATCTCGGCGGCAAACAGGGGCGCGACGAGCAGCGAGGCGGCGAGGATCGCGATGGAATAGGCAACGTATCTCATGTCGGGGTTCCTAATGACCGTGCGAGGCGATGGGGATGCGAGGCCTGATTCAAGTGAGGCGACTTTGGAATTCAGGCGGGCTTGTCGCGAACCATGATACCGAAACGGTCTCGGTTGCCCAGAAAAATATCGGCCGGGGCCGCCGCCCGCCGCCGGTTCCGGCTCGGCGTTACAGCAGCCCGTTGATTTATTCAGCGGGCTGCTAGATCGCATGGATGCGATCGCAAAATAGCGACGCAAGTCGCTATTTTGCGAGCCGCACGCAGCTTTGCCGCGTGCTTGGCGAGGTTGAAATAAGCCACGAGGGTTTATTTCAACGGAATGACAGACCGCTGAAATTCCCAGGAGTCAGGAGTGATTGATTGCGTTGGCGGCCGTGCTAGGCTGGCGGGCATGCCTCGACCACCAGTCGCCGACGAGCGGGCCATTTGCACAATGTGCTCAACCGAGCCAACGGTCGGCGACGCATTCTCCGCACACGGATTGGCGGACAGCCATCGATTGGCGACTGTGTGGCATGCCCACGCAAGCGTGGGCATGTAGGCGACGCGCGACGCGGAATTGGGAATTGTCGCGCGCGGCGACAGTCAAACCGTTGGCGGCATGGCGACCGGCGGCATGCGCCCCAAGGATTTTGTCGGCGGCGTGCGAACCAATTCTCTTGACCACCGCTCTTGATCGCGGTAGAGTCAAGAGCATGGACTGGGTCACGCGGCGCATGCGCGCTGTCGGAGGCAAGCTGCGGGTTCTTCAACATAATTCGGGTCCCATGCACACGATTTGCCTTTTGCCCTTGTTGCTTTTGTCGCCGAACTTCGGCCGGCCCTAGGGTTTTTGCGCATCGCCTCGCGACACTCAAAACGAAACCCCAGGGCCGCCAAGCCTTGGGGTTTTTTCGTTATCCGCCCCAAGAGCCGCGGTGGTGCGCGAGCCGAGGTAGTGCGAGAGCCGCGGTCATGCGAAAGCCGCGGTCATGCGAAAGCCGCGGTCAGGTGTCGATTTCCCGGCAACTCATCACCCCCAAAGAAGAATACTTCGAGCAATCCCATGGCACAGAAGCGAAATGTCATCATCTTCGACACCACGCTGCGCGACGGCGAGCAATCGCCCGGCGCCAGCATGAATCTGGCCGAGAAAATGGAAGTCGCCCAAGCGCTGGTCGACCTGGGCGTCGATGTGATCGAAGCCGGTTTTCCGATCGCCTCGCCCGGCGACTTCGAAGCCGTGCGGCAGATCGCCCGAACCATCCGCGGCGCCACCATCTGCGGACTCGCCCGCTCGAGCGACGCCGACATCGATCGGGCCTGGGAAGCGCTCAAATATGCCCAGTCGGCCCGCATCCATGTGTTTCTGGCCACTAGCGCCATCCATCGCCAGTTCAAGCTCAAGATGGATAAGGACGAGATTCTGGCCCGGGCCGAATCGAGCGTTCGCCGCGCCGCGGGCTACTGCGACAATATCGAGTTCTCGCCCGAGGACGCCGCCCGCACCGAGCCCGATTTCCTCTGCCAAGTGGTCGAAACCGCGATCCGGGCCGGCGCCACCACGGTGAACATTCCCGACACGGTCGGCTACGCCACGCCGGCCCACATGGGCGCGGTGATCAAGAACCTCGTGGACCGCGTGCCCAACATCCACAAGGCGGTCATTAGCATGCACTGCCACGACGATCTCGGCCTCGCCGTGGCCAATAGTCTGGCGGGAATCGAAAACGGCGCGGGCCAGATCGAATGCACGATCAACGGCATCGGCGAACGGGCCGGCAACTGCGCGCTCGAGGAAGTGGTGATGGCCCTCCGCACGCGCGGCGACTACTACGACGCCGACACGCGCATCGTCACCCAGCGTCTGGTGCCCACGAGTCGGCTGGTGTCGAACATCACCGGCATTCAAGTGCAACGCAACAAGGCGATCGTCGGCCGCAATGCCTTTGCCCACGAGGCCGGCATCCATCAAGACGGCATGCTCAAGGAACGCACCACCTACGAAATCATGCGGCCCGAGGATGTCGGCTTCGCCAAGACCGATCTCGTGCTCGGCAAACATAGCGGCCGGGCCGCGCTCGCCGATCGGGCCAAGGCGCTCGGCTACCATCTCTCGGGCGGGCAACTGCAAAGCGTGTTCGAGCAGTTCAAGCTGCTGGCCGATAAGAAAAAAGAAATCTACGATGGCGACATCGCCGCCCTGATCGATCAGCAGATTCACGACACCGATGAAACTTGGTCGTTCGTCTCGTATCAAGTCACGACCGGCACCGGCCAATCACCCAAGGTAACTCTCCGCCTCCGGCGCCACGGCGAAGACCATTCGGCCGACATGCACTGCGGCGATGGCCCGATCGACGCGATCTTCCTGGCGATCGAGCAGCTTACCGGCGTGACGGCGGTCTGCCGCGATTTTCGGGTGCAAGCCGTCACGGTGGGCAAAGACGCGCAGGCCGAGGTCAACGTGGAATTGGTGCATGACAGTCAAATCCACCGCGGCCGCGGCACTTCGACCGATAGCGTCGAGGCGAGCGCCAAGGCGTTCCTGAGCGCCATCAACCGCATCGCCGTGCGGCCTGATCCACGGTTGCACCCGCAACATGGCGCGGCGGGAAACGAAGCGACCTGAAGCGACCCGCGACGGCGGGACAACAATTTACCGCGACGGGCTCGCCGGGCGCGACGAAGAAAATCCGCGATTAGCCGAGCCGCATTGCTCGCGGCTCTTGCTCCGCCGCGTCGCCTGGCGCGATTGGCGCCGCGCATGGGCGGCCAGCAAGGGTCGAGCGGCTGTCTATGGCACAGCCAGCGGTGAAAAACGATTGCGCACATATTCCGGCACTTGCAGTCCCGTTTTCGGGTCGGTGATCCAGATCGGAGGCGTTTGACCCGCCGGGGTGAACACGCCATGAACCGCGTCGTAGGTTCCGTTGGGCATGATCTGGGACATTTCCTCCGATTCTCGTTCGGCGCAGCTTCGCTTTGTACTCCGCGCGGGCCCGCTGCGTGGCGGCGTCGCGCTCCTTGACCAGACGAATGCGTTTCTCGTCGTCGGTCTCGATGTGATGCTTGGGCTTCTTGAGCGTGTTTTTGGTCGCTGGCGGCCAGATCGGCGTGCTTTTAATTTGCTGTGAATTTGCGATCCGGCACAGCGAGGCAATGACCATTAGCAGGACAAGTTTTTTCATGGCGATCCCCTCCCATCAACCCCAAGAAAGAAATTCGCCCGAGACAAAACGCACTCGCCGGTGAGCGTTTGGAGAGTCGTTGAGACCTGTCCGCGATTGTGTTTTCGCTCCCATCCCCGCCTTCTTTGCCGAAGAGCAAGCCGAGTGCGGTCGCAACGGAACGGGCGATCGGCCACGGAGACCAATCCCTCGAAATCAAGTCTAGCTCGATTCAAGGGTTTCGCCGCGCGCGATGGCCCAGATTCGAGCCGGTTTCCCGGGCCGGCCGGCCATCTCAAGGGCCGCCTAATGCGAAAGTACCGCCGCTTTCCGCCGCGATGTTGACTTTTCGCCACACGGAGCACGCTCCGGCAATCAGCGCGTCACGAAGGCGAGATAATAAAACATCCAGCCGGTGAGCGCGGTTAGCAGCATGTCGATGGCGGCGATTTTGCCCCAGCGCACATGCCAGGCGCTGTGGCGGCTGGGCGCTGGGGGGGCAGGAAAATCGCGCAGGGCGCGTACCGTGACGATCGTCCAGAGCAAGGCGGTGCTCACCGCGAACAGCAGATGCACATAGAGCGCGATGAGCACCCAATCGATTTGGCCGTCGCGGCCATGGTAGGGCGAGGCGAGCGCGGTGTCGCCAGCCATTCAGGCGCATGTCGAGCTCGAAGAGCGCCACGGTTGCGGCCAGCACCGCGGCGAGCGCGAGTTGAATTCGCTTGTGCCACGCGAAGCGGCGGCGGTATTTCACGAGCCAAACACTCGCGCCGAGCAGCGGAATGACCAGGAACATCGCCAGAAACACGACATCGAGCATCAGCGATGCCCGCGTGCCGAGAAAGCCATCGAGCCCACCGGGAGGCGTCAGGTCTACCACAGGATAAGATTCCGCGCTGCGTGAAATAGGCGATCCGCCCTGCCCTGCCGCAATGTATCCGCCCGGCGCCGAACAACGCAAGCGAAGCGCGAGGGTCGGAAGGCGGCGCGGCTGCGATGGAAGCGCATGCCAGACGCGTCGCGGCGCCGCGCTGTCATGGCATGCCGGCCCAGTCGCCGGTGTCGGTCGTGGCCTCGGCCGCGGCGCCCACGCTTTCCGCGGCGCTGATCGCGTGCGTGGAGCCGAGCGGTCGTAGCCGACCGGCCAGGTAGATGCTCAGCAGCGTGGCGATGCAGCCGATCACGCCCACGATGCCGTAGTGCGTGAGCTCGTTCGTGGCGGATTGGCCTAGGATTCGGCCGCCGAGAAAGGCGCCCAGGCCGGTGGCGATGTGCTGCATCGACGAGTTGGCGCTCATGAAGCCGCCCCGTCGCGCCGGCTCGACGCTATCCGTCACCAGGGCCATGGCCGCGATCATGCGGCTGGAATTGGCCACCATCAGGCCCGCCACCGCGACCACGGCCAGCGGCAACCCCACGCGCGGCAATTGGGTGATCACGACCATCAACGCGGCCGACACCGGCGCCGCCACGCGATAAACCCAAATCCTGCCGAAGCGATCGGCCATGCGGCCGACCAGGGGCGCGGTAAACGGCGCAGAGTCCGCTGGTGACGAACACCCACTTGAGATTGACTTCGCTCACGCCGACATTCCGCACCAAATATGTGCTCACATAGGGAATCACGGCGAAGCTGCCGAGCATGATGGTGATGATGAGCGCGAAGGCCTTGAGATGCGTGGGCAGCGTGAGCGTTTCGAAAATCATGCGCAAGGGGCGCCGCCGCGGGCCCTCGGCTCGGTGCGGCGGCAAGGTCGGCATCGCCCAGGCCGTCAGTAAAAGCACCGGCGAACCGAGCGCGGCCAACACCAAGAACGGCGCATGCCATCCCCAGGCCTGGCCCAGCTCGATCCCGGCGGGCACCCCGACCACGCTGGCCAAGGAAAACGCCGACATCAGCACTCCCGTCGCCCGGCCGCGGCGATGCTCGGGAAACACATCGCCGATGATCGTCATCGACAAACCGCCGAGCACTCCGCCAAACGCCCCGGTGACGATTCGCGCCGCGAGCAGCGTGGCATAGGTCGGCGCGAGCCCGCATAGCAGGGTGCCGATCATGAAGCCCGTGTAGAGCGTGATAAACGCCGCCTTGCGGGTAAAGCGATCCATGAACGCCGCGCCCACCAGCCCCGCGACGCCGGCCGCGAACGCATAGGCCGACACGATCAGCCCAAATTGCCCGGGATCGATGCCGAGCGAAGACATCATGTCGGGCCCGAGCGGCATCACCACCATGAAGTCGACCAAGTTCGTGAACTGCGCCGCGGCGAGCACCAGCAGCACCCACCGCTCGCGCCGAGTTCCGAGCGAGCCGGCCGGCGCGGCGTATTCCCTGTTCGGCGTGATCGTGTTATGCATTGGCGCCCGCGGTCGCTTGTTCCCTATCGAACCGTCTGTGGTCACTCCGCGCTTCATGGTATCATCGCGCGCTTTCCAGCGCGTCGGCCTTGACGACAAATTCAAGAACAACCGCTATGTGGCCCCGGCGACGGAACCGCCGGGCGACGCCATTGCCCCCTCCGGGTCTCCCCAGGATTATTCGCCCGTGGACAACCCTTCTTCGGAACGACCACGTCTGGCCGTCGATGTGGTAGCTGAAATCCAGACGCTGGGCGATCCCAAAACAGCGAGATTTCTCGCCGGATTTTTCAAGACAGGCCCGGGGCAATATGCCGAACACGACACATTTCTTGGCGTGCGGGTTCCCGTCTTGCGCAAACTCGCCAAGCGACATGCCGGGCTCGCCGATGGGGAAATCGCGCGGCTGCTAGCGTCGCCGATTCATGAATGCCGCTTCACCGCTTTGCAGATCATGATTCTCAAGGCGTCGCGCGGCGGGTCGGTCGAGCGGCAAATGGTGGCGATCTACCGCGCCGGCCTCGCGCATGTGAACAACTGGGACTTGGTCGACGCCTCGGCTCCGCAATTGCTGGGCGCTTGGCTCGCGACGCGCGATCGCCGCCCGCTGTACCGCCTCGCGCTCGAAGCAGCTCTGGGAGCGGCGAATCGCCATCGTGGCGACACTCGCTTTTATTCGCCGCGACGATTTCGCCGACGCGCTCGCGATCGCCAAGCTTCTGCTCGACGATCGCCACGATTTGATTCACAAAGCCATCGGCTGGATGCTGCGCGAAGTCGGCAAGCGCGATCGCGCCACGCTCGTCGCATTTCTCGAAACGCATTATCCGCGGATGCCACGCACATCGCTGCGCTATGCGATCGAACACTTCTCGCCGCGCGAGCGACTGCGATATATGCGGCCACGCTGACGGAAGCGCCGCCGCCGGGCGATCGCTCTTCGTGCGTTTTTCAGCGCTCCATCGCTCGCCAATGATTCTCAGTGCGCCGCGGCCGTTTTTTTGGCCACGAGCGTCTGGGGGTTCACCACGTTTTCCGGAGTGTCGCCCGTGAGACGCGCGGCTACCTGTGCGCCGAGCGCGCCCGCAAATTGGCGAGCGACTGCCGCGAGACAAACGCCGCATGCGGGGTGACGATCACGCGCGGGTCGTTCCAAGGCGCTTCGGAAAGATTCGGCGGCTCGGGAGTTTGCACATCGAGCCCCGCCCCGGCGAGCCGGCCGGAAGCGAGCGCTTCGATCAGCGCGGCGTTTTCCACCAACGCGCCCCGGCTGGTGTTGATCAGATAGGCCGTGGGCTTCATCAGGGCAAATGTGTCGCGGTTCATCAAGTGCTTGGTTTCGGGCGTGGCCGGCACATGCAGCGAAACATAATCGCTCAACTGAAGCAGTTCATCGAGCGAGCGCCACTCGACTCCCGCCGGCGCGGGACGCACGGCGCGCGAAGTGGCGAGCACGCGCAGGCCAATCGCTTGAGCACGCGCGGCTAGCCGCGAACCAATGGCGCCGAGGCCGACAATGCCGAGCGTTTGGCCCGAGATGCGTTCCATGACCGGACCGGCGGCCAGATCGTAGATGCCCGCCTTGGTTTGCTGATGAAAAAACCCCACCTTGCGACCGAGCGCCAACAGCAGGGCCAGGGCATGCTCCGCCACTTCATCGAGACAGTAGTCGGGCACATTGGTCACGGGAATGCCTTGCTCGGTGGCGAAGGCCACGTCGATATTATCGAGCCCGATGCCCATGCGGCTGATGATGCGGCACCGCTGGGCGGCCACGATCACCTCGCGCGTCACGCGGGCCCAGTTGGTCATGATCGCATCGGCCTGGGGCGCTTCGCGAATGAGCGTGGCGGCGTCGATCGCCGGCGGCGTCACGATCTCAGCCCCGACATTGGCCAGCACTTGGGTCTCGATCGACAGGTCCGGCCAAGCGCGGTCGGTCAGCAACACGCGGAATTTCGACATCATCGGCTCGCGGAAAAAAGGAAAACGGCGCTCCAAAAGGCAAGCTACCGCTCAGGCGGCGTGCCCACCCGCCAAGCCCCGCCAGGCAGAGGCTGGGAAAGCCTTTAGTGATACCCGAGCAACCCCGGGGTCCGTCAAGAGCCGCGACGGGCGAGTGGCGGCGGCAATTGTCCTCGGGCCGTTTCGGAGGTTCGGGGGGTTCCGGCGGTTCCGGCGAATCGCGTCCAGGGTCGCTCATTCTTTCAAGATGCCGAGTCTGGTGAGGAGGCGGTCGACTCGGGCGGCGTTTTCTCGCAGAGTTTGGGCGATTTGGGTGCATCCTAGCGATCGTAGGAGGGTAAGGCCCGCATTGCGGAGCGTGCTGAACGCCTGGGGCGCGCTGCCCTTGCGGATTCGGCAGGCGTCCTCGCCCAGAACCACGTCGCGAACCCAGTGGGACTTGTTTTCGATGCCCCAGTGCCCGCGCCACCAGCCCAGCAGGTCGGCGGCCGAGCCTTTGGGTCGTGGCGCTGGAAATGGCATACGCCACTTCGTGGGTCTGAATGCCCTTGCGCCAGGTCGTGCGGTCGAGTCGGCAGACCTGCTCCAGGCCGGGCCAATCCAAGTGCTTCGCCAACCGGGTCGAAGCTTGCAGAGAGCGATGTTCTCGCCGGCCGTGTCCCTTGTTCAACGTTTCGGCGACATCGAGATGGGATTGGCGTTGCTTCTCGTTATAGGGGGGAAAAGGCCGGCTCGAACTCGGCGGCGATGGCCTGCATTAGAGTCGGCTGATTGTCTTTGACCACCAGGAGATAATGCCCGCCGCCGTCGATGATTTTCTGGCAGATCTCGCGCTGACACAGCAGGGCGTCGCCCGTGATGACGCGGCCTTTCAAGACGATCGTTTCCAAGAGTTCCGGCGCGGCGGTGATCTCGTTGGTCTTGCCATCGACTTCCATCTGACTCAAGACATAGCCGGTTTCTTGGTCGTACAAGGACAGCAGATGGGCCGTCCGTCCGTGCGCGTTCAGCACTCCGCACAGGGACTTGCCATCCATCGCGACGGCGGACAACTTTGCCTCATCCACAACCTCGCCCAGTTGCGACTCGACCCATTCTCGCACGCACTGCTCTAAAATCACGGGGTCGAGGGCCAGGATCAGATCACGGAAGGCATTGGCGCAAGGAGGCTTGCGCCAATAGCCCAGCAACCACCAGATTTTTCGGTCCTGCGACGCGATCCAATCGGCGATCGCCTTGTAACCTCGGTGGCCGCAAAGGATTCCGCAAACCACGGTGGCCATCATGGCCGAGAGCGAAAAGCGTCGCCCCCGCCGCCCACGAGGATCGGGAATCCGCGACAAGAAATCGAGCAGACTCGTTGCTTCGGCAGTCGCCATGCAAGCATCTCCAGCAGAATAAAGGTGAGTGGACGCACGTACACACTCATCCTACGCGGGAGACTTCCGCTAGACTAGAACAATGATTGGCCCTGGAATCGCGTCGTTCTCGCTTTACATTCGCGCCGCGCCGAGAGATAACGAAGGAAGGTCCCGGCTTGCTTTGTCTTAAGGAATCGGATCGATGAATGCACTGGTGCTGATGATCGCCGCGTCGACCGTGGGAATCGATGTGGGCTGGGTGCCGCTGCCCGAGGGTGGCGTGGAATACATCCTGCAGATCGAACCCGATTTGGTCGACACGCTGCTCAAGAAACAAGACCTGCTGAGCACGATTCCCGCGGGCCTCGATGTGCGGAGTTTTCGCGTGACCGTGGGCTCCGGCAAGCTTCCTCGCCAAAACGCGGCCGGCGCCGCCGCGCCCACGGCGGCTGGAGCTGGCGCCGCGGCGGCGAGCGCGCCGCCAGCAACCGGCTTGCCGCCCGGAATGACGCCGCCAGTTTCAGCGACTCCGGCCGGTCCAACCGCGCCCGGCGGCTCGATGCCGGCAACCATAGCGCCTGGGTCCGTGATTCCACTGGGTCCGCCGCCCGGCAACGGCGCGCCCGCGGGTAGCCCGCGCGGCGGTCCGGGGCCAAGCAACCCGAGCGCGCCCAATGGCCCGAATGGTCCGGCGCCCACGACCGACTTTCCGCTCGGCGCCGCTTCGGCGGCGGGTGGCGCTTTGGCCGGCGCGGCGACGGGCGCGAACAATGGCGCCGGCCCAAGTCTCGACTCGGCCACGGGTCCGCTGGGCAAAAAGGAACGCGACGCGGTCAGCCGCGCCCTTGATGACCCCAACGCCCCGGGCCGCTCGCTCGCGGGCGACAACACCTCGCAGCCACATCTCACGCCCGGCGAAATGGCGACACGCGGCCGCGATGGCGATCTCAATGCGATGGGCGCCGGCTCGATGTTGGCGTCGGCCCACGAAGCCAATCGGCCTTCGGAGTTCGATCGTGGCCTGAATGCCACGACGCCGCAGTTTCCCAACAATTTCGCCCCGAGCGGCAACAATTTCGGCCCCAACCCGAACGGGCCGACGATGAACGGCCAGAATCTGAACAATGGCGCGGGCGGCCGCGGCTATAGCAATCCGGGCGAACGCGTCGACAATGGGAACATGGCATCGGCGACCCGGGCGCCGGAGCCGGTGGAAAAGCCCTGGCCGACTTTGATCTTCACCGTGACATTGCTCTTGGCGTCGGTGTCGCTGAACTTCTATCTCGGCTGGGTCGCCTATGATTCGCGTTTTCGATATCGCGAGCTCCTGGCCCAGTCGAGCGACATGCCGCTGCCGGTGTAGTTGCCGACACGTGCAGTTGCCGATACAAGTGGCCCGGCTCGGAACGGGAACCTGTTGCCCGCGACCTTAGCTTGTTGCCCGCGGCGTCACGGATCGCGGGTGGATTGGGTGTCGCCATCGGCGGGCCAAGCGAGTCCCTGGGCCACATTCCAGTTGTAAGTGCGCTCGAAAGCGCGGCAGACCACGCTGGTTAGTTGATGTCGCGTGATCGGCTTCGAGAGCACCGAAAACGCCTCGGCCGACTGGGCCTCGCGAACAAGCACTTCGTCGAGGCCGGCCGAAAGCAAAATGCACGGCAGCCGGAGCCGCAGTTGCCTGACCCGCTGGATGGTTTCGAGCCCGGTGAGCCGCGGCATGTGCATATCGAGCAGCACGAGATGCACATCCTGGCTCAAGATCACCTCGAGCGCTTCCTCGCCGTTTTCGGCCAAGAGCGTGCGAAATCCGCGCCCTCGAACACCGACCGCAGCGTCTCCCGAAACTGACGGTCGTCGTCGGTAATCAGAATCGAGGGGTCGGCCAGTCGCATCGTAGCGCTCAACGAATGGGCAAGGGGGGAAATCAATCCGGCGACGCGGAAAATCGACCGCATTAGCCGTTCTCGGCAAAGGTTCCCTTCGGAAAGACCATATAGCAATTTTCGCGCCGATCGTTTGCCAAGCCGGCGAATCGCACCGACGCTTGCTATTAAGTTCAATCGACAGAAAAGCTTATATCACACGAGCCCAAGTCAAGGAATACCGGCCAGCACTCTTGGGGCGAACGACGGGACCGGAGGGCGCCTGCCAAACAGGCAGCAACCCCTGAACGCCTGAAGTTCATCTTATTTCGGGCAAAATGCCTCCGCAACCGCTCGGCCCGCACTACTCGACGCCACGAGTTTCAGGCTCCGGCCATGTGCTCCATCGCGTAGTGCGCCCGAATCGATTGAAATTCGTCCTCGACCGCCAGAAAAGCATCGACCACGTCGGGGTCGAAGTGGCTTCCCGAGCCGTTCAGAATAATGTCGCGCGCCGTGCGGTGCGAAAAGGCGTCTTTGTACGACCGCTT
Organism: uncultured Planctomycetaceae bacterium; assembly: GCA_963785305.1. Taxonomy (GTDB): domain Bacteria; phylum Planctomycetota; class Planctomycetia; order Pirellulales; family PALSA-1355; genus CAWAUV01. The sequence continues at coordinate 1,410,770 of CAWAUV010000007.1, forward strand.
CGAGGTGAGCGCGTCGTAAACATCGGCCACGGCCACGATTCTGCCGCAGAGCGGAATATCCTGCCCAGCCAAGCCCAGCGGGTAGCCGCTGCCATCGAATTTTTCGTGGTGCGTGGCGGCGATGTTGCATGCCATGCGCAAGAATGTCGCCTCGGGATATTCCTCGAGCGCTTCGCCCAGGGTTCGGGCGCCGAGCACCGTGTGCTGCTTCATGATCTCGAACTCCTCGGGCGTGAGCCGGCCCGGCTTCAAGAGCACACTGTCGGGCACGCCCACTTTGCCGATATCGTGGAGCGGGCTGGTGAGGTAAATGAGCTTGATGAACTTGGCGTCGATCTGGCCAGCGAACTTCGGCAGCTTGGAAAGTTCCTTGGCGAGCAACTGCGAGTAAGAGCGCACCCGTTCGAGATGGGCGCCGGTGTCGGCGTCGCGCGATTCGGCGAGTTTGGCCATCGCGAAAATCGCCATGTCCCGAGTTTCCAGCGAGAGCACTCGCTCGCCGGCCCGGATGCGAACCAAGAGCTCTTGCGGATCGAACGGTTTGGTGATGAAGTCATCGGCGCCGGCCGACATGCCTTCGACGATCTTTTGCTTGCCGTCGTGGCTCGTGAGCAGGATCACATAGACATAGCCCGATGACTCTCCATCGCGCAGCCGCTTGCAAAGCTCGATGCCGTCGACCTCGGGCATGTCCCAGTCCGAGATGACCATGCGACAGGGCTCGGTGGCGAGCACATCGAGGCGCTTCGCGCCGTCGTTGGCGGTGATCACTTCGTGGCCCGCGGCGGCCAGGGTGTTCGCCAGCAATTCGAGCGAGATTTCGTCGTCGTCGACAATGAGAATTTTCATGGGCTTTTATGATCTAGTTGCCGGCAGCCGCGGCTGCTTTCATGGGTTCTATTGGGTCACGCGCCGTATCAAGGCGCCCTGGGGGCCAAATTTCCTCAAGCCGTGGGACGCGCGATGAATTCGCGACAGCGGTCGACTGCCACCGCGATCCGCTCGACCAGCGCGCCGAGCGATTCCCAGTTATCCTCGCCGGCCGAATCCTCGAGCGACGCGGCAAGTTGGCGGAGCCGCTCGGCCGATAGATTGGCGGCGACGCCCTTGAGCGCATGCGCCTTGAGCTTGAGTTCGCTCGCGTCGCGCTCTGCGCGTCGCTTCGCGCAGCTCCTCTACTTGCTCGACCGAGCGACGCGAGAATTTGTCGAGAATTCGCGCGCAGAATTCGGCATTGCCCACGCACCGCGCGAGCAACTCCTCGAAATGAATCGGCGGGGCATCGTCGTCGGCGCACACCGTGGTGGCGATCGGAGCGGCGGGGGCGTCCTTCGCCGGCGGCGCCGTGTTCGGCGGTTCCGTGGCGGATATCCGCGGCGCGTCGCCTTGAACCAGTCGTTCCCCGCCGCGGTTCGCCACGACCGCTTCGACAATCGCGTTGAGCAGCTCTTGCGGCTGCACCGGTTTGGTCACGTAGCCGTTCATGCCCGCCGCGAGGCAACGTTCGCGATCGCCTTTCACGGCGTTGGCCGTGAGAGCGATGATCGGCGTGGGCGAGTCCTTGCGGGCCATGGCGCCGGCCCGTTCCTCGTGGCGAATCTGTCGCGTGGCTTCGAAGCCATCGAGCACCGGCATTTGGCAATCCATGAGCGTGAGGTCGTAGACCTTGCTCCGCAGCGCTTCCACCGCTTCTTGGCCATTGTTCACCACATCGCAGCGGCAGCCGGCGTGGGTCAGAATCTCGGAAGCCACGAGCTGATTCACATCGTTGTCCTCGGCCAAGAGCACTCGGAGCTCGCGCAATGTTTCCGCCCGGCGCTGGGTTTCATCGACGTGCATGATCGCCGGGCGAATCGAAGGCTGCCGCTGGCAGGACACGACATCGATGATCGCGTCGAACAGTCGCGATTGCCGCACCGGTTTCGTCAAGTAACCGGCCAGGCCCAGCGAACGAATGCGCTCCGCCGAAAGATGCTCGCCCATCGAAGTGAGAATCAGCACCGGCGTTTGACAGAAATCGAGCGACTGCTTGATATGCCGCGTGAGCTGGAATCCGTCCATGCCGGGCATTTGCATATCGAGAATCGCGAGGCGAAACGGCCGCCCTTCCTCGACGCCCTGGCGGAGTTTTTCGAGACCCGTGGGTCCATCGGGCGCCGTGTCGTAGTCGAAGCCCCAGCCGGCCAGCACGGCTTCGATGATTTCGAGATTGGTCGCGTTGTCGTCGACCGCGAGGACGCGCAGGCCGGCCAAGTCGGGTGGCGCCTTGAGCAGCCGCCGCGAGGCGACCCGCTTGCGGAGCACTGCGTCGAAGCTGAAGATCGAGCCCCGCCCGATTTCGCTTTCCACCCGAATCGAGCCGCCCATGAGCGTGGCCAGTCGCTGCGACACGGCGAGGCCCAGGCCGGTGCCGCCATATTTGCGCGTGGTCGAGGCGTCGACTTGCGAAAACGACTTGAACAGCCGGTCGCGGCGGTCTTCCGGAATGCCGATACCCGTGTCATGCACCGAAAATCGCACTCGGGCCGTGTCGCTATCGGCGCCTTCGAGCGTCGCGCGAATCACGACCTCGCCGCGCTCGGTGAACTTGATCGCGTTGCTCACCAGATTGACCAGCACTTGCCGCAGCCGGTCGGGGTCGCCGTGCACCAGCGTGGGCACATCGGCAAAGATATGCAGCGCGAGCTCGAGCCCCTTGGCCTCGGCCCGTTGGGTGAAGATTTCAGTCATGTCCTCGAGCAGCAGGTGCAGATCGAAGTCGATCGGGTCGAGCTCGAGCTTGCCGGCCTCGATCTTCGAGAAGTCGAGAATGTCGTTAATCAGGCTCAAGAGCGCGTCGGCCGATGTCTTGGCCACGCGGGCATAGCGTTCTTGGACCGGATTGAGCGAGGTGCCGCCCAGGAGCTCGAGCATGCCGATCACGCCATTGAGCGGAGTGCGAATCTCGTGGCTCATGTTGGCCAGAAACTCGCTTTTGGCCTGGCTGGCCGCCACGGCCGCTTCTTTCTGACGGCGCAGCTCCTCGGCCCGCTTGCGCTCGGTGATGTCTTCGACCGTGCCTTCGTAGTAAAGCAGGTTGTCGTCGGCGTCGCGCACCGCGCGGGCATTCTCGGAAATCCAGATCTTCTCGCCATTCTTGCGAAAGATTTCCGACTCGAAGCCGGTCACGGTGTCGTTCATCTGCATGAGCGCGATGAAGTCGAGCCGGCGCGTGTCGTCGACATAGAGCTGTCGCTGAATGTCGTTGACGCCGTGGATCAATTCGTCGGGCGAGGCATAGCCATAGATGCGGGCCAGCGAGGGATTCACGGCCAGATAAGCGCCGCCCGGCGAGGTTTGAAAGATGCCTTCGACGGCGTTTTCGAAGATACTGCGGTATTTTTCTTCGGCTCCTCGGAGGGCCGCGACCGCTTGCTCGCGACTCGCGATCTCGAGGCGCATCGCGGCGAGGGCGCGATTGTATTTGGCGGTCAGCGCCGCGACCTCGGCATGCTGGGCCGGGGCTTCATTCGTCAGACAAGGAACGGCCGCGAGGCCGGCGTCGTCGCGGCTCGCCATTAGCGCAGCGGGGTCCGCGGACATCGACGAGGTGGAATACGATTGCATGCGAAAACCCGAACCTTCCGCGCAAGAGGGCCAAATGCATCGCGCGAAGTCGATGCATTCTCGATAAACCAACGCATTCGCGCTTCGCGACGTGCTTCCACCTAAAGCACGGCCCGACGCCAATGGCAGCAATTTGAGAAACAATGAACCCTAGCACGTGGCAAAAAACGGCACGCGTTCGACGCCCCGCACAAGGTCGTGAAAACGACGAAATCGGAGAATAACAATAGCGGCTATGCACATTCGCCCGACTTTATCGCCGTCGGCGCCGCGAATCGTGATCCGCCTTATCCGACTTCGCCGTGCGCGATAATACAGCCCTTGCCCCGTGCCGGAATAATCCGTGGGATCGTTAGGGTTGGGCGTCGCGGGCGCAGCGAAATCCGATATCCTCGCGCGCCACGCCTGGCGCCAAGTGATCGCGCATGCACCTTGAGCCCGCGGCTCGAGTTCTCCGGCGCTCAGCCAGGATCCGCCGCGTAGAGCTGCGCGCCTCGCCCTGGGCCGGACCGCGCGGATTGCGCGTCGGCGCGTATTGATAATAGTCGGAGGCGTGCCAATCGGCGCACCATTCCCACACATTGCCGGCCATGTCGTGCAAACCGAATCGATTGGCGCGAAACCAGCGCACCGGCGCGACTCCGGTAAATCCATCGCTCCCCAAATCACGATCGGGAAACCAGCCTTGCCAGTAGTTGGCTTCGTAGCGGCCCTCGGTTCGCAGGTCCCGGCCCCAGGGATAATCGGCATCGGCGAGCCCGCCCGCGGCGGCGCATTCCCATTCGGCCTCGGTCGGCAGCCGCTTGCCCCGCCACTTGGCGAAAGCCTGGGCATCGCTCCAAGAGACTTGCGTCACGGGTTCGTCGAGGGCGGCCGTGTCATGACCGTTGGGCATGCGCCATGAAGCGCCCCGCGTGGGCCGCCAATGACGCGCCGCGCCATCGAAGACCCACGAATAACCCGCGCGCTCGGCGGTGGTGGCATATCCGGTCGCGGCGACAAAGCGCGAATATTCGCTCCGAGTGACTTCATGCACGTCGATCCAGAAGCGATCGAGTTCCGTTTCATGGCGGGGCCATTCGTCGTCGGCGCCGAGCGACGCGCCCATCCAGAATCGACCGCCGGAGATCAACACCATGTCGTCGGGAGTATTTTCGTCGTCCTTGGCGCCGGAAAAGTCGCGGTTATCGAGCGGCGCGGCGTCGGAAGAGGACGGGGATCGACGCTCGCCGCGGCCCAAGTTGAGCAGCGCGGGCGAGATTCGAAGCCGCGATTCGCCCGAAAAGCGAGGTCCTTGCAAGGTCCAAAGCAGCCCGGCGCCGGCCAAGGCCATGAACGCGACGAAGCCGATCCGCGGGCCGACGAAGCGACGGCGAGCGCGGGCAGGTTTTCCAAACACACGCGGCGCCGGTTGACCCATCATGGCGAAGCTTCCTTGCTCGCGATGTCATCGTGTTCAAGCGACCCGGCCCCAGTTTCGCGGAGCGGACGAGCCCCGGGCCTTATCCTCGGCGGCGTTGAAAGCGGCGGCTGGCCTGCTCCAGGGTCAAGCGTTCTTTTTTCGTCAGGCTGGCTTCGCCCGAGCGGCTGATCTTGGCCAGGATTTCGTCGACATGTTTGCGCAGGTCGTGGTCGTCCATCGGCTCGTCGGCATCGGGCTCATGGACGCGCAGCTTCGGGCCAAGGCGCCCTTGGAAGACCGCCCACTTCCGCGGCGGCAGCCAGCGGCCGAGGTTCAAGCGGCCGCGCCAGTAGACAAAGGCCCACGCCGCGCCGGCCAGATGCTGCGCCATGCGCCGTGTGGTCGCCGGGATTGGCGTTCAAGGCGCCGGAGAGGTCCATGACCAGGAACAGCACCCCCAGGGCCCAGGCCGGCATGGGAATGAATCCCATGAGTAAAATGCGGCGCTGCGGAAAGTTGAGCACGAACAACATCACCACGGTCAAAATGCCGGCCGACGCGCCGAGCATCGGCGGGCCGTCTTGATGTCCGAACACAAGGCTGGGAATCACGAACGCCAAGCCGCCCAGTGCCACGCCCACCAGATAAAGCCGCAGAAATTCCATGCGGCCATACAGCGCCTCGATATCGACGCCAAAACACCACAGGCCGATCATGTTGAACACAAGATGCTGCAACCGGTGCGGATCGTGGGCGAATCCATAGCTCAGAAGCTCATAGAGCTTCCAAGGCTGGCGGAACACGTCGGGCGAGAGCTCCATCCAGTCGAAGAGCGACCGACCGAAAAACTGATTGCCTAGCAGCAGATTGGCCACATACGCGCCGACATTGATCAGGATCAGCGTCGCCACCATGCTGAGCGAGCCGGCCGCGCCCTCGGGGCGATAATAGTCGCGATCTTGGATGCCCATGGAAGAATGCCGTCAAAAAAAATGAAGAACGGCCGGGACGCTCGAATCCACGCAGCAGCGTCGACTCCCCAGCGCCCCGCCCAGCACCCTATCTTAGGGTCCGGGGGCCGGCGGGTGGAGAGCGAAATTTCGCGGGGTCAAGCCACCCGCGCCGCTTCCGGGGCCGCAACTCGACCAATTCGCCCCAGTCTACCTCCGCGCTCCGATCAGGGCGCCGCGGGCAGGGCGGCCTGTTCGCGACCCATTTGCAGATCGATTTTTTCCGCGGCGTCGAGCTGCATTTTCGTGACGCTGGCGGCGGCGGCGCGCGTGGCCATGTACACCGCCTTCAATTCATTGCGCGCCACATCGACCTGGGCGCGAAGTTGCTTCACGTAAACAGTGATCGCCTCTGCCTCGCGCGTGAAATTCTTGAGGTCCGATTCGAGATCGGCTTTTTCCTGCTCGCGATACTTAACCTCCTCGGCCGCCTTGGCGGTGGCGCCTTCGACGCGAGGGATGTTCTCCTTGATGTCGACGATCTCCGCCTCGGTCAGCACGCGCCGCTGATTGTATTCGTGAAAGAGGTACTGGTAGTTACGCGGCTTGCGGTTCGCGTCGGCCATGGCCTCGATCGACTCTTTGGGCAGCATCGCCCGGCGCTCCTCGTCGCTGATCTCGGCGAGCGCCGCGGGATCGTCGATCGGCATGGTCTGGAAAATGGTCCAATCGCCCTTGCTATCCGCCAAATGCCGCAGATCCGAGGCGTCCATCGGCAAGTTCGGCGCCAAGCCCACGGTCTTGCCCTTATCCGCCCGCGTGACTTTGAATTCGCCCAGATATTGGGCGCCATCAAACACGAACACGACCATTTTCTCCACGAGTCCATGCGGCTCGGGGCTGTTGATACTCAGGCTCACGGTTCCGTCGGCCGCTTTGATATTATTCACTTGCAAGTCGCGCCACGAGCCGCCACGCTCGCCGGCCAGCGCCCGCAATTGCAATTCGAGCTCGCGAATGCTTGGGCCCTTATATTCGGAACCCGGCGGCGAGTCGGCGGTGCGTCCGACCGGCTTGGCGCCAGACGACAGGAAATCGCCGTCGCTCACCTTGCGAATTTGGAGGTCGAGGCTCTCGATCTCTTTTTCCTCGGCTTTCGCCAGGGTGCGCCAAGCTTGATGCGTCTTGAGAGTGCGCGCGGCGAGATACGCGAAATAGATCGATATGCAGAACACAAAGAACATAATGACGATGTTGTAGATCCGCGTCGTCTTGTAACTCAAGAACGCGGCGACGAGGGCGATGACAATCGCCGCGAGCAGACCAATCTGGACGAACGTGCCCATAGACCTCGATCGGGGGCGAACGCGCCGCGGCGGCCGAAAATCAGCCTTCGCAAGCGTCGCGCCGCTGGATCCGCGCCAGCAAACAGAGGAAAAGACGATAAAAGTGCGACGCCCTCGGGCGCCGAACAGGGGTCGAAACACGGTGTCCGACCGGCCCAAGGCGACTCCTCGATCATAAGTAGAGCCCCGGGGGGCGTCAAGTTTTACGCCGCCTGCCCAAACCGGCGCCGCTCAAGGGCCTCACGACCCGAGTAATCCGTCGGACCGAGCCCGGTCCAGCGCCTCAGTTAGCCCCGCCACCATCGCCCGGGTGTGGTCGTAGCAGAGGCTAATCCTAAGCAGCGACTCGCCCACGGGCACCGAGGGCGGACGAATGCCCGGCACGAGAAACCCCGTCTCGGCGAGCCGGCGGGCGATTCGCATCGTGGCCCCGGCCTCGCCGACCACCAGCGGAATGATCGGACCCGCGGAGTCGAGCAGTCGCCAGCCCGCGGCCCGGAGCGAGGCGCGCAGCTCCGCGGCCCGGGCAAGCAGCGCGCGCCGCCGCTCGGGCTCCGTCTCGATGATCTCGAGCGCCGCGAGCGCCGCGGCGGCTAGTGGCGGCGCGAGCGCGGTCGAAAACACATAGGGCCGGGCGCGGTTGATGATCCAGTCGATGAGCAGGCGTTGGCCCACGACAAACCCGCCCTGGGCGCCGAGACTCTTGCTGAGCGTGCCGACGCGAACATCGATCCGCCGCTCGACACCCAGCAGCTCGCAAGCTCCGCGTCCGCCGGCGCCAAACACGCCGGCGCCATGCGCGTCGTCGACAAGCGTCATGCAGTCGTGGCGCTCGGCCAAGCGCGCGAGATGATCGAGCGGCGCGAGATCGCCGTCCATGCTGAATACGCCATCGGTCACGATCAGCCTTCGGCCCGCGCGCGAGGATTGCTCCGCCAGCAGCCGCCTTAGGGCGCGCCAGTCGCAGTGGGGATAGATCACCACCTCGGCGCGCGAGAGGCGGCAGCCATCGATCAGACTGGCGTGGTTCTTGCGATCGCTATAGATCACATCGCCCGGGCCGACGAGCGACGTGATCGCCCCGATATTGGCGGCATAGCCCGAGGGAAAGAGGATCGCGCGTTCGGCATGTTCGAATTCCGCCAGGCGCCGCTCGAGCCGGTCGTGGTGGGCGCCGTGGCCGGTCACGAGCGGACTCGCTCCGGCGCCGCAACCGGCCACTTCGAGCGCTTGCGCGCGGCGGCGATCAGTCGCGGATCGGCGGCCAGCGAGAGATAGTCGTTCGAGCCGAAGTTGACGAGCCGGCGGCCATCGATCGTAAGCTCGGCTTGTTGCGGGCCTTCATGTGTGCGCAGCGTGCGGCGCAGGTCGGCCTCGTCGAGCGACCGGAAGGCGCCTGCGAGCCAAGCGAGTCGCCGCGATGCGGAGTTCGAGTCGTCGCCGCGCATAGCCGAGTCCGCCGTCAGGACCGTGCCGAGCGCTGGCCGCGCCCCGCACAGCCGCTTTTTGCTTGGCGACTTTCTGCTTAACGGACTTTGGCAAGGGGGCTTTTTGCGATTGGCCGTTCGACGCATGGGCCAAGGATAGAATAATGTCGAACTCCTTGGCCGCCACCGGTTGCACACTCAAGCGCGAGCCGCGCTTGAGCAACTCCATCGATTCGAGCCCCTTCACGCCGCGGAGCGCCTCGAGCGGCAGCGGCCGGCTAAACGCCTCGACATAGCGAATGTCGACCATTTGCCAGATCGGATTCTCGGGCGACGACTTGGGGTCGAAGTGATCGTCGGCCGGGTCCAAGGCCGTGTGGTCGGGATACGCTTCGCGCGACACCACGGCCCGGCCCACGATCGCCGGCGGCTCGGCGTTGGAGTGATAATAGAGCACCTCGTCGCCGAGCTTCATGCCGTCGCGCATGAAGTTTCGCGCTTGGTAGTTGCGCACACCGCTCCAGCAGGTCGCGCCACCGGGCGCGGCGGCGAGATCGGCGATCGAAAAGCAGTCGGGCTCCGATTTCACGAGCCAGCAATGTCGTGGTCGGCCCATGCTCGCAAAACCCTCGCACGAAAAATGTCTCGACGATTCTTATGCGCCGACGACTACTTGCTCTTCTTCGACGCTTTCTTCTTGTTGCTTGCCTTGGCGGCCGATTTGTTCGACTTGCCCGGCCCGCTCGTGGCGGCGACGGTCGACTTCTTGCCGCTCGGCGCGCTGGCGGCTTTCTTCTTGCCGCTCTTGCCGAAAACCGATTCCCAACCGTTGGCGTATTTCTGATTGGTTCCCACTCGAACGATCGTCACAGGGCCATCCTTCACAAATAGAAAAACTGTTCGCCAAGCCACGCGCGGCCCGCGAGGGGCCGACCGCCGCGAATGTTCGCCGGCTCGGCGCGGTTCAGACAAGCGGCGGCGAAAATGCATTAGAGCCAAACCGCCGAACCGGTCAAGCGCCCAGCCGCGAGTTTTTCGCAGCGGCGGTAACGCGCCTCGCACGTCATTGCTGCCCCATCGTCGTTCCGCATCTCCGAAGCGGCGCAGTCCCCGCGAAAAATCGCGGGAGGAATAGCGATGGCTCATTGCGGCAAAGATGAATCGCGATATCTTCCGCGAGAGCTCGGCCAGCGTGGCCAAGAAGTTTTATCAAGGATTGGACAGCAATGTGAATGCCGTGAAATAATCGGCGAGCCAGCATTAAGCACATATCGCGATGAAATGCGGCTCGGCAATTACGCCCAGGCGTCGCGGCGTCGAGAATGTCGACTTCGATGCGGTGACGGCGCGCGACAAGCAAGAGCTCAAGGAGCGTTTGACGCGCGCTTGCCAAAAAAACGCTCCTCCCGTTCCGCCGAACGGCCGGGCACCGCTTTAACCATTTCCGAGGACGCCGATGTACTCGTTTTCGATTCTCCAGTGGCTGCAAGACTGCGAAGACCCACCGGCCACCCCCGAGCGTTTAGAAGCACTGGAAATCGAACTGGGCGTCCAATTTCCCAAGGAGTATTTCGACTTCCTCTTGCAGTTCAACGGCGGGAATTTCAAACGTCCGGTGATGGGCTGTGTGCCCAATCCCGTGCCGCCGTTTTTATACGAGTTCATATTAACTGGATTTTTTGGTGTCCCAGGCGACCGCAGCACGGGTAACTCCTTGGCGGATTGGGCTCGCGGTTTTTCGGGGCGCATTCCCGACGATTGCTTAGCGATTGCGTCTTACGGTGGAATCCGAACTCGTGTTGCTGCAAGTTTCGGGGGCCTTGTCCGAACGCGGCAGTGTATGGTACCGCGGAGAATCCAGGGAACCTGGAGGCGACAACATCCACTGGCTCGCCGATGCGTTCCCCGATTTCCTGACGATGATCGAACCCGACACCGAAATGGGATACAGCGAGTCCGAAGTCCTCCCGCTATTTTTGTCCGTCGAACGAGGCCGGCTGCGGGACGTTGAGCAGTTCTTGGCCCAGGGGGGCGACATCGAAACTAGCAACGCCAAGGGCATGACCTTGCTCGCGGCCTCCGCCCGGTACTCTTGGCCCAAAATCGTGAGCCTGCTTTTGGCTCGCGGCGCCGACCCAAATGCTCGCGACTTGGCCGGCAAAACACCCCTGCATCACGCCGCCGCGGCTTCCTACGACAATATAAAGCTGTTGCTCGCCGCCGGCGCCGACGCCACGGCCCGCGATCGCGAAGGCGCGAGCGTCCTGGCCGGCTGGTCCTACCGCGCCGATAAAATGCTGCGGGCCCACGGCGCGACGGAATAGCTTTTAATTCGACTTTCGCGAAGAGAGCAAGGCGACAAGGCGTTTTCGGGCGAAAGGGTCGGAAAGGGTGAGGCGGAAACCTGTTTATACCCCGTGGCGGAGGTTCGTCACGCTGGAGATGCCTCGAAATGACGGCTCGCGCCTTTCGACAGGGGCGTCAATTTCATAAGCTGTTGCTTGGCATGATTTTGGCTTGGTCCCCCGCGGATCGGCCGTTGCCGGGGCCAAGCCGGCGACCAAACGCAACCATCTTCCCTGCCACGCCACCCAAATGAGCCATGTCGTGAAAAACGCGGCCAAATCAACCGTCGATGAAATTCGAGCTCGGTTCGATGCCGACGTCGAACGGTTCGCGAATCTCGAGACGGGGCAATCGGCCACGATCGATTCGCCGCTAGCGCTCGAGCTCGTGGCCGCCGCCGCGGCCGCCGCTTCGCCCGGGGCGCGACACATCGTCGATGTCGGTTGCGGGGCCGGCAACTATGCTCTCAAACTGCTCGAGCGGCTGCCCGACCGCGATGTCACGCTGATCGATCTCAGTCGGCCGATGCTCGACCGAGCCCGACAGCGGATATCGGCCGCCACGCGTGGCGTCGTCACGACGCTCCAAGGCGATATTCGCGAACTGGAACTCGGCCAGGAGTCGGCCGATGTGATCGTCGCCGCGGCGACACTCCATCACTTGCGAACCGACGAGGAGTGGGGCTCCGTGTTCGCCGCGTTTCATCGCGCTCTGCGGCCGGGCGGCTCGCTTTGGATTTTCGATCTCGTGGCGAGCGATTGGCCCGCCGTGGGCGGTCTCTTGTGGCAGCGCTACGGCGACTACTTGGTGGAACTCAAAGACGCCGCTTATCGCGACACCGTATTCGCTTATATCGAGCGCGAAGACACGCCACGATCGCTCGTGTATCAGCTCGATCGGATGCGCGAGGCCGGCTTCGACCCGGTGGAAGTGCTGCATAAACGTCTGGCGTTCGCCGCGTTTGGCGGGCGACAAAGCCGGCTAACCGGCTATCGAACAACGCCGGCTCGTTCGTTCGTAAAGGCCGGCGGCGCCAAGACGTATTGGGGTAGCCTTCTTTTTTCAGTGTTGCAATCGCTTGTAGCGAAAGCGGTGCGGCTCGTCGGCCTCGCGGCCGAGTCGCTCGTGGCGCTGAATTTCGTAGGTCTCGAAGTTGCCTTCGCACCAATGCACGTAACTATCGCCCTCGAAGGCCAAGATATGCGTGGCCACGCGGTCGAGAAACCAGCGATCGTGGCTAATCACCACCGCGCAGCCGGCAAAGCTCAACACCGCTTCTTCCAGGCTGCGGAGCGTGTCGACATCGAGATCGTTGGTCGGTTCGTCCAAGAGCAACACATTGCAGCCCTTGCGAAGCAGCTTGGCTAGGTGGACCCGGTTCCGCTCGCCGCCGGAGAGCTTGCCGACCAGCTTCTGCTGATCCGTGCCCGTGAAATTGAAGCGGGCGACATAGGCCCGGGCGTTCATTTTCACTTTGCCGATTTCAAGCGTGTCGTGTCCGCCCGAGATTTCTTGAAATACGGTGTTGGTCGGCTTGAGGGCATCGCGCGATTGGTCGACATAGCCCAAGTCGACGGTCGAGCCGACGCGCAGCTCGCCGGCGTCGGGGGTTTCGACGCCCATCATCATGCGAAACAGGGTCGTCTTGCCGGCGCCGTTGGGCCCGATCACGCCGACGATTCCGCCCGGCGGCAGGCGGAAATCGAGGTTTTCCATGAGCAACTGGTCGCCATAGGCTTTCGAGAGCCCCTTGGCCTCCACGACCAGTTCGCCCAAGTGCCGGCTGACCGGAATGCGAATCTCGAGCTCTTCCGGCTCGCGCATCCGCTCTTCTTCGGCGGCAAGCTGCTCGTAGGCCTTGATGCGGGCCTTGCTCTTGGCCTGCCGCGCCTTGGCGCCCATGCGAATCCATTCGAGCTCTTTTTGCAATGTCTTCTGCCGGGCCGACGCCGCCTTTTCCTCGCGGGCCATGCGCGCTTGCTTTTGCTCGAGCCAGCTCGAGTAGTTGCCTTCCCAGGGAATGCCCATGCCGCGATCGAGCTCGAGAATCCAGCCGGCCACGTTGTCGAGGAAATACCGATCGTGCGTCACCGCGACCACGGTGCCGGCGTACTCGGCCAAGTGCCGCTCGAGCCAGGCGACGCTCTCGGCGTCGAGATGGTTCGTGGGTTCGTCGAGCAACAAGAGATCGGGCTTTTCGAGCAGAATCTTGCACATCGCCACCCGGCGCCGCTCGCCGCCCGAAAGGTTCGTGATCGGCGAATCGCTGGGCGGCAGGTTCATGGCGTCCATGGCGATCTCGACTTGGCGATCGAGGTCCCAGGCGTTGAGCGCTTCGATCTGGTCTTGCACCTTGGCTTGTTCGGCTAGCAAGGAGTCCATTTCGTCGGGCTCGATCGCCTCGCCCAGCCGGGCATTGATCTCATCGAATCGGGTGAGAATCTTGCGGGTCGAGGCGACGGCCTCTTGCACATTGCCGAACACGTCTTTATCGGGATTGAGCGCCGGCTCTTGCGAGAGATAGCCCACGGTGAAGCCATCGGTGAGCTTGGCTTCGCCCTCGAATTCCGTGTCGATGCCGGCCATGATCTTGAGCAGCGTGCTCTTGCCGGAGCCATTGCGCCCGAGCACTCCAATCTTGGCGCCGGGATAGAAGGAGAGGGAGACGTTTTTGAGGACTTCGCGCTGACCGAATTTCTTGGTCATGCCCGACATTTGAAAGATGTATTGCTTGCCCATGGGCGGAAGGATTCCGTGGCTAGACGACACACAATGGAGGGAGGCGCCGCGGATCCGCCGCCGGCAGCCTGAATCCATCGATTATCGCGACCCGCCCGGCCGACGACAACCGCAACTGGCTCAAAGTCGCATTTGGAATTCGCCGCCTGCCATCGCCGCCCCACGAGCACCGGCGAGCCGGCCGGCGGCGATTGACCGGGACGGACCCGCTGGTAGCATGGTCGCGGACAAGGAGGGTTCTTTCCAAGGACCGTTGATTCTCATGGCATTCGATGCAAGCGAATTTCTTCCGACCGGCCTGCCCTCCCTCGAGCATGCGCAGACCGCCCTTCCGGCGATCGCCAAAGACGCTCAAATGATGGCGTTGATCGACGAGCAGGTGCGGCGCCTGCCGACGCGACACCAAATCGTCGTTGGCGACGCGCGTAAGATGGACCTGACGCCCGGCAGCGTCCACTTGGTGCTCACAAGCCCGCCTTATTGGACACTCAAGCAATATCGGCCGGGCGACGGTCAATTGGGCCACGTGGTCGATTATGCGGAGTTCCTGGGCGAACTCGACCGTGTTTGGGCTCGCTGCTTCGACGCGCTCGCGCCCGGGGGCCGGTTGGTGTGCGTCGTGGGCGACGTCTGCCTGAGCCGCCGAAAAAACGAGGGGCGACATACCGTCGTGCCGTTGCATGCCGCGATCCAAGAGCAATGCCGGGCTCGAGGCTATGACAACCTTGCTCCGATCATTTGGCACAAAATCGCGAACGCGGTTTACGAGGCCAACGGCTCCGGCGGCGGTTTTCTCGGCAAGCCTTACGAACCCAACGCCGTGATCAAGAACGATATCGAATTTATCCTGATGCAGTGCCGGCCGGGCGGATATCGGAGTCCTGATCTCGCGACGCGAGTGCTCAGCGTAATCAGCGACGCCAACCACAAGTCGTGGTTCCAGCAAATTTGGACCGGCGTCACGGGAGCGTCGACGCGCAATCACCCGGCGCCCTATCCGCTCGAGCTCGCCGAACGCCTCGTGCGCATGTTCAGCTTCGTCGGCGACACAGTGCTCGACCCATTTCTGGGAACGGGCACCACGATGGCCGCCGCCATGAATTATGGGCGAAATTCGATCGGCTACGAAATCGACGGCGCTTATGCGAATCTCGCCCGCAAACGAGTCCACGCCACGAAAAGCATCCTCACGAATGCGGAAATCACAATCGATGCACGACATTGACATCGATGGCGAGGTCAGCCAAGCCATCAAATTGTTCTGGACCACTCGCGATAAACAGGGCAAGGCGCAAGGCCGAAAAACCGGCGCCAAAGATGCCGGGCTTCGCGCGGCTGTGACCGGCGGACGCCATTTGGACGGGTTCTCCACGATTTGTCGCAAGCTCTGTAAGGCCGCGGGCGTGCCCGAAGCCCACGTCTATTGGAAAAAGAGCACGAAAGAATTGCCGGGCTACTTTTGCGCCGAGAAGGACTGGGATTTGGTGGTTGTCGCCAGGGGCAAGCTCCTGGCCGTGATTGAATTCAAGGCGCAAGTCGGACCAAGCTTCGGAAACAATATGAATAATCGTGCCGAGGAGGCAATCGGCAGCGCGACCGATCTTTGGGCCGCTTATCGCGAAGGCGCTTTTCAACCCAGCGATCGCCCTTGGCTGGGCTACGTGTTTCTTCTGGAGGATTGTCCCGCGTCGAACGCGCCGGTCCGAGTCCGCGAGCGACACTTCCCCGTATTCGCGGAGTTTCAGGGCGCGAGTTATGCCAAGCGATATGAGATTCTACTGACAAAGCTGCGTCGCGAACGACTCTACGATGGCACGGCGCTACTGCTCACCAAACGTACGGCCGGCCGCAAGGGAACCTTTACAACACCGAATCGCGAATTGAGTTTGCACAGCTTTGCCGCCGGCCTTTCCGCGCATGTCGCAGCCCACGCGAAATATGCGAAAGATTGAAAGACCGCGGGCCGCTGACCGCGGCCGTCGCAAGTCGCGACGAAGGTCGCAATGGGCAACCCGCGAGCTGGCGACGAAAACCAGGGGCGAATTGGCGAGATATTATGGCATGCTCTGGGACTTGGGGCGTTTTTTTCGATCGCCGAGCCACATGATCGTGTAGTAGAAGATCGGCGTCAGCAGGATGCCGAACGCGGTCACTCCCAGCATGCCGGTGAACACGGCGGTTCCCAGCGAGCGGCGCATTTCGGCGCCGGCGCCGTGGCCTAGCATCAGCGGGAGCACGCCGAAAATAAACGCGAACGATGTCATCACGATCGGCCTCAGCCGCAATCGGCACGATTCCACGATCGCCTCGCGGAGCGGCTTACCCTCGCCGCGCAGTTGCTCGGCGAACTCGACGATCAGAATCGCATTCTTCGCCGCCATGACCCACCAGCACCAAGAATCCGATCTGCACGAAAATATCCACCGGCAAATGCATCAGCAGCATGCCGCAGGTGGCGCAGAGCAGACACATCGGCGCCACCAAAATCACGGAGAGCGGCAGCCGCCAGCTTTCGTATTTCGCCGCCAGCACCAAATAGACCAGGATCGTGCCCAAGACAAACGCGAACAGCGCCGCGTTGCCCGAGCGAAGCTCCATGAACGTGATCTCGCTCCATTCGAAGGGAATTCCCAGGCGATCGGCCGTGGCGTCGATGGATTTGATGATCTCGCTCGAACTGGCCGTGGGATTGGGAATGCCGTTGATGCCGGCCGAGAGATACATGTTGTAGCGGCTGATGATCGCCGGGCCGCCCTTGTCGCGCACATCGACCAGCGTGCCCAGCGGAATCATTTCGCCTTGTTTGTTGCGCACCATGAGTTGCTTGAGGCTGTCGACCTCGCGGCGATAGTTGGGCTCGGCCAAGAGGTTTACTTGCCAGGTGCGGCCGAACTTGTTGAACAAGTTGACATAGGCCCCGCCCATGTAGACTTGCAGCGTGTTGAACACATCGCTCACATCCACGTCGAGCGATTCGCACTTCGCCCGATCGACATCCACGAACAGTTGCGGAGTCTCGGCCCGATACATCGAAAACAACGCGGCGATGCGCGGGTCCTTGCGCACTTCCTCGACGAGCTCATCGGTCGAGCGCTGCAATTCCACGGGATCGACGAAGCCATGTTGCTCGACCTGAATCTTAAAGCCGCCGGCGTTGCCGAGGCCCATGATCGGCGGGGCGCGAAACGGCATGACCACCGCTTCATCAACCTCTGCGGCGCAAAGCCGCATGATCTGCCCGGCGATCGCGGCGTCGTATTCGGCCGGTGAAGTCCGCTCCTCGAACGGGCGCGAGAATAATGAACACCGTGCCGTAGTTCGAGCCGTTGGCGCCCATGACGAACGACTGCCCCGCCACGCTCACGGTATGCGAAACGCCCGGAATGCCGGCATATCGCGGCTGGCCGTCGGCCGGCGGCGGGCCGTGGTATTTACGCGAATCATCGCCCAAGGCCAGCCGCTCGATCTTGCGAATCACGGCCGCGGTGCGCTGCACCGAGGCCGAGTCGGGCAATTGCACATTGACCAGCAGATAGCCTTGGTCTTGCTGCGGAATGAAGCCGGTGGGCGCATGGCGCATCGTCCAATAGGTGCAACCCAGCAGCACGCCATAAACCGCCAGAATCAAGGCCGACACGCGCACCATTCGCGCGACGCCGCGGCCATAGAAATTGGCGATCGCGTCGAACACGCGGTTGAAGCCGCGAAAGAAAAAGCCGAGCGTCGCGTTCACCGGTCGAATAATGACCCAGCCCACGGCCGCGCCGGCCGCGAGCCCCGGCAGCGCCAAAACGGTCGACGCCAGATAACCGCCCAGGCGACCGGCCGCCGCGGGATCGACCTCGAGCCAGGCGAGCAGCGGGTCGCCGAAGCGCGGCGTCAGGAACCGGTTGGAGAAATACGCGCCCAAACAGGCGAAGAACCACCACGGCAGGGCCTCGCGATGATGCTCGTGACCGGCGTCGCGCTGAAAGATCGTCACCGCGCGGGCCGGCGTGAGCGTCATCGCGTTGATGGCCGAGATCACCATCGCCGCCGAGATCGTGAGGGCGAATTGGCGAAAGAATTGCCCGTTGATGCCCGGCAAAAACGCCGCCGGCACGAACACCGAGCACAACACCAGCGTGATCGCCACGATCGGCCCGGTGATCTCGCCCATGGCCTTGATCGTGGCGGCGCGGGCATCGAGCCCGGTGGCGATCAGGCGTTCGATGTTTTCAAGCACCACGATCGCGTCGTCGACCACGATGCCGATCGCGAGCACCAGGCCGAAGAGCGTGAGACTATTCAAACTAAAGATAAACGCCGGCACATGCGCGGCGGCCCCGAACATGGTGGCCGCGGCCATCACCGCAAGCGTGCCCACGAGCGACACCGGCACATCGATCATCGGCAGGATCATCGCCCGCCAGTCTTGCAAGAAGAGCAGCACCACGATCGCCACCAAGATCACGGCGTCGCGCAGGGTGTTGAACACTTCGTCGACCGATTGATGGATAAAGGGCGTGGTGTCGTAGACGATGCGATATTCGATGCCCTTGGGAAATTGCCGCTTGAGCTCCTCCATCCGCCGTTTGACGCGATCGGCCGTTTCGAGCGCGTTGGAGCCCGGCAATTGAAAAATGGCCAGCCCGGTGCTTGATTGGCCGTCCATCGTCACCCGTTGGTCGTATTGCTGGGCGCCCAGTTCGACGCGGGCCACGTCGCGCAGCCGCACCACTTGGGTCGAGGTCGTGCCCTCGCTGCTCGGCGCCCGATCGGTCTTGACGATGATATTGCCGAACTGGCCCGGCTCCTCCAACCGGCCGAGCGTGGTCATGGTCAATTGAAATTCTTGTCCCTCGGGGGCCGGCTGACGGCCGATCTGCCCAGCCGCCACTTGCACATTTTGCTTTTGCACCGCGCTCACGATATCGCCCGTCGTGAGGTTGCGAGCCGCCATGCGGCTCGGATCGAGCCACACGCGCATACTGTAATCCCGCTGGCCGAAGATCATCGCGTCGCCCACTCCGGGCAGCCGGGCCAATTCGTCCTTGATGTGAATCGTGGTGTAGTTGCTCACGAAAATGTCGTCGTAGCGACCATCGGGTGAATAAAGATTGACCACCAGCAAAATGCTCGGCGATTTCTTCGTGGTTTGCACACCCTGCACCTGCACCTCGGGCGGCAACTGGGGCATGGCCAACTGCACCCGATTCTGCACGAGCACCTGGGCCACGTTGAGATCGACTCCCAGATCGAATGTCACGGTGAGCGTGTAGGCGCCGTCGTTGGTGCATTGCGACGACATATAGAGCATGCCCTCGACGCCGTTGACCTGTTGCTCGATCGGCGCGGCCACGGAATCGCCCACCACGGCGGCATTGGCGCCCGGATAGGTGGCGCTCACTTGCACCGTGGGCGGAGTGATGTCGGGATAGAGGGCGATCGGCAACATCCCACACGCCACCGCGCCGATGAGCGTGATGACGATTGAAATCACCCAGGCAAAGATCGGACGATCGACAAAGAAGCGAGCGAGCACGACGACTCCTTAAAACCCACATCCGAACCGCGCACATCCGTGAGGGCGACTTCCCTCGCCCCCAGGAGCGGACTCATTCTGACCGGATTGTATTGGATTGCTTGTTGCCGGCCGATAGCATGTCCGCGGTGGGGTTCGATAACAAGCCTCAAAGTCTACCCGCATTCGCCGCAAACCCAAAGGCGGCCGAAGGCGAAGCTCTTGGAAGAACGGGCTCTCGGGCGCGGCGCTCGGAAACGGACGTACCGGTTTCTCTGTTCCGGCGGCGCGTCCATCGCCCGCTGCCGCCCGCGTCATGCCGACGATCGGCAAATCCGCTTCCCGCCGCATGCGCGGAACTCTTGGGCGCCTTCTTGAAGCTTGGCTCGCGATTCCGATTCGTCGGCTCTCCTCCCGGCGCCCGCCCCGGCCTGTTTCCCGAGCTAGTATTTCCAGGGACATTACAACCACCCATTATGGCGTCGTTTGACGGGGCATTCATTTTCTTCCCAACAGGGCGAAGTCCAATGGCGCGGGAGCCGGCAAGTTCCACGACGAGCACCGCGGCGGCGCCCGGGTCGGCGCTTGCCGCGCAGTCGGGCGGCGAGGCCGACTCGGCCGACCGCGCCTGGGAGCTCGTGCTCCGCCGGTTGCCAGCGCTGGTCTGGACGACCGACGCGTCGCTCAGGGTCACTTCGGCCGGTGGACCCGCCGTGGGCGAATGGATGGCCCCGGCTGGTGGCATGCTCGGTCGCTCGGTCGCCGAATGCTGGGCCAGCTCGCGCGACGCCGAGGCCACGGAGCGCGCCCATCTCGCGGCGCTCGAGGGCCGCGCCTCGACGCTCGAACAAGTCGTGAATCGGCGCGTGTATCGCCTATATCTCGAACCGCTCGCCCAGTCCGGCGCCGCGCCTCGCGGTTGCCTGGGAATGGCGATCGATATTACGCCCCGCAAGCAAACCGAGGAGTGGCTTCAGCGATCCGCGGCCGCGCCCCCGGAATCGAGCGGCGGCTACCTGCCCGGCGTGCGCCAGCGGCTGCAAAACGAAGTGGAAGATCGCCGCGCGACCGAAGATTCGCTCCGCGCGAGCTTGGGACCATTTATCGAGCTCGCCACGAGCAGCGACGCCGCGTTTTGGATTTACGATCTCGGCGAAGCGCGGGTTCTGTATTTGAGCCCGGCCTATGAGCGGATTTGGGGTGTCTCCGCCGAGCACGCGCTGCGGGCGCCGGGCCACGCGATCTGGCGCGGGGCGCACGAAGACGACGCCCATCGCCTGGTGGACATGAATCTCGCGCAGCGGCAAGGGCTGCCGATTCACCAAGAGTTTCGCATTCGCCGACCCGACGGAGCGACGCGTTGGATCTTGGCTCGCGCGTTTCCGATCTTCGACTCCGAAGGTCGGCCGCAGCGCATGGCCGGCATCGCCGAGGACATTACTCCGCGCAAGCACGAAGAAGAACAACATCGGCGCCGCGAGCGATTGACCACCCTGGGGAATTTCTGCGCGGGAATCGCCCATGAGATCAACAATCCGCTGGGGGCGGCGCTGGTGAGTGTGCAAACCGCGGCGCGGCTCGCGCCGCCTGAAGCCCATCCGCGAGTGGCCGAGTGTCTGGAAGTCGCGCTCTCCAGCGTGCGGAGGTGCTCGGCGATCGTGAAGAGTCTGCTGCGCTTCTGCCGCGAGGAGCCGGCCTCGAAGGAACCGATCGACTTGAGCGCGGCGGTGACGCTGGCCGAATCGCTCACTCGGGCCTATGCCGCCGACCAAGGCTGCCGGCTCGAAACCTCGCCGAGCGCTGGGCCGCTGTGGGTCGAGGGAAATCAAATCGAACTCGAAATCGTGCTCGTGAACTTGCTGCGCAACGCGGTCGAAGCGGGCGCTACCCGAGTCACGTTGGAAACCCGCGAATCGGCAAACGACGCCAAGATCGCCGTCGATGACAATGGCCGCGGGATTCGCGAGGCCGACCTCGAACGGTTGTGCGATCCGTTTTTCACGACGCGGCGCTCGCGCGGCGGCGCCGGGCTGGGCTTGAGCATCGTGCATTCGATCGTCGAGGACCACGGCGGCCGGCTCGACTTTCTGCCGAATTCCGCGGGCGGCACGACCGCCTCGATCACGCTCCCGCGATTCCAAAAGGAACCTGTTTATCATGCGCAGTCTTAGAGAACCCGAAACCACGGCGGGCGCGCCGAGCCGCGCTCGGCAGCTCGCGCGCCGAAGAGTCCGCCGCCCTTGCCGCCGCCGTGGACACTTCTTCCGCGCTTGCCGAGCCAGGTCGCTGCGTGCATGTGATCGACGACGATTCCGACTTTCGTCAGGGAGTGCGGCTCTTGCTCGCCAGCGCCGGGCTCGCGGTGGAAGTGTATCTCTCGGCCGAACATTTTCTCTCGACCTACCGAGCGCGCGAGATCGAGTGCGCGCTGGTCGACCTGCGCATGCCCGGCCTCACGGGCATCGAGCTGCAAGCCGCCCTGGCGACGCGCCATGTGTCGATGCCGCTGATCGTGATCTCGGGCTTCGCCGAAACGCCTTCCGTCGTGCGGGCGATGCAATCCGGCGCGCTCGATTTCCTCGAAAAACCGATCGAAGCCGACGCGCTCCTGGAGCGAATAGAAGCAGCGCTCGAAGCCGATGTGCGCCGCAAACAGCAGTATGCGAATCGGGTCCGCTCGCTGGCCCGGCTGAGCAACCGGGAACACGAAGTGCTCGATCTGCTCGTCGACGCGCGCACGACGATCGAAGTGGCGCACCGCTTGGCGATCAGCCCGAAGACGGTGGAAAAGCACCGGCTGAAGATCTTCGAAAAACTAAACGTCGACAGCGTGCCGGCCCTGATTCGCTTCGTGTTGGGTTGAACCGGCCGCCGGCGAGCCGGGCTCGCGCATTGTTTCGCCGCCGAGGCTCGACGCGGAGGAACCTCGCGTCAGTTCAGGGGGCCGGTGGCCGTCGCTGGCGATCGATCTTCGATGCGAGCGAGTCCTCGGAGCTGGGGCAGTTCATGGAACAGCGCTTGGTCGCGCCGTAGCGGCATGTCTCCGGAATTGACCCAACGCACCACGCCGCCGCGATCGACGATGAAAATCGCATGGAGACGACGCGGTCCGACAGTGCGACGAATTTCCGCGATCTTGCGATCGGCCGCGTTGTCCCGCGGCGTTTCCTTCAGCAATCCATAGGCCCGCGCCACGCGATTTTCGGGGTCCGAGAGCAGCGGGAATCCCAAGGCGCCTTGCTCGAACCGGCGCCTCGTCGCCTCGGGAGCGTCGGAACTGATGGCAACCACCTGGGCGTCGAGCTCGCGGAACCGTGGCAGATCCGCATTGATCTCGTGAAGCTGCCGAACGCACGACGCGCAGCCCGAGCCCTGGTAGAACACCAAGACAGCGGATCGACCGTCGAGCAATTCACGCCGGCTCCGTGCTTTGCCGCTGGTGTCGGAAAGCTCGAAATCAGGCGCCGGCCGGCCCAAGAGCGGATGGTCATGCGTGGGAACGGGATCGGAATGCGTCGGAGCCTGCGTATCCGCGCTAACAAAGGCGCCAACATCCGCCTTGATGCAACAGGCGGCCGGCGTCGCGGAGCCGTATACAATCGTCGCGGGGCCAGGCTCGCGTGAAAGAACCTTCATCGCCACCAGCAGTCCGAGCCCGATGGCGAGCGGAGTCAACACGAAGGCCGCGCGGAAAACAGGCGCGGGGAGCTTGCGCTCGGGCGGCTCTTTCTCATCGGACATTGACGCCTCCTTCGTCGCTATTCCGGCAGCGAAATGACAATGTTCGTGTTCTGCCAATTCCAGACCGCCGGGTTGTTCGTCAACCATTCGTGTTCGAGGAACTGCGCATGACCATCGGCGAACAGCACAATGTTGCCAGCCGGGTGCGGCGCTGAAGTTCGTGCAGTATTGCCCTTGCGGGACTTCGGAATCGTCGACGCTCTGGGCCGAAAGCGGCTGGAGGCAGTTGTACCAAGGCGTGGGCCCGACGGGGTAATCGACGAGATTGCACCCGATGTGCGATATCATCGCGGTCTTCGACGTGCCGCTCGCGCCGCTGATCTTTCCCGCCGAAATGCCGATCGGCGAATAGTAGAGCACGGCCCAGTTTTGCTGGAGGTACCCATAGTCGGTCAATCCATTGCCCCGCGCCGCGCGTGGGACAAAGATAGGTCGCGAGCATGACATTGCCGTTATTGAGGGGCACAATCGCTTCGCCGCCGCTCGCGTTGCCTGCCTGCTGAGACGACGACCCGCCGCCGGCGCCGTGTGACTGCACCGCGTTTTGCTCTTCCATGAAAGCGAGGGTTTGCAGATTCCAGCACGTGTTGGGAAAGGGATATGGCGGAGCGGTCGCGGCATTGTCGCTTTGGAAATAGCGGAAAGTCGAATGGAAGTTCTGGCAGGCGATTCCAATCTGCTTGAGATTGTTGAAGCAGCTCATGCGCAGGGCCGCTTCGCGCACCGCCTGCACCGCGGGCAGCAGCAACGCGATGAGCACACCGATGATGGCAATCACCACCAGAAGCTCGACGAGCGTGAAGCCGCGGCGTCGCATCCGACGCAAACAGATTTTTGGCTCTTCCGTTTTCATGAGCCTTACTCGACAAAGAATCCCGTTTTGGGCAGTGTGCCCTCGCTGACCAGCCGGTTGAAAAACGCTCTCGTGGCATTTTTCAACTTTTCCGTCCTAGCCCGAAGCGTCGGCGAGGGATTCCGTAATCCGGCAAGAACCGTATGTCTTTTCGCCGAATGTACTTACACACGGAAGTCGCAAATTTTTCAATGAACGGCGCAACGCATATTAGCCATTGTTCACGTCATTTGTTAGTCGTGACTAATTAAAGTTAGGTGGTGAAACTATATACAAAGCGAAGCCATTGTCAAGCACGCGATTCAGCCGGCGCTGTGGCATTGCGCGGGCGACTCGGTGGCAATGGGAGAGGCCGCGTGGTTTTCGGCTCTCGTGGGGCGTTCGCGTTAAACGCCGCCCAGCCCGCTTTGGGGCGCCCGGTCGATCGAGCGAATGCGTCGATCAACCGCCGGCCGGTTCGGCCAGGAAACCGGCGATGCCTTCGCCGGCGAGGGTGAGCGTGTGATCGCCCACCTGAATCTCGAAGGTGCCGTCGAGCTCATGGCGCCCGCGAACCGTCACCACGGCGCCGGGCAACAGCCCCAGATCCGACCAGCGCCGCAATCGCTCGGGGCGTTCGTCTTCGGCCTCGCGAATCACGAGCCGATCGCCCACCGCGAAGCTGTGCAACGGACGGAGATCGCGACGCATCACCGCGCCGTCGCGCGTCGGAATCGGGTGTCCGTGCGGATCTTCAAGCGGTTCGCCCAAGTAGTCGGCGATGGCCTGCCTCGAGCCGCGGCGAGATGGCGTGTTCGAGCGCCTCGGCCTCGGCGTCGACCTCGCTCCAGTCGAGCCGCAACACCTGGGTAAGAAAGAGCTCCATCAGCCGATGCCGGCGAACGACGCTCTTCGCTTCGGCGGCGCCGGCCGCCGTCAGTCGGGCGCCGAATCCGGGCTGATATTCGATCCACCCGCCCTCGCCAAGCCGTTTGAGCATGCCGGTCACGGACGCGGCGCGCACATCGAGCCGCGTGGCCAAATCCACCGGCAAGACCACGCGTTCGACTCCGCCGAGCTTATAGATTGCCTTGAGGTAATCTTGAACGGCTTTCGTCGGCTTATCGACCATGAGATCGCTCGTTCCGCGTCCGAGGAGCTGTCCCGCGGCGGTCCAGCCCGCGGGTCGTGATTGTGTTTTTCGCCAAGAGCCTATCCGACAACTCCCCCTTCTCCCCTTGGGCGAGGGCACGGCGAGGGCAGGGTGAGGGCTCGCCGAAGTTGTCGGATAGACTCAAATAGGATCGCGGACGATCGACCGGCGCGCTCGACCGCCCCTTCCCCGATCATAATCCAGCTTCGATGCCTCGCGCGCGAATTACAAATTGGGCTGGCGGATTTCGCGGCCGGTGGTATCGACGCACTCGATCTTGAAAAATTCCGGCGCCGCGTGCTCGACGCCCAGCACCTGAATGTTCAGCGGCGCCCGATCCTCGAGCGCCGCGATATCGCGCCGCTTGCGATTGTTCAGATACGTCGCCACGTCGTCGGCCACCGACACCGTGATCCGCGCCACATTGGGCATTTGGGCCGCCATGATCAGCAAGCCGCATCACTTCGAGCGCCATGCTTTCGGCCGTCTTCACGACACCCGCCCCGGTGCAGCCCGGGCAATCGCGATACACGCTCCGCTTTAGGCTCGGGCGAATTCGCTGCCGAGTCATTTCGATCAGACCGAACGGGCTCGTGCGGAGAATCTTGGTTCGCGCCCGATCTCGCTTCACGGCGTCGCGCAAGGCGCGTTCCACATTGCGGCGGTGGCGCTCCTTGCGCATATCGATGAAGTCGTTCACGACCACGCCGCCCAGGTCGCGCAGCCGCAACTGCCGCGCGATCTCGCGAGCGGCGAGCAGGTTCATTTGATAGGCGGTCTCCTCGGCCGAATCGTCGGCGCGGAAGTTGCCGCTGTTCACATCGATCGCCACCAGCGCTTCGGTCTGATCGATCACGATCGAACCGCCCTGGCGCAAGGGGACTTTCCGCTGATGAATGCGGGCAATCTCCTCGTCGAGCCGATACTTATGAAACAGCGGCTCGCGGCCTTCATACAGATGCAGGCGGCTCACATAGCGCGGCATCACGATTTGCAGGAATTCCTTGGCCCGATCGTGCGCCCCGGGCTCGTCGATATAGATCGAATCGACGTCGGCCGTGAAGGTGTCGCGAATCGTGCGGATGATCATGTCGCTTTCCTCGTAGATGTCGACCGGGGCGGGACACTTGCGAATCCGCCGCACGATGACTTTCCACAATCGCAATAGATACGCGAGGTCGCGCGAGAGTTCGCGCTTCGTGCGATCAACGCCCGCCGTGCGCACGATGAACCCCAGCCCCTTGGGCGGGTTCAGCTCGAGCATGTAGTCGCGCAGCGTGCGGCGGGCCTGCTCGTCCTCGATCTTGCGCGACACGCCCACCCGGCCCAGCGCCGGCATCAACACCAGATAGCGGCCGGGAATGCTGATATAGGTGCTGAGCGTGGGCCCCTTGGTGCCGATGCCCTCTTTGATCACCTGCACGAGCACTTCGTCGCCGCGACGAAGAATGTCTTGAATCGGGGGCTTCACGCGCGGTCGCGCGCGGGCCGGGCGCGGGGACGCCGCTCGGGGCGCGGCGTCGCCTCGGTCTCCTCGCCGCCGGGCTCATCGCCGGCGTCATCGACCCCCTCGCCCTCGGGCGATTCGTCGTCCACCGGGTCATCGTCGCCCAGGTCGATGTCGTGGTGCCGGCTGCGCGGGCCCGATTCGATCGGCCGCGTGGGGTCGAAGCCGCCTTGGCGGTAGTACTGGGGTTCGACATCGCTGATGTGCAAGAATCCATTGCGACCCACGCCGAAATCGACGAAGGCGGCTTGGATGCTCGGCTCGATGTTGACGACTTTTCCCTTGTAGATATTGCCGACGTAGTTGTCCTGGCTGGTCCGCTCGACGTAGAGCTCCTCGAGCTGTCCGTCTTCAACGATCGCGATCCGGCATTCCTCGGGCTGGGCGACGTTGATCAGCATCTCTTGCTTCATCGATACTCTTTCTTGATCGGCAAGGGCGATGAGCCCGTCGTTCGTTGTCGCAAGCGCAGGGCGCGGCCCGGGGTTGGCGCGGAGCGTGGCGGAGGCGAGCTTCATGGCTGCAACTCCACGTCCGTGCGTTCGAGGGCCCAGAGACTGGCCTCGAGGTCGTCGGACCAGCCGAGCGCGGCCAGCACATCGCGAGGGCGAACCCCCGCTTCGTGCGTGGCCAAGAGCCGCATCCGCAGCCGGTCGCCTTCGATCCGCAGATCTTCGACCAGCGGGCGAACATCGACCGGAGCGGAGCGCCCTCGCGCGCGATCGGCCAACTGTCGGCCGAAAGCAGGCGTTCGATGGCCTCGGGCAACAAGGCCCGACGCTCCCGGAGCGGCTCGGTCTCATAACTGAAACAGCGAGCTTGCGCTTTGCGGGCTCCGGGCGGAACCAGTTCGGCGGCGAGAAAATGAAGACCGCTCGGGGCGAACCGATTCAACCGGGCGAGTAATGCATCGGTCTCCGGTTCGTCGAGCAAATCGATCTCCACCACTTCGCGCCGGCCGGTGATTCCCAGGCCCAAGGCCGAGGGAAAGCTGATTCGCGGCTTGGGATGAAAGCCTTCGCTCATCCGCACCGAAATTCCGGCCCGCCGAACAGGCGCTCGATGGCGCGCACCAAGTCCCTATGGCTGATCAGTCGCAGATCACCCTGCTTGCAAAAACGAATTCGAACTCGATAGGGAACCATGTGTTCCACGGGGCTCGGCCACTGCCGTCGTGGCCGGGCCCAAAAAACGGAAAAGAATTATTTCAGCCGCCGACGAAACCTCGCCGGCGAGCCTTGACCACACGTTGGTCGTTCGCCGCCGAACGCCGCGCTTGAGCGGCCAACGACAGGCGATCCAATACTCCGCCGTGCGCCGAGCCAACACTCCGCATGTCGCGATCGCCTCCTCGAGCTTCCCTGGCGCGAGCCGCTCTCGAGAGCGGCGACGCATTTCGGGTTCGGGATTTCGCTTCTCGAAATACATCGAGCAGCGGTCGGCGCCGCGACAACCGGCTAGTTGGTCAGCTCGGGCAAAATTCTCTTGAGCTCCTCTCTCAGATAGCTCTTGATGTTTTGGGCGTTTTCCATGGTCATCACTCGCCGGGCGACCGCCTCGCACTGCGAAATGGTCACGGTGCGACAGACCTTTTTTATCTCGGGAATCGCGCTCGGCGGAACGCTGAACCGCCGCAAGCCCATTCCCAACAGCAACATGGTATACATGGCCCCGCCACTCATCTGTCCACAGACGTTGGCCGGCACATTGGCTTTGTGCGCGGCCTTGAGCGCCATGTCGATCAGCTTGAGCACCGACGGGTCCGAGGCATTGTAGAGCCCCGCCACATCCTTGTTGCTGCGGTCCACGGCTAGAGTGTACTGAATTAAATCGTTTGTGCCGATGCTGATAAAGTCCACTTCCTCGACGAAATGCTCGATCATCATCACTGCGGCCGGCACCTCGACCATCATGCCCACCGCCATGTTGCGGTTGAAGGGCACGCCCTGCTCCTCGAGGTCCTCCATCGCGTCGGCCAGCACCATTTTGGCCTGCCGCAGCTCGGTCAAGGTGCTGACGAGCGGAAACATGATTCGCAAATCGCCGAGCACGCTCGCCCGCAATATCGCGCGGAGTTGAATCCGGAAAAGCGGTAAGTCCTTGAGCGACAATCGGATACTGCGCAGACCCAAGAACGGGTTTCGCGCCGGGTCGACCTCCTGCCGGGTGGGGATTTTGTCGCTGCCCAGGTCCAGGGTGCGCACCACGACCGGCTTGCCGTGCATCGCCTCGACCACACTGGCATAGGCTTCGTAGTGGACCTCCTCGGTTGGGTCGACATCGGCGCCCAGGTACAAAAACTCGGTGCGGTAGAGCCCGATCCCATCGGCCCCGCGCTCGGTGCAGTGCGTGACTTCGTGGGGAAACTCGATATTGCCCATCAGCTCGATTCGCACGCCGTCGGCGGTTTCGGCCGGCAACTCGCGGAGTGTTTCCAGCTTCGCGGTGCGGGTGCGACGCTGCTCGACTTCGTGGCGATAGCGGGCCACGGTTTCTTCGTCGGGCTGCAGGATCACGAGACCTTGGTCGCCATCGATGATTACCATGTCGCCGCCCGACACATCGACCAGAAACGGTCCCGTGCCCACGACGGCCGGAATCTCGAGCCCTTCGGCCACGATGGCGGTGTGGCTGCCCGGGCCGCCGATCTCGGTGGCGAAGCCGCGGACGAAATCGCGGTTCAGGTTGGCGGTCTCGCTGGGAGTGAGATTGTGCGCGAGCACCAGCACCGGCGAGATCAATTGGCCGAGCTCTTCGCGGCGGCGGCCGAGCAGATTGCGGAGCAGCCGCTTTTCGATGTCGAAAATATCATTGGCCCGCTCGACCAGATAGGTGTGCTGCAAACTCTGAAACACCTTGGCGTAGCGGCGCAGGGCCCGGCTCACGGCGTATTCGGGCGAGTAGTGCCGATCACGAATCAGCTCGTCGAGCTCTTGCCGCAACTTGGGGTCGCGGAGCATTTGCAAGTGGGCGGAAAAGATCGCGGCGTATTCCTCGCCCAGTTCGAGGGCCACGGCGTCGCGATTGCCTTGAATCTCGGCGCCGGCCGCGTCGATCGCTTGGCCGAGCCGCTCGAGCTCATGCTCGACGGCGTCGCGGGCGACGAACCGGCGCGGTATGCGAAATCCCTCATTGTCGACGACCAGCGCTTCGCCGATCGCCACTCCCGCCGAAACAGCGATTCCTTGTAGTCTTTGCATGCGTGTTCGGATGGGCGAGGCGCCAGAGCCT
The DNA here is from genome assembly GCA_963785305.1 of uncultured Planctomycetaceae bacterium. GTDB lineage: Bacteria > Planctomycetota > Planctomycetia > Pirellulales > PALSA-1355 > CAWAUV01. The sequence goes on from CAWAUV010000007.1 coordinate 1,440,553, forward strand.
CGCGCCGGAAGCTCGCGAATGTTTAGTTGTCGTTCATTTCGCCGAAGCCTTGCCGAAATAGTTCGGCGAGCGCGTCGATCGCGGCCTGGGCGTCGGGGCCCGTGGCCTCGATCTGGAGCATGGCCCCGGTCGGCGCGGCGGCGGCGATCCGGAGCAGGTCGAACATGCTCTTGCCATCGACGCGCAGCTCGTCTTTGACCAGTTCGATCCGCGACTGGAACTGCGTGGCCGCCTTGACGAACACATCCGCCGGACGAAGGTGCAGTCCCTGCGGGTTGATGACCGTGACCGTGGCGATGACTGTCTGCGAATTCACTGGCTTACATGCTCGTTTTTCGGTCAGCGCTGGCCGTGTTAGGCGGCGCGAGGTGCGTCGTCTTCAACTTTCTCGACCGCTTGCTCGGCCGCCGCGCTGGGTGCAAAGCTCCGCTCGATTTCCACGGCCTCGAAGGGCGGACCGCCGAGCGCCGCGGTTCACTCGGGGTTAGGAAGCAAAGCCGTTGTTATCCGCCTCGTCGAGCAGTTGTCGAATGTCGTCGCCCGACTTGGCCTGCTTGAGGAACTTGCAAAAAGTGTCGTCTCGTAATTGTCGGGCGATGTTTTCCAGGGCCCGCAAGTGATCGCCCGGACGATCGGGCGGCGAAATGAGCAGAAACAAGAGCTGGACTTTTTCGCCGTCGAGGCTGTTGAAGTCGATGCCCTCGTTGCTCACGCCGACCGTGCCGACCAGCCGAGGCACGCTGGGGTGCTTGGTATGCGGCACGGCGACGCCGCGACCGATGCCGGTGCTGCCCAGCTCCTCGCGTTTCATGATCGCGCGAACAATGCTCTCCAATTCGGCTTCCGCGATTTTACCGGCCGCCAGCAGGGCTCCGACCATTTCGCGGATCACGCCTTCTTTGTCTTGGGCCTCCAGGTTGGCGCAGGATCGCTCCGGCGGCCACAAAGTCGGCAAACTTCATACTAACGCGTCCTTTCTCTCCATGTCGTTCGCATGTCGCTTTGCCGCGCGCTGGCCAGGCCATGAGCAGCCGGCCGGGCGAGCGTGAAGCAAAGCGGGCAATGTGTTGTTTGCGGGGTATTCGAGATCGAAGTTCGTAACTCACGGATTCGCCGACGATGGCCGCCCCCCCGGGAAGGCCAACTCGCCAAGCGAGGAATTTCGTAGTGTCGGAGGCCGTTTGTTCGCGCCCCCGACGCCTCCTCGCGACCATAAGCGTCATTTTGCGACGAAGCGTCTTTTCGCGACCCGCCACGTTGTCGGCGGAGTGCTCGCCGGCGAGACGGATTCGCGCCCCCGGCCGACTCCGCCAGACGACCCTGACGACCCTGACGACTGTCGTCGCGAGCGCGGCCTCACGGGACTTCGCCAGCCACGCGACTAGGGCGCGGGCAACCGGCGCAACCCTTCAAGGGTTAGGTCTCTTGCCCTACGGGACTCAAGCCTCGGGACTCAAGTCCCGCGCCTCCGCCTGCTTCGGGCTTACGTCGCGATGGTGGTTTTGGATTTTTTCCTTGTATTTACGCAACTGCTGTTCGATTTTATGCACGGCGCCATCGAGCGAGGCCATCAACGACGGGGCTTGTTCGGTGGCGACGAAATCATGCTTGTGTTCGGCCGAAACTTGAATCTCGACGATCGGCGCATCTTCCTTCTTCACGTCGACCATGACTTCGATGGCGGTCAAACGCTCGAAGAGCCGCGAGAGCTTTTCGACCTTGGTCCGAATTTTTTCCCGCGAAGCTTCGCTCAAATGCCCGTGTCGAGTCGATACGCTAATCTGCACAATGGCTCCTTTCACTCATTTCCCGCGTCGCTGCTTCCGCGCCCGAAAGACGAATCCGCCGGGGAATGAAAGCTCGGAGGCGCTTCCGCCTGCCCCCCGGAGCGACGACGTTTGGAAGCATGTTATTCTAACGAGCAACCGACCCGGCCACAACGAGCCCCCGCTTCTGGGGTGGGTCGTAATGCTTGCATCTCGCCTATTCTTGGCGTTTTGCTCGTTCCTATCATCGACGGGCGTTTCTGAAAGAACAGGCCGAATCGCCCACGCTCTGCAGGCGACACGTTTACGACCCACTGCCGGAATTCTAAACTGACGGAGAAATCGACAGTTCGACCCAGCCGGTGGATCATCGTCGTGGCACGTATCCGTCCCCGCTATCGATTTCTCGCATTCCGAGCCAGGGTCGTCGTCTTCGTCGCCTTCAGTTGTTTCGCCGTCATCGCGGGGCGCGCAATCTGGCCGATCGCCTTGCAAGCGATTCGAGAGCGGCAGCAACGAGAAGCCACCGATAGAACTCTCAAGCAAATGAAATTCTAACGGGTCAGAAATTCTAACGGGTCAGGACTCATTGGCAAATTCTAACGGGTCAGGACTCATTGGCAAATTCTAACGGGTCAGGACTCATTGTTTGGTATAGGGTCGGGAGCCGTATCGGGAAAATGCACTTGCGGACGGCCGCGAGGTCGTAGGGTCGAGGTCAGCCGCAGGCGCCTTGCCGTCGCTTCGGTCCAATTCGGCTCGCCGAACGGAGACCCTCGCCGCGCCGCGCGGCGCACCGCGGCGAGCTCTCGTTCCGCCAGCGGCTCATTCACTTTCTTGGTCCAATTCGGCAGGCGTGGGATCGGCCAAGGCGACAGCAAGGCGGGAAGCGGTTCCGTTTTTTGCAGCCACCGCCAGAGCGATCCCCAGCGCCACTGCTCGGCGCGGGCGCCAAGTCGGCCCGCAGCGCATTTCGCTCGACATAACGGCACACCACCAAGAAATGCGCGTCGTCCTGAATCGGAAAACTTTTGAATCGACCTTGGTACACATGCCCCTCGCCCGACGTGTGCGTATGGGCGCGGTATCGCATCGTGTGCGTGGCCGTGACCCAGCGCAAGAAGCGGCTCATCTCGCCATCGTGCAAGGGACGCAACACCAAATGCCAGTGGCTGGGCATCAACTGGTAAGCGAACAACTCGACGGCATGCCGCGCGAGCCCTTCACCGAGCACGCGCTCGAAGGCTTCGTAATCCGCGTCGTTGCGGAATATCTTGGCCCGGGCATTCGCTCGATTCAGGGCATGGTAGACGCCGCCGGCTTCGTCGGCTCGTGGTGGTCGTGGCATGTCCGTCAGTCTACCAACAACCACCAGCAAAATCAATGAGGCCTGACCCCTTTTGATTTCTCTGACCCCTTTTGATTTCTCCGCGAATGTTTGCGAATCTGGCGGCGGCTGTTCAAGCACTCGGACGAATTGTTCACCTTTCTCGACGACCCGAACGTGCCGGCCGACAACAACGGAACCGAACGCGACATCCGAAGCCTGGCGGCGGCGAGGAATGATGGCGGCACGCATCGGACGGAATGGAGCGCGGCGGCGTTCGCCCGAATCAAGAGCGTGATCGCGACCGGCGCGAAAAACGGTTTGAGCTTCGCAAGGTATGGAATCGAAGTCGTGCGCACTAAATTGCAAGGCAAGACCCTGCCGCTGCCGATCACCAATAGCAGTTAAACCATCCACCGCGCGACCCATCCCCGGAAATTCCTCGCCCGCGATCCCCGCCAAAATCGCCACCGCCCCCCCCCACGCCCAGGCCACGCCACGGCTTAACAGTTACGTTCAGGAATGTTCCTTCGTCAGAAAAAGCTATATGTCTCACGGCTTTTGACCGTGACCAACTGCTGCAAATGGTCGCTGGATGGTTCAGATTGTCGATAGCTCACGCTCCAACTTGGTAATCTCTCCGTTCGCCGTCGAATTCATGTCCGCCTCGGCATGTTTCTTCGCAAAATGGAACTTGAACGGAATCCACCCTGGGTCCGAGCCAGCGGCGGCTTGACCCGATCTCGCTTCGGCGGATTCAACCTTCGCCCGAGACATCGCTTCCCTCCCTTGTCGTTTGCATTTTCCGCTTTCTCCGCGCTTGTTGCAACCCGATTTTTGGATAGCGCAGGGCGGTTGAGGGCGGTTTTTCGTTGTCAACGGAGTTGGTCTCGCTTCGTGCGTGCGGCGGCTGTCGTGGCCGCGAATTATTTCAGCGCATCGGCGACGAGTGATCGACTCCGCGCTGATGGCGGCGCCGCGTCGAAACTCCACCGGGGCTCCGACTGCCGGCCGACGCGTGGGCAAGTGAAATGCGCGGCGGCTGGCGGGACCGAGAAGCTCGGGGCGACTTGCTCGCCGATGTCGAATGTTTCCGGCGGCTCGAAGTTCAACGTGTAGTCGACCAGCCAGAGCGGCCGGCGCTTCGACTCGACATAAATCCGCGCGATATATTCGCCCAGCACCCCGATGCCCAGCGATGTGAAGCCCAGATTGGCCAAGAGCAGTAAGTTCACCGTGGTGAAACCTTCGGGCGGATGGAGAAACAGCCGCCTGGCCACATAGATAGCGCTTAATAGCAGCGTGAGCATAATCATGCCGGCGCCGAACAAGCTGAACGCGCGGAGCGGCTTGAGCGACGAACTGAACACGGCGTTGAACATGAACCCAATGAGAAACAGCGGCGAATTGTTCGTGGCGCCCTTCGTGCGTCCGCGACGCGTGTAGGGAATGCCCAACTGGCGAAACCCGAGCCAGTGGATCATGCCCCGCACATAGCGATTGGCTTCCGGCAACTGGGCGAAGGCGTCGCGGGCCCGCCGGCTGATTAGGCGGAAATCGGCGCTATGCTCGGGCAGCTTCACTTCGTCGCTCATCCAGGTGATGAACCGCATTGCCCACATCGTGGCCGTGATGCGCAGCCGCGATTCGCCGGTGCGCTTTTCGCGCACTCCATACACGATGTCGTAGCCTTCTTGCCACTTGGCGACAAAGGTGGCGATCAATTCGGGCGGATCTTGGAGATCGCTATCGATGCACATGATCGCATCGCCCGAGGCCGCGAGCATGCCGGCGGTGATCGAATTTTGATATTCGAAGTTGCGGCTCAGGCGCAGATATCGCCAGCGGGCATCGTGGCTACAAATGTCGGCCATGATCTCGGGAGTGCGGTCGTGGCTGCCATTGTCGACGACCACCACTTCGTAGGGCATTCCCAATTGTTCGAGCGTGGCGGTCAGCGTGGCGTACGTGTCGCGGAGCACTTCCTGCTCGTTGCGCACCGGCACGACCATGCTGAGCTTTTTTTGGGGCTGGTTCATGCGATTCGCTTCGGAGTTCGGGGTTGACGACAAATAGGAAATCGGGGCGCGGCAAATGGCTTTGGCACGGACTAAAAATAACTGCCTGATTTGTTTGCCCCTCGCCCAACCCTTCTCCCCGGGAGAGAGGGGTTTATCGAAAAGGTATTTTTGGTCCGTTCCTTAAGCCGCCGCGGCAGCGGCCTGCAAGCGACGCTCGCGCGTCTCGCGCGATTCGTTGGAATCCTTGAAGCTCTCGATCGTGCGGCGAAAGCCGTCGATCAGTGAGGTTGTGGCCCGCCAGCCGAGCGCCTCGAGTTTGGTCGTGTCGGGAACCGAGCGTGGCGTCACGCTCGGCAAGTAATTCGCATCGCTGGGCGCCGCATGTTTCACGCCCAGTCGCTTCGCGGGATGGAGCCCAACCAAGATCCGCGCCAGCTCCGCCACGCTGGCCTCGGCTCGCGCATTGCCCACATTGTAGGCTTCGCCTCGAGCGCCCAAGAGCAATGCGGTGAAGTAGCCGATCGTGGCGTCGGCCAAATAGCAATAGGCGCGGCGGGCGAGCCCACTCGAGCGCATCACGATATCGCGTCCGGCGACCACATCGGCGACAAAGTCGGCAAATACCCGGCCATCGTCGGTGGCCATGCCCGGCCCGTAGGTATGAAACGGGCGGACGATCGTTACCGGCACGCCAAATTGCCGCTGCCACGCCACGCACAAACTCTCGCCGAATCGCTTGCCTTCGGCATAGCACGACCGAGGCGCCAGGGGATCGAGCGAGCCGATCATCGACTCGGTGATCGGCTTGTCGGGCGCCGACAATGTGCCATAGATCTCGGCGCTGCTAAAGTACAATACGCCTCGTGATTTCTTCTCCCGCGCAGATCGAGCACATTGTGCGTGCCGAGGCTGTTGGCCGCGAGGGTGCCCGCGGGATCGACGCTATAGTATTTGGGGCTCGCCTGGCTGGCGGCGTGAATGATGTAGTCGAGCGGGCCCTTGAATCGAATCGGAGTGGCGACATCCTGCGTCAGAAGCCGAAAGTCCGCGCGACCGAGATGCTCGGCAAATCGGGCTTGAGCCTTGCTCGTGCTGCGCACCAGCCCCACGACGGTCGTGGGCCGGCCGCGGCCGACGCGGTTGCGCGCAGCAGTGTCTCGACGATGTAGGCCGGTAAGAAACCGTTGGCGCCGGTGACGAGAACCGTGGCTCCATCGAACTGATCGAAGGGCAGCGGCGACTGAACAATCTTGGCCAAATCGGCGGCGACGATCGGATGCATTTTAGTTCCCATGGGAGACGCCAACTCGGCCCCCGCTGACACGACGCTACCGCTAGCAAAGACGATGGCGATATCGTCACGGGACCGTTGGCGTGCCCTAGGTATCGACTTTGCGGGATCAATAGTTTATTCATTTTGCAAAGACTTTGCGGCCGCTGGCTTGCTGGCAGCCTGCGTTGCCTAGGTATTTCGGCGCCGGACTAACTGTGCCTCGTTCGGGACCGAAGAATCGTGGCGCGTGCATGCCGTGGGTCATTGCGGGCGCCTCGTGGCGGGGCAAGTTTCTTGACAGGCCGCGGCAAACGGCACAAACTGGAGCGGCGCGGTCGGATTTGTCGCATAATGAGAATACACAAAAAGGGAAATGTTCGATGATCAGTCGCGGATTGGGCCTCGCGAGCTTTCTTGGGGGCCTCGCGCTCGTGGCCGGTTTTTCGTTTGCCGATCCGCCACGGTCCGCGCCCGCGGCGCCCTCGAGCTATGCCCCGGCCGCCGACCTTGTCGCCCAGGTCGACTATTACATGGGGCGCATTTCCGACGCCCTGGCGTCGCCGGCCGAGTACGACGCCGACAAGCAATCGCGCGTCGATAAAGACGCGAACACGGTGGCGGCTCTGGCGCTAGTGCTCGGCCAGCATGACCAGAAGAACAAGTATCAGGCAGCTAGCGCCGGCATGATCGCGGCGGCCCAGCGATTGGCCGCGGCCTCGGCCGACGCGGCCTCCGCGGCGCGCGAGCTCGCGGCGCTCAAGGCGGCGTCGCAAGTTAGCGGCGAGCCGGCGCCCTGGGGCGAAGTGGCTTCGCTGCCGGCGCTCATGAAGCAGGTGCCGATCGTGAACAATAGTCTGCGCCGCGGGCTCGATCCGGCGAAATTCAAGAAGCAGAAAAACACGGTGGCCGAACAAGCGGCCACATTGGCGGCGATCGCCGAGGCTTCGTGGCACGACACGTCGAACGCGACGGACGTCGAAGACACGGCCGCTTGGCGAAAGTATTGCGTCGAGATGCGCGACGCCGCCGCGGCCGTCAACACCGCGGCCCACGAAAGCGATGTGGCCGCCGCGGGCGTCGCCGCGAAGCGACTCGCGCTGAGCTGCGACGGATGCCACGCCAAATTTCGCCAATGAAGTTGCTTGCGCGGCAAAATGGTCTCTCGAACGGGATCACGCCGCGCATGCGGATTCGGGGAATGACGTAGAATTCGAAGCGCCCCGCCGGTGGTCGCAACGGTCGAGCGCGCGGTCCGATCCGCGCTTCCGACAGACCTGACCCGAGCGGCGCGGCTTCGCCGGCTCGCCCGACCGCCCGTCGCGGCGCCATCGGCAATTGGTTCGCGTTAATTTATTGAAACCGAGGTCTTGGAGAACGCATTCGGCGGTGAGTCAGTGGTATGTTTCCCACAGCAGTCCGGGCGACTAATCCTGACCTAACCGAGTGTGCTTATGCTTATGCCAATTAGGCATCCCGCGCTACAGTTTTCGCATCCGCTTCCGTATGGGGCCATTCTTCACGATCAAGGAGTTCAATTCGTCGTTTTCAGCCGCTCCGCGACCTCGATGCGCGTGCTGCTCTACGACCATGTGAAAGACCCCGATCCTTCGGACATTATCGTCTTCGACCGCGATGGCGATCGCTGGGGAGACATTTGGAGCGTGTTCGTGCCGGGTATCGGCGCCGGACAGCTTTACCATTTCCAGGCCGACGGCCCTTTCGAGCCCGAGCGAGGGCACCGGTTCGACCGCACCGCGCGATTGCTCGATCCATATGCCCGCGCCTTGGCCGGTGAATTTCTGCCTAGTCGCGATGGCATCATCCGTCCGCCGAAGTGCGTGGTGGTCGATGATTCGTTTGACTGGCAGGGCGACCGGCACTTGCGCCGCGAGCTCGCCGAAACCACGATCTACGAAATGCATGTTCGCGGCTTCACGAAGTCGCCGACCAGCAAGGTCGAGCATCCGGGCTCGTATCTGGGCGTGATCGAGAAGATTCCGTATTTGAAGAGCCTCGGCGTCACGGCGGTCGAGTTGATGCCGGTGCATGAGTTCCCGACCAACGGTCCCCACGGCGACAAGACGAAGCCCAACTATTGGGGCTACGATTCGATGTCGTTTTTCTCGCCCCACCGCGGCTATGCCGCCGGCTCGACGCCCGGCTGCCAGGTGAACGAGTTCAAGCAAATGGTTCGGGCCCTGCATCAGGCCGATATCGAAGTGATTCTCGACGTGGTCTTCAACCACACCGCCGAAGGCAACGAGCTGGGGCCCACGCTGAGCTTCAAGGGCCTCGAGAACCAAGTCTATTACATGCTCACCGGCGGCGGGGCCTATTACCGCAATTACTCCGGTTGCGGCAACACGGTGAACGGCAACCACCCGATCGTGCGCGAGATGATCTTCCTCAGCCTTCGCCACTGGGTGCATAACTATCACATCGATGGCTTTCGCTTCGACTTGGCTTCGATCCTCAGCCGCGATCGCAACGGCGATCTGGTGCCGAATCCGCCTTGCGTGGAATCGATCGCCGAAGATCCGATGCTGGCCGACACCAAGATTATCGCCGAGGCCTGGGACGCCGCCGGCGCGTACCAAGTGGGCTCGTTCGGCCAACTGCGCTGGGCCGAGTGGAATGGCCGCTATCGCGACGATGTGCGCCGTTTCTGGCGCGGCGACATGGGCCTGACCGGCGCCCTGGCCACGCGCATCTCGGGCTCGAGCGATCTCTACGAGGCCGGCGGGCGGCAGCCATATCACAGCATCAATTTCATCACGTCGCACGACGGCTTCACGCTGAGCGACCTCAACAGCTATGTGCAAAAGCACAACGAAGCCAACGAAGAAGGCAATCGCGATGGCGACAACAACAACTACAGCGGCAACTACGGTGTCGAAGGCCCCACCAAGCGCCGCGATATCGAAGCGCTCCGCTCGCGGCAGGTGCGCAATATGCTCGCCACGCTGTTTCTGAGCCAAGGCGTGCCGATGCTGCTCTCCGGCGACGAATGCCGCCGCACGCAGCGAGGCAACAACAACGCCTATTGCCAAGACAATGCGATCAGTTGGTTCGACTGGACCCTGGTCGAGCAAAACGCCTCGCTGATTCGTTTTACCCAGTGCCTGACCCATTTTCGCCAGCAACAAGCCACGGTGCGCCGCAGCTCGTTTCTCAGCGGAGCTCCCGAAGTGCCCGGCGAACTGCCCGATGTCGGCTGGTACGGACCCGACGGCCGCGGCCGCGACTGGAGCCGCGACGACGGCAGCCTGACCTGCTTCTTCGGAGCGCCGGCCAGCTTGAGGGCCGAATGCCCCGACGCGCGGCATTTGCTCATCATGTTCCACGCCGGCCGCGAGGGACGCGAGTTCGTGATTCCCAAGCTTGCCCAGCCGGTCCGCTGGCGACTCTTCATCGACACGATGCAAGAAGGGCCCGACGATATTCATCCAAATCTAAACGGCCCCGCGGCCCCGGCCTCGGGCCGCATTTGGCTCGACCACCATTCGCTGGTCGGGTTCGTGTCGGAACCCCAACCCGCGCCCGTTCCCAAAGCGAAGCGCGGCCGACGATCGTAATCATCGTCCTCCCGCGAGGCTTTTCGGCCTCGCGGGAGGACGTTTTCCGTGTCTAACTCAAGCCGAGACGCTTCTTTCCCTAGCGCCAAGCGGCTTAGCTCAGCGCCCCCCGATCGAACACTCAATACTTCCTACCACCTCCACCCCGCCCCGATCTCCGGATTCACCAAACAGCCCGGCGCCAGCGGCTCGCCGCGCCAGAGCTTTGCCAAGCATTCGGCCGCCAAGCATCCCATGGCGTCGATCGACAGCAGGTCTTGCCCAGCGATATGCGGGCTGAACACCACATTGTTGAATCGCAGCAGCCGGCTCGTGGTGGGTAGCGGCTCGACCACGAACGCGTCGAGCCCCGCGCCGGCCAGGCGCCCGCTCTCCAAGGCGTCGGCCAGCGCTTCTTCGTCGACTAGGCCGCCCCGCGCCGTGTTGATGAGCACGGCGCCGGGCCGCATTTGGGCGAGCGTCTCGCGGCGGATCAGCCGAGCCGTGGCCGCGGTGCAAGGCAAATGCAAGCTGACGATATCCGATTCGGCCAAGAGCTCATCGAGCCCCACGAGCCGTACTCCTTGCGCCTCGGCGAAAGCATGGTCGGGCGCCGGGTCGAACGCGACCACGCGCACATCGAACGCTTGCGCCCGCGGCGCCACGGCCCGCGCAATACGGCCCAGGCCGATGAGTCCGAGCGTCTTGCCGGCGAGCCGCGGGAGATAGCTTCGCCGCCAACTGCCGTCGCGCACCACGGCGTCGCGTTCGACTACATTGCGAAACACCGCCAAGATCAGGGCCAGCGCGTGCTCGGCCACCGCCACATGGTTCACGCCCGGCGTGATCGCCAGCGCGATGCCGCGGGCCGTGGCGGCGGGCACATCCACGGCGTCGTAGCCGACCCCATAGCGGGCGATCGCCCGGAGCTGGCTTGCTTCGAGCACCTCGCGGCCCAGCGGTTCGAGACCGGCGATGATCGCGTCGATTCCGACCAAATGCTCGATCAGCCTCGCGGGTTCATGAAGCGAGATTTCCGCCGGACGCAGCACGATTTCGAGACCCGCCTCGGTGAGAATTCGGCTCCACCGTTCGGGGCGATTGATCATCTCGATCACGCTGACAAGCACGCGCGGCATGGACGATGTTCCTCCTAAACTTCCGAATGTCGAGATGATGAATCACCCCCGGGACTCCGCGGGGGAACGATTATTTGCCGTCCTTCGCGGTATCGAGTTGCCGGAGGCGGATATCCTTGATGGCCGCCGTGCTCATATACGACGCCACGCCCAGCGGTTTGCACAGCTCCATTTCGCGGCGGATCGAGATCTTTTTCATCTTCCGGTCGACATCGACGACTTTTTCGCCGTCGATCCAGGCTTCGATCTTGTCGTCGGCGACTCGCAGCCGGACTTTGTGCCAGCGGCCGTTGTCAAACGTCATGACTTTCGTGGTTTCGTTTTCCGAGGCATCCATGCCATCGAGACTCGATAGGCCGACGAGACCCCCGCCCCAGCCGCCCACCACCAAGCTGCAAGGATCGGGCCCGACCGGAAATGTGACGGTGCAGAAGAAATCCGAGCCATCGACCCGCTTCGCGGTGAGCTCGATTTCATAATCATCGCGCGGCGTTTCGCCCGTGAATGAAATGCCGGTGAGCGGTTCGCCGAACTTCATCACGATCTCGTCGCCGGCCACGTCCACATCGCCATGTCCGGCGAAGGGCGTCGATTGCCAGCCGCGCAAGCTCTTGCCGTCGAAAAGCCGACGCCAGCCATCGCTCTTGGCGCTCGAGCCGGGCGAAGCGGCGCGGCGCACGGCGTCGAGCCCGGCGTCGATATATTGGCCGCCACCGGTCTGATGGCAATGGATCGCGATCGTGTTCTTGCCGGCATGCAACGTCGCCAGCGCCGGCGCCGTGATCGGCATCGATTCGTATTCGGTCGAATACGCCGACGCCTCGGCCGCCAGTTCGCCGTTGAGATACACTTCAACATCCTCGTCGTGGTGCATGCGGAGCGCAACTCCTTGGGCGCATCGGCCGGAAGCTCGAACACCCGACGGAGCCAGATATCGTCGGTTTTCCATTTCGTGCGCACCACGCCGCCGGGAGTCGTGGGCTCGCCAAACCCGCCAGGTCCCGAGGTCCAGCGCGAATCGTCGAAATCGGCTTTCATCCAACCGCTCGCGGGCTTGTCGGTCGTGTAACGCCAGTCGATCGCCTGCCGTTCGCTCGTGGGAACCAGCGGCGACATCGTCGGCGGCGGCTCATGCAGCCGGCGATTGGCCTCGGCCAGCTTCTCGATATCGGGCTTGATGATCGCGCGATCGTACGTCATGAGCCCATTCACTTCACCCTCGACATCGGTGGTTTGCGTGTAGACCGACGCGCACAGCCCGGGCGAGTGGATCAAAGCCGGCATGCGGTTGAACCGACCCACGAGGTTTCTTGTAAGCTGATCGCGATCGGAGAGATTCTGATAACCCCAGTTCTTGTCGGATTGCCAGACATGGGCCGTGATCGGGAGGCCCAGCCCGCCGAACTCGCCCAGCACCGCGGCCCGATCGCCCTCGGGCCGCGGCGAGCCGGGACCGGGGTAGTTGTGCATGTCGACCACATTGCCGGCCGGGCGATCCGACCAGCCGCTGGCGCAGTCGACGAGCCGGGTGGGATCGTATTTCTCGATCCAGTTCGCGATGCGCACCGTGTCGAACTGGCCCCAGCCCTCGTTGAAGGGCACCCACATCACGATCGACGGATGATTCCGATGGGTGTCGATCATCGCCTTGAGCTCGCGCTCGAACTGCGCCGCCGCCTCGGGCTCTTTCTTAAGATCGTCGTCCTTGGGGCCGATTCCCCGATCGCCGCTCGGCATGTCTTGCCACACCAGCACCCCCAGGCGGTCGCACCAGTAGTACCAGCGCTCGGGCTCGACCTTCACATGCTTGCGAATCATGTTGAAGCCGAGCCGCTTCGTGATTTCGATATCATAGCGCAGCGCTTCGTCGGTGGGCGCGGTGTAGAGTCCGTCGGGCCAGAAGCCTTGGTCGAGCAGACCGGTTTCGAACACGAACTGGCCATTGAGCATCAGCCGGGGTATGCCTTCGGAGTCCTTGGCCACGCCGATCTTGCGCATGCCCACATAGCTCTCCACCACATCGCCGCTGCCGAGCCCGACGCGCAGTTGATACAAATGCGGATCGTCGGGCGTCCAAAGTCGCGGATGGAGAATCTTGAGCGTGAGCGTGGGATGATCGGCTGTTCCCTCGACCGTGGCCACCTCGCGCTCGCCGTCGAGCGCCTTGGCCCAAATGCGGCCCGAGGCCAGGGGGCCATCGATCGCGAGGTCGATCTTCACTTCGCCGCGATCAATGTCGGAAGTGATCGTGAGCCCGGCAATCGAAGTTTCGGGCACGACTTCCATCCACACGGTTTGCCGAATGCCGGTCGTGGGCGTGTACATGATTCCGCCCGGCCGTTTGACTTGCTTGCCGCGCGGTTGCGGCCCGGTGTCGGTCGGATCCCACGCCGCCACGACCAATTCCTGCTCGCCGTCGGCGGTGAGCGCGCCGGTGATATCGAAGGTAAAAGGATCGTAGCCGCCGCGATGCCCGCCGACTTCCTTGCCGTTGACCCAGACGGTCGCCTCCCAGTCGATGGCGCCGAATTGCAGTAGCAGCCGCTCGCCCGGATGCAGCTCGGGCCGCTTCACCGCGAGGCGATACCAGAGCCGTTGTTTTTCGTCGATCCGTTGCATCACGCCGCTGAGCGCCGACTCGACGCAAAAGGGAACGAGAATCTGGCCCTCGAACTTCTCGGGCTTGCCGGCTTCCTTGGGCGTGATTGCATAACTCCAGAGCCCGTTGAGATTGATTCCCTCGCCACGCGCCATTTGCGGTCGCGGATATGCGGGCAGCGCCGCGTCGGGCTTCACATCGCGCCACCAGCGCGTCATCAGCGGCCCCTTGGCTGGCTCCCAATCGGCGGCCGCGGCCCAATGATCCACCGCGAATGTGCAGAACAAGGCGATTGCGATCGCGGGGAGTCGAAGATCGAAACGTGATGGGCGGGCGTTCATGGAAATAGCTCCTGACACAAGACGAGAAAAGGCGGCCTGTGCGAGCGGGCCCGGCTGAGGTTCGCGGAAAGTAACCGCTAGATTAACTTACCCCAAGTTCCGATGCCAGCAACGCCGCCAAAACAGCGGTAGCGTGGGACTTGCGGCGGGATTATCCTGGCCCGGCGGCGGAAGCGCCCGACCGATGGCCGGCGGCGGAATCGCCCCCCGGTGAGTCGGTGTCGTGATCGCGCGCAACGCGACCAAGCAAGCGTTCGGGTCTCATGAACCCCAAAACCGATTGACTTCAATCCCATGACACGCAGATCCGAGTTCGATCTTCCCACGGCGCTCGCGGCGCTCGAAGCCGCCGCGGCCCAGCAGCGACTTTCCTCCGGCGCCGTGGCCAATATCCGCGCGTGGCTCACCGAGCCGCGCTACCGCGAATTCGCCCCGCAAGTGGCCGAACATTTGGCCCACCAAAAGTTCCAGGAGCTCGACGACGCATTCTGGACCATTATTCCCTTCGGGACCGGCGGCCGGCGTGGCAAGATGTATCCGATCGGCTCGAATACGATCAACGACCGCACGATCGGCGAAAGCGCCCAGGGGCTGGCCGATTATGCGCGCTCGTTCGCGGGCCAGAAAAAAACCGCCACCCGGCTCGCGGTGGCGATCGCCTACGACACGCGGCATCGCTCGCGCGAGTTCGCCGAACGATGCGCCGAGGTCATGGTCGCCGCCGGGTTCCAAGTCTATTTTCTCGATGGCTATCGCGGCACTCCCGAGCTTTCGTTCGCGGTGCGCCATGAGCAGTGCGCCTGCGGGCTCATGGTCACGGCCAGTCACAATCCGCCCAGCGACAATGCGGTGAAAGCCTATTGGTCCACCGGCGGGCAACTTCTACCGCCCCACGACCAAGGCGTGATCGATCGCGTGATGAACGTCGACACGATCGACCGCGTGTCCTTCGCCGACGCGCTCGCCGACGGGCGAATCGTTTACCGCCAGGCCGAGGTCGACGCCGCTTATCTCGCCGCGCTCATGACCCAGGCCAAGCCGGGCCCGCGCGAGTTGCGCGTGGTGTATTCGCCGCTGCATGGCGTGGGCGCGTCGGCGATCATGCCACTCTTGGCGAAAGACGGCTTCGGCAATGTCGAGCTGTTCGGCCCCCACGCCGAGCCCAATGGCGATTTTCCGAATGTGCCCGGCCATGTGTCGAATCCCGAAAACCCGGCGGTTTTCGATTCCATCATCGCCCATGCTCGCGCAACGGGCGCCGACCTTGTGATCGCCACCGATCCGGATTGCGATCGGCTCGGCCTCGCCGCGCCGCTCACGCTCAAACCGGGCGCCGCTTGGGCGACCATGACCGGCAACCAGATCGGCGCCCTGCTCACGGAATATGTGCTCGCCCGACGCCGCGCCGCCGGACAACTCGACACGAAGAGCTATGTCGTCAAAACCCTCGTCACCACCGAGCTCGTGCGCCGCATTGCCGACGCCTACAACGCCCGAACCGTGGGCGAACTGCTCGTGGGTTTCAAATGGATCGGCGGCGCGATCGATGAGCAGGGACCCGAACATTTTGTTTTCGGGGCCGAGGAGTCGCATGGCTATTTGGTCGGTCAGCATGCCCGCGACAAAGACGCGGTGGTGGCCGCGATGCTCGTGGCGGAGCTTGCGGCCGAAGCCAAAGCCGCCGGCAAGTCGCTGCACGAAAAGCTCGATGCGCTTTATTGGCAATATGGCTGCCATGTGGAGCGACAGGTCTCGGTCACGATGCCCGGCTCCGAGGGAATGGCCCGCATGACCGATCTGATGCGCCGCTTTCGCGCCGAGCCGCCCACGAGCCTAGGAGGGCTCAAGGTCGCGCGAGTTCGCGACTATCTTTCGCTCGCCGAAACAGCACCTGGAACGGATGTTGGTCGGAGCCGCCCGCTCGTCGGCCCGCGCGGCGATATGGTGATGCTCGACCTAGCCGCCGAAGGGACTTTCGTGGCCGTGCGCCCCAGCGGCACCGAGCCCAAGGTGAAGTATTACCTTTTCGCCTTTGAGCCGGCCGAGATGCTCGCGAACCTCGATGCGACCAAGCAGGAGCTCGCCGAGCGCCTCGACGCCATCGCCGCCGACCTGGCCGCCTTCGCCCAAAACTGAAAACCGAAAACTCTTACTCCGCGCTCCCGTACCGCGGAGCGGTCATCAGGTCGACAACAAGCAGAAACGCGCCCAGGCTCGCACAAAGAAGAACAGAAACCATGGTGACACTCTCACGATCGGGTTGACGATCGCATTCTAAAAAAAGGGCTCGGGGCGAGCGGTCTTCGCGGTGTCCCCGGCGGACCCGCAACACGCTCGACGAAACATCTGTTGCCCGCCGCCAGGAGCGCGTCACACAATGCGAGGGCGAAATTTTCGGGCGGCGGCATGGCCCAGGCGCCCGGCCGGCGTAAAATGAATCAGGGCTTCTATTTGCCGCTCACGGCTGCCGGGATCGCCGTGTGCGGCTGCTTGGCCGATTGGGCCGATTGGGCCGATTGGGCCGGTTTGGCCGATTGGGCTCGCGCGGAAGCCCGATTTGTCGGTATTTTTCCCACCAGCGAAAGAGAACTCATGGCGGAGTCTGACGGCGGCGGCGAGGCGCCACGCATCGAGCAGCCAGACGACGATGCCGTATACGACGCCGGCTCCGACGCTTTTTCCGATGGCGCCGGCGACAACGAGCTCTCGCAGATCGAGCAGGCTGCCCGCGAAAGGGAACGGGAAACCCCCGGCGGCGACGAGGCATTCGAGCATGCGCTGGCCGAGGCCGAGCAAAAGACGGCCGACGTGCCGTGCTTTGCCCACGCCGCCGCCAAGGTTCGTCGGTTTCCTCAAACCCCCGGCGTGTATCTGATGAAAGACGCGGCCGGACGCGTGATCTATGTCGGCAAGGCCAAGAACCTGCGCTCCCGGGCCGGCAGCTATTTTCTCAAGGCGGCGGCCGAGGATCGTCGCACCGCCGAGCTTGTGACCGAGATTTGCGACATCGACTATATCGAGGCCGATAGCGAGGTCGACGCCCTGTTGATCGAGGCCCGGCTGATCAAGGATGTGCAGCCCAAGTTCAACAGCGATCTGAAAGATGACAAGACGTTTCCCTACCTCGAGATTTCGGTGCGCGAGGACTTTCCGCGGGTGTCGTTTACGCGCGAGCCGCGCGAGCGGGGCACCCGGCTCTTTGGCCCCTTCGCCAGCGCCGGCAGCTTGCGGGCGGCGGTGCAGGCGCTGCAGAAGATTTTCAAATTTCGCACCTGCTCGCTCGATATCGAAGCCGGCGACGAAAAGTGGCGCTGGTTCCGCCCCTGCCTCTTGGCTTCGATCAACCAATGCACGGCGCCCTGCAACCTGAGAATCTCGAAGGAAGACTACAAGCGTGACATCCAGCGGGTGATCAAATTTCTCGAAGGCAACAAGCGCACGCTTTTGAACGAGATGCGCGAGGAGATGATCGCCGCGTCGACCGCGCTGCGCTATGAAAAAGCCGCCCGGCTGCGCGACGAGATTCGCATGCTCGAAACGCTCGACGATCGCGGCGAGCTCGACACCCACTTGCAGCCCGAGGTGTTTTATATCGACCCGAAAAAGGGTCTGGCCGGCTTGCAGAAAGTGCTGCGACTCAAGACGGCGCGGCGCACGATCGAGGGCGTCGACATTGCCCATTTCGCGGGCGGCGAAACCGTGGCGAGCCTCGTGCAGTTCATCGACGGGTTGCCGTTCAAGCCGAATTATCGCCGCTTCAAGATTCGCGACGTGGCTGGCGTCGATGATTTCGCCAGCATCCACGAGGTCATTTCACGCCGTTTTCAACGGCTGAGCGACGAGCAAGCGCCCTTTCCCGATCTGCTGCTGATCGATGGCGGCAAGGGGCAGCTTTCGGCTGGCATGGCGGCTTTTCGCGCACTCGGTATCACCCCGCCGATCGTGATCTCGCTTGCCAAGCGCGAGGAAGAGATTTATGTGCCGGGCGTCGAGGGACCGCTGCGGCTGAGCCGGCACTCGTTCGCGCTGCGGCTACTGCAATATGTGCGCGATGAGGCCCATCGCTTTGCCCAGCACTATCACCACGCGCTGCGGCGGAAAACCATGCTCGGTGAGTAAGCGCTGCCCACGACGACGACGACGCGACCGATCCGCTGGCGGAAAAACGACGGGCGATGGAAGCACGAAAAAAGGGCGAGGCGCCGCGACTCGCATCGCAAGCGTCTCGCCCTTGTTCATTTTTCGAATGGGCTCGTTGACCGCGACCAACGCTCAGCGCAAGTCCGGCAGCATCGCGCTATGATCGGTCACCATGATGCGCTCCGTCTCGTAGCTCCGTTGAACCGGGAACACATAGTTCGCCAGCCCCACGGGCGCCAGAGGCAACTGCTCAACCGGCTCGGCGGCGATTGGCCGCGCGGCTGGCTTGGGGGCGCTGATCTCGCCCGGCGCATTCCACGGATCGCTCTGCAGATAGCGATTGCGCGGCTTGACCGGGGCGGCCTGAGTCGCATGCGTGGCGGCCGGCTCGCGATGCGTGGCATCGGGTGTCGTGGCGCCGCCGCTTGGCGAAGCCGCCGCTCGCGAGAGATCCGCCGTGGCGGAAGCATGCGTGCGGCCGCCAATCAAGCCGATTACATCGCTCGACGAGGATCCTCGCGAAGCGTATTCCCGCGATGAAGCCTTCGAAGCGTCTTCGCGCGGACGCAAGCACAATCCGAAAACCAGAAGAACGAGCGTTCGCCAGAGTGGCGAAAGATTCTTGGCTCCAGCCGGCCGAAGGCGCGACGAGCCAAGACGACGTTAAAAGTGCTGTCGCCAAACCAAGGCGAGAGCCACCAAGCGCGCAATCGCAGGCGCGCTTGAGTGAGAAACCATGTTGTGGTGGAATTCATTGGCGTCCCTTTCCTACTCTGGTCCCAAAACCCCCGGACTCTCCGCAAACGCTGCGCATGTAGCGCAAAAGGCGCCTACGGAATAAAGCTCACGAATTATGAACTCGTGCGCGCGCTTTGCAACTAGCGCGAGATTAATATTGTGAAATTATTCAAGGCACGTGGATTGCCGCGTGCTTGCCGCCGCAATTGCCGACTTGGGATGCGCATCGCACTGCCTGGGTCAAACGATTTGAAGGTCGCCATGCGAATTTGCTCGCCCCTCGCCGCCCACCCCCGAACCCTGAAAACCGAAAAGCACTACGGCAGCGGCTTCACTTCGATTGAGCGGTAAAGCACCGTGCTGCCCGGATCATGGGCCTGGAGAGCAAATGTGCCCTTATCGAGCTTCGGATACTTCCGCTCCAGGCTTTCTGGCTCGGTGTAATCGATGATCGTCTTGCCGTTGACCTTCGTCACGATGTGCTTGCCCTCGACGATGATCTCCTCGGTGAACCACTCATTATCCTTGCTCGGGGCGGTGAAGTTCTTTTCCACATTGTAGAGACTCGCCGTCTTCACCGGGTCACCGTGCGAGGTGTTCACTTGGCACTCATAGCCCGAGTCGGGCCAGCCCTTGTCGAGCCACTTCACATGAAAGTAGATGCCCGAGTTGGCCTTCGGCTTGGTCATGAGCTCGGCCTTGAAATGGAAGTTCTTGAATTCGGGCAAATGGCTCGGATCCGTGCCGACATAGAACAAGTGGCTGCGATCGCCGTGGGCCACGATCGCGCCGTCTTCGACCTTCCACTGGTCCGGGTTCTCGTTGGCTTTCCAGCCGGTGAGGTCCTTGCCATTGAAGAGCTTGATCCAGCCGCCTTCGGTTTCGGCGGCGCGGCGCTCGAAACGAACATCATGGTCGCCAGACCCAGGAATAAAGAACCATTCACGATCCACGAACGACGGCCGAGGCTGGGGGTGTGCATAAGAATTTTCTACCTTTTCGGTGGGTCAAGGAATGCAAACGCCGCATCCCGCGCATGGGAAGCAGCGATTCAACCAAAAATCGCGAAACGTTTCGAACCAAGGTAGCGCTAGCGGCCTGTTGAGTGTTTCAACAGGCTGCCTAGCGCGCCGCGAGCGATTATCTTCGTTCGAGACCCGCGGGCCCGCAAGCCCCCGCGCCCGCGGCGGACAAATTTGCCGGCGGCGGAGTCCGACTCATTCGGTCCCGCTGCCAGGATCGGCGGCCACGAGGCTCAAGAACCCCGACTGCCGCAAGCGCTGGAAATACACGCCCAGCAGGCGTTCGTCGATCGGCGGGCATTCGATCCCGGCGGCGGCGAGCAGCGCCCGGGTCTGGCTCGCGTCGTAGCGAGGATGTTCGAGCCGGGCCAGCGGATCGTCGGCCGCCAGGTCGAGCGCGCCAAACACGGCCGCCAGCGATTCGGCCGCCTCGCCGCCGCCCTGCTCGACAAAGCTCATCAATTTGTCGCGCCAGCGATCCAGCGGCGTCGATTCGAGCGATGCGCCCATCGACTGCAGCCAATCGACCAGTTCCCGCATTCGCGGCGGCCGCGGGTGCACCAAATGAAAACAACCGCCCACGGCTTCGGGCCGCGTCGAAAGCGCGACAATCGCCCGGCTCACATAATCCACCGGAGTCATGTCCACATCGAGATCCAAATCCGGCGCCGCCCCGAGCTGCATGCAGCCCAGGATCATGGCGTGCAAGAAATCCTTGGTGTTGGCGATGCCCGAATCGCTGTGGCCGACGATGCGACCCGGCCGATAGATCGTCACCGGCACGCCGCGCTCGGCGGCGGCGCGAAGCAGCTTCTCCGCCACCCACTTCGACTGGCTATAGCCATCGTGCAGCGACTCGCAGCGTGGCAGCGGGTCGCGCTCCGTGACCGTGGAATCGCTCGTGTGTTCGCTCGAGGCATGCACGGAGAACGTCGACACGAAATGCACGGCCTTCAGCCGCCGGGCAACCGCCAACCGCAGCGTTTCGAGCGTTCCGCCGACATTGGCCGAGCGGAGCAGTGGGTAGGGATAGGCGAAGTTCACCTCCGCTCCGTTGTGATAAATCGCCCGCGCGGCCCCGGCCAGTTGCTCCCAGCGCTCGGGCGAGAGTCCGAATCGCGGGCTCGACAAATCGCCAAGCACCGGCGTGACCCGCTCGGCGAGCTCCGCGGTGGAAAGCGAATACCGCGCCAGATTGTCGGCCAGCTTGCGCCGCGCGGACCGTTCGTCGTCGGCCCGCACCAGGCAATAGACATGCTCGCTCGTGCGACGCAGTAGCTCGTCGAGCAGAAACGCGCCCAAGTAGCCGGTCGCGCCGGTAAGCAGCAGTCCCTCGGGCAGCGAATCGTTGGATCGCGAAGCCTCGCCGGAACCCGCCCCTGGCGGCACGATCGCGGGATCGAGATTCGTTTCGAGGGCGAAGTCGATGCCGAGCGAGTCGGCCGGTCGCTCGCCACGCGCGATCGCGTCGATCGTTTGCGCGATGCCGGCGATCGTCGGCGCGTGAAACACGCGGGCCAGCGGCAGCTCGATTCGAAATTGGTCGCGCAGGCGGGCGGCAAGCTGCGCCGCGCAGCGAGTGTCCGCCACTGGCGAAAAAGTCATCGTCGATCGAAGGCTCGGCCACGCTCAAGATATCGCTCCATGCGCGAGCCACGGCCTCTTCGGTGGCGGTGCGGGGCGCGATGCGCGCTTGGGCCGCATCCGCCCGAGCAGCCGGGGCGGGGAGCGCGCGACGATCGAGCTTGCCATTGGCGGTGCGGGGCATCGCGGCCAGCGGCATGACGCCGGCCGGGATCATGTATTCGGGCAACCGGAGCCGCAGCCAAGCTTGCAGCTCCGCTCCGGAGGGCGGGGTTTGCGATGGCCCGCTGCCGGTGAAATAGGCGAACAATCGCGTGTCGACGCCTTGGCCCGACGCCATGACGGCGGCTTCGGCCACGGAGGGATGTTCGGCGAGCGCTGCTTCGATTTCGCCGAGTTCGATGCGAAATCCGCGCACTTTGACTTGCCCGTCGCTCCGGCCCAGGCATTCGAGCCGCCCGTCGGCCAGCCGCCGACCCAAATCGCCGGTGCGATACAGTCGGGCGCCGGGCTGATTGCTAAACGGATCGGGCACGAAGCTCGCGTGGGTCAGGTCGGAGCGGCCGCGATAGCCTCGCGCCAGCCCCTGGCCTCCAATCGCAAGCTCGCCCACGACTCCGGTCGGGGCCAAGTCTCCGCGAGCGTCGAGCACATGGATTTGCGTGTTGGCGATCGGTCGACCGATCGCGATGACACCGTCGGCCGATTCGATTCGCTCGATGGCGGACCAGACCGTCGTCTCCGTGGGACCATACATGTTCCACAGTTCGCCACCGGTGGCCAAAAGCCGCCGCGCCAAGTCGCGCGGCAGCGCCTCGCCGCCGCATAGCATCTTGAGCGGGCGACTGGCGCGAATGCCGTGGGGCTTGGGCCGCGCCATTACCGCCGACGGCCGGTCGCCTTCGCTCCGCCGCGCCGTTGAGGGCCGGCATGGATTGCTGGGCCGGAAGACCGTTCCAGCCCGCGTCGAGCAGCAAACGCCACGAGGCTGGCGTGGCCTGCAACACCGTGACGCCTTCGTGAGCCAGGAGTTCGATCAGGCGATGGCCATCGAGCGATTCTTCTCGCGAGGCAATCACCACCCGAGCGCCCACGACCAGCGGCAAGAAGATCTCGAGCACCGCGATATCGAACGACAGCGTGGTGACGGCCAGCAGCACATCGTCGCTCGCCAGACCTGGCCGATCGCGCATCGAGAGCAGGAAATTCACCACGGCCCCATGCGTGATCTCGACACCCTTGGGCCGCCCGGTCGAGCCGGAAGTGTAGAGCACATAGGCCAGGCGATCCGGCGAGCTCGCGCGGGCGAGTCCCTCGGCCGATTGCCGGGCAATGGCGGAGCAATCGGCCGCGAGGTCGATTCGCCGCACGCTCGCCGACGGCTCGCGCGAGGCCAGATGCAGCGAGACCGGTCCGGGCGCCGTCACCACCCAGCGCGCTCCGGAATCGTCGAGCATGGCTTGCAAGCGGGCGGGCGGAAACGCCGGATCGAGCGGCACATAAGCGGCGCCGGCCTTGAGAATCGCCAAGAGCGCGACGAGCATCTCGGGCCCGCGCTCGAGAAACACGCCGACGATCGCCCCGTCGGCGGCGCCCTCGGCCAGCAGATGCCGCGCGAGGCGATTGGCTTGGGCATCGAGCTCGGCATAGGTCATGCGCTGGGCGCCATGCACGATCGCCACGGCGTCGGGAGCGCGCGCCGCTTGCAACTCGAACAGCGCATGGATCGCGAGAGCGGGAGTCTCTGCGCCGTGGCGTTGCAGTCGACAAGCAGCCGCCGCCGTTCGTCGGGCGCGAGCAGAGGCAGATCGTCGACGCGGGCCTCGGGATCGGCCACGATCGCCATGAGCAGCGACTCGAAATGCGCGGCGAAACGGAGCATCGTTTCGCGGTCGAACAGATCGGTGTTGTACTGGAGCTCGAGCGCGAGTTCACCGCCGGATTCGGCCATCTGGCATGTGAGATCGAACTGCGTGCTGCATTGATCGATCGGGAAACTCTCGATTTCGAGTTCGCCCACTCGCATCCGCGCGTGGCGCTCGCCGAGCATGAACGCGTTGAACCCGCGCGCGTGACTGGCCTGCGCGATGCAAGACAAACGCGGTTTGAAAGATCGGCGTGCGGCTCGCGTCGCGCGTCGGCGCAAGCGTTCCACCAGGAGCGAGAACGGATAATCGTGGTGATCGAAGGCATCGAGAATCGTCTGCCGCAAGGCGGCCAAGAACTCGGTAAATCGCGGGTTGCCCGAGAGATCGCCACGAATCGCGACCGGGTTGATGAAATCGCCCACGACCGAGGCTTGCGCCGCTCGCGAGCGTCCGCTGGTGGGCGAGCCGACGATAATGTCGTCTTGCCCGGTATAGCGGTGGAGCAGTGTCTCGTAAGCGGCCACGAGCGTCATGAACATCGTGGCCCCGTGTTGCTTGCTGAGCTCCTTGAGTCCCGTGGTCAAGCGAGGCTCGAGCGCCAGATGCGCCACCGCGCCGCGCGAGGTTTGCGTCGCGGGGCGAGGGCGATCGGTCGGCAATTGGAGCGCCGGTAGCGGCTCGGCCAGTTCGGCCCGCCAATAGTCGAGCATTTTCTCGGCGGCCTCGCCGGCAAGCAGATCGGCTTCGTCGCGAATGTGGTCGAAGTACGTCATCTCCGGCGGCGGAAGTTCCGCCTGACCGCCGGCGCGATAGCATTCCAAGAATTCACCGATCACGACCAACAACGACCACAGGTCGGTGACGATATGATGCAGGACAAACGCGATCAGCGCTTCGTCGTCGGCCACGCGCAACAGAAATGCCTTGCCCGCCGGGCCCGCTTCCAAGTCAAACGGCTGATGCGCCGCCGCCTCGAGCCGGGCTCGCTGCCGCGACTCGCTCCAACCGCGGCCATCGACCACTTCCAGCGGAACGGGAATGCCGCGATGAATTCGCTGCCGCGGCTCGCCGTCGATCTCGTGAAACGTTGCCCGCAGAATGGGATGCCGGGCGACCACTTCGGCAATGGCCCGCCGCATGGCCTCGAGATCGAGTGGTCCGCGCAGCCGCATCGAGTCCCACACATTATAGGCCGTGTTCGCGCGATCGAGGCGATAGAGGAACCACAGCGCTCGTTGGGCATGGGAGAGCGGATATTCACCCACGATATTCGCCGAAGCGCCATTCGCCGACGATGCGCCCGCCAACGCGGCATTTGTCGACGCGGCATTCGCCGGCGGGAGCGTCGCTCCATTCAGCGAGGCCGCCGGTCCGCGATCGTTCGCATTTGAGTTCGACCGTTCCGAATTCGTCGCTTTCGCGCTGGAAGCACGCGTCGACGTACTTTTGGACTCGCTTGTCGACGCACCTATCGACGCGCTCGTCAACGCGCTGTTCAACGCGCTCGTCGACGCGACTTTCGACGCGACTTTCGACGCGACTTTCGACGCGACTGTCAACGCGCCTGTCGACGCGCCTGTTCAACGCGCCTGTTCAACGCGCTTGTCGATCCGGCGCCGGCCAGCGCCTCGAGCAGATGACCCGAGAGTTTCACGAGGCTCGGCCCTTCGAGAAATCTGGCGATCGGCAGCGAAACGCCCAAACTGCCTTCGATCTTGTTCTTGAGCTCGATCACCATCAGCGAGTCGATGCCGAGCGTGCTCAGCGAATCGCGGGGATTGATTTTTTCGGGCTCGATTTCCATCACCGTCGCAAGCTGCTCGGTGAGATATCGCTCGAGCAGCGCGGATCGAGCCTCGTCCGGCGCGGCGAGCAGTTCGGCGCGAAGTTGCAAGTCGCCCGTGGCTTTGGGGGCCGGCCGCTCGACAAGCCCGGCGAGCAGCGTGGGAGCGCCGGCCGGATACTGAGCGCCCAGCCGGCTCCAGTCGATATCCATCACGCCGACTTGCGTCGGCTCGAGCGTCGAGCATCATTCGCAAGCTCTGAAACGCCAAGTCGGGCGGCAGGGGCGCGATGCCTTGCGCGGCCAGACGGGCGGCGTCGGCCGAGCGCGTGGCCATGCCGCCATCGGCCCAGGGCCCCCAGTTGATCGTCAGGGCCGGCAAGCCCGTTCGCCGCCGCTCCCAGGCGAGCGAATCAAGAAACGCATTGCCCGCGGCATAGTTGGCCTGGCCGGGCGAGCCCAATAGCGGCGCGACCGAGGAGAACATGACGAAGAAATCGAGCGGCTCGCCGCGCGTGGCCACATGCAGGTTCCACGCGCCATCGACCTTGGGCGCGAGCGCTCGGGCCAACCGCTCGCGATCGAGGCTTGCCACCGCGCCGTCGTCGAGCAGGCCGGCCGCGTGGATCACGCCTCTGAGCGGCAAGTCCGCGCTTCGACTCGCCGCCAAGGCCGCCAGCACCTGTTTACCGGAAGCGACATCGGCCGCGACCGTCGTGACCTCGGCGCCGAGCGCTTCGATCTCTTCGATCGTGGCTTGGGCCGCGGGCGTGGGGCGACCGCGACCCATGAGCACGAGCCGGCCAGCGCCAGAGCGAGCCAGCCATCGCGCCGCGCCCAGTCCCAGGGCGCCGAGTCCGCCGGTGATGAGATAGGATCCGTCGCCGCGGACCGTGGGCAAAGCGACGGGCCGGACCGGCGCGCCACCTGCCGCGGCCGCCGCGTTTTTGCCCGCCGCTCGGGCCAACGACACGATCACCTTGCCGATATTCTTGCGCTGCTGCATGTAGCGGAACGCGCCCACGACCTCGCCCGCCTCGAACACCGTGCTGGGCAGCGGCCGATACACGCCTTCGCGAAATCGATCGACAATCTCGAGGAACATGCTTCGCACCAGCGCCGGCCGCTCGCGGAGCATGCGGTCGAGATCGATGGCCGAGAAATTGAGATTGTTTTGAAACGGATACATTCCCAGCAAGCGGTTCTGGTAAATGTCGATTTTGCCGATTTCGAGAAATCGCCCGTAGCCGCGCAGCAGCGACAAGCTGGCGGGAATCGCTTCGCCCGGCAGCGAGTTGAGCACCACATCGACACCCTCGGGCGCGGCGCCGGCGCGAATCTGCTCCACGAAGTCGAGCGAGCGCGAGTCGTACACATGTTCGACGCCCAGCGAACGCAAGAAGTCTCGCTTGGCGGGACTTCCGGCGGTGCCGAGGATTTCGCAGCCTCGGGCTTGGCAGATTTGCACCGCGGCTAGCCCCACGCCACCAGCCGCCGCATGAATCAGCACTCGCTCGCCGGGTTCGATTTGCGCGAGGCGATGGAGCGCATAGTGGGCCGTGAGAAACGCGATCGGCACGGCCGCCGCCTCGGCGTCGCTCAAATGCTCCGGCTTCGGCGCCACCGCGCTCGCCTCGGTGATTGCATGCGAAGCAAAGCTAAACGGCGCGATCGCAATTACCGGATCGCCCACGCGAAGATCGCTGACCTCGGGTCCCACGGCCGACACGCGGCCCGCGCATTCGATACCCATGGGAACCGGCCCCGCGCCCAAGCCGGGATACAGGCCCATGGCCTTGAGCACATCGCTGAAATTGAGCCCCGCGGCGCCCACTTCGATCTCGACCTGGGCTCGCTCCGGCGCCCGGCGGCGGCAAGGGCGAAGCGTGAGCCGATCAAGGCTGCCCGGCTGGGGGCATTCGAGTTGGAAGCTGCCTTCCGAGGGAACTGTCGTTTTGGACGACGCGACGGGCGCGGCTTTGTTCGCGGCCGGAGGCGCATAGCCGCCGAGCCGCGCGATGAATCGCTCGCCGCCACGATAAGCCACCTGTTGCTCGGAGTCGCCGGCGGCGAGTTCTTTCGCCAAGCTCGCGGCGGCGTCGGCCGGTTTCGCCGCCGGATCGAGATCGACGAGCGCGACCCGAAGCTCTGGATGCTCGACCGCCAGCACCGCCCCGAATCCCCAGAGCGGCGCTTGGCCAAGTTGGATCGGCGCGACCGGCGATGCCTCGTTGATCTCGACGCCGCGTGCTCCGCGCGTGACGAACACGAGCCGTGGAGCATCGGCCCAATCCGCCCGCACGACGGCCTGCGCCAAACCCAGCGCGCTTTCGCAGCCCAAACCGCGGGCGACATCGAGCGCGGCGGTTTGCAAACCGTCGTCCGTGGACTTCTTACTCGCCGCGCCAGCCAAGTCAGGAATCGCGAGGCTCGCGAGATGCACGATGCCTCGCGGCGCAACCGTTCGCCGGGCAGCGCCTCGCTCAATCGGCCGCGCCAAGCTTCCCAACTCGACGCCTCATCGGCCAAAGCGATGCGAACACACGATTGACCCAACTCGCGGAGCGATTCCTCGAGCTGTTGCCCGAAGCCGGTCGTATCGCCCACGAGGAGCCACGGCGCTTGCTCGCTCGACGCCGGAAGCGGCGCGCTCGGCGCCTCGGGCACTTCGAGCAACGCTGGACGCCAAGCGGGAACATAGAGCCAAGACTGAATGGTTTCAGCGGCGTCGCGCTCATGGCGACGGCCGACACGGCGAAGCTTGACGCCCGAGAGCTCGACGCACGCGATTCCCGCCCCGTCGTGGAGCGTCACATCGCCCGAGAGCAGGTCGCGATCGGCCGGCGACTCCGGGAGCGCAAGCCGCGCATGGGCCCAAAGGCGGCCGTTTATGGAACCGGAAACACGAATCCGGCCGATGCCCACCGGCAAATAGGTCTCGCCGCTACCCTCGGCCACCCAGATCGGCGGCACGGCGGCGCCCAGCACCTGAATACACGCGTCGACCAGAGCTGGATGGGCGATATAGTCGCCCGCGTCGACCGCCACATTCGGCGGCGTCACGATCTCCGCCAGCGACTCGCCATCGGACCGCCAGCTTCGCTCGACACACTGGAAGCTGGGCCCGTATTCCAAGCCGCGACAGGCGAATCGCCGAATTCCTTCCGCCCGATCGAGCGACTCATCGAGCTCCTCCGCAAGCGATTTGAACGCGGCCGGATCCAACTTGGCCAGGCTCGCATCGTGGGCGATATCCTTGGGCGGCCCGCTCGCCGCGGCGTCGGAAGATTCGGCGCCCGGATTCACGGGAGCGGCCACGGCAAGCGTCGCGCGGCGAACCGAGCCTTCGGCGTGCAATGCCCAGGCGACGCCAGCGGACGGGCCTTTCCCATCGGTCGCGGGCAAATGAAAAATCTGAAACGACGCCCGGCCACCCACCTCGGGCGAGAGCACCACTTGCATCGGATGCGATCGCTCCGCATCAAGAAAGAGCGCCTGTGAAAACGTGACGTTTTCAATCGCATGCTCGCCGGGGCCAAAGGTTTCGCGGGCGGCCGCCAGCGCCAGTTCAAGATAACCAGCGCCGGGAAATATCACCGAGCCGCGCACCTTGTGATCGGCCAACCACGGGAGCCGCGCAAGGCTCACTTCGGTTAGGAATTGCGTCATCGCCAGGGCCGATGGCATGCGCACGCCGAGCAGCGGATGCAGCATCGCCCCGCCCCGCAACAGCGAGCGGCTCGTATCGCTGGCGATCGGATCGCCCGAATCCATCCAATGCCGCTGCCGCTGGAATGGGTAGCTGGCCAGCGCCACTCGGGCCGTGGCGTGGGGACGGTCAAAGGCTGCGCCAGTCGATCGTCACTCCGCGCACATGCAGTCCCGCGACCGAGGCCAGCAGAATTCGCCAAGCGTCTTGTCCGCGGCGCAGCGAGGGCAGCCACGCGCCGAAGTCGGGGGGCAAACACTTTTTGCCCAGCCCCAAGAGCACCGGCGCCGGACCGATCTCGACAAACGCCTCGCACCCCGCCGCGGCCAGCGCCGCCATGCCGCGCGAAAACTGCACGCACTGTCGGCTGTGTTCGCGCCAATAATCGGCGTCGGGGATCTCGCCCGGTTCGAGCAGCCGGCCATGAAGATTCGACACCAACGGCACGCTCACCGGGCGAAATTCGAGCCCGGCGGCAAATGACCTGAATTCATTCAGGATCGGATCGAGATGCGAGGAATGAAACGCATGCGAGACCACCAACGGCTGGCAGGCGATGTCGCGGGCCATGAAATGCGAGACCGTCTCTTGCACCGCCAGTTCGTCGCCGGAAATCACCACGCTGTCGGGCCCATTGATCGCCGCGATCGCCAGTCGCTCGCCATAGGGCGCTACAAACTCGGCCACCTCGGCCTCGCCGGTCATGACCACCGCCATCTGGCCGCGCCGGTCGAGTCCTTGCATCAACTCGGCCCGGCGGGCGATCAGCCGCAGCCCATCTTCCAGCGAAAACGCGCCCGCGAAACAGGCCGCCGCGTATTCGCCGACACTGTGCCCCAGGACCGCCGCCGGACGCACTCCCCACGATTCCCACATGCGGGCGAGCGCCATTTCCACCGCGAAGAGCGCCGGCTGGGTATAGGCGGTGCGATCGATCCGCGACGAATCGCCCTGGAGATCGTAGAGCACATCGATGAGCGAGCAGCCGATGAGGGGCCGCAGAATCGCGTCGCATTCATCGAGCACTCGGCGAAACTCGGGCTGAGCGTCGTACAAGGCCCGCGCCATGCCGAAATATTGGGAGCCCTGCCCGGTGAAGAGAAATGCCACCCGCGGCGCGGCGCCGGCGCGCGGCGGTTCCTCGGATGCTACCATTGAGCTTGCCACGCTTGGCGAAGGCGCGGAGTTGCTCGACGAGTCGTGGCGTGGAATCGACCACCACCGCCAATCGCTCCGGCAGATGGGTGCGACCGGCCGAGAGCGTGTGACATACATCGACCAGCGGCAGTTCCGGCCGGGTCGCGAGATGCTCCGCATAGCGCTCGGCCACTCGCGGCAGACCCTCGGGGGTAAGCGCCGAGAGCACCGCCACCGACAACGGCCGCTCGAGAAGCGCCGCGGGCGACGCCGCCGGCAGTTGCCCCGGCGAAGCGCCCGCGATCAGCGCCGCCGCGCGAGCGGAAGACCGCGCCGCGTGAATCGGCGATTCCTCGAGCACCACATGGGCGTTCGCCCCGCCGAAACCGAAACCGGAAATGCTCGCTAGGCGGCCGTTGGCTCCGGGCGCCCAGGGCCGAAGCTCGGTGCTGATGCGCAGCGACGGGTGGCCGCCGGCGTCAAGGGCCGGCGGGATATTGGGATTGAGCGACTCGAAATTATGTTGCGGCGGAATCCAGCCGTTTTGCAACATCAGCACCACGCGAATCAAGCTCGCCACGCCCGACGCGGTTTCCAAATGGCCGATGTTCGCCTTCACCGAACCCATGTAACAGGGCGGGCTCTCGGGACGGCGCTGACCGAGCACCGCTTGCAGCGCGCCGACTTCGATCGGGTCGCCCAGCGGGGTGCCGGTGCCGTGGGCCTCGACATAGGTCAGGTCATCGGGCGAAACATCGGCTTGCCGGAGAGCCTCGCGAATGCACTCTTGCTGCGCGGGACCATTGGGCGCGGTGAGGCCGCTACTCTTGCCGTCTTGATTCACCGCGGTGCCGCGAATGACGGCGAGCACATTGTCGCCCGAGCGAATCGCGTCGGCCAGCCGTTTGAGCACCACGAGACCGCATCCCTCGCCGCGCACATAGCCATTGGCGCCCGCGTCGAAGGGGCGACATTTTCCATCGGGCGAAAGCATGCGCGCCTTGCTGAAGGCGATCGTCGTTTCCGGCGAGAGAATCACATTCACCCCGCCGGCGATCGCCGCGTCGCACTCGCGGGCGCTCAGGCTCCGCACCGCATAGTGCAGCGACACCAGGGCCGACGAGCACGCGGTGTCGATCGCCATGCTCGGCCCGCGCAGATCGAACACATAGGAAAGCCGATTCGCCGCGATGCTCAGCGCATTGCCGGTGCCGCAATAAGCGTCGATCAGCCGCAAGTAATTGTCGAACGCGCGATACATCTGCGAATAGTCCGCCGCGCCGATGCCGACAAACACTCCGGTGCGGCTGCCAGCCAACTGCTCGCCGCTCCAACCGGCATGCTCAAACGCCTCCCAGGCCACTTCGAGCAATAGCCGCTGCTGCGGATCCATGCGCGCCGCCTCGCGCGGCGTGATGTTGAACAGCCGCGGGTCGAACTGATCGATATTTTCGACGAACCCGCCCCAGCGCGTGGCCATCTTGCCGGGCACATCGGGATTGGCGTCGTAGAACTCGGTGGCGTTCCAGCGGTCGGGCGGAATTTCGGTGATCGCGTCGGCGTTGTCGGCCATCAGTCGCCAGTAGCTGTCGACGTCGGGGGCCCCCGGAAAACGGCAGGCCATGCCCACCACGGCGATCGGCTCCGCGAGAGTCGAGCGGTCGATCGTGCTCGCGCCGGCGCCCGCCGCTTCGTGCGACAAATGCCGGGACAGCAAAAGCACCGTGGGATAGTCCCAGGCCATGGTGGCGGTGAGCTTGCGGCCGAGCCATGTCTCGAGCTCGCCGACCAGCGCCACCATCTGCACCGAGTCGAGGCCCAGCGTGTTGAACGGTTGACGCAAGTCGATTTCGGCTGCCGGCACGCGCAGCCGGCTCGCGAGATGATCGACCAGCCAGGTTTGAATCTCCTCGGCCGAACGCCGCGCGGCCGGATTCAGCGCGGCACTGGAGGCGTCAGGCCCCTTCGATGGATCGAACCCCGTCGACGGACCGGGCCCCTTCGCCGGGTCGAACCCTGTCGCCGGGTCGAACCCTGTCGCCGGGTCGAACCCTGTCGCCGGGTCGAACCCTGTCGCCGGATCGGGCGCTTCGGCGAAAAATGCCTCGGTATTGCCCACGCCGCTGGCCGGGGGCGCGGCTCGGTCGGCGGCGGACGCCGCGGTCGCGGCTTCGAGCGGCGCTTTGCGCTCGCGGCGGCGGGAGCGAATCTCGGTATCGCCGCGCCCGATGCCCGCGGCGGCCGACCACTGGGCCACCACTTGCAAGCGATCTTGCAAGTAGGCTTCGCGGCAAGCGCGGCGCTGAACCTTGCCGCTCGAAGTTTTGGGAATCGTGTAGGGGGCGATCAACACGATTGTCAGCGGCGTGACATCGTGCGCCTCGACCACCGCCAAGCGGATCGCCATGAGCGCTTCCTCGAGCGGAGCGTCGCGGCCGCGCCGGTCGAGCTCTTGCACGACCACCAAATGTTCTTCACGTCCCTGGTCGATCGAAAAGGCCGCGGCGCCGGTGGCGCGCAGCGCCGGGTGGCTCCGCTCGACCGTGAGCTCGATCTCTTGGGGAAACAGATTTCGCCCGCGAAGGATGATTAAATCCTTGAGCCGCCCGGCGACCATCAACTCGCCCTGATGAAAGAAGCCCAAGTCGCCGGTGCGCAGAAACGGCCCATCGCCCGCCAATGACGCCCCAGCGGCGGCGCCGGATTCCGACGGCCCGGCTTCGAGAGGAATCGCTTCGGGAGAAACGGATTCGACAAGATTGGCGCCCGGCGATCGACCGTTGCTTGCGACCAAGCGAGCCCCAAACACTTGGGCCGACAATTCGGGCCGATTCCAATAGCCCTGGGCCACGCTCGGGCTGGCGACCCAGATTTCGCCGACCACGCCCTCGGCGCACGGCGTGTGCGTGCCAGGATGCACGATCCGCACTTGCTGATCGAGCCGAGCGCGTCCGCAGCCGACGAACGTTTGCGTGGCGCGAGATTCAGCCGCGGCCGGGTCTTTGCCTTCGGCCGAGCCATTGCCCACCGCTTGCGGGGCGGACGACGCGGCAGCGGGCGGCGTGTCGACCACGACCACGCGGTCGTCGGCCAGCGCTTCGCGATCGACCGTGAGCACGATCGGCGTCGAAGTCGCCTTGGCCGCCGGTGACTTGCAAGGTAGCTTCGGCGAGCCCGTAGCCGGGATAAAACGCCGCCGGCGAAAAGCCCACCGGCCGGAAAGCCGCCGCGAACCGATCCAGGGTTTCGGCCCGCACCGGCTCGGCCGCGCACACCGTGAGCCGCCAGCTCGATAGATCGAGCCCGGCGAGTTGCGTGGGTCCGATCCGATCGACGCACAGATCGTAAGCAAAATTCGGCGCTCCGCTGATCACGCCGCGGTATTTCGTGATCGCTTGCAACCAGCAGACCGGGCGATGCAAAAAAGCGGCCGGCGAGAGCAGCACGCTCGAGCCGCCCATGAACATCGGCTCGAGAATTCCGCCGATCAGACCCATGTCATGATACATCGGCAGCCACGTGACCCAGCGCGAGTCGTCGGGCAGTTCGAGCCCTTGCCGCATCAGCGCCAAGTTATGGAGCAGATTGCCGTGGCTGACCATCACTCCCTTGGGATCGCCGGTCGAGCCCGATGTGTACTGGAGAAACGCCAGCGTTTGTCCCGTGATTCGTTGGGGGCGATAGGCCGAATCGGCCGGATCGAGCTCATCGGTCGTGAGCCACTTCAGCCGCCGCAGGTCCGGCGCGCCGTTGAACTGGCGCTCGATGCTCGCCAGCAGCGACCGGGTCGTGACCGCCGCCTTGGCGCCCGAATCAGCGAGGATCGCCGAGAGCCGTGTCATGGGGCGATTCGGGCGCGGCGGATAGGCCGGAACCGCCACGGCGCCGGCCGCGAGGCAACCAAAAAATGCGGCGATATAATCCAGACCCGACGGGTACAAAATCAGCACCCGTTCGCCGGCGAGATTCAGGCGTTGCAGCCGCGTGGCGATGGCGCGAGTGCGCTGGGCCAAATCGCGGTAGCTCCAGCAGGTCTCGCGGCCGTCCTCGTCGCGGAGAAAAGTGAACGGAATTCCCTGGGGATCATCGGCCTCTCGGGACCAAAGCAGTTCGACGAGCGTCGCGGGCGCCGCCAGCGAGCGAGGGTGGGATACGTGCATCGATCTTTCGCGTCAGAATGCTGGAAACTCGAATGTCCCGGGAACTTACGGCGAACCAAAACAGCGGGCGACTCGATCGCGAGCGAACCCTTGAAGGTAGCCGCTTGGCGGGGTGAAAACAAGCCGCCGACAGGGTTGAAACATCGCCAATGGGCTTGATTGAGCGGTACAATCGCGGCATTTCGCCCACCCCCACCGCTCGAACCGCGCCGGCATATGCCGCGCAATGGCCCTGCCACTCGAACGATTCCAGGGAGATTATTTGGCGCCCTGTCAGGCATTCCGACGACGCTCGGCGCCCGAACAAGCACCGAAAAACGGCAAACGGTCTTCCCGGGCGAATCACCGCCAGTGGAGGCGCCGGGTCATGTGAATCGGCTGTTCCACGCAAATTGCGGCCGAGAAGTCCTCGACCGCCTCGACCGCCTCGAGGCGCCAGCGGCCCGTGGCCTCGGGTTCATTGTCCACCCTGAGCAATGCCGCCGGCTCGCGGGCGCGAGGCTCACCGAAAAGCTGTCGAGCGGAATCGCCAAGGCCCTGCCCACCGCTTTGATATACGCCTCTTTCCGCGACCAGCAGGCGAAAAAAGCCTCGCGGCGCTCCCCCGGCGCCACGGCCTCGAGGGCCGCCACCTCGGCGGGTGAAAAGAAATGCCGGGCCAGCGACTCGCATTGAACCTCGCGACGATGACGCTCGATGTCGACCCCGATCTCGGCCCCGCCGGCGACGCCCAATAGTGCCCAATCGCCGGAATGCGACAGGTTGAATTTGATCGTGCCGCCGGCCTCGTCGAGGAGCGGCTTGCCGTAATGGTTGTAGGTAAAGCGAACTCGCTCGGGCGGAGTGTGAAGGTAGTGTCCGAGAATGGTGCGCAGAATGCCTCGACCGGCGATATATCGCTCGCGGAGACCGGGAAACGTGAACCGCTCGGCCCGGGCGAGCTCATCGTCGCTCAGGAGTCCCGCCAAAGCGGCAATCTCTTGGTTCGCGCGGTTTAATCCAAACCGCCAAACGTCCGCGGTCTCGGAAAGGAGCGGCGGCACAATGTCGGTCGAGGGCCAGTCGAGGTCGGTCATGGAAGGCGCAACAAACGTCGGCGAGGATTTTTCGAGATGGCCCGATTATAGCCGCCGCGGGTCTGATGAGCATGCTCGGACCGGCGATCGTAATCGGCATGATCGCGCTAGCAGCCCCTTGAACTTTTAGCCCATGCCTTACTTCAAGTTTCGCGTTTTTTGCTAGCACTCGAATCGCCGATTTCTCGTGGGTTTTGCACAGTTTGACGGCCGAACTGCCAATTTTTGCATGTTACCGAGAGGCCGAAGGTTGCCGGAAACGCGCCGAAATCGGAGAAACCACGACGAATCGGGCTATCGGAACTTTTGAAAACCGCGAAAGTCGAACTTACTTCTCGCCGTGCTGATCGGCGATGAACACGTCCTTCGTCGGGAACTTCGTGAACACGGACGCGGGCTTGCCGAAGTTCGTGGCCAGCACATCGAGCGGGTTGCCCGAGATCCATTCCGAAAGGTCGATGTCTTCGTACACGCCCGAGTTGAAGCCGATCAGGACGCGGCATTTCTTGGCGCCGATGTTCTCGAGCGAGTGGCCATAGCCCTGGGGGATGTAGCCGACGTCGCCCGGGGCGAGCGTTTCGGTTCGGAAGCGGCCGTGCGAGCCGAACATCGTCACGCTGATTGTTCCCTCGAGGACATACTGCCACTCGTCGGCGCTGGGGTGCCAATGCAGTTCGCGAAGGGCGCCCGGCTCGAGGTCGAGGATGGCGCCGGCGATGGTTTTCGAAATGGGAAACTTCGTGGAATCGACCATCCACAGGGTTCCCCCCTTGTTGTCGACGAGTGGGTCGTTCTTGAGCAGTTCCCACTTGTGCGTGAGCCGCGTTCGGGGCGTCGGCCCCTGGGTGTCGGCCGCCGGCTCTGGCGGGATGGCCCCCTTGGCGAAGTACACTTCCTTCTTCGGGAAACCTTCGAAGGTCGACTTGGGTAGGCCGAAATTCTTGGCCAGTAGCGCCGCGGGAGCGTGGCCGATCCAATCGCTGATGCTGAAGGTGCCGAACTCGGAGAAGTAGCCATTGTCGAAGATCAACACGAAATGACAGGGCTCGTCGCCAAGACATTCGAGCATGTGGCCATGGCCACGCGGAAAGTACCACACGTCGCCGGGCCCGAAGTCGTTGGTTTCGGCGAATCCGCCGGGTCCGATGACCGTGGTCCGCACTCGCCCTCGATCGACATAGGCCCATTCGGCGGCGGTCGCATGCCAATGCAGCTCCCGCATCACGCCGGGCCCGAGTTGCATCGAGACGCCCGCGATTCCCTTGGAGATCGGGAACTGCTCGGCGGTGGCTTCCTTGGCCGTGCTCTGGCCATCGACCTTGCCCTTGGACTTCTCGAGCGCGAACTTGAAACTCGGCAGCTCCTTGCCGGAGAACAGCGGGTCGGGCACATTGTTCATGAAGCTCGCGTCTCCGGCTCCGGCCCGGCGAGTCGAGGTCAAAGCCGCCGTCACGCCCGCCGCGAATGCCGCGGCGCCCTTGAGAATATCTCGTCGCTGAAAGTCCGGCATGGCTGCTCTCCTGTCAAAGCTTGGCATCGCTCGCTCACGGTGAGTCAAGCGGCTTGAGGTTCGGCGCCAGGCTGGCGATCTGTTCGGCCATGTAGTCTTGCACTTCCGCCGTGGTCCCGAGGGCGAGCACCTCGCGCACGATCCGCCGCGCGTTGGCGAGCGTCAGCCGGCTGGTCAGTTCCTTGATCGATGGTATGAACGCCGGGCTCATGCTGAACCGCCGCAGGCCCATGCCATAGAGCAGCACGAAGGCCCGCGGGGCGCCGGCCATTTCGCCGCAGAGCGTCACTGGTTTGCGTGCCCGGCGGCAGGTCGAGATTACATCGCGGAGCACTCGAAGCACCGCCGGGCTCATCGGTTGGCAGAGATGGCTGACCTTCGGATTATCGCGATCGGCCGCCATGAGATACTGTACCAGATCGTTCGAGCCGATCGACACGAACTGCACGGTCTCGACGAGCCGATCGATCATCACCGCCGCCGCCGGCACCTCCAGCATCAGGCCGATCCGCACTCGGCCAAACTGCTTGCCTTCGGCCGCGAGACTCCGCCGGGCTCGAGCGACCATCTTGCGCACGCGCAAGATTTCCTCGAGCGTGGTGATCATCGGAAAGAGCATCGACACGCGATGCTCTTCGCCGGCGTCGTTCACGGCGGCGCGCAAAATGGCCCGAATCTGCGTGATGAAAAACTCGGGATGCTCGAACGAAAGCCGAATCGACCGCCAGCCCATGAACGGGTTGGCCTCGCGCGTGTGGCCGAGATACGGAATCGTTTTGTCGCCGCCCAGGTCCAAGGTGCGAATCGTCGCCTCGCCGCCCGGACTCGCCGCCACGATCGCCCGATAGGCGGCCAATTGCTCTTCTTCGTCGGGCACGCTCGGATGGGTGAGAAACAGATACTCGGTGCGAAACAGTCCCACGCCCGAGGCGCCCATCGCCCCCGCGGCCTTGGCGTCGGCGAGGTTGTTGATATTGGCCAAGAGCCGCACCGCCCGCCCGTCGGCGTCGACCGCCGGTTGCTCGCGGTTCTCGGCCAAGGAGTCCTTGAGATCGAAGAACTCTCGCTGGAGTTTCAAATAGGCTTTGAGCGACTCGGGGTCGGGGTTGATCACCACATGGCCGGCCCGGCCGTCGACGACCACCGTGTCGCCATTGCGCACTTCTTGCAACACGCCGGCCACGCCCGACACGGCCGGAATCCCGCGACTGCGAGCCAAGATCGCGGCATGGCTGGTGCGTCCGCCGGTTTGTGTGACGATGCCCTGCACCTCGCGCGAACCGAGCGTGACCACCTGCGAGGGCAAAAGTTCCTCGGCCACCAGAATCAGCGGCCCAGAGAGCGAGGAAATATCCGGCTGGAGCACATCGGACAGATGTCCGCTGATACGCACCACGACATCGCGCACATCGGCCAGCCGCTCGCGGAGGTATTCATCGGTGGTGGCGGCAAACAGGGCGGCGTATTCCCCGAGCAGCCGGTCGAGCGCCGCGGGAGCGTTGAGCCGGTCTTCGCAAATCGCGTGGCGAACTTTCGCGGTGAAGCCGGGATCGTGCAAAATCGACTCGTGAGCGCGAAAGACATCGGCCTCTTTCGACCCCACCTGCGAGGCGACTTTGTCGTGGAGCGCCCGCAGGTCGTCGGCCGTGGCGCCGCGGGCGAGGTCGTAGCGGGCGAGCTCCTGGCGAACTTCGTCGGCTTCGAGCCGCCGGGTATCTGGGTTGACGAAGATCTGGTGGATGCAATAAGCCACTCCCACCGCGACGCCCGGTGAAACTGCGATTCCTCTGCGCATGCCTGCGCAATGTACCAGCGGCGCCGATGGCTGACAATAAAGCCCGGCCCGATTTCGAAGGGCGGCCCTATTTCCCCTATTTCCCGCTTCGCTGGCCCGGCGGACAAAAAGTCGTGGTTTGCCGACTGCTTCAATTGCCGCCTGCCGGCTGCTACGATGGACGAGTGCTTTATCACCGCTTGAAACTGGGGCGCCATGCCCACGCTTGCGTGGGCGCGCTTGAATGATCAAGGTAATAAGCCATGCCCACGCAAGCGCGGGCATGGCGCCCAACCCCCGAATTAAGAGTTGACAACGCACTAGGCGGCGCCATCGGTTTTTCCGAGCGGCGCCGGAGTGACTTTCGCGGCCGCTTGCCTGATTGGCGTGGCAGGCGCGGGCCGCTCCCGGGTAGAGGCGCTTCCGGCCCCGGGGGGCAGGCCATTTTTCATCGCCCTTGCGAGTGGCTTTTGTGGCAGAGACGCGGGACGGATACGAGGAGTGGTTGGGTATTGCGGCGACTTCGCGCCCGCTCAATCATTATCAACTATTGGGCTTGAACGAGTTCGAGGGCGACGCGGCAAAGATTGCCCTGGCCGCCGAAGGGTCGCTCGCGCGCGTGCGCCGCTGCCAACCGGGATCGCGCGTCGCCGAATGGCAACAAATTCTCGATGAACTATCAACCGCGAAGCTCGTGCTGTGTAGCGCGGCTCGCAAGGGGCAATACGACGGGCAACTACGCTCGCAACTCGCCGCCCGCCCCGCGTCCCGCCCGGCAAGCACAATCCAGAACACAAGCCCGAGTGTAAACCGGGATGTCGGCGCCAGGGCGATGGATCGATCGGCGCCCCAATCGGCGATGCCGCCGAGCGCCGCCGCGAGCTCCCACGCGCCGCCGAGCGCGATGCCGCCAAGTTCCATGCTGCCCAGCGCCATGCCGCCCAGCGTCATGCCGCCCAGCGTCATGCCGCCCAGTGCGCTGCCCCCGAGCGTGATGCCGCCGGACAACGCGGCGTCGCCCCCGCAAAGCTTCGCGTTTCCTCCGGCCGCGACATGGCCTCCCGCTGGTTTGCCTCCCGCTGGCTCGCCTCCCGCTGGTTTGCCTCCCGGCGCGAATTTCGCTTCGCCGCCCGCGCCTTCGCCTTATTACCCGCCGCAGCCGGCGGCGCCCGGCTATTCGATGCCGAACATGTTTCCGCCCCATAATGCTTACGCGCCGCCGCAGCCGAATATGCCATCGGCGGCCATGCCGCCCGGCGCGCCGCAGTCTGCATTTGCGAAAGGCTATCCGCGGGAAGCGTATCCGCAAGCGTCGTATCCATCGCCAGCCTATCCGCAGCAATCCTACCCGCAGCCGGCATTTCCGCGGCCGCTTGACCATGCGCCTCAGCCGGTGGCGCCCGCGGCGCCATTTATGGGTCAAGCGGCCCCGAATGCGGAGCCCGATCTACCGCCGATGGCGCCGCTGGCCTCGCCCACCGCTTCCGCGCCGCTGGCCGCGCCGAGCGGCGAAATGGCTCCCAGGGGGCCGATTGCCGTCTCGGCGCCGCTCGCCGCGCTCGAGGCGAATTCAAACCCGGCGAGGGCGCCCGTCGCCTCTGCTGTCGCTCCGGGCAGCGAGCAAGTGCTGGTGCGCACCACGGGGCGGCCCGCGGTTTCACGTATCGAGCTGCGGCAGGCCAAGGATAAGGCCGCGTTTGAAGCCGCGCAGGCCAAGCAGCGCAAACAAATCATCTACGGCAGCGTGGGCGCCGCGGTGCTGCTGGTGGTCATTATCGCCTTGACGAGCCCTTCGGCGCCGCCCGAAACGACCGAAGACCCGGCCTTGGCCGAGCGGCGCGATCATTTGAACCCGTTGCAATCAACCGAGGGGCCGAAGCCGGCGCCCCACCCGGCGCCGCAATTGCGGCCGAAGGTGGACTATTCGCCAGACACGACACCCAAGCCCGCGCCGAAGCCGACGAAAGAATCCCATAACGATTCCCATGCGTCGCCCGCCCCGCCGCGCGAGCCCAGGAATCCCGCGCCCGACAAAGCGAAGCAGCGCCCGCCGATCGAGATCGCCATGACACCGTCGGCCCCTGAAAAGCCGAAGCCGCCGAAGGCCCAGCCCGGCGCCGCGATGGGCGGATTGCAAGACAAGGCCGATCCGGAAAAAGCGGCGGCCCTGGACAAAGACCTGCTCAAGGCCCGCGGCGCGCTGGCCGGCCGCAACATCACCTTGGCCCACGACTCGCTGGCCGACGCCGAGCCCCTCATCCAAACTCGCGAGCAACACGACCGCGTCGAGCAATGCCGGCTCATGCTCCTCTATGTGCGCGGATTTTGGGACGCGGTGCGCAAGAGCATGGCCGGACTGCAACCGACCGACGAGCTCAAGATCGGTTCGACCACGGTCTCGGTGGTTTCGGCCGACGAGCGCGAGCTTGTCGTGCATCGCGGGCCGAGAAATGAAACCTATCGCATCGAGACGATGCCGGCCGGCATCGCCAAGATGCTCGCCGAGCGGTGGTTCAATCAAAACGATCCGGTCAACAAGGTGTATCTCGGCGCGTTTCAGGCGGTCGACCCGGCCGGTGAAATCGCCGACGTGCGCCGGCTCTGGGAGCAAGCTTCGAGCAAGATCGATCAGAACCAATTGCGGCTGCTGATGTCTTATTTGGACCTGCCGCCGGTGGCCCCGATCGGCGGCTCGCTCGCCGACGCGAAGGTGGCCGAGGCCAAGTCCGAGAAGAGCTCGCTGGCGGCGGCCGAAAAGGAATTCACCAAGAAATACGGGCCCGACATCCGCGCGGCCGACGATTCGACGAAGAAACTCGACTTGGCTCAAAAGCTCTTGGGCGAATACAAGATGGCGGACGAAGGGGCCGAGCAGGTGGTGGTGTTTCGCGGCGCCTGCGACCAGGCGACCAAGGCCTGCATGACGGCGAAAACCGAGGAGACGGCCAAGACCGCCGCCGAGCGGGCGCTCGAGATCGTGGATATCGGCATCGAGGAAAAACGCTTCGAGCCGCTCAAGAGCCTGGCGCAAGCGGCGATCACGGCGGCGCGAAAGTCGAAAGACGAAGACTTAATCAAACGCGCCACCGAAGAAGGCCGCAAACTGGCGACCGCGCAGAAATAAGCGAGCGCGACGCGGAAAGCGCGATACGTGGCATGCCCACGCTCGCGTGGGCATGGCGTCTGGCTTCGTGTATCGAAACGGGCTCTAGCCGGATGAGCGACCGACAAATTGCCGCGATTCTTTTTTTAATATCAGCGATCGCTTCCGCGACTGTATTCGCAATCACTTCATGGGCGCCCTTCGAGCGAGCTCGCCATTTAATTCGAGCAGTCGCCGTGACGGCCTTCGTTACTCCGTCGGCGATCGTCGCGCATGATATAATCTACGTTCCCGCATGGTGGATTATTGCGTTGAGCGGAGAATGGCCTGGAGGAGTGTCGATCGCTCTTGGTTCTGGCTGCTTGGTTTTAGTCGCGTGGGCGAGTTTATGTTTCGAGCGAAACAATAAACGCCGCAAGTAATCATTGCGGCTGGTTGACGTTTTTCGCGGCAAGCTATCGGTATTTCAAGCGAAGGCATTCCGACCGATCGATCGCAATTTGGCTCGTCGCTGTTTTTCCCGACCCGCGATACGAATTCGTCGGATTTAATAC
This sequence comes from uncultured Planctomycetaceae bacterium, assembly GCA_963785305.1. Lineage (GTDB taxonomy): Bacteria > Planctomycetota > Planctomycetia > Pirellulales > PALSA-1355 > CAWAUV01. The sequence continues at coordinate 1,482,731 of CAWAUV010000007.1, forward strand.
TCGCTGGCGCTTACGCGCTAATTCAAAACCGCATCAATTGGTTCGCTGATGTCCTCATGGCTCTGGCTCCGGTCAACGATTTCATCGCAGAGGTCGTGGTAAAGGCGCGCGAATGGCGAAGTGCAATGCTCAGGGAAACGGAAGAACCATTGTTCGGCGCGTCGTTCACAGCCCGCAGGCTGCTTTCGCTCGGGCGAGCACCTGTTTGGCTTTCTTTCTTGCGCGCGGCGCCGTCGGCGAGGATCGCTTGGATGCGATCCGGGTCGGCGGCTAGTTCGCGGCGCTTGGCTCGGGCCGGGGCGAAGAAACGCTCGGCGGCGGCGGCCAGTTGTTTCTTCACTTCGCCGTAGCCGAACCCGCCGCGGCGATAGAGCGACGCCATCGCTTCGCGCTCCTCGGGCGCGGCCACCAGCGAATAAAGCTGGAAGAGCGTGTCGCCCTTGGGCTCCTTGGGCGCGTCCATCGGGCGCGAATCGGTCGGAATGCGCATGATCTTCTTTCGCTCGGCGGCCGGCTCGTCGAACAGCTCGAGCGTGTTGTTGTAGCTCTTCGACATCTTTTCGCCATCGAGCCCGGGCACGCGGGCCGAGGCGTCGAGAATCTTGGCCTTGGGCATCACGAACACCGGCTTGCCCTCGGCGCCGTAGTGATGGTTGAAGCTCGCCGCCAGGTCGCGGCAGACTTCGATATGCTGGGTTTGATCCTCGCCCACCGGGACCGTGTCGGCGTCGTAGAGCAAAATATCGGCGGCCATCAGCACCGGATAGGTAAACAGTCCCGCGTCGGCCGGCAGGCCCTTGGCTTTCTTGTCTTTGTAGGCATGGCAGCGCTCGAGCAGGCCGAGCGGGGCGCCAGTCATCAGCAGCCAGCAAAGCTCCGAGACCTCGGGCACGTCGGACTGCACGAAGAGCACGGCCCGCGCGGGATCGAGGCCCAGGGCCAGGAGGTCGATGGCGGCGTCGAGCGTCAGTTGGCGGAGCAGGGCGGGATCGCGAACCGTGGTCAGGGCGTGGAGGTTGGCGATGAAGTAGTAGGCTTCGTCCTCATGCTGGAGGTCGATGTATTGGCGAATCGCGCCGAAATAATTGCCCCAATGAAATCGCCCAGTGGGCTGAATGCCGGAGAGCACGCGCATGGGAGAGATGGCTCGCGAAAAAGGGTTAGCGCAAATCCGTAAGAGACACCGAGTTACTGGACTTTTGGGCGGTCGATCGCTGGCCGGCCGCGAAATTCAGCCCAATTCTGTAGGGAACCGGCGCCGCTCGCAAGTCGCGGGGCGCGTTTTGATCGGGCCGCGTCGTGAATGGGCGGGGTGGAAACCCGCCGGAAAAAACAGTCCCCGGTTCCTGTCGCGACTGTCACAAACAGTCGCCCACCGGCAGGTAAGGAGATGGACGAAATCCGGCGGCTCTTGAGCGCGGGCGCCGGGCGAGAGCGGTTTCCGCGGTGGGATGTTTTTGTTGACTTTGTCCGCGAGGTTCGGCTAAATTCAGATGTTCGCCCGCCAGACGCATGCCCGAGCCCCGCGATTTGCTTGCCTTCGTGAAACTGCCCGCCGTGCTGAATGTGCCGGAAGAGGCTTGAAAAAAGGAGCTTCTGGGCGATCGAGAAGTTCGTTCGACCAGGATGCTCGGTTGTCCGTAATACGTTGACCCGACAAATTGACCCGCCGGGCATTGCTTCCACTGAACGGTTTCCGCCAGCACGCCAACCCATTATGTCACGGCAAACATCGCAAGCGAAATACGGCGCCGGCGGAAGCGCGCGGCGGGGCAGCTCGCATTGCTCGGCGCAAGGCGAGGTTGAACAACGCCCCGACGGCGTTATTCCCCGGGCTCTTCGGGGGCAATTGCCGCCCATGCGGCGCCGGGGTTTCACGCTGATCGAGCTTTTGGTCGTGATCGGCATCATCGGCATGCTCGTGGCTCTTTTGCTGCCGGCGGTGCAGGCTTCGCGAGCGGCGGCTCGTCGCAAGGAGTGCGCCTCGAACTTGCAGCAAGTCGGCTTGGCGCTCACGATGTATGTCGACGCGCACGGCGGGAGCGGCGTGTTTCCTTGGTGCGCCGATATGCCCACGGCGCATGCAAAACCCGACCGTGGTGATTCCGTTTCCCAGTATCGTCACGACTCTGAGCGGCTACACCGAGGGCAACACACTGATGTTTCGCTGCCCCGAAGACCAAACTTACTTTGTCACGTATGGCACAAGCTACGAGTATCCGCAGTTGACGCTCCAGGGCAAAACCCGGCAACAAGTGTTGGTCACTTCGAGCACGGCCAATGGCAGTTCGTCGCGCGTGGCGATCTCATGGGACGCCGGCACGGGAACGCATGCTCCGGCGGGCGAGGACGGGCGCGAAACTTCGTGTATCTCGATGGCCACGTCGATGCTCTCTACGACCCCTCGCAAAACGTGAACGCTCAATAGCCGTTTCGATTTCTCGACCGAGAATCCGATTGCCTTGCCCATGGGCTCCCGCGCCTCATAAAGTCGCCTGTTAAACATACCATTCGACCACTCGGCAAACCGATCGCGAGGTGTTTTCATGATCCGCAAGACGCCTTCCAAGCAGCAGCAAGAAGCCGACCAACGTAAGCAGATCCGAAAAAAAATCGGCCTCTCGCTGGCGGCGCTTCTTTTTCTGATCGGCATCGCATGGGCCTGGCAGAGCTATGCGAAGCTGCGGGCCTTCAGCAGCCTGAAAGATCAAGCGGTCGCGGTGATGGATCAGCCCAATTCATGGGAAGACCTGCAAGAACTGCGAGATCTGGCGCCATTGGGCTATGCGCAGAAATTTAGCGATTTCATCCGCGATCAATACTCGCAGCGCGAAGAGCAGCGCATGCGGGACTTCTTCGCCATGAGCAAGGAAGAACAGAACTCGGCCCTCGATCGCGAGATCGCCGACGAAATGCGCCGCGCCAAGGAGCGAGAGAAATCTCGAGCCGAGCGCGACGCCGCCCGGGCCGCTGGCGGCGGCGCCTCGAGCCAGCGCCCCGGTTCGGGCGGGGGCAATTCGAATCAAGGCGGCGGCAACAATGCGGCGGGCGGGCAGAACCCAGGCGGCTCGGGCGGCGGCGGATCGGGCTTTCGCGACCGCACTCTCTCCCGCCGGCTCGATCGCGGCAGTCCCGAGGGTCGCGCCATGCGCGCCGCTTATTCAACACTCGCGAATGAGCGCCGCGCCGCGGCCGGTTTGCCGCCGCGCCGCAGCCCGCGCGCGCGCATGTAATCGAGGTTCGCACAGCATGTCGGTTGCGATCTCTCTTTTCGCGCCCAGCGCCGCCACTCGGTTTTTTCCTTGGGCGGATGTGGCGTGAACGACGCGTCGAATGCCTGGGATGTGATTGTCGTCGGCGCCGGAGCGGCCGGGCTCGTGGCGGCCTCGCGCGCGGCCGAGCGCGGCCGACGCACGCTGCTCGTGGAAAAGAATCGCCAGCCGGGCGTCAAGATTCTCATGTCGGGCGGCACTCGCTGCAACATCACCCAAAACACCGACAACCAAGGCATCATCGCCGCCTACGGATCGGCCGGTCGATTTCTACATTCGGCCCTGGCGGCGCTCAGTGTCGAACAAACTCTCGCCCTGTTTGCCGCCGAAGGCTTGCGAGTCAAAGTCGAGCCGACCGGAAAAATCTTTCCCGAGAGCGATCGCGCCGCCGATGTGCTCGCCGCGCTCCTCGCGCGGCTGCAGCGCTCGGGCTGCGCGTTCGCAACCGAAGAACCGCTCGTCGATCTGAAACACGATGGTGATCGCTTCCATCTTACCACGGCGCGCCGCGAGCTCACCGCTAGCTCGGTGATTCTGACCACGGGCGGGCAGTCGTATCCCGGCAGCGGAACCCGCGGCGATGGCTATGCTTGGCTGGCCGCGTTGGGCCACGCGATCGTGCCGCCGCGGCCGGCGCTCACTCCGCTCGTGATCGCCGAAGCTTGGCCGCGCGAGCTGCGGGGAGTGACCTTGCCCGACGCGGCCCTGGCGGTGCTCGATCCCGCGCTGCCGCCGCGAAAGCGGGTATTGACGCAGCGGCGCGGATCGCTGCTCTTCGCGCACTTCGGACTCACCGGGCCGGTGGCGCTCGATGTGAGCCGAGTGGTCAGCCGCCACGAGCGACCGACGAGCCTCGTGCTCGAGTGCGACTTCGTTCCCGATCGCTCGGCTCCGGAGCTCGAGACCTTGCTCCGCGATCGCTCGACCCAGGCCGGGCGTCGCCAAGCGCCGGCGATGCTGGCCGATCTCGTGCCGCGGCGGCTGGCCGATCCGCTGGTGACGCTCGCCGGCATGTCGCTCGAGCGCAAAGCGGCCGAACTCACGCGCGACGAGCGATCGCGCCTGGTGGCGGCCTGCAAGCAAACTTCGCTTCGGCTCGAAGGCACAATGGGCTTCAAAAAAGCCGAAGTCACCTCGGGCGGCGTGGCGCTCGCGGAAGTCGATTCGCGCACCATGCAAAGCAAGCGCGCCGCCGGCCTTTTCATTGCCGGCGAACTGCTCGATGTCGATGGCCCCATCGGCGGTTACAACTTTCAGGCCGCTTGGAGCACAGGTTGGCTCGCCGGTAGCCACGCTTGAGCCCCGCGCGCAGGTCGCGCGAATTCTTCTTCATCGTGCAATTAGGCATGGTCGTGCGCGGGCGATCGTTGGCGATGTGCCTTTAAAAGCGAGGGTTCGCGTGGCGCTGCCCGCGAAACGCGATCGTTTTCGAAATGCCGCTCGGCTTGCATCAATTCGCAACGGGCTTCGGTATGGGAGTTGCTTTTCAGCATGGGAAGAGCCTTGAAAGGCGCGAGGAAACGATAGCGAATTGGCTTCGCGGCGTTCTAAGTGGCGTTTTGTGCGCCGGCCTCGCCGGGGATATCGATGTTTCCCGGTCGCTCATTCATGTTGGCCACTTTGGCCTATTCAACACCATCTTTGAGGAGATTCTCATGAAACGCTTCATGAACTGTCTGGCCCTGGGCGCGTCGTCGGCGGCGTTGGCCCTCATGTTGACCGCGTCGGCCGCGCGGGCCCAGCAACGATTCCCGGCCTACGCGCCGGGTGCTCCGGTCGCCGCCACCGCGCCGGCGCCCGCTCCTTACGATCCCACGCTGGGCGGCGGCGCGGCGGCCGCGCCCACGGCGGCGCCGGTCGCGCAAGCGCCGGAGCCCAACACGAGCGGCCGCTCCGAGCATGCTCGCTTGGGCATCACGCTGAGCGACAACACGCAAGGCAAGGTTTGGGTGCGAAGCGTGGATCGCAATAGCGCGGCCGATGATTGCGGGCTGCGTCCCAACGATCAGATCATCGCGCTCGACGATAAAAAGATCGAAACCTATTTGGACGTGGTGCGCTACATCAACAACAAGGGCGCTTCCGACGATGTGACGGTTTACTTCCGTCGCAACGGGCGCCCCGGCATGCTCACCGCCTCCCTGGGCTCCGAATACGCCGGCCCCAGTTCGGGCTCGGTCACCGAGTATCCGGGCAACGTGAAGCAGCGTTCGTATAGCACCCCGGCGATTCCGGGCGGTCCGACGTGCGCCCCGGGTTATGTGGTGCCGAACAATCGCGGCCCTTATGCGCGCTAGTCGTCTCGAGCAATGGTCGCCTCGCGCGGCAAGCAAGCCAGGAGCATTGTGTTTCGAATGAAGCCGGGCGAATTCACGAAGAATTCGCCCGGCTGTTTTCGTTGCCGACTTGGCGAGTCGCGCGCGGTCGGCAAGCGTTCGCGAGTGGATTCGCGAATCATTGCCCGAGCAATTGTTTCATTTCGCGCACCGCTTGTTCAAAGCCGACCATGAGCGCCCGGGCCACGATACTGTGACCGATATTAAGCTCGTGCATATGAGCAATCGCGGCGATGGGTTTGACGTTGCGATAGGTAAGACCGTGGCCAGCGTGGAGAGTCATGCCGGCCGCCACGATTTGCCGCGCGGAGCGCTCGAGCCGCGCCAGCTGCTCGCCGCGAGAGCGGTCATCGGCGGCGAGCGCATATTCGCCGGTGTGGAGCTCGACCGCGTCGACTCGCATTGCCGCGGCCAGTTCGATCTGGCGATCGTCGGGATCGAGAAACAGGCTCACCCGAACTCCGGCGTCGGCCAGACGTCGCACCGCGTCGGCCACCCGCTCCCGACCTTGGCTCAGATCGAGCCCGCCTTCGGTCGTCACTTCCTCGCGGCGCTCGGGCACAAGCGTCGCTTGATCGGGGCGCGTTTCACATGCGATCGCCACGACTTCATCGCTCGCGGCAAGTTCGAGATTCAATTTGACCGTGACGGTCTCCTTGAGAATCTTGAGGTCGCGATCTTGGATGTGACGCCGGTCCTCGCGCAGGTGCAGCGTGATGCCGTCGGCGCCGCCAAGCTGGGCCAGCGTCGCCGCCCAAACCGGATCGGGCTCGTTCGTGCGCCGCGCTTGCCGCACCGTGGCCACGTGATCGATGTTCACGCCCAATTCAACCATCGTTTTCATCAACCTTTCACGGGCAACATTTCGGCCGCCACGGGCCGTTGCGGTCTAAGCGAGTATCCAAAGTTTGGCGATCGAAAAAAAGATCACGATGCCGGTCACATCGACAAACGTGGCCACGAACGGGCTCGAGGCATAGGCCGGGTCGAAACCGAGCCGGCGAAACACGAGCGGCAGCATCGAGCCCACGAGCGTGCCCCAGAGACAAATCACGGTCACGGCCTGGGCCACGACCCAGGCCAGCATGAACCGGTCGACGCCTTTGAGAATAGCCTGCGGCGTGATCGCGGCCCGGGCAAAACCGATCAGCCCGAGCGTGAGCCCGAGCGTGATGCCCATGGCCAGTTCGTGTCGCAACACGCGCCACCAGTCCGACATCGTGATTTGGCCCAAGGCCATGGCGCGGGTAATGAGCGTGGCGGCTTGCGAGCCGGAATTTCCGCCGGTCGAGATACACAGCGGCACGAACAGACTCAGCACCACGATTTTTTCGATCGTCGTTTCGAAATGGGCGAGCGCCGTGAAGGTGAACAGCTCGGCGACGAACAAGCAACTCAGCCACACGGTCCGTTTGCGCCAGATGGTGGTGAAGGGTGTTTCGAGATAATGTTCGTTTTCCACCAGCGGGGCCACGCCACCCAGGCGGTACACGTCCTCGGTGGCCTCTTCTTGCACCACATCCATCACATCATCGTGCGTGATGATGCCAAGCAAGTGATGTTCGTTGTCGACCACCGGAATCGCGGTGAGGTCGTATTGCGCAACGCGCTGGGCGACTTTCTCCTGGTCGTCGCCCGCGTCGACCGACACGATCTCGCGCTCCATCAGTTCGGCGATCGGCTTGTTGGGCTGACCGATGGCGGAGACCAGCGTGCGGGCCGAAACGGCGCCGTGCAGATGCTCTTCGTCGTCGACCACGTAAATGTAATAGATGGTCTCAAGGCCTTCGGCCTCGCGGGCCAGCTTTTCCCAGGCTTCGCGCACCGTGAGCCCCTCGGGCAGCCGGGCGAAGTTCGTGGTCATGATCGAGCCGGCCGTGCCTTCGGCATAGGATTGCAGCCGTAGGATATCGCGGCGGGCCTTGACCGGCACGAATGGCAGCAAATGCTCCGCCACCGCCGGCGGCAGCGCCTTGAACATGTCGACCCGATCGTCGGGCGGCAAATGCGCGAGCAACTGGCCCACTTGGGCGCGGTCGGCGGTTTCGAGAATTTCGAGCTGCTTGTCGTGGTCGAAGTAGCCGAAGATATCGGCCCGCAACGCCGGGTCGGCATGATGCAGCACCGCCCACGATTCGGCGGCCGTGAGCCCTTCCATGAACTCGGCGGTGCGGGCCGGATGCAGCGCCTCGCAGAATTCGCGCAGCTCGCGCGAATTCTGGTTGTCCAGCATCTCGCGCAGTTCGGGTAAGTAGAGCGTGTTGGTCATCGAGCGCGGCGCAATCGAGCGAATCGGGGAGACTTCGAAAACGGGTCGCTTTGAGTATGCGGACAGCCCGGGAACCTGTCAAAGCCCGCTGCCGCCGCGCGGCGGGCGCCGCGCCAAGATGATTTCGCCGGCTTGCGATGAATCGCGGCCCGGAGCCCGGCGACGCAAGACACCCGGTCGAGAGAATGGGGAATGCCGTAGCGCCCCCACAAGCCTGAAGCGCCGGCGAAGGATTCCTTCGCCGTATTTTTTCACGCCAGCAAGACTCCTTCGCAGGCGCTTTAGGCTTCGATTTTTCGCGATCAGGCGTCGGGCTTGTTTCCGCGAGCGATCGGCCCGGCTACAACGCCAGGGCCAAGGCCGGCGAGTCGATGTCCATCATCGCCGCGTGCGGATGAAAGAAGGCCTCGAGCGTTTCAGGCTGCGCGGCGAAGTCCAGGTGCAGCCGGCTGCCGATCGCCTGATGACGAGCAATCAGGGGCGGGTTCCAATCCCCCGCTCCGCCACGAACCGATATCGACGAAGCCGCGCCCGCCGTCGTCGAGCCGTTCGCGCCATTCGGCAATGAGCTCTTCGAAGACGCCCCCTTCGGCTGCTCGGCTCGGGAAAATGTCCACCGCGAGTTCAAATAACCTCGCAGCAGCGAGCCGCGCTGGCCCAGCCAGCAATCGGCGCTTAGCCGGGCCTCGACCGGCCGCGGCGCTTCCGGCTCATGCAACTTCGCGGTTACGGGCAGCACCGACGCCATCGGCGTCCGCGAGCCATCGGGCCGTTCGATGTGCCGACTCAAGTAGGCGAGGCCGCCGCATTCGGCATAGATCCGCCGGCCGCCGCACAGAATGCTCCCTGAGCGAAGCGAGCATGCAGGTATTGGCCGCGAGCTCGGTCGAGTATGCGTCGGGTCGGCCGCAACCGATATAGACGATATCGGTCTCGGGCGGCAGACGCTCGTCTTTGAGCGGCGAGAAATCGCAGATCGTCGCGCCGCGCTGCTCGAGAACTTCCAGCAGATCGGGAAAGTAACAGCGAAACACATTGTCGCAGGCCATGGCGATGCGGAGCGACGTGGTTTCGACATGATCCCAGCAGTTGTCCAACTCGCGAAACGGAAATTCGTATTTCGAGGCCAGCGAGAGCAGCCGGTCGATGTCGGTTGATTGGTCGACAGCCCGGGCCAATGCGCCAATCAGCTTCGCATCGGGCGCCACGCCTCGCGCGAGCCGCGCAACTTCGGCGCGGGCCGCGTCGAGCGATTCCATGGCCCCCACGACCGGCACGCCCCACATGGTTTCGAAATGCGTTTGCCAGCGACAGAGCACCGCGCGATCGGAGAGTCCGTCGAGCAACACGCCATCGAGTCCCGCGGGCCGGGCGGGCAAACGGCAATTGCTCAAGCGCCGCACATCGACGATCGCCAACCGTGGCAAGCTCAGCCAATCGCAAAGCGGCGCCAAGCGACCGCCCAGCGAGCCATCGCCCCCGGGCGCAAATAGGCGCCTTCGACGACGCCGATATCGGCGTGGCGCATTCCGCGCAAAAACGCCTTCCGCGCTAAATCCTGGGTCATCAGCCAACTATCCAAGTGGCGCGGCGCGAGGCCGGTGATCGAGGTCGCGCCGTCGCGGCGCGAGAAACAGGCTCGCGAGAGAAAACTTTGCACCCCGAGTCCGCGGCGGTCGAGCGCGGCAAGCAGTCCCCAAACGAGCGGCGCGGAATCGGTTCCAGGCTCGATGGCCCCAATGGCAAGACGCGGCAGGTGCGACATGATCGATGTTTGCCTCGTGATGACTTTTGCCGCCGAATGGATCTTGCGCGGCGGCGGCGTTGATCGCCGCGTCGCCAACCAACATTCAAGAGATCGAATCGCCGCGCGGCGACAGGGCGTGCTTCATAACGTGCTTCTCCAAGGGGATTGTTAGGGTCGGCCTTGGCTGGGTCAAGGATTTTGCAGGCGACCGACTTCGTTAGCCACCTATCGTTTGTCGCTCCAAAAAATCCTGCCCGCGGCTAGCGCCGATAGCACCCGATTCTCGCCGAAAAGGCGGTCGGACACGGAAGAGCCAAAAAAAACCGGACGTTCGCCGCCCGCGCGATGGCTCGCGCGGGTGGGAACGTCCGGTTGCAAATTCGCGAACGAGACAGGAACAAGACAGGTTGTTAGCGCAGCACGACCATGTGATTGCCGCGTTGGGTGCGAACCAGGAGCATCACGCCATCCTTGAGCGATTCGGCCTTCACGGCCTCCTTGAACTCATCGACGTTTTTCACCCACTTCGAGCCGACTTTCATCACGAGCATGCCTTCACGCAGCCCCTGCTCGGCGGCGGGGCTGTCCGGCTCGACCTTCTTGATCACCACGCCGTTGCGGCCCTTGAAGTTGGGCATGGCCGCGTCGGCTGGAGTCATGTCGGCTACTTCCAAACCAAGCTTGTCGCTCTCGACCGTGGGCGCCGCCGCCGGCGCCGCTTCCGACGACTCTTCGTCGCCGGACACCGAGCCGAAATTCTTGGGAAGCGCCTTCGCGGTGAGGGTGAGCGTCACGGGCTTGCCGTCGCGCATCACGACGAGCGATTGCTTCGAATTGAGCGGCACGCGTTCGACCAACTCTTGCAATTCATGGGGACCATGCACGCGGCGCTCGCCGAACTTCACGACCACGTCGCCTTCTTGCATTCCCGCATCGGCCGCCGGCGAGCCGGGAAACACTTCCGACACCATCACGCCCTCGCCGTGCTTGACGCCCACTTTCTCGGCCAGATCACGCGTGACTTCGCCGATCGCGACGCCCAGATAGGCACGTTCGACCGATCCCTTCTTGATCAGTTGGTCGACGACCCACTTGGCGTTGTTGCTCGGATTGGCGAAGCCAATGCCGGCGAAGCTGCCATTGGTGCTGGCAATGGCGGTGTTGATTCCAATCACCTCGCCATCGAGATTCACGAGCGGTCCGCCCGAGTTGCCGGGATTGATCGCGGCGTCGGTTTGCAGGAACTGAGCGCGGCGGATCGAGCCGAGCTCGCGTCCCTTGCCGCTGATGATTCCGGCGCTGACCGTGTGTTCGAGTTCGAAGGGATTGCCAATCGCAATCACCCAATCGCCGATCTCGAGATTGTCGGAGTTGCCCATGCGAGCCACCGGCAAGCTGCCGGCGCCCTTGATATGGACAATCGCCAAATCGCTGTTCTCGTCGGTCTTGATGTCTTCGCCCTTGAACTCGCGACCATCGGCCAGTTGGACAAGAACTTCATCGGCGCCGGCCACGACATGGTTGTTCGTGAGCACGATGCCCGACTTGTCGATGACGACACCCGAGCCCATGCCTTCTCGCTGGGGTCGTTGCATTTGCCCGAGGTCGCCGAGCTCGCCCCCGTGGTTGAAGAAATCCTCGAACGGGGTGCCTTTGAAGGGATTGGCGCCATGGGCGCATTGGGCATGTTGGGGCCCTTGGCTCGCCGCACGACTTGAGCCTTGGTTTTGCTGCGAATCGTCACCACGCTCGGCATGGCCACCTCCGCCGCGTGGCGAAATGCGCGCGAGAGCGAATTGGCCGCGTCGCTCGCCGCGTGGTCGAGCGGTTTGACCGCCGGGGCGGAGCTTTCGTGGGTCAGAGCCACGGGCGATTCCTCGCCCACCGCTCCGCGCGGCCAACTAGCCACGCCCCAGCCGAGCCCCGCCGTGGTGGCCGCTAACAGCCCGACGAGCGCTGCCTTTTGAAAACCGGAATGAAACATGCGTCATGTCCTCCATGGAAATAAAGATGATGTGGGGGCCGTCGATGGCGCCAATGCCATGTCCGAGGCCCTGTAGGGGAAGGCAAGGCGCCTGAGAGAGTCGAAACGCCTTTCCTCCGATACGTGGGCGACCGGCAAACGGTTCGGCGATTTTGCGGCCGATTCGCGGTCCGAGTTCGCGCTTGCCCGCGGGCCATGCGCCCGCCCAGAGGACAATTCTAGGCGCATGGCGAAATGGTCCTAGACGGATTTCCCCCTCGCTTGGGGAATTTGCCGCGAATATACCCGCGCCGCCGAGTGGCTCGAGCTACCAGGGCGCCCCGAGAAGCCATGTTCCCCGCGCGATTCGCCGCCCGGCGGCCGCAGGATTGCATTGACAAGCTGTCGGGGCGCCGCTAAGTTGGAACAGCGTAAGGTGTTGCCGTGAATCGATCCCCTGGAGCGTCGGCCCTGCCCATGACTCGCGCAGCTCGCGTCAAACAACCGGTGGTTGAACCGCCGCCGGCGCCGGACTTGGAACGTTGCGAGCGGCGGATCGATTATGTGTTTCGCGACAAAAACTTGCTGATGTCGGCGCTCACGCATGCGTCGGGCGCCCATCACCGCCTGGCCTCCAACGAGCGGCTCGAATTCCTGGGCGACGCAATCCTGGGCTCGGTCGTCTGCGAGATGCTTTATCGGCAATATCCCGATTACCTCGAAGGCGACCTGACCAAGGTCAAATCGGTGGTGGTCAGCCGGCAGACCTGCGCCAAGATCAGCGAAGCGCTCGGTTTGCAGGAATTTCTGGTCGTCGGCAAGGGCATGACCACCAGTCCCAGCGTGCCACCATCTTTGCTAGCGGATGTGTTCGAATCGCTTGTGGCCGCGATTCATCTCGATGGCAACGATCAAGCGGCCCGCGAATTCATCCAGCGGTTCATCGGTCCCGAGATCGAGTTGGCGGCGGCCGGCGAATTGGGCGGCAATTACAAGTCGCTCTTGCAGCAGCTTGCCCAGCGCGAGGTGGGCTCGACGCCGATCTACCAGCTTCTCGACGAAAAAGGGCCCGATCATAGCAAGTGCTTCAAGGTGGCCGCGCAAATCGCGCGCACTCGGTTCGCCCCCGCCTGGGGACGCAACAAGAAAGAAGCCGAGCAGCGGGCAGCGCGCAACGCGCTCGCGGAATTGAATCACGAGCCGGCGCCGTTTCCCTCGGATTGATCGCCGGTTGCTGGCTTTGCCACGACTGCATCGCTCGCGCGGGATCGTCGGCTTCGCGCCGCATAGCGCGGCCGCTTGCAAATAATTCCGCTAGCGTGGTGTTTTAACGCATGCGCATGTCTCCGGCACGGCGCGAAACTCTCTGCCACGTGCGGCTTTCCGGCATCGCATGAAGTCGAGGCCGGCATTGACCCGATTCTTATGAGGGGCTATTCTTCGCGGCCGATAACCAGGGCACTTGCCTCGACCCGCCGTGGCGTTCACACACCAGCCACTCGATTTTGCAATGCAATCTTGGCGCCGCTTGGCGAGCGTGTGCGCCGGATGCCTTCCTCGCAAAAGATGCTTTCATGAGCTTGCTTCTTGCTTACCTTATCGCTTCGGCGGGCCCGCTGCTGCAGGCCGTGCTGTTGACGTTGCAAACATGGGAGAACCGTCGCTTCGTGCGCGGTCGCGCCCAAGGACAAATGCCCGGCCAGCGTGGACGCGTCGCGATCATTGCCCCCTGCAAGGGTCTCGATGTCGACCTCGCGACCAATCTCAAGCGGCTCTTCGAGCAAGATCATCAGAACTATGAAATCGTGTTCGTGGTCGATAGCCCCGACGATCCCGCGTTTCCGATCCTGCAAACCCTGGCTCGCGACAATCCGGGCGTGAAAGCGCGGGTCGTGGTGTCGGGCAAAGCGGCGCTCTCGAGCCAAAAGATTCATAACCTTCGCCATGCGATCGGGCTCTTGGACCCGGCGGTCAAGTTTCTGGCCTTCGTCGATTCCGATGCCCAGCCGCGCCGCGACTGGCTGCGAAACTTGGTGCGACGCCTGGGTCACGACGGGGCCGAAGCCTCGACCAGCTATCGCTGGTTCGTGCCGATGCGCAACACGCTGCCTAACCTGCTGCTGGCCAGCCTCGATCATTCGCTCGCGCCGCTCGTCGGGCCGCGACTGCATCACTTGGTGTGGGGCGGATCGTGGGCCATTCGCCGCGATGTGTACCACGATATCGGGCTCGACGAAGCCTGGTCGACCGCCCTGAGCGACGATCTGGTCGCCTCGCGGCTCTTGGCCGCCGCCGGGGCCACCGTGGAATACGAGCCGATGGCGATGGTCGCTTCACCGCTCGATGTGAATTGGCGCGACATGTATCGCTTCGTGCGGCGCCAGTTTGCCGTCGTGCGCTGGCACGAGCCGCGATGGTGGTTCGTGGGACTCGTGCTGAGCGTGCTCAATCAACTGTTTTTCTGGGCCAGCGCGCTCGGCGGAGCCGCCCTGCTTGCCGCCGGCAATCCCCTGGCCCGACCGTTGCTCGGCGCCGCGGCCGCCATTTACGCGCTGCACATCGTGCGCACGATCTTGCGCCAATCGGCCGCGCGGAGCTTCGTGCCCGACTATCGCGAGCGACTTTCGGCGGCGCACGTGTTCGACATCGTCTTGCATCCCCTGGCGTCGGCGCTCAATGCCTGCGGGCTGCTCGGCTCGGCCTGGAGCCGCGAGATTCGCTGGCGCGGCATTCATTATTCGCCGCGAGAAGACGGCGCCGTGGCCGGGGCGCCGATCGAGCCGCGAGCGGACGAATCGCCGGTCAACGTCGTGAAGTGGATCGCATCGCGGAGGCCAGCGCCGGTGGGTTCCGAACTCGGACGGAAGGTCGCTTGATGCGCCGGACTTATCTTGCGATTCAGCTCGGCTCGAGGTTGCCGACCAATTGGGACTCCATGAGACATTAAGGTTTTTCGCTTCGAGAGAGGATGATCGATGCGAGTCGTGTTGTGGGATACGCGAAAGTTCGATGTCTCGAAAGACTTCGCCGGCGGCTATGGCGTGGGCCAATTTCCGGGCGGCAATCGCCTCGCCGGATTCCTGGTGCGGCGCATGTTCAAGCGTGACCATCGTCCCACGGCGCTCAACTTCGCCTACTTGGCCGCCATCTTCCCGCGCTGGGCCACGAAACCCACTTCGCCGAAGACCATTTGCCCACGGGCGCCGATCTCTATGTGTTCAACCCCTCGCTGCTGACACTGCCCTACGAGCGCACGATGATTCGCCGCGCGGTCGAACAGGCCGACGCCGCGGGTTCGGGCGCCAAGGTGTTCGTCACCGGGCTCGTGGCCCACGCGCTGCCCGAGGCGTTCGACGGCCTGGGCGCCACGGTGCTCGCGGGCGAACCGGAACAACTGCGCTGGAAGCTCGACGACGCGCTCGCCGCGCCGACCGGTCGCCTCGAACTGGGCCAAGTGGCCGATCTCGACGCGTTGCCGTTTCCCGAGTGGTCGCTCTTCAAGCCGCACCGGTTTCGCATCGGCTACGATTTTTCGAAATTTCCCACCGGGCTCGTGCAAGCCAGCCGCGGTTGCACGCTCAAATGCAACTATTGCCCCTACATCATTCAGCAAAACGCCGTGCGCTTTCGTTCGCCCGAATCGGTGCTTGATGAAATGCGCCGCGGCATCCAGTGGTATGGCTTTCGCTCGTTCAAGTTCCGCGACCCGCTGTTCGGCCTCGATCGGCAACGGGTATTGCGATTGGCCGAGGGAATCGGCTCGCTGCCCAGGAAAATTCAATTCTCGATCGAGTCGCGGCTTGATCTGCTCAAGCCCGAGACTCTCGCGGCGCTCAAAGATGTGGGGCTCACGAGCATTACCGTCGGCATCGAGACCCCCGACTTGGCGACGCTCAAGCATCATACGCGAGCCCCAATCAGCGAAGACAAGCAGCGGCAGTTCGTCGAGCTTTGCAGCCGAATGGGCATTCGCACCGTGGCAGGTTTCATGATCGGTTTTCCCCACGACACGCGCGATTCGATTCTCGCGGTGCTCGACTATGCGCGGAAACTGAACCCGACGTTTGCCAACTTCAATGTGGTGACGCCCTATCCGGGCACGCCGTTTTTCAAGCAGATTCGCGAGCAGATCGCGTCGTTCGATTTTTCGCAGTACAGCGTCTACACGCCAGTGCTGCGGTATGAACATCTCACGGCGGCGGAAGTTTCGGGGCTTTTGCGGAAGTGTTTCACGAGTTATTACTTCCGCGCCCGCTGGTTCGAGAACCACGGTCGCCTGTTGTGGCCGTGGTTGCCTTTCCCGAACCGGACGAAACCCGCGGACGAGCCCGCGGACGAGGCGCCGGCCGAGACCACTCGCCGCGCTGCTTGAGTCGCTCACCTCCGCGAAAATGCGCGGGTCGCGCCGATTGTTTGGCCAAGTTTTTTGGCAAGCGGCGCCGATCTCTTCTCATAGGCGGGTTGTCCGCCGGTCACGCGATCATTGATCCGCCGGCTCGCGCATCGCGAAAGTCGCGGGCGCCAGCGATTGCAACGCGGGCGGAGCAGTGCATCGAATTTCCGCGAACCGACCACGCTTCTAATATTCGCCGCCGCATTTTTTCGCGGACATCGCCGCGCCGTGACCGTACTCCCATTGGACTCGTCGCGAGGATTGCCCATGTGCTCGATCGCGGCGATGCTCGAATCGGAAACGCTCGCCGGCTGCCATGCCCTGGAACACGAGGAGCACGAAGCGTTCGTCTGGACGGGGCGCGAGTTCATGCTCCGCATTCCGCCGGGCGCTGGAATCGTCGCGTTTGACCTTTGCTATCTGGGGCACGCGGGCGAATTGCGAATCGAAGCGCAAGGCGCGATCGTGGACCAGACCGCGTTGTGCTCGGGCTGGCAGCGCGCCGCGCTGTTGGCGCCGGTTGGCGTGGAACTCGCGACGCTCGTCGTGAGTCCAACGTGCCGGCCCGAGGGTGATTCGCGCGAGCTCGGCGTGCGCTTGCGGGGGATAGGGTTTTTTGACAGCGCGGCCGATTACACCGCGTCGCGGCAGTCGCGAGAACCTTCGACTCGGACACCGGAGGCGCTGCAAACGTTCGGATCGCGCCCGCTCGCGACGTTCGTGGATCGCGGCGAACTGATCGCGTGTTATCCGCTGGAGACCGAGGGCGATGAGGCGCGGGTCTGGACAGGCGCCGCTTCGAACTACTCGTCGAACCGGAAACGGAGTTCGTCGAGTTCGATCTTTGTTATGCGGGCGCCGAGGGCGCGCTCGAGGTCGAATCTCGCGGCGCGGTGTGCGATGTGCCCTTGCTGCGGGCGGGCTGGCAGCAGATCACGACGCGAATTCCGCCCGGCGCCGGGCGGGTCAGGTTCACTGTCGATCCCCCATGTCAAGTCGAAGGCGATTCACGCGAGCTCGGAGTGCGACTCCGGCGGGTGACGTTCTCGCGCGATCGGGCTCGCCACGAGCGGATTCGAACACTGGCCGACAACTTGGCCCGCAACGATCGCGAGTTTCGCCGCGGGCTACCGATGCTGGAGTCTTTGCCGCCGATGCTGCGGATCACGTCGGAGACTCGCTGCAACATTCCCGAGAACAGTCAGGCATGCGCTTATTGCGCATGGGATTGGGCCAAGCAGATGGAAACCGGCGCTCCGCGATTCACGCTCGACACGATCGACCAGCTTGGCGACTTTTATCGCGCCGCGACACACTTGGGCGATTGCAGCATCGGCGAGCCGACGATGCATAAGCAATTTGGCGCGATCGTCGCGCGGATCGGCGCCGACGGAAAACGGCTGAGCTTCACGACCAACGGCCAATTGCTCGGCGAGCGGCGTCGCCGAGAACTCGTGGGCAAGGATATCGATCTCTATGTATCGATCGATTCCGCGACCGCCGAAGGCTACAAACGGTATCGCAATGATCGATTCGATGATTTGGCGCGCAACCTTCGCGAGCTCTGCCGCGAGAAGCGGGCGCATGGCGACCTGCCGCGAGTGTTTGCGTCGTTGATCGTAATGCGATCGAATCTCGCGGAACTGCCAGCCTATTTCGATCTCATGAAACAGGTGGGCGTCGATCAAGTCAAGTTGAGAGCGCTCTACGAAGACGACAATGTCGCTCCGCGAGTGATGAACAACGGCCATGCGTTTGACTATCTGGCCGAGATGGTTCCGCTCGAGGAGCTCGCCGCGATGACTCCGACCCTGCGGCGCATGGCCGCCGATCGCGGCGTGCCGCTGTATGTCGAATGGGAGGAGTTCGAGCCCGATTCGGTGCATGGTCCGCGGGAACCGATCTGCTCCGAGCCCTGGAAAACGCTCTATGTTCTGAGCCGCGGCGTGATGCCCTGCTGCTATGCGACCGAACCGCTCGGCCGCTGGTCGGAGCAGGGCGATCGCACGCTCGCGGAGTTTCTAAAAGATGTGTTCAATTCGCCGGAGTACCAGCATATTCGCCAGGAACTTGCGGCCGGCCGGTTGGCGAATTATTGCTGGAACACACCCAGTTGCCCGGTGATGAAGCGAATGCGCGCTGCCGGCGCCGCCGCGCCGCCGGCAATCACCCGAAAAAGCATCGCGTCGCAGGCCTCCACGGCGCCGCTGGGCCTGCCGATCCTCGCGCAGGGCTGCTCTTTGGGCGTCCGCGGATCGACGGGCGCCGGTTGCGACCGATCGTAACGTGGCGATTAACGTGGCGAGGTAGCCGGCCAGTTGAAATACGGCGCCACCGTCGCGAAAAGACCCGCGAGAGTTCCGGCCGGGGCCGCGATCAGTCGAGATTGCGCACCACGCCGACAACCACGCCCAGCACGCGGGCGTTCTTTACGAAGATCGGTTTCATCGTCGCGTTGGCGGGTTCCAGGCGGATGCGGTTTTTTTCGGTGTACCAGCGTTTGAGCGTGGCTTCGCCTTCGTCGGTTTGGGCGACGACGATCTGCCCGTCGCGGCAGGTGCGCTGCTTGCGCACGATCACATAGTCGCCATCGGCGATTTGGGCGTCGATCATCGAATCCCCGGCCACGCGGAGCGCGAACTGGTTCTTCTTCTTGTTGAACATGGCGTCGAGGTCGAGCCGCTCGGTCTGCTCGATCGCTTCATGGAGCACGCCGGCGGCAATCCGGCCCGAAAGCGGCAGGCCCCGCTCGGAAGCGGGCTCGGTGGCCAGTTGAATGGCTCGCGACATGTTGGGCTCGCGATGAATGAGACCCTTTTTATCGAGCGCTTTCAAATGGCACATCACGCCATTGGGCGAGGCGATGCCAAAATGCTCGCCGATCTCGCGCACCGTGGGCCCATAGCCGCGACCATGGATCTTCTCGCGAATGAATTCGTAAACCTCTCGCTGCCGATCGGTTAAAGCGTCGAACATGCCCATGATTGTCAAAAACTCCTCTTGGCCCCGGAGCGCGGGCCGATCGACTCGCGGTCGCCCCTTGCTTAAAGAAAACGCAACAATGCGGCTAACAGGCGGCGAATACGCCATGACGCCCCGCCTCGCCATGTCGATGAGCGCCCCGCCGCGATAAGCGGCGGCCCATCGCTAAAATATAATATACGCGTGTACAGAATCAAGGGCGAATCGAATCGAAACTCTCCTCGGCGCCGGAAAACAAGGGTTGAGCACGCAGCCAAAGAAGGTCATCGAGCACTTACGAACTCAAGTTACCCGGCCCGCGGTGGTATCGCCTCGCTGAGCCGCGGTTGCCTGATCCCATGCTCTGGGCGCTCATCGAGCACGTCGAATCGAGGCTCAAAGAGCTTCGGCGGCGGTCACTTCGCCGCGGGGGCTTTCGGCTTGCCTTGAAACAGTGATCGCCAGCGGCCCGAGGTCGAGGGCTTGCCGGCGGCTTCGGCTGGTTCGGCCTTTCGATCGCCCGAGAGCTCCTCGGCCAGGGCGACCATCGCCTGCGTGATCGCGGCCTTGGGCGCCTGCTCGATCAGCGGCACGCCGTTGTTTCGCACCTCGCACATCACGCGATAATCGTTCGGGATTTGCCAAAACACATCACGGCCGATCGTTTCTTGGGCCTTTTTGAGCCCGATCTGCGTGTCGAGCCCGGCGCGGTTCACCACGATCTTGATCTTGTCCTTGATCGCCTCCATGGCGCCAAACGACATCATCAGCCGCACCATGTTTCGCAGGCAAGGCAAATCAAGCTGCGTCACCAAGAGCACATGGTTCGACATCTCGAGCGCGATCATGTCGATCTTGCTGTAGCTCTTCGAGAGATCGAGAATCACATGCGTGAACGTTGCCTTCATCAGGCCGATCACGCGCCGCAAATCCTCGGGCATGATCAAATTGATGTCTTCGAGCCGCACCGGCCGCGGCAAGAGATACAGTCCCGAGGCGTGTTTCGTGAGCGAGCGTTTGAGCAGGTTGAAGTCGAGCCGCGTGGCGTTTTGGGCCACGTCGAGCAACGTGTAGTCGGGAATCGTGTCGAGGAACACGTCGGCGTCGCCCAAGCAAAGGTCGAGATCGACCAGCGCCACCGAGTTGCGCGGATCGCTGGCCAGCACGCAGCCCAGGTTCACGGCCACGCTGGTCGTGCCCACGCCGCCGGTGGCGCCGCCAATGGCGATCACCGAGCTATTGCGGGCGCCGCGCTCGCCGCGTCCGAACCGGGCATCGCTGATGCGCTCGAGGGCCGCGACGAGGTCTTCGATCCTAAGCGGTTGGGTCAGAAACTCCTTGACCCCGGCCCGCATCGCCCGCAGGATCAGCGCCCCGTCGCTCGACGAGCTGAGCACCAGGACACTGCAAGTGGGCGAGGCTTCGTGCAGTTGGCCCACGAGCTGCAAGGCTTTGTCGGGGTTGTGGTCGATGGCCACGATGCCGATGTCGGGATGGGTCTGGGCGACCACGTCGGCGAAGAACTCGTAGCGCGAGCACTCCGCCTCGAGCCAGACCATGTCCATGCCGAGCAACGTCGACTTGAGATGGTCGCGCGCCGTGTCGCTCGGGTCGACAATCGCCAATCGGAGAACATTGCTCATGAGGCAAAGACCGCGTCAATCAAGCGCGAGATGGATCGCCAGCCGCGATGCGGCAGCGCCGGGCGCGTCGCATGGAGCCCGGCGACGGGATCATGACGTCTTAATTAGTAACGTCATAACCACTGGACCCAATGAAGCCCGGAAGTTCATTGGGATCGGAATTTTTGGGCGGGGGCTGCGGATTATTCGCTTGAGGTGGTTTGTACGTCCCGCTGGTCGCGGCCGGCGGCGTATAGCGACCGGTTGGCGCGCCGCCCTGCGCCGCGGGGGCCGCGGCACTGGTTCGCGGTGGCCGAGCCGCCAAGCGGCGGGCCGATGCAGTCGCGCCCGACCCCGCCCCGGCCGAGTCCGTCGCTGATCCGGCAGCCGGCGATCCGGTTGCTGGCGGCGAAGTCGGTGGCGGCGCCAGCATTCCGTTTCGGGTGGCCGGAGCGCCCAGCATGGGCGACGCGCCGCCGGGAGATCCCAGCGTGGGGGCCGTGGGCGGCGAACTCGAGGCGCTGCCTGGCGTCGGCAGGCTATTGGCCGGGGCTCGTGGCGGGGATCCCGGAGGCACCTGTTCCGGCGCCGGCGACGATTGCGGCGGCGGGGCGTAATATCCGGGTCCGGCGGGGTTCGCGCCCGGCGGAGTATAGACGGGGGCCACGAATCCCGTGTTGGGTGGGCCGGCCATGCCGCCGCCCGCGGCGCCCATCGTGCCGCCGAGCGGCGTCATCAATCCGCCCGGCGCCGGCGGGCCTTCGCAAGTGGGTCCCGCGGCGTAGGGCGCGGTGGTGAATCCACCGACGCCTTCGGCCGACAGGCCATTGAGCCCGCCCGAATGGTCGCGACCCGCGCCGCGTGGCTGCGGCGGTTGTTCGATCTGCCCGTTGATATAGAAGTTGTAGTCGGAGGTGTTTTCCGAATTCTCGCCCGGTCCGGTCGGCGGCACTTGGTCGCAGTCCATGGCCTCGGCCAGTTCGGGGCGCACGAGCACCAGCAGCTCGATTTCGTTTTGCGTGTCGGTCATGCGGCGGAACAGGGCGCCGACCAACGGCACATCGCCCAGCACCGGAACCGCATTGCGCGTCGACTCGACGCGCTGCTGGATCAAGCCGGCGAGCGCCAGGGTCTGCCCCATCTTGAGCTCGACGCCGGTATCGACAGTGCGCGTGGTGAAGCCCGGCACGGTGGTGCCATTGAGCGTCACGGCCACTGAATTGTCGATCTCGCTCACGCTTGGCCGCACTTCGAGCCGCACATAGCCATTGCCCAAGATGATCGGCACGAAATCGACCTGGGTGCCGTAATCTTGAAACGCCACGTTCACGCTGCCCAGACCCGACACGACCGGATAGGGCACCTTGCCGCCATCCATGAAGTAGGCTGGCCGCCCGCTCACGGCCACGAGCGTCGGCTCGGCGAGCACTTTGACGAGCAGGTTCTGCTGGAGCGCTTGAATAAAGCTGAAGAACGAGGCGTTACTTTCGAGCACTCCGAACTGCATGGTCTCGGTGCCGGTGGTGGTGAAGGAGCCCGTGGTGCGAGCCAGGGACGCGGTCGTGGTGCCTTTGGTAATGAGCCCGCCGATGCTCGAGGTGACGAAGTCGCCCGAGGAGAATTGGGCCCAGTCGATGCCCAGGGTGCGGAGTTTGCTGCGCGAGATTTCCATGATCTTCACATAGAGCACCACCTGCTGCGCCCGCCCACGGTGATGTTGTTGATCACCTTGGGGTAGTAATCCTCGGCCACGCGGGTGATCTTGCTCACTTGATCGGCCCGGTCCACATAGCCGCTCAGGGCGACTCCGGTGGCCGTGGGATAGACTTTGATCGACGAGGTTGGAAACAGCGCCTGGAGCGTGAGGGCGAGTTCGCGCGGATCGCCGTTGATCACGACATCGATCGCGTGGATATTGCCTTGCTCATCCCAGAGATTGACCTGCGTGACGCCGGTCTTCTTGGCATAGATTTGCAGTTGATTGGCCGAGATCGGGGTGAGATCCAACAGGTCGGGATTGCTCACCTGGGCGCGGGGAATCTTCATTTCGAGCGTCAGCAGGCGGCTCGAATGAATCGTCATCTCGAGCCGTTCGTTGGCGGCGCGAACCTTGAACAAGATCGGCGGGGCGCCGAGATTGGATTGAACCTGGCCGCGGGCCGATTGAGACCCGAGACCTAAGAGCAGCGCGGCCAGCGTGAGCAGGGCTCGTCCATCAGCGATCGTGACTCGAAAGCGACTCATCCGTGTGCTTCCTTACCTTCCGTGGTTTGCCAGAGATGCCCGACCGGTGTCAGGCGCCGGCGCCGGTGGTTTCGGCGCTGCTATCCGTGGGAGCCGTTTCCGGCGAGTCATTGGCCTTGGGAGCCTGGGGGTCGACAAGGGCGCCGGTCGAGCCCGGCGGCGTGTTCGTCGCCGCGGCGGGCGGAGACTCGACGCTCGGCTCCACGAACGGCGCCGCATCCGCTTCGGCGAAGTCGATCGTGCGCATCGTGCTGCCCTCGACCAGCACCATCTTCCAAGGATGGGCTGGCTGCATTTCCGGCAGCGGCGGCGCGCTAGGGCTCGCTTGCCGCGGATCGAGCGCCAGATTGGGCGGCGTGGCCGGGCTCTTGGCCGGCTCGGGCGTTTTTATTTCTTGCTCGGCCGAGTTCTTCTCGGCGCCGCCCAGGATATCCATCACTCCGGCCCCGCCGCTGGCGCTTTCGAGGTCGTCGTCCAGATTGCGAATAATCAACCGCACGCTGCCCATCTCGCTCGCCAGCATCACCTTCTCGGCCTGATTGGGCGTGACCAGCAAGCTCACGGTCTTGCCGCTTACCAGCGCGCCGTCGCTCTCGTTCTTGCCGACGAACGTCGCGTCGACCGCGTAGACCTTGATATCTTGCAGAATCGTGCGAGCGCTCGTTTCCATGATGCCGGTGCTCGGGTTCTTGCTCAAGAACACAAGCACGTCGACCCGGTCGCCCGGCACGATCAATCCGGTGCCGCTCACGGAGTCGACGCGCACATTCACCACCCGCAAGCCCTTGGGGATATTGTCGCTGGGCAGCATCTCGTCGCCCTTGCCACGCAGCTTGCCCAAAAGCACCGGCTCGCCGGCGAACAGTTTCTGGCGGCAGCGCTTGCCCTCGAGGTCTTCGAGCTTGGTCACGGCTCCGGCCGGAACCTTGCCCTTGGGCCAATCCTCGAGCTCGATCATCTGGGCCGTGATCAGATCATTCGGATTGATGTCGGCCGTGGTGACGAAGATCGGCTCCATCTCGGGGGCCGTCGCGCCTTGGCCGCGATCGAGCACCTGGCTGATGCCGATCGACGCGACCAGTCCGCAACCCAGGGCCAGGGCAAGCAGCAGGATCGATTTGCTTCGCATGGTGGAGAACTCTCGTTCGGAGAAACTTCACAAGAACTTCGCGGCGTGGGAACCTGCCCGACGCCCGGCGCGACGCGTCGCCTTCAGTGCGTCACCATCAAGAATTGGCTCATTTCTTCGGAAACTTGATCAAAACTGACACGACCGTTAGCCTCTCCGCGAGTTGCCCGATCGATGGATTTTGCCGCATCCGATCCAGTCTTCCCGAGTTTCTCGCCGCGGCGCCTTTCGCGATCCCTCCAGGGGCCGCAAAGTCGCCGGCGGTCGCGATGTCTTCTCCAGTCGTTTTCCGCCCATCACGCGTCAAACGCAATCTGCTTGCACTGAAGCGGACGCCAGTCAGCCTCGCGGGCGTCGTGCTTGCATTGCTCCCGGGCGGAGCGGGGCGACCAGCCTTGGCGCGATCAGCCGAGGAGTCCGCTCCAGGCGAAGTAGCCGATCGTGCCGAGGGCAATCGGAATTCCGTAGGGCAGCAACATCATCGTGCTCTTGCGTTGGGCGGCGATCGCCGACAATTCGGCGGGGTTATGAATCGTGGTAAGCTCGCCCAAGATGGTCCAGAACAGGTCGCGATGCCGCATCCAAGCGCCGCGCGAGAGGACCATCACCAGGGCCAGCGTTCCACCGATGATCGCGGAGCAGCAGAACGCATGGAGCGTGATCGAGCCGCCCATCCAGGCGCCGACACCCGCCAGCAATTTGACATCGCCCGCGCCCATGCCGCCGATCGCATAAGCCGGCAGCAGCAAAGCCAGGCCCACGCCGGTTCCCACGAGGCTCCAGCCGAGCCCTTCCCAGCCGAGCGTGGCAATGCCAAACGCCCAACCGCCAAGGATCATGGGAAACGTGAGCCAGTTGGGCACTTTGAGTTTATAGCCATCGATCACGGCCGCGACGACCAGCGTGATCGTGACGAGCCACACATTCCAATGTTCGGCCAACGACTGCGAAAGGGCGGCAAAATGAAACATGGTGCGTTTTGTCCTGCGAAAAACCAGTGCGTGTCCAGTGAACTTAACGAGCGGGCGCCTTCCGTTGCCGCGATCGCGATCCGCGTCGATTCCTCGAATCAACCCACGGCTAGGCGGCTCGGCCCGCGAACAGGTAGGTCGTCGCGGCCGCGAGCATCGCCGCGCAATAGCAGAGCGCTTCGAACATGGCGCCGATCGACTCGAACGGAAGCAGCGAAATCATAAAGCGTATTCCCGAAGGCATGCGAACCGAGCCCAAACCAATTCGGGGGCTCCATCGAAACTCTAGTTCATGTTCGAGGGGTTGGTCGGATTATTTTTTTTCAGCGGCCTTGAAGACCATCGAGCGCAAAAAAAATGCCCAAGACGCCCGCCGGCAGGCGGACATCTTGGGCATGGGCGCCTCTCGAGGGAACTACCAGCGGCGGCGGGGCACTATCCTCCAGCCAAGCTGAAAGATATCTCGATGCGCCTCGCCGCGCGCCGTCAGCTCGCGGAGGTGAGTGAATTGGCGACCGTGCTAAACGCCTTGCTGGCGTTGCTGCCCAGGGTGCTGATCGCGGTCAAGCACACGATCACGATCAGGGCGAGCATCACGGCGTACTCGACAGCCGTGGGTCCGTCTTCCGACTTGAGGAAGCGTTGCATCTTCTTGGCGAAACGAATCATGGGTTCCTCTCCTACAAAATGGCCGGCGCCCGACAAAGGGCGCCGTGAAACGGTTGGACCTCCACCGCCACGTCGATCTCGCAATCGACGCTGCCTGCCGCCGCGGTTTTGAAATCCGATCGATCGTTACCTCTCAATGCGGCGCTCTCTTGCAGGCGAGTCGCAAGTTTCCCGTGCCGGAGACGAATACCCTTTCACGGGTTCGCGGGAATTCCGGTCTGGAGCAACTTACGCGAAGCATCGTCTTGGCGCTTCACGAAGGCAGCCGCAATCGCGGAATGCCTCTACGCAACCATAGGTCTAAAGCGGTCGGTGTCAAATTCACGAAAACCCGTGTTTTGCCACATTCCGAGAAAAAGGGGCCCTCGCCGCGAGGGCGGCCTCCCCCAATCAGCCCACCGCGCCAATATTCCCGGGGCGCTGATTCCGCGCTTCGACCATATTTCCCCGCCTCGGGCTCGATCGCCACGCGAATTCTCGTTTTCGCAAGCTATCTTTTCCATGCGGGCGGCTTGCGCGACATGATCGTCGCCATCGCTCGATGTTTATGTACACACCAGGTAGATGACCCTCCACGATAAGGCGCTACGATGGCCTGGCTCGACGCGGTGCTCACACGGCTCTCGGCCACGAGCCAATGGACCTATTTGTCCAGCGGTCCACGCGCCGCCGAGCCGGCCGCGCTGGCCGCGCTGGCGCTCGTGGCCCATGGCCGCGCCGAGGCGGCCCATGCTCCACTCGACTGGCTTGTCACGCGGCAAGCGGCCGACGGCGCCGTGGCCGTGACCGAAACCAATGCCAATCCCGCCTGGACCACGGCCTGGGCGGTGCTCGCTTGGCAAGTGGCCGACGCAGCGCTGCCCGGCGGCGCCCGTCGCCGGACCGCCGATCGGAAAGCGATTGCCCGCGGCGTCGACTGGTTGCTCGCCGCCCGCGGAGAAACCGCGCCCCGCGACCCCGACACCGGCCACGACACGACGCTCGTCGGCTGGCCCTGGGTGCTCGGAACCCATAGCTGGGTCGAACCGACGGCCTTGGCCGTGTTGGCGCTCCGCGCTTCGGACGCTCTCGAACATCCGCGCACGCGCGAAGCGATCCGGCTGCTACGCGATCGCCTGCTGCCCGACGGCGGATGCAACTACGGCAACACGGTCGTCTTGGGTCAGACGCTCCGCGCCCATGTCGAGCCGACCGGCCTGTGCCTCTGGGCTTTGCCCGCCGCCGACGATGCGCACCGACCGGCCGACGCCTCCAACGGCTCGGGCGACGAATCCGATCGCCGGCTCGCTAAGTCGCTCGATTATCTCGCCGCCGACGTGGCCACGCAGAGCGCCACGGCGTCGCTGTGTTATGCGCTGCTGGGACTCGCCGCGCATGGCCGGCGTCCGCCATCGAGCGAACGCCAACTGGCCGCGGCGGCCGAGCGCACTCTGGCCCGCGCGCCGTCGACCTATCGCTTGGCGCTGTTGGCCCTGGCGGCGGGTCATGGAGCGGTGTCGCTCGTGCCCGGCACGCATGATGCCGCCATCCAGCCTGCCGGCGCCGCGCTGCCCGACGCCGCGTCCAGGGTTTCCGCGGATGAACTATCGCATGTTTCGCCTGCCCTCTTACCCACGGTGACGCCATGAGCGCGGCGTCCGGCGATCGATCGCCGCTCGAATCGCGCCGTGCGACCGGCAAAACCGCGCGAGGCGAGATCACGCGCCGGGCACTGCTGGGCGGCGGCGCCGCGACTTTGGCCGGCTGGTTGGCTTGGCCGCGTCTGAAGTCGATCGGCGCCGCGAAAGCTCCCGTCTTCTTCGCGCGCAATCAGCGCTACGATGGCCCGCTCGAACAAACCCTGGCCGATGGCCTACGGGCCGTGGGCGTCGCGCCGGCTTCGCTCGCTGGGCGCCGCGTATTGCTCAAACCCAATCTGGTGGAGCCCTCGCGTCTGACACCGCACATGACCACCCATCCGGCGATGATCGTGGCCGCGGCCCATGTGTTTCGCTCCTGGGGGGCGCATGTCACCGTGGGCGAAGGGCCCGGCCATGTGCGCGACACCGAACTGGCGCTCATCGAGTCGGGCGTGCAGGCGGCGCTCGACGACGCGGGGCTCGACTTCGCCGATTTGAACTACGAGGAAGTGGAGTGGCGGCCGAATCTCGGTCGGGCCAGCCGACTCGAGGGGTTCTGGTTTCCGCGCTCGGTGGTCGAGGCCGATCTGATCGTGTCGATGCCCAAGATGAAGACACATCACTGGGTCGGCTTCACCGGCGGCTCAAGAACATGTATGGCGTGATTCCGGGGATTAAATATGGCTGGCCGAAAAACGTGCTGCATCACGCCGGCATTCCCGAAACCGTGTACGACATCAACGCCTCGCTCCCCAAGGCGATCACGATCGTCGATGGCATCGTGGCCATGGAGGGCGATGGCCCGATCATGGGCTCGCCCAAGCCGATGGGCCTCGTGGCGATCGGGACGAGCCTCACCGCCGTCGACGCCACGCTGGGCCGGATCATGGGCCTTGCTCCGGAACGAGTCGGCTATTTGCGTTTGGCCGGCGCGGGGCTAGGCCCGATCGACGCGCGACGGATCGAGGAGCGGGGTGAATCGTGGCGGCAGTTGGTCAGTCCGTTCCAGATTCTCGATAAGCCTCATTTGCAAGAACTGCGGCGCTCGCCGAGCGCGCTCGTGAGTTGAGACGAGATCGCGGTGCATTCGTAATGAAAAAGCGACAACGCAATCTTGAATCTCGGCCGAGGCGTTCGCCCGCGCCGCGGCGTTGCGCGGCCTGCTTGGCGCTGGCCGCGCTGGCGATGTTGGCCGTCTTGGCAACGCCTTTTTTCCTCCAACGCGTCTACACGCACGACGACCTGGGCGACTTTCATTTGCCGCTCCGCGCCTTTTACGCCGAACGGCTCGCCGCCGGCGAATCCTTCGATTGGATGCCCTCGCTCTATTGTGGGTTCTTCGTGACCGGCGAGGGGCAACTCGGCGCCTATCATCCGCTGCATCAGACGCTCTACCGCGCGCTGCCGCTCGGCGCCGCATTCGACTGGGAGCTTCTGCTGAACTATCCGGCCCTGCTGCTCGGCATGTTCCTGCTGCTCCGTCGGCTGATCCGTCGCGACGACGCGGCGCTCCTCGGCGCCCTGGTATTCACATTCTCGGGCTTTTGCCTGCTGCATTTCGTGCATCCGAATGCGATCGCGGTGGTGGCGCATCTTCCTTGGCTGCTGTGGTCGATCGACTGCGTGGTGCGACCCGTGTCACGCCGCGAACGAGTTTTGGCGCTCGTGGCGGTGGCGCTGCTCACCGGCTCGCAATGCCTGATCGGCTATCCGCAATATGTGTGGCTCTCGTTGTTGGTCGAGATCGGGTTTACATTGTGGCGGCTCTTCGGGTTTCTACCGAGCGACGATCCCGCGGCAATCGCCCGGCGGGCATCGATCTTCGATTCGGGTGACGCCTGGAGTCGAGTGCTCGCCGCCGCGGCGCGGCGCAACCAATTGGAAGAAGCGATCCAGGGCGCGAGCGATGGCGAAGCATCGGCTCCGCGCGATCGCCGCGGTCGGTTTATCTTGGCGACGAAAATCGCTCTGCTGCTCGTGGCCGCCAAGGCTTGCGGCGCGCTGCTGGGCGCCCAGCAATTGCTGCCCACGATCGCGGCCCTGGGCGATTCGCTCCGCGCGAAGCCCGACGTGGCGTTCGCCAACTACGGCTCGTTGCATCCGCTGAATCTGATTCAATTTCTAGCGCCGTATTTATTTCGTACTCGGGTGGTCGGTCAAAACACACATGAGCTGGGCCTCTACTGCGGCGCGGTTCCGCTGCTGCTCTGCGCTTGGCTGTGGCGCGAGCGAGCCGATTGGGGACGCGTGGCGAGCGTGGCCCGGGCCGGTTTCGCGCTGCTGGTCGTGGGGCTCGTCTTGGCGATGGGTGAACATGCCGGTCTCTATGAACTGCAGCGCTGGATTCCCGGGGTCAACCATTTCCGCTTTCCTTGCCGTGCGATCATGCTGGCGCATTTGGCGATCGCGCTGCTCTCGGCGGCGGCCTGGAGCCGCCTGACTTGGAAGGCCCGCCAGCGCTCGCTGAATATGCCGCGGCTGCGGAGCACGCTCTCGGGCGCTTCGGCCTTGGCTTGCGGAGTGGCGGTGGCCGGCGCCTTGGCATGGCCCGAACGCGCGGCCAGCGCGTGGCTCGTGGCCGCGGGGCCGGTGCTCGTTTGCACGGGCGCCGCGCTCCTGGCTTTCGTGGGACAATCCCGCGCTGGGCCACGAATGTCACGGCGCTGTTCGTCGCGCTTGACCTGGGGCTCTACGGTTTCACGGCCGGCGCGCTCGACACCTCTCGCTTGCAAGATTATGTCGCCGCCACGGCCGCGCCGCCCACCTCCGAGGGGCGCGTGGTCGCCGGTTACGACGCGCTCAAACTCCGCCACGGAGATCGGGTGTTGCTCGCCGGCGCGACGCGCCGATGGCTACGCGGGCCTCGAACCCGCGCGCGACTCGACTACCAATCGTCGGCGGTCGAGCGCGTGGCCGGAGTGCGTTATCGCCGAGTGGCCAATTCACCCGACTCGCCGCCCGAGTGGCAGGCCGCTTCGCCGCCGCTTGAGCGAGCGAGGCTGCTCGCGCGGCTCTGGGTGGGCTCGCCGCCACCGACGCTCGCCGGCATTGCCATCGATCGGCTCGCCACGGTGGAGCAACCGCTCGAGATCGACGCCGGCTCGCCCGGCGCGGCGCGGGTGCTGAGCGACACCCCCGGCCGAATCGTCGTTGACACCGAAGCGCCGGGCCGGCAGTTGCTCGCCCTCGACGAAGCATTTGACGCTGGCTGGCGGGCCACGATCGATGGCCGGCCGGCGAACGCGGTCCGGGTCTACGGCGACTTTCTCGGCGTGGTCGCGCCGCGGGGGAAACATCGCGTGGAATTGAAGTTCGCGCCCGAAAGCGTGCGGCTTGGGCGTCTGGCGAGTTTCGCCGGGTTGGGGCTTTTGGCCGTGGGCGTGTGCCTGGCGGCGGCGACCGGCAACCTGACCGGCGGTCCGGCCGCGTCCTCGCGCGCTCGGCGAACGGCGCCGCGCGGCGCGGTCGATCTGGCCGCGACGAGCGCCGCCCTTGGAACCTCGTCCGCCACGTATCTCGATGAAAATCCGTATGTGAGGATTCCCAAACTATGAGCCGCTCGACAACCCGCTCGCATGAAGAACCCGTCGAAGTCACGCCGAGCAAGACGCCGCGCCGCTCCGCGAAGCTCGCCGCCGACCGGCCGCCGCTCGAGCGCGCGCTGGTGAGCGTGGTGCTGCCGGTCTACAACGAGGCGCGCGTGCTCAAGGAATTGCATCGCCGAGTGCGGCTGGCGCTCGAAGCGACCGGCGCTCGCCATGAGATTATCTTCGTCGACGATGGCTCGACCGACTCGAGCCCGCGCCTGCTCGATAAACTCGCGGCGCGATATCCCGCGGTGCGCGTGCTGCATCTCTCGCGCAATTTTGGGCATCAAGCGGCGGTGCATGCCGGCCTCACCGAAGCCCGGGGCGATGCCGTGGCGCTCATGGACTCCGACCTGCAAGACGAGCCCGAGGCGATCGGCCGCTTTCTCGACTTGTGGCGCGAAGGCTACGATGTGGTGTATGCGATACGCTCCGAGCGGCAAGAGTCGTGGTGGAAGCGATTTCTGTTTGCTTCATTTCACCGGCTATTGAGCTCCGTGGCCAACGTGCCGATTCCGGCCGATGCCGGAAATTTCAGCCTTATCGATGGCCGCATTACGCGCCAGATCGTGGCGCTCGGCGAATGCGATCGCTATCTGCCCGGCCTGCGCTCTTGGGTCGGGTTTCGGCAAATCGGCGTGCCGGTGAGGCGCAATTTGCGTTACGACGACCGGCCGCGCGTGTCGCTCCGCGGCTTGTGGCGACTGGCCAAGACGGCGATCTTCTCGTTTTCTACCGCGCCCCTGGCCATGTTCTACGGCATTGGCTACGCGTCGCTCGGCGTGTTTCTGCTGCTCGGCGCCGGCTCGGTCTATTGCAAGCTCTTTACCACCTGGACCACGCCCGGCTGGACCTCGCAGGTGATCGTGGCCAGTTTCTTCGGGGCGATCAACGCGATGGGCGTGAGCGTTCTCGGCGAATATGTCGTGCGAATCTACGATCAGGTTCGCGGGCGGCCATCGTACATCGTCGGCCGCCGCGTGGGTCAAGCCGAACCACGGCCCGGGGTCGAGACGACCGCCGGTGAATGCGTCGCCGAGCTATCGCTCGCCAGCCAAACTCGCGAGCTCGCGACACTGGTTGCCGCCGAGACGGGCGCGTCGACGAGTTCGGGCGCCTCAGCAGCCTGTTGAATATTTCAACAGGCTGTCAGCCGGCGAGGCTTGCGACGCCCGTGTCGGAAAGACCCCGGGGAGCGAGCGGCGCTCGGCCGCGAGCCGCTCGCCACAAGTCGCCCAAGGCCACGAGACCTCGCAGCGCCGCGAAGGCAAGTAGCGGCGAGATCATCAGGCCCCAGTACATATTGAACGGCAGTCCCACGACGCTGAACGCCACGAGATATCCGGCCACGGTCAGTCCCAGCCGGGTTCCGCCGGCCGAGTTCCAACTGGCTACTCCCAGCAGCGCGAGCGGCAAGAAGATCGCCGTGAGCCACTGAGGCTTTCGAGCAGATAGGCGTTCATCTGGGCGGTGGAGAGCACGAAGGGGCCCGCGCCCAGGGCAAACCAACTTACCCCATGCGCGAGATCGTCGGGCTTGACGAGCGAAAGCACCTTGTACGCATGCAAGGCATAAAATACCGCATAGAGCGAAAATCCGGCCAGCCACACGCCGACTTCCTTCCACCGCCGCTCCCAAGCGGCCCAAGCGAGCGAGAGCACGCAATATGGCGCCGCCAGTTCGCGGCAAAATAGCGCGGCTAGGCCCGCGGCGACACCCAGCCGGCCGCGTCCCTGGGCATAGGCGGCAATCGAGAGGGCGACCAGCACTCCAGACCACAATTCCGTCATCACGAAGCCCTCGCCCGTGGCCCCGACCAGCACCCCGGTGAGCGCGAACATGCTGACCATGGCGATTCCCCGCCCCGATTCGCGGCACAGCCAGCCATAGGCCAGCCCGGCCAGCGTCAGTCCGATCGCGCCGAGCGCCAATTGGCTTAGTCGCACACTGGGCAGCGAGCCGAAGATCGCC
Source organism: uncultured Planctomycetaceae bacterium (assembly GCA_963785305.1). Taxonomy (GTDB): domain Bacteria; phylum Planctomycetota; class Planctomycetia; order Pirellulales; family PALSA-1355; genus CAWAUV01. The sequence goes on from CAWAUV010000007.1 coordinate 1,515,484, forward strand.
AGCGGGGTGGGAGTGCGCCAGTTGAACACGCTTTTCGTCGGATAGCCGCGCGAGCGCAGTTCCTGGGCCGCGGCGGCATAATAGGATTCGCCGGCCTGCATCCGCTTGATCTCGGCATTGTAGAGGTCCACGTCGCCCGGACCGGGATTCGGCCCGCGATCGACTTCGTTTTTGAGCGGCGAGAGGCTGATCGCCAAAAAGAACACGAGCACGGCGCCGGCCAGCGAGAGCACGGCGATGGCCTTGGTTCGGGAAACGCCGGAGTAATCGGTCGGCCGCACAAGCGCGATCATGGCGGGTAGGTCCTCTCGAATGTGCCGAATGTTTTGCATGCGCCGCGAGGAATGAAGATGAAGTGGAGCGGCTGGCCAAGAAAGCTTAGCTTATACCGGCCTCGGGACGGATTTCTTGGCCCTCGAGCGAAAAGCTTGTTTGGTCCCCCGGCGCCGGGTAGCTTGACGATTGTTTCCGTCACTTGTTTGAGATTTCAACGCCATGCGACGATCGAACGTGCGACGATGGATGTGGTCGGCTGTCGCGGGCGCTGTGCTTGGCGCGATCGTGAGCCTGACGACCGCCGAAGCGATCTTTCCTCAAATGCGCTTCGTGTCGGAGGTCGGCGCCGCACAAGAGTTTCACGCGCGCCTATATGGCGCGGCATGCATGGTGATTGGCGCCGCGAGCATGTTATATGCCACGAACCGATGGTTATTGAAGGAAGTTGGCCGCCGACAGTAAATATTTGTCGCCATGCTTCCCCGGAAAATCTGCATCGCATGTTCTTGAAATCCGCTCCCCCGCTTCTGAGCCTCGGCGCCGTGAGCCGCTTGCGGCGATGGGCCACCGGGTTCGTCGATTTAGTGTATCCGCCGCAATGCGCGCTCTGCGGGGCGTTGCCGACCGACGACGAGCCTCGCGACGATCGCGAGTTGCTCTGCCGAGAATGCCTCGCCGCGATGGTCGATCGGCAGCCCGCCTGCTCGGCTTGCGGCGGGCCCTTGCCGACCTTGAGCGGTCGCTCGCTGGCTTGCCCGCGCTGTCACCGCGAACCCACGCGGTTCGAGGCGCTGGTGCGACTGGGGCGCTACGACGGCCCACTACGCGAGGCGGTGCTACGCACCAAACGCTCGCACGGCGTCTCGCTGGCAACGTCGCTCGCGGCGGCGCTGGCTCGCGAGCGACGCGAGCAACTCGCGGCGCTCGACCTTCAAATGATCGCGCCCGTGCCCATGCACTGGACCCTGCGAATCTGGCGCGGCGCGCATGGACCCGAAACCATCGCCGCCGCGCTCGCCCGGCGGCTCGCGATTCCGCTCGACAATCGCCTCCTGCGCCAGGTGCGGGCCACCCGCTCGCAGCACGACCTGACACCGGCCCAGCACCGCGCGAATGTGCGCGGGGCATTTCGCGTGTCTCCACGGCGCTCGCTCGCCGGAGCTCGAGTGCTGGTGGTCGATGACGTGCTCACGACCGGCGCCACGGCCAACGAAGCAGCGCGAGTGTTGCATCGCGAGGCGCGGCGCTGGTGGCCATCGCCGTGCTGGCCCGCACTCCGTCGTTTGATCATTGAAACCGCCATGGCGCCCGATGCCTTCTCGTCTCCGCGGCTCCGCCTCGGTGCGTCTCCGCGCGATATCCGATCTCTCACCGAGCCGGGCGCCGACAGGAGTTTCGCGCTCGGCCGCGCGAGCCTATGATACGTTGGGTTAGCGCCGACAAGATTCCGGCGCCAGGAACACTCGCTTTGTCTCTCGGAAGCCGGAAAGTCGGAAGTCTCATGCCGATCGATCGACCGTTGCGTTTGGGAACTCGCGCCAGCGCGCTTGCCCGCTGGCAGGCGGAATGGGTGGCGGCGCGGTTAACCGCCGCGGGCATCGCGGTCGAGCTGGTTCCCATCACCACTCAGGGCGACGTGCTGCGAATGCCGATCAGCGAGGCTGGCGGGATGGGCCTATTCACAAAGGAACTTCAACACGCGCTCCTCGATCGGCGCATCGATCTCGCCGTGCATAGCCTCAAGGATTTGCCGACCGATCCGGCGCCCGGCCTCGCGCTCGCCGCCACGCCGCCCCGCGAAAGCGTGCGCGATGTGCTCTTATGCCGCGAACCGCTCGAGCTCCGTCAGCTTCCGCGGGGCGCCGTGGTGGGCACCGGCAGCTTGCGACGACGCGCGCAAACCCTTGCCTTGCGGCCCGATCTCAAGACCGCCGACATTCGCGGGAATCTCGACACCCGAATTCGCAAGCTCACCGATGGCGAGTTCGACGCGATCTTGCTAGCCGAGGCCGGCCTCAAGCGGCTGGGACTCATGGCCCGCGCGACGCAAATCTTCGATCCGCTCGAAATGCTACCGGCCGTGGGCCAGGGCGCCTTGGGCCTCGAGACTCGGAGCGACGACGAGCCTGTGCGCCGGGCCGTTGCCGCGGTCAACGACTCCGCGACATTCGCCGCCGTGACCGCCGAACGGGCGCTCTTCGCGCACCTGCGCGGCGGCTGTCTGGCGCCGGTGGGCGCCTGGGCCCGCATCGCGGAAGACGGCGCCCTCAAGCTCGACGCCGTGGTGCTCAGCGCCGATGGGGACCGGCGGCTCGCGGCCGAAAGCGCCGGAGATCTCGACGAAGCCGCGGCGCTCGGCCGCCTCGTGGCCGAACAACTCATTTCCCAGGGCGCGAGCGAACTGATCCTCCAAAGCCGCGCCAGTCGCTGACCAAACCCTCTCCCCGAGGGAGAAGCCGCCGAAAAAGCCGCCGGTCGAGGGGTCTTCGCGGCGCTGCTAGCACGCCTGATTTCCTCGCGCGGCGCGCCATCATTCGGCTCGCCGCGCTCGCCACCTTCGCCCCGGGGGAGAAGGATTCGCGAGCGCGGCTTCGACGTTGCCCTGTCGACGATGGTTCGCTATTGTACCGGCCTCGCGGGCGGCGCCGGCGCAAGGATCGCGTTCGAGGGCGCCTTGCCGCATGGAGCGTTGGCTCGGAAATAATTCCCACGGAGGGGTCATGTATAAGTTTCTGCTTTGCTGGCGATATCTGCGCACTCGCTACATCGCCTTGGCCTCGGTCATCAGCGTGATGCTCGGCGTGGCCACGATGATCGTGGTCAATAGCGTGATGGCCGGCTTTACCCATGAAATGCAGAACCGCATTCATGGCATCCTGTCGGACGTGGTGGTCGAAAGCCATAGCCTCGAGGGCTTTCACGATCCCGAGTGGCACATGCAGCGAATTCGGCAGGTGGCCGGTAAATATGTCGAAGGCATGACGCCGACGGTGGTCGTGCCGGCGATGCTCAACTTTCAGGTGCGTGGCCAGTGGATCACGCGGCCGGTGAGCTTGATCGGCGTCGAGGAAGCCACCCACGGCAAGGTCAGCGACTTCGCCAATTTCCTGCAGCATCCGGAGAATCGAAAGAATCTCAGCTTCAAGCTTCGCGACGGCGGCTACGATGTCGACGATCATCAGGCCCGGCCCGGCGCCCACGGACCGCAGCGCACCGATTTGCAAAACGCCGGCTGGCCGCTCCGCCGCTATCAAGCCGCGCAGGCCAAGCGCTTCGCCGAGTTCATGGCCACCCGTTCGCCCGGCGATCCGGTGGCAAGCGCCACGCCGAGCAACGCCGCTCCGACCATCGAGCCGCCATCCGAAGAATCGCCGGCGCCGGTCGATGCATCGGCGCCCGAGAAGAATAGCGAGACCGCGCCGTCGGACGATCCCGATTCCAAACCCGAATCTCGCGAACAGCAAATTTTTGGCGATGCCCCACCGGCCGAGCCCGCGGCGAGCCCGGCCCTGGCGCCCGATGCCAACGCGGCCACGGAGCCGAGCTCGATCGAGCCAGCCACGAGTCGGCCCGACGAAGAAATCGCCCAGGGCGAGCGCCCGCCGCTCGAAGACCCATTTCGCGCTCGCAATCCGTTTGGCGCCGAATCGCAAAACGTGTTTGACCCGGCGCGAACAACACACCGGCATCGTGCTCGGCATCAGCTTGGCCAGCTTTCGCACTTCCGAGGGCCAAGATCGGTTCATGGTGCTGCCGGGCCAAGATGTGAAGCTCACCTTGCCCACGGCCGGCACTCCGCCCAAGGCCGTGACCGACAATTTCACGATCATTGACTTCTACGAGAGCAAGATGAGCGAATACGACTCGAACTTCGTGTTCGCCCCGATCGAGCGCGTGCAACAACTGCGCGGCATGATCGACCCGCAATCAGGCATCGGCAACGTGACCTCGATTCAAATCAAGCTGCGAAGCGAGGCCGATGGTCCATTGGTCCGGGATTTGCTTCGTGGAACATTCCCACCGGAAATCTACTCGATTCAGACCTGGCGCGACAAGCAAGGCGCGCTGCTCGCCGCCGTGGGAATGGAAACCGCGATTCTCAACGTGCTTTTATTCTTGATCATCGCCGTGGCGGGCTTCGGCATTCTGGCGATTTTCTACATGATCGTCGTCGAGAAGACCAAGGATATCGGCATTCTGAAAGCCCTGGGCGCCCACGGCCGCGGAATTATGGGAATCTTTTTGGGCTATGGAGTATCGCTCGGCATGGTCGGCTCGGGCGTGGGCATGGTGATCGGCCTCGTGTTCGTGGCCAATATCAATGGAATCGCCAAGCTCTTGGCCCGGATCACGGGGCACGAAGTGTTCGATCCCTCGATTTACTATTTTCAGGAAATCCCCACGATCGTCGAACCGTTCACGGTGCTCTGGATCGTCGGGGGGGCAATTGCGATCGCGGTCACGGCCGGTGTTTTGCCGGCCTATCGCGCGGCGGGTTTGCATCCTGTGGAGGCACTGCGATATGAGTGACACGCATCATCCCCTCGCCGCCGAGCGCGTGGCGCTTTTCGACCCGGGCCTCAACGCCGCGCCGGTCATCAAGCCGCCGCGCGCGGCCGACGACTGCGCATCGAGTTCGCTCCCCAATCGGCATTCGCGAGGACCGCGAGGTGATTCCGATCTCCACGGCTTCGAGCCCGCATCTCTCGGCGACCGATCTTTGTAAAAGCTACCGCAAGGGCGGCGTCGAGATTCCCGTGCTGCGCGGAGTGGAACTGAGCGTGCGCGAGGGCGAGTTTCTTTCGATCGTCGGGCAAAGCGGCAGCGGAAAAAGCACCTTGCTGCATTTGCTCGGCACGCTCGACGCGCCCGACTCGGGCGAAATCCATTTCCAGGGACATCGGATCGACAACCTCTCGACCCTGGGCCGCGACGCGCTGCGAAACAAACAGTTCGGCATGATCTTTCAGTTCTATCATTTGCTGCCCGAGCTCTCGACGGTGGAAAACGTGCTCGCGCCGCTGATGATCGCCGAAGGCGCGTGGAGCTACTTTCGCAAGCGAAAACAATACATCGCCCAGGCCAGCGAGTTGCTCCAATTGGTCGGGCTCGGCCATCGACTCAAACACAAGCCGCGCGAGCTCTCGGGCGGCGAAATGCAGCGGGCGGCCATTGCCCGCGCGCTCGTGGCCGGACCGCGATTGCTGTTGGCCGACGAGCCCACCGGCAATCTCGACGCCGCGACCGGCCGCGAGATTCTCGAGCTGCTTCGCGCGCCTCAACGAGCAGCAGCGGCTAACCGTGATCATGGTCACGCACGACCCGGTGATCGCCGATCTGGCCGATCGCTCGGTGCGCCTCGCGGCCGGACAAGTCGTCGCGGCCTGAATCGCGAGTCCGGCAAGCTCCAAGGTCGCGTCGAAGCCGAGCCGAGCGATCGGCTTCGGCCGGGGCGTGTTCCCCCCGCGGCTCGCGAACTTCGGGCGCCTGCTATGCGCCGCGGACTCGGCCGGTTATGATGGCGAGATTCGTTTCGCCCCCACCCCAGGAAGTTCCGCGAATGGCATCCATCAAGCCGAAGCCGTCGGCCGAAACCAAGGAACCGATCGAGCGCAAGGTTTTCATCGCCGGCAAGTTTTATGACAAACGCGACGCGAAGATCAGTGTCTATGACCACGGCTTGCTCTATGGCGACGGCGTGTTCGAGGGGCTGCGCAGCTACAACGGCCGCGTGTTTCGGCTCGATGCGCATTTGACCCGGCTCTGGGAATCGGCCAAGGCGATTCTGCTCGAAATTCCCATGTCGCGCGAGGCGATCGCCAAGGCGATCCACGACACGCTCGCCGCGAACCAAATCATCGATGGCTATATCCGGCTCGTGGTCACGCGCGGCGCCGGCTCCCTGGGGCTCGATCCGCACAAGACCAGCGACCCGCAAGTGATTGTCATCGCCGATCATATCGCGCTCTATCCCGACGAGCTCTATCAACATGGGCTCGACATCATCACGGCCAGCACGGTGCGCACCCATCCCGCGGCGCTCAGCGCCCGGATCAAGAGCCTCAACTACCTCAACAACATCATGGCCAAGCTCGAGGGGCTCAAGGCCGGGTGCATCGAAGCGCTCATGCTCAACAGCAAGGGCGAAGTGGCCGAATGCACGGGCGACAATATATTCCTGGTCCGCGACAAAACTCTGCTCACGCCGCCGATCGACGCCGGCATTCTGGCGGGCATAACTCGCGGCGCGGTGATGGAGCTCGCGGTCGAGGCGGGCATTGCCGTGCGCGAGATCGCGCTCACGCGCCACGATGTCTATATCGCCGACGAATGTTTCCTCACCGGCACGGCCGCCGAAGTGATTCCCGTCGTGCGCGTCGATAGTCGCGTCATCGGCGCCGGAAAGCCGGGCCCGATCACGCGCGATTTGAAAGATCGATTCCACCGCCTGGCGCGAGCCTGACGATTCGAATCGCCGGCGCCCGATCTTGCGCCGAGCGGACCCAGCGCCGATGGGGGGCGCGGCGGACCGCGGCGCGAGATGTCGAACATCCGCCGGCGAATTCAATCGCGATGCCTATCGCCCGCGTTAATTTTTTTCCGAGGAAGGCGTCCACCATGCAACCGACGAGCTATTCCACGTTTATCGAGGCGAATCGTGCCCGCTACGAGCAGGAGCTCTTCGAATTGCTCCGCATTCCAAGCGTCAGCGCCGATAGCGCCTACCGGGCCGATGTGCGCCGGGCAGCCGACTGGATGGTCGCTCGCTTTCAGCGCATGGGGCTCGCGGTGGAGCTTATCAAAACCGGCGGCAATCCGATCGTGTTCGCCCAATCGCCGCCCGTGGCGGGCGCTCCGACGGTGCTGGTTTACGGTCACTACGATGTGCAGCCGCCCGACCCGCTGGGGGAATGGCATTCGCCGCCCTTCGAGCCCACGGTGCGCGACGGCGCCGTGGTTGCCCGCGGCGCCACCGACGACAAAGGCCAGATGCTCACGCATGTCAACGCGGCCGATGCCTGGCTCGGCGCCGCGGGCCGGCTGCCGGTGCAATTGAAGTTCCTGATCGAAGGCGAGGAGGAGGTGGGCAGCGAGAGCCTCGACCATGTGCTCGGCGCCCGCGCCAAGGACCTCGCTTGCGATGTGGTGGTGATTAGCGACACCTCGCAATTTGGCCCCGGGCAACCGGCGATCACCTACGGCCTGCGCGGCATCGCCTATTTCGAGCTCCTGGTCACGGGGCCGAAGCAGGACCTGCACTCCGGCACATTCGGCGGAGCGGTGGTGAATCCGGCCAATGTGCTTTGCGAACTGCTCGCGGGCCTCGCCGACTCCGATCGCCGAGTGCGCGTGCCGGGTTTTTACGACGATGTGATTCCGCTCGATGCTTCGGAGCGAAGCCAATTGGCGGCGCTGCCTTTTGATGAAGAGGAGTTCAAGCTCCGGATTGGAGTCAAGGGACTTCGGGGCGAGGCCGGCTACACGACGCTCGAGCGCCGCGGCGCTCGCCCGACCTACGATATCAACGGTCTCTGGAGCGGCTATCAGGGCGAAGGCGCCAAAACGATTCTGCCCGCGCGGGCCGGCGCGAAGTTCAGCTTTCGGCTCGTGCCGCGGCAAGACCCGAAGAAAATCGCCGTGGCGCTCGAGGCTTATCTGCGCGAGCGGGCGCCGGCCGGGGTGACGCTCGAGTTGATCGCGCACTCGGGCGCGCCGGGAGTGCTCACGCCCCTCGACAGCAAGTATGTGGCGGCGGCCCGGCGGGCGATCGCGCATGCCTTCGGCCGCGCGCCGCTCATGATTCGCGAGGGCGGATCGATCCCCGTGGTGGGCGCCTTTCACGAAGTGCTGGGAGCGGATACGTTACTGTTGGGCTGGGGCCAGGACGACGACAACACGCATGGCCCCAACGAAAAATTCCGCCTCGCCGACTTTCACCGCGGCATCCAAGCGAGCGCTCGCTTGTGGGATGAACTGTCGCGACTCGACTTTTGAGCCCTCCCAAACCGGATGACCTATGCTCGACCGTAAATTCGTGGCCGAAAACTTGGAGCTCGTGCGGCGAAACTGCGAGCATCGCGGCGCCAAGGCCGATCTCGATCGCTTTGCCCAGCTCGAAACCCAGCGCCGCGAGAATCAGGCCGCGCTCGACGAGTTGAATCGCCAAGCCAACGAAGTGAGCAAGTCGATCGGCAGGGCAAAGGACCCCGCCGAGCGCGAGCGAGCCAAGGAAGAAGGCCGCCGTTTGCGTGAGGAAGCCGCCGCGGCCCAAGCGCGCCTCGACCAAACCCTGGCCGACGCGGAGGTAATTCTCCGCGCGATTCCCAACCTGACCCACCCCGATGCCCCGCTCGGGGCCGACGATCAGGCGAATCTTGAAGTCGCCCGCGGCCGGCACGAGCCCCGCAAGTTCGACTTCAAGCCGCTCGATCATGTCGATCTCGGCGCGAAGCTCGACCTCTTCGATTTCGAGGCCGGCGCCAAGGTCACCGGAGCGGGATTCTACTTTCTCAAAAACGACGCCGTGCTGCTCGAGCTCGCGCTCCAGCAATACGCGGTGCGGCTGCTGATCGAACACGGCTTCACGCCCATGATCACACCCGACTTGGCCCGCAATGAAATCCTGCAAGGCACGGGCTACATTCCCCGGGGCCCGGAAACGCAAATCTATAGCATCGCTGACACCGATTTGAGTCTCGTGGCCACGGCCGAGATCACGCTCGGCGGGCTCCTGGCCGGCGAAATTCTGGACGCCGAACGGCTTCCGCTCAAATACTGCGGCATCAGCCACTGCTACCGCACCGAGGCGGGCGCCGGCGGACGCGCGTTCGCGCGGCTTGTATCGCGTGCATCAGTTCACCAAGGTCGAAATGTTCGCCTTCACCTTGCCCGGGCAAAGCAATGCGACGCTCGACGAATTTCGCGACTTGGAATGCCGGATTTTCGATGGGCTCGGGATTCCCTACCGAGTGGTCGACACCGCCAGCGGCGATCTGGGCGGACCGGCCTATCGCAAGTTCGATCTCGAAGCTTGGATGCCCGGCCGCGGCGCCGCGGGCGAATATGGCGAGGTGACCAGCACCTCGAATTGCACCGACTATCAGGCCCGGCGGCTGGGAATTCGCTACCGCAACAAAGGCGAAAAGGGCACGGCCTTCGTCCACACCCTCAATGGCACCGCGGTGGCGATCAGCCGGGCAATCATCGCCGTGCTTGAGAATTATCAAGAGGCCGATGGCTCGATCACGGTGCCCGAAGCCCTGCGCCCCCATATGGGGAAGGACCGGATCGCGGCGAGAACATGATGCTCGCTCCGCATCCCATACGGAAAAGGTAGCTAACATGGCGCTTGACTCGAACGTGCATCGGGATCGAACTTCACGATTCGCTTCCCTCGCCGTGTTTGTCGGCGCGATCTTGTTTTTGGGGGGAACTCGAACCATGGCCGCCGATCCGCCGACTTCCGACGCCAAAAGCGCCACCGACTCGCCCCCAGCAGCTCCCGAGAGTCCAGTGGTCGCGGCCAAAACCTTGAGCGCTTCTCAAAATCGCTTTCCCGACATCGAGCAATTGCCCGTGGTCGAGGCGCTGCCCGATCCGTTGCAAATGCTGGGCGGCGAGACCATCGCGTCGCTCGAGGATTGGAACGGCAAGCGCAAGCCCGAACTGAAGACGCTATTCCAGCATTACATGTATGGCCCGCTTCCGCCGGTCGCGCCGATACAGGTCGAAATTCGCCGCGTGGATCGCGACGCGCTCGGCGGCAAGGCCACGCTCAAGCAGGTTGCGATTCAATGTGGCCCGGCCGGCGCGCAACGATCGATCTTCTGCTCGTCGTGCCCAATCCCGGTGTCGCGAAGGCGACTGGCGAACAGGCCAAGCGGCCCGGCGTGATCCTGGGGCTCAACTTCACCGGCAATCACACGGTTCTCGCCGATCCGCGGATCGCGCTCGCCCGCGGCTGGGTCGGCAAAGGCCCTGGCGTGGTCGATCATCGCGCGACCGACGCCAGCCGCGGAACCGGCAGCGGGCAGTGGCAGGCGGAGATGGTCGTCGACCGCGGCTATGCGCTCGCGACGTTTTACTATGGCGACATCATGCCCGACGATCCGCGAGAAGCCGCCGGGGCCGTGGCTTTCTTTCGCGGCCTCGTCGCGGCCGGCGTGCAAGCGCCTGTCGCGAGCGCGCCGGTTGCCGTGCCCAATCCGGGAGCGCCGGCCGAAGCGAGCGCGGAAGCGTCGCTCAATGCGAGCGAGGCGGCGCCGGCGGTCGAGGGTCCCGGCGCGATTCTGGCTTGGGCCTGGGGACTGCATCGCGCGGTCGATTATCTTGTCATCGATCCGGAGATCGAAGCTCGCGACATCACCGTGTATGGCCACTCGCGCAATGGCAAGGCGGCGCTCGTGGCCGGCGCGTTCGACGAGCGTATTCGCGCCATCATCCCGCATCAGGCCGGTTGCGGCGGCTCGGCCCCCAGCCGCTGCCACAATCCCAAGGCCGAAACCGTCACCCGCATCAACAAATCGTTTCCCCACTGGTTCGACGCCGAATTCAAGAAGTTCAGCGGTCGCGAGGATCGGCTGCCCTTCGATCAAAACGGGCTCGTGGCTTTGTGCTTTCCCCGCGCCGTGTTTTTCACCGCTGGCGACAAGGACCAATGGGCCAATCCGGCCGGCCAGCTCGAAATATTGAAAGCGGCCGGAAAAGTGTATCGCCAGTTTGGCGTCGAGGGCATCGACGAACAGGCCGAAGCCAAGTTCGACGAGCGCATCGGCGCCCGATTGTGCTACCTGCTTCGCGACGCCGAGCACACGATCGACGCGAAATACTGGCAAGCGTTTCTCGACTTCGCCGACGACTCGCGCTCGCCGCGGCCCTAGCGCGAGACGCCCCCCGTGGCGGCTTGTCCGCCGCCGGCTTACCCGTTAGGCTACGCGAGTCACTATTATCCCCGGCGCCCGAAGCGCGACTTTTTTTGCAAACAGCCATGAGCGATCCTTATTTCCAAAAGCTTTTCGCCGAACGCATCGGCGGCGCCAACTACGGCAAAGGCACGGCGATCTACAAGTTCGAGAAGATCAAGCGCGCCAAGCGCAAGGCCCTGGCCGATCATCCGGAGCGAAAGCTCATCGACTTCGGCATCGGCGAAAACGACGAAATGGCCCCGCCCTCGGTGCGCGAGGCCATGGCCCACGAAATCAATCAGCCGGCCAACCGCGGCTATGCCGACAACGGCGTGGCTTCGTATCGCGAAGCCGCGGCGCGGTTCATGAAGCGCAATTTCAATGTGGACCTCGACCCGGCGACCGAGATCAATCATTGCATCGGCTCGAAAACCGCGCTCGCCATGTTGCCCGCCGCCTTCATCAATCCCGGCGATGTCACCCTGATGACCGTGCCCGGCTATCCGGTCGCCGGCACGCATACGCGTTATCTCGGCGGAACGGTCGTATCACTACCGCTGGTGGCCGACAACGATTTTTTTCCCGATCTCAAGGCGATTCCGGCCGAAACGCTCGAGCGCGCAAGCTGCTCGTGATCTGCTATCCGAACAGCCCCACCGGCAAGGCGGCGACGCGCGCGTTTTACGAACAAGTGATCGACGTTGCCAGGCGACACGAAATCGTGGTGGTGCAAGACGCGGCGCATATCATGTTGTCGTACTCGGCGCCCCCATTGAGCTTTCTTTCCGTGCCGGGCGCCAAGGATGTGGGCGTGGAAGTGCATTCCATGAGCAAGGGCTTCCACATGATCGGCTGGCGGCTCGGTTGGGTCTGTGGCAACGCGAAAATCGTGCAGGCGTTTGCCGATATCAAGGACAACAGCGACTCGGGCCAGTTCATCGCCATTCAAAACGCCGCCGCCCGAGCGCTCGACGACGAGAGCATTCCGATCGGCGTGCGAGCTAAATACGAGCGTCGGCTCAAAAAGCTCGTGGCCACCCTCTCGCGCTGCGGCTTTACGTGCCGCATGCCCGAGGGCACGTATTTTCTCTATACACCGAGCCCGAAGGGATTGGCCGATGGCTTGCGATTCGAGACCGCCGAGGCGGCGAGCCAATATCTGATCACCGAGCATTCGATCTGCACGGTTCCCTGGGACGACGCCGGTCCGCACTTGCGGTTTTCGGTCACCTATGAAGCGCCGACCGAAGCCGAGGAAGACGCACTGATGGCGGCGACCGAAGCGCGGCTCAAACAACTCCGGCCAGTGTTTTAGTCGCCAGATTTTGGGCGACTTGGGGCATCGGGGAAGGCTGGGAGTCGCCAGACGCCCTTTTGCCCGGATCGTTTCTTCGCTACGATTTGACTTCCGCTTCGCGAGACGATCCTCTCCGGGCGGCGCCGCCGGCGGGGCCGCGATCCCAATGATCCCAGTGCAAATTTCACCGCGGCGACGCGCGGGCCGCGATCAGGCATTTTTTTACTATTACCGAGCGAGGATTTTTCCCATGGGCAATGACACCAACGTCGTCTGGCACGAACAAAGCGTCTCTCGCGCCGAGCGCGAAAAGAAAAACGGCCACAAAGGCTGCGTGGTCTGGTTCACCGGGCTGAGCGCCTGCGGAAAGAGCACGATCTCGAACTTGGTCGATCACAAGCTGCATGCCCAAGGCGTGCAAAGCTATGTGCTCGATGGCGACAATGTGCGCCACGGCCTCAACGCCGGCCCGGGCATGCTCAAGGAGCGCCATGGCGAAGAATTCGCCAAGCGGTTCGGGCTTGGATTTTCGGCCCAAGACCGCGAGGAAAACATCCGCCGAATCGGCGCCGTGGCCAAGCTATTCGCCGAAGCCGGCTCGGTGGCGCTCACCGCGTTTATCAGCCCCTATCGCCGCGATCGCGACGCGGTTCGCGGCGCCCTGGGCGCCGACTTCGTGGAAGTGTTCGTCGACGCTCCGCTCGATGTGTGCGAAAAGCGCGATCCGAAGGGTCTGTACAAGAAGGCCCGCGCTGGCGAAATCAAGGGCTTCACCGGCATCGACGATCCGTACGAAGCCCCGGCGAAGCCGGAACTGGTGCTCGACGCGGGAACCAAGTCGGCCGAGACACTGGCCGACGAAGTGATCGCCTATCTGCGCAAGAGCGGCCGCATCTCGTAGCCGATATCTCGTAACCGATTTGGTTGACCTCGCCGCGGGGCGAATGCTAGTTATTAGCCACGGAAGAACACGAAATAAACACGGAAAAATCCGGAGCGGGAAACCTCGGAATCTTTTCGGTGTTTTGTCCGTGTTCTTCCGTGGCAAGTTTTTTTTAGCAGCACTTCGGCTTCAGCGGCGCATTCCTGATGGCGGCGATTCTCTATCTGGCCGGTAAACTTTCCCCGGTCTTCGCCGCCGACTCGCCTTGACGGGCTTGCGGCTTCCGCCTATTGTCCGCCCCGCAAGCACCAGCGCCGGCATCGCATGCTGGCGCCGCCGCGATCGAATTCGCTTGCAAACCTGTGCGACGTTTTGGGCGTCGCAGCGCGGCGACTTGGAGAATCACGGAGCCCTTTGGCAATGAGAAAGTTGCTCTTGCTGACAACGGTCGTGGCCATGCTTGGCTCGACCGGCTGTTACTACCATCCGTTTCAGCGCGGGTATACCTGCGCTCCGCCGGTGTACAGCCAGCCGACCTATGCCCCGCCGACCGCCGTTCCGGCGTACGCCCCCGCGTGCCAGCCGGTGGTTGTGCAGCAGTGTCCTTGCAATTGACCGCCAGCCTCGCCCGCGGTCGAAGCGGCGCCTTGCCGCCTCGCGTTCGAACCCCGCAATGCCCGCGATGCTCGCCCGCCGAATCCTTTGTTTGCCCCCGCCGGTTTGCCCGTGAGCGGAGCGCTCCCTCCAATGCACCGCATCGCCCTCTGGATTCGCTCGCGCGTTCGGCTCGATCTATTGGCGGTGGTCGGGGTGCTCGCGGGCGTGTCGCTCTGGATCGACTTTAGCCGCATCCAGTCGCGGCAAAATGGCGATTCGCTCGTCATGTCGCTCGTCAGCCTCTACCACTGGACACCTCTTTTCTGGGAGCAAGACCGACTGGGCATGCTTGTGCCCGCGCTGGCGACGCCGTTTCGCTCGCCGCTGGGCAATATGCTGGCCCAGGCCGGGCTCACGATCTTCTCCGGCCTGGCGAGCTTTTTTTTGCTCGGTTACTATCTCGCGGGCCGTCGTCGCGGGCTCGCGATCGGCGCCGTGAGCGCGATTTTGTTCTTGCTGCTCAATCGTGAATCGCGTCGGTTTGGATACCTGGTATACATCCATCAGTTCGCGACCTCGACCACGCTCGCGCTTCTGGCGCTCCTGGCGATCGAACATGCCGCTCGTGGCCAGCGCCGCCCAGGCTGGAGCGGGCTCTGGCCTTGGCCCACGGCCTTCGGCCTTCTGGGGCTCGCGCTGTGGGTCAATCCGGCGGCGGCTTTTGCCATCGGTCCATTGGTGCTGGCCCGCCGCGCGCTGGCTGGCCGGCGAGCCCGAGAGTTCGACTCCGACGATGGCTATCTCGAAGCGTGTGATCCGGCTCTGGACACGGCGTCGCCGGCCATCGCCGCGGACTCCGAAAGTTGGGCCGACCGGCCGCGATGGCTCGGGCTCACCGACGGCGATCTATTTGCGCTCGCGGCGATCGCCCTCGGATTGGGGCTGAGCATGGCGATCTCGCGCTCGGCCGCGACCGAAGCGGCCGAGTATCATTTGCTTGGCCCCCGGGCATGGTTGGCCTGCGCCTGGGGCGTGGCTCGCGACTTGCCCGGCCAGCTCGATGGGCGTTGGTTCTGGACGATGCTCGTCGTGGCCGCCTTGGGCTTCGTGCCGCTGTGTTGGCCCGCCGGACGGCGCGCGGCGCGCGGCAGCGGCGCCGTAGCGCTGGCTCTTCTCCTGGCGGCGGCGGCGCAGTATGCGTTTGTGACGAGCCTTGAGCATGTGCATCGCACCGACTTCGGGCACTATGCGTTCACGGCGGTTTTTTTATGGCAGGGCGCATGCGTGGCGTTTTGCGTGCTGCAATGGGCGGCCGTGGCGCCCCGCGAGCATGCGTGGACTTTTCGCGCACCGTGGGCGCTGCTGGCCCTGTTCGCGGTGCTGGCGGCGGCGCGGCATGGCCGGCCCGGGCTCGATGTAGTGCGTCGCTCGCTGGCCGAGAGCATCGGCCGCTACTCCGGCGAGGTGCTTGCTCGCGGGGCAACGCATGTGGCCGGCGATTATACCGATGTCTGGACCACGGTGTTTCACGCCAATATGTTGCTCGCCCAGCGGGGCGAAGATCGCGTGGTGTGGGGCATTGCCGCGCGCGCGGCGCCGACGGCCGATCGCTGGCGAGCCGTGCCCGCGGACCAGACTCGCGTCGCCGTGCTCCGCGGACAAGAGACAGCGGCCCATGCGGCGCTCGCGCGCTACGGAGTTGGCCCGCTGGCGGTGGATGTCGAGGGGCAAACGCTGCGTCTCGAGCGGCCCCTGGCGGCGCTCGAGGCGGATCGCCGGTCGGTTGAAGCCCCGGGACAATCACGTTAGACTCCGGATTGACGAATTCGGTCGCCGGACGGGCATCGCCGCCGCATGCCACGCGACGTTTGTCCGGCTTCTACAACTCCCGCGGCTCCCCCCCATGGTTTGAGGCGTCGGTCGAATGGGCTCGATGCGATTTCTGGTTCTGCGCCGCGATTTGGCGCCCAGCGACGCCGCGGAGCGGGCCACCATGACCGGGCTCGAGGAGATTCCCTGGCAAACCCGCGTGCAGTGGACCGACGAGGGGCTGCTCGTTCGCCGCTCCGAATCGGAGTCGGGCTGCTTTCAAATTCCGTGGCTCGTGGCCGGCATGGGCGAAATCATGTTGGCCACCACTTCGCTCATGGAGCGCGCGGCCGTATCACTTGCCGGTCGAGCTCGCGCGGGGGGCGGTGCATCGCGTGCGCAATCAGTTGGCGCTCTGGCAAGGCATCGGCCTTGAATCACCGCCGGGGTTCGACGCGCAGCTCAAGGCGGCGATCGGTCATATGGCCCAGGCGGCGATCTCGCAAGACGATCTTTCGGTCTCGACCGCCGCCGCCCAGCGAGCGATCGCCGCCGCGCAAGAGGCGATGCGCGTGTTGGTGCGAGGCTATGTCGATCAATCGCTCGCGGCCCGGCAGCGGCAGAATGTCAAAGGGCAGAAGGCGCTCGGCGTGAGTTTGGGCCGCGCGGTGCTCAAGGAATCGGTGCAGCGCGACATTGTTTCCACCTTCAACGCCGCCATGATTCCGCTGCCCTGGAAAGAACTCGAACCGCGCGAGGGAAAATTCGACTGGACCCTGGCCGATCGCCAAATCGAATGGTGCCGGCTCAACAATCTCAGACCCTTTGCCGGACCGGTGCTCCAGCTCGATCGGGCTTCGCTGCCCGACTGGCTCTATCTTTGGGAAGGCGACTTCGAGAATCTCGCCTCGCTCATGGTGGGACAAATCAAAACCGTGGTGAATCGCTACAAAGGCAAAGTCGCGCTCTGGACCTGTTCGGCCGGGCTCAACACGGCCGAAGCGATGTCGCTTAGCGAGGAAGAACGCTTGCGACTGGCCGTGATGTCGGTCGAAGCCACGCGCGAGACCGATGCCCGCGCCGCCGTGGTGCTCGCGATCGATCAGCCCTGGGGCGAATTCATGGGCCGGCAACCATGCGATTTTTCGCCGCTGCATTTCGCCGACGCGCTCGGCGCAGCGAGATCGGGCTCACCGGTTTTTGTCTCGACGTGAATCTCGGCTACCACCCCCGGGGCACGCAGCCGCGCGACGCCCTCGACTTCAGCCGCCAGATCGATCGCTGGAGCTGCCTGGGTCTGCCGCTCGTGGTGCGCCTGATCCTGCCGAGCGACTCGGGACCCGACCCTCGCGCGACCGTGACCGCCGAACCGCTCGGAGCGGGCACGGCGCCGTCGCCGGAACGACAGGCCGCATTGCTTGGCGAGATTTTGCCGCTCTTATTGGTGAAGCCGATGGTGCAAGCGGTCGTGTGGCGGCAACTGCTCGACAGCGCGCCGCATGAATACGCGCACGGCGGACTCTTCGACCCCGCGCAGGCGGCCAAGCCGGCGCTCGCCGTGTTGCAGGCCGCGAGGAAAAAATACCTCGGGTGACTCGGCGCGCCGCGGGTCGCTAGCGGCCGCGGAATACGAAGTCGGCGAACGAAGTCGTGGCTCGGTCGTCGTTGTGGGACAGTTCGTGCAGGTTTCGGCGGATGCGGCGATCGGCGGTCAGCAAATAATAGCGGCCCGCGGCGAAGCCCTGGGCGTCGGCCACGCCGTAGTTCAGCCGGTTGAGCACCGCGGCGCTCACATAAAGCTCGGTCGCGGAGTCGGCGATTCGGGCCAATTGATATTGCCGCTCGAGCACCGCCTCGCGATGGACGCGCAGCAGCCGCTCGACATGCGACCCGAACCGCCGGATCAGCCAGCCCAGCCGGGCCGCGTCGGCCTCGAGGCGGCGATCGCGCACTCGAATCATCGGCGCCCGCCACATGGAGCGGAGCCGCTTGTGGGCAAAGCGGCCAAGCTGTCCGGCATGGCTCCACGGTCGATGCAGCGCGTCCCAGACGCTCTTCAGCTCGAGCCCCACGTCGCGCATGCCCACCAGCGCCACGAACACCCGAAGCACATCATTGGCCCCCTCGCCGATCATGTTGATCCGCCCGTCGCGGAGCATGCGCTCGTAGGGCTCATCGGTGAAGTAGGCCTTGCCGCCGAAGATCTGAATCGTGTCGTTGATGATCCGCCACAGCGTGTCGGTGGCGAACACCTTGAGCATCGCGGTTTCGATCATGTAGTCGTCGGCGCCCGAGTCGATCAGGGCCGAAGTCTGATAGGTGGCCGACTCCATGGCGAAGGCGCCGGCCGCCATGTGCGCCAGCTTGTCTTTCACGAGCTCAAACGCGGCCAGCGGCTGCTGGAACTGCACCCGAGACAGCGCATGCGCCCGGGCTCGCTCGAGGCAGAATTTGGCGGCGCCGGTGCAACTGGCGCCAAACGTCACGCGGCCGTAGTCGAGCACGGTGAGGGCCACCTTGAGCCCCTTGCCCAACTGACCGAGGATGTTCTCGCGGGGCACGAACATATCGTGAAACGCCAAACGCGAAGTGGCCGTGCCGCGCACTCCGCACTTGGGCATTCGCTCTTCCACGACCTCGAAGCCCGGCATGTCGGGTGTGACGATAAACGCCGTGACCTTGCCTTTGTTGCCCGACGAGGCGTCGGGGGCGCCTTTGTTGCCCGACGAGGCGTCGGGAGCGCCTTTGCCCGACCCGGCGTCGGGGGTGCGGGCCATGACCGTGAGTATGCGGGCAATGCCGCCATTGGTGATCCAACGCTTTTGGCCGTTGAGCACATAACCGGCGCCGTCGGGCGTGGGCGTGGCGGTCGTTTGCACATTCGCCGCGTCGCTCCCCGCCTCGGGCTCCGTGAGCGCGAAAGCGCTGATCGCCTCGCCGCTGGCCAGGGCCGGCAAATAGCGGGCCTGCTGCTCCTCGGTTCCAAAAAGCACGAGTGCCCGCGGTCCGATCGAATGATGCGCGTTGACGAACAGCGCCGTGCTGGCGCAGTGTCCGCCGAGCACTTCGATCAAGCGGCAATAGCCGGTTTGGGACATGCCGCGCCCGCCGAACCGAGGCGGCAAACACGCCCCGAGCACGCCGAGCTCGCCCAAGCCGCGAACGACCGAATCGGGAATCCGGGCATCGCGATCGATCGCCACCGGATCGATGCCGTCATGGCAGAATTGGCGCAGTTGAGCGACGCGCTGCTCGACATCGGCCGAATATCGCTGCGGATACGTCAAGAGCTTGTGCCCGGCGAATTTGCCGTAATACAGCGCCTTGGCGAAGCCGTGTTTCGTAAGCTGGTCGCCGAGCATTTCCTCGGCTTCCGCCATCTGACGTTCGCGGTCGACCGGTCGCATGGGGAGTTTTGCCTCGTTGAAGTTCGCTGGACACGGGCGCGGGGAGGGGAAAGGAACCGGGCGTTCATCGTCCGCTGAATTATCGCTCTCGAACGCGACCGAGGCAACGCGGCAAACTTTGTCGATTGGGCAGGCAGTGCGGCTGGCGCCGATCGCGCGGCCGCGCAATGGTTAAATTCGGACGCCCGCGAGCCGATCCGAGAAAGTGCCCGCGGCCCGGTGTTCGATGAACATTGCAGGGCGCCTCGGTGAATTCAAGGTCGGGGTCCAAGACCATTGCAAACGGATGGCGCCCATTTACGACAAGAGGAAGGAAACGCGAACCATGGCCTCAGCTTTGCGAATGTACCTATTGACGGCTTTCGTGCTCGCGACGGCGGCCCCGCTCACCGCCGAGGATTGCGGTCCCAAGGGCAATTGCGGCTCGCAATGCGACGCCGATCAGTGCCAAGCCTGCGGCCGGCACTGCCAATGCGGCAAGACATGCCGGCTCGTGCCGGGCACGCGCAAGGTCTCCAAGACATGCTACTCCTGCAAATGCGAGGATATTTGCATTCCCAACCCCAGCAAATATTGCGGAAAGACGTGCGAGGCCGAAAAGGACCCCTGCACCGGTTGCGTTAAATGCGTGAAGAAAGAACACTGGACCCCATCGCCCTGCGGACGCATCATCACCCAGCGCAGCCTGGTGAAAAAGGAAGTCGTCAAGGAAGTGCCCGCGTATAAGTGGGAAGTGGTGCATTTGTGCCCGGCTTGCCAGCGCTCCGCCGAGATGAAGAATCGCGCAGTGCCGAAGGAGATGATCGTCGACGATACGATTCCGGCCGACGAAGTGGCGGGCGACGTGGCCCTGGCCTCGGCCTCGGAGCCCATGAACGCGGAAGCCATTGACACGAAGTCCGCGGCCTCCGAAGCGGCCGCCAGCGCGCGGGCGCCGATCGCGCGGCGGGCGGCAGTCCGTCGCAATCGCTCAAACGGAAATTGATGTCGCTCCTCGGCAAATGACTCCAGGGCGCGATCGCTCGCGCCGGTCGAATTGGCCCAATAACGCCTCTCGCCTCGCCAGGCGGCGCATCGCGGAGCCCTTCGATGCAAATGCGCGGCTTCTCGCAATTTTTTTTCGACGCGCTGAAGCTTCGGCATATTTCACCCAACCGCGAGATGCGAGGTCTCCCGAATGCGCCGCGGCTGCCGTGGGGGCCGTTTTGCATGCCTGAAATGCCGCGGGGGGAGTGGTTCGCTCGCCCGGCGCCCCCTCGCTGGCCACGGGCTCTCGGGAGTAGCCATGCGCGCGCGGCGGTTCTATAATCCATTTGGCGGCCCGGCGATTCGAGGCCGCCCCCCGCTGTTACTGAAAAATGAGTATCCGCACATGCCGCGGCGCCAGGATATCGATCGCCTGCTGAGTGAATGGGCCTACCAACCGGGTAAGGTCACGGCCCGCCTCGTGCGTGGGCCCAATGGTCGCGAATTGCTCCAGATGCGCGTCGAGATGGGCATCTTGCACTCGAGGTCGACAAACGGCCCGATGGCCAGCGTCCGGCGGGCAAGGACACCTACTTCGACCATCTTCTGGCCGAGGCCAAGCGGGCTGGCGGCGAATTCGAACTCTCGGCCGAGCAATGCGCCGCGGCCGATCGCGAGTTTTTGCAGTTCTACCATCGCCGCATTTGCTGGTTGGCGCTGCGGCAATTCCGCCGCGCAGTGCGCGACGCGGACCATAGTCTCGCGTTCATGGATTTTGTGCGAGCCCATTCGCCCGACGAGGAGTGGACTCTCTCCCACGAGCAGTACCGCCCGTTCGTCCTTTTCCATCGGACTCAAGCCGCCACCTTGGCCACCCTGGACGAAGCCGGGCCCGAGCCGGCGCTGGCCGAGTTGGCCGCTGGCATCGAGCGTTTTCGCCAGCTTTTCGCCGAGTACGACGCCGAGGACCAGTACGACGACGACGAACTCGTGCAGCGTCTCAAGGAACTGAATCACACCCTGCGCGAGCAGTATCACTTGCAGCCGAGCCTGAGCGAACAATTGGCCGAGGCCGTGGCCAGTGAGCAATACGAGCTCGCCGCCAAGCTCCGCGACCAGATCACCGCCAAGCAAGACCCCAAGCTGTAAGTCATGGCGGCTCGGCGGGGCTCATTGTTCTATCGCCGCTGTTCTATCGCCGCGCAGCGGGTGGCCCAGCGGGAGCCAGACGCCGTTGTCCTGACTGCTGGCGACCGATTGCTGGATGAAGAACATGCCTTCCACGCCATCGTTCACATTCGGGTAGATCGTGTTCGTGGCTTCGAACTTCTCGCCCGCGGCTCGCAGCGCCATGTTGTCGTAAGCCGAGCGGTAGATGTTGGCGAATGCCTCGAAAAACGCCTCGGGATGGCCGCTCGGCAAGCGGCAGGCGGCCTTGCCCGCGGCGTTCATATAGGGCGCGTTCGGATCGCGGGTATAGATCGCGTGGGGATGGCCGTTGCGGCGCACGATCATCTGGTTCGGATCTTCTTGCCGCCACTGAAGCGAACCGAGCGTGCCATCGATCTCGATCTGCACATCGTTTTCGCGGCCGTGCGTGATTTGCGAGGCGGTCACCGTGCCCAGGGCGCCATTTTGATAGCGAATCACGGCGTGGCCGTAGTCGTCGAGCTTGCGACCGGGCTCGAATGTCTTGAGGTGACAACTGATCGTGTTCGGCAAAAGGCCGGTCATATAGCGGCCGAGATTGTAGGCATGGGTGGCAATATCGCCAAAGCAGCCAGCGGCGCCGCTCTTGGCCGGGTCGGTTCGCCAAGCGGCTTGTTTTTGATTGTCGGCCTCGAGCCGAGTGCGGAGCCAACCTTGGATATAGGTGGCGCGAATCGCGTTGATCTCGCCGAGCTCGCCGCCGAGGATCATTTCCCGCGCCTGGCGCACCAGCGGGTAGCCGGTGTAGTTGTGCGACACGGCGAACACGACGCCCGAACGATCGACCACCTTGGCCAACTCCTCGGCTTGAGCCAAGTCGAAGGTCATTGGCTTATCGCAGATCACATTGAATCCGGCTTCGACCGCCGCCTTGGCGATGGCGAAATGGGTGTGGTTCGGAGTGGCCACGGTGACGAAATCGATTCGCTTGTCGGCCGGAAGTTTTTTTTCGCTCGCGAGCATTTCCTCGACCGAACCGTAGGCTCGCTCGGGCGCAATATCGTAGTCGGCGGCCGAGGCCTTGGCCCGCGCCGGATCGCTCGACAGGGCTCCGGCCACGAGCGCCGCGCGATTATCGAGCACCGCGGCGGTCGAATGCACGCGACCGATAAACGAACCCTGGCCGCCACCGACCAGCGCCATCCGCAGTTTGCGACCAAGAGAACCATTCGTGGGCATGGCGACAAGCTCCTCTAAAACGAAATGCGAGAAACGATTCGGGGGTGGAAAATGAACAGGTACAAGCGACCTGGGCCAGCGGCACTATTGTTATCACCCGCCGCCCTTTCCGCCAGCGGCCCGACAACCCGCAAGCCCGAAACGCCAGCGAAGGAAGACCCGACAAGCTCGCAGCGCCAGCGAAGGAAAATCCGACAAGCCTGAAGCGCGAGCGAAGGAAGACAAACAAAACTAGCGCCCACAAGCCTGAAACATTGCGAAAGAAGACCCAGAACTTTGAAGTTTCCACCCGAAAGTACTACAGCCTGCAAGACGCACGAATTTGTCTATAGTGCCGATGGCGGCGCTAGCAAGTCATTGCTATCGGTACCGCAAGAGGTATTTTTCGGTCATTTTCGTGCCACCGATGGGTGGAAACTTCAAAGTTCTGGAAAGAAGACCTTCGCTGGCGCTTCAGGCTTGTGTCGGCGGGGCTTGGCCGGCGGGGGCTTGTCTGGCCGGAGCGCTTCGGGTGAAATAGCCATTGCCATCGTCGTCGGGCCGGTCGCTCGCGATCGTCGGGCATATTTCCCTGCTTGAGAGACGCGGTGTCGGAATGAATGCCGTCGAGATCGAGGAGGCCGTTTCCAAGCTCGCGGAAGCGCCGTTCGACCCGGCGACGTTTCCTTATGCCTTCCTCGAAGCCTTCGGCAACAAGGAGACCACCCTCCAGCGTCTCCGAAGCGGCGCCTCGAACCCATCCGATCTGCCGGGCGGCGGTGCTCCAGACGCAACAACATCCATCTCATGGTCTGCTCGGAAGGCGAGGTCCCGGCGACCCTCGCCACGCTGCGGAACAGCCCCGCCACGGCCCGCCACAAGGCCAAATTCATCCTCGCCACCGATGGCAAAACCTTCGAGGCCGAAAACCTCGTCGACGGCGAAACGGTCGCCTGCGACTATCCCGACTTTCACGACCACTTCGGCTTCTTTCTGCCCTGGCGGGTATCACCACCGTCAAGCAAATCCGCGAAAACGCCTTCGACATCAAGGCCACCGGCCGGCTCAACCGGCTCTATATCGAGCTGCTGAAGGAAAACCCCGATTGGGACACGGCCGCTCGCCGGCAAGACCTCAACCACTTTTTCGCCCGCTTGATCTTCTGCTTCTTCGCCGAGGATACCGACATCTTCCGCGGCGCCGGCCTCTTCACCGCCACGATCGAGCAAATGAGCGCGCGGGATTCGTCGAATACCCACGAGGTGCTCGCCGAACTGTTCCGCGCCATGAACACCAAGATCGCGGACCGGCAAGCCGCCAAGATTCGCTCCTGGGCCGACCAGTTTCCCGTATGTCAACGGCGGCCTCTTCTCCGGTAGCATGGACGCGCCGCGCTTCAGTCGAATCGCGCGGTCTTATCTGCTCCACGTCGGCAGCCTCGACTGGACCAAGATCAATCCCGATATCTTCGGCTCCATGATCCAGGCCGTGGCCGACGACGAGGAGCGCGGCGCCCTGGGCATGCACTACACCAGCGTGCCGAACATTCTCAAGGTGCTCAATCCGCTCTTTCTCGACGACCTGCGCGCCCAGCTCGAAGAGGCGGGTGACAACGCCCGCAAGTTGCTGAATCTGCGGCAGCGGATATCGCGCATCCGGGTGTTCGACCCGGCATGCGGTTCGGGCAATTTCCTGGTGATTGCCTATAAGGAAATGCGGGCGATCGAGGCGGAAATCAACCGCCGCCGCGGCGAGGCGGCGCGTCGTTCCGAGATTCCGCTCACGAATTTCCGCGGGATTGAAATCCGCCATTTCTCGGCCGAGATCGCGCGTTTGCGCATTGATCATCGCCGAGTATCAATGCGACGTGCTCTATCGCGGTCAAAAGCTCGCGCTCGTCGCGTTCTTGCCGCTCGAGGCCGCCAACTGGATCACATGTGGCAACGCCTTGCGCCTCGACTGGCTGAGCATCTGCCCGCCCACGGGAACGGGAGTGAAACTCCGGGCGGATGATCTGTTCAGCACGCCGCAGGATCAAACGGAGATCGATTTCGAGAACGTGGGGGGCGAGACGTATATTTGTGGAAATCCGCCGTACAAAGGAAACGCAGACCAAACAAAGCAGCAAAAGGATGATATTCGGCAGTGCTTCTCAAATACGAACCTGAATTGGAGATCCCTTGACTACATTTGTGGATGGTTCTGGAAGGCAATGGGGTTCACGGCGACGACAAAGGCGAAGTTCGCTTTCGTTAGCACAAACTCCATTTGCCAAGGACAAAGCATATCGTATTTTTGGAAACCGCTCCTCGAATCCGGAGTCAGAATCGACTTCGCAATTACGTCATTTCGTTGGAGGAATTTGGCGACGGAGAATGCGACTGTCACAGTTGTCGTGATTGGATGCTCTCGACAAAGGGATGGGGAATGCTTCCTTTTTGATGGCAATGTAAGGCACCGGGTCCAGCGGATTAACCCGTATCTCGTGCCCGGTCGAAGCGTCTTTATAGAACGGTCGTCCAGCCCGATTTCTTTCATTCCCCAAATGGTTAAGGGCAACTACTACGGATTGTCAGATGGTCTACTCCTCAACGGCGACGAAAGGGTGCAACTTTTGGATAGCGGCGTACCGGCCAGCGACTTCAGGACCTTTAAGGGGGGTGCCGAGCTTGTTCGAGGCACTCAAAGATACTGCCTATGGTTTCCTCAATCGGAGATTCCCGAAGATATTTGCCATAACCCGCTGATCAAGCATCGAATAGAATCCGTGAGGCAAAGTCGGTTATCATCCCCGGATGCCGCAGCGATCAGGATGGCTAAGACTCCTCACCAGTTCCGTGAAATGAATGCATCCAAAGAATGGACTATTGCAATACCAAACGTCTCGTCCGAATCAAGACCGTACCTACCTGTCACACTTGAAAACAGCGATGTGGTTTTTCCAAACACGGCGTTCGCACTCTACGACGTTGGATTGTATTGCCTTGCGATAGCGGTATCTCGGCTTCATCTTACATGGGTCACAACGGTCTGCGGGAAGCTTGAAACACGGATTCGTTACTCCAACACTCTTGGCTGGAACACCTTTCCGGTGCCCGCGCTCACGGAGCGGAATAAAACCGACCTGACGCGCTGCGCCGAGGATATCCTGCTGGCCCGCGAGGCGCATTTTCCGGCGACGATCGCCGAGCTTTACGATCCAGAAAAGATGCCCTCCAACCTGCGCGAGGCCCACGAGCGGAACGACGAAACGCTGGAGCGCATCTACATCGGCCGGCGATTCAAGAACGACACCGAGCGGCTGGAAAAACTCTTCGAGCTCTACACTCAAATGACCGCCCGACAGCCCGGGCCGAAACCACCGACCAAGCGCAAACCCAGACGCCCCGCCCCATGAGCCCACAAGCGAATATGCCCGTCACAAGCCTGAAAGCGCCAGCGAAGGAACCCCTCACCCCGCGATTCATACAAGCTTGAATCGCAAGCGAAAGATGCCCTTCGCTGGCGCTTCAGGCTTGTGTGAATCCGAGCGGGATTCCTTCGCTGGCGCTTCAGGCTTGTGTTGGGGGTTCGGGCCTTTGGCGGCGATTCGGCGTTCCGATAGAATACAAACGCACAAGCCTGAAGCGCCAGCGAAAGAACCCTTCCCCCCGATTCATACAAGCCTGAAGCGCCAGCGAAGGTGTCCCCCGTGCAACACGAGCCCGGCCAGCCCCCGATGGACGCGCCCTTGGCGTACTTCCTGACCTGGACGACCTACGGCACATGGTTGCCGGGCGACGAGCGCGGGTGGGTCGAGAAACCTGGCCGCTTCCGCGCCCCCGACGCGGAACTGCAAACGGCGGCCAAGCGACGCATGATCGAGCCCGCCCTGACGCTCGACGCGGAGCAGCGCCGCATCGTGGAGGACACGATTGCCGACCATTGTCGAATTCGCGGTTGGCTTCTTCATGCCGCGAGCGCCCGAACCCAACACGTTCACGTGGTGGTGTCGGCTCCGGAGCGGAAACCCGACGATGTGATGGATCAGTTCAAGGCTTGGTGCTCGCGGAAGCTCGGGGAGCGAGTGCGGTCGCAACAATCGGCCGGTGAACAACCGCGGCGGAATTGGTGGACCCAGGGCGGGAGCAAGCGGTGGCTGAACGATGAAGGCGACTTGGAGGCGGCGGTGTTGTATGTGCGCGAAGGGCAAGGCGAAGCCACGCCACGCCCCACGGCAAGGCGGGAAAGCCCACAAGCCTGAAGCGCAAGCGAAGGAAATACGCAAGAGCAACCAAATCCATAAGCTTACAGAGATCCTTCGCCGGCGCTTCAGGCTTGTGTAAATCCGAGCGGGATTCCTTCGCCGGCGCTTCAGGCGTAACTGTTAAGCCGTGGCGTGGCCTGGGCGCGGGGGGGCGGTGGCGATATTGGCGGGGATCGCGGGCGAGGGGTTTCCGGGGATGGGTCGCGTGGCGGATGTTTTAACTGCTATTGGTGATCGGCAGCGGCAGGGTCTTGCCTTGCAATTTAGCGCGCACGACTTCGATTCCATACCTTGCGAAGCTCAAACCGTTTTTCGCGCCGGTCGCGATCACGCTCTTGATTCGGGCGAACGCCGCCGCGCTCCATTCGGTCCGATGCGTGCCGCCATCATTCCTCGCCGCCGCCAGGCTTCGGATGTCGCGTTCGGTTCCGTTGTTGTCGGCCGGAACATTCGCATCGTCGAGGAAGGTGAACAATTCGTCCGAGTGCTTGAACAGCCGCCGCCAGATTCGCAAACATTCGCGATGCCGCACGCGCGTCTCGAGCATCAACGTGTCGAAACGGTTTTGAATCTCGTGTCGGGCCGCGTTGAAAGCTTTTTTGCCGAGCGACTTGCGCTCGTGGCCCAACCGGATCGCGTCTTGAAACAGCGTGATCAACGGCTGGATGAAGGCCCGCACGCTCGCCGCCGGCAACGTCTCGCGCAGCTTGTGCAACTCGCGAAGCAAATGGACCAAGCAGCGCTGTTTGCGGCAGTCGAGTCCGTTGTAGACCGCATAAAAATCGCTGACCAGCGTGCCCGCGAACGATGTGCCCAACGCTCGCTCGAGCACGGCCCGATTGCGATGACGATCGATCAGGAACAATGCCAAGCGCGTGTCTCGAAAACACCAGGCCCACGCGGGCAGTCCGTCGATCCGCCAACCGGTTTCGTCGCCTTGCACGACCGGCGAATTGCGCAAGAGTTCCCAGAGTTTGTCGACCACCGGCTCGAACAAAGCGCCGCCCCAACGCAAATGGCCGAGCAGTTTTCTTGCGCCGCTGCAAAAACTTTTGGACTTGCTGTTCGAGTTGCTCGACGCGCTTGCGCAGCGTTCCGTTCTCCGCCTGCAACCGGGCGATTTCCGCTTCCAACTCGGCGATCCGTCGATCTCGATCATCCATGATCCAGTCAATGTGACCGAAAACCCAATTTCGGGAAAGAGGAAATGCTTAACAGTTACAATTCGTGAGCTGCGGATCGATCTCGCAGACAGTCAGGTGGATGGAGCGCGGCCGTTTCTCGCGGCCGATGATTTCTTCGATCCATGCGGCGGAAAGGCTGCCGACCCCGGCGCCGGGGTCTAGCAGTCGGATGTCGCCGGCGGCCGGCCGAGCCAGTCCGGCCATCAATCGGGCCAAGGGCGCCGGCGTAAGGAACTGCCCCAACTCGGCGCGTTGCTCGGCAGTGAGAAATCGCCCGGCGTCGAGTCGGTAGAATTCCGTCCGATCGAGCAAACCAGGATTGGTTTCGGCTATGAAGCCGAGTGCCGTCATCGCAGTTGCCAATTTCGCCTCCGGGCCGTCAACTTTCTCAATTGCGGCGCGTTAGGTCTTCGGTGCTAGCGCCTCATCAATCCAGTCGTGGTGGGTTTGGCAAAACACCAGCCCGGCTGCGGCGTTCACCCCAGTTTGGCGATGATCGCGTCGGCCATTTCCTTCGTGCCGACGGCGGTGGGGTCGTCGCGGTGGGGCTTCAGGTCGTAGGTCACGTGTTTACCTTCGGCGATCACGTCGGCCACGGCTTTCTCCAGGCGATCGGCGGCTTTCTGCTCCTTGAGATGAGCAAGCATCAGCATGCCCGAGAGGATCAGGGCGGTGGGGTTCACCTTGTTGAGGCCCTTGTATTTGGGAGCGCTGCCGTGGGTGGCCTCGAATACGGCGCCTTGCGGCCCCACATTGGCCCCCGGCGCCACGCCGAGCCCGCCCACGATGCCGGCCGCCAAGTCGCTCACGATATCGCCATACAAATTCGGCAGCACCAGCACATCGTATTGCTCCGGCTTCTGCACGAGCTGCATGCACATATTGTCGACGATTCGGTCCTCGAATTCGATATCCGTATATTCCTTGGCCACGTTGCGGGCCACTTCCAGGAACAGGCCATCGGTGAACTTCAGGATGTTCGCCTTGTGAACCGCGGTGACTTTCTTCCGCTTGTGCAAACGGGCCTGGTCGAAGGCGCAGCGCACGATCCGGTCGGTGCCGCTTTCGCTGATCGCCTTGATCGTGATGCCGGTTTCGCTCGTGCCGGTTTTGACTTTGCTCGCCTTGCCGTGGGAATTGATGAACTCGATCAGCTCGGCGGTCTCCGGCTTGCCGCGCTCGAACTCGATGCCGCCGTAGAGGCTTTCGGTGTTCTCGCGCACGATCAAAATATTGACCGGAACCGACTCGAAAAAGCTCCGCACGCCCTTGTACTGCTTGCAGGGCCGAATGCAGGCATAGAGCCCGAAGGCTTGCCGCAAGTGTACATTGATGCTGCGAAAGCCGGTTCCGACCGGAGTGGTGATGGGGGCTTTGAGGGCGCACTTGGTGCGGCGGATGCTGTCGAGCACCGCGTCGGGCAACGGGTTGCCGGTGCGGGCCATCACATCGACGCCGGCCTCTTGGACATCCCAGTTGATTTTCACTCCGGTGGCGTCGACACAGCGGCGTGCCGCCTCGGCCAGTTCCGGACCCGTGCCGTCTCCGGTGATCAATGTGACTTCATGCGCCATGACGAAAGCGACCTGCGAAAAAAGGAGCGATTTCACACAATTCCAACGTCGGAGTCAGGCTAACAGATGGCCCGGGGAGCGTCAACGCGCCGCGGTTTCGGGCGGTTTTTCCGCCGCCTCGTCCGATTCGCCGCCGGCAAAGGCGCCGAGCGCGGGCGGCGTGAGGCCGAGCCAGTCGCGCAGTCGCGGAAGCTTGCGAAGCGCGAATCGCTCCACCGTGAGCACCATGAGCAGCGACACTCCAAACAGTGGCAGATAGACGCCCAGCACCGCTATAATCGCAAACAGCAAAAGCGACCCGCGCATGGAGCCCAGCGGTCGCGGCGCTCCCAAGGCCCCTGGGTCGCGCCGGCGGAGCCACATCACCATGCCGCTGGCGGAAACCACGATCAGCCCCATGGCGGTCATGAGTCCCAGCAACTGATTCGGCCAGCCAAAAAGCTGCCCCTCATGCGCCGCGATGCCGATGCCCACGATGCGATCGACGAGCGGGCGATCCTTGAAATCCTCGCGACTCACAATCGCCCCGCTCTCCGGATCGACCGTCAGATTCACCCGCAAGGGACGATTGGCCGTGAGCGACTTCACGGTCCAATGCGATGAATTTCCATTGGCGCTTTTCCGCGGAACGATTTTCCACCCGGCGACGCGATCACTACCGGCGGAGGCAATTCGAGCGGGGCCACCACGGCGACGATGCGATCGACTGCCCGGAGTTCGACATCGGCCAGTTGCCGTCCGGCGTTGCCCGCGGGCCTATCCGTGCCGCCGTGTTCACCGTGGCGGGAATGTTCGCTCGCGCTGTCGCGAGCCGGGCGCGATCGATCGCCGCCGATGGTCCAATCCTGCTCCCCGCTCGCGGCGCCGGCGAGCGCTCTCGCGGCCTTGAGATAGTTTCCCCAGCCTTTGGCCCAGGGCAGGCCGCTCGTGAGCAGCAACAGCGCCAGCAGCGAAATCCATACCCCGGTCACGGCATGCAGATCGCGCCAAAAGACGCGCGACCCGACGCCGAGCCGCGGATAGACGATTCCGCCCAGTCCGCGTGTCTGGCGCGGCCACCAAAGATAGAGCCCGGTGAGAATCATCACGATCGTCCACGAGGCCGCCAGCTCGACGAGCAACGAGCCGCGATCGCCCATCAGCAGCTCACCATGCGCGCGAAAGACCCGGCGCATGAGCCGATTCCGCTCGGCCACGGCGCCCAGCGGCTGGCAGGTTTTCGGGTGGATATACACACGAAACGTTTCGCCGTCGCGCTTGACGAGCACGCGTGCCGCGGCGTCGGGCGATTGCGGCAGTTCATAGCCGGCGAATGTCGCCCCGGGCTGGTCGGCGAGGGCAGCGCGAATCTGCTCGGCCGCGGTCGCCGACGAGCCCACGACCTCCAAATGATCGTAAGGACGCTCGATCCACGCTTCGATCTCGTGTTTGAACAAGTAGATCGCCCCGCTCACCGCCAGCACGATTACAAACGGAGTGCAAAACAAACTGGCGTAGAAATGCCACCGCCGCACCGCGCGGTAACTCGACGCGCGGCGGAGCGAGGCCGGATCGCTGAAACGATGGAGTTGCGCCACGAAAAATCCCCGCTGCTGGATCAGATAAATGGATGATTGATGGATGGCGCGATCCGATGAAACAAAGGTCGCTTGCGCCGCGGCCCGCCGTTCGGCGAGGCCGGCCTCGAGCGACGACGCGCCCCGCGAGCGCGTCGCGATTAAAAATCGGAGCCGATCACTTCGTTGCCGTTGCGGCTATGCAAGGCTCGCTGGAGCGTGGCGTCGAGATCGTCGCCCAAGAGACGAGCCGAGCCATCGCCCATCAGCGCATTGGCGCCGGGGCCATGCCAACTGCGCGGCCCGAAGAACCCGCTGAAGTGCGTCACCAGATCGGGGATCGGGCTGTTGGGCGTGGTGTAGCCGTTGGTGAGCGTACACATGGCGCCCTCGGTGGCCCAGCTTGTGCCGCGGCCGCGGAGGGCGGTGCTTCCCGCGCCGCGCCAACCGGTAAGCTGCGGCCAAACCGGCGCGAGGTCGGGGTTTTCGATCATGCCGTTCGCGTCGACGATCGCTTGGGGCCAGGGCGCTCCGGTCCAGGTGATGCCCGGTCCATTGCCCGGCGTGAGCCCGGTCGAGCCGTTGAGCGTGTATTGATACGGAAACGACGGCGCGCTGCCGACGTTCATGGTCATGTCGGCGCCCACGCTGCGAATCGACTCGCTCATGAACACGGTGTTCGAGAGTCCATCGGTCACGCTCCGGGCTTGCACGGCGGAGCTGTAATACGTGATTCCATCTGTCGGAAACCGCACGTCGTAGTTCAAGTTCGTGCCGCTGCCCATGCTGATCATGTAATTGTTGCCTCCATACATATAGCCATAGGTCGTCTCGGCGCTGACAGCCGGCGCCGAATCGCTCGGGCAGAGCATCGCGGGAATCACGGTGGCAAACGCGTTTACGAACAGCGGATTCGGAACCTGGCGCTATAGCTTCCGCTAAACGCCGGTTGGGTGAAATCGAGCGCGTTCCGCAAATTGGCATCCTCCATGAAGGGCAGCAGCCGCGCTTGGGGGGAAAATCCATTGGGCGGATCGGTGGGTGGATAATACTTGCGGGCATTTTCGAAGTTGAGCAGCGCGAGCCCCACTTGTTTGATGTTGTTGAGGCACTGAGCCCGACGGCCCGCCTCGCGCGGCTTGCACCGCCGGCAAGAGCAGGGCGACGAGCACTCCGATGATGGCGATGACCACCAACAGCTCGACGAGCGTGAAACCATGAGTTCGTTTCATGAAAAGTTCTCCTTTCGGGGAACGATGTCTTTGTGATTTTCGAAGGCACGAATCGAGCGACATTGTGGCCCATCGTCCGAGCGAGCCGGACCGGAAGGCGCGGCGCAGTTCATTGCGCGGCGACTAAGGGCTCGCTCGCGAGGCGGGTTCTCGGGACGCCGAGGCGCGAACGCTTCAAGGCGCGAGGACCAATGCGCGATTGGCACAACAGTGAAACACGTCAGCGCGCGGCGTCGATTGCGCGGAGTCCGCGCGCCGATTACTCCAAACCCTCGGCGACTCCGCGGTCGAGAAGGGGCCGATGATCAGCCCAAGGGAGGCGGAGTCGGAGGCGCCGATCCATGAGAAGGGGCCGCGACCGAGCAATGCTCGAACCACGCGACGACAAGCCAATCAAATCGATAGCGCGCCACGGCCGGCGGACCCGTGGCCGCGCCTAGCATGCTCCACAGCGGCGGCAGTCCATGGCAATGACGATATTGCGTTGTCAGCACATAGCCATCCGAATCATCAGGCTTGATCGGCGCGGCGTCGACGCCGGGCGCCGGAGCGACCGCGCCGGCGGCAGGCTGCGCGGGCGCCGAAGGAATCCGAGCATGCTCGCAAGAAGCAAGAACTCTTTTTGCCTCGCAACAGCTCGCATGCGCTGCGCTCGCAACCATGTTCCTTCCCGCTCGTGAGCACATCGGCATGTTCGTGCGCGTGTTCATGATCCGACTCGACCGCGGCCAACGGAAAGTCGGGCGGCGCGACTCCATGTTCGCGTGCCCAAGCCAGCTTTTCCTGGTTCGAGTAGCAGCAGCAATCGCGCCAACAATGATCCGCGTCGCGACAGCCGCACGCGTGGCTCATGCACGGAAAAGCGATCCCGGTCGATTTCGCCACCGGCGCCGGGAGCGGCACGCCGACCACCGCCACGACAAAACCCACCAGCGAGATGCCGACCACCACCGGGCGAAAATATCGCGGCGCCATGCGTCGGATTTCGCGAAATGTCGGCAACTGCATAAGAAACGCCACCAAGCGAGAAGCTGCGGCGAAGCCAAGGGGGGCGGAAAATCGTGGCGGATGTGGACACGAATATAATCCCCGCGTTTTCGAACGTCAAATCTCCGACACTCGCCGCGAGCCACTGGAAATCTGCTTTTGATCGCTTTTTAACCCCCGATGCCCGAACCCCTTGCTTTTTTACCCGGCTTGGATTCCGATGCGTGGCATGGCGAGAGACATTACCCACATCCGAAATATCGGCATCATTGCCCATATCGACGCCGGCAAGACCACCGTCACCGAACGGATGCTCTTCTACAGCGGCGCCACGCATCGCATGGGCGATGTCGACAAAGGCACCACCGTCACCGATTTCGATCCCGAGGAACAGCAACGCGGAATCACGATTCGCGCCGCCGCCGTCACCTTTCGCTGGAACGATTGCGTCGTGAACCTGATCGACACCCCGGGCCATGTCGACTTCACGGCCGAAGTCGAGCGAAGCTTGCGCGTGCTCGATGGTGGAGTGGTCGTGTTCAGCGCCCGCGAGGGTGTCGAGGCCCAAAGCGAAACCGTGTGGCGCCAGGCCGATAAATATGGCGTGCCGCGGGTGGCGTTCATCAACAAGATGGATCGCGAGGGCGCCGATTTCCACGGCTGCTTTCAAGAAATTCGCGACCGACTCGAAGCCCAGCCGGTGGCGGTGCAGTTGCCGGTGGGCAAGGGACCGCCGCACGTGCCCGGCGCTTTCAGCGGCGTGATCGATTTGATTACCAACGAATACCTCACCTTCAGCCGCGAAAACAGCGGCCTCGAGGTCACCCGCCAAGCGGTGCCCGACGAGATGCGCGACGAAGCCGATTTGTATCGCGAGGAGATGCTCGAAAAGCTATTCGAATACAGCAACGAGCTCGCCGAAATGGTGCTGGCCGAGACACCCGTGCCGCCGGAGCTCATTCGCCGGGTGATTCGCGACGCGACGCTGCATCGCTTTATCGTGCCGGTGCTTTGCGGCTCGGCGCTCGATCATGTGGGCGTGCAGCCGCTGCTCGACGCGGTGACGCTCTATTTACCCAGCCCGGCCGATAAGCCCCCGGTCGTGGGCGTGAATCCCAAAAAGAAAGATGTCAAGCTCGCGCGCAAGCCCGATATCTCGGAGCCCTTCTGCGGTCTCGTGTTCAAGATCGACGCCGACAAGCATGGCGACTTGCATTATGTGCGCGTCTATTCCGGCGAGCTCAAGGCCGGCTCCCGGGTCTACAACGCGGCGCGCGACAAGAAGGAAAACGTGCCGCAGCTTTGGCATATTCAAGCCGACCGGCGCGAACAGATACCGAGCGTGGCGGCGGGCGATATCGTGGGCGTGATCGGCTTGCGGCACTCGATCACCGGCGACACGATCTGCGAGACCCAGAATCCGATCGTGCTCGAGTCGATCGTGTTTCCCGAAACCGTGATCTCGATGGCGATCGAGCCCGAGAGCTCGACCGAGCGCAAAAAGCTCTCGGAAACGCTCGAAATGATGAAGCGGCAAGACCCCACCTTCCGCGCCCGCGAAAACGAGGAGACCGGGCAAACGCTCATCAGCGGCATGGGCGAATTGCACCTCGAGGTCATCAAGCATCGCTTGCTGCGCGACTTCAATCTCAATGTGCGTGTTCACAAGCCGCGCGTCAGCTATCGCGAAACGGTCGAACGCGCCGCCGAAGTCGTCGGCGAGTGCCATCGGCAGCAGGGCGGCCAGTCGCTCTTCGCCAAAGTCAAGATTCGCATCGAGCCGGTCGACACCGCGGCGGCCGGCGTCACGCTCTTGAGCCTCGCCGGCGACTCGCTGCCCGGCGATTACCTGGAAGTGGTGCATGACACGCTCAAGGAGCAGGCCGAGGGCGGCGGCTCGCTCGGTTTTCCGCTCATGAAAGTCAAGCTCACGATTCTCGGCGGCGAGACCCACGACACCGAATCAAACGATATCGCTTTCCGCTATGCCGCCGCCGACGCCTTCAATAAGGTCCTGCGCGAAGCCGGCTCGGTGCTGCTCGAACCGATCATGAAGCTCGAAATTACCGTGCCCGAGGAACATCTGGGCGACTTTATCAGCGACTTGCGGCAGCGACGGGCGGTCATCACGCACACCCAAGTCCGCGGACGCAACACGGTGATCGAAGCCGAAGCGCCGCTGGCGAACCTGTTTGGCTATTCGAGCGCCATGCGCGGCCTGAGCCAAGGCCGGGCGACTTGTTCCATGGCGCCATTGTCCTATGGCCCCGCCCCGGAGGAAGTGCGGCAAACTTTCTTATAACCGCGCTCGGATCGCCGCGGTCAACAGCCTGTTGAAATATTGAACAGACTGCTAATGGCTGAACAGCAGGCCGGGATCGTTGGGCGATTGCTCGGCGAGGCGCAGCCGCAACTGGTTCTTCGGCTCCAGAGTCATCGCGCAGGCCAGATTCTTCGAATCCGAGCCATAGAGGATCAGCAGCCTGCCCGAAATCGAATAATCGCCGCGGAGCGTGGTCATCGCGCTGTCGGCCCGGCCAAAGCTCCAGGCAAATTTTTTGTCTTGGTTCAGTTCGAGTGAATACTTCACGCCATCGGGCGAAGTCGCCGTCCAGTGGCCGACAATCGCCTCGACCGCGATCGGTTTCGCGGGCCGCGCGGTATCGCCATTCGCCCCTTTACCTGGCCGACCGGCGGGCGCCGCGTCGCCGGGCGCGACTTCCGAAGGGTTCGTCATCGCCCGATAAAGCTGGATCGCCACCACATTGTTCGGTTGCAGGCGCCCGACTTCGCGAAACTCCTCCTCGGCGGCGCCATCGAATCCTTGCACCAGGTAATGATAAGCGAGCAGAAATCGCGCGTCGGCGGCGTCGGGATGTGCGCGGCTATGGGTTTCCAAGGCGCGAAGCTGACGCGTGTAGTCGTTTGCATTGGCATACAGATTCGCCAGCGTGGTCCAGTCCCAGCCGGGCCCGTCGGCGAGCACACTATAGATTCCGGCGGCCGCCTGGCGATAGTTGCCCAGCGCGAACTCCGCGAGCGCGCGGAATTGATGCAATACCGGATCGCCCGGCTGTCGCATGAGATCGCGATCCGTGAGTTTCAAGGCGGCCGCATAATCGCCGCGTTTGAAGGCGTCGTGCGCCTGGTCCAATACAACCATCGACGGCGCTTGCGAGCCAATCGGCGGTTCGGCCGTCTCGGCCACGATCACCGGCGGCGGCGTTTGGGCGGCGGCCAGCGGGCGCGAATAATCGTACTCGCCCCAGGCCGGCGAGGTCGATGTGAAAAACGGATTGGCATAGCCCCAGTAGCCATAGGCCCAAGGCGACTGAGTGGCGATCGCCGCCGCGACCAAGGCGCCCTCACCCGCGGCGGCGCCTTGAATTCCGCCGCCCGAGAGCGGATCACCCACTCCGGCCGTCTCGGCCCCGAAGGCATTGCCGGCAAAAGCCCAACTGGCCGGATACTCGCTCCAGGCGGGCGAGGCGTTGCCCCGCCAAGCGCCGTGGTACCAGGCCGGAGCTTCGCGCTTCGGCAGCGCGGTTCGCCGGCGCGGCGCTGGCGTTTGATCTCGGCCAGCACTGCCCGACGAGTCGCTCAGCGAATGCGAGGGCGCCGTTCGCAGGTCGTCCGCCGAGGTCCGGCCGCCGCCGCGACCTTGGGCATAAGCCGGTCGGTTCTGGCTGACTTCAGCGCCGAGCAGCACGATCGCAAATCCTAGAACAGCGCGAATGCAAATCGAGTGATCCACGAACGAGAGCCTCCCCAAGATTTCAATGCGCGGGCCCATGATTCCCGCGGCGCGGGCATTGCAAGGCGCCAGCGCGAAAAAGCGGCCGAGACACGCCCACGGTGAATCGTGTCGGACCATGTTGATTGTAGGCTCGACAAACAGGGGCGCAAACTCGATCGGGCCGCAAAAAATAAGATGCGCGTCACTAACTCCAATGTCCCCGCGGGTTGCCGTGCTCCCCGGTTCTGGCCGAATGTGGGGAAACCGCGAATCAGCGCCCCCAGGCATGGCTTTTGCCTCTGGCTGCCATCCTGCCTGGCTCGCACGCCAGGAACAAACTTCCGCCTTTTTTGAGGAGTCGTTGCAATGTTGAAGACAATTGGAAAGAAAATCGCGTTTGCAGGAATTCTGAGTAGCATGGCCGCTTTGGGCGGAATCGCCACGGCCGCAGGGCCGATCGAATCCAACGAAACGCAAAACCAGCGCGGTTTGAAGAACACGCTGACCGGCGCCGAAGAGCGTCCGCAGTACAACGGCGGCCAAAATCAAAACGCCGCCGGCCGGCAGAATTCCGTCGCGCGCAGCGCGTGATCGCGAACAAGCCGGTAACGGAAAACACGATGCGCCCCGCCGATCACGAAATCGCCCAGTGGTTGATGGTGTGTAACAACGAAGAAGTTCAACTCTCCAAATTGGCCGAGCAGCACGCCGATAACCAGAAAGTGAAAGATTTCGCCCGGCAAATGCAAACCGAACACACGAAGGCTTGGCAGCAGCTTGAGCAAGTCGCCCAGCGAACCACGCCCCAGCACTTGGCCGGTCGGCAAGAAACGGGCACGACCGTGCAAGCCGCGGGAAGCGCCGTGAACACGCGGGGCAACGCGGTTGCTCAAAACGAGCAGCGCGAAGGTGGACTGAACTACCTTGAAATCCACAAACAGGTCGCGGCCCAGTGCATCGCCTCGGCCACTCGCGACATGGGCGCGAAGAAGGGCGCCGATTTCGACAAGGCCTACATCGGCTCGCAAATCGGGGCGCATTATCGCTTGATCGACACGAATCGCGTGCTGCGTGAGTATGCCTCGCCCGAGCTGCGCAAGTCGATCGACGAAGAAACCCAAACGGCCGAACATCACCTGGCCGAAGCTCAAAGCATCATGAAGAGCCTCGAGCAAAAATAGCCCGAGCGAAATAACGCGAGCGGAAACACCTCCCAAAGGGGTATTTCCGGTCCGACGCGCGACGCCAACGGGCGGGTGGCGTTCGACGCTTGGGAAAAAAACAGGCGGGGATTCGAGGCCGCCAGTGTCCACCGAGACACTGGCGGCCGCTCGCCATGGTACCCTGACATTAAGCCTTCGCCAGATTTCTTGGCGACTGACCTCGATTTCTGTAATAATCGGGCACGCATCTTGCACTGTTGAGCAACAGATGAATTCGTGTCGACAATGCCTGCCCGCGGGGCGCCGCGGGGGCCTCGCTCTTCGGCCATTTCTCTCGGAGGAAACTCAAATGCTATCGCAAAACGCAAGCTGCTCCGCCTGTGCCCATCTCGAACAAAATGTCGGCGAAACGGAACGCATGCTCAGCGTATCGGCCGGCACGGCGCTCGCCCTCTGGGGCCTCAAAAACATGTTCAGCCGCCATGGACTTGTCTCGCTCGGCTTGGGCGGCATGCTCCTGTTTCGCGGCGCCACCGGCCACTGTGCCCTTTATAAAGCAATCGATCTTCGCTCGAACGACGATCGATCCGGCGCGGATCGCAGTGATTCGGGCGGGAGCGAAATCGACGAAGTAGAGGAAGACAGTCGCGACTCGTTTCCCGCAAGCGACCCGCCAAGCTGGACCGGCGCCACCACCTCGCGCATGCCCCCCCGGTAAAACTTCATAGTCTTCGCGGGCGACAAGAGCGCTCGCGAGGCCGCGGGCATGCGCAATTAAAACGCGCCCGACTCACCATTGACGGTTCATCGGCGAACGGAGAAAGGATGGCTGGCGCAGTGGAAACGCGAGTCGTAAATCGCCTCACTTGGAACATCGAGGCGGCGAAGAATCCGGCGGTGCTTGTCGAGCGAGAATGGATCGTGACGAATGCCCTGGGCGGATATGCCGCCGGCACGGTCGCGGGAATATGCACCCGGCGCTACCACGGCCTGCTGATCGCCGCGCTGGCGGCCCCGCTCGGCCGCACCATGATGTTCAACCAACTGGGCGAGGTGGCCGTGCTCTCGAGCGGTCGCCGCGTGGCGTTTGGCGCCGAGGCGCAGTTCGCCCAGCCGCGGCGATCACTTGAGCGAGTTTGCCCTGCGCATGGGCTTGCCGATCTGGCGATTCGAAATCGATGGCTTCGATCTCGAAAAACGCGTGCTCATGCCGCATGGCCAGAATACGGTTTGCATCAGCTATCGCTGCATCGCGGGCGCGGGCTCGATCAGCCTCCGATTGCGGCCCGCCTTTCAATTTCGTGGCCACGACGCCGTCGTGAGCACCGCCACTTCCAGGCCATTACCCGATCTTGGCCCTCGGAAGCCGCATCGAGATTCAACCGCCCGCGCTCCCGGCGCTGCGCATGCGGCTGCGAGCCGATCGCGACGCGGCCTTGGTCTTCGAGGGCGGCCGATCGGTCGCGGCGCACTATCCGCTCGAAGCCGAACGCGGCTACGACTCGCGCGGCGAGCTTTGGAGCCCGGGCTACTTCAACGCCACGCTCGCGCCCGGCGAAGAAGCGACACTCGTCGCCTCGACCGAACCCTGGGAAGTGCTCGACGCGCTTTCACCGGCCGACGCGCTCCAGGCCGAGCTCGAGCGGCGCTCCCGGCTGCTGACAGCCGCCGGGTCGGTCGCGGCTTCGGCGGCTGGAGCCGAGCTTGTGTTGGCCTCCGATCAATTTATCATTCGCCCCACGACGCGCGTGGCCGACGAAGCCCGCGCCGTGGCCGCCGGCGAGGAGATTCGCACGATCATTGCCGGCTACTACTGGTTTGGCGATTGGGGCCGCGACACGATGATCAGCCTCGAAGGGCTCACCCTGGTCGCAGGCCGGCATCGCGAAGCCGGTTGGATCTTGCGCACATTCGCCAACTATGTGCGCGATGGGCTGATCCCCAACCTCTTTCCCGAAGGCGCGACCGGCGGCCTCTATCACACGGCCGACGCCACGCTCTGGTTCTTTCATGCCGTGGCCCGCTATCTGGAATACACCGGCGATCGCGCACTCTTGCGAACCATTTTTCCCAAGCTGGGCGAGATCATCGAGCGCCATATCGCCGGCACGCGATTCGGCATCGGGGTCGATCCCGAGGATGGCCTTCTGCGCCAGGGCGAAGCCGGTTATCAACTCACTTGGATGGACGCCAAGGTCGACGACTGGGTGGTGACGCCGCGCCGCGGCAAAGCCGTGGAGATCAACGCGCTCTGGCACGACGCCTTGTGCCACTACGAGCGCTGGCTCAGGGAAGAAGAGCCGAGCGACTCGCGCGCCGATGCGATCGCCGCGCTCGCCGCTCGCGTGCGAGAATCCTTCAACCGCCGCTTTTGGAATCCCAAGACCCAGGGGCTCTTCGACGTGGTCGATGGCGAAACGGGCGAGGACCGCTCGGGCGACGATCCGAGCATGCGCCCCAATCAGATTTTCGCCATTTCGCTCACGCATCCGGTGCTCGAGCGGCGCTATTGGAAGCCGGTGCTCGATCTCGTCACCGAGCGACTGCTCACGCCCGCGGGGTTGCGCTCGCTGGCGCCGGGCGAACGCGATTACAAACCTCGCTACGATGGCGACCTCCGATCGCGCGACGCGGCTTATCATCAAGGCACGGTCTGGGGCTGGTTGATCGGGCCCTATGTCGACGCATGGCTGCGGGTGCATCCGGGCAAGGAGGCGATAGCCCGTCAGTTCCTCGAGGGCTTCGCCAACCACTTGAGCGAAGCGTGCATCGGATCGATCAGCGAAGTATTCGACGCCGAAGCGCCCTATAGGCCGCGCGGCTGCCCGGCCCAGGCGTGGAGCGTGGCGGAAGCACTGCGCGCGTGGGCAAAAACCACGAGCTCCCCGACCAACGGACAAACGCCGATCGGCTAGTGCTCGTTCACGGCTGAAATGATGGATAATTCGGTTTGCGCGTGTGCCATGCCCACTGCCTTGAGTGGGCATGTTTTCAAGCGCCACGCGAAGTCCTCATGCCCACGCACGGCCGTGGGCCTGGCACACGGGGCACACGGAACGAATCCAATCCGTCATTGCAACCGTGACAAAGCACTAGTTCGCCTCGGCGGGGCTGGCGTCGCCGATTTAGAAGCGGCGCGAGCCGTCGTCGAGCAGCGTGATCCGCTGGGCGTTGATCACTTGCCGCTGATATTCCGGCGCGAAATTGCGCGGCCCGCTCACGCCGATTCGCCGATACATGTACGGCTGCAAATTGACGCCCGGCGCCGGTGAAACGAACTGAATCACGGCGCCGTTGGCGTCGACCAGGGCAAATTGCGGAGCGCCTGTTTTTTGCGATACCACCGGCGTCAGGCGGCCCGCGCCATCGTAGCGGGGATCGACCGTCGGCGCCGATGGAATCGCCACCGCGGCCGGCGCCGCCGCGAGCGAGCTGCCAGGCAGGGCGACATTCGAGGCCACGGCGCCCGGCCCCAGCGAGCCCCGATCAAACGCTTCGCGTCGCTGACGAATGTCCTCGAATCGGGCAATCTTGTCGAGCAGATGTTGGGCGTCGTCGCGATCGGCGTCATTCGTCGCGGAGTCGAGCGCTCTCTGACCGCGCTGCTTCAAATCATCGAATTGCCATTGCGACACATTGAGCACCACCCGCCGCGAAATTTCTTGATTCATTTGTTCGAGTTCACTCGCTCCGCCGCGGCCACTGGCGTCTTTGCCGCTGGTGTCCCTGCCGCCGGGGCGAGACCAACCGGCGACGGAAGTTCTCGGTCCAGACGTCACCCCGGCGGAATTCGCGATGGATTCGTCGGTCCAGCGGCGCGGCTCCGGCAGCGCGGCGAACGAACCGCGCTGCCCGCCGCGTCCGGCGGTCGCGGGCCGCGAGCGCTCGATATAACGGCTCGATATCCAACGAAATTCGCCCGCCGGCGGAGCGATTTTCACCCAGGCGTCGTCCCGATCGTGGTCGGGCTCTTCCAACACTTCCACCGGCTCATCGTGATCGAGACGCACTTGAATCACATCGCGCATATCGCCGAGCGAGCTGCCCACGTGGGCCTCGACTTTGTTCTCTCGGGCCACGGCCACGCCTTGGCCGAGCGGCTTGAGCTTGCCGAGGGCCACATAGCAGAAGCTCCCGCGCGGCGGACGCACGGCGCACCATCCTCCTGGATCGCGACGAAACACCTCGACCTCATCGCCGGTCTGGAGCTTGGCCGTGGGATAATAATCGGTTCCTGGCCCGCTACGCACATAAACATCTTCGCCCACGACCCGCGCGGTGTATGGCAAGCCATCGCCGGAACTTGGCCCGGCGGCTTGCAAATGCGAGAGTCCGCCGCAAACGACGACGACGACCATAATCGCCGCGAATAGCGCCGCCGGAGCGCGCGCAACGAGGCGCCGCAAGGCGAAAGAAAGTTCCTTACAGACCATGGCATGGATCTCGCGCGAAGGTGATGAGAGCGCCGACCAACGAACCATCGGGCCAAGAATATGGCAGTCGAATAGCGACAAATGACCGAGACAAGGCCGCGATTTGTAGCGAGGCACGACAAGCGGAGCAAGAGCAATCAGGCAAATTCGCGCCGGCGGGGACCAGTTCAGCTTTTGCGGGTTGGGGGGTGGATGTGGAAACGTCAATAGGAGAATTCGGGGTTTGTGTGGTAAGCTGGGCGAGGTGGATTTGATCGGTGAACGAAACTTGCTTAAGGAGCGCTAGGCATGGACGCCGCGATGCAGGCCCGCGAGGCCAGGAGGAAGGAACTTTTGCGGGAACTGGCCGAACTGGGAATCGAGGAGATGGTCGAGCAGGGGGCGTTCCTCGGCACGCCGCACTATAGCGTCATCGAGCGGTATGCTATCACGCTCGGCCGCGAGTTGAGCCGTGAAGCCCAAGAGCGAGCGATGCGTGAAGTCGCCGCGAGCTGCCCGACGGAAGCGAACTGCCCCACCTGCGGAGCGTCGTGCCGCGTGCAAACCGCAACGAGGCCGGTCACCAGCCTGGATGGCCGGGTCGAGGTGACCGAGACGACCGCTTACTGCGACCGCTGCCGGCGGTCTTTTTTTCCCTCAGCGGTTGACGTTGGGACTCGATAGCCGCGAGGTCACGCCCGAGTTGACGCGAGCCGTGGTCTGCCTAGCCGCGGAAGTCCGTTCGTTCAAGCGCGCGGAAGTGACCACCGAGCAAGTGCTGGGACACAAAGTTCCCTGCAGCACGATTCGGCGTTTGGTGAAACAGGTGGGCCAGGAACTGGCCGACGGGAAGGCACTGCCGGCGCCCAGCGACAATAAAAAAGTCGTCAAGGAAGTCGTCGTGCCGGAAGCGGCGGTGGTCTCTTGCGACGGCGGCCGCATTCGCACGCGCGAGCCGGGCCGGGGACGCGGCGTCGTGCCGTCGGGCGAGAAAGGCTGGCGCGAAACGAAGAACGCTTCGTTCGAGCGAATGTCTCTCAACCCGCGGCATGTCGCGGACGAAGACGCTTGCCCCGAGTTGCCGACTTCCTTTCGCATCGCGAAAAAAGTGGCGAATATCGCGGAAAAAGCGGTTCCCCGCCTCGATTCGCCCGGCGAAGAATCCGCCGCCGAGAAACCCCGCCGCGTGAAGTACGAAGGCCCGCGGCGCGTGCTGCGCACGGCGCTGAGCAGTATGTCCTGCTCGGAGGATTTCGGCCCGCTGATGCGGCGCGAAGCCCAGCGGCGCCGGTTCTACGATTCTCCTTTACGGGTCTTCCTCGGTGATGGCCTGAACTGGAA
The DNA here is from genome assembly GCA_963785305.1 of uncultured Planctomycetaceae bacterium. Taxonomy (GTDB): domain Bacteria; phylum Planctomycetota; class Planctomycetia; order Pirellulales; family PALSA-1355; genus CAWAUV01. Next base: position 1,559,421 of record CAWAUV010000007.1, read on the forward strand.
CTGGTCGATCTGGAAAAAACATTTTCCGACGTTCACGCCCGTCCTCGACTTCATTCATGCGATTCAATACGTTTACCGCGCGGCGCTGGCGCTGGCCGCCAACGATGCGGAGGGTTGGTCGCTCTATCTAAAGTTCGTCACCTGGTGCTGGCAAGGCCAGGTCGATCACGTGATCGACGAGATCAAGCAAGCCTGCCTCGCCCGGGGCATCGACTGGGAAGATACGAAACCCAGTGACGCGGAGAAACCGCTCGTCGACGCCGTGCGGTACTTGACGAACAATCGCCAGCGGATGGACTATCCCAGCTATCGCCGCCTGGGCCTGCCGGTCACCAGCGCCGATGGAGTCGCTGATCAAACAGATGAACCTGCGCGTGAAAGGGACCGAAATGTTCTGGGACGATCCCGACGGAGCGGAAGCGATCTTGCAGCTCCGCGCCGCCGCCCTCAGCGACGACGGCCGGCTCAAGGACTACCTCTCGCAACGCCCCGGCCACCCCTTCCACCGCCGCTCCACCCCCCTCGCCACCGCCGCATAAGCTGAACTGGTCCCCCGGCGCGCCGGCGGCCGACCGTGGCGCCGCATATCGGCCCGCGAGGATGGCTGCCCTTGCAAAAATAGGCAAAATGCCTCATCTTTCTCTCATGGAGCGTGCCTTGGCGCGGAGCCGGTTCGCGAAATGCGCGGTCCCGAAGCCGGCGGGCGTTTTTGGGGGCTTCGGCGGGACCCTCGCTTCGTTCGTTTCCTTCGCGGCGTCGGCGCCTATCGAGCGCGGATCGGGCCATGAGCCATATCGGCGAAATTCTTTTTGAATACCATAAAGTTCACCCAACTACTTGGGTGCATTCTGTCGTCGCTGCTCACGATCTGCGTCTACTTCAAGTTCAGCCGCTTGTGGAGCGTGCGAAATTTGGACTTGGTGGGGCTGATCTTGCTGGCGCCCGGCCTCTTGATGGTGGCCTCGGGCGCGGTGGTCGGATATCTCTGGCTGTTCTTCATGGGCGGCATGTTTCTGGTGCGCTTGCTGCTCGATCCCACGATGGTTCGCCGCCCGCTGCTCGAGCCCAATCTTTCGGTCGGCGGCATGACGTTTCTCGGCTCCTCGCTGTTCCTATTCCTCATGGCCAATGTGCTCAATAGCCGGCCCACGAGCCAGGAATTGGCCGAGGTCGAGTTGGCCGACCGCCGCTGGGCCGGTCCGGCTTTGGACCAAAACAACACCGCGACGAAGCCCGGCGCGGGGCCCGCCGCCAGCGGCGAAATCGTCCCGCGCGGGCCCGGCTACGCGCTCCTATATTCGCTACCCAACATCACAACCCAGAGCATCGCCGCCCCTCCCGACACGCCGCGCGAAGACCGCAATGTGCGCGGCGATGTGGTGCGAACCGCAGGCTCGCGGGTAGTGGTCATTTTGTCCCACTTGGCGATCATCATCGGCATGGTGCTGATCGGCTTTCGTCATTTCGACAATGTGCGCACCGGCATCGCCGCCGCCACGCTGTATTTACTCGTGCCCTACACGGCGCAGTACATGGGCCACCCGGACCATGTGCTGCCGGCCGCGCTCGTGATCTGGGCGATCCAATGTTATCGGCGCCCGCTCGTGGCTGGGCTGCTCTTGGGTCTCGCCACGGTGGTCATGTATCCGATTTTCCTCGTGCCGCTGTGGCTGGGATTTTATTGGCCGCGCGGCTTCTGGCGTTTCGGGCTGGGAGTGTCGCTGGCGGTGGGCGCGTTCGTGCTCTCGCTGGCGTTCATGCCCCAGCCGTTTTGGCCGCTGGCGGAGCAGTTTTTCGGCCTCGCCGGCGTGCCGCCCACGGGTTTTTGGGCCTCGGAGCATGTCAACACCGTGTATCGCATTCCGGTGCTGGCGGCGTTTGTCGCGCTCTGCGGCAGCCTCACGCTATGGCCCGCGCAAAAGAACCTGGGAACGCTCATGAGCTGTTCGGCGGCGGTGATGGTGGCGGCTCAGTTCTGGATGCCCACCGGCGGCGGACTGCATATTGCCTGGTATCTTCCGCTGTTGCTGCTCACGATTTTTCGGCCGAATTTGGAAGACCGGGTTGCGCTCAACGCGCTCAGCCCGCGCTGGCTCGGCTCCTTGGCTCGCATGGAACGCGCGGCTTAAGGCGCCGCGGCGGGGCAGGGCGGCCGAAGCGCGTTCACCAGGGGTTCGTCCAATCGCCCCAGCGCTCGAGATAGTCGGCGTAGGCCGGTGTTTCTCCGACGCGCGCTTCGAGCCATCCCTTGGTCTGGGCGATGAGCCCCTGTTCCTCGTCGAGCGTGATCGCGCCTGTCATCACGCGCGTGCGCAAAAACACGAAGTACGTGTCGAGCAAATCGCAGCGGCAATAGTCGTTGATCTCGCGGAGCTGACCGGCGTCGAACATGTCTTGCACCATGGCGCCTTGCACATCCATTTTGCCGGGCTTTCCGAGGAGATTGGCGGCCAGATTGAGGCCCCCGTTGAAGCGCGAGCTGCCGAAGTTGGTGAGGAACTCTTGCAGATCGAAATGCGAATCGAGATTGAAGCGATTGCGATATTGCTCGAAACTCTTGGCGCCCAGGTTGAACCAGCCCGGCGCCGCGATTCCATAGCGAAACGCCGAAAGCTCCAGGAGCGGCAAATCGAAGCCACGGCCGTTGAAACTCACGAGCGTCGGCCGGCGATAATGCTCCCAACCGCGCCAAAAGAGCTCGGTAATCACATGCGGCCGATAGCGCGGCTCATCGAGCGTGGCCACGTCGAGCAGGCGAAAGTCGGCCGTGATCTTGCCAACGGCCACTGAAATCGGCGTTTGAAACGTGTAGGGAATGAAATCGCTGTCGTGCTTGGCCAGCAGTTCGTCGCGATAGCGGCGCGTCGCGTCGACCGGCGCGAGGTTCTCTCCCGGATAGCGGAGCTTCGACACCAATTGCCCATCGGCCACGCTTTCAATGTCGAACGCCAAATACCGCACACTGTTGTCGGCCATTCGATCCGCCATGACGAGAAAATCCTTCCGCTGCGATTGGGCGCCACAAGGCCCGAAAAAAGCCTTGCGAATTCCGAGCCCGTTGCGTTAGCCTATCAAATCAAGCCCCTGAGAGCGAAGATACGCAGGGCCGTTCGACGATTCTTTCTTCGTGTTTCACGCCTCTCGCTTTTTTGGAAGCCGCCGATTCCCATGTCCTCCGCCATGCCTGCTACCCATGCCGCGATCAATGCCGAGCGATTGCTGGCTCGTTTCCTGCGTTATGTTCGCGTCGACACCACCGCGATCGAATCGGCCGGCGTGTATCCCAGCTCGCCGGGGCAGCTCGAGCTCGGGCACTTGCTTGTCGGCGAGCTGCGTGAGCTGGGGCTCGCCGACGCCAGCCAGTCGCCCGAGGGCATTGTCATTGCCACGCTTCCGGCCACGTCGGCCAAGCCCTGTCCCACGATCGCCTTCAACTCGCATCTCGACACCTCGCCCGAAACCTCGGGCCGCGATGTCCGGCCGCAAGTAATCCGCGGCTATGCGGGCGGCGACCTCACCTTGCCCGGCAATCCGCGGCAGGCGATCCACGTCGCGGAAAATCCCGATCTCGCCCGCTGCCTGGGCCACACGCTCATCACCACCGATGGCACGACGTTGCTGGGGGCCGACGACAAAGCCGGCGTGGCCGTGATCATGGAAACCATCGCCTATTTGTCCGAGCATCGCCAAGCGCCGCATGGACCGATCAAGGTCTGTTTCACTTGCGACGAGGAAGTTGGCCACGGCGTCGACCATGTCGATCTCGCGAAGCTCGGCGCCCGGGCATGCTACACGCTCGACGGCCAAGGCGTCGATGAGATCGATGTCGAAACTTTTTCGGCCGATCTGGCGATCGTGGGAATTCGCGGCGTGAATATCCATCCTTCGATCGGAAAGGGGCGCATGGTCAACGCGCTGCGCGTGGCGGCGCATTTCGTCGAACTCCTGCCGCGCGATGGATGCTCGCCCGAGACGACCGCCGATCGCGAGGGCTTTCTGCATCCCTATCATGTCGATGGCTCGGTGGCCGAGGTCACGCTGCGAATTTTGCTTCGCGACTTCGACACCGCCCAGCTCGCCACGCTCGCCGAGCGGTTGCGAACAATCGGCCGGCAATGCGAAGCCGACTTTCCGCAGTCATCGGTCACGGTCGACATCACGCCCCAATATCGCAACATGGCCGATGGGCTGCGCCGCGAGCCGCGCGCGGTGGCGCTAGCCGAGCGGGCGTTCACGAATCTCGGCCGGTCGCCGCGGCGCACCCTGGTGCGCGGCGGCACCGATGGCTCGCGCTTCACCGAGTTGGGCCTGCCCGCGCCGAATCTCTCGACCGGCGAGCACAATCCGCATTCGCCGCTCGAATGGGCCTCGCTCGACGAGATGAGCCAAGCCGCGCAAAACCTGGTCGAACTGGCCCGCCTCTGGTCCGAAGAACCCGAAGCCTAGTGCGGCATCAAGCGTAAGAAATGGGGTTGCGGATTTCAAGGATTGATGGGAAACCTTCGGTAACAAGGAGGTGTCCCATGAACAAGAAGTTCATCGTTCGTCTGTCGGATGAGGAGCGCGGCGTTTGTCGGGAGGTCGTCAAGAAGCTCAAGGGATCGTCGCAGAAGGTTCGTCGTGCGCGGATTCTGCTCAAGGCCGATGCCGATGGGCCGGGGTGGCCGGATGCGAAGATCGCCGAGGCATTCAACTGCCGCGTGCAGACGATCGAGAATCTCCGCAAGCGGTTGGTGACGGAAGGCTTTGAATTGGCTTTGGATGGCAAGAAACGCCAGGAACCGCCCACGCCGCCCAAACTCGATGGCGAAGGGGAAGCGAAGTTGATCGCCATGCGGTTGGGCAAGCCGCCCGCAGGCTACGGGCACTGGACGTTGCAACTGCTCGCCGACGAACTGGTGGCCCTGGAAGTCGTCGATTCGATCAGTCACGAGACGGTTCGCAAGGTGCTAAAAAAAACGGCATGACCAAGCGGAAGATCGAGTACTGGGTGATTCCGCCGGAGCAAGATGCCGAGTTCGTCGCTTGCATGGAAGAGGTGCTCGAAACCTACGAAAAAGCGTACGATCCGCAGCATCCGGTGTTGTGCATGGACGAACAGCCGGTCCAGTTGCTCAAGGAAACACGGGTGCCGATCGAAGCCACCAAGGAGCATGGCCAGCGCGTCGATTACGAATACGAACGCAACGGCACAGCCAGCATCTTCATGTTCGCCGAGCCGCTCTCGGGTTTCCGGCAAGCGACGGCCCGCCCGCAGCGAACCAAGGCCGACTGGGCGATCGAAGTCGCCCAATTGCTGGACACGCGCTATGCCGATTGCGCGAACGTGACCTTGGTGTGCGACAACCTCAACACGCACACCAAAGGAGCGTTTTACGAAGCGTTCGAGCCAGAACGTGCCCGTGCGTACATAAAACGGATCGACTTCTGCTACACGCCCAAACACGGCAGTTGGCTGAATGTCGCCGAATGCGAGCTGAGTTGCCTGACGAGCCAGTGCCTGAGCGACCGCCGCATCGGCGAACTGATCGAACTGCAAAGTGAAATCCGGCTTGGTCCGACAAAACGAACGCGAAACAACGGGGCGTCGACTGGCAATTCCGGATCGAAAATGCCCGCGTGAAACTGAAGCGGCTCTACCCCAAAATCAAGACTTGATGCCGCACTAGTCGCAAACTTCAGCAAGGAGTCTTGGCGACGGCCGGAGGGAGAATTTTTTTGCCACGGAAGGACACTGAAAAAACACGGAAGGAAGCATGGGCACGAGGGAGCTTCCAGGGTGGTGGAGCCCTCTTCATGCCGTGTTAATTCCGTGCGTTTCGGTGGCCACTTCGCATTCATCTTTTTTCCCGCCGGCGCGGCCGGAAGCGTTTCAATCGCGGCCCAGGCTTCGACCTCGGCGCCAGCGGCGCCAAGCGGCGACGAGCGATGATCCCCCGCCGGAATCGTGCTCGGCGGTTTCGATCACCAGTCGCGCCAACCATTCCCACCGCGCTTGCCGCGCGAGTCGCCGCGGACCGCTTGGGCCATCGAGAATCAGTTGCTCGAGCACGGGCAAGAGCGTTTCCGCCGCCGGGCCCGAGACCATCGCGCCGACGAGTTGACCGCTACGCGCATTCACGCGCAGCCGTAGTTCGCCGCCGAATGAATAAGCTCCGTCGCTCGATGAGACATGGCGATCGATCATCGCCGCGCGGCGGGGGCCGCAATCGCCGACCCATCCGACACCCGGCGCGATTCGCAGCCGCCTTGCGACCGGCGGCGGCGGCCAGCGCTCGCGCAAACCCAAGCCCGCGCGAGCGGCCCGGCGCGCGAGGGCCAAGAGCCGATCGCCTTCGCCAAGCTCCGGCAGTTCGGCCGCCGGAATCACCGCCATCCGACCATGCGCCGCGCCGAACGAGCGATCGGTCAACGGCTCGCCATCGATCATCGCCACACCCGCCAATTCGGGCCGCAGCCATTCGATGTCATAGGTCCGGTGGGTCACGATCAAGAGCTCGTCGGCGACGATCCATTGCGATTTGCCCTGCCGCTCGATGAGCAAGCTTTTGGCGGCGCCGGTGCGGTTGGCGCTCACAATCGTTTGGTCGCGCCACACCCGCACTCCCTCGGCTTCGAGCCCCGCGGCGACGAGGCGCTCGATCGGCTCGCTCGGCGCAGGCGCGGCGCTCGTCCGTGACTCGGGCGATTCTCCGCGGCGCATCGGCGGTTCGGCGATTCGCAAATCGACGTCGCTCATGAGCCGAGCATCCACCACGAGATCCACCGTCGACCCGAGCAGGGCGAGTGTCCGCGCCAGTTCGCAAGCCGTGCTGCTCGACCCGACCATCGCCCAGTGTCGCGGCCACTCGGCGAGCTCGGCCAGATCGTCGGGCGTGCGGTAGTCGAGCGTGTCGGCGCCGGGGATTGTCGACCGCGCCCGATCGGCGCGCGGAGCGAGCAGCGCGCGTTCGAAGGCGAGCGTTTGTCCGGCCACGCGCAGCGAGGTCGGAGATTGAAACGTGAGCGGGCCGAGAAACAGATCGAACGCCGCGGTCGCCCAGCCGTTCGGCCGAATATCGTTTGGCGGCGTTGTCGGCAAGTCGCTTGCCAAGCTGGCGGCACGTTTCGAAGTCGAAGCGGCCACGCGCCGCCTCGGGCCAGGCGAACTCGCGGGCCTCATCGATCCGCGGCGCGCTCTCGGCCGCTAGATCGAGCGCGGCGCGCATCGCGTGGTGTTGGGCGTCGCGACCCAGTCGATGATCCGACACCAGGGCAATGGTTCGCCGCCGCCCGCGCGAATATTCCTGCCGGCGAGCAAACTCCGCAGCCAAGATCGCGAGCGCATCGCCACCCACGATCACAAGATCGTAGCGAAGCGCAGCGCGGGGATTCGTCCACTCGCTCGTGGCCATGCGGGGCGGCCTTCGCGGAAGGTTCCGAGATTCTCGGGGCGCCGCCGCGCGCGGAAATTGTCTTCCTTGGCGCCAGGGCCGGCAAATGCTCTTCCGCATCAGCCTAGCAGCCTGTTGAAATATTCAACAGGCTGCGCCGCATGGACGTGGCGTCAAAATAAGGACCTAAGTCGTTATTTCGCGAGCCGCGACGAGCTTTGCTCGGCGCTTGGCGAGGTTTAAAAATGCCACGAAGGCATTTTTAAACAGGCTGCTAGCGTGTTTGGCCCGCGGGCCATAGCCTACCTGGACCATGCACGATTCATTTGGTCACGGTGGTTCGTTCGGCGCGGGCGGCTAGTTCGGCATAGTGGCCGGCCAGCGCGACATCGCCTTGCTGGAGCAGCATCGAGGAGAGATTGCCATAGGGCACCGCCAGCGCGGCCCGGGGAAGCGTGCCGGCTTCGACCGCTTGTTCGATCGCTTTGGCCCCTTGCTGCGAGAGTCGCACCGCTCGCTCTCGGGCGCCGGTCTCCCAATAAGAAACCGCCATGCTCACCAACATATCGCCGGTTCGGGCCGGATCGGTATACCGGCTCGGCTTGGCCTTGGCCGCCGCTTCGATCAGCGGCAGGGCTTTGTCGTACCAAGCGACCGCCTCGCGATGATTGGCTCGCTCGATGGCCTGGAGCGACCCCAAGCGGTAATACAATTGCCCGGCGCGGGTCGCGATCGGGGGTGTCGATCGTGGCGTCGGCTTCGGCAATGAGTTTGGCGGCGGTTTCGCCCAAGGCGAGCGAGTCGGCTGTCTTTCCGCCGGTGCGTTCGATGACCATGGCGTCGGCCAGAGCCAGGGCAAGCCGCCACTGGAGCGAGCCACGGGCTTCGACCTCTTCGGCCGCGTCGATCCGCGCGTCGCCGATGCGCTTAAGCTCCGCGATCCAATCCGTGGCGGGCGATTTTCCCGGAGCGGCGGCGAGGACCATCATCGCCGTTTCGTGGACTTCAAGCAACACGATCGCGTCGGCCTGTTCTTTCGTGGTTAGTTCCTCGGCCATGGTCTTGGCCCGGCCCAGCCACTTCATGGCCGCCTGATGCTTGTGGCTCCATTGGCCGAGCGCGATATCGCGAGCCACGGCCAAATGGGCTTCGAGCAGCAACATTTTCGCGGCGCGGCGAGTTTGCGGCGAGCTATCGGCGGCGAGCGGCTCGACGAGCCGGATCGTGTGTTGATGATGTTCGATCGCTTGCGAAAAGTTTTTGTCGCCCGGCTGCGCGAAACAGTCGCCCAACATTTCGTAAGCGCGTGCTTCGACAAGCGGTGGAAGCGGCTGCTGGGTCAAAATACGACGCACGAGTCGAGCCGCCGCCGCGGGATCGCCGGCGTCGATCTCGAGCCGGGCCGCCAGAAATCGGTAGTCGCGGTTCTTCGGATCGAGGCGCATCGCTTCCTCGGCCGCCGCGCGACCCGCGACCGGGCGTCCCAACTGGCCGAGCGCCCGCGCCGCGAGCGCCTGGGCCACGGCGCTTTTCGGCTCGAGTTCGGCGGCGAACCGCGCGTCGGCCAAGGCATGCGCCGGAAATTCTTCCTTGAGTCGTTCTTCGGCCCGCACCAAAAATGCCTGGGCATCGATCGGCTCGATCACGATTTGAATCACTTGGCCCACATCCAGAGGCGAGGCATAGGCAAACATCACGCCGTGCTCGGGATACACTTCGCCGACCGGTTTATCTTTTTCATCGGCCACCACGACCGCTTGGCAATCATCGAGCCGAAGTTGATGCGCGAGCGCTTGGCTCTCGACGGCTTTGCCGAGAAAAATGGCGATGCCGGCGACCCGATCGTTTTCGATCGCCACGGCTACTTGCTCGAATGGCTCGATCGAATACAGATACCGCGTTTCGTCGCCGATCTTCTTGATTTCCTTGGGCGAGCCCCATTTTTCGCGCACGTCGGCGCGGGTGGAACCGCCCGGCTGCACGCCGTTGAAATGCGCTGCTTCGGCCTTGATCGGCTCGACGCGGTCGAAGCGCGGTCGCGGAGCCGATTGCGCCGCGGGTTGTTCGATGATCGTCTCCCGCGCCGGGGGCGACGTCGGCGCGGCGATCGGCTTGGGTTCGATATCGGCCGCCGATTCGGTGGCCGGGATCGGCGCTGGGCTCTCCGCCGCGGAAGTTTGTTCCCTGCCGCGCGTCGCTTCCATAATGGGCGTCGCGCTTTCGGCGCCCACATCGAGGAGCCGCGCCGCCGAATCGGGGTCTTGAGCGCTCACGCTCAACCGCTGCGGCGCGGATTTGGAATCGGCTTCAGCCGCGCCCGCCCGCGCGGCGATCGGCGCAAGCGCCACGGTTACAATGGCAAAAGCCACGTGACGGTAAGGCGCCGTCCGTCTGGCCCGGTCCTCATGGGCATTGAGGAGGTACATGTTGCCTGCTCCTTCCTTGAAGCGGCGAGTCCGGATTACAAGGAAACCGACCAGCAATCAACAAGCGCGGCGAAATAGGGTCCGCGCTCTTTGACCAAGACACCGCAAAATGCGGCAAATCCTATTTTCGTTATCGGAGCATCGGAGCATCCGGCAATAGTTTCTCATGTCAAAGAATCGGCGCGATTGTCACAAAATGCCATGCGTTGACAAAATGTCCCAAGAACCGCCTCGACGCAACCCGCCGCGCTTGCGCGGTCAGCCAGCGCGCGAAGCCATCGGTGCTAGCGAGGCGTCGGGGAGAGCGCGAAACATGGCGATCGGCGCAGCAGTTCGTCGGCGGCGTTGAAATCGCCCCGTTGGACAAATTCGCTCGCGCGCTCGAGTTCCCGTCGCTGGGCTTCCGTAAAGGGCAGCGGGGCGCCAGCCGCCGGCGCCTCGGGAACCAACCGCTCGATGATCGCTTCGCCGAGCGCCGCGAGCCCCTTGCCCGAGAGAGCGCTCACGCGGAGCGCGCCTCGCAAAAAATCGGCCCCCGCGCGGGAAATCCCTCGACCAGCGCCGGCTTGGGCAATATTCGCGGTCGAGGGCGAGTTCGCGAGCAGATCGCACTTGTTTACCACGCGCAGCGCCTCGGGCCACGCGCAGGACTAGGCGTTCTTCTTCCACTCCCGCCGGCGCCAGCGCGTCGAACACCAGCGCTACCAGGTCGACTTCTCTCGAAGCGCGCCGCGCCTTCGCCACTCCGGCCGCTTCGATTGCGTCGTTCGTTTCGCGGAGGCCGGCGGCGTCGCAAAACTCGCACGGCCAGCCGGCCAATGCCGTTGGGCGCAGAGCGCGTCGCGAGTCGTGCCGGGAATCGGGCTCACGATCGCCCGCTCGTAGCCGAGCATCGCGTTGAGCAAACTGCTTTTGCCCACATTCGGCGGCCCGACGAACATCACGGTCCAAGGCGTCGTGAGCCGCGCGCCGAATCGCCCACCGGCGCGGAGTCGATCGAGCAATCGCGCCGCATCGGCCGGTTGTCGCTCGAGCGCGAACAGAATCGCGTCGATCGCGCGGCGCAGCGCTCCGTGGTATTGAGCAAGCAGCGCCGCCGCGGCACGCTCGGTGGTGGTCGAAGCAAGTTCGATGCGCGCCGCGGCGGCGATCGGGTCGGTCTCGCGTTCTTCCACCCAGCGACGCCAATCCTGCTCCACGGCGCCCGCCGCGACCAGCGAGCCAACAATCTCGGCGGCGGCCACGCGCCCGCCGTGGCAGTGGACTTCGATCTGTCGAGCATCGATCGCGCAGGCCACGACATCCTCGCCCGACGTTCGCCATCGGCCATAGGCAATGCGCCCGAGCGGCAGGGTGTCGAAAGGCGTGTCGCTTGCCGGCGCGAACAGGGCGGTGACCATCGCGCGAGCGTCGGCTCCGGTGATGGCCAGCGTGGCCACGGCCCCCCGCCCCGGCGAAGTGAGCAGCGCCACCCGGCAATCGCGGACACTGTTCGCGGAATCAGTGGCCGGCGTTGTCTGTTCGCTCGTGGCCATGACTATTTTCCGAAGGGCATGGTGATTAGGATCATGACTTGGCCCGGGCTCGACTCCCGGTTTTCGGAACATGCGGAGAATAAGGCGATGGCGTTGGTTGAAAGAGTGCTTGGGGTTTGGCGCGTGCTTGCGCGGGCGCGTGCTTGGGCTCGCGATTCCGCGGCCGCATTTCGTTTCGTTGGCGTTCGCGATTGCGGTCGCTTTCATGGCGCTCAACCCAACCGGCTTGGCCTCGGCCGAGACGCCGGGCGCCACCGGCGGGCCGCTTTGCGTGAGCGGCGTGTATCCGGAACTCGCGGCGTTCAATTCTTCCGGCGAATGCGGCATCGGGGCGGTCGTGCCCTGGGCAGGCCGGCTGTGGTGGATCACCTATCCGCCCCATGAGCGCCACGGCAGCGACGATCAACTGTATTCGATCGACGATAGTTTGTCGCTGGTGATCCATCCCGAGAGCGTCGGCGGAACCCACGCCGGGCGCATGATCCACCGCGAGTCGAAGCAATTGCTGATCGGTCCCTATGTAATCGACGAGCGGCGCACGGTGTGCGCAGTTCGATGTCCACAAGACGTTGCCCGGTCGGCTCACGGCGATTGCCCGCCATTTGCAAGACCCGGCCAACAAAGTGTACTTCGTCGACATGGAAGGCCCGGTCTGGGAGGCCGACGTGCATACGCTTCGCGCGAAAAAGCTCTTCGAAAAACCGCTGCCCGGCTGGCATGGCAAGGGCGCCTACACCGGGCAAGGCCGGCTCGTCGTCGCCAACAATGGCGAAGTCTCGGCGATCTCGGACCTGGATCGCAAGAAAGTCGAAACCCCGCTCGAACCCAAGAGTCCCGAACACATGGGAGTGCTCGGCCAGTGGCTCGACGGTAAATGGTCGATCGTCGAACGGCGCCAATTCACCGATGTCACTGGACCCGGTGGCATCGAAGGCGCGAAGCGGGATTCCGACTCCCTTTGGAGCATCGGCTGGGATCGCCGCTCGGCGATGCTCGAATTGCTCGACGCCGGCCAGTGGCGCCGGTTTCGCTTGCCGAAGGCCTCGGCCACCTACGATCATCGCGGCGGTTGGTACACCGAATGGCCGCGAATTCGCGAAGTCGGCAAGAATCGGGCCCTGATGGATGCCCACGGCATGTTCTATCGCTTTCCGCTCGGCTTTCGCTCGGGCGCCACCGGCGGCATCGAACCGATCAGTTCGCACTTGCGCTATGTGCCCGACTTTTGCGATTGGAACGGCCGGCTGGTGCTGGCGGGCGATGATACCTCGATCATGCAAAATCCGCTTGCCGGCAAGTCGCAGTCGAACTTGTGGTTTGGCCATGTCGAGGATTTGGCGGCCTTTGGCCCTCGGGCCGGTTGGGGCGGGCCTTGGCTCCGCGACGCGATCAAGGCCGGCGAGCCCTCGGATCCGTTTCTTTTCGACGGCTTCGACGAGCGCGTGGCGCATCTGGTGAACCACGGCCCGCGCGATGTAACCTTCACGCTCGAAATCGACGCCGAGGGCGACGACCACTGGAAGCCGCTGCAAACGATCGCGGTTCCGAAACACGGCTATGCCTATCGCATTTTTCCGGCCGATCTCCACGGCGCCTGGATTCGCGCCACGAGCGACACCGCGACCGACGCCACGCTCGTGTTCTGGTACACTGGCGCCGGGCATGCTCCGGCCGAGGGTCGGCGCCTGTTCGCCTCGCTGGCCGATATTACCGACGAGGCTCCGCCCCGCGCCGCGATCATTCGCCCGGCCTCGCACGACCGCGACTTGCAAGTGGCGGTGCTCGGTCCGGCCGCGATGGCCGGCGACGCGACGAAGGGGGTGACGATCACCACGTCGAACCCCGCTGGCGACCTCGCTCGCTTCACCGGCGCTTATCGCGAAGTCGACGAGCGTTTGAAATTCATCGGCCCGCAAGAGTCCGCCGCGAGCGATGAAAAAGACGAAGCGGCGATTCGCGCCGAAAAAGACGCGATCAAGAAGATGCTTCAACTCGCCGCGCTGCCGGCCAAGCCCGAATTCACGGTCGACGCGGCCAGCGTGATCGTGAGCGACTCGAAAGAGCATCGCTACCGGCTGCCCAAGAGCCACGAGAAATATGATCAACCGTTCGAGTTCGGCTGGCCGCGGAGCAAACGCGAGTGCATCTCCGAGCGATTCTTGCTCAATATCCACGGCACGTTTTACCTCGTCGGCCGCGAGAGCGGACTCGCGGTGATTCGTCCCGTGGCCACGCACGACAAACAGATCGCCGACTATTGCACTTGGCGCGGGCTGATGGTGCTCAGCGGCGCCCGCCACGACGCCAAGCCCGATGGCCATTATTTCGGCGACGAAGCGATCGGCCTCTGGTTCGGGCACATCGACGACCTCTGGAAGTTCGGCAAACCAATCGGTCATGGCGGACCATGGAAAGACACCGCGGTGGACGCTGGCGAGGTGAGTGACCCGTATCTAATGGCCGGCTACGACAAGAAAAAACTCACGCTCAGCCACGACGCCGGGCATCCGGTGAAATTCACCATTGAGATCGACCTCACCGGCGCCCAGGATTGGCAACCGTATGCGACGCTCGACGTGGCCGCCGGCCAACCAGCGACGCATGTCTTTCCCGACGGCTTCTCGGCCCAGTGGCTGCGAGCGCGCTGCGGCGACAAGTGCCAAGCGACCGCCTGGCTCGACTATGAATGAGCCGCGACGGGCTATCAATAGGTCGGCGTGGCGAGGGCGATGCCGCCGAGCGTGAGGTGCGGCACATACTCGGCCGGCTCCCCGGCCTCGCTCACAATCAGGCTCGCGACGGCCGAGGCGGCGCCGCCGGTGAGGAAGACTTGCGTGGCGGGACTGCCCGCCGAGAGTCTCGCGGCGAGCTCGCGCGCCGCGCCGACGGCGCCCCAGAATAGGCCCGAACGCATCGCGGCCGTGGTCGAAGCGCCAAGCGGCGCCGGCGGCGCGCCGAACTCCGACATCATCACCAGCGGCAACAGATCGGTAAAGTCGTGCATCGCCCGGGCCGACATGGCGATGCCCGGCAAGATCGCTCCGCCGGCGAACGCGCCGGCCCGCGTGATGAGATCGACCGTGATCGCGCTGCCGATATCGATGACAATCGCCGCGCTCTCCGGCCGGCGCAGTCGATTGGCCGCCAAGGCGCTAGCCAGCCGATCCATGCCCACGAGGTCGGGTCGCTCGACGTCGACCACGAGCGGCAAGCGCTCGGCGGTCATCGACTCGCGAGTGTCGCCGGTTCTCGACTCAAGCCAGCGGAGCACCGTCGACTCCGATGGTCGATTCACGCTGCATACTCGCCAGTGAAGCGGTGCGGCGGCCAATGCGGCGGGGCCTGATTCGCCCGAGGCCGCGAGCCATTTTTCCACCCGCGGCCCATCCCAAGCGTCGAGCGAAAGCGAATCGTCGGGCAAGGGCAGGCCGGCGCGGGGCGGGGCGCCAAACAGCCCCAGCTTGATGCGGCTATTGCCGATATCGACGGCAACGAGCCGCCGCTTTGGAATGTCGGAGATTTCGATCGCCATGGCCGCGGGTCTTTCAAGTCACCGCGACGCCTCCTCGCGTCGCGGTTTTGAGAGCCGATCCGACAACTCGCCCTCTCGCCCTTTGGGAGAGGGGAGGTTGAGGGCTCGCCGAAGTTCTCGGATGGGCTCCAAGGAAAGGTTGATGCCTGACTTTCATGACTCGGCCGCGGCGACCGGCCCAGCCGGCCTCGCGGCGCCGGAATCGGACACCATGGCCGAATCGACCAACGCGCTCGCGGCGCGAACCTCGTCTTCGCGCGAACGGCCTCACGGGTAACGGCTTCACGCGCATCGGCCTCGCGCGCGTCGAGCAATTGCACCACGCGCCGGAGCAGCACATCGAGCCGCTCGCCGGTCACGGCCGACACCAGGAGCACTTCGCGCGACAAGGTCTCCGCCAGCCGGGCCGCCACCTCCGCGGCGCCGGGAAGCTCCGCCTTGGTCACGGCCACGATCTCCGGTCGGCTGCCCACGGCCTTGCTATATTGTTCGAGCTCGCCGCGAACGACGCGATAATTTTCGATCGGGTCGCTGCCATCGGCCGGCGTGGGCTCGACCAAGTGGACCAAGATGCCGGCTCGCTCGATGTGGCGCAAGAATTCGTGTCCGAGCCCGGCGCCCAAATGCGCCCCCTCGATCAGTCCTGGAATGTCGGCCATGACAAAAGACCGGTCGGCATTGACATGCACGAGCCCGAGGTTGGGATACTTGGTGGTGAAGGGATAATCGGCGATTTCGGGCCGAGCGCGCGATACGCGGCTTAGGAGGGTGCTCTTGCCGGCATTGGGCTTGCCGATCAGGCCCACGTCGGCGATGACCTTGAGTTCGAGGATCAACATTCGCGCGTCGCCGGCGCCGCCGGGAGTGGTTTCGCGCGGCGCGCGGTTGGTCGACGACTTGAACGTCAGATTGCCCTTGCCGCCCTTGCCGCCGCGCGCGGCGATGACCTCTTCGCCCGCGGCGGTAAGATCGCGGAGCACGAGTCCGGTTTCAGCGTCGATCACGACCGCGCCGGGCGGAACATCGATCACTAGGTCGTGGCCATTTCGGCCGTGGCAATTGGCGCTGCCGCCGGCCGCGCCGGGGTCGGCCCGCCAGTGCTTGCGCTGCGAAAGACCGGCGAGGCTATCGACTCCCGCCAGGGCGCGAATGATCACGCTGCCGCCATCGCCGCCATCGCCTCCATCGGGTCCGCCGCGAGGCACGAACTTCTCGCGGCGAAAGCTGCGGCAGCCGTTGCCGCCATTGCCCGCGGCGACCATGATTTTAACGCGATCGACAAACATATTGGCGCCGGGGGTGAAAAAAAGGAGGGGCTGGTCCTCACGATCTGGACCGCCCCCCCAAAAAATTCCGTGCAACTGGGTTGGCGCGAAGCGCCCTAGTGCTTTGTCACGGCTGAAATGATAGGCAACCCCGTGGCGCCACGCCCTCGCTTGCGTGGGCATGTTTTCAAGCGCCAAGCGGGGGCCTCATGCCCACGCAGGGCCGTGGGCATGGCACACGGAACGAATCCAATCCGTCATTTCAAACTTTGGCAAAGCGCTAGGCGGCGTCGACATTGACCCGGCGGCTTCTTTGGTCGAAGCGCACCACCCCGTGCGCGAGGGCGAACAGGGTGAAATCGCTGCCGCGACCCACATTCCGGCCGGCGTGAAATGTCGAGCCGACTTGCCGCACGATGATGCTGCCCGGCTGCACTTTCTCGCCGCCGAATTTCTTGACGCCGCGGCGTTGTCCGTTGGAATCGCGGCCGTTGCGGCTCGAGCCTTGGCCTTTCTTATGCGCCATGTTGCTTGTCTCCCGGTTTTTTGGTCGCGGACTGCTCCGGAGAAGCGGGCCGACAAAAAACGCTGCTGAAAAAACTTTGAATCCGCGGCTGCCGCCCTTAGCTCCAAATAGCCCGTGGCTCCAGGTGTTCCCTGGGCCATGCTTCCGCCCGCTGGGGGCCGCGCCTGCGCGTGTCTTGGGGGAATCGCTCTTTTTAACGATAAACCCACTCGTAGTCAACCTCGCCGGAGATGCCGAAATGCACCGGCCGCTCCTGCTCGAGGTATTCATCGCCCGGCCGCCAAAAATTCAGCACCAGGGTTTTTTGCGTCATCACCCGGCCCGTGCCCGGCGGGCCGCCGGCCTGATAGCCCCCCGGCGGGTCGACCCATTTGAAGGCGTTGCTGAGCCCCTGGATCGAGATCGAGAAGAAATCGATTTTCGGGTCGAGATCTTCCCACGTGGCCACGCCCCACACGCTGTTGTCCTCGCGATCGGTGCTCAGCGGAATCGGACGGCCGCCGATCGTCACCGAATTGAGCAGCTTGCGATTCGGATCTTCCTTTTGCTGAATCGGTTCCCAAGCCACCGGAATCAGCCGATCGAGATAAGCCTTCGAGATGCGTTTCTTTTTCTTCGCGGCGTCGAATTCGATCGCTTCGAGAATAAACAGCGGCAGGAACCGCATCTCGATATCTTCGTTCTTGGGAGCGTAGGTGCCGTCGGGCTGGGGATCGTAGCCGATGTGCTTGCCCGTGTTCTTGACATGGTAAACCATGTACCAGATCGGCTTGCGTTGCATCTTGCCGCCGGGCTGGGGCTCGTCGACCATAATCACCCGCGGCGGCTTGAAGGTGAACTCGAGGCACCAGGAAACACTGCGGAACGTGACTCCCGTGGCCATTTCCTTGAGTGTGCGCGAGCCGGGAGTAAACTTAGGCTTCCAATCCAGGTTGGGAATGCCCTCGAGTATTTCAACCACATTGTGTTGGCTGAAGGTCTCGCTCTCGTCCTTGTCGGGCGGTATCGTCACCTCGACCCCAGGCGCCAGCTTGCGATAGCCGGCCTTCTCGGGCGCCGCCTTGGCCGGCGCGGGCCTGGCCGGCGAAGCCTTTGCTCCAGCGGCGGGCGCGGCGAGCTTGGCAGGCGCCGCGGCCCGGGGCGTCGCCGGCTGCTGGGCGCCAACGAGGCCACCGCATAACCAAAGCACGAATCCCGCGGCCAACGCGAGCCCGGCGCATCTTGCCGCCGCGCGCCGGTTGACACGAGAAGCCACCGAGCGTCCTTCGATCATGAAACGCATCTTGAACACCATCGCCAAAGAAGCCGGTCCCGTGGGCGGAGCGACGGCGGCCAATATACGCCGAACGTCGATAATCCTATCGCCCCAAGCTCTTTACTCTAGTTTCCCGCGCACGCGCCCGTCAAATTCCGCCGCCGGGTTTCGGGTTTCCCGCGCCGGGAAGCGCTAAAACCCGCACAATCGGATCACGGGCGGGCCCGCGGATGCCGGCCAGGCCAGAGAAAAGCGCCTGGTCCAGATAACCGGTTGGCTCGCCGATCGCCCGGCTGGCCGGTCGGCCTGTTGATTATCTCAATAGGCTGATAAGAAGTCCGCCCGCGGCAGTTTGCGCGGCTGGCTTACCGGCGCTGATTGTTCTTGCGCCTCGCGTATCAAAACCCTTGATTCCTGGCGATCCGCACGAATAATCGAAATCGCTTACGCCGCGGCTTCGGATTTCTCATGCGCGAACGCCAGCACAAAAGCACGTCGCGCAGGCGGCGGGTATTTCGGCGGGGTTTTCCACATGTTCAAGCGTGGCCTTTCCCGATATGCCCGAGCGATGGCCTTCCCGGAGCAGACGGCTCATGGATTTTCCGCTGGCGACCGTTGCGGCCGGCCAATTCGGCTTCCAGCAACTTTGTCCAAGTCGTGGCGCCGCATGCGGCGTCGGTAATTTCGCGTCGAATTTGGAGCGTGCGCTCTGGCAAATCGGAATTGAAACCCACACCGTGACGTCAACGACCGAATTGCCTCCCGGCGACTTGCTGGTTCAGCACGAATTCGGTCTCTACGATAGCGAATCACTAAAACGCCTCCTCCGCCAGCACTTGGGTGCGCACGTTTCTCTTCGCGCACAGCCCCGGCGCCGAGATTTTCGCGGACCACGTCGACGCCTTTGTGTCTTTATGCGATGGCGTCGTGGGACCGGTGGCGAAGCAACAAATCGTCTTACCGCATCCCGGCTGGCAAACGGCGTGCGCCGACCGCGTGCATCTCAAGAAACAGTTCGGTTGGCCGCGTTACCGATGCGTTGTCGGAACGAACGGCTTCATCAGTCCGTCCCGACAATTTGACGAGGTGGTGGCGCGGCTGATCGACTTCGCGGTTGATGCAAATTTGCTGATTTATGTCGCTTGCCCTCGACACAACTCTCACGACAGCCGCCGTGGATACGCCGACCAGGAGGAGCGATTGGTGGAAATGGCGAGAAGTTTCCCGGCGAACCTTTATCTTGAGCAGCGCTTTCTCGACCAAGAGGAATTGAACATCCGGCTTCAAGCATGTGATCTCCTCTGGTGCTGGACCAGCACGTCATCGAAGCCTTATGGCAGCGGCACGTGCTCCGATCAATATTCGAGCGGCACGCGGCTCGTCGTCGCGGAAAAGCAGCAGCACGGCCACGTGCTCGGATTGCCCAACGTCGTGTCGGCGCCGCCGGAAATTGGCGCATTCGTCGCGGCGCTCAAGTCCCAGATTTTGCGGGGCAAATTCGAACGCCACTATCCGGCCGCATTGTCATGGACGTTGTTCGTAAACCGCCTGCGCCAGTTCATGGAAGACGTGGGTGAACCTAAATTGCAAAATGACGCCGTTCCATTGGCAACGGGTCCACGACCCGGTGATTTTCAACGGAGTACGCCAGCCGCCTCCTATTTCATAAAGCATGGAAACGTGCCCGTGGCGCCGCGACGTGCCTTTCCGCCGCGCTCGGCGCCGCCCGAAACTCTTGACGAGCACAACGCGGCGCACCTCGCCGTTGAATTCCTCGAATCGCTTGAGCCTTGCAGCGACCGCTCCGAGGGCCGCGGCATTGTTATTTGCGCGGGCGGTCCCATTTACAACGTCTGCGCCTGGGTCACGATCAACATGCTTCGCCGGCTCGGCTGCAAACTCCCGATCGAGGTTTGGTATCGTGGATTCCACGAATGCGACGATCATTGGCTCGATCTCGTCGAACCGCTCGGTGTCGAACTGGTTGATGCCGATTCGGCGAGCTATTCGCGGCCGCATCCACGCCTCGGCGGCTGGGAGCTAAAGCCCTACGCGATCCTCAACTCCCGTTTCCGCGAAGTGCTCCTACTGGACGCCGATAATGTTCCGGTCGTCGATCCCACGCCGCTGTTCGATACTCCAGAGCACCGAGCATGCGGCGCCGTGTTATGGCCCGACTACTCCTCGACGCCGAAAGACCACCGCCGCTGGCGTATTTTCGGTGTCGACCCCCACGGCGCCCCCGAAGTCGAGAGCGGGCAAATCCTGGTGGACAAGCACCGATGCTGGCGGGCACTCAATCTATGCAATTGGTACAACGAGCGGTCGGACTTCTTTTATCAATTCGTCCATGGCGACAAAGACACGTTCGATCTTGCTTGGCGGCGAGCGGGCCAGCGATATGCAATGCCGTCGCGCGGCATCGAGGCGATTCCCTACACGATCTGTCAGCACGATTTCGCGGGCCGGCGAATCTTTCAGCATCGCGTGGGCGATAAATTTTCGCTTGCCGCGCCGCGGCCAAGCCGAGGATTCATTCATGAAGAGCAATGCTTCCGTTTCATTGAGACGCTTCGAGCGCGGTGGAGCCCGCTACTCGGCTTGCTCCAGCGGCTGACCGAAGCCGACCTCGCGGGAATGGATCGACTATCGCGGCGAATGTTCCGTCTGATTCGCAACGACGACGATCAAGGCGGGATTTCCCTGCGGCCAGATGGCTGCGTCAACGCGGAAAAACCCGACGCCGAGGCGATCTACTGGTGCGTTCGTGAAATCGACCGCGAGATCACGTTTTTCGACATCGCAGGTCGACCGACGTTTCGGCTGTCCGAGCAACCCGGCGATATCTGGTTCGGCGAAAGCATTTCTAAAAAGAACATTTTTCTTCGCTTGGCGCCGATTCCGCCAATATCGTAGAATGACCGGATCATGGTGCAAAATCGCGTCTTGAAACGCGATGGCTCTGGAGCGAGCCCCGATGCGAGCGAGTGTGGTCATTGCGGCGCACGAGGAGGGCGAGAAGCTTTCCAAGACGATCGCTTCGTGTGCCTTGGCATGCGGGGCGCTCGATCACGAGATCGTCGTTTCCGACGATGCCTCGACCGATGGTTCGATCGACGAAGCGCTGAAATGCTATCCGCGGCTGCGTGTCGTGCGAAGCGACGAGCGGCGGGGCGCCTCGCCGGCCAAGGCGGCGGGCGCGGCGACGGCGCTCGGCGAAACACTCGTTTTTCTCGACGGCCACTCGAAGCCCGAGCCGGGCGCGATCCAGCGGATGGTCGAGAGCGTCGAACTGCTCGCCGGCCGCGCGATCGTCACCCCGCGCGTGGCGGCGCTCTGCACGAAAACTTGGCGGGCCAAGCTCGACCAAACGGGCGGCGGCTACTATTTGAGACTCGACACGCTCGATTGCGGCTGGCTGCCCGATGGCCAGATGGCGTCGAAGCGGGAAAAGGGTCGGACGTTCTTCGAGTCGCCGGCGCTGATCGGCTGTGCCTTGGCGATCGGTCGCGAGTTGTACGATCGACTGGGCGGGTTCGATCCGCACATGCGGCTGTGGGGCGTCGAGGATTTGGACCTGGGACTCCGCTGCTGGCTGCTGGGGTTTCGGATTCTGCACGATCCGGCGGCGGTCGTGGCGCATCGCTTCCAATCGAAGTTCGAGAGCTACACGGCCCCGGGCGAAAACCTGCTCGCCAACCAACTGCGTCTGGCCCGCAAGAATTTCACGCATTCGGTGTGGGCCGACTGGGTCGAGCAGTGCCGGGCCCGCTCGGCCGGCTCGCTCGAGGACCATCCCGAGGGCCTTTGGGCACGGGCCTGGACGCTCTTTGAAGCCGACCGCCCGAGCGTCGAAGCCGACCGGGCGATGGTGCAAATGAACCGAGTTCGCGACGAATTTTGGTACGCGAACCGGTTCGGCTTGGCTTGGCCGGCCCTGGCGACGCATGTCTCGCCCAGCGGCCGACCGCAACGGCCGCGGCCGGGATCGACGGTCGTGCTCGCCGCCGCGCCCTCGCCCAGCCCGAGCCCGCCGCCGTGCGAGCTTACCGGGATATCGCCGTCGGAGATGGTGCTCGTCTGCACGGACACGCCGGTCACGTTCACCGCACATGGTTCCAATCTTGAAAATGTCTCGTGGACGGCCGCTCGCGGAACTCCGTCGACGGGCCAGGGGCCGCGGTTTACCGTGAAGTTCGGAATAGACAGCCATTACACGGTCGCCGCTTCGTGCGGGGGACACAGCTTCAGCGCGCCGGTCACCGTGCAGGCTATCAGCAAGATTATCGTCGACGGTTCGAGTCCGGTTATTTCCGACAGCGCGATAATCTGCGCCAGAAGTACGATTAAATTGCGAGCAGTCTCATCTCCCGACAACGATTTTCCGTCCGGAATGCCGACGTGGACTATCGCGCAGCAGCCTGATGGCTCGGACCTTCCGAAGCTCCCGCCAGGGCCTACCGCGACCCTGACGCCGATTATTGCGGGAGTTTATTCGATCAAAGCATCTTGCGGCGGACGCTCGGCGACGTTTACGCTGACGGCGGTCACCGTTACTTTTGAGTCTTTGCTCGTCGTTACAGGTTTTACGATTGCTCCTGAGCCGCTTCAGATCAAAGCATCGTCGAAGGCCACAGTCGTTCCAAGCTCCGCGGTGAACTCCATTACCATTAAGCCGGGCGGTGATCATCCGGAGCGCATCGCAATTGCTAATATTATAACTCATGGCGACGGCACAATTACCTTCGACGTGCTGGGAAGGCAAGCCACTCCGAATCCATCGGAGAGCAACGATTGCCTGATACTGGCAACTCGCGGCGACGCTATCTGCGCGAAAATCTTCGCGACGGTCGTGGTCCCCACCGCCGTCGTGCCCGTCTCGGCGGACGGCGCCGTGGCTGGAGTCAATCAGGCGGCGAACGCCACGACGAGCCCGACCTTCTCGGACCCGCTTCCCGCGAATTTCGTCCATTTATGGACATATTATGCCCAATGGTTGACTATTCGAGTCATTGATCAATTCGGCGCTCCACTCAACGCGGTATACGCGGGGGTTCAGGTCGCCGAGCGACTCCCGACCCAGATTGAGCCCGTTAATATTAATCAGACAATTGCCACGAACGGGTCATATCAAGATCCCGTGGGAACCATAAGCGACAAAGACCCGGCGCCGGTCAATGTTGCAAAGAACAGCACCATCGCACGACGCTGGCCGTCCGCGGCCCCCATGCCGATGCAAGCTTTTGATGCGTTCCAGACCATCTTCGTGTATGTTGGAGGCCATCCGCTTTCGGTCGGAATAGTACGCCGTCACGTGATTGCGACGCCTCCGGACAATGTTCAAGTCTTATGGTAACATTCGATAACGAGGTGATTTATGCGAGTACGTCTACGCGTCGTGTTGTTTCTGTTGTTGATGCTGTGCGCGACGAATAAATTGCTCGGAGAGGACGAACAAATGAAATGGAAACCGACGATGAGGAAGGTTTTCTGGGGAATGTACGTGACTGATGTGGCGTACTTCTTCGGTTGCCATACCACAGTTGAGGAAGCCGAAATTTCGCGAGGAGTTCCGCGCTTCGGCACAACCTTCGGCACGGATGGATTTTTTTTTGACGACAAAGAATTAAGCTCGGTCGAAGAATTCATCGTGAAAGTTTCAAAGGATGTGCCTGGATTAATTATTTACAAGGACAGGAATAATCCTAAAATACTACACGTCACGGATGAAAAATTACTCCATCTTAAAGACTACGCGCTCGATCGACGAGTGTCGTTAAAATACGAAGGTCCCGCTTCGGAGTTGAGCGTCGCGCTTCGCGAGCAGATAAACAATCTTTCGCCCGTGCGATCCGGCGCTATTGGGGATAACTTCGACGACATAATGACAGAAATCAAGGTTGATGCGACGGACAAGATCGTGAGAGACATTTTCACGAACAGCGTGCCGCTCGACGGCTACAACATCACGATTTGGCGAGCCACAACGAAGTTGTACGATGTCGAACGCCCGGAGACGCGAATTCAATTCTTCGGGAAACGCCGCAAGACCGAATGGAGCCGGCGGTAAGCGTGCTTCGAGAACCAAAGGATTAACGGTCGTAATAGTACGCCTGCCAAGCCTCCATATAATACCGGTAACCAGCTTTACCGAGTCGACGATTCCCCTTTTACGGGCCTCGCCGGATTCTCGCAGTCCTTTTACAACATCAATTTCAAGATGTATATCATGTTCATGCCTGGACAAGATACACCGGGCGCCGGTCCGAGTTGCTGGGTGCCATTAAGGAGTTGTTTGTGGCATACCGCATGGTGCGCGGAATTTAATGGTGAATGGGTACTGTACGATTCGTCGGCGTCGACAGATACAAGGATCGTCGATCGTATCCATCCGACATGGACAGGGCAATGGGGCGACCAACAGGAAACCGATACGTGCCGGAGCCTTGCCCGTCATGAATCCATTCATAACGCGTTTTCTCTAAGTCGCCTAATCAGACAACTTGAGCCTATCCGACAACCCGGCGCCCGCATTGAAATCGCCGACAAGAATCGAAACCGCCTGCAAAATCGCATGCTTTCATACGTTCTCGGATAGGCTCTTCGGCGAGCATTGTGCTCGTCTGCAGGACCTCGCGTTTTCATCAATTTTCACACAAGCCGTAAATACACGACCGGCGTGGTGAATCGGAAGGTAATTGCGACACCGCCCAACAACATCCAAGTCATCTGGTAAGTCATCATATTCTGAGGTCGGCGATGCGTTTCATTATTCGGGTCTCGGTAATCGTGTGGTTGTTTTTGGCATCGCAGTTTTCTTCTGGAGATACTCCGAAAATGAAATGGACCCCAAAACATCAGGATATTTACTGGCAAAGCTACGCTATCGACGTTGCGAGTGCCCTTGGCTGTTATGCCACTTTTGAAACACTTAATGATTTGCCGCGCAACGGTTCGCGATTCGAAAACGTCGAGATTAAAGACGACGAAGAAATCAAGACTGCGAAAGAGCTTACGTCCAAGCTTGAGCATGCATGTCCGGGCTTATCAGTCGCAGCAAACAAAAGAAACGCTAAGATATTGCACATTATCGACACAAAGCTTTCGACGATTAAAGACTACTCGCTCGAACAGCGCATAGATGTCAAATACGAAGGAATTGCATCGGAGTTGGCCTTCACGATCCGAACCCGTCTCCCTGGTTTTGGACCTATGGACTTCGGCGTCCTCGGAACAGAGTTTGACGATAATGTGACACTCGTGCATATTGATGCGACGAGAGAGACAGTGAGAGATATCTTAACAAACTGTATTCCACTGCAAAAATACGGCGCTGCGTTGTGGCGCGCCCAGACATTTCTCGATGGCGAGAATCCTCTAAGAACCAAGGTCCAGTTCTACGGGCCGGTGAATCCGAGTTCGGCGGAGCCAATGCCAAAGTAGGTGCGATGTCGCGAACGAACACTATAGGAAGTGTCTTGCGCTCGTATCGGCGCACTGCGCAGGCAAACTCGTGGAGGGCTTCGCATCCGATTACCGGTTTTTCAAGAGCTGCCTAGCAGCCTGTTTAGATATTCGCTTCTCCCGCGCGGCCATTAAACTCGCGGCGGCGGAGCTTTGATGGAACGACCGGGGTTCAGCAGTGGACACGCATGGCGATGGGCAAACGTAAGCAGCGGCAGGAGTCGTTGTTTCATCGCGGATGACAACTTGCCGCGTTCCGACGGCCATCCATTTTATCAAAAACTCAACGCCCTGCTGGCCGAGGCCGACTTCGATCGCTGGATCGAGGATCACGACAGGAGCCGACGATGAGCAGTTCCCGGTCCGCGAAAAACGGTGCGGTCTGCTGCCTTTCGTAAAAACCGTGCAAACGGCGAAAGAGGGTCAGTTGACAATCACGATCAGCAACAGTCGCGACACACCGCTCGGCGTTTACGAAAGCGGGTACGCCCCCAGTTGCCGCGTTTCGATTCTGCACGATCCGGCGGCGGTCGTGGCGCATCGCTTCCAATCGAAGTTCGAGAGCTACACGGCCCCGGGCGAAAACCTGCTCGCCAACCAACTGCGTCTGGCCCGCAAGAATTTCACGCATTCGGTGTGGGCCGACTGGGTCGAGCAGTGCCGGGCCCGCTCGGCCGGCTCGCTCGAGGACCATCCCGAGGGCCTTTGGGCACGGGCCTGGACGCTCTTTGAAGCCGACCGCCCGAGCGTCGAAGCCGACCGGGCGATGGTGCAAATGAACCGAGTTCGCGACGAATTTTGGTACGCGAACCGGTTCGGCTTGGCTTGGCCGGCCCTGGCGACGCATGTCTCGCCCAGCGGCCGACCGCAAAGGCCGCGGCCGGGCTCGACGGTCGTGCTCGCCACACGCCCTCGCCCAGCCCAAGCCCGCCGCCACCACCCGATTGTAACGATTGCTCGATCCGCTGGGCTACAGGGTCGGACATCACGAATATCACTAGGAACGTGCTTCCGGGCGCGCAGATTAACCTTAAGCTTTTTTGCGAGGCGGGCACGCCAACGAATATCCAATGGTCGTTGCCCGGAAGCGTATTCAAGAGCTACGACGTCACCGAGAATAAGGCAACGCTGACAAATCTATCCGCCGGAGATCTGACGAAAGATACCGTTCAGTTTTATTGGGGCGACGTTGGGGACGGCCGAGCAGTGACCGTCGATTTCAAACTTGGCGCCAAGCAGTGCACAAGATCGGCGACGCTCAACGTCAAGGATCCGGTCGTTCGCTTTCCAGCGGGATCCAATCCGCCGCGAGTCGGTGTCTGGGACTTCAACCCGTCAAAGCCGGCGAAACCACTCGAGATATGGCTTACTGATGCCAACGGCGCGAACACGCCCGGCGCCATTTTTGCGGCGTCGGTCGGGCTGCCTGCGGGTTTTGATTTTAATGCCGCGGAATGGCAATTTGGTCAGTTGATTGGCGGCTCGCGTCTAGCTGAGTTGCCGAACAATGTGTGCAAAGAAATGAACACAGGCGGCATGCTCACAAACAACGCGCCCTGGCCATACACCTCCGACTCCAGCCCAGGCACGCCGCCATATCCGGCTGACGGGAAGACCGAACAATCCGTTGGCGATACGCCGGCGTTTGGTGTCGCCGGCAGGACACAATCCATAGTCGGCGATTTCTATAAAATGTACATCATGTTTAAGCCCGCTCCCGACCCGCCGGGCGCCGAGGCCAGTGCGTGGGTTTCGCTGATGAGCGCTTCGTGGAGTTCCTCCGCGTGTGCCCAACTTGGCGCGGCGGGTTGGGCGATCAGAAACCCCTTGGCGAACGCAAATCCGTGGGCGATTGACAGGACGCCGCCGACATGGTCGCAAAAATGGCAGTCAACTCCCGTCAAGGTGGTAAATTGTCCCGGAAATTGCTAAGGGCAAACCGCCTTCCGAGTTATTTCGAGGACTATAACGTAAGGTGGATTATGTGTTCTTCGGCAAATATGCGTCAGTTTTCCGAGTTGATTCTTTTAGTCTGCGTCTCGATTTCGGCAAATGATATTCGACCGGCATTTTGCGAGACAACGGGAGAGCACAAGATGAACACGGAAAAAGCAACAAGGGACGGAGCAACGGTTGTCATTTCCGTTCCGGACAAATGCCGGGTCGGGCAAAAGATACCGCTTTCCATCACGATACGAAACGACGACGAACATGCGTTTTCATGCAACGAACTGGCGGGAAGGCTCCCGAACAAGTACATGACGATTGCGCTGCGACGTCGTGGCGATAACAGCGCGTGCGAGATGACCGCGGAAGCGAGAGAGCTTTTTGAGAGTATCCCATGGGGCGGGCAGTTCGCGCGGACACGCTTGGAAAAGGGCAAGCAGAAAACGTGGACGATCGATTTGAACTCTTTTTTCGTCATTGCGCCCGGAGAAATGAGTTTTTCCGCAACGTTCAAGCTTTACACGGACGCTCCCGGCGGACACGCCGTCGAAATCGCTATCGATGAGCTCCCAGTCAACGTTTCAGAGTGACCGATCATTCGGTTCGCCCCCGCGCATCGCGCGAATCCAAATGTTCGAGTAACTGTTAAGCCGTGGCGTGGCCTGGGCGCGGGGGGGGCGGTGGCGATATTGGCGGGGATCGCGGGCGAGGGGTTTCCGGGGATGGGTCGCGTGGCGGATGTTTTAACTGCTATTGGTGATCGGCAGCGGCAGGGTCTTGCCTTGCAATTTAGCGCGCACGACTTCGATTCCATACCTTGCGAAGCTCAAACCGTTTTTCGCGCCGGTCGCGATCACGCTCTTGATTCGGGCGAACGCCGCCGCGCTCCATTCGGTCCGATGCGTGCCGCCATCATTCCTCGCCGCCGCCAGGCTTCGGATGTCGCGTTCGGTTCCGTTGTTGTCGGCCGGAACATTCGCATCGTCGAGGAAGGTGAACAATTCGTCGCAGTGCTTGAACAGCCGGCGCCAGATTCGCAAACATTCGCGATGCCGCACGCGCAGTCTCGAGCATCAACGTGTCGAAACGGTTTTGAATCTCGTGTCGGGCCGCGTTGAAAGCTTTTTTGCCGAGCGACTTGCGCTCGTGGCCCAACCGGATCGCGTCTTGAAACAGCGTGATCAACGGCTGGATGAAGGCCCGCGCACTCGCCGCCGGCAACGTCTCGCGCAGCTTGTGCAACTCGCGAAGCAAATGGACCAAGCAGCGCTGTTTGCGGCAGTCGAGCCGGTTGTAGACCGCATAAAAATCGCTGACCAGCGTGCCCGCGAACGATGTGCCCAACGCTCGCTCGAGCACGGCCCGATTGCGATGACGATCGATCAGGAACAATGCCAAGCGCGGGTCGCGAAAACACCAGGCCCACGCGGGCAGTCCGTCGATCCGCCAACCGGTCTCATCGCCTTGCACGACCGGCGAATTGCGCAAGAGTTCCCAGAGTTTGTCGACCACCGGCTCGAACAAAGCGCCGCCCCAACGCAAATGGCCGAGCAATCCGGCCCGGCTGGCCGAAAGACCAAAGAAGTCTTTCAGCAAGTGTTGCGTTTTGCCGAGCGAGATGCCCAGGTGAACCCGCGCGTAGCAGACCAACAAGCGCAGCGCGTGGCCCGATGTGGGCGCCGGGCAGTTCCAAGTCGCCGCGTCCTTGGCAGGTGGCTTGGCAATGTTCGCAACGGTAGGTATGACGGCGATACCGATGCCATTCGAGCTTGGGCTCTGGAATCTCCGCCATCTCATGGTCTTCGAACTCGCCGTGGCGGTCAGATCGTGGCCGCCGCAATGCGGACACTCTCGCGGATGCACATCGTGTTCGATGAATACCGTGCCGGGCGGCGGCTCTGGACGAAAGCTGCCCGGATGTTTGCGAAACTGCTTGCGGCGGCGATCCTGTTCGCCACGCCGCGCATCGCTGGCCGAGCGGGTTTTCTTGCGCCGCTGCAAAAACTTTTGGACTTGCTGTTCGAGTTGCTCGACGCGCTTGCGCAGCGTGATATTCTCCGCCAGCAACCGGGCGATTTCCGCTTCCAACTCGGCGATCCGTCGATCTCGATCATCCATGATCCAATCAATGTGACCGAAAACCCAATTTCGGGAAAGAGGAAATGCTTAACAGTTACCATAGTAGCGATACCGCTTGTTGCCGTTCTTGGTTGAGTGCGTGGGAGACATGCCGCAGCCGCACGGAACGCAGTGCAGAAGGCCCTTGAGCAGCGCACGAACTTGTTCCGCGCCGCCCGTGCGACCGTTGCGACCCAGCAGCGACTGCACCCGCTGCCAGATGTCGGCGTTCACTACGGCCGCGTGTTCGCCGTTGTGGACCTCGTCCTTGTATTTGATTTTGCCGGCATAGGCGACGTTGGTGAGCAGTTTGTACAGGCTGGTTTTGGTGAACTGTTTGCCGCCCCGATCGTGCCCCTTGCGGGTCGTCCAGCGCTTGTTGACCCAGCCCCGCCGGTCGATTTCCTTGACCGTCGTGATCATCGACTGGTGCTCCAGGTACAACTCGAAGATGGCCCGCACGCGAGCCGCTTCGTCTTCGTTGACCAGGAGTTTCGACCCCTGCGTGTCCACGTCGTATCCGAGCAGCGGCATTCCGCCCGACCATTTTCCCTTGCGGCGGGCGGCGGCGATTTTGTCCCGCGCCCGTTCGGAGATGATCTCGCGCTCGAATTGGGCGAAGGAAAGCAGGACGTTGAGCATCAGCCGACCCAACGATGTGGCGGTGTTGATGAGCTGCGTCACGCTGACGAACGATATCTGATGCCGGTCGAAGGTTTCCACGATCTTGGCGAAGTCGAGTAGCGAACGGCTGAGCCGGTCCACCTTGTACACGATGACGCTGTCGATCTTGCCGGCCTCGATATCCGCCATAAGGCGTTTGAGCGCCGGCCGGTCCATGTTGCCGCCGGTGAAACCACCGTCGTCGTACCTGTCTGGCAGACACCGCCAGCCTTCGTGCTCTTGGCTCTTGATATACGCCTCGCCCGATTCCCGTTGGGCGTCGAGCGAATTGAATTCCTTTTCGAGGCCCTCGTCGGTCGACTTGCGAGTGTAGATCGCGCAGCGAATCTGCGGGGACGCCGCCGGTTGGTTCCGAGTCTTGGCCTTGCTCATTTGGGGCTCCCTTGCCCGCCGAGGCGGAAGAAGTAATAGCCGTTGCAGTGGGCGCCGGTGATCTTCTTGGCCACGGCGCTGAGCGACTTGTAGACCTGGCCCTCGAACTCGAATCCCTTGGGCAGGACACGGACTTCCAGCGTTTGGTCCTTGTACCGCCGGGTGATGACCGCGCCCGGCATGGGTAGGCGATCATCGCCAGCCACGGCGAGCGTCGTCGTTGCGACGCGCTGCGCGGGCGCCGACGGCGCGGACGGTTGCCTTGGGGGCGGAGGAACGCAGGTCCGCGTCGTTAGCCAGTTCGGAGGCCCGCTGGCGGGCGCGGTCCGACAGGTCGCCTTCGGCCTGCGCCTGTATTCGCCAGATGATCCGGCACACGAGCCACTGCTTATGGCGGGCGTTCGTTGCTTCGCCGAACACTTCGGCGTGCTTGGCCCGCAGTTCGCTCACGCTCATCCGCTGGAGCGCGGCGAGCTCCTTGCCCACGTTCAGTTCCATGCGTCTCTCCTTGGTTTGAGTTCTCGAAAACCGTTAACCCAGGTGGACACTGAGCACGGTTTTGGCGGGAACCTCAAGGCATGTCGGCCAGGATTCCGGCGAGATTTCCGGGGCGGGATCGGCGGCGGGAAGCGACGAACTGGCACGCAAGCGGAGAACGCCGGCCGCGAAAATGCCGGCCACTTCGGAGAGACGCTCGTCGGGCGTCAGGAAGGTCGGATCGTCGATCGGTCGCATGGGGCGGCTCGCTTTCTGCAAAATTGCAGTGGAGTGGCCCACAGCGACCTTCGCTTGGCGACGGGCGCGCTGTCTGGCGGGAGCATTCGGCATCGCGAGCAGTGCGCGATGCCTCTCTCTGTTAACCTACCCGGCGCGAGTTCGAGATGACGAAACGAGGGTCCGAAAGGGAACGGCTTGTTAACTCTGAGAGGGTTGTTAACCAGAGATTTGGAGAGTTTTGGATCGAGATTCGAGGGTCCGAAAGGAACCTTGGGGGTTCCCTTCGGACCCCGATTGATCTCTCTCGAAACGGAGATCGCCGGGAGCGGCGGCGGGGTCGTCGCAAATCCTTGCGGCGAAAGGCCCGAAACGCCAAACGCCCGGCGGCCGATCGCTCGGAGCCGGGCGTTAACCGGTTGGGCGCGTCTGTACGCGGAAATTCAAAAAGCTCCCCGGTAGGAACCCTGCTCGAAACGAGGCGCACCACCACGGAGTTACACAAGCAGCACCTCGTCCGCCAGAATCTGCCGACTCGCCGTGATGAAATCATGCAGCGCAATCATGACGCCCCCTCGCTCGTCGGTTTGCGGGCGACTCCAGCCGCGATCTCAATTCGCTTATCGCCCGCACTCGATCACTACTTCTCAGTTCTCGCGGTGAGTTCTCCGGCCACTTTCGCATAAACGGGCCGATCCGAACATCTGGCGGTTGGATGTCGAGCGACTTGAAATCGGCCATCCTTCATTGCCTCGACGCACCCGCGAGGCGTTCTAAATCATCCGCCAGTTCTCGCAAGGTGGCGGCGGAGTCGTGGGTGGCGTACTTCTCGGCGAAGCCCCGGGCGGCTTCGCCATATGTGGGCGACGCGAGCACTTGTCGCAGTTTCGTTTCCACGGCCGTTGGGTTGCCTGGGTCGGCGAGGTCCGCAAAACCTTCCTGACGCGCTCGGCGAGCTTGCATGAGCTGTTCCCAGTAGAGCGGTAGCAGGAAGGAGGGCTTGCCGGCGAGCAGCATCGCGGCGAGCGTTCCGTGCCCGCCGTTAAGAATCGCCAAGTCGCACTCGGCCGCGGCTTGGCAAATGTCGAGCGGCTCGCGATGGAAATGCAAGT
Source organism: uncultured Planctomycetaceae bacterium (assembly GCA_963785305.1). Taxonomy (GTDB): domain Bacteria; phylum Planctomycetota; class Planctomycetia; order Pirellulales; family PALSA-1355; genus CAWAUV01. The sequence goes on from CAWAUV010000007.1 coordinate 1,591,744, forward strand.
TCACGGTAGCATGACGCCGCTCGAGCGCGGGATCGAAGCGATCGAGATAAGCCACCGTCGGAAAGCGCCATGTGGCCAAGCATTGCAGCAGGGCCCCGAGCGCGGGAAATGGCTTCAGGTAAACGAAAATCCGCTTGCCATCGCCGGGCGGCCAGCGAAACGGCTTGCCGAACGCGTCGGGCTGACATCCATAATAGCGAATCTCCGATCGCGGCCCGAAATGGTCGAGCTCCGGGTACGTGCAAAGTAGCGTGGCATCGACCTGACGATAAAGATCGGCAAGGCTTTCCAGTGGCGGCTGGCCACGGGCCAAGAGTAATTGGCGCGCATTTCCGAGGGCCCTTCCGTCGGCGGCGGGGTCCGGCGGATTGGCCGACGCCTGGGCACGCAGGCGAGGCAAATCCGGCTCGGTCGTTGGACACGAAAACCCGACCCCGATCACGACGCGGCGAAACTCATGCTCTCGGGCCGCGAGCAGCGCCATGGGGCTATGTTCGAAGAGCACGACGTCCGGTTTTGTCGCTTGAAAGATCGATCGCCAAGCCGCGGCGCCGATCGAAAGCCGCTCGTAGTCGCCGAAACCGACGTTCGCCAGCATCTGCCCAAACGTCTCGGGCTTGTCCATTCCCGGCGCCTGCCGCGGCAATGAAAAGGGCGCCTGCCAATACGACACGTCGACATCGCCGAACACCCGGCCAGCATGCGTCAGATCTCGCAGGGCCAAGTCGACCCGATGCCCGCGACGAACGAGCTCGCCGACGATCGGCTTGAGGCCGCCGAGGTGCCCCAGTCCGCCGCCCAGTTCCCAAGTCACGAGGAATTTCGCCATCGGCGTTCACGGCAACGAAGGGGAAAAAGGCGGCGGAGAGAGTTCTCGCGGCATTGTTCTCAGCGTTCTCCGCGACGGTCACCAATCATCGCAGCCAAATTCTTGTTCACAAGCCTCGACCAAATATTCGGAAGCGGAATGAGCCTGCGGCATGACGTCGCTCGGTATCCCGGTCGACGGCGGATGCAATTCGCCGCGAAATAGGCCAGCTTTCAGTGAGGCAGCGCGCGAAAGAGCCAACGACGGAGCATTGTCCGCACTATACGCCTAATCGCCCTAAAAAAATATTTTGTTGCTGCGCAAGCTCTTTTGCCAGAATTAGTTATGCGGATTAACACCCCCCGATTGGAAAGGCGTGGAAGATTGCATTCCTTAACTGGGGATTCTAAATTCTCCGCTCCAGCGGGGTAGACCGGCGCATTCACGCACTGCCCCTCCACGGATGGCGCTCTCTTTTTATCAACCCGTTTTGCTTCGCCTGGTAATGACGAAAATGCCGCGGCGTCGGCGCGGTAGCGCTGTGCCTTTGGCGTTTCCGGGGTCTTTTCGAACTCACGAGCCATCTCTTCGCAGGGAGACGTTCGATGCGGCTTTCACCTCGCTCTTGGAGGAATACCGCCCGCGTTCTTGGGCTCGAGATTCGTGTCAAGCGGCGGCCCCGCCCCCAGAGCCGGCGAGCGGTTCTAGAGTCCCTTGAAGCGCGTCAACTGATGCACGCCTCTTCGGTGGTCGTGGATACTTCGATATCCGCGTCGGGCTACGGAGAGACTGTGGTTTTCACGGCCGATGTGACGCCGGCCGACGGATATGACGCCACCCCGACCGGCACGGTGGATTTTGTTGATAGTTCCACCGGCACGGACCTGGGAACTGAAACGCTCGACGGCAACGGCGACGCCACGCTCACCACCGACTTGTTGAACGCCGGCGATCACACGATCGTCGCCACCTATAGCGGCGATTCGAACTTCGATTCCAGCAGCGCGTCGGTCGATCAAGAGTTCGATCAAGCTGCCGCGAGCGTGCAATTCGCCTCCTCGGCCGATGACGTGGTGTATGGCCAACCGGTCACGCTCACGGCGAACGTCGCCGCCTATGGCGGATATGCAGGCACGCCGACCGGCTCGGTCGATTTCTACGACGAGACGACCGGCGAGGACCTGGGTTCCGCGTCTCTCGATGGCAGCGGCGACGCCAGCATGACTCTCCCCAACCTTAGCGTCGGCGATCACACGATCGAAGTCACCTATAGCGGCGACGGAAATTTCCTGGGAGGCTCGAGCGATTCTTACGTCGATGGCGGCAATTCGTTTGTCCAAGAGATCGATCAGGCTTCGGTGGTGGTCTCGGCGGAAACATCGAGCTCGTCGGCGAACTACGGGGACTACCTCACATTCACGGCCACGGTGAGCGCGGCCGGTGGTAGCTCCGGCACGCCCACCGGATCGGTCGATTTTTATGACGAGAGCACGGAGCAGGACTTGGGCTCGATTGAACTCGACGGCACGGGCACGGCGAGCTTATCGACTTCCAATCTGGGCGTTGGCGATCAGTCGATCGAAGCGATTTATAGCGGGGACTCGTATTTCGCGTCTGGCAACGCTTCGTTCGATCAGCAAGTCAGTGCCCCGACAGGAATATCGATTTCTTCGCCCGATGGAACGTCGTTCGCATACGGCCAAACGGCCAATCTCGAGGCGTTTGTTTACTCTTACGGCGGCGTTCCGACCGGTTCGGTTGACTTTTACAACGAATTGACCGGCGTGGATTATGGCTCGGTCGAACTCGATGGCTCCGGATACGCGGGGCTCGCAACGGGCGATATTGGTGTCGGAGATGACGAGATCGTCGCCACATACAATGGCGAGGGCGGTTTCGAGAGTAGCAACGCGTCGTTGGAGGTAGATGTTTATGCCACGTCGTCGGTGGTATTGACAAGCTCTATTCCAAATCCTTCCGTCTATGGCGAATCGGTTACGTTCGCGGCCGCGGTTTCAGGAAGCTATGGTGGCGTCGCCACCGGCACGGTCGATTTCTATGACGAAACAACCGGTGAGGACCTGGGAACCGTCGCCCTCGATGGCAATGGCGACGCCAATCTTTCCACCAGCAATCTCTCGGTCGAAGACCATACGATCGTCGCCACCTACAGCGGCGACTCGAACCTGTACGGCAGCCAAGACTCGTTGACACAGGAAGTGGACTACGGCACGACAACGACCCTCTCGAGCAGCACGCCTAATCCATCGATCTACGGCGAAAACGTGACGTTCACCGCCGTCGTCAGCGCTAGCAATGGGGTGTCAGGCATTCCCACCGGCTCGGTCGACTTCTACGACGAAACGACGGGACAAGACTTGGGGACGGCCACCCTTGACGGCAATGGCGACGCCAGTCTTTCAGTCGGCAATCTCATTGCCGAAGATCATTCGATCGTCGCCACATATAGCGGCGACTCGAACTGGGACGAAAGCCAGGACTCGCTCACGCAAGAAGTCGAATACGCTCCGACAACGATCCTCGCAAGCGGCGAGCCCGATCCTTCCGCGTACGGCCAGCCATTAACGCTCACCGCCGTGGTTTCGAACTCCTACGGGGGCGTCCCAACCGGCTCGGTGGACTTCTACGACGAAACCACGAGCACCGATCTCGGCACTTATAGTCTCGACGACACGGGCATGGCCAGCTTCTCGACTTCGGGCCTGCCGGTTGGCGATCAAGCTATCGTGGCCAGCTATAGCGGGGACTCGAATTACTATTCTTCGTCGGCCACGACCGATTCGATGGTCTACAGCATTGGCCCGAGCATCAGCGCCGAGCGGCCAAACCGGCGATGAAGACGTTCCGATATCGTTTTCGAGTAGTGGCGGCAGCGCCATCACCGTCAACGATCCGGATGTTACGAACCTCTCCGTGACGCTTTCCGTCGCGAACGGGATCTTGAACTTGGGCTGGAACGTCGACTCCAGTCTGAATGTTTCCGGGCAAGGTTCGAGCTTGCTCACGATCGAGGGCGATCAGTCGCTCATCAATCAAGCGCTGGATGGTCTTTATTATACGGCCGACCCGGATTTTTACGGCAGCGACACGCTGTCGATCACCGCCGACGACTTGAGCGGCTCAGCCGATGGCACGGACCATACCACAACTTCTAGCGTGTCGATTACTGTCCTAACGCCGCCGAGTCTAAGTGTGCCGGGCGACCAAGTGATGGCGGCCTTCGGCGGCGATGCCGGCGGCGCGGTAACTTTTTCAGCGGCGAACGGCTCCGCCATCACGGTCGGCGATTCCAATTCCGCTGTGAGCATCTTACAAGTCGCTCTTTCCGATAATTACGGCAACCTCGATCTGGCGGATACCAGTGGAATAACGTTCGACGAAGGAAGCAACAATAGCCAAAGCTTCACGATCGAGGGCACGGTTGCCGACTTGAACAATGCTCTCGACGGACTGACCTATCAACAGGAAAGCTTTGGCTCGATCAACCCCGACACACTCACCGTGAGTGTCGATGATCTGACCGGTTCCGGCTACGGAGGTATCGTCTCGTCGGAAGTCGGGATCGACATCCCGCCGCCAAGCATTTCTGTTACGAGCGGTGTTTCCGGCAGTTATGGCGGCGAAGTCGATCCGGGCATCTTCCTCGACGATCTCACCGGCGATGAATTGGAATTGACTTTGCAGGTTACTGGAAACGAAGGGGGCTCGTTGTGGTCACCCCTCACGGGCCAAGGCGGCACGACTTTGGTGCTTCAAGACACGGCGTCGAACCTCAACAACGATCTGCAAAATCTCGAATACAGCTACGGTGATCCGGACGGCGGAACCGACACGATTTTGATTTCCGTCACCGATCTAACGACGGGCGCGAGCGGCAGTGCGATCCAGTACATCTCCGATCCGGCTTCGCAACCTTACCTGAGTATCGACGGAAGCAATCCCGACGTCGAGCAAGATCAGACAGCGAGTGTCCAGCTCTATGTGAGCGACTCGATTCCGCAAATGGATAATTTCAATTTTACGGTTTCCTCGGATTCGCCCGACGTCACGGGCGCGGGCGTTTCTTACTCCGGCGGCAATGATACCGCGACATTTACTTGGACTCCCGGAACTCAGAACTCGGGAAATTACACGTTCACGATATCCGTATCGGACGGATTCAGCACGGCGAGCATGCAGCTCGAAATCGGCGTGATCGACGAGACGCCCGTCTTCGAGCCCATTTCAGACCAATCGGTCACGGATGGGAGCGCGCTCTCATTCGACGCCCAAGCGAACTGCCCCGATAGTTCGATTGGCGTCAACTACAGCGTGGATACGTCGATTCCCGGCGTTTACATCGATCCCAACAGCGGCCAAATGTGGATCGGAACGAACAACCTGCCGACCGGCGTCTATCCCGTGACGGTCATGGCGACCAACTCGCTCGGCGAAAGCGCCGCCCAAACGTTCAATGTCGATGTAACGAGCGACGCGACCAATCCGGCCACCTTGAACACAGGCTCCAACCAATCGACGCCCACCATCGCCAGCGACGCGCTTGGAGACTATATCGCGGCTTGGTACGGAGTTGACTCGCAAACCGGCGCGGCCGGCATTTATGGCCAAGCCTTCTCGCCCTCCGGCGTCGCCGAGGGAGGCAACTTCTTGATCGCCCAAACCGTGGGCGGCTATGGCGGCGCGCCCTCGATCGCCATGAACGGCGCCGGAAAGTTCGTGGTCTCCTGGTGGGATAACGGTTCCGTTTACGCGGAACAGTTCGCCGCGTATAGCGGCGCGGCCGGCGGTCCCACTTCCACCAGCGCGGTTCAACAAGTCAATCCTTCCGGAACGGCGGCCTCGGAGCCCTCGGTAGCTATTGGATCGGACGGGGCCTATGTCATTGCGTGGTATGGCGATGATACATCGGGCAACGATGGCGTTTACGCCGAGCAGTTCTCATCCAGCGGCGCCGCGAGCGGCAGCGTCGTGCAAGTCGTCGGCTTGGGCGCATCACAACCGTCGGTCGTCATGGACGCCAACGACAACTTCCTGGTCGCCTGGAACTGGTCCGGCTCGGCCTATGCGATGGAGTTCGCCGCCGATGGCTCCGTGCTGCAAACCGCTTTCGAAGTCGCCGGCTCTGAAAGCGTGGCCGCGCTGGCCGCCGGCATGGGGCCCAATGGCCAGTTCGCGATCGCCTGGAGCACGGGCGACAACGGCGGCTCGGTCGAAGCCGTGAACTACACAGCGGCTTGCCAGGCGGTCGAGAATACACCGATCATCGTCGATAGCAATCAGCCCGGCGACGACAACACCTCGCAGCCGCTGGGCGTCGCCATCGATGGCTCCGGCTATTTCATGGTCACCTGGTACGATGGCATTTCGGGCGGTTCCTACCCGCTCGGCACGGAAGACGCCATCTACAGCCCCAGCGGCGCCGTGGCCCAAAGCGCCCAGTGGCTCGACGCGATCAACCCCAACCAGTTGGTGACCGACAGCGCCGATTACTGGTTCAATTACCAGGACTCCGGCGGCGCCGCCGTCTCGACGGGCGACTCCGGCGCCTTCGCCGCCGCCTGGACCCACCCCGCCTGGGACGGCAACTCCAACGCCATCTACACCCAACCGCTGACCGTCGTTGAGCCGCTCGCGCTAGCCGCTCAACAACCCGGGTTACTAACGATCACGGCGGGCGCGGCGGCGACAACGCTCGACGTGAGCAGCGCCTTCGTCGAAAACGGCGCCGACGATCCGCTCGTCTACAGCGTGTCGACCGACATTGAATCCAGCCTCGTAACGGCGAATTTCACGGACTCCGTATTGTCGCTCGGCGCACCGGCCGGAGTCACCGGCCTTGCCAACCTGACCATTCGCGCCACCGACACCGTCACGGGGAATTTCGTGGAATTCCCATTGGCTGTCACGGTGGCCGAGCCTCCGCCCATGCTCGCATCCATCGCGGACCAGACCATTGATGAGGGACGCTCGCTGACCTTCACGGCCAGCGCCACCGGCGCCGATCCACTGATTTACAGTCTTGCCGCCACGAATCCCGACGGCTCGACCCCGCCCGCCGGCGCGACGATCGATCCCACGACGGGCAAATTCATCTGGAAACCGGCCAACGTGGTTCCGGGGTCTTATGAATTCACGGTCGTAGTCAGCGATCCCGACGCCGCGCCCCAGTCGGTCAGTCGGACGTTCAACGTTCAACTCGACAGCCAGCCTATCTCGATTCTCGGCATTACGAATCAGAGCGCGGCCGCCGACGCGCCGTTCGCCATCGGTCTCACGGCTAGCGAGCCCGGCTTTGATCCATCGTATCTTTCCTTCGGCCTGGCAGACGGCGCTCCCCAAGGGGCTGCCATCACGCCGCAAGGGAATCTCACATGGACACCAACCGACAGCCAAGCCGCCAAGTCGTATGCGATTTCGATCGTGGTTACCAACACGCTAAGCCACGAATCGACGACCCAGACGATGTTGCTTACCGTGACTCCAAGCGCGGCGGCTCAGGTAGGCCAAATCGCCACCACTTCGGCCGACAGTTTCTTGCAGCAGGGCAGCGACTGGGCCACGACGCCGAGTCAGGATCAGTCAGCGTCGATCGTCACGCACGCGGCAGGCACGGGTGATGCGACGGCCGGGTGGACGCTGTCCGGACTCGATCCGACCGAGCATTATGACGTTTATGTGAGCTGGCCCGCAGGCGCGAATCTTGCCACGAATGCGCCATTCACGATAAGCGACAACGGCGTCACGCCAACCACGGTCCAGGTCAATCAGCAACTTCCTCCCGATGGCCCGTCGACCGCCGGCCAAACATGGCAGTTGCTTGGAAATTACGCGTTCAGTTCCGGCACGCTCGACCTGCGACTTTCGGACGACGCCGATGGCGCCGTGGCCGCGGGCGCGATTCGAGTGGTGGCTGCTGCCCCGCAGGCAAGCGGCGCTTCCGGTTCCGCTGTCGGCTCGCAATCAATCCCCGACGTGAACTTGACGTCGAGCGGCGATACCCCGTCGCAGACAATTGCCATTTCGGATTATTTTACCGGCGACGATTTGACATTCGTCGCGGCCAGCGATCAACCGAGCCTTGTGAACGCGGTCGTCGTGGGCGGCGCACTGACTCTAAGTTTCAGCCCGGGAGTCTTCGTTCAAGTTTCGCGTTTTTTGCTAGCACTCGAATCGCCGATTTCTCGTGGGTTTTGCACAGTTTGACGGCCGAACTGCCAATTTTTGCATGTTACCGAGAGGCCGAAGGTTGCCGGAAACGCGCCGAAATCGGAGAAACCACGACGAATCGGGCTATCGGAACTTTTGAAAACCGCGAAAGTCGAACTTCGGGATGGCTACGATCACGGTCCGAGCAACTGACGCCTATGGCAATTGGGCGGATGAAACATTCACGGTCAACGTCACGCCTGCACCACCCATGGTCACCGAGCCGTTCGACGACATCACGGTCGGCGGCGATCCGTCGTATCAATCAATCGACTTGACGGATCACTTCGCTGGTAACGGGCAAGACGATGGGTCTCAATTAACATACAAAGTGATTTCCGGCGGCACGAGCGTGGTTTCGGCTACCATTGTGAACCAGCAACTTGATTTGCAGTTTCTCGGCGGGCAATCCGGCGAACAGACGATCACGATCGAAGCGGAAGATAGCTTCGATCAAACCGCAACCGCGCAACTGCAAGTTACCGTCGTCGGCCCACCGACGTCGACGCGGCAACTCCCCGGCGTTGCCGTATTCGAAGGCGCGGATTCTCAAGATGTTTCGCTCGATGAATATTTCGAGGCGCAACAGCCCGCCGACGGGAGCGACGACAATACGCTCGCGTATACGGCGACCGCCGCTAACGGAGACATCGTGGACGCCGATGTCAATGGTTCCGACTTGAATCTGAGCTTCGATGAACCGGGCAAGACGACGATTACCGTCGTCGCCACGGACAGCTTCGGTCAATCCGTCTCTCAACCATTCAACGTGTTTGTCGACGCGACTCCGACGATCGCCTCGCTTAAAGCCAGCGCCTCGAGCGTGCAGATCGGCGCCCAGTTCTCGCTGATCGCGAAAAACGTGAACGACGAAACAAGCGACATCGCTTCGGTCGCCTTCTTCCAAACAGACGACGATTCTTCCGATCTTGATCTCGCTGACGCGACACTCTTGGGTTCGGGTATCCAGTCGGGAACCGACTGGACGTTATCGGGCGTGAGTCAAACCACCCTCGGCTCTGAGACGTATTTCGCGATTGCCACCGACGCGATGGGAAATCCGAGCGACCCCCAGCAAGTCTCGGTCACAACGACATTGCCCCCACCGGTGATCGAGCCGCTGCCGAGTGAACAAGTATCAGTTGGCAGCCCCTTGCAACTTACGGTGAGCGCCTCGGAGCCAACTGATTCCTATGATGACTCCGACAATATCGCCATAGGCTACAGCCTGGATCCGAGTTCCGCGTTCGGGGATAGCTTACCCTCCGGCGCCAGTATTGATGCTGGCAGCGGTGTTTTTTCCTGGACGCCAACCGCCGCGGATGTCGGAACGCACTACATAACCGTGCGCGCTACCGCGAATGATTCGAGCCAGTCATCGTCCGCGACAAACGGAAGTTCGACGCACACTTTCGCAATCACGGTCAACTCCGCGCAAATTCCGTCGATTTCGGCGGCGCTTATTCCGACGGCTCCGGATACAGTGGGTGAGTCGTTGGACACTGCGACCGGCAATTCATGGGACGGGGACTTGGCTTTCACATGGGGTGGAGACGAACCTACTTTTCCCGCCTACGTCGATTTCGAACTTGCAATTACCTTAGGCGGAACCGGCAACGATTCCTTGTCGTATTCCGTGGGTCAGATTACCGTGGCGAACGGCAGCAGCCCACCACCGGCCCCGACAGTGACATCCGATGGCGGGAACACGGCGACTCTAGACTGGAATATTCCCACGCCGATGCAACCCGACGTCTACGGCGTTCCCGTCACGGTCAGCAGCAATGGAGTCGAAATAGTCGCGAAGATGCTTTATCTTGAAGTCGATTATGGGCAAGTGGACGAACTATGGGATCATGTCGACAGTCAGGGATTGGAAATTGCGGCATATGGGGATTACGCCGCGCCGACAGCGGCTGATTTGAGCCTGGCGACGCCAAGTGGGACACCGCTTTCCGCCTTGGCGATTTCTTATGAAAGCGGCATGGACTTTCCCCTTACGAACGAAAACGACATCATCTCCGAACCAAACAACGGAACGCTTTCGCGGAACACTTCGACCGGAGAATGGATTTATACACCGAATCCGGGATTCGTCGGCACGGACAGTTTCACTTATCAAACCGATCAGTTGTTTCCAAGCAATCATCCGGAATACGACATTGTCGGTGGCCCCTACGTCAGCAATACCGCGACCGTCACCATAGATGTGACGGCAACCGGCCAACTCACGATGATTTCGCCATTGAACGTTCCCGATAACCTAAACCAAACCCCCGGCGGACTCATACCGGTTTACTCGCCCGACTTGAACGATCCGAACACAGCGGACTTAGGTTGGCTTTCCATCGACATCCAACAACCCGGAGACAGCTATTTCAAACTTGCGACGAGCGGCGATGGTCTTGACTTTTACCAGATGACCGGCGGCCAACTATCGCCTTTGCCGGACGGCTGGCTCGATTATAATTCCGGCGATTATTCGACTATTTACGTTGCGGGTGAATCCGCGAGTCAGTCCGTGGGCGATGACACGATCACGTTGAACTGGTCGAATTCGGCGGACGGCTCATCGCCAATCGAGCTCGACACATTGGCCCTTACCGTCGTCCAGGGCGCTTTGGAAGTGGAGCCGACCGATGGACAAAGTGACGGCGCGGCGGCTCACACCTCGCAGGGCATGCTCCTGCCCATCAATAGTGCGGGCAACCAGCCGCAACTCGTGCCATTGATCTTGAACGAACTGTCGCCGGCCAAGGGAGGGGCGTACAGTTTGGAGTTCACCGGTGGTATAACCGTCTATCAAGATGCCGATGGCTCGCAGCCGGTTGTCGGCTTGAATCAATATAGCCCATATGGCGCGACGCGATTCGCCACCAGCCAGCAAACAACGCTGTACGTCGAAGGAACTTCCACCGGCGACGCCTCGATCAGTTTGATTTGGTCATCGATCCCGGTCGACGATTCGGCAATCGACAACGCTCCGCAAGCACAATTCACGCTCGACACGGTCAATTTCGACGTGGTGAATGGCTCGCTGTCCATCGCTTCTCCCGGACAAGAATCCCCCGGTCTCTCCGGGTATCAAGTAGTCAATCCCGGCGGCTTTGTTCCGGTTCACGTGCCGGGCATTACGACTCCGGCCGGAGCGACGGTATCCGCAAGCAGCGATCAGGCGACTTTGACTCTCTGGCTGCCTCCCACGACGGATGCCGGCGCCTATTACACGCTGACCTTCGACTCCAGTCAAGTCAAAGTCTGGACGACTTCAACGGACGAAACCGACGACGATGACGGCGACGCGAATTCGGATGATGAAGTACAAAGCGACGAAACTCAGTTCCAACCCGGCACGGGAATAACGTCGCAAGTCACGCTGTATATCGAAGGCATTTCGGCCAGCGATAACCTTAGGGACGTGAGTTTTTCGCTCAACTACGTCCTACCTGCCGACAGCGACTCGGACGGCGGCGGCTCGGGCGGAAGCGGCTCGGGCGGGGATGACGAGTCGGGTGGCGATTCCGGCGATGGGAATCAATCCGTGGTCGTGAGCAAGGCCAATCTGACTGTGGTTCAAGGCAGTCTCACCGTCGTCGCGCCGGATGGCACGACCTATACCGACCAGGACAATGATCCGAGCGACGCCTATCGCACGACCCCCGGCGCGTTGTTTCAGCTTCAACTCGGGAGCATCGATCCCGAGAGCGCCGGCGGCATGTATGAGCTGAATTTCGACTCCAGCGACGTACAAGTCTGGCTCGACCCGGACCGCCAACAGCCGGTCATCAGCGGCTCGACCTTGCTCGATGCTTCGCAATTGAATTCGCTCTATGCCGCCCTCACCGGCGCCGCGCTCACGGACAACGCGAATAGCGACGTCGACGACGGACTGCCGCCGTTGCAAGGAATCCAACTGCTGTGGACGCCAGACCCTGTTACTTCCTCAGGCTCTTCTCTCGACGAATCCTATGGCGGCAGCCAAGACGTTGCCGGTAGTTGGGCCAGTAGTAGCTCGGAAAGCGGCGGTGGCGCCGGCATGCCGAGCTACGGCGGGCAAAACGGCCCGTATCAGATCGGCTGGATGCCCGTCGACTTGGTCAAAGTCGGGCTGGAGCAATCGTCGCTCACCGTCACCGCCACCGACCAATATGCGCAAGCGCCACCGAGGGCGACACCGGGACGGATACCGCGACTTTCGTATTCAGCCGCGGCGAGCAGTACACCTCGGGCGCCGTCAACATCACGTTCACGATCAACTCATCGCTGACCGACGCCGCGCAGCCGGGCGTCGACTTCGATTTCGAGGGACTCGGCAACTTCGGGGGTTTGGTCTCCGGCGATGGGACTTCCGACGACACCGATACCGATGATGATACCGCGACCGAATACACCATTACCATTCCAGCCGGCTGGTCCAGCGTTCAACTCATCGCCATTCCCCTGGGAGTCGATGGCCCCGCCTGGGACAAGACGATCCAGATCGAACTCCAGAGCGACAACCAGCCCGATTTCTATCTGCTGGGCGATCAAGGCGATGACGATTCGTCTGGCGCAAGCGGTGATGAAGATGGGAGCGAAGACGCCGACTATAGCGGCGACGCCGCCAGCGACGGGATGCAAGCCACGGCCTACATTCTCAATCAAGACGGCATCGGCGGCCAGGTGGATCAAAACGTCGACGCCTCCAGCACCGGCCAAACGGAGGCCACCATCAGCCAAGGAGCGGTGACCGTCGGTCTTCAGCAGGGGGATGTCTCTTACAGTCTGCCGGGACCTGACGGCGGCTTGACGCCGACCTACACCGGCGACACCAGCGTTGTTCCTCTCGTGTCCGTCGAAATGACCTTACCCGACGATGCCGGCGATCCGAGTTCCGTGTCGGCGCAGCTTACGCTCTACGACGCCGAAGATGACATGCGGCTTACCAACTCGGCAAGTTTCTCCACGGGGAATGTTCCGGCGTCCGGCGGGGCGCTCGACTTCGTTCTCCAAGGCAGCCAACAGATCGCCGATGAGCTCGCCAGCGGGAATTACGACTACACGGTGCGGTTCTCGTTCGATATCGACGGCGAGACGCACATCCGCACCGTGACCGGCTCGACGCAGATCATCAATCTGACGAACAATTCCGTCGGCGCCAGCCAACTCGGCGCCGGCTGGTCCATTGATTCCCTTCAGAGCCTAATTCCCGACGATGGCTCCGCGTCGCCGCTCGCCGACAATGGCCTCGTCGTGCCGACCGGCATGGCGCTCATCCGCGGCGACGGCACGGCGGCGTATTTCTCGGGCACGCCCAATTACAACGACGCCAACAGCGTAACCCTGAGCACCTCCGATTGGTCACGGGCGCAGGCGTCCGCGGGCTTGGCCAACGAGGAGAATGGCTATGGCGATGGAACCGATTCGCCCGTCACGATTTCCGAAAATCAGGGCACAATGACCACCACCGGCGACTGGCAGATCGGCACCGACGCCGGCTCGCCCTATCTCTATAGCGACGACGACAACCCCGCCACGGCCACTTGGACCGTCAATGGGCTCGGTAGCGGTCGTCAATATCAAGTGCTCGTCTCTTGGAATCCCGGTCTCGATCGGACCGAGGACGCCCCCTATTTCGTCTCGGGCGCCGACGAACTGAACATGCCCGATAATGGGCCGGTGCGTTTCGACTTCAATCAGCAACAAACGCCCGGCCAGATCTACGAATACGATGGTCAGTATTATCGGAGCCTGGGCTTTTATACACTCGAGCCCGGCGATCAGTCGTTGTCGGTAGAGCTCGACACCTCGCAATCCAGCGATGGAGGCGCCAACCAGGAGTTCGTCGCCGGCTCGCTGCTGGTGCTGGCCAATGCCTCGGGATTCGGCGATAACTCCCAGACCACGTTTACCACGCCGGCCGGCAGCCATCTGAACGAGCCGCTGACCTACAACGCCGCGGCCACCACCAGCTCGGGCGACACCTTTACCTACACCGACAAGGATGGCACGCAGTACACTTTCGATTACCTCGGCCGCCTCGTGGACACCACCGATCGCGACAACAACAACACCGTCTATGCCTACAGCACTCAAGTCGGTCCCGACGGGCATTACGACCTGCTCGCTTCCATCACGCAGCAAGGCGGCGTCGAAACCGTTTATGATTACGACGGTGACGGGTATCTGGAGAGCATCACCGACGCCGCCGGCCTCGTATCCACGTTCGACGCGAGTGGCGGCGAATTGAGCTCGTACAGCGCTCCCAACCCCGGCGCCGGCGGCGATGCCGCGCCGGAAACGATGTCCTTCGGTTACACCGGCGCCACGGATTCGCTGGCGTCGATCACCGATGGCGACGGAAACACCACCACGCTCAACTACGGTTCCGATGGCCGGCTTAAGGGCGGAAGCAACGCCGATGGCGGCTCGTGGTCGTTTACCTCGATGCTCGATAGCGGCCTCGATCAGATCGACGCCGCGCCCGAGGGCGATGTCGGCGACGACTCCGACGAGCCCGAGGCCGAGTTCACCGATCCGCTGGGCAACACGTCCTACTATCAAACCGATGTCTACGGCCTGCTCACCGCCCAGGCTGATCCCACCGGCGCCGTCTGGACGTGGCAGCGCCAAGATCCAACCACTCCGGCCGATGAACTGGGCACATCGTACTTCGGCGGCAATGGCGGCGACGACGACGGCTTACCCACGTCGAGCGTCGAGCCGGCGGGCGGCGGAGGGACGAATGCGCTGGGCGCCCTCACCACCACCTATCGATATGATTCGCAAGGCAACTTGATCGAAACCGACTATCCCGACAACTCCGGCGATCCCGACGGGCTGACGGAGTCGTGGTCCTACGGAATCGACAGCCAGCTTGTTTACCACGACGATCCGGCCGGCATTGCCACCAGTTATTCGCTCGACGCGAACGGCGACGTGACCAGCCAGACCGTGGGCAACACGATCACCACCTTCACCTACACGCCCGCCCCGGCCGGCCCCGGCGATCTCGACTCGCTGCCGGGCGGCCTCGTCACCAGCGAGACGGTCTCTTCGTCGAACGATGGCTCCGAGGACGCCTCGGAAACAACCACCGCGTATTACACTCCGGGCGACGCTCCCAACCTGATGAGCATCGGCCAGCCCGAGACGGTCGTCGCGGGCATTGGAATTCTGTCCAACGGTCAGGTCGATCCCGCCCAGCAAGGCGTGGTCACCAATTACACCTATGACACCAACGGCAACCTCGCCACCTCGACGCTCGTCATGAACGCCGCCCCCAACGGGGCCGCCACAGGGCTGGCCAACCGCGTGACCGCCTATGTCTACGACGCGCTCGGCCAACTGGTGAGCAAAACCGAGCCCGATCCCGCCACCGGCCTTCCCACCGGCCCGACCACGACCTACGCCTACGACGGCGCCTGCAACCAAATCAGCGTGACCGATGCGCTCGGCAACACCACGAAATACGTCTACGACCCGATGGGCCGATTGACGCAAACCATCCAACCGACTCCCGGCGGAGCGCCTGGCGCCTCCCAGGCGAATCCCACCACGGTCAACGTCTACGATCTCGACGGCAACCTGACCAAGTCGATCGATGCCGACGGCAACTCGACCAAGTACACCTACGACGCCGACGGCAATAAAGCGACCGAAACCGATCCCAACGGCGGCCTGACGATCTTCACTCACGACGCGCTCGGCGAACTGATCAGTCAGACCGATCCGCGCGGCATCGAGACCACCTGCGCCTACGACGCCCAGGGCAACCAGACCCAAGTCACCACCGACGCGGGCGGTCCACTCCAAGCCACCACCACCACCCAGTACAACGGCGACGGCCAAGCGACCCAGGTCACCGCGCCGGGTCCCAATGGCGTCTCCGACATCACCACCTATCTCTACGACAATCAAGGCGAGCTGGAGACCGAGACCAATCCCGATCCGCTCAATGGACAAGCCGACGGCGGCAGCCCCACCAAGACGTTCACCTACGACGCCTTGGGCGACGTGACGAGCGAGACGCGAACCAACGCCGCGCCCGAGGGCGGCGCGGTCGCCATCGCCAGCCTCGCCACCGCCTATCTCTACAACGCCCTCGGCCAACTGGTCAGCCAGACCGATCCCGATCCGTCCACCGGCCAAGACGATTCGGGCAGCCCGGTGACGACCTACGCCTACGACAACGCCGGCGACGTGCTGACCACCACCGTCGCCGCGGCGGCCACCGGCAATTCCCCGGCCATTTCGCGCACCACGACCGACACCTACGACGCCGATGGCAACCTCGTCGAAGCGGTGGGCCCGGCCCCGGGCGCGGCGGGCGAAGTCGCGTCCGACGTGATTTACGGCTACAACGCCGATGGCGAAATGACCTCGGAGAAGGACGAGGTCGCAACGTCCCTCGGCAACACCACCTGGGCCACCACCACGTTCGCCTTCGACAACCTCGGCCGCCAGTGGCAGACCATCGCCCCGCCGCTCGCCAGCGGCGCCGACGCGGGCCTGTCGCCCGAAACCGAAACCGTTTACGACCCCGATGGCAACGTGCTGCAAAGCCAAACCCTGACCGCGCCCAACACCTGGGCCACCACCATCGACGCGTACGACCCCAACGGCAACCTGCTGACCCAGACCGACCCCGACGGCGACAAGACCACCTACACCTACGACGCCGACGGCAACCAAACCAGCGTCACCGACCCGGACGGCAATAAGACGACGTTTACGTACAATTCCCAGAACGAGCTTTCCGGCGAGTCTCGCTATACGTACGAAAGCCCCTCCGCCCCGAATGTGTTGGTGAGCGAGAGCTTTTCATACGACAACGCCGGCGACCTGACCAGCGAGACCAATTTCGACGGGCAGACGATCAACTACACCCACGACCAAGCCGGGAACGTGACGAGCGCGTCGAGCGGCGGCGTTACTTACAGTTATGCCTACGATTTGCTTGGCGACATGCTCAGCGCCGCCGGCACGACCGGAACCGAAACGCTGGTCTACAACGCCGACGGCGAGGCGACCGCCGATTCGTTCACCGGCAACGGTTACAATGGACCGGTCACGCTCACGAACACGTACGATCCGCTTGGCGAGCGGACCACGAGTTCGCTCACGCTCGGCGGCGTGGCCGACTACGTGAACAGCTATTCTTACGACGGCGCCGGCAACGAAACGGGCGTCGCGCAGCAAGGCCAAGCCGGCGGCGATTATGTGGCGCCGAAGAGCGCCCTCATGACCTACGACACCGCCGGCGACTTGCTCGGCGTGACCCGTTACAACGGGGCGAACGCCAGCAGCCCGATCGTCGCGTCCAGCGCTTACAAGTATGACGCCAACGGCAACCTCGCGAGCCTCGTCGACACGGCGCAAGGCGCCACGCTTGCCGGTTATGCCTGGAGCTACAACGTGCAAGGCGAGGTGGCCGCGTTCACCAACAGCCAGCACGCCGGCGAAAACCTCATCTACGGCTACGACGCCGCGGGCCAGCTCGATGGCGTGACGGGCGTCAACGATCCCTCGCTCGATGAAGGTTATGTCTTCGACGCCAACGGCAACCGCCAATCAGCGACCACCGACGCGACGACCGCCGGCTCGTCGAGCGGCGCGAACAACATGCTAATCACCGACGGCACGTACACATACCAGTACGACGCCGAAGGCAACCGCATCGAAGAGACCAGCATCGCCACCGGCGCGTACACGACCTATGCCTACGACTTCCTCCAGCAACTCACGACCGTCACCAGCTACACGAGCGCCGGCGCGGTGACGCAGACGGTGAACTACACCTACGACGCCCAGGGCCGGCAAATCTCGGAGACCGTCTCAGTGGCCGGCGGCGCCACGACCACGACCAAGTTCATCTACGATGGCGAAAACATCGTCGCGACTTTGGATGGAACCAACGCGCTGACGAACCGGTATTTGGATGGCCCGTCCGTCGATCAAGTCTTCGCCGACGAGCAATTCACGCCAACGAGCGCGGGCCAAATGCCAAGCGCCGCCGGCGCGACGATTTGGCCCTTGGTGGACAACCAGGGGACGGACCGCGACTTGGTGGAGTATAATGCGACCACCGGCGTCACAAGCGTCGTCGATCACGTCGCGTATAATAGTTTTGGAGCCGTTACGAATGAAATGAACGCCGCGATCGATTACCTCTTCGGCTACACCGGCTTCGTGCGAGATTTGGCGACCGGCCTCGACCAAAGCCAGTCGCGAGAATACGATCCCCTCGACGGTGTCTGGACCCAACAAGACCCGATCGGCTTCGCGGGCGGACAAGCAAATTTGAGGCGCGTATGTCGGCAATGGGCCGACGGATGGGACGGACCCGAGCGGGAACGCCGAGATCGATTGGAACGCCGTGCTGCAAAAGTCGTCGGCGGCTTCGAACGTTCGCGTCGTCGGTGAAAACGAACTTGCGCCCGCGAAACTCGATTTGATGTTCGGCGAAACGCCGTACAACGCCGCGAGCTTGGTCATGTATGGCCGCGCTCATGCGGACGAACAAATTATCAATGATGGTTCGATAGCGGCGGAAAGCTTCGGTTACATTAAATTTGGCCAACAACAAGGCATGCAAGGGTCGCACGATTGGATGCGGCCCGGCTATTACGATGAGTTTGGATGGCATCAAACCTTCTGCATGTCGTGTCATGATGCGTCGAACCCCGCGTCGATGATGAAACGCGGAGCCGCCAACGCAACGATGTCGACATGGGGACCGCAGCTCGGAATAATCGCGACGGCGATTGCAACATCGCTCGTTCCGGCGGAAGCGTTGGGAGCCGGGGTTGAAATTGCTGGAGCCGAAGCGGTTTCTAGCGGCGTTGTTGATGCGGGTAATGCCGCAAGAAGTGGGCTGAACATACTAAACCGTGCGTTCGCGCCAAATACAACTGCGTTGAACAAGGTCACGGCGTTCGACTTCTATACGGGTGAAGCTGGATTTTCAGCCAGCGACGCCATCAACCATATGCGGGGTATCGATTTTGCAAGGCCGGTCACCCCAGTTACGATTCCATATGGAAGTCTCGCGCAACAATATGCGGGGCCAAACGGCGTCGGCAGGTATTTTTCGCCGGTCGGCGCGACCCCATTAGAGATTGGCATCACCCCGGCAGGTAGAACACAAATGTTGTTCCAGAGCATGGGAGAAACACGTGCGCTGGAATCATTCGCGAGACCCGATTATGTTTACCCAACCGGAACGGTTCCCGGGGCCGGCGGCGCACTCCAGTACTTCGTCCCCAAACGAGGAGTGTTCACTCCGATCTGTCGATGATAATTCCGAAACAACAGGGATTGCACCATGCAAGGGCCTCAACCTACCGGCACGTTTAACGGACTTTCAGAATTTTCGCCTTGGGAGGATGGAAAGCTCTCGCGCGGAACGCGGTATCGTGTGATAAAAGAGTTTATCGATTTCGATGGCGACGTGCATCCAATTGGAGAAGAATGGGCCTTCGTCGCTAGCATCTTCTCCCCGTACGACGAGCTCCTACTGATCGGCGTTCGACTGCCGTCCGGGGAGGAATGGAAAATCCTCTTGAGCGCGACGGCAGAGGCTCAACATGCGGTTATTGAGAATATCTTGCGCTATGTAGCACCAATTTCAAGCCAGGGGACATGAACGGGGCCTATGGGTTCTCGGCTCCCGGCCTACGATCAATTCGGCGACCAGACCAGCGAATCGAGCGCCGGCGTTACTTACAGTTATGCCTACGATTTGCTTGGCGACATGCTCAGCGCCGCCGGCACGACCGGAACCGAAACGCTGGTCTACAACGCCGACGGCGAGGCGACCGCCGATTCGTTCACCGGCAACGGTTACAATGGACCGGTCACGCTCACGAACACGTACGATCCGCTTGGCGAGCGGACCACGAGTTCGCTCACGCTCGGCGGCGTGGCCGACTACGTGAACAGCTATTCTTACGACGGCGCCGGCAACGAAACGGGCGTCGCGCAGCAAGGCCAAGCCGGCGGCGATTATGTGGCGCCGAAGAGCGCCCTCATGACCTACGACACCGCCGGCGACTTGCTCGGCGTGACCCGTTACAACGGGGCGAACGCCAGCAGCCCGATCGTCGCGTCCAGCGCTTACAAGTATGACGCCAACGGCAACCTCGCGAGCCTCGTCGACACGGCGCAAGGCGCCACGCTTGCCGGTTATGCCTGGAGCTACAACGTGCAAGGCGAGGTGGCCGCGTTCACCAACAGCCAGCACGCCGGCGAAAACCTCATCTACGGCTACGATCCGGCGGGCCAGCTCACCGGCGTGACCGGCGTCAACGATCCCTCGCTCGATGAAGGTTATGTCTTCGACGCCAACGGCAACCGCCAATCAGCGACCACCGACGCGACGACCGCCGGCTCGTCGAGCGGCGCGAACAACATGCTAATCACCGACGGCACGTACACATACCAGTACGACGCCGAAGGCAACCGCATCGAAGAGACCAGCATCGCCACCGGCGCGTACACGACCTATGCCTACGACTTCCTCCAGCAACTCACGACCGTCACCAGCTACACGAGCGCCGGCGCGGTGACGCAGACGGTGAACTACACCTACGACGCCCAGGGCCGGCAAATCTCGGAGACCGTCTCAGTGGCCGGCGGCGCCACGACCACGACCAAGTTCATCTACGATGGCGAAAACATCGTCGCGACTTTGGATGGAACCAACGCGCTGACGAACCGGTATTTGGATGGCCCGTCCGTCGATCAAGTCTTCGCCGACGAGCAATTCACGCCAACGAGCGCGGGCCAAATGCCAAGCGCCGCCGGCGCGACGATTTGGCCCTTGGTGGACAACCAGGGGACGGACCGCGACTTGGTGGAGTATAATGCGGCGACGGGGGTCACGAGCGTTGTCGACCACATCACGTACAGCGGCTTCGGAGCGGTGACGAGCGAGACGAACGCGGCCGTCGATTACCTCTTCGGCTACACCGGCTTCGTGCGAGATTTGGCGACCGGCCTCGACCAAAGCCAGTCGCGAGAATACGATCCCCTCGACGGTGTCTGGACCCAACAAGACCCGATCGGCTTCGCGGGCGGACAAGCCAACCTGAGCGCGTACGTCGGCAACGCGCCCACGAATGAAATTGATCCGACTGGCTTGGCGGGTTTGATTGAAACTCCTGGTGGCGGAGAAATTCACGTTTTGGTTACGGGGGCCGTTATTGTCAATAAGGATTCGGAGACAGGTCATACACCGAATCCGATGGAACTCGACGTGATTAACGATATGCGGGGGCAAGTCGTCGACTTTAATACTCCCGCCTGGAAGTATGCAATCGAAACAGGTTACACGCGAGTGATCGTATCGGATGTGCTGCACCCGGAAGAAGCCCGGCGTCGTTCAGCTTTCTTCGCGGTGGGCGCAATGGGGATGATGGATATCGTCGGCGGTACGCGGCTAGCCCCACCGCTGGGACAGACGAATTCCGTTCGAGTAACTGTCCCGGGGCCTATCGCCAACCCATCAGCGAGCCCTTCTGCCCGTGTCCGTTCTGCGGAGGCCAGTGTCAGATTCGACACAATCCCGCCCGGGCGGCGGCTTCAGACCTATTACCCGCCGAATCGCGGTTTCCTCAGCGACCCTGTGAAGCAGACGTTGCAGCCGGGTGTCATCGTCGATAGATACGGTCTCGATCGTGGCTCGTTTGTCGCTCCGGCTGGCACTCCATTTGAAGCTCGCTCGCTCGCGCCGGCTTCCGCTGGCGCGCCCTACAACGTCTTCCGAGTGGTTAAACCGATCGAAGTTGACGCCGGAGTTGCGGCACCATGGTTTGTTCAACCCGGGCTGGGACCGCAATACGAACTACCTGCGCGTGTCAGCGACTTGCTTAAATCAGGCCACATTGAGAGAGTAACGCCATGAACAAGAACGAACTTCAAACGGTGTTAGATCAGGAAGGTTTTCGCTCCGATTGCTACGACCTTGATGGCGGATTGTTGCCCGAGCGGTTGACGCTCGCGAACGAAGGAGACAAATGGGCCGTCTACTACAGCGAACGTGGCCAACAGACGGGTAAACGGTACTTTGCTACCGAGAGCGAGGCTTGCGAATACTTTCTCGAAGAGTTGCGAGATGAGCCATCGGCGAAGGCATAATCATTTAATCATTTAACCCTGTCCCGCCCGAAAATCGTCTACCGGCTACGTGTCTCTCCCGAAAACCACGTCCGAGAGGAGTAGCAATCTCAAGTAGGGTTGACTTCGTGGCGTTGGCTTCGACGGAGTTCAAGGGAAACGGGCGTCGCGCAGCAGGGCCAGGCCGGCGGCGATTACGTGGCGCCCAAGAGCGTCGGCATGATCTACGACGCCGAAGGCAACCGCGTCGAGGAAACCGACATCGCCACCGGCGCGTACACCACCTATGCGTACGACTTCCGCCAAGACCTGACGAGCGTCACCAGCTACACGAGCGCCGGCGTGGTGACGCAGGTCGTCGACTATACGTACGACGCCCAGGGGAGGCAGATTTCGGAGAGCGTCGCCGCCGGCGGAACGACCACCGAAACGAAATTCGTCTACGACGGCGAAGCGATCGTCGCCACGCTCGACGGAACCAACGCGCTGACGAACCGGTATCTCGACGGCCCGGCGGTGGATCAAGTCTTCGCCGACGAGCAGTTCACGCCGACCAGCGCCGGCGAAATGCCGACCGCGGCCGGAACCGTCATTTGGCCCTTGGTGGACAACCAGGGCACCGACCGCGACTTGGTGGAGTATAATGCGGCGACGGGGGAAACGACGGTCGTCGATCACATCACCTACAACAGCTTCGGCACGGTGACGAGCGAGACGAACCCCGCGATCGACTATCTGTTCGGCTACACCGGCTTCGTGCAAGACCTCGCGACGGGATTGGACCAAAGCCAGTCGCGCGAATACGACCCGCTCGACGGTCTTTGGACCCAGCAAGACCCCATCGGGTTTGGCGGCGGACAAGCGAATTTGAGCGCGTACGTCGGCAACGGGCCGACGAACGGGGTCGATCCAAGCGGGAATTTCACGATTGTAAGAACAAACGATCAAAGGAATCAGATTTTAGCGAAAGCAACGACTGAGCTTGATGCAGCAGTTGCGGCTGGAACGATCACAAACGACGAGAAAGAGCTGCGACTTTACATCGTGACGGCAGTGTTAAGCGGTAAAATAGGCCAACAGGGCAGCACACCCGATAAACGCGATCTAACTCAATGGGAGTTGCGGGGAGAAAAAGATGAAGAAACGTGGGAATTCTCAAAATCCGGAACACCTACAAAGGCAATGCTCGACGCATACCAGAAAACCGGCGACGACCAGTACTGTACAATGTGCCGCGGCGCGGCTCGACTAAACAACCTGAAAGGGCAAGTCGACTACGCAATGAAACACGGTACCGCGGCGCAATTAAACGATTATCTCCAAGGGAAGTCGCTCGACGACTTGTTTCCCGATCCAAATTACGACAAAGGCGTAACGCCAGGCAAATTCGAAACTGTAACATATTACGAGAAAGGATTTGATCCCTCCGATCTGCTCCCTGGAGATCAAGTGTGGGTCAAGAATCCGGCATTTGATTCGATTCCTAAATCGGTCCGAGATGCAAATACGGGAGACGAAGGTAGTAACAAGATATACGTCGGCGCAGGACTATTTAGCCAGCCGTATGGGTCAGACAAGGCGGGCGTTGTCCTCGTTACATATCCCGAATTCCGTGAAAGCGTTTCCGGATATGCTGGAAATCCGCAGGAGTCGACATTAAAAATTAATCGAGTGCAACGTCCGCAAGTCCCTTCCTTTTAAAGAACACCATCGTGGCGCTAACTTGCTGTCGTCACGGTGGCAAACACACGAGTAAAGAAATGATCGCACACAAAGTTCCACTAATAACATTCGCTGCTTTGCTGGGGATTGTTACAAATAGTCTCCTCTATGCCGCCGACCCTACTGAGGATTCCGTTGCAAAGGTACTGTCTGAGAAATGCACCGATGCGGGCGAAAAAATACTGCACTCGTTGAAGTCAGCAAATCTTCCGCCGAAAATTGAAAATATTGCTGATGGCGCGTTTAGCAAGCCTCTGTTTCCGGAAGATTTTGATTGGAACGAGTACTACCGTGTAAATAGAGTGATCCGAGACGTCGGCCGCAACGCCACCGAACTATGGCCGTGTTTGCTTGATCATTTGACGGACGACGCGTATTGCATCACCACCAATTACGATAGTAGTTACGCGCATAACGAAAGCGTTGGTGATATTTGTTTTCTTGCTGTCACAAGTTGGTTAAACGGCTGCTATCGGCATAGCGCTCCATCGGATCGCCCTGTATGGTGGAGAGTGGGCCCTGGCAATCAAAACCGAGAGCTGCTACGCGACTGGTGTCGAGCGCGGCGCGAAAAACAAATGTACGAATTACAAATCGATGCCGCCGAATGGGTGATACCCTTCATCGTAGACGAAGTGAAAGCTCCGTCGGACACAAAAGAAGCGTGTATTGATGAAATCGAAAAGAAGCTCGCCGCGTTGAGAGAAAGCCGCAAGCCAATACCTGGTTATGTTTTTATTACAGGCATTAGCCTTTTTTCCTCCAAAAAAGCTCATCGAATGACAGATGATTCCCGGGATCAGGATTCGCGATGATTACAGCGGGGGCGTTCGCGGGGACGAGTGAGACGGACGCCGCGATCGACGGCCTATTCGGCTACGTTTGTCCCTTGTCCCTCCCGAAGACCTTAACGGCGGGGATGGCGATCCCGATTAGCGTTCGCCGACGAGCAGTTCACGCCGACCGGCGCCGGCGAAATGCCGAGCGCGGCGGGAACAGTCATTTGGCCCTTGGTGGACAACCAGGGGACGGACCGCGACTTGGTGGAGTATAATGCGGCGACGGGGGTCACGAGCGTTGTCGACCACATCACCTACAGCGGCTTCGGAGCGGTGACGAGCGAGACGAACGCGGCCGTCGATTACCTCTCGGCTACACCGGCTTCGTCCGCGACGTTGCCACCGGGCTCGATCAAAGCGAGTCGCGTGAATATGACCCACTGAACGGAATTTGGACGCAAGAAGATCCAATCGGCTTCGCGGGAGGACAGGCGAACCTGAGCCAGTACGTCGGCAACGGGCCGACGAACGGAATGGACCCGACGGGCATGTACGATGCGGACGTACATTTTTATATGACGTACTACTTAGCGTCCGAGGTCGGATTAACAACCGCAACAATGTATGCCCGGACCATCGACAATCCAAAGGGGTCAGGGTGCGCCGGCGCGAAGCCGGAGGAGAGTCGCGAATGAAAGAGTCGCACGAGGCAAGGCCTAGCCAGCCACCTCGGCCTCGAGTGATGCGTCGTGTCGGGCAACTGGCAGGGCGAAGCGTTCACAGAGGCACGGCCGGGCGGTGTATCGAGCTCCGAAAACATTCTTTTGTGGCGGCCGACCTTGTCCTGACCCCGTCGCTCGATTCATGCGGGAAGGCAACAGTGATGTCGAACGATCATGGCGAGTCCGACGTCTCCCCCACGGAGTCCGGGACCACCCGCACGGCCGGAAACTTTTCTCGCGGAAGCCGGGAGATCCCGGGAACATCCGCTTCGCTTGAAGCGGATCGGTCGGAGAAGGCGCGAGGCCACAAGTCCGACATGCACGTTCCCGGGGAGTCAGACAGTTCCATAGTACCAAAGAAGCAGGCGAACAACGACAGCGTGCCGCTGTCGGCGGAGCCCGTGGAGGGAAGGGAGCTGACCGAGGAGAACGCCGAGCAGTCGCTACTGGACCGGACACACGCCGGGCTCCCAGGTCGCGCGGACTGCTGGGCGTGCGAGAAGCGGCACAACGCGACAAGAAGATGCGGTTCAACAATCTGCTGAACCATGTCACGCCCGAACTGCTGGTGGCGAGTTTCTTCGACCTGAAGAAGCAAGCCGCGCCCGGCGTCGATGGCCTGACATGGGCTCAATACGCCACCGATTTCGAAACGCGGATCGACGATCCGCACAGTCGAATCCATCGGGGAGCCTATCGAGCCAGGCCGTCCAAGCGAACTTGGATTCCCAAGCTCGACGGCAAGCCGCGGCCCCTCGGGATCGCGGCGCTGGAGGACAAGATCGTCCAGCAAGCCGTACGGACGATCCTGGAGTGCATCTACGAAGAGGACTTTCTGGGTTTCAGTTACGGCTTTCGTCCTGGACGAAGCTGTCACCGAGCCTTGGACGCGCTCTACGTGGGCATCAAGAAGCGGAAAGTGAACTGGATTTTGGATGCGGACATCCGCGGCTTCTTCGACAACATCGACCACGCATGGTTGATGAAGTTCCTGGAGCATCGGATCGCCGACCGACGACTGCTTCGGCTGCTGAAGAAATGGCTTCGAGCCGGAGTGTCGGAAGATGGCGAATGGTCCCCGAGCACCGTGGGAACACCTCAAGGAGCGGTGATTTCGCCGCTCTATTCGAACGTGTTCTTGCACTATGTTCTGGACCTGTGGCTGGTGGCGTGGCGGAAACGCCATGCCGTGGGCGAGGTCATCATCGTGCGCTATGCGGACGATTTCGTAGTCGGATTCCGCGAGGAGTCCGACGCGCGACGCTGCCTGGCGGCGCTCCGGGAACGCTTCACCAAATTCGGTTTGGAACCGCACCCGGAGAAGACGCGGCTGATCGAGTTCGGACGCTATGCGGCCGAACGACGATCGAAGCGTGGCGATGGCCCACCGGAGACATTCGACTTCCTGGGCTTCACCCACATCAGTGGCGTGACCCGGAAGGGCGAATTCACCATTCGCCGCATCTCATCGGCCAAGAAGTTTCGTGGCAAACTGCGCAAACTGAAAGAAGCGCTGCGCGGGAAAATGCACATGGACTTGCGCAAGTCGGGCCATGGATATCGAGCGTTTACCGGGGATGGCTCAATTACCATGCGATTCCCGGCAACTCGGTGCGATTGCAACAATTCCGCACGGCGCTCCAGAAACTCTGGCTCCGCATGCTGCGGCGACGCAGCCAACGCGGACGCCGGATGACCTGGCGGAAGTTCTCGCAGCTTTGCAAACGATGGCTTCCCACCCCGAAAATCCTGCATCCTTATCCCGAAGTGCGGTTTGATCGTTTGTATCCAAGGTAGGAGCCGTATGCGGTAGTTCCGCACGTACGGATCTGTGCGGGGGGTGGCCCGAAAGGGCCATCCCTACCGCGATAGTCATTGATTTAACTGATAACCGGTGTTTGACTCGCGAGCAGACAGCGTTTTATCTTCGACGACCCGGCGGACAGCGGCTCCGCTGGCGGACGCCAAGCCGTGTTCCAGTTCCAAACCACCGGCGATGGCGCGAGCGCTCCGCGCCCAGCGCGGCGAATCTCACCGATCGCTATCTCTGGGGACCGGCGGTCGATCAGCTTTTGGCCGACGAGCAAGTCACCGACCCGAGCACGCCCGGCAACATCTTGTGGACACTCGACGACGGCCAAAACACGGTCCGCGACACGGTCGATTCAAGCGGCGCGATTCAAGACCACATCACTACAACGCCTTCGGCCAACCGGTCAGCCACACGGCCCTCGATCCCGCGGCGGTCGACGTCGCCTTCGGCGACGACGGCCTGTTCACCGACGCCACCACCGGCGACGACTTCGCCGTGAACCGGGTGTACAATCCGGCAAGCGCAACTTGGAACACGCCGGATCCGGCGCAAGCCGACGTAAACACCTACCGCGCCTTCGGCAACAGCCCGACGAATGCCACGGACCCCAGTGGTTTGGACATCGTCTTAAACGACGAAAGCTCCCAGCAGTTCGTCAAGATTCTCAAAGATGACCGTTGGGGCGACAATCGGATCCCGTATAACATGAAGGCAATGCCCAACAATACGGTCGTATTCACCCTCGGGCCGGGCCCCGATGGGACGACGGCCAAACCGAGTTCCGATTGGGATACGATTACCGACGAATCGCGTTCGGTGATTTCCAGCATGCTGGCCAATGGACAAACATTCGAGTATTCAGGTGTCAATGACCTTATACGCGACGTTAAGCTGCTCCGGAATGTCGTCGATAATGTCCGCAATTTCCCAATTGAATTCGCGGCCGACGACCCGATGATCGACGATCCGCATTTCAATGAGAATGGAGACGTTATCCCCGGGGTTCGGCCAAGTGCTGCCCTCCGGGCGGTGTACGAGAGGATGGCCGAAGGCGAATTCACTCCTATCATGGCGTGTCGAAACGGAGCGCAGATGCACGTGATGAAGGCCGTGCTTGACGTCTACGGCGACGAAGCGTTCGATAATGCCATGGGATTCAAGGAAGGGAGTGAAGAACCGTTCGAGATATTCAACACGAAGAAGTACTTCGGCGATAATCCGGTATTTACGAGGTCGATTGAGGCGAACGGCCCGCAAAGCGTTGTTCCTGGAGAGTACGTCTGGGCTCGTGGGAACCAAAATGATGGAGTGCTGCCCGGATACGAAGGGTCGAATTTTATAATCGGACCGGGTAATACCGTGCCAGATCTCTGGGGCGGAAGCATTAGCCTTGGGAACCATCTTACAGACGTGTACCTTTATCGTTTCCGTTGGGACAGCGGCGTAAAGCCGGATGGAGAGGGCATGCCGTCTTGGTCGGAATTTGACGAAACACGGGATAATTTGCGGCCGGATTTCTCTAACTCAGAAGCGCGGGCAATGAGGACTGAGCAACTTACACATGCGGATGGCGAAGGAGATGGAGTTCTGCTTAATGAACGGAAGATTCCGGCGCTGAATCCGCTCAAGCCCTCGGAAGATCAATGAACGTCGACGCGTTTCGCAACTACGGCAGGAGACGGTTCTATCATGAAATGGCGACTGTTTTGTCTTGGTTTTGCGCTTTCGTCGGCAATATATTTTCCGGAGCGCGGGTGTCCGCAAGAATCCACGGACTCGAAAGCTCGATCGATCGCGGAACTTTGCGAGTCGCTCGCATCGTCGAACCCGGTGCCGATGCCAACGCATGATCCTTTCTCGAAATTCACACTGCCCGATGGTTACGACACTCACAAGAGAGATGCCATTGTGCAATCCATAAAAATGCTCCTAGACGCGGGCGTCGTTGCATTTCCGGAGCTTGTCGGGCATTGCCGCGATAAACGATATTCCCTAACGCAGTATACCCTAGCAGGCGGGGTTGGAAACCAAACCGTCGGGCAGGTGTGCTGGCGGATACTTGAATCTCAAGTCCGTGCGGGGATTCCCGGCGACACAAAATATCGCCATTCATTCAGTGTCCCGGGCGACGCTACCGCGTGGTGGGAAGAACGCAAGCATTTCTCATTATGGGAGCTGCAAGCGGATGCGATGGAAGCCAAGCTCCATAGCCTGCGGCGGATAGCGGAACAAGAGAAACCGCCACGCACGAAATGGGAGAAAGCCGATCGAGCGCAGCTTTCAAGTGTAATTCACAAGCTAGAGACAAACCTATCGGAGATCAAAGCAACTCGCAAGCCGTTCCCCGCGCGATTGAGGCTTAAAGGGATTCAGTGAAGACGTGTCCCTCCCGAAAACCTCGTCGGAAGGGGGCGGTCCCAAGTAGCGTCGTTGTGGGAGATCGGCTTACGCGGGGCGCAAGAAGAAAAACTCTTGCGTTGGAATGAAAACAGGCCCGGAGGGCCTGTTTTCATTCGCTGCGCGCGGCGTTGCCTTCGGCTACGACGGCCTGTTCACCGACGCCACCACCGGCGACGACTTCGCCGTGAATCGGGTGTACGATCCATCGAGCGGGACCTGGAACACGCCGGATCCGGCGCAAGCCGACGTAAACACCTACCGCGCCTTCGGCAACAGCCCGACGAACGAGGTCGATCCCGAAGGGCTGGAGCCCTACGCGAACGCTCCGAGTCGCGAGGAGCGGTTCAACGCGGAATGGGAACGAATCGGGCGCGAGTATTTATCGATCATCACGCCGGGCGAATTCGGCGAGCAGCAAGCGAAGGAACTGACCGACTACATTAATCAATCGCTTGATTTCGAGGCAAAATTCACCACTTGGTTCAATTCGCTGCCGCCCGCGGAACGATACAGCACTGATCCGTCACCGAGCGTGCTTAGTTTGGCGCCGACTGCGCCGGCGTTTTTGCAAGGCGCGATGAAGAAGGCGGCGGATTACAAGGCGTTTTTGAGCACTCAGCCCTCGATCGTCGCGGTTTCGCCCGATGAGGCCGGCGCCGGTTTCGTTCGGGCCTATGAAAACAATCCGAATACGGTGTATGTTAAAGGCGGGAATGCAGCGGCGGAGTATGGAAAATCGATCGCGCGGATGGGGATGCGTCGCGACGCGAACGTGTTGGCATCGCAAGGCGCGGTTGTCGGCACGATGGCGTTGATGCTCGACCCCACCCGATCAGGCCGCGGCAACCTTGACGACGCGCTGATAATGGCATCGGGCTTCGCGAAAGGGACGATCCCCGCCTTTGATCCGCTCGTCGGCCCGGAGACACCAAATAAACTCGCCAGCCCAGGAGAAAACGCGGCGGAGGGGAATGCTCCAAAATACAGTGCATCTCTCGGCAAAGCTGCATCCAACGACTACAAAGCCACGTTCTTCAAGGCGAATCCATCCCTTGAAGGCGAGGTTGTCGTCCATCATGCCATACCGCAGAAGGTCTTAAATCAATATCCTGGGATCATCACTGAGGCTGAACTGCATTCGCTACAAAATCTGAGAGGTATTCCCAAGTCGATCAACTCCGACGTGCATCTGAGCAAAATCGCAAAGGAATGGAATGAGTTTTACCGGACGCATCCAACTGCGACCAAAGAGCAGCTTCTCCAAAAGGCGACTGAAATTGACTTGAAGTATGGCACGCAGTTCACGCGACCGGTGGGAGGCTGAACAGCATGAAATACTTCATTCTTTCGCCCGAAGTGGCTGCAATGGGTTTGGGGGTCAACACGATTATGGACCGTACAGTTCATCCTCCCATCGTGTCCTACCTGCACTATGACTTTGATGTGTGGCTCGGCGACGACTTGTTGGAGGGTTTCCCGTGCTTCATCGCCACAGATCGTCTTGCTGAGGCGATTCAGAACGCTGGCTTGTCCGGCACTGAATTTCGCCCAGTTGCAGTAAGCACGTCGGAGCAGTTCAAGGACATGTACGGGGAGCGAGAATTGCCGCCATTCGTCTGGCTTTATCCAAGCGGACGATCAGGAGTTGATGATTTCGGAGTCGATGCAACTGGTCGTCTTGTAGTTTCCGAAAATGCTCTGGCATTGCTGCGAACAATGAAAATCGACCACTGTGATGTCTCGGAACTTGTTTAGGCCGTGTGCCAAGACACAATGACATCGGATAAGAAAAGCAACAGCCCATCAGCATATAGGGCGTGGCCTCCAGGGGTGTCATCAGAACTTTTTGCTTCGGAGTTGTTCGATTCCCAATTCTGCAACACCGCCCGTCCCAACGCCGACTTCCCGTCAGATTCTCGTCGGGTTGATGTCCACGGAACAATCCAAAGGGGTCAGGGTGCGCCGGCGCGAAGCCGGAGGAGAGTAGCGAATGAAAGAGTCGCACGAGGCAAGGCCTAGCCAGCCACCTCGGCCTCGAGTGATGCGTCGTGTCGGGCAACTGGCAGGGCGAAGCGTTCACAGAGGCACGGCCGGGCGGTGTATCGAGCTCCGAAAACATTCTTTTGTGGCGGCCGACCTTGTCCTGACCCCGTCGCTCGATTCATGCGGGAAGGCAACAGTGATGTCGAACGATCATGGCGAGTCCGACGTCTCCCCCACGGAGTCCGGGACCACCCGCACGGCCGGAAACTTTTCTCGCGGAAGCCGGGAGATCCCGGGAACATCCGCTTCGCTTGAAGCGGATCGGTCGGAGAAGGCGCGAGGCCACAAGTCCGACATGCACGTTCCCGGGGAGTCAGACAGTTCCATAGTACCAAAGAAGCAGGCGAACAACGACAGCGTGCCGCTGTCGGCGGAGCCCGTGGAGGGAAGGGAACTGACCGAGGAGAACGCCGAGCAGTCGCTACTGGACCGGACACAGCGCCGGGCTCCCAGGTCGCGCGGACTGCTGGGCGTGCGAGAAGCGGCACAACGCGACAAGAAGATGCGGTTCAACAATCTGCTGAACCATGTCACGCCCGAACTGCTGGTGGCGAGTTTCTTCGACCTGAAGAAGCAAGCCGCGCCCGGCGTCGATGGCCTGACATGGGCTCAATACGCCACCGATTTCGAAACGCGGATCGACGATCCGCACAGTCGAATCCATCGGGGAGCCTATCGAGCCAGGCCGTCCAAGCGAACTTGGATTCCCAAGCTCGACGGCAAGCCGCGGCCCCTCGGGATCGCGGCGCTGGAGGACAAGATCGTCCAGCAAGCCGTACGGACGATCCTGGAGTGCATCTACGAAGAGGACTTTCTGGGTTTCAGTTACGGCTTTCGTCCTGGACGAAGCTGTCACCGAGCCTTGGACGCGCTCTACGTGGGCATCAAGAAGCGGAAAGTGAACTGGATTTTGGATGCGGACATCCGCGGCTTCTTCGACAACATCGACCACGCATGGTTGATGAAGTTCCTGGAGCATCGGATCGCCGACCGACGACTGCTTCGGCTGCTGAAGAAATGGCTTCGAGCCGGAGTGTCGGAAGATGGCGAATGGTCCCCGAGCACCGTGGGAACACCTCAAGGAGCGGTGATTTCGCCGCTCTATTCGAACGTGTTCTTGCACTATGTTCTGGACCTGTGGCTGGTGGCGTGGCGGAAACGCCATGCCGTGGGCGAGGTCATCATCGTGCGCTATGCGGACGATTTCGTAGTCGGATTCCGCGAGGAGTCCGACGCGCGACGCTGCCTGGCGGCGCTCCGGGAACGCTTCACCAAATTCGGTTTGGAACTGCACCCGGAGAAGACGCGGCTGATCGAGTTCGGACGCTATGCGGCCGAACGACGATCGAAGCGTGGCGATGGCCCACCGGAGACATTCGACTTCCTGGGCTTCACCCACATCAGTGGCGTGACCCGGAAGGGCGAATTCACCATTCGCCGCATCTCATCGGCCAAGAAGTTTCGTGGCAAACTGCGCGAACTGAAAGAAGCGCTGCGCGGGAAAATGCACATGGACTTGGCGCAAGTCGGGCCATGGCTATCGAGCGTTTACCGGGGATGGCTCAATTACCATGCGATTCCCGGCAACTCGGTGCGATTGCAACAATTCCGCACGGCGCTCCAGAAACTCTGGCTCCGCATGCTGCGGCGACGCAGCCAACGCGGACGCCGGATGACCTGGCGGAAGTTCTCGCAGCTTTGCAAACGATGGCTTCCCACCCCGAAAATCCTGCATCCTTATCCCGAAGTGCGGTTTGATCGTTTGTATCCAAGGTAGGAGCCGTATGCGGTAGTTCCGCACGTACGGATCTGTGCGGGGGGTGGCCCGAAAGGGCCATCCCTACCGCGATACTCATTGATTTAACTGATAACCGGTGTTTGACTCGCGAGCAGACAGCGTTTTATCTTCGACGACCCGGCGGACAGCGGCTCCGCTGGCGGACGCCAAGCCGTGTTCCAGTTCCAAACCACCGGCGATGGCGCGAGCGCTCCGCGCCCAGCGCGGCGAATCTCACCGATCGCTATCTCTGGGGACCGGCGGTCGATCAGCTTTTGGCCGACGAGCAAGTCACCGACCCGAGCACGCCCGGCAACATCTTGTGGACACTCGACGACGGCCAAAACACGGTCCGCGACACGGTCGATTCAAGCGGCGCGATTCAAGACCACATCACTACAACGCCTTCGGCCAACCGGTCAGCCACACGGCCCTCGATCCCGCGGCGGTCGACGTCGCCTTCGGCTACGACGGCCTGTTCACCGACGCCACCACCGGCGACGACTTCGCCGTGAATCGGGTGTACGATCCATCGAGCGGGACCTGGAACACGCCGGATCCGGCGCAAGCGGATGTCAACACCTACCGCGCGTTCGGCAACAGCCCGACGAACGAGGTCGATCCCGAAGGGTTGGAACCCTACGCGAACGCTCCGAGTCGCGAGGAGCGGTTCAACGCGGAATGGGAACGAATCGGGCGCGAGTATTTATCGATCCTCACGCCGGGCGAATTCGGCGAGCAGCAAGCGAAGGAACTGACCGACTACATTAATCAATCGCTTGATTTCGAGGCAAAATTCACCACTTGGTTCAATTCGCTGCCGCCCGCGGAACGATACAGCACTGATCCGTCACCGAGCGTGCTTAGCCCTTAAACAAGCGTACGCGGTTGCGTTTTGCGGCGGTTTCGCGTGGCCGGCGGTGTGCGCGGCGTGAGCGGGCGGCGCCGGCGGGCGAGCTACTCTCGGCGGCGGGTTTTTGTTTGGCATTGGCGGTTGGCTTTCCTGGTTCGGCGTGGCGGCGGACCGGAGCGTCCGGACTCCGGCTTCAATTGATCGGCGTCAACATCGCAGGCCGTCCAGCCAGCGAAACAACACGACTTGCCAGCGATTCCAACCCAACAAACGATAGATCAATCTTCGCCCGCCACGCACGATTTGACATGGCATCCGAATGAAAGCGTTGCGGAATGTCTTGAACTCCATCTTGAGCACCGTCTTCTTTTCCTCGCGCCGCGCTTCTTGTTCGCGGCCCGGCGGCTCGGGCAAGAGCAAGGCCCACCACGCCTTCAGGTTCCAGGCCAGCGAGACCATCACCATGTAGGCCCAGTTGCTCACCAAGTTGTCGACCGGCGCGTGCAAGGCGCGCACCGCGCCTTTAAGCTGCGCGTTCAGGTTCTCTTGATCGCAGCGGTCGTTCGCCTCGAACACCACTTCGGCCGGCGTGAGCTCGCGATCGTTCGTCAAGTAGAAGAAGTAGCGATAGCTGGAAAACAGCGTCCGCTGACCTTGGTGCTCGTCGATCCACTTGCGCACCACCACCAGGCGGTACACCTTCTTGCACGCCGTGGGTCGATAATCGAACTCGGCGACCTCTTCGCCCACCAGCCGCAGGTTCTTGAATCCCCGCTCGCGCACGATGCCTTCCTTAACATTGGTCGGCCGTGCGCGGCGTTTGGTCTTCACGGCGTAACGCGGCGCGCGCTCGAGCGGTTGCCAGGCCTTGTCCTTCAAGTCGTCGGCCAAAAGCTGCAATTTCAGCTTGGCGTCCATGCCGAACACGAATCGCACGCGCGGGTCGTCCGTCCAGCGGTCCAGATGCGTCGTCTGCGAGAAGTCGGTGTCGCCGCGGAGCAACACCTTGCGAAAGCCGCCGGCGAAGCAGACTTCCAGCGCGCGATCGACTTCGGCCGCCGCCCCTTCGTGGCTGGGCCGGTTGCCCGAGCGGTTGACGATCGAGAACACTTCGCCCGTGTTGGCCAGCGACACGACCAGCGGATGATAGCCCCACTCGCCCTTGTGGGAGATGTCCATGCCCTCCTTGCACTGGCCGCCGGTGGGCGCGAACACGCCGTCCATGTCGATGCGGGCTTGGGCGAAGAACTCGGCGGGCTGGCGGGCCCAAGCTTTATGTCGTGTTTCGTGGAAAGCTTCTTGCAGCGCGCGCACGTCGCTCGGCTTGAAACGTCGGCAGAAGTCGCCCGCCGTGGTCGGATCGGGCACGCGCCGGGCGCCGAGCGCGTCGAGATAGACTTCGTCGTTGCGGCGCAGTTCGAGGTCTTCCAAGCAATCGCCGTCGCACAAGGCGTTGAACGCTAGGTTGAGCACATGATCGCTCTCATGATATGGCAGATGCACCTTGAGCAGATGCAATCGCCGATCGATCGCTTCGGCCAGCCCCAGTTCTTGGACCAGCAACCGCATCGCGCCCAAGCCGCCATAAGCCATGCCTTGCGCCGCGCTCCGCAAGCTCATACTTGATATTGCCGGGCCGCATGATCGGGCGCTCGCAACCCTCGCAGTTGTGCTTGTCGATGCGCCGCTCGACCCGCCGCTTGCATGCGGCGAGACGTCGGCGTATCTTGGCCCGTGTTCTTCGGCCCTTGGCCTGCGCCCTCTGACGCTTGGCCCGCGCTCTTTGGTTCTTGGCTTTCACTCGAAATCCCTCGGTGGCCGTGGTGTTCGTGACTGGCAAAAAACACAGAATACCGCAAATCCGCCGAGGGATTTCGCTTTTTCCAAAAACCTCCCCGCCCACGCCCTCAAAGGGATACTGGTTTAAGGCTTAGCTTGGCGCCGACCGCGCCGGCGTTTTTGCAAGGCGCGATGAAGAAGGCGGCGGATTACAAGGCGTTTTTGAGCACTCAGCCCTCGATCGTCGCGGTTTCGCCCGATGAGGCCGGCGCCGGCTTCGTTCGGGCCTATGAAAACAATCCGAATACGGTGTATGTTAAAGGCGGGAATGCAGCGGCGGAGTATGGAAAATCGATCGCGCGGATGGGGATGCGTCGCGACGCGAACGTGTTGGCATCGCAAGGCGCGGTTGTCGGCACGATGGCGTTGATGCTCGACCCCACCCGATCAGGCCGCGGCAACCTTGACGACGCGCTGATAATGGCATCGGGCTTCGCGAAAGGCACGATCCCCGCCTTTGATCCGCTCGTCGGCCCGGAGACACCAAATAAACTCGCCAGCCCAGGTGTAAACGCGGCGGAGGGGAATGCTCCAATTAATGTCCAAGGGACCGTCGTTCGATACGGACCACACGTCGAAGGTCCGTTACCAGCAAACGTTGCGAACACATTCCGAGGCGGCAGTTACTCGCAGATTACGACTCAAGGCGAAACGACGCTCTACCGTGTTTACGGTGGAAAATCACCCGAGATAGGGTCTTGGTGGTCAACAACGAAACCGAATGGTCCATTGCAATCGCAAATGGATTTGGCGCTCGACCCGGCTTGGGGAAACACTGCAACGAAGGTTGTTGAAATCAGAGTTCCGAAGGGCACGGTAATATACGAGGGAGCAGCCGCACCCCAAGCTCATTTGCCTGGCGGCGGCGTCCAGGTATACATTCCAAAGGTCAATTCAGGATGGGTGGTGAAATAATGACTCTCAACGAGATAGCTGACACGATACGACGATGGTTCGCCGTCGCAGAAATGGGCGGCCTTGTACTACCAAACGGTTGGTTTGGACGGCCATACGATAGTTTCTATCCTTTGGTGAAAATCGAAATAGTGGGTGGTGCAGTAGTCGTGGCATTAGCAGACGAGCGTCGTCTTGTATTTGATGATCCGAAGAATGCTATGCTCGATAATTCTGCACTCGTTATTGGTGGATTTAGGGATGTCGAATTTACATGGCGTGAAATTGGTGGGACACAGTGTCAAGTTGAGCACTACGATCATGGAGCAGTACGATTCGTTCCACCCGTAGGCACCACAGTTCCTTCGCTTTGATCGACTTGTTTTGCTCTTGCTACGCAAACGATTGCAGTAATGACGACAACAGAAATAGCAGGCATCGTGCGCCGCTGGTTCGATCAGGCTGGACAAGCCGATGAACAATCCAAAGGGGTCAGAACAATCCAAAGGGGTCAGGGTGCGCCGGCGCGAAGCCGGAGGAGAGTAGCGAATGAAAGAGTCGCACGAGGCAAGGCCTAGCCAGCCACCTCGGCCTCGAGTGATGCGTCGTGTCGGGCAACTGGCAGGGCGAAGCGTTCACAGAGGCACGGCCGGGCGGTGTATCGAGCTCCGAAAACATTCTTTTGTGGCGGCCGACCTTGTCCTGACCCCGTCGCTCGATACATGCGCGAAGGCAACAGTGATGTCGAACGATCATGGCGAGTCCGACGTCTCCCCCACGGAGTCCGGGACCACCCGCACGGCCGGAAACTTTTCTCGCGGAAGCCGGGAGATCCCGGGAACATCCGCTTCGCCT
Source organism: uncultured Planctomycetaceae bacterium (assembly GCA_963785305.1). Taxonomy (GTDB): domain Bacteria; phylum Planctomycetota; class Planctomycetia; order Pirellulales; family PALSA-1355; genus CAWAUV01. The sequence goes on from CAWAUV010000007.1 coordinate 1,629,573, forward strand.
GAAGCGGATCGGTCGGAGAAGGCGCGAGGCCACAAGTCCGACATGCACGTTCCCGGGGAGTCAGACAGTTCCATAGTACCAAAGAAGCAGGCGAACAACGACAGCGTGCCGCTGTCGGCGGAGCCCGTGGAGGGAAGGGAGCTGACCGAGGAGAACGCCGAGCAGTCGCTACTGGACCGGACACACGCCGGGCTCCCAGGTCGCGCGGACTGCTGGGCGTGCGAGAAGCGGCACAACGCGACAAGAAGATGCGGTTCAACAATCTGCTGAACCATGTCACGCCCGAACTGCTGGTGGCGAGTTTCTTCGAACAATCCAAAGGGGTCAGGGTGCGCGGCGCGAAGCCGGAGGAGAGTCGCGAATGAAAGAGTCGCACGAGGGAAGGCCTAGCCAGCCACCTCGGCCTCGAGTGATGCGTCGTGTCGGGCAACTGGCAGGGCGAAGCGTTCACAGAGGCACGGCCGGGCGGTGTATCGAGCTCCGAAAACATTCTTTTGTGGCGGCCGACCTTGTCCTGACCCCGTCGCTCGATTCATGCGGGAAGGCAACAGTGATGTCGAACGATCATGGCGAGTCCGACGTCTCCCCCACGGAGTCCGGGACCACCCGCACGGCCGGAAACTTTTCTCGCGGAAGCCGGGAGATCCCGGGAACATCCGCTTCGCTTGAAGCGGATCGGTCGGAGAAGGCGCGAGGCCACAAGTCCGACATGCACGTTCCCGGGGAGTCAGACAGTTCCATAGTACCAAAGAAGCAGGCGAACAACGACAGCGTGCCGCTGTCGGCGGAGCCCGTGGAGGGAAGGGAGCTGACCGAGGAGAACGCCGAGCAGTCGCTACTGGACCGGACACAGCGCCGGGCTCCCAGGTCGCGCGGACTGCTGGGCGTGCGAGAAGCGGCACAACGCGACAAGAAGATGCGGTTCAACAATCTGCTGAACCATGTCACGCCCGAACTGCTGGTGGCGAGTTTCTTCGACCTGAAGAAGCAAGCCGCGCCCGGCGTCGATGGCCTGACATGGGCTCAATACGCCACCGATTTCGAAACGCGGATCGACGATCCGCACAGTCGAATCCATCGGGGAGCCTATCGAGCCAGGCCGTCCAAGCGAACTTGGATTCCCAAGCTCGACGGCAAGCCGCGGCCCCTCGGGATCGCGGCGCTGGAGGACAAGATCGTCCAGCAAGCCGTACGGACGATCCTGGAGTGCATCTACGAAGAGGACTTTCTGGGTTTCAGTTACGGCTTTCGTCCTGGACGAAGCTGTCACCGAGCCTTGGACGCGCTCTACGTGGGCATCAAGAAGCGGAAAGTGAACTGGATTTTGGATGCGGACATCCGCGGCTTCTTCGACAACATCGACCACGCATGGTTGATGAAGTTCCTGGAGCATCGGATCGCCGACCGACGACTGCTTCGGCTGCTGAAGAAATGGCTTCGAGCCGGAGTGTCGGAAGATGGCGAATGGTCCCCGAGCACCGTGGGAACACCTCAAGGAGCGGTGATTTCGCCGCTCTATTCGAACGTGTTCTTGCACTATGTTCTGGACCTGTGGCTGGTGGCGTGGCGGAAACGCCATGCCGTGGGCGAGGTCATCATCGTGCGCTATGCGGATGATTTCGTAGTCGGATTCCGCGAGGAGTCCGACGCGCGACGCTGCCTGGCGGCGCTCCGGGAACGCTTCACCAAATTCGGTTTGGAACTGCACCCGGAGAAGACGCGGCTGATCGAGTTCGGACGCTATGCGGCCGAACGACGATCGAAGCGTGGCGATGGCCCACCGGAGACATTCGACTTCCTGGGCTTCACCCACATCAGTGGCGTGACCCGGAAGGGCGAATTCACCATTCGCCGCATCTCATCGGCCAAGAAGTTTCGTGGCAAACTGCGCGAACTGAAAGAAGCGCTACGCGGGAAAATGCACATGGACTTGGCGCAAGTCGGGCCATGGCTATCGAGCGTTTACCGGGGATGGCTCAATTACCATGCGATTCCCGGCAACTCGGTGCGATTGCAACAATTCCGCACGGCGCTCCAGAAACTCTGGCTCCGCATGCTGCGGCGACGCAGCCAACGCGGACGCCGGATGACCTGGCGGAAGTTCTCGCAGCTTTGCAAACGATGGCTTCCCACCCCGAAAATCCTGCATCCTTATCCCGAAGTGCGGTTTGATCGTTTGTATCCAAGGTAGGAGCCGTATGCGGTAGTTCCGCACGTACGGATCTGTGCGGGGGGTGGCCCGAAAGGGCCATCCCTACCGCGATACTCATTGTTTGGCGGATGGTCGAGAGCCGTAACGGAAAAATGGACTTGCGGGCGACCGGGAGGCCGCGGGGTCGAGTTCAGCCGCGGGCGATTTGCCGTTGCTACGGTCCAAGTGGGCTCGCCGAAAGGAGAACCCTCGCCGCGCGGGGCGCCATCGCGAGCTCCCGTTCCGTCGACGGCGCCGGCGGCTGGGCATCAGGATAAGCAAACAACTCGACCGAATGAATCGCGAGCTCCGCACCCAGCACGCGCTCGAAGGTTTCGTAAGACGTGTCATTGCGGAATATCTCGGCCCGGGCATTCGTTTGATTCAGGGCATGATAGACGCCGCCAGCTTCGTCGGCTCGTTGGTGGTCGTGGCATGTCCGCCGGTCCGCCAACAACCGTCACCGAAATCACTGACTATCGCGGTAGGGATGGCCCTTTCGGGCCACCCCCCGCACAGATCCGTACGTGCGGAACTACCGCATACGGCTCCTACCTTGGATACAAACGATCAAACCGCACTTCGGGATAAGGATGCAGGATTTTCGGGGTGGGAAGCCATCGTTTGCAAAGCTGCGAGAACTTCCGCCAGGTCATCCGGCGTCCGCGTTGGCTGCGTCGCCGCAGCATGCGGAGCCAGAGTTTCTGGAGCGCCGTGCGGAATTGTTGCAATCGCACCGAGTTGCCGGGAATCGCATGGTAATTGAGCCATCCCCGGTAAACGCTCGATAGCCATGGCCCGACTTGCGCCAAGTCCATGTGCATTTTCCCGCGCAGCGCTTCTTTCAGTTCGCGCAGTTTGCCACGAAACTTCTTGGCCGATGAGATGCGGCGAATGGTGAATTCGCCCTTCCGGGTCACGCCACTGATGTGGGTGAAGCCCAGGAAGTCGAATGTCTCCGGTGGGCCATCGCCACGCTTCGATCGTCGTTCGGCCGCATAGCGTCCGAACTCGATCAGCCGCGTCTTCTCCGGGTGCAGTTCCAAACCGAATTTGGTGAAGCGTTCCCGGAGCGCCGCCAGGCAGCGTCGCGCGTCGGACTCCTCGCGGAATCCGACTACGAAATCGTCCGCATAGCGCACGATGATGACCTCGCCCACGGCATGGCGTTTCCGCCACGCCACCAGCCACAGGTCCAGAACATAGTGCAAGAACACGTTCGAATAGAGCGGCGAAATCACCGCTCCTTGAGGTGTTCCCACGGTGCTCGGGGACCATTCGCCATCTTCCGACACTCCGGCTCGAAGCCATTTCTTCAGCAGCCGAAGCAGTCGTCGGTCGGCGATCCGATGCTCCAGGAACTTCATCAACCATGCGTGGTCGATGTTGTCGAAGAAGCCGCGGATGTCCGCATCCAAAATCCAGTTCACTTTCCGCTTCTTGATGCCCACGTAGAGCGCGTCCAAGGCTCGGTGACAGCTTCGTCCAGGACGAAAGCCGTAACTGAAACCCAGAAAGTCCTCTTCGTAGATGCACTCCAGGATCGTCCGTACGGCTTGCTGGACGATCTTGTCCTCCAGCGCCGCGATCCCGAGGGGCCGCGGCTTGCCGTCGAGCTTGGGAATCCAAGTTCGCTTGGACGGCCTGGCTCGATAGGCTCCCCGATGGATTCGACTGTGCGGATCGTCGATCCGCGTTTCGAAATCGGTGGCGTATTGAGCCCATGTCAGGCCATCGACGCCGGGCGCGGCTTGCTTCTTCAGGTCGAAGAAACTCGCCACCAGCAGTTCGGGCGTGACATGGTTCAGCAGATTGTTGAACCGCATCTTCTTGTCGCGTTGTGCCGCTTCTCGCACGCCCAGCAGTCCGCGCGACCTGGGAGCCCGGCGTGTGTCCGGTCCAGTAGCGACTGCTCGGCGTTCTCCTCGGTCAGCTCCCTTCCCTCCACGGGCTCCGCCGACAGCGGCACGCTGTCGTTGTTCGCCTGCTTCTTTGGTACTATGGAACTGTCTGACTCCCCGGGAACGTGCATGTCGGACTTGTGGCCTCGCGCCTTCTCCGACCGATCCGCTTCCGGTGAAACGGATGTTCCCGGGATCTCCCGGCTTCCGCGAGAAAAGTTTCCGGCCGTGCGGGTGGTCTCAGACTCCGTGGGGGAGACGTCGGACTCGCCATGATCGTTCGACATCACTGTTGCCTTCCCGCATGAATCGAGCGACGGGGTCAGGACAAGGTCGGCCACCGCAAAAGAATGTTTTCGGAGCTCGATACACCGCCCGGCCGTGCCTCTGTGAACGCTTCGCCCTGCCAGTTGCCCGACACGACGCATCAATCGAGGCCGAGGTGGCTGGCTAGGCCTTGCCTCGTGCGACTCTTTCATTCGCGACTCTCCTCCGGCTTCGCGCCGGCGCACCCTGACCCCTTTGAATTCTCCTTAACAGCTCAAAAGTTCTTCGGCCTTACTCACGTCAATGCCAAAATCACAAAAGAATTCAATTAAACAAGAACGTTGCTCACAACTAAGTTTGGAAATCACGTCGGATCTTCGCGCACTTCCCGAAAACTGAGCAAAGATGTGGCCCCAAATTACCCCTTGGTGACCCCATATTTCTTCTTGACTGTCAGCGCCGCTAAGTGCCGCGATCATGAACGCAGGCAGATAATAAACGAACGCCTGATCTGTAAAAAACCAGAGCGATGAATAATGCTTGACAAGGTCGATGTCGGGAATATCGAAATTGCGCTTTCCGGAAAAATACAACGATGTGTTTTCGTCATCATATGTTTCAACGACCAGATTATCTTTTCTAGGCGGCGGAATCATCGCAAAAGCTGCATGAACTCGTTCAATAAAGTGTCTGTATTGTATGGCGTCCATTCATGGTTTCTCAATACTAGAACGCGAATAACATCTGTCGGTAAGCTCAGACACCATCACGGAGGACATCCACGTATTGCACGGAATTTCGCTGCGTTACGCGCCCACTCTGTATGTTGGTCAATTAAGCCTTGATGTATTTTATCGGTCTTGCCTTTGAAACAGCGATCTTGAATCGCTTGTCGTGCGACGGCACAAAGCGTATTTGCGAGTTGCAGAGCCTTCAAAACGTTACAAGGCTGTGTTGGGCTAGGCACACCAGCTCCGATACACAGAACGTCTTTTGCGGCTTGTAAATAACCGAGTTCTTGAGCAGTGCAAGTCCCAGTATTCACTGGTGCTGGACGGCAATTGCAGTTTGTGAGTTGAGTTCCGCATTTGAAAAAATAGAAATCGTAATCGTAGCGAGTAGTGATCGGGCCAGCAGTGACCTGCCCCTTCGCTGCGCATTCTTGTTCGCATTTAGTTATCCATTCAGGCGATGTAGGAATAATAGTCCTTAAACCAGTATCCCTTTGAGGCGTGGGCGGGGAGATTTTTGGAAAAAAGCGAAATCCCTCGGCGGATTTGCGGTATTCTGTGTTTTTTGCCAGTCACGAACACCACGGCCACCGAGGGATTTCGAGTGAAAGCCAAGAACCAAAGAGCGCGGGCCAAGCGTCAGAGGGCGCAGGCCAAGGGCCGAAGAACACGGGCCAAGATACGCCGACGTCTCGCCGCATGCAAGCGGCGGGTCGAGCGGCGCATCGACAAGCACAACTGCGAGGGTTGCGAGCGCCCGATCATGCGGCCCGGCAATATCAAGTATGAGCTTGCGGAGCGCGCGCAAGGCATGGCTTATGGCGGCTTGGGCGCGATGCGGTTGCTGGTCCAAGAACTGGGGCTGGCCGAAGCGATCGATCGGCGATTGCATCTGCTCAAGGTGCATCTGCCATATCATGAGAGCGATCATGTGCTCAACCTAGCGTTCAACGCCTTGTGCGACGGCGATTGCTTGGAAGACCTCGAACTGCGCCGCAACGACGAAGTCTATCTCGACGCGCTCGGCGCCCGGCGCGTGCCCGATCCGACCACGGCGGGCGACTTCTGCCGACGTTTCAAGCCGAGCGACGTGCGCGCGCTGCAAGAAGCTTTCCACGAAACACGACATAAAGCTTGGGCTCGCCAGCCCGCCGAGTTCTTCGCCCAAGCCCGCATCGACATGGACGGCGTGTTCGCGCCCACCGGCGGCCAGTGCAAGGAGGGCATGGACATCTCCCACAAGGGCGAATGGGGCTATCATCCGCTGGTCGTGTCGCTGGCCAACACGGGCGAAGTGTTCTCGATCGTCAACCGCTCGGGCAACCGGCCCAGCCACGAAGGGGCGGCGGCCGAAGTCGATCGCGCGCTGGAAGTCTGCTTCGCCGGCGGCTTTCGCAAGGTGTTGCTCCGCGGCGACACCGACTTCTCGCAGACGACGCATCTGGACCGCTGGACGGACGACCCGCGCGTGCGATTCGTGTTCGGCATGGACGCCAAGCTGAAATTGCAGCTTTTGGCCGACGACTTGAAGGACAAGTCCTGGCAACCGCTCGAGCGCGCGCCGCGTTATGCCGTGAAGACGAAGCACCGCGCACGGCCGACCAATGTTAAGGAAGGCATCGTGCGCGAGCGGGAATTCAAGAACCTGCGGCTGGTGGGCGAAGAGGTCGCCGAGTTTGATTATCGACCCACGGCGTGCAAGAAGGTGTATCGCCTGGTGGTGGTGCGCAAGTGGATCGACGAGCACCAAGGTCAGCGGACGCTGTTTTCCAGCTATCGCTACTTCTTCTACTTGACGAACGATCGCGAGCTCACGCCGGCCGAAGTGGTGTTCGAGGCGAACGACCGCTGCGATCAAGAGAACCTGAACGCGCAGCTTAAAGGCGCGGTGCGCGCCTTGCACGCGCCGGTCGACAACTTGGTGAGCAACTGGGCCTACATGGTGATGGTCTCGCTGGCCTGGAACCTGAAGGCGTGGTGGGCCTTGCTCTTGCCCGAGCCGCCGGGCCGCGAACAAGAAGCGCGGCGCGAGGAAAAGAAGACGGTGCTCAAGATGGAGTTCAAGACATTCCGCAACGCTTTCATTCGGATGCCATGTCAAATCGTGCGTGGCGGGCGAAGATTGATCTATCGTTTGTTGGGTTGGAATCGCTGGCAAGTCGTGTTGTTTCGCTGGCTGGACGGCCTGCGATGTTGACGCCGATCAATTGAAGCCGGAGTCCGGACGCTCCGGTCCGCCGCCACGCCGAACCAGGAAAGCCAACCGCCAATGCCAAACAAAAACCCGCCGCCGAGAGTAGCGCGCCCGCCGGCGCCGCCCGCTCACGCCGTGCGCACCGCCGGCCACGCGAAACCGCCGCAAAACGCAACCGCGTACGCTTGTTTAAGGAATAGTCGCAACGAGTCCAAAAGAATCGATCATCGAAATTGGATCGTTCCGTAAATATCGGAATGAATTCTGAAGATCAGCATCAAGCCCGATTGGATCTCGCATGACCCAGAGGCCGATGGCCGCATTTAAGTATCGGTATCGCGCCAGATACAAACTTGATTCACTGTCCCAGCGATACCCGCAGTAGAGGGTTTCCCAGGCGTAGGCGGAGCCGCCGGCGCGAACCGTGAAATCGGGGTTCAGGAATGTCGGCAGGCCGTAGGCGGTGTAGGTGTAGCGTTCTTGAACGGCGCCTGACGTGTTGACGACCGAAGTCACGTTCCAGTTGGCGTCTTGGAGGGCGTAGAGGCGCTCCGTTGTGCGGTCGCGCAAGACCAGATCATCGATGTAGCGTTGGCCCCAGACGAATTGACGATCGGCGGTCGTGGCGCCGCCGACGCGTTCTTCGAGGACTTGCCACATGTTCGAGTAGTACAAGTCGCGCACGATGCCGGAAATCGTCTTTTGCGTGCGGCGATTGAGGCCGTCGTAGCTGTACGTGGCGACGCCTAGCAGTTGCGTCAAGCGGTTCCAAGCGTCGTAGGTTGCCGCGAACGAACTCGCGGGCGCCGCCGGTTGCGGAATCGTCGTCATGTTCCCGGCCGGGTTGTAAACCGGCTGCGCCCACGCGGCGCCGTAGCGCTGCGTGATGCCCATGATCTCATTCACAGGATTCGACACGCGCTGCTGGTCGAGGTTATTCGCGGAAGTCACGACATCCGTGTTGACGAAATTCGACCAGTTGCCCGTGGCGTCGAGGCCCCATTGTTGCGCGAGGGTCATGTTCGCGATGGACTGGTTATTATTCGTAAGGGCGCCGCGGCTCATGTCGGTGAGGCGCTGCATGCCGTCGTACGAATACAACTCATCGTTGCCGGCGGCGACGGCTTGATGGCGCCAGAGGCGGTTGCCAGACTGGTCGTAGCCGTACTCGATCTGGTCGAGCGTGGCGCTGGGCGTCGTCCAGGGGTTGTTGATCACGCGGCCGAACTGGTCGAGGCCGAGATATGGATTCGCGCCGGAGCCGCCGGCAAGCGACCAAGTGACGTCGGGCTGGGGGTACGTCAGATCGACGAACGTGGCGAGGCCAAGATACGTATACTCGACCAGTGTCGTACTGTCGTAGTCGATGTAGCTGGTGACGCGGGAAAGAGCGTCGTCGTTGCCGCTGGCGTAGTTGTAGGTGACGACGCGAGGTGTTGTGCCGCCGATGGCGCCGGGATACGTGATTGCCGTCAGGCGTGTCGTGTTGGCACTGCCGTCGGCGTAGGCGTATTGCACGTTGGGCGACGTGGCGGTGTTCACGGCGGCGCCATGCTGCTGGTACTGCGTGATGAGTTGCTGGAAACCATTGTACGCATTCTGAACCTGATTGACTACCGTGTTCGCACCGGTGTCGGCGTAGCTCGTGACCTGATTCACGAGGCCGCGAATCTCATAGTTCGTGCTGATCAGCTGGATGCTGCTGTCGATACCCGATCCGACGGTCGTGATGATGTCGTCCGTCGGGCGACCGAGCAAATCGAATAGGTACTGATGCACCGTGCCGTTTTGATCGGTTTTGCCGGTGACTTGGCCTTGGCGATTATAAATCTGCGTGACTTGATCCGAGCCCGCCGCGCTGTCGGGGTAGATCGTAGCGCTGAGCAAGCTGTTGCTGGCGATCGAGGATTGGGCCAAGGTCGTGCCGTAGACGAACTGCGTCGTTTGGTTGCCGGTCGTGGGATTCACGGCAGTCAAGGCGATCATGTTGCCATCGGCGTTGTAGGCGAACAGGACCGTCACGTCGGTTGAATCGCCGGGGCAACCGCCGGTGTAGTTGCTCACCGTGCTGAGCGGCTTGTGCAAGGCGTTGAACGTTTGCAATGTCACGATGCCGGCGGGATCGGTGGTTTGATTGAGATTGCCGGCGATATCGTAGGCGAAGCTCGTCACCAGCACTGTGGGCGATGAAGCCGGCGGCGTGGCGGGGGCGGTGAAGGCGGCGTTGCCATTCGTGCCGTAGTTGGCCGAGGCCGCCATGCGGCCAATGCCATCGGGGAAGTTCGCGACATAACTTACGCGGGCCAAGGGCTGCGTTCCGCTATACGGCGGATTCAAGGCGCCCGAGCCGGTGGCGCTGTCGAACCGCTGATAAGAGTCGGTCTCGACGGCATTATTGGCATCGTCGAACGTGGTGAGCGTCTGCTCGAAGATGATGTTTTGGCTCGTGACTTGGCCGACGTCGCTGTAAGGCTCCGTTCCCGAGCCGGTGTAATAACCTTGATACGACGCCGTGACTCGGGCATGGCTATCGTATACCTTCTTGGTGAATGTCTGGGCGCCGGCGGGCAGCGTCTTGATGATATTGTTCGCCAGGTCGTACCAAGTGTCGTCGACGAGCGAATTGCCCAAGGCGCCGGTGTTCGGATTCACCGAATAGACTTGCGTTTGATAAACGCGGCTGCGGTCGTCCCAGTAGGTCAGCGTTCGCGCGAGAAGCTGACCGTTCGCGGTCGTGTTGCGGCGGTCGACTTGAATCACGCGGTCGAGATTGTCGTACACGGTGACCTGGTAGAACTCGAGCTCGCCGTCGATGCCGATTTGCCGGTCGCGGAAGTCGTAAATGTAGCTGGTGACCCGGTCGTTCTCGCCGGTGGCGTCGACGAACGCGGTCTTTTCGGTGAGGTTGCCGTCGCCGCCCGACGAACCGCCGTCGTACACGTTGCCGGTGACTTGGACCATGTTGTTGCCCGGTGCGCCGCCGCCCGTCGGGTCGCTGCTGGTGGCGCCGGTCGCGTTCGTGCCGACGAAGATGCCGAGGACGAGCCCGCGCGGATCAAAAACCTTGGCCGTGATCGTGCCGCCCGGCGTGGTCAACATGTTCTGCCGATCGAGAATGTCGTAGCTGGTCACAGCCAGATATCCCGCAACGATGGGCTCGGCGGGCACTTGGGGACGTAGTATGTTCGTCGTAATTAACATGAGGGCATCGTTGGGATGCTTCCTTCTCCTCCCACATCTGGCAGCCGATTTTTTTCAATGCGCAGAGAGTTGATAAACAGACCACGTTTCGTGTTGCCGTGGATATTAATATATAATTATCCGCAAACACTGGATGTAATTGTTCGGCGAAGATTTGCCAAAACGCACCGACGATGGCAAGCGACCGGCCAGCCACATTCCCTTTTCCAAATACTGCCCAAACCATTAATACGATCGCGATGTCAAGTTTCAAAGACGCGCGGCACAAATAGAACGCCAAATTCGGTTTCTTCACGACGATTATTGCAAACGCGCACGTTGCCACCGTTAAAGCAAAGCATAATTGAAGTGTTCGTGGCCTCATTCGCCAAATTATTGTGTGCTGTGCTGCTGATGCCCCAAGCATGAATGAAGAAAGGAAATTCCATGAGCGACGAACCACCAGTATGGTGATGAAAATACACACTACAATCGCAAGGATTTCGATCAGAACGAATAGAAAATCCGCGATTGTGAGCCTGCTCGCGATCGACGCGGCAATAGCAAAAAATGCCGAAATCACCGCAACGGCCAGCAATATGGACCGGAGGCTATATCGCCGATGCGTTCGTATTGCTTCCATCAATGCTCTAATAACCGCAGCGACAATAGGTTTCGAATGTTGCATCCCCACGACGGCAACGTACACCGCGAACACAAGAAATGGAATTTCAACGTAACTGTTAAGCATTTCCTCTTTCCCGAAATTGGGTTTTCGGTCACATTGATTGGATCATGGATGATCGAGATCGACGGATCGCCGAGTTGGAAGCGGAAATCGCCCGGTTGCAGGCGGAGAACGGAACGCTGCGCAAGCGCGTCGAGCAACTCGAACAGCAAGTCCAAAAGTTTTTGCAGCGGCGCAAGAAAACCCGCTCGGCCAGCGATGCGCGGCGTGGCGAACAGGATCGCCGCCGCAAGCAGTTTCGCAAACATCCGGGCAGCTTTCGTCCAGGGCCGCCGCCCGGCACGGTATTCATCGAACACGATGTGCATCCGCGAGAGTGTCCGCACTGTGGCGGCCGCGATCTGACCGCCACCGGCGAGTTCGAAGACCATGAGATGGCGGAGATTCCAGAGCCCAAGCTCGAATGGCATCGGTATCGCCGTCATACCTATCGTTGTGAACATTGCCAAGCCACCTGCCAAGGACGCGGCGACTTGGAACTGCCCGGCGCCCACATCGGGCCACGCGCGCGCTTGTTGGTCTGCTACGCGCGGGTTCACCTGGGCATCTCGCTCGGCAAAACGCAACACTTGCTGAAAGACTTCTTTGGTCTTTCGGCCAGCCGGGCCGGATTGCTCGGCCATTTGCGTTGGGGCGGCGCTTTGTTCGAGCCGGTGGTCGACAAACTCTGGGAACTCTTGCGCAATTCGCCGGTCGTGCAAGGCGATGAGACCGGCTGGCGGATCGATGGCCAGCCCGTTTGGGCCTGGTGTTTTCGAGACACGCGCTTGGCATTGTTCCTGATCGATCGTCATCGCAATCGGGCCGTGCTCGAGCGAGCGTTGGGCACATCGTTCGCGGGCACGCTGGTCAGCGATTTTTATGCGGTCTACAACCGGCTCGACTGCCGCAAACAGCGCTGCTTGGTCCATTTGCTTCGCGAGTTGCACAAGCTGCGCGAGACGTTGCCGGCGGCGAGCGTGCGGGCCTTCATCCAGCCGTTGATCACGCTGTTTCAAGACGCGATCCGGTTGGGCCACGAGCGCAAGTCGCTCGGCAAAAAAGCTTTCAACGCGGCCCGACACGAGATTCAAAACCGTTTCGACACGTTGATGCTCGAGACGCGCGTGCGGCATCGCGAATGTTTGCGAATCTGGCGGCGGCTGTTCAAGCACTCGGACGAATTGTTCACCTTCCTCGACGATGCGAATGTTCCGGCCGACAACAACGGAACCGAACGCGACATCCGAAGCCTGGCGGCGGCGAGGAATGATGGCGGCACGCATCGGACCGAATGGAGCGCGGCGGCGTTCGCCCGAATCAAGAGCGTGATCGCGACCGGCGCGAAAAACGGTTTGAGCTTCGCAAGGTATGGAATCGAAGTCGTGCGCGCTAAATTGCAAGGCAAGACCCTGCCGCTGCCGATCACCAATAGCAGTTAAAACATCCGCCACGCGACCCATCCCCGGAAACCCCTCGCCCGCGATCCCCGCCAATATCGCCACCGCCCCCCCGCGCCCAGGCCACGCCACGGCTTAACAGTTACATTTCAACGATCTCATCGAATCCATGCGGCTTTATAGTTTCGGAAACTAGACATGACAAATACGTAACACAAAGCATCACCACAAATAAACGATAAACGATTGAACCGACCCCCAATACGCCCCAGCATCCTATCAATGCGATCTGTGCGTAGGTTATCCCATCTGCGACAAAGTCTTCGTCGCTGCCGGTGCAATCGGCGATCCGAACAACCACAAGACTTCCCAGGACGTGGATTGTCGCAAGGCCGGCCATGACCACACAAGGCTTGGAGCACGAATGTAAAAACGACGTATTGCGTCGCTGCGTTTCATATGATTCGTCTGATTGTCGACTTTCGCCGACTACGATTCGCCGATGCATTGTACGTACGCCGCTTTCTACAAAACGACCAAGTTGTACGCGTCTGCAATGCATACAACATGTACTAGCATCGATTGTTGTTGCATCTCAAACCGCACGTGTGAGGATGCCGTAAAGTGTTACGAATAAGCAATGCGCAAGCTGCTGATGGGCTACATCGAAGTGGCCTGATTATGCGCACGTGCCTTTGCATGTGCAATCGACGAGGTACCACAATGAAATATATAGCGAGTGTTCTCTGCACATATATGTGCATTCGCATGGGTCGCAATGACCGGAGCGGGCCTCATCGTAGTAATGTTCCCAAATAGAATAGCCGCACCAATACCACACTACTTGCTTGACGTAATACGTGCATGAGCATGGCCTTTCCCATACATATGTGTTGCCTCTATCGGCGCGCTTGCAATATGGCATTCCGTCCACCGTGTGTGGGGGATTGTCGTTCGGTGGCGAAACCTTAGATGTCGTGCCGTTCGGGTCGGTGTTTTTGGCGATAGCGTTTCCTAGGTATCGATACAGATTCCGGTCTCCACCATCATACCCGATCGGATCTCGCGTGATCCAAACGCCGTGCGCCGGATTCAAATATCGATTCCGCGCCAGATACAGCCCCGTTTCGACGTCCCAGCGGTAGCCGCAGTAGAGGGTTTCCCAGGCGTACGCGGAGCCGCTAGCGCGAACCGTGAAGTCGGGATTCAGGAATGTCGGCAAGCCATAGGCGGTGTACTGGTAGCGTTCTTCGACGGCGCCGGATGTATTGACGATCGCCGTGACGTTCCAGTTCGCGTCTTGCAGAGCGTAAAGCCTTTCCGTCGAGCGGTCGCGCAAGACCAGATCGTCGATGTAGCGTTGGCCCCACACGAATTGACGATCGGCGGTCGTCGCGCCGCCGACGCGTTCTTCGAGGACTTGCCACATGTTCGAGTAGTACAAGTCGCGCACGATGCCGGCGACCAGTTTGGTTGTGCGGCGATTGAGGCCGTCATAGCTGTAGGCGGCCACGCCGGCGAGCGAGATCAAGCGGTTCCAGGCGTCATAGGTTGCGGCGAAAGAGCTTGCGGGCGATGCCGGTTGTGGAATTGCGGTCATGGCGCCGGTCGGACTGTAACTCGGCTGCGCCATGCGGCGCCGTAGCGCTGGGCAATGCCCATGATCTCGTTGACTGGATTCGACACGCGCTGCTGGTCGAGGTTATTCGCGGAAGTCACGACATCCGTGTTGACGAAATTCGACCAGTTGCCCGTTGCGTCCAGGCCCCATTGCTGGGCAAGAGTCATGTTCGCGATGGACTGGTTATTATTCGTGAGGGCGCCGCGGCTCATGTCGGTGAGGCGCTGCATGCCGTCGTAGCTATACAGCTCATCGAACTTGGCGCCAAGCGAATCAGCCACGACGTTTTGCCGCCAGACGCGGTTGCTCGATTGGTCGTAGCCGTATTGGATTTGATCGAGCGTGGCGGTGGGCGTGGTCCAGGGGTTATTAATAACACGGCCAAACTGGTCGAGGCCGAGATAGGGATTCGTGCCGAAGCCGGAGCCGCCGGCTAGCGACCAGGTGACGTCCGGCTGCGGATACGTTAGATCGACGAATGTCGAGAGGCCGAGGTAGGTGTACTCGACGAGCGTCGTGCTGTCGGAATCGCGGTAGTTGGTGATGCGGGATAACGCATCGTCGTTGCCGCTCGCGTAATTGTACGAAACGACGCGAGGCGTCGAGCCGCTGATCGCGCCGGGATAGGTGATCGCCGTGAGGCGCGTCGTGTTGGCGCTGCCGTCGGCGAAGGCGTATTGCACATTGGCCGACGTGGCGGTGTTCACGGCGGCGCCATGCTGCTGGTACTGCGTGACGAGTTGCTGAAAGCCATTGTAGGCGTTTTGGACTTGATTGACCACCGTCGTTGCGCCGATGTCGGCGTAGCTCGTGATTTGGAAGACCAATCCGCGGATTTCGTAGGCGGTGCTGATCCGCTGCACGCTCGAATCGACGCTCGCGCCGAGCGTCGTAATGATGTCGTCCGTGGGGCGGCCGAGCAGGTCGAACAGGTACTCATGCACCGTGCCGTTTTGGTCCGTCTTGCCGGTGACTTGCTTTTGTCGATTGAAGGTTTGCGTGACTTGGTCGGAGCCGGACAAGCTATCGGGATAGATCGTGGCGCTAAGCAATTCGTTACTGGCGATCGAGGAATCGGTCAAGGTCGTGCCGTAAACGAACTGCGTCGTTTGGTTGCCGGTGGTTGGATTCACCGCCGTCAAGGCGATCATGTTGCCGTCGGCGTTGTAGGCGAACTGGACCGTGACGTCGGTGGCGTTGCCGGGGCAGCCGCCGGTGTAGTTGCTCACCGTGCTGAGCGGCTTGTGCAAGGCGTTGAATGTTTGCAGCGTGATGATGCCGGCGGGATCGGTGGTTTGATTGAGATTGCCGGCGTTGTCGTAGGCGAAGCTCCTGACCAAGACGGTTGGCGAGGAAGCTGGCGGCGTGGCGGGGGCGGTGAAGGCGGCGTTGCCATTCGTGCCGTAGTTGGCCGAGGCCGCCATGCGGCCAATGCCGTCGGGGAAGTTCGCGACATAACTTACGCGGGCCAAGGGCTGCGTTCCGCTATACGGTGGATTCAAGACGCCCGAGCTGGTGGCGCTGTCGAACTGCTGGTACGAATCGACTTCGATCACGTTGTTCGCGTCGTCGTACGTGGTCAGCGTCTGCTCGAAGATGATGTTTTGGCTCGTGACTTGGCCGACGTCGCTGTAAGGCTCCGTTCCCGAGCCGGTGTAATAACCTTGATACGACGCCGTGACTCGGGCTTGGCTATCGTATACCTGCTTGGTGAATGTCTGGGCTCCTGCCGGCAAAGTCTTGATGATGTTGCTCGCCAGATCGTACCAAGTATTGTCGACGAGCGAGTTGCCCAAGGCGCCGGTGTTCGGGTCCACCGAATAGACTTGCGTTTGATAGACCCGATTGCGGTCGTCCCAGAAGGTGAGCGTTCGCGCGAGAAGCTGACCGTTCGCGGTGGTGTTGAGGCGGTCGACTTGGATGATCCGATCGAGATTGTCGTAGGTCGTCTCCAGATAGTATTCGAGCTCGCCGTCGATGCCGATTTGCCTATCTCGGAAGTCGTAGATGTAGCTGGTCACGCGGTCGTTCTCGCCGGTGGCGTCGACGAACGCGGTCTTTTCGGTGAGGTTGCCGTCGCCGCCCGACGAACCGCCGTCGTATACGTTGCCGGTGACTTGGACCATGTTGTTCCCCGGGGCGCCGCCGCCGGTCGGGTCGCTCGCGGTGGCGCCGATCGCGTTCGTGCCGATAAAGATTCCCGTCACGAGTCCGCGCGGATCGAACACCTTGGCGGTGATCGTGCCGCCGGGCGTGGTGGTCATGTCGCCGCGGTCCATGATATCGTAACCGTAATCGGTCTCGTCGTAATTCGCGCCCGGCAAGCCGAGGCCGAACGCGGGAATCTGCGAATACGCCCGGCTCGCAGTCTTTTGACCGGCATTATTATACACATTCACCGACCAAGCGACCCAGCTCGACCGCGGATAACAATCCGAGGGCGACAACGCTCCTTCGGTCGTGGCCCGAGCCGCTTGGATCGTGTCGGTCGGTTGACCAGCGTAATCGAGAGAGAGTAGTCATCCGATTTGTTACCGTTGCCACACGACTTGGCATTGCGGGTGCTTTGCACGAAACGCGATCACGCCATCCGACGTGACGCTATCGGAAATGACAACAAGCGTCTTAAGCCGAGGACATTTAAGCTTGTCGAGGAACGCATCCGATAGGCCGCATTCATCGGCGCGAAGCTCTCGCAAGTCGATCAAGTGATTAAGATCGTCAACGCACGAATCCGTTATCAATGTATTGCTTAAGCTAAGATTCTCGAGTCCTGTCAACGATGCGCCGACAAAGCCCAGGCCTTGGTCGCTCACGGCGTTGTGGGCAATATCTAAAACGTTTAACGTCCGAGCTACGGAAAGGACTCGCAATTCTTCGTCGGTAATACCGGTCGCCTTGAGACTCAATTCGCGAAGTTGAGGAAATAGCGTTATCTTGCTGATGTCGGTGCTCGAAAGCCGAATTCCGTTGAAACAGATGCGACGAAGCGATCCGCACGTTCGCCAATCGACGTTTTCTAAAACCTCGTTCTCGCAATACAATATGGATAACGAATCCAGAGTTCTTGGGAGTTCGATTTTCGGTCCGCCGACGTCAGAAAGCCGAGACGCGGTCAATTGGATGGATTTTAGCGACCGATATTCGCATATGCAACGGAAAGCATCACGTTCGATAGTGCAACGACCAGCATTAACATCCGTTATCGTCTTCGTGGCCGCGAACGGCGAAACGAGCGAATACGTTACTTGAGTATCTAGAAATGACAAAGACGACAATGCCTTCAATGAACTCGCTTCACGCAGAGCGACTGCCGTTTCGGGTGAAGAATTGTTCACTTCCAAGCCATCGACTTCCTCGAACGCCTCCGGAGATGCTCCGCTAATCCGGGAAAGCATTGATCCAATGATGTGATTAAAGCTGCGTGCGCGCAATTGAAGAATGTCATTACCGGATTGCCTTAGGGAAGTTATTTGCAACTGCTCGATTTGCGCGGAGCGAATTGTTGCGCCAAGCCAAACAAAAAGCACCGAGATCGGCACAAATGCCCATAAAAGCGTCTTGAACGAAAAAATGGACGCGACTTTTTTTGCGCGGCAGAAAATCATGATAATGGTTCTCACGCCTCGAACCGAGATTCAAGAAAGCCGTAACGAGCCATGGCGGCGGAATCACACAGAGCCCCTATCCGGGCAGCGGATGCGCTCACCGCACTCGCCGGCAAAAGCGCGTGAATTCATTGTTTTCCGGATAGGCATATAATTCAATGATTTCAATGTTATGTTGCACCACCGCGCACAACGAATCATCGGGTTAAGAGCCTAGCCGAACATCGGAAGCGAGCACGTAAATCGCGCGTTTCCATTGCTTTACCGATCGACCATCGCGAGAACGGGAGTTCATGGAACGCTACAGACGAACGAAACGTCGAGTCTAACATGGAACAGTTGTTGGCAGCGGACTAGGTACTGTCCCGGAAGGCCCGAACATCGCGCTGCCTGCACATATTTGGTCTGCCTTCTGCTGATCGCCGGCGACGATCGCATAATAAATCGTACCCAACTGCACTGTTTGCCCAAGACCGATTGGAATACTAATCCCTGCTCCGTGAAGAAAAATTATATGTCCCGCGTTGCCCGAATTTAAAGTAACTTGAGTCGAGCTGCCCTCCAGAAACGAACGAGAACTTAGCGCGGAATAGCAAAAGTATCCGAATGCACCGCCGCATGTGCAGTTATAGTTAACGGAAATCATACGACTTCGCGTACAAATAAGCGACCCCGCGGGAGTTTGCGAATATGACACAGGGTTGGTCGAACCGCCAAGCTCAGCGAAAGCCGCGACAGCAGTCACTGTCCAAGGCGGTGCGGGGATAACAGCGGTCGGCGTTTGGTTCGTGCAGGCAAGTCCGTTAAAATCGTTGGAATCAATCGGTGAACTCAAAACGTACCGATAGAAATTGAAATCGCCGCCCTTGAATCCGATCGGATCCCTTGTGATCCAAGCGCCAAGTAGCGAATTCAAATATCGATTTCGCGCCAAATACAGCCCCGATTCGCCGTCCCAGCGGTAGCCGCAGTAGAGGGTTTCCCAGGCGTAGACGCTGGCAGTTAAGGGAGCGAAATCAGGATTCAAGACGGCGGGCAGACCGTAGGGTGTATAGCTGTAGCGCTCTTGGACGGCGCCGGATGTATTGACGATCGCCGTGACGTTCCAGTTGGCGTCTTGCAGGGCATAGAGACGCTCCGTTGAGCGGTCGCGCAGGACAAGTTCGTCGATGTAGCGTTGGCCCCACACGAATTGGCGATCGGCAATGGTCGCGCCGTTGACTCGTTCTTCCAGAACTTGCCACATGTCCGAGTAGTACAAGTCGCGCACGACGCCGGAAATCGTCTTTTGCGTGCGGCGGTTGAGGCCGTCGTAGCTGTACGTGGCTGTGCCGGCAAGCTGGGTCAAGCGGTTCCAAGCGTCGTAGACGCCGGTGAACGCCGACGAAGGCGATGCTGGTTGCGGAATGTTCGTCATGTTTCCGACGGGATTGTAGGCCGGCTGCGCCGACGCGGCGCCGTAGCGCTGGGTGATGCCCATGATCTCGTTCACAGGATTCGACACGCGCTGTTGGTCGAGATTGTTCGCGGCGGTCACGACATCGGTGTTGACGAAATTCGACCAGTTGCCGGTGGCGTCGAGGCCCCACTGCTGAGCAAGGGTCATGTTGGCGATGGACTGGTTGTTATTCGTCAGATTGCCACGGCTCATGTCGGTGAGGCGCTGCATTCCGTCATAACTGTAGAGCTCGTCTTGCCCACTGGCGACGGTTTGGTGACGCCATGTGCGGTTGCTCGCCTGATCGTAACCGTATTGAATCTGGTCGAGCGTGGCGGTGGGCGTGGTCCAGGCGTTGTTGATGACCCGGCCGAATTGATCGAGGCCGATGTAGGGATTCGCGCCCGAGCCGCCGGCGAGCGACCATGTGACGTCGGGCTGCGGATACGTCAAATCAACGAACGTGGCGAGGCCCAGATACGTGTATTCAACCAGCGTTGTGCTATCGGAATCAACGTAGCTCGTGACGCGTGACAAGGCGTCGTCATTGCCGCTGGCGTAGTTGTATGAAACGACTCGGGGCGTGGCGCCGGTGATCGCGCCGGGGTAGGTGATCGCGGTCAGGCGCGTCGTGTTGGCGCTGCCGTCGGCGAAGGCGTAACCAACTTGTGGACTGGCGGCGGTATTCACAGCGCTACCGTGTTGCTGATATTGGTTGGTAAGCTGCTGGAAGCCATTGTACGCGTTTTGGACTTGGTTGACCACCGTGGTCGCGGCGGTGTCGGCGTAGCTCGTGATTTGGAAGACGAGGCCGCGGATTTCGTAAGCCGTGCTGATTCGCCGCACCCGCGTGGCGGGCCTGCGGCGCTCGGACAGCTGAACGTGAGTGAAGACTGCTCGCCGGGTCGAAAAACCGCCGCCAGCGAAATCAATGAGTCCTGGCCCGTTTGAATTCGCCAAAACCAACCAATGGCGGTGATGGACGCTTACGTCATGGTAATGAGGTCGGTGTGGTAGCCCGTGAAGCGGCATAGGGAGTAGCGAACGCATCCGGCACCAATCTATTCCAAAGATATCGGGCATAAACAATGAAACACATAATCGACCCGGCCATTGTTACGCAGAGCCACGACTCCCAAGCGTTTCGCCAGAACGCGACATACATTACGGTTGCGTTCCAGCGCTCGCATCCATAGAGCCGATTGAGCCATAAGACCGGCTCAAACACAGCATGCGTCAACGCTAGTCGGGTATCATCGCGACACGGAATATACTCCAAAAGGGTTATCGCGGGAACCGATGCTAATAAATACATACACATTAGCGAGGCGGCAAACAACAGCCAAAGGGAGCAACGCATCAGATTGAACCCGATCATTCGGCCCGACGGCGCGACCAGCCGGTAACTCCGTATGGCATTGGCCGCAAGCATATTCAAAGCGATGGCCGTCGCAATAACCGACAAGAATGGCGCGTCTCTGGATATCGCCAGTAGTGCCGAGATCGCCGATATCCCCACCGCGACAGTCCTCAGCGAGTATCGGCGTTTGGCTGCCCATGAGACTCCAACCGTGGGCCTAGCAATTGCGCATTTCTTCGTTGAGCTAAAAACACAATGCGCGGCGCCACGCAAGCGCGACAACAGCACAAATCACGGTCCCCGAAACAATCCACACATACAGATGAACTTTGGTTATCCAATATCGAGATTCAGAAATAATGTTTCCGGTACGTATATCGAATTCAAATTCATCGCGGGTTGACGTGTTTACTCGAAACACATTGCCTTCAATTCGCCTTCCATATGTGCCTTCATCGATCCAAAGGTGATGCCAATCGGCGGACGTGAATTTCATCAGCGACGGAAAATCAATGAGTTCGCCGACGCCGTAGCTCTTGATGAGCTTTCCCGAATCGTAAAACCGGATCGCCCAATCCAAGTGAATGCCGTCTCCACCGCCAAATCGGTTCACTCGCACGACGTATCGGCCACCCGACGACAGGCGAACTAACTCGCTGTCCTCAAACCATTTTAAGGACCACAAGGGAACGTTTGACCCGATTTTGTAAAACCCTGAAACCTGATACTCGGCGCGCAGGTTGATCGTATCGCCGGTGGGTAGCACGCATAGCTTTCCATGATCGTCATCGATTGGCACGGGGGCGAGCATTACCAAGAACGAGTCGCAATCACGCGTGGGAATAATATAAGATGCGGGCGGCGGAGATAACGCGCCGAATGTCGTGGCAGCGACGATAAAATGAGAAATAATTCCGTTAATGCAGGAGACGAAATTACCCACGAGATCGGACTTGGGACGGTGCGCCATCGATCGAGGTAAGCAAGCCATGCCCCGCCTCGTAAGCGTCGGGAAGTGAGTCGTCGACATCGTAACTCACCAATCTTTTACAGATTTGGTCCATGGCGAGGTGGGTTGGCCGACGGACGTTATACCGATCGCTCCCGATTTTAGATTGTAAGTGAAGTTGATGCAGCTAAGCAACATTTCACTATAAACAGGCAGTGTCGTCTCGCAAATCGCGCATATAGTTATGCTGGAATTTGGATTATTCTCGTTGCCTGGCGCGTCCTGTATTCCGCCCTTGGGACTATTCGCGCCGCCGCAACGGACATACTCCGGCCATTGCTCGCCGGGTAAGATATTGTTTTTATTAAGATAATCGAAATGTGGTGCGCGTCCAGTTGCAAAGCCATCAACTTCAATCGCCTGCGAGAGTTTGATCCGGCCGTTGCATTGGCATCCACCAGGATTAAAATCAGCGTAGTAGGTGTTTGTAACCGTTCCGTCTGGTCGCTGTCTGCGTTGGCCATTTGTAATGGTAAAATTGCCGCATGGCGCCGGTATTTGCGGCGGCGATGATGAGCACCCCCCGCCGAGGCCGAGCAACAGCACAAGTCCGCCGATAAAACATAGTGCGGGGACGATTTCGCCGGCCGGATCAGTTGCATTTACTACCCTGTTGAATATGTAACGACCGAAATTCGTATCGCCACCGTCAAAGCCGACGGGATCCCTTGTGATCCAAACGCCGATCGCCGAATTCAGATACCGGTTCCGCGCCAAATACAACCACGTTTCGCTGTCCCAGCGGTAGCCGCAATACAACGTTTCCCAAGCGTAGGCGCTTGCATACTGAGGGACAAAACCGGAATTCATGAACGTGGGCAAGCCGTAGGCTGTATACCGGTATCGCTCTTGCACGGCGCCCGACGTATCGACAACCGCCGTGACGTTCCAATTGGCGTCTTGGAGGGCGTAGAGACGCTCCGTTGATCGGTCGCGAACGACCAAGTCGTCGATGTAGCGCAGGCCCCAGACGAATTGACGGTCGGCGTTCGTCGCGCCGCCTACGCGTTCTTCGAGGACCTGCCACATGTCCGAGTAGTACAAATCTCGCAGAACTCCGGAGACTAGTTTGGTCGTGCGACGGTTGAGACCGTCGTAGCTGTAGGCGGCCACGCCGGCGAGCGAGATCATGCGGTTCCAGGCGTCATAGGTTGCGGCGAAAGAGCTTGCGGGCGATGCCGGTTGTGGAATTGCGGTCATGGCGCCGGTCGGACTGTAACTCGGCTGCGCCAGGCGGCGCCGTAGCGCTGGGTGATGCCCATGATTTCGTTGACTGGGCTGGTCGTCCGTTGTTGGTCGAGATTGTTCGCGGGCGTCACAACATCGGTGTTGACGAAATTCGACCAATTGCCTGTCGCGTCGAGTCCCCATTGCTGGGCGAGGGTCATGTTCGCGATGGACTGGTTATTATTCGTGAGGGCGCCGCGGCTCATGTCGGTGAGGCGCTGCATGCCGTCGTAGCTGTAGAGTTCGTCGTTGCCGGTGGCGACGGTTTGATGGCGCCACACGCGGTTGCCGGACTGGTCGTAGCCGTATTGGATCTGGTCGAGCGTGGCGCTGGGCGTCGTCCAGAGGTTGTTGATCACCCGGCCGAATTGGTCGAGGCCGAGATACGGGTTCGCGCCGGAGCCGCCGGCTAGCGACCACGTGACGTCGGGCTGGGGATAAGTCAGGTCGACGAATGTCCGCAAGCCAAGATACGTATACTCGACCAGTGTCGTGCTGTCGGAGTCGACGTAGCTCGTGATGCGGGACAGAGCATCATCGTTGCCGCTAGCGTAGTTATACGTCACGACGCGAGGCGTCGAACCGCTGACGGCGCCGGGATAGGTGATCGCCGTTAGCCGCGTCGTGTTGGCGCTGCCGTCGGCGAAGGCGTACTGCACGTTGGGAGACGTGGAGGTATTCACGGCGGCGCCATGCTGCTGGAACTGCGTGACGAGTTGCTGGAAACCATTGTAGGCGTTTTGCACTTGGTTGACCACCGTGCTGCCGGCGGTATCGGCGTAGCTCGTGATTTGGAAGACAAGGCCGCGGATTTCGTAAGCCGTGGTGATTCGCCGCACCCGCGTGGCGGGGCTGCCGGCGCTCGGACAGCTGAACGTCAGCAAAGACTGCCCGCCGGGTCGAAAAACCGCCGCCAGCGAAATCAATGACTCCTGACCCCTTTGAATTCGCCGCTGTTACCTGGACATGGAACGACTGCGAGAACCACCGGAAGCAGAGCAACCGGCGGCGACGGCGTAATCGTCGCAACCGGCCTTCCCCCTCGGGGGAAGCAGACAGAAGAGAACGAGGACCACCGCTACCCACTCGAACTGCCTAAAACAATGTGCGCATCTTGACGGACACTACCTGCTGATCAGCTGGATGCTGCTGTCGATACCCGATCCGACGGTCGTGATGATGTCATCCGTCGGGCGACCGAGCAAATCGAATAGGTACTGATGCACCGTGCCGTTTTGATCGGTTTTGCCGGTGACTTGCTTTTGTCGATTGAAGGATTGCGTGACTTGGTCGGAGCCGGACACGCTGTCGGGATAGATCGTGGCGCTCAAGAGCTCGGATTCCGCCGGACTTCGCGCTCAAGAAAGATTGGCCGTGGGTCAAGGCGATCGGCTATGCGTTCCGCATCACCAGCCACGACGATGGGACCGAGACGGTCGAAATGCGCTATTACATCGCCAGCCGCTATTTGAGCGGCAAGCGGTTCAGCGAAGCCGTCCGCGGCCACTGGAGCATCGAGTCGCTGCATTGGATTCTGGATGTTACTTTTCGCGAGGACGACAGCCGCGCGCGGGAACGCACGTTGGGCGACAATCTGAGTTGGCTACGCCGCTTCGCCGTGACCCTGCTCAAGCGCCATCCGAAAAAAGACAGTCTCCGAGGGAAAATGCAAGCCGCCGACTTCAACACCAACTTCCTCACCCAAGTCCTCACCGGGAAACAAGTTTGATATGCGCTGGCCGTGCCGCCGTCCGCCGTCACGCATCGCCCACCTCGCTAGCATTTGGGACCACCTCCCCACGCTAGCAAACCGCTCCGACCAATTCACGCAGGCTCGCCGGAAGGACACGAGCGGTTCAACGCATGGTAAATCAATCACTTCGGCGCATAACGAGCGATCCGCGGCATCCCGCCAGGCTAATTCCGCTCGCCCCCAACGTCACTATCGACTCGCGTCCCCTTTTTCTCCCACGGACCAAAAAACCCGAATTCGGGAAAGAAAAATCGTATAACAGTTACTATTGCGTTTCAATTGAAATTTTATCGTTGTTGCTGCCGTTCAACTTATCGGGCTTCTTGCCCGCTACGATAATTTGCCAAACTGATACATTTAGCTGATTTCTTTCATGACTCTTACTCCATCCAACCATAAGTCCATCATCCCGCCAAACATAAGGCTGCCATTTTTGATCCGCAATCCACCGCAGCGCATCGGCATCCGTCATAAAATGTTGTTGCCCTTCCTCCAAGACGCCGCGAGTGATGCCGTTGTGATCTCGCCAATGCTCGCCGGAACCAGGAAAATAAAGACCACGACTTCCGAGCCAACGCTCTTTCCGAGCCATCATTTTAACAGAGCGGGTATCGTTTTCCCAAGTATAAGACCGCTCCAGACCTTTACCGGCGGTGATAACAATTGTTCCATTCGGCGTTGTTGCCGTGATTCGAGTTCCCGGCTCCATGACGATCTCAGTCTCCATAGGAATCACACCGTCGTCGTCGTTCATGCCTGTGTGAACCCGCCCACAACTCGTCAATGCAAAGAGGGCTAGGACGAAAACACGCGACGAAAGTGTTGACCGCGCACACCGTACTGCGTTAGCTACTTGAAAAACATACATGCGCAACACCTTGGGCTCATATGCAGGGTAAATCGCATCCGGCAAAGAAACGCAAAAGCGATACACGCAAGCCTGGCTTTGCTCAAAAAATTGCGAAAATCCCTTGGCGATATGTGCTGCACCATTTGGGAGATGCTGTCACTGCGCAATTCACTCCTTTTGCGCAAGCTTTCAATGTTGCGTCGCAGCGACGGGTCGCCGGAGTCTTGAACCCCGGACACGCGCTCGTTGCGGTTGCGCCCGCCGCACCGTAACAGTTATCATGGTCAAGACAGCAACTATCTAATGCGTCAATAGGGGGCGGCCCAACGGGCGGGCCCGCCGGGGAATTTGGACCGCAATAGTTGCCATAATAAATCCCAGCGAGCCCATCTGGGTCCGTCACGAACTTCGGTCGATTAAACACATAACGATATAGATTCGAGTCGCGGCTCTCGAACCCGATCGGGTCCCGCGTGATCCAAACGCCGAGCAGCGAGTCCAGATACCGATTCCGCGCCAGATATAGCTCCGATTCGCTGTCCCAGCGGTAGCCGCAGTAGAGGGTTTCCCAGGCGTAGACGCTGGCAGTTAAGGGAGCGAAATCAGGGTTCAGGAATGTCGGCAAGCCGTATGCGGTGTAGCTGTAGCGTTCTTGGACGGCGCCGGAGTTGTTGACGACCGACGTGACGTTCCAGTTGGCGTCTTGAAGGGCGTAAAGCCTTTCCGTCGAGCGGTCGCGCAGGACGAGATCGTCGATATAGCGCAGGCCCCAGACGAATTGCCGATCCGCGGCTGCGCCGCCGCCGACGCGCTCTTCGAGGATTTGCCACTGGCTCGAATAGTAGATGTCGCGCAGGACGCCTGAGACCAGCTTTGTGGCGCGGCGATTGAGGCCGTCGTAGCTGTAGCTCGCCACGCCGGCGAGCGCGACCAAACGATTCCAGGCGTCGTAAGTCGCCGCGAAGGCCGAGGTTGGCGCTGCTGGCTGCGGGATCGCCGTCATGGCGCCGGCCGGGCTGTAGGCCGGCTGCGCCAGGCCGCGCCGTAGCGCTGCGTAATGCCCATGATCTCGTTCACGGGATTGCTTGCGCACTGCTGATCGAGATTGTCGGCCGACGTCGTGACGTCGGTGTTGACGAAATTCGACCAATTGCCAGTGGCGTCGAGACCCCATTGCTGGGCCAAAGTCATGTTGGCGATCGATTGGTCACTATTCGTTAGATCGCCACGGCTCATGTCGATGAGGCGGCTCAATCCATCGTAGGCATACAGTTCGTCGGTTCCGGTCGTGGCAGTCTCGTGCCGCCAGAGGCGATTGCTGGACTGATCGTAGCCGTACTGGAGCGTCGTGAGGTTCGCGCTGGGCGTGGTCCACGGGTTATTGATGACGCGGCCGAACTGGTCGAGGCCGATATACGGGTTCGGCGCGCTGCCGCCGCCGAGCGACCAAGTGACGTCGGGCTGCGGATAGGTCAGATCGACGAACGTCGAGAGGCCCAGATAGGTGTATTCAACCAGCGTCGTGCTGTCGGAATCGCGGTAGTTGGTGATGCGGGATAACGCATCGTCGTTGCCGCTCGCGTAATTGTACGAAACGACGCGAGGCGTCGAGCCGCTGATCGCGCCGGGATAGGTGATCGCCGTGAGGCGCGTCGTGTTGGCGCTGCCATCGGCGAAGGCGTACTGCACGTTGGGAGACGTGGAGGTATTCACGGCGGCGCCATGCTGTTGGAACTGCGTGACGAGTTGCTGGAAACCATTGTAGGCGTTTTGCACTTGGTTGACCACCGTGCTGCCGGCGGTATCGGCGTAGCTCGTGATTTGGAAGACAAGGCCGCGGATTTCGTAAGCCGTGGTGATTCGCCGCACCCGCGTGGCGGGGCTGCCGGCGCTCGGACAGCTGAACGTCAGCAAAGACTGCCCGCCGGGTCGAAAAACCGCCGCCAGCGAAATCAATGACTCCTGACACCTTTGAATTCGCACGCTCCAGCTCGCGGCGTAGCGACGGCATGGTAATGCCGCGATCATCATCCGCAGTCGCGCTGTGCGCCGAGGGCCGCTCGCACGCGCAGCTAATCGAATTGTCAAAGATCGTCCCGCGTCGGCTGCGCCGACCCCGCGATTTCGCGCAGGAAACCGGGTTTTTAGAGCGGAAATGCGTTGTCAGATGTTCACTAAAAATTCGCTGGACGCCTATACCGTCTGGCTATCGATGCCGGCCGCGCTCGGGGTCGCTTCCCTTAGCAAATTCGAGTATTGATTCATTGCGACATAATGCAAGCCTCGCTTCAGAAAATGCAAATGCTGGACTGGGGCGAAGATAAATCCATCCATTGCGAAGATCGAGAGTCGCAATGAATCGACGGAAGTAATTAAGACCTATCGATTCATGCCTGCTAACTTCCGTCCCAGTAAGCGATTGGTGATTATTCCGGAACGCGCGAACATTGGCAATGGCATGAAGGCGGTTGATAGTATTTCCTGACATTTCGATTTGGGACACGTTTGCAAACGGAGTTAGGCCGCCGGCGCGAGCAACGCCTTGAGCGGTCTCAGCAGTGATAGTCAATGTTGTCGAAGCCGCCCCCGTATCAACATTAAGTTCACGAGCACCAATACCAGGAAATACGACTTCGGTAGAAGCTTTATACATCTGCTGCGCACCACCAACTACGTGAAGAGGGTATTGCACACTCAGATCCGATGGGACATCTCGTAGAAAGAACAATTTTCCATGCACCAGGTCAAGTTGCATAATTGTATCTTTCAGAACGTCTAAGCCGAGGAGGCCGTGAATTGGTTCTCCAAGACTAGCGCCGAAGTGTTTAGTGAACAGAGGGTCCGAGACCGGCATCTTGGAAGACAGATGAAGCGAGCCGATTTTTAGTTCAACGGGAGGATATCTATCTAAGATAACAGAACCGGAAAAACACTTAATACTTGCCAATCCAGTTTTCGTTCCCAATAAGTCTCTAATGGAATCATCGAAAATCGATACCGGAGATCCAGTGTCGACTATCATGCGCAATGTTCGTTTTCCCATTTTAACCGGGATAATCAACCCTTTAGAGAAAATCGGGATATCGAAGGAGGCTGCGATCAAGGCCGCTTGAGGAAGTGACTTTTCGATGCGTGGAAGCTCCCAAGCGGATTCGGGCTCGAAAAGCGCACGCGGTACTTGTATTCCGCGATAGTTGCTGTCCAACTCGCCGCCCCGTCTTAGATCAGATATGGCCTTATCGTGATCGCCCAACAGCCCGTGCAACGTTCCTCTCATCATATAAGGTTTGGCTTGCAAGGGATCTGCCGCTATTGCTTGGTTATAAGCATGAATTGCATCCCGGCCGCGGCCCATATTCACCAACAAAGATCCGATCTGGCCATTTAGATAGGCATTATTGGGATTGGCGCGAGCATATTCTTCAAGTATTGGAAATATATTTATCGCATTTTCGAGACCCGAGCATAGTTCAATACATTTTATCGCGATATCAGCACCTTTTGGATCTAACGCGATCGCTGATGTTATATCCCGGTTCGATTGAACACTATTTCCTAGATAATATTCAGTGATTGCTCGTTGACTTAAATAGTTCGCATTATTTGGTTCCAGGCGAACCGCTGCATCGATGTCATCAAACGCCGCTTCCAAATTGCCCAGGCCGATCAATATTCGATGCCGATGCGCATATCCATCTGCCCATCTGAGATCGAGAGCGATTCCTTTACCAATGCTGATTAATGCATCCAAGGGCTTGTTTTGTGCACAATATATATACGCGATAATGTCGTAAAACCGTGAATCGGTGGTGTTCAGAGAAACCGCTCGATTGGCATCTGCTAACGACAAATCGAGTTTGTCGATTTCGAGATATAACGTACTCCGCTCATAGAGCGCCGGGAGACAGTCTGGATCAAGCGCCAATGCTTGATTGACGTCAGACATCGCGTCATTGTTCCTTGAGGCATAGCGATAGGCGAGCGAGCGCAACACATATCCCAGCGGCTTGGTGGGGGCGACTTTAATCGCATCGGCAGATTCCGATATGAGTTTCTGACGATCAATACTCACGTGCCAGCGAGCCAACGCTCGATAAATGTAAGCCCTTTCGTCATTCGGATGTCGTTTTATCTCAGAATCGAAAAACTCGATCATCTGATCTTTGCTACGCACTTCTAGGAGTTGGGATGTCTCAATCCAACCTGAGCAGCAACTCCGAATTCGCTCGACAGGAGCAAATCGAGCCCATTGACCCTCTGTTTGCTCGATCCTTAGCAACTCCCCCCATGACATGTAGCCAACGATCTTTGAATCAATACGCACTGGAGCATTTCTATCCTTGACAATTGCGTAGTAAGCATGTGCCGCACGAGTTCTGCCGTCGTCGGTTTCATTTGCATTCGATGCTGACGGAAAAAGAAATAGTCCTATTAGACACAACGGTCCAACAACGGAATGCAACGTAAATAGTTGGGCGGCGACCAAACGCACTCGACGCGATATGCGGCTATTTACAGAAGTAGTAAGATACGAGAAAGTCATTTTTTTTTGGGTTCGATTCTTGGCGGAATCTTGATCTCGATTTCAATTTTTCCTGGAGCCACTGGCGATCCTGGAGGAGCGCTCTTAGGCGGTGGTTTCGGTCCACCAAATTCTACGCCGACACCACCCTGGACCTCGACTGGCTTATTAGGTTTATCTGTCGATTGCTCAAATTCGATTTTGCCTTTAATCTCTGGAGAGCCCTTACAACCGGCGAGAACTACAAGGCCGATTAGGCAAACACAAAGGAACACGAACTCGCCTGTAGGGTCAATTGCATTAATTGGTGCATTGATAACATACCGATAGTCGTTTATGTCGCCAACTGGAAACCGAACCGGTTCGCGCGACATCCAAGTACCGATTAATGCGTTCAAGTAACGTTCGCGTACCTGAAAAATGCCGGACTCGCCATCCAGCCTATATCCCGCGAACAATGTCTCCCAGTCATAGTTGCCGCCATCAGCAAGAATTGCAAACAAGGCGCTCAAAAAGGTTGGAAGCCCATAGGCGCTGTAAATATAGCGCTCTTTAACATTTCCATTTGCATCTGTGATAGCATTTACATTCCAATTGTTGTCTTGCAGCGAGTAGAGCCGCTCGGTGACCCGATCTCGGAGAACGAGGTCGTCGATATAGCGCAAGCCCCAAACGAATTGGCGGTCGGCGATCGATGCGCCACCGATTCGTTCTTCGAGGACTTGCCACTGGTTTGAGTAATAGAAATCCCGAACCGTTCCTGAGACGGTTTTCGTGGCGCGGCGATTGAGTCCGTCGTAGCTGTAGCTCGCCACGCCGACCAGCGAGATGAGGCGATTCCAGGCGTCGTAGGTCGCTGCGAAGGAGCTAGTGGGCGTCGCGGGCTGGGGGATTGTTGTCATGGCGCCGGCCGGACTGTAGGCCGGCTGCGCCACGCGGCGCCGTAGCGCTGCGTGATGCCCATGATCTCGTTCACGGGATTCGACTGGCGCTGCTGATCGAGATTGTTCGCCGGCGTCGTGACGTCCGTATTGACGAAGTTCGACCAGTTGCCGGTAGCGTCGAGGCCCCATTGCTGCGCGAGCGTCATGTTGGCGATCGATTGGTCGCTATTCGTCAGATCGCCGCGGCTCATGTCGATGAGGCGTTGCAAGCCGTCATAGGCGTACAATTCATCGTTGCCGGTCGTGACGGTCTCATGCCGCCAGAGGCGGTTGCTGGATTGGTCGTAACCGTACTGGATTTGATCGAGCGCGGCGCCGCCAGCGTTCTGCCAGAGGTTGTTGATCACGCGGCCGAACTGGTCGAGGCCGAGATATGGGTTCGCGCCCGAGCCGCCGGCGAGCGACCAAGTCACGTCCGGTTGCGGATAGGTCAAATCAACGAACGTGCGGAGGCCAAGATACGTGTACTCGACGAGCGTCGAGCTGTCGGAGTCGACGTAGCTGGTGACGCGAGACAAGGCGTCGTCGTTGCCGCTCGCGTAGTTGTACGTCACGACGCGGGGCGTCGAGCCGCTGATGGCGCCGGGATAGGTGATCGCCGTCAGGCGCGTCGTGTTGGCGCTGCCATCGGCATAGGCGTACTGCACGTTGGGAGACGTGGAAGTATTCACGGCGGCGCCATGCTGTTGGAACTGCGTGACCAGTTGCTGGAATCCATTGTAGACGTTTTGAACCTGATTGACCACGGTCGTGCCGGCGGTGTCGGCGTAGCTCGTGATTTGGAAGACAAGGCCGCGGATTTCGTAAGCCGTGGTGATTCGCCGCACCCGCGTGGCGGGGCTGCCGGCGCTCGGACAGCTGAACGTCAGCAAAGACTGCCCGCCGGGTCGAAAAACCGCCGCCAGCGAAATCAATGAGTCCTGACCCCTTTGAATTCGCTCCCGCCCTCTTCAACCACGACCGTCACGCCGAAGGCAAGGCCGCACGCCGAACAGTAAAAACAGGCCCTTCGGGCCTGTTTTTACTCGGCCCATCAAAAAACTTCTCGACACGCAATCCGAACCAAATTCCCGAGAACCGCGAACCACCACGCCTCACTCCGCCAAGATAGAGTTTTCGGGAGGGACAGGAATTCGCTCATGGGTCATTATCAACGTGGCACGGCTTTGCGCGAGCTTGTAGGAATTTTGCCACGCCGGCATCCGTCACGTTAGTATGGTTGAGGTGAAGACTCACCAGCGCCGGCAAGCTTTGGAGATGCTCCAGCCCCGCATCGGTCAGCTTCGTATTATTGATATCCAACGCAAAGAGCAGTGTTAGCTTCGTAAGGTGAATCATTCCAGCGTCGGTCACGGCGGTATCGTCCAGACTAAGTATCTTGAGGTGCTTCAAGTTCTGAATATGAACGAGCCCGGCGTCGGTGATCGCAGTTACCGAAAGGTTTAGTAATTGCAATTGCGAAAGTTGGCCGATATGAACGAGCCCCGCGTCGGACACGCTCGATTCTCCTAAGCTCAGCACTTGAAGCGTGGCCAACGAAGACAAGTTCGCAAGCCCGGTGTCGTCGACTTTTGTTCCACAAAGGCCTAAGTTCTCAAGTTCCTGCATTTCGCGAAGTCGGACGAGGCCGTTACTTGTGATGCGAGTGTCGTCGAGAAAGAGCCGTTTGAGGCGAGGGAAACAACGAAGATGGTCCAGCCCCGCGTCGGTGATTCGCGTCGTAGACAGACCCAAATGTTCGAGCCGGCGTAGGTCACGAAGGCGCTCCAATCCCGCGTCAGTCAGTTGCGACAGCCTAAGCTCAAGATGTTCGATGTGGACGAGTTTGGAAAGCTGCGCGAGTTCTTCGTCGGTGATCCGCTGCCTTGCGGAGAACGCCACCACATTCCGCGGCTCTTTCTCGCCTAACCATGCCCGCAGTCGTTCCATGACCGTGAATGAACCGTTCGTGGAATATTCGATTCGGTGTCTCGACTTGGCCAAGACCGCGACCGCGACAGTTTGTACCCGGGCCTCGTGGATCGTCCAGGCGGTCGCCGAAGCGATCAAAAACACGAACACCAAAAACGTTCGCAGACTGAAACGGAGAAATCGTCGGCGAATAAAGTTCATGATCGAATGAGGAACGGGATCGGGTTACCGCTGGAGCGACATACGAAGCCCATGCCGGCATGTTGCGGCTGGTCGCCGATATTACGTTCATTGATGGAATTGCGTGCAAAACTCAACCAACGGATCCGATCGGACAACGGCACTGGGAAGTGCCCGGTGGATTCGGATTCACCGTAGGCCGTTTCTTACAATTAGGGTCCGTGCTGGCTTTCTTACACGCGGCTTCTAAATCATCGACATACTGATAAAACGCAAGGGTTGCTTGGTTTGGAGGCAGAGCCTCTTTACACATCTGGTAGTCTCTACCGAAGTTGACTTTGCCGCAGCCCGCCGTATTGCTGCAATTCGCAACCGCACTCGCTATCCCAAGATACGCGGATTTGTACCACTTCCCGCAAGCGCTCTCCGGCTGAAATTTATCAAGAAGTTCTATTACCTGAAAGATACTTGTCATCGGATCAACAATAGTATTAAGCAGGCCTAATTTTCCGACTGGGCCACCACCTCCTTCTTTTATCGCCTCGATGATCTCTTTAAATGTTTTGGCCTTCTCGATTTTTTCCAACAGCTCCGAGATACCGGACCCCTCGTCTTCTTTTTCGCATTTATCCAGACCAAAAGCATCGGCCCAGGTGACAGGAGCATTGCTGATATATCGATAAACATTCGAATCACCTCCCGCGAACCCGATCGGATCTCGCGTGATCCAAACGCCGAGCACCGAGTCCAGATACCGATTCCGCGCCAGATATAGCTCCGATTCGCTGTCCCAGCGGTAGCCGGCGTAGAGGGTTTCCCAGGCGAAGGCGCTCGCAGCTAACGGCGTAAAATCGGGGGCCAGGAACGTCGGCAGGCCGTAGGCGGTGTAGGTGTAGCGTTCTTGAACGGCGCCTGACGTGTTGACGACCGAAGTCACGTTCCAGTTCGCGTCTTGGAGGGCGTAGAGGCGTTCGGTCGAGCGGTCACGGAGGACTAGGTCATCGATGTAGCGTTGGCCCCAGACGAATTGACGATCGGCGGTCGTCGCGCCGCCGACGCGTTCTTCGAGGACTTGCCACATGTTCGAGTAGTACAAGTCTCGCACGACGCCGGAAATCGTCTTTTGCGTGCGGCGATTGAGGCCGTCATAGCTGTACGTGGCGACGCCAGCGAGTTGGGTCAACCGATTCCAGGCATCGTAGGTTGCCGCGAACGAGCTCGTGGGCGAGGCCGGTTGCGGAATCGTCGTCATGTTCCCGGCGGGGTTGTAAACCGGCTGGGCCCACGCGGCGCCGTAACGCTGCGAGATAGCCATGATCTCGTTGACCGGATTATTCGACCGTTGTTGGTCGAGATTGTTCGTCGGCGTCAGAACATCGGTATTGACGAAATTGGACCAGTTGCCCGTGGCGTCCAAGCCCCATTTTTGCGCCAAGGTCATGTTGGCGATGGATTGATCAACATTCGCCAAGTCACCGCGGCTCATGTCGACGAGACGGTTCACTCCATCGTACGAATACAGCTCGTCCTGCCCGGCCGTGACGGTTTCTTGCCGCCAGAGGCGGTTGCTCGCCTGATCGTAACCGTACTGGAGCGTCGTGAGGTTCGCGCTGGGCGTGGTCCACGGGTTATTGATGACGCGGCCGAACTGGTCGAGGCCGATATACGGGTTCGGCGCGCTGCCGCCGCCGAGCGACCAAGTGACGTCGGGCTGCGGATAGGTCAGATCGACGAACGTACTCACGCCGAGATAGGTATAGGCGACAAGAGTCGTGCTGTCGGAATCGACCAAACTGGTCACGCGGCTGAGTGCGTCGTCGGCGCCGTCGGCGTAGTTTTGCGAGACCGTTCGCGGCGTCGAGCCGCTGAGCGCGCCGGGATAGGTGGTCGCGGTCAAGCGGATCGTGTTTTCGCTGCCGTCGGCATAAGTGTATCCAACCTGCGGACTTGTCGCCGTGTTCACCGCGGCGCCGTGTTGTTGATATTGGTTCGTGAGTTGCCGGAAGCCGTTGTAGGCGTTTTGGATTTGATTGACGATCGTGCTTCCGCCGGTATCCGCGTAGCTGGTGATTTGATTGACCAGGCCGCGGATTTCGTAGTTCGTGCTGATCCGCCGCACGCTGCCGTCGACGCCCGCGCCAGTGTCACAACAATGTCGTCGGTCGATCGACCCAGCAGGTCGAACAGATACTGATGCACCGTGCCGTTTTGATCGGTCTTGCCGACAACCTCGCCCTGGCGATTGCAGGTCTGCGTGACCTGATCGGAGCCGGCGACGCTATCGGGATAGATCGTGGCGCTCAAAAGATCGTTGCTGGCGATCGCGGAATCGGCCAACGTCGTTCCGAAGACGAACGTCGTGGTCTGGTCGCCCGTCGTTGGATTCACCGCCGTCAAGGCAATCATGTTGCCGTCGCCGTTGTAGGCGAACCGAACGGTTACGTCCGTTTCGTTGCCGGGGCAACCGCCGGTGTAGTTGCTGATTGTGCTAAGCGATTTGCCGAGCGCGTTGAATGTTTGGAGCGCGACGATGCCGGCCGGATCGGTTGTTTGGTTCAAATTGCCGGCGCTATCGTAGCCGAATGTCGTGACCAGCACGCTCGCGCTGCTGGCTGGCGGCGTGGCCGGCGCGGTGAACGCTTCGTTATTGTTCGTGCCGTAATTGGCGGCGGCGATCTGTCGACCAATACCGTCGGGCCAGTTCGCCACGTAGCTCACGCGGGCCAGCGGCTGCGTTCCACTATACGGCGGGTTCAAGACGCCGTTCCCCGTCGTGCTATCGAATCGTTGGTACGAATCGACCTCGACGACGTTATTCGCGTCGTCATAGCTGGTCAGCGTCTGCTCGAATATCTTGTTGTCGGCCGTGATCTGACCCACGTCGCTATAGGGTTCGGTTCCCGAGCCCGTGTAGTAGCCGACGTACGACGCGATCTTGCGAGCCTGGCTATCGTAGATCGATTTCGTAAATGCCTGCGAACCGGCCGGCAGTGTCTTGATGATGTTGTCGGCCGCGTCGCGCCAGGTGTTGTCGACCAGCGAGTTGCCGAGCGCGCCCGTGCTCGGGTTCACCGAGTAAACTTGCGTTTGATAGACGCGGCTGCGGTCGTCCCAGAATGTCAATGTACGGGCCAAGAGTTGCCCGTTCTCAGTCGTGTTGCGGCGGTCTTTTTGGATCACCCGATCGAGATTGTCGTAGGTGACGCTCAGATTGAATTCCAGCTCGCCGTCGATGGCGACTTGCCGGTCGCGCCAATCGAAGACGAAGCTGGTGACGCGATCGTTCAGCCCGGTGGCATCGACGTAATCCGTCGTCTCGGTCAAGTTGCCGTCGCCCCCCGACGCCCCGCCGTCGTACACGTTGCCGGTGACTTGGACCATGTTGTTGCCTTTGGCGCCGCCGCCCGTCGGGTCGCCGGCGCTCGCCCCGGCGGCGTTCGTGCCGACGAAGACTCCGGTGACCTTCCCGCGCGGATCGAAAACTTTCGCGGTGATCGTGCCGCCGGGAGTGGTCGTCATGTCCGCGCGGTCCATGATGTCGTAACCGTAATCGGTCTCGTCGTAATTCACCCCGCTGGCGCCGAGGCCGAACGCCGGAATGCAATGATACGCCCGGCTGGCGGTCCGCTGCCCGGCGTCATTATACACGTTAGCCGACCACGCCACCCAGCTCGACTGCGGATAACAATCCGACGGCGACAAGGCGCCTTCGGTCGTCGCCCGCGCCGCCTGAATCGTGTCGGTCGTTCTCCCGGCATAGTCGAACGACGCG
Source organism: uncultured Planctomycetaceae bacterium (assembly GCA_963785305.1). Classification (GTDB taxonomy): domain Bacteria; phylum Planctomycetota; class Planctomycetia; order Pirellulales; family PALSA-1355; genus CAWAUV01. The sequence goes on from CAWAUV010000007.1 coordinate 1,666,359, forward strand.
AGCGTCACCGGATTGACCAGCGTCGAGCGGTAATAACTCGAGCTGCCGGTGACATAACCCTGGGCGGTCCAGGTTTGATGCAGCACGTCGTGATACACCGTCCAGCTTGCCGTGCGGGCATCGACGCCGTTGACCGGATGCCTCGGCCCAAGCTGCTGCGTCACGCGGCCCAGGTCGTCGTAAGTATAGTCGGTTTCTAGGCTTAGCCTTGTTCCGGCCGGCGGGCTCGGCCAGCCGTATCCCGTCGGCGGATCGACGTCTTTCAATTGCGTGGTCACGACGCCGAGCGTGACATCATAGGTAAAGCTGTCGACGTAGTTTCGCGGGCCTTGCTCCCAAGTCAGGTTGCCATACTCATCGAACAGCATCCGCTGCACGCCGGCGGCGCCGGAGCCGTTTTGATCGGTCGAGATCACCGGCAGCGTGGTGGTTTTTTGCTCGATTTGCAGCGTGCCGGCGTACCAGGTGTAGGCGTAACTGGTGACGATCGGGTCGCTGCCGCCGTTGGCGTCGCTGGAATACACCGTGCTGGCGGCGATGGGGTAGATCGTGGCCAGCGACGCCGAAGGGTCGTCGTCGGTCGTGTTCCGCTGGTAATAGGTGGTCTCGCTGAGCAGGATCGGCAGGTTGTTGAGCCCCTGTTGCACCGACGTGCTTTCCAGGTAGCCCGCGGCGCCGCCGGGCGTGGTCGGCGTGGCGGTGGTCGACGGGTAGTAGCTCGACAGTTTGACAAGGCCGCTGGTGGGATTGACGATCGTCGTCGGCCCGCCCAGATCCGGCTGGCTGTCGTCGTAGCCTTGCACTGCGGAGGGCTGGGCCTCGAGAATCACCTGGGCCAACACTTCGTCATACTGCCGGTACGTGGCCCAGCTATCCGCGCCGCTGACCAGCGAGGTGAGCAGCGACTGGCCGATGTGGTTCGTATAAACAATGTTCTGGCTGCCATCGGGCCGCGTCTCGACCGTCTTGGTCTGCCAGTAGTTGTAATCCTGCGAATTGCCGCTCGACGTGTAGGCGAAAGTAAACGTCCGCGTGCCCGCCTCGACGGTTTCGAGCGTCACCCGCTGCTGGTTGTCGTACTCGAAATAATAATCCGCGAACTGGGCGACCTGCTCGTCCGGCGCCTAAAGCGGATTCGCATTCGCCAACGACAACCGGCGAAACGACTCGCATATTCGCAACTCTCATCAGGCGTAGCGCCAGCGCATCCAGGCACCTGGTTCAATTTCCGGTTCGTGCTACCTTTTCCTCTGCCGATCCGTAATTTACGGTCCGACTAAGTAAGATGTGGCAACAATATCCGTAACCCCGGACTGATCATAATAAATTTTTCCTTGGACTACACGCGTGACGATACCAGGTTTATCTAATCTCACAAATAGACATGACTTATTCGACTCGCGATCCTTTCCAAACGAACAACTAAATCCATTTTCTTCGAGAGTCCGCTTAGCGGTTTCAACCGAGCTTCCGATCGAGAAGTTTCGCAACAATTCACGCCTATTTGCGACGTCATCGCCATCGAGCCGGATTGCGGGTATCGAGCGACTCGACGGCGAAACCGTTCTCGAACTCTTACATCCGCATAGGAAAACCGAAGCACAAGCGACGGTAAGCAAGCAAAGAACGCAATGCACCGAGGTAATCATTGCTTAAATAATACCTCTAACAATGTACGAGTGAAACAAATGCCATGTCGTTTGCGGATTTTAAATTATCAGGTCAACGGAATTAAGAACCTACCTTGGAACCCATGAAAGCATGCAATTTTGCCGGCGATTTCAGTGCTGGCACCCGGTTGCCGGATAAGCTCTAAAATGGAAAGTTGTAAAACATTCCAAGGCGAAGGAGTACTTCACTTTTTGAAATTATTTATTACGCATTGCGGGATCGGAACCCTATACCCCACAGGTTGTTTTGGACGCCCGGAGTAATAATCGGCGAGTTGGGAAGCCCTTTACGTTCTACACAGAACTGAAGGAGCCACGCTGCTACCGAATTGCTATTTGCATCGGCTGCAAGTGTGGTGCCCGGTGAAGGGCTATAAGCAATATTGCATGCGTCGATTGCGCCCAAGACCTTTTGCAAGCAATTACCTAGCATTTCACAGTTTCCCTGGGCGGAAAGCTCCCTACAATTCTCGTTCTTTATGCCATCTTTGGGCCAATCGATTCCGCCTTCTTCATATGGTGCGATAGTACAGCGTACACGGCCATAGTCGGTCTTTTTAGTCTTCTCATCGACCTGAGCATCGTGCTCTGGACCGCCGCGGTAGACGGTTGTCGCGCCGTTACAATTCAACGTCAAATACAAATGCACGGCTATTTTTCCTACCACCGGATGGCCAATAGGGTTCGCGCAGAGGCGAACAGTTGTCGTTTCGGTTCCAGTTGGATCTATCCGGTTTTCAGGGTTATTTGAGCCATATCGGTAAAAATTAAGATCCCAGCCGTCAAAAGCGAGCGGATCGCGAGCAATCCAACTGCCAAGAAGAGCGTTCAAATACCGTTCCCGCACTTGGTAAAGCCAAGACTCGCTGTCGCAGCGGTAGCCGCAGTAGAGGGTTTCCCAGGCGTAGCTGCTTCCGCCAGAGCGAATGCTGAAATCCGGATTGAGGAATGTCGGCGAGCCATAAGCTGTGTAGCTGTAGCGTTCTTGAACGGCGCCGGACGCATTCGTAATTGCGGTAACGTTCCAGTTGGCATCTTGCAGGGCATACAAACGCTCCGTTGAGCGATCGCGGAGGACCAGATCGTCGATGTAGCGTTGGCCCCAGACGAATTGGCGGTCGGCGGTGGTAGCTCCATTTACTCGTTCTTCGAGGACCTGCCAATCGTTCGAGTAGTACAAGTCGCGCACGATGCCGGAAATCGTCTTTTGCGTGCGGCGATTGAGACCATCGTAGCTGTAGGTGGCGACGCCTAGCAGTTGCGTCAAGCGGTTCCAAGCGTCGTAGGTTGCCGCGAACGAACTCGCGGGGGCCGCCGGTTGCGGAATCGTCGTCATGTTCCCGGCGGGGTTGTAAACCGGCTGCGCCATGCGGCGCCGTAGCGCTGCGTGATGCCCATGATCTCATTCACAGGATTCGACACGCGCTGCTGGTCGAGGTTATTCGCGGAAGTCACGACGTCGGTGTTGACGAAGTTGGACCAGTTGCCTGTCGCGTCGAGTCCCCATTGCTGGGCGAGGGTCATGTTCGCGATCGACTGATTCCCGCTATTGAGATTGCCGCGACTCATGTCGGTGAGGCGCTGCATGCCGTCGTATGAATAAAGCTCGTCGTTGCCGGTGGCGACGGTTTGATGGCGCCAGACGCGGTTGCCGGCTTGATCGTAGCCGTACTCGATCTGGTCCAGCGTGGCGGTGGGCGTCGTCCAGGGATTGTTGATCACGCGGCCGAACTGGTCGAGGCCGAGATAGGGATTTGCGCCGGAGCCGCCGGCAAGCGACCAAGTGACGTCGGGCTGGGAGTACGTCAGATCGACGAACGTGGCGAGGCCAAGATACGTATACTCGACCAGTGTCGTGCTGTCGGAGTCGACGTAGCTCGTGATGCGGGACAGAGCATCATCGTTGCCGCTAGCGTAGTTATACGTCACGACGCGAGGCGTCGAACCGCTGACGGCGCCGGGATAGGTGATCGCCGTTAGCCGCGTCGTGTTGGCGCTGCCGTCGGCGAAGGCGTACTGCACGTTGGGAGACGTGGCGGTGTTCACGGCGGCGCCATGCTGTTGGTACTGCGTGACGAGTTGCTGGAAACCATTATAGACGTTTTGAACCTGATTGACCACCGTGGTCGCGCCGGTGTCGGCATAACTCGTGATCTGGAAGACGAGGCCGCGGATTTCGTAAGCCGTGCTGATTCGCCGCACCCGCGTGGCGGGGCTGCCGGCGCTCGGACAGCTGAACGTCAGCAAAGACTGCCCGCCGGGTCGAAAAACCGCCGCCAGCGAAATCAATGAGTCCTGACCGTTTCGAATTCTCCCAAATAAACGCCGCGTCGCCACACCTCATTCCCTCCGACGAGGTTTTCAGGAAGGACACGCGATTTTACATTAATGCGTAAAACCCATATTTCGGAGAACCTATTAACGATGAATTTCCAAACCTGCCTTCAACTTCTTGAGGCTCCTTAGCCTTTCATCGCTAACCGAGCTTTCATCGACAAACACGCGCTTGAGGCGAGGCAGCCGACAAAGAATAAGCAGTCCCGAATCGGTGATTCGTGTACTCCTAAGATCAAGAACTTCAAGGTTGGCAAGCTCCACAAGAGTCGAAAGCCCGGCATCGGTCACCAACGTTTTTTCAATATCCAGGCGAGCCAGGCGCGGCAACGCGTGAAGAGCGTGCAATCCAATATCGGTGATTCGAGTGCCTGTAAGATCGAGAGATTCGATCTCAGATAGACATGCGATATCTAAGAGCCCGGCATCCGAAATCGACGTGCCCGCCAAGTCTAGTATGCATAAATTCCTTAAAGCTCGTAAATGTTTAAGGCCAGAATCAGTAATTTTGGTGCCGTTTAGGAGAAGCAACTCGAGGCGCTCAAGCGATTTAAGGTGTACTAAGCCAGCGTCTGTAACTTGCATGTCGCTAAGAATCAGACTCCGTAATTCAGGAAGTTTTTCCAACTCCGCAAATGCTACATCGTTGAAGTTCGAAGTCGCCCAAAACTCAACGACATTCTTAGGCGAATTCTCTCCGGAAATCGCTCTAAGACGTTCAATAAACGTCATTTCCGAAGAATCAACTACCAGGTCAACGTCAATGCTGTACGTGCACCCTATTTTATTAAGATTAGCAAGCGCATTTCGTTGTCGATGCATTAACTCCGTTACCCAAGCGAAAGAAATGCAAAGCGCCGAAAGCAATAATAAAAGCAGTTTTAATCCAAAGCGGGGCATCGTTAACACATGATAATGTTAGGAAAATCACCATTGTCCCGGCGTTTTGTATCGCAAAGGGGCTCGAATTTCTTGCCTGCTTTCATTACCGCGCCCTTAAAGTCCGGAGTACATGTTATCTTGATATATACGTACTTGCAGGCCTTTGATTTGCATATGTTTTCCGCCGCTTCCGCCGCGGTTTTGTACGCGTTTGCAAGTGCCTCGGCACCCTTATCTTTCGGCAGCGGGTCGTTGTTCGGCGGATTAATCGGAAGAGCATGTTCTTTTCCCCATAAGCCCTCGCATTTGCGTTGAATGTCTTTCGGAAAGCATCCGACCCCACCAATATATGCGGGCGGATTCAACCTGCAACTCTCATAAAGTTTGTCTAATAGTTTGTCTATCTCGTCGACCGGATCGTTCGGAAAAAAATGTCCGGCGACAAGCCTGATTTCGCATGGTCCAGTTGATGGGTCTGCGAGTCCAACAGGATCAATGCTGCCAAGGGCCTGATTTCGTACATAACGGTAAATATTTGCCGGATCGCCCTCGAATCCGATTGGATCCCGCGTGATCCAAAGTCCCAGCAGCGAATTCAAATACCTGTTCCGGACCTGGTACAGCCACGAATCGCTGTCCCAGCGGTAGCCGCAGTAGAGAGTTTCCCAGGCGTAGGCGGAGCCGCTGGTTCGGATGCTGAAATCGGGGTTCAGGAATGTCGGCAGACCATAAGCCGTGTAGCTGTAGCGTTCCTGCACCATGCCCGATGTATTGACGATCGCCGTGACGTTCCAATTCGCGTCTTGCAGGGCGTAGAGGCGTTCGGTCGAGCGGTCCCGAAGGACCAGATCGTCGATGTAGCGTTGGCCCCAGACGAATTGGCGGTCGGCGGTCGTGGCGCCGCCGACGCGTTCTTCGTGGACTTGCCAATCGTTCGAGTAGTACAAGTCGCGAAGAACGCCCGAAACGGTTTTGGTCGTGCGGCGGTTGAGGCCGTCGTAGCTGTAAGTGGCGACGCCAATCAGTTGTGTCAAGCGGTTCCAAGCGTCGTAGACGGCGGTGAACGCCGACGAAGGGGATGCGGGCTGCGGGATTGCGGTCATGGCGCCGGTCGGACTGTAACTCGGCTGCGCCATGCGGCGCCGTAGCGCTGGGCAATGCCCATGATCTCGTTGACCGGATTATTCGACCGTTGTTGGTCGAGATTGTTCGTCGGCGTCAGAACATCGGTATTGACGAAATTGGACCAGTTGCCCGTGGCGTCCAAGCCCCATTTTTGCGCCAAGGTCATGTTGGCGATGGATTGATCAACATTCGCCAAGTCACCGCGGCTCATGTCGACGAGACGGTTCACTCCATCGTACGAATACAGCTCGTCCTGCCCGGCCGTGACGGTTTCTTGCCGCCAGAGGCGGTTGCTCGCCTGATCGTAACCGTACTGGAGCGTCGTGAGGTTCGCGCTGGGCGTGGTCCACGGGTTATTGATGACGCGGCCGAACTGGTCGAGGCCGATATACGGGTTCGGCGCACTGCCGCCGCCGAGCGACCAAGTGACGTCGGGCTGCGGATAGGTCAGATCGACGAACGTACTCACGCCGAGATAGGTATAGGCGACAAGAGTCGTGCTGTCGGAATCGACCAAACTGGTCACGCGGCTGAGTGCGTCGTCGGCGCCGTCGGCGTAGTTTTGCGAGACCGTTCGCGGCGTCGAGCCGCTGAGCGCACCGGGATAGGTGGTCGCGGTCAAGCGGATCGTGTTTTCGCTGCCGTCGGCATAAGTGTATCCAACCTGCGGACTTGTCGCCGTGTTCACCGCGGCGCCGTGTTGTTGATATTGGTTCGTGAGTTGCCGGAAGCCGTTGTAGGCGTTCTGGATTTGATTGACGATCGTGCTTCCGCCGGTATCCGCGTAGCTGGTGATTTGATTGACCAGGCCGCGGATTTCGTAGTTCGTGCTGATCCGCCGCACGCTGCCGTCGACGCCCGCGCCAGTGTCACAACAATGTCGTCGGTCGATCGACCCAGCAGGTCGAACAGATACTGATGCACCGTGCCGTTTTGATCGGTCTTGCCGACAACCTCGCCCTGGCGATTGCAGGTCTGCGTGACCTGATCGGAGCCGGCGACGCTATCGGGATAGATCGTGGCGCTCAAAAGATCGTTGCTGGCGATCGCGGAATCGGCCAACGTCGTTCCGAAGACGAACGTCGTGGTCTGGTCGCCCGTCGTTGGATTCACCGCCGTCAAGGCGATCATGTTGCCGTCGGCGTTGTAGGCGAACTGGACCGTGACGTCGGTTGCGTTGCCGGGGCAGCCGCCGGTGTAGTTGCTGATTGTGCTAAGCGATTTGCCGAGCGCGTTGAATGTTTGGAGCGCGACGATGCCGGCCGGATCGGTTGTTTGGTTCAAATTGCCGGCGCTATCGTAGCCGAATGTCGTGACCAGCACGCTCGCGCTGCTGGCTGGCGGCGTGGCCGGCGCGGTGAACGCTTCGTTATTGTTCGTGCCGTAATTGGCGGCGGCGATCTGTCGACCAATACCGTCGGGCCAGTTCGCCACGTAGCTCACGCGGGCCAGCGGCTGCGTTCCACTATACGGCGGGTTCAAGACGCCGTTCCCCGTCGTGCTATCGAATCGTTGGTACGAATCGACCTCGACGACGTTATTCGCGTCGTCATAGCTGGTCAGCGTCTGCTCGAATATCTTGTTGTCGGCCGTGATCTGGCCCACGTCGCTGTACGGCTCGGTCTCCGAACCGGTGTAGTAGCCGACGTAGATCGCAGTTTTTCGGGCCTGGCTATCGTAAATCGTCTTGGTGAATTTTTGCGAACCGGCCGGCAGTGTCTTGATGATGTTGTCGGCCGCGTCGCGCCAGGTGTTGTCGACCAGCGAGTTGCCGAGCGCGCCGTGCTCGGGTTCACCGAGTAAACTTGCGTTTGATAGACGCGGCTGCGGTCGTCCCAGAATGTCAATGTACGGGCCAAGAGTTGCCCGTTCTCAGTCGTGTTGCGGCGGTCTTTTTGGATCACCCGATCGAGATTGTCGTAGGTGACGCTCAGATTGAATTCCAGCTCGCCGTCGATGGCGACTTGCCGGTCGCGCCAATCGAAGACGAAGCTGGTGACGCGATCGTTCAGCCCGGTGGCATCGACGTAATCCGTCGTCTCGGTCAAGTTGCCGTCGCCCCCCGACGCCCCGCCGTCGTACACGTTGCCGGTGACTTGGACCATGTTGTTGCCTTTGGCGCCGCCGCCCGTCGGGTCGCCGGCGCTCGCCCCGGCGGCGTTCGTGCCGACGAAGACTCCGGTGACCTTCCCGCGCGGATCGAAAACTTTCGCGGTGATCGTGCCGCCGGGAGTGGTCGTCATGTCCGCGCGGTCCATGATGTCGTAACCGTAATCGGTCTCGTCGTAATTCACCCCGCTGGCGCCGAGGCCGAACGCCGGAATGCAATGATACGCCCGGCTGGCGGTCCGCTGCCCGGCGTCATTATACACGTTAGCCGACCACGCCACCCAGCTCGACTGCGGATAACAATCCGACGGCGACAAGGCGCCTTCGGTCGTGGCCCGAGCCGCCTGAATCGTGTCGGTCGTTCTCCCGGCATAGTCGAACGACGCGAGCGTCACCGGATTGACCAGCGTCGAGCGGTAATAACTCGAGCTGCCGGTGACATAACCCTGGGCGGTCCAGGTTTGATGCAGCACGTCGTGATACACCGTCCAGCTTGCCGTGCGGGCATCGACGCCGTTGACCGGATGCCTCGGCCCAAGCTGCTGCGTCACGCGGCCCAGGTCGTCGTAAGTATAGTCGGTTTCTAGGCTTAGCCTTGTTCCGGCCGGCGGGCTCGGCCAGCCGTATCCCGTCGGCGGATCGACGTCTTTCAATTGCGTGGTCACGACGCCGAGCGTGACATCATAGGTAAAGCTGTCGACGTAGTTTCGCGGGCCTTGCTCCCAAGTCAGGTTGCCATACTCATCGAACAGCATCCGCTGCACGCCGGCGGCGCCGGAGCCGTTTTGATCGGTCGAGATCACCGGCAGCGTGGTGGTTTTTTGCTCGATTTGCAGCGTGCCGGCGTACCAGGTGTAGGCGTAACTGGTGACGATCGGGTCGCTGCCGCCGTTGGCGTCGCTGGAATACACCGTGCTGGCGGCGATGGGGTAGATCGTGGCCAGCGACGCCGAAGGGTCGTCGTCGGTCGTGTTCCGCTGGTAATAGGTGGTCTCGCTGAGCAGGATCGGCAGGTTGTTGAGCCCCTGTTGCACCGACGTGCTTTCCAGGTAGCCCGCGGCGCCGCCGGGCGTGGTCGGCGTGGCGGTGGTCGACGGGTAGTAGCTCGACAGTTTGACAAGGCCGCTGGTGGGATTGACGATCGTCGTCGGCCCGCCCAGATCCGGCTGGCTGTCGTCGTAGCCTTGCACTGCGGAGGGCTGGGCCTCGAGAATCACCTGGGCCAACACTTCGTCATACTGCCGGTACGTGGCCCAGCTATCCGCGCCGCTGACCAGCGAGGTGAGCAGCGACTGGCCGATGTGGTTCGTATAAACAATGTTCTGGCTGCCATCGGGCCGCGTCTCGACCGTCTTGGTCTGCCAGTAGTTGTAATCCTGCGAATTGCCGCTCGACGTGTAGGCGAAAGTAAACGTCCGCGTGCCCGCCTCGACGGTTTCGAGCGTCACCCGCTGCTGGTTGTCGTACTCGAAATAATAATCGGCGAACTGGGCGACCTGCTCGTCCGGCGCCTAAAGCGGATTCGCATTCGCCAACGACAACCGGCGAAACGACTCGCATATTCGCAACTCTCATCAGGCGTAGCGCCAGCGCATCCAGGCACCTGGTTCAATTTCCGGTTCGTGCTACCTTTTCCTCTGCCGATCCGTAATTTACGGTCCGACTAAGTAAGATGTGGCAACAATATCCGTAACCCCGGACTGATCATAATAAATTTTTCCTTGGACTACACGCGTGACGATACCAGGTTTATCTAATCTCACAAATAGACATGACTTATTCGACTCGCGATCCTTTCCAAACGAACAACTAAATCCATTTTCTTCGAGAGTCCGCTTAGCGGTTTCAACCGAGCTTCCGATCGAGAAGTTTCGCAACAATTCACGCCTATTTGCGACGTCATCGCCATCGAGCCGGATTGCGGGTATCGAGCGACTCGACGGCGAAACCGTTCTCGAACTCTTACATCCGCATAGGAAAACCGAAGCACAAGCGACGGTAAGCAAGCAAAGAACGCAATGCACCGAGGTAATCATTGCTTAAATAATACCTCTAACAATGTACGAGTGAAACAAATGCCATGTCGTTTGCGGATTTTAAATTATCAGGTCAACGGAATTAAGAACCTACCTTGGAACCCATGAAAGCATGCAATTTTGCCGGCGATTTCAGTGCTGGCACCCGGTTGCCGGATAAGCTCTAAAATGGAAAGTTGTAAAACATTCCAAGGCGAAGGAGTACTTCACTTTTTGAAATTATTTATTACGCATTGCGGGATCGGAACCCTATACCCCACAGGTTGTTTTGGAGCGCCCGGAGTAATAATCGGCGAGTTGGGAAGCCCTTTACGTTCTACACAGAACTGAAGGAGCCACGCTGCTACCGAATTGCTATTTGCATCGGCTGCAAGTGTGGTGCCCGGTGAAGGGCTATAAGCAATATTGCATGCGTCGATTGCGCCCAAGACCTTTTGCAAGCAATTACCTAGCATTTCACAGTTTCCCTGGGCGGAAAGCTCCCTACAATTCTCGTTCTTTATGCCATCTTTGGGCCAATCGATTCCGCCTTCTTCATATGGTGCGATAGTACAGCGTACACGGCCATAGTCGGTCTTTTTAGTCTTCTCATCGACCTGAGCATCGTGCTCTGGACCGCCGCGGTAGACGGTTGTCGCGCCGTTACAATTCAACGTCAAATACAAATGCACGGCTATTTTTCCTACCACCGGATGGCCAATAGGGTTCGCGCAGAGGCGAACAGTTGTCGTTTCGGTTCCAGTTGGATCTATCCGGTTTTCAGGGTTATTTGAGCCATATCGGTAAAAATTAAGATCCCAGCCGTCAAAAGCGAGCGGATCGCGAGCAATCCAACTGCCAAGAAGAGCGTTCAAATACCGTTCCCGCACTTGGTAAAGCCAAGACTCGCTGTCGCAGCGGTAGCCGCAGTAGAGGGTTTCCCAGGCGTAGCTGCTTCCGCCAGAGCGAATGCTGAAATCCGGATTGAGGAATGTCGGCGAGCCATAAGCTGTGTAGCTGTAGCGTTCTTGAACGGCGCCGGACGCATTCGTAATTGCGGTAACGTTCCAGTTGGCATCTTGCAGGGCATACAAACGCTCCGTTGAGCGATCGCGGAGGACCAGATCGTCGATGTAGCGTTGGCCCCAGACGAATTGGCGGTCGGCGGTGGTAGCTCCATTTACTCGTTCTTCGAGGACCTGCCAATCGTTCGAGTAGTACAAGTCGCGCACGATGCCGGAAATCGTCTTTTGCGTGCGGCGATTGAGACCATCGTAGCTGTAGGTGGCGACGCCTAGCAGTTGCGTCAAGCGGTTCCAAGCGTCGTAGGTTGCCGCGAACGAACTCGCGGGGGCCGCCGGTTGCGGAATCGTCGTCATGTTCCCGGCGGGGTTGTAAACCGGCTGCGCCCATGCGGCGCCGTAGCGCTGCGTGATGCCCATGATCTCATTCACAGGATTCGACACGCGCTGCTGGTCGAGGTTATTCGCGGAAGTCACGACGTCGGTGTTGACGAAGTTGGACCAGTTGCCTGTCGCGTCGAGTCCCCATTGCTGGGCGAGGGTCATGTTCGCGATCGACTGATTCCCGCTATTGAGATTGCCGCGACTCATGTCGGTGAGGCGCTGCATGCCGTCGTATGAATAAAGCTCGTCGTTGCCGGTGGCGACGGTTTGATGGCGCCAGACGCGGTTGCCGGCTTGATCGTAGCCGTACTCGATCTGGTCCAGCGTGGCGGTGGGCGTCGTCCAGGGATTGTTGATCACGCGGCCGAACTGGTCGAGGCCGAGATAGGGATTTGCGCCGGAGCCGCCGGCAAGCGACCAAGTGACGTCGGGCTGGGAGTACGTCAGATCGACGAACGTGGCGAGGCCAAGATACGTATACTCGACGAGCGTGGTGCTGTCGGAGTCGACGTAGTTGGTGACGCGCGACAAGGCGTCGTCGTTGCCGCTCGCATAGTTGTACGTCACGACGCGGGGCGTGGAGCCGCTGACGGCGCCGGGGTAGGTGATCGCCGTCAGGCGCGTCGTGTTGGCGCTGCCGTCGGCGAAAGCGTATTGGACGTTGGGCGACGTGGCGGTGTTCACGGCGGCGCCATGCTGTTGGTACTGCGTGACGAGTTGCTGGAAACCATTATAGACGTTTTGAACCTGATTGACCACCGTGGTCGCGCCGGTGTCGGCGTAGCTCGTGATTTGGAAGACGAGGCCGCGGATCTCGTAAGCGGTGCTGATTCGCTGCACGCTGGAATCCACCCCGGCGCCGAGCGTCACGATAATGTCGTCCGTCGGACGGCCGAGCAGATCGAACAGGTATTCGTGGACCGTGCCGTTTTGATCGGTCTTGCCGGTGATTTGGCCTTGGCGATTGTAGATTTGCGTGACTTGGTCGGAGCCACTCGCGCTGTCGGGATAGATCGTGGCGCTAAGCAACTCGTTGCTGGCGATCGATGAAGCGGCGAGCGTCGTGCCGTACACGAACTGCGTCGTTTGATTGCCGGTCGTGGGATTGACGGCCGTCAAGGCGATCATGTTGCCGTCGGCGTTGTAGGCGAATAGCACGGTCACGTCGGTTAAATTGCCGGGGCAGCCGCCGGTGTAGTTGCTCACCGTGCTGAGCGGTTTGTGCAAGGCGTTGAACGTTTGCAATGTCACGATGCCGGCCGCGTCGGTGGTTTGATTGAGGTTGCCGGCGCTGTCGAAGGCGAAGCTCGAAACCAGCACCGTGGGCGAGGAAGCCGGCGGCGTGGCGGGGGCGGTGAAGGGCGCGTTGTTATTGGTCCCGTAATTGGCAGAAGCGATCATGCGGCCGACGCCGTCGGGCCAGTTCGCGACGTAAGTCACCCGCGCCAAGGGCTGCACGCCGCTGTAAGGCGGATTCAAGACACCGGCGCCGGTGGCGCTGTCGAACCGCTGATACGAATCGGTTTCGACGGCGTTGTTGGCGTCGTCGTACGTGGTGATTGTCTGCTCGAAGATGAGGTTCTGGCTAGTGACCTGCCCGACGTCGCTGTAGGGCTCGGCGCCAGAGCCGGTGTAATAACCTTGATATGACGCGGTGACACGGGCCTGGCTATCATACACCGTCTTGGTGAACGTTTGCGCCCGGCCGGCAGCGTCTTGATGATGTTTTCGGCCAAGTCGCGCCAAGTGTTGTCGACGAGCGAATTGCCCAAGGCGCCGGTGTTCGGGTTCACCGAATAGACTTGCGTTTGATAAACGCGGCTGCGGTCGTCCCAGTAGGTCAGCGTTCGCGCGAGAAGCTGGCCGTTCTCAGTCGTGTTGCGGCGGTCTTTTTGGATCACCCGATCGAGATTGTCGTAGGTGACGCTCAGATTGGTCAATTCTAAGGGGTCAGGGTGCGCCGGCGCGAAGCCGGAGGAGAGTAGCGAATGAAAGAGTCGCACGAGGCAAGGCCTAGCCAGCCACCTCGGCCTCGAGTGATGCGTCGTGTCGGGCAACTGGCAGGGCGAAGCGTTCACAGAGGCACGGCCGGGCGGTGTATCGAGCTCCGAAAACATTCTTTTGTGGCGGCCGACCTTGTCCTGACCCCGTCGCTCGATTCATGCGGGAAGGCAACAGTGATGTCGAACGATCATGGCGAGTCCGACGTCTCCCCCACGGAGTCTGAGACCACCCGCACGGCCGGAAACTTTTCTCGCGGAAGCCGGGAGATCCCGGGAACATCCGCTTCACCGGAAGCGGATCGGTCGGAGAAGGCGCGAGGCCACAAGTCCGACATGCACGTTCCCGGGGAGTCAGACAGTTCCATAGTACCAAAGAAGCAGGCGAACAACGACAGCGTGCCGCTGTCGGCGGAGCCCGTGGAGGGAAGGGAGCTGACCGAGGAGAACGCCGAGCAGTCGCTACTGGACCGGACACAGCGCCGGGCTCCCAGGTCGCGCGGACTGCTGGGCGTGCGAGAAGCGGCACAACGCGACAAGAAGATGCGGTTCAACAATCTGCTGAACCATGTCACGCCCGAACTGCTGGTGGCGAGTTTCTTCGACCTGAAGAAGCAAGCCGCGCCCGGCGTCGATGGCCTGACATGGGCTCAATACGCCACCGATTTCGAAACGCGGATCGACGATCTGCACAGTCGAATCCATCGGGGAGCTTATCGAGCCAGGCCGTCCAAGCGAACTTGGATTCCCAAGCTCGACGGCAAGCCGCGGCCCCTCGGGATCGCGGCGCTGGAGGACAAGATCGTCCAGCAAGCCGTACGGACGATCCTGGAGTGCATCTACGAAGAGGACTTTCTGGGTTTCAGTTACGGCTTTCGTCCTGGACGAAGCTGTCACCGAGCCTTGGACGCGCTCTACGTGGGCATCAAGAAGCGGAAAGTGAACTGGATTTTGGATGCGGACATCCGCGGCTTCTTCGACAACATCGACCACGCATGGTTGATGAAGTTCCTGGAGCATCGGATCGCCGACCGACGACTGCTTCGGCTGCTGAAGAAATGGCTTCGAGCCGGAGTGTCGGAAGATGGCGAATGGTCCCCGAGCACCGTGGGAACACCTCAAGGAGCGGTGATTTCGCCGCTCTATTCGAACGTGTTCTTGCACTATGTTCTGGACCTGTGGCTGGTGGCGTGGCGGAAACGCCATGCCGTGGGCGAGGTCATCATCGTGCGCTATGCGGACGATTTCGTAGTCGGATTCCGCGAGGAGTCCGACGCGCGACGCTGCCTGGCGGCGCTCCGGGAACGCTTCACCAAATTCGGTTTGGAACCGCACCCGGAGAAGACGCGGCTGATCGAGTTCGGACGCTATGCGGCCGAACGACGATCGAAGCGTGGCGATGGCCCACCGGAGACATTCGACTTCCTGGGCTTCACCCACATCAGTGGCGTGACCCGGAAGGGCGAATTCACCATTCGCCGCATCTCATCGGCCAAGAAGTTTCGTGGCAAACTGCGCGAACTGAAAGAAGCGCTGCGCGGGAAAATGCACATGGACTTGGCGCAAGTCGGGCCATGGCTATCGAGCGTTTACCGGGGATGGCTCAATTACCATGCGATTCCCGGCAACTCGGTGCGATTGCAACAATTCCGCACGGCGCTCCAGAAACTCTGGCTCCGCATGCTGCGGCGACGCAGCCAACGCGGACGCCGGATGACCTGGCGGAAGTTCTCGCAGCTTTGCAAACGATGGCTTCCCACCCCGAAAATCCTGCATCCTTATCCCGAAGTGCGGTTTGATCGTTTGTATCCAAGGTAGGAGCCGTATGCGGTAGTTCCGCACGTACGGATCTGTGCGGGGGGTGGCCCGAAAGGGCCATCCCTACCGCGATACTCATTGATTGGCGTATGGTCGAGAGCCATGCCGGAAAAATGCGCTTGCGGACGGATTGCCCAATAGGGCCCAATAGGGAGTCGACCTGTTAGCCGCTGTGCTCGGCGCAATCTGGCAAACTGCTTGGCCGCGGGGGGAAGCCTGCTATACTGCCGCGATGCCCATTTTAATCGGTACCGACGAAGCCGGCTACGGACCCAACCTGGGCCCGCTGGTGATCTCGGCGACCGTCTGGCAAGTCGACGCCGCGGAGCCGCGCTGTTTGTATGAACGGCTCCAGGGCGTCGTCGAGCGGCTGCCCTCGCGCGCTGCCGGCGCCACCGAGTTGCCGCTGGCGATCGCCGATTCCAAAGCGCTCTACAAAGCGGGCGAGGGGCTCGATCTGCTCGAGCGCGGCGTGCTGGCGATGTTGGCCTTGGCGGGGCGAGCGCCCGCAAGTTGGGGGCAACTCTTCGAACTATTGCTCGGCCCCGATGGGCTCGATGAACTTTGCCGAGTGCCCTGGCACCAGGAGTTCGAGCTGCGACTGCCGCTGGCGGTCGATGCCGCGAGCTTGGCTACCCTTGCGCCGAGCTTGGCCTCTGGATTGGCCGCGGCCGGAGTTCGGCTGCTGCGGGTGCGGAGCGAAGCGGTATTTCCCGACCGCTTCAACCGCCTCGTGGCGGAGCACGGCAGCAAGGGCGAAGTGCTCTCCCGGCTCACGCTCGGCCTTGTGGCCGAAGTGTTGCCCGACTGTCGCGATGAATCGATCACGATTTATTGCGACAAACATGGCGGCCGCAATCGCTATGGCGCCCTCGTGCAGCGGCAATGGCCTGATCCGCTGATCGAAGTGCATCGCGAGGCCACGGCCGAGAGCGTGTATCGCTGGCGGCAGGACGGGCAGCGTTTCGAAGCCCGATTCGTCGCTCGCGGCGAAGCGTGGCTGCCGACGGCCGCGGCGTCGATGGTGTCGAAGTATCTTCGCGAGCTCGCGATGCGGGCGTTCAACGATTACTGGCTACTGCATTTGCCCGAACTTCGGCCCACGGCGGGCTATCCCGGCGACGCGTCGCGATTCAAACTCGCGATCGCTCCGGTGCAAGCCGCGTTGGGCATCAGCGATCAAGTGCTGTGGCGGGAGCGATAAACAATGTGGCTCTATCTTGTGCGTCATGCCTATGCCGGCGAACACGGCGACCCGCGCTATCCTGACGACAGCGTGCGTCCGCTGACCGGCAAGGGGCGGAAGAAGTTTGCTCGCATGTGCCGCAGACTGGTGGAGCGGGGACTCGCGCCGGAACGGATCGCCACCAGCCCTTTAGTGCGATGTTTGCAGACCGCCGAGATTCTGGCCGAAGCGACCGGCTGCCCGGCGCCGGCGCCGCTCGCGGCTCTCGAGCCGGGTAGCGACCTGGGCGGCGTCTTGAGCTGGACAGCCGAGCAAAAGGCGTCGCGCGTTGCCTGGGTCGGCCACTCGCCCGACGTCGATCATTTGGCGGGCGTGCTCATCGGCTCGGGCGCCAATCTCGCATTTGCCAAAGGGGCGATCGCGGCGATCGACTTTGGGCCGGGCCAGCCGGTAATTCCGGGCCGCGGCGAACTGCGCTGGTTCGCGACCGTCAAGCTGCTTGGCGGCTGATATCCGGGTCGCGAACAACCATGGGGCCGGTTGGCGACGCTCGACTCGCGTGGCTTGAATCGGGCACAATTGCTGATATGATGATCGCGGACTTCCTGCCGCCCCCCAAGTGGGCATTTTCGACGCCGCCTTGGCGCCGATCCCGATGTGTTCGAGCAGCTGGCATGTTCGAGCAGCTGGCATGTTCGAGCAGCTGGCATGTTCGAGCAGCTGGCATGTTCGAGCAGCTGGCATGTTCGAGCAGCTTGTCGCGCTCGATGTTCCTACCGTTCCGATTTTCCATCGCCTCGAAGTCTTTGCATTTTCGAACGATCTTGGCGGAGCTTGCAACTGTCATGAATAGTGCGTGGAGCTTGATGAATCGTCGTTGGCCTCTGCTAGTGGCTGGCATGATTGCCCTCGGCCTCGTCGACGGATGCGCCGACGCGGATCACGACAAACCGGTGGCCGAGCGCCCGGTTTCCAAGACCGAGGCGAGCCGCCCGGCGTCAACGGTTTCAGCCGAGAGCCCTGAAAAATCATCGACGCTCGATAAATCGGCGATGCCCGAGGCCGATCAGAAAGCCGCCGCTTCTGGCCCGAAGGAATCGGCCGAGGCGCCGCCGACCGTGAATTCGAACGTGCAGGGCACTGAAGAACAAAGCTTGATCCAAAAGACCGGCGATTCGATGAAGCCGACGGCAGGCGCCGAACCGACTCCTGAACCCGGCAGCCCGCGCGTGCTCCTGGGCTCGCCCGAGCTCACGGCCGGCATTCCCGGCTCGGGTCCGCTGAGCGATGAAGAGCTTCGCGCGTGGCTCGACAATCCGCAAAACATGCAACCGTTTGATATCGAGTTGCCGCTGGGGCTCTCGCTCGGCGCGTTGCAGATCAAGGGGCTCGATAAAAACCCGCTTACCCGAGCCAAGATCGAGCTTGGGCGGCAGCTTTATTTCGATCCGCGTCTATCGGCCGACGCAACGGTAAGCTGCGCCAGTTGCCATCATCCCGACAGTGGCTGGGTGGCGCACACCCAGTTCGGAGTCGGCATTGGCGGGCAGACCGGCAACCGCAACTCGCCGCCCAGCTTCAACCGTATTTTGAGCGACGCGCAGTTCTGGGATGGCCGGGCGCCTTCGCTCGAAGCGCAGGCCCTGGGCCCGATCGCCAACCCGATCGAGATGGGCAACACGCATTCGGCGTGTCTGGAAACATTGGCGAAAATTCCCGGCTACAAGCTCGAGTTCGATAAGATTTTCACCGAAATGACCATCGAAGCCGTGGGCGCGGCGATCGCCAGCTTCGAGCGGGCCGTGGTTTCGGGACCCTCGCCCCATGATTACCACGAACGGTTCGTGCCGCTGGCCAAGGAAAACGCCGACGATCTGAAGGCCGATGATCCCGATCTCTACGCCAAATATGTCGAATACAAGAAAGCGTGCGACGACCACCCGATGTCGGAAAGCGCTCTCCGCGGACGTGATCTGTTCTTCGGCGAAAAGGCCAATTGCACCGCTTGCCATGTGGGACCCAATTTCAGCGACGAGCTCTATCACAATCTGGGCGTGGGCATGGAAGCCGAAACTCCGGACGTGGGCCGGGAATCAGTGACCCACAACGAGCTCGACCGTGGCGCTTTCAAAACGCCCACGATTCGCAATGTCGCCCTCACCGGCCCCTACATGCACGATGGGTCGCAAAAGACCCTGGAAGAAGTCGTCGAGTGGTATGCCAAGGGCGGGCATCCCAACAAATGGCTGGACCTCAAGATCAAGAAGCTCGACCTCTCGGATCAAGACAAAAAAGACTTGGTCGAGTTCATGAAGTCATGCACCGGCGATTTTCCGAAAGTCGAGACCGATCGCTTGCCGAAGTAAACGCTCGTCGCGAGAATTCATAAGGTCGCGGCGCAAATGGGTCGTCGAGCGTCCGTTGTCCCCGCGGCTTGGTCTCCGTCCCTGGTCTATCAGCAAAGTCGTTCGTCGCGTGAATGAAGAGCAACTATACCAGGAGCATATCCTGGAGCATTACGAAGACCCCTTTCATCGCGGCCGATGTCCCGCGGCCACGCACGCGCACGAAGACGACAACCCTCTGTGCGGCGATGTGGTGCGAATGGAGCTCGCCATTGGCGCGGGCGGCGTGATCGACGACGCGTATTTCAGCGGCGATGGCTGCTGCATCAGCCAGGCGGCGGCCTCGATGTTGACCGAACGCATGCAGGGCAAATCGGTCGACGACGTGAAACGGTTCACGGCCCTGGAAATGCTCGATCTTTTCGGCGCCCGGCTCACGCCCAATCGCCAGAAATGCTGCCTCTTGCCCTGGCGCGTCTTGCAAGCGGCGGTGTTCGCCCCGCTCGATGGCGAGTCGCCGAGCCAGGGCCAATAGCGGCGCCGATCGGCGCCGACTTTTCGCTCGGGGCAAACAGCGCTGCTCGCTTCGGTCGTGAATCGGGTTTTGTGTTTTGCCGGCGAAGGGGTTTCCGCCCATGTCTGAACCAATTCTCTCCGCCGCGCTCGACGTGGAGCGGCTTCGGGCCGACTTCCCGATCTTGCAAACAATCTTGCGCGGTCGCGAGCCGCTGGCGTATCTCGACAACGCCGCTTCGACCCAACGTCCCCGGCAGGTGATCGATGCGATCGTGCATTGCTTCGAGCACGAATACGCCAATGTCCACCGCGGAATCCATTGGCTGAGCGAGCGGAGCACCGATCGTTTCGAGCAGCGCGCGAGCGGGTGCGACAATTCATTGGCGCCGCGGCAGTGGAAGAAATCATCTTCACCCACGGCGCCACGGAAAGCATCAACCTCGTGGCCCGCGCCTGGGGCGACGCGAATTTACGGCCCGGCGATGAAGTGCTTCTCACGCAGACTCGAGCACCACGCCAATATCGTTCCCTGGCAGCAGCTCGCCGAGCGCCGCGGAATCACGCTCCGCTGGGCGCCGATCGACGACCGAGGCTGCCTTGTGCTCGATGCCCTCGACGAACTGCTCACCGACCGCACTCGGCTCGTGGCCGTGACGGCGGTGTCGAATGTGTTGGGAGTCGAAAACCCGGTGGCCGAGATCGTGGCCCGGGCCCATGCGGTGGGCGCATTGGCCCTGGTCGACGCGGCGCAGAGCGTGCCACACCAAGTGACCGACGTGCGCTGCTCGGCGCCGACTTTCTCGCCTTCAGCGGACACAAGATGCTCGGTCCCACGGGAGTGGGAGTGCTCTATGGCCGGCGCGAGCTGCTCGAAGCCATGCCGCCTTTTCTGGGCGGAGGCGGCATGATCCGCCGGGTGCGCGAAGATGGCTTCGAGCCCGCTGATTTGCCGGCGAAGTTCGAAGCCGGCACGCCTCCGATCGTGGAAGTCATCGGCCTCGCCGCCGCGATCGACTATCTCGCGGCGGTCGGCCTCGAACGCATCCATGACCACGAGCGACGGCTCGCCCGGCTGGCCCACGGGCGACTCGGCGGCGTGCCGGGTGTGCGGCTGCTCGGGCCGGGCGCCGAACACACGGCCGGGATCGTGAGTTTCGTGTGCGACGCCCATCCGCACGATGTGGCGCAGATGCTCGATGAACAGGGAATCGCGGTGCGCGCGGGCCACCACTGCGCGATGCCCCTGCACAAGCGCCTGGGCATCTCGGCCAGCACCCGGGCCAGCTTCTACCTCTACAACACCGAGGAAGAAGTCGAGCGGTTGGCCGCGGCCGTGGCCCGCACCCAGACCGTGTTGGGCAAGAAGAGCCGGCGGCGGTGATCGGCCGCGACAGGGGGGGCCGGCTGTTCGAAAATCGGCGCGATGTCGCGATGTCCTGGTGGTCGCGAGACGCAAGTCGCGATCGTCGAGCGCACCCGCTTGCCACCGGTGCGAATTTGCCGATTGGCGCCGCTTCGGCCGATCTTGACGGTTGTGGGAGATGGCGCCCGAGCGGACCGCGCCGGTTCGCGGCATTCCGAGCGCCGCGGTTGAGCTAGAGTTGTGTGGCGAGCTCTCGCCCAACGCGCATTTCGACTCGAAAACTCCTCACGGCGAAGCGGGAATCATGGACTTGGTGGTGAACCAAAACGCGGCGGTGGCTCTCGATCATTTGGTCGCGCGGGCCGGGCAACTCTATAGCTTGCCGGCGGTGGCGCTCGAAGTGCTCGAGCTCACCCAGCAGCCGCAGATCGATATTCGCGCGGTGAAAGAGTGTATCGAAAACGATCCGGCGCTCACGACCAAAGTGCTTCGCGTGGTCAACAGTTCGCTCTTCGGCCTCGGCCGCGAAGTGAGCGACCTGAATCACGCGCTCACGCTGCTGGGCATCAAGCCGCTGAAGCTACTCGTGCTCGGGTTTTCGCTCTCCGACGCGGTGTTTTCCAAACTCACCGGCCGCTGGATCGGCCGCTACTGGCGCCACACCTTGATCAAGGCGGTCTCGGC
This sequence comes from uncultured Planctomycetaceae bacterium, assembly GCA_963785305.1. Lineage (GTDB taxonomy): Bacteria > Planctomycetota > Planctomycetia > Pirellulales > PALSA-1355 > CAWAUV01. Next base: position 1,687,812 of record CAWAUV010000007.1, read on the forward strand.
CCGCGAGATCAGCGAAACGATTTGGCGCGTGCCCGGCGACGAGCCGTTTCTGATCGCGCTGCTTCAGGACCTGGGCCTCTTGGTCTTGCTGCAAGAGCTGGGCGAGCCGTTCGCGGCGTTTCTTGATCGTGTGTGGAAAGCCGATGGCGACCTGTTGTCGCTGGAGCGCGAATCGCTCGGCTTCGATCATCGCGAGCTCACGGCCCGCATGCTGGCCCTGTGGGGACTACCGCCGCAATTCATCACGGGAGTGCTCGCCGATCGCAACGAACAGGATTTTCTCGCGGGCCTGCCGGCCCAGCGGGCGCTGCCACCCACCTTGCGGCTCGCCGAGCTCATGAGCGACCTCTTGGCCGAAGGCCGGCCCCGAGCGCTCGAGACGCTGTTGGCCGGCGAATCGCCGGTTCCGATGTCGCACGACCAGCTTTTGGCGTTCGTCGAGCGCAGTCAGTTGAAAATGGACAATCTGGCCGAAGTTTTTTCGCTCGAACTGCCCGAGGGACAGACCAATCGCGAGATGTTGGCCAAGGCCCAGACGCAATTGGCCTTGGTGGCCGAGGCCGCGGCGGTCGAGTTGCTCGCGGCTCGTCGATCATCGCGGGGCATCGATATCGAAATCGAGCAAAGTCTGCTGGCCCAGGCGCGCGACTTGACGAACAGCCTCCGCCGGGCGATTTCGCAAGGCGCTCGACCCGCGGAGCCGATCGCTCCGACCGGGGCGCCGCTTCGCCGGCAACATGCCGCCGCGCCGCTGCCGAAGCCGATCTTGAAGCGAACCGCCATCACCCAAGAGATCGATTCATCGATCGACCACGATCCGACCCTCGATGTCGGTCTCGCGACCGCCGTGGCGGCTTGCCGTCATTCGCGCATCGCGCTGAGTCTCGCGCTGATCGAGATCGACGAATTCGACCGCATCGAGCGCGAGCAGGGGCAACTGCGGGCCCAGGGCATCTTGGAGCAATTGGCCACGGCCTGCCAGCGATTCAACGCGCCGGCCATGATGTGCTTTCGGACGCGGCGCACCCGTTTTGCCCTGGTGTTGCCCAACTGGGACCGTCACCAGTGCTCCGAGTTTCATCAACAGTTGCTCGAAAGCCTGCGGGATATCGTGATCGAAGAGCCCGATGGGCAATTGAGCGTGGTGTCGGTGAGCGTGGGGCTGGCGTCGGTCAGTCATCCGCCGAAGAACTTCGACCCGCGATCGCTGCTCGAAAGCGCGACCCGGTGCTTGGCCGCCGCCCGGCGCTCGGGCGGCGGAGCGATCAAGAGCATCGGCATTTATTGAAGCAGCGCGCCGGCGCTTCCCGTCGCCGCGCGGCGAGACCGCGCCGCCAGGCGAATCCGCAGAGCATGAGGCTCGCGATCGCGACCAGGGCCCAGGAAGCCGGTTCCGGCACCACGGTCAGCACCACATCCTGCCCGTTGGGGCCTTGGCCATAGAGCACATTCACGCTCAGGCCGGGGTTCAGGCCGCTTGTGGTCACGGAGCCGAAAGTGCCATTGGTCGCCGAAGGATCGATTAGCAGGAAGCTTTGACCCGCGACCACCGAGGAATTGGCAAAGAGGCTGAGCGTGGCGCCGGCCCCTGTTCCGCTCGCGCCGTCGAGATTCACGACGCCCGAAGTCACGTTCAAGTAGTCGTTGGGCAGCATCGTCGTGGAACCGCCCGCCACGAAGCCGAAACCGGCGGTGGAGGATGTCAGGTAGGCGTCGAGGGTGGCGGTCGGCGCCAGAGTGACCGCGGCGCCGCTACTGGCGGCGGCGGCCACGAGCAGACCCTGGATCGATTTCGCCCCGGCGTTGTTCGGATCGTAGCCCGGGGTGAAGATCGCGCCGGCGCTGACCAAAATTCCCGGCGAGCCGCTGGCCAGATAGATGCTGCCGGAGCCGGCCAGAATCGAGCTGGCGGCGGCGGTGAAGCCGCCATCGGTCGGCGTTCCGGCCGTGCCCTGCGAGCCGTTGACGAAGAGCGTGCCGGCGTTGAGGCTGGTTCCACCGGTGTAGGTATTGGCCCCGCCGAGGTAAACAGCGCCGGTTCCGCCAATCGCCACGCCACCCGCGCCGGCGATCGAGCCGAGATAGCTGGAGTTTAGGTTGTCCGCGCCGCCGATCGTGAGCGTGTAGCCCGAGCCGACATTCACCGTGCTGCCGCTGGCGGTCGAGTTCAAGGCGCTCACGGTTTGACTGGCGCCCACATTGAAGGTGGTTCCCGCGGCGAGGTTCACCGTGGCCAAGGTTCCGATCGCGGCGGCGTGATTCGAGTTGAGCGTGGCCGAGCCGTTGATATCGATCACCGTGCCTTGCACCAAGCTGGTGGCGTCGGAATTGAGCGTGAGTTGGCCATTGTCTTGCAGGGTGATCGTGCTGGCGGTTCCGCCATCGCTCAGCGAGCCGAGAATGAGCGTTCCGGCGCCGGCGCCGTTGTTGGCCACGTCGAACACCGGATTGCCGCTGAGCGTCGTGGCGCCGAAGGTGAGGCTATAGGGGGCGGCGCTCGCGATGCTGCCGGTCACATCGAGCGTGCTCGAGCCAATCGTGAGACGCCCATCGAGGCGGCGGCCGAAGTGCTCACATTGATCGCCGAACTGGCCGTGACCACCACACTGTTGGCGAAGGTTTGCCGCGCCGGCCGTGGAGCCGGAGGTCATCACAAAATCGCTGAAGGTCTGGGTCGCGCCCTGCCCGCCCGAGCCGCCGGAAAATCCGACATAGGCCGAGGTGTTGCTGCCAAGATCGGCCGAGAGGTTCACGCCGGTGTAGGTCGTGCTGTAGGTGGCCAGGGTTTTGGTGTCGGTGAGGGTTTCGGTGAGGGTTTGCGCCGCGGTGTTGTAGGTGATGCCCACCTGGATCGGATCGCCGTTAGCCACATTGACGCTGCCGGTGGCATTGTAGGTTCCGGTTCCGGTACCTCCGGTGATGAAGTTCGTGCCGATCGTGTGTCCGCTGTAAATATTGAAGTCGATGGCGGCGCTATTGGCGATGGCGCCGGTTCCGGGGCCGTAGGCGAGCGCGCCGCCCGTGGCGCCGAGTTGCGTGAGGCTATTGGCGCCGTTGTTTTGGAGCATGAAGGTTGCGCCATCGGCCTCGTTGCCTGAACCCGCGGCGACCGCTTGGTAGACGAAGCTCGCCGTGAACCCCGACGGGCCGGCGACCGCTTGCGGAGCGTTTAGAAACGCCGTGCGGCCTTCGTTGTTAGCTCCGTCGGTCACGGTCAAGACATTGTTCGTGATCGGGGTCGCGGCGGTTGTATAGGGTCCGCTCGTATTCACCGTCCAGCCGGTTCCGTTGCCGCCAAAGCCGGTGATATTGTTAGTGGCATTGAGCTCGAGCGAACCGCCCGCCAAGGTCACTTGACCGGTTCCCAGCGAGCCGGTATTTCCGGCCACCACCGCGCCACCTCCCGCCGCCAAGCCGCTGCCGATGATCGTCGTGCCCGTGTAGCCACCGCTGAGCGCTCCGCTACTGTCATAGGGCAGGCTCACCACGCCGGGCCCGAGCACGGTAACATTGCTCGTGCCGGTGATCGGTCCCAGAGTGAGTGTTCCGGCGCCGCCGCCGGTGCTGTTGGCGACGTTGAATGTCGCATTGCCGCTAAGTGTCACCGCGCCGGCGGTCAGCGAGTATGCGCTGCCTGAAGTGTCGCTGCTGGCGACCGTGAGGGTTTGGGCGCCGATCGCAAGCGAGCCGACTGTGGCCGCAAGCGAGCCGCTGACATTGACCGTGGCATCGGCGGCCACATTGATCGGGGTATTGAAGAATTGGCTCGCGCTGAGCACTCCGGTGGTCACTTGCGAATTGAGCAACGTGCTCAGTGTCGTGGAACCGGGCGAACTGAGATTCGACTGCACCAAGAAGCCCATGCCGCCGCCGCCTTGATAATACGCGATTTCGATCGGATACACGCCGGGCGAGAGCGCGATTGTGCCAGTGTGCGTCGTGGCGCCCTGGTAGGCGTTGTTGGCGACCACTTCTTTCCCGTTGACATAAAGCACGCTGCCGTCGTCGCTGGTGGTGGCGAAAGTGTAGGTTCCGGTCGTCGTCACGACCACTTCACCGGTCATATAGGCTTCGAAGTAGCTAGTTCCGGTGAAGCCAAAATTGCCCTGGGTCGCGGCGGTCCCGCCGAATGGCGCCGCGTTGCCATAATTGCCGTTGCTGAAATCGAAATTCGCTTTGCCATTGTCCGTGGTGTTCACGGTCACGGTGGGCGTGAGACCGGCGAAGTGGGATTCCATCGTGCTATATGTATTGAGATATGACGTGTTGTTCGTTAGCGTCGTCGAGGTCTCTTGATAGAAATTCGCGGTCAGGCCTTCTTGATAACCGCCCACGAGGTTGAGGGCGCCACCGCCCAGAGTGACCGCGCCGGTCCCGAGGCCGCTGCCCAGCACGAGGTTTCCAGAGGTCGGCGCGCCCACGGCGTTGACCGTGCCCTGGTTGATCGTCATGCCGCCTGTCGACGTATTCGAGGGCAGCGTGATATTCAATGTGCCGGGGCTGCTAAGCGTGATCGAACCGGTTCCCGAGATCGGAGCGTTGACATTCAAGGCGTTGCCCGTTCCCGGCACGAACGTCAGGCTGCCATTGTTGACGATCGCGCCATTGCCGAGCGTGCCGGCGCCATTGCCGGCGCCCACTTGAACCGCCGACCCGGTGGAGATCGTCGAGCCGCCGCCATAGCTGTTGTTGCTAGCCACGATCATCGGGGCGGTCGAACTGTAGGTCACGCTGCCCAATCCGGAAACGACGCCGCCGAGCGTGACCGGTCCCGAGCCGGCGACCGTGAGCGCGTAACCCGTGGCGACGCCGGTGTTCACGGCCCCGGAAACGGTAAGCAGGCTGGCGCTATTGTTGGTCCAGCTTTGGGCGCCGCCCAAGGCGACATTGGCGCTGATCGTATCGGCGCCGGAGCCGGAGTTGACCACGATGCCGGTTCCGGCGGAGTAGGCGCCCGCGGCGCCCATAATGGTGAGCGTGTTCGAGCCGCCGATCGTCGTGGGCGCGGAGTTGGGAGTTCCCGAGCCGCTGAAGGTGAGGCTGTTGATCGAGAAATTCGCGCCCAGCACCGTGTTTAGCGCCGTGGCGTTGTTGGCGGTCATGTAGACATCGGTCGTGCCGCCGGGCGCCGCGTTGGCGTCTGGCGTGCCGGGTTGGGCGGTGGCCCAACTGGTGTTGGTTCCGTTGTAGCCGTTCCAGTAATTGCCGGCCAGCGAGGTCCAATAGGCGGCGGTTGGGCTCGCCGAAGCATTGGTCACAACCAGGTTTTCGGCCGTGCCCGTGGTTTGGAGCGAATAGAGCTCACTGCCAACGATTTCGCCGGTCTGACCGTTGGCGAAGTTGAAAGCGCCGCCGGCGCCGGTGGTTTCGCTCGTGTACGTGATGATCGGATACGTGCCCGTATTGAGCGTGAGCCCGGCAATGTTTACGGTCGTGACGCCATTGAAGGCGGCGGCGCCGGTGACATTGATGGCGTCGACGGCGAAGGCCGAGGTCGAGCCGGTGGAATTCACGGCATTGATCGAAAGAGCCCCGCCCGCGCTGCCGGTGGTAAACGCGGCGGCCCCGACGGTCGAGTTGTTGATATTGAGAGTCGTTGCGATTGCCGGTTGATCGACGAACGCGATCGTTCCGCCATTGAGCGTGACCGAGCCGGCGGCCCCCGTGCCGATCGTGGCGCTGCCGCTGGTGGCGGCGCCGGTGATTTGCAGCGTGCCGCCGGTATTGACGCTCACCGGGGTTCCGCCGAGCGAAGCGGCCGTGGCAAGAGCCAGATTGCCGCCGATGGTCGTGGCGCCGGTGTAGGTGTTCGCGCCGGTGAGGGTTTGCAGGCCCGAGCCGGCAACCACTGTCAGGGCCAGTTGGCTACCGGTAGCGGTTCCGTCGGAAAGCACGCCGCCGTAGCTGGCGACCGCGTTTCCACTCCCGACCGACAGCGTGCCCGGGGCGCCGGAGCTTTGAACCATGCCGGCGCCTTGCATCCCGTTGATCTGCTGGGAAGTGCCCATAAGGTCGAACGTGCCGCCGACGACGTTCACCAGTCCCGCCACGCCGGCGCCCGACGGCAGCGCGTTGTTGGCCCCCATCGCGAGCGTGCCGGCGACGATGTTCGTGTTGCCGGAATAGGTGCTTGTGCCACCCATCGTGAACGTGCCCGTTCCTTCTTTGTTTAGCCCGCCGGCGCCTGACATGGTCCCGCTGTAGGTGGTGTTGGTGTTGTCGAGGCCGGTCACCAGTGTGGTCGAGAGCACGACGGCGCCCGCGCCTTGCAAGGAGCCGATCGTCATATCAGGCGTGGCCGCGGCATACGATGAGCCAATATCCACCGTAAGGCCGCCCGTGCTGGGGCCGTTCATCTGAGCCTGGAACCCGTAATCGCCGCCGCCCTGATAGAAGGCGGTTTCAATTTCATACGAACCGGGCGCCAAGGTGATCGTGCCGCTCCGGGTCACGTAGCCCTGGTAGTAGTTGTTGTTGACGATTTGCTGTCCGTTGATCCAGAGCATGCTGCCGTCGTCGCTCGTGGTCGAGAAGGTATACGATCCGCCTTGGCCGACGGGAACGGTGATGGTGCCGGTGTAGATGGATTCGAAATTGTTGGGATTCGTCAAAATGTTGGCGGGGAAGGCGCCGGGAACAACGCCGGGGTTGCCTTTACCGATGGAGGTGTAGGTGCCCGGCAGATCAAGCACGGGCGTGGTCAAAGTGGCCGCGGGAGTGAGCGACGCCAAGTGTGTTTCGAGGGCCGCGAGCGAGTCGAAGTTCGCGTTCGCATTACCGGTCGTTCCGCCCGTGTTGCTCAGGCCGCCCGGATAATAGTAGGCGCTCGTGAATCCATTGACACCGGGAAGGCCGACATTCAATGTTCCACCCGCCAGGACATTGACCGTGCCCGTGCTGAGCGATGCGCCGCCGGAGGTGATCGCGCCGCCGGACTGGATCGTCGTGCCGCCGGTATAGGTGTTCGCGCCGTTGATCACGGTCATGCCGGCGCCCATTTGCACGACAGCGCCGGCGCCGGTGATCGTGTTGGCGAAGGTGTTCGTGCCGGTGCGATCGAAGGCCAGCGTGCCGCCGTCATTGATCGTGGGCGTCGAGGCGATCGAGCCGGAGGCGCCGCCATTGCCAATCTGCAACGTGCCGGCGCCGATGCTCACGAGTCCGGTGAATGTGTTGGCGCCTGTGAGCGCGAATGTGCCCGCGCCGAATTTGGTCAGCCCTCCCACGCCGGACATCACGCCGCCATAAGCGGTGCTGGTTCCATCCGTGCCGGTAACGAGACCGCCGGTCGTTAACTGCACCGCGCCTGAGCCGGAGAGCGATCCCACGACCAAGTCGGGCGTGACCGGAGCGGAGCTCGAACCCATGTCGACCATCGCGTTGCCGGTGCTGGGGCCGCTCATTTGCGCTTCGAGCCCGTAGCCGCCATTGCCCTGGTAATAGCCGACCACGATGCTGTTTTCGCCGGGCGAGAGGGTGATCGTGCCGTTGCGATAGTTAACCCCCTGAAACGCGTTGTTGCTGACAACCAGTTGTCCATTCACCCAAACCATGCTGCCATCGTCGCTACCGGCCTGGAAGGTGTAGGTTCCGCCCTGGCCGGCGGGAATGTTGACCATGCCGGAGAAGTAGGCTTGGAAGTTGTTGTAACCGCCCGAGGCGTTGAGCGCCGTGGGGAAAAGCTGCGAGCCAGGGACGCCTTCGCTATTCGCGAGGAAATTGATCACCGGCGATGTGGTGACTCCTTGCGGAGTGAGGCTGCCCGTGGCCGTGTTCGTCGGGCTGGCGGCGCCGATATTGGCCTGCAAGGACGCGAGACTGTTGTAGGCGGCCTGGCTGGGATAGACTTCGCCGGAGCCGCCGGTTTGCACCACTTGGAAGAACTGTCCCGCGAGGCCGACATTGCCCGTCTGGGCCACGGCCAGCGTGGCGCCGGAAGCGACATTCACCGTGCCCAGGGCCAGACCACTGCCGCCGGCCACAAGTGTGCCCGCGGTCACGGTCGTGCCGCCGGTATACAAGTTGTTGCCGCTCAGCGTCAGAGCGCCGGTTCCCACCGAGTCGTTCAAAACTAGGCCGGCGGAGTTTGTCGAAGCGATCGCACCGGCCATAGCCACGCTCTGACCGTGGGTGTCGATCGTGATCGGGCTCGCGCGTATTCGCGATGCGGCTCGAATAGTCCTGGGCACCCGCCGCGGAGCTGGCGGCGGTGTATTGCAGCGAGCCGCCCGCGAAGGTGATCGCTCCGGTCGTGCCCAAAGCCTGTGCGCTGCCGGCTTGGAGCACGCCGCTCGTGAGTGTCGTGCCGCCGGCGTAGGTGTTCGTGCCCGAGAGTGTGGTCGTGGCCGAACCGGCCACGGTGACGCTACCCAGGCCCGAGACCGCGCCGCTGATTGTCGTGGGACCCGCGCCGGCCAAGGTCAGGGCATAAGGCGACGAAGCGCCGGTGTTCACGTTGCCTGAAACCGTAAAGGCGTTCGTGCTGTTGTTCGTCCAGCTTTGACTCGCGCCGAGGGCCACGTTGGCGCCGATCGAGTCGGCGCCCGAGCCGGCGTTCACGGTGATGCCGGTCCCCGCGGCATAGGTCCCCGCGCCGGCGTTGATGGTGAGGGTGTTCGCGCCATTGATCGCCGTGGCGGCGGTGTTGGCCGAGCCGCTTCCAGTGAACGTCAGGCTGTTGATCGTGAAATCCGAGCCCAGCACGGTCGTGAGCGGCGTGGCCGCGGTGGCGGTCATATAGACATCGGTCGTGGCGCCCGGAGCGGCCTGGGCATTGGCGCCGGCGGGCGCCGTGAGCCAGCTTGTGTTTCCTCCGCTCACGTTGTTCCAACTTGCGCCCTGGGCGCCGTTCCAATAGGCGGCCGCGGGAGTGGTCCCGGTGGCGGCGGTCACGGAGAGGCTTTCGCTCGTGGCGTTGCCCGTCAAGGTGTAGACCTGGGAACCGATGATTTCGCTTGTTTGGCCGTTGCCGAATTGAAATGCGCCCGAGCCGGTCTCGCTCGCGAAACCGAGCAGATTATAGGAGCCGAGGCCCAGTCCCGAGCCGGTAAGATTGATCGTCGTGGCGCCGCCGAGCGTCAATGCGCCCGAGCTTGTGATCGAATCGACGCCCGAGCCCGAGACATTCAGCGTGAGCGAGCTGCCTGCGCCGAAGGTGAGGGCCGATGTGCTCAGCGCCGTGGCGCGCGCCGCTCTGATCGGCGAAGGTGAGTCCGCCATTGACCGTGAGGCTGCCGCTGGCGAGCGAATAGGCGCTCGAGGCGCTGGCGCCATCGATTTGCAATGTGGCGCCGCTGGCGACACTCACGGCCGACGTGGCAAGCGAGCCGCCTTGGGCCAAGGCCAATGTGCCGGAGCTCACAGTTGTCGGGCCGTTGTAGGTATCGGCGCCCGAGAGCGTGAGCGAACCGGTTCCGGCCACGGTCAGGCCGCCATCGGAGCCGCTGACGACGCCGGAGGTCAGGTTTTGGCCGATCGTCACGGCATATCCGCCGGGGTTGACCGTGGCGCCCGCGGCGCCGATGCTGGCGGTCATTGATCCAGCGTTGGCCCAGTTCAGGGGGCCGGTGGCTTGGATCGTGCCGCCGTTGAGGTTGAACGCGCTCGCGCCGGAGCCGACCGTGATTGCGGGCGTTTGAAGCACGCCGCCTGTGAGGTTGTAGGTGCTCGTGGCGCCGGTGTTGCCGAACTGCAAGTTGATGGTGCTGACCGTGCCGCCCGATTGATTCACGATTCCGATCGCACTGGCGTTTCCCTTGGCCAGATAGAGGTCGCCCACGCTGAATGTGGCGGCGCCGCTAATATTGAGCGTGCCGGTTCCGGCTTGACCGTTGTCGACGAGGATGAAATCGTAGGTCCCGGCGGTGCTCTGGTAGGACGTAAAACTACCGGTTCCCTGCACAGTGAGCGCGGCGCTCGTTCCGCCGGTAGTGTTATTGAGCATGTCGTTGTAGGAGGATGTCGTGGTGACGGCGGCGCCTGAGTCGATAATGGTCGTGCCGGCGCCGAAGTATAAGTGCGTATTGCCGAGGTTCGAGACCCCGGTCAGGTCAAGCGTGCCGGCGCCGCTGACTTGCAGAATCTGATTGTTGCCCACGGCCGCGATCGAGCCGCCATAGGTGAGCGTGTTGCCGGAGGTCACATTGATGGCATTGCCGCCGGTGTTGGTCATGTAGATTTGCCGATTGGCGCTGAGCGTGAAGCTGCTCGTTGCTTCGAGCGTGCCGCCGTTGAGCTGGATATCGGTCTTGGCCGCGACCGGAACGGCGCCGAGGTTGTTGTCGGCCGAAATCGAGAGCGTGCTGCCGCCCTGAACGGTGTTGACACCACTGTAGGTGTTGGCGCCGGCAAGCACGAGCGTGCCGCCGGATCCTTCGGCGGTCACGCCGTAGCCCTTGCCGCCATCGCCAATCACGCCGGCAATGGTCAGGGTGTTGCCATTCGAGACATTGATCGGCGCATTTTCATTGAGTAGCACATTCCGCGTCGCGGCGAGGGTGAATGTGCCGGTGGCGTCGAGCGTGCCGCCGGTGAGGGTGAGGTTCGTGGCGGCGGTGGCCGGCGCGGCGCCCAGGTTGTTGTCGGCCGAGATCGAGAGGTTGCCGACATTCATCACCGTGCCGCCCGTGTAGGTGTTGGCGCCGGAGAGCACGATCGTGCCGCCGTTGATGAATGTCAGGCCGTAAGCGCCGCTGATGGCGCCGCCCTCGGTGAGTGTGTTGCCGTTGACGGCGATCGTGACATTGGCGCCGAGTGTCACGGCGCCGGTTCCCATGTTGAGCGCGTTCGTGCCCAAATACGTGAAATTGCCGTTCCAGACTTGGGCATTGTTGTTCGCCAGCGTCAGGGCCGCGCCGCTCGTGTTGTCGATCGAGGTTCCACCAGAGATGGTGAGAGGGCCGGCGCCGAGCGCGGTGGCGTTGCCGATGCCGAGCGTGCCGGCATTTAGGATCGTGCCGCCGGAGTAAGTGTTGGCGCCGGAGAGCGTGAGCTCGTTGGCGCCCAACTTCACGAGGCCCAGCGAATTGGCGCCGCCATTGGTGTCGGCGATCACGTTGCCGTAGACGAATGCGCCGGCCGAGGTATCGAGACCGAGATACGATCCGCCGAGGAAACCGCCGGTCGCCGAGCCAATGGCCGAGATCGTTTGCACATCGCTGGCCGTGAACTGGCCGGTCCCGACGCCCAGCGCCAGCGTGGCGCCGCTATTGACCACGATGTTCGAAGCGGTCCAGTTCGTGTTTACGTTGTTGTACAACGAGGATTCGGTGGTGAATTCCAGCGTGCCGGCATTGACGGTCGACACGCCGCCATATGCGCCGACGCCCGATAGTACCAAAGCGCCCGCGCCGGCCTTGGTGAGGCCATAGCCCAGGCTGTTGTCGGTGATTTCACCGCCGATCGTGAGCGTGTTGGCGGCGACCGTCACCGTGGGCGTGATGCCCAAAGTCACTTCGCCCGACCCCGTGTTCAAGCTGTTCGAGCCGTTGAACGTGAACGAGCTATTCCAATTCTGCGAGTTGTAATTGCCGAAGGTGATCGCGGCGCCCGACGTATTGTCGAACGTGCCGCCATTGATGATGAAGTTGCTCGTGCCTAGCGCGGTGGCGTTATTCAAATTGAGCGGCGAGCCACTGGTGAGCGTGGTCGTGCCGCCATAGGTATTGGCGCCGGAGAGCGTCATGGTTCCCGGACCGCTCGGCGTGAACTGCCCATAACCCGACATGACGCCGCTGACCGTGAGTGTCTTGGCCGCGACCGTCAGATCGACCGTGCCGTTCAGCGACACCGCGCCGCTGACCGTGAGGTTGTTGGTTCCCACGAAGGTGAAGTTCGATTGCCAGTTTTGGCTGTTGCCGATAGTGAGGGCCGCTCCCGAGGTGTTGTCGATCGACACCGGAACACTATTGGCGGAACTGATCGTGAGGGCCGACGTATTCGCCCCGAGCGCCGTGGCCGAACCGATATTCAGCAGGCCCCCCTGCATGGTCACGCCGCCGGTAAACGTATCCGCGCCCGAAATGTTCACCGTTCCCGGGCCGGTGAATTCCATGCCACCGGCGCCGGAAACCACGCCGGTCAGCGACAATGCGTGCGAAGTATTGGCGTTGGTGACGGTCTCCGTGCCGTTGAGCGCGATGGCGCCGGAGAGCGTGAGGCTGTTCGTGCCCACGAACGTGAAATTCGAGTTCCAGGTCTCGGCATTGGCGATGGTGAGCGCGGCGCCCGAGGTATTGTCGATCGCGCCGCCTTGGATCGTGAAAGTTCCGGTTCCGAGCGCCGCGGCGTTTCCGAGTCCCAGGGTTGCTCCTTGGAGCGTCAGCCCGCCGGCGAAGGTGTTGGCGCCGGTTAGCGAGAGCTCGCCGGTCCCGTTGAGGGTAAGCGTGTTGGCGGCCACGCCCGAGATCACGCCGCCCACGGTGAGCGTGTTGGCGCCAAGGGTCACGTAGTCGGCCGCGCCGAGCGTGACGGCGCCCGTCCCCAGGTTCAAGCTATTGGTTCCGGTAAAGGCGAAGCTGGAATTCCAATTCTGGGTATTGTTCGTCGAGAGCGTGAGCGCGCTGCCGGAAGCGTTGTCGAGCGAGCCGCCGGCGATGGTGAGCGCGCCGGTTCCGAGCGCCGCGGCGTTGCCCAGCGCCAACGTTCCTCCGTTGAGCGTGGTTCCGCCGGTGTAGGTATTGGCGCCCGAGAGCGTGAGAGTTCCGCTCCCACCGGTGGCAATACTGCCGGGCGTGCCCGCCACATCGGACAACACGCCGCCGAAGGTCAGATTGCCGCCGCCGAAAGACGTCGTCATCGTGTTCGCGCCGCTGAGCACGATCGCGTTGTTGAACGTTTCCAGCGAAAACCCGTTGTTGTTGACGCCGCCCGTGAGTGTGAATTGATCGCCGCCGATGATATAGGCCGGCGCGGAATTGAATGTGATGTTCGCGAGCGAGAGCCCGGAGAGGTCGTCGTTGAGGGTCGTGCCCCCCGAGCCCTCGGAACCGAAAATGAGCGAATCGCCATTCGCGGGCGGGTTATTTCCCCCGGTCCAGCCGCCGGTCGACCAGTTGGCGGTCGTGCCGGTCCAAGTGTCGGTCGATTGGGCCCCCGCGATCGACGGCGCCGAAACAACGAGCGCGACCGCAATCGCCACGGCCGCTCGGAGGTTTCGTGTCAGCCGATCCCGGAGCGAAGGTTCGGAATTCCTAGAGGTCGAAGCGCAAGCGGGCAGCCGATGCTTCGTCATGACAATGTTCCATTGAGTCTGGGGGATGGGAATCGGGAGAACCGCTTACCAAGCAAGAAGTGACCGAATTCCGCGCCGATCCGACGGGGCAAATTTCCGCCAAACTGAGAGTGCCTTGCGGTTAAGCACCGCATCTCGAGCTCGACTTAATTAGCGCCGCCCGCTAATCCGCTATGTGCCAGCGGTGATTTACCGCAATTAACGATGTTTGCCTAGTCACTGAATGCGGACGACCGCATCTTGCGGATATCCTGATTCATCGAAGACTTTTTTGCAAGTAGTTTTTTCCAAATTCGAGAACTTCCTCGGACCCCGCTCTCTCGGGTGGAATGCAAAACCGAATTTACATCCGCTCGCGGAGCGCATCACTTGAGTCGCCGCCCGCAACGGTTATCATGTCGGGCGCCAATATCGACTTCGCGAGATCCACGAAAGGGAGCGGTGCTGCGAGTAATGGAGACACAAATTGCCGTTTTAGGGGGCGGGCCCGGGGGCTACGCCGCGGCGTTCATGGCGGCCGATCTGGGAATGCGCGTCACGCTGATCGAGTCCGATCCGCGGTTGGGCGGAACCTGCCTGCTCCGCGGTTGCATTCCGTCGAAGGCCCTGCTGCATGTGGCGCGCGTGATCAGCGAGTCGCGCGAAATGCACGAATGGGGCGTTGCGTTTGATCCGCCCAAGATCGACATCGCCGGAGTGCGGGCCCGAAAGGAAAAGGTCATCAAGACGCTTTCCGATGGCTTGCGCGGTCTCGCCAAGCAGCGCAAGGTCGAAGTGATCCATGCCCGAGGTGTCTTCGAGAATTCGACCACGCTCCGGCTCGAGGGCGAGGGACTCAAAGACACGCGGCTGACCTACGATTTTTGCGTGCTGGCCACTGGCTCGATCCCCGCGATGCCGGCCGCTTGGAAATTGCCTACCCGGCGGGTGATGGATTCCTCGGGCGCTCTCGATTTGGCCGACTTGCCCGAAACGCTACTGGTGATCGGCGGCGGCTATATCGGACTGGAAATGGGCAGTGTGTATGCCGAGCTCGGGTCGCGGGTGAGCGTGGTCGAGGCCACGAGCGGCCTCTTGCCGTTGGCCGATCGCGACCTGGTCAAGCCGCTGCAAACCCGACTTGCCAAGAGCTTCAAGAAAATCTGGCTCGACACGAAAGTGGTCTCGTTGGCCGATCAGGGCAACGCGATCGAAGTGGCGCTCGATGGTCCCGATGGTCCGCGGACTGAAAAATTCAGCCGCGTGCTCGTGGCCGTGGGCCGGCGGCCGAATAGCGTGGGGCTGGGGCTCGAGCGCACGGCGGTCGAGATCGACGCCAAGGGTTTCGTCGTCACCGACGACCGGCAACGCACGGCCGATCCGCATATTTTGGCGATCGGCGATGTGTCGGGCGAGCCGATGCTGGCCCACCGCGCCACGCATCAGGGCAAGGTGGCGATCGAAGCGCTCGCCGGCGAACCGGCCGCCTTTCAGCCGAGCTGCATTCCGGCAGTCGTGTTCACCGATCCGGAAGTGGCCTGGGCCGGCGTGACGGAAGAAGAAGCCAAGGCCCAAGGCATCGCCCACGAAGTGTCCAAGTATCCCTGGGTAGCCAGCGGCAAGGCCCAGGCGCTGGGCCGCACCGAGGGCCTAACCAAGTTCATCGTCGATCCGGCGACCGAGCGAGTGCTGGGCGTGGGCATCGTGGGTGTCAATGCGGGCGACCTGATCACGGAGGCGGTGGTGGCGCTCGAAATGGGCGCCACGGCGCGCGACATCGCCGAGTCGATCCATCCGCATCCAACCCTGAGCGAAACTCTGGGCAACGCCGCCGAGGTTTTCATGGGAACCGCCACGGAGATTTATAAGCCCCGCGCGAAAACCCACTAACCGCTGGAAAAGACGTCGATTTGTCGATATTCGGCCGAAGAATTGGGCCGAAGGGGGCGATCGCCGGCCGAGGACTCAGTCACTCGGCGGAGCGAGCGGCCTGCAGGCGACTGGGCCGGCAAGTCTGGCGCCGGAGCGGTGGGCCTCGCCAAAGATGAAGGGACCGCAAGTTTTTCCAAAGCGCTGCGGCGCAAACAACTTAAGGCCCCTTTACCAAATCCGGGGCATGGATGATAATTTGAAGGATATTGTTTCCCTGGCCGTCGATCTTAGTTGTCTGCGGATTCCGCCCCTGGGGCCGCCGCGCCGTGGTTTCGCGCGGCTTTGCTTCGCACAACTGGGTTTCGTACGGTTGCATGTCGCGCGACTGGGCTGCGCGGTTGGGGGCAGTTGATCCGTCGGGGACGCCGGTCGCGGGCGATGGCGCCGCGAGCGCGGTGCTCACGGGCCGGGGAGGCCGGCAAGCAGGTCGCAAAGCGGTCCCCGTTCGCAAGTTCAATCGCGTTTGATTCGCTCAACCTTGAGAGGTGTTTATTCATGGCCACAGTGGATGTAGTCAGCGCGCATGGCGACACGGACCCCGACGAAACCGCCGAATGGCTCGAGTCGCTTCGCGGGGTGCTCGAGTCGCAAGGCCCCGAGCGCGTCAACTTCCTTCTGGCGTCTTTGAGCGAAGCGGCTCATCGCCAAGGCGTCGAGTTGCCGTTCACCGCCACCACGCCCTACATCAACTCGATTCCCAAAGACAAGCAGCCCCCCTACCCTGGCAACCGCGAGATCGAGCGGCGGATCAAAAGCATCATTCGCTGGAACGCCATGGCGATGGTCAGCCGCGCCAACAAGCTCGATTCGAGCATCGGCGGCCATATCTCGACCTTCGCCTCGAGCGCCACGCTCTACGAAGTGGCCTTCAACCACTTCTTCAAAGGCAAGGGCGCCGACTACTCCGGCGACCAGATTTACTTTCAGGGCCACGCCGCGCCGGGCATGTATGCCCGCGCTTTTCTCGAAGGCCGTTTGACGGAGAAGAACCTCGAGAATTTCCGCCGCGAGCTGGCGCCTGGCGGCGGGTTGTCGTCGTATCCGCATCCGTGGTTGATGCCCAATTTCTGGGAATTCCCCACGGTTTCGATGGGTCTGGGCCCGATCATGGCCATCTATCAGGCCCGCTTCAACAAGTACCTGCAAGACCGCGGCATCAAGACGACCGAAAACACCCATGTTTGGGCATTTCTGGGCGATGGTGAGTGCGACGAGCCCGAAACGCTCGGCGCGATCACGCTCGCCGGTCGGGAGGCGCTCGACAACCTGATCTTCGTGATCAACTGCAATCTTCAGCGGCTCGATGGCCCGGTGCGCGGCAATGGCAAGATCATTCAAGAGCTCGAAGGCGCCTTCCGCGGCGCGGGCTGGAATGTGATCAAGGTCATTTGGGGCGATAGCTGGGACCCGCTCCTATCGAAGGACAAGACCGGCCTCTTGGCCAAGCGGATGGACGAGGTCGTCGATGGCGAATATCAAAAATACACCGTCATGGGCGGCGATTACATTCGCGAGCACTTTTTCGGCAAGTATCCCGAACTGCTTGCCATGGTGCGAGGCATGTCCGACGACGATCTCAAAAAGCTCCGCCGCGGCGGCCACGATCCTGAAAAGGTCCATGCGGCCTACAAAGCGGCCGTCGAATGCCAAGGCAAACCGACCGTGGTGCTGGCCAAGACGATCAAGGGCTACGGCCTGGGCGAGATCGGCGAAGGGCGCAACGCCACCCATTCGCAGAAAAAGCTCGGCGAGAAGGAATACCGCGAGTTTCGCAGTCGCTTCGGTATTCCCATCTCCGACGACGAAGTTGGCAAGGCGCCGTTCTACAAGCCGGCCGACGACAGCGACGAAATGAAATACATGCGTGATCGCCGCGAGAAGCTCGGCGGCTTGCTTGCCCTCGCGCAACACGCTTACGGTGCGCACCGAAACGCCCCGCGCCACGCGAATATCCCGACTTGCTCGCCGGCAGCGGCGAGAAAGAAGCCTCGACCACCGCCGGCTTTGTCGCCGTGCTCCGCACGCTCCTCGCGCGACAAGCGAATCGGCAAATACATCGTGCCGATCGTGCCCGATGAGTCACGCACCTTCGGCATGGAGGGTTTGTTCAAACAGATCGGCATTTACTCCCATGTCGGCCAGCTCTACGAACCGGTCGACGCCGGCATGCTTTCCTACTATCGCGAAGCCACCGATGGCCAGTTGCTCGAGGAAGGCATCACCGAGGCCGGATCGATGGCCTCGTTCATCGCCGCCGGCACCGCCTACTCCAGCCACGGAATCAACATGATTCCGTTCTATATCTACTACTCGATGTTCGGCTTCCAGCGAATTGGCGACATGATCTGGGCCGCCATGGACTGCCGGGCCAAGGGCTTTTTGATCGGGGGCACCGCCGGCCGCACCACGCTCGCCGGCGAGGGCCTTCAGCATCAAGACGGCCACAGCCACTTGAACTCGATCGCCTTCCCCAATGTCCGCTCCTACGACCCGGCCTTCGGCTACGAAACTTCGTTGATCGTGTTCGACGGCATGAAACGCATGTACGAAGACGGCGAAGACGCGATCTATTACATCACGGTGTGCAACGAGAACTATCGCCAGCCGCCGATGCCCGCCGGCGTGGAAGAGGGCGTGATTCGCGGTATTTACAAATACGCGAGCAAGGAAGTCGCCGGCGCGGGCGCCAAGAAAGTGCAGCTCTTCGGCAGCGGCGCGATCTTGCGGGAAACGATTCGCGCTCAGGAAATCCTGGCCGAGCAGTTTCATGTGTCGAGCATGTGTGGAGTGTCACCAGCTACACCGAGCTGCGGCGCGACGCTCATGCCTGCGAGCGCTGGAATATGTTTCACCCGAGTGAAACGCCGCGCCGGCCCTATGTCGAAACCTTGCTCGAAGGCGTGCCGGGGCCATTTATCGCCGCGTCGGACTATGTGCGGGCCGTGTCGGAGCAGATTTCTCCCTGGGTTCCGGGCGGATTGTATGTGCTAGGCGCCGATGGATTCGGCCGTAGCGAGCTTCGCAAGCCGCTCCGGCGCCACTTCGAGGTCGACGCCGAGTGCATCGCCATCGCCGCGTTGTATCGACTGGCCAAGCTCGGCAAATTGCCCGAGAGCGCCGTCACGGCCGCGATCCAACAACTGGGAGTCGACCCCGAGAAAATCGACCCGATTCGCGCCTAACCGCATCATGTCGCCCGATGGCCCGCGGGGGCCAATGGGAAGCAGCGGAGCCACGCGGCGAGAAATCGCAACCAACATGGCAAACGATTATTGTCGCGAACGAAGCGGGCCACGCGGCTTGGAATTCGATTCCGGAGCCGCGGCCTGAGCGCTTCGCGGAATTACACCTCAAACGATTGATACCACGACCGACGGAGTTTCCGATCCATGGCCATTGATTTCCGGCTGCCCGACCTAGGCGAAAATATCGAGTCGGGCGACATCGTGAATGTGCTCGTGCATGAAGGCGATCAGATCGTCGCCGAGCAAGGAGTGCTTGAAGTCGAGACCGGCAAGGCCGTGATCGAGTTGCCCTGTCCGCATGCGGGCCGCGTGACCAAGGTGCATGTGAAAAAGGGCTCGAAGGTGAAGCCAGGCGACGCCCTCTTGACGCTCGAGGCGTCGAACGGCGTGGCTGCCTCGACGGCGCCGAAAGCTCCGGAGCCGGCAATTTCGAAGGTCGCTCCGGCGCCGTCAGACGAGCCCGGCCCCGGTGGCGGCAAGGCCGGCGCCAGCCGCGCCCGCGGCGAACCACTCGGCGCCCGCGGCGCCGAAATCGATCGCCGCGCCGAAAGAAGCCGAAAAGCCGCTTCGCACGCCTCCGGCCGGTCCGGCCACGCGCCGCTTGGCCCGCGAGTTAGGCGTCGATCTCAGCCGTGTCGAAGGCACGGGCTCCGGCGGCCGTATCACCGAGGAAGATGTGAAGGCCTCGGTGCGAAATAGCGCCGCGCCAGCAACCGTGGCACCCGAATCCGCGCCTGCCCGTACTCCGGCTCCGGCTCGGACCCCGGCGGTGCGCAGCGCTCCGCCCGAGGGCGCCGACGAGCAAGACGCCTGGGGCACGATCCGCCGCCAGCCCATGCCGAAGATTCGCAAGACGATCGCGGTGAACATGCACCGCTCGGCGACGACGATCCCACATGTCACGAATTTCGACGACGCCGATATCACCGAACTCGAGCGCATCCGCAAGGGCGGGCTGGTCGATTATATCGACCCGAGCATCAAGCTCACCATGATGCCCTTCGTGATGAAGGCGATCGCGCAGTCGCTCAAGCTGCATCCGATTCTCAACACCTCGATCGATCTGGAAAACGAAACCATCACCTATAAGCAATACATCAACATCGGCGTGGCCGTCGACACGGAACGCGGATTGGTCGTGCCGGTGATTCGCAATGTCGACCGAATGAGCATTCCGGCGATCGCCCAGGCGCTGGGCGCGGTCGCGGAAAAGGCCGCGCAAGAGCCAATTCACGGTTGATGATCTCAAAGGCGCCACCTTCACGATTAGCAACCTCGGCGCCGTGGGCGGCACGTATTCGACGCCGATCATCAATCACCCGGATGTCGCGATTCTGCTCACCGGCCGCAGCCGCAAGCTGCCGGTCGTGGTCGACGACAAGATCGAGACCGCGGCTGATGATGCCGCTCAGCCTGTCGTATGATCACCGGATCATCGACGGCGCGACGGCCGCCCGCTTCTTGAACGAGATTATCGGCTATCTGAAGAACCCCGGCCGGCTGCTTTTGGCGCCCTAGCGGGAGGTAGCCGGAAGTGGTCGTTCCGCGAGCGGGGCGATCGCCGCGGAGGTTCGTGTAACGAATGGAACTGGCAGGGAGGCCGAGGTCGATGGGCGGCAAACCGGAAAAATCACCCTCGCCGCGCGGGGCGGCGCAGTGGTTCGAGAGCTTGGCCGCCGCCGGCGTAAGCCATGTGGGCCGCGGCAAGACCGCCGGGAAAACCGGCGCCAAAAACGCCGAAGCCAAGGGCAAAGCCGCCCGAGCGAGCGACGCCCCGGGAAACGCTGTTCAAGCAAACGCCGCTTTGGAAACAGCCGCCGCAAGCAGCTCCGCGACCGCGAAACTCGCGGCCGCCAAGTCCGGCCCCTCGGCTCGAGCGCCGCGGCGCCGCCAGCCCAACCCGTGGCGGAGTGGTCGAGCCCGACGCGATCTGGGAATCGCTCCGCTGCCGCGTGGTCAAGTGCCGACGCTGTGGCGAACTGGCCGAGACTCGCACCCAAACGGTTTTCGGCGTCGGCAATCATCGGCCACTGCTCTGTTTTTTGGGCGAAGCGCCGGGGGCCGATGAAGATCGCCAGGGCGAGCCGTTTGTCGGCGCCGCGGGCCAACTGCTCAATAAGATCATCGAAGCCTGCCGCATGACGCGCGAGGAGGTCTATATCCTCAATGTGCTGAAATGCCGCCCGCCGGGAAATCGCGCCCCGCTGCCGGAAGAAGCGTCGAACTGCCGCGAATACCTCGACGAACAACTCGCGCTGCTCGCGCCGAGATTCGTCTGCTGCCTGGGGGCCGTGGCCGCGCAAAATCTTTTGGGCACGACCGTGGCGATTGGCCGCCTCCGCGGACAACTTCACGCCCATGCCGACTACCAGGTGCTCTGCACCTATCATCCCGCCTATTTGCTGCGAAACCCGGCCGCCAAGCGCGATGTGTGGGAAGACATGAAATTGCTGATGGCCGCGATGGGCCGCCCGGTCGGCTAACGGCCTGTTGAACATGGCAACGGGCAGCCAAGCGCGCGGCCGGTTTCACCCGCCCACGGGCTGCGAGCTCGGCACCAGCTTCCAAAGCGTCTCGCGCAGCTCGCGCACCTTGAGCGGCATCTGCAATACGACTCGATGCTCGGCCAACTTCACCTGCTTGAGCCAGCCCCGCTGCCGCTCGCCAAGCAGCAGAATCGCCGGCAATTGCCGGGTGTCGTCCGAGTCATCAAGACGATTGAAAGCCGCCAGCGCCGACTCGCCAAGTTCGCCGGTGCTGATCAAAATACAGTCGGCCGGCTTCGGATGGTCGCCAAACCGGGCCAACGCCCGATCAGGATCGCGGGTGACCAAGATCCGAAAGCCGTTCGATTTCAGTTTCTCGCGAAAGATATCCTGCAGGGCCATGTTCGATTCGACCACCATCAGCGCATGCGCGCCTGCGCCGCGCTCGGCCGAGCAGCTTGAGGGTCGTCGCCACTTTCGGGATTCGCCAAGTGCTGCGCGACCGATTGGAGATCGATCACCATTTCGGCGGCGGTCTGATATCGCAAATCGGCGTTGAATTGCATCGCCCGCTGCACGGCGCCCACCACATAGCGTGGCAGATTGGGCTCGCGTTCGGTGATCGGCGTGATCTCGGTGAGGCTGGCCTTCGTGATCGGGTTGCGGCGATCGCGTCCCGGCTCGGGCAGCGGCGACACTCCGGTCAAAAGCTGATAATACATGCAGCCGAGAAAGAACAAGTCGCTGCGCGGATCGTCGCGTTTCACGCCCGAATAACGCTCGAGCGCCGCGTATTGCACGGTGCGCGGGTTGGCGTTGGCCTCGTCCTCGCCTTCGTCGCCGCCCAGGCCGAAGTCCACGATCTTGGCCTGCCCCCGGGCCGAGAGGAGCACGTTCGAGAGCTTAAGATCGCGATGCGAAATTCCGCGCTCGGCGGCATAGGCCAAGCCCCCGGCGATCTCGGTGATGAGTCGCGTCGATTCGGTGGGGTCGAACTTACCGCGCACTCGCGTGAAGTCGCGCAGGTTGCGACCTTCGACGAATTCGAGCGTAATGTAGGGTGTCTTGCCTTCTTTCGCCGCCTCGTAGGTGCGCACGATATTGGGGTGGTGGAGCGTCTCGCCCATTTTGCCTTCGCGGAAGAATCGATCCGACTCTTCGGGATCGTCGCAAAATCGGCGGCGGAGCACTTTCAGGGCGACAATCTCACCGGTGGTTTTATGCACGGCGCGATAGACGCGGGCAAATGAGCCGGTGCCCACGAGATACAGCACCTTGTAGTCGCCGAAGAAAAATCCGTCGACTTCACCGCGTATCAGACGCTCGGCCTGGAAATTGGTGAGGAAGTCGCGCCGCAGGAGTTGCTGCAAAAACGCTTCGCCGTCGATCTCGCGATTCGGAATCTGTCCCCAAACATCGGAAAGCTGGCGTTGATCGACCAGCCCAAGCTGCAAAGCACGCTGCGAAAGTTGTTCCGCGGTCAGTTGACCCATGGCGACAGCTTCTCCCCGCGGCGTGGGGCAATTGAAGGTGGGAATCTGGGGGACGGCGCTTTTGCGGCGCAGGAGAGGGCGCTGTTCCGGCAAACGCCCTTGTGCATCTTACGCTAGCGCCGGCGCCGCTTCAACGCGGCGCGAGCTCAAACACGCTCCTGACGGCATTGTAACACGATGCTCATGGAGTGCGCGAGCCAGCAGCCGGAAAATACTCGTTCGCACAAGCACCTGCCGGTCCCCGACCCGCGCTTCGGAAGGGCGCTTATTATCCCAACCCCGGACCCAGCCCGCGGCGCCGCTTTTTTCGGCCTAAATCTCAAATCCTTTCTGGATTGCCCCTAGCTCGCCAGCCTGTTGAAATATTCAACAGGCCGCGCCACGGCAGCCCGGCGCTTCAGCCGACATCGGCGTCGTCGAGCAATTTGCGGAAGCCATCGCGTTCGCGGCGAGTCGCCTCCAGGTCGAACATCAGGTACTTCATATCGAGCCGCAATTGGCTAAGCGCGTCTTGCACCAAGTTCAAAATCCGTCGGCGGCGGCGAGTGCTGTCGAGCGTCTGCTGCACCAGCGGGGCAAGAGCGCGGCGAAATTCAAGCGGCAGAGCCTCGCAGGCATCGGCCAGTTGACGCAGGTCGGCCGGAATCTCGTCGGCGATCGGTTGCGCGGTCGGCGAAGTCTCGTTCATGGCGGCGTTCCTCGGGAGAAGGGTTTTGGGCAGCGTTCGACCGTTTGGTGAAGCAAGGGAAATGCACTCGCCATGCCACGGCCCATTCCGGCCGGCGCGCCAAGGACACCAACCCTTTGCCAGGTATTGACTTACGCGTCATTTTCCTCCGGAGTCCCTCGGCCTCAAGCATTGAAAAAATTCACCACGCATTGATCTGGCGTCAGAATGCAACTGCCGTTACAAGAATGACTTGCGCACGAAAATCGCCCTAGCGACGCGGTGTTGCTCTTTGGCCACATGCGGTATCGCCGTCAACAGCAGGGAACTTCGTTTTCGCCTCTCGCCGAGCGAATCCATGAACCCGGTCGTCGTCAAGAGTACAAATCGCCAACAAGTGGAGACCTCTGCCCGGCGGTGGGCCGTGAGCATCGGCCCGGCCCTCGTTGCAATGCTCCTGGCCGCTCCCGCTCGAGCCGATTGGCGGGAGGAGTTCGAGGGGCCCGACGTCTCGTGGCATGAGGCCGGTGGCGACGCTCGTTATCGGATCGACCTTCGCCAGCGCGTCAACGTTGGCGCGCATGGCGGACAAGGCTGCGAGCGTTGGCGAGTGGTGGCCAGCGATGGCGCCGCGGTGTATCTCAAACACGACTCGCCGCCTGCCCGTGTGATCTCCGAATTTGCGGCGAGTGTGTTCGTCAAATCGGAGCGGCCCGGCTTGCAGCTTTTTGTGCGCAGTGGTGCTGCCGCGGAGCCGCGACCCTCGCACCGGCGGCCCGCTTACCGCGCTGCTCGCGGGCTCGGGCTACACGCAAGCCGGCGCGTGGCAGCAACTTCGCGTCGACAATTTGCCGCAAACGCTCGAGCGCCAGTTGCGCGTGCTTCGTTCGCAGTTTGGACCGAATGTCGATGGCCGCGAATCGTACGTCGATCAGATCGTGATGAACATCTATGGCGGCCCGGGCGTGACCGATGTGTTGATCGACGATCTCGAGTTGCAAGGCGCCGTGGGCGGCGCGGCGGTGGCAATGGCGAGCGAGCCGCCCAATGGCCGCCCCATCACCCGCCCCGCTAGTTTAGAGCGCGCGGGCTTGGGCGTCGGGCCCGGCGGTGGCGTTGAGTCGGGCTCGCCGCGCGACGGCGCCCCGCCCTCGCGCATGCCGGAAATCTCGCTCCGCGGAGCGCTCCTCTCGGTGGAAAACAAACCGTTTTTTCCACGC
Organism: uncultured Planctomycetaceae bacterium; assembly: GCA_963785305.1. Taxonomy (GTDB): domain Bacteria; phylum Planctomycetota; class Planctomycetia; order Pirellulales; family PALSA-1355; genus CAWAUV01. The sequence continues at coordinate 1,712,065 of CAWAUV010000007.1, forward strand.
GTCATCGCCTACCAGGGCGAGCCGCTGGCTCGGCTTCGATCCCTCGGTTTCAACACGGTGCGGTTCGCCCAGCCGCCCACGCCCGATCAACTTGGCGAGGCGGCGCGGATCGGGCTGTGGATCGTGTGTCCGCCGCCAGCGGCGGTGTTGGCCACCGAAGGCGATGCCCGGCCGCCGCGAATCTCAACGGAATACGATGCGGTCTTGGCTTGGGAACTTGGCGCCGGTCTCACGGCGGCCGATCTCGACCGCATGCGGCGGACTACCAAGCTGCTCCGCGCCGCCGATCCGCGCGACCGGCCGATCGTCGGCGGCGTCGAAACCGAGCTGCGCGAATTCAGCCGGCTCATGGATGTGCTGCTTGCCGAACGGCCAGTGCTCGGCACAAGTTTGGAGCTCGCTGGCTATGCCCAGTGGCTGAGAGACCGGCCGGTGCTCGCGAGGCCAGGCACTCCGATCTGGGCCGGAGTGCAAACCCAGCCGCTGGCCCGCCAGCAGGAGCAGGCCAATCTGATCGCCGGCCGCTCCGTGGCGATCGATCGGGTGCAAGACGAACAAATTCGCCAAATGGCGTTTACGGCTCTGGCCGCCGCGCCGGCGGGTTGCTTTTTCAATCGGCCACGCCGCTCGACGCCGAAGATACCGCCACCAAGCGGCGAGCCGAATCGCTCGAACGTCTGAACCTGGAGCTCGACGTGGTTGAGCCATGGGCCGCCGCCGGAAGCTTCGTAACCAGCGCCACCGCCCACGATGGCCAAATGCAAGCGGTCGTGATCCAAACCGAACGCGGTCGTTTGATGCTGCCGCTGCGCACGGCCGGCGAAAGCCAACTCGCGCTCGGCACAAGCACCGCGGCCAATGTGCAATACATTGTGCCCGGCGTGCCCGAGGCCAACGAAGCATGGGAGCTGAACCCGGCCGGCTTGCGTCCGATGGTGCATCACCGCGTCGCCGGCGGCCTGGGGCTCACGCTCACTCCCGGCCAAGTGGGCACCCTGGTCGTGCTCACCCAAGACGCGCTTGTCGTCGATTATCTCTCGCGCCGCACAGCCGAGCTTGCCACGCGAGCCACGTCGCTCGAGCGAGATCTGGCCCAACGGCAGTTTCAATTCGTTGAATCGCTCGAGCAGCAGATGACGAGTCTGGGCCGAGCGTTGCCATCGCTTAAGTTTTCCATCGCCGCCGCGCGCAGGCGCCTTGGCCGAAGCCGAGGCCGGGGCCGCGGGGCAGCAGTCGACCCTCAATAGCTTTCTCGCCTCGCGGCGGGCGATCGAGAATCTGCTGCTGGTCGAACGCGCCTACTGGGAGCAAGGCGCCACGTTTTCGCACAACTGGCTCGCGAGTCCGCTGGCCACGAACGTGGCCACTATTCCCGAGCAATGGCTCTTCGCCACCGATCTGCCCGGCCATCGCGTGGGCCCCAACTTGCTCACGGCGGGCGACTGCGAAAATGTGAGCGAGATGACCCAGGCCGGCTGGAGGCTATATCAACATCCAACGCCCGGTGCGACGAGCGAATTGATCCTATCGACGAAGACCCCCAAGATTCCGAAGCCCAAGCCGCCGAAGCCGGGCGAAGTGGTCAAGCCGCCCACGCCAGCCGCGCTCGAAGCGCAGCTCAAGGCGGCCACCGCCGCCGCCGCCGCGGGAGTATTTGCCGGCAATGCCTCGATCCATCTCAAGGCCCGGCCGGCGGTCAAGGACGATGGCCCCGCGCCGGTTTTCGAGACCGCGCCGCTTTGGTTGACGACTCCGCCCGTGTCGCTGGCGGCGGGATCGCTGGTGTGGGTGCATGGCTGGGCTCGGATGCTGCAACAGCCCATTGGCAACGCCGACGGATTCTTGATCCTCGAGTCGATCGGCGGCGAAGCCCTGGCCGAACGGTTCGCGCCCGACGCCCGGCTGGAAAGACGCCGAGCGGGCCCGTCGCGGACAGAAGCCGTTGCCGGCGCAAAAGAAAACTCCACAAGACGACTGGAAGGAGTTCTCGCTCTATCGGGTCGCCCCGATGCCGGGCCATTTACCGTGACGTTTGCCCTTTGCGGCCTGGGCGATGTGTGGCTCGATGAGCTTTCGGTGCAAGTGATCGAGCGCTCGGGTCCCTTGCCCCCCGTGCCGGCCAACGCCACGGCGCCCGACTGGCTGCGAATCAAACGCTAGCGCACCCTCCCACGCCGAGCGCTCCCACACAAGCCTGAAGCGCCAGCGAAGCCCCGCCCACGCGCCGTGCGGCGTTTTTACTGCGAGCGAATGATTTCTTCGATCGCGCGCCTGGCGGAGGAACCGGGCGCTTTAGCATCTTCCGCGGCGCATCCTTGGCTAGCGGTTCAGGCATGGTTGAGCGACGCTTGGCGCCTCATGGCGTCGCCTCATTTCATTGCCGTGATTCGCGCCGGCAGCGGCAGTTCGATCGTGAACTGCGTGCCGTGGCCCACTTCGCTCTGCACACTGATCTGGCCGCCGTGGGCTTCGATAATCTTGCGCGTCGTCGGCAGGCCCAGGCCCGATCCGCCCGGCTTGGTCGAGAAGAAGGCGTCGAACAAGTGGGCCTTGGTGTGTTCGTCCATGCCCAGACCGGTATCGATCAGGTGGAGCACCACGCCGACCGCGGTTTGCTTGGTGCGCAAGACAAGCTGGCCACCCTTGGGCATCGCTTGCTGAGCGTTGAGAATCAGATTGATCAGCGCGCCGTGAAAACTCTCGCGGTCGAGCACCACGCTTGGCAGGTCGGGATCGAGATACGACACGACTTCGATTCCCGCGGCGCGGGCCTGGGGATCGAAAAACTCGAGCACCCGGCGAATCTCGCCGTTGAGGTCCGTGGGCTCCAGCTTCAGGCTGCGAATCTTGGCGAAGCTGAGGAAATTGTCGAGTAGATTTTGCAAGCGATCGCATTCTCGCTGCACGGTGTCGATCTTTTGCGCGGCGCGGCGGTCGCGCACATTTTGCGAGCCCTCGAAGTCCTCGGCCAAAAGCTCCATGTTGAGCCGAATCGTCGACAGCGGATTTTTTATCTCGTGCGCGAGCGCGCCGGCCAGCGCGGCGATCTCGGTGTATTGCTCGACCAACCGGCGGTTGACTTCCTCGGGCGAGGGCGGATGCGGTTTTTTCATGGACTCGAGTAATGCGTGTTTTTCAGGTTCGTGGAGTTTGAGCGTTCACGGCCGGGGAACTAAACTGAAACAGTCGATCGCCGAGAAATTCCTTTCCCCCGCCTGCCGGTTCAGAAAAAACACCCATGTTCTTCCCCTACGGAACCGACGCCCCGGTGTACTACTTTCCCTGGGCGACGATCGGCATCATCGTACTAAACGTCGTGATGTTTGCCATCACCGGCGGGGAGCCCTTGGCTACCGACGGTTGGGAGCTCGCGTTGGGAGAAGGGCTTCATCCACTCCAATGGGTGAGCAATAACTTTCTCCACGCCGATCTGGTCCATCTGCTGGGCAACATGGTCTTCCTCTGGAGCTTCGGCCTGGTGGTCGAGGGCAAGCTCGGCTGGCGCCGGTTTTTGCCGCTCTACCTGGGCATCGGCGTCGTTTATAGCCTTCTGGTGCAGACCGCGATGCTCGGTAGCCAAGCGGCGCCTCCGTTCACCGTGGGACTCGCCGAGCCGCCTCAGGTCCATCGCGGCGCCTTGGGAGCGTCGGGCGTTGTCTTCGGACTCATGGCCATCGCGCTCGTGTGGGCCCCCAGCAACCATTTTAACTGCGTGCTTTGGATCAGCCGCGTCGTGTTTTTGAATGTGTCGGTCCTCACATTCGCATTCATCTATATTGTGATCGAATTCGGCTTCGCGTTGTTCCACAACTTCGCCTTCAACACCGAAAGTCTGCATCTGACCGGAGCCGCGGTGGGAGCCGTTGTCGGTGTGGTGATGTTGCGTCGCGGCATGGTCGACTGCGAGGGCTGGGATATTTTCGAAGTCATTCGCGGCCGCGCCGGTGACGTGCCGCTCGAAGAAACGCCCGCCCCGCCGCCGCCCGACCCCGCTCAAGAAGCCGCGCGCCGCGACGAATCTCTCGCGGCGATTCGCGGTTTTCTCGCCGCCGGCAATGCGATGGCCGCCCTGAAGCTGAGCCAAAAGCTCAGCGAGCAGGATTCCGAATGGCACTTGCCCGAGGCCGAACTTGTCGCGGCGATCAAGCTATTGCACGGCGAAAAGAATTGGGCGGCTTCGATCGAGCCGATGGCCGAGTTTGTGCGGCGATTTCCGGAGAAGTCGGCGTCGGTGCGGCTCAAGCTCGCGCAACTCTTGCTGATCGAGCCCGCGAGGCCTTTTCGCGCCTTGGCCGTGCTGGAGAAGATTCCGGCCGGCTCGCTCCCGGCCGCGCAAGAAGAACTCCAACGCCGCCTCGTGGCCCAGGCCCAGCGCCTAGCGGAAGACGCCGACTTGGAATTGGCCGAAGACGAGTGGTGAGAGGGACCAACGTCGCGCACAACGAAACCTCATTGCCGAAGGCCCCCGGGCCAATGCGAACCGTTCCACGGGTGCGCCTACTTGCGCGCGTAAGTTGTGTTAGTCTGGAACGGCTCCGCGGGAAATCAAAGGGGTCAGGGTGCGCCGGCGCGAAGCCGGAGGAGAGTCGCGAATGAAAGAGTCGCACGAGGCAAGGCCTAGCCAGCCACCTCGGCCTCGAGTGATGCGTCGTGTCGGGCAACTGGCAGGGCGAAGCGTTCACAGAGGCACGGCCGGGCGGTGTATCGAGCTCCGAAAACATTCTTTTGCGGTGGCCGACCTTGTCCTGACCCCGTCGCTCGATTCATGCGGGAAGGCAACAGTGATGTCGAACGATCATGGCGAGTCCGACGTCTCCCCCACGGAGTCCGGGACCACCCGCACGGCCGGAAACTTTTCTCGCGGAAGCCGGGAGATCCCGGGAACATCCGCTTCACCGGAAGCGGATCGGTCGGAGAAGGCGCGAGGCCACAAGTCCGACATGCACGTTCCCGGGGAGTCAGACAGTTCCATAGTACCAAAGAAGCAGGCGAACAACGACAGCGTGCCGCTGTCGGCGGAGCCCGTGGAGGGAAGGGAACTGACCGAGGAGAACGCCGAGCAGTCGCTACTGGACCGGACACAGCGCCGGGCTCCCAGGTCGCGCGGACTGCTGGGCGTGCGAGAAGCGGCACAACGCGACAAGAAGATGCGGTTCAACAATCTGCTGAACCATGTCACGCCCGAACTGCTGGTGGCGAGTTTCTTCGACCTGAAGAAGCAAGCCGCGCCCGGCGTCGATGGCCTGACATGGGCTCAATACGCCACCGATTTCGAAACGCGGATCGACGATCCGCACAGTCGAATCCATCGGGGAGCCTATCGAGCCAGGCCGTCCAAGCGAACTTGGATTCCCAAGCTCGACGGCAAGCCGCGGCCCCTCGGGATCGCGGCGCTGGAGGACAAGATCGTCCAGCAAGCCGTACGGACGATCCTGGAGTGCATCTACGAAGAGGACTTTCTGGGTTTCAGTTACGGCTTTCGTCCTGGACGAAGCTGTCACCGAGCCTTGGACGCGCTCTACGTGGGCATCAAGAAGCGGAAAGTGAACTGGATTTTGGATGCGGACATCCGCGGCTTCTTCGACAACATCGACCACGCATGGTTGATGAAGTTCCTGGAGCATCGGATCGCCGACCGACGACTGCTTCGGCTGCTGAAGAAATGGCTTCGAGCCGGAGTGTCGGAAGATGGCGAATGGTCCCCGAGCACCGTGGGAACACCTCAAGGAGCGGTGATTTCGCCGCTCTATTCGAACGTGTTCTTGCACTATGTTCTGGACCTGTGGCTGGTGGCGTGGCGGAAACGCCATGCCGTGGGCGAGGTCATCATCGTGCGCTATGCGGATGATTTCGTAGTCGGATTCCGCGAGGAGTCCGACGCGCGACGCTGCCTGGCGGCGCTCCGGGAACGCTTCACCAAATTCGGTTTGGAACTGCACCCGGAGAAGACGCGGCTGATCGAGTTCGGACGCTATGCGGCCGAACGACGATCGAAGCGTGGCGATGGCCCACCGGAGACATTCGACTTCCTGGGCTTCACCCACATCAGTGGCGTGACCCGGAAGGGCGAATTCACCATTCGCCGCATCTCATCGGCCAAGAAGTTTCGTGGCAAACTGCGCGAACTGAAAGAAGCGCTGCGCGGGAAAATGCACATGGACTTGGCGCAAGTCGGGCCATGGCTATCGAGCGTTTACCGGGGATGGCTCAATTACCATGCGATTCCCGGCAACTCGGTGCGATTGCAACAATTCCGCACGGCGCTCCAGAAACTCTGGCTCCGCATGCTGCGGCGACGCAGCCAACGCGGACGCCGGATGACCTGGCGGAAGTTCTCGCAGCTTTGCAAACGATGGCTTCCCACCCCGAAAATCCTGCATCCTTATCCCGAAGTGCGGTTTGATCGTTTGTATCCAAGGTAGGAGCCGTATGCGGTAGTTCCGCACGTACGGATCTGTGCGGGGGGTGGCCCGAAAGGGCCATCCCTACCGCGATACTCATTGATTGGCGTATGGTCGAGAGCCATGCCGGAAAAATGCGACTTGCGGACGACCACGAGGTTGCGGGGTCGAGTTTAGCCGCGGGCGCCTTACCGTCGCTTCGGTCCAAGTCGGCTCGCCGGAGGGAGTCCCTCGCGGAGCGCCGCAGCGAGCTCTCGTTCCGCTAGCGGCGCCAGTGACTGGGCATCAACTGGTAAGCGAACAACCCGCCGGCATGCCGCGCGAGCCCTTCACCGAGCACTCGCTCGAAGGCTTCGTAATCCGCGTCGTTGCGGAAAATCTTGGCCCGGGCCAGCAACGGCACGATGGATGGTACTCTTTAGGCGTGGTTGGTTGAAAGATCGATGTTCCGATGCCAAGGAGGGCGCCATGGAAAAGTTTTATCGGGTGACGTTGACGGAGGATGAGCGGCGGGGATTGCGGAAGTTGGTTTCGACGGGCAAGGGCGCCGCGCAAAAGTTGAATCGGGCTCGCATGTTGTTGCTGGCGGATCAATCGGATGGCGGACCTGCCAAATCCGATCCGGAGATTGTCGAGGCGTTGGGATGCGGGCGGGCCACCGTGGAGCGGCTGCGGAAACGGTTCGTCGAAGAGGGACTTGAAATCGCGGTCGATCCCCCGCCTCGAAAGCGAGTTTACCAGCCTCTGCTTGATGGCAAGGCGGAGGCGCATTTGGTGGCTTTGGCCTGCGGCGCTCCACCGCAAGGCCGAGCACGCTGGACGTTGCGGCTGTTGGCGGATCGCATGGTGACGCTGGATTACGTGGAGCACGTCTCTTACGAGACCGTGCGGCAAACGCTCAAAAAAACGAACTTAAGCCGTGGTTGAAGAAGGGCTGGTGCTTGCCCAGTGGGCCATCGGCTGAATTCGTGGCCGCGATGGAAGATGTGTTGGAAGTGTACCATCGCCCCCAGGATCCCAGCCGGCCAATGGTCTGCATGGATGAATGCAGCAAGCAGTTGGTGGCCGAAGTCCGCGATCCGCTGCCACCGCGTCCCGGAGACGTTGCCAAATTCGACAGTGAATACGAACGCCGTGGCACGGCGCACATCTTTATGGCCGTCGAACCGCTGGCGGGCCAACGCACGGTGCAAGTCACCGATCAACGGACGCGCACCGATTGGGCTCGATTCATTCGCTACTTGCTACTGACCGTGTATGCCAAGGCAACGGTGCTGGTGCTGGTCATGGACAATCTGAATACCCACGGCATCGCCAGCTTGTATGAAGCCTTTGATCCGGAGACGGCCCGCGCCTTGGCCGCGCGGCTGGAGATTCACTACACTCCCAAGCACGGCAGTTGGCTCAACATGGCGGAGACCGAACTGAGCGAGCTTTCGCGACAATGCCTCGACCGCCGCATCGAAAGCAAATCGCTACTGAGCCGAGAAGTGGTGGCCTGGGAACAGCAACGCAACCAGAATTGCAGCAAAATCGATTGGCGATTCACCACCGCCGACGCCCGGGTACAACTTAAGCGACTCTATCCCTCATACCAGACCTGACAGAGCACTAGGACAAATCCCTATCGCTGCAAAATGGCCGGTTTTCAAATGCTCAGGAGTGGCCGGTTTTGAATGCTCGGTGACACCTGGCATCAGGGGATCTCCCTCGCTGGCGGGAGCGGATGATTCAAAGGGCCGGTTTGACGATGCGCATTCAGCCAGCCACCTGAAAACCCTGCCCGACGCAGCCCGCGAATCAGATACGGGCACTGCCGCATGAGGCGCCAGAGCAAGCCTGATCGGTAATTCTCAATCATCAGAACGACGGGCCCTGGTTGAGGCCCAAATGCCACGGCGACACCCAGCTCGTCGGCGCCTCCGCGGATTCCGTCTTGAAGGTGGGATTGAAGGTGGCCTTGTAGCCGTAAGTGTCGGACGTCCGGAGGCACAGGTCGTCAAAATACTTGAGGGCCGGCAGCACGATCTCGGGCGCAAAGGGAAGTGAGGCAACGACGGCCCAAGGCGCGATTGTGCCATCGTCGGGGCCGTCGGGCACGCCCCGCGCTAGGTAACCGAAGAAGCGCCGCTCTCCGCCGTTGATGCGCCGGGTTACAAAGCCAGGGCCTTCGCTGGCCGTTATTCCCCAACAGTTCTCGCCGTATGCCTCGAATTGCCCCGGATTGTGAATGCCGTATTGCTGCTGTACGTATGTCGCCCGGCGGCTGTTCTCAAAGTAATCGATGCCCTTGCTCCGCATGAAAGCGTCCTGAATCTCCCGAAAGTCAACCCACAGATGAGAGACTTGGTGAGTAAAGAGCGGTCCGGAATGCAACAACTCGTGGCCGTAAACCTTCTTCCACTGGTAGGTGGAGGCCCAGGCGAGATAGCTTTCCTCGGCTAGCGGGTGCGTCGGCGAACCGAGGCCGAGCAAGTAGAGGAACAGCGCCTCGTCGTAACCTTGCCAGCGGTACGGCGGAAAGCCGCTCTCCGGCGTCCAACTGTGCGCGACCGTCGCCCCGCCGTTCCGGGCCCACTGCCAGTCGGCGCGCAGGTACAGTTCATCGGCCAGCGCACGGATCTCGCGCTCGTCGGCCGTTTCGTTGGTGAAATAGGCCGCCGCGGTCAGCATGCCCGCCAGCAGAAATGCGGTATCGACGGTCGACAACTCACAATTCCACACGCGCTTTCCGGTCCGCATGTCGAGAAAGTGATAATAGAATCCCTTGTACCCGGTCGCCTCCGCTCCCTTGCCTTGGGAACTGTCGCGAAAAAATCGCAAAGTTGCGAGCGTTCGTTCGATGGCCTTCGCGCGCGTGATGAAGCCGCGCTCCACGCCAACCGGGTAGGCCGACAATGCCAACCCCACGGCGGCGATACTGGCAGGCGAGCCCGCTTCGGTCTTGTCCAGAATCAATCCGTTGAGAGGATTGACCTCGTAGAGGAAATAGTCGAAGGTTTCACGCTGGAGAGCGTCGAGCGTGTCCGGAGGTAGCTGGGGCTGCTTCATATACGGGATCGAGTCCGTCAGGGCCGTATTGAGTCCCTCGCGCACTTCAGCTTAGCTGGAGAATTCTAACGGGCCAGGGGGAATCGTTGAAACCCTGATGCATTGTCAACGCTTGAAATGACGGATTGGATTCGTTCCGTGGCCGCCTTCCAACAATATGGCCTATCAACCTCGCCAAGCGCCGAGCAAAGCTCGTCGCGGCTCGCAAAATAACGACCTATCGAAGAAAGGCACGGACTACAAATAAAGCTCGAAGCCCCCACCGAAATCCAACCGAAATCCCCGACTCCGCTCTTGAGCGGGCCGAGGTCCAATCATCGACTACCGATCTACGCCGCTTTGCTTCGCAGCCTGGGGTCCAACGCGTCGCGTAGACGGTCGCCTAGGAAATTGAGGGCCAGCAGCGTCGTCGCCACCGCCAGGCTTGGGTACAGGATCAGCCACCAAAAAGTCCGCACCGGCGTGATCACGCGGAAGCCTTGGCTCGCCAGCACTCCCCACGAAACTTGCGGCGCCTGCACTCCCAGGCCGAGGAACGACAAGAACGCCTCGAAGAGCATCACTTGCGGGATCGTGAGCGTGAGATACACGATCACCACATTCATCGTGTTCGGGACCAAATGCCGAAAGATGATGCGGCCCCGGGTGGCGCCGAGCGCCTGGGCCGCTTCGACAAACGCCTCGTGCTTGAGCGACAGTACTTGCCCGCGCACGACTCGGGCCATCGAAAGCCACTGCACCGCCCCGACCACGAGATAAAAGATCATCAGCCGATCGATCCCCACGACCGCGAGGCTCTTTTCCACCTGGGGGTCGTTCAAGAACGTGATCAGAAAGATCACGATAAAGATCAAGGGCAGCGAATAGAGCATGTCGACGACGCGCATCATGAGATTGTCGATCCGCCCGCCCAAGTAACCGGCCGCGGCGCCATAGGCCACGCCGATCACAAGCGACACGCCCGTGGCCACCAGCGCCACGACGAGCGAGACCCGAGCGCCCCAAAACACGCGGGCGAGCACATCGCGGCCGAGTTCATCGGTTCCACACACACAGGCCAGCGAGCGGCTGCCCCAGATTTTCAGCCGCAGGGCCACCAGCGGATATTGCCAGCGAGCCAAGTCGCGAAAGTCGGCTTGCACCTTGGCGTCGTCGAGCCGGCCTTGGTCATCGACGAGATCGAGATCGTGGTCGATCCAGCTCCAGGTCCGCGGCGCCTCGAGCGCCGAACAGTGCGCACTCGATAAGGCGACTGGAGCGGCCACAGCGGAGTGAGGGCCGCCGCGACGCCGAGCATCACGAGATAGGCGATCGCCACGAGCGCGAGCCGACTTTTCTTCAGCCGATCCCAAGCGGCCCGCCGCGGCGACTGGCCGATGGGCGCGGTCTCGGCGCGCCGGCCGGCGGCAAGGGCGGCGCTTCTTCAATGGGCGGACCTGTAGCCACTGTTGCGAGTTCTCCTTAATCGAGCGAAATTCGCGGGTCGAGAATCGCGTAGGCCGTGTCGACCAGGAGGTTCATCAGGCTCAAGAGGGCACAGTACAAGAGCACCACGCCCATGGCCAGTGTCAGGTCGCGCTGCGTGGCGGCTTGCACGAAATGCACGCCGAGGCCCGGGATGGCGAATACTTGTTCGACAATCAGGCTTCCGGTGCAAATGCCGGCCATGGCCGGGCCCAGAAACGTGACCAACGGCGCGAGGCCGCCGCGAAGCGCGTGGCGGAAAATGACCACGCGCGGCGAAAGGCCCTTGGCCACGGCGGTGCGAATGTAGTCTTGCCCCAGGGTGTCGAGCATGCCGGTGCGCACCAGCCGGGCGATATACGCGGCATAGGGCGCGCCCAAGCAAAAGGCCGGTAGCACCAGTTGCCGCGCGGAGCCCCAGCCAGCCGCGGGAAAGATCGGCACGAGGAACACGAACAGCAGCAGCAGAATGCCGGCGATCACGAAGTTGGGCAGCGCGATGCCGATCGTGGCCCAGGCCATCAGCACCGCGTCGAGCGCGCTGCCGCGGCGCGTGGCCGCCGCCACTCCGGCGCCGAGTCCGACCAAGATTGCTCCCGCGAGGGCAAGCACCCCCAAGCCCGCCGAGATCGGCAGACCCATGGCGATGATTTGATTCACGGTGTAATCGCGCTGTTTGAAACTATAGCCCAGGTCGCCGCGGAGCACATTGCCGAGCGAACGGGAGTATTGCCGCCAAAGCGGTTCGTCGAGATGGAATTGTCGCTCCATGTGGGCGCGAATCTCGGGCTCGAGCTGCCGCTCGCTGTCGAACGGCCCGCCGGGCGCCACGCGCATCAAGAAAAACGCGAGCGTAAACACGATCCATAGCGTGAGCCCGATCCACGCCAGCCGTTTGACGATAAAGCGAAGCATCGGGTCACCTGGGTTACGGGGGAAAGAGGTTTGCCACGGAAGGATTCAACGGGGGAAGGTTAGCCACGGAAGGACACGGAAAACACGGAAAATAACAGGGGGTTTGCGGGGATCGACTCGGCGTGGTTTCTGATTTATCAAGAGGCGGTTGAGAATCGACGCCATGATTCGGGCGATGCATGCATATGGAACTCCTCGTTGCGCTCTCTTTCCGTTTCCGTGTTTCTTCCGTGTTTCTTCCGTGTTGTTCCGTGGCTAGTCTTTTCCTCCTCATTGCTCCCTCGCGGGCCGCTTGATCGACAAGTCTTGCAGCGGATGCACATCCAGCAGGTTCGTGTGAAAGCCTTCGACGCGCGGGCTCACCATGTTGCGCGACACGCGGAAATACAGCGGCACAATCGGCATTTCCTCGAGCAGCAGTCGCTCGGCGTCGTGCAAAATCTCGAACCGCCGGGCCGGGTCGGTTTCGTCGCCCGCCGCCGCGATCAGCCGATCGTATTCCGGCGAGGCAAAGCCGGTGGGGTTGTTGGCGCCGCCGGTCACGAACAGATCGAGAAACGTGTTCGGGTCCGGATAATCGCCCACCCAGCCGTAGCGGCAGGCTTGAAATTGCTTCATGTGAATGCTGCTCAGAAAGCTGCCCCACTCGAGGCTGCGCAAGCGGGCGTCGACGCCCAGATGGCGCTTCCATTGATCTTGAATGAGTTGGGCGACCGATTCATGCGTGTCGTCTTGATTGTAGAGAATCTTGATCTCCGGCAAGCCCACCCCGCCCGGATAGCCCGCCTCGGCCAAGAGCGCGCGGGCCTTGTCGAGATCGAGCCGCACTCCGCCCACGGGCTCATAGCCCACGATGCCTGGCGGCACGAGACTCTCGGCCGGGGTTTCGCCGCCGCGGGTGATGCGATCGACGATCTCGCGCCGATCGATCGCCATGCCGAGCGCCCTTCGCACAAGCCGATTGTCGAGCGGCGGCTCGGTGAGATTGAAGAGATAAAAGTTCACGGTCAGTTCGGGCCCGGAAATGAAATCGCCGCGATTCCGGGCGCGAATGTCGGCCACCACGATCGGCGGCACGGTGGTGATCCAATCGGCGGCGCCGGTCAGATACATGTTGAGCGCCGTGGGGGGCGAGCTCACGGAGAGCGCGTCGATCGAGCGAATCGCAACATGGTCGCGGTTCCAATAGCGAGGGTTCTTCGTCATCCGCAGCCGGTCGCGAAACCGTCGGCTTTCAAGATGGTAGGCGCCGTTGCTCACGATATGCTCGGGCTTGAGCCACTCCGGATAACCATAGCGCTCGACACAGTGCGACGGAGTGGGCGACAGCGAAAAATAGCCGGCCAGATCGAGAAAAAAAGGCGTCGGCCGCTCGAGCTTGATCTCGACCGTGAGGGCGTCGGGCGCCTTGAGCCCCACTTCCGCGAAGTCGAGCGTGAGCAGCCGGCAGGGTTCGATGTCGTCGCTCGCCGATTCGTCTTGCGCGGTCTCGGCGCTCATGCGAAACCGGCGCCGGCGGCCCTCGATGTCGACGGTGTAAATCAGAGGAGTCTTAACATCACTCGCGGCGCTCGCGGTCGGGGCGCTCTGGGGGGCCGAGTTGGGCTCGGTGGCGATCAGCACGCCCCGAAGCACGACGCCTCGGGCAAACGGCAAGGCCCCGGCCGGTCGCTCAAGCAATTCCACTTCCACAGGGTCGCCCGGCGCAATCGCGCGCGTCGTGTAGCGCTTCGCGTTGCGGGCGTACCACAGTTGATAGGCATAGCGGGCGCCGGTGTTTGGATCGAGCAGCCGGCGAAACGACCAGATGAAATCCTCGGCCGTGACCGGCTTGCCATCGGACCAGCGGGCGGTGTCGCGAAGGTGAAATGTGTAGCGCAGCCCATCGGGCGATACTTCCCACTGCTGGGCCACGCCGGGCGTCGGGCGGAGCGTTTGCTGGTCGTAGTTCACCAGGCCCTCGAACATGGCGATGATCAGCCGATGTTCGGGCCGGCCCGTGGCTCGAGCCGGGTCGAGCGATTCGGGCTCGGTTTCGTTGATGAAGGTGAACTCCGCGGGCTCAAGCGTCGCCCGCGACACGACCCAGGCGATCGCGGCCACGAGCAATGCCAGGAGCAAACGGGGAAACCACTCTCGCACGATATTCAGCGCTCCCAAGCGGACGGAGGACGATGGCCACGATCAGCTCGAGCGCATTGGCGATTCCGATGGCGACGCGGCGTTTTCATGGTAACGCGATAGCGGCTCCCGGGCCAGCGGATTTCGAGCTTGCAGCTTGCACGCTCGTGGCGGTACTATCCCCCGCCCCTCCACGCTGAAAACCGAAAACTGCTCTCCCCATGCTTCAAACCATCGCCTCGATGACGACCCGCAAGCAGGCGCCGCTCCTTGGTCTCCTGCTTTTCGCCGCGGTGTTTCTTTTGCCCGACTGCATCGTAGGCTATGGCGGCGACGATCTTTTGAATGCCTGCACTCAAGGCCATGTGCGGATTCGCGGTGGCGGCTTTAGCGACTATTTGCACATGCGGCTTTCGGGCTGGATGTCGGCCGGCAGGCTGTTTCCGCTGGCGATCGTGCAAACCTATGGGTTGCATTATTGGCATCCCTCGGCGGCGCTGTTTCATCGGCTGGTCTATGGTGTGCTGCTCGTCGATGTCGGGTTGTTTTATGGCCTGCTCCGCGCGTGGCGATTGGCGCCGGGCATGGCGGCCTTGGGCGGCCTGTTGCTCACGCTGCTATTTCAAATGCGGTGGGCATTCGACCCGATTCTCCAGTTCGCGGGCCTGATGCCGGCGCTGGCGACCGAGTTGCTGGCGGCCCTGTTGATGTTTGACTGCTATTTGCGCTGCCGGCGCGAGAGGTGGCGCGTGGCGAGCCTCGCGGCGTTTTGCTTGGCGCTGTTGACGTATGAGATCGCGTTCGTGGCGGGGCCGGTGTTTTGGTTCCTGGCCCGCGCGCATGACAACGACTGGCGGACGGCTTTCGGCGCGGCGCGGCCGCATGGCACGCTGATGTTGCTACTCGTGGCGTTCGCGCTCGGACTGCGACATCAGGCGATTCCGGTCGAGGGGAGCGCGTATTCGCCGAATTTCGATCCGGCGGCGATCGCCGGCGCGACAATGCGAGAAGCGTCGGCGGCACTGCCGTTGAGCTACTGCCTGCTGAGCGAACATCGGAGCGAGATGTTTTCGGCGAGCCGGCTCGTGGGCGATTGGCGAAATTGGGCGATCGGGCTCTTGGCGGCGGGATTCGCATTCGCCTGGATGCGGAGCGAACCGTCTTCCGCGCCGCGTTGGAAATTGCTGGCGATCGCCGGCGGGGCTTTGTGGATTTTGCCCGGTGCGCTGCTGGCGCTCTCGCCCAAATATCAGCAATCGGTGCTGGTCGGCATTGGGTATCTGCCGGTGTATTTGCAGTATTTTGGGTTCGCGATGCTGACGATCGCCTCGCTCGTCGCCGCGAGAGAATCGTTGCCGAGAGCGTGGAAGTGGCTCGCGCCGCCGATCGCGCTGGCGAGCGCCCTGGTGGCGATGATGACTTACGATGGCAATCGCGCGGTCGCCGCGCGAATGAACGCCGACCCCACGCTCAAGGCGATGTCGCTTGTCGAATCGGCTTGCCGCGCGGGACTCTTCGATCCCGCGCCGGCCGGGGCCACGGTCGCTTCGCTCACCGGGCATCCTTGGCTGGCCGGCGGGCCGGAGAATGCCGGCGGACATTTTTCGACCGTGCTCGGCCGCGTGCTCTATGCCGTGACCGGATATCCGACGCCGGTCTGGTTCGACTACGCAAGGCGGATCGGCAATGTTCCGCCGCCCACGTTCGTCATGGCCGACTTGTGTCCCGACGCCGACTGGGGCTATGTGCTCCTGGGCGAAGTCGAGTCGACCGCGGGCGGCTGCCGCGAAGAAGATTATCGCGTGCGGCGATATCGGTTGTTCGCGCGGGGCAGTTACGCGGATCGCGCGATCGTGCCCGACGAGCTCGCGATCGCGATCTTGCAGCGCAACCGCGCGGGCGTGCTTACGCCGCGCTTGGCTCAGTGGACCGATCTCGCGCGGCTCGAGGTTGTCGAGCGCTCCTCCGAGGGAGTGGTGCTTGCCGGTGAATTTCCCCAGCCCATCGACCTGGGCACGGCGAGCGTGATCGAAGCCCGGGAGATTGCCACGCGAGCCGCCAGCGAGCCGGGGCTGACTTCGCGGTAGCTGTGCCCGAGGCTTGAGGAGCGAGGTCCGAGGTTTGAGGCTTGAGGGCGAACGGCTATTCGGGCAGGGGCTCGAACGAAGCGGCCACTTCGGGGGCCACGCGCTGAATCGCGCCCTTGGCAAAGTCGACGAATGCCCATTCGGTGGTGATCGAGGCGAGCAATAGATTGTCGGCCGGGCGCACGATGCGGTAGCGCCGTAGCGACGACACCTTGCGAAACTCGGCCACCCAAGTGCGCACCAGCAGCACATCGTTCAAAAAAGCCGGCGCCAGATACTTCACTTCATGCGATCGGGCCACCCAGCCGGCGCCGAGCGCGCGATAGCGTTCGAGCGGCCAGCCTTGGGCTTCGGAATGCGCGAGCGCGGCCGCTTGGGCTCAGGCGAGATAGGTGACATTGTTCGCGTGGCCGAGCATGTCGATATCGCTCGGGGCCACGACCACGCGATGCTCGAAGATGGCTGGCACGGGCGCGAATGTTCCTGGAGTGGACGCGAAAGTGTCGAACGCCGATCGTGTCGGGGAGGGGGACGCCTACGTGGCAATGCGCGGTGGGCGAAGATCGTGTGGACGCGGTTCGAGTCCGCCTCTTGAAAAAACCGCGACTCTTGCATTTTTCCCAGTCGTCTGGCGGAGGGAAAGGGCGGATTGGGGCGGCGAGCATTGTCGGGTTTTTTTAGTTGACTATTCCCTGGAGGGTTCCCCGGGTTTCCGGACGCGGCCCGGGCGACTTGCAGCGATTGTGCGGGAGGGGCTTGGCTTGCTCAAAGTGACGCGCGCACTAGAATTTCCACGGCAGCGCCGCCGAGTCGGCGATCGCCTCGCTTCGAGCGGGGTTTCGCGAGCGGTGCGCATGAGCATCACAAGTTCCCCCGGGGAAGTCCGATCCCATGACCAATGATGAGCGCGGTATCGCGGAATCGAAGTTTTCCGACTTCGGAAACGAAGGCGACAACGTTCGCGAAACCCATGATCGCGAAACGCATGGCGATCGCGCGCGGCCGCCAACCCCTATCGCATGGCGGGCGGGATCGAACCGGTGGTGTACGAGCCGCACCCGCGCGGCGGTTCCTATCCGCCTTTCGATGGCGAGCAGGGCGCCCTGGGAAATGGGGCGTTTGGCGCCGGGGCCTATCCGCCGATCGTGCCCGCGCGGCGGTCTTGGCAGACGCCCTTGCTGCTGTTTATCGCCACGATCGCCAGCACGTTTTGGATTCACTATCCCTATCCATTTATCAACCCCGAGGCCAGCGACGCGGCGCGGGTAGCCGGCATTCGCGACGCCCTGCTCTATTGTGGCGGCATCATGTTTATTCTCACCGCCCATGAGTTGGGACATTTCGTGCAAGCGCTGCGATATCGGGTGCCGACCAGTTACCCCTACTTCATTCCAATGCCGATCAGCCTGATCGGCACGATGGGCGCCGTGATCGCCCTGCGCGGCCACATGGGCAATCGCAAGACATTATTCGATATCGGCATCTCGGGCCCCCTGGCGGGGCTCGTACCCGCGATCGTGCTCTCGGTGATCGGCATCCAGTGGTCGCAGGTCTTGCCGACGCAAGAGGGCGGGTATCAGAGCTTTGGCGAGCCGCTCTTGTTCACCTGGCTCATTCACTGGCTCAAAGGACCACTACCGCAGGGAACCGATGTAATGTTGCATCCCTTGGCCTTCGCCGGCTGGGTCGGGTTTCTAATCACGTCGATCAATCTGTTTCCCGTCGGACAACTCGACGGCGGGCATATCTTGTATGCGATTTTGCGACGCAAGAGTTATCCGGTGGCACTGCTTGTGCTCGTCGGCGCCGGGCTGGGCATGGTGCTGCTCAATTCGTATCAATTGTTGCCGATGCTGCTCCTCTTGATCTGGATGCGGCCATTTCATCCGCCCACGGCCAACGACGCCGAACCGCTCGGCCTGGGTCGCACGATTCTGGGCATCGCCACACTCATGTTCCTCGTTGTCGGCTTCACGCCCACGCCCTTTCAATTCAACGGGACCAATTGAGCCCGCGAAGTGAACCGCGGGGCATGGATACGGGGCATGCACCGTGGCGCGTGGCGGATTCTTCGCTGGCGCTTCAGGCTTGTGGGGGGGAAGGCGGCTTAGCGGCGAGGCTCCGCGCCGCGGGGGCGCCGCTCAAGCTTTTTGACCCTTCGCCGCTCGATAGCTTTCATCGAGCAGTTCCATCGGATGCACGATCCGGAGCGGGCTGCCTTGCTCGCGCGCCTCGCGGCCAATCTGCAACAGACAGCCGGCGTTGGCGGCCACTACCGTGTGGGCGCCTGTGGCCAGGATATTGTCGAGCTTGCGGCGCCCGAGCCGCTGGGCCATTTCCGGCTGGGTGAGGTTGTAGGTCCCCGCGGCCCCGCAGCAGAGATCGGCTTCGGCCAGTTCGCGCAGTTCGAGTCCGGGGATCTGAGCGAGCAGCCGCCGCGGGGCTTCGCGGATTTTCTGAGCGTGGGCTAGGTGGCAAGCGTCGTGATATGTCGCAATGGTTTCGAGCCGGCCGGTCGGAGGAAGGAGGCCGAGCGAATCGAGAAACTCATGCACATCGCGAACCTTGGCCCCGAGCGCGGCCCGAGCGGCTTCGCCGGCGCCATGCCAGTGGTCGCCATATTCCTTGAGCATCGCCCCGCAGCCAGCCACATTGACCACCACGGCGTCGACATCGAGCGAGCCGAAAGCGCGGACATTGGCGTCGGCCAGTTGCCGGGCCGGCTCGCTCGAGCCGGCATGAAAATGAATCGCCCCGCAGCAGCGCCGTTTCATGGGCGTGAGCACGTCGCAGCCATTGCGCTGCAGGACGCGCGCCGTGGCCCAATGCGCGGAGCGAAACATCGCATCGGCCACGCAGCCGGTGAAGAGCGCGACGCGAGCCCGCCGCGGACCGATCGCCGGCAACACCGGCGGCAAGGCCGGCAGTGGATCGCCCAAGGGCGGCGCCATGTCGACCAGGCGCCGCAATCGGGCCGGCAGTAGATTCAAGAGACCCAGCCGCCGGGCCAGACGGTCGATTCCCGTCCGCTGGGCAAATCGGGCCGGCAGCATCGCCAACCGCAATCGCCTCGGATCGGGCATCAGCCAAAACAGTATCCAGCGATGGAACCAATCTCGGCTCGGGTCGGCTGCCCCGGCGGACATCGCCACGCGAAACGGCTCGATCAAGTGGCCATATTGCACGCCCGAGGGACAGGCCGTCTCGCAGCCGCGGCAATCGAGGCAGCAGCTCGAGATGCCGCCGCACTTCGGGCGTGAGCGACAATCGCTCGTCGGTCACGGCCCGCATCAGGTAGATGCGTCCGCGGGGGCTGTCGTTTTCGTCGCCGGTTTCGAGATAAGTGGGACATGCGGCGGTACACAGGCCACAATGCACGCAGTCTTGAAACAGCCGATAGTCGATCGCCGCCCCGGGATTGGTTGACCGGGGAGAGGCCGGGCCAGGATTGGGTTCAGAGTGAGTTGTCATGGGGGGCACGTGCCTCGAATTCGCGTGCCACACGGGGCTATTCGGGTCGGGTGGCTTTGCGCACCAGTTCGCGGTCGAAATAGTTCGCGCTCATGCCGGCGTCGACCACGATATTCTGCGCGTTGACGCCGCTCGAACGCGGGCTAAGCAAAAACGCGGCCACGGCGGCGGCTTCTTCCGTGGCCACGGCTCGCCGGCGTAAGGTGGCTTGTTCGGCATAGAGATACGAATCGACATAGCCGGGAATGCCGGCCGAGGCCGAGGTTTTCAACAGGCCCGGCGCCACGGCGTTGAAACGCACTCGCGAAAATTGGCTGAACGACTTGGCCAGAAACACCAAGGCCGAATCGAGCGCCGCCTTGCAGGGCGCCATGTAGCCATAGTTTTCGGCGGCCATGCGCGTCGTGGAGATCGACACCGTGACGACCGAGCCATCGGGGTCGAACATGTCTTGAAACAGATGCGACAACGCCATGAGCGAGAAGCACGAAATGTCCATCGCGCGCAGGAAGTCGCGCTTGCTGGTTTCGTGAAACGCCTTGGGGCCCTCGCCATAGTCGGCAAATGCGATCGAATGCACCAGGCCAAACAGCCGCGAGCTTCGGGCGCCGACTTTCTCGCGGAGTGCCGCGAGCTCGTCGGGAAACTCGACATCGCACACATACACCGGCGCCGGCGCCACGAGCCGCCCCACGGATGCCTCGCGCCGGCGAGCGCACCGCGTACATCACATCGGCCCCGGCGGCCGTGAGCAGTTGCCCGATATGCCAAGCCACGCTTTTCCGATTGGCCACGCCGGTGACCAGGATCGGCTGCCCGGCGAGTTGCAAGAAGTCGAACGTCATCGAGAGACAACCGGGGTAGCGAGACCTGTCAGCCGGAATACGCGCTGCTCGAGTCCATGGCGGCGAGCGTGGCGGTGAAATCGAATCGCACGGCGAGCGTGCCCTCGCACGTGACTTGGGCCCGCATATAAAACGCGTCGGACACCCGATCCTTGATCTCGACCTCGAGCAGCACTGTTTCGCCCGGCCGCACCACGCGCTTGAATCGCACATCGCGCAGGCGAGCCACCACTGGCACGCGGCCATCGCGCGGAACCTGCGGCGCGCACCAGCACCGCGCCCGCCTGCATCGCCGCTTCGCACAGCAACACGCCGGGCGTGATGGGATACGAGGGATAGTGGCCCGGGTAAAACCATTCGTCGGGGCGCCACGTCTTGCGGCACACGATGCGCGTGTCGGACTGCTCGACGATGTCGTCGATGAGTAGAAACGGATCGCGATGCGGAATTGCGGCTAGGATTTCTTCTCGGCTCATGGGGCTACGGATGAGATCGATGGCCAGGGGTTGGACTTCATCAACAGCGAATCGACGTCGTTCGCCACGATCACGCCATAGTTCACCGCGCCCAGCCATCCGGACATGATGATGCCTACGCTACCGGCGTGAAACAGGCCGCGGACTTGTTCGGGAACGGCGCGGCTCACGGCCAGCCCTTCGAACTTGGTGCCAAAGCTGGCGCCAGCCCAGTGACGGGTGTAGTGCTGGAAAGTGCGCGGGGTCGACGCCTCGGCGTGTTCGAGGCGGTCCCGAATGTCTGGAATATAACGTGCCAAGGCGTCGAGTGTCGACTCGACCAGTTCGGTTTTACTGGCCGCGTAGGCGGCGTCGTCGAGCCCGGACCAATCGGCGAAATTGGCGTTGGTGCTCGACACCACCAGGCAGCGGTCGGTTTCGGGCCGCGAGCGCGGATAATAGAAGGAGTAAGTGCGGCTGGTCACATCGCGGCTGAGGAGCGCTTCGGTGCGAAACAGCGGAGCGGTCGAGCTAAAGAGCAGGTCGCCCAGGCTTTCGTCGAGCAATTCGCCCGGTTTGAGCGAAATATACACTTGGCAACTCGAATTGTTGAGCCGCACGGCGCGGGCCTGGTCGACGAATTTGCCATCGAAATGTTCGTCGCCCACGAGATCGAAGATCGTGGCCTTGAGATTGGCGTTGGACACGACGGCCCGGCAGCGAATGCGCCGGCCATTGACCTCGACCGCCTCGACCCGCCCGCGGCGGACGACGATTCGCTGGACGTCGGCCCGAATCCGGCAATCGACGCCGCTCTTGCGCAGGTCTTCGCCCATCAGATGGATCAGCCGATCGGTGCCGCCTTGAAACGTGTACACGCCTTTGCTCATGAAGTTCGAAAACACGATGCCGTAGCTGATCGCGGGGTCTTCGAGCGTCGAGCCGTTGGCATAGGTGATCGGCTCCATGAGCAGCCGGATCACGTCCTCGCGGCCCGGAAAGAAGCGATCGAAAAGCTCGCGGACCGTGGTCGCTTGGTCGTCGTAGAAATTCATGCCTCGGGCGGTGTCGAAAAACGCCTGCACGGTTTCGGCCGGCACGCGAAATTTTTCGACCAGTTGGCGCGTGAAGTCGGCGCGGTCGAAGGTCGTGGCGAGGCTGAACATCGGGTTGTCGAACCGAATATTCTTGAGCTGCACGATCGAATCGGCGATCTCGGCGGTCCAGTAGCGGCGACAGCTTTTGATCATGCCGATCGGAAAGCCATGGAGCGAGATATCGAAAATGGCGCCCTTGGGCCGTCGAAACCAGGTGGCCATGCCGCCGAGCTTGTAGTGCTGCTCGAGGAGCAGCACGGAGCGGCCGGACCGGGCCAAGGTGTTGGCGGCGGTCATGCCGGCGAGTCCGCTGCCGATGACCACGACGTCGTATTCGTCTTGAGCGCCCTTGAGAAAGTCTTTGGGCATGGAGTCGATTCCAGAAAAAGAAAAACGGCAAACCCCCGCGGCGCTCGCACGGGGCGCGGTCCAGCGGCGAGGGAAGTCAAAGCGAGTTAATGCGGTTTCACGGGCGCCGCTGAATTATATCGCCCCGCGGCGCCTTTTCAGAAGGGCCCCCCCGGGCTTGCGGCGAATCGCATGGGGGGCGTTCTCTCTGGACGGGGGACTCGTCGCGACCCAGACTCGTGCGATTAGGCGTCCGGCGCGATGCTCTTCGTCAGCCGCCACATGCCGGTCGTGGGATTGCGGCCCTCTTCGCGGTCCTCCGTGGCGTCGATTTCGAGTCGTTCGGCGTGGCTGCGGGCTTGCGGATAGCCGGCCGCGAACTTCTGGTAATCGACATGCTTGTCGTAATTCGGGAGATGCCTTTTGAGCCGCTTGTGAATCTCGTCGCCATCCACAAGTCCCGGGGGGGCGCCGAAATGGAGAAATAACCAGAGCTCGATGCAAGGATTCGAGATCGCGAGTTTCACCCCGGCCTTCGCGGCGTCGCTTTTGGCTTCGGCGATATCCGGATGCGTGTCCACGTCGAACACGGCCCATACTTCGTCGAACGCAATGTTCGGGTCGCCTTCGCGTTTTGCTCGCTTCTGGCTGTTCGTCAATCTGTCGATGGCAACGGCGACGACCTTTCGCGGCGGCACGACGCCACCGAGAGTTTCGACTTTGACGAGCGGATTCCGCGCGGCCTTGATAAAGCCGTTGATGTATTCCTTTTCCGTCACCTCGCCTTCGCACACGACCAAC
Organism: uncultured Planctomycetaceae bacterium; assembly: GCA_963785305.1. Classification (GTDB taxonomy): domain Bacteria; phylum Planctomycetota; class Planctomycetia; order Pirellulales; family PALSA-1355; genus CAWAUV01. The sequence goes on from CAWAUV010000007.1 coordinate 1,735,121, forward strand.
AGCCTCGGCTTGGGGGGGGCGAAATGGCGTTCGTCGCGCGGGGCGGCGCTTTCGGTCACGTTTGCGCGGCGACATGATTAGTCCTCACTTGCCACGATTGCGGCAAAGTCGCCGAGGAAGGGGATTGCTCCGTAGCGACCTTGGAGATAGCCGCGCTCAAGGTTCTCGGAGCCGCGCGGTTTGTAGTCGGTCAGTGGGTAAAGGACCGACGCCCCATCGTCCTTCTTTTCGGTAAACCAAATTTGATCGCGGCGAAGCAGCGCTTCGTCGCCCACTCCAGCGAGGAAATTCGTATCGTGAGTGGTGAATAGAAGCTGGGCGTTGCGAGGATTCGTTTCCGGGCTGTTGAACATCCGCACGATCTCTCGCGCTAGGACCGGATGTAAACCAGATTCCGGTTCGTCGATCAGCAGCGGCCTTGCAAAGCTTAGCGACGCGATAATTTCCGGCGCTAGCCGAAGCAAAGTCTGCGTACCGTCCGATTCTTGATCGAGATCAAGCCACGAGTCATCGCCGCCCGTCTCGTGTCGCAACATGATCCGGCCGTGGCGTGAATCCGAGTCGCTCGCGTCGCGAATTATTTTGACGTCCACGATGCCAATGTCCGCCGCCCGCAACAATCCCAAAACTTTGCTGCGCAGCTCCGGATCGCAAACAACTGGGTTTGGGTCAGACGCACGATCGAAGAGTTCCCGCTTCAAGAAACCTACCGTAGCCGGGGTTAATGGGCTCCGCACCGTGTCGGCGTCGTAGAAACGCGCGAACCATCGATAGGCGGCGGCTATTATTTGAAGGTGTCCATGTTGAGCCGCCGTGGACAGAAATAGCGCGTTGGGGCGCGTCACTTCTCGAATCTTTTCGTTCGGGCCATTGAGATGCGCTCCGAATTTGAATTTCTCTCCCTCGCGCTCGAACCAAGTCTGTTTACGTCCGCTGGGCCATGCGTAAAGCCACTCTTCCAAGATCGCGTGATCATCGACGACGAAGCCGTATTGGTATTTCACATCATTGAACAGCAGCGTGACTTCGAATGTCGACGGCGCCTTTTTCTGCTCGCCCCAGGCGAACGGCTCGCGCGGCACGCCACCCTCCGGGGCCCAGAGCCGGTGGGAATTCAGCACCGCCTCGCGCATGAAGGCGAGGGCATTGAGCACATTGCTCTTGCCGCTCGCATTGGCGCCGTAAAGCACGGCGACGGGCAGCAGCTTTTCTTTGTGGCCCTGCACGGTCCGCGGCCGGGAGTCAGCCTCGTCACCCAGGCGGGCGGCTTCAAATGTCAGCGCCTGTTCGTCGCGCAGAGAACGGTGGTTTTCCACCCGAAATTCGATCAGCACTGCTTATCCTCCCGATCGATCGAAAAACACCATGAAGCGTCGCTTTGTGCAATTTTACTGCGCAAATGGAGCCGAAATACGTCATTTTTCGGATTTTATCGGCGAAATTCCGAAAAACTAGCCCGTCCGGATCGGCCGCCGAGTAGGCTTCGCTCCTTTCCTGGAACGTTTTGCACCGCTGAATGCGCCGCTCGCCATCGGCCGCATGGCGCATCGTGCCGCCCCCAAAACGTTTGCCCATCGGGCGATGTGCGCGAATCGCGTGAGCTCACCCATCATTTTTCGCGTTTCCAACCACGCGCGGCGTCGGTATCTTTGAAGTTATCGCCCGCGCGCCACGGCCCACCCGCGCTTTCGAGTCATTTGGGTCTCGCTTTGCCATGCGAGGGGGGCGCCTTCGCGGCGGAGCGTTGCGAAATGCCTTGAGGCGTCTCGCTTTCCGCCTTTTTTGATCCCCGGTTCGAGGCCCTGATCGATGAGTCACGAAAACGAAGCGGATAATCCGATCAACGACACCACGCCGTTCAAAATCGAGCTGGCCGAGCGCGTCAAGCGGCTGCCGCCTTATTTGTTCGCGCGCATCAATGCCGTGAAATATCAAAAGCGCCGCGCCGGCGACGATGTGATCGATCTCGGCATGGGCAACCCCTCCGATCCGCCGCAGGACTTGGTGATCGACAAACTCACCGCCGCTGCCCACGATCCGCGGAACCACGGTTACAGCAAGGCGCTCGGCATCAACAACCTTCGCCGCGAGCTCGCCGGCAAGTATCTCAAGAAATACGGCGTGCGGCTCGATCCCGAATCGGAAACGATCGTCTGCCTCGGCTCGAAAGAGGGTTTCAGCCACATTTGCCTGGCGCTGGTTGGCCCCGGCGACGCCGCGATCGTGCCGGCCCCGTATTTTCCGGTGCATGTCTACGCGGTAGCGCTGGCGGCGGCCAATGTGATCTCGCTCGAAGTGGCCGACAGCGAAAAGTTCCTCTCGAATGTCGCTTACACCTGCCAGCATTTGTATCCGAAGCCGAAACTGCTGATCGTGAACTATCCGCACAATCCGTCCACTGTCACGGTCGAGCCGGAGTTTTTCGTCGATGTCGTGAAGCTCGCCAGACGCTACGGGTTCATGGTGATCAGCGATTTCGCTTATGCCGACGTGGCCTTCGATGGCTACCAGCCGCCCAGCTTTCTGGCGGCGCCGGGCGCCCGCGATGTGGGCGTCGAATTCACGACGATGAGCAAAGGCTACAACATGGCCGGTTGGCGCGTTGGGTTTCTGCGCCGGCAACGCCGAGATGGTTCGCGCCCTGGGCACGATCAAGACCTACTACGACTACGGCATGTTTCAACCGATTCAAATCGCCGCGATCATGGCCCTGCGCCACACCGACGCCGCGGTCGAGGCCCAAAGCGCGCTCTATCAGCGGCGCCGCGATGTGCTCGTCGACGGACTGCGACGCATCGGCTGGGAAGTCACGCCCCCCCGGGCCGGCATGTTTCTCTGGGTTAAAGTGCCCGAGCCCTGGGCCAGTCGCATGGACACGATGCAATTCGCCACCAAGCTGCTCGAGGAGGGCGATGTGGCGGTGAGTCCGGGCAGTGGATTCGGTCCGGCGGGCGAAGGTTATTTGCGATTGGCGCTGGTCGAAAACGAAAACCGGCTCAAGCAGGCAGTGCGGCAGATTGCGCGGTGCTTGGGAACCGAGACCAAGGCGCTCGGCCCGCTGGCCGCGGGATGAGTTGATTCCCAATTGCCGTCGGCCGAACCCAGTTGCCTTTGGCCGCGCAAGAGCGATTATTTGTTTTTGCGAGGCGCGCCCCCGGCGGGGCCGCGGCGTTTTGCGTCAGGCAAATGGCTGTTGTCATCGGCGCTCCCTTTCCGATCGCGTCTGATACCGAAATTCATTGGATCGACTACACACGATGGGCATACCGCTCGGCCGAGGATCGCGAATCGCCTTTGCGTTCACTTTTGGGGCTCTGGTGCTCAATGCGGTGCTCGGCTGTTGGACAGTTGTCGAGCTTACGCGGAGCGGACAATGGGTGGCCCACACGCATGAGGTCACGACGGTCCTCGAGCAAATCTTTTCCGAGCTGAAAGATGGCGAGGCGAGCGTGCGCGGCTATTTGCTGACCGATGATCGCGCTTTTTTGCGACCATTCCAAGCCGCGAGCGGTCTGATCGACCCCACGCTCGATTACCTCGCGGCGCTCACGGTCGATAATCCGGCCCAGCAAGCTTCGGTCCGTCGCTTGAGCGAGCTTGTTCACGAACGCTTCGATTTCCTGGCCGCGATCGTACGTGACGCCGACCGCGAGGGCGCCGACGCGAGCCTTTATCTGCCCAAGGTCATCGCCGGCAGGTCGGCGATGCAGCAAGCGCGCGAACTGGTCGACGCGATGCGCATCGAAGAGACTCGCCTCTTGGACTACCGACATCGCATTCAAGCAACATCGCGTTTCTTGGCGGTGCTGAGCGCCGTGTTTGGCCTCGGGCTCGGCGGCGCGATGCTAGCCGCGTCGATAATTTACGCGGGTCGCGAGGTGCAAGAGCGGCAGCGCACCGCCGCGGCGCTCTTGCGAATGAACGAACAGCTTGAAGAGCGCGTGCAGGCCCGCACCAACGAACTGGCCGAGGCCAATGCCCGGTTGCAGGGAGAGGTCGTCGAGCGACGGCGGGCCGAAGAAGCCGCGCGCGAACTCGCCGCGAACTTGCATCGAAGCAATCAGGAATTGGAGCGATTCGCCTCGGTGGCGTCGCATGATTTGCAGGAGCCCTTGCGAAAGATTCAGGCATTTGGCGATCGGTTGTTCATCAAACTTTCGGATGCGCTGGGCGAACAGGGACGCGACTACCTGGGTCGAATGTTGAATTCGGCCGAGCGAATGCGGCGCTTGATCGACGACCTTCTGGCCTTTTCTCGCGTGGGCACCAAGGGGGCGACATTTTCCACGGTCGATCTTAACCGGTTGGCCCATGAAGTGCTCGGCGATCTCGAGACCCGAATTCAAGACACCGGGGGCTCGGTCACCGTTGGCGAGTTGCCAGCGCTCTTGGCCGACGCCATGCAGATTCGTCAGTTATTGCAGAATCTGATTGGAAACGCGCTGAAGTTCCGTCGACCCGAGGCCTCGCCAGTGGTTAAAGTGGAGGGACGCCTGCTCGGCGACGCCCTGGAAGTCGACGGGCAACGTCGGAGGGTCTGCGAACTGGCGGTGAGCGACAACGGCATCGGTTTCGACGAAACGTATCTGGATCGAATTTTCGAGGTTTTCCAACGCTTGCACGGACGCGCCGAGTATGAAGGCACCGGCATGGGACTGGCCATCTGCCGAAGAATCGCTGAACGCCACGGCGGCTCGATCACGGCCAGAAGCACGCCGGGCGTGGGCTCGACCTTTTATGTGCGCCTGATGGCCGCCGACGTCTGACGGGCAACAAGCAATTTTCATTTACCTCGCGGAGCATGCACGTGACGCCAGAAGACATCCATCGACCGATCACGATCCTCATGGCCGACGACGACGCCGATGATCGACTCATGACCAAGGAAGCCTTCGAGGACAATCGGCTGGCGAACGACTTGCGATTCGTCGGCGATGGCGTCGAGTTGCTCGATTATCTCAAACGCCGCGGAGCCTATGCCGCTCCCGGCGCGGCGCCCCGGCCGGGGCTGATCCTCTTGGACCTTAATATGCCCAAGATGGACGGGCGCGAAGCGCTGCGGGAGATCAAACGCGATCCGGAACTGCGACATATTCGCGTCGTGGTGCTCACCACCTCCAAGGCCGAGGAGGATATCTATCGGACCTACGATCTCTCGGCCGCGTCGTATATCACCAAGCCGGTCACTTTCTCCGGCCTCACGGAAGTGATTCGCGCAATCGGCAAATACTGGCTGGAAATCGTCGAGCTGCCCGGGGACCCGAATGTTAAGTCCGCCGAGTGAACGCACGATCCGCGTGTTGATGGTCGACGACGACGAAGACGACTATGTCTTCGCGCGCGAGCTATTCAACGACCTGGGCGCCGAGATTTCACTCGAATGGGTTTCGTCGTTCGAGGCCGCGCTCGCGGCGCTGGCCGAGGGGCGACACGATGTCTGCCTACTCGACTATCAATTGGGCCGCCATACGGGGCTCGATCTCTTGAAACTCGCCGTGGCCCGGGGCAACGCCACGCCGATCATTTTTCTCAGCGGCCAAGCCAGCCGCGAGGTGGATATGCAGGCGATGCAGGCCGGCGCCGCCGACTTTCTCGTCAAGGGCGCGATCACCGCCGCCACGCTCGAACGCTCGATTCGCTACACTCTCCAGCAGCGCCGGCATGAAGAAGCCCTCCGCAAGAGCCGCGATTTGCTCGAAGATCGCGTGCGCGAGCGCACCGCGGCCCTCGAGGCCGAAATCGCCGAACGCGAGCGAGTCGAAGCCGCGCTCCGCCGCGCCGATCAACACAAAAACGAATTCCTCGCCATGCTCGGCCATGAGCTGCGAAACCCGCTCAGCGTGATCAGCGCCGGGCTCGGAATTCTCGAGGGCGAGCCCGAGCCCGATGAGCGGCAATCCACCATGGCGACCATGCAACGGCAGGTCAGCCAATTCACGCGCTTGCTCGACGATCTGCTCGATGTGTCGCGGATCATCAGCGGCAAAATCTCGCTACGGCCCGAGGTCGTATCGCTCACCGCCGCGGTGGAAGAAGCCCTGACGGCGGTCAAACCGATCGTCGGCGAACGCCGCGCCGATATTCGCGTCGAACTGCCGGACCACGATGTTTCGCTCTGGGCCGATCGGGCACGCATCCAGCAAGTGTTGCTCAACCTGCTGGTCAACGCCGCCAAATACAGTGATCCGGGCACTCCCATCTTGCTGCGGGCCGAGTGCGACGACCGCTTCGTGAACCTTTCGGTCCGCGACCAGGGGCTCGGCATGACAACCGAGATGCAGCAGCGCGTGTTCGATCTCTTTGCCCAGGCCGACACGAGTCTCGATCGCTCGCGGGGCGGGCTCGGGGTGGGGCTGACCCTGGTGCGGCGACTCGTGGAACTGCATCAAGGAACGATCGCGGTGCATAGCGATGGCATCGGCGCCGGCTCGAACTTCACGCTGCGATTGCCGATCAGCGCCGCGGCCATCGCGCGGGCCGCGCGAACCGCACCCGGCAACTCCACTCGCGCGGATTCACTCCGTGTATTGGTGGTCGACGACAATTATGATCTCGCGGCCGGTATCGCCTTGCAACTGACGCGGGCCGGTTACCGAGTCTCGGCCGCGCACGATGGCGAAGCCGCGCTCGAAAAGGCCGTGGCCGAGCAACCCGAGGCGATGCTGATCGACATCGGCCTGCCGAAGATCGATGGGTATGAAGTGGCGACCCGACTGCGGCGCATGCCTCGGTTTCGGCACGCCCTGCTCGTGGCCGTGAGCGGTTATGGTCAGCCGGAAGACCATGCCCAGTCGATGAGGGCGGGCTTCGACAAACATCTGGTCAAGCCGGTCGACTTTCGCGAGATCCGCCAAACGCTAGAAGATTATGCCCGGGCGCGAGCCATGTCGACCTCGGCCGAGCGCCCGCGGGCAACGGCGTCGCCGCCGCGAAGCCCGAGGCCGCCGACGCGACGAACGCTCGGCGACAGAAGCTACGCGCTTGTGGTCGATGATCGCAACGACTCGCTGCTGGTCAACGCCGCCATGCTGCGGCAATTGGGCTGGCGCGTGCTCACCGCCTCCGAGGGCAGCGCCGCGGTGGCCTTGGCCGTGGCCAACACGCCCGAGGTGGTGATTAGCGACTTGAACCTGGGCGGCGGCATGAGCGGATGCGACGTGGCCCGCGCGATCCGGGGCGAAGCCGCGCTCAACGGCACGCTGCTCGTGGCCTATAGCGGCTACGATGCCCGCGAGCGGGGCGAGGAAGCGCGAGCCGCCGGCTTCGATCGTTTTCTCACCAAGCCGGTCGACATTCGCAAGCTGGCCGCGACGATCGAGCTGTTCGACAGCGAAGTCCGCTGACGAGGGAAGTCCGCTGACGAGGCTCGCGGCGCGCCGACTCGGGGATCGTCCACGAGATCCGTGAGCGCTCACGAAGTCGCTCGCCGCGGACCTTCGGCGATTTCATAGCGGCGGATCTTGCGATCGAGCGTCGAGCGTTCGATGCCGAGCTGGAGCGCCGCTTGGCTTTTGTTCCATCCCGTGGCCACGAGCGTGGCCAGGATGTGGGCCCTTTCCATGTCGGCCAGCGACGACGGCTGAAACGGCGCGGCGGCCGGCGGTCCATCGACGCTATCGCCGGCCGTGGCGAGCTGGCTGAGCGTGAGGTCGTCGGCGTCGAGATAGTCGCCTCGCGACAGCACCACGGCCCGTTCGACCACGTTCTTGAGCTCGCGCACATTGCCGGGCCAGCGATATTGCCGCATGCGTTCGAGCGCGCGCTCGGTGTACCCGCGAAGCTTGCGGCCGGTTTCGGCGTTGAACTTTTGCAGGAAATATTCGGCGAGCTCGGCGATGTCGTCGGGCCGCTTGCGCAAGGGGGGCACGAGGATTTCGATCACACGAAGTCGAAAATATAGGTCGCGGCGGAAGCGGCCCTCGGCCACGTCTTTTTCCAAATCGCGATTCGTGGCGGCGATCACGCGCACATCGACCTTCACCGTTTGCGCCCCGCCGACGCGCTCGAACGGATGCCCTTCGAGCACTCGGAGAAACTTGGCCTGAATCGCGGGGCTCATCTCGCCGATCTCGTCGAGCATGAGCGTGCCTTTGTCGGCGGCTTCGAATTTGCCGATCTTTCGCTGCGTGGCGCCGGTGAATGCGCCTTGCTCATGGCCAAACAGCTCGCTAGCCAGCAGACTTCGCGACAACGCCGCGCAGTTGAGGCACACGAAGGGGCCCTTGCGGCGCGGGCTCGAGAAATGCACCGCTCGGGCCACCAGTTCCTTGCCCACTCCGCTTTCGCCGCGCACCAGAACCGTGGCCCGGCTCGGCGCGGCGCGGGCGATCTCTTGCGCCACGGTGTTCATGATCGCGCTCGAGCCCACGATCTCGCTCTGCACTCCGAGCCGCTCGCGAAGCTGCAGGTTCTCGTCGCGCACCCGAGAATAGTTTTCCGCCAGTTCCTGGCGCCGGCTGAGATTTTCGAGCGCCACGCCCAGGGTCTCGGCCACGGCGAGCGTGAATTCGAGATCGTCGGGGTCGAGCAGCACGTCTTCGTGGGTCGAGTAGAGATGCACCAGACCCAGCGGCGAGCCCGCGTTGCGAATCGGTGCGCAGATCACGCTGGTCGTATGGACGACACCCTTGCTGTCGCGGCTGCCGAGCGTGCTGTCGCCCATCACATTGCGGGCCAGCACCGCCTCGCCCTCGCGGAGTACGGTCGAGGCCACGAAGCTCGACAGTCGGCTGTAGGGCAGATCGGTCTTGGTCCGCGAAGCGAGCACATCGAGCGCGGCGGGTGTCGGCTCTTTCCCTTTATCTCGCGCGAGGGCAAATACCGCGCCGCCATCGACTCGGAGGCTGGCAAAGAGCCCGGCGAGCGCCTGCTGGGCGAGGGTTTTCGTGTCGCCGGCCTTGGCCAACTCGAAAGCCAGCCGGCACAGTCGCGCCGCGGCCTTGCCCACTTTGGGCGTGCCGGCGTCGTCTTCCTCGCCGCGCGGGCGGAGATAACGGGTTTGACCGCGGCGATGCGTGATCGTGGCCGAGGGCGATTCTTCATCGCCCAACACGCTCGAGTCGTCGATATCGACCGGCCCCGCGACGGTCTCCTCGTTGTCGACGCCGCGAATTCGGCCCGCTCCCGGATCGGGAAACGCCTGCGAGAGCTCATGCACGAACGCGAGTTGGCACTGGCCGATGCGGATCACTTCGCCGGGTTCGAGCGGATGATCGCCGCGCACGATCGCGTCGCCCACGGTGGTGCCGTTGCGGCTCTCGAGATCGCGGAGCGTCCACTGGCCTTGGGAGAGAAACAACTCGGCGTGGCATCGGCTACAGCGTTCGTCCTTGATGACGATTTGATTCGTCGGCGCACGACCAATCGTGGTGGCGGCGCCGGGGACGAGTCGAAACACGTCGGTCCATTTGCCGCCTTCGCGGATCACGAGATAGGCTAACATGCACTGCCAATTGCCAAGGCGTGGGAGATGAAGCGGCGCGAACGGCGAACGAATAGCCCGAAAATACCTTCCTTCACCTTACAATCGTCGGCAACGGCTTCGCAAGTGGCCCCGGAGCGGGTCAGGGCCAATCATTGTTCTAGTCTAGCGGAAGTCTCCCGCGTAGGATGAGTGTGTACGTGCGTCCACTCACCTTCATTCTGCTGGAGATGCTTGCATGGCGACTGCCGAAGCAACGAGTCTGCTCGATTTCTTGTCGCGGATTCCCGATCCTCGTGGGCGGCGGGGGCGACGCTTTTCGCTCTCGGCCATGATGGCCACCGTGGTTTGCGGAATCCTTTGCGGCCACCGAGGTTACAAGGCGATCGCCGATTGGATCGCGTCGCAGGACCGAAAAATCTGGTGGTTGCTGGGCTATTGGCGCAAGCCTCCTTGCGCCAATGCCTTCCGTGATCTGATCCTGGCCCTCGACCCCGTGATTTTAGAGCAGTGCGTGCGAGAATGGGTCGAGTCGCAACTGGGCGAGGTTGTGGATGAGGCAAAGTTGTCCGCCGTCGCGATGGATGGCAAGTCCCTGTGCGGAGTGCTGAACGCGCACGGACGGACGGCCCATCTGCTGTCCTTGTACGACCAAGAAACCGGCTATGTCTTGAGTCAAATGGAAGTCGATGGCAAGACCAACGAGATCACCGCCGCGCCGGAACTCTTGGAAACGATCGTCTTGAAAGGCCGCGTCATCACGGGCGACGCCCTGCTGTGTCAGCGCGAGATCTGCCAGAAAATCATCGACGGCGGCGGGCATTATCTCCTGGTGGTCAAAGACAATCAGCCGACTCTAATGCAGGCCATCGCCGCCGAGTTCGAGCCGGCCTTTTCCCCCCTATAACGAGAAGCAACGCCAATCCCATCTCGATGTCGCCGAAACGTTGAACAAGGGACACGGCCGGCGAGAACATCGCTCTCTGCAAGCTTCGACCCGGTTGGCGAAGCACTTGGATTGGCCCGGCCTGGAGCAGGTCTGCCGACTCGACCGCACGACCTGGCGCAAGGGCATTCAGACCCACGAAGTGGCGTATGCCATTTCCAGCGCGCCACGACCCAAAGGCTCGGCCGCCGACCTGCTGGGCTGGTGGCGCGGGCACTGGGGCATCGAAAACAAGTCCCACTGGGTTCGCGACGTGGTTCTGGGCGAGGACGCCTGCCGAATCCGCAAGGGCAGCGCGCCCCAGGCGTTCAGCACGCTCCGCAATGCGGGCCTTACCCTCCTACGATCGCTAGGCTGCACCCAAATCGCCCAAACTCTGCGAGAAAACGCCGCCCGAGTCGACCGCCTCCTCACCAGACTCGGCATCTTGAAAGAATGAGCGACCCTGGGAGCGGGTAGTCTCGCAATGCCGCGTCGCGGCGCGACCGGTTCCGGCGGCTAGCCTTCGTCCAGCGAGCGGCATACGGCGGATTCTATCCGAGTCGCGGCGATTCAACACGGCCACTTCTCGTTTTCGTCGACCGGCGACTGGAACGAGCGCGTTACCGATCGCGTTCAATCCCTCGCGCATCAGCGTGGGCTCGGTTTCAGAAGGCGCTTTGGTCGAGCGATTGTCCGTCGCGACGGTTGGCTAGGCGGCGGTGGACTTCCGGCGAGATCGCGTAGGAAATCGGCCGGACCGACCCGTCGCACAGGGCCGCGTTCCATGTCGTGGCATGCGCGCTGCCGAAGGAATAGTAGTTATAGAAGCCGGGCGTGTCGGGAATCGGCGGGATATAGCCGCTCGCACTGTTGCCGCTCCAGCGGTTCATGTCCAAGTCGTCGCCCCCGTACATGCATTCATTGTCGCCCCAGTCGACGCCGTTGGAATAGTTGCTCGGCTCGAGATATTTCTCGCCCACGAGATAGGTATTGGTTAGTCCGTCGGTGATCGCGGCCGCGGGAATCCAGGCGTGGGCTAGCGACACGCCGAAGAATGTCCAGGCGCCGTTGGATGTCGCGGCGGGCCAAGAATTGGTGGCCGCCGCGGCAATGCTGCTCGGCCCGGCGCCGACACTGATGAATTGCTCGCCGCCATTGATCACGAAATCGCCTCGGGCGCACATCGGCGTTGGATTGGCATAGATGAACGAGGGGTTGATATAGGGGCCGGTGGTCACCAGCCCGATCGGTCGGCGCGTCGGGCAGTTCATCACGCCCAGCGGCGTGTTCACGCGGAGCGAAATGCCGGTGGCCAAGGCCGAAAGGTTCTTGGGATAGTTGCCCGCGTCGACATCATGCAAGGCTTGTTGGTCGATGTAGGGCAGGATGTTATACAGCCACCCGCCGGGCTGATTGGGCCCGGCGCCCTGATCGGCGACGCCGGCCCAGGTGTAACCCCAGCCGCCGGGCGGGAAGTAGCCGAGGTTGCTCTCATGTTGACAGCAGCCGAGAGCAAGCTGCTTGAGATTGTTGGCGCAGATATTGCGACGCCCCGACTCGCGAGCCGCCTGCACGGCGGGCAAGAGCAGCGCGACGAGAATGCCGATGATCGTAATCACGACCAAGAGCTCGACGAGCGTGAAGGCGCTTCGCTCGGCGACGCGGCGCGTGGCGTTGCTTGCCGCCATCGCGCTCGCCGTTTGCCGGTCCCGCGCCTTCCTCATGCTGATTCCTCGCTCGAAGGTCTCTGTCGGAAGACTTGCGACGCCGACAAACGCCAACAATTCGTCGATGGCGCGCGCCGGCGGCCGATGATTGCGTTGGCCCAGGGTCACCGCGGCTGCCAAGCGGTTCCGTTCCAGATTAGCCAACCGCCCGGCGATTGCCAGTACCACCAGCGGTCGCGGAAGTAGCGGTACCGCCATGCGTCGGGGCGGTCCTGGAGTTGGTTCCCCGCGGCGCTCGGCGAATCGTGGCGGAATCGCGGCAAGATCAGGTCTTGCAGGCCCGCGGCGCTTGAGCCCAGTGTTTGTTGACTCGACTCGCGGTCGCGCGGCGCGAGGCCCGCGCCGAAGTCGCTCGTGGTGGGAAAACGCAAACCCGCGGGCCCGGCGCCGCCAGCGCCGGGCCACGCCGGCGGCATCGCCGGGCGAGGTTCAAGACGCGAGGCGCCCAAGTTGCCGCGCAGGTTGCCGCCTGTCAGGTCCAGATCGCCGCCGCGCGCTCCACTCACGTCGATAGTGCCGTTGGCGCTCGTTTGCACATCGGTGCGCGGGCCGATTCCCACGGGGCCGGGCACAAGTGGGTCGCTGCCCGGCGCTTGGGCCCACGTGATCGCCGGGGCGCTCAACGCTCCGGCCAAAATAATCGCGATCCAAGGTCGCATGCTCATGGGATGGTCTCAGGGGTCGAAGGCGCCGCGGGGATCGCCTCGCTCGTCGCGCGTCGATCGCGCGACATTATTGTATGCGCCGCCGCGCTGACTTGAAACGCGATCGGGCGCTACATTCACGATCCCACCGGCGGCGGCAGGGCCTCGGGCCGGGCCGCCGGTTGTTTCCGCGGGGGCGATATCGCGGGCGAGGGCGGCGGCGGCGGAACCGGCGCCGCCCTCGGCAACGACGCCAATCGCTCGGGTGGCAGGCCGGTTGTTTGCGTGACCGCGGAGGCGGCTTGCGCGACTTCATTGAACAGGTCGAGCGATGCCCGTTCGTCGGCGAGCAAGTTGTTTTGCACCGTGAGCACATTCACGATATCCAGCTTGCCGGCCTGGTACTGGGCAATGGCCTGATCGAGCTCCGTGGCCCGGGTCGACTCCGCTTCGGCCGCGGCTTGGGCGGCGAAGGCGCGGGCCCGGTCGTAGCGCTCGATGGCGGCGGCGGCTTCGTTGGCGGCGCGGCGGCGCAACTGGGAGTGCGCGAGCGTCTGTTGGCGCAATTCGGCTTCGCGCTGCGAGACAAGCATCGCCCCGTTGTTGAACACCCCGAAATCGCGCTGCAAGCGCAGGCCCAAATACCGGGTGCCGTCGTCGGCGGTTTCATAGATCGGGCCGGCCTGCACATCTTGAATGCGGGCCGAGCGCGCCAAGCTCAGATTCGCGTCGGCCACGGCCGCCGCGCTGCGGGCCGCCATCACATCGGGGCGTGATTCGGCCAATTCGCCGGCCAGCGTCGTCGCGTCGAGTTCCACGCCGGGGTTGATGTGACAATAGGCTTCGGAAGCCGATCGCCACTCGAAGTGGGCGAGGTTTCCGCCGAGCATCAGCGGTGTGTTCGGCGGAAGGCCCATCTGTTGCTTGAGCGAAAGGAGGGCTGTTTGATACGTGGCGTCGGCCAGTTGGCGCTGGCGGCGAGCTTGCCGGGCCGCGACACGGGCGTTGCTCACTTCGATCGAAGTGGCGAGGCCCGATTGGAATCGCCGGCCCACGATGTCGGCCATGTGATCGGCCAGCGTTTCCGCGTCGGCGGCGAGCTCGAGCAGTTGGCGTTGATAGAGCGCGGTGAAGTACAGCCGCTCGGTGAGCGCGATATTGTTCAGCTCGGCCAGTCGCACATTCCAGCGCACCTGGCCAAAGGCGGCGAGCGCGCTTTGTTTGCGGTGCATCCGTTGATGGCCGAGCTCGAAGCGTTGCATGAGCCAGACATAGTAGTTCGACTGGCCCGCGCCGCCGCCCGGGGTAGTCGAGGGACTATAGGGAGCGCCATTGGGAAAGAATTGAGCCTGCACGAACGGGTTCCAGGGATACACGCTCGCCGTGTCGACCATCGAGGAGCTCACGTTGATCGTGCCCCGAACCGTGACCAAGTCGGGGTTTTGCGTCAGCGACACCGCGAGCACCGCGCCGAGCGAAAGCGATTCGGGCGATTCGGCCGCGGGCGCTCTGGCGGCGCCGGAAGCAAGTCGCATTTGCGCCGGGCGGTGGCGGAGAATCGCCCGCGGCCTCTTGGGCCGAGGCGAGCACAACCCCCGAATGCTCGTCGGTCCGCGCCTTGGTGGTCGCGGGCTCGGCCATCGACTGGGCGGCGTTTGGGCTCGCGGCGAGTTGGATTGGCATCGGAGTCGAGGGATTTGTCGGTGGCGTCGGAGCCGGCGATTGTTGGATGGCGACTCCGCCGGCGACGCCCATGCTTGCCGCGCCGCGCACGGTCGCGGGCGGGCCCGATTGGCAGCCTCCACCCGCCAAGACCAGCAGTAGCAGGATCGGTCGATGGTTCACGTCGGTTGCAACCTGGATATCCGGGAGGACGGTGAACGCCGCGGCGCGGCATCCCCATTTGGCGGGGAGATCAAAACGCGGGAGGTCAAAAGGCAGGCGCCAAAAAAACGCGGAATCCGGCGGGGCCTCTGGGCCGGCCATGGCCGGCGCCAAGCGGAACTTAGCCAAAAGCAGCACAAGACTCGCTGCCCTCAGATTGAGATTCGGCAGAGCGACCGCCCATTTCGTGTTAGAAAGTTGCGTTAGGAAAAAGTTACGCAGCTTGACTTACCCGGCCCGTTGGCCGTATTTGTAGAAGATTGTTTCGGCCCGCCGCCCGTTTTTTCGCGCCCTCCTGCCCGAGTCTTCCTTAATGCCGCTACGATCGTTATCAGCGCTCCTCCCGGAGGCGCTCCGCCGAGCCCTGGGAGTCGCGTCGCTCAGCATTTTAACGCTGGGCTGTGGGCATGCCGAACCTGCCGGAGGGGCCGGTCATGCCGAAGATGCCGAACATGTCGAGGCCGACCCGGTGGCGGTGCGGACCGCGCCGGCCGAACGGCGCGATCTCGAGCACACCGTGATCGGTATCGGCCGCTGCGAAGCGCTGCCGAAGAAGTTCGCCACGCTTACTCCCGCCGTCGCCGGCCAGATCGCCAAGCTGCATAAAGAGGTCGGCGAGCGAGTCGAGCGCGACGAAGTGATCGCGGAGCTCGACCCACAAATCGCCGCCGCGGACTTGGCTGAAAAGTCGGCCTTGCGCGACACGCTCGCCGCGGCACTCGATCTGCTCGTCGCTCCGCCCCGGCCGGAGGATCGCAAGGGCCTCGAGCTCACCGTGGCGCAGGCCAAGGCCAGCGTGGAGCGGACCAACGCCGCGCTCGAGCGACTCCGCCCGCTGCGCCGCGCGGCGAAGTTTCCGAAGCGCATTTTTACGAAGGCGAACAAGCCCTCCTTCAGGCCAAGCTCCAGCAAGAGCAGGCCGAGAGCCAATTGAACTTGCTGCTCGCCGGACCGCGACCGCAGGCCGTGGCCGAAGCCAAGGCGCGGCTCGCCGCCGCGGCCGAAGCGGTGTCGCTCTCGCGGGAAAATTTGAAATTGCATCAGATACGGTCGCCGATCGAGGGCGTGCTCGATAGCCTCGCCTGCCATCCCGGACAAACGATCGCCGCCGGCGTCGCGATCGGCGAAGTGGTCGACACGCGGCAACTGCATATCGTCGCATGGCTGCCGGCCGAGTCGGCGTCGCAAGTGCGCGCGGGACAGCCGGCGCGGGTCGTCAAGGATATCTCGCTCGAAGGCGGCGAGCCGAGCCGAATGTCCGAATCGGGCGAAGCGCCGAGCGACTCGTGCGCCACCGTGGCGTCGGTCGGTCAGGTCGTCGATCCTCAGACCGGCAATGTGCCGGCGCGGGTGCTGATCGAGAACCCCGAGCAGCGGATCGCCATCGGGCAAATTTTGGGCGTTGTGATCGTGGTGGCGACCCAAGCCGATGAGCTCGCGGTGCCGACCGCCGCGATTCTCGACCTGGGCGAAGGCCCGCTCGTGCTCGTGGTGCGCGAAGGCAAGGCGGTGCAGTTGCATCCGGCCTCGATCGATCAGCGCGGCGCGTGGACCGCGGTTTCGGGAATCGATCTGAAGCCCGGCGAGCCGGTGGTGATCGAAGGTGGTTACAACCTGCCCGACGGAGCCAAGGTCGAAACGACCGATCTCACGCAAGCGTCGTCGGGCGCCGGGAGCGCGCGATGATTGCCCCAGTGGCGCCGGCCGCGGGGCGAAACCTCGTTTCGCTCGCGCGGCCGTATTTCGGCCTGATCGCGGTAAGCCTCGCGCTGGTCTCGCTCGGCGGCGTGGCGGCGATGCTCTCGATGCCCTGCGGCATTTATCCCGAGGTCGCGTTTCCGCGCGTCTCGGTGATCGTGCAAACACCGGGCCTCGCCGTGAAAGACATGGAGGTGGCGGTCACGCGGCCGATCGAGGAAGCGGTGAGCATCGTGCTCGGCGTGAGCCGAGTGCGGTCGAAGACGATGCGTGGCGCCGCGGATATTTCGATCGACTTTGCCCCCGGTTCCGACATGATCCAGGCGCTCAATGATGTGCGCGCCCGCATGGCCGAAATCGGCTCGCAGCTTCCGCCCGGCTCGAGCACGATCGTCGAGCGGCAAACGCCCAGCGTGTTTCCGATCATCTCGTTCGCGGTCACCGGCGGACGCGATCCCTCGTCGCTCCATGATTACGCCTATTTCGATTTGCGCCCGCGAATCAGCCGGATTCGCGATGTGTCGTATGTGGTGGTGCAAGGCGGTGATGTTCGCGAGATCATCGTCGAAGTCGATCCGGGAAAACTCGTGGCCGCCGGGCTCTCGATCGCCGAAGTTGCCGATCGTCTCGGCCGCGGGCATCGGCTCAAGGCCGTGGGACGCATGGATCGCGATCGCTTGCAGTATCAGGTGCTCGTCGACAGCCAAGCCCTGGACCCGAGCGACCTTGAATATCGCGTGATTTCGCAAAAGAACGGCCAGCCGATCTTGCTCGCCGATCTGGGACGCGTGGTGATTGGCCACGAAGATCGCACGATGGCCATCCGCGCCAGCGGCCAAAACGCCGTGGCGCTCACCGTGTTTCGCCGGCTCGGCGGCGACGCCCTCCACGTGTCGAGCGAACTCGAGGCGGTGCTCGCCGACGCCGCCAAGTCGGCCCCGCCGGGCGTGAAAATACTGCCCATCTACGATCAAGGCCGGCTGGTGCGGGCCGCGATCGGCAGTGTGCGCGACGCGATCATGATCGGCGGCTGCTTGAGCGTGGTGGTCTTGCTCGTGTTTCTCAAGAGTTGGCGGGCCACGCTCGTGGCGTCGCTTTCGATTCCGCTCAGCCTCGTGATCAGCTTCGTGTTTCTGTATCTCACCGGCGACACGCTCAACTTGATGAGCCTGGGCGGGCTGGCGGTGGCGATCGGTTTGATTATCGACGACACGGTGGTGGTGGTGGAAAACATTGCCCGGCACTTGGCCCTGGGCCAAACCGGCGATGGCGCCGTGGAGTCGGCCAGCCGCGAGATCAGCGGGGCCGTCGTCGGCTCGACGCTCACCACGATTCTCGTGTTTCTGCCGCTCACGCTCCTCAGCGGCGTGATCGGGCAATTCTTTCAGTCGCTCAGCATCGCGCTCACGGTGTCGCTCTTGGTGTCGATGGTCGTGAGCCTCACGGTGATTCCGGTGCTCGCGGCCCGGTTTCTGGCTCGGCGACCAATGGCGGACTCGGGCCCGATCTACAACCGCTTGGCCGGCAGCTACGAGGGCCTGCTGCGACTGGCGCTTCGGTTCCCGCGCGTGTCGCTGGCGATGGCGATCTTGCCGATCGTGCCCGGCTGGATTCTTTTCAATCATCTCGAAACCGGCTTCATGCCCGAAATGGATGAAGGCGCGCTGGTGATCGACTACAACATGCCGGTCGGCTCGTCGCTTGTTCAAACCGATAAGGTCGTGCGGCGAATCGAAGCGGTGCTGCTCGAAACGCCCGACATTTCGGGCTATATCCGGCGCACCGGCGCCGAGATGGGGCTCTTCGCCACGGAGTCGTATACCGGCGATATTCTGGTAAGCCTGAAGCCTTCGAGCGAGCGGCGGCCCACGGAAGAGATTTTCGAATCGCTGCGCGAAGATATCCAAAGAGCCGTGCCGGAGCTCGAAGAGCTCGAAATCAAGCACTTGGTCGAAGATCAGATCGATGACCTGGCCGGGGTGGAATCGCCGATCGAGGTCAAGATATTTGGTCCCGACGTGGCCACGCTCCGCGCGCTGGCCGAAGCGACGGGCGAGATCGTGAAGGCGACGCCCGGCACGGCGGATGTCAACACGCATGTGCTGCTCGGCAATCCCGATATCGTCGTGCGGCCCAATAGCATGCGCATCGCGCGGGTCGGGCTGACTGAACAAGATTTGGAAACCCAACTCAGCGCCGCGCTCTACGGTCAAGTGGCGAGCACGCTGCCCGAGCAAGATCGCATGACGAAGATTCGCGTGCGCTATGCCGATCGGATTCGCTACGACGTCGAGCGGCTGAAGGAATTGCCGATTCGTCTACCGGCCGTGGCCCCGACCGGAGCGATTGCCGCGATGGGCAGCGGTGGAAACGCGGCGGCGGCCCAGGGCCTGGGCGTCGCGAGGCTCGGGCAACTGGCCACGATCTCCACGGTGCGCAGCCCCAACGAACTGTGGCGCGAGAATCAGCAGCCGGTAATCACCGTGGCCGCGCAGCTCGCCGGGCGCGACTTGGGCTCGGTGGTGCGCGACCTTCGAACCGGCTTGGCCGACATGAAGTTTCCGACCGGCTATCGCTGGGAGATCGCCGGAGCCTATCGCGCGCAGCAAGAGGCGTTTGGTAGTTTGGCGATGGTGATCGTGCTCGCGGCGCTGCTGGTGTTTCTGTTGCTCGGTTTTCAGTTTCGCAGCCTGACACTGCCGCTGCTCATCTTTTTGGCTCAGCCGGTTTCGCTCGTCAGCGCGCTGTTCGCGCTTTGGCTCACGCACACCCCGCTCAATGTGTCGAGCCTCATGGGCGCGATTCTCTTGGTGGGGCTCGATGTGAAGAACGGTTTGATCCTGATCGAATACATTGGCCAATTACGGGCCGGCGGCATGCCGCTCGACGACGCGCTGCTCAAAGCCGGTCGCACTCGCTTTCGCCCGATTCTCATGACCAGCCTTTCGACGATCTGCGGGCTGCTGCCCTTGGCCTTTGGATTTGGGCCGGGGGCGCAAATGCAAAAACCGCTGGCAATTGCCGTGATTGGCGGCCTAGTGGCCAATATGTTGCTCACCCGCCTCCTGATCCCGGTGGGCTATTTGATGCTCGAACGGGCTCGGTCTGGGCGCCGGGCGGAACAGGGGAAAATCGCTTGAAGTCGTTGCCCCCGTTGAAGATTCGTCGCGATTTGCTTGAAATGAATCTGATCGGCGACTAAGATTAAACTCTTGTCAACCCTGTAGTTGCGGCTCGCGAGCTTTGGAATCCAAATCTCGCCCGCGCCAAGTCCATGCAGGGACAAAAATTCGCCGCCCGGAAACGCCAAGGGAGTTTCATGCCGATGATTGAATGCAACGCGAAACGTTGTTGGACGCTGCTTGCGCTCTCCGCGTTTTGCATCGCGCGCGACGCGAGCGCTCAAAACGCCGTGCTCACTGAAATGTATGGCAACGGCGCGCACTCGTATTATGCGGGCGACTATCAACGCGCCGCCGCGCAACTCGCGGCGGCGATCGAAGGCGGCTCCCAAGACCCGCGCGTGTTTTACTTTCATGGGTTCGCGCTCATGAAGCTTGGCCGAGCGGGCGAAGCCGAGGCGGACTTCAAAGCCGGCGCGAAACTCGAAAGCGAAGACATCAACCATTTCTATCCGGTGGCTCGCTCGCTCGAACGCGTACAAGGGCGCAGCGAGTGGCGCTCGAGCGCGAGCGTTCGGTGGCGCGAGCCACGGCCTACGCGCGGGAGCAGCAACGCAACGCGTTGCGTTATGAACAATATCGCCGCGCGGAGCAGCGCGTGTTGCGTGCCCAGGCGACGCGACCAGCCGAGCCCGCTGGCGGCGCCGCGGAGCCCGCCGAAGAAGCGGCCGCGCCCAGGGGAAAGCTGGCGGTCCGGCCGAGGTTGCCGCGGGCGACGATCCGTTTGCCGAGGCCGCGGCGCCCGCCGATGGCGCGATGGCGGCTGAGAAACCGGCCGCCGAGCCGAGCGCGGATGAGGCGTTTGGCGATCCGGCGAAAGCGCCCGCCGCAATGCCCAAGGAAGCGGAGCCGGCCGCGGAAGCCGATCCGTTTGCCGAGCCGCCGGCCGCGAAGGCCGCTGCCCCGGCGATGGAAGCCGACGAACCGGCGGCTCCTGCCAGCGGCGCCGACGAGCCGACGCCGCCCGCCGCTCCGGCCGCGGCAACAGAGCTTGAAGATCCGGCGATGGAAGCTCCGGCCGCCAAGAAGCCGGCCGCCAAGGCGGCGACGGAAGACGATCCCTTCGGCGCCGCCGAGCCTGCCGCCGGTGGCGATGCGATGGCCGATGAAAAACCGGCCGAAGTAAAGCCCGCCGCCAAGAAACCGACGGCGAAGGCCGCGACGGAAGACGATCCCTTCGGCGCCGCCGAGCCTGCCGCCGGTGGCGATGCGATGGCCGATGAAAAACCGGCCGAAGTAAAGCCCGCCGCCAAGAAACCGACGGCGAAGGCCGCGACGGAAGACGATCCCTTCGGCGCCGCCGAGCCTGCCGCCGGTGGCGACGCGATGGCCGATGAAAAACCGGCCGAAGTAAAACCCGCCGCCAAGAAGCCGGCCGCCAAGGCGGCGACGGAAGACGATCCCTTCGGCGCCGCCGAGCCTGCCACCGGTGGCGATGCGATGGCCGATGAAAAACCGGCCGAAGTAAAGCCCGCCGCCAAGAAACCGACGGCGAAGGCCGCGACCGACGACGATCTTTTCGGCGCCGACGAGAAGCCGGCCGCCGCGCCGCCCGCCAAGAAGTCGGCCAAGGCTGAAGAGCCCGCCGCGGGCATGGAGGCCGACGCTCCGGCCGCCGCCGCGAAGCCGGCCTCGGTCGCGGATCCGTTTGGCGATCCCGAACCGTTTCGCGCCACCGCCAAAAAGTCGGCCGATGGCATGGCCGACGATTCCGCTGGAGAACCCGCGAAGAAGGGCGCCAAGACCACCAAGAAAACCTCGACCAGCAAGGTAGCGCGAAAGGCCGCCGATCCCGCCGACGCGGCTCCGGCCGTGGCCAATCCCTTTAGCGACGATCCGATTCAGCCAGCCGCCACCGCCAAGCCGGTCGCCAAGGGCGCCGCCGCCAAACGCGCCGCTCGCGCTAAAGCCGAGGCCGAGGCCGAAGGGCAAAACATGATGCCGGCGAGCGGAGGATTCGGCGATCCCACGGGCGGTCAGGGCATGGCGCCCGGAGACCAAATGCCCGTGCTTCCGCCGGGCGCGGGCATGGGCAACGATCCGTTCTAACACGCTCTGTTTTAGGAACCGGCTCCGTGGTCTCGCGGCCGCCGCGCATTGCCGAACTGCATTCCGAGAGCCAGGCACGGCTGTTTCCGGCGCCGCTAGGCGTCGAGTGATTCCTTCCCACCTGATAAATTCCCGCCGCGAAAAAACTCCCGGCGCCCTCGTTTCGCGCTCGACCGCCGAGCACAATAGGGACCGGTCGCTCGGCGAATTATTTCGCCCCCAACCGCTTCGCTCGTCCCCTCCCGTTCGTTGTCGGAGAATCTATTCATGGGCCACGCGTTTCGCGCTTCGCTGCTTGGGCTGCTGACTCTTTGCTCCGCGATGAATACATGCGCCGCGGCGCCGGTGGTGCGCGAGATCATGCCGCGCGGACTTCAGGCAGGCGCTACCACGACACTGGTGCTCGATGGCGCCGGTCTCGCGAGCGATCTTCGCATTGTGGGAATCGGATTTCCGATCGCGAAGCAGAGCGTCAAGGCCGGCGGAAAGGCCGAACGCGTCGAGGTCGAAATCACGCTCGATCCCGCCGTGGCGCCGGGAGTGTACCGAGTGCACGCGGCGACGAGCGAAGGGCTGTCACCGGCCCAGTTGATCGCCATCGGCTCACTGCCCGAGCGGGCGCTCGCCGCGAAATTCGAATCGCTGCCCGTGGCGTTGAGCGGCGCCATCGCCGGCGGCGGCGTGACGGGCACGAGCTTTACCGGCAAAGCGGGCCAACGCATCGTGGCCGACGTGATGGCTCGCCGGCTGGGAGCGGCCACCGATCCGATGGTGCGAATTCTCGACCCCGCGGTAAACAAATCGCCTGGAGCCCCGCGCGGCGGGCGATCGATGGCGACGCTCGCGCCGAATGCGTGTTGCCGAGCGATGGCGAATATCGCGTCGAGCTGCACGACGCGCTCTACCGCGCCGCCGACCCGCGGCATTTTCGTCTGGCGATTGGCGACTTGAATTATGCCGACTTCGTCTTTCCGCTGGCCATCGAGCGATCGCACTCCGCGGACCTCGCCCTGGTGAACACGACACTCGCGCCGGCCCAAGCCAAGGTTTCGCTCGCGGCCGACGCGCTCGCCGGACTCCAGGCAATCCCTTGGCCCTCGGGCGCGGCGAATCTCACCGGCGGCCGGCCGGGAGTGCTGGCGAGCGAGTCGCCCGCGGTGGTCGCGCAGCCAGGGCCCGACGGCGTGTGCGAGTTGCCGGCGCCGCCGATCGTGGCTTCGGCTCGATTCGCGACCGCGAAGGCCACCGGTGTGTTCAAGCTACCGGTTACACCGGGCGAAAAATTAAGAGTTGAAATAACGGCGGACCGCTTGGGACTCCCGGTCGACGCGGTGCTCAATGTCGAAAAGGAAAAAGGCGGCTCGCTCGGCTCGAACGACGATCACGCGGGATCGAAAGATCCGGCCGTCGAGTTCACCGTGCCTGAAGGCACGAACAAGATCGTCATTCGGACCCATGATCTCTATGGCGCCGGCGGCGACGATCATTTGTATCGACTTTCGGTCACTCCGGTCGGCAAGCCCGATTTCAAACTTTCGCTCGAACACGACACACTGGAAACGGCGCCGGGCCGCGCTTCGCTGGTGCGAGTGACCGCCGAGCGAGCCGGTTACGCGGGCCCGATCAAGCTCACGGCCCTCGGCTTGCCCAGTGGCTGGACACTCGCTCCGAGCGAGATTCCCGCGGGCGCCGACCAGGCGCTCGTGTCGCTGATCGCCGCGGCCGACGCCCCGGCGGGCGGCTTGGGCGTGGGTTCGATTCGAGGCGAGAGCGTGGGCCTCGATCCGCCGGTGTCGCGCGAGGCAATGGCGCCTGATGCGCCGGCCTATCGCTTGCAACCTTGGTTGCGGCGCGAGCTCGCGGTCGGCGCGAAGGCGGCCGGACCGATCGAACTCGTGTGGTCGGATTGGAACGAAACCGCTTCGCTCGCCGCCGGGGCCAAGGCGCCGATCAAGGTCGAGATCAAACGGGCCGCCGGCATCGTCGGCCCAGTGCGAGTCACGCTCGAAACCACGCAGAGCGTGCCCAAGAAAACGGTGAAGGAGAAAAACGTGGACAAGTCGGTCGAGGCCACGGAACGCGCCTTGCGCTTGGCCGCCCCGATCGAAATCGCCGCCGACCAGACCATCGGCAGCGGTGAATTGATCGTTCCGGGCGATCTGCCGCCCCATGTATACGATCTGGCTCTGCGCGGCGAACTGCTCTCGGGCGACAAGAAAACCGTGGTCACCACGGCCGACTCGGCGCCGCGCCGAGCGACCAGTGTCGCGGCGATGACGCTCGAGCTCGCCGGGCCGGCGGAAGTCATGGGCCGCGCCGGTTTGGGTGACGCGGGGCAACTTACCGGCAAAGTGACTCGCGCGGCCGGATTCCGGGCGCCGATCAAGGTGCAACTTGCGGGGCTTCCCAAGGACACGCCGTCGCCCGTGGTCACGCTCGAAGGCGAGGCGGTCGATTTCTCGCTACCGCTTTCGTTTCGCTTCGGCGCGGCGACCGGCCCGGTGGCTGACGCGAAGCTCGTGGCGTTGAGCTCGCCCGATGCCCAGAATCCGGCGATCGAAGCGCGATCAAACGAAGTCGCGATCAAGCTCACGATCGCTCCGGGCGAGAAGCCGCCGGCGAATCCGGCGCTGGTGATTTTCGAGGATCAGCCCGAGTTCATCGCGGCCCTCACCGAAGGCGATGGCATGGCGACGCTCGACACCGAGCAAAAATACTCCGGCATCGCGAGTTGCCAGGTCACGCCCAGCCAGCGGTTCAATCCGAATCTACCGGGGCTCGATGTGAAGATTCGTGAGCGACCGGCGGCGGGCGAATATCGGTATCTTCGGTTTGCTTGGCTCAAGAGCGGTGGCGAGAAGATTTGCTTCCAACTCAACCACGACGGCCAGTGGGGCCCGATCGGCAACAAGCCAGCCAAGTTCCGCTACCATGCCGGCGCCCAGGAGTGTTTTGGCGCTTCGCTGAAAGTGGCCGATCAGCTGCCGGTCGAGTTTACGATCGTCACTCGCGATCTGTTCGCCGACTTTGGCGAGTTTACGCTCAAGGGCATCGCGCTCTCACCGGTCGACGGCAATTTTGCCTTGTTCGACCATATCGAACTTGGCCAAACGATGGACGATTTCGAATCCGGCAAAGCCGCGCCGGCCAAGAAGCCGTGATCGCCCCGGGGCGCGGGCGATCGTGGTTCGGCGCGCGTCGTTGGGCGCCGCGAGGTCAAGGCGCCGGAGCGTCGGACGAGGCGATGTTTCGCGTCGCGGACCGGGCGGCGGCCAAGCGCGCGGCGGCGTCGCGACGGAATGTCCAGACTTTGACTTCGCCGTTGGCGCTCGACCAAAACAGTTCGAGCGCTTCGCTCGGATGAACGCGCAACTGGCGGTAATAGTACTCGACCAGATGCGTGGCGCCGGTCCCGTTCACGGCGGCGATAAAATCGTCGACGTTCTCGGCATCCCAGGCGCGAAGGATTCGGGCGGAGCGGCCTTCGTTGTTGTCTTCGAGGCCGCCGGTCAGGAATCGGGGCATGCAGAGATATTCGAGGTAAGCCCGACGCCCGGTCACGGCGCTGAACACACAGGAGTTCCGCGGCATGTGATCCGCCTGGGAGAGAATCACGGCGTCGGGCGGCAGGCCATCGCGCATCGCCATGAGGGCATTCCATTCCCAGTCGGTAAACATGAGCGGCGCGGTGAGCATGGCGGCCTGCAGTTCGCTGGGCGGCCGCGCGATCTGCCACCCGACCGCCGCGGCCACCAGCAGCGCGAACACCGCCCGCGTTGCCGCCGAGCCCAAGATTCGCCGGGGCCAAGCGGTCGCTTGCCAAAGACCGATCGCCGCGAGCGGCAGCAAATACCAGCCGACGAGATAGAGCGATTGTCCGCCCACGGAGTACATGTCGTAGGTCGTGCAAAGACAGGCGCCGCCGACAAGCGTGCCCACGACGAGCCACAAGATCGCCGCCGAAAAGGCCCATGCGTCGGCTCGCCAGGTGCTGGGTCGCAGCCAGTGCCAAAGGCTAAGCAGCGTGACCGGGATTCCGGCGATCATGAGAAACGCGAATCCGACGAGGCCGACGGCTTGCCAGGCGAGATTGAATTGTTCATCGCCGAGCGAATCGCGCAGCCAAGTCCGCGCTGCCTCGGCGCCGGGCCAGGCGGTAACGAACGGGCAATGATGCGCCAGCATGTTGTTTTCGATCGACAATCGAGCCGAATCGGGATAATAGACATCGAGCCGCATTTCCCAAAGCTGCGCCGCCACGCAGAGCCCGCCGAGCACGATCGCCGCGCCCAGCGCCCGTTGCCGCGAGCGATACCACATCAGAATCAGATACGCGACCAGTCCCGGAAACAGGATCAAAAACGCTTGCACTCGGAACCGCATCACCGTGGCCCCCAAGACCGCCGCGAGCGCCGCCAGCATGCCCGCCGAGCGCCCGAGCGAAAGCCGCAGTGAGACCTCGAGCACCAAGAGCAACGTGCCCATCACGACCGGCAGTGCGCAATACATTTGCGGGCTACAAAGCACCGACGGCTCGAGCCCGCTCGTGGCATGGGTATGCCAAGTGAAATAGAAGTATTTGATCTGATTGCTGATGACCGGCGCGAGCGGAATCGCGAAAATATAGACGAGCGTCGCGGCCAAATAGCCGGCCGAGCGACTGCCGGTGGCGTTGCGGGCGATGCAGAAAAAGAGCAGCGTCAGCAGGATTTCGACCGCCGTGAAGCCGTGGTAATGCAGCGCGCGGAGCATGTCGGGCTGATCGGCGTAGCGCGAGATGAGCATCGTGGTCACATGCGGAAACATGTGATAGGCGCGCTCCTTGAGTCCGGCGCGGGCCGATTGATCGAGCGGCGGAGTGTGGCGGGCGAGCTCGTGCGAGAGCGAGGCCAGATAGGTGGTGTCGCCATGGGTCACGAGTTGGCGACGTCCGTCGGGCAGTGTCGTGTCGTAGGCTTTGTAGCGATCGCCCACGAGCACGCTGAGCGCCACCACGAGCACGAGCACGCCATCGACCCGGCGCCACTCCCAACGAGACATTGCGAGCGAGCAAGCGGCCCAGTGTCGCCAGAGCCAACCGGCGCCGGCCGCCGCGGCGCCGAGTTGCAGGGCCGCGAATATGTAGATCGCGCCGGAGCAACCACATCGAGCGCGCCGCAGGTCGCGTAGCTCGCCGTGGTGAACGCGTAGCTGAGCGTCGCGGCGAGCGTGAGGCGGGTTGTCGCGTTGCTCGTATGTTTGCCCAGCAGCAGATACGCCACGCCGCCAAAGGGACCCCAGAGGCATATCAAACCGAGCGATGCGCGCACGATCTCGACCGCGCCGCATCCAAGATCGACCAGCGCGCACCACGCGAGGCAAGCCAAGCCCGCGAGGGCGCAAACAATCCGCGCCCGATCCGCCATGCCGGTGAACCCACCAGCCTGTTGAAAAATGCCATCGTGGCATTTTTCAACTTCGCCAAGCGCCGAGCAAAGTTCGTCGCGGTCTGTTGAATATTTCAAGAGGCTGCCAATGGGCGCCGGGGTCGTAGCAACCTCGGCGGGCGCGGCGTCACTGGATTGCGAGTTCGCGGTCATCGAGTGCTCGCAATCGGGTGGCTGTGAATTTCCGCGAATCGCGGATAGCCCACGATGCCGAGCGCCGCGACATCGGCCGGCTCCGAAAAGCGGCCTTCATACAGGGCCCAGTCGCGGCCGCGACGCACCAAGCGCATGGCGGTCAGTTCGATCAGCTCGAAGCGATTGTCGCGGGCGCCATAAAGCGAGCCGGGGAAATGGCCAAACATTCTGACAAGGGGCCGCGAAAAAATTCGGCGCCAGCACTTCCTCGCGCACATAAATGCGAAAACTTCGGACGCACATGGGCAGCGGCTTGTCCGTGGCGCTTGCGTCGCGACGCATCGCGCGGTCGACCGTGCTCAGGATCACGAAGCCGGCATGATCGCTGGTGCATTGCTCGCAAAGCGCGTAGTCGACATGCGGCGCCGCGGCGCCCGACGGCCAACGGGCCGGAGTGCCATCGACGGCGCGAATCGAGCGGCCGATGCATTTGCTGAAAAACTCGCCGGCGATTTCGGGCCGGTCGGCGCCGAGCCATCAGCGCCAAGTGGTGACGGCGATCGTCGCGTCCGCGGGAATCTCCTCGCCGAGCCCGGCCGCGAATGCCGCTTCGACCATCGACCGCATCGGCAGATCATTGACTTCGCGCCAGCTCGCGACGACCGCGCGATTCATGTCCAAAGTGAGCGTCGCGACGATTCCATTGACCAGGGCCAAACTCCAGGCGCATTTGCGCCATTGGCCGGGGAGGACCACGCGCAATTGGGCCAACCCCCAGGCGATGATGAGCGCGAGTCCGAAGCATTCGAGATACACGGGCAAATAAGCCGCTCCGACGGCTCGCGCTTGATGCCGCGCGCACATCGCGACACACAGCGCCGGGACGAGCCAAAGCGCGAGCCCGGCCAGTTTGACCACCGGCTGGGGCATGGCGGTGGATTCGCGATCTTCGGCCACGCGCCGGAGCAGAAACAGGCTCAGGCCCACGGCGGCGATGAGCGCCGCCCAGCTTTCCCACTCAAGGGCGATGGTCCAAGGGCGCCAGATCGCGGCGCGATCGGCCGCGCAGAGCGCCAGGTAACCCAGCGGCGCGGCGCCGCCGGTCTGCGCGGCCCAGGTCTTGAGGATTTTGGGCAGAGACCAGTGGAGCTTGTCCTCGGAGTCGATCGTGTCGGCATGGTGAATTCGCAGCCAAATGACCAAGATCATTGCGATGAGCGAGAGGAGCAACAACGGTGAAAATCGCCGTAGCGCCACGCGCCAATCGCCGGCGCGGATCCAAAGCGGAGCCAAGAGCACGAGCGGCAAGCCGTAGCTGGCTTCGTCGGTGACGAGCGCGATTCCATAACAGAGGGCGCAAGCCGCGAGATAGATCGGCCGCGAGGAGCGGTGATAGGCGTCGATCGCCAGCAATGCCAGCAGCAGCAAGATCGCGATTGCTTGCAATATTCCATGCGACGTGAGAAAAGGATCGTCGTGCATGCGCATTTGGTAGAGGAGCGTGAGACACAACACCGAGAGCTGCGCGATCGGCGCTCGGACTTCCCAGCGGAGCAGCAGCCAGTAAAAAAGCGGCAAAACGGCCAGCGATAGCGCGAGCACCATGCGCTTATGCGTGGCCACGTCGTCGGTGTGGTAAGCCAGATAGGGGCCGGCCACGCTGGCGAGCGGCGTCAAGCGGCCATGCGATAGATCGCTCCGCAGATTTTCACGTGCGCAAGTCGGCCAGCGAGCAATGTCGCGAACGCAGCAGCCCCGCCACGTTCGATGTGCGCATGTCGTCGCCCACGAAGGGCGAACTCAAGACCGGCGAGAGAAAGAACCCGGCAAACACGAGCACCGCCAAAAAACCTTCGTGCCGCACCCACGCGCTCGCGGTGCGCGGCGCCACGAGGTTTCAGACGACACGCGAACGTCGAGCACGGGCGACGCGTTCATGAGCGGGGCGCGTTTCTGCGGCAAGGGAAAGGGGGCAAGCCATCCATCGGAAGCTGGGCGCGGGCTTCCGGCAAGCGGAGGCCGGTTCGGCGAGGGCAGCGCGGATTTTCACCGGGGGCGGGATGCTAGCCGAAATCCACGGACCCGGCAACCCAGACTTCGCGGCGACTGCAATGCTTGCAACGCGCGAATCTCGCGATGCGCCATGGCGAGGCGGCCAAGAGAGTCCCGCCGCGCAAAACACACGCGTGCCTTCCAACGTCGATGCCTCGAAAGCACAATCGCTAGCGGCTCTTATCAGGCCGGGATCGCCGTGGCATGATGGGCGGCGCCGTTGCTGCCGACGCTGGCTCCCACGGGCGAGGGCTCGATCTTGGCGATCTCTTCAAGCAGAATCGCCACCGTGTCGCGAATCTGTTGTTCGCTGTGCTTCGTGGTGATGAAGAACCGCAGCCGCGCGGCCCGCTCCTCGACCGCCGGATACAGGATCGGCGCCACATTCACGCCGCGATCGAACATCGCGTTCGACAGCCGCATCGTGAGCTCCGAATTGCCGAAGATCACGGGCACGATCGGAGTGCCTTCGCTCGGGCCGGTGTTGAGCCCGGCGGCCCGGGCCAGTGAGAGAAATAGGGCTGCCCGCTCGCGAAGGCGCACAAGCCGCTCGGGTTCGCGCTCGAGCAATTGCAAGGCGGCGAGCGCCGCGGCGGCCACCGGCGGCGACATGCCGTTGGAAAAAACGAAGCTCGGCACGGTGTATTTGAGGTATTGAATCAGGGCGTGGCCGCCGACGATATAGCCGCCGCAGCTTCCAATGCCCTTGCTGATGGTGCCCATGAGGATGTCGACGTCCGAGGCGGGCACATTCCAATGCTCGGTGATGCCGCGACCGGTCCGGCCAAGCACGCCGATCGAGTGCGCCTCGTCGACATAGAGCATTGCCCGATGCTTGCGCTTGAGGGCGACGAAGGCCGGCAGATCGGAAATGTCGCCGTCCATGCTGTACACGCCTTCGATCGCCACGCACACCCGGCGATACTGCGGCCGAAGTTCATTGAGCAGCCGCTCGCAGGCGGCCACGTCGTTGTGGGCAAACGGTCTGCGCCGCGCGCCCGAGAGAATCGCGCCTTGCACGATGCTGTTGTGCGCGAGCGCGTCGTGCAGAATCAGGTCGCCGGCGCCGAACAAATGCCCGATCGTGGACTCGTTCGTCTGGTGTCCCGAGACCATGGTGATGGCGGCTTCGGCGCCGAGAAACTTGGCGAGATACTCCTCGATATCCAGATGCACCGTCTTCTGCCCCGACACGAGCCGGCTGGCCGACACACCGGTTCCAAATTGATCGATCGCGGCCTTGGCGGCGGCCGAAACAACGGGATCGCCCGACATGCCCAGGTAGTTGTAGCTGGAAAAGCTGGTCAATTCGCGGCCTGCGATCACCGTCGTGTCGTCGATCACCGCTTCGTGGACCCGGAAGTAGGGGTTCGGCATTCCCGAGGCGTCGTTGGCGGCGATGGCTGCCTTGAGCTTGATGTATTCGGGAAAAAGCTCGATGGAATCGTCCGAGGGTTGAATCTCGCGGCGCTCCGCGGCGGGCTTTTCACCGGCGCCCAAATACAGCTCGATCGCGGCGGCCACTTCGCGCGGGGTCTCGATCGTGGGCAGCACTTCCTCGGGGAAGCGTCCGCCGTAGTGGTCTTCGAGCGAGGCGATGATTTCCATGCGTTCGAGCGAATCGAGTCCGAGCTCGACGATCGAGGAGTCGATCGTGATATTCGCGGCCCGCTCCTTGCCGACGAGCCGCACATGGCGCATCACCACGGCGGCGATCGCGGCGAGTGATTCGGGCTTGGCTTCGGGCGCCTTGGGTTCGTCCACGCCATGCGAGCCCACGAACCAGGGACGTTGTTCGTCGCCGAGCGCCTTGCCCGCGGGCGGAGCGCCGCCGAGGGCGCTTGCTTCGCCGGCCCCGGGGGCGCCGCGCTCCACTGGCCGAGGATTTCCAGCGTGCCATCTAAAAAGCCGCGGCGGCAGGCGTGTCGCTGGATTTTACCGCTCGATGTCTTGGGAATGCTGCCGGCCTTGATGAGCGCGATTGCTTCGACATTCAGCTCATGCTCGGCGGCGACTTCCTTGCGAATCGCCTCGAATACATCGGCCAAGTCCTTGTTTTGCCGGCGCTCGATCTCGGCCACGATCACCAGCCGGTCGCGACCCTCGATCGGCGCAACAAACGCCGCGAATTGCCCGTAGCGCAGCCGCGGGTGGCAATTGCCGATCGTGGCTTCGATGTCTTGCGGATAATGATTGCGGCCGCGAATGATAATCAGGTCTTTGATGCGTCCGGTGACGAAGAGCTCGCCGTCGCGTAAAAAGCCGAGGTCGCCGGTGCGCAGGAAGGGCCCCTCGCCGGTGTCGCTCAAATACGCTTGAAACGTATGCGCCGACTCCTCGGGGCGATTCCAATATCCTTGCGAAACGCTAGGGCTCGCGACCCAAATCTCGCCCACCCGATCCGGCGCCGCGGTCGCCAGCGTGTCGGGATCGGCGATCACGAGCCGCTGATCGAGCAACTTGCCGCCGCTGCCCACGAGCTCGATCACGCCGTCTTCATCGGGCGGCGCATCGACGACTTCATTGCTCTCAAGCGCGCGGGACTCGAAGGAGCGAATCACCGGCGGCGCGGCGCGAAAGCCGCCCGAGACCAGGAGCGTGGCTTCGGCCATGCCGTAGCAGGGATAAAACGCCTCGCGGCGAAATCCGCAGGGCTCGAAGGTCTTGGTAAACGATTCGATCGTCTCGGCGAGCACCGGCTCGGCGCCATTGAAAGCCAAGCCCCAGCGGCTGAGGTCGAGCCGGCTCCGTTGCTCGGGCGTGATCTTGCGCACACATAGATCGTAGGCGAAATTGGGGCCGCCGCTGATCGTCGCCTTGTGCTTGGTGATCGCCTGAAGCCAGCGAAACGGTTTTTGCAGAAACGTGATCGGCGACATCAATACATTGGGCTGACCCAAATAGAGCGGCTGCAAGATGCCGCCGATCAGGCCCATGTCGTGATAGCTTGGCAGCCAAAAAACGGCGCTGCCGCTGCGGGTGTGTTCGAAGGCGTAGGCGATCGTCGCCGAGTTGTGCATCAGATTGGCATGGGTGAGCATCACACCCTTGGGAGTGCCAGTCGAGCCCGAGGTGTATTGCAAAAACGCCAACGTGTCGCCATGCACGTCGGGCGGCCGCCAGTCCTCCGCGAGCTTCAGGTCGAGCTGGTCGGTGGCTTGCCAAGCGATGCGTTTCAGGTCGGGCGCCTCGTCGAGCACGAGCTCCACGCGCTCGAGCACCGATGCCACCGTGAGCGCCACCTTCGCCTGACAATCATCGACGATCGACTGAATCCGATTGAGCGAGCGATTGCGCCGCGGTGGATAGGCGGGCACCGCCACCACTCCGGCATAGAGACAGCCGAAATAGGCCGCGATAAAGTCGAGCCCGGCCGGATAAAGGAGCAACGCGCGTTCGCCGGTGAGCCCGCGAGCGGTCAGATAAGCGGCGATCGCGCGCGCTTGCTGATCGAGCTGCGAGTACGTGATTACGATCTCTTCGTCTTCGCCATCGACCAAATAGAGGAATGCGCGATCGTGGGCTTGGTGCGATGCACGATGCCGAAGCAGGTCGACGAGGTTGGAGGGACCGAAAAAAGATCCCGGCAAATAATCGAGATGCACGGCGGGTTTGGCTCTCTCGGAGTGTGCGGTTTTGGGCGTCGCCCTCGCGGGCCGCGGGTCACTCGCGACCCCCGGAGCCGGGAGCCGACGGCGAGCGCGGCCGCTCGGGTGGCGTCTCTGTGTATTTCACTCATCGGCCGGGATCGTCCCGGGGCAGGACAATTCGTCTCGCCGAAAGGCTCTCGGCCCGCGGCGCCCGCGCTGTTTTCCTTCCATGCCCGAATCGCCGCGTCGGCGCGAAGTTACGACGACGGCGCGGACATTGCGGTCGGCGGCGGGCCGTTTGACCGCTTGAAAGTACCACTCCGGGTCACAAATTTCAAACGTCCCGATAATCTAGGGGGAGTTTGCTGGGTGAAAATCGAGCGGGGCGCGATTTTCGGGTCGGATGTTGCAACCGTTTTAGATGGCGCGGTTTAACGCGGGAATCAGGCCCAATCGAGGCCGGTCGCGTTTCGCACGCGATCTTCGTAGTCGCCGAGCAGCCCGCCGATCACGGCCCAGGCGGCCCGTTGCCGCACCTCGAGATCCCCCTGCGGATTGATTCGGAGCAAGCTATGTTCCGTGATGCCGTGCGATTTGAGGGCTTCCATTTCCTCATGGCTCACGATTCGGAGCAGCGTCTTGCCGCTCATTTCTATGAATTTAATCACGTTGCCGGATTCCCGAGACGAACGCATGTCGCGAGGAGCGCCTCGCAGGCGCTTTGCCGTTCCCATGATAGTTTCGCGCCCCGTCGGAAACAAGTTTGCCACGACGCCGATCGGGGGGCATCGTGGCGAAAGAGGGCGATGCGAGCTTATCCCGCGGGGATTATCTCGCGGGGCTCCTCTCAACCGCTCCGCGGGCTCGAGGCCCGCGCGAGCGGGCGACCGAATGCAAGGCCAAACTCGGCTGGCGTGGCCTGGCCGCGCGGATAGAATCATGGGAACCAATTCGGGATTCGGAATTTATTTGCCCCCGGGCGGAGGCGGCTACTTTGTCGATCGACGCAGCGAAGTGTCGCCCCACGTGCGATTTGAAAAACGCCTCGCTCGCGGCGTTTTTTGCTTGGTTATTGCCCGGCGCCGGGCATTTCTACCAGCGACGCACCGCCAAGGGCCTCTTGTTCATGGTCTCGATCCTGGGCACGTTTTTTTTCGGCATGTGGCTTGGCGGGGGACATGTCGTCTACGCCAGTTGGCATTCCGAGGATTGGCGGCTGCCTTATTTGTGCCAAGTCGGCGTGGGACTTCCCGCGCTGCCGGCCTTGGTGCAAACGGCACTCGTCTCGCGGGGTCACGAACCGTTTTGGGACGGAGCGATGGCTCCCCCGCGGCAAGTTCCCGATGATTTGTCGAACTGGGAAAAGAACCCGGCGTTGAAATTCGGTCTGGGCTCGGTTTACACAATGGTGGCGGGCCTGCTCAACATCCTGGCGATCTACGACGCCTACGACGGGCCGGCGGTCGCCGAGGAAGAGCCTGAAGAACCCAATGCCGAAGATCGCAAGAAAGGTCCTGGCGGCGGCGCGAAGACCTGATCGAATTGCCCGCGGATGCCCTATATTTCCATTTCCGATCGCCGCGTCGCTCGGCTCCCACGCCCCAAGGCGTCAATAAACCATGCACAATCAACTCTGGTACGCCGCGCCGCTGATCGTGTCGCTGAGTCTTGTTTATGCCGCGACTCGCCACGAGACCCTCGAGCCGATTCTCTGGCACGCCCTGCGGTTTTCTTTGTGGACGACGGGGCTCATGGTCGTGGTCTTCGTGGCGCTCGCGTTCATGACCTGGTGAGGGCCGCGCCGGCCCGGGCCCTCGCTGCAACGGCGACGCTCCCCTTTCCCCTCCCCCCGTCCCTTCTATCGGGCGCCCGCGCGACCGTCCTAAAAAAGTTCGGAAAAAACTTGCGGAGATCGCGCGGCGAGGTTACAGTGAGCGCATTCCTACGTTGTCCAACGATTTTTTATTAATGGTCCGCGCGCCGTGCCGACGAGCCGCCAACGAATCGAGAAATCCGGTTTACCCCGCCGCATTTCCCGCCCCATTGGCGCCGCGATCAGTGCCGAGCTTGCAGCCCATGTGTTCACGCCTTGCCCCCCCACCCAGGCTGAATTGCAATGCATCACACCCTGTCGTTTCGTTTACGCTTCGCTCGCCGCGGCCAATGGCTAGCCCTCGCCTTGGCGTCATGCGCGATTTTCTCGCGCACTGCTCGGCGGCGCTGGCCCAAACCGACACTTGGACGGGCACGACCGATAACACTTGGAACACGGCGAACAACTGGTCCGGCGTCGCCGTGCCCAATCCCGGCGACTCGCTGATCTTCACCTCGGCCACGGGAAGCGGCGGCCTCGATCTCAATAACAATCTCACGAGCAACGCCTTCAACATCGCCGGAATCACGTTCAACTCCGGCGCGGCCGCCTTTGTGATCGGCGACGGAACGAGCAACGCCAACGTCGGCAACGCATTCGCGCTCACCGGCGGCGTCAGCAATCTCGGCACGAACCTCGAGACCATCAACGATCCATTCAGTATGTCGGCGGTCCAGACGTTCACGATGACTCCTGGCGGAGGCAACCTCACGCTCGGCGGCAGTATCAGCGGCGCCGGCGGCGGCATCACCACCGCCGGAGTCGGCGTCCTGTCGCTTACCGGCAGCGAAAGCTACACCGGCGCCACCACCGTCGCTGCGGGAACCACGCTCTTGCTTTCCGGCGCCAACTCGCTCACCGGAACCACCAGCCTCTCGGGCACGCTCGACTTCAATAGCACGACCGCGCTCGGCGCCTCGGCCCTGACGATCAACTCGGGCGCCACGCTCGACAACACCTCCGGCGGCGCGATCACGAACGCGAACAGCAGTCTGACGCAAACCTGGGCCGGCAGCTTTACTTTCAACGGCTCGAACGCGCTCAACATGGGCACAGGCGCCGTCACCGTGGCGTCCGGCGCGAATCCGATCATCACCCTCAATGGCTCGACGCCGATCAACACCAACCTGCCGGTGACCAATGCTACCGGTTCGCTCACCGGCGACACGCTGACGCTCGGCGGCAATCTGTCCTTGGGCGCCAACAATCTCACCATCGCGGGAACAGGTGGCCTTGTGCTCGCGAGTGGTGGCAACATCGCGGGCACGGGCACGCTGACCATCAATTCCGGCGCCGCGCTTCAAGTCGGAAATTTCACCAACGGCTTCTCGATGCCCACTAGCGGCGCGATCACCGACAACGGATCGCTGATTTTGCAAAACGGCGGCATCGGGGTGAACAACCAGATTTCCGGCAACGGCAGCATCATCGTCAATGGGGCCAACAACGGCATTAGCTTCGGTGGCTCGCTGAGTGCCTTTACCGGAACCTGGGTCTTCGACAGCGGGCGTTTATCCGCCGGCGCCACGAGCGCGTTCGGCTCGACCACTCCAGGTAGCTTGCCGTCGATCGTGATCAATGGCACGAGCTCCGGCGGTGGCCAGATTTATGTCAACGGCGGCGGGCCTTATAGCAACGCGCTCACGATCAACGGCGTCGGGTACTCGGAAGGCAATGGCAACCTCGGCGCCCTGCGGTTGCAGAACGGCGTTATATGGGCAGGCCCGATCACGCTCGGCAGCAGCGCCAGTATCTCGTCGTTTGCCGGTCCCTCGTCCATCACGGGCTCGATTTCGGGCCCCTCGAACGCGGTGCTCTCGCTGGGTGGGCCCTTGATCAGCGGCTACTCCCAATTGACCATATCCAACGCCAGCGGAGCCAACACCTATTCCGGCGGCACCATCGTCGGCAATGGGTATGTCACCGCGAGCTCCGCCGGTGTTCTCGGCTCCGGCCCGGTGACAATTACCGCCAGCGCCGCGTCCGGTGTCACCAATCCCTCGCTGACGATCGGCGCCGCCAATGTGCTCGGTTACTATGCGGGCACAAGCCCCATTCCGGTGACGATCGCTTCGGGCGCGGGCGGCATCACCAGTTCGCTGATAATGAACGCCAACGACACCATCGGCGCCTTGAACTTGGGTGGCGCCTCCTCGGCCACGAGCATCGCCCAGGTCACCGGCGCCGGCACACTGACGCTCGATGGCGCGGTGAACTACAACACCGGCGCCACGAATCCCGGGCCCGCGTTGATCAGCGCTCCGCTCGCCTGGACCGGAAACGAGAACTTCAACATCACGGCCAGCAGCAATAGTTCGGGCGCCGATCTCACGGTTTCCGGCGTCATTTCCAGCGCGAACGCCAACAGCTTGAGCGTCAACGGAACCGGCACGCTCGTGCTCTCCGGCGCCAACACATTCTCCGGCGGCGTGACGGTCAACGGCGGCGGACTGGGGCTCGACAACTCCGGAAGCGGCGGCACGAGTTCGGCGCTCGGAACCGGCGCGCTGACGCTCGCCAGCGGTAGCTCCCTCAATAACTTTTCCAGCAGCGCGGTCACGCTCTCGACCAACAATCCGGTGACGATCGCCGGAAACTTCAGCTTCGGCGGCACGCAAAACCTCAACCTCGGCTCCGGCGCCGTGACCGACAACGCCGCCACGCAAACCATCACCCTCAACGGCTCGGGCACGACCCTCGCGACCGGCGTTTTGACGAACAATTCCAGCGCCTCGCAAACGATCACCGCCAACATCGGAACCGGAACCGGCAGCACGCTCGCGCCCGCGGGCTACGCCATGGGCAGCGGTTTCTCGAACACGATCAATGGCTCGGGCGCTGTCACCTTCACCGGCCCGATCACCGATGGCGGCGTTGGCGGCGCGAGCAGTCTCACCTATAGCGGAACCGGCACGCTCTCGCTCACCTCACCCACTGGCAACAGCTACAACGGCCCCACGGTGTTCAGCGGCGGCACGGTCGACCTGAGCAACACATCGGGCTCGGCCACCGGCGCCGGCAATGTCACGCTCAATGGCGCCACGCTCATCACCGGCGCCCAGGCCACGATTGCCGGCTCGCTCACCAGCGGGACGAATAGTTCGTTGATCGCTCCCGGCGGTATTTATATCGCCGGCGGCCCGACCGCCACCTTCGGCACGCTCGATGTCAACGCCCTGTCGCTCAACTCGCACACGACGCTCAATTTCGATCTGACGACGCCCACCGGCAATGGCGACCTGATCAACGTGACAGGCGCTGGCTCGACGTTCAGCGGCTCGGGAACCGCGCCGATCACTTTGGGGCAAGCGCCAGTCAAAGCGGTGTATACAACCTGATAACCTTTCCCAGCGGCAGCGCGTTGCCCACCTCGGACTTCACCGACCCCACCGCCCCCGCTCGCGAAAACTACACCCTCGGCGAAACAACGAATTCAGGTGTCACGACCCTGCAGTTGACCGTTGCCGCGAGCGCGCCGATCACCACCAACTTTATCGGAGTGACCACACCCGCCGACGCCACGCAAAGCGCCAATTGGAGTAGCGGCGTGCCCGGCATTTCGGGCGACGTGGTGACCTTCAACAACAGCGACAGCATCACCGGCCCGATCACGGTGAATCTCAATGGTTCGCCGCATTATGGCAGCCTGACCTTCAACAACACCGGTAGCGACACGTTTACGATCGCCGCCGGCTCGGGTGGCCCCTTGTATCTCGACAACACCTACTACAGCACGTCGGCCACGGTGTCGAACCTCAAGAACAACAACACGATCTCGACGCCGATCGTGCTCTTGAGCAACACCACGATTTCGGCCGCGGTCGGCACGAGCCTGACCCTTTCGGGCGCCATTAGCGGCGTCGAAAGCGTGACCGTGCCCTCGACTTCGGCCGGGCAAATTACCTTCAGCGCCGCGAATAGCTTCAGCGGCAGCATGTCGGTCGGCGGTGGATCGGTCAGCATGACCGCCGCCAATAGTTTCTCGGGTGGTCTGACGGTCACCGGCGGAAGCGTGCTTTTGAGCGGCGCCGATACTTACACCGGCGGGGTCGCGCTTTCCAACGGCGCGCTTGATCTCAATAGCACCACCGCGCTCGGCGCCGCGTCCAACACATTCACCCTCACCGGCGGCACGATCGACAACACGAGCTCCGGCCCCATCACGCTGGCCAACAACAACCCGATCACGATCGGCGGCAGCTTTGTCTACGGTGGCACGCAAAACCTGAACCTCGGCGCGGGCGCCGTGAGCCTCGCGGCGCCCGGCGCGTCGAGCATCACGCTCGGCGGCTCGGGCAGCACGCTCACGCTCGGCGGCAGTATGGCGAACACCTCGGGCGGCAGTCAGACGATCGCCGTGCTCGGCGCGGGAAACACGCTGAGCCTGCCCGGCACGCTCACGCTCAGCGGCGCGAGCGCCGCCACGGTCGACTTGACCGGATCGAGCAACATCACCCTCGGCGCCGTGGCCAATGGAACCAGCGGCTCGACGCTCGCCTATTCTGGCACCGGCGCCCTCACGATCACGGGAAATGAAGGCGCCTCGTTCCTCAATGCCGGTTCGGGCGTCGTCACCGTGGACAACGGCAGCCCGCAGTCGGGCGTTTACATTATCAATGGTAAATTGAACTTCGCGGGCAGCTTTAGTGGCGGCTCGAGTTCGGCTTCTTGGGTGGGCACGGGCACGGTGCTCATCCCCGGCGGCCAGTTCGGCGGCAGTCAGCAATACGTCAATCTCAATGCCGGCGCCGTGATGCAAATCGGCGGGGGCTTCCAGGCCAGTTCGGGCTACGGCGGCCAGTGGGCGAACAACATGGCGTCGCTCGTCATTCCCTCGGGGCAAACGTTTGACATCAAGGAAAACGGCGTCAATTTCAACGCCTTGGTCAGCACATCGTCAACCGCTACAATTCAAAACGGTTACAACAACGGCAGTCTTGCGATTGGCGTCGCCAATGGCTCGGGAACCTATGCGGGTGTGTTGTCCGACGACAGTGCATGGGCATTGGCCAAGCTCGGGACCGGAACGGAAATTCTGCCCAATAACAATACCGTCTCGGGCGGAGTCACGGTCTCCGGCGGCGGCGCCCTCATTGGGACGACGTCAGTGGCCAGTGGCACGCCCTTCGGCAGCAGCCCGCTGACGGTGGTCGGCGCCACGTTCGGAGTGACGCCCAATGTGGCGGCTGGCTCAGGCACGGCGCTGTCGCTCACCGGCGCTAGCGGCGGAACATTTGCCTATGGCGGCGGCGCCGTGCTCGCGGTGAACAAGGGCAACGAAACCAGCCTCAGCTTCGTCGTCGGATCGAGCAGCGCCAGCTCCGCGGTCTTTACTCGCACCGGAACGGGCACGCTCGTGATCGCCACCGGCAGCGGAACCGCCAACTTGGGCACAAGCGCGGGTGAAACCGTGACGCTCAGCTCCACCAACTCCGGCGCGGCGCCCACGCTGACCAACGGCATCGTGAACACGAGTATGGTGGCCGCGAACAACGGGCCCGCCCAGTCGGGCGATTTCCTCACCTTCGCCAGCACTACCACCGGCTTCCAGGTCGCGAGCTACTCCGGCTCGCTCGGCAGTTCGACGAACACCTCGGTTGTGTCGAACACCGCCGACACGACGCTCTCCAGCGGCGGCGCCGCCTTCGCTCTTCGCGACACCGCGACGATCGCCGTGCCCACGGGGCAAACGCTCGCGCTGGGCAACGGCGCCGGCCAAGCCGGCCTGATTCTCAACGGCGGCGCGATCACCGGCGCCGGCACGCTCGATTTCGGCGCCGCCGAGGGCACGGTTTACACTAGCCTCGCCGGCGGCGTGATCTCGACCGCGATCACCGGCTCCGGCGGACTCACCACCTTTGGTCCCGGCGAGCTGATGCTCACCGGCGCCACCAGCTTCACCGGCGGCCTCAACATCAATCAAGGCATTGTCAATGTCGGCAGCTCCGCGGAACTCGGCGCGCATGCGATCAACATGAATGGCGGCACGCTTCAATTCGGCGCTCCGATGTCACTGACGAACACCATTGCCCTGGGCGCCGGAGGTGGAACATTCGACACCGCGGGCAACAGCGTGACCCTATCGGGGCCGATCACGGGAACCTCGTCGGGCTCGGAATTCGCCAACCTGTTTAAAGTGGGCGCCGGCACGCTGACCCTCAACTCCACGACTTCCTATGCCTATACCGGCAACACCGAAGTTTTTCGCGGCACTCTCGTATTGGATCAAAACGTCGGCGCCGCCACGAACATCATCAACCAGGCTTCCAATTTGTTCCTCGGCGGCGGCGCCCTGGTTCAAACCGGCAGCACGACCGGCGGCTCGTCGCAAATCTTCACCAGCCTGACCGTCGCTCCCGGCGCGTCGTCGATCGATGTGAATTCCAACGGCGGAACCGGAACCTCGCTCCAGTTGGGCGTCATAAAGAACAACAACACGCAGACGAACGGGTTCGCGGGGGTCAACACGGGCGGCGGCATCGGCCGCAACGTGGGCGGCGCGCTCGACATCACCCTGCCCACGACCGGCTCCGTCACCACCACCAGCGCCAACACCGCCGGCTCGATCCTCGGCGGCTGGGCCACGGTCAACGGCGGGACCGGCTGGGCCACCAGCGCCGCGACCGGCGCGGCTCTCGGCGCCATCACCGCCCTGCCTTCCCTCTCGCTCACCAACGACACTTGGGCCGTGGGCAATAACACGACGGTCACCCTGGCGAACAACACCATCGCCAGCGGTTCCGCGACCAACAGCCTCGAGTTCAACAGATCGAGCGTCGCCGCCACCGTGACGCTCAGCGGAACGAACATCATTCAGTCGGGCGGCATTTTGGTCACGCCCAGCGTGGGCGCCAATCTGGAAACCATCACCGGCGGCACGATCACCTCGGGCGAGCCGGCGAGCATCAGTTCGATTGTCACGAGCGATATCATCGTGAACCAATACAACACCGGCGCCGGCCTGACGATCCAGTCGACAATCGCCGACAACGGCGGCTCGAGCGCCCTCACGAAGTCAGGACCCGGCCTGTTGACGCTCACCGGCGCCAACACCTACACCGGCCCCACGTATATCAACGCCGGAACCTTGAATGTCGGCTCGGCCGAGACCGCCGGAACCAGCGGGCCCTTGGGCAATTCGGCCGCTTCGAATCCGGGAAGCATCGTCTTCGGCGGCGGCGCCCTGCAATATTCGGCCGCCAACAACTTCGACTATTCGGGCCGCTTCAGCGCCGCCGCCAATCAGCCGATCAGCATCGACACCAACGGCCAGAGCGTCACCTTCGCCTCGGCCCTCACGAGCGTCGGCGGCACGCTGGCGGTGGTCGACGCCGTGGGCGCCATCACGCCGGGCTCGGGCGGAGGCGCTCACGCTCACCGGCGCCAACACCTACACCGGCGCCACCTCGGTCGGCGCGGGTGGCACGCTCTACGTCAACGGCACGAACTTCAACGCGGCCGCGATCGCCGTGGCCAGTGGCGGTTCGCTCGGCGGCGTGGGCACGATCGATCTGGCCGCTACCAGCGGCGGCGTGACGGTGAGCTCCGGCGGGATCTTCATTCCCGGCTACAGCCCGTCCAATGGCTCGACCCAAAGCCCGCTCACGGTCGCCGCCACCGCCGGTGGCAATTCCGCCGTCACTCTCGCGCCGGGAGCGGTTTTCGACGTGAGCCTTTCGAGCGCCACCGGCGTCGCGGGTTGGTCGCCTGGGCAGTCGGTCAGCAGTCTCAAGGCCGATTATTTGGCGGTGACCTCGGGTGTCGTGAATCTCGACGGGCCGGGTGGAAACGGCGCCGGGGCAACGCTCAATCTGATCGGCGCCAGCGGTCTGGGGCTCACCGCGGGGCAGAGTCTGAGCTTTCTCGTGATCGATCCCACGACGACCAACGGCACATTCAGCCCGACGATTACCGGCTTGCCGGCGAACATGACCGCCACGGTGTCCTATGGTCAGGGCCTCTCCGGCCCCGGCGCCGATGTGGTGGTGACGCTGAGCGCCGTGCCCGAGCCGAGTTCCCTGGCGCTCTGCGGTCTAGGCTTCGCGGGGCTGTGGTGGGCATTTCGCCGCCGCAAGACATCGCGCGGCGCGGCGTGAGAATCGCGAGAAACGCGATAAAACGCTGGCTTTGCCGAGTTCTCCAGGCTATAGGTGGATAATTCCGATTCCGCCTGTGTTTGCCTCGGGGAACAATACGCCGTGTCGCGATTCTTTTATTCGTTCTTGCAACGCCGGTTTTGTCGGCGCCTGCTCGCTTGTATCTTCTTGATCTCCGCCGCGGCGGGCGGCGTGTCTTGGTCCGGCGCTTGCCAGGCCGCGGAACTGCTCAACCAATGGGTCGCGGAGCTTGAAGCGGCGACGCCTCACGACGGGCCGGCTTTCAAGACCGTGTCGCTCGACCGGCTGGCTCGCGCGGGGCAAAGCATCGAAGCCGCCGCCACGCGTTTGCTCATCACCACGCAAACTTCCGACGCAGGCGCCTCGCTCGCGGCGGTCGAGCGCTTTCTCGCGGCCAAGCATCGAGTCGACGCGCGGCTGAGCGACACACTCGCGCTGGGCCCTCAAGTCGCCGCGGCGGCCGCCGCGACCGAATCGGCGCCGCAAGATCGCCGCGCTCCGCGAAACTATTTGCGCGTTTGCGGTCTATTGATCGACGCCTCGGGTCGGCTGCGTTTTATGGAATATGACGTGCTCCGCAACACCGCGGAGAAAATCTCCACTCAGCCCGCCCTACGGCAGCGGCTCATTGAATCGCTGATTCGTTATAAGTCGGATATCGGAGCGATCGCCGCGACCGATCTCTTGCTCGGCGCCGGTTCGTCGGCCAATCTCGGCGCCTCGCTCGCCGCGCTTCAAGGTCGCGCGCTCGAGCTGATCGCCGCGAGTGGCGAAACCGAAGTCTTGCCGAAGCTGGGCGCGTTTGTCGAGCGCTCGTCGCAGTCGCGCTCCCCGGCCTGGCTCACGGTGATGGCGGCCGATACGATTCGCCGCATCGGCCTGCCACAAGACCCGCGCCCGGGCCAAGACCGCTCGCTCGCGCCGCCGGACATCACCGCCGCTCGACTGCGCGCCGCGCTCGCGCGTCTGGGTCCTCGCTCGCTCGACGCCGCTTGGGAATCGCGGCGGCAAGAGCTGCTCGGTTGGCTCGATAGCCGCATCGCGGCCGGTGTG
The DNA here is from genome assembly GCA_963785305.1 of uncultured Planctomycetaceae bacterium. Lineage (GTDB taxonomy): Bacteria > Planctomycetota > Planctomycetia > Pirellulales > PALSA-1355 > CAWAUV01. The sequence goes on from CAWAUV010000007.1 coordinate 1,778,900, forward strand.
TCGCAAGACGCCGCGCTATCGCTCGGCGCTATTCGGTGCGCGCGGGCGACTGGCTGCTGATGCGAAATCCTTCGCCCTACAATCTCTTCACCGATCTTTCGCCGGGACTGTTTACCCATGTGGGCGTCGTGGCGTGGGAAAAAGGCGCCGATGGCCGCGGCCGCCTCGTGGTGGTCGATCTGCCCGAGCGAGGCACGAGCATTCCGGCCACGAACGTCGAGGCGTTTCTCAAGCGCACGCGGCACTTCGTGTTTCTGCGACACCAAGACCCCGAGGTCGCCAAGCAAATGGGCGAGGCGGCCGCCGCCGTGATCGGCAATCCCTCGGAGTTCGACCTGAACTTTCGCACCGATCGCGTGCTCAAGCTGATCGGAGAGCCGCTCAAGGGAAAGAAAGTACATACCTACTGCGCCGGGCTGTTGCTGCTTTGCGCACTCGAAACCGGCCGCCCGCGCGAGGAATTCTTTCCGATCTCGGAATCGACCGCCGGCGGACTCACGGCCGAAAACATGAAGACGCTCGGCATGTCGCTCGGCGCCGATTTCGTGTCTCCCTCGGGCGCGCTGTTTTCGAGCAACATGCGCGTCATTGGCCGCAAGGCGCCGACCTATGAACCGCAGCGCGAAGTGGAAGAGTCGATCTACGATTACTTCGCCGCCCGTTTGGCGGTCGCCCGGCTGCGGCTCGCGCCCGACTTGTTTCAATCGCTGAGAATGAAGGTGGCCGCGGCCTCGAAGAACAATCGGCTCCTCGCCGAAGCGCTCGCGCATGCCGCGGGCGTGAGCACGGAGATGGACTTGGTGAGCGCGGCGCGGGCGGCCGCGGTGGTCGAGACACTCGACGACGTTGCCTACGGCGCCAGCGGCCGATTCAAGGAAGCGATGGCGGCCTTTCGCGATCCCGAGTCGAACCCCGCCGCGGCCAAGCAGTATCAGCGGATTCACGCGGGACTCTTCGAACGCTGGGAGCAAAGTCAACTTCACCCGCGCGATCTGCGGATCGAGCTCACGAAATACTATACGGAAATCGGCCGGAGCGAGATCGATCGCCGCTTTTTCCAAGGCGCCAGCCGCTGAGCGGCGCGAGGCCGCGCGGCCCCGCGCCGATGTTTCCGCCGGCGGGAAATCGGCTCGCCGCCGTGGTTCGCGCTCAGGGCATCCGATCGGCCTTGGTCATGGTATCGATCTTCATCAGTTTGCTGTTGACGGTCATGTAGAGTGTCGAGCCATCGCCGCCCCAGCCGCAATTGGCGGTGAGGTCGCCGGTTTCGATCGCGCCCAGGTGTTCGCCCTTGGCCGTGATCACATGCACTCCGCCTGGCCCGGTGGCGAAAAGATTGCCCTCGCGGTCGACCTTGAGACCATCGGCGCTGCCCTGTTTGCCGCTCTTGAGAATCGCGGTGTAATCGAACAGTATCCGGCCGGCGCCGAGCGTGCCATCGCTGGCCATTTCAAAGGCCATGATATAGGGCTTCTCCGGGTCGGACTGGGCCACATAGAGCGTCTTCTCGTCGGGCGAGAAGGCGATGCCATTGGGCCGGGTCAAATCGCGCGCGAGCAGGGTGACTTGGCCATCGGTCCCCAGGCGAAACACGCCACAGTAGTCGAGTTCCCGTGTCGGATCGTTGCCCTGTTGCGGCAGTCCATAAAAGGGATCGGTGAAATAGAGATCGCCGTTGGATTTGTAGACCAAATCGTTGGGGCTATTGAATCGCTTGCCTTGGTAATTGTCGGCCAGGGTGCGCTTGCCCGCGTTTTTCTCGAGCCGCGAGATTCGCCGATCGCCATGCTCGCAGGCCACGAACCGGCCTTCGCGATCGAATGTGAGGCCGTTCGCGCCGGGCTCGCGGCTATAGGTCGTGACTCCGGTGTAGCCCGACGGCTTCATGAAGAGGCTGAGGCCGTCTTTTTCGCTCCATTTCATAATCCGGTTGTTGGGAATATCGGAGAACAACAAAAAGCCGCCCTCGCGCGACCAGACGGGCCCTTCGGCCCAGAGGAAGCCATCGGCCAGGAGCATCACCTTGGCGTCGGGCGGCACGAGACGATCGAAGCGAGGATCATCGCGCACCACGCCGCCCCACGGCGCGGGGTAGCGACGCGTCGTGCTTGGCGCCGGGCGCCGAATCGGCGGCGTTTGCGACGGCGTTTGCGTCTGGGAGAAGAAAGAAGCCCGCGCCGAGCAGCCCGGTTGCGAGCGCGGCGCTGAAGGAAGCGAACAGCGAGGAAAATCGAGACGATGGCATGGGGAACCTTTCGCAAGGCCAGGGTTTTTGGGGAGGTCGACGGACCGAAGCGTGCCTGAAGCATGTGTAAGCATGGTCCCGCAGTGTCGGAAAAGCAACTATCTTCGGAATGTCCGCGCGCCGCCTCTGACGGATGCGCCGCTTGCGCCGCGCTCCGAGGTTCAAGCCTCGGCGGCCCGGCGGTCGAATGAATACGAGCGCCTCCCGCCGCTTGGCTTTCTGTCAAGCGATGGGGATCGCCGACCTGGACTATTCTTCGAACCGAAACTCGCCACGAATTCCGCGATGTCTGGCCGCGAACTTTCAGGATTGCCGCAGTGGTTCGACGCCGATTACTGGCGTGAATCGCGCCGACCGTTGGTGAGTCTGGCGTTTATCTTTCCGGCGCTGGCCACCTACGAGGCCGGCGTGGTGCTGCTTGGCCCGCGGCAATGCGCAACGGGGCCGATGTATGGCTGCGCGAATGCTTGGGCTGGGTCGGCTTCGGTCAGTATTTCCTGCTTCCGCTGGTGACCGTGGCCCTGCTCTTGGCTTGGCATCATTTGAATCGCGACTGCTGGCGGGTCTCGGCGATGGTGCTCTACGGCATGACGCTCGAATGTTGCCTGCTCGGGCTCGCGCTGGTGGGGCTGGCCCGCGCCGGGATTGGTGGCCACCGCCATGAACGGGCGCCTAGCGGCGAGCGGACACATGGCGGCGGCGGCCACATGGCTCGACATTGGCGGCTGGTCGGTCGTTTCGCGCTTGATCGGTTTCTTGGGAGCGGGCATTTACGAAGAAGCGCTCTTTCGCCTCGCGCTCTTGCCGCTGGTGAGCGCGATGTGGCTATCGCTGGGCGGGGCCGAACGTTTGCGCGCCCTGGTGGCGATCGCGCTGACGAGCGTCGTGTTTTCGGCCGCGCATTATGTCGGCGCCGAGGGCGATGCGCTCGAGATCTACAGCTTCACGTTTCGGTTTCTGGCCGGTGTGTTCTTTTCGGTGCTGTTCGTGTACCGCGGCTTCGGTGTCGCGGCGGGAGCGCATGCGCTGTACAACATCTTCGTCGGACTTCTCTGATCGCGCCGCCATCGGCCCGCGCCATCGCTCGGCGCATTGCATGAAGCGCATTGCATGAAGCGCGTCGCATGGTTCGCTCGCGCGATTGCTAGCATTGCTCGGGCTTCGGCGCGCGTCGAAGTCAAGTGCTATTGCGCTCCAGCGCGCTCGAAGCGTTCTGGGGACGCGGCTCAAAAAAAGTCTCTTTGTGCCGCGAGGACTCAAGTTTATAATAGGCTCCATCAAGTTCATCGCCATCGACGATCGCACTCGCCGGCGGCGATGCTTCTTCATGAGTTATTCGGATATTTCGCGGATGAGCTCTCGCGGGAATCCGTGGGACAGGTGATGCGGAAAACCCGCGGACACGTTCCGGCGGGGTCCGCGGAAAAAATTGCGTCGATGCGCTAGAAAAGGAATTGCCGCCGTGTTGTCCGTAAGGCCGAAAGTCGCGGAATTGGTGTTTCAGTTGTATGGCCGCGCCCTGCATCCGGAACTATTCACCGTGCATGGCTCGCGAACGATCAAGCGAGCCGGATACGAGGCCACGATCAACATCACCAGCGCCGGCCATGTGGTGAATTGGCGTTATCAAGGTCAAACGCTCACGGAAGTCGCCACCAGCGCGCATCATCCGCTGCCTGAATTGCGGCGATTGATCTCTTGCCGCCTCAAGGGCGAAGGCAGCGACAAGGTGGAATGCCGCGGCGGCGCCCGGTATCATATGAGCTTTCAGCTCGAGCCGGTCGATCCGGAAGTTTTTTGGACGTTTCAACAAGAATTAGCCTACGATGGCGAGCGACAAGGCTTGCTGCACCGCTTTGATTCCAGCGGGCGCATGGCGCTGGGGGCGCTGAGCTATATCAATGTCGAATCGCGCAGATCGGAGCCTGCTTGTCCAGGCGTTTCACACATTTCCCGATGATTACGCCCTGGTGAAGACCCAATCGTTCTTCGAGATTCCGCGCTAAGCCGCGCGATCGTCTCGAAATTTCTTCGCCCGGCGATGGAAATCGCTTTTTTCGCATGGACCTCGCTCACAAAATCGCGCTCATCACGGGCGGCAGCAAGGGAATCGGCGCCGCGACCGCCCTGGCGCTGGCCGCCGCCGGCGCCGATGTGGCCATCATTGCCCGAAATCGCGACGCCGAGGCCGAAGCCACGCTCCGCGGCATCGAGCAAGCGGGCCGCAAGAGTTTATTCATCGCCGCCGATTGCGCCGTGGCCGAGGAAGCGATGGCCGCGGCCCGCGCCGTGGCCGAAAAGCTGGGCGCGGTCGATGTGCTGGTGCATTCGGCCGGCGGCCCGGTCAATGGCGGACTACTGGCGCTCGATCCGCGCGACTGGCTGGCCGCGTTCGATATCCATGTGCATGCCGCTTTTTATCTTTGCCGCGAAGTAATTCCCGCGATGCGGGCCAAGAAAGAGGGGGCCATATTGCTGGTCTCCTCGACGGCCGGGATTCGTGGCGTGTCGACCAACGTGGCCTATCAAACCGTGAAAGGCGCCTTGCCGCAAATGACTCGGGCGCTCGCCCGCGAATTTGCCGACGACAATATTCGCGTCAACTGCATTGCGCCCGGCATCATTCGCACTCGGTTTCATGACAGCATGACCGAGGCCACGAAGCGCCACAATCTGGAGCATCGCGTGCCGCTGCACCGCGAAGGCACGCCGGAGCAAGTGGCCACCGCGGCGCGGGAACTGATTACCAACGATTACATCACGGGCCAAACCGTGGTGATCGATGGCGGGCTCACGATGCGCATCGCCTACGCGCGAAGTTCTTCGCGACGACCTCGGGCGGCGACCCGCGATTTCACAGCGTGGGCCCGAGCGGCCAGGGCACGAATTCTTCCTCGCCGATTCCGTGCAGCTCGCTCTTGGTTTTCTTGCCGCTGGCCACGGCAAGCACTTCCTCGAAGATTTCGCGGCCCACGTCGGCGGTCGAGCGGCCGGCGAGAATCGTGCCGGCATCGAGATCCATGTCGTCGATCATGCGTTCATACATCGGCGTATTCGTGGCGATCTTGATCGAGGGCGTCGGTTTGCAGCCGAAGCAACTGCCGCGGCCGGTGGTAAACGCCATCACTTGCGCCCCGCCAGCCACGATGCCGGTGACGCTCACCGGGTCGAGCCCCGGGGTGTCCATGACCACGAGCCCGCGCGTCGTGACCGGCTCGGCATAGAGAAACACATCGGCCAAGGCCGTCGAGCCGCCCTTGGCGATGGCCCCGAGCGATTTTTCGTGGATCGTCGTGAGGCCGCCTTCTTTGTTGCCGGGCGAGGGATTGTTGTCGCATGTGCCGCCGAACACGCCGGCGTACCATTCCCACCAGTGGATCCGGTCGATCAACTTTTGAGCGACGGCGGGCGTGAGCGCGCGGCGAGTGAGGAGTTGCTCGGCGCCATAGATTTCGCTGGTCTCGCCCAGCACCACGGTTCCGCCAGCCGCCACGAGCATATCGGCGGCCACGCCCAACGCCGGGTTCGCCGTGATGCCCGAATTGCCATCGGACCCGCCGCAATTGGTTCCCAAGATCAACTCGCTCGCGGGAATCGGCTCGCGGCGAACATCGTTCACCCGCGGTAGCATCTCGCGAACGACTTCCAAGGCCCGGGCCACGGTCTTCCGAGTGCCGCCCAAATCTTGCATGCTCAACACCGGAGGGCGACCGGGGAGCGAAGCGCCGGCAAGTCCTTTGGGATCGATCCGCACAAGCCGCTGATCATCGAGCAGGTAGCCGCTGGTCACGGCTTCGCAGCCGAGCCCGATCAGCAGATATCCGCCGACATTCGGATGCCGAGCCACGCCGCCCAGCACTCGGTTGAGCAACTGATGATACTCGCCGGCGTGTTTGATGCCGCAGCCGCCACCATAGGTAAACGCCACCACGCCATCGACATTCGGATACTGCCGCGGAATCTCGGACGTGAACTGACGGGCCACATGCTTCGATACCGTGGCCGAGCAATTCACGGTGGAAATAATCGCCAGGTAATTCCGAGCGCCGGCTTTGCCGCTCGCGCGGCGGTAGCCCAGAAATTCGCGACCGACGATCGGCTCGGGCGCCGGCGGAATCGCGGTGGAAGCGGCATAGTCGCGCGTGAACTCGCCGGCCGCGAGGTTGTGGCCGTGGACCCATTCGCCCGGCGCGATCGCGGTGGTGGCGAAGCCGATGATCTGGCCGTACTTCATCACCGGATCGCCGGTGGCCAGGGCCGCAAGCGCGATCTTGTGGCCCGGGCGAATCGCTTCGCCGAGCACGACCGGTTGGCGACCGGCGGAATCTTCATGCAGCCGATGCCCGGCGGCGAGCGGCCGCGCGGCCACCGCCACATTGTCTTGCGGCGCCAGTCGCACCGCGTCGATCACGGTGGGCCGCGACGATGAATCCGTGAGTGTCGCCATGAAAATCAAATACCTTTTTAAGCCCGCGCCGGGCTCGCTAGGGCGCCGATAAAAATTCGCGATATTGCCGGTCGAGCTCCGGATAGTCGACGCCGGTGCTTTCGGCCAGCGTCCGTTCGGTCGCGTGGCCGGCATAGACGGCGCGCAGATATTCGGTCAGCGCCGGGCGGTAGCGGCCCAAGTGATCATGCATGAGAAACGTGGCGAGGCCGGCCGATTCAGTATAAAGCTTGGCGATGTTCGGGTCGCCCTTGAGTCGGTCGAGGCCGTAGGCGACAAGCTCGGCGAGCGGCGTGTACACGCCTTCGACAAGCAACCGCTGGCGGGCGACCGGCATGCGGCCGGCGTCGAGTCCTCCGAGCGTGTAGCGGTCGGGCGCGCTCTGGGTGAGCGATTCGAAATAGCAGGCGATGCCCTCGGCGATCCAGATATTGTTTCGCTGGCCGACATCCTTCGCCGACGGAACCGCTTCGTAAAACAGTTGATGCGTCGCCTCGTGGTAAACGAGTCGAGCCTGCTGCTCATTGCCGGCGAAGAAATAGGCGCGGCGTTGGCGGTCGGAATAGAGTCCGAGCGTGATATCGATTTGCGGCTGATGCGGACGGAGATAGTCGTTATAGCCGGCGCGATCACGGAAATAAGCGACTTCGTGCTTCTGAGCGTCGCGCGGGGCAAGTCCCTTGCCAGCGAAGCGCGCGGCCAAGTGATCGGGCTTTTCGAGATAACCGATGAATAAACATTCCCAAAAGTCGTGAAATCGCTCGAGCCGCTCCGCCAGTGCGACGCCTTGCTCGAGCCCGTGGTTCGTGGTGATTACATAGTTGGCCGATTCGATTCGCCAGCCGTTTTCGATTTCGGCATGCAGGCGGCGATCTTCCTCGTCGCTGATCCACCGATTCTGAAAGTAGCGGGCGCCGGCTTCGTATTTTGCGACATGGCTTTTGGGAATCCAGCCGAAGCGGGCGTGCCAGGTCTTGCCGGCGCCGGCCTGGTGAATGGCAAACGGCCGGCGCCACTGTCGACTCTTGGGCGCCTGGACATAACCCAGCAGCCGGCGAGCTTCCTTATGTTCGGGATTTTCGTGCGCGGCTTCGAGCACCAACTCCATTGCCAACGACGAGCGCCGGGCCGCGACCGCCTCGCGCCAGGGCAAACACATCCTCGGCCCGCGCTTCGCGCAGCTTGCGAAACTCGCCGAGCCAAGCCGCCGGTTCGGGCAGCGACCAGGGCGCTTCGTCGGGCAACACGAACAACGTAATGACATCGGGCGGGCGCGGCGGGAGCCAGCTGCGCACTTCGCTAGCTGGCCCGGCAAGCCCTTGACGCTCGAGCGATTGGGCCAATGTGTCGAGCTCTCCCGTATAGCGGGCATGGAGCATGGAGCGCGCCGAGGCAATGGCGTCATTGGCGCGTAGCTGGGGGAACGGCATCGCCGGCGCTCGCCGAGCCAGTGGTATCGCCCGCGCGGGCGGCGTGCGTCGCGGCGCAAAGAGCGATGGCGACAAACAGCAGTGCCGGCGCAAGCCTCGCGATCGACCGCCCGGCCCGAGTCAAGCCGCGGCAACGCAAACCAAGCGGAAACGCCAAGTGAAAAACCGGGGCGCCGATGGCGTCACCTCGCTCCGACTAGGATCGGCAGTAGCAATCTATTCCAGCATACCATGCTCGCCCGCGCGATGAACTCCCTTGGCGCCCCGATTATCGCTCGGCAAACGCCGAGTCAAACGCCTGCCGGCTGGGAGCGAAATCGAGGTTCTGCACGAACTGACACGCCTCGCGCGCCCCGTGTTCGCGATCCATGCCCGGGTCTTCCCATTCGACCGAGAGCGGTCCATCGTAGCGAATCTCGTTGAGTGCCCGAATGATCGCCTCGAAGTCGACCGAACCTCGGCCGGGCGAGCGAAAATCCCAACCGCGGCGTGGATCGCCGAAGTCGAGATGGCTGCCGAGCACGCCGGACCGACCACCGAGCGATACCGCGGCGTCCTTGATATGCACATGATAAATCCGCGCGCCGAACTCGCGAAGAAACTCGACCGGATCGACCCCTTGCCAGACAAGATGGCTGGGGTCGAAGTTGAAGCCGAATTCCTCGCGCTCGTCGACCGCTTCGAGCGCCCGCCGGGCGGTGTGAAAGTCGAAAGCGATTTCCGTCGGATGCACTTCGAGCGCGAACCGCACGCCGCATTCGCCAAACACATCGAGAATCGGATTGAATCGCTCGGCGAAGAGATCGAATCCACGGTCGATCATGGCCCGCGGCGCCGGCGGAAACGAATACACCAGCGGCCAAATGCTCGAGCCGGTGAAACCATTGACCACGCCCACGCCGAGCTTCCGGGCGGCGCGGGCCGTGTTTTTCAGTTCCTCGGCCGCGCGGTGATTCACGCCCTCGGGTTCGCCATCGCCCCAAACTCGCGATGGCAAGATCGCTTGGTGCCGCTCGTCGATCGTGTCGAGCACCGCCTGGCCCACGAGATGCGCACTAATGGCATGCACGTCGAGATCGTGCTGTTCGAGCAGATCGCGGCGGCCGGCGCAATAGCCATCGATCGTGAGCGCCTTGTCGACTTCGAAATGATCGCCCCAGCAGGCCAGCTCCAGACCTTGATAACCGAAGTCTTGCGCCTTGCGGGCCATGTCTCCAAGCGCCAGATCGGCCCATTGGCCGGTGAACAGCGTGACAGGCCGACTCATGGCAAACACTCCCCGAAAAATGAGTAAAACTTCCGGCAAAAGGGGCTTCTCAGCCGCCCGCGCCGCTTAGCTGCTGGCGCTGCGATAACTCACGAGAGCGCGATGAAACAGCCAGCGCGAAAACACGAAACTCGCGACCGTGGCTAAAAGCGCATAGCCGGCGAGCGGCCACGACTGCTCGCTGAGCGGCAGCGCCATCAACCTCGCCGGCACGTTCACCACTAGCAACACCGGCACGACGAACGTGAAAGCCAGCCGTAGCGGAGTGCCGACCGGACCGGTGTAGATTTCCATCGGATAGCGGGAAAACGTGGTGATATAGAACCAGAAGTCGTAGAGGTTCTGATTTCTTCCCAGCCACAGACTCGTGGCGGCCAGCGAGATCGTGAGACTGTAGAGAATCACCACCCCGCAGGCAAGATAGATCGGATAGAGCACGATCTGCAATAGCGTGGGCACAATCGCCAGCTTCCATAGCGAGTATCCGAGCAGTAGCGCCGCGAACAGCACATTCACCAAACTCGACCAATCCACTTTTCTGAGCGACACGAGGAACTGGGTGTCGATCGGCTTGAGCAGGGCGAAGTCGAGCGCTCCGGTGCGAATCAATTCGCTGAACTCCTCGGCGTTGGGCATGAAAAAGGCTTGCACCACGCTGTTGATGAACATGGTGGTGGCGAGAAAGATGAAAAATTGATACTCGCCCCAGCCATCGCCGCGGCCCAGCGACGGCGTGTATTTGAACACCAGCACATAGAACCCGAAATTCATCAACATCCAGGAGAGCGACGAGATCGTCTCGATGATGAAATTCGCGCGAAAGGTCATGTCGCGCACCAGGCTATTGCGGGCAAACGCCCCGAACACGCCAAGGTAACGCAAGAAGATGTCGACGCGAGACGCCATGCGCGAAGCCCGTTGGGCGGAAGGATTCTTCGGTCGGGAAAGTTCAGCGCGAGCGCCGCCGGTTGCGCGCACGGGCGAACGGCTTCATCTTAGCGGGCAATCGCCCGCCGGCCAAGAATGGCCCCCGCCATCCCAGGGCCAATCATTGTTCTAGTCTAGCGGAAGTCTCCCGCGTAGGATGAGTGTGTACGTGCGTCCACTCACCTTTATTCTGCTGGAGATGCTTGCATGGCGACTGCCGAAGCAACGAGTCTGCTCGATTTCTTGTCGCGGATTCCCGATCCTCGTGGGCGGCGGGGGCGACGCTTTTCGCTCTCGGCCATGATGGCCACCGTGGTTTGCGGAATCCTTTGCGGCCACCGAGGTTACAAGGCGATCGCCGATTGGATCGCGTCGCAGGACCGAAAAATCTGGTGGTTGCTGGGCTATTGGCGCAAGCCTCCTTGCGCCAATGCCTTCCGTGATCTGATCCTGGCCCTCGACCCCGTGATTTTAGAGCAGTGCGTGCGAGAATGGGTCGAGTCGCAACTGGGCGAGGTTGTGGATGAGGCAAAGTTGTCCGCCGTCGCGATGGATGGCAAGTCCCTGTGCGGAGTGCTGAACGCGCACGGACGGACGGCCCATCTGCTGTCCTTGTACGACCAAGAAACCGGCTATGTCTTGAGTCAAATGGAAGTCGATGGCAAGACCAACGAGATCACCGCCGCGCCGGAACTCTTGGAAACGATCGTCTTGAAAGGCCGCGTCATCACGGGCGACGCCCTGCTGTGTCAGCGCGAGATCTGCCAGAAAATCATCGACGGCGGCGGGCATTATCTCCTGGTGGTCAAAGACAATCAGCCGACTCTAATGCAGGCCATCGCCGCCGAGTTCGAGCCGGCCTTTTCCCCCCTATAACGAGAAGCAACGCCAATCCCATCTCGATGTCGCCGAAACGTTGAACAAGGGACACGGCCGGCGAGAACATCGCTCTCTGCAAGCTTCGACCCGGTTGGCGAAGCACTTGGATTGGCCCGGCCTGGAGCAGGTCTGCCGACTCGACCGCACGACCTGGCGCAAGGGCATTCAGACCCACGAAGTGGCGTATGCCATTTCCAGCGCGCCACGACCCAAAGGCTCGGCCGCCGACCTGCTGGGCTGGTGGCGCGGGCACTGGGGCATCGAAAACAAGTCCCACTGGGTTCGCGACGTGGTTCTGGGCGAGGACGCCTGCCGAATCCGCAAGGGCAGCGCGCCCCAGGCGTTCAGCACGCTCCGCAATGCGGGCCTTACCCTCCTACGATCGCTAGGCTGCACCCAAATCGCCCAAACTCTGCGAGAAAACGCCGCCCGAGTCGACCGCCTCCTCACCAGACTCGGCATCTTGAAAGAATGAGCGACCCTGGGGACCAGTTCAGCTTATGCGGCGGTGGCGAGGGGGGTGGAGCGGCGGTGGAAGGGGTGGCCGGGGCGTTGCGAGAGGTAGTCCTTGAGCCGGCCGTCGTCGCTGAGGGCGGCGGCGCGGAGCTGCAAGATCGCTTCCGCTCCGTCGGGATCGTCCCAGAACATTTCGGTCCCTTTCACGCGCAGGTTCATCTGTTTGATCAGCGACTCCATCGGCGCTGGTGACCGGCAGGCCCAGGCGGCGATAGCTGGGATAGTCCATCCGCTGGCGATTGTTCGTCAAGTACCGCACGGCGTCGACGAGCGGTTTCTCCGCGTCACTGGGTTTCGTATCTTCCCAGTCGATGCCCCGCGCGAGGCAGGCTTGCTTGATCTCGTCGATCACGTGATCGACCTGGCCTTGCCAGCACCAGGTGACGAACTTTAGATAGAGCGACCAACCCTCCGCATCGTTGGCGGCCAGCGCCAGCGCCGCGCGGTAAACGTATTGAATCGCATGAATGAAGTCGAGGACGGGCGTGAACGTCGGAAAATGTTTTTTCCAGATCGACCAGTTCCAGTTCAGGCCATCACCGAGGAAGACCCGTAAAGGAGAATCGTAGAACCGGCGCCGCTGGGCTTCGCGCCGCATCAGCGGGCCGAAATCCTCCGAGCAGGACATACTGCTCAGCGCCGTGCGCAGCACGCGCCGCGGGCCTTCGTACTTCACGCGGCGGGGTTTCTCGGCGGCGGATTCTTCGCCGGGCGAATCGAGGCGGGGAACCGCTTTTTCCGCGATATTCGCCACTTTTTTCGCGATGCGAAAGGAAGTCGGCAACTCGGGGCAAGCGTCTTCGTCCGCGACATGCCGCGGGTTGAGAGACATTCGCTCGAACGAAGCGTTCTTCGTTTCGCGCCAGCCTTTCTCGCCCGACGGCACGACGCCGCGCCCCGGCCCGGCTCGCGCGTGCGAATGCGGCCGCCGTCGCAAGAGACCACCGCCGCTTCCGGCACGACGACTTCCTTGACGACTTTTTTATTGTCGCTGGGCGCCGGCAGTGCCTTCCCGTCGGCCAGTTCCTGGCCCACCTGTTTCACCAAACGCCGAATCGTGCTGCAGGGAACTTTGTGTCCCAGCACTTGCTCGGTGGTCACTTCCGCGCGCTTGAACGAACGGACTTCCGCGGCTAGGCAGACCACGGCTCGCGTCAACTCGGGCGTGACCTCGCGGCTATCGAGTCCCAACGTCAACCGCTGAGGGAAAAAAAGACCGCCGGCAGCGGTCGCAGTAAGCGGTCGTCTCGGTCACCTCGACCCGGCCATCCAGGCTGGTGACCGGCCTCGTTGCGGTTTGCACGCGGCACGACGCTCCGCAGGTGGGGCAGTTCGCTTCCGTCGGGCAGCTCGCGGCGACTTCACGCATCGCTCGCTCTTGGGCTTCACGGCTCAACTCGCGGCCGAGCGTGATAGCATACCGCTCGATGACGCTATAGTGCGGCGTGCCGAGGAACGCCCCCTGCTCGACCATCTCCTCGATTCCCAGTTCGGCCAGTTCCCGCAAAAGTTCCTTCCTCCTGGCCTCGCGGGCCTGCATCGCGGCGTCCATGCCTAGCGCTCCTTAAGCAAGTTTCGTTCACCGATCAAATCCACCTCGCCCAGCTTACCACACAAACCCCGAATTCTCCTATTGACGTTTCCACATCCACCCCCCAACCCGCAAAAGCTGAACTGGTCCCGCGACCCTGGGATTGCTTGGCGTCGGCTTGCCTGGTTTGGGCTTAGTCGCTAGAATAATGAGCTTTCACCCTTTCATGCGCAAGAATTTTTGTCGGACCGATCTGCCATGCAAAAAGAAATTCATCCCGAATATTTCGTCACGACCGTCAAATGTGGCTGTGGGAATTCGTTCATCACCCGCAGCACTCGGCCTGAGTTGAAGGTCGATATCTGCAATGCTTGCCACCCGTTTTACACCGGCAAGCTCAAGTTCGTCGACACGGCGGGCCGCATCGAGAAGTTCAAGAACAAATTCGCCACGGCCGGCTATGCTAGTCTGAACCGGGGCAAAAAAGCGGCGCCCGCCAAAAGCGAATCCTAGGCGTGCTCCGGGTCCCGCGAGCCATGAGCTCGCCAGGGCGCTCGCCTCATGAGAGGCGACAAACGGCGTATTGTCGCCCGAGCTCGCGTTTTTCCTCGGGGCGGCATTCTCTATAAATTGGTCGGCGCGACGCTCCGGCCCGGTGGCTCGCGCCGCGGCAGCGCGCGAAAGCTGGCGCTTGGGCGAGCGCTCGGCGGCGCGGGTTGCTCGATGGCGGAATCATCTTATGTCGATGCGCAAGGAACTCGAAACCGCGCTCGCTCGCTTCGAGGAGCTCGAGCGGCAAATGCTCGATCCCGACGTGCTTTCGCATGCCGGCCGCATGGCCGCCGCCGCGCGCGAACATGGCTCGCTGGCCAAGCTGGCCAATAAGTTCCGCCGCTTCAAACAACTCAACGAGCAGATCAACGAAACCAATGAGATGCTCGCCGGCAAAGACGCCGAGCTGCGCGAATTGGCCGAAGCCGAACTGCCGCAACTACGCACCGAACGCGAATCGCTCTATAACGAGCTGCTCGATCTGACGATCGGCGGCGAAGACGCGAATCGCAGCCGGTGTGTCATGGAAATCCGCGCCGGCACCGGCGGCGACGAGGCCGCGCTCTTTGCCCGCGATCTCTATGAAATGTACAAGCACCACGCCGACGCCCGCGGCTGGAAGGTGGAAGTGCTCGACATGAACGCCACCGAGCTCGGCGGCTTCAAGGAAATCATCTTGGGCGTCGATGGCGAAGGCGCCTTTCGCGAGCTGCAATACGAAAGCGGCGGCCACCGCGTGCAGCGCGTTCCCGACACGGAGCAAAAAGGCCGCATCCACACTTCGGCCGCCACCGTGGCGGTGCTCCCCGAGCCCGAGGACGTGGAGATCGACATCAAGCCCGACGATTATCGAAAGGACACGTTCTGCGCGAGCGGTCCCGGCGGGCAACATGTCAACAAGACCGCCTCGGCGGTGCGACTCACGCATTTGGCGACCAATATCGTCGTGCAATGCCAAGACGAAAAGAGTCAGCACAAAAACTTCGCCAAGGCGCTGCGCATGCTCAAGACGCGTCTCTACGAAGCCAAGCGGCAAGAGGAACACGCCAAGCGCTCCTTGGAACGCAAAACGCTCGTTGGCTCGGGCGACCGCAGCGAACGCATTCGCACCTACAATTTCCCCGACAATCGCGTGACCGATCACCGCATCAATCTCACCCTGTACAAACTCGATTCGATTCTCTCGGGCAACATGCAGCCGGTGACCGAAGCGCTCATCGACTACGACCGCCGCCAGCAGCGCAACGCGCTTGGCGCCCTCGAATAACAGTCACGAACCTCGCGGTGAGACCGCGTCGCGCTTCGCATTTACATTCCACTCGTCAGCGAGCCGATCGCCCCATGGCCGAAACCGAAGTCTGGACACTCGGCCGTTTGCTTACTTGGACGACCGATTATTTGCGCAAGAACGGCGCCGATAGCCCGCGGCTCGACGCCGAAGTGCTCCTGGCCCATGTGCGTAATTGCCCGCGAATCGCGCTCTACACCGCCTTCGACGACGTGACCGGCGACGACGAGCGGAAGGCGTTTCGGGAGCTGGTGAAGAAGCGGTCGAAAGGCGCTCCGGTAGCCCAGCTCGTGGGATACAAGGAGTTCTATTCGTTGCGGCTGCGAGTGACCGGCGATGTGTTGATTCCGCGGCCGGAAACGGAAACGCTCGTCGTCGAAGCGCTCGACTTTCTCAAGGGACGCTCCGAGCCCCGAGTGGCCGATGTGGGCGTCGGGAGCGGCGCGATCAGCGTGGCGCTGGCCAAGCATGCGGCGAACTGCCGGATCACGGCGATCGATATCAGTCGCGCCGCGCTCGAAGTGGCGGCGGACAATGCCCGGCGCCACGGAGTCGACGGTCGCATCGAGTTTCATGCCGGCGATCTCTTCACACCCCTGTCGGCGGAATGGCGGTTCGACGCGGTGGTGAGCAATCCACCCTATGTGAGCTCGGCGGAGATGCAGTCGCTGGCGCGCGATGTGCGCGATTTCGAGCCGCATGGGCGCTCGAAGCCGGCCCGCTGGGCACGGAAGTCATTCAACGGCTCGTTCCCGAAGCAGCCGAGCGGCTGCTGCCCGGTGGACTGCTGCTCATCGAAATCAGTCCGATGATTCACCGGGCGGTGCATGAAATCCTGGCCACCGACGACCGATTGGAGCCGGCGATTTTCATGAAGGACGCCGCCGGCAAGGTCCGAGTGGCGAAGGCCCGGCGACGCGGCTAGTGCTCGTTCACGGCTGAAATGATGGATAATTCGGTTTGCGCGTGTGCCATGCCCACTGCCTTGAGTGGGCATGCTTTCAAACGCCACGCGAAGTCCTCATGCCCACGCGGGGCCGTGGGCATGGCACGCGGAACCAATCCAACCCGTCATTGCAATTGTGACAAAGCACTAGTCGGACGGACAAAAGGCGCCCGGAACAGTTGTTGGCTTTTCCGGTCGGACTTTGGAGGCTGCTGAAATATTCAACAGGCTGTTGTGCCGCCCCTCGAAAGGTGGAATTACTTCGGCATCACGCTCCCCGACCGCCAGGCGTTGGCGTTGGTCAGGCCGACGTCGACGACGATAACTTGGTCGTTGCAGTCCTTATCGCCAAACCACCAGTCTTCGAGACCAATAATGATGTACTGGCTGGTGGTGTCTGGAAAGAACGCGATCATATGTTGAAAGTCGTCGATCGGACTGACGCCATTGTAGGCGACTGCCGCGGGCCCGCCGGAATAGGCAGCCGAAGGGACGCCGCTCGTGCCCACATTCCCGCCTTCAATTCCCTTCATGCCCAAATTGGCCATGCAAAAGGCCAGTTGCTGTCCGGCTTGAACAGTAGGCAATTGCACGAAGTCGCCGTTAAGCAACGGGTAAGTGAGGCTACGAATTCCCGTGTTCGACGAATAAAGCGGATCGGTGCATAGGCTGCCATTGGGAAACAGGGTATAGGTCGTTCCGACCGTGGCCCCGGTCGTGGGCGTGGTCGCCGCGCCGATCGTGCAACCGATTTGGTCCACCGCGCCGGTTTCTTCATAGAGAAAGTAAACGCGGGGAGCATAAGCCGAGATGAAGTACAATCGTTGCGGGTCCAGTTGATTCACGCCGACTCCGGTAAAGGCCACGCCCTCCGGGAGCTTGGATTTAACATAAGCGAGAAATGTCGGCTCGTAAGACGATTGGAAGGCTTGAGATTGCGAGTCCGAGGCGGCGGTCTGGACATTTCCGACCAGTTGCTTGCCAAAGTACGGCGATATATTCGATTGAATCGGCGAGTTCGTGCTCGCGACGACCACCGCGCTTGCGCCGACGACGGCGAGGCCCACGAAAAAGCGGATCAGCGATTTACGAGCGCTCATGAGACATGCTTCCAGTGTGTCGGATTTCTCTCGGATTTTCAACGCAAATGACCGCGACGCGACGGCGGAAGTGTTCCAATTCCTATTTGAAACATAGGACACTTTTTCAAGAAGTCGCGCGGTGGACGACGCCATATTCGGTCTGTCAACGCGAAGTCGTCCGAGGTTTATTCGTTGTAGCCGGAAACTCCGTTAGGAACGCCAACGCGCGTCGTGCTGGCCGCGAGAGAACTGCTCGCTCCCCCGCGGCGAATATTCCCCGTGGCTTGGAATCGCGAGGTCCCAACAAGACGGGTCTGGCAAACGAGACGGGCCTGTCCAAGAAGCGCGGGCAGGGGCTCGCAAAAAGTCGCCGTGCTTGCTCGGGGACGGCGAGCATGTTAGGTTTGGCGTTACGCGCGGCGCAAGCGAGGAACGCCCGTCGGGGGGCGCGTCGGACGCGCCGCGGAGCTAGTTTCCTCGAGTGGATTTCCCCCGTCGATGGCGTCGGTCGCGCCAAACTTTCGGTTTTCCATGATCAATCTATTGCTCTTAGTCGTGTTCGGCGCCGTCGTCGCCACCGGCGTCAAGGCGGGCGTGTGGAGCAATGTGATCCGGCTGTTCAACACGATCACGGCCGGCCTACTGGCGGTAAACTATTTCGAGCCGCTCGCCGATCTGCTCGATGGTTTCGACTCGTCGTATCAATACCTTACCGACTTTCTCTCGCTCTGGGCGATCTTCGCCGTGAGCGCTGGTTTGTTGCGAGCGATCACCGACGCCATCTCGCGGGTGAAGGTCAAATTCATCAAACAGGTCGACCTCGGTCTCGGCATTTTCTTCGCGTGCTGGACCGGCTGGATCATGGTCGGCTTCACGGCGATGACCCTGCATACCGCTCCGCTGGCGCGAGACTTTCTCGGGTTTCAGCCCACGCCGAAGTCGGCGATGTTTCTCGGCTTTCTCGAGCCCGACCGGATGTGGCTCGGATTCGCCCGAAAAGAATCGCTCGGCGCAGCTCTCGCGAAGCGTCGTTCATAAGGAAGGGGCCGGTTTGTCGAAGCCGGCGCCCAAGGAATTCGACCCCTCGGGCGAATATGTGTTTAAATACGGCCAGCGCCGCGCCAATTTCGCGGCGCAGAGCGACACTCGCGTCAACGCCGGCAAGTCGCGCTCGCAAGCGCGATCCTCGTTCTTCGCCCGTCGGATCTCTCGTTTTTCGATCCCGTCGCATGGCAACCTTTCAGCAACCGTCTTTGCCCCATGATGCGAACCCCGCGCCGGGGTCCGCCTATCGCTCGGTGTGTCCGGCGGCGCTGGTTGCCTTCGTGCTCGGATTGCTCTCGCCGCTGGCGCTCGCCGGGCCGGTGCTCTGGTTTCTACCGGCGGCGGGCGTGCTTGCGGCGGCGAGCGCACTGCGCTCGATCGGTCAGCCGGGGGCGATGCTCTCCGGCAGCGGGCTCGCTCGATTTGGCCTATTGTCGTGTCTGTGCTTCGGCGTGGCCGGGCCGGTCGACATGGGCTATTTTCGGTGGCTGGTCGTTCGCGAGTCGGAGCGATTCGCCGGCTCTTTTTTCCAGGACCTCGCCGCCGGCCAGCCGCAAAACGCCGTGCAACTTCGCCATATCGAAAGCCGGCGCCGTTCGCCCGGCGACAACCTCTGGGCCGTGCTTCGCGGCGACGCCAAAGCGCGTCGTGAACTCACGAACTTCGTCGACGAACCGCTCATCAAAACCCTGCTGCTCTTGGGCGAACGGGCACATGCGCGGCGCTATGAAACCCTGGCTATCGAGGAAAGCGGCGCCCGCGTGTCGCTGGCCCAGATTTATGCGATCACGTTCGACGACGCCGGCCAGCGGACGACGTTTTTCGTGAATCTCGCGCTCGAGCGCACCGCGGAAGTCGGCCGCCCGCCGTTCTGGCGAATCGAGACGCTCAATGGTCCGGTCCGGCCGAGTCGCTGGGAACCGTGAATTTCTCGGGCCACGCCCGCGATCGTGCCTCGAGGCATTGGCGGCTCTGGGATGTCTCGGCAAATTAGGAAAAAGAACATCGCCGTCGCAAACCGTCTTGCTTCGCCTCGGGGTCCCTCGTAATATGGCCGCCTATTTTGCCGTAAATAGCGACCGATTCTTGATTCTCCGCCCTCGGAATCCCGCCCGTGGTGTCTTGGCGAAATTGTTTGCTCGTGGTGTTGCTGGCCATTGCGGTCCGGTTCGTGGCCGGATGGTATATGCAGTCGCATGTGCGCGCGGGCAGTCGTTTCGAGTTTGGCGACAGCGACACCTATTGGGACTTGGCACGGGCAATCGCCAGCGGCCGGCCCTATGACTACGCCGGCATGCAGGTGTTTCGCACTCCGGGCTACCCGTTGTTTCTCGCGGCGGTGCTCAAAGTTGCAGGGCCCGAGGCAAGTCCGGCTTGGGGGCGGGCGGCGAGCGCCGTGCTGGGTGGCGCGACCGTGGCGATCGTCATGTTTTGGGGACGATGGGCGTTTTCTTCGCGGGCCGGATTTTGGGCCGGGTTGATCGTGGCGCTCTACCCGGGGATCGTGGCGCTGGGCGGCGTGGTGCTCAGCGAAGCACTCTTCATGCCGCTGATGGCGATCCAACTCGCCTGCTGGACGCGGGCTTGGCAGGCGAGCCGGAGCGCGGCCTTGGCGTCCGCCGAGACACCGCGACCATCGCGGGCCAAGTTCTCGTCGCCGCCCGAACTCTACTGGAGCGCCGCGGCCGGCGCCGCCGCGGGCCTGGCGACTCTCGCGCGGCCTAGCTGGCTGCTTTTCACGCCGCTGGCCCTGGTTTTAGAACGCATCGGTCCCTGGCGCGCGATGGGCGCCTCGCGGAGCGGGTCGCGGCTGCCGGGCGGACTGGTGATGCTCGCGGCGCTGGTCGCGGTGATGGCGCCGTGGTGGATTCGCAACGCAATGGTCACTGGCCATTTCGTGCCGACCACATTGCAGGTGGGCGCGAGCCTCTACGATGGCCTGAACCCGGCGGCCGATGGCAGCAGCGAGATGTCGTTCGCGTGCGCGTATACCGCGGCGCTCGAGCGCGAAGACTCGCTCGACCCGGCCCCGAAGCGTGACTCCTTCGAATACCGGCTCGATGCTCGACTCCGGGCCGACGCTTGGCGCTGGGCGACCGAACATCAGGGCCAGGCGGTGCGGCTGGGGTTCATCAAACTTGGGCGCATTTGGAATATCTGGCCCAATGAGGCCTCGTTTTGCGCGTGGCCAGTGCGGCTCGTGGTCGTGTGCTCATTCGTGCCGCTCGCGTTGGGCGGGCTCATGGGCGCTTGGCGACTGGCTCGGGTTGGCTGGCCCGTGGCGCTATGCTGGGCGCCGGCGGTGTATATCTCGATGTTGCATGTGGTGTTCGTGGGCTCGATGCGTTATCGGGAGCCGGTCATGCTGGGTTTGATCGTGCTCGCCGCCGCGTGGTGGACCCGCTCGGCGGAAGCTGGCGGATAAGAGATTAATAAACGATCGGAAAGCGGCAGGACGCCGCTGGGCGCGTGCTGAAGGAACGGCGACGACATTGCGCGGGATCATCAACTTCTTCTGGCGATTCTTCAAATGGGGCCTTGGGCTCGGCGTTGTCGCCGCGCTCGTGGCGGCGCCCTTCGTGTTTCGCCATGTCGATGAATTCATCCGCGTCAAGATCGAGACCAAGATCGCGCAAAACTACCCGAATCTTTCGGTGCGCATTCGCTCGGCCCAGCTTATCGATGGCCAGGGGATCGAAGTGCGCGGCTTATCGATCGTCGAACCCGCCGCCGCCGGTCCGCAAGCCGAGCTTGTGTATATCGATGAGATGATGCTGGGCTGCGACACGAGCTTGAAGGAATTGGCCAAGGGCGAGCCGAAGATCACGCATGTCAAAATCCGGCGCCCGATTCTCCGCACCACCCGGCGTCCCGATGGGGCCTGGAGCGCGACCCGGCTGCTGCCGCTGCCGCGCTTGGGCGGAGCGCTCGTTTCGGGCGTGATCGAAAACGGCACGATCGAAGCCTTCGATCCGCTTCGCAATCCCTCGACCACGTGTACCCTGCGGGATGTGCAGGTGAGTTTCCGCCCCTCGGATCCGCCCGGCCTCGCCGATGGCGCCGGGCGCCCGATCCCGCGCGTCAAGGTCAACGCTGGCTCGACATGCAGGGCGCTTTCACGACCGATCAGGTGCAGCGGGTACAAGTCACGGGCAAGGTCGATCTCGATTCGCAGCGGTGGAGCGTCGAAGGCACGATTGAAGGCTTGCAAGTCGGGCCCGAGCTCTACGCCGGTCTGCCCGGCATCTCGCCCGAATGGCTCGAACGCATGGCGGCGCTTCGCGGCGAGGCCCGCGGCCGCTTTCAAGCGCATCGCGACCAAGACGCGCCAGCGCCCATCCACTATGAGATCGACGCCGAGCTCACGCGCGGTCGCATCGACGACCCGCGATTGCCCTATCCGCTCAACGATGTGCGAGCTCATTTGGTCGCGTCGCCCGCCGGACTCAAGATCGATGAATTCACGGCCCGCAACGGTGAAACATCGATCAAGCTTTCGCTCGAGCGCCACGGCTGGACCGCGGACAGTCCGCTGACATTGGCGGCCGAGGGGCTGCACTTGCGGCTCGATCGTCAGATCGCGCATCCTCCCGGAAGCGATGGCGGTCGAGTGGTATAAATTCCTGCCCGAGGGCGAGTTGCACGCCAAGGTCAATCTGGCTTACGAAGCCGGAGTCTGGAAGCCGCGGATCGAGGCCCGCTTATTGAACCTGGCTTTTAGCTATAGCAAGTTTCCTTATCGGCTCGATCGGGCAACCGGCGCCATGACGCTGGCCGACAATCGGCTTTCGATCAACCTGACCGCTTATAGCGGCAGCCAACCGGTGCGCATTCGAGGCGAGCTGCGCGACCCGGGGCCGAAGTATGTGGGCTTCGTGGACATCGACGGCGATAATCTTTCGTTCGACGATCGGCTCTTGGCCGCGCTGCCCGATCAGAGCCGGGCGCGGTGCGCGCCTTGCGACCCCAGGGGCAGTTTCATTTCACGGGCCGCATCTGGCGCGACGATCCCTCCGAGCCCAAGCCTCACGAACAGTTTCAAATGCGGCTGATGCGCCTGCGCGATGTGCTATGAAAAATTCCCTTACCCGCTGCAAAACATTCGCGGCACGATCGAGCACCGCGACGGGGTCTGGCAGTTCCGCAATCTCGAGGGCCACAACGACACCGCCGAAGTGCGCTGCCAAGGCGTGTTGACTCCGGAGCGAGATGGCCATCGGCTGGCGCTCGCGATCTCGGCCGATAACGTGCCGCTGGAAGAAGAATTGCGCGACGCGCTCTCCTCCCAAGTGCAGCATCTTTGGATGTCGCTCAAACCGCGCGGCAGCTGCGATTTGAACGCCGACGTCACCTATACCTCGAGCGACAAGCGGCTGGGGCTGCGCGTCGACGCCCGGCCGCGGCCCGACACCACCTCGATCGAGCCCGTGGCGTTTCCCTACCGCTTGGAAAAGCTGCGCGGCGCGATTCACTATCAAGATGGCCATGTCGAGTTCGACAGTATCGAGGCCGTGCATGGCCGCACCCTGGTTTCCAGCGGCGGTTATTGCGATTTTCTACCCGATGGCCGATGGAGTTTGCAGTTCAAGAAACTGGCGGTCGATCGCGTGAAGTTCGACCATGAGCTTGTGGCCGCGCTGCCCGAAGGACTGCGCAAGGCGGCGCTCGAGTTGAAGCCCAATGCGCCGATCAATGTGCGCGGCGCTTTTGGCTTTGCCCGCGGCGCCACGGCCAATGCGCCGCTCACGAGCCAATGGGAGCTCACCGTGGACCTGAGCCAAATGACCGTCGATCCCGGCGTGAAGCTCGAAAACATCTATGGCGCGATCCACTTGGCCGGCGCCTACGATGGCGAACGCTTCTATTCGCGCGGTGAACTGGCTCTCGACAGCGTGACCTATAAGAACTACCAGTTTACCCAAGTGCTGGGGCCGCTGTGGATCGACAATACCCGACTGCTGCTCGGGGCTTGGGCCGAATCGAAACAATCGCGCGGGCCAAGAAGCGTCACGGCTCGCATCTTCGGCGGCACGGCCCTGGCCGACTGCCAGGTGATGTTCGTGCCCTCGCCGCAATTTCATTTGCGGGCCAGCCTCAGCGATGGCGACTTGGCCCAGTTTGCCCAAGAGCATCTGGTGGGCGAACAGACCCTCAAAGGTAAAGTGCTCGCCAATCTCCAGCTCCAGGGAAACAACAAAGGCGCCAAGTCGCTCTTGGGCGATGGCGTGATTCGGCTGCATGACGCCGATGTGTATGAGCTGCCCGCCATGGTGCAGTTGCTCAAGATATTGAGTGTGCGGGCGCCCGACAAAACCGCGTTTACCCAGAGCGATATCGATTTTCGCATTCAAGGCGACTATGTGATTTTCGACCGCATCAATTTCAAGGGCGACGCGGTGAGCTTGCTCGGCCGCGGTCAAATGAATCTCGACACGCAGGTAAATCTCACGTTCCGCGCGGAGATTGGCCGCGGCGACTGGCAGCTTCCGGTGGTGCGCACCGTGCTCAGCGAGGCCAGCAACCAAGTGATGCAGATTCATGTCGATGGCACGCTCGACCGCCCAAATATTCGTCGCGAGGCGTTTCCGGGCGTGAACCAAGCGCTCCAACAGTTACAAGCGGACTTGCA
Organism: uncultured Planctomycetaceae bacterium; assembly: GCA_963785305.1. GTDB lineage: Bacteria > Planctomycetota > Planctomycetia > Pirellulales > PALSA-1355 > CAWAUV01. The sequence goes on from CAWAUV010000007.1 coordinate 1,802,683, forward strand.
GAACCCCGATGCCCCGCCGCCGGCCGCTCCCCAAGCCCGGAGGTTGCTGCCGCCCCTGCTTAAAAGGCAGTGATTTTGCCGATAAAGTGCGGGTGGAGGAATGAGCGCTCGTGTCGCCGATGGGTCCCGCGGCGTTTGCTCCTGAACCGCCCGCTCTCCATGCATCCGCCGCCAATTTCGGAATCACGCCCATGAGCATCGGCCCGACCGTGCCCGCCTCGATCGCCGGGCTTTCGCTTGCCCAGGTAGGCGCCACGCAATCGGAACGTTCGCACGAAGCCGGCGCTCGCCAGATGCGGGCGGCGCTCGATCTCAAGAGCGAAAGCGCGGCCGGAGTGGGCACGACCGATGGCGAGGAGCACGCCGCCGGCGAACGCGACGCCGATGGCCGCCGCCTCTGGGAGGCGCCGCTGGGGCGCCGCCAGACGCAATCCGCCCAGGGCGACGAAGCGTCCGACGAGACTTCGCAATCCGGCGCTTCGCCCGCGTCCGACGAGCTGCTCGGCCAAGAGCTCGACCTCTCGGGCTGATTCCGGCATTCGGCTCGCGATGCGTCGCGGCAATGGCGTCGCGCCCTCCCGCGAGCGCCGCGCCGCGCGCGTCGGCCGACCTCCGCCACGAATCGCCGTGTCGATCCTTCGCCCTCGAATCCAAGGATGTTCCCTGAACTTCTCGCGTCGCGCACCAACCGTGCGCCGCTTTTGCCGCGAATCGCCCGAGCGCGGAGGACGGGAGGACGGGAAAAACCCCGGCAACGCAAAATGCGCAAAATGCCGGTCCGGCACAGGGTCGCTCATTCTTTCAAGATGCCGAGTCTGGTGAGGAGGCGGTCGACTCGGGCGGCGTTTTCTCGCAGAGTTTGGGCGATTTGGGTGCATCCTAGCGATCGTAGGAGGGTAAGGCCCGCATTGCGGAGCGTGCTGAACGCCTGGGCGCGCTGCCCTTGCGGATTCGGCAGGCGTCCTCGCCCAGAACCACGTCGCGAACCCAGTGGGACTTGTTTTCGATGCCCCAGTGCCCGCGCCACCAGCCCAGCAGGTCGGCGGCCGAGCCTTTGGGTCGTGGCGCGCTGGAAATGGCATACGCCACTTCGTGGGTCTGAATGCCCTTGCGCCAGGTCGTGCGGTCGAGTCGGCAGACCTGCTCCAGGCCGGGCCAATCCAAGTGCTTCGCCAACCGGGTCGAAGCTTGCAGAGAGCGATGTTCTCGCCGGCCGTGTCCCTTGTTCAACGTTTCGGCGACATCGAGATGGGATTGGCGTTGCTTCTCGTTATAGGGGGGAAAAGGCCGGCTCGAACTCGGCGGCGATGGCCTGCATTAGAGTCGGCTGATTGTCTTTGACCACCAGGAGATAATGCCCGCCGCCGTCGATGATTTTCTGGCAGATCTCGCGCTGACACAGCAGGGCGTCGCCCGTGATGACGCGGCCTTTCAAGACGATCGTTTCCAAGAGTTCCGGCGCGGCGGTGATCTCGTTGGTCTTGCCATCGACTTCCATTTGACTCAAGACATAGCCGGTTTCTTGGTCGTACAAGGACAGCAGATGGGCCGTCCGTCCGTGCGCGTTCAGCACTCCGCACAGGGACTTGCCATCCATCGCGACGGCGGACAACTTTGCCTCATCCACAACCTCGCCCAGTTGCGACTCGACCCATTCTCGCACGCACTGCTCTAAAATCACGGGGTCGAGGGCCAGGATCAGATCACGGAAGGCATTGGCGCAAGGAGGCTTGCGCCAATAGCCCAGCAACCACCAGATTTTTCGGTCCTGCGACGCGATCCAATCGGCGATCGCCTTGTAACCTCGGTGGCCGCAAAGGATTCCGCAAACCACGGTGGCCATCATGGCCGAGAGCGAAAAGCGTCGCCCCCGCCGCCCACGAGGATCGGGAATCCGCGACAAGAAATCGAGCAGACTCGTTGCTTCGGCAGTCGCCATGCAAGCATCTCCAGCAGAATAAAGGTGAGTGGACGCACGTACACACTCATCCTACGCGGGAGACTTCCGCTAGACTAGAACAATGATTGGCCCTGCGCGTTCGACAAATGGGCGAGGACTTCGCCATAATGCCGACCGTTTTTTTGCCCACCCCAAAACACCCGCCCTCAAGACGCCATGCAACCCTCGCCGAACGAATCTTCCGCCGGGCCGTCGCGAGGCCGCTGGCTCAATCGCACCGTGCTCGGTATCGCGCTGGCCAGTCTCTGCTCGGACGTGGGCCACGAAATGGCCACCACGGCGATGCCCGCCTTGCTCGCCTCGCTCGGCGCAGCGCCATGACGCTTGGCCTCATCGAGGGCGCCGCCGATGCCCTTTCCAGCTTCGCCAAGATGTTTTCGGGGATCTATAGCGATCGTCTCGCGAGGAGAAAGCCGCTCGCCGTGGTGGGCTACTTGGTCACCGCTAGCGGCATGGCCAGCTTCTCGCTCGCCACCGCTTCGTGGCAGGTGTTTCTCGCGCGGGTCGGCGCCTGGATGGGCCGCGGCGCTCGAACTCCGGTGCGAAATGTGCTCATGACCGAAGCCACCACACCGGAAACCTACGGCCGAGCCTTCGGCTTCGAACGCTCGATGGACAGCGCCGGCGCCGTGATCGGGCCGCTCATCGCCTGGAGCGTGCTCCACTTCACTGGCGCTCCGCTAAAATCGCTCTTTGTCTGGACCCTCGTGCCAGGGATCGCCGCGGCGCTCTTTATCGCTCTACTAGTGCGCGAAAAGCCGCACACGCCGCATCCCCGGACCCCGCTCTCGGGAAGCGTCGCCTCGCTGCCCGGCGCTTTCAAATCCTATCTGGCCGGGGTGAGCATTGCCGGCCTGGGAGATTTTTCGAACACGCTCTTGATTCTTTGGGCCACCCAGGCCTGGACGCCCCGATTGGGCATGGAAGCAGCGGCCCAGCGGGCGATGCTCTTCTATGTCGGCTACAACGTCGTGTACACCATCGCCTGCTCCGTGGCCGGATTCCTGGCCGACCGCTTGCCGAAACACTGGGTGCTGGGCGGCGGCTACGCGCTGGCCGTGATTCCGGCCGTGGCGCTGACTGACGTCGGGCGATTCGATCGCGAAATTCGCCATCGTGTTCGGAGTGTCGGGCATTTACATGGGCTTCTGGGAAACGCTCGAGAGCGTCACGGCGGCCACGCTGCTACCCCAGGAGCGGCGCGGCGTGGGCTTTGGAGTACTGGCCACGGTCAACGGCCTGGGCGACTTCGTGTCAAGCGCGCTCGTCGGCACGCTCTGGGCCTTCTCTCCCACGGCGTCGATGAGCCTCGTGGCCGCCGCAAGTTTGATCGGCGCGACGATCATTGTGCGCACCGGCCAAAAGGCGCGGACAACACCCGCCCCGTGATGGCGCCTCGAGCTGGCGAATGATTCGGAACAGCGAGATTGAGGCGGACGGCGATGGAGAGTTTGGAGCTTACTCTTCCATTTGGCTGTTGATTGAGCACGCCGTACAATCTCACTTTAATAGACGCCGGGCGCCGGGCTACGCTTGCGTGGGCATGCCGTCAATCGTTCGCCGTTGCCATGAGCGACCCATCACAAGTCCGCGTCGCGCGGCCCCCGCATGCACACACTTGTCATGGGCATGCGCGCCGATCGCCGCGTCGCCCATAAGGCGGCATGCCCACGCGAGCGTGGGCGCCGCGCGCGGGCAACGTCGACGCTCGACGACTCGGCTTATGGCATCCATGCGTGGCACAACCTCGAGGCGCGGTCGCTGGACGCGATTTGTCGCCTAGTTCGCTATCACGGTTGGCACAATGGATAACCCCGTTTGCTCGCGCGGCATGTCATCGATCGATGCTTAAGATCGAATATTTTAAACTGCGTAAAGAGAGTTCTCTAAAATGTTAAAAGCTGCAAGGTGGCTCAATATCGTCGCGATACTTCTGGTCGTCGCGTTTATCGTGTCAGCCATTGGAAGGAGGCTCCACGCCGAACTGCTGTCGTTCCCGGTTCTATTAATAGCGATCGCCCAGGCGCTAAATTTTAGCGGACTACAGCGGAAAACGACATCGAACGACGACCGTTCATACCCCGGCGAGTAGCGGGAACATTTGTTCGGTAAGCAAGACATTTGCGCATGGGGTTTGCAGACGGTTACGCATTTGGTTCTTTCGTCTTCATGTGCGTTGCTCAACGAACAATCTCGTTTTGCGCAGCAGACCCTCGCTGACGCGTCGGGTTGTGATCGGAGGGCGTTTCCGTCGTAACCCGACGCGTCAGCGAGGGCTTCCGTGATCCGCCCCGCGCAGTACGTCTAGCGGCAGCCCGCACTCAAAAACGGAAGAGCCGGGCTTATTACATTTAGAAACGGAAGAGCCACATTTTTGGTTGATTTTAGAATAGGTACGAAAATTATACCTGGACGTTTGGTCAGTGTGTAAAATTCAGCGAAAGGATCACGACAATGACACCCGCCGCGACGCAGGATTTTTACTCGATCGGCCATTTGGCCGGCATGTTGCAACGCTCGACCCGCGCGATCGAAAGGCTTGCGAACAAGCTCAAGATTGCGCCGGCGATGCGGGTGAACGGCGTCGCGCATTTTGATGGCTCACAAGTCGAGCGGATTGCCGGCGCCTTCCGGGCCGAGAAACCAACGACCAAGTAAACCAAGGAAAACCGCATGACGACCGAAGCCGATTCGACGACACTGGAGGCCGGAATTGTCGCGAGCCTCACGCCACAGGGCGGAGTAATCGCCGCGACCGCCGACAGCGCGAAACTCGCTTTCACCGCGGACAGCATGGCGGCAAACAGCCCGTTCGGGTTGTTGATCGTGGGCACCGAAGTGAAGTTTTTGCGCGGTGGCGCAAACCGCGTGGACAGCATGGGGCGCCCGGTTGCCGCGCAAGTCGCAATCGCGAACCCAGGCGCGAACGCGGCTGCCATCGCGGCGTTGCCGCAAGCCTGCGTTGCGACCGTGGGCAATTGCTATGTCGCGACGTCGGCGGACGCGACCGCCGGGGCCATCACCATCGCCACCGGCGCTGGTACCGCGGTCATTGGCGCCACTGTGTCCGTTCTCCGCGGTGGCCGAACTGCGACGAGCGACGTTGCCATTTCTTGGCATGGCTCGACGCTCACCGTGGCAAATAGCGGGGCTTACTCGATTCAAGCCGGCGACGTGATTTCATGGGTCGCGGCCGTCATTTAACGTGTCGCGACGAGACACCGAAACCACAAAATCAAGGATCAAAAACGTGCTCGCCACATCGCCCGACCGCATCTTGTCGCTCGTTGGCAAGTTGCCCGGAATGCAAAAGTTGCTCGCCGAAGAGCAAAAGAAAGACGACGACGCACTGTCGCAGAAATCAAGGGCCTTGGCCGAGCGCCGGGCCGCGGCGAAGGAAGCAATCTTCGCGCTTGCCAAGCGAAAAATCGAAGCCGAGCAAGCCGTGAAGAAAGCGAGAATCGCGCTGTTCGATGCCGAGCAAGCTTGGCACAAAGTTGATTCTGAATTGAACGGTTTTGCTCACGGCGCAAGCATCGATCTTGTGGATGACGAACAGGAGTTGCTTGCCTCGAACCAAGCGGCCCTCGACGACTTCCACGGCCGACTCGACGGCGAAATCGAGCGAATCGACACGAACCGGAACTCGCTGCGGCAAGAAAAGAGCGACCCGCCGCGCTGGTTCGATGGCCGGCAAATTCGGTTCAATTACCGCTCGAACGGCGAGTTGCTCGCGCGCCGCATCAACTTCTGTCGCGACGCGAAAGTAACCGCCAGCGAATTGGCGAGAACCTGTTCGCCGAGCGAATTCCGGGCAGCGATTGCGAAAGTGTGGGATAGCTTGCCGTCCATCGAACTCAAGTAGGGCACGATGTATTACGCGCACGAACATGCGAAAAACGAGCTGCGGCGGACCGCGATTCACGAAGCCGGTCACTGCCTGGTTGCCCATCGCCGCGGATGCCCCGCACACAATGCTACGATCACTACCGGCAACCCGGAGTGGCTTGGCGTCACGAACTACCCGCGCCCGCGATGCACGGTCGATTTGATTGCGATCGTGACGGCGGGCGCCGTTGCCGAGCGACTGACGCTGACGATGGCCGACGTTCACGGCTGCGCGGGCGATCAACGCGAACTCGACTCGCTGCTTCGCTGCGCCCCCAACGCAGACGAACTCTTGCGGCTGGGCCGCGAACTCGCGGAGGAGATAATAGCCGGCGACCTGCGAATCATCGGCCGGCTCGCTAGCGAGCTGCTCCGCCGTCGCACGCTGACGGCCAAGGCGATTTTGCGAATCATCTCGCGAGGTTACTAGGTTTTGCACCCGAGGGGTACACGACAATGACGACAAACGAATCAATCATCGAGCGGCTTGCGTTCGGCGCGAACCCGAGCAGCGTCGACCGCGACAACGGAATCATCCGTGGCGTGGTCCTGGCCGAAAAAGGACCGTTCCAGTCCGGCCGCGGCGAGTTCGACGACAATTCGCTCAAGGCAATCGCGAGGCTCGGCGCGTCGGCGGCCGGCTCCGGCGGCTTGTCGTCGAACTACGGCCATCACGACGATCTTGGCTCGCCGGATGCCATCGATTCCTATCTCGGACGCATGAAAAACGTGCGGCTCGACGGCGACAAAGTTCGCGGCGACTTGCACTTAGCCGACAGCGCGTTTTTGAATCCCGCGGGTGGAACGTCGCGCGGCGAATACCTGCTCGCCCGCGCGGCCGAAGACCCAAGTAGCTTCGGGAGCAGCCTTCAACTCCGGGCCGACAAAACTTTCCGGCTCGATTCGAGGGGGCGCCGCATGGTCGACGCGGATGGCGAGCCCCTGGCGCCGATCTGGACGCCGACCGAGATTCTTGGCTCCGATATCGTGGCCAAGGGCGATGCCACGCCTGGCGGCTTGCTATCGGCTCGCTCGGCCGACTGGCGGCGCATGACCGCCGGCGAAAAAACACTCTGGCTTGCCCGGCGGCGCTGGCGGAACCGCAAGCGCCGGGCGGCCTGTTGAAAACAGCTCGCGCTCGTGGCGCGAAGCGGGGGCGGCTCGTGACCGATCAGACGCGGGCCGCCCTTTTTGAAACAGTGGCACGACAAGATTTTAACGGAGTAAATTGTATGGCGGTCATTGGCGCGGCCGTTCTGTTGCATCGGGGTCGCGGCGGCGGCATCGACGACAAGCAGAACACAGAGTACGACGAAGTGTATCTCGTGCAAACCGATGGCCCGACCGCCATCGTGTTCATCGCCAACGCGCCGGGCATTCCGCCCCAGTTCGCGCCCTACGCCACGGACCCGAACGCCATCCTGCTCACCCGGAGCCCGCGCGGCACGAACGACGAATCGGCGCAGACATGGGAAGTTACATGCCATTATTCATCGAAGTACGATTTTCAGTACGAGCAAAACCCGCTCGACCGCCCGCCGCGATTTAGTAGGTCGATCGCGACCTTCACGAAGCCGTTTGACAAAGATATCGTCACCGGTGCGCCCGTTTTGAATCTAGCGCGTCAGCGCTACGACCCGCCCGCCGAACTCAACGATAGTCGCGTGGTAATCAAGGCCGTCCGCAACGAAGCGCAGTTGCCAGGCACGCGCGATTGCCCCCTACGAGAACACGATCAACTCCGACCAGTGGAACGGCTACCCGCCGCTCACGATGTTCTTTTCTGGCGCCAACAGTGGCGAGATTCAATTCGAGAATGGGCAGCAATTCTATAGCGTCAGCTATGAGTTTCACTATCGCGCGGAAACGTGGATCGTGAAGCTTCTCGAAGAAGGCACGCGGGCCATTGTCGCGATCGGAAACGGAAAATTCAGCGAGATCAGCGCCGGCGATTCCCCCAAGCTGCTCGTTCCATTCCCGGGGCTCGCGGGTTCTTGCACATTCACTGATGACCCCACGAAAGCCGTTTTCACTTCGTGGAACGGCTACAACACTTCCACGTTTGGTGACCTGGGCCTCGTGATTCCCAATGGACAGTAACATGAACGAAAAGCTAAAAGTCGACCTTGAAATCTGCGGGCTCAAGATCACTGGCGAATGCGCTCGCGAGGAGTTTGCCGCGATCTTCCGCCCGCATGGGATGCTGGAGCAAGTCGAGGATTTCAATCACCTGCTGCTCGCCCGCGACGAAAGAGCAATCGCTGAAATCCAGTCGCTGCCGAGACAGAAATAAGGTAGCGCCATGCTTGGGAAACTACGATCCATCGTCGCTCGACCGCCCGACCTTGTTATCGGCGAGCCGAACGCGCCTTATATGCTTCGCTGGCACGTTGTCCCGCGAAACCGCTGGCTCAACGTCTATCTCCATAAGATCGTCCGCAGCGATGACGACCGCGCCTTGCACGATCACCCCTGGGCCAGTCTCTCGCTGATCCTGGCGGCCGGCTACCTCGAAGTGACCCCGGCCGGCCGGCGATATCATGGGGCCGGCAGCGTCATTTACCGAAGCGCCACCTACTCGCACCGGCTTGAAATCGAGAATGGCCGGCCATGCTGGACGCTGTTCGTTACCGGGCCGAAGCAACGCGAGTGGGGCTTTTTATGCCCGAGGGGCTGGCGCCATTGGCGAGAGTTTTGCAAGGCCGAGAACCGCGGCGAAGTGGGCCAAGGTTGCGGAGAAGCATGACGGGGGCGAGTGAATCAACTGGAAGAAATTCCAGTTGCAAATCGCCAACACTCGGACCGGAATCGCCAGTTCGCCGCTTAACGCATCGGACCGGCTCGCGACCGAAGACTCATGCGGTAGCGTCGGAACGCGGGAGAAGGGACCAGTTCAGCTTATGCGGCGGTGGCGAGGGGGGTGGAGCGGCGGTGGAAGGGGTGGCCGGGGCGTTGCGAGAGGTAGTCCTTGAGCCGGCCGTCGTCGCTGAGGGCGGCGGCGCGGAGCTGCAAGATCGCTTCCGCTCCGTCGGGATCGTCCCAGAACATTTCGGTCCCTTTCACGCGCAGGTTCATCTGTTTGATCAGCGACTCCATCGGCGCGCTGGTGACCGGCAGGCCCAGGCGGCGATAGCTGGGATAGTCCATCCGCTGGCGATTGTTCGTCAAGTACCGCACGGCGTCGACGAGCGGTTTCTCCGCGTCACTGGGTTTCGTATCTTCCCAGTCGATGCCCCGCGCGAGGCAGGCTTGCTTGATCTCGTCGATCACGTGATCGACCTGGCCTTGCCAGCACCAGGTGACGAACTTTAGATAGAGCGACCAACCCTCCGCATCGTTGGCGGCCAGCGCCAGCGCCGCGCGGTAAACGTATTGAATCGCATGAATGAAGTCGAGGACGGGCGTGAACGTCGGAAAATGTTTTTTCCAGATCGACCAGTTCCAGTTCAGGCCATCACCGAGGAAGACCCGTAAAGGAGAATCGTAGAACCGGCGCCGCTGGGCTTCGCGCCGCATCAGCGGGCCGAAATCCTCCGAGCAGGACATACTGCTCAGCGCCGTGCGCAGCACGCGCCGCGGGCCTTCGTACTTCACGCGGCGGGGTTTCTCGGCGGCGGATTCTTCGCCGGGTGAATCGAGGCGGGGAACCGCTTTTTCCGCGATATTCGCCACTTTTTTCGCGATGCGAAAGGAAGTCGGCAACTCGGGGCAAGCGTCTTCGTCCGCGACATGCCGCGGGTTGAGAGACATTCGCTCGAACGAAGCGTTCTTCGTTTCGCGCCAGCCTTTCTCGCCCGACGGCACGACGCCGCGCCCTGGCCCGGCTCGCGTGTGCGAATGCGGCCGCCGTCGCAAGAGACCACCGCCGCCGCCGGCACGACGACTTCCTTGACGACTTTTTTATCGTCGCTGGACGCCGGCAGTGCCTTCCCGTCGGCCAGTTCCTGGCCCACCTGTTTCACCAAACGCCGAATCGTGCTGCAGGGAACTTTGTGTCCCAGCACTTGCCCGGTGATCACTTCCGTGCGCTCGAACGAACGGACTTCCGCGGCCAGGCAGACTACGGCTCGCGTCAACTCGGGCGTGACCTCGCGGCTATCGAGTCCCAACGTCAACCGCTGAGGGAAAAAAAGACCACCGGCAGCGGTCGCAGTAAGCGGTCGTCTCGGTCACCTCGACCCGGCCATCCAGGCTGGTGACCGGCCTCGTTGCGGTTTGCACGCCGCACGACGCTCCGCAGGTGGGGCAGTTCGCTTCCGTCGGGCAGCTCGCGGCGACTTCACGCATCGCTCGCTCTTGGGCTTCACGGCTCAACTCGCGGCCGAGCGTGATAGCATACCGCTCGATGACGCTATAGTGCGGCGTGCCGAGGAACACCCCCTGCTCGACCATCTCCTCGATTCCCAGTTCGGCCAATTCCCGCAAAAGTTCCTTCCTCCTGGCCTCGCGGGCCTGCATCGCGGCGTCCATGCCTAGCGCTCCTTAAGCAAGTTTCGTTCACCGATCAAATCCACCTCGCCCAGCTTACCACACAAACCCCGAATTCTCCTATTGACGTTTCCACATCCACCCCCCAACCCGCAAAAGCTGAACTGGTCCCGCGGGAGAATCGATTCTGGAAGGCCGCTTGCGTCCCGCTCCGCCCCCTGCTAGATTGCTTCCAGTTCGGGCCATCTCTTTCGGCCCGGGCCGCGGCGTAAGAACCGCAAAAATTCGACTAGCGTTATAGGACGAAACCCTATGTCAAAGGGCCGCAAACCCGGCGGACCGTGCGCACGCCGCGAGGCATGCGCGGGCGCCTCTAGTCGGGCGCCTTCTTACCCGATCCGCCGGGCCTGCGGCTTTTTCACGCGCCGACTCTCCGGCGCCCGAAAGGCTGCCCCCTCATGGCTACCGCTTCCCGTCCCAAGGCTCGCAAGGCCCCCGCTCCGAAGCCTGTCAGCGTCTTTCTCGTTCCCCTCGATGCCCTGCAAAAGTGCGTCACGCTCGGCTCTGAAATGCTGGCGGCCGAGTTTGAAGAAACACACAACGCGCTCGAGCGCTCGGCCCCGACCGGCTTCATTGCCGTGGCCGACGTGTTTGGCTTGGCGGCTCGCCCCGATGCCGTGTCTGAAAAGTGTCTCACCGTGGGACACATTTCGGGCGACGTTCATTCGCTGGTGTCCCGCTCCCAGTCCGCTACCACTCCGCTCCCAGCGGGTTCGGCCCGCAAGATCGGGGGTGGAGCATGAAGCGACCCAGACACATGAACGAAGCCGACAATAGCGCCGTGCTTCGCTCGCTCGAGAGCATCCAAGCCGCTCAGCTTATTGTCAATTCCGCCGCTCACCGGCTCTGCTCGATTCCGGGCTTTGTCGAGGAATGGCAGTTGGTTTGCAAGCTGAACGAGACCATGAAGGCGGCCCGGCAGCAAGTCGAGGAACGCCGCGCGAAGCTCTATGGCGGTCCCCGGGCCGCTCGCGAGAAAGGGGGTGAAGCATGACCCGACGCAACACCCCCGTTCGCCTGGCTCGCTCTTGGAACCTTGAGGAACTATCCGAACTGCTCAACGTGACCGACGAACTTGACGGCGTGCTCGACGTTCCCGGCGGCCAAGTGGCCGAACGCGACTACTGGCGGGCTTTCATTCTGGCCGCATTCGATTCGGGAATGAGCCCGGCGCAACTCCGGGCGCTCGACTGGCGACTGATCGAACCGCGCACCGGCCGAATCACGATCGAAGTGCGATTCGGAACCGAGGCGCTCATCGCGATCGCGCGAATCGCCAAGCCCGAGAATCCCTACGTGTTTTCCGAACCCCGCCGCTTCGATACGCCGCTCAAGCGATTCTCGTTCGCCTCGCGCTGGCGGCTTGTTCGCTGCTTCGCGGGGCTTCTCGATTGGAAACCCGGCCGCGAGTGACCGCGATTCCGCAAAGTTTCCGCAAAAGTTCCGCAGAGTTTCCGCAAACATTCCGCAAAACTTCCGCAGCGATGCGGAAAGGAGATATGGGCATGAGTACTACCAACGTTCCGGGGCCGTCCGAAGTGACCGACGCCATGCCCCTGCGCGATTTTCACCGCCGCATCTACCAGCCGATGCGCATGGCCGATTCCTCTGTTCGCGGCATCCAAATGCACACCGACTGCCACAGCCTTTACTCGAAGTTTCTCGGCCACCCGGCCACGCTGGCCGACTTGACCGAAAGCCAGCTCTCGGCATGGATGCGTGAAATGCTGGGCCGGGGCTTGTCGCCATATACGTGCAACACCCGGCGCCGCATGATTCTCTCAATCTGCGCTACGCGGCGAGGAAGCGATACCCGATCCCGCCCGGCCAGAATCTCGACGACGTTGACCGCTTCAAGCTCCCTAAGCGTGTTCCGTGCGCCTGGACGATGCCCGAAATGGATCGGCTCATTGAAGCCTCGCGGCTCGAATCGGGCCGATACTTCGGAGTGGCTGCCGGCAAGTGGTGGCCGGCGCTGCTGCTCACCCTTTTCGATACCGGGCTTCGGCGGGCCGCGGCATTCGAGATTCGCTTCGAGGAAATCGACTTCACCAGCGGCTTTCTCCGCGTTCCGGCCGAGCGGATGAAGAACGACTGCGAGCAGTATTTCCGGCTACACCCGCAAACACTGGAAGCGATCTTGGAAACGCTCCCGCCCCGCCGGGCGAAAGTGTTCCCCTGGCCCTTCAAGCATCGCGACTGCCACGGCGATCGCTTGCGCGGAATTCTCAAGCGGGCTGGGCTGCCGCATTCACGGCTCGACCTGTTCCACAAGATTAGGCGAACCACGGCGAGCCACTTGGCCAAAATGATCGGCCGGACCGCCGCGATTCGGCAGCTTGGCCACAAGGACGATACCACGATCAATCGCTACATCGATCCGCGATTCACGGCGGATCACGACCTTTCGAGCCACCTGCCCCGGCCCGACTGGAAGGAACCGGCCAGGATCGAGATCGAAGTGACCGGGCCGGCGCCATCGGCTGACGCGCTCGAGTCGAGAAAGCTGGTCGTGAACTCGCTCGACGTAAGCGAGCTAGGCGTGGACCTGTTCGCCACGCTGGGCGAGAAAGAGCGGCTGACGCCCGAGGATATCAAAGCCGCGATCAAGGCCCTTGGGCTCAATCATGTCGACTTGGCCCATGAAATCGGCATGTCAGTGCAATGGGTATGCACCGCGCTCTCTGGCCGCAAGCCGATGGGCGAGGCGATGGAAGAACGCATCCGCGTTGCCCTGGGGCTCACCTACGACCGCCCGAACGACCGCCGCAAGAAATGGGGCGCCACGCCCGCGACCGTCTTGATCCACGACAAGCCGATGCCCCGGCCACTCCGCGAACCAAACCCCGACCCGAAAGGAATCCAGCAATGAGCCGACGCCCGAAAAACCACGTTCTTCTAGTTCAGTGCGGCCCGTCGTTCCGCCCCGAGCGCATGCACGAAATGCCCGACGACAACCAGATTGAAGCGATGCGGTTTCTGATCCGCCATGTGACCCGCACCGTGGCCGTGAACGCGGCAAGGGCCTACAACACGCGGCATCTAGTTTGCGGCCCCGAATTCGATGGCTCATGGGCGATGGTGGTCGTGTCGCTCCGCCGCCAGCGATCGTTACGGGGCAAGCCCGCGGCAATGACGATTCCGCCTTGCGAACGCCCCCGGCTGGCGAACGGATGCGCCGGCCTGGGGACTCTTTGGTGGCCGGCTATGCGAAAATCAACTGTCGGAAACGACAATTGCAAAACGCCAACACGGCTTGAATGAAGTGCTCGCCGATGCGTTGCCGGCCGCAAGTTGGCGATATGCGACTGCGAGAATGCGCAGTCGATTCCAAAATCCGCAAGCGCCCGCCGGATGAGCATTTTTCACGCAAGCCGCTAAAATGCCGTCTCACGCATCGAAGCGACAGGCGACCAAGGACACCGACCGCCCCGCCGGATCGCGGGAGAAGCGAAGCCAGAAGGCCGATTTTCACAAGGGGGAAGCAATGAACGCCTGGATATTCCAAGACGCCAAGCAAAAGGCCAAGCTGGGCGATAAATGCCCCTGGTCGGTCGGATACTACGATCCTGATGGCAAGCGGCGAGGGAAACGGATCGGCTCGAAGAGCGCCGCCGAGAAGTTCGCCCGCAAGACCGAAGGCCAGCTCGCGGCGGGAACCTTTCAGAGCACGGCACGCATGAGCTGGGGCGACTTCCGCAAAGAGTACCTCGAGCGCGGATTGGCTGGCGCGTCGCCCGGAACGCGGGACGTAAGCGAGCGAGCAATCAAGCATTTCGAGCGGATCATCAAGCCGGCTTTCGTCGGAGCAATCAAGAGCAAGACTTTCGCCGAGTATGTGGCAAAGCGCCAGGGTGAATCGAGCCGGCCGGGCGCCTCGCCCGTGTCAGTCGCCACCATCAACAAAGAATTGCGGCACCTGCGGGCGGTCGTCCGTAAAGCGAACCGCTGGGGATATTTGCCGATCATCCCCGCCATCGATTTTTTGCGGGAACCCGGGAAGCTTGCCACCTACATCACGCCCGAGCACTTCGCCCGAATTTACGAGCACTGCGACGCCGCGAGCGGCCCGAGCAGTCAATCATTCGACCCGGCGGACTGGTGGCGGGCTTTGCTCGTGATGGCGTACATGACCGGATGGCGGATCGGTTCGCTGCTAGCGCTGCGCCGCGAGGACGTGGATATGGAAAACGGCTTCGCGTTGAGCCGCGCCGAGGATAACAAGGGCAAGCGTGACCAGCGAATTCCGCTCCATCCGCTCGTGGTCGAGCACTTGCGGGAAATACCCGGCTTCTCGCCGCTCGTGTTCTCGTTCACTGGCGCCCGTCGAGGGCTATACGGCGAATTCCGGGCGATACAGGAAGCCGCCGGAGTGAGGCCAGAGGGCTCGAAGCCTCGCTATGGCTTCCACGACTTCCGCCGGGCATTCGCGACCATGAACGCCGACCGCTTGTCCGCCGACGCTCTGCAATCCCTCATGCAGCACCGGGCTTACCAGACCACGCAAAAGTACATCAACATGGCCCGGCAATTGAATCCGGCCGTTCAGAACCTCTTTGTTCCGAAGCTAGGCAACGCGAAAGCCTGACCTTCCGCCCGATTCGTCATTGGAAGGTTTTTGGAAGGTTGTCGGTATGATCGGTCCTGCCGATTCGTCGTAACTCAATAGCCGAGGCGGGGATCGAACCCGCACGGGGGTTTCCCCCCACGGGATTTTAAGTCCCGAGCGTCTGCCTATTCCGCCACTCGGCCTTTTAGTGTCATTGGGCGCTGATAGCCTATCCGAGAACTTCGGCGAGCCCTGATCCTACCCTCTCTCCCAAAGGGAGAGGTGGGAGCCGTCGGATAGGCTCTTGAAAAGGGACAACCACCGGGCGCTTTCGGCGCGGTCAGGGGATGTCTCCACAACGCGCGGCAAGTATCTCCGTTTTTTCGCCGAAGTTGGTCTCGTCAAAACGTCAAGCCGACAAGGGCGCTGCTTTGGGAAAGTCGATGGTCGTGCCGGCGACGTTGTTGAAATAATTCGTGAAGATATTCAACGCGACGTGGGCGACGACCTCGGCGATTTCGGCGTCCCCGTAGCCGGCGTCTCGGACCGCGGCGATGTCGGCGTCTTCGACGATGCCCCGTTTTTGCACGATAATCCGAGCGAACCTTAGGAGCGCGTCCGTCTTCGGGTCGGAAGACGATCCTCGCCGGCTGTCGATGAGTTCCTGGTCGGTCAATCCGGCCCGTTTACCGATGGCGCTATGGGCCGACACGCAGTAGTCACAGTGGTTGACCTCGCCCACATCCAGGGCGAGTTGTTCCCTCGCTTTCGCGGGAAGGACACCGTGGCCGAGCGACCCACTGAAACCTAAGTAAGCCTCGAGCACGGATGGCGAAACAGCCATCGCGCGGGTCATGTTCGGCACGAGGCCCAACTTGGCCTTCACGGCGTCGAGCAGTTCCTTGGCTTTACCCCGAGCTTCTTGTGGTTCAACGGCATGAACGCGTGGCATGATTTTCTCTCCTGTCATTAAAGTGCCTATTCGAGAACCTCGGCGAACCCTCACCATACCATAACAACACCCTCTCCCAGGGGGAGAGAGGGGAGGTGTGGGCGACGCTTGATTTGGCCCGGGGCCCTCTCCCGTCGATGCCGGGTCGTTGGGCGGCGACTCCCATCGTGTTCATCGCTTCATTTGATTGCCCCGGCGACATAGGGCTTGACCTCGACCACGGCGCCCGGGCGCACTCGCTGCATGCCGGTGACGACCACGCGCTCTCCGGCGCAAGCTCGGCTCGCCATGTTCACTGGATTTCGCGGGCCGGGGACCGTCTTTCTCCGCCACGATCTCGATCGGCGTGACCAACTGCAAACCATCGGGCTGCACCGGGCCCGCTTCGATCGGCCGATACTCCACCACGTTTTTGTCGTTGACCACGAGCAAGAACTTCCGTGACTGATCGGCGGCGATCGACGATTGGGGAACCACCAGCCCCGGCCGCGTGTCGCCCAGCGCCACGCGCACTCGCAGAAACAAGCCCGGCGTGAACAAGCGCGGGCCCCCGCCGGGCGGAGCGGGATTCGCGAGCACGGCCCGCACTTGCAGGGTTCCGGTCGAGGCGCTCACGCTGTTGTTCGTGAAATCGACCGAGCCTTCGTGGGGAAACTCGTCTTTTTCGTTGGCAAGTCCAAACCGCACTTGCATGCTGGCCTCCCCCTTGCCGTCGGTCTTGGCTTCGCGCGCCAACTGCTGCAAGCGGAGCATGGTGCGTTCGTCGATGTCGAAATAGGCAAACATCGGATCTTCGGAGACGATCGTGGTGAGCAGTGTGAAGTCTTGCATCACGAGGTTGCCGACCGTGAGCAGGTTGCGGCCCGCGCGGCCGGCGATCAGGGCGCGGACATCGGTGTAGCCCAGGTTGAGCTTGGCCGAGGCGATCGAGGCTTCGGCCGAAAGGATCTGCGCGTCGGCTTCGCCCAGGTCGGCGAAATAGCGGTCGGCTTCTTGTTTGCTGATCGCGCCGCTCGACAGATTGTTGGCCCGGGCCACGTTGGCTTCGGCCAGCTTTCGTCGGGCCTTGACTTGCAGAAGCTGCGCTTGGGCCCGCTGCATTTCGGTTTGATAGGTGGCCGGATCGATCTTGAAGAGCAGATCGCCCGCCTTCACATCGTCGCCCGGCTTGAAGCACACCTGGGTCAAATAGCCGGACACGCGAGCCCGAATATCGACCCGCTCGATCGCTTCGGTGCGTCCTGTGAAGTAGTCGTAGTCGACGGTGTCGGCCAGTTTGGCTTCGACCACGCGCACGACGGGCGTGGTGGGGGCCATGGCTCCGGGCGGGGGCGGCGAGCAGCCGCCCAGCGGCGCCAGCGCCCCGGCGCCGAGGCAAGCAATCGCAATCGCTCCGCTCAAACCAGCCCAGTCGCTCCGCTCCATCTCGCTCCCTCGTGGCCTCGCTCGACGCGTCGCCCGGTGACTGGCCACATTAACAGCCTATCCGACTATCCGAGAACTTCGGCGAGCCCTCACTCTATCCTCTCCCAAGGGGAGAGGGGAGGTGTCGGATAGGCTCCAAAAAAGGCGAACGGCCAACACGCCTTCTGAACTTCCGCCGCCCGGCGCCGCTCCCCTTCAAAGAAAGGCCGGGCTGCTCGCACGGTCGTCGAAAAGTCTGGCGGCGTTGCAATGTTAGCGGAACCCCTTGCCCTGTCAATGCGCCCAAGGGCGGGGGCAACTCGCCGTAAAGGGGCATGATCGCCGCCCATCTCGGTGGTCAATCTGGTTTCTGGATAAAAGGTTTGTCTGGCGCCCGCGCAACATTGACAAGCATTTGGCATGCGAACATCGCACCGATTAAAATCGCTTTCCATGGCGACCATTGAACCAGCCACTTCCGATGATATTCCGCAGCTTTGCGCGCTGCTCGAAACTCTGTTCGCCCAGGAGGCCGAGTTCACGCCCGATCGCGCGAAGCAGGAGCGCGGGCTGCGGCTGATTTTGGCTTCGCCCGAACTCGGCGTCGTGCTGGTCGCCCGCGACGAGAATGAAGCGAGCGGCCAGCAAGTGGTTGGCATGGTCGGGCTGCTGTTTACCATCAGCACCGCCGAGGGGGGACGGGCGGCTTGGCTCGAAGACATGGTGGTTCGCCCCGACCGTCGCGGCGCCGGCATTGGCTCGCGGCTTCTCGGGGCCGCGATCGACCTAGCCCGCCGTGAGAATTTGGTGCGCATCTCGCTACTGACCGATGGGCACAACCCCGGCGCCATGCGGTTTTACGAGCGGGCGGGCTTCACCATCTCCGAGATGACGACGCTCCGATTGCAACTGAAATAATCGCTCGACTGCGCGACCGCCCCGGCTGGGGGCGTCGCAAGATGCGACGCGAGTTGTAATCACCGGCGAGCAGACATAGTATGGAAATGATTCGCCTCGCCGCCGCGAGCGACGCCCCCCGCACAACGTAGTCGGGGTCCCGATCGATCAGCGACTCGCGGTCAAGATAAAATACCAAAAAACGGAAACCCGGTACCTATGGATGGCAAAAAAGAACCGCCGCGCAAGGCGAGCGAGAAGAAGAACCCGATGCCGTGGAACAATGTCATCGTGATGTTGCTCGGCCTCGGAGTGCTGATTCTTTGCGCCGTGCGTTTCTTGGCGCCGAGCACCTTGGTGACCATTCCTTACAGCGATCTCGTGAAGCTCATCAAGGAGCCGATCAATCCGCTCCCGGGCCAAGAGCACGGAGTCGTGATTTACGATCACAAGAACCGGCCGTTTCGCGTGTCGAATCTCGGCGATCTGAAGCTGAGCTCGTTCGAGGTCGAAGGCAAGGTGACCCGGGTGGAGCTCGATGGCGCGGGCGACGCGATCGGCGATCCGGAAAAAAACATCGCCTTCCATACCAATAAGACCGACCGCGATGAACTGCTCCCCCGTATTTTGGAAGAAAGCGGCCGCCGGTTCGAGATCACCGAAGGGCCCAATGCCTGGTGGACCTATATGCAGTTGCCGGCGCTCTTGGCGATCACGATCGGAGCGCTATTTCTCATGATGCGCCGACTGGGCGGCGCCGGCTCGCCGATGGCTTTCGGCCGCAGCCGCGGCAAGATGTACGCCCAAGAAGACCTCGGCGTCACGTTCGACGACGTGGCCGGCATCGACGAAGCCGTCGAGGAGCTCCGCGAAGTGGTCGAGTTTCTTCGCACGCCCGAAAAATACCAAGTCCTGGGCGGGCGGATTCCCAAGGGCATTCTGCTGGTTGGGCCGCCGGGCACCGGCAAGACCCTGCTCGCCAAGGCAATCGCCGGCGAGGCGGGAGTGCCGTTTTTTAGTCTTTCCGGCTCCGACTTCGTGGAAATGTTCGTCGGCGTCGGCGCCGCGCGGGTGCGCGACATGTTTCAACTGGCGGAGGCCAAGGCGCCCTGCATTATTTTCATCGACGAGCTCGACGCCCTCGGCAAGACGCGCGGCTCGAGCGTCGTGGGAGGGCACGACGAACGCGAGCAAACCCTCAACGCCCTGCTCGTGGAAATGGACGGATTCGACTCGAACAACGGCGTGATCGTGCTCGCCGCGAGCAATCGTCCCGAGACGCTCGACCCCGCGCTCCTGCGGCCGGGGCGGTTCGATCGCCATGTGCTCGTCGACCGGCCCGATGTACGCGGCCGCGAGCAGATTCTCAATGTGCATGTGCAACATGTGAAGCTCGATGAATCGGTCAAGCTCAGAGACGTGGCCGGCATCACTAGCGGCTTCGTCGGCGCCGACTTGGCCAACCTTGTCAACGAAGCCGCGCTGCTCGCCGCCCGCAAAGGCAAGTCGGCGGTCGGCATCGAGGAGTTCAACGAAGGCGTCGAGCGCGTGACGGCCGGCCTGGAAAAGAAGCAGCGCATTATCCACGAAGACGAAAAGCTGCGCGTCGCCTACCACGAAAGCGGCCATGCCCTCGTGGCCTACAGCCTGCCGAACACCGACCCGGTGCATAAGATTTCGATCATTCCCCGCGGCCTCGCGGCGCTCGGTTACATGCTCCAGCGGCCCGAGGGCGATCGCTACCTGATGACGCAGGGCGAGCTCGAAAGTCGGGTGCAAGTGTTGCTGGCCGGCACCATGGCCGAGGAGCTGGCGTTTGACGATGTGTCGACCGGCGCCCAAAACGATCTCGAGCGCGCCAGCGAACTGGCCCGCAGCATGGTGATGGACTACGGCATGAGCCGCCTGGGCCGGGTCAACTACCGCGAAAGCTCGCGGAGCGCGTTTCTGGCCGGCAGCGACGGGACGCGGGAACATTCGCACAGCGAACAGACGGCCCGCGAGATCGATCAAGAAGTGAAGCGGATCATCGACGAATCGCTGGATAAGGTGCGCAACATCCTGGAAAACCGCATGGCCTCGCTCAAGGCGATCAGCATGCGGCTGATCGAAAAAGAAGTGGTCGACGCCGAGGAGCTCAAGAAGCTGATCGAGGAAAACTCGCCCAGCCCGCTGCTAGCGCCAGGCACGTCGGCCGAGCGGAAGCGAGCCGGCGACGGGGCGATCGCTTGGCCGGCCAGGCCAGAAACCTCCGCCGAAGGCGGTTGAAGCCCGCGATCTTATTTTCACTCGTCGCTATTTGCCGCGGCTCGGGTTCGGGCCCTACAATGGCGCTTGGGAGGGCCTTGTCAATGCGCCGTTTTTCGTTTGCCGTTTGTGCTTTGCTGGTTTGGGGCGCGACTTTCGCCCCGACTCGACTCGCGGCCCAATCGCCGCCGGGACCATCGGATAGCCTGCCCGGCGAACGAGCGTCGGGCCCCGCCGCCGCCAGAAGCCCAACGAGCGTCGCGCCGGCCGCGGGCGAGCGCGGTTCGATTCCCACCGATCCCACGGCGCTGCGAAGTTGGCTGCTCGCGCGGCTGATTGTCGATCGCAATCTAAACGGCGAGCAAGCCGCCGAACTCGAGCGAAAGCTCGCCAACGTCTCCGATGCCCAAGTCGATGTCGTGGCCCGGGTCTATCGCGAAAAGCGCGAGCAACAAGCGGCGAGCGAAGCGAACCAATTGAACTTGGCCAAGGAGAATCTCGATCAGCTTAAGCATGTGCGCGACGCCGCGGCAAACGAGCTTACCTCCTGGCGCGATTACCGCGAGGCCCAGTATCAAAACTATCTCGGCGGGCCCGGCCAGAGCATCGCGCCCGCGAACACATTCGGCTATGCGGGCGCGGGTGGTTATGGCGCGGGTGGTTATGGCCCGGGCGGATATGGCGCGGGTGGATATGGTCCCTATTCCGCGGGCGGGTTTCCCTTTGGCAGCTACCCGTTTGGCTATGGTTATGGCGTGGGCGTGTTTCCGAATTATGCGACGCCGTATCCGATTTCGCCCTATTATTCGGCCGGCTATCTGGCGCCGGTGGTCGGCGGGGCGTATCCATTGTACGGCGGAGTCGGCGTCGGAGTCGGCCTGGGGATTTATTAAGAGCCTATCCGACAACTCTCCCCTCTCCCTTTGGGCGAGGGTAGGGCGAGGGCTCGCCGAAGTTCTCGGATAGGGTGTAAACGACGGAGAACTTCCCGTATGCCGCGCCGCATGCTCGTGTTTCTGCTCATCTCGCTCGGCTCGGCATTCTTACTCGACCCCCTGGAGACACTGGCCCAAGATTCACGGGGCGCCAGCGCCGCGCTTCCTGGCGCCGGCGAAGTGTTCGGCTTGCAGGCATTCGTCGATGGTCGCCTGGCGGCCGGAGACACCAAGATTATCGTGCCGCCGGGGCGCTACCGGGTCGTGCCGCGAGGCGGGCATCACCTGTTGCTGCATGATCTCGACTCGGTGGAGATCATCGCCGATGGCGTCGAGATGGTTTGCACCGAAACCACGCGCGCCGTCACGATTTCGCATTGCCGCAATGTCACCCTGCGGGGCCTCGTGATCGACTACGATCCGCTCCCCTTCACGCAAGGGCGCATCGAAAGCATGTCGCCCGATAAGAAATCGCACGAGATCGCGCTCTTCGATGGCTACCCGGCCGCCGATCTCGCGCGGCGATTCAAGTACGAAATCTTTCGCGCCGACACGCGCACGCTCCGCTCGCCCGATTACGATTTTTCGCTCGCCGTGGTCGATCCGCGCCATATCCGCGTGACCAAGAGCCGCTCGAGCGCCAACGATCCCGAGCAGATCGGCGATATCGCGGTGATCGGCGCTGAATACGCGCCCGGCGGGAGCATTCCCCACGCCGTCGAGTGCGGGGCCAGCGCCGGAGTGCGGCTCGAAAACATCCGAGTCTGGGCCTCGAACTGCTTCGGCTTCATCGAGGTCAATTGCGATGGCACGACCTACGATCATTGCCGGATCGATCGCCGTCCGGCGTCGAACGATCCCGTGTCCCGAGCCGATTCCCGTGTCCGTTCACTCAATGCCGACGCCTATCACAGCAAGCATGCCTTGCGAGGTCCGGCGCTCATCGGCTGCGTGGCGCGATTCATGGGCGACGACGCGGTGAACATTTGCGGCGACTATCACATGATTACAGGCTGCCAAGGCGCCGAGCTGCGCGTGCTGGCCAAACACGAACTGAATGTGGCGGTGGGCGAGCCGGTCGAACTGTTCGGCTACGACGGTGTGCGCCACGGCGACGCGGTGGTGCTCCGCATTGAACCCGATGGCATGGTGAACGAAGCCGAGAAGCTGTTTCTCGAAAAACAACGCCTGGACGAGCACTTCCGCACGGCATGGAACGCCCACGCCTACACGATCACGCTCGATCGCGCGGTCGACCTGCCGCTCGGCTCGCTCTTGGCCTCTACCCGGCGGATGGGCAACGGTTTCTTGGTGCAAGACTGCGACTTCGGCTCGAATCGTTCGCGTGGCATTCTCATTAAAGCCAGCAATGGCCGGGTGATCGACAACCGGATTGCCGGCTGCCGCATGGAATCGATCAAAGTGGCGCCCGAGTATTGGTGGCTCGAGAGCGGCAGTTCAAACGAGGTCGAGATTCGCGGCAACACGATTCGTGATTGCCCGAGCGTGGGCATTGCCGTCTATGCGCTGGGGCGCAAGGCAAGCTCGCGCCCGCGGCGGCGCATCACGGGATCGCGGTGCTGGACAACCGCGTGATCGCGTGTCCGCTACCGAATATCTACGTCACCTCGACCGATGGCTTGCGGATCGAGCACAACCGCCTCGCGCCGCTGGCGACACAAACCGCCACCGGCTTCGACTTCGGCCGAACGAAGCTGGCCCCCGTGATGACCGAAAACTGCACGCATGCCACGATCTCGGACAACACGATCTCGGACAACACGATCTCGGACAACGCGATCTCGAACGACACGGTCAACGACCGCGCCGGCCGCCGAGCGTTGAGCCGGCG
Source organism: uncultured Planctomycetaceae bacterium (assembly GCA_963785305.1). Classification (GTDB taxonomy): domain Bacteria; phylum Planctomycetota; class Planctomycetia; order Pirellulales; family PALSA-1355; genus CAWAUV01. The sequence continues at coordinate 1,825,855 of CAWAUV010000007.1, forward strand.
AGGATCGAGCGCGGGCGATCAATACGCGCGGCGATCGCCGCGCCGGCGCCACTGGGCAAACAGCTCGCGGCATTCCTCGGCCAGTAGGCCCGCCTCCAGCCGCACCGAGCTGCCGCCCATGGCGAGCAGCGACTGGGCTGGAACACGCAGCTCATTGAACCCGGCGTCTTCGGCGTCGTCGATCGTGGCGCCGTAATACACCGTTTCGACGCGAGCCCAATGCAAGGCCGCCATGCACATCGGACATGGCTCGCAGGTGGTGGCCACGACGGCGCCCGCGAGCAAGATATCGGCCGCCGCGCGGCAGCCGGCCCGCAGCCGCGTTGACTTCGGCATGGGCCGTGATATCGAGCGTCGCCAGCACCGTATTGTGCTCGACGGCGATGAGCTTCGTTCCCAACGCGATTGCGCAGCCAAAGGGGCTTTGGCCCCGGGCAATACCCGCGTGGGCCACGTCGAGGGCCCGCCGCATGAGCGATTCGGGGTCAAAAGTCGCGGCCATGATTTCTCGCATCGCGAATGCGGATCGAAAACGAGGTAAATGCGCGACGGCGCCGGTTTGGCCCTTGCCACGCGCGGCATGCGAACCGCACAATGTCCGCTCGGGTTTTTGATTTTCCACCGAGGCCGGTCCGCCAAGACCGGCCGGCGCCGCGAGGAAAGACGAGCGACGAGCCATGTCCGATCGACCGACATTCATCTTAAGCGGTTTCGCCGACGAGGCCGCCTTCCAAAAAACCGCTACCCAGCAATTTGCCGCCATGGCGGCGCTCGGCCTGCAATATTATACGCTCCGCTTCATCGACGCGGGCGCCGGCGTGAAGAATGTAATGCAACTCGGCAAGACCGAGATTCAAACCGTTCGCCATCTGGAAGATGAATATGGAATGAACGTCGCCTCGATCGGTTCGCCGATCGGCAAGGTCAAGCTCCAGGATGTCGAGGACGGCACGACGAATACGTTCGTGCCCTTCAAGAAATATATCGAGCGCGACGTGAAGAAGGCCTGCGACATGGCCCATGCCTTCGAGACCAAGCTGATTCGCGGCTTTTCGTTCTATCCTCCGCCGGCGCCAATCCCGCCGACTTCGTGCCGCAAGCCGTCGATCATCTGGGCCAAATCGCCGATGTGTGTTTGCGAAGCGACCTGACGTTTGGCGTCGAGATCGAGGCGAATCTCGTCGGGCAAAACGGACACCTGCTCGCCGAGATTCACCGCCAGATCGACCACCCCGCGATCTTGCTGATCTTCGACTCCGCGAATATCGTGTGCCAGGGCTACACCACGGCCGAGGTGTTCGAGCAGTACCTCGCGATGCGAAGCGCCATCGGTTGGATGCATGTCAAGGACTTCCGCCATCCGACTGGCGCGGTTCGCCAGAAGGGCCATGTCGACGAAGAGGCGATCAAGCACTTCGTGCCGGCCGATCAGGGCGAGGGCGCCCACGCGGCGATCTTCAAGGATTTTCGCGAACATCTGCCCAAGCTGGCGAACAAGCTCGATCGCCGCGGAATTCCTGGAGTGTTTCTCGATCTCGAACCGCACTTGCGCGGCGGCGGTCAGTTCGGCGGCACAAGCGGTCCCGATGGCATGGGTGTCGCGCTCCGCGCCCTGTGCCGAGTGCTCGACTACACGCGAATCGATTATCACCTGCGCGACTTCGAGGATATCCTCGCGGTGCGCGGCTACTGAATCGCCAGTTGGGGACATGCCCGACCGCGAACCGAGCCTCGGCGAGCTTTGCTCGGCGCTTGCCGAGGTCGAACAACGCCACGCCGGCATTGTTCAACAGGCGCCTAGCGCGGGCGGCTGCCCGACGGCGGCTCGGAACCGACTTGCGACATCTTGAGCTTGAGCACGCGGCTGGTGAGCATCGCCGCTTGCCAGGCCCAAAAGATGGTGATCACGATGCCCGCGGCGGCGGCGGCGCGCATCGTGGCGTCGCTCGCTTCGCTCAGCCACCAAATGCCGCCGACCGTGGTCAGCGCCCCGGCCGAGAGCAGCCACTTGGTGGTGGCATTGCGGCGCGATGTTTGGCGGCGATGCGTGTGGATCGCCGCTCGCGCCTGGGCATTGGCCACTTCGCGCATCAGCGCCAAGTCCACGCCGTCGCCGCCGCTCAGCCGCGGCAGATCGGCCAGCGGGGCTCGCGGCGCTTCGGGCGGCGGCGCCGGCTCGGAACGATCGCCCCGCGACTCGCTGTTGTTGTCGACGCCAGCCGCGGGCGCGGGCGCTTCGGACCGGGGCGGTTGGGGCTCGGCCGCTCGCGGCGCGGCCACGGGCTTAGCGGCGGGCGCTGCCGCTGGGGCGGGCGAGCCGCCGCGCACTCGGTTCAGCAGCCGCGCCATGTATTCTTCAATCGACTCTTCATCTTCCTCGCCCGCGGATCGGGCCGCTTGAGGCCGATCGACGCCGCTCGTCGTCTCGGCGTGTTCCGTCGGCCGCGCTTTGATCGTCGGCTCGGCCGCGGGGCTCCGCCATGTCGACTCGGCTGGGTAGGCGGGCTCGCCCACGTCGCTCGTCGCTTCGGTCGACGAATCGGCGTGGCCCAAGGCCAGGGGCGCGTCATCCGCCGGATCGATCGACGGATTGTCTTCCGTCGCGTGTCCCATCCTGATGGGCGATTCGGCGAGTTGATCCCGCCACGACGGCGCGGCGTCGCGACCCGACGGCGATTCATCGTGGTGTGTCGCGCTATTCGCTCCCTCGTTTGTTTCGGGCTTCAGCAGCGACAGACTCCGCAACCGCGCGAAGATCGCATCTTCCGACATCGATCCATCGGCCGCCGCCGCATCCTCCGCCGCGACCCCAGCTTCGGCGGGCCCATCATCGGCAGGCAGGCCGGTCAAGTCGTTCGAGACTCGGTGGGGTTCCTTCGGTTCTAGCGGAATCTCTTCGCCTTCGAAGGCATCGAGGCCCGCGGCGCCGACATCCGCGGCGTCCAGTTCCGTGGCATCGACGCTCGTCGCCGCGGGAATCGAAGCCGCGATGCCGGCGGCGCCAATCTCGCTCGCGGTTTCGTGGGGCGCGGGCGCTTCATTCAGCCGCTCGCGCGCAAGCGCCAGTTCGCGGCGTTCGGTTTCGAGTTCTTGCCAAGCCGATGCGATTTGCTGATCAGCGCCATCGATCGCTTCTCGGAGCGAACGTTGCTCCTCGGCGATCGCGGCCAAGCGGGCCCGTTCGGCGGCGATCGCTTCGCGCTCGTTCGCGAGTTCCGCGGCTTCGGCGGCTTGGCGATCGACGATTTCCTGGCTGAGCGTGGCATGCGATGCGTGCTGTTCGGCAAGCCGCGCCTGCTCGGCTTCATGCGCAAGCAACCGCGATTGCAATTCGGTTTCGCGCGCTTCGACCGCCGCCAAACGGGCCAAAGCGGTCGCTTCGAGCTCGGCGGCGCGTTCGGCCGCGGCGCGCGTCTCGGCCAGAAGCGCGGCGTCGGCCGCGGCGGCATGCGACTGGGCGTCATTTCGGGCCGCGGAAAGCTCGGCCTCGAGGCGCTCGATCGCACGCTCTTGCTCCGCAATTCGCTCGCCCCGCGATTGATCGCGGGCCTGCCACTCCGACTCGGCGAGTCGATGCGCCGACTCGATTTCTTCCAGCCGCTCGCCCGCGATCTGAAGCTGCCGCGTGGCTTCGGCCACTTGTGATTCCGCGGCCTGAAGCCGCGGCGCGAGGGCCGCGAGCTCGTTCCGACCCGCGTCGCGCTGGGAATGTTCGTGTTCGAGTTCGCCGCGTAGCGTATCGAGTTGCCCACGAAGCGCATTGACTTCGCCACGCAATGTGTCGAGCTCGGCTTGCCGCGACGCCGCGTCGGCTTGGGCCTGACCATGGCGCTCGCGCCATTGCTGGCACTGATCGAGGGCCGCGGCGAGTTGGGCCTCCAATTCAATCGACCGACCACCAGCGTCGGTGAACCGCGCCGCGGCCGACGCGGCTTCGGCGGCCAGCGCGTCGCGCTCGGCCTCGAGTTCGCTTCGCTCGCGCCGCGCGGCTTCCAATCGCTCGGCGAGCGAGTCGCGCTCGGCGAGCCAACTGGCGAGCTCCGTGCCGCGCGTCGCTTGCCATTCGGCCTGCTGTTCTTGGAGCGAGGCCCGCTCGTCTTGGAGCGCGGCCTGCTGCTCGTGGAGCGCGGCCATCGCGACGTCGAGCTCGGCTTCGCGCTGCCGGCATGCGTCGAGCGCGGCCTGATGTTCGACTTCGGACCGGGCCAAAGCGGTTCGCTGAACTTCGAGCCCGTTGAGCGTTTCGAGTTGGGTTGCCCGAAGTTCCTCGGCTCGCGCATTGAGCTCGTCGCGCTCGGTGGCCAAGGCGGTGGCGCGGGATTCGGCGTGTTCGAGCCGCTGGGCGATGGTTTGCTCGAGCAAGGCGCGTTCTTCGAGCCACGCGGCGCGTTCGAGTTCGAGGTCTTGCCGACGTGCTTCCCAAACCTGCCCGAGAGCGGCGATTTCTTGTCGCTCGGCATCGAGTTCGGCTTCCGCGCGGCGGATTTCCGCCGCTTGCTCGGCGCCGAGAGTTTCGCCGCGAACCCGTTCCGCGGCGCAGTCGGCCCGCGCGGCGTCGCACTCGGCGAGCGCAACGGCAAGCCGCGATTCAAGGTCGTCGATCCGCTCGGCGAGCGCGGCGCGTTCGGTCGCCAGCTCGGTGGCGGCGCGGGCCTCGAGCGCGGCGTGGGCTGTTTCCAGTTCTTGTCGCCGCCGCTCGGCGGCTTCGCGCTGGAGATCGAGTTCGGCGGCGGCGGCGGCGATCGCTTCCGCGCAGCGCGCGAGCGCGGCTTGCGTCTCACGTTGTTCTTCTTCCCAGCGAGCTTGCCGAGCCAACAATTCGGCCTCGGCGCTTTGGATTGTTTCCAGGCGATGATGGGCTTCGAGACGTTCGGCCGAAAGCTTCACCTGGCGCGACCGCCACAGTTCGCGGCACGCGCGTTCCTCTTCCTCGAGCGCCAATCGCCGCGCCTTCAGTTGGCCGAGGCGGGCCGCGAGCCGGCTCTCCCGTTCGGCAAGCCGCCGCGCGTCGCGATCATGCGCGGGCCGCTCGCGGGTGGCGTCGCTCGCCGGCGCCGCCGAGGGGGCCTTATTCACTTTGCTCGCTTTGTTCGCTTTCCAAGAAAGCACTTCGATCTCGACCGAGCCGATGCGGAGCCGATCGCCTACCTTGAGCGCCGCGTCGTGGCAGCGCTCGCCATTGAGGAGCACATCGCCGCGCCAACAACGCACGGCCATCGCCGCCGAGCCGCCGAGAATCGTGCAGTGCAGCGGCGCGATCTCGGGCGCCGTGAGTTGAACCCCGCAATTGGGATCGGCCCCGATCGTGCATTTCGCCCCGCGGACGCGCACCGTGCGGCTCGCGCCATCGGGTTCGAGAATTCGCAGCGCCAACCGGCCGGCGGCGAGCATGCCCCCGCGTTGCGAATCGAGCGAAATGGATGGACTCATGGCGGGGCGAACCTTATTGGGAGGCGAGGCGGCGAACCTCCACGGCGGAGGGCCGTCGTAAAGGGCGCCGGGCAGACGAACGCGGTTTGTCGTGGCAAGTTGCTTGCGAGCGGGACGGCGGCGAGGCGGATAGCGTCCGTTCGAGGGCGCCAGCATCGACCGCCGATGCCGAAAGGCAACATAGGGATGTAAGTTACGCCGGCCCGACTGTCAAATCGCGGATGGCCCCGGGACCGTCAAACACGGTAATCGGGGAAATGGCGTGGTATTTTTCGTCGGATTACCCCGAAAGCACTGCATATCCTTGCCGGTTATGTCGATTATCCCTTTGTCGCGTTTCGGGCAGTTTGCTGGACCGCAAGCACGACGCCGCGATGCACGCTCCCCAAGTGTCCTTGGAGATCGACAGCGGGCTCGCGCCGGCCGGGGGCAAAAGCACGCGGCGACCGAAGGCTAATGATTGCCGGAAACCAAGTTGCGATCCGCGAACGGCGGGAAAAAAAGGTCAAGGAAGATCAACCGAACGGCCGACCCTTTTTGGCCCGGTTGCGTACTATATTTTGATTGCCGACGACCCGGCACGGTCGCGACGCAATCCCGAACAGAGGCGTTTTTCCACCCAGCACCATTTTTGAGGCGCGATCGGCTCGGAGAGTCACAGGACCCGCGGGGGCTGTATTTGCACGCTGATCGAGACGGAGAGAGAGGGTTAGGGGCATGGCACGTAAAGACCAGATTCTCAGCATGCGGCAGATTCTTATCAAACGACGCGACGCGCTCCGCACCGCGCTGGCCGGCGACTTGAGCTTGCTCAAGGAACTGCGGGCCCAGACGGCGGGCGATGTCGTCGACGCCGCTCTCGACTCGGCTCAGGACGAGATCAGCAGCCAACTCGCGGAAGTCGAAAGCCGCGAACTGGCGAGCATTGAAAACGCCCTCGAGCGAATGCGCGACGGCCACTACGGCGCCTGCGAAGGCTGTGGCTGCTCGATTCCCATGGCGCGGCTCAATGCGCTGCCCTATGCAACCTTTTGCATCGAGTGCCAGCGCGAAGCCGAACGCTACGGCTCGCAGAATCGCCACGAAGCCGATTGGGGTCGCATGGCCGATCCAAGCGGCGACTCGGATGTGACGATCAACGATATCGAACTCGACGTTTCCTGAACCCCAGCGACCGGGCCAGGAAAATTGAACCACGCCATTCGCGGCGCGGGTGGAATTCATTCCGCTCGCGCCGCGGGTTTGCGCGCTCGCTCGATCAGGTCGACCGTTCGGACTCGTGCTTCATCGAACGGGGCCCGATCCGCGTCGGTCAACCGTCGCCGCGCGCGTTCCTTCGCTGGCGATAGTATTTCAGCCCCGGAAAAAAGAAGCAGCCCGCCGACACGAAGCCATAGAGCGAAATGCCCCAGCGATATCCGCGGCGCTCGAGCCAAGCCATCGCGGCCGCGGTGGCGAAGAGCGCGGCGGCCTGGGCATAGAACCGCCCCGTGAGCATGCCCGCCTTGCCGACGAACACCATGCCGCTTGTCAGGGCGAGAATCGGCGAAAGCGTGAGCACCGGCATGCCGAGCAGCATCTCGATCCAAAACAAAAGGGCAATGCTCACCACGCCCGCCGCCCAGAGATGGGCCACTTGCCGTTCGACGAATGTCACCGGCCCGGCCCGGCGGCGGAGCGTCCAGAAAATGACGGCCCAGGCGCCCAAGCCCACGGTCCAAAGTCCCAGATAGGGCCAGGGCGACGCTTCGCCGCACCACTCGAGAATGTTGGTCGCCAGCGAAATAACGATCAGCGCCAAGCTGTGCCACATCCACAGAAGGCCCCAGTTCTTCAGCACGGTCGCATGATGCGTCTCGCGGAACAATCGAGCCACGACTTGCCCCAGTCGACCGCTCCGGGCCGAAATCGGCTCATCGGCCAGATACGCCGCCAAATCGTCGGCCAAGGCCGCGGCTGAAGCGTAGCGCAGGTCGCTCGGCTTTTGTAGGCACTTGAGCGAGATCATCTCCAGCTCGCGATTCGCCCGCGGATTGAGCAAACGCGGCGGGACCGGGTCTTGCTCCAAAACGAGCAGCATCGTGTCGACCGGCGTCGCCGCTTGAAACGGCGGACGGCCCGAGAGCATTTGATACAAGATCGCTCCCAGGCTAAACACATCACTCGCCGCGCTCAGCCGACCTCGCCCGCCGACGGCTTGCTCGGGGGCCATGTAATTCGGCGTGCCGACGATCGCGCCGGTTTGCGTTAGCTGCGCGTCGTCGCTCACCTGCTTGGCCAGCCCGAAGTCGGTCACCAACGGATTGCCTTCGCGATCGATCAAAATATTCGACGGCTTGAGATCGCGATGCAAGATACCGCGCTCATGGGCATAGTGAATCGCCCGGCACACCGGCTCGAGCAGCCGGGCCGCGGCGCGCGAGTCGATGGGGCCGGCGGCCAGCATTTGGCCGAGGGTCTGGCCGGCGACGAACCGCATCGTGTAATAGGGTCGCCCGGCGAGCTCGCCGACTTCGTAAATCGGCACGATATGCGGATGATCGAGCTGGGCCACGGCCTGAGTCTCGGCCTGAAATCGCGATAAGCAGCCGGCCGACGCTAGCTCTCCGGCCAGAAGCATCTTGAGCGCCACCTCGCGGTCGAGGCTCATCTGGCGCGCACGATACACGACCCCCATGCCGCCGCGCCCCAGCTCGCCGAGCAGCAGATAATCGCCCGAGCGGCGAGGCACATGGGCCGTCGGCAAGGGCGTCGGCAACGGTTCCAGCCGCCGGGACTCGCTCTCGCGCGGCGCGTGCGAGGTGGCGGCTGCGCTCTCGGCCACGAGCACCGTCGCCCAGAGCTCGCGCAGCTCCTGCTCGAATTCGGCATGTTCCACGACGAGGCGATCGATGTCGGGCACGCGTCCCGACCGCAGGGCGTCGGTCATCTGATCGAGCAGCAAAGCGAGCCGCGCGTCGCCGACCGTGGCAAGATCGTCGTCGAATTCCGCGTCTTTCGCGGCGGGAAACGCGTCGGTCGGAAAGCTCGGGTCGGCGATCGGCTTCATGCGTCGCGCCTCTGTTCCCAGCCAAGGCCGAGGCCGCCCCCGCCGGCCGCGTCGAGTGATCGACGCAGCCGCCGCACCGCCCGTAGGTAACGCATGCCGGCGGCCGGCTCGCTGATTTCGAGCGCTCGGGCGACTTCCGAATTCGAAAGCTGCTCGAAGTGCCGCATTAAAATCACCTCGCGATCCAGGGCGTCGAGCAGGCCGATGGCCGCTTGAAAGCGGGTTTCGAGTTCGCGGCGCGTGGCGGCGGTGGCGGGCGTGAGCTCCCGATCGACGAGTCGGCCGGCAAGGTTCATGGCCGAGGAATCATCGTGCGCGGGAGCATCGATGCGTTGCTCGCGATCCATGCTGCGCCGGCCGGCGACGCGGTGGCGGCGGTAGGCGTCGATCACGCCATCGCGCGCGATTTGCCGCAGCCACAGGCGAAAGGGCATCTTGCCGGCCGCGGCGCCGGTCAGGTAACCCGGCAGCCGACGATTGGCCTCGATCAGCACATCTTGCACGATATCGCTGGCGTCGACCCGCGGCTGAATGGCCCGATCAAGACGCGCTTCGACAACGCGTCGCAGCGCCTCGCGATGCCGCTCGAAGAGGCGATTCACGGCGTCGTTGTCGCCATCTTGGGCTTTGAGCAGCAGCTCATGGGTCTGCGAGCGATCGGGCCACATGCGAGACATTTCCAAAGAGTGTGGGACTCTTTCAGTCTAGCAGCCCGTTGAAATATTCAACAGTCCGAGCCGCCGCATGAACGCGGCGACGAGCTTTGCTCGGCGCTTGGCGAGGAGTTGGTCTTCGCGGTCGAGTATTTTTCAGCCGATCGAAGATATCGTTGAAAAAGGGCGCGGCAGCGACAAGTCATTCTTCATTCGCGCCGCATAGAAGCCGGAGCAGCTTTCGCATATGCCGTGGCTCGTGTCCGGCGGTGACTTGGAAACCCAGTCGCGGACCCAGTCCCAGACTTCAGGTCGATCGTTGCGACGTGTTTTGCGGCAATAGCTGCATTGGTGCAAAATGCCGTCATGGTCGTAGTACAAATCCGGGTTGGTGGCCGGAGTCACGCGATTTTGATGGTGCAGGCGATCAAGGCGGAGGGAATGCACGACAAGCAGTCCGGCGGCGAGCGCCAGTGGGTAGGCGACCATGTGGAACCATCGAAATCGTTCGGCCGACGAACACTCGTAGCAGTGTTCCCAAGGACGTTGTTCATCGAGGCTGCGCTGGAAACACCGCCGGTAAAAATTTCGCAAAGGTCCATTGATTCCCGACAACAAGTCGCTTCCAAGATTCCAACGCGAGGAAATGTCAGGCTCTCCGCCGTTGACGGCCGCGAAGCCGAACCACCCGGGGCTGATATAAGAGATCGTAAAATCAGGCCAAAGACCGTAGGCGCAGATAGCCCCTGAGTCCGTCAATCGCTCGCCAAACTCGCTGATCAATTCAGCGAATCGCGGATGACATGCTCCTTTGCTGGCGGTGTTGACCACTGTCCGAACCTTTTGTTTCGCCGACGATCCGCGTCCCACGAACATTACGTCGTCGCGAGCGGAACGCAACCGAGATCACCCCCCTTGCAAGCTATTATTGCATATTATCATATAGGGGGTCTCGATCAGGGCCAATCCTCGTGCTCCATCACGGCTGCAAGGGCGGATAATCCGGTTTGCGCGGGCGCCATGCCCATTGAGGGTTTCAATCGCGACACGCGGCCCTCGTGCCCAAGCGGAGGCGGCGGGCATGGCCCCCGAACCTCAAAATCATGCGTTGACAACGCATTAGTAGAGCAAGCCCATCCGCAGCAGTAGGGCGTCGCGCAGGCTGAAATCGGTGGTCGGGCCGCTAAACTGCACTTTGCGGTCGAGAATCGCCCCGCACTCGACGAACAAATTCAAAAATCCACGGGCCGCGTTGAAGCCGAGCGTCACGTCGTAATAGCTAAATTGTCCCCGCTCGACGACATTATTGTTCGTCGTGTCGATTTGATATGCGTCGATTTTGTATTCGCCGGCCCCGTAGATCCAGAAATCGAAATCGTAGCGCTTGCCCATGTAGTAACTGATGCGCAACTTGGGAAACAACAGGCGAAATTCCCAGTGGTCGTCGGGAGTCCAGATCAGCCCGGCGTAGGGAATCGGATAGACATGCAAACGGTCCCACAGGGCGAGTCCGGCGGCGAACTGCACCTGCGGCGCCGGGCGGTAGAAGAGCACGGCCCGGCCATCGATCATAAACGCGTCTTGGGTGAGCGTGCGGCGAAAGTCGCTGTTGATTTGCGGCGTGAGTCCGATCTGCCAATTCCAAGGCTTCGTCGACACACTGGCGAGGCTCAGATCACTCATGAGCTGGGTGCCCATCGGCGGCAGTCCCGAACCGCCCGGTTCTTTCCACCATTTGCCATTCACTTCGGGCGTCCAGGCGAAAATCACTCCCGGGTTGATCTGCTTGGCATAGCGAAATGTCGAGTTCCACTCGAACACGCGCATCGCGCCGGGAATGCCGACCGCTTCGCTCTCGGGCACATAGACCAGTTCGTCTTTGGAATACCAGCCGAATTTATAGGGTTGCACGCCCGCCATGCCATAGGCGAACTGCCAACCAAATGGATCGTAGTAGCCGGCCACGAGACGTTCTTGCTCGGCGTCGATCGGGCGTCCCTGGGGATCGAAATCGCTGAAATGGCCCGGCACGAACGCGGGAGGATCGTGGCCGAGCGCTCCGCCCGACCGGCTCCCGAGGCCGGGCCTTACCACCGACGAGCGCGGCACGCTCATCACCGGGCCCGCCGGCAGCGGTGGCGGAGGCGGCAGAAAAGGGCCAGGCGGCTGCGAGCCATCGAGCGGTTCGCCGCCATAGGGGCCCACGGGGAGTCCTTGCCAACCCGAGCCGCCACTATCGCTTCCCACGGAAGGAAGCGGCGAGACGATCTCGGGCGACGGCGCGATGACAGCCGATCCAACAACCGGTCCGGCAATGGGACCCGTCGTGGGTCCAACCGTGGCCGCGGGGCCGTAAGCGGGCATCTCGGCTTGCTGCGCGGCGGCCCAAGGCGCGAGGCAAGGCGCGAGGCCACCGCACAAAAGCGCTCCCAGCGCGGCGCCGAGCCAGCGCAGCCGCCCACGGCGCGCGCGATCGCGACACGAATTGCTTGGAGCTTGCGACACGTGACGGAACTGCCTGTGCGAGACGAGATTGCCGAGTTTTTTCAGAATGGGGAAGCGACGAAAGATCGATGCGGAGCGCGCGCGGGGGCTCCGCGGGGGGAGATTGTCCGAAAAGCACGGTTTACGTCAATCTCGCTCACCATGTTTTTGGCCAGAAAATCCGTCGAACCGCATGCCGAAGCGGCGGAGTTCGTTTCCGAATAGGCAAACTGCCGCCAAGCAAGCGGGGAACAGCCTGCTCGGGCGAGGCATTGGCCGATCGAGCTGTCACAAGTTACGATAGCAGCGTTCGCTGCTGCGATGGCGGTCGGCGTCGGCGCGGCGTCGGCGATCGATCCTATGGTTGCCATCCCGTTTCATCCCGCGAGTCGATTCGCCATGACCCATGCTTCGGGCAGTTCTCCAACCGGTTCGATTCTCGCGCACCTGATGGAGGTGGTCGACGACCGCCGCAAATCGCGGCCGGAAAAGTCCTACACCACGCGGCTATTCGATGGCGGCCTGCCGGCCATTGGCGCCGAAAGTGCGCGAGGAGGCGGAAGAGGTGATCGAAGCCGCCGCCGAGACCGATTCCGCCGCGCACGCGCATCTAACCCATGAGGCCGCCGATCTCATCTATCATTTGCTCGTGCTGCTGAGCTACCGCGAAGTGACGCTCGACGAAGTCGAGCAGGAGCTTGCCCGGCGGTTCGGCATTTCGGGCCTCGATGAAAAAGCCGCGCGTCCGCGGCAGGCGGAATCGCAGGACTGACCGCCCGAAGCGCACGATGCCCGAGAGAGCTTCGCCCGTGGCCCCCGGCCGCGGCCAAAACACCGTTGTTTGAATGTTTATCCTTCGGAATCACGCATGACCACGAACCTTCGCATCGGCATTCCCAGCAAGGGGCGACTCGCCGAGTTGGCCGCCGATATCTTGAAAGCCGGCGGGCTCAATTTTCGCCGCCAAGAACGCAGCCTCTTTGCCCGCTGCCGAGAAGCGCCGATCGATATCACGTTTCTCCGGGCCGATGATATTCCGATCCTCTGCGCCGAGGGCGCGATCGACCTGGGCGTGACGGGCGAGGACCTGATCGTCGAGAGCGGGGCCACGCTCCGCCGCCGGCTCGAACTGGGCGTGGGCGATTGCCGGCTGTCGCTGTGCGTGCCGATCGATTCCGCATATCAATCGCCAGCCGATCTCGACGGCGCCCGGGTGGCCACCAGCTTTCCGAACATTACCCGCGCGTTTTTGGCCGAACACGAGGCCAAGGCCCACTTGGTGACATTGGCCGGCTCGGTGGAAGTGATGATCGCGCTGGGCGTGGCCAACGCGATCGTCGATCTGGTCGAAACCGGCAGCACGCTGGTGGCCAATCGGCTGCGAATTCTCAACGACATCAACCGCTATCAAACCGTGCTCGTGCAGAACAACGAGCAGCGACACGCCGAACTGGCCGACCGCGTGACCCGGCGGATCGAGGGCGTGGTCATTGCCCGGAGCTACTCGCTCCTGGAATACAATGTGCCGCGAGCCAAGCTCGGCGAAGCCGAGAAAGTGACACCCGGATTTAATTCGCCCACCGTGAGTTCGCTCGAGGATCCCGATTGGTGCGCGGTGCGGGTGATGGTCAAACGCTCGCTGATTATCGAAACGCTCGAACGCCTCGAGGCCCTTGGCGCCTCGGCGATTTTGGAGACGCAGATCGTGAATTGCCGGCTCTAGCAGCCTGTTGGACCGGCCGCGCCGCCGCATGGACGCGGCTCGGCGCTTGGCGAGGCTGCTAGTTCACGCCAACCTGGGGGCGCCGGGCTCGCGGGGCGCCGGAGTGTCCGACTATTCCCGTCGTGCGGGTCGCTCAATGCGATTGCGCTGTTTGCAAAGCGTCGTTCCCGGTGCTTTTCAAGCCCAACGACCCAAAAGAAGACCGGGGGAATCGGCTAATCTTTGGGTAAAATATTTTGCAACCGTTGAAATCGCGCAAGCGCCAGTGTACTCTAAAAACTAACCGACAGGTTTCTCCTGTCTTACCTGACTTGGACGAACGCCAAAGTTCGGCCAAAGGTTCAGGTCCGCCGCGAGGGAACAGAAGAATCGAATAAGCAGGCCAGTCCGCGGCAGGCTGCTGTTCGAGGCGACAGCAATCACGGGCGGCGCATTTGGCGCCGGCGGTTATCAACGGCGCTTCACGCCGGCGGCGGATTCGCGAGGATCCCATCCGTTGGGCGTTTGGATCGTCGACGGCGTTTGCTCGCGCGCATTCCAAGACGAGCGGCGTTCCTGTTTCCCCCTTTCTCGATTGATCCGACCGATCGACGCGTGATGGCGTCGGAACCCCGCAACCTTCTCGCGCGTCGAAAGATTGTCGTTTGGCGGAATTTCACTCCCTCCCTAGGGGCCCTCAAGGCACATGACCATGCAGCGCAAAAGTCAACCCAAGCGTCGAACCAACGGACTTGCTCGTCGCTTGAATTTCTCGAGCCACGGCAATCTCAATCTCGAGCAATTGGAAGATCGCTCCCTGCTGTCGGCCGCGCCGTTGCAAAATCCCGCGAACCATGACGACGTGAACGGCGATGGCAAGCTGACGCCGATGGACGCGCTGGCGGAAATCCAATACATCAACAGCCGGAGCGAGCTCTCGTCGAGCGTGTCGACGAGCACGTCAACGAGCGCCACGCCGCTCACGGCGTTTGCCGCCTCGAGCTCCGCTTCGTCGAGCTCGTCGGCCGTCTATCCCAATGTGCTCGGCGGAAGCACGGTCGGACCGGTCGACGCCCTGGCCGTGATTCAAGCGCTCAATGTCCAACCGGCCGCCTCGAACAACGATGTGGTGCAGATTTCGCTCGAAGCCCAAGACGCCAGCGGCAATGTGATCACGAGCATCAACGCCGGCCAAACCTTCTATCTCGCCGCCTACGCAACCGATCTCGAAAGCGGTTCCGCGCAGGAGGGCGTGTTTTCCGCCTACCTAGACGCCGCCGTTACCTCCGGCGCCGCGACGCTCGGAACCACCTTTACCTACGGCGGCGCGGAACTCAATAACGGCAAAAGAGGTAGCGTGGTAAACAATGCCGTGGTTGGCGCCGGCGCGTTCAATCCATCGGGCAGCTTTCCGACCGCCGATCCGGCCACGCCGCAACTCGTTTGGACCTTGCCCGTCACGGCCACGACCGGCGGCACGCTCACGATCACCCCGAGCGCCTCGACCCTCGCGGGCTTCGACACGGAAGTCTACAACCCCGCGGTAACCACGCCGCTGCCCGACAATGAAATCGAATATACGCCGGCGTCGATCAATGTGCTCACCGAGCCCTCGGTCAGCGTGGCCTCGGCCAGCGTGGCGAACAGTTCCAGCTCGAGTGAAACGCTCGACTTTCCCGTGACGCTCAGCGCGGCCAGCACGGCGGACACCGTGATCACGTATTACACCACCGACGGATCCGGCACGAGCGGGGCTGTCTCCGGCACGGACTACACCGGCGTGGCGAGCGGATCGCCGCAAACCGTCACGATTCCCGCCGGCTCGACGACCGTGAACATTCCGATCACGGTGCTGCCCGCCGCCGCGGTGGGTGAAACCAACAAGACCTTCACCATCACCCTGGTCGGCGTGACCAACTCGGCCACCGGCGCCACGCTCGGCACATCGACCGCCACCGGCACGATCATCAATACCGACTTCCCCAATGTGTCGATCACGCCCGACGCCGCGAATCCGACCAGCGTCACGCCGTCGACCTCGGGCACGGGCACGTATCTGTTCGATGTCACGCTGAGCCAAGCCAGCCAGCAAACCGTCACGGTGAACTACGCAACGTCAAACGGAACCGGCGTGGCCGGAACCGACTACACCACCGAAAACGGCACGCTCACATTCGCCCCGGGACAGACCACGCAACAGGTCTCGATCCCGATCTTGAACAACCCGAACAACACGACCTCGACCTTCACGGTCACGTTGTCGAACCCGACGGATGTCAATATCTCGACCGCCACGGCCACCGGCACGATCGACGACCTGCCGGAAGTGACGGTCGCCGATGTCGAACAAACGGCCCCGTCGGTGGGCGCCTCGACGATGACCTTCACCGCCACGCTCTCGCAGACCGCGACCCAGAACCTGACGATCGACTATCAAACCGTCGACGGCACCGCTCTGGCCGGCACGGAATACACCACCGCCAGCGGCAGCGTGACCATCGCGGTCGGATCGAACACCGCCACGTTCACGGTGCCGATCTCGACCCAAACGATCTACGAAGGCTCGACCCAATTCACGGTCGACCTCAGCTTGCCGGTTGGCGAGACGGGCGTCGTGTTGAGCTCGACGCCGATCACCGGCACGATCGATCCCTCGATCGTCGAGCCCACGGTTTCGATCGCGACCAGTCCCTATACCGATCCCACGAGCGGAGTCGGCTCGTATCCGTTCACGGTCACGCTCTCGGCCGTCAGCGGCGTGGCCACCACATTCAACTATTTCACATCCGATGGCACCGCCAAGGCCGGAACCGACTACACGGCCGTGACCAATGGCACGGCCACGATTGCCGCGGGCCAGACCTCCACGACGATCAATATCCCGGTCACGGCCTACGATATCAACGAGGCGAGCAAGACCTTCACCGTGACGATCGACAATCTGACGAACGCCACGGCCGGCGCGAGCCTCACGGCCCAAGGCACGATCGTCAACAACGTGCCCGCCCCGTCGATCTCGATCGCCAATGTGAATTACACCGATGTAACGAGTGGCGTCGGTGAATTGCCGATCGTGATTTCGCTGTCGGCCATCAGCGGTCAGAATATCAGCTTCGACTACACCACGGCCGATGGCACGGCCACCGCGCCGACCAACTACACCACGACCGCCGGCTCGGCCACGATCACCGCCGGCCAGCAATCGATCACGATCGATGTGCCGGTCACGGCCGAGCAGTATTACACGCCGTCGTCGAATTTTACCTTCACGATCTCGAACGCGACGAATGTCACCGGCTCGAACTCGGTCACGGCGACCGCCACGATCAACAGTTCCGCCGCGGAACCGAGCGTGTCGGTGGCCAACTATTCCTCGGCCGTGTCGAGCAGCAGCTCGACCACCTTCCCGTTCACGGTCACGCTCTCGGCGCCGAGCAGCGTGGCCACGACCGTCAACTACGCCACGGCCGATGGCACGGCCACGGCTGGCGTCGACTATGTGGCCGCCAGCGGCACGCTCACGATTGCCGCCGGCCAAACGACCGGCGTGATCGACGTGACGGTGAATCCCGAGACCATCACCTCGAATCGTGCCTTCACGCTCACGCTCTCCAGCCCGACCAACGCCACGCTGGGCGCGAACAGTGTCGCCACCGGCACGCTGCTGGCCTACTTGCCATCGAGCATCAGCGGCTTCGTGTTCCTCGATGTGAGCAACAACCAAACGATGCGGACGAACTCGGTCGTGCTGCCCAATGTGGCGATCACGCTCACCGGCACGAGCAGCGTGACGAACGCGGCCGTGAGCATGAGCACCACCACCAGTTCGACCGGCGCTTATAGCTTCACCAATCTGCAGCCGGGTCAGTACGTGATCACCGAGACTCCGGTCTCGAGCTATATCGGCGCCGAAGCCATCGCCAACGGAACCGGAGTGACGGTCGCCGCGACCAACCAGCTTGCCTTTAATGTGTCCGGCCTGGGTGGCATCAACGACACGAACGACGACTTCGCCTATCTCGGCCAGGCGCCGGGCTCGATCTCGCAGCGCGGCTACCTTTCGAATCCCACGTCGAATACCGTCGCCGCGGGCGTGGTCACGCCGTCGAGCGCGTTTGCCGCCGCCAGCGGATCGAGCGCTGGCCTCGACGCCAGCCTCGCCAGCCATGTCACCCTGAGCGGCTCGACGCTCACCGTGACCGGCACGGGTGGCGACGATTCATTCAGCTTCACCGCCGGCTCGACCACCGACACGATCACTTTCGACGGAGCCCAGTTCTCCTACAGCGCGGCCCAGCTCAAGGCGGTCGATTTCATCGGCACGGGCCTCGCCGCCGCCACGCTCACCGGCCTGGGCAACGATTCGGCCAATGTCGGACTCGGCTCCGGCACGCTCACCGGCGCCGGCTACACGGTGACGGTCAGCAATGTGAATGCCCTGTCGGTCAACGCCGGCGGATCGGGCGGCGTGGCCACGATGCAAAACTCGGCCGCCGTCGATCACCTCTTCGCCTCGGGCAATCTTGCCTCGCTCTCCGACTCCAGCGGCAGGTCGCTCTCGGTCAACGGCTTTTCGAGCGTGACCGACAATTCGACGGCCGACGGATCGCTCACGAAGAACATCGCGGCGATCGACTTCGCGCTCAAGACGCTATAACAGCCTGTTGAATATTTCAAAAGGCTGGTAACCGACCGGCGCGACTTCAATTGCCCGCGGCGCGGTGGCGAAGGCGTCACGCGCCGCGGGTCTCAGAACGTGCTCGAATCGATCGGCAGCAAGTCGGCCCGATTGCACAGCCTCCGATGGGTCTCGGGGCTGATCGCATAGTTGATCGAGCGCACCGAGCCATCGCAGAAGGCCATGGAAAACGCCGCCAAGTGCGCGCTGCCGAAGCACCAATAATCGTTCACGCCGGGCGTGTCGGGCAGAGGAGGCGTGTAGACGAAGTTCGTCGTCGCGGTCGACACTCCGGTTTGCTTGCCGGCGGTGCGAAAGGTGTCCCAGTTGAGACCCGTGTACATGCTTTCGTTGTCGCCCAGATCGTTGCCGGTTTCGTAGAGCTCGGGCTGCAAATATTTTTCGCCGAGCAGATACGTATTGCTGAGCCCGTCGCGCACGGTCGCGGCCGAAAGCGCGGTGTGTTGCAAGCAAACCCCGGAGTTGGGCGGCATGCCGACCCAGAAACTGGCGGTCTGCCCCTGCGTATAGCTGCCGGGCTGGGTCCACTGGGTCGCGTCGACCATGTTGTTGTCGCCGCCATTGCCGACATAGTCGCTCTTGGCGCCGGTGTTGGCGCTGCAATTATTGCAGCCGCCGGCCGGCCGGATTTTGGAGATTCTCCGCGTGGGGCAATTGAAAATCGGCAGCGGGGTTTCGACGACCGCGGTCGTGGCGTTGATTTGGCTACTGCTCCCGCTGGCTTGCCCGGCGCCCAGTTGATAGAGCGCGCCCTGATCGATATAAGGCAACACGCTGAACCACCATCCGCCGGGCTGCTCGACTCCGGAGCCGAGATTCGGATCGCCGGCCCAGGCAAAGCCCCAACCGCCCGAAGGGAAATAAGCGAGCGCCGACTCGTGTTGCAAGATGCCGAGGCCGAGTTGCTTGAGATTGTTTTGGCATGCCGCGCGGCGCGACGATTCGCGCGCCACCTGCACGGCCGGCAGCAAGAGCGCCACGAGGATACCGATGATCGTGATCACGACCAGCAGTTCGACGAGCGTGAAAGCGCCGCGATCGCGTTGAAGCCGATCATTGCTGGCAGCCATGTGACCGTTCCCGCCGAGACCCTCGCGAAGGACTCGACATGCCAAGGTCGGCCCAGCGGATGCGAGCAACTCCGCGCGAAGTGAATGGGCGACTCGTGAAATTATAGGGAGCCGGCGCCCAAACCACAAATTCGAACCTTGCATGTTCGATCCGCGACGCCCCGGGACCCGCGCGGCGCGAGGCCGGACTACGGCTTCCCGCAGGGCCGCGCCGCGAACAATGCCGCGGGCCTCGAACGGCGAGAGCCTCGGCCGGAACGCGCCGGCCGAGGCTCTGAAGCCATCGGTTTCAATTGCTCGGTCGACTCGCCTAGCTGCGAAATCCGAGTCGCTTAGAAGCGGAACAACATGCCCGCGAATCCGCCGGTGAGAATCAAGTCGCCGTTCGTTTTCGGCTGTTGGAATCCCGTGGTATCGGCCAAGTAGGGCAGGAACTGGTTGTCGGCCAAGGCCATCGAAGTAATGCCGACCACGCGATAGCCGGCATAGATGCTGCACCACGGCTTGATCCAGTAGTTCACGCCCAAGTCGAGTTGGCCGAGCAGCGAGACATCGGTCTTCGAGCCTTGGAGGTCGAACTGCGAGTAACCATCGCCCGTATACAGCGTGTTTTGGCAGGTGGTGTAGTTCCCCATCACCGCCATCTTCGGCGCGGCGAAGATGCTGAACCGTTGGGTGCAATAGTGATTCAGAATCACGCCGATCTGCGGACCCACGAGATTGTTGATCGAACGATCTCGCAGATACAAAGCCTGCGAACCATTGGCGTCGTTGAAGTTGTAACCATAGGCGGTGCCACCGTAGGTCAAGGTTTCATCGAACCGGAAGTAACGCACGCCGGCAAGCCAGATCGCTTGGGTGCGGCCCGTGCCCAGAAGGCTCAAGGCCATCAGGTTCACTTCGACGTTGTTGATCCGATCGACACGCGAGATCGACTGTTGCTTCGAGCTATCCCAGAAGTACGAAGCCGGGTTCGGGCTCGAGGGATTTCCGTTGTTGATGTTGACATAACCATCGTTGATCGGGGTCGACAGGCTGCTGGTCGGGCTCGTCAAGGTGTACGAGCCGGTCATCGGGCTTACGCCCCAGTAGGTCGCCGAGAGACCGATCGGGCAGCAGCAACCACCGCAACCGCCGCACGAACCGGATCCGCAGCTTCCCGCTCCGCCACCGGCGCCGCCAAGGCCCATCGCTCCGATTCCGCCCATTGCGCCGCCGCCCAAACCGCCACCACCCAGCCCGCCGCCGCCCAGTCCGCCACCGCCGAGTCCGCCCAAGGCGCCGGCGCCGCCACCGCCGAACCAGCGGCCCACGGTCACTTCTCCGCCGCCACCCCAGCCCGGCTTGGCGAACTGGGTGTTCATGAGCTGATCGGGATTGTTATTGCTTTCGTAGGTGGTCCAGAACCGATTCGGTTCGTTGCGAGTAAGGGCCAAGCCGCCGGCCGAGGCGAACCAGAGTCCGCCGCAATATCCACCAAACAGGGCCTGATCGCAGGCGCCGCCGGTCGTGTCGTAGCCGCGACCAACGCCCAGACCGCCAGCTCCCAGTCCACCCGCGCCCACTCCCGCGCCACCACCCAGGCCACCGCTGGGGATCAGGCTCGGTCCGGCGCCGTAGTTGGGCGCCGACACGGCGTTCGGGTCTTGATTGTAGCTCGGCGCCATATCGCTCGGGCTGCCGGCTGTTTCGGATTGCGTGGCCGGAATCGGCTCGGGCAGTGGAGCGAGTCCGCTCGCCGAGGGATTGGGTAGCGATTCGGTGGCCGAATATGCGGCCGCGGGACGCACGCCGTAGGAACCCGCCGCGCCGCGCGACATCGAAACCGCCGGCAACGGCAGCAGCGATGGCGAGCCATAGGCGGGCCGCGGCGCGGAGCGCCGTAGTAGCCCGAGGCGTCGGCGGCATAGCCTTGGCCGGGGGCTTGCGCCGTACTGGGACTGTCCCAGCACCGGCTGTGCGCCGGCCAGCGCGAGGCTGGCGCCGCACACGCAGGCTAGAAACGAAGATTTCATCGCAATAGACTCCTTTCGGGAGGTGGATGTTCTCCGCCGCTTCCGCGCGGCGGAGTTGAATTTCAACACGAGCCAATAATGAGAGAACCGCGGCCGTTCTCTCGCTGTGGAAATCCATTCCACGCACACAGTCCATTACGCACATGTCTTTTCGACGAGCAACGCGCCGTGAACGCTGGAAAACGGCCCTGTTCGGAGAAATTTTCCTCAAGCCGGGCACTGTAAGCCGCGCCGCCGGAAGCTTAAGAACGCCGCGTAAAAAGTCGCGCGGGCGCCCGACCGGCACAGCCGTCGCGGCGCGCACGAAGAAGCCGCACAGCCGGCGCCGATGAACGCTCGCCAGCCGGCGCACGATCGGGAGAAGAAGAAGCCAATTCACGATCGGCCACAGGTTCAGCGATCGCGGCGCGCGAGAGTCGCCGCTGGCGAGCTCATGCGATGCGGCAGCGACATCCGAGACATGCCGGCAACGGAATCCGGCGTCGAAGAACTACCCCCGGCTGGACTCGAACCAGCAGCCCTCCGCTTAGAAGTTGGGTTGAAAGTCTCGATCCAAGTGCTTTTAGAATAAGGGCTTAGCGCCACCGAAACCCTTGATTGTGCCGAGATTCGTGCAGAGTTCGGCGGAAATTTCGCGTAGCGAACTCCGCCGGGGGCGTAGAAACACACAGAGCACTACATACAACTCTGAGGAATCAATGCGACAGCCGCGACCTTATTTCAGGAAACAAACCCAAAGTTGGTACGTCCAACTCGGCAAAGTTCAGCACAATCTCGGCCGCGATCAGGGCCTAGTGCGGCATCAAGTCTTGATTTGTGGGTAGAGGCGTTTCAGTTTCGTGCGGGCATTTTCGATGCGGAACTGCCAATCGACGCCGCGCTGCTTGGCGTTGGTTTTGTCGGACCAGATGCCGATTTCGCGTTGCAGATCGTTGAGTTCGCCGATGCGACGGCCCCGAAGGCACTGGCTGGTCAGGCAGCTCAACTCGCATTCAGCGACATTCAGCCAACTGCCGTGCTTCGGCGTGTAGCAGAAGTCGATCCGTTGCACGTATCCACGGGCACGTTCCGCTTCGAACGCTTCGTAAAACGCTCCCTTGGTGTGGGTATTGAGGTTGTCGCATACCAGCGTCACTTTCGCGCAGTCGGCATAGCGCCCGTCCAGTAGTTCGGCGACTTCGATCGCCCAGTCTTCCTTGGTCCGCCGGGCGCGAGCCGTCGCCTGACGGAATCCCGAGAGCGGCTCGGCGAACATGAAGATGCTGGCTGTGCCGTTGCGCTCGTACTCGTAATCGACCCGCTGGCCGTGCTCCTTCGTGGCCGGGATCGGCATCCGTGTTTCCTTGAGCAACTGGACCGGTTGCTCGTCCATGCACAACACCGGTTGCCGCGGATCGTACGCCTGGGCATAGGTTTCGAGCACTTCTTCCATGCAGGCGACGAACTCGCCATCTTGCTCCGGCGGGATCACCCAGTACTCGATCTTGCGCTTGGTCATGCCGTTTTTTTTAGCGTCTTGCGGACGGTCTCGTCACTAATCGAATCGACCACCTCCAGAGCAACCAGTTCGTCGGCGAGCAGTTGCAAGGTCCAGCGTCCGTAACCCGCGGGCGGCTTGCCCAACCGCATGGCGATCAGCTTCGCTTCACCTTCGCCATCGAGCTTGGGCGGCGTGGGCGGCGACGGGCGCTTCTTGCCATCCAAGGCCAACTCAAAGCCCTCCGTGACCAACCGCTTGCGGAGATTCTCGATCGTCTGCACGCGGCAATCGAATGCCTCGGCGATCTTCGCATCCGGCCACCCCGGCCCAGCGGCATCGGCCTTGAGCAGAATCCGCGCCCGGCGTGCCTTTTGCGACGACCCCTTGAGCTTCTTGACGACCTCCCGGCAAACGCCGCGCTCCTCATCGGACAACCGCACGATGTACTTCTTGTACATGGGACACCTCCTTGTTACCGAAGGTTTCTCATCAATCCTTGAAATCCGCAACCCCATTTCTTACGCTTGATGCCGCACTAGCGATTCGTTGCCATCCGGCTGTTCAACGCGGATGGTCGTGGTGCTGTCGGCTCCAAAAACGACTCCTTCTTCCGTGACATAACAAGCGGCGATCGTCATATTGTGCTCGCGCCAGAAGCGTCTTTGGGACAAAAACCCGATTGGTCATGCGCCTATGCTTCAAGTCGAAAGCACATTGCAGGCGGCGATCTAAATTGCGTCACGCCAGAATCTTTTTCACCACGTTGCCAGCGACGTCGGTTAGCCGGAAGTCGCGGCCGTTGTAGCGGTAGGTGAGTTTTTCGTGGTTCAGGCCCAGCAAGTGCAAGATCGTGGCGTGCAGGTCGTTGATGCTCACGCGGTCGGTCACCGCTTTGTGGCCCAGCTCGTCGGTCTCGCCGTGATGCGCGCCTCCGCGCACTCCGGCGCCCGCGAACCAAGTGGTGAAGGCATGGGGGTTGTGGTCGCGGCCGGTTCCGCCTTTTTGCACGATCGGCAAGCGGCCGAACTCGCCGCAGCACACCACCAGGGTCGAGTCCCAGAGGCCGCGCTGCTTGAGATCGGCCAGCAGGCCCGCGATCGGGCGATCGGTTTCCAGGGCAAAACCCGAATGATTCTTGGCGATGTCGGCGTGGCCGTCCCAACTGCGCTCGTTATCCATGCCGCCACTGTAAATCTGCACGAACCGCACTCCCCGCTCCACCAGCCGCCGAGCGGTGAGCGTTTGCTTGGCGAAGTGCCGGCAGCGCGGGTCGTCGAGACCATAGAGCTTTTGCACGCTCTCGGGCTCCGACGCCAGATCGAGCGCCTCGGGCGCCGCCATTTGCATGCGATACGCGAGCTCGAAACTCTCGATCCGCGCGGCGAGCTCGGCGTCGTCGCCGGCTTGAGCCAAGTGACGTTGGTTGAGCCGGCCCACGAGATCGAGCTCGGCTCGTTGGCCGGCGGCGAGGGCGGCGTCGGGCGCCAGATTGGCGATCGGCGAGCCTTGGGCGGCGAGGGCCGTGCCTTGGAAAATGCTGGGCAAGAAGCCGGCGCCCCAGTTTTGCGCCGAGCCCTTGGGCAGGCCGCGATTGAGCGTGTCGTACATCACGACAAACGCCGGTAGATTCTGATTCTGCGTGCCCAGGCCATAGGTCACCCAAGAGCCAAGGCAAGGGAACCCCATGCGGCTCATGCCGGTGTTGATCTCGAAGAGCGCGGGCGAGTGATTGTTAGTGTGCGTGTAGCAGGAATGAATAAACGCCATGTCGTCGACATGACCTGAAAGTTCCGGAAAGATTTCCGAGACCCAACTGCCCGACTGGCCATGTTGGGCGAATTTGAAGGGGCTCTTCATCAGCGGCCCGACCTGGCCGGTGAAGAATCCGGTGTTTTTGTCGAAGCCGGCGAGCTCCTTGCCGTCTTGCTTTTCGAGTTCGGGCTTGTAGTCGAACGTGTCGACTTGGCTGGGCCCGCCGTTCATGAAAATCCAGATCACGCTCTTGGCCTTGGCGGCCAGATGTCCAGGCCGAGCGGCGAGCGGATTGGGCGGCGGGGCGAGTCCATGCGTCGCGGTGTTCGATGGCCCGACAGCGGATTCCGCGGCCGAGAGCAGCTTGGCGTCGTCGAGTAGCGAGAGGAGCGCGAGCATGCCGCAGCCCGCGCCGGCGGAGCGCAAAAATTCGCGCTGCGCGGCTGTTCGGCTCGGCGCCGCGAACCAGTGTTTCGCTTCCGCGCTCGCGCGGACGGTCGTGCGATCAATCCACATAGGCAAACTCGTTGAGCGAAAGGAGGGCATGACAAAAATCGGTCCAGGCCTTTTCTTCAGCCGCCGCCGCTGGGCCGCTCGACGCATAACGCGCGGTCTGCTCGGCGAGAAAGTCCCGGGCCAGCGAAACCTCGATATCGTCGGGCGCCCGGGCCAGCGCGAGCCGATAGGCGCGCTCGATTCTCGCCGCGGCCGCATCACCGCTTGTGCCCAACGCGCCGCCCGCGCTTTCGACACGCATCGCGAGCAATGAGCGACCAAAGCTTCGGGCGCAATCGATCACCGCGGCGTCGTTCATCAGCGCGAGGGCTTGCGGAGCAACCGTGGTCGAGCACCGCAGGCCCACGCCTTGCAGTGGCTCGGGGCAATCAAACGCCACCATCCAGGGCACGAGCCGGCTGCGTTTGACGGTGAAATAAATGCCTCGCCGCGGCTGCTTGTCGTCCAAGGAGCCGGGCCCAAACATGCGCGGGTCGAGTCGCCCGCCGACAAAAAGCATCGCGTCGCGAAGCGATTCGGCCTCGAGCCGCCGGCGAACAAAATGAGTATACAACGCTCGTTCGCGGTCGGTCCCGCTCTGGGCGCGTTGTTGATACACGGCGCTGGTCATGAGCAGTTTATGGATCGGCTTGAGCCGCCAACCGTTTTCAATGAGCTGGAGCGCCAGGTTGTCGAGCAACTCGGGATGCGAGGGCCGCTCGCCCTGGGCGCCGAAATCGCTCGGCGTGGCCACGAGTCCGCGGCCGAAGTGATGCCGCCAAAGTCGATTCACAATCACGCGGGCCAAGAGCGGGCCGGCCCCGTGGTCGAGATCGGTCATCCACCGCGCGAGCGCGGCGCGGCGACCACTTGAGGGTTTGAAATTCGCGGCGTCGGCGGATTTGGGGTCCACCGCCGCGGAGAGCGGCTCGCCTTCCGCGAGCGTCGCGGCCGCATTCCAAAAGTCTTCGCCAACGCTCGGATCCGAGAGCACTCGCAAATAACCCGGCGGCGCGGGGCCTTGCTTTTGCGAGAGGTCGCCACGTTTGAGGAACTGGGTGTCGGGATAAAAGTCGGGCCCTTGCGTGCGCAGCCGCAGCGGCGGAACATTTTCGCTCGCCACCAGGGCGTTGATCGTCTCGGGCCGCGGCTCGTGATGGGCGTCGATCGCCGCCCGCAGCCGCAGCCAATCGCCATCGGTCGCGCGGTGGTGGGCGACAAGTCGGTCACGATCCTCTTTTGTGCGCTGATCGGCCGACTTCGCGAGCGCGGCGCGAATCGCCATCGCATCGGCATATAGCATCGTGGGCGCCGTGATCGCCGGCGGCTCGACCCGCGCGCGGGCGCCGCCGAATTCGAAATCGCGGGTGATCGCGGCGGAATCGCGAGCGAGAGCCTTGGCCGGCCGATCGCGTGGCGAAGGTTGTTGTCGAACTTGAGCGTAACCGTCAGCACGGTCTCGGCGTCGAGCTCGAGCGGAGTCGCCAAGTCCCAGGCCACGGCGTGATCTTCGCCAAACCGTGGGTCCACGGCCCAGCCGCTCTTGGGATCGTCGTCGATCGTGGCTCGCGCCGGAAGGCCGTTTTGCTCATGCGTGGCGCGGGCATTTCGCAGCTCGCGGTTCTCGGTCGGTCCCTCGCCTTGAGTCACGGAAAGGCGAACATCGGTCAGGGCGAAGTTGCCGTTGTCGGCGCGGCCCGGGCCTTGACGCGGGAGCGAAGGATCGGCCAATGCTTCGAGCCGCAGATGCGCGAGCGTGCCTTCGACATTGCGCACCGTGAAGGTATATGAATCGAAATCGGGCTTCGGCCCCGTGGCGAGCCACGAGCCATCGGGCTGGGCGGTCCACTTGGCGCCGCCCGATGATATGGGCGCTTCGATCGCCGGCGCGAGCCAAGCCGGGCTCGGCGGGGCGGGATTGCCGGCCAGCCAACTCTCGAAGCGACGCGCCAACTCCTCGGCCTCGAACTTCGCGAGCGCCGCCACGAGCAGCGCGTGTTCGCCCCGCCAGCGCTCGCGAGTTGCGCGCGTCGCCGCGGGATGCGGATCGAGATCGAGATCGAGATTCGATCGCACCGTCGAGGTGAAGACCGACGCCAAACGATAGTAATCGTGCTGGCCGATCGGGTCGTACTTGTGGTCGTGGCAGCGAGCGCAGCCGATCGTGAGACCGAGCATCGAGGTACCGATGGTAGACACCATGTCGTCGAGTTCGTCGTAGCGCTCTTTCTCGGCTTGGTTCGCCGTGATTTGGGTGGCATGCGCGCCGGCGGCCAAGAAGCCGGTGGCCATCCATGCGTCGGACTCCGCCGGGGCAAGTTCATCGCCCGCGATTTGCCAGCGCACGAACCGGTCGTAGGGCATGTCGTCGTTCAGGGCGCGAATCACGAAATCGCGATAGTGATACGCGTTGGGCCGATCGTCGTCTTGCTCGAAGCCGTGGCTTTCGGCATAGCGGGCCAAGTCGAGCCAATGCCGCGCCCGGCGCTCGCCATGGCGCGGACTCGCGAGCAGCCGGTCGATCAGTCGCTCATAGGCGTCGGGGGCCGAGTCCGCGACAAACGCGGCCACTTCATCGGGCGTCGGCGGCAAGCCGATCAGGTCGAGACTTGCCCGGCGGATGAGTCGCCATCGCTCGGCCACGGGGCTCGGCCCAAGGCCGGCGGCTTCTTGCTTGGCCAGGATAAAACGATCGACCTCGGTGCGCGGCCAATCGCCGGCCGACACCCGCGGCGGTTCGTGCTTCGCCAATCGCTTGAACGACCAAAAGTCGCGCCGCTCGGGCGGGATCGGCCGCGGTGTCGCGGGACCGAGCGCTCCGGACAAGGGAGCGTCGTAGCCGGCGCCGGCGTTGATCCAGGCGGCGAGCCAGGCAATGTGTTCGTCGGCAAGCTGCGGCTCGTCGGCCGGCATCGCGGGCTCGTCGGCGTGCGAGACGAGCTTTATGAGCAAGCTCTTCGAAGCGTCGCCCGACACAATCGCCGGGCCAAGGCTGCCACCTTTGAGTAGACCCTCGCGCGTGGTGAGGTCGAATTCGCCTTGTGTCTTTTCGCCGCCGTGGCACTTGAGGCAACGGGTCGCGAGCAATTCGCGCACCCCGGATTGAAATAGCGCGACGCCCGCCGCGGGGGCGGTGCTTTGCCCGGCCGCCGGCGCGACAACCGGCGCGGCGGCTTCGGCCTCGTTGGCTTCGGCGGCGCCCGCCCGCGCCGGCCCCCAACCGCCCCATGCCAAAAGCACGAGCGCGCCCCATGCCATGCCACGGGAGAACAATCGCTTCCCAATGGAAACGAGCGGCGATTGGTTGAACAACCCCATCGAGCGAGTCCTGATCGGGCCAGCGGCGGGAAACGCAAAAGGCGGGAGCCCGGTGCTCGAGCGCGCCAAGCCACCCCTGCATGTTAATGAAAACCGCGCCGCCGATCAAATTTCCTGCGCCGCGATCGGCGCTACTTCCGTTCGTTACGAGTTCGCGTTTTGGGGCTTCCGGGCCAGCGCCGCGATCAGTCGGGGCGCGAGGAGCCAGCAGGCGGCCGTGAGTAGGGCGCCAACGACAACCAGACTCTGAAAGGCGCCGCGGCTGCCGAGCCGCTCCTGCCAAGCGTCGCTCCAGTGGCCGCCCAGAGCTTGCGACAGGCTGGTCGCGAGGTTCGAGACGCCCATCAGCAGGGCGAACAATGTGCCGGCGGCTTCGACCGGACAGAGTCGGGCGGCGATGTCGAGCAGCATCAATGTGCCGGTAGCGCTAGCGAATCCCGACAGCATGCTGGCGGCGATCGCGGAGCGCGGGCCCGTGAGCGGCAAATAGGCCAGCGTGCTCGCGACGCCCACGGCGATCGCTCCATGCACCAAAGCGCCGGTCGAGAGACGGCGGCAATAGGCGCCATAGGCAATGCTCGCCACCATCGCGGCGGCCCAGCCGAGCGCGTCGCAGTCGCCGCAAAACGTCTTGCTGAGCGACAGCGGCCCCAGGAGATACAACTGCGAAATTCGAGCGGAGAACGGGTTGAAATTCCATAAAAACAA
Organism: uncultured Planctomycetaceae bacterium; assembly: GCA_963785305.1. Taxonomy (GTDB): domain Bacteria; phylum Planctomycetota; class Planctomycetia; order Pirellulales; family PALSA-1355; genus CAWAUV01. The sequence goes on from CAWAUV010000007.1 coordinate 1,854,710, forward strand.
GAGACCGCCCGCAATCAACACGCCCGATGACCGCACCGCCACGAACTGCGATCTCATGAGCGCAAGCGAAAATGCGCGACCCGCTTCGGTCCGCGGCTGTTCGTCGACGAACCAAATCGCGAGCAGCGTCGAGAGCAGCGCCAACAGGGCGGCAATCGCCAGCGCCGCGCGTTCTTGATGTTGATCGCCGAGCCGACCTCCCAGCGCCGCGCCGACAATGCTCGCGGCATAGATCGCGGTCCACTGGATGCTCTGAAAGCGGCCGGTCATGCCGAGCGGTTGTCCGGTGTCGATCATCAACGCATCGATCACCACATCGGAAAACGCCGTGGCGAGACTCGCCACCAAGAGCAGCGCGAGCAGCGATCCAGAGGCTCCGGCATCGAGCCGCCCCAACGCCGCGGCGCCAAACGCCACCGCCGCCACGACGCTCGAACCGATCAGATACACTTTGCGACGGTATCCGGCGATCGGCAGATAGTCGGTCGCCAGGCCATAGAGCGGCTTGATGAACCACGGCAAACCCACCAGGGCGAAGAAGATCGTGATCTGGCCGACGGTCCAGCCCCAAGAGTCGAGCAGCGCCGTGATCGGCAAGGCGATAAGCCCCTCGCTGTCGGAGAGCGCTTGAAAGACATAGAAGCCCGCGAACAGCATCGAGAGACGAACCATCTCGGCGCACGACTTGGTCCCTTGTGCGCGAGCGTGCTCGGGGGCCGCGGCGGCCGGGCCGGGGTTATCCATCGCGCCAAGCATGCCAGGGATTTCGCAAGCGTTCGACAAAGGCGGCCGGTTTGCGGCGATAAAGCCGATTGCCGATCGCGATCGCGCGGCATGTCAGCGAGTCGCGCCGCTGGTCGAGCTTGGCCAAAAGCAATTCGGCGTCGGGCGATGTGAAAAAATGCTCGCACACCACATCAGCGAAGAGCGCCAAATCATGGTTTTCGCCCAAAATATCGCCGAGGCGATCGGCCAGTCGGGCCAGCTTGCCGCCCCGCTTGGGCCAAGCCGGCTTGAGCATCTCAAGTTCATAACGAAGGAATTTCGCTTGCTTGCGACACTCATGCAACCGAGCGACCGTGGGCTCTTTTTTCGCCCGTGAAAACGCTTCGCGGCCGGAGCAATAGACGCGCTCGACGCCGGCGGAGACCGATGGCCAAGCGTGGCCCTTGAGCCGCCAATGCCGTGTCCTCTGGCGGAAGCGATCGATGGCGTTTCTCGCGCCGGCAAGGCGAACGGCGAGCGGTTCATTTCCGTTGCTCGCCACGTGGCTCGCGCCCTCGTTCAGTTCGGCGCGGAGGCGCGCCAAGCGGTCGTCCAAGTGGCGCTCGAGGTCGGCGAGCAGCCGGGCGTCGGTCCGCGCCGATTCCGATTCCGCGGCGTCGCGCTGGGTGAATTCGCGGAGCGTCGCGCGGAGGACTTTCGCGTCGCGCGGCAACGTCAACGGCCGGGCGGCGTCGCGCAGCGCGTGATTTTCGCGACGGTAGCGAGCCTTGCCCAGCGATGATCGCAAGAGCCGCAGCCCGGCGCGAGCCTGCCTGAGTTGCCGCCGGGCATCATGAACGGCGCTATCCTGTCGCCGCCGGGTCGCCCCCGGCTCGCCCGGCCGGCTTTCGTTATTTTCCTCGGCGCCGCCCGGTTCGATGGCGACGTCGATCGAGGCGATCGCCTTACTCGCGCACCGCGCGACAATCCCGCGAAGCCGCCCACGAACGGAGGATTTGCGGCGCAACTGCCGAGTCACGATATCAAGCTCCGCGAAACGTCGAAGGTCATTCGGTCCGGCAGCGGCGGGGCGCTCGGCTAGGGCGAGCGACCCACGGTCGGACGCGCTGGCCGAATCAAGAGGCCCACGATCAAGATGAGGATCGCCGCTCCGGCCGGCCAAGGCGCGAGCCGCAAGAGCGATTCCCGATAATTGGCCGAATTTGCCGAGTCCTTCGCTTCCCCAGCGTTTTCATCGGCTCGCTGGGCGCCATTGGCGTCGCCGCGTTTCAGGGCTTCGGCGCCTGGGTTGCTCGGCGGCGCTGGAGCATCGTCGGCGATTTCACGCGGCGCTCGCGGCTCGTCGTTGGCCGAGGCCACTTGGGCCGTCGCCGGCTTGGCCGCTTTGCCCACGGTGTAGGGACCGACAAAGCCGCCGAGGTTGCCGAGCATGTTGATTAGGCCGATGGCCGAGGCGGCCGTGGCGGCGCCGAGAAACACGGTGGGAATCGGCCAGAAGGTCGGCATATGGGCAAACATGCACGGCCCCACCACGCCGATCATGATCACGACCGGCACGATCGGCACGCCATCGAACAGCGCGGCGAGCAGCACTCCCGCCGACACGATCAGCAGCGGCGTCGCCGTGTGCCACACTCGCTCGTTCTTGCGATCGGAATGCCAGCCATTGAAGTACATGCCGGCCACGGCCATGAAATACGGCAGCGAGGCGAGCATCGTGGCGCCCTTGATGGACCAGCCCGTCAACTGCGATTTGATGATCGCGGGCATGAACAACACGAGCCCATACACGCCGACGTTCAAGCAAAAATAAACGACCGTAAGCAGCAGCACCTTCAGCAAGCTGAGCAGCCCCGACTTGCCATGCGCCGCTTGCTTTTCGATTCGCTCGCGTTCGAGCTCGCCGAGAAGCCAGTCGCGTTCGTCCTCCGGCAGCCAGCGCACCGCCTCGGGCCGGTCGGGCAAGCACCACAAAACGACAAACCCCGCGATGACCGGCAGCAAGCCTTCGATAATAAAAATCCAGCGCCAGCCGGCCAGTCCCAGCCAATCGAGCCCCAACAGCAACCCCGAAGCCGGCAAGCCAAGCGCGATCGAGAGCGGGCTGGCGGCCGTAAAGCCGGCGACCGCTTTGGCCCGGTCGGCCGAGCGATACCAATACGTGAGATACACGATCACGCAGGGAAAGAATCCGCCCTCGAAAAAGCCGAGCATGAAGCGGAAGAAATAGAACTGGTTCTCGGCGCTGGTGGGCAGATCGTTGAAATATTTCGCCGCTCGATAAAACAACGAACCCTCGCCCAGCGAGTCGACCCCGAGCGTGGGCAGCCATCCGAACGCGCGAGTCGCGATCGGCAACCCGATCAATCCGATCAGCGTGGCGCAAAGCCCCCACAGCACAAGTATGCGGCAAAACACCCAGCGAGCGCCGAGCCGCGCACACTGAGCGCGCTGGGGATTTCGAGAATCCAGTAGCCGAGAAAGAACAGCCCGCCGCCAAAGCCGATAATCTCGGGCGTGAATCCGAGCCCGGCGGCCGAGGTGGGCAATTCCATTTTCAACTCGGCCGCCGAAACGTTGGCCCGATCCAAGTAGGCCAAGATATACAAAATAAACAGCACCGGCATCAGCCGCGCGGTGACGCGGCGCCGCGGCGCTCGGCCACGTTCTCGGCCGGCTTTCGCCACACGAGCGCCATGAGTCGGTCGCCCAGCGGATCGGTCGAGGCCGGCGGCGCCGACACGCTAACTACAGGATCGGCGCCGCTCATTGGTGCGATATCTCCACGCCGAAATTAAGCTTGAGCTGCGGATCCTTCTCGGCCTCGGGATTCAGTTCCTTGAACAGCAGGCTCGGCTGAATATCGTGATTGTGCTGATACTTGTTGCTGGCGTATTCCGTGACCAAGCCCGCGATCTGGTGGTAAAAAATCTGGCAAATCTGCACTCCCGGATACACCCGCACCGGTTGAACGGCGAACATTTCGAGCGTCCAGTAGCCGCAAAAGCCGACATCGCCGAAGCCGGCCGTGACATGCACGAACAAGCCGAGCCGCCCGATCGACGAGCGGCCTTCGATCATCGGCACCAGACCGTGGGTCTCGGTGCGTTCGACGGTGCGGCCCAGATACAGTTGGCTGGGCGAAAGCACGATGCCCTCGGGCGGCACATGCACCCGCCGCACGCGATTGGGCCGGCTCATGTCGAGCACGAGCTCCTCGTAGATCATCAGCTCGTCGTGCAGCGTCAGATTGTAGCTATTCGGATTGAGCTGCTCCTCGTGGAACGGCTCGATCACGATCTCCTTGCCCAAGTGCTCGCGAATTTGATTGCCGGAAAGGATCATGCCTGCTGGCTTCTGGTTCGTGAAAGTGTGCGAAGGGCATCCCTGCCAACAGCCGACGCAATATGAAGACTTTTTCCGACCATTCCAATCCCGCCGAGTCGCCGATGCGCGATTACGATAAAGACTTCACCCCAATTCGCGGACAAAGTTTTTCGAGCGGGCAACCGTCGCAACGCGGACGCCGGGCGATGCAAACCTTGCGTCCATGGTGAATCATACGGTGGCTGAAATCAATCCACTGGGGCTTGGGCAAAATCGCCATCAGATCGCGTTCGATTTTCACGGCGTCTTTATGCCGCGTGAGACCCAGCCGCTGGCTGAGTCGGGCCACATGCGTATCGACCACCACGCCGCTCGCCTTGCCAAACGCCACCCCCAGCACCACGCTCGCCGTTTTGCGGCCCACGCCCGGCAGCGCGACCAGGTCCTCGAAATCCGCGGGCACATGACCGCCGTGGTCATCGACCAATTTTTGGCAGCAGGCCAGGATGTTCTTGGCCTTATTGCGAAAAAAGCCGGTGCTCTGAATCGCTTTTTCAATCGCTCCGCGCGGCGCCGAGGCGAAATCGGCCGCATGGCGATAGTGGGTGAACAGATTTTTGGTCACGATATTGACCCGGGCATCGGTACACTGGGCCGAAAGAATCGTGGCCACCAGCAACTCGAGCGGCGAGGAATGCACGAGCGCGCATTCCGCCCGGGGATAGGCTTTGGCCAGCGCAGGCTCACGGCGCGGGCATGACGTTTGGCGTCGGCAATCGCAACCATTGCGAGCCTGGGCTTGGAGGAAAAGCGAAGAGCCAGCGCGACCGCGCCGCGCAAGCGACGACCCGCGGAGCGAAGGCCCATTGTCCGTGACGACGCCAACCCGTGTCAAGCGCCGAGCGCATGAGCAATTCGCCGGCCGGTTGGCCCGCTTAGATTTTCATCTTCGCCGCGTCGTTGATGGCGCCGATGTACATGCCGGCGATGCGAAAGATCAGCATGATGATCACGCCGGCCACCATCGCCCACACCAGCCCGCCGGCCGCCATCGTGAGCATGCGCGTCGCCCGGCGGGCATCGTCTTGGTATTGCTCCGAGAGCACGCCCAGGGTTTCGGGCAACTGGCCGCTTTGCTCGCCCACGGCCACGGCGTTGAGAAAGTCGCCGCGAAATACTTCGGCGCTGGTGAGCGTCTCCGCGATCGATTGCCCGCGGCGAATGCGAGTGAGCACTTCCGGCAGCCGCTCGGTGTAGTGGGCATTGCGCGTCGAGGAAAAAGCCAGCTCCAGTGCCCGCTTGACCGGCATTTCGGTGTCGAGCGTCATGCGCAGGCTCCAGCAGAAATGGGCAAGCGCCAGGCTCTCGAGCGCGCCGCCGATCTTGGGAATCCGCATCGCCAGCCGCTGGGCCCGCGCGCCACCACGCGCCGCGCGTGACTTGCAAATAGACGAAATAGCCCGTGACCGCTCCCGCCGCGAGCAGCCAGCAGTAAATCGTCAGACCGCGCGAGCCCACGAGCCCGAAGCCGAGAATATCGACCGGCGCTCCGTTGGCTTGCTTGGGCAAAATCTCGCCGATCCAAATGAGCAGGCCCACGATCGATAGGGCCATGACGAACTGGATGATCGGCCACGCGATCGCGCCGCGAAATGCCCGCCGCAACGAAAGCTGATGTTCATAGTGCTGGGCCAACTCATCGAACACTTCGGCGAGAAATCCGGTCTGCTCGCCCACCTGCGAGAGCTCGCGGAACAAGAGCGGAAAGTAGGCGCCGGTTTTGCCGAGCGCTTCGGAGAAAGACTCGCCGCGCTGGACGCTGTCGTTGATCATCTCCATTGGCGCCCGCGCGGTTCCGCGGGCATTTCGCGCTTCGCGGGCCCAATTGCCGCGGGCATCGACCCCGGCCCGAAGCGAAGTGCTCGAACGGCGGCAGAGGTCCATCAGGGCCTGCGTGCCGATGCGGGGCGTAAACAGCGACGTGACGGATTCGAGCACTGCCGAACCTCGGAGATTGCGGAGCGATGCGCTGCGACCAGAAAAACCGCGGGCTCGATCCGAGCCCAGCGTCCCGGGAGTCCAGTGCCCCGGCCCGACAAAACCGGTCCAAGCCAGATTCGCCCAAATCCGAACGAACCCAGACTGAGCGAAGAGATAAGCGATACCTTGTAGTATACGACCCCGCGGCGCCCGTGGTCCACCGGCCGAAGCCGACAGTCGTGTCGCGCGTGCTCGCTTTTGTTTTCATTGCGGCGCCTGGGCGGGCGCGGCGGCGGTTTGTTACAATCGGCGCGGTTTTTGGTCAGCGACCGTTCCTGCCGCCGTTCGACGTTTTCCTCATTCGCGAAACCCCCCATGAGCAAGCCCAGTCATGTCGCCTCAGGCACGCTCGCCGTGGTCGGGCCGGGCTTGATTGGCGCTTCCATTGGGCTCGCGGCGCTCGAGCGAGGCGTCGTTCGGCAGGTGGTGGGCATTGGCCGCGGCCAGGCCGGTTTGCAGGAAGCGCTCGAGCGGGGGGCGATCTCGCGCGGCGTGCTCGACTTGGCCGCGGGCGTCGCCCAGGCCGACTTGGTGATCGTCTGCACTCCGGTCGACGCCATTCCCGCGGCCGTGGTCCAGGCACTCCGGGCCTGCCGGCCGGGCGCCGTGGTCTCCGACGCCGGGAGCGTGAAAGTCGACATCGTGCGCCGCGTGGCCCAGGACCGCGGGGCGGACTTCCGGGCAAGCTTCGTCGGCGCTCATCCGGTGGCCGGCAGCGACCGGCAAGGCGCCAAACATGCTCGGGCCAACCTGTTCGTCGACCGCGCCGTGGTCATCACGCCCGACGAGCATTCGCCGCCGGTGGCCGTCGCGAAGCTCAGCGAGTTTTGGCGGTCCTTGGGCGCCCGAGTCGTGGAAATGTCGCCCGACGAACACGACGCCGCCCTGGCCGTGACGAGTCATCTGCCGCATCTGGTGGCCGCGGCCATTGCGGGCTCGACGCCCGAGCGTTACGTTACGCTCACGGCCGGCGGCTGGCACGACACGACGCGCGTCGCGCGGGGCGATCCGGCGCTGTGGCGGCAGATTTTGCTGGCCAACCGGGAACATGTGCTCGCGGCCCTCGGGCCCTTCAATGCATGGCTCGCCGAACTAAGCGCGGCCGTTGAGAGCCAAGACACGGCGGCGCTCGAGCGTCTGCTCGCGGAAAGCAAACGGATTCGCGATGTTGTGGCAAGTTGACATTTATTCGCTTCCCGAGCAGCCCGACTTGGCGGCCACGCATGTCGCCGCCGCGGCGCGTGATCTTGGGCTGGCGTCCGGCGATGAGCTCGCCGTGGTCGCGATGCGCGGCTATTTGATCGAAGGTGATTTAACGGCCGATCAAGTCTCGCGGATCGCCCGCGAACTGCTGGTCGATTCCGTGGTCGAAGGCTGGCGGATCTCGCCGGCTGGCGACGCGGCTCTGGCCGAGCCGCCCGCGATCAAGGCGGCCGCGGCGCCAAGCTTGTCGTCATCTTCGTCAGCGAGCCCGTCGCGGCTCGTGCATGTGCTGGCCAAGAGCGGGGTGATGGACCCGGTGGCCGAGAGCGCCAAGAGCGCGATCGCCGACATGGGCCTGCCGATGGCGGCGGTGCGCACCTTTCGCAAATATTGGTTCGGCGGTGTCTCGGAGGCAACGCTCGCGGCCCTGTGCGGCAAGCTGCTCGCCAACGACGCGATCGAGCGCATGGCGCGTGGCCCGCTGGAAATCACTTCGCTCGATGTCGGCGCGCCGTATGCATTTCGCCGCGTGGAACTGCCGCTCGCCGAGCTCGACGAGGCCGGGCTCCTACGGCTGAGTGTCTCGGGCCAGTTGCATCTTACGCTGGCCGAGATGCGGGCCGTGCAGGCTTACTATCGCGAGCTAGGGCGCGAGCCGACCGACATCGAGCTGGAAACCATCGCCCAAACGTGGAGCGAACATTGCAGCCACAAAACACTCGCCGGACGCATCGCCTATCGCGATCCCCAGGGCGAGCGTCAGTTCGACAATATGCTCAAGCAAACGATCTTCGCCGCCACGGTCGAAATCCGCCGCCAGCTCGGGGCCGACGACTGGTGCGTGAGCGTGTTCAAGGACAATGCCGGCGTGGTGCGGTTCGACGATCGCCACAACCTCACATTCAAAGTCGAAACTCATAACCATCCCTCGGCTCTGGAGCCCTATGGCGGGGCCAACACCGGCCTGGGCGGTGTGATCCGCGACACGCTCGGCGTGGGCCGCGGCGCCAAGCCGATCTGCAATACCGATGTTTTTTGCTTCGCCCCGCCCGATGCGCCGGCCGACGCCCTGCCGGCGGGAGTGTTGCATCCGCGCCGCGTGATGCGGGGCGTCGTGTCGGGAGTGCGCGACTATGGGAATCGCATGGGCATTCCCACCGTGAACGGCGCCGTGTTCTTCGATCCGCGCTATCTCGGCAATCCGCTCGTGTACTGCGGCAGCGTCGGTATCTTGCCCGACGAGTATTCGTTCAAGCAGCCCCAGCCCGGCGATCACATCGTGGCTCTTGGCGGACGAACCGGCCGCGATGGCATCCACGGCGCCACTTTCAGCTCCGTGGAGCTGACCACCGAAAGCGAAAGCCTCTCGGGCGGGGCGGTGCAGATCGGCAACGCCATCACCGAAAAAATGGTGCTCGATGTGCTCCTCGCTGCCCGCGATCGACGGCTTTTCAACGCCGTGACCGATTGCGGCGCCGGCGGTTTCTCCAGCGCCGTGGGCGAAATGGGCGAAGAGATAGGGGCCGTGGTTTGGCTCGAGCGGGCGCCACTCAAATACGAAGGGCTCACCTACACCGAAATCTGGATCTCGGAGGCCCAAGAACGCATGGTCCTCTCGGTGTCGCCGGAACATTGGAACGAGCTCGAAGCGCTCTGCCGCTCCGAGGGCGTCGAGGCCACGATCATCGGCAGCTTCGAGCCGACCGGCCGGCTCAAGCTCTTGTATCACGGCCAGCAGGTGGCCGACCTCTCGATGGAGTTTCTGCACGATGGCCGCCCGCCCGTGGTGCGCGAAGCTAGTTACGAGCCCCCGACGCTCCGACCGCTGGGACCCGCCGATCGACCGCATGCGAATTTTTCGGGCTCCTTCGATGCGACACACACCTTAAAATCCATACTCGGCTCGCTCAATGTGGCCAGCAAGGAATGGATCATCCGCCAATACGACCATGAAGTGCAGGGCGCGAGCGTGCTCAAGCCGCTGGTGGGAGTGGCCAACGATGGGCCCGGCGACGCCGCCGTGTTGCGGCCGCTGACCGATTCGCCTCGCGGCGTCGTCGTGGGCTGCGGCATGAACCCCCGGCTCGGCGATTTCGACACGGCCCGCATGGCCGAAAGCGCCATCGACGAAGCAGTGCGAAACTGCGTGTCCGTGGGCGCCGATCCGGCGCGAATCTGTTTGCTCGACAATTTTTGCTGGGGCAATTGCGAGCGGCCCGAAACCCTCGGCTCGCTGGTTCGCGCCGCGATCGCCTGCCACGACGCCGCCGTGGCGCTCGGCATGCCATTTGTCTCGGGCAAAGACAGCCTGAACAACGAATTTCGCCATGTGGTTCCCGGCGGCGCATCGCGCGTGATCGCGATTCCGCCGTCGCTGCTCATCAGCGCCATGGGACAAATGGCCGATGTCTCGAAGGCCGTGAGCATGGATATCAAAGAGCCTGGCAATTTGATTGTCATCGTCGGGCTGACTCGCGACGAACTGGGCGGCTCGCACTATGGCGCTGGTCGATCAGCTCGAGGGGGGCGCGCCGCCGAGCTTCGACGCGCCCATGGCTAAAGCCACATTTGCCGCCGTGCATCGCGCCATTTCCGCCGGCGCGGTCCGCGCATGCCACGACTTGAGCGAGGGCGGCCTGGCGGTGGCCATCGCCGAAATGGCGTTTGCCGGCGGCCGAGGCGCCACGATCCAGCTCGACGCGTTGCCCAAGCCGATGGACAACCCGACGCTCGAGCCCCACATGCTCCTGTTTTCGGAATCGAATACTCGATTCTTGTGCGAAGTGGCGCCGGATCGCTGGGATGCGTTCGGCGCTGCGATGGCCGGCGTGCCGCACGCGCGAATCGGCGTGGTGACCTCGGGCAACCTACGGATACTTGCGTCGGACGCGGCCGACGTCGCTCCGCTTGTCGACGCCGATCCGCGCGAACTGAAAGCCGTCTGGCAAGCGCCGCTGGCTTGGTAGCGAACTTGGATTCATTTCCAGAACGATTCAGGACCATTTAGCACGCGACCTTTAGCAACCGTCTTTCCGGCAGCTTTCAACTATGGCCCAGCCACGAGTCTTAATCCTGCGAGCGCCCGGCACGAACTGCGACCTGGAAACGTCGCATGCCTTCGAGCGGGCCGGCGGTCGCTGCGAGCGGCGCCATGTCAACGAGCTGCTTGCCTCGCCCGGCGCCTTGGCCGACTTTCAAATTCTCTGCCTCCCCGGCGGGTTCAGCTACGGCGACGACTTGGCCGCCGGCCGCATCCTCGGCAGCCAGCTCAAGCGGCGCTTGGCCGACGCCATGCGACGGTTCAAAGACTCCGGCAAATTGATTCTCGGCATCTGCAACGGGTTTCAGATTCTGCTCAAAAGCGGCCTGCTCGTGGCCGATGAGCCCGACTCGGGGCCGCCGGTGTCGCTCGCCTGGAACGAAAGCGGGCGATTCGAGGCGCGCTGGGTTTCGCTCCGCGTCGGCGGCTCGCGGGCCGTGTTCTTCGCCGGGCTCGACCGGCTCTATCTGCCGATCGCCCATGCCGAAGGTCGCATCGTGGCCCGTGACCCGGCGTATCTCAAAATGCTTGCCGCCGGCGGACAGATCGCCGCCCGCTATGCGGCGCCCGAAGCGCCCGGCGGCGACGACCAAGGCGCGAGCGAGGAGAGCGGCAAGTTACCGTTTCCAATCAATCCGAACGGCGCGGCGGATAATATCGCCGGGCTCTGCGACGCCACGGGGCGAGTGTGCGGTCTGATGCCGCATCCGGAGCGGCACATCGAGGCCACGCAACATCCGCGGTGGACTCGCCGCCGCATGCAACCGCCCGCGGGCGAAGGGCTCGCCGTGTTCGAGAATGCCGTGCGGTATTTTTCGTAGCGCCGGCTTATCTTTATCGCGCTCCGCCAAGGGAGTCGCGTCGAAACGCGATCGTGGCTTTTCCACGGTGAATGAGCCCCCTCAAAGTCATGCCGGACCGGGAGTTGCGCCCGCTCCCCGCCAGTGGTTGATCGGGGGCCGTGTCGCTAAACCCATTGTCGCAATGCCTTAAGGCGTATTATCCCGGCCGAGCTCCCGTGGTGATCGTGTGATCTGGCCCCCGGGACATTCCAGCGACCCGGCCGGCTCGGGTTGTCGCAACGATTGCTAGCAAGCGTGGTTGTGGCGTGCCGGGCGCCGGCCCATCATTCGTTCCGCAGAGAAATGGCGCCATATTTGACGCTCGTGTCTTCTCTCTTATATCTTAGAAGCTGCTTTCATGGACTCTCGTAGGAGGGGCGATCGTGGACTCCCCGCTTCCCAAACTGGCGACGCTCGACGCCCGCCGCGTGGCGCTCGGAATGACGATCGATGTGCTTGCCCGGCGGTCGGGCGTCTCGCCATCGACCGTCGAGCGCGTGCTCTCGGGCCGCCACGACACAACCAGTTTCAGAGCCATCGAGCGCATTGCCGCCGCGCTCGGCGCCGCATTTCGCCTGGAACCGATCGCCGACCTCTCCGCAATGCGCTGGGCCCAAGCCCAATTCAAAATGGAGCAAGCCCTGGGGCCGGCGAAAGAAGATTTTGCATCCGAGTCGGAGCGAGTGCGCGCCGCCGCCGAGCGCGAACGCCTCGTCCACAAATTCCTGGCCGGCTCGAACCGCAAGCTCTGGACGGGTTGAACAATCCACCCCGTCGCTTCATCCCCCAAACCACGCGATCCCCCGACCCGGCAAGAGGAATCGCAGCCCGAACCCCGATTTCTCCAGGTTTGGCTATGGAAAAACGATTGAAATTTGGCGAAATGTCGAAACAATGGAGTGGCGGCCTCACAGCTCCCCGCGGCGCGGCTGGCCAGCGCTCCCGCGACATAACGCCAGCACTGCCAGCATGATCCGTGTTGCGTCAATCGGCCCGAATCCGCATAATCGCCCCGCGTTTCCAGAGCAGCGTTCCTCAAGCCGCCGCGAGCTTTACCTGCCCAACTGGCGGCGACCGCAAGCGTGAACTTCGTAGTTCGCACGGATCGACTCCCTCCAGGCCCGACCGCATTGCCGTCGAAACTCCGACGGCGCCGACGCGACTTTGTGTCGGGCTCGAGTGATGGATGTGCGACTTTTTTGGAAGGCGAACGATGCCGCGCCCACCGGGTGGCGGTAGAAAGATCTGCATGGAAGGAATCCGTATGAGAGCGTATTCGAACACCTGTCCCGGCGAAGGGGATCGGCCCACGCGGCGCTCGCGGCGTGGCGCGACCCCGTGGCTCGCGAGCGGCGTTCGCTTCCTAGCGATGGCTGGTCTCGCGCTCGTGAGCGGCTTCTGGGCGTGTGGCTTAAGGGATAGCGTCTTCCCCGCGGCGAGCGCGCAAGAGCCAGGACTGCCGACGCCGCGGCTGACTTCGATCTTTCCGGCCGGCGGTCAGCAGGGCACGACCTTCGAAGTCACGGTCGCTGGCGCCAATCTCGACGCCAGTGATCCCGACTTCGCCTCGACGGGCCCCAGCTCGCTCGTGTTTTCCGACCCCGCCATCACGGCCCAGCCCAAAATGGCCGAGCCCACGCTGGGGCAAACCGCCCCGCGACCCGTGCCTGGCGTGTTCCTGGTGACGATTCGCCCCGAGGCCCCGCTCGGCCTCGCCGATGTGCGCGCCCTTGGCAAATACGGCCTCTCGAACCCCCGGGCCTTCGTCATTGGCTCGCTCGCGGAGCGCGAAGAAAAGGAGCCCAACGAGCGGGCGAGCGACGCAATGCCCGTCACGGTGGGAACCACGATCAACGGCCGGGCCAATCGGCCGGGCGATGTCGATGTTTACCAGTTCTCCGCCAAACGCGGCGAGCAGATCATTCTCGATGTTTGGGCCTATCGCATTGACTCGCGCATGGACGCGACGCTCACCGTGTACAACGCCGCCGGCGATGAACTGGCCCATGATCGCGACACCAATCGCCAAGACCCGCTCGTGGCCTTCACGGCGCCCGAAGATGGCGAATACTTCGTCGCCGTGTACGACTTTCTCTACGCCGGTGGGCCCGACTATTTCTACCGATTGAACATCAGCGCGACGCCTTATATCGACTTCGTGTTCCCGCCCGCCGGTCAAGCGGGCACGCTGGCGAAGTTCACCGTGTATGGCCGCAGCCTGCCGGGCGGTCGACCGGCCGTGGCCGACGGCAAGCCGGTGAAGATCGGCTCGCGGCAGCTTGAAATGCTCGAGGTCGAAGTCCCGCTCCCGGCCGCCGGCGATGCCCGCGAATTGAAATGGGGCTCGATGGTCGAAGCCTCGGAAGCCGGACTCGACGCCATTGCGTGGCGACTCGATTCGTCCGCGGGCCCGAGCAACGCGGTGCTCTTGGGCGTGGTCAACACCCCGGTCGTCGTGGAACACGAGCCGAACGATTCGCTCGACGCGCCGCAGCGCATCGAGCCGCCTTGCGAGATTTGCGGCCAGTTCAATCCCCGCCGCGATCAAGACCGCTTTGCCTTCGAAGTGCGCAAGGGAGAGAGTTTTTGGATCGAAGTCGTTTCCGAGCGGCTTGGAGAACCGACCGATCCGTGCTTGCTCGTGGAAGAAGTCTGCGCCTCGGACCCGGCGACGCCGAAAGTGTTGCAAGACGCCGACGACACCATGACCCCGCGCCGCGAGGCGTCGTTCGACACCTCGACCGAAGACCCGTTCTACACGTTCACCGCGCCCGAAGACGGTCTGGCGCGGATCACGGTGCGCAATTTGTATTACACTTCGGCGGGCGACCCGCGGCACGTGTATCGTCTCGCGATTCGTCGCCCCCGGCCCGATTTCCGCCTAGCGGCCACCCCGCGGCCGACCCCCGCGCAGCTCGATGGCAAGTTGCCCGAAACGGCGATCGGCAGCGCGGTGTTGCGCCGGGGCGGCGCGGAAGCGATCGAGGTTTATGCCTATCGTCGCGATGGGTTCGATGGCGAGATCACGCTGCGAGCCATCGGTTTGCCGCCGGGTGTCGCGGCGAGCTCCGTGACGATTTCCGCGGGCCAGTCGATGGGCCGGCTGGTGCTCGAAGCCGCGGCCGACGCCGCGCCTTGGATCGGCAACATTTCCGTCGAGGGCGTTGCCACGATCGACGGCGCCGAACTTACCCGCGCGGCCCGGCCAGCCACCTTTGTTTGGGCTGGCCGACGCGACATGGCGACGCCACGCCGCCGGCTCGCGCGGCGCTTGACCCTCGCGGTCATGGCCGAGGAAGCGCCTTCGCGCTCGCCGCGCCCTTGGGTCCGGTGGCGTCGACTTGCCGCGGGCATGAACTGAGCGTGCCAGTGCAAGTAACACGTCGGGCGGGCTTCACCGGCAAGGTATCGGTGGCGGCGTTTGGCTTGCCACGCGAGTTTCAAGCCAAGCCGGCGACGATCGAAGCCGACAAGACCGAAGCCACGATCGAGATCACGCCCTCGGCCACGGCGCGCCCAGGCGACTTCGCCTTCGCGCTGCTCGGCGCCGCGGAACTGCAATACGCGCACAATCCCGAAGCGCTCGCCGCGGCCGAGAAGCATAAAGCCGCGATCAACGCGATCGTCGCCGAGCGGAACACCGCGGCCGCCGCGGCGCTCGAAGCGCGCAAGCGGGCCGAGCAAGCCGCGACTGAAGCGGTCGACGTGGCCGAGCATGCCAAAAAGTCGCAAGCAGTCGCCGAGGCGACCGCGATGGAAGAATCGGTCATGGCCCAGTCGGCGGTCGAGCAATCGAAGCTAGCCCTCGCGGCGTCGCTCCGCCAATCGAACAACGACTCGCTGGCCCGAGCCGCCGAAGCGGCGGAGCAGATCGCCGCGGAAGCCGCGGCGCATGCGAAGCTCTCCGCCGATGCGAAGCTCTCCGCCGACAAGCAAGCCGCCACGTTGAATGAGGCTTCGCGCGCCGCCACGGAGCGGCGGGCAAGCGCCACGGCCACCGCGCTCGCCGCCGCGGCGAAGGTCGAGCAAGCGCTCGCCGCCCAGCAGCAGGCCGACCGCGAGCTCACCGAATGGTCCGCCCGCGGGAAGCCTCGGATGATCAAAGTCGGCGAGCTCTCGCCGAGCCTCACGCTCCGCGTGACCCCCGCGCCGCTCACGCTCGCGCTCGGCGCGCGCGAAGCGACCGGCCGCATCGGCCAGCGGGTTTCGATCCCGGTCACCGTGACTCGGCTCTATGGCTATGAAGACTCGGTGCAAATTCGCGTGCGACCCACGACCCGCGTGGCGGGCGTCGAAACCCCGGCGGTGGAACTTGCCAAGGGCGAAGGCACGGCCACGCTCGTCTTGGAAATCGGCCCCGACGCCAAACCCGGCCAGCACTCGCTCGTGATCGAAGCCGGGGCCAAGACGAAGAACCTCGAACTTTACACCGGCGAGGAAGTGCAACTCACGATCGAACCCATCGAAACAGGCGGTTGAATTTCTCTCGAACCGCCCCCCGAAACCGCGAACACGAGCCCAGTAAAACGAGCCCGCCAACACAAGCCCAGTAAAACGAGCCCGCCAACACAAGCCTGAAGCGCCAGCGAAGGTCTTCTTTCGCAATGTTTCAGGCTTGTGGGCGCTAGTTTTGTTTGTCTTCCTTCGCTCGCGCTTCAGGCTTGTCGGATTTTCCTTCGCTGGCGCTGCGAGCTTGTCCGGTTAGGGAAAAATCCATCGCTCGCGAATCGAGCTTTTGCTCTCGGGGCCGAACTGCCCCGTCGCTATTCTTGCGTGAGGCAGGCCATTTCCGGGTCATAGCGAAACCCGCCAAGGGTCCCATCTTTAATTCGTTGGATTGCTTCGTCGATCACGGGAAGTGGAACAAGGAACCATTCCCTCGGCTCGACTTGCGCGCCGAAACGATCTTTCAGTTCCAGGTCCAGCCGAGCGCTGCTGAATACCTTGTGCAATAGCCCTTCGAGCGCGTTCCGGTTGACGTTCGCCAGTTTGAATGTTGCGACGATTTCGACGTCGGCCAGAAGATATGTCGGATCTTTTCTTGCATTGGCGACGCGGTTTTTCACATCCCCGCCGGTGACGCCGATCTTATGAATGACGGATCGGTTCGCCGCGACAAAAGGATGTTCCGACTTGCTTCTGAGAACATAGATATAACCGGCCGCCAAATCTCCTTCCTCTTCGATTTCAGCGAAGAGAGGCCCAAAGCCCGGCTCGGTAATCCGGCGGCTGGCTTTGTCCTTGTACAACGCGCGCTGCAGCGAGCGAAGGAGCAGGTCGCTCTCAACGCCGTTGTCGTAAACGACCCTGAGCCTGCGGTCCGGGCGGCCATAGTCGCTCACGAAAGGCTCGCCCAATTCCGTCACGAGGACCTTCTGGCCATCAAGGATGAATAGATCCCCTTTTGCCAGCTCCGCGAATTCCTTGTATTTCACGGTTCGCCGCTTGCCCGTGTCCAATTCGTGCTGCACGGTTTTGAAGAGCGGCCTGAATGTCTCGAAGTCCTTGCAAGGAGTGCGCTGCGCGATGTCCTCCGCCGCTTTGATCTCCTCCCGCGAACGGACATGAACGAGCCGAGTCACGTTGTCCGCCGCCGCGGGTTCAAGCCCGAGCGCATTCAAAAGTTCGTCGTCCGTCGGTTCGGCCGCGGCGGGGCTTGCGTTGGGATCCGCCGCGGCGTTTAAGAGCCCGCGCGAGTCGAGGTCCTTCAAGACGGCGCGGCACTCCACGGATTCTCGAATTCGATCCAATCTCGTGGCGTAGAGCCGTTCGAAGATATCGCGGTCCTCGCCATGCTGGGGCGCCCTCTGGTGCTCGATGACGAATCGCTCGATCTCCTCGAACCCCGCGATGATTCGTTGCTCCCGGACGGTGCGGCCACCGGCCGGAGCGGAAACCGCGTCGGCGCCCAGCTTGCCCAATAGCTCCAGGTCTTCGTCGGTGACATGGTCAGGCATTGCCGCTTTCCTTTGCCTTGCGCTGCAAGTAGGCGACTCCCTCGGCCATGCGTTTCTCCCAGGGATCCGTGGCGGTTAGGGTGGGCAACCGTCCCCGTTCCGTCTTGAAGCGCAAGGCCCTTTTCGCCAACTCACGCGCGTCCTCCAGCGTCATGCTCACCCGCTTGGCGGCGATCACCTCGGCGACCTGCCTGAGACGCTCTTCGGTCATGGTTTTGGCCAAGATCGCATAAGCTTCGCTAAATGGATTGATGCGGTCGATTAAATCGATGTCGAGTTCCCTGACGGACAAAGCAAATTGCCGCACCCCATCGATCAGCGCCGTGTTTTTGGAATCCTCGGCGCCACCTTCGTTGAGCGCCTTCTTCGCTTGCTGTACTAAATTCAGCGCCGCGATCGCGTGCTGGCGGACAGCCTCTTGATCCTCCTGGTCCAGATTCGGGAACTTTTCTTTCACGATCTTGCCCATCCGTGCTTGGGTCAGTTCCTCCGGCGCCAGTTCTTCGTCGAACAGTCCGCGTTCGATCACCTGCTTGTCCTGCACGAACGCGGTGACCAGTTCGACCAAGTCCTCGCGGCAAACACGCTCGGCCTCGCGACTCTTCGGCTCCGCCAGCCCCTTGATCTCCAATTGAATGAGGCCCGTTTTCGAATCGACGCCCACATTGCATTTGCCCGGATCGTAGCCGCCGTCGCCATAGTCCAAGCCGGGGGTCGGCACGTTGTTCGGATACTTCGGCCTGAACTCAAACCGCGGCGCCAGCACCTGCTCCATCAGCAGGCTCGCGGCGATCGCCTTGAGCGTTTCGTTCACCGCCTCGGTCACGGCGCCTTCGCTGGCGTCGGGCTCGGCGATCAGGTTGGAGAACCGGGCCCGCGTTTTGCCGGGCGCGTCGCGGGTGGCGCGGCCGATGATCTGCACGATTTCCGTGAGGCTCGATCGATAGCCGACCGTCAGCGCGTGTTCGCACCAAATCCAGTCAAAACCTTCTTTCGCCATGCCTAGGGCGATGATGATGTCCACGTAATCGCGGTTATCCTTCTCCGCCGAGTCTTTCAGCGCGGCGGATACCTTTCCCCGCTTGGCCGAATCGTCATCCACGAGATCGGCGATCCTGAGTACTTTTCCGCCGGCGGTCTTTACAAGTTGAAAACCGGTCCGCGGGTCGACGCCCTGCCACTCGCCAAGTTCCTCGATGATGTGCTCCACTTCCCGAATCTTGTCCTTCGTGCTCTCGCGCGAATTGACGTTCGGAATATGCAAAATCGTTTTCTCCGCCGGGTCGAGCACCTTCAGGATTTCGTCCGTGTAGCTGCCGGCGTAAAAATAGTAACCGAGGTCGAGTTGCTTGAGGTATTGATAGCCGTTGAGCTGCTCGTAGTAGGTGTAGGTAACGGTCTCGAACCGCGATTCGTCGTCGGGGTGCAGCACGGCTTCGGCGTCGCCGCGGAAGTACGAGCCAGTCATGGCCACGAGATGAGCTTTATCGTGCGCCATGAACTGACGCACCTGATCGCCCAGCCGGCTATCGGGATTGGCGGAGACATGGTGAAACTCGTCGACCGCGATCAGGCGATCGTCAAACGCTTCCACGCCAAATTTTTCCACCGCGAAGCGGAAGGTGGCGTGCGTGCAGACCAAAACCTTCTTGGCCTCACCTTCGGAACACCCCTCGACAAAAGCCTTCACTGCCGCGACCTTGCCGCCATTATCCGATCCTGGCGCATCGCACAAATTCCACTTCGGTTCCACCCGCCAGTCGGCCCAGAAACCGAACCGGCTCAAGGGCTCGTCGTGGAAACTGGCGCCGATCGACTTTTCCGGCACGACGATAATGGCTTGCTTGAGTTTTTGGTTCGCTAACTTGTCGAGGGCCACGAACATCAGCGCCCGGCTCTTACCCGACGCCGGCGGCGATTTGATGAGCAAGTATTGTTCGCCACGCTTCTGCCAGACGCCCTCCTGCATGGGCCGCATGCCTAGGGAGTTCGATTTCGTCGAACTCCCATCGCGGGCGTATTTGACCGAGACACTCGGAATGGATCGAGCCGTTCGATCTTGGGAGGCCATGCGTTTCTCATGGCGGTCGATCAGTTCCGGTAGTTCTTCCACGACCTGCTCGCGAATCGACTTGTACTTCGCGGCTTCCTCCGGGGAAAGCCGTCGCTGGCGGCTGATGCGTTTCATGATCGATTCCTTTTGGGAACTTCGTAAGCCGTGATCGGATAGACAACGCCCGCTTCGACCACTTCGTAAACCACCAAAAGACGCCGACTCGCACGGGTCTCCCCGAATACCACGGGTCTGCCCGACGACCGACTAATGTCCCTGTCGGTCTCGTGGCGCAACACTTCTTCGACTTCCTCCTTCGTGACATCGTGTTCGGCGCAGTGCCAAACGTTGCCATGGGGATCGCCATCGAGATCCCACAAGATCGAATCGAAAAGCATCCGCCGGCGCTCGCTTCCTTATTATATCCAATGTGCGGCCCGCTTGAGGCGCCCATTCCGAGACGCCGAGCCCTCGTCCCAACACAAGCCCGAAGCGCCGGCGAAGGAATCCCGCTCGGATTTACACAAGCCTGAATGTAACTGTTAAGCATTTCCTCTTTCCCGAAATTGGGTTTTCGGTCACATTGATTGGATCATGGATGATCGAGATCGACGGATCGCCGAGTTGGAAGCGGAAATCGCCCGGTTGCTGGCGGAGAACGGAACGCTGCGCAAGCGCGTCGAGCAACTCGAACAGCAAGTCCAAAAGTTTTTGCAGCGGCGCAAGAAAACTGCTCGGCCATTTGCGTTGGGGCGGCGCTTTGTTCGAGCCGGTGGTCGACAAACTCTGGGAACTCTTGCGCAATTCGCCGGTCGTGCAAGGCGATGAGACCGGCTGGCGGATCGATGGCCAGCCCGTTTGGGCCTGGTGTTTTCGAGACACGCGCTTGGCATTGTTCCTGATCGATCGTCATCGCAATCGGGCCGTGCTCGAGCGAGCGTTGGGCACATCGTTCGCGGGCACGCTGGTCAGCGATTTTTATGCGGTCTACAACGGGCTCGACTGCCGCAAACAGCGCTGCTTGGTCCATTTGCTTCGCGAGTTGCACAAGCTGCGCGAGACGTTGCCGGCGGCGAGCGTGCGGGCCTTCATCCAGCCGTTGATCACGCTGTTTCAAGACGCGATCCGGTTGGGCCACGAGCGCAAGTCGCTCGGCAAAAAAGCTTTCAACGCGGCCCGACACGAGATTCAAAACCGTTTCGACACGTTGATGCTCGAGACGCGCGTGCGGCATCGCGAATGTTTGCGAATCTGGCGCCGGCTGTTCAAGCACTGCGACGAATTGTTCACCTTTCTCGACGATGCGAATGTTCCGGCCGACAACAACGGAACCGAACGCGACATCCGAAGCCTGGCGGCGGCGAGGAATGATGGCGGCACGCATCGGACCGAATGGAGCGCGGCGGCGTTCGCCCGAATCAAGAGCGTGATCGCGACCGGCGCGAAAAACGGTTTGAGTTTTGCAAAGTATGGCATCGAAGTCGTGCGCGCTAAATTGCAAGGCAAGACCCTGCCGCTGCCGATCACCAATAGCAGTTAAACCATCCGCCACGCGACCCATCCCCGGAAACCCCTCGCCCGCGATCCCCGCCAATATCGCCACCGCCCCCCCGCGCCCAGGCCACGCCACGGCTTAACAGTTACCGGCACGCAGGTTGCCGCTAGCGATCGAAATACCGATAAGACTCCGGATAGGCGCCGGTATTCGCTTTTTGTAGATGTTCTCTGGGATTTGTTTTGGATAGTCTCTGATAGGGGGCTCCCTGGAGACCCGTTCTCCAAAGTCCCGGGTTAGCGACGACGGACTATGGGAGATTGGGAAATGAAACGCGATATGGATTTGGTGCGCGCGATCCTGCTGGCTGCGGAGGAGAGTCCGACCGGTTTTGCTCACGATGCATGCGAAAAAATCGTGGGCTATACACCCGCGCAAATCGGCTATCACGTTCATTTAATGATGCAAGCAGGCTTGGTCAACGGTGTTGATGTGACGCACATGGAAAGCTCCGGTCCAGAGGCACGGCTAAGCAGCCTTACATCGGCGGGCCATGATTTTCTTGATGCGGCCCGAAATCAGTCAGTCTGGCAGCAAGTTAAAACCGTATTCATGGAGAAAGCAGGCCCGGCTTCAATTGCAGTTTGGCAAGCGGCGTTGACGGCACAGGTCCTTAAGAATCTCGGCTTGAAATAAGCCGCTGTCAACGCCGCAACGGTTCGCAGGTCGGGCAACCGCTCGAGCCACGTGCGGCCGTCTCAGTGCAGCAGCCAGTTCACCACCTCGACCAACCCGTCGCTGTCGTGCGACGGGGCGATGCGGTCGGCGTGGGCTTTTACATCGTCGGTGGCGTTGCCCATCGCCACTCCGAGCCCCGCGCCTTGGATCATCGGAATATCGTTCACATCGTCGCCCACGGCGCAGATCTCGTCGTCGCGAATGCCAAACTGCCGGGCCAGCCGCCGCACGCCCGACCATTTGGTGCAGCCGATCGGCGCGATCTCGCACATGTGGCCCGCATAGCGCGGGCTGCGGAGCACATGCACATAGAGCCAGGGGCCCAAGCGGGCTTCCAGGTCGGCGGCCAGTTCGAGCATCGGCTGGCGCTGGCCCATGGCAAAGCCACCAAACACCTCGGGTGGCGGCGAGGTCGTGAGCTCGGGCCAAGCCCGGCCGCAGCCGGGATTCATGCGAAGGAATTCTTCGAGCATCGGCTCGCGCGGCGGCTGGGGGCCGTGGTAATAGTCGAAACCCTCGGCGAACGAATCGGTGTAGAGCACGGCGTCGCGTCCCGCGGCCTCGACGCGGGCGAGAAGCGCCGGGAGCACGCCTTCGGCAAACCGCGCGCGGAAGAGCGTGGCATGGCCTTGCGGGTCTTTGATCAGGGCCCCGCTGGCGGTGATGAGCGGCAAATGCAGCCCCAACGGCTCGACCAGCGGCAGGGCCCGACTGTAGCGCCGGCCGGTGGCGATCGCCACTTGCATGCCGGCCGACTTGGCCCGCCAAATGGCGGCGCGCACCGCGTCGGTCAGTTCATGTTGACTGTTGACGAGCGTGCCATCGATATCAAGAGCCAGCAGGCGAAACCGCGACATGGGAGAAATTCGTGGCGATGGCAACCGAGGGGCGGGGTGATAAAGACTCCGGAGAAGCCGCATTTGGTCCGTTTTTAATGAGCATGGGCCATGTCGGCCAATTGCACGACCGCGCGATGTTGTTCCTTCTCCAGATAGGCCCGGCCTTTCTTCACGTTGATATGATCCCAGGGCAGCCGGCCCTCGACCGGAAAAGGGCGGTGCAGCGCCGCGGGGTCGTAGCCGCATTCGCCGAGCGATTCCCACCACAGGCTCGGTTTGAAATGCTCGCGCCAACCCTCGAGCCGCGAACCGCGGCGCCAGGCCAGCTCGATTGCCGGCGCGAGCCGCCGATCGCCGCGACTGAGCACGCCCTCGAGCAAGCTGGTGTCGGTGTCGTGGTATTTCACTTGCACGGCGCCCGAGCGGCGCTTCTGCGCAAATGTCGATGCGCCGAATCGAAGTATTCGCGCGTCTGCATCGCGTTCCACTGATAGGGCGTGTGCGCCTTGGGCACGAAGTTCGACACGCTGGCCGTGACTTTCGTGTAGCGGCCGGTTTCCTCGCGACCGATTTTGGAAATCGTCTCGGCCATTTCGACGATGCCATCGAGGTCCACCACCCGCTCGCCCGGCAGTCCGCAGAGAAAGTAGAGCTTCACCTGCTGGAAGCCATTGTGAAACGCCTCGCGGCAGCCGTCGAACAGGTCTTGGTTGCTGATCTTCTTGCGAATCTGCTCGCGCATATCGTCGCGGGCCACTTCCGGAGCGAGCGTCAGGCTGTTGCGGCGGCTGGGATCGATCAGCGCCGCCACGCTCTTGAGAGCCTCGTTGACTCGAAGGCTCGGCACGCTGATATCGACTCCCAGCGGGCGAAATACTTCGTGCATTCGCTGGACCAACCGCTCGAAGTGGGGATAGTCGCTGGTCGAGAGCGAGAGCAGCGAAATCTCGGTGTGGCCGGTGTTGCGATAGCTTTCGAGCGCCGCGGCCACGATCGTCTCGACTTCGCGCACTCGTAGCGGTCGCTTGATGACCGTGCTTTGGCAAAACCGGCATTGCCAGGGACAGCCGCGCATGATCTCGATCGAAATCCGATCATGCACGCACTCGACAAAAGGCACGATCGGCGCCGTGGGCAGCGGCGTGCCATCGAGATCGGCAATCACCGAAGGTTCGATCGTCTCGGGCACATCGCTCCGAGTGCGCGCGAGCCCGGCCAGGCTGCCGTCGGCGCGGTACTCGGGCTCATAGAAGCGCGGGGCATAGGCATAGGGCAGTTCGCGGGCGATATCGGCCAGCGCTTCGGCCCTTTGATGGCGGCCCATGGCGCCGAGCGGCCAGCGGCCGTGTTCTCGCCCGGCGTCGCGACTGGTTTTCCAGCGATCGCAGATTGCCGGCAAGCTCGGCTCGCCGTCGCCGCTCACGAAGAGATCGATGAACTCGGCCAGCGGTTCCGGGTTCTGGCGCAGGGGCCGCCGGCGATGATGAGCGGGTCCGCCAGCGAACGATCGGCCGCGCGGAGCGGAATGCCGGCCAGATCGAGCATCGTGAGAATGTTGCTGGTACACATTTCGTATTGAAGCGTGAAGCCGACGACATCGAACCGGCCCAGCGGCACGAAATTCTCAAGGCTATAGATCGGCAACCCTTGGCGGCGGAGTTCGGCCTCCATGTCGGGCAGCGGCATGAAGGCTCGTTCGCAGAGCCAGTCTTCGCGGGCATTCATCAGCGAATAGAGCACTTGCAGGCCGTGGTGGCTCATGCCGATCGTGTACGTGTCGGGAAAGCACATGCAGAGCGCGCCGCGCTGGGAGTGCTCCTTGCGCACGATGTTTAGCTCCCCGCCGAGATACTGGGCGGGCATTTGCACCCGCGGCAGCACATGGCTGAGCAGGTGATCTTTGAGCGGCTGATTAAACATGGGCTTTTTGCCTGAGTTTTGGGGGCATGGCGGGTGGGCGCCTTGGCGGCGCTAAATCAGAGTATGGCACAATTGCCACGGGGCCGACAATCCGGGTCTTGCGGCCTGGCGATGGGCGGTGTGCGCGGGGCCGCTGGCAAGATGCGTCGAGCTTGCGGCGGAAGTCGCTCCGGCGCGGGCATCGCGGCGATCGATTTGCTCGACAAACGCTTTGCCGCCACGGTAAACTTGCGATCCGCGGGGTGAAGCCACCCCCCCTCCAAGTAACCGACGACGGCACGTACACATACCAGTACGACGCCGAAGGCAACCGCATCCAGCAAACCGATCTCGCCACCGGGGCGTACACGACGTACGCCTACGACTTCCTTCAGCAGCTCACCACCGCCACCAGCTACACGGCCGCCGGCGTCGCGACGCAAACGGTCACGTACGCCTACGACGCCCAAGGCCGCCGGATTTCGGAAACGGTGGCCGTGGCTGGCGGCGCCACGACAACGACAAAATTCGTCTACGACGGCGAAAACATCGTCGCCACGCTCGACGGAACGAATGCTTTAACGAATCGGTATGTGGACGGGCCGGCGGTGGATCAAGTCTTCGCCGACGAGCAGTTTTCGCCAACCAGCGCTGGCGAAATGCCCAGCGCCCCGGCGCGACGATTTGGCCCTTGGTGGACAACCAGGGGACGGACCGCGACTTGGTGGAGTATAATGCGGCGACGGGGGAAACGACGGTCGTCGATCACATCACCTACAACAGCTTCGGCGACGTCACGAGCGAAACGAATCCCGCGATCGACTACCTGTTCGGCTACACCGGTTTCGTGCAAGACCTCGCGACGGGATTGGACCAAAGCCAGTCGCGCGAATACGACCCCTTCGACGGCCTCTGGACCCAACAAGACCCGATCGGCTTCGCGGGCGGACAAGCAAATTTGAGCGAGTATGTCGGCAATGGACCGACGGATGGGACGGATCCCACGGGGCTGGCTCAACCGGTATCGAAAGCTAGGCTCACTCAGATCGCGCAGCAGCAAGGACTGACGAACGATCCGGTAACAAACCTTCCCCTCACCGGGGGGCCGTTGCAACAGCGCGTCGGTGATTTGTTCGAGAAATTTGTTCTTACGGCGACGGGTTCAGTGAAAAACATGGCAAAGTTCGTTTCGCCCGATAGAGCTCGAATGACGAATGGGCAACACAATACTGTTTCGCCCGATGCAACTAAACCCGTGACGCGGTACATCGGCATGCCCGGGAACCCATTCGGACAAACTAAAATAACTTTAGTGAACGGTGAGTTCATTGACGCAAAGGCCGTTTCCGGTACGATAACAAAAAGCTACGACAGCTATCAGATGCTTGGATTTCTGGATGCGCTCGACACCACTACGCGAAATTCGCCTGCTCGCGTGAATAACGGTGTCAAGCCGGTGTTGCTATTTGTCACGACTTCGGACACAGTTGTTAGTCCTGCTGTAATTGCAGAAGCTACACAACGAGGAATTCGAATTCGGCAAGCCATTGTCGAAGAGACTCCAGTTGATGCGGCAGGCAATTACCTTCAAATCGGGGCACCAACCGAACTTAATGGTGCTGTAATTGGCTTGCGATCGGCGCCAGGAAAGTTATAGTCATAATGCTATGGAATACACGCCACGTCACATTCTATACGGGCTGCAGCCCTACGGAAAACACTTCATTGACCGCATTCCAGAGTTGCTCGAGCGTTTTCCTGATGAGTTTAAGCTGCCGCGAAACATACTCGACTTCGGTACTGAGAGTATTGCGATTATTGACCAAGCGATTCATAGCATTGGCGTAGAGTACTGCCTTCGACCAATTCGTTTCTGCGCGTTAACAGCGTTTGTCGGAGAAATGTTAATTCGAACTGTTTCCTCCCGGTGGGAGATGCGATTGGCTGCCGAGAATATCTGGGAACCCTGGATTGTGAGCCGTTACGATTCGCGCAGCGCCATTCGTAACTGTGTCGAGGAGGCTTGACCCCGACGAAGGATATTGCTTGCTCGCTTGGACGATTGGGACGGAAATATTGATACTTCGAGGAGAAGGGTTTAATCGTTAAGAAAATCTGAAGCGATCAGCGGAGTTGCCGCGAATTTAATATACGAATAAAATATGCATGGAGCGGACGTCACTTGTCCCTCCCGAAAACCTCGCGGTGGTGCATGGCGATGCCGAATAGGGACGATTTCGCGGGCTCGGCTTCGACTCCGACGGCGGCGCCACTACCACGACGACCGACGCCTACGACCCGGCCGGAAACCTCACCAGCCAAACGGT
Source organism: uncultured Planctomycetaceae bacterium (assembly GCA_963785305.1). Classification (GTDB taxonomy): domain Bacteria; phylum Planctomycetota; class Planctomycetia; order Pirellulales; family PALSA-1355; genus CAWAUV01. The sequence continues at coordinate 1,881,196 of CAWAUV010000007.1, forward strand.
CACGTCCGAAGGCGTCTCGCATACGACCAGCTACCATTACGATAAAGACGGCAACATCGTCGAGACGACCGATCCCGAAGGGCAAATCATCGCCGACGCCTATAATAATGAAGGCGAACTGGCGACCGAAACCTGGTACGCGTCGGCCGCGGCCCAAGCGGCGGGCACTCCCAGCAACGTCATGAATTACACCTACGACGCCGCCGGCGACCTGCTCACCGCCGGCGACGACGATTCGTTCTACACCTTCGCCTACAACGCCGATGGCGAGCAGACCTCGGTCGACAATGCCGGCACGCCCGTGCGCTCCGAACGTCGTGCTCTCGAGCGGCTACACCGACGACGAGCGCACGAGCCTCGCGGCCAGCGGCGCCGCCACGTTCGCCGACACGTTCGGATACGACCAGTACGGCAATCTCACCAGCGAACAATCCAAAGGGGTCAAACAATCCAAAGGGGTCAGGAGTCATTGATTTAACTGATAACCGGTGTTTGACTCGCGAGCAGGCAGCGTTTTATCTTTGACGACCCGCCGGATAGCGGCTCCGCTGGCGGACGCCAAGCCGTGTTCCAGTTCCAAACCACCGGCGATGGCGCGAGCGCTCCCGCGCCCAGCGCGGCGAACCTCACCGATCGTTATTTGTGGGGACCCGCGGTCGATCAGCTTTTGGCCGACGAGCAAGTCACCGACCCGAGCACGCCCGGCAACATCTTGTGGACGCTCGACGACGGCCAAAACACGGTGCGCGACACGGTCGATTCAAGCGGCGCGATTCAAGACCACATCACTACAACGCCTTCGGCCAATCGGTCAGCCACACCGCGCCGAACCCCGCCGCCGTCGACGCCGTGTTCGGCTACGACGGCCTCTTCACCGACCCCACCACCGGCGACGACTTCGCCGTGAACCGGGTATACGATCCGTCGAGCGGAACCTGGCTCACGCCCGACCCCGCCCAAGCGGATGTGAACACCTACCGCGCTTTCGGCAACAGCCCGACGAACGCTCGCGAATGGAGTTCCCATGGATCGCGGCGAAAGAAAACGGCAAGGCACGGACGATGGATAAAGAAGCGCGGCGCCTGGCGCGGAATCTCGTGATGACTTCCGCCGTGGTCACTCTCGACACCGATGGCGTGCCGACGCAAACGCAAATCATGCTCGGCGAAAGCGAGGCCCGTTTCAAGGAAGTCCTCAATCATCTCGACGAACACATGCTCATGGAAATCGAATCGCTGGTCGTGCCGATTCCCAACGGCCCCGTGCGGCCCTTGCAATCCTTTCGGCGCAACGGAATGTGCGCGCCGGCCTGCCCGGGTTCATGTTCGGCGCCCAAGCCGACCTCAAATATCAATTTCAAGGCGAGCATGAATTCAAGGGACGTGGTCTCGCGGCGGTGTTCGACTTCTCGGGTCCGATAAGGGCTCGCGGCGGCGGAGCCAGTTCTTCCGTCGGCGGCCTCATGTTCGGCCGCGTCGAGATCTCGCCCGAAACCGGCGAAATCTATAACGCCACCATCGATCTCAAGATCGATGTCGATCTCAATTCCGCCAGAATTCCGCGGATGACCGGTCACTTGAAGGGCGCCTTGCGGTCCGGCGATTCCTTGGTGGCGCCCGGCGCCGTGCCCAAGCCGTCTCAACCGCCGCCGCCGCTCGATCCCGCGGATAAACGACGGGAATAGGTATACGACAATCAGGGCCCCGGCAATCAACAATCGGGTAAACTCAAACGCAACGATGACGGGACGTGGACCGAAACGAACTCCGCCGGCGAGCAGCACACCTTCCGCGAGCGGCAGCGCACGGAAAAGCACGTGATTCTCGTCGACGTGGAACGCTCGATCGTGCTGCGGTGCGACGAGGACTCGCTGGCGATGCTTCGTGATAAAAAGTGGATCAAGCTCTACCAAGGCGCGGTTGGGCAAAATGAACCGCCCTCACGTCCGCCGCGCTCGCGTTCACGCGAACACGAAGCGGCCGGGATTCAAAATGTTTGCCGGGTCGAATTCCCGCTTCACTTTGTTCATCCACTCGAGCGCCGGACCGGCCGTGTCCCAAGCGAGGTCGCGCGGCCACGGCGCGGCGCGCGACGAACAGGCGATGGAAACCTTGCCCCCGACGCCAACCTTGCCCCCGACACCCGCGCGCAGCCGGTTCAAGAGCGATGCGCTCTCGGCGGCGTCCCCAAAAAGAGCCTCGCCAAAACGGGCCATGACAATGCCGTTGCCGGCATGGGCCATGATCTCGACGCCCGGATCGACCGCTTGGCATTGAGCCACGAACGCCAGCGTTTGGCTCGGCGCGAGGCTGGCCTTGATGATGAGCGCGGCCGGCGCGGCGGAAAAATCTCGCAGGCGCCCGGCGAATTCCTCGGCCGCGTCGCCCTCGAGCGACATGGTCGGCGCGGCGCCCAGCGGACGCCATTCTTCCGCGAGCCGGGCCCGCATCCACGCGACTTCCTCGGCCGCGCCGTCGAGTCCCACCACGATCCAGCCGCGGGGTTCAATGGACCGCGAAGCCGCGGCGGCCAGCACCTGCTCGCTTCGCCAGTGGGGGCCGGCGAGAAAGTCGATCGACGCGGGACCCGCGGCGCTTGCCGCCAAGCGAGCCAAGACCGCTTCGGCGATGTCGATGTCCGCCACGGGACACACGACGAGCATCGATCGCTCGGGCAGCGGCTTGAGCTTGAGCGTGACTTCGGTGACGATGCCCAGCGTGCCCAAGGACCCGGTGAGCAGCTTGCAAAAATCGTAGCCGGCGACATTCTTGACGACTCGCCCGCCGGCTTTGAATTCGACCCCGCGCCCATCGACCGCGCGCAGTCCGATCACGTAATCGCGCATCGTGCCATATCCATGGCGGCGGCCGTCGCTCCAGGCCGTGGCCACGAGCCCGCCGAGCGTCGCCTGCTCGGGATGCGCGCCAAAGACCGGCAACCACTGTTTCTCCGTTGCCAGGACGCGAGCCAGTTCGGCGAGCTTGACTCCCGCGGCGAGCGTGATCGTCATGTCGTGCGCCGGATAGTCGACCACCCGCGCGAGCCCGGCGAGCGAAAGACCGAGGCCGGGCCGCGTGGCGGGGGCGCCAAAGGCAAGGCTTGTTCCGCCGCCGAGCGGGTACACCGGTGTTTTCTCGCTCGCGGCTTGGGCGACGAGCTCGGCGAGCGCCGCCGACGACTCAGGCGCCGCGATTTGGCTGAGCGGCAGCCCGGCGAGCGAGGCTCTTTCGGCCACCGAGCTCGCGACGCTCGCGTTGTGAAGTGCTTGGGTCATAGCGCCGCTCGGCGACCGGGGTGGGTTTGTTCGACTCCGCAGGCGCCGGCCGTGGGCAACATTTTCGCGGGGCTCAGCCTTCCGGCGGGATTGAACGCCGCGCGCAGCCGGCCCATCGCCGCGAGATCGTCGTCGGTGAACATTTTGCGCATGAAGCCGATTTTCTCGACACCGATGCCATGTTCGCCGGTCACGCTACCGCCCGCGGCGAGGCAGGCGTCGAGTATCTCGCCGCTGGCCTCGAGCGCGCGGGCAACCTGGGCCGGGTCGCGCTCGTCGAACAACACGATCGGGTGAATGTTCCCATCGCCGGCGTGGAATACATTGACGATTCGCATTTCGTGCTTGCGGCCGATCTCGCCGATGGCCCGCAGAATCCACGGCAGCTTGGTCCGCGGCACGACTCCATCTTGCGTGCAATAGCTGGGGCTCAATCGACCCACGGCGCCGAAAGCCTGCTTCCGCGCTTTCCAAAGTTTGAGCCGCTCGGCCCCGTCGCGGGCTTGCCGCACTTCACGGGCCCCGCATTGCTGGCAACACTCGACGATCCGCTCCCGCTGGGCGTCGAGCCCGACTTCGAGTCCGTCGACTTCGATGAGCAGAATCGCTTCGGCGTCGAGCGGAAAGCCGAAATGAAAGGCGGCTTCGACCGCCGCCAGAATTCCGCGATCCATCATCTCGAGCGCGGCCGGAATAATGCCGTGGCCGATAATGTCGCTGATGGCGCTCGTGGCGGCGTCGACCGAATCGAACACCGCGAGCATGGTGCGCACCGATTCGGGCAGCGGCGCGAGCCGCACCCAGACCTTCGTCACGATCGCGAGCGTGCCCTCGCTGCCGACGAGCGCGCCGACAAGATCGAGGCCGGGCGTGTCTTCCCAAGGTCCGCCAAACACGACGATCTGGCCATCGGTCGTCACGACTTCGAGCCCGAGCACATGGTTCACCGTGACACCGTATTTGAGTGTGTGCGGCCCGCCGGAGTTGGTCGCCACATTGCCGCCGATGGTGCAAGCCCCGCCACTCGATGGGTCGGGCGCGTAGTGCAGGCCGGCGTCGCGCGCGGCCCGCGAAATCCAGGCATTGACCACGCCCGGCTCGACCACGGCATATCGGTCGCGAGCATTGAGCTCGAGGATACGTTTCATCCGCGTGAGCACGATCATCACCCCGCCGCCCACCGGCAAGCAGCCGCCGGCCAGACTGGTGCCGGCGCCGCGCGGCACATAGGGCACATCGAGCGCATTGCAAATCCGCACCACGGCCGCCACCTCGTCGGCCGATTCGGGAAACACGGCCACGTCGGGCCGGTTCTTATCGATCACGAATCCATCGCATTCGAACACCACGAGCTCGCTCGCGGCCGAAAGCACTCGCGCGGAGCCGAACGCGGCTTCAAGTTGGGCGACCAGAGTTAACTGCGGGGTATTCATGCGCGATAAGAGGGTTAAGCGAGACTTGGGGACGACGGCGGACGATCGTGACTAGCAGTTTCTCGAAGCATGCGACAACGACATTTGTCGATCGACGGGTGGGTATTTCAACCCTTCACCTTCTCCGCAATCGCCGTGAACTGTTCCAGGGCGGTTTGCAGATCATCGGCGATCTCCTGGGCCAGCACGTCGGGAGTGGGCAGGTCATCGGAGTCTTCCAGGCTCTTATCTCTGAGCCAGAAGATGTCGAGGTTCACTTTGTCCCGCTTCATCAAGTCTTCGTAGTCGAACGACCGCCATCGGCCTTCGGGAGTTGCCTCGGTCCAGATCGGCTTCCGCAGGTGGCGCTTGCCGGGCCGGTAGCACTCCACGAATTCATCCAGGTCGGCCCGTTGGAGCGGGTTCGTCTTTTGCGTGAAGTGCATGTTCGTCCGTAGGTCGTAGACCCACAACGTCTTCGTCCAGGGCTTTTCTTGAGCGGGCTTGGCGTCGAGGAACAGGACGTTGGCCTTCACTCCCTGGGCGTAGAAGATGCCGGTCGGAAGCCGCAGGAGGGTGTGAACGTCGCACTGTTTCATCAGATTGCGCCGCACCGTCTCACCGGCCCCGCCCTCGAACAGCACATTGTCCGGGACGACGACGGCACAGCGGCCATTGACCTTGAGCAGCGTCTTGACATGCTGGACGAAGTTGAGTTGCTTGTTCTTGGTCGTCGTCCAGAAATCCTGCCGCTCGTAGGCCGTGTCGTCCTTCTCCAGATCGCCCGCCTCGTTCACGATGGAGATGCTGCTCTTTTTCCCGAACGGTGGGTTCGTCAGCACGACGCTGAAACGCTCGCCGGGGTCGCTGGCGAGGCTATCCACGCCGGACTTGATCGGGCATGTAGAAGCGGCATCTTGCCGCTTTCCATCCATGCGGCGGGACGCCGCATCTACTCCGTCGATGCCGTGCAGGTACAAGTTCATGATGCAGAGACGTGCCGTGTTGGGGACCAACTCCCAGCCCTTCACGAACTTCGTCCGCAGATGCCTTTTCTGATCTTTGTCGAGCGTCTTGCCCTGGTGCTTGGCAACGTAGTCGTAAGCGGCCAGGAGGAAGCCGCCCGTGCCTGCGGCTGGATCGCAAACGGTGTCGTCGGCGGTTGGCTGCACGCAATCCACGATGGCCTTGATGAGTTCACGGGGAGTGAAGTATTGGCCCGCCCCCTTCGGACTCTCGGCGGCGCTCTTGGCGAGCAAGCCCTCGTAGATGTCCCCTTTCACGTCGGCCTGCATGGAGGACCACTTCTCCACGTCGATCAGGTCCACGATCAGCCGCCGCAGCGTGGCCGGGTTCTGGATTTCGGGCCGGGCTTTCTTGAAGATTTCGCCCAGCATCCCTTGCTGCTTGCCGAGTTCTTCTAGGATGTGCCGGTAGTGGGCTTCGAGTTCGTCCCCCTCCCTCTTCAACAGACTTTCCCAACTGAACTTCGCCGGGACGATGGGCGGCTTGTTGTACGGCGGCTTCGTCTGCTCGTCGGCCATCTTGAGAAAGAGCAGGAAGGTGATCTGCTCGGTGTAGCCCATGTACGAGAGGCCGTCGTCCCGCAGAACGTGGGCGAAGTTCCAGGCTTTGTTGACGATCTGTTGGGAGTCGTTGTTACTCATTTCAGCCACCCCGTACCAATCAGAAGTTTCCAGGCAACTTCGATATGTTGCTTGGGGAACGAGTCCCGCTTTCGATCATTCCAGGCATGGATGAGAGCTGTCGCTTCATTCTGGATTTGTCGCAGGCGAAGGTTCATATTTAGCGACCCAATGCACGCTGCCCAACAACTCCAGTCCATAGGCTGTCTCGAATCCCTCCATCAATTCTTCGACTCGATTGAAACGTGCCAGAGTTGCATCCCTCGAACGCTCACGGAGGTAGCTCTCGGCTTTTTCGATGGCTCCCGGCAGCGGCTCGATAGGCTTTCCAGGTTCTTCAGAGGCATCGCCAAATCCGGTCAGGAAATGGCCCTCAATCGCATTCAGCACATGGCGCAGGTTGGTGGCGTATGGGCCGTACTTGCCTTTGACAAACTCCAGCCGAAGCGATTCACCCGCTTCCTGCATGAAGTACATGAGCTTGTGAAGCTCCAACAAGGTAACGGCATCGTCCATCAATGGAACCATATACCGTCGCATCAATCCCAGCAGTGCGGCCCGCCCAGGTGTCATTTTCGGTTTGGCTGAGGCTGGTTTCATCTCTTTGGCAGCAGGAGTTCCCGCAGGTTCAAAGACCTTAATCCGCACATTTGGCATGTCGCCCAGCGTTTCGATAATTCTCTGGCGAACGTCGGCCCAGTCCAACCCGCCCAGCCCACATCCCAAGGGTGGCACAGCGATTGACTTTATGCCGTATTTCTCGATTTCCGCACGTAAGGACCGCAGCCCAGACTCGACATACTCGATCTTCGAGTCCCCTTTCCAATGTTTCTTCGTCGGAAAGTTGATGACGTAACTTGGGCCTCCCATACCGGCCAGCAACGCTAAGCGAATGGTTTGAACCGTCCCAACAACAAGAGAACCGTCTTTGCACGCAGCCTCGTAGACCGGCATGATTTCTGGAAACTGCCTGCTGAATTGCAATGCAATTCCCTTTCCCATCACACCCACCGTGTTGACGGTATTCACCAGAGCTTCAACATCGGCTTCAAACAGATTGCCTTTTGTGAATTCGATCACGTTATCTCTCTTCTCCAAGTGGAGTTAGTAGTACCAGTCTCGTTTTACGACAACTTCTGGGCGATGATCCTGCGAAGCGAGAAGTCCCCGAACTTCATCAGCCATGCTTTGATTGATGACGCCAATAGCAAAAAAGCCGGTCCACGGAAACTGCTGATGAACCAGAAATTCTGCTTGCTTTCGCTCCTTGATGGTTGGGTCGCTCCAGTACGTTGCTTGTACGGCGTTCCAATCTACGAAATTATCGAATTGCGCAAGATCGTTTGAAAACCTTGCATATCTTGCCCCCGCATTCCCGTCCGAAAACGCCCAGGGGCGTCCTCCGGCATTCTGAATGGGGATGTCAATACGTGAAACCAAATGCACGATTCGATCTTGCCCGCCTTGGTAAGTCAATTCGGCATTCCGACGATGGATCACATAAAGCATCGGTGAGCGAGGGCAAAAATAGAACGGAACGTAGTGTCCCACGTTGGTTGATGGATGACAGGAGACGGGCAGTTCCTCCAGCCTTCGCTTCTTGATCGTGTCGAAGCCGATCACGGTCCTCCGGTTCTGCGTTTTTAGGACTTCAAAATCCGACCACAGACACTCATCCGTCAAAATCGCCGGGAGGTTGTCAACGTGAGTGATATGGAAGATCAGCCGTTCATGAACGGGTTTCGTCATCGCTCCTCCTCTTCACCTTGAAGCGAAACCTGTTTCGACTTCACCCGGCGACCACGAGTTCGGGCCGGATTTGCGGCCTTGCCGTTTCCTTCATGTACTGACCGACTCGCTCGCAACCGCTCTAGTAGCACACTTGCAGGTTCGTCCTTCGGGTCTTGCGGGACCAGTTTTCCCTCGAAGGCTTGCGTCAAGATGCTCTGACGAAGGCGGTCTGCACGGGTTAAATTGCTTTCCAACTGTTGCTCGGCAACTGCGATCACAGAAAGTCGTTCCTCAACCTCTGCGGCAATTAGCCTTTGCTCCGCAAGTGGAGCCAATGGAAACGGCAAGGCCGAGAACTTGCCAGCACTCAAATGGTTTATCCCGACACCAGCGGATACCTTTGCAAACAGCTTGCTACGATAGTAATGTCGAAACACGGCCAGAGGGTATTCACTCGGAATCCCAATCGGACGCAAGCGAATTACCGTGTTCTGAAAGCAACAGTCGTCGATTTCTCCATTCCAGACGACGGGCTTTCCGACTTGATCTGGGCTTCCTGACGCTTCTGACAACAAAACGTCGCCGGGGTGCAAGCGATATGTTTCCAGTTCCCTCGGCTGGAATTCCATATCGAGAACATCAGCGAGGTCCAGGCCATCTTCTGTCAAGTTGGCCGCCCGAATGTACTTCGTCGGGAATTCATCGCTACGGTTCTTGGGGGAGCGTTGGCGACCAAGTTGTACATCTCCAAGTTGGTCCACGCTCGCCCAGCACCAGCCTTCGGGCAGTTCCGGCAACCCTTTCATATTGGGCGGTGTCGGTTCGACGTACTTCTCTCGCCAGTTTTTCGGTGGCTTCTTCGTAGAAGCGGCGTCCCGCCGCTTTACTTTTCCGTTTCTCTCCGAAAAGCGGCGGGACGCCGCTTCTACGGTGGCGCACTTGGCGAGTTGGTCGGCTTCCCACTTCTGGCGGCGTTCCTTTAGGATGCGAGCCAGGAGAGCCGAGGCGGGTTCAAAAGTAGATGCGGCATCTTGCCGCATTTGGGGATCGGGAGAAAAGCGGCGGGACGCCGCTTCTACACGCCATGCCTCGGTGAGCTTACCTTCGACGGCGGCCTTGAGGACGACGGCACGGTAACGCTTCAGATTCGCCTTCACTCGTTTCAGAGCCGCAATCCCCGCATCCAGGTCGGAGAACAGTTCTTCGACCTTGGCAACAATGCGGCCCTGTTCTTCTTTGGGAGGCAGCAAGAACGGCATTGACGCAAAGCGGTCGGCGCTCATGTGGTGAATGCCGACACCCTTCGAGACTCGTGCAAAGACACTGTTCCTCGCAAAATGTTGAAACGCTACCAGGGCGAACTTGGAACTGACCGCCTTGGGGCGAAACCGAATCACCGTATTCTGAAAACAGCAGTTTTCGAGTTCGCCGTTCCAGATGGCTGGTTTGCCAACCTCGCCCGCACTCCCTGACGCTTCCGACAGAAGTACATCCCCACGCTGAAGCCGGTAACTTACAAGTTCCCTCGGTGGGAAATCCATGTCGCGAACATCGCTGAGGTCCAATCCGGTCCAAGTGAGGTTCGCCGCCCGAACGTATTTTGTCGGAAATTCGGCGGAACGATTCTTAGGCGAGCGTTGCCTTCCAAGGCGCACTTCACCAACTTCTCCCACGCTGGTTCTCGTCCAGCCCGGAGGAATCGCTAAGGACCGAATGTCTTCGATCACAATTTCGCCTTGGTGTCCATTGTCATCGCTCATGCCGCCAACCTCATGTTGAGTTCATCAAGGATGGCGGGGAGCTTGTCCCCGAAGAGTTCGTATGCCCTGCCCAGCCCGCCAATCGTGTTGAACGGCACGTCTTCGAGGTCGTCCTGCTCGATGTTCAAACTGGCGGCGATATGGTCCTTGATGGCGTCAAGCCATTTCCGCTGGTCGGCGGTGAACGTAACGCCAGCCTGCTGCTTGTCAGCGATCCACTGCTGATACCGTTCTTCAACCGTCATGCCGACCGGGGCCAAGGGCGTGTTCGGATCAATGGCGTGGCGCACCAGGGCAATCACATCCACCAAGTAGAAGCGGCGGGACGCCGCTTCTACGTTCTTCTTTTTATCGCCGTCGTCACCGTTGCCAACAGGCAAGCGGCGGGACGCCGCTTCTACGAGTTCAAACGCTTGCCAGAGTCGCAGCAGCGATTCGGGCCGGTTCGGGTCCACGAAGAACGGCGGTTGATTGAGCTTCGCCGCCAGTTCCTTGACGTGCCGAAACTTCAGACCGGCCCGATAAGGAACGCTGTACAAGACCTGGAGGGCTTCGATCTCGTCCTTGTTGTCTTCGATGAACTTCCTGAAGCTGGTGAGCATCGACTTGGCTTTTTCCAGCGCCTCGGCATCGAAGCCCGCCCGACGTAGCTGGTCGGGCGTCTGCTCGTCAATGACCTGCTCCAAAGACCGCTTCGCCGCCAGAATCGCATCTCGCAGCTTGGGATCGTGGAAGGCTTTCAGTGCCGTCGCCATCTGTTCCCGCTCGACCTGAACGACCTGTTCCTCGGTCGGCTCCCAAGTAGACACGGCGTCTCGCCGTGTTTGCAACGCCGCCGAAAGCGAAAACGTCCCTTCGGCAAGATGCTCGGGATTCGCCAGAATGTAGTCGTCGATTCGTTCCAACGATGCAGGCGAACGCACGATATGATCGAATGATTCCTTTTGCCAAAAAACTCCCGTTCTTCCCACCAGCTTGTTGATGGCTTTCGACGTAAAAGATTTCCACGAATGCAGAATGTCGGAAAGCTCGTTCGTGCCGAACGGCGTGACGACGACATGGACATGATTGGGCATCACTACCCATTCTCGCAAAGCGTAACGATCACCATTGAAATGAAGAAGGGCATCGACGACGATTTGCCGAACGTCTGGACGAGCCAGAAGACACTCTCCATGGCCGGCGTCAAGCCATTGTTGGATCCGTTCGGGAAACTTCCGCCAATACAGTTGCTTCTGCTCGGGCGAGTGCGGCTCGGGATTACGGCTCAGCCATGCATCTCGTTCCGCCAGCCATTGGTTTAGTTTTGCTTGCGGGAGGCTGTCAGCCGCGCGGAACGTGACGAAATAGGTCGAGCCGTCTTGCCTCCAATGGGGAAGGTTTCCTTCAAGCACGGCGACGGGGGCGGCGGGGTCGAAGTAGCCGATCTCGGCGGGGTCGCCCGTGATCGGGTGAAAGCGGCGTGACGCCGCTTCTACATTCACATCCGGGTCGATGCTCTTGAGCAGCCCCGCACTCAGTTCGGAGAGCGACTTCCCGCCCGATGCTTTCTGGATCGCCGCTTGCTGGATCGGGTCCAATTCCAGATCGAGCCGAGAAAGGCGAGAGGCCAATGTGGACACTACATCGTCGTTGGCGGCGCCCGCCGCGACGAGGTTGAGAATCTTGTCGAGTGGCACAGACGGCTTGCGATCCAGCGGCTTCGTGGCCGTCTTTTCGTCCTCGCAGACGCCCACGGCATCGACAATAACGAAGTGTGTCTTGTGCTTGGCATCGGGCGTGACGCTTTGCAGCACGTCGGGATCGACGACCCGGCAACCTCGGCCCTTCATCTGCTCGAAGTAGCCGAGTGAGCGGATATTCCGCATGAAGATCAGGCATTCGAGCGGCTTCACGTCGGTTCCCGTGGCGATCATGTCCACGGTGACGGCGATGCGGGGGAAGTACGAATTGCGGAACTCCGACAGTAGTTCGTCGGGCTTCTTGCCGGTGCTTTTCGAGGTGATCTTCTGGCAGAAGTCGTTCCCCTTGCCGAATTCTTCCCGGATGATGCGCACGATGTCTTCGGCGTGAAGGTCGGTCTTGGCGAAGACGAGCGTTTTCGGAACCTCGGTGCGACCCGGAAAGATTTCCTGCAGCTTGTCCTTGAACGTGCGGATCACCAGCCGGATTTGGTTCTCCGAAACCACGTCCCGGTCAAGTTGGTTGGCGGTGTAGGTCAGATCGTCATCGAGTTCTTTGTATTTCGTCCCTTTCGTGCGCCGATCACGATGCGGAACGAACACGCCGGGTTCACGAGCGAGTTTGGCCCCGTCCTTGGTGATCTGCGTTTCGATGCGGTACACGTCGTAGCCGACGTTGACGCCATCAACCACGGCCTGCTCGTGGGCGTAATCCTGAACCAGATTGCCGCCGAAGAATCCGATGGTCTGCTTGGTCGGCGTGGCGGTCAGGCCGATGAGGAACGAGTCAAAGTATTCGAGGACTTGCCGCCAGATGTTGTAAATGCTGCGGTGACATTCATCGACCACGATGAAGTCAAACATCTCAATGGGAATCTTGGCATTGTAAACGACCGGCAGCGGCTCTGGTAGAAGCGGCGTCTCGCCGCTTGAGTTTGTCCCGACGAAGCGGCAAGATGCCGCTTCTACTTCGAAAAGCGAGCCTTCCTCATTTTCTTCCAGGAAGTCTTCCTCGCCCTTGAGCATCGAGTAGAGTCGCTGGATCGTCGTGATGCAGACCTTCGAGGCCGGGGCAATCGTGTTTTTCTTCAAGTGCTGAACGGTGTATTCCTCGGTGAACTTGTAGCCGTTGACCGGACTGACGAATTGCTGGAACTCGTTGAGCGTCTGCTTGCCCAGGTTGTTGCGATCCACGAGGAACAGGATGCGCTTCGCATCGGCGTATTTGATGAGCCGGTAGCAGAAGTTGACGGCGGTGAAAGTTTTGCCACTGCCGGTCGCCATCTGGATCAGCGCACGGGGGCGGTTGGCGGCGAGCGACGTTTCGAGGTTCTGGATGCTCTCGATCTGAACCCGCCACAGGTGGCCGATGTTCAGCGGCGGCATTTCTCGGAGCTTCGTGCGAACTTGTTTGTCTAGCTTGACGAGACGGATCAGTTCTTCGGGTCGATGGAACGTAAATACGGCCCGGCTGCGAGCGTCCGGCTCCAGAGTGTTCGTGAACTGCGTGACTTCCCCCGTGGACTCGTATGCGAAGGGGAGCGGCAGGCGATAGTTCGGCAATGTCTTCGGCAGGCCATCGAGATATTTGCCCGACTGCGTTTCGACGCCAGTGAGCGTATGGCCCTTCGGCTTTGCTTCGACAACGCCAATAGCCTTGGCATCAGCGTAGAGTATGTAGTCGGCGTCGCCGGTGGTGAGAGGAAATTCCCGAACAGCCACTCCCAGGCCCGCCGTGATGTTCATCTGGTGGTAGTCCTGCACAATCCAACCAGCCTGTTCAAGCTCGCGGTCGATTTGCTGCCGGGCTTTTTGTTCCGGGGTCATGGTTTGGCCTCCACTCGGGCGGCGGTGCCGGAGGTGTTTAATCCTCTCATTTCGCCACGGGCGTCGCGTGGTATGATGGCGCCGGCGTGTGCGGAGCGTGCCGACGATCTCGGCGACCGAACTCGCGCCGAGCTCGGCAAGCGCCGCTGGCAGGGCATCGAGCAGGCGGAGGCTCGCGCCCGGATCGTAAAAATTGGCGGTGCCGATCTGCACTGCCGTGGCCCCGGCGACGAGGAACTCCATCACATCGTCGAGCGTGGCGATGCCGCCGATGCCGATGACCGGAATCTCCACCGCGCGAGCCACCTGATACACCGCCCGCAGCGCGATCGGTTTGATGGCCGGCCCGCTCAACCCGCCGACGATATTACCGAGCATCGGCCTCCGGCGGCGCCAATCGACGGCCATGCCCAGGCAGGTGTTGATCACGGAGAGTCCGTCGGCCCCGCCGGCGGCGGCGGCTTTGGCGATCGACGCGATATCGGTCACGTTGGGAGTGAGCTTGGCCAATATCGGCAGTCGACACGCGTGGCGGCAGCCCTCGACTACTTGCTGGCACAGTGTGGGGTTCGCGCCAAAGTCGACGCCGCCGCTCACATTGGGGCACGAGATATTGAGCTCCAACGCGGCGATGCCGGGAACCCCATCGAGTCGGGCGGCGAGATCGACGAAGTCTTGATAATCGTGCCCGGCGATGCTCACCACGATCGGCGAACCAAGCGCGGCGAGATACGGCATGTGGCCGGCGATGAAGGCCTCGACGCCATCATTGTCGAGACCGATCGAATTGAGCATGCCTGCCGCCGTTTCCACGGTTCGCCAGGGAGCGTTGCCGGCGCACGGTTTGGCGGTGATCGTCTTGGGCACGATTCCGCCCAGCCGAGCAAGATCGACAAAGCCAGCCATCTCGCGGGCATAACCAAACGTGCCCGACGCCACGAGAATCGGATTCGGCAGCGCGAGGCGCCCGAGGCGAACGGCAAGATCGACAAGAGGCGTGTTCACGAGTTGCGGAATCCCAGGGAATTCAAAGAAGCGCGGCAAGCGTGGCGACTCGGGGGCGATGAGAGACCATGCTCAATGTACGGCCCGGATCGTGGGGCGGCAATCGGGCGGCGCGGGATCGAGCAGCGATCCAAGGGCCGAACCATTGCTTCGCGAAAAGAAGGGGCGCCGTAGCGCCGGGCTGATGGTGATCGTCGCGGGCAGCGAGCGAAGCGAGAAGAAAACCAAGCGAAGACTGATGGACCGCAAAAAAACGACAAAGCGATTGACGGGGGGCGCGAACTCTTGGCCCGCGCGCTCGACTAGATCAGTCCGCCGTGCGTGCGGTAGGGCGTCAGGTGGCTCGGCTGATCGAGGAACCAGATTCGGTTCCACTCTTCCAAGATCACGCGCAAGTTTTCCGACGTGAAGATCAACTGCTGGGTTCTGGCGGCTGGATCGCCCTGATAAATGGGCCAGAAGCAACCCCCACTGGCGCTGAGGCCGCAGCTTACGACGATCGCGAACAAAAGCCTGCGCATCCGAGAGACTCCTCCGTGAGGAACTGCTGCCACCAGGGGACCGCGTGCGGTCGAACGCCACCCTCGAACAAAGGGCAACGCGCGAGTCGCGTCATGTTCCGATCCAACGATCAGCGGCCTGTGTCTTGTCGGCCCCGACGACCCGCGCCCGTTTGAGGCGTCGGCAATCGAAGCCGTTGAAATCCGTTTCGAGCGATTGCTTTGAGACGAGTCGAACCAAATCAGACGGGATATATCGTAATGTTCTTTGTTCTTGAATTTTCGCGACGCTTTTCAGGGCGCCGCGCTGTTGGGCGAACTATACACGGTCGAACCGTCGATCCGGCCGCGATCGGCCGTTTCGTCCGCGGGGCCGTTGCCCGACGCCGGTCGCGCGTCGTCGGAGCCTTCGGCCTCGACACACAGTCCCGCGGCGCGGGCTCGCTCGGCGGCTTGCCGCTCGAGTTCGCGCACACGTTCTTCCATCTCTTTGCCCGGTTTGAAGGTCACGACGAATTTCTCCGGCACGTACACCTTATCTCCGGTTCGCGGATTGCGGGCCTTGCGGGCGGCTCGTTTCTTGACTTCGAACACGCCGAAGTTCCGCAATTCGATGCGACGTTCCTCGACCAGCGTTTCCACGATCGCGTCAAATGTCTTCTGAACGATCTCTTTTGTCTTGAGCTGCGTGAGCCCGATCTCGTCGGAAATGGTCTTGACGATCTCTTTCTTGGTCACGACGGGTATCTCCTCGGTGAGAAGGGGCCGAATCTGCCGGAAAAAGACCGTCGATCGGCTGGCCCAATCATGCTCCAAGTGTAGATGCCGTAAAGACTACAGTCAAGCTCAAAGGGGTTTGTCGCCCCTCGCCCCTGGCCGGTCCAAAAACGAACTGCTCGCGGCCCTTCCCGGGGCCGAGGGCTGCAAAGCCTTGCTCGGCATGGTGTTGCGGCGAGAGTCCTGTTTTTTTAGCGGCCATGTCTCTAAAAACCATTCCGTGCCAAGGAGTTGCGCCCTGGCTTTCGCATTCGACGCGTCGACTGGGGCCGCCTTTTTGTCAAAGCCGACCACTTCGCGCGGAAATCGAATGCCAGAGTTATCGTCGCCCCAGCCAGTAAACTTTAGCTCCTTGGAATAATCGGCAAGAAGATTCCCAACTCCCCAGTCGGAATTTTACAATCCGCCGCTTTTCCGGCCATTCGCTGGCGCCGCCACCTGGCGCCAAGCAAGCGTCGCGCGCACGCCCCACACAAGCCGTCAAGCGCCGGCGAGGCTGGCTTGGGCTTGTTGGGGGCCAATGAAACCGGCATCCCGGTCCGTCCCCTGGCGCTTCTCGCGAGGGCGTCATTCGCTGGCGCTGGGCGCGCGGTTTGCCTTCGCTGGCGCCAGGCTCGACTCGGGGAGCGACCGCGGCCCGCGAGAGCAAATTCAGCTCAACCGGCGCGCGATCGCTTCATCGCCGCGATCGCTCACAGCTTGACGATCGAGAGTTGATGCTGAATCTGGTCGAGCGAATAGAGCTTGCCCTTGCCGCTGCCGGGACATGCTTCGCAGGTGTCGGCCCAGGCTTCGGGCGTGCGCACGTTCGAGTTCCAGAAAGGCCACGTGCGGCATTGGCGGGGACGCGCGTCGTAGACCGTGCAACGGCGGGTCTTGCCGTCGAAGAACACACAGTCGCCATTGGAATATTCGATCAGACTGCGGCGCACGCCCACGCGGCGCACGAACTCGGCTTCAAATGCCGCGACATCCATCTGCTTGAGCGCCGCCAACTCGGCGATCTCGGCCGCATTGACCCACACAAAGCCGGGCGCACCGGTGCAACAGTCGCCACAGCCGGTGCAGCGAAAGCGGAGTCCGTCTTGATACCAGGGCTGGTCGTCGGCCATTGCGCGTTCGATTTGGTATTTCGGGAAGGAATCACCTCGCTCAGGGAGCGATCGGCCGCCGACGCCGGAAAAGACAGCGCATGCGGCCCGCATTCTAGCGACTTCCGACCGCGCGACAAGCAGGCCGCCCTCGCGGAGGATTCGTTGCGGTTACGGGCGGCGCTGCCGGGGCTTGCTCCGCGCCAGCGCTCTTGCCGGTGCTCTTTGTGGCGGCGGCGCTCGCGGCCGCGCCCGAGGCCGGCTCGGCGCTCTTGGCCCGCGCGACGGGCGATTCGGCGGCCATGGCTTCGGCGGCGTTCGATACGGCCAAACCCTGCTGCATTTGTTCGGCCGAGAAATAGGGCTCGCTTTCGCCGCTCAAATGCTCAACTCGCTTGGCGGAGAGATCATCCCAGCTCATGCCGCTGTTCAAGTGCCAAGCGGCGATTTGGGCGGCCCGTTGGTCGATCTTGCCGCGGCCGAGCATCGCACACAGTTCAGCCACGCCGGTCTTGGTGGTGTAGCTTTCGATCGGATGGATCTCGTAGGGGATCGCCGGCCGGGGGTCTTTCTTGCCGTGGTCGAGGCACACGGTGTCGACCTTGAACTGCCGGACCTGTTCGGGCGGGATGTTGAACATGCCGCCGCCACCCATGCCGCCCATGCCGCCGCCGCCCATTCCTCCCATGCCTCCCATTCCCATGCCGCCCATGCCGCCGCCCATGCCCTGGTTCATCATGTTATTTCCACCGGCCCCGCCGCCGCCGCGGCGTCCACCTGGAGCTTGCGCCAGCACCGGCACTCCGGCAAAGGCCTCCGGCAACTTGACGCTGAGCGGCTTCTTGGTGTTGTTCTTGAGAATCACGCGGGCTTCGCGGTCGTTCTTGGGAATGAACTTCACATCCAGATCGCCGCTTTGCATCGCGGCGAACATATCGACTCCACCGCCCACCGCGGGAACACTCGCCGGCGCCCCGGACGCGGGATCGACTATCGCTTCCGCGGCGAGCGAGAGCGAAATCTCGCAGAAGAGGGCCAACGACATGGCGATCATGAACCTGCGAAGCGAAGTCATGGCTTGAACCCCTGGAGCTCGGCGTGGAGGATTGAACAATGCGTGCAAAATAGTCGCTTGCTGAATTATCAATTGCTCAAGAGAACTCGCGATTCGCCGAGCGAGACAAGCGTGGGGGACAATGGCGAACCGCAACCTTCTAGGGTACTCCCTCGACCGGAAAAAACAAGCAATTTCGCGGGCTCTCGGCGGCAAATAGGGCGAAATGTCGGCTCGCGCCAGTGTCGTTCGCGACCGGCGGAAACCATGCCGCCAGCGGCCAGGCCGCGCTCGGCCCCGTTTTGCGCCAATTTGCGGCTCTTTTGCCCCAGACGAATGCTACTAAGGCACAAAATCGGCCTAGCGACGGAACATTGGGCTCGGGTAAGGTGGCCACCCGATAAATTCGATCGCCGGCCGCGGACCGCCCCCCGAGCGCCGCCGGCGCCGGCGATGACCCGTAGGGCGCCAACCATGTATCTGGACGAACCGCGCAGCTTCGATCAGGTGGAGACCGGCGACGCCTGGAAGAGCCCCTCGCGCACGATCACCGAAACCGATATCGTGAACTTCGCGGGCCTCACCGGCGACTACAACGCGCTGCATGTCGATCATAAGTTCGCCCGCAGCACTCCCTTTGGCCGGCCGATCGCCCATGGGCTCTTGGGCCTTTCGCTGGTGGCGGGGCTCGGGAGCCACAGCCCGGCAATGCAAACCGCCGCGTTCATGCGGCTCGTGGAATGGAAGTTCCTGCACCCGATCTATATCGGCGACACCGTGCATGTGGTGACCGAGGTCGTGGATAAGCAGCCTGGCGGGCGCAAGCACGGGCTGATCGTCTGGCGGCGGCAACTCGTCAACGAAGAAAACAATATCGTGGTGCAGCAAGGATTGTTCGAAACCCTGGTCCGCCGTTCGCAGCTCAAAGCCGCGGCGTGAAGCACACAGCATGGAAATTCTGATCCGCGATCTCGTGGTCGACGATCTGGCGAACGGCTTCTTGGAAACGCTCGCCGAACTTGCGCCACGGGGCTCGACCCCGCCGCGGCTCGCGCCGTGTTCGAGGCGCGGCAAGCGGCCGGAGTGCGCACCTTCGTGGCGGTCGATGGCCCACGCGTGATCGGCACGACTTCGCTGGTCGTGGAGCTGAAGTTCATTCATGCCGGCGCTCGTTGCGGGCATATCGAAGACGTGGCCGTGCATGGCGAATACAAGAAGCTCGGCATCGGCGCCCGGCTGGTGCGCCATGCGACCCGGGCGGCGGCCGAAGCAGGCTGCTACAAAGTGATTCTGTCGTGCTTCGAGCGGCTCGTTCCCTTCTACGAGGGCTGCGACTACCGCAAGCACGATGTCGGCATGCGGCACGATATCGCGTGAATATCGTCTGAACCCGTGCGAGGAATTCCACGAAGCTCGCCACGCATTGCTCGCTAATCCCCGAGCAGTTCGAGCACTCCCTCGAGTGGAACCGACACGACATCGGGTCTGTGGTCGAGATCATGCACCAGTTCTTGCAATGCGCGCTGCAAAAGATGGAATTGCAAGAGCGCCGTGCGCTGGGTCAGCGACTCGGGCAAAAGATCGGACTTTTCCACGGCCGACGCATAGGCCTTGAGAAACGCCGAGCTGCTCCACAATCGCCAAAAATTCAGTGGCCCGCGCAACTCCTCGGAGGCTCCGAATCCGGTTTGCACGAGCCGCAACATCACGTGCGCGGCCACATAGTCAAACGAGCGGAGCATCGTGGCCACGTCTTCCACGGCCGATCGCTTGATCCTTCGCGCCACCAGATCGCGCTGGGTTTGGCCCTCGAAATCGGCGATCAGAAATTCATTGCCCACCGAGAGCAGTTGCCCCAGGTGATAGTCGCCGTGGCAGCGAATGCGCCGGGTGACGATCCGCTCGCGAGTCGTGGAGCGAAAGAGCGCAGTGGGCTCGGGGTTCGCGTTCGAGCGCTAGCCGGCGCGCTCGGCGGTGGCCGGCGCGAGGGTGTCGAGCCGGCGCCGCAGCAGCGCGAAGGCTTGCGATGTGAGCTTGCGCGTCGATTGTTCGAGCGAACGCTGATAGAGCTGCGTGAACGGCTCGGGAACGAAATTTCTCGAAGCGCCGCGGGCCGAGGCCGAATGGAATTCGGCCGTCAACTTGCCGATCGCCGTGGCGGCGTCGAGGTAGCGACTCAGGTGTTCGCGCGCTTCGGGCGGCGCGTCGCCGGCGGCCATCTCCCACGCCGATCGGGCCAGTAACCCGCCACTCGTGGGCCGCTGCTCGACGGTGAGCGTGACGATGTGCTCCAAAAACCGATCCAGCCAGTCGGCGGTGAACTGATAGGCGGTCGTGGCGTTGGGCACATAGGCTTGGAGCACGCCGACCGTGACGAGCTCGTCGTCGCCGCCGCCGCGGTATTCGAGCCGGCCCACGACCGGCGGCGTGCCCGGAAAGCCGAGCTCGTCGCTGAGCACGCGTCCCATTTCCGAGTCGGGATTTTCACCCCATTCCAGTCGGCGAAACATCTTGAGGATCAGCTTGTCGCCAAACACCACATCGCTCGTGGTTTCCGAGCCGGGGGCGGCCGAAGGTTTGAGCGACTCGGGTTCGGCCGAGATTTCGCGGAGCTTGGGCGTCGTCGAACCGAAGATCTCGCCCTCGGGGCTTTGCACCCGGCGGCGGCCGACGATCGCGTCGAGCAGCGGGGCAATGCGGCTCGGCTCGATCAGCGCGTCGTAAAGCACTCCGGGCTCATCCCGCACATGTTCATGCACTTTGACGATCACGGCTTCGGGATGCACCTCGAGCAGCCGCCGCGCCTCCTCGCCCCCGGCGTGTTCGAGCGGCAACGAATAGACCTCGGGGTCGCCATCGCCGTACTCGACCCGGGCGAAGAGCAGCCAAAATTCACCGCGCCGCTCGCCGCGCCCGAACGAAGCGCTTCCTAGAATCGACACGCGCTGGATCGAGCGCCCGCGACCGGTGAACCAGCGGCGCCGCGGCAGATCGTCGGCCAGCACCGCTTCGAACTTCGATTTGGCGCGACCGCGCAGTAGCTCCGTCCAGTCGCGATGCGCCTCGGATTGTGCGCGGTTGCGTCGCGGCGAGCGCGTCTCCGTCGGTCTCCTTGGTGAGATTGAACCAATAATAACCATGGGGCGAAAGCGAGAGGACATAGGGGCCGGCGCCGATCGACGGAAACGGCGTTTGACCCAAGATCTCGATCGGTCGGCGGCCGGCGAACTCCGAGAGATCGAGCTCCACATACTGCGCTACCCGGGCCAAATTGGCCACCACGAGAATACATTCCTCATCGATCCGGCGCACGAAGGCAAGCACCTTGCCATTGGTCGGAGTGAGCGGCTCGAACGATCCGCGGCTGAAGGCCCGATGCCGCTGCCGCAGAGCCACGAGCCGCTTGGTCCACCAAAGCAGCGAGTAAGGGTTCTTCTGTTGAATCTCGACATTGACGGCGTCGAACACATATTCGGCGTCGAGAATCACCGGCGAATAGAGCCGCTGCGGATTGGCCCGGGAGAAGCCGGCATTGCGATCGGGGCTCCATTGCATGGGAGTGCGCACGCCGTGGCGGTCGCCCAGATAGATATTGTCGCCCATGCCGATCTCGTCGCCATAGTACACGACCGGCGTGCCCGGCAGCGAAAACAAGAGCACATTGAGGAGCTCGATCTGGCGGCGATTGTTGCTCAAGAGCGGAGCGAGCCGACGGCGAATGCCGAGGTTGATGCGCGCCTGGCGATCGCGCGCGTACACGCGCCACATATAGTCGCGTTCTTCATCGGTAACCATTTCGAGCGTGAGCTCGTCGTGGTTCCGTAGAAACATCACCCATTGGCAGTTGTCGGGAATCGGCGGCGTTTGGGCGAGAATATCGACGATCGGGAAGCGATCTTCCATGTGCATCGCCATGAACAGCCGCGGCATCACCGGAAAATGAAACGCCGCCTGGCATTCATCGCCATCGCCGAAATACGCGATCGCGTCTTCCGGCCATTGATTCGCCTCGGCCAGCAGCATGCGGCCGGGAAAGTGCTTGTCGACATGGGCCCGAAGTTTCTTGAGAAAGACATGTGTTTCAGGAAGATTTTCACAGTTCGTGCCCTCGCGCTCGAAGAGATACGGCACCGCGTCGAGCCGGAGGCCATCGACACCCATCCGCAGCCAGTAGTCGAGCACCTCGAACACCGCCTTGCCCACCAGCGGATTGTCGAAATTCAAATCCGGCTGATGCGAATAAAAGCGATGCCAGTAATAGGCCTTGGCGACCGGGTCCCAACTCCAATTCGAGGGCTCGAAGTCCTTGAAAATGATTCGGGCCTCTTTGTAGAGCTCCGGCGTGTCGCTCCAGACATAAAAGTCGCGCCAGTCGCCGCCGGGCGGCGAATTGCGGGCCCTTTGAAACCAGGGATGCTGGTCCGAAGTGTGGTTGATCACCAGCTCGGTGATGATCCGCAAGCCGCGGGCATGCGCCTCGCGCACGAAATGCTTGAAGTCACGGAGCGTGCCGTACACCGGATTCACATCCATGTAGTCGGCGATATCGTAGCCATCGTCGCGAAGCGGAGAAGGATAGAACGGTAGGAGCCAGATGGTGGTCACGCCCAGGTCTTGCAGATAATCGAGCTTGGCGGTAAGGCCGGGAAAATCGCCGACACCATCGTCGTTGCTGTCGAAAAACGAGCGCACATGCAACTGATAGATCACCGCGTCTTTGTACCACAGGTCGGTGGCGGCCATCGCTTCGTCCGCGGCCGGCGCGGTTCGCGGTTTCTCCCGACCG
Organism: uncultured Planctomycetaceae bacterium; assembly: GCA_963785305.1. Classification (GTDB taxonomy): domain Bacteria; phylum Planctomycetota; class Planctomycetia; order Pirellulales; family PALSA-1355; genus CAWAUV01. Next base: position 1,903,741 of record CAWAUV010000007.1, read on the forward strand.
GCGGCGGTTCCGCTCGCCCTCGCGTCTTCGCTCTCGACACTCTCCGCGGCGTGTTCGTGCATGAACGGTTCCAGCTTTCCTGCTTCTCGGGGAGAAAAACGTCGGGGCGGGGCGCGGTCTCCGCCTTCTCAATGCACACGGGTGAACCGCGCGAGTTTTATGTCGACCGCGGCCAGAGCACGATCGTGGTATGGCCTGGAAAATACCAATGGCGGGTGTCGATCGGGCCGGTGCCCGAGCCGCCATAGCGCGGGTCTTCGCTCGACCACATGAGCTGCCAGTCGGTTCCGTCGGGCGGAGCGAGCAGCGGCTCGGCCGAGGGATTCCATTCGAGATCGTGGCCTAGATTGACGAGCAACAGTCGATCTTCGCCCGCTTCGCCGATGAACCGCAGGGCAAACGCCTCGCCCGAGAGCACGGCGCCCGCGACGCGATCGGATCGCTGGGCGGAGAACATGGGGTCATCGCGACGCAATCGCAAGAGATCGCGGTGCAAGGCGAGCGCTTCGTCATGTCGGTCCCGCTCGGAGAGGTCGAGCTTCGAGCGGACAAACGCCTCGCGGTCGCAGGGGTCGGAAAAACAGGCCCCGGCGTCGGCGCCGGCCATGCTCCGAAAGTTTTTCATGAACTCCATGCGCCCCAGACGCACTTGCTTGCCGAGCTTGGCGTCGGCATGGTCGGCGAAATATAAGAACGCGCTCGAGGCCGCGAACTCCTGGCCTTGAAACAGGAGCGGAGTGCCGGGGGCGAGCAGGAGAAGCGCGGTCATTGCGCGCATCCGCCCGGGAGAGACCTGTTCATGAAGCCGGCGTCCGTGGGGCGAGTTGCCCACCTGGTCATGGTTTTGCAAAAAGGTGATGAACTGGCGCCCGCCCACGTCGAGCGAAGGCGTGCCGCGGGGCTTGCCCTGGCGATCGTTCCACTGGCCCTGATACAAATAGCCCCACTGGATCGCCGACAGGATTTCTTGCGGCGTGCCGCGGTAATCGGAATAGTAAAATTCGGCGCGACCGGTCATCGCCACGCGGGCCGCATGATGAAAATCATCGTTCCAGGCGGCGTCGATTCCGTAGCCGCCCCGATTTTCGGGCCGCAAGAACCGGGCTTGCTGCAGTTCATTTTCGATCGTCATGAGCGTGCCGCGTCCCTGGGCGGCCTCGCGCACGCGACGCGCGATCTCACTCACGACATGCACGGGCGAATCGTCCATGATCACCTGCACGGCGTCCATGCGGAGACCGTCGAAGTGATATTCATCGATCCAATAACCGGCGTTGGCGATAAAGAACTCGCGCACCGGTTGGCAATTGTCGCCGTCGAAATTAATCGCCTCGCCCCATTCGGTCGCATGGCGCGTCGAGAAAAAATCGTCGCTGAACTGGCGGATGTAATTTCCTTGCGGGCCGAAATGGTTGTAGACCACATCGTGAATCACGCCCAGTCCGAGCCGATGGGCTTCGTCGATAAAGCGGCGGAGATCGTCGGGCGAGCCGTAGTTGCGCGTGGGGGCAAAGAGATTCACGCCGTCGTATCCCCAGCCGAAATGGCCGTCGAACTCGGCGAGCGGCATGAGCTCGACGACCGTGATACCCAGTTCGCTTAGGTACTGCAGCTCCTTGGTCGCCGCGGCCAATGTGCCGGCATCGGTGAATGTGCCGACATGCAATTCATAAATCACTTGCCGCGCGGGCGAGATGCCTTTCCACTGGCCATCGGTCCAATCGAAGGTCGAGGGATCGACGATCTCGGAAAGCTCGTGGGGTCCCGCGGGCTGTAAGCGAGAGGCGGGATCGGGATAGAGCTTTTCCTCGCCATCGAGCCGAAAGCCGTAGAGCATGCCGGCGGTGGCGGCGGGCGAGTAGCCGGAAAAATATCCGCCGTCCTCGCGATCGAGCACGATGTTTTTCGGCGCGGCCGCGCGCTTCGAATCCGCCTCGCTCCGCGCGCGCCCGCGCTCTTCGGCCGCGGCTCGGGTAAGCGAAACACGACTTCAGCATTCTTTCGCTTGGGCGCCCAGACCCGAAAATGCACTCCGTCGCTTTTCGATTCGGAATTCGTCTTCGAGCGTTGTTCGCTCGCTCGTTGCACCTCCGCCCCGACCGGCAAGCGGCGTTGGTAACTGGCGCGGGTCCGAGTCGCTTGATCGACCGGAGTCATCATGTTCCCTGTCTTTCGGCAAAATTAGCGTGATGTATCGTGGGGCCAATCGAGGTCGGCTGATCACGGCGCGGCGTTGCTCGGGTTCACGGTGACGCCCTGTCCGCCACCGATGTCGACATGCGTGCCCGATCCGCCCGGTCCCGGTGGCACGTCGACATGAATGCCGCCGCCCGGCGGGCTCACATCCACATGAGTGCCGCCTGCCGTGTTAATACGCTCGCCTGGAGACGTCGACGACGCCGGCCGCGCGACGGTCCGGGAAGGAGTCGGCGAGACCGGCATCTCCCGGTTACTCGCATGAGGCGGGGCTGGGTTCGAGGGGCTCTCATGCAGCGCCTCGTGACCGCAACCGCCGAGCGCTCCGAGCACGAGCGCCAAGCCGCACAGTTCCACGGCGCCCAACGAGTGGTTGAGTCGAGACCAACTATAAGCGATCCATTGTCGCGTTTGCATGGCACATCCCTCCGCGGAGAATCCTGAAGCTAGCTGATTCGTTGGAAAAGGTCGGCGCGAGCCGATCACGCTAAAAATTCGAGGCACATGGCTTCGCCGGCCAGTGTTTCGTCTATCGAAAGCAGTTGAGGGGCAACGAATGTGCCAAACGCTCGCCAAAAACGCGGTGAACGATGCTCTGAACTTGCTGAGTCGACGGGCGACCGTTTAAAAATGGTCGCCCAGTGCTCCGTCAAATCGCCGAAACTGGTTGCTCGGGAACCAGACTGACCGCCGCGCGGGCAAAGCGCCGGGTGAGGAGGCTGATGTTGGACCCCCGCCGAATATACCGCCGGAATCAAGAAATATTTCCTGCCCTCCCTTGCGTTTCGGGTCGGGATGGGAACTTTCGTCTGTCCGCCCCACTTCACCGCCCGAAACGGTAGCGTGGGCCTCGGGGCCTTTCCCCCAAAAACGCCGAAGGCAAGCCTGAACATTGCTTTCAGGCTTGCCCACGTGTTTTTCTCGTAACTCATGGCGTTCTTCGGTCAAACTTCCTTCGCTTTGATCCACGGCATCAAGCGGCGCAGGCGACGGCCGATTTCTTCGATCGGATGTTTGCGCTCGTTGCGACGAATCGCCTTGAAGTTCGGGGCGTTGACCTTGTTCTCAAGCAGCCATTCGCGGGCAAACTGACCCGACTGAATCTCGGAGAGAATTCGCTTCATTTCTTTTTTCGTTTCGGCGGTCACGATTCGCGGGCCGCGCGTGTAGTCGCCATATTCGGCGGTGTTCGACACACTGTAGCGCATGTAGTTGAGGCCGCCCTGATAGAACAGGTCGACGATCAGCTTCACTTCGTGCATGCACTCGAAATAGGCCATTTCAGGCTGATAGCCGGCTTCGACCAAGGTTTCATAGCCGGCCTTGATCAGGGCGCTCAGTCCGCCGCAAAGGACCACTTGCTCGCCGAACAGGTCGGTCTCGGTTTCTTCGGCAAACGTGGTTTCAATGACTCCGGCTCGTCCACCGCCGATGCCCTTGGCATAGGCCAGGCCGAGTTGTTTCGATTCCTCCTTGGCGCCATCGCTCACGGCGATCAAGCAGGGCACGCCGCCGCCGCGCTCGAACTCGCTGCGCACCAAGTGGCCCGGCCCCTTGGGCGCCACAAGCACGATATCGACACCCGGCGGCGCTTCGACTTGTCCAAAATGCACATTGAAGCCGTGGCTGCACATGAGCAGCGCGCCGGGCTTGAGATGCGGCTTGATCGAAGCGCGATAGACATCGCCCTGCAGTTCGTCGGGCAGCAGGATATTGATCATGTCGGCCTTTTTGGCCGCTTCCTCGGCGCTCACCGGCTCGAAGCCGTGGCTCTTGGCGAGATCGTAGTTGGCCCCGCCCGGGCGCTGTCCGACGATGACATTGCAGCCGCTGTCGCGGAGATTTTGCGCATGGGCGTGACCCTGCGAGCCGTAGCCGACGATGGCGATGGTCTTGTTCTTCAGGAGCGCGAGGTCGGCGTCTTTGTCGTAATAGATTTTGGTCATGGCGGCTGGAAGTTCCTGGAAGCGATAAAAAGGCGATTTAGGAGGGACAGCGCTGCCTCGGGGGTTAGGCGAGCGGCGCGGCGCGTTATTTCGATTCTTTGACGGCCGAGGCCTTGGAGCCGCGGACCATGGCGATCCGTCCGGTGCGCACCAGTTCGATAATGCCAAATTCGCGCATCAGGTCGATAAAGGCCTCGATCTTGCGCTCCTGGCCCGAGATTTCGATCATCACTTCGTCCGGGGCGACATCGACGATGCGTCCGCGGAAGATGGTGGTGAGCTCGCGAATTTCGGCGCGTTTGCCACCCGGCGGCGCGGCGACTTTCATGAGCATCAGATCGCGTTCGACATAGTCTTGCGAGCTGACATCGAAGACGTTGACGACCGTGACGACTTTTTCGAGTTGCTTGCGAACTTGTTCGAACACGGCCGCGTCGCCCATGACGACGAATGTCATGCGCGAGAGGCCGGGGTTCTCGGTTTCGCCCACGGCGAGGCTGTCGATATTGTATCCGCGCGAGGCGAGCATTCCCGAGATATGCGCGAGCACGCCCGGCACATTTTGCACGACAGCCGACAACACATGACGCATTCTAGCGATTTCCTTCCCACCGACACTCGCGGATACTGCCATTCACGGACAGCGCCATTCACGGACACTGCGGCCCGACGACGGCGCCGGGCAAAAAATCAAGCCTTTGATGATAGCCAGCCGCCCAGCGGGGAACAAGGGACCGGCCGCGAAAGCTGGAATCGCGGAATCGCCTCGCGGATTCATAGGTCGATCAAAACGGCCCCGAACGCTTGCTCGTCCCCGACGAGGCATCGCAATCGCATGGGTTTCGCGCGATATACTTGCATCGGGCTTACGATGCTATACTCGGGGCCCTCGCTTCGGTACGTCACGGCTCACTCGTTCTTTCGAGTTTCGGCCGTTTTTCGGCGACTTTTTGGACTTCGACGCCTCCCTATTTGGTCCCCGCACAGTCCACGGAAATTGACCCATGCAGTTCCCGGATACCCCGCGGATCCTCGGCGAAGCTTTGCCGCACGGAACACAAGCGGTGTCGGGCGGCGGCGGCGCTTCGGCCGAACGTCGCCAAATGGTTTGGCCGCGCATGTCGGCGCTGTTCGCATTTCTGGCGTTTGCGTTCCTGTCGTGGTTTTTGTTCACGGTCAATTATATCGCCGACGATTGCTATTTTTATTTGGTCATCGCGAGAAATCTGGCGACGACGGGCCAGCAGACTTTCTCTCGCGTGTTTCCCACGAATGGCTTTCATCCGCTCTGGGAGTATCTGTTAGCCGCCTACACATGGATCGTATATCGACTTCGGCCCGAATGGATCAATGATGTGCGTTATGCCGTGCCGCTATCGGCCGGCTGCGTGATGTTGGGCGCTTGGCAGCTATCCGTGGTGTGTCGGCAGTCGCGATTGAGCATGGTGGGATTGGTCTATGTTCCCACGTGCTTCGTGACGATGTTTGGGATGCTTTATTCCGAGGCCGGCGCAGTTCGCGGCGGTCGCGGTGCTTATGCGAATTTCGCTGGCGGGACCGATCAATCGCCCGCTGGGCCCGCTGTGGTGTGGGCTCGCCGCGGGGGCGGTGTTCTTGTCGCGGCTCGATACGATCATGTTCGTGGGCCTGTATTCCTTGTGGTTCTTGTTCGTGAAGCGATGCGCGAGGGATGCGCTGATTTTCGCGGCCGCCTTGCTGGCGTTCGTGGCGCCTTATCTTGTCAGTAACATGGTTTGGTTTGGCGGTCTCATGCCCGTGAGCGGCTGGATGAAGTCGAGCTTTCCGCACATTGTCGCCAAGGGATTCGGCAACGCCGGCCTGGCAAAATCCCTATGGGGCTGCAACATCGCATTCAGCCTCATGCCGACGGCTCTCGCGGCGCCCGCATTGGTCTGGGCTCGCCGCACGAGCGCCGAAAGCCGACATTTCGCGGTAGCGCTCTGGGGCGGTTGCGCGTTGCAGCTTGGCTATTTGGCCCTGTTCACCCGTTCGCACACCGAGTGGTATTGGTACAGCGTGCTGCCCATGATGCTGGGTGGCCTGACGACGTCGATCGTGTTGCGGGAGATTTCGGAACGCTGGCTGCTCGGACGTCCGTCGGCCCCAATGCTGGCGGTGGCGTCGCGAGTCGGGCTCGCGCTGCTGGCGGTCGCTTGGATCGCGACCACGGTTCGCATGCGATGGCATCACGAGCCGTTGCCACTCAAGTTTCGCGCGGAACTCGACTACATGGCGGAGCATCGGGTCGAAGGAGCATCGGTGCTCGTGGGAGATTTTCCTGGATATTTGGCGTTCTTGTCGACCAACAACTGCATCGTGGCCGCCGATCTATTGACCGGTAGCCGTCCCTTCTACGAAGCCATGCGCGGTCATTCCAACGCGCTCGAATTCATGCGAGACTATTGTCGGCAGCAGGGGCTACCCTTGCGAATGATTGTCTTTTTGCGGGCCGATCGATGGCTCGTGCCCGACGAAGACCTGCGCGCGGTGACCTACAACGACCCTCGAACCTATCCACGGCTCACGCCAATCGGCCGGCTGAGCTTTCCGAACGGGCCAGCCAAAACACTCTGGGTTGATGGCGAGTTGATGCTCGCGATCTGGGACTTGCAAGATCAGCCCTCGGCGGACGACACGACCGAACGTCGAGGTGAGGAGCCGAAGCATTCGGCGCGAGCCGGGCCATGAGATCGGCGGGCTCGCCCGGCTCGTGATGCCTGGGGTGGGCGGCGACGGCGCTCTCAATCCACCGCGCTCTCTCGCGAGCTCGAGCAATCCGACGCCCGCCGCGAGCGCATCGTCGCATCGTTCGACGAAATCGCGAGCGGCTTTGCCGGCGCAAAAAGCGGAGGGCAAGCACATCGCTTGCCCTCCGCAGTGGTCATTCAGGGAACTTCAACCCTTGGCGTCGACGATCTCCGCCGCCGACTCGTTTTGCAAGCATCAGGCCGGGCGGGCGTTGCGGGGAATTTCGTGGACCACATTCCACACGATGCCCAGCTTTTCGAGCAGGCAGATCGTGCGATAGGTCAGATCGAATTCCCACCACTTGTGGCCGTGCTTGGCCATGCGCTGGAAGGCGTGATGGTTGTTGTGCCAGCCTTCGCCGAAAGCCAACAGGCCGACCCACCAGAGGTTGCGGCTATCGTCGGAGGTTTCGTAGTTGCGATAGCCCCAGATATGGCTGGCCGAATTGACGAACCAAGTCACATGCAGCACATACATGAACCGCATCGACATGCCCCAGAGCAAGAACGACACGCCGGTTTGCCAGTCCCAGCCCAAGTAGCCCCAGGTGAACAGCAACACGCCGCTGGCCAAGTGGATCGGCAGAAACAGATAATGCAGCACCCGAAACACGGGGTCTTTGGCCATGTCGGGAGCAAATCGCTCCTCGAGCGCTTGGCAATGGTCGCGGCCCATGTCGGGAATCACCCACAGCACATGGCTCCACCACTTGCCATCGCGCGGGCTATGGGGATCGCCTTCTTTATCGCTGTATAAATGGTGCTTGCGGTGGTTGGCCACCCAGGTGATCGCCGAGCCCTCGCCCGAAAGCCCGCCGACGAACGCCAAAAACCAGCGAACCGGCCGATAGGTGGTGAAGCTGCCATGCGTGAGCGCCCGATGGTAGCCCAGGCACACGCCGATCGAGCCGGTGAACCAGCAAAGAAACACGCAGATGGCCAACGCCTTCCAGGTGAAGAAAAACGGCGCCGCCAACACGCTGGCGTGGATCAGCACCAGCCACACCGTGACCGGCCAGTCGATGCCTTCGTTCCAGCGTCGCTCGCGGGAAATGCGGCCGGCGGTCGTGTCGGCGGCGATCACCGCCGCTTGGTGGCCTTGCGCCTTGAGCCGATTCTTGGTCGCGCGCTGCTTCTTGCCGCTCTTGCGAGCCTGTTTCTTTTTGCCTTTGCTCGAAGGCGAGGCCGGTTCGCGTTCGATGAGGGCTTCTTCGGGAGGTGTCATAAAAGGTTCCGCCGCTCCATAGCAGGAAAGAGATTCGGGTCAACGTCACACGGCAAACGCCTGACCGATCGCGCGGCGCCGGGCGCCGCTTGCCGACAACGCAAACGCACGCAGCCCGCTACCGGTCAACGTCGACGAAATTCTATCGCCGCTCCGCATCGCATGTGTCAGCGGCGCGTCGAACCTATGTAAAAAAGGGGTAAAACTCGCCGAGAGCGAGTGGCACTGCCGGCAGCGATCGCCATAAGTCGTTGCTAGCAAGAAGCTTGCGGAAAATGTCGGCGTCGTGAAAAGGGCGGAAACCTGGCCCGCCTCGTGGGTTCCCACGGCTTTTTCCGCAAACGCGCGCGGCGACCGAGACACGCGCCGCGACCATCGTTTAGAGCCGGTCGAGCGTGTCGATCCAGCGAGCCAACTCGACCAGCTCGGTCGGCGTGAGATAGCGGCCCTGGGCTCCAACCTCGACCACGCTCACCGGAAACTTCCGCTCGCGGAGCGCGTGAATTCCGGCGTCGAGCTGCCCGGTGAAGGGCGCCTTCGAGGCACGGGTCATGAAAAACGCCAAGGGACGCACGGGATCGGCGTCGGGCGGATCGATCGTGGCCGGCAACGGCGCATCGACCACCGCCACGCCACGCACCAGATCGCGATTGGCCAGGGCCACGAGATAGGCTAGCGAACCGCCGCCCTCTTGGCCATGCACCACGAATCGAGCCGGATCAATCCGATACTGCTTGGCGACTTCGCCCACGAGGCGGCGAATCACTTTGGCTTCCGTCGGTTGCCAGCGCGCCGGATCGGCCGAGCGCGGCGCGAGCAAGATCAGATCGTGCGCCAAGCACAACGCTCGCCAGCGGTCGACGAGCTCCGCGTCTTGAAGTCGCTCCGATCCGTGCAGCCAGATCACAAGGCCATGGGCCACGGCCGGATTGTAGGTTTCTGGAACATAGGCGATGCACTTGTTCTCGAACTCGGGCAGCTTGATCGGCACGATACCCACGGCCGGTCGATCTTCGCCCGCGGCGCTCGGGGCGGCGGCATGCGCCGGCGGCAAGGCGCCCGGCAGCGATTCGGGCAGGTGGGCCAGCGAGACTTTTGCCTCGCGCTTGGCGCCATCGTGTTCGAACTCGAGCGAGGCCAATTCGCCAGGCGCTTGTTCGCACAACTTCTCGGCCAGCTCGGCGGCCGACGCCACGGCGGCGCCCGCGAACGAAACGACGCGGTCGCCCGGCGCGATTCCCGCCTCGGCGGCCGGACTGCCGGGATACACATATCGCACGATCACCGGCTCCTTTTTCGCCGCTGGCCGCGCGGGACCCGACGACCCACCGGCCGCGCCATCTTCGGGCGCGTCGCCTTCGGGGGTGTCGCTTTTGGGTGGCTTCTCTTCGTGCTTGTCGGGCGGTTGTTCCTTGGCTCCTTCGGCCGCGGGAGCGGCGTCGGGCGCTTCGGCGTCGCTCGATTCGCGCTCGAGAGGCCGCATCGGCAAGATTCCCAAAAACGGCCGGTCAAACGGCGGGAGCTTGTCGGCGAGCTCGATCTCGAAATCGAGCCGCTCCTTGCCCCTCGTCGCCACGAGCTTCACCCGGTCGCCCGCATAGAGCCCGCCGAGCGCCATTTTGAGCTGGGCAATTCGCGTGACCGGATGGCCCGCGGCTTCGATAATCCGATCGCCCACGCGCAAACCGGCTTTGAAGGCGGGCGAATTCGGGCGGCAGGCGCCGAGAATCGCCGGCTCCGCGAAAATATCATTGCTCTTGAGACTGATGCCGAGCACGCCCGGCCGCAGATCGTGGCCCGCCTCCAATCGCGGCGCCACCTTGAGCACATGCTCCAGCGGAATCGCGAAGCCGATGCCCGAGTCGTACCAATCGACTCCGGCGACTTCGCTGCCGGCGTCCGGGGCGAGCGGCGAAAGCACCCCGAGCACGCGTCCGCGAATGTCGACCAGCGGGCCGCCGTAGTTGCTGGGCGAAATCTTGGCGTCGGTTTGAATCGCCTTGCTCCAGATGCGCTCGACCGCGCTGACGATGCCCACCGAGATGCTCGGCCGATCGCCATCGAATGTTCTTCCCAGCGCGATCGCCCATTGACCCACTTGAATCTGATCGGCCGGCGCCGCCTCGGGCACGGTGAGCGGCGAGGGCGGTTCGACCTTGAGCAGCACCAGCTTGCGGTCGTGATCCGTGGCCACGAGCTTGGCCGCGGTCCGAGCGCCGCCGGCAAGCGTGACCAAAATCGAATCGGGTTTCTGGGCGAAGTTGAACGCGCTCGAAACAATGTAGCCATCGGCCGAGATTATGAGCCCGGTGGTCGATCCCGATCCGAGCAAGACATTTCCCACGCGCTCGAGCCCGCCGACGGTTTCGATTCTGACAACCGACGGCGCCACGCGGGCCACGGCCGCCTTGATCGCGTCTTCTTCGAGCGCGGCCAGCGATTCACCGGCCCGCGCGAATTGAGCGGTCAAGAGCAACGCGCCCGCGAGAAAGCCGCAAATACTCCAGAAGCCGCATGGAAAACGCGGCAGCCAAGCGCAACTCCGGCGCGAACAACGCCCCCCCGAAGGAAACGAACACGCGGCGATCGGCCGCGCGGGAACATCTTCATGGCTGGTCTTTCGTGGGCTCGGGCACGGCGCCGGGCTTGAGCGACGCTTCGATCAACTCTTGCCCGCGCATCACGACGAGCTTGATTTCACTATCGGAGTCGAGCCGGGCGAGCTCCTCGGCAAGCTGCTTGCACGACTGCACCAGTCGCTCGCCGACAAACACGACCAGATCGTCGGCCCGGAGACGGGCCAAGTCGGCTGGCGAGCCGGGTCGCACCTCGTCGACAAAGGGCGGAGTGCGTTCGAGAATGTCGGGCACCAGCACCAAGCCGAGGGCGGCAAGGCTCGCGCCGCCACCGGCGGGCGGCGGGGTGTCGGGCCGGTCCGCGGGCCGCGGCTTGCCGGCGATGATCTGCTCGACACTCGCCGCGATCTGGCTCGCGGGCAGGGCATAGTTGAGCCAAGTGTGATTGTGGGCGTTGCGCAGCTCCTTGCCGAGCATGCCGAGGAGCTCGCCGCGCAGGTTCGTCGAGCGCGCCACCGGCGGCGCCAGGATTGTTGGTAATCGCGTCGATCACGTAGACGGCGCCATGATAGGGAGTGACAAAGGCGCCGCGACGCGCGTCGAGCCGGGTTTGGGCGGCGATCACTCCATGTTGCACGCTGGCCGCTTCATCGCCCACGGCCACGCCGAACAAATTGCTGAAAGCCAGCACCCGACTGCCCGGATCGGCCGCGGGGCTGGTCGAGAGATCGAAAAATGGAAGCGGTCCATGCGCGTCGATCTTGATCACGGCGAGCTCCATCGCCGGGTTGCCACCCACGAGCTTGCCTTCGAACTTGCGGCCATCGTTGAGGGTGACGCTCAAGTAGTCGGTATCGAGCACATAGCTCCAGACCGTGAGCACATGGCCTTCGGCCGACACCAAGAAGCCGCTCTGATAGGGCTCGAGCCCGGCGACTCCACCCGCGCCGTGGATTTTGACCATCTTCGGCTGCGCCACGGCAATGGCGGCGGAAAACGGCGAGCTGCTCTCGATCGGCAGGCGGTCGTGCGCCGGGGCGCGGGCGCGGCGCTGGCATGCGACACCATCGCCGCAATCGCCAACGGGCATGCGAAGGACCAATATTTGACGCGGTTCGATCGCTTGAAGTGCATCATTTCGGACCGCCCTACCCCTTCCTTAAAGTGTGCGATTCAATCGCTCTCCGACTGTCTCCCGCGGAACGCTCCTAGGGCGCGGCGCCCTTTTCACCCGCGGTCGGCGCGGGCAGAGCGGCGGCCGGCTTGTCGACCGGTTTCTCGATCTGGGCGCTCGACTCGAACCGTCGCACATCAAATATATGATACACTCCGTCGCCATAGCGCACCTCGAATCGGCTGGGCAATAGCCGGCCCTGATGTTCTCGATAATCCTGAAAATACACTTCGCACGGGTCCGATTGTTCGTCGGGAAACATTTCGAGGGCCGCGAGCTGGCCCGAGCCGGGATCGAACACGAAACGGCAGTCGACCGCTTTGAAAGTCGCCGACGAGCACATCATGCAGCGGGCCGCGTCCCAAGAGTGGCTCCGAGCCGGCATAGCGGGTTTGGCCGAAATGGCTCGGACCGCCGACAAGCATTCGCCGCCAAAGCCAAAGCGTGGTGAGCAGGCCGCCGCTTTCGGGGGGCGCGAGCGACTTCGAGAGATTCGGGGTGTCGGCGTTGAGCGCGAGCTCGCCGCCGGGCATTTGGATCGTGGCCTGATGATCGTCGAGCGTGATTTGCCACTCGCCACCTTCGGCCAACTCGCCGCCTAGCGTCCATTTGCCGCCCGCCGTGGTGAAGTCGCCGCCCGACATCGCCGCTTTCCAAACCCGGTCTTGATTGAGCTGGTTGAAGAAATAGTTCACGTAGCCGGCCTTGGCCGTGAAGCGCTGCTTGACGATTTCCGGCAGCGGCGCCTTCGGCCGCGCATGCCGCGCGTGGGCCGGCTTCGGTTGGCCCGGCGCCGGCTGCTCCGGCTTCTTCGAGCGCGGTTTCTTGCCGGGCGCCGGTTGCTCGGGATTGGGTTCGATCTTGTGTTCCCCGGCGATCAGCGATTCGAGTTCCGCCGCGCGATGCACGCCCGAGAGCCGAACGAGAATATGCACCGGCTCGGCGGCGACGCCTTTATCGGCGGCGTTTTTCTCGGGAACACGGCGGTACGTGAGCGGCACTCGCCAGCCCTTGGGAAAAATGCCCAGCACATTTTTCAGCGCGTTGGCGCTTGTGATCGGGCGACCGCCGAACTCCAGGATTTCATCGCCATAGCGCAGCCCGCGACGGAAGGCGTCGGAAGCCTCGAGAATATCATCGACCAGCACGCGGCCGTCGGAGTTCGTGGCCACGCTGGCTCCCAGGGTCGCGTGGTCGACGACCCGGCCGGTCTTGAGTTGGCCGAGAAAGTTCTTGATCTGATTGATCGAGATCGCATAACCGACGCCCACATTCACCCGCCCGCGCTTCTCGAACGAGCCGCGGCCGTTGATGCCGATCAGGCGACCTTCGGCGTCGAATAGTGGACCGCCGGAATTGCCGGGATTAATCGCCGCGTCGGCCTGGAGGCAATCGGTGTATTCCAAAAGCGTGCCCGCGGGGAATTGGTAGCGATGCACACCCGAGATCACGCCAAACGTGACCGTGGGTTTGAAGTCGGTGGCCAACAGAAACGGATTCCCGATGGCGAAGCACCAGTCGCCCACTCGCACCTGATCGCTATCGGCGAGTTCGGCGTGGGGAAAGTCGTCGCGGCCGAGCAGTTGCAACAGCGCGGCGTCGCCCGTGGGATCGACGCCCACGATCACGGCGTCGTAGAGCCGGCCATCGGAGAGGCCGCATTTCATGGCTTCGCCGGCTTCGCTCGTGACGTGGAAGTTGCTCACGGCATAACCATCGGCCGACACGAGCACCGCCGAGCCGCCACCCTGCCCGCCAGGCGCCATGACCGCCACCGCCGCGGCGCTCGCCCGAGCGACCACGGCCACGCGGTCGTGTTCGGCCTCGAGCACGGCCGGATCGACCTCGGCGGCGCGGAGCGAGCTTGCCGCGACCGCGCAAGCCAACGCCGCCACGGCGCCCAACCTTGCAAAGCTGACGAGCGGGCGCGAGAACGGGCGCCCGGCGAGCGGTTCCTCCGCCCCGAGACGCGGTTCCTCCGCCCCGAGACGCGGTTCCTCCGCCCAGCGACGCGGTTCCTCCGCCCAGCGACGCGGTTTCTCCGCCAGCAAATCAGGCAATGAGGCCTCGCCTTCGGACACGCACGATCTTCCAAGACGGGTGTCAATCATTTGGTCACCTTGGCTTCGCAAAAATCCACGAAGTCGCCTATATCTAAATCCTCGCCGAAGTCGACGATTATTTCCAGTCGTTTGACGCCCGCAATCTCGACGCTCACCGGCCGCGGTTCGCCGCCACCGCGGACATCGCCCTGCCAGAGCGATTTTCCGTCGCCGCGAATCTCGATTGCGGCGGCGCCGCTTTCGCCCGCCGAGTCGTCGATGCCCACCAGGGTCTCGAATCGTTGAAATGCCCCCGGCAAACGATATGCCACCACTCCGCGGCTATGAAGCGAAAGCCCCTTGCGATAGCTCTTGCCGCCCACGCGGAGCTGCCCGGGCCGCGGCCCTCGGTCTCGCCGCATGCGGAAAAAGGCGTTCCACGACTCGATCGGCTCCTTGGGAGCAAAATAAGGAGTGTACTCCGACGCCACCGGCGCCAAGTCGCTCAAAAAACGGACTTTGCCCGCTGAAAAATCTAGCTCGCGCACCTCGCTCAAAGGGCCATCCCAGCCGACGCCCGCTGGCGATGTGAGCCGGATTTGGCCATCGGCGAGGCTGATTTTGCGAGCCGATAATCGGGTTCCATCGCCGAGCGTCACTTCGCAAATCGGCTCCTCGAGCGGGGCGCCGGCGGCGTGGTAGTAGACAAGACCCTCGATTTTCGCCCGCTTCACCGCGAGGCTTTCCTTGTCGACCATGAATTTGAGTTCGTCGGGCCCCAGGTCGCCGAGCACGCCTTCGAGATAGTCGAGAGCGCCTTTTTTTCGCACCACAAGCGTGTCGGAGGCGGTTTTGGCGGCGAGTGCTTCTTCCCACTGCTTGTCGGCGCCCTCGGCCGGGTCGGCATTGATGAAACGAATCCAGCGCAGCGATCGAGTGGGCGCCGTGATTGCGCCGCCGCCGGCGAGCGTCACTTGGGCGCTGCCGCGGGCGATCGATACATCGGCGGCGGCGAGCAGCGAGTGGTCGGTGAGCTCGACCATCATGCGCGGCTTCGTCGCGGGCGGGGCGGCGCTTCCGCCGGCGCCGAGCGACACCGAGAGCAGCTTCTTGAGCGGCGCCTGCACGGTCTTGTCGCCCACTCGCACCGCAATTCCTTCCTCGGACAAACCAACGAGCTCGCCGCGAATGGATTCGTGGTCGGTGGTTTCGAAGTCGACGCTGGCCGGCGACGCCGCGGGAGTTGTCGTGATTTCGGTCGGCGGCACGACAGACGCGGCGACGGCGGGCGGCGCGGCGCGGGGTCGTCGGCCCGAAGGTTGCCCGGCGGCGCGGCCCAGGTCACGCACATGATCCCCAGCGCCGCGATGCTCGCGCGCGAAGCGACGGCGCGGCGCTCGTTCGCGACGAAAAGTACTTTCACTTGGTTCTGCATTCGCGGGCTCATGACGAAAAAATTGGCAAGTTCAAAATCCGGGCAACGCCTCGCACGAGCCCATTACGGCTCGCTCGGTTCGCCCTCGCTGGCGAGCTTGCGGAAGTATTGCTCGATCAGGTCGCGGTAATGGGCCGGATAGTCCTTGCCGATCTGCTGCAGGGCTTCTTGCCGCTGCTTGGGCGGAAGATCGCCCCAGCCCGAGCCGGCGCCCAGCGGCTTTTTATCCACCTGGCCGGGACCTTTGCCGCCCAGGATGCGGCTATCGGGCGCCGGGCTCGATGACCGAATGTTGCCCGCCCCGCCGGCTGCCATCGCCTTTTGCTGCTGCTTTTCCATTTCTTCGATCATCTTGTCGAGGGACCGGATCACGCCGTCTTCCACATCGCGCACCTTGGGCCCGGCGCAGTCCGAGATCGAGCCGCCGTTCGATGTCTTGCATCCGTCGGGCAATATGGTCCAGCGATTCTTCTTCCAGGCCCTTGAGATCGGCCAGCATCAGCCGGGCGAGCGATATGTAGCGGCGCGGGGCGTCGTCGGGCCGTTCCAGGAGCCGCTTGATCGTGGCGACCGCCGCGTCGGGCTTGAGCAGATGATGATAGGCCACGCTCTGATAGAACAGCAGCCCCGCGGGATCGACCACATCTTCGGGCTTGAGGCCCTCGAGCTGGGCAAACGCCTCTTCATACATGCGTTCGTGCGCGAGCCAGCGGCCCTGGAGCAGCCGCAGGTTCGAGCGCTCGAAGGCCGGCGTCGTGTCGGCGCTGAGCCAAACGAACTCGGGAGCGGCGAAGGTGGCCCGCTCTTTCCGGCAAAGATCGATCAATTCGCGCGTGCGCGGGTCGACCAGCGCGCAGGTGGCGGCCACGCGCACCAGCAGCGCTTCGCCCGAAAGCACGGGACTCTCCGGTCCCTCCGGCGGCCAGAGCGCTTCGGCGGCGCGGCGGGTCGCGTCGTCGGGCTTTTGGACATCGAGCCAGGCGAGCACTTGAGCGCGAACGGCTTCGGCCGTGGGCGGAGTCCAAGTGGCTTGCTGGGCGAAGGCGTCGGCCGCGGCGGGCGCGGTTTGGCTTTCCGGTTCGGCGGCCGGCTTGGGTTCGGCGGCCGGCTTGGGTTCGGCGGGTTGCTGGGGCGCGGGCGGCTCGGTCGAGGGTTCGGTCTCGGCCAGGACCGGGCCCGCGGCGCGCAGCGCGATCAGAGCGCAGAGCGCCAGTGCGCTTTGAATCGCAAGGCCCCTGGGTCGGAAAGCGATCGTCATTCGTTTCTCCCCACCACGATGTCGCGGGTGACGCGATAAATCTTTTCTTCGCGCTCGGCTAGCCGCTTGAGCGCCGTGACCAAGTCCGGCTGCTCGGCTTGCTCGGTCTTGATGATCTCGTAGTAACGCTGCGTGCGGTTGTTCACTCGCATTTGCATGGCGCGAATCACCTTGAGCTCGGCGATCTTGTCGACGAGCGGCGGCTCTTGGGCTTCGCCCGGTTGGCCCGGGGGAGGCTTCTTATCGGCCAGGTCTTTTTGCGCTTCTTGAGGGCGGCGATCAGTTCCTCGAGCGCGGCGATCACGTCTTCCTCGATCTTGCAGGTGACTTCGCCGACCTTGGCCTGGCCGAGACGCGTGGCGACTTGATCCATGTCGTCGCGCATTGCGCCGACGGCTTCGGGCATGGCGACCGAAGTGCCTTCCTCGCGCAAGAGAGTCAGGGCTCGATCGGCTTCGCCCACGATTTCAGCTTCCTTGCGGCCGAGGCGACCGCTTTCGATTTCGTGGTCGCGATCGCGGTCGGGCTCGGGCACGCGGTCGAGCCGTTTGGTTCCTTCATAAACTTGGTTTTGCATGTCGAGCATTTTGCGGAAGCGGGCTTCGAGCAGCGCGAGCATGCGCGAGCGCTCCTCCTCGCGGAGTTGACGCAAAATGGCTTCGAGCTCGGCCTTGGCCTTTTCGAGCGCTTCGATCGCTTTCTGTTGGTCTTCGGAAGCGCCTTGGCGCTTGGCTTCGTCGAGCTGACGCTGGGCGTCTTGCATTCGCTCGCGGGCTTCGCGCAGACGTTTCTCGACCGGCGGCGTGTTGTCGGGCGGCGCCTGTCGGAAGGCTGCCCCTCGCCCGGTTGCCCTTCGCTGGGCTTACCCTCACTGGGCTTACCTTCACTGGGCTTACCCTCACTGGGCTTACCCTCACTGGGCTTACCTTCGCTGGGCTTACCTTCGCTGGGCTTGCCCTCGCTGGGCTTGCCCTCGTTCGGTTTGCCTTCGTTCGGTTTGCCTTCGTTCGGTTTGCCTTCGCCGGATTTGCCGGCCTGATTCTTGTCGCTACTGTTTTTGTCGGCCGGTTTATCACCGGGCTTCTTGTCGCCGTTTTCCTTATCGTCAGGTTTTTTGTCGTCGGGTTTATTGTCGGTGGATTTCTTATCGTCGGGCTTTTTATCGGCGGGGGCTTTGCCTTCGTTTTTGGCGATGTCTTCGCCGAGCTTGGCGGTGCGGTCGCCGAGCTCGCCTTGGCGGGGGCTGAGTTTCTTCTCGCTTTCGGCGCCGTCGGCTGTTTCGGCTTGGAGGCCCTTTTGGTCTTTGATGATCTGATTGACTTTGCGGAGATAGTCGCGAATGCGTTGCTTCTCCGACTCGAGCCGCTTACCGCGATCTTCGCTCAGGAGCAACTCGAGCAACCGGCCTAGCTCGGATTTGAGCTCGTCTTGATTCTTGACGCCCGGCGCGAGGCGATCTTGCTTGAGTAGTTCGACGACTTCATCGAACTTGTGATCGAGATCGCGATCCTTGCTCTGGGCGATCGCTTGCCGCAGCAGAGCGGCGCGGCGCGGATCGGTATGGGCCGTGAGATCGGCCATGCGGAGCAGCACTTTCTCCAGTTCGCGAAAGCGGTCCGCCACTTGCGCCTGCCCTTCGGCCAAGCGGGCCGCGGCGTCTTTCTCGCCCTTGCCGCTTTTGTCGGCGGGTTTGTCGGTCGCCGGCTCCTCGGCCGCGAGTTTTTCAACGCCCCAGCCAAAGGCGCCGCAACCGAAGCCGATCCAGCCGACGCCGACCCAAGCAAGGGCGACGCTCCAGAACCTAGCGTGAATTCGATGCGTGACCACGATCGCGTTTCCTTATATTGCCGCCCGTATCGTGTAGCTTGCAAACAAGAACGCCCAAGCCGTTCGCCGAAACCGCGTCTGGAAACAGCCCTCTGAATTGTACCCTACC
Organism: uncultured Planctomycetaceae bacterium; assembly: GCA_963785305.1. GTDB lineage: Bacteria > Planctomycetota > Planctomycetia > Pirellulales > PALSA-1355 > CAWAUV01. The sequence continues at coordinate 1,922,297 of CAWAUV010000007.1, forward strand.
GGCCCGCCGAGGGGTGGCGGCGGCGAATCCGCGCTAAACCGCTGCCATACTTAGTTTTACAGTCGCCGAGGCTCGCCGGCTACTCTTCGATCAGCGAACGGATTTTCTTTTTCTGCTCGGCCTTGGTTTCTTCGTTGATTTTTTCTTGAGCCGCGATCACGCCCCGGAGCAGGTCGAGCGCTTCGTTAAACGTCTCCAATTCCAGCATCCGATCGAGCACGCGCTTCATTTCCACGATGATTTTGTCGGCCCGGCGGATTGCCTCGGTTTGAACCGGCCCCGCGGACTTGGCGTCGGCGAGCACGCCTTGCAACTGGCGGAGCGATTTTTCGAGCTCCGGAAACCGGCTCGCCGCGAGCTCTTTGAGCGGAGTGGCAATGCCGCCCTTGAGCCGGCTCTTGAGCTCCTCGGTGTCGACGCGGTTGTTGATGAGCTCGGCGCAAATGCCATCGAACGCGTCGGCCACTTCCACGATCTCGTGCGATGTCCGCTGACTGTTTTGCACGACCCGCTCGGCATGCAATCGGGCCAGCGCCAGCAATTGCTCGGGAGTCTTTTGCTCGGCATGGCGAATCGAATCCTCGGGCTCATCGCCCGCGGGCTTTCCGGTCGGGCGCGGCGGACTTCTTCTTGCCATCTATTCCGTCTTTGTTTTTTTGGCCCGAGGTCGCCTTTGCATCGGCCTGGGGTTTTTCGGTTTCGAGTTCGAGCCGGGCGAGCAGGTCGCGGGTTTCGGTGAATTCGCCGATGATCGTCTCGAAGCGGCGGCGAAGCAGCAGCTCGCGGGATTCGAGCATCGACCGCAATTGTTCGGGAGTGACGACATCGAGGGTGTAACGCTGGCTGCTGGCGGTGTTGGGCGCGGCGGCAAGCGCGTCGTTGTCGGCGGCGCCGATCGCGAGATGAAACTTCTGCTTGGGCTGGAGACCAAGCGAGCCCACCTCGAACGCTTCATGCACCGCGACTTTATTCGCGCCCGACCGGATCGCGGCCAGCGGTTGCTCGAGGGCCGGACCGGCGTCGATGCCGTATTCGAACCAGGCCCGCGCCACGCCGTAGTCGTCGATGATCTCTCCGGCGGCGGGCAACATGGCCGAGGGTGTGATCGCGAGACCGATCCCTTCGAGCTGCACTGTCACTTGCGGCGGTTCGTCGGGCACGGCGCCGATCGAGATGCGCACCGGATCGCGACTGCGAATGCCATCGTCGTCGAGCAAGTTGCAGAGCAGGGTTTGATCGCAATCGAGCGCGCCGAGCGGGAGCGAAAACCGCCGCTCGGGCTTGCCGAACTCGGCGGCCAGATTCAGCTTATGGGTCACCGGCGAGTTCGACCCGCGGAGCACATCGACCTCGGCCACGACGAGCGGCTTGTTGGCCTCGGCGGCGAGCGTGACGTGCGTGCCCATTGGGAGCTGCACGAGCCCGGCGGCTGGCACATCGCGCGGCGGGCGCTGCATGTAGGGGGGATATTCGCAGTGGAGCGTGGCGCGGGTAAGCGTGGGACTATCGACCACGACGATCTGGCAAGGCCCGAACGCGATCGTCGCCGCCTTGCACCCAAAACTCGCGGTCGGCCAAGAGGCTTTTGAACTGATAGGCGTATTGCTGGAAGGGGTCTTTCGCCGTGGCGACGCCGACGCGCGTCATGCGGTCGCGGGCCCAAACGCCATCGACCGATCCGTAGCGGACGCCCACCGTTTCCGGCACGACGCGCTCGGCCCCGGTTTCGGCTTCGACCACGATCTCGAGATCGCTGCCTTTGGCGACTTTCTTGGCGCCGTTTTCGAAGCCGACGATTGTCAGATGCGTTTTTCGCGGCCAAAGCTCGCTGGAAAGCAGCAGGTTGCGACGAGTCCACACCTCGAAGGCATCGTGCGCCCCCAGAGCAAAAGCCGCGGCCGCCACGACGAGCACGATCGCAAGCGAGACCGCGCGTCGCAGTGGGCCGCGGTTGAAGAGCGTCGCGAGAGGGAGCTCTCGGGCCGCGGCCTCGGCTTGCCGCCGGGTGTGCGCGAGCATGTCGCGATTGTAGATCGCCGCGTGCGCGGGCGCTTCGCCGAGCTCGACCGCCGTGAGTAGGCTTTCTCCGAGCTCGGCGTGGCGACGCTCGACCAAGAGGGCGAGGCTCGGATCGGCCAGCGGCACGAACGCGCGGCGGAGCAGATAACGATAGGCCGTGTACGACAGACCCGCGCCCAAGAGCGCCAGCAGGGCCACGCGGAGCGGCGCCGGTGGCTCGAAGAGCCAGTCGAACAGCAGCGTGGCCCAAAACCAAGCGAACGCCACGGCCACGACCAGCGCGAGCCCTTCGATCCAGACATAGGCGCGGATTTCGCGCGCACTTGGGCGAGCAAGCGAACAATCGCGTCGGGTGTTTCCGGGGCGGAAGTCGTCATGGGCGTCGAGCAGCCGGCTTTCTGGAGGAGTTGATCGAGCGTTCAGGCAAGTTTCGACAAGCGACGGATGAGCCATTCGAGCGACAACGCTCCGCAGACCACGAACAAGATCGCGCATCCAATCGCGATCGAAATCCAAGTCGGGCACGCCGGTCAGGTAGCTGGTCTCGGAACGGTCCTTGAGCTCGGCCACGATGGGCGAAGCCCCGGTCGCGGGCGCGATTGCCCCGGGGCCGATCAGGTAACGGCCGCCGGTGCGCTTGGCGATCTCGCTCAGCAGCGCGTCGTTGCGTTCGGGAGTCTCGCGCTCGAGGTCCGGCACCTTGACTTGCACGCGCTTCGTGAGCCGTTCCTCGCGACTGTCGGGCAGCGGCAGGTCGAGTTTGTAGACGCCTTCTTCCAGGGCCGTGAATTGGCCCTGGAACATGCCTTTGCGATTCGGATCGGCCGCGAGCTCCAGGTTTTGCGCGCCGCCGCCCGGAAGCGTGATTTCAAGCGACACCCGCGGCACGTCGAGCGGCTCGAATCGCGCGTTGCTCAGCGCCGCGCGCACCGCCACCGTGGCGCCGAGGAAATAGCGGTCGCGTTCGACCAGCAGCAGCCCGCGGCTCGAGCCGTTGAGCAGCCGGCCCTGGGTCACATGGCGCACCAGCTTGGTATAGAATTGCTCGAAGTATCCGTCGTCGAGAGCGCGCAATCGCCACATCTCGCCGCTGCCGAGATAGAACACGCGGCCGGCGCCGTAGAACTGTTCGGCCATGTAGACCGGTTGCTGGCCCGAGACCGCGGCCTCGGGATCGGAATAGCGGGCATAAACGGTGGTGCCTGGCTTCGCGCCGCGCACGGCATAGTAGCCGTAGACCCCGGGAAACGAGGCCCAAATCCGCTGGCTCTTGGGTCCCGACTCGGCCGGCCACAGGAATTCGGCTTCCAGTCCCTCGCGCGTGAATTCGATCGGCCAGGGAGTCTCGGAGCCATAGCGGCCGTCTTCCAGCATCGCGAGGCGACGATTGAACTCGACCGGATAAATCGCCCGCAGTTTGCCGAGGCCGGGCTCTTGGGTCCAGCGATCCGTTTCCACGGGACCGCAGATGGCGATCAGGCCGCCGGCTTTTTCGGAAATCCAGCGATCGAGCATATCGATCGATTCGGCCGAAAGCTGGGTCCAGTCGGGATCGAAGGCGATGATGCCGTCGTAGAGAAACAGTTCTTGCGGCGTTTCGGGAAATTCGAACAAGAGCGAGCTCGCGTCTTGCGAGATGCCTTCCTTGCCCGATTGCAACCACACATCGACGACCAGTTCCTTATCTCGCCGCAGCATGTTGCGCAAGAATGTGTACTCGCGCGTCGGTCCGCTGGCGATGAGCAGCAGCCGGGTCTGGCGATCGACGATCTCGATGTCGACTTCTTGTTGATCGTCGGCCGGGTTCGAGTCTTCGGGCGGGCTCTTCACGGCCAGCCGATACACCCGGCGACCATGTTCCTCGGGCTTGACTTCGAACTTCACCGGCGTGATCTCGCCGCGACCGCCCAGCAACACGCGCTCGGTGGCTTCGAGCTTGGTTTGGCCGGCTTTGTCTTTATCGCCCGCGTCGCCGCCGGCTGGGCGGCTGGTGAGCTCGAGCGTCACGGTGCGGCCAGCCAACTCCTGGGCTTGCACATAGCCGGTCACGGTGAAGGCGTCGCCGGGATAGGCCCGCGTCGGCGCCACGAGATCGCTAATCCGAACATTGGCCGGACGCTTGGCCGAGCCGATGCCCACGGTGTAGATCGGTATCTTGGCTTCGTGCGCCAGTTGGATCGCGGGACTGCAATCGGGACCGGCGTTTTGAGCGCCATCGGTAAATACGATGAGCGCCGACACGGGGCTCGACCGCTCGGCCTCGAGCAGCGCGCGAAGCGATTGGCCGAGCCGGGTTTCCGTGCCCTGCGGCGCGATGCGCGACCAGGGGACCAGTTCGGCCGCGGGCCCCGCCGGCTTCGTTTCGTCGGCGGGCGCCTTTGCATTCTCGTCGTGATCGGGCCGTGAGTCCTTGTTTGGCGGCGGCAGCTTGGCGAGCGAGGCCACGGAGCTTGTCGTGACATCGAATCGCGAGAGCAAGACATCGTGCGTCTTGCGCAGTTCCTCGATCAGGCCGCGGTCCTTGAGGGCGGCGGTTACTTGCTCGAGACGCGTGGGTGCGCCGGGAGAGCTCGTGGCCTCGGAATCGCGGAGGCCCATGCTCAAACTGGTGTCGATCGCCATCAGCACGCGCGAATTGCGCGTGACCTGCCGCTCGGTGCGTTTTTCGAGTTTGCCGTAATATGCCAAGAGGCCGAGCAGGGCCACGATGCGCAGCCCCGCGAGCAGCACCCCGGTTCCGCGGCGGAGCTCGACGCTATCGCGGCGGTAGAGGTAGATCACGAGCGCGAGAATCGCCACCACCGCGGCGCCGAGCGCAAGAAACTGCCAGCGCTCGGTGTAAGCGGCGAAGCGAGCCCATTCGTAGGTCACGCGGCTAGCCGCATGGGCCCCGGGTTCCGTCAAAGCGCCCGGAGTGGCGGCGCCGGTGGGAAGGTCGGCCGCGGCTTGGGCCAGCGGCGGCGCCAGAAGCAGTTGCATCATCGGGCTCCCACGCGGCTCGAGGCATGATAGCTGGCCGCATAGGCCAGAAGCTGCTCGCATAGCAAAAGTCCGACGAGAAAGAACATCAGATTCTCGCCCAGATTGAAGCCGGCTAGTTGCTCCAACGCATGGTTCAAGTCGCTCAGATCGTGGTACTTGATATGCAGGCCATCGAGACGCGGCGCGAGATCGGCATTGGCCAGCCGGCCCAGATCGCCCTCGGGCGAAGCGACATTGTACGCCCAGCCGTGGGGTTCGATTTGACCGTCGAGGCCCGTGAGCTGCGCTTCGTAGAAACCGCTGGCCCCGGGGTCGGGAAGCGTCGCCACGAGGTTGGCGCCCGGCGGGCGCGGCATCGACCATGAGCATATCGCCGGAAAATCCCTCGCCGGGCCCGGAGCTCGAGTCGCGGCCGGGTAGTTGAAATCGGACCTTGGGCTGAAAGCGGGCGACATCGAAGGTCACTTCGAGCGGCGTTCCCACGGTGCGCGAGCTCTCCGGCTGTCGCCCCGCGGCTAGGTAGGATTCGAGTTCGAGCATTGCCACGACATAGCTCGGATTGTTGCGAGCCCAATTGTTCCAAGAACCCGAGGTCGTGGCCAGCGGCGACGACTTGGTGAGAAAGGCCACGACCCGGCCCGCGCCAAATCTTTGTTCCACGACCAGCGGCGCATGGTTCCGCAGCCGCGCGATGACTTTCACGGCGCTCTCGGGCGGTGGGCTCCAGCCCTTGGCGGTGGTGAAATAGCGCTCGACCATGACCGTGCCCAGGTAACTGTTGCGCTGGCCGGCGAACACGGAGAAGATCGGGTGATCGGTCACTTCCAAGTCGGGCGCTTTGTCGAGCCGGTCGACGAGCAGCTCCGTGGCAATACCCAGCGGCAGGGGAAAGATGCCTTGGCCATCGCGATAGAGCTCGCGGTTGTAGACATCGCCGCGCACTCGCTCGCCCACGAAAAACGCCACGCCGCCGCCCGCGCGGGCATAGGCCTCGAGCGCGTCGATTTCGGCCGGGTCGAGCCGTTCGACATTCGTGAGAAAGATCGCCGCGTATTTGTCGAGCGAGCCACGCAAGGCGCGCGGCGTCTCGACCATGGGCTTCAGACCGCTCGTGGCCTTGCCGCCGGGCTCGAGCGCCGCGGCGACGAAGTAGCCATCGGACCCGCGGGCATCGCTGTCGATGATCAGCACTGGCGCCGCCTCGGCCACGGCCACGATGCCAAAGCGAGTGTTGTCGGCCGCCACGGCGTCGCTTTCCAAGCGGGCGGTGGCTCGATGATCGCCGGTCGTGGGAAACATCGATTGAAATCGCCGCAGGGCGACTTTGCGGGCTGGAATCTCCTCGAACTCCACGGCGGGGCGAGTTTGGCCGTCTTCGTCGATATGCACCGTGACGCCGCGAACCGCCTTCTCGCCGAAATTCTGGACGGCGATTTCCATCGACAGCGGCACGCCCGCGGCGCGAACACCCGAAACGGTGCGCAGCGCGACAATGCCCAGGTTCGGCCGCGCGGCGTCGACGCAATTGTCGAACTGCAATTGCACTCCGGTCCGCTGGAGCCGCTCGAGCGCTTTTTTCAGCGGCGCGGGCTCGCTCCACTCCTTGGCGCGAAAGTCCGACACCAGATAGACCACGCGGTTCTCATCCTCGGGCTTGACCGGCAGGCCGTCGATGGCGTCGAGCGCTTCGAGCGGCCCGGCCGCGCTTTCGGAAACATCCATCCGGCCGAGCGTTTGTTCGAGCTGCGCGGCGAAGTCGCTTTGCACGGCTTGTTCGAGCATGTCGGGCTGGGTGCCCGCCCCGCCCCGGCGCACGCGCGAGAAGCGGAGCAAGGTGAACGACTGCGGAGTCGGCTTGCGAGTGGCTTCGGCGGCCACGCGCTCGATCATGTGCTTGGCCTCTTCGAAGGCCGAGGTCGAGCCCCAGCGATCCGACATCGAATAGCTGTCGTCGAGCAGCACGATGTGATGGGTTTTCGTTCCGCCGAAAAGCGCTCCCCACTGGGCCTGGAGCACCGGTTGGGCCACCATGAGCACCAGCGCCGCCACGGCCGCCATGCGCATCAGCAGCAGCAAAAGCTGCTTGAGAATAATCCATTTGCGATGCTTGCGCTGGCTGACGAGCAGAAACTCCATGGCGGCCCACTCGACGCGGCGATGACGCAGCAGGTTGATCAAATGGATCAACACCGGCAGCGCGATGAGCGGCAGCCCGATGGCAAGCAGCGATGAATGAACGACAAACGGCATGGCGGAGATCTTTTACCGTCGATTCTTAATTCTTGTGGTGCATTCCCAGTCGATTGCTGAGAAACTTGGCGAGCACGGCGTCGAGCGACTGGCTGGTGCGCACCAGGGCGTAGTCGACCATGTTTTGAGCGCAGCCGCGGCGCACTTCGTCGAGATAGGTTTGCATCGCGGCGAGATAGCCCTCGCGCAGCGCGCGGGGGTTGCAATTGAGCGCGTCGGCGCCTTCGAGCCCCTCGAAGCGCGTGGCGCCGGTAAAGGGAAAGTCGAGCTCGTCGTCGTCGAGCACATGAAAGATCAGCACATCGTGCCCCTGCCGGCGCAGGAGCTTGAGCCCCTTGAAGAGCGACTCCCGATCGGCGAGCAAGTCGCTCACGAGCACCATCATGCCCCGGCGAGGATACGACTCGGCCACTTCGCGCAGGATCGACGCCATGTCGGTCTTGTCGCGCGGCTCGGCGCCGGAGAGCGACTGGATCACGGAATGCAGGTGGCTCCGCTTGCTGCGGGCGGGTGTCTTGGCCCGCACCCGTTCGTCGAACGCCACCGAGCCCACGGCGTCTTGCTGGCGGAGCAGCAAGTAGGCGAGGCTCACGGCCACGGTCGCGGCGTAGGCGTATTTATTGAGCGGACCCGAGCCGTAGTGCATGCTTCGCGAGACATCGACGAGCAACGTCGAGCGGAGGTTCGTGTCCTCCTCGTATTGCTTGAGGTAGAGGCGGTCTTGCTTGGCCCACACTTTCCAGTCCACGTGGCGCAGGTCGTCGCCAGCCGCGTATTCACGGTGCTGGAGAAATTCGACCGACTGGCCGAAATAGGGGCTGCGATGGATGCCCGCCAAAAACCCTTCGACGATATGCCTCGCTCGCAGCTCGAGCCGCGAGACGCGGGCAATGGCTTCAGGATGCAAAAATTTTCTGGAATCGAGCGTCACGCGTCAGTTCATCCTCTTTGGCGGGAGTGGTGGCCAGCAAACGATCAACGATTTGGTCTTGGGTCACGCCTTCGCTTTCGGCCGCGAAATTCATCACCAACCGATGCCGCAGCACCGGCTTGGCCAGGGCCTGGATGTCCTCGACCGCCACATGGGTGCGGCCATGGAGCAGGGCTCGCGCCTTGGCGCCGAGAATCAAGAACTGCACGGCCCGGGGCCCGGCGCCCCAACTGACCTGCTCTTGCACGAAATCGGGAATTCCGGGCTCGCCGATGCGAGTTTGCCGCACGAGCGAGAGCGTGTAGCGAACCAGGTGATCGGTGATCGGCACATCGCGCACCAATCGCTGCAGTTCGAGAATCTCCTCGGCCGCCAAGACCGGCGCCACGCTGTCGACCATCGAAGCGGTCGTGCGGCGGGCGATCTCGAACTCCTCCGAAAAATTCGGATACTTCACGAACACCTTGAACATGAACCGATCTTGCTGCGCCTCCGGCAGCGGATAGGTGCCTTCTTGCTCGATCGGGTTTTGCGTGGCCAGCACGAAGAACGGATCGGAGAGTTTGTGTCGCACGCGGCCCACCGTGACCTGCCGCTCTTGCATCGCCTCGAGCAGCGCGGCCTGGGTCTTGGGCGGAGTGCGGTTCACTTCGTCGGCCAAGATCACATTGGAAAACAGCGGTCCTTCGAGAAAGCGAAACTGCCGGCTGCCGGTCGTTTTATTTTCCTCGATGATCTCGGTGCCGGTGATGTCGGCCGGCATCAGATCGGGCGTGAACTGAATGCGGCTGAAGGAGAGATTCAGGGCCCGCGAGAGCGTGCTGATCATGAGCGTCTTGGCCAGGCCCGGCACGCCCTCGAGCAGGCAGTGGCCGCGGCTGAAGAGCGAGATCAGGAGCTCCTCGATCACCTCGTTTTGGCCGATGATGACCTGGGAAAGCTGCGACTGGATTTTCTCGCGGGCTTCGCGGAGCTTGTGAATCGCGGAATCGGCGGAAGATTCTTGGTTCATGCGAGGCTGTTTCCGGTTGAGTGGATTGCAAGCAAAACGGGCGAGGCGGACGAAACTTAAGGTCGTCCGGAGTTATCGGATAGGCTCTTGATTCCTAGCGCTGATAAATCGGCAAGGTTCCCTTGTCGAGTTGCAGGATCGTGAGGTTGATGGCCGTGGTGTAGATCGTGCCGACGAAGCCTTGGTTCCAGTAGGCGACGGTTCCGTTGTCGTTGGCCTCGCCCAAGAGTCGATTGAATACTTTTTCGCGATAAGTCTCCCAAGCTTTGCCGGCTTCGCGATATTTCACTTGCGAGTAGTAGTAGTGGGCATAGTGCCAGTGGCCGAAGCCTTGGTTCGAGATGTCGGCCAGATTATTTTCGCAATATTTCAGCAGCTTGGGCACATATTCGCTGTCGTAGTCGCCGGCATTGAACAAACAGGCCACGGCGGCGGCCGAAATCGCGGGGCGCGGGCCGCCACCCTTGGAACTATACTGCACGCCGCCGTCGGCCATCGTGCATTCGCGAATATATTTGATCGCCTTGTCGATCACTTCCTTCGGCACGACGATCCCCGCGTTGCGGCAGCCACGCAGACCCTGCACCTGGGTGATCGTGGTCGAGCCTTCGTCGAATTCGCCGCCGCCTTGCGATGAATCCTTGGCGCTCACATAGCCCCAGCCGCCGGCCGACGTTTGCGCATTGCCCGAAAACGCCACGGCCCGGGTGAGCACATCGAGCAATTCCTTGCGGCGGCTGAGGTCTTCTTCCTCGCCCACCACTTGCGAGAGAAAGAGCATCGAGTAGCCGTGGCCGTAGGTATAGCGATCGTCGCGAGTGGGATCGCCGATCAGGCCATTGGGCCGGCTCCGGCTAATCAGGTAGTCGACCGCGAGGCGAATGTTTTTCGAGTACTTGCCCTGGGTCGTGGTCGAGCCTTCTTGGAGGAGAGCCACGCCAGCCAGCGCGGTCATGGCCGTGGGATAGCGGCTATCGTTGGCGTTCCAGCTTCCCATGCGCGACTGGGCGTTGGCCAGCCAGGCGAGACCATGCGCCACCACGCGATCGACGCGGGCCTCGAGCGAATCGGCCCGCGCCGCGCCGGCGACGATCCCCCAGACGCAAAACCCGAGCATCAGCCGGCAGGACGCCGTTTTGAGGAATTCCATCCCGAAGAACGCCGCTCCGAAACATGCCGTCCGCGGCAATCGAATCGTGCGGCATTTGGAATGTGCCTTCATGGCGCGATCCTCGGTCGGTTGCTTGCGATCGGAAAGAGCGAGATCGAAACGGTTCACCACCCATTGCACGCCGGTCGAACAAGAAACCGCGAAATCTCGGGCAAGGGCGCGCCCCGGGAAGTGAGTGTCCCCGAGGGCTGATTTGGTTCATTCGTCGGACGGCAAATGAGGAAAAATTTCACTGCCCGACAGCGTCAGCGATCCCAGCGCCAACGATCCCAGCGCCAACGATCCCGCGCAAACGATCCCAGCGCAAACGATCCCGCGCAAACGATCCCGCGCAAACAGCGAACGGCCCGAGCGCTAATCGTCGTTGTTCTCCTCGATTTTCAGCGGCTTGAGCATGTCCTCGAGCGCCTTGCCCATTGCCTCGGCCGCCCGCTTGATCGGATCGACCTTTTGGGGCGGCGGCTTCGGGGCCTCGGGCGGCAGCGGTTTGTCGGTGAGCTTGAGCGTGATTGTTTTCGCGGGCAGCATCAACGTGACGGTTCCTTCGTTCCGATCGCCGGTCACTTGCAAGTTGCTCACGAGCCCGATCATCGCCTTGTCGTCTTCATACACCTTGCGGCCGGTGCGCTTGTCGATCGCGAGGATCGAGGTGCGGGCCTCGTTGCCGCCGGGCGTTTCTTGATTTCGCTGCACATAGCGGGCAAACACGAGCAGCGGCAGCTCGCTGGGTTGGTGCAGCAGCAAGCCGTGTTGATCGATCTTGGCCGGACCCCAGAGCGGTTTGCCCGTCGCCCGCTCGAAGCCGTAGAGTCGACCGTTGACCAGCGGATTGTAGAGCCGGTCCTTGGGGGCCGATTGGATCATGTCGTCGTTGGCCTTCATTGGCGGACCATTGGTCATGAGCATCAGCGCGTCGGGCGAACCGATCAAGTGAATGTTCGAGAGCGAATGTTCGGCCCGGAGCTTCTCGCGGTCGAGCATCACTTGGCCATCGGCGACACGAATCAAGGTGAAGGCGCCGCTCGATTCGAGAATGCCCAGCAGCTCTTGACCCAAGATATCGCCCTTGGCGCCGAACTCGGCCTCGCGCTGCCACGCGGTGCTGTCTTTCCAGGGATCGGTGAGCTTGATCAGCCAGCGGCCATTTTGCGGGCGCCAGGTGAGCAGCATCCGGCCGATGGTCGCCATGCGATGTTCGAGCGGCGGAACTTCGCGCTTGGTGATGAACTCGCCATCGAGGCGGCGAACGATGATCGCTTCGCCGCCCTCGGCCGGCGCGGCGATCACGACCTCATCGTCGCCGAAAACTTGGCAGCCCAGCGGCAAGCCCTTGTAAACCCAAATGTCGGCGCCGGTCAGCGGATCGACACAGACCAGATCGCGAAAGCGCTGGAAGCACACGCCATCGTCGGAAGTCGGGCCGAGGGCGCCGATCAGCCGGCCGTTGGGCGTTTGGGCCACGTAGCGCACCGAGCCCCAGGGCACATTGAGCGGGCGCGGATGGACGCCCACGTTGTTATTCATGGTGGGATTGATGGTTTGCAGTTCCTCGGACCAGAGCACATGGCTGCCGCTGGATGTCTTGCCGCGCAGCGTGTCGAGGGCCACGATCTGATGGCCCATCCAGAGGAAAAGTTCGTTGCCCTCGACGGCGGCGTAGTTCATGGCCGGGTTGCTAAACACCTGATACATCGCCATGCGCGAAGCGCGGCGATTCGGGTCGTTGTCGGCCAGCGGCACGCGGAATCGCTCGACGCCCATGCCGTCTTCGCCCACGAGCGACGACTGCTGGCGATCGAGGGCGAGGTTGATCGTGTTGAAGAATGGCCCCGTGGGGCCGCGCAGGTCCAAGTCATACGACGCTTGCACTCGGCCGCCGAGCATGCGTCCGCCAGTGATCTTGGGTTCGACCACGCCTACGGGATATGCCTTGGGTTCGGCCAAAAACGGCCGCACATTGCTATCGGCCGGCAAGGCGGCCACGATTTGAGCGCCTGTTTGGCCTTGCTCGCATACTTGCTCGGCCAGCGGGCCGGCCAATTGGCGATAGTAGATCGCCGCCAAGTCCGGACGATGGGCTTCGCGCAGGAGCGCCGCCAACTGGGCTGTCGCCGTGCGCGCTCGCTCGGGATCGGGCGACTTGAGTAGTCGCAGGAGAAGTTGTTCGCGGCGCAGCCAGGCGTCGGAGCCGGCGAGCTTTTCCGACAGCCGCTCGCGCACCGTATCGGCCGAAGGCAAGCTGCCAAACAGGCCCAGCAAGGTTTCGAGCGATTCTTTCGAGCCGGCCGCATCGATACGAGCAATCACGGTCGATTCGATATAGCGCCGATCATCGTCGCCGGCGAGTTTCCACAGATCGCTCAAGTTGCGGCGAATCCAGCGATCGCGACGCACCTGCAAGGATTCACCCAGCGATTCGAGTTGGCCAAGGGCGCGTTCGTCGTCGGCCACTTTGAGAAACGCGTCGAAGGCGGCGCGAATCTCGCCCGAGCCCTTGAGCCCGATCGCCCACAGCCGCAAAAACGAACCACGTTGCTCTTTCGTTTCGAGCAGATTTTCGAGGTCTTGGGCAATTTGCCGGTTCGCGGCGAAGTCGGACTCCAGGCCCGCGAGCACGCTTTCGATGAGCAGCTCGCGCGTCGCGCCGTCGGTGCGCATCGCATAGGAGCGTCGCAAGAGCGCGATTGCCTCCGAGATTTTGCCTTCGTCCAGGCGAATCTCGCCCGACTGGGCGAGCGCCGTGGGGTCTTCGGGCTTGCGGGCCAGAATCTCCTCGGTCTCGCGCTTGAGGGCGGCGAGTTGCGGATAGACCTCGATGAAATCGACATTCTGGCTGATTACATCGCCGCGAAAGCAGATCAGATTGCCCGGCACGACACCCGACCGCGAACGGGCGCGATTCACGATCGCGCCCTTGCCCATGTCGATTTCCAGGATTTCGGCGGTCGACACCGGCAGGAAATAGGAAGAGCCGCTCATGAAACCGCGTCCGCTGGGAGTGGCCGAGCCGGGCAGTTCCAGAGGTCCCCAGAGCGGTTTGCCGTCGGAGAGTCGCAGCGCGGCCACATGGCGATGGCCCACCAGCAGCACGCGCTCTTGATTCACGCCGCCCACGTAGAGATAGCTGGCGTTCGCTCCATCGCCACGCTCGGCTTTCCAAGCGAGACCGCCATCGACCAGATTCAGGCAGTAGAGCTTATCGCCCTCGACCGGCGTGGCGAGCACATGGCCATCGGCCAAAATCATTTCGCTATCGACCCAGCGGTCGCCGTTTTGGCGATCGGCCCCATTGCCGAACGGGTCGTTGTTGAACGCGCGAGGATTGAAGTAAATGCCTTGCGGATTTCTCGGGTACTGATAGCCCCAGAGCAGGCTGCGCGTGGTGAGGTCGACCGCCACGATCGCGCCGGCCGAAGTGGGGCACACCAAAATGCCATCGGCAAACGAGGGCACGGCGCCGGCCCCGCGGCGATACGGATCGATCATCACTCCGAGCTCGACCACCGCGAGTTGCTGCGACCATTCGAGCCGGCCGGTCTTGGGATTGAGCGCCAAGAGGCGAATATCTTGGCCTTTCATTTCCGCGAGCACATAGAGCTTGCCCAGAAGCGGCAAGGGAGGGCCGAGGAAAAACGCGCCGGCGAGCTGCGGCTCATCGTCGCCCGAGGCGCCGCCCACGCTCCATTTCAACTTGCCTTCGGTCTTCAGTTCGCGCGCCATCAGCCGATTGCTCGAGCGGAGACCGGAGCGCGATAGATCGCGGCCATTGGCCATGATCACGCGGCGATTATTGATCGCGATCTGAGCGGCATTGAAGCGGATTGAAAGGGGATTGGCGCCCTCGATTAGCGGCAGGTCTTCGATCGAATAGACCTGGGCTCCATCGCTCGTGATATTGCCGAAGATCGCGTCGCCCCACATGCGTTGCTCGAGACCGGCTTGCAACTGCGTGGGAGCGCCCGCCACGGCCCCGCGGCCCGAGGTGACGATCTGCTCGAACGAACGGTCGGCGCCGGAGGAATTCGCCCAGATGTATTTGCCGGTTTCGAAGTCGATGGCGACCATGTGCCGCACGGTGCGGGCCAGCACCACGTTGCCCACGGCCAGCGGTTGCAAGCTCGGGAGCGCGACATAGTCTTCGTCGCTGAACTTCTGCCGCAATTGCTTGATTGGTTCCTCGACCGAGTGATCGTCAAACGCGGTGCGCTTGTTCCACCGACGATTCAGCAGCGGTTGGCCGCCGCTCGAGGCGGCGTTGCGGGCGGCGTCGCCGCGCGAGAGGATCCACTCGTCGGCCGTCGCGTCGCGCATCGCCCGCGGTTCGACTCCGGCGCGTTCGGCCAACCACGCGAGCGCGTCGCGGGGATCGTTGAACCAGCGCACGGAGTGGTCGCCGACGCGCAATTCGGCTTGAGGCATTTGCCGCTTAAGCTGCACGAGCGTTTGCTGGGCCTTGTCTTTCGCGCCGGCGCGAACCCAAGCCGTGGCCAGCGACAGCGAGAGCAGCGGCTCGAATCGCTCGCTCGCGCCAGCGGCGCGCATCCGATCGAATAATAGCGCCGCCGCCAGCGGGCGATCGTGATCCAAATGGTCGCGGGCCACGAGCAGCGTCGCCTCTTGGCCGGCCTTCGTGTAGAAGAATACTCGAGCCACATCCGACACCGCGGCGATATCGCCCGCCGCGACCGCTTCGGTGAGCATGTGCCGGGCACGGGCGCCGAATTGCAGTTCGTAGGACTCGCGCCCCTCGGCCGGCATTTGACCGATGAGTTTTCCGGCTTCGGCTTTCAGGCTGCGATAAACCGTCTCGCTCGGGTCGGGCTTGAAGAAATAATCCTCGGGACTTTCGAGCAGCGAGCCGAGTCGTTCCGAGGCGTCGCTGTATTGATGGTTGCGAACGCTCTCGGCGGCGTGTTCGAGCTTCTGTTTGGCATGGCGATCAGGCGGCAAGAACACGCCTTCGAGATTCTCGCTTTCGTTGGCCTCGGTCTGCTGGGCCTGAACGGCGAATTGCTGACAATGCGCCCTGGCGGCAAAGCCGAAATAGGCCGCGAATATCGCGAGCCAAAAGAAACAGAGCCGCGGGCAAAGCTGTTTCGCGCCGAGCGCTCGGGCCGCTTGCGCCGAGCCTTGGGCCTTGTTGTGCGCGGAGCGCTCGCGCCCTGTCGCGAATCAGCGCATCGAGGCGGCGTGGCGTCCGTCGCTCCATGACGTCTTCCTCTGGGTCGATTGGCTTTTGGGGTCGATTGGCTTTTTGTGGCGGAGTCGATCGCGTTGCAGCGTGTCGCGGGGCAAAGGTTCGCGGAGCGGAATCGAAGCGCGGTTGCAAGCGCCGGAGTGCTTCCTTGAAACGGCCCCGCTCTGGCAATGGGTGTCTCGCGGGCCGCGGAAAGTTCAGCCGAAAGTTTATCGGGGCGTCTAGAACCGCGAACCGGCGATCGTGATATTTCGGAACATCGAGCGAAGAAGCGTCTTGCGGAGCGCGGTCGAAATCATCTCATGAGCGCTATCGTACCTCGCGGTTTGGCGTCGAGCAAGTCTTTCCATTGGTTGGAGTTAGGCATCGGCGGCCTCTCGCCATTTTCAGCGTGTTTTTCTCGAAGGAAACGAGGCGGCGCGCGGCTCGCGATCATCGAACTCCACCCCCGAACCAAGAGCGCCGAACACGTGCGCGGCCCGAAAAAATCCGCGATTTTGCCGGCAAAACCACGATTTGCGGCTTGCATTTTTGTCAGCGTCGATTTTAATCATCCCGTTCCGCTCAGTGGCGAGAACGATCGTTTGTTCCGCGAACCCCCTAATTATTTGCGAGGAGGATTGACGACCATGGCGAAAGCCCCCCCGGCTGCTGCGAAGAAAGCGCCATCGAAATCCGAAGTCACCAACGCGATCGCCGAGGCCACCGGCCTCTCGAAGAAGCAAGTGTCGTCGGTGCTCGAAGCGCTCTCGGGCGAGATCAAGAAGAGCTTGGGCGCCAAGGGCCCCGGCGCCTTTGCGATTCCCGGCTTGGTGAAAATCGAAAAGAAGAAGATTCCGGCCCGACCGGCGAAGAAAGGCGTTCCCAATCCCTTCAAGCCTGGCGAGTTGATGGATGTCGCGGCGAAACCGGCCAGCACCAAGATCAAGGTGCGCCCGCTGAAGAGCTTGAAGGACATGGTCTGATTCGGCGATCCCTTCGGCCGAAAACGCCGCTCGAGGCGCGCCGCTGGTCGCCAGCCGCTCGAGTAGCCGTTTACTTAGCGCGTCGTGACGCGTCGCTCGGATACTTCAATCGCTCGTGATTCCGCATTGCCGCAAGCCGCTCGGCCCGATCGTGTGGTGCCACCTGTTTCGATCGTTCGACTCCCTTGAAAAAGAGGGTCGCGGCGAGCTCGACGGAGTTGGTGTTCGAGGGGGGTGCGAACTTGATTCGCAATCACCGCTCGCACGCGCGGGACGAGCGGCTTGTTTTTCGCGCGACGATAGAGCGCGAAATCGAGCGCTCCGTCATGGCGGAAATGATACGTAACCCCGTGTGCTCGCGCGCCATGCACGCCCAGCGTGGGCACGTTTTCAAGCGCGACGCACGGTCCTCATGCCCACGCGGGACCGTGGGCATGGCGCCGCGAAACGAATCCAATTCGCCATTTCAACCATGACATGGCACTAGCGGGCGGGAGCATGCATTCGCGGCCGATTCGCTCCGGGGCCGGGCTCAGCGGCTTTTTCCGCGAGCGCCCGACGAGCGGGCTTTCTTGCTCTTGGCGATGCTTGTCGCGGGCCGTTTCTTGCCGCCGGTTGGTTTCTCGCCGCCCTGCTTGCCGCGCGATGCCTTGGCGGGCGCCTGGGCCTTCGCGGGCCCCTTGGTCCTGGCCCCGGCTGGCGATGCCTTGCCCCTCGCCGCCGCCGGCTTTGCCGCCGCCAGCTCGACCAGTTCCGAAAGTTTCTTGCGACGCAAATCGCGAGCGAAGCGTTCGGCCGAGAGCGCCGAGATCGCGTTCACTTCGTCGATCGCCGCCGCGTGGCTCGTGCGCACCGGGCGCAGAAGCGAGGGCTCGGGCGGAGTGTCGACGGCCGCCACCACGTCGAACAGCGTGAGCTCGGCCGGCGAATGCGCGAGCCGGTAGCCGCCGCCGGGACCCGAAGTGCCCTCGAGCAGGCCCGCGTCGACCAAACGTCGCAATATTCGATATAAAAACCGCGGCGGAAAGCGGCAACCGCGGGCAATGCGCGCCGCCGTCATCGGCCCTTCATCGGAACCGTTGGCCACTTGCAAGAGAATGCCGATCGCATAGCCGAGCGATCCTGTCAGTTTCATACGAGTCCTCTGTTCGATCGCGAGCGACATGAATCTCGCGAGCCGCTTTGGCCATGGCGAGTCCCAGGATTGTAGACCAACTCGCCGGATTTTCCATGAAGATATTCCGTATTCGAGAATTCGGAGGGTTTTTCTCCACGCCCCATGTCCACAATCCCAGCGAACGCCTCGCGCGACGGTTGGTATGCATTGTGCTTCTGCTAGTTACCCGCGCCGCGAGAGGGGAATCGCACGAGTTCGCTCGATTGTCTCATTTATTTCTTGCGGACTCACGACTAAAATCGCCAGCGGCTTGAGCGCGGCGATTTGTCGCAGTATAAGTGCGGGCGATAAAAAGCGCGGCGGCGCGTCTCGGGCCCGCGTGCCCAAATGCTCCAGTCAGCGCGCTGGCGGAGCGCAAACAAAATGCCCGCGCGAGGCGCATAATATCGCCGTCGGGTTGACCGCGATTGCGTCGGCTTTGTTCGATTTCCGCAACCCTTTCCAAGGCTTTTCGTGAACAATCGCCATGTATTGCTCGCCCACTCGATCGCGTGTCGGAGGTTGCTCCGGATGTGTCTCGCGATCATCGGCGGTTGGCTGATCGTCGCGGCGACAAGCGAAGGGGCCCCGCCCGCGCCGGCCGACGCGACCTCGCTCAAGGGACGCGTGATGTGCGGCTATCAGGGCTGGTTTCGCTGTCCGGGCGACGCCACGAACCAAGGCTGGATCCACTGGAGCCGCGATCATTTGCGGCTGCTGCCCGAGACGCTCGCTTTTGAGATGTGGCCCGACGTGAGCGAATACAGCGCCGAGGAATTGTATCCCACGAAGGCGTTTCACTTTTCCGACGGGCGCACGGCCGCGCTTTTTAGCTCCGACAACGCGCTCACGGTCGAGCGCCATTTTGGCTGGATGCGCGACCACGGCATCGATGGGGCGTGGCTGCAACATTTTATCGTCGATCTGCCCGGCGGTCCGGTGCAGCATCGTTTCGCCAGCCGGTCGCGCGTGCTGAAGCATGTGGCGGCGGCGGCTGAAAAAACCGGCCGGGCGTGGGCAATCTCCTACGATATCGCCGGCGCGCCGACCGACCAGATTTTCAATCTCATCGCCGCCGACTGGAAGCGGCTGGTCGCGGCGGGCGTGGTGCGGCAGGATCGTTATTTGCACCACAAGGGGCGGCCGGTCGTCCAAATCTGGGGCTTCTATGCCAACAGCGCCCAAAATGCGATGACGGCCGAAGTCGCCAATCGCTTGATCGACTTCTTCGCCGCCGACGGGCCCGACGCCGCTTTTCTCGTGGGCGGCGGCGATTGGGATTGGCGGCGAAATCCGGAGGCCGAGTGGCAAGCCTTTCATCGTCGCCTGCCGGCCTATGCGCCTTGGAATGTGGGCAATTACACAACCGACGCGCGCGGCGATCGCCATGCCGCGACCGACTCCTGGGCCGAAGACAAACGCCAGTGCGAGGAGCGCGGCGCGATGTGGATGCCGGTCGTGTATCCGGGCTTCAGTTGGGACAATCTCAAGGGGCGCCCACCCGGCTCGACGACGATCGCTCGTCGCGGCGGGGAGTTTTATTGGGAACAGTTCGTCGCGCTGGCGCGGCTGAAGCCCGACACGATCTACGTGGCGATGTTCGACGAGGTGGACGAAGGCACCGCGATCTTCAAAGTGACGAACACGCCACCGGTCGAGGCCCGGTTCTTAACCTATGAAGGGCGCCCCGCGGATTGGTATTTGCGACTCACGGGCGAAGGCGCGCGCATGGTCTGGGGCCAGCGCCCGCTGAGTGAAACGATCCCAATCAAACCATGAGTGTGCTTCGCGCCAGGCGACGATTCGGCTTTCGCGTGAGCGACATGCGTGATTAGCGGCCGGTTCGGTCGAGAGACTCTGTTCCCGGCAGACGCAGTGTGACGATTTGCGTTGGTTTGTCTTGCGCTACGGCGGCGCCTCGGGCATCGAAGCCGTGGAAGCCGAAGTCATTGTCGTTGATCACCGCCAAGGTGTGGGCATCGATCATCGCGAGGCCCTCGAGCTTGTGGGGAATCTCGGGCAATGCTCCCAGATCGGCGATCAGCCGCTTGGCGAGCGGTCGAGCGCCGGCCGACGCGAGATCGGCAATCGCTTCCAGGCTGGCGTCGCCATGCGCCTCGCTAAGGGCGGCCGACAGAGCGTCGCGCCGTCCGATGTCGATCACGAAGATTTTTGCCTGGCGATCCGTGTGCTCGAGCACCAGCAACCGCGTGGCGCTCAAGGCCACGAGGCCGCCGATCTTGATCGCGTGGGCCGTGGCGCCGGGACCATGGGCTTCGGCGGGCTCGAAGCGATAGACATACTCGGCGATCACGCGTTCTTTCTGACTGTCGAACGCCAGGATCCGCGCGGCGCTCGATGCCCGGACAGCCTCGCGCTTGGCGTTGTCGAGCGCAGCTTTCCATGGCGGCGAAGAGAATTCGACCTCGCGGTTCGATCGCCAAACCCTCGAAGCCGCGGTTGATTTCACGCCGCGCATAAACAGCCGGCAGCGCCTCGACCACGGGGTAATCAGCGCCCGCCGACGCAACGCCGCCGGGCACGAAGCGTTTCCGCACATGACCGGTGGAGTCGACCTTGACGAGCGAGGGACCATATTCCTCGGCGATCCAGAAGTCGCCCTTCGCGGTGCGCACGATTCCTTCGGGGTCGAGGCCATTGGGATCGAACGCCAATCGCTGGGTTCCGTCGAAGCTGTAGCCGGCGCCATCGGCCTCGCGATTCGGAAGGCCGGTGACCGGCTTGCCGCGAGGCGTCACGAGCGGAATCCTCTCGACGACTTGGGCTTCGTGGCCCGAGAGTTTCAGACGCACGATGAGCGGAGTGAAATCGGGCACGGGAAACACGCGCCGCTTCTCGTGGTTGACCTCGATTTCCGGATTAGGACCGCGATCGGTGATGGCCCAGAGCTCATCGGTCGGGTCGCCCGGCGCTCGCCACAGATCGCTCAAGCCGCCGAGCTTCAAATTTCGATCGTTGGCCAGCGGCGGCGCTAGCGAGTTGGGCACGATAGCCGACAGTCTCTCCGCGGCCAATTCATGGACCTGGAGCACCGCCGGCGCGTGGTCGCCGGGAGTCGGACGCTGGGGGGCGATTTGTGGCTGCGCGCGAGCGAAATCGCCGAGCGTCGTGATATTCAAGACCAGGCAAACGGCCAACAGCCGGCGGCGATACCAGGGCGAGCGACGAGATAAGGACGATTGGGCGAGGCGAGACACAAGTCGACCTGCGAGCGGATTGCCCTTTTTTCGTGCGAAGGCATCTACTCTACCTGCCCGACTCCCGCATTCAACGCCGAACGCCCCGCCTAGCCGATTTCTAGCAATCGCCTCACACGAACTGAATAACGCGGCCCGCCGCGTGGTCGTGCGCCGAGATTAAATAGTCTCCCGAGCTTGGAGGACGCGCTTTCGAGCCCTGTTTCCAATCACAACCGGAAACGTTAGCGAGGGCGGGGAAGTTCTTTAATGCCGGCCACTTATTTCAGTAGGCGGATATTTTTCTTGCTGACGATCTTTCCCAAGCAGAGTTCGTACTGGGAGGGCGTTTCCCTGATCTTCTTTAGCTCGACGATCATCTCCGGAGCAACCGCCTGATAGCCATTGCGAAACCGGATATGTGTATAGCGCTTGCCGATGAGCCGCTTTTTCCAGTATGCGGTCTTATCGCGATACTCGATCGTTTTTGTCTCTTCAAGAATTTTGCAAAACCACTCTCTACACAAATTGAGGTAAAGCACGACCATCGAAATGTCATTCACCGTGCGACGTCAATCGGTCGTTGAGGTTCGCGATTCGGCCGCGGTGACTTCCGCTTAAGCGGCATCGGTTGGCGGGGACGATTGGCGATTGCCTTCGGCGCTGTCGCCGTGCGATGCCGCGGCGCCGTTGATTCGGTGGGCGGTGTCGGAATGCGCCGCGGCGCTCGGGTGCAAGGCGGCGCTCGGGTGCAAGGCGGCGCTCGGGTGCAAGGCGGCGCTCGAGTGCGAGGCGCTGCTATCGGCGTGCGTTTGGGCCGGGGCGCTCAGGAAGTCGAGGTACAGCCGCTCAAGCGATGTCGAATCGGAGCCGACCACGCGGCGCAGTTCGTCGGCATTGCCCAGGAACCGCAAGCGACCCCGGTCGACGATGCCCACCCGATCGGCGATCTCTTCCGCCATGCCTAATAGGTGCGTGCTCATCAGAATCGTCATGCCGGTCGAGGCGCGGCGCGCAGCAGGTCTTTGAGCAAGCGAATGCTTTGCGGGTCGAGCCCAATCATCGGCTCGTCGATCACGAGCACTTCGGGATCGTGGAGCATGGCGGCGGCGAAGGCGAGCCGCTGCTTCATGCCGTGGGAGTAGCTTTCGGTCAGATCGTTCACGAAATCGGAGAGGCGAAATTCATCGATCTGCTGCTGCATGCGGAGCGAAGCCAGCGAGGAATCGAGGCCGTACATATCGGCGATGAATTGCAGGAACTCGCGGCCAGTCAGCTTTTCATAGAGATAGGGCACATCGGGAATATAGCCCAACACCCGATTCGCCTTGCGGCAGTCGGTCACCACATCGTGGCCGCACACGCGCACCGTGCCCGAGGTGGGCCGCAACAGGCCGACGACCATTTTGATGGTCGTGGTCTTGCCGGCGCCATTGGGCCCGAGCAGTGCGAAGAGCTCGCCGCGGCGAATTTCGAGATCGAGGCCCGCGACCGCCACTTTGCTGCCGTAGCGCCGCGATACTTTTTCGAATTGGATCATGGCGAGAGCGTGTTTCCCCGGAAATGGCTCGGGCAAGGGGTTTCCGCGCGAGGACGGCCGCGGCGGTTTTGGCCTGCCGCTTGGCGACGAGCGGCCCTTGGGCGAATTGCCCGCCGGTTTTGGGCCGCGGCAAAGAGCGATCATCCCCCTAGAGGGCATTATGACTCGCCCCGCGACGAGCGACTACCCCAGCGAGGGCGCTAGAAGTGTGGCACGCCCCGCGACGCCCGACCGCGCGAAGGAGGCCGGGCGGGACTTTTGAGCGGCGCCCGATTGCTCTACAATATGGCGACGCCCGATCTCGGATCGTGGGTTTGAATCGGGTGGCTTCGGCAACATACTCCTCGCAGGCGCATTGCCCGTGACCGCGCGCATTCTCGACGGCAAAAAACTGGCCCAGCAGATTCAAGAAGAGCTGCGCGGCGAAGTCGCCGAGTTTATCGAAAACAATGGCGAGACTCCCACCCTGGCCGCGGTGCTGGTGGGCGACGATCCGGCCAGCGAAGTCTATGTGCGCAACAAGCGGGCCGCCTGCGACCGCACCGGCATGGAAAGCCGCCTCTATCGCTTGCCGGGCATGGTGAGCGAAAACGAACTGCTGGCCCTGATCACGAAGCTGAACAAAGCCAAGGAAGAGCCGGTGCATGGCATTCTGGTGCAGTTGCCGCTGCCGAAGCATTTGCACGCCACGCGCATTCTCCACGCGATCAGTCCGCTGAAAGATGTCGATGGCTTTCATCCGGAAAACGTCGGTCGGCTGGTCGAGGGCGCTCCGCGGTTCGTGCCTTGCACCCCGCTGGGCATCCAGCAATTGCTGGAGCGCAATGCTATTCCCACCGCCGGGCGCGAAGTGGTGGTGGTCGGCCGCAGCGATACCGTGGGCAAGCCGATGGCGCTGCTCATGATGCAGCGCCGGCGCCGACGCCACCGTGACCGTGGCCCACAGTCGCACTCCCGATCTCGGCGCGATCACCCGCCGGGCCGAGATTCTGATCGTGGCCGCCGGCAAGCCGGGCCTCGTGACCGCCGACATGGTGCGTCCGGGCGCCGTGGTGGTCGATGTGGGCATCCATCGCACGGCGAGCGGGCTCGTGGGCGATGTCGACTTCGCGAGCGTGAGCCAAGTGGCCAGTCAAATCACCCCGGTGCCCGGCGGAGTGGGCCCCCTGACCGTGACGATGCTCCTGGCGAACACCCTGGCGGCGGCCCGGCTGGCGGATTGAAGCCTATCCAACGTGCGCGAGGCCGCCACGTGGTTTTCGTCGGCGCACCTTGCCTTCGTCGGTTTCTAAAGCATCGACAGGCTGGGGTCGTCGAATTCCAAATTGAGGAATCGTTCGCGCAGGGCGGTCGACGTCTGCACGAGTTCTGAGGGCGCGAATGTGAATAGAGTCACGATGTCCCTTTGCGTTTCCGGCGGTAGTTTGTCTATCTCCCGTTCGACAAGGTCGTCGCGCTGCTCGCGCTTCATTCCCTCGAAGCGAGGATCGATAACTCGCAGCCGGATCGAAGCTGAGTTGTAGCGATAGGCGTCGACTTGCTCGAACTGCTGTTCCAAACGTTCTTCGACCATACGTGTTTCATCGGTGCGTCTCGATTCCCAAGGCGAATTCGTCGATGTGGTCATGATATTCGTGACTCCGCCCAGTTGCATATCTGCCGCGACGTGCTGAGCAAACCTCTGGTTTCCCCGGTGTCCTTTCGGCCCGTCTCGTATCGCAAATCCGTTGTCCAGTCGAACCGCCGCATTCGCCCAGCCAACTCGCGAGTGAGAACCACCCCTCGATCTCGTAATAGACCGAGCAGATGCTCGGGGCGATGGTTCGCCGATCCTCGCGTAATTTCAGCTAACGTCGTGCTCCGATCATGCTCGGGGGTAGCGGATAATACGATCGCTTTCAAAGCACATTCGACGGAATACCCGCCGATGTATTGCGCTTCCAACGTGAGGGCCAAATATGTGAAAATCACTTCGGCGGCTGCAAGCCGTTGACGAGCCACGCTCATGAGGTCGCGCGGTGTTTGTGGCGGTATCGCCTGCTCCCCTTGTCGGTCTGCGGAGTGCGTTTGATTATTGTTGTGCACCAATTTCGGGCATGACAAGGTAGCCCGTGGTTAATTCGGAGGGTCGCCCCAGATCCAGTGCGGCAATTGGTGGCGTAACGATAGACCTCAGGACGGTTTGCGTAAAAGGGCGCCAAGGCGACTTCCGCGTTGACTCGCTCCGGGGAGCGACCTAGAATTCCAGGAGGCAGCCCCTCTTAATACCTTATGCCGCAAGCTCTTTCGTTTACAGCTCCGCCGATCGCCTTGAGCGCCGCGCGGATGTTGGCGCCGCCGGTTCGCCGCCTTCCGCGAGCGAACGATCGAGTGCTGCGCATCGCGCGGCGGGCGCTGCCCTGGCTGCTCTCGACCACGCTGCATTTGGCCGTATTTCTCGCGATTGCGCTCGATGTGCGCTTCATGGGCGGGTGGCTCGGAATGCATCGAGCGGCCGAAGGGATCGGCAAGCGAGAATTCATCGACACCTCATTTGGCATGAATGCCGACAGCGACGCCACGCTCGGCATGACCCTGCCCGCGAGCACCGGCCAATTCTATGCCGACGACCCGCCGGAAGCCGCCAGCGGCGCCGCCAAGCCCGACGCGAACACATCCGCCGCCGAGACCTCGCTCGCCGCCGATTCGCAAACGCCGCGCGACGCCACCGCCCCCGCCGACACAACCGCTAAAAACGTCGCCAGCCAAGACACCGCGACCAGCGCGCAAAAATCCGTCGATCCGCTGACGGCCCTGGGCGTCGGCGCCTCGGCGGGGCCCGCGCCGTTGGCGGCGCTCGCCGGCGGGCCGCCGGTCGATCTGGCGAGCCTGTTGCCTTCGGCCGGAGCGCCGCTGGGAGGTTCGGGTCTCGAGCATGGAGGCGTGGGCTCGGCTCGCGGGGCGGGAACTTCGAATCGTCCGGCTCGCGGCGCGCGGGGCGGCTATGCGCGCACCGGCGTGTTCGGCGTCGAGGGCGAGGGCACGCGCTTCGTCTATGTGTTCGATCGCTCGGGCAGCATGGATGGCCACGGCGGCGCCCCCATGGCCGCGGCCAAGAGCGAATTGATCGCGAGCCTGCGCGATCTGGGCCCCACGCATCAATTTCAAATCATCTTCTACAACGAGCATCCGCGGATATTTAACCTCAGCGGAGCGCCGGGCCGGCTCGTGTTCGCGAATCCCCAGAATGTGAATCTGGCCACGCGATTCATCGAAGCCACCCCGGCCGACGGCGGCACCGAACACGAGGAGGCGCTGTCGCTGGCGCTGCGAATGGGACCCGATGTGATCTTCTTTCTTACCGACGCCGACGAACCACGGCTCTCGAACGATCAGTTGGATCGCCTCGCGCGAATCAATCGCGGTTCGATGATCAACACGATCGAATTTGGTTATGGGCCGCCGATCGATTCAAACAATTTTCTGGTGCGACTCGCCCAGCGCAACGGCGGCAAGCATGTCTATGTCGACATTTCCACGCTGCCGGCCGCGCGTTAAGTCGCCGTGGCCGCGGCTCGCGTCTCGCCGGTCATGGCACATGAGCTTTTGGCGCAATATTTCGCTCGGCGTTTCGTTGGCGCTGGTGGTGGGCGCCGGCCTGGTTCGCGGGCGCGGGCCGAAGATGTGATCGTGCTCAAGCCGGTCGAGGGCGCCGCGAGCAGTGCCCGACTCCTGGGCGAGATTGTCGACGACGATGGACATGAACTGCGGCTGCGGCTGGCGAGCGGTCGCGAGCGGCGCGTGCCTTGGGACCAAGCGCAGTCCGTCGCGGCCGCGCTTTCCGAGGCCCATCGGGCGGGCGACGATCGCTTCGCCGCTCGAGATTATTCGGCCGCGCTCGGCCATTATCGCGACGCGCTCGGCGCCGCGGGCGAACGTCGCGCGTGGCTGCGGCGGCGGATCGTCGCTCAAATGATCTGGTGCGAGCGCTCGCTGGGACGCGCCGAGGTCGCGGCCCAAACCTTCGTGCAAGTGCTGGTTCCCAGCGGGCCGAGCGTGGACGAGCTCGCTTGCATTCCGCTTTGCTGGCGCCGACGCAGCCCACGCCCTCCTTCGAGCGCACGGCCGCCGACTGGATTCGCGGCGATAAATCGCCATGGAGCGCGCTGGTCGGCGCCAGCTTTCTGCTCGGAGCCCGTGAACAGCCGGCCGCCCTGGAGAAGCTCAAGCGGCTCACGGCGAGCGACGCTCCGGGCGTGGTATGGCTGGCCCAGGCCCAATTGTGCGCGCCACGCTGGCGGCCGAAAGCGACGCGCGACTCATCGAGCATTTGCAGTCGATCGATCATTGCCCGGCGCCACTGCGGCTCCGGGCCGTATTTCTTGGTCGGCATGGCGTTGCTCAAGAAGCGGCCCGAGGAAGCGTCGCTCGCGCTCATGCATTTGCCGATTCTCTACCCGCGAGAGAGACAATTAGCGGCGGCGGCTCTGTTGAGCGTGGGCGAACTATTCGAGCAGCGGCGGCAAACCGCGGCGGCGGCTCGCATCTATCGCGAACTGGTCGATCAATACTCCGGTTCGCCCGAGGCCGGAGTGGCGCTCATGAAACTTGGCCCGAGCGGGAGCCGACCATGAACGGCGCCAAACAAGCTCGTTTCGCCCCGGCCGCAATTCGCGCCCCGGCCGGAATTCGCGCCCTTCCCGCAATTTGGTTGTGGAGCGCCCTGGCGCTCGCGCCGCTCGTTGCGTGGCCGGCCCACGTCTTGGCGGCCGGCGAACTGATTCTCTTGCCTCCGGGCGGCGCCGCGGAATACGACGAACGCTTCGTCGATGGCCTGCGGAGCCGGGGGCTATTTGACTTGGCCGAGAAATATTGTCGCGATCGGCTTGCGCGAACCGATCTGCCCGAGGCCGAGCGCGGCGCGATCACGATCGAGCTGGCGAGAACCCTTACCGCTCGCGCGGTTGAATCACCGCCTGCCGCTCGCGCGCCCCTGGGCCGCGAGGCGGAGCGCGTGATCAACGCGCAACTGCAAATTCGGTCGCGCGATCCGCGGGCCCTGCCGCTCGCGCTTCAGCGGGCGATGGTCTCGTTGGCGCTCGGCGAGCTCGGACGTCAGGAAGCGGAAGTCGGCGGCCTATCGACCGCGGCGCTCGAGCCGGCGCGCGCGGCGCTGCGCGACGCCGTGGGACAGCTCAAGTTGCTCGACGAGCGGATCGCCCTCGAGCTTCAGCGGCGCAGTCGCGCGCCGCGCGCAGCCGGGCGAATGGACCACGGCGGAACTGCTGTCGCTCGCCGCCCATGGCCGTTTTCAGCTGGCGCGAGCTTATCGCAATCAGGCGCTTACATATTTGCCCGATAGTTCCGATCGGATCAATTCGCTCACCGCGGCCAGTGAGCTACTCAAGCCGCTCGCCGAGCTTCCACCCACGACGCCGTTGGCCTGGGACAGCCGGCTCGATGAAATCGTGTGCCTCGGGCTGCTGCGCGAAACCTTGGCGGCCGAGCGGCGTTTGGCGGCGGCGATGGAAGCCGATCCGCCCGCCCCGGCGCGGCGGCGGCTCGAAGCCGAAACCATTCGCGAGCGGCTCGCGGCCGGCGATATCGATCGGGCGCTCGAGCTCGTCGCGACCCTGAAACCGCCGGCCACGAGCGACGGGCCGGAATTGAGCCTCGCGCGGCTCGAAGCCTATGCGGCCGCTTGTGGGCCACGCGCGCGAACCAATGCGGCGCTCAAGGAGAAGTATCGGCAGGCCTCGGCCGAGCAAACGCGGTTCATGACCCAATCGTTTGGCGCCTATTGGATGCGCCGGGCCGAGACGCTCATCGCCGCCACGATCGCCGCCGATCCGGACTCGCAAAACTACGACACGCTCACGCAAGCCGCCGCCAGCTACTTCCGCGGCGGACGGCTGGGCGAATCGCTCTCGGCTTACGATCGGGCCGCGCGGCTCGCGCCGAGAGTGGATCGACCGACCACGCGTTTGATTCCGCCTTCTTGGCCGCCTCGATCGAGCAGCAGCAGAGCCACTGGCGCGAGGCGACGGATCGGTTCCGTGACCTGGCGCGGGCATTTCCAGCCATGCCCGCGCCGACACGGCGCATCTGCTGGCCGCTTACGACGCCGCGCAGCTCGCCGAACACAGCGATGCCGCCGGGCGCCGCGCCGCGAGCGAGGAATACGATCAGCTACTTGAGGAACATTTGCGGCTCTGGCCGACGAGTCCCACGCTGGGGCAGGCCGCTTGGTGGCTGGGCCAATCGCGCGAGAGTGGCCGGCGCTTCGAGGCGGCGATTGAAGCCTATCGGCGGATTCCGCCCGGCCATGCCCAGTTTCTCGCGGGAATCGACGCCACGGCCCGCGCGCTGCGCAGCGCGCTCGCGGCCAAGCCCGCGGAGCCACGGAGCGACCGCCGGGCCTTGGCCGCCGATGGAGCGCGGTATTTCGCTAGTTGGACGACCGCCGAGCGTCCCACGGTGGTAGCCGCCGGGAACTTGCCCGCCGGAGATTCGGTCGATGCGGGCCCTGCCGAGGCGTGGGCTGTCGTGCGGCGCCAAGCGGCGCTGTGGGCCGCCGAGTTTTATCTCCAGGCCGGCGGCGACGGGCCCGCCAAAGCGGTCGAGCTTCTCAATGCCGCGGTCGGTGAAACCGAGCGCGAGAATCTTCCGGCGAGCAACGCGCCGGCTACTTGGCGCTTGGCGGCCGATCGGCTGCGAGTGGTGGCGCTGGCCAGCGCGGGCCGCGAGTCCGACGCCGCGCGGCTGCTGGCGACGCTCGGCGCCGCCACACCCCAAAGTTTGCTGGCGTTCTCGGAATCGTTGGCCCAGTACTCGGAATCCTCGACGGCCGAAGTCCGCGCGAGCCTGGCGCGGCTCGAATTGCAAACGCTCGACGCAATCGAGCCGCGGCGCAAAGAGCTCTCGACCGAGGAACTGCGGCGAGTCGATCTGGGGCGAGCTCGGGCGCTCGCGGATTCGGGCCACTACGACCAAGCCCTCGCGCTGCTCGAAACGCTCGCGCACGATCGCCCGACCGATGGCGCCCTGCAAGAATCGTTGGCGGAGCTGTTGAGCGCGGGCGGTCGCGAGGAGCGCAAGCAAGCGCTTCACAAGTGGCGCGAAGTGCAGCAAAAAAGCCGGCCAGGATCGCCGCGCTGGTTTCGCGCGGCTACGGTCTCGCGCACACGCAATTCGCGCTCGGCAATAAGATCGCCGCGGCGGCGGCGGTTCGGATCGTGGCCAAGACGTATCCCGACCTGGGCGGCGAGGCGATGAGAGCCCGCTTCGAAAGCCTGCTGGCCGAAAGCGAGCGTTAGCCAACAGCGCGAGCGCATCAGCCGGAGGTCGTGGATTCGGCGTGTTTGTCGGCCAGAACCCGGGTAATCATTTCAAAGCGGCCGAAGATCATGCGACCCGCGCTGGTTTGCAGCACGCTGGTCACCACGATGCGCACATGCTGATTGAGCCGTTCGCGTCCGCCTTCGACGACGACCATCGTTCCATCTTCCAGATAGCCCACGCCTTGGCCGGCCTCTTCGCCCGCCTTCACGATGCGCAGTTCCAGATGTTCGCCCGGCAGGCAGGCAGGTTTGAGCGCGTTGGCCAGATCGTTGAGATTCACCACCGGCACGCCGTGCAGCTTGGCGACTTTGTTGAGATTGTAGTCGTTGGTCACCACCTTGCCGCCGAGATGTTTGGCGAGCAACACGAGTTTCAGGTCGACCGGCTGGCCGGCGAATTCGGGCAGTTCGGCATCGTGGATCTTGAGATCGACCTCGGGATTCGAACGCATGCGATTGAGCACATCGAGTCCCCGGCGTCCGCGCCCGCGGCGGAGGCGATCGGAACTATCGGCGATGGCTTGCAGCTCCGAGATCACGAAGCGCGGCATGACCAATTGGTTTTCGATGATCTGGGTTTCCATCACATCGGCAATGCGGCCATCGATCACCACGCTCGTGTCGAGCACATAGGGCTTATTGCCTTTGACCTCGCGGGCAAATTCGACATAGGGAATGATGAATCGAAAGTCGTCTTTGGTTTGCAAGAGTAGACTGATGCAGGTGTAGGAAAGCACCATCGCCAGCAGTGTCTCGGCCCACTGCGAATAGGTCGACGACGCCGGCAATACCGGGCTCAGCGCCAGCCGGAGCACATAGGTAAGAAAGAGCCCGATGATCAGGCCGAAATAGACGGCCGACACCGTGTCGATTTTCTTTCGGGGCACCAGCACATCGGCCGCGATCACGAGGCCCGAGAGGCCCAGGAGCCCGCAAATGACGGCCCAGGGCGCCCAGGCGGGGTCCTTGGGCGTCGTCGGCGACTGAATGAGCTGCACGCTCAGGCCGGCCGCGACCATCAAGAAGACACAGCGCAGAATGACTAAAGCCATGGTGGGCAGGAACCCGCGCGAAGGCGGGCCGATTCGAGGTCGCGGATAACGAAATCTAAAGCCTTCGCGGGGCAAACGGTAAAAAAAACCGCTCCGCCGGCGCCGCTTCGGCCCCCCGCTCACGAAATCCTATTGTAAACCCACGGCGAGGCCGGCGACAGACGCCGCCGGAAGAATCGCCGCCGGAAGAATCGCCCACCGCGGCGCTGGCATGTCCCAGGCCGCACGCTACGACCGCTGCTCGTCGAACGACCGGCCGGCCAGTCGCTCGTAGACCTGTTGAAAATAGCGATCGGTCATGCCGGCCAGATAATCGCCCACGCTTCGCAGTAGCCCGTTACTTTGCGTCCCTTGGCTTTCGGCCCGCGCTCGATACCGCGGCGGCAGCAACGCGAGATCGGCCGCCACGATCGCAAATAGCTCGGCGATGCGCTGCTGGGCGAGTTGGCAAGGCCGCGAAACCTCGGAATGGCGATAGACCCTCGCGAACAAAAAGCTTTCCAGTTCCCGCTTTTGCTCCGCGAGCTCGAGGCTGGGGGCGATCAGAATCGGCGCTCGCCGGGCGGCTTCGGCGCTCGCGACTCCGTGTTCCAAAAGCCGTCGGCCCGATTGGGCCACGAGATCGCTCACCTGCCAATCGAGCAGTTCGTGCAACACGGCCCGCCGCAATTCGCTGTTCGAGAGCGCCGCGTGCGACTGCCGCACGCGCCGAGCCGCCTCGCGCCACAGCGCGAGGCCCAACAGATCGCCGAGCTCCACCAGGCCCAGCTCGAGCGCGTCGTCGGCGTCGTGCGTGTCGTAGGTCATGCTGTCGGCGGCGTCGACCACTTGGGCCTCGAGCAGCGGGCCGAGCGCGCCAGGCTGTTTGTCGATCCGATACCGCTGCCCTTCGAGCAGTTCGAGGCTGAGATTCAGGCCGGGAAAATCGGGATAACGCGATTCGAGTTCCTCGACGATCCGCAGCGCTTGGGCATTGTGGCTGAAGCCGCCGACCGCGGCCAGCAATGTGTCGAGCGCGGCCTCGCCCGCATGGCCAAACGGCGGATGGCCGATATCGTGGGCCAGCGCCATCGCCTCGGTCAGGTCTTCGTTCAAGGCCAGCGCCCGGCTCAGTGTGCGGCTGACCGAGGCCACTTCCAGGGTGTGGGTGAGCCGGGTGCGATGATAGTCGCCGGCGACGCCCACGAACACCTGCGTCTTGGAGCTGAGCCGGCGATAGGCCGAGCTATGCACGATGCGGTCGCGATCGCGCTGGAAAGGGCCGCGATAGGGATGCGGCGGCTCGGCATGGCGGCGGCCCGCCGAATCACGGCCATGCATGGCATAGGGCGCCAAGATCGCGCGTTCGCGAGCCTCGGCGGAAAGCGGCCAGGAGACGATGTCGGGGAGCGCCATGCGAGTCGTTTCCCACGGCCCCAATTGGTGAAGGCGGCGCCACTTCGCAAATGCGGCGCACGTCGGGCTTGCGCTTTAAATACTCGCGTCGCGCACAGCGCCTCGCGCAGCAAGTCCCACAGCGCCTCGAGCGCTTGCGGAATGACTTGCACTCCGGCCACCGTGGCCATGAAATTCGCGTCGGCCATCCATCGCGGCACGATGTGCCAATGCAAATGCCCCGGCACGCCGGCGCCGGCCACGCGCCCCAGGTTCAGGCCCACGTTGAACCCTTGGGCCGTGAGCTCGCGTTCCAAGAGCCCGAGAAATCGCGTCATTTGCTCGTGGATTTCAAGGATTTCCTCGCGCGTGAGATCGGCCAGGCCGGCTTTGTGCAGCCGGGGACTCACGAGCAAATGTCCGTTGTTATAGGGATAGCGATTGAGCACGACGAGGCTCTGGCGCCCTTGATGAACAACCAGATTCTCGCGATCGGGCGGCTCGGCGGCGGCGCGGCAGAGAAAACAGTCGGGATCGCCGCCCTCGGCGAGCGGAATCGCGCGCGGCGCGGCGTTGGCCGTTTGGGCTTGCTTGATGTATCCCAGGCGCCAGGGCGCCCATAGACGTTCATGCGACACGGATCGGGGTTTCCGCTTGCGAGGGTGTTTGTTGGCGATGGCAGTCGATCTTTTTTGGCAATGCGAGCGAGCTCGTCGCGCCCGCCCGACCAGCCGCGAGTCTAGGGCCTGGGCGCGACCAAAGGCAAGCCGAAACGCGCTGTTTTCGCGGCGCCTGACATGGTCGCCCGACAGACGGGAAACAGTTAGGCCGGCCGCCACCGGGATCGCCGGCTTGCGGCGCCGCGGGTCCGGCGGGCACGACGAAGGCAAGAGGAATGAAGCGGCGGTCACGGACGGGGGTGATTGCACGAACAGCGTCATTCGTTTTGCCTCGACCGGAACTGGATAGGAGTCTCGTTTGGGTTGGAGGCGTCAGCGAGAGCTTCGGTGATCTGCCCAGCTCGATAAGTCTTGGGCTGTTCGCATTTACCAACCGCGTGAGTCAACAGATTTGATATTTGCTTATCCCAGGCGATCGCCGCATCCACGGCGCCGGTGATTTTACCCGATTGGGCGCGGAGGAAAAAATGCCTTCTTGATTTGTTCGCCCGTCGCACTGCCAGCCAGTAGAAAAATGCCTTCGTGGCATTTGCCCGCCTCGCCCAGCGCCGAGCAAAGCTCGCCGCGGCTCGCAAAATAACGGCTTTCGTAGGACCGATCCGGGCAACTTCCGCAGTTCCTCGCGCTGCCCACTGACTTACGAGGAACCCGTCGCCCTGTCCTCTCCCAGGGGGTAGGCGGAGGCTGGTTCCACGAAAAAAGCCAGGGTCCTTGGGACCCTGGCTTTTCGTATAACCCCCAGCGGTAGCGAAGTTTCGCTACCGCGGAAACAAGTGGCGGGGACAGGATTCGAACCTGCGACCTCGAGGTTATGAGCCTCGCGAGCTACCGGGCTGCTCCACCCCGCGATATGTTCGCCATCGTTCGGCCACATGGATTCTAACCGACCATTGCCAAGGCGTCGAGTGCTGAAAAATCGCGATTTGTCATGCGCCAATAGAAATGTCCCCATAGGCGTTCATTAGAAATGTCCCCATTGTCGCGGCCTCGAAAGGAGGCTGCGATGGAGACATGGACGATGAGCGTCAAGGAGTTGCGGCGTTTGGCCGCGTTTGGTCGCGTGCTGGATAAGAGTTGGAGTTTGGCCGAGGCGGCGCGGCAGTTGAAGATCAGCTATCGCCAGGCCAAGCGGTCGTGGTCTCGTTACCAGCGAGATGGGACGGCCGGCTTGTCGCATGGCCTGCGTGGCCGTGCTAGCAACCGTGGCCGGCGGAGCGAGCAACGGGAGCGGGCGTTGGAGCTGTTTCGAGAGAAATACGCGGACTACGGGCCGACCTTGGCGGCCGAATGCCTGGCGAGCGAAGACGGCTTGCGGGTTTCGGCGGGCTCGTTGCGGCGGTGGTTGCTTGCGGCGGGACTGTGGACCCGGGAGCGACGGCGGGCCAAGCACCGCCGCCGCCGACCGCGGCGTCCGCGGCTTGGCGACTTGGAGCAGATGGACGGCTCGCATCACGACTGGTTCGAGGGACGCCGCGGCTGGGCCGTGCTGATGGTCATCATCGACGACGCGACGGGCGCGATTTACGCCCGGTTCTTCGAAGCCGAGACGTTGGAGGCGGCACAAGAAACGTTTGGCCGTTACGTCCGCCGACACGGCTTGCCAGCGGGATTGTACGTCGATCAGGCTAGCATTTATCGTGCGGATCGCGAGCCGACGCCGGAGGAGCTGGCCCGCGGAAAGCGGCCTGAAACGCAGTTCGGCCGGGCCATGCGCGAGCTGGACGTGGAACTGATCCTGGCCCGCAGCCCCCAGGCCAAAGGTCGCGTCGAGCGGGTCAACCGCACGTTGCAAGATCGGCTGGTCAAGGCCTTGCGGCGATTCGGAATCAGCGACCTGACGAGCGCCAATGCGTTCTTGGAAGAGACGTTCCTGGGCGAGTTCAATACACAATTCGGCCGATCGGCGGCCGACCCCAGCGACGCCCATCGGCCGCTGCCGGCGGGCGTGGACCTCGATCGGGTTCTCTCGGCGCGCGAACTGCGCACGGTGCAGTTCGACTGGACGATGCGTTGGCGAAACCGTTTCTTGCAATTGCCCGCCGAGTCGGCGCCTTTCGTCCAGCCCGGCCAGAAAGTGGAGGTGTGCCAACAGCCCGATGGGCGGCTGCGGATTTTCTCGGGCGGCCGCGAGTGGACTTGGACAGCGGCTGACGTTCGTCCGCCGGCGGCGCGCAAGCGTCCGCAACGGACCGGACCGACCGGTTCGAGCCAAGGCCAACGCCCAGCCGCCAACCACCCTTGGCGGGGCCGGAAACGCGCTCCCACGACCTTCCAAGAGCCCGATCTTGTCGCCACCGGATGACGACCCCCGGCCGCGAAAATTGGCTGCTATCACGGAGGCGAGCGCTAGCGAGCCGGAGTGATAGCAGCCAATTTTTCCTTTTCCAAAAACCCCTTCAACCCTTTAACCAACGGGGACATTTCTATTGAACGCCCAATGGGGACATTTCTAATGGTTGACAACAGGGATTGCTTGCAGGGCCAATCATTGTTCTAGTCTAGCGGAAGTCTCCCGCGTAGGATGAGTGTGTACGTGCGTCCACTCACCTTTATTCTGCTGGAGATGCTTGCATGGCGACTGCCGAAGCAACGAGTCTGCTCGATTTCTTGTCGCGGATTCCCGATCCTCGTGGGCGGCGGGGGCGACGCTTTTCGCTCTCGGCCATGATGGCCACCGTGGTTTGCGGAATCCTTTGCGGCCACCGAGGTTACAAGGCGATCGCCGATTGGATCGCGTCGCAGGACCGAAAAATCTGGTGGTTGCTGGGCTATTGGCGCAAGCCTCCTTGCGCCAATGCCTTCCGTGATCTGATCCTGGCCCTCGACCCCGTGATTTTAGAGCAGTGCGTGCGAGAATGGGTCGAGTCGCAACTGGGCGAGGTTGTGGATGAGGCAAAGTTGTCCGCCGTCGCGATGGATGGCAAGTCCCTGTGCGGAGTGCTGAACGCGCACGGACGGACGGCCCATCTGCTGTCCTTGTACGACCAAGAAACCGGCTATGTCTTGAGTCAGATGGAAGTCGATGGCAAGACCAACGAGATCACCGCCGCGCCGGAACTCTTGGAAACGATCGTCTTGAAAGGCCGCGTCATCACGGGCGACGCCCTGCTGTGTCAGCGCGAGATCTGCCAGAAAATCATCGACGGCGGCGGGCATTATCTCCTGGTGGTCAAAGACAATCAGCCGACTCTAATGCAGGCCATCGCCGCCGAGTTCGAGCCGGCCTTTTCCCCCCTATAACGAGAAGCAACGCCAATCCCATCTCGATGTCGCCGAAACGTTGAACAAGGGACACGGCCGGCGAGAACATCGCTCTCTGCAAGCTTCGACCCGGTTGGCGAAGCACTTGGATTGGCCCGGCCTGGAGCAGGTCTGCCGACTCGACCGCACGACCTGGCGCAAGGGCATTCAGACCCACGAAGTGGCGTATGCCATTTCCAGCGCGCCACGACCCAAAGGCTCGGCCGCCGACCTGCTGGGCTGGTGGCGCGGGCACTGGGGCATCGAAAACAAGTCCCACTGGGTTCGCGACGTGGTTCTGGGCGAGGACGCCTGCCGAATCCGCAAGGGCAGCGCGCCCCAGGCGTTCAGCACGCTCCGCAATGCGGGCCTTACCCTCCTACGATCGCTAGGCTGCACCCAAATCGCCCAAACTCTGCGAGAAAACGCCGCCCGAGTCGACCGCCTCCTCACCAGACTCGGCATCTTGAAAGAATGAGCGACCCGGGACCAGTTCAGCTTATGCGGCGGTGGCGAGGGGGGTGGAGCGGCGGTGGAAGGGGTGGCCGGGGCGTTGCGAGAGGTAGTCCTTGAGCCGGCCGTCGTCGCTGAGGGCTGCGGCGCGGAGCTGCAAGATCGCTTCCGCTCCGTCGGGATCGTCCCAGAACATTTCGGTCCCTTTCACGCGCAGGTTCATCTGTTTGATCAGCGACTCCATCGGCGCGCTGGTGACCGGCAGGCCCAGGCGGCGATAGCTGGGATAGTCCATCCGCTGGCGATTGTTCGTCAAGTACCGCACGGCGTCGACGAGCGGTTTCTCCGCGTCACTGGGTTTCGTATCTTCCCAGTCGATGCCCCGCGCGAGGCAGGCTTGCTTGATCTCGTCGATCACGTGATCGACCTGGCCTTGCCAGCACCAGGTGACGAACTTTAGATAGAGCGACCAACCCTCCGCATCGTTGGCGGCCAGCGCCAGCGCCGCGCGGTAAACGTATTGAATCGCATGAATGAAGTCGAGGACGGGCGTGAACGTCGGAAAATGTTTTTTCCAGATCGACCAGTTCCAGTTCAGGCCATCACCGAGGAAGACCCGTAAAGGAGAATCGTAGAACCGGCGCCGCTGGGCTTCGCGCCGCATCAGCGGGCCGAAATCCTCCGAGCAGGACATACTGCTCAGCGCCGTGCGCAGCACGCGCCGCGGGCCTTCGTACTTCACGCGGCGGGGTTTCTCGGCGGCGGATTCTTCGCCGGGCGAATCGAGGCGGGGAACCGCTTTTTCCGCGATATTCGCCACTTTTTTCGCGATGCGAAAGGAAGTCGGCAACTCGGGGCAAGCGTCTTCGTCCGCGACATGCCGCGGGTTGAGAGACATTCGCTCGAACGAAGCGTTCTTCGTTTCGCGCCAGCCTTTCTCGCCCGACGGCACGACGCCGCGCCCCTGGCCCGGCTCGCGTGTGCGAATGCGGCCGCCGTCGCAAGAGACCACCGCCGCCGCCGGCACGACGACTTCCTTGACGACTTTTTTATCGTCGCTGGACGCCGGCAGTGCCTTCCCGTCGGCCAGTTCCTGGCCCACCTGTTTCACCAAACGCCGAATCGTGCTGCAGGGAACTTTGTGTCCCAGCACTTGCCCGGTGATCACTTCCGCGCGCTCGAACGAACGGACTTCCGCGGCCAGGCAGACTACGGCTCGCGTCAACTCGGGCGTGACCTCGCGGCTATCGAGTCCCAACGTCAACCGCTGAGGGAAAAAAAGACCACCGGCAGCGGTCGCAGTAAGCGGTCGTCTCGGTCACCTCGACCCGGCCATCCAGGCTGGTGACCGGCCTCGTTGCGGTTTGCACGCCGCACGACGCTCCGCAGGTGGGGCAGTTCGCTTCCGTCGGGCAGCTCGCGGCGACTTCACGCATCGCTCGCTCTTGGGCTTCACGGCTCAACTCGCGGCCGAGCGTGATAGCATACCGCTCGATGACGCTATAGTGCGGCGTGCCGAGGAACACCCCCTGCTCGACCATCTCCTCGATTCCCAGTTCGGCCAATTCCCGCAAAAGTTCCTTCCTCCTGGCCTCGCGGGCCTGCATCGCGGCGTCCATGCCTAGCGCTCCTTAAGCAAGTTTCGTTCACCGATCAAATCCACCTCGCCCAGCTTACCACACAAACCCCGAATTCTCCTATTGACGTTTCCACATCCACCCCCCAACCCGCAAAAGCTGAACTGGTCCCGAGCGACCGAGCGACCCTGGGACGCGGGCAGGGTCGCTCATTCTTTCAAGATGCCGAGTCTGGTGAGGAGGCGGTCGACTCGGGCGGCGTTTTCTCGCAGAGTTTGGGCGATTTGGGTGCAGCCTAGCGATCGTAGGAGGGTAAGGCCCGCATTGCGGAGCGTGCTGAACGCCTGGGGCGCGCTGCCCTTGCGGATTCGGCAGGCGTCCTCGCCCAGAACCACGTCGCGAACCCAGTGGGACTTGTTTTCGATGCCCCAGTGCCCGCGCCACCAGCCCAGCAGGTCGGCGGCCGAGCCTTTGGGTCGTGGCGCTGGAAATGGCATACGCCACTTCGTGGGTCTGAATGCCCTTGCGCCAGGTCGTGCGGTCGAGTCGGCAGACCTGCTCCAGGCCGGGCCAATCCAAGTGCTTCGCCAACCGGGTCGAAGCTTGCAGAGAGCGATGTTCTCGTCGGCCGTGTCCCTTGTTCAACGTTTCGGCGACATCGAGATGGGATTGGCGTTGCTTCTCGTTATAGGGGGGAAAAGGCCGGCTCGAACTCGGCGGCGATGGCCTGCATTAGAGTCGGCTGATTGTCTTTGACCGCCAGGAGATAATGCCCGCCGCCGTCGATGATTTTCTGGCAGATCTCGCGCTGACACAGCAGGGCGTCGCCCGTGATGACGCGGCCTTTCAAGACGATCGTTTCCAAGAGTTCCGGCGCGGCGGTGATCTCGTTGGTCTTGCCATCGACTTCCATCTGACTCAAGACATAGCCGGTTTCTTGGTCGTACAAGGACAGCAGATGGGCCGTCCGTCCGTGCGCGTTCAGCACTCCGCACAGGGACTTGCCATCCATCGCGACGGCGGACAACTTTGCCTCATCCACAACCTCGCCCAGTTGCGACTCGACCCATTCTCGCACGCACTGCTCTAAAATCACGGGGTCGAGGGCCAGGATCAGATCACGGAAGGCATTGGCGCAAGGAGGCTTGCGCCAATAGCCCAGCAACCACCAGATTTTTCGGTCCTGCGACGCGATCCAATCGGCGATCGCCTTGTAACCTCGGTGGCCGCAAAGGATTCCGCAAACCACGGTGGCCATCATGGCCGAGAGCGAAAAGCGTCGCCCCCGCCGCCCACGAGGATCGGGAATCCGCGACAAGAAATCGAGCAGACTCGTTGCTTCGGCAGTCGCCATGCAAGCATCTCCAGCAGAATAAAGGTGAGTGGACGCACGTACACACTCATCCTACGCGGGAGACTTCCGCTAGACTAGAACAATGATTGGCCCTGGGGACGCGCGTCCGTGGGTTGACACTCCCGGGCTAGGCCGATATCTTCACTAGATTACGGCTCGTGCTCGAATTCGATCGGCGCCCCGCAGGGCGCAAGTCGCGGGCGCTGCCGATTGCGATTGAAGATTGACAAATTCGCCGAGGGAACGCGGGGATTAGACCCTTCTTGGGCAGTTGACTGGCCCTTGGGCCGGCGGCAGCCGCGAACCGTCGTCACCGCCGCACCGACAATTCGAAATCGCTTGCCCCCGGCGAAAAGCCCGGGGCCGGCCTGGAATTACCCCATGAACGCCACCGAAGTGCTTAGAATCGTCGATGCCATTCATCGCGATAAAAACATCGACAAAGAGATCGTCTTTCAGGCGATCGAGGCCGCGCTGATCTCGGCCGCCAAGAAGCAATACGGCGAGGACCAAGATATCGTCGTCGCGATCGATCGCAAGGACGGCGCGATCAGCGGCACGCACAATGGAACGCCACTCGATCCCGAGGAAACGATGGGGCGCATCGTCGCCCAGACCGCCAAGCAGGTCATTATTCAAAAAATTCGCGAAGCCGAGCGCGACGCCCTCTACGACGAATACCACGATCTCGTGGGCCAGATGATCACCGGGGTCGTGCATCGCTACGAAGGCGGCGCCGCCACGGTGCAGCTCAACAATGTCGAGGCGATTCTGCCTCGCAGCGAGCAAATTCCCGGCGAAACCCACCACGCCAACGAGCGGGTGCGGGCCACGGTGTTCGAAGTCCGCAAGGTGGGCAGCCGCGTGAAGGTGATTCTCAGCCGCACCCGACCGCAACTCGTGCAGCGGCTCTTCGAGCAGGAAATCCCCGAAATCGCCGATGGCGTGATCAATGTGCGGGCCATGGCCCGCGAGCCGGGCTACCGCAGCAAGGTGGCCGTGAGCAGTTCCAACCAACGGGTCGACTGCGTGGGCGCTTGTGTCGGCGTGCGCGGCAATCGGATCAAGAATATCGTCGATGAGCTCTCGGGCGAGCGAATCGATATCGTGCGCTGGAGCGATGATTTGCAGGTTCTCGTGCCCAACGCGCTCCAGCCGGCCGAGGTCGAGGAAGTGATTCTTTGTCAGATGCTCGGCCGGGCGATCGTGCTGGTGCGCGAGGATCAGCTTTCGTTGGCGATTGGCCGCCGCGGGCAAAATGTGCGTCTGGCCAGCAAGCTCTGTGGCTGGGATATCGAGATCATGACCCGCGAGGAACTCGACGAGTCGATCGAGCGAGCCGTGGGCGGCTTCTCGGCGCTCGAGGGCGTGGATGATGGCCTGGCGGAAAAGTTGGTGGGCGAAGGGTTCTTGTCGTTCGATGATCTCGAGGTGATCGAGCCCGACGCCTTGATGGAGATGGGTGAGTTGACCGAAGCGCAGGCCGACGCAATCGTCGCGCAGGCCGAAGTCAAGGCGCGGGAGGCCGAACAAGCTGCGGCGATCGAGCGTCGTCGACAGCGCGAGCAAGAGCGCCATCGACACCGCCACCGCCATGGCCGAAACACTCGAACGCGAGGCCGCCGAAAAGCTGCAGGCCGCCTTGAACGGGGCGGACGCGGGCGCCGCGGTGGCCGAGGGCGCCGCGGCGAGCTCGATCCAGGAGGGGTCTGGTCCCGCGACGGATGCGGCCCACGCGCGCGAGCCCGAGGGCGGCGCCGCGCCGGTCGAAGGAAACTCGGCATAGCGGCGCCGCGAATTCCCGTTCGGACGAACTGGACCAACTTCGTTCGGGCGGTCGCGCCGCGAGAAGCCGCGATGCCCGCGAGATTTGCCTGGAAGCAATCGGCCTTGGTGGTCGCGAGGGCTCATGAGGGAGAATTTGGTCATGAAGTGAGTTATTATCGAGGGTTTACGCCGCGTGGTGGGCGACCTGGTGGGTCGCCTTGCCCGGCGTCGGAGAAGTGAAACTTGGCCGTTCGCATTTATTCATTAGCAAAAGAGCTGAAGCTCGACAGCAAGGTGCTGGTCGATATCTGCACGAGCGCGGGCGTGACCGGCAAGGGCTCGGCCTTGGCGAGTCTGACCGACGAAGAGGTCGACCGCGTGAAGGCGCATTTGGCTGGCGGCGCGGCAAAGTCGGCGGCGGCTGCGGCCGCCGTGGCCACCGCCGCGAAGCCTCCGGCGATTCCCAAGCCGTCGGTCGCTCCGCCGCCGAAGCGCGAGGCGCCTCCGCCCCCCGCGCCGGTTGAAGCGCCGCTTTCGTCGCAGCCACTGCGCCGGCCCGAGTTTTCGGCGCCGCCGAGCCTTTCCGATAGGGTGCCGGTGCTGCCGTCTTCCGATGCCT
This sequence comes from uncultured Planctomycetaceae bacterium, assembly GCA_963785305.1. Classification (GTDB taxonomy): domain Bacteria; phylum Planctomycetota; class Planctomycetia; order Pirellulales; family PALSA-1355; genus CAWAUV01. The sequence goes on from CAWAUV010000007.1 coordinate 1,964,152, forward strand.
CGAAGGCCAGGAAAAAGCCGGCCGATGGTCCGCGTCCCGCGGGCTCGAAGTCGGGTCCGGGGCCGAAGTTCGCCCCATTGCCCTCGGTCTCGCAGCCCACGGCGCCAGCGCCGGCGGCGGAGCCCGCGCCTCAAAAGCCCGATCTGCGATTGCCGATCGAGGCTCTCAGGGCCAGTCGCGCGGCCGGCGCAGGCCGCTCTCGGAGCAGCTTCGCAAGCACGAGCAGAAGCGAAAGGATAGTGCGCAAGGCGATTCGCCGGCGCCTTCCGAATCGGGCAAGCCCGTGTCGCGAGATCGCTTTGGTGGTCGCGGCAAGTCGCCGGCTCCCGCGCCGGCGCCATTGGCGCCCGATCGTGGAAATCGCCGCGGCGCCCGGGGTGGAACAGCGCCCCCGCGGCCGATGGCGAAGCCGCGCTGCTGGGCGGCCGCGAGCAGCGTCAGGCCAATCGCAAGCGCGTGGCGGGCAACCGTCGCGGCGGCGAGGATGAAGAAGGCGGCTCGCGTCCGCGCCGCTCGCTCGCGCGAAACCGTCGCGCCGCGCCCAGCGCCACCATTGCCCGCAAGAGCAAGGCGATTCTCGAACTGCCCGCCACGATCCGCGGCTTTTCCGAAGCCACCGGAATTCCGGCCAAGCAGATTCTCGGTCAATTGATGCAAATGGGCCACATGATCGCGATCACCGCGAATCTCGAGCCCGAACTGATCGAGGAATTGTCGCTCGAATTGGGCGTCGAAATCGAGGTCCGGCATCCGGTGAGCTTTGCCGACCAACAGTTCGCCGCCGCCACGGAGCGCGAAGACGATCCGGCGGCGCTCGAAACTCGGCCGCCGGTGATCACTTTCCTGGGCCACGTCGACCACGGCAAGACATCGCTCCTGGATCGCATCATCGGCATCAATGTGGCCGGCGGCGAAAGCGGCGGCATTACGCAGCACATTCGCGCCTACCAGATCGACAAGGATGGCCGCAAGATTTCGTTTGTCGACACGCCGGGCCACGAGGCGTTTACCGAAATGCGCACCCGCGGAGCCAATGTGACGGACATCGCGGTGTTGGTCGTGGCCGCCGACGACGGCGTGATGCCGCAGACCGAAGAGGCCATCAGCCATATTCGCGCGGCCAATGTGCCGATTGTCGTGGCGCTTAATAAGATCGACCTGCCGGGCATCGACGTGGATCGAATCTATCAGCAATTGGCCACGGCGAACCTGCTGCCGACCGAATGGGGCGGCGACACCGAAGTCGTGAAGACCAGCGCCACGACCGGCGTCGGGCTCGACAATTTGCTCGAGACCTTGCTCACGATCGCGGAGTTGCACGACTACAAAGCCAACCCCAGCCGGCCCGCCTCGGGCGCCTGTCTCGAAGCGGCGTTGCATGAGGGTCGCGGCGTGATCGCCAAGGTGATCGTGCAAAGTGGCACGCTGCGCGTGGGCGACGCGGTGGTCTGCGGCTCGTCGTTCGGCAAAGTCAAGGCCATGTACGACACGCTCAAGCCGGGCGTCACCTTCCAGGAAGCGCCGCCTTCGCTGCCGGTCAATCTCACCGGGCTCAACGAAGCGCCCGCCGCCGGCGAGCATTTCTATGTGCTCGACGATATCTCGGTGGCGCGCGAGATCGCCGAAAAGCGGGCCAGCCAAAGCCGCCGCGCCACGCTCGGCGGATATCAGGCCCATGTGACGCTCGAAAACCTGTTCGATCAACTCGGCAAGGAAGAAACCCGCACGCTGAACCTGATTTTGCGGGCCGATACCCGCGGCTCGATCGAAGCGATTCAGAAAGAGCTCACCAAGCTCGAACATCGCGAAGTGAAGATCAAGATCTTGCAGGCCACGGTCGGCGGCATCACCGAGGCCGACGTGCATTTGGCCGACGCCTCGGACGCGATCATCGTGGGCTTCAACGTGGTGCCCGACGAAGGCGCCCGCTCGCTCTCCGAGCAGCGCGGCGTGCAGGTGCGGCGCTACGACATCATCTACAAAGTCACCGAAGACGTGAAATTGGCCCTCGAAGGCATGCTCAAGCCCGAGAAGCGCGAGCTCGAGCTCGGTCGGGCCCTGGTGCAGCGCACCTTCGTGATCAGCCGCCTGGGAACCATTGCCGGCTGCCGGGTGCTTTCGGGCACGATTCAGCGCAATTCGCGAGTGCGCTTGGTGCGCGACAGCCAGGTGATCGGCGACTATTCGCTCGAGTCGCTCAAGCGCGAGAAAGACGATGCCCGCGAGGTGCGCGAAGGCATGGAGTGCGGCATGAAGCTGGGCGGATACAACGATCTCAAGGAAGGCGATGTGCTGGAGGCCTACAAGGTCGAGGAGTTTGCCCGCACGTTTTAACCCGTTGCCCCCTGGGCGGGGCGGCGGAGCATTCCGTGGCGGCGCGGGCGTCCCTCCGAGGCGGCGACGAAACGAACCATGAGCTCCAGACGCGTTCAAAAAGTCGCCGCGGCGATCCGCGAGGTGGTCGGCATGGCCATTCTCGCCGACACGAAGGATCCGCGCGTGCGCGATGTGACCGTGACCTCGGTCGAGGTCAGCGGCGACCTTCGCCAAGCCAAAATCCATGTGTCGATCATGGGCAGCGACAGCCGTCAGCAATTGGCCTTGCATGGGCTCAAGAGCGCCGCGGGATTTTTACAGAGCAAAATCGCCAAACGGATCGACACCCGCTATACGCCCCGGCTTGAGTTCGTGCTGGACCTGGGGGTCAAGAAATCCTTGGAGATCAGTCGTATTTTGCAAGAAGTACTGCCGAGCGCCGATCGCGCGGCGGAGGAACCGCCCATTGATGACGAGACGGGCGACGGAGAATCCGCTGGCGAAGAACAGGGCGACGAAGAACCGGGGGAGATGGGGCCGATGTCGGGGTCCCGGGAAGCGCGGCCCGAGTGATGGCGCCCTCGGGGCGCGCGGGAACGTGACAACGCTCCGCTTCGTTGGGCGGGGCCGCCTTTCTTAACGGAGGCGCCGGTAAAATGGATCGGAGCGAATAGGCGCTGGCGCCGATCGCTCGCCTGAAGAGACGAGAAAAAACGCGAGAAGCCGCCGGCGCCCGGAACGGCCCGGCTTGAAAATGCCTTGGTGAGCGGACATTCTGGAATTGTCGCTTCCTGGACCGATTTCGAGAGACGAATGAGCACAAACCGCGCCGCGCTGCTGACCAAGATTCACAAAGCTCTCAAAAAGCATTACGCGCATCTCGCGCCGCGCGGCGAGCAGCCGCTGCTCGAGTCGCTGCTCTACGCCACGTGCCTCGAAAACAATCGCGAGGAAGTCGCGGACAAGGTGTTTCACTCGCTCAAGACATCGTTTTTCGATTGGAACGAAGTCCGCGTGACGACGGTGCGCGAGTTGGCCGAGGTAATGGCCCCGCTCGAAGACGCGAGCGTGGCGGCCGCGCATTTGAAAAGCGTGCTGCAGACCGTGTTCGAGTCGGAGTATTCCTTCGAGATCGAGGCGTTTAAGAAACAGAATATCGGTCAAGCCGTCAAACAGTTGCAAAAGATCGAAGGCGCGACTCCGTTCTCCGTGGCCTACGCCACGCAGCGCGTATTGGGTGGGCACTCGATTCCGCTCGATCGCGGCGCGTTGCAAGCGCTCTTCGTGCTCGGCGCCGCCACCCAGGCCGAGGTGGCCAGCGGCGCGGTCGCGGGGCTCGAACGCGCGATTCCCAAAAGCAAGGGCCAGGAATTCGGCGCCCTTCTGCACGCGATCGGCGCCGATTTCGTCGCGAATCCCTTCTCGTCCACGTTGCGGGATTTCGTGCTGTCGATCGTGCCCGACGCCAAGGATCGGCTGCCGAAGCGCGGCGTCAAGAAGCCCGAACCCGAGCCGCCGAAGAAGAAAGTCGCGGAGAAAGCCCCCGAGAAAGCGGCGGCCCCGGTGGAAGCGAAGAAAAAGGAACTACGAGCGGGCATGGCGGCGCCCAAGAACGGTCCGCCGCCCAAGAACGCCGTCCCGGCCAAGCCGGCCGCCGCGCGCAAGCCCGCCCCGCCGAAGCCGCCCAAGAAGTCGGCTCCGCCCGAAGTCAAAAAGAAAGTGCTCGCCAAGCGCAAGCCTCGCTAGTGTGTTTGGGCGCCGCCCGATGCGGGCGATGGACCACACGGATGTTTTATTGAAGAGACCGAGGCCGAGAATCGAGTGCTTGTCGCGGTGGCCCGGAGCAGGTCCGCGCGGCGCGATGCTGCTGGCCAGGGAGGTTCGCCATGTCGAAATTGCATCGTGAAGCGAGTAACGCCTGGGAGATCGTTTCGCGAGCCGCTAGCGCCGCGGTCGCGAAACGCGTTTCGTGCCGGGCCGCGTTGCTTGTCGGATTGCTCGCTCTATTGCAATCGTGCCCAGGGTTTTCGCCGCTCGCCGCGCGCCGCGCTCGGGCCGATGAACCCGCGCCGGTGGCAAAAAACGAGGCGGCGCCGGCCAAGGGCGCAGAGCGCCAGCCGGGAGCGCTTGATCTCGACGATCCGGTGGAGCCGCTCACGCCGCTCAAGCCGCGCACCGGGCTAGAAGCCGATCGTGTCGAGGCCGAGGCGCTCTTCACCGCCGCGCGGGTCGCCGAGCAAAAGCAAGACTTCGCATCGGCCCTGCGATACTATCAACGGGCTTATCGCCGCGATCCCGGCAGCTCGGCCGCGCTGCGCGAGATTCCGTCGCTGGCCTTTTCGCTCGATCAGCCGGCGGTGGCGGTGCGCGATGCGGTGCTCGAGGGCGACACCGAAACAATGGAACCGGTGGCGTTGCGGCGGCTGGCGACGGCCCTGGTGGAAAACGGCGCCCATGAAGCGGCGCTGCGGCTCTTCAGGCGGTTGGCGAAGCTCGAAGCCCATGACAAGCCTTCGTCGGGCCAGGCCGCGCTCTGGATGCATTTGGGCCGGCTCGAGTTCAACGCCAAGCAATACTCCGCGGCGGCCGAGAACTTCGCTCGAGTCGTGAAGGCGCTCGACCATGCCGACGAATATGGGCTCGATGATTCGCATCGCCGCCGCCTGCTCGGCAAGAGCGATCTCGCGTATTTGCTGTTCGGCGAGGCATTTCTTGAAGCTGGCCGGCTCGACGAAGCTTCGGCCGCCTTCGCAAAAGCCAACTCGCTCGTGCCCAACGAAGGCGTGTTCGCCTACAACCAGGCCCGAGTGCTTGAAAAAGAACACAAGCCGGCCGAAGCGCTGGAGCGCTTGAGCGTGTTCCTCGAAAAACATCCCGGCGGGCAAGGCCTGAGGCCCTATGAACTTTTGGCGCGGCTGCTCAAGGAAACCGGCGCCGAGGGGCAGCTCGACCCACGGCTCGATCAACTGTTGGCCATCGATCCTAACACGCCGCTGACCTTCTTCGCGGCCAAGCATTTCGAAGACACCGAGCAGTGGGATAAGTCCGAGCAGTTGTATTTGCGGCTCTTGGACGGCAAACCGGAAAAGACGCCCGCCGAGGTGCTCGCCGGCTTGGCCGATATCTATTGGCGCAAACACGATATTCCGCGACTGCTCGACACGCTGGGCGACGCCGCCGCGCGCGACGAAAGCCTCGCGCCCGTGAGCGAAGTGGCCAAAAAGCTGGCCGCCGAGCCGGACACCGTGCGACAGCTTGCCGATCTCGCGCGGAAAGATGCCGCCGATCCGAATGGCGACCCCAGCCCCAGCCGGCCGCTGGCCGTGGCGATGCTCGCGATCGAAGCCAAGGACTACGCGCTCGCGGGCGAGTTCTTCGACAAGGCGATCGCCGCCGCGCCGAACAAGAAAGCCGAGTTTTTGCTTCTCTGGGGATCGGGCCTCTTGATCGCCGAACGCACCGACGACGCGATTCGCGTCTTTCGCCGGGGCATCTCCGAGCAAGCGCTGCCCGACAACGCCGCCTTCGATTTTTATCTCTCCGGAGCGCTCGAAATCGCCGGCCACACCGACGAAGCCTTGGCCGCCGCCGATCGGGCCGCCCAAGCCCGCAAGGATAACCCCCGTTTTCACGCCCGGCGGGCGTGGATCCTCTATCACGCCAAGCGCTACGACGCCGCGCGAGAAGCCTACCAGGCGCTGCTCAAGAAGTTCGACGCGAACCACGATTCGGAAGATGCCCGCGAGGCGCTCCGCGACGCGCGATCGGCGCTGTCGAATATCGAAGTCGCCGAGCACCACATGGACGCCGCCGAGGAATGGCTCGAGCAGGTGCTCGATGAATTTCCGGAAAACATCGGCGCGCTCAACGATCTGGGCTATCTCTGGGCCGACGAAAACAAACATCTCGATCGCGCGCTGCGCATGATCGAGGTGGCGGTGAAGGCCGAGCCGAAGAACATGGCCTACCTCGACAGTCTGGGCTGGGCGCTGTTTCGCTTGGGCCGCTACCGCGAGGCGATTCCCCCGCTCACGGCCGCCACGGCCGATCCGAAAGCCGACACCACGGTGTTCGAGCACCTGGGCGACGCCGAGGACAAAGCCGGCCACGCCGCGGCGGCCGACGCCGCTTGGCAAAGCGCGGTCAAGCGAATGGAAGACGAGAAAGAGCCCGACCAACAAAAGATCGCCGCGATCAAAGCCAAATTGGCTCGCGGCAAGAACCCCTGAAATTCAACTGTTTTTTCATCGTGAACGCGAGTCGAAACCATGGCTGGACATTCCCACTGGGCCAACATTGCCCGTAAGAAATCGCTGATCGACAACAAGCGCGGCAAGGTCTGGAGCAAGCTCTCCAAGGCGATCATCGTCGCGGCCAAGGCCGGCGGCGGCGATCCCGACGCGAACCTCAAGCTCCGCTACGCCATCGACGCGGCCAAGGCGATCAGCATGCCCAAGGAAAACATCCAAAGGGCCATCAAACGCGGCACGGGCGAGATGGAAGGCGGCAATCTCGAGGAAGTGCTCTACGAAGGCTATGGCGCCGGCGGAGTGGCCGTGCTCTGCGAAATCTTGACCGACAATCGCAACCGCACCGCCGGCGAGATTCGCAAAGTGTTCGAACTGGCCGATGGCAAGCTCGGCGCCACCGGCTGCGTGGCTTGGATGTTCGAGCGCAAAGGCATGTTTCTCATTCCCGGCAATGTGATGGACGAGGACACGCTGCTCGAATTCGCCCTCGAACATGGCGCCGACGACGTGAAACGCGTCGATGACAAATTCGAAGTCACCTGCGACCCGAGCGCCTTCGGCCAGGTCGACGCCGCCCTGCGAGCCAAGGGCATCGAACCCGAACTGGCCGAAATCAGTCGCATTCCCACCTCGACCGTCGATCTCGACGCCGACGCCGCCCGCAAGGTGCTGGCCCTCATGGAACGCTTGGACGACCACGACGACGTGCAGAGCGTGTCGGCCAATTTCAATATTCCCCAAGAAGCGATGGCCGCGATCAAGGGCTGATCTTCTCCCGCCGCGCTGTTCTCCAGAGGGATTTTTCGTCATGGAATATCGACGACTTGGCGGCTCGGGCCTCATGGTTCCCGTGCTTTCGTTCGGCACCGGCACCTTTGGCGGCGGCAACGAATTCTTCAAGGCCTGGGGCTCGACCACGGCCAAGGAAGCCACGCGCCTGGTGGATATCTGCCTCGAGGCCGGACTCAACATGTTCGACTCGGCCGATGTGTATTCCGGCGGCATGGCCGAGGAGATTTTGGCGCGAGCCATCAAAGGCCGCCGCGATCAGGTGTTGATCTCGACCAAGGGCACGTTTCGCACCGGCCCCGGACCGAACGATGTCGGCTCCTCGCGCATTCATCTTGCCCAAGCGGTCGAGGCGAGTCTCCGTCGCTTGGGAACCGATGTGATCGATCTCTACCAGTTGCATGCCTTCGACGCGATGACGCCGATCGAGGAGACCATGCACGCGCTCGACGACTTGGTGCGCGCCGGCAAGATTCGCTACATTGGCTGCTCGAACTTTTCCGGTTGGCAATTGATGAAATCGCTCGCCGTGAGCGATCGCCATGGACTGGCTCGCTATGTGGCCCATCAGGCTTACTATTCGCTCGTCGGGCGCGACTACGAATGGGAGCTCATGCCGCTGGGGATCGCCGAGCGCGTGGGCGCCGTGGTCTGGAGTCCCTTGGGCTGGGGGCGGCTCACCGGCAAGGTGCGTCGCGGCGTCGCGCTCCCGCAAACCAGTCGGCTGCACGGCAAAAAGTCGACCGAAGCAGGTCCCCAGATCGACGATGAATATCTCTTCGGAGTCGTCGACGCGCTCGAGGCCGTGGCCAAGGAAACCGGCAAGCTCGTGCCCCAGGTGGCGCTCAATTGGCTGTTGCGGCGGCCGACCGTGGCAACGGTGATTATCGGCGCGCGCCATGAAGAGCAGTTGCGCCAGAATCTCGACACCGTGAATTTCGAGCTCGCGGCCGAGCAGATCGCGAAGCTCGACGCCGCCAGCGCTCGGCCCGTGGCCTATCCCTACTGGCATCAGCGGAGCAGTTTCAAGGATCGCAATCCGCCGCCGGTGTGGTAGTCGGCGGAGGGTTGCCGACGTTTCGCCTCGCCGCAACGAAGTTTCGCGTGGCGTCGAACTGGAGCGTGGCGCATGGATGACCAGCGCGAGGGCGCGAACGCGCCGCCCCGGCCGTGGTTGATGGAAAGTCCGCCAGGCGCACGCACGCGCATCGCCGGTCGCGAGTTTCTCTATTTCGCCGGCTCGGGCTATCTCGGTCTTCAGGGCGATCGACGCGTGATCGAAGCTCTGCAATCCGCGGCGGCTCGGTTCGGCTCGCACTGCGCAACGAGTCGCACCTTGTTTGGCGACTGCGCGCCAGTGCGCGAGGTGGAAGAGCGAGCCGCCGCATGGTTTGGGGCCGACGCATCGCTCTATTTGCCGAGCGGCTACGCTGGCAATTTCGCGATCGCCGCGGCGTCGCGCCCGACGTGCATTTGGCTCTGATCGATGAAGCGGCGCATGATAGTTTGCGCGAAGCGGCCCGGAGCTTGGCGAGCCTCGAGCGGCCGCCGCTGGTGTTTCGCCATCGCGATCCGAACCATGTGCGCGAATTGCTTTCCGCGCGTGCGCGGGTCGGCCAGCATGCAATCCTGCTGACCGATGGCGTGTTTTCGGCCAGCGGCCGCTTGGCGCCGGTGACGGATTATTTAGACGTGCTCGATCGCTTCGAGGGCGGCATGCTGCTGGTCGACGACGCGCATGGCGTGGCGACGCTCGGGGCCACGGGCCGCGGTTCGCTGGAACTGGCCGGCGTCGCGGCGCCGGAAATCAACCGCGCGCTCGACGAGCCGCTGACCCGATCGACTCGCGTCTTCCAATCGGCCACGCTCAGCAAGGCGATTGGTGGCTATGGCGGAGTGGTGGCGGGCAGCGAGCGGTTTCTCTCGCGGGTGCGGGCGGGGAGCGGCTGGCATCGCGCGGCGAGCGCCCCTCCGGCCCCGATGGCGGCCGCCACGGCCCAGGCGCTGGAAATCGCGGCCCGCGAGCCGGAACTTCGCCAGCGACTCGCGCGAAACATCGCCCTGGCTCGAACCTCGCTCCGGTCGGCCGGCGCCGAAGTCTTCGACGAGCCGACGCCCGTGATCGCCCTGGAGCTCGACTCTCCGCCGGGCGAGGCCGCCGAGCGGATGCAGCTTGTGCAAAGCCGGCTGCTCGCGGCCGGAATCGCGATCGCCTATGTCGGGCACTATGCGGGCGCCGGACCGGCCGGCCTGTTGCGAATCGCGGTCTTTGCCACGCATTCTTCGGCCATGATCGAGCGGCTGGCGAGAGAATTGGCGCCCCTGCTGCGGTAATGGGCCGCGAGGGCTCGAGGGCTCTGGGGAGAGCAGAGCATGAGACCAACTCCTCGAACTTCGCAAAAAAACGGATTTTGAGGATTGAACCGCATGGAGGGTGGAAGTAGTCTCAGTAGGTCACGATGCGGTACTCCACCGCATGGCGATCCTTTCCCGGAATTAACGCGGCCTTTCTCAACACTTTAGTGCGGTTTACCAACTTCGGCGCCTTTCGCAGCGCCGTTTTTGCTTGGACTCGGAGCTATGCCGATGTCGCGAATTTCGCGAACTACTTGCTCGCCTTGGAATCGTTGGCGGGCGTTGTCGTGGTTGATCGTGTGCTTGGCCATCGCCATCGCGCGGGCCGAGGCGCAAGATCTGTGGACAGGCGGTGGGGCCGACGCGAACTGGATGACCGCCGGCAACTGGCAGTCGGGCGCGATTCCCACGGCGGGCGACAACCTCACATTCGGCGGCTCGACGAACCCATCGCCCAATAACAACTTCGCGGCCAACACCGCGTTTTCGGGAATCACCTTCGCCAGCGGCGCCACGAATTTCACCCTGACCGGCAATTCCATCAACTTCGCCGGCGTAATCACCAACAACGCCAATAACGCCGAAACCATCAACCTGCCGCTCGCGCTCACCGCCGCCAGCACGATCGACAACACGGTCGGCAACACGATGAGCATCGGCGGCGTAATCAGCGGCGCCTATAAACTCACGTTCAACGGCTCCGGCCCGGTGGCGCTGAGCGGCGCCAATACCTTCACCGGCGGCGTCGCGCTCACCTCGGGCACGCTCGACCTGAATAGCTCCTCCGCGCTCGGAACCGGAACGCTTACGATCGCGAGCGGCGCCACGTTCGACAATACATCTGGCGGCGCGATCACGCTCGCCAACAACGCCGAGACCTGGAACGGATCGATCAACTACAACGGCTCGAACTCGCTCAACTTGGGAACCGGCGCCATCTCGCTCGCCTCCCCGGTCACGCTCAACGGCTACGGCAGCGTGCTCACCGTGCCCGGCGTCATCAGCGGCGCCAACAGCCTCGCCATTGCCGGATACTCGACCGTCGTGCTCTCGGGCGCCAATACCTACTCCGGCGGTCTCACGCTTTCAGGCGGCACGCTCGACTTGAACAATGCCGGCGCACTTGGCAATGGCGGGACGTTCACGATTTCGGGCGGCACGATCGACAATACCAGCGGCGCGGCAATCACCCTAGGCAACAATCCAGAAGCGTGGGGCTCCTCGATCAATTTCACTGGGTCGCGCTCGCTCAATCTCGGCGCCGGCGCCGTGACGCTCAACTCGACCGCTTACATTACCGTGTCGGCCAATACACTCACGGTCGGCGGCCTCATTGGCGCGGGCAGCTCGAACGGCCTCACGCTCTACGGGCCCGGCACGCTCGCGCTCATGGGCGCCGGCAACTATGCCAGCGGCTACACCGGCGCAACGACCCTGTATTCCGGAATGCTCCAAGCCTCCGATGGCGCCGGCGGTTCGCTCGGCTCGGGTCCGCTCGCGATCAACGGTGGCACATTTCAAATCGCTTCGACCGCGAGCGGATACACCGAAAACCGAGAAGCCGGAACAGGCGCCGGACAGATTTCAATCACCAACGGCGGGTTCTCGGCGATTGGTGGCCCGGTCACGCTGGCGATCGGCGATCCGAGCGGCAGCGGTTTGGCGACGATCACCTGGAACAACTCGACTCCCACATCGCTCTATGGCGGTCAGACGCTCAATTTTGGCTCGACCACCTCCAACGCCGCGCTCACGGTGAACAACCCGATCGACCTGGCCGGCTCGTCGCAAACCATCAATGTGACCGCGGGCGTGGGCGGCGATAGCACCACATTGGCCGGTATCGTGAGCGATGGCAGCTTCACCCAAACCGGCGCCAGCACGCTGATTCTCACGAATGCCGGCAACAGCTTTACAAGCGTGACCGTGGGCGGCGGAATCTTGCAGGCGACCGAGGGCGGCAGCCTACCCGCGACCGCGAATCTTTCGCTCGGCGGCGCTTCGACGCCCGGCATGCTCCAACTTCAGAGCGCCTCGGGCGGCGTCACCGAAAGCCGCAATGTCACCACCACAACGGGCGCGGGTAACTTGCAATTTGGCGCCGCTGGCGGCGGATTTTCAGCCGTCGGCGGGCCGATCACGGTGTCGCTCGCGGTCGGCGGCACGGCGGGCGGCACGCTTGTCTGGGGCTCGACGCCTGGATTTCTTTCCAGCGGCGTCCCGCTCTACTTCGGCACGACCACGGCCAACAACGTGACCACGCTCACGAACCCGATCAATTTGAACGGCGCGGCGAAAACCGTGAATGTCGCGAGCGGCGCCGGCGGCGACAGCGCCACGATTTCCGGCGCGATTTCGTCGAGCGCCTCGGGCGGTGTGCTGGTGAAGACCGGCGCCGGCTTGCTCACGCTCACTGGAGTGAACACCTACGCCAATGGCACGACGATCAACGGTGGCACGCTCGAAGTCAGCGGCTCGGGAACCCTCGGCGCCGTGACCACCTCGACGGCCAACACCAGCAATGTCGTGAACCTGAACAACAGCGCCACGCTCAATCTCGGCGGAACCACGCAATCGGTCTACGCGATTGGCGGGGGCGCGGGCGGCGCGGTCGGCTCGATTCTCAACGGCACGATCGACGTCGGCAATGGACTAATCAACCTTCGGAGCGGCACATACAACGCGAATTTTGGCGAGGTCAGCGGCTTTACGAGCGGGCGGATTTTCGTCAATGGCGGCGGCGCGTCGGCCGTGACCGTGCTGGGTGGCAACAATTCCGGACTGCAATATAGCGACACGCACACCGCGATCCTCGGCAATGGCAGCGCTGCGGGCACGATTCAGATCACGAATCCCAACGCGCTCGGCAGCGCCGCTAGCCAGACACAAATCTTCTCCGCCATACTCGATCTCGATGGCACTGCGAACGTCTCCCAGGCGAGCATCGCGGCGTTTTCGAACACCAATGACGTCGCCCAGTTGATCAACAGCAACACGACGACCGCCGCGAGCACGGCCGCGAAAATCGAGCTCACCATGGCGGCTAACATCGATCTCGGCGGCGCGGGAAACATGACCCTGAGCGGCCCGATTCTCTGGATGCCCGGTGACAATGCGCCGACCGGCTCCAGCACTCCCGATGGCGGCATCAACAAGATCGGCGCCGGCACGCTCACGATTGGCTCCTCGACCACGGCGAGCACTTATCAAGGCCCGACCGAAATTACCGCGGGCACGTTGCAAATCGCCACCGGCAGCGTGACCGCCTTGCCGGCCACGACGGCGGTGACCATCGCCAACGCCGCGGGCACGAACCTGAATCTCAACGGCACGAGCCAAACGATCGCTTCACTCTCCGGCGGCGGCTCGCTGGGCGGCAATATCCAGCTTGGCGCCGGCGAGCTCACGATCAATGGCTCGGCCACGACCACCTATGGCGGCGTCATCAGCGGCGCCGGCGGCCTGACCATCGCCGGCACGACCAACCTCTCCCTGTCGAACACGGAAACCTACGCTGGCCCCACGACGATCTCCGGCGGCACGCTGACTCTGGGGAACGGAGCGAGTGTGTCGATCACCAATCCGAGCTTCGAGACGCCGAATATCGGCACGGGCGGCGGCGCCTATCAATACGCCCCCACGGGCACTGGCATCGGCTGGACATTCGAGGGCTCATCGGGTAGCGGCAGCGGGCTCGCGGGAAATGGCAGCGGCTTTAACAACGCGACAGCGCCCGCCGGCACGCAAGTCGCCTTCGTCCAAGCGACGGGTTATTTTTCTCAGAGCAGCTTGGCGTTCCCAATTTCCGAAACGTATCAACTGACTTTCTATTCCGCGTATCGAAACGGGGAGGCCGGCGTCAATCCGTTCGAAGTCGAGCTAGACGGCAAGGCGATCACGGGCTCCGCAGCCACCAGCACCATTACTCCCACCACCTACGCGGGACAAACCGGCGCCGGGACAGGCTTGGGCGGTTACTTGGTCTACACGATCGATTTCACCGCCGCGGCTGGCGCCCACACGCTGGAGTTCCTCGGTCTCGACACCGGCGGTGGCGATCGCACTTCGTTCATCGACGACGTGCAAATCAGTGGCCTTGTCGGGGCGCTGCCGGCCACCTCCGATGTCCAACTGACTGGCAACACGTCGGTGTTAAATGCGAATAGCGCTTCTCAAACCATCGCCACGCTCTCGGGCATCGCCGGCAGCAGCGTGACGCTTGGCGCCGGCACGCTCACCATTGGCGGCGGGAGCACGACGACCGCCGCCAATTTCCTTGGATCGATCTCCGATGCCGGCTTGGGCGGCGCCGTGGTAATGAACGCTCCAGGCGTCGTCGAAACCTTTTCCGGCGCCAACACCTACACCGGCGCGACCACGATCAGCGCCGGCTCGTTGCTCATTGATGGCTCGCACGGAGCGAGCGGCGCCTATGCCGGAAATTATGCCGTGAGCGGTGGAACCCTGGGCGGCTCGGGCAGCATCAACTTCGCCACCACCGCCACCAGCGGCGCGACCGTGGCCGCGGCGCATTCTTCATGCCCGGATACAATCCCGCGGCCGGCGCCGTGTCGACCACCAACAGCACCCTCACCGTGACCACGAACAGCGGCGCTGGCGGAAACACCGCGCTGACCATGGCCTCGGGCTCGACCTTCGAAGTGAATCTCAACTCGGCGATGGCCGTGACGCTCAACGGAGCGAACGCTCCCACCGGCGGATTCGCCTACCTCAACGCCGACGGAAGCATCGTGAATCTCAATGGCGGCTCCGCGGGCGCCGGCGCAACGCTCACCGTGCTCGCCGATGGCACGATCCACGCCGGGCAAAGCTACCTGCTGATCGACCCCAGCCAGTTGACCGGCGCCTTTACCAGTTCGGGCATCACGACCGGCGCCGAGAGCTTGCCCTACACGCTCACCTATCTTGGCCCAGCGGGCAACAACGATGTCGTGCTCACGGTCGTGCCCGAACCTTCGACCGCCCTCTTGGGCTCGCTCGCCGGGGCTGCGGCGGCCTTCTGTTTGGCGCGGCGGCGGAGAGCGGCGGCGCGTTGCTCGGACCGCCGTCGAAGCGCGGCGGCGCGCGCGGCTTGACTTGCCGGACCGGCGGCCCCCACAATGATAAGATATCGCGATCAGAGCGAGTCTATTGCCTCGCGCGCCGCTGTTTCGCATTTCGGGCCAACCGTTTGGCCTTTCGCATTTTCAAGGAATCGTGCGTTATGCGTTCGTCACCTCGCTGGCTCCGCGTTTCGCGCCGCGTGACCGGGGCTGCTTGGCCCCTGGCGGCTCTGGTCATGGGTTTTGCCTCGCTCGCCGCTTTGCCGGAGCTCGAGGCTCGCGAGCCTCGGCATAAGGCCGACGCCGAAGCCTCGAAAGACACGGACGCCAAGAAACCCCAATTCGCGCTCCTCACGCTCAAAAGCGACTACGACGAAGGAACCGCCGGCAGCGGCCTGTTTGGCGAGATTCAACTCCATTTGAAAGACATCATCGACCGGCTCGATAAGATCGCCGCCGACGACAAACTGCAAGGCGCGATCATCAAGCTCCGCGCGCCCGGCCTGGGATTGGGCAAAGTCGACGAGCTCCGCGGCGCTATTGCCCGAGCCCGCAAGGCCGGCAAGAAAGTCTACGCCAATATCGAATCCGTGGCCACGAAGGACTATCTGATCGCCAGCGCCTGCGACGAGATCGTGATGGCCCCGTCGGGCGATCTGCTGATCACTGGCCTACGGGCCGAAGTCACCTTCTACAAGGGTCTGTTCGACAAGCTCGGAGTGCAGGCCGACATTATCCAAGTGGGCGATTTCAAGGGGGCCGCCGAGCCGTATACCCGGGCCGAAATGAGTCCCGAGTTTCGCAAGCAGCTCGAAAGCGTGATCGAGGATTATTACGCGCAGATCGTCGAACGCATCGGCGCCGATCGCAAGCTCGACCCGGGCCAGGTGAAGGACCTCATCGACGAGGGGCTGCTCAGCGCCGCGCGGGCCAAGGAGGCGAAGCTGGTCGACCATGTGCTCTATGAAGACCAATTTCGCGAGCACCTGAAAACCACGCTCAAGGCCGACGATGTGAAGTTCGTGAAAGACTATGGCAAAAAGAAGCTCGACGCCGACTTTTCCGGCCTGGGCGGCTTCATGAAGCTCATGGAATTGATGATGGGAGTCGAGCCGCCGGCCAAGGTCAGCCGCAACGACAAGATCGCCCTGATCTACGCCGTGGGCGTGATCTCCGATGACGAAGGCGCCGGCAGCCCGCTGATGGAGGCCGAAGGCATCACCAGCGAAGTCACGATCAAGGCGATTCGCGAGGCCGAAGCCGACGAGAAGGTCAAGGCGATCGTGCTCCGGGTGGATAGCCCTGGCGGATCGGCCCTGGCCAGCGATCTGATTTGGCGCGAGATCGTGCGCGCCAAGAAGCCGATCGTGGCCAGCATGGGCGACACGGCCGCCAGCGGTGGCTATTACATCTCGATGGGCTGCGACAAGATCGTGGCCGAGCCCGGCACGCTCACCGGTTCGATCGGAGTGGTGGGCGGCAAGATGGCCATCAAGGGCTTGCTCTCGAAAGTGGGCGTCACGACCGACGTGATCCAGCGAGGCAAGAACAGCGGGACATTTTCGAGCATGGACGGTTTCACCGACAGCGAGCGCGAAGCCTGGAAACGCATGATGCAGGAAGTCTACAAGCAGTTCACCACCAAAGCCGCCGAAGGCCGCAAAATGGACCTCGCCAAGTTGGAAGGCCTCGCCGGCGGCCGGGTGTTCAGCGGGCGCATGGCCTTGGCCAACGGGCTCGTCGATCAACTCGGCACCTTGCACGACGCGATCGCCGAGGCCAAAACCTTGGGCGGTCTCAAGAGCGACGATAAGGTTGATCTGTTGATCCTGCCGAAGCCGAAGAACTTTTTCGAGCAACTGCTCGAAGGCCCCCAGGTCGAGAGCCATTTAAGCGCTCCCGGCGCCTCGCTCGCGCTCTTGGCCTCGCCGGGAGCGAGCCTCGTGCCCGAGGAACTGCGGCCACTGGTTCGCGACGCGCGCGCCTGGAGCCGGTTGTTCCACAAACCGGTGACGCTGGCGCTGCCCTATTCGATCGAATTCAAATAGCATTTCCAAGGGCATCCTACAAAGATCGAGGTGCTTCTCGATGGCGGCTTGAGGTTCGGCCAGCCCAGAGGATCCAGTGCGGAAACGACGTCATGGTTTTCCATATTTTTCTGGAACGGCCTCATGCGCTGCGCGCAACGACGACCAATAGCGGCCGACGTCCCGCGAAAACTTTCGGGGACTCGCTCATTACGCGACGTCATTCGATCAATATATGCCTGTCCCCTGGATCCTTGGTTATCCCGTTGACTCCCCCCCTTCCACGCGAAGAACCATGCGCACGACTGAGGTAACATTGTGGCGGATGCTGGAACAAAACCTCGCGTCTTCGTCTGCTCATCCAAAGAAGGACTTCGGATCGCTTATGCCCTCCAAGCCGACATGAAGCATGATGCAGAGGTGACTGTCTGGCCGCAAGGGACCTTCGGACCATCGGAATACCCGCTCGAGTCGCTGACGAAAGCATTAGACCTTAAACCAGTATCCCTTTGAGGGCGTGGGCGGGGAGATTTTTGGAAAAAAGCGAAATCCCTCGGCGGATTTGCGGTATTCTGTGTTTTTTGCCAAACGCGAACACCGTGGCCACCGAGGGATTTCGAGTGAAAGCCAAGAACCAAAGAGCGCGGGCCAAGACCCAGAGAACACAGGCCAAGATACGCCGACGTCTCGCCGCATGCAAGCGGCGGGTCGAGCGGCGCATCGACAAGCACAACTGCGAGGGTTGCGAGCGCCCGATCATGCGGCCCGGCAATATCAAGTATGAGCTTGCGGAGCGCGCGCAAGGCATGGCTTATGGCGGCTTGGGCGCGATGCGGTTGCTGGTCCAAGAACTGGGGCTGGCCGAAGCGATCGATCGGCGATTGCATTCTGCTCAAGGTGCATCTGCCATATCATGAGAGCGATCATGTGCTCAACCTAGCGTTCAACGCCTTGTGCGACGGCGATTGCCTGGAAGACCTCGAACTGCGCCGCAACGACGAAGTCTATCTCGACGCGCTCGGCGCCCGGCGCGTGCCCGACCCGACGACGGCGGGCGACTTCTGCCGCCGTTTCACGCCGAGCGACGTGCGTGCGCTGCAAGAAGCTTTCCACGAAACACGACATAAAGCTTGGGCCCGCCAGCCCGCCGAGTTCTTCGCCCAAGCCCGCATCGACATGGACGGCGTGTTCGCGCCCACCGGCGGCCAGTGCAAGGAGGGCATGGACATCTCCCACAAGGGCGAGTGGGGCTATCATCCGCTGGTCGTGTCGCTGGCCAACACGGGCGAAGTGTTCTCGATCGTCAACCGCTCGGGCAACCGGCCCAGCCACGAAGGGGCGGCGGCCGAAGTCGATCGCGCGCTGGAAGTCTGCTTCGCCGGCGGCTTTCGCAAGGTGTTGCTCCGCGGCGACACCGACTTCTCGCAGACGACGCATTTGGACCGCTGGACGGACGACCCGCGCGTGCGATTCGTGTTCGGCATGGACGCCAAGCTGAAATTGCAGCTTTTGGCCGACGACTTGAAGGACAAGGCCTGGCAACCGCTCGAGCGGCGCCGCGTTACGCCGTGAAGACCAAACGCCGTGCGCGGCCGACCAATGTTAAGGAAGGCATCGTGCGCGAGCGGGGATTCAAGAACCTGCGGCTGGTGGGCGAAGAGGTCGCCGAGTTCGATTATCGACCCACGGCGTGCAAGAAGGTGTACCGCCTGGTGGTGGTGCGCAAGTGGATCGACGAGCACCAAGGTCAGCGGACGCTGTTTTCCAGCTATCGCTACTTCTTCTACTTGACGAACGATCGCGAGCTCACGCCGGCCGAAGTGGTGTTCGAGGCGAACGACCGCTGCGATCAAGAGAACCTGAACGCGCAGCTTAAGGCGCGGTGCGCCTTGCACGCGCCGGTCGACAACTTGGTGAGCAACTGGGCCTACATGGTGATGGTCTCGCTGGCCTGGAACCTGAAGGCGTGGTGGGCCTTGCTCTTGCCCGAGCCGCCGGGCCGCGAACAAGAACTCCGGCGCGAGGAAAAGAAGACGGTGCTCAAGATGGAGTTCAAGACATTCCGCAACGCTTTCATTCGGATGCCATGTCAAATCGTGCGTGGCGGGCGAAGATTGATCTATCGTTTGTTGGGTTGGAATCGCTGGCAAGTCGTGTTGTTTCGCTGGCTGGACGGCCTGCGATGTTGACGCCGATCAATTGAAGCCGGAGTCCGGACGCTCCGGTCCGCCGCCACGCCGAACCAGGAAAGCCAACCGCCAATGCCAAACAAAAACCCGCCGCCGAGAGTAGCGCCGCCGCCGGCGCCGCCCGCTCACGCCGTGCGCACCGCCAGCCACGCGAAACCGGCGCAAAACGCAACCGCGTACGCTTGTTTAAGGATTAGATCAGTGTGACTTTGGGATGTTCGTGTTCTCGCCCGACGACGTCGCGATGATGCGCGACCGCGCGATGCCGATTGTGCGGGATAATGTAATATTTGAGCTTGGACTTTTCATCGGGCGGCTCGGCAGAGAGCGCAACTTTATAATTTCGCCGAATGATGCGCATGACCTCCACCTTCCGAGCGATTTAAGCGGCATCACGCCGATCCGTTTCGATCCGAATCGCGAAGATGGGAATTTGCTGGCGGCAATCGGCGCCGAGACATTCCCAATTAAGACGTCGCTCAAGTCGCGGGGTCGCTTCTCTGCAACCACGAATGCCCCGCCTGCTAAAGGAAAGACTCTCATCGGGGAGACGAACGGTGCGGAGCAAACCGAATTGACGCGAGACGGCGGCACGCCCACCGGCGGCCTGAACGCCGGAGATTCGCCTAGCAATCGCTTCATCATTGCGGCCAGCAGGACCTACTGCATTTCGCTGAAAGTCGCGGCCAGCTCGATCGGGGGCGCTGTCGTTGGCTCGTTTCTCCGCAAACTGGTCGTGCGGAACGCTGGCGCCACCGCTTCAGCCGTGGCCATCGTTTCGCATTCGTGCGATTATGATTACAACCCCTCGGGCCTCGGGTTGACAGTGCAGGCCGATACGACCAATGGTTCGGTGCAAGTGCTCGTTACCGGGTTGGCGTCGACCGAGGTTCGTTGGCTCGCCGAGCTCGACTCTCTGGAGATCACGAACTGATGACGACGCACATTCGAGACTCGTCCGCCGCCATGATCTGACGCAAATGGTGCAGAGGGCGGCAGGCGAATAGGTGTCGCCGATTAGTATCTTCGGGCTTGGCGCGAATAAGTTCGATATATGCGTCATCGGTCTCACGGCCTGTCTCCCGATTCTTCACCAACGGGCTTCCAGGCCGGCGCTCACGCCTTGCAGCAAGACGCTGCCGCCGTGGTTGTGGGCCGTGCCGCTGTTGGCGCCCAGGTTGAAGTCGAGCTGGTTGGGGGCCAGGGCTAGGCCGTCGATCCAGATCAGGTTGTAGCCGCCGCGCAGCATCAGGCGATCCGTCAACCGAACGCCAAGGTTGAGGTTCAAGTCCGCCACGAACGCCACGCCGGCGTGGGAGAGCCAGTTGTCTTCATAGACCGCTTGGTTGCCATAGTCTTGAATCAGCGTGCGCTGCCAGAACTGGTTGCCGAATAGGCCGAACTTATCGGTAATGTCCCAGTGCAAGCGTTTCCAATCGCCTTGGGCCCGAGTGCCGATCTGGGCGCCCCAGAGATTGTTGTAGGTCCAGGTCGCGTAGTCGCTGCTTTCGGGCATGCCCTGGTAGGTCGAAGCGCCGCTAATATCGAAGTACTCGTTCCACGAGATGTAGCGCACTCCGGCCAGCAAGGTCACGCGGCCCAGCGGCCTGAGCCAATTGAGTTCGAAGTTTTCGAGCTGCGAGTTGTAGCTGCCGCGAATCGAATTGGCGAAGCTGTAATCGTAGCCATAGTAGCCCAGAGCGCCGGGCGCCGACACGGCGCCGCCATTGTTGGCCGAGGCCGAGGCGTTGAAGTCTTGAAAGCCGAACCAGGTCGCTTCGAGCGCATTGCCGTTTTGGAAGCGATAGCCGGCAATGAGACGTGCGCCGGGCGCCCAGTTCGTAAAGGCGAGCTCGCGGGTGGTCAAGATCGTGGCGCCGGTGTAGGTGTTCACGGCAAACGGCTGGTCGATGCTCTGGTTATTGCGATGCAGCACCAGCGTTTCCAGCGAAACATAAAAACCGGCGCCGCTTCCGGCCGGCGTGAGCCAGGGATTGAGCCAGTCGGCTTGGTCGGTCGCGGGATCGGGCGCCATGCTCTGGAGAAATGAACTTTGCCCGCTCGGCGTCGGTGCGTGGCTCGGCGCGACCGAAGGACCTGGCGCGACCGATGGACTCGGCGCCACCGAAGGACTCGGCGCGGCCGATGGGAAGGGCAGGACCGATGGGCCCGGCGTGGCGGATGGACCCAAGGCGAATGTTGGACCCGGGGCGAACAATGGGCCCTGCGTCGTCGCGGGGCTTGTCGCGGCGCTGGGGGCATATCCCGGCGTGGGGAAGCTGGGCGTGGGAATATTCGGCGCCGCGGGCTGAACCACCGCCGGCAAGCCCATGGTTTGGTCCGAGGGCGCTTGGCTCCAGGCGATGCGCGGCGAGAGCAACATCGCCGCGGCGAACCAGAGCCCGATCCGTTTCACTCGGCCCGCGCGGAGATCACGCCGGGCGAATAAAAACCCGCGGCTGGCTTGCATGCCTGGTCTTTTTGATGGGGCGATTGAAAACCGGGAACCGAGTGGGCGGCGAAGAATCGCAAAAAAGGGGAAACGGCGCCAGCCCCGCTCGGGCGGCGATGCGGTAATTCGCATCGAATCCAGCAAGCCCCGGCGGTCGCCGGCGCCCGCGGCGCTATCGCCGGCGCTGGCGCCGCATTCGCTTGCATTTTGGTTTTTTTCCGGGCCGCGGAACCGGCGGAATAGCCAGTCGCGAACTCGCCTTGCTTTGTCGCAATACTTTAGATATTCCTACGCCGCCTTGGCTTGGGGCAACTTGGCCCAAGCGTTCCCATCTCATGGATGAAGCGACTCAAAGGCAAGTCGCGACGGACTTTGGAAAACGTCTGGCAATCGCCGCGGTGGAACAATAAGAGTCAAAGCTATTTTGCTCCCTCGAGGCCATTTTCCCCTGGCGGACGGAAAATGGGCGCCTCGCGGAAGCGGCGCTTCAGACATTTACCTTTCCGGTGTGCATTCTCATCTTTGCATTCGATCAACAAGCACGGAACGAGCTTGATGTCCGCTCGTCGCAGTGAAGTAGTCATCCTGATCCGCGCGCTCGTGGTATCGAGCTGCGCGCTGGGGGCGCTGACTGCGCGCGGACAAGATGCATCGCCTCCCGCCGGCGGAACCTATTATCCCGGCCCTCCGACAGCTTCGCCCAGCCCACCGGCTTTGAATCCACCCTTGGGCCCGGCAGGTTCGCAGTCGCCCGGCCAGTTCCCGCCCGCGACCCAGGGCGGCCCGCCGTCGTCGGGCGGGCCATCGTCGCCGGTGGGGTCATCGCCGCCAAGTAGCGAGCCGGTACCCGCGCCGCCCATTCCGATCGATGCCCAGGTGGTCGATATTCGCCTCGTGGGCAATCGCCGCGTCACGCGTTCGGAAATCATTTCCAAGATGCACACCAAGGCGAGCCGGCCGTTCGACCAAGCGACGCTCGAAAGAGATGTTCGCGCCCTGGCCACCTGGGGCAAGTTCATCGATGTCAAGACACGCAAGGAATCCGTGCCCGGCGGTGTGTTGATCACGGTCGAAGTGATCGAGCGTCCGACATTGGAATACGTCAAATTCCTGGGCAACAAGAAAGTCGGCCGCATGGCGCTGGCCAAGCAGGTCGACTTGAAGAAGGGCTCGCCGCTCGAGCCCTACGCGATCGAGGAGGGCAAGCGCAAGCTCGAGGAATACTATCGCGGCAAGGGCTTCAACGATGTGCAAGTCACGCTGCTCGAAGGCACCCAGCCCGACGACCACGGCGCCGTGTATTTGATTCACGAGGGCCCGCCGCAGAAAATCGCCAAGGTCGATTTCGTGGGCAACAGCATCGCCACCGATGGCCGGCTCAAGACCCAGATCGGCAGCAAGCCGCCGATCCTCTGGCTCTTCAAGGGCGAAGTCGATCGCAAGAAGATCGAAGAAGACAAAGAGCATTTGACCGCCTATTATCGCGGACTTGGATTCTTTCGCGCCCATGTGGGCGTCGAAACTCAGTGGAACGAAACCGAGGATCGACTCTCGATCACGTTCGTCATCGACGAAGGTCCCCGGGCACGCGTGCGGGAGGTCAAAATCCTCGGCAACTCGAAATTCACCTTCGAGCAGCTCTCGCACGACCTCGAGCTCAAGCAGAAAGATTGGTTCGATCAGGCCAAACTCGCCAAGGATGTCACCACCCTCCGCGATCTCTATGGCGGTCAAGGCTATGTGTTTTGCGATGTGCAGCCCGAGACCCGGGTGCTCGAAGACGCCACGGCCATGGACATGGTCTATGTGATTCGCGAGGGCGATCGATACCGTGTGTCGAGGATCAATGTGCATATCGAAAGCACCGACACGATCCATCCGCACACCAGCCAGCGCACCGTGCTCAATCGGTTGTCGCTGCGTCCGGGCGATATCATCGATGTCAACAAGCTGCGGCAGAGCGAGCGGCGGTTGAAGGCGTCGCAATTGTTCGTGTCGGATCCAAGCAAGGGCCGGCCGCCGACGATCGTGTTCACGCCGCCCGACAGCGAAAATCCCGACGCCAACGGCGAAAGCGTGGCGCACAAGCCGAAGAAGCGTGGCCGCACGGCATCGGGCGGGACCTTCCGCGGCCAAAGCCCCGATCCCGAGGATTCGCAAGAGCCGATGGAGACTCCGGAAACGAAAAGCGGCTTATGGCGGTTGCTCACCCGCCCGAAATCCTCGAGCGGCGTCGCGCCGGAGCCGGAGTCCGACGAACCCCTACCACGTTGGAAACAGGTCAGCATTCCGCTCGAAGTGGTTCCCGAGCCCGGCGCCGAGCCGAATGCCCGCGCCCGCCGCGGCGCGTCGCGCCGATCGCCGGCGGCCAACCCGCGACTTCATCGATGCCGGCCAGCGCCGCGCCGATCACCGCGGCGGTAGCGCCAACCGTCGCGACCCGAACCGCGGCGATTCCCCAACCGCAAGTTTCGGGACCGTTTACACCCGGTGCTCGAGCGACAGTTACACCTGGTGCTCGAGCGACAGACGTTCGCCCGGCGTCGGCCTTTGCTTCCGCCAATCCTGGAACGAATGGGGCTCGGCGGATCGCCGTGACCGATGCCGGACAGAGCCCGGCGAGCGGCGTGAGCGCGGCGTCGTACATCGCGCCGAGCCAATCGTCGCCGACGGAGAACTTCGGCGAAGCCCAGCGGAATCAGCTCGCGGGCGCCGCGGCGACCGACGCCATGGCGCCTTTGAATCCGCGCTTCGGCCCACCCTCGCCGCCGGCACGACGCTTCACGTGGTTTGTGATGATGGACCGCTCGGCCGGCTGGCTCGACGATATCCATCCGCGCTGTCTGGTGAATCCCGAGCCCGCGGCGCGAGGCTCCGGCTCGCCGATCTTTCGCGGGCAAGACCCCAACTCCGGCTTCGGCCCGCCGGGCGGGTACAACCCGTCGAATCCACTGGGGCCGGGCTCCGGGCCGGGCGCGCCGCTCGTGCCGGGCGCCGGGGCGCCGGGCATTCTTGGCGGGCCACCGGTCTCGCCGCTCGAAGATCCCGTGCGCGAGATTCCGCTCGATGTCTACACCACCGAAACCCAAACCGGACGCCTCATGTTCGGCGCCGGCATCAACTCGAACGCCGGCCTCGTGGGCAATGTGACCGTCGACGAGCAGAACTTCGATTGGCGCCGCATTCCCACCAGCAGCGAAGACTGGCGCAATGGCACCGCCTTCCGCGGCGGCGGCCAGCGATTCAACATCTCCATGTCGCCGGGCACCTTGCTGCAGCGCTATTCGGTGTCGTTCTCCGAGCCTTATCTCTGGGACACCCCGGTCAGCTTCGGCGTGAGCGGCGCTTACTTCCAGCGATACTACATGAACTGGACCGAGCAACGCTCGGGCGGACGCATCGCCACGGGTTATCAAATCACGCCCGATTTGAGCGGCAGCGTGGCTTTCAGCGGCGACGATGTGAAGATTTCGAATCCCAGCAACCCGAGCGAACCGCAGTTGGCTCGCGTGCTCGGCCACACGGCGCTGTTGGGCGTGACCGGCTCGTTGGTCTACGACACTCGCGACAACACATTCCTCGCCACGCAGGGCCGATACTATAATCTTTCGGTTGAACAGGCGTTTGGCACATTCGTCTTTCCGCGGGCGGTGCTCGATGTGCGTCGCTT
Organism: uncultured Planctomycetaceae bacterium; assembly: GCA_963785305.1. Classification (GTDB taxonomy): domain Bacteria; phylum Planctomycetota; class Planctomycetia; order Pirellulales; family PALSA-1355; genus CAWAUV01. The sequence goes on from CAWAUV010000007.1 coordinate 1,989,263, forward strand.
TTTCACGCTGCATCAGCGGCCCGACGGCTCGGGCCGCCATGTGGTGGCGGTGTCCGGCTTGTTCGGGGCCGAAGGCAATAACGCTCCGCTCTACGATCACTTCTTCGCGGGCGGTATCGGCACGATTCGCGGCTTCTACTATCGCGGGGCGTCGCCGGTCGATCAGGGCGTGATCGTCGGCGGCACGACCGAGGCGTTGTTCTCGGTCGAATACGTGTTTCCGATCACGGCCGACGACATGCTCCGCGGCACCGTGTTCGTCGATGGCGGATTGCTCGAGCCCGGCTTCACCTATCAACCGTCGAGCGTGCGGCTCGCTCCGGGCTTTGGCGTTCTGATCAATGTGCCGGCCATGGGCCCGGCGCCGATCAATGTTGGCATTGCGATCCCGGTGATGCGGAATCCGAACGACACGCTGCAATACTTCTACTTCTCGATGGGCTTCGGCCGCTAATCGAAAAGCGTCGCTCCTCGCCGCGAGGTCCCCCCTGCGCCTTTGGTGAGCGGCGTCCGCCGTTCGAAGAACGAGATGAAAGCCCGCCCGGCACGGAATCGAGTCAAGAACAAAATATCAGAATTCTATTTGATCCGCGCCGATCCGCGGGTTTTTATGGAAGTCGAGGAAACGCACGGGCGAAACCACGCCTACAAACGCCATCGGTGGCCGGTATTGGGTATTCCACATTCGCCCGAGATGCCATCGTGAACTAGAGTTCCTTGGCGGTTGTCCGCATCGTTGGCGGACGGGCCATATCGGCAAGCATTATCGGAGTGATTTAGCCTTGAGTTTCCCAATGAAAATGCGAGCCGGATCGTTTCGGCGTTCGGCGAACGAGCATCGCGTCAATGCGCCCACGACCCATCTGGAAGTGTTGACCCGCCGGGTGATCGACCGTCCGTGGCGGCTCGTTCGCCGGCTGCTTGGTGATGAATCCGGGCCGACGGCCGTGGAATACGCGGTCATGTTGGCGCTGATTGTGATCGTATGCCTGTCGGCAGTGAAAACGCTGGGCTCCAACGCGAGCACCAAGTTCTCGACAGTCGCGGCCTCGCTGGCCAGTGGAAGCTAATGACGCGCGGATAACCCCGGGGCTCAAAAACGGCGCCTCGCTTGAATCTCCGCCGTTTGAATCCGCCCCGGTGTTTCTTAAACCCAACCGCGTCGCTTGAACCACAGCAGCATGCCGCCCGAAAGGCACCCGCAGGCCAAGAGAAACAGCGGGTAGGTCCACTGGCTTTGCTGGCCGGGCAGCGGCACATTCATTCCGTAGACACCGGCGAGAAATGTGAGCGGAATGAAGATCGTGCCCATGATCGTGAGCACTTTCATGATCTCGTTCATGCGAATCGACAGCGCCGACATGTAGATTTCCGTGAGGCCATTCGCGAATTCGCGGTAGGTCTCCACGAGGTCGATGATCTGCACCGTGTGGTCGTACACATCACGGAGATAGGTGCGAGTTTCGGCCGACATGCACTCGTGGGTCTCGCGCTGCAGGTTGTTGATCACTTCGCGCATCGGCCAGGCGGCCCGGCGGAGGGTGAGTAGTTCGCGCTTGATCGCGTGGATTTCCAGCATCGCTCCCTGGGCGGGCTGGCCGAGCACCATGTCCTCCAGATCCTCGAGCCGATCCGAGTAGCGCTCCAGAATCGGGAAGCACTGGTCCACGATCGCGTCGAGCAGCGAATAGAGCAGAAAGCTCACATCGGTCTCGCGCAGCCGCGAGCCCGGCGTCGCGAGCCGCTGCCGCACCGGCGACCAAACATCGCCCGCGCGAGTCTCCTGAAAAGTGAGCAGCGTCTTGCGACCCACGAACAAACTCACCTGCTCGCTCCGCAAACCGCCTGACGCGAGCGTCACCATGCGGGCCACGATAAACAATCGGGCATGGCTCTCGGCCGAGCTCGGATAATCCTCGACCTTGGCCCGCTGCGGAATCTGCACCACGTCTTCGACCGCCAGCGGATGGAGGTCGTATTTGACCGCGATCGCCCGGATTACGGCCATGTCGTCGACGCCATCGACATTGATCCACCGCACGGCCGACCACTCGGGCCGATGCGCCGCCAAGAAACCGGCCAAATCGTCGATCGGGCGACTTTCGAATCGCTCGGCCGAATAGTCGATGGCCGTGACCACGGCCGGCGCCACGCGTCCGGTCGCCAGGGGCAATTCGTAGCGGTCGCCCGGAGCCGCCTCGACTGTTTTCGCGTTGTCGGCGGCCTCGCGCGGCTGGGGCGTTTGGGGCGACAGAGTGGCGTCCTCGGGCGGGTGCTGCGACATGGGGTCGATTATACGCGCCGGCTACGCTGGAGCGAAACCATTTCGCCCGGCCCGCGGCGGCTGATATGCTAATCCGCCGACCGACGTTGCCGTTGCACGATGCGCCTTGGAGCCCGTTGAATGTTCGCCGAGTCCAAAAATCAAACGCTTTTCGGCCACCCGGCTGGCCTCTATACGCTGTTTTTCGCCGAGCTTTGGGAACGGTTCTCGTACTACGGCATGCGAGCGCTGCTGCTCTTCTACATGCTTAAAGGCTTTTTGGGCTACGACGACGAGCGGGCCTATCCCACCTATGGCGCTTATACGGCACTCGTCTACATGACGCCGTTCTTCGGCGGAATGTTGGCCGACAAACTGCTCGGGGCGCGGCGGGCCGTGGTGTTCGGCGGCTTGCTGATGGCCGCCGGGCATTTGCTCATGACCATCGAGCACACAATCGCGTTCTTTACCGCGCTGGGACTGCTCATCATCGGCAACGGCTTCTTCAAGCCGAACATTTCCACGATGGTCGGCGAGCTTTATGGCGCCAACGCCCCGCGGCGAGACGCGGGTTTCACCATCTTCTACATGGGCGTGAATCTTGGCGCGGCCCTTTCGCCGCTCCTGTGCGGCTACGTCGGAGAACGCTATGGCTGGCACTATGGTTTCGGACTGGCCACGATCGGCATGCTCACGGGCTTGGCCGTCTTCGTGCTGCCGGGCGGCGTCGCGCGTGTGTTGATCCTCGGCGCCGCGATTCTGGCCGCGGGCTCGCTCTTCATCTTGCACTCGACGAATCCTTACCTGATCGCCATCAATGTGTTCGTGGGCTTGGCTCTCTTGGCGGCGGCTGGCGTGGCGTGGATGTCGGTTTCGCGCGGTGGATTGCCGGCCGATGTGGGAAGGGCGCCCAAGGATTCCAGCGGCCAGCCGGCGTCGGCGTCCGGCTTGGCGACCTTGGCCACCTACGCGGTGTCGCTCCTGTGCGTGCCGCTGCTGGCGCTGCTCGTATCCGGCTTTTCGACGTTCACGCCCGACCACAAACCGCTGGTTATCATTGCGCCGGAATTCGTCGAACGGTTCACCAAGAGCGACAACCCCTTGAAGCAGTCGGTGGGCAGCATGCTCGCGCCGGCGAGCAAGGCGCATCCCAGCGGGTTGGTGCTGGCGCTTGCCGGCGCCGTGGCCGCGGCGTATTTGGCGCGAAAAATCGTTCGGCTGGAGCGCATCGCCCGACAGCGGATGTATGTCGTGCTCGTGCTAACGTTCGCGAGCATGCTCTTTTGGGCATTTTTCGAACAGGCGGGCAGTTCGGTGAACAACTTCACCGACCGCAACGTCCGCCGCGTGTTTCACGCCTCCACGACGCGCACCATTACGCCAGCCGATATCGGCGCCACGATCCACTTGCAGCCCACCCAGAATCAACTCGGATTCCGCAATGGCGGTAAAATGTTCACGCTCGATCAATTAGACGCCCTGCGCAAGGAGCACTCCGACGATCCCGATTTCGAGATCGCTTGGCTGGTCTCGCCGGATAATATTTGCATGAACATCGACCATCGCGCCGACGAAGTCGCCGCGAGCGTGCTTCAAGCCGCCAACGCAATTTACATCCTCGTGTTGGGGCTTGTATTCACCGCTCTCTGGTCGCTGCTGGGCACGCGCGGCGTCGAGCCGAGCACTCCACTCAAATTCTCGCTGGGCCTCTTGCAGTTGGGTCTGGGATTCGTCGCGTTTTGGTATGGCGCCATCGACGCCAATTCGCGAGGGATCGTCGCCATGCAATGGCTGCTGCTCGGATATCTTTTGCACACGACGGGCGAACTGTGCGTCTCGCCCGTCGGACTATCGATGGTCACCAAACTCTCTCCGCGCAACCTGGTGAGCACCGTGATGGGAACATGGTTTCTGGCCACGGCGTTTTCGCAATTCTTGGCGGCGATGATCGCGCAGTTCACGCGGGTCGATTCGGGCGGCGCCGGCAAGCAATCGATTCCACCACCCATCGATACCGTGGGCGTCTACGGCGACGTCTTCGGACGGATCGCGATCGCGGCGATCGTATCGGCCGGCGTATTTTTGGCGCTCACGCCGCTCTTGAAGAAATGGATGCACGAAGGATCGCCGGCCGAAAGCGACTCGGGTCGTGAGGATTCAGACCGTCCGACGCCCGGCCACGCGTGAAGTCGCTAACGAACGCTTGGCGACAATAAAAAGCAATTCGCCGCCTCGAGCCGACGAACCGCCCCCTTGCGGTTTGCCCATCCGCGGCGGAACATCGGTCGCGTCGTTTCCCCCCTGCCCAGCGCGGGGGCGAACTTGTTAAGATTCGAGGTTTCCCGTTGTAGGGAGCGCGGCGCATCGATGCTCCCGGGGGGCGACGGTTCGCGCCGCGCAACCCGGTCTCCCTTGGATTTTTGTGAGAAACTCGAAGCATGTCACGAATCGCCCTTGCGTTTCGCGTTTTTTTCGCGGTGTTGTTTAATGCGGTCGCGGCGGATCGGATGCGAGCGGCGCTCGACAGCCATGCCGCTCCGTCGGCCGACGCGACCTCGACCAGCGGCCCCGACACCCGGTCGTCAGCCGCCAAGCCAGCGCCGCCTGCTCGGCCCGCGGCGCCGGCTCGGAGCGAAGCGATCACGCTGCTCGCCACTTTGCAGCGCGAGGCCCGGCTGATCGACTTTTTGCAAGAACGGCTCGACGATTATTCCGACGCCCAGATCGGCGCCGCGGTGCGCGATGTGCATCGCCAGGCCGGCGACACCCTGCGGCGGCTCTTCGACCTGGCGCCGGTCGCCGATGGCGAGGAAGGCGCCATGATCGATGTGCCGGCCGAGGGCGGGGCGGCCCGGTTTCACTTGGTGGGAGCGGTCGGCGGCAGCGGCGCTCGACGCGGCGCACTGCGGCACAAAGGTTGGCGGGCCACGCGCTGCCAGTTGCCCGAATGGACCGGAGAGGAATCGGCCAAGTTCATCGTCGCGCCGGCGGAGGTGGAGCTCTCGTGAGTGACAAACGCGCAAAAAGAGCGGGCCCAGGGCGACGCCGATGCTCCGCACGAATCGACCGCGGCCGGCGGCCGGCCCCAATTCGCCATCGGCATCGACCTGGGCACCACCAACAGCGTGCTCGCCTATGCGAGGCTCGACAACCTGCTTCCCGGGGCGCCGGTGAAAGTCGAGACGCTGCCGATACCGCAGCTTGTCGCCGCGGCCACGGTCGAAGCGCTGCCGTCGCTGGCGTCGTTTGCCTATCTACCGGCCGACGACGAGCGGAAAGGCAAAGCGTTTGCCTTGCCCTGGGACGCCGAGCCGCGGGGCGTGGTCGGAGAATTGGCCCGGCGCCAAGCAGCCGAAGCGCCACGCGCACGGTGGCGGCGGCCAAAAGTTGGCTGGGTCATAGCCGCGTCGATCGCCATCAGCCGATTCTCCCGCCGGGCGCTCCGGCCGAAGTCGAAAAAATCTCGCCGATCGAAGCCTCGCGCCGCTACCTCGCGCACTTGGTCGCCGCTTGGAACGCCGCAATGCCCGACGCTCCACTGGCCGAGCAGCAAGTCGTGCTCACGGCGCCGGCCTCGTTCGACGCCAGCGCCCGGGATCTCACGCGCGAAGCCGCCCTCGCCGCCGGGCTACCCGAGGATTTCGTGCTGCTCGAGGAGCCGCAAGCCGCCGTGTATGCGTGGCTGGCCGAATTTGGCGATCGCTGGCGCCGCGAGCTCAAGCTGGGCGACCTGCTGCTGGTGTGCGACGTGGGCGGCGGCACCAGCGACTTCACGCTCATTGGCGTGGCCGAGGAAAACGGCGAACTCGAGCTGCGCCGGGTGGCGGTGGGCAATCATCTGCTGCTCGGTGGCGACAACATGGACCTGGCGCTGGCGCACCACGCGGCCGAGGCATTCAAGGCCAAGGGCGTTTCGCTCGACCCCTGGCAATCGGTGGCGCTCTGGCATTCGTGCCGCGCGGCCAAGGAATCGCTGCTCGCCGCCGACGGACCGAAGCGCCATTCGGTCACGGTGCTCGGCCGCGGCAGCAAGCTGATCGGCGGCACGGTGTCGGTGGATCTCGAGCGCGAGACGGTTTCGGCGCTCGTGGCCGATGGTTTTTTACCGACCTGTGCGCTCACGGATCGGCCGGCCCGTCGCCCGGCGAGCGGCTTTCGCGAGCTGGGATTGCCGTTTGAAATCGACGCCGCTATCACGCGCCACCTAGCAGCGTTTCTGGCGACCCATGGCGAAGCCGGCGCTCCGGCCCGGCCCACGCATGTGCTGTTCAACGGCGGCGTTTTCAAATCGCCGCGTTTGCGCGAGCGGCTACTGGAAGTGCTCGGCCAATGGTTTCCCGACGAATCAACAGCGCGTCGACCCCGCGCCCCTGGCCGGCGACCACGATCTCGACGCCGCCGTGGCCCGCGGCGCCGCGTATTATGGTCTTGCCAAGCGAGGGCGCGGAGTGCGAATTCGCGGCGGCACGGCGCGGGCCTATTATGTGGGCATCGAAACCGCCGGCCTCGCCATTCCCGGGGCGCCGCGTCCGCTCTCGGCGCTGTGCGTGGCGCCGATCGGCATGGAAGAAGGAACCGAATCCGACGTGCCCGGCAGCGAGGTTGGACTCGTGGTGGGCGAACCAGCCAATTTTCGCTTCTTTAGTTCGTCGACGCGCCGCGACGATCGGCCCGGCGACGCGCTTTCGCGCTGGACGGAGGAAGAACTTTCGGAAACCGATTCGCTCGAAGCCACGCTTCCGGCCGCCGAGGAGACCGAAGAGGGTTATGTTCCGGTGCGATTTCTTTCGCGCGTGACCGAGCTTGGCGTGCTCGAGCTATGGTGCGTGTCGACCACGAACGATCAGCGCTGGAAATTGGAATTCAGCGTTCGCCAAGACGCCGAAATGCCCTCTTGAGTTACGAACAGGGCGGATGTGATCCATGAACAGGGCGCATGACGCATTCGACGCCGAGCCCGCGCCGGCTCGCTATACGGTGGGGATCGATCTGGGCACCAGCAATTCGGCCGTCGCTTATGTCGACACCCTCGAGTCGCCGTGGCGATCGCGCGTGTTTTCGATTCCGCAGCTAGTCGCCCCGAGCGTGGTCGAATCGCGCGACACGCTGCCTTCGTGTCACTATCAGCGCGCCGCGGGCGAATTTGCCGCCGGCGCGTTTCGCTTGCCTTGGACCGCGGCGGGCGAAGCGGAATCCGACCATGCGGTCGGCTTCCTTGCCCGCGATCAAGGGGCCGCGGCGCCGGGGCGGTTGATCGCTTCGGCCAAAAGCTGGCTTTGTCATGCCGGCGTCGATCGGCTGGCCGACCTGTTGCCCTGGCACGGCGCGGCCGATGTCGCGAAGCTGTCGCCGGTCGCGGCCAGCGCTCGCTATTTGGCGCATCTTCGCGCGGCCTGGAACGACGCCCACCCGGCCGAGCCGCTCGAGCGGCAAGATATCGTGCTCACCTTGCCGGCTTCATTCGACGAAGTGGCCCGGGAACTCACGGTGCGCGCCGCCGCCGAGGCGGGCCTCGCGCGCGTGGTGCTGATCGAGGAGCCTCAAGCGGCTTTTTATGCCTGGATCGAATCGCGAGCCGACGCCTGGGAACACGAGATCGCGGCCGGCGAAAAGATTCTGGTGTGCGACATCGGTGGCGGCACCACCGATTTCACGCTCATTCATGCTCGCCGGGCCAGTGACGCCAAGGCGCGGTTTCAGCGCGTGGCGGTGGGTGATCATTTGATCCTCGGCGGCGACAACATGGACCTCGCCTTGGCGCGGCATGTCGAAAGCCGGCTCGGCGAACGGGGGGTCTCGCTCGACGCGCGGAGTTGGGCCGTGCTTACGCGCGTTGCGCGGCAGGTGAAAGAAACCTTGCTCGGCGAGAATCCTCCCGAGCGATACACGATCACGCTCCCCGGCACGGGCTCGCGGCTCATTGGTGGCTCGCGGCAAGTGGAAGTCTCGCGGGAAGAGGTCGAGCGGCTGCTGATCGATGGATTCGCGCCGCGGGTAGCGCTCGACGCCCGGCCGCTGCGCCGCGGCGGCTTTCAAGAGTTTGGGCTCCCCTATGCGGCCGACGCGGCCATCACTCGCTACCTCGCCGCGTTTCTCATGGCCCATCGCGCCGACGAATCGCCCCTGGGCGGCGAACCGTCGCCTTCGGCCGCGGCAAGCGCGCCGAGCGTCGAGGGGGCTCGACCCGATGTGGTGCTTTTCAATGGCGGAGCGTTTCACTCGCCCTTGCTGCGGCGGCGGTTGATCGATTCGCTCGCCGCGTGGTTTGGCGGCGAAAGCGGTTGGCGGCCGCGAATCCTCGACAATCCGCGCCTCGATCTGGCCGTGGCCCTCGGCGCCGCGTATTACGGCATGGTCCGCCGCGGCGCGGGCGTGAGAATCGCGGCGGGGCTTGCCCGCGCATATTACATCGGTGTCGACGCCGACCCGAACACAAGCTCGCCCACGGAATCGAGCAAGGAACCGAGCGGAGCCGACTCGGCGCCCGCCGTGGCCGCGGTGTGCCTCGTGCCCGCTGGCACGGAAGAAGGCGCGACGATCGATCTCTCGGACCGCGCGTTTCAGCTTCGCGTGCGCGAACCGGTCGAGTTTCCGCTCTACTACTCGAGCACGCGTCTGACCGACAAGCCGGGCCAGCTTGCCGCGGTCGATCCCTTGCAGCTCACCGGGCTGCCGCCGATTCGCACCGTGCTCGAAGCCGGCAAGAAACATGCCGCCGCCGAAACGCTTGAAGTCACGCTGCATGCCCGCCTCACCGAAATCGGCACGCTCGATCTGTGGTGCGCGGCATCGACCGGAACCCGGCAGTGGCGACTGCAATTCGATGTTCGCGCGGCCACGCATACCGATGCGCGCGGCCACCAGGGCGCCGCCGAGCAAGCCGGCGTGGTCGAGGAGCAAACCCTCGCCACGGCCCGAAGGTTGATCGAAGAGGCTTTTGGCGCCGGCGAGACAACCGTTCTAGCTGGCGGTCGCGGCGCGAGTGGTGGCGAAGTCGCGGCGGCTCGCGCCTCGGCCGCCGAGGGACTCGTCAAACGGCTCGCCGCCGCGCTCGACATGCCCCGCGGCGCATGGCCGCCGACACTGCTGCGCGAGATGTGGGCGGCGCTCATCGACGGCGCCGATGCGCGGCGTCGCGCGGCGCCGGTCGAGGCACGATGGCTCAATCTCCTGGGCTTCGCGCTCCGGCCCGGCTTCGGCATGGCGGTCGACGATTGGCGCGTGGCCCGTACTTGGCGCGTGCTGGGCGGACGCCTCTACCACTCCCAGCCGATGTGCCGGGTCGAATGGTGGATTCTCTGGCGTCGCATTGCCGGTGGTTTGGCGGCTGGCCAGCAACGGGCCTTGGCCGATCCGCTCCTGGCCGAGATTCGCTCCAGCCGCCGCGCGCTGGCCAAGGGCCGCGGGGCCGAACATCGCGGCGCCGAACACGAAACCGCCGAAATCTGGCGCCTGCTTGGTTCGCTTGAATTGTTGCCCGCGAGCGATAAGCTCGAATTGGCCGAGGGACTCATGGAGCTCGTGGCCCGCGAAAAAACACCGACTCTGGCCGCGGCGGGGGTGTGGGCCCTGGGTCGAATCGGCTCGCGGACACCGCTCTATGGTCCGCTCAATGCCGCCGCCCCCACCGAAGCGGTCACGGCCTGGATCGAATGGCTGCTCGCGCACAAGCGTCCGCCGGAAACTACTTCGCTAGCGCTGATGCAACTCGCCCGCCGCACGCATGATCGCTATCGCGATATATCCGATGCGCTGCGAAAAAAGGTCGTGTCAAGGCTTGAGAGCGACGTGGCGCCGGCGCATTTCCTCGAGCTCGTCGCCCGCGGAGGCGAGCTGGGCGACGCCGAAGCCGGCCTTGTGTTTGGCGATAGCTTGCCGCGCGGCTTGAGTCTGGCTCGCTGAACGTTAAAACAGGAAGCATTGGAAACGTGAAAGCTCGCGTCGAAAAGGCTCCTTCGACGCATCGTGTCGCAAAACCTCATCCCCCGCTTCGACTCGCGATTGGAATACCGCCATGCAAATTCAAAAACCGCTCGCCGCCGTTTCGCAAACCAAAGCCGACACGGTTGTGGTGGGTCTCCACTCCGAAGGCCCGCTCACGCCGTCGGCCGCTGAAGTCGATCGCGTATCGGGCGGGGCCGTTCAAGGCATCGTCGACAGCAAGGACTTCTCGGGCAAGAAATACGAGACGCTCTCGCTCTGGAGTTTGTCCGGCATGGCTGCCCGGCAAGTGTTGCTGGTGGGTCTTGGACCTCGGCAGGCATTCGACACCGGCGCGGCCTATCGTGTCGCCGGGGCCGCCTCGGCGCGCTTGCGGCCAAGAGCCACGACGGCATTGCCTTCTTTCTCGCCGAAGGTTGGACCGCGGCCGAAGCCGAAGCCGGGCTCGCCGGCGCGATCGTCGCCTGTCATGGCCAAGACCTTTTTCGCGCGAAAAAAATCGGCACCCCTTCAAACGCCTCTTCTGGGCCGGCGCTTCCGACGAAGCCTTCGAAGGCGGCCGAATCCTGGGCGACGCCATTAACCTCACGCGGCGCTTGGTCAATAGCCCCGCCCACGATGTTTATCCCGAGACATTCGCCCGCGAGGCTGCGCAGGTCGCCAAGGCATGCAACTTCGAGATCGACGTGTGGGACGAAGCCAAGCTCGAGGCCGAGCGATGCGGCTCGCTGCTTGCCGTGTCGCGCGGCTCGGCCCGATCGCCGCGAATGGTGATCGCCCGCTACCACGGAGCCGACGCCAAGGCCCCCTGGCTGGCGATTGTCGGCAAGGGCGTGACCTTCGACTCGGGCGGCCTGTCGCTCAAGACACCCGAGGGCATGCTGACCATGAAATGCGACATGGCCGGCGCGGCCACGATGCTCGGCGCCCTGCAAGCGATCAGCCAACTCAAGCTGCCGGTCAATGTGATCGGCCTCGCGGGCTTGGTGGAAAACATGACCGGCTCGGCGGCGATGAAGCTCGGCGATGTTTTGCAAGCCCGCAACGGCCGCACGATCGAAGTCCACAACACCGACGCCGAGGGCCGGCTGGTGCTGGCCGATGTGCTCGATGTGGCTGTCGAGGCCGGCGCCGCCAAGATCGTCGACCTGGCGACGCTCACCGGCGCGTGCTGCGTGGCCCTGGGCCTCGAGGTGGCCGGCCTGATGACCAACGATCAACCGTGGCTCGACGCCGTGGCTGCGGCGGCTCGCGCCTGCGGTGAGCCGGTGTGGCAATTGCCGATGTATTCCGAGATTTACGACGACCAGATCAAAAGCCAAGTGGCCGATATTAAAAACGTGGGCGAAGGCCGCTGGGGCGGAGCGATCACGGCCGCCAAGTTTCTCGAACAGTTTGTCGGCAAGACTCCCTGGGCGCATCTCGACATTGCCGGCCCGGCGTTTCGCGAGAAAGCGAAGCCTTGGATCGACGCCGGCGCGAGCGGCCAATATGTTCGCACCCTGGTGGAACTCGCGCGGCGCTGGCCGACGATCGCCGGCTGACAAGCATTTTCGCCGACGGTAGACTTGTTGTAGCCAAAAGCGATGGCTCCGCACCCCAGGGGCCCTCGCCGAGTGTCGGAGAGTCGAACGCCATGCCGCGCCTAAGCCCGCTGCTCAAGGTCGCGATAGCCCATGGGGGCGCCGCGATCGCAATCGCCTATTGGTCGATCGCCTGTTCGTCCCTCGCCGCCGAACCGAATGCGTCTTCATCGGCCGCCGAGTTGATCGCGCGTCCTTCGGCCGGCGAGTTGGTTGCGCGTCCTTCGGCCGCCGATAAGCCACCCGCCGACAAGCCACCGGTCGGCGAATCCGCCGCGCTCAAGGGCCGCAATCCGCGCGTGCTCTTGATCGTGGCCCGCGATTGCCCACGCTGCGACGAGACTCTGGCTCGGCTGCGCGCCCCGAAAGGCGATTTCGAAAAAATGCGGAGCGTGGGCTGGAAGATCGGCTCGAGCGCCGGGGACCATTTGCAGATCGTCGATCGCGAGAAGGTCGAGGCGCTGGTCGAGCGGTTGGGCGTGAAGGAGTTCCCCTCGGTCGTGGGCCTGGAAAACGGGCGGATCGAGCGATCGTTTCAAACCGGCTGCACCACGCCGCTCGACATGTGGACTTTTGCCTGGCTGCTCAAAGGACAAGACGAGCGCCCGGCGAACTCGTCGCCGGAAAAAGCGACCGCGGCCACGACCGGCCATTTTCCCCTGCGCGGCAATCACTGGACGATCGATGGCGACTGGCAGCCCTCGCGTGAAAGACTGGTGAGCCACTTGCGCGGCCCGGTGCATGGCCCACAGATCGCGGGCCGATACGAGATCGAGGGCTGGTCGTATGAAGAGCTGCGTTCGCTGCACGACAAGCTGCACGAGGTGGAGATGGGCGGCGTGCAATACGGCATGGGCAGCAGCCAATCCTCGCCGAGCGCGAACCCCTTCAGTGCGGCCCGCAAAGCGAGCGGCCGCTGAGCGGCGCCGGGCTTGTCGGCAGTCGCGCGAGTTGGCGGAATATCGCCGGCGGAGAGGCGTGCCGTTATTCGGCCCGCGTGAGGAGGAGTTCGGTGAGTTGGGCAAGCAGGTCGCGGGCGGGGCTCCACGGCAGGCCAGCCAGCGATTCGCGGCTTTCGCGGGCAAAGTCGGCGGCCCGGCCGCGGGCATATTCCAACGCGTCGCAGGCGGCAAGCCGTTCGGCCAGAAGCCGCCGGGCCGCTGGGCCGCCTAGGTGCAATTGCTCGACCACCGCCTGCCGATCGCGCTCGCCGAGCCGCGAGAGCATGCGAATGATCGGCAGCGTGAGCTTTTCTTTTTCCAGATCGGTGCCGAGCGACTTGCCGGCCTGCTGTTCATCGCCCACCACATCCAACAGATCGTCGACGATTTGAAACGCGATGCCCAGCGCCCGGCCATAGCGCGTCAGCGAGCGAGTGGTTTCCGGGCTCGCGCCGGCGTAGTGGGCTCCCAAGCGGCAGCAGCAAGCGCAAAGCTCGGCGGTCTTGGCTTCGATGATCGAAAGGTAGTCTTCTTCGGCCAGGGCATAATTGCCGCGGCTATGTATTTGCCTCAGCTCGCCGGCGCAGACCGCGTTGGTCGCTTGGCCGATCACTTGGCAGGCATAGGTGGTTTCGAGCGAACTGGCCAACGCGAAAGCATGCGTGAACAGATAGTCGCCCACCAGCACGCTGGCTTCGTTGTCGTGGCGGGCATTGAGCGTGTCTTGATGACGACGCATGCTCGCTTCGTCGAGCACATCGTCATGGACCAGCGTGGCGGTGTGGATCATCTCGACCACCGCGCCTAGCACGATGTGCGATCGGCCCAAGCCGCCGCATGCCTGCGCCGAAAGCAGCAAGAGCGCGGGCCGCAGTCGCTTGCCGCCCAGCCGAAAGGCATGTTTCACCAGCGAATCCACGAAGGTATCGTCGCTCGTGAGCTCGTCGCACAGCATTTGCTCGACGGCCGCAAGCTCGGTCGATACGGGCGCGAACAGCGCGGTCCAAGGCGGACGCGCGGGCGAAGACAATTGTCGCATGCGTTCACTCACTCGGATTCCCGTTCCCTAACCTGCCACGAGGCGTCGCCGACAATCGGCCCCCATGGGCTGCCTGCCGCCGGAGGCCACTATGTGTTTGAACCGTGTTTGGCGCCCGTCGATTAACCCGCCCCCAGAGCGCGCGAGCCCGCCTTGCTGGGCCGGCGGCCCGGAGTGTCTAAAGCAGTATTCTAAAAATCCCCGGCGCCTCGTCGAGGGGAAATGAGCAAGCGAAGTGGCAAATTGCCCCCGGGGCAGCCTGTTGAAATACTCAACCAGCCGCGGGTCGGGCCCCGCGGCATTCGCCGCGAGGCCGATTCGCCTTGCTCGACCGCGTTTGTCGAGACTATATTGGCCCCGCCACCGGCGAATTGCCGCGTTTTTCGGAGTCCGCGGCTCGCGGAGCGACCCCAAGTCGCCGGAACCGCCGGTCGCCTCGCCCCCGACCGCCGAGAAGCCTGACGAAAAGGCAAGGTTTGTTGCGAACCGCGTCGCCCGAGATCAAGCTATTGGGAGCATTAGACGAATGAAGGCTTGAGAGGTTTGCCCCTCGCCGGGCCCTGACATTTCGTCTCAGCACTTCCAGCGAGCACGCCCCAACCACCCGCCCCCAGCGAACCGCCTTCCCCCAACACGCACAACGCCCGAGCAAAACCAGCACACCCCCCGACCAGCGCTTCCCCAGACCAGCGCTGCCCAAGAAATAACCCCACCGCGTTTGTTCATTGCATATCCCCCGCGACTTCAATCCTTCCAGGCCGCCTTGAAGTCGGGAGAGACGTTCCGCATGGAATTCCGCAAGGTGACGCCGCTCGGCAGACCGAATCTTTGGGCTGATCGTCCGATGATCGAAGTCTGGCTTGGCGCCGAGCACCATGCCACGCGCCGCGCGACCGATTTCGAATCGTTTCATCGGCTCTGGTCGACATGGCTGCCGCTGATGCCCGATCCGACCGCCGCCGCGCCCCTTCCGGCGCGCCGCGCCCCGGCGTCTGGCGCGCCCACCGGCATCGCGCCCGATGCGCTGCTCGAATCCATCGAGCAGGGCGCGTCGATCGCGGAACTGCTGCTCGGCATGACCCTGCGGTTGCAACGCATCGCTTGCGGGCGGACCGACCTCACGCTGGCCTTTGTCGCTCCCTGGCAACATGGCGCACGTATCGCGATCGAATACGACGACGAGGCGCTGGCCCGGCTGTGCCTCCAGTGCGCTGGCGCGTGATCGCCACCGCCATGTCGGGCGATTCGTTCGACGCGCGCGACGAAGTCACGCGGTTGCACCTATATGCCGATGATTTTTGTCTTGGTCCCAGCACCCGCGCAATCCTGGCCGCCGCCCGGCGCCGCAATATTCCCGCCCGGCGGCTCAATCGCTTTAGTTTGGTGCAGCTTGGCGTCGGCGCCCGGCAGCGGCGCATTCTCACGGCCGAAACCGATCGCACCAGCGCCATTGCCGAAACAATTGCCCAGGACAAGGAGCTGACCAAAAACCTCTTGGCCGCCGTGGGCGCGCCCGTGCCGCGAGGCCGGTTGGCGGTGAGCGCGGCCGACGCTTGGGAGGCGGCTCTCGAAGTTGGGCTGCCGGTGGTCGTCAAACCGCGCAACGCCAACCATGGCCGCGGCGTGTCGATCAACTTGAACACGCGCTCGCAAGTGGAAATCGCGTTTGCTCATGCCCGGGCCGAGGGTGATGGCGTGATCGTGGAACAATTTGCCCGCGGCGCGGAGCATCGCTTGCTGGTGGTGCAAAAGCGGGTCGTCGCGGCCACGCGCGGCGAGCCGGACCAGATCGTGGGCGATGGCCAGCACACCATCGCGGCGCTCGTCGGCCAGCTCAATAAAGATCCCCGCCGCGGCAAGCATTACGCGTTTGCCTTTAGCAATGTCGATCTCGACCCCGCGGCGATTCTCACCCTCGAAGAGCAAGGCTACCAACCCGAATCGATTCCGCCGTCCGGCGCCGTGGTGGTGATTCATCGCAACGGCGAAATGACCACCGATGAGACCGACGAGGTGCATCCGCAAGTAGCGGCCCTGGCGGTGCTCGCCGCGGAAACCGTGGGGCTCGATATCGCCGGCGTTGATATGCTCGCGCCCGACATCGGCCGCCCGCTCGAAGAGCAAGGCGGCGTGATTCTCGAGGTCAACGCTCGCCCCGGCCTCTTGATGCACCTCGCGCCCGAGCGGGGCAAGCCGCGGGCCGTGGGCGAGATGATCGTCGACAGTATGTTTCCACCCGGCGAATCGGGCCGGGCGCCGACGGTGGTCGTGGCCGATGGCGAGGATTCGGCCATCGGTTCGCTGGTGGCTCGCGTGCTGCGGTCCGCCGGATTTTTCGTGGGCCAAGCGACCGCCGGTGGGGCGGCGATCAACTTGAACCCTTTGGCCGTGGTGGCCGACTCGCTCGGCCGGCGGACCGACGACCTTTCGACGCACCCCTGGCTCACGGCCCTGGTGGTCGAGCTCGAGGCAGGTTCGCTGCGCGACGAGGGCATGCCGATCGAGCATTGCGACTTGGCCGTGCTGGGCCGAGCGTTTTGCGCTGGCCGCGATGCCATGGGTGCGGCGGATGCCGTGTTGCCGGCGAGCAATGGTTCACCCGAGTCGAGCGATGATTCGGACCTCTATCACCGCGTGGTGACGAGCGCCGTGCTACCCGAGGGTTGGAGCGTGGCGTGGGTCGACGATCCGACGGCGGGCGCGACGCGGGCATCGGCCAGTTCGCGAATTGTCTGGCTCTCGGAGTCGAGCGCCGATCCGCGACTCGAGTCGGTGCTAATTGCGGGCGCGAGCGCTGTTTATGTGGCCGAAGGCGCCGTGCAGCGCGTGGAACATGGCCGGCGCCACGCGCTCGAGATCGACCGCCGCCAGCTCGACCGAGCGATCGCCCGATGGGGTCTCGCGGCCGTGCTTCCGACGATCGCGGTGGCTTGGCGCTTGGGCCTCGCCGATGCAACGCTCGCCGACGCGTTACAAAGCGACCCGCGATCCGACGATTTATCCCAAGGCCCGACCGGCGCCGCGACCGGCCGAGTGTGCGACTCGCTTTACGCCTCGCGCGGCTAACAACCGTTGGAATATTGATATTTTTTGTTAGTTTGCGTACTGCGCAATACGACAAGCCTCAAGCCTTCGGTCGACCGCAATCCACTTGACGCTTCGACTGTCGGTGATTACTTTCATCCTGTCGGAGTGAAATTCGCTCCCTCCCCGCCGCCCCCGCCTCGATTAAACCTCACCTAGCAAGACGCCAATGCAACACGCGTAGCACGTCGGACTTTCGACACGCGGTTGCAATCTTTTTGGCGCACCCACCGAATCTTTTCGGGTGGACGACTGCTCGGCACGCCGGGCGTCTAGGCGCGTCTCGCGTTCCGCCGGGTTGAACCGACTGCTTCGGTTACCGTCCGCATCAACGTCGTCGCACGACGAATTCATGGGGACGGGAGTCCCAGTAACAGCCCCGAGCACACGGCGCCTCCCGTCCCCTTGATTTCGTTTTTCGAATGTTTCCCGCGAATTTCCGATGGAAAGCGAACAGGCGCCCATGACAGTGCCTTTCGCCTCCTCCATGATCCGACAGTCCCACCGAGGTCGTCCATCAATGTGTTCACGATTTAGAGGCTGGTCATTTTTTTTCGCGGGGCTCGCCATCTCGGCGGCAATTTGCCCCATGGAGTCGGCGCGCGGGGCTCAAGTTCCGATCTCCGTCACCGGCTTTGATCAAAGCATGGTTGTCGCCGTGGGGGAGACTTATGCGGGTGGCGCGCTTACCGCAACGATGGACGACGGCGCCCCGGCGGTCGGGTTGGGCTCCATTTGGTATGGGTTGGGCCAAAATACAGTCGCTCCGACTACTGGGCTGCCGATCGGAGTGACGACCAGCATTGGAGATCCGACGACGACGTTCGAGCTCGCTCCTTTCGGATCGGGCAATATACCGTCGGACGACGCGGTTTTGATCGATTCGAAGCATACGACTGGCGGCCTCACATTACCTTCGCCCGCGGCCTACAGTTCGCTTGCGCTGTTCGCGGCGTCTGCTGGAACTGGAAACGTTGGCGATCCCATGGAGTACTCGCTTAACTTTTCCGACGGGAGCACGCAAACCGGCTCATTGACCGTCAATGATTGGTTCACCAACACCAACTCCAGCACCACCTCGGTTGAGACGGTCGCATACGGGGCCGGTGGCCGAATCGTTCAAACGGGTGGTTATTACAATGTCACCTCCCCTGGAAACAATCCATCGCTCTATGAATTGAGTATCCCGGTCACATCGACGATGGCTCTGCTCGACTCTGTCAGCTTTACCTACTCGAGTGGCAGTGGCCACACGGCGATTTTAGCGATTAGTGGCGCCGCGCTGGTTCCCGAGCCGTGTTTCGTCGCCCTCATGGGACTAGGCGGCCTCGGATTGGGCGCGCAACTGATCCGGCGGCGATGGCATAAGCAACGTCACCGCGTATAGGTGCGGGAATCCAACAGTCTCTCCGACTCGATTCCGCGGCCAGCGTCCGTCACAAGCCACTTCTTAACGGATCCCCCGAATCGTTTCGAATGGATATCGCGGCGAAAAGGTTCCAATCGCTTTTTCGCCCTTCAACTTCAAGGAGCCTCGCCTGATGAACCGACTCGTGCTGATCGCCGCGCTGGCATGGGCCACGACGACATTGCCGGCCGCGGTCCAGGCCGGCTACATCTATCAGTACCAATTCGGCTCGTCCGGCTCGGGCAATGGACAGTTGAATTTCCCTTACGGAGTGGCGCTGGACAGCAGTGGCAACGCGTTCGTCGCCGACTTCAATAACAACCGGATCGAGCAATTTAATAGCTCCACCGGCGCCTACATCGCCACCATCGGCTCCTCCGGCTCGGGCAACGGGCAATTATCTTACCCTACCGGCGTGGCCGTGGACGGTAGCGGCAATGTGTTCGTCAGCGACAACGGCAACAGTCGGATCGAGGAGTTCAACTCCGCAGGGCGCCTTCGTCACCGCATTCGGTTCCTCCGGCTCAGGCAACGGGCAGTTAAGTGACCCGATTGGACTGGCGGTGGACGGCAGTGGCAACGTGTTCGTCGCCGACACCCGCAACAACCGTATCGAGGAATTTAGTTCCACCGGCGCTTTCGTCGCCACCATCGGCGCCTCCGGCCCGTTCAACGATCAGTTGAATAGCCCTATCGCCGTGGCGGTGGATGGCAGTGGCCATTTGTTCGTCGCCGACAGCAGCAACAACCGGATCGCGGAGTTTAGCACCTCCACCGGCGCCTTCATCGCCGCCATCGGCTCCTACGGCTCGGGCAACGGGCAGTTGTCTGACCCATCAGGCGTGACGCTGGATAGCAGTGGCAACGTGTTCGTAAGCGACACCCGCAACAACCGGATCGAGGAGTTTAGCTCCGCCGGCGCCTTCATCGCCACCTTCGGCTCCTCCGGCTCGGGCGCCGGGCAGTTCAACAACCCCGCCGGCTTGGCCGTGGACGGCAGCGGCAACGTGTTCGTCGCCGACTTGCTTAACAACCGGATTGAAGTCTTCAGTGTGCCCGAGCCATCGTCGCTGGTGTTGGCGGGCCTGGGCATGACGGTCGTGGCCTCCGTGGCGCGCTCAAGGCGTTCGCGCCGGCGATCCTAAGCGGCCCGCCGCGCGTCACTGGCAAACTCGTGGCGCGCGAGATGGCGCCGAATGGGATTGGCGCCGTGTTCGTCACCGAGACCTGAAACAGCCGGATCGAAGTCTTCGCCGTGCCCGAGCCTTCTTTGCTGGCTGTCGCGGGGCTTTTCGCTCGACTATCATGGGAGTCTTGCGCCGCAATGGGCACGCGCTCGAGTGCGCGAACCGATTTCACCGCGGCGGCTCGCAAACAACGACTGCATGCGCGGCCCGAATCCTTCGTTTCTCCCCCACCCCTACTTCCCACCGGAGACGCATCGAGTATGAACCCCTCGCACAAAATCTCGCGTCGCGGATTTCTCGCCGCCAGCGCCGGTATCGCCTCGCGCTCTCGGCTCGCGCTTATGGCCGAGTGCTCGGCGCCAACGATCGCATTCACATCGGATTCATCGGCGTCGGTGGCATGGGTTCCGGGCATGTCGGCGCTTGCAAGGATCTCAAGGACAAGGACAATCTCGACTTTCTCGGCGTGGCTGATTGCTGGAAAACTCGCGCCGATCAGCAGGCCGCCAAGCTGGGGACCGAAGGCTTTGGCGACTATCGCCGGGTGCTCGATATCAAGGACATCGACTACGTGACGATCGCCGTGCCCGAACACATGCATGCCCCGATCACGCTCGACGCCTTCGACGCCGGCAAGGCCGTGTACTGCGAAAAGCCGATGACGCATCGCATTCCCGAAGCGCTGGCCGTGGTCAAGAAGCAGCGCGAGACCAAGCTGGCGATGCAAGTCGGAGTGCAGGCGATGAGCGACGATAGCTATGGCTCGGCCGCCAAGGCCATCGCCGACGGCATCATCGGCCAGGTGGTGCAAGCGCAGATCGAATATGTTCGCCGCTACGACGCCCAAGGCCCTTGGCGCGTGCCGAACCTCGACGCCCAGCAGCCGAAACCGGCCGATCTAGACTGGAGCGCCTGGCTGGGCCATGCGCCGAAAATCGACTGGAATCCTCACCATTATTTCGAGTGGCGCAACTATTCCGCCTACTCGGGCGGCATCGCCACCGATCTCTTTATCCATCGCATCACGCGGATCATGAAAGCCTGCGACCTCTTGTATCCGCGGCGCGTGGTCGGCATGGGCGGAATTTGGCAATGGAACGATGGCCGCGACTTGCCCGACAATTTCGAAATGATCTGCGAGTACCCGCGAGGCATGACCGTGTATGTGTTGGGCACGATGAGCAACCGCGTGGGCGTGGACCACTTGATTCGCGGCTACCGTGGCACGCTCTATTTCACCGGCGATGCCTGGGTGGCCAAGGACAAGGACGGCAAGGAACTGGCGTCGCACAAAAAAACCGGCGGCGAGGATATCCACCTGCACCACACCAACCTGCATCAGCATTTGCGCGGCGGCGTGGCGCTCAACTGCCCGGTGGAGCTGGGCCTAGCGGGCGTGGTGGCGGTGAACATGGCCAACGAATCCTGGCGCACGGGCCGCATGATGGGCTGGGACAAAGCCAAGGAACAAATGGTCCCCGCCGACTCGCTGCCGTTCGACCCGCTGCCCGAAGCACAAAGCCGCGGCTGAGTGACGAAATGTGAGAGACAAAAACACGGGAGCGAGCCACGGATGGACACGGAAACCGCACGGAAAAAAGCGGGAGCAGAGCCGCACGACGCGCTTCCGTGTCTTTTCCCGGTTGTCGGCGGCTAGTGCATTGTCACCATCGAAATGACGGGTTGGATTGGTTCGGTGTGCCATGCCCACGGCCCTGCGTGAGCATGGGGACTCCGCGTGGCGCTCGAAAACATGCCCACGCTGGGCGTGGGCATGGCACACGGGGTTACCTATCATTTCAGCCGTGACAAAGCACTAGAAAGTTACCCGCCTTTTTTTTTCGCCATCGTATCTCTTTAATCGCGAGCAATCGAATTCATGATGACCCTCGGTAAATATAGTTTCGGCGTGGGCGATCGGTTCGCCCATCAGGCCAAGGCGCAGTTGCAAGCCTGTCGGGCGATGCTCGATCGGGGCGTCGAGGTGATTCCGGTCTGGAACAAGTCGCATCGCGAACATACCACGATCGGCTCCTCGCCCGACAGTGTGCCGCGCGGCGGCCGACGCCGCGGTGCGTGCCCTCGGCTGGACCCTGCCCTACCATGTCGACGCCGACCATATCCGGCTGGCCACGGTCGAGGGATTCATCGCGTCGTCGGATTTCTATACCTTGGATGTAGCCGATTCGATCGGCGCCGCGGCCCCGGCGGCCGATGTTCGCGCGTTTGTCGATCGGCGCCAAGGGCTCGTCGGCCGGCTCTCGATCGAGGGCCTCGCCGAGCCGCTCGAAATCAGCCGCGGCGATCTCGAGCGCGTGGCGACGAAGTATCTGCTCGCGGCCCAAGAAGCGGGCCGCGTGTATCGCCGCATCGTCGAACTCAAGGGCGCCGGCGCTTTCATTACCGAAGTCTCGATGGACGAGACCGACAGCCCGCAAACCCCGCCCGAGCTGCTGATTATTCTCGCGGCCCTGGCCGACGAAAAGATTCCGCTGCAAACCATCGCGCCCAAGTTCACCGGCCGCTTCAACAAGGGCGTCGACTATGTGGGTGACGTCGCCCAGTTCGAAAAAGAGTTCAATGCCGATCTGGCGGTCATTCGTCATGCGATCAAGGAATTCGGCCTGCCGGCAGGACTCAAGCTCAGCGTGCATTCCGGTTCCGACAAGTTCTCGATCTATGGCCCGATCCGCGCGGCGATCCGCCGGTTCGACGCGGGGCTGCATATCAAGACCGCCGGCACGAATTGGCTCGAGGAAGTGATCGGTCTCGCCGAGTCGGGCGGCGAGGGGCTCACGATGGCCAAGGAGATTTATATCGACGCGCTTCACAAGCGCGAAGCGCTCTGCACTCCGTATGCCGCGGTGATCGATATCGACCCGGCCCGACTGCCCGACGAGAAGTCGGTCGCCGGCTGGGAGAGCGAGCAATTCGTGGCGGCCTTGCGACACGATCCAACGAATCCGGCGTTCAATGCCGACTTGCGGCAATTGATCCACGTGGGCTACAAGATGGCGGCGCAAAAAGGCGACCGCTACTTGCGAATGCTTGAAACGTGTGAAACGGCCGTGGCCCGCAATGTGACGGCGAACCTGCTCGACCGGCACTTGATCCCGCTCTTTGGATAACGGACTGAAATTTTCAACAGGCTGTCGACAAGCGTTTTCCGTTCAGGCCGCGAAGCGCGGGGCGGTGGCGCCGTCCCAGGCTTCGCCGCGCAAGCGGTCGCGCCAGCCGTTGTCGGCTTCGGCCGCGAAGCGCGCGAGCCCTTCGGACAAGAGCGGAAGCGGAATCTCCAGCTTGCGCCGAGCGGCCCGGCTGCAAAGCGACGTTTCCATGCGATCGAGCGCCAAGCTGTCGTCGTCGTTCAGCGCCGCGCCGCGGTCGCATGCGTCGTCGGCCGAACCATGAGAGCCATGGGCGGCGCCGGCAGGCCCATCGCCGCCGCGAGCTCGCAGGCGAATCGATAAGGACTCGTGCGCTCGGCGCCGGCAATGTGCCAAGTTCCGCGAAGCTGGGCATGATGCGCGGCGACGAGCAGTTCGGCCAGATCGCTCGCCAAAATCGGCGTCGCGTGCCGCCGGCCATCGGCCATCGCTGGCCGCCGATCCACGGCCGCCGACCAAAGCTGCTCGCAAAAACTGTCCTGCCGCGGACTCCAGCCATAGACATGCGTGCGCACGACGAGGGCCGCCGTGTTGGCGACCGCCGCTTCGAGCCGCCGGGCCGCGTCGGCCGCCGCGCCTTTGCCCTGGGGGGGTGAATCCTCGGAGTGAAACATCCGCGGACCGGCGAACAGCGCAGTCGCTCGAAAGCACCGTGCATTGTATTTCCCGCTCGCTCGACCACCGGGCCAAGCGCTGGGCAAGACGAGACTCGTCGTCGATCGCTTGCATGGCGGCGGCCGATTCGCCGGGGCGCTGCCAGCTCGCGGCGCCCGCCAACGGGCAAAATAAAATCCACCCCGGCGGGCGATCTTCGAGCCGCGCGATCACGCGCGCGGCTCGCTCCGCGCGAGCGACGTCACTTCAAAACCATCGAGCGAGGTCGACGCGTCGAACGCGATGCCCGAGACTTGAAACCGATCTTCGAGCGCCAGGGCGAGGTTGCTCCCCGCCATCGACTCGATGCCCACAATCAACAATTCTTCCATGCGAAGCCTCCATGCTCGCGGCGCCGGCGTCCCGCCGGGTCGCGCGTTGCAATGCGCGAGTTTTTCGAGCGCGCTTGCGACGCCGACCGGCTTCGGGGGGTAGCGATTCTATCGTCGCGGGCAAATTGCACCAAGGCGACTTCCTGTCGGCGGTAAAAAACCGCGAAAAACGCGAGGGTTTTGAGTGGCGCGTCGGGCCGGGATCGCGATCGGTCGCGCTTGCGATGCGCGGCCACTTCCCCTGGCGTCGGCCTTCCGACCGGGTTATAGTGCGCGGGTCGGCCGCTCGGCGCCAACCGCCGCGAATTTCCGCTCCATTCTTCCCCCACCCATCGCGACGTGCAGAACCGAACTCCCCAGCGGCCCATTCCGCATCTCGATCCGACCGGCGCGGGCGGGCTGCCCACGAACCACGCGCAGGCGATGGAATGGCGTCGTCGCGGCGAGCGGGCCAATCAGGCGACGCACTTCGCCGGCTTAGTGCTCAGCGCCGTGGGGGCGGTGTTTCTTTGTCGCCACGCCGGACAAACCGCCGACCCTTGGCGGATCGTCGGCTGCTGGGTCTATAGCGTGACCCTGGTCGCCCTTTATGCCGCCTCGACCCTCTCCCACAGCTTCGAGCGCGTCTGGCTGCGGCACTTCTTTCGCACGGTCGATCAGGTATGCATCTTCTTCTTGATCGCCGGCACCTTCACGCCCTTTGGGCTCATGTATCTGCGCGATCCCTGGGCGCTCTCGCTGCTGGGCGCGGTGTGGGTACTGGCTTTCGCCGGCGTGGCGTGCAAGCTTTTCTATACGCGGCTGGGCAATGTCTCGACGATCTTCTATGTGCTGCTCGGCTGGCTGCCGATGCTGGCGATCCGACAGATTCTGCTGCATGTGCCGCTGGGCGTGTTCGCCTGGATTCTCGCCGGCGGGGTATTTTATACCGGCGGTGTATATTTCTTGCTCCGCGACGAGCGCCGCCTGTACTACCACGCGGCCTGGCACCTCATGGTCATCGCCGGCAGCGCATGCCACTACTTGGCCGTGCTCTTCTTCGTCGCCGGCTGGCGATGGTAGGGGCACAGTTCGAATAACGGCGAGCGTGATCTTCGACCGCTGGTCGCGATTGCGGCCCGGTCTCGGAAGGGTTTTGATCGCCAGAGCCGCTATTCCGCGGCGGGCGCGTCCTTCGGTTCTAGCCAACTAGGCATTGCCGTCGGCCCGGCGGCAACGCTTTTGGTGGGCCCGCCCAAGATAAGGAACAGTTCCTCGGACGTGTAAAAGCGGCGCGGCTGATGACCTGATTTTTGGGCGCGCTTCCGCAGCCGGAGTGAAGCTGCGAGAGTCCGAAATTGGCTCGGTTGATTGTAATTCTTCATCGGATGCGACTCCGGGAACCGTGGTGATTTTCGATTGCCGCATCGAACGACTTGTGCCGAACCCATCGAAAGCGGCGGTCGGAAGATATCACGGCGATCTCGATCGGTCCGCCGCAATAGGGCGCGAAATGCGAAAATGTCATTGCCTTGATTGTTGTGTAAATAGACGCATGAACCCAGTCAATTGCTTCGCGAATCGGTAGTTTTGTCGGCTGCAACAACGACTGCGACAATAGCAGCTTCGCCAGCTCGTCGTCCGTGCCGCTCCACTTCCCGGTTTCAAGAATAGCATCGAATACACGCTCGTCGACACCCCAAATCAAACGGTTTATCAGATTCGGCCAGCCCCAGAATTCGGTAGTTCCGCTCGGAATTGGCCTCGGCGCCGGCGGGGCTGATAAGCCTGGATGCACGGATACCTCGAACGCCTGGGGTTTACGGTTCGGAGATACATACCCACCGATTGCAAATCCACAAAATCCGAGATTCGCGAGCTCGAAGTATTCGTTCGACTCCTCGGGACTACGATCATCCTTCTTCTTCTGAAGCTCCGCATATCGACGAATTAAATCCGGCAATGCCGACGTGTAATTGTCCCATAGCAATCGCGACCATTTTTCCGCCACTTCGGCCATCGATTTCGGTGGGCTTTCGGATAGCTTGTCAGCGAGCTCGCTTAATAGCGTTCGATGGCTTGTCCCGCTGATGGCTCCCAGCCCCCACGTCACGGCGCCGATCGAGCTATTTTCGCCAACTTGAAATACCTTTTGGCCGAATTCGAAGTGATGCTCTAGTGCGGCATCAAGCGTAAGAAATGGGGTTGCGGATTTCAAGGATTGATGAGAAACCTTCGGTAACAAGGAGGTGTCCCATGTACAAGAAGTACATCGTGCGGTTGTCCGATGAGGAGCGCGGCGTTTGCCGGGAGGTCGTCAAGAAGCTCAAGGGGTCGTCGCAAAAGGCACGCCGGGCGCGGATTCTGCTCAAGGCCGATGCCGCTGGGCCGGGGTGGCCGGATGCGAAGATCGCCGAGGCATTCGATTGCCGCGTGCAGACGATCGAGAATCTCCGCAAGCGGTTGGTCACGGAGGGCTTTGAGTTGGCCTTGGATGGCAAGAAGCGCCCGTCGCCGCCCACGCCGCCCAAGCTCGATGGCGAAGGTGAAGCGAAGCTGATCGCCATGCGGTTGGGCAAGCCGCCCGCGGGTTACGGACGCTGGACCTTGCAACTGCTCGCCGACGAACTGGTTGCCCTGGAGGTGGTCGATTCGATTAGTGACGAGACCGTCCGCAAGACGCTAAAAAAAACGGCATGACCAAGCGCAAGATCGAGTACTGGGTGATCCCGCCGGAGCAAGATGGCGAGTTCGTCGCCTGCATGGAAGAAGTGCTCGAAACCTATGCCCAGGCGTACGATCCGCGGCAACCGGTGTTGTGCATGGACGAGCAACCGGTCCAGTTGCTCAAGGAAACACGGATGCCGATCCCGGCCACGAAGGAGCACGGCCAGCGGGTCGATTACGAGTACGAGCGCAACGGCACAGCCAGCATCTTCATGTTCGCCGAGCCGCTCTCGGGATTCCGTCAGGCGACGGCTCGCGCCCGGCGGACCAAGGAAGACTGGGCGATCGAAGTCGCCGAACTACTGGACGGGCGCTATGCCGACTGCGCGAAAGTGACGCTGGTATGCGACAACCTCAATACCCACACCAAGGGAGCGTTTTACGAAGCGTTCGAAGCGGAACGTGCCCGTGGATACGTGCAACGGATCGACTTCTGCTACACGCCGAAGCACGGCAGTTGGCTGAATGTCGCTGAAATGCGAGTTGAGCTGCCTGACCAGCCAGTGCCTTCGGGGCCGTCGCATCGGCGAACTCAACGATCTGCAACGCGAAATCGGCATCTGGTCCGACAAAACCAACGCCAAGCAGCGCGGCGTCGATTGGCAGTTCCGCATCGAAAATGCCCGCACGAAACTGAAACGCCTCTACCCACAAATCAAGACTTGATGCCGCACTAGCTCGGTTATAATTCTCCCACGGGTCCAAAGTGCCCGCTCACCTTCGGGGAGCCAGCGCTTAAACGCGCCCCAAACGACGGTCACGGGGACGTGCCCGGCCGCGTCGCGGAACAGTTCTGTTTCCATATACTCTGTCAGCGCGAGATTCGCGGCGGCTAGCCGGGCAGAGGTAACTGTTAAGCATTTCCTCTTTCCCGAAATTGGGTTTTCGGTCACATTGACTGGATCATGGATGATCGAGATCGACGGATCGCCGAGTTGGAAGCGGAAATCGCCCGGTTGCAGGCGGAGAACGGAACGCTGCGCAAGCGCGTCGAGCAACTCGAACAGCAAGTCCAAAAGTTTTTGCAGCGGCGCAAGAAAACTGCTCGGCCATTTGCGTTGGGGCGGCGCTTTGTTCGAGCCGGTGGTCGACAAACTCTGGGAACTCTTGCGCAATTCGCCGGTCGTGCAAGGCGATGAGACCGGTTGGCGGATCGACGGACTGCCCGCGTGGGCCTGGTGTTTTCGAGACACGCGCTTGGCATTGTTCCTGATCGATCGTCATCGCAATCGGGCCGTGCTCGAGCGAGCGTTGGGCACATCGTTCGCGGGCACGCTGGTCAGCGATTTTTATGCGGTCTACAACGGACTCGACTGCCGCAAACAGCGCTGCTTGGTCCATTTGCTTCGCGAGTTGCACAAGCTGCGCGAGACGTTGCCGGCGGCGAGCGTGCGGGCCTTCATCCAGCCGTTGATCACGCTGTTTCAAGACGCGATCCGGTTGGGCCACGAGCGCAAGTCGCTCGGCAAAAAAGCTTTCAACGCGGCCCGACACGAGATTCAAAACCGTTTCGACACGTTGATGCTCGAGAACGCGCGTGCGGCATCGCGAATGTTTGCGAATCTGGCGGCGGCTGTTCAAGCACTCGGACGAATTGTTCACCTTCCTCGACGATGCGAATGTTCCGGCCGACAACAACGGAACCGAACGCGACATCCGAAGCCTGGCGGCGGCGAGGAATGATGGCGGCACGCATCGGACCGAATGGAGCGCGGCGGCGTTCGCCCGAATCAAGAGCGTGATCGCGACCGGCGCGAAAAACGGTTTGAGCTTCGCAAGGTATGGAATCGAAGTCGTGCGCGCTAAATTGCAAGGCAAGACCCTGCCGCTGCCGATCACCAATAGCAGTTAAAACATCCGCCACGCGACCCATCCCCGGAAATTCCTCGCCCGCGATCCCCGCCAATATCGCCACCGCCCCCCCGCGCCCAGGCCACGCCACGGCTTAACAGTTACTTCAATTCGCCTCGGGGCTCATTGCCCCTGTCTGGTTGACAGTCAGCACTATTTGGAAACGCCCCTATCCGGGGGCATTACCTATGGTGCGATATGTTGACCCTCTATTACGCAGCACAGTACATCGGCCGATCCTCCTCGGGGCTTCGTAGGCTGATCCAGTGCTCCCGATCCCAGTTAGCCGCTGGGCAGCCGCTCGTGAATAAGTTTCACGCCGTTGGCCTGCCGCACGCCCTCTTGGAATCTGAACGGCTGGACCCGCTCCAAGCCATTTCGGTCATCCCCTCTCAGGGCGACTCGTGCTGCCCATCTGCGAAACCCCAACGTCCTGGGGCGTCCCCAGGAGCCAGCGAATTTGATTCGTGTTGGGATTTGATGGGCAAGAAGAAGGGACACAACTGACATGTATGCTTGGTGGCCGAAACAAGTTCCGACAGATTTAATCCCCGCCATCCGTAGTTTGGGAAAAAGGAAGCACTTCGCTGGGATGCCCCAGTCCAAATCAGGGGAGTTTATTCAATTTGAATTTCCTGGGCCGAAGCCCGGATATTCATTGGATGAACGGCGAGCGAGCCGGTTTGGACTTCCAAATGGCATGTTGTGCCTGTCAGCCATTCTCGCAGAAGGTCCGAAGCTATTTGAAATTCCCGGCGATATGGTCGCTGACCTAAATCAAATAGATATTCCACTCTCTTTTGATGAATACTGCCAGCCGTTTCCTGCCCTCATCGTCAAGTGTGGCAACGAATATCAGTACGTGGTTCATGACACCACGGATAAACTTCTCGTCCTCAGCACTTTTTTGGACGCAAAGAATGATCCGAACGCGGACATCTATTGTGACCATTTGGGCTGGGCTGCGATGAGCGGCAGAACACTAGACCTTAAACAAGCGTACGCGGTTGCGTTTTGCGGCGGTTTCGCGCGGCTGGCGGTGCGCGCGGCGTGAGCGGGCGGCGCCGGCGGGCGAGCTACTCTCGGCGGCGGGTTTTTGTTTGGCATTGGCGGTTGGCTTTCCTGGTTCGGCGTGGCGGCGGACCGGAGCGTCCGGACTCCGGCTTCAATTGATCGGCGTCAACATCGCAGGCCGTCCAGCCAGCGAAACAACACGACTTGCCAGCGATTCCAACCCAACAAACGATAGATCAATCTTCGCCCGCCACGCACGATTTGACATGGCATCCGAATGAAAGCGTTGCGGAATGTCTTGAACTCCATCTTGAGCACCGTCTTCTTTTCCTCGCGCCGGAGTTCTTGTTCGCGGCCCGGCGGCTCGGGCAAGAGCAAGGCCCACCACGCCTTCAGGTTCCAGGCCAGCGAGACCATCACCATGTAGGCCCAGTTGCTCACCAAGTTGTCGACCGGCGCGTGCAAGGCGCGCACCGCGCCTTTAAGCTGCGCGTTCAGGTTCTCTTGATCGCAGCGGTCGTTCGCCTCGAACACCACTTCGGCCGGCGTGAGCTCGCGATCGTTCGTCAAGTAGAAGAAGTAGCGATAGCTGGAAAACAGCGTCCGCTGACCTTGGTGCTCGTCGATCCACTTGCGCACCACCACCAGGCGATACACCTTCTTGCACGCCGTGGGTCGATAATCAAACTCGGCGACCTCTTCGCCCACCAGCCGCAGGTTCTTGAATTCCCGCTCGCGCACGATGCCTTGTTTAACGTTGGTCGGCCGCGCCTGGCCGCCGGTGGGCGCGAACACGCCGTCCATGTCGATGCGGGCTTGGGCGAAGAACTCGGCGGGCTGGCGGGCCCAAGCTTTATGTCGTGTTTCGTGGAAAGCTTCTTGCAGCGCGCGCACGTCGCTCGGCGTGAAACGGCGGCAGAAGTCGCCCGCCGTGGTCGGGTCGGGCACGCGCCGGGCGCCGAGCGCGTCGAGATAGACTTCGTCGTTGCGGCGCAGTTCGAGGTCTTCCAGGCAATCGCCGTCGCACAAGGCGTTGAACGCTAGGTTGAGCACATGATCGCTCTCGTGATATGGCAGATGCACCTTGAGCAGAATGCAATCGCCGATCGATCGCTTCGGCCAGCCCCAGTTCTTGGACCAGCAACCGCATCGCGCCGAAGCCGCCATAAGCCATGCCTTGCGCGCGCTCCGCAAGCTCATACTTGATATTGCCGGGCCGCATGATCGGGCGTCGCAACCCTCGCAGTTGTGCTTGTCGATGCGCCGCTCGACCCGCCGCTTGCATGCGGCGAGACGTCGGCGTATCTTGGCCTGCGCCCTTTGACGCTTGGCCCGCGCTCTTTGGTTCTTGGCTTTCACTCGAAATCCCTCGGTGGCCACGGTGTTCGCGTTTGGCAAAAAACACAGAATACCGCAAATCCGCCGAGGGATTTCGCTTTTTCCAAAAACCTCCCCGCCCACGCCCTCAAAGGGATACTGGTTTAAGGTCTAGCGGGCAGCTTCGGCAAAGTCGCGCCGCTCGCGCATCAAGTCGGTGTATCGTTTGAGGAAACGGCGGCAGCATTCGCGACGCTGACGCAACGGGGCATTTCTAGCGACCAAGCGGCGACCGCTATTCGTGGGACGCTAACGTCCCTGCTCAAGCCGACCGCCGAAATGACGGCCCATCTGCGCGAATACGGTTTTGAAAACGGCCAAGCCGCTATCGCGACGCAAGGGCTTGGCAAAACGGTCACGGGCATTCTCGATGCGACGCATGGGCAAGCTGACGCGCTCGCCAAGCTTGTTCCGAATGTTCGCGGGCTTGCTGGCGTTCTCGGCGGCTTAGGCTCGACCGACTACGCGACGAAACTACAAGAAATCAAAAGC
Organism: uncultured Planctomycetaceae bacterium; assembly: GCA_963785305.1. Lineage (GTDB taxonomy): Bacteria > Planctomycetota > Planctomycetia > Pirellulales > PALSA-1355 > CAWAUV01. Next base: position 2,020,302 of record CAWAUV010000007.1, read on the forward strand.
GCGACCGACGATCTAAGCAAGACCGAGGGGCTTTCGGTTTTGGGGACCGAAGCCCAAACGGTCGCCAAGCAGCTTCAGCAATTCCAAAACGTTTTGACCGTCGATCTTGGCGGCTCGATCGTGCATTCTCTCGCCGAAGTCACTAACCTGACGGGCGGGATTTCCACGCTCCGCGATGTTGCGTCGGGCGCTGGGCCAGCGCTGCTCGGCACGGCGGCCACGATCGTCGGCATTAAAACAGCTTCCGCATCGTCGGCGCTCCAGGTTGCCGGCCTATCGAAAGCCTTGGGCGCTCTTGCGCTCGTTCCCGTTGCGGCAGGCGTCGGCGAATCCATCGGCAACCTTATCAACTCGCAGCTTTCCAAGCGCGCGAACGAAGCGCTGACGGCCCAACAGTCGGCCGACACAAAAGAGCTTGATTCGTTCCGGCGAATGCAATCGGAGCGCGAGAAGCTGGAAGATACCGCCGATGATGAGCGCGTCACGGCAATGAATGCGGCGGTCCAAAAGATCGCTAGCGGCTACCTTCGCGAAGTCGATGCGGCCAAAAGCGCCAACGATTCGTTGGTCGCGGACGCGCTTCGGACCGCTGAAGAAATCGCTAGCGTCCGAAGTCGCTTCGCCAATGAAGCGGCCAAGCGCGAGGCGGATTCGCACGAACAGACAGCGCACGGCCAGCGCACGATTTCCAGCTTACAACAGCTTCAGTCTGACCGAGATTTTAATAAGTCGCTATCGGGAAAGAGCGCCACCGATCAAGGCCAATCGTTGCTCGCCCGCGCGCTCAAGGAATCCGAAGAGGCGACAAGCCAGCTTGCCCAGGCGATTCGCACGGGTAATAAAGAGAAACAGTCCGAAGCGGAACGACTTTTCAATCATGCCCAGGGACTCGGCGAACGCGCCAGTCGATCGGCGAGCATTCGCGAAGCCGCGACTTACAGGATAGCGCGGCGGGCTATCTCCGCCGCATCACGCAAAACCAAATCGAAGCCACGCGAACAAAAAGCCCGCTCGGCAATGCGTCGGCGCAAGAGCATATTGCGGCCGAGATTCGCGCGGCGGCCGATACCCTGAAAGAGAATCTTTCGTTATTCGACAAGTCGGGACAACGCTACTCGCCCGAACAGCAGGCATCGCGGGGCAAGCTTGCCCAAAACGCGCTCAACACGATTGCGTCGCGCGGCTTCTCTCATAGCGACGTGGCCGAATCGCAAAGGCTGGGCCTTGGCAATTTCGTCAAAGAGCATCGCTACGCGCTTCAGCAGCGCCCGACCGACTTGAAAAGCAACACTGAAAGCGGCCTAGCAGCGATCAGCAAGCAGCTTGCCGACGCATTCGGCACGTTCAAAGGCGGCTCGCCCATTGACGTTGACGCGCTCGGCAAAGCCGTCGGGCGGCAACTCGATTCGCCCGCGCAAGTCGTGGAAGCCACTCGCCAGCTTGAGCAGACCGCCGCGAGTTTGCGAAGCCAGATTACCGCCGCTCAAACGAGCGGCAAGCAGGCTTCCCAACTCGACAACCAAATCGGCATCGCGCGCGGGAACATCGACGCGCCAGGCCGCGCGGCGAATCGCAATGCCTTCCCCGGCGCGGAAAACGATGCGCTGCGAAAAGAATTCGCGTCGGTCTTGGCCGAGTTTGACAAAGTGCGCGCGAATCCCAACGCCAAGGCGGGGGACGTTACGACGCTGTTTGGCCACGCGAACGCGCTAAGCAGCAAGGCGCACAGCAGCCTGACCGGGCGGCTGGGCTTCGGCGGGTCGCTAGAGCAACTCGCGCAAGGCGTCGGCCTACTCGGCCAGCGCTCGCAAGCGCAAGGCCAAGCGGGCAATCTTAGCTCGCTGACAACCCAACTCAACCAAATCGAAGCGGTGTTGCAGCGATCGTCTACCGGCATCGGCACGGCCTTTCAGCGCACGGCGCTCGATATCGGCGCATCATCGAATTCGGCCCGACAGTTTTCGTCCGCAACCGCAAACGCCGCTATCTCCGCCGCCCAGCTTGGGAGCGACTTGGAGTCGGCGGCGGCGTCCGCCGCCGCCGGGAGTATCGCTTTGCCGAGCAGCGAAGGCGACGATGAGTTATCGACGGGCGGAATGGTCCGCAAGTACCTCGCCACGGGCGGACCGTCAGGGACGGATACAGTCCCCGCGATGCTCTCGCCCGGCGAGTTCGTTGTGAATCAAGGCGCAACATCGCGGTTTTTTAGTCAACTGCAAGCAATCAATGCCGGCAGCGCGCCAGCGTCGTCGTCGTCATCGTCGGTAACGAACCATTTTCATGGCGGGGTTAATATCAGTGGCGCATCGAGTCCACAAAAAACGGCGAGAGCGGTTATGAGCGAAATCAATCGCCAGCAGCGAAGAGGGACGGCCCGAATATGAGCGCGAGAATAAACCTGAGTGAGCCTTTAGGGCCGGGAGCGATCATCGCTCCCGGCCCTTTTCCATTTGCTCCCGCAACATGCGCCGAGCACGGCGAACACGCTCGCGGTAACAGCGGATCGAGATACCCAGCCTACGCGCGCCATCGGCATCGCTTAAGCGGTCAAAAAACTTCGCCTCCATCACCACATGATATATCGGCCGAAGCTTCGCGACCGCCGCCCGAATTTGTCGATTGCGTTCGGCATTCGAGGCGGCGGCGTCGGGCCGGGACTCGCGCGTATCCCGGATGATATCGCGGGCGGGGAGCGGGGCGTCGGGGTGGCGCGTCCGGTAGCGCCGTCGGTCGATGCAGGCATGCGCGGCGATAGTACAGAGGTACGGGCCGAGCGGCTTCGCGCGGTCGTATTGATCGAGTCGCATAACAACGGTCGCGATAGCGTCATGCGCGATTTCCCGTGCATCGTCGGCGCGAGCCTGGAAGCATCGGGCGACGAACGCTTGAACGCCCCCGATATGACGGTTGTAGAGGGCAGTGAAATAGTCCTGCGCCCGTGGCTTGGTAGGCGTCGATCAGTTCGGCGTCAGTCATGTTGCATTCTCTGAGGTGTTTATTTGAGCTACACCAAAGAATGCAACACGCTCGCATGCGCGGCAAATTGCTTTCAGTCGCCCGAATCGCGACAATCGTTACGCAAAGATTGACGGGGCGACAATCTTTGCGTAATTAGCAACACGAAACCCCGCCCGAATCCGTGATTCCGTGGGCGTGTTGCGGGCCGGCAACGAACCCTGTCATTTTCTTAGGGCAGCCGGCTGGGCGGATTGTCGCGGTTTGGTCGCCCAGGCCCCGATGCAGAGTTATGCAGAGTTCGGGAGCCAAAAGGGCCTAGGTTGACGTTGCTGGCGTGGTTTGACAGGGGCGGTTCGGCGATGTAAAGTTGAGGTAATCTGCTCGAAAACCTCGGCATTTCCAGGGTTTTTCGGCCTTTTCTAAGAACTACCCCCGGCTGGACTCGAACCAGCAGCCCTCCGCTTAGAAGGCGGATGCTCTATCCGATTGAGCTACGGGGGCATGGGTGTCCCGCAACCCAATATAATGGCTTCCGGCGGTCCGGAAAGGGCCAGGTATGAGGGCTGACCGCGCGAGGCCGGCTTCCACGAAGGCCCGGCGAGCGAGCGAAGGCCGGCCGCGCGAGGCGTTCCCATGCAATAATGCGTCGGCGCTTGGCCGAAAGAGCGTTCTGCGGGGCGGCAGCTTGTTGGATCGTCCGTGGCCGCGTCTTCCTTCGCTGGCGCTTCAGGCTTCCATCGTCGCGATCGCTCGCGCTTCTTCGAGCGATTAATACGCTCCGCGGCGGGAGAGCACGCTGCCGGGGGTTTTTAAGAGCAGCAAGAGATCGACGCGCAGCGACTGGTGCTTCAGATACCACAAGTCCATCCGCACCCATTCCTCGAAGCCGATCTCCGACCGCCCGCTCACTTGCCACAAGCAGGTCAGGCCAGGCTTGATCGCCAACCGGCGACGTTGCCAGGCCGCGTAGCAGGCCACCTCGCGGGGCACCGGCGGTCGGGGACCCACCAGCGACATGTGGCCCAGCAGCACATTGAAAAGCTGCGGCAATTCATCGATGCTCGTCGAGCGAAGCCAACGGCCAATGCGCGTGATCCGCGGATCGCGGCGATTCTTGAAAATCGGCCCCTCGTGCTCGTTGGCCACTTCGGCCTGGGCCCGCTCGGCGTCGAGCCGCATGGTGCGAAACTTGAGCATGGGAAACGCCGTGCCTTGGTGCCCGACGCGAGTCTGCACATAGATCGGCCGGCCCTTGGTCGTGAGCAGCAGCACGAGATAGGTCGCGAGCATCACCGGCGAAAAGAGCAAGATCGCGACGAGCGCGCCCACGATGTCGAGCGCCCGTTTGGCAAACAGATAGCCGAGCTTGCGATTGCCCTCGGCCGGCACAAACGGCTGCCCGGCAAGCTGCCGCGCGAGGGCCAGCGAGCGAGTGGGCCGGGAGGTGGGGCCGCGCGAGCCGCGGCGCAGCGCCACGTTGCCGCCGAGCAACATCCGCCGTCGTTCGTAGAAAAAGGGAGACGCGCCGCTGTCGCCAAATGGCGACCGATTTCCGCCTGTCATGATGCTGCCACCCCAAAAGTCACGATGCAAGATCACGATGCATCGCAACGGAAAAGCAACAGGCGTGCCACAATGCCTCGCAAGCCCGGGACTGGGCTCGCGGGCGAGCGCCAACTTCAAATCGAGAGCAGCTTTATCGGCCCCCGGCCGCTGGCGACTCGCGAGGTCGGGGCCCGGCGGCGATGTTGCGAAATCGCAGCGCCGGCGTTGCCGACAAACAGCGGCCATCGAGAGATGGCCCCGGTCGGCGCGACTACTTGCGGTCTTCCCATACCCGCTTCTTGGCTTGCAGCAATCGGCTGGTGTAGCTCTCTGCCGCCGGCTGGGCTTCGGCGGGCGGCTGCGCTTCGGCGGGTTGTGGAGTTTCCGATCTTGCCGACGCCGCGGGGCGAGTGGCGCCGCTCTCGGGCGGAGAAAAAGCCCACGCGTCGCCCGCGGACGAGCTTGAGGCGGAGCTTGAAGTGGCGCTCGGCGGGGCGACCGGGGCCGAATCGTACCGCGGCTCGTAGTGGTTCGAGGCGCGGCGGGCTTCGAGGCTGTCGGCAATCTCGAGTTTGCGGCTCCTGAGCCGATCGATCGTCGCGGCGGCGGCGCTCGCGGCGGGCCGGCGAAGCAACCGACCGCGAACCGCCGCCAGGGCTCGCGGGACCCAAGCCACATTGAACTGCACTCGCCGCACGAACACATCGGCGAAGAACAAACAGCAAGCCACCACCACCATCAGCGGCCAGGCCGCTTGACGCGAAGCGCCTTCGGGCAAGGTATGGCGAAATGTGTCGTGAGCCAAGAGCCCTTCCAGCGATGTCTTGGTTTGCCCCTCGTCGGTGGGCGACGATGCCGGCCCCCGATCAACGATCCACTCGCCGGCCTCGCCCCCCGGCGGCGTCAGCCCGGCAACCGAGGCCAGCAGGGTTTCGTTCGATTCGCGGTCGAGATATTCGGGCGAATAGGGCACATTGACGCCAGCCGTGAGCGGGGCGGCGCCAGCGCCGGGAACCACCGAAAGCAGATACGAACCGGCGTCGTCGGCCGGAAAGTCGCCCACATAGCGACCCGGGCCGGTCTGACGAATCGGCAAGTCGATCGGTTTGAGGTCGGGCCCCACGACGCGCGCGGTCATACCCAACCCGTTGAGAAACGACTGCTGGCGATCAAACGCGTCGATCAACACTTGGGCCCGACCGTTGCGAATATCGGTGACGACATGAAACGCGCCCTGGTTATCGATTGGTCGCATCGACCAGCGGACCAATTGCGAAAAGAACTTGTCGCGTCCGGCCCAAGCGCTCCAAGCTCCAGTCCAGCGGCCGCTCACATCGGTGGTAAAGGCCACGGCTTTGCCGAGACCATAAGTCCAACTGGCGAGCACCGTTTCATATTCCTTTTCCACCGGCAGCGGCGCGCGGATCGAGACTTCGACCAGCGGATTGTCTTTCACGGTCGTGAGCACATAGCCGGTGATCGGCGGCAGGTCGCCATCGACGCCGCGCAGCATCTCATGGTGAAAAGCCACATGCGGCGTCATGCCCGCTTCACGCTCGAAGACCAGCGGACGCGAGACCATGCGGGCCTCTTTTTGGAAAATTTTCGGCAGCATCGTGGGCCGCGTGGCGTGATAGAACTTGCCGCCGCCCTGGGAGGCCATGCGCTTCAGAAGCTGCGTGTCGGCGTCGTTGCCCACGGCCACGGTCGAGACCGTGACTCCCTGCTTTCGATAACGGGCCATCAGCGCCTCATAGCCGTTGCCGGCCGATTGGCCATCGGTGAGCACCACCATGTGCTTGATCGCCGCGTCCTGGGCTTTGTTGAGCGAAGCGCGACCCATGAGAATGCCGGGCTCCATGAAGGTGCCGCCGCCGATCGCCAAGCGAGAAATGCGAGATCGCACCTGACCGCGACGATCGAGCTTCACCATCGGCGAGACCACATGCGCGTCGGAATCGAAGGCCGTCACGCTTACATAGTCGCGCGGCGAAAGCACATCGACGGCCGCCATCGCCGCGCCGCGGGCCATGTCGAGTTTCTCGCCGGCCATCGAGCCCGACACATCGATCACCAAAGCCAGCGCGCCCACGGGCACGACCTTGGCGTTGAGAATCTGGAAATCGACCGGCATGGCGGCTTCGAGCGGAGTGCCCGCCCAGCCGCCGGCGCCGAAGCTATTGGGTCCGCCGAGCATCACGAGCCCAGCCCCCATCTGTTCGGTGTTGCTCACCAGCATCGCGATTTGGGCATCGGTAAACGCTTCTCGCGGCGCGTCGGCGAGCACCACCGTGTCGAAAGGCTGCAAGTCGGCGAGCGAGGCAAACAACTCGTTGGTGTCCATGACGACGACCGTCAGATCCGATTGCCGCAACTGCTCGACGAAATGATCGAACTCGCCGCGATGCTCGAAATCTTGAATCATCAGAGCCCGACCTTTGCCGCGCACTTGCGTGAAGGCCGTGGCGGCGTTGTTTTGCACCACGGCGTCGGCCGCCGGATCGTCGGGCGTGAAGCGAGCTTCATAGGTGTAGAAGTCCGGCGCGGCAATGGTTTCGCGAATCGTATAGACCCGCTTGCCCGGCTCGACATCGACCTGTTGTTCGGCCAGCAGGAGCTCTTGATCCTTGGTGCGGCGAAACACGCGCAAGCGTCCGGACATGGCGCCGCCCGGCGATGGAGCGCCGCCAGTGGCCGGCCGCCGATCGGCCATGTTGCGTAGCACGATCTTGAGGTCGAACGGCTGCCCGCGATGGGCGTCGGTGGGCGCGACGATTTTTTCGATCGCCACATCGTCCCGCCCCGGACGCCGCACCGGCACGACATCGATGCCGACGCCGCGCGTCGACAGTTTCCGCGCTTCGGCGAGCGCGTCGCCCAGGTTTTCGTTGCCATCGGTCACGAGCACGATGCGTTTGGCCGAATCGGCGGGAAACGCCGCTTGGGCAAGCTTCATGGCGCCCGCCAAATCGGAGTATTCCGGATCGAGCGGCGCTTCGATCGATTCGCCCAGGGAAAACGATCTCGCGACCGCCGGATACTCGACCGCCGCCTGCCGGGCAAATACGATCACGCCGGCGCGGTCGCCGGTCGCGGGATTGCGATGCCGGCTCACCTCGGCGTTTACATAGTCGACCATGCCGCGGCGCTCGGCCGGCGGAATGCTGAGGGATTGGTCGAGCAGATAAAACACGGTTAGCCGCTTGGTGCGCGAGACCCATTCAAGCTCGGCCAGCGCCAGCACGATGGCCGTGAACACGGCGGTGCGCGCCGCGAGCGCCGCTAGCCGCCGCCACCGGCCCAGGGCCGCGAGCGAGCGAAAGCTCCACGCCCAAAACACCGGCGTCAAAAGCAGCAGCAAAAGATAGAATGGACTGTCCACGACCGCGGACATGAACCCTCCGGCGCGAGTTTGCAAGGTATCGAAAGGGCGCGGCCCGGCGCCCGAGAAGCTTCGTTCACTCTACCAATCCTCCAAACGCTTGGCGAATTGTTCGGTCAGCAAGGGCGCGCCGCCCAAAACGAGAGTCTTCAACGAGCCATCCCCTGGAAACGGAAGCGCCGAAAATTTTTCCCGCGACACACGATACTTTCTCATCGAGGCGGGGTTTAACGGAATCGATGGCGTGGTGCGCGACGGCCCTTTGTCCGCCGCGCGAAGCAGATCCGTGGCGCCCCCACCAAGAGACGCAACCTACAACCCGTAAAGACGTTATGAAATCCATTCCTGCACATTGCGCGGCGAGGTTCGATTTCGGGGCTGGCCATGCGCACTGGTCGCGATTCGCCAAATCCGGGTGGGTAGCGGGCGTCTTGGCCATTTTTTGTTGTGGCTCGGCCTTGGCCGCCAAAATCAGTTCTCCGAACCCTTCGGCGACCGATGCTGGCAAGGCCGCTCGCAAGGTCAATAAGCTTTTAGCCGCAGGCGAGAGCGCGGCGCCGACAAGCGCGAAAGCGACAAGCGCGAAAGCGAAAAGCGCGAAAGCGACAAGCGCGAAAGCGACAAGCGCGAAAGCGACCGACAAGATGGCGACCGACCAGGTATCGAGCGCCAAGCCATCGGCCTCGGCGGAGAAGCTCAAGAAATATTTGTCGTCGAGCGCCGATTCGGCTGAGGCCCCCACCGGACTTGGGGCCGCGAAAAAGCCGCCGCCCGCGCCGTGGCCACCGAAACGCTTCCCTTGGCCGGTGACGAGACGTTCATACGCCGGGCGACGCTCGATCTCTTGGGCGAGCAGCCCACGCCCGAGGAGGTCGCCGCATTTGTGCTCGATCCGTCGTCGACGAAGCGCGCCAAGCTCGTGGACCATTTGCTGGCCCAGCCAAGCTACGGGCAGAATTGGGGGCGCTACTGGCGCGATGTGATTTTCTATCGCCGCAACGATGACCGCGCCCTGGCCATGGCCGGCACGCTGGTTAACTACTTGAGCGAGCAGTTCAATCGCAACATGCCTTGGGACGAGATTGCCAGGTCGTTTATCACGGCGACCGGCGAGATTCGCGAAAACGGCGAGACCGGGATCATCATGGCCCAAATCGCCAATCCGGAAGATACCACCGCCGAGATGTCGCGCATTTTCCTCGGCATTCAAATCCAGTGCGCCCAGTGCCACAACCACCCGACCGATCGCTGGAAGCGCGAGCAATTCCATGAGCTCGCGGCGTTCTTCGCTCGGATCGCCGTGCGTCCGGTCAAGCTCGAAGATCAAAAGCGCACATTTCGCGTGGTCTCCGATGACAAAGGCGTCGGCAAGCGTTCGCCCGGCGCGAGCGAGACCGTGACCCTCGAGCACTATATGCCCGATCTGCAAGACCCCCAGGCCAAGGGCACGTTGATGCGGCCGGTGTTCTTCGTCACGGGCCAGAAATTCGAGTTCGGCGCCAACGACCGCGACCGGCGCGAAACCTTGGCCCAGTGGATCACGTCGCCCGGCGATCGCTACTTTGCCGAGGCGTTCGTGAATCGGATGTGGTCGGAGCTCGTGGGCCACGGGTTCATCGAACCGGTCGACGACATGGGCCCCGACCGGCCGGCTCAATCACCCGAAACACTCAAGTACTTGGCCGATCAGTTCGTGGCCAATCGCCATGACATCAAATGGCTGTTTCGCACGATCATGGCCACCGACGCTTATCAGCGCGAGAGCCGTTCGCGGACCGATATCGCCGACCCGCTCGCCAATAGCTGCCCGCAGCGATTGCGAGCCGATCAGCTTGCCAACGTGCTTCTCGATTCGCTGGGCGTCGACGAAGCGACGTTTACCCGCGATGCGAATCGTAAGGAAGGCAAGAAGGGCGGCCCCGACAAGGATGGCAAGCCGGTCGCGGCCAACGCCCAGGGCGGCAGGAAGAAGGGCTTGCTGGGGGCCGGCCCGCGCGGGCAGCTCTTGCAATCCTTTGGCTACGATCCCAGTGCGCGGCGCGACGAAGTGGCCAGCGCCATTCCCCAAGCGTTGTGGCTGATGAACGGCGGGTTGGTTTCGTTTGGAACCAAGGACGCTCCCACGACCAGCCTGGGCAAGCTGCTCGCCAGCGAGCCCAACGACGAATCGGTCGCCGCGGAATTGTACCTGCGCTGCTTGGCTCGCGAGCCGAAGCCGGCCGAACTGCGCGTCTGCCTCGAGCATGTCGCGAGCGTCGGTCGCAACGAAGGTTTCGAAGACATCTTGTGGTCGCTGCTCAATTCGACCGAATTCCTGTATCGCAAGTGATCGCGACGCCAGACACGCGACGCCTGAAATATGGCGCAAAGCGCGACGACGCAAACATCCTCGCGACGCTCGAAAAAACATCCGTTCAGAAATCAGCCCGAGAACCAACCTGCTGGGGAAACCGGATCATGGCCTTCGAACTCTTTCGTCAAACGGATGTGAAAATCGATCGGCGCCGCGGCGTGCATCGTCGCGACTTTCTTCGCAGCGTGGCGCTGGGCGGGGTGGCCGCCGGCGCCATGAGTTGGACCGACTTGCTCTGCGCCGAATCGAGTGAGCTTCGCAAGCGCGGCCGGGCAATCATTCTGCTTTGGATGGCCGGCGGTCCGAGCCAGTTCGAAACCTTCAGCCCGCTTTCGGGCCATGCCAATGGCGGCGAAACCAAGGCGATCTCGACCGCCGCGGCGGGAGTGCAAATCGCGGAAAACTATCCCGAAACCGCCAAGATGATGAACGATATCGCGGTCATTCGTTCGATGACCAGCAAAGAAGGGAGCCATCCGCGGGCCACCTTCTTGCTCCACACCGGCTATCTGCCCACGGCAAGCGTGCGCTATCCGGCGTTTGGCGCGGTGGCCGCCGAGCAATTGCGCATGGCGTCGCTCGACCTGCCTTCGTTCGTGCGCATCGGCGGCGGACAGCAAAACGCGAGCGGCGGCGGATTCCTGGGCGTCGACTACGATCCCTTCATGATCGCCGCGGCTGGCAAGCTGCCAGCGAATACCACGCCCGCTACCGATTTTACCCGCTTCGATCGCCGCCTCGATCTGCTCGGCCGACTCGAAGGGGAATACGCCGCGGGCCAGCTCAAGCAAGAAGTGGCCGATCATGAGAAGCTCTATCGCAAAGCCCAGCGCATGATTCAAAGCGATCAGATGAAGGCGTTTGACCTCGAGAGCGAACCCACTCCGGTCCGCGAGGCCTATGGCTCGGGCACGTTCGCCTCGGGCTGCTTGCTGGCTCGGCGATTGGTCGAGACCGGCGTCACGTGCGTCGAGATATTCCTCGGCGGCTGGGACACGCACAACGACAACTTCAGCCGAGTGCGCAATCTGGCCGGGCAGTCGGATCGGGCCTTTGCCCAGTTGATCCGCGATCTCAAGGAGCGGGGCCTCTTGGATACGACGCTCGTCGCCTGGATGGGTGAATTCGGCCGCACGCCCAAGATCAATCCTCGCGGTGGTCGCGACCACTATCCGAAGTCGTTCAATGTGGCGCTCGCTGGCGGAGGCATTCGCGGCGGTCAGACGATCGGCAAGGTCGACCCCACGGGCGCCGATGTCGTGGAACGGCCGGTCACGGTGCCCGATCTGTTTCAAACCTTCTGCAAGAGTCTGCGGATCAACCCGAGCGTGGAGCATGTAACGAACAACCGGCCGATCAAGATCGTCGATACCGGCAAGCCGGTCGAGGAATTGTTCGGCTAGGTGAATCGGATCGGGCAGGATTGCGCCACGGACGGAGAATGCCCGAGCACGGAAAAGAGCCGCCGCGCGGCGGCCAGCCGCTCGTTCGCCCTTTCGCTTGATCGCTCAGTCGTAAAACGCCAGCGCGCCAAAGCTCACGCAACTGGCGCGGTTTGGGTCCGTGGCTTGGCCATAGGTCAAAAACTCGCCCCGCCTGGGCCGCAGGGTTTCGAGCATTGTGTAGGTCGGCGAGAGGCCGCAAATGCGGTTCGCGTCGTTTTCGTTGGCCACATGATCGAAAAATGCGCTCGCGCCCCCTTCGCACGCCGCCGCGAGCAGCCGCCGATCGCTCGACGCAAGTTGCTCGAGCCGCTCGCGATCGAGTTTCGCCCGGTCGCCAAACCGCGGGCCGATATGCGCCAAGTCGCCGCTGCTGATGAAGCAGACCCGGCCCGGATGCTCGGCCACCGCGGCTCGCAGCGCCGTGATAAACGCCGCCACCCGGGCATTGGCCACCGGCTGCTGTTTCGCGCGGATGAATTCATGAAACGATCCCACGAGGATCGGCGCGATTTTGAATTCGCGGTGTTCTCCCAAGAGGTGCTGCAAGAAAACGACCTGAAATTCGAGCGAATGTTCGGGGCGATGGGCAAGTTCATCGGCAAAGAGATTGAGCTCGCCCGCGCCCGGCGTGGCGGCCAATCGCTGGCCCAGGCGGCCGATGAACTGTTTGTCGGTTTGCACGACGCCGAGCGGAGTGTCGAAATGCTTTTTCGAGGCGGAGAACAAGTTTCGCATCCATTGATGGGCCGTGCCGAGAACAACGAACAGGTCGGCGTCGCTCTCTTCGACCACGCGTCGGTAGGCCCAAGCAAAGGCCGGCCCGCCCCGATGTAGATCGATATGCGGGCTCAAGACCCCCACGAGTCGTCGCGTGGGCACGATGCCGGAGCCAACCGCGCCGGGGGCGCCCGGTCCCTCGGCATGCGTGAAGAGTGCGTCGATCTGTCGGCCGAGCGTCGCGCTCGTGCCGGCATAGGCCAAGCCGGCATGAGCGGCCGGGCGAGTCGGCAAGTTTAGATACGTTTGCACTTCGCTTTTCCAATGTGCGCGAAACCGCTCGGAATCGAGCAAGTTTCGGCGGTCGAGCTGCTCGACCAGTTCGATTAGGTCGGCCGGCGTGGGCGGCATCGCGCTCTGCTCGCGGCAGGCGGCGAGAATCTCATCGAGATTGCGGCAGCCGTCCATGAGCGACACCACTCGGGCCGCGGCTTCGGGAATTTCGATCGTGGCGCCGAAGCCCGCCGGATCGCGCAGCGTGTACCATACCTCGCCGTTGGCATGCCGCACGGCGAAACTTTCGACAGGCCGCAATTGCGGACGCTCCAAGCCGGTCATGGACGGTGAGGCTCCTTGAAAGATTCGGGACTGGCCGGCGATCGTGGGGGGCGCTCGGCGGCGCGCTCCGCTTTGTCGCCGGCGCCCTTGCAATATTCGAGACCGTGTCTTTCAATGTCAAGCAGCGCCAGTTTTTCAGGTTCGCCACGTTTTTTGCTGGATATAATCCTAGAGGCGCCGTCGCGGCGCGATCACATTTGTTCGATGCCTGTCTTATTTCGGAGTCTCTTATTTCGGAGTCGAATCTCGATGTTTCCCGTTTACTCCATCCGCTTTTTTCCGTCTCGGCTCGCGCGATTCGCCGGGCTGTTGGTCGCGCTCTTGACGGGACTCGAAGCCGGTGTGCTTTGGGCAGGCGAGTTCAACCCCAAACTCGATATCGGCTCGGCTGCGCCGGCCTGGAAGAACTTGCCCGGTGTCGATGACGCGCGGCACTCGCTCGCTGATCTCAAGGATAAGCGAGTGGTGGTCGTGGTGTTCACATGCAATAGCTGCCCCGTGGCCACGGATTATGAAGATCGCATTGTCCAATCGGCGAATAAGCACGCCGCCGAGGTGAGTTTCGTGGCGATCAATGTGAACCGTATTCCCGAAGACAGCTTGCCCAAGATGCAAGAGCGGGCCAAGGAGAAGAAATTTCCGTTTCCCTACCTATTCGACGAATCGCAGCAAATCGCCAAGGACTATGGCGCCACCTTCACGCCTGAGTTCTTCGTGCTCGGGCCCGAGCGTAAAATCGTGTATATGGGTGGCCTCGACGACAGCAGCGACCCGGCGATGGTGAAGACCCACTATCTCGAGCCGGCGATCGAAGCCGCGCTGGCCGGCGCGGCGCCCGCGGTTAAAGAAGCCCCGGCCCGCGGTTGCCGGATTCGCTATGCGCGCGAGCGGCGATGATCGCGTCGCCCCGAAGCCTGCCGCCGAAATTGTCCGACATGGCATCCCATCAAGGCATGACAAGCCACCGAAGCGTGACAGGGACTCCCGCACGGAATCGCACAATCGGGCCGCGTTGAATCTCTTTCTCGGATCGTTTCCACATGACCGCCATCGAGCACGATCCTTCGAGCGAGCGATTCTGGGTCGAGGACCTCACCATTCCCCAGGCGCTTGCCGCCACCGTCGTGCGCGACGGCGCGAGCGACGCGGTCGTGTTTCCGCACCTTGGGCTCCGCTGGAGCTACGCCGAATTCTCGGCCGCGGTCGATCGCGCGGCGCGAGGCATGCTCGCCCTGGGCATCGAGCCGGGAGAGCATGTGGCGCTGTGGGCCACGAATGTGCCCGAGTGGATCGTGCTCCAGTTCGCCACCGCCCGCATCGGCGCGGTGCTGGTGACGATCAATCCCGCGTATCGCCCTTATGAGCTGCAATATGTGCTCGAGGAATGCGACGCCCGGCTGCTGTTTCTCGTCGAGCGATTCAAGTCTTCCGACTACTACGCGATGATCGACGAGTTGTGCCCCGAGTTGCGCAACGGCGCTCCCGGCGCGCTGGCCGCCGCGCGGTTTCCTTGCTTGCGCTGGGTCGTCGGCCTGGGTCGCCACGCGCCCGTGGGCGGGCTCACGTGGACCGAAATGTGCGACCTGGCCGATGCCGCGCCGGCCGCGAAGCTCGACACGATCGGCCGCTCGCTTCGCCCCACCGACGCGATCGTGATTCAGTATACCTCGGGCACGACCGGTTTTCCCAAGGCGGCCACGCTCAGCCATCGCAACCTGTTGATGAACGTGGCCGGCGTGGGCGAATGCCTCCGGCTCACGGCCGAGGACCGCATGTGCATTCCGGTGCCGTTCTATCACTGCTTCGGCTGCGTGCTGGGAACGATGTGCGCCGCCGTGCATGGCGCGGCGATGATTATACCGGCCGAATCCTTCAACCCCGCCGCCACGCTCGCCGCCGTCGAACAAGAGCGCGCCACGTGTTTGTACGGCGTGCCCACGATGTTCATCGCCGAACTGGCCGATCCCAGCTTCGACCAGCGCCGGCTCGATTCGCTCCGCACCGGCATCATGTCGGGCAGCCCGTGTCCGATTGAAGTGATGCGGCAAGTGGTGGGCGCATGGGTCTGCCCGAAATTACGATCGGCTATGGTCAAACCGAAGCCTCGCCGATCATCACACTGACCCGCGCCCATGATCCGCTCGAGACGCGCGTCGAGACCGTGGGACGCCCGATCCGGGGAGTCGAAGTGAAGCTGGTCGATCCGGCCACCGGCGCCACGCTTGGCGATGGCGCGGGCGGCGAGCTATGTGCTCGAGGCCATGGAGTGATGCTGGGCTATTATAAGAATCCGGGCGCCACGGCCGCGGCGATCGATTGCGAGGGCTGGCTCCACACGGGCGATCTTGCCATGCGGCTTCCGAGCGGCGACTACCGCATTACGGGGCGCATCAAAGACCTGGTGATACGCGGCGGCGAGAATATCTATCCGCGCGAGATCGAGGAGTTTTTGTTCACGCATCCGGCGATCGAACAAGCGGCGGTCGTGGGCGTGCCCGACAATAAATTCGGCGAAGAGCTTTGTGCCTGGGTGAAACTGAAGACGGGCCACACGGCCACGGCCGATGAGCTGCGGCATTTTTGCCGCGGGGAACTCGCGCATTTTAAGGCGCCGAAGTATTTCAAATTCGTAAGCGAATTTCCCCAGACCGTGACCGGCAAGATTCAAAAGTTCAGGATTCGCGAAGCGGCCATCGCCGAACTTGGGCTGCGGGAAGATCGCACGGCGTGATACATAAGTCTTTAACAGGAGTCGCTTTGAGAAAATACGCCTCGACGCCGCGAGGCGACTTTCGAGTTGCTACCGCGGGCGAAAAACGACCATTGCCGGCGGCGGGGTTCGACTGAGGAGCCGAGAAACAAAAGCGAGCCGCCCCGATGTTGGAGCGACGCCTTTGAACTTTTCCGGGGTTTTATGGTAACATGGCGTCGCGCCGACTCTCTTGGCTTGCCGGCCCGCGGCGCTTGTTACGACCACGCTTTCCTCGGTTCGTCGTGAAACAACTTGTCGCGGAGACGCCGATCATGAACAACAGGTTTGCACTGCCCGCGCTCTTGACCGCGCTCCTGACATTCGCGCTCGCGGCGCCCGACGCTCAAGCTCGCGGACGCGGGCGCGGCGGCAACGGCGCGCGCAAATGCGGGCGCAAATGATTGCCCAGGCCACGGCGGCTTTGAACTACAACCGCCAAGTATTGGCCGAAGCCACCGTCGTGATCAACGAAAACTCGACGGCGGTGGCGACTTCGAACGAACGGATCGAAGGCGCTCGCAAGTCGATTGGCGACGCGCGGGCCGCGCTGCACGATTCGGCCAAGAGCCAGCGCACGATCGAGGCCGAGATTCTTACCGCCCAGGGCGATGATTCTCCCTGCTCCAAGGCGCATATCGAATTCAACGAGTCGCAGCAAGCGCTCAATGAAGAGCGCGATCGCGTGCTTAGCAGCGAAGAATATCTCAAGAAAAAAGCGGACCTCGCCAAAGAAGACGGCAGCGCCGCCAAGATCGCCAAACTGCGTCACGACTCGCTCGAGGACGACGATCACTATCAGGCCGCCAGCGATCGCTTCAAAGCGGCCACGCTCGTTTACAACCGCATCAAGAGCGAGCTCTTCAAGGCCAATCCCGAATGGGTCAAAGCCTCGCAAGAATCCCGCGACGCGCGGGTCGAGGAAAACAAGAACACCGCCGAAGCCACCCGCGGCGCCATGAAGCGAATGCCCGCGGCGCGCAATTTGCGCGAGGCGACCGAGATCGCCGCCGAAGCGCGAATGAACATCGCCCAGGCCGAATCGGTGCTGCGGAATTTGAAAGTTAAGATTCCGGCCGCGCCGCCGGGTATGGACTATTCCTCCGCCGGGTCGGCGTCGACCGGCAAATAGTCGTTCGGCAAATAGTGGTTCGGCAAAAAGCCATTTTGGTGAATAGCGATTGCCCCTCGCGGAGCCTTGCCATGGCGGAGCCGGCGACAACAGCCGTCGGTCCCTATCTTCCCGACCTCGTTGCGGTGCTTGCAGGCACGCTCGAAAGCATGTTCGCGCGGCTCGGGCTGTTTGCCTTGGCAACATGGCTCGGCATCTATCTCGGACTCCATCTACTCACAATCCACGCTTCGTTGTTCGCGGCGGTCGACCGCTGGCCCCTGCTGATGGCGACGGCCCTCGCGACGCCCCTGATCTCGCTGACCGCGGTATGCAACGCGCTGGCGATGGCCCGGCCCGCCCTTTTCTTCCGCTGGCAATCGACTAAGCTTCGCATTAGGACGATCTCGCCCGTGCTCGACTTGGCGTCCGCGTTTCAAAACCGCGGCCTGGCCCCGCAGTCCCGGCGGATGGCGATCGCTCCGTTTTTTGCTCGCATCACGGAGGGTTTGCCGCGTGACGAAGTTGGCGTTCGCAAGTTTCGCGATCTTGGCGCTCGCCGGTCATATTGGCCTGTGGAACGGCCTCATCAATCGCTTGCACGGCACGGGCGTCGAACGCTGGACGATGAAGGCGATAACGCTGGTGTTGCGGGCTGTTGTTATGCTGCCGCTCGTGATTGGCGCGGGGCTGGCCGTGTGCTGGTGGCGACTGGGCGATTTGCCAATGGACGCGCTCCCGGACATGGACAGTGGCGATTCGCCGCATTCGACCCTGGAACGATCCCTCGGGCTCTTGATCTACGCGAGCCTGTGCGAGATGATCGCCGCGGTTTACTATCCGCGCTGGTGGCTCGACCGCCGCCGGCCCCGGCCGAAGTTTCTCGACACCCGGCGCCGCACGATTTTCATCGAGCGCGAGCTCGGCGCCCGGCCGGTTGCCGGACTCTGGTCCAATGCGTGGTCGCGTTTGCCGGGCAACCAGTTTCTGGCGCCCGAATTGGTCGAATACACGTTGGAAATCCCCCGCTTGCCGGCGGAGCTCGATGGCCTTTCGCTCATGCACCTGACGGATTTACATGTGAGCGGGCGAATGCTGCGGCCCTATTATCAGCGGATGATGGAGCTCGTGGCCGAGCATGAGCCGGACTTGCTCTGCGTGACCGGCGATATTTGCGAAAAGGCGAAGTACATTCCGCTGGCGGCTGAAATGCTCGCCCTCGCGCCGGCCCGAGCGGGGAAATTCTTCGTGCTTGGCAATCACGACACACGAACCCATGCGGTGCCCGAATTGCGAGCCGCGCTCACTGCCGGCGGCTGCCAGGACTTGGGCGGGGTGTGGCGCGAGATATCGATTCGCGGCGCGCGCGTCGTGCTCGGCGGCGATGAGCGACCGTGGCATCATGAGCCGCTCGATCCGCGGGCGGCGGGCCCGCGCGACCCACGCTCCCCGGAGTTGCGAATCGTGTTGATGCATTCGCCCGATCGCTTGGGCGTGGCCGTGGCGGCCGACGCGGATTTTTCGCTCGCCGGACATACCCATGGCGGGCAAATTCGATTTCCAGGTATCGGAGCGATTGTGTGCCCGAGCGTGCATGGTCTGCGATACGATATGGGGTTGTTTCGCGAGGCGTCGACGCTGCTCTACGTGGGCCGCGGGCTGTGTTCGCTTACTCCGGTGCGGCTCGGCTGCCGCCCCGAGCTCACGCGGTTTGTATTTCGCGCGCCCGTCGGCCGCGGTTGACCGAAGTTCTTTTGGGGACTCTTTGCGATGGGTTCGATTCTCTGGGGGCCGCTCGTGGCGGCAGCGGCGCTAGCCGCGGCGCTGATGGCGTTCTTCGTGATCCGTTGGCGACGGTCGGGCCTGCGGCCCTTCCAATACTCGCTGCTGGCCTTCAATCGCGTGTTGGCTCGGGGACTGTGGCGGGCCACGATCAACCATTCGCTTCCGGTCGCCGATGACGCGGGCGCCGTGATCGTGTCGAACCATCGCAGCAGCGTCGAGCCGATGCTCATTCAGCTTGGCACCAAGCGCATCGTGCATTGGATGGTGGCCCGGGAATATGTCGAAGCGCCGGTGCTCTCGGTCATGTTCAAAGCGCTCGAGAGCATTCCGGTCGGGCGGCGCGGTGTCGACACCGCTTCGACCAAGCAGGCGATTCGCCTCGCCCAGCAAGGCAACTTGGTGGGCATTTTTCCCGAAGGGCGAATTAATATCTCGGAGGAGCTGCTGATGCCCGGGCGGCCGGGGGCGGCGCTGGTGGCGCTCAAGGCCGAAGTGCCGTTGATTCCCTGTTATGTCCGGGGCGCGCCTACGGCGGCAAAGTCTGGACCCCCATCATCACGCCAGCGCGCGTGCATGTGACGATCGGCGAGCCGATCGATATCGCGCCCTATCTGGAGCTCTCGCGCGACGATGGCAAAGCGGCCCAGCGCGAACTCACGCTCCGCATCCTCCGCGAGATCGCGGCCCTGGCCGGAGCGAAAGACTACCAGCCTCGGCTAGCCGGCCGCTTGTGGGCCCCGGCCGACGATGAAGCTTCGGCCGATGATCGGGCAAGCGATGATTCGCGCGCCGGCGACGATATCGAGGGCGACGAATCCGAAGGCGACGTCGACGACACGTCGAAGAGCGGCAATTCCCCGGCCTAGCGGCTGGCGTGCCGGCGACGACGCGTCACTCGGTTGCAAGGTCATGCGTGCCCAGTTTGAAGTGGGGCACGCCGGGCATGAATTCGATTTTCGCCCTTTGCCGCTCTTGCTGCGCGAGCGCGAGAAACAGCGCCTGCGAGACCGGGGCCCTGAGCTGGTCGCGCACATCGGTCCATTTCTTCTCGCCCGGCTTCACTTCCGTGACCAGAATCAAATGCACGCCGAAGTGCGTCGCCACCGGCTGGCTGATTTTGTCGGGCTCGAGTTGAAACGCCGCTTGGGCAAACGATTCTTCCATCGCCCCGTGGCGGGAAATGAAACCCAGGTCGCCGCCATGCTCGCGGCTGGGGCCGGCCGAGTACGCGCCGCGCGGCGTCTTCAAACGTGAGCTTGCCCGCGACGATCTTCTCGCGGAGCTCGGCCGCTTCGGCGAGCAGCTTCTTGATTGCTTCTTGATCGCCGCTCAGCGCGGGCCGCAACAAGATATGGCTCACACGAACTTCGGTCCCGTCGAAATCGGCATGGTGGGCATCGAAAAACGCCTGATAGGCCGTGTCGCTCATTTTGCTCTGCACGAACCTTTCCCAGAGCGTTTGCCAAGCCAGCCGGGCGCGAAACTCGCTTTCGGTCTGCCGCTGCTCGGCCAGGAAACTCTCGAAGGATATCTTTTGTTGGTCAAGCTGCATCCGGATTTGCTTTTCGGCCAGCCCGACTTGGGCATCGGAGATCGAGGCGCCGGTGCGCTTCACCAATTGCTCGACCAGCAGCCGGTCGATGAGCTGCGCGAGCACTTCGGCACTGAGCGTGGTCGTGCCCTCGGCATTGACCTGACGACCGGCCAACACGCGCCGCACGCCGCTCTCGACCTCGCTCCGCTCGATCGCCTGGCCGTTGACGATCGCCGCCGCGCCCTTGGCGCCGCCAGAGTCGGGGGCCGATGCCTCGCGCTCGCTCGCGCCGCCCGCGGCAAGCGCCGCGGGCGGCGCAAGCGCGATCGCGAGTCCGATACATGCCCACAGATTTGCCCAGCGGGGGCGGCGACATCGCATCGAGCGCTCAACGCGGGCGCGGTTCCGCATGCTTTGCATTCGCATATTCGATTTCGTTAGGGCAAGGGAAGGTCGTGGAATTCATAGTCCACCGGCAGTTCCAAAATCGCGAGCGGAGTGCGATAGACAAAGGCCAAACCGGCAAGGCTGTCGGTGGCGTCGAACAGATATTTGATGCCCACTTCGTCGCGCGATTCGCGGGTTTGCTCGTAGCTGGCCGGCGCGATCCGGGCGCCGTCGGCGCTTTCGAAATAGGCGTCGTTATCGAAAATCCAGCCGCGGTGCGATTCGAGCGAGTCGCCCGGCTCGTCGAATTTGGCTCGCACATCGACTTCCCATGCTTCGTTGTTCTTCCGAATCCGATCGAGCGACACCGTGACGGCCGCCTTGCGCTGCTCGACGCGCTTGGGCTCGCCGCCGCCTTTGGCCAACGGCAGTTCGGTGAAGCGAAACTCCTCGGCCGGGCCCGAGACGAGCGCTTTGATGTGTCCCTTGAGCGTGTCGATTTTGCCGACCGATCGGGGCGGCAGCACGAGCGGAATCTGGAGCTCGACGCTGGTGTGGTCGCCGGTGACGGAAGTTTCGGGCTCGGCGCCTTCGTTATCCACGGCGATTTCGCCCTCGCTGCTTGTGGCGCGGATCGTGGCCAGCGGTTGAACGAGCGTGATCGGGCGGAGCCGCGGTTCCCAAGCCACTTCGAGAAACAATTTCAGCGATCGGCTGTCGCGCCTTTGCAAATCGACTTCGGCTTCGAGCCTCGTGGGCGCGATGCGAAATGGCCCGCTATAGCTGACGAATTGACTTCGGGGCGATTGACCCGGCGCGCGATGGATCACATGGATCGAGCGCGCCGAGCCATAGTTGTAGACCGAGAGATTGGTTGCATCCAGGATTTGATCGAGCGCTTGCCAGAAAGGGCGATGATCGAATTCGAGCGTGATATTCGTCGCCGCCGGCGCGTCGCCGAAGTCCTCGCGGCGATCGACCACCGAGTTGCCGCTCTGTTTGCTGATCGTGGCGAGCACTTCAGCCAGCGGCATGTCGACCGCATGCAGGCTCACGACACTGGCCCGCGTGGAAGCTTCCACTTGCCGCAACATGAGCGATTGCCGCACCCGGCGCAGCCGCTCGCTGACCTCGGCTGGCGTGCGATCGTTTACCGGCGGCAAGAGCGGCAACACCTCGGGGCCCAGTTCGACCAAGCCCTTTTCGGCGGCTTCGCGTTCGGCCA
This sequence comes from uncultured Planctomycetaceae bacterium, assembly GCA_963785305.1. Taxonomy (GTDB): domain Bacteria; phylum Planctomycetota; class Planctomycetia; order Pirellulales; family PALSA-1355; genus CAWAUV01. The sequence continues at coordinate 2,042,111 of CAWAUV010000007.1, forward strand.
AATCGCGAGCATTGAGCGAACGAACCAGCTTCTTGGTTTCGGCGGCCACATCGGCCGCGCGGGCCGACGGGGCGGCCGCGATCAGGAACATGGCGACGAGAGCCCAAACCGCCCGAAGGCTCGGCGAGTGGCGATTCATGGGAGAAGCTCCGAAAGTTCGGCGAACGAGCCGCGTTAAAAACCGGAAAACCGGCCGAACCCGCTCCGGGCGCGGGAACCGGCCTCTTGGTTCGATTCTACGGCCTCGCGCCGCGGGCGCCAACCGCTCGCCCTCGGCCTAGCAGCGTGTTGAATATTTCAACAGGCTGCTAGGCCCGCGCACAGCCCTGTTTTCAATGTAGGCTTTTCTTGGCGGCTTGTTTGGTGGGGTTGCCGGTGGCGCGGCAATTGCAAGACCTGCGGGGGGATCGATGCGCGGCGATCGTGAGCGATGGATTATTTCGGGCTGGACACTATGCGCTAGGCGCCGCCCTAGGCAGCGCTCTAGGAAACGCCAGGGGCGCTACTCCCGCCCCGCGGCCGATGATGGAAATTCACTGTAAAACGAACGCCTTCGAGGCCACGCTCCTCCGTTCGGGCGGCCATCAAATGGAGTGGCTTGCCCGCGATGGCCGGCTCTGGAGCCTCGACGATCGGACGATCGTGAGCTCGCGCAAGTTGGCGATGCCGTTTCGCGGCGCGGCGCCGGCCGAAGTGCGCGCGGCGCTCGAGCGCGAAGTCGATGGCCGGCTGAGTGTCGGCGGTGTGGGATGTTTTGTCGTGGCCGCGCCCCAGGGGCAAACGCGGCTTTGGAGCCGGCGGTTCGAGGGGCTTTATCGTTCGTTCGTGCATTACTTCGCCGTGCGGGGGCTCGCGCCGCGCGAGCCCGAGTTTCCACTCGTGGCCGTGGTGTGGCCGAGTCAGGCCGAATTCCTGGAGCGGGCCCACCAGGAAGGTTATAAGATCGGCGCCGGGGTGCTTGGATATTATTCGCCGGAATCGAATCGTGTGTCGCTCTATGATTCGGCGCCGCTGCGTGGCGGCGATTGGGGACAAACGGCCAGCGTCATCATTCACGAAGCGACCCATCAAACCGCGTTCAACACCGGCCTGCACAACCGCTTCTCGCCGCCACCGCGCTGGCTGGCCGAGGGGCTGGGCATGATGTTCGAGGCGCCCGGAGTGTGGAATAGCGAGCGCTACCCGCAAGCGGCTCAGCGGGTGAATCGCGAGCGCTTGGCCAGTTTTCGGCTGTGGCTCGCCAGGGGACGCAACGCCCAAACATGGCTCGACCTGGTGGCGAGTGACGCGATGTTCGGCCGCCGGCCGGTTGAGGCGTATGCCGAGAGTTGGGCGTTTAGCTTCTATTTAGCGGAGACTTCGCCAAGCAAATACAACGCGCTGCTCAAACGCACCGCCGCCAAGCCCGACTTCTCGACCGACACCGCCGCGACGCGGTTGGCCGACTTCCACGCGATTTTCGGCGACCGCGACGCAATGCTCGAAGCCGACTTCTTGCGCTACATGGCGGCGATTCGCTGACGACGGAGACGGCGGCATTGCGCGATCGCGCACCGAATGATTCGATAGGTTTTTATAGATCCGGATTAAGATTCTTCAATGCCTAATTCGGCTTCTTCCACAAGTTCACTTGCGCAAAGGTCGGCTTGGAGTTTCTCGATGGCAACTCGCAGCGGCTCGTAAATGGCAATTTCCTGACCGACGATCTCAAATGTCACGGCCAGCGTGTAGTTGGCCGTGTTGTCGGGGTCTTCGCTCCAGCCTTTATGGCCGCGCACCGCAATGCAAAAATCTTCCGGCAAGGCATTCGAGCGAACGTAGGCCCAGTCTTTCTGAACGGTTCCGATGCTCCGGCGAACGTCGGCGATTTGCCCGTCGCTGGATCGGGGGCTGATCGTCCAGCGAAAACTTTTTCCTTCGCGGATGGCCTGATCTTCAATCTTCACGGCACGGGAAACAAACGAATCCAAACGCTCTTCTTTGCGATTGCTCATCCAGTCGAGCCATGTGGAGAGATAACCGCGATGTGTGCGGCGGGTACGTCGCGGCTCTGCCGCATAGGACAGCGTGACTTCGACCAGGATGTTGTAGTCCAGCCCGGCTCGGCGAATCGCATCGGGGATCGGCACTTGATAGACGTGGCAACCGCCCGGCTTGATTCCCTGCTCCCCGGCCGTGATGAACGTAGTACGGTAATCGGTGTTGGTCGTCGCCCGGTCAATGTCTGGCACGCCGTATCCAATGCGGGCAATCAAGGCCGTCCGTTCTTCCGCGGGCAAGTCCCTTGCCCAGTCGGGCCAGCGAGCCGATTGAACAATCAAGGCGCGATACAGGAGGCACGATTCCTCGGGCAACACGTCCTGGAGGCGTGCAGCGATACGGGTAACCTTTGGTGCTGCGTAAGATGTGCCAACATCATCGCGGTCAAATGCCGGGCCACCATGTAGCGTTGATCGAATGAGGGGCGGATAGCATTCCTTGGCATGGCTCGGTGCGGAAACACTCGGCGTATCGCCGGGCGTTCGCAAGAAATCGCCTCCGAACTCAACGACTTCAGGCTTGATCGAATCCCAAATACCAAGACCGCACCGGCTGAACGCGGAAGGTTCGCCGGGCCGGGACGCAAAACTACGCCAGTCGTGCTGTTCATAAACGCCATAGCCCACGGAGCCGACCGTTAGTGCCTGAAGGCTCTGTGCCGGGTTCGATAATCGGCAGGACTGTTCAGCAAGATATGCTGGATATGGTTTGCCCGCCGAAAGGAACTCGGCGACACCGGCTTTCGGTGCAGCGGCCGAAGGCCGTAAGTTGCCGATGCTCTGAATGAAAAGGATGTCGTGTTCGTTGCACAAACGGTCAATCTCGGCCGCCCATGCCGACATGTGCCTGGTGCGACATGGGGCATCGGCATTGATCGAATGGTTGTAAATGCGGGTCTTGCGCGGTCCCTTGTGATAATGCTGTACCACTTCGCGAATCAACGCGGGTGGTAGGATTTCATCGGGGAGCTTGCAATTGCCATCTAAGACGCGGGCATTTTGAATCCAGGTTTGCGACTGGTGCGTTCCCGCTTCGGGGATATCGTCAGCATAAAGGACCGCACCGGCAACGCGCGTTCCGTGACCGCCGTTGCGAACATGATCGGCAATTTCGGTTGGTTGCGTATCGGGCAAGAAACAACGTGAGGAGTCCTTGTCGATAGCAGGTTCCAGGTGCAGACGGCCTTCCTGGATGCCGCTGTCGATGACACAAACCACCGGAGCGTCTTGCGACGGCGGCGAAATCGTCAGGCGAGTCTGGATATCGCGAAGTTGCCGGGTATGTTGTTGCGGCAACTCGATTTCATCAGGCTCCGTGACTTCAAAAACGTAGGGGTGATTGACGATGAGGTCTTTGAGCCCCCGCCCCGATATGCGAATCCGCAACTCGAAATAATCCGGCGGAGCGTCCGAATTCGGCGCGGTGTCGCCGGTAATCTCGCCCTTGTAGAAGCCGATGAAATGTCGCACCGTGGCGAGCCGTTCATCTTTGAGCCGGTCCCATTGCTCATATGCTTCACTTTGGGCCTTCGACCATTCCGCTTCTTTCTTCGCCCATGTTTTGTCAGTCAGTCTTCCCCGCTTCGGCTTTTTGGGAAGAATCCAGTTTCCCTGGCAGGAGATGCTGACATCGACGATGTAAGGCGCATCGGTGTCGAGTTGAGGCAGTTCAGCAAACAACCGATCCGTGAGGATGCGACGTAACCGCTCTTCGCTGGTCAGGTCTTCACGAAGTTCGTGGATTTTGGCAATCCCCGCCGATCCCTCGATGCTGCCGATGAAATCGTTAAGCTTCCCTCGGAAGTAATCGAGTGACTCGTCTTCGGTTGCAACGATGACAAAGCCATCGTCCTGTTCGGAGATAATCTCAAACCCGAAGAAATGGCGCAGGTCATCGATGTCGAGCACCGGATCGATTTGGAGCAACAACGGTATGCCCTTATCGATTGCCGGAAGCCCGGCTTGCGTCCGGGATTCACGCTTTGCATTCCAGTTCGCGGTGACCGTGCTGACCTGGCCACTCAGTTTCGAGCTATGTGCCGTCCGGTTTTTTCGATTGGATTTCGTCAGCTCGGTTTCGACGAAATGTGGCTTTCGATACCGCGCGTCGCCATCTTCGCGGCGGACTAACGGTAAATGCTCGAATTGGTGTGGCCCCGGCATGGTCGATCATCCGTTGCGATGGTGTGAATCTGTTCGCTTTAATTCAGCGATGGCAGCCTTCAGATGAGTAACAGTGATGAGTTTCTGCCCCGCGAGCACAGCGGCCTTCGCAGCATCCTGGGCTGCCTTCACGACCATTGCCGCCGACACTCCCGATAGGCTTTGGACAATGCTATGCCAGTCCAGGTTCTCGACGACCGGAATGGACGACAGCGTCATTTTCAATAGATTTTCAATCTCGTCCGCTCCCGGCAGAGGCACGGAGAAAACATCATCGAATCGGCGAAATAATGCTATGTCCAGCGAGTCTTCGACGTTCGTCGTTGCAACAAGCAGGCCGGGCGCTTCGTATTCTTCCATCAGCGTCAGCAAGGAATTGACGATACGCGAGGCCTCACCGATGTCTTTGGAGTTATTGCGCGAGCGTGCGATGAAGTCGCACTCGTCGAGCAGCAAAACGCAAGGGCGTTCCTTCGCCATCTCAAACACCGCTCGCAGGTTGCTGGCGGATTCGCCGAAGTACGATGAAATCAACGCATCGAATCGCACCTTGAGCAACGGCAGGCCCACATTCCAGGCAAGACGCTTGGCTCCCAGCGATTTTCCACAACCCGGCGGACCGTAGAGAAGCACCGTCTTCCTGGGGCGAAGCCCATAGGCTCCCAGTCGCTCGCGTGCGGCAAACTCTTTTTCGATGCGTGCGAACCGCTCATCGATTTCCTTGGGGAGAACCATGTGATGTTCAAGCGATTCGCGCGGAATCAGCGTAACAAGCGATTCGCCATGACGGCGGCTCGTGGGTAAGTCTTTCAGGCGGCCGGCTTCATTTGTTGCGTTCTGCTTCGATTTCGCGGAACGCGGGCGCGTGAGAATGGCTTCCAGTTGATCGGCAAGCTTACTGTGCCCGACCTGCCGTTCGGATTCGACGACCGTGTGAGCGAGCCGCTCCAGGTCCCCCTGGGACCCTTCCGCGATTGCGCGAACAAGGCGTTTTAGAATTTCTGCGTTCATGACAAATCCGCTTTGGTTATCTCGTTCATTTAAATCAAGCGTTTTTCATCCGCGTAATCACGGCATGTGCTCTATCGGCGGTCTTTTGTTCGCTTACGGTTCGCGGGCTATCCCATAATGCCAGCATTCCGCGTTCGACGTCGCGAAGGTGTCCCGGCAAGTCATTTTAGCTGCGGAAGTTTGCGCTGCCACGCAAGCGAGGGCACGAAAGTTGAGTTTCGGCGCTCAAGCGGCCCGCGGCGCAATCGCCGCGCAAGCTTCACGCTCCATGCACTGGGCGCCCTCGCGGCAAGTGCCATCGGCAGCGAGCAGGGATTCGATGGCGTCGACCGTGCGGACCGTGGCGCCTTGATTGCATCGAACGACTTCTTGCGCCCGTCGCCCAAGGCCGGCGGCAAACTCGGGATCGGCCAGCGTTCGGCCGACGAATTCGGTGAGCGATGGCCCATCGGCGACGACCACGGCGGCGTCGGCGGCCAAGAGCGCCGCCACCACATCGCGAAAGTTGTGCGTGCGCGGGCCAAACGACACCGCCACGCCGTAGGCCGCGGGCTCGATCATGTTTTGCCCGCCGCGCGAACCGAGACTTCCGCCGACGAACCCGACATGGGCCAAGCCCCACCACGCGCCGAGCTCGCCGATCCGATCGACCACCAGCACACGCGCCGCGGGATTGGCCGGCTCGGAGTCGAGCCGCGAGCGCAACTGCCAAGCGAGGCCGCTCGCCTCGACGAGCTTGGCCACGGCCGCGAACCGCTCGGGATGCCGCGGCGCCAGCACCAGCCGCAGCCGCGGATGCCGGGAACACAACTCGCGAAAGGTCGCCAAAGCGAGCGTTTCCTCGGGCTCTTGCGTGCTGCCGGCCAGAAACACGAGATCGTCGCTCGCCATGTTCCAAAGCTTTGCGAGCGATTGCGTGGCCGAATTCGATCGATCAGTGCGGGCGCCATCGAATTTCACGGAGCCGGTGATTCGCACGCGCGTCTCGGGCACGCCGAGGGCGATGAATCGCAGGGCATATTGTTCCGTTTGCGCGGCCACGAGGTCGAGCTTCGCCAAGGTCGAGCGGAGCAATGGGCGAATGCGCCGATAGCCGCGAAAACTTCGTTCGCCCAGCCGGCCATTGGCCACCACGACCCGCGCGCGCCGCTCGCGCCGCGGCGATCAGGTTGGGCCAGATCTCGAGCTCGGCCAAGAGCAACACATCGGGCCGCACTCGGCGCATGGCTCGCCGCGTGGCCCAACTAAAATCGAGCGGGCAGTAGAAAACCGCCAGATGCGGATACTTTTTTTGCGCGAGCGCGAAGCCGGTGTGGGTCGTGGAGCTGATGACCAGTTCCCAATCGGGTCGGCGGCGCCGCCCACTCCGCGATGAGCGGCGCCAGCAGGTTCACCTCGCCCACGCTCACGGCATGGAGCCATAGGCATTTGGCGGCGGAGGTTCGCGGGGCGCCGCGCCGAGCAGCTTGGCGGTCCCGCCGGCGCGGTAGCGGCCCGTTTTGAGCGAACGCCACGTCAACCAGGGCAGCGCGACCACGAGCGCCGCGAGATAGATCGCATCGAGCAGCAAGGCCGCCGAGCGGGCCGCGAGCCAAGCCATTTGTCGGGATTCCTTTCCCTTCGGGCGAACGGGTCCGTTTCTTATGCGACGCCCTTGCGCATGTGGCAGTTCTTGAATTTCTTGCCGCTGCCGCAGGGGCACGGATCGTTGCGACCCACGCGCTGGTTGCGGTTGCGAATCGGTTCTTGCTTCTGTTTGACATCCGACTGCGCGATCGCGTCTTGCTGGCTTTGTTGTTCGGGCGTGAACTGAATTGCGGGCCCGGCTTCCTCGTGAATGGCCGCCGTTTCGTTGAACACGCTCGTGCCTTGGTTCTCGTCGAGCTGTTCCATGCGGAAGATCAGATCGGTCACGCGCTCGTAAATGCCTTGCCACATGAGCTCGAAAGTGCGCATGCCCTCGCGCTTGTATTCGACCTTGGGGTCGACCTGGGCATAGCCCCGCAAGCCGACACTCGACGCAGATGGTCCATCGCCAGGAGATGGTCTTTCCATGAGGTATCGAGCAGTTCCAGCACCAAGCCTCGCTCCATGCGGCGGACTTCCGGCCGATAGCGATCCTCGACCGCGAGTTCGACCTCGGTGGTCATTCGCTCGCGGTCCATTTCGCCCAATGTCTCGCGGGTCACGCGGCAGTGGAGCGAATCGCGAAACCAATCGGCCAGCGCGTCGAACTCCGCCGGCCGCCCGGCGCGACGGGCCGGAATTCCGGACGAAACACCATCGAAAAGCGCCGCGAGCAGTCGGGCGCCCTCGCGCTGGCTTCGCCGATTCGCGCCTGGTATTGGCGGCTAAGGTCGAGCAACATGTTCTCGATCTCATCGCGCTGCTTGCCGCGCAGTTCGTCGAGGCTTAGATCGCATTGGAAACGATCGCGCGCCCAGGCGATGATCGGCTCGCGGCTCGAGTCGCGGCTGGCCTTGGCCATCGCGAGTGGTGAAATGCCGCAGCGCGGGGAGCACGGCGCTGGCGATTTCCTTGGCTTCATAGGCCTCGTTGGCCTTGGTCCGCACCTGCTGCTTGAAAGACTCCGGATCGAGCTTGGCCATTTCGGCCGGATCGAGCTGAAACCCAAACTTATAATTGACCCAGCCGCAAGCGGCCACGACGCCGAAATCTTCTTCGAGATAGTGTTTGCCCTCGCCCAGATCGACGCCTTCGATCGTTTCGTGGGCCTTGGCCACGAGGGTTTCCGAGAGCTCGTCGCGGCCGATGCGTTTCAGATCGCGATCGCGATAGTTGAGGTTCCAGCGCGTGTTGGCCAGTTTGGCGAGCACTCCCAATTCCATTCGGCCTCGGCCTCCTCGTCGCCCTCGGGCAGGTTTTCCTCGATGGCGTCGAACACCTGGCCCTCGGCGATCCGCTGGGCTTCGTCTTTCGCCAGCCGCGCGGCGGATTCGAATTCGAGCCCGCGAAAATCCTTGGCTTGGAGCTCGACTCCCAGCCGGCGGCCGCACCATTCGGCGAAGGTGTCGCCGCCGTAGTCCTTGGCGAGAAACTGGCCGAGATAGCGATCGATTTGTTCGTCGATCATGGCCAGGATCAGAGTTTTACAATTGGCGCCGTCGAGGATGCGTTGACGGTAGCCATAGACTCGCTTGCGCTGCTCGTCCATTACTTCGTCGTAGTCGAGCAAGCTCTTGCGCGTCTCGAAGTTGCGTTCCTCGACCTTTTTCTGCGCCCTTCGACGCGCCGAGAGACCATGCCGCTCTCGATCGCCTCGCCTTCTTGCATGCCGAGCCGGGTGAGCACGTTTTTGACCCATTCGCCGGCGAAGATGCGCATCAGGTCGTCTTCGAGCGAGAGAAAGAAGCGGCTCGAGCCGGGATCGCCTTGGCGTCCGCAACGACCGCGAAGCTGCAAGTCGATGCGGCGGGCTTCGTGGCGCTCGGAGCCGATGATATGCAGCCCGCCGAGCTTGCGCACTTCGAGTCCCTCGACCGACATGTTCTCTTTCTTGTCGATCTCGGCGACGAGGGCCGTCCATTCGTCTTGGGGCACATCGAGCCGCGTGGCGTATTTGTCTTGCAACTTGGCCCAGGCCATCGTTTCGGCATTGCCGCCAAGAATGATGTCGGTGCCGCGGCCGGCCATGTTCGTGGCGATGGTCACGCCCGAGAGCCGACCCGCCTGGGCCACGATTTCGGCCTCGCGCTGATGCTGCTTGGCGTTGAGCACTTCGTGGCGAATGCCGCGCCGCTCGAGCAGCGACGAAAGCAGTTCGCTCTTCTCGATCGACACGGTGCCGATGAGCACTGGGCGGCCCTTGCGCTCGAGCTCGACGATCTTGGAACGCGGGATTTTTTCGCGCTGCTTGCCATCCTTGGCTTGGAATTCGACTTCGGAATCGTTTTCCGACACAATCGCGCCCACGCGCTCGGTCTTGTCGTTCAGGAGCGCGATGTCCCATTTGTGCAGCCGTTCGACTTCGTCGGCGATGGCATTGAATTTTTCCTTCACCGTGCGGAAGATCACATCGGGATAGTTGATTCGCTTCATCTGGCGATTCGTGGGCACGGCCACCACATCGAGCTTGTAGATCTTCCAGAATTCCGAGGCCTCGGTCATGGCGGTGCCGGTCATTCCGCAGATTTTGCCGTAGAGCTTGAAGAAGTTTTGCAGCGTGATCGTGGCCAGCGTCTGGTTTTCTTCCTTGATCTTCACGCCTTCCTTGGCTTCGACCGCTTGGTGCAACCCATCGCTCCAGTTGCGGCCCTTCATGAGGCGCCCCGTGAACTCGTCGACGATAATGACCTCGCCGTCCATCACCACATAATTCACGTCGCGCTTGTAGAGAAAATGGGCCTTGAGCGAATTATCGATCAGGTGCGGCCATTCCATGTGATCGGTCGTGTAGAAGCTCTCGACGCCGGCCAGCCGCTCCGCCTCGCGCACGCCCTCGTCGGTCAAATGAACGGCGTGCTCCTTTTCCTTCACTTCGAAGTGGGCGTCTTTCTTCAGTTGCCGCGCGATGCGATCGGCCCGCTCGTAGAGGCTCACGTCGTCGTGCGCCGGCCCGGCGATGATCAGCGGAGTGCGGGCCTCGTCGATGAGGATATTGTCCACCTCGTCGATGATCGCGTAGTGCAGTCGGCCTTGAGCCTGCTGGGCGTGTTTCGGATACCGATCGTCGCCTCGAGCGGCCAAGCGCATGTTGTCGCGCAAGTAGTCGAATCCGAATTCGTTGTTCGTGCCGTAGGTGATGTCGCAGGCATAGGCTGCTTGACGCTCGGCCGAGTCCATGCCGCTTTGAATCGCGCCCACGGTAAGGCCCAGGCCCATGTAGAGCGGGCCCATCCACTCCATATCGCGCCGGGCCAGATAATCGTTCACCGTCACGACATGCACTCCGCGGCCTTCGATCGCATTGAGATAGGCCGGGAGCGTGGCGACCAGGGTCTTGCCTTCGCCGGTAACCATTTCGGCGATGGCGCCCGAATGCAGAATGAGTCCGCCGACGAGTTGGACATCGTAGTGGCGTTTGCCGAGAAAGCGGCGGCCAGCCTCGCGGCAGGCGGCAAAGGCTTCGATCGTAATATCGTCGAGCGTGGCGCCCTCGGCGAGGCGGCGACGATATTCGACCGTCTTCTCCCGCAATTGTTCGTTGGTCAGGACTTGGAAGGTGGGCTCGAGCGCCGTGATCGCGTCGACCTTGGGCTGCAACTTCCGCACATGCCGGGCATTGGAGGAGCCGAACATGCTGGTGAGCGTGCGTTCAAAAGCCGACCCCAGGGCGCTAAACAGGCCGGAGATCGCGTCCCAAATCTGTTCCAAAAGTTCCATGTAAAAACAATCCCTCGAAAAGTCACGCGACGGAGCGCCCGAAGTGTCGCGGCGCGGAGAAGGCGCCGCCCCGTGACATGGCGGGTGGCGCAAGACTATCCTGCTACGTAATTTATAGCGATTTTTCAGACCGGTCAACAGCGGTTGCCGGGTGACCCAGCCGCCGGCGAGGACCCTGGCTGGGGCCGAGCCGGGCCCCGGCCAAGACTGGGGTTTTCGAGGGCGGCGCCAAGTCCCATCGCGAACGGCCGCCCTGCTCGTGAATGAAAACTCGCGGCGAAGCGTTTACCTCGCCGGGGAGTGCTTCGGCCCGCGCGAATCAGGCGGCCACTCGCAAGCGCGCGCGCCGGACTCCCAGGTCTTCCAGGGCGCGGCGCCGGTGTCCCACATCTCGTTGAGCATCTGGTAATCGCGGCTATTGTCCATCGGATGCCAGAAGCCCTCGTGGGGGTAGGCGCCAGCTCGCCGGCTTGCGCGAGCCGGGTGAGCGGTTCTTTTTCGAAGACCAAGTTCGGGTCGTCTTCGAGCCAATCGAATATCGCGCGTTCGAAGACGAAGAACCCCCCGTTGATGAAGCCGGTCGACTGCACCGGTTTTTCCATGAAGTGCTGGACTTGACCATCGACAACCTTGATTTCACCAAAACGGCCCGGCGGCGACACGGCGGTGACCGTGCCGATTCGATGGTTGGCCAAATGGCATTCGGTGAGCTGGCCGAGGTCGACATTCGACACGCCGTCGCCATAGGTGAGCATGAAGCGGCGACCGTTGATGTATTTTTCGATTCGCTTGACCCGGCAGCCGGTCATGCTGGAGAGGCCGGTTTCGGCGAGGGTCACGCGCCAGTTTTCGCAGGCCGGCTTGTGCCGCAGCTCCACATTGCCATCTCGGCCCAAGTCGATCGTGAAGTCGGAAAGATTCTGGTGATAGTCAAGAAAGAATCGTTTGATGGCGTGGCTTTTGTAGCCCAAGCAGAGCACGAATTCATCGAATCCGTGATGCGCATAGTGTTTCATGATGTGCCAGAGGATCGGCTTTTCACCGATCGGAATCAGCGGCTTGGGCAGCTCGCTGTTGACCTCGCGGATGCGCGAGCCTTGTCCGCCGCAAAGAATAACGACCTGCATCGCCGAGTTTCCTGGATCGCTGTTTGTGGACCGCCAAGGGCGGGGCGCCCGCGTGGGCCAGAGATTAGCCATGCGGCGCCCCAGGGGTCAACGCCGATCACGGTGAAAACCCGCTCTTTTTTCCAACATTCCCGCATGCCCGACGGTCTGGAACTTGCGCGCCAGCATGGGTGAGCTGCTTGACGAGCGGCGCCATGCGAGCGCAATCGGAAAATCTTTCCAAGTTTGACTCATCAAAATAATCGACGCGACCGATACAGGATACCACTTAAGAAAATCCCGTGTCTTTTCGGTATTGGGAGCAGAATGGCGATTGTCGACCGTTCGTCGGGCCTCGAATCCCCGCATTCGCCGTTTTCGCTGGGAATCACGCCGCGCGGTTCATCGCTAGCGGCGCCCGCGGCAATTCCCACTCCAGCCGCGAGGGCGACTCGCGCGAAGCTGGCGCCGGCAGCGCCCGAGCTCGAGCCGAATCCCGCGCCGCCCGCGCCCGAGGGCAAGCGGCGGCGGGCAATCTGGGCCCTGGCGATGCCCTATCTGCTCACGGCCATGCTGGCGCTCACGATCATCGCCCGGCTGATGAACCTGTCGCGGGCCGACTTCCACATCCCATTTGCTTATGGCGGCGACGCGCTGATGTTTCAAACCTGGTGCGATGCGCTATTGCATCACGGCTGGTATCTCCGCAATCCGCTGCTCGGCGCTCCCGAAATCCAGAAGATGGAGGATTTCCCCCAGGTCGACAGTCTGAACTTCTTGATCGTCAAGTTCTTTGGCCTCTTCACCGACGACACGCAGGTTGCGCTCAATCTGTTCTGTTTGGCGACCTTCGTGCTGCCGGCCGTGACCGGATTGTTCGTCATGCGCCGGCTCGGGGCGGCGACTCCGGTGGCCATGGCATGCAGCCTGCTCTACACCTTCTTGCCGTATCACTTCATTCGTCTCGGCGGGCATTACTGTCTGACGTGCTATTACATTGCCCCACTTTCGATTCTGCTGGCAATGCGGATCTATCAGGGACAGTTTCCCGGCGCCGCGGCGAGCGATTCGAGCGAGCCGGCGCGAGCGTCGCGAGCGAAAATTTGGGCCGGGGCGATCGGAATCTGCCTGCTTCAAGCCTCGGCCGGTCTGTACTACGCGTTTTTCGCCATGTACTTCCAAGCGATCGCCGGTCTCGCGGTCAGTTTGCAGCAACGGCGCGTGCGGCCGCTGCTCTGTTCGATCTTGCTGGTCGTGGTCACGACCGGCGGCGTCGCGGCGAATCTTGCTCCGACCTTCAGCTACTGGATTCGCCATGGTCGGAATCAGGAAATCGCCGCGCGCGTTCCCGCCGAAACCGAGCGCTATGGCTTCAAGCTCGCCGCGTTGATGTTGCCGATTCCTGGCCACCGCGTCGACGCGATTCGCGATTTCCGCAATCACTACGAGAGCGCGAGCGTCAATAGCAACGAGAACATGTGGTCGGCGCAAGGCATGTTGGCCAATCTCGGATTCATCGTGCTGCTGGGAATGCTGCTCTATCGCGGAGCGGCGTCGAAGCTGCTCGAAGGGCTGAGCGTTTTGAATCTGTTTGGAATCCTGTTCGCCACAACCGGCGGATTGGGCATGATCTTCAGCATGCTCGTGATGCCGCATCTTCGCAGCCAAAATCGCGTCAGCGTCTTCTTGTCGTTCTTCTCGCTACTATGCGTGGCCTATCTATTGACGTTCATTTGGCGGCGCTACTCCGGGAGCAAGGCCGCGCAATGCCTCATGTGCGGGCTCCTGGTGGGCATGACGCTGCTGGGCATTTGGGATCAGCATCCGCCCGGCAGCCGGCCGGACTATAGTTTGGTGCATCGCAGGTGGGCCAACGATGTCGTGTTCGTCGGCGAGATCGAAAAGGCGATGCCGCCCGGCGCGATGATCTATCAAATGCCCTACGCCCAGTATCCCGAGCAGCCACCCGTGGTGAACTTCTCGGCCTCCGATGGCATCCGATTCTCCCTGCATTCGCGCGCTGCGCTGGACCAGCGGCGCGATCAAGGGTCGCGAGGCCGATCGGTGGCTCACGCAGGTGGCGGCCCAGCCGGTCGCTCGGCAGCTTGAATCCGCCGCCGCGGCCGGCTTTCAGGGAGTGCAACTCAATCGCAGTGGCTATGTGGACAAAGGCGCGGCGGTCGAAGCCGAGCTCCGCGAAATCTTGGGAGAGCCGATCTCGAGCCCCAGCGGCGCCGAGCTGTTCTTCGTGATGAAGCCCGGCCAGAAGCTCGAAGCCGATCGAATCACCCGACGCTAATCACGCGAGCGATTCTCGCGACCTCGTTCGTCGATTCCTCACGGGCCGGCCAGAGTTTCGGCCGCCGCGGCGCAGAGCGCTCGAGCCTCGGCCGCGCTCGGGGCCTCGGCGATCGCCCGCACGATTGGCTCGGTGTTGCTGGCCCGCACTAGCAGCCATTTGCCGGGCCAATCGAGTCGCAGGCCATCGAGCCGATCGGCCTTGGCTTCGGAAAAGCGGCGTTCGAGCGCGGCGAGCGCTTCGGACATGCGCTCGGGCGGCAGCGAGATTTTGGATTTCACGATCTCATATCGCGGCAGCCTGCGCCGCCAGCTCGCTCACGGCGGCGTCGCTGGCGGCCATGGCGTCGAGCACGAGCGCCATGCTCAAGAAGCTGTCGCGCACCAGCACGACCCCAGGATGAATCACGCCGCCATTGCCTTCGCCGCCGAGAATCGCATCGTGGCGGAGCATGGCGTCGACCACGTTGGCCTCGCCCACGGCGGAGCGAAAAAACGCGGCGCCATGCCGCGCCGCAATGTCCTCGCTCATGCGGCTCGTCGAACAATTGGTGACGATCGCCGGCCGCGAGGCGCTGCGGCCTGGGCTGGTCTTCCGGGCATGGGTGGCAAGCACGTGTTCGACTGCGAGGGCCAGGGTATATTCCTCGCCCAGATAGCGGCCCCGATTGTCGATGATCGCGAGCCGATCGGCGTCGGGGTCTTGGCAAAAGCCGATGTCGGCGCCCACTTTGGGCACACTCGCCAACACGCCCGCCAGGTTCTCGGCCGTGGGCTCGGGCTCATGTTCGAACTGGCCATCGGGCTCGGCTCCGTGGATGGTGGACTCGCAACCCAGCGCATCGAGCAATCGCTTGCCCAAGAGAGCGCCAGCGCCGTGGTTGGCGTCGAGCACGACATGGAACTTGCGGCTACGGATGCGCTCGACGTCGACCGTGGCGAGCGCGAGCTCCAGATGCCGGCTCAGGGTGTCGTTTAGTTGGGTCGTCGCGCCGAGCGAATCGTGGCGAGCCCATCCCGACTCGGCGGCGCGATAGCGCGAGACGACATGTTCGCCAGCTTGGGCAGGCAGCACGCGACCTTCGGCCGAGAAGAGTTTGAAGCCGTTGTACGGCGCTGGGTTGTGGCTGGCCGAGATTTGCAGTCCGCCGGCGCAGCGTAGTTCGCGCACGAAGACGCCGGTCGTGGGCGTGGCGGCGACACCGGCGTTCGAGCACTTGGCGCCCCGCGGCGGCGAGCGCCCCGGCAACGAGCGCCGCGAGCAGGGGCCCCGAGGCGCGGCCATCTCGCGTGACGACGATCGGTCCCGCGGGCGCGACGGCGGCGAGCGCGGCGGCATAACGCACCGCCACCTCCGGCGTGAGGCTTTCGCCCACCACGCCGCGCAGTCCCGAGACACTAATAATCAGCGGTTGCGAGGAATTGGGAACCATTTCATCGGGCGTCCAATGGATGAAGTAGACCCGCGGAGCGTGGAGAGTCTCGCGCCATACTACGTTAGCGCTTCAGTATGTCACGGTCTCTCGTTCGTGAACTTTTCCGATCGGCATCACCTGATTGCCGGTCGCATGCGAGTCCGCCATGGACGAATGCAAACACCCTTTCCGCGGCCGCAATTTCGTCCGCGACATCGTCTTGTTCGACCGGCGTTTCAAGAATGATCGGAATGGACTCGTCCAGCCAATGGGCGACAAGCCGGAACGATAAAATGCTTTCGAAATTCAAACGTTCATGGCCACTTTGCGAGTTTACATAGCTCATATGCACCTGGCGCAGGCGATTACGAAAATAAAAGAGAAGAGACTCGGCCTCTTGCATCGTTGGGTCGACTTGTCGTGCATGGCCGATATCGAAGCAGAAGGTTGCGTTGGGCAGCTTCTCGAAGATTTCCCGCAACTGCGATGCCGTGCGTCCCATGGACTTTCGTTTGTCCATGTTCTCAATGCACACCGCCCGCCCCAATGTGTTCCATGCGGAATAGTCGCTGATCACATCGGGATGAACGACAATCGCCCAATCTCTGTCGGCGACTCGCTTAAGCTTTGCGACCAGTTCGGACTCGGATAAGGCTTTCAGCTTGCTCGGGGCATGAAATGAGACGTAATCAAAGTGCTTCAAATCATTTTCCATTCCCTGGAGCGACTCCAACAAGGGATCAAGCTCGTCCTCTCGCAACGCGGAAAGCTCGACCGCGGAGGTTCGTTCATGCCTTGCGACCCGCAGACCGCGACGCGCGTCGCCAAGCGCAATGCTGCCGGTGGAGAAGCCAATTCGCACGTTAGAACACTCCGTATTCAAAGGCAAATTCCCGCAAGGCAGAGTCCTCTAAAAAGCAGATCCGTTTCAAGACGCCGTGAAGCTCATGACTGATCTCTCGACAGCGCAGGAACTCCTCGTTTTCGTAAACCTGACCGGCGTTCAGATCCGCCAAGCACTGCCGGAGGTCCGCGTCATCGATCATAACAAGGAATTGCTTATAGATGTCGATCAAGTCCGCGCAAGCGGACTCCAGACCGATATTGCACAAACTCCAAACGACGATGTCGAGTGGCGCCGCATCGACGAATTTCAAGAGGTGAGCTTGAAGCTTCAGCAAGTAATCCGACGTTTCGGATTCGCCTCGCTGAAGCTCCGTGTTTCGAAAACAACCGAAAACGAGCAACAGCCCCGCGACGAACAGCATTTTTCGCGACGTTCGCAATTTGATGTTCCGCAAAGCCCATTTCCTTCCGCCTTGCTCCCAATCCTTGTAGGCGAAATCGACGCACATGGTTCGCCAATAACGAACCACGTCGTTCAGGAGAAACCTTGGGATGCGCGATTCCATATCCTCGGCCGCGTGAAAATTCGAGTCGCTCCGCAAATAACGATTCAAGACCTGGCGAACGATTCGTTGACAGGGCCCCAAGTTCTCCATTGGGCTCTCGCAAGGCGGCTGCCTCGAGCAGCAGCAAAAATTCGCTGGGTGGTATTGCGATTCGTATCGGATTGTCCGCCGATGTTGTGGACAATATCGTGTCCGAACACCATCGTTCCGAAGATGCCCTCGGCTCCCGGCCCTGGGAGCGACCGATTCTTGTATTCAATGTGTGCCAATTTATCTTGAATCGCACGTGCCGCGATCCTGTGTTCCGGGTCTGCTTGTCCGTCGACCAGCATCGTCCAATCGATATCGCTGCCCGAAGTCCATTCCCGGCGGGTCAATGATCCGAAGACGACGATATCGACGTCATCGGAAACGTATTGTCGCAGTTCTCCCGTGAGGAACGCCCTCACCGAAACGGCTTCCTCCCTCGCTTTGGCGAGGGTGGGCCATGACCTTCCTTTCACGTTGGCAAGCCAGGTGAAATAGTCAAAATTGGGCTCGATAGCGCCGTTTGGCATGGGGCAAGTCTCGGGCAATACGAGGCCACACTCAAAGGATTCAGGCGAATGTGGCCGATAGCCGACGCCATCGGCCGCCCATCTCCCGGCGCGAATTCACCGAACGGCGGTCCACGAATTATTGGATGATGTCGATCCCATGGCGGGCAATTAATTTCGCAGGCCGAAAACTTCCGGCGTCGTTGATGAAAGGCGGACCGGCCGCCTAACGGTTCTTGTGTTTGGCGATGGCGCGTTGCATGGCGGCGCCCATGTCGGCGGGGCTGGCGGCGACTTCGATGCCGGCGGCTTCCAGGGCGGCGACCTTTTCGGCCGCCGTGCCCTTGCCACCCGAGATGATCGCGCCGGCGTGGCCCATCCGTTTGCCCGGCGGAGCAGCGCGGCCGGCGATAAACGCCGCGACCGGCTTGGTCACGTGGTCGCGCACATAAGCCGCGGCCTGTTCCTCGGCCGTGCCGCCGATCTCGCCCATCATCAGAATCGCTTCCGTCGCCGGGTCGGCCTCGAACATTTGAAACAAGTCGATGAACGACGTGCCCACGATCGGGTCGCCGCCCAGACCCACGCAGGTCGATTGCCCCAATCCAAGGTTCGTAAGTTGCCACACCGCTTCATAGGTCAGCGTGCCGCTGCGGCTCATCACACCGATCGGACCCTTCTTATGGATATAGCCCGGCATGATGCCGATCTTGCATTCTTCCGGCGTGATCACGCCCGGACAGTTCGGGCCGATCAGCCGCGATCCGCTCTGGCGCACGACTTTGTAAACGCGAGCCATGTCGATCACGGGCACGCCTTCGGTGATGGCGATCACGGTTTTGATTCCGGCGTCGACCGCTTCGAGAATCGCGTCGGCCGTGAAGGCGGGCGGCACGAAGATCATGGTGGCGTCGGCTCCGGTCTTTTCGACCGCTTCGATCACGGTGTCGAACACCGGCAGGCCCTCGACGGTCTCGCCGCCTTTGCCCGGCGTCACGCCGCCGACCATCTTCGAGCCATATTCCTTGCAGCCCTTGGTGTGAAACTGCCCGACTTTGCCGGTGATGCCTTGGCAGATCACACGGGTATTCTTGTCGATGAGGATGCTCATGGTCGGTTTTGGCTTCGAGGGTTGCGGCCCCGTGGAAGGGCCAGATCGAAAACTTGCGACGCGATTTCGGGAGCGACTCGTCCGCGTGGCTCTCGAGAATTAAGAATTAAATACAGTCATCGCCTCTCGAATAGGGCAGGGCGATAGGAGCGGCGGTCAAGCCGCGCCGGCGGCGGCCACGACCTTCTTCGCGGCGTCGGTGAGTCCTTCGGCGGAAATAATCGCCAGCTTGCTCTCGGCCAACATCTTGCGACCTTGTTCGACTTCGGTGCCTTCGAGCCGCACGACCAGCGGCACATTGAAGCCCACGGTCTTATACGCGGCGAGAATCGCGGTGGCGATCGTGGTGCACCGCATGATGCCGCCGAAGATGTTGACCAGCACCGCCTTCGTGTTCTTATCGTCGAGCAGAATCCGAAAGGCTTCGGTCACTTGATTGGCGTCGGCCCCGCCGCCGACATCGAGAAAGTTGGCTGGCTCGCCGCCATGCAGCTTGATGAGGTCCATGGTGCTCATGGCCAAGCCCGCGCCATTGACCAAGCAGCCGATCGATCCGTCGAGCTTCACATAAGAAAGCCCGGCCTGGGCGGCTCGCACTTCGGCCGGCTCTTCTTCCGAGAGATCGCGCAGGGCTTGTTGGTCTTTGTGGCGGAAGAGGGCGTTGTCGTCGAAGATCATCTTGGCGTCGAGCGCGATCAGTTCGCCAGCGCCGGTCACGACCAGCGGGTTGATTTCGAGCAAACTGCAATCCTGATCGACAAACACTTTGCACAGCCGCTTGAGGAAGCCTTCGGCGCCGCGAGCCGCCGGACCGGTGAGGCCAAGCCGCTGGGCGACTTTGCGAGTCTGAAAGCTTTGCAATCCGGCGTCGGGACCAAACGGCTCGTGAAAGATCTTCTCCGGCGTGTGCGCGGCGACTTCCTCGATATCCATGCCGCCCTCGCGAGACACCATCAGCACCGGTCCGGCGGCGGCCCGATCGACGACAATGCCTAGATATAGTTCGCGGGCAATGTCGCAGCCCTCTTCGACCAGCACTTGCCGCACGGTCTGCCCGGCCGGACCGGTTTGAATCGTGACCAGTTCATGGCCGAGCAGATTTTCGGCGGCCTTGGCGGCGTCGGCCGCGCTTTTGACAAGCTGCACTCCGCGCTGGCTCGCATTGCCGAGCACCGTGCCTTTGCCGCGCCCGCCCGCGTGGATTTGGGCTTTGACCACCGCCAGCTTGCCGCCCAGCGCGTCGAAGGCCGCGCCGGCTTCGGCCGACGAACGGGCCACAATGCCCCGCGGCGCCGCGACGCCAGCGTCGCGCAGGATTTGCTTCGCTTGAAATTCGTGTATTTTCATGAATTGCGCCGCTCCAAAAATTAGCAAATGTGGCCGGATTATAGGGCTTCCCGCGGCGGGTGGTCAAGCAGCGATACATTGGATCGGCTCGCGCCGTGTGCGCCTTCATCCTCATTCGCGGTCCAAGATCATGTCGGTTTCTTAATATGCGCGGCGCGAGCGATGCCCACCAGCCGCATCGTCTCGCCATCGACCACCGGAAGCACTCCATCGGCTGCGGCGTTCAACCGCCGCCGGGCTTCGCCCGCTTCGGTCGCGGTGGTCAACGGCGTCACCGGCCGCGCTAGGTCAAACGCCGTGAGCGCCGCGGGCGGCAGCGCGTCGGGCGATGTTTGTCCGGCCAAGCCCGGGCCGATCTCGCCGACCAATTGCCCATGTTCGTCGACAACATAAAGCCGGCCCGCTGGGTCGGAGCCAGCGATGAGCGCTTGCACGACCTGCGCATAGCGGGCCGACGCGGGCACAAGCCGGCAATCGAGCAAGATCGGCGTGTCGAGGCGGGCTCGCCCGTTGTAGGGCGCGAGCTTCGCGCCAGGCGCCGGCAGCCGCGCCGTATAAAGCGAATGCGATTCCACGCGGCCCATCACCAGCATTGCCCCGACCACGGCGAGCAGCATCGGACCCATGGTCGCGTCGGTGTGCCGCGTGAGCTCCAAGATCAGCACCACGGCCGACACCGGCCCGCGGCTAGCGGCGGCGAGCACCGCGGCCGAGCCGATAATGGCGCAAGAGCCGGGCGCGAGGCCGGGCAAGAGCGGCGCGAGCCCATGACCGAGCAGGCCGCCCAGCAGCGATCCGATGGTGATCGTGGGCGTGAAAAGCCCGCCACTCGCGCCGACGGCCAGGCAGGCGACGGTGACCAAGAACTTCAGCTCGGGCAATTGACCGAAGAGCGCGAACGAGATTTCGTCGGTGTAGGCCATCTGCACCGTGTCTTTGCCGTTGCCCAAAAGCTGGGGATAGGAAATCGCGAGTGCGCCGAGTAGCCCGAGCACGACGATCGGCGCCGGAATCGCGAGCCAGCCCGCGGCGCGGTTCGTTTGCGACCAGCGCACGGTTCGCACCAGCGCCGCGGCGGCCAACCCAAACAACGGGCCGGTCACGAGACTCCAAACGACAAGCGGCGGCGACAAGGCATAGTGCGGCACGTAATAAATGGGATCGGCCGGCAACATGAGCCACGAGATCGCGGTGGCGATCACCGAAGCGGCCAGCGCCGGCAAGACGAGCGGCAAGGAGAGATCGCCGATCAGCACTTCAACGGCGAACAGCGCCCCGCCCAACGGCACATTGTACGCCGCGCCTACTCCGGCCCCGACGCCGCAAGCGACCAACAAACGGCGCCGCGGGTCGGGCATGCGACCCCAATCACCCAGCCAAGAAGCCACCGCCGCGCCAGCTTGCTTGATCGCCGCCTCGCGGCCCAGCGAGGTTCCCAGGCCCACGATCACGATCGACACCACTGCTTCGACCATCGTGCGCGGCGGCGAAACACGGCCCGAGCGAAACCAGATCGCGGCGTTGACCTTGACCGGCTGGCCGCCGAGGAGTCGCGGCAGCAGCTTGCCGGAGATTGCCACGATCACTCCGGCCAGCAGCAAGTTTCCGATTCGCCGCTCGGACGACGACTTGGAAACCGCCGTGAAGTAGCTGGCCGTCTCGTAGGACCAAGCCAGATGCTCGACGCCATGCAAGAGCCGCATGAGCATGCCGCCCGCGAGTCCCGCCCCGACGCCAGTCGCCACCACGAGCCCCCAAAACCGAGGCCGGCAATCGGGCGCGTGGCGAGCCGCGCAGTCGCTCAGGGAGCGCCCTGGCGGTTGATCGTCGGCGCGATGCGGTTTGTGCTCGGACATGCCGCCAGCGTAACCGCCACGATCGGTGAAAGGAAAGGGCCAACGGGCACACGACGCCGATCACGGCGATGATGTCGTATTCGCGGTGGTTGTCGACGAAGCGGCGCTCGCCGCGCTCGTGGCAAAGTTCGAGACGCTGGCGGTCGTGGTCGTGGTTCGCGCCGCTTTGGCGCCCTTATAAGCATCCACCGCTCCAAGCGCGCCGGCCAGCGGGTTCGCCGAGGTGGCCGCCGTCGCGGCGGGCGCCGAGCTCGAGGCGATATTATTCCACTGCTGGCTGCCAAGCGAATTGTTCATGGTGGTCGATGTTTTGAACGCGTTGCTCGGCGTCGATCCCGAGTCGGCGCCGCTATTCGAGTTCGAGTTATTCGCGGCGCCGTTTCCAATCGTCGGCGGCGACACGGTATTCGTCGTGGGCGCTCCCGCGGCGGGCGGCGCCGACGCGGGCGCCGCCGATGGAAACGCTGCCGCGGGAGGCGCTGCCGCGGGAGATGCTCCCGGCGCGGGCGACGTTTCGACATGCGTCGCTTGTTGCACGCCATCGACCGGCGGCAGCGGCGCGGGCTGGCCGGCGCTGGGCGCCGCGGATTGCGCCGTCGTCGAGGATGCGGGACCGATCGGTCCGGCCGGTTTGTTGAAGCTTGCATTTTGCGAGACGTGCGCCGGCTCGATCCCCGGATCGGGCTTCGCCAGGGGAATTTGCACTTTGTCGCCGGCGAAGCGGGTGCCATTGTAGATCGAGCCGCGCTGGATCGGCCCGGCGCCGAAGATCCATACATCCTTCGCTTTGCTCACGACCTGATGCGCGCCGGACTGCCAGATCGGATAGCCCTGGTCGCGGTGGTAGGCAAACACCGCCACTTTGCACACGCCTTGCTGGGCGGTGCGCTTGATGAGCGAGATTTCGGGAATGCTCGACGGAATACCGGTCATGGCGCCGCCGGTGGGCAAGGTCGTGGCCGGCACGCCCACCAGCACATCGGCCCGATTGGTGCCCAAGGCGCCGGCGCGAATTTCGACCACGAACTCGGCCTCATCGAGTTTGTCCTTGATCACCACGCCGCTGGCGAGCATGTGCTGGCGAAGCGTGCTGTAGAGATAGCGATCGTCGACTTCCCCCGCCACATAGCGGTTATCGAGAAAAATTGTCTTGCTGGCGAGCGGGGTGAAGTCGATTTGGCTGACGGCGCGATCGATCGCGTCGGACATGAGCAACTGTTCGGTCGCGGTGCGCGATGTATCGCTCCAGCGCGTGGTGCCGCAGCCCGCGAGCAGCGCGAGGGCCCCCACCGCGCTCGCCGCGGCGAGCGCTCTGCGCAGCCTCCCACGGAGCGGCCGAGAGGTTTCGCCGCCGCGAGGATCGGAAGCCGGCCGCGTCGCGGCGCGAAGCATGGAGATTTGCATACGCTCGAAAAAAGGCGGACCGGTCTGACACGAGGAACTCGAGCCTGGAGCTCGAGCCCCAGGGTCGGAAAAGCGCGGCCGAGTATAGGGATTGCCGCTCGACGACCCAAGACGGATCGCGCTTTGCGCCGCGCGGCATTGCAAGCATTGCAACTTGCGAAATGGCCTTGTACCGCCGTTGCCCGCGGCCTCATGCCGGCGCGTAGCGGGCGCCGGCGCAAGCACGACGCTCGGCCACTGGACCGCATTTGCTCGCGGCCCGCGGCGGTTATGGGCCGGTGGCGGAGGTGGCGGCCGGATCGGCGGCGGCCGCGGCGCCTTGGCCGTTGCTTTCATCGCCGTAGAAGAGCGTGGTCTCCTCGGCCGAAAGCTTGAGCATCGGTGATTGGCAGGCGACTTCGGCGCGGAACACATGGTTGCCGCTGGCTTCGGCCTTGGCGTGAATCTTGATTACGAGCTCTGCGCCCGGCGCCAGCGATGGCAGGGTCTTGAAGGCGACCTGACCGCGACCGATTTCATGCAAGGCGCCTTCGACCCGCACCGCCTCGAGCCCTTCGGTGAAAAACGCCAACATATCCACGCCCTCGGCGCTCTTGGTGCCGCGATTGCGCACCGTGACTTCATATACCGCGTCGTCGCCCACGGCCACGGGACCTTGTGGATCGCGGATTTCCAGTTTGAGATCGGCCACGGCGTCGACCCGAGTTATCCCAGCGGCTTGGACGACCTGTTCGTCGCTCGAAGTGGCCGCGACCTGCAGGCGGTTTTCGCCAGCGGCTTGGAGCACGCAATGCACTTCGATCGCGCGCTCGGCGCCGGCCGGCAATGAGCCGAGATTCCAGACGACTTTGCCCTGGGCCGCGTCGACCTTGCCGCCGACAGCGCCCGAGATGTATTTGGCTTGGGCGGGCAGCATGGTCGTGAGCACGACATTTTCAGCCGTGGCGTTGCCGGCGTTGCCGACGACGATCGAATAGGTGGCGGCGGTTCCGGCGAACTTGATTCGCGGCGCTTGGACGATCGCTTTGAGATTCGCCCTGCGAACGACGACCTGCTCGACGGCGCTTGCCTCGAGCCCGCCATCGGCCGTGGCTTCGGCCTTGATGCTGAGCATGCCGCTTTGTCGCGCGGTGAGCTCGACTTCGATCGTCTTGCTTTGACCGGGACGGAGCGTGCCGAGGCGGCGACTGGCGGCGGCGTCGGTCGAACGTCCCATCGGCAGGAGGCTCACGGTCACATTTTCCGCGTCGCCATTGCCAGGATTGGTGATGTTGATTTTGTAGATCTTCGATTGGCCGTAGAGAATCTCACTGGGGCCGGAGAGACTCATCGTGAGCTGCGGCTCTTGCACTTCGACCAGGGTTTGCGAAGCGTCGGGCGCGGCCGCCCATTGCATCGCCAATTCGATCGGCAGGCTCTTGCGCGGCACGAGCTTCAGGGTGAGCGTCTCCTTGGCCCGCGGCTCGACCCGCGCAATTTGCCACTTGAGCATCGTCGACTCCGCCGGAGCGGCTGGATTCTGCACATTGCCGTTCGACGCGTGGCTCGAGAGCACATCGACGTGGCCGGGAACCGCGATCGCCACGACCACGCCATTGGCCGGACTTTCGCTCGAATTCCGCAACCGGATCGTGAACACCGCCTCTTTACCCACGGTGATCGCCTTGGGGCCCAGTGTCTCGACCGCGAGCGAGGCGCTCTGGCCCGCGATCAGCACCCCGTCGGAGGTGGCACGCTTGCTGGCGCCGGCTTCTTCCCAAGTTTTGGTTTTTGCCGCGGTGCTCGAATGCGCGAGCGGCTCGGGCTTGATTTCGGGTTTCGGCTCGGGTTTGGGCTCGAGCCGCGCGACGCGAGGGGCGATCGGTTGCGGAAACGCCTCGGCCGGAGCGATGTCGTCGCTTCGTTCGTCGAGATCGCCATCGCGAGCAATGCTCGCGGGTTGCCTGGCCGCGCCGACCGCAATCGGATTGAGCGCCGAACCGAACCGCTGGCCGACGCGCGGCGCCGAGTCGTCGCTGCCCACGCGGCGAGCGCTCGCGCGGCGCGTATCGTCGGAAGCCTCGAACTCCTCGATGATTTTCGACGAACGCGAAGAAGCCGTGGGGCTGCTCTTCAGTCGCGATTGGGGCGCCGGCGAATCGTCGTCGTTTTCCGGGGTTGGCGGCGGAAGCGGCATGTCATCGCTCAAGTTCCGCGGTGGCGCCGGCGGAGCGTTCGGCCGTGTTTGCGTGGTTTGCGAACCGTTGAAATGCGTTCGCGGAGCCGACGACGGCGCGTACGATTGTCCGTAGTTCGGTCGCTGCGCGGTGCGGATCGGCTGCTGCGTGTATCGCGGCGCGGCGGGCGTCGGCTGCGGATCGCCGCCTCCGCCGAGCAGGTCCTGACGAAACTGCTGCAATCGCTGGCCCAAGGTCGGTGGCGCCGGCGGACTATCGGACTGAGCCCGAGTCGCTGCTCGCCACCATACCAAACAGTGTGACCGCCGAAATTGCAAGCAATAGCTGGCGCAGCATGGACATGATTCCGCAAGGGGAACAATTCATTTGTCGACTCCGCGACTCTTTTATCGACCGATCGACTTTGCGGATTAAATGAGCTTGTCGTGAAAATCCCAGATTTTTCATCGTGCTGGAAAAATGAATAAGACAGGCGAAATGCGTCCGCGTGCAAGCAGCAGCCATGCGGTCGTCCCGCGCTCGCTTCGCGGCCAGAGTGCGGCGCCCTCGTGACAAGGAGCTCGCGTTGCGACGCCGCGCGGCGACGGCGACGCGCATGCTTTGAGGAACGAAATAAAGACAACTCCTGGTTTGTTCGCCCCCCATTGTCCTCTTCCGCCAAGGGAAGGAGGGTTTATCGATAAGGTATTTTGAGTCCGTTGCGGAGTACGTTGTTTTGCGAGCCGCGACGCGCTTTTGCTCCGTGCTGGGCGAGATGGAACCAGGAATTATCACGAACTCGCGACATCGGCACGCGGGTTGCATTCGGCAGGCGGCGACGCGAGCCTCTCCTTTGTTCGGGGCGCGGAGCGTCGGATTTCTTGGCAGTGTTTCGGGAAAGCCGGTTTTATGTTGCAAGACGACTCGTTCGCCGTCGAGCCTGCCGTGGTCGCGCGGAAGCCACGCTTCGAGCTCCGGCCCGAGTCGGCGCCCGAAGCGCGATCGATCTCGCGTCAGAGCAAGATTGGGCTCAACGCAGCCAATTTCTTTTTGGCCGAGATCACGGGTGTCGTCTTGCCCTTTCTGGCGCATATTTTCAGGGCCGCGGTTGGACCGAGGACCAGATCGGCGATGCGATCGGCGTGGCCGGACTCGGCGTGCTACTGCTCCAAACGCCGGCGGGGCTCATCGTCGATCGTCTCAGGAGTCGCCGAGCGCTCCTGGCCGCGGCGTCGCTCGCGATTGGGCTCGGCTACGGGCTTCTGCCGCTTGTCGAGCCGGCGGCTCGTTGGGTCGATCCACTATTATTCTCCGCTGGCGCGGCGCAGGCATTTTTTTTGCCGCTCTTGGGCGCCCTTGCTTTGGGACTCGTGGGCCACGCGGGTTTGAATCGCATGATGGGCGCCAATCAGTCATGGAATCATGCCGGCAACTTGGCCGCCGCGCTGTTGGCGATGGCGATCGTGGGCATTTGGGGGGTGGCGTCGATCTTCTTCGCCGTGGCCGTCGTCTCGCTCTTCGCCGCGGGAAGCGTGTTTTTGATCCGCCGCGACGATGTCGACGAGCAACGCGCCAGCGGCGCGGCCTCGGGCGCCGGCGGCGGCTTGCGCCAGCTCGCGCGCGACCGGCGCGTGTGGGCGCTGCTCGCGGCCACGGCGCTGTTCGATCTGGCGATGCGCCGGTCATGCCATTTTTGGCGCTTATATCAAGCAGCTTCACGGCAACGACAAACAGGTGGCCGCCATTGTGCTTGTGGCTCAGGCGGTGATGATTCCGGTGGCGATGGCCGCCGGCCGACTGGTCGATCGCTGGGGCCGGAAGCCGGTGTTTGCCATCGGCTTTATCGCGCTGCCGCTACGCATCGTGCTCTATTCGCTCACGAGCGATCCGTGGACACTCGTCGTGCTCCAAACGCTCGACGGCATCGGGGCCGGAATCTACGGAGTGGCGATCGTGGCGATGTGCGCCGACCTGACTCGCGGTCGCGGCGGCTTCAACACGCTCTCGGGCCTCATGGCCACGGCGCTCGCCATTGGCGGAGCGATCGGCCCGTTCATCGCGGGTCGCGTCGCCGGCCGGCTCGGGTATAACGGTTTCTTCCATGTGTTCGCAACTATCGCGGTGCTGGCGGCCCTCGTGTTTCTTTGCTTCGTGCCCGAGACAGCGCCGCGATCGCAAGAAAGGGTCCATGTTCTTCGATGAATTTCGTCGTGATTCCGACCTGGATTATTTTTCTAGCGACCTACGCCGGGCTCGCCTTGGGCAAGGTTCCCGGCTTGCGGATGGATCGGGCCGGCATCGCGCTGGTGGGGGCCACCTTGATGCTCACGACCGGCGTGCTCGGCTTCGACGAAGCGGTCTCCGGCCGGTCGATCGACTTCAAGACGCTATTCCTGCTGTTTGGCATGATGGTGGTGGTCGGCGTCCTCCGCATCTCGGGCTTCTTCGAGCGGCTCACCGCCGCCGCGCTCGAGCGCATCTCCTCGCCGCGGGGCCTGCTGGCAATGACGATCGGCCTCTCGGGAGTGCTCTCGGCCTTTTTGATCAACGATGTGGTTTGCGTGGCGCTCACGCCGCTGGTGCTGCGGCTTGCGCGGCGCATGAAGTTCGACCCCACGCCGCATATGATCGGGCTCGCCACCGCGGCCAATATCGGCTCGACCGGCACAATCACAGGCAATCCGCAAAACATCTATATCGGCGCGCATTCGGGCATCAGCTACCCGCGCTTCGCCGCGCGTCTGATGCCGATTGCCATCGTGTGTCTCGTGATCAATTTCCTGGTGGTGGCGGTGGTGTTTCGAAGTCGACTCTCGGCGAAGCGCGGGCCGCAAGAATCGAATGACGACGCGCGGGCGAGATCCAACAAGAGCAGCCACTCGCGACGCGACGGCCGCTTTCGCCGCTTGCAACGCAAGGCGGTGCTCGTGACGCTCGCCGCGATCGGGCTTTTTTTCACCGGGCTCCCGCTGGAGCTGGTCGCCCTGGGGGCGGCGGCCATTATGCTGCTCGATCGGATCAATCCGCGAAAGATTTATCGCGAGATCGACTGGAGCCTACTCATCATGTTCACCGGTCTGTTTATCGTGGTGCATGCGTTTCAGATCCATGTGGTCGATCATTGGAGGATTTCAACCTGGACTTGGCTATTGGATCGGCCCACGGACATGCTGAGCCTCGTTTCGGCGGGCTTGTCGAATGTGGTCAGCAATGTGCCGGCGGTGCTGTTGCTCGAGCCGGTGGTCCAGGCGATGCCGAGCGCCTCGCGCGAATCCGGCTGGCTCGCGCTCGCGATGTCGAGCACGCTGGCGGGCAATCTCACGGTGCTGGGCTCGGTGGCGAACTTGATCGTGGTGGAAATCGCAAGCCGCGAGGGGACGACGGTTTCCCTGTGGGACTATTGCAAAGTCGGCGTTCCGCTCACGCTCATCACGCTCGCCGTGGGCATCGGCTGGCTCACTTTCGCGCATTACTGATTGCTTGCATGCAAGCTTGGCGATTGCAGGCATCGCTGCTTGCGAATGAAAGTCGCCGGGCCATCCGAAACGCGAATTGCCGCAAGTTAACAGGGAAGTATCGCAAGTATCGCGGGACCAGTTCAGCTTATGCGGCGGTGGCGAGGGGGGTGGAGCGGCGGTGGAAGGGGTGGCCGGGGCGTTGCGAGAGGTAGTCCTTGAGCCGGCCGTCGTCGCTGAGGGCGGCGGCGCGGAGCTGCAAGATCGCTTCCGCTCCGTCGGGATCGTCCCAGAACATTTCGGTCCCTTTCACGCGCAGGTTCATCTGTTTGATCAGCGACTCCATCGGCGCGCTGGTGACCGGCAGGCCCAGGCGGCGATAGCTGGGATAGTCCATCCGCTGGCGATTGTTCGTCAAGTACCGCACGGCGTCGACGAGCGGTTTCTCCGCGTCACTGGGTTTCGTATCTTCCCAGTCGATGCCCCGGGCGAGGCAGGCTTGCTTGATCTCGTCGATCACGTGATCGACCTGGCCTTGCCAGCACCAGGTGACGAACTTTAGATAGAGCGACCAACCCTCCGCATCGTTGGCGGCCAGCGCCAGCGCCGCGCGGTAAACGTATTGAATCGCATGAATGAAGTCGAGGACGGGCGTGAACGTCGGAAAATGTTTTTTCCAGATCGACCAGTTCCAGTTCAGGCCATCACCGAGGAAGACCCGTAAAGGAGAATCGTAGAACCGGCGCCGCTGGGCTTCGCGCCGCATCAGCGGGCCGAAATCCTCCGAGCAGGACATACTGCTCAGCGCCGTGCGCAGCACTGCGCCGCGGGCCTTCGTACTTCACGCGGCGGGGTTTCTCGGCGGCGGATTCTTCGCCGGGTGAATCGAGGCGGGGAACCGCTTTTTCCGCGATATTCGCCACTTTTTTCGCGATGCGAAAGGAAGTCGGCAACTCGGGGCAAGCGTCTTCGTCCGCGACATGCCGCGGGTTGAGAGACATTCGCTCGAACGAAGCGTTCTTCGTTTCGCGCCAGCCTTTCTCGCCCGACGGCACGACGCCGCGTCCCCGGCCCGGCTCGCGCGTGCGAATGCGGCCGCCGTCGCAAGAGACCACCGCCGCTTCCGGCACGACGACTTCCTTGACGACTTTTTTATTGTCGCTGGGCGCCGGCAGTGCCTTCCCGTCGGCCAGTTCCTGGCCCACCTGTTTCACCAAACGCCGAATCGTGCTGCAGGGAACTTTGTGTCCCAGCACTTGCTCGGTGGTCACTTCCGCGCGCTTGAACGAACGGACTTCCGCGGCTAGGCAGACCACGGCTCGCGTCAACTCGGGCGTGACCTCGCGGCTATCGAGTCCCAACGTCAACCGCTGAGGGAAAAAAAGACCGCCGGCAGCGGTCGCAGTAAGCGGTCGTCTCGGTCACCTCGACCCGGCCATCCAGGCTGGTGACCGGCCTCGTTGCGGTTTGCACGCGGCACGACGCTCCGCAGGTGGGGCAGTTCGCTTCCGTCGGGCAGCTCGCGGCGACTTCACGCATCGCTCGCTCTTGGGCTTCACGGCTCAACTCGCGGCCGAGCGTGATAGCATACCGCTCGATGACGCTATAGTGCGGCGTGCCGAGGAACGCCCCCTGCTCGACCATCTCCTCGATTCCCAGTTCGGCCAGTTCCCGCAAAAGTTCCTTCCTCCTGGCCTCGCGGGCCTGCATCGCGGCGTCCATGCCTAGCGCTCCTTAAGCAAGTTTCGTTCACCGATCAAATCCACCTCGCCCAGCTTACCACAGAAACCCCGAATTCTCCTATTGACGTTTCCACATCCACCCCCCAACCCGCAAAAGCTGAACTGGTCCCAAGTATCGAAGTATCGCGGAATCGCGAGAGCGCTCTGGCGCCAGGGAGCGGCTTGCGGTAGTTTTCCGCTCCCCGCGATGGCGCCAGCGTGACGAAATTTTTTGACCCCCGGCGCCGCCAACCGTTGGAGAATTTCCCTCCGGCCGTTCGATGAAGCATGGATAGGGCGCGTGCGTTCACGGCGGTTTCGCCTCCCGCGCGGCAAGAGGCCGGCGGATGCTTTTTTCATTCCCCCCAAAGGGAAGGGATTCCCCCGCGTATGGACCGCAGAACATTTCTTGCCCGGACCGCGCTCTCGCTCGCTTCCGCGGCGATGCTCGCCGGCTGCAAGGCCAATCAATTCGCCAAGGTGCGGAAGCCCGGCGAAGGCGACATGGTGGGCAGCCATCAGGCCGGCGCCGAAACCTTCAAACCGCTCGTCGAACAAGCCACCAGCGAGCTGCTCAGCCGGCATTGCCAGCAGGTCGTTCCGGTGGGCACCCTTCCGCCGCCCCCGCTCAAGATTTGCTTCGTCGGCGTCGAAAATTGCAGCGCCGAGGAAATTGGCGACTTCAAGGATCAAATCTACGAATGCATCGACACCAAAATCCTGCAGTCGCAAGTCTTTCAACCGGTGAGCAAACGCTTCGTCGACGCCGGGCTCATGCAGACCCGCTTGCGGCCCGAACAGTTGTTCGTGCCCGACAACATGCGGGCCTTCACCGGCGTGATGCAGCAGCAGGGGCAACCAATCGACGCGCTGCTCTACGCCAAGCTCACCTCGGGCACCACGCGCGAAAACAAGGACTACCAGCGCGACTACTTGCTGACGCTCGAACTGGTGGATGTGCATAACGGCTCGTCGGACAAACAGTCCGCCACCCTCAGCAAGGGCTACTACCATTCGCGCCCGGCCAAGTGGCTCAGCTTCACCGGACTCAAGAACTGATTCGTGCGCATGCGACTCGTAGCTCGTCTTGGAATTTTGTCGAGCCTCGTGATGGCGCTCGTGGGCTCGGGCTGCGCGACCTATGCCGACCGGCTGGCCGGCATTCGCGAGCAGTTTCGGCTCAACGATCTTACCGGCGCCCAAGAAGACTTGGCCAAGGCGGCCCGGCATCGTTCGGACCGCGACGTGGTGAATCTCGACACCGCGATCATCAAATTGGCCGACGGCAAGCCGAAGGAAGCGGAAAAGATTCTCCGCCAGATGCGCGATGAATTCGATCGGCTCGAAGGCGTCAAGGTGGGCGAAAAAGCCGTATCGATGCTCACCGACAGCACCCACGAAAGCTACAAGGGCGAGGACTACGAGAAGGTGCTGATTCGCGCCATGCTCGCGATCTCGAACCTGATGGGCGACGGCGGCGACGCCGGCGCCTATGCGCTGCAAGTCTCCGAGAAGCAGCAGCAGATCATCGAAGCCGGCAAGGGCAAGGACGGCGAGAACCCGAAGCTCGGCTACAAGCAAGTGGCGTTTGGCCCGTATCTGAGCGGCGCGCTTCGCGAGGCCACGCACAGCAACTACGACGACGTGGCCCGCGCTTGCACTTTGGTGTGCAACTGGCAGCCCGAGTTTCCTTTCGCCCAACAAGACCTGGAGCGGGCCCGCCACGGCCGGCATTCGGCGCCGGGCAACGGAGTGGTCTATGTGATCGGGCTCGTCGGCGTGGGGCCCCACAAGGAAGAAGCGGTCGAGATCGCGAGCACCGTGTCGCTCCTCATTGCCGATCGCATCTTGAGCGCCCTCGGAAATCAAGACCTGCCGCCCACGATCGCGCCCGTGAAAGTGCCCAAGGTGGTGCTCGCCACGAGCGATCCGGGCGCGGTGGGAGTGGCGGTCGATGGCACGCCGGTGGGTCGCACCGCCACGATTACCGACATCGGCCGCATGGCGGTCGACCAATACGACGCGATCTATCCGCGCGTGATCGCCGAAGCCGTGGTGCGGCGAGTGGTGAAGAAAGCCGTGATCTACGGCGCCATGGAAGCCACCGGCACCAAGAAAGATTCGCTCCAAAGCGTGGGCTTCGATCTCTTGGGCATTGCCTGGGAAGCCAGCGAATCGGCCGATACTCGGTGCTGGGGCCTGCTGCCCGAGAAGATTCAAGTGCTGCGATTGGAACTTCCGGCGGGCGATCATCAGGTGACGCTGCAAAAGATCGGCGCCACCGGCTATGCGCTCGGCCGCGCCTCGACGACCACTGTGCATGTGGAAAACGGCCGCAATTCATACATGCTGGCCAATTTCCCCGACTACAACCTCGTCGGCCAAGTGCTCACCAACACACCTTAACTCCGATCCAGCAACTCCCCCCGCTCGCCTAATCGACTGTTGAATATTTCAACAGGCTACTAACCGAAGAGCGTCGCGTGGCGGCTTCCGCCTTTTAACGAAGCGGCGTCGGTTCGCCCTGGGCCAAGTCCCAGAGAATGCCATCGGGGCCCGCGTTGACGACCGCCGTCGAGCCCAGCCACTCCCAGCGGCCGGAGCAGGCGTGGATGTGGCCCGAGACCACGAGCCGCGGCCAGCAGCGCTCGATCGTCGCGCGCAGCGCTCGGCTGCCGTGGTGCTCGCCATGCGACCGCATGTCCAGCACTCCGTGGGGCGGTGAATGTGACACCAGCACGCATGCCTCCGGACAATCGTCCAGCAGACTTTCGGCCTCGACTTCGGTGAAGTCCCAGCTCCAGGAGCCGAACGGCGTCACCGGCACTCCGCCGCCAAGGCCAAAAAACGGCACGCCCTCGATCACGCTGCCCGAGCCGTGTAGCACGCGGGCCGAGGGCCACAGCGCGGCTGCGGCCGTGAGCTCGGCGAGCGATTCATTGTTGCCCGGCACAAGCACTGCCGGCTTGCAAACTTCGGCCAGCTCTTCCAGGCAGTCCCGCGTGTAACGCCGCGAGGAGCCGAAATCGCCGGCGCCCACCAACACATCGGCCTGGGCCGCGCGGGCCACCAGCCGCCGGGCCGCGTCGCGATCGCAATGCAAATCACTAAAAAGCAGCAGGCGCATCAGTAATTCTCCGGCGGAAAGCGAAACCGACCCACCAATACCCCACTTCGGCGACTTTAGCAACCTGTTGAAATATTCAACCGGCCGTGCCGCGCCATGGATCGCGCTCGGCGCCGTGATCGGGAAAATCTCCAACGCAACCGGCTCTCGTTCGCCAACGCGCGCGTCGCCAGCTGCTGGCTTGATGGCGCCGGCAGGGCGGGCCTAATCGGACTGGACATTCTCTTCGGAAAAGTCGATCTATCTTGCGTGGCCACGGACCGACGACCGCCACGGGGCTGGCCGCCGCGACACGGTTTCGCGGCCGGCGCCGCGAATGGCATTGCAGCCGGCGACCGAGGGCGGTATTTGCTCATTTTTCGAATCGCGCCTACTTCGTCGCGCACATCGAACAACTCGCGGATCACGGCGTCGCAAGGGCGCCAAACAGCGAGGATCAAAAGGAAGTCTTTTCATGATATCGGCCTTCGCGGTGTTCTGTTTCGGCCTTTGGCAACTGCGCAAGCTCGCCGCCCGCCGACCAAGCGTGGGCCGGCCGTAAAACGTCGCTCGGGGTTCGCATGCAAAGAGTCCGCCGCCGGCCTTCGGAGCCTATCCGACAACTCCCCCCCTGCCCATTGGGAAGAGGGTAGGGCGAGGGCTCACCGAAGTTCTCGGATAGGCCCTAAAGAGCTTTCGCGCCGATTTGCTTTTCAAAAGACGCATCATGCCGATTCGAACTTGGAACACGCCGCGAAATCGCCGCTATGTCGCGCGGTTTCTGATCATCGGCGGCTGCGCCACGGCGGTCGATCTCACGGCGTATTTATTGCTCACCCAAAGTGCCGGTCTCGCGCCGGCCGCGGCCAAGACCTGTAGCTACTTGATCGGCATGGCGCCCGGTTTCTTGGGTAACAAGTTTTGGACCTTTGGCTCGAAGCGGCACTCGCTCTCCGAGCCGGCGATCTACGCCACGCTCTATGGAACCACGCTCGCGGTGAATGTTTCGCTCAACAGCGCCGCGCTATCGGTCTTGGGACACGCGCTGCCGATGAAATTGATCGCCTTCGTATCCGCCACCTCGGTCACGACGCTGCTCAACTTTCTCGGCCTGCGACTCATCGCCTTCCGCCACGGCATCCGTGAAGCCGAAGCGACAACCGTCTTCACAGCCTCCTCGCCCGCGCACGACGCCGCTTGAATGCGACGCCCGTAAACGCGACGGCAAGCCACCCCCTCTCCCTCCGGCAAAGGGCAGGCTGAGGGCTCCCAAACAGGCAGCCGGTTGAATATTCATGGCTTCGCCGACGTGAGCTTTTCGACCAGGAATTTGATGGGGGTCGGGTGCTCGACGCCGGACGCGTTCGGATAGATCAGCTCGCACGACACGCCCACCTCGCGACACTTCTCTTGCAAAGGCACGCCGTAATTCGCCGAATGCGTCGGGTCCTTGGTGTCCTTCCCCATTTCGGGCGCCGAACCATAGTACAACGCCACCGGCGGATCGTCGGATGTCACCAAGTGGTACGGAGAATACTCCTTGATCCACGGCATGATCTCATCGCGATGGGCTAGCCACTGCGCGAAACCGTTTTGCTTCTTCGCCGGGTCGCCGTTGAAGCCGAAGGCGTGGCCACCATAGTTGGCATTGGGCATCCACTCGCGAACAAGCCGCGGATCGAAACATGTCTGAGCGCCATTCACCGCGGCGCAGTGCAGCCGCGTCGACTCGCGCGCCACCGGGTCATCGCTCTTCGGATCGGCCATGTCGTCGTGAAACGCCAGCCATAGGCTACTGGCGGCGCCGGCGGAGCCACCAGTCGCCCCGATTCGGGTCTTGTCAAGTTTCCACTCCGACGCTTTCGAGCGCACGAACTGGAGCGCGCGAGCCGCGTCGCCAAGCGGCCATTGCACCGGCGGCTTGATTCCAGCCGCGTCGGCTTGTTGCGTGAACCGATATTCGATCGACACCACCGAGATTCCCGCCCGATGATAACTCTTCACATCGACGCCCTTCGCCTTATCGCCCCCGCGCCAGCCGCCGCCATGAATGAAGAACACGACCGGCGTCGGCGTCTTCGACTCGCATTGATAAAAGTCGAGCACCTGTCGCGGGTCGTTGCCATAAGCGACGTTCGCCAGGGTCGGCGGTTGCTCGGGCGCGGATTTCTTCCCGTCCGCCGGTTGCTGCGCGGCGGGAGCGTCCGCGGGTTGCTTCGCGGCGAGAGCGTCCGCCGCAATCGCCGCTCGCGATGCGCACCGCGACGAGAGAACCACGAGCAAGATTGCGGCAGTGCGGAACATGATGGGGGCGCCTTCTGGTTCGAGGATTGGAATCGTTGCCTGGGCGGGATTGGCCCGCGTGGCAAGAAAGCCACGCATGCGCGCCGCGTCGTCGGGCACGATCGGTTTTCGTCCGGCGATCGCCGGTTGTCAATGTTTGGAGCGAAACAACATGTCTCACGACTCAAAAGCCGGGCAAACTCCTTCAATGCAAGCAGAAGGAAGACCCGTTCGGCTATTCTCGAATGCCCCGGGGATAGAGGATTTTGTTAGCTCGCCGCGATCGCCATGGCATGCGTCGTGCGGCTCGCCGCGCCAAGGCCGCCGCCGCTCGCGGCCGGCTCGATCGTTTTGATCCGCCGGCCCAGGCTGTCGTACACATAGCGCGTGGTCGCGCCGTTGGGATCGGTTTGGGCGACCATGTTGCCATTGGGATCGTAGACGTAGCTGGTCGTGGGGCCGGGACCGGAGCCGCTGGCCGCCGGCTGCGTGACGCTCGATTGCTCGCCGGCGCCGTTGTAGGCGTACGTCGTCACGCGGCCCAGCGGATCGATCACGGCGACCACCTCGTTGTCGGCGTCGTACAGCGTGCTCGTCGTCGGGCCTTGGCCCGCGCCGCCCGAGGGATTGGGCGCGACAATGGCCACCTGCCGCTCGAGGCCGTCGTACACGTACCGCGTCGTGGCGCCGTTGGGATCGGTCATGGAAAGCTCGTTGCCGGCGGCGTCATACGTATAGGTAGTGGTCGGCGCGGCGGCGCCGGCGGAGGGCGCGGGCTGCGTCACCGAAATCTCGCGACCGTCGCCGTCATACGCATAGCTGGTCACGTTGCCGAGCGCGTCGGTCATGCTGGTCACTTCGCCATCGAGGTCGTACCCGACATACGTCGTCGGCCCGCCGCCCGCCGCCCCGGTCGCCGCGCTGGGCGCGATCGTCTCGGTTTGCTGGCCAAGCGCATTATACACATACTCGGTCGTGTTTCCGTCGCCGTCGGTCACGCCGATGCGCCATGCGCAACGCGCGTGGGCGCGCCACCAACCGCATTCTCATGCCCACGACAAGCGCGGGCATGGCACCCGGCGCCGCATGAAGCCGCCCGCTTCCCATGCCCTTCCCAACCACGGCCGAAACGCCGAAGGGAAGGCTGCGCGCCGAAGCGGCAAAACAACGTTGGCGCGCGCCCAGGCTGTTTCCCCGGGAACCGTGGCACGCCGCGTTACCGCTCCGCCCGGATTGAGTTTTCCGGAGGAACAGGAGACCACTGGATTTTGATATCAGGTCTCTTAGTACCTAATATCATAAATCCGTCGTGGCTAACAAACGTGTTTCTAATGTCAACGAATTGAAGTGTGGCGATGGAAGCGATTTGCGAGATAGAAACATCGGATATACTTGTGCCGTTTAAATCTAATTCTCGCAATTGAGTGAAACGCCGCGGCGAGGCAAACGAGGCATCAGTCACGCCGTCGTTAGAAGCCATACAAAGCTTCTGGAGGCTGCGAGAACGTGAAAGTTCAGCAAGACACCGATTGCTAATTCGAGTGGAGGCGAGCGAAAGATCGGTTAAACACTTACATGAGGCAATTTTAGCGACACCGTCGTCAGATATTAATGTACCGTCGAGATACAACTTCCTAAGCCGAGGAAATTGCCGAACCAATGCGACTGAGCGGTCGTCAATTCGCGTAAACAGTAAAGACAATATTTCGATGTTGGTTAAGTGCGCCAGCCCGTGCAAGTCAGACCCGGATAGGCCGCTATGGCTAATATGGAGCTTGCGAAGCCGGCCGAACGCTTGCAGCGATTCGAGAGTATCGCAACTAACATTGCACCCGCTTAAATCAACGGCGACCACGGAATCGAGCCATTGCGGCGCTGATGACATAAACAGCGACGGCGGCTTCTCGGGAAAGCCATCGCTTGCATCAAGCGTAATCATCGGGGAAACGAGATCGTTAGAAGCGCCGTAGTAAACGTCGCCCCCAGCGGATTTTATAATATCAATCGCTCGTTCTTGCCGTAAAATAGATTGAACAAACAAAGCACATGTAATGCCGCACAACCCAACAAAGAGCAGCAAAGAGCGGAGCGAAAATCGCGGGCGCTTCATAATCTACTCCTATGGCAATTCAATCGCGCTTACAAAAGCTTGGGTTGCCATGATTCCAAAAAGTGCTTCGTCGCCCTTATCGTCCTCGCCATTGGCTTCGACCCATTCCTTCCCAGGGCTTTGCTTGCTCACGTTGCCAACATAATAAAAATAATTGAAATAAACCTTAGCGTTATCGTTCGCGCAGACAAGCTGAGACAAATATATATCCGCCGTATCATTATAATTCGCGGGACGATCGAAAATCGATTTCTGCGGCTTAGGGTTCTTGGGCGAATGTCCATCCGTGGACGTCCCGTTTGGATTGCCCGGTCCGCCATACCAGGGAGGCTGTCCCGAATTAATCGGTTGTGGATTGAGCGTTGGATTGCTAGGGAACCCTATCGTACCATTGGCTGCCCCGTTGTCGTAATGCGGCACGAACTTCGTTGCCATCCAAGCTTTTCCAGTCTCCGACTTTCGCTCGTTGTTTGCAATGACGTGCTGGATCCATCCATATTCATGGCTATCGCCTTCCTTGGGAATAAACTGCAAAAACACCCCCGGCTTCGAGCCAACGGTATTTTGATAATTGCCAACAGCAGCAGCGATCTTCAGGGAAACGGTTCCGATCGCGATCTTATAGTCTTTACTCTTCGCTAGAGGAAATACAAAACGTTCTTCTAATCCGCTCGGGTCGGTCGCATTAGTCGAATTATTTTGGACGAAAGCGAAGAGACTCGCTTGTCGGCCCGCAAACCCGATCGGATCGTTCTGCGTCCACAGCCCGTCGACGGCGTCGTAATAACGCGTCATGCTTTTGTCGAGGCCGGTGGCGGTGTCGTGGACGAAGCCGGTGTAGCCGAAGAGGTAACTGATCGTGGTGTCCGACTGGCTGGTCATGGCGCCGAAGGCGGTGTAGGTAATTTGGTTGACGATCGTCGTCGTTGCCGTCGTCGCGTCGTATTCGACCAAGTCGCGAGCCGTGCCTTGGTTGTCGACCAAGGGGTAAAGCACGATGCCGGCTGCGGTGGGGAGTTCTCCCGCATCCGTCGGGTCGAATTGTTCGTCGGCGAAGACTTGATCCACCATTGGGCCGTCCAAGTAGCGGTTCGTGAGGGCGTTCGTGCCGTCGAGCGTGGCGACGATGGCTTGGCCGTCGTACACGAACTTTGTTTCGGTCGTGGCGCCGCCGGCTACCGCGACAGTTTCCGAAACTTGCCGGCCAACCGCGTCGTACGCGTACGTCACCGTTTGCGTGACCACGCCGGCGCTGGTGTAGCTGGTGACGCTGGTCAATTCGTTGCGGTAATCGTAAGCGTAGGTCGTATACGCGCCGGTGGCGATGTTGGTTTGCTCGATGCGATTGCCATCGGCGTCGTACTGGTAGTCGTATGTGCCATCGGTGATCAGCGTGTTGTTGGCGCCGGTCGAGGAACTTGTGGTGGCCGAGCCGGTTGTCGTCGATTGGCGGTTGCCCGTCGCGTCGTAGACGTAGCCTTCATCGAGCGAGGAATCGTTGACGCCGGTCGCGCCGGTAAGCTGGCCGGCCGGGTCGTAGGAGTACGTCAGGTTCTCATTGGAATGCTCGGTGTTACTGAACGAAGTGATTTCGCCCAGCGAATTGAACGTCCAAGTGTAACCTGCGAGCGTGTTGCCCTGGGCGGTGTACGTCAAACCGGTCAAGTCACCAGCGCCATCGTAGCCGTAGTTGCTTGTGTAGACGTTGTTGGCGCCCGCGAGATCGGCATACGTCGAGACGCCGGTGATCTGACCGTTGTTGTTGTACGAAAGATTCACCCGCTTAGTTCGACTTTCGCGGTTTTCAAAAGTTCCGATAGCCCGATTCGTCGTGGTTTCTCCGATTTCGGCGCGTTTCCGGCAACCTTCGGCCTCTCGGTAACATGCAAAAATTGGCAGTTCGGCCGTCAAACTGTGCAAAACCCACGAGAAATCGGCGATTCGAGTGCTAGCAAAAAACGCGAAACTTGAACTTAGGCGCGACGTAATCGCCGCCGGATTGGCCCTGCTGCGTGACGCTCGTCTGGCGGTCGAGGTTGTCGTACGTATAGTTGTTGACGTAATCGGCGGTCCCGTTGATCGACAAGGCGCTCGATGTGCGGTTCCCGTTCTGGTCGTAGCCATTCGTCAACGTCACGGGGCCTGAATATCCGTTGCCGGTCACGCTATCGGTCGCGACCTGGCCTTCGTTGTCATAGCTGAGCGTGTCGGTCGTGGTCGACGCGGCGGTGTTGGTCAGTCAGGTGACTCTGCGAACAGAATTAAATCCCCGCCCTCGTCGACAAGAACCTCAAATGGCAGTCCCTCATTCGTCCTTCCTTGCTTGTAGAACCTCGCAGTTGGTCCGTCGATCCGTTGCTCCGCCTCCGGAATGGATTCACGTTGCCGGCGTAGGGTGGTCTCATTAGTGCTTTTCAAATGATTGAGTGCGACAAAATCATTTACCGTTTGTGGCGGGATGCGCAAGCGAATGAAAAACCAGTATGGATGTATCAACGATGGATCATTATATACTCGAACGCTTGATAAATCCGCCGGAAGCCTAAGCGACGTCTTGTTTGAAACATATGCTAACGACATCTTAGTATCGAAAAGCGTGAACATGTAATAGCAAGTAATGATCGCACATGTAATGACGATAAGGCAACCAATCGCGACGGATACCCTTCGGTTCCATACTCCGGCTGTTCGTCGATCTTTATTATCTGTGTGCATCGCAGTGAAACCGCAGAAAACGACGGCGGCCGATCAAAGAGAAATAAAAAGCCAAGACGATCTCAAATTGAACACGATCGCGTACATCTCGCGCAATGAGGAACTGGATCAAGGAATTGCTAATCCTGGTCATGCGACGTTCCTGGTGTCGGGGCTTGGCTTATTCCTGCCCATTCGACGTTTTTTTGTCCCGATTGCTGAGTCACGCTAAGTGGAACACTATCGATCTTGAATGGCACGCCTGTCATGAAATATGCGCCGTAGCGAGTTTTTATCTCGGCAGTCGCATTGCGATCTCCCCAAGGCTTTGGATCAAAGTCATATATATCCGAAAACCGCATCGTGCCCTCAAACTTCCATTCGGTTCCATCCTCTGAGCATTTCGCCATCAGTTTCCCGGCAACATTTATCGTAAAATGTCCGAGGGTCCCATTTGCGCTTGCCGCGCCGTCGATCGAGCCAAAAAATTCTTCGGTTTGCCCCGCGCCCCCGGACGCGGACGATTTTGCCGTAAGATCGCGAAGCAAGTCGACAAAATAATCGTTTTCTTTGAGGCTGAAGGGTTCAGGCTTTACGTCGACTGCGTCTTGCTCGGTTAGAACGTATAGTAATCCGGTCCCCTCCCAATAATGGTCGACTAACTGCTTGGCCAGCTCATTGTTCTGCGCAAAGCGACCGAATCTGTTGGGAATTTGAGCGAGTAGCCAGCTGTTCAAGCCACTTACAGGAGCGAGCGGACCGTAGGCGGGAATGGGAGCGGGAGGACGCCTAGGAGGTGATGGAACGGGTGTCGTATAGTCGCCATCCGCATTGGGCACCTGTTCCCATGTGCCCCACGGATCAGTTCCGACAGTCACTTGGTTCCGGACAAAGCGGCTCAAATTCGCATCTCTGCCCGCGAAGCCGATCGGGTCTTGTTGGTTCCATCTGCCGTCGGCGGGCATGTATTCGCGCGTTAGGCTTTTCAGATTTCCCGTCGCGGGGTCTTGCATGAATCCAGTGTAGCCGAAGAGGTAGTCGACGGCGGTTGGGTTCGTTTGCGACAGGGTGCTTCCGAAGGCGCTGTAGGCTATGTGATCGAGGACGGCGCCGGTCGAATCGATCAAATCGTGGTCCGTGCCTTGGGCGTCGTCGATGGGCCAAAGGATGTTGCCGGGCGCTGTTGGGGCGGCGCTCGGGGTCGTGTATTGCTCGTCCGCCAAAACCTGATCGACGGCGGCGCCGTAGAGGTAGCGGTCGGTGAGTTGGCCCGAGCCGTTGAATTGCATCACGACCTGGTTGCCGTCGTAGACGAGGTGTTCATCGACGATGGTCGCGCCGGTGGAGTCGACTTCGGTCTCGGCGATCATGCGGCCGAGGGCGTCGTACTGGTAAGTGGTCGTGTCTTGCACCGCGCCGGCGCTGCTATAGGCCACCGCCGAGGTCATTTCATTGGCGTTGTTGTATGCGTAGAAGGTGTAGGCGCCGGTGGCGATGGTCGTTTGTTCGACCATGTTGCCATCGGCATCGTACTGGTAATCATACGTGCCATCGGTGATGAGCTCGTTGTCGGCGCCGGTTGTCGAGACGGCGCTCGTCGCCGAGCCGGTCGCGGGCGTCGTGACGACGCTGGTGCGGTTACCATTGGCGTCGTAGGCGAATTGCTCGCTGGCGACCGTGCCGGAAGATGGATAATCCGCCGAGGTGAGTTGGCCGACGAGGTCATATCCGTAGGTCGTGGCGCCATCCACCGACGAGGTGAACGAGGTCACTTCGTTCGATGGATTGTACGCATAACTAAAATCGTCGATCGCGGCGCCGCTCGAGTTCGTGTTGTCGATCGACGTGATCCGGTCGGCGCCGTCGTAGCTGTACGTCGAGGTCGCGACGTATAAGCCGGCGGCGCGCGCCGAAGGCCATTCGACGCGCGCCAGTTCTTGGATTGTCAAAGATGAGCCGCGATTTCTCGCGCGCGAGGATCAAGCCTCGCGCAATCCGCCAAAATCCTGCGGGATTTCCCACTCAAAAACGTTCACTCATGATTCGCTGGGCCGGGACAGCCGGTGGTTGCTGAATCACTTATGGACCTAACGTGCGGCCGAGTATTTTGACCAATAGGCGTTCAGATTGAGTTTTCGGGAGGCGCAACACGAGGATCGCAGTAGATCCGTGAATGAAAAGGCTGACATACTTGGCCGATCGATACCGCCTGATCGTCATTCAAGAAAAGAATGTCCAGATGCTCATGTTCTCCGAACATATCTCGAAAAATACTCGAGACTCCGGCCAGGATGTCTCGCGCAAGTCATTCGGCGCGGCGATGCATACGGCTATGCTCACATCGCTCGGATTATCGTAGTAAACGCGGCATAGATATGCAGAAATTGGCTGCCCAAAAGATTGAAAGAACTGAGATAACTTCCTCGTAAAGATATGCTCGATATTACCAATTTGTTCTCCAATAAAATGGATGCCACCTGCATCATGCTCTTCCATTGTAGGCCTCCCATTTCCGTCATATTGCCCCCGCGCTTCATATGGGGTCGAATTTGTGGTTTACCGCGTCTTCAGCCGTCCGGTATAGCTCACCCCAGGCAATTACCTCGACGTCCGATGGCTCAATGGTATCGAGGCCATCAGGAATTAAACAATCATTCAATATGCGCAACATGAACAAAACAGGGAAAGCCACTTATGGGGAAGAGGTGCTCGCCTTCGTGGCGATTCGCCAGCACGAAATAATGCATATCACCGATCGCCCCCCACGGTTGACCATTGACTGGTGGCACCAGTCGAATCAAAGCGCATTCGTTTCCTGAAGGAAAGGACATTCTTCGAATAATATGGCATTCGCGCACCGGTTCAAACCGGATGCTGTCCAGAGAAGACAGGAAGTAGGTCTTATCGCCCATTGTCAAAACTCTGGATTAACTCCACTGACTTTCGTGACAGTGACTGCGCCGTTCTCCAAGGCACCGGGAATAATGTACTCCGACAGGCCCCCTGGATTTCCGTCGAGAGGCGTCGCTGACCGCATTTTGACAATTTTGCTTGGGTCGCTCAGCGCTCCTTCTATTACAAATCTGCCAGTGTTTGTCACGCCACTCTCGGCTCCGCCGGATGGCAAGCCTGCAACTTGCCGATAGTTTGGCACGCTGCCGGGATTTATAGGCGTCCATGAAGCGCCCCCGGGTTTCGCGTCTCCACCATATACACGGTAGACTTTATCGCCGATCGCCGGCGGACGCAAGTTATTTTGAGCCAATGGTGATTTTGGAGAAAATAACCCGAGGCTCGTAGCGGATTGATAGGCTCCATAGCCCGCGCGAAAGATATCGACAGCCGATGCAACCGCCTCTTTCGCACCGCATTGTCCCTCGGCCACACGAGTTACTAAACCAACTGTTCCTACCGCCGCTTGCCCTGCTCCGGCGACTGCGCCTACAACGTGCAAACCCATATTGGCGACATTCAAGC
This sequence comes from uncultured Planctomycetaceae bacterium, assembly GCA_963785305.1. Lineage (GTDB taxonomy): Bacteria > Planctomycetota > Planctomycetia > Pirellulales > PALSA-1355 > CAWAUV01. The sequence continues at coordinate 2,086,154 of CAWAUV010000007.1, forward strand.
CCGTCGCAGTAGCTTGAGCGGCGCGAACCGCAACTTGTGTTGCCCGTAAGCCGGCATACGCCTCGGACGTTGCAACTGCAGCCTTCTGCGCGGCTTGAACCGCTTTACCCACGCGGGCGGCCGCGGCCCCAGCGCGAACCGCTAAGCCACCACCCAAGCCCCCAGTCATTATATCTGCCGCAGCAGACGCTGCATTGAGCGCCATTCGGGCGGCATATTCTTTTCCCGTAATCCCCCCGGCCGCATACTGGTAAGTATCCCATGCCGTAAATGCCGCAGTGATCGCGATACTCCAAAATTCGCCATTCGGATCGACATAGACGATTGGCGAATTTGCGGAATATCGGGAGAGGTTGGGATCCTGCCCACGGAAACCGATCCAGTCTTCTTGCGTCCACAGGCCATCGGTGGCGTCGTAATAGCGCGTCATGCTTTTGTCGAGGCCGGTGGCGGTGTCGTGGACGAAGCCGGTGTAGCCGAAGAGGTAGGCGACGCCGGTGTCCGACTGGCTGGTCACGGCGCCGAAGGCGGTGTAGGTGATGTGGTTGACGATCGTCGTGGTTGCGGTCGTCGCGTCGTATTCGACCAAGTCGCGGGCCGTGCCTTGGTTGTCGACCAAGGGGTAGAGCACGATGCCGGCCGCGGCGGGGAGTTCTCCCGCATCCGTCGGGTCGAACTGCTCGTCGGCGAAGACTTGATCCACCATTGGGCCATCGAGATAACGGTTCGTCAGGGCGTTCGTGCCATCGAGGGTGGCGACGATGGCTTGGCCGTCGTACACGAACTTCGTTTCGGTCGTGGCGCCGCCGGCTACCGCGACAGTTTCCGAAACTTGCCGGCCAACCGCGTCGTACGTGTACGTCACCGTTTGCGTGACCACGCCGGCGCTGGTGTAACTCGTCACAGCGGTCAATTCGTTGCGGTAGTCGTACGCGTAGATCGTATACGCGCCGGTGGCGATGTCGGTTTGTTCGATGCGATTGCCATCGGCGTCGTACTGGTAGTTGTACGTGCCATCGGTGATGAGCGTGTTGTTGGCGCCGGTCGTCGAGCTCGTGGTGGTCGAGCCGGAAGTCGTCGATTGGCGGTTGCCCGTCGCGTCGTAGACGTAGCCTTCATCGAGCGACGGATCGTTGACGCCGGTCGCGCCGGTAAGCTGGCCGGCCGGGTCGTAGGAGTACGTCAGGTTCTCATTGGCGTGCTGGCTATTGCTGAACGACGTGATCTCGCCCAGCGAGTTGAACGTCCACGAGTAGCCGGCGAGCGCGCCGCCCTGGGCGGTGTATGTCAAGCCGGTTAGCTCGCTGGCGCCGTTGTAGCCGTAGCTGCTTGAATACACATTCTCGGTCGCCGCCAGATCGGCATAGGTCGAGACGCCGGTGATCTGACCGTTGTTGTTGTACGAAAGATTCACCAGCTTCGGCGCCACATAATCGCCGCCGCTTTGGCCCTGCTGGGTGACGCTCGTCTGGCGGTCGAGGTTGTCGTACGTGTAGGCGTTGACGTAATCGGCGGTCCCGTTGATCGAGAGCGCGCTCGACGTTCGATTGCCGTTCTGGTCGTAGCCATTCGTCAACGTCACCGGGCCTGAATATCCGTTGCCGGTCACGCTATCGGTCGTGACCTGGCCTTTGTTGTCATAACTGAGCGTGTCGGTCGTCGTCGGCGCGGCCGCGCTGGTGAGCTCGCCATCGGCGTTGTAAGTATACGTGTACGTCGCCGATGGGCTCGTGAGGCTGCCCCACAACTCGGCGGTTTTTTCATTGAGCGCGTTGTACTGGTAGTACGTCGTCCGCCCATTAAAATCCGTCGCGCTGGTTTCATTGCCATTCGCGTCGTACGTGAACGACTCGCTCACCGGCGCGTTCGTCGCCGATGGGTTTTCATAGACATCGCGCGATTCGCCGACGAGGCGATTCAAATTGTCGTACGTGAACGTCGTCGTGTTGCCGTCGGCGTCGGTCAGGCTCGTTTGATTGCCATTGGCGTCGTAGGTGAAGCTGGTCACATTCCCGTCGGGATCGGTCGTGCTGGTTTCTTGGCCGAGGTGGTTGTAGGCGTACGTGGTCGCTTGCTGGATCGGCGTGGCGATGTACGCGCTCGGGTCGGCGATGTAATTTTCGACGGCGGTGACGTCGGCGCTGGTCACGGTATTATTGCCGAGCACATCGTAATACGGCGGCGGAGCGTCGCCCGCGGTCGGCGTGGGCAAGGCGCCGCCGCCGGTGGCGTTGTACTCTTGGATCAACGCCAGCACATCGGCCGGCGTGACACTGCCATCGCCATTGACGTCGAACACATTCACCGGATTCTGCCACGCGGTCGCCGCGGCGGCGGTGGCCTGCTCGAGCAGGTTGCCGTCGGCGTCGTGGGCGTAGTCGGTCGTCGTGCCGGCCACGCCGTTCTCGGGCGCCGGCGCGGTTCGCGAGGTCATTTGGCCCAGGGCGTTGTAGGCGTAGGTCGTCGTCTGGCCGAGCGGATCGGTCGTGCTCGTGACTTCGCCGTCGGCGTCGTACGAGGTCGCGCTCGCCGCGCCAAGGCCGCCGCCGCTCGCGGCCGGCTCGATCGTTTTGATCCGCCGGCCCAGGCTGTCGTACACGTAGCGCGTGGTCGCGCCGTTGGGATCGGTTTGGGCGACCATGTTGCCATTGGGATCGTAGACGGCGCTGGTCGTGGGACCGGGCCCGGAGCCGCTGGCCGCCGGCTGCGTGACGCTCGCTTGCTCGCCGGCGCCGTTGTAGGCGTACGTCGTCACGCGGCCCAGCGGATCGATCGCGGCGACCACCTCGTTGTCGGCGTCGTACAGCGTGCTCGTCGTCGGGCCTTGGCCGGCGCCGCCGTTCGGATTCGGCTGAATGATCGCGACTTGCCGCTCGAGGCCATCGTACACGTAGCGCGTCGTGTTCCCGTTGGGATCGGTCATCGAAAGCTCGTTGCCGGCGGCGTCATACGTATAAGTAGTGGTCGGCGCGGCGGCGCCCGACGACGGCGCGGGCTGGGTGACGCTCGTCTGGCGGCCATCGCCATCGTACGCATAGGTCGTCACATTGCCCAGCGCGTCGGTCATGCTCGTCACTTCGCCATCGAGGTCGTACCCGACATACGTCGTCGGCCCGCCGCCCGCCGCCCCGGTCGCCGCGCTGGGCTCGATCGTTTCGGTTTGCTGGCCAAGCGCATTATACACATACTCGGTCGTGTTTCCGTCGCCATCGGTCGTGGAAAGCACGTTGCCGTCGCCGTCGTAGGTGGTGATCGTCGTCGGGCCCGAGCCGGCGATGCCGGTCAGGGCGTTCGGCTCGATGACTTCGGTCTGTTCGCCGAGATCATTATACACATACTCGGTCGTCCGCCCGAGCGGGTCGGTCATCGACAGCTCGTTGCCGTTGGCGTCGTAGGTGTGGGTGGTGGTCACTCCGCTCGAGGCGGCCACGGGCGCCGACGACGCCAAGAGCGCGATCTGGCCGGCGGTGAGCGCCGTATCGTAGATCGCCACCGGGCCGATATCGCCGTCGAGATAGCGAGTGCCATCGGACGAGGCGCCGATCGTCCAGGGAGCATTGACCGCCACGGCCCCTTGCGTGCTCGCCGTGCTGCTCACAAGCGCACCGTCGGCATAGAGTTGCCACGCGCTGCCGGTGAACACGCCGGTCAAGAATATCCAATTGCCGATGTCGCCCGCCGGAATCGGCGCCGTGGTCGCTTGGTCGCTGCCGTTCCAAGTGCCGAACTGGAAGTAGCCGCTGTTGATCCGCAGATACACTTCGGCGTCGGAATTATACGTGTAACCGTGGGCCACGATATCTTGCAGCCCGGCCGTCGATTGCACATCGACCCACGCCGACACGGTCAGCTCGCCCGAGATATCGAGCGCCGCGGAATTGCTCTCGATCGACACCGCCTCGTTCACGCCATTGAGCGCCAAGCCCGACCCCACCGGGCTCGCCACTTGCGCCGGAGAGCCGTCGACCACGCCCGTATCGCCATTGCCCGACCCATCGGGCGTCGCGCCGCATCAGAAAACTTCTTTGCGCGATCCCCAAACTGTTTTCCCCGAAAATGGTGAACATCGCGCCATGTCTCACGTCGGATGGAGTTTTCTGGAGAAACAGAAATCAAGGGATTACCTTCCAAAGGGCTATCAAGCCAAGGCGATCATCCAGGAATTCAGGCTCGATCGACGACCAGCCTGACGGAGGGACTTGCGATAACTCGACACGATAAGCACAACCGACGCGAAACCCCTTGAAGTTATCAGGTAAGGCGATGTTTTTCGATTTTAAAGGAAGCTTGGGCGCAACAATATTTATTAATCCATTCTCGGGTTTATCCACGTCCATACATTTAAAGCATTCGAACTCGTCCCAATTCTGAAATCGCAGCTTTAACTGTTCATGAACAAGTATCCGCATGATTATCCGTTCGGACTGGCTAGCTTTCTGACTCCCATCGCGACCGCCTTTAGACTGCTCAGCCACCGGTGTGTTCGGGTTGCATCCATTGCCCAAAAGCGCAAGGAACAATACATACGAAAGATAAATGGCGATTTTTTGACGAATTGTGCGAATATCAGTCTGGCGTGGTCGATCAATATGTTCCGCCTCCATAGCCACCTCCGCCTGCGATCCCACCGGCTGCTGGACTTCCGCCGCCGGGAAGCACCGAAAATTGTTCTCGGGAATATTTAACTCCGTAGACTTTAAAGCTTGCCGCACCGCCATATTCTTGCCATAGCCAGAATAAATCGTCAGTCGTGTTGGGTTGTCCAGGAATTGGCTGCCAGTTTCTATTCGCGAATGCGTAGTTGTCGTGAAAATCGAAAGCGACGACACCGCTCCAATCATTCGTAGCCCCGGAGCATCTCGCCGTCCCGGAAAACGTTACTTCGACGTAGAGATTATGAAAAGAGTAAAACATATCGGCGCTATCGCTTCGGTCGAATTTGCTGGTAGGCTTTGGGTATGTAATCACGCCATTGAACTTCCGATCGAAGTCCTCGCCAACGGGCGTAAGGCTCGCCCCGGCCAATTCTCCCTTAAATTTCGCTCGAAAGACATCCAAAATGTTTGAAGCTTCCTTTGTGCCGACGATTCGATCGAGGTCGCTCGACGATAATACGAAATCAGTGCCGGTGCCGTCGCCGAAATGTTTCAGAAGGCTGGACGCAAGTGGCGTGCCGAAGGTGCTATAAGTCGACGCCTTGTCTTTTGCCTCCTGAATCTTTTCATCCAACTGTTGCTGAGTTAATCCGTTTGGAAGTACATCAAGCCCCGATCGATCAACGAACCGGACAGGGTCGTCCGCCGCAAATTTGCTAATATTCGCCTGCCCGCCCGCGAATCCAATCGGATCGTTCTGCGTCCACAGCCCATCGACCGCGTCGTAGTAGCGGGTCATGCTTTTGTCGAGGCCGGTGGCGGTGTCGTGGACGAAGCCGGTGTAGCCGAAGAGGTAATTGATCGTGGTGTCGGTTTGGCTGGTCACGGCGCCGAAGGCGGTGTAGGCGATGTGGTTGACGATCGTCGTCGTTGCCGTCGTCGCGTCGTATTCGACCAAGTCGCGGGCCGTTCCTTGGTTGTCGACCAAGGGGTAAAGCACGATTCCGGCGGCGGTTGGAAGTTCCCCGGCCTCCGTCGGGTCGAACTGCTCGTCGGCGAAGACTTGATCCACCATTGGGCCATCCAAGTACCGGTTCGTCAGGGCGTTCGTGCCATCGAGCGTGGCGACGATGGCTTGGCCGTCGTACACGAACTTTGTCTCGGTCGTGGCGCCGCCGGCTACCGCGACAGTTTCCGAAACTTGCCGGCCGAGCGCGTCATAGGTGTACGTCACCGTTTGCGTGACCACGCCGGCGCTGGTGTAACTCGTCACAGCGGTCAATTCATTTCGATAGTCGTAAGCGTAGGTCGTATAAGCGCCGGTGGCGATGTCGGTTTGCTCGATGCGGTTGCCGTCGGCGTCGTACTCGTAGTTGTATGTGCCGTCGGTGATGAGCGTGTTGTTCGCGCCGGTCGTGGAACTCGTGGTGGTCGAGCCGGAAGTCGTGGATTGTCGATTGCCTGTCGCGTCATACACGTAGCCTTCGTCCAAGGACGAATCGTTGACGCCGGTGGCGCCGGTCAGTTGGCCGGATGGACCATAGGAATAAGTCAGGTTTTCGTTTGAATGCTGACTGTTCGAGAACGACGTGTTTTCGCCGAGCGTGTTATACGTCCATGAGTAGCCGGCGAGCGTATTATATATATCACTAAATTAACGCCGGTGCCCCACCCCATTCCGCAGGTAAAAATTTCTTCCTCCATCGATAGTACGTAGCTTCGTCGATACCCTCGCGACTACACAATTCGTCGATAGGTACGCTACATTGCATTCCGGCCCATAACACACGGAGTATCTCGGTACGCTGCCATTTTTCACCAAATGCGCGAGGAAGAGGGCAGCCAATGACAAGCAAACCACTTCGCCTTCGGCTTACAAGCGCGATGCAGTGCTTCATGATTTCTGCGCGAATACCAAACGCAATTTCCGGGTACGCAAGCGCCCAATTCACAATCTGATGCGCAATCGACTCCTTCTCCGTTTCAATATGTCGCACATCGATCGCGTTTATCTCGTCGAGTGCCTGGCATACACTCCCATTCATGACCAAATGCCGAACGTAGCTATACCAATAACCGGCGGCCGCGGGGGCCAACGAGATCGCATTCTTGAACTCAGTTATTGCTTGCTCGCCCTTTGTCTCGTCGTTCCTGAAGCTGCTTAAGCAGCGTGCCAAAAGCTCGTGGTACTGCGCCAGCGTAGATCGTTTCTCGACACCGTGGAGGCGGTAAACATCGTCGGGTAGAAACTCGTCCGCATTTTTTATCAGCAGACGAATCTGATCCTCGATTTTCAACAAACGGCAAAAAAATGTAGTATTCCTCGTTCGCCACGGATGCAGCCAATGCTCAAGCTCAGCGTGCCAATGGTCGAGCCGCTCTACGACTTCAGCCGTCGTCAACGTTTTTGGGAAGACCGGGATGGTAGGTATTGGCGCAACGGACCACGGCAAGTTGTTTCTAGACTCTTTCCTTCGCTTAATCATAATATTCACCATTCCGTAATCCAGACCCACGCCGTAGAAACGCCGGAGTAAACGCCAGACGCGACATAATACATTCCGTTTCCAAGATGCTCGTGGATCGTTTCCCTGCCTACGTGGATGCTGCCGATTCCGTACCCAATACCCAAGCCTACGCCACCCGCCGCCATCGCCGCTCCGCCAACTGCGGCTGCTCCGCCGACGCCCACGTACGCCACGCCAGCGCCAGTCGTTACACTGGTGCCTGCAACGCTAGCGCCTCCCATAATCGTTCCACCGACCGCGACGGATGTCCCATAGGAGACCACGGCGCCAGTTCCCGCGTCGCCGGCAGCGGATGCCGCGCCCGAAACGCCATCTTTCTCTGCGCCTTCCGCAATCTCCGGAACCGCTAGCGCTACGGCTATCACAATTCCGGCAAGTCCGCATTTGGCGCGTGCATTATTAAGCTGATTTTGCAGCTTCCTCCGAGTCTCGGGATTCTTCAGGACTCTTTTTATCAGACTCTTGTTGATTCCTGGAAGCGACGTCAAATCTTCGACGTCCGTAATGTTCGCTGGGATTCGTATCTTGGTATCTTTGTACTGCACATGGGGTAGTGCGGTGCCCATTGTCTCTCCATCGATATGGACTGAGCCGCCACCGGGAACATTTATCGTCTCGGTATGGCCACCCGGATCGACTCCATTCGTCGGGCCATTGCCGACGTATTTACTAAGGTTTATCTGCCCTCCCGCGAATCCAATCGGGTCCTCCTGCGTCCAAAGCCCATCGACCGCGTCGTAGTAGCGGGTCATGCTTTTGTCGAGGCCGGTGGCGGTGTCGTGGACGAAGCCGGTGTAGCCGAAGAGGTAATTGATCGTGGTGTCGGTTTGGCTGGTCACGGCGCCGAAGGCGGTGTAGGCGATGTGGTTGACGATCGTCGTCGTTGCCGTCGTCGCGTCGTATTCGACCAAGTCGCGGGCCGTTCCTTGGTTGTCGACCAAGGGGTAAAGCACGATGCCGGCGGCGGTTGGAAGTTCCCCGGCCTCCGTCGAGTCGAACTGCTCGTCGGCGAAGACTTGATCCACCATTGGGCCGTCCAAGTACCGGTTCGTCAGGGCGTTCGTGCCGTCGAGCGTGGCGACGATGGCTTGACCGTCGTAGATGAACTTCGTGGTTGTCGTCGCGCCGCCGGCTACCGCGATGGTTTCGGAAACTTGCCGGCCGAGCGCGTCGTACGTGTACGTCACGGTTTGCGTGACCACGCCGGCGCTGGTGTAGCTGGTGACGCTTGTCAATTCATTGCGGTAGTCGTAGGCGTAGGTCGTATACGCGCCGGTGGCGATGTCGGTTGGTAGTGTCCGTCAAGATGCGCACATTGTTTTAGGCAGTTCGAGTGGGTAGCGGTGGTCCTCGTTCTCTTCTGTCTGCTTCCCCCGAGGGGGAAGGCCGGTTGCGACGATTACGCCGTCGCCGCCGGTTGCTCTGCTTCCGGTGGTTCTCGCAGTCGTTCCATGTCCAGGTAACAGCGCGTGCCCCACTTCGTGCCGGCGATGTGACGCAGCCGGGCCGCGACCAGCATCAAGGCGCTTCGCCCATCCGGGAAGGCGCCCGCGACGCGCGTCCGCCGGCGAATCTCACGCATGATTCGCTCCAGCGCGTTGTTCGTCCGTAGCCGCGTCCAGTGCTCGCGCGGGAAGGCCATGTACGAAAGCGTCTCTTCGTGGCCCGCCCGCACGATCTCGGCCGCTTGGCCCAATCGCATCGCATCGAGTTTGGCGACCACCGCCTGGGCCTTTTCACGAGCCGCCGCCCGGTCTTCCTGGGCATGGATCGCCTTGAGCATCGCCGCCACTTCCTTGCGCTTGCCGCGCGGAACCACCGTGAACACATTGCGATAAAAATGCACCGTGCAGCGTTGCCACGCCACATCGGGAAAAAACTCTCCCAGCGCTTCCACCACGCCCAGGCTCTTGTCGCTCGTCACTAGCCGCACGCCACGCAAGCCACGCTGCTTCAAATGCCGCAGGAAGCCACGCCAACTCTCGGCGTCTTCCTTCATGCCTTCGCACACGCCCAGTATCTCGCGATGGCCGTCGCTCCGCACGCCGATCGCCACCAACACCGCCACGTTCTTGACTTCCCCGCCCCACGAACGCTTCAGCCAAATGCCGTCCAGGAAAACGTACGGATGCTCGCCTTCCAACGGGCGATTGCGCCAAGTGTCGATGTGGCAATAAATCTTCTGGTTCAGCTCGCTCACCGCGCTCGAACTCACTCGCTCGCCCCACAGCGCCTCGGTGATGTCCTCCACTCGCCGCACGCTCACGCCCGCCAGGTACATCTCCACCAGCGATTCCTCCACGCTGCTCTCGCGACGTCGATATCGCTCGATGATCTGCGTCTCGAACGGCAAATTCCGCAGCCGCGGAACTTTCAGGTCCACCTCGCCCGCCTTCGTCAGCAGCTTCCGATGGTAACTGCCGGCCCGCGTGTCCAGCCGCTCCGGCGAACGCTCGTATCGGCCCGCGCCACAAACCGCGTCCGCCTCGGCGTCGAGCAGACCGTTCAGCGTCTGTTCGATGCTGGTCCGAACCAGCTCGTCCACATGCGCCCGCACCTGGCCCTCGTCGATCCGAATCACATCCCGCAAACTTGCTTCCCCAGGATTTTGTCCTACACTCGTCATGGCAGTCCTCTGTGGTTGGTTAGTGATCCTTGAGCAGATCCGCTACCAACTCTAGGACTGCCTTTTCATTTGTGCGCAACTATCAGGACGTTATCTGCGGGCCTGTTTTCACTCAAACGCTAGCGATTTCCCTTGAGCTCCGTCGAAGCCAACGCCACGAAATCAACCCTACTTGGGATCGCTACCCCCCTCGGACGTGGTTTTCGGGAGGGACAAGGACAGCAATGTAATACTATCTAATTCCGGCTTTTAATCTGTGAGGCCGTGCACTGAAACGCGCGACAAAAAATCCCAGACGACAAAGAAAATAACAATGGCCTGTATGACGATCCCAATAACTGCGCCAATGCGTTTCTTCTTAATAGGCGCAAGCAAGCCGGCAAATCCAAAAGCGCCGCCCATGATCCACAAGACGCACTTCAGTAACAGAAAGCCGTTATCTGTCGCTTGTGCGAGCCTAAGGCATCCAAGGCCGGCTGCTATTAATGTCACGCACCAAATGAGATCCGCTATATGCAAGCGAAGAAAAACCGGCATTTTAAGGCCAAAGGTACAAAAATATGTTATTTTCAATCTTATTAGTAGCACGCTCAACGAATGGGCAATGGATCATTGTCGCGGACGCCCGCGGGAACGGACGCGCTGCTTTCTCCATCAGGATACCCGGAAAGAAAAGAAGCATGCATCGTAAGCGAATCGTATGTCCATATCGAAGACTTTGCGGTAAATCTAATGTCAATGTTATATGGGTGACCGTTGACCCATTCACCAATACTCGCGAATTCTGAATCGTCAGTCGTTGTTGCGCCACCTTCGGTAACAGTTTCTACGCCAGGATGCAAGTCGCCGCGGTCAAGCCATTGAAATGTCAGGTCGCAGAACGCGATTTGAGTTATTTTTGGATCTCCGTGATTAGGATCGCACGTCGTCTCAAACCACCCCATTACGTTGAAGCTATGCGCTCCGTGAAGCGTGAGCAACATCGAGTCTAGTTCATTGAGCGTGACACCGCGAATCGTGAAGTGAAAGTCGCCGCTCGTCGCCTTATATGGCTGATTCCTCACGATCGCTTCTGCCTTCTTTTGCAGGGCGGCTTTAACGTCTCGCTGTATCTCCGGCCGACTTGACATAAAGTCCGCCCATGTTTGGTTTCTGCTAGCGGGATCGCCTGATTGATGATTTTGTCCATTCAGTTTTAGTCCTATTGCTCGCCCGTCGCCATTGTACTCGTAATAATCGCCAGCATAAAATGTCCTTCCTTCGCCAAAGATATACCAAAACACAAGCTCTCTGGCAAAAAAAGAACCGGGATCCTTCCCGCCGTTAAAAAACGACTTCAACGAGCCTAATGGCGAAAGTCCAGTCGAATCACTCTCGGTAAGCGTCGAATTAAAAACATATCTTTCTAGGTTCGTGTCGCCACCGGCGAATCCAATCGGATCGTTCTGCGACCAAAGCCCGTCGACCGCGTCGTAGTAGCGGGTCATGCTTTTGTCGAGGCCGGTGGCGGTGTCGTGGACGAAGCCGGTGTAGCCGAAGAGGTAATTGATCGTGGTGTCGGTTTGGCTGGTCACGGCGCCGAAGGCGGTGTAGGCGATGTGGTTGACGATCGTCGTCGTTGCCGTCGTCGCGTCGTATTCGACCAAGTCGCGGGCCGTTCCTTGGTTGTCGACCAAGGGGTAAAGCACGATGCCGGCGGCGGTTGGAAGTTCCCCGGCCTCCGTCGGGTCGAACTGCTCGTCGGCGAAGACTTGATCCACCATTGGGCCATCCAAGTACCGGTTCGTCAGGGCGTTCGTGCCATCGAGCGTGGCGACGATGGCTTGGCCGTCGTACACGAACTTTGTTTCGGTCGTGGCGCCGCCGGCTACCGCGACAGTTTCCGAAACTTGCCGGCCAACCGCGTCGTACGTGTACGTCACGGTTTGCGTGACCACGCCGGCCGCAGTGTAGCTGGTGACGCTGGTCAATTCGTTGCGGTAATCGTAAGCGTAGGTCGTATACGCGTCGGTGGCGATGTCGGTTTGCTCGATGCGGTTGCCGTCGGCGTCGTACTCGTAGTTGTAAGTACCGTCGGTGATGAGCGTGTTGTTCGCGCCGGTTGTCGAACTCGTGGTGGTCGAGCCGGTTGTCGTCGATTGGCGGTTGCCCGTCGCGTCGTAAACGTAGCCTTCGTCGAGCGACGGATCGTTGACGCCGGTCGCGCCGGTAAGCTGGCCGGCCGGATCGTAGGAGTATGTTAAATCTTCATTGGAATGTTGGCTGTTCAAAAACGACGTGATTTCGCCGAGCGAATTGAACGTCCAAGTGTAACCTGCGAGCGTGTTGCCCTGGGCGGTGTACGTCAAGCCGGTTAGCTCGCTGGCGCCGTTGTAGCCGTAGCTGCTTGAATACACATTCTCGGTCGCCGCCAGATCGGCATACGTCGAGACGCCGGTGATCTGACCGTTGTTGTTGTACGAAAGATTCACCCGCTTAGGCGCGACGTAATCGCCGCCGGCTTGGCCTTGCTGGGTGACGCTCGTTTCTCGGTCGAGATTATCGTAGGTGTAGTTGTTGAGGTAATCGGATGTCCCGTTGATCGACAAGGCGCTCGAGGTACGGTTGCCGTCTTGATCGTATGCGCTCGTCAATGTCACAGGGCCTGAATAGCCGTTGCCGGTCACGGAATCGGTCGTGACTTCGCCCTGGTTGTTGTAGCTGAGCGTGTCGGTCGTCGTCGGCGCGGCGGCGCTGGTGAGCTCGCCATCGGCGTCGTAGGCATACGTGTACGTCGCCGAGGGATTCGTGAGGCTGCCCCAGAGTTCGGCGGTTTTTTCATCGAGGGCGTTGTACTCGTAGTATGTCGTCTGGCCGTCGAAATCCGTGGCGCTGGTTTCATTGCCGTTCGCGTCGTACGTGAACGACTCACTCACCGGCACGTTCGTCGCCGAGGGGTTTTCATAGACACTCCGCGATTCGCCGACCAAGCGATTCAAATTGTCGTACGTGAACATCGTCGTATTGCCGTCGGCGTCGGTGAGGGTGGTTTGGTTGCCGCTCAAGTCGTAGGTAAAACTCGTCACATTGCCGTCGGGGTCGGTGGTGGCGGTTTCTTCTCCGAGGTGGTTGTAGGTGTAATAGGTCGCTTGCTGGGTCGGTGTGGCGATGTACGCGCTCGGGTCGGCGATGTAATTTTCGACGGCGGTGACGTCGGCGCTCGTCACGGTATTATTGCCGAGCACATCGTAATAGGGCGGCGGAGCGTCGCCCGCGGTCGGCGTGGGCAAAGCCCCGCCGCCGGTGGCGTTGTACTCTTGGATCAACGCCAGCACATCGGCCGGCGTGACACTGCCGTCGCCGTTCACATCGAACACATTCGCCGGATTCTGCCACGCGGTCGCCGCGGCGGCTGTGGCCTGCTCGAGCAGGTTGCCGTCGGCGTCGTAGGCGTAGTCGGTCGTCGTGCCGGCCACGCCGTTCTCGGGCGCCGGCGCGGTTTGCGAGGTCATTTGGCCCAGGGCGTTGTAGGCGTAGGTCGTCGTCTGGCCGAGCGGATCGGTCGTGCTCGTGACTTCGCCGTCGGCGTCGTACGATGTCGCGCTCGCCGCGCCAAGGCCGCCGCCACTCGCGGCCGGCTCGATCGTTTTGATCTCGCGGCCCAGGCTGTCGTACACATAGCGCGTGGTCGCGCCGTTGGGATCGGTTTGGGCGACCATGTTGCCATTGGGATCGTACACGGCGCTGGTCGTGGGGCCGGGACCGGAGCCGCTGGCCGCCTGCTGCGTGACGCTCGATTGCTCGCCGGCGCCGTTGTAGGCGTAAGTCGTCACGCGGCCCAGCGGATCGATCGTCGCGACCACCTCGTTGTCGAGATCGTACAGCGTGCTCGTCGTCGGGCCTTGGCCGGCGCCGCCGTTCGGATTCGGCTGGATGACAGCCACTTGCCGCTCGAGGCCATCGTACACGTACCGCGTCGTGGCGCCATTCGGATCGGTCATGGAAAGCTCGTTGCCCGCGGCGTCATACGTATAAGTGGTGGTCGGCGCGGCGGCGCCCGACGACGGCGCGGGCTGGGTGACGCTCGTCTGGCGGCCATCGCCATCGTACGCATAGGTCGTCACATTGCCCAGCGCGTCGGTCATGCTCGTCACTTCGCCATCGAGGTCGTACCCGACATACGTCGTCGGCCCGCCGCCCGCCGCCCCGGTCGCCGCGCTGGGCTCGATCGTTTCGGTTTGCTGGCCAAGCGCATTATACACATACTCGGTCGTGTTCCCGTCGCCATCGGTCGTGGAAAGCACGTTGCCGTCGCCGTCGTAGGTGGTGATCGTCGTCGGGCCCGAGCCGGCGATGCCGGTCAGGGCGTTCGGCTCGATGACTTCGGTCTGTTCGCCGAGATCATTATACACATACTCGGTCGTCCGCCCGAGCGGGTCGGTCATCGACAGCTCGTTGCCGTTGGCGTCGTAGGTGTGGGTGGTGGTCACTCCGCTCGAGGCGGCCACGGGCGCCGACGACGCCAAGAGCGCGATCTGGCCGGCGGTGAGCGCCGTATCGTAGATCGCCACCGGGCCGATATCGCCGTCGAGATAGCGAGTGCCATCGGACGAGGCGCCGATCGTCCAGGGAGCATTGACCGCCACGGCCCCTTGCGTGCTCGCCGTGCTGCTCACAAGCGCGCCGTCGGCATAGAGTTGCCACGCGCTGCCGGTGAACACGCCCGTCAAAAACACCCAATTGCCGATGTCGCCCGCCGGAATCGGCGCCGTGGTCGCTTGGTCGCTGCCGTTCCAAGTGCCGAACTGGAAGTAGCCGCTGTTGATCCGCAGATACACTTCGGCGTCGGAATTATACGTGTAACCGTGGGCCACGATATCTTGCAGCCCGGCCGTCGATTGCACATCGAACTTCAACCACGGCCACACGCCGAAGGGAAAGCCGCGCGCCGAGAAGTAAAAACAGTCCCAGAGGCCCCGTTTTCACTTCAACGCCGGCGATTTTTCTTGAGCCTCGCCGAAACCGGCGCCGTGAATTCGCCGCTACTCGGGATCGTTTTCCCCTCCGACGAGGTTTTTGGGAGGGATTTGGACAGCCTTTCGGGATGGACTGGTACAACGATTACGGAAAAGCAAAATAATCTTCAACACGAAGCCGATGGCAACGAAAACAAACGAAAAACTCCATATCAGATCCCGCTCAACGAGAGACAAATTCGCGCAGTAATATCTCAAGCAAAAGCACACGACAACACCCTGGCTGAATAGAAGCATCAGGAGCGGACATTTTAAGGTTAGCCGCCACCGGCGCAAACGCGAACTCGCCACAACAAGCAAACCGATGACAGATAAAAAAAGAAGAAATCCGAGTTGAAGGCCAAATCCGATTGATGGCGCCTGGGCGAGCAAGATCGAAAACGTAGCCGATGACGTCGCATCGATGCGAGCACGGTGACATGTAAAGCAAACCATATGCCCTGACGAATCGCGCAATTTAATTGGTAATAACAAGGAAACATCTGAACAATGGCGAATCGGTTTCCGCAGCTTCGGTGCCCGAAAATAGCGGTTCTTCCATTACCACTCGCATTGTTCGAAGAAAAATCGCGGTTGGCGCGGAATCCCTCGCCGACACTTCGGGTTGTGATCCACAGCGGCGTTCTGTCGTAACCAGAAGCGTCGGCGAGGGATTCCGCGATCTGTCCAGCGCAGCGTGTCTTGGCTCCACCTGCACGCACAAACGGAAGAGCCAAAATAGCTAGCATTAGTAAAACTAGGATCGCATGCTATCGATTCTTGACGAAGCATCTCCTGAAACGATTCGTTTAATGCTCTTGTGCCTAGACCTTAAACAAGCGTACGCGGTTGCGTTTTGCGGCGGTTTCGCGTGGCCGGCGGTGCGCGCGGCGTGAGCGGGCGGCGCCGGCGGGCGCGCTACTCTCGGCGGCGGGTTTTTGTTTGGCATTGGCGGTTGGCTTTCCTGGTTCGGCGTGGCGGCGGACCGGAGCGTCCGGACTCCGGCTTCAATTGATCGGCGTCAACATCGCAGGCCGTCCAGCCAGCGAAACAACACGACTTGCCAGCGATTCCAACCCAACAAACGATAGATCAATCTTCGCCCGCCACGCACGATTTGACATGGCATCCGAATGAAAGCGTTGCGGAATGTCTTGAACTCCATCTTGAGCACCGTCTTCTTTTCCTCGCGCCGCGCTTCTTGTTCGCGGCCCGGCGGCTCGGGCAAGAGCAAGGCCCACCACGCCTTCAGGTTCCAGGCCAGCGAGACCATCACCATGTAGGCCCAGTTGCTCACCAAGTTGTCGACCGGCGCGTGCAAGGCGCGCACCGCGCCTTTAAGCTGCGCGTTCAGGTTCTCTTGATCGCAGCGGTCGTTCGCCTCGAACACCACTTCGGCCGGCGTGAGCTCGC
Organism: uncultured Planctomycetaceae bacterium; assembly: GCA_963785305.1. Classification (GTDB taxonomy): domain Bacteria; phylum Planctomycetota; class Planctomycetia; order Pirellulales; family PALSA-1355; genus CAWAUV01. The sequence continues at coordinate 2,102,310 of CAWAUV010000007.1, forward strand.
GATCGTTCGTCAAGTAGAAGAAGTAGCGATAGCTGGAAAACAGCGTCCGCTGACCTTGGTGCTCGTCGATCCACTTGCGCACCACCACCAGGCGATACACCTTCTTGCACGCCGTGGGTCGATAATCAAACTCGGCGACCTCTTCGCCCACCAGCCGCAGGTTCTTGAATTCCCGCTCGCGCACGATGCCTTCCTTAACATTGGTCGGCCGCGCGCGGTGCTTCGTCTTCACGGCATAACGCGGCGTGCGCTCGAGCGGTTGCCAGGACTTGTCCTTCAAGTCGTCGGCCAAAAGCTGCAATTTCAGCTTGGCGTCCATGCCGAACACGAATCGCACGCGCGGGTCGTCCGTCCAGCGGTCCAGATGCGTCGTCTGCGAGAAGTCGGTGTCGCCGCGGAGCAACACCTTGCGAAAGCCGCCGGCGAAGCAGACTTCCAGCGCACGATCGACTTCGGCCGCCGCCCCTTCGTGGCTGGGCCGGTTGCCCGAGCGGTTGACGATCGAGAACACTTCGCCCGTGTTGGCCAGCGACACGACCAGCGGATGATAGCCCCATTCGCCCTTGTGGGAGATGTCCATGCCCTCCTTGCACTGGCCGCCGGTGGGCGCGAACACGCCGTCCATGTCGATGCGGGCTTGGGCGAAGAACTCGGCGGGCTGGCGAGCCCAAGCTTTATGTCGTGTTTCGTGGAAAGCTTCTTGCAGCGCGCGCACGTCGCTCGGCTTGAAACGTCGGCAGAAGTCGCCCGCCGTGGTCGGATCGGGCACGCGCCGGGCGCCGAGCGCGTCGAGATAGACTTCGTCGTTGCGGCGCAGTTCGAGGTCTTCCAAGCAATCGCCGTCGCACAAGGCGTTGAACGCTAGGTTGAGCACATGATCGCTCTCATGATATGGCAGATGCACCTTGAGCAGATGCAATCGCCGATCGATCGCTTCGGCCAGCCCCAGTTCTTGGACCAGCAACCGCATCGCGCCGAAGCCGCCATAAGCCATGCCTTGCGCGCGCTCCGCAAGCTCATACTTGATATTGCCGGGCCGCATGATCGGGCGCTCGCAACCCTCGCAGTTGTGCTTGTCGATGCGCCGCTCGACCCGCCGCTTGCATGCGGCGAGACGTCGGCGTATCTTGGCCCGTGTTCTTCGGCCCTTGGCCTGCGCCCTCTGACGCTTGGCCCGCGCTCTTTGGTTCTTGGCTTTCACTCGAAATCCCTCGGTGGCCGTGGTGTTCGTGACTGGCAAAAAACACAGAATACCGCAAATCCGCCGAGGGATTTCGCTTTTTTCCAAAAATCTCCCCGCCCACGCCTCAAAGGGATACTGGTTTAAGGCCTAGAAGGAAACGCACCCATTCCCAAGGTATCCTCACGTGATTTTCGACAAGTTCGGAATGCCGTCTTCAAGGAACTTGTGGATATTTAGAGGCTCGACAAAACCACTGGGAAAGGCTGGTAAAAAAGGCAGTTGCACGGGTTTTGTCAGAGCCTCTCATGTCCTCGATAAAGATTCTGTTCGCACCCGAAACGGTAACCGTTCACGCCCCGTCGAGTAGCGGGGTTGGTTTTTTGCCTGCGAGGTGGGATTTCACGGCTTGGGATCAGCCGAAAAATAACTTCCCGGGAATTTGTTTCATGGGTTTGGCGGTGTAGTTTAGCAGGGGTAGCTGTTCGTCGAACTTGATCGGCATCATTTCGCGAAATGCGGTGGTTACTTTTCGCTTCAGTTGATAGTTCAACTTTCGCACTTTGTGCTAGCATTCGAATTAGCGTTTATTCGTGAGTTTTAGGCGTTTCGCGCAACGCGTGGGCATTTTTTGCGTATCACGCAACCTGCGATGACTCTCGGAAGCTCGCATAAATCTCGTAAAATCCGAGGAAATAAAAGCCTATTGCTATCAAAAAACGCGAAACTCGAAGATAGGCCTTATCCATAATGTTCACCGAGACTTTGAGGCCGGTGCTGGTATGAGTTCGTTCGATACACTTCTTCGCCAAGTCGATGCCGCGGAGCACGATGCCCGACAGGGCGCGCGAGACGTGGGGAAACAGGCGATGCTCGATCGGATTGTACTTGGAACAGTAAGGAAGATAATGCGCCACGCGGATCGGCAGGCCGATCTGATTGGCCAGGCATTGCAGGTCTTGTTTGAAAATCCGATGCCGACAATTATTGCTACCGCCCGCGTCGCAAAAGAGCAGGATCGAAGTGGCGTGGGGATAGGTCGCTTGGCCCGTGGTTTGCCACCAGCCGAAGACGCAATCGCGGACGAACTCGCTCGTGTCGTGACTCACGCCCAGCGTGATATGGCCCAGGTTCGTGGCCAGATCGTAGATGCCATGCGGAACCAGTTGGAGTTGGCCGGGTCGCTTGAAGTCGTGGTCGAGCACGCGGTTTGGGCCGTCGGACCAAGCCCGGCCGTCGGGCTGAAACTCGCCGATCGGCTCCTTTTTCTTGGTGTCGATGCTGAGAGCCGGGTTGCCGGCGTCGAGATACTCGGCTTTCAAGGCGGCGATTTTTTCGAATTGCTCGTCGCGAAATTCACAGACGCCGAGTGCTTTCGTTTTCTCGGGCCGTCGCAACGAGAAGCCGCCATCGACGAGCAGTTGGCGCACCGTATCCCCGCGGATCGGCGTGCCGCGGTCGTCCAAGGCGGTGGCGATTTCGGCGGGCGTGAGATTGGTCCAGGTCACGTCCTCGCGCATCGGATCGCCCGCCGTGTGTTCGTCGACGATCTCGATCAAGTTTTCGGCGATGGCGGGGTTGCTATCAAGACAGCACTTGCGTCCCCCCTTTTTTACGCACGCGTCCGGCGGCCGGATCGCGCGGCAATTGGCCGACGTCGGCCGTCCCGCGCCGCACGGTTTTGGGATCGCAGTCGAACAGCTTGGCAATATATTCCCCGCCGCCGCGACCCAACTTTCGCGCCTCGATTCCCGCATACCGCCGCCGATCTTTCTCGGACAACGATTGATAAAAACACTTCATCTCGTGTTCGATTTCGGGGGAATACATGCGCTCGGCCCTCCTATATTCCAGATCAATCCCACGGACCCAGCCCCGGCGGCTGACGACGAAAACTCAGAATAACATTTGGAAAACCTCCCGGGAAGTTATTTTTCGGGCGATCCTAACTTTCTCGGTGCTGATACTTTTCACCACCCCCTCGTAGATGGTGCATTTCCCATCCGTGATCTTGGTAAAAACCTGCCATCGATCATCGGGCTTTGACTCGATGGGCGCCGTGGCTTCGAACGTCACATCGCAGGGCGCTTGTTCATCGGCGTTTGAGACCTGAACAAATCCGTACATGCACAACGCAACGGCTAGATAACAGCGATTTGGAATCATGGTTGCAGCTTCCTTAAAAAACGCGTTGGTTCATTGACCGACTGCCGCCATGCTGCCAATCCGGTACCTGCGAAAGCACCGGTGGTCCGCTAGCATTCACGGCGCCCGTCACGTTCATGACGAGCAACATTCCAGGAGCAGTTCTATAGGCCGCGAATCTCGTCGGCCAGCGTGTTTCCCTGGTATTCGCATCGTGACCAACTTACGTAGTACACTCGCCGGTTTGCCAGCGCTCCCTTCTGGTAAACGAAAAAACGGCCCCGTGCGCCGAGGCGCAAACGGCGGTTACCGTATCTCGCGCGGGTGATCGCCGCGCGGATCGACGCCAGTGGCTCAGACCACATGCAGCGTGGGGCGGCGGCGGGCGGTGCGCACGAAGCCGACGCTCTCGAGCGCCTTGTAGACTTCTTCGAGCGTCTTTTCCCCGAAATTCGAAATGCTCAAAAGGTCTTCCCGCGTGGAATTCAGCAAGTCGTTCACAGTGAAGATGCCGCGTTCCTCGAGGCAGTTCGTGGTGCGAACCGTCAGACCGATCTCGGCGGTGCTCATCTCCAGCCGCGCGGCCATATCCTGAGCTTCGTTGCCAACCGTGGGCAAAGGAATGCGTGTCGACATGATGGGGTCCCTCCCTTGTGCAAGAAAATAAAAACGGCTCTTATCGAACCGAACATACGCCAAGCCGGGCATGCGATCCGCCCTTGCAAGCGGCCAATGCGCGGCGCCTCCCTGATGCCGCATTGACCCGGTAGCATAGCAGGGCGCCGAAAAAAATCCAACCCGACTTTTCCGACTCACTGCCCCTGCATCACGCGAATCAGCTCCTGCATGCTGGTCACTCCGCGAGCCACCAGCAGCACGCCTTCGTCTTGCAAGTTGCGGTGCTTGGCTTTGCGAGCGGCGTCGCGCAGCAGCTCCAGCTTCGGTTGCTTGACGAGTATCTGCCGCATGGGGTCGGTCACCATGAGCAACTCATAGATTCCGGTGCGTCCCACATAGCCAATGCCGCCGCAGGCCTCGCATTTGATTTCCGGATGCTTCGGATCGATCGGCTTCGTGGGCGGACGATAAAAGGCCGGCAGCTTCGGCGGCAGGCCGAAGCGCTGTATCACTTCGGGCGGCGGCGCGTAGGCCTCCTTGCATTTTTCGCACAACTTGCGAACCAGCCGGCCGTTGACCACGGCCGTGACCGCCTTGGCATATTCGAGCGGCGGAACCTTGAGCATCAAGATTCGCAACAGCGCCTCGACCGCTTCCTTGGCCCGGGTCGAGGTAAACACGAATCGGTCCTCGTTGAGCACCTGGCCGAACAGGATCGACGCCGATTCGGCGTTGACCATGTTGCGCACCACGAACGCGTCGGGATACGAGAGAATCAGACTCGGCAACACGGTGGCGGGCGACTCGCCCGGCGGAGTGAATCGGGTGATGGCCACGTTCATCACATCGCGCTCCGCGCTCTCGGCCGCTTCGATCGCGACGAAATTGCGCACGAACCGATCCGTGGCGTTGATCGTCACATCGAACAGCGTGCTCAGCCCGCCGGCCGGGGGAGCGCTCGCGATCAACATGCCCTGCTTGCGGCGGAGCACTTCCGAAAGCTGCTCGATGAGCTTGGGTCGCATGCCGATCGATTCGAGACTCGTGAACTGAAGTTTTTTGTTTTCGAGCGCCAGCAGCGCGCGTTCGCCGGTTTCGGTGCCCTGGCTGCTGAAGCGGCATTCGTACTTGTTGTTTTCCGATTCGACGCTGATCTTGCCGGCTTGCCGCGCACGGCGCTCGGCGGGATTGAGCGCGGCGAGCGTCTTGAGCACCGCGAGCGCGGGATCGGCTTTTTCGCGCTCTTGCGAGGGCGCGGTGAGCCACACGCCATCGACCTGATGGCGCACGATTACCTTTTCGCGACCGTAGTCGAGCATGATGCCATCGGCCCGCTTGCGGAGCGCTTCGTACACGAGCTCGCGCGCGGTGACGAATCCGGGCAAATTGCGGGCCTTGAGCAGCGCGGCGTTGATGTCGCGCTCATTGGCCAGGAGCGGAGTGAATTTCACGCCGGGCCCGGCGTCGCGATCATCGACCTTTTCGGCGGCCACGGCCATGCCGATTCGGGCGGCGAGTTCCGAAATCATGCGGCGGAGGTGGGCTCGCGTGAGCAAGCGGTCGTCGGCCGGCGCGGATTTGTTGCGAATCACGACATAAGTGATTGGCGGCGCGGCGTAGGCCACGACCAGCAGCGTGTAGCCGAGGGCGAACCAGGGAATGAGAAACATCAACACAAGCGCCGCGAGGAAGCAGCCGACCAGGATGCCGTTCCATAGTTTGTAGTTCTGCGCGTGTGCGCCATGTCGCGGCTGAGCCAGTCGGTCGTGGAGATCCAGAGGGCAAACAGCAGCCAGTAGGCGCCGATTTTCCAGGGGCTGAGATAAAAGCCCGACCCGCGCGTGAAACCGACGAACGGCGGCCACGCTCCGCCGCCCTCTTGGCGCACGCGATCTCGGGGCCCGCGGCGAGGACGAATAGCGCCACGGCGCCAAGCGCCAACAGCGGCCTGACGAAGCGCATTACAGAATCCCGGGTGTCGAAACAGAGATGCCTTTGAGGGCCATTTTGAGAGCTTCCACGTTGGGCGAAACCTCAAGCGCCACCGAGCGATCGATCAGTTGCTTATTTACCAGGTCCACCAGGCTCATGTTGAAATCTTGCATGCCATCGCCGCCCGACATGCGAATCGCGTCGGGCAGCTTGGAGTCTTTTTCCTCGAGAATCAGCTTGCGCACCGTGGGCGTGAAGGTCATGATCTCGACCGTGGGCACGCGCGACACGCCGGGCTTGATGCTCTTGAGCAGCTTCTGCGAGACGATGCCTTTCATATTGAAGGCCATGGCGCTGCGCAGGGCCGGATGCATCTCCGGCGGGAAGAGGTCGAGAATACGCCCGATCGTGCTCGAGGCGCTCGCGGCGTGGATGGTTCCAAACACCAAGTGGCCGGTTTCGGCGGCGTGGATCGCGGTCATGAAAGTTTCGCGATCGCGCATTTCGCCCACCAACATCACATCGGGATCTTCGCGCACCGCGTGCTTCATGCCGATCTCGAAGTCCTTCACGTCGAGCCCGATTTCGCGCTGATTGATCAGGCACTTATCCTCGGTGAAGATGAATTCGATCGGGTCCTCGAGCGTGAGAATGTGCTTGCGATAATTGGCGTTGATCCAATTGAGCATGCAAGCGATCGTGGTGCTTTTGCCCGAACCGGTCACGCCGGCCAGGAGCACCATGCCCTGATCGAACTTGCACAATGTCTCGATCACCGGCGGCAAGAAGAGGCCCTCGAAGGGCGGAATTTTGTTATTCACCCGGCGGGCGACGAGGCCCACGTGCGTGAGTTGCGTGAGCAGATTGACGCGGAACCGCCACATCACGCCATCGCACTCGCAGGTGTAGGCGAAGTCGGCGCCGCCGTCGCGCTCGAAGATCTTGCGGTTGCGCTCGTTCATCATCGGAAAACAGAGCCGCATCATCTCCTCGTCGTCGATCGGCCCGCGATTCATCGGGCGGAGCGAGCCCTTGGTGCGAATAATCGGCGGGCGCCCGACCTTGAGATGCAAGTCGCTGCCTTCGAGCTTGACGAGCGCGCGGAAGATCTTGTCGATCTCGAGTTCCTCTTTCTTGACGAGGAACTTGGCGGCCATTTGTTCAATGGAAGTCGCCGGAATATCCTCGACCACCGGCGCCGGAGCATGGGAACCCATCGTTTCGATTCCTTCACGAAATGGATGCGACGAAATTGTTCTCGACGGACCAACTCGCGGCGCGAACGGTTCGGCGAGCTTTCGCGACACGCCCGTTCGCCGGCCGCGTCGGCCCTCGCGGTTAGGCCGGCCCAGGCCGACTCTCGCGCACCGGCACGCCGCGCTCGCGCATCACTTGTTTGGTTTGTTGGATCGTGTATTCACCGAAATGAAAAATACTGGCGGCCAAGGCCGCATCGGCAAGCCCGAGCAAAATGGCGTCGGCCAAATGTTCGGGCTTGCCGGCGCCGCCACTGGCCACGACCGGAACCGATACCGCCTGGCTCACGGCCCGGGTGATTGGAATATCATAGCCATCTTTCGTGCCGTCGCAGTCCATGCTGGTGAGCACGATTTCGCCCGCTCCCAGCCGCTCGACCTCTCGGGCCCAAGCGACCGCCTCGAGCCCGGTGGGTCGCCGCCCGCCGTGGGTATGCACTTCCCAGACTTCGCGGCCTTCTCGCTCGACTCGCTTGGGGTCGATATTGACCACGATACACTGGGCGCCGAATCGGTCGGAGGCCCTTCGCACGAATTCGCGATCGAGCACGGCGGCCGAATTGATCGACACTTTGTCGGCGCCGGCCAGGAGCAGATCGCGCACATCGTCGAGGGTGCGAATTCCGCCGCCGACGGTGAGCGGCATGAACACTTCGTCGGCCGTGCGGCGGACGACATCGAGCATGATGCCCCGCTCCTCGTGGCTGGCCGTGATATCGAGAAACACAAGCTCATCGGCGCCTTCGGCCTCGTAGGCGCGGCCACCTGCACGGGGTCGCCGGCGTCGCGAAGATTGAGGAAGTTGGTTCCCTTGACCACGCGACCACGATTCACGTCCAGGCAGGGGATCACGCGCTTGGCAAGCATGGGCATCCGAAAACGAAAAACGGGTAGCGAGGAGCGCGCATTGCGCAAGTCACGCGGTCCGAGAAGGCGCCGACCACGCTTTTCACTGTAAATCCCTCGCGCCGGCCGGTCAATCGGGTCGGACTGGGCAACTGGGCAACGCCGCGCTATTCGGCTCGCAATTGTCGTTCAAAGGCTCGCAGTTGGCTCGGCCAGGAGTTCGAGCTCGCCATTCGCTCGACGAGCGCGGGCATGGCTCGCTCCGTTTTCTCGACCAAACCGCGCGGTGGATTTCCGAAGATACCCCGTTTGATTGCGAGTCGGTCCTTCCGCTCCCAGTCCGCCCCGTCGCCATTTTCGCGCCCAGGCAAGCCAAGCATCGGTCGACGGGCTCGGCGTCATGTAAATGGTTCGCACTGGGCTCGCCCGTGAAGCGGGCGGCAACGACGCGAGGGTCTCGGAAACGCGAGCCGAGATTTCATCTTTCCGTGAGGCATTGTCCGGCGTGGCGCCGGGCTGCGTCGGCGGCGCGTCGAGATCGAAATGAATCGCGAGCAGATCAAAATGACCGAAGTGAGCCGCCCGAGCGAAGAGCGCGGCGTCACGGCGCACAATCTCGAAACCTCGCGACGTGAATTTCATGGGTTCGACCGCCGCGCCCGGATGCGCGGCAGGAGGAGCGCCCGCGCCACGATTTCATCCGAAGGTCCCTCGGTGGCCGGCAGCACTCGCATCGTCAGCCGATCGATTCCTTGATGGCATCCTCGAGCAGGCCGGTTTCCCAAACTTCGCCCAGGGAGGTTTCGAGATCACCGGCGCCGAGTTTGAATTTCAACACTTCTTCCAGGGGCTTCGCCATGGTTCCACCGCCCGGAGCGCGGGTCACGATCCGAATTTCACTTGTTCGATCGCTCAAGTAATTGATGAATGATGGGCTATGCGTGGTGATGACGATCTGGATCGTGCCTTGCCCGTCAAGTCCGTCGTAAGCGGCTTCGGTCAGAAGTTCGATCACATCGGCGTAGCGGGAATGATGAAAACCGCGATCGATTTCCTCGATGGCGATCGTGGCGTCGGCCTTCGTGGCATACAGCACGCACAAGAGGCCGATCAACTGGCGATCGCCCCACGACAAATGCACCGCCGGAAAGGCCCGCTGCTGGCCCCGGTCTCGCAGACCCCAATACACTTTGCCCGACGCCGACCACAATTCGATCGATTCCGTTTCCGGTCGAAAGCGGAAGAATCGCCGCTCGAGCATCGCAAAGCGATCAGGCAACGTATCTTTCAGCTAGGCAAGAAATCCGGCCACTCCAAAGCCATCGCGCGAGACATATTCATGTTCTGGATCGACGCCCTGTTCGATCACCGCGGGATTGAGCTCATAGCTCACGACCGATTTCATCGCCTTGGCCACGGTCGCCACTTCATCCCGCTCCGGCCCGGAAATACCGTCGCTCGGGTTCGAAATCGTTCCGGACACCGGCGAACTTTGCCAAACGAAGCTCGCGAGCACATGCTGGTCGCTGATTCGAGTAAGTCGTTCCTCGGCCACCCGGGCGTCGCCATCGCGTTCCTTGAGCGCAATGTGGTATTTATAATCACGGCTTCCAGCTCGAAGCTGAAGGTCAACGCGCATCGTTTCGATGTTGCCAAAGCCTTTCGAGCGCTGCCAACCCAGGGACCAAGGCGGCGGACCGAATGCGCGCGAGACGCCACCTCGGGCAAAATTGCCGATGAGCTGAAGCGCGTCGAGAATCGAAGTTTTCCCGGCGCCGTTCTTGCCGATCATGATCGTAAGCGGCGCAATGGCCACGTCCGTATCGATGAGCGTGCGAAAACCGTGGATCTGAAGTTTTTCGAGCATGGTTCATCGGCCCTGGCGAACGATTGCAATCGGCTCGGCGCATTCGCTATTGTGGTTGATTCATGAATTCGCGGTCAAGCCACATGGCGTGCCGTGCGATCGCGACGCCTTCGCCGCGACATGGAGCATCCGCGCTCATCGCGGCGGCAGCGCGGCGCGAGAAGCCGTTTCGGCTGCCGAGGCGGTCGGGGTGGGAGTGGCAGCGACCGGACGGCGACCCAGGTCGGCGGGAGCGTTGATGTAGTCTTGGCCCACCGTATCCAGCGGCAGCGTTCCTGGGCCCACCGAGTGGCTTGCGTGGGGGCCATCGCCCAGGGCCGGGTCGGGCGATTCGCTCGGGAGCGGCGGCGGTCGCCAATCGGGCGGCGTCGCTGGAGAGTTCAACGGAAAGACCGGTTCCGACGACCGAGCCTCCGCCGCTCGCTCGACCGGCGGCAGCGGCCAGACCGGTTCGCCGGCGCGGGGCGGAAGCGTGGCCAAATGCTCCAGCAGAATGCGCCGCACTTCGAGCACGCTCAGCGGGTGGCGTTGCACGAGGCTATGGTCGGCGTTGACCGTGATCTCGGAATCGGCGCCCTCGAGATGCGCGCTCGCATAGGGCACCACGCCATCGCCGCCGCCATCGGGCGGCGGCGCTTTCCCCTTCTCCGCCAAGACACCGATGATGCTGTGAACATGCAGGTCCTTGGCCCGCGGCGATTCGGCAAGCGCCGGAAAGATCGGGCAGCTTGGGCTCAAGGCGTCGATGCTCGTGTAAATGTCGATCAGGTTCGGGCTATGGAAATACGAGGGGTTGTCGCGATGCAACTGCTGGCCGCCCGCCACCAACAACTTCGGCAGCGTGATCAGCTTATTGCCCAGCCATGCGGCCACATTGTTGGCATAGTCGGTTCCTCGATGCGGAGTGCTGATGAAGATCATTCGCCGCACCGACGGGTTCGGATGGAAGAAGTAGGTATCGGCGAGCGTTTGTTTGATTTCGTCGGAGGCCCGCAGGCGGTCGAAAGGTTCCTTGCTGATCGCCCGCCAATAGGCGTCGCCGCTTTCGACGCCTTGCAGCTCGGAGACGAGCCCGCCCATGCTGTGACCCACGAGCACGATCTGGTCGAAGGCCGGTTCGGCATGTTTCGGATCGGCCACTTGTCGCACCCGCGCCAAATCGGCCCGGAGCTGCGCCGCGCTATACCAGAAAGGTTGCCCGGTCGGGTAGAGATAGAACCAGAACTGGAAGCGATTGCGAATCTCGGGCGAACTGCGGAGATCGTTGAACATTTCCATCCACGTGATCGGGCTCGACCACACGCCGTGGACCATGATCACGGGAATCTTGCCCGGCTGGTAGGGCTCGAGCATATAGAGGCCCTGGGCCTTTTCGGTCGCGTCGGGATGCAGGAATCCGCTGTACGAGGTATCGAGGTTTCGCAGTTTGGGTTGATTGAGCGCATAGGCGAGCGGCGTGCTGAGGTCGGTTTCCAGCGGCACCCGGCGGCCTTCGAATTCGATGCCCGAGGCGTTCAGGGGGTCGTAGAGCTCGAGTAGCGCCACATGATGATTCGGCTTGCCGTCTTGATGCGGCACGATGCGCAAAAACGCCGTGACGGCAAAACTGAGCCCCTCAGGGTAGTAGCGTTCGATCGGCAGCGCCACGGACTGCTTCTTCCGCACTCCGATCAGGGGCACCCCCAGGCCAAACGTGTGGTAGTGGTTCTGCAAACCCGTGACTTCGTAGTCGGTGACGAACTCGAATCGCTCGAAATCCTCGGGTCGCCACGATTTGCCGCGCGAAACCATCGCCACTTCGATGGTTTGGTTGGCCGTGTGCAGGGTTTGATTCATGCCCGGGGCAATGCCCTTGCTTTGCGTGATGCGCAGGCAATGCTCGAGCGCGCGATTATAAAGATCGCAGGCGCCGCGGAACTCGGGATCGTAGGGATTCGCCACGCGATGAAAGCGGTCGTCGAACAGATACAAATACGCATGCGTCACCGCGGCGGCGTAGAGCTCGAGCCCACGCTGCGGATCGCTCTCCTCGCAGTGTTTCGCTCCAAGGTAAGCGATCTCGGCGAGGGAGTAGATCTTGTCGGGCGTCGGCTCTCGGCGAATCAACTCGCTTAATTGCACGAGCAGTTCCGAGACATCGCCGGGCCAGAGATCGGCCAGGGCATTGCGACGCAGAAGAAGCAAGGTGCGTTCCGAAGGCTGTGGCTCCTCGACATGACGAACTCCGAGCCAGGAGCCGCCGCGCGGCGAGCGCATCGCGATCCAACCCGGCGCGGCGCAGCCCGCGAGACAAGCAAGCGCCAGCGCCATGAGCAACGACGTTTGGCCGCCGCGAATGCGCCGAGCCGCGCGCGAGGCGCACCGTCGCCGACCCTGGCGCGCGCCGGTGAGGCGGCGCTGCCGGTCGGATGCTCGAGATTGCGAATCGGTGTCGGCAGGTTCACGTTGCGATCACAATGAGGGCGCGTGTCGCGCGCGACGGCGGATACGCGTTTGGGGAACTAGATCGCCGAGGTCTTGCGTCGGGGTGGCGCGGGCCGATACAAAAAGCCTAGCGCCCCGGCTGGAACAATAAGCGTCTCTTCGGGCGCCGGCAACGCCGGTTTGCGCGATTCCCGCCAGCGCCAGCGGGTCTGGCGCTGGCGCGGGTTGTTTCGAGTGGCGCCGCCAAACGAACTGCTATCGCCGGCATTGCTAGCCCGAAACTCGCGGCGCGTCGAACCAGCAACGCTCATGTCTCGTGGGGTGAATTCGTGACTCGCGGCGACGATACTCCCGAACCACGGCTGGCGATTCATGGCGGCGAGCCGATGTTTCCCCACGGCCCACCCGTCTGGCCGCGGCCCGAACCATCGATCCATGCGGCGCTCGAACAGGCGTGGCTCGACGGGGCTTGGGGCCGCTATCAGAGCGACTACGGCGAGCGCTTGACTGCGCGCTCGCCGAACGACATCAGGTCCCCCACGCAATCGCTTGCTGCTCGGGAACATTCGCGGTCGAACTGGCCCTGCGCGGGCTGGGAATCAGAGCGGGCGACGAAGTGGCGCTGGCCGGATACGATTTTCCCGGCAACTTCCGTGCGATCGAAGCCACGGGCGCCACGCCCGTGCTATTCGACCTGGCGGCCCACGACTGGACACCCGACCTCGAGCAAATCGGCGAAGCCCTGCGATCGGGCGCCAAGGCGATTCTCGTGTCGCATCTGCATGGCTCGCTCGTCGACATGCCGCGACTGCGCGAACTGGCCGATGCGCACGGCGCCGCGATCATCGAAGACGCATGTCAGGCGCCGGGAGCGATTGTGGCGGGCCGGCCAGCCGGCGCATGGGGCGATGTGGGCGTGCTCAGCTTTGGAGGCAGCAAACTCGTGACTGCCGGCCGCGGCGGGGCGATTCTCACTCGCGATCCCGTCGTCCACCAGCGGGCCAAGGTCTTTGTCGAGCGAGGCAATCACGCGTTTCCACTTCCCGAGCTTGCGGCGGCCTTGCTTTTGCCGCAGTGGGAAGCGCTCGAGGCAAATAACCAACGGCGGCGACAATCGGTCGCCCTCGTGCGCGAGGCGCTGCGGGATGTGATGGCGCTGCGTTCGCGCCCGACCCATCGCCGTCGCTGGCCAGTTTCTACAAACTCGGCTGCTTTTACGAACCAACTCCGGACCGCCAATTCGACGTCGATGGCTTTACGCTGGCCGCGCGAGCCGAAGGCGTGGCGCTCGACCGGGGATTTCGCGGTTTTTGGCGCCGCGGCCGTGGCCGCTGCCGACGTGTTGGCGATTTGCCCCACAGCCGACGCGCCGCCGAGCAAACGCTCGTGCTCCATCATCCCGCCTTGCTCGAATCGCCCGACTATGTGCGCCAGGTGGCGATGGCAATTCGCAAGGTGGCGCGTTGGCTCGGCTGATATCGCGATGGCTCGCGATCAGCGCGGCTTTACCGCCAAGGACGCGAGCGACAGCGAACCGCCGAGCACCACGGGGGCTCGCTCGGGCGCGAGACGCGTCAGGTTCGTTGGGCCGGCGTCGGCGATGGTTTTCTGGTTGGCGTCGCGAGCCGTGGCGTCGGGTGTCGAACTGCCGGAGTTCATGGTGGGCGAGGCGACGTCTCGTGACGGGTCGGCGGGAAACAGTTCCAGCTCGCCGCGCACGATCCGCACTTGGGGCGGCGCTTCGATACCGAACGTCACGCGTTGCCCAGCCACGCGCTTCACGACCACGACGATTCCATCGCCGATGATCACCCGTTCGCCGACTTTTCTACTTAGAACTAGCATCCTAGCGATCTCCCTGCGTCTTCAGTTCCCGAGGAAATTTGCGGTATGCGTCACACTGCGGAAGATGCAACATGCAAAGCCGGCGCCGAACAAATTGGACTTGAGAAATTCGCCCAGGGAAGCTGAAAAACGCGAATTTTCACGATCCAAACCACAATCCATCGGCCCTATGCCTCAAAACCGCCGCGACGATCGCGATTGTTTTTCTGTCTCATTTTAAGACACGCGCCTTGTTTCGAGACATTACAGCCGCTTGTTCCGGGACCGAAATTCGCCTCCGCCCCCAATGAAAACATAGTTCATGCGCCGATCGCAGTTTGCCGCAACCGCGCGAAAGAGCCGCCGCGCCAGCCGGGCTAAGCCGAATGAGCATGCGGCGCGACGAGCGATCGAAGGTTCAGACAATGCTCATTCCGTGCCTTTCAGCGCGTTTCCACGGCCCAACTCTGTTCGCCCACGTCGGAATCGACTTGCCCGCCGATCCTTGCGGCGTTGCGTGCATACAGCAACCGTTGTTCAAAACGTAAAGCGGAGCGTGTCGGCGACAATTTCGCCCCTAATTCGCTAAGAATTTTCGCGGCGGCGTTGAACTCCAGCTCCGCGGCCCTCCCAACGCCCCGCCTCGGGATTTAGAATGCCCGAACTGTCGGATCGTGCCATGCTTGACGCCCCACTGGGGAATGCGTCGTGGCGATCGCTCTCCTCGTGTCGAAAGGCCCTTGCCGCCATGTCGCGACTCAGCCCGCCCTCCGATTCATCAACGCTCGCGTCACGACCGGCAAAACCGGAGCTGGTCGATGTCGCGGCCTGTCGCGCTCGCCAGCGCCGACTGTTGGACGTGATGCGCGACCAGCGGCTCGACCTCGCGATCGTCGGGCGGATCGAACATGTGCAGTATCTCGTCGGCCCTCGCTATCCGGCGACCTATTCGCCGCTAACGCTGCTCACGAGCGAAGGCGAGGCGGCGCTGGTGGCGCCAAATCAGCCGCCCGAGCGCTCGGCCGCCGACACGATCGTCACTTACGAAGCCCAGTGGCTATGCACGCTGCGCAACGACCAAGCCCTCGCGGCGGCCGAAGCGCTCGCTAGCGCGAAGAGCGGCGCAGGCGCGCCGGGCGGACGCTCGCTCTTGGAAGGAGCGCGGCGCGTGGGGGTCGAGTTTTCAACCTGCTCGCCCGCCGTCGTGGCCCGGCTCGGCGCGGGCGTCGAGCTTGTCGATATCGAGCCCTCGCTCTATCGCATGCGTCGCAAGAAAGACCCCGATGAACTGGCCAAGCTCAAAGTGGCTATCGCCGGGACTGCCGCCATGCACGCTCGGGCACGCGAGATCATTGCTCCAGGCGTCAACGAGTTAATCGTCTTCAGCGAGTTGCAAGCCGCGGCAGTGCGAACCTATGGCGAAATGCTCACCGGCACGGGCAACGACTACGCCTGCGGGGCGCCGGGCGGACCGCCCCGCGATCGGAAAATCGAAGCGGGCGAGCTCTATATTTTGGACCTGGGCCCTGCCTTTCAAGGCTATTTCGCCGACAACACGCGAGTGTTCGCCGTCGATGGCCGCCCCTCGGCGGCGCAGCAGCATGCTTGGCGGAGCATATTGCCGGTGTTCGAGCTCGTCGAAAACTTCGTGCGGCCTGGAGCGAGCTGCCGCGAGCTGTTCTTCGAGGCCAAGGCCCTACTCGACAAAAGCGGCGCCGGGAAATTCGAGCACCATCTGGGCCACGGTATCGGCCTCTATCCGCACGAAGCCCCGCACCTCAACTCCCAGTGGGACGATACCTTTCAGGTCGGCGAAGTATTCGCCGTCGAACCGGGGCTCTACGCGCCGGAACTTCGGGCGGGCATCCGCTTGGAAAACAACTACCTGGTGACCGACAAGGGCGTGGAACTACTGACGCCGTTTCCAATGGAACTTTGAATTTCGGTCGCATAAGCAACCAAGGGAGCGCCAACCCGATGGCCAACCGGCGTCGATCGATTGTCCGACCAACTTGGGGCATGCGGCCCTTGATATTCAGCGCCTTAATGCTAACCCTCGCGCTCGTGACTGGGCTTGCGATGGCGGCGCCCGCCGAGCGGTCGCGCGTGGTTGCCCAGGGATTGAATCATCCCTGGAGTGTGTGCCTGGGTTTCAAAGACCGGCTCTTCGCGACCGAGATCGGGGCTCGGCTGGGCGACGACTCCGATGGGCGAGTGGTGGTGATCGACGATGGCCGTCCGGTCGCGTTTGCCACCGGACTTCGCGACCCGCGCGGCATGGTCTACTATCGCGACACGCTGTTCGTGGTCGATGGGCGAAAGATCGTCAAGATCGACGAGGCCGGCCATGCGACCGATTACATGGTCGAGGCCAACTTTCCCTCGCCGCCGCAATCGCTTCGCGATATCGCCGTTGATCGCCGCAATGGCATTTTTCTGCTGAGCGACCACGGTGACGCGAGCCACGCGAAAACGGCGATTTATCGTGTTGATATCCGACTAAACACGATCGAATCGCTTCTCGACGAGCCGACGGCCGCAATGCCGAACAGCGAGATCGGAATTCCGCGCGGCTTGAACTTCGAGTGCGACACGTTCGCGGCGCTGGCCCGGGGCGGCAAAGATGGCTTGCTCCACATTCGTTTGGCCGATCATGCGACCGTGCCATTTGCCCCGGGCATCGAAGAGCCGGAGTCGATGGTCTGGGACCACGAGGGGCGTCTTTTTGTCACCCGCGGCAAGAGCGGCGCCGTGGTGGCGATTCCGCGGCCCGGCGAGCGGCCGGTGAAAGTCGCCGGCGGTTTGAGCTATGCCGCCGGCGCGTGTCTCGATGTGCCCGGCAAGAAACTCAACGTGGTCGACGCCAAGGCCGGCAAGATCGTGGCCGTTTCCACCACCATCCCCGGCTGGGAGGTCGATGATTCTCCGCTTCCCATCGAGCCGAAGCCCGCCTTCACCCAGCTCGAATGGACCGGCTGGGATAGCGGGGCCGAGAGCGGCAAAGTTTCGCCGTTACGGCCGATTGTGTTGACCGCCGCGGGCGACAAGTCGAATCGGCTGTTCGTGGCGACCCAGCAAGGCGTCGTCCATGTGTTCGACAATAGCGACTCCGCGGCGAAGACCCAAGTCGTGCTCGATATCTCCGACCGCGTGCGTTACAGCGATATGGAAAACGAAGAGGGGTTGCTCGGCCTGGCCTTGCATCCCAAGTTCGCGAGCAATGGCGAATTCTTTGTTTTCTACACCACTTCCAAGGCTCCGCTCACGAATATCGTGTCGCGATTTCGCATGCGAGCCGGCAGCCCGGGCACGGCCGACCCGGCCTCGGAAGAGCAACTTCTACGCATCGAGAAGCCCTATTGGAACCACGATGGCGGCTCCCTTGTGTTTGGACCCGACGGGTATCTTTACATTTCACATGGCGATGGCGGGCTGGCCAACGATCCTCGCGAAAACGGACAAAACCTGGCCACGCTGCTCGGCAAAGTCCTGCGCATCGATGTCGACAAGCGCTCCGCCGACAAGCCCTATGCGATTCCTTCCGACAATCCGTTCGTGAAACAGCCGAACGCCGCTCCGGAAGTTTGGGCCTATGGCCTGCGCAATGTGTGGCGCATGGCGTTTGATCGCCAGACCGGCGCGCTCTGGGCCGGCGACGTGGGGCAAAACCTGTTCGAGGAAATCGATATCCTCACCGCTGGGGGCAACTATGGCTGGAGCCTCCGCGAGTCGCTCCATCCGTTTGGCGCCAAAGGCGTCGATGCGCGGCCCGACCTGATCGACCCCATCTGGGAATACGACCACGACCTCGGCAAGTCGATCACCGGCGGCTTGGTCTATCGTGGCAAGCGTTTGCCGGGGCTCACCGGCGCATATATCTACGCCGACTATGTGACCGCCCGGCTCTGGGCCCTGCGCTATGACCCGAAAGAGCGGCGCGTCGTGGCGAACCACCCGCTGAAGAATCCGGGCTTGGCCATTATGTCGTTTGGCGAAGACGCCGATGGCGAAATCTACCTGCTCTCGGCCGCGCTCGATGGCCGCGGCATACACCGGCTGGACGTGTCCACCGAAGCAAAGTGAAATAAAATGAATCAAATCGCCGCGAGCGCATTGCGCAATGCAACAATTTTTCCGGGCGCACACATTTGACCGAATGCAGCGGCTAGTCAAAATATTATAGAGCGGCGGCGACCTTCGGATCGAATAAACACGTAATGAAATTAGGCCGCTCCAGAGTTCCACGGCCTACTTCGAGCGGTCGCAAGGATGCGAGGCATTTGCCGTCATGAACGGCTGTCGTGGGGAAGGCGGCTGCCTAACCGGAACGGGCAGCAGCGCCGTGGCGACAAGCGAGAGGCGCCAATCGTGTCGAACTTGCAATGTTTTCAAATTGATTTCCACGCGCCGCCGGCCACGGTGGGGGCCGACCAAGGCGCAACCGCGGGGCCGCCTGCCGCGGCGCGGCCCGTTTCGATCCTGTTGATCGACGCTCCGCGCGAGACGCCGAGCGAGCTGATCGAAATTCTCGAACAGGCCGGCTATGCATGTATTTCGGCCGGCGGTCTGGAAGAGGCTCGCCGGTGCGTGCGGATCGATCGGCCCACGATGGTGATCGCCGACCTGAACCTCAGCGGCGCGAGCGGCGTGGCGCTTTGTGAGAGCCTGCTTCGCGAGGAAGAACTACAGGCGCCGGTCGTTTATCTCTCGGGCACGCAGATTCCGCACATCATTCGCCGCAGCCACGCCGGCGGCTGCGCCTATCACCTGCGGAAGCCGTTCGACCCCGAAGTGCTGCTGGCGCTCGCCCGAATCGTGCATGCGCCGGTCTAGCGCTCCGTCCCTTGAACCGGCAGCTAGGACCACCCTCTCTCCCTTCGGGAAACGGGTGAGCGCCGCATCGCCTTGGCCCGCTCGTTACAATGCTTGAGCGTTGTTCCTTCGAGCAAATCAGTCAGGGCGAAAGGCGCGTGGGCGTGGCAATCGATCCGATTTGCGGCATGACGGTCGATGAGGCGTCGGCCCGGAGCGCCGAGCGCAACGGCGCGAAGTTTTATTTCTGCGGCGAAAGCTGTCGGCGGAAATTTCTGGCCGGCGGTGTCGCTCCCGTGCCCCACGGCCAGCCGGCGATGCGCTCCGTCGCGCCGCCCGGGCCCCTTGTGCAGCTCGGCGTCGCCCCGCGGGAGCCAATGTCCAACAGCCATTCCGCGCCGGCGGGCGGCCCCGCGCGGCGAGTGAAGTATATCTGCCCGATGGACCCGGAAGTCGAAAGCGATGTTCCGGGAATCTGCCCCAAGTGCGGCATGGCGCTCGAGCCCGGCTTTCCCACGGCCGACGAAGACGAGGATCCCGAGCTGCGCGATATGAGCCGCAGGTTTTGGGCCGCCCTGGCCTTGAGCATTCCGCTTGTGCTGCTCGCCATGGGGCCCATGGTCGGCCTCGGAGCCGATCGCTGGCTCGGGGCGCGAGCCCAAGCCTGGCTGCAACTGGCGCTGGCCACGCCGGTCGTGCTCTGGGCCGGCTGGCCGTTTTTCGAGCGCGGCTGGCGCTCGATCATCAATCGGCGCCTCAACATGTTCACGCTCATCGCCCTCGGCGCCGGAGCGGCGTATCTCTATAGCGTGGTGGCGACGCTTTTTCCCGACAGCCTGCCAAGCGGCTTGCGCCACGAAGGCCGAGCCGAAGTGTATTTCGAGGCCGCGGCCGTGATCATCACCTTGGTGCTCATGGGCCAAGTGCTGGAGCTGCGCGCCGCCGCCGCGCCGGCGCCGCCATTCGCGAGCTGCTCTCGCTGGCCCCGCCGGTGGCGCATCGGGTGGTCGATGGGCAAGAAACGGACACGCCGGCCGCCGGGGTTCGCGTGGGCGATGTGCTGCGAGTGCGGCCCGGCGAAAAGATTCCGGTCGATGGCGTGGTGGTCGAAGGTCGCGGCGAGGTCGATGAGTCGATGCTCACCGGCGAGCCGATGCCGGTGGAAAAACGGCCCGGCGAATCGCTCGTCGGCGGTTCGATGAACGGAACAGGCTCGCTGCTCATGAAGGCCCAGCGAGTGGGCGACGAAACCTTGCTCGCGCGGATCGTGGTCCTCGTGGCCGAAGCGCAGCGCAGCCGGGCGCCGATCCAAAAAATCGCCGACGTCGCCGCCAGCTACTTCGTGCCCGCCGTGATCGCGGCGTCCGGAGTCACATTCGCCGTGTGGGCCCTGGCGGTTCATCGACCCGACGCGCTGGCTTGGGCCCTCGTCAATTCCGTGGCGGTGTTGATTATCGCCTGCCCCTGCGCGCTCGGGCTCGCCACGCCGATGTCGATCGTCGTGGGCATCGGCCGCGGCGCCAAGGCGGGCCTGCTCATTAAAAACGCCGAAACCCTCGAAGCGCTCGAAAAAATCGATACCGTGGTCGTCGACAAAACCGGCACGCTCACCGAAGGCCGACCCCGGGTGACCCAGATCATCACGCTCGCGCCCCACGAAGAGTCCGAACTGCTTGCCCTGGCCGCCGCCGTCGAACAGCCGAGCGAACATCCGCTTGGTCGGGCAATCGTCGGAGCGGCGCACGACCGAAGTCTCGCAATCCAACCCGCCGATGATTTTCAGTCGTTTCCCGGCGGCGGGGTCACGGGCCGAGTCGCCGGAAAGCGCGTCGTGGTCGGCAATGCGGCGTTGCTGGCCGAGCAGGGAGCACGGAACATCCCGTCGCTCGATGCGCTGGCCGAACCGCTCCGGCGCCAAGGTCACACCGTGACCCAGATCGCGGTCGATGGGCAACTTGCCGGCCTCGTCGCAATCGCCGATCCGATCAAATCGACCACGCGCGACGCGGTGCGAAGCCTGCACTCGCTAGGCCTGCGCGTGGTGATGTTCACGGGCGATAACCCTCGAACCGCGCGCGAGGTCGCCGACTCGCTCGGCATCGACGAATTTTCCGCGGGCATGTCGCCCGCGGAGAAGCATGCGGGCATCGCGCGGCTACGGTCCGCCGGGCGCAAGGTGGCGATGGCCGGCGATGGAGTGAACGACGCCCCGGCCTTGGCGGCGGCCGATGTGGGCATCGCCATCGGCGCTGGAACCGATGTGGCGATCGCTTCGGCCGGCGTGACGCTCGTGGGCGGCGATTTGCGGGGCATCGTGCGCTCGCTACGGCTGAGCCGGGGCGTGATGCGCAATATTCGCCAGAACATTTTCTTCGCGCTGGTTTACAATGCGATCGGAGTGCCGATCGCGGCCGGGGCGCTGTATCCACTTTCGGAGCACCTGCTGCTGAACCCGATGCTGGCGGCGGCGGCCATGAGCTTGAGCTCGGTGTCGGTCGTGGGCAACTCGCTCCGACTGCGCGGCCTCAAGCTCGGCTGATTCGTGGCGCCCACCAAGCCCGCCCTCATCCCAAGGGGAGCTTTGCGCGGAAAGCCCTTTCCGCAAAATAAATCAGCGTCTGGCACAAATAGCCGTGCCCTGTAAATTCGATGCGGCAACAAAAAACCATCGCTCGATCGAGGCCGAGCGATGGTTTTCGACGATTGACGGATTGCGGAACGGTCTACTCGGCCGCGGCCTGTTGAACAGCACCCATTAAGTCGTTCTGCTCCTCGATTCGCAACATGCGAATGTCCTTCACCGAGGGGGCGAACCATGCGAATGTTCGCGCGATATCCATGATCGCCAAGACGCACGTAACGGCGTTTGCCTTTTCGGGATCGCCGAAATAGACGCTCCCTTGCTGCCACTTGAAGTTGTGCTTGCTCGTCAATACTTTTCGGATGTCGCCAGAGGCATTGTTGTAGGAGTCGTTGCCATAGGCTTTTTTCAGCGTTTCGGTATCCAGATCGAACGCGACGGCGTACATCGTCGATTTTCCGTTGGGAGGAGCGAGCGGACCGGCCTTGGGGAACTGAACCGCTCCCTGACGTCGAGGTTCTTCCAGAATGGTTGTCATGAGGAGTCTCCGTAACGGTTGTGTTAACTGTATATAGGGTATTCTCCTGGGAATTGCAATTCGCCGGTTGGGCGTCGTCCTCGTGCAAAAGCCCCGCCTGCACAAAACTCGGCCTTTTCGCCGTGATATCGTGCGGAGCCCGCCTCCCCGGGGCCAAGCGAGGGGGTGTTTGGCGCTGGGGGTAGTCCTGTTTCATGCCGCATTCCCAGCGGCTTTACGATTGTTATAATCGAAAATAGGCACTCTGCCCCCGTCCGTATTTCGCGATCTTTCCGATCCATTTTCTTCCCCGAGGCGCCGTCATGTCGCAGGCGATTGTCAATCCGGCCGATCTTCGCAAGTTCGCCAAAGCTCTCGATCGGTTCAGCAACGAACTGCAAACGCAAATGCTCATGCTCAAAGGCCAGCTCAATCACTTGGGCGAAAGCTGGCGCGACCAGGAGCACGAGAAATTCACCCAAGAGTTCGAGCAAACCCTGATCGCCACCAATCGCTTTCTCGAAGCCACGCGACTGCATGTGCCGTTTCTGATGCGCAAGGCCGATCGGGCCGAGGAATATCTCCGCCAGCGTTAAACGTCCTTGCGCGGGTCAGGTCGGGTTCGGCCATCGAGCGCCGTTCGTGGATGTCGTTGCGAGCCGTTGCTAGTCCTTGGCGATTAAGGGGAGACGCGTCGAATGAGTGGCGATGCGAATGTCGGATCGATCGAGGCGGTGCGCGATTTTCGCGCGGCGCTCAATACCTTTTTACATGAAGCCCGCGACGCGCTCGTGACCTACGACATGGAAGCCCGCCGCGCGCTCGAATGGCTGCTCGACACCGCGCCCAAGATGTGGCAGCAGGAGAGCCGCAAGTGCCAGGAGAAGATCACGGAGCTCAACATCGCCTACCAAGCCTGCCGAGCCCAAAAGCTTCCGGGCGGCGGTCAGCCGGCATGCCTCGAAGAGAAAAAGCAGCTCGACAAGGCCAAGGCCCGCATGGTCTATATTCAAGACAAGATTCAAAAGACCAAGAAATGGGGCTTGGCCGCCGATCGACAAGCGATCGAATACAAAGGCCGCGCGACCCACATGATCGGCGTGCTCGATGGCGATGTGCCGAATGCTCTCGCGCTCTTGGACCGGGTGCTGGTGTCGCTCGAGCAGTATGTGGCGTTTACGCATACGGGCTCGACCCAGGCTCTGGAAGCGTCGCGGGAAAGCGAGTCGATGGCCAACTCGCCGCCCGACGAGAAAGACGACGCCGCCAAGAAGCTAAGCGCCGCGGCGGCCGCGGCGGCTGAAACCGCCCAGGCCACCGCGAGTCTCGAAGCCGCTTTGCCTCTGGCGGGCGAGGCCGCCGAGGCCACGAGCGGGGACACCGAGGTCGTCGGCGGGACGGAGGACGAATCGCATCCCGCTAGTCAAGCCAAAAAATAGCGGTTTGCGCGGCTTTCGGCCCGTGCAACTTTGGCCGGCGCAGCGCATACTTGATGTTGGACTGCGGCGGCGGGCGGAAGCCCCGCCACGCCGCCGGAGAGCTCCGTGGCGGCTTGTCCCCGGGCGGCGTAACCGGGGGTCTCGCTTGCCGGCCGTTTGCGCCGAGTCGGGTCAAGTCGGCGCGGGCGCCGGATAAGCCCATCCCATCCCCCATTTTCCTGATCTCGGCCAAGGAGCCACTCCTCTCATGCGAACCGGCGACCTGGGCAGCGGCTCGATCAAGCTGCGCAAAGCGTGGAAGAAGATGATCGAGCGCTGGGAAGACACGCGGCCTTACTGGAAAGACGCCGTGAGCCGCGATTTCGAGAAAAAGTATCTCATGGAATTCGAACCGCCGATGGTGGCCGTGTTTGAGCGGATGAAAACGCTCACCGGCCTTCTTGAAGCGGCGATCCATGATGTCGAGAAATAGAGGCGCCCCCCACCATGAGCATCGAAGCCGAACCCCAGGCGATTATTCCGCCCCCGCCCGTCGCGGTCGAAGACACGAATTCCGAAGCGCGCCGCGAGGTGCGGTTTCTCGAGATGCTTTCGACCAGCTCCGCCAAGCGAGCCCAGGAAGAAGCCGAAATCGAGGCCCGCTATGTGACCGTGCGCAAAGCGGCCACCGCCCTGGAGCAAGAATCGCTCGCGACGCTCAAAACCTGGCTGGCGACCGCCGAGCAGAAGATCGCCGCCGACCACGCCGAAGCATTGCGCCAAGCCGAGGCCAAATACACGAAAGACGGCGCCGGCGCCGAGCACCAACTCACGGAGTTTCGCCTCAAGCTCGACGAAAAATTCGAGCCCGCTCGTCAGCAATCGGCCGCCAAGCGAGACGAGCTCCATCGGCAGGCCGAAGCCCAGTTCGACGCGCGGAAGAGAATCGCTCCCAAGCAGCTCGCCGACTTCGAGCAACAGCTCGAAGCTTGGAAGACGCGCATGCGCGAAGATCGCGACGCGGCCCAAAAGCTGCTCGCCAAGTGGCGGCTCACGTCGTTTGGCGCCAGCCGAATCAAAAAAGCCGAAGCCGGCCAAATGACCGGCGACCTTTCGGCGCTCCTGCAAGACCGGCTCAATATCGTGGGCGAGTCGATCGAAGGGCTCAAGGGACTGCATTCGCCCACGCTCGCGGGAAGTTGGCTGTTCAAATTGTTCTGGCCGCTCCTGGCTGCCGGGCTCGGCGCCGGCGCTTGGTATATGAAGCTCGAGCTGGTAATGGTCGCCGCCGGCCCCGCGATCGCCCTGGTGCTCGGGCTCGGGACCATCTTGCTCGTGCGGCAGTCGGCCCGCTCGAATGTGGGCGAGCTTTATCCCAAGCTGTGCCAAGCCGCGGCCGAAGCCGAGACGTTGATCGCCCAGTCGCTCAGCGAGGCCCGCAAACGCACCGCCGCCACGCAGACCAAACTCGGCGAAGTGCGGGAGCGAGCCCAACAACTGGCCGACAAGCAGCACGAAGCACGCTTGGCCGAGATCGAAAACCAGCTCGTGGCCCGGCTCAAGGGGCCCGCGGACACCATTGCCCAAAAGAAAAAGGAATACGCCGCTCGCCGCGACGAGAAGCTGGCCGCGGCCGAAAAGCTCCGCAAGAGTCGCTTGGCCGAGTTTGCCCATCGCAAGGCGACCGGCGCCACCGAGATCGAAGAGCTCTTCGCCCGGCAACTGCGCGAGGCCGACGAACGTCGCGCGACCGAGATCGCCGCGCTCGTGGCCTGGTGGCGTGAGAGCTTGGAAGCGGTCAAGAACGTGGCCCACGAGATTCAAGGGCGCCATTTCGAGGGCGCTTGCCATCAATGGCTTTCCGATTGGAAGCAAGTGGCCGGCGGCAAGTGGGCGCCCGCCAGCGTGATTCCCACCGCGGTGCGCTTCGGCGAGTTTCGCGTCGAGCAGAAGCAGATTCCCCAGGGCGTGCCCCGGCTCGCGGAGTTGGCCGAAATCACGCCGGGCGAGTGGACCCTGCCGGCGCTCGCGCCGTTTCCGGAGTGCCCCTCGCTGCTCTTCAAGGCCAAGAGCGACGGACGGCGGGTGGCGATCGAGGCGATGCAGGCCTTCATGACCCGGCTGCTGGTCGTGGTTCCGCCGGGCAAGCTCCGGTTCACGATCATCGACCCGGTCGGGCTGGGCGAGAACTTCGCCAGCATCATGCACTTGGCCGACTTCAACGAAGCGTTTGTCACGAACCGCATCTGGACCGAGACCCCGCATATCGAACAGCGGCTCGCCGATCTTTCGGAACACATGGAAAACGTGATCCAAAAGTATCTGCGCAACGAGTATGTGAACATCGACGATTACAACCGCGAGGCGGGCGAGATCGCCGAGCCTTACCGGTTTCTGGTCGTGGCCAATTTTCCCGCCAACTTCAGCGACGCCGCTCAAAAGCGGCTGCTCTCGATCGCGGCCAGCGGTTCGCGCTGCGGGGTGTACACCCTGATCATGATGGACACCCAGGGCGCCGCGATCACCGGGTTCAACATCCGCGACCTCGAGCAATATAGCAATGTGCTAAGCTGGAAGGACAAACGCTTCGTCTGGAAGAGCGAACACTTTTCCGACTATGCCCTCACGGTCGACATGCCGCCCGAGCCGAGCGAAGTGACCGAGATCGTGACCGTGGCCGGCAAGCAGGCCAATGCGGCGGGCAAGGTCGAGCTGCCGTTCAAAGTCATCGCGCCGAAGGACGAAGGCATCTGGACGGAATCGTGCGGCTCGATTCTCGATGTGCCGCTCGGCCGCGCCGGCGCCACGCGACATCAAAGCCTGAAGCTCGGCCGCGGCACTTCGCAGCATGTGGTCATCGCTGGCAAGACCGGTTCAGGTAAGTCGACGCTGCTCCATATTCTCATCACCAACGCCGCCCTGCGCTACAGTCCCGAGGAGCTCCAGCTCTATCTGATCGACTTCAAACAGGGCGTCGAATTCAAGACATACGTGACCTATCAGTTGCCGCATGCGCGGGTCGTGGCCGTGGAGTCCGATCGCGAGTTCGGCGTGAGCGTGCTCGGCCGTCTGATCAAGGAAATCGAAGTTCGTTCGGCCCGTTATCGGCAATTCGGCGTGCAGGACTTGGCCGGCTACCGCAAGGCCGATCCAGGCAACCCCATGCCGCGCACGCTGCTAATCATCGACGAATTCCAGGAATTCTTCACGGAAGACGACCGAGTGGCCCAGGAAGCGGCGCTCTCGCTCGACCGGCTCGTGCGTCTGGGTCGCGCGTTCGGCATCCATGTGCTGCTCGGCTCGCAGACTCTGGCCTCGGCCGGCGTGGGCCGCAGCACCCTGAGCCAGATGGCGGTCCGCATCGCGCTGCAGTGCAGCGAGGCCGACTCGCAGCTCATTTTGAGCGAGGACAATTCGGCCGCCCGACTGCTCTCGCGACCGGGCGAAGCGATCTACAACGACTCGAACGGCATGGTCGAAGGCAACCATCCGTTTCAGATCGTGTGGCTCACGGACGAGGCTCGCGACGAATACCTGGGCAAGGTGCGAAACTTGGCCGTGAAGCGAAACCTCGACAAGCTGCCCTGCTTGGTGTTCGAAGGCAACCTGCCGGCCGATTTCGATGGCAACAAGCCGCTCGCGAGCCGCTTGGCCGCCGGTCGGCCCGAGACTCAGCCCCACGAAGGCATTGTTTGGTTGGGCGACGCCGTGGCGATCAAGGATCCGACCCAGATCGTCTTCCGGCCCCAGAGCGGCGCCAATGTGCTTTTGATCGGCCAGAACGAAGACGCGGTGATGGGTGTGATGCTCAGCGCGCTCGTGAGCCTCGCCGCCCAGTTTCCAGCGACCGACGAATCCGGGCCAATGTTCTGCATTCTCGACGGCGCGGCCACCGGCACCGCGCAATCGGAGCAGCTTGCTCGCCTCCCGGAACTGGTCAACGATCCGGTTTGCCTCGGCCAGCGGCGGCAACTCAGGGGACTCCTTCAGCAGATTTACACGGAAGTCGATCGCCGCCGAGCCTCGAACCTCGCCGAGCATCCGCCGATCTTTCTCATGATCTACGGCGTGCAAAAGCTCCGCGAATTGTGGAAGCCCGAAGACGACTACGGCTTCTCGAAGCCGGGCGGGCCGGTGACCGATCCCGGCAAGCAGTTCGCCTCGATCTTGCGCGATGGGCCCCCGCAGGGCGTGTACACGATCGCCTGGATCGATAGCGTGAACAATCTCAACCGCGCTTGGGAGCGTCAGACACTTCGCGAGTTCGAAATGCGGATCGTGTTCCAAATGAGCGCCAACGATTCGAGCACGATCATCGACTCGCCCGCCGCCGGCAAGCTCGGCCAATTTCGGGCGTTGTTCCACAGCGAAGAGACCGCCACGCAAGAAAAATTCCGGCCCTATCGCTGGCCCAGCGACGACTGGCTCGAGTCGGTGCGCGAGCGATTGGGAGGCCCCTCGCGGCGCACGACCTCGCTCCTGGCCCATGGCCCCGGGGCCGAGGGCCCAACCGATCAAGCCCCGGAAAGCGCGGGCGGCAAATCGCCCGAGGATTTCGATATCGATCTCAAGAGCGGCTTCTCGAATGCAAACGGCGATGGCGGCGCGAGCGACGACGGCTCGGGCGGCGCGGGCGGCGAGAGCGGCGAGAGCGGCGCGGGCAGCTTTTCAGATTCGGCGGGCTTTTCAGATTCGGGCTTTGGCTTTACAACCAAGTGGGGCGACTACGGCGACGATGACGACGCCAAACAAAAACCGGCCGCCGATCCAGACGCGTGAGATGCTTAAGGCCCCGCCGCCGCGAATGGTTTTCGCGGCCCGCCCGCTCGATTCGCGACTTCCGAGAGATTCTCCGTGCTGCTTGCCGAACCTCCTCGCACCGCTTACGACCTGCACTTCAACCTGCTCGGCGTGCCGGTTCGCGTGCATCCCTGGTTTTGGCTGATCTCGCTGTTCATGGGCATGGGCCCCGGGGCCGAAAGCGAGCCGGCGTTCGTCGCGCTCTGGGTCGCCGCCAGTTTCGTTTCGGTCTTGATCCATGAAATGGGCCACGCGCTGGTGATTCGATACTTCGGCGCCCGGCCCTGGATCACGCTCTACGGCATGGGCGGCCTGGCTTCGAGCAATGAAAGCCGCCGAGCGCCGCGCAATCAGATTCTCGTCTCGCTGGCCGGACCGTTCGCGGGATTCGCCTTTTTCGGCCTGGTGCTCGCGCTCATCGCCGCGACCGGGCACCGCGTGAAGTTCGACCCAGGCTCGCTGCCCTA
The DNA here is from genome assembly GCA_963785305.1 of uncultured Planctomycetaceae bacterium. Classification (GTDB taxonomy): domain Bacteria; phylum Planctomycetota; class Planctomycetia; order Pirellulales; family PALSA-1355; genus CAWAUV01. The sequence continues at coordinate 2,130,997 of CAWAUV010000007.1, forward strand.
TTTGCCGGTGCGTTTCGGCACGTTCGACAATGTTCGCATGTGGCAATTGTGCTGGATTCTCGCGATCCAGAATTTCTATTTCAATCTACTCAACCTGCTGCCGATTTTTCCGCTCGATGGCGGGCAGGTGTCGCGCGAGCTCTTTCAAATGGCCGACTACGCGGGCGGCTTGCGGCGCTCGCTGTTGGTGTCGTTTGGCGTGGCGGCCGCGGTGGCCGTGTATTCGCTCGCCAAGTCGCAGAGCCTGTTCATGACTATGTTCTTCGGCTTTCTGGCCTATGAAAGCTACCAAGCGCTCCAGCGCTTCTCACCCGGCCGTGGCAGGGGAGGCGGCTGGTGACGGAGCACGCGGCCGCGGCCGATGCCCGCGACCAACGCACGGACCGGCCGCGATGGGTGCTGCTCGGCGCGAGCAATGTGGCCCGCTCGTGGCCCGGGCTCGTCGCGCTCTGCGAAGCGAGGTCCAGCGAGCCGCCCGAGATATTGGCGGCGCTCGGTCGCGGCCGATCCTATGGCGCGGAGCATTCGTTTCTCGGCCGGCAAATGGCCGGCATCGTCGACTCCGGGCTCTGGAGCGCGCTGGCCGCGGGCGGCGATCGCCCGACGCGGGCCTTGGTGACCGATATCGGCAACGACCTCGTGTATGGTCACTCGCCCGAGCGGATCGCCGGCTGGGTGGCGACATGTCTCGAGCGATTGGCGGCCGCGCGGGCCGAGATTTTGATGACCCGATTGCCGATGGCAAGCATTCGCACGATCTCGCCGCGGCGGTTCGCGTTTTTTCGCCGGTTGTTCTTTCCGGCGGCGCGAGTCGATTTGAAGTCGGTGCTCGATTCGGCCGAGGAGCTCGACGCACGGCTTGCCGCGCTCGCGCCGCGACTTGGAGCGAGCGCCCTCGAGCACGAGGCCGATTGGTATGGTTTCGACCCGATTCACATTCGCCGCGCGCGATGCCACGCGGCATGGAGCGCGATGCTCGATTGCTTGCCGGCTGACTCGCGGCGCGACCGAGCAGTGCAATCCGCGCGGCTGAGCGCTCGTGATCGCTACCGGTTGCTCACGATGCGCCCGGCGATGTATCGGCGCTTCGGGCGCGAGGCGCGCATGGCGCAGCCGGCGTGCGTGTTGGCGAGCGGCGCGGTGGTTTCGTTTTATTGAAAGCGCGGCGCGCTTGGTCGCGCGCTCGAAGCGATCGTGATCGCGAGCAAGGGCGTGGGGTGGAGAACTTGTTTGGAAAAACGGCGCCCAATTAAAAAACTTTGTTGAAAACCTGTTGCATTAAATCACGGAACGGGTACAAATACCGATCAGACATCTTTCCCTGAACGAGTTTAGGAGCTTGCAAGCCGGGCGAGGGAATAGTGGCAACGCTCGTGCCCCGAAAGCCGGCTCGCAAGAATTCAGGAGGGAGTGTTGGTGGTTCAGGGTGGGACTTCGCTCGGCAGCGCGTCTTTGGAAGACGCCGAGTATGGAGCTCACCGGGAAAATTTTTTAGGAGGACGGACTGTGGCCAAGAAGAAAGCTTCGAAGAAAGCCGCTCCCAAGACCAAGAAGTCGAAGAAGAGCAAGAAGGCGAAGTAACTCGCCCGTACGCGCGCCTTTCCTTTAGAAAGCAGAGCACGCTCTCGCGACGAACCGACGAGAAAGAGCCGTCCAAAACCCATTTTTGGACGGCTCTAATTTTTTGCGCTGGTTGCTTGCCCCGCGCCGCTCTCGGCCCGCGGCGCCCCTTCTCCCCGCTCTCGTCCGGCCCAGTGCTTTTGAGCTCAGTGCTTTTGAACGTCGTAGCAGTACAGATGCTCCTGCTCGCGCAGATAAAGCTTGCCGCCGGTGATGACCGGATGCGGCCAACTGGGCTTCCGCACATCGGGAATCTTGAACACGCCGCGCTCGTCGTAGCCGCTTGGGCGCGGCGGCGATCAGCGCCACCGTGCCGTCTTGATAACGAAAATAAAGATTGCCGTCGGCATAGGTCACGGCCGCCGATTCCCGGCCGGGTCCGCGATCTTTTCGCCACATGCGCTTGCCGGTCATCCATTCGATGCAGGTGGGAGCGCCGTTATTGTGCCCGTGGCCGAGATACACATAGTCGCCCAAGAGCACCATGCCGCCGTGGTGATTTTGGAGCTCCTTGCCTTCGAGAAAATAGACTTCCTCGGCTTCGACGCCGCCTTTTTTTCGCTTCAAATGCACGAGGCCGGCGCCGGCGCCATAGCCGGTCGAGCAGAAGACATAATCGCCTTGCACGAGCGGCGTGGGAATGTTGGCGGTTTTGTTGGCCACATGGTTGTAGCCCCAGAGAAAACGGCCATCGTTCGCGGCCATGCCCACCACGCCGCGGCCCACGAGCTGCACATATTGCCGCACACCCGCCCCATTGCCGATCACGGCCGAGGCATAAGCCGCGCCGTCGCCGCCGTTGTCGCCGATCTCGGGAATGCCGGTCTTCCAGACGAGCTCGCCCGAAAGTTTATCGAGGGCGGCGAGCGTGGCGTCGGGGGCGCCGGGCGTGCAAATCAGGTTCGTCCCGTCGACCAGCACCGACTCGCTGTAGCCCCAGCCGCTGTGCATCTTGCCGCCGAAGTCGCGCTTTAGATTCTTTCGCCACACTTCGGCGCCGGTGGCTGCTTCGGCGCATACCAGATCGCCATGCGTGCCGAGAGCGTAGACCAGCTTGCCGTCGACCGTGGGCGTGGCACGCGGGCCGCTATAGCCGTTGGGCTCCCATTCGGGCCCGACCTGAAGCGACCAGAGCGGCTTGCCGCCCTCGAGTTCCCGAGCATGGAGCCACTGCTGGCCGTTGCTATCGCCCATGCAATAGATGCGGCCCTCGGCGATCGAGATTCCGGAGAAGCCGGCGCCCATGCCATCGCATTGCCAAACGAGTGGCGGCCCTTCCGAGGGCCAGCGTTCGAGCAGCCCCACATCGGGCGAAATGCCGTTTCGCTCCGGTCCGCGCCATTGAGGCCAATAAGGACCGCTCGGCGCCTCGCCGGAGCTTTGGCCGGAATTCTTGCCGCGCTTGCCGGATTTTTTGTTGGCCAGGGCCGCTTTCTTTTCAGCGGCGGCTTTCGCGACGGCCGCTTTTTTCGCCGCTCGTTGCTCGGCGGGCGTCGGCTCGTCGACCGCCAGCGCCGCGCTCAATACACCGAGGCAGCACACGCCACACACCAACAAACGCCACGCATTGAGGCGCGACATGGCCCGACTCCTTTATTGGGTAAGCGGCCGAACGATCGTGTCGAATCGAGTGGAAACACGCGAGGCAAGAGCCGCCGCCAGCGTCGGAAGAGAGTTCCGCTCTCGGCGCCAGCGGCGGCCTCGCCAATCGCGAAAACTACTGCTTGATCTGCACTCGCGGCCGAGCCGGCGGAACCGCCTCGTCTTTGTTCGAGATCACGTCGAGCAGTTCGACGTCGAACACCAGCGTGGCGTTGGGTGGAATACCCGGCCGGCCTTCCTCGCCATAGGCCAGTTCGGCGGGAATGAAAAGCTGCCACTTCGAACCGGTCGGCATCAGCTGCAGCGCTTCGGTCCAACCGGGAATCACGTTGCGCAGGGGAAAGGTGATCGGCTCGTTGCGGGCATAGGAGCTATCGAATTCCTTGCCGTCGAGCAGCGTTCCGCGATAGTGGGCCCGCACCGCGTCGTTGAGGGTCGGCTTCGGGCCGGCGCCTTGCTTGACGACTTTGTACTGCAGCCCGCTGGCCGTGGTTTTCACGTCGGGCTTCTTGCCATTGGCGGCGAGAAACGCGGCGCCTTCCTTCTTGCCTTTTTCGCCGGCGACCTTGGCTTCGGCGGCCAATTGAGCGGCGACTTCTTCCTGGAACTGCTGGAGCGCGGCCTGGGCTTCCTTGTCGGTGAGCGCCGACGGCCGCTCGCTCATCGTGTCGCGAAAACCCTGAATGATCATCTCGACATTGACGGGAATCGAGCGCTGCTTGAAGTCGCGACCCAGGCTGATACCGATCGCATAGCTCGCCTTATCGGCCACGGTTTTCATTTCGGGCTTCGCCGCCGGCGCGGGATCGGCCGCCAGACAGCGAGCGCCGCCAGCCAAGCCGGCCAACGCGACCAGGGCCGCGATCGACGCGATCGGCAGGCGACGCATCGCCGAGTGCCATGAGTGACGCATGATAAAATGTCCTTTCTGACCTCTGGGGTCGATGCTGTTTTTTCAAGGGGGATCGTGCTTCGCGCGTGTGCAATCCGCGACAACCGTCTCGCGATGCCGCGCCGCCCCTGGTTCTTTTTCCAGTGGGTCTCGCGGATTTACGAAAAAGGCCAGCGAAGCCCGGTCGTCGGGGGTTGGGGTATAAGAACCTATCCGGCAACCCCCGGAAGCGCCCAATTTTGCGGGCAGTTTCAATGCTGGCGCCGGGTTGCCGGATAGGCTCTAAGGGCCAACCTGACTCTCGCGGCCACGCGACGCGGAGTCAAAGTCTACCTCACACGAAAAGCCCGCGGGATTATAACCGCTTTACCGGTCAAAAGGTAAGTGCCATCGCGGCCAGTAGCATCGCGACATCGCGTTGGCGACGGCACGGGCACTTTCGGGCCCGGCCGGGGCAAAACGCCCCTGGATAGACGCGTGAGGGCCGGCAAAAGAAAAACGCAGTCAACCGCCGAATCGGGGCTGGCGACGTTTAGCCGGCGACGCGCTAGCAATTCTTGACCTTCGCGGAATCCAAAAGCCTTTTGCGCCAGAACTCGGGATTGCGCTGAATCTCGTCCATGAACCGGCAGGCCATGTCACTCGGAACCTTGCCGTGCTCCCAGGGCGCACGGTCTTGGCCGACACCCCAATAAACTGCGCGAATAGCGCCTGGCTCACGCGAAGAATCTTCCGAGTCGCCTTTACCATTTCAGGCGAGTAAACGTGCGGTTCCAAGTCGAGCACGATCCGCCGGCAGGTGAACTTATCCGCGACAGGCCGGTCGCTCTTGAGCGCATCACGGAACTCCTCGAGACCGTCGATCAGATCGCGTTCAACATCATTCATTTCGGTCCCATCAAGCATATTGCAACTCCACTCAATTCAGAATTTCAGCCTATCCGAGAACTTCGGCGAACCCTCACCCTACCCTCACCCAAAGGGAGAGGGGGAAGTTGCCGGATAGACTCTTAACGAATCGACTTCTTGCGTCGCAGTTCACGTTCCGTTTCGGCGATCACCTTGTTTAGGTGGGCCTTCACCGCGTCCGATATGTTGTCTACTTCACCCTTGCCGTAAACCAAGCAAAGCAAGACAACGCTGAACTCTCCTCGAAATGCACGTACAGCACGCGAGCAGCGCCGCTCTTTCCGGTATTCCAACGGCTCGGCGCAAACCGCATCTTCCTCAAGCCGCCCGTTCCCTCGATGGCGGGAGCTCCCTTGGGATCCGCCATGATGAAAAGCTGGAGCGCCGAAAGGTCGTCTTCGTCGTTTAGCCCCATTTTTTCCCAGCGACGGGAAAATGGCTTTAGCTCGATAAAATCAAGAATGTCTTCTGGCTTGACGACAGGCCTCGAATACTTTAATGCCAGGTTTTAATTTGCTTGCGACCCGTTTTTCCTTGACGATTCATCTTCGCCTTCGTTCGCCATGAGCACCCCTTTTCTTTATTCGGCCCAACGATGCCCGCACCCGAGGAAATTGTACCATTTAATGGCATAGCTTACATCCCCGTCCCGAAGCAATTTTCCCCGTTGCATCGGAAAGTAGCGAGTCCTTTACATCGCCCAAGCGCTATTCCGGTTTGCCCTCCGCCGAATCTGGCGCGAAACGCAATTCCTTCACTCGCGTCGATTCAAAGACTTCCGCCGGGCCCTGGGGCGTCGCACCACGATCGCCGCGGCGCCGGGAGTGGCGTCGATAAGTTTGAGACCCGCCTCGGGGCCAAGCACCAACACCGCCTTTGTAATGCTGTCGGCCGTGATGCAGTCGGGGGCCACGACCGTCACGGCGCTCCGGTCCGTGAGGCCGAGCCCGGTGCGCGGGTCGATAATATGGCTATAGCGGCGGCCCGCGATTTCGACGAACTGATACGCATCGCCCGACGTGGTGACCGCGGCGTTGGCCAGCAGCAGAATTCGGCTGGGCGGCCCACCGGGAACCATCGGGGCGATGCCGATCTTCCAACCCGGCACTCCGGGCGGCGGAGCACTCACGCCGATATCGCCGCTCGCGTCGACCAGCGCCGAGCTTATTCCCGCGGCGCGCAACAGGGCCAGCGACTCATCGACCGCGTAGCCCATGGCGATGCCGCCCAGGTCGAGCCGCATGCCCGGTTGCAAAAGCCGGACGCGATGGTTCTCGGAGTCGAGCTCCAAGTTTTTGTAGCCCACGGCCCGAGCGGCTTCGGCCAAGCCCTCGGGCCGGGGCAATTCCTTTTGCCGCCGGCCGCGGCGCCAGAGTTTTACATAGGGCCCGACCGTGATATCAAACGCCCCGCCCGACTGCTCGGCCAGAAGTTGGGCCCGCGAAAGCACGAGCCACAGCGACTCGCTCACCGGCACACCCTGGGGGCAGGGCGCGGCGTCGGACAAGCGGCTCAGCTCGCTGTCGGGTTTGTAGTCGCTCATCGCCTGGTCCAGCGCGGCGATGCGGTCGAACACCGCCTGGGCGGCATTGTTTGCAGCGGGCTTATCGGCTGCGTATAGTAGGACCTTGAATGCGACCCCCATGTGAATCTCGCGATATTCGAATCGCTCGGCACCCTGGGCGGTCGGGTAGCCGGCGCACGGCGGCTATCCCTCCCCACCCCACCGACCACGCGACCATGAAGGCGAGCGCGGTCCCTGGTCGGCGCCGGCTTGTCGCGATTTTCCGGCTCTGGCCCGCGCTCCATGATGGAACCCGCTCCGGCGAATTCGATGCGTTGGACATGACTTCTCGGTTTCGATAACTCGGACCCGAACGAACTTCACAGGACACGATCTCCATGATTAGCGTACTACGCCGAAATGTGAATCGGCAAACCAGCCGCCGCGCCGCGAGCGTCCGCTTGGCTTTGGCTTTGGTCGCGGCGCTCGTGGGCACGCGAGTTTCGCGGGCAGTTGAATATCTCGATCCCAAAAAAGTCGCCGATGCCTCGGCCACGACCCAGGCCGAGATGAAACCCTACACCGATGTGATCGCCAACACGCTGGTCACATTCAAAATGGTTCCGATTCCGGGCGGCAAGTTCATGATGGGCAGCCCGGCCAGTGAAGCCGGTCGCGGCGAGGATGAAGGCCCGCCGCACGAGGTCGTGATTGAGCCGTTTTGGATGGAAGAACACGAAGTCACCTGGGGCGAATACGAGATCTGGATGTTTAACCTCGACATCCAGCGGCGCGCGGTGAACAGCGAGCCGACGACCGATCTCGACAAAGCGGCCGACGCCGTAACCCGGCCGACGAAGCCTTATACCGACATGAGCTTCGGCATGGGCAAAGATGGTTTCCCGGCGATCTCGATGACCCAATTGGCGGCCAAGACCTATTGCAAGTGGCTCAGTGCCAAGACCGGCCGTTACTACCGGCTGCCGACCGAAGCGGAGTGGGAATACGCCTGCCGCGCGGGCTCGAAGACCGCCTATTCGTTTGGCGACGACCCGATGAAGCTCGATGAATATGCCTGGAGCGGCGCTGAATAGCAACGAAGCCTATCACAAAGTGGCGACCAGAAAGCCCAATGCCTGGGGACTTTACGACATGCACGGCAATGTGGCCGAATGGACGCTCGACGCCCACGACGCCGCGTTCTACAAACAGTTCGAGGGCAAATCGGTGAAGAACCCCTTGGCTGTTCCCAAGAAACTCTATCCGCAGGTCGCGCGTGGCGGCTCGTGGGACGACGAGGCTGATCGGCTGCGTTCGGCGGCCCGGCGGCCCTCGAACCGCGATTGGAAGCAGCAAGACCCACAGATTCCGCAGAGCATTTGGTATTTCACCGACGCCCAGTTTCTAGGTTTCCGCGTCGTGCGCCCCTGCATGAGCCGAGCGCGGCCGAAAAGCAGCAGCTCTGGGAGGCTGGCTCCGACGAAGACAAAGGCGATTGAGCCATTTCGCTTTCCGTCCAGACGCCGGGCCGAAAATACTTGCTTCGGCTCACGTGGCGATGGACACTGATGCGCTGTCGCGTGGACACGAACTCCGCTTACTTTCCCCCCTTTGAACCTTGGAGACCTTTGCGATGACCGATTCGATTTCTCGCGACGCGGCCGGCGGCACGCGTCGGGATTTTCTCAAGAGCTCGACCGCGCTGGCGGTCGGCGGCGCGCTGGCCAGCACGCTTTCGATCGGCCGCAGCGCGCATGCCGCCGGCGACGATACCATCAAAATCGCCCTGATCGGCTGCGGTGGCCGCGGCACCGGCGCCGTGGGCGACGCCATGAGCACCAAGCAGAACCTCAAGGTCGTGGCCCTGGCCGACGCGTTTCGTGATCGGCTCGATGGCTGCTACAACCAACTCAAGAAGTTCGGCGACCGCGTGGAAGTGCCCGAGGATCGGAAGTTCGTGGGCGTGGACGCCTATCAAAAGGCGATCGACTCGGGCATCGACCTCGCGATTCTCGCCACGCCGCCGGGCTTCCGCCCGATTCACTTGGCCGCCGCGGTCAAGGCCGGCAAGCATGTGTTCATGGAGAAGCCGGTAGCCACGGAGCAATTCGGCGTGCGGAGCGTGCTCGAGAGCGCGGCCGAAGCCAAGAAGAAGGGCCTCGCGATCGGTGTCGGCTTGCAGCGCCGGCATCAGAACAGCTACATCGAAACCATCAAGCGCATTGCACGACGGCGCGATCGGCGATGTTCAGTACACTCGCGTGTATTGGAACGGCGCCGGCGTGTGGGTCAAGCCGCGCCAACCGGATCAGACCGAAATGGAATACCAGGTCCGCAATTGGTACTACTTCGCCTGGCTCAGCGGCGACGAAATCTGCGAGCAGCACATCCATAACCTCGACGTCGGCAACTGGGTGATGAAAGACCAGCATCCGGTGAAGGCCAACGGCATGGGCGGACGCGAAGTGCGCAGCGGCAAGGACTACGGCGAAATCTTCGACCATCACACGGTCGAGTTCGAATACGCCGACGGCTCGCGCATGTTCAGCCAGTGCCGCCACATTCCCGGGGCCTGGGCGATCGTCGATGAATTCGCGATCGGCACGAAGGGCAAGAGCGATGTGAATGGTTCGATCACCGGCGCCGTCGAATACAAGTTCAAGGGCGACAACCCGAACCCGTATCACCAGGAGCACGAAGATCTGTATGCCAGCATTCGCTCCGGCAATCCGATCAACGAAGCCGAACGCGGCGCCCACAGCAGCATGACCGCCATTCTCGGACGCATGGCGACCTATTCGGGCAAGGTGGTCACTTGGGACGAAGCGATCAATTCGCAAGTCAAGATCATGCCGAAGCGACTTCGCGTTTAACGCCACGCCGCTCGTGCTGCCCGGCCCCGACGGCATCTACCCGGCGGCCGTGCCGGGTGTGACGAAAGTGTTTTAACGCTCGGATCGCCCGGTTGGCGGCGGCCGTCGTCAGGCGGCGCGACCGCGGTTCTTGGCGGTGAATCTGGAAAGTCCGGCGGCGCCGGCCACGCACCCGCGGGCCGGCGCCGACCGGGCTTTTTCATCGACCCCCGCCCGAGCCCCCCCGTCAGTCGCATATTCGGATCGCGGCGGATGGATTACGAACCGTTTATCTCGGCATTTCGCGATTCGACATTTCCGGCCTCGCCGTAAAATTGTCGTAGGCGGGGGCGGCGATCCCCTTTGGTCGACCGGAGATTCGGTCGCCGAGCATTTGGCGGCCAGGACCTTATCAGGGAGATCTCGATCATGCGACGCTGGACATTATCGCTTCTTACTTCCGGGAGCCTCGCGCTTTCGCTATTCGCGGCGAGCGGCATGGACGCTTTCGCGGCGGGCAATGCTCCGCAGCGGTACTATCGCACCGCCCCGGTGCGATCGTATTCGTATTATCCGCGCACCACGAATGTGTGGCCCTACTATCCCAATTATGGGAACAACTCGGTCGGGGCCGCCTATAGCCAAGCCGCCGGCATGCGGCAGGGTCAGTTCTTCGGCACGTTCGGTCTCCGACCGGCCGACGCGCGCGCCCGCGGAGCATATTGAGCCGCGGCCACATGACTCTGGGGCGCGACAGACTGATTATTTGCGTTGGGGGATGGAAAGAGGGGCCTCGGGGCCTCCGAATTCCATCCCCTTGTTTTTTGGAGTGGCTCTCCCCGGCGTCGCGATACGCATAATCGTTTCCCAATAGGGTAAATGATTTTCCGCGGCGTTTTTTCCGCTCGGCCGGGTAGGCGCGCTTTCTTTGACACCCCGAGCGCACCGCGCCATACTACCTATATTGCCAACGATATCGGGCGTCGCGGGGAAGACGGTTCGCTGGGCTACTTTGAATTCCCCACCGGCGTGATTCGAGCGCCATTGAAAGGGGTCGCAATGTTCGATCGATCGAACCGAGAGGGAGCGATGAAAAGCCGCCTCGCCCCGCTCGCGCTGTTGGCTTCGGCCGCCATGTTGCTGGTTGCGTTCTCCCCGAGCGCGGTGCGTGCTCAAGCGCCGCCGCTCGACAAAACGACGAGCCCCGAAAAGGCCAGTCCTGGAAAAGCGAGCCGCAAAAACAACCGGCCGCCGATACTGGCGACGCCGAACTCGACGAATCTCGCGCGATCGAAGCCGCCGCCAAAGCCGATGAGCGAGCCAAAACCAAGGCCCGCCTCAAGTCGGCCACGCAAAAAGTGGTTCGCGATCCGGCGATGAAATACACCGACCCGCGCACCTATCGCGTGAAGGTCGGCTTCAAGGTCGAGGCCGGCGAAGCCGATCTCGTGGGCGTGTCGGCGATCGGGCCGATTCCGATCGACTGGCCCGAGCAAGAAGTTCGCCTGGTGAGCGAGAAGATTCCTCCGGGAGCGCAGATCACGCAGCAAGTGTCGCCCGGGCAGCGCACCGTGCTGAAGATGAATCTCGCCAGCATCGCGGCTGGCCAGACCGCCACGGTCGAGCGGCTTTATGAGGTCACGCGGTATCGCATGGAGTTCCAGCTTCCGCCCGAGGAATTGAGCCTGCCGAAGCACACACCCTCGGAGCTGCGCGATCAAATCTCGGGCATCACGCCGGGCCTCGAGACCAAGCATCCGAAGATCATCGCCCTGACCGAGGAGCTGCGCAAGGAGTCGGCCGACAGCGGGGCGTGGAACGAGGTGCGCTCGTTTTGGGAATGGAATCGCGACAATGTGAAGTTCGAGCGCGGCGACTTTCGCGGGGCGCTGCTTCGCCGTGGAAAATCGCTGTGGCGACTGCGAGGAGCTCACCGCGCTCTTCGTGAGCATGTGCCGCATCACGAACATTGGCGCTCGCACCGTGTGGGTCGATGGCACGGCGGCCGGTCACAACTATCCGGAGTTCTACTTGCTCGACAGGAAGGGCGTGGGCCACTGGATTCCGGCTCAAGTCGTGGGACCAGCCTGGTTCGGCGAGATGTCGGAATATCGCCCGATCTTCCAGAAAGGCGATCGGTTCTACGATCCCTTCGCCAAGCAGGCGGTGCGTTATTCGCCGCACACTCTGCGCGTGGCCAATGGGGCGAAGGCGAAATTCAAAGTGATTTTCGAAATCCTGGGCGATCAAGACATCAACGGCCCTTCGTACAACTCGTTGAAGTAATTGTCTTGGCCCCACGACGCCGATAGTGGGTTTTGCATGCGCCGTTTTTGCCTCGGCCCGCCGGTTCGCGTTTCCTGGTCGCTCGCGATTCGCGCGCTCGGCTTGGCGGGCGCCGCGGCGTGTGCCGTTGGCTTCGTGCGCGCGGCCGACGACGACAATAGCGAGTCGCGGCTCATCGAACGGCGAACCGAGCGGATGCGTCTTTTGTCCGCGCCGCCCGAGCCGCCGGCCGACGAGAACCCGGCCGACGAAAACCCGATCGATCGGTTTCTCGCGGCGGGCTGGTCGAAATTCTCGACCGACGAGCGCCCGAGCCACGCGTGCGACGACGCGACCTTCGCCCGCCGGGTGTTTTTGGATGTGGTGGGCGTGATTCCCTCCTCCCTGGAACTGAATCGATTTTTGGCCGATTCTTCGTCGCGCAAGCGAGCCAAGCTGGTCGATCTGCTCCTGGCCCGGCGGGCCGACTACGCCGCGCATTCGGGCGCCCTTTTGGGAAGACGCGCTCGGCAGCCAAACGGTCGTCGCCCAAGGCGGCATTCCCACCCATGGAAACTATCGCGCCTGGATCGTCGCCAGCTTCATGGCCAATAAGCCTTATGATGTGATGGTGGCCGAGCTGATCGACCCAAGCATGCCCGGCCGCAAGCAGGGGCAAGACGAAGACCTCTTCGGCACGAAATACCACATCGAATATATCCGCAACGAAGACCTTGCCGTCACGCTCCAAACGGCGTCGAACATCGGGCAATTGTTTCTTGCCACGTCGATGAAATGCGCCAGTTGCCACGACCACTTCGAACATCCCGAATGGACTCAAGATCGGTTTCTCGGATTCGCCAGCATGTTTGCTCCGCGCGATCTGGAGCGAGTGCGCTGCGATGTGCATTCGGGCCAGTTCATCGCGGCGAGGTTTCCGTTCACGCTGGCCGGCAGTCGACCCGTGGCGCCGCCGGCGGCGAGCCCCGCGGGGTCGAGTGACGGTTCGGGCGACGCCGGAGTGCTTGCGGCTCGATTGCGACTGGCGGCCCAGGCGATCACCGATCCGGCCAACGATCGCTTCTCCAAGAGCCTGGTGAATCGACTCTGGAAGCGATATTTGGGTCTCGGGCTCTTTGAGCCGGCCGACGACTACCGACCGGAACTGGCCGGCGTGAACTCCGCGCTGCTCGACTGGCTAGCGCATGATTTCGTGACGCATGGCTACAATATTCAGCACACGGCGCGGCGAATTCTAACCAGCCAGGCGTATCAACGGTCCTACGACCCACGGCTCGAAGACCGCTTCGACCCGGCGGCGCCCGCCGCGCCGCGATATTTTCGCTCGCCGACTTCGCGACGCTTGACGGCCGAACAGTTCTTCGACAGTGTGCGCATGGCGACCACCGGCGAGCTGAACTCGACGCAGCGAGCCTATCTCGACGCCAGCAGCACGGCGCTCGGCCAAGCGCTGGGCAAGCCGGCTTCGCGTGGCGAGATCAGCACCGCGCGGAGCGATGAAACCTCGTTGCCCCTGGCATCGAGCTGCTCAATGGCCATGAACTGCCGGAGATGATCGAAGCGAGCGCCGTGTTTTCCCGGCCGCTCCGCAAGCAAGACATGCGGCCCGTGGTCGAGCGCGTGTATCATGCGGTGTTGGGCCGCGCGCCATCGCTCGAGGAAAAGCGGCTGGCGCACGCGTTCCTGGCCAGCTCGCCCTCGATTGCCGATGGGGTCAAGGACCTCCACGCGGTCCTGTTCATGAGTCCGGAGTTCGAGTTCATTAAATAATCCAGCGAACGCCTTGAAGTGTCCAATTCCCTAAGCCACGCGAGCTGCGGCGATGCCGAAGCGACAGAAAACAGAATAACCCAATACACAGAAACAACTTATCGCGGCAGCGGATTCTCGATCTACTGTAATTGAAAAACGCGCGGGTGATCCGCGGCGCTGCCGAAACATTGGAAAGATGCTAGTCTTTCGCGACAGTGCTGGAATCGCGCCCGTGTGCGCAATACGATGAAATTCCGCGGGAAAATTCAAAGGGCAAAGCCATGATCGTCAACGACCCAGCCGCTCAACGAAGCTCACTGACGCCGGCCGAGGCGGCGCAAGTGAGCGCGCTCGTTCAAGAGGAAATTGTCCGCCAACTTGCGGCGCAGCAGTTCGCGCGAATGGCCGGGGAAGCGTTTTGGCCTGCTTGGCGCTCGGTGTCCGCGCAAATCGAGTCAATCATTCGTCAATCGCAACACGACATGAGGCGATCCGGCTGATGGCATCTCCAGACGAATCGCTAGACGCTGAAAAAGCGCGAGATGAACCGAGCCGGCAGCCAATCGACCAGCTTCCGCCCGAGGTGATTCGAGCAGCCGTGGCGCGGGCGACGCAATCATTCACTTCGGTCCAGCTTGCGATGGGCCCCGCGCCGAATGAGTTTGTGCAAAAACTCGAGCCGGCACATATCACGGAGTTGCTCGAAGCGAATGATCGCGAGCGAAAGCGAAACCACGACAGCAATCGCCTCTATTTTGCCGGGACCCTCATCGCGTTTTTCGGAATCTCGTGGCTCTTTCTCGGATATCAGAAGGGCGAGCTCGTCGAGAAAATCGTTTTGCATTTGATGTCGTTCGGCGCCGGCGCTCTTGGTGGATACGGTTTCGCCAAAGCGAAAATATCGTGACGGCCGCTGAACTTCGTGAAGATTCTGACTGTATGAGCGATACTCGCCCCATCATTCGACGAGAAGTCTTGCGGCGCAGAGCGCTGGCCGGCGCGGCCCTGCTAGGGCGAAGCGCGCTGCCGGCGATCGCGCGCGGCCTCCGTTCCGGCCCGGCCACGGGCCACGGCCGACAGCGTGATTTTCATCTGGCTGCCGGGTGGCATCGCCCAAAACGATTGCTGGGACATCAAACGCCACACGCCGTTCGAGCCCGGCATGCGCGGCGACCAGTTGCTTGGCACATGTCCTTCGATTCCCACGAGCGTCGACGGGCTTCGCTTCGGCGAAGGGCTCGAGCAGATCGCTTCGGTCATGAACCGCGGCGCGCTTGTGCGGAGCTTGACCAGCGAAACCAAGTTCGGCGCCGTGCATCTCAAGGCGCAATACGCCATGCTCACCGGATATCTGTTTCCGGTGGGTGTCAAAGCGCCCAGCATCGGCGCGGTTGTCGGGCGCACGCTGGGACCGCGCGTGGCCGAGGCGCCGCCGTATATCTATATTGGCCGCGATATCGACACGAGCGACACCGAAAAGCAATTTCTCCACGAGGCGGTCGGCCCCGGCTTTTATGGACCTGAACATGCCCCGCTGATGATTCCCGATCCGGCCGCCGGCCTCGCCACGCTCGGCGCCGCGGCGGGCATGGATCGCGCCCAGCTCGACCGCAAGCTCGAATATCTTGGCAAGCTGCATGGCCTCTCGGCCGAGGGCCTGCGCGCTTCGGGCAAAGTGGCCGCTTACATGAAGATGCTCGGCCAAGCGCCGGCTGATGGACTCGCCGGTGAAGCGGGCCTTCGAATTCACCCGCGACGAATCGCCCGAGACCTTGGCCGCCTATGCGCCCCGAATCGCGGCCTCGGAGCTGATCGACAAGAACTATTTCCACGGCAAGCGGTTTGGCCAAGGCTTGCTGCTGCGCGCAGGTTGGTCGAGGCCGGGGCGAGGTTCGTGCAAGTGGAATATCAATACGGCGCCTTCCGCGGTTTCGACACGCATGAAAACGGCAGCGCGCGGATCTCGGAGATGAAGCGGCAGATCGATGGCCCGATCGCCCAGCTCGTTCGCGACCTCGCCCAGCGTGGTTTGCTCGAGCGCACCTTGGTGGTCGTGGCCAGCGAATTCGGCCGCACGGTCGCCAATCAGCCCAAGGCCGGCATCGAACCGATCGGTTTCGCCGAACGCCAGTCGGGCGCCGATCTCGTGATCGCCGACGAGAAAATGTATGGCTTTCACGGCCACTTCAGCAGCGCGAATTGCGCCTACTCTTCGGCGGCGGCATCAAGCAGGGGCTCGTGCATGGTCGCACGGCCGACGCCCATCCGATGGTTCCCATCGAGCAGCCGGTGAATCTGATCGACTTCCACGCGTCGCTCTATCGCGCGCTCGGCATTCCGGCGAATCACTCGTACCTTACCGAGTCGCGACCGTTCTATGTGACCAAAGACGGCAAGGGGCGGCCGGTCGAGGCGCTCTTCGCCTGAGTGCCAAACGTGGAAAACTCGTCCGCCGGCTTTAGTCTTGCCGCTTCGGCTCGCTCGCGGCGGGCTCGGCGGGGTTTGATTCGTCGCCGGGCGGGGGCTCGGGCGTCGCGAACTTTTCGGCGGCTTCTTCCACCATCTCGGCCAGCGATGTCGAAGCCGCGCGGCTTTTTCGCCAGGCCCAAAACACGGCCGCGCCAACCGCCAGCAGCACCAAGATCGTGAAGAGCCATTCGGACCGCTCGATATAGGGCTGGGCCTTCTTGCCAAAGGCATAGCTCAGACCGAAGAACGTGCTCACCACGGCCGCCGCGCAAAAGGAGTCGATCAACACAAACCGCCGCATCGGCATCCGCAATATGCCCACCGCCAGATACACCGGCGCCCGCAGAAACACCATGAACCGCACCACGAGCAGCACCTTGAGCCCGTGCCGCTCGATCCATTTTTCCACTCGCTTCTCGCGCTCCGCGTGCAACAAGCTGGCGATCCGCGGATGCTTCATCGCCAGCGTGTGGCCGAAGTGATAGCCGATCGAATACAGCACGCAGTCGCCCAGAAGCGCGCCGATGAAACACGACCCCAGCGCCCACGGCCAATAGAGCTGCTGGATCGACGCGGCGTAGCCGGCATAGAGAATCGGCAATTCCTCGGGCACCGGGAGTCCCGCGCCCGTGAGAATCAGCACGAGAATAATCAGCCCGTAAGAGCCGGGAGTTAGAATATCCAAGTTTGCGAACACTCCGGCTTGCTATGTAACAGTCGATCCCCGCGGTCGGGCGATTCCGAACTCCAAAAATATGACAGACAACCGCAAGGGCTGTCGAGCGGGCGCGACGACCGCGAAACGTGGCGAACCGGGCTTTGCGAGCGCCGCGGTCCCGAGCGATCCCGTCCGCCGGCCCGCGGCGCTGGCCAATCCGAACGCGCCGGCCTTATCCATCCGATGGCGACCATTGGCCTTCGGCCAGCGAGCACGCATGGATTCGCAGTTCTCCGCTCCGCGCTCCCGGCGACACGATCAAGCAACCGATTTCCGGATTTCGCGAGCAGAATTCGCCCGCCGCCCGCGGACCGAGCACATAGAAGGCGGTGGAGAGCGCATCGGCCAGGGACGCCGTGGGGGCCACGACCGTCGCCGAGAGCACTCCCTCGGCCGGCCAGCCCGAGCGAGGATCGAGGATATGTCCATATCGCCGGCCTTCGTGCATGAAAAACTGCGTGCCCGAACCGCTCGTGGCCAACGCCTGATTCCTGAGAAACAGTTGCCCCAGGCGCCGCTCCGGCCGCAGCGGATTGCGCACTCCGATCCGCCAGCCCACTTCGCGCGGCAAGCCGCCATGGGCTCCCCGGGCCAGCACACTGCTATTTCCGCCGTGAAGCAAAAAGTCATCGACTCCCGCGGCCTCGATCAGTTCGGCGGCCCGATCGAGCGCGTAGCCTTTGCCGATCGCTCCCAGATTAATCTCGACGCCGGGCCGCGAGAAGCGAATGCGGCCCTCGGCCAGATCGCATTGCAGATACTGGCAGCCGACGCGCTCGAGAGCCGCCGCGATTCGCGCCGGGCTGGGCATCGCGCCCGCGCGGCGCGAAAAACCCCATGTCGCCGAGAGCGGGCCGGCCGTGATATCAAACGCGCCTTGCGTTTCCCCATGCAACCGGCACGCGTCGGCGAGCAAGGCCAAGAGTCGTGGCTCGACCGCGACCGGCGCCGCGAACGCATGGGCATTGATTTGGCTGATCTCGCTATGAGCCCGATAAACCGAGAGTTGATCCTCGAGCCGGTCGACAAGGTCCAGCGCGGCCAGGGCGGCCGGGGTGCTCGCGGGGTGCTGGCCGGCGTTGAAGACGAATTCGAATTTGCAGGCCATCGCGGCGCGCTCGAACCGCACCAGATTCACCACTCGCGCGCGGTCGGGGAAGTCGACGTCGAGATCGGTTGGGCGCTCGGCCAGCGGATCGGATGTCGGATCGGGCAGCGGCGGCGCAGCGCGTCGGAGAGCTGGCCGAGGGCGTCGGCGAGCGCTTTGCCGCGGAGAAAGTCGCGTCGCGAGCTTTGCGATCCGTCGTTCATGCGCAGCCTTCGAGTCTTCAAGCCGATCGGAAACGGAAAATCGTTAAAAAATCCTCGCGAAGCCGCGCGGCGCCATCGGGCGCCCTGGTCGAACTTGCATCATAATCGAAATCCGGCTTTCGCGCACCCGCCGACCGGGCGAACTGGCGGACAGGCCGTACTGGCGGAGTGGCGAACTGGCGGATAGGGCGAAGAATGTGAACTGAATCGCAGGACTTCAAAAACGGCGCGGTTCAAGCGATAATAAAATCGTTATCGGCGGCGGCGGTTCCGCCGCGGGCCTCGGCGCGTTTTCGAGGCGCGTTCCGTTGAACAAGCCCGAAGTGTTGCAGCCCCCTGGGAGATCACGCGCGATGCGGCATGCCCTTTGGAAGTCCTGCGGTTTGACTCTGGCGCTCCTGCTGATGGCGGCGACGCTCTGGGCCGGCGCGATCAAGCGGGCCAAGCCGCCACACTGGTCGTCGAGCGTGAGTGGAGCGTTTTTCACCGATGCGCGAAAAGCTCGAGGGCGAGCGTCCGGCCCCCGGCGCCGGGCGCTGGCCCCGCGGCGGGCGCTCCGGCCGGCATGGCCGAAGCCGACTCGGGCGCCGCTGCCGGTGGCTCCTATGCCTGGAGCAAGCTCATCGGCTCCGAGGAGCTCGAAGACGAAATCAAGACGACGCAAAAGAAATTCAGCGAGCTGATCACTCTGCCCGCGCCATTCAAGGGCGGCGGTTACAAGGATGCCCGACGCCTGCTCTCCGAGCTCGCGTTGCTGTTTGGGATTATCGCCGAATACGATGGCGAAGTGCGGTGGAAGAAAGAAGCACCCAGCATGCGCGAGTTGCTGGCCCGCACCGGCTTCAATTGCAAAGTCGGCACGGATGCTTCGTACAACGAAGCCAAGCTGCGGAAGGACGAACTGGAGACCCTGGTCCGCGGCGGCGGCGGGCCCTCGGTGCCGAATGTCGAAGTGAAGGCGGTTTGGGACAAAGTGGCGGGCCGGCCGCCGCTGATGCAGAGGCTTGAAATGGCCCAGCAGCAGACCGTGGCCACGAGCATGGCGAGCGCCGGCGATTTCAATAAGAACCAAGAAAAGGTGCTCAAGGAAGCGGAGTTGATTGCCGCGATCGCCGAAGTGATTACCCGCGAAGGCTACGAATTCGCCGACGATCAGGGCTACCAAAAGTTCGCCAAGGATATGCGCGCCGCGGCGATCGAAGTGTCGGAAGCGGCCAAGAGCAAGAACTACGACGCGGCCCGCGCCGCCAGCGGCAAGATCGACAAATCGTGCAGCCAGTGCCACGAAGGCTTCCGCAGTTGAGCGACGCGCGCGGCCGCCGCGCCGAGCCTCGCCGCACGACTAACCGCGCCGCTTGAGAAAGCCGGGCAGGAGCTGCGCGGCGCAGGCCTTCGGCGGGCTTGGGTTTGACCGGCGGCGTTTCCTCGGTGGCCATCAAGTAGCTCTTGATGCTCGCCATCACGAGCCGCGCCCGCTCGGTCGAATCGGCCCGACGCCGGTCGCGATGGCGCTTCGGGCGAATCGCCGCGTAGATCTGGGTGCGCACATGGCGTTTGGGCAGTGTGCCGTCTTCCGAGGCGTCTTGACCTTCCTCCGTGAGTCGAATTTCGACGAGAAACGGCACCGCGCGGTCGCCGCTGCGGCGCAGGAGCGGCTGCCGCTGGCCTTCGATACGCAGAATGAATCGTCTCGCCATCGATCGATTCGATCTCCGCGAAGTGGTCCATCACGAAGCCGCGCAGCTTTTCGATCGCCACCTGCATCGGCACCATCGTGCTCATCCACTTCTCGACCAGGAGCTCATTGCCGCCGCGGCCAAACCAGCCGCGCCGCTGAGCCGGTTCGTCGGCCGCGACGATTCCGCCGCCAAGCTGCACGACCATGTTCCGGCCGCGCTGCTTCGCTTCGAGCAGCGCCCGATCCGCTCGGCGCAGCATCGTGGCGGGCGTGTCGCCGTGTTGCACTTCGGTCACGCCGAAGCTGGCCGTGATGCACTGGCCGCGTAGCGCGGGTTGCGGCAACTGACTCACCGCGCGGCGGATCTCCTCGGCCCGATCGGCCGCCGTGCTGTTGTTGCAATCGGCGCACAGGAGCACGAATTCCTCGCCGCCGTAGCGGGCCGCGAGATCGCCGGGCTGGCAGAAGCCCTTGAGCATTTGAGCGAAGCTCTTCAGCGCCTCGTCGCCGGCCGGGTGCCCGTAGGTGTCGTTGATGCGTTTGAAATGATCGATATCGCAAATCACGAGGCTGCAAGGCAAGCAGCGCTCGAGATGCTCCTTGACGAAGATTTCAAGCGCCCGATCGAACTCCGCCCGGTTCGCCACTTGCGTGAGCGGGTCCTTCGTGGCCCGGTCGTGCAGCGATTGGCAGCGTTTTTCGAGCGAGGCCTCGGGCGAGGCGTCGTGCAGCACCACGGTGGCGCCATGCGTGACGCCGTCTTTATCCACGACCGGCACCGCGTGCATATCCACTTGCACCAGCCGGCCGCTGCGACCATGGATCGTCAGCCGCCGCAGGGATTGAGCCCCGCTTTGAATCGCATAGCGCACCGGGCAGTCGCCGGGCAACAGCTCATCGCCGCAGTCGTCGGTCAGTTGGATCAGCTCGGGCGACCACGAATGATCGATCACGCTGGCCGCGCCAGACCGGTGAGGCGTTCGGCCCCACGATTCCAAAGCGTGATCTTCAAGGTGCGATCGACGAACACCACCGCGTCGTGCATGTTTTCGAGCAGCTTTTGCTGAAACACATCGAACGGCAAGTCGGCCGTGGCCGGGGCCGCGGGCTTCCATTGCCAAAGCCGATCGGCCGAACGCGGGTCGAGCTCCGTGAGCCACCGCCGAGCAACACGGGTTTGCAGGTCCACATTGTCGTGAACCACGCTGAATACCTTGACCAGATCGGGATCGAACTGATTGCCCGCGCCGCCGTACAGTTCGCTCATCGCCCGATCGTGCGACATCGCGCGGCGATACACCTGATCGGTCGTCATCGAGTCAAACGCGTCGACGATCGCCAGCACTCGTGATCCGAGCGGAATTTCTTGAGCCCGTAGCGGATAGCCGGCCCGTGAGCCATCGAACCAAGCGGGCGCATGGCGCACGATTTCCAGGATATTGGCCGAAGTGCAGCAACTGCGGAGAATATCGAGGCCCACGAGGCGGTGCCGATCGACGATCCCCATTTCATCGGGCAGCAGCAGGCCCGGCTTGAGCAGAATCGCATCGGGCACGCCGAGCTTACCGATATCATGCAAGAGCGCGGCGATTTCGAGTTCGTCGCGTGAAGTTTCATCCATCTCCAAGGCATATGCCCACGCCGAGCACCCGAGCGCCACCCGCAGGCTATGCGAAGCCGTGGGCAAGTGTTTCGATCGCATGGCGAGAAACAAGGCGCCGGCGAGCCCGAGCCGTGCTTCGGCCAAGCGATTTTCGTGATGCAACTCGGCGGCTTGGGGCACAAGTGTCGCGGTGGCGGCGTCGAACTGGTCGATCAAAGCGGCCACCTCGGTCAACCGCTCGGTGAGCGGAGGCGCGGCGTCGAGCGGCGATCGATCGACTTGGGAGTTCAAGGATTGAGACACGTTGCGGCGCCCCCGAAGCATGTGGCAGGAACATGGCGGCGAAATTCCAGCAGCCAGCGGCAACGAAAGCCCCCGGGCCACGAATGCTTCGCGGCGCATCAGGCTGCTATCAAAAGCTAGTTTGAGCGTCAGGTAAGTCAAATGCCGCACGAACGTTCCGGCTCATGCGGATCGTTCCGGGGGGCGAGAGGTCGCGGGCCGCGAGAATCGCCCCCGGCGCCGAGGCCGGCGAATCGTTACCACCGGCGCCAGCGGCACGCTCTGGCCAGCGGCCTCGGAATCGGCGTGGCCCACCGCCCTCGGCGGGCGCTCCGAGGTTTTGAGGCGAATTGACATTCAACCCTCGCTCGTTAGGATGGGCTCAGCCGAGCACCGGCGCCGCGCCGCGCGTGCTCGCATTCCTATTTCAATCTCTGGGAAATGGCTCTTCCATGACGCAGATCGAACAAGCCCGCGCCGGCATCGTGACTCCGGAAATGGAATATGTCGCCAAACGCGAACAAATCGCCGCGGAAACGATTCGCGACGAAGTGGCGCGAGGCCGAATGGTGATTCCCGCCAACAAGCAGCATTTGGCCGGCCGGCTCGAGCCGATGGGCATTGGCATTGCCGCCCGTACCAAGATCAACGCCAACATCGGCAATTCGGCCGTGACGAGCGATATCGATGGCGAGCTCGAAAAGCTGCACACCGCGGTGCATTTCGGCGCCGACACGGTAATGGACCTCTCGACCGGCCGCGATATCGACCGCATTCGCCAAGCGATCATCGACGCCTCGCCGGTTCCGATCGGCACGGTGCCGCTCTATCAAATGGTGCAGCAGCTCGACGATATCTGCGACATGAAGCCGCAAGACTTTCTCGACATGGTCGAGCACCAGGCGCGGCAGGGCGTCGACTACATGACGATCCATGCCGGAATTTTGCTCGAACATCTTTCGCTGACCACGCGTCGCGTGACGGGCATCGTGAGCCGCGGCGGATCGCTGATCGCGAAATGGATGATGAAACACCGGCTCCAGAATCCGCTCTACACTCATTTCGAGGACCTGTGCGACATCATGCACGCCCACGATGTCACCTGGAGCCTGGGCGATAGCCTGCGGCCCGGCTCGCTCGCCGACGCCAGCGACGCCGCCCAATTCGCCGAGCTCGACACCCTGGGCGAGCTCACGCAGCGCGCCTGGGCCAAGAACACGCAAGTCATGGTCGAGGGCCCCGGTCATGTGCCGATGGATCAGATCGACATGAACATCAAGCGGCAGATCAAGGTCTGCCACGAAGCGCCGTTCTATGTGCTCGGCCCGCTCGTGACCGATATCGCGCCGGGTTACGATCACATCACCAGCGCGATCGGCGCCGCGCTCGCCGGCTGGAGCGGCGCGGCGATGCTCTGCTATGTCACGCCGAAAGAACACTTGGGCCTGCCCGAGCGCGAAGACGTGAAGCAGGGCGTGATCGCCTACAAGATCGCCGCGCATGCGGCCGACGTGGCCCGGCATCGGCCCGCGGCCCGGGATCGCGACGACGCCCTCAGCCGCGCTCGCTTCAACTTCGATTGGAACGAGCAATTTCGCCTGTCGCTCGATCCCGGAAACGGCGCGGCGGATGCACGACGAAACCCTGCCGCAAGACACATTCAAGAGCGCGCATTTTTGCAGCATGTGCGGCCCGAAGTTTTGCTCGATGAAGATCACGGAAGAGATTCGCGCGATGGAGCGGGAGCAAACTACGAGCGGCGCCGCGCCGCTTCCGATCGCGCATTGAAACCGCTCGCTGGGAAAAGGCCCCTTCTCACGCCGCATATCGCGCCGCGCTCGCCCGCTCTCCCCTCCCGATTCGCAATGCGAGGAACCCATGAACCGTTGGCGGCGAGCGCGATTCGGCGTTGAACATGATTTCCGATCATCGCGCGGGCCGCTGTCGATCGCGTGCTTCGCGGCGATGGTCGCCTGCTGTGCCTCGTCGACCGCCCGCGATGCGCTGGCCCAATCGCCGGAAGCTCCTCGCCCGACTCTCGCGGGGCCGCGGCTCTTGGGCGCCGGCGAATTGGCTCAAGATCGAAGGCTCGAGCCGCTCAAGACGCTCGACGGCTATTTCCCCTTCACCGTGCCCGCGTCGGCCGACGCCTGGGCCGAGCGCTGCGAGCAGACGCGGCGCCAGATTCTCATCGCCGCCGGCTTATGGCCGCTGCCGGGCGACCTGGGGAGCGCGCCGCGTCCGACGCCGCGGGCCACGATTCATGGCCGCGTCGAACGGCCCGCGCGCGAAGGGCTGCCCGGTTATACGGTCGAACGCGTGATCCTTGAAAGCTATCCTGGTCACTTTGTCACCGGCAGCTTATTCCGCCCGCTGCCGACCGCCGCGAAGGCAGGCGCGGAAACCGCCGACAAGCCGGTTCGTCGCCCCGGCGTTTTGTGTCCGCATGGGCATTTGGCCGATGGCCGGTTTTCCGATTGCGGCGGCGAAGCGGTTCGTCGGCAGATCGCCGCCGGCGCCGAGCGATTTGAAGTCGGCGGTCGGCACACCGAGCAAGCGCGTTGCGTGCAACTGGCCCGCATGGGTTGCGTGGTGCTGAACTACGATATGCTCGGCTATGCCGATAGCCAACAGATTTCGTTTGAATTGGCGCATAAATTCGCGAAGCAGCGGCCTGAGTTCGATGGCTTCGCCAGCGGCGATGGTCCGCGCGGCTGGGGATTTTTCAGCGCTCAGGCCGAGCTGCGAGCGCAGAGCATTTTTGGACTGCAAACACGAAATTCACTCGCGGCGCTCGATTGGCTTTGCTCACTCGCCGATGTCGACCCGGCGCGCATCGCCATGACCGGCGCGAGCGGCGGCGGCACGCAAACAATGATTCTCTCGGCGATCGACCCGCGCGTGGCGGTGTCTTTTCCGGCCGTGATGGTGTCGACCGCCATGCAAGGCGGCTGCACTTGCGAAAACGCCTCGCTCTTGCGAGTCCACACCGGCAACATCGAGTTCGCCGCTCTCGTCGCCCCGCGACCGCTCGGCATGACCGCCGCCAACGACTGGACCAAGGAGATCGCCACCCGTGGCCTGCCGGAGCTCGAGCAACTTTACACGCTCCTCGGGGCCAAAGATCGGGTCATGGCCCAGGCGCTCGTGCAATTTCCACATAACTACAATTATGTCAGCCGCGAGGTGATGTATCAGTTTTTCAATCGGCATTTGCAACTCGGCTTCGAATCGCCGGTGCTGGAAGAAGATTACGAGCCGCTGACGAAAGCCGAGCTCACGGTGTGGGACGACGCGCATCGGCCTCCGCCCTCGGGTCCCGACCACGAGCGCTCGCTGCTGGCCACCATCACGCGTGAGGCCGACGCGCAGCTCGAAGCCATCACGCCGCGCGACGCCAAGAGTCTGGCCGAGTTTCGCCGGGTCGTGGGCGGCGCGGTCCAGGGGATTGTCGGGCGGAGCTTGCCGCCGGCCGAGGCGATCGCCTGGGACATGCGGGGCGAAGACGATCGCCGCGACTGGATGCAGTTTAGCGGGTGGCTGCGCAACAAGCCCCAGGGCGAGGAACTGCCGGTCGTGTTCCTGCATCCCTACGACTGGAAGCATCGCGTGGCGATCTGGCTCAGCGGCGAAGGCAAAGCCGGCCTCTTCACCGCCAGCGGCGCCCGCGCTCGGCGATCTTGCGATTGCTCAACGCCGGCGTCACGGTCGTGGGCGTCGATGTGCTCGGGCAGGGCGAGCTCGTCGGAAGCGATGGACCGCTCAAGGAAGCGCGGCGCGTGGAAAATCCCCGCGAGTTCGCCGGCTACACCTTGGGCTATAACGACTCGCTACCGGCATGGCGGGCGCATGATGTGCTCACTGTGGTGTCGTTCTGCCGAAATTACGAAGCCGAGAAGCCGGAACAAGTTTGGCTGGTGGCCGCCGATGGCTCGGCGCCTTGGGCCGCGGCGGCGCTGGCCGTGGCGGGCGACGCGATCGACCGGGCGGCGATCGACACCGCCGGATTTCGCTTCGCCAAGCTGCGATCCATTCGTGATCTGAATCTGCTGCCCGGCGTGGTGAAATATGGCGACCTGCCGGGCCTGTTGGCGCTCGCGGCGCCAAGACCGCTCTGGCTCGCGGGCGAATCCACAATGCCGCTCGCCTCGGCCGCCTTCCATGCCGCCGGAGCCGACGACCACCTGTCGCTCGACACCGGGCCGGCGGCCGACAAGCTCGACGCCCTGGCCGCTTGGCTCCTGCGATGATCCGCGGGGAGTGACGCCCCGCTTCGGGCTGGGGTAAAATAAAGCTAGCCGCGGGCGACGAATGTGGGTCGGCGGCGATGCGTCTTCTTGGCGGATATTCCTCGCGGATTTGCAAAAGTCGAGCCCATGCCGAGCCGCTGGTTCAATATAACCGTCGTGCTGTTTTGGTTGTGCAGCATGAGCTGGCTCGCGCTCACCAAGGTGTTGCCGCCCTTTTATGTCGGCGAGCCGCCGAACTATCGAGCGATTCTCGCCGAACAACGCCAAATGCAGCCGGCCTGTTGGCTGGTTCGATGGCGCGAGGAGCCGCTCGGTTGGGCGATCAGCCGCGTGGTGCGGCGGCCCGACGAAATGATGGCGATCCAAGGCCAGATTTTTCTCCAGCAGTTGCCGCTCGAAGAGCTCGCGCCGGGCTGGTTGGGGTCGATGTTGCGGCCGTTTTTGCGGCGCGGCGCGCTGTCGACGTCGGCCGTGACATTGATGGATGTCGATTCGCTCGGACGCTTGGTGGGCTTCGAATCGCGGCTGGGCCTCAACGACTTCAACGACGCGCTGCGAATCGTCGGCCGCGTCGATGGCAATCATGTGCAGCTTGCCATCAGCCAGGCCGGCGAGTCGATCTATAAAGACGATCGGCATTTGCCGTCGAGCGCGCTGCTCGGCGATCAGCTTTCGCCGCAGTCGGTATTGCCGGGACTGAAGGTCGGCCAAAGCTGGACGATGCCGGCCTTCAATCTCTTTCGCCCGCCCAAGAATTCGATCGAAATCCTGCAGGTCGAAGTCGAGCGGCGCGAAAAGATCCTGTGGAACGGCGTGCCGACGATGACCTACTTGGTGGTGTGCCGCTGCGATTCGGGCGCCAGTCTCGCTTCACACGAAGAACCGCGCAGTCGGCTTTGGGTGCGCGAAGATGGGCTCGTCGTCAAGCAAGAGATTATCTTCTTCAATTCGCCGCTGTGGTTCATTCGCATGCCGGAGGAAAAGGGCCGGTTCGCCTCGACCTGGGTCGGCAATTGGGCGGAGGCGCCTTCGCCCGAGCGCACGACCGAGCTGTTGAAGGAATTGAGCCGCCCCGAAGGAGAGCCCAACACGGATCTCGATCAGAACCCCGAGCGCGAGCCAAACAATGCGCTCGAGTCCAACCCCCGGCGCGAGCAAAACCCCGAGCGCAAACGGCGGCGCCCGAGGCGCGACGCCACTCGCTGAAAACTCACGAGAGCACGAATCCGAGGAGAGACGGTTTCATGTCGGACACGACCACGAGTATCGAGGCTCTCAAGCAGCAGGTCTCCCGGTTTGTCGACGCGCGCAAGTGGCGCCCGTTTCACACTCCGAAAAACCTGTCGATGAGCTTGGCGATCGAAGCGGCCGAATTGATGGAGCATTTCCAATGGCTGACGCCCGAGGAAGCTTCGGCCGCGGTGTGGGACCCGGCGAAGCGCGTGGCGATCGGCGAGGAGTTGGCCGATGTGCTGTGCTACGCGCTGGCGCTGGCGGCGCGCATGGAACTGGACATCGCGACCACGGTGGCCGATAAGCTCGAGAAAAACGCCTTAAAATATCCCGTGCCCGGCGGCGTTCCGCCCCTCGCCGACTGAATCGTCTTTGCGCTGAATCAGTGAGCGTTGGCCGCCCAGGAATCGCTGCTCATGCCCGGCTTCGGCGCCGAGCGTCCTAAGATCGTCGCCTTCGATGCCCGGCCGCTGTGGCGGCGTTTCTTTCGAGAAAGTGGTCGCCGGCGCCGGTTTTTGCCAGTCGCGGGCCTTGCGCAACGCCGCTAGCAATGTGGCAATCTCTTCATGAATCGAGCGCGTTTGCGAGATCACGAGCACGCCCGGACGAAGATATTGAGCCATCGATCCAGGGCCGCCGACTTCGTCCCAGCTCGTGGGCGAGACCACGGAGGTAATCATGTCGATCAGCGAGGAATAATCGGCCGAACCGCGACCATCGTCGACCAAGTCTTTCACCGGGTAAACGCGAATTTGCAAACAGTTGTCCACATTCTCCTTCGTCGTGATGACCAACGCCTCTCGCCAAATGATCCAACCGAGTTCCAAGTCCTTAAACACGAGATCGAAGTAGTCTCGGGCCCGAAACTCATCGCAGACGACGGGCGGCGCCGGCTGATCGGGATCGACGCCCGCTTCTTCCAATGATTTCCGATCGATCACGATCAGCGCGTCGATCCGGCGGGCCACTTCGGCGATCATTCCCTCGATTGTCACCCCGGTAGGATCGATCGCGATTCTCTTTTCGAGCGATCTGAGAATCTCATTCTCCGCGCGAGTGTCCTCGGGAATAGCCACGGGAATCGAGGAATCGTCACTGCCCGGTACGATCGGTTCCTCGAAGCCACTCGAGCGTTGCGGCGGTTGCCCTAACGCGCATTGCGCCAGGAACAATGTCGCGCCGATGCCCGCGGCAAAAGCGAGCGTAAAAACCTGATTGCGCATCATAAACAGCCTCCCAAAATGAGCGACGTGCCAAGGCATTGAAATAGGGAATCACGCTCGTCAGTCGATATTCAAGTCGATGATAAACCGATTCAGTTCCGTTTCGATCTTTTCCTTCTCGGCCGCGATCTTCTTCAGCTCGGGCTGAAGTTGCTCCAATTCGCTTTCCTGGGCATTGAGCTTGGTGACATACCGCTTGTAAAGATCGGAGTTGCGTTCGAGTTCGTTCATATTTTGACGAATGCGCGATTGCTGAGACTCGATGCCGCTGATCTCGTGCTGGACGACTTGCAGTTTTTCGACCAACCGCATGACCTCCGCTTGCTTGGTCAAATACTGCCCGATCGCGGCCTTCACCGCCGGACTGATCTCCTTCGCCGATAGGTAAATACTCGCAACTCCGGCGTCGATCATCGCCGCGATGCCGACACTCTCCGAAACAATCGTCTCCTCGACCACTTGCAAATGGACCGGCTTGCCCGGCGGGGCGTCGACGGCAAATCGATAGATACCGCCGGTTTTTTCCGTGGCCTCGGGCGATTTCAATAGCCAAGTGGTTTCGATCGGATGTTCGATGAGCACTTTCTTGACATGGTCCGAGGAGTTCTTCACGGTGTAATCGTGTTCGCGCGCCTCGCGGCGTCGCACTTCGAGCACTCCGCGTGTAAAGCGCCCATCGACCAATGTTCGCGGGCGCGTGTCGATGCTCGCCGACACCTCGACATCGAGATCGAGCGCGTAGCTCACCAGCCGCCGCGAGCCCGGCGCGAGGTCTTCGATTCGCGCGTCGCCGGCGTATTCGCCGCCATCGAACACGGTGAGCGGTCCTTGCATCAAATGCAGCTTGGTGGCGTTCACGAGTTGCACCGCGTTGAGCGGATGGCGAGCTTGCACATTGCGGTTGTAGAGCGATACTTTTTCGCAGTGGATCGAATCGTTCACGATCGGCAGCATCGCCGAACCCTGCCGCGAAATGGACACCGGCTCCTCGATTTGATAGCGAAACAATTCGCCGAGCGCGACGCCCTGGGCGACGGGCTGAATTCCCGCCCCGGGATCGAGGGGCTTGGCGGCCGAGGCAACATTGGGTTTCTCCCCAGCGCCCGCATTGGCCGGGCCAGCCATGTTGCCGCCCATGCCGCCAGCCATTCCACCGCGCATGCCACCGCCCATGCCACCCATGCCACCGAAAGCGCCTTGGCGTGGCGCGTTCGCCGCACGGCGAAATTGTTCTTCCATTGCCGCCAGGTCTTGTGCATGGAGTTGCGGTCGCAACCCGGGAAAAAGCTCCGGCCGCACGGTTGGCCGCTCGACATACAGCGGCCGATAAAGGTCCATCTTAAACGAGATCGGGCGGCCGTTGACCAGGGTCAGCCGCACATCGCTCCAATCGTGTTCGGTCGTGTTCTCGACGATCGCCCAACCTTGCAAGAGCGCTTCATCCTTGGGCCGCAGCACGAGACGATAGCTCGTTTTCCAGACCGGCGATTCCTGGATATAACCGACGCGAACCGGCCGCCGCCCCGCGCCGGAGAAGTTGAGAGTCACGGTTTTCTTGTCGCGATTGTGCCGCTCGGCCAAGAGCGCTACGCGCCTCTTGCAGTTCGCCGTTGAGCTTCTCGCTCGAAAGCTGGAGCTCGCTCACGCTCTCCAAGAGCACGCTGCGCATGCCGGTGGCGGTGGCCAGATTCAAATAGTCGACGACAATGGGCTCTTTGCCCACGCTCGCTTGGGCCCGTCGCTCGACGCCAAGGATTTTTCCCGTCACCGGGCCCGATGGTAGTTCAACCCGCACCGATTCGCCGCGGACCTGATGCAGCAGGTCGCCCAGCGTGGGGTTGGTCGTGAGGTCGATCGAGAGCGATCGCAAGCTCTTGGCGATCGGGTCGCGCGAGCTGAAATCGATGGTCGAGATGTGGCCGCCGCCGGTGTCTTCGAGCACCAAACTCTTGAGCAGATCGTTGATGTCGTCGGCATGGAATCGCAATTCGAGCTGTGCGTCGCCTTCGACATGGCCCGAGCGCTCGTAGTACCCGACGCCCGAAGTGAAGAGCACGACACGCTGGAGCGCGAGATCGGCGGACTTCTTGTTTTTGTCCCGCGGGACCGCGGCGACGGGCGCCTTGGCGGGGGCCTGTGCGTCGGACGCCGCGGCGAGCGCAGCCCCGGGAACGGGATCCGCGGCGATGGCCGACCGAGCGACGCCAAGCGTCAGCCCCAGACCAACGATAAGACCCACGAGCGCGCGGCGATATAGACACGCAACCATGGCAATGCCTCCACGAGAATGGGGAAGAAGACGGGGAGCCTCTGTTCCGAGGAGAGGCGAATCGACGAGACAGGGTCGATTCTAGCACTTCGCCGGAACGAATGGCGCCAAGGGCCGTCAAATAAATCGCAAAACGCGGGACGGCGCCGAACCGGAGATTTTTGCCCGACCGCGAAGATCGCGCCGGCAAATCGGCCTTGGCACGCTCGCGAGACTAAACCGCCGCTTTTCGCCGAACGCGCCGGAGTTGCCGCACAGCGAGGGCGCCAACAGCCAAGGCCACCAGGGCCAGGGTGCTCGGCTCCGGCACGGAGCTGATCGTCACCACCACATCGGCGCCCGAGCCGGTGGCGCCTTGGCCATAGGAGAGCGTGGCGAGCATTCCATTAGGCACGCCGGTGATCGTGGGGTTAAACGTGCCGTTGGTCGTCGTGGGGTCGATCAGCAAGAAGCTCAAGGCGCCATTGGAAAGATTAAGCCCCGCGAGGCCGCTGAGGGCCAGAGTGGCGCCGGCGCCGTTTCCGCCCACGCCGTCGAGATTCACCGTGGCGGTGGTGGCGGCCAAGTAGTCGCCCTTGAGCCCGCTATCGGACATGCCCGGCGCCCAGCCGGTGACGCCGGTGACGTTGGCCAACGTGGCTTCGAAGGTCGAGGTCGGGGCCAGGGTCACGCTGCCGGTGGTCGAGAGCGCCAGCGGCGAGGCGGTCGCGCCGTTGCTGCCGTAGCCGGGCATCAAAGCGCCGCCGGCGCCAATGGTCACGGAGCTGGCGCCCAGATAGATCGAGCCGGTTCCGCCCAGCGTGCCCGTTCCGCTCGTGGCGGCCACGGTATAGGCGCCGACGGTCGATGAGGTCGAGCCTTGAGTTCCGTCGACGAACAATGTGCCGGCCGTGACACTCGTGGCGCCGGTGTAGGTGTT
Source organism: uncultured Planctomycetaceae bacterium (assembly GCA_963785305.1). GTDB lineage: Bacteria > Planctomycetota > Planctomycetia > Pirellulales > PALSA-1355 > CAWAUV01. Next base: position 2,162,369 of record CAWAUV010000007.1, read on the forward strand.
GGCGCCCGAGAGGATCGTGGCGCCCGCGCCCGATTGGACAAAGGCGCCGGCGCCGCTGATTACGCCGCCGAGCGTGTTCGTGAGGCCCGCGCCCTCGGCGCCGGCCACCGTGCCGCTTGATACCGTGATCGCGCTGGCGAAGGTCGAGCCGTTGGCTTGGTCAAAAGCGAGCGTGCCGCCGGAGACGCTCACGCCGATCGAATTGTTGATCGACCCACTCACGCCGTTGCCGACGATCAATGTGCCGCCTTGCACACTCGTGGGTCCGTGATACGTATTGGCGCCGGTAAGGGTCCAGGTGGCGGCGCCGCCGACCGTGACGCGGGTATCGCCGTTGCCGACTCCCGTGTACCCCGAGCTATCGGAGATCACGCCATTGATCGCATTGCCGGTGCTGGTGTTTGCTCCGCTCAGGGTGAGCGTGTCATAGTGTCCGGTGAAAGAGGTTTCCTGATTCGTGACGGGCCCGTTGATGATGACCGAAGTAGCCGAAGGATAGACGCGGTTCCCTGGCCGGTATTGCCGCTCAAATTCAGGCCGGTGAAGCTGATCGAGTAGCCGTTGGCCCCATTGAAATTGAAAGTGCTGACGTATGCGTTGGCGGGCGTGCCATTGCCGAGCACGCCAAGGGCCAGGGTGTTGCCGGTATTGGCCCCGTTGTTGGCGACATTAATCGTCGCCGTGGCCGACGAGGCGAGCGTGATATTATTGCCCAGGGCAATCGTTCCGTTGCTGCCAGCGCCGCTGTCGTGGATCGTGAGCGAGTCGGAATTCATCGTGATGGCCGTGCCGCTGGGTAGAGCGCTGTTGCCATAGAAGGCAAGTGCGCCGGCGGCGATCGTCGTGGGCCCGGAATAGGTATTCGAGCCGGAAAGAATCGTCGTGCCGGCGCCCGATTGAGTGAAACCGCCGGAGCCGGAGATCGGGCCACCGAGCGTGACCGTTGTTCCCGAGCCGGCGATGGCGCTGATCGCGCCGGAGTTTGCAATCGAACTTCCCAGGGTGGCGCCCGTGGCGAGGTCCAACGTCAGGTTGGCGCCCAAGGCGATGGCGATTGGACTGCTGGCGTTGATCGAGCCGGTGGTCCCGTTGCCGATTTGCAATGTGCCGCCGGTGACGTTCGTGGCGCCCGTGTAGGTGTTCGCGGCGGTGAGAATCGTGGTTCCGGCGCCGGCGAAAAGCAAGTTCACGGAACCGCTCATGTTGTCGACGATCGGCGTGGCGATGGTGAGCGAACCGCCGGTGGTGGAGTTGAGCTGGTTGATGGTCAACTGACCGACGCCGCTGGTGAGGCTGGTTCCGCCGGTGATCGTCGAGGCGTTGGCGCCCACGGCGCTGGTCACCAGAATGCCGCCGCCGGCGATGCTGTATGCGCCGTTGAGCGTCGTGGTGACAGCGGCCGCGTTGTTGAACCGGAGCGAGTCGATCGCGGTGTTCGAGAAGGTTCCGGAAATGCCCGCGGGATCGAAGTCCGTGGCGCTGGCGGCGGTCGTGTAGTTCGAACCGAAAGTCGAGATGGCGGTAATGGCGCCAGCCACGCTTCCGGTTCCGGCCGAGGTGGCGAAGCTGGTTCCATTCACCGTGGCCCAGCCGCCCAGGATATTGCTACCCGGCGCGTTGGCGGTGGTGGTGGTGATTGTGCCGGTCGAGGAGAAGTTCGCGGCTAGCCCCGATGTTCCGCGTGATCGCGCCCAGGTTGAGCGTGTCGCCGGCGGCGGCTGAAATCGAACTCGCGCCGAGGCCGAGCGTGGCCCCACCGAGGTTGAGCGCCGCGGCGACGGTGGGAGCATAGTTAAATCCGCCGCCCGCTACCGTGAGCGGGCCAGTGAAGGCGGGATCGGCGTTCGTAAGCGTGAGGGTCGAACCGCCGCTTTGAACAAGGCCGGTGACGCTCGAGCCGATGGGGCCGCTGATCGTGGTCACGCCGGCCGAGCCCGAGTTGATGATCTGGCCGATATTATTCACCCCGCCGGAGATGAGCACATTGGCCGCGGCGGCGCTGGTTTGAATCGTGAGATTGCCGGCGGAGTTGGCCACATTGCTCGACACGGTGAAGAGGGCCGAGCCGCTGTCGGCCAGGGTCGTGCCGGCGGTGTTCACGGTCAGGCCGCCACTGAGCGTGAGCGGGTTGGTGTTGCTCGCCTGGGTGATCATGGTCACGCCGGAGCCCACCGGGCCGGTGATTTGATTGGTTCCGGTATTAGCCGAGCCGCCCGCGCCGCCGCCGCCGGCGTAAGCGGCGTTGTTGAATGTGATTGTGCCGCTTGTCGTCAGGCCGGTTCCGCCGATCACGACATAGTTATTCACGTTGCCGGCGCCCGTGCTCTGATTGCCGATCGAGACCGTGATATTGCCGGAGCCGGTGATGCCGCCGTTGAATGTGAAAAAACTACCGGCATTGTTGTTCGAGCCGATGATCAGGTTCGAACTGTTCAAGGTCAGTGGCGCCGAGAACACGGGATTCCAGCTTGTCGCGCTCAGAATATTCGTGCCGGCGCCGCTCACGGAGATCGCATTCGTGAAGGTGGGGAAGCTGGCCGCGCCATTGAAGTTGAGAATTGCGGTGGCGCCGCTGCCGGCTTCAATTTGAACGGGCCCAGTTCCCAGGCCGCTGACAGAGGCGGTCGTGGCGATTTCGACCTCGCCCGAGAGGACATTGATGCCGCCGGTGAATGTATTGGCGGCGGTGAGAATGGTCGTGCCGCTGCCCATTTGCGTCAGGCTACCGGAGCCGCTGATGGCGCCCGCGATGGTGTTGTTGCTCGACGAATTGAAGTCGAGCACGGCGCCCGCCGCGACGGCCACGGGGCCGGTCGAGGCAATCGTTCCGGCGCCCGCGATTTCGAGCATGCCTCCACCGATGCTCGTGGCGCCGGTGTAGGTGTTGGCGGCGGTGAGAATCGTGGTTCCACTGCCGGCGGTCGCCAGACCGATCGCGCCGGTGATCGGCGTGGCGATGGTGAGCGCGCCGCTGGGATTGAACTGGTTGATGGTGAGCTGCGCGGTTCCGGTGGTGAGGCTGGTTCCGCCGGTGATCGTCGAAGCATTGGCGCCCGCGGCGCTGGTGACCAAGATGCCGCCATTGGTGATCGAATAGGCGCCATTAAGCGTGGCGGTGACGGCGGCGGAGTTGTTGAATCGGAGCGTGTCGACCGCGCTATTGGTGAATGTTCCGCTTTGACCGTTGGCGTCGAAGTCGGTCGTGCTCGTGGCGGTGGCGTAGTTCAAACCATAGGTCGCCAGAGCGGAGATGGCGCCAGCCGTGGTTCCATTTCCGGCCGAGGTGGCCCAATTCGTTCCGCCCACGGTGGCCCAACCGCCGAGGATGCCGCTGCCGGCGGCGTTCGCTGTGATAGTGGTGACGGTTCCCGAGCCGGTGACATTGAGCGCACCGCCGACGTTTTGCGTAATCGGGCCCAAGGCCAAGGTCGAACCCGCAGTGACGGAGAGGGTCGCTCCCCCGGGATTCAATGTAAGGCCGCCGAGCGTTTGCGTGGAATTCGCCACGCTCGGCGCATAAGCCAAGGTGCTGGAGCCGCCCATGCTCACAAGATTGCCGCTCGCGAGCGACCCGGTGAGGTCGAGCGTGCCCTGGGCCAGGGTCGTCGCGCCGGTGTAGGCCTCGGCCACCGAGAAAACGCTCGTGCCCGCGCCCGATTGCGTGAATCCGCCCGCGCCGGAGATCACTCCGTTGAAGGTCGTGGTGGCGCCGGCGATTTCGGCGGCGATCAGCGCGCCGGCATTGGCGATCGCGCCGCCAAATGCCGAACCATTGGGCATTTCGAAAATGAGCGTGGCGCCGGAGGAGATTGAAACTCCGCTCGAACTGCCAATGGCGCCGCTTGTTCCATTGCCGATTTGGAGCGAGCCGCTGGCGACGCTAATGGCGCCGTTGAATGTGTCGGCGCCGGTCCAGATCGACGTGCCGGAACCCGACTGGGTGAAACTGCCCCCGCCGCTGATGACGCCGCTGAATGTGGTGGTGGCGCCGCTGACTTGGCTCGCGTTGAACACGCCGCCATCGGCGATGGTGTTGGCAAACGTGGCGGCGCCGGGCAAGTTCAAGACGACCGTTCCGGTCCCGGAGGTCGACACCGCGGAGCTTCCGCTGATCGAGCCGGTCGTGCCACTTCCGATATAAAGCGCACCGCTCGTGACGCTCGTGGCGCCGGTGTAGGTGTTGGCGCCGGTGAGCGTGAAGGTCGCGCCGCTAACGGTGAGCGAAGTGCCGCCGGCCGCGGCGCCGTCTTGGATCACGCCGGTGAAGGTCGTGCCGCCGCTCGTAAGGATAAGCACGCCAGGCGTGGTCGAACTGTTCGTCACCGTGCCGCCGCCACTGAAATTGGGCACTTGCTCGGTTTGACCATTGAGGTCCATCGTGCCGTTCATGTTGGCGACGGCGCCGCCGCCGAAAATCTGATACTGACCCGTTCCGGAGAACTGCAAGGTGGCCCCGGCGGCGACGCTCAGAATTTGATCGGCGCCATGCACGCCGCCGGTCGATGCCTTGTCGAGCACGAGCGTGCCGCCCAACACATTCCAATTTCCGTAGCTATTGTCCGTGCTTCCAGCGGTGGCAAGCGTGCCGGCGCCGGTTTTGTTGAGCATTAAATTACTATTGGAAGTCACGCCTCCGTTGGCGCCGTTGAGCGTGAGGGTTTGCCCGGCGGTCTGCACATCGATCGCGTAGCCCGTCGTATTGCCGCCGGTGCTGCTGAAGCCGTTGGTTAGGGTGGCCGTGGAGCCGGTATAGAGCAGCGTTCCGCCGGCGAGATTGACATTTCCGGCGCCCAGGGCCGAGGCGCCGCCGAAGCTCAAGGTTCCGCCGGTGAGCGTCGTGCCGCCGGAGTAGGAGTTGGCGCCGCCGAGGGTGGCGGTTCCCGTAAAGCCGCTTCCCAACGTGAGCGAACCGGCGCCGGAGATCGCGGAGTTGAATGTCAGATTGCCCGCGCCAGCCAGGGTCAGGCCGCCGCTATTTGCGATCGCGAGGCTCGAGGCGAATGTGGTCGCGGCGTTGGTATTGTTGTCGGTGATGGTCGACGCGGCCGAGAAGGTGAGCGTGGGGCTCGACGAGCCGGCGATCGTATAGGCCCCGGCCGTGGCGCCGGCGCCGCCATCGTAGGGCGCGTTGAAGGTGATATTGCCGGCCGAGGTCGAGCCATTGAGCGTGATCGTGCCCGCAGCGCCGATCGATGTCGCCGCGTTGTTGCCGATGATCAGATTGCTGCCCGACGAATAGGCGACGTCACTGGCGCCGTTGTACCAGTTCGTCGCGCTTCCGGGCGTGATATCCCAGGTTCCGCTGCCATCGGAGCCGGCCGCGCCTTTCGTGGACGGATCCCAAGTGAGCGTTTGGCGCGGCCGAGCGCGCCGCCGAGCGCGAGCATCACGAGAAGCATGATCGCCGGCTGGCGGATCGATGTTGAAAATCGTAAACGTGAGAATCGATTCATTGGCTTTAAGATAATCAAAAGAGCCTGGGTCTTCGCGCACTCGAAATCGCGATGGAAATGCCGACCAGCGTCTAAATCGCAGCTTTTCGCCGACGGCGGCGGATCTGCCGCGCGGCGAGAGCGCCAACAGCCAGAGCCGCGAGCGTCAGCGTGCTTGGCTCGGGCACGATGGTCAGCACCACGTCGGCGCCCGATATTCCGTTGTTATAGGTCACCACATAGGGCATGCCATTGATCGTGCCGGTGCTGCTGGCGAATGCGCCGCTGAGTTTCGTGGGATCGATCAGCAAAAAGCTTTCGCCGACGGTGAGCGTGCCCGTGGCCGACACGACCAGCGTGGCGCCATTGAGGCTGACGCCGCCGTTGGGCACGTTGAGATAGAGCGACGTGGATGGGAGCGTGGCGCCGGTATAGCCGGTGGCGCCGGTCAGGTTGACGTCGAAAAACGAACCGGTCGCCAGGGTGACGATGCTATTGTTCGTTGTCGTGCTCGGCACATTGGATGGGTTGACGGTCAAACCTTGCTCAAGCGTCGTGGCCGCGTTATTCGGGTTGTAGCCGGGAACGAAGATGCCTCCGGCGCTCACGCCGAGCGTGTTCGTGGTGGCGGCGAAGTCGATTGTTCCCGTGCCGCCCAAAGTGGCGCCGCTGGCGACGGAGTAGTTGCCGGCGCCTTGCCCGTTGCGCCATGCGTGCCGTTCATCAGCAACGAGCCGTTGCTTAAGGTCGTGAGACCGGTGTAGGTGTTGGCGCCGCCGAGCACGAGTTGACCGGAGCCTGAATAGGTTAGGTTGCTCGAGGCCGTGGCGGTTCCGTTGAAGTCGGCGATGGCGCCGCTAACGGTCGCCCCGCCGGAGCCGTTGAGCGTGAGCGTTTCGGTCGTGGTGGCGGAGTTCGACAAATAGACGGGGCCGGCCAAGGTGAGCGTGGCGCCGCTGGTTCCGCTCACCGTGAGCGTCTGGCCCGCCGTGCCATTGCCGTTGGTCAGGCTGCCACTGATGATCAGGCTATTCGGGCCGCCGAAGACATTGGCGTAGTTGCCAGCCCAGGCGAAATTGTTGGCGAGCGTCAAGCCGGGCGTGGTCGCCTCGAGCGTGCTCGTGCCATCGAACAAAACGCTTCCGGAGCCGAAGGCCGAGCTATTGTTGAATTCATTGATCGTGCCACCCCCGCCGCCAAGCCGCGTGGCGCCGGAGTAGGTATTCGCGCCATTCAGCTCGATCACCGCGCCGCTGCTACCGTTGTTGTATAGATTCAGGCCGCCAGAGCCAGACACCGCGGCGTTGATCGTGATGTTTGCCGAAGTCCCGCTAGTTTGAAGCGTCAACGTATTCGTCCCGAGGCTCATGCCGCCGGTGACCGTCAAGGGCGCGGTGCTGTTGTTCGTCCAGGTAGGGCCCGCGAGGATTTGAGTAACGCCGCTTAGTGTCACGGGGCCGGCGCCGGAGTTGATATTCAGAGCCGAGGCCGAGCTACTGAAATTCGTAATCGATGTGGCGCCGCTATCGCTCACGGTCAGAATGCCCGAACCGCTGAGATTATCGACCGCCGTGGGGCCCGAGCCCGCGATGGTGAGCGCGAAAGCGCCGCCGTTCACCGCGGAGCCGGCGCCGCCGACGGTCAATAGGTTACTGCCGTGGTTGGTCCAGGTTTGGGCCGCGCCCAGGGTCACGTTCGAGCCGATCGTGCTGGCCGGCACGCCCGTGTTCATGGTAATGCCGGTCGACGACGACGTGGGCGTGATGGTGAGTGTGTTGCCATCGGCATTCAGGCCCAAGCCATTGACCGTATCGGCGATCGTCAGGTTATTGATCGTCATGTTCGCGCCCAACACGGTGCTGGTGGGCGGGGTCGTGACCGTGGAGCTCGAGATCGTCACCGAGGCCCCCGCGCCGGGCGTCAAGGGCTGGCTCGCGCCGCCGGAAGTGGCCACCCAGTTGCTTTGAGTCGAGCCGTTGGAAGCGGCCCAGACGTTCGTCTCTCCGGTCAAGCCGCCGGTCCAGTAGGCGGTGGTCAGGGCCGTCGCCGCCGTCTCCGTGACCTGCACGCTCGTGCCGCTGTTGGTGTTGACGGTGTAGGTGAAGTTCGTGGGGTTCACGATCATGTAGTTCGAAGCCGAGCCCAAGCCGCCGTTGGCGTCGGTCAGCATCGTGTAAGTAGTGCCCATGGTGGGGCTGGCGAGGCTAAGGCTCACAATGCCCGACACACTCGCGGCGGCGTTCACATTGATCACGGAACTGGTCGACGCGTTCAGGGACACGCCGATCGTGCTGCCGTTGGAAGCGGTGAGGGCCGCCAACGTCGTCGTGGCGCCAATGGTGGCGGGCTGATAATTGAACGCGCCGCCCGAGGCGATCGTCAGGCCGCTGCTGGTCGCAATCGACCCCGCGCCGCCGATGGTCAGCGTGCCCGCGCTCACGGTTGTCGGGCCGGTGTAGGTGTTGATGCCCGAGAGGGTGAGGGCCGCGGTGCTCAAGCTTCCCAGCGTGAAGCCGCCGGTTCCGGCGATCACGCCTTGATAGGTTCCGGCCGTGGTTTGATTCACGGTCAGGAGTTGGCCGCTGTTGTTGATCGTGGCGGTGTTCGCGCCGCTGCTGGGCGTGGCGATCGTTCCGCTCAGCGAGCCGACCGTGGTGGGAGCGCTGCCGTAGAGATTGAGCGTCGAGGACACGCCCGCGCCGGTGTTGCTATTGTTGACGGTGAGCGAGCCGGTGGACGCGCCAAGCGCCGAGGCGCTATTGGCATTGAGAACACTGTTGCCGACCACCGTGCCGCCGACGTTGTTGGTGATGGTGTCGATCGTCGTGCCGCCGGTGTAGGTGTTGGCGCCGCTCAGCGTGGCCGTCGCGGCGAGGACTTGCACGGCCATCGTGCCCGCGCCGTTTTGAATCGTGCCGCTGAACGTCGAGGCGGCGTTTGTCAGTTCGATGACGCCGGGCGTGGTCGAGGTATTGGTAATGGTTCCACTGCCGGTGAGGCCCGGAACCGCCTCGGTCTGGCCGTTCAAGTCGGTCGTGCCATTCATGCTGGCGAGCCCGCCGCCGAAGTAGATCTGGTCCGTGCCCGAGCCGGCGAACTGCACCGTGGCGCCGGCGCTGACGTTCGTGATTTTGTCCACGGAATGCGTGCCGGTGCTTGAAGACTTGGCAAGCACGAATGTTCCACTCTCGACGTTGAACATGCCGAAGCCGTTGTCGCTGGTTCCAGTGGTTGTCAGCGTGCCCGGGCCGGTGAGGTTAATGGAGCCGCCGTTGGTGCCGATTGTGTTGTTGATCGTGTAATTCGTGCTCGCGGCGATGTGAATCGTGCCGACGCCTGACGTATCTTGGAATGAATTGGCCACCGTGCCCGAGGCGCCGGTGTAGTTGAATACGCCGCCCTGAAGGTTCACCGTGCCCGAACCGATGGAAGCGAGCGAACTGACAGTCAAGGTGGCGTTGGTCGAGAGGTTGATGCCTCCCGAGAACGTGTTGGCGCCGGCGAGCGTGGCGGATGTCGCATAGGCGGCTCCCAGCGTGAACGAACCCGAGCCGGAGATCGGCGAATTGAAAATCAGGTTGCCGGCGCCGGTCACGTTTAAACCGCCGCCATCGACGATCGCGAGGCTCGACGCGAACGTGGTGGACGCATAGGGGTTGCTGTCGGTGATGGTCGAGGCGGTCGAGAAGGTGAGCGTGGGGCTCGACGAGCCGGCGATCGTATAGGCCCCGCCGCCATTCGGCGCATAGAAGGTGATGTTGCCGGCCGAGGTCGAGCCGTTGAGCGTGATCGTGCCCGCGGCGCCGATCGATGTCGCCGCGTTGTTGCCGATGATCAGATTGCTGCCCGACGAATAGGCGACGTCACTGGCGCCGTTGTACCAGTTCGTCGCGCTTCCGGGCGTGATATCCCAGGTTCCGCTGCCATCGGAACCGTTGGCGCCCGCGGCGGCCGGGTCCCAGGTAAGCGTTTGGGCGCGGCCAGCGCGCCGCCGAGCGCGAGCATCACGAGAAGCGTTATCGCCGGCTGGCGGAACGATGTTGAATATCGTGGATGTAAGAATCGATTCATTGGCCTAAAGATAATCAAAAGAGCCTGGGTCTTCGCGCACTGGAAATCGCGATGGATCGTTTACGTAATGGCCTAAAAATGACTTGTTGATTTGTTCGCCGCCCTGCACGCGTCGCCTCCAGTGCGGAGCTGGCCGATTATGCCGACTCTATTGATCCTAATTACGATAAGATGTAACGGCAATGAGGTTTTGCGCAGCGCCGCTTAAGCTAATTAACCAACATAAAACCAGAAATTCGTCTTGGTTTTCCGTGTTTATGCGTCTGGCCGAGCTCGGGGGAAATGGGGTTCGCGATGTGCCGCGTTGCATATTGCGCAGCCCCCTCTTTCGGCTGAGTCTCCTCCCCACGTAACGAGCCGCGGAATCGAGCCGTGAAACGCGGCGTGTCGGCGTCCCTGGGTCCCCGTCGCCAAACGCGCCGACCGGCGGCGTTACCTGTTCACAAATGCTTCGCCCGGCGGAATTCGCTCGGCGATTGGCCGGTGCGGAGCTTGAAGGCGGCGCTGAGATATTCCACATGGCGAAAGCCGGCCCGGTCGGCGATGGCCGTGAGGGGGAGATTCGTTTCTAGAAGAAGCTGCGTGACCCGCTCCATTTGGATGCGGCTGATCTCTTCGTGGGGAGTGTGTCCGACCTGTTTCTTGAATCGGGTCTCGAAGGCTCGTCGCGAGATCGCGAGCTTGCTCACGATGTGCTCGACATTGATCCCGTCGCAGGCGTGATCGCGAATCAGCCGCATCGCCAGCGAGATTTGATCGTCGTCGATAATGAGCGCGTCGGTCGAACGCCGGGCCACGATGCCCAGCGGGGCGAGCAGCCGCTCGTCGGGCGGCGTCGGCTCGCCACGCATCATCGCGTCGAGCAGCGAAGCCGCCAGATAGCCCGCCCCCACCGAATCGGGAATCACGCTCGACAGACCCGGCTCCGAAAGATCGCAAAGCAGCTCGTCGTTGTCGACGCCGATCACGCCCACTTCCTCGGGCACGCGAATCTCGACGCGCCGGCAGACCTCGAGCACTTGCCAGCCGCGCGTATCGTAGCAGGCCATCACTCCCGCGGGTTTGGGCAGCGCGAGCAGCCACTGGGCGAGATCCGTCCGCCATTTTTCTTTCGAGCTCCGCGAACCCGCATCCTTTGTCTGATAAATCGAACACGACGCGTCGGCCTCGCGGGCCAATTCGACGAACTTCTTACATCGCTCTTGCGACCAAAAGAATCCGTCGTCGCCGCAGTAGCCGAAGTTGCGAAAACCGCGATTGCGCAAATGCTCGAAGGCCGAGGCGGCGATCGCCCGGTTGTCGGTCTCGAAGCGAGGCAGATGCCGGGCCATGCGCGCGGCGCTGAGATTCACGGTCGGCCAGCCGGCGGCGAGCACGGCCTGGGCAATTTGCCGATTCTCGATCCGAGCCAAGATTCCGTCGCCCTGCCAATTGGCGATCCATTCCGGGTTGGGCATGCCGCGCCCCTGCTCGGGTAGATAGATCGACCAACTCTGGTGCTCGCGCACGAACTGGCGAATGCCGCGCAGCAGCCCGCGAGCATAGGAGTTCGAGACCTCAATCAGCAGCGCGACATGCGGGCGCTTTTTGATCATGCATCGGAGTCTCGCGGGTCCGTTGTCCACCTTGGGCTTTGATGCGTCGATCATCCCACGGCAAGCATCAATCTACCACAAAGCCGTGAAGTCACGAAGAAGGCCAACGACAACTCGGGCCGGAAAAGCGACGCGAGTGTTTCGCGCTGATCGCGGTTTATATTCGCGCGAGCATGGGCATGTCGCCCGCCGACGCCGTGGCCCAAGTGTTTAGGCCGCGATGCGGATCGGCCCGGCGGGGCAGCGAAGGTTGAAAAGGCCGAAGATTTCGCGCTGCGTGAGGCCCGGGCGCTCGTGCGGCTCGACATCGCTGAAGATCGTGTCGAAGATTTCGCGCTTTTCGCTGAGCACCTGGTCGATCCGCTGTTCGATCGTGTCGACGGCCAAGAACCGCGTGACCGTCACCGGGCCCGCCGCGCCGATGCGATGCGCGCGATTGATGGCCTGATCCTCGATCGCCGGATTCCACCAGCGGTCGAACAGAAACACATATTCGGAGAACTGCAAATTCAGGCCCACGCTGCCGGCCCCGTAACTAATGAGCATCACATTGCTGCGCGGGTCCTCGCGAAACTGCTGAATCACGCCGTCGCGCTTGGCCGATGGAATCTTGCCATGAAATTCGAGCGGACGAAAAGCCGCCAGTCGCTCGGAAAGCGTCGTGATCGAATGGACCCATTGGCTGAAGACGATCGCCTTGCGTCCGCTGGCGGTCACTTCCTCGAGATCGGCCACCAGCCGCTCGCACTTGGAACTGGCGCCGGTCGAGGGATCGAAATTGCAAATCTGCTTGAGCCGCAGCACCAACTCGAACACATGCTGAATCGTGAGGTCATCACCCATTTCACCAAGCCGCACGACGCCTTCGTTTTCGGCCAGCGCGTAGCTCTCGCGCTGCTCCGGGCTCAGTTCCAGATCGGCGTCGCGAAATAGCTTGGGCGGCAGTTCGGTGAGCACCTTGTCCTTGGTGCGCCGCAGCACATAGGGACTCGCCGCGCGGCCGAGGGCCCGGGGCTTCATGTCGCTGGTCAATTGTCCGGGGGCGACGAATTCGAAGATGCCGACCAGGTCGTCGCCGCTATTTTCGATCGGGGTGCCGGTGAGGGCCCAACTGCGGCGCCGCGTGATCTCGCGCACCACTTGGCTCGTGGCGCCGGAGCGGTTCTTGATGCGTTGCGCTTCGTCGAGCACCACCAGATCAAACGCCAAGTTCTCGTCGGCCAGAATCTGCTTGTCGCGCTGCAGAATTTCGTAGTTGGCCACTTTCACCGGCGCGTCGCCCAGCAGCCATTGCCAGCGACGCCGGGCCGAATCGCCTTCGATCGCCACCAGCGGCAGTTCCGGCGCCCAACGGTGAAACTCGCGCTGCCAGTTCGTCACGAGCGGTTTCGGGCACACCAAGAGCGCCGAGCGAATCTCGCCGGCGTGCAAGAGCAAGCGAATCGCGGTGATCGCTTGCATCGTCTTGCCCAGCCCCATTTCGTCGGCCAGCACCGCCGCCACGCGCGGATACAAAAACGCGATCCCCTCGAGCTGATAGTCGAACGGATGAAAGGGAAACGCCAGCGAACTCGCTTGCAGCGACACCTCGAGCGCCGGCTGAAGCAGGTAATACAATCGGTCCTCGAGTTTGATGCAATCATCGGGCGGGCGAATCCGCGTGGTCGATGCGGGCGCGTCGCGCGTCGGCGCTTCGAGCGAGGGCGCGTCGCTCCGTGCCGCCGGCGAGTCGCTTTTCACGGTCGCTTCGTTCCCGGGCCCAGTCGCGGCGGTTGGCGACTCGACACAGGCGGTCGCCGGCGCCGCCTTCGACTCCGCCTTGGCCCGCCAGCCATCGAGATCGGGAAAGCGAAAGCTCGTGGTTCGTAGCTTGGGCGGCGCGATCGAAAACGATACCGCGCCCGGCCGCGACATTTGCGGGGCCACGCTCGCCAGCTTCACCCGCGGCCCGCGGGCCAGCGATGCTTGCCAGCCGGTGGCAAATAGCTCGACTCCCGTCGCGAGCGAAGCCGACCACACGGCCAGGGGAGCTGAACACGTGGTCGGTGATTCCCGGTCCGATGGTTCGTCGATCACGCTCGCCCCACTTTATGCGCCTCGTCGATCGCGTCGTGAATGCGCCCGAACGGCTCCGAAAGATCGAAATCGCGGACGGACGCAAGGCGCTCCAGGATCGTCTGCTCGTCGCCGGCCTCGCTGGCCAGCACCGCCAGATGATTGCGACCCAGGTGAAAGGTATTGAGGTTTTCGCCAAGCACATGGGCCCGATCGGCTCGCCACATGCGTCGCGAGTTCAAAGGCTCGCCCAGTGTTTCGGCCGGCGGTTCGTCGCGCGCCTCCTTGCCGACAGGGGCCTCGCTCGCCACGGGCTGGCCAGGGGCCTCGCTTCCGGCGGCTTTGAACTCGGGGCCCGCCTGCGCTTGGCCGACCGCCGCCACCTGAGTCAGCACAAGCGCCACCGGCGATTGGGCAAACGCCCGCGCCCCGAGCGCCAGGGCCACATCGGTGCAGACCATCGCGGGCCAAGCGGCGCCTTTGGTCAGGAGCGTTTGGCCAATTTGCTCGCCGTAGAGAAAAGGCTGCAAGGTCGGGCCGTACAATATCTGCTGCGCGCGGCTGGGCTTCACCGGCGCGGTGCAATGGAATTCCAGGGGTCGCCCGCTCGCGTTGAGAATCAAATAGCCGCCGACGAGCCCGAGTTGGGCATGTTCGACGACACTCAGAAAGCCGATCGTGGGCGATGAATCGCCATCGCGTCCGCCCATGCAAAGTCTCCCCTCCTGAAGCTGGCAGCAAGATGTCGCGGAATCATTTTTTGCGCTCGGCGATGTGGAGTTTCACGTCCGGTCGTGAGCCGGCGGAGCGCTGCAAACTGGATCGGGCCGCCGTGGGCGGCGACTTTAGGCTTCCGGCCAGCGTGACCCCGGGAGGCCAGAAGCGAGCCAAAAATGAAAATCCAGGTAGTTTGCGGCGACATTAACGGCCTTGGTCGCCCTTCGCGCCGGCGCCACCGGCCCCCCGAGATGACGAAAACCTGTCGCTTTTTGGCGCAAATAGTAGCCGCCAGCGACGCAGCCAGTTACAATCGAAGCATTGCTCGTCGGGACAAACTTTTTTCGGGAGACTTTTCATGAGTCATGAGCAGCCGGCCAGTTCGCTCTTCACGCAGGTCGACATCGGGGCCGGAGCGCAACTGGGTCGTCCCCGCGAAAGCCAAGCCGCCGACGAGCATTTGGTGGTGCTGCGAAATCTGCTCGCGGCCCAAGATCGGCAAAATGAGCTGCTCGAAGAGCTCACCGGCCAAATGGCCTCCGCCCAGCGGCAGCGGAATTCGGAGCTCGGCCAGTGGAAGCAGGCCAACCCGGCATTGGCTCGCAGTTGTCGCACCGCCGCCGAAGCGCTGAGCCGGGTGCAGCTTCAGTTCTTGCAGACCATGACCGAGGAAATCAACGAAAACGTCGAGTCGCTAGTCGATGGGGAATTCATGCTCAGCGAATTCATCGACCGCTTCGGACCGCGCATGGCCCATTTGAACGGCATGCTCCAAGTGCTGGCCCAACTGAGCAGCACTCCAAACCCGACGAACGGTTGAGCGGCTTGGTCGACAAAATGTCGCGTATTGCCCTCTGACGTTCCGCGCACTGTTCCTTGTACGCGCGGGTAACAGCCAAGCCGTCTCATTCGTTGGCTGATCGCGACTGTCCGGCGATTTGGCACATGAACTTTTGTTCGGCGAACTCGAACGCCCCTTCGTTCCGGTCGCCTCTTTTGCCGCATTTCGCGACGGCACACTTTCCCCCGTTTTATTTTCGTTATATCCCGGGAACGGTTGCAGGGGTTTTGCCGCCAAACTATGCTGCTTGATTGAAGCGGCTGGCGGTTCGGACGAAAACCTCGCGAGGGGCGCCGCTACTCCCGGGTTTCGTCGCATGTCTTTCAGCCTGACCGGCGCCGGGCGCGGAATCCGGGCGGATGCGGCCGATTGTGAATTCCCGCCGATGCCGAGAATTTCCCGAAATGCGTCGTCTCGCAAGGTTCCGTTGATGCTCGATTTGATGAACTCCCACAAGTTCGGCTCGGATTCGCGATTGCGATCACGGCGCGCCATGCTTTGCTGGGCGCTTTTCGCGATCAGCGCCATGTGCTTCCCATTGCGCGCCACGCTCAAAGCGATTATTGGTCGGGCGCCACGAGCGGCAATTTCTCGATTGCCGGAAACTGAAGCGCCAACACTCTGCCGAGCAGTAACGATTCCTTGATATTCGGCGCCGCCGGCACAAGCGGGCTCGACCTCGACAACGATCTCACGAGCAGTGCCTTCAATATCGCCGGCATCACCTTCAGCTCCGGCGCGGCCGCCTTCGTAATCGGCGATGGAACAACGAACACGTATTCCGGCGCGGGCGCCGGAAACGCGTTTGCCCTCACAGGCGGAATCACCAATAGCGGCACGAATCTCGAAACGATCAACAACCCGTTCAGCATCGCGGCGACCCAAACCTTCACCACCACCGCCGGCGGCGGCAATCTCACCTTTGGTGGAGCGATCAGCGGCGTGGGCGGAATCACCGCGGCGGGCGCCGGCACGGTGACTTTGGCCGGCGCCGATACCTACGGCGGAACCACCACGCTGAACAGCGGGACACTCATCATCACGGGCACGAATTCCGGCGGCGGCGCCATCGCGCTCAACGGGACCAACACCACGCTCACCTTCAACTCGAGCGGAACCGTCGCCACGAGCGGGATCAGCATCTTTCCCAGCTCGGGCTCCAACGAGACGATGAACATTAGTGGCGGCACGCTGCTGGTGGGATCGAACGGGATTCAGGCAATTGGCGGAAATCACGGCGCCATTGTCTTCAACGGCGGCACGCTCAAGTCATCGACCGCCTTCACGATCTCGGGCAGCATCCCGATTTCGAGCCCCTCCGGCACGAGCACGATCGACACCTCGGGCGGAAATATCACCTCCGGCTCCGGCTTCGGCTATACCGCCAGTCCCGGTCAAATGGTGATTCAAGGTGGCAACACCTTCGCGACGCCCTTCGACGCGGGCCAAACCGGCGTGGTGACCGTGACCGGCGCCGGAACGACTTTGCAGTTCAATGGCAACGTGGTCAGCACGATCACCGCCGCCGTGACCGTGAATGCCCTCGCGAAGATCGACCTGGACGGAGACATCGATAAGAACGCGGTCAGCCTTGGCGGCCTCAACGGCGCCGGCACGGTGATTAACTCATCCACCACGCAGCCGACGACACTCACGCTCAACGGCGTCGGCGGCGCATTTCAGCGGCGCGATTGCTCCGTCGACCGCTAACTTGATTTCGCTAAACGTTTCCCTGCCGAGCGCCAACACGCAAACGCTCAGCGGCGCCAATACCTATACCGGCGCCACGAACATCACCAGCGGCACACTCGCGCTCGGCGCCGGCGGTAGCCTCGGCGCCACGGCCGTGACCGTGTCGAGTGGCGGAACCCTCGCCGCGCTGCCCGCCACGAACAGCGGCGCCAACGCGCTTGGCGGCTCGCTCACGCTCAATGCCGGCAGCAACTTCTCGATGGCCGATGGCGCGGCGAGCACGCTCAACATCGCCGGCGCCGCGGCTTTCAAGGGCGCGAACCTCACCTTTGATCTCGTCTCGAATTCCGGACTCGCCGCCGACCAAATCTCCGCGGGAGCCGCCGCCTCGGTCTCCGGCGCCAACAAGATCACGATCGACTACACCGGCGCCGCCCCGCCGACCGGCAACTACGTGCTCATTAGCGACGCGGCTGGTGGCCTCACCGGGGCCAACAATTTCGCGGTCGCGAGCGGATCGATCACGGTCGGGGGCAGCACCTACCCGGTGTCGCTCTCGAATTCGGCCACTGCGGAAACCCTCGTCATTGGCCCGGCCAGCACCGCCGCTTCCGTCTACTACACCGGAAACGCCAGCCAGACCACGCTCAACGCCACGGCAAGTGGTGGCACGGTGACGAATTTCTCGTCCAGCAGCACCGGAACTCCCGACTTCGGCGCCCAGCCGAATTCGCTCGACAATGTGTATTTCACGGCCACGGCCGGCAGCGGCGTCGGTTCGGCGCAAAACATTACGTCACTCGGTCAAGGCTACGCCTTCAATAGCCTCGACTTCACTAGCAACTCGCCCGCGATCACGATTACCGACAGCACGAACAACCTGACGCTCTACGGCGGAATCACCGACACCGCGGCGACCAACCAAACGCTCAATGTGCCGTTGACGCTCTCGGGCAGCACGCAAACGATCGGCAACAGCGGCGCCGGCCTCTTGACCCTGGGCGGCCCGATCGCCACCACGCTCACCACGCTCACCACCAGCGGCTCGGGCAATATCGCGCTCGGGGCAATCAGCGGCTCGACCGGGCTCGCGGTCAGTGGACCCGGCTCGCTCACGCTGAATGGCGCGAATGCCTATTTCGGCGCAACCGCGATCGCCGGGCCGACCATCGTCGCCGGTTCGTTTGGAAACACGGCGATCACGGTCAATACCGGCGGCTCCTTGGCTTTGAACAATGCCTCGGCCGTGAGCCAGAACACGCTCACTGTCGCCGGCGGCTCACTGACGGAATCGGTCGCCAATGCAATCAGCGGGTCGACCTCCGTGGTCTTTTCGAGCGGCGCCGCGAATCTCTCGCAAGCCAATAGCTTCACCGGCGCCACCACGCTCAGCGGCGCAACGCTAACGCTGGGCGCCAATGGCTCGCTCGGCACATCGTCGAGTTTGACGATTGGCGGCAGTGGCAGCGTGCTCCAGTCAAGTGTCGCGGCGCTGAGTTTGCCCTCGACGACGCCGGTGACCTTGAACTCGAGTTGGACCGCCTCGGGCGCCAACGCAATCACGATCAATGGCACGCTTACCTCGAGCGCCAACAGCACCATCACCAACAACATCACCGGCGCCAATTCGCTCACGTTCGCGGGAAACGTCGCGCTGTCCAACGGTGTCAACGCCCAAGCCCTCACGCTCACTGGCGCCGGTTCAACGATTATCAGTGGCGTGACCGCCAATGGCGGCACGAGCGCCACCGGCAGCACGCTCACCTACAGCGGCGCCGGCGAATTGACCTTGGCCGGAGCCAACACCTTCGGGCTCGTGTCCACCGCGGCCAATGGCACCTCGGTCACGCTCAATAGCGGCACGCTCAATTTGACGAACACCAGCGCCCTGGGCGCCAACGGCGGCACGCTGAGCATTAACGGCCCCTCGACCGCGATCCTCTCGACCGACACGCCTTTTGGCAACGGTGGCAGCTCCGGCACGACGGCAAATCCGGTGTATAGCGTCTTCTTTGGAAACAGCATCGCCGTCTTGCCGAACTACAGCGCCACGATCGAGCTCAACCGCGCCACCTCCGGCGCCACGACGCCGATTACGCAAAACTTCGGCACGCTTGATTTCAGCCTACTGGGAGGCCATCCCGGCACGCTCGATATCACCGCCGGTCCCAACGCGCCAACGGGCGCCTTGGACACGATCGCCTTCACGAGTTTCTTGCCGGGCAATGGAAACACCGTGACGGAGACGCTCGTGCCCACGGGCGGCAATATCAGCATCGGTACGGTAGCGCCTTTTGCAAACGCCGCCGTGACCGTCGATCTCGATGGCACTACCGCTGGCAACGTCATCACTGGCGCGATCAGCGGCGGCGCGATCATGCTGATCGACAAAACAAACATCAGCGCCTGGACCCTTTCCGGAACAAGCACCTACACCGGCGCGACCAGCATCACCGGCGGCACGCTAGCCCTGGGCAACGGCGGCAATCTGGGCGCGACGGCCGTCTCGGTCGGAAGCGGAGCAACCCTGGCGGTGACGCCCGCGGTGAGCAGCGCCACGAACGCTCTGGGCGGTTCGCTCACACTCAGCGCCGGCAGCAGTTTCACGATGGCCGATAGCGTGGCCAGCACCGCCACTGTCGCTGGCGCCGCGTCGCTCGCCGGAGCGCATTTGACCTTCGACCTCGCTGGCGCCACTCCGACCGCCGATCAATTGCAACTCAACAACACGAGCGTCACGGTCTCGGGATCGAACACCATCACGATCGACTACACCAGCGGCTCGACCTCGCCCACGGGAACCTACACCCTGATTAGCGCCCCAAACGCCACCTCGGGCTCGCTCACCCCGGCGGATTTTTCGCTCACCGTGGGTCGCGTTGTGTATAACGGCGTGGCCTATTCGCTCGCGCTCGCCAACTCGGGCACGGCCGAGCAGTTGGTTGTCGGCGCCACGAGCGCCGCGGCCAGCGCGTACTACACCGGAAACGCCAGCGGTTCCACGCTCAACGCGACCGCCAGTGGCGGCACGGTCACCAACTTTTCCTCGAGCAGCAGCGGTAGCCCCGACTTGGGAACGCAACCAGGCTCGCTGACGGATCTCTATTTCTCGGCGTCGGGCGCCACCGGCGCGGTGAATATCACCTCGCTCGGACAAAGCTACTCTCTCAATAGCTTGAACTTCACGAGCACGGCCGGCGCAACCACGATCTCCGACGCGAGCCACACCATCTCGCTCTATTACGGCGGCCTGACCGATCAAAGCGCCAATGCGGCCACAATCAACGCCGGCGTGATATTGGCCACTCCGCAGACCTGGACCAATAGCGGCGCCGCCACGCTCACCTTGGGCGATGGCGTCACCGCCGGGACCAACCTCCTCACCTTCGCCGGCTCGGGCGCCACCACGATTTCGGGCACGGCGGCCTACGCCACCTCCGCGGGATTCACGGTCGCCAGCGGCGCGGGGCATGTGACAATCAGCGCTCCGGTCACGGTTGGCGCCGCCCAAACTTGGACGAATAACAGCAGCAATGCCATGACCATCAGCGGCGGCATTACCGCGGGCGCCAATTTGCTCACCTTCGCCGGCTCGGGCGCCACGACGATCTCGGGAACCGCCGCGTTTAGCACTTCGGCGGGATTCACGGTCGCCAGCGGCGCCGGTCAAGTGACGATCAGCGCTCCGGTCACGCTCGGCGCGGCCCAAACCTGGACCAACAACAGCACGACTCCCGTCGCGATCAACGGCGCGGTAACCAATTCCGGCGACCTGCTTACGCTTACCGGTTCGGGTGGCGGATCGATCAGTGGGGCAATCACGGGTACTGGCGGCTTGACGGTAAATGGCGGAACCTGGACCTCGAGCAGCAGCGCGACGACATTCAGCGGAGCGATCACCATCGGCGCGGCCACGCTCAGCTTGGCCAATGAAAACATCACGAATCCAAGCGCGAGCGTCACTGTCGGCAATGTGGCAAGCGCCACCGGCACATTAAATTTCCAAAGCGGCGCCTACAGCTTTGGAAACGGAGCCCTCTATGCGGGCTCGGGCGGCTCGACGACCGGCATCGTCAACCAGACCGGGGGAACCGTGACCGTTTCCGCTGGTTTGGGACTGCTGCTGGGTAATTCATCAAACGGTTCAATCACCAACGTGAGCACGGGTATCTACAATCTCAGCGCGGGAGAGCTCACCGCCGGCGCCGCGAATAGCCGCGGCGTGATGATGGGCGTGAACACCTATGCTCAGACCACGTTCAACCTCAGTGGAACCGGCAACCTCTATATGCCCACCGCGGAGCTTGCGATCGGTCGCAACGACAGGCGCAAAGCTACACGACGGACACCTTCAACCAAACCGGCGGCACGGCCAGCGTCCAATATTTGAGCATCGGCGGAGTCAACGGCGCGACGAACGATATCGCCACGATGACGCTCACCGGTGGAACCTTCACCGCCCAAAGCTTTCAGACGATCGCCGGCGGAACCAATAGCTCCGCGGCGATCACGATCGGCGGCACGGCCCAAGTGACTTTGCCCGCCTTCGCCACCAATTCCCTGGGCGCCGGCTCGACTTCGACGATCACCTTCGATGGCGGCACGCTGTTGCCCTATGCCTCGAGCGCCGCCTACATGAGCGGTCTCACCCATGCCTATCTCACGCCCAACGGCGCCAACATCAACACCAATAATTTCAATATCACCATCGCCCAGCCGCTAGTCGACTCCACCACGAACCCCGGCGGCACGCTCACGAAGCTCGGCGCCGTGCGCTCACGCTCACCGGCGCCAATGCCTACACCGGCGCAACGACCATCAGCGCCGGCGCGCTCTATGTCGACGGCGTGCATGGCTCGGCGACCGGTTATGCCGGGAACTATGGCGTCGCCAGTGGCGCCACGCTGGGTGGCTCCGGCGCGATCAATTTCGCCACCACCGCCACCAGCGGCGTCACCGTCGCGGCCGGCGGCATCTTTGTTCCCGGCTACAACCCGGCCAATGGCGCTGTTTCCCCGGCCAATAGCACGCTGAGTGTCACGACCAACGGCGGCGCCAATGGTGGAACCGCGCTCACGCTCGCCGGCAGCGCGAGTCAGTTCGATGTGAGCCTCACCTCGGGCATGGCCGTGACCAGCTTCAATGGATCGAGCGCTCCGACCGGCGGTTATGCGTTTCTCAATGCCAACGGCAGCATCGTGAATCTTGACGGACTCGGCGGCTCGAGCGCCGGCGCCACGCTCATCGTGAGCGCCGATGGCACGGTCGCCGTCGGGCAAAGCTATCTGCTGATCGATCCGAGCAGCCGCAATGGCTCCTTCACCGCCTCGGGCGTCACCTCCGGCAGCCAATCGCTGCCCTACACGCTCACTTACCTCGGCCCCTCGGGCAACAACGATGTCGTGCTCACGATCGTGCCCGAACCATCGTCGTGGGCCTTGGCGTCGCTTGCCGCGCTGGGAGCGGTCGCGTGGCGGCTTCGCCGGCGCCGAAGCGAGGCCCGCGCTTAGCAGCCTGCCGAGATATTCAGCAGGCGCTTAACGTCGCCAGTTCGATGTCCGGGATTTCCAGCGCCCGCTCCGCGGACACTCGTTACCCGCGGTGTGCTGGGCCCAGGCCGTCCAACGCGCTATTGCGCGAACGCCCTGACAAAATAGCAATAAAAATTGCTATATCGGGCCCGCTCGGTTATCGTGAACCGGTTCGCGGTTTCCCGCGATTCCCCCCCCGTCGACCGGGCCTTTGCGCCGGGAGAATAGGTCGTGGCGAGTCTTCGCATTGTTTCCGGCCCCGCGGCCGGGCATAGCTATGTCATGATCGGCGACGAATCGGTTGTCGGTCGCGACCAGTTCTGCGAGGTCGTGCTGCCTTCGCACAGTGTCTCGCGGCAACATGCCCGCATCGTGCGCGATGACAACCGCTACTTCATCGAGGACCTCAACAGTCTCAACGGCACGTATGTCAACGGCGCGAAGATTTCGCGTCGCACGCCGCTCCGCGATCAAGATCGCATTCACATCTACGAGACCGTGCTCACGTTTCACGATGGCGTGTTGGGGGCGCCCTCGCCCAATGGCGGCGTGGCGCACAACGACTCCGACGGCGTTCCGACGCTCGAGATGCGCGTGCTTGGATCTCTCGATGGCAAGGCCGAGCGGCTCGATATCGACGCCGCCTCGAAGCTGCGCGCCGTGCTGGACATCACTCGGCGGCTGGGCCGGATCACCGATGTCGACGATTTTCTCCCCCGGGTGCTCGATAGTCTTTTCGAGGTTTTTCCCCAAGCCGAACGCGGCTATATTCTCTTGCCCGACGAATCCAGCGGCTCGCTTCGGCTCGCGGCCGCCAAGCTCCGCCGCGGCGATTCCGACGGCTCGCTCACGCTCGGGCCGATCAGTCGCACCGTGGCCTCTCGCGTCATGGAGCAGGGCGAGGCGGTGCTCAGTGTCGGCGCCGGCGCCACGGCCAGCGTGCTCGACGATTCTGATTCGCTCTCGCAAATGTCGGCTCCGCTGATCGGGTCGGTCGACCCACCGCTGGGCATTTTACATGTCGAGTCGCAAGACGCGGAGCAAGCGTTCGACGCCGCGGATCTCGATGTGCTGGTGAGCGTGGCGGCCGTGGCGGCCCATGCCATTGCCCGCGCCGGCGCCCAGGAGGCCCGCCTGCGACTCGACCGCCGCGAACGCGAACTCGCCACGGCCCGCGAAGTGCAGCTTCACTTCTTGCCGCCCAAAGCGCCCGAGATCGCGGGCTACCATTTCTTCGAGTATTACCGGGCGGCCGACGATGTGGGCGGCGATTACTTCGGCTACATTCCCATGACCGATGGCCGGCTGGCGATCGCGATGGGCGATGTGTCGGGCAAGGGCATTTCGGCGGCGCTGCTCGATGGCGCGGCTTTGTTCCGATGTGCGGTTTTGCGTGGCCACCACCCCCGGCCCGGTCGAGGCGGTGGAGCGACTGCATCGGGAACTGACCGGTCCGGCGCTGGCCGATCGGTTTGTCACATTTCAGCTTCTGGTGCTCGATCCGAGGGAACATCGGCTCACGGTCGTGAGCGCCGGCCACATGCCGCCCTTGGTGCGTCGCGGCGGCAATGGACTGCTAGAAGAGGTGGGCATCGCCGAAGCCGGACCGCCGCTCGGCTTCGAGCACTCGCGGCGCTACTCCGGGGCCGAGCTCCAACTCGCGCCGGGCGATACCGTGGTGATGTATACCGACGGTATTCGCGACGCCACGAATCGCGCCGGCCGCATCTTCGGTCGCCGCCGCACGATCCAGGCGATCGAACAAGGCGACGGCGCACCGCTCGCGATCGGCGGCGTGTTGCTCGAAGCGGTGCGAAAACATTGCGCCGGCGGGCCCCAGGCCGACGATATCTGCGTGGTGTGCTTCGGCCGCGACCGCGAATGACGCGCGCTAGGGCTTTGTCCCAGTTACAACGATGGATTGGATTCGTTCCGTGTGCCATGCCCACGGCCCCGCGTGGGCATGAGGACTTCGCGTGGCGCTTGAAAACATGCCCACTCAAGGCAGTGGGCATGGCACACGCGCAAACCGAATTATCCATCATTTCAGCCGTGAACGAGCACTAGGGCGCGGCGACCGGCGCATTCGGCGCGGGTGTCGAGATCGTGGTCGAAGCGCCAGCCGCTGGCGCCTTCGCCCCGCCCGGGGGAGTGTTCGCGTCGGTCGTGATCGTCGAGCCCGGGAGCGGCGGCGCGGGCTCGCCGCGAGGCCGGGCCGAGATTCGCTGATAGCGCGCATGCAGTTCGTGGATTTCCGCCTCGCTGAGCCGCTCGATATCGATCAAACGGTCGCTCGCGCCGTCGAGCGAGGACACAATCTCGTTGAGCTTGAGCTGCACGGCCATCGACTCTTTGTTTTGCGCACGTTGAATCAAGAAGACCATGAGAAACGTGACCACCGAGGTCAAGGTGTTGACCGCCAATTGCCAGGTGTCGCTGTAATCGAAGATTGGTCCGGTAATGGCCCAAACCGCGAGCACGGCCAAAGCGGCGCCAAATGCCCAGGAACTGCCGGTCCAGGCGATGGCCCGCTCGCCAAGGTATTCGGCCAGCGTGGTTTTGCGCCGCGGGGGCACGGCGCTATTCTCCGGCGACATCGCCATCATGTGCCCATTATCTGCTTGGTGTCGGAAGTGATTGAAAGAGAAACGTGAAGGCGCCGGCCCGACCTTGGCGCGGCTGCCTTTCAAAACGCGTCGAGCTCGTCCATCAGCGCGTCGAGGTCGTCTTTCGGTCCCGAGGGCTTATCGGCTTGGCGCTTGGGTATGCCCACGGCGAGCCCCACCGCGTCGCGGCCCACGGCCACCAGCTCCACGTCGCGCTCTTGAGCCGCCAATTCGACCGCGCTCGGGGCGCCGAACAATTGCGAAAGGTCGATCTTGATCCCGCCGGCCGCTTCGCCCTCGCTGCCCGCGATCGCGGGGGTCTTGTGCTGCGGAAACATGATCGCATTGGCCGGACACACTCGGCTACAAGCCGGGCAACCCTTGCGACAATTGTCGGGCTGTTCGACCAGAATCATCTCCGCCCGATCGACGCCATACACGCCGAACAGGCAAAAATCGATGCACTCCATGCAATTCGTGCAGCGGCTATAATCGATCACCGGATACCAGCGCCGCTCGGCGGTCTCGGCGATGCGGGTCGGCCCGGTGGCGGCGGAATCGGCGCCGTGCGATCCATTTTCGCTCACGCCGTTTGCCGAGTGGGCCGCGACGCGAGCCAGCCCCATTGTCGCGGCGGCGCTCGCCGCGCCGAAGAGATCGATAAATCCCGCCGGCGCTTGCGCCGCGGTCGTGGGGTCGATCGCGACATCGATCGCGGGTTCGACCGGCGCTCGACGCGCTTCGATCGCGGGCGATTCCGAGCGGCGGTTCGGACCAAGGCCGATCGACACCAGCTCGACCGACGCCGCCGCCACGATCCGCCGAATCTCGGTCAGATACGGCTCGGCGTCGCGATGAGCGCGAAGGTCGAGACAGTAGATCGCGCGATCGGGCGTCGGCCGCTTGGACTCGACCGCGAGAGTCGCGTCGCGTGCCTCATCGGTCCCGCCAGCATCGTCGGCGTCGCGCGAACCGTCGGAATTCTCCTCGTCGTCGTGGTCTTCTTCGTCGGCTTCGGCGGCCAACTGCGTGCGACCTTCGCGGCCGCGAACGCCTTGGCGATCAAGTGTCCAAAACGCCGCGCGCGGAAACAGCCAACTCGCCACGATCATGTCGCCGCGAATGCCTTCGAGACACAAAGCGCCGGTCGAGCCGGGCGCAAGGTCGTATAAGTGGGGCACGACCACCACTTCAATGCCCGCGGCGCCCAAGAGCCCGGCCACGAGCGATTCTTCCAATCGCCGCTTGTCGGGCTGAGCGCTCTGCCCCTGGGAAATGACTACCGTGATGCGTTTGGCCATAACAATATCGTATCCCGTTTGCATGGAAGTCGCGATCTTGGCCCGGCGAAACGCGGGCAAAAATCCAGGTGGGGCAGCGTTCGGTTCAGTCGTTCATTTGTCCCTTGATCGCGCGCTCGGCGATCTTCCAGGCCGCCGCGAGATGCACAAGATATTCCTCGGGCGAAAGCAACTCACGGCCCTGGCCCGACATTTCGAATAGCCATCCGCGCCCATGGGCATCGACATTCACGGCGCCGGATCGCCGAGCGTCTCGGCGTTGAAGGACTCGAGCCGGCCCGCGATCGGGGCGAACAATTCGCTTTCCGCTTTCGAGCTCTCGATCGAGCCGATCGACTGGCGCTCGACGAGGGCGGCGCCTGCGTCGATCGTCCAATCGAGAAAGTATACATCCTGAAGCAGCCGCACGGCGTAGGCGGTGAAGCCAAATCGCCAGAGGCCGCCGCATGGCCGAGCCCACATGTGGTTCTTCGCATAGCGGCGATCCACGGGAATCGTGGCCTCGAATCGCCCCATGGCGAAATTCAGCGACGGCGGCGCGTCGTCGGCCTCGGCGCGCTCATGTGTAGCGCACTCCGCGATGTTCGGGCTCGAAGAAGGCCGGCAACAGGGCGTCGACCCGGAGCAGCCCCTCGCGCGTGAGCAAGACCCGATCGTCTTCCACTCGCAGATAGCC
Organism: uncultured Planctomycetaceae bacterium; assembly: GCA_963785305.1. Classification (GTDB taxonomy): domain Bacteria; phylum Planctomycetota; class Planctomycetia; order Pirellulales; family PALSA-1355; genus CAWAUV01. The sequence continues at coordinate 2,188,886 of CAWAUV010000007.1, forward strand.
GTCTTCTTGATATTCATGCCAGACGTCGCGCCAGTGTTCGAGGATATCGACATCGAACTTGCGCTGGAAGTAACCAGCTTCGAGACGGCCGGTCTTGAGTTGCAACACGAGCTCGCGCACCAGCCGTTGATGCGGGGTCGGCCGCATCCCGCGCGAGAGCGGCAGCTCGCCCCGATCAAGCGCACCGACATAGCCGGCCCAGTCGGGTTGGTTTTGATAATGCACCCCCGAGGCATGCCCGAAGCTTGCCACGCCGGTGGCCAACAAATCCGCGCCTTGCCAGAGATTGTCGCGGTAGCTGAAGTTGATTTTGTGTTTGTCTTTCACGAGCGTGTAACCGCTCGACACGCCGTAGCCTGCCGCTTCGAACACGTCGAAGGCATAGGCGACCCAGGCCCGCTTGGTCGCCCAATCGGCCACGGGCGTTTCGATCTTGTTGCCGAGAATGTCCTTGGAATACACCGTGTTGAACGGCAGTTCCATTTGATAGATGGTGACACTATCGGGTTCCAGCGTCAGGGTCTTGGCGACGGAGTCTTTCCAGTTATCCCAAGTCTCGCCGACCATACCCGAGATCAGGTCGATATTCACATTCGGAAAGTCCGCGGCGCGAATCCAGTCCCAGGCTTTGTAGACTTCGGCCGAGAGATGGGCCCGGCCGTTTTCCTCAAGCACGGCGTCGCCGAAGTTTTCCACTCCCAAGCTCAGCCGCGTGACGCCGAGCGACTTGAGCGTGGCCACCTTGGGCTGCGAGAGGGTGCCAGGCTCGCATTCGAAAGTGACTTCCTCGGCCTGATCCCAATTGATATTGGCCCGCAACCGGTCGACAAGCGACGTGAGTTGCTTGGCGCTGAGAAATGAAGGAGTGCCGCCACCGAAGTAGACGAAGCGAAACGGCCGCCCGCCCATGACCGGCAATCGGCTCACGAGCTCGATCTCGCGCGACAGGGCCGCGACATAGGTTTCCACATCGCTCGCGTTTTTGTCGGTGTACACGCGAAAGTAGCAGAACTTGCATCGCTTGCGGCAGAAGGGAATATGCAAATACAGTCCGAGCGGCGTGGGCGCTAGCGGGGGCGACTCGAGCACCGCGCGCACATCGACGAGCGCCTCGGCCGACCACCGCGAAAACGGCGGGTAGTTCGAAATAAAGTAACTGCCGACTTCGGTCTTGCTGGTTTCCGTGGCCATCGACAGAACGCTCCGCGAGAAGGAATGCAACCTGTTTTTCCAGCGCCGTGTTCGGGCGGCCCGCTCGTTTATCTTACACGCTCCGCCGCCGCTTTGCTCGGCTCGGGCTGGGCGGAATTGCCTCCAAAACACCAGAGCGCGCCTTTCGAGGCCCCGATCACGAGCTTGCCCTCGGCCACGGCCGGCGAGGCGACGATCTCGCCCCCCGCATCGAACTGCCAAACCGGGCGGCCGCTTTTGCGATCCACGGCCGTGAGCCGGCCATCGGACGAGCCAAAAAAGATTCTTTCGCCCACGAGCACCGGCGAGGAATCGACGCGGCCCTTGGCGGCGAAGCTCCACAGCTTGTGACCATCGATCGGCGACACGGCATGCACCTGTTTGTCGCGCCCTCCGTAGACCACGAGCCCCTCGGCCACGGCCGCCGAACTGCGCAGCGGCTGGCTCCGCTCGGCGCGAACTTTCCACGCGATCTTGGCCTGCCGCCAATCGACGCCATAGAAAGAGCCGCCCTCGGTTCCAAAAAACGCCATATCGCCTAGCACCGCGGGAGTCGAGCCCGTGGGACCATCGATGGTCACCGCGTCGATCGCTTCGCCCGTGTCGAGATTGATCATGTGGAGCTTGCCATCGCAACCGGCGATGAAGGCGCGATTTTCCACCACCGTGGGCGAACATCGAATCTGATCGCCGATCGTGTGCTTCCAGGCTTCGCGACCGGTGGCGGCCTCGAAGGCACGGAGCGAGGCGTCTTGCGAGCCGACGAGCACCAGGTCGCGATAGAAATTGGCGGCCGAGTCGATTTCGGCGCCGGTCGAGGCGCTCCATAGTTCCTTGCCATCGCGCGTGTCGAAGGCATGAAAGCCGCCGTCGGCGTCGCCGACGAATACTCGGCCATCGCGCACCGCCGCCGTGGCGACGTACGCGGTTTTCGCGCGATGCTTCCAAAGCTCCCGGCCGGTGGCCAATTCCAGCGCCGCGAACTCGCCATCGAGATCGCCGATATATACCACGCCGCCTTCAATGACCGCCGTGGCCTCGTAGCCGCTCTTTTGCGGAACACGCTTCCAGACCACGTTCAACGATTCGGGCAGCGGCGATTCGGCCACGCCGGTGGCTTGGGCATTGCCGCGAAAGAGCGGCCAATCGGCGCCCGGTTTATGTTCGGCGGCCCCGGCCAAGGGCGGCGCCATCGCCGCGAGCAACGCGCCGATGGACAACGCGCCGATAGAAATGGCGCCGATAGACATTGCGCCGGCGTCCAGCGCGTCCATGCGCGCGATTGCCGGCCAATGCTTTGCCCGCCGAAGGCGGTGGACACTTTGCGCGGTCAGGGTTTTCAAAACGCCGCCTCGTAGAGAGATAAGAGCTCCGGCTCGCTCACCGGCCGGGGATTGAAACTGCCGGTCCATTGCGTGGCCGCTTCACTGGCAAGCCGCGGCAAGCGGTCCCGCTCGACACCGCTCGCCGAGAGCTTGGCCGGCAATCCCGCCTCGCTCACGAGGCTCGCCACGAAGTCGGCCAGCCCGGCGGACCCCGCGTCGACGCGCGGGAAACCGTGGACCCCGGCCACTCCCAAGAGTAGTTCGTGATACCAATCGCCAAACTGCTCGCCATTGAAACGGATCACATGCGGCAACATCATGCCGATCGCCTGTCCATGCACGATGCCGTAGTTCGCCGTGAGCGGATTGGCCAGCGCATGCGCGGCGCCCAACATCGAATTCTCGATCGCCAGCCCGGCGAAGCAGAGCGCCAAGCTGCATGCCGGACCGGGCTTCGAGGTCGTCGGGCGAACGGAGCACGCGCGAAAAGTTCTCGCCCAAGAGCGACCAAGCTTCGCGGCTAAAGGCCAACGACATCGGGCTCCGGGCCTTGGTCACATAGGTTTCGAGCGCGTGCGAGAGGGCATCGATTCCGGTCAGGGCCGTCACGCTCGGCGGCTGCGAGAGCGTGAGCGTGGGATCGAGAATCGCCACACGAAAAGCCGCCTTCTTGTCGCCGCAGGCCATCTTCGCATGGGTCACGGCATCGGAGATCAGGGCAAACGATTGGGTTTCGCTGCCGGTGCCGGCCGTGGTGGGCGCGGCGATCATCGGCAGCATCGGCTTGGTGGCCTTGCCCACGCCCCAATAGTCCTGCATCCGACCGCCGCAGGAATGAATGAAATTGATGCCTTTGGCGCAATCCATCGAACTGCCGCCGCCCAGGCCCACGATCAGGTCGGGCAGCCATTCGCGCGCGTGCTCGACGCCCTCGGCCACATGCCGCGTGGTCGGATTCTCGCGCACTCCGTCGAACAGTTCACATTCGACCCCGGCCGCGCGAAGCGACTCCATGCCGGCCGCCACATGCCCGATGGCCACAATGCCGGGATCGCTCACCACCAATGCCCGCCGTGCGCCGAACTCGGCCGCGAGCGATCCGAGCGATTCGATCGTGCGCGGACCAAACACGATCCGAGTGCGAGATTGAAAGTCAAACGGTTTCACGCGAGCTCGTGGGGTTCAAGAAAGCGATAAATTCCGGGCAGGCTTGATTTCCAAGGAGGGCTCTGGCGTCGCGGTGGGCAGGAAGGAACTCTGGGGGGGGTAATCGCCGTGGGCAGTTAAACGTCGGATTTCACGATAGCGGCGGTGCGCCGTGGCGACGCGGGCCATTTACGCCGGCGCGAGCGCCGCCAAGCGCTCCGCCGGAATCTGAAACGCCCGGGCACGGAACAAAAAGTCGACGATATTGCCTTCATGCGGCTGGAGCCAATCCAGTTTGTTCGTGGGGATCGGGCCGATGTTCAGTCGGTCGATATGCACCGCGTCGGTCAGGGCCCGCTGCCAAGCCGCGTCGTTCGTGATCGCCGTGGCCACGAGCGTGTAGCCCAGCGATTCGATCATCCTAGCTTGCGGGCAACTCACCACCGACACGAACGGGAACATGTACTCCTTCTTCACGATCGGCTCCTCGGGCGAGGCGGCGAGCGCCACCGTGGGCCGCAAATAGCCGCAGCGCTCGAGTTCCACGAGCCGCGGGCCGAAGGCTTCCGTGAGATGCTTCGCCCCCGGCGATTTGAGGTCGGCTTCGATCGCGTTCCAAATACCCGCCGCGGCGCCCGGCACGGTAAAGGCCGCGAGGCCGGCCGCGGGATCGTCGGGCGGTTTGACTTCCACGGGGCCAAGCCGCTCCGCCAAGGCCGCGGCGATTTTGTCCGCGTGGCGCGAGGCCCAAATGCTCGAGCAGTTGATGCAGCTTCGGCCGCCGTTGGCATACACGCTCTCGACCATCGGATCGAGATAGTCTTCCCAACGATCGACCACGTCGTCGCCCAGCAGGATCTTGCTGAAGCCGGGTCCATGGACCTGCACGCGCGGGTTGCCGCGGTAACGATCGATCGTCGCTTGGCCGCCGAAGATCATGCTGCGACCGCAGGTGTTCATGATCGCGCCGCCGACATCGTGTCCGCCAGGATAGAGGCCAATCGCCTCGGCCGGCACTCCGGCCTCGACCATGGCGGCGGTCATGCGATAGGCGGTCCAGGGCTCTTGCGCCCTGGCTTAAGCACCAAGCCGATTTGCATCGGCACGACCGGCAGCCACAGCGTATGCACGCCCGGCGAATTGCTCGGTAGCACGAGCCCAAGGACCGGAGTTTGGGCCTGATAGCTCACGACCACTCCGCGGCTCTCGCGGCCATAGCCCTGGGTGAGGATCGAGAGGTCGAGCCCTCGAGTCAGAGCGTCGAGCATGCGGCGCATATTCGCGAGCACGAAGTGATTCTTGTGCATGTTGGCCCGGCACATCCCCTCGGGCAGACCGGTCGTGGCCGATTGCGCGCGGACGAAGGCGTCGGGCGATTGCGTGCCGGCGCCGATCGGGAGTTCGGCGTTTAAGAAGAGCTCGCCGGCGCGGGCCATGCGATCGATCAAGTCTTCGCAAGAAAGAGCCCGCAGGGCGTCGCGCGCCTGGCCCGCCTTGCGCATATCGCGCTCGACTAGCCCGCCGCCGGCCTGACCGATCTTGGCGACCGGCTCGCCGGTGAGGAAATGGACGAGCGTGTCGGTCTCGAGCGATTCGTAAGGCTTGCCCCACCGCAGAATAGGAAGATTCAGCACGTCGCGTCACTCCGGCAAATTGTTTTTATAGGCTCGCGGGTCGGGATATTTCCCGGACTTGGTGTTCACTTGACGGGCGATATCCGGTTTCCTCGCCGACGCTTCGGGCCGACGAACGGCCGCGGCCGCGCCTTTCCAATCACAACCCGAAACGTAAGTGAGGGCAGGGAAGCCGTTGAGAGCCTACCCGGCAACTCCTCTTCTCCTCGTGGAGGAATGGGGAGGGCGAGGGCACGCCGAAGTTCATCGGATAGGTTCTTAACTTCGCCCACACCCTGAGTACATGGCTCGAACCAAAACCTTTCAGTAAACGCCCACGGTCGTTGCTTCGGCCAGTTCATGAAACGGCCGCACGCCGCTCACGCCGTCCCAGGGATATTTGACATAGGGTCGCTCGCGCTCGCCTTCGTCGCGCTCCAGGAACCCCGGCACGAAGAATTCACGCGTCAGGGTGGTCAGTTTCACGCGGCCGGTCGCGCCATAGGACACGGTGCGCGTGTAATCGTCGAACTCGACGACTTCGACCGCCGCGCGAGGCTGCGGAGCATAATACGCGATCTTGTATCCATCGGCAGCCGTCACCGGCTTGCTGCACGCGAGACCCATCAGCGTGTTGCCGTAGGTAGGCGTCATATACACGCCCTCGAGAAATTCCTCCGTGGCGAAGCGAGTCCACTGCGGGGTGAACTCGGTGCCGCCGGAGAAGATGCCCGTGATGCCCATTTCGCGAATCGTCGTGCCGCGCTTCTCCAGGGCCAGGGCCAAGGCTTCGAGGAGCTTGGGAGTGGTGAACATGCAGCGGATGTCATGGCCGGCCGTGAGGATCGTGATCGCCTGATCGATACAGTGCTGCTTGTAGGCTTCGAGATGCTCCATCCAGCCCTTTTTAATGAGCTTGATCACCCAGCGCGGATCGAGATCGATGCAGAAGCAAATGCCGCCGCGCTCTTGGGCCAAGTGTTCGATCGCCAGCCGCAGCCGCCGCGGGCCCGAGGGGCCGAGCATCAGCCAGTTCGATCCCGGCGGAAAGAATTCATCGGGCAAGGTTTTGCTGAAGAGCGAATAGTCAGTGCGAAAGTCCTCGCTCGCGATCCGGCTCTTGGGCACGCCCGTGGTGCCGCCGGTTTCGAAGACATAGATCGGCTTGTCGGCCAGCGCCTTGGGAACCCAGCGACGCACCGGCCCGCCGCGAAGCCATTCGTCTTCGAAGGGCGGAAATTTCTTCAGGTCCTCGAAGGTCTTCACTTCCTTGAGCGGGTCGAACTTGAGCCGCGACTTGAACTCGAGCCAGAAGGGGCAGCCGCTCGACTCGTGAAAATGCCACTGCACGGTTTCATGGGCATGCGCGTCGAGTTCGCGGCGCGCGCGATCGACTTCAGCGGCGAGGTCCGGAGGAATCGTTTGTTCGGCGGCGCTCATCGCGGCTCCTCGAAGCAAAAAAGAAAATCAAGGTTGTAAGGGGAATTCGATCGGAAGCTCATCGCTCGCCCCAGCGATCAATCACCGCCGACCATCGAGCCGCCAGCCGGAATCCTTCGTGGCGAGAGAACTCTTCAGGGGTGGGAAAAGCGGCTGGACGGGGGCGGGGCACTCCCTGGGTGGGACCGAGACGGGCAAAGGCGCCGCGGCGGCCGTTCGCCTCTCGTCGCATGGGCAGTCACCATGCAAAATACTCGACCTCGCGCCGGTAGACAACCATGGCGAGGTCGGAACACGAAAATCTTCCCCCCGCTGGGCACGCCCCGCCCTGTTCGCGGCCCCTGGGGGGCCCGACGAACCGGCGCTTAATCCCGGCCTGCTGAAAGATTCAACGGACTGCTAGGCGGGGCCAGGCCTCGCGGCGGGCGGCAAAGACGGTGTCATTGGCCCGACCCGCGGCCGAACGACCCGCACATGAGGTACGCCACGCCGGCGGAACCGTCTCCTCCCCGCCACACCCACGAAATGTGAACTAAGTTTCAAGGCGCCTCCAACGCGTCGCGTCTTCGTTTTTATTTTCAAGCGTATGTGAGCAGATCGGGGCATGGACGACAATTATCTCAAGCAGTTGCTCGATCAGCTCGATCGCCGCGCTTTGGCGCGGCATCGTGGCGAGGCCCCGGCGCCGCTGGAGCGCGCCGTCGCCACTGCCGCCGTGATCGCCCCCGCCGCGCCAACCGCTTTCGCACCCATCGCCGCCGCGGCAGCGCCCGCCGCCGCGGCAGCGCCGACCGCCGCGGCGCCGATCGATCCGACCACGATTTATCGCCACCCCGCCGCCAAGGGTTTCGTGCCGCTCTCGCCGCGCACTCTGAAGGAAGCGCGTCTCGAAGAAGAAGAGGTCGAAGCGATCGCCCTCCGGGTGTTGATGCAAACCGCCGCCGCGGGCCGCGACTTGGCCCAACAGCTGCGCCTGCCGTTTTCGCTCCTCGAACCGATCTTGAATCGCTTCAAGAGCGATCAATGGGCCGTTCATAAGGGCGCGGCGTCGCTTGGCGACTACATTTATCAACTCACGCCGGCCGGCTTCGAGATCGCCCGCCGCTATCGCGAGCGATCGACCTATGCCGGCTCCGCGCCGGTGGCGATCGATGATTACATCGCCAGTGTCCGCGCCCAAAGCATCGTCGAGCAATCGGTCGACGCGGCGGAACTCGATCGCGTGTTTCGCGACTTGGTGGTGAGCCCGGAACTGCGCAATCAGATCGGCCAATCGCTGCAAGGCGGACGCGGCTTTTTCCTCTATGGCGCCGCGGGCAACGGCAAGACCACCATCGCCGAGCGTGTGTCGCTGGCCTATGGGCAGGCGATCTGGATTCCGCGAGCCGTTTGTGTCGAAGGCCAAATCATCCAGCTTTTCGATCGCTGCAAACATATCGAAGCGCCGCTCTCCGGCCCCGAGGGCGAAGCGACGAGCGAATTCGACCGCCGCTGGGTGCGGATCGAACGACCGACGATCGTCGCCGGCGGCGAGCTCACCCTCGATCAACTTGAAATCACGGTCAACAAGTGGACCGGAATCTGCGAAGCGCCGCTGCAAATGAAGAGCAATTGCGGCACGCTGCTGATCGACGACTTCGGCCGGCAGCGCATGGCCGCCAGCGAGCTGCTCAACCGCTGGATCGTGCCCTTGGACCGCGGCGTCGATTATTTGAATCTACCCAGCGGGCACACGATTCAGATACCGTTCGATCAATTGCTTGTCTTCTCGACGAACTTGCAGCCCCGCGATCTAGTCGACGAAGCCTTTCTCCGCCGCTTGCCCTACAAGATCGAAGCGCCGGATCCCACGGAAAATGAATTTCGCCAACTGTGCCGGTCCGCCGCCGAAAAACTGAAGATCGCGCACGACGAGCAAGCGATCGATCACCTGATCGCGAAGCACTATCGCGCCCCGGGCCGGCCTTTTCGCTTCTGCCAGCCCCGCGATCTGCTGCTACAAGTGCGGAACCACTGCCGCTTCAACAAGCTGCCGCCCGTGATAACCACGGCCGGTGTGGACACCGCCGCCCACAGCTACTTCGCCCTGATGGGTCCGGCATAAGAACAGCCCCAAGCCGGCTTTCGCGCGACAGGCTGCTAACAGTCTGTTTACAAATGCCTTCGTGGCATTTGTAAACCTCGCCAAGCGCCGAGCAAAGCTCGTCGCGGCTCGCAAAAAAACGACTTAGGTCGTTCTTTTGACACCGCATCCATGCGGCGGCGCAGCCTGTTGAATATTTCAAAAGGCTGCTAACGGATCGCGATTTCGGCCGTGACGAATTGGCCGGCTTTGAGCAGTCCGTCCGGATTGTCGAGCAGGCCCATCAGGGCCACGGTGTGCTGCATCGGGTCGACGATGTTGCCGATCATGTCGAACGATCCGGAGATCGCCCGCGCGTGAGGCATCGCCTTGAGCCGCACTGTCCAGCGACGTTCCTCGGGCGAGAGGGCTTCGATCGCGGGCAGGTCTTCCTCGAACACATCGATCATCACCAGCAGCGAGCTCAGGTCGCCGACTTTGAACAGGTCGAGGTTCGTATCCACGATATCGCCGATCGTGATGTTTTTTTCCAGGAGCAGGCCGTCGAACGGTGCGCGGATGTCGACCTCGGCCCAGGTCTCGGCTAGATGCGCGTCGACTGGCCCGTTGCCGCGATGCAGTCGCTCGGCCTCGGCGCGCACTTCCGCGATTTCGGTTTCATCGATGCGCCAGGACCTGAGCGTGCGTTCGATGCGATCGACCGCGATCAGGTCGGCTTCGTAAAGCTGCTCGGCTTCGCTGAGCTGACGCTGCGTAATCAAGCCCCGATCAAGGGCCCGCAGCCGCTCATACTGTTTGCGGTGCATGAACAAGCTCGAAAGGGCGTTGACAAGATCGCTTTTCTTTTCGCCGACATCCTTGCTCCATACCACGGCCAGCAATTGCCCGGCGCGAACCGGATCGCCAAACCGCAGCCCTCGCGGCGGGGGATCGCTCGCGCCGGCCGCCGGCGCCGGCTTCCCTTCCGCCGAGGGCTCGCGAACGCTCGCCAACCCGGGGTCGAGCGTTCCGATCGTTTCGACTTGGCCGGCAAAACGGCTATGCACGCGAGCCAAGCGATTCGGATCGAGCACGAGGCGCCCCGAACGCCGCATGGTGCGTCTGGCGAGCGGCGGCGCCGTCGAGCTTGAAGTCTTCGCGCCCGTGGCCGCGATCGCTTTTTCCGAATCGTCATCGGTCGGTGCGTCGAGGGCGGCCGTTGAATCGTCGTCGAGCGAATCGACATTTTGTGCGGCGGCGGCCGATTCGGCGGGAGCGCCAAAGCCGGCGCGTCGGCAACGGGAGCGCCGTGGGTGTTTCCAACCAGCGCCCGCTGGCCGGCGAGGCTTGTCGCGGCTGTCCTCGGGGCGGTCGCGGTCACATGGCTCACTTCGATCAAATTCGCCCGAGCCGCGAGCGGAGCTGGCCCTGCGAGTGGGCCCGTTGCCGCGAGTGGGCCCGTTGCCGCGAGCGGGGCGGCCACGAACTCCTCGGGCAAGAGCGAACCCTCGACCCGGGGGACGACGACCTTCCGGACCACCACCGGACTCGCCCCCGCGGAATGGCCAAGCTGCGCGGTGCGCGGCGGCGACCAAGCCCCGGCGCCGCGGAGGGCGTTGAGGGCATGGGGAGCAAAACAAGCCCCGAAAATTAAAAACGCGAGTCCGACCGCCAGCCGAAGAGGCCGAGCGTGCATAAAAAACCCCCAGGCGAGGCTAACGATTGCTTAATCTGCTAGCAACCGCATTGCTCATCGCTCGAAACTACACGACTTCCGTGAAACCCTCGCCTGGGGAAACGGCAATAGGCAAGTCGCGTGCCTAAGCCGCTGGTGGGATGCCGCAAGGCTCCAGCGGCGGGACAAAAACGCGGAAGCCGGCTCGCGACAACGAAAAATCGGAGAATTTCTCACGCGGAGACGCGGAGCAAAAAAGGAAAGGCTTGAAATGAAGCCAGTTCTCCCTGGGAACTGGCCAGGCCCGTTCAGAGCGGCGCCGGCAGATCGCGATGGCAAAACACGATCGCCGCCAAAAGATACCCCAGGGCGCCCAAGCCGACGAGCAAGCCGCTATAGCCCAGGCCGCCCAGCAGAAAGCCTTCTTGCGCATCGCGTAGAAAGAAGCACCACGCCCTGTCTTCGCGCAGCACCACGAGCGTCGGCTCGAAGGCCGTGAAGAATGAGAGATATTTGAGCCAGGTCCAATAATCGTTGACGCGACTTATGATGCGCGCGACGGTCGCGAACACATACACCGCGCACATAAACCCAATCACGCGGCCGCGATACCGACTCAAGGCCGAAGCCAAGGTCGACATTCCGGCCAGAAACACGGCGAGCGCCAGGAGATTCAGCACCGCTGGGGCGAACACAGCGCCATCGATCGGATCTTCGAGCTTCACGGTCGCCACGCCTAGCATCGTGCCCGCCCATGCCGCCGCCGCCAGGGCGACCGCGCCTAGGAGTGTCATCGTGGCCTGCGCCGCGAGCACGGTGATGCGCCGCACCGGCTGGGCGAGCAGCATTTCCATCGAGCCGCGCCCCACCTCGCCGGCCACGGCGTCGGAGCCGCGGCCGATGCTCCAGGCCGTGAGGATCAGCACGACGATCGCTTCGTTGTATCCAGCGGCCAATCGGCCGAGCGTGCTCGCCAACTCATCCCAGGGCACCGGCGATAGCTTTTCGACGAAGGCGGGCCGCAACCGGAGGATGGCGAGAAATCGCGACGTCGGCAATTGCCCGACAACCCACACGCGCATCCACAAAAACGCCATCAAGGTCACCCCGGCGCCCAAGAGTAGCCAGCGTGATTCACGAAACGACTTTTTCCACAGGGTCCACATCCGCCATGCCTCGCCTGGGGCCATTTGCCGGGAGAGCTTCTCGACACGAATCTCATCATAACGCTTCCCGCGCCGCCGCGCCGAGCCACTCGCGACTCGCGGAGCGCCCATCGGCGGCCGTTGGCGCGTGCTCGCGACCCACGGTGTTTCGTCGCGCCGAGCGATGTTAGAGTTAGCGTTGGCTTCGTCGCGCGCGAAAGCGATCCTCGCGCGATCTCCCTGCTCCCGCGATCCCGCGAAACACGATTCATGACGCCACCGACCGCGGAACTTGCTTCCGTCGACTCGCGCGACCCCGCCTATGCCACGCGCTTCGTCGACGCGTTGCTTGCCGCCGCGCTGCGCCACCGGGCCAGCGACGTTCACTTGCTGCCGGGCCCCCGCGCGCTCGAAATTCGCTGGCGGCTCGATGGCGTGCTCCAGCCGCTCGGCGCTTCCCCCCGGCGCGACGACCGATATCGTCACCCGGCTCAAAGTGCCGTGGGTCGGGCCGTTTGGCAGCTATCACGCGGGCAATGTGCTAATGGCCGCGTTTGGCGATGGCGCCGTAAGTGCGATCTCCGACGAGATCGACTCGGAACTATTTCGCCGACTGGGCAACCGATCTGATGGCGAGCTCACGCCGCCCGCGTCGCGATGGTAAACCTCTTCTCCCCCTGGAAGAAGGGGCATTCAATTTCAATTGCTGTCACGTCAACGCAAGCTTCGCGCCGCGGGAAGTCTTTGCCCTTTCCACGACAATTGACCAAGCGGTATTCTCTGGCTCCGCGAGCGTCGGGCTTGCTGATCGCGCTTCAGCCAATCCGTGTGACTTCCGGACTCGATTTTGTATTTTCCGACATTCGCTCGCCGCGCTTTTTACAACGAACGTCGCGCGGGAAGTTTTTGTCAATAGCGATTGCGCGGGCTCGCCGCCAAGTGTCTCTTGCAATCGCAACCGCTGATCCGGCCGGGGCTTTGCGCCGCTAGCGATGTGAGCGATAGCCACTTGAGCGCATGGAAATCGGTAAGGGGTCAAGCGGTACGCGCGGCGGGACCGACGCCGTGCTTGGGCGCGTCATTTGCATCCCAGCCCTTGGGTCGCGAATTGATTGCTCCGGTCGAAGGGAGGATACTTCCATGAAGTCCCTGCTGGCAACTCGAAGTGGCTCCGCGGTTCGTGCCCGGTTCGTGTCGTCGTGCTTGCTCGCCCTGACGTTTTGCGGCGTGGCTCGCGCCGCCGATGTGCGCGTCAACTTCGACCTGCCCGATGCGATCGAGTGCCGCGCGGTGACCCCGCCCGAGTTCGCCGTGGCCCATCCGTCGCTCAAAGTGATCGAGGCCAAATTTCGCGTGTCGGCGCGGGTCGACGCGGGCGACCTGTCCGACGTGGTCGACTTCATGTATGTGGTGTCGAGCGCCGATCGCACCTTTCGAGTGCAAGACTATCTGCCCAACACCACGCTCGAAAGCACGGTGGCCGAAGACCAGATCGAAGTGACCGATGGCAAGGAGAATTCCAGCACGCTCGGCGGCGAAGCCCATGTCGGCTACCATGTGTTCAACGCCAGCGCCCTGGCGAACCACGGCACGAAAGACACCCACGCCAGCCACTACAAGGAGATCGCCGCGCGGGAACTGGTCGTGGCCAGCGGCACCACCGACCGCGAGCATGGCGTGTTTTACCGCCTGCGGCCGTCGCGCGTGGCCAGCCTCGAAGGCGCGAAGGAGTTCACCTTTCTCGCGATCGTGGCCAAGAATTGGCGCGGCGATGTGTGCGTGATCTCGTGCAACGCACGGGCGCGCAAGAGCTCGCTATTCTCGAAAACCATCGAGCCGGCGGGTGGCGCCGCGGCGCGGATCGGCCTGTACCTGAGCGGCGACAGCGAAGCGGCTTCCTTGGCCGACGACTTCCGCCTTGCCCAGGAGCGCGATGCCGCGGCGATGAAGGACATTCCTCCGGCGGAGAGCGTGTTCGACACGATCTCGCACCAGACGGTCGGCTTCTTCACGCACAAGACGCCCGATCGCCACGGCCGGCAGAGCATCGAGGATTCGACAAGCGCGGTGCTCACCGCGCAGTCGCGGCTCAAGGCGCTGGCCCACTGAACCGCGTCCACCGAGCCGCGCGATGCTCGGCCCGGGGCGGCCAGGCCGCAGGCCATGCGATATCACAGCTCAATGGCCCGAAATGCTCGCAGTCCGCGGCGCATCGGCAGCCAAGTGGCGAAAGCTCCCAGGGCGCTGGCGAGGAACACGCCGCCCAGCAGCATTCCATTGACGAAGGCGGACGCGTTCTCGCCGCGCGATTCGGCGCCGACCGTGTAGATCAGATAATAGTGGCAGGGCAGCGCGGTGAGCAGCACGACCGCCACGATATAGATCGCGCTGAGCACCAGATTCAAGGTGCCTCCGAAGCCGGCCGCGATTTTCGAGGGGCTGGTCTCATGCAGGCTCGGCATCATGGCCCCCATGCCCACGGCGATGCCGGAGAGTCCCAGGCACAGCACCACGCAGGTAAGCTGGTGTAGGAGCAGCACCTTCCACCAGATTTGCAGCATTAGATCGCTCAGCAAGATCAGGAGGGTGCAGGGAATCATCGAGCCGAGCGCGGCGAACAGAAACTTGCTCCACAAGATCGCGTCGCGATCGACCGGCAACAGTCCCAGAATCCAGAAGCGGCGCCCCTCGAGGCTGATCATCGGAAAGATGAAGCGCGTGGTGAAGGTCGAGAGAATGAGCCCGACCACGGCCAGATTCAAAAAGCTGATCATATTGACCCAGCCGACGACGTTGACATCGTTGCTGAAACGGCGAATGTTCATGAAATAGAGCGACAAGAGCGCGAAGAAGATCAAGAACTGCGACCACTGCACCGGATCGCGGCGAAAGACCTTGAGATCCTTGACGATCAAGAGTCGCATCTGACGGCTGAGCGGCCACATGGCCCAGAGCAGAAAGCGGTCGAGCCAGAAGTCGCCCTTGGGCCGCGCCGCCGGACGATCGCCGGCCAACTCGCTATATGCGGCGCGATAGTGTTTCGACGCGGTATGCACCATCCACAGGTGGCACATCATGGCGTTCGAGATCAGCACCGAGAGAAACATCAGGCTCTCGGCCCAGGGACGCCGATCCGACACGCCGGCGTCTCGCGTCGCGGCTTCAAGCAGGCCCGAGCTGAGCCACCAACTGGGAAACAGTCGATGCTCGCTGAACTGCAGTCGGCCCAGCATCTCTTGAAACCAAGCCGCCGAAAACACATTGTTTTCCACGCTGGTCACCAAGGTCCAGCCAAGCACGATGGTCGCCACCAGCACCAGCAGCATCACCAGCGCCAGATGAAATGCGCACCCGCGGCATGTAGCGCACGATCAAGAGGCATAGCACCGCCCCCAGCGCGCCGGGATATAGACGAACGCCAGCATGAACGGGAACATGAGCGCGAAATAATGCCAAGGCGCCCGAGCCTCGACGCCATAGGCGATCAACATCGGGCTGCCCAGCAGCACGAAGCCCCAGCAGCTAAAAAAGATCGCTTCTTGGAATTTGTGCAACACGATCCGCGCCGCCCGCGCCGGCGTGGTCAAGAGAAACGACGCCTCGGGATTGGCGAACAGCCCGCTATAGAGAATGATCGCCGAACTCAAGAGCAGCATCGCCATGAGCGACACGAAGAACACGTTGTACACGGCCCGCACCGTCTCGGCCCGCGTGGCGACATGCCCGATCTGGGCACTGAGAAAGTGGAAGCCTTCGTAGAAGAGGCAAAACAGGGCGATCCAGAAGAAGACACTGAGAAACACGAGCAACGAGACCCGCAACCGCGAGGTTTCGAGCACCTGCTTGACCGAGGCGGTCACCATCCACACGCGCATGCGCCAGAATGCCTGAGCCTCGGCGTCGACCGTGATCTCGTGCGGCGCCGAAAACGTCGCGGCGCCGGGGCCCTCGCTTGGCGATTCGGTCGAACGTGCATCGGGACCGTGCATGGGCGGTGGTCTTCCCTAAAGGGCTTGAGGGACTATCCGAGAACTTCCGCGACCCCTCGACCCCTCTTCCATGCGCGGAGAGGGGAGCTGTCGGATAGGCGCTTATTCGGGCGTCGAACTCCAGCCGCCGCCTTTCAAGATTCATCATAGCCGCCCCGACCGCTTGTCCACAACGAGCGGTCGCCGCGGGGATCGTTCTCGCCGGCGCGGCCATCGCCCGAAGATAATGGCGGAAGTTCGTCGGGCCGAGGTTTCGCGCGCTCAAGATCACGCCGCGAGCGGCTTAAGCTTCACATCGTTTTCTAGCGATCCACTCATTCCGCGCTCGCCATTTCGAAACATTCGATTGCTAGTTTGACGACATCGTGTTCGCGCGATCCATGGGGCGTATCGCGCGACAAGGAACCGCCGAGAGTGATGGCGCATTTACAACGGCGCGCGGCGGACAATCTCGGACTTTCGCGGCTTGACCCCGCCATGGCATGCGTCGCTATCCTTGAGCAAGCCCTGCAAATGCATCGGACCGGACGACGCGCCGAGGCCGAGGCGATGTATCGAAATATTCTAGACTCGCGGCCCGACGACGCGGACGCTTTGCACTACCTGGGTCTATCGGCCTATCAATCGGGCCGCTTCGAAGCCGCGCTCGACATGATGCGGCGTTCCGTGGCCTTGAGGCCCGACGCGCCGCATTTTCACGGCAACCTGGGAAACGCCTGTCGCGCGGCTGGCTTGTGGGCCGAGGCCATCGCCGCGTATCTCGAGGCGCTGCGCCGTAATCCGGCGGCGGCGAGCGCCCGCGTCAATCTTGGCAACACGCTGTGGGAGCTCGGCAAACCAGACGAAGCCCTGGCGCACTTCGAGCAAGCCTTGTCCCTGGCGCCGAGATGCGCCGAGGCGCATCTTGGCGCCGGCTTGGCGCTCCTGAGCGTCGGACGACTCGATGAGGCCCTGGCGGCGTTCGACGCCGCGATCCGCCTCGCTCCCGACCCGCGCCTCGCGCATGACAACCGTTTGTACACGCTCCTTTTTCACCCGGATTACGACGCGAGTCGAATTCACGAAGAACATCGCCGCTGGAACCAACAACACGGCGCGTCGTTGGGCCCACGGATTCAGCCGCATTCGGTCAAGCGCACCGCCAATCGTCGCTTGCGTATCGGCTATGTGTCGCCCGACTTTCGCGAGCATGTGGTCGGGCGCAATCTACTACCGCTTCTTCGCGAGCACGACCACCAACAGTTCAAAATCGTTTGTTATTCCCTTACGACGCGCCGCGACGCGATGACCGAGCAATTCGCGAAATACGCCGACTCGTGGCACGACATCGTGGGCTTGGGCGACGATGCGATGGCCGAACGCGTTCGCGACGACCGCATCAACATCTTGGTCGACCTATCGTTGCACATGGCCGGCAACCGGCTGTCGGTCTTCGCGCGAAACCGGCGCCGGTGCAGGTTACATTCGCCGGTTATCCCGGCACGACCGGCCTATCGACCATCGACTACCGACTTACCGATATTCATCTCGATCCGCCGGGACGCGACGATCATCAATATTCGGAAGAATCGTTCCGCCTGCCCGCTACCTTTTGGTGCTACGATCCGCCGCCCGGCGATCCCGAGGTCGGCCCGCAACCGGCCTTCCAGGCTGGCCACGTCATGTTCGGCTGCCTGAACAACTTCCGCAAATTAAACGCCCCGCTCTTAAAGCTTTGGGCTCAAGTGCTGAAGTCCGTCGCTCGCTCGCGGTTGTTGGTGCTGGCTTCCGAAGGCCGCCACCGCGAGTGGATGCTGGACCTCATGGAACAGCAAGGCGTCGGGCGCGATCGCGTGATTTTTGTCGCCAACCAACCCCGTCGGAAATATCTGGAGCTTTACAACCAGATCGACATCGGTCTCGACACGCTCCCTTACAACGGACACACGACGAGCTTGGATTCCTTTTGGATGGGGGTTCCCGTGATTACGCTGGCCGGGCAAACCGTCGTGGGTCGGGCCGGCGTGAGCCAACTAAAGAATCTCGGACTGCCCGAATTGATCGTGCGTGCGCCGGAACAATTCGTGAGCATTGCCGCGGAACTGGCCAACGATTTGCCGCGATTGAGCGGGTTGCGCGCGACGCTGCGCGATCGAATGCGGATCTCGCCGTTGATGGATAGCGCTCGTTTTACTCGCGACATCGAAGCGGCGTACCGAAAAATGTGGAATCGCTGGCTCCACAAATCCGGGAAGCAATGAAATGAAATAGCAAACGGCGGACTCTCGACGAAAACAAACCATATCCCAATCATGCTCTAACTCGGAACCTGTATTGTTTCTTGTCTGCCCACGCGTTCAAGGTGGCTGGTCCGCCAGACCAACCACGAACGCTCCCGCCAAGCAACGGCGCCGCATCGCGGCGGAATCGTGCCGCCGCATGGATTGCCGCCGCCGTTCTTGGAAACCGAGCGAGGAACAAAATACATGTATTGCATGCGTTCGACGAATTTTAGCGTGAACCGATCGAGATCGGCTCCGCGGGCTTCGGGTTTCACCCTGGTGGAGTTGTTGGTGGTGATCGCCATCATTGGCGTCTTGGTCGCGTTGTTGCTGCCGGCCGTGCAAGCGGCGCGGGAGGCCGCGCGTTGCGCGTCTTGCTCGAACAACCTGAAGCAACTCGGACTCGGATTGTTAAATCATCACGACGCCAAGAAAATGTTCCCGCCCGGCCAGCGGCAGTATACCTATGGTGGGCAAACCTGGGCTTGGTGCGCATTTATTCTTCCCTATATGGAAGAGAATGCGATCTATGAGCGACTCGTCTTCGAGATCCAGCCGAGTGCGCCTCCGAATTGCATGAACCCAACCCAAGGAACGGGCCCGACGCAAATGCCCATTCAGTCATTTATTTGTCCCAGCACATCATTCCTGATCTCGACCCGTGCCGGAAATTTCATTGGGGATTGCATGCCCAACGGAGCGCCCGACGGTCGCTGGGAAGAAGGCGAGGGGATGGCCGCATCGGATTACGGCGGCGTGGACGGGCCCGCCTCCGGCACGATCAATCCGCTCAGCGGTCAGCCTTATAACCACGACCACGGCGTGCTGCTTACCATCGCATCGCTTCAAACCGCGGTTCCGGGAATCTACACGGCGCAGCAAATTCGCGCTCGCGATATTACCGACGGCACTTCGAAAACGATGGCGGTGGGCGAAATCACCGGGCGCGGATACAACGCCCCGGAATCGGAGCTCCGCGGTGTCTGGGCCGACGGCAACAACGTGTTCGCGGTGCAACTCACCCCGAATTCGCCGCAGCCGCCGCTTTATACATCGTTTCCGGCCCAAAATCCCAGTTTCACCACGCCGTGGGGCAACGACGAAATGCGATCCGACCATCCGGCCGGGGTCCAAGTGACGATGTGCGATGGTTCCGTCCAGTTCATTGGAGACGACATCGATCTGAACACTCTGTTAGCGCTTAGTTCCCGCGATGGAAACGAGACCATCACGAACGGCGTACTCGGAAACTAGGCGTTGTCACGGTTGAAATGGCGCCTTGCGCAAAACGGATTGTCCATCATTTCAGCCGTGACCGAGCGCTGGCCTTCTCTTGCACTATTCAACAATCTGCTTGTACTGGCGAGCGCTATCGAAAGGCGCCGCTCGACGCGGACGCGCGCCGATCATTCGCGCCGACGGGTTCCGCCTCTTTAGCCAGTGCGTTGTCAACGCATGATGTTTCGACAAAGCATCAGTCTGAAAACTCGATGTATCGCGACATCTTCGCCCGAGGCTCGCGGCCAAACGAGCGGATCGCATGGGCCGACCCGGTTTCATGAAAAACACAAGCTCATGGCCGATCCATGAGGACAATTCATGCGCCCTGAACCCTGGACGGTGATCACGACGAAAAAGCGAACGAAAGGGCCGTGCTATTTAGTGAGCAAAATCCGCCGGAATAGATTCTTCCTTTTCTATTACTTGGCTAATCTTCGCTAAACAACCATTACCTATAGTGCTGGCGTTCTGTTGTTGAACCTCACGTCGATATCAAGTTCGTTTCCCGCCTCGAAAGCGGGCCGATCATGCGGTGGCTGACACTCACAACCAAAGAGCAGTCCGAAATACAAGGCTGCTTGGCAACTCAAGGGGAAATTCTTATGGCGCCCAGGCGGAATATCGGTCGCGGCAATCGAAAGCGGCAAATCCTCTCCACTTCGCGACAACTTCGCGGCGCCGCGTTTACCCTGGAAGAACTCGAGTGTCGCACCCTGATGACAGTCGCGCCGTTCACCGCCGGCGATCTGGTCGTGATGCGGGCCGACGACGGTGGCTCGGTGGGTATCAACAACGATGGCGCCCCGGCGTTTCTCGACGAATACACCCCGTCGGGCACATTGGTGGAATCGATCGCGTTGCCTTTTAATTCCACGCAGTCCAACCTTTATCCGGGAAGCTCGGATTATTCCCCCGCGGTTGGTGGCGCCGGATCTTCGAATCCGAACCCCTTCGTGATCAGCGCGTCGGCGGGCCCGGCCGGTTATCTCTCGCTCTCGCCCAATGGCCAATACCTTTCGTTCGCCGGCTACGACGCGTCGCTGCCTTCCACCGTGTCGCTCAAGGGCAGCAGCGACCTGCGCGAGGTGGCCACGGTAAACATCAATGGAACGCTCGACGACTCCACCGCGCTCAATAATCTGGCCACCGCCAATACGCCCAGCGCCGCCTTCACGCTCGATGGCACGAACATTATCGCCGGCACAAGTCAGCTTCCGGTCATCGATTTCGTGACGCAAAACGACGCCAATCCACCCACTGCGGGAACGGAAGTCTTTACCGCCAGCTCCGGCCCAAATTCCATCCCATCGGGCGGCTCCTTTGCCTATTTCGATGGCGTGCTCTATGTCGACACCGGCAGTGGCTCCGCCGGCGAGGGCGGCATCTACGAAATCACGCCCGCGGCGACCGATACCGCGGGTTTGGCCACGGGCGTTCCCACCACCGCCGGCGCCACCGCCACGGAGCTTAGTTTCAACAATGTGCCCCTGATCGCTCCGGCCGGAACCGTTACTGGCTCCTTGAACACGAGCACGACCACCGCCGTGGCGGAGTCCCCGCAGTTGGGCGATGTGTTCTTCGCCACCTTGGATCCTCAAGCTCACGAGGGCTCGGGTGGCCAAGGGGCCACTCAGCCCGACACGCTCTACGCGACCAACAGCAAAGGCTCGTATGTCGATGTCAACGGCGTAATGACCGCCGACGGAGGTGAGGTCGATAAATATGTCGCGACGAGCTTCAACGCCACCACGGGCGCTCCCACCGCTTGGACATTCGCCGGTTTTGTCGCCTCCTCGACCCTCGCCGATGGCGGCGCCACCGGGCTGACCGGCTACTCGACCGGCTCCTCCGTCGTTCTGTATGCCCAAAGCGGTAACTCGAACCAGAAGTCGGTAACCGGCAGCGGTTCGCTCTTTGCTTACACGGATACGAGCGGGGCGAGCCTTACGGCTCTTAATGGAGGCGCGGTCGATTCAAACGGCAACATCGACTACACGCTCAACGCCAGCAGCTACATGACCGGCTTTGCCCCTGGGAATGGAACCTTGACAACCACGCCGGGTTCTTACACCAGCCCGGTCCAGTTGCCGACCACGGCCAGCATGACGGTTATTGCGACTCATACCAATGACGAGGGTTTCCGGGGCATCGCGTTCGTGCCCAGCGTGGCGCCAACGCTCACGTCGCCCACCGCGGTCGCCCTGCCATCGATCGCCGAGAATGTGGCCTCGAACACCAATTCCGGCGAGCTCGTGTCGACATTGATCTCCGCCGCGGGCGGAATCACCGACACCACGGGCGATGCCCAGGGCATCGCGATCACGGCCGCCGACCAGACAAACGGCGCTTGGCAGTTCAGCACCAACGGCGGCGCCACCTGGACCAACTTCCCCGCCTCGGTCTCCAGCGGCAACGCCGTGACCTTGGCCTCGAATAGTTCGACCTATGTCCGTTTCACGCCGGCCGCGAACTACAACGGCAGCGCCCAATTGACCTTCAGCGCTTGGAATCAAAGCGAGGGCACGAACGGCGGCACGTTCGACATCACCTCGACCGGCGGAGGCTCGCCGTTCAGCTCGAACTCGACCACCGCGACCCAAACCGTGACCTATGTCGCTCAGCCGCCGTCGTTCGTCCGCGGCGCCGATCAATCGGTCGTGACCAACGCGGGCGCCATCAGCGTGACCGGTTGGGCCACGAATATCCAAGAGGGCGCCTCCCACGGCGCGGTGTCGCAGGTCAGCCAAACCTTGACTTTCAATGTGATGAACAACAACAACAGCTTGTTCTCGTCGCAGCCCGCGATCTCGACCAACGGCACATTGACCTACACGCTGGCCTCGGGCGCCAGCGGCGTGGCCACGGTGACGGTCTCCCTCTCGGACAACGACGCGACCGGCACTGGCCAAAACACATCGGCCACGCAGACCTTCCAGATCGCCGTCACGCCGGTGGGCGGCGTGCAACCGCCGACGAACTCGATTCCGTTCGCTCCGCTCTCGATGCTCGAAAACGGCGCCGTGGCCACTTCGCTGGCCTTCACGGGCTCGAACACCGTATCTTTCACCGATCCGAATTCCGACTCGGCCACGGCGACGGACCAAATCGCCATCGCCGTCACCGGCGGAACCATCGTGATCAGCACTACCGGCCTCACGGGCAGCGGCAGCGGCACGAGCAGCCTCTCATACACCGGGTCGGTGAGCGCTTTGAACACCGCCCTGGCGTCGCTCGTGTTCACGCCGACAGCCGACAGCACCACGGCGGCGACGATCGCGCTCACGACCACGGCCGTGACCACCGGCGGCTCGGCTTCCGCCTCCGACGCCATCAACGTCAACATCACCCCGGTCAACCAGCCGCCGTCGTTCACGCCCGGTCCCACGATCAACGCCAACGAAAACAGCGGGTCCTTCTCGTATTCGAACTGGGCCACGAACATTTCGCCTGGACCGGCGAGCCAATCCGGGCAAGCGGTCAGCTTCTCGGTCAGTGTTCCCGCCGCCGAGCAATCGTTGTTCTCGGTACAGCCCGCGATTTCGGCGAGCGGCACGCTCACGTTCACACTGGCCCCCAACCAATTGGGAACCGCGGCGCTGACGATCACGCTGACCAACAGCGGCGGCTCGAGCTACACGCCGGTGAACGCCACGGTTGTCAATATTCAAGCCTACGACGTGGCGCCCACGGTCACGATGCCCGGACCGCAGCGTCTGGTGGAGGGCGACTCGTTGGTATTCTCCGGCGCCGAATACAACCAGATCGGAGTGAACGATCTTGATGCGTTCACCAGCAAAGAGCAATTGACCGTCAGCATTCCCAGCGGCGATGGCACGCTGACGCTGGGCCCCGACAACACCGGGTTGGCGGCCGCCACCTATGTGGGCAATGGCACGGGAACCAATGGCCTGACCAACGCGAATTCCATTGTGGTCACCGGCGAAATCTCGCAGTTGCAAGCCGTGCTCAACGGCATGACCTACACGCCGCCCTCGTCGACCTTCACCGGCGCGGTCACGCTGACCGTTGCCGACGACGACCTCAGCTCGGTGACGCCCGGTCCGCTCACCACGACCGGCGCCGTGACGATTAACGTGGTCACGGCGCCCACCTTGGTCATTAGCCAGTTGATGTTGAATCCGGCGACTCCGGTCACGAACAACCAGTACATCGAAATCCAAGGTCCCGCCAACTACACGATTCCCACCGGCACGTATCTGATCGCCGTGTCGGGAAGTCAGCAGAGCTTTAACCTGGAGAACTCCAGCGGAACCCAAACCGTCGTGAACACTCCGGCGGGGACCGTCTACGACACGTTCAATTTGAGCGGCGTCACGACCGGCAGCGATGGCGAGATCGTGATTCTGCAAGACCAGAACACCTACAACGACAACACCGAGGCGACCGTCGCTGGCTACACCTATGGCGAAGGCGGATATGGAGTGATCGATCCGCGGGCCACGGTGCTCGACAATACCTTCAGCAGCGGCGTCGGCTTCGGCAATAACTTGGCTGTTCCGGGCACCAGTTCCGTCGGCCACGAATCGATTTACCGCGCTGGCCAGGACACCAATATTCTCAAGGCTGGGAATGGGGCCTCGGTCACGTACATGTTGATCAATTCTCCCACGCCAAGCTACGACCCGACGCCTGGCGACGAGCTCGATGAACCGCTCAACACGGCGCCCACCGGCACGCTGCACGGGGCCGAATACGCCAGTTGGAACGTGATGGACTCGGTGGGCATGACGGAGCCATCGTTGGGCACGGGCCCTGGCGATGTTTCCTATGGATTCATCAATTTCGAGGACGATAGCGATCTTCACTCGACCAACTACGCCACGCCATCGAGCTCGACCAACATTCCCGTGCCGTTCACGGCCGGATTCGTGGGGCGCGTCAATTCCGACACCGGCTCCGTCGCCAGCGATTGGGTGGCCAGCAGCGGCATCAACGGCGCCCAGCCATTTTTTGCCCTCGGAAACGCGAGCAACACGGAGCCCACGAGCGACGCGAACCTGCCGCTAAACAACATTGGGGGGCCGAATTTCGACAATGTTCCGGCCAACGTGGTCACGACCTCGGAAGGCACGACCAACACCGAGCTCCAGTATGACTTGGGCGTCGGCGCCGTCACGCTCGATTCCAATGTCACCGTCACCAATCCGTTCGCCGACGTCAACGGAAACACGACCACGAACCCCAACGGTTACAACAACAATCCCAACGGTTATTTCCTCGGTTCGGCCACCGTGGCCATTACCACCAACTACAGCGCGTCCACGGATGTGCTCGGTTTCACCAACACGGCGAACATCACGGGAAAATTCACGACCGAAACCGTGGGAACCACCGTCGAGGGAGTGCTCACCCTGACCGGCTACGATACGATGGCCGATTGGGACGCCGCCCTGCAATCGGTGACTTTCGATTACACGGGCGCCGAGCTCGCCGATCCCACGACGCGCGCCATCACCTTCTCGGCGCCCGACGGATTGGTCGCCAGCAACGTCGCCACCGACTTGATCCAACTCAATGGCGCGGTGGCCAACCCACCGATCGTGACCGGCACATCCTCGAGCGCCCTGACCTGGACACAGGCCGTGCCGCAGACCACGCCGCCGCCCTCGGTTCTCTTGGCGCCCGGCCTTGGCATCAGCGATGCATCCGCCTCGCAGTTGACCAGCGCCACCGTGCAGATCACGAGCGGAGAAATCACGGCGGAAGACACGTTGAGCTACAACGCCTCGGTGGCCGCGACCGACGGGATCACCGTCTCCGGAACGCACAAGCTCACGCTCACGCCCACCTCGGGCTCCTCGGCCAGCCTGGCGGCTTTTCAAGCCGTCTTGGACACCGTGACATATTCCAATGTCAGTGAAAATCCCACCGCCACGCCACGCACGATCACTTTCACGGTCGTCGACTCCAATAGCATCACCTCGGCGATCACCGCGAGTTCGCAACAGGTGATCAATGTCGTGCCCGTGAATATCCCGCCGACCACGACCAACACCTCGGGCGCCGATAGCTATACCACGGGAAGCCCGTCGATCTTCGTCGATCAGGGCGTGACGGTGACGGATCCGGATAATTCGGCTTTGGTGGGCGCCACCGTGAGCATCACCGGCGGGTTTCAGCCGGGCGACACGTTGTCGTTCAATAATGATGTCGGCGGTCTAACGGGAACCTATAACGCCACGACCGGCGTGCTCACGCTCGGCGGCTCCGGATTGACGCCGACCGATTACCAAGTCGCCATGGCCGCGGTCACCTTTTCCACGACCGCAGGGAGTGGCACTCGCACCATCTCGTTCCAAGCCGACGACGGAGCGACCGACCCGACCGTCGACGGCAATATCTCGACCAAGACAGTCGTGGTCACGGGCGTGTCGAGCAGTCCGATCATCACCACCTCGAGCGGAACCACGTCGGTCACGGCCGGGGCCGCCGGGGCGATCGATCCGAACATCGCCCTGGCCGATAGCAACGCCTCGCCCAGCTACACGGCCACGGTGAGCATCACCGCCGGCAGGCAAACCGGCGACACGCTCGCCCTGGTCACGCAAAACGGCATCTCGGGCTCGTACAACAGCGGGACCGGCGTGCTCACGATCTCGGTGAGCGGCACGCCCACCGCGGCCCAGATGCAGGCCGCCCTGGCCTCGGTCACGCTCGACGCGACCACGCTGGGCGGCACGCGGACGATCTCCTACAGCGTGACCGACAACAGCTTGGCGAGCAATGTGGCGACCAAACAGGTGAGCGTCGTGGCTCCGGCCACGATCACGGGGGTATACGTGAGCGGCAGTGCTTGGACGTCGCAATTCCTCACTTACCTGGGTTCGAACTCGCTCGGCAGCGCGACGCTCGGTTATGAACTCCAGACGGGGGCATCGCAGTTGCTCACGTTGCCCTGGATTAACATGGATACGATCTCGGTGCAGTTCAGCGAAAGCGTGAACGTGACCAGCGCGCTGCTCGACGCTTCGCCGATTATCGGTTCGTCCACCAGTGGCTATACCACGCCGAGCCTCTCGAGCGCGACCTACAATAGTACGACGCATGTCGCGACCTGGACGTTCGCCAGCCCGCTGACGGACAACAAGTATCTGGTCGTGATTCCCGCGGCCGACGTGACCGACGCAAACGGGGCCAGCATCTCCGGGGCCTTTACCAACACGACGGACGTGTTCGGGCACGATGACGCCGGGCTCCACGCTGCCCTCGGGCAACGGCCTCTCGGGCGGCGACTTCGCCTTCCGCTTCAATGTGCTGCCGGGCGACGACGAGCAGGTCGGAACCAACACCACCGGTTTCAGCGTTAGTTCCACGGAAGAAGTCGCGGTTCGAAATTACTTTCTCAAGTCGACAACCAGCTCTGGTTTCAACCCCTATTTCGATGTCGATGGCGCAAAATCGATTTCCAGCACCGAAGAGATCGAAATCCGGCAGTACTTGCTCAAGAAGTTGCCGGCGAACGATCCGGTCTACAACAGCGTGACCTACAACACGGCCCCGGCCGGCGGAGTCGCGGCGCCGATGAATTCGGTGAGCTCGCCGAGCATCATTACCGCGGCCGATGGCGCGGAGTTCATGTACTTGGCGGCGATTGGCGGTAGCTCGAGCGACGCGGAAACACCGACCGCCCAATCGCCGCAAAGCGCGATCGCTTCCTCGTCGATCGCCATTCCATCCGCCGCTCCATCCACCGTTCCGCTCGCGACGCCGGCCTCGGCAAGCATTGCGGCCCCCGCCACTTTGCCCGCGAACACGCTTGCCGCCACGGTGTCGACGAGCTCCGTTTCAACGACGCTGGCCAGCATCATGCCGCAAGACACGCTCCATGTCCAAGGCGTGACTCTGACTCCGGCGTTGGTTCAAGAGGTGCATGAAGACCTCCTGAAAACCGTGGCGATCAATAACGGTTCGAGCGAAGTTATCGACAAGGTCTTCACCAGCTTCGACGCTCTCGAATACCTCCACGAAATCGAGTGAAAAACTCGGATAAAGCCCCCTGAAATACAAGACTCGTTAGGGTGCGGTTAGAAGTTCGTTAGATCGATTGATGCGGCGCTTCCCCAGAGTACTATAGGGTCGCACGAGCAACGTATTGGTTACCTTGCCGGCGACTTGATTCTCGAATCGCTTGACCCTGGCAGAACGCCACTGAAGTCAAACAGTTTTGAATCCGAAGCGCGTGAATTGTCTTGGCCGGGCATCCGTCCCGACAAACCAAGCAAGCCACGCCAGAAAAAGTCGCTAACACAAAGGTAACAGAATGATGCGGTGTATCCTGTATAAGGCTTATAGAAGTTTCATGTCGCGCGGCCCTTTTGCCGCCGGGCTTGCAATTTTGGCTCTCGGCGCCACGCAAGCCTTTGCTCAAGGCGTTGTCGATATTGTCGCCCCGACGATCACCGTACCGGCTTCCGCGAACGGCGAATCGGGCATTCTTGACGTGCTCGTCACCTCGACACTAACTTCGCAGCCAACCGTCGCCGGCTGGTCGGCCGAGGTTCAAATGACTGTTCCGGGCACGGGACCTGGCGCGAATGCGACGCTGAACGTCGGTTCCGCGACAACCACGCCCGATGGGTACCCGTACATCTTCGGCACGAGCAGCACACCCACTGTTGCTCAAGAAGCGCCCAACGATGTCGCTGGAACCGATGGACTGGCCTCTGGCGCCGTGCCACTTTCGGCTTCGCTCGGGCTCTTGAGCTTCAGCTACGATATTCCCGCCGGCGCCACCGGCACATTCCCGCTCGACTTGGTTTCAAACAATATTACGACCGGACTCGTCGATGGTTCGAGCAATCCAATTGCCGCGACGTTCGTCAACGGCTCCATCACTGTCACGCCTACCCCAGAGCCAAGCACCATCGTCACGGCCATCATCGCTGCTGGAACACTCCTTGCCGCCCACGTGGTCCGAATGCGACGTCAGGCGGCTTCGCGGCCGGCGATCGCTTGAGCGGAGCGCCGTTCATTCGACAGGGCGGGCATACGCATGGTGAGGTGGACCCCGCAGTCGAAATAGTCGCTCCTCGCTTAAGGATCGCCCGCCAGTTTCCAACCTGGAAATCGGCTGCCAACCGCGAAACCAAAGGCTCTTCTCCCCGCGAGAAGAGCCTTTTTGCGTATATGTTGCCGATTTTGCGACTCGTGACGTTGGACCGACGCCGCCCGCGCGACTGGTCAATGCCGCTTGCCGCTCGAACCCTTGGCCAAGTACGATGGAAAGATCGGGCGAATGGTTCGGCGCATGGTTCTTCATGGGCCGACGATGGTCCGCCGCGCCGCTCATTGGACTTTGGCCGCCACTCCATGAATCTCGAACTCGAAAGCGCTGGCGATGTTCCCGAGCGCGCAGCGCTCTGCGCGACGCGAACATCGCGAAGCTTGACGATCCGACGCGCGGCGAAATTCGCGAGGTCCTCGCCGAAGCTTCCCGGCGGGCGATCCTCGAACGCGACGACGTCGCCACTCGCTGGTGGCGTCTCGAACAAACGCTCGGCGCCGAACGCTGTCGGCAACTGAGCGTCTTTCGCCTGCCAGATCGCTTTCGCCTTTCGGTCGTCATGCCGTGTTTCAACGAAGCCGCCACGCTCGATGAAGCGTTGGCCCGCGTGTTCGACTCTGGATTGCCTCTCGAAGTGATCGCGGTCGACGATGGCAGCCGCGATGCGAGTCGCGAGATTCTCGCCCGCTGGCGGCGGCTTCGCCAAACCGACGATGCCCGACTGCATGTGCTGACCCACGAGCGCAATCAGGGCAAAGGCGCCGCGCTCAAGACGGGCTTCCTGGCCGCGACGGGCGATGTGGTTGTCGTGCAAGACGCGGATCTTGAATACGACCCGCTCGACTTCTGGCGCCTCGCGCGGCCGATCGTGCTCGACCAAGCCGATGTCGTATTCGGCAGCCGCTTTCTCGCGGCGGCCAATGGGTCCCCCCATGACGCGCCACCTCGCGACCATGCCGACGAGCAATCCGCGGCCGCCATCCCCCGCCCCGCGATGCCCTATCGCTGGCAATCGCTGGGCAATCGCTTCATCACGCGAGTGTCGAATCATTTTACCGGCCTGGGGTTGACCGATATCGAAACCGGCTACAAGGCGTTTCGCCGCGAAGTGATCGCTCGCATCGCGCCCACGTTGGTCGAGAAGCGGTTTGGCGTCGAGCCGGAGCTGGTGGCCAAGGTGGCCCGACTGCCGGGAGTGCGGGTATTGGAAACGCCGATCACGTACACCGGGCGCACCTATGCCGAAGGCAAGAAGATCGGCTGGCGCGACGGGGCGCGAGCGCTCTACGCGGCGGCGCGGCATGGAGGGCGCCGATGAACTGTTCCTCCGGGGGAAATCCCGCCGTGGGAAAACTGACCGCGATCGCGAGCCCGCCGCCGGCGTGCGCCGCGAGGACGTCGCGTTTTACGAAACTATCGCGGGCCGCGGCGGCTGTGTCGCTCGGCTATATCGGCTTGCTCGTGGCCCAGCTCGCGTGGATCTGCGCCGGGGAATGGGCGCTTCGCTCCGCCGCACGCGCCGCTTGCCGCGAGGCGCTTTTGCCCCGCGCCACGTTTGTCTCGGCCGAGAACATGGCCCGCGCCGCGCTTGGGCCGCGTTCTCCGCTCGCCAACCACCTGCGATTCAATCTCGAAATCCACCGGAGCGTGGGCGCTCCCACGGGCGAGCTCGATTTACAATCGGGTGATCGGGTCACGGTGCGATTGAGCGCCCCAGGCGCTCTGGCCCCGGCTTGGCTATGCCGCTGGGGCCTGCCGATCGGCGCCATGCGGCTCCAAGCAGCGCCGCGGGCGAGCGCAGGTAGCGAGTCTCGCGGGCCAAGGCCTATTTGCGAATGCCCTCGAACGACACGGTCACGGTTACTTCGTCGCCCAGCGAACCATCGGCCACGCCATACGCCATGCCGAAGTCGCTACGTTTGATGACAAACGTGCCTTCGTAACCGGTGCGGTACTGCGCCGCCGGGATCTTTGCCCGAGCCGATGCGCTCCATGTGGGCATTCACGGCCCGCGTCACGCCGTGGAGCGTGAGATCGCCGCCGATTTCAATGCCTTTTTCGCCGTTGCGCCGCACCGACTTGCTCTTGAACTCGATCGTCGGGTACTGCTTCACATTGAAGAAGTCGGCGCTCTTGAGATGTTGATCGCGCTTCGGATGTCCGGTGTCGATGCTATCGGCCTTGATCACGAAGTCGAAGGTCAGGCCGTTGCCACTCGGCTCGTCGATGTTAAACTCGCCGCCAAGATCGTCGAAGCGACCATAAGCAAAGCTCACGCCCATGTGTTTGACGCGAAAGCTCACGAAGGAATGAGCCGAGTCGACCTTGTACTCCTCGGCGCCCGCCGGCGCGGGCGGAAGCCAGGCCGAGAGGACAAACAGCAAACTTAAAGCGCTGGCTTTAGCGGTAGCAATTCGGGCAAACATCGGGAGATTCCTTTCTCTCGCGGGATGAACTTCGCGAAGACATGTATTGAACAAAGTCGCAACCTATTTTATTCCTCCGAGTCGCTCGCTTGGCTCGCGAGCGAGGCTTGCATCGCGAGCTCTTCCCGGCGCCGCTCGGCTCTCCGTCGGGCCCGAATGCTTTGGGCGCTTTCGCGCCCGGCTTCGGCGGCCGACTTTTCCACCCACGGGCGCCGGGCTTTGGCAAGCAGCCGGTTGAGCTCCACCAGCTCACTCGGCTCCAGATGCCCGAGCAGCGTTTTGTGCAATTCGCGAACCGGCAAGTCGAGCCGGGCGAGCAGTTCGAGGCCGGCGGCGGTAATGCTCAGCAGCACCACGCGGCGATCGACCGCGGCGCGCACCCGGCGAACCAGGCCGGCATGCTCCAGGCGATCGCCCAGGCGAGTGATATCGGGAGTGCGGTGGACCATGTTGCGGGCGATCGTGAGGCAGGAAACGCCCTCGCCGCCGTGGCCGCGTAGGATTCGCAGCACATTGTATTGCGGCGCCGAAATGGCGTGGCGTTGGAAAAGCCGCTCAAACTCTTGCCGCAGAAAGCCTTGGCTCCGCGCAATGTTGAGATAGGCTTCCTGTTCGAGCGAGTCAAACGGCTCGCGTCGGTCGATTTCGATCCACAATTCAGATTCGGTCATGATGGCGCCTCGCAGCCGCCAATGTAAAGAGATCGTAAAATTGCGTCAACGCCTTGACAGCAATGGCCGGCCGCCGCATATTAGCCGCTCGCAGAAATGATACTGAGTCTCAGTAGCGAAAGTTCACGAGACTCGCCTCCGCCGTGTTCCGCGCCGGACCCCGGCTTGGCCTCATTCGTGAGGGCCCCCCGCCATGTTGCTTCAAAATCCCTGTCCGCCGCCCCGCCTGCTTGTGTGGAGAACCTCGAATTCAACGTCCAGCGACGCCATGACAGCCCGCTCCGTCAAGTCCCGCGCCTTGCGGCCTCGCGGATTCACCCTTGTTGAGCTCCTGGTCGTAATCGCGATCATTGGCACGCTGATCGGCATTTTGCTGCCCGCCGTGCAGGCGGCGCGGGAGGCGGCCCGAAGGACACAGTGTCTCAATAACCTGAAGCAAGCCAGTCTCGCTATTAACAACTACCAAAACGCCCGCCGCGTGTTTCCACCCAGCCGCATGTGGGACGGCATCGCCAGCGACTCGTCCGACGACTTCTCGGCTTGGGCCCGTTCGCTCGCCTACATGGAAGAGACCAATCTCTCGAAGTATTTCAACGTCCAGAGCACCGAGGACCAAACAATGCCCGACGGCACTCCGGTGCAGTCGGTTCGCATCGCCTCGTTGGTTTGCCCCTCGGAAATCAACGACATGGTCAAACTCAACAGCGACGGCTCCTTGAACGCCTATCCCACGAACTACGGAGTGAACACGGGCACTTGGTTGGTGATGGACCCGACGAATCAAGCGACTCCCGTGGGGTCGTTCTACCCGAACAGCTCGCTCAAGCCGAGCGCCTTCACCGATGGCCTCAGCAAGACCTTGCTTGCCGCCGAAGTCAAAATGTGGACCTCCGGCTACTCGGGCGGCGCGGCCGGCCCCACGCCTCCCGCCGGCCCCTCGCAAATCTGCTCGCTCGGCGTGACCGCCAGCATGGGCCCGGCGGTGACCGATAACAAATCGCACACCGAATGGGGCGATGGCAAAAGCAAACAGACCGGCTTTACCACCGCCTTTACGCCCAACACCGCCGTGCTTTGCCCTTACAACGGCGTCAGTTACGACGTCGACTATATCAATGTCAACGAAGGCAGCTCGCTGACCGTGGCCAGCTATTCGGCGAACACCTCGCGCAGCTACCACCCCGGCTCGGTCAATGTGTCGCTCATGGACGGCTCGGCCCATACCGTGACCGACGACATTAACCTCCTTCTTTGGCAAGCGCTCTCGACCCGGGCCGGCAACGATATCGGGGAAATCGACTACTGACTCGTAAGCATTCGATGATTCCCGCGCCGCGGCGCATGACACGAGCGCGGAGCGCATGTTAGAATCGCCAAGCGCTCGCCGGGCGCTTGGTTCGCGCGAGTCGCTGGCGATTCTCATGGGCGCCCGGGGGGGCAATCTTCAATGACGACGCGTCGCACGAGTTCTTGGCGTCGAGCGCTCGGGGCAAGCATCGCGCTCCTCATGGCGCAGGCCTGGGGCCCGCGTGGCGCCTCGCTCCTTGGCGACGAGCACGAAAAACCGAAAACCCCGGCTTCAACAGCGGCTATTCCAGCGTCGACCATCGGCGCCAAACTGGCCGTGGCCGATCCGGTTTGGGATGCTCGCTTCACGCGCCAAAGCGGCTGGACCGGCGGCGATGTGGTGGGCACGGTCGACCTCGAAGATGGCCGGCTCTTGTGGATGTTCGGCGACACCTGGATCGGCCGGGTCGAGCGCAATGCGCATATCGACGCCCACTTGGTCAACAACACCGTGGCCATCGAAGCGCTGCCCGCTCCCGGATCGCCGCGTGCCGAACGATCGCCGCTCGACGAACTGACGTTTTACTGGGGTCCCCGCTCCATCACGGAACCCGGTAAGAAATCGGCTGACGAGAACTCCGCCGACAAGAAGCCGCAAGCCTGGCTCAAGCTGCCGCCGGAGAATGAGGATTCGACCGCCGAGTCCGATTGGCAA
Organism: uncultured Planctomycetaceae bacterium; assembly: GCA_963785305.1. Lineage (GTDB taxonomy): Bacteria > Planctomycetota > Planctomycetia > Pirellulales > PALSA-1355 > CAWAUV01. The sequence continues at coordinate 2,222,138 of CAWAUV010000007.1, forward strand.
TGGTTCACCGGCGGCGCCGTGGTGGCCCGGCGGAGCAACGGTGCGCCACGACTCGCGATGTTCCTATTTCGCATCGGCAAATCCGCGGCCGGCGCCGAAGGTGTGTGGGGCTTTGAAAGTCGAGGCGTCACGCTCGCCACGGTCGACGATTTTTCCGGCCCGGCGAGCGATTGGCGCATCGAACAGCGCGCCGTTCCCTTCGCCATCGATGCCCGGAGCGCGCGGCGCGATCATTCGCTACACGAAACCAGTTGGGGCATGGCCGCTTTTCGCGAAACGCCGGATAAGGATCGGCCGAATGATGCATTCGCGTATATCTACGGCGTCCGCAGCCTTTCGTCGCTCGATCGCCATTTGCTACTCGCTCGTGCGCGAGTCAACGCGATCGATGATTTCAGCGCCTGGCGATTTTTTGCCGGCCCGGGTCATTGGTCGCCGCGGGGCGAAGAAGCGATCGCGGTGGCCGTGAATGTGCCCACGGAATTGTCGGTGGAGCGAGTTCAGATCGGTGATCGCGCGTTTTTTGCGATGGTTCATGGCGAGCCGCCGCTGGGGCGAGGAATCATGCTCCGCTTGGCGAATCGGCCCGAGGGTCCCTGGACCGCGGCGACCCTGGTCTATTCGGTCCCCGAGGTCGATCGCGACAAGCGATATTTCGCCTATGCGGCCAAGGGACATGCTCCCCACTCGCCGCCGGGCGAACTGCTGATCAGCTATGTGGTCAATGCCCACGACTTCGGCGCCATGGCCCGCGACGCCACGATTTACCGCCCGCGCTTTGTGCGCGCGGCGCTGAAGGACCTACCGCTGCCACCGGCGCGATGAATTCGACCGGCACGGCGCTTTTGAAACGCGGCCTCGTCGGCGCTCCACCCGCAAAGTGGTGAACCTCCGCTCGCCAAATTGGCTCCTTCCCCGGCATTGCATGCCGCCGTACACTACGCAATTCCCTTGCCCCTTCGCCGGACGCTTCAGGCTTGTGCCGACGCTTTGGGCCAAGCCGCCTTATTTTCCAACGCGAGATTCGAGAGTCCTGGATGGTCGACAACGCGCCGGTCAAGTCCCTGATCCACAAGACACTCACGATCGAAGGCTATTCCCGCGCCGCCGTGCAAACCTACTGGCGCCTGCCCGAACTTAAGCTCGGGTTCGATCTGGGCGCCCAGCCTTGGTCGTTCATGGGCACTCCCACCTGGTTCATCTCGCATTGCCATCTCGATCATCTGGCGGCGATTCCCGTGTATGTCGCTCGGCGGCGGATGATGAAGATGGAGCCGCCGGTGATTTACGCCCCGGAACACGCGATCGACACGATCCACAAACTGCTCAAGCTCGTTTCGCGACTCGATCGCGGCCGGCTGCCCTGCGATTTGCGCGGAGTGCGGCCCGGCGACGAAATCGAGCTCTCGCGCGAACACGTGGCCACGGTCTCGGCCACGCGGCATAGCGTGCCCTCGGTGGGCTATGTGATCTGGGAACGGCGGCGAAAACTGCGGCCCGAACTGCAACATCTCAGCGGCGGCGAAATCCGCGACCTGCGGCTCTCGGGCGCCGAGGTGACCATCGAGCGGCGCATGCCGCGGGTGGCGTTTTTGGGCGACAGCGCCTCGGAAGGGCTCGACGCCTGCCCGGCGATGTACGAGGCCGAGGTGCTCATCATGGAGATCACGTTCGTCGCGCCCTCGCATCGCAAGGAAAAGATCCACAAATTCGGCCACACGCATCTCGACGATATCGTCGAGCGCCGCGCCGCGCTTCAAAAACGAACTGGTGATCGCCTCGCACTTCAGCACCCGCTACACCGACGCCCGGATCGAGCGGCTGGTGCGCCGCGCGCTGCCCGACATGCTCGACGGCCGCCTGACGCTTTGGCTGTGACTCTTTCACCGCGCGGGCACGGTAGCGCCGAGTAAAGCTCGTCGCGGCGCAGCCTGTTCAATATTTCGACAGGCTGCTTGCCAATGTGCCGCCCAAGCCAGAATCCCCCAAGCCCCCGCGAAACGTCGCCCGCCCATCGCTGGGCGGCTGGTTTCGTCGGTTGTTGCCGTCGCGGTTTTGTCGTTTTATTTCGCGATTGCGGATCGCAATGCTCGACGTGGGGCGATCTAAATTACCGCGCGAACCCGTAGCGGATGCCCGCTAGCGATTTCAACGCATCGCGAAGCATGGGCGTCTCCCTCCCGAGAAATTTGCCGATCGGTTCTTTGACCTCGTGCGGTAGAAACAATGGGATTCGATCGCCGAGCGCGCCGTAACGCTTGCGCGAGCCCTCGAAGGCATCGTTCGGTCGATGTATTCTTATACCAGTTGTCGAAAAGCACGATCGCCTTGACCGGGAGCAGCGCGAATAAATTCGCCGAGCCGCCAATGCAGACAAACGTCCAATTCTTGAGCCATGACGCCAGGAACTGAATGCCCATGAAATGCGAACCGACTTTCGCGACCAATTCGTGCTGAAACACATGATCGACGCCGACGACGCTCGGCAGGTCGCTCCGAGCCAACCACTCGCGAATCTGGCTTCCAAATCCCCAACCCTCCTTGATTTCGGAGCAGATTATATTTTCGGGCAAGTCCAAGCGATGAAACAAATCCCACGTGGACTGCCGGATGCATACCTCGGGCCATGCAAAAGCGTCGATCAGCTCTTGATCCTCGATTTCATCCATCGCGGCCACGATCAACTCATGCTTTTGTCGTAGCTCGGGCGTTACATCGGCGCCAAGCCGGGCGTCGCATTGCCCGCGGCTGAGCAGAAAGTTGTGGCTGTCGCCGCTCATCTGGTGGCCTTGAACGAATCGGGCCTTGCTTAGGCGGCGCATAATCGCCATCTCGGTGGTCCAGCCGGTAACCTTGTCCAGGTAGAGCTTCGAAAGAAGATGATCGCCGCCTTGGAGAATCGCCCGATCGGCAAGGACGCTGAATTCGGGAAGTTGATTCAGATGCCCGAACGCGATGACGCGCGTCCGCCGTCGGGCACAATAAAGCTTGAGCTTCAAGAAGCCGGCATTTCCGAAATTCTCGCCGAAATGCGGCGTGTAGACGATTTCGTCGCGGAACGGAGTGCTCGCGTCGATCTCGTAAATGTACGCGTTCTCCCCGGGCACGGGAGCTGCGTCGGGCACGATCCGAATCTTTTCCACGGGCGCCTCGCCTGCAAAATTACGACCGATCGTCAAAAAACGTACCCGGACTCTTCCAGCAGCGGCGGCAACCCAAGCTCCCCGGCCCGCTTCCAATGCGGGCGAAGGATCGGGTGCATCTCGCGGCGATCAAGCGCGTCGCGCGCCTCCGATAGCGTGCGGGCGAAATCGGACGCATGCGCGGCTTCGAGACAGACATTATGCGTGGCGGCCTTTTCGCCCGGCGCGACCGTTTTGTTGATGCAAGGCCGCGCCGCGAGAAATCGCCGAGTCTGCTCCTCGACCGAAAGCCCGAGAAATCGGAAAACGTCCGCCAACCGCTCCGGCTCGTCTGGCCGGAGATCGACGCACACGCGATAGGCGCTCGTCATGTTCAAAACCACTCGCAGCGCAATGAGCAGGTCTTCGATCAGGCCCGCGTGGTGTTCTCGCGGCTCCCGCCGCATGATGGTGAGGATCGCCCGCAACGGATGGCGCACGGTGACGACCACGGGAAAGTTTTTCGTCAACCGTGCCAAGTGTCGCGTCGCGTCCACGCGATGGCAATGGGCACGGTAGAGCAAATACTGCTCGCGCTTCGGCGAAAGCCGCACGCCGACCTCCGCGAATTCGTTGGCCACCTGCGCCAGATGATGTTCGCGGTTTCGCAACGGCAGCTTCCGCTCGGATGAAATCGTTTGCCAATACCCCAAGGCAGCCACGAACCGCGATTTCTCGATCCTCCCTTCGATGAAATCAAGAATGTATTCCCGAAGCATCCGCTCCGAGCCGCGATCGCGTCCCGAGCGAATCGTCGGATCATGCCAGCCCATGCCTCTGCCGGCCAAGGTGTAGTTTGGGCGAAAATCGGCGTCGATCCAGTAATCTTCGCCGATGGCGGTGCTGATTTCGGAATGCGACTCCAGCAGCATCCGCGCAAAGTGCGTGCCGGTATGCGTCGGCGTGAAGAGGATGATCGCATCGTTCATATGGCTGTCTACGGGGCAAATCCGGACGCCCAGAATTGAGATCGTAGGCAACTCGCACATTCGCGAGGTGTCGGGCGCCTGTCTTGGTTCACCGTGAACTGGAATTGGCGGTGCCGGGGATTAGCGAGTTGTGAAGGGCGTCCTGCCGGGGATTTCGCGGCATCGTGCCGCGAAGGTTTATCGCATTGGCGCCAATCCCGAATATCGGGCCGCGCTCCCGGAACGTCGAGCGGAGCGAGACGGCGATGGCCGGAGCCAGTCGCCGTCCGCCCTTCGGTCTTGGCCGCTGGGTCGGCGCTCGGGTTGCCCCTCGGCAGAGCCCTATCCTCCGCCCAGTTCAATCATCAATTTAGCGCCGCCGATCGTTTCAGGCAACCTTGGGCGCGGCGTTGGCGGCGGCACGCGCCTGCGCGTCGTCGCTCGCGGGCCGCTTCCAGCTTCGCGTCACGCTCGTCGAATATCCGCTGCTCGATACCGTTCAACTTGTCGCTCGGCGTGACGTAGCCGATCGCGCTGTGCAAGCGCTCGTGGTTGTAGTGCTCCACGAACTTCGTGATCCGCCCTCGCGCCTCTTCGACATCCTCGGGGCAGGCCGGACGAATGCACTCGACCTTCAGGCTCTTGTGCCAGCGTTCCAACTTGCCGTTGCTTTGCGGATAAAACGGACTCGTTCGCACATGCGTCATGCCGGCCAGGCGAATGCACTCCTTGAAATCGCGGGCGATAAACTGCGGGCCGTTGTCGCTGATGATCCGCGGCTTTTCGTCCGGAAACTTTTCTCGCGCGCGTTGAATCACCGTTTCCACTTCGAACTCCTTCATGCTCTCGCGCAGCTCCCAATGCACGATGTAGCGGCTGTAGCCGTCCAGAATCGTGCGGAGAAAGTAGAACGTGCCGGCCAGATTGATGTACGAAATATCGACATGCCAGTGGTCGTGCGGCCGCGGCGGCTGCACGAAACCGGTTCCTTTCTTGGACGGCGAGAACTTGCGTTGGTCGAGCCGTCCGCCTTGTTTCAATACCCGATACACGCTGCTGGGACTGACGGCCACCACGTCGTCGTCGAGCATCATGAACGCCAAGCGGCGATAACCGTTCAGCGGGTGGCTGTCATGGTAGGCGAGGATGGCTTGTTTCTCCCAATCCTCGAGTTCTCGATTCCCCGGGCCACCAGTTGCGCGGGACCTTGCCGTTGTGTTCGTTGGCCTTGCCGTAGCGGTCCTTCCACTGGTGGAACTTGCTCGGCGCCAGTTCCAGCCAACCCAGCAGCCGCCGGGCCGGCAGCTCGGCACGCTCGGTCCAACGCCCAATGTAGTCGACGACCGCGTCGCGCGTGTCGTGGGGAACCCAAGCTCCCTTCAGAGTTCCCCAAGCTCTTTTTTTGCGCGGACATTCTCCTCCATCAGTTCGGCGATGACTTCGTTCTTGGTGACCAGCTTCGATTCGAGCTGGGCGATCTTCTGGTCCTTGGCCGCTTCCAGCCGCGGCGGCCGCCCGCCCGCCCGCCCACCGCCCGACCGCCTTCTCGGCCTGATCGAGCACCTGCTTGACCCAGAGATGGATCAGGCTCGGCTGGACCTTGAGTTCATCGGCCAAATCCGACACCGGCGTTTTGCCGCTCAAATGCCGCCGCACGACCTGGGCCTTCTGCTCGGCGGAAAAATGCCGCCGCGTTCGCAATTCGCTCATGGAAACGTCCTCCCTCGGGATTTATGCTAATCCCAACGGCCAAACTTTCCAGTTCCGGGAGGTTCAGGACATTAGTGCATTCCGCCATTTCGCAGCTTTTCAGGGATGAGCAACACGCGGCCAATTCCTGCCGTAGCATTTCGCTATTCGCTGCAAAGTCTTTGTCTCCTTGCTCGCGAGCGCCGTTGTGCCACGCATGTGCGCCCGAGCCCATCTCGTATGGAAACGGCGAGCGGCGAGCGCAACTCCAACGGTCGTTCCAGGCCCCCAAACTCCTGCTCGCATTGTCCCAATTGGATCGACGTACATGACCGGAGAATTCAGCACATACCGATAAAAATTATCATCATTGCTGTCAAACCCGATCGGATCCCTGCTCGCAAACCGTACCCATTCCGGAATATATTCCCGTTCCTTGTAGTAATATATTGAGGTTTCCGCGTCGAATTTCTGTCCCGTGAACAGCACATCGCAAGTCGGGAATGCGACTTGGGTATCGCTATCATCCCAGGCGATGGCAGTGGGTGGCGAGCCGGAATTCCTGAAGATGAGCGTGTTGCCGTAGGCGTCGTAGTCGTAGGCTTCGCGGATGACGCCGCTCGAATCGGCGAGGGCAATGGTGCGGTAGAGCAGGTCTTGTAGCGGGTAAAGTTCCTCGTCAGCCCCGAAGCCGTTAAGCGCGACATAATTATACTGCTGCAAGCATTCGTCGAGATAGATGCCCCAGATGTACTGTTTGGTTGGCGTGTCGGTTCCGCTGATTGTTTGGCGTTCCTCGACGCGGCGCCAGCCGCTGTAGATGAAATCCGCCGTGCCGTTGGGGATCGTTCCGCCGAGGCCGCCGTTACTGATGGTGACCTGGATGCGCCGGTTCATGGCGTCGTAGACGGATTGTTGGATGATCGCGCCGTCGCTCACTCGGTTGACCTGGACCAAACGGTTCAACGCATCCCAGGTGTAGCTGCGAATTCCATCATTCGCCAAATTCCCATTCCCGCGGCGGGCGATGGATGGATCGCTGCTCGTGCCGTTGTCGCCGTGGTCGTAGGCGAAGTTCGTATTCGTCCCACCGACGCTGACGCGGGTGATCTGATTGACCCCGTTGTGCTGGCGAACTTCGGTCGTCAGCGAGCCGCCGACCGGGTCGGTGATGAAACGTCGCCAGTTGCCGAGGCCGTCGAGCACATATTCCGCCTCGGTGTTGGTGTTCGGCAGCGTGATCGCGGTGGAAATCGAACCGCCGCCGGCATTGCCGGGGCCGCCGGTGGCGCTCGAAGACGCCGCGCTGGTACTGGAGCAGGCGGCCCAGCGAATCGTAGCAACCGGCGACCGGCCAATTCGTCGTCGGGTCGAACGCCTGATAAAGATGGTCGCGCTCTTCGCAGTGGAGTGAACGCTCGTAGAGCTTGTTTGACGAACGGTCGTACGCGGTCGTGAAGCCGACGGCCGCGGTGGTGTCGTTGTAAGCGTGGGTCGTTCCGTTGATCCCACCTGATAAGAAGCGCTTGGTGATCGGGCGGCCGCTGCCATCGTAGCCGAGGCGGTCGCTGGACTGATTGCCCCAATTGGGATTGCTGACGCTCGATTGCACCGCCGAGTTGGTGCGGGCGTTGTTGAGCCACGACCAGATGACGTTGCCGCTGCTGCCGAGCCAGACTTCGGCCACGCGCTGTGGGCCGAAGAAGCTCCAAACGGCGACGTACTCCGTATTGGTGACGTCAAACACAACTGTGCGGCGATAAAGCACGTCGTACGTGTTCGCCAGTTGCCGGCCATTGGGGAAGGTGAAGCCGGTCAGTGGGCTCGACGTGAAAGCGGCGTTCGTCACGCTGCGCGTGTTGCCTTGGTAAGCTTGCGATTCCTCGAGGACGCGCGAGAGCGAGTCGTAAACCATCGTCACGCCGGCGGGGTAACCGCTCGCATAATCTTGCGAATTGGTCATGCGCGAGAGGCCATCGTACTGGAAGCTCTGCGAGGTCGTGCCCGCGACGCCCGTGGCCAACGAAATGCCCACCGCCGTTTTGCGGCCCAGCGAGTCGTAGGTGTTGGTGAACACCGAGCCGTTTTCGTCGGTATAGGTGACCACGTCGTTCGCCTCGTCGTAGACGCGGGTGCGGGTCGAGCCGTCGTGGAACGTCATGACCGTTTCGCGGTCCATTGTATCATATTGAAAACTCGTGACATCGCCCCGGTCGTCGATCAGTTGCAACAGGTTCCCATTGCCGTCCCAAACTTGGGTGGTGGTGATCGAGCCGGTGGTGAAGTACAACAGCACGAGACAAGAGCGAGACGCTCGTGTCCGAGGCGCGAGCCGCGATCTGCTTCCGATCGGAACGGAAGGTGTTCTCCGCGGCGACCGGAAAAAAAGCGAGACGCCGACCCGATCGCAAAGACCGGGCCGGCGTCTCGTGAAGATTTCCACAACTCAGTGCAGAGAGCCCATCCGAGAACTTCGGCGAGCCCTCGCCCTACCCTCTCACCAACGGGGGCAGGGGGAGTTGTTGGATAGGTTGTTAGAGCGAATATCCTTCGCGGTAGGTCGCCTTGATGATCGGGTCGACTTCCGGAGCGTTGGTCGCCTTGAGATTCTTGGCGTCCCACTCGAGCTTTTTGCCCTGGCCCGAGGCGGCGGCCCACACGGCCAAATTGCCGAGCAGGATCGTTTCGCTCAAGGGTCCGGCATAGTCGGGGAAATTCGACATGGCCGGCGGGCCACCCTTGATGGCGAGGGCGAATTCCTTGAAGTGGCCGGGGCTCTTCACATACTCGACATGCTCCGGCTTTTGGATATCGCCGATCAGGACATTGTTTCCGCCGTAGTCGTCGGCCGAATAGAGCTTGCCCTTTTCGCCCACGATCACCATGCCACTGGCTTTCATCTTGACCTTCTTCGACGGAATCTCCTTGCCCTCGGCGTCTTTTTGGGGCGGCTCTTCCGGCTTGCCATCGTCGAGCAGGCTCGGATCGGGCCGCTTGCCGCCATCGTACCACATCACTTTCACGCCCGGCCGCTTGTCGGTGGCGGGGAATTCGAAGGTGATCATCGACCACTTGGGATAGCTATCGTGGTTGTGGCCGGCGCTTTCCGCGACCACCGAAACCGGATTGCGCAGGTCGAGCGCCATGAACGGCTCGTTGAAGGTGTGGCAGGCCATGTCGCCCAGGGCGCCGGTGCCGAAATCCCACCATCCGCGCCAAGCAAAGGGATGATAACCGGCGCCGTAGGGGCGAACCGGCGCCGTGCCGAGCCAAAGGTCCCAATGCAAATGCTTCGGCGGCTCGGTGGCCGGCGGACGCTCGCCGCCCTGCGGCCAAATCGGGCGATTGGTCCAGACATGCACTTCCTTCACGGTGCCCAACACGCCGCCTTGAATCATCGCCGCGCCTTCGCGCAGACCGTTGCCGGCCGTGCCCTGGTTGCCCATTTGGGTGGCGACTTTCATTTCTCGCGCGATCTCGCCCAGGCGGCGGGCTTCGTAGATCGTGTGCGTGAGCGGCTTCTGGCAGAAGCAGGCCAAGCCGGCGCGCATCGCCAAGGCCGAAGCCGCGGCGTGGTTGTGGTCGGGAGTGCTCACGGTCACGGCGTCGAGGCTCTTGCCGACCTCGTCGATCATCTTGCGAAAATCATTGAACTGCTTGGCCTTGGCGAATTTTTCGCTGCTGGCGCGCTTGTGGAGGGTGTTGTCGTCGACATCGCAAATGGCGACGATATCGCCGTGGTTCGAGGCGTCTTCCGAGTCGCTGCCGCCCTTGCCGCCCACGCCGATGCAACCAAAACGAATCGCCTCGTTGGGCGACGTGCTTTCGGCCGCTCGCAGGCTCGACCAATAGCCAACTCCGATCAAGGCGCCGCCGGCCGCGGTCGTCTTGACGAAGTCGCGGCGCGATACACGATTTCTTGTCATCCGTCGATCTCCTCGTAGCTGTAGAAGAAAAAAGGTGGGGGCCGAGCGTTCGGATTATCGCCCGACGGGCGTCGGCCGAAGGCTGGAACTTGGAATGCGCAGGGTTCGAGCGCCTGCCACGCAACGCGCCGAAGAACCATCCATGCAAATGACGCAATGACCATCCGTGCAATGAATTGGCGCCGGCGCGATACAAATGCAGATTCTAGCTAGCCGCCAAGGCAAATACAGCCCTTGGGCGCGGCGCCCCCGAAAAAAGTTTGACTCGCCGCGCTGGCAACCCATCGGCCGCGGCCTTATGATGACTGGTGTCAGGAAAAACGCGAATTTGCCGTGTTCGACGTCGAGACCGAAGTCGACCGGCCGATCGTGCCCTGCCCACTCGCTCCGCCCGCCTTTGCCGAACGAAGCTTCGTCCATGTCCGCTCGCCCGGCGCCAATCTGGCCAGAGACACTCCCCGCGCATCGGCCGCCCCGCCCTTCGGTCGCGCGCCTCGCGCGATGGATCGTGTTCTCGCTCGCGACGCCGCTTGCCGGCCCGATCGCCAGGGCCGCCGACGATGCGGCGCCGGCCGCCGCCCCCGCTGTTGCAAACACCGCCGGCGCTGACACGTCGCTCGTGGCCAATTTCGAGTCCGCGGCCCAGCCGGTGCTGGCGGCGCACTGCGTCAAATGCCACGGCCCGGAAACCCAAGAAGGCGGCCTACGCTTCGACGTGAAAGCGAACCGCGAGTCGCTGCTGCACGCGCAAGACCTGGCGCAAGGCAGCCGCGCAAGTGGTCTCCCGCGCCATGCCCCCCGAAGGCGAACCGCCGCTCGCCGACGACGAACATCGGCGCCTGCTCGCTTGGCTCGAATCCGCTTCCAATGCCACGGGCCGCGACTCGCATCGCCCGCGAGATCCCGGGCCGCTGGCCTTCCGACGCCTCAACCTCGCCGAATACGATGCGTCGATCCGCTCCGTGCTCGGTTTCAAGTTTCACGCGGCCGAGGCGGTCGGGCTGCCCGATGAAGCGGGCGTGGGCAACGCCTATGGCAATCTCGCCACGGCGCTCGAGATTCCGCCGGCGATGCTCGAAAAATATTTCGCCGCGGCCGACAAAGCGCTTGATATCTTCTTGGGCCTTGAAGACACTTCGGGCATCAATGGCGAGATTCTCGAAGCGGCTCGGTTGCGGCGAGGATTGTTGTTTGGCGTTCGCCCCAATCGTTGGCCGAAGCGCGGTGAACCGCTCCGCTTCGAGCCCGAGACTAGCGAGCGCCCGACGGTCTTGGCGGCGCTTGGCGTCGTGGCCCGAGCGGCATATCGTCGGCCGCCCACCAGCGACGAAACCGCGAGGCTGGCGGCGATCTATGATCGGGCCCGAGCCGATGGGGCCGACTGCCTGGGCGGCATTCGGCTGGCGATGAAGACGATTCTTGTCTCGCCGCGGTTCCTGTTTCGCATCGACTCGTCGAACGACTCGGGCAGCGCGACGGGCGATGTCGCGCGATTGGACAATCACTCGCTGGCGGCGCGGCTTTCGTATTTCCTGTGGTCGGCGCCGCCCGACGCGCCCTTGTCCTCGGCGGCCGACGCCGGCTTGCTCACGAGCGCTGGCCCCTCGCCGGAGCCTACCCAATGGACCGGCGAGCCGATCGGCAGCGACGACCCGAGCAAAGAACGCGATAAGCGCCGCCAAGCGGCTTTTGACGACGACCTTGCCACCTGCTTCACCGCTCCGGTGGCCGACGGCGCCTGGATCGGGCTCGATCTTGGAACGGTGCGCGTCGTTTCCCGCCTGCGGTTCTCGGCGGGCGTCTATCAAGAAAACTCGCTCAAAGGCGGCAGGTTCCAAGCGTCGCCCACGGCGGATTTTTCCTCCGGCGTCGTGGATTTGCTCGTGCTCGATCAAGCCCCGGAGCAGGCTTGGCAATCGCGCGACTTGTCCTCGCCCGAATCCGGCCCGCGCGAGCCCTATCGCTATGTGCGATATCTGGGTCCGCGCGGCAGCCACGGGCGGATCGCGGAATTCGAAGTTTGGGGGCCGGCCGAAGGTTCGACGCTCGAACTCGAAACGCGCCGCTTGCTCATGGATCCGCGGGCCAAAGCGCTGACCGAGAATTTTTTCTTTCGCTGGCTCTCGCTCGACAAACTTCCCACAGCCCGCCCAAGCACCGAATTCTTTCCGACCTTCAACGCCGATGTGCGCAAGGCGATGAGCGACGAAGCGGCGATGTTTCTCGATCGCTTGAGGACCGAAGATCGCGGCATCGTCGAGCTACTCGATTCGGACTACGCCTATCTGAACGAGGACCTGGCCAAATACTATGGAGTGCCCGATGTGGCGGGCAAGGAGTTTCGCCGTGTCGCGCTGAAGCCGGAATACCATCGCGGCGGGCTGATCGGCATGGGCAGCATCCTGGCGATCAATTCCCACACTTCGCGCACCAGCCCAACTCTGCGCGGCAAATGGATATTGGATGCGCTCTTCGGCGCCGCTCCGCCGCCGCCGCCCGCCAATGCGGGCATGATCAAAGAGGAAGGCGGCAAAGGCAAGGAAGTGAAATCGTTTCGCGAGCAACTCGCGCGGCATGCCCAGCAAGCGTCGTGCGTGGCCTGTCATCGCAAGATGGACCCGCTCGGCTTTGCCCTCGACAATTACAACGCCGCCGGCGTGTGGCGCGACGACGATCAAGGCCGACCGATCGACAATTCGGGCACGCTGCCCGACGGCCGCGTCATTCACGGCGCCGCGGACTTGAAGCAGGTGATTCTCGATCGCAAGCGGCAGTTCGTGCGTCACATGATCGAGGAATCGCTCACTTATGCCCTGGGCCGGGAACTCGACTATTTCGATGACCGCGCGATCGATGCAATCGAAGCCCGGCTGGAGCGCGACGGGCATCGGTTTTCGTCGCTGATTTTAGGGATCGTGGAAAGTTTTCCGTTTCAATATCGGCGCGGTGCTCATTTTTTGACGCGGGCCGATCGATAGAATACGATGCGCCGTGTTGATGCGCGCGAACGCCCAAATTTCCTCGAGGCGCACACCGCCTCGAACTGCCCGGAGAATACGCTTATGGCGGCTTTCGGTCCGAAGGTATCACGGCGCACCATGCTTCGCGGCGCCGGAGCGGCGCTCGCCTTGCCATTTCTGGAATCGCTATTGCCGCGAGTGGCGCGGGCCGCCGCCGTGGCCCAGCCGCCGATCCGCATGGGTATCTTTACCGTCACCGGCGGCACGGTCTTGGAATCGTGGCGCCCAAAAGAAGCGGGGCCCCTGGGCACGCTGCCCTCGATCTTGCGACCGCTCGAGCCGGTGAAAGACAATCTGCTGGTCGTGTCGGGCCTCTCGAACCACGGCCGCACCGACAATCTCAACGGTCACGAAGCCTGCGCCTTCACGCACCTCACCGCGGCGCCGCTCGCGAAAAAAGAAGGCGGCAAGATTTACGCCGGCCCCTCGATCGACCAAGTGGTCGCCGAGGTCGTGGGACGCGAAACGCTCCTGCCCTCGCTCGAAATGGGCCTCAGCAATCAAGAGACCCGTTATTCGTTTCGCCGGGGCGGCAATTTGCCCTATGAGGCCAATCCGCGGCTGGTGTTCGATCGGATGTTTCGCGGGCGGCCGCTCGTGGCGCCCGATTGGCAACGACGGGCCAGCGCCAGCGCGGCCGGCGATATCGCGGCTGTTCGTTCGCCCGACCGGAGCGTGATCGACGCCGTGTTGGAAGAAACCCGGAGTCTACGCGGCGCCGCCGGGCGCGACGATCGACAAAAGCTCGATCGCTATCTCGACTCGGTGCGATCGGTCGAAAAACGCATCGACTTTCTCGAGCTCCGCCAGCGCGAAGACCTGCTCGACGTGGCCGCCGCGGAAAAGAGCGGCGATCGACGCCGAGTCTTGCGCGAGCCCGCGGGACTGCCGCCCGAGGGAACATCCATTTGGCAAGTGACCAAGCCCGTGCATGACGACTCGGATAAGCATGCCGAGTACATTCGGCTCATGGCCGAGCTGATGGTGCTGGCCTTCCAAACCGACACGACGCGCGTGGCCACGCTCGCCGCCGGCAGCGACGAGGCGATGTTTCACGGTGTGGTGACCGTCGGCTCGGAGCGGCATTGCCACACACTCGAGCATCAGGGCAATGCCGGCCGCCCTGAAGACGCCGACCCGATCTCGCGCGAGGCGTGCCGCCAAATCCATGCCTGGTACACGAGCCTGTTCGCCGAAATGATCCTCAAGATGCGCGATATCGACGAAGGCGGCAGCTCGCTGCTCGACAACTCCATGATCCTCTACACATCGTACATGGCCGATGGCGGCCACGGTCGCGACAATTACCCCGCCCTCCTCGCGGGCCGAGCCCAAGGCAAATTCAAGACCGGGCAGCATGTGGCTTTCGACAACAAAGCGCCGATGGCCAACCTGTATATCGAGATGGCCGAGCGCATGGGCGTGGCGCTCGACACATTCGGCGATTCGCATGTCTCGCAATACGCCGGCGCGCTCAATGGCCGCCTGCCCGGAATGGTCTAGAAATCGAAGGGTCGGAGCTCATGGCCGATTCGGCCCAGCCAGTTGCATCGCCATCGGCGGAAGCATCGCCCGCCGCTGGACAGTCCGCGCCGAATGCGAGCGCTGGCTCCGACGCAAGCGCTGGGCTCGCCGGGCCGGCGATGTTCGTCGTCGTGGGGCATCAGGGCCAGCGGATACGCTCGCTCGATGGCGAAAACTGGACCGACTTGCAATCCGGCAAGGAGGGCGAAGTCTTTCGCTCGGTGGTCC
>CAWAUV010000008.1:0-1549303 GCA_963785305.1 uncultured Planctomycetaceae bacterium
TCGGTTTCAAGGTCGAGCAGACCAAGCGACTTCGACGGGCAAGCGGCAAAAACGACGCGCCGCCATCGCGGCTGTAACCACTAAATCTTGCGTCGCAGCCATGGAGTCCAATCCACGGGAAACGGTCGACGCACAACGCACAAAACATGCACTTCGAGTAATCGATCGTAAACCCAGTCACACGAAAGCCTTTGCCGCCGGCAACTCGCTCCTTCAGATATCAATGCAATCGACCGGACAGACCTTGGCGAATACATCGCAGGCAATACAGTTCGTGAGATCAAAGCGGTGAAAACCGCGATAGCGAGCCGCCACCGGAACCGGCAGTTCGGGGTATCCGAACTCTCGGTAAACGTTTTTCGATCTCGGCGATAGGTTGCGAGCCAAGTGCGCATCGTGACCCAGAGACCGTGGGCCACGGTGGAAACCGCATCGACGATGTTCTTCACCCAGTCGCGCATCGTCCCAGTGCTCCAAGATTAATCCGAGATATCCGGTCCGCGCCGCAAAATCAAACCGCTCCGGGGAATTTCCCCGCCGCGGCATGGAAAT
The DNA here is from genome assembly GCA_963785305.1 of uncultured Planctomycetaceae bacterium. Taxonomy (GTDB): domain Bacteria; phylum Planctomycetota; class Planctomycetia; order Pirellulales; family PALSA-1355; genus CAWAUV01. Next base: position 553 of record CAWAUV010000008.1, read on the forward strand.
GCCGCGAGGCGCCGGTTATCCACGTTTGCATTCGCTGGCTCGCGGATCGTTCGTCCGTGGGAATTATAGGCGGGGCGTCCAATGTCGCAAGGCGAGCGAACGGTCCGCGTGGCGCCGGCGCTCGCGACTCCGTGGGTGGTTGTCGCGGCTGGGGCGAATGGATTCCGTGGTTTTTTCGCGCGTCGAGCGAATTTATTTCAAGCGTCGGGCGATAGAAACACGATAACTTCCCCCGTCGAGACAATCGTTAAGGTTGACGCATTCGACAGATTCACCTAGAGTTTCGCCCCCTGTGCGAATTTGCCGGCCATGATCGCCGGGCGCGCAGGCGGTGTAGTGACCCTCGCGAAGACGCCCTCGAGGGATACGAACGGTTCGCGGTTGCGTATTGGGCGTCGAGTCAATCAGGAGCCATCGAATGGCCACCAGCAAGAAGAGCGTGAAGAAGTCGACCAAGAAGGCTGCCCCGTCGCCGAAGACCAAGAAGTCGGCCACGCGGTCGCACAAGAAGGCTGCCGGCAAGAAGGCTGCCGAAGTAGTCCAGCCGACTTCGATCGTCTTTCCGATCCGACGAGAAAGGCCGATCCGCCGCCAGCTTCTGGGCGACGGATCGGCCTATCTCTTTCCATGGCCGCGTCGGCCGGCGACGCTTTGTCGCAGGCGCCGGGCGCCATCAGCCGCCCTGCTGATCGCGCTCGATCAGCACCGCGCTCGCCGCCGCCACCGCCGCGCCGAGTTTCACTTCGCGACCCATCTCCACCAGCACGATTTCAAGCGCCGCCAGAGTCGAAAGAATATCGAGCTCGTCGATCTGGCCAAAATGGGCTATCCGAAAGATGTGGCCCTTGAGCCGCACTTGCCCGGCGGCCAATTTCAATCCGAACCGACTTTCCAGCCGACGAAGCATGGCGCCGCCATCGAAGCCCGTGGGCGAATCGATCTTGGTTGGCCGCGGAAACCGCCCGGCGGTCATGCCGAGCAGCCGGCCGCTCGGCGAAAGGCTCGAGCCCCAGCGCCGCGACACCGGCCCGGGTCGCGCAGGCCCAAGCGATCGCAACGTCGCCAAATCGCCTCGACGCCCTCGGCCCGGATCAATCGCAAGCATTCGGCCAGCGCCACGACGAGCGACACCGCCGGTGACCAGGGCGTGTCGGGACCTTCGCCAGGCTTGAATCCGCGGAGATTGGCCCGATAGTGTTTCAGATTGAAGTAAAAGGCCGAGGGCTCGTATTCGTCGAGCCGGCGCCAAGCGGCCTCGCTCACGCCGAGAAACGCGAGGCCGGGCGGCAACATCAGCGCTTTTTGCGAACCCACGACCAGCACATCAATGCCCCAGGCGTCGGTTTCGCATGCGACGCATCCGGCGCCGCTGATCGCATCGACGATGAATAACGCGCCGGTCGGCTTCACCACGCGGCCGATCGCCTCGATATCGTGGGCCACTCCGGTGCTGCTTTCCATGAGAGTCCCAAACACGGCCACGGCGTCGCGGTGTTCGTTAAGGATCGCCGCCACTTCAGCCGGTTCGATTGCCCGGCCCCAAGGAACTTCGAGCCGGACCACCGCGATGCCAAAAGCTCGGGCAATGTGGGTCCAACGGGCGGCAAACGCGCCGCCTTCGAGCACAATCACTTTGCTCCCGCGCGGGGCAAAATTCACCACGGCGGCTTCCATCGCCCCGCTACCCGAACTACTAAGCAGGATCACATCGTTCGTGGTGCGAAACACCTCGGCGAGCCCGGCGAGACACTCCGCCAAAATCGCGCGGAATTCCGGCGTGCGATGATGGATCACCTCGCGGGCCATCGCCAAGCGAGCTTCTTCGGGCGCCTGCGTGGGGCCGGGCGTCATCAAACGTTTCTTGGGCATGGGAGCTGACGAGCCTCGCTAAAGTTCTTGACGATCGAACAGGCGCCGTCGGGCTCCGCCCGGAGCACCGCCGCCAGCCGGCCCCGGGCGTCGACCGCCGCGAATTCACCCGCGGCGGCGAATTCACCGCGAATTGGCGCTTGGCCAAGGCTCGCTTGTTCGAGGGTGATTGTTTGCCCGCGGGCGATTCGCGTGATCTCCGCTTCGCCGAGCGTCACATGCGGTAACTCGGCGACCGCGGCCAGCGGCGGGCAAAGATACTGGGTGAGATTGTCGGCGGTGAGCGCGTCGGGCGCCACGGCTTCTTGGAGCGTGAAGGCGCCGATCGCGGTTCGCTCGAGCGCCGCCATCACCGCTTGCGTGCCCAGCGATATAGCGATGTCGCGCCCCAGCGAGCGGACATATGTGCCGCTGCCGCATTCGATCTCGAGCCGTAGCGCGGGATATTCGTAGTCGCGAATCGCGAGCGAATAGATCACCACCGGCCGCGGCGCCAGTTCCACCGCGGCGCCGCTCCGGGCCAGATCATAGGCTCGGCGCCCTTCGATCTTTAGCGCAGGAATAGGCCGGCGGGCACTGCATGATCGTGCCGGTGAACCGGGGCAAGGCGGCGGCGATGTCGGCCAAGCTCGGAATGGGCGGGTCCACCAGTTCGACCACGGCGCCTTCGATGTCTTCGGTATCGCTCTCGCGTCCGAGCAGGAAGAGTCCGGTATAGCGCTTGCGCATCCGCTGGACATATTCGATCAGCCGCGTCGCCGAACCGACACACGTGACGAGCACGCCGCTCGCGAGCGGATCGAGCGTGCCGGCGTGGCCCACCTTGGCCGGGCGCACGAGTCGGGCCACGCGATCGATCGCCCGGCGCGAGGTCATGCCGGTCGGTTTGGCGAGATTGATGATTCCCAAGAGATTCATCGGGCGATTTCAACCGATCGTTTTATTGATGGCAAATGGAGTGTCACGCAAATAAAGAACGGAAATTCCCAACCGAAATCGTGGAGAGAAACACAGTGGTCGATCTAAATCGACTGGGACGAACTACCGCTCCGCGTCTCCGCGTGATACCCCGCCCAAAAGGCTCAGTCGTCGACGCCGCGAATCGTGAAATCGTAGAGCGACGCGATTTCATTGGCCGACTTCTCGCGCAGTCCGGCAAACCGCGCTTCGAGCGCCGCCACATCGTCGACCGCCAGCCCGGCGAGCAGGCCGAACTTCGCGTCGAGCAGCGAGTCGAGTTCATCGTTGGCCGCTCGGGCATGGCCGGTGGGGAACATCACGAGGCCGCTCGACAGCGTGCCGTGGTCGGAGTGCTTGATCTCGAGCGTCGTGGGAATGCCGTTCGGATATTTCGCATCATATTCCGGACCGCCGTGGCGGAAGTCGATCCGCTCCATCAGCCGCCGGGTCAAGGGATGCGAGAGCGCCTCGTCGTCGTAATCGCTAGGCATGAGCATCAGTTCCCGCCAGCCGCTCGTCCGCCGCTCGTATGCTTTTCCGAGGAGCGTGGCGATGATATAGACCATCGAGTGGTCGGCGCTTTGCCGAGTGCGCGGATCGCGCTTCGCCGGATCGCCGATAATGCCAAACGCCGGCTCATAGATCGTGATGGTCACGCTCTTGAGCCGCTCGGGATCGTCCAGAATGCCGGGTTCCCGGGCCAGCAGGTTCATGAGACCTTCGATCGCGCCGGCCGATTGATGTTCATAGAGTCCGAGCTTGAAGTGCATGCCCATCACGGCGAAGTCGTCGCCGGCCGTGGCCAAGGTCAAATCAAAGGGACTCTCGCCCCGCTTGGCCGGCTTTTCGAACAGGCAGAAGATCGCCTCGGGATTGCGAAAAATATCGGCCGGCCCCAAGAACCCACGCATCGACCGCAGCACCGACAGCACCGCCACTTCGGCGCTGATCGCGGCCGAGGCGCCTTTCGAGTCGGAAAGTTGCTTGCCGGCGCGAATCGCGCGGAAGGGAATATAGTGGGCCACGACCATGCCGATCGCCGATTCGATTTGCTCGGCCGTGGCGCCGAGCGCCGCGCCAAAAGTGGCCGCGGAGGCGATCGCGCCATGGACCACATGGTCGATCTTATGGCTCTTGAGCGAAAATACTTCGGCCAGCCGGCCGCGAATCTCATCGAGCAGCAGCATCGCCCGGACCGTGGCGCGACCATCGAGGCCGCGGATTTGGGCGGCGGCGATCGCCACGGGGTAGAAGTCGTTGTGGCCAAACTCCCCGGCCGTGGCGCCGCGCGCCGGGTTGTAGCCGAAGTTCGTGCCGTTGGAGTCCCACTCGCGCACCGCCGCGCAATTGGCCACCACCGCCTTTTCCGGCGCCACGCGCGCTCGCGAGCCAAACAGCGCCGCGCCGCGAGACGGATCGGCCGCCGGATAGTCAATCGCTTCGCCCCGCAGCACGCGCGGCGCATTGGTCGCGAGCGCCAGCGCCGACACCGCGCAAGCCACGCTATCGCGATGAAACCGATCGAGCCGCTCGTAAACGGAATCGGAAATGGCGTCGCGCGGATCGTTCAAAAACGCAATCGCATGGCGTCCCAAGGCCAGCGCTTGATTCTCGCTTCGAGCCAGGGTTTCATATTCTCGATTCATGCGCCGCTAAACCCTCCGCCCCCCGGGCCCGCCCCCGATTGGAAAAAAGGGCGAGCGCTCGGTTTGACTCCGAAAGAAAATAGTAGAACCGCGATTATCCGGGCTCACGCCGACTTCGACAAGCGGCCCTGCTGGCGGGCGGTTCGGCCGGCAGATACGATGCAAGCATGGCGTCGGACGACCGTCGGACCACGAATTTTCGCCGAACGCCGAAACGCGACTCGATTTCTGCCCGCATGGTAGGTTGCCTCTCATGTCTCTGCGCCCGCAAGTCCTAGGTCCCTACACGATCGGCGATAAGCTTGGTCAGGGCGGCATGGGCTCCGTGTATGTCGGCGTCGATGGCGAATCCCAGGTGGCGGTCAAAGTGCTCTCTCCAGCGCTGGCGGCCGAGGAGGGTTTCCGCGCCGATTCGAAGCGGAAATCGAATCGCTTAAAAAGCTGCGCCACCCGAATATCGTGCGGCTTTATGCCTATGGCGAACAAGATGGTTTTCTCTACTACGCCATGGAGCTCGTCGAAGGCGCGAGCCTCGAACACGAGCTACGCCACGGTCGACGCTTCACCTGGCGCGAGGTGACGCGCTTGTCGATCGGAGTGTGCCGGGCGCTCGAGCATGCGCACGACAACGGCGTGATTCATCGCGACATCAAACCGGCGAACCTGCTGCTCGCGCCGAGCGGCGATCAGGTAAAGATCACCGACTTCGGCATTGCCCGCCTGTTTGGCGATCATCGGCTCACGAGCGAAGGCGGTGTGTTGGGCACCGCCGAATACATGGCTCCGGAACAGGCCGATGGCCGCACGGTGACCGATCGCTGCGATCAGTACAGCCTGGGCGGGGTGATGTACGCGCTGCTCGCCGGTCGGCCACCCTTTCGCGCGAACAGCCTGATGGAAATGCTGCAATTGCAGCGATTTGGCGACCCGCGGCCGGTGCGCGTGTTTGCTCCCGACACGCCGCTCGAGCTCGAGCGCATCATCCATCAACTGCTCTCGAAGGATCCGCAGAAGCGGTTTTCCAACGCGCTGCTCCTGTCTCGCGCGCTCGAGGCGATGGATTTCGCGCTCTCGCGAAATCTGGGCCGCGTCGATTTTGTCGTGCCGGGACACGAGTCGCCAAACCAACAGCTCACGCAGGCCGATCCGCTGGCGGCCACGCTCCTTCCCGAGGAGTCGGCCGAACGTCTCGCGGCGATGCCAAGTCACGGTCCGGCGACAGTGCTGGGCGACCCTCGACTCGAGGGCTCGCCGACCGAAGCCCCCACCGAGCTACCCCCGGGCGCGGCGGTCGCGGCCTGGCGTGCCGGGGAGTCGCTGAAATCGACCGACCCGGGATCGCCCGCGGCGGTCACTCGCTTTACAAAAGTCGAGCCCAGTGAAGAGGCGCCCGCGACGCCTTGGCAAGATTTTCTGGCCTCGCTCATTTCGCCGCAATCGCTCGCATTGCTCGGCTCCCTGGCGGGTGTGGGAGTGCTGGCGTTTTGGTTGATGCGACCGCCGACGGCCGATTCGCTCTTCGCCAAAATCGAACCACTCGCCCGCCAGGGGAGTCACGAGGATTGGCTCGAGGCCGATGGGCCGATCACGGAGTTTCTGGCACGTTATCCCGATGACCCAAGAGCGGCCGAGGTCACGGGTTTTCGCGAGCAACTCGAGCTCGATCAGCTCGAACACCGACTCGATCGCGCGGCGCGCGGTTCGGGCGCGACGAGGGGCGTCTCGCCGCTCGAACGGGCGTATCTCACCGCGGCGCGGTTGCGCTCGCGCATCCGGTCGAAGCGCTAACGCAGTTCCAGGCGCTTGCCGATCTCGCGGAAGCCGTGGCCGATCCGTCGTTGGAAGAGCGCCGCTTGCTGGAGCTTGCCCGCCGCGAGCGAGACCGCCTTGAAGCGCGCATCGCGCGTTCCGACGCCGCGGATCTCGATTGGGCACGAGTCGAGCTCGCGCGAGCCGATCGCCTCGACGCGACGGATGCTTCGGGCGCCAATAAAATCCGCCGCGCGATCGTGACCCTGTTCGATCACCGACCGGCGCTGGCCGAGCTTGTCGCCGCCGCCCGGCAAAAGCTCGGCGACTCCGCCGGAGGCCCATCGAGTGTCCCGGGGCAAGCCGCTCGCTCCGATTAGCTTCGAGTTCCAATCGTGCTTTGTCAGGATCAACATCGTAAATTTTCGCCGGAGCATTGCTGTCCATGTCGCAATCGCCGAATGAGCCCTGGCCGATCGAACCGCAGTCCGCGGCCTCGGGTGGAATGTTTCCCGCGGTGCGCATGCGCCGCCTTCGGGCATCGGCGGCGATGCGGGCCCTGTCGCGCGAGGTAGTGCTCTCACCGAGCAATTTCGTCGCCCCGCTCTTTGTGCGCCACGGCCACGGACTGCGCGAGCCGATCGCCTCGATGCCGGGACATTTTCAGATCAGTGTCGACCAGCTAGCGGCCGAAGCGCGCAAAGCGCGGTCGCTGGGCTTGGGCGGAGTGCTGCTTTTTGGCATTCCGGCCAGCAAAGACGCGATCGGCGGCGAAGCGTTGAGCGCGACCGGCATCGTGCCGCGGGCGGTGCGGGCAATCAAGGACGCGGCGCCCGACTTGCTGACGATCACCGATGTATGTTGCTGCGAATACACCTCGCATGGCCATTGCGGCCCGCTCAAGGCGGTGGCATCCCAGACAAGCGATTTGACGAAAGGCGCTGGCCGATCTTCCGCCGCCGAGATTACGGTCGACAACGACGCGACGCTCGAACTGCTCGCGCGTCAGGCCGTGGCCCATGCCGAGGCCGGCGCCGATCTCGTGGCGCCGAGCGGCATGATGGATGGCATGGTCGCCGCGATCCGCCGGGGGCTCGATTCGGCCGGATACGCGGACACGCCGATTTTGAGCTATGCCGCCAAATACGCGAGCGCTTTCTATGGTCCTTTTCGCGAGGCCGCCGAAAGCGCGCCGCACGAGGGCGATCGCCGCGGATATCAAATGGACCCGGCGGCCGATCCGGCGCAGGCCATACGGGAAGTGGCCCTCGATCTGGCCGAAGGGGCCGACATGGTGATGGTCAAGCCGGCGCTCGCCTATCTCGACATCGTGCGTGCCGTGGCCGAGCGCTTTCCGGGCGTGCCGCTCGCGGCGTACAACGTTTCGGGCGAATATAGCATGATCAAAGCCGCCGCCGCCCAAGGCTGGCTCGACGAGCGGCAGGCGGCGCTCGAGTCGCTGGTGGCGCTTCGCCGCGCAGGCGCGAGGATCTTGATTACCTATTGGGCCAAACAGGCCGCCACTTGGCTTCGATAACAGGCGACCGCCGGATTGCGAAAGTGAATGCGCCCTCCAGGACTTACCTAAAGTTCGCATTGGCTCCGGTTTATCGTTAATGCGCGAACGAGTTTTCGCGCTTCCCGCGCGGCGAATCGAAAGTTTTGAGCCACGCGACGTATAGATTCCGTTGACTGCCTTTCGATGGCCGATAGAATCCACTACCGCAAGCGGTAGCAGCGCCAGCGCCGCGCCCCCCGCCGGCGCTCTTTCGCCTGCAACGACGACCGGATTGATCCGCATCGTTCTCCGGCGCATTAGCGTCTGGAGCTGGCGCCTCGCTCTCTCCCGCCAAGGATCGCGTTGGCTTCTTTTTGACGGCCGGCCCTCGAGCGACGCAGTGCGCGGCGCGGGGGAGAACGAATTGGGAAACACGCAGGTATCCCGGAATGGATGTTCTTCGTTCGGCCATCACCGCGTCGGCGCCCGCGAAATTGAACCTCTATTTCGAGGCCCTCGCCAAGCGCGCCGATGGGTTCCATGAAATCGAAACTCTGATGGCGACGATCGATGTGCGCGATGCGCTCTGCTTCCGCCCGACGACCGATGGCCATATTTCGCTCGCCTGTCATTGGCATTTGAGCGTCGCGCGCGGTTCGTCGGTCGCGCGCGACGCGATGCCCGACGAGCGGGAGAACCTTGTGTATCGCGCGGCCGGCGCTTCGCGATGAAGCAGTTCGCGATGCCCGATCGCCGGACGAATCGCGGGCCCGCGCGGCGCCGGCGCCCGGATCGAGCTTGTGAAACGCATTCCCATGGCGGCCGGTCTGGCGGGAGGTTCGAGCGACGCCGCGGCGCTCTTGCTGGCCGCGAACCGCGCTTGGAACTTGAACTGGCCGGTCGAGCGTCTCGCGGAGCTGGCCAGCCGATTGGGAAGTGATATTCCGTTTTTTCTGGCCGGAGTCGATCGTTGTCGAAGCGTTTCGGCGGGCGAGATTCGCGGCTCGCGTCACTTGGCGGCGATTGCCCGGGGTAGGGGCGAAAAAATCGAGCCGCTCGCCGCATTGCCTACCGCTTGGGTCGTGATCGTGAAACCCAGGGCGGGTCTGTCCACGGCCGAGGTTTATCGGAATTGTCGCCCGGCGCCCGGCGCCCGCTCCGATCGGGCCCGCCAATTGCACAGTGCTCTGGCCCAAGGTAATCGCCGGCAGGTTCGCTTGCTGATGGCCAATCGCCTCGAAGAAGCGGCCGAGCGGCTCAGCGAGTGGCCGGCTCGGCTGCGGTCCGAATTTGCTCGCCGCGATGTGGAACTCCGGCAGATGAGCGGCAGCGGCTCCAGCTATTTCGGCATCGCGCGCGATGCGCGGCATGCGCGGCGCGTCGGACGACAATTGGCGGCCGCGAGATTGGGCGAGGTATTCGTGACGCGAATGTAGTCTGAAACCGGAGTATGCGGGGGAGCAGACAGACGTAGGAAGCGTATTTTGGCGCCTTGGAAATAGCCTCACGACAGGAGACAGCACCCATGCAAATCACCGAAGTGCGTGTCAAGCTCATGGAAGATGCGAGCGAACGGCTACAAGCCTTTTGCTCGATCACGTTCGACGACGCGTTTGTCGTTCGCGATCTGAAGATCATCGAAGGCGCCAATGGCCCGTTTGTCGCCATGCCCAGCCGCAAGCTCACGGCCCATTGCCCGAGCTGCGGATGCAAGAATCATTTGCGTTCGGGTTATTGCAATCAATGCGGCGGCCGGTTGAACGCCGATCGCGGCCTGCGCGACGAAGACGGTCGCACGAAGCTCTATGCCGATATCGCCCACCCGATCAATTCGACCTGCCGCGAAATGATTCAGGAACGGGTCATCGCCGAGTTCCGCGCCGAGCAGGAGCGGGCGAAACTGCCGGGTTATGTTTCGCGATATGAAGATCTCGATCTCGATGATGGGTCGATCCGATCTCATTCCGCGCATTCCTCGGAGCCGCCGGCGCCGCATCATCGGCCGAGCGCCCCGGCGAGCGGCTCGCGCGGCGGATCGGCGCCCGCGGTGCGCCCGAGCAGCGTGTCGCAGTCGCAGCCAGCCGAGCATTTGCCGCGAGCGCCCCATCGCCCCGCGGGAGCTCCAGCCCCGCGCGCGCGGAATCGAGCGGCGCGTCGAGCGTGCCCAGTCCCGGGGCCGCGCCTTCCAGGGGCGCGTCGCGACCAAACGGCGAATCGCCTCCGCCATCGCGGGGCGCCGCGGGCCCCGGGCCACAAGCGAGCCGCAAACCGGGCAGTTTTGGCGACGGGATATTTTAGAGCCTATCCAACAACTCCCCCTCTCCCGTCGGGAGATGGCAGGGTGAGGGTAGCACAAGAGTTGGCAGAGGGCGGGGGAAGGCTCTTAATCGCCCCGCTATGTGACGGCGTGGCGCGAGTCGACTTCCGGCGGCCTGAGGCCAAATCGCGCTAGATTTCGCAGTTCGGCGGCGCGCATCGCCCGGCGCGCCGCGGGCTCTTGATCGTCGTAGCCCACCAGGTGAAGCGCCCCATGCACGACGTAGAGCAGCAGTTCGTCTTGGGCTGGCCAGCCAAGCCGCGCGGCGACCCGACCGGCGGTGTCCAGGCTCGCCACGATTTCGCCCTCAAGCATTGCCGCCGGATCGTCGGACAGTGGAAACGTGATGACATCCGTCGGAAAGTCATGTGCTAGAAACTCGCGATTCAGCCGATGGATCGTCGGATCGTCGACCAGGGCCACGCTGATGCGGGCGGCCCGCGGATCGGCTTCCGTCAGGGCTTGCGAAACCGCGTCTTCGAGCCGCGCAAGCTCGACTTTCGAAGGCCGATGGGGATGATCCTCGTCGACGTCGACTGTAATCACGATTTCGTGGTCGCGGCGGGTCGAGCGCGGCATGGCGAGAGCGGCCTCTTGGTTGCCTAGGCCGAACGCTGGCCGGGATAGCGCACGCGGCCGTGATACACGGCGGTGAGGCTCTTGACGAGGCTATCCTCGATCGTGGCCAGTTCTTGCAGCGTGAGGCCGCAGCTATCGAATTGACCATCGAGCAAACGCTTCATGGCAATCTCGTGAACAAGACTTTCGATGCGGGCCGGAGTCGGCTCGACCAGGGCTCGGCTCGCGCTCTCGACCGCGTCGGCCAGCATCAGCACCGCCGCCTCCTTGGTCTGAGGCTTGGGGCCGGGATATCGAAACGCGCTTTCCTCCACCTCGGAAGCATCGGGATTCGCGGCGCTTTGCTCGTTGGCGCGGCGGTAGAAGTACTCGACCAACGTGGTGCCGTGGTGCTGCTGGATGAAGTCGATGATCGATTGGGGCAGGTGATGCTGCCGGGCCAAGTCGGCGCCGTCCTTGATATGCGCGATGATAATCAAGGTGCTCATCGCCGGCATCAGCGAATCGTGGCGATTGGCGTCTTGGCCCTGGTTCTCCACGAAGTAGCCGGGCTTGAGCATCTTGCCGATGTCGTGAAAATACGCGCCGACGCGCACCAGCAGCCCGCGAGCGCCGATGCTCTCGGCCGCGGCCTCGGCAATCGAGGCCACATTGATCGAATGGTTGTAGGTGCCCGGCGCCCGACGCACGAGCTCTTGCAATAGCGGATGCGCGACGTCGCCCAGTTCGAGCAAACTCAATTCGGTTTGCACTCCGAACAGCTGCTCGATAAACGGCAACAGACCGGTCATGAGGAACCCGGCCACCACGCAGCGCAGGCCGAATTGCACGGCGTCGCCATGCAGCGAAATATCGAACGGCTGTTCGACCACCGTGCCCACGCCGAGGGTGGTGGCGAATGAAACGGCGCCGACGCCGAAGCCGACATACACCAGCTTGCGGCGCCCGCGGATGCGTCCGACAAGCATCACCGCCGTGGCCACCGAAGCGGCGAGAATCACATAGTCGGCCAACCCTTGCCCGAGCGAGAAGACGATAATCATCGCCACCGCGGCCGAGAGCAACAGGGCAAGCTCTTGGTTGTAGGCAATCGCCACGGTCATTCCGAACAGCAGGAGCGGGATCAGCTCGCCGCGCCAATTGTCGCGGGCGCCCAGCACCGCGAGACCGACCGACACGATAACGAGTCCCAGCAGGGTGGAAAACTTGCGCACGCTTTCGAGCAGCCCGGGCTCATATCGCACCACATACACGCCCGAGAGCGTGAGCAGGGCGATGAACATGCCGAGCGTGGCCAACGAGTAATAGAGCCGGTGGAGCGGGCTGAACTTTTCGACCATCGTTTCGTGTTCGAGCCGCAAGAGAGCGAGCGAATCGTCGTTGAGCGGCTTGCCGGCGGGGGCCAAGATATCGCCGGGGCGGAAATGGGCATAGACATCGCCCACGGCGCGAACCGCTTCATCGCGCCGCCGCTGGGTTTCATCGCGGCTGTAGGTGAGCGTCGTGGGCAAGTTGGGCCGCAGCCAGTCGAACACGCGCTCCGCCACCTCGGGCGAGGTAATCACGCGATGAAGCTGACGGCGCAGTGGTTCGGCTTCGCCGACCAGCGCCTGGCCCACGCTTACCAAGTCGGTGTCTTGCGGCTTGTCCTTCGGATGCACCACGATCTCTTGCTGATTGCCCTCGCCATGTTCGGGCGGCAGCTTTTGCATGATGCCATGCCGCTCGTAGGGGCCAAGGGCCTCGGCCACTTCCTTGTCGAGCTGCTTGATCGCGGCTTCGTTGGGTAGGGCTTCATGGAATTTTTGAAAGTGCTCGGCGAGTTCGGCGTCGGTCCGCGGAGGAACTCCCGGCCTCGGCGGCGCGAAGAACTCGAGCCAGGCCTTGTGGTCGGCTTGTTCATAGGTCTTGGCGCCGAGCAGTTGCACCACGCTGTTGACCAGCTTGGCGTTGAGCTGCACCAGCGGCTCGGGGTCTTGCTCATAGACGCAATTCACATTTCGGCGGGCCTTGTCTTGTGCCGCTTGCGTGGCCTGCGGGTCCTTGCGGGTGAAATCGACTCGGGCCGTGATATCGCGGGTCGGCACATAGCCGGCGCGAAAACCCAAGGGCGGCGCCCAACCGCCGGTCACGCACCAAAGCAACAGCGCCGTGACCACGCACAGGCCCAACCGGCCGAGCACATCGCCGCGCTGCAAATGATCGACCGTGCGCTCGACCAAACCCGGGGGCAGTTCGAGGGCGGCGACCCGTTCGGAGCGCGTGCGTTTTTGCGAGCCTGAACCCATGATCGACTAACGCCGTTTCTTCGGTTCGTCTTCGTAAGCGGACACGATATCTTGCACCAGACGATGGCGAACGATGTCCTTGTTGTCGAGCGTGACCATCGCCACGCCCTCGATCGCTTGCAGGCGATGAAAGGCGTCGATCAAGCCCGAGCGGGCATGGGCCGGAAGGTCCACCTGCGTGGTGTCGCCCGAGACGACCATCTTCGTGCCATGACCCATGCGCGTGAGAAACATTTTCATTTGCGAGGCGGTCGTGTTCTGGGCCTCGTCGAGAATGACGAAGGCGTCGTTGAGCGTGCGGCCTCGCATATAAGCCAGCGGAATCATCTCGATCAGGTCCTGCTCGCGGTAGCGCTTGATGAGCTCGAAGTCCATCATCTCGCTGAGCGCGTCGAGCAGCGGACGCAAATAAGGATTGATCTTGGCCTGCAAATCGCCGGGCAAGAAACCGAGACTTTCGCCCGCCTCGACAGCCGGACGCACCAACACGATTTTGCGAATGCGCTTGCGCTTGAGCGCTTGCACCGCCATGGCCACGGCCAAATAGGTCTTGCCGGTGCCGGCCGGCCCCAGGCAAAACACGAGATCATGCTCGCCGATCGCGCTCGACATAGCGCGCCTGGCCCGGAGTGCGCGGCCGCACCGAGCGTCCGGCGTGGCGAAGCTCGATAATGGGCGCGGCGTCGACCGGACCGTGGCCCGCGACGCGCGTGAGCAAATGATCGACATCCTCGGTCGAGACAATCCCCTGCCGCGAGACGAGCCCCCGCATCTGTTCGAAGACTTCGGTAGCCTGGGCCACCGTTTTGTCGGCGCCTTCAATGATGATCCGATCGTTGCGACTGGAAATAGCGACTCCCAGCGCTTCGCGGATGCGACGGAGATGTTGATCCCGGGCGCCGAAGAGCGCGATGAGCGCTTTGGCATCGGCGACCGGAATGGTAGCTTCTGGCATTCTTAATGAGCGGCGTCGCCCGGACTCGAAACGAGCAAATCCGGCGAGCCGACTCTTCCAAAATTGTGGAACCGTCAGCCTTAACTATACATGATCGGCGCCGCTTGAGGACAGAGAGGCTGGTTTTTCGGACGCAAGCTCTTTATGGTATTGGCGATGCGTTGAATTGCGGCGAACCGCGAAAGGGGCCGCGGAAGCTCTTGGAAAAGGAGCGGACCCGAGCGCCGCGGCGCAATCGAACACATGCGGCGAATCAGGAATTGCAATAAAGCAGCCATTGCCAAAACAGCATCGCGATCGGCGCCGGCAGCAAAATCGAATCGAGGATATCAAGGACGCCGCCGAAGCCCGGCATCCAGCGGCTCGAATCTTTCACGCCCAAGTCTCGCTTGAGCAGCGACTCGGCCAAGTCGCCGATCATGCCCGCGGCGCCGACCACGATTCCATAGCCTAACCAAAACAAGCGGGGAGCGTGCGGCGCCGAGTCGCCCAGCGCAAGCGGGCCCAGCCAAGCAATCGCCAGCCACGCTGAAAGGGTCGCGAAACCGATCGCGCCGGCGGCGCCTTCCCACGTCTTGCCGGGGCTCAGGACCGGGGCCATTTTGTGGCGCCCGATGAGCCGGCCCACGGTATAGGCTCCGATGTCGCCACATTTCACCACGGCGACGAGCGTGAGCAGCGCCCAGAGACCGATTGGGCCCGAACCCAGCGATCGCAGTTCGATGAGCGCGCTCATGAAGAGCCCGATATAGACCAACGCGAACACGCCGGCGGCCAAGTCGGTGGTCACGCGGCCCGGCTTTTCATAACGCTGCATTTCGCCGAGAAAGCAAGCGATCGTGGCGAGCATCGCAGCCACGACAGGCGCCATGTCCGTGGCAAGTCCTGCCATATGCATCGAGTCGATATTCGCTCGCGCGAACACGGCGAACATCGTGGCGCCGACGATTGCGAGATTGCCGCCATAAACGATTCCGCGCCGGGGCCGCAAATCGCGTCCGGCCATCATCGCCAAAAGTTCTTGAGTTCCGAGGATCGTAAGCCCGACGCGCGATTGGCGCGAGGTAGGCGCCTGGGCGGCTGGCCCGCGCGTCGAGCCAGCCGAGGACGGCGAGCGCCGCGATAAGAATAATTCCCAGCAACATTCGCCAGCGGAGCAATCGGGCCGCCTTTCGGGCATGGAACGCGACAGAGCAATGGTTCGATGGAGCGGATCGTGGGCAAGGAAATCGACACGCGGACGAAAACGGGCGCGGCGTCAGGAGTTGAGCCCGCCGTAGCGACGATCGCGGCCGGCGTAGTCGCGAATCGCCTGACACAGGTCCGCCTCGCGAAATTCCGGCCAACAGCGGTCCGTGATCCAGATTTCCGCGTAGCTGATCTGCCAAAGCAAGAAGTTGCTCACGCGCATCTCGCCGGCGGTGCGGATCAAGAGATCGGGATCGGGCATGCCGGCCGTGTAAAGGCTTTCGCTGATCGTCGATTCGTCGATCGTGGCCGGGTCGAGCTCGCCGCTGGCGGCGCGCTGCGCGATGCGACGCACGGCGTCGACCAATTCGACCCGGGCGCCGTAGTTCACTGCCAAGCACAATCGCAAGCCGGTATTGGCCGCGCTCAGGGCGACGGTCTTATTCATTTCGCGCTGCACGCCGTGCGGAATTTCGTCGCGCCGGCCGATCAGGCTCACGCGCACATTGTGCTTCATGATCGCGCCGCGCTCTTCGATCATGTACTGCTCGAGCAGAATGCATCAAAAAATCGAGCTCGAGCCGCGGCCGTTTCCAGTTTTCGCTCGACAGGCAATAGAGCGTGAGCTGGCCGACGCCCAAGCGGCCGCAGGCTTCGATCGTGCGCCGAACGCTCTCGACCCCATGGCGATGCCCCTCGATGCGCGGGAGCCCTTGCCGCTGGGCCCAGCGGCCGTTGCCGTCCATGATCACGGCGATGTGCTTGGGAATATGCTCCCGCGCCAGATCGGCCAGCGTGTCTTCGAGCACCTGCTCTTCGACTCCGGCCGAGGGCGCCGTTTCCGCCACCGAGCGCGGGGCAGGTTCATCGAGTTCGGTTTCGTGTCGCGCGATGCCCACGGACCCATGCTCCCGAGTGTGAGTACGCTCTCTGAAATCAACCGGTTTGGGAAGGAAGCCGACGCACGATGGTTTGGGCCCGATCCGGCCCGACCGACACCACCTCCACCGGGCGGCCGATCAATTCACTGAGCCGCTCGAGATACCGTCGAGCGGCGCCGGGCAGGTCCTCGTAGCGCCGCGCGCCGCGTCACGTCGCTCCGCCAGCCCGGCAGCGTTTCCAGCACCGGCTTGGCCCGCCGCAGGTCGTCGACATGGCTCGGAAAATTCGTGACGCGTTTGCCATCGACTTCGTAAGCGGTGCAGATTCGGATTTCCGACATTTCGTCGAGCACATCAAGGAGCATCACCGCCAGCGAGTCGACGCCGCTGAGCCGGGCCGTGTAGCGGGCCGCCACCGCGTCGAACCAGCCGCAACGCCGCGGGCGCCGCGTGACGGTGCCATATTCATTGCCGCGATCGCGAATATGTTGGCCGATCTCGTTGTCGAGCTCCGTGGGAAACGGCCCGCCGCCCACGCGAGTCGAATAAGCCTTCACCACGCCGATGACCTTCTGAATCCAGCGGCCGGGCACTCCCGAACCATTGGAAGCGCCCACGCCGGAACTGTTGCTGCTGGTGACAAATGGATAAGTTCCGTGGTCGACATCGAGCAGCGCGCCTGGGCGCCCTCGAACAGAATGCGCTTCTTGGCCTCGACCGCGTTGAGCAGGTAGGCGGTCGTGTCGGCCACGAAGGGTCGCAGCCGCTCGGCGAACCGCTGGTAGTCGGCCACGATCGCCGCCGCGTCGAGCTTCAGATAATCGACCCCGCCCGACAGACTCACCAGCGAACGCTGCTTGGCGGCGACGATATACTCGATCCGTTGGGCGAATTCGGGCCGAAACAGATCACCCAGTCGCACGGCATGGCTCCGGGCCACTTTGTCGCCATAGCAGGGTCCGATGCCGCGCATCGTGGTGCCGATGTTCTCGCCGCTGGAGCAGCTTTTGTCGAGCGCGCGATCCTCGGCGATATGCCAGGGAAAGATCACATGCGCCCGATCGCTGAGCATCAGATTGCTATCGACGCGCACTCCGCGCGCCTTGAGACCATCGATTTCGTCGAGAATGCTGGGCGGATTGAGCACCACGCCGCCGGTGACGACACACTGCACATTGGAGGCGAGGATCCCGCTGGGAATGAGCGAGAGCTTGTAGGTTTGGCCATCGGTCACGACGGTGTGGCCGGCATTGCTGCCGCCCTGATAACGAACGACGATTTCATGTTGCTCGGTCAGGAGATCGACGAGCTTGCCTTTGGCCTCGTCGCCCCATTGCAGCCCAATAACGCATGTAACAGGCACGGGAAGAAACCTCGAACGCTGAAGACCGGAAAAAAGCGGGCCGCGAACGCCTCCCCGACGGTGGGGGTCGCGTGTTCGGCTCGCGGGGCAACTCGCCGCGAACACGGCGCGGCGTTTTGGGGAGAGACAGCGCAACAGTGTAAAACAAACCACGGCGCGGCGACAGTGGCGCCCGGGCGCCGAGCTCGCGGATTGCATCTTCCCGACACGCTCCATCGGTTTGCCGGATGGGTCCGGGAACGATTCGCGGGCGGCCAGAAGACATGCACTCGCGGCGATTCCCTTCGCCAGGGGGGCAGTGTCGCTCGCCGGGCGCCCCGCCGCCCCCCCGGACCAACACGCAGGGCGACTCTCCCGCGGGTTCTTGCGCTTCCCTCACGCGGTCGAATGATATAATGTGAACGGCGCCGTTGTGAGTTTTCAATTTTTTCATGCCAGTGAGACGGACAAAGAATCATGGGTATCATTCTGACCGAAAAGGCCGCCACGGCCGTGAAGCGCTATCTCGAAGACCAGAAACTGCCGGAATCGGTCGCCCTGCGCGTGGCGATCGTGGGCGGCGGTTGCAGCGGTTTTTCGTATAATTTGCATTTCGACGAAGCTTTCGACGAAAAAACCGACACGCGCACCGATCAACATGGCGTGAAGGTGGTGGTCGACAAGAAGAGCGACCTGTTTCTCGATGGCACAACTCTCGATTTTCACGACGGGCTCGACCGGAGCGGCTTCACGTTCGACAATCCCAACGCGGTGAAATCCTGCGGCTGCGGCAGTTCGTTCCAGGCTTGATCGCAAGCTTCGCGGATGCGCCATGGCGGACTTTGGCTTGGCCGGCGCCGTTTCATCGGCGCCGAGCCGCCAGAGGCCGTGCCGCTAGCGCCGCCGAAGACCCCCGCGCCGGGAGCGCGGGTTTTTTTTGCGCCTCGACCGGCGAATTCAGCACTCCGGCGACCAAGAACGCCCGCCAAGTTGTTGCAATCGAGCGAAATCGCCCGTTCTCCCAGCGGCTGCATGGCAATTTACGGGCGAGCGCATTTTGACACGCGTGCGCCTTGAACTAATCTTCTTCGGGCGACGTTCTCTCGAGAGAGGGCCTTTGTTCGCCGCCCGAACTCGTTTTATTCTCCCCAAATGGGGGCATCTTAACCACCCGACTCATGCTGGCCACTGCCATGACTTTGCTCGCCGCTCTCCCGGTATCGCTCATGTTCGTCGATCTGCTTTCGTCGCTGCTGATGTTGTTGATTGGCATCGGCGTCGGCTGGTGGTTGAATAGCGCCGGCGGCGCACGCCCGAGCGAGGCCGCGCCGGGCGCCGGGCCATCGCTCGACGCCGATCGCACCGCCGAGATCCTCGCCCGAATCGGCGACCTCGCGACCAGCGTCGCCACGGGTGTCGACGAGCATAGCAGCGTGGTGGCCAAGTGCAGCACGGAATTGGCCGCGGCCCAAAACAGCTCCGCGCCCGACCGCGACCAGCAGGTCTTGCATTCGCTCACCGAAATTCTTCAGGCCAATGAGCGTCTCAATGAAAAACTGGCCACGGCCGAAATGCAGATTCAACGCCAGGCCGCGGAACTGGAAACGCAAACCGCGGTTGCGCGCACCGATGCCTTGACCTCGCTCTTCAATCGCCGGGCGCTCGACGACGAGCTCAACCGCCGCATGGCGGAGTGGCATCGCCGTCAGTCGGTGTTTTGCCTGGTGATGATCGATGTCGACCATTTCAAGAAATTCAACGATGTGCATGGGCATCAGGCTGGCGATGAAGTGCTCCGCGGAGTGGCGAAAGTGCTGAGCCAAACGATGCGCGAGATGGACATGGTCGCACGCTTCGGCGGCGAGGAGTTCGCCCTGGTGCTGCCGATGACGAACCTGATCGAAGGCCGCCGCGCCGCCGAGCGGGCCCGGGTGGCGATCGAGGGCGCCATATTTCCTTTCGAGAATTCCGATCTCCGTGTCACGGCCTCGCTGGGCGTGGCCGAGGTGTCCGACGTGGATCAGGTCGGCACGCTGGTCAAACGGGCCGACGCCGCGCTCTATGGCGCGAAGAAGTCGGGACGCAATCGGGTCTGGCACCACGACGGCGATGATTGTTTCGCTTCCAACGAGCCGGTGGCCGCGCCGGAATCGCCGGCCGCCACTTCCCCGGAAGTCGCGTCCGGCAATTCGCGGACAAACGAGGCTCGGCGCAATCCCGCGGCCGAGGTCACGACCGCGAACTTCGGCCAAGAACTGCGTCGCCGAGTGCTTGAATGCGAACAACAGCAAGTTCCGGTTTCGTTGCTCTATGCTGATATCGATGAATTGCCCAAGCTTGTCGCCGATTGGGGCGCGTCGGCCACCGACGCGATCTTCAAGCAACTACTCGACGCCGCCGACCCGCTGAGCGGCGAGACGGGCTACTTGGCCCGGGTGCAATCGCGATTGGCGATTGTGCTGAGCGGGGTCGACGCCGAGGGCGCCACCGAGCGCGGCGAACGCTTGCGCGAGGCCGTGCTCGCTGTCGGGCCGCGGCTGCGTGGCAAGCAACTCAACTTCACGATCAGCGTGGGCGTGGCCCAAGGACTGCCCAACGATGGCGTCAACGGACTGAGCCAGCGCGCCGACGCCGCCGCGCTCGCCTCGAAAGCCTCGGGCAAGAATTGCACCCATCTGCACAATGGCGCGACCTGCAAATTGATTTCGCCGGCGACGGCCGCGGTTTGATCGCCGTCGCTTTGGTTTCCTGACGCTCTGGAGACTCTCGGAAACGCGTCGCCAAATGGCAAGGCGAGTTTCGGAAAAAGGGGCGCCAGTCGGTCCCGCGCGGAGGGCTCGGCCGATTGCCCGCTTCGCCGAATTCCCTGGCGATGATGCGCCAGAAGAATTCGCGGGGTAAAAGCTTGTTCCCACGAAGTTTCGTCGCCGCATTCGTTTCAAGGCGTCGAAAAGCAGCTTGGCGCCGATGTGTTCCCCAATGGGGGGCGTGTTCTTCCACGAACGTCGCCGCGGCCGGTCGCAATCAAGCTAAGGTTGCCTTAAGACCCCTCGACGTGTGGGCCAGTCGCTTCGTGATGCTTGTAGGGATGCGTGTGCATGTCGCTTGTAGAGACCGCCGATCCTTGTACTCGAACCACGGCGTCGGCCGTGAGCGAAGGCGAAGCCTGGTCGCGACAGCGCACGGTGGTGCTGGCCTTTGGCCGCCGAGTCAACGCCGCGGCAACCCACACGTCGCTGGTCGACGACGCCGCGTCGCTCGTGGCCGAGACACTCGGCGTGTCCTATTCCAGCGCCGCCGTGTGGCACGAATCCAGTTCGCAGCTCCATTTGCGGCTTTCGCGTGGCGGGGGCGTCGTGCGCGAAGCCACGATTCCTTGGAGCGGCGATGTCACGACGATCGACTCCGTGTCGGGCCACGCGATGTCGCGCCGCGAGACGCTGGTGTATCCCAATCTGCAAAACACGCCGTTTCGCGATGGCTTGCTCCGCACCTCCGGCATGCGCAGCGGACTGGTGGTTCCGCTCGGAACCGCCGATCGCATGTTGGGCGCGCTGGGGGTCTTCGATCTGACCGAGCGCGAGTTTCTCGCCCATGAAATCGAATTCGCCGAAACCATCAGCGAAATGCTTTCCGCCACGCTCGGTCGCTTGCGGGCCGAATCGCAGTTACGCGGCGAACGCCAATTGGCCGCCGCGATGTTCGACGCGAGCGATGAACCTGCCGTGCAGACCGATCTCGAACATCGCGTGATCCGCGTCAATCGCGCGTGTGAGGCTGCCTTCGGTTTCCCGTCGGCGGAATTGATCGGCCGCTCGTTGTGGAATGCTTTCGCGGCGCCCGAGGCCAAACACGAAGCCGAGCGGCTTGGGCGCGACGCGATCCAGTCGCGGCAAGCGATCGTTGGAGTGCTTTCGCTCAAAACGCGGCAGGGCCAGCCAAAGCCGCTAACCGCGACGGTTCGCGCCGTGGTCAACGAGCATCAGGAACCGGTTTCGATCGTGATTTGCGCAGCGCGGCCGAGTCGGCGAATGCCCAGGCGAGCGGCGACTCGCAACCGTTTCGCGAGGTGCGCGACACGATGGCCCCCGCCCGATCGAGCCCGCAGCGCACCTTTCCCTATCGGCAACGCGTGGCCAAGTTCGAACCCGGCCGAGCGCCCGAAACATTGGACTTCACCGAAGTGCAATTCGAGGATATCTCGGCGGGCGGCGTTTCGTTTTTTCTCAACTCGCGGCCCGAATTCGAAAAAGTGGTGCTGGCGCTCGGCGCGGCGCCCAATCTACATTACATCGCCGCGCAAATCACGAGCGTGGGCGACCTCTCGCGCGATGGGGCCCGGCTCTTCAAAATCGGCTGCCGCTTTCTCGACCGCTGGTAAATCACGGCCGCGTCGCCGGGTCAGCGTGCGGGGGGAATCCACGTAAACGCGTGGAAGAGCGCGGAAGAGCACGCAATACATCGTCAAGGATGGGAACCCGGGAATTTGGTTTGCCCAATTATTCCGTGTTTTGTCCGTGCGTTTCCGTGGCTAGAATTTCTTCCGCCATTTCAAGGCGGCGCGGCGAGTTCTCGCGATAGCGACATGCCGCGCGGATTTTGACGGCGCCGTCCGTGGCGAGACTCGCGATTGCTATTTGCTTCGCTCCCCGATTTTTGAAAGACGTTTGTGACCGGGCTCATCGACACGCATTGCCATTTGGACCAAGAGGAGTTCGACCAGGACCGCGGCGCCGCGATCGCGCGGGCACGCGAGGCGGGGCTCGAGGCGATCGTGGTGGTGGGAATCACCGCGGCGACGAGCTCCGTGGCCGCGGCGCTCGCGACCAGTGATCCGCTGCTCCATGCGGCCGTGGGCATTCAGCCAAACCATACGGCCGAAGCGGCGCCGGGTGATTGGCGGACGGTGCTCGAACTTGTCACGCGGCCGCGAGTCGTGGCGATCGGCGAAACCGGGCTCGATCGCTATTGGGATCGGGCGCCGCTCGATGTGCAGCAAGATTATTTCGACCGCCATTTGCGGCTCTCGGCGGAAACCGGCTTGCCGTTTATCGTGCATTCCCGCGATTCCGACGCGGACGTGCTGGCGATGCTTCGCGCGGCCCACGATCGCGGCCCCTTGCGCGGAGTGATGCATTCCTTCACCGGCGCCGACGAGACCGCGGCCGAGTGCCTGGCGCTGGGCCTCTATATCAGCTTCGCGGGCATGGTCACGTATAAAAACGCCCAGCGGCTGCGCGATCTCGCGGCCACGATTCCCGCCGATCGCATCTTGGTCGAGACCGATAGCCCGTATCTGGCGCCGCATCCTCTTCGCGGCAAGCGAAATGAGCCGGCGAATATCGTCCACACGGCGTCGATCGTGGCCCAAGCCCGCGGCCTCGACCCGGCCGAATTCGCCGCCCTCTCGACCGCCAACGCCCGCAAGCTGTTTCAGTTCGACCGGGCAAGCGCGGCGCAGCCGATCACGGGTTGAGGGGCATCGTCGATTGGCGATAACAATCACTTGATTTGCTTTGCACTCACGAAGCGCGGTGCAATCGATATGTCCATGATTCCGCTGATCTACCACCCCGTTTACAACATCACCGCCTTCGGCATCGAGCGACTGCATCCCTTCGATAGCCGGAAATACGCTCGAATTCGCAACGCGCTGATCGGTCGTGGGCTCCGCCGCGCGAGTGACTTCGTTCGACCCAAGCCGGTGCGCTTC
Source organism: uncultured Planctomycetaceae bacterium (assembly GCA_963785305.1). Taxonomy (GTDB): domain Bacteria; phylum Planctomycetota; class Planctomycetia; order Pirellulales; family PALSA-1355; genus CAWAUV01. The sequence continues at coordinate 23,538 of CAWAUV010000008.1, forward strand.
GACGAGCTCCTGCGATTTCATACACCCGAGTATTTGAAATCGCTGCGAAGTCCGCGGACAGTGGCCGCGATTTTGGAAATTCCGATCGTCGCGAGATTGCCGCGTTGGCTAATTGATTGGCGCATTCTCCGGCCGATGCGTTACGCGACCGGCGGCACCATGGTGGCTTGCCGCTTGGCGTTGGAGCATGGAATCGCGATCAATCTTGGCGGAGGATATCATCACGCCGCGAGCGACCGAGGTGGCGGATTTTGTGTCTATGCCGATATTCCCCTGGCGCTCGCCGCTCTCCACGCCGAGCAACGCATTCAACGCGCGCTCGTCATCGATCTCGATGCGCACCAAGGCAACGGCGCCGCGGCCATCTTCCAGAAATGGGATTGGGCCGCGATCCTCGATCTTTTTCAGAGCGATATTTTCCCGACCCACAAGGAAACAGAAGATTTTCCGCTGCCGGTTCCCGCGGGCCTGACGGGCATCGAATATATGGACGTTGTTTGCGAGGCGGTTCCGCGGGCGCTCGACGCGGTTCGCCCCGATTTGGTGATTTACAACGCGGGCTCCGACCCATTCAAAGGCGATACGCTGGCAAATCTTCGACTGAGCCGCGATGAACTCGCGGACCGCGACCTTGACGTGGCGACTGAGGTCCGGGAACGAAGAATTCCGTTGGCAATGGTGCTTTCTGGCGGCTACTCCGCGGAGTCTTGGCGAATTCACGCCGACGCCATCGAAGGTATTCTCACTCGGTTCGAGCGAGTGGGGGAAGATCGCAAGTAATCCGGGCACGAGGTGGCGAGACCGCTTGGGCTCGCCACGCGAAGTTTTGCCCTTCATCGATTTTTGGGTCCCTGGCGCCCCACGCAAGCCTGAAGCGCGAGCGAAGGACTTCCCGAAATCGGCTCGAAACGATTTTTGGAGACTTCTCTCGCTTGCGCTTCGAGCTCGTGTTTGTTCTCGGCCGTTGGGATCGCCCCTCGGCGCTCTTGCTTTTTCCGGCGGCCGGCCGAATGCTATCTCGGCGCGGTCGAGCCTCGCGCATAATCGCCCAGGAGACGTTCGATGCAAAAACGTAAACTCGGAAATAGCGGTCTGGAAGTGTCGGCCCTCGGCTTCGGCTGCATCGGCGCGACTTCCGGTTTTGGACCGGCGATGGACAAGCCGGCCGCGATTTCGCTGATTCGCGCCGCCGTCGACCTTGGCGTCACCTTCTTCGACACGGCCGAAGTCTATGGCCCCTACGCCAACGAGGAGCTTGTCGGAGAGGCCCTGGCGCCTGTTCGCGAGCAGGTGATAATCGCCACGAAATTTGGTTGGAAGATCGACCCGGTGGCTCGCAAATCCGTGGGCCTCGACAGCCGCCCGGAGCAGATTCGGCGGGTGGCCGATGCCTCGCTCAAGCGACTGAGAACCGATCGCATCGACCTTTTTTATCAACATCGCGTCGACACCGACACGCCGATCGAAGACGTGGCCGGCGCCGTCGGCGAGCTGATCAAGGCGGGCAAGGTCAAACATTTCGGCCTTTCCGAACCGGGGGTCAACACGATTCGCCGCGCGCACTCGGTGCAGCCGGTCGCCGCGGTTCAGAGCGAATATTCGCTCTGGACCCGAAGTCCCGAGGCTGAAGTGCTGCCGACGCTCGCGGAGCTCGGCATCGGCTTTGTTCCATTTAGCCCGCTGGGCAAGGGCTTCTTGGCCGGAAAGATCGACGAGACGACCACCTTCGATAACGGCGATTTTCGCAACTCGATTCCGCGGTTTTCCGCCGAGAATCGAAAGGCGAACCACAAGCTGGTCGAGTTGCTCGGCCGGATCGGCGAGCGAAAAAACGCCACGCCAGCCCAGATCGCGCTCGCGTGGCTGCTAGCTCAAAAGCCTTGGATTGTGCCGATTCCGGGAACCACGAAGCTGCGCCGGCTGGAAGAAAACCTGGGCTCCGCGGCCCTGGAGCTCACATCCCAAGACCTGCAAGAAATCGATAAGCTCGCCGCGACAGTCACGGTGCATGGGCGCGCTATCCCGAGTACCATGAGCAGTTGACCGGCCGGTAGGAGCCGGTCCGTCGGATTCAAACGCCCAGCGAAGAAGATGCGAGGAACCAAGATGGACATCCAGCGCGCCGGCTCTCAGCCCTCGCGTCCCGGGAGCGCCGAATATTTCACCGGCGCCGTGCGCATCGATCCATTGTTCGCGGCGCCCGAGCCGGCGCGGGCTGTCGGCGCGAGTGTCTCGTTCGAGCCGGGCGCCCGAACCGCTTGGCACACGCACCCGCTGGGTCAGACATTGATCGTGACCGCGGGCCAAGGGCGCGCCCAGCGCTGGGGCGGTCCGATCGAAGAGCTCCGGCTGGGAGACGTGGTATGGTTTCCGCCGGGCGAAAAGCACTGGCACGGGGCTAGTCCCACGATGGCCATGACGCATATCGCCATTCAAGAGCATCGCGACGGCAAGCCGGTCGACTGGCTGGAGCTCGTGTCCGACGAGCAATACAACGCCTAGCAACTCACTGAATATTTCAATAGGTTGCTAGCGCCGCCCGCGAGCAGTGGGAGAATAATTCTTATGCTGCTCCGTTCGTTGGCGGCGGCGCGGGTTTTCCGACGCGGTTCGAATCTTGGAGTCAGGAGACCGGCTCGATCGTGATGTCGTGGCGAACCGGTTGGAGCAGGGCCCGCGCGTTTTCGTGAAGCTCGCGCTGGCGGGCGAAGAGCGCAGCGGCGCACTGTTTCCCAATCCGCCGGCGCGATCGCTTTGCCGGTTTCCAGCGAGCCCGCGCAAATGTGTTCGCAGGCGGCGACGAACCCAGGGTCGGACGAAAACTCGATCTTGGCCCAGCGCATGAACTCGGCGAGGTCCTTGCGAAGCAGTTCCTTGCGAACGTCGGGCTTTGTGCCCGCGAAGTGCTGGTCCCAGACCGCCGGGTTGAAGATCATGAACATGGCGCGTTCGAATACTTGCTTTCGCCAAACGGCGGCGTCGAGGGCGCGCATCGTGGGGCAAAACGGGTTTTCCGGAAATTCCGCGGCCAGATTCAACCCCGCTTCGAGTTGTTCGCGCGTGAATATCTGCTTGCGATCGCCCCAGGCGACGCGGATCGGCTGGTTCGGCAGCCCGCGAACTCGCAGCAGGTAGCGATTCAGATCTTGCTCAAACGGGCAACTCGCCAGCACATAGCGACAAGGCACGCTTGGATAGCCGCCGCCCGCGGCGCTATCGTCGAAGAAACAGAGCGGCAGTCGGGTGCTTTCGATTTCGACGTGTCCCCGGGCGCCCACTTTGGCTTTTTGCCCGATGTCGGTGGCCACGGTTCCCGCCGCCCAGTCGAGGTCGATCGTGCCAATGTCGCCATCGAAACCCAGGGTACGGAGCAAGGCGTGGGCCATTGGAATATGCGCGGCCAAGTCCGGATGAATGCCGTCGTCGCATAGCATTGCCCGGCGCTCGGGCCAGCGCGAACTCGCGCGCGGCGGCCACGCGGCGCCATAGTCGCGCTTGGCCGCGCGCATCACATGGGCCATCGCCGCGTGAATATCGGCAAAGGGCATTTGCCGCGATTCGGCGGCCTCGCGCCCACATCTCGTAGGCGGCCTAAAACCCGATTGTACGCCACGGCGGCGACATTCTCCGCCGCGCTCGCCGGCCGCGCGGAGTCGCTCCCCGAGCGATTCGCGATCGCCGCGACCAGCTCTGGATTGGCATAGGAGAATTCATCGACCACGCCGGGCGAGCAGACGACGGTGATGGTTCCGTTAGCCCGATTCTTGTCGATGATTTCCAAGAGACTTCGGCGGTAACGCTCTTCATTGGCTTGGGAGGCCAGTGCATGGCCGCCGCCATCGTTCATGCCGAAGCAAATAGTGGCGATATTGGGCAGCGAAGGGCAAACGCTTTGCCGTCATCGCCGACGAAGCCCACAGTTCGCAGTCGGGCGAAGCCGCCGCCAAGCTCAAAGCCGTGCTATCGGCGGAGGAACTGCAAGAACTGAACGACGGCGGCGAGGTCAGTTCCGAAGACATCCTGGCGGCCCAGATGGTGGCGCGGGCTAATGACGCCGGCATCAGTTTCGTGGCCTTCACCGCGACGCCCAAGACCAAGACGATGGAGTTGTTCGGTCGGCGCCCCGACGCCAGCCAGCCGGCGAGCAAAGAGAATCGCCCCGCGCCGTTCCACGTGTATTCCATGCGGCAGGCCATCGAGGAGAAGTTCATCCTCGACGTTCTCCAAAACTACACGACCTATAAGCTGGCGTTCAAGCTGGCTAACAACGGCAAGGAATTCGACGACAAGGAAGTCGAACGCAGCGCGGCCCTGAAGGGCATCATGGGGTGGGTGCGTCTGCACCCTTATAACATCTCACAAAAGGTCCAGGTGGTAATCGAGCACTTCCGCGAGCTTGTCGCGCGCCTGTTGAACGGTCAGGCCAAAGCGATGGTCGTGGTCGCGAGCCGACAGGAAGCGGTGCGCTGGCAGTTGGCGATCGACAAATATATCAAGGCCCGCGGCTACTCGATGCGAACACTGGTGGCATTTTCGGGCGAGGTCAAGGATGCCGAGTCCGGCCCCGAGCCGTTCACGGAAACCAGTCATTCGATGAATCCGAACCTGCGCGGGCGTGACATCCGCGAGGCGTTCAGCAGCGACGAATATCAGGTTCTGCTGGTGGCGAACAAGTTTCAGACCGGCTTCGATCAGCCGCTGCTGTGCGGCATGTACGTTGACAAGCGATTGGCGGGCATCCAGGCGGTTCAGACCCTATCGCGACTCAATCGCGCTTATCCCGGCAAGGATTCTACGTATGTGCTGGACTTCGTGAACAACGCCGACGAAGTTTTGGCTGCGTTCAAGACGTATTACGAGACGGCGGAGCTGGCGGACGTCACCGACCGGAACCTCGTGCTGAATTTGCGAACCAAGCTGGACGCGGCGGGCCATTACGACGACTTTGAGGTCGAGCGAGTCGTCGCCGTGGAATTGAAGCCAAACGCCAAGCAAAGCGAACTGGTTAGCGCGTGGGAACCGATCGTGGATCGCCTGATGAAGCGACATAAAGCGGCGCGTGAGGCGATGAAGCTGGCGATCGAGCAGAAGAACGAGGCGGGCGCCGAGACGGCGAAGGATGAGCTAGACGCATTGCTGTTGTTCAAATCCGACATGGCAGCATTCCAGCGCCTTTACACGTTCCTGTCGCAAATCTTCGACTACGGCGCCACGGCGATCGAAAAGAGGGCAATCTTCGACAAGCGGCTCCTTCCCTTGCTGGAATTCGGCCGGGAGCGCGAGGGGATCGATCTGTCGAAGGTGGTGCTGACTCACCACAATCTCAAGAGCCAAGGCAAGCGCTCGATGCCGTTGGGCGACGGGGAGAACCCGAAGTTGGAGCCGATCACCGAAATCGGCGGCGGAATGATTCAGGAGAAGCAAAAAGCGCTACTGAATGAAATCATCAAAAAGGTGAACGACCTTTTCGAGGGTGAGCTGACCGATCAGGACAAGCTCGTTTATGTCAACAACGTGATCAAGGGAAAGCTGCTGGAGTCGGAAACGCTGAGGCAGCAGGCGGCCAATAACACGAAAGAACAGTTTGCGAATTCGCCGGACCTGAAGACCGAGCTCATGAACGCGATCATCGGTGCGTTGGAGGCCCATACCGCGATGAGCACGCAGGCGCTGGATTCAGAAGCGGTTCGAAGAGGACTCAAGGAAGTGCTGCTCGGCCCTGCGCAACTTTACGAGAGCCTGCGGCAGTAGGTATACGGTAATCTTAAATCGTACCCGATCATCGGCCGGCGCTCGGCGCCGTCGACCACCGGCGGTGGAGCGTGGTAGAATCGATTTCGACCAGCCGGCGTCGATCGCTCCCGCGCGGAAAGCGGGCGAATCGCCGTCGACGCCACAATCCATTGCCCGCCGCGGGCGCCGCCGGCGCGATCGTGATTTATGAATCTGCTCGACTACCCTCGCCCTTGCTTGGCGCAATGGACCGCCGAGCGCGGCGGTCGGCCGGTGCATGCGGCGCGGCTCTGGAAATATATCTATCGCGATGGCGTTTACGATCCGTGCGAGATGCGCGATTTGCCCGCGGGGCTGCGACTGCGCCTTTCAGACGCGAGCCCCATTCCGCTGCCCCGTGTCGCAACCGAGGCGTCATCGTCGGACTTGCACACGCGGAAGTACCTCCTTGAATTCGGCGATGGCGGCCAAGTAGAGACGGTGCTCATGCGGTTTGTCGGCCGGGCGACCGCTTGCCTCAGCACGCAGGTCGGTTGCGCGCTTGGTTGCCGGTTTTGCGCGACCGGTCAGTTGGGCTTCGCTCGCGATCTCTCGGCCGGCGAGATCGTTGCCCAGGCGTTGCACACGCGCAACGCGCTACGCTTGTCGCATGATCGGGCGGAGCAACCCCGCGACGCTCGCGCTCCGGTTCCGGCGAATGGAGCGCTCCGCAACGTGGTGCTCATGGGCATGGGCGAGCCGCTCCTGAACTACGACGCGGTGATGGACGCCTGCGATATTCTCCAAGACTCCGCCGGGCTCGCGATCGGCGCCAAGCAACTTACACTGAGCACCGTGGGCGTCGTGCCCGGCATCGTGCGTCTGGCCGATGAAGGACGCCGCTGCTCGCTCGCGGTATCGCTGCACGCGGCGACTCAAGAACAGCGGGCCGCCATGCTTCCGGCAGCGCGGGCCTGGCCGCTCGATTCGCTCCTGGAAGCGTGTCGTTATTACACGGCAAAGCTCGGGCGCCGCATTTTTTTCGAGTGGACGCTCATCGAAGGCCGGAACGATTCGGTGGAGAACGCGCGCGAGTTGGCTCGACTCGTTCGCGGCATCGATTCGCAAATCAATCTCATTCCGCTCAATCCAACGCTCGGTTATGCCGGCGCGCCGAGCGAGCGGTGGCGGGTCGATCGGTTTCGCGGCGCGCTCGCCGCGGAGGGCGCGCGGGTGAGCGTGCGCCAGCGACGGGGCATCGACATCGCCGCCGGATGCGGGCAGCTTGCCGGCCAACCGGCGCCCTTGGATTAAGCACGGACTAAAAATAACTTCCTGATTTGTTCGCCCCTCACCCTACCCTCTCCCGAAGGGAGAGGGGGTTTGCGGAGAAGTTATTTTTAGTCGGTTCCTTTTACTCGGCTTCAAAGGCCGCCAAGGCCGGGCGCAGGCGATCGAGCGCGCCGATCAGATCGGCGCAGGCCTCGGATGCGTTGCTCAGATCGCCGGCGCGTCCCATTGCTTCCAAGCGCTCGGCGGCATCGGCGGCCGATTCCGCGCCGAAGAGCAAAATAGCGCCCTTGAGCGCATGCGCCGACCGGCGAAGCAGCGCGGCGTCGCCCGAGTCGATCGCCCGACGAATTTGTTCGATCCCGCGGGGACACTCCTCGAAGAACACGCCGATCAAGTCCTTCATGAGACGGGCGTCGCCCGCCACGCGCTCGAGCGCCGAAGCTCGATCGAACTCGGGTTTCGCCCCCGCGTGGCTCCGCGCAAACTTGGCCTCGTCTTGGCGGTCGATTGAATCCGGCTCGGCGGCGCGTCTGGCCTCGGCCGCCAACCGTTCGAGAGTGGCGATCAATTCCGCCGGCCGCACCGGCTTCGAGGCGTAGCCGTCCATGCCGGCGGCGAGGCATCGCTCGCGATCGCCCTTCATGGCATGCGCCGTGAGAGCCACGATGGGCGTTCGTCGGCCCAGCGGCGCTTCGGCGACGCGAATGGCGACCGTGGCCTCGAATCCATCCATTTCGGGCATTTGCACATCCATGAGCACCACATCGAACCGCCGCCGCGCGAATTCGTCGACCGCGTCGCGACCGTTGGCAACCACCACGACCCGATGGCCGCGTTTTTCGAGCAGGCGCAGCGTCAGCATTTGATTCACGGGATTGTCTTCGGCCACGAGAATCGAGAGCAGCTCGCGGCAAGGGTCTTCGATCGCGACCGGCGCCCTGCCGGAGCGCGCGCCGGAGCGCCGATCGCTCGTCGGCGTCGCGCGCCCCGATTCGAGTCCCGAGCGCCCCGCGAGCGTGGCGGCGTTTCGGAGCGACGCGAGCAATTCAGCGCGTTTGATCGGTTTGGTCATATAGGCCGTCACGCCCAATTCGCGGCAACGGGCCGCGTTTTCATGGTGATCGGCCGATGAGAGCATCATCAAGATCGAGCCCACGAGTTCCGGCTGGCGGCGAATTTCAGCGGCCAGCATGAAGCCGTCCATCTCGGGCATCATGTTATCGAGCAGCACCATGGCATAGGGCTCGCCGGCTTGGTGCGCAGCGCGCATCTCGGCTAGGGCTTGCGGCGCGCCGTCGACAGTCGTGGGTCGCAGCCCCCAATGGCCGAGCATTTCTTGCAAGATGCGCCGATTTGTCGGATTGTCATCGACCACCAGCACGGGTCGCCCGCGCAAGCTCGCCAGGTCATCGGGCGCATTGCGGCGCGTCACGGGGGTTGCCAGGCGAAAGCGGGCGGTAAACGCGAAGACGCTGCCCTCGCCCAATCGGCTTTCCGCCCAAATCTGGCCGCCCATCAGTTTGACCAACTGGGCACAAATCGCGAGTCCGAGCCCGGTGCCGCCGAACTTGCGCGTGGTCGAACTATCGACCTGGGAGAACGCGTGGAACAAGATGCCGAGTTTTTCTTGCGCGATGCCGATGCCGGTGTCGGCCACGGAGAACTTCAAACAGACCTCGCCCTCGCGACGCCACTGCTGCTCGACGCGCATGATGACTTCGCCCCGGGCCGTGAACTTCACCGCGTTGTCGATCAGATTCACCACGATCTGCCGCAGCCGCCCGGCGTCGCCCACCAGCGCGTCGGGCACATCGCCGAGCACATGGCAGGCGAGCTCGAGGCCTTTCGTGTGCCGCCTCGAGCGCCACCGACGTCACGGTTTCATCGAGATGATCGCGGAGATTGAAATCAATGCAATCGAGCTCGAGGCGACCGGCCTCGATCTTGGAGAAATCGAGAATGTCGTTGATGAGCGCGAGCAGATAGTCGGCCGAGGAGCGAACCATTTCCAGGTATTCGCGTTGCTCGACGGTAAGCGCGGTGTCGAGCGCGAGCTCGGTCATGCCGATGATGCCGTTCATGGGAGTGCGAATCTCATGGCTCATATTGGCCAGAAAGGCGCTCTTGGCCCGATTGGCCGCCTCGGCGGCTTCCTTGGCCGCTTGAAGTTGTTCCTCGAATCGCCGCCGCTCGGTCACATCGCTCGAAATGCCGCAAGTGCCCACGATCGCGCCTCGCGCATCGCGCAGCGGCAGCTTGGTGGTGGCGGCCCAGGTGTCGGGGCGATCGGGCCAAGTCTCGCGCTCTTCGGTCACGAGCCGCGCGCGGCGGCCTTCCAGGAGCTCCAGTTCATTGTCGCGCGCTTGCTGGGCATGCTCGTCGGTAAAAAAGTCGGAGTCGCTTTTGCCCACCGCTTGCGCCGGATCGGTGAGGCCAAACCATTCGGCCATGGCCCGATTGACGCGCACAAAACGGCTCGAGGCGTCTTTGAAATACACGCGGTTCGGCATATTGTCCATCAGCGCGCTGAGCTGCCGCTGCTCGCGATCGAAGTCGCGGAGCAGTTTGAATTGCTGATGCGCATGGCGCATCGAGCGCTCGAGCGTGGCCGGCAAAAGGTTGGCCTTGGCCAAGTAATCGGCGGCGCCGGCATTCATGGCGCCCAGGTCGAGGGAGCGGTCGTCGTCGGCCGAGAGAATCAAGATCGGCGCCATGCAGCCGGCGCGCTTGGCGGCGCCCAATAGCTCGAGCCCGGTTCGCGAGCCCAGATCGTGTTCGACGAGGTACACATCGTGTTCGCCGCGCAAGATCGCGTCGAGCCCGGCTTCGAAGGTGGGCGCCCAATCGAAGAGCGGTCGTGGTTCCGAGAAATTGGCCACGAGCCGACTCATGGCCGCGAAGCTCGCCTCGCTATCGACCAGCACCGCGCGAAGAGGTTGGGCGGACATCGAGTTCCTTTCGCCGCGGACGAAACCGGGCGAGCCCTCACCCTCCCCTCTCCCGTACGGGGAGAGGGCGTCGTCGGATAGGCTCTTGAGAATTTGGCGTTACGGGCCCTTCATCATTCTGTGCCGGAGCCCGACTAAAGTCGAGCGCCCCTCGGCAGGTTCCACATCGTGGCGGGAGGTTCGACGCGGGAATAACACGCTCGCGGGGCGCCGCGAGGAGCGCCGGACATTTGACAAGGCCCCCGGCGATAGATAACTTGAACATACAAGGGGTTACGTCTTTTCGGATGCGATACGGCATTCTGCTTGCCAGTCAAGTTGTAGTGAAACCGGTCTCGCGCGGGCACGGGTGTCGGCAGTTCGTTTTTCGGCGCGCACCGCCTCCCGGCATTTTTCCCAAGCCCCCGGCGCTGCCAGTCTTTTCTCGTCTTGCCCGCACAAAATCGCGACTTTCGAGCGGGCGTAGCCCGTGCTGGGCCTTTTTCGTTTTTCCTTAGTCCCGGAATCCTGAACGTCATGGTTCGTAAACGCGACTTCTTCGACATTCTCATTAGCCAAGGCATTCTTCAGCGCCGAGCAGGTCAAAGAGGCCCAGCGCGTCGCAAAAAACTCGAACAAGACCCTCCACGACACCATCGTCCAACTCGGCTACGCCGCGGGCGACGAGGTGATGCGCACCCTGGCCGAGGAACACGGCCTCGACTTCGTGAATCTCAAGGAAGTCGTGATTCCGCCATCGGTCGTGGAATTGGTGCCCGAGTCCGTGGCCCGCGAAAACGCCATTTTGCCCATGTCGGAGTCCGATGGCGTGCTGAAGGTGATCGTGAGCGATCCGGGCGATCTCGACACGTTCGACAAGCTGCGGTTCATTCTCAACTGCACGGTCGAGATCGCGCTTGCCCCGCGCAACAGCATCGTCGAGGCGATCAACAAATACTATGGCCAGATGGACGATCAGAGCGCCGACTCGATGCTCCAGGAATTCACCGACACGGCGATCGATTTCACCGAAACCGAGCAAGAATCGAGCGGCGCCGATGAAGTGGTCGATGAGACCAGCGCCGATCGTGCGACTCGTGCAACTCGTGATTAGCGAGGCCGTGCAATTGCGGGCCTCCAACATCCATGTCGAGCCGTTCGAGGACCGGGTGCGGATTCGCTACCGGATCGACGGTGTGCTGGTCGAGCGAGATAAAGTGCCCCGCCGCATGTTGGGCGCCCTGCTCTCGCGCATCAAAATCTTGGCGAAGATGGACATCGCGGAACGCCGCCGCCCTCAAGACGGGCGCATCAAAGTCACGGTGGGTGACAAAGAGCTCGATCTGAGAGTTAGCGTTTTGCCAACAAACCACGGTCAGTCCTGTGTGATGCGACTGCTGGACAAAGACAATATCAAGGTGGGCGTGCGTCAGCTTGGTCTCTCGGACGAAGACTTCCGGCAATTCAAAGGTCTGATTCGGCGGCCCAACGGCATCATCCTCGTGACCGGTCCGACCGGTTCCGGCAAGACCACGACTCTCTATGCCGCGCTCAACGAGCTGAATCGCCCGGACCGCAAGATCATCACGGCCGAGGACCCGGTCGAATATTACCTGCCGGGCATCAATCAGGTGGAGGTAAAGCACAGTATCGGGCTCGACTTTGCGAGGATCATTCGCTCGATGCTGCGGCAGGCGCCCAATGTGATCTTGGTGGGCGAGATGCGCGATGCCGAGACGGCTCAGATGGGAATCCAGGCTTCTTTGACTGGACACTTAGTATTCAGTACACTGCATACGAACGATGCGCCCGGCGCCATTACACGCATGGTCGACATGGGTGTTCCCGCTTATCTGGTCGCCAGCAGTGTGATGGCAGTGCTCGCCCAGCGGTTGGTGCGCGTGAATTGCGTGAAATGTAAACAACCTTATACCCCGAGTGAGGCGGCGCTCGAAGCGGCCGGCATCACACACGAAATGGCGGCCAAAGCCACGTTCATGAAGGGCAGGGGCTGCAACAATTGCAGTCGGAAAGGCTTTCGCGGACGCCTCGGCATCTTCGAGCTGATGATGATGACGAGCCGAATCCGCGAGCTTTCCTTCCAGGGAGCGCCCACGCAGGAGCTGCGGCGCGCGGCCATAGCTCAAGGAATGTCAACACTTTACGACGACGGAATCAAAAAAGTCCTTCGCGGAATCACCACGCCCGAAGAAGTGATGCGCGTGGCGAAGAAAGTCGAGCACTAAGGCAGCCTAGACTCGCGAGGTCGATGGCGTTTCGCGACGAATCGCGTCGCATCGCAGTTTAGCCTCGGCTTAGAAACACGAACGGCGATCGTTGCCCGCCCTGCCGCAAGAAGCCGGCGACCAATGGCGGGCGGCTCTCGATCGCCTTGGAGCGGGGTGATAGTGCGAAGCTGCTCAAACTCGGATGAATCGCCGGCCGCTTGGAGACCTCACCCATGGCGGTCGAGGGCGAATTCGAATTTGTGAGAATATTGGCAGTGCGATTTTGCTCGCTCGGCAATGTTGCGAATAATCAACAGCGCTCATCCGCCAGACGCGAATCGCCGCGAGCGGGTTCGTGATGGGCGCACGGAACAGCTCATCGAAGGGCCCCGCTTCCAAGGGGCAAGTGTTCGCGGCGAAAACGCGTGGCGACAAAACCAAACGACAAAACCAAACGACAAAACCAAGCGACAAAACCAAGCGACAGGGCAAATCTCCGGGCCAAGGGGCCGCTGGGCCAAGAGGCTAGGCGGCTCGATCGGAGCGCTCGTCGCGGGGCAATTGCCGCCGGTCGCTGTCGCGCGGCGCGAAGTCATCGCGGCGCGCTCGGTAGTTGAGTGGCCGGTCCGTTTGCCAATGCCAATTGCCAGTGCCAACGGCGCGCCGCTCCAACGAGCAAAAACAAATCACTCCGCGATAACCCGACCGAGACGATACTCCGACCTACACGACAGGCGCCGATGGCCACTACTTCGACCACCAATTCGACCGACGTAATTCTGATCGACAAGCTGCTGCACGCCGTGGTGAAGCAGGGCGCTAGCGACTTGCATCTGACCGTCGGCCAGCCACCGGTGATTCGTCACGATGGTCACATGAAAAAACTCCAGACCAAGTCGCTGGAGAATGCCGATATGGTCGGCCTGATGAAAAGCATCACGCCCGATCGCTGCCAACAGGAACTGCAATCGGTCGGCGGCACCGACTTCGGATTTGCGTTTGGCGATTTGGCTCGATTTCGAGTGTCGGTGTTCAAGCAGCGCGGCAATATCGCCATGGTGCTGCGGCAGATTCCGAACAAGCTGCTGAATATGAAGCAGTTGGGCCTGCCGCCGGTGTGCGAAAAACTCATCATGCGTCCGCGTGGACTATTTCTCGTGACGGGTCCGACCGGCTCGGGCAAGAGCACGTCGCTGGCCAGCATGATCAACTACATCAACGAGACCGTCGATCATCACATCATCACGATCGAAGACCCGATCGAGTTTTACCATCCGAACAAGAAGTCGACGGTGAACCAGCGCGAGGTGGGCGTCGATGTGCCGAGCTTTTCCGAAGCGCTGCGGCGAGCCTTGCGGCAAGACCCCGACGTGATCCTGGTGGGCGAGCTGCGCGACCTGGAAACGATCGAAGCCGCGATTTCCGCCGCCGAGACCGGCCACGTGGTGTTCGGCACCCTGCACACAACCGGCGCCACCGGCACCGTGAACCGCATTATCGACGTGTTTCCGACCAGCCAGCAAGAACAGATTCGCACCCAACTTTCGACCTCGATCATCGGAGTGCTTTCGCAAACCCTGCTGCCCAAGATCGGCGGCGGTCGCTGCGCGGCTTACGAGATGTTGGTGGTCACGCCGGCGATCGGCAACCTGATTCGCGAAAACAAGACATTCCGCATCACGTCGGCGATTCAAACCGGCGCCAAGCTGGGCATGAACCTGCTCGACGACGCGCTCTTCAACCTCTGGCGCGATGGCAAGGTGCTCAAGGAAGACGTGCTCGTCAAGGCGGCCACGCCCGACGAACTCCTCAAGCGCATCGCCAACGCCGAGCGCGGCATGTTCGACGATGAGGACGACGACGACGGAAAGGATAAAGGCAAGGACGATCGCAAAGGGCATTAACTGCCTACCCGGCGACTCGCCCTCTCCCCTTTTGGAAGAGGGTAGGGCGGAGGCTCAACGAAATTCTCTCGACATGGCCTCTCCCAAGAGCGGGAGAGCAACGAATACGAAAACGGCTCGATTGTTCGGCGCATTTCTCGCTTCACTTCCTTGGGATCGCTACTCATGGCCATGCGGCGGATCGGTCAGATTCTGGTCGACTTGGGGTTCATCACCGACGAGCAGCTTGAAATGCTGCTCGAGGACCAGCAGCGTCGGCCCGGGCAATTGCTCGGCAAAATGGCCGAGACCATGGGCCTCGTGTCCGACGACCAGTTGGCCCAGGCGCTGGCCGAGCAGTGGAATATGCAGGTCGTGTCGCTCGGTCAGACCTCGATTCCACCGCAAGTGCTGACCTATGTCACGGAGCCGATGGCGCAGATGTATCGCATCGTGCCGATCAGCTTCCGCGACAACACGCTCACGATCGCCACGAGCGAGCCGCAGAACCTGGCGGTGCAAGACGAACTGCGCACCTTTCTGGGCTACGAAATCCGTTCGGTGGTGACGACCGAGCGCGAAATCAAGGATGCGCTCAACCGCTACTACTCGTCGAACTCCGAGAGTGTCGAGACCCTGGTCGCGAGCCTGGAAGACGACAAGGAACTCGAGGAACAGGCGGCCGCCGCGATGCGCGCCAGGGCGCACGACCTCACCGATGTCGAAGCCCTGGCCGATACGCGCCGGTGCGCAAGCTGCTCAACATGGTGCTCTTGCTCGCGATCAAGGACCACGCGAGCGACTTGCACTTCGAGCCCTTCGAAGACGAATTTCGCATTCGCCTCAAGGCCGATGGGGTGCTGTTCGAAATGGTGCCGCCGCCGCGCCATTTGGCTTTCGCCATCACTACCCGAATCAAGGTCATGGCCAACCTCGATATCGCCGAGCGCCGCATGCCGCAAGACGGCCGCATCGAGCTCACGCTGGCCGGAATGCCCGTCGACTTGCGCGTGTCGGTGTTGCCCACGATGTTTGGCGAGAGCGTCGTGATGCGGGTGCTCGATCGCTCGGTCGTGTCGCTCGACATCACCAAGGTCGGCATGGACGCGCCCACGCTCAAGGTATTTCGCGAGGTGATGCGAAAACCGAACGGCATCATCCTCGTGACCGGCCCGACGGGCTCGGGCAAGACCACCACGCTCTACTCTGCCCTCAGCGAGTTGAACGAAGTCACCGATAAGCTGATCACGACCGAGGACCCGATCGAATACGATATCGACGGCATCGTGCAGGTGCCGATCGACGCGGGCATCGGCAACACCTTCGCCGCGTGTCTGCGGGCCATTTTGCGGCAAGACCCCGACCGAATCCTAGTCGGCGAGATTCGCGACCTGGAAACCGCCGAGATCGCCATTCAGGCCTCGCTCACCGGCCACACCGTGTTCAGCACGCTACATACGAACGACGCTCCCGGCACCGTGACCCGCTTGCGCGACATGGGCATTCCGCCGTTTTTGATCACGGCCACGGTCGAGGGAATTCTGGCGCAGCGGCTCGTGCGGCGCATCTGCGCGGGCTGCCGCGAGATCACCACGCCCACCGGCGACACGCTGGCCGAGCTCGACATGACCACCGCCGACATCGCCGGCAAGACATTTTATCGCGGGCGCGGGTGCGATTCGTGCAACAGCACCGGCTACAAAGGCCGCGTGGGCCTCTTCGAGCTGATGATCATGAACGATGACCTCCGCGACATGATTATGCGCAACGCCTCGACCGACGAGCTGCGCGAGGCCGCCCGAGGCTATGGCATGGTCACCCTGCGCGACGCCGGCATGAAAGCCGCCTACGACGGGCTCACCACCCTGGAGGAAGTCGTGCGCGAGACCGTGATGGAAGCATAGTTTCAAGAATCCGCAATAGAGTCGACGACGTATCGCTTTTACCGTATCACTTCACTCTGCCAACCGCGGGTATCCCCATGCCGCATTATCAATTCGAGGCGATGGACGCCAAGGGCCAGGAATTCAAGGACGTAATCGAGGCGTCGACCGAGGAGGAAGCGCAGGCGACAATCCGCCAGTTGGGGTACTATGTCACCAAGATCTCGATCAAGAAAAGCAAGAAGAAGGCGGAGACCAAGAAAGGCGGCGGCCGGCAACGGACCTTTGCCTTTGGCGGCGTCAATACCCGTGTGCTCTGCACCTTCACCCGGCAGCTCTCGATTCTGCAAGACGCCGGTTTGCCGATCCTGCGCAGCCTCAAAATCCTGGAAACGCAGCAAACTCCAGGGCGAATGAAGAATTCGCTGATGGATGTGTGCGACGAGATCGAGGGCGGCTCGACTCTTTCGGAGTCGATGGCCAAGGCGCCCAAGGCGTTTGACCGGCTCTATGTCAACATGATCAAGGCCGGCGAGGCGGGCGGCGCCTTGGAACTGATTCTCAAACGCTTGGCCGACTTTCAAGAGCGGTCGCAAAAACTCCGGCGCAAGATCAAGGGCGCCATGGTCTATCCGGTCGTGGTGGTGAGCGTGGCCGTCGGTATCTTGACCTTCATCATGATCAAGATCGTGCCCTCGTTCGAAAAGATCTTCAAGGATTTCAATATCAAGCTGCCCACGATGACGATCGTGCTCGTCAATATCTCGCATGCGGCGGTCAACTACTGGTGGGCGATTCCGGCGATTCCGTTTTCGCTCGTGATGTTCATCAAGCTCATCAAGAAGTTCAAGGCCGGCCGCGTGGGCTGGGATATGTTCACGCTCAAGATGCCGATCTTCGGCCAGTTGGTCGAGAAAAACATCCTCGCCCGCGGCACGCGAACCCTGGGCACGCTCATCGCCAGCGGCGTGCCGATTTTGGAAGCGCTGAACATCACGCGAGAAACGACCGGCAACGCCCAGTTCGAATATTTGTTCGGCAAGGTCAGTGAATCGATCCGCGACGGCGAATCGATCGCCAAGCCGCTCAAGGACTTCTCGAAGATGAAGTTCCACCCGATGTGCGCGTTCTTCTGGGCATTCTTCTGTGCGGGGCCGATCGGGCTTCTGCTCTACTTGCGGCAAATGAACGGCCGCATCGTCGACGATCTCACGGTGAACATGGTCGACGTGGGCGAGGAAACCGGCGAGCTCGACACGATGCTCTACAAAGTGGCCGACACGTTCGACGAAGAAGTCGCGGTGCTCACCGAAAGTTTGACGAGCCTGATGGAGCCGCTTTTGATCATCTTCCTGGGCGGCGCCGTGGGTTTCATCGTGATCGCGCTGTTCATGCCGCTCATCAAACTAATCGAAAGCTTGAGCAAATAACGAAAAGCGAGAAGCCTTTTCACCACAACGACACAACGGAATACAAAGAGGCGTTAAGAGGCAATCCAATGCCCGCCGCGAAGCATCCGGCCGAACTGCGTTTCCTCTTTCGTCGTGCCGTCGTGACCGTCGTGTTGAATTCCTGGATTCGGTAATGCGTGGCGTTTGGCGTTGCTTGTCCATTTGATTTGATGTCGTTTCCGCTGGTCGGGGCCCTGTTTTAGGAGTTTTATAATGGATCGCTGTTGCCAACAATCGGCCTCGCGCCGACGCGCGGCCCGGGGCTTTACGCTTATCGAAATGCTCGTCGTGATCGCCATCATCGGTGTCTTGGCCTCGCTCATTACCGTGGCGGCCATGAACGCGCTCGACACCAGCAAGCAAACCGCGATCAAGACCGAGCTCAATCAAATCAACGACGCCTTCACGAATTTCAAGAATAAATACGGCGCCTATCCGCCCTGCGATCTGTCGTTTCCCAGCGGGCACCCGGCAAGCAATCCCGCGCTCCTGGCTTTCATTATGCAAGCCTTTCCGCGCTATAACACCGGCGGGCCACCGAACTATACGTATCTCGTCAACGACTGGACCAACCTCGGCATCGACCAAACGACGGCCCATCCCGATCGGGCGATCGTGTTCTGGCTCAGCGGCTTTAGCCCCGATGTGACCCAGCCCTTCAGCGGCGCCGGCGCTCGCACCCCGTTCTATCAATTCGATCAAACGCGGCTGATCGCGGCCGTGGCCACGCCCGGCTCTTGGCCGACCAACAACCTAAATCCCAATTACGGCTACTCGACCCAGTATCAAATTGGCCAGTATGTCTATGTGCCGAAATACGGCGTCTTGTCACCCAATGCTCCCTACGCCTATATCGACGCCGGCCACTATGGCGCCCTCGGCTCGAGCCCGCAAATCTCGCTCACCTCGTCGCTGAGCTCATCGCCCAATCAGCCGTTCACGATCTACGATTCCACGGGCACGTCGCACGGCATCGCGGCCGCCTATGTGCAAGACCTGCAGAACTTGGGAAACTATAGCGGCCCCGCCGCCGCCTATCAGTTCTGCAACCCCACCACGTTTCAAATCCTCTCGGCCGGCCAAGACGGTCAGTTCGGCATTCCGAGTCAATCGACGTTTCCCAACGGACGTTTGTATTACACCGGCTACGGCTACAGCCTCGACGGCTCCGATACCGACAATGTCACGAATTTCTGCGACCGGTCGCGCCTCGGCGACGCGATTCCCTGATGTCTCGGGGCCGGCGGCGAAGAAGGTTGGCCACGGAAACGCACGGAAGGCCACGGAAAATGCGGAATGCTTGTTGGGCGTTTTTTCCGCCTCCCTTTTCCGTGTTCTTCCGTGTTCTTCCGTGGCTAAAAAATCTCCGGCGCCTTGGTCGGCGGTGAAGAGGAAGTAGAAGAAGAATTTGGCCACGGAAACGCACGGAAGGGCACGGAAAAATGCGGGAGATGTGGGGGGCGATGGTTGGGTTCCCTGTTCCGTGTGCTTCGGTGGCACAAAATAGTTCATTTCAGACACTCAAGCGGCCCATGCCATGCGACCCCTGCGATTGAAACCGAGCAATAAGCGAACGAGCGAGCGGCGGCCGGGGGGCTTTACCTTGGTCGAGCTGTTGGTCGTGATCGCGATTATCGCGATTCTGGCCAGCCTGTTTTTGGCGGGCATGTCGGTCACGGCCGAATCGGCGCGGGTGCAAAAGACGCAGGCCCTGATCGCCAAGATCAACAACATCATCATGGCCCGCTGGGAAACCTACCGCACCCGGCGCGTGCCGATCACGGTCGGCACGACGCCGTTGTTTCAGAGCTACTATGCCAGCTCGAGTAACTTTCCAAATGCCCCGCTTAAGACCGTGGTTGCGGCCCAGCGGCTCGACGCCTTGCGGGAGCTCATGCGGCTCGAAATGCCCCAGGTTTGGACCGATGTCACCTACATGCCGTACGGCACGACATCGCCTCCGGTGTCGTCGAGCTATTTCACTTCCTCGGGCTCCCCACCGAATCTATTTGCGATGTCCTATTCGATTAGCAGCGGTTCGGTCACGCCAAACGCCTATGGGCAAGCCCCGCCCTCGCCGTGGCTGGCCTATGCGCGGAAATATGCCACGATCCGCGCGAGCCATCCCAGCGTCGACCCGGCCTCGTCCAACGCCAACGCCGAATGTCTCTACATGATCTGCACCACCGGCGTGAGCGACGAGCTCAGTGGCCAAGACCTATTCTCCGCCGATGAATTCGCCGACACCGATCAAGACGGTTTCCCCGAATTCATCGACGCCTGGGGCACCCCGATTATGTTCTTCCGCTGGGCGCCCGGATTCGTCTCGGAACTCCAACCCGGCTGGCGCAGGTGCAATACAACCTAGCGAATTCCTCGGCCCCTCAAGAAATTGCTCCCGACCCATTCGATCCGCAGCATGTGTATCCAAACACGACGCTCAAATACAACGCGCAGGGCGAAGTCGAATTCGCGCTCTATCCGCTCATCGTTTCCGCGGGACCGGATAAAGCGTTCGACATCGTGCTCAACGATGTCAGCGCTTCGACGCCGATTATTTATGGGCTCGTGAACAACGACCCCTTCTACAGCACGGTGTCGTCCAATGTGCATAACACGTCCGCGTACCTCGGGCCCGACGGCGCCGTCGCCGACGCCAACGCCAACGGCATTCTCGAATACGTCGACAATATCCACAATCATTTGATGGGAACCAAGTAACATGCGACGCTGGAGCATTCAACGCGCTGCCGCGGGCGTGACGCTCATCGAGCTCTTGGTCGTGATCGCGGTCTTGATGATGGTCACCGCGGCGGCGATTCCCATCGTGGCCCCGTCGATTCAAACCCGTCGCGTGCGCGAGGCCACCCGGCTCGTGAGCACCTATCTGGCCGGCGCCCGCGGGCGGGCGATCGAAACCGGCCGGCCGGTCGGGGTGATGATCGAACGCTATACCCCCGGCTTGGCCGCGGGAACCGCCACTGTCACGTCGGGCGGCACGACGACTTCCGCCGCCGCCAGCACTCCACAACCCTATTCGATGACACTTTCCACGGTACAAACCCTGCCGCCCTATGCGGGCGATTACACCGGCTCGGTGGCCTATGTCTGCTGGACCCAGAATTCGCTCGGACAATATTTTCTCTATGTCGACGGCCTGGGCATGAACCTGGGCAGTTCGTCGAATCAGCTCTACGACAATATTGGGATCCAAAAAGTGCAAATCGGCGATCGCGTTCGCTTCAATTATCAGGGCCCCTTTTTCACGATCATGAGCGCCACGCAACTCGATTCGAACAATCAATATATCACCGGCGTGACACAACAGGCGGGCCTGACGCTCGCGCCCTACAGCATGACCACGACATCGCTCGGCACTAGCGCCCCGATCAGTTATTTGCCGCCCTCGGGCATGCCTGCTTACAGCACCGACCCCAATGCCGGCATCCAGGGCGTTCAACTTCCCTATCAAATTTTTCGCCAGCCGATTCGCTCTTCCGATCCGCCCTTGCAGTTGCCCGAGGGCATTGTGATCGACATGCAATGGTCGGGCATGAGCACCGAACTGAACGGCGTGTTCCTGCCCAACACGAACTATCCGCGGCAGAGCCCGATCATTTCGTTCGCCCCCAACGGCGGCGTCGACATGCTCTACGACCAGGTCTATCAACACGCCAGCGGGCCGATCTATCTTTTGCTCGGACGAGCCGAACAAGTGACGACTTTCCCCACGACATCGACGCCCTATCCGCAAAACAACCTCGGCGACCTCAACAGCCAATGGGTCACGGTGATTCCACAGACCGGCCAGATATTGAGCAACCCGAACGCGAATCCGACATTTTCCACGAACAAAGGTTATGTCGGCATGAATCAATTCGGCACGACTCCGGCGGCCGACGTGGTCACGGCCCGCTCGATGGCCACCGGCATGACCAACGGCAACGGCGTGGTGACCACCTTGGGAGGCGAGTGATATGCGCGTGCTTCACATGACAATCTCCCTGTGCTCCGTGTGCCATGCCCACGCTTGCGTGGGCATGCCCTCCGCGCGGCTTGCGCGGGGCCGAACCACATGCCCACGCGAGCGTGGGCATGGCACGCCGCCGCGCCGCCGCGGCGTCACGCTGGTGGACAACTCGGCTCGCCAAAATCCTTCGCTAGCGCTTCAGGCTTGTGTGGACAATGCTCTGTCGCGCACACCTAGCGCCGTGTGCCATGCCCACGCTTGCGTGGGCATGCCCTCCGCGCGGCTTCGCGGGGCCGAACCACATGCCCACGCGAGCGTGGGCATGGCACGCCGCCGCGCCGCCGCGGCGTCACGCTGATGGACAACTCGGCTCGCCAAAATCCTTCGCTAGCGCTTCAGGCTTGTGTGGACAATGCTCTGTCGCGCACACTTCAGCGCCGTGTGCCATGCCCACGCTTGCGTGGGCATGCCCTCCGCGCGGCTTGCGAGGGTCCGAACCGCATGCCCACGCGAGCGTGGGCATGGCACGCCGGCGCGCCGCTGCGGCGTCACGCTGATGGACAACTCGGCTCGCCAAAATCCTTCGCTAGCGCTTCAGGCTTGTGTGGACAATGCTCTGTCGCGCACACTTAGCGCCGTGTGCCATGCCCACGCTTGCGTGGGCATGCCCTCCGCGCGGCTTGCGAGGGTCCGAACCGCATGCCCACGCGAGCGTGGGCATGGCACGCCGGCGCACCGCTGCGGCGTCACGCTGGTGGACAACTCGGCTCGCCAAAATCCTTTGCTAGCGCTTCAGGCTTGTGTGGACAATGCTCTGTCGCGCACACCTAGCGCCGTGTGCCATGCCCACGCTTGCGTGGGCATGCCCTCCGCGCGGCTTGCGCGGGGCCGAACCACATGCCCACGCGAGCGTGGGCATGGCACGCCGCCGCGCCGCCGCGGCGTCACGCTGATGGACAACTCGGCTCGCCAAAATCCTTCGCTAGCGCTTCAGGCTTGTGTGGACAATGCTCTGTCGCGCACACTTACGCGCCGTGTGCCATGCCCACGCTTGCGTGGGCATGCCCTCCGCGCGGCTTGCGAGGGTCCGAACCGCATGCCCACGCGAGCGTGGGCATGGCACACGGCATGGCAACCGGTTCGCCGGTGGCGCCCGCCGCGGAATCACGCTGATGGAAGTGCTGATGAGCATGTTTATTTTGCTCATCGGGCTCTTGAGCGTGGGCGCCCTGATTCCGGTGGGGCGGTTCGAGGTAGGCCAGGCCGATCAGATCGACCGCGCCGCGTCGGTCGGCCGCTCGGCCTTTCGCATGCTCAAAACCTGCGGCATGCTCCGGCCCGACGCGGGCAACACCTCGCAGCATATATCGATGTGGTACGCGCCCGTGGCGGCGACGGGCCAATTGACCGGCCAGCTCGCGACCGATATCACGAACAACGGCAACTTCGTGCCGGTCGCCAATGGCTTGCCCTATACCGACTACGACTCCAATTCCAGCACTTACCCGCCGCAACTTTCATATGCCCTCGACCCCTGGGGCATGGTCTACAACGCCACCGGGCAGGTGATTAACACCTCGAATCCCTCGGCCATGTTTTCGAGCAGCGCGCTGAGCCCGGCGACATTTCCCGCGGGCGCGGTTTCGACGCTCGGCGCCGCGCTGCCGAATGTGCCGGTGATGGCGCGCATCACGCTACGGGCCGCGCCGTCGCTCGGAATTTGCATGTCGCTGGCCCAAGCAGCGCATCTATTTCAACCGCAAGACGACCTAAGCTACTTCGCGCCGCCCCCGGGCATGACGCTCACCACTCCCAACGGGCCGGCGGTGCAGACGTATTATCCGAATCAAGACCCAACGGTGCAAAACGGAGTTTCCTCGGGCGGCAGTGGATTGACGCCGCAGTATCGGCAATTCGATGGCAACTATTCGTGGATCGCCACGATCGTGCCCAACGCGCCGACGCTGCCCAATCAGAGCGGTGGCGCGCCGGGCAGCCCGACGTATCAACCCTATAACAATAATCTTTATACGGTGTCGGTCGCGGTGTATTACAAGCGGCCGATCAATTTGAATGTGAGCGTGGCGCCGGCGAGTCAGTCGATCAACTATCCGGTGTATCCCGAGCGGCTGGCCGCGGTGAGCGCGTTTCCCGGCTCGGGCATCGGCGGCGGCGAAATCACGCTCAACACGCAGAACATGACATCCACCCAGTCGGCGGCCTATCTCAATGTGAAGCGCGGCCAGTGGATCATGCTCGCCGGCCAGATCACGCTAACCGCTGGGACATCGCTCAATCCGACGAACACGCCCACGTATTTGAACATTTTCCGCTGGTATCGGGTCATCGGCGCATCCGACGTGGTCGATTCCAACGGCAACCCGGTGACGCCGGGCGAGAGCACCTCGGTGGGCATGCCGTCGTATTCCCGCAACATCACGTTGGCCGGCCCCGACTGGCCGTATCTTTCGGTGATGGCCAACGCCAACCATCCGATCACCTACGCCTTCCTTTGCGACGGCGTGGTGGGAGTGTACGAAAAAAGCATGAACCTAGAACGCCCCAGCGACTGGTCGACACAATAGCCGACAGCGATGCTCAAATCAGGTAGTAACCACAAAGCCACCAAGACACAAAGAAGAACAAGAAATCCCGGAGCGAGCGCTGGCCATGTGCTCAAGTTGAAACGCGTCCCAGTTCCTGTGCCTTATTCTTCTTCGCGCCTTCGTGGTCCATCAATGGCTTAAAAGCGTATCAAATGCCGACACGGCGGCCGGACAGGTAGTAACCACCAAGACACAAAGACACAAAGAAGAACAAGAATTCCCGGAGCGAGCGCTGGCCGTGTGCTCAAGTTGAAACGCGTCCCAGTCCCTGTGCCTTATTCTTCTTCGCGCCTTCGTGGTCCATCAATGACTTAAAAGCGTATCGAATGCCGACACGGCGGCCGGACAGGTAGTAACCACAAAGCCACCAAGACACAAAGAAGAACAAGAAATCCCGGAGCGAGCGCTGGCCGTGTGCTCAAGTTGAAACGCGTCCCAGTCCCTGTGCCTTATTCTTCTTCGCGCCTTCGTGGTCCATCAATGACTTAAAAGCGTATCACATGCCGACACGGCGGCCGGACAGGTAGTAACCACCAAGACACAAAGACACAAAGAAGAACAAGAATTCCCGGAGCGAGCGCTGGCCGTGTGCTCAAGTTGAAACGCGTCCCGGTCCCTGTGCCTTATTCTTCTTCGTGTCTTCGCGCCTTCGTGGTCCATCAATGACTTAAAAGCGTATCACATGCCGACACGACGGCCGGACAGGTAGTAACCACCAAGACACAAAGACACAAAGAAGAACAAGAATTCCCGGAGCGAGCGCTGGCCGTGTGCTCAAGTTGAAACGCGTCCCAGTCCCTTTGCCTTATTCTTCTTCGTGTCTTCGCGCCTTCGTGGTCCATCAATGACTTAAAAGCGTATCACATGCCGACACGACGGCCGGACAGGTAGTAACCACAAAGCCACCAAGACACAAAGAAGAACAAGAATTCCCGGAGCGAGCGCTGGCCGTGTGCTCAAGTTGAAACGCGTCCCAGTCCCTTTGCCTTATTCTTCTTCGTGTCTTCGCGCCTTCGTGGTCCATCAATGACTTAAAAGCGTATCACATGCCGACACGACGGCCGGACAGGTAGTAACCACCAAGACACAAAGACACAAAGAAGAACAAGAATTCCCGGAGCGAGCGCTGGCCATGTGCTCAAGTTGAAACGCGTCCCGGTCCCTGTGCCTTATTCTTCTTCGTGTCTTCGTGGTCCATCAATGACTTAAAAGCGTATCGAATGCCGACACGGCGGCAGGACAGGTAGTAACCACAAAGCCACCAAGACACAAAGAAGAACAAGAAATCCCGGAGCGAGCGCTGGCCATGTGCTCAAGTTGAAACGCGTCCCAGTCCCTGTGCCTTATTCTTCTTCGTGTCTTCGTGTCTTCGTGGTCCATCAATGACTTAAAAGCGTATCACATGCCGACACGGCGGCCGGACAGGTAGTAACCACCAAGACACAAAGACACAAAGAAGAACAAGAATTCCCGGAGCGAGCGCTGGCCATGTGCTCAACTTGAAACGCGTCCCAGTCCCTGTGCCTTATTCTTCTTCGTGTCTTCGCGCCTTCGTGGTCCAATTTCGTTCTGGTTGCCGTTACTTTCTTTATAAGGAATTCGCCCATGTATCGTCCGCTGCCGCCGGAGACCGAAGCGGTGGCCACGAAGATCGTGGACGCCGCGTTTCAGGTGCACGCGGTGTTGGGGCCCGGGCTTTTGGAGTCGGTCTACGAAACGTGTCTCTGTTACGAATTGCAACAGCGCCAGTTGCATTACGTCCGGCAGATGACCGTGCCTATCGTCTACCGGTCTGTGACGCTCGACGCCGATCTCAGGATTGACCTGCTCGTGGAGAACGAGATCATCGTCGAAGTCAAGGCCGTCCACGAGATCTTGCCGCTGCATCAAGCCCAAGTGCTGACCTATTTGAAATTAGCGAACCACCGACTCGGACTTCTAATCAATTTCTGCGATCCGTTGTTCAAGGATGGATTGCGACGACTCGTGCGTTGAACTCGGCACGCTCCGATTCCCGAAATCGTGGGCAAAACCGGAACAAGAGAAAGCAAAGTGGCTGCCATGACTTCCAACAGAATCCATGTCGTTGCCGACCCACGGACCGAATCTCCCGCTACCGCGTCGCGCGGAACCGATCGGCCGGCGCTGTCTTGGCGCCGCGCATGGCGATCCGGCGCGGGGCGACTCCCATCCCATCGCCGCGGCGTGTTGTTGCTTGTGGTGCTTAGTTTACTCGTGTTGTTTTCCATTATCGGGGTCACGTTCGTGCTCATTGCCGGGCAATATCGCCGCACCACCCGGGCCGAGGCGGCCAGTGAGCGGTATACCGCCGATCCCCAGAAGCAACTCGACGCGCTGGCGATGGACCTCTTCCGCGGCACGACCAATGTCACCTCGCCGATCCAGGGCCACGGTCTGCTCGAAGACATGAACGGCACGCCCAGTCTCACCGGCGTGCTCTCGGCCCAGCCCCAACCCGCGCCGACGACGAACAGCGCCAACGTCAGCGCGCCACTGATCGACCTCACGGTCACCTCCAGCGGGCAAGACTCCTTGCCCGTGAATCCGCTCTCCTATATGTCCTACGGCTATTTCAATGGCCAAGTGCTCACCATGACCAGCGGCCCGGCCCGCGGCATGAGCACGCGCATCGTCGGCTCGTGTTTACAAACGCCCGGCCAGCAGCCGAATTACCCGAACGGCCCGTTGAATCTGGTCTTGCGCGTGATGGCGTTCGATGGCATCAGCACCACCAACTTCATCAATCAGTACAACACCGGCGCCTATGCCGGCATGGCGCAGCGATTCGTCATCAATGGCCGCGCGTTCAGCGGAACCGGCTTCGGCTACAACACATCGGTCGGCCAATATTTTCCCCGTCCCAGCGGCAGCTATACCTTGCTCGACGCCGTGGACGGCAACAGTTTCTTTTTCGCGCTCCAGCCGAACCATAAGTATTTCCAGGCCAACGGCCTTTACGCCACCTGCACCGGTCCCGGCGGCGCCAACGAAGACTACGACGCGCCCGATGCCCAAAACATGGCCCTCGCTTGGCAGCCGATCGGCGTCACGAACTCCCAGCAGATCATGCCCTCGTTCCACCGGCCCGACCTCGTGACTTGGTGGCAAAACACCAGCACCTCGCCGATCGCGGGCGCCGCCATGCCGCCCAGCCAAGCTTGGTCTAACAACACCGGTCATGTGCAAGAAAAAGTCATTTTGCGGCCCTTGCAGGCCGACCACCCCTTATTTTCCGGTAGCAATACAAATTTCAATCCCACGACCGGCCCCTGGGATGTCGACAACGACGGCGACGGCATCGCCGACAGCATTTGGATCGATCCCGGCTATCCGGTGCAAACGGCGCCCGATGGCAAGCAATTTAAGATGCTGGCCGCTTATCTGGTGCTCGACATGGACAGCCGGCTCAATGTAAACGCGCATGGCAATATCGCGCAAACGCAAACCTTCGTGCCCGACCCGAACAGCAATTCGAACGACCCGCTCTATTCCGGCTATTCGCAAGGCCCTTATGCCTTTACCACCAGTAGCAACAACGCCGGCGGCGGCGGCACGACCGGTCCCTCGGGCGGCGCCACCGTGGTCCAAACCAACAATGTGCTCACCAACGAGGCCCAGCTCATGCGCGGCCAGGGCTATGGCCCCGCCGAAATCAACCTCGGCTACTTGCTCAATGCCAACGGAACCGCCGCGACCTCCGGCGCCACCAATCCGATCTTCAACGGCGGAGTCAACGGCCTCCAGCAATATCAACAATTGCTCACCGGAACCTATGGCAGCATGTACGGCGAAAAATACGACGGCCGCTATGGCGAGCTGCAAGTGGCGTCGGGCAATCCCGCGCCGCTGCCCGGCTATGCGGGGGCAATGAACAGCGCCGACGATTATCTTAGTTCGATTAAGCATTTCGATCTGCCCTATGGCCCCAACGGGCAGAGTCTGTTTACCGCGCTGCCAGGAACCTCGGGCAGCTACTATCAGAACGAAGCCGCGGGCCTCACCTCCTATGGCACGCCGTCGGACTTTTGGGGCCGCATGGCCGTGGGGCTCGATTTCCGCGGCCAGCCGCTCTATCTGTTCCCCAATTTTTCGGCAGTCTCGCTCAACCAAGGTTCCCGCCCCCACACGATTCTCGACTGGGAGACTCCGAACAATCCCTACGCGCTGAATCTCTCGCGGCAAGCGGTGCGGGCCGCGGTCCAGCAACAGGCGATCGACAATCCCTACACCGCCGCCGAGCTCGAGCGCATCTTGCGCCGCTTCGATGTCGATAGCTATGCCCTGCCCGACCGGCTGCGGGCCGTGATCGAGGATGTGTACCTGGGCGGCGGCGTCACCTCGAATGCCAATCCCGCCCTGCGGCAGTACCTCACCACCGATAGCTACGATGTGGCCAGCCCCAGCTACCAGCCGCCGACCGAACTGCGACAAGTAAGTGGTCAAACCGGCGCCGCGGGCACGGAGCCCACGCAGCCCGACCTGGTGGCCGCCGCCGCGTATGAAGGCGCGACCAATACCCAAAACGCCACGCTCAATGTGAGTATCGCCGATCTGCTGCGGGCCAAGCTCACGAACAAAACCTATGGCATGACAACGCTCGCCGGCGCCGCCTCGAAAGACGCCGCGATAATCAATGCCCAACTCACGATGATGCTGCCGCCGGAGCTCCTCAACGGCCAGATGATGGACCTCAACCGCCCCTTCGGCAACGGCCGCGACGACAACGGCAACAACGTGGTCGACGAGCCGCAAGAATATGCCACGAGCAGCGAAGGGGGCTGGAAAAGCCTCTTCCCCGGCCTCAATGGCAGCACGGTCATGTTCAACATCGTCAATAGCATGGATTTCAACAACGACACCTCGAGCTCGGGCACATCCGCCAGTTTGCAAAAGTTGGCCAGCGTCACCGACACGAACGGCAATGTATACAGTTATTCGGAGCTCTATGCGCGGCAGCTTTATGCCCGGCATTTGTATGTGCTCATGATGCTGCTCGTCGATCAGGGCTTCGTCACGCTGCCCGGCGCCACGGCGCCGGCCACGACCGGCGCCACCTGGGCCTACAATGCCACGGTCACCGGTATCGACTGGGGCGCCACGCAAGAAACCGCGATCACCGGCCCGAGCGGAACCATGACCACCACCGGCGGTCAAAGCTGGAGCGAGCAGCAAGAGCTCACCGCCCGGCGCATTGCGCAGTGGGCAATCAACGTGGTCGATTTCCGCGATCCCGACGCGATCATGACACCGTTTGAATACGACGTGAATCCGTTCGATGGCTGGAATGTCGATGGCATCGTCGACACGGTGGAAACCCAGACGGCGGGCGGCAACACCAACGGCGGCCTCGGGTCGAACATGACCGATCCCAACGGCGAGCGGCGCGTGGTGTGGGGAACCGAGTATCCGGAACTGCTGATCAACGAAACCTTCGCGATGCATGATCGCCGTGTGCGCGATTCACCCAATGATCCCAACGGCAAGCAGCGGTTCGACACCACCCAAGTTCCGCCGCAAGAGACCGACAACACGATGGATCAGATTCGCGTGCCGCAGGGTTCGCTGTTCGTCGAGCTCTATTGCCCGCGGCCGAATAGCGCCACCAGCTCGCCCGGCAGCGCCCCGACCCAGGCGGGCACGAACGGCTCGCAGGCGATTTTTCCCGGCGAGCTCTACTCCTACAACACGACTTACAACCAGTGGTATTTGAACCTCGGTCAAATGGCGCCGCCATCGGGCGGCAACCAGGCCTCGCCGGTCTGGCGGCTGGCGATCTCGGCCTCGAACTTGCAAAACGGCAACAACAACAATATCGCCACGAATCCGAACAACGTCGCGGCGCGAATGAGCGCCTACCCGGTCACCACCACGCTCGATCCGCCGGGCGACCCCTATAGCTGTAGCGTGTTCAACACCAACAATAAATACAATCCGGGCAACTATACAGGCTCATTGCAAATCGAGCGATTCGTGTGGTTCGCCAATGTCGCTCCCGGCAACATGACCACCACCGGCGCGCGCACCTTCTACAACCAGGGCATCCAGGCGGTCAATTGGCAAACGGCCAACACGACGCAGAACCTGCAACAGGGCGTGTTTCTGGCGCCCGGCGGCTATGCGGTCGTGGGCCCGCGACTGGTCACGCCGTTCGGCCGGCAGACGAGCACCAGCGTCACGCCGACGCCCCCGCCGCCGATCGCCCCGCAAGCGATCGTGCTCACGCCCGGTAGCAACAACACCTCGCACAACACTGCCTATACCACGCTCACCAGCGCGCCGGCAGCGCGCCGGCGGTGCAATATATCTCGCCCACCTCGACCAATCCGCAGTATTCGACCGTCGGGCAAAACATCCAGCAACCGCTGGCGATCGTGTGCGCGGGCGGCCTGCCGCACAACAATGGAACCGGCAATAATCCCACGCAATACGGAACCGCATGGTCCAATGGCGCCAACACCTGCCCGACGCCTGGAAACAACTCCGGCGGTATTGGCCTAAGCGTTTCGGAGCCGCTGTTTTCATCGCCCTATTACTACAAGGAGCCGACCCAAAAGGATTCGGCCTCGCAAGCCGTTAACGTCAATTCGAATCTGGTCGACGCTTACGGCGCCGATTCCGGCACGAAGGTTCCATTTCTCGATCAACCTTACGAAACGCAGTATTACAACACGCTCCAATCCGACAATACGCAAACACCGCTCAATGTCGATAGCATTCAAGCCACCGGCACGTATTTGAATTACAAGACGCTGCTGCTCCAGCGCCTCGCCAATCCGCTCTTGCCCTACAACCCGATGCCGAACGACCAGAGCACGACATCGGGCAGCATCTATTCCGACCCGAATGAACCGAAATACAACAGCCAGTATCCGGTGAACCCGTATATCACGGTCGATTGGATGCCGATCAATCTTACGGTGTTCAACGGCGAACAGGAGCAGCTCTCGGGAACGCCGCCCCTGGCGGTGGCCAGCATGAACGGCGTGGGAAGCTTGGTTTCGATGGATCCCGACGATGTGAATTTTAGCCCGCCCCAGGGGCAAACGACGCCGCTTTCGCCCATGCCCTCGCTGCCCGTGCCCGTGGCGCCTTCGTCGGCGATGGCGGCGGCGGCCAACTATCCGAATCCAACCTCACAGTTCACGGGCGCCTTTGGCACGGCCCAGCGCGGACAGACCGTGCCGACCGTGAATGCCGGCACGTATTTGAATCTTTATACCCAATGGATGGACGCGTTCCCCGGCGGCTCGGGAACTTACACCGCCACGAATCTCGTGTTCGGCTATAGTCTGATGAGCACCACCGGCGGCCAGGCGCCCGGCATGACGCTCGGCTATCTGAATCAGGCGTTTTATGGCAACAACGGCGCCGGCCATCCCTGGTCGACGAGCGACTCGCCCGCCGCGCCGGCCAACTATCTAGGCGACCCAAACATGGCGATGTTCGCCGGCAATGTCGGCGCCAACGGCTATATTCCCACGTTCCCTTGGATCACTTGGAACAATCGTCCCTTCGTGAGCCATTATGAATTGATGCAAGTGCCGGCGAGCTCGCCCTCGCGGCTATTGTGGGAATATGGCTTCACCGGCACGACGTCGAATCCCTACGACGGCGCCAACAGCGCCCCGACCACGGCGGCATTCCTCGCGCCGTTCAAGCATCTCTTGAATTTCGAGATGAGCACATCGACCGGCGGCGGCTCCGATGGCACGCAGCCACGACAGGCCGATGTCGGCGTGGCCCCGCATTTTTATCGGCTCTTCGATTATGTGCGCGTGCCCTCGCGGTTCGTCGGCACGGAATATGTCCTCAACCCGAGCTACACCCAAGGCCAGATCGGCAGCAACGCCACCTTCACAAGCACGAACGATGGCAATCTGCAGGGCTCGACCAACCCGGGCTCGAACGGCGCTAATTTGGAAAAAGCGATGGCTTCGTATCTGCATCCGCCGTTCAATCGCGTGTCGAAACACCGCGACCCGGGCAAGGTGAATCCGAATACGATCGCCCATCAGAATCAGTTCAATATGGGTGGCGACACCTCGCCCACCGGTGGCAACACCGACACCAACGCGTTTATATGGAACGCGATCCTCAACGCCCCGCCGGTGAGCAATGCCTCGGGCAGCACCAGCGCCGCCCAGACGCTGGCCGGCCCCTTGTGGTCGAGCGTTTCCGCCAGCATTCACAACAACAACACGAGCATGACCACCGGCGCCACGCCCTCGTGGTTCGCCAATCCCTTCCGCTCGGCCGCGGGCGCCGACTTGCAACTGCCGCCCGGCCTGCCGCTGCGCGGGGTCGATGTGACATTCTTGCGGCCCTATGGCTATGCAACTTCGGGCGCTGGCGGCGGGGCTTCGGCGCAAGGCATCACGAGCCCCTACCTGCTCTTCGACTTCCCGCCGGCCGAGATCGCCAACTCTGGCGGCGGCGGCGCTGGATCGAGCTCGCTCGTGGGCTCCTACAACGCTCCCGACCGGAATTCCTATTTCCGCTATCAAAACCTCCAGCGAATGGGCAACCTGCTGACCACGCGGTCGAATGTCTACGCGGTTTGGATCACGACCGGCTATTTCCAAGTCCAGCCGTGGAATGGCGGAGTGCCCGACTTCATCCATCCCGACGGCTACCAACTAGCCGACGAACTGGGCGCCGACAACGGCACGGTGGTCCGCCACCGCGGCTTCTACATGTTCGACCGCACGATTCCGGTCTGCTTCGAGCGCGGCGTCGACCACAACGTGGAAAAAGCGATCTTGCTCAAACGCTTCATCGAATGAGGAGCCAACACGGGAATTCAGCCACGGAAGAACAGAGGGGAAAGACAAAGAGAGAGATTTAGCCACGGAAGAACACGGAAAGGATAAGGAACGAAGGCCGGTTTCCGTGTTTGTTCCGTGTTTGTCCGTGGCCGATCTTTTTCTTACGCTTCATCGAGCGAACTACCGGGAAGAAAGAGTTGGCCACGGAAGAACACGGAAGGAACACGGAAAGGATAGGGAACGAAGGCCGTTTTCCGTGTTTGTTCCGTGTTTGTCCGTGGCCGATTTTTTCTTACGCTTCATCGAGCGAACTACCGGGAAGAAAGAGTTGGCCACGGAAGAACACGGAAGGAACACGGAAAGGATAGGGAACGAAGGCCGTTTTCCGTGTTTGTTCCGTGTTTGTCCGTGGCCGATTTTTTCTTACGCTTCATCGAGCGAACTACCGGGAAGAAAGAGTTGGCCACGGAAGAACACGGAAGGAACACGGAAAGGATAGGGAACGAAGGCCGTTTTCCGTGTTTGTTCCGTGTTTGTCCGTGGCCGATTTTTTCTTACGCTTCATCGAGCGAACTACCGGGAAGAGAGAGTTGGCCACGGAAGAACACGGAAGGAACACGGAAAGGATAGGGAACGAAGGCCGTTTTCCGTGTTTGTTCCGTGTTTGTCCGTGGCCGATTTTTTCTTACGCTTCATCGAGCGAACTACCGGGAAGAGAGAGTTGGCCACGGAAGAACACGGAAGGAACACGGAAAGGATAGGGAACGAAGGCCGTTTTCCGTGTTTGTTCCGTGTTTGTCCGTGGCCGATTTTTTCTTACGCTTCATCGAGCGAACTACCGGGAAGAAAGAGTTGGCCACGGAAGAACACGGAAGGAACACGGAAAGGATAGGGAACGAAGGCCGTTTTCCGCGTTTGTTCCGTGTTTGTCCGTGGCCGATCTTTTTCTTACGCTTCATCGAGCGAACTACCGGGAAGAGAGAGTTGGCCACGGAAGAACACGGAAGGAACACGGAAAGGATAGGGAACGAAGGCCGTTTTCCGTGTTTGTTCCGTGTTTGTCCGTGGCCGATTTTTTCTTACGCTTCATCGAGCGAACTACCGGGAAGAAAGAGTTGGCCACGGAAGAACACGGAAGGAACACGGAAAGGATAGGGAACGAAGGCCGTTTTCCGTGTTTGTTCCGTGTTTGTCCGTGGCCGATTTTTTCTTACGCTTCATCGAGCGAACTACCGGGAAGAAAGAGTTGGCCACGGAAGAACACGGAAGGAACACGGAAAGGGCGGGGAACGAGAGCGTTTTCCGTGTTTGTTCGTGGCTGCTTTCTTGGACATTTGATTCGGGCCGGCGCGTTGTTTGGCCGGAAAAAAACGCGATAATGCTTTTCGCGTTTTCTCCCCCACTCCCCCAAGCGTGTCAGGAGTTTTGCACCCATGGCGAAAATCGTGTGCGTGTTGTACGACGATCCGGTGACCGGGTATCCGAAATCGTATGCTCGCGACGGGCTCCCCAAGCTCGACCGCTATCCCGATGGCCAAGCCTTGCCCTCGCCCAAAAAGATCGACTTCACTCCCGGCGAGCTGCTCGGCAGCGTGTCGGGCGAGCTCGGACTGCGAAAGTTTCTCGAATCGCAGGGCCACACGCTCGTGGTCACCTCCGATAAAGACGGCGCCGGCTCGCGGCTCGACAAGGAACTGCCCGACGCCGATGTGGTGATCTCGCAGCCCTTCTGGCCAGCCTATATGACCGCCGAGCGGATCGCCAAGGCGCCCAAGTTGAAGTTGATCATCACCGCCGGCATCGGCTCCGACCACACCGATCTCGAAGCCGCGATCAAGCATGGAGTGACGGTGGCCGAGGTGACTTTTTGCAATAGCATCAGCGTGGCCGAGCATGTGGTGATGATGATTCTGGCCTTGGTGCGGAACTATATCCCTTCGCATCAATGGGTGCTCGACAAAGGCTGGAATATCGCCGACTGCGTGGCCCGATCGTACGATGTCGAGGGCATGCAGATCGGCACGGTGGCCGCCGGGCGCATCGGGCTGGCGGTGCTCAAGCGGCTCAAGCCGTTCGATGTGAAGCTGCACTACACGGATCGGCATCGCCTGCCCGAAAAGGTGGAGCAGGAGCTGGGGCTCACGTTTCATCGCGATGCGGCGTCGATGGTGGGCGTGTGCGATGTGGTGACGATCAATTGCCCGCTGCATCCCGAGACCGAGGGCTTATTCAACGACGCGATGCTCGCCAAGATGAAGCGAGGCGCCTACCTCATCAACACGGCCCGGGGCAAAATTTGCGACCGCGATGCGATTGTGCGGGCGCTCGAGAGCGGCCAACTGGCCGGCTACGCGGGCGATGTGTGGTTCCCGCAGCCGGCGCCCAAGGATCATCCCTGGCGCACGATGCCGCATCATGGCATGACGCCGCATATTTCGGGCACATCGCTTTCGGCCCAAACCCGCTATGCGGCCGGCACGCGCGAGATTTTGGAATGCTGGTTCGAGAAGCGCCCGATTCGCGACGAGTATTTGATTGTCGATGGCGGCAAACTCGCGGGCGTGGGCGCCCATTCCTATAGCCCCGGCAATGCGACCCGCGGCTCGGATGAAGCCGCGAAGTTCAAGTCGCGATAACGCGACAAGAACGACGAGTGCCGAAGCGTTAAGCACAAGGAACTTTTCGCCACGGACGAACACGGAAACGCGCGAACGAAGGGCAATCTCCGGTCCGTGTTTCTTCCGTGTTCTTCCGTGGCTGATTTCTTGAATGCATCAACGAACGAGGACCGAGGAGAAATTCAGCCACGGAAGAACACGGAATGGACACGGAACGGGGCGGCTTCTCGGGCCTCACCCCCTGTTCTTTCGTGGCTGTTCTTTTTGTTGCAAGAAACTTTTCGCCGCGGACGAACACCGAACTGCGCTGTCGGGGGCAAGCTCCGGTCCGTGTTCTTCCGTGGCTGATTTCTTGAATGCATCATCGAACGAGAACCGAGGAGAAATTCAGCCACGGAAGAACACGGAATGGACACGGAAGGGGGCGGCTTCTCGGGCCTCACCCCCTGTTCTTTCGTGGCTGTTCTTTTTGTTGCAAGAAACTTTTCGCCGCGGACGAACACCGAACTGCGCTGTCGGGGGCAAGCTCGCAATGGCTGGACAGAATCCGTTTAGAGGTAGAGTCCGTTAAGATGCGGGCCGGTTGAGTCTTTCAAGAGCGAGAGGGCGCTGCCGGGTTCGACGCACGCCTTCCCGCGATCAATCGACGACCGGCGCTTCCGGGCCCGATTCGTGCGTCACGGTGGGAATTTCGGGAGGCGCCGGCTCCTCGGCGGCACTCGGCTGGCTCACGGGGCGGGGATCGCCGCTGAATTTGCCCTCGCCTCGCGCGCCATCAACGCCGACGGGCTTGATGCCCGCTTTCTCCGTCGTTTTTTCGCGCTTTAGCGAAATCTCTGGACCGTGTTCCGAGATTTGCCCAGCCGCCGACGCCGATTCCGTCGACGATTCTCTTGATAAGGCCGCCTCGCTCCCGGGCAACGGATCGGCGATTCGCAAATATTCGAGCGAGATGTCGTACCAACCGGTGTTGTTCCAAGCGTCGAATTCGACGAGGGCCCGGCCATTCATGTTGATGGTCTTGATCCGACCCACGACGCCCACGAACCGGGCGAGCTCGGGCCGATCGCCGATTACGACGACGCGCTGGTCGGTGTAGTCGCGTTTGAGTTGTTCAATCTCGTCGAACATAAGGCCGGAGCGGAGCGGGAAAACGTGGGCGCCCGAGCAACAAGCGGCGAACCGGCTTTTGATCGCCAGCCGGTTCGCCGCCGCTATTGTAGCCATGCGCCAACGGAGCGAAAGCCGAAGTCAGCGAACAGCGCGCCTCGCGACCGCCGATGGTTATCGTCCCCAGCCCGGTAGTGATCGCTGCCGCGTTCTTGGCCTTTTTGACTACTTGGCCTTTTTAACATGGGCCTTGAACTCGTCGAGCGTCAGGTAGCCATCGCTGTCTTTGTCCTTGGCCTTAAACGTGGCCTCGGCGGCGGTGAGCTTATCGCCCTGCTTTTTGCCGACGAACTCCGACATGCTCAATTTGCCGTCGCCATCCTTGTCGAGCTTCTTGAAGACTTCTTCCGGATCTTTCTTCTCGGCGCCCATAGCCAAGGGGCCGCAGGAGAAACAAGCCGCCACGAGTGCAAACACGAACCAGCGACGCATAAAAGCTCCTCGACAAAAAAACCGACCGCACGAACAGAAAAACCGACCGACAAGCCATTGAACCGCGGCCAATGCGCAAGGCGCCGGTCGCGGGGGCGAAAAAACGGAAAATTTTTCGCCTGCGGGCCGAAAACCGGCCGTCCTTCGCGCGTTTTCGAATCCCAAATTCAGCGCCACCGGCCCATTTCCAAACGAAAACGCCGCGGCGCTTTTTCAAGACGCCGCGGCGCTGCGATCGATAATCGGGCTCGAAACTCGTGGAGCTGGGCTTACTTCAAAATCTTGCCGGTGTCGGCCACGATGCTCTTCACGGCGCTATCGTTCAACTGGCCGACCGCGAGGGCGTGGTTCGCCTCGACCTTGCCGCCCCGATAGATCAGCACCGTGACTTCCGCGTCGGGATTGATGTTGTAGCTCTCCGGACCGTTGGCGCTGTCGACCGGCACCACCAAGGCGACATTCTCGATGTTATTGTTCGACACCAAGTCCTTGGCCTCTTTCTTCAAGGTTTCGGGCTTCGAGCCGATCAGATTCACGAAGCTCGACAGCTTCTGATCCGAATTCTTCTCGACCGCCTTGTTCGAGCTCCTTGACCAGCGAAGCCAAGTTCTTGTCGGCCTTGCGGGCAAAGACCATGACCACCGGCTTGTTGCCGAGCATGCAGCGGTAACACAACTGCTTGCCGACCGACACATTGTCGTTCACGGCGCCGGCCACTTTTTCGACGTAGAACGCGCCCACCATGTCGCCCACCTGAGGGCCGCTCTTGAGCTCGGCCGCCTGGGCGACGAGGGATCCGGCAAACGCCAGGGCGCAAAACATTGCAACGACGTGCTTCATCGGGAATCTCCTAACTGGCAAAAAGAAAGTTTGAGGGGGCAAAAACAATGCGGGGGGCTAATGCAATGCGCGGGGGGAACGACGGCAAACTCACCCGGACTCGCGGGGGCAGCGAGGGGCCCGCCCATCGCGAAATCCAGCAAAAATACGCGGCTCGCGATGGTCCGCCTATTGTAGCGCCGCCACCGGGTCGGGCAATACCGCCGGCGCGGAGATAACGTGCGCCGGCATATGCCGGTCGAATTGCCATCGCTCGAATTGCATCGCTCGGCGGCGGGCATAGAATAAGGGGAGTTGCATCGGCCCTCGGCAGGCGACAGCGCAGCCGCCAGGGCTCCCGAACAACGCCGTCGCCCCCCTGGCGGCGTTTCTCCTCCCCAATTCACCCTCGAATCGAAGGAACGCTCGCAATGGCCACGCTCACTTCTCGCGCCGCGCAGCCCCAAGTGCGGCAAACGCAATGTTTCATCGGCGGACAATGGCAACCGGCCCAAAGCGGCAAGACTTTCGAGACGATGAACCCCGCCACCGAGGAAGTGATCGCCCAGGTGGCCGAGGGCGACGAAGCCGATGTGGACTTGGCCGTGGCCGCGGCGCGAGAGGCTTTTGATCATGGTCCCTGGCGCAAGATGGACGTGCGCGATCGGGGTCGCATTCTCTACAAGCTCGCCGATCTGATCGAAGACGAAATCGAGGAGCTCGCCGCGCTCGAAACCCTCGACAACGGCAAGCCGATCCGCGAATCGAGTTCCGGCGACTTGCCGCTCGTGATCGATGTGCTGCGATACTACGCGGGCTTCGCCGACAAGATTCACGGCCAAACGATCCCGGTGCGCGGCAACTACTTCACCTACACCCGCCGCGAGCCGGTGGGTGTGGCCGGGCAGATTATTCCCTGGAATTTTCCGATGCTGATGGTGGCCTGGAAATGGGCCCCCGCGCTCGCGGCTGGCTGCACGATCGTGATGAAGCCCGCCGAGCAAACACCGCTTACCTGCCTGCGCATGGCGCGGCTGGCGCAAAAAGCCGGCGTGCCCGACGGAGTGATCAATGTGGTGCCTGGCTACGGGCCCACGGCCGGCGCCGCGATCGTGAAGCATCGCGATGTCGACAAAGTAGCCTTCACCGGCGAGCATCGCACGGCGCAGATCATCATGCGCGACGCCAGCCAGACCCTCAAGCGACTCACCTTCGAGCTGGGTGGCAAGAGCCCGAATATCGTGTTTGCCGACGCCGATCTCGACGCCGCGGCGGCGGGAGCGCATGTGGGCCTGTATCTCAATCAAGGCCAATGTTGCTGCGCCGGCAGCCGGCTGTTCGTCGAGGACAAGGTGCATGACAAATTGATCGACAAGCTGGTGGCGATGAACAAGAGCCGCAAGCTCGGCGATCCGTTTGACCCGGCCACGGAGCAAGGCCCGCAGGTGGATCAAGCGCAGTTCGACAAGATCATGCGCTACATCGACATTGGCAAGAGCGAAGGCGCCGAGTGCCTCAGCGGCGGCAAGCGGCACGGTCAGCGCGGCTACTACATCGAGCCGACTTTGTTCGCCGGCGTGACCGATGAAATGACGATCGCCAAGGATGAGATCTTTGGCCCGGTGCTCTCCGTGCTCCGGTTCAAGAATGTCGACGACCTCGTGGAGCGCGGCAACAACACGATGTTTGGCCTCGCGGCCGGAGTGTGGACGCGCGACATCGGCAAGGCGCATCGGCTGGCCCATGAGCTTCGGGCCGGCACGGTGTGGATCAACTGCTACGATGTATTCGACGCCGGGGCGCCGTTTGGCGGCTTCAAGATGTCGGGCCTGGGGCGCGAGCTCGGCGAAAAAGGACTCGAAGCCTACACGGAAAACAAAACCGTCACCGTCAGTCTTGCCTGACTCCGAGGGCCGCTCGAACCATGGGGCCCGTGCGTTTTCGGCGATCCTTGCGTCGTGGGTGGTCGTGGCTCGTCGCGCGCCTGGGGTTCGGGCGGCGGATGCTGCCCACCGCGGCCCGCGGCGCGGCGCTTGCCGGCGCGCCGCTCGTGGTCACGGTCGTGGAACAAGACGGGTTCACGGTCACGCTCCCCGGCGCGTGGCGTCAGCGGCGCACGGCCGATGGTTGGGAACTGACCGAGGCCGAGGGTTCGCATCGTCTGACGATTCGCGCGAGGCAACTGCTCCTGCCGGTGGCCGATGGCGCTTTGGCGGGCTTGGTTGACCGGCTATTCGAGGAACATCGGCGATGGGCGATGAGCGTTGGCGCCGA
This sequence comes from uncultured Planctomycetaceae bacterium, assembly GCA_963785305.1. GTDB lineage: Bacteria > Planctomycetota > Planctomycetia > Pirellulales > PALSA-1355 > CAWAUV01. The sequence goes on from CAWAUV010000008.1 coordinate 63,590, forward strand.
TTTGGTGTGGGCCGACGCCCCGCCCGTGGCCACCGCGCATCGGGCTCAGCGGCGTGGCGTGGGCGAGTGCCCGCGCGATACGCTCCGCGTGGCCCTGCTGACCCGCTCCGATGGCAGGCAAATGCTCTCGGCCTCGCTCGTATGTCGTAATTTAGAGAGTCGTGGCACATCGAGCTCGGCGGCCTTCGGCGCCTTGGCGGCGGCGGTGTTCGACCAGCTCGATCTTCGCGGCGATCGCAAGTCCAACGGCCGGCGAAGTCATTGAAGCGACGCGGCACGCGCCGCCGACGCGAGAGCGCGGCCGCCGATCGGCGTCGGGAGCATGCTAGCAGCCTGCCGAATATTTCAACAGGCTTGCTAGCACGGGGCGCTCGTCGGCGACTGGCGGTCGCCATTCGCGGCGATTCGCGGCATGGGCGGTGTCGACGAATTGGGCGCGGATCGCTCCCTGGCCGAGCGTGGAGTCCCGCCGCGAGGCGCGCCCCAACCGCTTTAGTCGGCATAAATGGCGCTTGGAGCGCGTTTTTGTATCCATCGCGGGGCGTCTTTAGAACGCTTATGCCACGAGCGCCGCCGATGAACGTTATACCGGCCGCGACCGCCTTGCGAGTTGTGCCTGCCGCGACGCGCCGGACCTACCAACGCCAATTTCGCTGGATTCGCGGTCTCGTATCGCCAGGATCGACATTTTTCCACTCGGCGGGAATGGATATACTAGGGACTTGACCACGCGCGGCGTGACCCTGCCCGCTCCCGCGGTCGCTTGCCGTGGAACACGGTTTAGATAAAGAGAATGGATTCTCATGGTCATCATCAACTCGCCCCATGCGTCGTCGCACGCTCCTCCCGCCGAGCTCCTGCTGCCCGAACATGCCTATCGCCATGGCCGGGCCTACGATTCGTATTTGTCGGTCGAGCCGGATCGGAGCGTGTTTAGCTCCCGCGCGGTTCCCGGCTCGGTGGCCTATGTCAAGGAAGGCCGCTTCTTGCAAGTGGCCGGCGGACTGCTGACAGCGCCGGAACATCGGGCAAATCTGTTGGTCGATTTTCTCGATTTGCGCGGCGGCAGCGGTACTTCGTCACGTTTTATAATTTGCTGAGCGACGACTTGCCGCTATTTCGCGAGCATGGTTTTCAAGTCACGAAGTGGGGCGAGGAAGCGCTGATCGATCTCGACGCCTGCTCCTGGCAGGGCAAGGCCTTCGAATGGGTGCGGCGTCAATCGAATTACTGCCAGCGCAAGGGGCTCGTGGTTTACGAATATCTGCCGGGCAAGCTCCCGGCCACGGAGGCCACGCGGCTCGAAGATGAAATGCGCGACGTGGCCAGCCAAGCGCTGGCTTCGCGTCCGCAGCGCGGCGAAGTGCGATTCATGGAAGGCAGCTTTGATCCCGAACGACTCGGCCACCGGCGGCTGTTCATGACTCGGGCCGAGGGCGGCGCGGGGCGAGTCGAGAGTCTGCTGGTTTGCAACCCGGGACAGGCCGGAGCGCTCTGGGCCTTTGAGCTTTACCGTTATCGTCGCGACGCGGTCCGCGGCGCGGTGCCGTACTTGATGCATCAGGTGATGCGGCAGCTTAAGCACGAGGGCGCCGAGCGAATCTCGCTCTGCCTGATTCCCGGGCAGAATTGCGGCGCGCCGCTCGAGGGCGATAGCCGCCTCACGCGCTGGGCGCTGATGATCGGCAGCCGCTACTTCAATTTCATCTTCGACACCACCGGCACCGCGTATTTCAAAAGCCGGTTTCGCCCCCGCTACGAGCCGCGCTATATTGCCGCTTGGCCGCGACAAACGCTCAGCTCGGCTTGGGCCTTCGTCAAGGCAACCGGCGTGCTCGAGCTCGACTACGGCAAAACGCTCCGCTTGGCGGCCAACGGCGCCGCGCGGACCTGCGGCAAACTGTTTGTTCGCGGCAACGGCGATTGTCAGTAAAAGGCGGTTGCAAGTTTGTCGGGGCTTGATTCGCGCACGGTTCGCTTGGCGCCTTGCTTGATTTCTCCGTCAAAATCCTCAACCGGCCAGATTCCGAGCCGACAACCTTCGAGTGTCGCATGCCCAAGTCCCTGTTTCCGCGCCGCGCGATCATCACCGGCGCTTCGAGCGGCATTGGACTGGAGCTCGCCAAGCTGTTCGCGGCCGATGGCTGGTCGCTGGTGCTCGCGGCTCGCGATGAGGCGAAGCTCGCCGCGCTGGCCGCGGAACTCCGCGCCAAGCACGGCGGTGAAGTCGACGTGACGCCGATCGATCTTGCCGAGCCTGGCGCCGCCGAGCGGCTCCACATCGCCGCCACCGCCGGCGGCCGACTCGTCACCGGGCTCGTGAACAACGCCGGCTTCGGCATCCATGGGCCCTACGCGGCCGCGGAATTGCCGGCGATCGAGAAACTGATTCAACTCAATGTCGCGGCTTCCGCGGCGATGCTGCGACTCGTGTTGCCCGAGATGGTGAGCCGCCGCGGGGGAATGATCCTGAATGTGGCGTCGGCGGCGGCCTTCCAGCCTGGTCCGCTCATGGCCGTGTACTTCGCCTCGAAGGCGTTCGTGCTGCATCTCTCGGAAGCGGTGGCCGAGGAAGTGGCCCCGGCGGGCATCCATGTCACGGCGCGTCTGTCCCGGCCCGGTAAAGACCGACTTTGCCCGCCGGGCCGCGATGGAAGACGTGCAAATGTTCAAGGGCTCGATCCTCAGCGCCGAGCGCGTGGCTCGCGAGGGCTACCGCGGAATGCTCGCGGGCAAGCGGATCGTGATCCCGGGCGCGAAATACAAACTCCTCCAATTCGCCGGCCGCTTCGCGCCGCGCGCGCTAGTCGCCAAAATGGCGATGCACATGCAGACGCACAAATAGCTCCGCGACGGCGCGATACGCCTGCCGCGCGATCAGGGGAAAACTTCCGATTCGCGATCTATGCCATCGCCGGGCGGCAGGGCGCCGGGGCTTGTTTTTCGCCGACATTGGCGCGCCACCACTGCGCCGCGTGGTCGCGAGACCAGTCGGCGGAGGCGGCGCACTGGGTGAGCGCGGCCCCAAGCTCCGCGGCGGTTTGGAAGCGTTCGTCGGCAATTTTCGAGAGGCAGCGCAAGATCACGCTTTCCAAGTCCGCCGGCAGCTCCGGTCGCAATTGCGAGGGCGGCGTGAGCGGCTCGTGCGCGTGGGCAAAAATCACCTTCAGGGGATTATCGCCCCGAAAGGGAGGCGAGCCCGTGAGCAAGAAATATCCCACGCAGCCCAGCGAATAAATGTCGCTCCGCTCGTCGGGAGGCGCCTCGCCCATCGCTTGCTCGGGCGACATGAACAGCGGCGAGCCGGTGAGCGAGCCTTCTTGGGTCAATTGCACCGAGCTCTGTTCGGCCAAGAGCGGTTTGGCCAGCCCGAAGTCGAGCAACTTGGCCACGTCATGCACGCCGCCGCGTTGGGCGACGAAAATATTGCCCGGCTTGATATCGCGGTGAATCAATCGCAAGGCGTGGGCCTCGGCGAGCGCGTCGCATGTTTGCCGCAGCAGGTGGATCACGCGCGAAGGCTCGAGCGGTCCGTGGCGTTCGACCAGTTCGGCCAGACTCATGCCGGGCAGATACTCCATCACGTAATAAAAAGTGCCGTCGTCGGTGCGGCCGTAATCGAAGATTTCGATCGTGTTCCAGTGCGTCAATTTGGCCGTGGCCCGCACCTCGCGCTCGAACCGGGCCAGCGCCTGCGGATCGTTGGCCTTGCTGGGACGAATGACCTTGATGGCGCAGGGTCGTTTCATCAATTCATGTTCGGCCAGATACACTTCGCCCATGCCGCCGGCGCCGATCAGCTTGCAGAGTTTATATTGCCCGAACTTTCGGGCTTCGAACGCCTCGCGTCTCAGGGCGCCGATCATATGGACTCCGAAGAGCGCCGTGCCGTAGCTGATCGAGAGCATCACGGCCATTTCCGCGATATAGGCCGGGCTGTCGCGGAGCAGGATTCCGCAAGGGCCGGGCTGAATCGCCATGAGAATCGCGACCACCAGCGGAGTGCCCGCGAGCACTCCGAGCGCAACCGCGGCGCAGCGCGGCGCATTGGGCACGAACAGGGCATAAATGTAGATCAAATACACATAGGAGCTGGGTGGATGCGCCGGCAAGTCCTTGTGCAACTCGGCGAAGCGGCGCATCAGGTCGTGCTGCATCATCGCCGTGTAGAGGAGCGGCGCACCGAAAATCAGCGCTTCGTATAACCGCAATTCCCAGAGCGGGACATTTCGCCGCAAATACAAGGCGAACACGCAACCGTCGAGCACCACGAACAGCACGGCACGCGCGATCAGCACCGTGGTCACATCGGCGCCCGAGGCGGTCGTGCCCTTCATTGCATAAAACAGCAAAAACGCGGCGCTGCCGATGGCGAGCGACAGCGCCGCTGCCCGAAGTCGCACTCGCAGCAGTTTGAGTGTCTCATTGCCCAGTTCGGGCGCCGAACCTTCGATCAAGGCGACCTGCTGCGCTCGAGCCCGGGGGGCGCTGGCCGACGCCCGGAGGGCCGACGCCGCGGAGTCCTCGGGAGTCGCATCCAAAGTGGCCGCCGGCGCTAATTGATCAAACGACAACGCCATTGCTTCCGCCACCCACTCGACGCATGCGGGAACCGACTCGCCTGGGAACAGTACAATCAATCATACCCGGAGAGGCAACCCGATTGCACGCGTTCCCCGGCTTTAGCGCGTCCGACGAGCAACCGATTTGCGCGGCGCGATCGCCCGACGTGGCGGCCTGCTTTTCGGGATCGGCGTCAATTCCCACGCAATTGGCCGAGGAGAACGGATCAGGCCGCGCGGCGGCGCGTCTGCCGCGCGGCGGCGAGTTGATCGATGTCGGCTCGGGAAACCGGCTGCCAGACACTTCCGCCGGCCGCCAATGTTTCGCGGAGCACCAAGGAATTGGCATGCAGCATTCGCGGCACATAAAACCAAGCTTGCGCCAGCGATTCTTCGTCTTGGTCGCCGGCGATCAGCAGCAGATCATTGTCGCGCAGCGAATTCGCGGCGCGGACCAGCCCGGAATAGGGGTCGCCCGGCACGAGTTGCGAGCGAACTCCGGTGGCCTTGAACATCACATAGGCATTTTTCAGCGTGAGGGCTTGCGCGTTCGCGGGGCGGCCTTCGAACAGGTCGACCCCGGCATAGCGGAGCTCGCCAAGCGGGCGAAATCGCTGCGCCACTTGCAGCATGCGCAAGGCACGCTGGCCGGAGCCGATGCCGATCTCGAAGATTTTCGCCGGCTTCAGGCTTTGAATCTGCCGATAGAGCGACCGTTCGGCGGCTGGCTTGGATAGATAGAAAAGATAGGCAAGTTCTAGGTGGCTGACAACAGACACGGTTTTTCGCCTTTTCGCTACAAGCCTGCAATCGTTGCCTGCCCCGACAGCGCGGCTGCCGCCCGCCCCTCGAAGCGTCCGTGGACCCCGGCAGCTTCGCTCTAGATTTTTTCGGCCGAGCGATGGCGAAAGTCGAGCCGAACCTGATCCGCTCGACACAGCTTGCCTCGCCAGCAAACCGAAGGCGAAAAAAGCGGCGCCGCTAGGAGCCTGTTGAAATACTCAACAGGCTCCTAGCGCACCGTGGATCGCGGAGTGGTGGCGGTGGCCGACTCCCACTTCAACATGCGTTGCGTTTCCGTCAGCATTGCTTGAATTTCGGCGTCGTCGGGACTGCGTTGCAGCCGCCACTTGAAGTGCATTTCGGCTTCGGCATATTCATGCTCGCGAAACAGGCGCCGGGCCAGGGCCGTTCTCAGCGCCGGATCGCTCGGTCGCGCGGCCACGGCCCGCCGCAAGCAGCGGAGCGCCACATCGGGCTGGCCCAGGCGTTCGTAGAGACTTTCGATTTCGGCCCAGAGCGCCGCGGCGCCATCGGACGTGGCAGCCGACACGACACGCTCGGCGGTCTTCAAATAATATTCGAGCAGAACTTGGGCGTCTTCGGGAGTGAGTCGCGAAGTGTATTGGGCGTCGAGCAACCGAGTCGCGTCGAGATCGGGCTCGAACCGATCGAGAATCACGCGAACCGGAACGCGATTTTCGACCAACAGCGGCACAAGTCGATTCTGCCAATCGGGACCCGCGCGAAACAATTCTTGCCAATGTTGCGCGGCGGCGGCCAGGTCGCCGGCGGCGGCCCGTTCGGCGCCGGCGGCCATGAGGGTTTCACGGTGGTGGGGTCGAACCCGGAGCGCCTGGCGCACGAGCGCCGCGGATTCGAACGTCGCGTCGCCTTGGAGCCGGAGAAAATGCGCGAGATAGAGATAGCTTTCGCCCGCGAGCGGCGTCAAATGCATGGCTGCCAACGAATGCTCCACGCCCCAGCCCAGGCAGCGTTCTCGAAATGGCGGATCGACGATGTCCCCGATTTTGCTGTCGAGTGCCGCGGCGAGTTGCAAATGGGCGTGCGCGTCATCGGGCGTGTAATCGAGCACCGCGCGAAGTTGCATCGCCACGTCGCGGTCGGGCATTTGGGCCCGGGTGTCGGGATCGGCGATGGCGGCGCGCTCGAAGGCCGACCAGTGGAGCGCGGCGAACGCCACCCGAACGCGGTATTGCATCGTCCACCCCGCGACCACGAGCAACGCCACCGTGGCGAGGCCCATGTAGGCGCGACCGGTTTCAATCGCCAAGCGCGCCTGATCGGCGGCAAAGTGAAGTCGGCGATTCGCACGGCGCAGGCGGCGATTAGCGTGGTGACCAACATCGCCGCCGGCAGCCGCCACACGCAGTCGAACATCGCATGCGCCGCGCTGGCCGAAAGGCCCGCCACCACGGCGGCCACGCAAACCCGCGCTCGTTGCGGAACTCCGGCGGTTCGCAAAATCCGATAATACATCCAAACACACCAGCCGAGCCCGGCGAGAAGTAGCGTCAAGCCGGCGATGCCCGTGTCGACCGCGATTTGCACGTAGTCGTTGGAAGGATTCGCCGGGCAGACTTGCCGGGCGTTCGCGCGATAGCAGGGCGCCACATCGTTGTAGGCATTGACCCCCGCGCCGAGCAACCAGAAGTCGGCGAAGGCGCGTTGATCGATCTCGGCGCCCATTTTCGGGTCGGGCTCGTCGATTGGATTCGCGAGCGAAAGCCGAGCGGCGTCGCTCGGCGGCTCTTCGACCAGACCCGAGTCGCGAGCCATGGCGAAGAGCAGGAGCACGAGGGCGATGCCGATTCCGCCGAAAAGAGTGCGTGACCCGATCATGGCGGCGCGATATAGCACCGCGAGCGAGGCCGCCGTCGCGAGCGACACCATGGCCACGCCGCCGGTCGATCCGCCCAAGAGTCCGGCAGCGAGCACGGTCACCAAGGCGCCGAGGCGCCAAGCGAATCGCCAGCCGGTGGTGGCCACGTCGCGGGCGGCGGCTTGTTTCTGCCCGGCGCGGCGGCGGGCGTCACGATGGGCCCGCATTTCGGCGAAAGTCACGCATACCAGCGGTCCCACGCCCAGCGCGAGAAAATGCGCCAGATGCGCCGGCTCGCGAAAGGGGCCATAAAAGCTCGCGTGACCGGCGCGGGCCAAGTGTTCGTAAATCCCGACCATCTGTCGATCGCCAAACACGCGATGGAACAGACTCGCCACGGCCACCATGACCGCGGCCAGACTCACTGCCTTGAGCACGCGCTCGACGCATTCGAGGCTGCGAATCCGCTCGAGAGCCGTGGCAAACAGCGCCACATAGATCAAGAGCATCGTGAGTCCGCTGCGAGTGGCGGCCGGCGCGACACTCAGCGTGTTCCATGTATCCCAGCGCGGCGCGGATTCATCGCCGCCGAACCACAGCGGCAACATCGACGCGAGCTCGGGCGACAAAGCGCGTATCACCGCCACCGGCAGCGGCGCCATTTGCAAAAAAACCAATCCCACGGCGGCCAGGAGCAATAGATGCAAAGGTCGCACGGTGCAGACCGTGACCTCGCGCCGGCGCCAAGCGAGAATCAAGAGCCCGGCAAGCGCCACGAACACACAAGCGGCCAGAGCGCATTGGGCAAAAGGGCGCAGGTCGCCAGTGAACCAAGGGCTGGCGAACATCGGCGCCAAGAGCGCGCCCATCACGAGCCGATTGAGGCCCCGATCGAGGCTTCCGCCCGGGGCGTCGCTCACGCCCACGAGCCCGCGTCGCGGACAGGCGATCCATTTCAAACCAAACCAAGAGATGAACATTGAAGACGTCCCCCCAGAAAAACGTCGGGGATGTGGGCGATTGTGGGCTCGATGCCAGTCACGCGACCGGCGATCATGATTCGCTCACGGATTTGGCGGGTTGGGTTGGCGCGAATCATGCACGGCAAAAGGAATCACGATCGCGCAAATCACGACCGCCGCCATCAGCGCACGGTCGGAGATAAACGCGTCGCGCAGCGGGCCTTGCCCGCGGGTCACGAATAGATCGTTCCAAGGCTTTCCGCTCGGTCCCGAACTGCTCGCCGCGAGCCACGAAGGTTTGGCCGGAGCAGCGGCGACCGAAACGGCGCTCGATGCGCCGCTGTCGCTCGCGGCCACGGCCGGGCTCGAATCGCTGGGGGCATAGCTCACGCGATGCACCACGCTGGGCGTCGGGCCGTTCGGCGCCGGGTCATTTGCCGATGGGCCACTTTGCGATGGGCCAAGCCGTTGCGTGCCCGCGGCAAGCTCCGCGTCGCTGGGGTGCGCGTCGTTACGGATCAGCGGATCGTATTTCGAGATCGTGTGCATTTCTTGGCAGCCAAGCGCCACCGAAATGAGCACTGCGAGCGAGGCTCGGGCAAATTTGGCGGGCATGCTTGGTAACGACCTTGAAATGAAGGGATCGCGATCGCGCGAAATCGGTCGCGGATTATAGGCCCATGCCGGCGCCGGTCAACGTCAGTCATTGGGAACTCGAGCCGCGGGCAGTGCGCCCCGAGATAGCTTACTTTCGCTGCCAGCGTTCGAAGTGCCGCACGAACTGCCGGTCGATGTCGGGCATGCGGTTTCGAAGTCGCTCGCCCAGCGGCGCCGCGCGACGACGGTTCGCCAAATCGTCGAGATATTCGACGAGCGCCGCGTGCCCCGAGCGCGGCCCGTGGAGCATGAAATGGGTCCAGGCCCACGCGATGCGATAATCGTTGGCCGACATCTCCTCGAGCCGCTGGCGGCTTTCGAGCGATTCGATCGGCGGGGCCTGTTCCCGGGCCACGACCGTCTTGCACACCACGCTCAAATACGGATTGTCGAACGCTCGCTCCGCGGCCGGCGGCTCGAAGTATTCGGCCAGCCCCTCGTCGAGCCAGAGCGGTGTCTCCGGCAGCGCCGCATGCAAGAAGGCATGCGTGCATTCGTGCCGCAAGTCGACCGCCAATTGCGGGCTGGCATAGACATAGACCCGCCCGCGGCCGCCGCGCTTGACATAGAGCGCCCGCCGATCGGGCATTGGCCGAGAAGCTGCGCAAGTGGCGAGCGTAGCTGGCTTGCTTCGAGAAGAGATACACCTCGATCAGCTCGCGCGACGAGGGAATGCCCAAGGTGCGCTCGAGTTCGCCGCGGAGCGCGGTGAGCTCGCCGAAGAGGTTCTCGTGGTTCGCGAGCGGAAAATCCGCCCGAAACACGATGTTGTCGACCTGTCGCGTGTCGGGCCATTCGGCCGCCGAGGCGATTCCTTGGCTCGCCGCCGCCCGTGCGCAAGCAACCAAGAGCGCAAGTCGCAAGCCGCGGGCGCCGGCAATGAAGCCAGCTAGCAAGCGCCGATCGTAGTCGAACCAGCAAGATCGTTGGCGTCGGCGCCGCACGACGCGGCGAGAAGTCGATTCCGCTGCACATCGCAATTGCATCCACCGGCGGACGGCTCGCTAGAGAAGATCGAGCGCGGGCACGAAGAACCCAGAAATCCATGAGGGGCGGAATACGATAGGCGCCCCCGGGGCCGGCGTCAAGTTGGCTTCGGTTTCTTGTCGGCGTCGCCTCGCGCTGGCCGCCGCTTGTCGCCCGCTAAAAACGCCTTTGCCCACGAGCAAGTCGTGGGCAAAGTCCCTCGCGCGGCCGCAGGGGGGCGACCGCGCCACGAGGGGATGAGCGATATGGTGGGGCCCACGCTCGGGCAACGCCGGGCCGACGATCATTCGCCGCGAGCGTATTTTTGCACTCGGTCGAGCAACCCGCGGGCGGCCGGTTTCGCCTGGCTCGCTTTGTCGGCGGCAACCATCGCGTCGAGCCGACGGTGCAGGGCCGGGCCCTGCGAGTCGATCGCCGGCTGCATGACCGGCGGATTATTGAGATTGTTTCGCCGCGCGATTTGCATCACCGACTTCGCGGGGGCGGGCGCCGGCAGCGATCGGCCAAGTTTGCGGCTCAGCCAGCTCACGCCCAGCGCGCCCGCGTCGGTGCGGCGGCTGGTCGAATCCCGCGGGCCATGGGCTTGCCACAGATTGCGCAGGTCGTCGGCCATGACGCCATGGCGCTCGTCGCCCACGATCACCACCTCGCCGGTCGAGGCGTCGAGGCCGGTTTGAATTGCCTCGTCGAGCCCCAGCCGCATCGGGTGCCGCTCGACACTGACTTGCGGAAAGAAGAGCGCCAGTTGCTCGGCGATCTCGGCCGTGTCGTCGGTCGAGCCATCGTCGACGATCACGATCTCGAACCGCGGCGTCATATCGGGTAGCAGGTCCAGCAGGCGTTCGACCCGATCGACCAAATGTTGTTGTGCGTTGTAAACCGGCAACAGCACGGTGAGTGAGGCGTTCAAGGCCGTCCCTTTACGTGGCAAGGAGGTATTCTAAGTTGGCGGCGCGACCGGCGCGCTCGGTTCGTGGCGGGGGCAGTTGGGTTTGCGACTCTTCCCGGCGCTGCCTGGGCGATTGCGCAAGGCGTTCGGCGGGATGTCGCAAAACTGGGTGGCATGGCGGATCGTTAGACGCGTCGCGACTCGGGCTCGCATCCTGCGTGCAAGCCGCGACACTTTCGGACTCGGCCCCGCCCGGCGCGCCATCGCCACGGCGAACCGGTCTCGTAACATCGAGTCCGGCGAAGTCTCTTGGGCCGACGCACAATGCATCGGACACTCGACCCCGCCCGCTGCAAGCAGTTCGCGCAATTGACGCTTGGATGCTTTATAGCGAAGAGTCGGCGAGCCGCGGCCGCCCGCAAAAGAGGCTCGCCCGGCAAATCGCGCGCGGGCCGCAAATCGCGCGCGGGCCGCGGATCACGCGCGGAATCTCGAGGGCGCCGCGGCCGCTCCTGGCTTCAATTGCCAGTCGCGGCGCTCAGGCGCGGGCCGATTTCTTGGCCTGCTTCTTTTTCTTGCGGTTCTCGCGGCGAAGCACGATCGGCAATTCCTCGGGGCTCACGACCCAGCCGCGGCATTCCTTGCTTCCGCAGTGACACCGAATCGCCGCGTCGGCCGGCCAGCCATAGTCGATCGTCAACTCCTCGCCGGCCTCGAGAGTGCGAATCGCGCCGACAAACATCCGATCGGCCACGCTCGGGTCTTCGCCCTCGAGCGGCTCCCAGGAAAACAGCTCGCAATTCGGCTCGCAGCTATGATTCAAAAAGCGAAATGGCGGAACCGGCTCCAGGTTTCGCTGCCCGCCCAGGTCGATGCAATATTCGGAGCTGTAATCCGGATCGGTGATCACCTCGCCCAGGATTTCTCCGACATTCTTGCCCTTCGAGATTCGCCGCAGCGCGAACACGCCGCGGCCGAGTTTCATCTTGCGCACTTCGACATTCAGGAGCACGGTGCTGGCCCGGGGCGCTTGCCGCGGGCGAATGGATTTTGCGTCGGACATAGCGAAGCGAGGTCCCCAAGAATTAAAAAGGCGAGCGAAGTTAGTCGATTATGCCGGCAAGGCGACCCGAGGGCAATCGAAGTTTGGCGCGGGCCGCGCTGGGCGGCGCGATCGCTACGACGCGCCGCGAGTTTCCGCCCCGCGGGACTGTCCCGCAAATTGCCACTCGACGAAGTTTCAAGTATATCTGAGTGTTTTGCCGAGCCAATTGCATCCCGCCCACTCGCCCGCGCCTCGCCGCATTTCCCATTGCGCCGAGTAACGCTCGCGAGCTCTCGCGGCGACCGCCTCGAAGCCCGATTTTTTTCCGGAGTCGTCATGTCGCTCAATAAATACAGTGCCCGTATCACGCAGCCCAAAAGCCAGGGCGCCAGCCAAGCGATGCTCTATGGAACCGGCCTGACCGAGGCCGACATGCAAAAGCCGCAAGTCGGCATCGCCAGCGTGTGGTACGAAGGCAACACCTGCAACATGCACCTCAACGAGCTCGCGGCCAAGGTCAAGCAGGGCGTGGTGGCCAATGGCATGGTCGGCATGCGGTTCAACACCATCGGCGTTAGCGACGGAATCTCGATGGGCACCGAAGGCATGAGCTATTCGCTCCAATCGCGCGACCTGATCGCCGATTCGATCGAAACCGTCATGGCCGCCCAGTGGTACGACGCCAATATCTCGCTGCCAGGCTGCGATAAAAACATGCCCGGCTGCCTGATCGCCATGGGCCGGCTGAATCGGCCCGCGATGATGATCTACGGCGGCACGATTCGCGCCGGCCACTGGCGCGACCAAAAGCTCGACATCGTGTCGGCCTTTCAATGCTATGGCCAGTTCATCGCCGGCTCGCTCGCCGAGGACGATCGCAAGGCGATCGTGCAGCACAGTTGCCCTGGCGCCGGCGCTTGCGGCGGCATGTACACCGCCAACACCATGGCCACCGCGATCGAAGCCCTTGGAATGTCGCTCCCCTATAGCAGCACGATTCCGGCCGAGGACCCCGCCAAGCTCGACGAATGCCTGCGGGCCGGCGCCACGATCCGCCGGTTGCTCGAAATGGATCTCAAGCCCCGCGATATCATGACCCGCCGGGCCTTCGAAAACGCGATGGTCACCGTGATGGCTCTCGGCGGCTCGACCAACGCCGTGTTGCATCTGATCGCCATGGCCCGGGCCGTGGAAGTGCCGCTCACGCTCGATGATTTTCAGGCCGTGAGTCGACGCGTGCCGTATCTGGCCGATCTAAAGCCGAGCGGCGGCTATGTGCAAGAAGACTTGCATCAGGTGGGCGGGGCGCCGGGAGTGATGAAATATCTGCTCGAAAAAGGCCTGCTCGACGGTGATTGCATGACCGTGACCGGCCGCACGCTCGGCGAGAACCTCGCCGAGCTGCCGGGCCTCGACCCCAGCCAAAAGATCATCCGCCCGATCGAAAACCCGATCAAACCGGTCGGCCACATTCAGATTCTTTACGGCAATCTCGCCCCCGAGGGCGCCGTGGCCAAGATCACCGGCAAGGAAGGCACTCGCTTCGTCGGCCCCGCCAAGCCCTACGATTCGGAAGAGGCGATGCTCCACGCGCTCGAGCGAGGCGAGATCGTGAAGGGCGATGTGGTGATTATTCGCTACGAAGGCCCCCAGGGCGGACCGGGCATGCCCGAAATGCTCACCTGCACCTCGGCAATCATGGGCGCCGGGCTCGGGGCCGATGTGGCGATGATTACCGACGGCCGCTTTTCAGGCGGTTCGCACGGCTTCATCGTGGGCCATGTGACGCCCGAAGCCCAGCTTGGCGGCCCGCTGGCGCTAGTCGAACCGGGCGACTTGGTGACGGTCGACGCCTCGGACAACACGCTCGACATGGATGTGAGCCTCGAGGAGCTCGAGGCCCGGAAGTCCCGCTGCGCGCCCCGGCTTATAAAGCCACTCGCGGCACGCTTTATAAGTACATCAAGAACGTGAAAAGCGCCAGCGAAGGCTGCGTGACCGACGAGTGACCGGCCGCGCATCTTGCCCACCGTTGGCGTAAAAGATAGGGCGCCGGGCCGGGTTATTTCACGCGATGAGCGTTGCGCGGCACGTTCGTCCTGGCGGCGTTCTTTCTGATCCGAGTCGATTCCACGCCACGAGAGTCAGGCATTAATTGCGCCGCCCCCCTGGCGGCGGAATGCCAACATCATCACAATGGGGCGGTTCACTTCGCTTGCCGGTGAGAGTCTATCCGGCAACGTCTCCCATCTCGCCTTAGGGCGCAGCGCTCGGGGGCCGGCTCGACGGAGTTCTCGGACCGGTTCTTGGTTGCAGGCGCCTCTCGGGCGAGCAGTTTATCTTTTCACGTTGCTTTTTTAGGGATCAAACCATGTCGAACAGTTCTCGATTCCAAGCCTTGGCGTTCGTCGCGCTGGGGGCAGGACTTGGCTACCTGGCCGCAAGCGGCGGGCTGCCTTTCACGGAGCGGGCGCGCGCTGAAGGCGCCGGTCAAGTAACTGCCGAGGGCGCCGGCCAAACGCGGAACAGCGGCGACGCCCCGCCGTCCGAGTATCGTCTGAAGCATGAAATCGCCGAACCGCAATTGACCCGGCCCGACGTGGAAATCGCCCAAGCTTCGGCAACGCCCAAAAAAGCGGCCGCCCCAGCGAGCCAGGGCAAGAAGCCCAATATCCTGTTCATCATGGGCGATGACATCGGAATGTGGAATATCGGCGCCTACCATCGCGGAATGATGGCCGGCCGCACGCCTAATCTCGATAAGCTCGCCAAGGAGGGCATGCTCTTCACCGATTACTACGCCGAGGCCAGTTGCACGGCGGGCCGCGCCAACTTCATCACCGGCCAGTTGCCCATCCGCACCGGCATGACCACCGTCGGACAGGCCGGCGCCAAGACTGGTTTGCCCGCGCAAGCCTGCACCATTGCCACCGCGCTCAAAGCCCAGGGCTACGCCACCGGCCAATTCGGCAAGAACCATCTTGGCGATCTCAATGAATTTCTGCCCACGGTCCACGGATTCGACGAATTCTTCGGCTACCTCTACCATCTCGACGCGATGGAAGACCCCGCGCATCCGAACTACCCCCAGCAATTGCTGAACATCGTCGGTCCGCGCAATATGATCCACTCCTGGGCCACCACCACCGACGACGCCACGGTCATGCCTCGCTGGGGCAAGGTCGGCAAACAGAAAATCGAAGACGCGGGCACGCTCTATCCCAAGCGGATGGAAACCGTGGATGACGAGATCCGCGACCTGGCGCTGAAATTCATCGACAAGGCAAAGGCCGACAGCAAGCCGTTCTTCGTCTGGCTCAACCCCACACGCATGCACATCGTGACCCACCTTTCGCCCAAATGGGAAGCGACTCGCAACTCCGAGAACGGTTGGTCGGAACAAGAAGCCGGCATGGCCCAGCTCGACGACGACATCGGCCTTGTCCTGAAGAAGCTCAAGGATATCGGCGAGGAGGAAAACACGATCGTCGTGTTCAGCACCGACAACGGCACGGAAACCTTCACTTGGCCCGATGGCGGGCAGACGCCGTTCGCCCAGTGCAAGGGCACCGTGATGGAAGGCGGCTTCCGAGTGCCGTGCATCCTGCGCTGGCCCGGCAAGGTGGCCGCCGGCGCCGTGCAAAACGGCCTTTTCTCGGGGCTGGACTGGTTCCCGACTTTCCTTGCCGCGGCGGGGAATGGCTCGATTACCGAGGACCTGCTCAAGGGAGTAAAGCTCGGCGACCGCACCTACAAGAACCATCTCGATGGCTACAACCAAATGGACCTGATCACGGGCAAGGGCCCCTCGGCGCGGCGCGAAATCTTTTACCTTGGCGAGAGCACGATCGGCGCCGTGCGGATTGGCGACTACAAGTACCGCTTTATCGACCAGCCCCGAGGCTGGTTGGGCGAGAAGACCCATCCCGACGTGCCCTATATCACGAATCTGCGTCTCGATCCGTTCGAGCGCACCGGCTGGCCCGACCACGGGACCAAAGAGGGCGGGCAGCAATACTTCGACTGGTTCAAATTCCAGTTCTGGCGATTCGTGTTCGTGCAGGAAGTGATGGGCAAGGAGCTTCAGACCTTCCTCGACTTCCCGCCGATGCAGGAAGGCGCGAGCTTCAATCTCGACGCCGTGAAAGCCGAGATGGCCAAGCGAATGGAACAAGCGAAAGCGGCGGCCAAGGGCGCCGGCAATTAATCGCCTATCCGACCATCCCCTCTCTGCATTGGGGAGAGGGGATGGTGGGCGTCAGACAAATCAGGAAGTTCGTTTGAGTCCGCTGCTCACTTCGCCGACGCCGGCGTGTCTTTGACGAACGCCAGCAATCGCTTCGTCAAATCTTTATCGAGATTGGCGAGCTCCTTGGCAATGAGAGCGTGCGCCGCGAGTTGGCTGCTGCCGGGGTAATCGACGGCGACGAACGTGCTTTTGGGCAGAAGGGCATTGAACGCCGTTGATTCTTGAATCGCTTCGGGACGCTGCTTGACCGCCGCGATGAAAAACGGCGGGCAGACGTCGGGATTCTGGCGGGCATGCCACAGGGGCGATGCCTCTTTCAGAGTTTCCGCATCATCGCCGAAGGCGTCGGCAATCATCTTTCGCACCAGCAATGTGCCCGTCGTGGTCAGGTCGAAGCTGGCGGTGTCGATCGGCATCACGCCGGCCAAGGCCGATTTGGGCGAGAGTCCATGGGCCTGCAAATACTTCGGCGCCGTGGCGACGAGCGCCACGAGCTGAGCCCCCGCCGAATGTCCCAACAAAAAAACTCGCCGAGGGTCGCCCCCTTGCGCGGCGATATTGCGATGAACCCAGTCGATTCCCGCGGCAACGTCTTCGACATGCGCCGGATGAACCACGGCGGGCGAGAGCCGATAATCGAGCGCGACCATCACCACGCCGGCGTTGGCCCATGTTTGGCAAAGGCGAATCCCGCCCGGATTGTCCTTATCGCCACCTCGCCAGCCACCGCCGTGAACCCAAATCACCACCGGCAACGATTGGGAGTTTTCTTTCGCGGCCGAATGGTAAACCTTGAGCGATTGCCTCGGGTCTTTTCCGTAGTCGACCGCCATCGGAGCATTGCCCGCGACTGGCGCATTGCCCGCGACTGGCGCATTGCCCGCGACTGGCTCCGCGGCGGTCGCCACCCGAGCGGCGAGCAGGCATGTGATCAGCGAGAGCTTCAACCAGCCCTGCGGCGGGCTTGGCCCGAGCCCGCCAATGCGCGGCCTCCGAGACTGTTCGCGGAGCGGATGATTCGCCATGACGGCCCCCTTTTTCGTTCGAGTCCCAAGATCGGGCTCATTTACCGGATGGGAATTCTTACATGACCCTCCGATGATACCACGGGCCGACCGCACCGCGAGGGGGTCGCGAGGCGACTCGCGCGGAAGCGAGTCAAGCGCGGGAGCTAAACCAGCGGAGCCGAAAAGCGACGCGATCGCGCGGGCCCGGCAGCCTGTTGACTTCCTGATTTGTTCGCCCGTCGCCCATGCTTCTGTCGATGCGCGGACTTTGTCGAGAAGTTCTTCGGGCCGTTTCGTTCCGACTTGTGCTACTTGCCGCCGATGCGAGCAAGCACGGTGTCGAGTGTTTGGCGGAGCACCTGGGCGCTGCGTTTGAGGCCCTGCATTTCCTTGGGCCAGAGCTCGATTTCGAGCGTTTTTTGAATGCCGCCCGCCCCGACGACCGAGGGCACGCTGATCGCCACGTCGCGCAGGCCGTAGCAGCCCTTTTGCACGCTGGAGACCGGCAGCACCGCCCGGCGATCGAGCGCCACCGCTTCGATCACGGCTTGGATCGCCACGCCGACCGCGAACCCGGCGCCGCCTTTCTTCTTGATCACTTCGGCGCCGGAGCCCTTGGCGCGAGTGAACAGTTCATCGGCCAGTTTGGGGCTCCAGCCCGGATAGCGCTCGAGCGGCAGGCCGGCGATCGAGGCGCTTGACCAGATCGGCACCATGCTGTCGCCATGTTCGCCGAGAATGAGGGCGCTGGTTTGCGTGGGCGGAGCGCCGAGCTGGGCGGCGATCAGGCTGCACAGCCGGATCGTGTCGAGTTGCGTGCCCAGGCCGATCACTTGCTGGGTGGGCAAATCAAGCCGTTGGGCGGCCAGATAGGTGAGCACATCGACCGGATTCGAGACCACCACGACCACGGCGCCCTTCTTCGGCCCGGCCTTCTTGATCTCGGCCAGAATGCCGAGAAATAGATCGACGTTGCGATTGATCAGATCGAGCCGGCTTTCGTCGGGCTTGCGGCGCAGGCCGGCGGTGATGCAGATCACGTCGCTCGAGGGGATATGCTCATAGCCGCCCGAGGTGATGGCCTGGTCGGCCATGAGCGTGGCGCCGTGCAAGAGGTCGAGCGCTTGGCCCGAGGCCAGTTCGGCGCTCACGTCGAGCAGCGCGATTTCGCGCACCACGCGGCCGGCCTGCAAGGCAAAGCCGGTGCAGGAGCCGACCAATCCGCCGCCGCCGATAATGCTGACTTTCATGGGATATTCCGCTGGAATGAATGGTGGATGGATGATTTCGCCAGGCGAAGCGCGAGGCGCTCGCCCGATCTTTTCCCGGAGGGAGCGGGGCTCATTTGCCTTGGAGCGCGGCGAGCACGCGATCGGTGATGGCTTGCACGAGGGCTTCTTGATCGATCGAGGCGGCGACCGGTTTTGTGCCTTCCGAGGCCGGGGTGGCGTCGGCGGCGCGTTTCACGATCGGCGGCGGCGCGTCGAAGGCCCGTCGCTCGACGCCGCTGTGCGGCCAGCTTTCGCGAAACACGTCGTTGGCGCAGATGTCGCAGTTCTCCATGCCCGGTGCAAGCCGCGCGTCGGTGAATCCCCACTTGGTCTTGAGGTCGAGCAGTTCGCGCGATTTTTGCTCCGAGAGATAGGTCACTCGGCCGAGGTCGCGGCTCATCATGAGCATGCGGCAATAGGCGTCGAGAATTTCGGTCCACCAGTAGGCTTTCTCGACCGTTTCGCCGAAGCTGATCGTGCCGTGATTGGCCAGGATGATGACGTTCGACTTGTGGACGAACGGCAACACGGTGTCGGCGAAGGCCTGCCCGCCGGGGGTTTCGTACTTCGTGATCGGCACATCGCCCAGGAACACCTCGACCTCGGGCAACACGCACTGCGGAATCGGCTCGCGGGCAATGGCAAACGCGGTGGCGTGCGGCGGATGGCAATGCACGCAGCTCTTCACCTCGGGCTTGGCCTTCATGATCGCCAGATGCAGCAGCACTTCGCTGGTGCGCTTGCGGCGACCGGCGAGTTGTTTACCCTCCATGTCGACAATGCACAGATCGTCGGGCTTCATGAAGCCCTTGCAGATCATGGTGGGAGTGCAGAGCACTTCGTTTTCGCTAAGACGAAAGGTGATATTGCCATCGTTGCCGGCCGCGAAGCCCTTGGCGTAAATGCGTCGGCCGATATCGCAGATTTCTTCTTTGAGCTTATGCAGGTTCGGATGCACGGTTGACCTCGTGTTTTCGGCGGGCGCCGCAAAAAGGGGTTTTTAAGGATGCTATTCAATGAGTCGTGGAAGCGAATCAGTCCTCGGGCGCCTCGGCGACGCGAACCGAATCGAGAATCGCGGCGTTGTAAGCGTCGATCGGTTTATCGTGTGGAGAAAACGGCTGGGCCGCCTCGCCGCCTTCGGCCAGCGCGATGAGCGAGCCGACACCGACGCCCAGGTCGTCGTAGGCCACGAGCTCTTCGGCTCGGGGAATGAGCGACGGGGCGCCGATGGTGGCTCCTTCGCCGAGCGGCGCGAGGCTCGCCAACTCGTTCAAATCGAGCGGGGCGACGAGCCGGTAGCTGCCGCCAGCCAGCAACGGATGCCAGCGGCTGAGGGTCAAGTCGCCCAGCACTTTCGCAATTTTCATCGTCGAGTCCCCAAGTCTGGGTTCACCGTGAACTTGCCGCCGGTCGTCGCCACGCGGGCGCGACCGTCGGCGTCATGGACATCTACTTCAAGCGATCGTTCCAACGTTCCGGACAGCGACTCGCGCCGGCGGCGGCGAAGGTTTTCGTAATTTGCAGCAGTTCCCAATAACTTCGCCCCGTGGGGTCGACGATCAACACATTCGGACCCAGCGAACGGATCGCGGCGGCCACATCGCGAGCCGAAGCCGCTTGCGCCGCCCGCATTCCCGGCGCCCGATTCACCAAGCAAACCGCGGCCGCCGCTTCGCTCGTCAGCACGATCGCCGAAGCCGTGGGAGCCGAAGCCGTGGGAGCCGAGGTGGGCCGCACCGCGCCGATCACGGCCTCGACCGCCGTGAGCAAGTCGGAATTCGTCGTCACCTCCAGGAAACGTCTTGGGCATGCCAGCGCCGCGGCGAGCGGGCCGGCGTCGAGCGTGCTTCCGATGATTGCCAAAATCAGTCGATGCTTCTTCACGTGCTTCTTCGGCGCCTCCGCCGGCGTCGCGAACTCGAGCTTCACCCGGCGCTCGCGAAGCAGGTCGCGCGCGGCCGGCGTCACGATCGCTCCGACCGGCGCTCGGCACGCGGTCATTCCGCGAAGCCGGCCGGTGAGCGTGGCGGTCGTGACCAGCCGCTCGGAAAGTGTTAATGTTGAAGCGGAGTTCGTGGTTGCTTGGTTTGGGTTCGCGTGTCCCGCGGCCGAGTGGTTCATGGTTTCGAGACGCTCGCGGCTCGCATCGGCGACCGTGTGCGCGAGCGCTTCGCGCACCAGCGCTTCGATGGTTTCACGGGCATCGGGTTGGGTTCGGTTCTCGGCCATCAATCGGCAATACCCATCACGCTCCACCGCGCGGGCGTCGTTTCGCTCTTCGTGAGACCGCGCATCGCCTTGCCATCGCTCGTGAGCACTACCTGTTCGCCTAGGCCGGCGCCGAGGGTATCGATCGCCAGCACCGGCTCGCCATCGGGCGAAGCGCCGTCGGCCGCGAGCGGCTGCGCCACGAGCAGCTTCATTCCCGCGAGCGACGGATGCTTGACGCTCGAAGTCGCGTGGCCCACGATGGTCGCGAGTTGCATGGAAATCGTTCTTTCGGTGGTTCCGTGGAATTCGTCTGCCGAGTGAGTCGATCGTTTTCGTTGCTTATGCTTTTCCCAAGATTCGTAGGTCATCGATCAGCGAGCAGCGCCGCTCACGAGTGAATGTGAGCGGCGTGGTGACGCCTTCGCCGGTGGGCGTGGCGATCGAAAACGACAGATAACCTTCGCCGCCCAGACCGAGCGCGGCCATGCACGGGCCGTTTTTCACGAACAGCGTCGTGTCGAGCGCGCGGCCCATCTTGGTCATGTTCCGCACATTGTTCGAATGAATGATCGCCGTGTGGCGGAAGCCATGTTCATAGTGTTTGGCCTTGGCGATCGCTTCGTCCACGTCGCGACAGCGCACGAACGGCACGAAAGGCATCATTTGCTCGACCGGCACGAACGGGTTCGATTCATCGGTCTCGGCGAATAGCAGCTCGGTCTCGGCCGGCACGCTCTTGCCAATCTCCCGGGCGAGCACGGCGGCGTCTTGGCCGATAAAATCCTTGGCGGCCACATCATGCTTATCGGCGCCTTCGCCCACGCTGGTGATCGCCTTGCTGGTGAGCGCGTCGACTTCGCGGCTATTGAGCCTCGCGGCGCCGGCGCGGTCCATGGCGGCCATCATGGCGTCGAACACCTCGCCGACGACGAACACTTCCTTTTCGGCGATGCAGAGCAGGTTGTTGTCGTAGGCGGCGCCGGTGATGATCGAGCGCGCGGCGCGGTCGAGATCGGCGGTTTCATCGACCACGACCGGCGGATTGCCCGGTCCGGCCACGACGGCCCGCTTGCTCGAGCGCAGGGCGGCCCGCGCCACGGCCGGCCCGCCGGTGACGCAGATCATCTTCACGCCGCGATGGTTGAAAATGGCGTCGGCGGTTTCGAGCGTGGGTTCGGCGATCACGCAGATCAGGTTGTCGATGCCCAGGTCGCGATAGATGGCTTCGTTGAAGCGACGCACGCCCTCGGCCGCCACGCGGCGCCCGCTCGGATGCGGATTGACCACCAGCGTGTTGCCGCCGGCGATCATGCTCACGGCGTTGCCGGTGATGGTGGGCAGCGAATGGGTGACGGGCGTCACGGCGCCGATCACGCCGAACGGGGCGTGTTCGATGACCGCCAGGCCGTGATCTCCGCTGAAGACCTCGCTGCGCAGGAACTCGACGCCCGGAGTGCGTTCGCCGAGGGTTTTGAGTTTTTCGATTTTGTGGGCGAGGCGGCCGATCTTGGTTTCTTCCATTTCCATCGTGCCGAGCTCGACGCACTGGTCGATCGAGATGCGGCGGATATGGTCGATGATCCGTTTGCGTTCCTCGATCGTTCGCTCGCTGAGCTGTTCGAAGGCATGCGTGGCCGCCTCGACCGCTTCGTCGACGCTGGTGAACACACCCCGCGCGCCGCAGTGGCACTTGCAGCCGCCGCCACACGACGCGCCGCCACTGGAGCCCGCGCCGCCAGACGCCGCCGGCGCCAAGCGAGAGAGCACTTCCGACACCACTTCGCGAATCAATTCTTCGGTCGCTTGCATATCAGGCTTCGTCCCGCGGGAGTTTTAATGTTCTGAACGTGGGGATGGATTCTTCGGTTGAGAGCCGGTGGCTGGGTCTGGGGGCTCAGCTTCGCGGCGCTTCGGACCGCAGCGTCACTTCGCTCTGATCGACGCGCACCCGGTCGACAATGCCGATCACCACCGCGTCGATCGGCAATTGCTTGGTCTCGGGGGTTTGTCGGGCGCTGGAGCCCTGGGTAATGAGCACGAAGTCGCCCTCGCCCGCGCCGACCGTGTCGACCGCGATGAAGGTGCGGCCGGTGCTGACCAGCGCGGTGCGGTCGCGGGCGTCGAGACGAACTGGCTCGACCACCAGCAGTCGCTGGCCGACCATCGACTCGACCTTTTGCGTGGCGATCACGGCGCCGGTCACTTTGGCGATGAACATGGCAGGGGCTTTCTCAAAAACCGCGAAAACGCGGACTTCGCAACGCTCTCACGACAAGTCGTTCTCAAGACAACACGTTCTCGCGACACGATATTCTCGCTCCGCTCAACCGCTCGCCGCGGCTTGGCCCGCGAGCAGGTCGCGAGTCTGCCGGGCCACGATCAACTCTTCGTTCGTCGGAATCACCCAGACTTGCGTGCGGCTATCGGCCGCGCTCATGCGCTGCTCGCCCTTGGCCGAGGCGTTGGCCGCGGGATCGAGCCGAATGCCGAGTTCTTCGAGCCCGGCGCAGGTCGCGCTCCGGATATTGACGCCGTTTTCACCGATGCCGCCGGTGAACACGATCGCGTCGGCTCCGCCCAGCTCGACCAAGAGCCCGCCGAGGTGATAGCGAATGCCGGCCACGAACACATCGAGCGCGAGCCTTGCCCGGGCATTGCCGGCCTGGGCCGCTTCCTCCAAATCGCGGACATCGCCGCTCAGGCCACTGAGGCCCAAGAGCCCGCCTTGCTCGGCGAGCTCGTGGAGCACTTCGACGAGCGATTTGCCGGTGCGTTCCATAATCACCGGCAGCGCGAACGGGTCGAAGTCTCCCACGCGGTTGTTCTGGGCCAAGCCCGACTGGGGGCTCATGCCCATCGTGGTTCCCACACTGCGTCCGTCGCGCACCGCGCAGAGCGAATTCGAGCCTCCCAAGTGGCAGGAGATGATCCGGAGCTTGTCGCGGCCGAGCAGTTCGGCGACGCGAGTGGCGATGTAGCGATGGCTGGCGCCGTGGAACCCATGCCGAACGACGCCATGTTCCTCGGCCCAGGCATGCGGCGCGGCATAGTGTCGGGCGGCGGGCGAGATCGAGGCGTGGAAGCCGGTCTCGAACGCGGCCACGAGCGGAATCTCCGGCAGCCGCTCGCCCAGAAGCCGCATCGCCGCGACATAGGGCGGATTGTGCGCCGGCGCCACATGGCGCATTTCTTCCATCGCCGCGAGCACATCGGGCGTAACCCGTTGCACTCCGCTCACCCGGCCGCCATGCACGGCCTTGAAGCCGATGGCGGCCACTTCGCTGGCGTCGCGCAAGCAGCCGCCCTCGGGCGCGGTGAGTTGCTCGAGGCACAGCCGCACCGCCGCCGCATGATCGGGCGCGGCGGTGGTGAAGTCGCGCCGCGCGCCGCCGATGTCGACAAACGATCGGCTCTCGCGAGCGCCGATGCGTTCGACTCCACCGCGGGCAAGCTGCCGCTCATCCCGCATGTCGTACAGCCGGTACTTGAAGCTGGTGGAGCCCAAGTTGGCGACCAGAATCTTCATGGCGAAGCGTTCCTTGCGAAAACCATGTTCCCGACTACGACAGATAAGCGGCCACGAGCCCTTCGGCCGGACGGGCAATCACATGGCTGGCCACGAGCTCGCCCACTTGCGAGGCGGCGGCGGCCCCGGCTTCGACAGCCGCGCGCACACTGCCGACATCGCCCTTGACGATCGTGGTGACGAAGGCGTTGCCGATCGAAATGCGCTTCACGATCTCGACATTGGCCGACTTTGCCATTGCGTCGGTGGCTTCGACCAGCGCGGCCAAGCCTTTGGTTTCAATAAGTCCGATAGCGTCCATAGTGAGGATCGATCCTATTCTTTGAGTGAGGGGGGATGAGCGATGGTGTTCAATGGTCCCGGCGTGGCGCGGGAGCGCCTCGCGCGAGCCGTAAAAAAATCAACTCGCGGCCGGCTTCTTCCATTCGGGCAGCACGATATTCAGGTCGTCGTGCGGTCGCGGAATGACTTGCACGGCGGTGACTTCGCCGATGCGGCCCGCGGCGGCGGCGCCGGCGTCGGTGGCGGCTTTCACGGCCGCGACATCGCCGGTCACAAAGGCGGTGACGAGCCCGCTGCCGATTTTGTCCCAGCCCACGAACCGCACATTGGCGGCCTTCATCATCGCGTCGGTCGCCTCGACGATGGCAATAAAGCCCTTCGCCTCGATCATGCCGAGCGCTTCGTTCACTTTGGCCATGGTGGCTTTCTCCAGAAGTAAAGAACTACGAAAATCGTTTCCCCGGGGGGAATCCAACACAAAAATCGACGCGTTGCCTGAATCGCCTTTTGTCCGTTGCTAGGTCTGCCGCAGCAGTTCGACTCCGGTGGCGTGGTCCAGGTCGGCGGCGTTGCCTTCGTCGGTGTCGAGGTGTACTTCGAGCTTGCTCGTGGCGTCGGCCCGAACCAGCAGGTCCTCAAGCACCAACCCGCAACCGCCGCGGATGCGGAGGCTCATGCGGTCTCCGTTTTTCACGCCATAGGCGGCGGCTTGTTCGAAATTCATATGCACATGGCGCTCGGCCCGAATCACGCCTTCCTTAAGTTCGACCACGCCCTTGGGCCCCACGAGCACACAGCCCGGCGAACCGGCGATCTTGCCGCTCGCTCGCACCGGCAGATCGATGCCCAGGGAAATGCCGTCGGTGAAGGCTAGCTCCACTTGGCTTTGCGGACGCGTGGGCCCCAGCACACGCACCTCGGGCAGCATCCGCTTTCGCGGGCCCACGACCATCACGGTCTCGGCGGCGGCGAAAAAGCCGTCTTGATACAGGGGCTTGGCCGGCGTGAGCGTGCGACCGGGTCCGAACAAAATCTCAACGTGTTCGTCGGTCAGATGGCAGTGCCGCGCCGAAATGCTCACCACCAGCTTGGGCGCCGCGGGCTCGCCGGGCGAAGTTCTTGCCGCGCCGCGCCGGCGATCGCGCCGGCCACTTTACCAAGCACAACCTCGCGAACGATGCGTTCGACGGCCGCGCGATCCAGGGAAGCGTTTGCATGCATGGTGTTGATTTCTGGGGGGATTCAAGGGAATTCGCTAGTGCCCGTTGCGCTCGGCCCAGGGCAATGGCGAATGCGGCGCCGGCGCGGGGGCGCCGCGGCCGCGCGCGAGTCCGCCATCGGCGCCAAGTGCAATTGCACCCCGGCCGCCACGATCTGTTCGCGCCAATGGCGATCGATGCCATCGTCGACGACCACATGTCGCACATCGCCCAGCGGACACAGCTCCGCGAGACTTTGGTGGCCGAACTTGGTGCTATCGGCCACGACGATCACTTCTTCGGCGGCGGCGATCATGGCTCGTTCGGTTTCGACCAACAGCAAGTTATTGTTGTAAAAGCCGCGTTCGGTCGCGCCGCTCACACTGAGCACGGTGCGGCGCACATGGAGCCGGCCGAGCATTTCATTGGCATAAGGTCCGAGGGCGACTCCAGTGCGCGGGTAGACATAGCCGCCCAGGAGCACGAGATCGGCGTCGGGGCTGGAGGCAAACAGGTTCGCCACCGGCAAGGAATTCGTCACGATCTGCAAGGGTCGTCCGATCAGGAGCCGCGCGACTTCATAGGTGGTGCTGCCGCCATCGAGCAGCACCGTGTCACCATCGTCGATCAGGCTCACGGCCCGCTGGGCGATGGCCGCCTTCTTATCCCACTGGGCGGGCTGAAGCTGCTCGAAGTGCGGATTCTTGGGCGACCGGCCGGTGTAAAACACGCCGCCATGCGTGCGCTTCGCCGCGCCGGTGTCTTCCAAGAAGTCTAGGTCGCGGCGGATCGTTGATTCCGAAACTTTGAGCTCCTCGGCAAGTTGCGGCAACGACGCGAAACCGCGCGTTCGCACTACCTCGAGCAAATGATTTCGTCGTTCGTCGACCAGCATGGGGAGTTTCGTCGCTGGAGAATTCAAGCCGAGGCTAGGTGATAGCGATTCGCGAAACCGTGGCGCGTCATGCACCGCATAATGCCGCTGAAAACCGTATCTTTCCCAGTATGCCTACAAAATGAGAGAAATCAATCACTGAAGTGGAAAAATTCGTTCAAATTTGCTGCGCGAGTTGCGCATTGCGATGAGAACTTGTTTACTGGCTTCACATTGTGTCGATCTGGGAAAAATGAAAAAACTTTTCCGGCGCCGTGATATCCGCCGAGTATGCGGTCCGACTCTGTGAATCGTGGGCCCGCGGCGCCTTCGCCGTGATCCTATCGGCCCCCAGAGAGCCAGAGCCGGTTTGAGCCGCCGATATTGGCCCCGGTTGCCGTGACTTGGCGCCTGATCCACACTGCCGGGCTTCAGGCCTTCGCGGGCTAGGAAACATGGAGCTTGATCAGTAAGCTTTTGCCCGAGGGTTTATTTCCAGCAATCCTCGCCCCTCGAATTTTCTCGCGTTGCACTTGCGCGCGAGGAAAAGGCGCCAGGAGCCCGGCCCTCTTCTCAAGGATGGAGCTTTCGATGCGGTGGTATCACTACGTCGCGTATTTCTTTGGCGGGGCCTTCCTGGCGAACACGATCCCGCATTTGGTGGCGGGAATCTCAGGAAGTCCGTTCCAGAGCCCCTTCGCCTCACCGCCGGGCG
The DNA here is from genome assembly GCA_963785305.1 of uncultured Planctomycetaceae bacterium. Classification (GTDB taxonomy): domain Bacteria; phylum Planctomycetota; class Planctomycetia; order Pirellulales; family PALSA-1355; genus CAWAUV01. The sequence continues at coordinate 90,652 of CAWAUV010000008.1, forward strand.
AGGGCCTTTCGTCGGCCATGGTGAACGTGCTCTGGGGCCTGTTCAATCTTGTCGTGGCGTACCTGCTCAGCGTGCGCGTCGGCCGCTTCGAACTAAGAAACTGGGCCCATGTGATCCCGCTGGGGGCCGGCTTCGCCCTGATGGCGATTTCGCTCGCCCACCATTTCGGCGCGTTCCACGGCGGAAAACTTTGACTCGGCGGCGAGCTCGCGTCCCGCGAAACCTCCAGCCCGCCGAGAAAAACGCACGGAATCGTGGCCTCGCGAAACAGCCCTTGGAATTTCCGGCCCACTCTCCGCCCGCGCTACCAATGTCGCGCGGGGGTAAGGGAATGCCGCCCCGCGAGCAACAAACAAAGAAAATCGACACGTCGTGACGCTTCGGGATATGATTAGCAGCGTGACGCTCCTCTATCGCGACCCCCTGTTTCTCGAACACCGAACCGGCAGCCATCCCGAAAACGCTCGGCGGCTCGAGGCGATCGATCGCGCGCTCCAACAGGCCGGGCTCCTCGAATGCTGCCACCGGCCCGCCTGGTCGCCTGCCTTGCCGGCCGAGCTCGCCCGAGTGCATGGCCGAGATTATCTGGCCGAGCTCGAGAAGTTCATCGCCGCGGGCGGTGGGCAAATAGAAGCCGACACGGTGTGTTCGCCGCGGTCGTTCGACGCCGCGCGGTTGGCCGCCGGCGCCGCCATCGACGCCACGCGGCGAGTGCTCACCGGCCCCGAGCGGCGAGCACTGTGCCTTGTGCGACCGCCCGGGCATCACGCGCTTGTCGACGCTCCGATGGGCTTCTGCCTGCTGGCCAATGTGGCGATCGCGGCGCGGGCAGCCACCGACGAGCTCGGGCTCGACCGAGTGCTGATCGTCGATTGGGATGTACACCACGGCAACGGCACGCAAGACATCTTCTGGCGCGATCCGTGCGTTGGGTTTTTTTCGATCCATCGCTGGCCGTTTTACCCCGGCACGGGCCGCGCCGACGAAACCGGCGCCGGCCCAGGACTCGGCGCCACGCTCAATGCGCCGCTCGAATTCGGAACCTCGCGGGCCGACTTTCTCGCCGCCTTTCGCCGCGGGCTCGATGACCTAGCGGCAAGAATTCGCCCGCAATTGATCCTCGTCAGCGCGGGTTTCGATGCTCATCGACTCGACCCGGTGGGCTCGCTCGGTCTTGAAGTCGACGATTTCGCCGCGCTGACTCGCGATGTGCTGGCGGTGGCCAAGGCGTATTGCGGCGGTCGCGTGGTCAGCGTGCTCGAAGGCGGCTACGATCCGCAATCGCTCGGCGACTGCGCCCGCGCGCATCTCGAGGCGTTGCTCGGGGGCGACGACGTTTCCGAGAACTAAGGAACGGCCCCGACGCCCAAGCGAGAAGTCGATTTCCGAAAGGAAGCGGTGGGCCTCGCGAGCCGCGTTTTGTCGCGATGCGTTCTTGACCGCCTCGAAACTCATGGTTTAGCATGACGCTCGTTTGCCGGGACCGCGTGCTGGTGTCCGTGGGCGGTCGCGCGTCCCATCTTCCCCAACGAAGGATCGCATGCATGACTGAGCGGAGTGGCGACAGGACGAAGCTGCGGGGCGCCCGCGCTTATCGTGGCTGGCGCGTGGCTGGCGATCTGCTGGATGTCCGCGTCGGTGTTGGCCGCCGACGCCAAGTCCAAGTCCGGGGCAGTCGTCGAAAAGGAGCCCGAGTCGCTGATCGAGCCCTTCACTCCGCCCCCGCTCTCGGAGCTCGACAAAACGGCCGAGTGGATCGATCAGCCGGTCGTCGACTTCATGTCGCGGCTGGCCGAGGAACAGGCCAAGTCGAAGCCGCTGACGGGCGTGGCCGAGGCGCTGAAGTTGAAAAATGATTCGAGCGCCGCCAACGCCAAGATTCTCAGCGCGCTCGGCCGGTTGCCCGCCGATCCCAAAGTCGTGAACTGGGAAGCCACGATCAATCGGCACACGGCCGGCGATGTGAAAAGCACGAATCCGATCATGATTAGCTCGGTCACCGAGTTCGACGTGGCGGGGCTCACCGGTTTCGGGCTGTTCGGAAACGATTGGAACCTGCAAATGGCGGCCAGCAGCGATAGTGTGCGCGACTGGAAGAGCAGCAAGGACCGGCTCAAGGACAAGATCGTGCTGCGCGACGATCTCACCTGGAGCGATGGCCACCCGATCACGGCCCATGATATCGTCTACACCTGGCGGCTGATCATGAATCCGCGCGTGCCGGTGCCGGCCGTGCGCTCGGGCACGGACAAGCTCCGATGGATCGAAGCCTACGATGACCACACGCTCGTGTTCTTCCATAAGGAAGCGCTCGCGACGAACGTCGAAAACATTAGCTTTCCGATTTTGCCCAAGCATATCTACGAGAAAACGGCGCCGGAAGACCCCTCGCTTTCGCACAGTCCGGAGCATGTGAAGTTGGAAAGCGCCCCCGTGACCGGCGGGCCCTACGAATTCAGGTCGCGCATCTCGGGACAAGAGATCGTGGTCGAGCGGCGCGAAAGTTACTATATGCACGGCGGCAAGCAGGTCCGCGACAAGCCGTATTTCAAGACCGTGCGCATCCGGGTGATGGAAGACACGAACACCGCGCTCTTGGCGCTAAAAAAGGGCGAGATCGATGAAATGATTCTCACTCCCAGCCAATGGACCTCGCGCACCAACGATGCCGACTTCTATGCCCGAAACACCAAGGCCACGGGGCTCGAATGGGTGTATTTCTATTTCGGCTGGAATCTGAAGCAGCCTTTTTTCACCGATGTGCGCGTGCGCGAGGCGATGGGCTATGCCTTCAACCATGAAAAGCTGCTCAAGAATCTATGCTACGGACTTTACGAGCCGGCCAATGGCATTTTTTATCACAGTGCTTGGATGGCGCCCAAGAAGGCGCTGCCCTATTACAAGCACGACCCCGACAAGGCCGAGGACTTGCTCGACGCCGCCGGCTGGACCGATCACGACAACGACGGCGTGCGCGACAAGGTGATCGACGGCAAGTTGCGGAAATTCGAATTCACGATGTTGTGCGCGAACATTGCCGATCGGATCGAGGTTTGCAAATTGCTCCAACAGAATCTCGACGAGATCGGAGTCAAAATGAATGTCCGACCGCTCGAGTTCGCCACCTTCCAGCAGAAGACTCATGACAAGGACTTCGAGGCGATGCACGCCGGCTGGGGCGCGGGATCGGACCCCGACTCGAGCGAGAACATCTGGAAGACCGGCGAGCCGCGGAACTATGTCAGCTTCTCGAACCCCGAGGTCGACAAACTCTATGAAGCCGGGCGCCACGAGTTCGACCGCGCGAAGCGGGCCGCGATCTACGCGAAGATCGATGAACTGATCTACGCCGAGCAGCCGTATACATTCCTCTATTTCCGCAATTCGTTTTACGGATTCGACAAACATCTGCGCGGCTACAAGTTCAGTCCGCGCGGGCCGTTCAACTACAGTCCCGGCTTTTCGAGCATCTGGATGGCCGAATAAGCCGGAGCATGATTCCCGCGACGCGCGGCGTTGCCTCGAGGCGTTTTGCTGTTTCCGGAGCCCGGCCGATGGATGGGACATGCTGAACTATTTCGCCAAGCGGTTGTTGCTTGGAATCTTCACGCTGGTGATGATCACGCTGTTCGTGTATGGGCTGATTCGCGCCATGCCTGGCTCGCCGCTCTCGCTCGAGATGGACGAAGACCCCAGCCGCAAGATCAGCCAAGAAGACATCGATCGGATGCACGCCGCCTATGGGCTCGACAAGCCTTGGTATGTCGGCTATCGCGATTGGCTCATGCGATTGCTGCATGGCGATCTCGATGTGTCGATCCGGCAGCATGAAAAAGTCACGACCATGATCGGCCAGCGAGTCGGCCCGACCTTGCTGCTCTCGGGCGCGTCGCTGGTGCTTACCTTCGCGCTCGCCGTGCCGATGGGGCTGTTCATGACCTCCCGGAGCGGACGGTTCGATGAGCGAGCCCTGAGCACGCTGCTCTACATGCTCTATTCGTTTCCCACCTTCGTGGCGGCGCTGCTCTTGCAAATCGCTTTCGCGGTGAAACTCAATTGGTTGCCGCTCGGGCAAATGGTGGGCGACGACTACGATTCGCTCTCGGAGTGGGGGCGCACCTGGGACGTTTTCAAGCACTCGATCTTGCCGATCGCCTGCGAAACCTATGGCGCCCTGGCCTACTACAGCCGCTTCGTCCACACGAATCTGCAAGAGGTCATGCGGCAAGACTATATTCGCACCGCCCGGGCCAAGGGCTTGCCCCGGTTGCGAGTGCTGGCGCACCACGCGCTGCGCAACACGATGATTCCGCTGGTCACGTTGCTCGGCCTCTCGTTGCCGAGCCTGCTGAGCGGCGCCGTGATCTTGGAGCAGATCTTCAATTGGCCTGGCATGGGCCGTTTGTTTTTCGAAGTGATCCGCACTCGCGACTATCCGGTGATCATGGGCCTGGTGTTGATGTTTTCCAGCATGACCCTGCTGGGGCAATTGCTGGCCGACTTGCTCTACGCCGTGGTCGATCCGCGGATCACGTATTCCTGAACAATCGCCGCGGCCCGAACGACTCGAAGAAGAAAATCCGACGACGAGCTACTTGCCGATGAACATTACCGCCCCTCGATCGACGCCCGAGCCTGGACCGGCCGACGTTCCGCTGGCGGCGCCGCGCGGATTTTGGGGCGAGGTGTGGCGGCGTTTTCGCAAGCGCAAGCTCGCCATGGCGGCGCTCATGTTCGTCGGCATGCTTTCGCTGGTGGCGGTGTTCTCGCCGGCCATCGTGGGCGTCAAGCCGATCGTGTGTCGCTATAAAGGCCACTACTACTTCCCCTGCCTCGGCTACTTCGACGCGAGTTGGGAAGAGAACGGCGTGTTTCTCAAGGATCGCATTCAGAAGCGGTACTCGACTCGGTTGAAGAAGAAAGACCCCGAGAGCTGGGCGATCTGGCCGCTGGTGTATCAAGACCCCTACCGGCAGATCGATGAAGACGAATGGCCCGGCCAGCCCGCGAACCCGATGCACGATCAAGGCAGCCCCAACCGCTACAACTGGTTCGGCGTCACGCAGCAAGGCGTCGATGTGTTCGCGCAAATGGTGCATGGCACGACGATCGCGCTCTCGGTCGGTTTCGTGTCGATGGGCATCGCCACGCTGATCGGCGTCGTCCTCGGTTCACTGGCCGGTTATTTTCGCGGCTGGGTCGATATCGCGATCAGTCGCCTGATCGAAGTCGTGATGTGCGTGCCGCAGCTTGTATTGATTCTGGCCTTGATCGCGGTGATTCCCAAGCAAAAGACCTGGCATATCATGGTCGTGCTCGGACTCACGAATTGGACCGGCATCGCGCGGCTGATTCGCGGCGAATTCTTGAGGCTGCGCGAGATGGAGTTCGTCACCGCGGCCCGAGCGCTCGGCGCCGGCGGCCGAGGATCATCTTTCGCCATATCCTGCCCAATGGTCTCGCGCCGGTGTTGGTGCCGATTTCGTTTGGCATCGCCGGCGCCATTTTGATCGAAAGCGGGCTCAGCTTCCTGGGGCTGGGCACGCCGCCGCCGAATCCTAGCTGGGGTTCGCTGCTCAGCGCGGCGCGCGAGAACTTGAATATGTGGTGGCTGGTCGTATTTCCGGGCGGGGCGATATTTCTCGCGGTGCTCGCGTACAATCTAATCGGCGAAGGATTGCAAGAGGCGATCGATCCCCGACTCCAAGGCGGCAAACAGGCTTAAGAATTTTCTCGCCACGATTGCGTCCCCATTGCCCATGACCCTTCCACTTGTCACCGTCGATCATCTTAAGACCTACTTCGCCACCGACGAAGGATTGGTCAAAGCCGTCGACGATGTGTCGTTCACCATCGGCAAGCAGAGGGCTTTGGGCGTGGTCGGCGAGTCGGGCTGCGGCAAGAGTGTCACGGCCATGTCGATCATGCGGCTCTTGACCCCGCCAGGCTACATCGCCGGCGGCCGAATTCTGCTCCATGGCCATCGCGAGTCGGCCACGGCGCCCGGCGCCGCTTCGGTCGCGGCGCGGCCCAAGCAAACCGCCGCCGCCGAACTCGATCTCGCGACCTTGCCCGAGCGCGCGATGCGCTCGGTGCGCGGGGCACGCGTGTCGATGATCTTTCAGGAGCCCATGACCTCGCTCAACCCGGTGTTCACGGTGGGCGATCAGATCGGCGAGGCGATCCGGCTGCATCGCGGCGTGGGCAAGGCCGAGGCCCGCGAGCGCGCGATCGCGATGCTCGACAAAGTGAGGATTCCCGAACCCAAGAAGCGGGTCGACGCCTATCCGCATCAATTCTCGGGCGGCATGCGTCAGCGAGTGATGATCGCCATGGCCCTGGCGTGCAATCCGGAGCTGCTCATCGCCGATGAACCGACCACGGCGCTCGATGTGACGATCCAGGCCCAAGTGTTGGACCTGTTACGCGAGCTGCAACAAGAAGTGGGCATGTCGGTGCTGCTCATTACGCACGACCTCGGCATCATCGCCGAAATGGCCGAGGATGTGGTCGTGATGTATGCCTCGAAAGTGGTCGAGCAGGCGGCCGTGGGCGAGCTCTTCGCTCGGCCGCTACATCCCTACACCAGCGGGCTTTTCAGCTCGCGGCCCGAGCCGGGCAAGCCGAAGACCGAGCGATTGAACACCATCGCCGGCATGGTGCCGAGCCCGCTGCGATTTCCGTCGGGCTGCAAATTTCATCCGCGCTGTCCGTTCGTGCAAGACCGTTGCCGGGTCGAAGAGCCGGAGCTGCGCGAGATTGCGCCAGGCCACTCGGCGCGATGTCACTTTGCCGGCGAGCTGCCGCTGGTGAGCCCGCTCGACACCCCTGGCGCAGCCACTTCGCCCGCCCCGGCGCCGCCAGCCACCGAGCCGCTAGGCACAAGCGCGAACCAGGAGCCGCCCGCGCCATGAACGATTCTCTCGACAATTCGCCATCGCCCATGGCCGCGGCGACCGAGCGCCGCCCGACGAACGAAGATCGTGGCGACACGATCGTCGTCGCGCGAAGCTTGCGAAAATATTTCCCGGTGCGAAAGGGATTCTTCTCGCGCGTCGTGGCGCATGTCCGCGCGGTCGATGGCGTGAGCTTCGACATTCGCCGGGGAGAAACCTTGGGGCTCGTCGGCGAGTCGGGCTGCGGAAAGACCACGGTCGGGCGAGCCCTCTTGCGGCTGCTCGAGCCCACGTCGGGACATGTCGATATTCTCGGCCATAGTGTCACCGAGAGCCGGGGCGCCGAGCTGCGCGCCCTGAGGCGCCACATGCAGATCGTGTTTCAAGACCCCTACAGCTCGCTCAATCCGCGGCTCACGGTCCAGGCGATCATCGAAGAAGGATTGATCGTGCATGGCATGGGCGATCGGAGCGAGCGGCAGGACCGCGTGCATGCAATGCTCAAACGCGTGGGCCTCGACCCGAGCTACGCGCATCGCTATCCGCATGAATTCTCGGGCGGCCAGCGGCAGCGAATCAGCATTGCCCGCGCCCTGGTGATCGAGCCCAAGTTCGTCGTGCTCGACGAGCCGATCTCGGCGCTCGATGTGTCGATCCAATCGCAGATCATCAATCTGCTCACCGACTTGCGAGCCCAGTTCAATCTCACCTATCTGTTTATTTCCCATGACCTCTCGGTGGTGGAATATATTTCCGATCGGGTCGTAGTCATGTATCTGGGCGAGATCGTCGAGACCGGCGGCAGCCGCGAACTGTATCGCACTCCGCTGCATCCCTATACCCATGCGCTGCTCTCCTCGATTCCCTCGCTCGATCCCAAACGTCGCAGGTCGCGAATCGTGCTGGCGGGCGATGTTCCCAGCCCGCTCAATCCGCCGAGTGGCTGCCGATTTCATCCGCGTTGCCCGCTGGCGAAAGAAATATGCCGGCGGAAGTCGCCCGAGGAACTGCGTCTGGGCGATCACGGGGTTCGTTGTCATGTGGTCTCGGAACACGCCGAGCGACTTGGTCGCGAGGCGGGCCGCCTGAGCGAGCAGATCGCGGCCGACATCGCCGCCCACCCGGCATCGAGCGGCTGAGCCGGTTTTTTGGCTTGTCAAACTCTCATGAGGCCGTTCGCGTAGAATGTAAAACGTCGAGGGCCCGATGCGATTTGGATGCGCGCCTCCCTGGGCCAGATGTTCATTGCGCCGCGCCCCCCCCGGCGTCGCCGTTTCCGCAATTCTTCCCGCAAAGAAATCCGGCAGGCCCCCCCATGCCCGCTCCATTTAGAGCCGTGTCTCCCGAAGGAATCGATCGCTCGAACTGGCCGTTGCGAGCGGCTTTCGTTCGCAAGGCCGAGAGCGCCAAGTCGTTCTCGCCGCGAAACGAAGACATTCCGGGCGAGATCGAGCCGGAGATCGAACTTCTTGCCCGCTGGATGGATAGTGTGTTCGAGGTGCCGGGTCTAGGCATCCGATTCGGGCTCGACGCGATCGTGGGACTGATTCCCGGCGTCGGCGACACGCTCACCTCGCTCGCCTCGCTTTACATTTTGAACGCGGCCCGGCGCTACGGAGTGCCCCGCGTGACGATGGCCCGCATGGCGATGAACCTGGGCATCGACTACATCTTCGGCGCCGTGCCGCTGGTGGGCGATGCGTTTGACGTGTATTGGAAGGCGAATCTCAAAAACGTGGAATTGCTGCGGCGCCACGTGCATGCGACTCGGGCGGACGAGCGCCGCGCTCGCGCGGGCGACTGGTTCTTTGTCGTGCGCTGGTGTTGGGGCTCGCGGGGATTTTGGCGACGAGCGTGGTAGCGGCATGGTGGATGATCGTGGCGCTCGCGCATTTGGTCGTGCATATCGCCGGATAAGAACTGCGCCGGGCCTTCGATCGCTCGTTCGCCAAAACATAAATAGTTGCTGTTCCTGCGCTTTTTGGCTAGAATGGAATCGCAACTGACCTGCAATGTCGCTCGACGCTCGGTTTGCGGTCGCGGGAAATTTCGAGGTGACGGCCTCTCGATTCGCTTGGCGCTGGCCGCTCGCGGGAATAATTCGCGGCAAAGCATGCGAATCGATTTAGGAAAGTCGCGCGCGGCCGGTTGCATCGCTGGGCGTTGCTTCGATTCTCGATCTCCGTGCCATGAGACCGGTCCCTACCGCCATGTCTTCGTACCCGCGACCCATCGAGCCGCCAAGAGCCTTCGCGGCGGGAGCGCGACCGGCGCGAGGCGCGGGCGCGATATATGCGCAAACCCGCAAGCCGAAGTCGACCGATGCCAAACCTTACCGGGCGACGACAGGCGCCGCTTTCTCGGCGACGCGAGTTCCTCACCAGGCCCCGCGAGCCGGGCGACGGGCGGCTGGGGTGCGGGCGGCTGGGGTGCGGGGGGCTGGGGTGCGGGGGGCTGGGGTGCGGGGGGCTGGGCTTAGACCTGGCGTGGCCTCGCTCGATGCGATGCTGCTTTTGGGCGTGATTTTGCCGCTGGCCGCTTTCATCTTGTGGGCGGGTCCGCGTATTATGAACTTGGTTTACCAGATGATTTGCTTGTTGGTGTCCTGGCCGTTCATGTGATTTCGTTTAGAATAGTAGCTGCCGCCGCGCGCGTCTGGCGGCGCGGTCGATTCCATTCATTTCATCGCTCGAGCGCGGCGCGGTCCGCCCGCGAGCGGTTCCCAGCATTGTCTGGCACGGGCGGTTATCTGGCCCCGGCGGCCCGATGACCGGCATCGGTCAGAAGAACGAGAGAGCAAGCCATGCTTCAACGAGCTTTTTCACGAACAGGTTCATTACGAACAGGATCGCCGCGTGGAGGCTCCCTGCGGAAATTGTTTGCCGATATCCATCGCGACGAGCGCGGCGCCGTGAGCCTGGAGACGATTCTCGTCGTGGGCGTGATCGCGCTGCCGATTCTGATCTACTTGATCAAAGTCGGCTGGCCGCGAATTAAGACCTACTTCACGACCGGCATGACGAACCTGGAAAATGGCGCGAACAATGCTGTCAATAATTAGGGGGCTGTCGATAATTAAGGGGCCGTCGATAACCGCGGGGCCGTTTAAAGCCGAGGAACAGTTAAAAGCCAAGAGGCAATCGAACATCAAGGAGCCATGCGCAACCAAGCGGCAATCGACGCGTGATCGGTCCGTTGGTCCGAACTTCATGAGAGCGGGAGACACCGCATGGCGGTCGCCGCGCTCCTGGTGATCTTGGTCGCCGTGGCCACGTATACCGATCTCCGCTGGCGAAGAATCTACAACAAGCTTACGTATCCGGGCATTCTCGCGGCGCTGGCGCTCAATGCCGCCGGCTCGCTCGCCGAGCGCCGTGCTGAAGCGGCCGGGATCGGCGCCGTGGAAAAGCTGGCTGCTTGGCGAGAGGCGATCGGATGGGTGGGGCTCGCCGATAGCGCTTGGGGACTGGTGGCCTGCGGCGGGTCGATGGTGCTCTGTTATGTGCTGTTTCGCATCGGTGGGGGTGATGTCAAGCTGCTGGGCATGATCGGCGCCTTCCTGGGTTTGGATCGTGGCGTCGAGACGTTGCTCTGGACTTTCGTCGTCGGCGCCGGCGTGTCGCTTGTGTTGTTGATCTGGCGCGTGGGCGCGTGGCGGCTGGTGGGCCGATTCGCCAGACAACTGTCGTGGATACTACGGATTGCGTACTGGGGTCCGCTGACCAGTGAAGAACGCCGGGAACTCGAAGCGCCGCTCTTTCTCGCGCCGCAGCGCTGGCGGCGCTGGGAATCGTGCTGGCGAGCCGCCACTGGGGCTGGTATTGATCGCTCGCATTAAACGCGTCTGAGGCAAGATTCATGCATCGCGGCGCCGTGCTCCATGTGTTGCCGTGGCTGCTGCTCGTCGTGGGGCTGGCGATCGCGCTGCGGCTACTGACGCGATTGGCCGGCGGAACTTGGGCGCCCAGCGATTCCGCTCGCTCCACGCCGATCAGTCGGGCGCCGTGCAGACCTTGAGCTTCGTGCTCACCCTGCCGTTTTTTGTCATGACCCTCATGCTCATGGTGCAGGCCGGCCAGTTGATGCTGGCGCAAATGGTCGTGGAATACGCGGCCGTGGCCGCCGCGCGGTCCGCCATTGTGTGGATTCCCGCCGCCACGCCCACCATCGGCGAAGGTCCGAACTGTATTAGTTCGTATTCCGTGGCTCAGAATCAAACCGGAACCGGCGGCGGCACGGAATACCTCATTCAGCCGGGCAGCCCCAAGTACGCTCGAATTCTCAACGCCGCCGTGCTCGCCTGCGCCGATCAGCCCCTCGCGACCGATCGCCGGCGTGAACACAACCGCCGTGGGCGGGCTCAACACGGTGGTCAACCATGCCTATGCGAAACTCGCGCCGACATCCTACAACCAAAACTCCGTGATTGCCCAGCGACTGCTCAACAAATTGGCCTACAGCGCCGCGGCCACGAATATTCAGATCACGTTCGTGCATCCGTCGCAGTCGATCGAGCCGCCGCTGGCCACCTGGGACGTTGGCGATGATATCTACGAATATCGCTCCAATGAGCTCGGCTTCCAAGATTCGGTCACGGTCACGGTCACGCACCAGTTGGCCCTGCTGCCTGGCCCTGGCCGATTGCTGTTCACTCCCACGACCTCGTATTCCAGCGCCGGCGCCTCGTCGAGTTCCGACGGCCCCGGCGGCGGAATGGTTCCCAGTGGCGCGCCCGATCAGGTGGCGGCGAGCATTCAGCAAAACGGCGGGCTCTATACCTACACGCTTACCGCCGCGACCACATTGATGCTCGAAGGCGAAAAACCGGTGCTCGAATATGTCTACAATCCTTGAACCACGCATCGCCGCGGGGCTGCTTGCCCGGCTGCATCGCGACCAGCGAGGCACGATGAGCATCGTGTCGGTCTTCGCGTTCATGATCCTAGCGATGCTGCTCGGCATGGTGATGAATGTCGCCTATCAGGTCGACGGCAAAGTCAAAATGCAAAACGCCGCCGACGCCGCGACCTATTCGGGCGGCATCGTAATTGCCCGGGGCATGAACACGCTAGCCTTCATGAACCATTTGCTCTGCGATGTATTCGCCACGACCGCCATCTTGCGCGAGGGCGCGATCGCAATGCCCAGAGCCTGACGCCCGACATTCTGGCGGCTTGGAGCACCGTGGCGCCCAGCTTTAGTCAGGCGCCGATTCCGAAGCTCGCGGCGCTGGGACCGGCCATTTCGCAAAAAGTTCCCATGGAACGGCAGATGGTCGATTCGTACAGCGATTGGATCGGCGCGATGTCGGACAGCGTGTTGCCGACATGGGAAATGATCTTGGCCCAGGAATTGATTCCCAAGTTCGAGCGCAGCGCTCACCGCCGCCACGCCGCGGCTCTCGCAGCTCGCGGCCAATGAAATCACGCGACAGCACGGTCAATTGCACACGACGACGAGCGGCGCCACGAATTCGCCGCGGGGCGTGATGCAGGCGGCCCTGTGGCGCACCAGCGGGCAAGCCGTGGGCGGCGATGGCGAGACCGCGCTACGAACGCTGCCGGTGATCGATCCCGAGCTCGATCAATCGGCGAATCAAGCCGCTTACATGAACGCCGCGCGCCACGAGCGCGACCACATAGCCCATGCCTATCTGCGGCAGTGGAACAGCAAAATGATGTCGGCCTTCGACTCGCTGGCCAAGATGTCGCAGTTTGGCTCGCTGTGGCGCGGATTCACATGCGGCCAGCTCAATAAGTTGCTCAATCAGGATTACCCCACGACGAATTTGCCCTTCCAGCTTCGGGCCGCCAATGGCCCTCAAGACAACAACTATCTCGAGCAAGACTATCATTTCGTCGGCGTGGCGTATTGGCCGCCGGTCCCGGAGATATTGCCGGGGCTGTTTACAAACCCCGATCCCTCGAGCAGCCAGACCTTCGCCGAGATTCTGCTCTATGTGCCGCGAAATCGGCTCGTGTGGGGTTACACCTCGAACACGACCTCGAATCCCGGAATTTCGATCGGCGGCGTGCCGGGCAATATCGCCACCCTGCCCGGCAGCGGCGGTCCGCCCACCAACACCGGCGGCGGCGGCGCCAACACCCGACAAGTCGTTCGCCAGGGCAAGGACACGCGCTGGAGCCTGATGAATCAAAGCTGGACCGTCAAACTCGTGCCGGCCGTGAGCACGAACATCCCGGTGATTCTGTCGACGCCCCCGCCCATGTACGCTCAGGGCGCCCAGCAACCACAAGTTCCCTCGCTCGGCCAGGGAACCGATGTGAACTGGAGCTTGCTTTACAACCACTAGCCCCCGCCCCCTTGAGCGCCGCCCCCGAGTGCTAACTGAAAACCGCAAACCGAACCCGTTCATGCTCCAATCCTTCCGCCCATCATGGCCTCGCTCGCCCCGCCCCGCGGCTCGCTCTGGGCTCGCGCCGCTGGAGTTGGTGCTCGCCTTGCCGCTCTTGCTCATGGTGATGGCGCTCACGATCAACGTCGGCGTGAACGGAAGCTGGAAGGTTCGCGCGGCGATGGTGGCCCGCGATGTGGTGTGGAGCGCTCGCTGGCCGCGCTCGGGCGCCCAGACGCAGCCGGCCAATTGGCCGAACAATGCATCCCGAAGCGTGGCCCAGGGCAATTCGCTGACGGTGCTCGCCGATTCGTCGATCGATCAGCCGGTGGCCCGCGGGCAAACGATCGGCCAAGTGACCGTGAATCGCAATTTGCTCGATCCGACCACGGGCCTGCAATTGGGCCAATCCGATATTGTTCGTTCGATGGCGATGCTGGCCCAGGCGCTGCCGCCCACGCGGTTCGATCTCAAGCACCCGCTGCTCGACAATGCTTGGCAATATCAGCGGATGGGGCTCGGCAGTAACCAGCAACTTCGCGAGCCGGTGATTTATCAGTTTCCCCAAGTGAGCGGCGATCTGAATCAGGCTTATGTCAGCTCCGTGGTGGCGATCTACTCGTCGCCGCTCCAGGCCCAGTGGATGACGCTCGACCGCGATCCGCAGATACTCGCCTTCTATGGGCACTATCATGATTTCCACCCGCGGCTGCATCACTTTTGCAGCCTCGACAAGCAGTCGATTCGTCAGAATCAGGTACAGCGGCTGATCGATCATATCCAAGGCTCGACCCAGCCGAAGATCGAGAGCGTGGCGCAACGCATGATTAACTTCTTCACCAACATGTACCGGCAAATGCAACAGCAGCAGCCCCAATGATGTCCGACTCTGATCGGTTTTTGGGGGGCGCCGCGTGCTTTTAGGGACCCTTCGTGATTCGATGGCGCCATTCTTCAAGCCAAAGCGCTTACCCCACGCGGCGAAACCAGCCGCATCGTTCGCCACGCTCGGCCGCCGCATCACCGCCTGGACCAGCAACCTGCTCGCCACGGCCGTGGTCCTGGTCTTGGCCCTGGGCATCGGTCGCCAACTCATCGCTTGGTATCGCGTCGAGCCGGAGGCAGCCCATTCCGCGCCGCTGGATATGACCGCGGGCTCGCTCGACTTAAGCGGCGCCGATGGCAAGCCGCTGGAGCTCGAGTTCGGTTCGCTCGCCCATCAATTGCAGCGCCGGGTCGTGCATGGCTCGTGGCGCGATGCGCGACAGGCGCTCATCGCCGACTGCCGAGAACATTTGGCCGATCGGCCGCTCGGCGTCACACCGGCCGAAAGCCGGTTGCTGGCGCGTGTGCGCGCCAATGACTCCGGTGTTTCAAGGCGATGGCGGCGAAATCTATTCCGCGCCCGAGGGCGTTCCGCTGGCGGTGGCCACGCGGTCGACGCCGGGCAAGCGATCGGGCGCCGCGCGAGACGGCCCGCGCGGCGGGTCGGGCGATTCGCTTGGCGCGACCGAGCGACGCGTGGTAGCCTGGGGATTGGCGATCCCCGCGGACGAGGATCGTTGGCATCTCTATGTGGCCCATGCTTCGGCGGGCGAAGGCGAGGCCAACGCCGGACCTCGGCCGCTCGGCTCGGGGTCCGGAGCGAGTTCGCGGCGCAACGTCGGCTCGCGGCGGAATTGGATCCCGCTACCGCCTGGCGCTCGAACCACGCTGGCGATTTCCGACGAGAGCGGCGCGGGGTTATCGGCGATCGCCGGCCCGGGTTCGCCCGCCCAATGGATTCACTTTTACCAAGAGGCGCTCGGCGGCCGCGGCTGGGGGGCGAGTGGTCCTTGGTCGTGCGACGAGCGGGGCGCGTGGCGGGCACGTTTCGAGCAAGTCCAACCGAGCGGTCCCGCGACGATCGATATTCAAATCATGCCCGATGGCCAAGGCAACCTGACGGGCTTCATCTCGGCGGCAGTCGTCGCCATTCAAACAGCGAGTGAGACGCCATGAAAAGCGTGCAGGGTCTCTTGATCGCGCTCGTGCTCGGCATCGCCGGGGCGGGGCTCAATTGGTTTTATCTCGACCAGCGCTCGCGCGATGTCGAAAAAGTGCAATTCATCGGAATCGCCGAGGGGGTCACGGTGCGCCGCGGCGATCCCTTGCGCGAAGACCAGTTGGTGCCGGTCGACATTCCGCGCAACGCCGTGGGCCAGTTGCAACACTTCGCATACTACTATCGCGATCGCGCCACCGTGATCGGCCAAAGCCCCAAGCGGCAATATACCGGCGGCGAATTGCTGCTGCGGCAAGACCTGAAAACACCCCCGGCCGAGCTTAAGTTCGCCGGCGCCGATACCAGGGCGATCGGTATTCCGGTCGACACCAGCGCCATGGTCACCTCGCTGGTGGTTCCGGGCAATCAGGTGTCGTTTATCGTCGCGAAGCCGCAGGCCACGGTCGGTCTGCCCACGCCAGCCGACCCCGACGCGAGCGAGCCGACACCCCCGCCGGCGCTTGATCGCGGGAGCGGCAAGAGCGAAGTGATCGGTCCTTTCACGATTCTCTCGCTCGGCAACCGCTTGGGCACCGCCGATGTGATGGCGGCCAATCATATTCCGGTTCAACAAGAAAACATCATGACGATCGCGGTCAAGGTGCATGGCGGCGAGCTCGACCCGCTGTTTCGCAAGCTCTGGGACCGCTTGCAGCAGACGAATTTTCGCCAAGTGGGCGTGCTCTTGCATCCGCCCAGCGAACAGAAGGAGTGAGCCGGCGGCGGGCTCGATGACTGCCCGCGTTGCACTCCGGCTGGGAGTAGGTCGCGGCTATTTTATACAGTGCAAGGCGAGATCAGTCTTCGTGGCGAAAGCGGGCGCCTTCGAGACTCACGGCGCCGGGGCCGCCGAAAGCAATTTGCAGGCCGACGGTCCCGCCCGCGCGACCCACGATCTGGAGTCGGTGCGATCCCTCGGCCAATGGCACCGGGGCGAACACCAATTCCGACGCCGTGGCCGGGCCGCCCGCATGCACCACGGTTCGATCGACGCGCAGCGATAGTTCGCCCTCGCGGCGAATTTGGAACTGATAAACATCGCTCGCCGCGACATTGAATGTGGAATCGAGCTCGTAGCGCTCGCCCGGTTTGACGCCCGCCGCGGCGAGCCATTTGGGATCGCGGGTATCTTGAATCGGCACCACCTTGCCATCGGCCAGCTTGAGCAACATGCCGCGGGAGAGCGACTTCTTGCTCAAATCCACCCGCGACACAAGCGGCGCCGGCGGACGAATGGCCAGTCGCAACGGTCGGGCCGCCACGCTGTCGTCGGGGCCGTTTTTCGACACGCCGCGGGCCTCGATCGTCACCGGCCCAATGCCGAGCAATCGCGGATTGAGGATCACCTCGCCCTCGTCGCCTGAAAAGCTGCCCAGCACGCGGCCATTGTGAAACACGACGCCGCCGATCATGCCGAGGGCCGCGGCTTTGAGCACCAGCGGCTTATCCCACTCGTGGTGTTCGCCGCCCTCGGCCGTGAGCGACATGCGATGGCCGCGGTTGTCGACCTCGAGTTGCATCGGCGGCGTGCGGCCTTGGGTTTCGATCGCGTCGCTGGTGATCGCCACCACGCGAGTGTCGTGAAAACCATCGATCAATTGCGTGGTGTCGAGCAGCAGCGGCGCGCCTTCGGCGCGCGGGCATGGCGGCGGCCATCGACGAAGAGCTCGAGATGCGCGGCGCGGCCGTGCTCGGCGGGGTAGCGCCGGCGCTCGACTTTGTTTTGAGCGCGGCTTTGAAGGCGATCGTGCCGTGCGCCGGTTGATCGGCCGAGAAGTCGGGAAGCGTCACCTCCGGAATCCGCGCCCAGGGCTGGCAGAGCGGATCGCCGACGATCAGCAATTGATAGGGCCCGAAGACCGATTGATAGTAGGCTTCGGCCAGACAACAGCCGCGGACATAATGGACATGGATTTCGGGCACGGGAAACTTGTCTTGAAAGGCATAGGGCTCGACGACCGTGCCGCTCGAGCCCGCGGCGCCGGCGCGGATCAGTTCGGTGAGCGGAGTTTGCGAGGCGCCTTCGGCGAGCACTCCGCCGAAGCTGGTGAGATTTTCGCAAATCGCGCCGGGAAGAATTCGGCTCGCGGAGTTCGACCAGGAATAGTCGGCCGCGCCGAGCATGGCGCCTTGCACATCGGGTTTGTGATCGGGCAGCACTCCGTCGAGCATTTCGGCTTTCATGCCGAGCTTGTGCAATTGGGCCGCCGCCGCTTCGAAGCCGCCGGATCGCGCTCGGACGCGCGGATCGTCGCCGCGCATGAAGTAGAACGCGCCGCGCGGGCTCGTGCCATCGACCACGGCGCCCCGCGCAAGCAGGTCACGGCCTCGCTCACCGAGTTGCCGCGACCGCTCGTCACGCCGAGCATGACCGAAATCATGTAATGGCTGCCGCCGGCTTCGAGCAACTCGCCATCGGCGCCCCAGCCATACCAAGAGCGAAAGCCGTGCGTGGCCGCCGCGGTGGTTCGGTTCGCCGCCGAGCGCATGTACTGGTTGGTTTGGAGGCCGATCCATAGAGGGTTGTGTTGCATCACAAGCGGCCAAAAATAGGTCGCCGCCGTGATCGAGCCGCTCGGGCTGAGCTGCGGGGGAGTCGCGCCGCCATGGAGATCGGCCGTGAGATTGATCTCGTAGGGCAAGTCGCTCGAATAGATGATCTGGTCGATCTGTCCCGAGAGCCCGCGACGATCGATATTCGCCAGCACGGGGCCGAGGATCTTGTCGCGGAATGTGTCGACCGTAATCGCGTCGAGCGGTCCTTCCCAGGCGATATAGAAAATGTTGTTGGTCGGAATTCGACGCAGTTCGATAAAGTGATTGGCGATCGTTTGCGAGGCCCAACTCGCGGAGTTAACCACCACGATCACATTTTCGGGTCCACCGCCAGCCAGGAGCGGCCGCGGAGCAAATAGCCCCAAAGCCGCGCCAAGCAGTCCCAGGAAGATCGCTTGGGTTGACGCCCGGCGGGGAATTCGCCAATGAGTTCGCGCGACCGATCCAATATGCGAGGGCGATTTGTCGGTCGAGGCGGGCGCCCATGATCGCGGCGCGGAATCGATCGCCCATGCGTCACGCGACAAGGATCGGGGCGAGATCATCATCGTCGCGCGGCGGGCGTGGGATAGTAGTGCGAATAGGTCATGAAGCGAGTGGAGTGCCCCGTCGTCAGAGCGCTGGCGTTGCGGCTGCCGAAGGTGCTGTTGCGCGGCCGAGCGGTCGAGCCGGCGGCGGCCTGCCGCGCCGCGCCTTGCTGAAGGCTCTGAATCTGGCCGCTTTGCTGCCCGAGATTTCGCTGTGTGTTGGTAAACGGCTGCACCTGATTTTGAAATTGGGGCAAGTTGCCGAACACATTGCCTTGCAGATTCAGATAGGGGCTCACCGTCATCATCGCGGCGACCTCTTGGGGATTGACGGACCCCTGCGCCATCGGCGCGAGGCGCCCAACCCCAGACCATTTAGTCCCAGATCGCCCAGACAAAGCATCATCAAAAGCGCGCCGCTGGTGATCGCCGCCCGCCGCGCGCCGCAACAATCGAAAATCGCGCCCGCCGATAGCGCCGCGATTCGTGTTCGCTGAATATAAAACATGTCGCCCTCGCCTGCAAAAGAAAGCCTCGCGGACCGCTCGTTTCGGCCCCAACAGCAATTTTAGTACTTTCGACGCCCGCGGCAAACAAAAATCAACCTCGCTCGCCGAAGGTTTTTCGCCGACCGCTCGCGCACGGCTTTTTCGATTCCACCGACTTTGACGCCCAGAGTTCGGCCTCGGCCCGGCTTTTGCGGCTCTTGTCCTCGAAATCCCGCGGCGCGGCCCGGGTGTTCCGAGCCGATTCCCTCTGGCTGTGCGGGTCGCAAAGTTTTGCTAAACTACCTGACCCGACGCCGGTTGCCCAAGCCGGCTTTTAGGGGTATTTGGCCACCATTCCGCCTGCCGTCTCCCGTCGTCGAAAGGTCTTGCATGTTCACGAATGTTCCGCGGTGCTCCGGTCCTCTCGGGTTCGATCGATTCGCTCAAGCGACAGGTTCGCCGGACGATGGTCGGGCGATGAAGCGATCGCATTTCGCGGCGAACGTGGCGCTCGCCCTGCTCACGGTGGCGGCGATCTTCTGCGGCGCCGGCTTCCGGACGGCGCGAGCGGCCATCGTCAAAGGCGAGTCGGTCGAGGGCATCACCGAATATCGCCTCGACAATGGCCTGCAAGTGCTGATCTATCCCGACCACTCGAAGCCCACGGTGACGGTGGCCATGACCGTGTTCGTCGGCTCGCGGCAAGAAGGCTACGGCGAGACCGGCATGGCCCATCTGCTCGAGCACATGCTCTTCAAAGGCACGCCCAACCATCCGGCGATTCCCAAGGTGCTCAAGGATCGCGGCGCCAGTTACAACGGCACGACGAGCGTCGATCGCACGAACTATTACGAAACCCTGCCGGCCGAAAACGACAATCTCGAATTCGCCCTCGCGCTCGAAGCCGATCGACTGGTGAACAGCTATGTGCGCGGAGAAGACCTGTTTACCGAAATGACCGTGGTGCGCAATGAGTTCGAGCGCGGCGAAAACTCGCCGGGAGTGCTGCTCAACCAACGCGTCATGGCCACCGCCTTCGAGTGGCACAACTACGGCAAGAGCACGATCGGAAACCGCAGCGATATCGAACGGGTGCCGATCGGCAATCTGCAGGCCTTCTATCGCAAGTACTACCAGCCGGACAACGCGATGTTGGTCGTGGCCGGGGACTTCGAGCCCGAGAAGGCGCTCAAACTGATCGAGAAGCATTTCGGCGAGATACCCAAGTCGGCCAAGAAAATCGTGGCCTCCTACACCGAGGAGCCGCCGCAAGATGGCGAGCGCCTGGTGACGCTCCGCCGCGTGGGCGATCTAGGATTGGTCAGTGCGGTGTGGCATGTGCCCTCGGCCTCGCATCCCGATAGCGCTCCCCTGCAAGTGCTCGCCGGAGTGCTCGAAACTCCGCCCGCGGGTCGGCTCTATAAGTCGCTCGTCGAAACCCATTTGGCCGCCGATGTCGGCGCGGGAGTGACCGAATACCACGATCCGGGCGTCTTCGAAGTGCAGGCCGAAGTGCGCAAGGACAGCTCGCTGGACACGGCCCGCGACGTGCTCATCGATGTCGCCGAAAAAATCGCCAGCGAAGGCGTGAGCGACGAAGAGATCGAGCGCGTGAAACGCCAGATATTGAAGAATCGCGAGCTCATGGCCTCCAATACCAGCCATGTGGCCGTGAACCTCAGCGACTGGGCCTCGCGGGGCGATTGGCGGCTCTATTTCCTGAATCGCGATCGCATTGAAAAAGTGACGCGCGACGATGTGAAACGCGTCGCGGCGAAGTATCTGATGCGAACGAACCGCACGGTGGGCCTCTTTATTCCGACCGAAAAGGTGGTCCGCGCCGCGGTGCCCGAGTCGCCCGACACGGCTCGGCTTTTCGCCGACTATCATGGCCGCGCGGCGATGGCGGCGGGCGAGGCGTTTGATGTGTCGCCGGCCAATGTCGAGGCTCGCGCCAAGCGATCGAATCCGACGCCCGGGGTGAAGCTGGCCCTGTTGCCCAAGAAGACCCGGGGCGAAACCGTGAGCCTGCGACTCACGCTCCGCTACGGCTCGCTCGAAAACCTCAAGGGCTACGAATCGGCCGCCGAGTTTCTGCCGATGCTCATGACTCGCGGCACGAAGACCCTCTCGCGCCAGCAGATTCAAGACACGCTCGATAAGAACGAAGCCTCGCTCGCCGCCAGCGGCGATGTGGGCAGCGTGACCTTTCGAATCGAAACCAAGCGGTCCAAGTTGCCCGCGGTGCTGGAATTGCTCCGCGAAATCGTGCGCGACCCGTCGCTGCCCGACGAGGAATTCGAAATTCAGCGCGGCCAGAAGCTCGCCGCGCTGGATGAGCGTTTGACCGATCCGCAATCGCTGGCGATCGAACGCATGCGCCGCGCGCTGTCGCCCTTCGAGAAGAGCGATGTGCGTTATATTCCGAGCGTGGCCGAGGAAATTGCGCGCGACAAGGCGCTCAAGCTCGACCAGATTCGGAAACTGCACGCGGATTTTCTCGGCGCAAGCCGCTGAGATTGCGATCGTGGGCGACTTCGACACCGATGCCTGCCTGCCCGCGCTCCGCGAGATGTTTGCCTCGTGGAACGGCAAGCAGTCCTATGCCCGACTGCCGAAGAAGCTGTTCCCCGATGTGAAGAGCGGCGAACAGCGCATCGACACGCCCGACAAGGCCAACGCGGTGTACTTCGCTGGCCAAGCATTTGCCATGAAAGACGATAGTCCCGACTACGCGGCGCTGTTGATCGGAAACTATATTCTCGGAGGCGGCTCGCTTTCGAGTCGCCTCGGTGACCGGGTGCGGCAGAAGGAGGGGCTCTCCTACGGAGTCGGGTCCATGTTCTCGGCCGACTCGTTCGATCCGCGGGCCGCGATCTCGATCTATGCGATCTCGAATCCGCAAAACACCGACAAGGTGATCGTGGCGATCCGCGAGGAACTCCAACGCCTGCTCAAGGACGGCGTGACTTCCGAGGAACTCGAAAAAGCCAAACGAGGTTATCTCGACCAGCAGCAGGTGAGCCGCTCGCGCGATTCGGTCCTGGCGAGCGAGTTGAACGACACCGCTTATGTCGGGCGCACGATGCGCTACTATACCGAACTCGAAAAGAAAATCGCCTCGCTCACCACCGCCCAGGTCCAAGCGGCGCTTCGCAAGTATCTGGCGCCGGAAAAAATGGTCGTGGTCGTGGCAGGCGACTTCCGCGCCGCGGGCGAATCGAAGCCGGGAAAAAAAGAATAGTGCTCGTAACAACCGGCGCGCCACGAAGCTTTTGATCGGACCGCGACGGGCACATCGACACGACGCAAAAATTGGGCGATTTCTAGACCGGCGCCGCGGATGATGAAAACGCGCAAAGCGCCCGGGCGAAGGGGGCTATCACTCGCTAGCACTCCGCAAGATCGATGGCGCGCGATCGCTCTTGCTGGCGGTGGGCAGGGCGCCTATACTCCGCCGCTTGTTTTATCTCGATGCTGGCACGGAGGCCGCCATGATACGCATTTGCTGGCTTTGCCTGGCGCTGGAGGCGCTCGGCTACCGCGCTCCTTTGGCGGCTCAGCCCCCGTCGACTTACGCCCCGCCGCCCGCTGGGGAAGCCGCCGGTCAAAACTGGCGCATTCCCGGCGGACGTCCGGCGAGCGGTTCGCTGCCGCCGAGCGATGGCATCACTCCGCTGCAGCCGACGACCACGGCCAATCGCCAGCCGCTAGCCCGCGTGACGCGCGGTCCCTCGACGCTGCCGAACGACGCCGGCCAGGAATGGCGCGACTACGACATCAGCCCCTACACGACTCGAGTGACGACGACGAATCGGCCGGAACAAGCGATCGTCGACTGGATTTTGCGCGAGACCGGCCATGAGACATGGCACGGTGAGCCGCTGGGCCTGCTCATGGCCAACAAGCGAACATTGAGCGTGTACCATACGCCCGAAATCCACGCGGTGGTAAGCGATATCGTCGATCGGTTCGTGAGTAGCGAGGCCGAAACCCAGGCCTTCGGCATTCGCATCATCACACTCAACAGCCCCAACTGGCGGGCCAAGGCGCATTCGGTGCTCAAAAGCGTGAATGTGCAGAGCCAGGGCGCGCAAGCTTGGCTGCTGGCCAAGGAAGACGCGACGATGGTGATGGCCGATCTGCGCAAACGCACGGATTTTCGGGAACACGGCTCGCCGCATTTGCTGGTCCACAACGGACAATCGAGCGTCGTGTCGCTGATGAAGCCGCGAAGCTATGTGCGCAATGTATCGATCAACGCCGCGGTCTGGCCCGGCTTCGCTCCCGAGCAAGGACAAATCGATGAAGGCTTCAGCCTGGAGTTCAATCCGCTATTGTCGGTCGATGGGCGCACGATCGACGCGGTGCTCAAGTGCCATGTCGATCAGGTCGAACGAATGCTGGCGGTGAATATCGACGTGCCGACCGCAATTTCGCCGCGGCAGCGCACCAAGATCGAAGTGCCGCAAATGAGTTGCGTGCGGCTGCATGAGCGGTTTCGCTGGCCGGTCGATCAGGTGCTGCTCGTGAGCCTGGGCGTGGTGGCGTCGCCGAGCCCCGCCACCACCGGCGGATTGCCGACCACGCTGTCGCTCAACAACGGCGCCCGCTCGGAGCTACTGCTCTTCGTGGAAAATCGCGGCAAGGCGCCGACGACTCCCGGCGCTCCGGCGGCCGGCGCAGTGCGCGAGGCGAGCATCTACAAGGGCCGGTATTGAAAGTCCGCGCCTAACCGCGGCGGGGTTTGCGGCGGAGGATTTCTTCGTAGGCCGCCAGGGTTTGCTCGGCGGTGTGGCGCCACGTGAAGGCATCGAGCATCCGGGCTCGCAAGGCGCCGGGGTCGCGCGTGTCGGCCAACGCGTGCTCGATCCCGGCCCGAATGCTCGCGCGATCGGTCGGCGACACATAATGCGCCAGGTCGCCAAAATACTCGCGGGCACAGCCTTCATCCGTGCTCACCACGCGCGTCGCCAACGAGGCGGCTTCCATCGACGCGAGGCCCGGTGTTTCGAAATGGCTCGCCAACACATGAGCCGCCGCGGCTTGATAGGCGCTCTTGAGCAGATCGCTTTCCGGCTCGAAGCGGCCGAGATAGTGGGTAAAGCCTTCGCCGGCGGCGAGGCAATCGGCCAGATATTTGTCTTCGCGCACTCCACCAACCAGGAGCAACGCGCGGCCGAGTCCTTGGCAAGCCTGGACTAGCCCGAGCTGGTTCTTACGCGGCTCGACATTGCCGACACAGAGCAGAAAATCGCGATGGGGAAATTTGGCGTGAAACAGTTCCGGCCCCGGTCCCCGGGCTAGCGAGGGATCGATTCCATTGTAAACGACTTGGAAATGCGATCGCGGCAGATCGTAGAAATACATGAAGCTTTCGAGCTCCGCGGCCGAATTGGGGAGCACGATGTCGCTACGATGGAAGAGGTGAAAAATATCGTGGATCGGAAACTGCCCGCCACCGTTCTTCAGCCACAAAATGGGCGACAAGGCGAGCGGCACTCCGCGCTCGCGCACCGCGTCGTGAAAAGGCCACGAGCCGCCGCGAGCGGAAAACATGTGGACGATATCGTAGTGCTCGACCGCCGGCGCCCAGGGATTGTACAGATCGACCTCGACTCCGAGCCGCTGCAAGTGCTCGCGCGTCTTGAGCAACTGCACCTCGCCGCCGCCGGGGCAGAAAAACGCCGTCGAATAGGTATTGAACAGCACTTTCATGAAACGCGCTTTCCTTGGATCGCGAAGCGGCGGAATCCCGACGGGCTGCTGATTATGACAAACTCGCCGCGCACGGCACAACCCGAGTCGCGCCGGCCGGGCGCCGCCGCGCCGCGAACTCCCGCGGACTATTTCACCGCGGGCCATTCGAGGGCGGCCCGAGCCATGCTATCCTTTGATGCTGACGGCAGGAGATTGTAGCCCGAGACTCCCGGTGAAACACGATCGCACCGGGCGATTCGGGATAAGAGTCGGTTGTCGAATTCATCTGGACGTTCCTTTCGAGCTGAAGTAAATGCCGTGATTCAATGCCATTCGTGCTGATAATACTTGTCGGCCTGTCGACCCTCGTGGCGATCGCGCTCGCGGTTTTCGTGGCCGTGTGTTTCCCGGAGTTTTCGAGATTCATTTTCTGGGCGCTGATATCCGCCAGGGACGCGATTCCTGAAAAGCGGCGAAAGAAACGATGAAACGCCCTGGGTTTTGTGTCGCGATCTTGATCGTGATTCTAGTCGTCGTTGCGGCGGTCGTCGGACTGATCGTAATCGCCGCCAATGCGATTCCAAAACAAGACGCCCGAAAAGGACAAAACCCGGAGCCTCATGTCCAGACAATCAGCGAAATCCGAATCGATCCCATTGAGCCGCATTGAACCTCAACTCGGTCTCGCTGACGATCCACCACAAGGCAACGGGCTCCCGGCCAAGCACTGGGTCAGGGAGCACAAGAGAGACGGGCACGACGTTAAAGGCCACTGGGCGAAGAATCCAAGAGCACACTAACGACTACCGAAAACGCCGGTGCGGGCGGGCGACCGCACGCTCCGCTCAGTTCCGGGTTTCGGCCGGCTCGGGCGGCGCCGCAGGTTTACGGCCGCGGGCGCAGTGTGTCCCGCGCCGCGTGTCGCGCTTAGCAAGGAAGGTATTCATGGGCTCGGTATCCAAGGCAGATAGACGTTTCGGCGCCATGCTCGGCGTCGTGACCGCGGTGCTGCTCGCGTGGTCCGGCGCGATTGCCGCGGCGGCGGAGCCCTCGCCAGCCGCGGCCGCGGCGAGTAAAGCCACGACCGCCGAAACGGTCGAGATGGTTGTCGACTTCGGCGATGGCGTTGAAGTCCACTTCACGCGGCTCCCCTGGAAGCCGGCAATGACGGTCGCCGACGCCGTGAAACTGACCGATGGCCAACCGCACGGGCCGAAATTCGTCCGCATCGGCTCTGGCGAAACGTTGCTGGTCACCCAGATTGGCGACCTCAAGAACGAGGGTCGCGGACGCGACCGGCGCAATTGGCTTTATCAGCTCAATGGGACCTTGGCGGACGAGGGGGCCGGGGCTCAATCGCTCAAAGCGGGCGACCGTATCTTGTGGAAGTTCGAACGCTATGACTACAATTCTAGCGGCTCGAAATAGTTCAGATATTTTCGCAAACCGAAATGCTGGCTTCGTCGGCAGTTCTACCGGCGACGATCGTGTTGCGGTCAGCATGATCGCTCGCGAGTCACGGGCCGACGTGCCGCTTCCTCCAGTTCAATACCTTGGGAGAAATGATTGTGCCCCGCCGCTGGCTTACCGATTTTGCCGTCTTTACCCTGCTCGTGACCCTGGGATTTGCAAGCCGCATGGCGAAAGAGGCGCTCGGGCTCTCGCTGCCAAACTTTCACGCCGTGACCGCGGTGAGCCTGTTTGCCGGCTTTTATTTCGCTGGAAAGGGCGCGGCTGGCAAATGCTGGGCGCTGGCGACGCCCCTAGCGGCGATGGCGATCTGCGATGGCGCCTTCGGCGGGTACGAGCCATTGATTATGGCTACGGTCTATGCCGCTCTGGTCGCGCCAGCCGCGGTGGGACTTATCGTGGGTAAAAGCTCGCCCTGGACAGTCCTTCCGCTTACGCTGGCGGCAACGTTGCTCTTCTTCTTTGCGACCAACCTCGCGGTTTGGTGGACTTGGCACAACCACGACTATGCGGGCCTCGCCATTTGCTTTACGCGAGCGCTGCCCTTTTTGAAGTATTCGCTCGCGGGCGACTTGAGCTTCACGCTCGCGCTGTTCTCGGTTTATGCGGCTTTCAGCCCCGGGCGAACCGAGTCGAGGGCGCGGTCTAGAAACGCAATCGCGTCGGACTGCTGTCAAGCAGCCCGACGCAATTCGCCTGCCGAGTTAATCGGCGGTTGATTCGCTGGCGCGTGGCCGCGATCAGGAATTGTTCGCCCGATGGGCCGTGTCTTTCGCCTTGTCGACGACTTTCTCGGCGGCTTGCTTGACCTTGCCGGTGGCCTCGTCGATCTTGCCCTCTCGGCGCAGATGGTCATTGTCGGCCAGATCGCCGGCAGCCTGCTTGACGCGTCCCTTGATTTCGTCGGTTTTTCCGCTCATCGCATGGACCTCCTCATAAAATGAAATAAGGGGAAGCCGAGCAGTCATTCGCCCCGTAAGTTAGCGAACCAAAGTGGGTGAAGACTTCGGTTCTTGGATCAGCTATAGGACCCTGTAGCGAACGGCCGCCCGACTTCCCGAATATGCCTTGCGGCACATGTTTTGGGAAACGACGTAAAAATCGACGTCGGGCCGCGCCCCGAGACCTCGGAGCGCTCTTGCGAGCACCCCGTATTCGAAACGCGGTCCGGCATCGGAAGGCGTAAAGAGCAAATGTGGGGCCAATTAAAGCCGATCCGACAACTCCCCCCTCGCCCTTTGGGAGAGGGTAGGATGATGGCTCGCCGAAGTTCTCGGATCGGCTCTAAAGCCTATCAAATCCATGCAGCGTTTTTTTCCAGCCGATGACTTCCTGAACGAGAATTTGGAACCGAAGGAACCCAGACAGGCCGAAGGAACCAGACAGACGCCAAAATTGGTAGTGTCATCGCGGGCAAGCAGTTGGCCCATGCTCGCGTTGTCGTACATCGCCGCGGTCGTGGCCCGGCCCAGGTTGTCGAGCGCTGTAGCGGCCGGTGGCGTCGGTCGTGCTGATTTGCCGATCGCGGAAGTCGTAGCCGTAGCCGGTCACGCGGTTGTTCGCGCCGGTGGCGTCGACATAAGCCGTGCTTTGCGTGAGATTGCCGTCGCCCACGCCGCCGTTGTCGTAGACGCTGGCGGAAGTTTGAACCATGTTGTTGCCGGTCGCGCCGCCGCCGGTCGGATCGGAGTCGGTGGCGCCGGCGTCGTTCGTGCCCACGAACGTGGCGATCGCGCGGCCGTTGATGTCGAACAGCGCGCGGGTGGTAACTGTTAAGCATTTCCTCTTTCCCGAAATTGGGTTTTCGGTCACATTGATTGGATCATGGATGATCGAGATCGACGGATCGCCGAGTTGGAAGCGGAAATCGCCCGGTTGCTGGCGGAGAACGGAACGCTGCGCAAGCGCGTCGAGCAACTCGAACAGCAAGTCCAAAAGTTTTTGCAGCGGCGCAAGAAAACTGCTCGGCCATTTGCGTTGGGGCGGCGACTTTGTTCGAGCCGGTGGTCGACAAACTCTGGGAACTCTTGCGCAATTCGCCGGTCGTGCAAGGCGACGAAACCGGTTGGCGGATCGACGGACTGCCCGCGTGGGCCTGGTGTTTTCGAGACCCGCGCTTGGCATTGTTCCTGATCGATCGCCATCGCAATCGGGCCGTGCTCGAGCGAGCGTTGGGCACATCGTTCGCGGGCACGCTGGTCAGCGATTTTTATGCGGTCTACAACGGGCTCGACTGCCGCAAACAGCGCTGCTTGGTCCATTTGCTTCGCGAGTTGCACAAGCTGCGCGAGACGTTGCCGGCGGCGAGCGTGCGGGCCTTCATCCAGCCGTTGATCACGCTGTTTCAAGACGCGATCCGGTTGGGCCACGAGCGCAAGTCGCTCGGCAAAAAAGCTTTCAACGCGGCCCGACACGAGATTCAAAACCGTTTCGACACGTTGATCCTCGAGACGCGCGTGCGGCATCGCGAATGTTTGCGAATCTGGCGGCGGCTGTTCAAGCACTCGGACGAATTGTTCACCTTTCTCGACGATGCGAATGTTCCGGCCGACAACAACGGAACCGAACGCGACATCCGAAGCCTGGCGGCGGCGAGGAATGATGGCGGCACGCATCGGACCGAATGGAGCGCGGCGGCGTTCGCCCGAATCAAGAGCGTGATCGCGACCGGCGCGAAAAACGGTTTGAGCTTCGCAAGGTATGGAATCGAAGTCGTGCGCACTAAATTGCAAGGCAAGACCCTGCCGCTGCCGATCACCAATAGCAGTTAAACCATCCGCCACGCGACCCATCCCCGGAAATTCCTCGCCCGCGATCCCCGCCAATATCGCCACCGCCCCCCCGCGCCCAGGCCACGCCACGGCTTAACAGTTACATTGGCTGGGCATGCAATACGCGCAGCTAATCATCGAAGGTCAAACGCCGTTTGTTGATTTCTTCGACACGAATCCGCCGGCGGTGATGTATTTGAACATCCCGCCGGCCGCGCTGGCAGCAATGCTGGGCATTGATGGGCGCATCGTGTTTTATTCGTATGTGCTCGGCATGCTGGTCGGCTCGACATGGCTCATCGGCTACCTGCTGCGGCGACTGCGGCCACCGCTCTCGCCACCCGAAATCGGCGTCTTGGGCCTTGCCTGGATCGCGGCGACCCTCAACATGGTGCGGACCGGCGACTTCGGTCAACGCGAGCATATGTTTATCCTGGCCGCCGGGCCAATGTTCTTTTTGCGAGTCTTGCGGCGCGAAGGCGTGACGGTTCCGGTTTGGCTGGCGGTGGCGATGGGCGCGGCGGCTTCGGCCGCGGCCTGCCTGAAGCCGCACTTCATCATGATTTTGGTGATCATCGAACTTGCGTTGCTCGTGAAGTCGCGCGATCCACGTTCGCTGCTCGATCCCGAGGCGATCGCGTTCTTCGCCGTGATTCTCGCGTATCTCGGCCACTGGCTGCTTTTGCCGGCGGCGGCGCGGCATTATTTCTTTGGGCGCCATCTGCAACTGATTGCCGCGGGCTACTCCGTCTATGCGCGGCCGCTCGAATGGGTATTCCGACGCACTTGGTTGCATTTGCTGCTGCCTCTTGGCGCGATTGTGTCGGCGACTTTCGGCATTTGGCAGGCGCAAAGGTCTTTCATGCGGCGGTTGATGACTTCGCTCATCGCCGGCATCATGGGCGGGCTCATCTCGTACATGTCCCAACAAAAGGGGTGGAGTTATCATCGCATTCCGATGGTCTACTTTTCGATCCTCGCGATCGCCGCGGTTTATTGCCAAGGGATTCACCAGCTGTTTGTCTCGGACCGCCGGCGGCTGCGCCGCGCGGTTGTCGCGGCGCCACTCGTGGCGACGCTCTTAAGCGCCGGTGGAGTGTTCGCGCTGGTCCATCGCGCGAAAGCGATCGAACCGTGGGGTCGAGGATCTCGAAGCGCTGATGCTCAAGGAGACCAAGCCCGGCGATCAGGTCCTATTCGTCGCCACCGCGATCGAACCTGCTTATCCGCTGGTGTTCAATCTCGATCGGCGGCCGGGCTCTCGCTATCCCGCTAGTTTTCCGATCGCCTTCAGCTATGCCGACGTGCCGCGTAACGCGCCAGCCGCCGAGATCGACTATCGGGCACATGCGCGAAAACTCGCTCGAACAGGAATTCTTGGAAAGTCTGCGCGACGACATTCGCGCACGTCGGCCGCGCATGGTTTGTATTCAGGACGCCGAAGACCGCATGGCCCTACCGATCCACTTCAATATGCGAACCTATCTCGATCAGACCGGCATCGTCGCCCTGTTGCGGGAACTCGGCTATCGCGAGGAATCGCTCCGCGAGCATTGGGCCGCGTTCGTTGCCCCAGGACGCTCGAAATGCGATGGGCCCCGCCACGACCCGCGGGAACTGGACTCAAAAGACGGGGAACGGGCCCGCGGATAATGGCCCCGTGGAAAGCCGCCTGTCGAGATCGTCATCAGTTTATATACTCGTCCTCAGGTTATTATTGGGAGAGCGTCTTTTCGGAGCAGGTCGGATTGTGCGATTCCACCGTTTACAGCGGGCCGATTTCGCACCGCCGCCAGGAATTTCGCGAGTTTTTCGCCGTGATGCTTCCATGGCTCGCCGAAAAAAATCGCGCGAAGTGAATGGGGATCGCGGGGATGGTTAATCGCGGTCGTGGCGGCCTCGGTAGCGGATCCAAAGAACTTCGTCGAGCCCACGCCGCGCCGTCTCGCGTCGAGCGAGAGGGCGGCGCCGGTCAGGCATTAACACTTGGGACTGATGGGGATGTCGAAAACAGAGGCCATCGATTCGCGGAAGGACGTTGCGACCGCGCTCGATCGCCATCGAGTCTGGAATATCGCTCAGGCCGTCCTGCTTTTGGCGATCGCCGGTTACTATGTCTTCACATGGCGGACGATCAATCACGACTGTTCGCTGGTAACTGTTAAGCCGTGGCGTGGCCTGGGCGCGGGGGGGCGGTGGCGATATTGGCGGGGATCGCGGGCGAGGAATTTCCGGGGATGGGTCGCGTGGCGGATGGTTTAACTGCTATTGGTGATCGGCAGCGGCAGGGTCTTGCCTTGCAATTTAGCGCGCACGACTTCGATTCCATACCTTGCGAAGCTCAAACCGTTTTTCGCGCCGGTCGCGATCACGCTCTTGATTCGGGCGAACGCCGCCGCGCTCCATTCGGTCCGATGCGTGCCGCCATCATTCCTCGCCGCCGCCAGGCTTCGGATGTCGCGTTCGGTTCCGTTGTTGTCGGCCGGAACATTCGCATCGTCGAGAAAGGTGAACAATTCGTCCGAGTGCTTGAACAGCCGCCGCCAGATTCGCAAACATTCGCGATGCCGCACGCGCGTCTCGAGCATCAACGTGTCGAAACGGTTTTGAATCTCGTGTCGGGCCGCGTTGAAAGCTTTTTTGCCGAGCGACTTGCGCTCGTGGCCCAACCGGATCGCGTCTTGAAACAGCGTGATCAACGGCTGGATGAAGGCCCGCGCGCTCGCCGCCGGCAACGTCTCGCGCAGCTTGTGCAACTCGCGAAGCAAATGGACCAAGCAGCGCTGTTTGCGGCAGTCGAGCCCGTTGTAGACCGCATAAAAATCGCTGACCAGCGTGCCCGCGAACGATGTGCCCAACGCTCGCTCGAGCACGGCCCGATTGCGATGGCGATCGATCAGGAACAATGCCAAGCGCGGGTCTCGAAAACACCAGGCCCACGCGGGCAGTCCGTCGATCCGCCAACCGGTTTCGTCGCCTTGCACGACCGGCGAATTGCGCAAGAGTTCCCAGAGTTTGTCGACCACCGGCTCGAACAAAGCGCCGCCCCAACGCAAATGGCCGAGCAGTTTTCTTGCGCCGCTGCAAAAACTTTTGGACTTGCTGTTCGAGTTGCTCGACGCGCTTGCGCAGCGTTCCGTTCTCCGCCAGCAACCGGGCGATTTCCGCTTCCAACTCGGCGATCCGTCGATCTCGATCATCCATGATCCAATCAATGTGACCGAAAACCCAATTTCGGGAAAGAGGAAATGCTTAACAGTTACTTGCATCGGTCGCCGAATAGGTTTTAAGTAAACGGATCGATCCACGGATAGCGATAGGGCGGATTCGGGGGCGGCACGATCCGCGGCGGCGGCAGCCAATAGGGCGGATTCCCGAGGGGATAGTACGATGGGAATGGAATTGTGATATTATTGGGGTCCCCAGGCTCGCCTTGTTCTGGGTTGTCCGGTGGAGACGGGATCGGGAATTCTTCGTATGACTCAGGGGCTTTCCCAAAAGGAATTGTCCGTTGCCACCAGAATGTTGGTCCTTTCTCTACCGTGTATTTACCTTTAGTTTGTCCATATTTAATTTCGATTCCTGTTTCGTTTTCCGGTAGATCCCAGGGCCTCGCAGCAGGCGTGTTATCCGTAGGAAGCGCCGATGCCAATTGCCCGATTGCGTTAGCGGGATTCGTCGATCCCTGGTTGTCCGAACGCCTTATCGGCTTACTTCCAGTAGCGCCCCTGAGCCTCCCGATGAGCCGCTGCCGCTGCATATCGTGCCAACCGAGTCTCCGGATTGGCTCTCCAAATGCCGGCCATCGCTCGGATCCGTCGCTCGATTCACCGGCACTACCGCGTGAAACACCGGCACAACCGCGATCATCTGAAGGCCGGATGGATCAATCGCGCTCGTTACATTATTCCCGACATAGCGATTCAAATTGCTATCCCCCGCCGCGAAGCCTAGCGGGTCTTGGCTGATGAAGTCGCCGGTTGCGGGATCATACCAGCGCTCGTGGTCGTAGTACAATCCGGTGTTCGAGTCATACATTTCGCCGGCGAAGAGGAACGCCGGCTGGTTCGCCGAGTCGGTCTGGGAAACCACGTTGCCGAAGGCGTCGTAGACGATGTGGTCGATCACATCGGTGTTGCCGGTCGAGGCGTTGTACTGCACGACATCGCGGATCGAGCCAAGGTCATCGGCCAAGAGCCAATCGACGACGCCCGAGCTGGTTTCCGCCGCGAACACCTGATCGACCGCCGGGCCGTCGAGATAGCGATCGACGACCGCGCCGAGGAATTTAGCGTGAGCAGCACGTTCTCGCCGTCGTAGATGTAAAAATCGCTCGAGGTGGGCGAACTGTCGCCGGTCGGCGTGTAGCTCGTCGCCACTTGGCGGTCGAAAGCGTCGTAGCTGTAGGTCGACGTGCCGGCGGAATCGGTGACGCTCGTGAGCCGGTTGCGGTTGTCGTAGGTGTAGGTGGTGATGTTGGTCTGTGTGTCGCCATCGAGTTGGTAGCGCTCGGTGCGGTTGCCCTCGGCGTCGTATTCGTAGTAGTACGTGCCGTCGAAGACGATCTCGTTGTCGGCTCCGATCGTGTACGTGGCGCTCGAGCCCGACTCGGCGCGGCCGCCGTCCGGTTACCGTTGGCGTCGTACGTCTGCGACTGCACGGTCGAGCCGCCGCTCGCGACGCTGGTGAGTTGGTTCGAGGCGTCGTTCGTGTAATCGACCGTGCCATCGGCCGAGGAGGTAAAACTCGACACGTTGCCGGCGGCGTCGTACGTCCAGCCGTAGCTCGACAGGTCGCCGGTCCCGTCGGCGGTCGAGGGAGCGGTGTTGGCGATGCCGGTCAGGTTGCCGTCGTGGTCATAAGTGAAAGCCCGCGACGCGACCGTGACCGGCGTGCCCGAACTGTCTTGCGAGAACGTCTCGCCGGTCACGTCGCCGTCGAGGTCGTAGGAGAAGCTGACGCCCTTTTGCGTCACCGCGTCGCCGCCGGCTTGGCTGGCCTGCGAGATCGAGGTCAGCTCGCCGAGGTTGTCGTAGGAATAGATGTTTTCCAGGTCCGGCGTGGCCGAATAGCCGGAGCCGATCGACGCGGCCAAGCTGGTGCGGTTGCCGTTGTAGTCGAACGTCTGGGTGAGCGTGACGCCCGACGTTCCGCCGACATCTTGCGTGATCGTGGTCGCGTTGCCGGCCAGGTCGTAGGCGAACGTGTCGGTGGCGGCCGGCGCGTCGGCGCTAGTCAGATGGCCATCGGCGTCGTAGGCATACGTGATCGTGGCCGTGGTCGAGCCGCCGACGGAATCTTGCCAGGTCTCTTGGGTCTCCTCGTTCAGCGAGTTGTAGCTGTAATTGGTCACGCGGCCGTCGTAGTCGACTAGCTGCGTGAGGTTGCCATTGAGGTCGTACGCCATGCTCTCGCTCACGGCCGCGTCCGTCGCCGTGGAGTTTTCATAGACATCGCGCGACTCGCTCACGACTTGGCCATCGCCGTCGTACGCGTAGCTGGTCGTGTTGCCATCGGGATCGGTCAGGCTCGTCAGGTTGTTGTCGAGATTGTAGGCGTACGACGTGGTGGCGGCGGAACTTGTGCCGTAAGCCACGGTCTGGCTGGTCTGGTCGCCGGCGGCGTTGTAGGCGTAGACGGTCTCGTTGCCGAGCGGATCGGTCTCGCTGGTCAGTTCGCCATCGAGATCGTAGCCGTAGCTGGTGGTCGGACCGCCGGCGGCGCCGGTCGACGCGTTCGGCAGGCTGACGCTCGTCTCGCGGCCCAGGTTGTCGTAGCCGTAGGTGGTGACATTGCCCAGCGGATCGGTGACGCTGGTCAATTCGCCGTCGGCGTCGTAACCGTAGTACATCACGCCCCCGCTCCCCGAGCCGCTGGCCGCCGGCTGGGTCATGCTCGTCTCCTCGCCCAGGGCGTTGTAGGTGTACGACGTGACATTGCCCAAGAGATCGGTGCTCGAAATCTCCTCGCCCACCGCGTTGTAAACCGGCCCCAGCAAGATCGAAGAATCCGAAGGATCGGCCACCTGGGCCGACGGCGAAGCCGTGCGCCGAGATGTGAAAAGACGGCCGCCATGCCTGTTTTTACTCGCTCCAACGGAAGAATTATTCGCGGCGCCGCCCACATTTATTCCCGGAAACCCGCGGACGCCACGCCTCCCCTCGGATGGAGTTTTCGGGAGGGACAGGGGTCTTTCGGTTGGGGCGATGTTACTCGGTAGTGTCCGTCAAGATGCAGCCGAGTCGGCGGGCTGATCGCGTCGGCCGGTTTGCTGGGATTGTGTGGCCGTTTGCTCGGCTCGCGGGATCCATAGCGGTCGCCTTGACTGCCGCTATCGGTCGCCGGTGCTCGAGAAATAAAAAACCGCCCCGGCGAGCGAGCTCGGCGGGGCGGTTTTTGTCGAACTTGGATTGTCGCGCATCAGCCGGACATCGCGGCGACAACAGACTGTCGAAATATTCAACAGGCGGCAACGCCGCATGCGAATCGATTAATACATGTCGTAGTCGCCGCCGTGACCGGCGCCGCCGTGGCCCTTTTTGGCCTCTTTCTTCGGCTTCTCGGCGATCAGGGCATCGCTTGTGAGCAGCAGGGTCGAAACACTCGCGGCGTTTTG
The DNA here is from genome assembly GCA_963785305.1 of uncultured Planctomycetaceae bacterium. Lineage (GTDB taxonomy): Bacteria > Planctomycetota > Planctomycetia > Pirellulales > PALSA-1355 > CAWAUV01. Next base: position 126,075 of record CAWAUV010000008.1, read on the forward strand.
CAGGGCGGTGCGCGTGACCTTGGTCGGGTCGATCACGCCGGCCTTGACGAGGTCTTCGTAGACATCGGTCGCGGCGTTGTAGCCGTTGTTGCCCTTGGCTTCGAGCACCTTCTCGCACACCACGCTGCCGTCTTGCCCAGCGTTGCCGGCAATGCAGGTGATCGGCGCCCGGCAGGCCCGGAGCACGATGTTGTAGCCGACCGTTTGGTCATGGGTCAGGCCTTCGGGCTTGAGCGAGCTGCTGGCCCGCAACAGGGCCACGCCGCCGCCCGGGAGAATGCCTTCGTCGACCGCGGCCCGCGTGGCGTGCAGGGCGTCTTCGACCCGGGCCTTCTTTTCCTTCATTTCGCTTTCGGTGGCCGCGCCCACATTCACCTTGGCCACTCCGCCGGCCAGCTTGGCCAAGCGCTCGTTGAGCTTCTCCTTGTCGTAGTCGCTGGTGGCATTCGAGATTTCGCGGCGAATCTGCTCGATGCGGTCCTTGATATCGGAGCTCTTGCCGGCGCCTTCGATGATCGTGGTGTTGTCCTTGCTCACGATCACTTTCTTGGCCCGACCGAGGTCGGTGACCGGCAAGCTCTCGAGCTTGATGCCCAGGCTTTCGAAGATCGGCTGGCCGCCGGTGAGGATCGCAATGTCCTCGAGCATCGCCTTGCGACGGTCGCCATAGCCCGGCGCCTTGATGGCGCAGCACTGGAAGGTGCCGCGCAGACGATTGATGACCAGCGTGGCCAGGGCCTCGCCCTCGACATCCTCGGCCACGATGAGGAGCGGCTTGCCGGCGTTGACCACGGCTTCGAGCAGCGGCACGAGCTCCTTGATATTGGCGATCTTTTTCTCGAACACCAACACGTAAGCGTCTTCGAGCACGCATTCCATGGTGGTGCTGTTGGTCACGAAATACGGCGAGAGATAGCCGCGATCGAACTGCATGCCTTCGACGAACTCGACTTCGGTCTTGAGGCTCTTGCCTTCGTCGACCGTGATCACGCCGTCTTTGCCCACCTTTTCCATCGCCTCGGCCAAGAGGTCGCCGATCTCGATATCGTTGTTGGCGGCCACGGCGCCGACCTGGGCGATCTCTTTCTTGCTCTTGATCGCAATCGACATCTTCTTGAGCTTCTCGGTGATATCGGTCACCGCTTGCTCGATGCCTTGCTTCATTTGAATCGGGTTCACGCCCGAGACCACGGCCCTGAGACCCTCGATGAAGATGGCTTCGGCCATCACGGTGGCGGTGGTGGTGCCGTCGCCGGCCACGTCGCTCGTTTTCGAGGCGACTTCGCGCACCATGCGGGCGCCCATGTTTTCATATACGTCTTCGAGGTCGACTTCCTTGGCGACGGTCACGCCGTCCTTGGTCACGGTGGGCGAGCCGAAGCTCTTTTGCAAGATCACGTTGCGGCCCTTGGGACCGAGCGTCACCTTGACGGCGCGGGCCAGTTTGGTGATGCCGCGGCGCATCGCGTCGCGAGCTTCTTGGTCGAATGCAATCATCTTGGACATCTGCGAATTTCTCCTGCGAAGTAGAGGAAGCGTTGTATCGGAAGGCGCGACGGCGATAGGGAGCTTCGCTTGGGACCAATATCCCCGAGCGAGGCCCGGCGCCGCCAGACACCGGCAAGTTCACGGATCTCGACCAGACCGAGTCTCAACCCTCGATCACGGCCAGAATATCGTCTTCACGCATCAGCAGCAGCTCTTCGTCGTTGAGCTTCACGGAGTCGGGCGCGTAGGAGGTGAAGAGCACCTTGTCGCCGACCTTGACTTGCAACTTCGAGCGGCCGCCGTCGTCGAGCAGGCGCCCATCGCCCACGGCGATCACGGTGCCGCGAGAAGGCTTGTCCTTGGCGCTCTCCGGCAGCACGATGCCGCCCGCGGTGCGCTCCAGCGCTTCTTCCCGCTCGACCACCACGCGGTCCCCCAGCGGTTGGAGTTTGAACGATCCGCTGGCCGGCTTCTTTTTGGCTTTGGTCGCAGTGCTCATGGGGCTATTTTTCCTCCGAAGGTAGAATGGGGAATATTGGGTTCGATTGCCGAATAAAGCGAACTTGTCGCGCTGCCGCGGCCTCGCCAGGCGGTGGCGTCTGGCAGAGCGTCTGCCAATTCATGTTCGCAAAAGTCCAGAGGCCGCTTTCGGAAGCAAATGGCGCGCCGCAGTCGCGCGGACGTACCTAAAGTGCTATAGCCAATTGTCTTACGAATCCGTGTCCCATTCTGGCCGGGAACGCTGCAATGGCGGTTTTTGGCATGGGGTGCGCAACCTCCCGCCCCGCTATGCCAATTTGGCAGTCGCACTGCGCCGCGGGCTTGAATCCGAAATTGCTCGCACTACGATGGAACTTGGGCGTTCGATCGGCTTTTTCTGGGGCAGGGCTGCCTTGTGTCGCGCCGGGTCGGCGTTTTTCGTTTCGCGAATGCGACGCCCGGTTTTTCGGCGACCCTCACGATCCGGCTTCACCCTTGAAAGGCGCCCCTCCGTTGCTCCGCGCGACTCGCACAACGTGTTTTCGTTTCGTGGCTTCGGTCGCGGCCGTTTGGGCCACGGGCGTTTTGAACGCCGGATTCGCGCATGCCCAAACCGCAATCACCAACTACGATCAATATCTGCTCGAGCTCACGAATTGGGCCCGGGCCAATCCCACCGCCGCCGCGACCGAGTTTGGCATCAACCTCAATGAGGGACTCGCGGCCGGAACAATCACCAGCACTCCCAAGCAACCGCTCGCCTTTAATCCAAGTCTGATGACTTCGGCGACCCAGTGGAGTCAGGAACTGCTCTCGACCAGCACTTTCACCCATGGCTCGTCGAGCGACGCGCCGATGCAGCGAATGCAAGCGGCTGGCTATGCCTTCAATGCCCCCTGGACTTGGGGCGAAAACCTGGCCTGGGTCGGCAATCCGCCGAACTTGGCGCCGCCCGACCCCTATCTCACAACCGCTCAAATGTTCCAAGGGCTGTTCGTCGATTCGACGGAAGCCGATCGCGGGCATCGCGTCAATCTGATGACCGACAGCTTCAAGGAAGTCGGCATCGGCATTGTGTCGGGCAGTTACACCCAAGGCGGCACGACGTACAACTCGCTGATGGCCACCCAGGACTTCGCCTCGCAAGCCGGCAACTCCTTCATCACCGGAGTGGCCTACAACAACTCGAACAACACGAACTTCTACGATCCGGCCCTCGGCGGCTATGGTTCGGTCTCGGTAACCGCCACCAACCTCGCCACCGGCCAGACCTATACCACCGCCACGACCGCCTCGGGCGGCTACGAACTGCAAGTGCCCGCCGGAAACTACAGCGTGCTGTTCTCGGGAACGGGTATTCCCTATGAGCTGTACAAGAGCGTGACGATCGGAACGCTCAATGTCGAAGTCGACGCAAGCAATACCCAGGCCGCGCATCCTTATCAAAACCCGCTCAATCCGCTCAATGTCACCGGTTCCGGCACGGTCTCGCCGCTCGACGCGCTGGCCGTGATTCGCGAGTTGAACTCGAACCCAAACGGCGTGCTATCGACGCCGACGCCGGGCACGGCGATTCCGTATTACTACGATGTCACCGGCACGAACAGCGTGATTCCGATCGATGCGTTGAAGATCATTCAGGCGCTCAATACCGGCCAAACAACGCCCACCGCTCCAACCCAAACGCTCTTCCCCTCGGGCTTCTCGCCCGCCTCGACCACGGTCGATGCGCTCTCGGGATCATCGGCGGCTCTAAGTCTCGTGCCGGAGCCCTCGACCTGGCGCTCATGGCGATGGCCGCGGCGGGCGGAGTGCTCTGGATGGCCCGCCGGCGCCGAGCGGCGTCCACGGGGCGGCTCGGCCTTTTGAATACTTCCACGGGCCGATAAAGCCTGGAATTCCGCGGGAGCTGGTTCCCAAACGGCGTGATTTTTGCTCTGCTATTCTCGGCGGAACTGCCTCCCCAGTGTCTTTTTGCGTCCCGATGGAAATCAGCGCCTCGCGCCGCCCTACGAGCTTTGCCCGGCGCCTCTCAATTAGGAAACGATGTTATCATGGCCGACCCCGATGATTTGGTGATTATCTACAGCGCGGCGCATGTGCCCGACGCGCACATGGTGAAGAACCTGCTCGAGCGGAAAGAGATTTCGGCGCACGTGTCGGAGGAGATCGAGCCGCTGCCGGGGCTGAATATCGATTCGCCGCGCGTCTTCGTGCATCAGCGCGACGCGGCTCGGGCTCGGGCGATCATCGAGGAATTCGAGGGCCGGCAAATCGAGCGGGCGGATCGTCCGGATTGGATCTGTCCGCAGTGCCAGGCGAACGTGGTCGGGGCGTTCGACGAATGCGATGTCTGCGGCCGATTTCGCCCCGGCAGCGAAGAGGCGGAAGAAGAAGATCAGACGGAATAGCCGCGAGCTCACGCCGCCGCGGTTCACACCGCCGCGATTCGATGCGTGGGCACGGGGCGACCGGGACGAAAACTTTGCAGAGCGCGGATCGTTGCCCGCGCGTCGAGCGCCGCCGCCGCGCGCTCCACGGCTAGGCGGACCAGGGTAGCGAGCGTTTCGGGGTCGATGGCCACGCGGGCATTGACCACCACTTCGGCCCGCTTTGTTCTGCAGCGCGAGGGCAGCGAGAGCATTGCCGGGGTCTCGCTGCTCACGAGATTCGCGACACCGAAAAAACCTTCCCACAGGCCGATCACCTTGAGATGGGCCACCTCGGCGGCGCAGGCCACCAAGTCTTGTTGCAAGGGCGCAAGAGGCCGAGCAAAAACGCATCGAGCTCGAACGGCAAGTCGGCTTCGAGCAGCAGTTGGCTGTTGAGCCAGCCGAGTTCGGCTTCGCCCTCGGCATAAATATCGTAATCGACATCCATCACCCGGCGGCCAAAAGCCCCTTGCTGGTCGAGCACTTCGCACAAGGCATCGAACCCTTCGCCGGTCTTGGCCGAAAGCCGCACGACCGCGCGGCCGGGAAATTCATGTTCGAGCAACTCGGCGAGTTCCTGGACCTCGTCGGGCGATAATTCATCGGTGCGATTCACGATCACGAAATCGGCTTCTTCGATCTGCTTGCGAAAAATATATTCCGCCTTGGACGAAAAACCGCCCTTGGCCCGCTTGAGAATCCTCACGCCATGGCTCGGCTTGACGATCACGCCATAGGGCGCGATGTCGAATGGCCGCGCATAAATCCGTTCGAGCGGGCGAATCACCGTCGCCACCAAATCCGTGCAACTGCCGACCGGCTCGGCCAAGATCACATCCGGCCGCTCGCCGGCGCCCAGGCCCTCGACAGCGCCGGTCAGCGCATCGAAATTGCAGCAGAAACACGAGCCCGCGACCTCGCCCACCTCGAAGCCCGCGCCGCGAAGCAGGCTCGTATCCACGAGGTCGGTCGTTTGGTCGTTGGTCACAATGCCCACTCGCTTGCCTTGCGATTGAAACCGCCGGGCGAGTCGGGCAAGGGTCGTGGTTTTGCCGGCGCCTAGAAAGCCGCCGAGCAGAATGAATCGCGGGGTCGTGGTCATGAAGGGTCCTCGAGCGTTGAAGTCGCGTGCGCCGGCAGCCTGGGTCGCAACAGCCTTTGATAAAAACCGCCGCCCGCGATGGCCCCCAGGATCGGCGCCAGAATATACACTACCAGCCAGCCCTGACCACGCGGCCCAGGCAGCGCCACCGGGCCCCAACCGGCAAGATACGCGAACAGGCGCGGCCCAAAGTCGCGGGCCGGGTTGAAGCACGCTTGCGTGAGCGGCGCGAGCACGCAGATCAGCGCCGTGACGGTCAGGCCGATGAACACGGGCGCCAGATTGGCGAGCGGTCGCCCGACGTTGCGTGGATCGGTCACGGCGAACACCACGATCGCGAGGATCATCGTGCCCAGCAGTTCGGCCAGCGCGGCGGCTTCTTGGCTGAATCGTGCATTGAGCAGCTTCGTGCATCGCCACGTCATAAGCGCCGCCCGCGGCGCCCAAGGAGCCGGGGTTCGGGAAATATTCGCCGTAGCACATCGCCGTGATGATGCTGCCCGGCTCACCGCGCACGACGCCTTTTTCGGATTCCTTGGCGGCGAGATAACTCGAAAACAAAGTGAAAAGCATCAGGGCCCCGAACATCGCCCCGCAAACTTGCGCCGCGATGTACGGTCCCACGCTTCGCCAGGGATGGCGATTCCAAGCAGCGAAGGCCAGCGTGATCGCGGGGTTCAAATGCGCACCGCTGATGGCGCCGACCACGAAGATCGCGAGCATGATCGCCAGCCCCCACACGATCGCCACCGCGCCCAGGCCCAGGGCGCCAAAGAGCACATCGACATGCACCGCCCCGCAGCCGAAGAACACGAGTAAAAACGTGCCGAACGCTTCGGCCAACAACACACCGAGAAAAGACGGGCGACACGCCTCTGGCGATTCCGGTACCGGTTCGTTCATGAAAAGGTCGGCCTCGCTCATCAAAGTCGCCGGAAGCTCGATTCAAGGGCCAAGAAACAGCGGGTCAACGAAAGACGGACATTCTAACGACGGTTTGAATGCCCCGCAAAGCGCGAGCCATACAAATAACTGAGCCGCACGCGCGGGGCTCCGCCGGAGTCGGCGTCGACCGCCAGCGGCGGACTGGTTCATTTTCTGTTGGCCGCCGGGATCGAGGTCTCGGTTCCGGCGCACTGCCTCGACGTGATTCGCTGTCTGGCCGAGAGCGTTCGGCGCGCGGGCGCCGAGCGTTGTGAACAACGCCGCGTCGCCTGCGAACGGGATGTCGACAGGGAGACACCCAGGGAGATATCAGACAAACGAGCGATCGTCCGCCACCGAGGAATATCGCCGCAACCGCAAGACGCCGCGGCAAGCGGCCACGCTCTTCGGACCCGCGGGGGGCAAATTCTTTCCGCGAGGGAGCCGAACGAAATGGGCTCACGCAAACGGGCGCGGTTGCAAGGAAACGCCGTTTGGATGGCGCATGCCCACGCGAGCGTGGACATGCGGCCGTCTTTCGCGGCCAAAATGCAAAAAAAATTGACTTTTTCGCGCGCTCGCCGGTATACTGAGGCGATCATCGGCTAGGCCCGCCTTAGCTCGACTCGCCCCGACAGCTTGCCGCGTTTGACCGCGTCGTTCGTCCCACGAGAGTCGTCGAAGTCAGTCCCCACCGAGGCGCCCCGAGTCACTGTGTCTCGAATCCTTTGCTGGAGGCAATCAATCCATGTTGCGCATTCCCGGACAATTGGGCAACGACCTGTGCGACCGTGGCTTGCGACCGAGTCGGCGCGACTTGCTGCGAGTCGGCGGATCGGCCCTCTTGGGACTCACCTTGGGCGATCTATTTCGCGCACAGGCCGGCGCGGCCCGCGCGGCGACGAGCGAGCCGGTGGCCTTCAGCGGCGGCGGACCGGGGTGGGGCAAGGCCAAGAGCGTGATCATGCTCTATTTGCAAGGCGGCCCCAGCCATCTCGACCTTTGGGACCCGAAGGAAAACGTGCCCGACAATGTGCGGAGCGTGTTCAAGCCGATCGCGACCAAAGTGCCGGGCGTGCAATTCACCGAGCTGCATGCCGCGGCTTGGCCGAAGTGACCGACAAGCTCACATTGATTCGTTCGCTGAGCTATACGCCGATTGGCTTGTTCAACCACACCGCCGCCATCTATCAGATGCACACCGGCTACACGACCGATAAGGTCAGTCCCTCGGGCCAGCTCGAACCGCCCACGCCGAAGGATTTTCCCACGTTTGGCTCGAACATCATTCGGCTCAAACCGCCCACGGAGCCGATGCTGCCGTTTGTGATGTTGCCGCGTCCGTTGCAGGAGAGCAACGTGGTGGGCAAGGGCGGATCGGCCGGCTTTCTGGGCCGGGCCTTCGACCCCTACGTGCTTTATCCGGGCGGAGCCGATAGCGACGCGGGAGTGCTCGACGCGATCAAGCTCGACGATCTGACGCTGCGGCCCGAGGTGTCTACCGCCCGGCTCGAGCGGCGGGCTCGCCTGCGCGACCTGATTAACGACGGCATGCCGGCCCTTGACAAGGCTGTCGCGAAATACGATCTCGACGAATACTACTTGAAGGCGATGGGGCTCATCAGTTCGGGCCGAGCCCGGGACGCCTTCGACCTGCAAAAAGAGCCGACCGCGATGCGCGATCGTTACGGTCGCACCACCTTTGGTCAAAGCTGCTTGCTCGCCCGGCGGCTGGTCGAAGCGGGCACTCGGGTGGTGGAAGTCGTTTGGCCCAAGGTGGCCAATTCCGACAATCACTCGTTCGATGTGCATGTGGGCCTGTCGGGCCGCATGAAGAACCAAAGCGCTCCGATGCTCGATCCGGCCGTGGCGAGCCTGATCGCCGATCTCGACGACCGGGGCATGCTCGACGAGACGCTTGTCGTGGCCGTGGGCGAATTCGGCCGCAGTCCGCAGCGGGGCGTGAGCACCTCGGGCAACGGCAACAGCGACGATGGCCGCGACCACTGGCCGTATTGCTATACCTGCGTGATGGCCGGGGCGGGCATCAAGCGGGGTTTCGTGTATGGCAAGAGCGACGCCACGGGCTCGGCTCCCCTGGAGACGCCGGTTCACCCCACGGAATTACTGGCGACAATTTACCATGCGATGGGTATCAATCCGCTCACGATCGTGTATAATCATTTGAATCAACCCCGAGAACTTGTTAAGGGCGAAGCGGTCACACAAGTGTTCGCCTGATGTCCGGTTCGGCGCCTCCCGCCCCGCAGCTTCACGTCTAATTCGTCTCGGCACAGGCCCCGTCCCCAACGGGGCTTGTGCTTTTGATGGGGGCATTTTTTCCGCGACGTTGAACGCGTCCTTTCGCCGCGTCGCGTATTTCGCGGCGCCGGTGGATCTGCCTCATGATTCGCTCCGACGCTTTTCCCCAGCGATTTGGTGGCAAGCGGTGGCCGGTGAAGTTAACATGCTGGACGTGCCCGCCCGGAGTTCCATTCCCCTCCACCCCTTAAGAATTTGCAAGGAGACGTCATGCGTCGGTTCTCTGTTCGGTTTATGTCGATGGCTTGGCTCGTGGCCGCGCTGGTGAGTTCGTTGTCATGCGCTCGGGCGGCCGAGCAGGAAGCGTTTACCGATCCGGCCAAGGCGGGGCCCGACTTCGCCGTGCAAGGCGAATACGTCGGCGACTTGAACTGGCACGGCGCCGAACACCAAGATCGGTGTCCAAGTCATCGCCCTGGGTGATGGAAAATTCGACGCCGTGCTCCATGCCGGCGGTTTGCCGGGCGACGGTTGGAAACGCGGCGATTTCCGTGAAAAAGCCACCGGCAAGACCGAAGGCGACGCCACGAATTTCAAATCCGACAAATGGACCGCCAAACTCGCCGACGGCAAGCTCACGGTGATGGGCTCGGGCGGCGAATCGCTCGGCTCGCTCGCCAAGGTGGAGCGCAAGAGCCCCACGCTTGGCGAGAAACCGCCCGCCGGCGCCGTGGTGCTGTTCGATGGATCGAACGCCGATCAATTCAAAAACGGCAAGATCGTCGAGGGCGACTTGCTCTTGGCCGGCACGTTTACCAAGGCCGACTTCAAGGACTTCACCTTGCACCTCGAATTTCGCACCCCGTTCGTGCCCAAGGCCCGTGGACAAGGTCGCGGCAACAGCGGGCTCTACTTGCAGAACCGCTACGAAGTCCAGGTGCTCGACTCCTTCGGCCTCGAAGGCGAGAACAACGAGTGCGGCGGCATTTACCAGCTTGCGCATCCGGTGGTGAATATGTGCCTGCCGCCCTTGAGCTGGCAGACCTACGATGTGCGGTTCACCGCCGCTCGCTACGAAGGCAAAGACAAAGTAAAAGACGCCCGGGTCACGATTCGGCAAAACGGCGTCGTGATTCAAGACGATCTCGATCTCGCGCACGCCACGCCGGGCGGCCAAGGCGAAGGTCCCGGTCCGGCCCCGCTGCAACTGCAAGCGCATGGCAACCCGGTGACATATCGCAATATCTGGATCGTGCCGTCGAACTAACGCCTCGCGGAGCGTGGGCCTCAAGCAGTTTGTTGAAAAGTGCCCTCGTGGTCCCTCGTGGCATTTTTCAACCTCGCCAAGCGCCGAGCAAAGCGCGTCCTTGCGGCGGCGCAGCCTGCTTCAGAAGCTCCGCCAACTGGTCGGAAAGAAAGCAAGGCGCTCGCTCGGGCAAAGCAGGCTCACGCGGCGCGTTTCGATTCGCCGAGCTCGTCGTGGGGCGCTTCGTTGGCCGGCATCGTGATCGTGCTCGCCTTGGCAAAGGAGACCAACCGCTGGCGGTCTTCGTCCCAGAGCTTCAGCGACGCGCAGCCAAGGCTTTGCCAAAACCCGAGCGTGACCACGCGACGCAGACTGGACTCCGCCTCGTGGCAGGCCGGCAGGTTGTAATTGGGGATGCGGCTATTGAGATGATGGATGTGATGAAAGCCGATGTTGCCCGTGAACCATTGGAGCACGCGCGGGAGGCGATAATACGAACTCCCGGCCAGCGCGGCCTCGGTGAAGTCCCACGAATGATCCGGCCGCCAGTAAGCGTCCTCGAATTGATGCTGCACGAAAAACAACCAGCTACCGGCCGCGGCGGCGAGGGTAATCACCGGAATTTCCACGAGCAAGAACGTCGCCGAGGCCGATCGTCCGCCAAGCGAGCGCGAGCACCGCGAGCATCGCGAGGTTCGTCGCATGAACGCTCCGTCGCTCGCGTTTCCATGATTTGGGAACATTCCCCGCGAAGCGTTGTCGAATCAGAAACGCATACGTCGAACCCACGACGAACATGAACAACGGATGTCGATACGCGCGATAGCGGAGTCGCCCCCAAGGCGAGAGCGCCAAGTATTCGTTCACCGTCAACGTGCCCACGTCGCCCAGGCCGCGATGGCTGAGATTGCCGCTGGTCACATGATGTCGCGAGTGCGTGCGCCGCCAGAAGTGATAAGGCGTGCAGGTCAGCACTCCACACACGAAGCCGAGTCCGTCGTTGGCTCTCTGGCCATGAAAAAACGAATGATGCCCGCAGTCGTGTTGAATGATGAACACGCGCAGGAGAAAGCCCGCCGTGGGAACGGCGAGCAACAGCGTCAGCCACCACGACACGAACGAGCCCAGATAAGCCAGATACCAGCAGGCGAAGAACGGCGGAATCGAATTCGCAACCTGCCAGCAGCTTTTCCAGGTGTTCGCGTGCTTGTGGCGCGAGATCGTTTCGCTCCACGCGGCGCCAGTGGATTCCGTGTCTTCATTCGACACGATCTTCACCTTTCCGCTGCTCATGCGAGACATGGACTTCGCCAAGGTGACTTCCTTGATAGGGTGCTGTCCAAAGCCACATCCGCGGCGCGGACGCGGGTCAATCCGATGCAAGGATCACGAACGACTGGGAAATGGCCAGACGCCCGCGAGTTCCCGCGGCGTCTCGACGAGATTGGTTGTTCACGGACTTCGCGTCGCACAATGCGTCGGCAGAAGGTAGCGACAACGCGGGTCGGCGCATATGCCAATCGCGGCGAGTCCAATCGCCAAAGCGCCAGCGCCCCGTGCTCGATGCTTTCGCGGTCGCGCGGCGAAGTATCGTTTTCGTGACAGCACCGGCAATGATGGCAGCGGGCGGCGGCCGCGAGTCGGCCGAGGAAATCCCGCCGGATTGCCGACAAAGCGAAGGCAATCGCGGCCGACCGAAGGAAGCGTCCTCGGGGCAGTCCTTGAAATTTCGGCCGGATTCAAGCCCACCCCGCCACGGGGCGCGGGGCGTTGTCCGAGGCCCCGGGCCAAGTTATTGCTCCGCGCATGGCCCCAGACTATGATGCGGCTCTTGGCGCCGATGCGTTTTTTCGTTCCCCACCCCGGCCTCGCTTCACATCAAGCGGTGACAATGAACACAAAAAAGCTTCTCGGATCATCGTGGGTCGTCGGCTTGCCGCTGGGCGCCGTGGCGATCATGACATTCATGGCGCCGACGCATCGGCTGGCTACAGCCGCCGACCCGAGCCCCGATTCGAAAATCAAAGTCGTCTTCGACATTGAAATCAAGGCCGGCGAGCTCGAGCGACGGCATAGCCCAGCCAGTGCCACGCTGACTTTGCCGGCAACGCTCACCCAGGAAAATGGGCTCGGCGTCACTCTGACCGACGCCGCCGGCAAAGAGCATTCGGCTCAACTCACCGAAGCGCCGCTTCTAGCGCAAGACGCGACCGCCGGCGCCAAGCCGACGCGCAATCGGCTGAACTTCATTGTCGATCATTTGGCCCGCGGGGCGAGCGAACATTGGGCCGCCACGATCGCCAGTCCCGCCGCCGGAGCGGCCAATAGCGCCTCGGCGAGCAGCGCCGGAGCGCCGGGTTTCGAATGGTGCGCCACGCCGGGGGATCATATCGACCTCGAATATCGCGATGCGCGTGGCGAACGGCCGGTGTTGCGGTATATGAATCAGCCGCTCGATGAATCGAGCAAGGAAGCCCGCTCGGCCACGTTCAAGGTATATCATCACGTCTTCGATCCCAGCGGCGTGACCCTGCTCACCAAGGGCGTGGGCGGCGAATTCACGCACCACCGTGGCCTGTTCTTCGGCTTTAATAAGGTCAGCTACGATGGCGGCGCCAAGAAAGCCGATGTTTGGCATTGCACCGGCGACGCCTTCCAATCGCACGACGACACCCTGGCCAGCGAAGCCGGGCCGGTGCTCGGCCGGCATCGCCTTTCGATCGGCTGGCATGGTCCGGGCAAGGAAACCTTTGCCGAGGAGCATCGCGAGCTCACGGCCTATGCTCCGCCGAGCGCCGCGAGCGGCATGCCGGTCGGCACACTGGTCGAATTCGCCACGCGGGTGCGGCCCGTGAAAGGCGAAGTGAAGCTCGATGGCGATCCGCAGCATGCCGGCTTCCACTTCCGCGCTTCGCAAGAAGTGAGCGAGCGCGCGACGAAACTGAAGAGGGAAGGCGCGAAAGCCGAACCCCAGCTTCGCGAGCACCAGACGTATTTCCTGAGGCCCAACGGCATCGGCAAGCCGGGCGAGACGCGCAACTGGGATGTGAAGAATGAGTCCACCAAGGGCGAAGTCAATTATCCCTGGAAGGGCATGAGCTTCGTCGTGGCCGATCATCGTTATACGGTGGCGTATCTCGATCGGCCCACGAATCCCAAGGAATCTCGCTTCAGCGAACGCGACTACGGCCGCTTCGGATCGTATTTCGAATACACGATGACTGCCGAGCACCCGCTCGAACTGAACTATCGGGTTTGGATTCAGCCGGGAGAAATGAAGCTCGAAGACATCGCGGCGCTCGACGAGGACTTCAATCACCCGATCGAAGTCGTGGCGACGGCGAAATAGGCGATCGTGCCTTGCGTCGGCGGTATTGCGTCGGCGGCCGTGGCCTCGCCGGCGACGGGTCGCCGATATCGCGCCGTCAACTCGACCGCTCTCGATTATCCACTTCCGAGGAATCTCGCAAGCGTCCGCTTCGGGCGCGACTGGAAAGACCATCAATGCGCGTCCATCGAATGTTGCCGAAAGGCTCGAGTCTGGTTGGGTTCCTCGCGAGTGCGATTGCGATGTTGCCGGCGATGGTGACTGTGCGCGCGGCCGACAATAGCCCGCCGCCGGGCTTCGTGGCGCTTTTCGATGGCGTGGATCTCGCCGGCTGGAAGGGGCTGGTCGAGCCGAAGGGTGGGCCGCCGGCTCGCGCCAAGCTTTCGCCGGAAGCGTTGGCCGAGGCCCAAGCCAAGGCCGATGCCTCGATGCGCGAGCATTGGAAGGCCGCCGACGGCATGCTGGTGTACGATGGCCACGGCGAGAGCCTTTGCACCGCCAAGGACTACGGCGATTTCGAGCTCTTGGTCGACTGGAAGATTCCCGCCGGGGGCGACAGCGGCGTCTATCTTCGCGGCACGCCCCAAGTGCAAATCTGGGACACGGCCCTGGTCAAAGTCGTGGCGCAGGTCGGCTCGGGCGGGCTCTACAACAACAAAAACCACCCGAACAAGCCGCTCGCCAAGGCCGATAAGCCGGTTGGCGAGTGGAACACGTTTCATATTCGCATGGTGGGCGACAAGGTGACGGTGCGGCTCAACGACCAGCTTGTGGTCGACCAAACGCCGCTCGAGAATTATTGGCAGCGCGACCAGCCGCTGCCGGCCACCGGTCAGATCGAATTGCAGAATCATGGCGGACCGCTGTACTTCAAAAACATCTACCTCAAGGAATTGCCGTAGTCGCGGCGAGCACGATGAATTCCCAATCTTCCACGGGCCAACCTTCCACGGGCCAACCTTCGACGGGCCGATCTTCCGCGCCGTCGGCCGCCGGCTCCCCGAACGCACCCGAGGCCGGCTCGGCCAACAGCGGGCTTGCGACCGTGATGCGTGAAACCCGGCTATTTGCTCCGCCGGCTGCGTTCGCGGCGACCGCCCGCATCGGCTCGATGACCGACTACGAAGCGATGTGGCAAGAGGCGGCGGCCGATGGTCCCGCGTTTTGGAATCGCTTCGCGAGCGAGCTCCATTGGTTCGAGCCCTACCACACGACACTCGAATGGAACGAGCCCTTCGCCAAATGGTTTGTCGGCGGCAAGACCAATGCCAGCCATAACTGCCTCGACGCGCACCTCCACACCTGGCGCAATAACAAGGCGGCCCTCATTTGGGAAGGCGAGCCCGGCGACAAGCAGACCTACACCTACCAGCAGCTTCACCGCGCCGTGTCGAAATTCGCCAATGTGCTCAAGAGCTTGGGTATTGGCCCCGGCGACGTGGTGTCGCTCTATATGCCGCTCACGCCCGAGCTAGTGATTGCGATGTTGGCCTGCGCGGATCGGCGCCGTGCATTCGGTGATCTTCGGCGGATTCTCGGCCGAAGCAATCGCCGATCGCAACAACGACGCCAAGAGCAAGCTCGTCGTGACGGCCGACTACGGTTGGCGCCGCGGCCAGCAAATCACGCTCAAGGCCAATGTCGACCAAGCCCTGAAAAAATCGCCCACCGTCGAGCGATGCGTCGTGCTCAAGCGCACCGGCGGCCATGTTCACATGGAGCCGGGCCGCGACCTTTGGTGGCACGACCTGATGAGCGAAGTCTCGGCCGATTGCCCCGCCACGCCGCTCGACAGCGAGACACCGCTCTTTATCCTCTACACCAGCGGCTCGACCGGCAAACCCAAGGGCATCAAGCACACCACCGCCGGCTACAATCTCTACGCGAAGAAAACCTTCGAATGGGTGTTCGATCATCGCGATGAAGATGTGTATTGGTGTACGGCCGACTGCGGCTGGATCACCGGGCATTCCTATGTGGTCTACGGCCCGCTCGCGGCCGGCGCCACCGTGCTGCTCTACGAAGGCGCGCCGAATTGGCCCGACGAAGGCCGCTTTTGGGAGTTGATCGAAAAATACCGCGTGTCGACTTTCTACACCGCGCCCACCGCGATTCGCGCCTTCATCAAGTGGGGCGACGCCTGGGTCGACAAGCGCGACCTTTCGAGTTTGCGACTCCTGGGCACCGTGGGCGAGGGCATCAATCCCGAAGCGTGGATGTGGTATCACCGCAAGATCGGCCAAGAGCGCTGTCCGATCGTCGATACTTGGTGGCAGACCGAAACCGGCGGCATCATGATGTCGCCCCTGCCGGGCGCGATCGCCACCAAGCCCGGCAGTTGCACCAAGCCGCTGCCGGGAGTCGTGCCCGAGATCGTGAACTCGGACGGCGAGCCCGTGTCGCCAGGCGAGGGAGGTTGGCTGGTAATCAAGCAGCCGTGGCCGGGCATGCTTCGCGGCATTTGGGGCGACGACGACCGTTATCGTGAGCAGTATTGGAGCAAAGTGCCGCACTCCTACCTGGCGGGCGACAATTGCCGGCAAGACGCCGATGGCTACTACTGGATCATGGGCCGCATCGACGATGTGCTCAACGTGGCCGGCCATCGGCTGAGCACCATCGAGATCGAGAGCGCGCTGGTCAGCCACCCGGCGGTGGCCGAATCCGCCGCCGTGGGCCGGCCCGACGCGATCAAGGGCGAGGCCGTGGCCGTGTTCATCGTGCTCAAGAGCGGCGTGGCGAACGATGATTTGAAGAAGGAGCTCAAAGCGCATGTTCGCAAGGAAATCGGCGCGCTGGCCCAGCCCGACGATGTGCATTTCACCGCCTCTCTGCCCAAGACTGCGCAGCGGCAAGATCATGCGCCGGCTCCTGCGCGACATCGCCAGCGGCAAGGAGACGGTGGGCGACACCAGCACGCTCGAAGACTACAGCGTGCTCGCCAAACTTCGCGGCGATGAAGAGTAAGCCGATCGCCGATCGCGAGCTTTTCGCCTAGGAACGGACTACATGGCCCAACAATCGACGGATGCCCGCGTCGAACCGCTCGACGCGCTCGTGATTGCTCCGCATCCCGACGATGCCGAACTGGGCGCCGGCGGCGCGATCCTCAACATGCTCACCGCCGGTCGACGCGTCGGAGTGCTCGATCTCACCAGCGGCGAGCCGACTCCCCATGGCTCGCTCGAATTGCGGGCCCAGGAAACCGCCGCCGCCACCGCGATTCTCGGGCTCACCTGGCGCGGGAATCTTGGCCTTCCGAACCGCGGCCTCGAGGCGACACTCGAAGCGCGGGCCAAGCTGGCCACCGAATTTCGCCGCTTGCGCCCGCGATGGCTGTTCGCGCCTTATTGGGTCGATGCGCACCCGGACCATGTGGCGGCGACCGCGCTGGTCGAGGCGGCGCGGTTCTGGTCGAAGCTCACCAAGACCGACATGCCGCACGCGCCGTTTCATCCGGAGCGCATTTTCTATTATAGCTGCGTGCATCTTCGCGTCGTCGATCCGCCGGCGTTCGTGCTCGACATCAGCGACGTGTGGCCGAGGAAACTGGCCGCGATCGCTTGCTATGAAAGCCAGTTCATCACCGGCCGCCCGACGGAGCCGCCGACATTTCTCGACCGCCTCGCGGATCAAGCGGCCTATTGGGGCTGGTCGATCGGCCGCCGCCATGGCGAATGGTACCAAAGCCGCGAGCCGCTTGGCGTGGGCGGCTTCGAGGCGTTTGTTTAAACGCGGGCCCGTCACTCGAAGCTAGAGTTCAAGCGGATCTTGCCCGTCAGCGCGGGTTTTGCGGGCGCCGAACGCTGCTCGAAATCGATCGCCAACTTCGTGATCTGGTCGTTAGTCACTTCAAGCTCCCAGACCGCGAATGCGCCGATGACCTTGTTATTCCCGCGCCCCTTGCCAAAAAAATCGATCCCAGGCGCATCGCCGCTGAACGCGAATCGCGTGGCGCCGGGATACTCGCCTACTTTCAGGAACTGCTTTCTTGGCGCTCCGATTTCGCAATGCCAGCCATCGACCAGGATCGAGACGCCGCGTTGCGACGGGTGGATTTTAATCTGGTCGCTGGGGTAATCGTATGTCTTTCCCGCGCCGATGAATTCGCCCCGCGAGCTGATCACCTTCATATACGTCGTGGGCGTCGCGCTGGCGGCCGGCTTCTGAAAGACGCCCTTGAATGGAAAATCGCCTGACGCCTCCGGTCGGTCCGGTCTCGACGCGTTCGCCGACTCGCTCGGTCTTGCTGGCCTGGCGGGTGCGGCGGCCACCGGCGCCGCCGGCGTGGCGGGGAGCGAAATCCCGCGGGGGTTGCCCGCCAGACGCGTCAAGTCGACATCGAAACTCAGCACGATTTGCAAATCGTCGGGCGCCGTGGCTTCGGAGGATATGGTCAACCTGCTCGACGAGATAAACCCGCGCTGCACGTCGAACGTGAATTTGCCGGATACATCCCCATCAAGGTGGTCATTACCGGCGTCGCGGCCTTGCACCTTCCCGGTGAAGGTCACCAGTGCTTCCGGTCCATCGGCGGACGCGCGAATTCCTTCGTAGGCGCACGTCATCACGAGATCGATCACTTTCGCCTTTTTGCCGGTTTTGAGCAGCATCGGCAGTTTGACCGGCCAAGTCTCGCCCCGCGCGACCTTGCGGTTCGGGATGATGAACGTCGAGGACTCGTAACCATTGCAAATCTGGGTCATGTACTCGGCGACTCCCTCGCGGAGCGCGGGCGGGAGGCGGGGATTGAGGCTCGTGTCCGCCCGTTCGCGCAAGCGGTTCGACTCGTCGACCACGAACCGCGGCGGAATGCGTTGCAGTAGCGCCGCAACCTCGGCCGGGGCCGGCGCCGACTTGTCGTTTTCGACGATGTTCAATTTCGGCTGGCCAAAACCGACGGTTACCAGCGCTCCCTTCGGGTTGGGAGAAAACGACTCGAGTAGATCGATCTCCGACGAGTGCGCCACGATGTACTGGTTCTTGCCCTGGCTCAGGGCTAACGACTGTGAAGTCTTGAGATGAACAGTGCGCTTTTTTGCTCCGGGAGCTTCGCGCTCAATTCGGCGGCGACCCGTTCCACGGCCTGGCTGGCGTCGAATGCCCGCGGCGCCCCCCAGACCGCAGCGCCTTTGGCAAACGTGAGCACCGGCTGGACCCAGGCGACTTGCCCGGACTTCAGCTTCGGCAGCGGGACGTCGCCATGGGCAATGTTCTTCGCATAGTCCAGCGAAACGCTCGCCCGCGGTCCGTCGTCGGGCAACGGTTTCGCTTCCTTCGACGAAAACGCCCGATGCTCCTCGGGCTTGCCGGCCCAAACCTCGACGCGCATATCGTGAATCCTTTGGAACGGATCGAGACATTTGTATTCGAGCGGCACGCGCACGCCGCCTTTGTCGCGAAACGGTTGGTCGGACCGGGCTTCGAGGATGTTTCCGGCCAGCAGCGCCCTGACGATGTGTCCCGGGATCGCGAAGTTGATCTGCGTGTTGCGAAGAATCGCGACGGACACGCCGATCACATGTCCCTCGGCATCGACGACCGGTCCGCCCGAATTGCCGGGATGCATGCCGCCGTTGACCTGGATCTGCCGTAATTCACCGTGCGCGTCGGTGCGCAAGCTCGACACCGACGATTCGCTCACCGTGATGTTCTTGCCCAGCTCGGTTCCAAAAGGGAAGCCGAAGATGTAGACCTTTTGCGTTTCGATCAAGTCTTCCGATCTGCCGAATAGCAGCGACGCCGGGGGCGCCTGATCCCCTTCCGCCATCAGGACCGCGACGTCGTTCGAGCGATCGATGCCCAGCAACGTGCCTGGCAATTGAGTCTCGTTGGCGGCGCCGGAATTGACGATCACTTCGATCTTGGCCGGCGGTTTGCTGTTGGCCCGCAACATTCCAAGCACATGCGCGTTGGTGACGACGACCCCTCGCCCGATGGCGAAGAAGCCGCTTCCTTCGAGTCGCTGATTGTGTTCGTCCGTCACCCGCAGCAAAACCGTGGCTTGTTTCACCCGTCGCACGGCGTTTGCCGCGATGCCGCTCGACGGCGCGGGCGCGGCTTCGGCGCGCACGGCCCGGGGGATGTCCGCCGCCAAACCGAGAACAACAACGCAAATCGTCCAACAGCGACGGCTACCCATGGTTTGCCTCTTAACACGAATGATGCAAATTCGGCTTAAATCCGCGTTTCGCAATGTCTTTCAAAGTATCGCGGCCCTGGGCGATACTCAAGCCGTGGCGGCGCGAGGGCGGCTACTCCTGATAGCCCGCCACCGGTGCGCGACATGGCGCCGTAATGCATATTCCTCCCAGCCTCCGCGCTAGCGGCGGCCTTGCTGGCACGGGGCGCCCGCGCTTCCCGGGGCGCCGGCGTTGGAGAACGGCGCCGGTTGTGCCGATAAAGCAAAGGGCGCCGAGAAGGCAGACTTCAACGCGCACTTATTCGATGCGCGTTCGTTTCGCTTGTGGTATCGCAAGCGCTCGATCGCGCAAAAGGCTGGGGGGCCTGATCGATGCGTTTCTTGCCGCGCGCCGCGCTGATGGCGCACATGCTGCTGGCTGGCTTCGGGTGTTCACTCATTCCCGATGTCGCGCACCAGCCGACGGTCCACAATCCGTTTCCGCAGCTCTCGAAGGTGGCGGTCGCGCCGTTCTTTAATCTCAGCGCCGAGCCGACGGTCGATGGCCGGCAATTCGCGCTCGCCTATTTCAATGAGTTGCAGACCATTCCGGGTTATGAGGTCGTTCCGATCGGCACGACCGAGAAAACCATCGAAGCCTATCGGCTCAAGATCGACAATCCGCAAGATGTGCGGAAGTTGGCGCAAATCCTGGGCGTCGATGCCGTGGTGGTGGGCGCGGTGACGGACTACACGCCCTTTTACCCACCACGAGTCGCGATGCAGGTCGAATGGTATGCGGCCAATCCGTATTTCCATCCGATTCCCGCGGGCTATGGCTTGCCGTGGGGCACGCGCGAGGAAGAGATGATTCCGGCGCCGCTGGTGCAGCAAGCGGAGATGGCGCTGGCTCAGGCGCAGATGCGCACTCAGACTCCGCCCTACAAACCGTTGCCGATCCCGCCGCCCATGGCGCTGCCGCCCGAGAAGATGCCGCCGGCCGATTCAAACGCGATTCCGGTTCCGGATGGCGAGGGTGATTTGAGCGAGAAAAAGAAGGGCGATGTGCGGCTGATGAGCGCTACAATCCCGTTGGACGGCGCAACCGGAGAGGGCTTGCCGGAAAATTGGCCCGATCCGCGGGGCTTCATTCCGCCTGGTCCGAGCGCTTGTCCGCCGGAGCAGATACTCTCGAACGAGCCGGTGCTCAAGCATACCAACGCTTACAACGGCCACGACAGTTCCGTGACGGAAGCCTTGGCCAGCTATTACTTTTTTCAAGACGATACACGCGCCGGCGACTGGCAATCGTATCTGCGGCGCAGCGACGACTTCATCCGATTTTGCTGTCACCTGCACATCTACGAGATGCTCAGTGCGCGCGGCGGAGCCGGAGAAACCAGAGTAGTGTGGAGGTGGCACACCGACCGATAACATCCCTGTCATTTATCCCACCTCGAGTCGCTGCCACGGACCGCTCGGACGACCTCCAAACCGGAGTTGCCCGACGAAGGAGAAAAGCGTGAACCAGGACATCAATGTCTTAGCGTTGGTCAAGGGAACCGAGCGCTACGTGTTTCTATACGACGACGCAAGCCGCGCGGAAACGCTCCGCACCCTGGGTCGCTTCGCCTCGAATCCCGAGCTCAGTTTCTCCTGGTACGACGCCGCGGTGCTCAGCCAAAAAGTGCGGCAAACCACCCCGCACTCCCCGCCGCGAGCCCGCCGTTTCGATATGACCTCCCTGCTCGGCAGCGACGAAGTGCTGTAATAGCGTGATATCGCTGGCAACCGCTATCGATCGCTTTTTGCAATATCTGCGGGTCGAGCGAAACGCTTCCGACCTCACGGTCAAAAGCTATCGCGAGGACTTCGCGGGACTCGTCGAATATTTGGTCCAGTCGCTCGGCGACGACGCGGCTCGGGGCGCTCCGCTGGCGCCGGCCGAAGTCACGACCTTCGAGCTCCGCGGTTATGTCGCCGCGCTGCACGACGCCGGCTATGCCAAGACCACCATCGCTCGCCGGTTGGCCTCGCTGCGCAGTTTGTTTCGGTTCGGCCAGCGCGAAGGTTGGTCGGAAGCCAACCCGGCCAAGCCGCTCCGCAATCCGCGCAAGAATCGCGACCTGCCCCACTTTCTTTCCTCGGCCGACGTGCTTCGCTTGCTGGCGGCCCCGCCCGGAGATGAGCCGCTGGGCCTGCGCGACCGCGCTATTTTAGAGACCCTGTATTCGGCCGGCCTCCGCGTGAGCGAGCTTGTCGGCCTTTCGCTCGGCGATCAAGACTTCGACGCCGAGCTGCTTCGAGTGCGCGGCAAGGGGCGCCGCGAGCGCATGGCCCCGCTCGGTTCCCACGCCATCGCCGCGCAGCGCGCGTGGCTGGCGGTGCGCGTCGTGTCGCCGAAAGAGCCGTCGGGTCCGCAGTCGCCTGTCTTCGTCAGCCGCCTTGGCCGAAGACTTACGACTCGGAGCGTGGCGAGGATGCTCGAAAAGCATCTCCGCGCGGCGGGCCTCGATGGCCGCACGACCCCACACACGCTGCGGCACAGCTTTGCCACGCACCTGCTCGACAACGGGGCCGATATTCGCAGCGTGCAAGAATTGCTCGGCCACAAAAGCCTCAACACCACGCAAATCTACACCCATCTAACCACGGCGGCCTTGCGCACCGCTTATGAGCGAGCGCATCCGCGGGCCAAATGAACACGATTTGCCGGTGACGAACACGGAGCCCGCTCTCTTTAACGGCGCCGCAAAACGAGCGTGGCCCAAGCGCCGGACACGCGAGCGGCGAGCTGCTGGCCGATAAACTCGGCTTGCCCAGCAAATGGCCGACCCTGGTTGCTCTCCAGCGACGCAATCGCGATCGCCGAGAAATCGGCTCCGCGCCGCGCTGCCGGGCCCGACCACACAATCAGCGAATCGCCCATGCGAAAACGAAGCGTTTGCGCGAGCGCGATCGTCGTCTCGTCGCTCGCGAGCGCGGGCTCGTCCGACATCCAGCAGCGAGCGTTTGGGGTTCGGCCGGCCGCGACAAAGGCGAGCCCCACATTGCCGACGAGCGCGCCGCGGAGCAGTCCGTGATGGGTGTCGAGTTTCAGATACGCGAGGCCGCCGCGGGCATCGCCGGCGTCGAGCGCCGAAGCGCGGCGTTGGCGCGGCGGATCACGTCGTCGGGTAGCGCGTCGCAACTCGACGCGGCACGGGCCGCGCTGCGCAACGCGGCTTCGACCGCTTGCGCGGCGTGGCCCTGGGCACGGCCAGCGGTGAACGCCATGTGATCGCTCGACACGGCGAACCAGTCGATCCAGGCCGCGGCGTCGGAAGTCACGCTCGGCAATTGCCAAGCAGCGGCTTCCCAGCCGTCGAGCAACAGCGGCGGCAGCCGATGCGATGGCGCGGCCGCGGCCGCGGCCGGTGGAGCGGCGTGCGTCTCCGCGCTGGCCGGCGCCGCGCTGGCTTCTTCCGTTTCGCGAGCGCGAAGGCGCTCGACTTCGCCGAGCAGCATTTCACGTTCGAGATCCGCGGCCACGCGTCCTGCGACCACTTCGAGCAGATTGGTTTCTTCGCTGGAAAAATCGCGTTGCTCGCTCGAAAACACCCAGAGCGTGCCGAGCGGATTCGTGGGCGACGACACCGGCACGCAAGCCGCGGCCGCGCATGGCTGGGGCACCTTCCAGAACTCAAAGAGCCGCTGGTCGTTGATCACAACCGCGTGTCCGAGCAGCGCTTCGAGATCGGCCGCGGCGCCACGCAGCGCCCGGGCAGGCTCGAGCAGCGCACGGCGCGGCATTCCCCAGCTTGCTCGGAGCTTGAGCTGCGACGTGCCTTCGTCGAGCAAGTACAATGCGGCCGACTGGCAGCGAACGCCCTCGGCGCCGGCGCCGAGGGCGGCTTCGAGCCGCTCGGCCAAATGCGTGGTTTCGTCAGTCCGCTTCGAGACCGGCACTCCCGCCGCGAGCTCGGCTTCCGCTCGCCACAGGGCTTCGCGAGTCGCCAGCAATTCGCCCCAGAGCTCGCCGAGCGCCGTGGCCATGACTTTGCTCTTGGCTAGGCTCACGCGAGTCGAAGATTCCTCGCCTTCGCGCGACTCGATTCGAATATGGCCGAGAGTGGCTCCCTTGCCCGGCGAGACCGGGGCGGACCATTTCGAATGCGAGTCGGGCTTGACGTTACCCGCGCCAAAGGCAAGATTCCAACCGGTGCAGGTGGTAAAGGCTTCGCGGCAGGAGTTCCACAGGGCCAGATCATCGTCGACCGGAGCGGGGGAATCGCCTTCGGAAAGTAGTCGCAGATAGGCGGGAATCGACTTGTTCACGGCGGCGCCTGAGTCCGGAAGAGGGGCGAAGCGATGATGACCTTCCTTGAACGCAAACCTGCCCGAGCCGCATGCGACCCGTCCGACGACCACGCCCCGGCAAAGGCGCCGCCGCCGAAAATCTTCCTTGATCGGCAGAGTTACCATCGACCGACGACTTGCTTGGCTTGACCGAGGTGTGAAAAAATGCCGAAGATGCGGGAGATGCGGCGCGCTCGCCGGTCCGATCGCGATTGCGCGCGGTGAAACACCCTCGCGGCGATCGAGGCCGTAGCGAGTGGCTTCGCATCGTATCGTGTGTCGCTCAAGAACCCAAATGATTTCAAGCCCGGTCGCGCCGTGCTCGGGGAGAACTTTCGTGATTGAAACTTCGGGCGAGGCCCGTTCGTCGCCCCCGCCGCGGGCCGGCCATTGGCGCTGCGCACACGAATGCTGTTTTTTCCGCGGCGACCGCTTGTGATGGGTATTCTCAATGTGACGCCCGATAGCTTTTCCGACGGCGGCCGCTTTCACGGCGTTGCTCAAGCGATCGAGCAGGCGCGAGCGCTCACTGAGGCCGGGGCCGACATCCTGGATATCGGCGGCGAGAGCACGCGTCCCGGGAGCGAGCCGGTGTCGGCCGAGGAAGAAATGCGGCGAGTCGCGCCGGTGATCGAATCGCTGGGGCCCGACTGGCCGACGCCGATCTCGATCGACACTTCGAAGGCGAGCGTCGCCCGCGCCGCGCTCGCCGCCGGCGCCGAGATCATCAACGACGTGACCGGACTCGAAGGCGACCCGGCGATGCTCGAGCTCGCGCGCGACTCGGGCGCGGGAGTTTGTGCCATGCACATGCGCGGCAAGCCCCGCACCATGCAAGACGACCCGCGCTACGACGATGTGGCGCGCGAAGTAATCGCGTATCTGGCCGCGCGGCGCGCGGCGCTCATTGCCGCCGGCATTGCCGCCGATCGGGTGGTGCTCGATCCCGGAATCGGCTTTGGCAAGACCCATGAGCACAACCTGGCGCTCTTGGCCGCCTGCCACCATCTGCACAAGCTCGGTTCGCCGATTGTGGTCGGACATTCGCGCAAAGGGTTCATCTCGCATGTGCTGAAGAGTAAGACGACCGATCGATTGGCCGGCGGCTTGGGCGTGTCGCTGGCGCTGGCCGTGCAAGGAGTGCAGGTGGTGCGAGTACACGATGTCGCCGAGACGCGCCAGGCATTCGAACTCTTCGAGGCTGCCGGTGGTTTTAGAAGCGCCAGCCAGGGGACCGCATGACGGCCGGCCTTGGGCGGACAGGCTAAACCGGCAAAAATGCCTGCCTGGATTACGATTTCGTTGGTTTCGCGGAATCGCAGCATCCCCGCGGTGGCGGCGGGGTTAAAGCATTTGTCGCGGCGGTTCCAGCAAAAACGACGATGCGATCCGCTTCCACCGCCGGGGCGGACCGAACTGCGAATTTCTTGGAGTGCTTGGGCATGGCTCGTGAATGTATACCCGTGGGCGCGCAATGCGGCTGCTTATCGCGGTCGCTGGGCTGCTGGCGGCATCGACCGCCGAGGCAGCCAAGGGGGTGAAGAAGGTGGCCGGCGCCGGTGGGCAACAGACGCACACCGGCGAGATCGTGAGCGTGTCGCACAAAAACGGCGTCGGCACGTTTCATTTGCGGCTTGCGCGAAATCACAAGAAACTCGGCCAAGCCGCCGGCGCGGGCGCGGCGGACGCAGCGAGGAATTTCATGTCACCGGCGCCACCCGATTCACCGGCGGTCAGGGCGGCGGCGCCTTCGGCTTGGCCTCGCTCCATCGCGGAGAACGAGTGCAGGTGCGGGCCGTCAATCATCAGGCCGAAACCGTGCATCTCCTCGGGCACCACAATTCCACCGGCCGGTATCACCACCACTATCGCCGCGGTTCATACAACCGCTACCACCGCGCCGGCTATATTCAGCATCACTCGGCCAAGCATAGTGTGAGCCATCATCGTGGTTCGCATCATCATGGGCACAAGAAATAAGGCCAGCGCGACGAGCGCTTCTCTTGGAGGAGATTTCACATCATGGCGGGCATGGCAGCGTGGATCGTGGTTTGTGTCGCGGCAATCGGCGCCGACGTGGTCAAGGACATGTCGCGACTGTCGATTCGCGGCCATACCGATGTGGTCAATGCCGTGGCGTTCTCGCCCGACGGGTATCATTTGGCTTCGGCCAGCGATGACGACACGGTAAGAATCGTCGACCCGTCCAATGGCAAGTTGACGCAGCGACTGCTCGGACACGCCGACTCGGTGCTCGGAGTCGTTTATTCGCCCGATGGCGCGAAGATCGCCACCGCCAGCGCCGATGCGACGGCAAAGGTCTGGAACGTGGCCGATGGCAAACTGCTTGGCACACTCTCGGGCCACGGCGATTCCGTGAACAGTGTCGCGTTTTCGCCCGACGGCAAGCTTTTGGCCACCGGCAGCGACGACGATCTCGTCAAGCTCTGGGACACGGAAACATTCAAGGAGGTCGCCTCGCTCAAGGGGCACGCCGACTCGGTGAATGGAGTCGCGTTTTCGCCCGACGGAGCGTTTCTGGTTTCGGGTGGATCGGACAATGCGGTTCGGCTCTGGAATGTTGCGCGGAAGCAGCCGATTTGGACCGTGAGCGCTCATGCCGACACGGTCAACGCGGTGGCGTTTTCGCCCGATGGCGAGCAGGTCGCCTCGGCCAGCCAAGACGAAACAGTGAAAATCTGGAACACGGCCGATGGCGACGCGGTCGCCACGCTCGAAGGGCATGACAGCCCGGTGAACACGGTCGCCTACAACCACGAAGGCAATCTCTTGGCCACGGGCAGCGATGACCACACCATCAAGATTTGGGACCTCGACGAAGCCAAGGAATTGGCGACGCTCGAGGGACACACCGAACTTGTGAGCGAAGTGACATTCTCGCCCGACGATGCTCTCATCGCCAGCAGCAGCGACGACCAGACAGTGAAGATTTGGAAAACTCCCAAGGCGCCGAGCAGCACGCCAGCGCCCAAGCGAACGACGGTTCCAAGGTGAAAGACGCCGCGAAGAAGAAATCGAGCGGTTCGCGGTCCGGCTCGAAATAGCGGCCAGATGCTTTGGAATCGTCGAACGCCGCGGTTTCAGCCGGGGCGAGCGTGAATTGCTCTCGGTCGCGCGGCGTCTCTAGGAGCACTATCCGACAACTCCCCGCTCTCCCTTTGGGAGCGGGTAGGGCGAGGGCGCTCGCCGAAGTTCTCGGATAGGCTGAAAGAATTGCGGCATGAACGAGCCCCTGCCCTGCCCTTTGATCCGAGCGCCAGGCGGCGGTTGGCCTTGAAGGTAGTGCGCGGGGACCGGTTCCCCGCCTTGCCGACCCTCGATGTCGCTCCGCCGCGCGCGTGGCCGAGTGCCATCGACTTCATCAGCCGCGAACGCCGAGTCGGCGATATTCCACCCCACGCTGAACCAAAACAGGTGGAGGCCGGACGCTGGCCCCGTCCGTTCAGTTCGGGGCTTTTCCGGGAGGAATCGACTCCGATGGCTTGACTGGCGTGGTATTCGGCTTGTCACTTCCTTGATCCCGCGCAGTCCTCCGATTCTACTGGCGAAACAATGGGCGGCGGGCAGGGAATGGTCTGGTGGAAATGTCCACCAGCGCGGCTGATTTGGATGTCGTCGATCAGATCGGGAGACCGGGGTTCGCCAATTCGAGGAGCGCCGTAGGGAACAAGACCGTTGCCGCCCATGTTCCAGAAAGTGGTGTCGTCGTTCACGACCGAAGTAAAGCCGTCATAGTTGAGCGGAGTCGTTCCAGGCTCATCGGGCAGGGGGGCATTGGGCCCAGGACCCGCTCCCCAGCCATCGCAGCCATAGGGCCGGGGCGGCGGATTCGAGTGCCGATGCGGAGAGTAACCCGTATAGTATGGGGTGTAATAAGGCAGGAGCGGGTAGTTAGCCCAGGGCTTCCAACGAGTCGTCGATATCACCGGCGAAAGCGGCGCGTAGTAAGGGATGTACCCTTGGTTCAAGCGAGGACAATGGTGGTCGGTTTGGGCGGGATCGACTCCCGGCGGGTGAACGCCGTAAGCCTCGACCGGGGTGAGAATCGCCGGTCCGCGGCCGGCCGCTCCCTTGCCGCCGTTCGAATATTCTTGGGCAGACGCCGACAGCGACATCATCGCGGCCAAGGCCGCTGAACCCATAAGGCAGGAAAGATGGTAGTTCATCGAAGGATCCTCGTTTGGTTTGGTCGCGCGGCCCTCGACCTGCCGCGAACACGCGAAATGCAAATGCTGTACTAACGCGTTGCCGGCGGCGCCCCAACGCCCACTGGCGGCAGATAGCTGGGCCGCTCGGTATTGACCGGCAAGACCGGGCCAGTTCGCCCCGTCAACGCGATTTCGCGAGCTGGGTAGCCCAGTTCGTGAAACATCGCGAACTGGGCCGTGTTGTAATCGGCGACGCTGTCGACGTAATGTCCGTAGCCTCGCATTAACAACTGCAACGCGAAGACCACTTCCTGGGGGCGAAAAACCTGGATCAAGACATTGCCAAAGCGGTGGGTTTGCTCCAATCCCTCCACGTTGCCATTGTAGTTGATTAGGGCCGACTTCACCTCGCGTTCGGCCTGCACGACCCGGGCCGCCGCCGACTGTAGGTCGGCCTGGGTCCGCGTCACGCCCCCCGCGATCGAATCCTGGGCATGAAACAGTTCGACCATCGCCTGCGACGTCATTCCACGCGCCTCCTTGATCTGGGCCAGGTTTCTGAGTCCCATGCCATCGGCCGTGGTCATAAGCTGAGGGCTGATGTCGTCGCGGGGGCTCCACTGGTTGACTTTGCCGCCATTGCCGATGCCGACGGCGCCCGCTTGGATCAATTCGTAAGGCGTCTGGAGGCCGTTTATATACGCCGCGGGAATCAACGCGCGGAGCTTTTCTTGACGAATCGACACCAACATCGCTTGCACGACCGCCTGATGCGAAGCCAACTCGGGACGATTGGTCAGCGCGATGGGGATCAACTCATCGAGCGAACGACCGGGCGCGAACAATGTAAGCTGCAAATGGTCGTGCTCGAGTGGCTCGACGACGGCGCGCGGGTCGAGACGCAACACGCGCGTGAGCTCGGCGCTGGCGACGCGCCAGTTCTGGCGGGCGGTGACCGCCTCTTGCTCCAGGTCGGCCAGCAGATTGCGCGCCCGGTCGATCTCGACTCTCGGAACCAAGTCGGTCTTGAGCGACGCGATCTTCGTCACCAGTTGGCGGCCTCGCTGGACGGCGTCGATCGCCACCGCGTATCGCCCGCGATAGCGATGCACCGCGAAGTATGCCCTGGCGGTCATGAATAAGGCGTCGTTCTTGGCGCCCTGAATGTCCCAGCGCGAGGAGTTGAGCAACTGCCGGTCGTGCAGCGGCTGGAAAATTATATCGGAGGTGAATTGAAACTGCGGCGAGGGGAGCAACGGCTCGCCCGGGTTGGGCTGGTAGAAATAGTTGGGACCGATGGGCGCCAACGTGAAGCCGGCGCCGCCGTAAAACATATTGATATTCTGGCTAAGCGGCTTGCCGAAGCTGCCTGGCGAGGGTTGCCCAAGGGCATTGGTTCCCGCCGGAACATTGGCGCCGCGGTTGATATCCGGCCCATAGCCATCGTGGCGCACGTAATCGGCGCCGATGTTCAGCGTTGGAACCCAGAGCAACTTGGATTTTTGCAGCGTCGCCTCGGCGACCCACACATTGGCGTCGGCGGCGTTCACGATCATCGGCCGCGCGTCCGAGAGCCGCAGGGCGGTGGCCAAGTTGATGGGAAAGCGCATGTCGCCCGGCTCGGGCGGAGGCGGCCGCATGTCGAGCACTTCACCGCCCGGAACGGCCGGCTCCTCGAGAGGAGATTTTTGGCTGGGCGGGCCCGGTGGCTTGTCGCCTCGGGCGGGAAACTGGACCAAGGGCGAGGCTTTCGGCGTCGCCGCATCGTTCGCCGGCCGCGGCGCGCTCGGCCCGCTCATCACGCGGCCGCCGTCCGCGGGCAAAGGCCGCGGTTGTTGGCCCTGGCACGCCCAAGGACACGACCCGACAAGGATCGCGCTAGCACCGACGATCAACAAGTGGCGCGTTTGTCGCATGGACATGGTTCCTTCCATTGCTCGGGCATCGCCCAGCTCAAAATGTATTCGGCGCCCGTGTTTGTCGACCTTTAGGGCGCCGACGGCGACGGTGTCTCGAACCGCCGCGCCCTTGAACCACAGCACCCGTTAACTTAGCGCGTCGCCGGAGGCGGTCCCACGCCGACCGGCGGCAGATATCGCGGACGCACCGTGTTAACCGCCAGGATCGGGCCGGTCTGGCGGAAATCCGCCAGCTCCTGAGCCGGATAGCCGAGCGCGTGGTATAAGCGGAACTGCGCCTGGTTGTATTCGCCGACGTTGATCCAGTAGTGATCGTAAGCCAACTTCAACAGTTTCAGGGAAAACACGGCATCCTGCGGCCGGAAGACCAACTGCAGAACATTGCCGAACCGTTTGGTTTGTCCCAGCCCTCTGACGACGCCCGTGTAATTGATGAGCGCTCCCTGCAGTTCGCGCTCGGCTTGCACGACGCGCGCCGCCGCCGATTGGAGTCGGGCTTGCGATCGCGTCACGTCGGCGGCTACTAAATCCTGTGCCTTGAACAATTGCACGATCGCCCCAGAGGCGTCGCCGCGCATCCATTTGACCATGGCCGCGTTGCCCATGCCCAACGAATCGAATTGAAACATCATGCCGGGGGCAAAGTCGTCTCGCGCCGACCAGTTGTTCAAGGCGTTGCCCGAGCCGATGCCGTTGACTCCGAACTGGAGTTGCTCATAGGGAGTCTGAAAGCCGTTCATCATCAAGATCGGGAGGAAGGGACGCAGCTTCTCCTTGCGAATGTTCACCAGCGCCGCCTGAACCAGCGCTTGCTGCGACGCCAATTCAGGTCGGTTGGTCAAGGCGATCGGCATCAGATCGTCGAGTGGACGAGCGGGGTCGATCAGCGTGATCTGCAAGTGATCCGGTTCCAGGGGCTCAGCCACCGCGCGCGGGTCCAATCGGAGCACTTCGGTCAGGTTGGCGCTGGCTTTTCTCCAATTCTGCCGCGCGACGACCGCCTCCTGCTCCATTTCCGCGAGAAAGTTGCGGGCGCGATCGATTTCAACGGCCGGCACGAGGTCGTGGCTCAATTGGGCGATTTGCGCGACCAGCCGGCGCCCTTTGACGACCGTGTCGATAGCGCCGCCATACGTTCCTCGCCACTTGTGTACCTCGAAGTAGGCGTCGGACGACATGAGCAAGGCGTCATTTTTCGCCTTCTGGATATTCACGCGGGCCGAGTCGAGATTCTGCCGCGCGGCCAGCGGTTGAAAAATCATGTCCGTCGAATACTGCATTAAGAAGAAGGCGCCGCCCGCATAGAGAAAATTGATATGTTGGTCGAGCGGCCTTCCGAATGAATTCGGGTCGGGCTGACCGAGGGCGTTGACGCCGATGGGCACGTTTTGACCGTTCAGCGTGTCCGGCCCGTTGCCGTCGTGGCGAGTGTAGTCGACCCCGAGATTCAAGCTCGGAATCCAGATTGTCTTGGCGCTTTGGAGCCGAGCCTCGGCAACCCAGGCGCTCGCCTGCGCGGCGGCGATCACGAGCGGTCGCTCATCGGCCAATCGCAAAGCGGTCGCCAGGTTGATCGGAAAGCGGAGATCTCCGGGTTCGGGCGCGGGCAGTTCCAGGTTTACGACTTCTCCGCCAGGCGGCGGCGGATTTTCCAAGGGAGATAGCGTGGCGGGGTTGGCGGGTAGCGTTCCAACGATTGGCGTGGGCGTCGTCTCGCTCACGCCGGGTTGCTCAGCCCGGTTTCCTGGCGGCGCGGCCTCAGGCCTTGGAGGAGGCAACGCCGCACGCGGCGGTGAAAGTTGCGCCGGGGCGGCCAATGGCGGAGACCCCACCCCTTCGGCGCGACAGGGCGCGTTGCTCTCGCAAAGCGCCAGGCTCGTGAAGATAGCCAGCGATCGGAGGGATAGTGGCATTGTCATGGCTCCTTTTTCCATCGCCCATTTTTCTTTTAGCGCGTCGGCCGCGGCGGTCCCACGTCCACCCGCGGCAAATACTCCGGCCGCTCGGTGTCGACCGGCAGAATGTCGCCCGGCGGCCGAAGGAACGCCAACTCGCGGTTGGGATAGCCGACCGCGTGGAAGAGCATGAACTGCGCCGTGTTGTAGTCGGCGACCGCGTTGAAGTACTCGTCAAACGCCAAGTTCAGCAACTTGAGCGCGTAGACGACTTCCTGCGGCCGATAGACCAATTCAAGAACATTGTCGAACCGCTTCGTTTGTCCGAGACCCGCGACATTCTTTTGATAGGTGACAAGTCCCGTTCGCAAGGAGCGTTCGGACTGAACGACTCGCGCCGCGGCCGACTGAATCTGAGCCTGGGCCTCGGTGATTTCCGCCGCCACCATGTCTTGCGTCTCCATGAGCTTGACCGTGGCTTGCGATTGTTCGCCGCGACGTTTCTTGACCAACGCCATGTTGCCGAAGCCGAAGCTATCCAACTGCCAAACGATTTGCCCGCTAATGTCGTCGCGAAAGCTCCAAAAGTTCATCTTGCCGTCCGCGCCCGTGCCGAAGATCGAAGCCTCGGGCACCATGCCACCGGGAGTTTGAAAGCCGGTGATCAAAATCGTCGGGAGCATCGGGCGCATTTTCTCTTGGCGAATGCGGATCAGCGCCCTGTTGACGTCGGCTTGGTAGGCGGCCAACTCGGGGCGATTGCGCAGCCCGATGGGTATTAAATCATCGAGCGAACGCGAGGGGTCGATCAAGGTGACCTGGAGATGATCCTGCTCCAGCGGCTCGCACACGGCCCGCGGATCCAAGCGAAGAACCATCGTGAAATCCGCGCTCGCCACGCGCCAGTTCTCGCGCCGAGACGGCCTGCTGCTCGAGGTAGGCCAACAAGTTTCGGGCACGATCGACTTCGACCGCGGGAACTAGGTCCTTGCTAAGGGCGTCAAGCTTGGCGATCAGGTTGCGCCCCTCGCCGACCGTGTACAACGCGCCGGCATACTGCCCGCGATAACGATGGATATTGAAATAAGACCGAGCGACCTCGAGCACGACGTCGTTTTTCGCGGTCTGGACATCCCAACGTCTGGCATCCACGACTTGCCGCGCGGCCAAGGGCTGAAAGATGGCGTCGGTCGTGGCCACGACCTGGTACAAGCTGACGCCGGCGATGAACCAGTTGACGTTCTGGTTGAGGGGCTTTCCGAAACTCGTCGGCGCCGGTTGC
Source organism: uncultured Planctomycetaceae bacterium (assembly GCA_963785305.1). Taxonomy (GTDB): domain Bacteria; phylum Planctomycetota; class Planctomycetia; order Pirellulales; family PALSA-1355; genus CAWAUV01. Next base: position 159,061 of record CAWAUV010000008.1, read on the forward strand.
CCGTAGATGTTCGTTCCTTGCGGCACGTTAAGACCCTGATTGAAGTCCACGGGGCCGTCGTGCCGCATATAGCTGCTCGCCACCATGAACGCGGGAACCCACAGCACCTTCGCTTTCTGCAGTTGTCCCTCGGCCGACCAGACGCTCGCTTGGGCCGCGGTGATGATCAAGGGCCGGGCATCAGCCAGCCGCAAGGCGGTAGCCAAGTTGATGGGAAAGCGAAGATCGCCGGCCGCCATGGGTGGCAGTGGCAATCGGATCGTCTCGCCACCCGGAGGTGGTGGCAACTCAAGCGATGATTTCTCGCTCGGCTGGGCGGGCCGGTTGAGCGGCGCCGGTGTTTGGAGCCGAGGTCCGCCCGGGAAGGGCGAGGAGCGCCCATCGATTCAGGGGCAACCAGCGGCGCCGGCGGTGGCAGCAGCGCCGGCTGTGGCCGCAATTGGGGCGATGCGTCGGGGAGCGCCGGTCCGCCGAAAGTTGCTGGCCGCACATGCCCGTCGGCCACCGGCGTCGCTGGCGATCCATTCGCCGGCCGAGGCACGAGCCGTTTGGCTGGCGGCCGCGGTGCTCGCAGAATGTCCTTGCTGTTGCAGCGGCCCAACCGGCGGCAGTGGCACGACTTGGCCGTAGGACGGCGCGTCGGGACCCGCGGCGATCGTCGCTTGCGTCCGGAGCGAATGAGCCATGCCCACGAGGGCCCCGAAGGAGACAACGGCAAATGCAAAGCTGCCTCGCCAGCGACTGCCTTTCGACGCGGCCTGGGTGTTTCGTCTAAACATACCAACTCGCGCTCAACAACCTCGTTCGTCGAAACTAGTACATGCTTCGTCTATCCATCCACGGCAGAATCAAAAAAACGGTCAAAATCCAGAAAGCCAGCACCGTGACTACAAACGGGATATTCGACACTTGCCAGAACGGACATTTTCTGGCCGTCTCGGTCAGTTTCTTCGCGGGATTTGGTCCGCCGAATGATCGCAACCTCTCAGAAATGAAAGGCTTCTGCTCGGGGCGGACACGGGCGAATCGGCGGTCCGAAAAGACGCCGTGGAGATAGGTCGGCGCACTCGCTTTTGGCGGCGCGACCAATGATTCACGAGACCAGTTTTTGCAAGCCAGCAAACGCAAGGTCGAGAGTTGCGAGTTTCTAATCGCGTTGGCCTAGCGCTCCTTCACGGCTGAAATGACGGATGATTCGGTTTGCGCGTGTGCCATGCCCACTGCCTTGAGTGGGCATGTTTTCAAGCGCCACGCGGAGCCCTCATGCCCACGCAGGGCCGTGGACATGGCACACGGAACGAATCCAATTTATCATTTCAACTGTGACAAAGCACTAGCGACAAAGCGGCTCTCGACCACCGAATCGCGGCATATCGTCGACGGGACTTATTTCTGCACGGGAGCGTCGGGGCCATCGCTCGCGATCTTCATTTCGCGCTCTCCCGGCATACTCGTCACCCCGGCGCTGCTTACTTGAACAGGGCCGCCATCGGAGAGGACGGACAAGTCTCCAAGGATCACGCGCTCGGATCCGTCGAAGGGAGTCCAGGCGGCGCCGGCGTCCACGTTAACGGGTGGTTTTGGGGCTTCGGCGACTTTCATCGGTTCGTCGAGGCCGACATTTTGCACGGTCGCCGGCGTGGCCGCGTTGCGCAGCCAGTTGGTGACCTCGATCCAATCGCCGTCATTCACGCCAGTCTGAACCTCGGTTCGCATGGCCTTGCCGTTTTCATCCAACCAGCAATAGGTTCGTTCGCCGGTATGCGTGAGCGCCCCCATGGGCAGGGCGCGGACATTGGGACGCACGATAATCACTTTGCCGTAGGAGTACATGCCCGGCAAAATCTGACTGGCCGTGTCGGGCAGCTTGACCTGGGAAAGCGCTTGCCGCGTGGCCTCCGGCAAATCGTCGGGAATCTTGCTGTCCGTGTTGGGCAGGTCGATTTCCGCCCGGAGCGTTCGGCTTTTGACGTTGATGCCCAGGCCGTTCGCGTGACCACGCCCGTGATAGGCTGATCGCGGTAGGCTTTCACGAGCACGGTCGCCTTCGTGCCGACGCGGACAAAATTGGCGTCGTCTTCCGGAATATCGACGAAGATGCGGACCACGTCCGTGCGGTCGACCACATATACCGGCGCGGCGCTACCGTTGGGCGACAAATCGGGCGCGTGCGAGTCGGCATTGGGATCACCCGTGGCCGGCAGGACAAAGTCGCCGGTGTTGGCATTGCGAGCCACGATCACACCATCGAATGGAGCATAGAGCTTGAGATAGCCGACCCAAGCTTCCAGTCGCTTCCAGTCGCTGGTGGCGACTTCGACATTGGCTTCGGCGACTTTCACGGCGACTTCGTCTTCGCCGAGAGTCGCCGATTTCGATTCGAGATCGGCCTCGGCCTTGGCGATGTCGGCCTCGGCGGCGTCGCGAGCGGCGGTGCTCGACCGCAATTGGTTTTGCGATTCGAGCAACACTTGCGGGTCGACCACGCCGCTCTTCACCTCGCGAGCCAGACGTGTCACCTCGGAATCCCAACGGAAGACCTGGGCGTCGTATTGCACCAAATCGCTTTGGCCGATTTAAGATGCGCTTCGGCCGATTTGACGTCGGCGTGCGCCACCAGCACCGTCCTCTTCGCCAGTTCGACGCGCTGCCGATCTAGGTCGACGGTCGCTTTCTTGGTGCGGCAATCTTCCTCGATTTCCGGAACGAAGAGATCGGCGAGCACTTGGCCTTTCTTCACTTTATCGCCGATGTCGACGTACCACTTTTGAATATAAGCCGACATTTTGGGGTAGATCGACGTGCGCTCGTAGGCTTCGACAAAGCTTGGTTGCCCGACGGTGCGGATAATAGTCCGCGTTTCCGCATGGGTGATCCGCACCACCGGCGGGTCGGACACATGCTTGACCTCGGCGCAGTTCTTCGTGGTGGCAACCCGGCGTCGCCAGCGCGGCCAACAAACCCAGCGCCAACCAGCGATAGCGGCCGGAAGGCGGCGCGGTCGCGGGGCGAGCGACGTTTGGCGTCGACATATTTCCGGCAAAAAAGCGATACATCGGAAATCTCCATGTGAAAGCAGGAGGCGATATTCAGGTTTCGCCATTGAAGGGCGGTTTCGTTGATTCGCCGGGCGCATCACCGGCTGGGTCCGATTTCGGATCGGGCTTGGCGTCAGGACGCGCTTCATCGTCGGCGGCGCGCTGCGCATCTTATCCCAGGCCACGAAGTCGGGACTCGAGATTATTTCCGGATTGTTTTCATCCACGCGCGAGAAGGCGCGCGGGTCGTAATGCTCGCTATCGGGGTCGGCGGGATAGATCGACTGCGAGAGAATCACTACCTTGCCATCCTTGGCGGTGGCCGCGTCTCGCGTTTTGTCCCAGGCCGCGTCATCAATGCTGGAAGTGATTTCCGGACGGTGCTCGTCCACATGATCGAAGGCGCGGATCGTAATGCACGCTATCGCGGTCGTCGGGATACATCGACGGCGAGCGCGCCACCTTCCGGCCGATGACGATCGCGAAAATGGAGGGCAGCACGAGCAAGGTGGCGAAGGTCGACATCACCAAACCGCCGATCACGGCCAATCCCAAGGGGGCCTGCATTTGGCTGCCGCGCTCGAGCGCCAGCGCCATGGGAACCATGCCGACCGTCATGGCGCAGGCCGTCATCAGAATCGGCCGCAGCCGCTCGCCCGCCCCCTTGATCGCGGCCTCGATCGAAACCAAGCCGTTCTTCCAGTGGTCGTCCATGAACGTCACGAGCATCACGGAGTTGGAAACCGAAACACCCAAGCACATGATCGATCCCATGAACGATTCAATGTTGAGCGAGGTATTGGTGAGGTAAAGAATCGTGGCGATGCCGGCGAGCACGCCCGGCACCGCGCCGATGGAGATCAAGCCCAAGCGTGGCGACTGGAAATAAGCGGTCAACAAGATGAGGATCACGAAGACGGCCACCACAAGTCCGACGCCCAGCGCCTTGAACATGGCGATCATCGGCGGAAGCTGGCCCATGAGCTCGACGCGCACCCGCGCGGAGGCTCGCCGGCGGCTTGGACGGCCGCGGCGACTTGGTTCGACGCTCGCCCCATGTCTTCCCCCTCGACATTCGCCGTCAGGGTCAAATAACGCTGGGACATGTCGCGATCGATCTCGCCAGGGCGAATGCCCTTGCGAACGGTCGCCACGTCGCGGACCATGAGGTTGACCAGCGGATTGACCGACTCCAGGGGCAGGATCTCGACATCCTCGGGCCTTTCCATGCGAAGCGGCGGCACTTGGATTTGCACCAAGTAGTCGAAGCCGGTCTTTACGTCGATCCAGTAATTGAGATTCGAAAAGCGCGTTGACGATGTCGCCATGACCAGCGCATGGGCCACGTCCTCGACCTTGGCGCCGCTGAGCCCGGCTTTCTCGCGATCGATCGTCACTTCGACCGAGGGATAGTCGAGCATTTGCTGAAATTCGACGTCGCGGAGGAACGAATTTTGCCGCATCTCCTTGGCTATTTTTTCCGCGTGTTGCCGCACCAGCTTCAGGTCGGTGCCGACAATCCGCACCGCGATCGGCGTCAGCGAGCCAAAACTCATGACGGAGGTCACGATGTCGCCGGGCTCGAAGCCAAAGGTCGCCAATTGCGATTGTTTCTTAGCCTCATAATTCGACAGCCCACCCTGTTCGAGTCGGGCGGCGAGCCAAGGAAGAACTCGCTCGGGGAGTTCTTTCCGCAATTGTTCTCGAAACTTGTCAAGCTTGATCCCACTGTGCTCGTTCAATGCGACCCGCAATTGCCCATCGTCGGGGCCGCGCATGAAGAGCACCATGTTGTCGATGCCGAAATTCGGCGCGACTTGGCCCACGAAACCCATCGTGATGTCGATATTCTCGGGCTTGGCCTCTCGCTCGATCTCTTCCAGGCACTTCACCGCCATTTCCCGCGTCAGCTCGAAACTCGAACCAGGCGGCGGCCGGAATCGCAGCACGAACTGCCCCGAGTCGATTTGGGGAAACAACTCGGTGCCGATCTGCGTCCCCAACACGGCAAGCACCAAGGCGCAAGCTCCGAGATATGCCGGCGCCACGATCCATCGCAGACGCACGAACCAGCCCACGAGCCGGCTGTAGACTTTGAGCACGCGGCTAAACAGCCCGGTATCCTCGGCGCCGTGGGCGTGTGCGATGGGCTTAAGTAGGTACACGCACATGACCGGCACGAACGTGCTGGAGAGCAGGTACGACGAGATCATCGCGAACCCGACGCCCAGCGTCAAAGGCATGAAAAGCGAGCGGAGCGGATCTTCCATGATAAAGGCGGGAATGAACACCGACAGAATGCAGAGCAGGGCCAGCAGTCGAGGCACGGCCGTGGCGTTGCTGGCGTGCAGCACCGCGGTGGCGACCTTCGACGTGTGCTCCATTTGAACGTGGACGTTTTCGATCGTCACCGTCGCTTCGTCGACGAGAATGCCGATGGCCAGCGCCATGCCGCCCAGCGACATGATGTTGATCGTGTTGCCGGTAAGCCAGAGCCCGAACAACGATCCCATCAAGGCCAGCGGGATGTTCGACACCACGACGATCACGCTCCGCAGATCGCCGAGAAACAACATGATCATCAAGCCCGTGAGGCCCGCTCCGATGAGCCCCTCGGTGGCCACGCTTTCCACCGCCGCCACCACGGTCGGCGATTCATCGAACTCGAAATTGACTGAAACATCCTTGGGCACCGCGTCGCGAAACAGTTGCATCGACTTGTGAATGTCGGCCACGACCGTCAGCGTCGAACCGGTGTCTTTCTTGATGATCGGCAAATAGACCGACTTCTTGCCGTTGACCATCGCGTAGCCGTAGGTAATGTCGGTGTCGTCGGCGATCTTGGAGACATCGCGCAAATAGACGTTCTCGCCAATTCGCAGCGGAATTTCGCCGAGACGCTTCGGGTCGACGACCGTCGCGTTGTTGGCGACCACGGGCATCGAATCCTTGACGTAGATATTGCCGGCGGGAATGATCGTGTTGCCCCTCGCCAGGGCATCGACGACGTCTTCCGGTTTCAGGTTGTAAGTGAGCAGCTTCTGCGGATCGACCGTGACCACGATCGATCGCATATTCGGACCAAAGGGAGAAATCGCCACCGTGCCTGGAACGAATTTTTGCACCAATGGACGAATGACGTTCTGAGCTAAATCGCCCATGGCGCCCAGCGAGGTCTCCTTGCTCTCGAACACAAGGTAGCCGACCGGAACGCTGCCCGCGTCCATGCGCATAATCATGGGCGGCAAGGTGCCCTTGGGCATCCATGACATGGCCCGGTCGGACATGGCCACGACCTGCGCCATCGCCTGCCCCATATCCGTGCCGGGAAAGAACTTGAGCTCGCACAGCGCCACTTGCTGGATGTTCCGCGTGTCGATGTCCTGAATGCCATCGACGTACTGAAAATAGAGCTCGAGCTGATTGACGATGAACCCCTCCATCTGGTCCGGGCTCATGCCAATGTAGTCGAGAAAGACGTAGATTCTCGGCACGTTGAGCGCCGGAAAAATGTCCACCCGCATGCGGCTATATGCGAGGCCGCCACCGCTGATGAGCGCCACGACCAACATAAGGGTCGTGATCGGATGACGCATCGCAAAGACAATTGGATTCATTACCGCCTCGTAAGGAACGTGTCGACCATGACTGCGTTATTTAAAATGCGGCGCTGGCGCCACCCAGACCACAAGAGCATACGGTGTGCCACGCGATGGAGCGCATCGCATGCGGCAGCCCCAGACGACGCTTGCGATTGCGGCAAGTCGCAATCTGGCCGCTGGATTGGACGCAATCGGTAAAATGCAAGCCCGCGCCAATGCGAACTGTCCCGCCTATCCGTCCGGTCGTGGAGCGGCAAAGATTCGCCACCCGAGGACAGAAACTTTCCTTTTGCCGTGAATCCATCAGCTGCGCAAAGTAACAAAAGCGCAAGCTCCATCGAGACTTAGCTGGCGCAATCAGCGATTCCTCTTTCGGATTCGTAAAAATTCTTTTCGACTCGAATCGCCCGCGATACCGGATATCGGGCCGCGAACACAAGCATAAGTTTCGCGGGAGGACTCTGCCAGAGCGAGTCGAGTATCTGACGGCATTTTAAGTTTCCACGGAAGGCTCAGGCGCCAGCAGCTTTGATCGCATGCCGAGGCACGGCGCGTGGCGCGGAGCATCGCAAGTTCGCACCGTCCAAGAAAGCGACCGGTTTCATGCTGTCAATGCGGCGCCCGTGCGCGATCGCCGCCGACGCGCTCTTCTTATCGCAAGCGAAGTCACATGACCTTGCGCCTCGCCGCGATGGCTACTTGACTTGTGCCGACGACAGGGCTCCGCCGAGTCGCTACTTGCGCGCCATCCCAATGGTCTCGGCCTTCAGTCCAATGGCACGTCATGGTATTCGAGTGCCCATTCACGCATGTACCGCACCCGCGTGGGCCGCATGCGATAGACGATCAGCGCCGGGTTGTCCACGCTGCCAAGGTATTGCCGCAACAACGGATTCGCCCGCCAGATATCTTCTAGGGTGGCGTGGTCGGTGACCTCATCGGCGAGGCCGGTAATGCGCACCTGGTCATGGGCTTCGTTTATGTAGCAAAGCTCGATCTTTGGATTCGCGGCAATCTCCGTCGTTTTATGGTATTGTCGTAGGTTCGCGATCCAGACCGTGAAACCTTCAGTCTTCACGGGCGACACGGGGCGCACGCGGGGCTGGTCGCCATCGATCGTGGCCAGCATGGGAAAGCGGTCGGCGAGCACCAATTGCCGGGCGAGGGCAAGCAGTTCGCTAGGATTAAAGGGAGTGGGTGTCGGTCTGTTCATGGCAACTTTTCCTGGGTTGGTTAATCGTGCTGGCGGCCTGTTGAAATATTCGACAGACTGCTCGCGATCTCGGCGGACCGGCGACGTCGCGAAGTTTTGACGCGGCCCCATGCGGCGAGCTGCCGGGTCGCGCGGATTTTGCCACGCTCGCGGCGATTGGTCCGCCAAAACGCCGGCGAGCACAATACGGCACTGAAAACTCGATGCGCCATTGTAGACCAGCGTTGCCCACCAAGCGCGAATCACGGGACTGGCGGAAGTCGGCGACGATCGCCAGACTCCATGCGCGAATGGTATCGAGCGCTTCGATGCGACCCGAGGGCCCTGGCACGGGAGTAGCGAAACTCTAAAGCAAGCATTGACAGAGCACCAGCCTCGCGGCGCTGTCGTTCGCTGGCGGGGCTCCCACCCCAGAAAGAGCAGCTCGCATGGAACATTCCGAGGGATTCGATCCGCCGCTTGTTTCGCGCCGCGCCATGGTCAGCGCCGCGCTCGCCGCGGCGGGCGGAGCGGCGGCCTTTGGAGTCGAGTCGTCGACCCCGCCTCGCTTGGCGCCCACGGCCGGGTCGCCCAAGCGGTTCGACATGAAAAAGTCGATCAACCAGTGGGCCTTTCCCTATCCCGAGCGGATGTCGCTCGAAGCCTGTCTGCGTTTGGCCAAGGACGCCGGCTTCGATGGAATCGAGCTCAACTACGATCTCGAAAACGATCTTTCGCCCAAATCCACCGCCAAGGACCTTGCCAAGCTGCGCTCGCTGGCCGATCGCATCGGAATCGCGATCAGCGGGCTGTGCTCGTTTTTGTTCTGGCCCTATCCGCTCACGTCGAACGACCCGGCCAAACGCGCGAAAGCGCTCGAGCTGGCCGGCCAGATGATCCAAGCGGCGCACGATCTGGGCGTCGAGAATCTGTTGGTCGTGCCTGGAGCGGTGCATATTCCCTGGCGCACCGATTATGAACCGGTGCCGAACGATGTGTGCGACCGCCGGGCTCGCGAGGCGATTGGCGAATTGTTACCGCAGGCCGAGCGGCTGGGCGTGAATCTGAATATCGAAAACATTTTCTTCAACGGATATCTCCTTTCGCCGGGCGACATGATCGATTTCGTCGACAGCTTCAAGAGCCCGCGCGTGCATGTGCATTTCGACACCGGGAATATCATGCTGTTTCAATTTCCGGAACATTGGATTTCGATTCTCGGCAAGCGCATTCGGAACGTCCATTTCAAGGAGTTCAGCAAACGCGGCACGGACTATTCGCTCGAGTCGTTTCGTCCGTTGCTCGACGGCACGACCAATTGGCCCGCCGTGCTCGAAGCGCTCGACGCCAACGGCTATCGCGGCTATCTGACGTTCGAGTATTTTCATCCCTACCCGCATTACCCCGAAGCGCTCGTCCATCAAACGTCGGATTCGCTCGATCGCATGCTGGGAGTCGTTCGCCCGCGCGGATAGCGCGAATCACTGGAGGGCGAGCGCGATGCGTGCGATTTGTTTCGGGGCGGGCGGCGCTCAGGCAAAAGCGTCGCCAGACTTCCAATGCGAGCAAATAGCGATCAACGCGCGCTTTTGCGTGACCCGGCGTTCGCGCGGCGCGATGGTGTCGCAATGCCATCGCCGGACAATCCGGCGATCAATTTGTCCGCCTTTTTCCGCATTTCGCGAACGCGGCGGTTCATCCGGGGGGCGGCCCGCCCATTTGGCATACGCGCTGCTACTCAATGGCCGCCACGGGCTTTCGGCGTCACCTCTAGCCGTGCATTGTCTTGCGCGGGCGCCAATCCCCCGATGATTGTACTTCTATTGAAAGGAAGTGAGCCCATGAAAATGTTCATGCGGAAAAGCAGCTGTGCGGCGCTGGGACTCGCGATGGCGATGGGCGGTTTGGCGACGGCGGCCGATCCGCCGCGAGCCAATTCGGTCAACCCCGCCCCGGTGAACACCCAACCGGCGATCACGACCACCACGAGCACGACCACCACGACCGATGCGAACAATGCGCATCACGCGCGAATGACGATGTGCGCCAGCGAGCTTATGAAACTGTCGGTCAAAAACAGCGCCGGCGACAAGATCGGTTCGATCGATGACCTGGTGATGGATGTCCATACCGGCAAGATCGCCTATGCGGCCCTGGGATTCGGCGGCGTGCTCGGATTCGGCGAAAAGCTGTTTGCCGTGCCGTGGAGCCAATTCCATTTGCAGAAGGAAAGCAACAGCAACGAGCATTTCCTGGTGCTCGATGTCTCGACCGAGTCGCTGAAGACGGCGCCGGGGTTCAACAAGGATCATTGGCCGGATTTCGCCGACGCGAACTTCACGCGCCAAATCGATGAGCACTACAAGGCGCCGAGCACGCGCTGACGCGGCATGCGCCAGGCGTCCGAGCGAAGGGAGAAATCATCAGGCGGCGGATGTCGGCAATGGCATCCGCCGCCTTCGCTTTTTGGTGGTGGAGCGGGCTCTTATCGTTGATCGCCCGCGCAATGATGCCACGCGGCGCCGAGCAGGGCCGCGCCGGCAATCGCCGCCGCGCTCAGCCAAGGCCGATGCATGGTCGCCCACAATTGCCAGCTTTTTTCCAGGGCTCGGGAATCGAAGTCGCCATGCGCCCCGTGATCGCCCGGCAGTGGCGACCAAAGATTGTTCGGCCGGTCGTCGCTCACGGGCTGCGAGGTCATTTGACTATCGTATCCGTGGGCGGCCAAGTAGCGATCGCCCAGGCTGGGCAATATCTTGTTACCCTCGATCGCCACGACCGTCGAGGCGCCGACAAACACCTCGCGCCGCCGGCGATGCGCGGCCCAGTAAATGGCCCGGGCCGCGACCTCGGGTTGATAAATCGGTGGCACCGGCTGCGGATGCCGCGGCAGGCGACTTTTGACCCAGTCGAACTGGGGCGTGTTGAGCGCCGGCATTTGCACCATGGTGAGCCACACCCGGCTCTTGGCATGGAGCAACTCGCAGCGCACCGATTCCGTGAAACCATGAATCGCATGTTTCGCTCCGCAGTAGGCCGATTGCAGCGGAATGCCGCGATAGGCCAGGGCCGAACCGACTTGCACCACCGTGCCTCGATCGCGGGGGCACATGCGCTTGAGCGCCGTCATGGTGCCATAGACAAAACCCAAATAACTGACTTCGGTCACGCGGCGAAACTCCTCGGGCGTCATTTCCGTGAAGGGGGAGAACACGGAGACCATCGCGTCGTTGACCCAGACGTCGATCGGTCCCAATTCGTTTTCGACCCTCGTGGCCGCGCGTTCGATCGCGTCGGGATCGGCCACGTCGGTGGGGAGCACGAGAGCCCGGCCGCCGGCCTGCTCCACTTCGCGGGCCGCGGCTCGCAGGCCATCTTCGCCGCGGGCCAGGAGACCGATCGCGGCGCGGCGCTTGGCGAATTCGCGCACCGTGGCGCGGCCGACGCCCGCCGAGGCGCCCGTGATCACGACGACTTCGGGCTTCTTCGATTCATTTCGCATGGGATGCGCCTCTGGTTGCATGGAACAAGGAATTTCAAGGTTCTCGATAAATGCGGCGGGCGGCGGATTTATCGACGCACGATAAGCTTTCGCCGCCGCTCGCCAGCTTGCCACCAAAGCAGGCCGCCCACCGCCAGCGCGCCCACTCCCAGCCAAAAACCCGTTGGCAGTCGAGCCGGCGCCGGGTTGGTCTCCAGCGCGCGCTCGGGGCGGTCGGTCGGCAATGGACGCCGCTGGAGCGCCGCTTCCAGCACTTGGGCAGTGTGAAAGGCGCGGCGCTCCGTGCCATGAGCAATTTGCTCGCGGCAACTAAAGCCATCGGCGACGATCAGAGTGCTCGTCGGCGCTTCGCGCACCGCCGGCAAGAGCTTCAGCTCGCCCACGGCCATGGAAACATCGTAATGCTCGCTCTCGAAGCCAAACGAACCGGCCAATCCACAGCAACCTGAATCAAGCACTTCATAGTCGAGGCCGGTCTTGTCGAGCACATGTTCGTCGGCCTCCATCTTCACGAGCGCTTTGTGATGGCAGTGGCCATGCACGAGCGCCTTTCGGTCGAGATGGGGAGTCTTGAAGTCGGGCGCATGTTTTTCCAAGAATTCCGCTAGGCCAAAAGCTTGCGTCTTGAGCCGCGCGGCGTCTTCGTCGTGGGGAAAAAGATTCGTGAGCTCATCCTTGAATACCGCCACGCAACTCGGCTCCAGGCCCACGAGCGGCACTCCGCGTTCGATCCGGGGCTTGAGCACTTCCAGAATTTGCCGCAATTGTCGCTTGGCCAGCGATAGCATGCCGAAGTCATAGAGCGGCCGGCCGCAGCAGAGTGACACTTCGGGAATCTCGACTCGGAACCCGCCGGCCTCGAGCACTCCCACCGCCGAGCGCAGTACCTCGGGAAAGAAGTGATTGTTGAATGTATCGGGCCAGAGCAACACCGGCGGACGATCTCGCTTGGCCGGCGCTCGCTGGCGGAACCAATCGATGAAGGTCTGATCGGCGAATTCGGGAACCTTGCGCTCCTGGGTGATGCCACCCAACCAGCGAGCGACGTCCCGCAGTCCCGGGGTTTGGGTCACGAAATTCACGACCCGCGGCATCCGCGAGCCCAACCGGGCCCACCAGTAGATCAGCCCCATCGCATAGGCATGCCGAGGCCGCAATCGACCCGCGTAGTAATGCGATAGAAACTCGGCCTTGTAGGTGGCCATATCGACATTCACCGGGCAATCGCCCTTGCAGCCCTTGCAGGCCAAGCACAGGTCGAGCGCTTCGTGAACCTCGTTGTTGCGCCAAGAGCCCTTGAGCAGGTTGCCATTGAGCAGTTCCCAGAGCAATCGCGCGCGGCCGCGGGTCGAATGTTTTTCCTCCCGCGTCACGCGATAGCTGGGGCACATCGTGCCGCCCTCGTCCTTGCGGCATTCGCCAATGCCCACGCAGCGGAGATTCGTTTCGCTCCAGGAATGTTCATCGTCGGGCCATTTGAAATGCGTCTCCAGCACCGGCGGATCGTATTGGGTTCCCAGCCGCAGATTTTGATCGATGCGATAGGGACGCACCTTCTTGCCGGGATTCATCTTCCAATCCGGGTCCCAAATGGCCTTGAACTCCTCGAAGGCCCTCACGATCTCGTCGCCGTACATGCGAGGCAGCATCTCGGCTTTCGATTGACCGTCGCCATGTTCGCCCGAGAGCGAACCGCCCATCGACACGACCAAATCGGAAGCCTCTTCGAGAAAGGCGCGAAAGTCTCGAAGGCCCTGGTGCGTGACCAGGTCGAAGTCGATGCGCGTGTGGACGCAGCCTTGGCCAAAATGGCCGTACAGGCTGCATCCATAGCCATATTTGTTGAATAGCTCCCGCAACGCACGGAGATATTTGCCGAGGTTCTCGGGTGGCACCGAGGAATCTTCCCAGCCTTCCCAAGTGACTTGAGCGCCGGGCACGTGGGCCGTGGCGCCGAGTCCCGACTCGCGCACTTTCCAAATGATTTTCTCGACCGCCGGATCATCGTAGAGCTTCATGGTCGGCGCGTCCGGAAGCGTTTTGAGCTTGGCCATGAGCGCTTCGGCCTTGGCGTCGGATTCCTTTTTCGTTTCGCCCCCGAATTCAACCAGCAGCCAGCCACGGCCATCGGGCAGGAGCTTCAGATTTTTCGGATGCACATGCGAGCGGATCATGTCTTGCACGAGCCGGTTGTCCATGCCCTCGAGTCCGACCGGCCCGGCCTTCATCACCTCGACCACATGATCGGCCGCTTCATACACCGACGGATAGCCGAGCACCAAGAGCGAGCGCGCCGGCGGGCTATGCACGAGCCGCAGTGTCGCTTCAAGCACCATCACGCACGTGGCCTCGGTTCCAACCAGGACCTTGGCGATGTCGAACCCCTTTTCGGGCAGCAGATTGTCGAGCCCATAGCCCGAGACGCGCCGCGGAATTTCGGGAAAACGGCGACGAATTTCATCGGCATAGCGATCGCGCAGGTCGCGGAGTTGGCCGTAGATTTCTCCCTTGCGGCCGCCGGCGGCGATGATTTGTTCGATCTCATGCTCCTCGAGTTTGCCGCCGACTCGCATGCGCGTGCCGTCGTAGAGCAAGATGTCGAGCTCCTCGACATTGGCGTCGGTCTTGCCGCCCATGACCGAATGCACGCCGCAGGAGTTGTTGCCGATCATGCCGCCCAGGGTGCAATGGGTGTGGGTCGAAGGATCGGCGCGAAGGTCAAGGTATGTTTTTCGGCGGCGTCGCGGAGCACATCGAGCACGAGCCCCGGCTGCACCACGGCGCGGGCGCCTCGGGGTCGAGCAGCAAAATGCGGTTCATATACTTCGAGAAGTCGAGCACCACGGCCACATTGCAGCATTGCCCACAAAGGCTGGTGCCGCCGCCGCGGCTAAGGATCGGGGCGCCGAACTCGCGGCAGACTGCGCATTGTTTGAATCGCGTCGTTCGCGTCGCGAGGAATGACCACGCCGATGGGCGCTTGGCGATAGTTCGAGCCATCGGTGGCGTAGAGCGCCCGGCTGCCGATGTCGAAGCGCACTTCGCCCCGCACATGCCGTCGCAATTCGGCGGCGAGCGCCTCGGGGTCGACGCCCGCGGCGCCCTTGTTGTAGGAGCGCGGCTGCGTGTCGGGATTGATCGTCGGCTCGACGACAGGATGTTCCGAGGGCCCCGTCAACATGCTCATGGCGTTCTTTCCTTTCTGCTGAATTCCGCCCTTGTCGTCAAAACGATATCGCGCGTCGCCCGGCGTTTCCTAGCGACGATCGCGGCCAAAAACCTGATAGACGCTCGCGTCGGCTTTTTTGAACTCGAGACCCAAGCCGGGGCGGCCGCGGTCGGGCTCGAGATATCCGCCGCGCGGCGAAGTGCGCCCTCGAACAGCATCCGCTCAATCCGCGCATGGTCATGAAAATATTCGAGATGGATCACCTCGGGCGCGATGCAGCCCAAATGCGCGTGGATCGACGGCGCGCAGTGGGCCGAAAGCGGCGCTGGCCGTGCCTCGCAAAGCGCGGCGACGCGTAAAAAACCGCTCACGCCTCCGCAGCGCGTGGCATCGGCTTGCAGCACGTCGACCGAGGGAGCTTCGAGCATCCGCCGGAAATAAAAGGGGTCGTAACCATATTCACCGGCGGCGATGTCCATCGTCGCCGGCGCCCGCGACCGCAGGAGCGCGAGCCCCTCGAGATCGTCGGACGAAACCGGTTCCTCGAACCAAGAGACGCCCAAATCGGCGAACCGCTCGGCTTGGGCGAGCGCTTGCTTCACGGTATAGGCGCCGTTGGCGTCGACAAAAAGCCGTGCGTCGCCGATGGTTTCGCGCGCATGCGCACCCGCCGAAGCGCCGCGTCGCGGTCGGCGCCGATTTTCATCTTCACCCGCGGAATGCCGTCGCTCACCCAGCCGCCGAGTTGGGCTCGCAGTTGGTCGTCGCCATAGCATGTGAATCCGCCGCTGCCATAGATCGGCGCCCGATCGCGCGCTGCGCCGAGCAAGTCGACGAGCGATACATCGAGCAGTCGCGCCTTAAGGTCCCAAAGCGCGATATCGACGATGGAAATTGCCATGGCGGCAATGCCGGGCCGACCGAGATTGCGCACCGCCACCGCCATCCGCACATTCGCGGCGGGAATTGCCAGCGGGTCCGAACCGATAAGAAGATCGGAAAGCTTGTCGCGGATCAACGTGGCCGTGGCGGTGTCGGCATATCCAAAGCCAAGGCCGGTCGTGTCGCCGGCCGTCATGTCAACCACGACCAAGGTGGTGCTATCCCAGTCCAGCGTGCCATCGGCCTCGGGACTGTCCGTGGGTATCGAATAGGCCGAGACTTCGAGCCTCGTGATCGCGTCGATTTTGAGATCGAGTTGAGTGGCAGCCATTGCATCGACTTTCCAAGCCGCGGAGATTCGGTGCTGGAGTGGAGACCGAGGGAAACGCAAATTGCGTGCCGGCGGCCCGATGCGCGTTTCGCCAATCGCGCCGAGAACGCGACAATGCGGGAGTGAAACGTCGCTCCGGCTCGCGCAAAAACTCCACGGGTGCGGGATCGCTTGAGCGCCTCGGCGCCAGCGTGGCTTGCTCGCGACCGCCGCGATCGCGCGCCTTGCAAGAACGCCCTGACGGAGTTGAAAGCCTTTCCCGGCCTCGGGGGCAAGGGCCTGTCGCTTCTACTGGACCCAATTCCAGTGGCACTCGTAAATCGTGCCCGGGGCGGGGGCGAGCAGCGACCAATGGATGATCGAGCCGCGATTGTATTCGAGGCCCTCGGTCGGAGTTACTACCCGCGACGTATCGAGATGCCTCGGATCGAGGGCCACCAAGCGGAAATGATCGAATTGCCTGTTCTCCGGCAATAACACATAGGCCACGAGCTCCGCCACGGGCGCGTTGACGATCAGCCGCACGCGCGGATCGCGCTCGAAGTCGCCGGGCAGCGGGTCCTCCATCAGAATTTCGATCACCAGGTCCACCGGCTCCCCGAGCGGAACGGTCGTGAGATCGAGCTGGAGCTCCCAATTCGATTCGAGGCCGCCCTCGGTCTCCGGACTCTTCTTGAGCCGGCGCAGGCGGGGATGAAGTTCGCGGTTGAGCACTCGAATTTCCAGCGATACCGCCGGCACGGTGAACCGGTAAACAAACGGCTGGTCTTTGTCGAGATCGGAGGTCTTTTGAAAGCGAACTCGTCGCCGCGCATAAATCGAGTTCTTGCCAGGGTTGTTCGCGGACTCGCGCATGTCGATCTTCCGCGGATCGAGAATTGTGTGATCGGTGTTGAATTTGATTCCGGTCTCGGTCGCGGGCAGGAGCGAGGTCACTTCATCCACGGGCCCGGTCTTCCATGGCGCCACGGTTCCATCGCGCAGCAGTCGCAACACGGCGAGTTGATCCTGGTCGGTGCGGGCGATCGATTCGGTCAATTTCTGGGTTTCTCGATACTCGCGGCGGGCCACCAGCAAGCGGTAAATTCCGACCGGGCCCACGGACAGGATCACCAGAATCAAGGCCACATACACATACGAAGTCCAGTCGCGCCAGTCGAGCAGCCGCGCCCACACATTGCGTAGCGCCGACGCTTGCAGCTTGCGGGCGGCAATCACATCTTCGGTCGGACCGCGATTGCCGGTAAGCAGGGCCAGCTTTTTCTTCGCGCCACGCGTGGCGCGATTGGCGGCGTCTTCATCGGGGTCCCACGGCGGACCGGTAGGCCAATCTTGGCCGGTCCAATCGTGCCGTTCGCGGCAGATGGCCCGGGCCACGCAGTACCCATGGCGCACGAGCGTGCTGATTTCGAGCGGCGTGAACTGGTCCATGTCGGTGCGAATCTCTTGCATGCGCCGCTGAATTTCGGGATGCGGCGCGGTCGGGTCTTCCGACAGTTCGACGATCCGGCTGATCGGCAGAAACATGAATCCGGGCTGATTGCGAAAAGTTTCCTTCTCGAGCTGCCACACGCGATCGAGCCCGATATCGGAAGCCCGCATCGCGGTGGTGATCATGCCCATGGCGTGTACTTCGGTTATGGCGCGTAGATGTTTTCCGGCATCGCTCACGAGCACTTGGTCGAACATCGCGCCCAGGGGCCGCATGCAGCGCTTGCCCGTGATCTGCCGGAGCACGGTTTCGAGCAACTGGCGATTCAACCAGTGGTGGTCGTGGTATTCGAGGTCCTTGCCCGAATCGCGCACCGAGTGCAAGAGCGCCACGGCCTCGGGATCGTCGGGCTTCACTTCTTGGAAGGCCGGCTCGCGATAGAGCGTCGACTGGGCGACGACGCGTTGCAAGTTTGCCACCACCTGATCCACGTCGTCGTTCGCGGTCGGGTCCGCGGGTTGGCCGTTGGACTCGGCGTTTTCGGAATACAGTTGCGCGAGCCGCGCCACGGGACTGTTCTTGTCGACATTGTCGATCGACGACAGGGCGGCGACCACGCAGCGCGCGTCGTAAAAATCGCGGCGCGAGAGTTCCGATTCGCGCCCGAGCCAAGTGCGCTCGAGATTGCGAAACATGCGCACGCCAAGGTTGTCGAACACGCCGCCGTCGGTGAATACCTGGCGATTGAACTGCCCCTCGACGGCGCCGATATCGGCCCAATCGACTTGCAGCGGTGGAAAGAAGCCGGGAAACGCGCTCGAGGCCGTGACGGCTAGCGCCAGCGTGGCCAAGCCGGTGTGCATGCGCTCGAAGCGATAGAACTCGCCGGGCAGCCGCCGCTGAACAATCACTCCGTCGCGCGTGAAAGAGCAGAGCGCGCCCTCGGTGAGGTTCGTCGAAAGAATATGCAAATAGGGCTGCTCCGGTAGTTGAAACAGACACGTGTCGCCATAGAGCTCGCTCTGATAATACGCTTCGAGCAGCCCGGTGCGGCGTGATGCGGTGATTGCTTCCCAGCCGCAACATCCAGCGCGAAAGCTGAATGGGAATCGCCAGCGGAAAGCGCCGCACGATCCGATTGCGCACATCGAGCCGCGTGAATCGCAGCACTTCGGCGGCGGCGGCGTCGAACTGGTCGGGCGTGCCCGAGTACCGATCCCAATTTTGCACCAAATGCGCCGCGAGAATGCTTCCACCCGACACGGAGGTGATATGCGTGATCGAAGGCAAGATTCCGGCGTCGCGTAGGAAACGGACGACGCCCAGGTGATAGAGCGTGGCGCGAAACCCGCCGCCGGAGAGCGCGAGTCCGATGCGTTTCATGTTGTTGGACTGCGACATGCCCCGATTCCTCGCCGATGAATAGCGAATCGCCAACTTCGCGGTGGCGATGAATTTAACCGCTCCTTGGCAAACGCCATACCGAGTTGTTTTGGGCCACCCAGCGAAATGTTACCGCACGAAAGCGATGATTGATTAAATGTCACCGAGCGCATTTCGCGTCGAGGCTGGTGGCGCCTGGGCTTTGAAATGTCGATCAAATCGCCCGCGGCACGGCGAGTGCTAGCATTGCTAGCACACCCTGATTCGCGCTTTTTTCCTTTCCCCGATGAGACACACGCCATGCTTCGCGCCAGTTGGAAAGGCCGCTTGCGGCTCAGTTTGGTGACCGTGCCCGTGCAGGCGATTTCGGCCCAGGTCGCGGGCGGCGGCGAGGTTCATTTTCATCAGCTTCACGAAAGCTGCCATAGCCGCATTCAATACAAAAAGATTTGCCCCAAGCATGGCGAAGTCGCGAAAAACGAGATCGTGCGCGGCTTCGAATACGCCAAGGACAAATACGTGATCGTCGATCCAGAAGAACTGGATTCGCTGCTCGGTGAACGCGAGCATGTGATCGAAATCGACACATTTGTCGCGCCGGAGGCGATCGATGTCCGGTTCCTTGATGGCCGAAGCTTTTATCTCGTCGCCGATGGCGCCGCGGGCCAAAAGCCCTATGCGTTGCTCCGCCAAGCGATGCTCGAACTCGAGCGGATCGCCGTGGCCCGCTGCATGATCGCCGGCCGGTCGCAACTGGTTGCCGTGCGCACCGTCGACGACTTGCTGGTGATGACGATTCTCAAATTCGCCAGCCAATTGCGCTCGCCCGACGATGTTCGCGAGCAGGTCAAAAAGGTAAACGTCTCGGCGGCGGAACTCAAACTGGCGCGGACACTCATCGCATCGTCGACGGCCAAGCATTTCGATCTCGCGGATTATCACGACGATTACACGGTGAAACTCCAAGAGCTGATCGACGCCAAGGCCGGGGGACGCGAAATCGTGGCCGCGCCCGCGGAAGAGCCGCCCCCGATCATCAATCTCATGGACGCCCTGCGCAAAAGCGTGAATAAAACCAAGGGTCCGGCGCCGGGCGCGAGGAAATCGCCCATCCAGCGCCAACGCCTTGGCGAATCACATGCCAAGCCCGGCGCCGGGACGAAAGCCGGGAGGAAAATCGCCGGCAAATCACAATCGGTCCATGCCACGCGGCATGCGACATCTTCGACCGAGCGGGCGCGGCGCGGAAGTTCGTAGCGCGAACCGCGCTATCGCTATCACCGCGTCGAGGTCATCTCGTTGTTCTTTCTCGCGGCCCGTTCGCCGAGCGTCGTGAGAATCGAGGGCGAGAGCCACGACGCGCTTTCGTGGCCCTTGGCCGGATGCGTGAGCACGCCGCCGGTTTTCGGAAGCAATCGCGCGAAAATCGCCATGGCTTCGGCCGCGAGATTCGGCGCGAGCGATTGCGCTTTCAGCGCGAGCGCGGCGCTCAGCGGCATCACATATTCCGCGTCGCCGCGCTGGCAGGCCTTGAGAATTCGCGCCGCGGCGGTGTCGGCGTTCATCGAAACCAACGGCAGCGAGTCGCCGATGCTGAACCAAGCATATTCCTTGCGGTGCTGGCCTTTGAAAGTCGCATTGCGCGGACTGCCGGTGCGCATCAGGCCGGGACACACGGTCGTGACCAAAATACCATCGGCGGCCAACTCGGCTCGCAAGCCGGTCGAAAGGCCGACCAGGGCGAATTTGCTGGCCGCATAGGGCAGCATATGCGGCACGGCTCGCTTGCCGCCGAGCGAGGCGATATTCACGATGCGGCCCCAGCCGGCTCGGCGCATCGTCGGCACGACCGCGAGCGTCGTGTGGAGCACGCCCCAGCAATGCGTGTTCATCGATTTCTGGAAGTCATCGATCGTCATCGTGTCAAACGGCCCGACTTCGATCACGCCGGCCACGTTGAACACCAGATCGATGGCGCCCCAGTGTTCGATGATTCGCCGCGTCATTTCGTCGACGTCATCGCGCTGGGTGACATCGCAATCGAAGGTCATCACATCGCCGCCCAGCGCGCAACTCGGCGCCCGCCGCCTCGAGTTCTTTTGGAGAACGCGAGCAGATCGCCACTCTGGCGCCAGCCGCGACCAAATGGCGCGCGATCACCAGGCCCAGTCCCCGAGCGCCGCCCGTGACAAGCGCGCGCCGACCGGTGTAGCCGAACCACCGCGCGCGATGAACAAGAGCCCGCGCTCCCCAAAAAGCCAGTCCAGCCAAGCCGAGCCCGAGAGCCGTGGCGCGTGAAGTTCGCATGGGTTACATAACCTTGATCGAGGAAAAAAGTCGTGCCCGCGTGGCCGAAGCGATCAGGTCATGAACCATGCGATGATAAACGACAAGCCGCTTGATTCACCCCAGGGCGGTTACTTGCTCGAGCGCTGTTCCTTCGTGAGGTTTTCCTTCAAATGCTGAATCGCCGGCGCTTTTTCATATTTCCAGTCGTTGCCCTGGTTCCAAGGGCCGCGGTAATTGCCGTTGTCGGCGCCGCCGGTCGAATCGTCGAAATAAGTGTTCGCCAATTCGGGCGTGGGCGGAATTTTGCCGATCTCGAGCGGGTCCTTGCCCATGCTCTCGAGCGCGATCATAAACGATTTCATGTGCGCGATTTCTCGCGTCATCAGAAACTGCAGCGCGTCTTTCGTGCCGGGATCGTCGCAGAAGTTGAGCAACCGTTCATACACGATCTTGGCCCGCGCTTCGGCGGCGATGTTGCTTCGCAGGTCGACATCGAGCTCGCCGGTGATTTTCAAATAGTCGCTCGTCCAGGGATTGCCGGCCGAATTGCTCAGCGAAAGTCCGCCGCCAGCCACTGCCACGAGCGGATCCGCCTCGGCCGCGTCACGATCCGTTTTGGTCGTCGACAGATGCAACCGGGCAAGCGTGCCGATCATTTCCAGGTGGCTCAGTTCCTCGGTGCCGATGTCCATTAACAGATCTTTGCGGGCCGGGTCGTCGCAAGCGAGCCCCTGGATCGTGTATTGCAGCGCGGCGGCGAGCTCGCCGTTGGCCCCGCCAAACTGTTCGAGCAGCATATTGCCAAATCGCGGCTCCGGCGCGCCGACATTCACGGTATACATCAACCGCTTGACGTGGTGATACATGGTTCCCGCTCCTTCATGGGTGGAGAGCACGACTCGGACTTCGAACGCGCAGGGCGCCGAGATGATCTTGACAGGGTGTTGCAATCGCCAGGCCAAAGCCATCGGATACTGGAAATGTCGCCGCTGGCTCCGGTTTGGATGTCGCCGCGGCGCCCAGCGGCTGCTCGCTCAACGGCCAACCCGATAGCGCAGCGATCGCTCGGCGGCGATTCCCACCGCTGAAGGGAACTGGCTAACGGCCAATTCGAGAACTTCGGCGAGCCGGTCACCGAGCCCGTCACCGAGCCCTCGGCGAGACCTCGCCGAGCCCTCTCCCTACCCTCTCTCAAAGGGAGAGCGGGAGTTGTTGGATAGGCTCTAAAACAAGCGCTCGCCTGTTTGCAGCTTTTTCAACATCGAGGCGGTGATCGACTGACGCGTCTTGAACATTGCAGCCCAAGGATCGCGCGCCAGCCGATTCAGCCGCGTGATCGCATTGCGGATGTTGAAATGATCCGGCCGCATGCGGGCCGTGAGCTCGTCCCAGGCAAGCGGCATGCTCACGGTAGCCCCGGCTCGAGCTCGCGTTGAATACGGCGCGATTGCGGTGGCCCCGCGATCATTGCGCAAATAGTCGATATAGATTCTCCCCCGTCGGGCCGCCTTGCTCATCGTGGACACATATTTTTCGGGCGCCGCCATCGCCAAATGTTCGGCGACCGCTTTGGAAAATGATTTGACTTCCGCCCAGGAACTTCCGCGTCGCAGTGGGGTCACGACATGCAGTCCCTTCCCGCCCGAGGTCTTTACAAACGATTCGAGGTCGAGCGCTTCGAGCACTTGGCGCACATCGCGCACCGCCTCGGCGATTTGCTTCCAAGCAACGCCGGGGTCGGGATCGAGATCGATCACCAGCCGGTCGGGTTTATCGGGATCGTCGCGCTTGGAGCCCCAGCAGTGAATTTCGAGCACCGCCATTTGCACCAGCGCCACGAGTCCGCCGACATCGTCGATCGCGAGATAGTGCTCGGTCTTGCCATGTTCCTCGACGTCGACGCGAATGAGCCTCGGCGAATTGCCTTCGCCCGGATGCTTTTGAAAGAAACAGGTTTTGCCGCTTCCGGCCGGGCAGCGCACCAGCGAGAGCAGGCGATCGCGCACATGCGGCAGCATCCGCTCGGCCACCTGTTCGTAATAGTGGGCCAAGTCATGCTTGGTCACGCCGTTGTCCGCGTAAAGCACTTTGTCGGGATGCGAAAGCGCGACTCCGGCGATCGTGGCCGGGAGCGCGTCGTCGTCCCGCGCGGAACTCTTCGCCGCGGCGCTTTTCAACGCGGCGCGGCGGGAATCGCTTCGATGCTTTGTCATGGGAGTGAATTCCTGGCCCGGCTCGGGGCGCGCGGCGCTTTCCCGCGTGACTTCCCGAGCCGGCTTGTCCTCGCGGATTCCGAGAAACACCGG
Organism: uncultured Planctomycetaceae bacterium; assembly: GCA_963785305.1. Taxonomy (GTDB): domain Bacteria; phylum Planctomycetota; class Planctomycetia; order Pirellulales; family PALSA-1355; genus CAWAUV01. Next base: position 182,187 of record CAWAUV010000008.1, read on the forward strand.
CTGCCGCAACAGGCCCTCATCGGTCCAGTTGGAAAAGCGAGTTTGAACCACGATTTTCGGCTCGATCCAGGTTACATCGCGCGAGGCGCCGATTCGCTCGCGACCGGCAAACGGCGGTGTCTTTCGCGTCAGTTTCTTCATTCTCGCGTGCATATCCTTCAGCGTGCGTTCGTCGAATCCGGCGCCGACGCGACCCGCGTGGATCAGTTGGCGGCGCTCGTCGTAATATCCCAAGAGCAACGCCCCGAAGCCGCCTCGCGATCCGCTTGGCTTGGTGAAGCCACCCACGACGAATTCTTCGTGCAGCGAGCATTTCACTTTGAGCCAGTCGTTTCCTCGACCCGCCACATAGGGTCGCCCGCGGCGTTTGCAGATGATGCCTTCGAGCTTCAGTCGCGCGGCCTGGGCAAACATTTCCGGCCCTTTTCCGATCACATGCTCGCTAAAGCGAATTCGTCCCCGGTCGGTTTCAGGCGCCACGCGACGCAGCGCGGCTTTGCGTTCTTCGATCGGCCGAGAGCGGAGATCCTCGCCGTCCAAGCGCAGCAGATCGAACACGTAGTAGACGAGGCGCAAACATCGCCCCGCCGAGCAGCGTTTTGCAATTGCTGGAAGCTCGTCGTGCCATCGGGCCCAAGGGCGACGACTTCCCCATCGAGCAGCGCGCTGGTGACCGGCAAGATCGCGGCTGCCGCGGCCAACCGGGGAAACCGCGCGGTCCAATCCTTGCCGTTGCGGCTGATGAAGCGCGCCTCGCCCTTGTCCACGCGGCAGAGCATGCGGTATCCATCGAATTTGATTTCATGCAGCCAATCGTCACCCAAGGGGGGAACGTCGGCCAAGGTGGCGAGCTCGACTTGCGCGTCGTCGGGCGGGGACGTTAGCTTCTGGGAAGCGGATTTCTTCTTCGCGGTCGCCTTCATGGCGACCCGTCGCACGGCGGGGGCTCGATCTTCGTTCGCCTTGCTTTTCTTGCCGCCGCGTGGCTTCGCTCGCTTGGAAGGCGCCGCTTTTTTAGCGGCGCACCGCGGAGTCGCCTTTTTGCGCACGGGCGATTTGGCGGTTGCGCCGGATTGCCACACGCGATCGCGATCTTCTCCAATGGCTTCGAGATCGCGGCCCGAGGCGACGCTTAGCGGCTTCGACTTGCGGATATCGCCGCTGCTAAGCGCGTGTGAATCCTGTTGTTTGAAGAGAAACCAGTTGCGTTCATCGGCCCCGGCATGCGAGCCTCCACGACGGACGAGCATCCAGCGGCCCTTGAGCTTTTCGCCCCACAGTTCAAAGTCGAGCCGGCCGGCCGCGAGCGATTTCTTCGCATCGCCGCTGGGCAGCCACCGGCCCTGGTCCCAGAGCAGCACCGCGCCGCCGCCATATTCTCCCTCGGGGATCACGCCTTCGAAGTCGGCATAGTCGAGCGGGTGGTCTTCGACCGCGATCGCCAGCCGCTTGTCGGCCGGTCGGAGCGATGGCCCCTTGGGCACCGCCCAGCTTTTGAGCACGCCATCGACCTCGAGGCGAAAATCGTAGTGCAAGTGCGAGGCGGCGTGTTTTTGAATCGTAAAACGCGGGGCCCCGGCGCCGCGGCGGGCGCGGCTGCCTCGTGGCTCGGCCGTGGCCCTGAAATTTCGCTTGCGGCGATACTCGGCGAGGCTCATCGAAGGAACTCCCGGTGGGCGGATTTGCTTTCGTTTCGCGGGCATCGCCAACCTGGAGCAAACTTGGCGCCAGCCATCGCCGCGGCTCGCCGTGCGCATTCTCCCGCCGGCTTCCCTCAAATGTCGGGGTGGTGAATCGCCCTTTCGGATTGCGTGGCGGCGCCTTATGATCGCTCGAAGTGGGGGCGATTCGCGGTGAGATTTCATTGTTCGAGCGATCGCGTGCGACACCCGGTCGCGGCCAGGAATGGATCTATATGACGAATGAAAACATCTATAGCGACGATCTTTCGCCCCAGCCCCGACCCGGCATGAGCACCGCCGCCAAATGGTTTTTGGGATTGGGCCTTGGCTGCGGCTTATTTAGTCTCTTGATCTGCGGCGGCATTATATTCACGGGCGGTTACATCGCCAAAAACGCCCAGATCACCGACCCGGTCGCGGTCCGAGCTCTGGCCGATGGCATTGTGTCGATGGATATTCCCGCGGAGTTGAAGCCCAAGATCGGAATGGATTTTCAGCTTCCGTTCACCTCGATTCGCTTCACAACGGTGGTGTTTTCAAATGAAGCCGACACCGCGAATCTGGTTCTCTGCCAGATCGTGGGGGCTGGCGACGATCAGGCCGCCCAAGCACAGAATGCGGCTGCAAATGGAAGCGCAATCGGGTCAGAGGCACAAGAACCGCGAGAAAATCACCGACGAAAAGAGCGAGCCCTACGAACGCGAAATCCACGGCTCGCCCGCGCATTTCAAGATCCTGAGCGGAAAGAATGCGGCCGGCGCGGAGGTCCATGAGGTCGAGGGCGACTTCCAAGGAACCAAAGGCCCCGCCCTCTTGATGCTTCGCGCTCACGCCGACGACCTCTCAAGTGAAGCCCTCAAGCAAATGCTCGACTCGATGAAATAAGCGCGACGCGAGGCCGGGCGCGTTTCCGCGCGAAAAGCGAGTTCGGTCGGCCGCAACTCAGCAAAATGCTGTTTCGAGAGGCGCGGTTTCACAAAGCGCCGATTCGCCGACCGAGCAGTCCGTGGCTCGACTCATCGCCGGGCAATCTTCCCGACGCTCGAGAATCGCCACCAGACTCACGCCTCGCCGGAACGCGCGCCCCGATTCACCCCGCGCGACTCGCAGCAGCCGATGGACCTCGCCGCACATGATGCGGCTCAGGAGCGCATTCACCGGTCGCGAGCGCATGGCGAAGTCGGTGCCGGCCCGGCCCGCGGTTTCGCCGCGCCACGCATTCCACCCGCGAACGCCGCGTATCACCGGATACAATCGAGTATTGAAATAGCTCACCAACCGGCAAGTGACCGGTAACGTGGCCCAAAGCCGCTCGAAATCGGACTGGCGATAGCGGCGATAGTGGCCAAAAGACACATCATGGGGGCTCCAGAGCTCCGGACCCGCGGGTACGGTCAGCAAGAGCGACGCCCCCGGCCGAAGCGCCAGCGCCACGTCGCGCAGCAACCCGGCGTCGTCGGGCACATGTTCGAGCACATCATTGAGCATCACCAGTCGGGCGCCTTGCAAAACCTCGCCCGGCAAGTCGCGCGGCGCTTCGCCGACAATCCACCGCGGCGCCGGATAGCGCTGGCGGGCCATGGCGATCACTTCGGCCGAGGTGTCGATGCCCACGGCTTGTCCGCGGCCGGCGAGCGACGCCAGATTCGCGCCGGCGCCGCAGCCGACATCGACCACGAAGTCCGCGGGCGCGATGGGAACCAGTTCATCGAGCAGACGACCGAGAATGGCGCGCGCGCCACGAACCACCAGTGGCGGCGCTCGATGTCGTCGTGGAGTTCGAATTGCGCGGTTTTCATGGAAAAGTATAGCTCGCGTTTGGCTCGCTCGGCGGCCCCGAACAGCGGGCGAGCAAACGCTGTTTTTCCGTTGCCACGCAAAAAAAGCCGGGCCGAACGCGGTAGCGGCGTTCGGCCCGGCGAAAAGGTTGGCTAGTTGGGTGTCACTCGCTGGGCGGCGCCCGACGATGCGGCGACCCGCGACATGATGTCGCTTAGTCCAAGAATCCGATCAACTCTTGGCTGCGGCTGGGCTGCTGAAGCTTGCGCACGGCCTTGGCTTCGATCTGGCGAATGCGTTCGCGCGTGACCTTGAAAATGTGGCCGACCTCTTCGAGCGTGTAGCTGTAGCCATCGCCCAGCCCGTAGCGAAGCTTGATGATCTCGCGCTCGCGGTAGCTGAGCGTTTTGAGCACTTTGGCGATGCGACCGCGGAGCATTTCCTGCGCGGCGCCCACGGCCGGATTCTCGGCGCCCGAGTCGGGCAGCAAGTCGCCGAAGTGGCTGTCCTCGCTGTTGCCCACCGGACGGTCGAGACTGATCGGATAGCGGCTCATGGCGAGCACCCGGCGCACTTCGTCGATCGCGGTTCCGGCGGCTTGGGCTGTTTCTTCGATCGTCGGCTCGCGGCCGAGGTCTTGGAGCAACTGTCGCGACACATTGCGCACCCGGGACATGGTCTCGACCATGTGGACCGGAATGCGGATCGTGCGGCTCTGGTCGGCCACGGCGCGAGTGATCGCTTGGCGAATCCACCAAGTGGCATACGTGCAGAACTTGAAGCCGCGGCGATATTCGAACTTGTCGACCGCGCGCATCAAGCCGGCGTTGCCCTCTTGGATCAGATCCAAGAAGCTCAAACCGCGATTTCGATATTTCTTGGCGATCGACACCACGAGCCGCAAGTTGCCTTCCGACAGTCCGCGCTTGGCCTGCTGATATTGCGAATACACGCCCCGCAGGCAGCGCACTCGGTTTCGGAGGCTGGTGGGCGACTCTTGGGTGGCCCGCAGGATGCCCCGAAATTCGATCATCCACGGCTTGCGTTCCGAGAGCGGCCCCTTGGCCTTGCGATGCGCCGCGATCTGCTGCTTGAGGTAATCGACCCGGCGGCTGAACTCCTCGAGCGAACGAATCATCGGCTCGAGTCGCTGGGTGCGCAGGCCGAGCTCCTCCACGAGCTTCACGGCGCGCATGCGCCGCCGGCCGAGCCGCAGCCACGCTTCGCGGCGGGCGGTCATCTTGTTCGAACTTGCCGGTCGCAAGTCGGTAGTCCTCGCGGTTGCGCTTCAGGAGAATCTCGATCGTCTTCAGATTATGCGGAAACCGGCCCAGGATTTGGTCTTTTTCCAAGCGATCGGTCACCGACACTTGCACCGTGCGGTCGAACGGCAATTCGCCCACATGCACGCGATTGAGAATCTTGACCGCCACCTGGATCACGTAGTCGCACTGGAGTAGCTTGTGGCGAAACCGGGCACGGGTCAACTCGATTCGCTTGGCGAGCGCGATTTCCTGGGCTCGGGTAAGGAGCGGAATCTCGCCCATTTGCGTCAAGTACATGCGCACGGGATCGTCCGACCAGGACTCGTTGTCATCCTCGACCGAGGCCAAGAGCTCGTCGGCCTTGGCTTCAAGGTCGACATCGAGATCGGCGCCCAGATCGGGTTCGTCCAAGTCCTCTTCGACATCGAGGTCGTCGACCGGCTTGCCGGCCAGATCGACTACGTCGTCCGGATTGGGTGTCGTGTCGTCGTCCAATTCGTCCAGTAATGATGCGTCGTACAAGTCAACACTCCTAATGAGCCAAGTGTGTAGCGACTGCCGTCCGCTCGCGGTGATCAGAACTTGGGGAAGTTCACCGCGACACGAATCCAAGCAACCATGAGAATGGAAGCGCGACGACGTCAGCCGCCGCGCGAGCGAGCAAACCCAGCGGGGACCTCCCTCCCGCGGGTTGATTGATGGTTCCACGAAACGCCACGGCCCTTGCACCGCGCCGAGCGCTCTCGGCGACTCGCCAGCAAAAACCTCTCCCCCGCTTCGCAACCGCCTGATTCGACCGCGCAATGGTCCGAAGTAATACCCAGCCCCTTGGCAAAAGCCTCGTCGCGGCATGAACTGCCGCACGGGTTCACTGGCTCGGGACATTCAGCGCATCGATTCAGTTTTCAACCGCCTCGAACAAAAACCTAATTCGCGTCCAAACAAAAACGCTCGCAGCCGGAACCGTTCCGACCGGAAGCGCTCGCAGCCGAATCGTCGACTTGCGTTTATCATTATTTCTTCAGACGCCGAGGAAAGCCACCAAATTCTAACACCCAAAGCGCGGTTGATTTCTCTCGCCCCGCATTTGGAAGAAGATTCCGATCCGCGAGTTTCGACCGCCCGCCCAGGGCGGTGAAAACCGTTAAAAAACCCGCTCTTTACCATGCCGCGCCGGCGGCGAGACAAACGTAAACCACAAGGACACTCCAAATCCCCCGGAATCGGATGAATCCGAGGCGCGAAGCCATGCCGCTTCGAATTCCAATCAACTCCGCAGGGCCATTTTCCCCATGCCACGCGGATTGCCTATTTGTCGCAATGCTCTTTGCCGCCATCGCGCTGTTTGCCGCCCACGCGCTGATCGCCGCGGCGAGCGGCAAATCACCGCGACTTTTCGCAAAAGTGAGCGCGATCTCCTAACGAAAATGCCATCTAATTTTAGTGATCCGCCTCCAGGAGTCTAGGGGCGCGCGCCTGGAAAAAACCCTGAAGGACCAAAAAAATCTTCCGCGGCGCCCGGCGGTCGACCCCGCGAGAATGCGCCGGCGAAAAAACTCGCGGGAAGCGCCTTTCCCAAGCGCTCGTTGCACGCGAGAATTTTCCCATGAGCCATTATCTTCTGCCTTGCGAGTGCGGCCGCTCCACGCCAATTGAAACTGCCCAGGCCGGCGAGACGATCGACTGCGATTGCGGCAAAAAAAACATCGCGCCCACGATGCGCACTATCCGAAAACTGCCGGTCGCGGCGGCGCCGGTTCCGACTCAAAAACGCCGTGTCTGGGGGCCCGCCGAGGGTGTCGTGCTGCTGGGCGGCGTCGTGGCGCTGGTCGGAGCTGGACTCTTGGGATATTGTCTTGTCGCCGCGCCGCGACTCGATGTCGATCGCTTATCGGGTCAATTCGCGGACCTCGCCCCCGCGGAAACTTGGCGCATCTGGAACATGTTGCAACATGGCTTGCCCGGCCCGGCCTCGCTCGAAACAGCGACCATCGTTCGCGAGGGGCAAGGCTGGCGCCAGATTTTCACGACCGGCTGGGTGATCGTGGCGATCGGCGGCGTGATCCTGGCGATGGGACTTGTCTACAAACTCACCTTAAACGCCCCGCGGGCGAGGAAAACATGAAAGCCGCCTTCATCCGAGCCACCGGCCCTCCCGAAGTGATCGAATACGGAGACCTGCCCACGCCCGAGCCAGGGCCCGGACAAGTGCTCGTTCGCGCGCATGCCGTGGCCGTCAACCCGATCGACACCTACATTCGCTCGGGCGCCGTGGCAATGCGGTTGCCGATGCCGTTTATCGTCGGCGCCGATCTTGCCGGCGTCGTCACCGCGGTCGGTCCGGGAGCGCCGAAGTTTCAAGTCGGCCAGCGCGTGTGGGGCTCGAATCAAGGACTGCTCGGGCGGCAAGGCACATTCGCCGAATACACCGCCATCGATGAGCATTGGCTCTATCATCTGCCCCCTGGCGTGGAATATGAACATGCCGCGGCGGTGGCGCTGGTGGGCATTACCGCGACATCTGGGACTGGTGCGCGACGCGCGGGTTCGCTCGGGCGAGACAGTGTTCGTGCAAGGCGGCACGGGCGGCGTGGGGTCGATGGTGGTGCAAATGGCCAGGGCGCTCGGCGCCCGCGTGGCCACGACCGCCGGCAGCAAAACCAAGCTCGCCCATTGCCATCGGATCGGGGCCGAGCTGGCCATCGACTACAAGCGCGACGACATCGCGGCGCGGCTGCGCGAGTTTGCTCCCGAAGGCGTCGATGTGTTTTGGGAAACGCAGCGCGAGCCAAATTTCGATTTCGCCGTGGGCCTGCTCGCGCCGCGGGGGCGCATGATCCTGATGGCGGGTCGCGAGGCGCGGCCGACATTTCCGGTCGGTCCCTTCTATGTCAAAGGTTGCAGCCTGCACGGGTTCGCGATGTTCAACGCCACCCCGGCCGAGCAGCAAGCCGCCGCCGAGGATATCAATCGCTGGCTCGTGAGCGGGCAATTGCAGGCTCAGATCGGTTATGAAGCTCCGCTATCGCATGCTGCCGAAGCCCACCGCATGCAAGAAGACAACACGCTCCGCAAAGCCGGCACGCTCAGCGGCAAGATCGTGCTCAAGCCCTGATCCGCGGCGCAGAGAAACGACAAACCCTTTGCGACACGCACTGATCGCACCGCCCTCATTCGCCACGGCCGCTCCATGATTCTCTTGATCGACAACTACGATTCCTTCACCTACAACCTCGTGCAGCGGCTCGGCGAAATCGATCCGGCGTTGGACCTGCGCAGTCGTGCGCAATGATTGTATCTCGCTCGATGAAATCGCCAGCCTCGAGCCTTCGCATCTGATCATCTCGCCCGGGCCATGCACTCCGAGCGAGGCCGGGGTTTCTTGCGAATGCGTGACCCGCTTCGCCGGCAAGTTGCCGATTCTGGGCGTGTGTCTCGGGCATCAATCGATCGGGCAAGCCACCGGCGGCCAGATAGTGCGGGCCGAGCGACTCATGCACGGCAAGACCGATTTGATTCACCACGATGGCCTAGCGCTCTTCGCGGGGCTGGCGAATCCCTTCGTGGCCACGCGCTACCACAGTCTCGTGATCAAGCCCGACACCTTGAACGCCGACTATGTCGTGTGCGACGTGGAGCGATGGGCCCAATGGCCTGCGCGAGATCATGGGGATTCGTCATAAGCGGCATCCGGTGTTCGGGGTTCAGTTTCATCCCGAGAGCTTCTTGACCGATGGCGGCGTGCGACTGCTCGAAAATTTCTTGAAGGTCGGCTGAACCTCGCCGGTGTGTTCTACCGGGCGATTTTTTTCTTGCCCGGGGCCAAGCCCGGCGCCCGATTGCGTGCTAGGTTTTCGCTGGCGGGCGTTTATTCGCCGGCGCTCCCGCGTTCCCATCTTATGCGCCGCGGAGTTTGCTGGCCTGCGCCGCGCGTTCCTGTCTTTGCCCAAGCGCGCATCTCGTTCATTCACGGTCTCGTTCGTTCACCGTCCCTTTCGTTCGTCTTCTCGTGGGGTCCTCTCGATCGCCGAGAGGAGCAATCGATGCATACCCGCACCATCACCGGGCTGTTGGCTCTCGCGCTCGGATTGCCGCTTCGCGCGGCCTGGGGCGCCGATCTTGGATCGGCAAGCGCGGGCGAGAGCGCCTCGGGCGCCGGCGGTATTGTGTGCGAATCGCGCGTCGCGGGCGAGGCAGGGCTGGCGGTGCTCGAACAAGGCGGCAATGCCGTCGACGCCGCGATCGCCACGGCGCTGGCGGCTCGCTGTCGCCTGGCCCGAAGCCGGCAATGTAGGCGGTGGCGGTCTGATGTTGATCGAGCCCGGCGGCGAACAACCGCCAACAGTGATCGACTATCTCGAAACCGCGCCTTCGGCCGCCACGAGCAAATTGCTGTTCCCGCCGCCGACCGAGGCCAGGCCCGCGGCGAATGGCGCGGCCCCATCACCGACCAATTCTCCGCTGCCCGGTCTCGCGCAACCCGACGAGCGGCGCCACGCTTGGATCGGCGCGCCAGGCACGCTGGCCGGCCTGTGGCTCGCGCACCACGATTACGGCAAGCTCGACTGGCCGCTCCTGGTTGCCCCGGCGATTCGCCTCGCGAGCGAGGGCGTGGACGTCGACACGGCGCTGGCGCATTCGCTCAACACGGCTTTGGCCGAGGCGTGTGATCTCGCCGATTTTCAGCGGCTCTTCCGGCCGCCGGGTGGCGGCCAATGGCAACCAGGCGACCGGCTTGCGCAGCCTGAGCTCGCGCGAACCTTGCGACGCGTCGCCGAGCAAGGGCCGCTCGCCTTGTGCTCGGGTCCTATCGCCGCCGCGATGGTCGATGAAGTGTGCTCCAACGGCGGCGTGCTTTCGATCGAAGATCTGGCCGGATATTCGGCACGGCGGCGCGAGCCGCTGCATGGCGTTTATCGCGGCTACGATGTTTATGTTCCGCCGGCGCCCAGCAGCGGCGGACTCGCGCTGATCGAGGCGCTGAACATGCTCGAGCCGTTTGAACTGCGCGCTTTCGAGCGCTGGTCGCCGTTTACCCTGCATCTTACGAGCGAAACGCTCTGGCGAGCCGAGGCAGACGTGGGACCGTTTCTGGGCGACCCCGATTTCCAGGCGACCCCGCTGCATCTGGTTTCAAAACAGCATTCGCGACGGATCGCAAGGCAAATCGATCCGCGACGCGCCCGGGCGCCCAATCGCCATGAACGGCCGCCGGCGAATTCGCGCGACGCCGGCGGCGCGATCTGCTTTTGCGTATGCGACTCGCGGGGCATGGCCGTGTCGAACAGTTTTGGCCTGGGCCGCAGGTTCGGCTCGCGTGTCGTCGTGCCCGGCGCCGGCTTTTGCTTGAACGAATCGCTGGGGCGGTTCGCGGTCGAGAGCGGTTCCGGCAATGGGCGCCGCGCGCGGCGCGCGGCCGAGGAGCAGGGCAATTCGCTTGCGCCCGGCAAGCGCGCCTTGTCGCCGGCCACGCCGCTCATCGTGCGCCGCGATGGTCGCACGCTGCTCGTCAGCGGTTCCTCGGGCGCCCGCGCGAGCACGGCGGCGCTGTTTGGCGTGGTGGTGAATCTGCTCGAATTCAAGCTCGATCTTCAAACGGCGATCGACGCTCCTCGCTGGCGACCCTCGGAGGCAGGGCTCGCGCTCGTGTTCGAGGGACACTCGCAAGAAGCCTATGCCGGCGCCGTGCGCGGCTTGCAATTGATGGGCTACCGCGTCGATAAACCATCGGCGCCGCTCGACGCGATCCACGCGATCCGGCAGGGGGAGCATGGACTGCAAGGCGCGGTCGATCCGCGCTCGAGCGCCACGGCGCTCGGTTTTTCGAAGCGGGACCCGAGCGATTGAACGCGGCGTCTGCTTTCCCTTTAACGAGCCGATCCGGCGTCCGGAGTGGCGGCATTCGCCGGCGGGCTTGCTTGGATCGCCGGCGCCGAGCGGAGGCTCAGCAGGTATGCGAGCAATTGGCAGAAATCGTCTTCGCTCATGGTTTCCGCCACATTGGCCGGCATGGGCGAGAGCGGCGACACGGCGCGGCTCGTGATCGAGGCGAGCGGCGCTCGCTGGGTTTGGCCCGTGGCGTCGAAGAGCGTGAGCGTTTGGCCCTCCTCGCGAAGGCCGAAACCCGAGAGCACGAGTCCATCGTCGGTTTCGATGGTCATGAGACGAAACGCGAGATCGACATTGCGGCTCGGATCGAGCATGTCTTCCAGCAGCCGGTCGAGTCCGCGAACGCCGATGCCGTCGAGCGCCGGCGCGATCGCGGCGCCGAGGCCATCGATCTTGTGGCAATTCTTGCACACGCTCCGGGCATAGACCGCTTGACCGGCTTTCGGCGAAAACTCGCCGCTCGTGAAACGCTGCTTCCGCTGGCGAACGAGCTCGGCGATGCGATCGTCGGCCGGGGAGAGATGTTCGGTCAGCTCGGCGATCGTGGCGTCGAGCTTGGCTCGGGCGTCGCCCGCATCGTCGAATGAGGCTCGCAGGCGCACGACCACGGTCGGCTCTTTCAAGAGCGCCGCCGAGGCGTGGCCCGAACGAATCGCCGCCAAGAGCGCCGCGGCCGAGGGCTTGTGGCCGGCCATCGCGGTGGCGATGCTCAACGCTAGCGGACGCGGCGCCGCGGTCAGTTGCTCGGCGAGCGTTCGCGAAGCATCGTCGCGAGCGGCGCGGCCGAGCAGTTCCGCGGCTTTCTGTCGAACGGCAATGTCTTGCGATGCGTCTTTCAGCAGCGCGGCGAGCGCCGCGGTCGCGCGCGCTCCGGTCCGACCGTCAGCAGCGCTTCGCCCGCCGCCAGCCGCACACCCGGCGGGGCAGCGCGATCGTCGGCGAGTCGGCCAATCGATTCGCTCAATGCACCAAGCCGAAACTGCGCCGCCAAGCGGCAGGCTTCGATCCGCCGAGTGCTCGGGTCGGCGAACGATGCCGCCGGCTCGGCAACCACGGCCGGTTCGATTCGGGCCACGGCCAGCCAAGCATAGGCGCTGTCGGCCAGACCATCGACGATCTCGATCGCGCCGCGCTGACCTTGCCAGCGGGCGAGGTCCCAGGTGATGTGCTGGGCGGTGTCATTGTCGGGCGGAGATGACCGGGCCACTTCGGTTCCATCGGCCAGCAAGAGCCGGGCGAAATTGCGATTGGCGCGCGGCTTGCCCGGCGGGCCATCGTGGCCGCAGATCCAAAACGATAGCGACTTCGGCAGCGTGAACTCGCCACTTCGGAGCACTCCGGTGAGCCGTTCGCCGGTCGGGTTGCGTTCGTGTAGCGAGCTCACGAGCGGCGGCTGCTGGGCGCCGTCGGCATAAGCGCGTTTCTCGACGGTCCAAGGACTTGCCGATGACCCGGCGCCGGGCAGCGGCGCGGCCGTCCATGCGGCGGAGTCGTGTGAAGCAAGATTGGCTTCGAGCAGCGCCGGAAGCAACGACACGATCGATGGCGTGAGCGGTTGCCCGCGGCTGGCAAGCCCTTCGGCAAAGCCCCGGATAAGCGCGAGTTGGAAGGCGCGATCGTCGGGACGCTGCTCGGCAATGCGGCGCACGATGCCGTCGATCTCGCGAGGCTCGAGCACTCGGGCGGCCCGGGGCGCGGCCTCGATCAGCAGATCGCCGGCGATTTCGCCCTCGAGCGCTCCGCGGCACACCAGCGCGGCGGCTGGTCCGCTGGGCGAGAGCGCCGCGATCGCGATGAGCCGTTGTCGCTCGGCGGCCGAGAGCGGAAGCGTGGCCCAAGTGTCGGCTATCGCGGGACTGCGAAACTGATCGCGCGCCGCGATCTTGAGCGCATGCGCCAGTTGCGGATCGAGCGACGAGGCCGTCGAGCAGGCGCGGGCCAAGGGCGGCAGGTTCTCTGGCGCAGGAATGCGCCCCAAGCACCGTGGCCGCGGCGCGGCGAACGAAAGGATCGGCATCGGTCAGCGCGGCGCGGGCGATTTCGAATTTCCAGGCCGGCCAAGTCGCCGGATCGACCTCCGGGGCGCCCTCCGTCGGCGAATCGATGATTGCTTCAAGCGCGCGCACCAAATGCACGCGCACCAGCGGCTCGGAATGCGCGGCGAGCGACTTTGCCCGCCGCTCATCGAGTAGGCCAAGACGCGCCATGACCCATGTGGCGTGCGCTTGCCAGGCGGCGGGATCATCGACCTCGTCCGGCCGAGTGTGACCCCACGCGGCGAGCCACTCGGGTTTCGCGACGCCCGGCGCACCGCGAAGTCGCTCGACCAGCAGATTGGTCGCCAGCGAGCGGACCGTGAGATTGCGATCGCCGAGTCGAGCGTCAAGCTCGAAATCGGTGGCCGCGTTCAAATTGGTTGTCGAGGGCGGTTGTTTGGGACTTTGGAGATTTTCGCCCGCCGGTGTTCCGCGATAGACCACGCGCCAAATTCGCCCCCGCTCGCGGTCGCGGCCCGGATGCGTGAGCGGCACTTCATAATGCCCGATGATGCGATTGTAGAAATCGGCAATGTAAATCGCGCCGTCGGGCCCGAGTTGCATGTCGACCGGGCGAAACCAAGGGTCGTCGGAGCGGACAAAATCCTCGACCTTCACGACCCGCGGGGAACTGCCGTTCCAGCGGAGCCGGTCGCAATGCACGCGGTTCGTAATCACATTGCCCACCAGCAGCACATCGCGATACTCCGCGGCCGGTTGCTCGCCCGAGAGATATGCCACGGCGGAAATGCCGGTGCCGCCGTGATCCGTGGTGGTCGTGTCGGGCGCAAAGCCGAGCCCGTCGTGCGGCTTGCCGAAGCTTTGATAGTAGCCTTCGCGAAGCAGCATGCTCACGGCCCGTGAGTGGCAGTCGGCGCTGATAGAGATCGCCGCGCGGATCAAAGGTTAGGCCGAACGGATTGACTTGTCCAAAGGCGAAGGACTCGATCCTCGCGCCGTCGGGCCGGAAGCGATAGGTGTTGCCCGACTGCATTTCGATCACCGCCGGTCCGTCGCCGCCGCGCCGCGCGAGACTGTGGTTGCTGAAGCCGTGGTTGGCGTAGATCCAGCCATCGATCCAGGGAGTGAAGGCGTTTTGATTGCCGTGGGTGTCCGTGACGCCGAAGGGGCCGAACAAGATCGCCCGCCGGTCGGCCACGCCATCGCCATCGGTGTCGGTCAGTCGCCAGATATGGGGTATCGACCAACAGATCGCCTCACGGTTGCCCACGCCCAAGGGAACCACGCCGATCGGAATATTGAGCGTGTCGGCAAAGCGAGCAATCGTGCGGGCGCGGCCATCGGGGCCGAAGTCGCTCAGCACGCTGATCGCGTCGCGCACCTTCGCCGGATCGGTGGCCGGGAATGGATACTCGATCGTGTGCGAAACCCAGAGGCGGCCCAGGGCGTCGAACTTGAGATTCATCGGCTTATGGATCTCGGGCTCCGCGGCCACGAGCTCGATCGTGAAGCCGGGCGGAAGCGTGAATCCACGCTGCTCTTCGGCCGGAGAGCGCGGCTCGGTGGTGGCCACGACCGGCTCGGCCGCGGCCCGGGGGGCGAGCGAAAATTCCCAGGCCAACAGCGGGAGCGCGGCCAAGCCAACGCGAAACGATCGAAACATCGCGCGCATAAGACAAAATGGTTGCTCGAGGATCGAATTGTTACGACTCGGTGGCGGCTTCCGGCCGATGATGTCGCACGATCGATCCTTCGACCATATAGATCACGTCTTCGGCCACGCTGCACGCCATGTCGGCCAGTCGCTCCAAATGTCGCGACACGCCGGCCAGCCGCAGCAGGCTCTCGGCCCGCTCGGGATTGCTTTGAATTTGCTTTTCGATCGTTTGATCGATCTCGCGGCGGCGGGCGTTTACCTCGGAGTCGGCCTCTCGCACTTGCCGGGCCAGACTCGCGTCGGCGTTGACGAGCGCGTCGAGACTGGTCTTCACCATCCACTGGACTCGCAGCGCCATGCCGCGAAAATCGCCGGGCAGCTCGAACCGCTCGTTGCCGGTGAGAAACACCACGCGCTTCGCGATATTGCCGGCGAGGTCGCCCATGCGCTCGAGGTCGCTATTGATCTTGAGCACCGCCACGACGAATCGCAAGTCGACCGCCACTGGCTGATAGAGCGCGAGGATCTTGAGCACATCCTCCTCGACCTCGACTTCCATTCGGTCGATTTCGTCGTCTTCGTCGATCACGGCGCGGGCCAGAGCGCGGTCTCGCTTGACCAAGGCTGAAATCGCCTTGGCGATCGCCTCCTCGACCAGGGTGCCCAGAAAGAGAATCTTTTGCTTGAGCGCGTCGATTTGTCGTTGCAGATGCTTGGCCATGGCGGGCGCGATTCAAGTTTCGCGAAGAGGCTGGGGTGAAGCGGCTTCCGATCCGCTTCCAAAGCGCCGGCGGGCGCCACTCCGCGCAATGCGAGGCGGCACTGGCGAGGCGGGGAAAACGCCCCAGGGCGATTCTCCATCGACCGCTAGCCAAACCGACCGGTGATGTAGTCCTCAGTTTCTCTTAGAGCAGGCTTGGTGTAAAGGTCGCTCGTCGGACCATATTCCAAAACGCGCCCCAGATACATAAACGCGGTGTAGTCGCTGGTGCGCGAGGCCTGCTGCATATTGTGGGTCACGATCAACACGCTATAAGCTCCACGCAGCTCTTGGATCAGGTCTTCCACCTTGCCGGTCGCGATCGGGTCGAGGGCCGAGCAGGGCTCGTCCATCAGCAGCACCTCCGGCTCGGCGGCGATCGCGCGGGCAATGCAAAGCCGCTGCTGCTGGCCGCCCGAGAGCCGCAGGGCGCTGTCATGCAGCCGGTCTTTCACATCGTCCCAAAGCGCCGCGCCGCGGAGGCTGCGCTCGCACACCTCGTCGAGAAGTTGGCGGTTTCGCTCCCCATCGATCCGCAGCGAATAGACCACGTTTTCATAGATGCTCATTGGAAACGGATTCGACTTCTGAAACACCATGCCCATCCGCTTGCGAAGCTCGATCACATCGACCGCCGGGCCATAGATCGAGTCGCCATTGAGCCGCATGTCGCCATGGAACTTGACCCCGGCCACGAGATCGTTGAGCCGGTTCACGCTGCGCAGCAGGGTCGACTTGCCGCAGCCCGAGGGGCCGATCAGGGCCGTGACCTTGCCGCGGGGAATATTCAGGCTGATGCCGTGCAGGGCTTGCTTGGCGCCATACCAGAGGTTGAAATCCTTGACTTCGAGCACCGGCTCTTCCTTGGCCACGGCCGCATGGGTCACCGTGGGAACGACTTCGCCGCGGGCGATCGCCGCGAGCCGGCCCTGGCTCATGGCCGAGGGAGCGGCGGCGTCGAGGGCCGGAGCGCTGTTCACCGGGCGCCCGCGGCCGGGATAACGTCGCCGACAGTGTTTTCCGCGCCAACCGTGTTCGCCGCGCCGACGGCGGAGCCGTTGGCCGAGGCGAGCGCGGCCGTCGGAGTCGCGTCGCGTCGGGCATCGGGCGTAGTCGAGGGGCCGTTCACGCTAAAAGTCCCGTTCAAGCTGGAAAGTCCTTGAATCTCACTCAGCGCCCAGCCCGCGAAGAGCCCGACGCACCGGCAAACAATTAAAAATGGCTGGCCACGAAACGACGCCGCAACCGGCCGCGCAGCCAGATGGCGGTCACATTGAGCACGGTGACGATCGCGATTAGAAGCAGGGTCGTGGTGTAAACCATCGGCTTGGCCGCTTCGCTATCGACACCCTGAAAACCAAGGTCGTAGATCTGAAAACCGAGGTGCATGAAACTCCGCTGCGGATGCAAAAACGGAAACACGCCATCGACCGGCAATTGCGGCGCCATCTTCACCGCGCCGACAAGCATCAGCGGCGCCACTTCGCCCGCGCCGCGGGCCATGGCCAGGATCATGCCTGTCATGATACCAGGAGCGGCGCGCGGAAGCACGATGCGCTCGATCGTTTGCCACTTGCTCGCCCCGCAGGCATACGACCCTTCGCGCATCGAGCTGGGCACCGCGGCGAGCGCCTCTTCGGTGGTCACGATCACGACCGGCAGCGTCAACAGGGCTAGCGTGAGCGAGGCCCACAGGAGCCCGCCGGCGCCAAACGTGGGGTGGTGCTCCGCCACCGCGGCGCTGAAGAACCATTGATCGATCCGCCCGCCCACGGCATAACAAAAAAATCCTAGTCCAAACACGCCGAACACAATGCTCGGCACGCCCGCCAGATTGTTGATCGCCACCCGCACGGCGCTCACGATGGCCCCGGCCCGGGCATATTCGCGCAGGTACAACGCGGCGAGCACTCCAAACGGCACGACGGCCAACGACATGACCAGCGTCATGACCACGGTGCCGAAGATCGCGGGAAACACGCCGCCCTCGCTGTTGCTGTTGCGAGGCTCGGCGGTGAGAAACTCGCGCCAGCGGTCGAGATACCAGCCCGCGCGGCTCAAAACACCGAGTTGATTGACCGGCAGGGCCCGCACGATCTGTTCGAGCGGCAGGTCCTTGGTTTGGCCCGCGGCGGTTTCCAAACGCATCCGGGCACGGGCATTTTCCGCGCCAGCGCCGCGATTTGTTTTTCGATATCTGCGGTGATCGCATTTTGCCGAACCTCGACCGCGGCGAGCGCATCCGCGCGGCGGCGAAACAGCCCCGACTCGCGGCCTTCGGAAAGCTCGGCCTGTTTGAGGTCGAGCCGCGCGGCGTCGATCACCGGCGCGACTTCGATCTGCAACCGGCGCACCGGCGCATTTTGCTCGCGCCAGCGGCGGCGGGCCGCGGCATGTAGTTCTTGATACTTCGCCCAAACCGTGGCTGGAGTGTCGGCGATCACTTTACCGTCGATGAGCATCGCCGTCGGTTGGCCATAGAACCGGCCATGCTCCATGCGCTCGACGACCAGCGCCCATTCCGGCCGCGTGGGCGGAGCGGCGATTTCATCGATGTTGATCCAGACAAAGGGCGTGCCCGTGAGATCGGCGTTGCCCACGCGGAGCGATTCACGCTCGCCGGACTTGCCCGCGGAGTCCTTGAACGACTCGCGGCGCACGATTTCTCCCAGCAGCACTTGCCCGTCGTTGAGCTCGACGCGCACGATCGGCGCTGGCCAAAAGGTCGACAGACCATGGAACAAGATAAAGCCGAGCAGCCCGGCGATCATGAGCAGGGCCACGGCGAGCGCTCCGCCGGTGAGCCAGATCATGGGTTCGCCTTGCGCCGCGAGCGAGCCGACGCTCTTGGGCCGCCGGACTTGGTAACCGGTCGCGCTGGCGGACGCCGGGGCGCTTCGCCGCGACGATCGGGGCGCCGGCATTCGGCGATCCGGCGCGAGCGCCATCCGGCGGCGGGTCGTTCGCGCCCGGCGCGGCCGAGCGGCGCGGGTGGCGGGCTCAGAGCTCATAGGCCCTCCGGCGAAAGCGCAGTCGCACCACTTCGGCCACGGTGTTCAGCACGAACGTGAGCATGAATAGAGTGAGGGCCGCGAAGAAAATCGTGCGATAGATCGAGCTGCCTTGCACCGCCTCGGGCGCTTCGGCGGCGATCATGGCGCTCAGGGTGCGGAAGCCGTTAAACATGTTCCAGTCCATGATCGGAGTGCCGCCCGTGGCCATCAGCACGATCATCGTCTCGCCCACGGCGCGGCCCAGGCCGATCATCATCGCCGAAAACAGACCGCTCATGGCCGTGGGCACGATGATGCGAATCGCCGTCTGCCAGGGAGTCGCTCCGGCGCCCAGCGAGGCGCTGCGCAAATGTTCGGGCACCGTCGACAGGGCGTCGTCGGCGATGGTGTAGATCAGCGGAATGATCGCGAAGCCCATCACGAAGCCCACCACGAGCGCGTTCTTTTGTTCATACTGGCCGACGAGCCCTCCGCGCGGATCGAAGCCCAGGGCCGTGAGGGCCAGCGCGACGAGATAGGCCAAGGCCACGGTCGTGGCGGCGCCG
Organism: uncultured Planctomycetaceae bacterium; assembly: GCA_963785305.1. GTDB lineage: Bacteria > Planctomycetota > Planctomycetia > Pirellulales > PALSA-1355 > CAWAUV01. The sequence continues at coordinate 200,775 of CAWAUV010000008.1, forward strand.
ACGAGGAACTTCGTGGTGTCGACCCAGGCCCAGAGCTCGCGGCGCCAAGCATAGGCATGGGGGCGAAGCCAGCCGTTGAACCGCGCCGCGAGCCACACGCTCACGGCCGCCATGGGCGCGAGCAAGAGCACGAACCAGCCGCCCAGCGGGCTGGCGACTTGGCCATCGAGCCAGCCGCGCAAGTCGCCGGCAAAGAGCAACCGCTCGGCCCAGGGACCCACCACGAGCGAGGCGGCCACTCCCAGGGGCACCGCCAGCGCTATGAACCAAAACCGCCGGGCGCTCGCTTTGAGCGTCCAATCGCGCGGGAGCAATTGCCAGAGATGGGCCATCGACAAACAGGCGAGGGGCGTCGTGAATAGCGACGCCACGAGCGATGAAAGCACATGCTCCGTGAACGGCGCGAGCACGAGGCCGCCGATATAACCCAACACCACGCTCGGCAGGCTCGCCATCAATTCGATCGCGGGCTTGACGCGGGCCTTGACCTCGGGCCGCATGAATTCGCTGGTGTAGATCGCCGCGCAAAAGGCCAGCGGCACTCCAAAGGCCATGGCATACAGCGTGGCCTTGAGGGTGCCAAACACCAGCGGCGTGAGGCTCAGCTTGGGTTCGCTGCCCTCGGCGCTACTCGACGACTGCCAGGTGTAGCTCGGCGCCGGATTGTTTTCGTACCACACCGGCAAAAACAGCGAGCGGAAACTGACTTCTGGATAGCCGGGATCCAATGTCCACATGGCGATTCGATTGCCGCCCAGGGCCACCACCGCGTCGTCGCGCGGAGCGATCGCGAGGGCCTGGGCACAGTGACCATCGCCTAGATTCATTTCCGCGATTTCGCGTGCGGTCGTTAGATACAAGATGCGGATCACGCCGTGGTCGTTGCCCACCGCCACCGAGCGGCCGCGGCGCAACGGCGCAATGCGCGTGATTGCCGAGCCGGTGGGAGCGAATTCATGCGCCTTGAAGAGCATTCGCCGGTCGGGCGTGTCGAGTTCCTTGAGTTCCGCGCGAAACCAAGCTTGCACTCCGCCCTGGGAGTCACCCGCCACGAGCGTGGCGCCGCCGGTGGCGAAGCGCAACGCGGTCAAGCGCGTCGCGGCGTCGGGCGCCAGATCGCGCTTCTCGGCAAAGCGGGGATTCTTCAGATCGCCCACGAAATATCGGTCGAGCTCCCCATCGCTCCAAGCGAGATATACATTGTCGGCCAAGCCCGAGATCAGGAGAAAATCAGGCAACCCGCGCCCGGCCGCGTGATCTTGCCAAGCGATGGTCGCGCGGGTCGCGACTTCGTATTCGAATTCGTCGGTCAATTCGTTCTTGTGGCGGGCGACTTCGGCCACGGTGAGGGTCCCGTCGGCCGTGAGCGCGCACACGATCAAGCCCTGCGACTGGGCGACGAAATCGAGCCGGCGAATCGGGCCGGTGAGCTCGAGCGGCAAGGGCGACTCGAGCTCGACCCCCAGCCGCTCGATGCGAAACTGGTCGAGCGCCGTGCGGGTGGCGAGCGCGTGGTTCCAGGTCGTGGTCGAGCCCAACGCCAAGTGTTTGGTGTCGAGTGGCGACGCGCCCTCGGCGAGTTGCTCCGGCGAGGCGAAGTCGATGTCGAATCGCGGCGTGAGCAAACGCGCCTCGCCGTTTTCGAGTCCGACGAGGGCGGTCGCGGTTCGATCGTCGAAAGCGAGGGCGGTTACGGTTTGGTCGGCAAGTGGCGATTTTTCGTCGAGCACAGCGCCGTCCGCCAGCCGCGCGAATGTGACTTGGCCGGCCGGCGAAACCACGATCGCGGCGGTGGCGTAGTCATCGACAAGGATTCGCTCGCCTTCGGGGCAACAATACACGCCGGCCGCGCCGTCGCCTTTCGAGAGTTTTTCCGGCGACGAAGGCTTTTTCAACGGCGCGTCGGTTGCCGCCGGCCGAGCGGGATCGCTGGCCGGCGCGGACCAAGCGTTTTCTACCCGGGGACCGACTTTGGCCGGCCAAAACAAGGGCGCGACGACCGAAAGCAAGAACACGCAGACAAGCGAAACGGCGATGATCGTGCCGATGCCGCCGGCCGCGATCAACCAACGCGCGACGATATCGGCCCAATACACGCTGCGCCGCGTGCCGCGCCGTCGGGTTCGTCCGGTGATGGTCGGGTCGCTCATGACGCCGCGCGGCTTGCCGTTGCGGCCAATGCCGCCCAGAAACGGTCGAGGGGGTTCGGTGACTCAAGGGGAAAAAGGATCAACATCGACCCCGGCGAGCGCTGCCCAAAACCCGGGAACTTGTCACTTCGAATCGATTCCGACGCTTAGCATCGCCTTGGCCCGAATCTTGGGCGGAACCGGATAAAATCCTTCCTTGATCACGTCTTCCTGTCCTTGGCGGCTATACACGTACTTGATGAACTCGCGCTTCAAGGGGTCCAGCGTGCTGCCCGGCCGATAATTTACGCTGAGTAGCAGAAACCGCGACAGGGGGTATTTGCCACTCAGGCCATTTTCAATATCGGGCGCCACGAACGCGCCGGTTTTATCGGCCAAGGGCACCGCCCGGGCATCGGCCGACTTATACCCGATGCCGCTGTAGCCGATGCTATAACGATCGTTGGCCACGCCCTGCACGACCGCGGAACTGCCAGGCTGCTCTTTGACGGAATCCTTGAAATCGCCTTTCTTGAGCACATGGTCTTTGAAGTAAGTATAGGTGCCCGAGGCGGCGTTGCGGCTATAGAGGCTGATCGGGCGTTGGGCCCATTCGCCCTTGAGTCCCAGGTCGCCCCAGGTGCGAATGTCGTTTTTCGCGCCGCGGTTGCGAGCCGTCGAGTAAATCGCGTCGAGCTGTTCGAGCGTCAGCCCTTCGATCGGATTGTCCTTATGAACATACACCGCGAGCACATCGACCGCCACCTTGAGTTGAGTCGGCTTGTAGCCAAATTTGCGATCGAAGGCCGAAATCTCGTCGGCGCTCACATCGCGGCTCATCGGGCCGAAGTCGACGGCGCCTTCGATCAGCGCGGGAATCGCCGTGTTCGAGCCTTTGCCTTCGATGCCCGGCTGCACCGACGGATAAAACCGGCGAAAACCCTCGGCCCATGCCGTCGCGACATTGACCATTGTGTCGGAGCCGGCCATTTTCAGCGAACCGCTCACGCCCGAGGTTCGCTGATAGGCGGGTAGCGAAGGGTCGACCGTGATCACGCCGCCGCTAGGCGGAGCGGCCGAGGCCCACGAACCGGCGAGGAACACCATCGCCGAGAGGAGCGCGCGCGGGGTTAGGCGATGGAATCTCGAAATCGTGCGCATCAAACGGTTGCTTTCATCGAAAAGTGATCTCGGCGCCACATCGGTCGACAGCGCCGATAATCTAGCCGATGTTGATTAGAATTTCGTGAGGCGCCAGTGGGTTCCCCGTTAACATGGGGGGCGTCCGCCGGGCGCGACATTCCTACGGGCGACACAACTCACTAAGCCACAATCGCTTACCGCGAGTCCACGCCACGCGAGCCGATCGCGTTCGTTGCCGTGGCCCCCGGCTCGGAATAGACTGACTCCCTGACATTCCGGGCAAATTCACCCGAGTCGCGCCGCTCGGGCTGGGGCCCTCGGGCCGACGTTTTACTCTTTGTACTCTTTCCTTTACCGACCTCGGATCGCGAAGACTTTTTTCCATGACTCGAATCGTGCTCGCCATGTCCGGAGGCGTCGACAGCAGTGTCGCCGCGGCGCTGCTGCGCGAAGCGGGCCACGAAGTGATCGGCGTATTCATGCGCCACGGCGAAACTACGGCCAGCGCCTGCTCCCTTCCTTCCGCCGTCGACCCCGCGACTCCGCGCCGCGCCGCGCTGCCGATCGCCACCCATAAGCAAGGCTGCTGCGGCGCGAGCGACGCCGACGACGCGCGGCGTGTCGCCGCCAAGCTCGATATTCCATTCTACGCGATCGATTTTCAAGCCGAGTTCACGCGAATCATCGATTACTTTATCGCCGAATACACCGCTGCTCGCACTCCGAATCCGTGCGTGGTGTGCAACAATTGGTTGAAGTTCGGCCGGCTGGTGGAATATGCCGACAGCGTGGGCGCCGCGTTTGTCGCCACCGGGCACTATGCCCGAGTTGTGCCGGGCAGCGAAGGGCCGACACTCCGCCGCGGCGTCGACGAAGGCAAGGATCAATCGTATGTGCTCTTTGGGCTCGAGCGGCGGTTGCTCGAGCGGATGCTCTTGCCGGTGGGCGACTTTTGCAAGACCGAGATTCGGCGCCGGGCCGGCGAGTTGGGGCTGCGCGTGGCGGAGAAGCCCGACAGTCAGGAAATCTGCTTCGTGCCCGGCGGCGATCATGCCGCGTTTATCCATGCTCGACGTGGTCCCTCGGAGCGTGGCGAGATCGTCACCACGAGCGGTGAAGTCGTGGGCCATCACGACGGCATCGAGCGGTTCACCATCGGCCAGCGCAAGGGGCTCGGCGTCGCGTTTGGCGAGCCGCGATTCGTGGTGCGGCTCGAAGTCGAATCGCGCCGCGTGGTGATCGGCGAGCGGAGCGAACTGGCCCGCCGCGAGCTCACCGCCGGCCGGGCCAACTGGCTGATCGCTCCTCCGACCACGCCGCGGCGCTGCTGGGCCAAGATTCGTTACAACAGCCGGCCAGCCGAGGCAATCGTGGAAACACTGCCCGGCGATCGCTTGCGAGTCGTGTTCGACGAACCTCGCTTGGGCGTGGCGCCGGGGCAAGCGGTGGTATGCTACGACGGCGATCAGGTGCTGGGCGGCGGATGGATCGAATCGGAATAAATGGCCATGCGCGTGTTTGAAAATTGGCTTCCGATACTCCTGGCCGCCGCCCCGAAGGCGACGCCGGAACAGCCGCAAATCGTCAAAGCGGCCGACGAAATCGCGCACCGCTGGGCCTGGCTCGATCGGGAGGTGATCGCCGGCAATCAAGTGTGGCGCTTGCTCGGCCTGGCCACGATGCTGCTGCTCGGTCTCATGATCAGCGGGCGCTGGCCCAAGTGCTTGGTGATTTGGCCGAGCGGCTGACTCGCATGCGGCGTCCGTTGCTCGCGGCGGCGGCCAAGGCCAGCGGCGCTTCGGTCGGTTGGCTCGTGGCGGCCGTGGGTCTGAAGCTCGGTGTCGAGTTTCTTAAAATCCCGCAGTTCGAAAATTGGCAGTTCGAGGATTGGATTGCCCGAGTCACGAATGTGCTGCTGGCGGTGGCCGCGGGCTATGTGTTTTATCGGCTGGTCGATGTGATCGACGCCTGGGTCTTTCGCATCAATGAAAAGAACCCCAGCCGGCTCGACGACATGCTCACCACGCTGCTGCGGGCCAGCATGCGCCGGCGATTTTCGTGCTCGTGCTCATTCAAGTGATGATGCTCTGGAGCGACAAACCGGCGGCGAGCATCGTGGCGGGGCTGGGAGTCGGAGGGCTGGCGATCGGCTTGGCGGCCCAGGATTCGATCAAAAACATCTTCGGCTCGCTGATGATCTTTAGCGATCGTCCGTTCGAGCTCGGCGATGATATCATGATCGACACGCTGCGCGGCAACGTGGAGCGCGTCGGCTTGAGATCGACCCGGCTGCGCACCACCGACGGTTTTCTCATCACGATGCCCAACAGCGACTTGGCGACCAAGAGCATCGTGAATGTGAGCAAGCGGCGCTCGATCGTGCGGAATCTGAATTTGCCGCTCAGCTACGCCATGGGACCGGAGAAGATCGAACGGGCCGCGGCGATCGTCACCGAAATCCTGGCCGATCGCAAGGAGTTGCCGCCGCTCGCGCCGGCCACGGTATCGATCTCCGATCTCACGGCCACGGCGGTGACGCTCAATGTGAACTATCAAGTCATGCCGCCGATTTGGGACGGCTATGTGAAATTCAATCAATGGGTGCATCTCGAAATTCTACGGCGATTTCGCGATGAAAACATCCAGTTGGCCTACCCGACCCAAACCATCGAGCTCCGCTCGCTGGACGAGCAAAATCGCGAATCGCCGATCGGCGAGGTCGAAAACAAGCCGCCGGGCGGCGAAACGACCTGAATCGCGGCCCGGGGACCGTTGGCCGTAAATTGCCGCGAATTTCCTCGGTCGCTCTCGTTTGCCGCCGATTCGTGTTATGCTGATTCCAAACGAATTTCGGCCGTCGCCGATAGCCGCTCCTGGGAGTTTTTTCGCCATGCTTGTCACCGTGTCCCCGCTGCTCGCCGCCGATGCGTCGAACGCTTCGATCGGCAGTCTGTTGATGTTGCTGGCGATCATCGCGCTGGTTCTTTTGCTCTTCGTGGGCGTGATCGTGATGCTCAATTTCGGCAGCCTCTGGGTGCAGGCCTATATGTCCAACGCCCGCATTCGCATGCATCAGATCATCGGCATGAGTTTGCGGCAGGTGGTTCCGCGCGTGATCGTGCAGGCCAAGATCATGGCGATGCAGGCCGGAGTCGGTGGCGACGAACACACCGGCATCACCACCCGGCGGCTCGAAGCCCATTACTTGGCCGGCGGCAATGTGCCGAATGTGATCAATGCGATCATCGCGGCCCACCGGGCCGATATCGATCTCGACTTCGACCGCGCCGCCGCCATCGACTTGGCCGGCCGCGATGTGCTCGAGGCGGTGCGAACGAGCGTGTACCCCAAGGTGATCGACTGCCCCGACCCAAACAGCTCCAAGAAGTCGACGCTGAGCGCCGTCGCGCGCAACGGTGTCGAGCTGCGCGTGAATGCCCGAGTCACGGTGCGCACGAATCTCTCGCAATTGATCGGCGGGGCAACCGAGGAGACGATCATTGCCCGCGTGGGCGAGGGGATCATCACCTCGATCGGCTCGGCCGAAAATCATTTCGTGGTCATGGAAAACCCGGAGCGGATTTCCAAAGCGGTGCTCGAACGCGGGCTCGATGCCCACACCGCGTTTGAAATTGTTTCGATCGACATCGCCGATATCGTGATCGGCGAGAATATCGGCGCCCGACTGCAAGTCGACCAAGCCGAGGCCAATACCCGCGTGGCCGGAGCGAGCGCCGAGGGCCGCCGAGCCAACGCGATCGCTCGCGAGCAGGAAATGCGAGCGCGCACCGCCGAGAACCGTGCCCGACTGATCCAGGCCGAAGCCGAGATTCCGATGGCGATGGCAGCGGCGATTCGCGACGGCCATTTCTACCATGCTGGCCGCGGCGACCTCAATGGCGCTAGCAAGCCCAGTGGCTGAAGCCCAGTGGCTGAAGCCGATCCGCGACCGGTTCCAGCCCAAGCGTCCTCCCCGCAAGCCTGGAGCGGGAGCGAAGTCGTTGACAAAAGGCCGCCATCCATCGCGCCGGCTCGTCTCAATCGCATAGACTTGCAGCGCGAACGAAACTATTCCCCGTCGCTGGCGCTCCGGGCTTGTGTTGCCATGCGCGGACCGAGGCGAGCGATGTCCGAGGGATGCGAATGCCCGCGTGGTAACGCCGCCCGCGAATTCACGAAGCGGATTGGCGATCGCCGGTGGGCTGGCCGTTGATCATAGCCGATTGGGGCGACGTGGTTTTGTCGCGAGCGGCAGCTCGATCGCACTCGAATTCGCGCGGATCTCGAGTGGCGGCAGGCCCACGATTTCGAAAGTCGACGAGGCGACACGGATACCGGCGGCGCGGATTGCCGCCAAGATATCGCGGCTCATGGCGTCTTTCAGATCGCGAATTCCGCGCTCCTCGACCACGAACCGCACCGTGAGCTCGACCCAGTTGTCGGTCAGGCGAAAGTAGACTTTTGGGCTCAAATCGGCGTTTTTCATGAAGTAGCGTCGCCGCAATTGCCCGAGCGCTTGTTCGCCGATGTGTTCGATGTCCACCGTGTGGCGACGAGCGACCTCGAGCAAAATTTTCTCGGCCCGCGGATGATCGGCCGCATAGGCGATCGGCAGCCGCATTTCTTCCCAGAGATATGGAAAGTCGCGGGTATAGTTGTAAACCGGCTCCTCGAAAATCTTGGCGTTCGACACCGTGATGATGCGGCCTGAGTATTGGCGGGCCTCGACCCAAATCGCCGGATCGTCGGCCTGCACTTCGGGCGGTTTTCCCATTTCCATGATCGTGGTTTGGATGAATCCAATGGCCACCACATCACCGCGCACGGTACCCATCGTGATTCGGTCGCCGACATTGAATGTCTTGCCTTGCAAAAGCACCAAGTAGCCCGCCACGGCCATGATGACTCGCTGCAGGGCAAAGGCGAGGCCGGCAGTGACGAGCCCGAGCGCGGTTGCGAGCCGCGAGGGGTCGTCGAACCAGATCGAGGCGAATCCGAGCACCAGCAAAATGGTCGTGGCAAGCCGGCCGATTTGCTGAGCCCAAAAGTGCGATCTTAGAGCATCCCATCGGCGAAGCGGAATGGACGCCAATCCGCGCACGCTCCGGCCCAGCAGCAGCGCCACGACAATGAAGCCCAACGTGAAGAGGAGCTTCAGGCCGTTCTCGGCGTTCACTCCCACGAGCTTGACGCCGAAAAGCTCCAAAGCGCGATTCGGTCCGACAAGTCGCACGAAGTCGTCCATGGATCGCTGATCCCTTGTCGTGAAAAATCCAGACCGCGCGACGAGGCTACATCGGCTCCTTGATGCCCGCCCGCAGCAACCACCAGTTGATCGGATAGCTGGTCAAAAACCCGGCGAGCATCGCAAGCTGCATCAGGAACCAGAATACGGGGCTCGTCTTCGGGATCTCGGCGCCGAAGACGACAAAAACCATCAAGGCCATAAAACCATACATGCCGACTTGCCAAGCCGCCAGGGAGAGCGAATCGGCCTTGAGCGCCGCGGCGAGGCCCTGGGCCGGAGAGAGCTTCCGCATGGGCACGATGGTGAAATATTGAAACGCGACGCCGAAGATATAGGCCAGCACGAAGTCGACCACCCAGGCGGCAAACAGGCGATGGCCAAACAAACTCATGGGCCAGAAAAACAGCAGCCATTCGCCCAAGATGTCGGCCAGCGTGCATCCGGCGCCACAATGCGTCGTGGCAAGCGCGGCCGTTTGCCAGAAGGGGCGCGTCTTGGCCGGCATCGGCCGGCCTTCGCTCTTGAGGCGGCGCATTGCGCCGCGCGTGGTTTCGCGTCCCAAGCGAAAATAGACCGCCAAGCCGATCAGGCCGCCATAAAGGGCCGTAATCGGCCACACAAGGTTCATCACCCCCATGTGTTGTGGGCCGCGGACGACATCGACCAACACCACCACCGCGCTCATGAGCGCTACCACAAGGAGGACCGCGGCGACGATAGTTAGTGGTTCTGGCATGCGTGTTTCGCGGCGTTCACACCACTTCCCGCACTCGGTCGGCAAGCACCGTTTTGATGATCGACTTGCTGTACTTCTCGCCGCGCACCAGCGCTTTGGCGAAGTGCCAGGCTTGATCGAGCGTGGCGTGGCCAGGCATCGCTGGTTCGTTTGGATCGACCACCGCTTCGATGAGCGCCGGCCCGGGATAGGCAAACGCCTCGGCGAGTGTTTGGTCGACTTTGAGTGGATCGTCGACGGAAAAACCGCCCGCTCCGCAAGCCCGCGCATAAGCCGCGAAGTCGATCGGCTCAAGGTCGACGCCGAACTCTGGATTGCCTTCGAACACCATCTGCTCCCATTTGATTTGGCCGAGCGTGTTGTTCTTGATGACAATCACCTTGACGGGCAGGCGATGCTTCACGAGCGTGGCGATTTCGCCGAGCATCATCGTGAGCCCGCCGTCGCCCACGACCGCCACGACTTGCCGGCCGGGATAGGCGATCGCCGCGCCGATCGCATAGGGCAACCCATTGCCCATCGTGGCCAGCAGTCCCGAGGCGGAAAACAACATATCGTCGCGCATATCGATATACCGCGCGCACCATGTGGTCACCGTGCCGCAATCGCTGGCCACAATCGCGTTTGAGCTGAGAAAACGATTGAGCGCGTGGGCGACCACCTGAGGCTTGAGCGGCTTGTCGGTCCGGTTGGCGCGGGCCATGAGCAGTTCGCGCCATTGGCGCATGTTTTTCTGGGCCGTTTCCAGGAACGAACGATCCGATTTGCGTTCGACCAGCGGAAGCAAGGCTTCGAGCACTTCGCGGCAATTGCCCGCGAGTCCCACGTCGACCGGATGCCGCAGGCCGATTCGGGCGGCGTCGAGATCGATCTGCACGCATTTGTCCTGGCCCGGCTTGGGGTAAAACTCCATGTAGGGAAAGCTACTGCCAATGATGATCAGGGTGTCGCAGCCTCGCATCGCGTCTTGCGAGGGCGCGGTGCCCAAGAGGCCGAGTCCGCCGGTCGTATAGGGGCTATCGTCGGGCAACACCGCCTTGCCGAGCAATGCCTTGGCGACCGGCGCCGCGGCTTTCTCGGCCAATTCGACGAGTAGATCGCGACAGCCAATCGCTCCCCGGCCGGCCAAGATCGCGACCTTCTTGCCGCGATTGATAAGGTCGGCCGCGGCTTGCATATCGCCGCGCGGCGGCGCCAGGGGTGTGAGAGCCGCGCGATCCGCGCTATGGCCCGGAATGTTTGCCTTGGAATTGGGAAAATCGGAGACCTTCCAATCCTGAATGTCCTTGGGGATGCATAAATGCGCCACGCCGCGGCGGAACATGGCGGTGCGAATCGCTTCGTCGACCGCGTTGCAAACATGCGCGGGCCCCGTGATTCGCTCGTTGTACACGGCCACGTCGGCATAGACTTTCGTCAAATCGACGTCCTGTTGGTAATGGGTGCCGATCAAATCGTGAAACGTGTGGCCGGTAATGGCGAGCACCGGTTGGCCGTCGCATTTGGCGTCGTAGAGCCCGTTGAGCAGGTGGATGCCGCCGGGGCCCGAGGTGGCCATGCACACTCCGAGGCGGCCAGTGAACTTGGCATAGCCGCAGGCGGCAAAGGCGGCGGCTTCTTCATGCCGCACCTGCACGAACTTGATTTTGTCTTGCCGCGTGCGCAGCGACTCGAAGATACCGTTGATTCCATCGCCGGGAAATCCAAAGATCGTGTCAACCTTCCAGTCGATCAAGCGATCGATCAGCAAATCAGCCGCGGTGGTTCCCATCGTGCAATCTCCCTTTGGACGCCTTGGCCGGTGTGGAAAAACGATGCGGCGAATTCGCCGACAACTTTGGGCGGCGAGTGGTTCGCGAGCGTTTTGCGGGGTGCATTTCCCATGCCGCGCTCGCGCCGAGCGGCTCGCGGATCGCCAGCGGGCGACGCATTCCATGTGAATGCGAAGGTGAAAGATACGTCGCGTATTTCCATGCGCTACCTCTCTCGTGGCGCATCGATGCGCAGTGTGAGCGCGAAAGCGCCACCCGCATCGCCCAGCGCGAAGAGCTTTTCGCTTCGGAACGATTGATTGCGGGTTGCTAACAAGCTGGCATGCTTTCCAAATTGTTATACGCCGCGCCGAGGCATGTGAAGTGCTCCCTTCAAGTTGGGTCTCCTTGGTTTATCCAAAACATTTTCGAGAAGGAATCCCCGCCATGACACGATCGAATCACGCCCCGGGCGCTCCCGGCGCCACCCCGCATTGGGCCGGCGCCGCCAAGACCGGGGTCGGAACCGCGATTGGCGCCGATAGTTCCGTGTGGTTCACGCTCAGCCGCGGGATCGTTACCGAAGTCATGTATCCCTATGTCGATCATCCCTGTTCGCGCGGGATGGGTTTCATCGTCACGGATCGCCAAGAACTGTTTTCCGATGAGTTGCGCGACACGGAAAACACGGTCGAATACATTGCCGAAGGCGTGCCCGCTTTTCATCTGAAGAATCGATGCCGCCAGGGTCGCTACGAAATCGAAAAGACGGTTCTCGCCGACCCGCGCCGCTCGGCGCTCTTGCACGACACGCGATTTTCGCCGCTCCAGGGCGAGCTGGAGGATTATGCCCTGTTTTTGCTTCTATCGCCGCACATGGGCGACGAAGGCCGGCACAACCATGCCTGGCTTGGCGATTTCAAGGGCATCCCGATGCTCTTTGCCAAACGCGCCGATCAAACGCTCGCCGTGGCCACGACGTGTCCCTGGCTGAGGCGATCGGTCGGCTTCGTCGGCGCATCCGACGGACGGCTCGATCTCGAGCAGCACAAGGTTTTGAAGTGGCAATACGATCGCGCCGACGATGGCAATGTGATGCTCGCCGCGGAAATCGATCTCGTGGCCACGGAGGGCCGCTTCGTGATCGCGCTTGGATTCGGCCGCGACGAGTTCGACGCCGGGCACCGTGCCCGCGCCACGCTGTTGCAAGGCTTCGAGAGCGCCCGAGACCACTATGTTGAAAATTGGCGGAAGTGGCATAAGACGCTCCGCCCGATCATCAGATCGCACTCGCATGCTCAAGACATGTGCCTGATAAGCGCGGTGGTGATGCGCACGCACGAATCGAAGGAATTTCCCGGCGGAATCATTGCCAGCTTGGCGGTGCCCTGGGGCGCGGCCCAAAGCGATCGCGCCGAGGGATATCACTTGGTCTGGCCGCGCAACATGATCCAAACCGTCGGCGGTCTGCTGGCGGTCAAAGGCCATGAAGACGCGCGGCGAGTCTTGTTCTACCTACAAGTAACTCAAGAAGCCGATGGGCACTGGCCGCAGAATATGTTTCTCGATGGCCAGCCGAATTGGAACGGTGTGCAGCTCGATGAAACCGCGTTCGTGATTCTGCTCGTCGATCTCGCGCTCCGTGAAGACGCGCTCGACGAAGAAGACGCGAATCGATTCTGGGACATGATCCGCCGGGCCGCGTCGTATCTTGTCATCCACGGCCCGGTCACGCCGCTCGACCGTTGGGAAGAACAATCGGGCTACTTCGCATCGACGATTCCGGTCGAGATCGCGGCGCTCCTGATCGCCTCGCAAATGGCGGAAAAGCAAGGCGAAACCAAGATGGCCAAGTTTCTCCGCGAAACCGCCGACGCCTGGAACGCCGAAATCGAGAGGCTTCTCTATGTCACCGACACGGAGCTCGCGCGCGAGGTGGGCGTCGAAGGTTACTATGTCCGATTCGCCGCCGCCGATCAGCGTCGTCACGACACGGCCGCCGCCGGCGAGGTCGATCTGGCCAATCATCCGCCGGGCGCGGGGCACATGGAGCTTCGGAACATCGTGAGCCCCGACGCGCTGGCGCTGGTGCGATTCGGTCTGCGCGCCGCGAACGATCCGCGGATCGAAAACACGGTGCGCGTGATCGATCACTTGCTGCGAGTCGAAACACCGCACGGCGTCGGCTGGCATCGCTATAGCAACGACGGCTATGGCGAACACGCCGACGGAAGCCCCTATCGCAAGCATGGCATCGGCCGCGTTTGGCCGCTGCTCTCCGGCGAGCGAGGCCACTATGAGCTCGCCGCGGGGCGCCGCGATCTGGCCGAAAAAATGGTCGAATCGATGGAAGGCTTCGCCAACGAAAGCGGCTATATCTCGGAGCAAGTTTGGGATTCGCCCGACATTCCGGAGCACAACCTCCACTTCGGCCGGCCCTCGGGTTCGGCGATGCCGCTCGTTTCGGCGCATGCGGAGTACGTCAAGCTTCGCCGCTCGCTTGAAGTGGGCAAGCTGTTCGATCTGCCGCCGCAAACCGAGGAGCGATATGTCAAGCAATGCAACGTGTGCCGCCGCGTGTATTGGCGATTCGAGCAACCGTGCATCGCGATCGAAGTCGGATCGACGCTCCGCTTGGAAGCTCGCGCGGCCGCCGAGATCGAGTGGAGCTTCGACAACTGGCGCACACTGAGCACGACGGCCACGGTCGACTCCCATTTTGGAATCCATTACGTCGACCTGCCCACCGAGTCACTTGCCGCGGGCGACGTGGCCCGATTCACCTTCCACTGGATCGAAGCCGATCACTGGGAAGGTCGCAACTTCGAAGTGTCGATCAAACCGGCCGCCGGTAAGCGCGAGAAGGCCGTTCGTGGCAAGCGGCTCTCGCAAGACGGCGCGCAAACCGGCAAATCAGGCGGCCAAAGGGCGAATCGCTCTCGCGCTCGGCATTAGCGAGCGGATGAAAAATGACTTTCCACGAATCGCTCTTCCCTGGGAGAGGGTCGAGAGAGCGACACCGCGAGTAGGCCGAAAATTCCTTCGCCACCTCAGTCCCACCACCAGTTGTCTTGCGGACGGCTGCCCGGGGCCGACGACGAGAGGTCGATTTTGAGTTTGCCTGTCGGGTCGGGCCGCGCGGCGTCGGGCTCGGCGGCCTTCCAGGGGTTGGCCGACACCCCGCCGCTCACGCCCGCGAGAATATGCTTGCCGTTGATCACGCGGTGGTTGATCACCGATTCGACCATGCGCGGCGCCGGACCGAGCGGCGCGTGGTACTGGGCCGGATCGTTGAAACAGGTCATGTGCCAGTCGACTTGATCCGGCACATGGTTCGTCTTGATGATCGCCGTGGCGAGCGCCAGATCGAAAATATTTTGCAGCTCGGCGTACACCGGATACTTTTGGGCCAGGGCCTCGAAGTGGTCGGTGAAGCTTTGGGTAAAGGTTTGATTCAGTTCAGCGGCCCGGCCGGTATGCACCCGCTGTCCCGCGACCAGCTTCTCGTCTTCGCCCAGCACTTGCACTCCCGAGCCGCGGATCTCGAAGGCTTGGTGATTGTCGCTCACTCGCACCGTATCGTAGTTCATGGTGAACCACCAGCGGAGCACTCCCAGGGGCGGCGGCGCTTGGCCAGCGGGCACATGCACCGAATTCAGATAGCTGATCACGCCCGGCGTGCCCGGCTCGAGGCCCATGCCGATGAGCTTCATGTGGTAGTCGGCCTCGACGAGCGTTTGTCCGGTGCGTGTCCGCGGGTCGACGCCATCGACATCGATTCGCTGCTTGCCCAAGTGATTGCGAACTTGTTTGAGCCACGCTTCTCGCCGGGCCGCGCCCGCCGCGAGCGGCTTCTTGGCCGACGCTTCGAGGAAGACTTGGGTCGCTTTGAGGTTTTCATCGAGCGGAGTAATCGAGCAGCCAAACACGGCGCCCGGCTTGTCCATCAGGCAGCGGAGCACCACCACCAGATCGTCGAGCCGCACCACCGGCCGGCCCGAGCCCTGGGCCACCACGCGATTCTCATCGCCCACGCCGCCAATGATCGGCTGGTCCGGCCAGCACCACATCGCCCGATTCGGGATACACGAGCACATATTTAATTCGCTCGAGCCCGGCCATAAATTGCATTTCCTCGGAAGGTCGGCGGCCTTCGGCGGCGAGCAGTTGCACCGCGCGCTCGAGCCGGGTGAGTGAAATCTTGCGCAGATTCGAGACCCGATGCGCGTTTTGATTGCCGTCGGCATGTTTGGCGGCGCGGCGCACCAGCTCCAGGTCATCTTCTTGCGTGGCGGGCGCCGCGGTGGCTTCGGCTCGCTTAAGCGCACCTTCGGAATCGACAAACACGCCGGTGCGAAATTCGGCCACGGAGCCCGGTCCACCGACTTCGTCCCAACTCGTGGGCGCGATCGTGCTTGTCACAAGATCGATCAGCGATTTGAAGTCGGCCATTTGATTTCCACCGCGAGCGCCGGTGAATGGCTTGATCTCCTGGAGCGCTTTGTTGCGGGCGAGGTCGCCGCGCATGGCGCCGATGGTCGAGATCGCCTGGCTGCCGGCGCCGATCTTGGCTTGTTGATCGGCGATGCGCCAGCCACGCGTCGCGCTTCCCCGGCTCAAGCTGCTGGGCCATGCGCACGGCGGGAGCAAACTCCCCCGAGTCGATCGCGGCTTGAATCGCCGCCAGACCGCCGGACTCGGCGTTCTTTTCGGTGGGCTCGGCGGCTTGCGATTGGAATGTGAACGGCCCTTGGCCGACGCCGCAGCAGGCCACCGCGGCGAGCACGATCGCCCAAGCTCCGCGCGAGCGTCCGAAGCCGCGAGTCCGAGCCCGACCAGCCTTAACCCAAGGTTTGCATTTCGTGGTCATAGCCGCCTCTCCCTCTGTTCGCATTTCGAAGCGTTCCGGAATCTTTTTTAGGGCCTATCCGCCGCATGGCGCCGCCTATCGACCAGCTTCGTTCGTCGCCGGCGGCATGTCAAGAAAATTGCCAGTTCCGGGCGAAAGACCGGAAAAAGCTCGGCCCGGAACGCCGGAATAATCGGCCCTGCCCAAGAGTTTTCAGCAAACCGGCGGTCGCGGCAGCAGAGCGGCGGCCCCTCGTGGCGACGTTTTTTTGCGGGGACCGAAGCGTTGTGGTAGGCTGCCGAAATTCCGCGCCAAGACCCAGGGGATCTGCGAGACGATGTTCGGCGCAGAAACTTTTTCCTTCGGCCACGGGAGTCCTCGGGGCGTGAAAATGCAGAACGGTTGCTTCGTGCTTTTCATCAGCGTGTTCTACGCCGTCGGCTTTGGTCTCCTGGGCTGCGGCCTTTGGAACGTCATGCGCTCCAGCCAAGCGGGGGCTTGGCCGACGGTCCCCGGCAAGACCACTCACTTGGCGATCGACGAACACCCGGGTAGCGAGGGAGGCACAAGCTACGAGGTGAAGGTCAAATACACGTACACCGTGGGTGGCGTGGCTTATGAGGGCTCGCGTCTCGCGTTTGGCTACGGAGGCAGCAGCGGGCGGGACGCGCATGAACGGATCTACCAAAAGCTCCAGGCGGCCAAGACGGTGGCCGTGCATTATGATCCGTCGGAGCCGTCGGTATCGTGCCTTTCCCATGGGGTGCATCGGTCGATTCAGATCATGCTGGCGTTCGCGTGTACTTGGCTGCTATTCGTGATCGGGTTCACCGTGCTGTTTTGGTTGTTTTCGCTGAGCGACACCGTGCTGCTCGATAACTTGTCGGTTCAGTGAGCCAAAAACGGGTCCAGTTCCGAGCCACGGCAAGGATGGCGGCAGTGGGAGAAAACCCGCAAGCTTGAAGCGCGAGCGAAAGAATGGCTTCGTTGGCGCTTCAGGCTTTTGTCGGGATTTTGACGCGGCCTCGGGTTCGTGTTCCGTTCGCGGCTCGCGGCGGCGAATATCGGTTTGCCCGTCAGCCGGGAGAAGCCTCGCCCGCGGGGGGCGGCGATTCGCGGGAAGCGCCCGCAATCACTTGCTCGCACGTTTTTACAAGCTGGTCCAAGCGAAATGGCTTGTACAACACCGCGTAGCTCGGCAGCCCCGCTTGCCGGGCTTTCACGATCGAATGGCCGGGGTCGTAGCCGAAGCCGGTCATCAGCACCAATGGCGGATTCGTCATGATCGCTTGCAGCTTGACGAGCAAATCGTAACCGCTCAAGTCAGGTAGGCGAATGTCGGCGATCACCACATCGTAGTTGCCTTCGAGCGCCATGTTGCGCACCATGAACACCGCTTCGCCGCCATCGTGGGCCGTTTCCACGACGCAGCCATAGCGTTCGAGCAGGTTGTGCGCAGCGCTGCGCACGCTATCGTCGGCGTCGACCACGAGAATCCTTCGGCCGCAGAGCAGCGAGCGCTCGGTCTCGGCGGGTTGGTTGCTCGGCACGGCTTGCACCGGCGTCATTTGCTGGCCCACGCGCTGGATCAAATGCTTGATATCTCGCGCGTTGCGAAGAATGTTTTGCAGTCGCTCGACCACGCCGGGCTCATGGCCGATATAGCGCTCCATGATATTCACGGCTTCGTTCAAAATCGCGTCGACCGGCAGCGCGACCGCGCTATGGATCGCCTCGACGCTTTCGGCCGCGGTCGAGGCTTTTTCGGCCACGAGCAATTCGAGCGTGTTGAGGGCCACGGCCACGTCGCGCGTGAAGATCTCCAGAAACTGCGAATCGCTTTCCGTGAACGCCCGCGGCTCGGGGCTCTCGACATTGAAGGTGCCGATCACCTGGTCGTGCAGCACCAGCGGCACGGTGAGCGAGCTCTTGGCGCCCTTGCAGCCTTCGAGAAACAAGGGGTCGGCCGTCGTGTCCTCGCAGAGATAGGTTTGACCCGTGGCGGCCACGAACCCGGTGACGCCGTTGTTTTGGGTTTGCGCATACAGCGCCCGGTCGGCCGCCTCGGGCAAGAGCCCCATCGAAAGCAGCGGCGCGAGCCGGCCGGTCTTTTGGTCGAGCAAGCGAATCTCGACCACGTTGAAATTCAATAGGTCCTTGGTGAACTGCAAGATGTTCGATTTGAGCAGATTGATGCGATCTTCGACCGACATGCCCGAGAGCACATCGGGAGTAAGGTCGGCGAGCTCGATTCCGGCCTGATGGATGGCGGCCATCTTCTGCTGCTGGAGCATTTCCGAGGTCACGTCGCGCACCGTGACGATTAAATGCGTCGCGGCGTCTTGCGGCTCGACGACCGGGGCGGCATGGACTTTGAAATAGCGATTGTCGCCGGAGCGCAAGGTCGAGCCGCTTGGGCGCCCCGTGGCTAGGGCGGTGTGAAACGGACAGAAATCAGGACCCAGAATCTCGGGCGAGCCCAGCACCGCGTAAAAGTTTCCGCCCAAGATCTGCTCGCGGCCGGTCCATTCGCGCAGCCGGCCGTTGCCCCAGAGAATGGTGTTGTCCGAATCGAGCAGCACTACCGCGTCGGGCATGCCTTCGAGGATGCGGTCGTTTTGCAACAATTGGCCGAGCTGCTCGGCGTCGCCCAGCGCGTCGCTGGCGATAAACACACCGGCGTAGGCGTCGCGAGCCAGCGCGCTCAATAGGCGAACCGGATTAGGGGCCTCGATCACATGGCATTGCTCGCGCAGCGCCGCCAGCAGCGATTCGTCGGCGGAACGAACATCGCCCACGGATAGAATCTTCGGCTTATCCGAAAACTCCGCGTCGTCGCGCATAATCGTCGCGTTGGTCGTATTGGATTCGTCAGACATTCCCGGGCAGCCTCCTCGGGGAGCGGGTCCCCCCTGACCGTTGCTGGCATTACTATTGTAGGTCTTGTGCCAACAGGGAACAACCTCGTCCGTCGCGTGACCGCGTAAAACAGCAGTTGGGCTGAGTCGACAATCGAGGATTCGACGCGAGCCAGGCCCCTCTCTTGGCAGGGAAGAACGAGGCGTCGTCGGATCGCCCGTAAAAAACATCGGTTCTTGCTTGGCGACAACTTCGCCGCAAGCCGGGGCCGACAACCTATGCCGATTCTTCGTCGCGATCCGCATGCTCCCGGCAGCCCGAAGAGTCTGAATACCGCGGCGGCAGCGCGTTCATGGGCGATCGGCGGCTGGAGGCGCGGCCAAGCGGGACCGCGGTTGATGTCCCACGGATGCCAGCGGGAAGTCAAGCAGGCCAACGTGCGACCTCGATGGCCCACGCGCCCCGGGCCCTCATGTCGCGTGCGAGCCACACAAGCGTCGCGAGCGCCACGACCGTTCGCCCGACGAGAAAATTCATTGCTGTTGCCCGACACGCCGATTCTTTTAGGGGCGGGCCGCGGCTCGCGCACGAATCTTTGAGCAAAGGATGGCTGCGATGTGGAGGGCCTTTTTTCTTTCCGTGGGCATCTGTGCCGTGCTGCTGGGACTCGAGAGCCTGGTGGTCGAAAGAATCGTGTTGGCCGCGGGCAGCGAACACAACGCCAGCGGAATCGCCGAACGCGTGGCGCCGGGACTGCGAGAAGTCGAACCGCCGGAATGGGCGCCCTGGAGCTTGCTGTCGGGCGGCGCGGTCGTGATTCTCTATACGTTCACGCTGCCGCAAAAGATCAAGGCTTGATCGCGCTCGTCAACCTCGCCAAGCGCGGAGCAAAGCTCGTCGCGGTTCATCCTGTTGAGTATTTCAACAGGCTGTCAATCCATCGCTTGGCCCAGCCGGAGTGGCTACCGAGCGCGGGGTCGCGGAGGATTATTCTTCTTGCAGCATGCCGTGGTCGTAGAATTGCTTGCGAGTGATCTCGCCTTTCGGATTCCACTCGATCGACCAGCCATTCTTCACGCCGTGGTCGTAGCCGCGACTCGACCACTTGCTGCCATCCGGTCGCCAGAACGAAGTCTTGCCCTGGCGCCGATTGTCTTGATAAGAGCCGGCGGCGCGGGCGTTGCCGTTTTCGTGCCACTCGGCCCAGGGACCCTCTTTGCGGCCCTTTACATACCGAACTTGCATGCGAACCTTGCCGTTCTTATGCCAGAAGGTTTGCAGCCCGTCGGGCTCGCCCTCGACATAGTGAACCTCGGAAGCCTTGAGATGCTCGGGCGTGTCGTGCCATTGGATCCAAAGGCCCTCGGGCTTGCCGTTTACATAACCGCCCTCGACCCGCTTTAAGCCGCTGACGAAATAATAAACGAAGTCGCCGATCGGCTCATCGAGATGATATTGGCCCACGAGCTTGGGGTCGCCGTGCGGATGCCACTCGCGGCTGGGACCCTCGCGGAGATCATCGACATAGGCGACGTCGGAGAATTTCTGGCCGTTTTGATAGTACCGCAGGGCGTGGCCTTGTTTCTTGCCTTGCTTGTACACGACCTCGGTTTGCGGCTTGCCGTCGGGGAACCACTGGCGGGCGGGCCCATCAAGGAGTCCGTGGTCGAAGCGCCGCTCGACGACCAATGTGCCGTGGTTGGTCCATTCCCGATGTTCGCCATGATGGGCGCCATCGAGCCAATGGGTGTCGAGGTAGACGCTGCCATCGGGAAAGAAGTGGCGCTCTTGGCCGGTTTTGACGTCGGCGTGGTACGTGCCCATCTCTTTCAGTTCGCCGCCGGGATACCACTCGCGATAGGGACCTTCCTTGCGGCCATCGAGATAATGATATTCGGTCGCCGGTTTGCCATTGCGGTGGAATTCGATTTTTTCGCCGTGGTCGATATAAGCGTCGTTTTCGATGCGAATATCGCGGCGGGCTTTGAGCGCACCGTCCCGGAAGTGTTCTTCGATGGTTTTGGTGGCCCCGGGAATGAGGACATGCTTGGCGGCGCTAGGGGACTTCGCCCCGGCAGGCGGCTCGATCCTTGGGGCCGACGCATCGTTCGCGGCAGGCTGCTCCGGCGACCCAGGCGCGATTGGGGCGGCTTCGGCCGCGGGCCCCCCCGGCGCTTCGCCGGCAGGTTTTTTCGCCGGCGCTTCGCCGGCAGGGCTTGCAGCAGGCGCTTCGCCCGCTGGGGTTGCAGCAGGCGCCGCGGTCGCTTCCGCGGCGGGGCTGGCGGCAAGCGCCGCGACGAGAGCGATGATTATTGCGCTCATGGGCAGGTCATGTTCCAATCACCATCGACGATTAAAATCACGATCACCGAGGAACGTTGCCAAGTACGGCAAATACCGGCGGGCTACTCGGAATTCGTACAATATGGCCGTGGGGGCCAATGTCGCGAGCGTCAATCCTCGGCGCCGCGAAGCGATTCGAAATAACGCTTTGCCTGCTCGCGATACTCGCGAGGCAATTGCTGATTTGTCAGCGGGTCGGCGGCCTCGTGGTCAGCGGCGGCGAATCGCTCCTTGATTTCCTCGAGCGTTGCGCCCTTACGGTTCGGCCCGCGGGCATGGCCCTCGACCGTGCCCGCGCCGGCGCCCACGTTTTGCGAGACACGCGAGTCGAAGAAGCCGGTTTTGGCGGATAGTTCGGGCCCCTGATGTTGCGCGACACCGACGCCGGCGCCTCGACCGCCAACGCCATTTTTCGCAATGCCTTTTTTGGAGCCGCCTTTGCCGCCGTTCTTCGCGGCGTCGCCCTCTTGGCAGGCGTCGCAACTGGCGCCGTCTCGCTGTTTGCCTGCCACGCCGGCTTTCGCTTCGCGAATTTGTTCCATGGCGTCGTCGAGCATGGCCAGTTCGGCGTCGGCCTTTTGCATGCCGGCAAGGTCCTTGCGAAGCTGGGCGAGCGCCTGTTTGGCCTCGGCGCATTGGCCTTGCTTGGCGCAGTCGCCCGCGCGGCCCAGTTGGCGGCTCATTTGCTTGAGTTGTTTCATGGCGGCGTCTTGTTGACCTAGTTCGTCGCGGCGGGCCTCGAGCGCCTGCTTGGCCGCGGCGTCGCCTGCGGCTTGGGCGGCGGCGATTTGCCGCTCGACATCGCGAACAGCTTGTTCATGGGCGGCGGCGGCCCGATCAAGTTGCTTTTGCATGGCGGCGAGTTGTTCGCCCAGGGCCCGACGTTCCTCGGGTTTGAGCTGATCGGCCGCGAGTTTGTGCTCTAGCTTTTCGAGTTCTTTTTGAGCTTTTGCGAGGTCGCCCTGTTTGAGCGCATCGGCCATTTTTTCACCGGGGCCACGTTCCATCGCCCCCAGTTCGCCGAACCGCTGCCTAACGGTCTTTTCGTTCATGAGCGATTCGCGGCGGGCGTTCAGTTCCTTGGTCAGATCGTTGAGTTGGGTCAGCGCACGTTTTTCACCCGTGTGTTCGGTGGTCAGTTCACGCGTTCCCTCTTCGAGCTTCTTGAGCAATTGATCCGCGTCGGCCAGGCCTTGCTCGTGGGCTTCGGCTCGCTTCTTGGCCAGTTTTTCGCCAGAGTCTTCGTGGCCGCGGTCACTTGGCCCGCTTCAGCCGCCGCGATATCGGGAGCACGCTCCCGCGGCGGCGCTCGCCAGCCGATGCCGATCGCGAGCGCCAAGGCGGCGAGCGGGGCCCAAGCCGAGCGGTCGAGCCGCGTGGGAAAGAACTCGGAGATCGAAGGCGCTCGAGCCGCTGCTCGGCGTCGCGCACCAAGGCTTGGCCCATCGGCGCGGTCACCTCGTGGGGCCCCAGGCCCAGGGCCGTGGCCACGCGAGCCTCGAGACCCAGGCGGCGATCGATCTCGATAGCCGTCCGCAACCGGTCGCCTCGAGTTCGCCACGCGACGAACGCCGCCGCGACCGGTCCCAAGATGGCCGCCACGATCAGCCAACCGACAATCCAGGCGCCTTGCGGCATGGCCGGCGGCCAAAACTTTCCCACGGCGATCGCGAGCGACGCCGACACAAATGCGGCTGATGCCGTCCAGGCGAGCGCTCGGAGAAACCGAGCGACGAATAGCCGCCGACCGGCAGACGCTACGTGTTTCGCGATCGTTTCCATGTTAGGCAATCCTGGAACACACGGGACCGACACCGCGCCGAGCCACATGGCCAGCCGCCACGCGTCTCGGTGGACTATTTCCGGGGACTTGTTTCGCTGCTCGTTTCGCCGGTTGTTTCGCTAGCCGCGCTCGGGCCTGAAGGCGCCGCGCCGGAGGGCGCTGGAACTGCATCCACGCCGCCCGGCGCGGGAATCGCGTCCGAGGTCATCGACGCCGGAAGCATATCGGCATCGGCGCTCGCCGCGTCGGTCCCAGTTCCGCCATCGGCTTTGAACAGGGTCGCTTTGAGCATCGGCGCGGCATCGCGAATAAAGGCGTGGGCTCGGTTCTGCTCGGCGGTCATGTTTCCCGAATCGGCCACGGGCACGATCACATACATCTTAAACACGCCCCACTGCCCGCCAAAGGTCCATTTGATGCTTTCGGGCGACGCCCATTTGCCGTCGGCCGAGTAACCCCAGTAGACACGGAGGGTCGTCGTGCCGCCTTTTTCATCGAACTTGCGATAAGTATTCACGGAAAACTCGGCGATCCCCGCCGGCGTGTCGATCTTTTCGATGACCGGCGAGCCGAGCGCCTGGAAGCCCACCGAAGGGTAGCAATGTTCGGGAGTGTGGTTGCAAATCTGGCCCGGGCGCCCGAAGAGGAGGAACATGGACAGCGATTCTTTTTTCGCGTCGCGATAGATGCGCGTAATACTGTCGATCGCGCCGGCGGTCTTAAGAATTTTCGGATCTTGCTCTTCACCGACTTCTCCACTCCATTCGCCGAATCGGAAGGGCACGCGTTCCACGCGACCCGCCATATTGCCGAGGTCGTCGTGCGTGGTCCAGCGCTCGGACCAGCGGCCCTGTACATAGGTCACGACTCCGAGCAGCAGGAGCCCGGCGATAATCGGCGCTTGGGTTTTAAATTTCATCATGATCTTTTTGGGGCGAATTCAAGAAAATGGGGCGCTGCCGACAATGAGGCGCCGCGGACAATTTGGAGAAATGCGATACAAATGAACTCGATAACCGGCGGACCTCGGCGCCGGAGCATCGCTCCGATGACGAGTTCGTTTAATTGTCTTCGAGCAAAGGCGATTCCATAGGGTGCGAGGAGCCGATGTTCTCGTCCACGCCGTTGACCACCGCGCCCAAGACGTTGATACCCACGCTGCGTAGGCGTTCCGAGGCCTCGAACACGCGGGGCACCTGGGTCACATCGCGAAGCACGGAGAGGATCGTCGTGTCGACATGTTGTCCCAAGAGGAGCGGGTCGGCCACCTTGAGCACCGGGGCCGAGTCGATGATGACGAACTCGAAGTGATCGCGCCAAGCGGCGGCGGCCTGGGCGAGCGCTTCGCCCGAAAGCGCTTGCACGCTGCGAACATCGGACCGACCGGCCGGAAGCACCCATAGATTGGCGCTGCGAGTCGGATGCACGGCGGCTTCGCCATCGATCTGGCCGCGGAGCAGTTCGCACAAGCCAGGCTCTTGGGGAAGTTCGAACACGCGATGGGCCGCGGGGTTTCGCAGGTCGCCATCGACGAGCAGCGTTCGGCGTCCGCAGCGGGCCAAACTGGCGGCCAACTGGCTGGCCACCGTGGTCTTGCCTTCGCGCGAGTCAGCGCTGGTCACGAGCACCACGCGCGGCGAGTCGACGAGCGTGGTGTGAATGAGCGTGGCGCGAATGCTGTCGACCGACTCGGCGAGCAGCCCATGCAGCCGGCTTTGGCCGCCCTTGGAATCTTTCATTTTCCGCCACAGGCGGCCAGACATTTGCGGCAGCCGACCGAGCACCTGCAAGCCGAGGCCCTCTTGCATTTCGCGGGGCGAATTCAGGCGGCGCGATTGGAATTCCAGGAAAGCCACGCCTCCCAAGGCGGCGCCGAAGCCGAAAACGCCGGCGCAGGCCACGCCCAGCATCTTGCGAGCGGAGTCGGAACTCGAGGGCGCGATCGCATTTTCGATCAGCGTGATTCGCTGCGGGGCGAACAACTCGATTTCCTTCTGCTTGAGATCGTAGCCCATTTGTCGCGTGAGCGACTGGATTTCTTCCAGTTCCGAGCGACGTGTTTCGAGATCGGCCGAGAATTGTTCGAGCTTCTGCACTTCCTCGAACTGCTTGCCAATGGCGAGGGTCGACTCCTCGCTCATCGCCATCTGGGCCTGCCGCTCGATTTCAAGCAGCGGTAGCGAGAGCGGCGAGCCTTCGTGGCTGCCGGGCATGGAGGTGAACTGCTCGATCAGCGAAGGTCGGAGGTCGGCCTTGCGTTCGTCGATTTCGTCGACGAGCGCCTCGATCCGACTTTTAAGCCGCACAAGCCGGGATAGTGCTTATTGGTGACGTTGCGCTTCGCCGGCCACCAATTCGCGGAGCAGCATCAGCCGCTGGGTGAGTTGCGCGATGTGGGGATCGCGGTTGAATTCGGACTCCAGCATATAGTCTGGAATCTTGATATCCTTGCTGCTCTCGATCCGTTTCTTGACGAGCAGGATTTTGAGATCGAGGTCGCGAATCCGCTCTTCGATCGCGTTGCGCTGATGAATCAGAAGTTGCAAATGCTCGAGCGCCAAGTGCCGCTTGAGCTGGGCGGTTTCGCTGCTGCTGGTGCCGAGCTGCTTGGCCAATAGATACAGCGAACTGAGCTTGGCGCGAATTTCCTCGCGATTCTTCTGATAGCTTTGTTCGAGCGTGTCGTGGCTGCGCAGCTTTTCTTGACGCTCGGCGTCGACCACTTCGGTCATGTATGCGTCTTTGACGGCATTGACGATCTTGACGAGCTCGTCGGGATGCTCGCCGCGCATCGACACCTTCATGATTTCCGCGTCGTGCGGAAAGTCGACCGCGATCGAGCGCTCGAGCACTCCAACCGGATCGTCGTTCAACTGCGCCAACATCGGCAATCGCGAAATCTCGGCGTTGCGAAGCGTGGCCGTGAGCACGAAGTGGCTCTTGAGCAGCGCGGCCTGGGTGCGTTTGTAAGTGTTGAAATCAATTTCGCCACCGCTGCTTTCAAAGAACTTTTCCTGCCGAGCCGCCACGCGCAGCGGCGCCGAGACTTCATACCGCACCGGAACCGTGAACCACACCAGCGCCGCCCCCGCCGACGCGAGCACGAGCCCCAGGCCCAAGGCTTGCAACCAGCGGCGCCGCAACGAGTGGTACAATTCGACAGGAGTCGCCGAGGCGGTCAGAATCGCCGGCCGCGACTGCGATGGGGTGATCCAATCGGCGCTCGGCGCCGCCACGAGCGCGCGAGTCGCCACGGGCGCGACGCCCCGCCGCGTCCGACGGCGCTGTCGGCGCCCGTGTCGCTCGAAGAGGGCTCGAAAGGGAACGATTCGGTGTCACTCATACCACACAGGCCCCAGGGTTCCACGTAATCCGTTTACTCGCGCCAAAAGCACTTCGCCCCATGTTTCGGTTCGACGAATCCCGAACCCCGCTTCCTGCAAGGCAACCGCTGGGCCAACTCGCTTCGCAAACTTCCGCGTCGTCCGAAGTCCCTGGCTCGACGCGAGTTGCTTGATCTGGTTCCATGCCGTTTCCCGTCCGTTGGTTGGCAAAAAAAGACATTTCCGCAAGCGAATGTCGACTTTCGGCAACAGTCGCGTTTGTTTCATGCTCGCGGGCCCCAATTCTTTGGCCGCGATAGCCGTCTGGTTTGGCCCGTTGTCAACCTCGCGCTCACCGGCTCGCGCTCGCGCCGCGGGGCGACGAAGTCGGGCGCCGTAAGCTCGACATCTTCGACCTCGATAAAGAGATTCGCCAGGATTCGTGATTCGATATACAGCAGCAGCAAGGCGGCCGGCATCATGAAATAGCCGGCCCAGTCGTGGAAAAAATGATCGGCGAAGTCTTGGGAAACAGCGAGCCCCAAAAACGAAAACCCGCTTTCGGCCAAATGCTTCATCACGCCGGTGATGGTAATGCGAATCACATTGACGCTCAGCGCAATCGGCGCCGCGCTCGCCACGATCGCCAACCGCTCCCAAAGCGGCCGTTCCATGAAAACCGCGATCACGGCCGACACCGCAAGAAAAATCGTGAGCATTCGCAAGCCGCTGCACTGCTCGGCCACGTTCATGGGCACGGTGCCGGCGCCGATCCAAATCTGATTCCCTTCACGCACGATCGGCAGTCCGACGGTTTCGAGCAGATACACGCTCGATGACGTGGCCCATTGCTGGAGCGGCTCCATCGACGCGCACCGCGCGAATTCGGGCAGGGGAAATAGCAGCAACAAGATCGCCACGGCAGGCCAACTCCAACGGAGCCCCTGCCAGCCGTACATGATCAAGAACACGCCGGCGATCGAAACCACGAATCCATAATTGCTCGGCCAAGTCGCCGAATGCCACGTACACCAAAGCCGCACGGCGCTTGCCAGGGCCACAAGCCCGACACCCCACCACCGCCCGGTGACGTTCCGCGGCAGATCGAAATCGGGGCGGGCCAGCAGCATGCCGCCCGACACCCCGGCGCAAATCCCGGCCAGCAGCATGTAAGAATCGACCGGGCCTGCCTCGATGCCCAATTGGCGAGGCCGAGCAGCAACGCCGAAACCGAGAGCAGCGCCATGCCCGCGTAGTCGAGCTTGGAAGAGATTTGAGACGGGGCCTGGGAAGCGGCGGCGGGAACGTCGGCCGCGCTCTTCGCCGAAGTCGCGCCGGCATTCGGGTCCCACTGGCCAGTCAGGCGGCGATGGCCAAGCAGCAGCAGGGCAAAGAACGGAATCAAGTAGCCGTGAGAATATTCGGGGCTTTCCCAGATCGATCCGAGGAAGCTGATGTCGTTCCAGTGCGCGATAATCAGCGCGAGAACCAGCACGATGCACCATCCCAAGAACCGTTGGGAAGGTTGCCGCACGACTTTGGATTGCTGCGCCATTTTGCGTTTTCCAGGAGCACTGGGGATGTCGGGTCGAGTCAGTGGCGTCTCATCAACCGGGGGGCGTCTAAAAATCACGCGGCGCCGTTCAGCTTCGTTGCGGCGCTATCAAATAACAAGATGCCAAATGGCGAGCATTTCCAGCACGCGATCGCTTGCGTATCAGCTATAAGACGGGTGATGGGGAGGCAGCGCTTCTTGGTAAAAGGCGCCCGCTGAATCGTTTCGATCGATGGGGTCACTCGACCTCGGACGCGAATCGGTCTGGCCAGGATGTTCCCAGGAAACATGCCACGCGTCGGGGGCCTATAGGCGGAATGAAGCCGCCCTCATTGGCGGCGAAGCCGATGGCCACACGGTCGCATCGCGTAACATCCAAAATAGACACGGCCGAGAGAACTGTCAAACATTCAGCCGTTTCAAAATCAAATTCTCATCAATGCTGGCGCTCGCGCCAACCGGCGCGGCCGGCATCGTTCGCAATTCTTGCCTCGCTTGACTTTTTTGAGCTCCGCCGAGGGGGGGCGAGCGAGAATCCCCTTCTTTGGGCGCAGTGTGACAGCCGCGCCCGTCCAGAGCATTGCCGGAGGTCGAACCGACGCGATATCGGCCGCAAGGCATTCAAAAGAAATCACTTATCGTGGATGGACCGCCCGCGATTCCGCAGCCCGGGCGGTGGCCGCCGAGTCAGCGAATCCAGCGGCGCGGCGAGATTCAGGCCAAAGATTCGCGGCGGTTTTGCCGATGACTATGCCAGTTCCAAATGCGCGGATTGGGTTGACTTTGCGGGCAGCGCTACCCCGATATTGCAAAGCAAAGTCGCTTTAAGGCAAACCTGTTGAGCATGCACGGCACTATCCCTCGTCGTTACCACGCGATTCTCGCGGCGCTGCTTGCAGCCATCGCGCTGGTCGTTGGTTGCCAACGCATGACCTTGCGCGGCCAGCAGCCCACGATCGCGGGTTATCCCTATGCCGGGCAAGGGGTTCAGGAGTGGGCGCGAAGCGTGCCCACGGAAAAAGACAAAACGACGCTGCCGACCTACATGATCGAGCCGCCTGACATTCTGTTGATCGATGCGGTGAAGGTGATTCCGAAGTCGCCCTACCACATCGAGCCGCTCGATTTGTTGCAAATCATTGTCGTGGGCACTCTGGCCGACCAGCCGATCACCGGCCAGTTTCCAGTGGATCCGAGCGGCGAGGTCGAGCTCGGGCCCACCTATCGGCTCGGTGCGCGTGGCCAAGCTCACGGTCGACGAGGCCCAGGCGGCGATCGACAAGCATCTGCGTCGCATTTTGCGAAATCCCGAAGTTTCCGTCACGCTCTCGCAATCGTCGGGACAGCAAGAAATCGCGGGCGAACATTTGGTCGGACCCGACGGCTCGGTGAACCTCGGCTCCTACGGTTCGGTGTATGTGTCGGGCATGACGCTCGACGAAGCCCAGGCCGCGATCATCAGGCGGCTGGAGGATTTCTTGGAAGATCCGAAGATCGCCATTGATGTGCTGGCCTACAACAGCAAGGTCTTCTACATCATCACCGAAGGCGCCGGCCTAGGCGATAGCGTGGTGCGCGTGCCGGCCACGGGCAATGAAACCGTGCTCGACGCGGTCGCCCAGATCAATGGGCTCAGCCGTCTGTCGAGCAAGGATGTGTGGATTGCGCGGCCGGCGCCCGGCGGCATCGGCTGCGATCAGATACTGCCGGTCAATTGGCGCGAGATCGTGTCGGGCGGCGCCACGGCCACGAACTATCAGGTGCTACCGGGCGATCGCGTGTTTATCGCCGAAAACAAATGGGTGCATTTCGACACGGTGGTGGCGACGATCCTCCAACCGGTCAATCAGATGTTCGGCACGGCGGCACTGGGTATAAACAAGGCGCAGGCGGTAAGGCGCTTTCCCAACGGCTATGCCGGCGGTATTCCTTGATGTTTCGCTTGAGCGCGGCGTGAGGCGCCGCCGCCGCGCACGGCTAAGAGCCTATCCGAGAACTTCGGCGAGCCCTCGACCTACCCACTCCGATCCGGGGAATGGGCAGTTGTCGGCTTGCCCGGCTCATCGTCGGGGTTCTACAATAGCGGTGTGCTGCTTGGTTTGAGCGAGTTGGTCGCGGTGGCGCCAGCAAGTTTTGTCTTGGGCGGTCTCTTTTTCGAGGAGAACATGAACCATGGACGCGAAACGGATCGTGGCAACGCTCGCGGGCGGCTTGATGGCGGTCGGCCTGGCATCCTCCGTCGGCGCCGCGGGCTCAGGGCCCTGATTTCGGCCCGAGCAACGAACGGCCGGCGGTGAGTCCGTATTTGAATCTGCTCGACCAGGGCTACGCACTGTCGGGTATCTCGCCCTATCAAACCCTGGTCCGGCCGATGGTCGAGCAAAACGAAGCGACAACCCAGCAGCAGGCGCAAATTCAGCAATTGCAGCGCTCGCAGCGCGCCGGCGCGGGCTACGGCAGCCTGCGGGGCACGGGCGGCGCGGTGCGGGCCACCGGCCACGCCACCCGCTTCTTCAACTATTCGCACTACTACGCGCTGCGCGCGACGAACGCGCGGTGAAACAAACGCGCGTCCATTCGGCTCGTTGCTTTAGGGCGATTGCCGACATTGGTAGCTCGACCGCTCCAGGTGTGCTATTCTCTCGGGCACGCCCGTGCGCAACCGTTGTGTTGTTTGCTTGCCGCATCGCTTGCCCGACGGGGTCATCCGGCCACGATCTCGCGGCCAGTTGCGCTGGATCGGGCGAGGCGGAATCTTCGTTTCGTGGCGATTCTTTTCCGTTGTATCGCGTGGGGAGAGGGATTACATGATAGCCGCGGCCTTGCCGTCCGAACCTCCGCCGCGCTCCGCGCCGCCGCTGCCCCTGGGGTTGAACATCAAACTTTCGGTGATGATGTTCTTGCAATATGCGATTTGGGGCGCTTGGCTCCCGCTGTTCTTCACCTTCGTCACGAAGCATCGCCATCTCGCTCCCGCCCAGGCGGGAACGCTTTTTTCCATCGCCGCCGTCGGCGCCCTCTTGGCGCCGTTTCTGGCCGGGCAACTCGCCGACCGCTTTCTCAACACGGAAAAGTTCCTCGGGCTCAGTCACTTGGTCGGCGCGGGACTTGTCTGGGGACTGGGGTCGGCCGAAAGTTATGCGGGGCTCGTGGCCTACGGGCTCGCGTATTCCGTGGCCTTCGCCCCGACGCTCTCGCTCACGAATTCCCTCGCCTTTCATCATCTACCCGACCGCGATCGCGACTTCGGTCGGGTGCGACTCTGGGGCACCATCGGTTGGATCGCCGTCGGCATCGGCATGGGGCAGTACCTGCTCCACTACCACACGCCCGAGGGATCGAAGGAGACGCAAGTTCTGGCGCAAGCGGCCGGCATGGGCGAAGCCTTTCGATTGGCCGCGTTGCTGAGCGTGGCGCTCGGGCTGTTTTGCTTTTTTCTGCCGGCCACCCCGCCGCAAAAGGGCGAATCGAAATTCGCCACAGGCGAAGCGATGCGCGAGGTGGTGCGACAGCCGCTGCTCGCGCTCTTTCTCATCGCGTTTCCGATCGGCGTCATCCACGACTATTACTATGTGCTCACCGCCGACTTCCTCGGCAGTCTCGAAAGTTCCGGCTCGGCCACGGCGGTCGCTTGGGAGCGAGCAATCAATAGCGTGTTCGGCGTCGGCGGCGTCGGGCTCATGACCCTGGGCCAGATCGCCGAGATCGCGGTGCTGGGCGCCATGCCGCTCGTGGCCAAGCGACTTTCGCGCAAGACACTGCTTTCCATCGGCGTGGCGGCTTATGCCGTGCGGTTCGCTGTCTTCGCCTACTGGCCGACGCTGCCGGCGCTTGTGCCCGCCCTGATGTTGCATGGCCTGTGCTTCGGCTGTTTCTATTTCATCGCCTTCATGGTCGTCGATGAAAACACGACGCACGATGTGCGGGCCAGCGCGAAACGCTCTTCAATTTCCTTGAAATTGGTGTCGGCACGATTATCGGTCACTATGTCTCCGGCTGGATGGCGAACCGCGCGAAAATGCCCGATGGCCACACCGACTATGGCTTCGTGTTCGGCGTGCCGATGTGGGTCGCCATCGGCTGTTTCGTGGCGATGCTGCTCTTCTATCCAAGCACGCCTCGCCCGATGGCAGCATCGTCGCGCTTGATCGCGCGATGCGGCGCCCCTCGCATCGCGAGCGCCGCCGCTCGTGCTTTGTCACGGCTGCAATGATGGATTGGATTCGTTCCGCGTGTCATGCCCACGGCTCCGCGTGGGCATGAGGACTTCGCGTGGCGCTTGAAAACATGCCCACTCAAGGCAGTGGGCATGGCACACGCGCAAACCGAATTATCCATCATTTCAGCCGTGAACGAGCACTAGTGAAAATCACGCGATCGAGCCGCCAGTTCCGGCAGCAGGGCCGAAAGGTCTTCGAGCCGACTCGCCAGCACATGAATCACTTGCTCCGCGATTTGCAGCCTGCCGGTGGCGAGCAGCACCGCGGCGCCGCGGGCAGCGCGGTAATCACGCCGCCAAACCTCGGGCCGCACAATCAAGTTGATCGCTCCGGTTTCGTCTTCCAATGTGACGAACGTAATGCCCCGCGCCGTGCTGGGCCGTTGCCGAAGCAGCACGACGCCGGCCACTTTCACCAGCCGGCCCGAACGCAAACTTTCCAGCCGTTCGCCGGGCGTCACATCCATCGCATCGAGCGCTGCCCGGTGAAATGAGATCGGGTGCGGGCGGAGCGAAAGACCGGTCGTGCGATAGTCGGCCAGCACCTCTTGTTCCGCGGGCATCGTGGGCAATCCGGCCAGCGGATCGTCTTCGGCCGCGAGAACATCGAACAGCGGTCGCGGGGCGGCGGAGCGCGACCGCGGCTCTTGGCCAAGCGCTTGCCAGAGCGACTGGCGCCGATCGAGCCCCAGCGAACCGCAAGCGTCGGCCCGGGCGAGCCGCGCGAGCACCGCGCGGCCGAGTCGCGCGCGCCGAGCCAAGTCGTCGAGCGAACGCAGCGGCCCCGCGCGGCGAGCGCGAACAATCGCCCGCGAGTCTTCTTCGGCCAAGCCGCTCGCGAGCCGCAGTCCCAAGCGGAGCGCGACGCCGCCGGCCGAATCGTCGGGCTCGAGCGTGCAGTCCCAATCGCTCTGGTTCACGTCGATCGGCCGAATCTCGACGCCATGTTCGCGCGCATTGCGAATCAATTGGGCCGGAGCATAAAACCCCATCGGCTGGCTGTTGATGAGCGCCGCCGCGAACGCCGCCGGATAATGACACTTGAGCCAAGCCGACACATACACCAAGAGGGCGAAGCTCGCGGCGTGCGACTCGGGAAAGCCATATTCGCCAAAACCGCGAATCTGCATGAACGCTTGCTCGGCGAATTCTTGGCTCAGGCCCCGGGCCAACATGCCGGCGAACATCCGCTGGCGAAACTGCTCGATCACTCCGGTGCGCCGCCAAGCGCCCATCGCGCGGCGCAAGGCATCGGCCTCGCCGGGCGTGAATCCGGCGGCCACCACCGCCAGCCGCATGGCTTGCTCCTGAAACAGCGGCACTCCGAGAGTCTTGGCCAGCACCTCGCGCACGGCGTCGTTGGGGTAGCTGGCGGCCTCGGCTCCCGAGCGACGACGCAAATAGGGATGCACCATGTTGCCCTGGATCGGCCCGGGCCGCACGATCGCCACCTCGATCACGAGGTCGTAAAACTCGCGCGGACGGAGCCGCGGCAACATGCTCATTTGGGCGCGGCTTTCGATCTGAAACACGCCCATCGTGTCGGCCGCGCAAATCATGTCGTACACCGCCGGGTCTTCCGCTGGCACGGTGGCTAGCGAAAGCGGCCGGCCATGCGCCTGTTCGACGAGCTCGAAGCATTTGCGAATCGCCGTGAGCATGCCGAGCGATAGGCAATCGACCTTGAGAATGCCGAGCTCGTCGAGATCGTCCTTGTCCCATTCGACCACGGTGCGGTCGGGCATCGCCGCGTTTTCGATCGGCATGAGCTCGCAGAGGGGGCCGCGCGTGATCACCATGCCGCCGACATGTTGCCCCAAGTGACGCGGAAAGCCGAGCAGTTCATGCACCAGCCCCAACAGCCTCCGGCCGAGCGACGACTCGGGTTCGAGCCCCGACTCGCGGAGCCGAAGCTCGAGGTCGCCGCTGCCATCGAGCGTCTTGGCCAGGGCGTCGATCCGGTCGAGCGACAGGCCGAGCGCCTTGCCCACATCGCGCACCGCCGAGCGAGTGCGATAGGTAATGACCTCGGCGGTGATGCCGGCCCGATCGCGGCCGTATTTGTCGTAGATGTATTGCAGCACCTCTTCGCGCCGCTCGTGTTCGAAGTCGACATCGATATCCGGCGCTTCGTCGCGCTCGCGGCTCACGAATCGCTCGAAGAGCATATCCATTCGCTCGGGATCCACGCTCGTGACGCCCAGGCAATAACACACCGCGGAGTTGGCCGCCGAGCCGCGCCCCTGGCAGAGAATGCCGCGAGCGCGGGCAAATCGCACCAGATCGTGGACGGTGAGGAAATACGCTTCGTAGCGCAAGTCGGCGATCAGCGCCAGCTCGTGCTCGATGAGCCCTTGGACTTTGGCCGGAACGCCCGCCGGATACCGCCGCGCGGCGCCTTGCCAAGTGAGCCGACGGAGATAGTCGAGTGGCGTTTCGCCCGGCGGGGCGAGCTCCTCGGGATATTCATAGCGCAGTTCGTCGAGCGAGAAATGGATTTGGGCGGCGATGTCGAGCGAATGAGCCAGCGCCTCGGCGCGCGGGCAAATCGCCGCGCCATCTCGGCGGGCGACTTCAAATATCGCTCGCCGTTGGGAAAGAGCGCCGCGCCCACGGTGTCGATCGTTTGGCCGAGTCGAATGGCCGTGAGCGTGTCTTGCAGCGGCAGACGCGCGCGGCAGTGGTAATGCACATCGCCAGCGGCCACGAGCGGCATGTTGACGCGGCGAGCCAGCGCCGTGAAGCGATCGAGACGACTGGCGTCGCTTGGCCCGAGCGAGATCTCGGCCACGAGATAGCAGCCAGCGCCGAAAATCTCGCGGTAGCGACCCAGGGCCTCGAGCTGCGCGGGGCTTTCCGGGTCGGGATCGGCCAGGAGCGCGCCGGCCAGCAGCCCCTCGGAGGCCGACGCCAGATCGGCCACTTCCAGGTGGAATTGACCCTTGGGCGCCCGGCGTCGTCCGAGCGTGATCAGCCGCGCGAGCCGGCCATAGGCGGCACGGTCCTTGGGCCATGCTAGCAGCGGCGGAGCCTCGCGGGGCGTGAGCTCGGCGCCGATCACGAGCGGGAGTCCCACCTGTTTGGCGGCGCCATGCGCCCGCACCACTCCGGCCAAGCTATTGCGATCCGTGATGGCTAAAGCCCGATAGCCGAGCTCCGCGGCCCGAGCGACCAACTCATCGGGATGCGAAGCGCCTTCGAGAAAACTGAAATTGGTTTTGCAGTGGAGCTCGGCGTAGGAGGGCGTGGTTTTAACGGGGCAATTCGCGGAGCAAAGGGTCGCCTCGCTCGCCGCCGGGTTATTAAGCTCGGGTTGAATCGGCTGGGGCCGCAGTCGGGGAACCAGCGGCGGACGTTTTTTGGAAGGAGGCAATTCGGGCATGGCAAACCTCTCTCAAGACGCCGACGACGATGCGCGGGGAGTAGGCAGCGGCTCGGGCCGCGGGATATGTGTACATTTATACACTTATCCCGCCATTCTAGTGGCCGGGCGCCAGCAATGCTAGCGGCGTCAAACTCGGAGTGATCGTTAAAGTCTTCCTGGCTTGCCGTCGATTCTAAGGAACGACTGTCGCGCTCTCTTTATCGAGAGCGTCAACGCGGGTCGGACCACGTTTTCACCATGGCAAGGCGCCTCCTCCCCAGACTTCGACGAACGGTCCCGATGAGCGAACGATCTCGCAACGTGGATTTCGAGCGACTGCCCGCGCGCCCAAAAACGCGTCGGTTGGCGTCGATGCTCGCGCGACTGGCGTTGAAGTTCGCGCGGCTGGCGCCGCTCGTCTGCGCGCTGGCGGCGATTCTGCCGGCGACGGGGTGCCACCGGGCGGCGTTTCGCATTCGCGCCAACAACGAAATGAAAGCGCTCATCACCGAAAAGTCGAACGACCCGCGTTGGGAATTGCTCGACTTCACCTTGGAAATGGATTGCCGCTCGCGGTATTTCGATCCGACGAATGTCGATCGGCCGCCGATGCCGCAAGACGACCCGGCCGGCCATCAGTTCATGCACTATGTGGCCGGTCACAAGGGCTCGCGGTGGTGGCATCGCTACGGCGATCAAAAATTTCTCGAAATGCCCAACTGGCGCGAGCGCTTGGGTGAATATGTCGAAGTCAACGACCGGGGCGAAGTCGTGCTCACGGTCGACGATTCGGTGCGGCTCGCGCGCTTGCATTCCGACGCCTTTCGCAACCAGCTCGAGACGATCTATCTCTCCTGTCTCGACGTGAGCACGGAGCGGTTCCAGTTCGTCACCCAATTCTATGGCGACACTCGCACAAGCTATGTGCATCAAGGAACCCATGCCGTGAGCGCGTCGGCCCCGACTGCGTTTTCCGGGCAACAGAGCGCGACTCCCAGTATCGGCGCCATCAACGCCAGTCCAGCGCCCAACACGAACCCGACCGGCGCCGCCGCCGTGAATCCGCTGACCGGGCAGGTGCAGAATAGTTCTTATATTCAGGTGCAAAAGTACTTCGCCACCGGCGGCCAGTTCACGGCCGACCTGATCAACTCGTTCGCTTGGACCGTGGCTGGGCAAGAGCAAAGCAGTTACAACTCGCTGGCCAGCTTCAGCTTTATCCAGCCGCTCTTGCGCGGCGGCGGACGCGTCATCGCGCTCGAAACGCTGACGATCGTCGAACGCACGCTGCTCAACAACTTGCGGGCCTTCCAGCGCTATCGCCAAGGGCTCTACACGTTTTGCGCCGTGGGCGACAACACCGGCGTGGTCGGTCCGGTGCGCCGCGGTGGTTTGCTCGGCGGAACCGGTTTGACCGGATTCAGCGGCCAGGGCATCACCGGCCTCGGCGGCGTGGGCGCGGTGACCAATTACGGCGGCACGCTCACGCCCAGCACGCCGAGCAGCGCTGGCGCCGCCTATGGCTCGACCGGACTGGCCGGCGGCGGCGCCGGAACCGTCGGCGGAGTGTGGGGGCTCGTGCAGCAGCGCCAGCAAATTCACAACAGCGAAGACACCCTCGCCCTGCAAGAACGCACCCTCGGCCTGCTCGAAGCCAATCAGCAAGCCGGATTGCTCGATCTGGCCCAGGTCGATCAGTTTCGCCAAAACATTCAAACCGAGCGGGCCAACCTGCTCGGCGCTCGGGTGACGCTCAATAACGCGATCGACCAATTCAAGATCGCGCAGCTCGACTTTCCGCCCGACGTGGAATTGGCCCTCGATGAAACTCCCATCAGCAAATTCCGGCTGATCGACCCGAAGACTCGCTCCTTGCAGTTTTCGCTCGAAGACTACGTGAAGCATGTCGGCGACCTGCCGCAAGCGCCGAGCGAATCGCAATTCAACCAAGCGGTCGAGCAGTTCGAGACCTTCCGCGAACCGATCGGGCAACGGTTCGCCGCGGCCAACAATGATTTGGCCAAGCTGCAACTGGCGCTACCGGCCCGCTTTCGCGACATGGACAAGGAGAAAGCCAACGACCTTCGCGAGGAACTGGCCAAGCTTGGCGACACCTATCTGGAATTGCAAACCCGGCGCGACAAGGGCTTCGAACGCCTCGACAAACTTCACGCCGCCGCCCAAGCCCGACCCGACAATCTCGACCGGCTCACCGACGAACTGGTCGACTTGGCCAGCGGCATGAGCAGCCTCCTGGGCGAGCTCTCGCTGGTGCAAGCTCGCGCCAAGCTCGAAGCCATTTCGACCACGCGCATTCATCTCGATCCGAAACGGGCTTTCAATATTGCCCGGGCCAACCGGCTCGATTGGATGAACAATCGCTCGCAGCTCGTCGACACCTGGCGACTGATCGCCTACAACGCCAACGCGCTGCTCTCGAACTTCAGCCTCACCTTTAGCGGCGACTTGGGCACCACGAGCAACAACCCGATCAAGTTCGCCGGCAGCACCGGGGCGCTCAAGGTCGGTTTCCAGTTCGATCCGCCATTTACCCGCCGCCTGGAGCGAAACAACTATGTGTCGTCGCTCGTGACTTATCAACAGGCGCGTCGCGATCTGTATCTGTACTATGACAGCGTCAATCAACTGCTGCGCCGCTATCTGCGCACGCTCAATCTGCTCGATAAGAATCTTGAAATTCAGCGCAGCGCGGTCATCATTGCCCTCCGCCGCGTGGACCAGACGCGCGAAGTGCTTAATAAGCCGCCCGAACCCGCGGCGCCGGGCATGCAGCAAACGCCGCTTTCCAGCACCGCGGCCATTTACCTGCTCAACGCGCTGAGCGACTTGCGCAACGCGCAGAACAATTTCATGAGCGTGTGGGTCAATCATTACGCGCAGCGGATGCTGCTGATGCGCGACATGGGCGTCATGGAGCTCGACAAGGACGGGCTCTGGATCGATCGCCGCTTCGAGGAGATGGATGTCTGCGAACAGGCCGATGCGTGGATGCCGCCGCCCGTGCCTTCGGCTTGGTTCCGCTTGGCCGGCATTGAAGACGAGCATCTATTGCGGATGCTGGCCGGTCCCGATTTCGAAAAATTCGATCGCGATGAAAGCGAGCCAGCCGCGGACTATGCGCCCGAGGAGCCGCGGAGATTGACGCCACCGCGAGCGAACTCGGCCGCTCCCGACGTCGTGAGGACTCCGCCTGTCGCCGGGGCCGGAGAAGCTCGCGTGCTCGAATTGGTGCGCAAGCTCGCGCGACGACGGCGCGGGTCCGGCCGATGAAGCGGCGCCGTGGTCCGAGGCGACCGATGCCGACCCGATGCCCTCGCCCGTTCGGCAAGCCGCCGCCACGGGCGAGGCCGACGATGCTTCGCCCGCCGAGGGATGGCGGCCGGTGCGGGTCGAAGAGGTCGACGCGGAAACCTACGAGCGATCGAGCGCTTCGCGAGCGTCGTGGCACAAGGCCGGGGGAAAGAAATTGCGTTCGGCGGCGCCGTGAACGGGCGCGGCATATGCTTGAATAGACGACAGCTTATGTCGGTGAAAAGCTTGCTTCGGATCGCGCTGGGGGCGACAATAGCATAAGAGCCTATCCGACAAATTCGGCGAGCCCTCGCCCTACCCTCTCCCAAACGGGGAGAGGGGGATTTGTCGGATAGGCTCCAAGACACCCGAGCGCTGCCCGCCCCGAATCGCCCTCGAGCGACAAGCTGGCGAAGCCGCTTGCCGCGCCGCCGCACCTTATTCCCTGGTCGTCCCCCAATGGCTAGCCCGACTATTGAAAAACCACTGACGTTGGGAGCTCCCCGCGCCTTGCCACCGCCCTTGCGCCGCAAGCGATTTCCATGGCTGCGGATCGGGTTGGGGCCGCTCTTGATGCTTGCCCTCGTGCTCGGCGGGCTCTGGGGCGTTTGGCATTTCGGCACGTGGAACGTCCTCGATTGGTTCAGCAACAGCAAACCGCTCGAAGCCGGGGCCATGGTCGAGCAGGTGCGCGAGGGCGACCTCGTAATCACGATCACGGAAGACGGCACATTGCAAAGCTCGAGCAACCTCGACATCAAATGCGAGGTTACCGGCGGAACCACGATCCTTTGGCTCGTGCAAGATGGCTCGCATGTCGATGAAGGCGACGAACTGGTGCGGCTTGATTCGTCGCTGATCGAAGAGCAAGTGAACACCCAAAAAATCGCCTATGAGCGTGCTCAAGCCACGCGCATCGAGGCCGAACGGCTCTTTTCGGCTTCGAAGATCGCCGTGCAGGAATACATCGAGGGCACGTACTTGCAGCAAATGCAAACGATCGAAGCCAATATCACGATCGCCATGGAAAACCTGCGCAGCGCCGAGAACACCTACTACTACACCGAACGCATGGCGCGCAAGGGCTATGTCGCTTCGCTCCAGCGCGAGAGTCAAGCGTTTGCCGTCGAACGCTCGAAGCTCGATCTGGCCAATGCCCGCACCGCCAAGGAAGTGCTCGAGAAATTCACCCGCGCCAAGACGGTCGAAGACCTCGAAAGCAAACGCGACACCGCCGAAGCCAAAATGCGGAGCGAGCAGGCCGCTTTCGAACTGGAAGAAGGCAAGCTCAAGCGGCTCACCAATCAGCTTGAAAAATGCACCATCCGGGCGCCGCGGGCCGGCATGGTCATCTACGCCAACGATCAACCCCGCTTCGGCAGCCAAGCCGTTAGTATCGAGGAAGGGGCCGCGGTCCGCCAAAGCCAGTCGATCTTGCGTCTGCCCGACCTGGACCACATGGAAGTCAAGACCTTGGTCCATGAATCGAAAGTCGAGCGGCTGCGGCTCGGCATGCGGGCCCGAGTGCGAGTGCAGGGCGTCGATTACCAGGGAACGATTTCGTATATCGCGAACCAGGCCGAAGCCGCCAACTTTCTCGCCGCCAATGTCAAGGACTTCTCGACGATCGTGAAGATCGACGACGAGGAAATTCCCCACGATGGCGAACATCAGTTGCGGCCTGGCATGACGGCCAGCGTCGAGATTCTCGTGGCTCATATCCCCAACGCGCTGAGCGTGCCGATCATGTCGGTGCGTGAAATGGGATCGCACTCGTTTTGCTGGGTGAAAGAGGGCAATCGGGTCGTGCGACGCGAGGTCGAAGTCGGGCAAAACAACGACAAAGTGATCGAGATCAAAACCGGCCTGACCGCGCAAGACTGGGTGCTACTGAATCCGGCGCCCTATGCGAGCGACTTGGCCATCGAATTCAAAGCCAAGGGCGAAACGATCGATGTCAAGCAGCGCTATGGCGACGCGCCCGAAAAGCCGAAGAAGGACCCCGCGGCGCGGAGCGGCGGCGCCGCGAATGGCGCTGCCCCGGGCGGCGGCGCCCCGGGCGGCGGCGGCTCAGGGGGTGGGCGCAATCGCAACATCATGCAGTTCGATAAAGATGGCGATGGCAAGGTCAGTCGCGAGGAAGCGCCCGAGGAAATGGCTCGCTTCTTTGATCGCGTCGACGAGAACCAAGATGGATTTATCGACCGCAAGGAAGCTGCCGCGGCCGCGGCGCGCCGCAAGCAGCGAGAGGCCGAAGCC
This sequence comes from uncultured Planctomycetaceae bacterium, assembly GCA_963785305.1. Classification (GTDB taxonomy): domain Bacteria; phylum Planctomycetota; class Planctomycetia; order Pirellulales; family PALSA-1355; genus CAWAUV01. The sequence continues at coordinate 241,648 of CAWAUV010000008.1, forward strand.
GGCGGCGGCGCGGGTGCTGGCGGCGGCGGTAGTGGACCTCGAGCAGCGCCGAGCTCATGGCGGCCGATTCCCCCCGAATAATCGAGCGGCGAGCAATCCGGCGGCGCTCCCGTTTCCCCAACTCCCCGCAACGCGCTGCGTGCCCATGATTCCACGTTCCCGCTTCATGAACAGCTTGCGACTCGGCTTCAAGAGCCTGCTCCTGCACAAGCTGCGTTCGGGGCTCGCGATCTTGGGCATTTTCATCGGCGTCACGGCCGTCATTTGGCTGGTGGCCATGGGCGAGGGCGTGAGCTATCAGGCGCAAAAGCAGATCAAGGAGTTGGGCGCCACGAACATCATCGTGCGTAATGTCAAACCGCCCCAAGAAGCCGTCAAAGGCGGACGCGGCATGACAATCCAACGCTATGGCTTGCTCCGCGAGGATTACGAACGCATCCGGTCGATTCCCAGCGTGATTCGAGCGGCCCCGCTCCGCGAAGTGCTCAGGCAATCGTTTCATCTCACGAATCGGGTAACGCTGCGCGTCGTGGGCTGCACGCCCGACTATCTCGAAATCAACAACCTCAAGATCGAGCGCGGCCGATTCCTCACCGACGAAGATCAAACCAAGCAAGAGAATTTCTGCGTGCTGGCGAGCGGCGCCGCCCAAGAGCTGTTTCACCAGGAAGATCCGATCGGCGAATCGGTGCAAATCGACAAGGATTTTTATATCGTCGTCGGCGTGACCGCGCAGCGCGACGCGACCGGCAATGTCGGTGGCAGTTTCGCCTCGCAGGACTACAACCTCGACGCGTATATTCCCCTCAATAGCCTTCGTTGGCGAATCGGCGATCTGGTTGCCGTGCGGCCGGGCAGCCGCGACGGTGAAAATGTGCAACTCAGCCAGATCACCGTCACGGTGAAGGACCTCGGCGAGGTCGACGAGACCGCCTCCGTGATTCGCACCGTGCTCGAGCGCTATCATCCGCTGGTCGACTACGCGATCATCGTGCCCAAGGAGCTTCTGCGCCAGGCGGAAGTGCTGCAAATGATGTTCAATCTGCTGCTGGTGCTGATCGCCGGCATCGCGCTGTTGGTCGGCGGCATCGGCATCATGAACATCATGTTGGCCACGGTTACCGAGCGCACGCGCGAGATCGGCATCCGCCGCGCGCTGGGCGCCAAACAGCGCGATATCGTCGAGCAATTTCTCAGCGAAACCATCGTGCTTTCGGGCGCTGGCGGGTTGCTCGGCGTGGTGGTTGGGTTTTCCTGCAACTGGGTCGTCGCGGCGGTGCGGATCGTGATGTCCCATCTGCTGCCGAGCGTGATGGCGTCGCTGCCGCCGAATATCCGCGATCTCGAACCGCGCATCGCCGCGTGGAGCGTGGCCGCGGCGTTCTTGATTTCAGTCGCGGTCGGCGTGGTGTTCGGCCTGTATCCCGCCAGTCGCGCCGCGCGCATGGACCCGATCGAGGCCCTGCGACACGAATAAGTCGCCACGCCGCGCTCGCCGGAAAACGTTCGCCCACGCACGCCCGGATCGCCTTTTCCCCCAGGGAGTTTGCAACCTTGCGAATGGCCGCCCAAGTGGTGAATGTCACCAAGGAATACCGACTCGCCGGCGGCGTGGTGCATGCGCTGCGCGGCGTGTCGCTCGATGTGCCCGAGGGCGATTTTGTCGCGATCATGGGCCAGTCGGGCTCCGGCAAGAGCACCATGCTCAACATGCTCGGGTGCCTCGACCGGCCCACGAGCGGCTCCTACATTCTGGCCGGCCAAGATGTTTCGCGGCTCTCGGACGACGAGCTCTCCGATATCCGTTGCCGTTACTTGGGCTTTATCTTTCAGTCGTACAATCTGATCCAAACGCTCACGGTGGTTGAAAACATCGCCCTGCCGCTCCAATATCAAGACAACGTGACGGCCGCCACGCTCCGCAAGTGCGTCGATCTGGCCAAGCTCGTTGGCCTGTGCGAGCGATTGGATCATCGACCGATGCAACTCTCCGGCGGTCAACAGCAGCGGGTGGCGATTGCCCGTTCGCTGGTCAACGATCCGCAAGTGATCTTGGCCGACGAGCCCACCGGCAACCTCGATTCGGCCACGGGCGACGAGATCATGGCGATGCTCGATAGCCTGAATCGCGGCGGAAAAACAATTATCATGGTGACGCACGAGCCCGATATCGCCGCCAAGGCGCATCGCACGATTCGCATGCGCGATGGGCTGGTCGAGCATGCCGATCCGTATGTGCCGCGAGCGCATGAGGCCTGACATCCTTCTTGAGCCGCGGAGCTCCGTGTTCCCTGCTCTCCGCGCCTTGCTTCAATTTTCTGAAAGGACCGCTCCCACGATGCGCTCGCTCATTGTCTTGCTCTTGCTCTTGCTCGCCGCTCCGGCCCTGGCCGCCGATCCCGCGCCTCGCGCGCCTCGAGACTCCCCGTCCAAAACGGAGCCGGCGCCCAAGACCAAGATCGAGCCGGGCAAGATCATCGTGCCGACCGACAACATGCGCCGGATTTGGGGCGAACTGGTAAGCATCGACCTCGTGAAACGCGAGGGCGTGTTTCGCAATGAGTCGAACGACCAGCTTCAAACCTTCGTCGTGATGCCCTATGCCGAGCTCTTGCACCACGCCGCGCTTGGCGACTTGCAAGATTTTCGCGTCGGCGAGCGAGCCATCTTTCGAGTTCATCCCGACGACGCCGATCGCTGGATTTGGCTCACCTATATCCAAGACGAAATGAATTTCCTCGACAACCACAAGGAATACTACTGGGTCGACCGGATCGACGCCGCCGACGGCAAGCTCGAATGCACCGACGCCAACGCCGATAAAAGTTTCGTGCGGCAGCAGGGAATCATGCTCGAGACCGATGCCGAAACTCGCTATTGGAAGGATGCCGAACCGGCCAAATTCGCCGATATCCGGGTCGGGGATCGGTTGAGAACGCAAACCCATGGCCTGGGTCAGGGTGCGCCGGCGCGAAGCCGGAGGAGAGTCGCGAATGAAAGAGTCGCACGAGGCAAGGCCTAGCCAGCCACCTCGGCCTCGAGTGATGCGTCGTGTCGGGCAACTGGCAGGGCGAAGCGTTCACAGAGGCACGGCCGGGCGGTGTATCGAGCTCCGAAAACATTCTTTTGCGGTGGCCGACCTTGTCCTGACCCCGTCGCTCGATTCATGCGGGAAGGCAACAGTGATGTCGAACGATCATGGCGAGTCCGACGTCTCCCCCACGGAGTCCGGGACCACCCGCACGGCCGGAAACTTTTCTCGCGGAAGCCGGGAGATCCCGGGAACATCCGCTTCACCGGAAGCGAATCGGTCGGAGAAGGCGCGAGGCCACAAGTCCGACATGCACGTTCCCGGGGAGTCAGACAGTTCCATAGTACCAAAGAAGCAGGCGAACAACGACAGCGTGCCGCTGTCGGCGGAGCCCGTGGAGGGAAGGGAGCTGACCGAGGAGAACGCCGAGCAGTCGCTACTGGACCGGACACAGCGCCGGGCTCCCAGGTCGCGCGGACTGCTGGGCGTGCGAGAAGCGGCACAACGCGACAAGAAGATGCGGTTCAACAATCTGCTGAACCATGTCACGCCCGAACTGCTGGTGGCGAGTTTCTTCGACCTGAAGAAGCAAGCCGCGCCCGGCGTCGATGGCCTGACATGGGCTCAATACGCCACCGATTTCGAAACGCGGATCGACGATCTGCACAGTCGAATCCATCGGGGAGCCTATCGAGCCAGGCCGTCCAAGCGAACTTGGATTCCCAAGCTCGACGGCAAGCCGCGGCCCCTCGGGATCGCGGCGCTGGAGGACAAGATCGTCCAGCAAGCCGTACGGACGATCCTGGAGTGCATCTACGAAGAGGACTTTCTGGGTTTCAGTTACGGCTTTCGTCCTGGACGAAGCTGTCACCGAGCCTTGGACGCGCTCTACGTGGGCATCAAGAAGCGGAAAGTGAACTGGATTTTGGATGCGGACATCCGCGGCTTCTTCGACAACATCGACCACGCATGGTTGATGAAGTTCCTGGAGCATCGGATCGCCGACCGACGACTGCTTCGGCTGCTGAAGAAATGGCTTCGAGCCGGAGTGTCGGAAGATGGCGAATGGTCCCCGAGCACCGTGGGAACACCTCAAGGAGCGGTGATTTCGCCGCTCTATTCGAACGTGTTCTTGCACTATGTTCTGGACCTGTGGCTGGTGGCGTGGCGGAAACGCCATGCCGTGGGCGAGGTCATCATCGTGCGCTATGCGGACGATTTCGTAGTCGGATTCCGCGAGGAGTCCGACGCGCGACGCTGCCTGGCGGCGCTCCGGGAACGCTTCACCAAATTCGGTTTGGAACCGCACCCGGAGAAGACGCGGCTGATCGAGTTCGGACGCTATGCGGCCGAACGACGATCGAAGCGTGGCGATGGCCCACCGGAGACATTCGACTTCCTGGGCTTCACCCACATCAGTGGCGTGACCCGGAAGGGCGAATTCACCATTCGCCGCATCTCATCGGCCAAGAAGTTTCGTGGCAAACTGCGCGAACTGAAAGAAGCGCTGCGCGGGAAAATGCACATGGACTTGGCGCAAGTCGGGCCATGGCTATCGAGCGTTTACCGGGGATGGCTCAATTACCATGCGATTCCCGGCAACTCGGTGCGATTGCAACAATTCCGCACGGCGCTCCAGAAACTCTGGCTCCGCATGCTGCGGCGACGCAGCCAACGCGGACGCCGGATGACCTGGCGGAAGTTCTCGCAGCTTTGCAAACGATGGCTTCCCACCCCGAAAATCCTGCATCCTTATCCCGAAGTGCGGTTTGATCGTTTGTATCCAAGGTAGGAGCCGTATGCGGTAGTTCCGCACGTACGGATCTGTGCGGGGGGTGGCCCGAAAGGGCCATCCCTACCGCGATGAAAGAACCGACGCTGTTGGGAGGTGTTTCTCGACGATGCCAGTCTGCTCGACTTTCAAGCCAAGCAGAAAAAAGTCCACCACGATCGCATCGCGAGCGAGGGACTGCCGGGCTATATCGACCGGGGCGACGGAAATCATGTCCGGTTGACGCTTTTTCCCGAGGGCGGCGAGCTCTTTGGCGGCCTGAAACAGGGCATGGCGGTTCGCCTGGCGCCGGCCGGCAAGGATCGGCGGCCCCTGGGCGAACCGGTCGAGGCCAGGCTCATGGAAATGGGTAAAAACGGCCGATATACGATGCTTACGCTCCAGCTCGCCGACCCGGCGCAAGCAGATCGCTTCGCGTTTGGCGGCGTGGCCCGAGCGTGGTTCGCGAAGTGATCTCCCCGTCGGATCGTAATTGCTTTGCTCACAAGTAGATGCGACGGGCTCGCGCGGGGCGATCCGGCGGCGATTGGCCGAGGCGAAAAGATTTTTGCTAGGAGGACCTTGGCGCCGCATGAGCGAATGGTTACATTCTAGGAGCTTCACCGAGCCGCACGTCGGCCCGGTGAGCCCACCGTGGCGAGTCCAATACGGCTCAATCCGTGGTGGTCGGGTAGTTTGAGACTAGGCGGTCCATGTAGCTGGGTGAATCACATAGTTGAGCGACTTGCTCGGCTAGAAACTTGTCGGTGATCGTAGAGAGCGGCGGCTGAAAATTTTTTCTTCAGCGTGCTTGACGACGATCGCGAAACTGATAAGATCATTCGCTTCCACCAGACGACATCATGCGGTCGTCAGCCATCGTGGCGATTGAATTGCCGCGTTGGCTCGTGAAAAACAAATTCGCTTCGCGGCATCCTTGCCGCGAGAGGTGGGCCGGCGGGCATCGCTTGTCGGCAAAGGCAGTCGTGGTCGGGTTCTTTGGTTGATTTGGTTTTTTTGTTGGTTTGGGCTGGGTGGTCGAGTGGTCGGTGGCCATGTTCACTGTCAGGCGGATAGCCGCGGCGGTGAGCTTGGCCTCCGCCCAAGCGGCGGGAAGGCCGGCTGAGGTTTGTGGCGATGAGCGACCGCTTTGGGTCGATCGCCGTGAGCTTTTGCTGGCTTTGTTGTTCTTTGACAATTTGGTTGTTGCAAGAGTGGCATCTTGTAGATGAAAGAGCAAGACGGCGGCCGCGCCTCTTGGGGCTTGGTTTGTGTTTGGGTTGCTTTGGCAGCTCGAGCGTGGACTGGGTTCCGGGAAAACACGGCCGCTTGATTGTTCTCCAAGGCTCTTAGCAGCGAAATCGACATCGGTCGGGACTATGGCTCCGCTCGAGGACGAAAGTCCGGGAGTGGAGAACCCGCCGGATGGACGTGTCTTTCTTTTTGAAAGGCGTTGTCCGTTGGTCGAAATCGCATACTAGTTAATAACGTTACTCGATCTTGCATGGCGAATGCCATGTGGGATTGTAGTGGGGGCCATGTTGTTGAGTTCTGTTGGGTGTTGTTCTTGGGGCTGGTTTCGGCGGGTGAGAGTCCGTTGAAATGGGTCGCGAGAATGGCAACCGAGAGGATTTGATTTATGTGGTCAAGCTACTAAGGGCGCATGGGGGATGTCTTGGCGTTAGGAGGCTTTGAAGGGCGTGGAAGACTGCGAAAAGCTTGGGGTAGCTGTCAAACGAGTTATGATCCCGAGATTCCCGAACGAACGCATGTTGAATTCATAGACATGCGTGGCGAACGCGGTGAACTGAAACATCTCATTAACCGCAGGAAAAGAAAGAAAAATCGATTTCCTCAGTAGCGGCGAGCGAACGGGAAACAGCCCAAACCGCGAAGGTTTTCCTTGGCGGGGTTGTAGGGCCCTTCACATGGGAGTTATCAAGCAACAGGCTAACCGAACTGCATGGAAAGGCAGACCACAGCGGGTGACAGTCCCGTAGGTGAAAGCATGTTGCCTCCCGAGGGGTACCTGAGTAGGTCGGGTCACGTGGAACCCCGACTGAATCCACGGGGACCATCCCGTAAGGCTAAATACTACCTAACGACCGATAGTGAACTCAGTAGGGCGACTGAAAGATGGGAAGAACCCCTGTTAGGGGAGGACACTGAACCTGAAACCATGTGCCTACAAGCGGTCGGAGCACTATGCCTCGTAAGAGGAATGTGTGACGGCGTGCCTTTTGCATAATGATCCGGCGAGTTAGCGTCAGCGGCTCGGTTAAGGTCCTCAGGACCGAAGCCTCAGGGAAACCAAGTCTGAATAGGGCGAAAATTGGTCGCTGGTGCTAGACGCGAAACTGCACGAACTACCCATGAGCAGGTTGAACCGCGGGTTATACCGCGTGGAGGACCGAACCCACTTGGGTTGAAAACCGAGGGGATGACTTGTGGGGAGGAGTGAAAGTCTAATCAAGCGCAGAGATAGCTCGTTCTCTCCGAAATAGCTTTAGGGCTAGCCTTGAGCAACTACGTTGTGGGGGTAGAGATACTGAATCGGTTGGAGGCTCTTCCCAGAGTACTCTGCTGAACCAAACTCCGAATACCATAACGACTATCTCAGGAGTCAGTCCGCGAGGGATAAGCTTCGCGGTCGAGAGGGAAACAACCCAGACCATCTGCTAAGGTCCCGAAGATGTACTTAGTCACAAAGGAAGTTGAGTTTCCGTGACAGCCAGGATGTTGGCTTAGAAGCAGCCACCATTTAAAAAGTGCGTAACAGCTTACTGGCCGAGAAACTCTGCGCCGATAATGAACGGGAGTAAGTACGTCACCGAAGCAATGGATGAACCGTTTTCGAACGGTTCGTGGTAGGAGAGCGCTGTACGTCAGATACGAGCCGTACCGTAAGGAGCGGTGTCGGGGCGTACAGGTGATTATGCCGGAATGAGTAACGATAAAGCAGGTGAGAATCCTGCTCGCCGAAAGCCTAAGGTTTCCTGGGGAAGGTAATTCCGCCCAGGGTTAGCCGGTTCCTTAGTCGAGGCCGAAAGGCGTAGACGATGGATAGCAGGTCAACATTCCTGCGCCACTCTGGTGGAGTGATGGAGGGACGGCGTTCGTAGGGTGAGCGGTACGATTAGAAATGTCCGTGGCTCGTCGGAAGGTGGGGGAGAGGTAAATCCGCCCCCATAAGCCAACCGGCGGGACCGACTGCATTTATGTTCAGGTAGTCATCCGAAGGACGTCCAAGAAAAGCTTCTAAACTTCGAAGCCAGAGTGACCGTACTAAAACTGACACAGGTAGGCGAGACGAGTAGTCTAAGGCGCTCGGGAGAACACTGGTTAAGGAACTCTGCAAATTGGCCCCGTAAGTTCGCGATAAGGGGCGCCTCGGAGGGTTCACGCTTTCCGAGGCCACAGTAAATCGGCATCAGCGACTGTTTATCAAAAACACAGGACTCTGCTAACTCGTAAGAGGATGTATAGAGTCTGACGCCTGCCCGGTGTTGGTAGGTTAAGGAAGAAGGTTAGCTCGTAAGAGCGAAGCTTGCGACCGAAGCCCCAATAAACGGCGGCCGTAACTATGACGGTCCTAAGGTAGCGAAGTTCCTTGTCGGGTAAGTTCCGACCTGCATGAATGGCGTAACGACTGATGCACTGTCTCAACCAGTGACCCGGTGAAATTGTAGTCGTGGTGAAGATGCCACGTTCCCGCAGCTAGACGGAAAGACCCCGTGAACCTTTACTGCAGGCTGATATTGGGCTGTGGTATGTTCTGTGCAGGATAGGTGGGAGGCTATGAAGTGGGCACGCAAGTGTTCATGGAGCCGTCCTTGAGATACCACCCTGAAGATGCTTTAGTTCTAACTCTGATTCCCGTGAATCCGGGCAGAGGACATTTTCAGTTGGGCAGTTTGACTGGGGCGGTCTCCTCCGAAAGAGTAACGGAGGAGTCCAAAGGTACCCTCAGCCTGGTTGGTAATCAGGCTTCGAGCGCAAAGGTAGAAGGGTGCTTAACTGCGAGACCCATAAGTCGAGCAGATACGAAAGTAGGGCTTAGTGATCCGGTGGTCCCGTGTGGAAGGGCCATCGCTCATCAGATAAAAGGTACTCTGGGGATAACAGGCTTATCGCTTCCGAGCGTCCATAGCGGCGAAGCGGTTTGGCACCTCGATGTCGGCTCATCACATCCTGGGGGTGAAGAAGCTCCCAAGGGTTTGGCTGTTCGCCAATGAAAGTGGTACGTGAGCTGGGTTCAGACCGTCGTGAGACAGGTCGGTCCCTATCTGCTGTGGGCGCACGAAACTTGCGGAGGTTCTTCTTTAGTACGAGAGGATTTGGAAGGACGACCCTCTGGTGTTCCAGTTGTCGCGCTAGCGGCACGGCTGGGTAGCTATGGTCGGAACGGATAAACGCTGAAAGCATATAAGCGTGAAGCCCGCTCCAAGATCAGGTTTCGTAGGGCAATGCCCGAAAGTCCCCTGGAAGACGACCAGGTTGATAGGCCGGATGTGTACATGGAGTAATCCATTCAGCTAACCGGTACTAACGGACGAATGCTTGGCCACATATATCAAACGCTCTTGGTTCCCCCCGGAGAATTCAACCCGGGCCCCCAAGCAAACGCGTTGTTAACTATGTTGACCTCGCTAAGACGCTCTCGATGTTCCATAAAACGTCGGGAATGCCACTCAACGCAACAACCAGCAATCGAGGCTGCCGGGCCGCATACGCCCGGCGGTCTCCTTTCCGGTGACCATATCTGAAAGGTCACACCCGTTCCCATTCCGAACACGGTAGTTAAGCTTTCAGAGCCGATGGTAGTGCCAAAAGCGCGAGAGTAGGTATCGCCGGATTTTTTCAACCCAAAGCCCCGAGAGGTTCTTTATGACCTCTCGGGGCTTTGTTTTTTTGGCTCTTCCGGTTTTGAGTGCAAGCGGCGGCTAGACCTAGTGCGCTGGGCGGATCACGGAAGCCCTCGCTGACGCTTCAGGTTATGACGGAAATGCTATCCGCTCACAACCGGAAGCGTCAGCGAGGGCATGCTGCCCATGTCCTGCCCCTCCCGGAACTGGAAAGTTTGGCCGTTGGGATTAGCATAAATCCCGAGGGAGGACGTTTCCATGAGCGAATTGCGAACACGGCGGCATTTTTCCGCCGAGCAGAAGGCCCAGGTCGTGCGGCGGCATTTGAGCGGCAAAACGCCGGTGTCGGATTTGGCCGATGAATTCAAGGTTCAGCCCAGCCTGATCCATCTCTGGGTCAAGCAGGTGCTCGATCAGGCCGAGAAGGCGGTCGGGCGGTGGGCGGGCGGGCGGCCGCCGCGGCTGGAAGCGGCCAAGGACCAGAAGATCGCCCAGCTCGAATCGAAGCTGGTCACCAAGAACGAAGTCATCGCCGAACTGATGGAGGAGAATGTCCGCGCAAAAAAAGAGCTTGGGGAACTCTGAAGGGAGTTTGGGTTCCCCACGACACGCGCGACGCCATCGTCGATTACATCGGGCGTTGGACCGAGCGTGCCGAGCTGCCGGCCCAGCGGCTGCTGGGCTGGCTGGAATTGGCGCCGAGCAAGTTCCACCAGTGGAAGGACCGCTACGGCAAGGCCAACGAGCACAACGGCAAGGTCCCGCGCGACTGGTGGCCCGGGGAATCGAGAACTCGAGGACTGGGAGAAGCAAGCCATCCTCGCCTACCACGACAGCCATCCGCTGAACGGCTACCGCCGCTTGGCGTTCATGATGCTCGACTCTCGACGTGGTGGCGGTCAGTCCCAGCAGCGTGTATCGGGTATTGAAACAAGGCGGACGGCTCGACCAACGCAAGTTCTCGCCGTCCAAGAAAGGAACCGGTTTCGTGCAGCCGCCGCGGCCGCACGACCACTGGCATGTCGATATTTCGTACATCAATCTGGCCGGCACGTTCTACTTTCTCTGCACGATTCTGGACGGCTACAGCCGCTACATCGTGCATTGGGAGCTGCGCGAGAGCATGAAGGAGTTCGAAGTGGAAACGGTGATTCAACGCGCGCGAGAAAAGTTTCCGGACGAAAAGCCGCGGATCATCAGCGACAACGGCCCGCAGTTTATCGCCCGCGATTTCAAGGAGTGCATTCGCCTGGCCGGCATGACGCATGTGCGAACGAGTCCGTTTTATCCGCAAAGCAACGGCAAGTTGGAACGCTGGCACAAGAGCCTGAAGGTCGAGTGCATTCGTCCGGCCTGCCCCGAGGATGTCGAAGAGGCGCGAGGGCGGATCACGAAGTTCGTGGAGCACTACAACCACGAGCGCTTGCACAGCGCGATCGGCTACGTCACGCCGAGCGACAAGTTGAACGGTATCGAGCAGCGGATATTCGACGAGCGTGACGCGAAGCTGGAAGCGGCCCGCGAGCGACGACGCGCGGCGCAGTGCCGCCGCCAACGCCGCGCCCAAGGTTGCCTGAAACGATCGGCGGCGCTAAATTGATGATTGAACTGGGCGGAGGATAGGGCTCTGCCGAGGGGCAACCCGAGCGCAGACCCAGCGGCCAAGACCGAAGAGAGGGCGGCGACCGGCAATCGTCGGCGCCGTCCGCTCGCCAATCCTTCGGGATTGGCGCGAATGCGTTAAACCTTCGCGGCACGATGCCGCGAAATGCCCGGCAGGACGCCTTTACTCATTCGCTAACCCAAATGCCCGATCATTCCAGTTCACGGTGAACCAAGACACTGCCGAACAAATTCGTGCGCTCCGCACTCCGACGAAAGATATCGCGTTTAAACCTGCTGGAAGGCATGGGCGTGAGTTTTCGACGACGGCGCATAAGCAGATTTTCGAATTGATAGATGAATCGCGCGATTTTTCGGCATTTGTTAAAAAACTTCGATCGTGGTGCGATCAGCATCTTGTCGGTGGCGCAGCTTCGTTGCCGGACGGATTGAGGCCGTAATCTTCCGCGGAGGTTTGAAATGAGCTCGGAGCAACAACGCGTGTCGATATGAGTTGGGAATGCGGACTCATACGAAACACTTGAACCATATGTCGCGCTGGTCTACGATTCGGACGGCGATACGATTCCACGCGGATTCACCGCCGCATATGGAATCAACTGGTTCGACGAAGACTTTCTCGAGGTATCGGTCCGTTCTTTTCACGCGAATTCCTTGCGGAGTTTGCTCTGCGCACATTCTTGCGCCGGCGAAATCGCCACGGCTGCAGAACGCCGCGGGTGTAGCGCCTTACCTTTTGCATGCAATGCGCTCGTGCTGATTTACAATTTTGAATATGACGGCGGAGTGAAAGATGCGAATGCCGCGGGCGTAATGCTCCATTTTGTCGGCGTTCTGTCATATTAAAGACCAATTCGGATTGCCGCCGTTCCCGTGATTGGCATCGCGGCGACGGGCAAGTGCGGGCGAGCTTGGTCGAGCCCGATCAATTGACGGCGCAGGTCGATTCCTCCGCCAACGACGCATGGCTGCGCTCGCCGAGCGATTGGACCGTTGGGGTGGTGGCTAATCGCGATGATTTGCAAGCGGTGTTTGAGTACTGCTCGCTAGCCCTTAAACAAGCGTACGCGGTTGCGTTTTGCGCCGGTTTCGCGTGGCCGGCGGTGCGCGCGGCGTGAGCGGGCGGCGCCGGCGGGCGCGCTACTCTCGGCGGCGGGTTTTTGTTTGGCATTGTCGGTTGGCTTTCCTGGTTCGGCGTGGCGGCGGACCGGAGCGTCCGACCCAGGGCTTTGAAGGTGTTATTTCCGTCGTTTGCGTTGCGCTAGTATTTCGGCGGCGGCGAAGTGGGGTTTGTCGCCGGTGCGTTTGGGCGGCGGTTTGTTCTTGCCGCGTGGTTGCTTTTGGAATCGGGAGAGCCGGACCGCCTGGGCCAGGCGGACCAGCGTCTTGGCTAGTTCCGACACGCTCATCGGGCCGAAGGTCTCGCGCCAGTAGGGCTCGGGAATCGCGATCTCCATGCCACGCCACACGCCGCTGATCTCGTCGGCCACATAATACGTCGACAGATTCTTTTCAATCACTTCCGCTCCGTGGGCGGCGCGCAGCGACGCCTTCATCACACTGAGCACATTGTACATCACCACCCCGATGCAAAACCCGAACAACGCCGCGCACGGATAGCCCAACGTGTTGATCTCGCTTGCTAAACATAGTGTCAATTCATTGAAAGCCTTTTCGATCGTCCAACGCTGACGATAGACGTGGGCGATCGTGAGCGCGCCGACCGTTTCGGGAAGATTCGTGAGAATGTGGATTTCCCAATCGCCGTCCTCGTTGGGCCGATCGAGCTTCACCGTCACGCGCCGCGCGGCCATCGGCGGACCGCAATCGCGCTCGATATGCACCTTTTGCTCGAAGATTTCGCCCGATTCGCAGCGTCCGACCGGGCGGCTCGGCTCGAGCGGCTCGCAGCGCACGTTCGACGCGTGCTGGCGAATGATGAAATGCGAGTCGTTCGCCGCGATCTCGAGCAGAAACAACGATGTGCAAAAATTGCGGTCCGCCACCCAGACGTCGCCCGGCCGCAAGTCGTCGATCAATTCCAGCAGAATGCGTCGTTCTTGCGTATGACCGTTTTCGCAAGGATAAACATGCGTCATTAATTTGGTTTGCGGATCGAGCACCACCAGCGCTTGCCCGGGCAACGGGCCGCCGCGCAGCGAGCGCAGCTCCTTCAAGCGATGTTCGGTGGCCGCGAGATGATTGCCGTCGAGCACGCGCACGCGATGGCCGGGCAAGAGCGGCGGCAGTTCGCCCCGCATCTCGCGAATCAGGTCGTCGAACGTCGCCGCCGTGCGTCGCGCCAATTCGGCCGACACCTCGGGCTCCAGGTGGTTGAGTTTGTTGTAGACCGATTTGATCGAAACTTGCAGCGAGTCTTTCCGATCTTTATAGGCCGCGTTCACCGACTTCCGGGTCTTGGCGACGACCATCGTCATCACGTCCACCACCGACGAGAAGGCCAATTCGCGAACATACTGCCGCGCGGCGGTTTCCTCGAAAAGCGAGTCCAGCTTTTCGTCGGAGAGAGCCCATTCCAGCGTGCCGCGGACCATTACCGGCAAGGGGCTTTTCTGGGAAAACAGCTCGAACATCGTCTCGACAATCATCACGGCGCCTCGCACAATAAGTGTAAGTTGTTGCGCGGCGAACGATTATCGAAAAGAAACCCACCAAGTCAAATCAACTGCTAGCACGGAAAGTGCCAGCTTCAAAGCCCTGGTACAACGCCGAGTGGCAAGGAGGGCTGAGGCGAAGCATCGAACGTATCAATCGGCCATGTAACGTTCGGAAAAAATGCCGAAACGAAGATCAGGAAACACATTAATCAAGTCTGAAATCGCGGCCGCCACCGAGAAGCGATCCCGAAAGCCGACAAGGGAGGCATCGAGCGCGTCAAAGAAATTATTCGTGATCGCGTGGCGAAGGACGACGGCCGCGCAACTACGTATTCCGGTAACCCCGCTGTTGCGTTCAAAGACGGTGGCGTTACATATATTACACGTCCGAATGGCGAGTTCTGGACAATCTTAGGAAATTAAGAATGATGAGCGATTCACAACATCCGGAAACCTGGACCACTCCGGTATGGCACCCGGATTGGGGTGATCCCAGGGCCGAGCTCGAGCACCTTCGGGATTTTTCAAAATCCCTCTTGAAGCGTTTGCCGAGCGCTTGCGTGGAACTGAAAATTATCGAGCCCGGCTATATGTATGTGCTTGTGCGGCTCGCATGCGCGACCGAGGCAGGCGTCTACTCTAATAAGCGGCTGAGTTCGCCGGGCGGACGTCTGCTCGACATATTCGTTGCTCCTGGAGAGCCCGACGGCGATGAATTGGACGCTCAGCCCACGAGTGCCGCGGTAGATTATTTCGTCGCGCTTCAGACCAAGAAAAGTAACGATCGCGGGCGCAATTCGTAATTAAGCGTGCCCACGTTTCCAAAACTCCAAATGCACATTTCCACAAACGCACCATTTTCAGATCGAGCAATCGCTGGCCGTCATTCGCGGCTCGGCTCGGTTTGGCACAGCGGCCAATCCGGTGGCGGCCTGAACTCGGCAAACTTGGCGAGTACCCGAAACAAATCGCGAAAGCGATTGCTCTCGCGCGAAACAACATCAAAGCGGGCAAGGCGATTGCGATTAACCCGGTGATGGAAGAGCTCCGGCGCGTATTGAATCGCATCCCGTTGCAAAAAACGGCGCGTCGGCAGAGTGGGCGAAAGCCGGCGTCGCCGCGCATAAGACCATTTTCGTTCGGCGCGCGAGCGGTTATCATTTACTGGCCCGGGGGGCTCTTTCGGTCCCACGGCGATGGATCCTCGCGCGAGCTGGCACTCCGACGACACTTGCGGATTGCGAATTCCAAGCGAGGAAGAACGCCGCGAGCCGGCCTGAAAACACCCGAAACCTCTTTCGCTCCAGGAGCGGATTCACGACAAATCCGAGATTGTTTGATGTCATCTTCATCGAGCTCCGCGCCCGTGCGGGTCGGCCTGATCGGCGCCGGCGCCGTGACGGAATATCACCATGTGCCCGCCTTGCGGCTCGATCGCCGCGCCGTGCTTGTGGCCGCTTGCGATTCCAATGTCGACCTGCTCACTCAGCGGCGCGGGCAGTGGCATATCGAGAAAATCACGAGCGATCCGTTCGCACTGTGCGATGACCCCGAGATCGACGCCCTGGTGATCGCCACGCCCAACGGCGCGCATCGCGAAGTCGCCATCGCGGCGGCCGCGGCGGGCAAGCATGTGATGTGCGAAAAACCGCTCGGTCTGAGCGCCGCCGAAGCGCGGGCGATGTACCATGCGGCGCGCGACGCCGGCGTGGTGCATATGACCGCGTTCACCTATCGCTTTGCTCCGGCAATGCGATATATCAAACACCTCGTCGAGTCGGGCTCGCTCGGCCAGCCTCGGCATTTTCGCAGCCAGCGGTTTCTCGATTGGCCCGAGATAAGTTGGGGCTGGCGGCAATATCGCGAGAAGGCCGGCGCCGGCGATCTGTTCGACATGACGATCCACCGCATCGACTTCGCCCAAGATTTGCTGGGTCCCATTGCTCGGGTCACCGGCGCGGTGGCGCGTTTCGCGAGTCGCGCCACACCGCGACGGGCGAGCCCTGTCCGCCTTCGGATGTCGACGATTGGTCGAGCCTGATCGGCGAATTTGCCTCGGGGGCCACCGGGGTTTGGGAAGGCACGACCCTGGCCAAGGGCTATCATCGCGATGGCTTCGGCCACGAATGGGCCGAGATCAACGGCGCCGAGGGCTCGGTCGTGTACCGCTTGCATGAGCCCAACGTGGTGCTGCTGGGGCGCACCGGCAGCGATCTCGCGGCGGTCGACGTGCCGGAGGAATTCCTGAAATTGTCCGGTAGCCCGCGAGATCCGCGCGAAGGCAAGCCGGCCACGGTGTTTCGCTATGACCTGATGTGGGAATTCATTTCGGCGATCGTCGAGCGACGGCAGGCCCGGCCCAGTTTCTACGACGGACTCACTTCGCAGGTCGTGGCCGACGCGGTGCTCGCTTCGTATGCCGAGCGTCGCTGGGTCGAAATTCCGCTCGAGCCGCGGTAGTCGGCCGGTATTCAAGCCTCGCGGCGGTGAGACGCTACCGGGTCGCAATGTTTCGGGGCGAGTGTCTCCCGGCCTTTCAATTTGTCGTGAAGGAATGGTTTGCGAATGTCTAAAGTGATCTCGAAAATCAAGCAAGCGCCGGCGCGGGCCAAGGTGAAGCCGGTCGATGCTTGGGATCTCGCCCCGCTTTTCGCCAGCGACGAGCTTTGGGAAACCGCGTTTGAAAAATGGGAAGCGAGCATCGCGGGCTACGAGCGTTTTCGCGGCGTCCTGGGCGACGACGCCAAGACCCTCGCCGCTTGTCTCGAGTTCGACAATGAATTCGATCGCGCGGGCGAGCGGCTCAGCACCTATGCGTTTTTGAAAACCGCCGAGGACCAAGCCAATAGCTTCTACCAGCGAATGATCGGTCGGTTCCGCAACGTGGCCAGCCGGGCCGGACAGGCGGCGAGTTATATTCGCCCGGAAATCACGGCGATCAAAAGCGCGACGATGGAAGCGTTTCTCCGCGAGCCCTGCCTGGCCCAGCACCGGCTATCGCTCGCGCAGGATCTTGCGCTACAAACCGCATACGCTCGGCAAGCGCGAGGAAAAGCTGCTGGCAATGCAAAGCGAAATGGCGGCCGCCACCGACCAGATTTTTCGCCAGTTGACCGATGCCGATCTCAAGTGGGGCGTCGTGAAAAATGAACGGGGCGAACGGCTCGAACTGAGTCATGCCACCTTCGCCACGCTGCTCCAATCGCCGAAGCGCAATGTGCGGAAGACGGCATTTCACAAATACTACGCGCAATTCGCCGCCCACCAAAACACGCTCGCCGCCACGCTGGCCGGCTCGGTCCAGCGCGATGTGTTCCATGCCAAAGCGCGTCATTATCCGAGCGCGCTCGAGGCATCGCTATTTCACGACAACGTGCCGGTATCGGTGTACGACAATCTCATTGGGTCGATCCATCGCCATTTGCCTGACTTGCATCGCTACTACGAACTGCGCCGCCGCGAGATGCAGCTTTCGACGATCCATCAATACGATACCTATGTGCCGATCCTCACCGAGTTGCAAACCCGGCACACGTGGGCCCAGGCGGTCAAGCTGGTGCTCGCGGCGCTCGAGCCGCTCGGCTCCGAATACTGCGGAGTGCTTGAAGAAGGGCTCAATGGCCGCTGGTGCGATCGGTATCCGAACCAGGGCAAGCAGAGCGGCGCGTTTAGCTGCGGCTCCTACGATGGCTTGCCCTATATCCTGATGAACTATCAACCCGACGTGCTCGACCATGTGTTCACGCTCGCCCACGAGGCGGGCCACTCGATGCACTCGCACTATTCGGCCAAACATCAACCCTATCAATACTACAATTACACGATCTTCGTGGCCGAAGTGGCCAGCACGTTCAACGAGCAACTCCTGGCGCGACACATGATGCGCAAGGCGAAGAGCGACAAGCAGCGGGCCTTCTTGATCAATCGCCAGATCGACGCGATTCGCGGCACGATTATTCGCCAGACCATGTTCGCCGAGTTCGAGCGCGTTATCCATGCCCTGGTCGAGGCCGGCGAAGTGCTTACCGTCGATCGAATCAAGAAGGAATATCGCAACTTGCTCGATCTCTACTTCGGTCCCGGTTTCGCGATCGATGAGGAACTGTCGCTCGAGGGGCTGCGAATTCCACATTTCTATCGCGCTTTTTATGTCTATAAATACGCCACAGGCCTCTCGGCGGCGATCGCCCTGAGCGAGCGAGTGACCGGCGGCGGCCCGGAGGAACTGGGCGATTATTTGCACTTTCTTAGGGGCGGCTGCTCGAAATTTCCGCTCGATTTGCTTCGCGACGCCGGCGTCGACATGGAGCAGCCGGGTCCGGTCGACACGGCGATGGAAGTTTTCGCGCGGTTGGTCAACGAGCTCGATGAGTTGTCGTAAACGCCCTGGATAACCCGATGTCCGCCGATCCGCCCGTCGACGCTTCCGCCGATGCGCCGCTGCATGTCTCGGTGATGCCCGAGGAGATTTTGCATTGGCTCGCGCCGGCGGCCGGTGGCCGATTTGCCGATGGCACTCTCGGCGCCGGCGGCCACTCGCGGGCCATTGCCGAGCGCGTGGGCCCGCGGGGCGTGGTGCTGGCCACGGATCGCGATCCGGCGGCGGTGGCCGTGGCCGGGCGAAGGTTGGCCGATTTGCCGATTCGAGCCGTCGTGGCCGACTTCGCCGATCTCGCCGACGTGCTTCGCGAGCAGGGGATCGGCTTGCTCGATGGCATCGTGCTCGACTTGGGCCTGAGCAGCGATCAGCTTGCCGACGCCTCGCGCGGCTTCAGTTTCAACGCGACCGGCGAGCTCGACCTGCGCTTCGACCCATCGCTTGGCGAGCCCGCTTGGCGACTCGTCCAGCGGCTGAGCGAGGTCGACTTGGCCAACACGATTTATCGCTATGGCGAAGAGCGCTTCAGTCGACGGATTGCCCGGCGCATCGTGGCCGCGCGCTCCGCGGGTCCGCTGCGTTCGGCGGCCGACTTTGCCAGCCTTGTGCGCGGGGCCGTGCCGCGGGGCCCCGATGCGCGGCGGCTTGATCCCGCGACTCGCACTTTTCAGGCCCTTCGCATCGCGGTGAACGACGAGCTCGGCTCGCTCGAACGGGCTCTCGCGCGCTTGCCCGATGTGCTCCGACCCGGCGGACGACTGGCGATTATCAGCTTCCATTCCTTGGAAGATCGACTTGTGAAGTGGGCGTTCCGGCAAGATATGCGACTTAAGCCGTTGACCAAGCGGCCGCTGGAAGCGACGCCCAATGAATTGGCGCGAAACCCACGAGCTCGCAGCGCCAAACTCCGCGTGGCGGAACGAATGGCGAGCGGCGAAATAGCCCGCGTCTCGGGGACGTGATTTCGGCGGCTTTCTCGAATTGCTTGAGCGCGCCTTCAAGGCGTCGGCGCTGCCATCGGCCAATCTGTAGGGCAGTTTCCACGTCTTCGGATCGGCCGGATTTCGCGGATAGGCGCAAGCTCGCGATCAAACATCCCACATCAAATACCGAGCCACCACGCTGAGCTTCCTTCCCGCCGACAACCGCACTGGGCGGGTCCACACATCGCCCTGGCGTTGTTTGATCTCGTCGAGCAGACAGCGGTAGGTGGCCACCATGGCCCGGAAAATTCTCCGGCCCGAGGGCGGCAGGTAATCGCCGAGGCGCTCGGCGTCGGCATACCAGCCTTCGGCCCGCGCGATTTCCGCGGTCATTAGGGCCCGCACCCGCGGATCGGCGATGCCGGCGGCGAGGTCCGCGGGCGCGAGTTCGAATCGGGCCAAGGCATCGAGCGGAAGATAAAGCCGGCCGCGGGCCGCGTCTTCCTTGATATCTCGCAAGATGTTCGTCCACTGGAAGGCTAGCCCGCATCGCCGCGCGGGTCGAGCGCCGCCGCGTCGCGGAATCCCCAAATATGGATACACGCCAAGCCCACGGTCGACGCCACATGGTAACAATAGTCCTCGGCCTCGACCTGCGTGGCATACGACGAACGCCAAAGGTCCATTTCCACGCCGGTCAACGCGTCGTCGAGCAGGGCGCGAGGAATGCCGAAGCGCCGTGTACTGTCGGCCAGCGCTGGCAGGAGCATCTCGCTCGCATCCGCGGGCGAAGCGGCGACATGGCCGCGGAGCGATTCGTTCAGCGCTCGGCGCCACGCGACGAGGCCCGCCCGACGGACTTCGAGCGGCTCATCGCCGTCGCCCAGGTCGTCGGTGTGGCGGAGAAACGCATAAAGCGCGGCACATCGCTTCGCGCTGCGCGCGCGGGAGCAGGAAGAACGAATAGTAAAAGCTCGAGGCCGAACGTCGCGCCACCCGGCGACAGGCCGCATAACTCGCCGCGAGCAGCGCCGGGCTAGCGAGGCGAACTTGATCGCTCGCGCCGGCGATTGCACTGGGCGCCATCGGTTGCGCGGATTGGGCGCCTCGAGGCATCATGCGTCGGCTTCCCGTTGACTGGAGGACGTGCGTTCCGTGGCCCGGCGGTCGCCCGTGGTATCGCGAGCGCCGCGGCTACCAAGCGTGGCTCGAGCGCCGCCGCTCGAAACTGCGGCTGGAGCGCCGCGGCTTTCGCGCCAGGCCTGAAACACCAGCCGCATTTTCTTGAATTTGCCCACGCGCGGCCGCCCGGCCCATACGTTGTAATCCACGGCCCGAACCGCCGCCACCGCGCTCAATCCGCCGAGAATAAAGAGCGCGATATCGAACCGCAACTCTCGGGGCACATGGCCGACGAGCGGCCAGCCGCGCTGCAAAAAATTCTCTGCCCGATCGACTTCGCCTCGCAGCGCGCGGCGAAAGGCGGCGTTGTCTTCTCGGCGGGCAAACATCGCTTCCGTGTAGCCGGCGGCTTGCCACGACTCTCCCGGCAGGTAGACCCGCCCACGCTGCCAATCGCCCGCCACGTCTTGGCAAAAATTCGCCCACTGGAGCCCGGTGCAAATCGAATCGCTTAGCTCACCGGTTTCCGGCGCGTGGCTTCGGGCCAGGCACAGCACTAGCCGTCCCACGGGATTGGCCGAATAGCGACAGTAGTCCATCAGCTCGTCGACCGTGGCATGGCGAAATGTTTGCTGATCGCGGCGAAAAGCGATCAGCAAGTCGGCGAACAAATGACGCGGAATGTCGAACTCGGCGATCGTGCCGGCAAGCGCGATGAACACCGGATGCTCGGGCCGGCCGGCATAGCAGGCGTCGAGCTCTTGCTCCCAGCCATCGAGCAGGTCGAGGCTTCGCGCGGGGTCATTGGTTTCATCGGCCAAGTCGTCGGCCCAGCGGCAGTAAGCGTAGACGTGGTAAAAATGCGGCCGCAGCGCCGGCGGAAGCAGCCAACTGGCGACGGTGAAGTTCTCGTAATGGGCCTCGGCCAGCCGCCGGCAATAGTCGCTCGCCAACGACGTGGAGCAGCCGCGCTCGGGCAGCGCGAGTCCGGCGGGCAGCGGCGAGCAAGGAGTTTGCGAGTGCGCCATGCGATGATTCGCCGGTCGAGTGGGTTGGCCACGAAGGGAACAATAAATTATGATGCATTCGCGACGCCAGCCCAACCCTGGCGTCGCGGTCCATCGAGAGATTCGAGAATCCGCCGCGCGCGTCGGCGGCGGTTTGCGTTCCGGTCCGTCATTGCTTGCGAGAGGTTATCGGCCGTGAGAATTATTTTGGCAAGTCCCCGCGGCTTTTGCGCGGGCGTCAACATGGCGATCGACACGCTCGAACTCGCGATCAGACTTTTTGGCGCCCCGGTCTACGTGTATCACGAAATCGTACACAACAAATACGTGGTCGATCGGTTTCGCTCGCTCGGAGCGGTGTTCGTCGACCATTTAGACGAAGTGCCGCACGGCGCCCATCTGCTCTACTCGGCGCACGGCGTGTCGCCCGAGATTCGCCGGGTGTCGACGGAGCGAAATCTCAAAACGATCGACGCCACCTGTCCGTTGGTCACGAAGGTGCATCTCGAAGCGGTGCGCTACGCCAAGCAAGGCTACACGATCGTGCTCATCGGCCACGAAGGCCACGACGAGGTGATTGGCACGATTGGCGAAGCGCCCGAGGCGATCCTTTTGGTGGAGTCGGTCGAGGATGTCGAGCGGCTGGAACTCGCGACCTCGAAACTTGCCTATCTCACGCAGACCACGCTCAGCGTCGACGACGCGAATCGCATTATCAAGCGATTGAAAGAGCGATTTCCGCATATCGTCGGCCCGCCGAAAGAAGACATTTGCTACGCGACACAGAACCGCCAAGAGGCGGTGCGCATGCTCTCGCGCGACGCCAATGTGGTGCTCGTGCTCGGCAGCCAAAACAGCTCGAACAGCCAACGGCTCGCCGAATTGGCCCGGGAAACAGGGGTCAAAGCGTATCTGATCGATGGGGCGAACGATATTCGCCTCGAGTGGTTCGCGCCGCAAGACACGGTGCTGGTCACGGCCGGAGCGAGCGCCCCGGAGCAGGTGGTCGATGAGTGCGTGGGGTTTCTCAAGGAGCGGTTCGGCGCCACGGTGGAATTGAAGTCGATCCGCGAAGAAGACGTGTACTTTCCGCTACCGAAAGAAATTCGGCGCTTGGCGGCCAATGCGTAAGGGCGCCTAGCGCAAAAGCGGGCCGCGGACGCACGGAGAGCGGACACTGCTAGAATGGATACTGCCAGACTGGGCGCCGCCAGCGCATCGGCAAACCGGCGTGGCGAATATCCCGCGCATAGCCACGCGATCTTCCAATCCGCGGGGCAAAAGCCCAATCAGGCCGACGCGATTCAGCGCACGTCGATCGAATTGACCACTTCGCAAACACCGGCCACGGCGCGAACCACTTCTTGGGCCAACTGCTTGTGATAGAAGCTCGACACGCGCCCCGAGATGAGCAACGACTGCCCCACCTGTTGAACGCGGAGCTCCCTGAGGGCAAAGACCGGGCTTGCTTGCAAGGCTTCTTGCGCTCGCGGCTCGGTGACTTCGACAGAAGAATTAATCATCTTGGAAATCCTTCCTTGGTGTGCTGGCGCGGCAAAACGACGATTCCATCGGCCGGAAATTCCGTCGGCATGCCTCGCGGGGGCACGCCGCCTCGACCAAACTCAGAGGCGGCGGGTTCTCGATTCCTAGCGTCGCACATCGCCACGCGGCCAAAACCACGTTCTCGGCGTACCTGTCAATGTAGTGGTCTCGAAAACGGAAAGTCAATCCCGTGAAGGGTTAATTTTGCGAAAACTGCTCGCGAATTCGCCCCACGGTTCCGGATTTTCCGCGTTAAATGGGCGGGCTCGCCCAAGTGTCGCGAAGTGTCGCAATTCCCCCGAAACGATCTTTTCTCGACGGGGGGTTTTCCATAGAATCCTCCCCGCTTGCGGGTCCCCATCCAGAAACGCTACTCGCTGTTGGCGTTTTGCATCGACATCTTCCACGGCCATAACGACTTATGATGGAATGCCTTGCTTCATTCTGGAAACCGGCCGCGCTGCTCCTTGCCGCGGGCTTACTGGTCTTCGCGCCGGGCGAGCCACCGCCCAATTGCGCGTGCCGGCGCGAGTGGCCCAGCAACCGCGCGCGGGCGACGCCGCCAGTCCGGAGCGAGCGCCGACGGCGGGCCCCGCCGCGACGCCGGCCGACGAAATGCAATGGCATGGCGCACCGCGGATTGCTCCAGTTCGGCAGCCCAAGCAACCCTTTGTCTTAACGCCGGAACAAGAACAGCAACTGAATGAAGCGCTGAAAAAATGGGAAGAAAACAGCGATAAGATCAAATCATTCAAATGCCGCTTCAAACGATGGGATTACGATCCGAGCGGCTTCGGGGATCCGCGATCCGGTTACCTAAAAAGCGAGGCCGAAGGCGAACTGAAATACTGGGCGCCCGACCACGGAAAATATCGCTTGCTCAAGGCCGAAGACCGGGTTCCGGGCGCCGAGAATCAACCCTTTGTCAAGAAGGAACGCGATGCGACGGAGCTCGAGCACTGGGTTTGCGATGGCGAATCGATCTTTGAAGCCAAGGTCGCCACGAAAGAGCTGATTCAACACAAGCTGCCCAAGGAACTGCGAGGCAAAGGCATCACCGACGGCCCCCTGCCGTTTGTCTTCGGCGCCAAGGCCGATCAGATTCGGCGGCGATATTTTATTCGCCTCGTCACTCCGCCCGAGGAGAAGGGCAAGCATGTGTGGCTCGAGGCATGGCCGAAGTTTCAGTCCGACGCGGCCAACTATCAGCGGGTGACGATCTCGCTCTCGGAGCCCGACTACGCGCCCCATGCCTTGCAAGTGTTTCTCCCCGGTTCGCCGGCTCCGGGCACGGCGCTGGCGAATGGCCAGACGGCAAATGATAACCACTGCAATCGCACGGTGTATTTGTTCGAATCCCCGCTAATCAACGACAAATTCGGCTTTGTGAAGTTCGATTGGCTCCCGCCCTGGGTACCGCCGACTTGGAAGAAAGTCGTTGAAGAAGCGCCCGGCGACGGTCCCGAAGCCACCGCCGGCGCTCCGCCAACCTCCCCCGGCGCGGGGGCGGCGGGATCGCCAGCCAGCGGAAGCGCGACGCCGGCGCCCGGCGCAACTGGCGCTCGACCGCTCGCGGCGCCCTTGCCGCAAGCGGGCCGCCCTTTGCCGCCGCGCCGCTAAGGCGCCGGAATTCAATAACTTCCCGGGCGCGACTGGCGCCCGTGCATAGTGCCGATCCATTCCGGCATTTCTCGCGATTCTCGATCGCCGCGGCGCCCAAGAGCGCCGCTTCGCCGATCGCGAATTTGACTCCCCGGCGCGAAGCGCTATAATCATGGTTGCTTTTGCTCTAAGTGCAGGATCACGATAGCGTTATCGCGTCTTTTCGGTGCTGTCTTCATGAGCTCGCCGAAGTTCGTTCCGCGTGACCGGCTTAGGAATTCGCCGCATGTCGCGCTCCATGGGTTCGTCGCCACCGCGGCAATCGTTGTTTTTGCCGCCATCGGCGGGCGATCACGAGCGGCCGATATACCACCACCGGCCGACGATGCGAAACAGGTCGACGCGGCGGCCCCCGCGCCCAAGGCGCCGGCCGCAATGTCGGAGCGGTTGGCCCGCGTGATTCGCGTGCAAGCGCCGATCAGCGGCAATGTCGACACCACGGTTCGCCGCGCCGTCGAGCGGGCGATCGTGGAATTGCGCGCCGCGGCCAACTCGCCGGCAGGCGACGCCAGGGCCGGCGACGCCGCGGCGGGACCGGAGCCCGCGCCTCGCAAGCAATCCGCCGAGCGGCCGGTGCTCGTGCTCGAATTCGTTCCCCGCGATGGCGACGGCGGCGAGGGCAGCAACTTTGGCCGAGCCTACGATCTTGCCCAGTTTCTCGCCGGTCAGGATTTGAGCGGCTTTCGCACCGTGGCCTATCTGCCGCGCGGCATTCGTGGCCATGCGGTGCTCGTGGCGCTGGCCTGCGAAGAATTGATCATGGCGCCCGACGCCGAGCTCGGTTCGGCCGGCGTCGATGAAGCCCGGCAGCGAGGCATCGATCCGACCCATCGAGCCGCCTATCGGCAGATCGCCTCCGAGCGGCGCACCGTGCCGCCCGAGGTGGCGCTCGGCATGCTCGACAAGGACCTCGAAGTGCTCAAGGTCGACACCGAAGTCAGCACCGAATATGTGTTGCGGCAAGACCTCGACGCGCTTTGCGCCAAGCATCAGATTCGCTCGGAAACAGTCATCAAGCGGCCGGGCGAACTGGGCCGCTTCTCGGGTCGCGAGGGTCGCGAGCTCGGCTTTGTGCGCTATCTGGCGGCCGACCGCTCGGCGCTCGCCAAATCGCTCGATGTTCCGGCCAGCGCGCTGGAAGAAGACCCGTCGCTGGGCGGCGAGTGGCGACCGGTGCTCGTGGTCCTCCGTGGTCCGCTCACGGGTCAGCAAACCTCGCGCGTCCAGCGCACGATCGAAGAAAAGATCCGCGACGAAAACGTGAACTTCGTGTGCTTGCGCATCGAGAGCGAGGGCGGCGCGATGGCCGATAGCATGACGCTCGCCAATTACATTGCTGGGCTCGATCGCGGCCAGATTCGCACCGTGGCCTATGTGCCCACCCAGGCACTGGCCGACGCCGCGCTCGTGGCCGTGGCCTGCGATGAGCTCGTGATGCAAAAAGACGCCCTGCTCGGCGGCGCGGGACCCGAAATGGTCGGGGCCGATGAAATGCGGCTTGTGCGAGAGGGTGTGCGCGAAAATCTGGCCAAGAAGAAGGAACGTCCCTGGTCGATCCCGGTGGCGCTGGTTGATCCGGGATTAAGCGTGTTTCGCTACGTGAATGTGGACAGCGGGCGGACCGCCTATTTCTCGCCCGAAGAAGCGGAAGAGCAGCCTGACCGCAAACAATGGAATCGCGCGGAAGAAATCACCGTGAATGGAACCGCCCTGCAGCTCGACGGAGCCAGGGCCGAAGTGCTCGGCGTGGCAAGGCATGTGGTCAAGGATTTTGACCAGCTCCGCGAAATATATGGCCTGGATGGCGACATCACGCAGGCCGAGCCCAGTTGGGCCGACTACTTGATCGACGCGCTTGCCTCGCCGGCGGTCGCCTATCTGCTGCTTTTGATCGGCGGCGCCGCGTTTTTGGTCGAGTTGCAAGCTCCCGGCATCGGCGTGGGCGGATTCGTGGCGGGAGTGTGCTTCCTGCTCTATTTTTGGAGCCAGCACCTGCATGGCACGGCCGGATGGCTCGAGGCCCTGCTGTTTTTGGCCGGTGTCTGCTGCTTGCTGCTCGAGGTATTCGTGCTGCCGGGCGTGGGTGTCTTTGGGCTCGGCGGCGGGATGCTCATTATCGTGTCGCTGGTGCTCGCCAGTCAGACATTTATCATTCCGCACAACGAATACCAGCTCACGCAACTGCGAGATTCGCTGCTGGGGCTGAGCGCCGTGGGCGCGGGCGTGGTGGTGTCGGCGCTTTTGATGCGCCGGTATTTGCCCCGCTCGCCGATTTTCAAGCACATTATGCTCGAAGCCCCCTCGGGCGAAGAGCTCGCCGATCTCGACGCACGCGAATCGCTGGTCGATTTCAGCCATCTGATCGGGCAGCAAGGTGTTGCGGTCACTCCGCTTATGCCCTCGGGCAAGGCCCGGTTTGGCCAGCAGGTGGTCGATGTGATTTCGGCCGGTGGCGCCATGTCGCGAGGCGACTCGCTCCTGGCCCATGAGGTGCATGGCAATCGCGTCCTAGTGCGTCCGGCCGAAACATCGCCTAAAATGGAAAGCTGACCACGAACCGGCGCGGGCCGGTTCGCCGCTTCAACCGGTTGCGACTCGCCCGGCGGTCTAGGTCGACTAGGCGGTGCGCGGAGCTTGCCTCGCCCG
Organism: uncultured Planctomycetaceae bacterium; assembly: GCA_963785305.1. Classification (GTDB taxonomy): domain Bacteria; phylum Planctomycetota; class Planctomycetia; order Pirellulales; family PALSA-1355; genus CAWAUV01. The sequence continues at coordinate 268,839 of CAWAUV010000008.1, forward strand.
GGTGAAACCGCCGAAGCGGAAAAAGTTGGCTTTTTATCGCGATTGGTCGCCACGCATGGACCCAATTGTTTGGTCGATTTTGCTGATGGCGCTCGGGCTATTGCTCGTGGGCGTGGAGATGTTTATCCCGACTGCCGGCATTCTGGGCGTGATTTCCCTTGCGGCGATCCTGGTATCGATCTCGCTGGCGTTCTATTATCGGGGCTTGGAAGTCGGGTTTGTGTTTGTCGTGTTCGCGGCCGTGGGTGTGCCGGCGGTGCTGATGGTGGCGTTTCGTTTGTGGCCACGAACTCAGCTCGGGAGACAATTGCTGCTCCAAGTGCCCGATCCCCAAGCCGTGTTGCCCAACTCGCCCGAACGGCGCAGGCAACGCGAACTCGTCGGCAAGCTTGGCGTGACGCGAACACTGATGCTGCCAAGCGGGGCGGTGATGATCGGCGATGAACTGGTGGACGCCATTAGCGAAGGACTCCCGATCGAAGCGGGGCAAGTGGTCAAAGTGATCGAGGCTCGCGGCGGTCGGGTCGTGGTGCGACCGGCCGACCCCGAGGAAACCGAAGCGCCGGCAAAATCAAACGATGTTCTCTCGCAATCCATCGAAACCCTGGGCCTCGACCCGTTCGAAGACCCGCTCGTATGACAACCGGCGCCGCGGGGCCCTGGGTCGCCGGCACTAACTCGTTTTCCCAGGCAATTCGCCGCGGACTTTGAATCTCGAAAGGACACGTCTCGAACATGTCGCTCCTCGCCGCCGGGAATCCCCTGTGGACCATCGTGACGATCGCGGTCATTTTTGCCGTCATCGTGTTTTGCATTATTATGCTCGCCGTGTTTGCCCGCTATGTGAAGCTCTATATCCAGTCGATCACGACCGAGGCCAAGATCGGAATCCTCGATCTGGTGGGCATGAAGCTTCGCCGGGTGGTGCCCGAGGTGATCGTGCGCTCGAAGATCATGGCGACCCAAGCCGGACTGACCGACGAAGCCGGCATTACCAGCAAAGCGCTCGAGGCGCACTATCTGGCCGGCGGCAATGTGCCGCTGGTGGTGCGGGCAATCATCGCGGCGCGCAAGGCCAAGATCATCGACCTCGATTTCAAACTCGCCAGCGCCATCGATCTCGCCGGACGCAATGTGCTCGAAGCGGTGCAAACGAGCGTGTATCCCAAGGTCATCGACTGCCCGGCCCGGAACTCGAGCCGCGAGTCGCTCGACGCCGTGGCCAAAAACGGCATTCAACTCAAGGTCAAGGCGCGGGTCACGGTGCGAGCCAATCTCAATCAAGTGATCGGCGGCGCCACCGAGGAGACGATCATTGCCCGCGTGGGCGAAGGCATCGTCGAGCGCGATTGGCTCGGCGGACTCGCACTGCGAAGTGTTGGCCAATCCCGACCGAATCTCCAAGGCGGTGCTCGCCCGCAAGCTCGATTCGCAAACCGCCTTCGAGATCGTGTCGATCGACATCGCCGATATCGATGTGGGCGACAATATCGGCGCCCGGCTCCAGGCCGATCAGGCAGAGGCGGATACGCGCGTCGGCCGGGCCAACGCAGAAGGCCGCCGGGCGATGGCCGTGGCCCAGGAGCAAGAAATGCTCGCCGGCATGGAGGAGAGCCGGGCCAATGTGCTCGAAGCCGAAGCGCAAGTGCCCCTCGCGCTTGCCGATGCCTTTCGCGCCGGCACGCTCGGCATCATGGACTATTACAAGCTCCGCAATCTGCAAGCCGATACCGACATGCGCAAAAGCATCGCCGGCAGCGCAATCAAGGCCGAACTCAAATAAGGACCGGACGCAAACACCCCTCTCCCTTTGGGACAGGGTAGGGCGAGGGTCCCTCTGCTTCATTGCGAGAGGTGGCGAGAGGGCCGAGGAACCAGTCAGTCGTTTTCAGTTCGTTTTCTAGCGAAGGATCGTCGTCGATGCCTATTTACTTGCCGACTCCACTGGCCGATGTCGCTGATCTCTTGAAGGGATTGTTGCCGTTGGTGGTCTTTCTCTTGGTGGTGTTTTACATGGTGGGCGACAAGAAGCTTAAGAGCCAGCGCATGGCTCAGCGCAAGCCGCCGCAGCCCATTCGCCCCGCGCCGGGTCGCTCCGACATGGCGCAAGCCAACCGCGCAGCGCCGCCGCCCGCGGGCCGGCCGGCGCCATCGGTCCAGTCGCGCGCCGCGCCCCGTGCGCAACGAAGAGATCGAGGAGTTTCTGCGCCGCGCCGCTCTGCAGCGCGGCGAGCGTCCCGCGGCGCCCCGGGCCGCCGGCGCCGAGCGCAAAAGCGACCAAGCCCAAGCCGCTCGATTGGCGAACCAGCGCGGTGGAGCGCGTCCGGCGGTTCCCAGACCCGGCTCGCGCACGGCGGAAACCGAGCGAACGGCACCGCCGAGCGGGTCGCTTACTTCACAAGATCGCGAATCCACCTCGCGGCTGGCGAGCAATGTTTCCACCCGGCTTTCGACCGATCAATTCGCCACCCGCGCCGCCGACATGACCGCCGACCTCGCGCGGCTCGATCTCGAACGCGAAGCGCGATTCAAAAAGACATTCGACCACCAGCTCGGGCAACTCGGCTCGCTGCCGGCCGACAAGCCCACGGGCTCGACGGCAAAGCCTGCCGTCACGACTCCCGCGGGCTTGGCTGGCCTCTTTGCCGGCGGTTCGCTACAACAAGCGTTTGTGCTGAGCGAGATCTTTCGGCGCCCCGAGGATCGCTGGTAGCGCTCGCGCCGCTCGGCGGCGGCCCCTATCGAATGCGCCGCCCGGCGGAGCCACTTGCTGGTGATCCCCGTTTAAACGCCGGTTTACAGCGGCAACAAACTCATTTCATCTATTCGACGATTCCACGAAAGCGGAAAAAAGATGGCGGTTGCTCGTGTGGCGCCGGGGGAGACTCGGCTGGGCTGGATCGGCGCGGGCGTGATGGGCACAAGCATGTGCGGCCATTTGATGAACGCCGGATTTTCCATGACCGTGTTTACTCGCACCCGCTCCAAGGCCGAGCCGCTGCTCGCTCGCGGCGCCCGCTGGGCCGACACTCCCAAAGCCGTGGCCGAGGCGTCGGATATCGTGTTTGGCATTGTCGGTACTCCGGCCGATGTGCGCGAGGTGTTCTTGAGCGAGACGGGCGCGCTGGCCGGCGCCCGCGCCGGCAGTGTGCTGGTCGACATGACCACAAGCCAGCCATCGCTCGCCGAGGAGATCGCCACCGCAGCCGAGAGGCGCGGCGTGGTGAGCCTCGACGCGCCGGTGTCGGGCGGAGATGTCGGCGCCCGCGAGGCGCGGCTTTCGATCATGATCGGCGGCGACGAACAAGCCGTCGCCGCGCTCGATCCCTGCTGGCGGGCGATGGGCAAGACGATTGTCCGGCAAGGGGGGCCCGGCGCCGGCCAGCACACTAAAATGGTCAACCAAACCCTGGTCGCCGCCGGCATGATCGGAGTGTGCGAAGCGCTGCTCTATGCCTACAAGGCCGGCCTCGACCTGGAAACGGTGCTCGAATCGGTCACGCCCGGCGCGGCCGGAAGTTGGTCGCTCTCGAATCTCGGACCGCGGATCATCGCCGGCAATTTCGCTCCGGGCTTCGCCGTGGAGCACTTTATCAAAGACATGGGAATCGCGCTCGAGGAATCGCGGCGCATGGGGATCGCGCTGCCGGGCCTCGCGTTGGCGAATCAGTTGTATTTGGCCGTGGCCGCCCAAGGCCACGCCAAGAACGGCACCCACGCCCTGGCGCTGGCCCTGGCGAAGCTTTCAGGCATCGACTGGCAAAAACGTTGAACCACCGGGGGACCCGCGTTGCACAAGAGTCTATCCGACGACTCCCCCCTCTCCCTTTGGGAGAGGGTAGGATGAGGGAGGCGAGGGCTAGCGGGAGTTCTCGGATAGGCACTTAAAATCGTGGAGCATCCCAAGCGAGAGTGGCGGAACTGGCAGACGCGCTGGACTTAGGATCCAGTGGGGCAACCCGTGCAGGTTCGATTCCTGTCTCTCGCATTCTCAACGCCGACAACGACTTGCGTCGATTTCCTTGCTCGCCTTGAGGTCCGGAAAGAATCCCGACACTCGATAAACACTCAAGCGGGGATTTGTCCCTCCCGAAAACCCCGTCGGAGGGGAGGGCGATCGGGATTAGCGTCGATTTCGCGAGGTTGGTTTCGGCGGAGCTCAAGAAAAATCGCCGGCGTTGGAGTAAAAACGGGCCCGGAGGGCCTGTTTTGGCTCATCGGCGCGACGCCGCGATCATCGCCGCTGGAGACAGCGCATCGACGACCCCGCTCTTGCCGACGCCCGCCGCGGCATTGACGGTAGCCAACTTGGCGATCGGGGCGCCGAGCTTGCCGAGCCAGCCGGGAACCGACACGTTCTATCAGAACGCGATGGACGGCGTGGCCTACGGCTTCTCGTTCCAGCCGCAGACAGCCTACTACGACCCCGGCAATTTGAACGAGGACCTCACGCTAAGTTCCACCGAAACCGCCGTCCGCGCCCCGCTCATCTACGATCAAGGCGGCACGAACACCCCAAGTGAAGTCGCCGCCGTGGCGATCATCCCGCCGACAGGCGAAACGTACAGTATCGCGAATCTATCCGACGGTGGCGGAAGTGGCGGCGGAACGACCAGCCCCGATGGCGCCATCTGGACGCCATCGGCGGGCGACGTGAACGCGGCGGCCGTGTTCGATGAACTCGAATCGCTGGTTATGAGCGCCAATCCCAACCCGTCCGCGCCGAATGTTGGTAACCAGATCAATAGCATCCTGGGCGGGGGAACGGCGTCCTCGGGAGTCGGCGATACCTATGCGGCGACGCAAGCCGGCGGAAACGTTTCGGAACAAATCCTCGAAGCCGACGCGGAAGGAAACGCGGCGACACAGCCATCGATCGGCTCCAACACAACGCCGGTTTTCGATGGAACGTTGCGATTCTTGCGGCCCGCCCAGGTCTCGCAACTCGAGCAAGGGGGCTACAGCGTTCAAACGATCCCGGGGCAAGGGGGGCCTGCCAGCATTACGTTGGTCGCGGTCGTCGACGGGCAGCTTTATCAGCTTTTGTACACGCAAAACAGCGACTCGATTTACGCCGCCTATGAACTGGTGTCGGCCCATTCGATCGGTTCGGTGAGCGACTACAGTTCGCTGCAAGAACTCTCGAATGCGATAAGTTCGCTCAACTCCGCTGAAAACGCCGGCAAGTTGCTCGACCTCTACAAGAGCCAGAACGGCACGCAGACGCTGGACTACTTGCGAATGCTGCCGATCACCGGCACAATCATCAACTTCCAAGATGGGAACTACATCGCCGGAACCATCTCGCTCGCCGGCGACGCGCTCTTGGTGCTGCCGGTCGCCCGACTCGGCATCTCCGCTACGAACGCCGCCATGGCCGCAGCGAGGGCGGGCGCGACCGCGGAAGCCGCCGCCAAGGTCGGCGCCGAAATTGGTGGAAACGTTGCGGAGAATGTGACGGCTAGCGCCGCGGAGGCCGAACTCGCGACCGATTCAAGGTTGGCCGGAAACTTTAGTAAAGGCGGTTGCTTCACCGAAGACACGCTTGTCATTGTCCCATCGGAGGAAGTTCCGCGTGATAACGCACGCGCCGCCACGGCTACCATTGCCGCGACGGCGATCGGCTCGGTGCGGCTCGGCGGCCGCGTGCTGGGCGAGAACCCGCGTCCCTGGGAATACGACTCGCAATTTCCCGAGCCCGCGGCCGGCCAATGGGTTTGCATTAACGCTCGCGTCAAACGGCCCAACGCGGTTGCGGTGGAAATCGAACTGCTGCGGCCGCGAGCGTGGGTCGAGGCCAACGGCATCAAGGCGGGAGGCCGGTTTGAAATCAAGTACCCTGAGCTGGGTGTTATCGGCGAAGCCAGGATTATCTCGCTTTCGGCCTGCCCGCCGATCGCCGCGGGCGACGGCAACGTGGTGATTGGGCGGTTCGTTTCTCGCGAAATCAACAACCTTGTTCGCTTGCGACTGAGCGATGGCACTACGATCGAAGCGACCGATATCCACCCGATTTGGTCAACGGATCGCCGGGATTGGGTCGCGGCCGGCAAGCTCGAGCCCGGCGAGCAGGTGGAAAGCTTTGGAGAATTTATTTATGTTGAAAGCGTCGAGCGGATCGGGTATTGCCCCGCGGTTTATAATATCGAGGTGCATGGCCACCACGTTTACCGCGTCGCTTCCGTAGGAGTGGTGGTCCATAACGCGGACCCGTTGTCCTGCGCCGCAAGTGTCCCTGGCGCGAGTAATGCCGGTGGCCTTCCTTGGGCCTCTTGGAATAATTTGCCAAAGGTAACAATTGCTGGCAAAGAGTATGCGAGCATCGGCGGCCGACTCTATACTGAGCACGCAATCGAACGAATGATTCCAAGTGCTCTCTCGGGTTACGGACGAAGTGTCGCGCCGGCATTTGTTGAAGAAGCTATTAAGAGTGGTGCTACAACTACTCGTGTTGTGGATGGTGTGCTACGTACGATTCATACGCTTGGCGATTTAGTCGTAGTGACAGAGGATGGCGGCAAGATTGTTGTTACGGTGATCACGCATTAGAGTAATAAACATGGCCATCTATCCTGATATAATACTGGACCTGAAAGTAGCTTGTGCTCGCTATCGTCGACAAGAAATCACTGAGAAGCAACTGCAAGAGCATCTTTGGAAGGCGGTCCAAGGCGTTGTGGCTCTCGAAGAAAAAGCTCATCGCGCATTTCTCAGGCAGGCCGAAGGCAAGATTGAACTATTGCAATTCACGGTTTCCATCGGCGAACTTCGCAACGAGGTATCGGCAATCGTGGCTCAGATCGAGGACCACCTTAGTGGATGGCGTTGATATTGTGGGTTCTTGTCCCTCCCGAAAACTCCAACCGGGTGGAGCGGGGCGTGGGAGGGCGCGGTTTCGGGAAAGCAGTTTGGGCGGCGCGTCAAGAGATTTTCTCGCGGGAAAATCAAAGGGGTCAGGACTCATTGATTTTGCTGGCGGTTGTTGGTAGGCTGGCGGACATGCCACGAGCCGACGAGCAATTCAAAGGGGTCAGGACTCATTGATTTCGCCGTTGGCGGCGTCGGCAACCCCACCGGCGGAACCTAGCTCGCACCCGGTCCGGCCCAGGCCGATTCCAACGCCGACCGCGTCTTTTGGTACGGACCGATTCCGACGCGCTGGCCGACAAGAACGCTTCGCTCTCGGACGACGCCACGCAAGAACAGCTCGGCGCCGCGATCGCCGGCGACGCGCTGGCGTACGTGCAGGCGCTCGCTCCGGCGGTCACGGCGTCGTTCGAGGCGCAGGGGCAAGCGCAGTATGCTTATGCCCTCGCGCAGGCGAGCGCCATCGAAGAATATCCCAACGGGATTTACGATTCGAATTACAACGCCGCGATGGCCACGGCGAGCGCGAATCTGCAAACGGCGCTCACCGCCGCCGGAGTGACTTACTCGTCGGCGGAGCTCGCCGCCCGCTCGCCGCAAGAGACGGCGATCGCCGCGGCCGAAGTCACGGCCGCGGGCCAAATCGCCACGAACATCACCACCTGGCAAGACGCCACCGCGGGCAACGATCAAACGCTCGGCGTGTCGGCCGCCGAGGCGGCATTGACCGATGTGCTGAACGACGACGCGACGTACGAGCAGTACGACGTGCAAAGCGCCGTCGATTACAACACGCTCGCGCAGAACCTCGCGGCCGCGAGCCCGAGCGTTTATGCCAACGAAGGCGCCGTGCTGGCCAGCGCCGCGCTGACCAACGTGCAAACGACCGATAGCGCCTGGCTGACCCAGCAAACATCGCTGGCCAACGCCGACGAGAGCGAGTCCGTTACGGATGCCGAAGCGCAAGCCGCTCTCTTGGATGCCCAAGCCTCGGCCGACGCCACGCTCACGACCTCGACCGCCGCCGCCGAGCAATCCGGCGTGGCCGCCTCGCTGGCCGCCGACGCCGCGATCATCGCCGCGGGAGACAGCGCATCGACGACCCCGCTCTTGCCGACGCCCGCCGCGGCATTGACGGTAGCCAACTTGGCGATCGGCGCGCCAAGCTTGCCGAGCCAGCCGGGGACCGACACGTTCTATCAGAACGCGATGGACGGCGTGGCGTACGGCTTCTCATTCGTGCCGCAAACGTCCTACAACGACCCCGGCAATTTGAACGAGGATTTGAACCTCGCCGCGACAGAAACCGCCGTCCGCGCCCCGCTCATCTATGACCAAGGCGGAACGAACAGCCCTAGCGAAGTCGCCGCCGTGGCGATCACCCCGCCGACAGGCGAGACATATCAAATCGCGAATCTAGCCGACGGCGGCGGCGGAAGCGGCGGAACTTCCAGCGGAACCGACGGCAACATCTGGACGCCCAGCGCCGGCGACGTGAACGGCGCGCCGGTGTCCGAGGGCGTCGGCCTGCTTCTCGCGGGCGCGAACTCGGGCGAGGGTTTGCAATACAACAGCGTTGTCGGCGCGGCCCCCTCGGGGTTCACCGACACCTATGCGGCATCCCAGGTTACCTTCGGGGCCACCGAACAAATTCTCTATGCCGACACGGAAAACAACGCCACGACAACGCCGCTAGGACCGGCGCCCGACCCGCTCGCCCTGAGTTACAGCACCGCCAAGGGCTTCTTTTCCGTCAGTGGTTCCCCGACCGACGGCGAAACCAACGAGGCGATTTCGCTCGCTGGGCAAATCGCCGCCAAACAGGCGAAGCTCGAGGCGAACAATCGGTTTCTCGAGTTCTTCGAAAGCCGATCCGTTCCGGTTCTGACCGAGAATGCACAACTCACGCAAGAGATCGCTCAGCTTACCAAACAGTTCAACGACAAAGGCTACAATCGGCTCGAGTGGAGCGGAAGCTTCGGACCCGACATCGGCGGCTATGGCGGGACCGGGTTGGCCGGAGCCCAGTCGATCGCGCGGGGCCTCGTCTCAAGCAACGGCGCCCAGAGCGTCTTCATGGATGAGTTCCTCTTCCTGTACTCGGCCGGCGGCGTCGGAAAGCTGATCGGCAAGGGCGTGCTCAAAGGCGCGGGACGCGCCTTCGGCGCAGCGCCGGCGAAGATATACTGGCGGCGGACGCGGCCGAAGCCGGATTGGGAGCAGAGGCTGCAGGTAATTTGGGCGGGCGTGGACTAACCTCGACGGTCGGCGGGGTTCCGATTGACCCGGCCGACCTCGCCCGAATGAAGGCCGCGTTTGAGAAGAGCGGCGGATCAATCCTGCAGAACGCTGAAATTGATGCTTATCTTCGCTGGAGAGCCGAGCAGATGGGCGCGAGCAACATCGGTGGCGTAACATATAACGCAAAAGAGATTATATTGCCGACGAATGCGACCCGGACCGCCGTCTTCGAGGAATTCATTCATACGGCTCAGTTCAAGTCCGGGCGGGTCAATGAGTTGATCGTGAAGTACGGCAACGCGGAGGCCGAGAGGCTATTGGAAATCGAAGCAGCAAAAAAACTCATTCAAAACCAGAGCGCATGGGCGCTTCCGCAATCCGAAATAGACGCGGTAAGGCAACGCTTAATCCAGCTTGAAAAAGGGATGCCGTGAACTATATGAATTTTCAATTTCGCGTACGAAAAGTGTGGGTAGCGCCAGCGCGACGGTTCATACACATCATCGGGGTAGTCGAAAACGGCGTGGTTGTTCCACCGGTGGTCGCGAGCGTGTCCGGGCACCCCGGTGCGACGGTTCGTATTTGCTCGATGGCAATTAGTGGATTCGATGCACAAGCGGGCAGACCGCGGGAACTCACCTTTGCCATCAGTGAACCTACGATCGATCCCGCCGAGTTGGAAGGTTGTGTCCTGAGCGATGTTCAATCTTAGAGCCTATCCAGCGACCAGGGCTTTGAAGCTAGCGTTTTCGTTGCTGGCGGGCTGTCTCTCCCGAAAACCTCATCGGAGGGGAAAACGATCCGGAGTAGGGGCGATTTGGCGGGGTTGGTTTCGGCGGGGCTCAAGAAAAATCGTCGGGGTTGGCGTGAAAACAGGCCCGAAGGCACCGCGCTCGCCAATGCCGCGCTGACGAATGTGCAATCATCCGATAGCGCTTGGCTGACTCAACAAACGACCTTGGCCGACGCCGATGAAGCGGAGTCGATCACCGAAACCCAAGCCCAAGCCGGCTTGCTCGATGCCCAAGCCGCCGCCGACGCCACCTTGACCAACGCCGCCGCCGCCGAGCAATCCGGCGTGGCCGCCTCGCTGGCCGCCGACGCCGCGATCATCGCCGCGGGAGACAGCGCATCGACGACCCCGCTCTTGCCGACGCCCGCCGCGCCGCTGGCAGTCGCCAATCTGGCGATCGGTTCGCCGAGTCTGCCGAGTCAACCGGCGACCGACACGTTCTACCAGAACGCGATGGCCGGCCCGGCGTACGGCTTCTCATTCGTGCCGCAAACGTCCTACAACGACCCCGGCAATTTGAACGAGGACCTCACGCTAAGTTCCACCGAAACCGCCGTCCGCGCCCCGCTCATCTACGATCAAGGCGGCACGAACAACCCCGGCGAAGTCGCCGCCGTGGCCATCACCCCGCCGACAGGCGAGACGTACAGTATCGCGAATCTAGCCGACGGTGGCGGAAGTGGCGGCGGAACGACCAATGCCGACGGCAACATCTGGACGCCATCGGCGGGCGACATCAACGCCGCCTTCCTAGCCGGCAGCACCTCGAAGACGGTCTCGCCAGCCGCCGCGCCCCAAGCCGGCGGTTGGAACGGAATCTCGGGCGCGGCGCCGGCCGTCGACTACGGAACGACCAACGCGACGGTCTCGACATTATTGGACGACGGATCGCATTCAGCGGTTGTGCGGCAGGTGGCCGACAATTCTTCGTCGGACGGGACGAGTGGCGACCAGCCGATGACGGTCCATGGAATTCCGATCCAAGGAATGGACGCTGATGGGAAGGTTTGGCTCGCGATTCCCAACTATCCGGAAGCGCTGCCGTCGACCACTGGAAGCGCCGCGCCGCGGGAACCACGTCGTGGGACGAGGCGGCGGCCGAATGGCGAGCGTACCAGGAAGACGTCGCCGCGATGGAGGACAATTCAAACGGATGGTTGGCGACGAGAACTGCCGCGGATGTCGAACAAACATGCTTCGTAGCGGGAACGCTGGTAGCGACACGCAATGGCTTTAAAGCGATTGACGAGATCACGATCGGCGATGAAGTGGCTTGCAAAAACGATGGCGATGTATACGGGGAAATGCATTGGCGCGTGGTGGACCGGATATTCAAGCATGCTCCGACGCCAATTCTAACCGTTGAAATCGAGCAACGCGCTATTCGCGGCACGGCGAACCATCCATACTGGGTCGACGGGAAAGGCTGGACGTATGCGGCGCAATTGCGGGTGGGCGATCAGCTCCTCGGCCATGACGGCCTCTTGCAACGAGTGACCGCGATCGTCGACAATGGCGAAATCGAGCCGGTTTTCAACATTGCCGTCGCCGAACACCACACGTACTTCGTTGCCAGCGGGGATATGACAGTAACGGCGCTGGTGCATAATGATTATGTTATCACGGAACAATCCAGCGGCAGGACGTTAGTTTATTACCAGGCGAGCATTTTTGGTTATCGAACCGATAGCAAGGTACTAATCGGGTACCTGGAAGGCGAAAATGTCATTCATGTCGCGGCGGATGGCACAAAAACCGCGGCGCTGTTGAGCGCCGTGGAAGTCGAGGTGACGAGCTTGGGTACAACGGGCGATTGGGATCAATGGTTCAGCCAAAGCAGCTTGGCGAAGTGGCTGGAAGAACATCCAAACGCAACGTACGGAACTCCGAATGAGAACGAGGCATCTATTTCGGCGGTCGGCACGCCGCCCCCAGGGATGGCAAACAAGGTCACCGGAGTCTTGGTCGCTCCAGCAACTGATACCGCGGCTCGGACCTATTCGGCCGGCATGGGTTGGGGAGGCTCATCGAGCAATTTGCCCCCGAATTCGATGCCTTCGCCGCCCCCTGACGAGCATGCGTTTGGAATGAGCGTCGGCAACAAGAACAAAGCCGCAGCAATTGAAGCCGTGATAGGTGTTGGCGAGGCCGGGATACTTGCAACGGACGAGGTCGTCAATGGAAGGAATTCAGTCGACTTTGTCGCATTCACCGTCGGGGCCCACGCTTATTTCTATCTCACTACTACGGATGGCAAGTACATTCCTTATTCCGGCCCATACAATGGCGCGGTGATCTTGAGCAACTGGCTCGGCTACGGTAAGAGTTTGCCGACCACGGATTAGATTGCGGTTTGAGATGAATGTTTTTCGGATTCTTAAAGGCGGCCGTTTTTTTATCGTGGCCGTCGTGTGCAGTGTCGCCGTGGCGGCACTCTTTGTCGCGGTTGAGTCGAGAAGACGGCGGTCCGTTTCTCGCGATTTGATGGCATTTGGCGCAACCAGCCGCACGGTCGACGCCCCGGGGTCTATCGCCGGCGCACTCTTGGGGAAAAGCGACGGGCGCCGGATTGTTTGCTATTTAGAGGTTCCCGCGAAATCGGCGGCCGCGGCATTGGCGGCCGCTGGCGATTTGAGCCAACTTTTCGAGATCACGTTGAACGGGGGCGAGATCGACGCGGAGCTGATCCATGCGTTACGGATCGCGGCTCAACTCGAGCGGCTTACCTTCCGCGACTGTCTCGTGAAGTCCCACGCGGTTTCCGGTATTTCCGAACTGAGGACCGTGAAGTGGCTTAAATTCGCGAATTGTGCTTTTGATCACAAGGCCCAGCTTTTCGAAGAACTTCCTATAAACATCGTCGAGCTGTTTTGCGAGAATTTGACGCTCGCCGATGCCGATCTGGCCCGCGTCGGCCGGCTTTCGAACCTCGTCTATCTATCGCTGGATGGCAATCCCGTTTCCGGGAAATGTCTTGGCGGATTCGAGCGCTTGCCGAAGTTGCGATCCCTGGACGTGTCGCGAACTCATTTCGATTGGCGCGGAATCCGCGAATGCTGCTCTAGAATGCACTTGTCGTCCGTCTTTGCGTCGGGGATAGACATAACGCCTGCCGAATTGCGGTCGCTTAAGACCGAGTTTCCGAACGTAAAAATCAAGAGCGATCTTTTCGATCGGCAACAGGCGCTCAGCGATGGATTCAAGCAGAGGCTAGTGGAAGCAAGTCAGCGCAAATCGCCTGGAATGCTCGATCGCGTATTAGTTGACGTCGATTTAGCATTGGCGAACGATTCTGAGAATCCCGAACTCTATGCTATTCGCGGTATCGCGCATGAAAAGCTTCAACAATGGAGGGACGCCGTCGACGATTTTAGCCGGTCAATCGATATCGAACGCGAGCCGAAATATCTAAGAGCACGGGCTGGTGCGTACGCTAAGCTTCATCGAGATATCGAATGCCTTCGCGATATAGACGAGGCTCTTGGAAAAGCCAATGCCAAGAGGATTCCGGCGGCGGCGGATATTCCGTTGTTAAAACTTAGAATCATCCTGCACATGGAATCACATGATCCTCGGACGGCAATGTTGGATTGCGAAGCGATTGTGAGAGCGAACCCAAATGACGTCGGCGCTTGGATTTCGTATGCCGAGGCAAATTTTGCAATCGAACACTGGCGTAGCTGTATCGAGAATTGCAATCGAGCGCTCGCGATCAATCCGCGCGCGATCGAAGCATTGAATTTTCGCGCTCAAGCGAATGAGAAACTGGGGATGCGACAATTAGCAGACGCCGACCGCGAACAAATAGCTCGATTTAAATCTCGTGCGGTTCCTGTCCCTCCCAAAAATCAATCGGAGGAGAAGGCGATCCCAAGTAGGCTCGAATTCGTGATGTCGGCTGCGCGGAGCTCGATATAAAGACGCCGTCTGTCCCCGCCCCTCCCGAAAACTCGATCCGGGGGAGTAGGGGCGTGCCGGCCCATGGCCCTTCGCAAAATCGGGTTGGGCGTCACTGTCAAGGATATTTGTGAAATGGCGGCCGGCGCGGCTTACGAGTAGTCGGTCGAGCCGGGTTGGCTCGAGTATGTTTCCGAGAGCGATGCCGCAGGCGTGACCCAGAGCGATGCCCAGGCTTTGGCCGTCAAGACGCAGGCCGTGGCCGACGACGCGGCGGAATCGCAGTTCGCCCAAGCGGTGGCCGGCGCCGAGGAGACCGAGGCCGAGTCGCTGGCCGACGCCGACGAGGCGGCCTCCGAGTCGGGCGCCGCGGCCGACGCGGATCGTTCGCTCTCGGGGGTCGAGGCCGAGTCGACGTACAGCGTGGCGGTGGCCCAGGCCACGGCCGCGTACGACAACACGGCTGCCGGGGCCGAGGCGGCGCAAAGCCGGATCGTGTACGCCGCGGCGATGGCCGATATCGTCGCCAATCCCCAGATGCTGCTCGCTCCGAATCTGGCCGATCCCGACACCGCCGACATCGCGACCGTGGACGAGGCGCGCCTCGCCCAGGACCAGGCGCTCGACGCCGCGAATCTGACGTTCACGACCAGCATCGAACAAGCGATGGTCGCGCGGGCCCAAACGCTGGGCGACGCCGATGTGGCGCTGGCGACCGGGGCGGCCGGCACGCTCGATACCGCCACCAGCGCCGCCGTCGCCGCGGGCAATGTGTTTGCCCGGGCCGAGGCCGGATTCGCCGGCACGCTGACCGATTCCCAGGCCGGCGACGAGGCGACCGACGAAGTCGCTTATGGCCAGGCCGAGGTGAACGACACGCAAACGGTCGGCGGCGACCTGACGACGTATGAAAACACGGTGAGCGAGGCGAACGGGACGGAGCTCGTGGCGCTGGGGTCGGCCGAGGGCACTTATCAGATCAATACGGCCGAGGCGAGCACTCAAGCCGCCGCCTCGGCGGCCAGTGTGGCGCCCGACTCGGCGAATCTGTTCGCGGCGCAGTATGCCCAATCGTACGCCGCTTGGGTTAGCGATGTGGCGCCGTCGTACACGGCCTACTGGCAGACGATCGCTTCCACCAATGAAACGGCCGACCAGCAAGCGGACTCGAACGATGAAACGGCCGCCAATGCTTATGCCCAGGCCGATCTGGCGTATATCCAAACCACGAGCGCCGCCGACGCCACGCAAACCGAAAACGACACCGCGGCGGACACGGCGTTCGACGTGGCGGACGTGGCGCTGGCCGGCGCGAGCCAGACGGCGAGCCAAGCGGCGGATGGGGCGTTGCAAGTGGCCGAGGCGCAAGCGCTCGATGTCTATGGCGTGGCGGCGGCCCAGGCGCAAATGGTTTTGCAAGTGGGCGATGATAGTGGCGGAGGAACCGCTGGCGGGCTCGTTCAAGCCCAGAACGCGAATTTGGAAACCGACGACGCGGCCCAACTCGCTTTCGACGTGGCCACGGCGGCATACAATGCGGGCGGCGACGTCGACACGTATCAAGCGGCCGTCGCCACATATTACGCGGCGCTCCAAACCGCCACCGCGACCGAGACCTCCGCCCAGACCACCGCCCAAGCGACGAATGCCACCTCGCTGAGCGCGGCCGCCTATCAATTGGCCGTCGCCCAGGCGAACGCCACGTATGGCGATGGCACGAGTTCCGGCGACGCCGCTTCCTGGTCGGGCGCCATGGCCGCCGCCGAATCGACCGCGGCGGTGAGCGAGGCCCAAGCGGTTCATGATCAGGCCGACGCCCTGAATCAAGACGCCAAGGCCGACGCGGATTCGTACGCCAACGCGACGTACACCTGGACCGTGGCGTATGACTCCGCCGCCGCCACGGACACGAACCAAGACAACGCCGCCTATGCCGCCAGCGCCGCGCCGCAAGCGCAAGCGCTCGCTTCGCTCTGGGTGACCCAGGCCGATTGGCAGTCGGCCGTGGTCCAGGGCGGCGAATTTTACCGCCGCCTCGCCCGCGCTCGACGCGTTTCTGATCGATCGGGCCGAGACCGAGGCCACTTGGATCGGGCCGGCGGGCGTTGCGTATGTCGGCTACGTGACCGGCGAAACGAGCACCGGGCAATCCGCCGCCGACGCGATCACCTCGGCGATTCAAACCGATTCCGACGCCGACGCCCTGGCCACGCGCGACGCCGCGCTGGCCGACGACGGCGACGAGCTCACGGGCGCGAACTCCGACATGGCCGCCGCGCTGGCCTTCGCCCAGTCCGACGCCCCGGCCGCGGCGACCGAGCTCGATCAAATGGCGGCGGCCACCGGCGCGTATACCGTGAGCGTGGCCGCGGCCCAGCAAGCGCTGGCGAACGGCGGGTCGCAAGACGATTACAACACCGCCGTCTCCGCCGCCACCACAACCCAACAATCGGCCAACCAAGCGGCGATCACCGACTATGCCTTGGCCCAGCTCGCGCTCGAAAACAGCGACACGCTCGCCGCCGCCGGCGCGAACCTCACCGCCGCCGATTCGCTCGCCAGCGCCGCGAGCACGCTGCAAACCTCGCAAGCCTCGAACGATCAAACGGCGGCTCTGGCGATCGCCGGAGCGATTCACGACGCCGCCGTCTCGAACGCGGCGGCCGACAGCGGCTATGCCATCGGTCAAGCGACGAGTTGGGACACGGCGGTCGACAATTTGTATGCGTCCGCGCCGAGCGTGTACTCGCAAGAAGCGGCGAGTCAGGCCGACGCCGCGAAGGCGCAAGTGGTCAGCGTGTCGAACGCGCTCTCGGCCAGCGAGACCACCACCGCCAACGCCAATCAGACGATGGCCGACACGACCGCCAACGCCGCCGCGAGTTTGAACACGAGCATGGCGGCGGCGAGCCAGACACTTGCCGCCAACCAGGCGCAGGCAACCTACAACGGAGCGGTGGCGCTTGTCGCGGCCGATTCGACCGCCGCCCAGTCCGGCGCGGCGACCCCCCAGGGCCTTCCGATGCCCGCCGCCCCGGCGCCGGTGACCGCGGCGAATGTGGATGTCGCGCCACCCACCTTGCCGAGCCGGCCGCCGACCGATGCGTTCAGCCCCACGACCAGCGCCCGGCTGGCCAGCGCCGCAGGCTCGAACGCCCAAGCGATCAACCTCACCGGCGCCAGCACCCTGGCCGAAGGCGTAACCCTTTCGCAGACCGAAAACCAAGTCGCCACGGGGCAGACGATCACCGTCTCCCCGCCGAGCGGCTGGAGCACGGTCATCAATGTCGGCATCGGGATTTTTACAGGCGCGATTTCAGGTGCTCTAGCTGGCGGCACGGTGGGTGGTCTCTTGACAGGCGGCGCGGGCACGGCCTTCACGGCGATTGCGGGCGGTATCGCCGGCGCTGTCGCCGGCGGCTTCGCGGGTTATAATGCGACGGACGCGACGAGCGCGTTCACGAGTTCCCTCGGCGCCGGCATCCGGGCCGGCTTCGTGGCCGGCGTGGCGGGAGCGTACGTTGCCGCGGCCGCTTTGCCGGCCACCGCGGGGCTCCTGACGCAGATGACCGTCGCGGCCGCGGCCGGCGCGACCGCCGAAACCGCGGTTCAGACTTATGAGATCGGCGTCGGCTCGCGCAAAAGCGCCGACAACTTCCAGATCGCGGTAACCGCCGGCGCGTCCGCCGTCGGCCCGCTCGCCGCGAAAGTCATGTCCGCCGTCGACGACGGAATCACCAATTTAGTCGCCTCGTTCAAACAACAAGCCCAGGGGCTCGCGAACGCCACCACGAGCGAAACGGCCAGTCTGAATGCGAATCCCCCAGAAACGGAGCCCCTCGTAACAACGCCCGAGGCGGAAGCGCAAGCCGCGAATGCGGCAAACAACGCGCCACCGGTAGCGTTACCGGTGAAGCCGCAAGACCCCGACGCCGGCATCTACCCGAGAAGTCCTTTATCAAAGCCGGTGTCCCCACCGCTTGAGCCCGGTGAATACGTTTATGTACAAGACGCCGATGGCATTGTTCACGTGGTCCCTAACGGCCCGCATATGCATCCGACCGTTCTTGGTAATGGTCAGCCTGCGGCGGCTGCCGGAGAGATTATTGTTGATGCAAATGGTGTTGTCATTGAAATCAATAATATCAGCGGAACTTTCCAGCACGGCGCCAGTGTATTGGATGGAGTTAAAAATGCTCTCGAAAAGGCGGGATTGACCGTGAGCCCGAATGCAATCAATCCGTTTCAGTGGTAAAGGCAAGATCGAAATGAAATCTTCCGTAATACTGAAACGCGGCCAGCAGCTAGTTGCGATTACATTGGATGCGTTTGAGCTGGACGAGCGAAAGCTCGAATGCAATATCTCGTGCGAGCCGCGAATCAGCACGAGCAGCGGTGAAGCATATTCGCCGGGCGCCGTCCGCATCTTGTGTCTATCTGCAATGGCATTCGTGCGAAGGAAATTAGGGCTTTCTGCTGGCCTAAGATTGTATGTGTCTGAGGTATACGGAATCGTCGACCGTTCTGATGAAGTCGCAATCTGTAACGCCGCAGCTATCGCGATTGCGAAATCGCTACGAAATGATGGACGTACTCTGATTGAGAGCCATAGCGGCTGGTGTAGTGAATGAATTCAGACTTGTTGTTCCTGTCCCTGTTGTCCCTTGTCCCTCCCGAAAACCCCGTCGGAGGGGAATGACGATGCCGAGTAGGGTTGATTTCGCGAGGTTGGTTTCGGCGCGGCTCAGGAAAAATCGCCGGTGTTGGAGTGAAAACGGGTCCGGAGGGCCTGTTTTCACTCCTGGGCGCGTGGCCTTCCCTTCGGCGTGTTGGCTGTGGTTGAAAAGCATGGGGGCGCGAGGCGGCGTCAAGCGGCGCGCATGTAGCGGTGATGGAGGCCGCCGACTTGGGGAATGGATCGCACGGGGCCGCGTTCGGGCGGTTCGACCTCGCGAGGATTGGGCGGCGTTGCCCTCGAGCGAAAGATGGGTTCTTGAATTGTTGTAGTAGTCGAAGTAATCGGACAGGATGCGTTTCAAGTGGCGCTCGCCGAGCACGATGACGTGATCGAGACACTCGCGGCGGATCGAGCCGATCAGTCGTTCGACGTACGGATTTTCCCAAGGCGAGCGTGGCGAGCTGACGATTTGTTCGATTCCCAGATTCTCGATGCGTCGTTGGAACACTTCGCCATAGATTCCGTCGCGATCGCGCTGCAAGTAGCGCGGCGCCGAATCATAGGGAAACGCTTCGACGATCTGCTGGGCGGTCCACTGGGCCGACGGATTGGCCGTGACATCGAAATGCAACACGCAGCGCCGATGGACGCTCAAGACGACGAAGGCGTAAAGCACGCGAAAGGTGGCGGCCGACAGCGGCTATGCCATCGGCGAAGCGACGAGTTGGGACGCGGCCGTCGATGGTTTGTATGCGTCCGCGCCGAGCGTGTACTCGCAAGAAGCGGCGAGCCAGGCCGACGCCGCGAAGGCGCAAGTGGTCAGCGTGTCGAACGCGCTCTCCGCCAGCGAGACTACCACCGCCAACGCCAATCAGACGATGGCCGACACGACCGCCAACGCCGCCGCGAGTTTGAACACGAGCATGGCGGCGGCGAGCCAGACACTTGCCGCCAACCAGGCGCAGGCAACCTACAACGGAGCGGTGGCGCTGTCGCGGCCGATTCGACCGCCGCCCAGTCCGGCGCGGCGACCCCCCAGGGCCTTCCGATGCCCGCCGCCCCGGCGCCGGTGACCGCGGCGAATGTGGATGTCGCGCCACCCACCTTGCCGAGCCGGCCGCCGACCGATGCGTTCAGCCCCACGACCAGCGCCCGGCTGGCCAGCGCACGCGGGCTCGAACGCCCAAGCGATCAACCTCACCGGCGCCAGCACCCTGGCCGAAGGCGTAACCCTTTCGCAGACCGAAAACCAAGTCGCCACGGGGCAGACGATCACCGTCTCCCCGCCGAGCGGCTGGAGCACGGTCATCAATGTCGGCATCGGGATTTTTACAGGCGCGATTTCAGGTGCTCTAGCTGGCGGCACGGTGGGTGGTCTCTTGACAGGCGGCGCGGGCACGGCCTTCACGGCGATTGCGGGCGGTATCGCCGGCGCTGTCGCCGGCGGCTTCGCGGGTTATAATGCGACGGACGCGACGAGCGCGTTCACGAGTTCCCTCGGCGCCGGCATCCGGGCCGGCTTCGTGGCCGGCGTGGCGGGAGCGTACGTTGCCGCGGCCGCTTTGCCGGCCACCGCGGGGCTCCTGACGCAGATGACCGTCGCGGCCGCGGCCGGCGCGACCGCCGAAACCGCGGTTCAGACTTATGAGATCGGCGTCGGCTCGCGCAAAAGCGCCGACAACTTCCAGATCGCGGTAACCGCCGGCGCGTCCGCCGTCGGCCCGCTCGCCGCGAAAGTCATGTCCGCCGTCGACGACGGAATCACCAATTTAGTCGCCTCGTTCAAACAACAAGCCCAGGGGCTCGCGAACGCCACCACGAGCGAAACGGCCAGTCTGAATGCGAATCCCCCAGAAACGGAGCCCCTCGTAACAACGCCCGAGGCGGAAGCGCAAGCCGCAAATACGGCGAATGATGCGCCGCCAACGGCGTTGGTCGGAGTCCCGGAAGAGAGCGCCGTTGTTACATTATGGAAAGCGCCACAAGGAGGGAGACTAAACGCAGCCGGCGAACTGACAGAAGGTTTTGATCCGAGTCAATATCCTGGCGACGGACCATATTTTGCAACCGACAAGGCGATTGCGGAAGGCTTTCGCGATGCATCGTACGGAAATGGGCTTCAAGAAGTAAACATTCCTCGAGGCATTTTTGATGAACTCGTCGCTAAGGGCATCATACAACCCGACACATTTTACGGGCCGGGACAAGCATGGCATGTACCGCCCGACGGGCTTGCGGAATTCAATGCCGCATTAAAGATGGGGCCGCCGAATGTTTATCATCCTTAAAATTCGAGCTCATTTTCAATGGAGGGGCTTGATGATTGAGATCGGCGTCGTTGTCAAAGGAATTGTTACGCGAATAGCACCATTTGGGATATTTATGTCCCATGGCGAAGACTTGGTCTTCGTGCCGCTAAGCAATTTCGCATGGATACCTAATCCCAAAGTAATTAGTCAATTTTATATTGGGCAGGAGAGAGATGTGCTCGTGGAGAGGCTCAACTACGACAAAAATATCTATACGGGTTCATTTCGACGTTTAGATCCAGAAGGCAATCCATACCGCATCTTGTCTAGATATCCGCCGTCGGCGACCTTTGATGGAATCGTTGTTATGGTGCATGCGAATGGTTTTACGATCGAGATTGATGGTGGTTGTCGTGGCGAAATATTCAAAACGCCGCAGAATGAAGATTTAACTAAAGGCGAAAAGGTTCGCGTTCGAATAAAATCTCTGGAAGTCGATGTGCAGAATCTCGTTTTCGAGTTAGTATCCCGTACCACCGTCCCTCCCGAAAACCTCGTCGGAGGGGATGGCGATCCGGAGTAGGAGCGAATTCACGGAGTCGGTTTCGGCGGTGCTCAAGAAAAATCGCCGGCGTTGGAGTAAAAACGGGCTCGGAGGGCCTGTTTTTACTGATCGGCGCATGGCCTTCCCTTCGGCGTGATGGCCGTCGTTGAAGAGCATGGGGGCGCGAGGCGGCGCGGGTGTTGTCCCTCCCGAAAACCTCATCGGAGGGGATGGCGATGCGGAGTAGGGTCGATTTGGCGGGGTTGGTTTCGGCGGTGCTCAAGAAAAATCGCCGGCGTTGGAGTAAAAACAGGCCCGGAGGGCCGGTTTTTACTCCTCGCGCGCGGCCTTGCCGTCGGCGCGTCGGCCGTTGTTGGTGGGACATGGGAACCGGGCGGCGTCAAGCGGCGCGGGTGTAGCGGTGATGGAGGCCGCCGACTTGGGGAATGGATCGCACGGGGCCGCGTTCGGGCGGCTCGACTTCGCGAGCGTTGGGCGCGTTGCGGTCGAGCGATAGGTGTGTTCTTGAATTGTTATAGTAATCGAAGTAGTCGGATAGGATGCGTTTCAAGTGGCGCTCGCCGAGCACGATGACGTGGTTCAAGCACTCGCGGCGGATCGAGCCGATCAGACGCTCGACGTAGGGATTCTGCCATGGCGAGCGAGGCGCGCTCACCACTTGTTCGATTCCCAGATTCTCGATTCGTCGTTGGGACACATCGCCATAGATTCCATCGCGATCGCGCTGCAAGTCAGCGCGGCGCCGAGTCATAAGGAAACGCCTCGACGATTTGCTGGGCGGTCCACGCGGCCGATGGGTTGGCCGTGACATCGAAATGCGCGACGCGGCGTCGGTGTTCACTCGTAGCGGAAGAGTTGGCCGACGTTGTCATCGTCGACCGCCACATGCAGGTACGCGCTGGTGATGCTCACGTTCGCGTGGCCGGCGGCGTCGCGGACTTCGGCTAGCGTGCGGCCGCCGGCCAGGGCGTGGCTGATGAAGGTGTGGCGGCCGTGGTGGATGGTGAGAGTCGCCAATCGGGCCGGGCCGAGCGACTTGCAGGCCGTTCGGAATCGCTTGCGGAGCGTGTGGCGCGAGAATGATTTTTCAACGCGGCCCGGCCGGAACGAGGCGACGAACGGTCGCGTGAGTACCGACGACTCGGCGCTGCTCGCTTGTCGATTGATCTTCCAAGAGGCCAAATCGGCGAGCGTGCCGGCGTCCCACCACAGTGGAACCATTCGCGACCGGCCGCCCTTCGACGCGCCCGTGCGAATGCGGATGTGCGGCCGGGCAAGTTCCGTGCGCACATCGCCCATTTGCAGATGGGCGATCTCGCTGGCCCGCAGGCCGCAACAGGCGGCCAAACGGAAGAGAATCAGATTCAAGCGGGTATTCGGCGAACGCGGGGCCTTGCGCTTGAGATCGGCCAGAACGGCGCCGATCTCCCGGCGGGTGAGAATCTTCGTGGCGTCGACTGTTCGGGGGCGATACGTTTGCATGGCGGGCGTTCCTGCGGGTCGGTGGTTGCTGGGTACGAGTGTCCGGTTCTTCCTTAGCACGGCGCCGCGTCGGGCCGCGTGGACAGTCAGTACCTCGGGTCTCGCCGGAGCTCAAGCGGGTTCGGACCCAGTTCGCCCAGTGTGGGTCCGAGTTCGCGTAGCCGAGAAGATGTTTGGCCAACAGGCGAGCCGAAGAATTGCGAGAATTCCGCTTCGCCAGCGCTGGATGTTCTGGGGCAGCTGAGGTAACTGTCGTGACCTGCGTGGCGTCGATGTTCGACGCCCGGAGCATTCCGAACGACAGGAGACGAACCATGACCGCGAAGAAGGCCACGAAACAGACGAAGTCCACCGCCAAAGCCGAAAGCGCCAAGCCCGAGAACGCCAAGGGCGCGAAGGCCGCCAAGCCGAAGAAGGAAACCAAACCCAAGAAGATGAGCGCGCTGGACGCCTCGGCCAAGGTTCTGGCCGAGGCCGGTGAGCCGCTGGGCGCCAAGCAGATGGTCGAGGCGATGACCGCGAAAGGCTACTGGACCAGCCCCGGCGGCAAGACCCCGCATGCCACGCTCTACAGCGCGATCCTGCGCGAGATCGGGACCAAGGGGACCGACGCCCGCTTCAAGAAGACCGATCGCGGGCGGTTCGCCGCCAACGGGTAGTCCCCGCGGCGCCTTCCCGCTCGACGCCCCATAGACCACCGCTTCGCGGCGGCGCCTTCCACGTCGGGGCGTTTTCTCGTTCGACGGTTGGCGTTTGACAACGCGGCCCGATGGTGATACATTTGTAATACATTGTGCTAACAAAGGAAAAGGAGTTGGGCCATGATCAAAACACTGACCAAGCACGGCAATAGCTACGCGCTGGTCATTGAAAAGCCGATTTTGGAACTCTTGCGAGCGACCCCCGAAACACCGTTTGAAATCATGAGCGACGGACAATGCCTTGTCCTCACGCCGCTGCGGGAATCGAAAGATGAACGGAAATTCCAGAAGGCCCTGGAAAGCGTCCACGCGAGGTTTGGCCGCGCGATGAAACGGCTCGCGGAGTAACTGCCCGTGGACGGTTTTGAGTTCCTGGACCTGGATCGCGTCCTGCGCACGCATCGCAGCTTGATCGAAGCCTATGGAGGGACCGATGGTGTCCGCGACGTAGGCTTGTTGCTTTCGGCGATCGCCATGCCCCAGTCGTCGTTCGGCGGCCAGTTCCTGCATAAAGACGTGTTCGAGATGGCGGCTGCGTACCACTACCACATCGTTCAGAACCACCCGTTCATCGATGGAAACAAACGCACCGGCGCGGCTGCCGCGATCATCTTCCTGGCCATGAACGACATTGATATCGACGCAGACGAAGACGGGCTGGTCGCATTGACCCTGGCGGTGGCCCGCGGGAACGCTGACAAGTCGGAGATCGCGGATTTTTTTCGGAAGCGAGCCCATCCGTGACAGTCCCACGAGTTCCGGCCGGCGCGAACTAAGTCAGCGCTCCGCGGCGGCAGCGCCACGTCGGGGCGTTTTCTTGTTGGTGGGATCCTTGGCCCGTCCGATCGACCGGCCGCCACACGGCGCGAACCTCGCGTTCATGGGTTTGCCTTTCAATCGTCGCATATCTCCCTCAGCATCCGGCGCCAGCCCTTGGCCAGATCGTCGGCGGTCGTCAGCTTCTCGGTGGGCCGGCCGTAGTGGCGCAGGCAGACCATCATCGTCTCGGTCGACGGCGCCAAATCGCGAATCGGTTCGGCGCACACGTCGAGAATCGCGCCCTGGTAGTTGCCTCGCGCCAGAAAGTCGCCATCGATTCCGATTCCTTCGGCGAACTGCCGCCATCCCTCCAGCCCGATGCGAAACCGGTAAGCGCTGGTATTAGCCACCAGCGTCCACGTGCCATCCGCGTCGCCGTCCGCCAAATATCGCCAGCGGGCCAGCATGAACATGGCGGCCTGTTCGAGTTGCTGGTTGATGTAGGCGAGCGCCATGACATGCAGCATGAGCAGCGGAAACGTCGTATCGGGAAGGTGGAAAAGGCGGGTGGGCGTGACATGGTCGACCAGCCGAAGTTCGGCCTTGTCGCCCTTGGCGTCGGCCGCCAGATAGCGAGCCAACCGCTCGCGGCGGCTGAGCGGCGGTTCCTGGGAACCGCTGTATGGGAATCGGCCGTCGGGCGTGGTCGGGGCGATCTTGGTCGGCGGATACAGACCTTGGAGCGCCGCTTCGTCACGCAGCACATTGAGGGCGGTGCGAATGTCGTTGCCTTTGAGCGAGCGGGCATACACCGTTTTCATAGAAACGGATACGATCTCGGCCAAACGCTCGCGCGACCACCGCGGCGATTGCCGCGAATAGAAACGATCGGCTGCGCTGCGAGAAGTCACCGCCAAGATTCTTCGACTTGTTCACCTCGACGGCAACATGCAGAGGACGTCTTCCCTTGTCGGTTAACCGGTCGGTGATATCCGAGACGAGATCTCGTTGCCTCGCGTACAACTTGCTGACCGGCCGGTGGCTCACAAGAACGACTCGTTTTCCGCGGTCGTCATATTGCGCCATAGTTGCCGCTGCTTGCGCAGTCCGGCACAGACGCGATCGGTTGGAGCTGGCGTAAATGGACCGGGGTTCGGCCGCGCTCGATCCGGGGCATAAAAAGAAGTTCCTCCTGGATGTCCGGGGCCAGCAACCGGAGATTCATAATCTGAGTGATTCGGGCACGGGTGACGTGCCCCAGGCGGGCCAATTCGGCATAGTCGGTCACCTCGACAGCGTGGATCAACCGTTCAAAACGAATCGCCAACGCCATGAACCGGGCGATACGGGGCACCCGGCCGGGAACGCGCTTGACTGCGGCGGCGGGCGACTCGCCGCGACAGATCTCTTTGCGGTTGCCGCGACCGCGGCGACGGAAATGGATACTGCATTCGAGGGTGATCGGCTTGATCATGCCGCGTCCTCCGTATTCTGGCTGGCCAGTTCGTCGGCCAGCGTCTGGATGCCAATGGGATGGAAGGTGATCGAAACTTTGCCGTTGGCCCCGTCGTAGTCGACGCGCTCCACGAGCAACTGAACGACGCGAGTCTGTTCGCGGGACGTGAGCGAGTCCCACACCGGGTCGAAGATAGACATCGCCTTGGCGACCTCGCGCTGGTCTAACAAGTCGCGGCTCAACGCCAGCACTTGTTCGCGGACCTCGGTTGCGCGGCGTTCCGCCCCACTTATCCGGTCTTGAAGGTCGGCCAAGCGGGCCGTGGCCGGCGTATTGGCGTCGCCCGGGGCGATCTGTTCCAGTAACTTGAGAACCTCGGTGTTCCAACGGGTCAGTTCGCGTTCGAGGCCGTGTCGTTCGGTTTCCAGTTCCGCCAAGCGGGTCTTGCCCTGGCTGCGGGCTTGGGCGACGACCTCGCCGAGTAGCGTCGGGTCTTTGCCGATGCATTTGATCTGCTCGACCACGAACCGTTCGATCTCGGGCGCCGGAATGGACTTCGAGGGGCAATCGTGCCAACCTCGTTTCTGGGCCCGGTTGCAGACATAGTAGCGATACCGCTTGTTGCCGTTCTTGGTTGAGTGCGTGGGAGACATGCCGCAGCCGCACGGAACGCAGTGCAGAAGGCCCTTGAGCAGCGCGCCGAACTTGTTCCGCGCCGCCCGTGCGACCGTTGCGACCCAGCAGCGACTGCACCCGCTGCCAGATGTCGGCGTTCACTACGGCCGCGTGTTCGCCGTTGTGGACCTCGTCCTTGTATTTGATTTTGCCGGCATAGGCGACGTTGGTGAGCAGTTTGTACAGGCTGGTTTTGGTGAACTGTTTGCCGCCCCGATCGTGCCCCTTGCGGGTCGTCCAGCGCTTGTTGACCCAGCCCCGCCGGTCGATTTCCTTGACCGTCGTGATCATCGACTGGTGCTCCAGGTACAACTCGAAGATGGCCCGCACGCGAGCCGCTTCGTCTTCGTTGACCAGGAGTTTCGACCCGAGCGGGTCCACATCGTAGCCGAGCAGCGGCATTCCGCCCGACCACTTTCCCTTGCGGCGGGCGGCGGCGATTTTGTCCCGCGCCCGTTCGGAGATGATCTCGCGCTCGAATTGGGCGAAGGAAAGCAGGACGTTGAGCATCAGCCGACCCAACGATGTGGCGGTGTTGATGAGCTGCGTCACGCTGACGAACGATATCTGATGCCGGTCGAAGGTTTCCACGATCTTGGCGAAGTCGAGTAGCGAACGGCTGAGCCGGTCCACCTTGTACACGATGACGCTGTCGATCTTGCCGGCCTCGATATCCGCCATAAGGCGTTTGAGCGCCGGCCGGTCCATGTTGCCGCCGGTGAAACCACCGTCGTCGTACCTGTCTGGCAGACACCGCCAGCCTTCGTGCTCTTGGCTCTTGATATACGCCTCGCCCGATTCCCGTTGGGCGTCGAGCGAATTGAATTCCTTTTCGAGGCCCTCGTCGGTCGACTTGCGAGTGTAGATCGCGCAGCGAATCTGTTGGGACGCCGCCGGTTGGTTCCGAGTCTTGGCCTTGCTCATTTGGGGCTCCCTTGCCCGCCGAGGCGGAAGAAGTAATAGCCGTTGCAGTGGGCGCCGGTGATCTTCTTGGCCACGGCGCTGAGCGACTTGTAGACCTGGCCCTCGAACTCGAATCCCTTGGGCAGGACACGGACTTCCAGCGTTTGGTCCTTGTACCGCCGGGTGATGACCGCGCCCGGCATGGGTAGGCGATCATCGCCAGCCACGGCGAGCGTCGTCGTTGCGACGCGCTGCGCGGGCGCCGCGGCGCGGACGGTTGCCTTGGGGGCGGAGGAACGCAGGTCCGCGTCGTTAGCCAGTTCGGAGGCCCGCTGGCGGGCGCGGTCCGACAGGTCGCCTTCGGCCTGCGCCTGTATTCGCCAGATGATCCGGCGCACGAGCCACTGCTTATGGCGGGCGTTCGTTTCTTCGCCGAACACTTCGGCGTGCTTGGCCCGCAGTTCGCTGACGCTCATCCGCTGGAGCGCGGCGAGCTCCTTGCCCACGTTCAGTTCCATGCGTCTCTCCTTGGTTTGAGTTCTCGAAAACCGTTAACCCAGGTGGACACTGAGCACGGTTTTGGCGGGAACCTCAAGGCATGTCGGCCAGGATTCCGGCGAGATTTCCGGGGCGGGATCGGCGGCCGGGAGCGCCGCTCGGCGCGGAGGCGTAGAACGCCGGCCGCGAAAATGCCGGCCACTTCGGAGAGACGCTCGTCGGGCGTCAGGAAGGTCGGATCGTCGATCGGTCGCATGGGGCATCTCGCTTTCCGCAAAATTGCAGTGGAGTGGCCCACAGCGACCTTCGCTTGGCGACGGGCGCGCTGTCTGGCGGGAGCATTCGGCATCGCGAGCAGTGCGCGATGCCTCTCTCTGTTAACCTACCCGGCGCGAGTTCGAGATGACGAAACGAGGGTCCGAAAGGGAACGGCTTGTTAACTCCGAGAGGGTTGTTAACCAGAGATTTGGAGAGTTTTGGATCGAGATTCGAGGGTCCGAAAGGAACCTTGGGGGTTCCCTTCGGACCCCGATTGATCTCTCTCGAAACGGAGATCGCCGGGAGCGGCGGCGGAGTCGTCGCAAACCCTTGCGGCAAAAGGCCAGAAACGCGAAACGCCCGACCGCCGATTTCTCGGCGTCGGGCGTTAACGGGCGGGCCGGTCGGTTTCGCGACCGGCGAAATAGCTCCCCGAAAGGAACCCTGCTCGAAACGAGGCGCGCCACCACGGAGTTACACAAGCAGCACCTCGTCCGCCAGAATCTGCCGACTCGCCGTGATGAAATCATGCAGCGCAATCATGACGCCCCCTCGCTCGTCGGTTTGCGGGCGACTCCAGCCGCGATCTCAATTCGCTTATCGCCCGCACTCGATCACTACTTCTCAGTTCTCGCGGTGAGTTCTCCGGCCACTTTCGCATAAACGGGCCGATCCGAACATCTGGCGGTTGGATGTCGAGCGACTTGAAATCGGCCATCCTTCATTGCCTCGACGCACCCGCGAGGCGTTCTAAATCATCCGCCAGTTCTCGCAAGGTGGCGGCGGAGTCGTGGGTGGCGTACTTCTCGGCGAAGCCCCGGGCGGCTTCGCCATATGTGGGCGACGCGAGCACTTGTCGCAGTTTCGTTTCCACGGCCGTTGGGTTGCCTGGGTCGGCGAGGTCCGCAAAACCTTCCTGACGCGCTCGGCGAGCTTGCATGAGCTGTTCCCAGTAGAGCGGTAGCAGGAAGGAGGGCTTGCCGGCGAGCAGCATCGCGGCGAGCGTTCCGTGCCCGCCGTTAAGAATCGCCAAGTCGCACTCGGCCGCGGCTTGGCAAATGTCGAGCGGCTCGCGATGGAAATGCAAGTTCACGGTAGCATGACGCCGCTCGAGCGCGGGATCGAAGCGATCGAGATAAGCCACCGTCGGAAAGCGCCATGTGGCCAAGCATTGCAGCAGGGCCCCGAGCGCGGGAAATGGCTTCAGGTAAACGAAAATCCGCTTGCCATCGCCGGGCGGCCAGCGAAACGGCTTGCCGAACGCGTCGGGCTGACATCCATAATAGCGAATCTCCGATCGCGGCCCGAAATGGTCGAGCTCCGGGTACGTGCAAAGTAGCGTGGCATCGACCTGACGATAAAGATCGGCAAGGCTTTCCAGTGGCGGCTGGCCACGGGCCAAGAGTAATTGGCGCGCATTTCCGAGGGCCCTTCCGTCGGCGGCGGGGTCCGGCGGATTGGCCGACGCCTGGGCACGCAGGCGAGGCAAATCCGGCTCGGTCGTTGGACACGAAAACCCGACCCCGATCACGACGCGGCGAAACTCATGCTCTCGGGCCGCGAGCAGCGCCATGGGGCTATGTTCGAAGAGCACGACGTCCGGTTTTGTCGCTTGAAAGATCGATCGCCAAGCCGCGGCGCCGATCGAAAGCCGCTCGTAGTCGCCGAAACCGACGTTCGCCAGCATCTGCCCAAACGTCTCGGGCTTGTCCATTCCCGGCGCCTGCCGCGGCAGTGAAAAGGGCGCCTGCCAATACGACACGTCGACATCGCCGAACACCCGGCCGGCATGCGTCAGATCTCGCAGGGCCAAGTCGACCCGATGCCCGCGACGAACGAGCTCGCCGACGACCGGCTTGAGTCCGCCGAGGTGCCCCAGTCCGCCGCCCAGTTCCCAAGTCACGAGGAATTTCGCCATCGGCGTTCACGGCTGGAGAGGGGTCGGGCGGCAAAGAAGAAGTGGGCATCAATTTGCTGGTTGCGATGATCACCAATCATTGCAACCAGGACTCTGTTCGCAAGGCGCGTAGCGAAGTTTTGAGACCAGAGCACGATGCCGGCGTCGCTAGTGGCGCTTGACGTTTCAGAGCGCACGCTCCGAGCGTTCGTTATAACGCTAGCCGGACTGCTCATCGCCGTCTAAATCGCCACCTACCTCGCCTGCAACATCCGCCGCTAATTTCGATTTTCCATAATCGAACCGCTTCCCGCCCGTGCCGCAGCATCCACCCGCTCGCTAAGGCGCCGGCGTCCCGAGGCGCAATCGAATTGGCCGGTCGTCCGCTTCCTCGCAATCGAAAAACGGCAAACGCTTATCCTAATTGTCCCGCCTTCGCTCCATCGATCCCGCGCCAATTCAAGCAGTCGTGCCGTCGCCTCCACCACTCCGCCAGCGCGTCTTTCTCGAATTACTCGCGCTTTCAGCGGTTCAGGAGGCAAGGATCTGGAGGCTGCTGGCGGGGACGCTATAATTTTCCGAGACTCGTGGCCATTCCGTTTTGCATATCGCTTCGATCCATCCCTCGATTCCTCCGCTGCCATGCTTGCTGAGATTCTCGAAAAGGCTCGATCGCATTATCGCGCCGGCCGGTTGCCGCGGGCCGAGCGCCTGCCGGCAGATTCTCGATCAGGACCGAAATTTTCCGCAGGCTTGGTTTTTGCTGGGCCTCGTCGCCTATCAGGCAGGCAAGGATGACGAGGCGATTAGAGCCTTTCGCGAGACGATCGAGCGCCAGCCGTCGTACGCCGACGCGCATAACAACATCGGCATTTGTCTTGCCCGCCAAGGGAAGCTTGCTGACGCGGCGGAGAGCTTCCGCCGCGCTTTACAAGAGCGAGAGAACTATCCCGAGGCCGAAAACAACCTCGCCAACACCTTGCGGGACCAAGGCGAGGTGGATGCGGCGATCGAGCATTACCGCGCAGCGATCCGCAAGAATGCGCAGTACGCCGACGCGCACAACAACCTGGGTATCGCCCACGCGCGGCGGAGCGAATGGACCGAGGCCGAAGCCTCTTATCGAGAGTCCTTGCGGTTGCGTCCCGATCATGCGGAAGCCCAAAACAACCTCGGCGCCGCCTTGGCCGGACAAAGACGATTCGACGAGGCCTCCGCGGCGTTTGAGCAAGCGTTGCGTCTGAAGCCAGCCTACGCGGATGCTCATGGCAATCTGGGATTGGCATTGGCCGAGCAAGGGCAATGGCCCGCCGCGGTTGCGGCATTTCGCCGGGCGGTGCAGCTTGCGCCGCGCGTGGCGCAATTGCATTTGCAGTTGGGGCGGGCCCTGGTCGAGCACGGCAGCCTTGAAGAAGCAGCCGAAGCGTTTCGGCAAGCGGTGAGCATCGATCCTCGCTTGGTGGATGCGCATCGACGCTTAGCAGCCTTGCTCGAACGGATTGGCGATCTGGTCGGCGCCACGGAAGCGCTCGAACGCTTGGTGCAATTGGAGCCCAAATCGGCAAGAGCCCATCACCGACTGGGAAGAGTGCTGACGGCGCAGCGGCGTTTTCGGCAAGCCGCACGGCATTTCGACCGTGCGGTGGCGATCGAGCCGAATTCCTCGGCAACGCATGTCGACCGGGCGCATTTAAGACTGATTACGGGCAACTTTGCCGAGGGCTGGGGCGATGTCACTTGGCGCTGGAAGCAGCCGGGAATGTCGCCGCGGGTGGCCCAGCCGCGTTGGACCGGTGAGCCGCTGACCGATCGGAAATTGCTGCTATGCTGCGATGCGGATCCGTCGGATACGTTCCTATTTGCCAGTTATGCACGGCGCGTCAAGCAGAGCGGCGCGGCGGTATACGCGCAGGCGCCGCGGCCGATAGCGCGACTCTTGGAGAGCTGTTCTTTTATTGATCGCGTCTTTGCAGACGACGAATGGCCGCCGGAGTTCGACTACTACGAGTCTTTTCTGGGATTGCCGGGCTTGTTCGGCACGACTCTGGCCACGATCCCGCCGGACGAGCCGTATTTTATTGCGGATGCGGAGCGGATTGCGAGGTGGCGCGATGAACTGAGCTATCTGCGCGTTTCGCATCGGCATCCAGTGGCAAGCAGACATAGACGATCGTCGCTCGATTCCACTGGCCCATTTTGCGCCACTGGCAGCGCTGCCGAACGTGCATCTGGTAAGCCTTGAACGAGGGAAAGCCCGGGAGCAGTTGGCCGAAGCACCGTTCGCGGTTACCGATTTAGGCGCGCGTTTGGACGATGCCGACGGCATTTGGCAAGATTTGGCGGCGGTGGTCAATAACCTGGACTTGGTGATCACGGCCGATACGGCCTTGGCCCAATTGGCGGCGGGGCTGGGATCGCCGGCTTGGGTGGCATTGCCGTATGCGGCTCATTGGCGCTGGCTGCTACATCGGGACGATAGCCCTTGGCGCCGGTCGCTGCGGCTCTTTCGACAGCCGGAACCGGACGATTGGGCGCCGGTGTTCGATCGCATGGCAGCGACCTTGCAAGAGAAACTCGCCGCCGCCAGTGACCAGCAGCCGAGTGAACTTGGCCTGACTCCGCCGAGCGCGGTGCAGCTAAACGGCATCGGCGTGCGGCTGGCCGAAAGGGGACGGCTCGATGAAGCCATTTCCAGCTTTCGCCAAGCCTTGGCCATCCGCCCCGACTTGGCCGAGGCGCAGAATAATCTGGGCAATGCGCTGCAAAACCAAGGCTTGATCGAGGAGGCGATCGAGCATCTCCGCGAAGCCGTGCGGCTACGGGATCAATATCCGGAAGCCCACAATAACCTAGGCATCGCGCTCTGTAAGCACCGTCGCTTCGATGAGGCTGAAACGTCGTACCGACGAGCCATCGAACTGCGGCCCGAATTCGCCCAAGCCCATCAGAATCTCGGCCTGTCGTTGGTCGATCGCCGCAAGTTTGCCGAAGGAGAACCCTGCTTTCGCAGAGCGATCGAACTCGATCCCCAGTTGGCGGTGCGGCATGCGAGTTTGGGGCATGCC
This sequence comes from uncultured Planctomycetaceae bacterium, assembly GCA_963785305.1. Taxonomy (GTDB): domain Bacteria; phylum Planctomycetota; class Planctomycetia; order Pirellulales; family PALSA-1355; genus CAWAUV01. The sequence continues at coordinate 301,823 of CAWAUV010000008.1, forward strand.
GTCGCCGACCAAGGTCGCCTTGAAGAAGCGCTACCGTGCCTGGAAAAAGCAATAAGTCTCGCGCCGAACAAACCGGAGTTTCACAACGGGCTGGGCAATGTGCTCCGCGAGCTCAAAAAGTACGACGAAGCGGTTCGGAGTTTCGAAAAAGCCATCGAACTGCGGCCGCAGCATGCTGACGCGCACAACAACTTGGGCATCACGCGAGCCCGCAAGAGCGAGTTCGAACAAGCGGTGCAACACTATCGCGAAGCGATCCGGTTGCGACCCAAGTTCGCCGGCGCCCACAATAATCTCGGGATTGCGCTAGCGCAGCAAAACCAGCGAGCTGAGGCGATCGCCAGTTATCGGCAAGCGATTCGCTTGAAGCCCGACTATGCCGAAGCGCACAACAATCTGGCGATCGTGCTGACGCAAGAGGCCAACTTCGATGAAGCGCTGGTCATGTACCGCAAAGTGCTCGAGCTCAAGCAAAATTACCCGGAGGCCCATAGCAATGTGGGCATCGCGCTCACCGAGTTCGGCCAGCTTGACGCCGCGCTCGCCGAGTTTGACAAGGCAATCGGCGCTCCGGAGCGATTATCCGGACGCGCATATGAATCGAGCGCTAACTCGATTGCTTATCGGGGATTTTTGCGCGGGGCTGGGAAGACTACGAATGGCGATGGAAATGCAAGGACTTTCAATCTCGCAACTTCAAGCAGCCGCAGTGGAACGGCGAGCCGCTTGAGGGCCGGCGAATTCTATTGCATACCGAGCAAGGCCTCGGCGACACCTTTCAATTTATCCGCTACGCCGCGCAGGTGAAGGAACGGGGAGGCCGAGTGCTGGTGCGAGCACCCAGGCCGCTCATGAAGATATTGACGCTATCGCCAATGATCGACGGCGTCTGTCTCGAAGGAGGCGAACTGCCGGAGTTCGATTTGCATATTCCGCTATTGAGCTTGCCCCGCATCTTTGGGACGCGGCTTGATAGCGTGCCAGCTTCCTCGCCATATCTTTTCGCTGATCCGGAATTGATTGCCCGCTGGCGGGAAGAGCTTGGTTACATTGATGCGTTCAAGGTGGGGATCAACTGGCAGGGCAATCCCAAGTACCGTGGCGACAGGCGCCGTTCGATTGCGCTCGCCCACTTTGCGCCCCTGGCGGCGGTGAAAGGCGCGAGGCTGGTCAGTTTGCAGCGGAATCATGGCGTGGAACAAATCAAGGAAGCCCGTTTCAGCGTCACGGAATTGGGTGGCCAGATCGATGACGCGTCGGGTCCATTCATGGACACCGCCGCCGCGATGATGAACCTTGACTTGTTCATTACTTCCGATACGGCGCTGGCGCATTTGGCAGTGCGCTGGGAGCGCCCGTGTGGCTCGCGATTCCCCACGCTCCTGATTGGCGATGGCTGCTCGAACGGTCGGATTCTCCCTGGTATCCCTCGATGCGCATCTTTCGCCAAGCGGAGTTCGACAATTGGGCGCCGGTATTCGAGCGCATGGCGGTTGAGCTACAAAAGCTTGTCGCCCGAAAGCGGCGCGACCGATTTGAAACGCGGCTCGACGCGGGCGAGCTCGTTGATCGCTTGGCGAGGAAAAGCGTGGTAGCGCGAATCGAGGCTAATGAACTTGGCGCGAACGTCCACGACAAGGACCGCGAACTTGCGCGTCTCGAGCGGCAGTTTTCGAATCTCGGCTCCGACCCGCAACTTTTCGCGCGGCGTGACGAGCTTGAAACGATACACGAGCAGTTACAAAAGGCGCGGCGGGCGGCCCGGGACCCTGCAACCGGCGTCGGCGAGACGACGCTTGTCGCGTCGGCGATCGTGGCCCTGCGAGCCGAAACGCGGCGCGAGGCGGTGATCGAAGAGATCGATCGCTGGTTCGAGACTGCGCGGCGGAGGGCAAGAAGCCGCCGCGCGATAAAAGCAGACCGGGTTGCGCGGTGTTGAATGTAGCACTGGCGGCCAGCGAAAGGCTAAATCGGTCGTTCGTTGCCGCGCGACCGTCTCTCACGGAATCCAGGCGCAAGATGCAAATTATTGGGTGCGCATCGTATCACGAGCGATTGATCTTATGACGGACGCCGCGCCGGATTGGCTCTTATTGCGGCGATAGAGTGTGGGTGGCATATTGCTTGGTCTCGACGATCCATGAGCCGACTAGTTCGTTGATTTGACGTTTCAGTTCAAATCGCCGGTCGTTGGTCCGGTACACATCGCGCGCCAATTGGATGAAACGGGGTCCGAAATCCCGCAATCGCTCCTGTTCGCGAATTGCGTCTTCGATCTCCCAAAGGGCGAAATTCACTTCAGCAATCGCCGCCGCGAGGGCCTTAAGCTCAGGCGATGCCGGCAACGCCCGGTCTCGCGTCTCTTGCAAAGATGCGAGCTCCCGCTGCACATGGGACCGTTTCCGCGGGTCGACGATTTTGCGATTCTTGATTTCCAGGATCGAAATTTTGTCGATCAGTTCGCCCGCCGAGATTTCGACGGCAAGCGTCAAAGATCGGGACGAAATCGGGCGATTTGTTGATGTTTCCGTCGACATGATGTTTTGGAAGGGCGGTCGGATTATCGCCAGATTCGCCTAGAAACGTGTGTTTCGAGCGGCGAAACGTATTGGATTGGATTGGACCAAGGTAACGAAGCACAAGCGGATTGTACCCAACCGCCGGTTTTTTCCAAACTTGCATGTTCACTCGATAAATCTTTTGTCTCGGAAATCCGCACGACAGATGGACTTGAGGGGACGTCGAACCGCGAAAGAAAAAAAACTTTTTATCGCATAGTTGAAATCCGCAATATGGCTGTTATATTGCTTCGCGGCGTGGTGCGGCCCGTTGTGCTTCGAGCCCCCCAAATGGTTTCGCTCTCTTTCTTTTCTTTCACCGAGTCTTGCTCTCCCTTTCAGAAATAAGCGGCAAGACCGTTTGGGTTCGTGCTGTGCGCATAGTGCGCGCCGACCGACGAATTCGACGCGATCGAGCACGGAAATTGATGTCCTCGTAATTGGAGCGACTCGATGAAACTGCCTCCGCAATCTTGGAAGCGGACCTGGGAATCGTTGGGATTCGTTCGGAAAAAACGGAGTCATCGTCGCGAAGCACGGCGGCATCAAATCGAGTCTCTCGAGGTCAGGCAATTTCTACACGCGGCGCCCGTTTTGGCGGCGACCTCGTTGGTCGAAACGCTCCCGGCGGGGGTGGCCCCGGCGACGAACAGCGGCATCGCCGTGTCAGCTCTCGTTGGCGGCGAGACGGTCGACACCGGCGGCTCGCCAGGCATCGCCATCACGGCGGTCGATGTATCCCAGGGCGCGGTGCAATTCAGCGTCGATGGCGGGAGCACTTGGGCCACGATCAGCGGCGTCTCCGACAGCAATGCGCTTTTGCTGAGTGCCGATTCGAATGGTCTCGACCTTGTGCGCGTCGACGTCAACGCGTCTGGAACCCAGGCGCCGTTCAATATCTCCGACGCGATCACCTTCCGCGCTTGGGACCAAACCCAAGACGCGGGCGACAACGGGCTTTACGAAGACGCCAGCGCCAACGGCGGCTCGACGGCTTTCAGCTCCGCGACCGACGTCATGGCTGCCACGCTTTTGAGCGCGGGACCGAGCATCTCGGAGCCCGGCTCCCAATCCATGAACGTCGACGATGCGTTGACGTTTTCCGGCGATAATGGCAACTCGATCACCGTCACGGACGCCGACGCCGCGACGATGAGCCTGACCTTGTCGGTCGGCAGTGGGACTCTGAATGCTCCAAACGCGGGCAGCATTTCCGTGAGCGGCGCGGGAACGGCCACGCTCGTTCTGTCGGGAGCGCCCACGGACGTCAGCAACGCGCTTGACGGGCTTACCTACACGCCGGACTCTGGGTTTGTCGGCTCCGACACGTTGACGATCACGGCCGACGATGATGCGAGTTCGGGAGATGGCGTCGATCACACGGCATCGGCGCAAGTTGCGTTGAGCGTGCAGAACTCTCCGCCATCGATTTCCGCGCCGTATTCCGTTTCTTTCGAAAGCAATGCTTCGATTTACTTCGGCACGGAATACGGCGATCCGGTCGTGGCCTATGATCCCGACGGCGAAAACCTGGAACTGTCGCTTTCGACCAGCTACGACCCGATCTACTTAGGCACTTCGGACGCCGTATCGATCGTTTCGGGCTCCAATGGCTCGAATTCACTGACGATCGACGGCAACGCCGCCGCGATCAACTCCGCGCTTGAGGGCATGGCGATCATTGGAGAACCGGGGGAAGATGACACGCTCTGGCTATCGCTCTATGAACTGGGCGGACCCAGCCAGACGGCTTCGACCAGCGTGGCGATCGACTATTATCCTCCGCAGCCGCCGAGCATCTCCGCGCCGAGTTCGGAATCCGCCGGCTATGGCGGCGAGGTCGTCTTCAGCAATGCCGACGGGGATCCGATTTCGGTTTCGAGCCCTGACAACGGCTATCTTACGTTGACGCTATCCACGAGCTCCGATTTGATCACGCTCGCCAACGAGTCCGATATCAACTTCATATCTGGCTACGATAATTCCACCGATTTTGTGATCGAGGGCGACGCCAGTCAAATCAATGGGGCACTCGACGGCATGTCCGTGTACTACACGGAAGACGGCGACGACACGCTATGGCTTTCGGTGAATGAAGAGAGCCAGACCGCGTCGACGAGCGTGGCCCTCGATTATGCGCCGTCATCGCCGCCGAGCATTTCCGCGCCGAGTTCGGAATCCGTCAGTTATGGCGGTGAGGTTGTTTTCAGCAATGCGGACGGCGATCCCGTTTCGATATCGAGCCCCGACGGCGGCTATTTGACGCTCGTGCTTTCCACCGGTTCCGAGCCGATCTACCTAGCCAATTCCGGAATCAATATGGTGGACGGCTATCAAGGCAGCAACTTCGTCGAAGTGGAAGGATATGCCAGCGACATCGACTCCGCCCTCGACGGCATGTATTTGCAAAACTGGCAGGCCAGCGGCGACATCCTGTCGCTCTCGCTGTATGAATACGACGGCTCCTATGAATCGGCTTCGGCGAGCGTGGCCATCGACTATTCAGGCGGCGATTACGGCTCGTACGGCGGTCCGACTATTTCGACGAATTACTCGCTCTCGTTCACGGGCGACGAGCCTTCCGGTTTTTGCGGAGGCAGCGTCTACGATCCTAACGAGGTCGATCTGGAAATGACGATCTCCGTCGATCAAGGAACGCTCAACGCAGGTGGTGGCTGGGCGGGAATGGTTTCTGGGCTTGGCTCGAACACGCTCACCATCAATTCCGACCAGAACACGATCAACTCGCTCTTGAACGATCTGACCTACGCGCCCAACCCCGGTTTTTTCGGCACGGCAAACCTGACACTGTCCGTCAGCGAGGATGGCGGCGACTGGGAAAGCGCGTCCGCCAACATGCCGATGTATGTCAGCGAGCCGCCGGCGCCGTCGCTCGAGGGCGTCTCGAACTATTGGGCGGATGATAATGTCCCGTTGAGTTTTAGCGCGATGGGACAAGACGGCGGGTATTCGTCGCTCACTTATTCGTTGACTGATGAAAGCATGGGCGAAGATGGCGCGAGCGTCGATCCCCAGTCCGGTCTATTCGCTTGGACGCCCGACGTCGCGCCGGGTAGCTATGATTTCGTGCTCACCGCGACCGACGGCTACGGCCAGAGCGCGTCACAATGGTTTGAAATCGATGTGCAAGCAGTCGCTCCCGAGCTTGCGCCCATTGACTCCAGGACCATAAGCGAGGGAGCCATTGTCTCCTTTCCGGTCCAAGCCACGGATCCCGAGGGCGATTATGAAGCGGGGCTCAACTATAGTTTGGGCGAGACGCCCGCGGGCGCGTCGATCGATCCAAACAGCGGTCAATTCACTTGGTCCTCGAACGCGGCTCCTCCGGGCATGTATGCCTTCACCGTGGTGGTGTCGAACGATTGGGGCGAGTCGGCCGCCGAGACCTTCTACATCACCAGCACCGACCAAGCCACCAATCCCGCCACGCTCGACTCGCAGTCGAGTCAGACGCTGCCGTCAGTGGCCAGCGACTCCTCCGGCAACTATGTGACGGTCTGGTATGGCGACGGCGCCATTTGGCGGCAACTCTTCTCGAACACCGGCGCCGCGATCGGCGGCAATTTCCAAGTCAGCGCCCCGGCGCGAACATCGACGGCGCCTCGAAGCCGGTCGTGGCAAGCGCGGCCAACGGCGATTTTGTCGTGGCCTGGGCTCAGGCGGATGCGTCGGGCAACGACTCCGTGTGGGCCCAGATGTACAACGCCGACGGCACGACTTCCCGCGCCGCTTTCGAGGCGAGTCCGACCGGCGTCATCGCCTCCGAGCCGTCGGTGGCCATGAACGCCAGCGGACAATTCGTCATTGCGTGGTGCGACAACGATACATCCGGCAGTCCTGGCGTTTACTATCAAACGTACTCCGCGGTCGGCGTCGCGACCGGAACTGTGGAGCAGGCTTGTGGGTTTGGCTCCAGCGAACCATCGGTCGGCATGGGATCCGACGGCTCATTCGTGATTGCCTGGAATTGGTCCTCGCAGATATATGGCTTGTATCTCGATAGCAACGGGTTGGCTCAAGGTCCGGCGTTCCTGGTCGGCAGTTCCGGCGACACCGGCAACTATCCGGCGGTGGGCGTGGGCGCCAATGGCCAGTTTGCCATCGGTTGGACCAGTTCCGACGATAACTCGGTTCGTGTGCGAACCTACGACGTCGATGGGGCCCCCATCGAATCCGCGCCGCTGGTCATCGATCGCGCGCCGGGCGATGCCAGCACACGGCAAACTCTAGGGGTCGGTGTAGATGCGACCGGTTATGCGCTCATCACTTGGTACGACGCCGGCATCGACTACCCTCTAGGAACCGAAGGGCAGCTTATCGATCCGAACGGCGAACTCGATGGCTCCGCTTTCTGGCTGGACCAGATCGATCAGAATACGCTTGATCAGGCAACGGGCTACGGAGGGTTTGTCAACGGCGGCGGCGGCGCGGCGGTGGCCAGCGGCGTCGTGGAGGACTTCGATCTTGCCTGGACACATCCCACCTGGGATGGCCAATCGCAGCAGATATTCACGGACCCGTACACGATTCAAGAACCCCCGCAGCTTGTCGCTTCGACTCAGCCGGTCGCCCCCTTGATGGTCGCTCCAGGCGACACGGCCGCGAGCATCGACGTGGGCGGTGATTTCACCGATCCAAGCGGATCGTCGCTTACGTACTCGGTTGAATCGGATGACAACACGAGCTTGATTACCGGCGCAACATTCACCGGTAGCACACTCAGCCTGACTTTGGCGGCGGGCGCGCCAGGCGTCGCCCACCTCGACATTCGCGCCATGGATTCTGCCGGGCTTTTTGTCGACATGCCGTTAACGTTGCTCGTGAGCGACTTCGTGCATCTCGCTCCCGTGGGTTATTCGCAGACCATTCCGCGCTCGGCGGCGTCAAACCCGGGCATGCTCGTCAGCAGCCTGGTCGCCCATGAGTCCGTGCCGACCGGCGATGGGCAAGGAATCGCAATTACGGCGGTCAACTCCGCCGACGGCATCGTGCAGTACACGCTCGACGGCAATACGTGGCAAAGTGTCGGCAGCGTGTCGAATTCCAACGCCTTGCTGTTGCCGGCCGACGGTGTCACCGCGATCCGGTTCGTCGCCAATAGCGGGTTTATCGGAACTGTCGCCGACACGGTGACTTTCCGCGGCTGGGATCAGACGGGCGGCGGCGCTGGCGCGTATGCCGACACAACTACGAACGGGGGATCCTCGCCGTTCAGCGTGGCCGTCGATAAAGTCACCTTCTCTGTTTCCCCCATGGTCGGCGCCCCGACCACGGAACCCTCCGTGGATTACTTGGGCAACGGGGTCAAGGCAACTTTGGCATACGACGCCCAGGGAAACTATGTGCTTGTTTGGACCGGCCAGCCCTTCGCGAGTGCGGGCGTCTACGTGCAACGATTCAAGGCCGATGGCACGCCGATCGACTCGTCCCCGATCTGCATCAGCGGACAAGATAACATCAATCCTGATTACTTCAGTGTGTCGGCGGCGATGACGGCCGATGGCAGTTTTGTCGTCGTGTGGAGTTATCGCAATGATTCTCAGTATCAATATCAAGTCGCGGGCCGAATTTTCGACGCGACGACGGATAGTTTTGGACCGATTTTTAGCCTTGGCGATCCCACTCGCGAAAACATCAATGCTGTGGTTAGCATCTTGCCGAGTGGGGCCTTCAGCGTTACCTACACCGACGATCAATACAACTGGGAAAACCAGACCGATGTGATGTTGGTAACCTCCACTCCCAATTGGGTGAGCACGCAAGCACCCACCCTTGGCGCTCTTACGCAACTGTATTGGGGCAACGGCGGCCAGCAAAGCACCGCGGGCTCACAGGGGCAAGCAATTGCTTACGATAACCAGTTCGGAGACATTTGGGTCACTCTCCTCGACGCCAACGGAAACCTGATTGGCTCCGGCCCGATCCAACTTACCCCATCCGGAGTTATCTGCCAAAATGCTTCGGCGGTGATGGAGCCCGATGGAACCACGATCGTCGCCTGGCAGGCGTTCGACAGCGGCGGCAACTTCATCGGCCTCGAAGCCACGACGATCTCATCGAGCGGAGTGCCCAGCGGAAACATCGACACCATCGCCACTGGCTCGGGCGTTTCCAGCGCCTCGATGGCGATCGATCCGACCACCGGCCAGTTGATGGTGGCTTGGCAGCAAGCGGACGCCGCCGGTGGTTACGACATGATGGCCCAGTTCTACACGCCCGACGACTCCGGCTTGGGCACACCGCTGTTGGCGACGCCGCAAGTCGTGGTGGACAATTCGAGCGGCGTCGAGAGCTTTGCCGCGTCGGCCTCCAGCGTCGGAATCTTCGGCTTGACTTGGTCGACCGCCTCGCAAGTGTATTTCCAACGATTTCAGTTTGACCAGCCGCTCACGGCGAACAGCGTGGCGGCGATCGACATGGTCGAAAATGCTTCGCAGTCGACGGACCTATCCCAATACTTCAACGACCTCGATACCTCGGCCGGCGATCAGTTGACATACAGCGTCGTGAGCAATAGCGTCGCATCGAGCCAACTCTCGGCGGCGATTAGCGGCGATCAATTGGCGTTGACCGCACAGAGCGGCTATACGGGCACGGCAATCATCTTCGTCCGAGCCACCGACTCCGCCGGTAATTTCATCGATGCGATGGTCGACGTCGACATCGACCAAGTGACGCTCGCTGCCAGCCAGCCCAGCGAAACACTCGGCCGCAACGAAGCCGCCAGAACGACGCTTAACCAAGGCGTGACCATCGACAGCTTGGTGAGCGGAGAAGGCGTGATGGTCGGACACGGCCAGGGCATCGCCATTACCGGCGCCGATCTCGCGCATGGCCAAGTTCAATACAGCACCGATGGTGGCGCCAGTTGGACCGACGTTCCGGCCGTTTCACCGACGAACGCCTTCCTGCTGCCCGCGGATGGCGGTGGTCAAAACCTCGTCCGGTATTTGACCTCGGATGCATATCTCGGCACGATTTCCGACGCGATCACCTACTGCGGCTGGGATCAAAGCTCCGGTTCCGCCGAAAGCACGGCGAACGCGGCGGTGGGCGGCGGTCAAAGCGCATTCAGCTCGGGAACGAATCAGCTTTCCATCATGATCACGCCCGCCGTAGGCACGGTCGCGAGCCAGACCACCAACATCGGCAATTGGACGGTTGGGGTCGCTTCGGCCTCGGATGACGCTGGAAATTACGTGCTCGCGTGGGATGGCGTCGGCGCCGAAGGGTACGGCGTTTACGCCCGGCGATTTGCGGCGAATGGAACGCCGATCGACAGCCAGCCCGTCTTTGTCTGCGGCGCCGCGGCGCAAAGTTATACATACGTCGAAAAGCCCAGCGTGGTCATGGATGCGAACGGTAATTACATGATCGCATGGAGCGCGATGACCACGTACGTTGGAGCAGTCGTGGGCGTTCGGGCGTTCGACGCGTCGATCGGTCAGTTCAGCGAGATAGCCACTCTTGGCAGCAGCGTCGCCAGCAATGTTTCGGCCGCGATTCTTTCAAACGGCGCCGCCGAACTCACTTGGCTAAACTCGGGACTAGTGTATGTCGTCTCGCAGGATTCTGAAGGATGGGCCGCTCAATCCACGCTCGCCTTCAGTGCCCCGGTCGCCGAGTCGTCTTCGTACTGGCACGGCGGTGATCCGTCGTTGGCCGCGGGCGCTGGTGGCGACGCCGCCATTGTCTGGACGGTTGGCGTCATGGAAAACGCGTTCGTCGACGCCAATGATAGCCTGCTGCAACCAGCCGATCCGGGCTGGACCGGCGACGGCCCCGCGGGCCAATATGCCTACGATCCGGTCGTCGCTGCCCTCACCGCCGGCCCATACGCCGGCGATTACCTCGCCGTGTATCAAGGTTCCGGCATCACCGGCGTCGCGCTAGGCATCCAAGCCCAAATTTATGACCCGTCGGGCAACATGATCGGTGGCCCGATCACAATCGATCCAAACGCGAATGACACGCTCCCTTCGGTCGCGGTTGACGCCGCCGGCAACGTCATGATCGGTTGGGCAAGCCAAGATTCCTCGAGCGTTCCGATCATTTGTACGGCGTTTTTCGATTCGGGCCTGGACCCGATCCTCCCGACGCAAATCGCCGCCACCGTGCCCGTCGGACAAACCCTGGTCAGCACTTCGATAACCGCTACCGACCCGAGCGGCGGCTTCCTCGTGGCCTGGACGACAAGCAACTCAGGAAATACGCAATCGACTATCTACAGCCAGCAGTTCTTGCTCAACGAAGCGCCAGTCGCCATGTCGATCCCGGCGCCAAGCGTCTCCGTTTCGGAAAACGCGTTGCCCGACGATTCCATCGATCTGTCTAGCTATTTCTCCAATCCCAACCACGGAGACACGTTGACCTATTCGGTCGTGGACAATACGAGCGCGACTCTTGTCCAGCCTGTGATCGATGGCTCGCAACTCATATTGCACTTCGGCGCGATGCAATTCGGCAGTGGGACAATCACCATCGCTGCGACAAATTCCGAAGGCGTCGCGGCGGCCCAAACCCTCGCCATTCCGGTCACCGTCGCCGCTCCGCCGCCCAGCCTCGCCTCGATCAACGATCAATCCGTCCTCGAAGGCGACACGGTTTCGTTCACCGCCTTGGCAAGCGATCAATCCACCTCGGATACGCTTGAATACAACCTCGTTGCCAATCCCAGCGATCTGCTCCCATCTCCGGCGGGCGCCACGATCGGTCCCAGCACCGGCGCATTCAGTTGGAGTTCCATCGGCGACGCTCCGGGCGTGTGCTACTTCACCGTCCAGGTAACGGACGAAAGCACCCTGCTCACCGCCACCCAAACCTTCAAAATCACCGTCGATCAACCGACATTCTCGTCAGGCTCGAACATCTCGGTCATTGCCGGCGACCAGCCGCGCACGTTCACCGGCTGGGCCACGGGCCTCCCGCAACTCCCCGCCGGATCGACGCTCTCCTTCGACGTCGCCAACGACACGAATTCGCTGTTCTCCGTGCCGCCGGCCATCAGTTCAAACGGCACGCTCACATTCACGCCGAAAGGCAGTTCCACCGGCTCGGCCAACGTCACCGCGACCCTCGTCTACGATGGACAGGACTACGGCTCGACGACGTTCTCGATCTCTTTGTTTACAAGCGACGGCCAAACTCAAGTCGACGAGCCGCCCGTGGCTGTGGAACAATCATATGCAGTCGACGAAGGCGCCTCGCTCGTTGTGCCGACGGCTCAAGGCCTTCTAGTGGGCGCCAGCGACAGTTCGGGCATCGCGCTGTCGGCGAGCCTCGTCGCCGGTCCCGCCGAAGGAACACTAACTCTCGACTCCAACGGCGACGGCGGATTTACTTACGATCCACCCGGCGACTTCACGGGCTCGGCAACATTCACCTACAGCGTGAGCGATAGCGAGGCCACGAGCGCGCCAGCGACAGTGACGATCGAAGTCGACGGCGCCCCGGTGGCAAACAACGCGGCCTACAGCACCGCCGGCCTCGCCGCGGGCGCCGCCTTGATTGTCCCGGCCGCGCAAGGCTTGCTTTTGAGCTCCCAAGCCCAGGCCGGCCAAACCCTGACCGCTTCGCTCTCAGGCGCTGGCCCGCAATATGGAGCCGTGACCTTCGACGCCAACGGCGACGGCGGCTTCACCTACACACCGGGCTCCGATTACACCAACTCCGACAGCTTCCAATACACCGTTACCGATGGCGCCCTCACCTCCGCCCCAGCCACAGTGACGATTAACGACGACACGCCGGTCGCCGCCATACCCCAGCCAGACATCAATGTCGGCGCAGGCGGAGGTCTCCCGACGATAGACTTAACGAGCCTGTTCTCCGGCGGATCCGGCGCGGCGCTCGTGTACGCCGTCACGAGCAACGATAATCCAGGCCTCATTGCAACATCGATTTCCGATGGCGAGTTGATGCTCGCATACAACTCAAACGCCACAACGGGTGATGCTCCGCCCACGGGCACGGCCAATTTGACGGTGACGGCGACCGATCCCACGACAGGATTGTCGGCGAATGTCGGCTTCGCGGTGAATGTCGGCGTGGCGCTCGAATCGCCAATTCTCGAGAACGGCGGAATTCCGGATCAAACGGCCGTCGAAAACAGCGGCAATAATGCGTCGCTCGATGTTTCACCCTATTTCAGCGCTGTCGGAGGCAACGATTCCACGAACACGACCTACACGGTAATCGAAGTTTCAAACCCCTCTCTCTTCAGCCCGACGCCTAGTTTCAATGGAGGCGGCTCGCTGCTCTACTTCAACTGGGCGCAGAATATAACGGGCAGCTCGCAGATCGTGGTGCAGGCTTCGAATTCAGCGGGCTCGGTGACTTCGACTTTTACCGCCACCATTACATCCGCAGCGGCGCAGATCACCTCGTTGGGCTTGACGAACGTGACGGGGACTACGTCGACCGATACGACAGATCCAACATTGGCGGGCGCGATCGACACCTTCGGTAGTTCCGATGACTTCGATGTGCAATTCGCATTCAACTGCGATGACAATCCCGACCAGAGCGTGGGGGTCGATGGCAGCGGATCGTTCACGTATACGCCGGTCGGACTCGCGCCGGGCGCCGTTGCCGTGGCCGCCCGAGCGGTCGATGAAGAAACAGGTGTTGCCGGCTCCTGGACATCGATGACCTTTACGCTCGACAGCGACTCGGGACCGACGATCGAAAGCTTGTCCCTCGTGAACAATTTGGGAACCGACTCTTCGCCGGCAGCCATCGATCCGACCATCGCCGGGCTGTTCTCGGGTAACTATTCGCTGGCCGACGAAGAAGTTCAGTTCGACACCAATGACGACGGCGTGCCCGACGACACGGTTTATACCGACTCGAACGGTTCATTCACCTACACGCCGCAAGGCTTGACGCCCGGTTCGGTCACGATCCAAGCCCGTGGCGTCGTCTGGGACGATCAGGCGAACGAATTCCTCGACGGCCCTTGGACTAGCCTCACCTTCGAGTATGAGAGCGCTCCGGGCCCGACGGTCTCGAATTTGGCGCTCGCCAACCCGACCGGCGACTCGCCGACGCTGACCGCTTCGGATCCGACCCTGACAGGAACCATCACGGATGCGAACGGCCCGGTCGCTAATGCCAGCGTGGAATTCGATTACAACGGCGACGGCAACGCCGATGCCACGGTGGACACGAACGGCCAGGGCCAGTTTACGTTCACGCCGGTGGGGCTGCGGCCCGGCCAAGTAACGATCGAGGCGCGAGGCGGAGAGTGGAACGCCCAGTATCAGCAATATGCGTACGGCGCGTGGCAATCGTTGTCGTTCACCTATCAACCCACGAATCCGGCCGGCGTTACCACGTCGCCCGACACTGGCGCGGGCGCCGCATCGGCGGCGCAAGCGGTCGCCAACATGCAATCCGATTACTGGCAGTCCGTCGATGCCGGACTGGGCGCCGTCGACGCCGCCTTGGGCGTTTCGTTCATGAACGGCAGCTATAACGTCGGAATCGGGGCCTATAACCCCGATTGGAACCTGACGGGAAACACGATCAATCAGCCCGGCCAATACGATGCGCAAAGCGGCGCTATCGACGATCTTTCGAAAACAGACCAGTCGGGAGGGCCGTTGTCGCTCGGTTACGGCGCAACTCCGACGAACGCCTCGGTATCGCAAACCGTAAATCTCTCGCAGTCGGTCAACGTCAGCGGCGCCGATAATCTCAACGGAAGCTACACGCTCACCGGACCGGGCACGGTCGATTTCGTCGAAACGGTCGATCAAGCAAACGGCACGTTCACCATCAACAGCAACTTCGCGCTCAGCTTTACACGCGTTGAAATCACGACCGAGGGCTATTACGACGGCGCGTCGTACGAGTCCGACAGCTACAGCCTCACCGAAATCGGCTTCGTCGACTTCTCGTTCAGCGCCTCGGGTTCGTACACGCCGGCTGACGAAGACGGCGCCACCATCAGCGGCGTCTATGGTGTCGCCTACGAAGGCGGATACACTTGCGACGATCCGAGCCAGTCCAACTATTCCGCGAATGGCGACGCCGGCGGCAACACGGGCGACGAGGCCATGACATATGGCTTCTCGCGCGATGAAACTTCGGGCTCTTTCTACGCCAATCCCAGCAACATCAGTGTCGGCGCCGTGATCCAGCAAACGGAGAACGACAACTATTACCAATCGAGCGGCGGGACCTACGATTATTCCCAAGCCCAGGGCGCCGGAACCGTGTCGGGCTCCGGTGGTTCGCAGTCCAATACGTTCGCATACTCCGCCTCGCAATATGAACTGGGGACTTATCTCTCGGCGCCGTTGTTGGCGGAAACAACCGTCGATACATATATCCGAAACGCAAATGGCTCGTCGGTCTCCTCCAACACCCAGACCAGCGGCTCCTTCAGCGGCGACGACGCCGACGGGAGCAGCCAAGGAACGCAGTCGACTTCAGTCGGATCCTCGATCAGCTATTCGCACTTCGAGTCGGGGGAATACGACGTCAACAGCGCCGGGCTCGCGGCCGAAATCGCATTGTTCCAGGATTCCCAGCAAGGCGGCAGCGCTTCATCCACTCACGACAACACCAGCGGCTACTACAACGACGGACAAAACTATGGTTCGACCGACACCACGTCGGATCTCGATTCCTCCCAAGGATACGACGACAGTGTCACGGGCAACTATGTCTTCAGCCCGGCGGGAATGAGCGTCACCGGCTCTCACTTCTTGAACCAAGCGTCCAACGACCAGAACTATAACCTCGTGGACACCGGCTCGCTGACCGGCGACCAATCGTCGACCACTTACAGCGTCAGCGAAACGCTGCTCAATTCCGGATCGACCACCGACGAGGGCAGCTTCGTCAACGCCGATGTCCAAGGCTCCGAGTCCGTTTCGCAAAGCCAATTCGTCAGCGACATCTCCAACGAGTCTGGGTACCAGGGCAGCGCGACGTACGCCGCCAACGAAGATTCGGACTCGTCGGTCGACTTCTCGAGTTCCGGCGCCTTCACGGTTGGGGCCGCCGGTTTAAGCAGCAACGGCAGCTATTCCACGGACCAACTGACGCACGATTCCACGATCTCCGACGAGACCCAAGGCTTCCAAGAGGCGTCCGCGTCCGGAACACTGACCAGCTCCGTTTCGCAAAGCGATTCGAACAGCTATCACGAATCCGGAAATTACGATGCCGGCCCGGGGTTGTCCGTCCAAGGCGAGGGGTTCTATAACGACGCCGACCGATCTATTTCCACCGATATCGAAGGCGACTCGGGCGTTAGTTACGCCAATGTCGGCGACTTGAGCTCGACCACGAACTTTATCACCGGATCGAGCACGAGCGCCAGCGCCACCACGAACACCAACGGCGAGTTCGATGGAGCGGGCGACGACTCCGGATCGATCGTGGAGAGCGACGTCGAGAACGAAGCCGATTGGTCGGGCGAAAGCGGCGATGAGTCGGGCTACTCGGGCGACGATTGGACCAGCCAGAATTACACCGAAAGCTCGGGCGGCAATTCCACCGGCAAATCCTCGCAGTCAAGCACCTTCACGAACAGCGCCGATGGTGGCCAGACCTCGAGCGGAAGTTTCAGCCAATTCGAGAGCGATTTCGAGTCCGGCAGCCTGTCTTCCTCGGAAACTTATACCGATTATGGAGACGACTTCGGCGGCTCCGACACGGAGACCGACCAGGGCACGGACTCCTCCTCGAATTCCGCCAGTGGACTCTTCTCGGTCACGAATGGTTCCTCGTATGCCAGCGCCTCTTTCACGAGTTCGGACTCCGAAACCGACAACGATTCCACCAACGACTCGGGAGTCTACACCGACACGCTCGGCGGAAACTATTACGACAACACGGACGTCGCGTCCAGCGAGAACTACGGCGGCTCGGGCACGTACTCGAGCAATCCGAGCGGCACGACGACAAGCACCAGCTACAAGGAATCGTCGAACGAAACCGGGAATAATGTTTCATATGACCTGAGAGGCTACAGCAACACCGCTGAGTTCGGCACGCTTACCGACTACGCCAGCGTTTCGTCGTCGAACAGCTACAGCGAGAGTGGCTACACCATCACGGGACCAAGCTCCGTCACCACGGTGGCCACTTTCACCAACATTCAAAACGATAGCGCCGTCAATTCGGACGACGACGAGGGAACCTACGCCGCCAATTACAGCCGCACCGGCGACTTCAGCAACGGCTTGAATGGGGTGGAACAGGATTCGATCACCGAGAGCGGCTCGAAAGACGTGAACAGCGCCGGCGCCTCCACGTCGGCCGTCTCGACCACCGACGAAAACGACCAAGAATTCGACACCTTCACGGCCAATTACCAATACGGCTTATCCGCCGGCGGGCTTCCCACCGCCGGAACCTATTTCACCATCGAGACTGAAGTCTCGGCCAGCAGCGTGCATGCCAGCACCACCGCGGTCGCCAACCGCGACGGCTCTTCCTCGGCTTGGGGCAACGAAACCCTCACCAGCAGCGACGACACTTCCGACGATTACACGGATTCCGGCTCCTCTGTGTCCGGAACCGGCACGCTAAGCGCCTATTACAGCGACTTCGACACCAACGGCTGGGACAAAAATAATCAGTCCAGTTCCTTCGAGGGTCCGACCTCGCAGTGGGCCACCTATGACGCGAATCACGCGCTGCGGACCGGCTACTCGACCAGCGGCTCGTTCTCGCTCACCGACGATGAGAACTACGGCGACCATGAAAACGAAACCGTGGGCTACTTCTCGGCGGCCCCCAATGGTGGCACGAGCTACGGCGTCGAGGAAACCAGCGATTCCACCGCTGGCGAAATCAGCTCCAGCCAGGGCGGCTCATATTCGCAGTTCGGGCCCGGCGCCCGCGATCTGAGCGGGTCGTTCAGCAACAGCCAAAGCGTCGAAGTCGAGAGCGACAGCGACGATTCGGGCGTGCTCCTCGGCGCTTCCGTGAGCGCAAATTACTCCGAAACCCAAACGCTCGCCTCGACCACGTTCGATTCCTCGCACGGGCCCTTCGCCCAGTACGCGAGTTCCAGCGCGCCTGGCGGCGTCTATTCTTCGACCTCGGCCACTTATAATCACAACGACAGCGGCTCGTATTCCTCCAGCTATAGCGAGTCGGGCTTGAACACGACGCTCGACGACCCGACCTCGACGACCGCCACGTCACTTGGGATGCCCGCCGATTACGATGCTCCCGCCTTTTCGGCCGGAGCAATCAGCACGAGCTACACGGACCAAAGCTCGACCTGGGGCACGCATCTTTATGCCGAAAACGGCCAGCGGCAGATTGTCAACGGGCAGACGCTTTCCTCGAGCGCCACGTTCAACGAGAACGACGCCAACCACGCCCGCTCGAAGCAGACGACCAGCTTCTCGCTCAGCGCCGACGCGATCGGCTTGAACTCGGCGACCGGCTCGTTCACCAATAGCGACGACAATTCGTATTCGGCCAACGGCGCCGTCACATCGTCGTTCACGCCGGCGAGCGGTGGCGGCGCCGCGGCGACCGGCTCGTACCAGAGCGTGAGCTTCACAAATTCCGACAACCCGAGCCAGCAGTACTCGGGCGCCGATCACTCCAGCCAGGACCAGGGCGAGGGCTGGACGACGAACGTCGTCGGCGGCTTGAACGGAGCGATGACCAGCCAGTACACGCAAACCGGCAGCTACACCGTCACCGGCGACGGCAAGAACTCGGTCATCGTTCCCCACATCGAGACCAAGCAGACCGAGGGCGACAATTTCGATATCTCGATGGTCAACACGCAGACCAGCGGCGCGGCGACGATCGTTACCGCGGGTTCGAGCCTGTCGACGCATGAATACACGAGCGTCGACAATAATCAGCCCGGCGGGCACACGGGCGGCGCAACCGACCAGTCGAACCGTTCATATAGCAACTCGTTCACCGGCGAGAGCGCGACGTCGATCACCTCGAGCAGCGAGGCCACGAGCAGTTGGACGCCCAAGGGTGGAACCGGGAATTTTACGACCTCGACAACGACCACGACCTCCTACGACAATGGCCCGCCGAGCTTCACCTCGACGAGCCAGCAACAACAACTCAGCTTCGCCGGCCCCAATGGCGCCGAGAAATTCTTCCAGCAAGCGAGCGGCTTGATCGCGGCGAGCGGCAATGTGCTCGACCAGCCGACGCTGGCGAGCATCCCGCTGCCGCCGGGCGCGTCGATCAACATCGATTCGACGTCGATCACGTTCGGCGCGTCGCCGGCCATTCCGCAACCGTGGACCACCACGGTATACAATGTCGGCGTGGGATTCGCCAGCGGGGCGGCGGGCGGGGTGGCGGGCGCGATTCCCGGGCGCTGGTCGCGTCGGTCGTGACCGGCCCGGCGGGATTTTTCACGGTGCTGACCGCGGGAGCGGTCTCCGGCGGAGTCGCGGGCGCCATCGCCGGTTACTCGGCCAAGAACAGCACGGCGGTGATGCAATCCGCCTACAACAGCGGCCTCGCCGCCGGCTTCGAAACCGGCGTGGCGATGATCTTCACCGGCGCCGGCGCGGCCGTGCAAATCCTGGTCGGCGCCGGCGCCGCCGCCACGACCAACGTGATCGGCCAACTCGCGCATGGCGTGAGCTTGAACCAACTAAATTACGCGTCGATCGGCTGGTCGGCGCTCCAAGGCGGGGCGTTCGCCGCGGTTGGCAAAGCGGCGATGAACGCCGGATGTAAGCTGGGCATCACGCCGTTCTGCTTCGCCCCCGACACGCCGATCTCGACCGGACAAGGCTTCTTGCCGATCTCGATCATCGAGCAGTTCCAGGAAGTGTGGGCGTTCAACTTCCATGCCGAGCGTTGGGAGTTGTGTCCGGTCCTTGAGAAATTCGAGTTCGATTACGTGGGCGACATCGTCCACGCGTCGGTTTATGGGCCAGCAGGCCATGAGACCATCGACACGACTCCGGGCCACCCATTTTGGGTCATCGAAGGTGAAAGGCTCGACGAACGTCCGCGTGGGGAACACATTCTCGCCATCACCGAGGACTCGCCGGTTCCCGGCCGCTGGCTCGACGCCGAACACCTCCGCGAGGGCGACCTGCTGCTGCTCAAGCACTCGAAGCCGCAACGCATAACCTCGGTGCGCCTGGAGCCCTATGCCGGCAAGGTATACAATCTGCTCGTCGATTCACTGCACACCTACGCCGTCGGATTCCACGGTGCGCTGGTCCATAACGCATGTTCGGCGGCGCAGCTGGCGCTGAACAAACTCAACGGCGCTTCGGCTGAAGCAACCGCTTTGCAGTTGTTGAAGGCCGGCGGCAACACGATATTGGGCACGGAAGTCCGCGTGCTGACTTCCGCGGGAATCCGGCGAATCGATATATTAATCAGAACCGCTACAAATAAGATAATTGCCGTTGAAGTAAAATCAGGAAATACTTCTCGGAGGGCATCGCAACTTTTGAAAGATGGCTTGCTCGCCACGGAGGGGGGCGTTTTCCAAAATCCAGAGCTCAAGAATCGACTCACAGGGCAGCTTATCACCACCATAGAATGGCTGTTTTAAACACATGAATGTCAAGCAGCAACGCAAGATATTTTCCGATGAATTGAAGGCTCGCATGGAAGCACGTGGCTTCAAAGGAAAGCTTTCCTATGGAGATATCGGGTTTGAGCGGCGTTATCCATGGGGACATGCTTCGTTTTTTGTTCATTTCCTTAAGCGGTACGAGGGTTTTGGAGCAGAAGCTACTTTGTATATCGGTCTGAATGCCGTAGAAGAAATCGCTCAGAGAGGCAATCCTCGCCTATCTTCGGAAAACTGCAAAGACATTCCGACGATGGGCGGCAATATAGGTTACCTCGGCGGTGACGACTATATGCAATGGACTGTTAGCTCGGAAGCGGACATTGTTCTTGTCGCCGACGCAATGGTGGCGATGTTCGACGAAGTAGGGATGCTTTTCATTGAAAAATACCAACATCTCGAAAACGCATTCGAGGTATTTATTAATGACGACCGGAAAAAATTTGTTCATATCTTCTGTGGACTGGAAGGTAATCGCGCTAAACAAGCAGTTGTCGCTGCCCTGCTCCTCGAGAAAGACCGGGCTTGGATACGCGATTACATCGCCAACCGGATCGCGCATCTGAATCCGCCGCCGAATCCCGGCGAACTCACGGAATTCAAAATCTTCTTGAAATCTCTGAATGATCCCGATCTTTTACCCAGCGACATTCCGGAAGGTTGAACCGTCGCGCCCAGAATCGCTCGATAACGCCAACTTCCTGGAATCCCCATCGATGACCTACGATCTGAATTTCTTCAAGGAACAGCCGGGCGTCGAAATCGACATGCAGGCGGCGTACGAACAATTGTCTCTTGAGAAAGACGTGCCCGGGCTTGCGGAACTGCCCGTCGAACGCATGCTGGCGCGGATCAAGGAGCTGTATCCCGACGAATGGACGCAATACGGCGATGGCCACTGGGAATCCACCGAGGACGCGCTCGAAGTGATGCTAACCCCCTATTTCCTCCGCGTCGACTTCCCCGGTCTGGGGCGCGAGGACCTGGAAGCGATGATGGAGCTTGCCCGCGAATTCGACTGCCCGCTGTACGATCCCCAGACCGGCGAACGGTTTGAAGTGAAATAACCCGCCGCCGGCGTAATGGTTCGGCCTGGAGGCAAGCGTGCTAGTCGGCAAACCGCGAGTCTCGCGCCGTCGACAAAAAAGCATATTCACCACGCCGGACACGACGACGGAAAACCGTTTCCGCGGCGCGTCGTCGAGCCGCGCTTTCTTGCCGTCGTCGCGTCTTCGTGTCCGTCGTGTTGACACTTCTTCGCTCTCTTGTCCCACGTCGAGACCAAGCGGACCGGCCCCAACGGCGCCGAGAAATTCTTCCAGCAAGCGAGCGGCTTGATCGCGGCGAGCGGCAATGTGCTCGACCAGCCGACGCTGGCGAGCATCCCGCTGCCGCCGGGCGCGTCGATCAACATCGATTCGACGTCGATCACGTTCGGCGCGTCGCCGGCCATTCCGCAACCGTGGACCACCACGGTATACAATGTCGGCGTGGGATTCGCCAGCGGGGCGGCGGGCGGGGTGGCGGGCGCGATTCCCGGGGCGCTGGTCGCGTCGGTCGTGACCGGCCCGGCGGGATTTTTCACGGTGCTGACCGCGGGAGCGGTCTCCGGCGGAGTCGCGGGCGCCATCGCCGGTTACTCGGCCAAGAACAGCACGGCGGTGATGCAATCCGCCTACAACAGCGGCCTCGCCGCCGGCTTCGAGACCGGCGTGGCGATGATCTTCACCGGCGCGGCGCGGCCGTGCAAATCCTGGTCGGCGCGGGCGCCGCCGCCACGACGAACGTGATCGGCCAACTCGCGCATGGCGTGAGCTTGAACCAACTAAATTACGCGTCGATCGGCTGGTCGGCCTTGCAAGGCGGCGCGTTCGCCGCTGTCGGCAAAGCGGCGATGTACGTTGGCTGCCGACTCGGCGTCGCGCCATTCTGCTTCGCCCCCGACACGCCGATTTCGACCGGTCAAGGCTTCCTGCCGATCTCGATCATCGAGCAGTTCCAGGAAGTGTGGGCGTTCGACCTGCACGCCGAGCGATGGGAGCTCAAGCCAGTCTTGGAGACGTTCGCCTTCGATTACGAAGGCGACATGGCGCATGTTTCGCTCGTTGGACCGGCCGGTGAGGAAACGATTAAGGCGACGCCGGGCCATCCGTTTTGGGTCATCGAGGGCGAAGGGCTCGATCGAGCGCCGCGCGGCCAGCACATTCAGGCGATCGAATCGGACTTGGAAGGCTCGCCGGTCCCCGGCCGCTGGGTCGACGCGGGCGATCTACGCGCCGGCGACGTGCTCTTGCTCAAGAATTCGCCGCCGCTGCGCGTGGAGCGCGTTTGGCTGGAGCCGTACGTCGGCAAAGTGTACAATTTCTTCGTCGGCGAGTCGCACAACTACGCCGTCGGCTTCCACGCGGCGCTCGTGCATAACGCGTGCAATTCGGCGCAGCTTGGGAAGAATCTCATCGCGGCGGGCTACCCTAAACCGGGCCTGGGTTGGCAGGCGGCGCATATTGTTCCCATCGGGGCTTTCAGCAACCGGACGCCGGAAGTACAAGCTGCGATCAAGCTCGCGCAGGCGAAAGTCAGCCAATATCTCGCGAGTTCGGGTGGTCTCAACTCCGCCGCCAACGGTTTCTGGTCGTTTGCCGGCCACGCCGGAACTCACACGGACAAGTATTTTCTTTCGCTAGGCCGAGCGTTCGAAGGTATTAACAACACGAAGGGAGCGCTAAGTGTCCTTTCGTCGCTATGGTCTCAAATCGAGGCGGGGGCGTTTCTATGAGTGGAGCCGATGTTGCGGAAATTTTTAACTTACAAAAAGTTCTTGATGATCCACGATTCGAGGGTTTCGGACTCGACACGTTGCCGTCGTTGTTGGGAAGAGAAAATATAAATGACGACATGTACCCGGCATATCGTCATTCCGAAGTGGGGCGGAACTGGCGCCCCGTGCGTCTAGCGAAATTGTGGCTGCCGCCGCAGGTCGAGGGACGCGTGCAGCCATTTAACGACTGCCCGTGTGTAAATTTGAGTTATCCGGCCTTCAGTCGCCGCGCGTGCGACGCGTTGCGCGACTTGCTCGAGCCGAACGGCGAGCTGCTGCCGCTCGATTCGGATGCGGGCGAATACTATTTCTACAACATCACCACGGTGATCGACGCCTTGGATCTCAAGAAATCGAAAGGCGCGTTCTTCGATTCGGGTATCGCAATCGGCGACTTGATGGATTATTTCTGGTTCCATCCCGCGAAGCTCGCGGGCGCGACTATTTTTCGAGTTCCCGATGTGCCTGCCTGCGCGCTGGTCACGCGGACATTCATCGATCGGGTGCATGAGGCCGGACTGAACGGCTTCGACTTCATCAAGCTGTGGCCGCTTCCCAAGGGATCGAACTGGCGCATCGAAGACAAAAAGCTGAAGAAGAAACAGTTCTCGATCCGCAAGGAGATGAAGGCACAAACGCTGGTCGTGGCGTTCGCGCTTTCGGGCAAGAAGCCGAGCGCGGCCGAAAAGAAATCGTTGGCCAAGCTCGAGGACGATCTCGACGCGCAGCTTGCCGTCCGTTCGCTCGACGCGCCGTTTTTCGGCGTGTACGAAGGTCATGAGATTCAAGAAGGCGAATACCGGATGTTCCTGCGCTGCCCCGATGCCGATGCACTGGCCGCGAAGCTGCTCCCATGGCTGCAATCGATTGTTTGGAGTAGCGAAGTGCATGCGATGAAACGCTACGGCGACATGCGTGATCCCAACGCGAGGGAGAAAATTCTCGATTTGAGCCGTGCCCCGGCGGCGCCCCAGAAGAAGGCCTCGCGTGCTCCGGCCAAGAAAGCGCCGCATAAAACAGCGAAACGCCCGCGCCGGCCCAAGGACTGAGTCTTTCGTTTCAGCAACAAATTTTACATCGAAAGCGAGCGCCCCATGGCGAAACAAGCTTCGAACAGCGGCGGCGCGAACATCACCGATCGGCCATTGGACGCCGAGACACTTCGGCTCATCAAAGCGAGCGCCGACGAAGGCGCCCAATGGCGCGGCATCGACCTCGCGGCCTCGACGCCCGCGGAGATCGTGGCCGCGATCGACGAAGCGGTGTATGAACTGCAAAAAGCCTCTGGCGCTCCGCTGCCCTATGAAGGCGATCCGGCGATCAGTCTCGGCAGCCTGTGGGGCGAGCAACTCATCCGCGAATTCGGCTGGGAGTGGGCTTCGGTGCATTTCGGCGCCGACGGCACGAAATCGATCGGCGTCGTCTCCGCCAACCGGTCTCTCGCGATCTATCCACTGTATTTCGCGCGGGCTTGCCTCGACGGCGAGGCGGCGGTGACGATCGCGCTGGCCTTCAACATGCTGAAAGACGGAAAACGAATCCCCAAGCTTCCGCCGCGCGGCTACGCCGAAGTGATGAGTTGCGTGCGTCCCATCGTGCCACGCGGCTGATCCGCCGGTTTCGCGACCTGGGGCACGAGCCTCCACACCGAAAACGGCCAATGGCAGCTCGTCAACGGCCAGACGCTTTCCTCGAGCGCTACCTTCGGCGAGAACGACGGCAAGGACGTCGCCTCCAGCGCCCCCGTCAGTTTCTCGACCAGAGGTGGCGTCGAGGAGGGTTCCGGCGGGAGCCGGCTTCGATCACGACCAACGATTATTATTCCGATCACATCAGCTACTCCGCCGCCGGCATCACCGCGTTCCGCTCCGCGCCCGACACGCCGATCTCGACCGGACAAGGCTTCCTGCCGATCTCGATCATCGAGCAGTTCCAGGAAGTCTGGGCGTTCAATCTTCATGCCGAGCGGTGGGAGCTCAAGCCGGTCTTGGAGACGTTCGCCTTCGACTACGTGGGCGACATGGCGCATGTTTCGCTCGTCGGCCCGGCAGGCGAGGAAACCATTAAGGCGACGCCGGGGCATCCGTATTGGGTGATCGAGGGCGAAGGGCTCGATGAGCGTCCGCGCGGCCAGCACATCCAGGCGATCGAATCGGACTTGGAAGGCGGCGCATTCGCCGCTGTCGGCAAAGCGGCGATGTACGCCGGCTGTAAGCTGGGCATCACGCCGTTCTGCTTCGCCCCCGACACGCCGATCTCGACCGGCCAAGGCTTCCTACCGATCTCGATCATCGAGCAGTTCCAGGAAGTCTGGGCGTTCGATCTGCACGCCGAGCGGTGGGAATTCAAGCCGGTCTTGGAGACGTTCGCCTTCGACTACGAAGGCGACATGGCGCATGTTTCGCTCGTTGGACCGGCCGGTGAGGAAACGATTCGCGCCACGCCGGGGCATCCGTATTGGGTGATCGAGGGCGAAGGGCTCGATGAGCGGCCCAAGGGCGAGCACATTCAGGCGATCGAATCGGACTTGGAAGGCTCGCCGGTCCCCGGCCGCTGGGTGGATGCGGGCGACTTGCGCGCCGGCGACGTGCTCTTGCTCAAGAATTCGCCGCCGCTGCGCGTGGAGCGCGTCTGGCTGGAGCCGTACGCCGGCAAGGTGTACAACTTCTTCGTCGGCGATCTGCACACGTATGCCGTCGGCTTCCACGCGGCGCTCGTGCATAATACGTGCTCGGCCGCTCAGTTGGCGCTGAACAGAGCAAACGGAAAGGCGGCCGAAGCGACCGCCTTGCAACTGCTGAAGGCCGGCGGCAACACGATATTGGGCACGGAAATCCGCGTGCTGACTTCGGCGGGGGTTCGACGGATCGATATTTTGGCAAAAACCGCGGCGGGTAAAATCTTCGCCATCGAGGTCAAGTCGGGCAACGCCCGGTATCTCGCCGCGCAGCAAATAAAAGACAAATTGATCGCCGCGGGCGGTGGAACGTTTTCAAAGGATCTCGAAGCAGTCGGCGTGATCGCGGGCGCCAATATTCCAACCTTTTTGTGGAGGTTCTAGGTTGTAATGAATTACAAGCAGCTGAAAAAAGAGTTTTGGCGAGCGGCGCGCGAGATGTTCGCGCCGCTCGGCTATGAACCGCTGAAAGGCGATGACGAGCATTTGAAGAAATATTATCCTTGGGGTTTTTCATGGCTCTGGTTCAATTTCTCGAAACATTTCGACTGTTTCATTGTGACCTTGTATCAGTTCATACGAATCGACGCGATCGAAGAAATCGCACTCAGGAATGACACGGATTGGTCTGAAGAACGAAGGCCCGAGATATTTTCCATGGGTTGCAACCTCGGCCATCTATCGGATCCGCGCGGGCCGACGAATGAACTTTTACGTTGGGAAGTTTCCGGCGACGAAGACATCCCTCGCGTGGTGGCTGACATCGTGCGGCAATTCGAATCGCTTGCCGTGCCTTATATCGAGAAATACCACGATCCACGAAACGCGCTGGAGCTTTTCTTGGACGATAGCCCGAACGCCTGGTTTCTGCGAACCGGCACGGATTGCAGCCGGGCGAAACAAGTGGTCGCGACGGCGCTGGTGGTGAAGAAAGACAAAGCCTGGATCAAGGCGTACATCGAGCGGATCATCCCCTATCTCGCGACGCGGCAGGATGGCAACATCCCCCGGTTCATGAATTTTCTCGCCTCGCTCGACGATCCCGAGCTGTTGCCGAGCGAGATTCCGAAAGTTTGATCCGGCGTGGCCATGCCGTATCGAACGCCGATCACTGATATCAACACATGGGAGTTCCCGATCCATGACCTACGACCTGAATTTCTTCAAGGAACAGCCCGGCGTCGAAATCGACGCGCTGGCGGTGTATGAGCAATTATGCGATGAGCATGAAGTGCCCGGCCTCGTGGAACTGCCGGTCGAACGCATGCTGGCGCGGATCAAGGAGATGTATCCCGACGAGTGGACGCAATACGACGACGGGCATTGGGAATCATCGGAAGACGTGATCGAAGTCACGTCGCGGCCCTGTTTCCTGCGCGTCGACTTCCCCGCCCTGGGGCGCGAGGACCTGGAAGCGATGATGGAGCTCGCCCGCGAGTTCGACTGCCCGCTGTACGATCCCCAGACCGGCGAACGGTTTGAAGTGAAATAACCCGTCGCCGGCGTAATGGTTCGGCCTGGAGGCAAGCGTGCTAGTCGGCAAACCGCGAGTCTCGCGCCGTCGACAAAAAAGCATATTCACCACGCCGGACACGACGACGGAAAACCGTTTCCGCGGCGCGTCGTCGAGCCCGCGCTTTCTTGCCGTCGTCGCGTCTTCGTGTCCGTCGTGTTGACACTTCTTCGCTCTCTTGTCCCACGTCGAGACCAAGCGGACCGGCCCCAACGGCGCCGAGAAATTCTTCCAGCAAGCGAGCGGCTTGATCGCGGCGAGCGGCAATGTGCTCGACCAGCCGACGCTGGCGAGCATCCCGCTGCCGCCGGGCGCGTCGATCAACATCGATTCGACGTCGATCACTTTCGGCGCGTCGCCGGCCATTCCGCAACCGTGGACCACCACGGTATACAATGTCGGCGTGGGATTCGCCAGCGGGGCGGCGGGCGGGGTGGCGGGCGCGATTCCCGGGCGCTGGTCGCGTCGGTCGTGACCGGCCCGGCGGGATTTTTCACGGTGCTGACCGCGGGAGCGGTCTCCGGCGGAGTCGCGGGCGCCATCGCCGGTTACTCGGCCAAGAACAGCACGGCGGTGATGCAATCCGCCTACAACAGCGGCCTCGCCGCCGGCTTCGAGACCGGCGTGGCGATGATCTTCACCGGCGCGGCGCGGCCGTGCAAATCCTGGTCGGCGCCGGCGCCGCCGCCACGACGAACGTGATCGGCCAACTCGCGCATGGCGTGAGCTTGAACCAACTAAATTACGCGTCGATCGGCTGGTCGGCCTTGCAAGGCGGCGCGTTCGCCGCTGTCGGCAAAGCGGCGATGTACGTTGGCTGCCGACTCGGCGTCGCGCCATTCTGCTTCGCCCCCGACACGCCGATCTCGACCGGCCAAGGCTTCCTACCGATCTCGATCATCGAGCAGTTCCAGGAAGTCTGGGCGTTCGATCTGCACGCCGAGCGGTGGGAATTCAAGCCGGTCTTGGAGACGTTCGCCTTCGACTACGAAGGCGACATGGCGCATGTTTCGCTCGTTGGACCGGCCGGTGAGGAAACGATTCGCGCCACGCCGGGGCATCCGTATTGGGTGATCGAGGGCGAAGGGCTCGATGAGCGGCCCAAGGGCGAGCACATTCAGGCGATCGAATCGGACTTGGAAGGCTCGCCGGTCCCCGGCCGCTGGGTGGATGCGGGCGACTTGCGCCGGCGACGTGCTCTTGCTCAAGAATTCGCCGCCGCTGCGCGTGGAGCGCGTCTGGCTGGAGCCGTACGCCGGCAAGGTGTACAACTTCTTCGTCGGCGATCTGCACACGTATGCCGTCGGCTTCCACGCGGCGCTCGTGCATAATACGTGCTCGGCCGCTCAGTTGGCGCTGAACAGAGCAAACGGAAAGGCGGCCGAAGCGACCGCCTTGCAACTGCTGAAGGCCGGCGGCAACACGATATTGGGCACGGAAATCCGCGTGCTGACTTCGGCGGGGGTTCGACGGATCGATATTTTGGCAAAAACCGCGGCGGGTAAAATCTTCGCCATCGAGGTCAAGTCGGGCAACGCCCGGTATCTCGCCGCGCAGCAAATAAAAGACAAATTGATCGCCGCGGGCGGTGGAACGTTTTCAAAGGATCTCGAAGCAGTCGGCGTGATCGCGGGCGCCAATATTCCAACCTTTTTGTGGAGGTTCTAGGTTGTAATGAATTACAAGCAGCTGAAAAAAGAGTTTTGGCGAGCGGCGCGCGAGATGTTCGCGCCGCTCGGCTATGAACCGCTGAAAGGCGATGACGAGCATTTGAAGAAATATTATCCTTGGGGTTTTTCATGGCTCTGGTTCAATTTCTCGAAACATTTCGACTGTTTCATTGTGACCTTGTATCAGTTCATACGAATCGACGCGATCGAAGAAATCGCACTCAGGAATGACACGGATTGGTCTGAAGAACGAAGGCCCGAGATATTTTCCATGGGTTGCAACCTCGGCCATCTATCGGATCCGCGCGGGCCGACGAATGAACTTTTACGTTGGGAAGTTTCCGGCGACGAAGACATCCCTCGCGTGGTGGCTGACATCGTGCGGCAATTCGAATCGCTTGCCGTGCCTTATATCGAGAAATACCACGATCCACGAAACGCGCTGGAGCTTTTCTTGGACGATAGCCCGAACGCCTGGTTTCTGCGAACCGGCACGGATTGCAGCCGGGCGAAACAAGTGGTCGCGACGGCGCTGGTGGTGAAGAAAGACAAAGCCTGGATCAAGGCGTACATCGAGCGGATCATCCCCTATCTCGCGACGCGGCAGGATGGCAACATCCCCCGGTTCATGAATTTTCTCGCCTCGCTCGACGATCCCGAGCTGTTGCCGAGCGAGATTCCGAAAGTTTGATCCGGCGTGGCCATGCCGTATCGAACGCCGATCACTGATATCAACACATGGGAGTTCCCGATCCATGACCTACGACCTGAATTTCTTCAAGGAACAGCCCGGCGTCGAAATCGACGCGCTGGCGGTGTATGAGCAATTATGCGATGAGCATGAAGTGCCCGGCCTCGTGGAACTGCCGGTCGAACGCATGCTGGCGCGGATCAAGGAGATGTATCCCGACGAGTGGACGCAATACGACGGCGGGCATTGGGAATCATCGGAAGACGTGATCGAAGTCACGTCGCGGCCCTGTTTCCTGCGCGTCGACTTCCCCGCCCTGGGGCGCGAGGACCTGGAAGCGATGATGGAGCTCGCCCGCGAGTTCGACTGCCCGCTGTACGATCCCCAGACCGGCGAACGGTTTGAAGTGAAATAACCCGTCGCCGGCGTAATGGTTCGGCCTGGAGGCAAGCGTGCTAGTCGGCAAACCGCGAGTCTCGCGCCGTCGACAAAAAAGCATATTCACCACGCCGGACACGACGACGGAAAACCGTTTCCGCGGCGCGTCGTCGAGCCCGCGCTTTCTTGCCGTCGTCGCGTCTTCGTGTCCGTCGTGTTGACACTTCTTCGCTCTCTTGTCCCACGTCGAGACCAAGCGGACCGGCCCCAACGGCGCCGAGAAATTCTTCCAGCAAGCGAGCGGCTTGATCGCGGCGAGCGGCAATGTGCTCGACCAGCCGACGCTGGCGAGCATCCCGCTGCCGCCGGGCGCGTCGATCAACATCGATTCGACGTCGATCACTTTCGGCGCGTCGCCGGCCATTCCGCAACCGTGGACCACCACGGTATACAATGTCGGCGTGGGATTCGCCAGCGGGGCGGCGGGCGGGGTGGCGGGCGCGATTCCCGGGCGCTGGTCGCGTCGGTCGTGACCGGCCCGGCGGGATTTTTCACGGTGCTGACCGCGGAGAAAATCAAAGGGGTCAGGCCTCATTGATTTTGCTGGCGGTTGTTGGTAGACTTGCGGCCATGCTATGACCACCACGAGCCGACGAAGCCGGCGGCGGGCATGCCGGCAACGCCACCGAGAAGACGAACGAAACCGCGATGGCGCGGAATCTGTTCTTCCAGAACTACCAAGGCGAGGGAGATGAGAGCACGTCGCTGGCGGTGAACATCTCGCCGGAGACCACGACCAACAGCACTTGGCAAGGTAATGTCGGCAAAGCCACCACGGTCTCCGACAGCCCCGGCCAGCAGGTCACGATGACGGTCGATTCGCTGTACGGCAACGGGATTCCCACCTTTACCACGATCACCAGCGCGTCGAACCCGCAAACGAGCGTCGCGCCATTCTCGGGCGAGGGCGGCCCGAAGTCGGCGTTGCAAGCGGCGCACGCGGCGGCGTTTGCCTCGACCTACGAAGACGTGTTCGACGAAAACGCGATAACCACGCAAAGCACGCTCACGCCGACACCCACGCGCAGCTCGTCGCCCTGGGCCAGCTACTGGTCGAACGTCGCCGAAACCGCGAAGGGGTATTTCATCGACGGGCCGGTGAACATGGTGAAGGGCCTCGTGGAAAGCGCCTACCAACTCGTTACCGATCCCGTGGGCACTTTCAACAATTACGCGAACATCGTCCGGCATCCGTTCGACACCGCGAAAGCGCTCTATCAGCATTACTCCGAGCTAGCGCAGTCGAACCGCGGCCAGGGCGAGATCGCCTTCGAGTTGGCGAGCGCGCTCGGCCCCGCCGGGCTGGCGAAACTCGACAAGATCCGCACGGCGAGCAAGATCGCGAAAGCCGCCGAAGCCGCCACCGTCGCCGACGCCAGCCGCGTCGCAACCATCGCCACCGACACCGAGGAGGCGCTCGCCGCCGCCAAGGCCAACGAGGCGACACGGGCCGGCGAGGTGGCGAACGAGGCGTCGGCCAACGCGGCAAGTGAATTCGTCACCGAAAACGCCGGCTGCTTCTTCGCGGGCACGCTGGTTGCGACCGAGTTCGGCTCGAAGGCGGTGGAGCGTGTCGGCGCCGACCACTTGGTCTGGGCCTACAACTTCGTCGTGGGGCAATGGGAACTGCGGCATGTCGTTGAGACGTACCAGACCGATTATGTGGGCGAGAAAATTCGGATCAATGTCGCGGGCGAGTGGATCGAATCAACTCGGCATCATCCAATCTGGGTAGTCGATGGCAAGGACCTTCAAATTCGGCCACGCCCCGAACACGTCAAGCGTGCCGAGCAGGATGCCGTGGGCGGCATGGGCCGCTGGGTCGACGCGGGCGATTTGCGGGTCGGGGACGTGCTGCTGCTCAAGCCTGATCGTCGAGCGAAGATTCGGGCGATTCAGGTTCAACTTGTCGTCGCGACGGTCTATAATTTCCAAGTCGAGGGCTTGCACAACTACGCCGTCGGCAATGCCCGTGTGTTGGTGCATAACAACGCGCCATGCTCCAAAGGGGCTAGTAATGTTCTTGATGCAACGGAAAATGTTCAGCCATATGACGTTGATTCGTATGGAAACCTTCAGCAAAGATCTCAGGTGGGAGACGGCCTATCGTTGGATCACCAGCCCTCCAATGCTTCGAATATTGCTCGCGAGGAAGCTAAGCTTGGCCGGCAATTGAACGCTCAGGAGCGAGCAGCAATCAGAGATCAAGGTCCGGCTGTGGCTGTTCCCGAAGAATTGCATAGAGCGGGAAGCCCGACATATGGCGGCAGGAATGCAGCGGCGCAAATAGCGGCCGACGCAGCAGATCCAATTGCGGCGGTAAGTCGTGACACGCAAGCAATGATCAACGCGGCGAGCGAAGCATATAAATCGGCAGCTGTGGCCGCGGCTGCTAAACTTCGATTACTGGCTGGAGGATAATTAATTGGTATTTGATTTCGAGCAATTGCGAAGCCTCTTGCGCCGCCCAAGCGATGACGCACGCGTGCTGAAGCTCGTCGGCGGCGATTCTTCGGTTATCATACGAGATGAGTATTACGGATCAGTTGAACTTAAAGACATGGGTCTTGAGTTAGTGATGCAGGAAGCGCCTTGGGTTCTTCCTCCCTCGGATTTTAGCGATCCAAAAAGCCTCTACGTCTCTGGCTTTCATTTTTATCGAGCAGGACTTAACGGATATTCTGAGTATCGTGGTAACTTTCCGAACGGAACGGCATTTGGTGATTCCGAGTCAAAGATTCGATGTAAGTTGGGAAAGCCGTTGAAGACTAGTGCTGGTGGGATTACACCAATTCTCAAAAAGCCCGTGCCCCGTTGGCTCCGCTACCCTCTTGTTGACTCGATGATTCATTTCCAATTCAATGATGATGAGGTGGAAATGGTCACTCTCGAGGTTGAGAGACTATTCGGCGTTTGATGTTTGCTTGTCCATCGTTGTCGATCGCGAAAGCCGCCGAAGCCGCCAAGGCAGTCGACGCCAGCCGGGCGGCGAGCATCGCCACGAGCACCGAGGAAGCGCTCGCCGCCGCCAAGGCCGGGGAAACGACACGCGCCGCCGAAGCCACGTCGACCTGCGAGGGTGAATTCGGCGGCTGCTTCTTCTCCGGCACGCCGGTGGCCACGGAGTTCGGTCACAAGTCCATCGAGAGCATTACGGCGGAAGATCGGGTGTGGGCCTGCGATCTGGTAACCAGCCGGTGGGAACTTCGCCCGATCGTTGAAACATATGTGACCGAGTACGTCGGCCAGAAGATTCGCACGAAGGTCGCCGGTGAATGGATCGAATCGACGTGGCATCACCCGATTTGGGTTGTCGATGGCCACGATCTCGCCGACCGCCCGCGGCCGGAGCACGTGAAACTCGCCGAAACCGCCGGCGCCACCGTCCCCGGCCGCTGGGTCGACGCGGGCGATCTGCGCGTCGGCGATTCGCTGCTCCTAAAAGACGGCCGCACGGCGCCGATCGAAGCCATCGAGGTTCACTTCGCCGTCGCCAAAGTTTATAATTTCCAAGTCGAGGGCTTGCACAACTACGCCGTGGGCAACGTCGAGGCCCTGGTGCATAACAACGCAGTTTGCCCGGGTAGTAGCACGCAAAGCACCGCTGGCGCAAAGCGTGGCCCCAAGACGGACCCGACCGCGCCGCACAACGCAAAAATACGATCTGAAGCAGATACGCTTGTGAGCGAAGGCAATCAGATTATCGCTGGCGGTGGTCAGAAGCCAGAGAAATTAGTCAGGACGCCCGGTGGAAACAAAGAAGGGCGTCGGCCCGATATCGTCTATCAGACTCCCAATGGCGAATTGCGCGGACGTAACATCGGAAAAACAAAGGCTGATGGTTCGCCAGTCACGCGCGAGCAAAATGCGCTGAACGACCTCAATGGCAAGGGCGGCCTGCCGACGGATTTTGTTGCATATGATTCCTACTGAGAAAGCCATGGCAGACATCAATATTCAATTTCACGCGCTCCCTGAGGAGCTTCGGCGGTTTGCCGAGCAATGTGTTCACGACTTCGATCTTCATGTTGTTGCGATGAAGTACTTTCCATTCGAGGCAAACGAAGTGCCGCAAGACTCGTTAAGCTCTGTTTTCTCAACCACGGCGCTGTTTCGCGAGCTTGCGTTTACGTTGGAACGTCCAGTTCTTCCTGTTGTGAGCAACCTAGATTTTTACGACAAGAACTCAAATAAACTGCGTCTAGACATTCAACGGCCGACAAAGGACGGGTTACGGCAGACTTGGCTCGCTTGTCGAACGAACGACACGACGGCGTTGAGTGTCTGGAAGCAAATCGCGAAGCGGCTAAAAAAGATTACGAAAGCTGGCGTTATAGTAGTGAATCCCAATTCCGGTTGCTCCGCTCCCTGTTCCTCGTTTCGTTATACTGCCGGCGCGAAAGCGCTTGAGTGCGAAGGTGTTCGTATGCTCCCCGCCGCCGGAGGAAACATCATAAAATTTCCGAGCGATTAACGATCTATTCAAGACTGGTGTCCCTATCCAGTGAATCTTGAGCGAACGTATGTTCGAGGGATCCGGCGTAAGATGTTGCTGAATGCGTGAACTTTGCGTCTCGTGTTCGCACGAGCGCGCAGTCGATCTTTGACAACTCGAGAACAGCGAGTGTCGATCGGTCGTCGGCTCGCGCCGCATGACAGCGCCGCTGATCTCGCGCAGGGAGCCGCGCGGTGCCAGCGAGCGAGTCGATAGAAGACGATCCGATTCACCACGGCGGACTCGACGACACCATATCGGAAAAGCAAGTCCGTGGCGCGTCGGCGAACCATCTCGCTTCCTTGCCTTCTTCGTGTCTTTGTGCTCTTTGTGGTCACACTTCTTCGATCTCTCGACCGACAGCGGGCGTTCAACACGTTCGATGGCGTCACCCTGACCGCCTCCGACAACGTCGTCCATAGCTTCGACCTCGCCGATCGCCTCTCGAGCGGCGGGCATGCCGGCAACGCCACCGAGAAGACGAACGAAACCGCGGTGGCGCGGAATCTGTTCTTCCAGAACTACCAAGGCGAGGGAGATGAGAGCACGTCGCTGGCGGTGAACATCTCGCCGGAGACCACGACCAACAGCACTTGGCAAGGTAATGTCGGCAAAGCCACCACGGTCTCCGACAGCCCCGGCCAGCAGGTCACGATGACGGTCGATTCGCTGTACGGCAACGGGATTCCCACCTTTACCACGATCACCAGCGCGTCGAACCCGCAAACGAGCGTCGCGCCATTCTCGGGCGAGGGCGGCCCGAAGTCGGCGTTGCAAGCGGCGCACGCGGCGGCGTTTGCCTCGACCTACGAAGACGTGTTCGACGAAAACGCGATAACCACGCAAAGCACGCTCACGCCGACACCCACGCGCAGCTCGTCGCCCTGGGCCAGCTACTGGTCGAACGTCGCCGAAACCGCGAAGGGGTATTTCATCGACGGGCCGGTGAACATGGTGAAGGGCCTCGTGGAAAGCGCCTACCAACTCGTTACCGATCCCGTGGGCACTTTCAACAATTACGCGAACATCGTCCGGCATCCGTTCGACACCGCGAAAGCGCTCTATCAGCATTACTCCGAGCTAGCGCAGTCGAACCGCGGCCAGGGCGAGATCGCCTTCGAGTTGGCGAGCGCGCTCGGCCCCGCCGGGCTGGCGAAACTCGACAAGATCCGCACGGCGAGCAAGATCGCGAAAGCCGCCGAAGCCGCCACCGTCGCCGACGCCAGCCGCGTCGCAACCATCGCCACCGACACCGAGGAGGCGCTCGCCGCCGCCAAGGCCAACGAGGCGACACGGGCCGCCAAAGCCACGTCGACCTGCGAGGGTGAATTCGGCGGCTGCTTCTTCTCCGGCACGCCGGTGGCCACGGAGTTCGGTCACAAGTCCATCGAGAGCATTACGGCGGAAGATCGGGTGTGGGCCTGCGATCTGGTAACCAGCCGGTGGGAACTTCGCCCGATCGTTGAAACATATGTGACCGAGTACGTCGGCCAGAAGATTCGCACGAAAGTCGCCGGTGAATGGATCGCGTCGACATGGCATCACCCGATCTGGGTCGTCGAAGGCCGTGATCTCGCCGACCGCCCGCGGCCGGAGCACGTGAAACTCGCCGAAACCGCCGGCGCCACCGTCCCCGGCCGCTGGGTCGACGCGGGCGATCTGCGCGTCGGCGATTCGCTGCTCCTAAAAGACGGCCGCACGGCGCCGATCGAAGCCATCGAGGTTCACTTCGCCGTCGCCAAAGTTTATAATTTCCAAGTCGAGGGCTTGCACAACTACGCGGTAGGCAACGTCGAAGCGCTGGTGCATAACAATGCGCCTTGCCCGTTTTCGGGAGCGGGTAACACTCCAAACACGAACACTGTGAACGGCATCAAGGCTGCTGGAAAGTTTGATGATACTGTTGGTTCGCTCGAAGAGGCTCGCGCCGCAGTCAAGAGCGCTCTCCCCAATGCCGTCGAACTGCCGCCAGCGATCCCCGGCCAACCATATCCGAGTCCTCCACCTGGCACAAAACAATGGTTCCAGGTCCAGCCGCGCGAACCAAATGTAGGAAATAATTTACCCCACATCAAATACGCTGACTGGACAAAGGGGAAAAAATTCACCGGCGGCAGTTGGGGGCACATCTTCTTCTCAGAATAAGATTTCTCAGAAAGAGCGAAATAATGTCGGCAATGATCGAAATTTATTATCGCAAACCGTTTAGTGCAGCGCGAGAGCTAGGAATTACAAGCTGTTTAAGTCGATTTAGCGGGAGTATAACGTGCAGAGAAGACGATACGATGGACACAATTTGTTTGACTGCGGAGTTTGCTTCGTGGACAAATGCAAAATTCGCGGCGACAATGCTTAGAGAAGCAGGTGAGCATGTGGAAGGGCCATCGGATTATGGCTCCGATTGAAGTGTTTGCTCTTTCCATCTTGGCCAGCTACTGGGAGGTAACTGTTAAGCATTTCCTCTTTCCCGAAATTGGGTTTTCGGTCACATTGGGGAATTCAAAAGGGGTCAGGGTGCGCGGCGCGAAGCCGGAGGAGAGTAGCGAATGAAAGAGTCGCACGAGGCAAGGCCTAGCCAGCCACCTCGGCCTCGAGTGATGCGTCGTGTCGGGCAACTGGCAGGGCGAAGCGTTCACAGAGGCACGGCCGGGCGGTGTATCGAGCTCCGAAAACATTCTTTTGTGGCGGCCGACCTTGTCCTGACAAAGGGAAGGCAACAGTGATGTCGAACGATCATGGCGAGTCCGACGTCTCCCTCACGGAGTCAGAGACCACAGGTACGATTGGAACCTTTCCTCGCGGAAGCCGGGAGGCTGGGTGCCATGCTACGCCGCCCAGTGTTTTGGGATTGTGGGCGGTGGAAGCTTTGTCGCGTGTTGGATTTGCGTTGTTGAGGCCGTTTTGATTTTCGGCGGTCCGGGGGGCTTCTCTCGTTTTTTCCGAGGGTAGTTGCGGGCGTCTTTGCTGCCATGACGCGTATATTCGTCGTGCGTGGCTCGGAGAAGCGCCTGCGAGAGGCTCTCGCGTCGCGGAGCGCGCCGGCCGTCCGGCCGCTGGTTGCGCATGGCCCGGCGCACGATGTCGCGGGTCCGCGCCACCGACCATTTTCGCGGCGATCGATTCCGCCTAATGCCGGGCACGATTTGCAGCAGGCCCAGGAGCCATAGCCCCAGCACGATCCATTCCGCTTCGGCGTGGAAAATCAAAGGGGTCAGGCCTCATTGATTTTGCTGGCGGTTGTTGGTAGACTTGCGGCCATGCTATGACCACCACGAGCCGAGCAATTCAAAGGGGTCAGGACTCATTGATTTCGCCGTTGGCGGCGTCGGCAACCCCACCGGCGGAACCTAGCTGGCACCCGGTCCGGCCCAGGCCGATTCCAACGCCGACCGCGTCTTTGGGTACGGACCGATTCCGACGCGCTGGCCAATAAAAACGCCTCACTCTCGGACGGGCGGGAGCAAAGGGGACGCGAGTCGAATCGGGGGTCGGTTTTCTTGGGACGGCCGCGGGGACGAAGCGTCGATTGCAATCCACCGCGCGGTTTAGCGCATGGAAAATCAATCCCTTCGGCGGCATGCCCCCAGCTTAAGCCGGGACGCCTCAAACGTCGGTATCGACTCGCGACCCCGTTTTCGTTCGCCCTTTTCCGATCGACAACGAGAACGTCGTCACCGGCGAAGTCGAACACGACGGCATCCAGGCCAGCGATTCGATCTCGGCTTCCTACAGCGGCTCGGGCATCCAGACCACGCTCGCCTCGCGCGACTTCAACCACGATTTCTCGAGCCAAAACGACGCCGACCATGGAATCGATAGCGGCGGTTCGCACGACGCTTCGAGCGATAGCTACTCCCAAAGCGTGAGCGACAGTTATCCGAGCGAAGGCCAGGGCCCCAGCGGGCAAGACCAGATCGAAACATCGCTCGTCACGACCGCGGCCGACAGCCAATGGGCCGCCGGCGCCGGCTCGGGCACAAGCCAATCCGACACCACGACCTATTCCTACGACGATGCGTTCAGCCCCGGCTACGGCAGCAGTTGGTCGAGCAGCCAAACAAGCGACCCCTCGCTTTCGACCTTCGCGACCGCCGGCAACGGCGGCCAGCGGCAATACACCGCCAGCGCCGTGACACTGGTCAGCCCGCATGTGGCCGTCTTCAGCGTTCCGCTCTCGACGAACGCGCCGGTCGTGGCCGACACGATCAAGGTGGAGGAAACCGTCCCGCAACAGGCGTGCTTCGTGGCCGATACCTTGATCTTGATGGCGGAGGCGCCGCCGAAGCGCATCGACCAAATCCGCGTGGGCGACGAAGTGCTCTGCAAGGACGACGGCGATCCATTCGGCGCGCCGCGGCGCCGCGTGGTCGATTCGCTCAAGCGGCACCCGCCGACGGCGCTGGTGAGCGTGCATGTTCGCGATGAACTCGGCGTCGAGCTGCAATCGCGCACGACGGGAAACCATCTCTTCTGGACAAAGGAAGCCGGCTGGCTCCAAGCGCGAAGGCTCGAGCCGGGCCACCACGTCATCGGCCACGACAACCGCTTGCATGAAGTCCAGAAAGTCGTCGATAATGGCGAAGTCGAGCCGGTTTTCAATTTCTCCGTCGCCGAGTGCCACACCTATTTCATCGCCAACCAAGATGGCGCGATGAGCGTGCTGGTGCATAATGATTATGTCACATACGAGGAAGGTAAGAATGGCGTAACACTGGTCTATTATCAAGAGAGTTTGTTCGGCGTCGCCGATCGTCCACCGGTTTTTATTGGTTCTCTTCAGGGCAACAACGTAATCCACATCGCGCCCGACGGCACGAAAACCGCGGCGTCGTTGGACGCGGTGACGAGCGAAGTGACAAGCCTCGGCACGACCGGCAACTGGGGTCAATGGTTCAACAAAAATGGTGTGAGCGCGGGCGCTCCAGCGGCGACGAACCTCGAACAGGAGAAAGGCGGCGCTTTTGCATTGCAACTGAAACTCGACGAGGACAGCAATGCCCAACGCGAGTTGCAAAAGCAAGAAACAATTCCGAAAATCATCGATGGCAAGACAAACTCAGTCGACATGGCCGAAGCCACATTGGAGCAGGTCACAGTCAACACGCCGATCGACGTCGGCCTCGCGATGGCGGGAGGGTTGGGCCCGCTCCATCATATCGCAACGAACAAAAACTGGATATCGACGTTGCGCGGCGGTCCCTGGAGCCCACGGTTCGCGGCGATTTTTGAAAAAGCGGGAATGACACTTGAGGCTGCGGCGAACAAAATAAACATTCCGGGACACGCCGGACCGCATCCCGAAGCGTACCACAAAGAAGTATTTGATCGTTTGAGACGCGCGGTCAACGGTCTCTCGGGTGAGGCATATAAAAATGCGCTCATGAACGAACTCAACGCGCTCTCGCAGGAAGCGACGACTGCGGGAACTGAACTCAACAAGCTTCTCAACGGCGAATAATACTGGGTGTGAAATGGATTATTGTCGATTACTAACTGATGACAAAGCATACGCGGATCGTTGGTTTCTTGGCGAGCCCGTGACCGACGAGGGCATCGAGGTCGATGCGCGCGAATTTTGTTATGGCCGCCCGTATTCGGGCCCACGACCTGCCGTTGTTCCGATCCGCCAGTCAGGCCGGTCGGTGGCTTTCCATTTAGCCGCCTTCGACATGCCGGTCGTTTCGAGCGAGATCGCTGATGTGCTCGAACATTCCGCCCCGGCCGACATTCAACGCTTCCCCGTCACGATTGGCAGCGGAATTCGTGGATTCGAGATACTCAACGTGGTTGGAACGGAGCGTTGCGTGGATGAAGTTCGATCAAAGGCACGAAAATGGGGACCCGATGACGGCCGCCCGGACAAGGTCGGGCAATACCGCCAGATTACGCGTTTAATAATCGATCCGCGACGAACCATGGGTCGACATTTGCTCAGAATCTGGGGTTCGTTGGTGGAGTTGATTGTTTCGGAGAAAGTAATGGAATCACTTTCTTCGGTGCCCGATCTTGGAATTGTCTTTGAAAAAGTGACCTGATATGCGTGTCGCTTGTCGTTCCGAATACCTCATCGGACGAGGAAACGGTCCCGCAGCAAGCGTGCTTTGTGGCGGGAACGCCGGTGGTTGTGAAAGAAGGCTTCAAGCGGGTCGAGGATGTCAAACTCGGCGACGAGGTGGCCTGCAAGA
The DNA here is from genome assembly GCA_963785305.1 of uncultured Planctomycetaceae bacterium. Lineage (GTDB taxonomy): Bacteria > Planctomycetota > Planctomycetia > Pirellulales > PALSA-1355 > CAWAUV01. The sequence continues at coordinate 342,440 of CAWAUV010000008.1, forward strand.
GCGATGGCGACCCGTGGGGCGAGCTCTACTGGCGCGTGGTCGACCGGCTATTCAAACATGACCCGACGCCGATTCTCGGCATCGAAATCGCCGGCCGCCTGATCCGCGGCACCGCGAACCACCTGTATTATGCGGAAGGTCGCGGCTGGATCAAAGTGCACGAACTCCGCGTCGGCGATCAAGTCATCGGCCACGACGGCCGCTTGCACGCGGTGACCGCGATCATCGATAATGGCGAAGTCGAGCCGGTCTACAACTTCGCCGTCGCCGAACACCATACGTACTTCGTGGCGAGCCAAGACGGCGCGGTGAGCGCGCTGGTGCATAATGATTACATTCAATTTCACGCTAACGGCGTTTACTGGGTTAACGAAAGCACCAACCCGCCGACGGAGACGAGAATCGGATACTTTGAGGACAGCCCTCAAAATGTGATTCTGGTAATTGGTGACACCAAGGATGGTTCTAACAATACAATTACGTTGACCGATTTGAAGGCAGAAGCCCAAAAAATTACGCAATTAAAAAAACAGGGAAAGGTAGTTGTCCTCGTGACGCCGCCGCGCGATCTTGGCAAAGAAACCGACCTGAAGGCCGGACCTTATGGCGAACTGCAAAGCGCCAAAGGTTCGATCGAGAGCACGCTGAGAATTGGGCGCAGGCTATAGGCTGGACAGTAATTCACGTCGCGAACGTAAAAGAAGCTAACTTGAAACTGTCGGTTCTCTCGGAAGATAGTCCGATTGGAGCAATTATCGTCGAGGGACACGGAAACACTGGCTATCAATACATAGGTCCCATAGGTCCAGGCAGCACGAAAATCAAATCCGATGGAACGAACGTCGCGGAATTGTTTCAAGGAGTTGACTTCGCGAGCCAAGTTACAATAGTTCTCCACGGATGCAAGGTTGGCAGCGACAGGGCCGCCAGCGCGGCCCTAATTACAGCGATTCAAAGTCAGATCCCGAACTCAACTGTCAAGGTTGACATTCAGTCCGGATTAACATACTCCGAAAATACGCCGCGATTGAACTTTACGCGGTAGCGCTTTATTTCTATGAAATACTCGTTTTCATTACGACTTTTGGCCATCATTACGGCTATCATTGGTCTCGCGTGCGCTGTAACTCCACGTGTGATCGACTGGATTCGATGGAAACAAGCAACTCGCTGTCAGTGCTGCGAGATTCAAGATATTCCAACAGATGGCGGGCTATTAGTATCGATAGAGACGCTTGTCGATGGCGAATGCCGTGATTTTGAATGGTCGTCGTTGCTCCGCTTGCTTTCAACCCGCGCCGACGAAATAGCTAACATCACGATCGAAGAGGCGGCGAGTTGTAATGGCGTGATCGACGACGATGCGTTAAACGAACTTATTAAACTTCGCGAAATTAAAGCCCTCTACATATCACTGCGGCACTCACCCACCTTTCACTTCACGCGGGCATCGTTCGCCCGCCTGCGCGAGCTCTCGAAACTGCAAAAGCTCGCAATTCACGACGGCTCGATATTCACCGACCTTGACATTCGATGCATAGCGAAGTGTCCTTCGTTGCGCGAATTGACATTTTCAGACAACCAGTTTGCGCCGGGCGCATTGAGAGATTTAGCTGATAGCGTGCAACTTCGATGCTTGAGTTTTTACGGGTGCGATCTCACCGATAGCGATCTTCTGGCAATAGCTAATATTTCTTCCTTGCGCAACTTATAGTTGTTTGCGTTGCGCCGAATCAGGCGAGCAACATAACTGATATTGGCGTCTCACAATTGCGAATTGCGCGCCCCGATTTAGGTTTCCAAATCGAAACGAACTGGAACGAACGGCAAGTTCCGATCGTGCAGTTCTCCGATTCTATTGCACCTGGCTCTCCCATTCGTCTCAAAGATGCCGCCGAAGGAAAGAACAATCCGAGGTAAGTGTTGAAGCCGTTGTCCCTCCCGAAAACCCCGTCGGAGGGGATCGTGATGCCAAGTAGGGTTGATTTCGCGAAGTTGGTTTCGGCGGTGCTCAAGAAAAATCGCCGGCGTTGGAGTGAAAACGGGTCCGGAGGGCCTGTTTTCACTCCTGGGCGCGCGGCCTTGCCTTCGGCGTGTCGCCGTGATGAGAGGTCGTGAAGGCGCGAGGAAGCGTCAAGCGGCGCGGGTGTAGCGGTGATGGGGGGGAGCAAAGGGGACGCGAGTCGAATCGGGGGTCGGTTTTCTTGGGACGGCCGCGGGGACGAAGCGTCGATTGCAATCCACCGCGCGGTTTAGCGCATGGAAAATCAATCCCTTCGGCGGCATGCCCCCAGCTTAACCCGGGACGCCTCAAACGCCGGTATCGACTCGCGACCCCGTTTTCGTTCGCCCTTTTCCGATCGATAGCGAAAAATCAAAGGGGTCAGGCCTCATTGATTTTGCTGGCGGTTGTTGGTAGACTTGCGGCCATGCTATGACCACCACGAGCCGACGAAGCGGGCGGCGTCTGCCATGCCCTGAATCGAGCGAATGCCCGGGCCAAGATATTCCGCAACGACGCGGATTACGAAGCCTTCGAGCACGTGCTCGGTGAAGGGCTCGCGCGGCACGCCGTCGACTTGTTCTCTTACCAGTTGATGCCCAGCCACTGGCGCCGCTATCGGAACGAGAGCTCGCTGCGGCGCCCCGCGAGGGACTCCCTTCGGCGAGCCGACTTGGACCGAAGCGACGATAAGGCGCCCGCGGCTGACCTCGAACCTACGACCTCGTGGTCGTCCGCAAGCGCATTTTTCCGATACGGCTCCCGACCCTACACCAAACAATGGGTCCTGACCCCTTGGAATTCTTCGGGTTATGTCGATACGTCGGATGGCGGCGAGGAAGACCTCGACGACGGCGCGACGACATCCGACAACGTCACCGCGAGCGGCAGCGCCTCGCAAACGAGCGTCGAGACTCAGACCACGACTTCGACGATCAACTGGAACTATACGGACGGCGGCGGGACCACGAGCTACGTGCAAGCGGCGGCCACCTGTTCCGGTTCGACCGAAGTCGACCAAAGCTACAACCTCGGGGGCGACAACGCTGGCGACGATGGCGAGGGCGACGACGGCCAAAATGACGGTCCGACGAAAATCAGCATTTCGAAATCCACCCAAGAGGCCAACGACAAAGTCACTTACTGGGCCACGTCGTCGGCCACTCCCGACTATTCGACATCCCTCGTTTTCAGCGGCACGCTCAACACCGGCACATCGCTCAGCTATACCACCCAGGGCGTCTACACGCCCACGGCCGGCGTCGAACCCTCGGGCTCCCTGACCGAGAGCGAAAGCGACTATAGCCTCGGTTCTGAAAACATCTCCAGCACCGAGGTCTACGCGCACGGCGACGGCGGAAGCTTCACGCAAGTCAGCGTTTCAGCCAGCGACAATACGAACCATGCGTTCTCCGCCCACGACGCGGTGAATTCCGAGGACCACGCGGGCCACTCGCACGAAACGACGAACGAAAATGTCAGCGTGTCGAGTAGCGCCACCTACGGGCCCGATTCGCAAATCCAGCAATCGATCACCAGCTTCACGCTGAGTCCCATCGCCACCAGCGACGGCGATTGGAGCGGCGGCGGCGGGGTGATCAACACCGTGCGCGATTCGACCGGCGTGATTCTGACGAGCACGGTTCCCCAGTACGGACAGGGTTCGCCGCCCACGATCGTCACGATCACCAGTTCTCCCCAGCAGACTCCGACCGCGATCCCCGCGGGCAGTCCGCCGCTGGCGGCGGTGAACGCCGCGCATCAGGCGGTGTTCGCCCAGAATTGGGGCGACGTGTTCGAGGAGCAGTGGATCGCGAATCCACCGCCGAAGCCGAACTTCTCGTATAGCACGGCGTCGAACCAAACCTCGGTCACCGACGCCTTCTTCGCCGGCCTGGGCACCGGCGCCAAGGCGGTGGTGAATGGCACATTCAAGGCGATCGTCTCGTCGGCCACGGTCGGCTTCGTCGAGGGCGACAACCTGCTCGAAGTCACCAAGGCCGATATGGAGCGGGGCTACGGCACGGCCGAGGCGTTCGCCAACGCCGGCGCGTCGGTCTTCGTGGGCGTCGCCACCGGCGGCGCTGCTTGCGCGCTCTCGAAAGGCGGCAATATCGCCAAGGTGGCCAGCGCCGGCATTCGGGCCTACGAAACCGCGAGCGACGCGGCCGACACCGCCCGCGCGGCGATCGACATCTACGAGAACGGCCCGAGCCTCGCGAACGTCGTCCAACTCGGCGGCCAAGCCCTCGCGTCCATTCCCGCCATCAAGGGCGGCTGCTTCTTCCCGGGCACGCCGGTGGCCACCGAACTCGGCCACAAGCGGATCGAGATCGTTCTGCCCGGCGATCGCGTTTGGGCCTGCGACTTGACCACGAGCAAGTGGGAACTGCGCTCGGTGGTCGAGACCTACGTCACCGAATATGTCGGTGAGACGATCCGAGTCATGGTCGCCGGCGAGTGGATCGAGTCGACCCGGCATCATCCGTTCTGGGTGGCGGAAGGAAAGAATCTCGCCGATCGGCCGACGCCGGAGCACGTGGCGGCGGCGATGGCCGAGGGCGGAACGCTGCCCGGCCGCTGGGTCGACGCCGGCGACCTCGAACTCGGCGATCTGGTGCTCTTCAAAGACGGCCGCCGGGCGCCGATCGAAGCCATCGAGGTTCACCTCGTCGCCGTCCAGGTCTATAATTTCCAAGTCGAGGGACTGCATAATTACGCCGTCGGCCTCGACTCCGTGCTGGCGCATAATAATTGCGCGGCAAATAATTCGGGCGGCGCAAACGCCGCTCAAGGCGCACAAAACCTGAATAACGGATGGGGGAATCTGGGTAGCCACGGACCCGTCACTCCTGACGTAGCACTTCGTTCGGCGGAAAAATGGCTCGGTGCTGGCTACAAGGAAATCGCCCCCGGCGTTTACCGATCCGCCGACGGCCTCAGGCAATTTCGAATGACCGCAAGTGACCTTATTCCAACGCATGGGAATATCGGACCCCATGTTCATTTTGAGGTACCGAACCCTGCTGGCGGTCCGCCATTGGAGAACTTACACATACCTGTAACACCTTAAATGAGGCTCCCTTTATGAAACTACGCGCACGAGTAAAGTCATTTAGGGGAACTTCGACAAACTATATTGGCGAGCTCGTCGAAGGGCGGGCGGTTCCTGTTCAACAATTGCCCAACCCAACGTGGCTTGAAATTTCGGAAGAAAACGATGCTTTTTTGCTGCTCTACATAAATGCGAATGGTGAGTGCTTTGCTGATACATGGCACCAGACGATGCAAAGTGCGAAACGCGAGGCGACATTGGGGTTCGGGATCGGTCCGGATGATTGGGTTAAATCTTGAGTGCTGTTGTCTGTCCCTCCCTAAAACCTCGTCGGAGGGGGCAGTGATGCGGACATCCGACTTGCGGGACGGATCGCTTCGCAGCTTGCGTTCGCGTGGGATCGCGATCGATCTTTGGCAATTCGATTGGCCGCGCGTTCGAGCGATCCTCGACGCGCGGCGCTTGGATCGGCGGGCGCGCCGATAAAAGCGCATGTTGATTCAACACGACGGACACGAAGCACACGACGCCGGAAGAACGAGCGATTCCGACACGTCGACGCTCCGCCGTCTTCCTTGCTTCGTTGTGCTCTTCGTGTCCGTCGTGTTGAAAATCTCTTCTCCTCCGCGCCGCGCCGGCGGCCAACGTGGACTTCACAATCCCGAGGAAAATCAAAGGGGTCAGAAAATCAAAGGGGTCAGGCCTCATTGATTTTGCTGGCGGTTGTTGGTAGACTTGCGGCCATGCTATGACCACCACGAGCCGACGAAGCCGGCGGCGGGCATGCCGGCAACGCCACCGAGAAGACGAACGAAACCGCGGTGGCGCGGAATCTGTTCTTCCAGAACTACCAAGGCGAGGGAGATGAGAGCACGTCGCTGGCGGTGAACATCTCGCCGGAGACCACGACCAACAGCACTTGGCAAGGTAATGTCGGCAAAGCCACCACGGTCTCCGACAGCCCCGGCCAGCAGGTCACGATGACGGTCGATTCGCTGTACGGCAACGGGATTCCCACCTTTACCACGATCACCAGCGCGTCGAACCCGCAAACGAGCGTCGCGCCATTCTCGGGCGAAGGCGGCCCGAAGTCGGCTTTGCAAGCGGCGCACGCGGCGGCGTTTGCCTCGACCTACCAGGATGTGTTCGACGAAAACGCGGTGACGACGCAAAGCACGCTCACGCCGACACCCACGCGCAGCTCGTCGCCCTGGGCCAGCTACTGGTCGAACGTCGCCGAGACCGCGAAGGGGTATTTCATCGACGGGCCGGTGAACATGGTGAAGGGCCTCGTGGAAAGCGCCTACCAACTCGTTACCGATCCCGTGGGCACTTTCAACAATTACGCGAACATCGTCCGGCATCCGTTCGACACCGCGAAAGCGCTCTATCAGCATTACTCCGAGCTAGCGCAGTCGAACCGCGGCCAGGGCGAGATCGCCTTCGAGTTGGCGAGCGCGCTCGGCCCCGCCGGGCTGGCGAAACTCGACAAGATCCGCACGGCGAGCAAGATCGCGAAAGCCGCCGAAGCCGCCACCGTCGCCGACGCCAGCCGCGTCGCAACCATCGCCACCGACACCGAGGAGGCGCTCGCCGCCGCCAAGGCCAACGAAGCGACACGGGCCGCCGAAGCCACGTCGACCTGCGAGGGTGAATTCGGCGGCTGCTTCTTCTCCGGCACGCCGGTGGCCACGGAGTTCGGTCACAAGTCCATCGAGAGCATTACGGCGGAAGATCGGGTGTGGGCCTGCGATCTGGTAACCAGCCGGTGGGAACTTCGCCCGATCGTTGAAACATATGTGACCGAGTACGTCGGCCAGAAGATTCGCACGAAGGTCGCCGGTGAATGGATCGAATCGACGTGGCATCACCCGATTTGGGTTGTCGATGGCCACGATCTCGCCGACCGCCCGCGGCCGGAGCACGTGAAACTCGCCGAAACCGCCGGCGCCACCGTCCCCGGCCGCTGGGTCGACGCGGGCGATCTGCGCGTCGGCGATTCGCTGCTCCTAAAAGACGGCCGCACGGCGCCGATCGAAGCCATCGAGGTTCACTTCGCCGTCGCCAAAGTTTATAATTTCCAAGTCGAGGGCTTGCACAACTACGCCGTGGGCAACTTCGAGGCCCTGGTGCATAACAACGCAGTTTGCCCGGGCAGTAGCACGCAAAGCACCGCTGGCGCAAAGCGTGGCCCCAAGACGGACCCGACCGCGCCGCACAACGCAAAAATACGATCTGAAGCAGATACGCTTGTGAGCGAAGGCAATACGATTATCGCCGGTGGCGGTCGCGAGCCGGAACAGTTAGTCAGGACGCCCGGTGGAAACAAAAAAGGGCGTCGGCCCGATATCCTCTATCAGACTCCCAATGGCGAATTGCGCGGACGTAACATCGGAAAAACAAAGGCTGATGGTTCGCCAGTCACGCGCGAGCAAAATGCGCTGAACGACCTCAATGGCAAGGGCGGCCTGCCGACGGATTTTGTTGCATATGATTCCTACTGAGAAAGCCATGGCAGACATCAATATTCAATTTCACGCGCTCCCTGAGGAGCTTCGGCGGTTTGCCGAGCAATGTGTTCACGACTTCGATCTTCATGTTGTTGCGATGAAGTACTTTCCATTCGAGGCAAACGAAGTGCCGCAAGACTCGTTAAGCTCTGTTTTCTCAACCACGGCGCTGTTTCGCGAGCTTGCGTTTACGTTGGATTGCCCGGTGCTTCCTGCTAAAAATAGCCTGATATTTCACGACAATAACGCGAATTGTCTTTATTTAGAGATTCAACGTCCAAACAAGGACGGTTTGCGGCAGGCTTGCCTCAGTTGTCGAACGAACGACACGACGGCGTTGAGTGTCTGGAAGCAAATCGCGAAGCGGCTAAAAAAGATTACGAAAGCTGGCGTTATAGTAGTGAATCCCAATTCCGGTTGCTCCGCTCCCTGTTCCTCGTTTCGTTATACTGCCGGCGCAAAAGCGCTTGAGTGCGAAGGTGTTCGTATGCTCCCCGCCGCCGGAGGAAACATCATAAAATTTCCGAGCGATTAACGATCTATTCAAGACTGGTGTCCCTATCCAGTGAATCTTGAGCGAACGTATGTTCGAGGGATCCGGCGTAAGATGTTGCTGAATGCGTGAACTTTGCGTCTCGTGTGAAAAATCAAAGGGGTCAGGCCTCATTGATTTTGCTGGCGGTTGTTGGTAGACTTGCGGCCATGCTATGACCACCACGAGCCGACGAAGCGGGCGGCGTCTGCCATGCCCTGAATCGAGCGAATGCCCGGGCCAAGATATTCCGCAACGACGCGGATTACGAAGCCTTCGAGCACGTGCTCGGTGAAGGGCTCGCGCGGCACGCCGTCGACTTGTTCTCTTACCAGTTGATGCCCAGCCACTGGCGCCGCTAGCGGAACGAGAGCTCGCTGCGGCGCCCCGCGAGGGACTCCCTTCGGCGAGCCGACTTGGACCGAAGCGACGATAAGGCGCCCGCGGCTGACCTCGAACCTACAACCTCGTGGTCGTCCGCAAACCGCATTTTTCCGATACGGCTCCCGACCCTACACCAAACAATGGGTCCTGACCCCTTGGAATTCTTCGTCGTCCAACTCGGCGGCCAAGCCCTCGCGTCCATTCCCGCCATCAAGGGCGGCTGCTTCTTCCCGGGCACGCCGGTGGCCACCGAACTCGGCCACAAGCGGATCGAGGTCGTTCTTCCGGGCGATCGCGTCTGGGCCTGCGATCTGACCACGAGCGGGTGGGAACTGCGCTCGGTGGTCGAGACCTACGTCACCGAATATGTCGGTGAGACGATCCGAGTCATGGTCGCCGGCGAGTGGATCGAGTCGACCCGGCATCATCCGTTCTGGGTGGCGGAAGGAAAGAATCTCGCCGATCGGCCGACGCCGGAGCACGTGGCGGCGGCGATGGCCGAGGGCGGAACGCTGCCCGGCCGCTGGGTCGACGCCGGCGACCTGCTTGTCGGCGACTTGTTGCTCTTGAAAGATGGCCGCGAAGTTTTGATCGAAGCCATCGAGGTTCACCTCGTCGCCGTCAAGGTCTATAATTTCCAGGTCGAGGGACTGCATAATTACGCAGTTGGACTCGGCTCCGTGCTGGTGCATAACAACTGCGCTCCAAGTAACCCTGGGCGTTCCGGTAAGCAGTCTAGGCTTCGCGAGCTAGCCAGCGATCCCAACGTTTCGTCGGCGGATAGAGGTTGGATTCAGCAGGAGTTGAATTCAATTGCTCGAGGTCAGAGAAGCACGATTCGTGTTCCGCCGGGAAAGAATTTGGCTCATCAGCGCGGCTACTCAGCTAAAGACGGCTATAGCTATTTGTACAGCGACTTGCAAGACATCGATTTGCACAAACTACAACACTGATTTGAAGGCTATTAAATGGCATGGATTCTAAAAGACGCCGAAATTCAGTCTATTTTACGGGCGAGCGTCCAAGCACGGTTCGAGTATTTTGTGAAAAAGGCGGCGGATCAAGGACAAGTATGGAGCTTGCGGTATGTCGGTGGATGGGCATTAGCGGGCGACGATTCTGGGCATGAACTAATTCCGCTTTGGCCGCACGAGAAATTCGCATTGTTGTGTTCAACCGTGGAATGGGCGGGGTGTGTCCCGGAGCCAATCAGGCTTGACGTATTTCTCGACCGTTGGATTCCAGGAATGGTGAATGACCGACGATTAGCTGCCGTTTTTCCGACCCGACAGGATCGCGGAATTTCTGTAGAGCCGATTAGGCTGCAAGCTTCCTTGCTCAGCGAACTGTCACAATATGAGTAATCGCACATCAAGGGCGGCTGCTTCCCGCCGGGAACCGTGGTCGATACGGAAATTGGGGAGTTGTCCCTCCGAGTAGAATCAATAAAACCAGCCAGCGCATGATGACGTTGTTTCCGAGTTGTTTAGCGGCCCCTCTCAAATTACCCCGAACGATCGTTCGACGCCAGAACACCGCCGGCGCGGCCAACCTCGACGGCAGCCTGACGCAACAGCTTTCCTCGAACCTGACCTTCGGCCACACCGAGCAAGGCGCCTACAGCCTCGCCTCCGCCGGCCTGTCGCTCGACGTGACCCAACTGGTCGACGCGGAGCAAATGACCAGCGCGTCGCAAGAACAAGTCTCGGGCACGCAATACGGCGTGGCCGACGGCGATGGCGAGAATCAGAATTCGGCGAATGTCGTGAACTTCGTCTCCGACACCGAGACGAACAACGGCGCCACGACCGGCGCCTACACGCTCTCGCCGGGCGCGCCGCTGAGCGCCACCCAGACCGGCGGCGCCGACGACGAGTCGGACACCACCAATTACTCGACCAGCGAAACGCTCTCCGACGGCGACGGCGGCACGGAAACGGACACCTACTCCGAAACCGACACCGACGAAAACGACGACACCTTAAGCTCGGCGAGCGGCGGCGCCTCGCCCACCGACAGCTATACGAACACCGCCGATCAGATCATCGCTCAAACCTCGACCGACTCCGGCGATCAGAACAACAGCCAGTCCCAAGCCTACGCCTCCGACAGCACGAACATCAGCTTCTCCGACTCGGGAACCGACACGGAAAGCCCCGCCGGCGATTCCGATTCCGGCAATTTCAACGTGACCGACACGGAATCCGACCTCGGTTTCGGCCACGATATATCGCCGGAGAGCGATAGCAACGACACTTACACGGACATCCCCTCGGCCTATCTCTCCGACTATTTGAAGTTCACGGACACCGGCACGTATTCGCTCTCTCCCGGCGTGGTCGCCGCCGCGGTCGGTAATTTCACGGTAAACGACAACGGCGTGACGACTGTTTCCGACACCGACATCGGCAAAGCGTTCGGCTCGTTCAACGGCAAATTCAATACTGGGTCCAGCGACACCGACAAGGCCACCGAAGTCGATCGCGGAACCGCCGATTCCGTGGGCGACGTCTCGGGCAGCGAAGTCGACACCGACAACAACGTCGACAACTTTTCGTACACCGACTCCGGCAGCGAAACGCCCGACTCGAACGACAACGTGTACCTCTCCGATAAAATCAACGGAAGCGACAAGTCGACGGCGAGCGTCTCGACCACCTTCAGCGACACGACGGCCACCAGCAGCGCCAGCAGTTCGTTCAGCGAGTCCGCCGGCGACCATCTCTCGGGCTTCGACTCCAGCGACGACGATTACACCGCCCCGCAAGACGGCGACCATGGAGATATCGACGTCGTCGACACGGGCGGCGCCAGCGATGGCGTTTCCGAAAGCGGCGTGCTGGTCAATGTTTCGGGCTCCGGCATCGCGACCACGAGCGCGGCCACGGTGAGTTTCGGTCAAACCGATTCGGCGAACGACACCGAATCGCTCCAACAAGACGCCAGTTACACCGACAGCCTCGGCGGCTCGTACGACGACCACGACACGAACACCGACACCGAAGGTGACAGCGCCACCGGCCTCTACACATCGGCCGCCTCTGGCGAAACGCTCAGTGAATCATTTAGCCAAAGCGCCACCGACACCGATCAAGACAATCTCAAGGAGGATCGCGGTTACGACAACAGCTCGCAATCGGGCGACGTGGCCCGCGCCTTCAATGATTTCGCCGGCGTCCAATTCAAGCAAAGCGGCACATACAAGAGCAGCCCCAGCGCGACGAATTCCTCGGCCGCCTTCACGCTCGCCGACAGCCAGAACGACAACGACACGCTCACCGACAACGGCAGCTACGAAGGCAATCTCGTCGGCCAGTTCACCGATAGCGATCTCATCAAGAACATCGGCTCGCTCGTCGAGAACGGCTCGGTGATCGTGGGCGGCGCGAGTGCCGGCTCGACCGTCACCGCCACGCAAACCGCCTTCGACAGCGTCGACGACAATTACACCACCGGCTTCCAAGACGACATTTCATCCCAAGATGAACCCGACTACAAAGACCACGATCGGGACTATATCCACGCGAGTCAGAGCCAGTCGTCCACCGCCACCACCGACGCCTCGGGCAATACCACGCTCACCGGCAAGTCGGTCGAATCCGACGGCGCCGACGACAGCGACAAGAACGGCGAAAGCGGAACCGAGCCCGATTCCGGCGCCGCGCCCGAGCAATATTCCGACACCGACACCAATACCGACGACGAGTCCGACTCGAGCACCGACAACTTCGCCTACACGCTCTCGTCCGGCGCGCTCGCGCCCACCGGCGGCTCGACCGATAACTATTCCGATGCCGACACGAATGTCGACCACGACAACTCGAACGAGACCATCTACTACACCAACGCCGGCGCCGCCGCCTCCGGTAGCCAGACGCTCTCTCAATCGATCAACGACTTCAAAACGCTGACCGACTCGGGAACCGATACCGACACCGACACGGCCAACACCGCCGCGCCGGGCGGAGTCGATGACCTCAACGTCGACACCGACACCCAGGTCGACATCCAAAACGACAACTTCAACACCTCCGCCAGCGACTCCGCCACGCTGCTCTCGGCCGGACTCTCGGTCGGCTCCTATTCCGAAACGCAAACCCAGGGCGATTTCATCGCCGATTCAGTCACCAGCTATCCCGACGAGACCGACGACACCCTCGCGGGAGACTCCACTTCCGACAACGGCACGTTCAACGACAGCCAAGGCGACACCTATTCCTCCAGCTACGTCGAGTCGGGCGCCGCGGCCAGTCCGAATGTGCTCGTCGGCGCCGCGCTCGGATCGGCCGGCGTTTACACCGGCTTTGATTTCGGGATCGGCGGCTCGACCGACGCCCCGTATTCGGACGTCGGCGTCTCAAGCGGATTCGATAGTTCGACCGACTCAGGCTCGTTCAGCGTCGTCAATGGCCTGACGATTTCGTCGACCGACAACTACACCGACACCGATTTCGACCACGCCAGCCAAAATGAATCGACGAGTTTCTCGGCCAGCGTCGAAAACCTATATGGTGGCGGCGCCGATTCGAATACCGAAAGCGAATCGCTCTCCGAGTCCGTCTCCTCCAGCGATGATTCGTCGTATTCCGACGCGGGCACGGTGAGCGTCGCGGGCAATACATCGCTCGATACCGGATCCTTCAGCGCGAGCGACGCCAGCTCGGAAAACGACACCGCCAGCGACAGCTACGAACAAGACGACTTCGATGGCGGCGTGTTGACCAATCTCTCCGCGACCCAAGGTTACGAACACCACGCCGCCGCCGACCAATATATCCAGCACGGCACGTACACGATCTCGACCGGCGCCGCCGGAACGATCGATAGCGGGAACATCGTCAGTAGCGAAGTCGAACACGACGGCATCCAGGCCAGCGATTCGATCTCGGCTTCCTACAGCGGCTCGGGCATCCAGACCACGCTCGCCTCGCGCGACTTCAACCACGATTTCTCGAGCCAAAACGACGCCGACAATGGAATCGATAGCGGCGAGTCGCACGACGCTTCGAGCGATAGCTACTCGCAACGCGTGAGCGACAGTTATCCGAGCGAAGGCCAGAGCGCCAGCGGGCAAGACCAGATCGAAACATCGCTCGTCACGACCGCGGCCGACAGCCAATGGGCCGCCGGCGCCGGCGCGGCGCAAGCCAATCCGACACCACGACCTATTCCTACGACGATGCGTTCAGCCCCGGCTACGGCAGCAGTTGGTCGAGCAGCCAAACAAGCGACCCCTCCCTTTCGACCTTCGCGACCACCGGCAACGGCGGCCAGCAGCAGTACACCGCCAGCGCGGTGGAAATCATCAGCCAGCATGCCAGCGTGTTCAGCGCGTCCTTGACGACGAACGTGCCTGTCGTCACCGATACCATCAAGAGCGAGGAAACGGTCCCGCAACAAGCGTGCTTCGTGGCGGGCACGCCGGTGCTCGTCGAAGATGGTTTCAAATTAGTCGAAGACGTGAAAGTCGGCGATGTGTTCGGCTGCAAGAGCGATGGTGCGCTGCGCGGCCAGTTGTATTGGCGCGTCGTCGAACGGGTTTTCAGACACGGCCCGACGCCGATCCTCGGAGTCGAGATCGAGCGCCGCTTGATTCGCGGCACCGCGAATCACCTGTATTACGTCGAAGGTCGCGGCTGGATCAAGGCCGCTGAACTCCAAGTCGGCGATCAGGTGATCGGCTACGACGGCCGCTTGCACGCGGTGACGGCGATCGTGGATAATGGCGAAATCGAGCCGGTCTACAACTTCGCCGTGGCCGAACACCATACGTACTTCGTGGCGAGCCACGATGGCGCGGTCAGCGCGCTGGTGCATAATGATTACATTGAGCAATATTCCCTCTCGAATGGAAAAATCATTCTTCTGTACCACGCGGGCAACGCCGTAATCACGATTGGGACATTGAATCCAGCAACCGGCGAAGTAATCCGGAGCGGCGCGAATGGGGTTACCTGGAGCACTTCGCAAGATAAAGTCGAGGACGAAGTCAACAGTTGGGGCGCGACGGATTGGAACGCATGGTTCGCGAACGCCGCGAACGCCACGCGATCGGCCCCGCCGCCCCCAATCGGGGCGCAACAATCCAGCGGTCTCACGGCGGGCTCATTGGTAAGGAACGATGCCGAGTTCGACCAGGCGACCAACGCCGCGATCGCCGCCAGGGCGCCGATCGTCAATGAATTGAAACAAGATGTAAATGGAAAGCTGCAAGATGCCCAAACGGCGATCGACGCGGGGATCACGATCGCCCTCATCGCCATCCCGGGACCGGAGGATGTCATCGTTGCCGCCGGCGCCAAGCTCGGCTACGATGTTGTCTCCGTCGGCGGCAAATGGGTCCTCAAATACGGCGGAAAAATCCTTTCCGGCGCGGATGAAGCCGCGGCGGCGGCAAGAATCGCTAAGGCGGCAGGCAGCGCGGCGCTCGATCTCGGTAAATTCGTTGGAAAAGCCGCGATCACATCGCCTAATTTGCCGGCTGGCACGTACACAGCGTTGATCGTTGACGGTCAGGTTTACGTCGCTCGATTCCATTTGATTGCATGGGAGCTTGCCGGGAAGAAAGGCGTCGAGCAATTTTACGGTTTTGCGGAGATCGACGCAGCCGGCAACATTGTAAAGCTATTCAAATGAACGAATCAGCCATTTTCAGCATTCAAACGTTTTTTTTGCTGACAGGGTGTGAACTCGCGCGATACGTCGAACCGTTCATCGCTAAAGGCTCCGCAGCAGTTCACTATTCGGCCTATGACGTGTTGCGGCAAGGTATCGCAACGTTTGACAACGAACATATTGTTTACGCGTTAGAAATATGTATGCTCTTAAATGAAACAGAATTTGCAAGCCAATTACCCAAGTTTCTTTCGCACCGCGATGCCTCGGTATCTAGCACCGCCTTTCGGCTGATTTATGACCTCGACCCAGCTTCGGTGCCTTTCGGATTTGCGAGTGCTTTTACCGCCGTCCCGATCGTTGATCTCTTCACAACAAATGTAATTTCTGGCGGCGAAGTTCATGTCGGCACAAACAAGACGTTCGTTGACAAACTCATCGCAAAGTTCGACGCGTGAATTAAAAGGGCGCGGGAGCAAAGGGGACGCGAGTCGAATCGGGGGTCGGTTTTCTTGGGACGGCCGCGGGGACGAAGCGTCGATTGCAATCCACCGCGCGGTTTAGCGCATGGAAAATCAATCCCTTCGGCGGCATGCCCCCAGCTTAAGCCGGGACGCCTCAAACGTCGGTATCGACTCGCGACCCCGTTTTCGTTCGCCCTTTTCCGATCGACGACGAGAACGTCGTCACCGGCGAAGTCGAACACGACGGCATCCAGGCCAGCGATTCGATCTCGGCTTCCTACAGCGGCTCGGGCATCCAGACCACGCTCGCCTCGCGCGACTTCAACCACGATTTCTCGAGCCAAAACGACGCCGACAATGGAATCGATAGCGGCGGTTCGCACGACGCTTCGAGCGATAGCTACTCGCAAAGCGTGAGCGACAGTTATCCGAGCGAAGGTCAGGGCGCCAGCGGGCAAGACCAGATCGGAACATCGCTCGTCACGACCGCGGCCGACAGCCAATGGGCCGCCGGCGCCGGCTCGGGCACAAGCCAATCAGACACCACGACCTATTCCTACGACGATGCGTTCAGCCCCGGCTACGGCAGCAGTTGGTCGAGCAGCCAAACAAGCGACCCCTCCCTTTCGACCTTCGCGACCACCGGCAATGGCGGCCAGCAGCAGTACCCGGCGAGCGCGGCGACATTGGTCAGTCCGCATGTGAGCGTGTTCAGCGTTCCGCTCTCGACGAACGTTCCGGTCGTCACCGACACGATCAAAGTGGAGGAAACGGTCCCGCAACAAGCCTGCTTTACGGCTGACACGCTGATCTTGATGGCGGAGGCGCCGCCGAAGCGGATCGACCAAATCCGCGTGGGCGATGAGGTGCTCTGCAAGGACGATGGCGATCCGTATGGCGCGCCGCGGCGTCGGGTGGTCGATTCGCTCAAACAGCATCCGCCGACGGCGCTGGTCAGCGTTCATGTACTCGATGAGTTCGGCGTCGAACTAGTCTCGCGCACGACAGGAAACCATCTCATCTGGACCAGGGAAGCCGGCTGGCTCCAAGCGCGAAAGCTCGAACCCGGTCAGCACGTCATCGGCCACGACAACCGCTTGCATGAAATATTAAAAGTCGTCGATAATGGCGAAGTCGAGCCGGTTTTCAATTTCTCCGTCGCCGAGTGCCACACCTATTTCATCGCCAACCAAGATGGCGCGATGAGCGTGCTGGTGCATAATGATTATGTCACATACGAGGAAGGTAAGAATGGCGTAACACTGGTCTATTATCAAGAGAGTTTGTTCGGCGTCGCCGATCGTCCACCGGTTTTTATTGGTTCTCTTCAGGGCAACAACGTAATCCACATCGCGCCCGACGGCACGAAAACCGCGGCGTCGTTGGACGCGGTGACGAGCGAAGTGACAAGCCTCGGCACGACCGGCAACTGGGGTCAATGGTTCAACAAAAATGGTGTGAGCGCGGGCGCTCCAGCGGCGACGAACCTCGAACAGGAGAAAGGCGGCGCTTTTGCATTGCAACTGAAACTCGACGAGGACAGCAATGCCCAACGCGAGTTGCAAAAGCAAGAAACAATTCCGAAAATCATCGATGGCAAGACAAACTCAGTCGACATGGCCGAAGCCACATTGGAGCAGGTCACAGTCAACACGCCGATCGACGTCGGCCTCGCGATGGCGGGAGGGTTGGGCCCGCTCCATCATATCGCAACGAACAAAAACTGGATATCGACGTTGCGCGGCGGTCCCTGGAGCCCACGGTTCGCGGCGATTTTTGAAAAAGCGGGAATGACACTTGAGGCTGCGGCGAACAAAATAAACATTCCGGGACACGCCGGACCGCATCCCGAAGCGTACCACAAAGAAGTATTTGATCGTTTGAGACGCGCGGTCAACGGTCTCTCGGGTGAGGCATATAAAAATGCGCTCATGAACGAACTCAACGCGCTCTCGCAGGAAGCGACGACTGCGGGAACTGAACTCAACAAGCTTCTCAACGGCGAATAATACTGGGTGTGAAATGGATTATTGTCGATTACTAACTGATGACAAAGCATACGCGGATCGTTGGTTTCTTGGCGAGCCCGTGACCGACGAGGGCATCGAGGTCGATGCGCGCGAATTTTGTTATGGCCGCCCGTATTCGGGCCCACGACCTGCCGTTGTTCCGATCCGCCAGTCAGGCCGGTCGGTGGCTTTCCATTTAGCCGCCTTCAACATGCCGGTCGTTTCGAGCGAGATCGCTGATGTGCTCGAACATTCCGCCCCGGCCGACATTCAACGCTTCCCCGTCACGATTGGCAGCGGAATTCGTGGATTCGAGATACTCAACGTGGTTGGAACGGAGCGTTGCGTGGATGAAGTTCGATCAAAGGCACGAAAATGGGGACCCGATGACGGCCGCCCGGACAAGGTCGGGCAATACCGCCAGATTACGCGTTTAATAATCGATCCGCGACGAACCATGGGTCGACATTTGCTCAGAATCTGGGGTTCGTTGGTGGAGTTGATTGTTTCGGAGAAAGTAATGGAATCACTTTCTTCGGTGCCCGATCTTGGAATTGTCTTTGAAAAAGTGACCTGATATGCGTGTCGCTTGTCGTTCCGAATACCTCATCGGACGAGGAAACGGTCCCGCAGCAAGCGTGCTTTGTGGCGGGAACGCCGGTGGTTGTGAAAGAAGGCTTCAAGCGGGTCGAGGATGTCAAACTCGGCGACGAGGTGGCCTGCAAGAGCGATGGCGACCCGTGGGGCGAGCTCTACTGGCGCGTGGTCGACCGGCTATTCAAACATGACCCGACGCCGATTCTCGGCATCGAAATCGCCGGCCGCCTGATCCGCGGCACCGCGAACCACCTGTATTATGCGGAAGGTCGCGGCTGGATCAAAGCGCGCGAACTCCGCGTCGGCGATCAAGTCATCGGCCACGACGGCCGCTTGCACGCGGTGACCGCGATCATCGATAATGGCGAAGTCGAGCCGGTCTACAACTTCGCCGTCGCCGAACACCATACGTACTTCGTGGCGAGCCAAGACGGCGCGGTGAGCGCGCTGGTGCATAATGATTACATTCAATTTCACGCTAACGGCGTTTACTGGGTTAACGAAAGCACCAACCCGCCGACGGAGACGAGAATCGGGGAGTTGGTGGCGCCGGGTCAAGTCTCGCTTACAATTGGCAATACTGCGGACGACGCCGCCCACGGCATGAGACTGGAACAACTTAAAGCCGAGGCCGCGAGAATTACAGCTTTGAAAAAGAATGGGCAGATCGTCGTCTTGGTCACACCGTCCCCGCCCCCGCGCGGGGAGGAAAGTGACCTTGCGAAAGGTCCAATAACAGGCAACTACGAAAGTCCTCAGGAACAGGACCGAGCAAATGCGAAGGCCTGGGGAAAAGCCATCGAGTGGACTGTCATAGAAGCCGCGAATGTTCAAGATGCGAACAACAAATTGCGAGCCGCGGCGCAGGCGAATGGCCCGATTGCCGCAATCATCATCGAAGGTCACGGCAAGGCGGGCTACCAACGCGTGGGATCGAAAGGCTCCAGCGATCCACAGGCATACATAGATACGACTCCTCAGGGTCGCGCGAACGCTCAGATGCTTTTTCTGGGCCTCCAAAACAGCTTGGCGCCAAATGTCGAAATCGTACTCAACGGGTGTGAGGTGGCTGCCGGTTTGGAAGGGGCCGCCTTAAAAAAAATAATTGAAAGCCAAATCAACGGCACAAACGTCAAAATGTCTAAAAACCCGACGTACTCCATAAACTCACCCCGATTGAACGTGGACAACTGAAATGAAAACGTCATACTCGTTGCGTTCGTTGGTGATTGCGATCGCACTTTTCTGCGCGGCGTTCGTGGCCGTGCCCGAATGCTACGATTGGATGCGCTGGAAAACCATGACCGGCGATGAGATTTGCAAAATCCGCCATGATGACTTTCGCGGCGATTTTTCAGTTTCCGTTAGTACGCTCGAAGATGGCGAATGCCGCGATTTTAAGTGGATTTCGATGCTTCGAGCGCTTTCGACTCGGGCTTCGCATCTCGTGAGTCTTGATCTCGACGAATGCGCGAGCTGCCGAACTCAAATCGGCGACGATGCGATGGCCGAGATCGCTTCGTTTCATGAACTTAAAGAACTTCGTATAGCATTCCGAACGTCGGCGACGCAATATGTATCGTTGAGCTCGTTTGTGCGCCTTCGCAATCTCTCGAAATTGAGACAACTGACGCTGTATAGGGCGAGGGAACTCAACGCCGATCGAGTTCGGTGTCTGGGCACGTTTCCGTCGCTGACCCAACTATCGTTACCTGGTTGCCGTTTTGCGCGAGGTGCGGTCCAAGAATTGACGAATTGTCGACGGCTTGAATGCCTCGATTGCAGCGACTGCGATCTTGACGACAGCGACCTCATGATCCTCGCCCAAATCTCATCGCTCCGCAAGTTCGTGGTGGCGTGTGATTCGCGTCATCATGCGAAAATAACCGACGCTGGAGTTTCTCGATTGCAGGCTCACCGCCCCGATTTGGAAATTCATATTAATAGTGCTGGAAACGAGGGCCGCGGCCACACGAGCAGTTGTTGCGAACCGAGTTGGTGGTTGGACTGAAAGCCCCGTAGGGTCAAAAATCTCGGCCGAGGGGTTGTCCCTCCCGAAAACTCTATCCGGGGGAGTTGGGGCATGTTTGAGGTGTCGAATTGAAAATCAGCCCGCAATGCGAGCCAAGGTTTTTTGATGAGAACGAGTGAAAACAGGCCCGGAGAGCCTGTTTTCACTGATCGGTGCGCGGCCTTGCCTTCGGCGTGATGGTCGTGGTTGAAAAGCATGGGGACGCGAGGCGGCGCGGGTGTAGCGGTGATGGAGGCCGCCGACTTGTGGAATGGATCGCACCGGACCGCGCTCGGGCGGCACGACTTCGCGAGGATTGGGCGAGTTGCCCTCGAGCGAAAGATGAGTTCTTGAATTGTTGTGGTAGTCGAAGTAATCGTCGCGGGCAATACGACGCTCGACGGCGGATCGTTCAGCGCGAGCGACGCCAGCTCGGAAAACGACACCGCCAGCGACAGCTACGAACAAGACGACTTCGATGGCGGCGTGTTGACCAATCTCTCCGCGACCCAAGGTTACGAACACCACGCCGCCGCCGACCAATATATCCAACACGGCACGTACACGATCTCGACCGGCGCCGCCGGAACGATCGATAGCGGGAACATCGTCAGTAGCGAAGTCGAACACGACGGCATCCAGGCCAGCGATTCGATCTCGGCTTCCTACAGCGGCTCGGGCATCCAGACCACGCTCGCCTCGCGCGACTTCAACCACGATTTCTCGAGCCAAAACGACGCCGACAATGGAATCGATAGCGGCGAGTCGCACGATGCGTCGAGCGATAGCTACTCGCAAAGCGTGAGCGACAGTTATCCGAGCGAAGGTCAGGGCCCCAGCGGGCAAGACCAGATCGAAACATCGCTCGTCACGACCGCGGCCGACAGCCAATGGGCCGCCGGCGCCGGCTCGGGCACAAGCCAATCCGACACCACGACCTATTCCTACGACGACGCATTCAGCCCCGGCTACAGCAGCAGTTGGTCGAGCAGCCAAACAAGCGACCCCTCGCTTTCGACCTTCGCGACCGCCGGCAACGGCGGCCAGCAGCAGTACCCGGCGAGCGCGGCGACATTGGTCAGTCCGCATGTGAGCGTGTTCAGCGTTCCGCTCTCGACGAACGTTCCGGTCGTCACCGACACGATCAAAGTGGAGGAAACGGTCCCGCAACAAGCCTGCTTTACGGCTGACACGCTGATCTTGATGGCGGAGGCGCCGCCGAAGCGGATCGACCAAATCCGCGTGGGCGATGAGGTGCTCTGCAAGGACGATGGCGATCCGTATGGTGCGCCGCGGCGTCGGGTGGTCGATTCGCTCAAACAGCATCCGCCGACGGCGCTGGTCAGCGTTCATGTACTCGATGAGTTCGGCGTCGAACTAGTCTCGCGCACGACAGGAAACCATCTCATCTGGACCAGGGAAGCCGGCTGGCTCCAAGCGCGAAAGCTCGAACCCGGTCAGCACGTCATCGGCCACGACAACCGCTTGCATGAAATATTAAAAGTCGTCGATAATGGCGAAGTCGAGCCGGTTTTCAATTTCTCCGTCGCCGAGTGCCACACCTATTTCATCGCCAACCAAGATGGCGCGATGAGCGTGCTGGTGCATAATGATTATGTCACATACGAGGAAGGTAAGAATGGCGTAACACTGGTCTATTATCAAGAGAGTTTGTTCGGCGTCGCCGATCGTCCACCGGTTTTTATTGGTTCTCTTCAGGGCAACAACGTAATCCACATTGCGCCCGACGGCACGAAAACCGCGGCGTCGTTGGACGCGGTGACGAGCGAAGTGACAAGCCTCGGCACGACCGGCAACTGGGGTCAATGGTTCAACAAAAATGGTGTGAGCGCCGGCGCTCCAGCGGCGACGAACCTCGAACAGGAGAAAGGCGGCGCTTTTGCATTGCAACTGAAACTCGACGAGGACAGCAATGCCCAACGCGAGTTGCAAAAGCAAGAAACAATTCCGAAAATCATCGATGGCAAGACAAACTCAGTCGACATGGCCGAAGCCACATTGGAGCAGGTCACAGTCAACACGCCGATCGACGTCGGCCTCGCGATGGCGGGAGGGTTGGGCCCGCTCCATCATATCGCAACGAACAAAAACTGGATATCGACGTTGCGCGGCGGTCCCTGGAGCCCACGGTTCGCGGCGATTTTTGAAAAAGCGGGAATGACACTTGAGGCTGCGGCGAACAAAATAAACATTCCGGGACACGCCGGACCGCATCCCGAAGCGTACCACAAAGAAGTATTTGATCGTTTGAGACGCGCGGTCAACGGTCTCTCGGGTGAGGCATATAAAAATGCGCTCATGAACGAACTCAACGCGCTCTCGCAGGAAGCGACGACTGCGGGAACTGAACTCAACAAGCTTCTCAACGGCGAATAATACTGGGTGTGAAATGGATTATTGTCGATTACTAACTGATGACAAAGCATACGCGGATCGTTGGTTTCTTGGCGAGCCCGTGACCGACGAGGGCATCGAGGTCGATGTGCGCGAATTTTGTTATGGCCGCCCGTATTCGGGCCCACGACCTGCCGTTGTTCCGATCCGCCAGTCAGGCCGGTCGGTGGCTTTCCATTTAGCCGCCTTCGACATGCCGGTTGTTTCGAGCGAGATCGCTGATGTGCTCGAACATTCCGCCCCGGCCGACATTCAACGCTTCCCCGTCACGATTGGCAGCGGAATTCGTGGATTCGAGATACTCAACGTGGTTGGAACGGAGCGTTGCGTGGATGAAGTTCGATCAAAGGCACGAAAATGGGGACCCGATGACGGCCGCCCGGACAAGGTCGGGCAATACCGCCAGATTACGCGTTTAGTAATCGATCCGCGACGTACCAATGAAAGACATTTGCTTCGGATCTGGGGTTGGTTAGTGGGGTTGATTGTTTCGGAGAAAGTAATGGAAACCCTTTCTTCGGCGCCCGATCTTGGCATTGTCTTTGAAAAAGTGACCTGATATGCGTGTCGCTTGTCGTTCCGAATACCTCATCGGACGAGGAAACGGTCCCGCAGCAAGCGTGCTTCGTGGCGGGAACGCCGGTGGTTGTGAAAGAAGGCTTCAAGCGGGTCGCGGATGTCAAACTCGGCGACGTGGTGGCCTGCAAGAGCGATGGCGACCCGTGGGGCGAGCTCTACTGGCGCGTGGTCGACCGGCTATTCAAACATGACCCGACGCCGGTTCTCGGCATCGAAATCGCCGGCCGCCTAATCCGCGGCACCGCGAACCACCTGTATTATGCGGAAGGTCGCGGCTGGATCAAAGCGAGCGAACTCCGCGTCGGCGATCAAGTCATCGGCCACGACGGCCGCTTGCACGCGGTGACCGCGATCATCGATAATGGCGAAGTCGAGCCGGTCTACAACTTCGCCGTCGCCGAACACCATACGTACTTCGTGGCGAGCCAGGATGGCACGGTCAGCGCGCTGGTGCATAATACGTATGGTTTCGGCGATATTTGGGCGGCCGTCAAGGAAGGAACAAAGGTCTTTTTCGTCGATGAGATTTATGGAGGCGCGAAGGCGCTCGTTACCGGAGAAGCCGGCAACGCCATGGGCAATCGCGCGGTCGGCATCGTCGAAACCGCGACCGGTGACAAATTCACGGGCACGGCGGGCGATTATGCACAATTTTCGCGAGCAGTCGCCGGTGATCTCACCGGTGTAAATAATCTCGCGGAGTCGGCGTACGGTTATGATATTTCAAACAACAATCAGCTCTCAACAGAGGAACGGATCACGCGAGGCGCGGCGGGCGTCGCGGGAGTCGCGTCTACACTTTCCGGCGGACTCGAAAGCGCCGCCCGCGCCGGTTTGTCGGCAGAGACGAAAGTCGCGACAACCGTGGGCAAGGTTGCAACCGCCGAAACAACAGTGGCGGATGCGGTCGGCGCGATCGACGTCGCCGCCGATACAACAGCCTTCGAGACGGAAGCGATTACCGTCGGCGGCGAGGCCCGCCCCATCATCAGCCAAGCCGATACCGGCCTGCCGTTCGAGAAGCCGATCGGGCCAAGTAATTCGGTCGGAACAAAACGGCCTGGATCGATAGGCGGAAATCCAGCGAATAGGCTTATCGACGTCCCGACAATGGCTGGCAATCTAACCCGCCGATGGGTTCGGATCACTGATGTGGATGCGGCGAGCTATCGTACAGCGCAAGCGGACAAGATTGGTCAACTGTATAACGAAACGCCGGCGGGCTTGAGCGAGGCGGAGGGCCAAGCGTGGAGGCTTCAGCAGATGAACGAATTTCGCCGCCAATGGCTCGATGATTTTTACAAGAACCGTCAATACTGAAACCTAACACGCTGAATCGCCATGCCACGCCCGGTATTAAAACACGAAAAGAAGATTATCGAAGAAATGCTCGCGGACAGCGGTCTGCCTCAATTTCCATCACCGCACACGTTTCAAATCCCCAAAACCGTGGATCGTATACACATGGACGATGATCCACCGATAAACGCAGGATCGATGATTATTTTTCGTCGGCAAGAAGGGACCGTAGATTGCAAGGTTATTTCATGTCATTCTTTGTTCCCTCGGACAGTCGTTGGCGAATTGTACATAACTGCCGGCGCGCTCGATGGCCAGCTTGCCTTTCTCGAACTCGTCGCGTGGCTGCAAATGCCCCGCCGGCCTGTTCAGTTTCTGACGAGTATCGCTTGGAAATTTTGTTCTGAAAATCTGGAGGATCTTCCCGGCGATCCGCTCAGCAATGCGATGGGCAATCTCCAGTTATTTTCGACGACTCGATCACGACGGACAACTCGTGCGCTGGAGCGACTTCGAATCGCCTACATCGGTTCAAGTGTATGTTTCATGTTTTCGCAAGCACTGTCAGTTTTCGTGAACGGCGGCCGGGAGTTGTGCTCGATGGAATCTCCAGATGGTTCTGTCCAAGTCCTATGCTCTACAGCAGGGGAACTTGCTATCGATGGGTGGTGCCGCCTTTCAAAAGATCGGTGGGACCATTTTTGCGAGAAGGAAAAACGGTCGAGTTGTCCCCGAAAACCTCATCCGGGGCTGTCCCTCCCGAAAACCCCGTCGGAGGGGAATGGCGATGCCAAGTAGGGTTGATTTCGCGAGGTTGGTTTCGGCGAGGCTCAAGAAAAATCGCCGGCGTTGGTGTAAAAACGGGCTCGGAGGGCCTGTTTTTACTGATCGGCGCGCGGCCTTCCCTTCGGCGTGTGGCCGGTCGTGAAGGCGGGAGGCGGCCCCAAACGGTGCGCATGTAGCGGTGATGCAAGCCGCCGACTTGCGGGATGGAGCGCACCGGGCCGCGTTCGGGCGGTTCGACTTCGCGAGCGTTGGGCGCGTTGCGGCCGAGCGAAAGATGAGTTCTTGAATTGTTATACCACTCATCATCACAATGCCCACAAAACCGAGGTGCGGCTGATCTATTATCCTTGGCATCCGATGTACCAGATGAGCGTTTGTGTGGCGGTCGAACTGAACACTCGTGTGGGGACCGTCGCGCGGTGTACATTGCCTGGGAGGGAGGGTCGGCACGGTTTCGATTTACCATCCTGGATGCTGGGAAAATCAAAGGGGTCAGGCCTCATTGGGCGGGAGCAAAGGGGACGCGAGTCGAATCGGGGGTCGGTTTTCTTGGGACGGCCGCGGGGACGAAGCGTCGATTGCAATCCACCGCGCGGTTTAGCGCATGGAAAATCAATCCCTTCGGCGGCATGCCCCCAGCTTAAGCCGGGACGCCTCAAACGTCGGTATCGACTCGCGACCCCGTTTTCGTTCGCCCTTTTCCGATCGACGACGAGAACGTCGTCACCGGCGAAGTCGAACACGACGGCATCCAGGCCAGCGATTCGATCTCGGCTTCCTACAGCGGCTCGGGCATCCAGACCACGCTCGCCTCGCGCGACTTCAACCACGATTTCTCGAGCCAAAACGACGCCGACAATGGAATCGATAGCGGCGGTTCGCACGACGCTTCGAGCGATAGCTACTCGCAACGCGTGAGCGACAGTTATCCGAGCGAAGGCCAGGGCGCCAGCGGGCAAGACCAGATCGGAACATCGCTCGTCACGACCGCGGCCGACAGCCAATGGGCCGCCGGCGCCGGCGCGGCGCAAGCCAATCCGACACCACGACCTATTCCTACGACGATGCGTTCAGCCCCGGCTACGGCAGCAGTTGGTCGAGCAGCCAAACAAGCGACCCCTCCCTTTCGACCTTCGCGACCACCGGCAACGGCGGCCAGCAGCAATACACCGCCAGCGCGGTGGAAATCATCAGCCAGCATGCCAGCGTGTTCAGCGCGTCCTTGACGACGAACGTGCCTGTCGTCACCGATACCATCAAGAGCGAGAAAACCGTCCCGCAGCAAGCGTGCTTTACAGCGGATACATTGATTCTGATGGCCGACGCGCCGCCGAAGCGCATCGATTTGATTCGCGTGGGCGACGAAGTGCTCTGCAAGGACGATGGCGACCCCTTTGGCGCCCTTCGGCGCCGGGTCGTCGATTCACTCAAGCAGCATCCGCCGACAGCATTGGTCAGCGTGCATGTTAACGATGACCTCGGCCGAGAGTTGCTTTCGCGAACGACCGGAAATCATCTCTTCTGGACGAAGGAAGCCGGCTGGCTTCAGGCAAGAAGGCTCGAGCCCGGCCACCATGTGCTCGGCCACGACAACCGCTTGCACGAAGTGCAGAAAGTCGTCGATAATGGCGAATGCGAGCCGGTGTTTAATTTCTCCGTCGCCGAGTGCCACACCTATTTCATCGCCAGCCAAGATGGCGCGATGAGCGTGCTGGTGCATAATGATTACATCGAGCGGATTACAAGGCAGGATGGTAATGTCGACTTGGTCTACCATTCTTCTTACTTCGGGTTCGAAGCAGGAGATATCGCCTACATCGGAGTCTTGCAACCTGATGGGACGGTAACGCGCGGAAAAAACCAATCGAACATTGATGCGGTCAAAGCGGAGGTAAATGGATTTAATACGACGGGCAACTGGGTTGATTGGTTCGAGAACAACAACAAACCACCGTCCCTCGAGGGCAACAAAGGCCAGACCGCCATTGAGATGGCCAGGAACAAGGATCAATTCAAAGGCGAGGTCGTCGAGAACGCCGCCGCGCAAAACGCGGAAAAGCTGCAAGAAGGCGCGCAACTCGCCGCGCAGATGAACAAAGACTTGGAGGACTTTGTTACAAGAGACTTGCCGCTGACCATCGCCTTCGCCGCTATTGGAGCAAACGGAGAACTAATCGGCGAGTCGCTTGCACGTGCGATGCCCCGTGGCCATGTTTTCGAGAGGCACGCGTATGAATGGTTCGGGGTTTCGCGTGGCTTCACACCGACAGCGCAGCAAGCAAAAGAGTGGATTGATCTTATCCAGCGTGTAAGTCGTTCAAAAAACACGTTCAGTTGGTCTGTTGGCGATTCAAAAACAATTGCGCACCTCGCAAAAGTCGATGGCAAATGGTTCGTGGTCCAATACTATGAAGCAACCGGCGTCTTAGCATCAGCATTCATGCCCAACGCTACGCAACTCGCAGAAATGTTCAAGCTATTGGGCTGGTAGGAGTTGTTAATGAAAACACCATTGGGTGAAAATGTAAGTTTAGACTTCTATTTTAATGACCGTAGTTGTGCTAATGGATTGCGGGATGTCGTTCGACATTGCTTGAATGCTGGTGCATTATTTTCCGGCGAAATAGTCGCCTTCGAGTACAAGCATGCGCGGCGCAAAAATGCCGCACGCAGGCTATGAACCGCACGTTAAGAAAGGTATCTCGGAAACAGATTTAATGCAGTTACTCGAGTCCGACGATGCACGCGTGCTGGTTGTCGGTCTCTGGGACATGCTCGGGTTTAGTAAACAGTCGCCCGAGATCGTTACGTTCAACGGCGTTTCCGAGCAAGCCCTTCAATTCGAGACCAATCCAATTTCCATTGTTGGCGAGGGCTGGCGGTTCAGCACCCCGGGGTATGAAAAAGAACGACGCGCGGATGCGACAACATGCTATAGGCGGTTCGTCGAAGTTTGCAAAGCGTTGAAGCCGAGCTACGGAGCTATCCTGAACGAAGATTCGCTGACGTGTCCTTTCGATTTGAAACAAGGCAACGGAACGAGGTGTTTTTCGAATTTCTTTATTAGTGAACAAGCATTCGGGACATCCATGCTCGCGAAAATAGAATCCATGTATCACGATGCATATACGGAGCGATTTCAGGAAGGTCTATACGTCTCGACATGGATGTTTTCCCCCCGCAACATAATTACCGAGCAGGCATCCGCGGTCGAGCGTTCAAAGAGAGTTGCGACAATGATCGCTTCACTAATCCCCTAATCCCCTTAGGTCCTGTCTCTTGTCCCTGTCCCTCCCGAAAACTCAATCCGCGGGGGCAGGGGCGTGTTTGAGGTGTCGAATCGGAAATCAGCCCGCGAGGTGAGTCAAGGAATTTGTAATGGTAGCGAGTAAAAACAGGCCCGGAGGGCCTGTTTTCACTCCTGGGCGCGCGGCCTTGCCTTCGGCGTGTCGCCGTGATGAGAGGTCGTGAAGGCGCGGGGCGGCGGGCGGGGTGGCGGGCGCGATTCCCGGGGCGCTGGTCGCGTCGGTCGTGTCCGGCCCGGCGGGATTTTTCACGGTGCTGACCGCGGGAGCGATCTCCGGCGGAGTCGCGGGCGCCATCGCCGGTTACTCGGCCAAGAATAGCACGGCGGTGATGCAATCCGCCTACAACAGCGGCCTCGCCGCCGGCTTCGAGACCGGCGTGGCGATGATCTTCACCGGCGCGGGCGCGGCCGTGCAAATCCTGGTCGGCGCCGGCGCCGCCGCCACGACGAACGTGATCGGCCAACTCGCGCATGGCGTGAGCTTGAACCAACTAAATTACGCGTCGATCGGCTGGTCGGCCTTGCAAGGCGGCGCGTTCGCCGCTGTCGGCAAAGCGGCGATGTACGCCGGCTGTAAGCTGGGCATCACGCCGTTCTGCTTCGCCCCCGACACGCCGATCTCGACCGGCCAAGGCTTCCTACCGATCTCGATCATCGAGCAGTTCCAGGAAGTCTGGGCGTTCGATCTGCACGCCGAGCGGTGGGAATTCAAGCCGGTCTTGGAGACGTTCGCCTTCGACTACGAAGGCGACATGGCGCATGTTTCGCTCGTTGGACCGGCCGGTGAGGAAACGATTCGCGCCACGCCGGGGCATCCGTATTGGGTGATCGAGGGCGAAGGGCTCGATGAGCGGCCCAAGGGCGAGCACATTCAGGCGATCGAATCGGACTTGGAAGGCTCGCCGGTCCCCGGCCGCTGGGTGGATGCGGGCGATCTGCGCCGGGCGACGTGCTGCTATTCAAGAATGCGAAACCGCTGCGCGTGGAGCGTGTGTGGCTGGAGCCGTATTCGGGCAAAGTGTACAATTTCTTCGTCGGCGAGTCGCACAACTACGCCGTCGGCTTCCACGCGGCGCTCGTGCATAACGCGTGCAATTCGGCGCAGCTTGGGAAGAATCTCACGGCAGCCGGCTACGCCAAATTAGGACCGGGCTGGCAGGCGGCGCATATAGTGCCCATCGGGGCTTTCAGCAACCGGACGCCGGAAGTACAAGCCGCGATCAAGCTCGCGCAGGCGAAAGTCAGCCAATATCTCGCGAGTTCGGGTGGTCTCAATTCCGCCGCTAACGGTTTCTGGTCTTTTGCCGGCCACGCCGGGACTCACACGAATAAATATTTTCTCGCCCTGGGCGAGCAGTTCAGAAGGGTTAACAGTACGAAAGGTGCGATAAGTGTTCTTTCGTCTCTATGGTCTCAAATCGAGGCGGGGGCGTTTCTATGAATAGAGCCGCAGTCACAGAAATTTTTAAGTTACAAAAAGTTCTCGATGATCCACGATTCGAGGGTTTCGGACTTGGCGACCATTCTTCGGTGCTGGGGCGGGAAAATTTATTTCAAGATATGGACCCGGCGCATGAGCACTCGGAGGTCGGTCGCAATTGGCACCCCGTGCGTTTGGCGAAATTGTGGCGTCCGCCGCGAGTTGCTGGACGCGTGCAACCATATAACGATTATCCATGTGTTAACTTGAGCGATCCGGTTTTCAGTCGCCGCGCGTGCGACGCGTTGCGCGACTTGCTCGAGCCGAACGGCGAGTTGCTGCCGCTCGATTCGGATGCGGGCGAATACTATTTCTACAACATCACCACGGTGATCGACGCCTTGGATCTCAAGAAATCGAAAGGCGCGTTCTTCGATTCGGGTATCGCAATCGGCGACTTGATGGATTATTTCTGGTTCCATCCCGCGAAGCTCGCGGGCGCGACTATTTTTCGAGTTCCCGATGTGCCTGCCTGCGCGCTGGTCACGCGGACATTCATCGATCGGGTGTATGCGGCCGGACTGAACGGCTTCGACTTCATCAAGCTGTGGCCGCTTCCCGAGGGCACGAACTGGCGCATCGAAGACAAAAAGCTGAAGAAGAAACAGTTCGCGATTCGCAAGAACATGAAGGCGCAAACGGTGGTGGTTGCATTCGCGCTTTCGGGCAAGAAGCCGAGCGCGGCCGAAAAGAAATCGTTGGCCAAGCTGGAAGACGATCTCGACGCGCAGCTTGCCGTGCGTTCGCTCGACGCGCCGTTTTTCGGCGTGTACGAAGGTCATGAGATTCAAGAAGGCGAATACCGGATGTTCCTGCGCTGCCCCGATGCCGATGCACTGGCCGCGAAGCTGATCCCGTGGCTGCAATCGATTGTTTGGAGTAGCGAAGTGCATGCGATGAAACGCTACGGCGACATGCGTGATCCCAACGCGAGGGAGAAAATTCTCGATTTGAACCGTGCCCCGACGGCGCCCCAGAAGAAGGCGCCGCATGCACCGGCCAAGAAAGCGCCGCATAACACAGCGAGACGCCCGCGGCCGTCCAAAGATTGAGTCTTTGGTTTCGGAACCGAACTCCAAATTGAAAGCGAATTACCTCATGGCGAAACAGGCTTCGGGCAGCGCTCGGCCATGCATCACCGATCGGCCGCTCGACGCCGAGACTCTCGGGCTCATCAAGGCCAGCGCCGCCGAAGCGGCCCAGTGGCGCCGCATCGACACGGCGACATGGAGCGCGGAGAAAATCATCGCCGCGATCGACGAGACCGTCTATGAACTGCAAATGACTCAAAGTCCGCCGCTGCCCGATGAAGGCGATCCGGCGATCAGTCTGGGCAGCCTCTGGGGCGAGCAACTCGTCGGCGATTTTGCCTGGGAATGGGCGGCCGTGCATTTCGGCGCCGACGGCACGAAATCGATCGGCGTCGTCTCCGCCAACCGGTCTCTCGCGATCTATCCACTGTATTTCGCGCGGGCTTGCCTCGACGGCGAGGCGGCGGTGACGATCGCGCTGGCCTTCAACATGCTGAAAGACGGAAAACGAATCCCCAAGCTTCCGCCGCGCGGCTACGCCGAAGTGATGAGTTGCGTGCGTCCCATCGTGCCACGCGGCTGATCCGCCGGTTTCGCGACCTGGGGCACGAGCCTCCACACCGAAAACGGCCAATGGCAGCTCGTCAACGGCCAGACGCTTTCCTCGAGCGCTACCTTCGGCGAGAACGACGGCAAGGACGTCGCCTCCAGCGCCCCCGTCAGTTTCTCGACCAGAGGTGGCGTCGAGGAGGGTTCCGGCGGGAGCCGGCTTCGATCACGACCAACGATTATTATTCCGATCACATCAGCTACTCCGCCGCCGGCATCACCGCGTTCCGCTCCGCGCCCGACACGCCGATCTCGACCGGACAAGGCTTCCTGCCGATCTCGATCATCGAGCAGTTCCAGGAAGTCTGGGCGTTCAATCTTCATGCCGAGCGGTGGGAGCTCAAGCCGGTCTTGGAGACGTTCGCCTTCGACTACGTGGGCGACATGGCGCATGTTTCGCTCGTCGGCCCGGCAGGCGAGGAAACCATTAAGGCGACGCCGGGGCATCCGTATTGGGTGATCGAGGGCGAAGGGCTCGATGAGCGTCCGCGCGGCCAGCACATCCAGGCGATCGAATCGGACTTGGAAGGCGGCGCATTCGCCGCTGTCGGCAAAGCGGCGATGTACGCCGGCTGTAAGCTGGGCATCACGCCGTTCTGCTTCGCCCCCGACACGCCGATCTCGACCGGCCAAGGCTTCCTACCGATCTCGATCATCGAGCAGTTCCAGGAAGTCTGGGCGTTCGATCTGCACGCCGAGCGGTGGGAATTCAAGCCGGTCTTGGAGACGTTCGCCTTCGACTACGAAGGCGACATGGCGCATGTTTCGCTCGTTGGACCGGCCGGTGAGGAAACGATTCGCGCCACGCCGGGGCATCCGTATTGGGTGATCGAGGGCGAAGGGCTCGATGAGCGGCCCAAGGGCGAGCACATTCAGGCGATCGAATCGGACTTGGAAGGCTCGCCGGTCCCCGGCCGCTGGGTGGATGCGGGCGACTTGCGCGCGGCGACGTGCTCTTGCTCAAGAATTCGCCGCCGCTGCGCGTGGAGCGCGCATGGCTGGAGCCGTACGTCGGCAAAGTGTATAACTTCTTCGTCGGCGACCTACACAACTACTCCGTGGGGTTCCATGCGGCGCTGGTGCATAATACGTGCTCGGCCGCCCAATTGGCGCTGAACAGAGCAAATGGAAAAGCGGCGGAGGCGACTGCGGTGGAACTGCTAAAAGCTGGCGGCGCCAATGTGCTTGGCAGCCAACTTCGCGTGAAAACATCGGAGGGAATTCGCGTGATCGATTATTTGATCCAAGTCGGCGCCAAGTTCATCGCCATTGAAGTGAAGTCGGGGAATGCGTCGCGGACCGCGAAGCAACTTTCGAAGGATCGACTTCTGGCGACGGAGGGAGGAACGTTTTTGAAAAAGACATTAAACAGATACTCTGAAGAACTTATCACTACCATAGAATGGCTGTTCTAACCAATGCCAGTTTTCAAGCAATTGAAACGACTGTTGTATGACGAATTGAAAACTCGTATGAAGCAACGTGGATTTAAGGGAAAATTATCGGATGGAGAGCCTGAATTTGAGCGTCGATACCCATGGGGTTACGCGTTGTTTTCGATTCATTATATCAAGCATTACGACGATTTCGACATTTCGGTTTATGTTCATATCCGCCACGATGCGATCGAAGAGATCGCTCAGCGCAACCATCCGCGGCTTTCGGAAGACATTTGCAAAACGATGCAGACGATGGGCCACGATATCGGTTATCTCGCGGGAGGCGATCCCATGCGTTGGACCGTTAGCTCGGAATTGGACATCATTCCAGTCGCCGACGCGATGGTGGCGATGTTCGACGAAGTGGGCGAGCCGTTCATCGAGAAATACCGACATCTGGAAAATGCATTCGAAGTGTTTCTCGACGATGATTACCGACCGAAAGTTCGCATCGATTGTGGACCGCCTTCCGATCGCGCAAATACGCGGTGACCGCGGCGATCTTGATGCGCAAAAATCGAGCTTGGATTCGCGATTACATCGCGAATCGAATCGCGTTCCTTTCCTCGCTTCAAAACCAACAAGGTATCACGGAGTTCAAAGTCTTCCTGCGATCGCTCGACGATCCCGATCTGTTGCCGAGCGATGTTCCGGAAGTTTGAATTGCCGCGTCAAGAGTCGCTCGATAACGCCAACTCCCGGGAATCCCCGTCCATGACCTACGATCTGAATTTCTTCAAGGAGCAGCCGGGCGTCGAACTCGACGCGCAGGCGGCATACGAGCAACTATCGCTCGAAAAAGACGTGCCGGGGCTAATCGAGTTGCCGGTCGAACGCATGCTGGCGCAGGATCAAAGAGCTATTTCCCGACGAATGGACGCAATACGGCGATGGCCACTGGGAATCCACCGAGGACGCGCTCGAAGTGATGCTAACCCCCTATTTCCTCCGCGTCGACTTCCCCGGTCTGGGGCGCGAGGACCTGGAAGCGATGATGGAGCTCGCCCGCGAGTTCGACTGCCCGCTGTACGATCCCCAGACCGGCGAACGGTTTGAAGTGAAATAACCCGTCGCCGGCGTAATGGTTCGGCCTGGAGGCAAGCGTGCTAGTCGGCAAGTCGCGAGTCTCGCGCCGTCGACAAAAAAGCATATTCACCACGCCGGACACGACGACGGAAAACCGTTTCCGCGGCGCGTCGTCGAGCCATCGCTTCCTTGCCGTCGTCGCGTCTTCGTGTCCGTCGTGTTGACACTTCTTCGCTCTCTTGTCCCACGTCGAGACCAAGCGGACCGGCCCCAACGGCGCCGAGAAATTCTTCCAGCAAGCGAGCGGCTTGATCGCGGCGAGCGGCAATGTGCTCGACCAGCCGACGCTGGCGAGCATCCCGCTGCCGCCGGGCGCGTCGATCAACATCGATTCGACGTCGATCACGTTCGGCGCGTCGCCGGCCATTCCGCAACCGTGGACCACCACGGTATACAATGTCGGCGTGGGATTCGCCAGCGGGGCGGCGGGCGGGGTGGCGGGCGCGATTCCCGGGCGCTGGTCGCGTCGGTCGTGACCGGCCCGGCGGGATTTTTCACGGTGCTGACCGCGGGAGCGGTCTCCGGCGGAGTCGCGGGCGCCATCGCCGGTTACTCGGCCAAGAACAGCACGGCGGTGATGCAATCCGCCTACAACAGCGGCCTCGCCGCCGGCTTCGAGACCGGCGTGGCGATGATCTTCACCGGCGCGGGCGCGGCCGTGCAAATCCTGGTCGGCGCGGGCGCCGCCGCCACGACGAACGTGATCGGCCAACTCGCGCATGGCGTGAGCTTGAACCAACTAAATTACGCGTCGATCGGCTGGTCGGCCTTGCAAGGCGGCGCGTTCGCCGCTGTCGGCAAAGCGGCGATGTACGCCGGCTGTAAGCTGGGCATCACGCCGTTCTGCTTCGCCCCGGGTACGCTCGTCGCGACGGAGAACGGATTGAAGCCGATCCAGTCGCTTACGGTCGGCGAAATGGTATGGTCCTTCGACTTAACCAGCGCGACCTGGAAGTTGCGTCCGGTAATTTATACATCCGAGGTCGAACATGCCGGCGACATGGTTCGCGTCACCGTCGCCGGCGAAGACATCCTCGCCACCGGTGGACACCCATTCTGGGTAGCCTCGGGCGAGCCGCTCACGGATCGGCCCACGCCCAAGGACATTCCCGACCCGCACGACGGCGCATCAATCGACGGCCGCTGGGTGAAGGCCGAGGACCTGCGGGCGGGCGACGTGCTGCTATTGAAGAGCCGCCTGCCGGCGCGCATCGAATCAGTCCAGACGGAACCCTACGCGGCGAAAGTCTACTGCTGCATCGTCGATGATCTGCATTGCTATGCCGTTGGCCGGCAAGGGATCCTGGTGCATAATGGATATCCTCCCAGCAGCTTAAGCGGAGCGACCTACCAACAGTTCAAGAATTTCAACAGGCGCAGAGCGCGGCGCTCAATTGGCTAAAAAACAATGGTTTTAATGCTGCGAAAGCGATACCGTATATGTCGAAAAAATATTCCGTGTTTAACGGGTTGATTCAACAACCCGGTAGAATTGGTTACCGAATAGAGTGGTCGCCTAGTATCGGTAATCATATCAATGTGTTTTCCGGAAAGCTTAAAGGCCCGCATTTCATGTTTCCTGGAAGCCAAGCCGATGTGAATGCGATTGTACGACAGCTATTTGGAGGATAAAGATGGATCCCATGCGAGAAATGTCGCTGCAAGATGAGATGCTTGCCGAGCTTTCAGAGTTTACCCAATCGAAGAAAATTGTTATTTACCAAACATCCGATAGTTGGTTCGATTTATTAAACGCACGCTTTCCAAAAACAATTATTGGTGCGCTTGCATGGGAAGAAGTGCCGGGCCATCAGTCTTGCGGTGATGTCGTGCCCATTATTCCGCCTGAAGGCATAAACGGTGAAGAGGTCGTCCAAAGAAACGCGAGTAAAATCGCGGAATTTCTCGAAAGATTTGCCGCAAATGGTGGCATTGGCCATAGCGATCAGGTCGTCATAATCGGAGATGGCGTCACCGAAGTCGCGCTGGGTATGTCGTTCGAAACGCTCTTTAAAGTATTTATGGTCCTATTCTCGTACCCGCAACACACATACGTACTTACATCCGATGGCGTATGGTGTTTTGTTTTCACGTTCGAGTTTTTCATGCACTTCGGCAAGTCTCCGAAAATGAGCAATTCGTTGTCCCTGTCCCTGTTGTCTCTTCCGGAAACCCCGTCGGAGGGGAATGGTGATGCCAAGTAGGGTTGATTTCGCGAGGTTGGTTTCGGCGAGGCTCAAGAAAAATCGCCGGCGTTGGAGTGAAAACGGGCCCGGAGGGCCTGTTTTCACTCCTCGGCGCGCGGCCTTCCCTTCGGCGTGATGGCCGTGGTTGAAGTTCGTGAAGCGCAAGGGCGCGAGGCGGCGT
The DNA here is from genome assembly GCA_963785305.1 of uncultured Planctomycetaceae bacterium. Classification (GTDB taxonomy): domain Bacteria; phylum Planctomycetota; class Planctomycetia; order Pirellulales; family PALSA-1355; genus CAWAUV01. Next base: position 379,017 of record CAWAUV010000008.1, read on the forward strand.
CAAGCGGCGCGCGTGTAGCGGTGATGCAGTCCGCCGACTTGCGGGATGGATCGCACCGGGCCGCGTTCGGGCGGTTCGATCTCGCGAGGATTCGGTGCGTTCCGCTCAAGCGAAAGATGAGTTCTTGAATTGTTATAGTAATCGAAGTAATCGGACAGGACGCGTTTCAAGTGGCGCTCGCCGAGCACGATGACGTGATCGAGGCATTCGCGGCGGATCGAGCCGATCAGTCGTTCGACGTAGGGATTTTGCCAAGGCGAGCGCAGCGCGCTCACCACTTGTTCGATTCCCAGATTCTCGATTCGTCGTTGGAACACATCGCGATAGATTCCATCGCGATCGCGTTGCAAGTAGCGGCGCCGAGTCATAAGGAAACGCCTCGACGATTTGCTGGGCGCTCCACTCGGCCGATCGATTGGCCGTGACATTGAAATGCACGACGCGGCGTCGCTCGACTTCGAGCACGACAAAGACATAGAGCACGCGAAAGGTGGCGGTCGGCACGGTGAAAAAGTCGATGGCGACCAGTTCGCCCAAATGGTTGTGCAAGAACGTCTTCCAGCCCGGCGAAGGCGACGTCGGCTGGGGGCCGCGAACAAGATATTTACTTACGGTCGATTCGGCGACGCGGTATCCGAGCAGCTGGAGCTCGGACTGAATACGCGGCGCGCCCCAGGTCGGATTCTGTAACCGTTCACGGGTCGAAATGGCCGAAAACAAGGCGTTTTTGTCGCGTACAAGAACCGTAAATGGTAGATTCGGTGCCAATTCGCGCGACATTGCCACGTTTCGATTGGAAAATTTCTCGGGAGAGCCCAAAAACGCCGGGGCAAATGCTATTCCACATTTTCGACTTTTCGTGTATGGGCACCCTGTGAACGGTTATGCCTACGACACTTCGGCCCACACGCTGACCGTCACCACGACGCTGCCGACCTACGCCACGACCGACAAGGTTTACGACGCCGACGGCGAGCTCGCCAGCCAGCGCGACGCCCTGGGCAACACGACCACCTACGCCTACAACGCCCTGGGCCAAGCGGCCCAGGTGGCCGATCCTTCGGATTCTTCGATCTTGCTGGGGCCGGTTTACAATGCGGTGGGCGAAGAGGTTTCGAGCACCGATCTTTTGGGCAACGTCACGTCGGGGCAAAACCACGGGGCTATACCAAGCACCCACCAAGCCGTTGGACAGCGGCGGCGCACAGGCGACTGCGTGTCTTTCCTTCGCTGCCTAAATAGCCCGGGCATCTTACCCGTCCTCGGCATCGGATGACTGTCTGGTTTCTTCCTTTCCTGGTTTCTCCCTTTCCCACCTGCGCAGAGCGCGATCCCGTGCTGACGCGACCACTATCTCAATGGCGACCGGAACGATTGCGTTCCCTATCACATTCACAATGAGCAATCCACGCTCTATACACAACCCGCTGGCGGCCTGTTGAATATTTCGACAGGCTGCTAGCGGGTTGCGAGGTCTACCCCTTTCCCAGGCGCTGGCGCGTGCGAGCGACATCGGGCCGGCGACGACCGCGCTTTCGGCCTGGTTTTTGCCGCAACATAGCCAAGAATCGCCATTTCGCCGCCTGCTAGCGACAAGCTCGCATTGACTCAACTTCACAAAATCGTCAGTCTACTGCCGCTTGGCGCTAGGAATTCCAGTCTATCTTGCCGGGAGTCGATCGCATGCTGCGCGCGCGGAAGCCTTGTTCACACGCGTCGGTCATCGGAGGCGGGCTGATCGTCCTCCTGGGCGCCGCCTTCGTTCTTATCGCCCCGCCGGCCCATGCCCAGCGCTATGCCGAACCCAACCCGGCCATGCAGCCGCGCCGCGCCGCCAATGAATCGTATTCCAACGGCCGCGACGCACGCAATGCGCGCGAGGAGCTGGCCCCGGTCGGACAAATGCGGCACAAGTTGCGGCCCCCGGAGCTATTGGCCGCGGCGCTCTCGACGCCGCAAGACGCTTTTCGCGATGGCGAAGGTTGGTCGCTGGCCCAGGCGCTGGGTCGGGCAGCCGATCGATCGCACCAGGTGCGCATCGCGCAAATTTACTGGAAGCTTTCGGCCGCCCAGGCCGAATATCATTTTGCCCGCGAGCAAAGTCATTTGATCTGGAAAGTCACCGAGCGGCATGCCAGCCTGCCCGGTGTGCAAGCGGCGCACTACAAGACCGAAGGCGCCGTGAACGATTGCGAAGTGAGCGTGGTCGACGCGCAGCATGAGTTGGCCGAGGCATTGCGACTTGGCGCCCATGAGCCGCTGCCCCTGGCGATCGATCGCCCGCACGTGGGCGATTATAAGACGCGCTTCGACGCGCTGTTCACCTCGGGCCACGAAGCGCCGGCCCGATTGCGGCTCACGAACCGATCGATTCCGATTCGCCGCAAGGCGATCGATGTGCATGGCGAGGCGATTCTCGCGTCTCAAGACGCGCTCGACGCCACGATCGAGGAATACGAACGCGGCGGCGCCGATCTCACCACGCTCCTGGCCAGCTTCAGCGAGCTCGACCGGCAGCGGCGCGCGTTTGTCCGCGGTGTGCGCGACTACAATCAAGACATCGCCGAATATGCGATCAATGTGGCGCCGCAAGGCGAGCGCGGTGAAGCGCTCGTGGCGATGTTGATTCGCACTCCCACGCCCCGCGAACTGATCCCCGGCCGCGATGAACAGCGCCGCCGAGATCGCGACGCCGCGCTCATCGGCCGGGCGTCCGACCATGTCGATCGCCAAGCGCACCGCGATGCCGAGCCGCGTCACGTTTCGGGCGAGGGTTATAATCATGGCGCCGGGGACGAACGTCGCGCCCCAGCCCACGAAGGCGCCGGCGCTCCGCGCGACAATTACAATTCGCCGCGCGAAGGCTACGCCGCCCCGCGCGACGAATACGCCGCTCCCGCTTTCGATCCCAATGCCGCTCAAGACGATCGCCGCTCGGCCCAGCCGTTTCGCAACGACGATCGCCAATCGTCGCCCGACTACGCCGCGCCGCCGCTCGACGACCAACGCGCCGCCGCGCCCCGCGGCGATAATCGCGCCGCTCCGCCGCGCGATGGTTATCGCACGCCGCCGCCGGCTGGTTACTACGAACCCGGTGTTGATCGACGGCCGGCGCCCGCGCCGCGTTACGCGTCGCCCGATGGCTATCGTTCGTCCCAGGTCGAACCCGCGGCCGATGAAGGCGTCGCGGCGATGAGCGATCCGTCGGTGGCGCCGGCGAGCGCCGAGGAGCCACCGGCGCAGTTCGCTCCGGTCGAGGGTGCGGGACCCGTCGTGGAAGCGCCGCCGGGCATCGATCCATTCGCCCCGCGACGATTTGAATCGCAAAAACCGATCATCTCGTCGCCGGGCGCGAGTGGCCCCGCCGCCGCGCCGAGTTCCGGCGCCCTGCGGGTCACGGCGCATCACCCCGCTGAAGCCCGCGTCGAAGCGGCCGAATACTCAGGACTCGAACATTTGCCGCCGGCGCTCTGCGCCCAGCGACTGGCCGGAATCTTGCATTGGTGGCAGCGCAATCTTCCACCCGACGCGGGCGAGCCCACTTCGCTGGTGATCGCGCTCGAGCGGGTTCCCGAAACACGTCGCAAGCCGGTGATCGACGCGTATTGGCGCGCGCGAGGCGGCGGCGCATTATCAGGCGCTGGCCGAGGCGGGCGAGCAGTTGAGCCCGTTGGCCGCGTGGGCCACCCGCGGCTCGGCGTCTCAACACGCCGCGCTGGCCATGTTGCGTTTGGAAGCCGCTCGGCTGGGAATCCAAGCCGAATTGCTCGACGCGCACATCGGTTTGATCGTGGCCGAATACAATTTGGCGGTGGCCAGCGGCGGGCCGCTCGAAGCGCATTGGCCGCTGCCGACCACGATTCCGCAAGCCGGCCGCTACCATGTGCCCGAGTCGCATCTTGTGCGTTCGGCGGCGCCCTATTCGGCCGATCATTTGCCGCCTTTGGAGTCAACGCTCCAAGAACTGGCCGCCGCGGTGGTGTTCTCGGCCGCCGCTCGCGCCGAATCACTGCGCGGCTCCGATCCGAGGGCGATGCACGAAGCCATTTCGCGAGTCTATGCCCAACTCGGCGACACACAGAGTTTTCTGCGCGCTCAGACCGAGTACAATGTGGCGATCGCCGAATACGCCTTGCGCACCTTGCCGCCCGTGCGCACGGTCGAACAAGTCGTGTCGCGGCTGGTGATCGCCCGCAATCTCCGCGACGGCGCGTGACGAGCAATCGGCGGCACGCCCCTAGGTTAATCCGGGACGACCCAAACGTCACTATCGACTCGCGTCCCCTTTTCCGGTCCTTGGGCCGGCCGACGGACGACATCATCACGACCGTTGGGTCGGGTGTCGACTCCAGCGTCCAGCGAATCAGCACGGCTTACGAAATCCGCGGCCTCGTCTTCCAGATCACGAGTTATGCCGACACCGGCGCGACCACGGTGGTCAATCAGGTTCAGAATGCGTACAATGGTTTCCAGCAACTCGTCAAGCAGTATCAGCAGCATGGCGCCGCCGTGAACACCGTTACGTCGCCCAACGTGCAATACGCTTTCGCCGACGGCAGCGCCAACACGACGCGCCTGACGGCGATCACGTATCCCGGCGCCATCAGCGGCTCGACGCCCCGCGTCGTGACGTACAACTACGCGAGCGGCAACGACGACGCCTTGTCTCGCGTCACCAGCTACGTCGACTCCGACAGCTCGACGCTCGTCGAGTACACGTATCTTGGCCTCCGCACGTTCGTTGATTTGACCTATCCGCAACCGGACGTGACTTGGTCGCTCGCCGGCGGCTCGGGCGCGAACCCGTATATTGGCCTCGATCAATTCGGCCGCGTGGTGAACAACCTCTGGCAGAACGCTGGCGGCGCCGCGCTCGATCAAATCCAATACGGCTACGACCAAACCGGCAACCGCCTCTGGCGCCATCAAGCCGTCGCCGCCGGCAACGATGAGTTGTATTCGTACGACGGCCTGCAGCGTCTCACCGACATGAGCCGCGGCAACCTGACGAACAACGACCAGTCGATTATGAACATGACCCTCGCCCAGCAATGGGGCCTCGACGCCACGGGCAATTGGTCGAATTTCGTCAACACCGACGTCACGACGTCGGCCGACAATCTCGATCAGCAGCGCGCAAGCAATCCCGTGAACGAGATCATGGGCATTACGCAGCGCTACGGCGCGGCCTGGCGCAGCCGGCCTACAGCCCGGCCGGCGCCATGACGGCGATCCCGCAGCCAGCAGCGCCAACCTCGGCCTTCGCGGCGACTTACGACGCCTGGAACCGGCTCATCTCGCTCGCCGGCGTGGCGAGCTACAGCTACGACGGTCTCAATCGCCGCACGACGAAGACCGTTTCCGGGGTGCTTCGGGATTTCTACTATTCGAGCCAGTGGCAAATCCTGGAAGAGCGCATCGGCGGCACCACAGCCGCGGATCGGCAATTCGTCTGGGGCCTGCGCTACATTGATGATCTCGTCCTCCGCGACCGCGCCACCGAGCGTTTGTATGCCCTGCAAGACGCCAACTGGAACGTCATCGCAATCGTCGATACGTCTGGCGTCGTTCAAGAGCGCTACCGCTATACGGCCTACGGACTGCCAGCGGTTCTGAATCCCGACTTCAGCATTCGCTCCGGCGGCAGCAGTTTCGGATGGGAAACGCTCTACTGCGGATACCGCTGGGATAGCGAATCAGGGCTATATCTCGCTCGGAATCGGTATTTGAATTCATTGCTCGGACTCTGGATTACGCGAGACCCGATCGGATTCGATGGCGGCAACTTAAACCTCTATGGATACGTGGGTGTTCGCCCAGTAGTCAAAACAGACCCAACTGGACTGTATCCCCCGCCCCCTGCGGTTCGAATAACACCATGTGGCGACTTTAGTCTGACGGCTATGAACGTGCTAAACGCGACACCTGGAGTCCACGCTCCTGGCTGGACCCTTGTCTTCGACCCAGCAGACACGAATATGACAGGAGCTGGACCCTGTGCTTGCCCGGGGGGTAATTTTAAGTTATCCCAGACAATTGAACGAGTTGACTCTGGGATACCCCCACACCAAGACGTTCCGGATACGCCACTAAACCCGATTCCGGCGGGTACGAAATACCCAGATTACTTTAAATGTTCTGGTCGAGGCGGTCCATTAACTATCCTCGATGCTCCCGGAGCGGGGAGCGGAATGGCTTTCACATATAAACTCACAGCTTGTGCTATTTGCGATTTGGGACCTGGAGCGGAAACTGTGATCGGATGTGCCAATTTTATTTTTGAAAATAAGACAGGCAATATCACATTGACTAGATATGACACAACTCCAGATCCCAACTCACCCCAGATCGGCATAGGTAAGGGACCATGGCCGGTATTTCCCGGACAACCAGGCGCGGTATGGGTTAAAGTCTACCCATGAACACCCACTTTGCCGAGATAGCCTGTGTTGCGTTAGCGGGTTCTTGATCTCCGAATGTTTTCGGAACGCAACAGGGATTCATCGGCCTCGTGCGGGAGCGAGCGAATCTGCACCGTCTATTTCGCTTTTCTGTTCGACGAAAGGTCTCATCGTGGTAGCCGCTTTCAAGCCCCGCGGTCGCTGTCTTTCGTTCTCGTTGCGAACATTGCTATTGGTGGTTCTGCTCTTCGGCGGCGGATTAGGCTGGCTGATGCATCATCGACGGCAAAACTCCGATCTCTCCGAGACGCTGAAGGCGGCGGGATTTGACTGGTCGACGGGAGGAGGAGCTGAGTGCCTCCCGCAACCGGCATGGAGTTCAATGTTGTTCGGACCAGACCCTCGCGCGCGACATCGGTGGCATTTCGTGGTGGTACATTTCCCGCTGCAACTGACCGAGATTTATCCTATCTTCGAGGCTTTACAAATCTGTTCAGCATTAACCTTAACGAGACGCGGATCACCGATGCGGGCCTAGCAAACCTGAGAGGCATGACGAATCTCGAATGGCTATGGCTCAAAAACACGAAGGTCACCGATGCCGGCCTGATCCATCTTCAAGGCATGACTCAGCTTGCGGTACTCGTTCTTCAAAATACGGAAACCACGGACAGTGGATTAGAGCACCTTCGGGGCTTGACCCAGTTGCAACAGCTTGATTTGCACGGCACACGAATCACCGATGCGGGGCTTGTCAATCTTCAAGGCATGACACAACTTTGGGATTTACTGCTTGGCCATACGAATGTCACCGATGCTGGACTATGTAGCATTGAACGGATGGATCAGCTGAAAAGCTTACGGCTCAATGGCCTTGGCATAACTGACGACGGACTCGCTCATCTTCAAGGTCTGACAAGACTGGAGCTGCTCGACCTTGGGAGCACACCAATCACGGATGCGGGGCTTCCCAAGCTCAAAGGTTTAACATTTCTGAAACTCCTCATCCTCAGCAGTACGCAAATCACCGATGCCGGACTGATGCATTCTGAAGAGCCTGGGAAATTTGGAATCCCTTATCCTAGACGAGACCCAGATCACCGACTCCGGGTTTGCGCACCTTTCGACAATTAAACCGCTTGACCAATCTTCAATTGAAAGGAACCCAGGTATCCAACGCGGCGGTAGGTCGGTTGGCAACTTGCCTTGCTCATCCACTGGTCGTAAGCGGGCCCGGCGCAAATACTGCCATCATATTTCCATAGGTGGCCTGTCCATCCCGTAAACTCATGGAGTGGAAAACGAGTGGAAAACGGGGGCGAATTCAAAGGGGTCAGGACTCATTGATTTCGCTGGCGGCGGTTTTTCGACCCGGCGAATTCAAAGGGGTCAGGACTCATTGATTTCGCTGGCGGCGGTTTTTGGGACCGGTGGGCAGTCTTTGCTGACGTTCAGCTGTCCGAGCGCCGGCAGCCCCGCCACGCGGGTGCGGCGAATCAGCACGAATTACGAGATTCGCGGGCTTGTGAATCAAATCACGAGCTACGCCGACACCGCCGGCACGACTGTTGTCAACAATTAGAAAGTCCCCGTTGGTTAGTCAAAATCAAAGGGGTCAAAAATCAAAGGGGTCAGGACTCATTGATTTTGCTGGCGGTTGTTGGTAGGCTGGCGGACATGCCACGAGGCGACGAAGCCGGCGGCGTCTACCATGCCCTGAATCGAGCGAATGCCGCGTGCCATGCCCACGCTTGCGTGGGCATGCCGTCAATGGTTCGACTGTTGCCGTGAGCGACCAATCACAAGCCCGCGTCGCGCGGCCTCGACATGCACACACTTGTCATGGGCATGAGCGTCGATCGGCATGGCGCCCTGCGCCGTCCAGCATTGGGGTGCATTTGTCGCGGCAAGTTATTGGTATTTCAAGATTTCGAGCCTCCGATACGCGATGCCCGTCGCGATCGGGGGCTTGTTAGGCTTCTCGTTCTGGGCGTAAGATGGCTGGCGGTGCGCTTCGATCCGACGATCGAACCCGATCTCGGCGAGCAACGCATTGAGTTGTTGATATAGGGATGCCCGTCCGACCCGCGGTCGCGCTCCGAAACGTGGATTCCGAATCGTGGATGCGGAGCGATCGGGCGAGCCTGTGTTCTGTTCCCAGTGGCGGCCTGCGCTCAATTGGAGTTTCGCCAAACCGTGGCTTCGCTTGCGACGACTCTCGATTCTCAAGACACCGCCCCGCGGCCGGCCCCGCGCCCTGCGCCGCTCAAGATCGGTCCGCTGGTGATCGATCCGCCGCTGTTGCAAGCGCCCATGGCGGGCTACACGAACTATGCCTTTCGCCAGATTGTGCGCGAGCTCGGCGGCGCCGGGCTGCAAGCCACCGAAATGGTCAACGCCAAGGGCTTTTTGTGGCTCGAAAACCACGAGCAAGAATTACCCGATCGACTCTGGGGCGTCGCCGATGAACCGCGGCCGCTGGCGGTGCAAATCTGGGACAACGATCCCGGCACGCTCGCCGCCGTGGGCGCCAAGCTGCGCATGAAATGCGGGTCAGCGTGGTCGATATCAATTTCGGCTGCCCGGTCAAGCAAGTCACCGAGCGAGCCCACAGCGGATCGTATCTGCTGCGGCATCCGGAGCGCATGCTGGCGATCATCGAACGCGTGGTGGCGGCCTGTGCGCCGACTCCGGTGACGGCCAAGATTCGCCTTGGTTGCGCGCGCGATTGCATCAACGCGATCGATGTGGCGCGAGTGGTTGAGGCGGCCGGCGCGGCGGCGCTCACGGTGCATGGCCGCGTGGCCGAAGACTATTTCAGCGGCTCGGCCGATTGGGATCAGATCGCCGCCATCAAGCCGCATTTGCGCCGAATTCCGCTCATTGGCAATGGCGATCTCGCCACGCCCGAGGCGGTGGTCGAAGCGTTTCGCCGTTATCCGGTCGATGGGGTGATGATTGCCCGCGCGGCGCTCAATCGGCCGTGGCTCTTTCGTCAGGCCCAAGCGGCGCTTTGCGGCGAGCCGATTCCGCCCAACCCCACGCTCGCCGAGGAACGCGCGCTTCTGCTGCGGCACTATGAGCTTGTCTGCCGGCGATTCGGCGTCGAGAAGGGCACCGTGCTCATGCGAAAGTTCGCGGCCTGCTATGCCCAAGGCCGGCCCGGCGCGAGCCAGTTTCGCGGCCATGTCAGCAAGGTGGCCACGCCCGAGGAATTTCGCGACTGCGTGGCGACGCATTTTCCGTTGGCCTAGCGAAAACATCGAGGCGCAGGGCTTTTTAAGGATTAGACCCGCGGCGTCGCGAGCGCGCGTATCGCCGAGCACGCCCCGCCAGGGCCAAGAAGCCGAACACCGCGAGCACCAGGGTCGAAGGCTCGGGAACCGACACGATTTGAAAGCCATTGAGCACGGCGCGAGGGTTGGCCCCGCCGGGCGTCGAGTCGTATTGAGCGGTTGCCGTCAACGTAAACGAGGTTCCCGTCACGTTCGCGAACTCGTAGTAATTTCCCGGCGTGCCGCCCCCGGAGCCGCTCACGCCCGAAGTGGCGAGAATGAAACTCCCCGTGGTGGTTTGACCGCTGCTGGTAAGAATGGCGGTGCTGTTGTAGGTGGCAGCGCCATTTTCCAATTGATACGAGCCCCCACGACCCGCGACTTGGCCGGCGATGTAAATGAACACATCGTAGGGCGTGCTGCCGGCGCCGGCGATCGCCGTCGGTAAACTCGAAATCGTCACGGTCGAGCCGGTATCGAGATAACCGTCGAATAAATCGTAGTCGCCAGGATTGCCACCGGTTTGCGCCCCCGTATATGCGGAATAAATTCCACCGCCGCTCGTCCAAGTCAACGAGGTGGGAGTGGAGGCGTCGGTATCCGTCAGCGATGCGCTTCCGCTGCTGGTGGTTTCGATATTCCATCCTGTTTGTGGAGCAAATCCGGCCGAGGTTCCATTTGGAATCGCCGTGCCGCCGGCAAACTGCACTCCGATCATGTCGGCGTGGGCGCCACAGGGCACGGCGAAAATCGCCGCGGCAAACATGGCAATCCGGAGCGACGTGGGCACGAAGTTGAGATTTCCATGGATCGTCGGCGGGCAACCGCGACCGAAGGCGGCGGGAAGAGTGCGGGTTGTGCGTTTTTCCATTGGCGTGCTCACTGAACCAAAGTCGCATTGCGGGTCGTCGCGTTCGACCGCCAGCGCCTCGACTCCGGCGAACCGGCGTCGCGGGCGCCGGTGGCAACCCAGATCAACCTCAAAGCCTAATTGCACGAAGTTCTACGTCAATAGTTGAAAAATGCAATCCGGCGAGTTTCGAGGCGCAAAGGAAGAAATAATAATTAGCGGAGGATTATCGGGCCTGCGGTTCGCGCCTGGGGCAAGGGATCGTGGCGGACGTCGCTAAGGGCCGTTCCGAGAACCCTCGCTCGTCCCCTTTCCCATGCGGGGACAGGGCACGCGGTGTCGGATCGGCTCTAAGCACTGCTCGTGAACATGGGCGATCGCTCGCGTGGGCCGCCTTGTGGTCGCGGGGGGCGTGCGTTAATTTCAATGCACGGCGCGGCCGTTCCGGTGGGACGCCGGGCATTTTCGGGACTTTCGCGTTCACGGGCAAGGAGGTCGATGAATCGCATGGCCAAGACTCGATATTTCAGCCGGCGCCGCGAAATCTCGGCGCGCGAAGGGCATGTTCGATTCGCCCGCTCGACGGCAGGGCTTCATCCTCGATATGAAGGGCGCGGCCTCGGTCGTTTATCACGACGACGAGTTGCTGCTCGGCGAAGTCAAGGAAGGCGGCGAAACGAGCCTGGTGGCGATCGAAATCCGGCCCGCGCAATACGGCGTCGAATTCGCCGCCGCCTGCACCTGCGCGAAAAACCGCTGCCATCATATGTTCGCCACGCTGAGGGCGTTCGACGCGATCGGCGGCGGCGCGTTGTTCGAGGGCGCGAGTCCCATCCCCGTCCATGCGAACTCGCCATCGGAGGTGCGTTCGATCTTCGAGCGCCACCGCGCAAAAATCGAAATCTTCCGCCGGTTCGCCGGCAACATCGGTCGCGGCAGCGCTCCCGCGAGCGACGCCGGCACGCGCGTCGCCAAGGCCGGCGGCTCCTTGCCCGCGCGAACCAAGCCCAAACCAAAGCCAGCCAAGCCGGCCCCGCCGCCGTGGAAGCGCGCCCTGAGCTCGATCCGTGCGCTCGAAATCAAGTCCCGACAGACTTCGAGCTTCTCGCGCGGGTTCGACGAAGACACGCAAATCATCTATGGAATTCTCCTCAGGTCGACCCGACAGCAAGACCGGCCAGTGGTGGTCGTGTATCAGCGCGAGCGACTCAAATCGGGCGCTTGGGGCAAAGCCAAACGACTGCGCCGTTCGCCCAGCACCATGACGAAGCGCCAGGACGATCAGGACCCGTATTTGCTTGAAATGTTGGTTGGCTCCACGAAGCCAAGCCACTATTGGAGTTACGGAAACTTCGATGACATCGAACTGGCGCCCGGACTCTATGATGTGGTGATGCCGCGCTTGTGCGCCACCGGCCGCTGCTGCCTGGCGCACGAGGTCGATGGGCCATTTCCCGATGCCCCGTTTCTGACTTGGGACCCAGGCCCCGCTTGGCGATGCGACACGCCGTGGATGCACGACGCCTCCGCGGGCGAATGGCGCTGCGCGGGCGTGCTCGCGCGGGAGACGCCCGAGGGCCGGGAGCAGGTTTCTTTCGAATCCGTCGAGGCCCTGCTCTCCGATGGCCTCGTGATTTTTCCCGACCGCGTCGTGCGCCTCGAGCCCGTGGCCGCCACTCGCTTGGGCTGGATCATGATGCTCGATGAGCGGCCCCTGGTGGTCAAGGAATCCGAGCAGGACGCTTTTGCCGGCGAAATGATGAAACTTTCGCGCGACGCGCGAATCGCGCTACCGGAAGCCTTCGGCTGGCGGGTCGACGACGTGGACCCGATTCCCTGTCTCAGCGTGACCCATTCGCGCAAGCGAGGCTCGGTGGAATCCTTGCTCGCGAAAGTCAGGTTCGACTACTTGGGGTCGGAAACCGCGACCACCTACTTCGGGCAATCGTTTGTCGACACCGCCGAGCGTCGGGTGGTCGATCGCTTGCCCGAGCGCGAGAAATCACGTTGGAAAGAACTTCGCGCCGCGGGCTTCGCGGAGTCTGGGTATTCGTTTGAACAGGCCGATGGCGAACTCCCAGCCAAGCTTTTTTCCGCGGCGGCCGAGCAATTGATTGCACAAGGCTGGCGGATCGAAGCCGAGGGAGCTCGGATGCGTTCGCCGGGCGAGATCCGTGTCAGCGTGGTGAGCGGAGTCGATTGGTTCGACCTCGCCGTCGATTGCGATTTCGATGGCGTCAAGGCTTCGCTCCCCAGCTTGCTCGCCGCGCTGCAAAAGGGAGAGCGTTTCGTCGAGCTCGGCGATGGCACGCGCGGCATGTTGCCCGAGGAATGGCTCGCCAAGTATGGGCCGCTCGCCGAGCTCGGCACGGTGGCGGGCGATCAAATGCGCTTTCGTCTCTCGCAAACCCTGATTCTCGACGCGCTGCTCGCCGCCCAGCCCGCGGCCGATCTCGACGCGACCTTTGTCCGCACGCGCGAAAAGCTCAAGGCCTTTTCAGGTATTCAGCCGATCGACGCCCCCGAGACATTTCATGGCCAACTGCGCGGCTATCAGCGCGAGGGGCTTGGCTGGCTACGATTCTTGGAAGAGTACGGTTTCGGCGGCTGCCTGGCCGATGACATGGGCTTGGGCAAAACGGTGCAAGTACTCGCCCTGCTCGAAGCCAAGCGGCTCGAAGCCCAGAGGGCGGGATCGAACGGCCACCGCGACAAGGGCGCGACGAAAACGAAGGCGACATCGCTCAAGACGCTGGTCGTGGCCCCCAAGAGCCTCGTCTTCAATTGGATCGACGAAGCCAAACGCTTCACGCCCGAACTGCGCACGCTCGACTACACCGGCCTCGCGCAAGGAAGTCCGCGACCAAGTGGCCGACGCCGATCTGATCGTGACCACCTACGGCACGATCCGACGGGATATCGTCGAGCTCAAGGACGTGAAGTTCAATCTCGTGGTGCTCGACGAGGCCCAGGCGATCAAGAATCCCGCTTCGCAATCAGCCAAAGCTTGCCGCCTGCTCGTGGCCGACAACCGACTGGCAATGACCGGCACTCCGGTTGAAAATCATCTGGGCGATCTTTGGTCGATTTTCGAATTTCTAAATCCAGGCATGCTCGGCCGCTCGAGCGGCTTGCGAATGTTCGCCGGCAAATCGCTGCCCGACGCCTCGTCGGTCGAACTGCTGTCGCGGGCACTGCGTCCGTTCATGCTCCGCCGAACCAAGGAACAGGTGCTCACGGAGTTGCCGGAAAAAACCGAGCAAACCCTGTACTGCGATCTCGAGAGCCAGCAGCGAAAACTCTACAACGAACTGCGCGACCACTATCGGGCCCAACTCGCGCGAAAAATTCAGGCCGATGGCATCGAGCGCTCGAAAATCCAGGTGCTCGAGGCGTTGCTGCGGCTGCGACAGGTCGCCTGCCATCCGGCGCTTGTCGACAAGTCGAAGGCCGATGTGCCGAGCGCCAAATTAGAAACGCTGCTCGAGCAGCTGCGCGAAGTGATCGTCGAAGGCCACAAAGCGCTCGTGTTTTCGCAGTTCACCTCGCTGCTGGCGCTCGTGCGCGCCGAGCTGGAGGAGCGCGATATCGTGTATGAATATCTCGATGGCAAAACGACCCAGCGAAAACAGAAGGTCGATCGCTTTCAGTCCGATCCGGCTTGCTCGGTATTTCTCATCAGCCTCAAGGCCGGCGGGCACGGTTTGAATCTCACGGCGGCCGACTATGTGTTCATTCTCGATCCGTGGTGGAATCCCGCGGTGGAAGCGCAAGCCGTGGATCGCGCCCATCGGCTGGGTCAGGCCAAGCCGGTGTTTGCCTACCGACTCATTGCCCGCGACACGGTGGAAGAAAAGATTATGCAGCTTCAGGGCCAAAAGCGCGATCTGGCCGAGGCGGTGATCACGGCCGACACCAGCCTCTTGCGCTCGCTGAGCTCCGAGGATTTGCAAACGCTGCTGAGCTAAGAATCTCTTGAAAAATGCCACGATGGCCGCGACGGCATTTTGCAACAGGCTGGTTAGCAGGGGCGTTGCGGACATTGGCGATGCCCTTGCCAGGGCGCGCCCTACCTCTCGATGGGCGCCCCCGGGGCTCCTGGGCGCCCGCGCAACTGGGCCGCTGCGCGACTGGGCCCCTGCGCGACTGGGCGGCTGGGCCCCTGGGCCCCTGGGCCCCTGGGACCAGTTCAGCTTATGCGGCGGTGGCGAGGGGGGTGGAGCGGCGGTGGAAGGGGTGGCCGGGGCGTTGCGAGAGGTAGTCCTTGAGCCGGCCGTCGTCGCTGAGGGCGGCGGCGCGGAGCTGCAAGATCGCTTCCGCTCCGTCGGGATCGTCCCAGAACATTTCGGTCCCTTTCACGCGCAGGTTCATCTGTTTGATCAGCGACTCCATCGGCGCGCTGGTGACCGGCAGGCCCAGGCGGCGATAGCTGGGATAGTCCATCCGCTGGCGATTGTTCGTCAAGTACCGCACGGCGTCGACGAGCGGTTTCTCCGCGTCACTGGGTTTCGTATCTTCCCAGTCGATGCCCCGGGCGAGGCAGGCTTGCTTGATCTCGTCGATCACGTGATCGACCTGGCCTTGCCAGCACCAGGTGACGAACTTTAGATAGAGCGACCAACCCTCCGCATCGTTGGCGGCCAGCGCCAGGCGCCGCGCGGTAAACGTATTGAATCGCATGAATGAAGTCGAGGACGGGCGTGAACGTCGGAAAATGTTTTTTCCAGATCGACCAGTTCCAGTTCAGGCCATCACCGAGGAAGACCCGTAAAGGAGAATCGTAGAACCGGCGCCGCTGGGCTTCGCGCCGCATCAGCGGGCCGAAATCCTCCGAGCAGGACATACTGCTCAGCGCCGTGCGCGAGCACTGCGCCGCGGGCCTTCGTACTTCACGCGGCGGGGTTTCTCGGCGGCGGATTCTTCGCCGGGTGAATCGAGGCGGGGAACCGCTTTTTCCGCGATATTCGCCACTTTTTTCGCGATGCGAAAGGAAGTCGGCAACTCGGGGCAAGCGTCTTCGTCCGCGACATGCCGCGGGTTGAGAGACATTCGCTCGAACGAAGCGTTCTTCGTTTCGCGCCAGCCTTTCTCGCCCGACGGCACGACGCCGCGTCCCCGGCCCGGCTCGCGCGTGCGAATGCGGCCGCCGTCGCAAGAGACCACCGCCGCTTCCGGCACGACGACTTCCTTGACGACTTTTTTATTGTCGCTGGGCGCCGGCAGTGCCTTCCCGTCGGCCAGTTCCTGGCCCACCTGTTTCACCAAACGCCGAATCGTGCTGCAGGGAACTTTGTGTCCCAGCACTTGCTCGGTGATCACTTCCGCGCGCTTGAACGAACGGACTTCCGCGGCTAGGCAGACCACGGCTCGCGTCAACTCGGGCGTGACCTCGCGGCTATCGAGTCCCAACGTCAACCGCTGAGGGAAAAAAAGACCGCCGGCAGCGGTCGCAGTAAGCGGTCGTCTCGGTCACCTCGACCCGGCCATCCAGGCTGGTGACCGGCCTCGTTGCGGTTTGCACGCGGCACGACGCTCCGCAGGTGGGGCAGTTCGCTTCCGTCGGGCAGCTCGCGGCGACTTCACGCATCGCTCGCTCTTGGGCTTCACGGCTCAACTCGCGGCCGAGCGTGATAGCATACCGCTCGATGACGCTATAGTGCGGCGTGCCGAGGAACGCCCCCTGCTCGACCATCTCCTCGATTCCCAGTTCGGCCAGTTCCCGCAAAAGTTCCTTCCTCCTGGCCTCGCGGGCCTGCATCGCGGCGTCCATGCCTAGCGCTCCTTAAGCAAGTTTCGTTCACCGATCAAATCCACCTCGCCCAGCTTACCACACAAACCCCGAATTCTCCTATTGACGTTTCCACATCCACCCCCCAACCCGCAAAAGCTGAACTGGTCCCGTGGGCCCCTGGCCCCTGGGCTCGACGCGAACCCGCGTTGTTTGGGTTCGGGGTCGATGGTAGACTCCCGCCCCCTGGGGAATTGTCCCGCCAAGGAGTGCCATCTTGCTATCACGCTGGCCGATCCGCAACAAATTGTTCGTCCTCATCGGGCT
The DNA here is from genome assembly GCA_963785305.1 of uncultured Planctomycetaceae bacterium. Classification (GTDB taxonomy): domain Bacteria; phylum Planctomycetota; class Planctomycetia; order Pirellulales; family PALSA-1355; genus CAWAUV01. Next base: position 395,598 of record CAWAUV010000008.1, read on the forward strand.
GATGCTCGTGACCGTCGTCTCGCTGGCGGCCAGCGGCTTCCATGCCACGTATGCCTATCGCGGGCTCGTGCGCGGGCTGCGCGGCCGGGCCACCGAGCTACCCCTGGCCGGCGAGCTGTGCTCGCAGGTCGACGATGCGCGAGCCACGCTGGCCCAGGCCCGGGGACTTTCGGAGCAAATCGCCGAGGCGACGTCCGGCTATGAAATGGCCCCGCGGCTGCCCGAACTGCTGGCGCCGCGGTTCGAATCGCTCGCGATCCAATTCCGGGAGAATCTCGAGGCCGTCGATCGCACTCTCAATCTCTATCGCGCCGAGCTCACCGAAAACGATCCGTCCGACCACAGTCTCAACAATAGCCGCGACGAATGGCAAACGGTCGACAAGATCGAGCAATCGATCGGGGCGGTCAAGGCGATCCGAGAGTCGCCCGATTGGATCCACGACGCTCCGCGCCGGCTCGCGGCCGAGCGCGAATTGACGACGCTCGCCGAACTTGGCCGCGAACTGCCGAGCTTTCTGCATCATCGGTTGGGGGCCATGGTCGACGAAGTGCGAGTCCAATATCGCACCCTGATTTTTGTCGATTATGTCACATCGTTCTCGGCCGCCATTCTCCTGGGTGTGCTGATGCGGCTGATGTACAACTGGATTTTTCGACCGCTGCGGTTGCTGGTCAAGGGTTCGCGCTGCGTGGCGGCGGGCGATTTCAATTATCGGATCCATCTCAAGACTCGCGATGAAATGTCGGAACTGGCCGAAGCGCTCAACGACATGACCGCTCGTTTCCGCGCGATTCGCGACGATCTCGATCAACAAGTGCGCGAGCGAACCAAACAAGTCGTGCGGAGCGAGCAGCTCGCGAGTGTCGGTTTTCTGGCCGCCGGCGTGGCCCATGAGATCAACAATCCGTTGGCGTCGATCGCCCTGTGCGCGGAATCGCTCGAAGGCCGGGTCGAGGCGGCGCTCGCCGACGCGGCCCAGGCGGCGGGCGGCGATTGGCGCGGCGACGCACGCGACGCCCGCGGCCGACGACCCCGAGCGACAAGTGATTCGCTCCTATCTGCGCATGATTCAAGATGAGGCGTTTCGCTGCAAAGGCATCACCGAACGCCTGCTCGATTTTTCGCGCCTGGGCGATATCAAGCCCGCGGCGACCGACATGGCCGATCTAGTCGAGCGCGTGATTCATATGCTCGGCCACCATGGAAAATATTCCGACAAGCGAATTCTCTTCGAGCCCGGCCCGCCGGTGATCGCGCTCGTCAACGAGCAAGAAATGAAACAAGTGGTGCTCAATTTGTTGACCAACGGGCTCGACGCCGTGTCCGATGGCGGCGTGGTGCGGGTATCGCTCGGCCAGGAGGCGGGACGCGCGGTCTTGACCATCGCCGACGACGGCTGCGGCATGACCGAAGAGGTCCGGCAGCATCTATTCGAACCGTTTTTCACCCGCCGCCGCACCGGCCAGGGCATCGGCCTCGGCCTTTCGATCACGTATCGCATCGTGGCCGATCACGGAGGAGCGATCGATGTGCATAGCGACGGGCCAGGCCGCGGGTCGCGATTTCGCGTCTCGCTGCCCCTGGCCCAAAACGTGAAGGAGTCTTCCCATCGCAACCAAGCCGCTTAACCGACTCAAACTACTCTTCGCCGACGACGAACGCTCGCTGCAAGAGCTGATGAGCCTCGAACTGCCGCGCATGGGCCATGAGGTCACGGTCTGTCCCGATGGCACGACCGCCGTCGCCGCGCTCAAACGCAACACCTACGACTGCATTCTGGTCGATCTCGACATGCCCGGCCTTGGCGGCATCGAAGTGATCGCCAAGGCCAAGGAGCTGTCGCCGCGAACCGAAGCCGTGGTGCTTACCGGCAAGTCGTCGCTCGACACCGCGATCGCCGCGCTCCGGCAAGGCGCGTTTGACTATCTCACCAAGCCTTGCCGGCTGGTCGAGTTGCAAGCCTTGCTCGCGCGCGTGGCCGAAAAACGCGAGCTCGACGCGCAAGTGCATCGCGCTCAACGCGCAAGTCGAGCGACTCGAGGGCAAGCGCGAACTCGTCGGCGAAAGCCAGGCGATGCAGCGCGTGCGCAAGCTCGTGGCCAAGGTGGCGCCCACGCATTCGACCGCGATCGTGCTCGGTGAAACCGGAACCGGCAAGGAGCTCGTCGCCCGCTCGCTCCACGATCAGAGCGCGCGAGCCGAAATGCAGTTCGTGGCCATCAACTGCGGGGCCCTGCCCGAAAGCCTGATCGAGAGTGAACTGTTCGGACATCGTCGCGGAGCGTTCACGGGCGCCGATCAAAATCGCGTGGGCCTGTTCGAAGTGGCCGACGGCGGCACGTTGTTTCTCGATGAAGTGGGCGAGCTGCCCAAGGCGATGCAGGCCAAACTGCTGCGCGTGCTCGAAAGCGGCGAGATTCGTCGCGTGGGGGAAAACGAAGCGTTCAAGGTCGATGTGCGGATCGTATGCGCCACGCATCGCAACTTGGAACAAATGGTCGCCGACGGCGATTTTCGCGAAGACCTGATGTTTCGCATCAACACGTTCGAGATTCGGCTGCCTGCTCTGCGCGAGCGCGTGTCCGACCTGCCGGCCCTGGCAAGGCACCTGCTCAAACGCCATCGCCCGCAACTGGCCGACGACGATCCCGGCTTCACGCCCGAGGCGCTGCAGACATTGGCCGAACACCCCTGGCCCGGCAATGTGCGCGAACTGGCCAACGCGATCGAACACGCGACGATTCTTTGCGACTCCGGGGTGATCGACGTGGAGCATTTGCCGGGCAAATTCGGCGCGCTGCGCGAGAAACTTCCAAGCGGGCAAGATCGGGCCGGTGAGCCTGCGCGAGTTGGAGTTCGAGGCGATTCACCAAGCGATCGACCGCTGGGACGGCAACAAAGCCAAAGCGGCAGAGGAACTGGGCATCAGCCTCAAGACGCTCTACAACAAGCTGCACCAGAGCGAAGTCGCTCGACAAAGCGGGCTGATACGCGTAGGCTCGGCGCGAATTCGCGAGCGCCGCGAAGTGCGCGGAGCCGACTTCGCGGGCATTGATAAAAGCGAGGCTGTTCTAGCGCTCGTTCACGGCTGAAATGATGGATAATTCGGTTTGCGCATGTGCCATGCCCACTGCCTAGAGTGGGCATCAAGCGCCACGCGAAGTCCTCATGCCCACGCGGGGCCGTGGGCACGGCACACGGAACGAATCCAATCCATCATTGCATATGTGACAAAGCACGAGCAGCCTGTTGAAATATTCAATAGGCCGAGCAGCCGCATGGACGCGGTGTCAAGTTAGCGACCCAGGTCGTTATTTTGCGATCCGCGACGAGCTTTGCTCGGCGCTTGCCGGAAGAAGAACCACTTTGTCCGCCGACCCTTGCGATGACCTGCCTTTTTCCGTACCATGACTCCACCTCGGAGACGGTTGAAATGTGGCCTGGAAATTGGCACGGAAATTGACAAACCCCTTCCATGTCATCATATTCATCGGAAAACTCCAAGGAAATTCCTGTAAGCACCCCTAGCTCAATTGGATAGAGCATCGGTCTACGGAACCGAAGGTTAGTGGTTCGAGCCCACTGGGGTGTATTTCTTGTAAGTTGATTCTGTAGATGATTTTACGGCCTATCCAAGAACTTCGCGAGCCCTCGCAGATCCCTCTCGCAGAGGGGGGTAAATTTGGCGGGGTGGGGGTGGTCGGATAGGCTCTTGGCATTTCTGCCCATTGAGGGGCAATGCGGGCTCTTCGCCGCGGGCTGTCCGTCAAAAAAGGGACAATCGAGCGTGGGTACCCACGATGGCTCGCAAATCGGGCCTCGCGCAACGGGGCAATGTTCCGGCATATTGCATTCGGGCATATTGCCGGCACAAGGTTTTCGGGCCGCGCGGCGGTCTACATCGCCCGTCGCCTTATTTACCTCGTCCCGCTCGGGTCCCCCGGCCAAGCCTACGAGCCAACAAGCCTACGAGCTCTGTCAGGTCTGGTATGAGGGATAGAGTGGCTTAAGTTTTACCCGGGCGTCGGCGGTGGTGAATCGCCAATCGATTTTGCTGCAATTCTGGTTGCGTTGCTGTTCCCAGGCCACCACTTCTCGGCTCAGTAGCGATTTGCTTTCGATGCGGCGGTCGAGGCATTGTCGCGAAAGCACGCTCAGTTCGGTTTCCGCCATGTTGAGCCAACTGCCGTGCTTGGGAGTGTAGTGAATCTCCAGCCGCGCGGCCAAGGCGCGGGCCGTCTCCGGATCAAAGGCTTCATACAAGCTGGCGATGCCGTGGGTATTCAGATTGTCCATGACCAGCACCAGCACCGTTGCCTTGGCATACACGGTCAGTAGCAAGTAGCGAATGAATCGAGCCCAATCGGTGCGCGTCCGTTGATCGGTGACTTGCACCGTGCGTTGGCCCGCCAGCGGTTCGACGGCCATAAAGATGTTCGCCGTGCCACGGCGTTCGTATTCACTGTCGAATTTGGCAACGTCTCCGGGACGCGGTGGCAGCGGATCGCGGACTTCGGCCACCAACTGCTTGCTGCATTCATCCATGCAGACCATTGGCCGGCTGGGATCCTGGGGGCGATGGTACACTTCCAACACATCTTCCATCGCGGCCACGAATTCAGCCGATGGCCCACTGGGCAGGCGCCAGCCCTTCTTCAACCCGAAGTTGTCGCACAAGCCTATAGGGAATCTCGCCATACGATGCGTATTTTTCGCCCGTCTCGGCGTCCTCGAAACGGGCTTCTGGCCATTCCCGCCGCACGATGCGCGCACACGCATCCAAAGACGCAAACGAACCGTCCGCGGTGATCACGATATCGGTACCGCCGATCATACTTCGTGCTCCCTCAGCATCGCGGTCTCGCCATGCGCGATTTGCCGATCGCGCGTTACGGAGTAGTCGGTTGCGGAACAGAATATCCATCTTCCGCGATCGCCTGGCAACGGCGTGAGGCCGCTATCCCCTTGAAATGGAATGCGAATTGAAGCTTGTCGCGGCAGCCACGAACAAAAATTCGCTTACCAAGGTTGATTGTTCCCGGCGGGAGCGTTGTAAAATACGCTCACGCGGGGTGGTCGCCGGGCGGTTGAGCAGTCCTGAAAAGCCAAGTTCGTTGAGAGCGAATCGCATCAGACCCTGTTTTATTAGTGGAGTGAAACAAGTCCCTCCTCCTCGTCAGTAGGTCCGCCAGCCACCGTTTCACAACGCGGGTCCGCCGTCGCCCCGTTTGTTCTTGGGCTGCCTGCGCCGAGCCGATTTGCGCCCCGGTCGGTAGCCCTGGCTCGACAAACCGCGTTCGCCGGGCTTTTCGCCTTTGGCCGGATTTCCCATCGCGTGGTAGTGATCGGCGTCGTTCGCCTTTTGCCGCCGGGCTTCGATCGCTTCGCGCGGCGGCTGATCTGGGATCAAACAATCGCAGCCGCGGCCAATCAGGTCTTGCCGGCCGGCTTGTTCCAAGGCGCGGCGCACTTCGAAGTAGTTTTCCGGCTTGAAGAACTGCATCAGGGCTCGTTGGGTTTTACGATCTCGCAAGCCCTGGGCCACTTGCACCGACCGCTTGGTGAACGGATCGAGCCCGGTGTGGTACATGCAAGCCGCAATGTCGAACGGGCTGGGAATGAAGTCCTGCACCTGATCGGGCCGGTAACTGTTTCGCTTCAAAAACACGGCCAGCTCGATCATCGAGTCGAGCGTGCTGCCCGGATGGCTGGCAATGTAATAGGGCACCAGATACTGCTTCTTGCCCGCGGCCTTGGAGGCTTTCTTGAACTCGCGGTCGAACGCCTCGAAATCCTCGCTCGAGGGCTTCTTCATCAGCGAAAGCACCTCGGGATCGACATGCTCGGGCGCCACCTTCAAATAACCGCCGACATGATGGCGCGTGAGCTCGCGCATATACTCGGGGCTGCGGTGCGCGAGGTCCATGCGAATGCCCGAGGCCACCAGCGCCTTCTTCACGCCCGGCGTCTCGCGCACGGCTTGCATCAATTCGATGAGCGGGCCATGGTCGGTTCCCAGCAGCTTGCAAATCGTGGGATGCACGCAGCTCAACCGCCGGCAACGCGCCTCGACCTCGGGTCGCGAGCAGCGCATTTGATACATGTTGGCCGTCGGCCCGCCGATATCGCTCACGATGCCCTTGAAATCGGGCTCGTCGACCATGCGCTCGATTTCGGCGAGCACCGACTGCCGGCTGCGGCTCTGAATGATGCGGCCTTCGTGGGCCGTGATCGAGCAAAATGTGCAGCCGCCGAAACAGCCGCGCATGATCTGCACGGAATCCTTCACCACCTCAAATGCCGGAATGCTCTGCTTGCCATACGACGGATGCGGCCGCCGCGTGAACGGCAATCCATACACGCGATCCATCTCGGCCTGCGCGAGCGGCGCCGGCGGTGGATTCACCACCACGCATTCGCGATCGTGATATTGCACGAGCCGGCGGGCATTGTAGGGATTGGTTTCGTTGTGCGCGATCTTGGTCATTTCGGCAAACAACCATTTATCGCGCGACGCTTCCTCGTAGCTCGGCAGCGTCAGGGCGGCGACACCATGCCGATCCGGCTCGAGCGGCGGCGGCTCGCTGGCGCCCAGGCGATAGGCCACGCCGCGCATATCGCGCAGGTCGCGCGTCGTTTCCCCGGCCGCGAGCCGATCGGCCACTTCCAAGATGCCGCGCTCGCCCATGCCATAAACCAAGAGGTCGGCCTTGCAGTCCATGAGAATCGATCGCCGGACCTTATCGCTCCAGTAATCGTAGTGGGCAATGCGCCGCAAACTAGCCTCGACTCCGCCGGCGATCACCGGTGCGCCCTTGAATGCTCTGCGCGCCCGTTGGCAATAGGCGAGCGTTGCCCGATCCGGGCGGCGACCGATCGCGCCGCCGGGGCTATAGGCGTCGTCGTTGCGAACTTTTTTGTTGGCCGTGTAGTGGTTGATCATCGAGTCCATGTTGCCGGCGCTGATCGCGAAGAACAGTCGCGGCCGGCCAAACGTCTTCCATGGCTCGCAGGAGCGCCAATCGGGCTGGCTCAAGATGCCCACGCGATATCCGGCGCTTTCGAGCAGCCGGCCGAGCAGCGCCATGGCGAAACTCGGATGATCGACATAGGCGTTGCCGGTGACGAATACCACATCGACTTCGTCCCAACCGCGCTCGCGCATTTCCTGACGCGACATCGGCAAGGGCGGCGTGGCCTCGCGCGCTGCGCGGGGCGAACCGGCCGGCGCCGCCAGCGACGGGCTTTCGAGGATCGGCAGCGAGGCGAGCGGTAGGGCATTGGAACGCATAAGCGATTCGCGGGGCGGGGGTTCGCGGAATTCGCCCACGCAAGGCAACGCCATGAATCATGGCCGCGGCATGCGTTTGGCGGGCGATCATAACCCGAGCATTGTACCACGTTCGCCTGGGGGGCGGTGGAATGAAAATCGTCGGCCAGTCGCCCCGCTCGCGGCGACCGGCGAGAGGCGCGGGATCGCACTTTTGCGGATTTTTTCGCCCGCCGTTCGATTGACGCTTTCCCAGGGCGCTCGCATATTGACGACCTTCGGAGTCACGCGCGGTTCTCGATCGCCCGAACAACGAATCGAATTGATAAAATTACCCAAAGGAGCATCTCCCGATGGACCCGCTTGCGAAAGTCGTCTCGTTCGATCCCACCAAAAAGGCGTTCTCGTTCTACGAGGAGTTCAAGACCTTTGCCTTCAAGGGCAATGTGATCGACTTGGCCGTGGGCGTGATCATCGGCGGGGCGTTTGGCAAGATCATCGCCTCGCTCGTGTCCGACATCATCATGCCGGCGATCAGCATCATCACTCCCGGCAAGCAGGGATATCTCGATTGGAAATGGGTCGTCGAGGGCCAGGAGATTCCCTACGGCAAGTTTTTGGGCGAAGTGGTGAATTTTTTGATCGTGGCGCTGGCGTTGTTTATTTTCATCGTCAAGTTCGTGGGCTGGATCATGCGGAGCAAAAAGGCGGAAGCCGCCGCGCCGCCCCCCCCGCCCGTGCCGACCAAGGAAGAACTGCTCCTCGCCGAGATTCGCGACCTGCTCAAAGCCGGCGCCGCGAATAAATAGCCGCCGGCCGCGGCGCGTTTCCAAGAAGGAAGTTCTCACGCGGAGGCGCGGAGAACGCGGAGGGGGGAATGGTGTTCGACGGCATGTCGATCAATTCTTTCTCCGCGCCTCCGCGTGATCCTTCTCTGGCATGAGCATGCAAATTCGGCGGCGCGACTCGGCGAAAGGGCGCCGCCCGCATGCTCGGCATAATCGCTCATTTCGGAACGCTCGCGCCACGCCAATGCGTCTGGTTGCAAAAAAGCAACGTGTTTCGTTTGCACATCGTCCAGATTGGGGTAGGGTTGCCGTGTCCCACCATCGGCCCCGGCCCGCGCTTGTTTCAGGCGGTATTCCGAGGCTGGTTCTCTGTGCCTGCCTGGAGGATGTGAATCATGCGCAAATTGATGTTGCTTGGCTTTTTGGCCTTGGTCACCGTGACCGCGCCCGGCTGCTTCGGCGGCGGGAGCTGGCGTCCGGGTCTGTTCAATCGTCAGCATCCGACCGAATGCTGCTGCGATCCGTGTGGCGGCGCGACGATGATGGCGCCCCCGGTCGTTCAGGGAAGCTGCTGCCAATAAGCAGCGGCAAGTCCCCGCGAACCGACGATCGGCCGCAAGGTCGGCCCGGCGCCAACAGCCTATCCGAGAACTTCGGCGAACCGTCACCCTACCCTCTCCCAAAGGGCGAGGGGGGAGTTGTCGGATAGGCGCTGAATGTCGTCTCGGCGCCTGGCGCTCGAACAACACGCGATCCCGATCCAAACGCAATTGACCCTCCGCCGCGCAACGTGGCCGGAGGGCTTTGCGTTTTATGGGGGAATTCGGCGCAGAGCGCATCGCGATTCAAAAGCCGGCAGCGCGGGATGGAACGTCGGAACACCGCGGCAATATGCATTGAAATGAGGAATTTCATGATCGCCCGCGCATGATCCGGCGCCTTGGTGAACAAAGGAGCGAGGCAGAGGGGGGCTTGCGAGCCGCGAACGGTATCCCCACAATTTCCCAGCATCCTCCCGCTCATTCCTTGATTCGGATCGCACATGGCCCGGAAGAGACGCGCACCGGCGGACGAACCGCTTCTCGCCGAGATCGACCGTCGTTACGAGCGCCGCACTCGACGGCAGCGGACCCTCTTTATCCCCCGATTCGTCCGCGAGGAAGCGGGCAAGCCTCCCCTCGACGGCGAACGACGGGATCGCGCCCATGCCATCGCCTTGCGCTGGGCCCAACTCGAAACCCTCGGCCGACTCCACGACGATCGGGAGACCTCGATCGACGTGCGGTTTCTCGACGAACTATTCGGCGAAGGGCTCGGCTACAGCGTCAAATCGACGGACGCGAACTGGGAACTAGAACATAAGCGGCCGGTTCAGGGAGTGGGCATCGCCGATGCCGCCCTCGGCGACTTCCCCGCCAACCCCACGCCCCGCGTCGTCATCGAACTCAAGGGAGCGGCCATCGACCTCGACCGCGACCGATCCAACGGCCGTACGGCCGTCCAGCAATGCTGGGACTATCTGAACGCGCTGCCCGAATGCCAATGGGGCATCGTTTCCAATTTCAGGACGATTCGCCTCTATCACAAAGCGCGCGGCATCCTTGCCTATGAAGAATTCGCGCTTCAGGAACTGCGCGATCGAAGCAAGTTCGACGAATTCCATGTTATTTTCGAACACGATGGCCTGCTCCCGTCTCGGCTCGGTCAACCGCCCCGCGTCGAGCTTCTGCTCAAGAAAACCGCCGAACGGCAAAAGACCGTCGGCGACGAACTTTACAAGCAATATCAGAGCCAGCGGCTCCGTCTGATCGAATACCTGCATCAGGTCGAAAAGAAGGAACTCGACGAAGCCATCCGCATCGCGCAGAAATTGCTCGACCGCATCATCTTCATCGCGTTCTGCGAGGACCGGGAACTCCTGCCGGACAAAACACTCGCCACCACCATCAATGACACGGACCGTTATAGCCGGGCAAAAAACCCCGCCTGGGACAACTTCCTCAAGCTCTTCACCGCCATCGATCAGGGCGTCGAAACGGACAAAGTCAGGATCACCCCGTTCAATGGCGGGCTCTTCGCCGACGATCCCGCCATTAATTCCCTGGTCTTGAAGGAAAGAAAGTGGACCAATGGACTGGCGGGATTCGGACTCTACGACTTCTCCGAGGAAGTGAACGTCGATGTGCTGGGCCGCCTCTTCGAGCGCAGCATCACCGAACTGGAGAAACTTCGCATCGGCGGACTCTACGCCCTGAAAGCCAACGCGCCGGAGGAAACACGGATTTCCAAAATGCCCAAGAGCGTCAGCGCAAGCGCTTCGGCATTTATTATACGCCACCGGCTTTCACCGGTCTCATCGTCGAACGCACTGTCGATGCGCTGGTCCGCGAATGCTTCGCGAGTGAGGCCAAAGCCCACGGCCTCAATCCCGAACATCGTCGAAATCAGAATCCGACGAAGCTGCTCTCCTACTGGCGCTCCTGCTGGAACCTGCTGGAGAAGATCGCGGTCATCGATCCCGCCTGCGGCTCCGGCGCGTTCCTCATCCGAGCCTACGATGCCCTGGAAGCTTGGTATCTCACTGTCGTTCACGGTCTCGCCGGCGTGGGCGAAGCCGAGGCCAGTGTCGCCGCCTATTCCGAGGAAATCTCCGATCGGATTCTGCGCCACAACCTTTTCGGCGTCGATCTCTCCCGCGAAGGGGTTGAAATCTCCCAGCTCGCCCTCTGGATTCGCTCCGCCCGAATCGGCCGCACCCTAGCCGACCTCTCGCAAAACATCGTGCGTGGCAACAGTCTGGTTTCAGACCCCGCCATCGATCCACACGCGCTCGACTGGCCGCGGCAGTTTCCCGAGGTCTTCGCTCGCGGCGGGTTCTCCTGCGTCATCGGCAATCCGCCCTGGGAACGCGTGAAGGTGCAGGACCGCGAGTTTTTCTCGCTCATCGATCCCGAGACCGCCGGAGCCGTCAGCGCCGCCGACCGCAAGAAACGCATCGCCGGCATGGGAACCACCAACCCGGAGCTTTACGCCGATTATCTCAAGGCCCGGGAGCAAGCCCAGAAGCTGCTCGATTACTCTCGAGCCGGTAGTTACCCCCTTACCGGCAAGGGCGACGTCAATCTGTACATGCTCTTCGCCGAGCTTGCCGGCAAACTCGTCGCCCCAAACGGCATCGCCGGCCTGCTGGTCCCTTCCGGCATCGCGACCGACGACACGACCAAGGCGTTCTTCAACGATCTCATGGACAACCAGCGGCTCGTTTCGCTTTACGACTTCGAGAATAAAGAGGGGCATTTCGAAGACGTGCATCGTTCATTCAAATTCACCGCGTTGATCTTTGGCGGCGCGAATTGTAACCACGAACAAGCCGATTTCGTTTTCTTCGCCCGCAATGTCGAGGAAACCGCCGAGAGCTTCAAGCACCGACACATCGCGCTCACGGCGAAGGACATGGCGCTACTGAACCCGAACACGAAGACTTGCCCCATCTTCCGCACCCGTCGCGACGCCGAGTTGACTAAGAGCATCTACAAGCGCGTGCCGATCTTGATCGACGAGAATCGACGCATCGGCGGCAATCCCTGGGGCATCAAGTTCTTCACCATGTTTCACCAGACCAACGACGCGGAGCATTTCCAGCCGGCCAAGGTTTGGAAAAAGCAAGGATACCGGCTGCGCGGGAACATCTACATGAAGGGAGCCAGCCGAGCGCTGCCACTGTATGAGGCGAAGATGGTGCAGGCTTTCGATCACCGCGCCGCGAGCGTGATCGTCGACGAAGCAAACTGGGTTCGCCAGGGCCAGAAGGAGGAAACCTCGCTGGTGGAGCATCAGAACCCGGAGTTTGGCCCTGCGCCGCGCTGGTGGGTGAGCGAGGAAGCGGTGACGGAGGTCACGAAGGAACGCCGTCGCGAATGGCTGTATGCGTACAAAGACGTCACCAGCGCAACCAACGAGCGGACGATGATCGCCGCCTTCTTGCCGTGGGTTGCGGTCGTCAATTCCGCGCCGCTCATGTTGCCCGGAGAATCCATCACACCGCGGCTGGAAGCGTGCCTGCTCGCCAACCAGAATTCCTATGTGTTCGATTTTGTCGCGCGTCAGAAGGTAGGCAGCGTGCATCTCAACTTCTTCATTGTCGAGCAACTCCCCACGCTGCCGCCCGCGGTCTATGGGGAGAAGTGCCCGTGGTCGAAGAAGGAGACGCTCGAGCAGTGGATCAGCGAGCGGGTGCTGAAGCTGAGTTGCACCGCGGAGGATATGACGCCGCTGGCCAAGGCATGCGGGTTTAAGGGTTCGCGTGGCGATGGCGTGCATATCTGGAAGGAAGCGGAGCGGGCCGAACTGCGGATGGAACTGGATGCCGCATTTTTCCACCTCTACGGCCTCACTCGGGACGACGTGGAGTACATCCTCACCACGTTCACCAACACCGGCTTCGACCGGAAAGCTAAAAAGTTCGTTTGGCCGCCCGACAGCACCGGGCATCGAATCCTCGAATGCTACGACCGCCTCGCGGGCTGACCGCGTTCGGAGTGAATATCCGATGGATCGTTTCTCGCGCCGAGAATAGTTGAGAGCCACAACGTCACGTCGGCGTCCGCGAGATTTGAATCCTTTGCCCGGGTCGATTACATTCAACTGGGTGCCCGAACCCCTTTCCGTCGGCCGCTCCAACCGACTATCGCAAATACGATGGTCCGCCTTCTTCGCAACGAAAGCCTTGCCATGCGATTTCGCCCGCTCGCGCTGCTCGCCGCGCTGCCGCTCGCTCTCGTCGCGTTCGTCCTCGCAATCCAGGTCGCCCAGGTCGCGGCGGCCGCGGGCGACAACTGGCCCGAGTTTCGCGGTCCCTCGGGCGATGGCCACGCCGGCAATCCGGGCCTGCCGCTCACCTGGAGCGAGACCGAGCATGTGCGCTGGAAGACACCCATCCACGACAAAGGCTGGTCGTCGCCGGTGGTGTGGGGCAAGCAAATCTGGTTGACGACCGCCCTGGCCGATGGCAAGGCCAACTATGCCTTGTGCGTCGATCTCGAGTCGGGCAAGATTCTGCGCGATATCAAACTTTGGGAGATCGAGGAGCCGCAATTTTGCCATCCGTACAACAGCTATGCTTCGTCGACGCCGGCGATCGAGGAAGGACGCGTCTATGTTCACTTCGGCTCGCAAGGCACCGCCGCCCTCGACACCGCGACCGGCAAGGTGCTCTGGTCGCGCCGCGATTTGGAATGCAACCATTTCCGCGGCCCGGGCTCGTCGCCCATCTTGTGGAAGAACCTGCTGATCCTCACATTCGACGGATTCGACTTTCAATATCTCGTGGCGCTCGACAAAGCGACCGGCAAGACGGTGTGGCGCCGGGATCGGGACCTGGAATATGGCACCACCGATGGCGACATGAAGAAGGGTTATAGCACTCCGCACGTGATCTCGGTTGGTGGCCGGCTCGAGCTCGATCAGCCCCAGCGCCGGCGCCACCGTGGCCTATGATCCCGCCACGGGCGCGGAGCTTTGGCGAGTGCGTTCGATGGGCATGAACTCGGCCATCAGGCCGCTCTATTCCCATGGACTCGTCTTTTGCACCACCGCCTCGCAGGGCTTTCAGCTTTTCGCCACCAAACCGGGCGGCCAGGGTGATGTAACCGAAAAGATGGTCGCTTGGAAGCAGCCGAAGAGCATTCCCAGCCGCTCGTCGCCGCTGGCAATCGGCGACCGGCTGTTTATGGTAAGCGACAAGGGCGTCGCGTCGGCAGTGGACATCGGCGACGGCAGACAGATTTGGCAGCAGCGGATCGATAGCAAATTCACCGCGTCGCCGATCTATGCCGATGGCCGGATTTATTGTTTTGGCGAAGACGGCACGTGTCCCGTGATCGCGCCGGCCGATGAGTTCAAGGAACTGGCCGTCAACCATCTGGACGATGGCTTCATGGCCTCGCCCGCCGTGGCGGGCAAGGCGCTGATCGTGCGCGGCAAGACGCATCTCTACCGCATCGAGCAATAAACGTATCGGGCAATCGCCTGATCGAGCAATCATCATCGCGGGCGCGAGCGCGCCGCCGGGAGGCGTTTTTTCGTGGAGCCGTCGCTTCCCTCCGATCCCCGTCCGGCGCCGGGCCCGTCAACCCGGAGCTTGCCGTCGCCGAGCTCACCATCGCCGACTTCGCTGCCCGGAGCGCGGCATGAATTCCGCGTGCTGTGGCTTTTGGCCACGATCGCGGCCGCGGCCGCGCTCGGCGCCCTGGCCGGTCTCTTGCAACTCGCCGGGTTCGCGCCCGTGGGACTCATGCCGATCTCTTTGGGCCTCGGCATGGCGATCGCCGCCGAGCAGCTCGGGCGCCTCTGGGGCTTGCGAGCCGGGCGCGGGTGGGTCTTCGCCGCCATCGTTTGGACCCTAGTGGCAATCACCTCCGAAGAGGCTATCGGCCACCAAGCCTACCTCCGCGAACGGCAATCGTTCGAAGATCACAATGCAAAAGCGGCGCTCTTCAAAGAGACCGACGCCGAGGACAGCCGCTGGGCCAGCCTGCTCCGCTACTGGCGCGGCCGTTTTGAAAAAGCTCCCGCCCTGATGCTGACCGACGCCGCCCTCACGCTCCTATCCGCCATCGCCTGGACCGAATTCCGCCTCCGCCAGCGGTGAGCGTAGCCGTGCCGCTGACAATGGATGCCACGCCATACCGCCGTCTTGGCGCGCCCCGAACTCCCTCGATATAGGAGCGGCGATGGCAAGGCGAGCTTTTTTCGATTCTATTTCAGTTCCCGCATTAGAATCTACGCATCACCACGAACGGGCGCTTAGCGGATTGTCTCGGCATGCCCCGTCGGCAAGCGAAACAAAATATAGCAATGGAACCGACACCCCGCGCGTACACCATCAAGCTCACCGGCGCCGGCAATTGGCGGGACTTGCTTTGGAGCACTCATGTGGCCGTCAACCGCGCGGCGCAGGTCTGGGGTGACTGGCTGCTCACGCTTCGCGGCGGTTTGCCAAATTCGCTCGCCGATGAAAATCCGGGCCGGCGAGTCCTGCTGGCCCTATCGTGGCTCTCGGTCGAAAGCCCAGCGTCGCTTTGTCCCGATGCGTTTCTCGTCACCCAACGCAACGATTCCCAGACGGATCGTAAACGGAAAGTCGTCGCGCGATTCACCGCGATTCTCAGCCGGTTGCGAATCCCCGATTCGGAGGCGCTCGGAATGGATCGCCGCTTGCGAACCCGCGCTCGAGGCTCGCACCCGGGAAGACGCCGTTTGGGTCGATCGGTCCCAGGCTTTTGCCGAGCTTCAAAACCAGTGCCCTGGCCTCACCGCCGATTGGGCCGCCGCGACCCTGTTTGAATTTTTGGGTGGCGAGGCCGCCTATTTTCAAATGCCGGAAAGCGACGAGGCGGCGCCCACGGAACCCAAAGAATTCGTCCAAAAGGCAAATGGCTGGCTCAGCCCCAACTGGGGCGCCGGCAAAAAGAGTAATCCCAGCGCCATCAGCGCGACGCTGCTCCGTCTATCCCAAGTCGATTCCACGGCGGTCGTCGGCCAAAGCGGCGCGGCCGTGCTCGGTAGACTATTATCGGAAATCGGGCAACCGCCCTCGGAACCCGCGTCGGCAGCCGCGGAATACAAGCGGCTGAAGCGCGCGGTTGGCTGGCAAGGCAGTCCTTCCAAAGGCGCCTTGGTTCTCGAAAAAGTCCGAGACAGCCAATCGCTGACTCCTGAACTATGGCGCCAGGCCGTCGATAAATTACTTCAAGAAGCCGCCGACAAGTCGGGTAAACAGCCGGGCGGGTCGAACCAACCGGCCTGGATGGACGCTTGGCGGACCAAGTTCGAGCAGCGGCTCGGATTTCCCTACCGAACCACCCGCGACTTGCTCTGGGAACATGTCGTCGCACTCGACCATGCCTTGCGCCGCCTTTCGGGGGCGCACAGTTGGATCAAGCTCGCGGAGGCGGAGCGGATCGCCTTCAGGGCCGATGCTAACCAGATTCCACTCGCGGCGAAAGAATGGCTCGAGGCGTTCCGCGAGGGCCGCGCGGACGACGGCGGCTCATTGGGCGAATACATCATTCGACGGCGCGCTATCGACGGCTGGGATAAGATCGTTGCCGCTTGGCAATCCCTCGGCGACGCCTCTTCGCGCGAGCAGCGCATCGAGGCTGCCCGCGAGGTGCAGCGTAACCTTGATGATCAAGAGAAGTTCGGCGACATTCAACTATTCGCGGGTTTCGGCGACGATCAAAACGACGTCCCGCGACCTTGCCTCGCCGATGACGCAGCGCGATCCGTATGGCGCGATGGCGACGCGCCGAATCCGCAAATTCTCAAGGACTATGTGGCGGCCACCGTCGCCGATCACAATCAGCGGCGGTTCAAGGTGCCCGCGTATCGGCATCCCGATCCGCTTCGCCATCCGGTGTTCGTCGATTATGGCAATTCTCGCTGGAAAATCGCCTTCTCGGCACTCCAGGCCGGGCAGCGGCAAAAAAAATTGCGGGCCCGGCTCGCCGCGGCCAAGACCGAAAAGGCGAGAGCCGATATCCAACGACGGCTCGACGCTCGCCCCGACTTGCGCGACGTGACACTGGAAACATGGAATGGAACCGAGATTGAAAACCTACGGCTCCGCTGGGCCGGCGCCAGGTTCTCGAACGACCTCGGACTCGATGCATCCGCCGTGGAACTGAATGCGGCGCCCGTGAGCCACGCCGACCGGCTGGGACGGATCGCTGGCGGAAACGATGCTCGTTCGCATGTCTCGATATCGGCGGTCTTCGATCAAAAGGATTGGAACGGACGTTTACAAGCGCCGCGCGAACAACTGGATCGAATCGCCGATCTGGTGTACGGCAAGCGAGGCGAACCCGACTATGCGAAACTTTCCGCCGTCCTTGCCGAAGGGCCCGCCAATAAACAATGGCTCCATCTGCGCTGGTTTCTGACCACATCGGCCAAGCTCACGCCACAAGGACCGTGGCTCGACTATGTCGCGCAAGGTTTGCCCCAGGGCATCGAATACAAAAAGGGACGAAGCGGCTACTATCTCAGCTATGCCGCGAACGAAGGCCGAAAAAAACGCGCCCGGCTCGTCTGCTCGCGGCTGCCCCGGGTCCGCGTGCTGTCGCTCGACTTGGGCCATCGTTTTGGCGCCGCTTGCGCCGTCTGGGAAACGATCAGCCGTCAGACGATGGTGGCCGAGTGCCGCGCCGCGGGCCGCCCCGATCCCTCCGCCGCCGAGCTTTTTATTCACCTCCAACGACCGACCGATAAGCTCCAACGCACCGGCCGACGAAAAGGGCAACCTGTCACGCGAACGATCATTTATCGCCGCATCGCCGACGACACCTTGCCCGGCGGCGCCGAGCATCCCGCTCCCTGGGCTCGGCTCGATCGACAATTCGTCATTCGCCTTCAGGGAGAAGACCGACCCGCGCGGGCGCCCTCGGCGCAAGAGCTCGCCGCAATCAATTCGCTACGCCAGCTCGCGGGATGGCCGGCGCTGGGCGCTGGCTGGCGGATCGATGAATTGCACCGCGAGGCCCTTGAAGCCGCGCGCTTGGCCTCCGCCGGCTAGGCGATGTTGCCCGAGTGGCATACGCGTTGACCGCCGAGACCAAGCCGATCTCGGGTGGCCGAACCGCCGCGCGATCGCAAGCAGATCGCGTGAAATATATCGAAGACGCCCTCGTTCTTTGGCAGACGCTGGCGAACTCGGCTCGCGGCCACGACCCTTGGGCTCGCGAGCAGTGGCAAACGATGATCAGC
The DNA here is from genome assembly GCA_963785305.1 of uncultured Planctomycetaceae bacterium. GTDB lineage: Bacteria > Planctomycetota > Planctomycetia > Pirellulales > PALSA-1355 > CAWAUV01. The sequence goes on from CAWAUV010000008.1 coordinate 413,424, forward strand.
ACACGATTCCCGGAAATTCAATTGCCGGTGAGGCGCCGATGACGATTCGCGCGCGGCGCGCAAAAAAGCGGAATCCTCGGCTCGGCCGGCGTTGAAGGTCGTGGCCCAGTGGCTCGTCGATGAACCGGCCGAAGCGCAAAAGCTTCGGCGGCGTTGGGAAGCGCATTGGCGCGAGCATGAAGCGGCTTGGCGGGGGCAGTTGAAGATGCTCCGCGCATCGATTTTGCCGCGAAAGAAGGACTGGAAAGCGAACCGCGAATCGATCCGACAAGTCGGCGGCCTGTCAATCAACCGCATCGCGACGATCCGCGGCCTGTATCAAACGCTCAAAGCGTTCCGGATGCGCCCCGAGCCCGACGATCCGACGAAGAATGTTCCCAAGCTCGGTGATGAATCCCTGGCGAGGTTCGGAAAGCGAATCCTGGCGACGCTCGAAAAACTCCGCGAGCAGCGCATCAAACAACTGGCCAGCCGCGTGGTGGAAGCGGCGCTCGGCGCGGGCCGCATGCCTCGCGCCCATGGACGCGACATCCAACGCCCCGGCCGCCGTGTCGACGCCCCATGCCAGGTGGTCGTGATCGAAGACCTGGAGAATTACCGGCCCGACGAAACGCGCTTGCGACGCGAAAATCAGCGGCTCATGGATTGGGCCGCGAGAAATGTGCGAAAGTACATCATTGAAGGCTGCCAGTTACATGGCCTGCACTTCGTTGAAGTGTCGCCCCGGCATACCTCGCGGCAAGATTCGCGAACCGGGGCGCCGGGCATTCGCTGCGAGGACATTTCGGGGCATGTCTTGCGGCTCGCGTGCCAATCGGCCGAAGCTGCCGGCGCGGCTGCCCCCACGACGCCCGAGACTGTCCCGTCGCAAGAGACCAAACAAGCCCGCGAAATTCGCTACTGGGCTCGCGAGATCCGGCGGATTCGCGGCAAAAACGAAGGGGAGCCAAAGCCGCGGGAATCGATCGTCGCGAGTTTCCTGCCCTGGTTGAACGAGGTGCCGGCCGCCGCGACGATCCGCCTGCCACGCCGCGGCGGCGATCTGTTTGTTTCACTCGGCGCCGATTCCCGCGCACCGCGCGCGATTCAAGCCGATTTGAACGCCGCCGCGAATATCGGGCTGCGGGCGCTCGATGGATCCCGACTGGCGCGACGCTTGGTGGTTTGTCTTGGTCGAGCTCGCGACCGGGGCGCCGGTCGCGGACTATGTGCAAGGCTCCGCGGCGTGGTCTTCGGCGGCGCCACTGATCGCGCCGCCGAGCACCAAGGGCGAACCGACTTCACGGGCTCGCAAGCGATCTTCGAAACAGCCGAAGGCAAGCGCCCTCGTTTGGAATCCGCTTTATTCGTCGGAGCGAGCCGGGACTTGGGAATTTTCCAAGGCTTATTGGGAAACGATCGAAAAGCAGATTGCCCAGCAATTGCGTTGCCGCCCGACCGACTTCAACAATCCCTTTTGAATACGCTCAGGGCGGATTGCATATTGGACGCCGCGGTGGGTAGACTACGGGCAGCGCAATTGGCGCGAATATCTCCCGACAAGTGTCTCCGCATTTAATTGTGAATCCTCGGGAAGCAGATCACATGTTCGACCGGCTCGGATCGGTCTTTGACAATTTGGCCCGCGAGCGACGAGGCGCCGCTGAAATGCCGGCCGCTGCTCGCAAGCTCGCAACTCCTTGTCGAGACAGGGTTTTCGGAATGTCGCTGTTGAGCGTGAGGCGACAAGCGGCCGGGGTCTCGCTGGTCGCTCGCGTTGTGCTCCATAGCACGTTACGGAATAAAGGGTTACGATCCCGGGCCCGAAAAGCTCGCCGGCCATGTGACCTGCTGACACTTCTTTTGCTCGCGGCGATCAAGGGCGGCGAGCAGCCCCGAAAAGCTCGCCGGCCATGTGACCTGCTGACACAATCGGCATGGTGGACGACGACTCTCGCGGTTCCCAGGGCCCCGAAAAGCTCGCCGGCCATGTGACCTGCTGACACAATGCGATGGGTGGATTCCTGATCGCGCCGAGCCCGCCCGAAAAGCTCGCCGGCCATGTGACCTGCTGACACCTTGCTTCCGGCGGCGAACACGTTGGCCGCGTCGGCCCCGAAAAGCTCGCCGGCCATGTGACCTGCTGACACCACGATGGCCGAAAAACTCCTCGAACTCATCGCGGCCCCGAAAAGCTCGCCGGCCATGTGACCTGCTGACACGGAAGCGACTTAACGTTTTTCCAATCGTGTAGATCGGCCCGAAAAGCTCGCCGGCCATGTGACCTGCTGACACCCCATCGCGCCGGCAAGACTCGTGGCGATGCGGCTCCCCGAAAAGCTCGCCGGCCATGTGACCTGCTGACACAAGGAGGCTCATGGTCTCGCGCTCCATGCCGACTAAGCCCGAAAAGCTCGCCGGCCATGTGACCTGCTGACACTGTCGGGTTGGCCGCCCGCGCGAACCGGCACGTCGATCCCCGAAAAGCTCGCCGGCCATGTGACCTGCTGACACTGGATCATCAGCATCGCGTTCGAGGCCATCCGCAGCCCGAAAAGCTCGCCGGCCATGTGACCTGCTGACACACCTCGGCACGCAGCTCCTGGTCGCCACGGCCGCCGCCCGAAAAGCTCGCCGGCCATGTGACCTGCTGACACAGCAGCGTGCGGGCGCCGCCGTGCGTTTGCAGCCGGGCCCGAAAAGCTCGCCGGCCATGTGACCTGCTGACACATTTGGTCCTTAGCGGCAAACGTGTTGCCGACCAAATCCCGAAAAGCTCGCCGGCCAGCCTGCTGCGCTACTCGCGCGCCCGCTTCGAAGAAGCCCCCGCCCTGATGCTGACCGACGCCGCCCTCACGCTCCTTTCCGCCATCGCCTGGACCGAATTCCGCCTCCGCCAGCGGTAAGCGTGACATTGTCCGATGGCCTCGCCGTTCGCAAAATCCTTGCAATACGGGCCCCAATGGCGATGCGATCTGCTGACGCCGGAGGGGGGAATTTCACGCGGAGACGCGGAGGCGCGGAGACGAAAAGCCCGCGGGGCTTGCGCGATTCGGGTGGCCGTGAGGGGGCGCTCAAGGGGGCGGGGGGGCGAATGTTCGGGGGATTGTTCGTCGGAGCGCGCTAGCGAGCTTTTAGCAGCTCGATGCATGCCAAGCGGTCGCGGCCGCGGACGTAGAGCAGGCCGTGCGATAGCACCGGCGCGGCCCAGGCGGGGGCTTTTAATAGGCGGCGGGCGGCGAAACCCAGCTCCTTTTTCTCCGGCGACGGGTCGAGCAGCATCGCGGCGCTCACAAGTTCGAATTTCTCGGGATTCACCCTCAGAAGACGCAGCGTGCCGTCTTCGCCCAGGCAGATGAAGTGGCCATCGACATGGAGCAGCGATGTGCGATGCAGCCGCGGCTCGCTCCAGCGCACCGCGCCGGTCGCTAGCTCGATACACCGCAGCGCCGCCTCGCCTTCGTGCCGACCGCTCGAGCCATAGAGAAAACCGTCGACCTCGATCGGCGTGTTCCAGTGGGTGCGCATCGCTTTGTCGCGGCGGCGATCGGCGTCGGACCAAACCACGTCGCGCCCGCCCGGGCGCACCGCGAGCAGGGCGCTGCCGGGCCCATAGGTTTCGGAAATGAAGACCCGGTCGCCCACCACCACCGGATTGCTGGCGTTGACGCTCTCGAGGATCGTCGCTCGCCAGGGAAATTCGAAGTCGAGCTTGCCGGCCGCGGGGTCGAAGCCCACGAGTCCGCCGCGGGCGAAGACAAAGCACCAATCGCGCGAGCCGATCGTGGCCAGCTTCGGGCTGGAATAGCTCGCCAGCTCGTCGGTCAATTTGTACCGCGCCGCTCCGGTCCGTTTGTCAAACGCCACCACGCCGCTGCCCGCGCCCACCACGCGGCCAAGCTGCCCCGGCGGCGCGGGCGGCATGTCGGCCGGGCTGCCCCCGATTTGGGCAATGAGCAAATCCTTGTAAATGACCGGCGTGCTGCCGGCGCCGAAGAAGTTCTGGGTCACATGGTATTCGGCCGCGGTGTCGAGCTTCCAAACCACGCCGCCATCGGCCACGCGCAAGCAATGCAGCATGCCTTCAGGGCCAAAAATATAAACCCGATCGCCGTCGACCACCGGCGAGGCTCGCGGGCCGCCATCGTAGCCATAGAGGTCTTGGTAGTCGGTCGGATAGGAGAAGGTCCACAGTTCGCGGCCGGTTTCGCTTTCGAGCGCCCGCAGGCGGTCTCGATTTTCGATGCGATCGAAGATAAACAGCCGCCCCTGGCTCACGGTCGGCGGGCCGTAGCCTTCGCCAAGCTCCGCGGTCCACACGATGGGCGGCCCGGTGTCGGGCCAGGGCGCGAGCGGGCCTTTTTCGGGCGACTTGGAATCGCCGGTCGGTCCCAGAAAGCCGGGCCAGTCGACGCCTGTCGTTCGAGAGACACGCGGCAAAGCGACAGCCGCCGCGGGCGGGGCAAGCTTCCCGGCGCTTGGCTTGCTGGCGCCGCCCGGCTCGGCGGCGGGCAGATTCGCGATCGCAAGGCTCGCCAGGGCGAGAATCTGCCAAAGGGTGGGGGCGAGGCGTGGCATGGGCAAAAGGCGGCGCCAGCGGGGGCGTCGTTCAAAAAATGACGGAGGCGTTATTTGGTCGAGCCCCGTTGGTTGGGGCGATGTGTCGAGCATGGCGCACGGGCCCGCAAAGATCAAGCGGCCGCGGGGCGCCGGTGGTCGATAGTAAACATGGGTAGCGTTGCTGACTTCTCCGCGTCTCCGCGACTCCGCGTGAATATCTTTGTCGAAAGGTCCAGCGGCTTTATCATCTGCCGAAATCGGGGGGATCTCACGCGGAGGCGCGGAGGAGGACAAGGCCGCCGGCGATGTTGGGGTCTATTGGGCGGAAAGGGCGGCGGCGGTTGATAGTAAACATGGGGAGCGCGGCGGGCTCGCGGCTCGCGCAACGCGGAATCTGGCAATGCCTAGTTGGCATTGGCCAGGATTTTTGCGAGAATAGTTTCCGGTCGGCGTCCCAGCCGCCCACTCCCTTCTCTCTCTTCAGGAACAGAGCCATGCGACGCCCCCAATCGAACTCCGGCCGCGCGATTCGTCACGGTTTCACACTGGTTGAACTGCTGGTGGTGATCGCCATCATCGGCACATTGGCGGCGCTCTTGCTGCCGGCGGTGCAGTCGGCTCGCGAATCCGGGCGCACGCGACCTGCCTGAACAATCAAAAGGAAATCGCGCTCGCGGTGATTAGCTACGAGACATCGAAACAAAAGCTGCCCGGCGCCTGGGGCAATCTCAACGTAATTCCGTCGGGCGGCACGACTCCCATTTCAACGGCCTTCGAGTGGCCCATGTTGATTATGCCGAACATCGCTCGCAACGACATCTACACCTCGATCATTCAGCCCACCGCGACACTTACGATCACCGCGGCGAACGCCCCAACGATCGCGCTGTTCAACTGTCCGAGCGCTCCGCCCTCGAGTTCCGCGGCCATCATGCACTATGCGGTCAATTGCGGCATGCAGGATCAAGTCTCGACCACGGCGGGCATTCCCAATGATTGGCAGGCCAACGGCGTGTTCTTCACCAATGGCGCCTATTCCTCGCCGACGCTCACGATTCAGTCCGGCGTGCCGACCGTGACACAGACACTCAGCTATATCAACCGCTACGATGGTGGCTCGAACACGATCATGCTGTCGGAAAACCTGGACACGGAAAACTGGATCGGCGAGTATCCGGCCGCGAGCGGCGCGACGAGCAACGAATGGGAGATTGGCATCCTGTGGTTCGCGACGGATTCGCCCACGGTTCCGCTCAATCGTCAAGGCGGGATGGCGTTGAGCTCCTCGGCGCAAGTGAACTTTGCCCGACCTTCGAGCATGCATCCCGGGGGATTCGTGGTTGCCATGTGCGATGGGAGCGCGAAATTTCTGAGCCAAGATATCGTGTATAACGTCTATGGTCGCCTGATGACGCCGCGCGGCAACACGCCCAACTCGACCAGCGGCGCTCCGGTGATGATGTATCAGGCGCCCGGATCGAAGAACTTCGTTTCTTATCCCTCGTCCACTTGGACGAATCCGATCAGCGAGACCGATCTCAATCCGTAAGCATCGGCGCACACCGCTGACGACCAGCATTGAAACGCATTCAACTACCGCACGATTTTACGAGAGAAGGCGGCCCATGAAACACGGTATTCGACAACTCGCTCGCTCGACGCGTGGTTTCACGCTCGTCGAGCTCTTGGTCGTGATCGCCATCATCGGCATTCTCATCGCCTTGCTCTTGCCCGCGGTGCAGGCCGCTCGGGAGTCGGGCCGGCGGATCTCGTGCGCACAACAACATGAAGCAGCTTGGCGTGGCCTCGCAGGCCTACGAATCCACGTTTCAAAAGTTCCCCTACGCTCGCAAATACGACTTCACCGGCACGACGCCGCCCGGGAACGGCAATCCGGCGGGGCTATCGAACGCCTTGGCCGGCATGATGTCGTACACCTGGTATCACTGCTTGCTTACGAACTTGGATCAAGGGGCACTGTTTCAACAATACGGCACCATCAACGCTCAGTCGACGCCGAGCACCTCGGTCTCGGGCAATCCGACCGGAGTCACGTATCTGGGCACCGCGAGCCAGGCGCTCACCCAGGCCCGGAGCACTCCGATCGCCAATATGTTTTGCCCTTCGGATTCGGCGGCCCAAGTCAGCCCGATGACGAACACGACGCTCAATCGAGCCCGCGGCAATTATGCCGGCTCGTGCGGCACCGTGCCGCTGATGTTCATGAACGGCACGAGCGCTTACACATATGGCGGGGCCACCGGTAGCTCGGGCGGCGCGGGCAGCGGCCCGATCTACTATGGCGGCCAAGGCATGTACAACGTGAATCAGAATCAAAGTTTCGACAATCCGTTGCCCTCGGGCGCGGCGCTGCTCAATCAGGTGCGCAGGCGCCGATGTGCGCGACGGGCTCTCGAAGACCTTGATGTATGCCGAAGTCATCGGCGGCACGATTCCCGACCCGGCCACCGGGAGTGCTCAAACCGGTTCCTCGGTCATGGGCGATATCCAAGCCTCGACCATGGGCGGGGCCTTCGTCTCGGAATACTACGGTCCGAATTCGACGGTTCCCGATAAGGTCATGACCTGCCCCGCCGATATCGGCGACAGCGGCTACCCCTCGACCCCCAACGTGATTTGCAGCGATGGCGGCGCCGATACCAGCGGCTATGCCTCGGCCCGTAGCCGGCATCCGGGCGGGGTCAATGCGGCGCTGGCCGATGGCTCCGTGCATTTCGTCGATGAGGGCATCAGCATTCCGATCTGGCAAGCGCTTGGCACGATCAAGAACGCCGTGAACTCGAACGGCTCGACCGGCGCCGCCGAACCCGGCCTGCCGACCGACTTTTAGAGCCTATTCGAGAACTTCGGTGAGCCCTCGCCCTACCCTCTCCCAAAGGGAGAGGGGGAGTCGTCGGTCGGATAGGCTCTTAATGGGCTTGGCCGCCAACTCGGCGATCTTCGCCGATCGCACGATTTCAATTGAAACGACGCCTTGGATTCGGTTCGCGCTCGATTCTATTCGAAGAGCAAGTACCCGAAGCCTTCGGGTCGCGCGGATACCGCGGCCGGCGTGGTCCAAGATTGAAAGCCCACCCCGGGCGCCACTCGCTGCGCCCCCACGGCCCAGGCTCGCTTCGGCGCGGGCCGATCGGTGGTCAGTTCCCCGAGCGGAATCGCCGCTTCGAGCGTCCAATCTTCTTGCGTGGCGGCGTGGGCCACGAACCAGCGCGGGTTCCAACTGGCGTCGCCCCAGCAGTCGTCGCGAGTCCAACCCCGATGATCGACCGTGAGCCGATAATAGGTTGTCCAGTCGCGATCCAGATCCACGAGGAATTCGACGCGGTCGCGCTCCGTGAGATCGGCGTCGCGCGGCCGGGCAATTGTCGGTGGCTTCGCGCTCTGGGCCGCTTCGGCGGTCGACCGTTCGGCGGCAGCGCTCGCGCGCCCAACGTCGCTCGCGCGCCCAACGTCGCTTGCGGGACTTTTGCAACTCGCGGCTAAGTACAGATAGTCGTCGTCGTAGGCCATCATCGCGACCGCGGGCCAAGCAGTGTCGTCGCCGAGCGCGCCATGCAGCTCGACATGTTCGGCGCCTTGCCACGCGGCGTCGTTGAGTTTGCCATCGAGCAGCGGTCTGGCGGCGGCGCGGCGGCAGCGCCAGATTTTCTTTGGCGGCTCGCCGAGGTCCGAAGCCAAGCGACCGTCGCCGAGCAGCGTTTCCCCTTGGGCCGCGGCCCACCAGGCGTCGTGGGCTCGCGATCGGACGACGTTCAGATAGTCAGCGCTCCGCTTGGCGCGGCAAACCCTCGCCGCGCAGCGCCGCGGCCAAGGGAAATCGCACGAACGGCTCGGCGAACAGTTGCGGCGAAAGCTGCTCGAGCTGCTTGCCACGCGCCGCGGCGAGCGCGGGCCAACCATCGGGCCGCAGTCCGGCGGCGCCGGCGGTCGTAAGCTCCCGGGTCTCGCCCAGCGGCTCATGGGCCACGGCCGGCTTCACGCCATCGAACCGCCGCGGCGGTCGGGCATCGGGCGCGCGGCGCCGCGGCGGCGATCTTTTCAGCCACCAGCCCTTGTCCGCCTCGAGCCCGATGCCGAGCCTCGCCACTCGCATAATACTGCGCGAGCCACACGAGCGACGAAGCCGCCAGCGGATGGCTCGGATAACGCTCGACCAGCAGTTCGCGGAGCTCGGCCGCCGATTGCCACTGGCCGCGATGATGATAGCGATCGGCCAGCCGGTCGAGCACGGCGGCGGCCGACGCTGGCTCGAGCGACGCGACCAGCGAACCGGCCTCGGCCAGCCAGCCGGCGTCGCTCGCGGCGGCCGGTGGAGCGTGGTTTGCCGGGCGCGTCGCGGAATCGGTTGCGGTCCCAGCGGAGTCGGCCCGGGCAAACAGTGCATCAAGGTTGCGGCGTGTCTGAGCGGCCCGCTTGAGCGATTCGAGATTCCGCGCCGCAGTAGCCGGCAGCATGCGCCGCGCATCGCCACCGGGCGATATCGCGAAGCCGCTAAAAAAATCGCGAGCCGGAGCGGCGTCGCGCGGGGCACCGCCCGGCCGCGCGTCCTCGCCGCGCGCGGTCTTGGACCACGCGGAACGGGAGATCGGTCGTCGGCGCGCAGGCTCATCAGCAGTTCATGTCCGGCGCCGGCCAGTTCGACATAGGATCGCCCGAGCCGCGGCGCGAGTTGTGATATTTCCACCGAGAGCGTGCCGGCCCCGCCTGGCGCGGCGGCGGCGACCACTCGCGAAGTCGCCCAGGGAGCGAGGCCGGCGAGCGTCAGTTGCTCGCTGTACCAAGTGGGATCGGCCGCATGTTCGACCGCCGCGAGCACCGTTTTCGACACCAACTGTTCGGCGGCGTCGTCGCTGGCGTCGGCGGTCACGATCAGCGTCGGCCGCCAGCGGCGAATGTCGGCCACGAGCCGCGCTTCCAGGCGAGCGAGGCCATGGGAATCGCTCGCGCGATCGAGGCCCTCGACCACGCGCTCGGCCCCGAGCCGCAATTCCGTCTGACGCATCGGAAAACGCCAATCCCGCTCGCCGGCCGAGCCACCGGCCGCGACCACCGCTTCGTGAATCGTCGCCTCGGAGTCGGCCGCGGTCGCGGCGCCGTCGAGATCATGACGCCCGCAAACGATCGCGGCCGAGAGATAACCTTCATCAGCCGAAAGCCGGGCCAAGAGCTCGAGCGGAAGATGTCGCGCGGCGCTGAAGCAGCCGAGCACCGCCGCCCGGCTTGCGGGCGATCGCTGGCGGCGCCAGGTGTGGCCGCCATCGCTCGTGGCGAGGATCGTGCCCAGATCGCCCACGGCCCAGCCGTGTTCCGCGTCGACAAACGTCAGGCCGCGAATCGCGGTGGGTGAGCCGGTAGGTTCGGCGGTCCAAGATTGGCCCGCGTCGGGCGAGTGGAACACGCGCGAACCCGGCGACCCGGCGATCCAGGCCTGAGCGCCTTGAGTGGCGATGGCATGAAAGTCGAACAGATCACGATAGGCGCCATCGAGCGCGCCGCGCGGCGACAGCCACGAACGACCGAGATCGCCGCTTTGAAAGATCCACGCCCCGTCGCCCACGGCCCAGAGCAGCGGCGCTCCACCGGCCCGCAAGCGATGCCACTGGCGAAGGCTAGGGTCGGAGAACCGCGAGCGCTCGACCGCCCGGCGCCGCACCGCGGCGAGCGCGCCGCTTGGGCCGGCCACGGCGCCCGAGAGCGGATCGGCAAAAAAGCCGGTGGTCCAAGCGACGCCATCGGCCGAGGGCAGCGGGGTCCAGCTATGCCCGCCATCGTCGGTCGTGAAGAGATTCGTGGGAAACAGACTCGATGCCCGAGTGATGGCCCAGCCATGGAGTGGATCGAAAAACGCGAGCGATTCGATGGCCGGCAACAGCAGCTTGCGATCTTGCGACCAATGTTCGCCGCCGTCGCGCGTCGCGAGGAGCACGCCTTGGCTGACCGATGCGCCGTGTCCGGCCCGGTCGCCGGGCGCCGTCATTCCGCCGGCGGCCCAGCCGCGCCGGGCATCGAGAAACACCACGGTCGAAAGCCGGCAATCAACGCCGGACGCTTGCAACCGCCATCGCTCGCCGCCATCGGTCGTGGCCCAAATCGCGCCACGGTCGCCGACGGCCCAGCCGTGGGCGGCATCGACAAATGTGACTTCGGCCAATTGCGAGTCGGAGCGCATCGCGTCGAGATTTTCGTCGGCGAATAGGGCGCCCACTGTGGCAATGCAACACGCGGCCGCGATGAACGCTTCGCCGAGCAGGCGCGCGATTTGCCTCGCCCTTGGCAGAGCGCGGGCAAAAGCCGCTGGCGCATGGCAGCGCTCCGCTTAAGAAGCAGCGGCGCGACGCAATTCGTGGGTCTTCCGTGACCACGCATAAATATCGAGTGCGTAGGATTCGATCCGAACCGACGGCGCCGAGACGACGCTTCGAGCGCATCTCGCGGCGGTTGGGAGATTATAGGTCAACTGCGCCAAGCGACCTAGAGCGGAACGCGGCGTTCTTCGAGAGCGGCCGGACTCGCCGCCGAGTGTTCCGGAACGCTGCCCGCTCATTCAGGGAGCGGAAGCGATGACTCACACGGCGACTTGGTCCATGCCGAGTCAAGCGACTGAAAGTCGCACGACGAACAGCGAAACGACTCCCAGCAGAGGATCGGCCGGTCGAGAAACTGGAAATCTTTCGAGAATATATTGCCGGTGGGAGCGTAGTGCGGCAACGCCAATCGATCGAATAGCTTGCTGCGATCGATCGCGCTCATGCAAGTGTATACGTCTCCGAGTTCGTCGACATTGACGCGTTGCGAGCCGGCCGGACAAAAAATCGGCGACCTTCCGGCCAATTCGGGCTGTCCCTTGACTTCCCAAAACTGGGGCCGGTCGAAATTCCAGCCACGCACCGCGCCCAAGTCTTTGGTATGGGCGGCGGCCTTGTCGACCCAGCCTCGCATTTCGGCCATCAGCGCCGCGTCTCGCCCCACGGGATCATGCGCCGCGGGCACGTAGGGGTCGAACCGCAACGAAATGCCCAGTTCGCGGCAACGCTCGAATGCCTCGCCGGCCACGGGTAGGTTCTGAGGATAAAGCACCATCTCGACCATGAGGCCGCGATAGCCCGCGGCGTGCAAGCGGCCCAGTTTCGCGAAATACTCGGCCGGCTCGATCTGCGTGGGATGCAGACTGAGCACGAGCTCGCGAAAGCGATCGGGCGCCACATGCTCCAGGAATCGATCGACCGAAAAGCTCCGGCCGAAATTTGAGTGCATCACCAGCTCGATGTCGTGCGGCAGGAGGCCGATGAATTCCGGCAATTGTTTATACAGCGTCGGCTCGCCGCCCGTCAAAAAAAGCTCTCGCGGCTTGAGTCGCTGGAAGCTCGCGGCCCATGTCTCGGGAGCAATCCGATTGGCGCGGCCGGCGCGGTACATATCCGCCGATACTTCCTGCCAGCAATAAGCACAAGCGAAATTACACTTCCAGGTGACGAACCACTGCACGCTGCGCGGAATCGCCGCCGCGGCTTGCCGCGAGCGTTCGCGCAATCGCCAATCGCTCGGGAGCGGCGCTGCGCGAGCAGATGCCGAAGTAGTCGTAATAATCGTCGCGCACGGTTGCGGATTCGATCTCGAACGACACGTCGGACCCGAAATGAACGACCGGCGCTTTGAGCAGCGCGGCGCGAGGAATCGCCAAACTGTGCGAACGACGATTTTTGAGCACTCGCCCGGCGGTCTCGAAGTCGGCGCAGCGATACTTGATATCGCCACCACGGCCGGCGTGATTCTGGTAGATGATGTCAATGTAGACATAGTCGCCCGTCGCGGGAAACCGGGTCAGCTCCAAGCTGCCGTGGCAGCGCGACTCGACGGTTTCGATCGTCACGCGGGCATCGGTCGGGCAACCGTTGGGCGTAGACGACGGCTCCGGTTCATCGCCCGCCTCGCGGAAGGCCCCGGCGCTGGGAAGAATCGGTAGCGAAAGCACTGTTCCCGGCATTGCCTCCGCCAGTTGTGCGTCCATGACGTCTGCGTTCCTTGCGTTAACGTGCGGAAATGCGGCGATCGCCATGGATTCCCATCGGGGCCCGGCGTGAGCAGCCCGTGGAAAAATGCCATCGTGACATTTTTCAACCTCGCCAAGCGCCGAGCAAAGCTCGTCGCGGCTCGCAAAATAACGACTTAGGTCGTAATTTTGACACCGCATCCATGCGGCGGCGCAGCCTGTTGAATATTTCAACAGGCTGCTAGACAAGGTCCGCACGCGAGCGGAGTTTTCGGGTCCACTGCAAGAATATCGGTCGCGGCGGTGGGGGAAGATGATCCGAAATGGCAAAATCAAACGATTTTGCGGAATGTGCCGCCTAGAATCGCTGCTAGCAAGCTGTTGAAGTATTCAACGTGCTGCTATCCGGCCTGCCGCAATGCGGCTGGCGGTTGCGCGGGCCGAGCGTTTGCCGGCAAAAGCAAGGGCGAGTTGCCACGGTCGCCGAACCAGGCCAGCCCTTCGACGACCAGATCGACCAACAGGCGGCCATTTGCCGGCAAGCCGGTGTCGTCGATGTCGACGACGAAGCTCTCACCCGGGGCGATGTCGCGCGGCATTGCGATCCGTCGAAAATCCCGATTCGTCACGCCTTCTTGCCGTGATTGAAGCCCCACCTGGACGCATCCCCAGGATAGCCGCGAATCTTTCAGCCAATGTGTGCGGCTGATGTTCGTTATGCGCACACGCATGGGGTCGCCACCGCCGCTCACCAGCGTAAATTTGGCGCGCAAATCGCGAGGATACAGCGAATTGGGCCACGGCAACGCATCCAACCAGGGAGTCGCGCCGTCGGGCTTGCGGCCGAAGAAATAGATGCCGCTAGGAATCGTCGAACGTTCGATGACATGGTCTGGCAGCCATTCGTCGATCGCCACGAGAACGTTACCGATCGAATAATAGGCATGGCGAACGCAGCGTTGATACCAAGGCGCCAGCCACAGGCTCTTCGCGAGCGCATTCGCCATTTGCACCACGCTGGATACCGGGCCGACGCACGCTCCGCTGTCGATCCGCCGGCAAAACTTGAGCGCTTCGGCCAAGCCCGGCTTCGTCAAGCGTCGGTAGTCTTCGAAATGCACCCCGCGGCCATCGTGGGTGTGATAGTGCTGAACGAACGGAATTTCGACATACACGTGGCCGCCCGGCTTGAGCACGCGATTCATTTCCGAGGTGACAGCCGCTAGATCGCGAACATGTTCGAGCACGGCGTTCGAGATAATCACATCGATGCTCTCGTCGGCTATCGGCAGCTTTTCGGCGTCTCCCACGATGTCGATATTGGCGCCTGGAAATAGGTTCAGATTGATTTCCAGGGGGTGGTTCCGTTGGGGCCCCCCGCCGATATGCACCACGCGCTCGCCCGGCCGATAGATGATGGGACTGCGCAGCAGGAAGCGATCCATTTGGTAATGATGCAGCGGTTCGCGAGTGACAAGGCGAAGCAGATTCCGCATCTCATCTCCAGCCAGGGCGCGTGCCAGCATCTCTTGCGAGGGCGACGGAGCGCGGAATCGTTCCAGGTTTGCTTGCAAGGGTCAAGAGCATTCGCGGGCTCGCCCGCGACATAAGCCCTCGTGCCTGGGGTGATTTGCAATGGGGTTTGCGGGTCGGCGCAGGGCGATCCTTCTCCATTCGCGGCCGCTTTTCGCTACTTTCCGACGGCAAAAAATACCCGGCTCGTTCGCTTCGCGACAGTTGTGAACCACTCCCGGTGAGCCTAGAATGTCCGGTCCGAGGGCCAAGTTGCTCGCCTGCCGGCGCTAGCCGCGGCGACCGCCTTTCCAATCCACCGTTCGGGCGACCGTTCGGGAACACGAACTGATCTCGCGCTCGGAATTAATTCTCGCGCAATGGGGGAGCTCTGGCATGTTAAGCGACGTTAAAGCATTTCGCGTTGGGAACGCCTTGATTGCCGCCGCGGTTCTCGCGGTCGCCGTGGTGGGCTCGCTTTCAGGGTGGACTCGCGAGGCCGGAGCGGCCGAGCCGAGTCCGCTGGCGGCCAAGGTCGCCGGCTCGCTCGATTTCGTGCCCAGCGATGTGAGCTTCTATTCGGTCTCGCTCCGCACCAAGGAGCAACTCGACCTCGTGCTCGAGAGCAATGCCTGGAAGAAACTCAAATCGCTGCCTTCCGTGAAGTCGGCTTGGCAACAATTTGAAAGCCAGTGGACCGACGGGCCGCTCGCGCAGTTTGCCGCCCTCTTGCAGATGCCCGAAAACGAAGAGTTGATCTCGCTCCTGGGCGATATGAGCGGAAGCGAAGTGTTCATGTATGGCGACCAGCGTCTCAACGACGCGCTGGACCTGATGAACGAAGTCAACAACGCCAGCCGGCTCTCGACGATCGCCGCCAGCATTCAAGCCATGAAGGGCAATTTCAACGAGGGTTCGGCCATGCTTCAGAGCCGCGCCGTGCTCGACACCTTGGCCGACAATCTCGACATTCTGACGATGCCCACCGTGGTGTTTGGGTTCAAGGTCAAGGACGCGACCGTGGCCTCGCGGCAGCTCAAGCGGCTCGAACTGCTCACCAAAATGGCGCTCGGACAGGCCCCCATGTTTCGCAGCCGCTTCGAGCGCAAGAAAATCGGCGAGGGCGATTATCTGAACTTCACGCTCGATGGCAGCCTCGTGCCCTGGGAGGAATACGACCTCGAACACGTCGCCGCCGAGCCGGGCCAATACGATGCCCTGACCGAAAAGCTCAAAGCCTTCACGCTGGCGATCAGTCTTGGCACGTATAAGAACTATGTGCTCATCGGCCTTTCGAGCTCGACCGACCATCTGGCCGCGCTCGGCGCCGGTGAAACACTCGCTCGCGACGGACGGCTCGATATCGTGGGCAAGTTCGCCGACCAGCGACTGACCGGCGTGGCCTATATCAGCCAAGAACTCATGGCCCGGCTTCAGGGCACGCCCGACAATACCGACAATATCAAGGAGATGGTCGAAGTTCTGCTGGAAGAAGCCGATGTCGACGAAGAACTAAACAACAGAGTGCTCAAGGACGTCGCCGCCCTGTCGGCGGACCTCAAGGGGTTCATTCCGAAGCCGGGCGAACTGGTGTCTTTCAGTTTCCTGACTCCCCGCGGCATCGAAAGCTATGCATACGACCATTCCCAGAACCTCGCCCTCGATGGTTCGCGTCGTCTCGATCTACTCGAGCATATCGGCGGTTCACCGATTTTGGCCTCGGTGACGCGCGGGAAAGTATCGGTCGGCCAATACAAGACGCTGGTGAAGTGGGTTAAAGTCGCCGATGGTTACTTCGAGGACTTGGCGTTGCCGGCGATGAAGGACCAGGAGCGCGAGCGGTCGGAGAAGTTCCTCAAGCTATTTAAACCGCTCGCCGCGCGTTTTAACTCCACCACCATCGACAAGCTATTCCCTGCCTTGGCCGATGGCCAAGTCGCGGTCGTGGTCGATGACAAATGGAGCAGCAAGCAGTGGCTGCAAGCGGCGCCTGAAACCGCCAAGGCGATGGCGCTGCCCGAGCCGGCGCTGGTATTTGGAGTGACCGATCCCAAGTTGCTACGACAAGCGATGAGCGATTATCAGAACATCGCCGACGACGGCGTGGTGGCCCTGCGCAAAGCAGCGCCCGAGGTGGTCCCGCCCGATTTCAAACTGCCGCGTCCGGTGAAGCAGACCGCCGGCCCCGGCGAGGCATTTGTCTATAAAATTCCGGCCGAGGCGGGCCTCGACGCCCAAGTGGCGCCCAACGCGGCCTTGGGTGACCATACCGCGGTCTTGTCGCTCTCGGTCGCGCATTCCGCCCGGCTGCTCGCTTCGACACCCTATAAAGGCGCCGGCGCCCTGGCCGACACCCGCCAATCCCTGGCCAACGCCGTGGTCTGGAATTGGGCCGATGGCGTCGAACTGGCGTCGCCCTGGGTCCTGTTTGGCGTGAAAAACTACGGCGCGATCGCGATGCAAGCCGCCGCCGGCGCCGCGGGACTCGACAATGCCGACGATCCCGACGACAAGGGCGCCGTGAAGCCCGAAATGGAATTCGACGTGGAGGCCGTCTTGCCGCAAGTGCGAGATGGGCTGACGATCTTCAAAACCCTGCGCACCATCACCTCGTCGCTGCGCATCGACGAAACATCGGGCGCCATGATTCGCCACACCGAATTCTACTTCCAGGACCTCCCCTGACCGATTGCGTGCCGCAACGGGCCGCGCGATCGGCCCCGAACACACAGGCGAGACTCCGGCATGGCGGCGATTGAGGCAATCGAGTACCTCGCGCATCCCGAAAAGCATCCGCCCAAACCGGTGTGCGCGCTGTTCGGCGACCAGAGTTTCTTGCAGCGCGAAGCGCTCGCGGCGCTGCGGCGCCGCGTGGCCCCGGCCGACGACGGCGACTTTTCGATCGTGACATTCGATGGCGACAACGTCGAACTGGTCCGGGTGCTCGATGAGCTCTCGACGCTCGCCATGTTTGGCGGCGGCGGCCGGCTGGTGATCGTGGAAAACGCCGACAATTTCGTGAGCCGTCATCGCGCCGCGCTCGAACAATACGCCGCCCATCCCAGGCAATCGTCGACCTTGGCGATCGTGCGCACAGTTGGCCCGGCAATACACGTCTGGCCAAGCTCGTGGCCGCCACGGGACTCACGGTCGAATGCAAGTTTCCCACTCCCGCCCGCTTGGTGAAATGGCTTTCGCGCTGGGCCAAGGAGTCGCCACGCCGCGACGCTCGACGCCGACGCCGCCCAACTGCTCGCCGAGCAAGTGGAGCCGGACCTGGGCCTAATCGATCAGGAGTTGGCGAAGCTGGCATCGATCGCCGGGCCCGGCGCGGCGATCGACGCGGCGATGATCTCGAGCCATGTGGGCGGCTGGCGAACGAAGACCGTGTGGCAACTGCTCGACGCCGCGCTCGACGGGCAGACCGCCGAAGCGCTCGTCGAGCTCGACCGCCTGCTCCTGGCCGGCGAAGCGCCCATCGCGCTCATGGGCCAGGTCGCCTACACGCTCCGTCGCTTCGGCGCCGCGGTCCGACGGGTCGAGCAGGGCGAGCAATCAGGCGGACGCGTGAACCTGCGAGCGGCGCTCGAGCAAGCCGGGCTCAAGCCGTTTGCCATCGCCAAGGCCGAATCTCAGTTGCGGCGTCTCGGTCGCCAGCGAGGCGGCCAATTGCTCGACTGGTTGCTCGAAGCCGATTTGGCGCTCAAGGGCACGAGCTCATCGCCCTCGCGCGGCCGGCTGCTTCTGGAGCAGTTCATCGTCAGACTTTCCGCGCCCGCGGAAGGCCACCGCTTACCGCCTGCCGGTTCGCGCCCCCGCCCGGCGGGCGCTGGCCATCGCTCCCGGTGATGCGCGGGCATCGCTAGCGCGGCGTGGCGCCCGAATGCTGGCGGAGCATCCGTCGAAGCGTCGGCAAAAGCGCGGCCGGACTTGACGGAAAATTCACGGATTGGTACTAACCGAGCCCGCTGAGTATTTCCATTCATTTCGATCGCTCGGCGCTCGTCTGTTGTTGCTCCCATCTTTTTGTCCGTCCGGCGGGATTGCCCACTCGCCGAAGTTTGATGCGAGGTTCGTGCGCTGAATACCATTCTTTGCCGGCGCGTCGTGGGGGTCGCGCTGGTCATGTTATCGGCCGCGCCAGCCTGGGCGCAGCGCATGCAGTTTCCGACGATGGTCTCGTCGGCGGCATACGCGCCCGGGGCTGATCCAAACGCGCCGGCGGTGGATGTCGTGCCCCAATGGGGCGCGCCGGGCAGCGGCGCGCCTTCGACCGGGGCCGCAATCGCGCCGGCGCCCTATTCGCCCGCGCCGGCCTACGCGCCCGCGCCCGCTTCGCCCGCGCCGTTTAACGCTCCGGCCTATTCGGCGGCGGCGCCCGCCGGCTTGCCGACGGTGGCGCCGAGCGGCGCGGCGCCCGCGTTTGATCCCTATTCCACGACCGCGCAGCCCACGGTGACGATCGCGCCGCAGTATTCGCCCTATGCGGCGTCGCCCTATGCGCCGCCACCCGCCGCGCCCTATTCCACCACGCCGAGCGTGCTCTATCCGAGCGGCAGCCCGGCGCCGATGCAAGCCGCGCCGCCCGGAACGATCTTTCCCTCGCTGGCCCAGCCCTTGCGCCTCTTGCAAGAACTGCGATTTCGGGAAACCTTTCTGGCGCGAGGCAATGGCAACGAAGGCTTTGGCGTGACCTCGAGCGAGATTTCAAGCACGTTTACATTGCCGCTGCTCTACAGTCAGGCGCCGCTCTTGATCACGCCCGGCTTCGGCTACCACTCGCTGAATGGCCCCTCGACGATGCCGCCTTCCTACGCCGATCTGCCGCCGGCGGTGTACGACTGCTATCTCGACGTGGCTTGGCAGCCGCGAATCACGAACTGGCTCAGCGCCGACCTCGGCGCCCGGGCCGGCATCTACTCCGACTTTCACGCCGTGAACACGCAAAGCATCCGTATCATGGGCCGGGCGATCGCGCTCATTGCCCTGCGGAGCGATTTGCAATTGGCGGCGGGCGTGGTGTATCTGGACCGCAACTTGATCAAGATGTTGCCGGCCGGCGGTATTATTTGGACCCCCAACCCCGACACCCGGCTCGATATCGTGTTTCCGAACCCCAAGCTGGCCCATCGCTTCACCACCGTGGGCACCACCGATCTTTGGCTGTACCTCGCCGGCGAATACGGCGGTGGCGCTTGGACGATTCGCCGGGCCGACGGAGCTTCCGACAATTTCGACTACAACGACATTCGCCTCTCGCTGGGCGTCGACATGTACGGCGCGTCGCACATTCGCGGCATGGCCGAAGTCGGTTGGGTGTTCGACCGCCAGATCATCTACCGCAGCGGCACTCCGCAGTTCGATCCCTCCGACACCGTGATGGTCCGCGCCGGATTGAACTACTGATATCCCCGTGAAAGAAACACTCACGCGCGAGGGCGCCGAGGACGCCGTGAAAAACATTGCGGGCGAATAATAATACGCGCCGTCGCCCACGCGACCGCGATCCCGCGATTCGCCCGCGCCTCATGCGCTTTTCGCCGCCAACGCCGCCAAGCGATCGAGGCTCTCGCTCCACCCTTGACGCATGCCGGCGATCATGCCGGTCGCCGTGGGCGTCACTTGCAGCACTTCGGCCGTGAGCGTCAAAAGAGTTTTGCCGCCCACATCGGCGAACGTAATCGTGTTGAGAATCTCGGCAAGGGGTCGGCGGGCGGCGTCGACCGGCGATGTGACAAACACCAGTCGCTCGGGCGGCGACAACTCGCGAAACTCGCCGGTCATCGGATAATCGACGCCCTCGGCCGATCGCATCACCATCCAGATCGCTCCGCCCGGCCGGGCATCGACTTCGCATTCGGGAGTCGTGAATCCCTTCGGGCCCCACCAAGCGGCCAAATGCGCTGCTTCGGTCCACAGACGATACACAAGCTCTCGCGGCGCCGCCAACTCTCGGGTAAGCACCAGCTTGCGGCCGCCTTCGAGCGCCGGATCGGCGCCGGATGAAAGCGATCCGGGTTCGGAGGAACAGGCGCCCGCGGCCTGCCGGGCCAAATGTTCGGCCAATCGAGCGAGCGTCTGCTTGCCGCCTTCCAGGGCGCCGTATTGTTCGACGACGCGATTCCGTTCTTCGGCCGAGGAAAAGATCATTCGCAATGTCACTTCCGTTTGCCCCCGACCGCCGCGGGCCGGGAGCTCGACGAACGTGACCTCGGTGCGATGGTCCGAGCGTTCGCAGGCGGCGTCGGGCTGGTGCTCGAAGACGAGCCGCTCCGGGGGCGCCACTTCCAGAAAAACCACGCGATTATGATAATCGTGGCCGTCGGGACCGTGCATCACAAGCCGCCACACGCCGCCGAGCCGCACGTCCATCTGGCGGATCGTGGTTTGGAACCCGAACGGCCCCCACCATTTTGCCACATGCTCCCGCTCGGTCCACATGCGATAAACCAGAACCCGCGGCGCGTCGAACACCCGCGTGAGCAAGATTTCCCGATCGGCGTTTGCGGCGTCGTCGGTGGCGGGTCGATCGGACTTTACCATGAGAATTCTCCTAGGGCGGTCGGCGCTCATGGCCGGCAGCGATGGGTTCCTATTTTATGCATCGACCGGAGCAATGAGATACCATGAGGTTAAATAACCGCCAGGTAAACTACATTTCGTGGCCAGTCGCGTCAAGCGGCAGCGGGAATATACCAGAAGGCCATGACCGCCCATTCGCCACGCGACTTGGAACCGCCACGCGCGGACCATGCCCGCGACGGGGCAATTGTTGTGACTATCGCGTTGCGTGTCCGACGACGGAAAATTGCAGTTAGGCACGTCCGGTTCCGGCGGTGTACGCGCTCGCTAACGCCGCAGGTCATAAAGTCGGGGACAGCGGCGTCTTCATCCGGTCCCGGTGTGGCGGCTTATCGGGCTCGGGGTATACTTCATGCCGCGTCGCGGCGGCGACCAAATGAAACCGCGCATATTCCCGCGGCATTCGTCGCCGCGCATAAAACAGGCGAACCTCATGGCTCCCACAGTCGACGAAGCATACCCATCAGAGCGAATACACGACGACGCGGCCCAGCAACCGCCGCCGCTCGACGAGGCGCAAAGGCATGCGATTCTCGCATGCCACCAGAAGCTGGTGGGCGAAGGGCAACTGCCCACGACGACCGAACTCGACAGCGAATTTCGGATTTTTCGCGAGCGGTTTGGCCCGGAAGTGCTGAAGAACGTCGATGGCGAGGCGTTGCTCAATTTGATGCATGACCACGCCAACCATGATAGTCTCGTCTACTGGTTGGAATACAAGAATGACGATGTGTTCAAGACGACGCGCCACGGCGGCATTGCCGGCGGTAGCGCGCTGAAATTCGGGATTTTTCGCCAGGCGTCCACCGGCAATTGGCGTGCTGGCGACGCGTCGAACAAGCCGATGGATATTTCGGTCGAGGAAGCGATTGAAATTGCGCGAGTTCATCGCGATGAGCTTCTCAAGGGAATCGCGATCCTCGACCAAGTTTCCCACAACGCGCCGGACGAAGCCTACGCGTGGCTTCAAAAGCAAATGGACGCACGGGCGCCCACCGTGAGCGATCTGGCCTGGGGTCACAAGTATTTCTATCTGCTTTTTCCGAACAAGCTCGATGATTTTCACAGCACGGCGTGGCAACGATTTCGTCTGCTGAAGCTTTTGCAAATGCCGCCCGCCGGCGAGGGACGATTCCTATGTGCTGGTCGATTTGTCCGGGCCGCGAATCAACTGGGGCTTTCGATGAATCATTTCTCGAGCACGCTCGACGCGATCCAAGGTGGCCTGCGTCGGTACTGGCGGATTGGAACCCATCACAACGGAAACGGCACGTTCTACTGGCCGCTGATGCGAGACCGCGGCCGCATTGCGATAGGGTGGGAAAAGCTGGGCGACATCTCCTGGATCGAAGCGACGAAAGAATCGCGTGAGAGGCTAAAGCATGAACTTGGTAAAGCGCGTCAAAATACCCCGCAAGTGATTGGCAAGGACTGCACCCAGTTGACGAACTTCGTCGCGGTGATGGGCGAAGGCGACATCGTATTGGCGGCTAACGGCATGAGGGTGCTGGGAGTTGGTCGCGTCATTGGCGGCTACGAGTATCATCCGGAAGATGGGTTCCCACATCAGAGACAGGTTGAGTGGTTGACGCTCGATGAATGGAGCATGCCGTTCCCGAGAGAAGGCTTGCAGTCGACCGTCCGAGAGCTCAAGAGGCACGACGAGAACATTCTGGCGATCGAACACCGGCTTCAGTCGATCATCTCGCTGCCCCCGAAACTACTCGGAGTCGCAACGAGAATTCAATCGATTCTCGAGCGTAAGGGCCAAGTCATTCTATTTGGCCCGCCGGGCACGGGTAAGACTTTTTGGGCCGAGCGAGCGGCGAACGATCTCGCGGCCATGTCGGCGTTTGGGAAATTGTTTGACTCACTCGACGCGACCGAGAAACAAGTCGTGCAGGGCGTGGGCGAGACTCCAGGGCTTGTCCGGCTGTGCTGTTTTCATCCAGGCTATGGCTACGAGGATTTTCTGGAAGGCTACCGGCCGCGGGCCTTGAATGGGCAGGTCGCGTTCGAGCTTCGTGACGGAGTGTTCAAGAGGCTCTGCGACGATGCGCGGAAAATGCCCGATCGCAACTTTTACTTAATCGTCGACGAAATCAATCGCGGCGACATTCCCCGCATTTTTGGCGAACTGCTGACGGTTCTGGAAAAGAGCAAACGGGGCAAGCAAGTTATTTTGCCCCTCAGTCAGAAAACGTTTTGCGTCCCGACGAACGTGTTTCTACTGGGCACGATGAACACCGCGGACCATTCGATTTCACTGCTCGATGTCGCGCTTCGGCGGCGATTCGGATTCATCGAACTAATGCCCGACGCCGTTGTCCTCAAGGACTCGATCGTCGCGGGCATCGCGTTGCAGCCCTGGCTTGAAGCCTTGAACGCCAGCATTCGAAAGCACGCGGGCCGCGATGCCCGCAACTTGCAGATCGGCCATTCCTATCTCATGCATTCCGGCCGTCCGCTCAAGGACTTGCCCTCACTCAGGCGAGCGGTTAGGGACGATATCATTCCACTGCTTCAAGAATACTGTTACGACGATTACGGCGCCCTCAAAAACATTCTAGGCGGACAAATCATCAACGCGAAGGATGCTTGTATCAACCCGGAAATATTTGATCGAGGGCATGAGGCGTCATTCGTCGCCGCCCTGCTCGCCCCTTTCCCGGGCATTGCAACATCGCCCGAAGCCATCGAGGCGGACGAATCGCCGGTCGAGTCTGAAAGCGATGAAGAGCGGGACGATGACGCGGAGGGCGAGACGTGACCGCGATCACGATCGAGACTTCCGAATGGCGGACGCTGGGGCCCGATAATTGCGGCGAGCTCGATGGTCATTTTTTGGAGACTACTCCCGGTGATCGCAAGACGGTCAAATGGCTCGAAAAAAGCAAACTTATCGGGTTGCGCGACCTTCGACGTGGCCTCGAGGTGAAAACATTCGCCCATGTCGGCAAAGTGCGGATCGGCAATTTAGACGTGACAATCATGCCCAAAATCGAGCGCGGCGTGCTCCTCGGACTCCTGCGTTACGCCTACGGTTTTCGCAAGCTGAGGGTTTTTTCGGATTCGGCGCAGCATGTCGATCGTCATGGTTTCGTGGACATCTTGATTAGCCAGTTGAACGCCGAGGCGAGCGAAGTCATACGTCGTGGCTTGCTCCGGGCTTATGTTCCGTTCGACGAACGCTTGAGTTCGCCGCGTGGCGGAATCGACATGGCGCGAATCGTGCGAGATGCCGGCGCCGCGGCGGCTACGCTACCTTGCCGCCACTATCAGCGAGTCGAAGACGCGATTCTCAATCGAGTGTTGATGGCTGGGCTGCGACTGGCCGCGTCGCTGACCGAAGTGCCCGAACTGCGCCTCGAGTCGCGAACTCTTGCCGCGATGATGGAAGCGCGAGTTAAGCCGATCCAGCGGAAGTTGACAGTCGCGATGTTGGACAGCGCTGATCGCCAACAAAGCCGGCTGACCGCGTCTTACGGGCCCGCGTTGTCTATCATCCGCCTGCTTGTGCGAGGCCACGGCATCGAGTTGAAAGGCGCAATAGTCAAGCTCCCTGGATTTTTGTTTGATATGAATGCGTTCTTTCAGACGCTCGTGTCGCGATTTTTGCGGGACAATCTGACGGGGCATGAAATTATCGACGAGCACTCCCTGAACGGAATGCTGAGGTACGACCCGATGTTCAATCCACGGCATCGACAAGCACCCACGCCGAGACCCGACTATGTTGTAAGGCGGTCTGGAATCACACGGGCAATTTTAGATGCGAAGTACCGAGATTTGTGGGAAAAGTCATTGCCGAGCACCATGCTGTATCAGTTGGTCGCGTACGCTATTAGCCAGCCGATGCGGCCGGAAAGCAGCATTCTCTACCCGACGACGGATGTTAAAGCCAAGGAAGCCCGAATCGACGCGAGAGAACCGATCTCGGGCAAAAAAATCGCTCAAGTATGCCTTCGCCCCATACTACTGCCGCAACTCGCGAGACTGGTGATGGCGAATTCGCCCGAGGGTCGACGTGAACGCGAGGCCCTCGCGCATCGGCTTGCGTTCGGGAATTAAACCCGCTCAAATCCCGCTACTTCCTCTCCATACGGAAGCATCCTATGTCCACGTTGTTCGGCGAACCAGCATTCAATTATGTGCGGATTTTTAATTTAATCGGCGCCGAGGGCATAATGCGTTCGCGCGAGTACTCGTCGCCGGTAATCCGCGAGCGGGGTGGTTCGGGCAAGCGTAGGCGAACTGTTTTTCGCCAGCATCTGGCGTTCGGGCCGCTTGAGGCTCCTCGCGGGTTGTAAACGGCGGCCAGACTTGCGCGGTTTCGGCTGGCATGTGTCAATCGCCGCAGCAGACATGACCGCACCGCCGGATCGGCGGATCGGCGCCGGGCCGGTCTCGGAATCGATTGCCATCAGCCCGAGGGTTTGGGCTCCTCCGCCCAGGCCGCGGCGCTTTTGCTGGCCAGGCGCTCGAGCCCTTGCTCGCGCACTTCGGCGGCGAACGTTGGGCGCGAGCCCGTGAATTCCAGTTCCGAGAGCAGCCGTCCCTCGCGATCGCGGCCCATGAAGCGCCGCACGTAGACATCGCGAAGTTGATATTGGTTGTGCTCGTCGAGCCCCATTGCTTCCGTGATGCGAGTCATCTTTCGACTTCCATCTTCGGCGATGCGCGAGATTTGCGCCACCACATTGATCGCCGAGGCGACCTGGGCCCGCGCCACATAGATCGGCAATTCGACATCGCTCATCAAGGAGAGCGTTTCCAACCGCACTAGCGAATCGCGGGGCGAATTGGCATGCACGGTCGACAAACTGCCGGCGTGGCCCGAGATCATCGATTGCACCAGATCGAGCGCTTCGCCGGAGCGCACTTCGCCCACGATAATGCGATCGGGCCGCATGCGGAGCGAGTTGACGAACAACTGCCGCACCGTGAGACCGCCGCGCCCATGGGCGTCGGGCCGATTGGCTTCCAGATACAGGCAATGCTGTTGCTTGAGCCGAAGTTCCGCGGTGTCTTCGATCACGATGATCCGCTCTTCCTCGGGAATCGCTTGCGAAAGCGCGCCCAGGAGCGAGGTTTTGCCGGTGCCGGTGCCGCCGGAAATAATGATGTTCTTGTGCAGCCGCACGCAGATTTCCAAAAACTCGCGGGCCGACTCCGACATGCTGCCGAAGCGCACCAAGTCGTCGAGCGAGAGTCCCTGGCGGGCGAATTTGCGAATCGTCAGATAGCTGCCGCTGGTGGCGCTGGGTGGAATCACGGCGTTGACGCGCGAGCCGCTCGGCAGTCGGGCATCGAGAATCGGGTGCTGCTGGCTGATCTCGCGACCCACCCATTGGGCAATGTTGTGAATCGCCGAAAGCAGCGCGTCTTCGCTCGCGAAGCTGGCGTCGGTGCGTTCGATCCGCCCGCGCCGCTCGATATAGATATCGCGATAGCCGTTGACCATGACTTCGGTCACGGTGTCGTCGGCCAGGAACTTGCCGATCGGACCCAGGAAATAGTCGACACTGGCTTCGAAGATAGCGGAGCGAGACATGACGGCGATCCGATGGGGCAGGCGAACGCCCGACTTGCGATAAACCGCGATCCCGGGAACAAACTCCCGTAACGACGACAACATGCATGCTCCCGCGCCGACCGCCGTGAGTCAAGCATCGGCCGAATTCGCGCGGCGCGAGCCAAACCGCGGACACGCGCGGTCCGCGCCTTTTGTCTCGGCCCGAGCACGTCATCAGGAAAAACTTGCCTTTCCGGATTGAACCGCGTACGCTCATGGGCGTGCAATCCAGCGCATGCGTCATGTCCCCCTCCGCGCCGTGCGGCTTGCCGGCTCGATCGGGTCGGGCATGAAGTGGGCGGTCCATATCGTCGAAGCGCCCGTGACTCAAACCCCGCGGTCCACGTTTCCCATGTCGATCCAACCACCCGCGGATAGCCAATTCGCCGAATATCCCGCCTCGTGGTATCTGTTTGGCGCGAGTCGTGAGATTGGCAAGCAGCCCATGCCGAAGCGGATGTTGGGTCGCCGGCTCGTTGCTTATCGCGCCGGAGAACGTTGCGTTGTTCTCGACGCCGATTGCGCGCATCTGGGCGCCGACTTAAGCCGGGGGCGCATGGTGGGCGACTGTTTGCAGTGCCCGTTTCATCACTGGGAATACGGCCCAGATGGCCATTGCCAGCGGATTCCGGCTCAACAGGAAATCCCGGAGTTTGCCCGGCAGCGGTCCTATCCAGTGGTCGAGCGACAAGGGCTGGTGTTCTTCTTCAACGGTTCCAAGCCGCTATTCCCTTTGCCGTTTTTCGATGCTTGTCGACCCGAGGATTTCGCGCGTGGCCGTCCCTTTCGATTCGTGGCGGACTGCTCGTGGTATATGTTGGTGTCGAACGGTTTCGACGGGCAGCATTTCGAAACGGTGCATGACCGTCGCTTGACTCGGCCAATCGAGGTGGAATGCCCCGCGCCGCTCGCGCACCGAATGCGTTTTCACGCCGAAGTCGTGGGCCAGTCGATCTTCGATTGGCTCTTGCGAAAATTCGTCGGCGAGCACGTGGAAGTGACGATCACGAGTTGGGCCGGTCCCTTCGTTTTGGTGACCGGCGATTTCGGCAAGACAGTGAGCCGAGCGCTGATCGCCAGCCAGCCGCTCGGCCCGCATGAGGTGCTTGTCGAAGTGATCGTGTTCGCGCCCCGGTCGCGAAGCATGATTGCCCGCGGCCTGGTTCAGCCGATTAACTTGTGGCTTCGTCGGCTCTTCACGCAAGGTTTCATGCGGGACGACATCAAACGACTCGTCGGTATCCGTTACCGCTCCCGGGCGCTTTTGGCGAGCGATCGGTGTCTGATCGACTTTTTCCAGTGGCTAGCGGAGCTTCCACGCGAAAGCTGGCAAATGCCGGTATCCGCCGCGGCGACCGATCATTTGCCCGAGCGGCCCGAAAAATCTCGTCAAGCATCAAGTATTGCCCGATCCCCCTGAGAGACCTGTCATGATGAAAACGATCGTCGCCTTGTCGTTCGCTTGGACCGCGTTCGCGGCGTCGCTCTTGGCCGAAGAAGCAACGCCCTCGCCAGATGACCAGGCGCATCAGGAATTGCTGGCGGTGAGAAAGGGTCTGATCGACGCCTACAATCGGCAGGATATCGAAGGCGTGCTTTCGTTTTGCACGAAAGACGTGATCGTTACCTGGCAGAATGGCGAAGTCAGCGAGGGCCGGGAAGGCGTTAGGGCGTATTATCAAAAAATGATGGAAGGCGATCATCGCATTGTCGAGAGCCTGACCGCCGACCCGACCGTGGATGGGGTCGCCGTGATTTACAACGACGACACGGCGATCTCGCGCGGAGTGATGAACGACCGTTATCGGCTTCGCGATGGCAGTCAATTCGCGCTCAATAGTCGCTGGAGCGCCGCGCTCGTCAAGAGCGACGGCCAGTGGCGGATCGCGAGTTTCCATGCCTCGACCAATACGTTCGACAACGCGGTCCTGCGACTCGCCGCCAAGCAAAGCATGCTCTGGGCCGGCGGAGCTGGGCTGCTGCTGGGGGCAGTTGCGGGCGTCGTGGGCGGGCGGATGCTGCGAAAGCGGACACAAACCACGTCGTAAAGAGGCGTCGCGTGCTCCGATCCTCCCGACCGATGTCGAACGACGACCGCGCGTTGCTGGCGGCAGCAGCCGCTTGTGCGCAAGCGCCAACGCTTGAGCTCTTGACGCCTGAAGTAGCCCGGAGCGTCGCGGCGGCCAGGGGCATCGACTTCGCCACGGCCTTGATCCACGACCGCGTGCGCCGCGGCCAAAATCTGGACTCCGCGCTCGAATTGGCGCACGCCGCGGAGCCGGACTCCTGGGCCGCGCTGGGAAAGCGCGGCGTGAAACTCGCGATCGTTCCAGGCGCTTTTTATCGCAGCCACCCTCACACCGGCGCTCATGGTCGGCAAATCCAAAGCCTCGCGGAGCGCCACGGTGTCGCCAGCGAAATCGTGCCGATCGAATCGTTTGGGTCGCTCGGGACCAATGCCGAAATTCTTTGCGACTGGCTCGCTCGCAGTCGCCATCGAAAAGTGATTCTCGTGTCGCTGAGCAAAGGCGGCGCCGACGTGAGGCGGGCCTTTGAACTTGGCGTGTCCGGAGCGTTCGACCACGTGGAGGCGTGGGTCAATTTTTCCGGTGTCACCGAAGGCGTCGCGCTGGTCGACTGGCTGCTGGCTCGGCCGATACGATCTTGGGGAGTTCGGCTGCTGTTTCGATACCACGGCTATGACTTCGATGTGCTCGATGAACTTCGTCCGAGCGCATCGTCGCCGCGCGCGTGGAGCTTGCCGCCGGGCATGCAGGCAATTCATGTGGTCGGCTTTCCCCTCCGGCGCCATCTTTCGAGCCGATTGGCCCGCCGCGGACATCGCCGGATTGCTCCCTCGGGACCCAACGATGGAGGCGGGATTTTGCTCGCCGAAGCTGTTCATCGTCCGGGCATCATCTACCCGGTCTGGGGCGCCGACCATTATTTCCAATCGCCTGAGTGCAATGTGACGAATATCGTGCAAAACGTGCTGAACCTGTTGCATGCGCGCGAACGTTCGGTGGAACTGCCGGCGCCGGGGAGCATTCGATGAAAGTACAATTGCTGCTCCCCGCCGGCGAAATTCACCGCAACACAACGGGCATTTTCAAGCGTTCGCTGCGCTATGCCCCGCTCACGCTCACCACTTTGGCCGCCCTCGTGCCCAAGGACCTGGATATCGAGCTCGCGATTCAAGACGAAGGCGTCCATCCGCTTGATCTCGACTTCGAGGCCGATTTGGTGGGTATTAGCTGCATTACCGGCACGGCCGAGCGGGGCTATGCGATTGCCGATCGACTGCGGGCGCGAGGCGTCACGGTCGTTTTCGGCGGAGTGCATGCGACGCTTCTACCGGAGGAGGCGGCCCAACATGCCGACTCCGTGGTGACCGGCTATGCGGAAACATCGTGGCCCCAATTGCTCCGCGACTTTGCCGCCGATCGACTTCAGGCTCGCTACTTTCACCCCACCGGCCGTAGTCTAGCCGGCTTGCCCCACGCGCGGCGCGATCTGCTCGACAAACGAAAATATTCGACGATCAATAGCATCGAAGCGACGCGAGGCTGTCCGCATAAGTGCGATTTTTGCGCCGTGCCGGCAGCTTGGGCGAATACCTATTCGCACCGGCCGGTGGAAGAAGTCGTCGCGGAGCTCGCCACTTTCGAAGGGCGGCATGCGCTTTTTGTGGACCTGAGCCCGGTCGAGGACGTCGCTTACGCGAAGTCGCTCTACCGCGCCATGATTCCCTTGAACATCCGCTGGGTCGGGCTCGCCACGACGCGCATTGCCGAAGACGGCGAACTCCTGCGCTTGGCCGCTCAAAGCG
Organism: uncultured Planctomycetaceae bacterium; assembly: GCA_963785305.1. Classification (GTDB taxonomy): domain Bacteria; phylum Planctomycetota; class Planctomycetia; order Pirellulales; family PALSA-1355; genus CAWAUV01. Next base: position 443,472 of record CAWAUV010000008.1, read on the forward strand.
GTTGCAAGGGACTGCTGATCGGCTTCGAATCCGTGAGCCAAGCGACGTTGGATCAAACCCGAAAGCGGTTTCATTCGGCCCGCCACTATGCCGAAATCGTCAAGCGGCTGCATGACCACGGGATCGGCATCCAGGGCTGCTTCGTCTTCGGCTTCGACAACGATGATCCTCACGTGTTCGAGCAGACCGTCGAGTTCGTCGACAAAACGCGGATCGATTTACCGCGTTATGCGGTGATGACGCCGTTTCCCGGCACCGGCGCTTATCACCAGCTCGAATCGCAAGGCCGGCTGTTGCATAAGAAGTGGTCCCTTTACGATGTCGAACATGTGGTATTCGAGCCGAATCAGATGAGTCCCGAGCGGCTGCAAGAGGGGCTCGAGTGGTCGTGGCGGCAGAGCTACGGCTGGAAGTCGCTCGCGCGGCGCGTGTCCGCGGCGCCGCCCTCGATACTTCCGCTGTGGATCTCGCTGAATTTCGGGTATCGCCACTACGCGAAAGCGCTGCCGCGAAAGACCGGTCCCACGATCCATCGCGATCAAGCATATCGCGGAGCGCTGAATGAAGCTCGTTCGCGCGACGAGGGCCATCGGGAAGCGTCTTGGAGCGGCCGCGCTTCGGATGCCCTTCCGATGCTCGGTCCAGCCTCGGAAATTAAGGCGGAATGACTGACATGCGATTGACGCTTGTTTACCCCGCGGTAGGCCGAAAAGAGCACAAGCCCTATGTGCGCGCTTGGCAGATGCAGCCGTTGTCGATGGCGGTGCTCGCGGGTCTGACGCCGGCCGATATCGAAGTGCGATTTTTCGACGACCGCATGGAGGACATCGGGTTCGACGAGCCGACGGATTTGGTCGCCATCAGCGTCGAGACATTCACGGCCCTGCGCGTATAAAATCGCGCGCGAGTTTCGCGCTCGCGGCGCGTTGGTCGTGCTGGGCGGTTATCATGTTACGTTGTTGCCCGAGGAAGCGCTGGCCGAAGCCGACGCGATCGTCATTGGCCACGCCGAATCGGTGTGGCGCCAGTTGCTCGACGATGCCCGGCGCCGCGACCTCAAGCCGATGTATCGCGGAGCGACGCGCGAGACGCTGGTCGGCATCAAACCGCGCCGCGAGATTTTCGGCGGCCGTAATTATCAGAACATCACGCTGGTCGAGTTCGCCCGGGGCTGTAATTTCAAATGTGATTTTTGCGCGATCACCGCGTTTCATGGCGCCAAGCAGAACCATCGGCCGGCAATCGATGTGGTCGAAGAGATTGTCGCTTCGAGCAGCAAGCGTTTCTTTATCGTCGACGATAATTTCGTGAGCCAGCCCAACAAGGCGCGGGAACTCTGCCGCCAGTTGGCCCCGCTCGACGTTAATTGGGTCGGCCAAGCCAGCATCCACATTGCCCACGACGACGAACTGCTCGCGCTCATGGCCGAGAGCGGTTGCCGCGGAGTACTCATCGGCATGGAATCACTCGATCCGAAGAATTTGCGCGCCATGGGCAAAGACTGGAATTTGGCGGCGGGAAGCTATGCCCAGAGTCTTGCCCAGTTTCGCAAACATGGCCTCGCGGTCTACGGCACGTTTGTATTCGGCTACGACCATGATGACGCCGACACGATTCAGCAAAGCATCGACTTTGCCCGCGAACAGAAGCTCTTCTTGGCGGCGTTCAACCACTTGATACCGTTTCCCGGAACCCCGCTCCACGAGCGGCTCGATGCGATGGCCGATTGCTAAAACCCAAATGGTGGCTCGATCCGGAAAGTCGCGTGGGTGATGTGACATTTCGCCCGGAGCGAATGACGCCTGGCGAGCTGGAGGCGCGCTGCCTCGACGCGCGACGGCAATTTTTCAGTTGGAGCTCGATCCTCGAGCGGGCACGGGATCGCCAAGCAAACGCGACGAGTCTCTTCATGCTCGGCATCTATCTAGCGTTGAACACGAGCGCGCATTTCGACATCGATCTTCGGCAGGGCCTCCGGCTTGGCGCCGGCCTCGGCGAATGGGAACCCGCGCATGAGCCGCTACCGAGTTGAATTGGCCACCAAGTCCGACGACGCGGATTTGCGCGATATCCTCGCGGCTTCGCCCATGCAGGGCGATATCTCGCTCGCATTTCGCCGCGAACCAAGTTTCTTCGAGGCGGCGGTCGTCGAAGGCGGCTTTCGCCAAGTGATCGCGGTGCGCGATATGAGAAGCGGCCGGCTCGTCGGCTTCGGATCGCGGGCCATTCGCAAGTGCTTCGTCAACGGCGAACCTGCGAACGTGGGATACTTGAGCAGCCTGCGACTCTTGGCCGAACATCGCAACCTCGGGCTCCTCGCGCGGCTATGCGTTTTTCCGCGAGCTGCACTCCGACCAACGGGCGCCCATGTATCTGACAACGATCGCCACCTCCAACCAAGCCGCGCTGCGACTATTGACCTCCGGCAGGGCCGGGCTGCCCTGTTACGAGCCAGCCGGCGATTTTCACACGTTCGCCCTGCCTCTCCGCCGACATGCCACCGCGAATCGGTCCACTAAAGCCGAGTGGGAAATCCGCCGCTCGAATTCCAGCGATCTTCCCGCGATCCGCGAGTTCCTCGACCGGCATGCCCGGGCTCGGCAATTCTTTCCCTGCCTGGAGGTGGGTGATTATTTCAGCGAATCGGGCGGTTCGGGACGCTTGCAAGCCAGCGATCTCTGGCTGGCCGAACGCAAGGGCGACATCATCGGCACGATGGCGTCCTGGAATCAAACCTCGCATCGCCAGACCGTCGTCCACGGATATTCGGGATTCGTGCGCATCCTGCGCCGATGCTACAATGCCTTCGCGCGTGGCTCCGGTCGCCCGACGCTGCCCAGCCCAGGGCAATCGTTGCGCTCGCTCACGCTGGCCCTTCCCGTCGTGGCCGAAACCGACCCGCAATTGCCGCGGGCCCTGATCGGCGCGGTCGCGGCACATCATGCATCTTCAGGTCTCGAGATTATGCTGCTGGGACTTCATGAACGGGATCCGCTTTTTGCCGCCGCGCGAGATTGGCGCGGCGTGCGATACAAAACGCGACTGTTCCTGGTCTACTGGCCCGATGGCGAGTCTCTAGTTCGCGAACTCGACGGTCGATCGCCCTATCTCGAACTAGGCTGTCTTTAATTTCACGAGCGACACGCGGAGAGCGCGCATGAAACTTTCGGGCCGTCTGGTGGCCGTGGCCGATCTCTCGCCACAAGATCGCGCCGCGATGCTCGCGCTCATGCATGCCCATTTCGCCCACGTCGATGCGAGCATGTTTTTCGAGGATTTGGCCGAAAAGCAATGGGTTATCCAAGTCATCGAGCCGTCGACAAACCTGCTGCGCGGGTTCTCGACCCAAATGCTACTCGAAGCCAACGCCAATGGGCGGCCGATTCGGGCTCTGTTTTCCGGCGACACAATCGTCAATCGCGCCTATTGGGGCGATGCGGCGCTGAGCCATGTGTGGGGGCAGCTCGCGATTTCGTTGATCGAGAGCCAGCGAGACTCCGAGCTGTTTTGGTTCCTGGTTTCCCAGGGCTACCGCACCTATCGGTTCTTGCCGCTGTTCTTTCATTCGTTCTATCCGCGCGCCTCGACGCCGACTCCCGCTGGGATCGACGATGCGATGCGCGCCTTGGCCGCGCGGAAATTCGGCGAGCGTTTCGACCCCGAACGTGGCGTGATTGCGGCAAACGCGCGTCAATATCGCTTGCAGGGCGATCTCGCGACCGTGCCGCCGGGGAGAATGAACGATCTTCATGTGCGGTTTTACTTGCGGCGAAATCCGGGCCATGCCCGCGGGGACGAGCTTTGTTGCCTCGCGCCACTCAGTTTGGAAAACTTCACTCCGGCCGCTTTTCGCGTGATCGGTCCGCTGCCATCGGCAAGTCAGGTGTTTCAATGGGCTTCGCGGGCTGGCTGAACTGGGCGTGGATGCTCAGCCGCCGGGGAAATCTGGCGGCGTTTCATCGCGCCACGCGGGATGTGGCCGGGTCGCAAGCGGCGAAGTTGCGCCGTATTCTAGCGGCAAACGTTGATACGGCATTTGGCCGACGCCACGGCTTTGCTTCGATTCGGAATGTGCATGATTTCCAGGCCCGCGCTCCGCTTGCGGATTACGAGGCCATGGCGCCGTGGATCGAGCGAATCGCGCGCGGCGAGGATCATGTGCTCACTGGAGAGCCTGTCCGACTGCTCGAGCCGACCGGTGGATCGACCGACGGCGAGAAATTGATTCCTTATACGAACGCGCTGCGAGCGGATTTTCAATTCGCGTTGGGCGCCTGGATCGCCGATCTGTTCATGCATCGGCCGGGGGCGCGAGCGGGGCGAGCCTACTGGTCGCTTTCACCTGCTTTCGGGGCCGAACGCCGCTCGATCGGGGGCATTCCGATCGGCTTCGATAGCGACGCCGCGTATCTTGGCCGCGCGGAACAGCTTCTTTTGCGTCATGTGCTCGTGGCCCCGCCTGAAATAGCACGCATCGACCGGATCGAGGCATTTCGACATGCCACGCTCGCGCATCTGTTGGCCGCCGCCGATCTGTCGTTGATCTCGATCTGGCACCCCAGCTTCTTAACGCGGCTCGTCGCATCGCTCGATGCTTGGGGAGAAAGGATTTGCACGGAGATCGAACACGGCGCGATATATCTTACGGGCGTGGGCGCCCCGCGGTTGGCCGGTGATCGACGCCGAGCAGACCAAGTTCGGCGAGTGCTCCGCGAACTATCGTCGCCGCATGAACGATTCGCCGCGCTTTGGCCAAAGCTCGCGCTGATTAGCTGCTGGACCGACGCCGCGGCGGCGATTCCCACGGCGGAACTACGGCAATTGTTTCCAGCCGTCGAGTTTCAATCGAAGGGCTTGGTCGCCACCGAAGGCATTGTGTCGTTTCCGCTCGTCGGTCAGCCCGCGCCGCCGCTCGCGCTTGAATCTCACTTTTTTGAATTTCTTGAAGGCAACCCATCGACGAACTCTGTTTCGCGATTGGCGCACGAACTCGAACCGGGCGGCCGTTATCGCGTGGTGCTCACGACTTCCGGCGGAATGTATCGCTACACACTGCACGACGAGGTCGAAGTGGTCGGTTTCTTGCGGGAGTGCCCCTTGATTCGTTTCAGGGGAAAGCTCGATCGGACAAGCGACCTCGTGGGGGAGAAGTTGTCGGAGGTCCATGTGCAAGCGGCAGTGACGCATGTGCTCTCGAAATATCGAATCCATGCGACCTTCGCGCTGCTCGCGCCCATGGAAGGTCAACCGCCGCACTATCGGCTATTTCTGCAATGTGGTTCGTCCAGGCCGGAACCACTCTTGGAACGCCTTCGCTCCGCATTGGACGCGGAATTGGCGAAGAACCCGCATTATCGCTACGCCATCGGGCTTGGACAATTGGCTCCGGCCGACGTTCAGTGGCTTTCGGCCGAAGCACTGTTGCGGCGATTTTCGAGGCGCGCTCCATCTCGCGCGGCCAGCGAGTGGGCGCCGTCAAGCCAGCTGCGCTCGATGCCTGGACCGGCTGGTCCGAACTGTTCGGCTCGCGCACGGTATCCGGCGATCTTCCGCGGCGCGATTAACGGGATCGTCGCGCGGCCAGCCCGCGGAAATAAACTGTCCTCGCCACGAATGCGCCGAGTAGCGTGCCGGCGAGCACATCAAGCAGATAGTGCTGGTGCGTAAGAAGTGTCGCGACGACGATGCCGACGCCCCACACAGCGAGCAGGGACTTGCCCAGCGGCCTGGCGCAAGGCGCATAAGCGACCACGGAGAGAGTGGTGAAAGCCACATGCAGCGAGGGGAAAAAGTTCTGCTTTAGAGCGATTGCCACCGATACTTCAAACAACGGCGCCCATCCGCCGAGTTCTTCGGACCGCGGCGGTCGAAACGCCACTTCGGCCGGCAGCAGCACGAAGCAGACTCCCGCGATCAGGGTCGCCGCCACGATCGCCTTGGCGAAAGCCGCCAACTCGTCGCGACTCCGTAAGACAAACGGCGCCATCCACAGCAGCAGGTTCAGCGATAGATAGAGCGTCGCCGCGCTTGGCGCCAGCGGCAGCGCGAGATCGGCTTCGCTGTGCAACCGCACCCGCCACGAATGCCGCCGCGCAAGCCAATCGGCGCCGCCATACACGACCACGAACACCAGGGCCGCGAGCATGCCGAGCTTCATCGCGTAGCCCAGTTGAGTCCATCCTGGCCAGTGCCAAAACGATCGAGACTCGCTCATTGGCGGATCGACAGCGGAAGCGGGCGAAGCGATTCGGGCGCGGGCTCTTGGTTCAGTCGCGGGCCACGCCACAATCGGAAATATTGCCGCATATAACTCGGCCGTTCGTCGTCCGGTTGCGAAAGGGTCGGCAAATAACGCCAGGGAACATCGGGTCGGCGGTGATGATTCAAATCGAACTCCATATGCAGCAGCAAATAACTCATCACGCGATTGTGCTTCAGATTCCAAGCTCCCTCGACCACATCGCGCTTGGAAAATGCATGGCCGATATATTGCCGTGTCGACCAGTTGAAAGCAAAGCAAGCGTAGAGAAACGCCACGCGAGGGGGCGACAGCGCGAAGAGCCAAAAAATCACCGCGAAGAACGCGATCGTGAGCAGCACCTCGAAGCGAATCGCGCCACATCGCAATCGTCGATGTCCGCCAGCAGATAGCTCGACGACCGCGCGCGGCGGAAAATCGGCGCTCGCAACACCCGTGGGCACACGGCAAACAAAAGAGCCCCGAGCGGAATGCAGGGCCAGAACAGACCGCAGAGAATGCCATACCACTGCACGAACCGCACGAGTCGGTTGTCGGTCGGATAATACAGATCGAACATTTCATAATCAGTCCGATTCCGCAGGTGATGCCCCCAGTGCATCGTGTGCATCATGCTGTAGGGAAAGGGGAACAAGAATCCCGCGAGCGTTCCGAGCGCTCGGTTCCAAGTCGGTTCCGTTTGAAGATTGTCGTGCGATGCTTCATGGAGCAGTGAATAGTTCGTGAGCAGCACATAAGAAAAAAGGACGCCACCCGCACCGAGTGCCCAGATCGATGGCGTGTGCGAGCACCACCACAAAAGAGCGAGCGCCACCCCGAATACGACGAGAACCAGTGCCCGATTGAGCCGATCGGGAATTGGCATCGCGCCAGCGGAGTGGGATTCGTCGCGCGAGTTGGACATTGGCACGGAGCTCAGCGGCGGAAAAAAAATCGCGATTTGACCATTTTGTCCAATTTGGCAATCGCCGCCTCGGCGGAAAACCGGCCTTGGCCGTCGACCGTTTTGCTCGCCGCATTATAGACATGGAGTCGAATGCAAGTCACGCATCGTCCAACGGCCCACGTCGCCGCCGGCGTCGCCGAGGCGATGCATCGCACCCGCGGCCAGGATCGTTGGCGATCGGATATCGGATTTATCGGTTCCCGGGCTTTTTTTCGGGCTTGACGCCTTGGGGCCGAATCTCTAATCTCCCGCGCGAATCGCGTTTCCTCGTCAAAACCCGTTCGGGAATTCGGGAAGCGGATCGCCGGGCGGCACGGATCGTCGCTCGGGCAGGAAGCCTTCGTTGCCCGCTTGTCTCGATCGGGGCAATCGCGGTGTCCCCCATGGGCGCCGCGAGCGAAGGAGACGAATTTTAACCTTGCTGAGCCGATCGCGGGCACGGGTTCGCGCGTTGGTAGGCATTTGACCGCGTGGGAGCTTGGCATGGATGCTCGGCGACTGCTCGCTGGCCTATTGGCCATCGGTTGGCTGCTCGGCAATGGCTGCAGCAAGCCCCGCGCTGCGCTCGCAGAGTCCCGAGGACCTGTCCGACGCGATGGAATCGCGCACTCGGCTGATCGGCGATTTTGCCCGTCCCTACGGCAATACCTATATCAAGGTCGAAAGCGTGTCCCTGGTCACGCATCTGGCCAATACCGGCGAGGACCCGGGCCCCTCGCCGCAGCGTGAAACCCTGCTCAACGACATGAAGCGCCGGGGCGTGGCCAATCCCTCGGCGCTGCTCGCTTCGCCCACGACATCGCTGGTGCTGGTGCGCGGCTTCTTGCCGCCCGGCGTGCAAAAAGGCGATAAGTTCGATCTCGAGGTGCAAACTCCCGGCCGCAGTGAAACGACCAGTCTGCGAGGCGGTTTGCTCATGGAAACCGATCTGCGCGAGATGGCCGCCTTGGGAAATCAGATTCACCAGGGTCATCGGCTCGGAATTGGCGAAGGCCCGCTGCTCGTGGACCCGGCGGCCGACGGCGACAAGGACCGCGCGCTACTCACCCATGCCCGCGTGCTAGGCGGCGGCGTGGCGGTGAAATCGCGTTCGCTCGGCCTCGTGATCGGGTCGGAAGATAAAAGCGTGCGGCTCAGCGCCCAAATCGCCGACGCGCTCGGCAAGCGATTCAGCGTGTTCGACCACGGCCTCAAGCAAGGCGTGGCCAAGGCCAAGACCGATGAGTTCATCGATCTCGCCGTGCATCCGCGATATAAGAACAATATCGCCCGCTATATTCGCGTGGTGCGGGCCGTGGCGATCAAGGAGTCGACGGCCGACCAGATCAGCCGGCTTTCGCTGCTCGAGCGGCAATTGCTCGACCCAATCACTTCGTCGGCCGCGGCGCTCCGGCTCGAGGCGATCGGTCTGCCGGCGGTAAAGACCTTGCTCAAGGGCATCGAGGCCAAGGAGACCGAAGTGCGGTTCTATGCCGCCGAGGCGCTAGCCTATCTCGACCAACCGACGGCGGTGGTCCCGCTGGGCCGCGCGCGCGCGAGGAACCCGCTCTGCGCGTCTATGCGCTCACCGCCTTGAGCGCGATGGATGATATGTCGGCCTACGACGAGCTCCGCTCCATGCTCGATGCCCCCAGCGCCGAAACGCGCTACGGCGCCTTCCGGGCCCTATGGGCCATGAACGCCAACGATCCCATCGTCAAAGGCGAAAACATGCAAGATCGGTTCAGCTATCATGTGCTGAATCTCGAAGGGCCGCCGATGGTGCATGTGACCCGCAGCTTCCGGCCCGAAGTCGTGCTATTTGGCGCCGATCAGCGATTCCATACTCCGATGGTGCTTGAAGCCGGCAACTCGATCATCATCAATGGCGCGAGCGACGACCGAGTGGTGGTGAGCCGCTTCGCGGTTGGCCAGCCCGACGAGAAACGCGTCGTGAGCGCCAAGGTCGATGACGTAATTCGGGCGATCGTCGAACTTGGCGGAAACTATCCCGACGTGGTGTGCGCCTTGCAACAGGCCAAGGATAGCCGCGCTCTGGCTAGCCGCTTCGAGGTCGACGCGCTCCCCGACACCGGTCGGGCCTACAAACACCACGAGAAAGACCACGACGAGAAAGAGGGCGACGAAAAGGATCCGGCCCCGCGGGCCGATGGCCAACTCGAAGTGGCCAGCCCGCTGCCAGAGCTCTTCCTGCCCAAGGCCCTGCGAACGCTGCGATAACGCGAATTTGCTCGTCGCGATCGGGCGCCACTCACGACTCGCTATCGAATCCACCGCGGCGGCCATGGAGCTTGTCGCGACTGGCCCAAAGGCCGGCCGATGGCGTGGGAATGAAGAAAAACCGCTCGCCGTCGGCCGTTTCATGCCAGCCTTCGCCGCGCGTCTCGGGCCGGTAGCGGTCGATCGCGGCCTGGAGATCGGCGTGGCCAAAATGCACGCCCTCGATCTCCGCTCGGCTCAAGTGGCCCGGCGCATAGGTAATGCGAAAGCGGCCCTCGCTCGAGCCGTGGATCAAGTGCGCCGTGGCATGGGCCAGGTCTTGCATGTCGGCCTCGCGGCCATAATGCTCCATCACGCGCGGAGTGCCGCAATAACCATATTTGCGAATCAGCGCGTCGACATCCGGCTGCTCGCCAAATCGCTTGAGGCCCGGGGCGAGGATCACGAGCTCGCCGCCATCGGCCAACGCCATTCGGGTGCGATACACCGCTTTGTTCGCCACCCAAGTGCTGAAGAACTCGTCGCCCTGCATCACGCACACGATCCGCTCGATCGGCTCGTCGAACACCGTGATATTTTGCCGCCGCGATTGCCGGGCCGCCGCCAAGTAGGTCTCGAGATCGTCGCCCACATGGAAGCCGGTGTGGGCAAGTTCGCCGCGCTGATTGCGGGCCATGACCACCTGGATATAAAAGTCGGGCAGGTGGCCGAGGAATTGGTCTTCGGCATGGTTGAAGCAGGCTCGCACCGGCGTGACCAGATTGCCGAGATTATTTTCAATGCCGCAGGTGGCCGCCATCATGTGCGAGGCGCAGATCAGGTCCTTGCCGCCCAGGCCAATGAAATAGTTCTTGTTGTGATTGGCGAAGCCGAGCACTTCGTGCGGCACCACATGGCCGACGTTAATGACCAAATCCCAGGGCTCTTCCATGAGCGAGCGATTCAATTGGATGGGAATCGCCCAGTTGGCGAGCCCGTCGGATGCCTCGTCGACGAACCGCGCCGAGACCGCCCCCACATCGACACAGCCGCCGCGCCAATCGTGGGCATGAATCCGTTCGTTGGGAATCGAGCCGAACATTTGCCGATTCTCCTCGGCGGTGTGCGGCACATGCTGGCCCAGCGTGGGAATCACATGCACGTCGGCCTCGCCGCAAAACGCATGGTAGAGCATCTCGGTCAGGCGGCCGGCGCCCGAGTGCATGCGAGTGATGTCCGGCGGTAAGAGAAGCACTCGCTTGGGACGGGCCGAAATTCGGCGGCGTGCCTCGGCCACGGTCGCGCCGATCAATTCCTCGAGCCGGGGCCAAGAGATTTCGTCCGCCGTTTCCGTAATCCAAGGCATGGGGTTCGCTCCGAAGAAATCCGCGTGAGCCCGCGCTCGGTAAACACCGAGCGCGACGGCTGAAACACGACATTCTAATCGAACCCGAAAGCTGGAGAAGGGCCCCGGCGCCGCCGCGCGATGAATTGCTCGACCGCCACGATTCAGCCTCTGGGCCCCGGCCCACGGCGATGCATCGCCGCGCTCGGCGGAGGCCGACGAACGAAGGCCTCGGGGTTGGCCAAGCGCAGGGCCAGGGAGCGAGCGAAAAGCACGAATTCGGGCCGGCTCGTCTGTTCTTGGCCGGGCAGCTTCATGCCGAATGCTTGACCGTTGAGCGCCATGGGAGGAATGGTCCGCATTGCCCCATCGCCGACCAGCGCGTCCAAGCGGCGCTCGAGCGCCGGCGCGCGTGGCGTGCTTCGGCGTCGCTCAGCAAGTCGTCGTGATTCGTGTCGGCGTCGCGAAACACGTGTTCGGCCGCGCGATCGATGGGGCGCCAAGCATTGTCTCCCTCGCGGGGCGATGGTTCGTTGAAGCCTAATCGGGGAAAGGCGGCTTGAAGCTCTCCCTGCAGCCCGAGCGGCGCCGCGGCGATTGCGCAAGCGCCGGTCAAGGCGACGACGAGAAGCACCCTTGTGTTGCGCGATGGCGATGGCATGGCGAGCGTCTCATGGGCATAAGCGTTCGAGGGCGGCCAGTGGATCTCCGCGTGGCGCCACTGTTCATGAAACGCATGCGCGCCCGCGCGGCGCCGCGTGTCGGCGATTGTCTTGCGCACAAGTAATGTTCTCGCGGAAAGCGCTCGGGATGCTTGCGCGGGATGGCGGCCGAGGATAATCGCGGCGTCGCTCGCGCATTGCGATCAAAATTTTTCCGGCGAAAAGTCCTCGGCTGGTTGCAATCGAGCGAGAGTTTGATAGACTTTGCGGGCGTGGGGAATCAGCCCACATAATTCCATGTAGGTGCTTGATTCGTGGGAAACAAACCCATTACAATAGGAGCTAGCCGGCGATGCGGCTCCGGCGGCGTTGCGACCGCGAGCGTTCAGCGCGGTTCGTTGACGGCCCTTTTCTCATTTGCGGAACACGATGCCCACGCCGTCCTCACTGATTCTGGGCGAGTTCTCCCGGCGGCTCGACGAACGCCATCGGCTTTCGCTGCCGGCCGAGTTATTCGGACCGCTCATGGCGATCGATGCCCCGGTGGCGAAATCGTTCGAGACCGATGCCGACGCCGCGGGCGAGGGTGGGACCGCGTTCGACGCGATCTTGGCCAAGGAGCGGCCCGGGGCTCTCAGCTTGTGGAATGCGGCCGTTTGGCGTCAGAACCTCGAAGCGGGCATCGCCCTGGTGCAAGCCAAGATGATGGCCGGCAAGCTCGAAGGCCGGTGGGACGAAGTGCAATCGCTCGGTCGGCTGCTCTCCACCCGGCAGCGCCCGGTGCAAATTGCCGGCCGCGGAAGGCTCGTGATTCCCGAGGGCTTTCGCGAGTTCTTGAATGTGCCGCCCGGCGAGGAAGTGCTCCTGGTGGGAGCGGGCGTGTGTGTCGAGCTCTGGCAGCCGCGAGCTTGGCACGACCATATCGCCGTGGCGATGCCCGATTTCCGCTCGCTTTTCGATCGGCTCACGGCCTGATGCCAATGCGCGGGCCGCATGTTCCGGAGCATGCAAGAAGGAGAAACGCGGCTTGATCGCGCGGCGAGCAAGCGCCAAAGTCGATCAGCGACAGAAACAACCAGCGACAGAAACAACCAGCGACCATGTCCGGCAGGGAGCCTTTAGATCCTTATCCGTCGTCTTTCGGTGCGGATTGCAAGTCTCCAGGGAAGGCCCGATTGGCACGGATGCCCCAATCAACACCCTGCCGGACATGGCGCTTATTTCATTGCGAGCGATGCCTCGCCGCCTTCTGCGGACAAAGCTTGCCGCCTGATTGGCATGAGTGGCCCGAGTCAGCGGGTCGCTATTTTGGCGATTTCGTAAATCGCCTCATCAAAAAATCCCTCCTGATCGCATTAGCCATACCTCATCGGCAACACGCGACGAAAAAAATCGTGTTGACAAAATATGCAAAACAGAATATATTCAGAATGTGATTAATTCTTCAGTGATTTTTTTGTGGAATTAGCAATGAGAAATATTCTAGGAAGTCCCGTCGAAGGCGCTGATTTCTTCGATCGCCCCGAAATACTGCTGAAGCTCAATCGCGAGCTGGACAATTGCGGCAATCTGCTAATGGTGGCGCCGCGTCGCGTCGGGAAGACCTCGCTGGTGCTCCGCCTTTGTGAACAATGGCGACGGGATTCGCGAAACGCGGTTTGGATGAATGTGGAAGCGCAGACCAATGAGCTCGCCTTTGCCGAGAGGTTGGTCGATGAGCTGAGCGCCAAAATCGAGTCTAAGATGTTGGTTCAAATCCAAGCCTTGTTCCGCGCCGCTCGCGATAACATCCGCGGCGTCGGTTTCCATGGTCTCGAACTCACCCTAGGCGGACCGTCGGAACCGGAGTTCTCGACTTTGGGCAAAGCCTTGGAGTCTGTTTTTCGAAAAATCGAGCAGGGCGAAACTCCCGTTCTTCTCGCGATCGATGAACTGCCGGAATTCCTGCTTAGATTGCAAAAGTCGGAGAACGGACCAACTCGGGTCACCGCGTTCTTGCACTGGCTCCGCGTGCTGCGGCAAACGTTTCGCCGGAATACTCGCTGGTTGTTTTTGGGTTCCATCGGGCTCAACACCTTTGTCGAACAACAGAACCTGCAAAAACTGATCAATGATCTCCAGATATTCACGCTCGACGCGTTTTCACGCGACGAAGCCGATGCATTTTTGCGGCAGTTGGGCGATTCAAATAATCTGTCGCTCTCGCCGAGCGAGCGGAACGAGATCATTGCCGCATTGGGATGGCCACTGGCTTACCACTTGCAATTGGTTTTCCACGAGCTTCTCGACAGCGAATCGCGATCGATTTCCGCCGCGATCGAATTGCTGCTTCATTCAAACAAGTCAGCCTATTTCGACACTTGGCGCCAACGTATCTCGGTCCAGTTTTCGGACTCGGACGCCAGGGCGTGCATCGCCATGCTCGATCATCTTTGTGTCTTCCCGGCCGGTCGCGAGCGGGCGCAGATTCTCAACCAACTGATGACTCAGCCCGCGGCCGTTGTCGAGAAAGTCGACCCTCAACTCCGTCGCTTGCTGAAAGTGCTCCAGCGCGACGGGTATCTGCTCGATAGTGAAGGCCGATATGCGTTTCGCTCTTTCCTACTGCGTGAATATTGGCATCGGAGTCATGTCCGATGAGATCCGCTCCGATCAGAGTCAGCCAACTCACGCTCTACAATCCGGCTCGCATGAACGACGCCGAAATCGTTGCCGCGTATGTTGCCCGCGGCACTGTTTTCGATCGCATCATCAAGGAAATCGCCGCCGAGCAGCCGAAAAGTCGAGCCCAGCATCATATGATCGTCGGCCCGCGCGGCATGGGCAAAAGCATGCTATTGGCGCGTCTGGCGACGGAATTGCGCGCGAGTCCCGAGCTCGCCACGCGTTTCGTGCCGCTCGCTTTTCCGGAAGAGCAATACGCGGTCGATCGTCTGTCGAAGTTCTGGTTGAACTGCCTCGACGCCCTCGCCGATGCGGCGGAGCGCGGCCAGCAACTCTGCGCCAGCGAACGAATCGATGCCGCCGTCCGAGCGCTGAATGTCGAGGCCGGCGGCTTGGGCGGAAAGGACGAAACCCCGGCGCGGGCCGCTCTCGACGCTTTTCTATACGCGTCGGAAGACATGGGCAAGCGTCCCGTGCTGCTCGTCGACAACTTGCAGTTAGTCTTCGAGCGAATTTCGGATATCGAGCAACATGCGCTGCGCGAGATCTTGATGCGTCCCGGCAGCCCGATCCTGATCGGCGCGAGCCCGAGCCCGCCGCTGGCCAGCCAGGATTATGGCGCTGCGTTTTACGATCATTTCAAAGTTCATTATCTGAGCCCGCTTTCGGTCGACGAGATGCGCTCCCTACTGGTCGCGCTTGCTCAGCGCACCGGCCGGAACGATGTGCGCGACAGGGTCGATTCGCATCCCGAGCGTCTGAAGACAATGCGCGAACTTACAGGCGGCAACCCCCGCGCGGCCGCGATGCTCTTTTTTCTCTATGCCGAGGATTTTTCACCGAGCGTGTTCGTCGATCTCGAAAACCTGCTCGATCGTGTCACGCCTTTCTACAAGGCCCGCATCGAAGAGCTGCCCGAGCAGCAACAAGTTGTCGTAAGCGCGCTCGCCGACTACTGGGCGCCGATCACGGGCCGGAACCTTGCGGAGGCGACTGGACTTCCGCCGGGTACTGTGTCCTCGCTGCTTGACCGTTTGGAAAAATCCGGTTTTGTGGAACGGCTTGAAATTGTCGGCCACGCTTCAACGGGGTTTCAAATCGCCGAGCGGCTGTTCAATATTTGGTTTCTGATGCGCAGCGCTTCGCGGCGTCGGCGGCGCGAAGCGGAGTTTCTCGTGCGTTTCATCGAAAGTTTTTACGAGCCGAAGGAGCGCTCGCAACTCGCTGAGCGATTGAGGAACGAACGAGATCTGAGCATCGACCGCTTCTTATTTGCCCAAGCACTTGGGCACACGCTCGATCCGAATGACCAAGCTGAGCTTGCCCGACACGCGGAACTCGACCTGCTGAGGCAGACAGACGCCGACGCTCGAAAGGAATTGGTGCAGCAATTTGATTTTTCACGTCTCGAACCGGCCACGTTGGAATTTCATGAATTGCGGGCCAGAATCGGGGCTTCGGTTCCGGTTGGTTCAACAGTTAGTCCGGAGACATTTGCGGATGAAGTTCTCGGCGACCGGAGGTACTTCGTCAATCAGGTTTTGCGTCTTCCGGGGATGACGCCGTCAATTCTGAGCGAAGAACGATTAGCGACGATCCGCGGGCAAATCACGAGAGCAACGGAAAACGATGTTGAAAAATATGGTGCGACCGCAGTCGATTGGTTCCGCCAGCGTCTCGCGAGTGGACAGCTTCGATCGGTTGATGACGTTAAAGACTGGAATCGCGCTTTTCTGAAGGCGTGCGAACACAATGTCTTCGGAATCATGCTCGATACAATATCGCCACGGATCGGACAGCAGTTGAGTGATGAAGTTCGTTCGCGACTTAGAGATTATCTTGCGCCGAAATCCAACGATGGCCGAGCGTGGTTTTACTGGGGCGATATTTTAGAAAATAAATTAGGTTGGTTCACCGAAGCGGAGTCTTCTTACCGCATAGCAATTAGGATCGACCCGCATGATTCCTATTTTTGGGGCAAACTTGGCAATTTACTTTGCCTTCGTCTCGATCGCTTCGAAGAAGCCGAGGCCGCGTACAAAACAGCGCTCGAAGCGGCGCCAAACAATGCCAGCGTGTGGACTGCCTTGGGGCGCTTTCTGAGTGCGACTTCGGCGCGGTTCGCAGAAGCCGAGGAGGCCCTTCGCAAGGCTCTCGCCATTCAACCGCAAAGCTACTTTACGTGGATTTTTCTCGGCAAATTCCTTCAGGATCGAGAACGCTTCGAAGAAGCCGAGGATGCTTATCGTAAAGCCATCGAAATCAATCGACGATTCGCGCCTGGGTGGGAAAGATTGGGTAACTTGTTTCGAGATTGTCTCGGACGTTTTACCGAAGCGGAGCACGCCTACCGGAAGGTCCTGGAGATTGAGCCCGACAACTTCGTTGTTTGGACGATTCTCGGGAATTTATTTCGGGAACATCCCGACAAGTTCGACGAAGCCGAGGCGGCTTTCAAGATTGCGCTCATCCATAACCCGATTTTCGTGCCGGGTTTGTATTTCTTCGGCGTCTTCTCTCTTGAATGCCGCATGCGCTTTTCCGAAGCCGCCAAGGTTTTTGTGAGGGTGCTTGAAATCGACGCTAGCGCCGAGGCGGCTCGCCAGAAACTCGTTTCGCTTCAACGGGATGTCTTCACAGACATTGAGGCCGCGAAGCAAACGTTTGAGCCGCTTCGACATGTCCAAGAGCATCACGCCGAGGACTCGTTCCGTCTTCACGAAGCCGTGTTCGCCGCTTATGACGCAAATTGGGGCCTCTGCCGTGACGCTTTGTCGAAGGCTCTCGAAGTAATCGGCGCCCGGTTTCCCGCGGAAACGGTCGACGATTGGGTCCGGGCCAGCGCCGTGCTGCTGCATTTGAACTATGGCGTGGAGATGCTTTCCTTCTTGCGGGAATGTGGCGCCGATGTCCGATTGCGGCCGTGGGTTGAGCGCGTCTCGGCGCTCGACCGCGGCGATCGCCGCTTTTTGCAAAACATCGCCGTCGAGGCGCGGACCACGGCCGAGTATTACTTTGATCAGATCGATAAATGGCTGAATGCATTGCCGGCGTCGACAAGCCGCCGACCGATACCGAAACCGGCGAAGAAGCGTCAAAACCGGCGGAAGCGCTGAATCTGTTCAAGCAGCGCGCGGCAGCGGCCGAAAAATGCGCTGTTCGATGGTTCCCCGTGAACGATTTACCCGCGGCCGAAAAAGGCGTGATCTTTCACGGCGCTTCCTCGTATGCTTCGCGCTCGAACGGATTGTCGAGATAGGCGTCGCGGCCTTGCCAATGGACGATGAGGCTCGCCAGCAGATAGGCCGGAATAAAGAGCGGGCCCCAGCGTTCGTATTGCCGCACATGCACGCGTTCATGCTCGCGGCTGACGCGAAGGCACTCCGGATCGCGACCCCAGACAACATGGCCGAGCGTCATCGCCGCGGCGGGGCCGCCCCAGGGTAATCCGCGGCGCAAGAATGCCGTGACGATTCCGCCATGCACTTCAAGCACTCCGCCCACGCACCGCGCCGATCCGCCTTGAGCGATGGCCACCATTGCAGGGATCAGGCCCAGCAAGCTGGCCGGGCTCGCCCAAAGGTAGAGCAGCGGCTGATACCAGCGCATCGCGAGACCTCCGCGCGAGCGTCTCAACCGCCGCCGACATGTTCGCGCCCTACCGGCCCGCGAGCAATGTGCCGCTCGACCGCCGCGGCGACAAATCCCGAGAACAGCGGTTGGGCGCAAGTCGGTTTGCTCTTGAATTCCGGGTGGAATTGAACCGCCACGAACCACGGGTGTTCGGCGATCTCGACGATCTCGACCAGTGCCCCGTCGGGGCTTGTGCCCGCGATCCTCAGGCCGTGGGCCACGAACTGCTGGCGATAGACGTTGTTGAATTCATAGCGATGCCGGTGCCGTTCGCTGATCGTTTCGCCGCCATAGGCCGCGGCGCTGCGGCTGGTGGCGTCGAGCTTGGCCGGCTGGGCGCCCAGGCGCATCGTGCCGCCCTTGTCGGTGATGGTCTTTTGCTCGTCGAGCAGGCAGATCACCGGGTGCGGCGTGTCTTTGTTGAACTCCGTGGAATGCGCTCCGTCAAGGCCGGCCACGTTTCTGGCGAACTCGATCACGGCGCACTGCATTCCGAGGCAAATGCCGAAGAATGGAATCCCGCGCTCGCGGGCGAAGCGGATCGATTCGACCTTGCCCTCGATGCCGCGCTCGCCGAATCCGCCCGGCACGAGAATGCCATCGAATCCCGAAAGCAGCCGCTCGGGTCCCTCTTGTTCGATCGATTCGCTTTGCACGCTCTGAATGCGAATCTGGGTTTGATGGGCGATGCCGGCGTGGTCGATCGATTCGTAAATCGATTTATAGGCGTCGCGGTGTCCGGCGTATTTGCCCACGACCGCGATACTGATCTCTTGCCGCGGATTGCGGAGCGAATGCAGCAGTTCACGCCACTGGTCGAGCTTGAGCTTGCCGGCCTTGAGGCCCAGACTCTCGACGATCAGCTCATCGAGCCCATTGTCGACCAGGCTCATCGGCACTTCGTAGATCGAGAAGGTCTTGTCTTTTTCCTCGATCACGGCGTTGATCGGCACATTGCAAAACAGCGCGATCTTTTCGCGGTCCTCGCGGCTCATGCTTCGCTCGGTGCGGCAAATCAGGGCGTCGGGCTGGATGCCGATCTGCCTTAGAAGACCCACGGAGTGTTGGGTGGGCTTGGTCTTGAGCTCGCCGGCCGCCCGCAGATAGGGCACCAGCGTCAGATGGATATAGAAGCAGTTGCGCTTGCCGACTTCGAGCGCGAACTGGCGAATGGCTTCGAGAAACGGCTGACTCTCGATGTCGCCCACCGTGCCGCCGATCTCGGTGATCACGACATCCACATCGGGCGCCGCGAGCTTGTGGATCACCTCCTTGATCTCATTGGTCACATGCGGAATCACCTGCACCGTCTTGCCCAGAAATTCGCCGCGCCGTTCCTTATTGATCACCGAAAGATAAATCTGGCCGGTGGTGTAGTTCGAGTCTCGCGTGAGCGGGCTGTTGGTGAATCGCTCGTAGTGGCCGAGGTCGAGATCGGTCTCGCTGCCATCGTCGAGCACATAGACTTCGCCGTGTTGATAAGGATTCATCGTGCCGGGATCGACATTGATATACGGGTCGAGCTTCTGCATGCGCACACTCAGCCCGCGCTGCTCGAGCAACATGCCGATCGAAGCGCTGGTGAGACCCTTGCCCAGCGAGCTCACGACACCGCCGGTCACGAAGATATGTTTCGACATCAATCATCCTCAGGGGGAAGGGAGAGCGTCTGGCGAAACCACCAATTTACCGCCCCCGGGTCCGCGCGACAAAGGCCCGATAATCCTCGGGAGTGTCGATGCCGACCGTGCGTTCGTCGACAACCCCCACCAGAATCGAATATCCGTGTTCGAGCACGCGCAGTTGCTCCAGGTTTTCCAGCTTTTCCAGCGGAGTGCGGGGGAGCGACGCGAGGCGGAGCAAAAAATCGCGTCGATAGGCATAGAGCCCCACATGCAAGAATAAAACCGGCGGTTCGGCCGCGAGCAGCCCGTCGCGCCACTGCCGGGCAAAGGGAATCATGCTCCGACTGAAATAAAGCGCCCGATTACCCGGCGAAAAAGCGCCCGGCGAGCGGTCGACCGAAGCGCCGGCCAGGGGCTCCGGCTGGGCGAACACCACTTTGACACACGCCGGATCGTCGAGCATCTCCCGCGAGCGAATCGGCGTGGCGAGCGTGGCCATGGCGGCTTCCGGATCGTCTTCGAGCATCGCGACGACGCGATCAATCGCTTCGCCCGCGAGTTCCGGCTCATCGCCCTGCACATTGACGAAAATATCAACGTCGGGCATCTGGCGGGCAATCTCGGCCACGCGGTCGGTGCCGCTCGCGCAGTCGGGGCTCGTCAGTCGCACTTCGCCACCAAAAGATCGCACCGCCGCGGCGATCTCTTCGTGATCGGCGGCCACGCAGAGCCCGCGCGGTCGCTGGGCTCGAATCGCCGCTTCGTAAGTGTGCTGAATTAGCGGCTTGCCGGTCTCGGCCAAGAGTAGCTTCCGCGGCAGCCGGGTCGAAGCCAGCCGGGCGGGAATCACCATGTAACTCGTCGCCGGCCGCGTGTTCATGGGTGGAGGACCTTGTCCGCGGTGTGTCTGTAAAAAACATCGGGCGAAGCGGAGTCGCGCGCAGATTGGCCAGCCGACTCCGCTCGCATTGCGAATGCCGTTTTAAGAAAGCCGCTGTCTGCTCGCAAGGGGGCGAGCCGGGCGAGCCTCGGACGCGCGGACGCGTTGGACGCTCGGACGCCTCTGGCCGCGGCCGCCGCAGCCCGGCTTGACACTCGACCCGGCGGCCGATACAGTTCGCCCCTCTTCTCGACGCGAGGGCGCCGTGCGCCGGCGGTTGCTTGATTCGGCCGAACGAATATCTTTCGGCACAAGCCGCCGACCCGCGCGGGCCGCCGCAAGTTTCTTCGCCGCTATCCAAGGCTTGAGCCCCCCATGCAGATCCGCCGAGGCATTGCGGTCTTGCTGGTCGGTTGCGCGAGTTTGGCCGGCTGCCAATTATTGGCGCCGACGCCCAAGGGCGTCTCGCCGCTTAGGCCGCTCCAGCCTTCGCCCGAAACGGTCGGCCTCGAAATTTTCTCGGCCCGTTTCGCGCCCGACGATCAAAGCGTGAATGTCGATCTCTGGCAAGAGGTCGACGAACAGCAGATTCCCATCGACACTCGCCGCCAGCTTGCCCAGCATGGTTTCCGGGCCGGCGTTATCGGGCCGCAGCCGCCGGCCGAATTGGCCAAGCTGCTCAAGATCGTCGAGAAGGCGATCCCCGCGGCCAGCCAGGGACAACAAACCGTCGACCAACTCATGACCGAGCCGACGGTCACGATGCGGGCCATCTTCACCCGAGCCGGCTGGCGCAACGAAGTGATCGCCTCGAAGACCTACGAACAACTTCCGTTGCTCGAACGCGATGGCGACGCGGTGCGCGGCCGCACCTACCCGAAAGCCGATGGCCGTTTTATTCTCAAAGCCTATCCACAGGCCGATGGCCATGTGCGGCTCGAAGCCACGCCGGAACTGCAATATGGCGACCCACGGCAACATTGGTCGGCGAGCGATGGCGTGTTGCGGCCCGAAGCCTCGCGCCCGCAAAAGACCTTCGACCGGCTCAAGCTCGATGTGCCGCTCGCGCCGGGCCAAATGCTGCTCATCACCTGCTTGCCCGAGCGCAAGGGCAGCGTCGGCTACTGGTTCTTCATGGAAGCGCAAGACGAACGCTACTCCCAAAAGCTGCTCGTCGTGCGCATCGCCCAGGCCACGGGCGACAGCTCCTTCACGGAAACGCCGCTGGCCGAGAAGCTCGAAGACCTGATCTCGCGGCCTTGACACATTAGCGACGCGGCTTTCCCTGGCGCCGCCTTGGCCACGCCGCTTTCTCAGCGGCGCGGGTTAACGAGCGAAGCGTGTTTCTCGCGCACCTTGCATACCTTGGGCGTCGACACGCCGCGAATATAGGGCTGGTCGGGATTGCGGCGCGCGTAATCCTGGTGATAGTCCTCGGCCGGGTAAAATTCGCCGGCGGGTTCGAGGGTGGTCACCACCGGGCGGCCGTGAACATTTTGCTCGTTGAGCCGGCGAATCCGCTCGCTGGCCGCCGCCTGTTCCGCGGGGCTACCATAAAAGATCGCCGAGCGGTATTGCGTGCCGGAGTCGGCGCCTTGGCGATTGAGTTGCGTGGGATCATGGGCATCGAAGAAGACATCGAGCAGTTGCTCGTAGCCGATGCGACTCGGATCGTAGGTCACTCGAATTGCTTCCGCGTGGCCGGTGTCGCCGCCACATACTCGGTCGTAATGCGCCGTGACCCGCGCCCCGCCAATGTAGCCGCTTTGCACATCGACCACTCCTTCGAGTTGCTCGAACACCGCTTCCGTGCACCAGAAGCAGCCGCCCGCGAAGATGGCCGAGGCCAAGGTCGCGCCGCCCGCGCCAGAAGCGGCGCGCTGTGTGAAGGGGCTGGTCTGCTCGGGCGCGCCGGGCTCCGAGGCAAGGCTTGCGCTCTCTGGCGAAACATCGGCTCGGGGATCGGCCAGTGTAGCGAGCGACTCGGCGTCGACGAATCGGAGCGACGCCGAGTTGAGGCAAAACCGCTGATGCGTCGGCGGCGGTCCGTCGTCGAAGACATGGCCCAAGTGGCCATCGCAGCGGGCGCAGAGAATCTCGGAGCGAACCATGCCGTGGCTCGTGTCGCGTGATTCGATCACGTTCTCCCGCGCGATCGCTTCAAAGAAGCTCGGCCAGCCGGTGCCCGAATCGAACTTGCCCTGCGATGCGAAGAGCGGCAGGTCGCAGCATATGCAGGCATAGACGCCCGCGCGTTTGTTATCGAGCAGCGTGCCGCAGAAGCGGGCCTCGGTGCCTTTGCCGCGAGCGATTTGAAACTGTTCGGGCGTAAGCTGGGCGCGCCACTCGGCGTCGTCATGAATCACCTTGGGCGACTCGACGGGACCGACCAATTGCCCTCGCCTATCAAACACGCGCACTCGAACCATGATGACACGCTCCGCTCTGTGTTTTGTGATGCAACCGATTGTTTTAGTCACGATTGCTCTAGCCACGGACAAACACGGAAAAAGAAGACGTTCACCCGACCCGTGGCACAACCTTCTTCGCCCACACAATATTATGCCCGCGCGGCTCGAAGGGCCACCTCGGCGTGGCGCGCCGCGCAAGACCTTGGAGCGAAAGGGCTTTAGTAGAGCAGATTCCAACTGGCGTTGATGATCCAGTCGAGGCCGAGTTGCGGGCCGCTCAGGCGTTGATAGATTGGCAGCCCGGCTTCGACCGACAAGCGTTGGCCGGGCAGGCGACCATCGGGCAGGTAATAATTCACGCCGCCGAGGCCGCTGAGCCGCTCGCCGCCCTGGGCGCCAGGATCGTTTTGCGAAGCGAGCGCGACATTGAGCGATGGGTCGGCCCGATAGACATTGCCCCAGTGGAGCGCATCGAGGCGGCCCGACACGCTCCAGCGTTCGCCCAGCCGTCGGGCGAGCCATGCGGTGAGATCGGCTTGGCTGCCGAGCCGGTAGCCAAAGGCGTTGATGCCGGTGCGCACGACGCCGGTGGCCTGGGCGCCCCAAGTCCAATCGCGCGACTGGCCGCGATAGGTGAGGCCGGGCAGCAGGTCCCAGGTGCCCGAGGTGACCCGCAGATCATAGGGCAAGTTGGGCAAAGTCGGCGAAACAGGATTGCTTTGATCGAACTCGATGCCCACCGGAGCGCTCACGCCGAACATGGCATGAAGCTGATGGCCCGGGCGGCGAAACAGCACATAGAGTCCCGAGAGTTTGACATCGCCGATGTTGGTGTACGACGAGCCATAGCTCGGCGCGCCGGCTTGCGTATAAGCGATGCTGTTGTCGTAAAACGGCAGTTCGGCGAGGAAGGTGAAGTCGTCGGTCGGAGCGTATTCCAAAAGCGCCATGTGGCGATTTCGCGAGAGATGCGAACCGACATACGCATACGCCGTTTGCACGCTCGCGTCGCTCACTTGATGCGAGCCGACATAATTGTGGTCGAAGAAGCTGCCCTGATAGCGATACGAAACCAACACCTGCCCAGCTTGCAAGGTATGGTCGCCAATCACGCCGGCCGGCGCGATGCCGTCGGGACGGAAGAGATTGATGCCCTGGGTGCGCGCGATATCCATCGGCAGCACGCTGTCGGGATCGGTCACAATGGCCGGGTAATCGAGCCCGCTCGAGGGCTGCACAATGCCCCGCGGCGGCGCGGCGAGCGTGTATTGCATCGTGGGCGGCGTGAAAGGCGGCTGGAAGGGTTTCGAATAATCGCCCCACTGTGGCGCCGGCGGATCGGGCGGCGGAGCGGCGACTGGCAGCGGCTCGGGCGCGGGCGGCGCTCCGGCCGCCGCCGAATTGCCCGCGGGAGCCACGCCGCCCGAGCGAGCGTCGAGCGATTCCGGTCGCGCCGGCCAGATCGGCCGCGCCGGAACAAGCGGTTTGGGAATCAGCGCCGGCGCCGCGGGCTGCTGGGCCCGCGCTTGCGGCGCGACGGTCCCCAGGGCGGCCACCAGCAGGGCGCCCACGGTCACGACAGCGATATCGAGATGGCGCTTCATGGAGCGGGCGCCTCCTTGGCCGGAACGTTCTGTTCGATCTCGGCCGGTCGATTCGCGCCGTAGAGCACCCAGAGATCATCGAGCTGCATGAGATTCGAGATATCGGTGACCGCCGCCCACTGGCCGCCGAGCGCGGTGACATAGGCCGCGATCGCCACCGCGAGGTTCTGCTGTGCCACGATAATGTCGCCGAAGCCGACCTGGATCGATTCCTGCTGATGCCGCTGATACACGCCGCGATACGCGCGAGCCAAGTCGGGCAGAATCTGATCGTGATAGAATTGCGTTTGAACGCGACTGGTTTCGAATCGCTCGAAGGCGTCGGCGAGTTGGGCCGTGAGGCTGTTTTGCGCACGGCGCGATTCCTGGGAAGCGCGCCGGAGATCGCCTTGGGCCGAGATGATATTGCCCCGATTGCGATCGAAGATCGGCACCGGCACGCCGAACTGAACGTTGTAGCTCGTGCGCTGGAAGCCCGGCAAGGTGTAGTCCTTTTGAAACGTGCCGTAGAGTTGCAAGTCGGGCACCGGCGTGACTTCTTGCAGCCGCAAATTCGTGCGCACCTGCGACACGCTATTACGCCCAGCCAGCACATCGGGATGATTGTTGATGACCCAGGTCAACACCGCTTCGTAGTTCAGCGTGGGAACCGGCATGTCGGCCCGACCTTCGAGCTCGGTGGGCGGAATTTCGGGCCGGCCCACCGTGGCGGCCAATTGCTTCCAGGCCGAAACATAGCGGTTCTGCGCTTGCACCAGCGCCGCTTTGGCCTGCACCGTGAGCGTGCGCATTTGCGCCGGCTCGTAGCCGGCGCCCGATCCGGCCTTGAGCTTGTCGACCTGAATGCGATAGACCTCGGTCGTGAACTGCACCAAGGCCGAATTGATCGCCACGCTCTCTTGGGCCACGAGCACCGCGAAATATCCGGCCCGCACATCGGCGAGCAACTGAGCCCGTGTCTTGCGGAAGTTGAGTTGGGCATTCATGGCGTCGAAGTTGGCCGCGGCGCGGGCCAGGCCGAGCTTGCCGGCGGTTTTGATTGTTTGCGTGCCGAAGACGCCTTGATAGTTTCGCGTGCCGAACGAGCCCACGGTGTCGGCTTCGTAACCGATCGTGGGATTCGGATGCGTGCCGCGCTGCACCGCCACGCCGAGCGCCGATGTCACATCGCCCGCCACTTGCGGCAAGAGCGGACTACTCTGCAAGGCGATGTCTTGCAGTTGCCGCAGCGTCATCGGAGTTCCGGCCACATCGAGCCGCGGCGTGGCCAATCGCATGATCGCCGGCGGCTCGGGAAAGAGCTCGTCGATGATCTTCGAGCGCCGTTGGGGATGTTCGATATCGTAGGGCGGCAACTGAAGCTTCGCCGCCGTGGCGCCCGGCAGGTCGGGCGGGATTTTGAGCCGGTCTTCCAGACGCGGATGCGGCTGGTCGGGCGGCGGCGGAATCGTCTCGGCCTCCCGCGCCGCCGCGAGCGATATCGGCGAACGCGGCGAGATTCCACCGGCGCCCGTCCCCTGGCCTGCCATCGCCACGACGTCATCGATCGGCGGCAGCGGCGTGATCGCGGCGGACCAATTCGTGTTTTCGAAATCGGCGCCAGCCCCCAGCGGCGAGTTGTAAGCCACGGTGGCGATGCCCGTCGCTTGGGGCGATTGCTCGGGCACGCGCTCCGCCGCTTGCGGCATCAGCGAGGCGGTTTCCGGCGGATTGAGCAAGCCGCGCGGGGCGTTTGTCGAACTAGGGACCCATGAATCCGCCGCGGCCGGCTTCGCAATCGCCGCCGGCTTCGAAGGCTCCTCCGATGGCAAGACGATTTTCGTTCCCCGGCGATGCGCCGGACTCGCGCAGCTCGACAGCGCCAACGCACAACCCAGCGCGATCAAGCGCCATCGGCTCGTCGGCCTCGGCTCGCGCGTTGCGCCGCGGATGAAATCGAATTGTCGCCCACGCACGAGCATCGGGGACCGTGTAAAAAAGCCGCGTGTCAAACACCCAGCAGCGCGAACAACGGACTTTGCGGCCTCGGCAAGCGCGAGAAGCCTTACGGAGTTGATCGGTTGTGCCGATCGCGCGGATTGAGGAAGATGGCCCGCGAATTGAGCAATTCAATGCTGCTGGCGCGCCGGCGCCGCTAGCATGGCGCCCTAAAACCGTCTCGCGCAAAGGCCCCAGCGCGATTCAGATGCGCTTGAACTGCCGATCCAGTTCTTCGCGCGTAAAGATCAGCGCCGTCGGTCGGCCGTGCGGGCAATGATGCGAGTCTTGCGCCAGGTGGCGTTGCTCGACCAGCGCGGCGATCTCGTCGGGCGTCAGACGGTCGCCGGCCTTGATCGCGGCTTTACACGAAATCATGTGCAGCAGCTCGTCGAGCACATCGCGGCGATCGGGCTGCTTCCCGCCCGAGAGCAGCCGATCGACCAGTTCGCGGAGCACTTCCGCCGGGGCGACTCCCGAGAGCATCGCCGGATAGCTCGAAACCAGCACCGTGTCGCCGCCGAAGGGCGATACCGCCACGCCCAGTCGGGCCAGAAGCTCGCGCGATTCGAGCACCGCCGCCGCCTCGGCCGGATTCAAATCCACCGGCTCGGGCACCAGGAGCGATTGGGATTCGAGCTCGCCGGCGAGCACTTTCTCGCGCAAACCTTCGTAGAGAATCCGTTCGTGCAAGGCATGTTGATCGATCACGATCATGCCGTCGTCGCTCTCGGCGATTAGATAACGATTGTGAACCTGCAGCGCGCCGCGGGCTGCTTGTGGCCCGCTCCCTGGCGCCGGGGCTCGAGTCGCCGCGTCGCGTATCCTCGGCGGCCGCGCGCGGGCGGAGCAAAGGGGTCTTCGGCCCCGTCGGTCTGGGCGACGCTCGCGCGGGCATCGGCCTGGAACAGGCCGCGGTCAAATCGTTCGAGCTCCAGCGGTCCGCGCGCCGGCGGATTCCAAGCCGGGGCCGCGGCGCTCATCGCGGCATTGGCCGGACGATGGTCGCCATCGCCGCCCGGCATGCGTTCCACAAGGCCCAACCCCGCCGTGCCGCGAGGTTGGCCGGCCGCTCCGGCCACGCGTTCTTCAAGCCGCCCCTTGGCCCAATCCACCAGCTCGCGCCGTGTGCGCTCGGCATGTGCGGAGTCGACCGCTTCGGCGGCTTCATGCGTGGCCGATGGCTGCAAGCGGGCCGTGAGATCGGTGGTGAGAAACTGGGTGCGCAGAGCGCCGAGCAGCACGCTGTAGAGCCGGCCCGATTCCTGAAACCGCACTTCGAGCTTCGTGGGATGCACATTGACATCGACCAAGTCGGGCGGCATGCCGATCTTCAAAAACGCGATTGGGAACCGGCCCGTGAGCAAGAGACCGCGATAGGCTTCGCCCAAGGCATGTTGGAGCGAGCGATCGCGAATGGCGCGGCCATTGAGAAACAGATACTGCATTCTGGGGTTCGAGCGGCTTTGGCTCGGATTGGCGGCGAAGCCCTCGAGGCTCAGCTCGCCATCGCGGCTCGACACCGGTATGAGGGCGGAGGCCAATTCGGCGCCGAAAAACGCCTCGATCCGGCCGCGCCAATCACTGGCCGCCGGCAGTTCGTACACGGTCCGCTCGCCGTGGCGGAGCGTGAGATGAATGCCGGGCTGGGCCAGCGCGATTCGGGTAAAGGCTTCGGCCACGTAGCCCATCTCGGTCTGCGTGCTGCGGAGAAACTTGCGGCGAACTGGCGTGTTGAAAAACAGATTCTTGACTTCGACCGTCGTGCCCACCGGGCAACCGCACGGGGCCACGGGTTCGCTTTCGCCACCGTGGGTGCGCAGCTCGTAGCCGGCGGCGTCGTCGCTCGTGCGGCTGCGGAGTAGAAAATGACTCACGGCCGAGATCGACGCCAGCGCCTCGCCGCGAAAGCCGAGCGTCGCCACGCGAAACAGATCGTCGGCGTCGCGAATCTTGCTCGTCGCGTGGCTGTCGATCGCGAGCGGCAACTGTTCGGGCACGATTCCGCAGCCGTCGTCGCTCACGCGCACCAGATCGGCCCCGCCTTGCACGACGGTCACTTCGATGCGCCTGCGCCGGCGTCGACCGCGTTTTCCATCAACTCCTTGACCACGCTCGCCGGTCGCTCGATGACTTCTCCGGCGGCGATCTTGTTGACCACCGCTTGAGTTAAACGCTGAATATCCGGCATGAGCAACTCGACTCCGTTCCAGAGGCGCTGCGTTTTCGGGCTCGTCATAATCCCATTCCGGCGCCCTCGCGCTTCTCGGCGAGGGCCGGGTGATGGACGCTTCGCGGGGCGTTACAACTGAAAATCCTTGATCTTGCGATATAGCGTGCGTTGGCCGATGCCGAGCATTTCGGCGGCGGCCTCGCGATTGCCGCCGGCGCGTTCGAGCGTGGCGGCGACGAACAGCCGCTCGACATCGGCCAGCGGCCGGCCCACGAGCGCTTCGAGCCCTCCGCCCGCGGGCAAGGGCGTGGTCGGGGTGGTTTCGTCGGTCAATTCCGCGGGGAGATCGTCGACATCGAGCACGCCATCGAAATCGACCACCACCATGCTCTCGACCACGTTGCGCAGCTGCCGCACATTGCCGGGCCAATGGTAGGTTTGCAGCCGGCGCCGCGCGGCGGCCGACATGGAGCGAATCGATTTATGATGCCGCTTGGCGAAGAGTTTGATGAAATGCTCGATGAGCAGGGGAATATCTTGCCCGCGCTCGTCGAGCCGGGGCAGCCGAATCGTAATCACCTTGAGCCGATGATAGAGATCGCTGCGAAACGCGCCGGCCTCGATCGATTCCTCGAGATTGCGATTCGTGGCCGACAGGATGCGGACATTGACACGCACCACATCGTTCGATCCGACACGCGTGATCTCGTTGTTTTCGAGCACTCGAAGCAGTTTGATTTGCGTGGCCAGCGGCATATCGCCGACTTCATCGAGAAACAGCGTGCCGCCGTGGGCATATTCGAACTTGCCCATCCGGTCGGTCGAGGCGTCGGTAAAGGCGCCTCGCACATGGCCGAAGAGCTCGCTTTCGAGAATGTTTTCGCTCAGCGCGGCGCAGTTCAGCGCCACGAACGGCTTGTTCTTGCGCGGACTGTTCTGATGAATCGCCTGGGCCACGAGCTCCTTGCCCGAGCCGGTCGGCCCTTGGATCAGCACGCTGGCGTCGGTCGGAGCGATGCGCTTGAGACGATCGATCACGTCGCGCATTTGCGGACTCGAGCCGATCAGGCCCTCGAAACCAAATCGCTCGTCGAGCCGGCGATGCAGCTCGATATTGGCTTGCCGTAGGCGAACGCTGGCGACCGCTTTTTCGGCCACGGCCCGCAATTGCCCCAGGTCGAGCGGTTTGAGTAGGTAGTTGAAAGCGCCTTGCTGCATGGCGGCCACGGCCGAGGGCACCGTGCCATGGCCGGTCACGAGCACCACCTCGGCGTCGGGCAGCGCCTCTTTGGCGGCCGAAAGAATCTGAAGCCCGTCGACCTCGTTCATCATCAGATCGGTGATGATCAGATCGAACGCCTCGGACTCGATTTTACGGCGTCCCTCGGGCCCGCTCGTGGCGATGGCGCAGTGGTAGCCTACGCGCTCGAGGCTTTCGGCCACCGCTTGGGCATGGGGCGCGTCGTTGTCGACGATGAGCACGCGCACGCCGGCTGGCTCGGCCGCGGGACGTTTCGATTGAGGGGCGACGACCATGAGGCCGATGATAGCAAAAAAAAGGGCCAGCGCCAGTCGCCAGCCGCGCGATTCACGTCGCCAATCGCGAGATGCGCGAGGCCGGGCGGCAACTTGACCGGGGCGCCGGGGCCCTCCTATGATGCGAGGCATGGCTACATGTTTGCGCTTTGGCGCCCAAAATCGCGTGGAAATCGATGCGCCGGCCGGCGCGATCGTGGTCGACTGCCCGGCGCCGCGAGGAGAGCCGGCCGAGGACATTGCTCTCGCCGTGTGTCAGGCCCTGGCGGAGCCGCTTGAATTTCCGCCGCTGGCCGAGGCGGTCGTGCCGGGCGACCACATCGTGATCGTGGTGGAACATGGCGTGCCGCGGGCCAACGAGGTCGTCGCCGCGGTGGTCGAATGGTTTAGCGACGCGGGCGTCGAGCCGGCGGATATCTGCGTGCTGCTCGCGCCCGAAGACGGGGCGCTCGAGGCCGCCACGTTGGCTCGGCTCGGTGGTTTGCAAGAATCGGCCCGCGCCGGCCAGCCGCGGCTCGATGAACGCCGGCATGATCCGACCGATCGCGGCTCGCTGGCGTATCTGGCGAACATCGGCGAGGGCAAGCCGGTCTATTTGAACCGGCTGATCTGCGAGGCCGATTTTTTAGTCCCGATCGGTTGCGCCCGATTGGAAACGCCCGGCGGATTGCAATCGCCAAGCGAGGGCATGTATCCCGCTTTCGCCGACCCGGCGGCTCGCGCTCGCTATCGCTCGCCGAAGACGGCCGCCTCGCCGGTGCAGCGCAATCGCTTGCGGCAACAAGCCCGGGAGGTCGAGTGGTTGCTCGGCGCGATGTTTTCGATTCGTGTCGTGCCGGGGCCGGGCGATAGTGTGCTGGCGGTCGCGGCGGGCGAGAGCCGGGCCGTGGAACAATGGACGCAAAGCCGCTGCGATGAAGCTTGGCGATTTTCGGTTCCGGAGCCAGCCGATCTGGTGGTGGCGGCCATCGAAGGCGGACCGGCCCAGCAAACCTGGGACCACGTGGCCCGCGCGCTCGCCGCCGCCAAGCGGGCAGCGCGCGAAGGCGGGGCGATCGCGATTCTCTCGGAGCTCGACACTCCGCCGGGCCCGGCGATGCAATTTCTCTCCTCGGCCGAGAGCCCGCAAGACGCCCTGCATGCAATTACTCACGAGCGGCCCGACGATGCGCTCGCGGCCGCGCAGCTCATTCACTCGCTCGAGGGCCATCGCGTGTATCTGCTCAGCCGCCTCGAGGCCGAGGTGGTCGAATCGCTCGGCATGGCGCCGATGGCCGACGCGGGCGAAGTGCGTCGGCTGGTGGCTCGCCACGATTCCTGCGTGTTCTTGGCCAACGCGCAACATGCGGCTCGCGGAACCGGAAGAAATGGCCGAGCCGGAAGAAAACTGATACTTTGTTGGGTTGATATCTTCTTTGGGCCTCGGCCCCTCCATGGGCGCAATCGCCATGACCAACACGCTCTCGGTGGATCGCTCGCCGTTCGATGGCGCCGGGCTTTTGGCGCTCGACGATCGCACGCAACTTGAAATCGCGGGTCCCGACCGGGCGAAGTTCTTGCACAATTTCGTCACCAACGAAATTCGCAAACTGGCGCCGCTCGCGGGTTGCGAGACTTTCGTGCTTTCGGCCCAAGGTAAAACGCTGGGGCATGGGGTCGTGTACCACGAGCCCGAGCGGCTGGTGTATGAAACGACTCCCGGCCAAGCCGAAAAGCTCATCGCGCACTTGGACCGATATCTTTTCGCCGAGAAGGTCACGCTCGCCGATCGCAGCCAAGAGCGGGCCGAGTGGTTGCTCGCCGGCCCGCGCGCCCGAGGCGCTGGCCGCGGCGGGCGTGGCCGAGATTCCGAGCGAGCCGCACACGATCGCCCCGGCCGCGATTGCCGGCCAGCAGGTTTGGATTCGCCGCACGAGCATGGCCGGCCCGGTCGGGTTTCTGATCGATGGCCCGCGCGAGGCGAAGGCGGCGATCGGCGCGGCGCTCGTGGCGGCGGGGGCTCGGGGCATTGACCATGCCGCGTGGGACGCTCGCCGGATCGAATGGGGCTGGCCGCTCCAGGGCCTCGACATCACGGAAAAGAATCTGCCGCAAGAGGTCGATCGCGACCGGTTGGCGATCAGTTTCGTCAAAGGTTGCTACCTGGGGCAAGAAACAGTGGCTCGCATCGACGCCCTGGGGCATGTGAACCGCACACTGGCGGGAGTGTGCTTCCTCGCCGCCCAGCCGGGCGCGCCGCTGCCGGCGCCCGGCCTCGAGCTCACGCGCGACGGCAAACCGGCGGGGCATGTCACGTCGAGCTGCTATTCGCCCACGCTTGCCGCGCCCTTGGCTTTGGCTTATCTCCGTCGCGAGTGCAATGCCCCCGGCACGGAGTTCGATTCGCCGCTCGGCGCCGCGCGAGCCGTGCGTTTGCCGTTGGATCTTGTAAGCGGGTGAGCGACGGAAACTCGCCCCTCCCAGCACATATTCACACCCATGTGACAGGGTTCTGACGGCGCGAGTGAGTGCGAGCCAAGGCGCAACTGCTTTCGTGCATGTGCCTTGCGAACCAGAGGCGGCGGCCCAAGGCGTCACGGCGGCGCGAATCTCGGGATTCAGCGCCGCCGGATGGCCGGAACAAAATTGTCGTGCTTAAACCGCAATTCTATCGCGACTTACGATCAACCATCTCACGCATTTCGGGCTTGAGCCACGCGATGGCACAAGGCGTGCATTAAGGGATTGCCGGAAAGGCCATGAGAGTCGCCAAGGGCCTGCCGCTTGCGTTCGTCGCTCGGCGAATGAAGCACAACAAGAAAAAACAACTCGCGGCTGTAAAACGAATCAGGAAGGTGTGCCATGAAGAAAGTAGAAGCCATCATTCGCCATTTCAAACTCGAAGAAGTCAAAGACGCGCTGAACGCCAAGGGCGTGCAGGGCATGACCGTGACCGAAGTCCGCGGTTTCGGCCGGCAGAAGGGCCACACGGAAACCTATCGCGGCGCTGAATACGCCGTCGACTTTCTGCCCAAGGTCAAGATCGAGGTCGTCACCTCCGATGATCATTCGCGCGAAGTGATCGACACGATCCTGCGGGCTGCGCGCACCGGCCAGGTGGGCGATGGCAAGATTTTCGTGACCGACTTGTCCGGCGCGATTCGCATTCGCACCGGCGAGACCGACGCGGTCGCGGTCTGAGTGCATTCGGGGTTGCGGCCCACCGAGCGAACTTGCGTGAGCGAGCAGATTTTCGGTCGGCCGCATGTTAAAATAAAACAAGTGTCGCGTCTCGCCACCCCAGCGAGACGCGATTCACGGCACAGGCCCGGTGGTAGGCGGAAACCAGCCCACGGGGCCTGTGCCAGTTTTATGAATCCTAGTGCGGGTTCAAACCCGTCATGACGGGTTTGTCGAAAAACAAGCCTGAAGCGCAAGCGAAGGTCCCCGCGGCGTTTAAGCCGCCAGCTCAACATATTCCTTCGCTGGCGCTTCAGGCTTGTCGGGCGCACTAGTTACTTGGGCTCGCCCGCATTGGATCGCGGGCTTCGAGCCGCCGGCGCGGCTCGCGCCGTTTCTGTCGCGAACCTCGTCGGGTACGATAGTGTCGGAACCTCGCGGGGCGAGGGCGCTCGGTGTTTTTTCCTAGAGGTCGGTTTTTCAATGCGCGTGCAGATCTATGACACGACGCTGCGCGATGGCAGCCAGGGCGAAGGCGTCAACTTCTCGCTCCAAGACAAGCTCCAAATCACCGAGCGGCTCGATAGCCTGGGCTTCGACTATATCGAAGGCGGCTATCCGCTCTCGAACGAGAAAGACGCTCGGTATTTCGAACGCGTTTGGCAGCTCGATCTCAAGCACGCCCGCGTGACCGCCTTTGGCATGACTCGCCGCCGCGGCCTCAAGGCCGAAGACGATCCAGGCATGCAAGCGCTCGTCGCTTCGCGCGCTCAAACCATCACGCTTGTCGGCAAGACTTCCGATTTTCATGTCAAGGAAGTGCTCCGCGTGTCGCTGGAAGAAAATCTGGCGATGATCGCCGACAGCGTTCGCTTCTTGCGCGACGCCGGCCGGGAAGTGATCTACGACGCCGAACACTTTTTCGATGGCTGGAAGTCGAACCCAGCTTACGCCGCGCAGACCTTGCAAGCCGCCGCCGGCGCCGGCGCCAGTATCCTCGTGGCCTGCGACACCAATGGCGGAAGCCTGCCCGGCGAAATCGCCGCCATCTTGCGCGAAGCTCAAGGCAAGGTCGATCTTCCGTTCGGCATTCATTGCCACAATGATTGCGAGCTCGCGGTGGCCAACACGCTCGCCGCGATCGGCGCCGGCGCCGTGCATGCGCAAGGCACGATCAATGGCTTGGGCGAGCGCTGCGGCAATGCCGATCTCGTGTCGATCGTGGCCAATCTCGCGCTCAAGCATCGTGGCTACGAACTGCTCGCGCCCGGCTCGATCGAGCGGCTCACCGAGCTGTCGCGCTTTGTCTATGAAACCGCCAACCTGCGGCTGCGGCCAGGACAGGCGTTTGTCGGCGCGAGCGCCTTTGCTCACAAGGGCGGAATGCATGTGCATGCCGTGGCGCGGGTCAGCGCCAGCTATGAACATGTGCCGCCCGAGAGCGTGGGCAACGAGCGACGCATCTTGGTGAGCGAGCTTTCGGGCCGGTCGAACATCATGGCGCTCACCAGCGATCGCGATCTGCCGCAAGACCGCGAGGTGATGGACCGGATTTTGGCCCGTGTCGTGGAGCTCGAGAATCGTGGCTACCAGTTCGAGGCCGCGCAAGGCTCCTTCGATCTGCTCGCGCAAATCCGCCGGCGCTATCGCCCACACTTCGAGCGGCTGCATTACCGGATCAATGTCGAGACCGACACGGCGGGTTTGGTGACGACCGAGGCCACGGTCAAGCTCCGCGTGGGCGACGAAATTCGCCATGACGTGGCCGAGGGCGATGGCCCGATCAACGCCCTCGACGCCGCGCTGCGCAAAGCCCTGGCCGACGCGTTTCCGAACTTGGCCCACATGCAGCTTGTCGACTACAAGGTGCGGGTCATCAACAGCGAGGCGGGCACGGCGGCCGGAGTGCGCGTGGTAATCGAAAGCCGCGACGAGCACGAGGTGTGGGGCACCGTGGGCGTGAGCGAAAATGTGATCGAGGCCAGCTGGATCGCGCTGGTCGACAGCTTCGAATATAAGCTGTATAAGGACGAATCCCGCGCCCGGCGGCCCAGCGCCGTCGCTCGGTAGCTTTTCCGCGGAAACGCCGCCGGAGGTTGTCGAGCGCTCGGGCGCGAGTGCATCCGGCGTCGCATTATTCTCTTGCACCTTCCATGCGAGCCACGGACGGCGATCCGCGGCCCCACCAAATTCACCACCATGGCCCGACCCACACCAGAGCCCGCTGGCGACGCCCTACCCCCGGCCAAAGCATCGCCTTCGGCCGCCACTGGGCCTTCGACCTCCGCGGCCGAGCTTCCCAAGCAGTATGATCACGCCGGGGCCGAATCCCGCTGGCTGCCCTTTTGGCGCGAGCGCGGCTACTCGAACGGCGATCCGGACACGAACGCCGATCCGGAGCGGCGCCGCAAGCCGTTTACGATCGTGATTCCGCCGCCCAATGTGACCGGCGCCTTGCACCTGGGCCACGCGCTCAACAACACCTTGCAAGACACGCTCATTCGCTGGCGCCGCATGCAGGGCTACAACACACTGTGGATGCCCGGCTCCGATCATGCCGGCATCGCCACCCAAGCCGTGGTCGAGCGGCGACTTCTGGAAGAAGAAAAGAAGACTCGACACGATCTCGGCCGCGAGGCATTGGTCGAACGGATTTGGGCCTGGAAAAACGAATACGAGCACCGCATTCTCGGCCAATTGGCCAAGATGGGCGCGAGTTGCGATTGGCGTCGCACGCGGTTCACGCTCGACCCGGTCTGCACGCGGGCCGTGCGGCACACGTTTTTCCGCATGTTTCAAGATCACAAGATCTATCGCGGCAAGCGGCTCGTGAACTGGGATGCGTTTCTCCAGACCGCCGTGAGCGACGACGAAGTGTTTCATGAGACCGTGGCGGGGCACTTCTGGCATTTTCGCTATCCGGTGATCGATCCCCGGCCGGGCGAGCCGACGCATGTGACTATCGCCACCACGCGGCCCGAAACGATGCTCGGCGACACGGCCGTGGCCGTGCATCCCGATCCGGCCGCGGCGCTGGCGGCGGCACGAAGCCGCGCTCCGCGCGAAACTGGCCGAAGCCAGCGACAAAGATCGCGCGGCGATCGAAGCCCAACTTGCCGACGTGGCCGAGCGGCGCCAGAGCCTCTTGCCACAACTGGAAACACTGCGCGACATGGCCCTGGCCGGACGCATGCTCAGGCTTCCGCTCATCGATCGCGAGATTCCGCTCGTGGCCGATCTTTGGGCCAAGCCGGAGCTCGGCAGCGGCTGTGTGAAAATCACGCCGGCCCACGATCCGAACGACTATGAAGTGGGCAAGCGCCAGAACCTGCCAAAGATCAACATTCTCAATCCCAACGGCACGCTGAATGTCGCGGCCGGCCCCTACGAGGGCCTCGCGATTCTCAAGGCCCGCGACCGCGTGGTGGCCGATCTCGAAGCGCTGGGGCTCATGCAGACGATCGAAGATCGCGAGATCGAGCTCGCGCATTCCGATCGCTCGAAAACTCCGATCGAGCCTTACTTGGCCGATCAATGGTTCGTGCGCATGGACGAACTGGCCCAGTCGGCCATGGACGCCGTGACCGACGGGCGGGTGAAAATCACGCCGGCGCCTATGCCAACGGCTATCTCGATTGGCTCGGCGAAAAGCGCGACTGGCCGGTGAGTCGGCAATTGTGGTGGGGCCATCGGATTCCGATCTGGCATGCGCCACGGTGAGCCGGGCCGAACTCGAACGCGCGTTCGCCGACCGCGAAGACATTGCTTGGCTCGAGGCCGAAGAAGGCGCCGGTTGGCTCATCTGTTCGCGCGAAGATGATCTCGCCCCGACGCCGTGCCCGGCCACGCGATTCGCCAAGACGACGATGTGCTCGACACCTGGTTCAGCTCGGCCCTGTGGCCGCACTCGACGCTTGGCTGGCCTGAAGCCACGCCCGAGCTTGCCTATTATTATCCCACGAGCGTGCTGATTACGAGCCGCGACATTATCACGCTCTGGGTGGCGCGGATGGTGCTCACGGGCCTCTACAATGTGGGCGATGTTCCGTTTCGCGATGTGTTCATCCATCCCAAGATTCTCGATGGATTCGGCGAAACGATGTCCAAGACCAAAGGCAACGGCGTCGACCCGCTCGATGTGATCGACAAGTTCGGCGCCGACGCGATGCGCTTCGCCCTCGCGCACATGACCACCGACACGCAAGATGTGCGGATGCCGGTCGAGTTCGAGTGCCCGAACTGCAAGGGTTTGATCGAGCAGACGAAGAAAAATCGCGTGCTCGCGCGGGTCGAATGCAAGCACTGCGGCAAGCCGTTTTCCACGCAGTGGGCCAAGGCGCCGGCCGATGTGGCGCTGCCGCGCGGCGCGGTGGTGAGCGAGCGATTCGAACTGGCCCGCAACTTCTGCAACAAGCTTTGGAACGCGGCTCGCTTCGCGCAAATGAATCTCGACGGCTACGCGCCGGCGCCTACTTCCGACGCCGAACTGGCCGTGGAAGATCGCTGGCTGCTGAGCCGACTGGCGAGCGTGACCGGCGAAGTGACGGCGGCGCTCGAGAGCTTTCGCTTTGGCGACGCGGCCCGAATACTGTACGACTTCGCATGGAACGAGTTTTGTAGTTTCTATGTCGAGATGGCCAAGTCGCGCCTCGCGGCGCCCGACACCCGGCCCGCGGCGCAGCGAGTGCTGGCCGACGCGCTCGATCGGCTGATGCGGCTGTTGCATCCCATCGTGCCGTTCGTGACCGAAGAGATTTGGCAACTCTTGGGCACGGTCGCGCCGAGTCGCGGTTTGGAGCAGCCGGCGCCGGCGGCCGAGAGCGTGATGATCGCCCCCTGGCCGGCGGCCGACGCACGACGGATCGATCGAGCAATCGAAGCGCAGTTCGCGCTTTTTCAACAAGTGCTCTCGGGGCTGCGGGAAATTCGCAGCCGGCAGAATGTGCCGCCGAAGACGCCGATCAGGTTCAGCGTGCGCTGCGACGACGCGACGCGGGGGCTGCTCGAACCGATGCGACCCTATTTTCATTCGATGGCCGGAGCCACCGCCACCGCCTGGGGCGCCGATGCGAGGCCGCCGGCCGCGAGCGCCAGCGTTGCCGGCGCCGGCTGGGAAGTGTTCGTCGACCTTGAACACCTGATCGATGTCGAGGCCGAGATCGCGCGGGGCGAAAAAGAACTGGCCCGGCTCGTGGGCGCCGTGGCGGCCAAGCAGAAGCAGTTGGCCAATGAGAACTTCGTGAGCCGGGCGCCCGAGGCCGTGATTCGCAAGGAGCGAGACGCGCTCGCGCAGCTCGAGGAGCAGCATGCGGCGGCGGCGGCGCGGCTGGCGGCTTTCGCGAGGAAGCGACGGTAGATCGGGCCGAGACCCGCGGCGCTGATCGCGTAGCATGTGGCGCTCGGCTACGCAAGCCCGCTTCCGCATTGACCGGCGCCCAGGCAGGACCCACGATTCGGGCGGTTTTCCGCCGGGCATGGCACATAGCGCATGGCAGATTTATAATCGAGCGATCGCGCTTGCCGAGAGCGCTTCCCGAGATCGATCGAGCCTGTATTCGCGCAAGGGGCCCCGTTATGCCGGTCCACATGGAATTGTCTCGCATCATTATCAGCGAAATCAACGACCAGCAGTTGATCTATCTGAAAGAGGTCGAAGGCGAACGGACGTTTCCGATATTGATCGGGCTCTTCGAAGCGACGAGCATCGACCGCCGGGTGACGCACAAGTTTTCGCCCCGCCCGCTCACGCACGACCTCTTGGTAAGCGCCGTGGAATGCCTGGGCGGCGAATTTCAGGACGTGGTGATCAGCGAACTGAAGAAGGGCACCTACTACGCGCGGTTGCGCGTGCGGCACGAAGGCGAGTTGATCGAGATCGACGCCCGCCCCTCCGACGCGATCGCCGTGGCGGTCACATGCGAGCCGGCGCTGCCGATCTATGTGTCGGAAGACGTGCTCGGCGAAGTGCTGGGCGATCAGACCTGAAGCCGACGCATCCCCTTCGGGGAGTCCTCGGAATCCGCCCGTGACCGAGCCGCGGTCTATCGCGCGCCACCGGCGACTTTTCCTGACACGTTGCCAAACGCTCGGGCGAGAAGTACATTCCCCCTATCGTCGGCGATGGCGGACCTCGCGGCGAGGGCCGCTTTATCTTGACTCTCGTGGCAGTCGGGCCCAAAATGCCCTCATATCCGCTCGCCAGGGTAAATCGGGACTCGCGGCGCGAATGTCTGGCGGCGTCGATTTCACCGAGGCGCTATTTCATGCTCACGCGACTGTTCTGCGACAATTATAAGTGCCTCGTCAATTTCGAATATCGTCCGCGATCGATCCAGTTGTTGATGGGGCGGAACGGCGCCGGAAAGTCGACGATTTTCAAGCTTGCTCGAGACGCTTCGCGACTTCATTATCCGCGATGGTAAGTGCGAGGGCCGCTTTGGCGGCCGAACGCGGACACGTTGGCAGGAAAATCCCTCGCAAAAATTCGCACTCGACGTACGCACGCCACGAGGCCTCTACGGATACGAATTGGACATCCACGAATCCGGGAATCCACCGCGGCCGATCGTGCGCCATGAATCGGTTTCGCTCGATGGCAAACCGCTTTATTTGTTCAAAGAGTGAGGTGGACCCCGTTTTTCGGACCACGGGGGCGGGTTTCTTAGATGGTGGTCAGCGAGGCGTTCGACGATTGCCGCGGTAGGTTTCCCAGGGCGTGCGGTTGGCCAGGCCCTGGTGAGGTCGCTCGTGGCAGTAATAGTTAAAGTACGCGCTCAGTCCTTCATGACAATCGGTTCCCGTCGTGTACTCCTTGAGGTAGATGTTCTCGTATTTCACCGTTCGCCATAGCCGCTCGATCATCACGTTGTCGATGGCTCGGCCTTTGCCGTCCATGCTGATGGCGATCGACTCCCGCTGCAGCCGCTCGGTAAATTGTCCGCTGGTGAACTGCGAGCCCTGGTCGGTGTTGAATATCTCCGGCCGTCCATGACGGAGCGCTCCTTCCAACGCTTCCAGACAGAACTCGACATCCATGCTGTTCGACAACTGCCAGGCCAGCACATAGCGGCTGAACCAATCCATCACGGCCGTCAGGTACAAGTAGCCACGCCGCATCGGCACATAGGTGATGTCGCAGGCCCAGACCTGGTTCGGACGCACGATCTCCACGCCTCGCAACAAATACGGATAGACCTTGTGGCCAGCGGCCCGCCGGGTCGTGTTCGGCCGCGGGGCCAGCGACTGCAGGCCCATTTTCCGCAGCAATCGCTGCATTTTCTTGCGATTCACCACCTCGTCTTGTCGCGCCAGAATGCAGCACCATGCCCCGGCTTCCCAGAATGCGGATGCCGCAAATATTCTTCATCGATCAGACGCATCAACCGTAGCTCGTCGGCGCTCTCGGGTACGGGCTCGTAATAGAGGTTCGACCGATGAAGTCCCAACAGCTCGCACTGCCGACGCACGCTCAAGCCGCCGGCGTCGGGCTCGATCCAGCTTCGCCGCTCAGCCACCGTTCTCGGCCACTTTTTTTTTGAGCCAATCCAGTTCGATCTTCAGCCGACCGATCTGCTCGTAAAGCTCCGCTGCGCTCGGCTCGTCCGTCGGCGCCTTCTTCGCCGAGGGCGACTCGAACACGCCCGCCGCTCCCTCCTGGAGCTGCTTCTTCCAGAGCGCGATCTGCGTCGGATGCACCTTGTGCAACGCCGCCAGCTCACTCACCGTCTTCAGGCCACGCATCGCATCCAAGGCAACCTTGGCCTTGAAAGACCCATCGAACAATCGTCGCTTCCGAGGCATCGTTGCTCTCCTAAATGGTTCCCTCCACGAGGCCTCCTTTCTCCCCGATCCGCCGCCCGCTTTCCATCTATCCCCGTGGTCCGAAAAACGGGATCCACCTCAGAGGGACTTGTTCATTTGCATAACGATCAATTCCAGGATCGTGTGCAGTTCCCGTTTGATTCACGACAATCGTTCCTGTCGCTCATCGAACCTCGTGCTGACAATTCCCTTTTAACTGAATTCAAGGAATGGCTCTCTCGGTTGATTTACATCCAGATCGACCCGAAGCGGATGGAAACACTGGCGGAGGAAGAAGCGCTATTCCCGACCTCCGACCTTGGCAACTTCGCGGCTTGGTACTGGCGGCTCCGAATCGCGGAGGAGATCGGAACGGAAAATCTTCGTAACACGTTGCGCGAAGTGATTGATGGGTTCGACAGTTTTTATCTAAAGGACTTCGGGCCCAAAACGAAAATACTCTCCGTCCGAGTTCGTTCTCCAAATGGGCAAGCGGCCAATGTGGATTCCACTGAATTCGACGAATTGTCCGACGGACAAAGGGCCTTGGTGGGACTCTATACCTTGCTCCATTGCGGATTGACGCACAACGCGACACTTTGCATAGACGAACCGGATAACTTCGTGGCCCTTTCGGAAATTCAGCCCTGGATAATGGCTCTGACTGATAAGATCGAGCAGTCGGATTCGGCTCAGGTTTTGATCGCCTCGCATCATCCAGAGCTCATGAACCAGCTTGCAAGTCAGCATGGCATTATCATCGAACGGCCCGATGGCTGGGCAACCGCGCCGCCGCGACCTTACGCCCCGCCGGACGACACCGTGCTTACTCCCGCCGAAATCATTGCCCGCGGGTGGGAGACCTAGGGAGCATGAGCCGACGCGTCGCGAATATCATCGTGCTGACGGAAGACGCCGAACAAAGCAACTTGATTCGCCGTTATTTGGAGCAGGCGGGGCACGACACTCGCGCAGTGAAGTTCTTATCCATCAACAAAGGTTGCGCGTCGCAGTGGGTGCGGCTTCAATTCCCGGCGCAAGTCGCCGCTTGCCGCGGGACGTTAGGTAGAAGGGCATCCTGTCTGTTGCTGGTGATGACCGACGCCGATAATCTGTCGTGCGTCGATCGGCGAAAAACCCTCCTCGAAGAGCTCGTGAGCAAAAATATGCCGCCGCTGGCCGCTGGCCGCCGACGAGCCCGTCGTTATTTTCACGCCGAAGTGGCAGGTGGAAACGTGGATCAAATGCCTTTTGGGCCAGCCGATGGTTGAAGATGATAAGAAGTCCGATCAACCACCGGTCGACGCCAAGCAGATCAAAAAAGCCGCGGGCGCATTGTATAAATGGGCTCGTCCCCATGCCACGGCCGGCGCAACTTGCGTTCCATCGCTTGCATCCGCATTACCGGACTGGCGTCGGCTTGACCAGCCATGACGCAGGCAAGGGAACGGCGAGAAAGAGGCGCGCGCGAAATGAGCCGACAGACGGGGGCCGGCACGACGCAACTCCAGAGCGCCCCAAACAAGCCTGAAGCGCCAGCGAAGTTATTTCTTTGCTGACGCTTCAGGCTTGTAAGTGCTCGCTGTCTCAAGCAGCCTGTTGAATATTTCAACAGGCTGCTGGGCATTGTATCGCTGGACCGTCGCGGTTGGCGCCGCGGGTCTTCAGCATCCGCGCACGGCCGGACCGCGGTTCGCCATGCGCTTTCTCACGCCGGCGACTTTTCCTGACACGTTGCCAAACGCTCGGGCGAGAAGTACATTCCCCCTATCGTCGGCGATGGCGGACCTCGCGGCGAGGAAGCGCGAGGCCCAACGCTTCGCGGTCGATCCGACCTACTCTCCAGGAGCGCCGCTCATGACCGCAGCCTTGCCCAGGGTGGTAATCATTGGCGGCGGTTTTGCCGGGCTCACCGCCGCCCAGGCGCTCGCCAAGGCGCCGGTCGCGGTCACGCTGCTCGATCGGCGCAACCACCATCTCTTTCAGCCGCTGCTCTATCAGGTCGCCTCGGCCGGACTCAACCCCAGCGATATCGCCACGCCCATTCGGCGCATTCTACGCAATCAAAAAAACGCCGAAGTCCTGCTGGCCGAGGCCACCGGCTTCGATCTCGACGCCAAGCAAGTGATCCTCGATCGCGGCACGGTCGACTACGACTATCTGATTGTCGCCACCGGCGCCCGGCATTCGTATTTCGGCCGCGAGGATTGGGCAAAATTCGCACCGGGCCTCAAGAGCATTGCCGACGCGCTCGGCATTCGACGGCGCGTGCTCTCGGCTTTCGAATTGGCCGAACGCGAAGACGACGACGCGGCCCGCACCGCTTGGCTCACGTTTGTCGTCGTGGGCGGCGGCCCGACCGGCGTCGAGCTTTCCGGCGCGATCTGCGAAGTGGCCCAGCACGCGCTCGCCAAGGACTTTCGCCGCATCGATCCCAAGCAAGCCCATGTGATCCTGCTCGAAGGCTCCGACCGGGTGTTGCCGGTATATCCGCCCGACCTTTCCGAAAAAGCGCGCCAGCAGCTTGAAAGACTGGGCGTCGATGTGCGGAGCGGGCAGCGAGTCACGGCCATCGACGATGCCGGCGTTGCGTGTGGCGATGAGCATATCGCGGCGCGCACCGTGCTTTGGGCGGCGGGCGTGGCCGGCTCGCGGCTGGGAAAAGCCCTCGGCGCACCGCTCGACAAATCGAATCGCGTGCTCGTGACGCCCGAGTTGAACGTGCCGGGCCGGCCGGAAGTGTTTGTCATTGGCGATCTCGCGAGTCTCCTGCAAGACGGCAAGCCGGTGCCGGGCGTGGCGCCGGCGGCGATGCAAGCCGGTCGTCAGACGGTCGACAATATCTTGCGGCTGATGCGCGGCGAACAGGCGATCCCTTTCCATTATCGCGACAAAGGCTCGCTGGCCACGATCGGCCGCTCGGCGGCGGTGGCTCAAGTCGGCTCGTTGCGACTTTCGGGCACGCTTGCCTGGCTCGCGTGGCTGTTTATCCATCTCCTGTTTCTGATCGGGTTTCGCAATCGGTTCTTCGTGCTCATGGAATGGGCTTGGTCGTTTTTCTCCTACGATCGCGGAGCGCAGGCTCATTACCGGTCCCCTGAAACGCGAAATGGATACCTTCAAAGCCGAAGTTCCGCAATCGGGGGCGAGCGGATAATTTTCGCCCATTGGTCGGGCCCTTTAATATTTCGACGGCGGCGCGTCCTGTTGAAATAGTCAACAGGCTGCTAGTGCTCGTTCACGGCTGAAATGATGGATAATTCGGTTTGCGCGTGTGCCATGCCCATTGCCCAGCGTGGGCATGTTTTCAAACGCCACGCGGAGTCCTCATGCCCACGCGGGGCGGTGGGCATGGCATCTATGAATGGGGTTCCGTCAAGTGGGGTTCTTGGAATGTGGTTGGGGGTGGCGACGATAAGTTCCGCGAGTCGCAGGTTTGCGCTCAGGCATCTATTCGAGATCGGCCCGCTTGGGGTCGTCCCGGGAAGGAATTCGACGGACGCTCCATTCACAAGAACTCGGGTCGGCCCAGTCAGTCGCCCGTAGCCATGCCGTCGGAGTCGTCCGCGGTCGCAAACGGCGCCAGCTTGGCAAACGTGTCGCGGATCTTCGCCGTGTCCCCACAGGCCAAATGGCCCCCGATCCCGCCTCGCTTGTCGCCCGCTTTCGCTACCGCCCGCCAAACGATAACCTGTTTGTGGAGTCCACGCCGACGTAATTCATGGGAAGCTCCTTTTTGT
Source organism: uncultured Planctomycetaceae bacterium (assembly GCA_963785305.1). Taxonomy (GTDB): domain Bacteria; phylum Planctomycetota; class Planctomycetia; order Pirellulales; family PALSA-1355; genus CAWAUV01. Next base: position 488,085 of record CAWAUV010000008.1, read on the forward strand.
GGAAACACAAGGGATGTCGCAACTCCCCTTAGGTTTACCACGTTTCCAAGGCCACCGCGCGGCGCGGCCTCCTCTCATGGCTTCACACGGGCAAACCGACTTATCCATCATTTCAGCCGTGACAAAGCACTAGCATGGCGAGGCTGTTTTCACGACGCCCGCGGCGACATCGGCTCGCAATCCGGCCGCGCGGATCCGCCGGCTCAATTCGTCGCCGACGAAATATTTGCCCGCGAGGCGGCTGCTCAACGCGCTGGCGGCAAGGCGGTAGTCTCATAAGCGGCGGCTTTCGATTCCCGGCCATTTTGGCGGCGGGCGCCGCCATGTGCCCCTTGCGCCCCCTCGGGGCTATGCCGCCGTTTCTTTCGCCCGTGAGGTTTCCACGATGCCAAACTGGATCGCTGATCGCGTCAAGCATTTCGATAGCTCGGGAATTCGCAAGGTCTTCGATCTCGCGGCCACGATGAAGAATCCGATCAACCTCTCGATCGGCCAGCCCGACTTTCCGGTGCCCGAGGAAGCCCGCGAGGAGATGAACCGGGCCGTGAACTCGGGTCGCAATGGCTACGCGCTCACCCAGGGCATGCCGGTCTTGCGCGAAAAGCTGGCCGCCCAAGTCGCCGCCGAGCTCGAACACACCGATCGCGAGACGTTCGTCGCCAGCGGCACCAGCGGCGCGCTCGTCTTGGCGATGCTCGCGCTGGTCAATCCGGGCGATGAAGTCATCGTCTTCGATCCTTATTTCGTCATGTATCCCTCGCTGATCGGGCTCGTGGGTGGCGTGTGCGTGGCGATCGACACCTATCCCGATTTTCGGATCGACGTGGCCCGAGTGGCCGAGCGCATCACGCCGCGCACCAAGGCGATTCTGTTTAATAGCCCGGCGAATCCGACCGGCGTGACGAATAGCGCGGCGGAGATTCGGGCCCTGGCGGAACTGGCGGCCGAGCGGAATATCGTGCTGATTAGCGACGAAATCTATCGTTCGTTTTGTTACGACGAGCCGTTTGTCTCGCCGGCCGAATTCAATCCGCAAACGCTCGTGATCGATGGTTTTTCCAAAAGCCATGCCATGACCGGCTGGCGCGTGGGCTTCGCGCATGGCCCCGGCCAGATCATTCGGCAGATGATCAAGGTGCAGCAGTATACGTTTGTCTGCGCGCCGCAGCCGGCGCAGTGGGCCGCGGCCCGGGCGCTCGACTTGGACATGAGCGCGCATGTGGCCGAGTACCGCGGAAAGCGCGACCGGCTGCTCGCGGCGCTCGAGGGCGATTACAAGATCGCCCGGCCGGGCGGAGCGTTTTATATGTTTCCGCAAGCCCCCTGGGGCACGGGTAGCGAATTCGTGGCCGAGGCGATTCGTAATGAGCTTTTGATTATTCCGGGCAACATCTTCAGCGGCCGCGACACGCACTTCCGCATTTCCTACGCCGCCTCCGACGCGACGCTCGATCGCGGCATCGAGGCGCTGCTGCGGCTCGCGCGGCGGCCGGCTTAGAGTGGGTGGGGTAAGGCGGCTAGACACGCGGGGCCAAAAAACCATCGCCGCCGGAGCTCTCGATTGTTGCGGGCCGGCGCCCAGCGAGTAGACTATACGTCGCTTCGCTCTCTCCTCTCCGGATCGGCGTCTCCGAGCACGAGACGCTCCCGCCGCCACGGCTGCACAACCCCTCGCTTCACGAAAGGCGTCTCATGCGACTTCGCGCACGCATCGGCATGCTGGGTCTTGCGTTGTTTTTCGCGAGCGTCCCCCGAAGTTGGGGCGATGAACCATCGTCGACAGCGCCCCTGCCCACCAATCCAACGGCGAGGTCGCCCGCGGCTTCCGTCGGCGATTCGATCGCCTCGGCCGATTCCGTGAAAATCGCGGGTCGCAGTTTGCTCGTGTTCAAAGCGCCCGGTCGCTATGGCGGCTGGCCGGCGAATCATGGCATCTGGTCGTGGGGCGACGAAGTGGTGGTCGGCTTCACGTCGGCCGTGTTCAAGAGCTCGAAGACCGATCACTCGGTCGACCGGAGCAAGCCTTTTGCCAAGATGCAAGCGCGGAGCTTCGATGGCGGCGAAACTTGGACCATCGAACAACCCCTCAACGTGAATCCCGAGGCCGGCCCGCCAAGGACCAAGCCGCTTGCGGCGCCGCTCGACTTCACCGCGCCCGGCTTCGCGCTCATGTTCGACTTCGCCAACATGCATGTTGGGCCAACGTATTTTTATGTGTCGACCGACCGTTGCCAGAGCTGGCGGGGGCCCTATACATTTCAAGTCGAGGGCGTCGACAAAATCGCCGCTCGCACCGATTACCTTGTGCTCGGTCCGCGCGAGTGCCTCATGTTTGGCAGCGCCGCCAAGTCCAACGATCGCGAAGGCCAGTCGTTTTGCGCCAAACCACCGATGGCGGCCTCACTTGGCGACTGCTCGGAAAAATCGGCCCCGAGCCGGTCGGCTATGCGATCATGCCGTCGACCGTGAAGCTTTCGGGCGGCGACCTGCTCACGACGATCCGCCATTGGAAGCCCGACGGGCCGGCTTCGATCGATGTCTACCGCGGCGCTCCCGGCGGTCGCGACTGGCGATTCGTGGGCGAAGCGGCGCCGAACATCGGCGGCGGCAATCCGCCGGCGCTCGTCAAGCTCCACGATGGCCGGCTCGCGCTGAGCTATGGCTACCGCGCGAAGCCCTATGGGATGCGTGCCCGGCTCAGCGACGATGAAGGCCAAACCTGGGGGCCGGAGCTCGTGCTTCGCGACGACTCGCCAAGCGGCGACCTCGGGTATCCGCGATCGATCGAACGGCCCGATGGCCAAATCCTCACGGTCTATTATTACAACGGTCCCCGCGACGACGATCGCGCGATCGAAGCCACGCTCTGGCGCCCAACGCCGGCGAAAAACAGCGCGGCGAGCGGCGCCAAAATCTCGGCTCCGGCAGTGGCGACCGCCGCGCCGATCCCGGCCGGGGCAGTCACTCGAGTGAGATTTTTGCCGGCGCCCGATCGCGCCGCGCACATGTCCGGCGGTCGCTTCGAGGGCTCCAACGAATCGGCTCGGAGCGGCTATGTGACGCTCGCCGAAATCAAGACCGCGCCGCCGGAGAACACATGGTCGGAGATCGCGATCGACCATCCACGCTCCTATCGCTGGATTCGCTATCTGGCGCCGGCGGGCTCCCATGGCGACGTGGCCGAGCTCGCGTTTTTCGCGGGCGGCGCTCGGCTCAATGCCCCGGGATTCGGCTCGCCGAGTTCGGCGCCTCCGGGCGGGAGTTGGAAGACCGGCGTCGATAACCGACCCGATACATGGCGCCATGCGAGCGAGCCCGACGCGCAGTTCATCGGCCTCGATCTGGGCGATCGCGCGTCGACGGCCCGAGTCGCCATGCTTCCAGGCCCGGGCGATTTCAGCGGCCCGCAAACCGTGACCCTGAAATGCTCGACCCCCGGCGCCACGATCCGCTACACGCTCGATGGCGTGGCGCCCGGACCGGGCGATGGCCAAACATACACGGGCCCCATCATGCTCGACAAAACAGCGACGCTCTCGGCGACGGCCTTTAGCCCCGATCTGGCGCCGAGCCCGACCGGCTTCGGCACATATTTGATCGGCCCGCCGGTGTCGGTGCGCAATTCCTTTCACTTGGGAAATAGTCTCACCGGCAACGCGAGCAAGATGCCGCTCTATGCCCGCACCGCTGGCCGCATTCAGAATTACCAGCAATTTCTGATTGGCGGAGTGCTCACGGCGCGACTTTGGGAGGCCAAGGAAACATTCGACAAGCCGCGTTGGGACCAGACTTGGGCCACGGTAAAGACGCCGCTTGATATCGTCACCGTGCAGCCGCGAGATTTCGACATCGATCGAGAAGCCGAACACGAGATCAAGTTCTTCGACCAGATTCGCGCCACCTCGCCCGAGGTTCAGCCTTGGCTCTATGCCGAATGGGTCGAGATGAACCGCGGGCGGCCGAGCGACAAGGGCCTTTCGCCCACCTGGCAAATGCGGCACACTCCCGCGGCGCTCACTTGGCAGGAATCGATGTCGGCGATGCTGCTCTATGTGGAAGAAGTCCAGCATCGATTGATTCCGAAGTACCACGGCGCCAAGCGACCGCGAATCATTCCCGTGTCGCTCGCCATGGGCCAGATATGCACGCTGATCGAACACGGCGAACTGCCGGGCGTCGCGTCGTCGGAGGCGAGTTTTTATGAAACGCTGCTCGAGGATCAAGTGCATGTCAACGCGACCGGAAGTTATTTGGTCGATCTTGTGTGGCACGCCGCTTTTTATGGTGAATCGCCCGAGGGCAAAGTGCTGCCGGTGGGCACGCCGCTGAGCGCCGAGCAAGCGCGCGTGTTTCAGCGGCTGGCCTGGGATGTCGTGCGAAACTATCCCGACTGCGGAGTGTATGCCGAGGGAACCGATCCGGTGGCGGCGCCCACGACGAGCGTCGCGGTCAAGCCGCTTTCGGCGCCGATTCAGCTTTCGCTCCTATCGGCCACTCCCGGAGCGTGGTTCCGTTACACGCTCGACGGCACGCCTCCGACCCGAACCCGGGGCTATGTGTCGTGTGGCGTGGTGAGCGTGCAACCGGGCGAGACACTCAAGGCGATCGGCTACAAGAGCGGCATGGCCGATAGCCCGGTGCTCGAAGCCACCTTTCCCAAGGCCGAGTGAGCGATGGTCGGCATGGGCAAACGGGTTTATCTTCTGGCGACGCTCGACACCAAGGGCCTGGAGGCGGCGCTCGTGGCGGGCCGGCTGCGCGAATTGGGCGTCGCGGTGTGTGTCGTCGACACCGGCTGCTTGGGCTCGCCTCGCGCGGCGGCCGATGTTTCGCGCAAAGCGCTCTTTCAGGCGGCGGGACTTTCGCTCGCCGAGCACATCGAGCGCGGCGATCGCGGCGCCGCCGTCATGGCCGCCGCTCGCGGGGCCGAAGCGCTCCTGAAAAGCCGCCACGCGCAAGGCGACGTGGCCGGGGTGCTCGCCATCGGCGGTTCGGCCGGCGCCACGATCGGCGCTGCCGCGATGCGAGCCCTACCGATCGGCGTGCCCAAGCTCATCGTCAGCACCCAAGCGGCCGGCAATGTGCGCGGATATGTCGGCTTCAAGGACATCTCGATGATGAACCCGGTGGTCGACATCGCCGGCGTGAATCGCATCAGCCGCGTCGTGCTGGGCGAAGCGGCGGCGGCCATGGCCGGCATGGCGCTCTTCGCCGCGCCGAACAGCCCGCCCAAGACAAGCCGGTGATCGCCGCGACCATGTTCGGCGTGACCACGCCGTGCGTCGACCATGCCCGGCGGGCGCTCGAAGCGGCCGGCTATGAAGTGCTGGTCTTTCATGCAACCGGCAGCGGCGGGGCGGCAATGGAGTCGCTCATTCGCGAGGGGCTCGTGGCCGGAGTGCTCGATATCACCACCACCGAAATCGCCGACGAGCTCGTCGGCGGAGTGCTCTCGGCCGGCCCCGATCGGCTCACCGCGGCCGGCGATGTCGGCATTCCGCAAGTGGTGTCGGTGGGAGCGACCGACATGGTCAATTTTCTGGGATTCGACACCGTGCCCCCCGCGTTCCGTGGTCGCGCGTTCTACAAGCACAATGCCAATGTCACCCTGATGCGCACCACCGAGGGAGAGAATTCGCGGATCGGCGCCGATATCGGCCGCAAGCTCGCCGCGGCCAAGGGGCCGGTGAGCGTGTTGCTACCGGCGCGAGGCGTGTCGGCGATCGACATCGCCGGCGAACCGTTCGACGATCCTCGGGCGCGGCGAGCGCTATTCGCGGCGATTCGGGAACATTGCGACCCGTCGAATTGCGACCCGTCGAATTGCGATCCGTCGAATTGCGATCCGGCGGCTCTTGGCCCATCGACTCATTCCTCAGTCGAGATCATCGAGCTTGATCGGCATATCAACGATCCGGAGTTCGCCGCCGCGGCCGCGGATCGGTTGTTGACCCTCCTCAAACACACGAAAGCATTGCAATGACCATTGGCTTAGCTCGCCTCGCGCGAAACGGTAATATGCTCATTTGCCTGTTGCTGCTGGCGGCCTTCGCGGCGCTGGGCGAAGCTCGAGCGCAAATTCAATCGCCGGAGAAAAACAATCCCATCGGCGCGCCGTGGCCCGCCATCGATGGCCTAGGCCGCTCGCTGCCGGCCGCCGAGCGCAACGCTTCGCCTCGCGCCGATCGCGCCGTTGGCATGTTCTATTTTCTCTGGCATGGCCAACATCCCTATGGCTCGCCGGGTCCTGAAACGCCTCGCGATATTTCGCGCATAATGGCCGCCGACCCCGACGCGCTGCAAAAGCCCAATTCGCCGCTCTGGGGCGCGCCGGGCGTGCCGCATTATTGGGCCCAGCCGCTTTATGGCTATTATCGGAGCGACGACCCTTGGGTGCTGCGGCGCCATGCCTATCTCCTGGCCGACGCCGGCATCGACATGCTGCTCTTCGACACGACCAACGCCGTGACCTATCGCGATGTGTTTTTGGAACTTTGCAAAGTGTTCGCCGAGCTGCGCACCGCGGGCGAAGCGACCCCGAAATTCGCGTTTATGGTCAACACCCAAGCCGGCGAAACGGCCGAACGCATCTATCGCGACCTTTATGAGCCCGGCAAATATCGCGAGTTGTGGTTTTCGTGGCAAGGCAAGCCGCTCTTGATCTGCGATCCGGCGGCGGCGAGCCCGCGGCTGCGGGAGTTCTTCACTCTACGCAAAGCGCACTGGCCTTTTACCATGGTCAACACCGAGCGGGCTTGGCACTGGGAAGCCACCTATCCCCAACCCTTCGGCTACGACACCGACGCCGCCCGGCCCGAGCAAGTGAGCGTGTCGGTGGCGCAGAATCTGCCGCGCCGCCGATGGCCTCGTGACCAACATGAGCCGGCTCGATGCTCGCGGGCGAAGCTTTCACGAGGGCCGCGAGGATGCGCAAAAGGGCGCGGTTAATCACGGCTATAATTTCGAGGAGCAATGGCGGCGAGCCCACGAGCTGGCCCCGCCCTTCGTGCTCGTGACCGGCTGGAACGAATGGATCGCCGGTCGATTCGCCGAGGCCGATGGTCGGTTGGCCTTCGTCGATCAGTTCGATGAGGAATTCAGCCGCGACATCGAGCCGATGCAAGGCGGACACGCCGACAATTACTACTATCAACTCGTCGCCAATGTGCGCAAGCACAAAGGCTCGCCGCCGCTGCCTCGGGCCTCGGCCCCGGCGACGATCGACATCGCCGGGAGCTTCGAGCCCTCGCGCGATGTGCGACCCGAGTTCGTGGACCATCGCGCGGAAACGCTCCCGCGAGATCACGATGGCGTCGGCGGCCGGCACTATGAAAACCGTTCGGGCCGCAATGACTTGGCGCTCATGAAAGTCGCCCGCGATGAGAATTCGGTCTATTTTTATGCCCGCGCGCGCGAGCCGCTTTGCCCGCCCGACGACCGCTGGATGTGGCTCCTGATCGACACGGATCAAAACCGCGCCACCGGCTGGCAGGGCTACGATCTTCGCATCCGGCGCGACCCAGCCTCGGGCCGAGGCGTGATCGAGCGCTGCGTCGGCGGCGTCTGGGAATGGGCCCGCGAGGCCGAGGCGTCGTTGCGATTCGAAGGCGCCGAGCTGCATTTGGCGATTCCGCGATCACTGTTCGCGGCCGGAGCCAAGGCCGGGAAGCAGCCATCGCCGCTGTCGTTCGATTTCAAATGGGTCGACAGCCCGCAAGAGCCGGGAAATGTGCTCGACTTTTACCTCAGCGGCGACACAGCGCCCGAAGGCCGCTTCAACTACCGCTTCAGCGAGTAGCGGTCGCACGAGCGTGGATCACGCGCCGCCATTTGACACCCGCTGGGTTTGGCTCTTACAATGCCCTGCTTTCTACCCGGTCCGGTAGGCGCCAAGATCAATGGGCAAAGCCACTTACAAAGACGCTGGGGTCGACCTGGCTCTCTATGCCGAGAGCATGGCCCGGCTGCCGCGGTTGCTCCATCGCACCTTCAGCCCGCGAGTGCGCCGGCTCGATGGCGGCTTTGCCGGCCTCTTTCAACTCGACTTTGCCGGCAGCCTATTTGCCCGCAACTATCAGCGGCCCGTGCTCGTGGCCTCGACCGATGGCGTGGGCACCAAGCTGAAAGTGGCCCAATTGGTGGGCGACCATGGCACGGTGGGCATCGACCTCGTGGCGATGAGTGTCAACGACACGATCTGCTGCGGCGCCGAACCGCTCCTATTTCTCGACTATGTGGCCATGTCGCACGACGACCCCGCCCTGCTCGAGCGAATCGTGTCGGGCGTGTCCGATGGCTGCGTCGACGCCGATTGCGCCCTGCTCGGCGGCGAAACCGCCATCATGCCCGACCTCTATGCCCGCGGCGACTACGACCTCGCCGGCTTCTGCGTGGGCGTGGTCGAGAGCAGCCGCGTGATCGATGGCAAGGCGATCACGCCCGGCGATGTAGTATTGGGCGTGGCTTCGAGCGGCTTGCATTCCAACGGCTACAGCCTGGCCCGCAAGATCGTCTTCGACATCGTCGGCTTGGCGGTCGACGCGCATGTCGAAGAGCTCGGCGCGACCGTGGGCCGCGCAGTTGCTCGAGCCGACGCGGATTTATGCTCGACCGGTGCGACGCGTGCTGAATAAATATAAAGTCAAACATGTCGTGCATGGCATTGCCCATATCACGGGCGGCGGGTTGCATGAGAACCTGTCGCGCATCCTGCCCGAGGGAGTGCGAGTGACGATCGATCGCGGCAGTTGGGCGGCGGGGCCGGTCTTTGGCTGGCTTCAGCGGCTGGGCGAAGTCGACGACGACGAAATGTATCGCGTCTTCAACATGGGCATTGGGCTCGTGCTCGTGGTGGCGCCGTTTTACGCGGAAAGCATCCGTCATCAATTGGCCGACTGTGGCCTCGAAACATGGACCATCGGTCGCGCGATCGCGGGACCGCGCGCGGTCGCGTGGTCATAACCCGCGGCGTCGGGGGTCCCTAAGGGCGCTCGCGAGCGTGAATTTCACCCCATGAATATTCTCACGATCGAATCCACGTGTGATGAAACCGCCGCGGCCGTGGTCACTGGCGAGCTCGAGATTCGTTCGAGCGTGGTCGCCACTCAGGAGCCGCTCCATGAGCGGTTTGGCGGGGTGGTTCCGGAAATCGCCTCGCGGGCCCATCTCGAGCGCATCTTGCCGGTGATCGACGAAGCGCTCCGCCGCGCCAAGGTTTCTCTCCGCGAGATCGACGCCGTGGCCGTGGCCAACATGCCGGGCTTGGCGGGTTCGCTGCTCGTGGGACTCGTGGCCGCCAAGACCCTGGCCCTGGCCCTTGGCAAGCCGCTCGTGGCCGTGAATCATTTGCATGCGCATGTGTATGCTTGCCGGCTGGCGGCCGGGCGCGATGTGTTTCCCTGCCTGGGACTGATCGTGAGCGGCGGGCACACGAGTCTCTACCGTTGCCGCACGCCGGTCGAATTCGAGCTGCTCGGGGGCACCATCGACGACGCCGCCGGCGAGGCATTCGATAAAGTGGCCAGTCTGCTCGGCCTGCCCTTTCCCGGCGGACCGGCGATCGAGCGCGCCGCGCGCTCCGGCAATCCGGAGGCCCATGCCTTTCCGCGACCATTTCTCAAAGAGCCCGAGCGGCTCGAATTTAGCTTTAGCGGGCTCAAGACGGCGGTCCGCTATGCGATTGCCCGGCCGGGCGAGCCAACGCCGAAGTCGCTCGCGCCGGAAGTGGTGGCGAACCTGGCGGCCAGTTTTCAGGCGGCGGTGATCGATTGCCTGGTGGGCAAGGCCCTGGCGGCGCTGCGGCAACACCGGCTGGAAGTGCTTTGCGTGGGCGGGGGAGTGGCGGCCAACGGGGCGTTTCGCGCACGGCTCGCGCGGGAATGCGAAGCGCGCGACATCGAACTGCATGTGCCGCCGCTGTCGCTCTGCACCGACAACGCCGCGATGGGCGCGATCGCGGTCGAGCGCCTGAAGCGAGGACTGATCGAATCACTGGAGCTCGACATCTCGCCCGGCCTCGTGCGGCCCAATCGAAGTTGAACGGCGCGAATTCCGAAGATTGCGACCCGATACAAGCCTGAAGCGCCAGCGAAGGATTTCTTCGCTAGCGCTTTGTCACGGCTGCAATGATGGATTGGATTCGTTCCGTGTGCGATGCCCACGGCCTTGAGTGGGCATGAGGACTTCGCGTGGCGCTTGAAAACAGGCCCACTCAAGGCAGTGGGCATGGCACACGCGCGAACCGAATTATCCATCATTTCAGCCGTGAACGAGCACGAGCGATTCAGGCTTATCGGGGGCTTCGAGAATACATTCTTCGCTAGCGCTTCAGGCTTGTGTTGGGGGCTTCGGCGAGCGGGCAGCGGAATGGGACCACGGGACTCTTCTCGTCGCTCCCCGGTTCAGCCGAGGCCGAGGCACTCGTCCATGCGGCGCGAAATATCGCGGAGCTTGTCGGCGCCGCCGCCGCCCACCTCGGCCGTGGCCCAGCCCTCGTAGCCGATCTCGGCCAGGGCCTTGCGCACATCGGGCCAGTTTTCATCGCCTTCGCCGATTGCCACCCAACCGTTCTTGTTGCTGTAGCCCTTGAAGTCGAACTTGAGCATTCGCTTGCCCAGGGCTCGAATCCAATCGGCGGGCGGCGCCCCGTATTTGATCATGTTGCTCACATCGAAATACGCGCCCACGATCGGGTCGTGGAATTCATCGACATATTGAACAAGCTGTTCGGGCTTGGTGATGAAGTTGTTCCAGACCACTTCGATCGCGATCTTCACGCCCAACTCGTGGGCCTCGGGAATCGCCTTGCGAATCTCGGCCTGACTGCGCGACCAGACCTGCTCATAGTTTTCGGTTTCGGGATTCGTCACTTTGCCGGGCACCAGGAGCACGGTGGTAGCGCCATAGGTCTTCGCGTCGCGCAGGGCGCCGCGCAAGGCTTCGAGCCCTTTTTCGCGCGCCGCCGGATCGGGATCGGAGAGCCGTGTTTGCCAATGGATCGAATCGACGACGCCATGAATATCGATGCCGGTCTTGTCGCGGGCCGAGACCGCTTCCTCCAAATTCACATTGCTGGGGCTGTCCATCTCCACGCCCTGAAAGCCGAGCGACTTGATCAGGGCGAACTTCTCCTCGATCGTTTTCCCCTGCCCGATCATGCCGAACTTCACCGCCTTTTTCAGCTTCAGGCGCGGCCCGTCGCCACCCGCGGGCTGAGTCGTCGCGGGCCTTGGCGCGGTATCGTCGGCCAAGACATCTCGGGCGAGAGTCCCGGCGGCCAACGAGCCGGCGGCGACAGAGCCGCAAAGTGTTTTCAGAAAATCGCGACGTTTCGAGAGGTCGGTCATGGCAAGGGGGTTCCTGGAGAGGTTCGCCTCGATATGCGATCGCATATTTCCAACGTGTCCAAGCTACTGGGGCCGAATCGCAAATGCAATCATTTCCCCAGATTTTGGAATCGATCACCGACGTTGGCGGGCGCGGTCCTCATGCAATCTGGTCCGGCGTTCGATCGCACGGCGCCTCCCCGCGTATCCACGCGTGGTCAACTGACGAACGCACCAAGTAACTTGCTACAATTCGAGTTGATCGGCTCGTTCGTTAGGGGAAACGGCGCGGCGTCAGTCAACTACCGGCGCGAATCAAGGACAGGCAGTGGAACGCTTCGCGAGAATCGTGCTTGGCTATCACGGAGCCAAAACCGGCGACGCCGCGACCTATGCAAGGAGTCTTCTCGTGGGTGATGTCGGGATCGAAGAATGGAAACCGAGCGAAACAAGCTGAACACGACAAACTTTTGGCTCGATCGCGCGAAAGAGCGTCTCAAAGAACAATTGCCCGGTGTCTTATTCGAGCGGCTACAGGCTCAGGCGGTAATCAACGAACGAGGTGAAGTGAACGTAATGCTTCATCAGTGGGATGCCTTCCTCGCCATCGTCGAATTGAATCGGGCAACTGACAGCACTCGGATTCATGCCTTTCGTTGCCTAAGGCCCGAATTCGGCCTGCCAGGCAACGCGTTGATCGACGTCACGCGAGATTCGATGGTGGCCCACCTTAGGGATGGAAAAAAATCATTACGGCCCGCCGAGACGCAAGGTTGGGTATCTGGAGGGAAGGATGCCTTGTTCGTCTTTCGGACAACGGATACATCCAATGCGGATCGGGTGATGATCTCAATGACGATGTTGGATCTCTTCCAGAGTTCGGGCATAACGATTCAATTCAATAATCGCAACCGACGACATGCATGCCGCTCGGCGGCGGCAACGCTCTTGCTATTCCATCGGCTCGATCAGCGAGGGGGCCACATCCGGCGGCTCCGCTCCGTCGGCTGGTGGGCGCCACTCGCAATCGAGCAGCGCGACGAGTCCCTCGCAAACTTCCGGCGCTCGACGCGAGACTTCGTTTACTTCCCACCGATCGCTCGGCTTGGCGAATAATTCCCACTGTGGCGATGGCCCCGCGGCCGCTTGCGCAAGAACCAGGCCGGAGTGCGAATCGCGCGCTCGCCCTCGACGCCCGAGATCGTGGCCCAGCGGCGCTCGCTCGCGACTTCTTCTCGCACGAGCGGCAGCAAATCGCGTGCTCGCCCGGAGCGCCGCGGGGCTATCGGCTTATCAAGCGCGGGAGTCCACCACGCCGCGAGCGTCGCGGGCAGATCGTCATGCGCCACGATCGCGCCGCCGCGGCCGAGCGAGCCCGCGCCATCGGGCAGGCGCAGAAACCAGGGTATCGATACCAGTTCGCCATAAAGCGGCGCGTTTTCTCCACCGACGCGGCCATGTTCCCCCAGGGGAAAACCACGGCTCGAGAGCAGCGTGAAGAGCGTCGAGCCGTGATGCGGCGACTCGGCCAGTGACTCGCGCAATAGGCCAAGGCACGCATCCAGCGCCGCGATCTGTCCGCAATAGGCTTGGGTGACGCCGAGAAGTTCATCGGGGTCGTAGCCCTTGGCGAGCGTCAGGTCGGGCGGGGCGATGAACCGCGGCGGCGGCGGGTCTTCTTCGTCGGCCATGCTGGCGCGAAGTTCATAGGGCGCATCCCAACCGGCCGCCATGCCTTGGGCATGCACCCACAACAAAAACGGCGCTCGAGCCGATTCGATCCATTCGGCCGCCGCAGCGAACACGCGCGCCATGGCCACGTCGGCCACATCGAGCGCCGCGCCGCGCGGCTCGAAGCTTTCAAGAAGCACTCGCTGGCCAAACCGCTCGGCGAGCGAGTGCTTCGCCACGCGCGGCTCATCGGTCACCAGACACGATTCGACGCCACGCTCCGCGACCAGCGCCGCCAGCGACATCGGCGCCGCGTTCCCGGCGGAACCGCTGGGTCGCACGCTCCACACGCGCATCATAACCCTTCTCAAGCCGCGAATCGGCCACCAAGGCGGTGTCGAACACAAACGACTCGGCCGCCAGCGCGTCGAACTCCGGAGTCGACACGACCGTGGCGCCATAGGGCCCAAGAAAACCCTGGTTCAGGCGATCGACCACGACAACAACGGCGCTCGGTGGGGGCATCGCCGCATTGTAACCGCGACCGCCCAATACTGGCGAGCGCTGCTAGCGCCGCGACCCGCTCGCGAGTTCGCGCCACATCAGGCTGGGCAGCATCCAGGCGTCGCGGGCATAGCGGCTGGCCAATCGGCGCGGTTCGCTTGCCAGACGGTGCAGCCATTCGAGGCCCACCGCGCGCATCCAACGCGGCGCTCTTCGCTTTTCGCCGGCGAGAAAGTCGATCGAAGCGCCCGCGCACACGCGCGACGCTGGCCCGAATCCGCTCGCGATGGGCATCGACCCAAAGTTCTTGCTTCGGCGCGCCAAGACCCAAGATCAACAGATCGGGCCTCGCGCGGTCGATCGCCGCGAGGATTCGCTCGTTTTCGCGAGGATCGTGTTCGAATCCCAGCGGCGGGCAGTCGTGGCCCACGACCGTGATCTGCCGCCAACGCGAGGTGATATTGCGGCCTGCCCGCTCGGCGACCCCCGGGCCGGCGCCGAGCAAGAACACACGGAGCCCGCCCACGCGATTGGCCCGTGACAAGAGCGCGGGCACGAGGTCGCTGCCGGCCACGCGTTGTTTCAGCGGCCGTCGCAAGAGTCGCGCGGCCGCCACCACCGGCATGCCGTCGGCCAGCACCAGCGACGCATGTTCATAGGCGGTTCGCAGACCCGCGTGATGCTGAAACATCACCACATGATCCAGATTCGGCGTCACGACAAAGCGGCAGGTCGGACCCGGATGGCGGGTCCAGGAAAGCACGCGCTCGACCGCCTCGGGCATTCGCAGGGCGTCGATTTCGATTCCAAACAATCGCACCCGCCGCGAAAGCGGGGCGCCGAGCGCCGCGCGACCGGCTCGCCCGCGAGAAGTTTCGCATACAGCGCCGCCATGCGCTGGGCCATCGCCGTGTCGGAGAAATGGGTCAGTTGGCGACGATGCGCCGATTCACGCAGCCGATTCCAATCGGCTTCGCCATCGAGCAATCGCGAGATCTGGCGCTTCAGGTCTTGCGGCCGAGCCGGTTCGGCGAGCAGGCCATCGAGACCATCGCGAATGGCTTGCGGAATGCCTTCGACCCTGGTGGCCACGACCGGAGCGCCGGCCGCCATGGCTTCGAGAGCCACCATCGGCATGCCTTCGCCAAACAGGCTGGGCAACACAAACAAATCCATGCGCCGCAGTTCGGCGGGAACATTGCTCGAAAAGCCGGTCCAGTCGACGTGATCTTCCAAGCCCAACTGGGCCACGAGTCGATGAACCTCAAGCGCGTAGCCGGGCGTTTCAAAGGCGCCGACAGCCCGCAGGGCAACGTCATAACCCTCCCCCACCAGCAGCGCCAGCGCTTCGAGGAGCGATTCAATGCCTTTGCGGGGTCGAAACAGCGCCACGCAGCCCAAAGTCCAGCGGCCCTCGGGTCGGGCGCGCCGCGGAAGCGGACCGAGCGCCGGGACTCCGTTGGGCGACACGACAATGCGGGCTCGGTCGACGCCTTGCTCGATCGCATAAGGCACGAGGCTATCCGACACCACCACAACTGCGTCGGCCGCGCGCATCGCCCAGCCTTCGACCGCGGCGTTGATCGCGTCGCGACGTGGATGCGTCGAATCGTGCGCCGTGGGGCTATGCACATGATGCACCAGCGACGCGCCGGTCCAAGCCGCCGCCAACCTGCCGACGAGCGCGGCCCGCGGCGTGTGGGTGTGAATGATCCGCGCGCTGCGCGAGCGCGCGCAAGCGGGCCACCGCCGCGGCCGGTCGAATATCGAAGCGGCCAGCCATGTTGTATTGGAATAGCGGGGCCGACCGCGAACCTCGTTCGGCGGCGAAGCTTCCGGCCTTGAGGCATACGAAGTTCACCTCATAGCCCAGGGGCCTGAGTCCCTGGGCCAGCAGGTCTTGCACTCGCTCGGCGCCGGCATAGTGTTCGCCATTGATGACATGCAACACGCGCTCCAGCGCGATATCGCTGGCCGCCGCGAGTTCGGCTTGGCTGGGCGTCAGCGGCGCCAGGGCCGGGGGCGGCATCGTGAGCAAGGAATCGAGAGTGGTGATATTGGTCGACATATAGTGCGGCTGCGCCAGATGGGGGGATCCCTAGCGCAAATCTACGTCGAAAGCGACCCGTGGTAGCGGCCGATGAGCGAGGAAAACTACGAAAAGACCGCCGCGGCGCCGACAGTGGCCCTTACAATCGGAACCGGACGCGGCGACTCCGAATTTTCGCGCGGATTGTGCCATCGGCTTGCGGTGCGCCGACGGTCGAGCAACAATCAGCAAATTGGCGGGCGGCGGCCGATCGCGATCGGCATGCCCCCGCGAAAACGGCGCGATCGATGGCGCCATCCCCAGGGCGCGTTTGTTTGGTTGCTTTTGGTCTGTCTTCCGTTGGGCGAATTTCCCAGGAGCATGCTCGATGCGTTGTTCCACTTGTTTCAATTCGATGTTCCTCGCGATCGTCGCGTGCGCGTGCGCCGGCTTTGGCGCTTTGCGCGGCGTGGCCCAAGAATACAAAAGCGGCAAGCACTTCCCCGAGCCGAAGGTGATCGATCCGGGCCCGATCGGCGGCCCGCCCTCCGACGCGATCGTGCTCTTCGACGGCACGGACCTTTCGGCCTGGGACAACGGCTATAAGTGGATCGTGGCCGATGGCGTGGCCGTGGCCCATGAAACGGCGATCGAGACGAAGCAACAGTTCGGCGACTGCCAGTTGCATGTCGAATTCGCGGAGCCGGAGTCGGTCTCGGGCGCGGGGCAGGGGCGCGGCAATAGCGGCATCAAGATGATGCTGCGATATGAAATCCAGATTCTCGACTCGTACAACAACACCACGTATTTCGATGGCCAAGCCGGCTCGATCTACAAGCAGTTTCCGCCGCTGGTCAACGCTTGCCGCAAGCCGGGCGAATGGCAGACGTATGACATCGTGTTCGAGACGCCGCTCTTCGACGAAAAGGGCAAAGTCCAGAAGCCGGGCTATGTGACGATCCTGCAAAACGGCGTTGCGGTGCAGAGCCACACCCAGATTCAAGGCGCGACATCGTTCAAGGAACCCGGCACCTATTTGCCCCATCCGCCCAAGCAGCCGGTTCATTTGCAGTATCACAACAACCCGGTGCGGTTTCGCAATCTCTGGATTCGCGAAATGTAGGGTCCAGAGTTGCCCGCGAACTTGCCGATGCGGCCCGAATCGGGCGCCGGCCCCAGGGCAGCCGGGCGCCAGGGCAGCGCCCGCTGGAAGCAAACTTGACAGGCGCCACGATCCGACTACGATGGCGAATTGCGGAGCGGGGCTTCGGGCGCATTGCATGTCTCGTGGGCGGCGCGCTCCGAGGGCTTCGTCGCGTCTGCCCAGCGCGAAGTTTTTCAACGGACCCACACCGGGTCGAAGGAGCCAATCCATGCCGGCTTTGCGTCGGTTGCAGATCACCGAGGTCAACGATGTGACCGTGGTGCGATTCGTCGATCGCAAGATTCTCGACGAAGCCAACATCCAGGAGCTGGGTCAAGAACTGTTTCGGCTGGTGGAAGAAGACAATCGCAAGAAGATTCTGCTGAACTTCTCGATGGTCGAGTTTCTTTCGAGCGCCGCGCTCGGCAAATTGATCACGCTGCACAAGAAGGTCAAGCAGCACTCCGGAATGCTGAAGTTGAGCAATATCCGGCCCGAAATCTACGAAGTCTTCGCGATCACCAAGCTCAACAAGCTGTTCGATATCAAGGACGAGGAATCCGACGCTCTGGCGAGCTTCTGACGAGCGCCGGCCTCACGCCCCCCACCTCGCGCCCCCGCTTTGGGATCCCCGCATGGCGTTGGACCCGGTTATCTGGTCGGCCAGGCTGCTCCTGCCTAGCGATGTAAACGCGACTTACCCCGTGCTCGAGGAAGTCGGCGCTCGCATGCGGGAGCGCGACTGGACGCCCCGCGACATTCATGGCGTGCAGCTCTCGTTGGAAGAGGCGCTGAGCAACGCCATTCGCCATGGAAATCGGCGCGATCGCGCAAAGCATGTTCGCTTTCAGTGCGAAGTGTCGCGGCGGCATATCCGCGGCTCGTGGCCGACGAAGGCCCCGGCTTTCGCCCCGCCGAAGTGCCCGACGGCGCCGCCGATGAAAATCTCGACAAGCCCGGCGGCCGCGGCCTGCTCCTGATGCGCCACTACATGACGCGCGTCGCTTTCAACCGCGCCGGCAACGTGGTGGTGCTGGAAATGGAGCGCCGCCGGCGGCCGGAGAAGTGAGCTGCCCGATCGCGAGCATTGGCGAACCTACGAGGCATGCGTCTGGCTGATCGTGCTCGAGGTCGAGGGGCCAAGGTCCGCGTTCACCGCCGGCAGTTCCACCACGAACCGGCTGCCGGAGCCGATGCTGCTCTCGAGCGTGATCTGGCCGCCATGCTCCTTCACGATCTTCTGGCTCACCGGCAGGCCAAGCCCCGTGCCGCGCCCGCCCTTGGTCGAGACGAAGATATTGAAGATCTTTTCCTGGTCCTCCGGCGCAATGCCGCTGCCGTTGTCCGCGATGCTCACGCGCACCAGCTCGGCGCCGGGCACATATTCCGTGGCGACTTCCACCCGGGCATCGTCGCGCTGCTCGCAGGCGTCGATCGCATTGGCGCCGATATTCAAGATCGCTCGATGCAGCGCTTCGGGGTCGAAGATCAGCGACGGCATTTTCTCGTCGAGTTGGAGCGTGATCACGACATTCAACTCGCGGGCCCGCGCTTGCATGAGCTCGACGACTTCGCGGACCACGCGATTCATGTCGCTGGGAACCGGCTCGGGCTCGCGTTCCTTGCTGTAGGTGAGCATATCCATGACCAAGCCGGAAATCTTATTCTGATTTCGCTCGACCATATCCCAGCCTTTGCGGACCACGGTTTCGTCGTGGCCCGAGAGGCCCATTTCGATGAGGTAGCTTCCGCCGCGAATGCCTTGCAAGATGTTTTTGATATGGTGCGAGAGCATGGCGATGGTTTGGCCGATGGCCGCCAGCCGCTCGGCCTGCACCATGGCGGAATAATACCGCGTGTCTTCCACCGCCAGGGCGGCCTGATGGCCGATGGCGATCATGAGCTTCAGATGATCTTCGTTGAATTTGTTGGCCACGCCCGAGGCCATCATTTGCTGGGGCGTGGTCGAGGTGTCGATATAGATGATGCCGACCACGTCGTAGCGTCCCTGCATCGGCACGCAGATCGCCTCGCGCACGCCAGCCCGCATGATGCTCGCCGCCGGGTTCCAGCGTTGATCGTCTCGGGCATCGCTCGTGAGCACGCCTTCGTTGCGCGTGCGCACATAGTCGAGAATCGTCTTGCTGATCGAAAGCTTTTCTTCCGGATCGATGCCCGCGCGGGTACGGCGCACCTTGGGCGCCAACTCCTTCGTCTCGGCGTCATGGAGCAGAATGCAGCCGCGGTCGGCCTCGACCCACTCGAAGATCAACTGCAAGATGCGGTTAAGCAGTTGGTCGATATCGAGCGTCTGGCTCACGGCCAGCGCCGTGCGATACATCACCTGCAAATTTCGCTGAGCGCCGGCGAGCCAGGGGCTCGAGGCGCCGCCGCTCGAGGCCCCATCGCCCGGCTGGGGATTGAAGAGCTGACTACTCTCCTGATGGGTCATGGCCCGCAAAATGCGAGAGCCATCGGCCCCGGCCGCGCGGGGCGGCACGATGGAAATCTGGGCCGAGAGATCGCCAGGCGTTTCGCCTAGGCCGGTAAAAAGCATCAGGGTGCCGCCGATCTGCACTCGGTCGCCACTGGAGAGATCATGGCTGGCGACGCGGCGGCCGTTGACATAGGTGCCATTCGACGAGCCGAGATCGGTGAGCGTGAGCACGGGGCCTTCGCGACGCACTTCGGCATGGCGCCGCGAGACCTCGGTGTCGTGAAGCTGGATCGGGTTCGACGAATCGCGACCGAGGCCCGAGAGGCCTTCTTCCAGTTCGAATTTCGTGCCCTGATCGCGACCTTGAATCACGAACAGGCTGGGGAGCGAGGGCACAGACCGAACTCCGCGCGTGGCGCCAAGAGGAAACTTCGTCCTGGGGCCGACCGAAAGCGTCGCTTCCGCGCTCGACGTTGCGCCGCGCGCGGCATGGCCCGCGACCTTGGGGAAACAAGCGCGGAGCTTCCTCCCCCTAGGCGCAGCGCCGCAGTGGCGGCTCGGCGGCCCCTTCCAACAACGCCTCGATTTTACGGATCAGCGGCGCGTAATGATAGGGTTTGTCCATGAACTGCCAGCCCGGCCGCACATGTCGCATGCGGCGGGCCCCGCCGAGCATCAGCACCGGCGTCTCGCTCGCCTCGGTTTCGGCGTTAAAGTCCGCCGCCAGCGAGTCGGCCGCGGCGCCGTCGAGCTCCAGATCGAGCACGACGAGGTTCGGGCGATGCCGGCGAAGCATTTCCAAGCCCCGGTCGGCCCGGTGGGTTTCGAGCACATGCGTCCGCTCGCCTTCCAGGGCGGTTCGCAACACTTCGCGCGTTTCGGCCGATTGGTCCACGATGAGGACAGTGCGTCTGGGGTGCAAGGAAGGATTCTCCACGGTGTCCCTGACGTACGCTGGAATCAGCGGCGCGGCGTTGTCGGTAAGCACAACGTCCCCCAGAAAACGCGCCGCGTTCCAACATTCTTCAGCCCGGTGGTCGAGTCGCGGGGACATCCGTGTCCACGCGTTTCCATCGCCAGGGGCAGCGTCAAGGCCGGAGAGAATACTGATCGGCGGCTTGCGTGTCAAAAGCGAAATTCGCTTGACGTGCCGTGTAATTTTTACAAAGAATGCGTGAGGCGCCTCGCTGCTTGCGCGAGCATCGGCGAGGCGCCAAGGCCCCCAACTTCGATCTCCAAACGCCGCGTTTCCCTTTCCGGCCCCCAAAAACAACCGCGAGGCTGCTCATGCCGATTTTTCGTCACCCTCGGACTTCCGCTCCCGAGACTTTCCGGCCCCGGCCGAGGTTTCGGGCGATTCCGGGCGCCGCCCTCTCGAAACTTGGCTTCGCGGCAGCGCTCGCCGGAAGCTTGGGCCTCGCGCGACTCACCGTGCCAGGCGCCGCAATCGCCGCCGACGTCGCGGACAGCGCGGCGACAACGGCCGCGGCGCCAACGGCCGCGGGGGCGAACGACCCGGCGGAGGTCGAAATGCGACTCGCCGACGATGCCCGCTATTTGGCGGCCGATGAGCGCGAGGGCCGCGGAGTGGGCACGCAAGGGCTCGAGGCCGCGGCCGATTTTATCGCCAAGGAGTTCGCCAAGGCCGGACTCAAAACCGATCTGTGGAATGGCGGCCCCTTTCAGAAATTTAACATTACCACCGGCCAAAGCCTCGGCTCGCCCAACTCGCTCGCGTTTGTCGGCCCCAAGCCCAACTCGGCCACCGACGAACTTCGCTTTGAACTGAGCCTCGAAACCGATTTCACCCCGCTGGCGATCGGCGGCTCGGGCACGTTTGATCTGCCGCTCGTGTTCGTCGGCTACGGCATCACGGCAAATAAGGAAGAATACGACGACTACGCGGGCGTCGATGTCAAAGGCAAGGCGGTGCTTGTGCTTCGCCATGAGCCGCAGCAGGGCAACCCGCACAGCGTGTTCGAGGGAACCGAGCCGTCGCGACATGCCGCTTTTGCCCGCAAAGCTTCGAATGCCTATGAACATGGCGCCGCCGCCGTGATCTTTTGCTCCGACGAGCACGACCTTAGGAAGTCCGCCGCCAATTGGGAAAAACGCTGGCGCGCGGCCGTCGACGAGCTCGCCCAACAGCAAGCCAAGCTGAAGGGGCTAGAACACCCGACCGACGAAACACTCCTTCCGCTCCGCGACCAGATCGATCACACGGCCGACGACATCCAACGAGCCGCCGCCGCTTGGCGCAACGCGCCTCGCGAAGTGCTCAAGTTCGACGGCGCCGGCAACCAAAGCTCGGGCCGCGACATGCCGGTGCTCTACTGCGCCCGCCATTTCGCCGAACAGGTGGTCAAGGCCGCGACCGGCGAAGAGCTGGGCGCGATCGAAGCCGGCATCGACAAGGACCTCAAGCCTCATAGCCTCGAGCTCGCCGGCTGGCGGGCCACCGGCATCACGAATGTCATGCAGCGGAAGGTCGAGGCCAAGAACGTGGGCGCGGTGCTCGAGGGCGCGGGGCCGCTGAGCGATGAAACACTCATCATCGGCGCCCATTACGACCACCTCGGATTCGGCGGTAGCGACTCCCGCTCGCCCGGCTCCAAGGAGATTCACAACGGCGCCGATGACAACGCCTCGGGCGCCGCTTCGCTCATCGAGATCGCCCGGCGTCTGGCGGCTCGGCCCGAAAAGCTGCCGCGCCGGGTGCTGTTTCTCGCCTTCACGGGCGAGGAAATGGGGCTCTTGGGCAGCGCCCATTATGTGCGCGAGCCGCTCTATCCGCTCGACAAGACGGTCGCCATGCTCAACATGGACATGGTCGGCCGGCTGACCGATCGGAAGTTGATCGTTTACGGAACCGGCACATCGAGCCAATTCGAGCCGCTGGTCGAACAGTTCGCCAAGCAGCAAGATTTCAAACTCACCAAACACGCCAGCGGCTTCGGCCCGAGCGATCAGTCGAGTTTCTATGCGGCCCATATTCCGGTGCTGCATTTCTTCACCGGCAGCCATGCCGACTATCATCTGCCGAGCGATGACTTCGAAAAGCTGAACATTTCCGGCATGCGTGAAATCGAGGAGCTCGTGACGCGAATGGCGGTGGCGGTCTGCGAATCGCCCAAGCGACCCGACTATCTCGAAATTCGCCCCGTGGTGCGCGGCGGGGGCGATCGCCCCTACTTCGGCAGCATTCCAGACTTTGCCCAAGACAAGCCCGGCTATGCGCTCACGGGAGTGGCCAAGGATAGTCCCGCGCAGCGAGCCGGCATTCGCGCGGGCGATGTGATCGTTCGCCTGGGCGAAAGCCGCATCGGCAATCTCGAGGACTTCGACAGCGCGCTAAGAAAGTTCAAGGCCGGCGAACGCGTGCCGGTCGTGGTGCGCCGCGGCGAGAGCGAGCAAACCCTGGAGGTCACGCTCGATCCGCCGCGCTGATCCGCGCCTCGGGCGGTCAACCGCGCATTCGGCTCAGCAGCCCTTCGACAATCGGTTGCTGCGCCGAATATGCCGGCTCAGCGCCTGTCCGGCCAGCGGCCAATCTTCGGCGAGCAGCGCCGTGAGAATCTCCCGATGTTGTTCGGCCATCGCTTCCACGACCCGCGCTTCGGGCGCCGCGAAGTCCAGCAGCATTTCGTAATTCGCGCCGTGGCGGGCGAAGAAATCGCTCACATAGCGGTTCTCGGCCCGCTCGACGAGATAGGCGTGTAGTCGATTGTCGAGCCGCGGCGATTCGCCCGGCGCGGCCGATCGATTGCCGCTGAGCATCGCGCAGCTCGTCGGCGGCCAAGCGTCCTCGAGCCAATTCCAGGGCCTTGAGCTCCAGGGTCTCGCGAATCGTGAGATACGCGGCCAAGTCGGCGGTGCTTAGCGGCCGCACGCGCCATCCACAGCGCGGCACATGCTCGAGCAGCCCCGCCCCGGCCAAGCGAGAGAAGGCTTGTCGCATTGCCGTGCGGCCGACGCCAAACCGCTCGCTCGTGGCCTCTTCGCGCAGGTAACCACTCTCGGCCAGCAGGCTCCGCCGCAAGATATCCTGCATGAGCAGGGGTTCCCAAGTCGGTTGCGCGAAGCCGGCGGCGACATCGGCCATGCTCTCCTTGGTTCCGTCAGCTCGATGAGCGCCATGGCTCGCCGGCGGGTGCGGACACTGCCGCAACCGGCCATCGGGCTTTTTTTCGAGATAGCGTTCGTCGATAAGCTGTGCGACCGCCGCCCGCACCGGCGTGAAGCTCACGCCGTAGCTTCGCGCTAGCGATTCGAGTCGTAGGTCGATCACAGTCTGGGATTGGATTCGTGATTTCAGATCTTGAGCGATTTGGCGAGCGATAGTCATGGTGCAAGGTCGAAGAGCGGGTAACTTACAGCGTCTTTCGACCATTTTTACTTGATTTCTCATGCGATGTCGAGCACTGGCTCGCCCAAAACTTCGCGTCGCGGTTCGACCCCCAGGCCTGGCGCCCGAGAAGCCGCCATGCGGCCGTGGTCCCGGCTCGGGGCGCCGTCGGCGATCCGCACCGGGGTATAGCTGTTGAAATCGGTGGAGCTAAACAGCAGGTCCGGCGGAGTGCTGTGGGCCAAATGCGCAATGGCGGCCGTGACGATATCGCCGCCCCAACTGTCTTCGATCGTCATCGCCAAGCCCAGCGAGGCGCAAAGATCGCGGGCCTGCCGGGCCTTGGTCAGGCCGCCCAATTTGCTGATCTTGAGGTTCACTGCGTCCATGGCGTGATCCCCGTGCGCGCGGAGCACCATGGCCAGCGAGTCGATCACTTCGTCGAGCACGAAAGGCAAATCGGTGCGGCGCCGGATCGATAAACATTCCTCATAGCTAGCACATGGCTGTTCGAGGGCAACGTCGATTTCGCGCACTGCCCGCGCCACGCGGGCCGCGTCGTGCATGCGCCAGCCGGTGTTGGCGTCGGCCACGAGCCGATCACCCGGCTCGAGCACCGCCGCCACGCGCCGAATGCGCTCGATATCTTCCAGTGGATCGCCGCCGACTTTAAGCTGAAAGCGGCGGTAGCCTTCGCCTCGATAGCGGGCCACGCTCTCGGCCATTGCCTCGGGCGACGCCTGCGAAATGGCGCGATAGAGCGCGAAATCGTCGCCATAGCGCCCGCCAAGCAAAACACAAACCGGCAGCCCGGCCACTTTGCCCAGAATATCCCAACAAGCCATGTCGATGGCCGACTTCACATACGGGTGGCCCAGCAGCGCGGCGTCCATGCGTCGGTTAAGCGCCGCGAGCTCGGTGGGGTCGGCGCCGAGCAGGCGGGGTCCAAGCTCCTGGATTCCGGCCCGCGCGCCCGCGGCATAGGCGGGCAGGTAGCTTGGCCCCAGCGGACAAACTTCGCCCCAGCCGACAATTTCGCGGTCGGTTTCGATGGCGACGACCGTCGAATCGAAAACATCGACCGAATTGCCGCCCGACCAGCGATAGCTGCCCTCGCACAGCGGGAGATCGACTTGATAGACCACGATGCGGCGAATTCGCATAAATGAGGCTCCTACCTGCGAAAAAGTGGGGCAGTGAATCCGCCATAAAAAAACGCGTTGTTCCGCGGGGCGGAGTCTTGCATCGCCAAGCAGAGTATTTTATATTGAACGCAATGTCAATCACTGCGACTCGCGCCGTGATAACCGACTTTCTTTCTCTTCACAAGGTCTGGGGCAATGACCAATCGCGTGTTCCACCCGACGCGGAGTCTCGCCGTCGATTTCTCTCGCGGACCTGATGGAACAAACGCGACCGCGAGACGGACGAGTTATGTGCCGGACATTCAAGGGCGCCGATTGGCCCTCCGCGTGTCGCGGCGAGTGCCGCGGAGCGCATTGCCCGTCGCGCTTGTCTTCGTGGCGCTTGTCTCAGTCGCGATGGGCGCGGTCGACGACGCCTCGCCGGCGGCGCCGGTCGCCGCGCCCGGCGACGCGCTTGTTGCGCGGCTGCATTTGGAGCCGTTTTATAAAAAGTGCGTCATCGTCGGCGAGCTGCCGATCCTCGCATCGGAAAAAGTCTCCGACGCGGCGCTGCGCGAAGCGGCGTATCTTGTCGAGCATGTGCTCCAGGGCCGACCCGATCTGATCTCCGCAATGGTCGCCCACGGCGAGCGCATCGCCGTGATGGCGCCGTCGGAGTTCACGACCGACATTCCTGAATATCGTGAAATGAAGCCGGTCGAGTTTTGGAATCGCCGCTCGCGCGGCATGGGCGGCGACGCAAACCGCCCGGTAGTGACCTGCGGCGAGGAAAATCTGCTTAACCTCGATGGCGATCCGTATCTCGGCGAGAACATCTTGATTCACGAACTGGCGCACGCCATCCATCTGGTGGCGCTCAAAGCGGTCGATCCCGAGTTCGAGCCGCGGCTGAAAGTCATCTTCGATCAGGCTCGAGCCGAGGGTCTTTGGAAAGGCACATACGCATTTGGCTATTTCACGGAATACTGGGCCGAGGGAGTGCAGTCGTGGTTTGACACGAATCGCAGCAACGATCATGATCACAACGACATCGACACCCGCGACAAATTGCGCCGCTACGACCCTCGTCTGGCCTCGCTAATCGAAGAGGTGTTTCGTCAAAACGAATGGCGCTATGCGCCGACAAATCGTGACCCACCGCGCAAGCATCTCGCCACATTCGATCGCGCGGGCCGGGGCGTTTAGCTGGCCACCGGAATTCGAAGCCGTGTATCGCGAGCATCTCGCCAAGGAATTAGCAGCTCGCGCCGCCGCGGAACACGTGCGCGCTTCCGAACCCACCTCGACACAACAAGAACAGAAAGACACGAAATGAGTATTTCCTGGCGCGGCGTGTTTCCGGCAGTCACCACGCAATTCCATCGCGATTTTTCGCTCGATCTGCCGGGAACCTTGGAGCAGATCGATCGCCTGTTGAATGCGGGCGTGCATGGAGTGGTGCTGCTCGGCACGGTCGGCGAAGTCTGTTCGCTCGAACCCCATGAGAAACTCGAGTTGCTTCGCGCGGCGGTCGCGCATGTCGGAGGCCGGGCGCCGCTCTTGGCCGGAGTCGCCGAATACACCACGGCCCAAGCGTGTCGCTTCGCCGAAACCGCCGCGCGTCTCGGCGCGAGCGGGCTGATGGTGCTGCCGGCCATGGTCTACAAGTCGGACCCCGAGGAGACGATCGCGCATTTTCGGGCCGTGGCCGGCGCGAGCTCGGCGCCGATCTTGTGTTACAACAATCCGGTCTCCTATGGCGTCGATATCACGCCCGAAATGTTCGTCGAACTTTCCGACGAGCCGAACCTCGTGGCGATCAAGGAATCGAGCGACAATGTGCGCCGCGTGACCGAGCTGCGCAATCGGCTTGGCGATCGTTATTTGATCTTCTCGGGCGTCGACAATTTGTTTCTCGAGAGCATGGTGCTCGGAGTCGACGGCTGGGTTGCGGGACTCGCCAACGCGACTCCCTGCCGAAAGCCTGCAACTTTGGGACTTGGCCTCGGAGGGCCGCTGGGACGAGGCCCGCTCGCTCTATCGCTGGCATGCGCCGCTGTTCGAGCTCGACACCCGCGTGAAGCTCGTGCAATGCATCAAGCTGGCGATGACCGAACTGGGCCACGGCGCCGAAATAGTCCGCGCCCCGCGGCTGCCGCTCGCGGGCAGCGAACGCAAGGAAGTGCTGGCGACGATCCGCCATGCCCTCGCCACCCGCCCCCGCGAACTCGCGGGGCGACGCTGGCCAAAAGAGACGAAGGGCGTTGTCAACGCATAATTGTCCATGGCGTGCCATGCCCACGCTTGGGTGGGCATGCTTGGATGATCACTGCAATAAAACATGCCCACGCGAGCGTGGGCATGGCACGCGCGGTAATTTTAAGCCGTGATAGAGAATAAAGTCCGATCCAAGAACCATCGGCGAGCCCTCACCCCTCCCGCCTCTCCCCAATGGGGAGAGGCGGGAGTTGCTGGATTGGCTCTACGCGATAATCTCGTTCACCACTTGCCCATGCACATCCGTCAAGCGGTAGTCGCGGCCTTGGAAGCGGTGCGTAAGGCGTTCGTGGTCGAAGCCGAGCAGGCGGAGGATCGTGGCTTGGAAATCATGGATATGCACCTTGCGCTCGGCGATCGAGAAGCCGAGCTCGTCGGAAGCGCCGAGCGAGAAGCCGCGTTTCACGCCGCCGCCAGCGAGCCAGAGCGTATAGCAATCGGGATAATGATCGCGGCCCAAGATCGCGCTGGCCGCCGTGCGACCCTCGCGAAATGGAGTGCGCCCAAATTCGCCGCCGCACACGACCAGCGTGTCGTCGAGCATGCCGCGCTGCTTGAGATCCTTTAAGAGCGCCGCGATCGGCTTGTCCATCGTGGCGCATTTCTTCGTGAGGCCCTCGCGCAAATCTTCTTGCGGGCCGGTGCCGTGAAAATCCCAGCCCCAGTCGAAAAGCTGCACGAACCGCACTCCCTGCTCCGCCAGCCGCCGCGCTAACAGGCAATTGTTCGCGAAACTCGATTCGCCCGGCCGGGCGCCATAGTTCGCGAGCGTCGCGGGCGTCTCGCGCGAAATGTCCATCACCTCGGGCGCGGCGGTTTGCATGCGATAAGCGAGCTCGTACTGCGCAATGCGCGTGGCGGTTTCCGGATGCCCCAACTCCTGGGCCTGCATTTCATTGAGATCGCGCATCGCGTCGAGCGACGCGCGGCGAGCTCGCGCGACATGCCCGGCGGATCGGAGACATAGAGCACCGGATCGCCCTTCGAGCGGCATTGCACACCCTGATACACGCTGGGCAGGAACCCGCTGCCAAACGAATTCTTGCCGCCATTGGGTTGCACGCCGCTCGAAATCAGCACCACGAAGCCCGGCAGATTTTCATTCTCCGAGCCCAGGCCATAGGTGACCCAGGAGCCCATCGAAGGCCGGCCGGGACGGGCAAAGCCGGTGAAGAGCAGCAATTCGGCCGGCGCGTGATTGAATTGATCGGTGGTCATCGACTTGATGACGCATAGTTCATCGGCCACGGTCTGAAGATTGGGCAGCGCGTCGGAGAGCCACACGCCTCCCTCGCCGTATTGAGCAAAGGCGCGCGGTGTGCCCAGCAAATTCGGCGTGCCGGTGGTGAAGGCGAATCGCTTGCCTTTGAGCACCGACTCCGGCGCCGGCTGGCCGCTGCGTTTTATAAGCTCGGGCTTGTAGTCATACATATCCAAGTGCGGCGGCGAGCCGGTCAGGTGCAGATAGATCATGCGCTTCGCCTTGGCCGGCAAAGGCGGGAGCTTGGCCGCCAGCGGGTTGACGACGCCCGCCGGCGCGGCGCTCGGCGCCGCGATGCCGGCGGAGGAATTCGCCTCGGCCGCGCGGCCATCGCGATTGAGCAGCGCCGCCAGGGCCAGCGAGCCGACGCCGACTTGGCAGTGTGTCAGGAAATGCCGCCGCGTGAGCTGTTGCAATTGCTCGAAGCGAGGATCCATGACTCTCCGTCCCTTCAGTCGATCGCGCTAGGGTTTCATCAAGGTTTCGTCGAGGTTCAAGAGCACATTGGCCACCACGGTCCAAGCGGCCAAGTCCGCGAGATCGGCGCCCGCGGGCGGTGGCCCGAGCGGTTCGCTCGCCATTCGCCGCGCCGCGTCGGCATTGGCCAAGTACGTGGAACGCGCCCGCTCATGGAGCGCCATCAAGCGGGCCAGTTCCGATTCGCGCGGATCGCGCGCGAAGCACAGGCGAAAGCCGCGCCGGATCACATCGGCAGGCTCGCTACCCACCGGCGACTGACCCGACGATTGGCCCGGCGACTCGCTCGTCGCTTGCTCCGGCGGCGCCGGCTGGCCGACCATTCGCCGCGCGAGCGATTGGGCCGCTTCCACATATACCGGGTCGTTCATCGTCACCAGCGCTTGCAGCGGTGTGTTCGTGCGGGAGCGACGCAGTGTGCAAACCTCGCGATTCGGGGCGTCGAACGTGGCCATCGAGGGGTAGGGGCTCGAGCGACGAATCGTCGTGTACACGGCGCGGCGGTAGCGATCCTCGCCCTCGCTGGTTTGCCAGTCCGTCGCGCCGCCAAACGCCGCGGTCAAACCGCTCGCCGGTTGGGCCGGTTTCACCGGCGGCCCGAACATCTTGCCACTCAACAGCCCGCTGACCGCGAGCGCTTGGTCGCGCACCATTTCGGCCGAGAGCCGCACTCGCGGCCCGCGGGCAAGCAGCCGATTGTCGGGATCGCGCCGCTCCAGTTCCGGAGTCACGCGCGACGATTGCCGATAGACCGCCGTCATGACGAGCGATTTGATAAACGCCTTCATATTCCAGCCGCCGCCCGAGAGTTCCGTGGCCAGCCAGTCGAGCAGTTCGGGATGCGAAGGCAGGTCGCCTTGCGAGCCAAACTCCTCGCTCGTGGCCACGATGCCGATTCCGAAAATCTGCTCCCAGAGGTGGTTGGCCGTGACCCGCGCGGTGAGCGGATTTCGCTCGTCGACGAGCCAGCGAGCCAAGGCGAGACGGTTTCGGGGCGCGTCGATGACCAGCGGCGGAAACACGGCCGGCACATCGGCCGTGACCTCATTGCCCACATTCGAATAATTGCCGCGAACTTGCACTCGCGTCACGCGACGCATCTTGGGCGAGCGGTCGCGCATAATCGGCACGGTCACCGGCTTGATTTCGGCCAGAAGCTTATTCACCGCCGCGATGCGCTCGCGCGTGGCCGCCAAGCGCGGGGCAATCAAACGGTAATGCTTCGTCACGCGATCGGCTTCTTCCGGAGTGCGCTCGTCGCGCGGAATTTCGATCGCCGCGAGAACCGCTTGCGGAGTCGATGCATATTCCATGGCTCGAGGATCGTCCGTCACCGAAAGTCGAAAGCGGCCGAGCGTGTGCCGCGGCATGGTCGAATGGTGTTCCAAGGTCACTCGCAGCCGTGTTCCCGGAAGTATCCGCGGCGCACGGCGATTTCGAGCATGAGCGCGTGGGGCTTGCCGATCTGACCGCCCACGGCCCAGCCCTTACGGTTCGCGGCAATCGGAGCGAGCAAACTGGCGGCTTCATATTTCGGTTGGCTGAAGTCGGCGAGCGCCGCGGTAAATTCGACCGGCGCCGGATCGGCGATCGCAAGCTCGGCGCTCGGATGCGGGGCCGGGAGATTCGACCGCCGCCAAACGATCTCGCGCCGCTCATCGAGCAACGTCACGCGAAAGTTCTTGGTTCCCTGCCACATCTCGCCATCGGTGCGATTCCAAACCACGATGCGGTCGATGGCGTGCTCGCTTTTAAGATCGACTTCCCACCAGGGGTCGTCGGATTTCGCGGTGTGCGTGGTCGAATGCGCTTCGTGATAATGACCGTTCGTGTCGCCATCGATCGCGAGCTCGGCGAGGCCGCCGTAGTCGGTGCTGCTTTGCGACGCGGCGCCTCGGGTCGCGAGGTTCTCGGCGCCTTCGAACACTTGCACTTCGGCCAGATACAAATGCCGCTCCTTGCCCGGGAGCTCGATCCGCACATAGCGGCCGCGGAGCGCGGCGTCGGGTGGCGGCAGGACATCGGCGGCGATGCGCGTGAGCACGAAATTGCCGCCCGCCTGGCCCGGACCCTTGCCGGGGAGCGAATCATCGGGCATTGCTTCGAGCCGCAAGACGCCCGCGCGTGCAACGGCGGCGGGCGCATCGCTGGAGTCGTTGGCCGCGAGCGGGGCTTCGATCGTATAGCCGTCTTGATTGGCGGTCGATGGCGCCAGGATCGCGCCATCGTCGGACACCTGGCACAAAGCGTCGGACTCGGCCTTGACCGCGTCCGGATGCAAAACCCGCCACCGCACATCGCGCGGGAAGCTAGCGTCCCACGCTTGTTCGTCGGCGGTGAGCTCGTTTGTCGTCGCGCGGCCCTGGGCTTCGAGCGCGGCGAGCTCCTGCTCGAGCGAGGTTTTTTCGCGCAGCTGCGAGTCGCCATGGATCGAGAGCACCGGCGATTCGTCGCCGCGATCTTCGTCTTCGCTCTGGTTGAAGAAGTCGAACAGGCGGAAATATTCTTCCTGCGAGATCGGATCGTATTTGTGGTTATGACATTGGGCGCAAGCCGCCGTGGCGCCCATCCACACCGCCATCGTGGTGTTCACTCGATCGACGATCGCCACACTGCGAAATTCCTCGTCGTTCGTGCCGCCTTCATTATTGGTTTGCGTGTTGCGATGAAACGCGGTGGCGATCAATTGTTCCGTGGTCGGGTCCGGCAAGAGATCGCCGGCGATTTGCTCGATGGTGAATTGATCGAACGGTTTATTCGCGTTCAGCGAGTCGATCACATAGTCGCGATATCGCCAGATGACGCGGGGCCGATCATCGGCATAGCCCGCCGAATCGGCATAGCGAGCCATGTCGAGCCACCACCCGGCCCAGTGCTCGCCAAACGCCGGCCGCGCCAAAAGACGGTCGACCTGCCGCTCATAAGCGCCAGATGCTTGGTCGGCGGCAAATGCCTCGAGCTCCGCGGGCGAGGGCGGTAACCCGATCAAATCGAGCGACAATCGCCGCAGAAGCGTCGCGCGATCGGCTTCGGGCAAGGGTTGCAATCCCTCCTGTTCGAGCCGCGCGAAAAGGAACCGGTCGATCGGCGATCGAGACCATCGAGCGTCTGACCCAGGCGGCGGCTCCGGGCGATGCGGCTTTTGATATGACCAATGCCCGGCGTGTCGTGCGCCCTCGCGCACCCAGGCGGTGAGCCGCTCGATCTCGCGAGGCGAAAGCTTCTTGCCGGTCTCGGGCGGCGGCATGCGATCGTTGGCATGGGCGGTCGTGATGCGGGCGATCAATTCGCTCTTCGCCGGATCGCCCGGCGCCACGGCGACGCGGCCATCGCCCAGATCGGCCCGGTAGCCGTCGGGAGTGTCGAGCCGGAGGCCGTCGACTCCGCCCTTGCGCTGCTCGGAGTCGGGGCCGTGGCAATAGAAACAGTTGTTCGAGAGGATCGGACGAATCTCGCGGGCGAAGTCGACCGGCGCCTCGCCGGCGCGGTTGGCTCTGGGCGATTGGCCGCGGACCACACTGCCGGCGCAGGCCAAAAGCGCCGCCGCGAGCAGCGCGACGCGATAAGAGCGCGACAGCATCTCGGTTCACTCCAGTTGAATCGCCGAGCGTCTCGCGAGAAACGATCGCTGAGGCAAGACCACCGCGGGAAGGATTTTTGGGGGAAGGCGCGGCAGGCAGGTCGACAAGCCCGAGGCATTGTCGAATTCGCACAACCGATTTTATCTGAATCAAAATAGAAACGCGAATGTCGCGGCGACGAAAAGACTTTCGATAGCCTCCTAATGTTTCCGGGCGATGCTTTTTCCGCATCGGCGACGCGGCCGACATCGCCTTGTGTTGTCAAATAGACAACAATCGACTAGGATCATTTGCGACACATGTCGAGATCGCCTGGAAAACCGCGAGTGCCCCGCCGATGGCAATTCCTGCTGTACACGATGGGCCGGGCCTTGCCCCGCTCCGCGAAGAGCCGGAGCTCGCGGCGCTGGGGGCCGAAATTCTCTGGCAGGCGCCGACGGCCGACGATGTTGTCGCATTTTTGACACAAATGCTCGTGACACTCGTCGCCCGACTCCCGGCCAGGAGCGGCGCTGTGTACCGCAACGACGCCGGTCGCTGGCGAATAATCGCCAAACAGGGCGCCGCCGCGACGGGCGCCAACGGCGCGGACGCCGCCGAATCGCGCGCGGCGGCGAGCGTTTCGCATCCCGCCCCGACCGAACTGCTCGCCGAATGCTCGATCGCGGCTGCGCATGTGTCGCCGAGCGATGGGTCGCCGCGCCCTGCGGCGGGCCCGGCGGAGAGATGCTGCTTCTGGAAGCCTCCACGACGCTGCGCGGCCGCCGAGGCGCGTCGCAAGCTCGATTTGCTCGCCCCGGCGCGGCAAGCGGCGATGAGCGCCGCGCTTGCCCGCTCGGCCGATCGGCGACGCATCGTGCGGCTGGAAACGATTCTCGAAATCGCCAACCGTTGGAACCAAACCAATGAGATGGAGCCGCTCTTGGTGCAAATGGCCGAGGCCGCCGCGCGATTGCTCGGCGCCGATCGGGCCAGCATCTTTCTTTGGGATCGACCGAATCGCCTGCTGATCGGCCGCCCGGCCCTGGGAGTGCCCGGCGGGGAACTGCGCGTGCCTGACCACGCCGGCATCGTCGGCCAAGTGATCGCCGATGGCCAGCCGCGCCGAATTGCCGCGCGCGACGAGGCGCCGATCAATCGCCAAGTCGATCGGCAGCTTGACTATCAGACCCACACATTGCTATGCGTGCCTCTGCGCGGCGCGGGCGAGCTCTTCGGCGCGTTCGAGGTCATCAACAAACATTCCGGCGACTTCACTCGCGACGACGAAGACGGCGCTCGTCGAACTGGCCAGCCATGCGGCCGTGGCGCTGGAAAACACGCAGCAGTTCGAGCAACTGCTAGCCAGCCATCGGCGGCTGGTCGATCTTGCCGCCGAGCGGGTGCAATTGATCGGCGCGAGCCCGGCGATCGAAGCGCTGCGGTCGATCGTGCGCCGGGTGGCGGAAACCGAGCTGGCGATTCTGATTCTCGGTGAGAATGGCACGGGCAAGGAAGTCATCAGCCAGTTAGTGCATTACTTGAGCCCGCGGCGCGATCGGCCATTTATCGCGGTGAACTGCGCGGCGATCACGGAAACGCTGCTCGAAAGCGAACTGTTCGGCCACGAGAAAGGCGCCTTTACCGATGCCCATGATAGCCATGTGGGCAAGTTCGAGCTCGCCGCCGGCGGCACGCTGTTTCTCGACGAAATCGGCGACCTGAGTCCCTCGGGCCAGGCCAAGCTGCTGCGAGTGCTCGAGGAAAAAGTGGTGGTGCGCGTGGGTGGGTCCAAGCCGATTCATGCCGATGTGCGCGTCGTGGCGGCGACGAATCAGAACTTGGCGGAGATGGTGCGACAGAAGCGGTTTCGGCAAGACCTCTATTTCCGGCTCAATGTGGTCACGCTCGAACTGCCGCCGCTGCGCGATCGGGGCGACGACGTGACGCTCTTGGCCGAGCATTTCCTGGCCGACTTTTGCCGCAAAGGACGCCGCAAGCAGCTCCGCTTCACCGCCGCGGCCCGCAAGCGGCTGCAATCGCATGCGTGGCCGGGCAATGTTCGCGAGCTGCGGAATCTAATGGAGCGGCTGGCCTATCTTTCGCCGAGCGAGAAGATCGACGCCGAGGACCTGGCGTTTATTCTCTCGCCCGGCGCCGAGTCTCCGCCCTGGATGGTGGATAATCTACCGCTGGCGGAAGCGACCGACACCTTTCAGATCGAATACATCCGCCGGACGATCGATCGGGCCGGCGGCAACATGAGCCTCGCGGCCGAGCGCCTGGGCCTGCACCGCTCGAACCTCTACCGCAAAATGCGGCAATTGGGCATGCCCACCAGCGACTGAACCGGGAAGGGACGCGTCGCAAGGAGCTCGCGGCGCATGGCGAAGCCAGCGAGCGCCGCCAATCGGTCGCCAAAACGTAGTGCATTGTCACAATTGAAATGACGGGTTGGATTGGTTCCGTGTGCCATGCCCACGGCCCTGCGTGGGCATGAGGACTCCGCGTGGCGCTCGAAAACATGCCCACGGGGTTACCTATCATTGCAGCCGTGACAAAGCAGTAGAGCCTATCCGACAACTCCCCCTATCCCCATTGGGGAGAGGGGAGGGCGAGGGCTCGCGCAAGTTCTCGGATCGGCGCTTGGCTGCCGCGCTTAGTTGCCCGTCGAGTTGAAGGTCGGGCGAGGCGTGGGCGTCGCGCGACGCGCCGCGGGCATGCTCGCGCCCATCGAGCCGAGCATCGAACGGCCCATGGCCGCGTAGGTGCGCACTTGTTGGGCGATCCGCTGGGCTTCGTGCATATTGACCGCGGCTGGCAGCTTCTGAAGGCCGCCGCTCTTGGCGTCGTTGAGCGCCTTGGCCTCGGCCAAGAGCGCCTTGCGTTTTTCTTCCGACGCCGCGAGCCAGTGCTCGTCGTGCGTGAGCGCGTCGAGCCGCTCGCCGCTATATGCTTTGTGCGCTATCTCCCACATCGTGAGGGCGTGTTGATAGCCCTCGTCTTCGTCGAGAAACTTGGCCCGAATCTTGGGAACCACATCGGCATGTTCGGGGTCGCCCTCGGTCTTGCCGATTTCGGCCAAATACTCCGGCGAATGCAGCACCCGGCTCTCGGCCGACTGCAGGGCGGCGCGGGCTTGCTCGTAGCGTTTCTTGTCCTTGACCAAGCCCGAATCGCCGCCGGCGGAATCGAGCATCTCCGCTTCGGCCGCGGCCATGTCTTTATTGGCTTGGCGCTGGTCGCCGTGCGAGGCGTCGATTGCTTCGCGGTCGCCCGAAATGCGGGAATTGGCGGCGTCGACCACGACCTTGTTTTCAGCCGCGACTTCATCGGCCCGATTGGCGATCGCATCGAACGCGGCGACCTGCATGCGAATCGAAGCGATCGCGCGGCCTCGCATATTGCCGCCCGAATAACCGCGATGGTGGCGATAGGCGAATGCCAGCGCGGGGCCGAGTCCGATCCAGGCCGCCAAAAGAATCAGTAAGCAGAAACTTCGTTTCATGGGAAGAGCCTCCCGACACGTCGGAATGTCCGACGGGTTCTCGGTTTTCGCTTCCGTTGCAGTTTCCGCGCGATCTCGGCACGCGCGATCCGTCAGTTGCCCGACGACTTGGTCGTGGGCGGGGCCGGTTTCACGGGCTTGGCCGCCGTGGTTCCGGCATTGCGCCCATGGCCCCAAGCATGCCGCGACCCTGGGCCGCATAGGCCCGGGCCTGCTGAGCCACGCGCTGGGCCTGATGCATCGCCACGGCGGCCGGCAGCTTTTGCAAGCCGCCGCTCTTGCCATCGTTGAGCGCTTTACTTTCGGCCAGCAGGGCCGCCCGCGCCTCGGAAGAAGCGGCCAGCCAGTGTTCGTCATGCGTGAGCGCTTCCATTCGCTTGCCGCTAAACTGCTTGCGGGCCACCTCATACATCGTCAGCGCGTGTTGATAGTCGTCGTCGGCCGAAAGGTACTTTTCGCGAATCTTGGGCATCTTGGCGGCCCGATCGGGAGCGCCGTCGAGCTTGGCGATTTCGGCCAGATATTCCGGCGACTTCAGCACCCGATTTTGCTCCGTTTGCATGGTCGCGCGCATCGATTCGTATTTGTCCTTGCTGATCACGATTTCCGAATCCGTGCCGGCGGCGTCGAGGATGTCGCGCTCGGCGCTGGCCATGTCGGAAGTGGCTTTCTTGCCATCGGAATGGGCATCGGCAATCGCCTGGCGATCGCTCGAAAGCCGCGTGTTGGCCGCGTCGACCTTGACTTTGTTCGCGGCGACGACCGCGTCGGCCTGTCGAGCAATGGCGTCGAACTGAGCGACTTGTCCGCGGATCGCGCTGATCGATCTGGCCCGCGCCGCGCCGCTCGAATAGTGATGATGCCGAGCCTGGGCCATGAAGGGCCAACCCGAGATCAGCACCAAAGCCAACGACAGGCTTGCCACCGCCGTGCGAGACACCATGGATTCATTCCCCATAAATTTCCGCCGAATGCGCTCCCGCCTGGGCCCATTCCCTCGGAGCGCATCCTTGATTGTCGAGCAACCCGCGAATTTTGTCTAGGGAATTCTTGCCGGTTGATGTTACGTTTTCTTTAGTTTCGCGAGCGGCGGTCGGGTTTTCCCCGTGGACGAGGCGCCTTGGTCGGACTTCGTGGCCGGCTTGGCGTCGTGTTTCTCGTTGGGGCGAAGTTTGAGGGTAACGGCGCCTTTGTTATCGGCCAGTTTGTTCCAAGCTTTGCTCGCCCGGACATAAAGCTGACCCTCGGCGGCCAGTGACAACGTGCCGGAAACCCCGAGATCAAACGGCTCGCCCAAGGAAAAGTCGTTGAAGAGCACACCCAGCAGCCGGCCATCGCCGCGAGCGTCGCCATCGGCCGAGAGTTCGGGCCCGGCGGGATCGACCTGCCAAGCGCCGGTGGTTGAGAACTCGTAGGTCCGGCCGGCCTTGAGCGTCGCGCCGGTGGGCTGCCAACCGCGCCGCGCCTCGACTTTCACTTGAACGGCGGCATCGGTGAGCGGCTTGAATTTTTTCTTCCAGTCCCAACTCGTCAGGTCGACACGGTAGCCTTGGTCCACGTGGCCGACGAAGAACCGATATTCGAAATCGACCTGCTTGGCCACGGCGCCATAGGTGTCTTCGAAGCTCACGTCTTGTTCGGTGAGAAAGCCGAGCCCCAGCGGTCGAAAACGGCTCGCGTAATTGGGATTGTTGGCCAGCATGTGACACAGAGCCCAGCGCCAAGCGTAGTTCCGCCAGGAGTCGGTCGCCATGTTGAGCGCGCTGTTCGTGTTGACGATCTCGTCGAGCGATTGCGGCTCGGCGTGTCGCAGATAGTCGAGCACATGCGGATCGATCTTCACGCTCGTGTCGTCAGGCTGCCAGAAGTGGCCCATCTCGGCCATGCCTTCGGCATACCAGAGCGGGCCGCCG
Organism: uncultured Planctomycetaceae bacterium; assembly: GCA_963785305.1. Taxonomy (GTDB): domain Bacteria; phylum Planctomycetota; class Planctomycetia; order Pirellulales; family PALSA-1355; genus CAWAUV01. The sequence goes on from CAWAUV010000008.1 coordinate 525,659, forward strand.
GCGCCGAAGGTTTGTCCGCAATAGGCGTGGACCGATTCGTGCTGGGCCACGCCGTCGCGCGCCACGGCATAGACCGTGGCTCGGGCCTCGACCTTTTGGCCGCCCAGTGTGCGGGTGGCGGTGAGTGTGATACCGCCGCCGGAGCGAATCTTCTCCAGCCCGGCCGGATGCAGAGAACCGGCCGGCCAGTGGTTCAAATCCGCGACCACAAAGCACTCGATCACGCCGGCCGGCGGGCGACCCCAGTAGCGGGCGATCAGGCCTTGAATCGTTTCAAGCCGCGCGAGCAGCCGCTTGGCGTCTTTCGGGGCCATATCGCTGTGCAGGAGAAAATGCGCGGAGTGATAATCCGCCGGCGCCGGAAGCGATTCGCCGGGCTCTTCCGGCGGATCGTCGGCCGCGGGCGCGTTGGCCGGCCGCGGCCGCGGGGAATGCGCCGGTCGCGGCGCCGGTGGCCGCGCATGGGCGACCGAGCCAAGGCCGATCGACATGGCTCTCGGCTTTTCAAGCGAATTCGCGCGCGGGCCGACAGGCGCCACATCCAAATAGCAGGTCGCCATGATCGCCAGCAACATCGCGAGCGGCGGCGAAAGCGAACGCCGCGCGGCCCACCCACGGAGCCTCGCGAAAGAAACTCGAAGCGAGAAGTTGCGTTTCATGACGCGCTCGCGCGAGGAGTCCGGTCGAAAGCGTGATAAAAAAAGCGTGATCCAAGCGTAATCCCTATCGCGACGCCCCAGGCAGCGTGGTTCAATCCATCCTACAGGCGGCCGCGGCGAGAAAAAAGACGATCGTTAGCCTATTAAACATCCAAACCGCGTTTCTCGCCGCGATTCGAGCGCGGCGCTTGCAACCGGAGCGAGGCGATTGCAGCGGAGTTTGCCGGCGATTGCAAGACAGTCACCCATTTGCGGCGTGGCCATCGTCGCCCGGATCGCCGCGCCGCCCTGGGTGATTGCCGCCGTTGGTGAGTGTCTGGAAATGGCCGTGGCACACGATAATCACCCACGACTCAATCGCCGGATTGCTTTGCATTGCGCTTGGCTGGCGCCGTATATTGATCGGTTGTCGCCGCCTCGCGAACAATCGATCCATTCATTTAACGAAAGCCTCGCCATGATTCATTCTGCTTCCTTGCCGTCGGTTCGACGCGCGGCGCGGTTCGGGTTTCAATCGGTCGGGTTCGGAGCCCTGTTCGTCGGCGCGGTCGTTTCGGCCGCGATCGGTTCGGTCGCCGCCGCGAGCGCCGCCGAAAGCGCCGCCGGGACGCCGGAGTTTCCGCAAGAACCCGAGAACTGGATCAATAGCGGACCGATCAGTGTCGGCTCGCTCAAGGGCAAGGCGGCGTTTCTCTGGTTCTTCGAGGAAGGCTGCCCCACCTGCAAGGCCAAGTGGCCGGGACTGTTGGCCACGGCGGCGAAGTTCGAGGGCCAGCCGGTGCTGTTTATCGGCGTGAACTCGGGCAGTTCGCGTGAAGAGGTCGCCGAATACGCGCAAGACGTCGGATGCTCCTGGCCGATCATTGTCGACAGCACGCGGCTCTATGAAAAGCAAGTGCTCGATCATGAGATCAGTTTGAGCAATATCATGCAGGCCCGGGTGATTCGCGCCGACGGCGGCCTCGAGCACGGCGACTGGAGCAATGTCGAGAAGACGATTCAGAGCGCGCTCAAGGGCGCCAAGTGGAAGGTCGATCCGGTGGGCGTGCCCGACTCGCTGCGGCCGGCGTGGCAGAGCATCGAGTTTGGCGACTATCCCGCGGCGGCGAGCCCGGTGAAAAAGGCGCTGCTCTCGAAGAAGCCCGACATCAAGAGCGCGGCGGAAAAGCTCAAGGCGGTGGTGCAGTCGGACATCGACATCGAACTGGCGTCGGCCAAAAAGGCGCTTGCCGCGGATCAGAAGTGGCAAGCCTATCAAACCTATCAAGCGCTGGCCCAGGACTTCGCCGGCTACGACCTCCCGCCCGACGCCGCGGAAGCCAAGAAGAAGCTGGCGGCCGATCCGGCGATCAAGCAGGAGATTCTGGCCGGGCAAAGTCTCGACAAAGCGAAGAAGATCATGGCGAGCGGCAAGCCGAATTCGCACAAGAAGGTGGTGATTCTGCTGGAAAAGCTGGTAAAGGACCAAACCGACACGACCGCCGGCAAGGAGGCGAAAACCCTGCTCCAGCAATTCGAACGTGAATCCGGCGCCGCGAGCGACGCGAAAAATTAGCAACCTGTCAAAATATTTGACAGGCGCATATCCAGGGCGGACACGGTTTCGTGTTCTTCGGATCTCGAGAACGTATCGAGAATGAAGGCTCTTTCGTTTCGAAGTTCAAGCGACGCCCAGGCGTATCGTGTTGGGCGGATCACGGAAGCCCTCGCTGACACATCGGGTTGGGAAGAAAACGCCACCCGATCACAACCCGACGCGTGACGGCTTGTTGATTTAGTCGCTTGAGATGGCGCGAGGGCCTGCTGCCCAAAACGAACTTTTTCGTCGAGCAACGCGCATCGAAACGGCACAACAAGAACGATTGACGCCAACATTTTGCCAACTCGAAACTTTTCGTTCGAAACTTAATCCGTTCCTATGCCGCATTGGGGGCCTGGGGCGTCGGTGGCTCGAGTAGCGGGAGGTGAATCGTGAAGGTGCTGCCGGCGCCGAGCGTGCTTTTCACGGTCACGCGCCCGCCGTTGGCTTGCACGATGTGTTTCACGATCGCCAGGCCCAGCCCGGTGCCGCCCAGTTTGCGGCTGCGGGCCTTGTCGACGCGATAGAATCGCTCGAATACCCGCGAGAGATGCTTCGTGGCGATGCCCACTCCCCGGTCGCTTACCGTGATGGTCACCTCCTGGTCCGAACGGCTGCCGAGCACTTGCACCTCGCCGCCGGGCTCGCTGTATTTGATCGCGTTGTCGAGGAGATTGACGACCGCCTGTTCGAGCAACTGACTGTTGATATTGGCGCTCACGTTTTCGTCGCAAGCCGATTGCACCGTGATCCGCCGCTCGACGGCCTTGGCCTGACAATAGCCGACCGCGGCCTCGATCACCTCGCGAATCGAGCCGGGCGCCAGTTCGATGTGCGCTTCGTCCTCGCCTTGCTCGATCTTCGAGAGGCTGAGCAGATCGTCGATGATCGCGCTCAACCGATCGGCCTGCTTGGCCACGATCGTGAGAAAGCGCTCCGCGTCTTCCGGCTCGCGCATCGCGCCGTCGAGCAAGGTTTCGACAAAGCCCTTGATCGAAGTGACCGGCGTGCGCAGTTCATGCGAAACATTGGCCACGAAATCGCGGCGAATATGCTCCAAGCGGCGGAAGTCGGTGACATCGTTGAGCACGATCACGGCGCCGATGGCCCGATTGGCGGCGTCGTGCAGCGCGGCGCCGCGGGCTTGCAGCACTCCCTCGTAGTCGCCATGCAGGGTGAGATCGTCGTCGATCGGTTCGCTGCTCGCCAGGGCGCGGGAAATAAAGCGGCGCAGGTCGGCGTGGCGCACCGCTTCCTGGAGCGAGCGGCCTTGGGCCGACGCTTGGTCGATGCCCAAAAGCTGCGTGGCGGCTTTGTTGAGGCTGATGATCCGCTCGTGGTTGTCGACCGCCAGCACGCCCTCGACCATGCTGCCGAGCACGGCCCGTTGCTCGTTGTTTTGCCGCACGATCGTGTCGATGCGCTCATGCAGCTGCGTGGCCATTTCGTTGAGCGATTGGGCCAAGCCGGCCAGCTCGCGCGATTCGTCGGGCCGCAGCTTGTAGTTCAACTCGCCGCGGGCAAAGCGTTCGGCGGCGCGGCGCATCTCCTCGAGCGGCCGGCTGATCCGGCGAGCCAAAAGCACGCTGGCCAAGGTGGCCGCGGCGGCGGCGGCCAAGCAAACGAGGACAATTCGAGCGCGGGCCGTGACGAGCGAAGGCGAGGCGCCCGCGGCGCGGAGCGAGGCCTCGACCACGCCCACCACATTGTCGCCGCGCCGCACCGGCAGGGCCACGAGCCAGATCTCGCGATCGCTCGCCGGCTCGTGTCGCGCGCCGCGCGCGGCTTGGCCGGCAAGCGCTCGAATAAACTCGGGCCGATCGCCCTGCGGTTCCGCGTCTCGCGCCGCGCGGTCGCTATCCCAGGTCACGCGGCCATCGGGCGCGAGCAGTGTGTACCGGGCCCCCGCGGCTCGCGACCATTCGACGCCGCTTGCCAGCAAGTTCGCGGGAGGCTCGAAGGTCGAGGCGTCGGCGGGGGCCAACGTGGATGCGGTCTTGGGCGAGCTTTCGAGCTCGTGGCGCAAGAATCGGGCGCTGGCTTCGAGCTCGCTCCAGCGGGACTCGCGCGCGAACTCATCGCACTCGTGAACAGCCCACCAGCCCGTGATGCCCACGGCGAACAACGTCGGCGCCAGATACGACGGAAATAATCGCCAGAGTAGGCGGCGCTTAGGCATCAGAAATCTTTGAAACGATATCCCACGCCGCGGACGGTTTCAATGTAATTGCCTACCGCCCCCAGCTTCTTGCGAAGGCCCACCACTTGAACGTCGACACTACGTTCCGTTACAGGATAGTCTTCGCCCTTCACGGCGTCCACGATCTGAGCCCGAGAAAACGCCCAGCCCGGCTTGCGGGCCAAGAAGCTCAATAGGCGAAACTCGGTGAATGTGAGGTCGAGCGGCTTTCCCTCGAGCAGCACTTCATGGCGACCCGGATGAATCAGCAGATTACGGATTCGGATCGCCCCTTCCTCGTCTTCCCGCGGCTCGGCGGATTTGTCCTTGCGGCGGAGCACCGCGCGAATTCGCGCCAGCAACACGCGCGGGCTAAACGGCTTGGGGAGGTAGTCGTCGGCGCCGAGCTCGAGGCCGGTCACCACATCGGCCTCTTCGCTCTTGGCAGTGACCATGATAATGGGAATATGCTTGGTGCGCGGATCGCCCTTGAGGGTCTTGCACACATCGAGCCCATCGACGCTCGGCAACAAGAGATCGAGCAGCACCAAGTCGGGCTGCACCTGTCGGGCTTCGTGAATCGCGTCTTCGCCCGACGCCACGCACACCACCTTGTAGCCTTCCTTGCCCAGGTTGTAGCGAATCAGCTCAAGCAGGTCTTCTTCGTCGTCCACGACCAAGATCGTAGCATTTGTCATATCCGAGATTTCTCGCGCAAGGGACCAATCCGAGGGAGCGCCAAATCGGCTCAGGCTCGAGCGATCCACCTGGGGGCCCCGCGAGGTCTGGAGTGCTTCATGGCTCATGTTATTCAAAGTGCCTCAGGGTTAGATGGCTCGGCGGCCGACCCGGACAGTGCGTCGGCTGGGCCTCAGTGTATCCCGGCGATGTTAGAATTCGATGTGCGCGAAACGCTGAAATGCTAGCATCTTGACTGCAAGCACGACTGGCAAGCACGGCGGCGAAAAGTACTTTTTCGTGTCGCCCGAACGGGCACGGGGCCCAGACACGAAAAGCCGGGCACTTCCGGTTCTGTATGCGGAGCGCACGGCAACGCATTGCGCCGGGCTGTTCGCGGAATCCCTCGCGGACGCGTCGGGTTGCGACGGCGGCGCCCTCGCGATCCCAACCCGACGCGTCAGCGAGGGCAGGCCGAGGCGCAAAAAAAGCCGAAATCAGCGCGGGACGTCACGCTCCGCGGATGATTTCGGCTCGATGTGTCGTTGACCGAATTTCACTTCGGGCGACGCGTTTTTTCGCGGGCCACGTTTTTCAGCGGCGCCGCGTCCAATAGGGGGAGCACACACGCCATCGCGCGTGGCTTGACCGCCTTGCTGGACCGGCAAAGTTCCATCGGCCGCTCAACGGGCAATCGCTCGAGGGCAGTTCGAGTGCAATTGCTCGCCACATTGCGACGATTTGTCTTGGAAGCCGGTCTTTGAAACAACAAGACCCAGCCGATCAGGCCGGCGCCACCGAGGCGGCGCGAGGCCCTTTGCCCTTCGCGCTTTGCGCTTGCTCGATCGTGTATTCCACCTGTTGTCCTTCGGTCAGATCGTCGAAGCCTTGATTGGCCACGATCGAATGATGGAAAAACACGTCCTCGCCTCGCTCGGTTTGGATGAAGCCGAAGCCCTTTTCTTGCACCAATTTCTTAATTTTGCCGACCGCCATACGAACGAACTCCTCACGCATCTCGTGACAACGGAAAAAAAACGGAGCCCCCGAATCGCCTTGGCCCGAGTGTGCCTGGGCCGGCGCCGTGGCCCCGCCGCCGGGGTATCGAGACGATGGTAGCAGATGAAACGCTATCAATGAATAGGCAGATGTCGAAAATTTCCGAATTTTTGACTCCGGCGGCCCCCCGCTGGCGCATCCCGTGGCCGCGTGTCGCATTTTGCCATGCGACTTCGCTTGCCGTGGCAGCTCGGCCTCGTGCGGCCGGCGCCCGTTCCGCGGAGGTTTCGGTGTTACCAGCAGCCTGTTGAAAGTTGCCATCGAGGCAGTTTTTAACTGGCTGCGAGGCCCGATTAAAAACTTGCAACCTGCCGGGGGCATCGCCTGTCGAACACCACCTTAAGAAGTTATGATGAGGTGCATTTCGTTTTCGGTCGACTCGCGGCGCCCTCGGGGGGGCGGGTCGTTGTTCGCGGCGGTCGCGCGCGGGTTCTTTTAGCGAGAGGGCGGCCGCGGCGAGCGGTTCGATGGGCGAGTTGTTCGATGGGCGGGCGCCGGCGCTCGCGGGTTTTGAAAACAGGCGGTTCGTTTTTCATGCGAGTTCCCCAGGTCGTCATTGTCGGCCGGCCCAATGTGGGCAAATCGAGCATCTTCAACTGGCTCGCCCAGCGGCGGCTGGCGATTGTCGACGACACCGAAGGCGTGACCCGAGACCGGCTCACCTACTTCATGTGTCACCGTAGCCGATTTTTCGACTTGGTCGACACCGGCGGCATCGGCTTCGAAGATCCCGACAACCTGACCGCCAAAATCGACCTGCAAATCACCGCCGCCATCGAATCGGCCGACGTGCTGCTCTTCGTCGTCGATACCCGGGCCGGGCTCACGCCGCTCGATCAAGAAGTCGCTCGGCGACTGCGCTACTCGGACACGCCCGTGATTCTGGTCGCCAACAAGGCCGATGAAGCTCATTTCGACCCCCAGGCCGATGAGTTCTATAAGCTCGGGCGCGGCAAGCTGATCTGCGTGAGCACATTGCAGAATCGCCATCGGGCGGTGCTGATGGATATGATCGTGCAGCGCTTGCCGGCCGATCCCGACGCGGTCGAGGGCGCCGAGCCGGTCCCGCCGGCCGAACCGGTAATGAAAGTGGCGATCGTCGGCCGGCGCAATGTGGGCAAGAGCACGTTCGTCAACACGCTCGCCCAGGCCGAGCGCGTGATCGTGAGCGAAGTGCCGGGCACGACTCGCGACAGCGTCGATGTGCGTTTCGAGCTCGATGGCAAATCGTTCATGGCGATCGACACTCCCGGCCTCAAGCGGGCCAAGACCGCGTCGGACCTCGAGTTTTATTCGAGCCACCGGGCCCAGCGCAGCATTCGCCGGGCCGACGTGGTGCTGCTGTTTCTCGATCCCACGCAGCGCATGAGCAAGCTCGAAAAGCAGCTTTCGGAATATGTCGCCGAGAACTACAAGCCCTGTGTGTTCGTCGTGAACAAGTGGGACCTCATGGCCGGCACGATGCCCACCTCGAAATGGGTCAGCTACCTGCACGATTCATTTCGCAGCATGCGCTATGTGCCGATCGCGTTTATCACCGGCCAAACCGGCAAGAATGTCAAGGCCCTGCTCAACCACGCGCAAATGCTCTTCAAGCAATCGCTGCTCCGGGCCACGACCGGCGAACTGAATCGCGTGGTCCGCGACGCGTTGGCGCAAAATCCCCCGCCGCTGCATGAAAACAAGCGGCCCAAAATCTACTACGCCACGCAGGTCGGCACCCAACCGCCCACGATCGTGATGTTTTGCAACGACCCGCAATCGCTCGACGCCACCTATCGCCGTTATTTGTTGGGCGTGTTTCGGCAGCGGCTGGCGTTTACCGAAGTGCCGATCAAGCTCTACTTGCGTCGCCGCGAGCAGGGCGACCGCCGCGATGAAGTCGAGCCGCATGTGCCCGACGGGCATGCGCCCAAGAATACCTCGCCCGAGCCGCATGGCGCCGGTCGCGGCCCCGCGCCGCAAGAAGCTTCGGCGCCCGACCACGAGCAGAGCGTGTGAGGCGGCGCAATCGAGCAGGCTGCCTTCCTCGCGGCGAATTGGCGTCGGCCGGGAGTCGATCGTCACGCGCGCGAGCGGGCGCGCCGTTTGGCGGTGTTATGCAAATTCGAGGCAATCGCGAGAAGTTCGCCGGCCTCGACGGGCTTGGGTAGGTGCATCTGAAAGCCGGCCATCAGCGCTCGGTGGCGGTCCTCCGCTCGAGCGAAAGCGGTCAGCGCGACGGCGGGCGTGTCGCCTCCTTCTTGCTCGGAGAGCTGCCGCAGTTGCATCAAGAATTCGTATCCATCTTCGATCGGCATCCCAATATCGCTGAGGATCATGTCCGGGCGATGTTGCTTGACCGCTTCGAGGCCCTCGCCAGCGCTGGCGGCCGTGGTGACGGTTGCATTGCATTTTTCGAGAATATATTGGATCACCATGCGGGCGTCGGCCTCGTCGTCGATCACCAACACATGGAACCCGCGCAGGTCGGGACTCGCGCCCCCCGCGGCGGGCGCCGGCGCGGGCGTCAGCAAGGGCTCTTGAGCGTCCCAGCGAACCGCCGCGAGCGGAAGCGAAACGATGAACGTGGCGCCACGGCCGAGCCCCTCGCTAAAAGCCTGGACGATTCCGCCGTGCAATTCGACAAGGGATTTGACGAGCGCCAGCCCGAGTCCCAAGCCGCCAAATTGCCGCGAAATCGAAGTATCGGCTTGCGAAAATCGCGTGAACAAATGCGGCAAGAAATCCGCCGCGATTCCCTGACCGGAATCGACGACGCTTATCTCCACGTGGGAATTGACTCGCCGCAAAAATACCTGGATTCGCCCCGCCTTGGGCGTGAATTTAATGGCGTTGGCAAGAAGATTCCAAAGCACTTGGTGAAGCCGGCTCGGATCGCCCGTGATCCATCCGCCTTTGGGGTCCAGGACTTTGGCGAGGCGAATTCCCTTGCCCTCCGCCGCCGGGCGCACGGATTCGATCGCCTCGCTGATGACGACTTGCAAATCGACGGCTCGGACATCCAGCCTCAGCTTTCCGTTGATGATCCGCGACATGTCGAGTAGCTCTTCGATCAGTTGGGCCTGGGCCCGCGCATTGCGCTCGATCACTTCAAGCCCTTGCTCATGGAGTTCGGAGGCGGCGGCTTCGGAGCGCAGAATCGTCGCCCAGCCAAGAATCGCATTCAGCGGAGTGCGCAGCTCGTGCGATAGCGTGGCGAGAAACTCATCCTTCATTTGGCTGACGCGTTCGGCGTCGAGCCGGGCCGCCGTCTCGCGCTTCAGCAGTTCCTCGCGTTCGCGAACAATCCGCTTGATGCCGCTAATGTCCCGGGCGACTTTGGAAACTCCGATGACGTTGCCGGACAGGCCCTTGATGGGAGATATGGTGACTGAAATATCCAATTGACGCCCGTCCTTGCACACACGGACCGTTTCGAAGTGATCCACGCGCTCTCCCCGCCGGAGTTGGTCGAGAATCTTGGGCTCCTCATCAAGCCGGTCGGGCGGAAACAACACGGTAATCGACTTGCCGATCATCTCCTCCGCGGTGTAACCAAACATCCGCTCCGCGGCCGGATTCCAACTTTGCACGACGCCGTCGAGGTTTTTGCTGACAATGGCGTCGTCGGACGAAGCCACGATCGCCTTGAACTTGCCTTCCAGCTCGATGGCTTGGGTCAGGTCCCGGGCGACCTTCGACGCTCCGATAACCCTTCCCCGGCGATCATGAATCGGCGATATGGTCGCGGAAATTGCGATTTGCGAGCCGTCTTTGCGCACCCGGATGGTCTCGAAATGTTCGACGCGCTCGCCCCGATGGAGCCGCGCAGAATATGAATCTCTTCGTCGAGCCGATCCGCGGGAAACAGAATGGTCATCGGCTTTCCGATAACCTCATCCGCCGTATAGCCGAAGATACGTTCGGCGGATTGATTCCAGCTTCGGATGATGCCGTTCAAATCCTTGCTGATAATAGCGTCGTCCGACGAGGCAACGATCGACGCGAGCAAGGCCTCGGCTTCTTCGGGCGAACTGACGTTTGGAATCATGAAACGAGCCGTGGCGTTCTGTTATTTCGCGGCAGAGGGGCGAAGCCCATTGTACGACGCCGTAACTGCGTGGACCACGGCTCCCCAGGGCCCGCCCGACTGGGAGGCCCGACAAGCAATTCAAAGGGGCTCGACCGACTTTGAAATCGTTCGAGCCCCTTCGATTTTCAATTCAGCCCGCATCGGGACCGCGCCGCATCGTGAATCGACTACGGCGAATCGGTTTGCGTGGCCGCCGGACTGGGCGCCGCAGCATTCGGCGCGGCGCTATTGGCCGGCAAGCTTGGCTGCGGAGTGGGAGCGCCCGTCTGGGGCGCGGTCGCCGGCGGGGGCGCGTACGGAATCGTCGAATTCTGAACCGGCGCGCCGCGATAACCCATCGAATAACGGCGGCCCAACAGACCCCGGCGATAAGTATAGGCTTGCGCCGCGGGCTGGTTGCTATACGCGCGAGCCTGCGCGTTGGCGTTGACCGCCGGGGCGAAAGGCGCCCGGCGCTACGATGCCCGGCATCGCGCCGGCCGTATACGGCGTCCAGGCGTTGTTGCGATAGACGCTCCACTGGTTGTTTGGTCCCCAATACCACCAATTTCCGTTCACGTTTCTCATTCGCCAGTTCTCGCGCTCGGCTTGGCGCGTGGCGATGCGCTCCTGGCGATTCTCTTGCCGCACCGACGCGTTATCGGCAATGCGCTGTCCCACGGCCGCGGCCGCGCCCGGGGCCACGGTCACGTTCGTGCCCCACGGAGTGCTTTGAACATCGACAGGCCCCGCCTGAACATTACTTGCCGGCGGCACGGCCGGCGTATAAACCGGCGCGGGCACAACGGGCGCAGGCCCCTGAGCGGCCGCCCAACTTCCAGCGAGACCGACGCCGATCGTAAGACAACCGGCCATGAATTTCCGCAAACGACGCATGGGTAAACCCTCCCTAGCAAAACTCTATTTTGGAAAAAAGGCGAACAGTGCGATGATCGAGAGCGCGCCCGCCCGACAACCGCGTGGTCCCGCTCCGTTCTCCCGTAAATGGGAGAGGAGCGGTTGAGGAGCAGTCGTCGGATAGGCGATTATTTAGATTCGCCCGATGGCCGTCTGTTTCGGCCCCGGTCGAGTTGTCGTTGTCGCTAGGGGGCATTTGCCATGCCAAGCGGCGGCATTCAACGACTCGCGGCGCAAACCGCCGACCTCCTTGCAGTTAACAACGCTAGCCCTCGGAGGGCCCTGGCTGACCCGAGGTGGCACGACAATATGCAGCGCAAACGCGCCGCATCCAAACCGCCTAAAGCGATCGCCGAAACCGAAAATCCGCGAATCTTGCCCGAGTTTCCCTCTTGCCCAGCAGTCCGGTTGAAATATTCAACAGGCTGCGCCGCCGCACGGATGCGGTCGAAATAACGGCCTAAGTCGTTATTTTGCGAGCCGCGACGAGCTTTGCTCGGCGCTTGGCGAGGTTGAAAAATGCCACGATGGCAATTTTCAGCCGGCTGCCAGACGACAGACGCTTTTCCGCCCGGTAATATAAGAGCCTTCGGTACTCCCCAAATGTCTTCAACGACTCCAGCGGATTGAAAGGCGATTGTCATGAACAACAGGTTGACCTTAGAGATGGCGTTGATCGCATGCCTCGCGTGTCTCCCCACCCTTCGGGCCGCCGATCCCACGGCGCATTCCCATGGCGAAGCGATGCCCGCCACCGAAGCCGTGTGCGTGATTATGCCAACCGAAGGCCACAAGGCGTCGGGCGTGGTGCAGCTCATGGAAACCACCAACGGCGTGCATCTGATGGGCGAGATCAAGGGACTCAAGCCCGGCGAACACGGCTTCCACATCCACCAGTTCGGCGATCTGCGTTCGGCCGATGGCTCGAGCGCCGGCGGACACTACAATCCCCATGGCGAAAAGCACGGCGGCCCGGATAGCCCGATGCACCACGAAGGCGATCTCGGCAATATCAAGGCGAGTGGCGATGGGGTCGCGAAGATCAACGCCACGGTCGAAGGCGTGCATCTGCATTTCGTCATCGGACGCGCGCTCGTCGTGCATGCCGACGCCGACGACCTCAAGACCGACCCGTCGGGCAATTCGGGCAAGCGCGTGGGCGTGGGCGTGATCGGCGTCGCCGCGCCGCCCAAGAAATAAACGGCGGCTGGCAAGCAAGATCGAAGCCACGGAAATTCAAATACAGCCACGGAAGGACACGGAAGAACACGGAATTCACGCGCGGCGGGGCATGGCGCGCATTTCCCCCGCTCGCCTTTTCCGTGTCTTCCGTGTTCTTCCGTGGCCGCTCTTTCCTTGCCTTTCCCCTCCTGCCTGTCCGTGGCATTTCCACAAGCACGGGTCAAGACCGGCGTGGGCGTGATCGGCGTCGCCGCGCCGCCCAAGAAATAAACGGCGGCTGGCAAGCAAGATCGAAGCCACGGAAATTCAAATACAGCCACGGAAGGACACGGAAGAACACGGAATTCACGCGCGGCGGGGCATGGCGCGCATTTCCCCCGCTCGCCTTTTCCGTGTCTTCCGTGTTCTTCCGTGGCCGCTCTTTCCTTGCCTTTCCCCTCCTGCCTGTCCGTGGCATTTCCACAAGCACGGGTCCTCCGCGCATCGTCCGAGCCGCCCCAGCTTCGCGAGAGCGCCAGCGCAGTCGTTCTTTTGCGCGATTTGAAAAATCGTTACAGTTTCGCGCCGCCCGAGCCGATTCGTATGGCTGCCGCGCGAGGGAATGCTCGTCGATCGGGTCGCGTTTGCGCGGGATCGTCGGGCGATCGAACCGCTGGCCCTGCTAGCAGCCCCTGGAAGCGCGGCCCTCGGGAGTGAAGCCGAACGATCATGTGGTGTCATCGCTGTCGACAAGATGTGCCGGCCGTTCCCCTCGCTGAAGGGCAGGGCAATGGCTGCGTGCGCTGCGGCCAGCGACTCTCGAGCGCCGCGCCGCGCCGAGCGGAGCATCTTGCGGGCGCCGAGCGAACACCAAACGACCGTGCCGCAAAGGCGGCGTCAAAAAGCGCGAACTCGGTCGGGCGGCGCGTCAGCGACGCGGGGCTCGATCTGGCGAATCTCGACGCGCCGGCGCCCGAATCCATCGCTCGACCGCCTCGAGAGTCCATGAGCGGCGCGCGTCCCGAGGCGCGCCCCAACTCGGACACGCGCGAGGCCGATCCGCTCGAAGCCCGCGAATTTGATCACCGGGCATCCTATCGCGCGGAACCCAAACACGCTTCGCCGCCAAGCGGTCCCCACGACAACGCCGCGAAATACCAAGCCGACAAGTCCGAGTCGGGCTCGGCCGCGGGCCAAGCTTCGAGCCCGTCGCCGAACCGCTCGCGAACTTCCTCGCCGAGTGCCGCCGAAGCTCCGCCGGTATTCGAAAACGACGACTGGGATCTCGATTCGCTCGACCAAGCCTGGCTGGCGGCCGGCGGTTTCGCGGGCCCCGGCAATTTTGCTCCCGCGCCCCACGGCGCCGAAAACTTCGCGCATTCCGACGCCGCGGCTCGCCACTGGCGCCAAGCCCATGGATCGCATCGCGAGTCGTTCCGACCGCTGATGGCGCCGACCCGCAAAAGGCGGCGCGCTTCGCGTCGGGGCGGCGCCGCGCCTTGGACGCTCATGGTCGCTGGAATATTGACCATGATTCTGGGTTCATTGTTCTGGGTCGCGCCCGGGTTCGCGCCGCGCCGCTCCTCGAGGCCGGATCGCTGCCGGCGCCCTGGGGTTGGCCCACGGTGGTGGCGGGGCAATCGATTCTACTCCTGGGCTTTGCCTTGCAACTGGAACGCATCCGCCGCGCGAGTCGAGCGGCCCGCGAAGCGGTGGCGAGCGTGCATGCGCGTCTCGATGATCTTCGCGCCGGCGCCGACGAGCACGCGCCGCGCCGCGGCGTCGGCCCACCGGCATATGGCCCACCAGCATACAGCTCGCCGGGTTATGGCCCAATGGGATACGGCGCGCATGCCCATGGTTCACCGCCCTATGGCCTTGCTGCTTCGGCGCCTGGCGCATCGTTCTATCGTCCGGCGCACTACGGCCCTGGCGCCGAGGGCCCCCATCCCCAAATGGTGCTCGCCGATGTGCGCGGCCAGCTCGACGCGCTGCAAGCGCGGCTCGGCCCCCACCGCTGAATCTTGCCATTGAATCACTTCGCCGAGTCTTGCGATTGCGATCGCGCGTAATAAAAACTCGCGGCCCGTTTTTGCATTCCAGGGTCCAAGGCTGCTACGATAAAGCGCCATGAAAACCCTGACCCAAGAGCTATGGATGGAAACGCCCGTTCGCCGGGCCATTGTGTCGATCCATCGCGAGGTGGAGCGGCTCGTGGCCGAGAGCGGCGTCGCCGAAGGGCTCGTGCTCGTCAATGCGATGCACATCACCGCGTCGGTGTTTATCAACGACAATGAGTCGGGCCTGCACGAAGACTACGAGATCTGGCTCGAAAAGCTGGCTCCGTTCAGCGAGTCGTCGATGCGATACCACCACAACCGCACCGGCGAGGACAATGCCGACGCGCATCTGAAGCGGCAGATCATGGGCCGCGAAGTCGTGGTGGCGATCACCAATGGCCAACTGCACCTCGGCCCCTGGGAGCACATCTTCTACTACGAGTTCGATGGCCGGCGCCGCAAACGGGTGCTGGTGAAGATCATCGGCGAATGAACGGGCGGAGGTCCGATTACGACTCGACGCGTCAGCGAGGGCATGTCCGCCAAAAAGACGATCTTCGTCGAGCATTGCCCCGGGAAGCGGAAAACGAACTTTTTCTGGCCACGGCGATCTTTCCCCGCTGGGGGTCTTTTCGGCCCGGCCGCAAGCATTTATAGTGTTGTACTCGCTCGAAGGGGCCTGCCAGACATCCGTGATTGGCGGGCATGGCGGGCGGGCCCCGAATTCGGTGTTTTGGCGGCGTAGCTCAGTTGGTTAGAGCAGCGGCTTCATAAGCCGCGTGTCACAGGTTCGAATCCTGTCGCCGCTACCTACGGCTCCGCCAAACCGGGCCGAATTGATAGGGAATGTGAAAAACGTCGCGCGAGTGGCGGAATTGGCAGACGCGCCAGCCTCAGGAGCTGGTCCGGGTAACCGGGTGGAGGTTCAAGTCCTCTCTCGCGCACTGTTTTTCACGATCTTTCTCCGCTCGATTCGGTCCTGTCAGGGCATCGCCCCGCCCCGCCCCGCCTCCGTCACAACCCGACGCGTCAGCGAGGGCTCCGGCTTCGCGCTCCCGCAATCGGCGATTTAGCTAAAGCCGATCGGCTGCCATTCTCCCGCCCTGGCTCACAAACAATGCTAGGAAATCATCGCCCTCCGCGCGCATAATCCGCGGCGTTGTCGATTCGAGGCGAAAGCCGGCGAGAGCCAAATGCGGGGCGGGGGCGAAGCAAGAACTTCATCTCCATCTTGCAAGCGGGGCAAAGGCGCGGGGTTGTTCTTGGCCTTCATTCAGCGCGCGGCCGGTTTTCTAGAAGCCTGTTGAAAAATGCCATCGTGGCATTTTTCAACCTCGCCAAGCGCCGAGCAAAGCTCGTCGCGGCTCGCAAAACAACGACTTAGTTCAAGTTTCGCGTTTTTTGCTAGCACTCGAATCGCCGATTTCTCGTGGGTTTTGCACAGTTTGACGGCCGAACTGCCAATTTTTGCATGTTACCGAGAGGCCGAAGGTTGCCGGAAACGCGCCGAAATCGGAGAAACCACGACGAATCGGGCTATCGGAACTTTTGAAAACCGCGAAAGTCGAACTTAGGTCGTTATTTTGACACCGCATCCATGCGGCGGCGCAGCCTGTTGAATATTTCAACAGGCTGCTAGGGGATCACATCCCCGAGCTTCGTCGCCGCCGGGCCTTGAACAAAAGGGCGCGAAAGCGACCGCGATCGATAACCTTGCGGACACGAGCTCGCCTCCGGCGCTATTGTCGAGGGCGGTGGCGTTGACGCCGGAAGTCCAAAACCGCGCGGCCAGAGCGAACCAGACGTCAAGCTCGGGCAGCAAAACCTCGCATCGCCCCTCGCAAGGCGCCGCGAGACTGCGAAACGTCGCGAGGCGAAAGTGATGGATTATCGTGAGGTTGCTTTTCAAAAAGCAAGCATCATGAAACATCCATCGCGAGGGCTGACCTGGCGTGGGGAGCTCCCAACACAATTGAGGGTCCGCATGCGTCCTCGTCGACTGGTTTTCCGCCCCGCGTTCTGCCGCGGCATGTAATCGCGGTCGAGACCAACCCGAACCGCTTGGGCCTTGCGATCTTGCGAAGGATCACCCGACCCAACGGCTCACAACCGATCGAAAGGCAACAAACGACCGGCGACTGATCTCGTCCCACCAGCGACGGGCCAGGCGTCAGTGTGTTAGCGCAAGGCCAAGAGCCGCCGGTCGCCACGCTTTTCGATCACCCACCGTCCAGCGAAGGTCGTTCCCTCGCTCGACAAAAAAACCAACAAGAACCGGTCTCGACCGCTCGTCTCGGGCGGCTTCGACAAAACGTCCGATCGGCGGCGTTCGGCGCTCCCCGTGCGCACCGACGCCGCCGATTCGTTTTTTGGCCTGGAAACGGCGGCGCCGGATTTTTACCGCAAAGCCGCGAACTAGGCGGAAGTAGAAACACGAAATAATCAACACGACGGACACGACGGACACGACGGCACGACGAAGGCAACCAAGAGGATGCGAGTCGCCGTTTCGCCAAGAAAACTCCCTCGCACATCGTGTCGAGAGTGACCGTTGTGGTGAAAACCGACTTCGAAATTTCAGCCGAGCCGTGGGGGGCAAGGCAACATCATCACTCGCCGGGCGCGGCTTCGAGTAGCACCACGCTGGCCGTGAAGCCGTGGAGGAAGCTGCGGCCGCCGATGGGGCCGATTTCGCCTTGGGCGAAGAAACCGGCCATCGGCAAGTCGGGCCATAGACGGGCCAATGACTGGGCGTCGTGGTCGGGCTGCTCGAAGAGGCGACTCCCGCGCCCGTTGCATGTGAACACCAGAGCGCCCGCCGGAGGGTTCTTCAACTCGGACCGGGCCGCCGCGAGCAATTCCGCCAAATCTTCATCCGCCGTTTGCGAGTCGCGCACATGAAACTGCACCGTCTGCCCGACACGCATATAGTCGCCCACCGCAATCGAGCCGGCTTCGCGGTCGGCGCCGATCACGTTGCGAACCAAGAAATCGCCGCGGGCAAATGTGTCTTGATATTCGTTCACCACCCGGCCCAAATGCAAACCGCCCCCGACGAGCGCCTGCTCGGCCGGCGAAAGCGATTTATAAATCTCGCCAAAGGCCGCCAGCGCCGGTTTGCCGCCAAGCTCTTGCACGATGTTCCGCTCGGCGCGGGTCACGATGAGCGGCCGGCCGATCGGGCGGCAGCCTTGCGACACCACGCCGCGAAGCCGAACCCCGCCGCCGATCCAAACCCCCACGGCCCCGGTGTTCCACTCACGCCGCCCGAGCCAGAGTCGATTTTGCCCCGGGGCATGACCGCCGCTGGCCACGCCGCCGGCCACGAGAGTTCCCGGCCGATCCTCGGCCAGTCGTTCGAGCAGCGCGTCGGCCGGAAAACTATAGGGCTCGCCCAAGAGCAGCAGACTGCCGCCAGCCGGCCAATCGCCCGCGAGCGCCGGCGGCCAACCGACAAACGCGCCGCCCTCGGCCGAACGGACGAACTCGAGTCGCACCGGCTCGACCATTGCGCCGGGCAAGCTGGCCACCCAGAGCGCGAGCGCCGGGCGGTCTTCGATCTCGCGGCCCATGCCCAGAATCGATTCGCCCGAACAGCCGATCAGCGTCGGAGCGCCAAGCGCGTCGTGCAAGAGGGCCCCGAGCGAAGCGCCGCCCGCGAAAGAAGCCCCGTCGCCGCTGGCTGGGTCTCCGGCGGCAATGGGCACAATTTCAACCGGTGCATTCGCGACGAGCATGGTCTCGAGCAGCGACGGCGAGGCAAAGCAGATCGCCAGATCGGGCCGGGCGCCCAGCCGGGCAAGCGCCTGCTCGACCACCTCGCTCACGGCGACGCCCAGGTCAGTCGCCGTGGACAATGCCGCCGCCGCGCGTGGCCCCGACGACGAACCCGCCGACACCGACTCCGCCGCCCGGTTCGCCGACGAAGGTCCAGATTCCGTTCCGCTCACGCGCTGCTCCTCGTGCTTACGATGCGCCGACTATTTCTTGGCGTCGTCGGCCGCCTTCTTGGCCTCTTCGGCCACCTTCTTTTTCGCTTCTTCGATCACCTTGTCGGCTTTGTGCTTCTCCACGGCGGCCAGGGCCTTCAGGTCTTGGGCCGACGAATATTCCGGGTTCGGCGTGGCGTCGCCTGGCTCGAGTCCGGCGATCCACTTAATGGCCCCCACGAGCGAGGCTTGGTAGGTGGGGTTCGTCCACACATCTTCACGATGCCCCAGGCTCATGTGGCATACGCGGCCTTCGCCATAGTTCTTCACCCAAGCGATGGGCACGATCTCGGGCTTGGCCCGCTTGACATATTGGTCGGGCAGCGAGGTCTTGTCGAGGTCGAGACTCATGAGCACATGCACTTTTTCGGGCTGCCAGTGCTTGAAGCAATAGATTTCATCTTGGATCGTGAATTCCTTGCCCCAAGGCTTCGAGACCGGATGCTCGGTGTCATGCACCGATACCGTGACCGTGGAGCCGGAGCCCCAGGGATGGCCGTCGAAGGTGCCGCCGAGCATTTCCCAATAGGGCTCGTAGTTGTGGTAGGTGTCGGCGGCCGAATGCGTGCCGATGAATCCGTGGCCCTTTTGCTTGACCCATTCCTGAAACAGATAGTCGCGCACATCGTCCTTGATCGGCAAGTTGCCGGTGGTGTAGAAGAACATGATGTCGTGGTTATCGACCGCTTCGCGCGTCAGGTCGTTGGCCACGTCTTGGGTCGTGTCGACGGTGAACAGTCCGGTCGAGGCCGCCAGATCGGTCAGCACCTGTTCCGAGAGGCAAGGCTTGCCGTCTTTGCGCGTCACGGGGCCATGCTTGAAGCCGTGCTTTGCGTGACCATCAATACGCGAATCTTCTTGGCGCCGGCGGCCGGCGCGGCGCTATCGGCGGCTTGGGTCGCGGCCACATCGAAAAACGCCATGGCGCCGAGCAGCCACGCGCCGAACACTGCAAAACGGACTTTCACGGAGAACTCCTTTGGGCGGAAACAGGCGGGATTGAGCGAGGCCGCGCCGGCGCCACCGGAGCGAATGCCTCCATTCAAACATCCCGGCGACCCCCATGCAACGGTTTTACGGGGATCGCCAAACACCAATTCCAGCCCCGCCACGCCAGCCCAAAGCACAACCCATCGCCCACGGGGTTACCGGTAGTCGGCGCCGTCGAGGCCGTGGTTCTTCATCAGCCGGTAGAGCGTGCCCCTCGGCAGCCGCGCTTCGGCCGCCGCCGCCTTCACATCGCCCCGATGCCGGCCCAGCAGTTCATGGAGATATTGCCGCTCGAAACGGGCCACATGCTGCGCGCGGGCCTGAAAATACCCGCCCAAGGCCGAGGGATCGCTCGCCCGCGGACCGTCGGGCGAGGTCTGGCCCGCCGCGGTCACCACTTCATCCGGCAGGTCGTCGAGCGAGATCATGCCCGACTGACAAAGCGCGATCGCCCGGCGAATCACATTTTGCAGCTCGCGCACATTGCCCGGCCACGCATAGTGGATGAGCACTTGATAGGCTTCGGGCGTGATGCCGCGCACATGGCGCCCCATCTCGCGGCTGTAGCGATTTGCCAGATACTCGGCCAACAGACCGATGTCATCGCCCCGCTTGCGCAAGGGCGGGAGCTCGATCCGCACCACGTTGATTCGGTAGTACAAATCTTGGCGGAACTGCTCCTTGCGGATCATGTCGTCGAGTGAGCGGGCCGTGGCGGCGACGATTCGCACATCGACCTCGATCTCCTCGCGTCCGCCCACCCGGCGAATCTTCGCTCTTGCAGGGTGCGGAGCAGCTTGGCTTGCAAGAGCGGCGGCAGCTCGCCGAGTTCGTCGAGAAAAAAAGTGCCATGGTCGGCGAACTCTAGGAGCCCGATCCGCCGGCCCTCGGCGCCGGTGAACGCTCCCTTTTCGTAGCCGAAGAATTCGCTTTCCAGCAGGGTCTCGGGAATCGCCCCGCAGTCGACCGGCACGAACGGCCGCGCCGCGCGGCGGCTGCGACCATGAATGCTGCGGGCAATCAGCTCCTTGCCAGTGCCGGTCTCGCCGACGATCAGCACATCGACATCGGAGCTCGCCACCTGGGCGATCGTGTCGAATACTTTTCGCATCGCCGGGCAGCCGCCGATAATGTCATCGAACTTATACGGCTGCTCGATCTGGCGCCGGAGCAAATCGTATTCCGCGACCCGGCGGCGCTCTTCGAGCAACCGCTGAGCGCTGGCGGCCAATTGCTCGGGCGCTTGTTCGGCGCCGAAGTAATCGCTGGCGCCGAGGCGCTGGCTGGCGGCCGAGGCTTCAAGGCTCCGCGTGGGCCCGACCACGATCACCGGCAGCGGCCCGGCGCCATTGCGCGAGGCCTCGAGCGCCGCGATCGCGCGCTCGTCGGTCGGCTCGAGGGCCACCACGATCAGATCGTAGGAATGCTCTTTAAGCAGCGCGGCGGGCGAGGCCTCGGGCGGCGCGAAGACGATCTTGGCCGACTCCAGCCCGGCGAAAGCCCGGCGAAAAGGCTCATGGTCGGACGAGTCGGGATCGTAGACCAGGATGCGCCTTGCGCTCATGGCGGAAATCTTTCGACAGGGGCCACCGACGTGCGCGAGCCGAGCGCGGACGATCGATGCGCGGCCGCTCGACGCGGGGGCAGCGACAGTCGGGCTCGGCGCGTACGACTGCGCTCGTGCTTTGGACCTCGGAAGTCGTGGAGCCAGTCCGCCTGGACATTGTTGCGTCTCAGCAATCAGCTTGGGCGAACGGAGCGCCGCAGTCAACGGTCTGGCGGCGAGAATTCCGCCCCGTCTGGCCTCGCGCTCGGCCTTCGCTGGCCAAGCGCCGACCGGCGTCGAGCGTTTCGAGTTCAGCCGCCGCCGCGGTGCGCCATGGCCTCCCGAACCTCGGGCAGCGGATAGTCGATGATCGGCAACGCGAGGGACGCCATTTCCCGCAGCCGCAGATAGCCGCGACTGACGAGCGATTCGCGGTCACGGACAAACGCCTCGTCGAGCGACCGCTTGTCAAACGGCCCTTCGCAAACGACCGGCGTGAACCCCTCGACGACGACAAACTGGGCGAGCGCCGGATTGCAGGTGATATGCCGCTCGCGCGCCGTGTGCAACACCTCGGGATCGACGAGCCCGGTGACATATGCAAGTAAAGATCGCTGTCGGTAATCGCCTCGACATCGCGCCCGCAGACTTCGCAGAGATAACCTTCCTCGCATTTGGCCATTTGATTTAAACTCGTTGAAGCGACCGCATCAAAAAGGGCGCGGACGCGTTTCCAACGCAACCTCGCGCCGAAAGCTTCGATGACCGATCACACATCATCTTGGGCCACGCGTCTGATGCCTTCGATCAAATTACGAAAGCTCCGCGACCGCTCGTTAGCTAAGTCGAGATGCGGGGCAATGGTGCGCGAGCCGAGAATTTTTTGGTAGCGGCCTTGCGTTAGAGCGTCGAGTTCACGAGAGGGCGACTGGAGAGCATCGGGATCGCGACATTTCGCTCGCCGTTGTTTCGCGGCCAACCCCCGAATTCCGAGACCGCGTTCGACGGCCGCTAAGTCCGCGAGGTAGAAGCTTTCGAGTTCGCGGCATGCGATGCGGATCAAGGTTCGCGATATTTTCGACTGAGAGCATAATCTAGCCAATCGGCGTTTAACGGCCTTGCAATCCGGATGCGCGACTTGGTCGCGCACTATCACGAAGAACGCATCCGGATTGCAATAACCCTTCAGGCGACGAACCAAGTTCTTTTCGAGGTCTTGCTTGCCTTCGAATGCTATGTATTTCACCGGTGTTTCCGTCACGAAAATGCGAGGCACGACGCCTTTAAGCATCTCGGCCGCCGAGGACTCCTCCAAAAGGAACACCAGCTCTTTCATCGCGGGTCGGCTCCGGCGAAGAAGCCCTGCTTCCATAGGTATCCCATTCGGTCTCCCTCGGCCATGTATTTGGAAATCTGCATGTTGTCCTGGTGCGACAAACCTCGGTGTATCCATTCCTCTTGACGAGCCAAAACACTTCCTCGAGTTTGCATGCGTTGAGAAAGTCGGGCGAATGGGTCGAGCAAAACACCTGGCCGCCGCGGTTCGCATACATCCGAAACTTCTCGGCCAACTCGCTCATCAACGTTGGATAGAGCTGGTTCTCCGGTTCTTCGATGCACAGGAGCGGATGCGGCGCCGGATCGTGGAGCAAGACCAGGTAAGCAAACATCTTGATCGTGCCGTCGGAAACATAGCGATCGAGAAATGGCTTCGCGAGCGATCCGTCTTTGAAACGCAATGTCAGATATCCATCGTCCGTCAAATGAGGCTCGACGTCTTTCATTCCTGGAACGCGATCGACCATCGTTTTGAGGATGCGGTCGAAGACCTTGCGATGGTTTTCGTAAAGATAACGTACTACCCGCGGCAGATTGTCGCCCGTTTCGGACAGATGCTCCGATTCGCCGGCGACTTCCTTTCGGCCCCGCGCGGCTTCGATGTGAAAATCCGAGACGTGCCATTCCTCGATGAGCCGGCGAACGGCATTGGCCGCCTTGAATCGGTCGAACTGGCCAAGTCCTTTGATCGCGAGAATGTCGGCGGCAACGCCCTGCTCTTCTCGGGTCAGTTCCTCGTCGCTCTTGTTGAAATCTTCTTCGTTGGTAATGGCGTAACCGTGGCCATCCTTGAAGTCAAGGAAGTGAAACGGACTGCCGTGGCGCCCTCGCTTGTAACGAAGTATCTCGCGTTTGACGACCGGAGCGCCCTTGCGTTCGCCGATTTCAAGGCTGTAGGTGATCAAACGGTTGATGCCGACGATCTCCATTCGGCATTGAAGTTCGATAAGAATCGTGTCGTCGTTCGAATCGCGACTGCGCACTTCTTGGAACCGGCCGCGAGCGTCGAGCGCCTGGCGCACATTGCCATTGAAGCAGTCATGCAAGAATCTGAAAACGTCGAACAACGTCGATTTGCCGGAGCCGTTGGCGCCCACGACCACGCCGAAATTCGGAATGTCGCGGATCGTGACATCGCGGAACGCCTTGAAATTCTTGAGTCGAATCGATTCGATTTTCATCACGATTTTCCGAATGAATTTGCCGAGGCCAAGCAGGCGGGTCTCAAAACCCCAGCACGGCCGGCATTCCGTAGAGGCCCGGCGGTTTGCCGGCCAGGAATTTGGCGGCCATCAGGGCGCCGTGGGCGTAGCAGTCGCGGTTCGTCGCCCGCACCGTGAGCTCGAAACTCTCGCCCAAAAGGCCGAAGGCGATGGTGTGTTCGCCCGGGTTGTCGCCCACGCGGAGGGCGTGGTAGCCGATCTCGCCATGCGGGCGCTGGCCGGTGCGGCCGTGGCGACCGTGGCGCGACTGGGTTTGGCCCATCGCCTCGGCCACGATCTGGCCGAATTTCAGCGCCGTGCCGCTCGGAGCGTCTTCCTTGAAGCGATGATGCCGCTCGATGATCTCGACATCGGCCCCGGTCGGATGGTCCTTGAGCGACTTGGCCGCCAACTCCGTGAGCTTCATCACGAGGTTCACCGCCGGACTCATGCTCGGAGACCACAGCAGCGGAATCTTCTCGGCGGCGGCGCGCGCGGCGGCTTGCTCCGCGGGCTCGAGCCCGGTGGTGGCCAACACCAATGGCAGGCGATGCTCCACGCAACTCGCCAGCGAAGCCTTGGTTCCGGCGGGCGTCGAGAAATCGATCACCACATCGACCGGCGAATTGGCGGGCTGGCCTTCGAACAGCGGCGCGAGCGACGCCGTGATCGGCACGCCTTGCGGCGCCACGCCGGCCACGACTCCGGCGTTGTCGCCCAGGCGCGAATGGCCGGCATGCTCGATCGCGGCCACGAGTTTCAAATCCGCATCAGCGCTGGCGAGCGCCACCAGCCGCTGACCCATGCGCCCGGCGGCGCCCACGATCGCAAGACGAATCACCGACATCGCCGTCGCTTTCCTTCCTGAAGGGGATCGCATCGGGCGTCAGCTATAGAGCTGAATCGCCTGCACGATTTCGTCGAGATTGTTGCCCACGGCGACGCTGCGATTGGCAAACGAGGCCCGCTTCACGCCGCGGCTGCCGAGCACTTCGTTGAACTGCTTCTGATCGGTCGTGTGGTAGGCGACCGTGGCCGTGGGGTCTTTGAGTTGATGGCCGGTCAGAATGCACACGACCTCTTCCTCCGAGTCGATCACGCCTTCGGCGACAAGGTTCTTTGCCCCGGCCACGCTCGCCGCGCTCGCCGGCTCGCAGCCAATGCCGCCGGCGCCCACTTGGGCCTTGGCGTCGAGAATTTCTTGATCGCTCACCTCGCGCACCACGCCGTTGCAAAAATCGAGCGCCCTGAGACATTTCTCCAAATTCACCGGCCGATTGATTTCGATGGCGCTGGCAATGGTCGAGGCCCGGCGCTTCGTGGCGTCGAGCTCCTGGTAATAGTCAACCGAAAGGGTCGAGCGCGTGTTCCAGCGAAGCCCGCGCCGGGTATGCAGTTCATGCAGCGTGCTCGCGCCGGCGGCGTTGATCACGGCCAGCCGCGGCACGCGCTCGATCAGCCCCAGCTTCTTGAGCTCCATGAACGCCTTGCCAAACGCGCTCGAGTTGCCGAGGTTGCCGCCCGGCACCACGATCCAATCGGGCACGCGCGAACGGAGCGCCTCGAGCACCCGATACATGATCGTCTTCTGCCCTTCGAGCCGAAACGGATTCACGCTGTTCACCAGATAGATGCCGAGCTGCTTCGACACTTCTTGCACCCGGGCCATGGCGTCGTCGAAGTCGCCGGCGATTTGCAGCGTGAGCGCGCCATAGTCGAGGGCTTGGGAGAGTTTTCCATACGAGATTTTTCCGGAGCCGATAAAGATCATCGCCCGCATGAGCCGCGACACCGCGCAGTACAGCGCCAAGCTGGCGCTGGTGTTGCCGGTCGAGGCGCAGGCGGCGCGTTTGGCGCCGATGGCATGCGCGTGGGTAAACGCGGCCGACATGCCGTTGTCCTTGAAGCTGCCCGAGGGGTTCATGCCTTCGTATTGCAGATAGAGCCGACCGGGCTGGCTGCCGACATATTTCGCCACGCCGATCGACGGTTGCAAGAGCGTCTGCCCTTCGCCGATGGTGACAATCTGCTCGGGCCGGGCAAACGGCAGCAGATCGCGAAACCGCCACACTCCGCTGAAGCAGAGCGGGTCGTAGCGCCGCGACCACTTGGTTTCGAAGTAATCGAGCGAACGGGGCGGCTCGGCGCGGTCCCAGTCGTAGTCGATGTCGAGCAGGCTGCCGCAAGTCTTGCAGGCCGTGAGCGCTTCTTCCACTCCGAAGGTGGCGCCGCATGCCGACGAAATGCATTTCTGAAAAGCGACTTCCTTGAAGCTTGGCATGGCGCGACGAGCCGAAAAACGAGAAGCGAAAATGTTCCGAAAAACCGCCCCTGGCGGCAAGCAACATAGCAGGCGATGCGTCTCGCCAGGCGATGGCGGAAGTCGCCGGGCGGCGGGCACACGATGCCCCGCGTGGGGCATTCCCGCGGCGGCCCAGGCGATGCATGTAAAATGTAACTAGATAGCGACTTGCGGGCAACTGGCATCACGAGCCTCGTTGTCATGCGCCAATAGAAATGTCCCCATCGGCGTTCATTGGAAATGTCCCCATGCGTCCAGCCTCGACGGAGGGGACCGAGACACGGGCACGAACGATGAAGGCCGAGGAGTTGCGCCGCGAGTAAGGCGCCGAGGAAATGTCGGCTTTGTAGTTTCTTCCCAAGCGCAGCGCGCGGGCCAAAATATCCGCCCGCGATCTAACCCCGAGCCGGCTCGATCTTTAGAGGTAATCGCCTCGCCGTCCGGTCGGTTTGGCATGCGGGATGCAATTGATGCCTCTCGGAAACACCCCGGGCGGGCTGGCCCGCTCCGATGCTCGCCGCCCGAGCTACCGCCTGATATTCACTCAGGCCTTGATCGCTCGGGCGGCGGCGACGCGAAGACCGGCCCAAGGGGGCCGCCCGGTGGTTTTTCTTGACTCGCCACGATTCCTAATTCGCGAGCGAGCCCATTCACCTCACTGCTTCACTTCATCACTTGCCGGGCCGTCCATCCCGAGGTCCGGGCCACTCGAAACAAAGGATTGTCGCCATGCTCGTGCTCAGCCGCAAAGCCGAACAAAAAATTCAAATCGGAACCGATATCACGATCACGGTGCTGAAAGTTTCGGGCCGCGGAGTGCGGATCGGCATCGAAGCGCCCAGCGGAGTGCGAGTGCTTCGCGCCGAGTTGAAAGAGAAGATCGCCGCCGAAAACAGCGGGGCGCCGGAGACGTCGGCCCTGGCGCCGATGTCTCCGGCGGCGCCACGGTCGAAGGCTTCATCGAACTCGCCGCGAGTCGAGAACTTCACCGTCGTGCCGGGGCCGATGCCCAAGGCGCTTCCCACCGCGCCGCGGACCGCCCCGGGCCCGCGCGAGGAAACAAGACCCGGGAGGAGGAAGCGAGCGTCGACGATGGTCATGCCCATCGAGCGACGCGCGGCGAAGTCCCGCCGACGCGCCGCGAGGCGCCGCTCTCGCGATCGCCCCGATGCCGTGTTCTGCTCGCGGACGTCAACTCGCCGGGTCGCCACCCGCTGCGAGTCGGACCGGCATCGGCGGCGGTCATCATGCCCCGCGCCTGGGACGGCGGCTGAGCGGCCCGAGCTTGGCGAGCCCATTGATCGAGATAAGCAACGATGAATAACCAAGGAAAAGCGACATCGCTTCAGGCCATGAATCCACGACGAGACAAGGAGCGCCAAGGCATGGTCGAACGCCTCGCGATTCAATCAATGATTGCCTTGCGACTGCTTCGCGGTTTCGTGGCTTCGCGGCTGATAAAGACTTTCATGCAGCGCTTCTTTGGCGGCGAGGAAAATGATCGGGCTCGCGCGGGCAAGAGTATCTGTCCTCGTCGTTCACGATTCAACGGCAAAACATGCATCACTCGACCGCATGCTGACCAACGAAGAAATGGCGGCTGCGGCGCGGGAAAATGTGCCGGCTCACCGGCGCGAAACGATCGAGCTGCGAGAAGTGCATGTAGTGCGTGATCCGCGCCACATCGTCGCCGATTCGGATCAGATTGAAGCTGTTTTTTTCATGTTCCCGGGCTCGGCCGCGGCGCGAGGTCGAGGTGCCGCACTGCACGATGATAATGCCGCTCGAGCGGTCGGGCCCGGGATGCACGTCGAGCGAGTTGCCGATGTAGGCGCGATGCAAATGGCCTCCGAGGATCATATCGACTTCCATGCGCGTGAACCGATCGAGCGCTTCGCGCGCTTTTCGCATCACGCCGCCGCCGCTATCGTAGTCGGGCGCGGGAGCAAAGTGATGATGCCCGACCACGATCCGCGCCTTGCCCGGACCGGCTTGGCGAAAGGCTTCTTCGCAAAAATCGAGTTGCTCGCGATGGATGCGGCCGTTCTTGATGCGCCGTATCGGGTCGGTGGTGTTGATCGCCACGATCACGGCGCCCGGCAAATGATGCACCGATTGCAGTTCGCCGGCGATATATTCCTGATAGAGCGCATAGGGCTGCAAGAATCTTTCACTCACGCGATAGAGCGGAATATCGTGGTTGCCGGGCGTAACCACGAGCGGCCCCGGCGGCAGCGAATTCAAGAATTCCCGGGCCGCGGCGAACTGCTCCGGCTTGGCCCGCTGGGTAAAGTCGCCGCTGGCCACGATCACATCGGGCCGCAGTTCATGGGCCGCCCGCAAGAGCGCCGCGCCGATCGTGGGCACGTAGGCCGGGCCAAAATGAAGATCCGAGATATGCATCAGCGTGAGAAACATCGTATGGATCGCACTCGATCGACAGGTTTCGGATGTTCGCGTGTTCGTCCCGAGTAGCCTGTTGAATATTTTAACAGGCTGCTAGCCACGCTCTGGGCATTGCACGCCGACAACGCGCTATCTCATTTCCCTGGCGCCAGATCGAATCCGCGGCTTTGGCCGAAGAACCGCATCGGATTGTCATGCACGATGCGACGAATCAAGCTCTCCGGGTGTCCGCGAAACCGCATCGCCAGGATAAAATCGGGCACGGCCGACGGCTTGCTCGGCCCCCAGTCGGCCGCCGAATTCACCAGGAGTCGCTCGGGCCCATACTTCTCCACGATGTCGACGGCGCGCTCGGGAGTGCATTTGCTCACGGGGTAAAGCGTCATGCCGGCCCAGTAGCCTTGATCGAGCACGGCGCGCACCGTGTGTTCCTCGACATGATCGACCAGTACCCGGCCGTGATCGATTCGCGCGTCGGCTCCGAG
The DNA here is from genome assembly GCA_963785305.1 of uncultured Planctomycetaceae bacterium. Lineage (GTDB taxonomy): Bacteria > Planctomycetota > Planctomycetia > Pirellulales > PALSA-1355 > CAWAUV01. The sequence goes on from CAWAUV010000008.1 coordinate 554,264, forward strand.
CATATCGAGAATCATGCGCGTGCCTTGGTATTTGTCCTCGAGATGCGGAGTGTGGATGAGGATTTGTTCGTTGGTGCGCATCGCGAGGTCGAGATGTTCGAGAAACACGATCGCTTCGTTCTTCGTGTTTTTATTGAGCCCGATCTCGCCGATGCCGAGCACGCCGGGCCGGGAGAGAAACTCGGGAATCACGGCGATCACTTCGCGCGAGAGGCTGACATTTTCGGCCTCCTTGGCGTTGATGCATAGCCATGTGTAGTGCTTGATGTGATATCCGGCGGTGCGCCTCGTTTCGAAATCGGTGAGCTGGCGGAAGTAATCGCGAAAACCATCGACGCTGCCCCGATCGAACCCGGCCCAAAACGCGGGCTCGCTCACGGCGAGACATCCCATCTTGGCGAGCGTTTCGTAATCATCGGTCACGCGAGAGACCATGTGGATGTGCGGATCAAGAAAAGCAGTCATCGCAATCGGCCTTGGATTTTCCAGAAAATTGAAAGCGTCTCGCCCCGTCGCCCATCACGCCGACGTGGTTCTTCATTGCTTCGCCAGCCCAAAACGCTGGCGCCAGTCGGACTCGTAGGCACGGGAAAAAAGCAACTGAATGCGTTCGGCGCGTTCAGGCGCATCGGACTCGAGAATCGCGAGCGCTTGGCGGATTTTCTCGATCCCGCATCCCCCGCCGCGCCGCCAGCCCGGTCGAGGCGGTCGAACACCGCGGCGATTTGCAGCAACCGGGCGCGGACTTCCAGAAACTCGCGGTCGAGCACCGCTGGCGCAGTCGTTGGAATCGTCATGATCGTTCCCCTCGCGGTTGACGCTATGCGATAAAGAAAAAGCGGCGAGAACCGGTCCGCAACGTATATTTTTTTTGAAACACGGAGATATTTCCCAGGCCGTCGGGCCGCGGCGCAACATCGCTCGCGGGCATGAAACGCGGCCTAGCGACGCGGCGCGACGCCAGTTGCAGTCTCCGCCAAACATCGACCGAATTCAAGGGCGCGGCGAATCTGCCCATTGCCGCGAATGCCGATGGCCACCACCCAACTTGCCGCATCACCCTCCGTGGGGCTGCGGAAAACATTTGACTTGCTCGCGACCACCAAGAACGACGTGGCCAACACAGTGTTGCTCACGGCGCTCGATTCGCCGTTTTTGGAAGTGCAGCGCGGCGGGCTCGAAGCACTGCTCAAGCGACGTTGCCATCAGGGGCAAACCGAGATTCTCCGCCGCCTGCCGGCCAATGCCGACGCCTGGCGACCGATCATCGATCAGCGCCGCGGCGCCTTGGCCCATGCCCTGCGCGACGGTCTCTTGGGCGGCGACAGTGAGTTGTGCCAAAGCGCCTGCCAAGCGATTCTCTGGTTTCGCGAATACGACCTGGCCGCCGCGCTCGTCACGGCCGCCGAAGATGAAACCAATCCCCAAGCGCCGCTCGCCGCCCAAACTCTTTTGGCCTTGGCCGACCTGCTCTACGAGGAACTGGCCGCCGGCGCGCCGAGCGCCGGCCGGCGCGATCCGCAAGTCGTGCGCCGCAACTTCACCCACACGATCGAAGGCTCGGCCCAGCGCTTTGCCCGGCACAAGCGCCTCGAGACGCTGCGCGCGTTTCTCTCGCTCGCCGGGCGTGAAAACGCGACCCTCAAACGCATTTTTCAAGACCCGCTCCATACCGCGTTCGTGCCGATGATGGACATTTTGCTCCATGACCAACGCGGCGGCATCGTGCGGCTCTTGCTCAGTTTTCTCGACGATCCGCATGCTCCCTCGGCCGCGATCTCGGCGCTCGGTCGCCGCGACGACCTGAAATTCGTGACGCATTTGATGCGCAAGATCGGCTTTGCCCCCAGTGTCAACGCCGCTCAGAACCTGCGACGCATCGACACGATCGGCTGGCTCAAGACCGATCCGCGCCGTGTCGACTCGCTCGACGACGCCGCCCAGCACAGCCTCATTCAAGTGGTGCTCGCCACGAGCATCAAGCGAGATGATGCTTTCGCGATCGTCGAACATGTGCTGCGCTTCGGCAAACGCGCCGGACGCCGCGCCGCGGCCACGGCGCTTGCCCGCTTCAATGGCGCCGACGCCAATCTCGCCGCCCAACGCGCGCTGACCGACGATTGCCCGGAAGTGCAAGCCGCGATCATCAAACAGATTCGCCAGCGCGGGATTCCCGGCGCGCTCAATCGCGTGATCGAGTTTCTCGACAACCCGTCGCCGGTCGTGCGCGACGCGGCCCGGCAGAGCCTCGTGGAATTCGACTTCGAACGCTACCTCGCCGCCTACGATCTGCTCGATGACGAAATTCGCCGCAGCACCGGCGAGCTCGTGCTCAAAGTCAATCCGGGCGCCACCGAAGCCCTGCGAAAAGAACTCGCCGCGCGAACCCGCACCCGACGCATGCGGGCACTGGGCGTGGCCATGGCGATGGGCGCCGTGCCGGAGCTGCGCGAAACGATTATCTCGATGCTCACCGACGACGATCATCTGGTGCGCACCGAGGCTGCCGTGGCGCTGGGCCACGCGCCGCATGTCGCCACGCGCGCCGCGCTTCGCGAGATGCTCGCCGACCGCAATATCCCCGTGCGCGAGGCGGCGCTCCGCAGCCTGGAGCGGCTCGACTCGCTCGACGGCCCAAGCCGCGCTTTATGAGTGAAATTCCAAATCACCTGCCCGCCAGGGAATTTATTTTGGCCTCCATGCATCGGACATCGTAGTCATGAACATTCCACCGTTTGTGCTGGCCGACCGCGGCATGCTGCGCGAAATGGGCAGTGGCTTCCGCGATCGGAGCGAACATTTCGAGCTCATCGATCTCTGGCCCTGGATCGTCGGCTTCGTCGCGCTCGTCGGCGCGCTTGTCGCCTTGCAGCGCTGGCTCACCCGCAACGATGCCCAGACTTTCTATTCCAGTCCGCGTGCCTTGATGCGGTCGCTGTGCCAGACGCATGGACTTTCGCGGGCCGATCAACGGTTGCTGTTGCTCATTGCCCGGACTCGCGGCATCGCGGCGCCGGCCTGTTTGTTTCTCGACCCGGCGGCGTTCGAGGTTTCCGACGTCGGGCCGATCGACCTCGCGCACCACGCCGAGGCGATCACCGCGCTTAAGGCCCGCTTATTCGCGAGCGACGCGATCACGGCGCCTGCCGAAGCGAACGACGTGGCCCAGGGCGATGGGGCCCCAAGCGGCGAAGAGTGCTCGGTGGCTCCCGCTCCCTCGGCGGAATCTCCAAACGAACAAGCGCCCGGCGATGGCGCTCGCCACGACTCGTCGCGCGATCCCGCGGAAAGCACGGCGCGTTTGTCGCCCGCGGATTCCGCGACCGAGGAGTTTGGAATATCGCGGGAACGACCAATGCCCCGCCCGCGAAGAATTGGACAGCGGCGCCGAGTCTGTTCGAGCCGGCGCCGGCCACCACCGGCGCCGAGGCGTTGGCCGCGGCCGCTTCGGGCTCGCGCGGACGGCGGCGCGAGGACCAGCTTAAGAGCAACGCGCCGAGCAGCGCCGCGATCGAAGACCGCGCCACGACCTTCACCGAGCAGCAAGCCGTCATGGCGCTCGAAACACTGATGCGTCAGATCAATGCGAGCCGAGCCCCGGCGGCGGCTCCAGTGGCGGCGTCGATCTCATGCTCCGACACCGCGGCCCCATCCAGCCCCGCGCCAAGCGCTCGCTAGGCGATGGCGCTCGAATAGGCCGAAGGGCGCGTCTGGACAGGGTGCGGCTTTCGCGGGGCGAATTGCGCGTTGGACTTGCGGAGCACGCCGTCGCGCGGCTTGGCTTTGAAGTCGCCGGATTCCGCGTTTTTGTCCATGGCCACCGCATGTTCCTCGGGCACATAGCCGATATTGTTCAAGAAATCCTCGAGCCTTATCGTCTGAATGCCGAAGCTCTTGGACTCGTTGATCATTTCAGAGTACGACTTCAGAAACTCGGCCGACACCCCCTTATCGCCCGGCCGGGCGCCCATGATCAAGTAGCTGGTGTTGAACGATAGATCGCCCTCGCGTTTGCCGGCGTCGGTGACTTCGGCGTCGATCACGCCGCCGTTGTTGGCGATCAGGTTTTTGACGAGTGCCCGGTCGCTTTCGCCATTGCCGTCGATATCCATGAACCCATCGAGCGCGAAGTGCTCGACCCGACCGGCGGCCCACACTTGCGAGAAAATCTGATCGCCGGGCATGATCGGATCGTCGAGCTTGTCGCTCACGATGCGGGCCTCGGCCAGATGCGCGTCGAGCAGTCGCACCACTTCGATGCTGGCCTTGCTCTTGGCTTCGACCAAACTGGGTTCATTGGGGCCGAGCACCTTGAACGTCACTTGGCGACGAAGGCCATCGGCGGCGCCGACATTGATCCACACCACATGGTCGCGCTGATCGACCCACGTGATGCGGCCGCGCGGCAGATCGAGCGTGGTCTCGGTCTTCTCGTGTTTGTTTTTCAAAATCTCGATTTGCTTGGCCAGCCGCTCGATCTGCGAGTCTTTCCCCTTAAGCTCGTCGTCGGCCTTCTTCGTGCGATCGTCGGCGCCCTTGCACGTGGTGTCGATCTGCTTGGCGATATCGGTTTTGCTCTTTTCGATTTCTTCGCGCACTTCGTTGAAGCTTGCGAGCTCGGCTTTGAGATCGGCGGCGCTCTTATCGAGGTTTTCCTTGTACTTGGCGAGCTCGGCGGCTTTGATCTTTTCGTCGGCCGCGATTTTGGCCTTCAGCTCTTCCTCGCGCAGTTTGTCGTCGACGAATCGCGACTGGGCGGCGAGCAGTTCGGTGTGCAGGTACTTGACGAGTTGGCGGTAGTGCTGATCCGACTCCTTGAAGTTGCCGCCGTAGTTCTTCATGTCGTCGGCGAAGTTCTTCTGGATCGTGTCGACGGAATCGGTCTCGGAGCCGCCGTAAATCTTTTTGAGCGCGCTGGCTTCGACCTCGGCGGCTCGCTGCGAGGCGACGGCCTTGCCCTTTTCGTCGAGGCTGGCCTTCGAGGCGAGCAGCGCCTCTTCGTACCAGCGGAAGAACATGAACGCGCACACGCCGGTGACGATCATGAGCAAGGCAAAAATGATGAGCGCAATCTGCAAGCCTTGATTTTCCCTGACAGCCATTGTCGCTCCAGTCCGAAAGAGAGCCGAGAAAGACGCTGGGGCTCGCGCGGAATCGCGCCGCCGAAGATAACCCGATTGTAAATAGGGACTTCGACGCTGTCAAATTCCCGCTATCGGCGGCCCAAATCCATCCACCGCTACAACCGACGCTGGCGCGCGTCGCGGAACATTTCCGACGCGGTTCGCCGAACGTCCACGAGGCCGTGCCCATGCCCCCCGAGGCGGGATCGGGCGGCGACCGGACGGCTTGGCGGGGAGTAGCGATCAGGCTCGGGGCGTAGTTATAATGCGAACCTTGCCCAGCTTCCGCTCGCCCCCCTTCCCCAATCCACCCCCAAGGTTTTTGCCATGAGATGCGCTGCTTTGTTCGCGGTGTGCTGCTTTGGTTTCGCGGCGATCGCGTCGGCCGCCGACGCGCCTCGCGCCGCCTCGACCTCGAGTGTCGGTCTCGCGATGACCGATGCCGCCCAGAAGTTCCTCGCGGCGCTTTCGCCCGAACAAAAAGCCAAGGCCACGATGAAGTTCGACGATCCGGCCCGGCTCGATTGGCACAATATCCCCAAGCCCCAGCGCAAGGGTTTGCAAGTGCGGGATATGAACGAAGCCCAGCGCGGCGCATGCCACGATCTGTTGCGCACGGCGCTTAGCGGCGTGGGCTATGAAAAAGCCAAGAAAATCATGTCGCTGGAAAACAATCTGCGCGAAGGCGAGAAGGACCTCAAGGATTCGCCGCTCCGCGATCCGGAGCGATACTTCCTCACCATCTTCGGCCAGCCGGAATCGACCGGGCAGTGGGGCTGGAGCTTCGAGGGCCACCACTTCTCCCTCAACTTCGTGATTCGCGACGGCCAAGTGGTGAGCGACACGCCGAGCTTCTTCGGCGCCAATCCGGCCACGGTCTCGCTCTTTATTCCTGGCGGACCCGAGGCCGGCACTCGCACCCTGAGCGCCGAGGAGCAGTTGGCCTTCGATCTGCTCAATTCGCTCGACGACGCCCAGCGCAAGCGGGCGATCGTGGCCGACAAGGCCCCGGCCGAATATCGCAACGCCGGCAAGCCCCAGCCGCCACACGAAGCGCCCGAGGGACTGCCCGCCTCGGAGATGACCGCCGACCAGAAGCAGATTCTTTGGAAGTTGATCGAAACCTATAATAACAACCTCGCCGGACCGCTGGCCGCCGTTCGCCTTGGTAATGTCCAGTCGCATGGGCTCGATCGGGTATGCTTCGCCTGGTTCGGCGGAACCAAGGCGGGCGAGCCGCACTACTACCGCTTGCAAGGGCCGTCGTTCGTGCTCGAACTGATCAATGTTCAATCCGACCCCGCCGGCAACAAAGCCAACCATATTCATTCAGTGTGGCGAAACCTCGAAGGCGACTTCGGCGTGGACGCGCGGTAAGCGGCGCTGTGATCGACGCGGCGGGCGGCGGGCAGGAGGTTTGTCGCGGGCGGACATCGAAAACGCGGAACAACAGGGAACGAACGCGATGTTCGTTCCCTGATCGCGAACTTTCGTGACTTCCCCTGTTCCGCGGTGGCGGTCCGTTTTCTTCGTCGGAGGCGACGCGTGCTTCATTCCCGATCAAGATGTTCGCTCGCGCGGCGGCCTTCCCTTTCTCGCTCTTGAAATCACGTCGCATGCCCACCACTCCCACTTGGCAAGACATCGCGCTGCGGTTGGGGCTCACCTTGATCGCGTCGGGCATTATCGGCGTCAATCGCAGCGAGCGCGGACACGCGACGGGCCTCCGCACCACGATCCTCGTGTCGGTGGCCGCCGCCGTGTCGATGATTCAAGCCAATCTACTGCTCGCTACGATCGGCAAGACATCCGAAGCTTTCTCCGTGATGGATGTGATGCGCCTGCCGCTCGGCATTCTCTCGGGCATGGGCTTTATCGGCGCCGGCGCGATCCTCCGCCGCGGCGACATGGTGATCGGCATCACGACCGCGGCGACGCTCTGGTTCGTCACCGTGATGGGCCTTTGTTTCGGAGGCGGTCAGTGGGGAGTGGGCTTGGCGATGCTCGCAATCGGCCTCACCGTGCTTTGGACGCTCAAATGGATCGAGGAATTGCTGGGCCAGGGCGCGCGCGGCGTCTTGGATATTACGCTCGCCGTGAACGGGCCGACCGACGCCGAAGTGCAAGCCTGGATGCATGCGTCGGGATTTGCAATTTTGGCTTATGGCATGACGCTCGCGCCGCATACCGGCCTTCGCAAATTGCGTTGCAGCGTGCGCTACCGCCGCCACGCGGCCGATGTGGAAACCCCCGCGGCGCTGGCGGCCTTTGGCCAGCGCGAGGGCGTGAAGCGAGTGCGTTGGCGTCCCTGAATTCCGCGGCGCCGGTCGGGCCATGGCTGTCGGGGGGCGCCGCGCCGCCTTGTTGCTGGCGTGCGGTTGTCGAAAAACATCCAGGAGTCGAGCCATGAAAATCGCGGTCACCGGGGCCACCGGCTTTATCGGCCGCTATCTGGTTCGGCGCCTCGTCGCCGATGGCCACGCGTGTCGCTGCTGGCATCGCCCGACGAGCGATCGGCGCGGGCTCGACGATCTGGCCGCGAGCATTGAGTGGGTCGAGGGCGAACTGGGCGACCGCGCGGCGAGCCGGGAACTGGTTCGCGGCTGCCAGGCCGTGGTCCACGCCGCGCTCTATCATCCCGGCGGCGGCTTTCGGGGCGGCGAAGGCGATCTGCTCGAATTCGTCGAGAAAAACGTGCTCGGCACGCTGGCGCTCATCGAAGCCGCTCGGTCGACTCCGGCTAGCCGGTTCGTGTTTATTTCTACCTGCGCGGTACATGAACGCATCTTGAGCGATCGGCCGCTCGACGAGACCCATCCCACGACGCCCGAAAGCCACTACGGCGCACACAAAGCGGCGATCGAACAGTTCGTGCATGGTCATGGCTGGTCGACCGGCTATGAAATTTGTGCTTTGCGGCCGACCGGTGTTTATGGACTCGACCAGCCGGCGGAACACAGCAAGTGGTTTCCGCTGGTGCGCGACGTGGTTCGCGGCGTCGATGTCACCTGCGAGCGCGGCGGCAAGGAAGTGCATGCGGCCGATGTCGCCCGGGCGGCGGCGCTGTTGCTCTCGGCGCCGAACATTGCCGGCGAGGTCTACAACTGCTTCGATCGCTATATCTCGGAACACGAAGTCGCCAGCCTCGTCAAGCGGTCGACCGGCGGCAAGAGCGAGATCCACGGCCGGAAAACTTCGGCCAAGAACCGAATCATCACCGACAAACTTCGCGGGTTGGGCATGGAGTTCGGCGGCCAGAAACTGTTCGAGGAAACAGTGCGGCAATTGATCGACGCCGTCAACGCGGGCGAGTGACTCACGCTCCCGACGCCGAAGCGCTCGCCAGGGCCAAGGTCCCCAGGCCATAGAACGTGTATTCCACGTCGAGCCCCCGGTCCCACGCGGCGCCATGAAATCCGCCGCCCGCGGCTTCGAGCGAAGTCGCATAGCGCACGGCGGCGGCGAGGTCGATGGAGCCGCCGTTGCCCCCGCGAATGGCGCCCAAGTCGCCGAGCGTTACCAGGGCGGTGAATGTGCTTAGCAGATCGGCGATCGGGATTCGGGTATTGGCCCGCCAGCCGCCTTCTTCGTTTTGCAAGTCGATCAAGAATTCGGCCGTGGAGGTTTTGGTTTGCTCGTCGAGCGCGGCGTGCATCGCCAAGAGGCCGATCGCCGCGGCGGTCGGGTTCACTCCGCTACGACGCATGGCGGCCATCTCGACGAACCCGCCATCGTCGCGCTGCCGCGAACGCGCGAAAGCCACCAGCCGCTCGGGTTCGGGAGTCTCGATGCCGATTGCTTGCTGACACATCGACACGAGAAAACTGTGGTACACGCTGCTCGACTCGCCGACGGGTGTTTTGGCGTAGCCACCGTCGGGACGGCGCAGGCGCTCGAGCAGCGGCGGCCACATTGGCTTGCCAACCGACCGGAGCAGCGGCGAAGACATCGAACCCGGCGGCCATGTTCAAAGTCGCGGCCGCCAGCACCAGCGACAGAAAGTCGACGATCGGCGCTTGGCCAGCCAAGCGGGTTTGCAGATAACGACCCGCGAGTTCGGCTCGCGCCGGATCGAGCTCGCCGACCAGGGCCAGCGCTCGCACGCCGAACCCGGTGTAGTAGAGATCGCCCGCGCCGAACGACCGGGAGCCACGCCGCCCGCGCTCGACGAATCGCCCGGTTCATGGACGATCTCGCCCGTGATCGGGCCACCGACCCCGGCGCCGGGAGCGCGACCGGGAAAGCCGCCATCGGCCGCTTGGCAGCGCCGGAGAAAGCCGGCATGAAGCTCGATGCGACCGGGGCTCAGCAGCTCCTCCATGCCCGCGCCGAGTCGCAGCAGCAGGTTCGCAAGATAGCCGGCGGAGGGCGGCATGGTTTACCCAGACCGGGCTGGAGAGGCGCGGCGAAAGACGCGGTCGCGATCAAGCGCGCGGAGCGGATTTTAACATTGGTTCGTCAGAGCAAGAAGGATCGCAGCTTCGCGGCGATGTCGGGCGGCACGGCCATCGAGCTCAAAGTCCCGTCGCCATGCAGCCGGCAGCACACGGCCGTGATTTCGCCGGTGGCGACTTGGCGTCCCGCGCAGCTAAAGGCGAATTCGTAGGTCACGCTTTTCTGTCCCAAGCGGGAGACATGCACCTCGATATCGACCAAGTCCTCGAAGCGGATCGCCGATTGGTAGTCGGCCCGAGCGGCAACGCGCGGCCAAGTGATCGTGCCCTCGGGGTCTTTTTGGACCACGCTGAGGTCGACGCTTCTGAGCATCGCGTGTTCGGCGGCCTCCATGTAGGTGAAAAACACGGAGAAATGCACGATTCCAGCGGCGTCGGTGTCGCGGAACTCGACTCGGCGTTGGGCGCGGAACTGCGGCATGGACTTCTTTTCTTGCGATTCAAAACCCGCAGGGCCGCGGGAAACGCTCTTGCATGCCACATCGCTCGCGCTCAGGACATCGCATGCGAGCGAATCAGTCGGCCACGTAGGGAATCAGCGCCATGAATCGAGCCCGCTTCACGGCCAACGTCACCGCATGCTGGCTGACCGCGGTGCAGCCGCTCTTGCGACGCCCCACGATCTTGCCTTGGCGATTCGTTAGCTTGGCCAATAGGTCAAGATCCTTGTAGTCGATGTACATTGGCCGAGGCCGTTGACCATCGACAAAGATCGGGTCTTTCTTCTTCGCGCGTGTCTTGACCTTCGCCGGGCGACGCTTGACGCCTTTGCTGGGTTTTCGGCCTCCGAAGCTCATCGGGTACTACCTTTGCGGACAATTAAACTGGGGGGAACGATTTCAAAAAAACAAAGCGGCGCCGGATTGGGTCGAAAGCCGGTTGTGCCAGCCACGACAGACGACGCTCGCGAGAGATTAAAAACAACCCGCGGTCGTCGCGGTGATTGTTTGCTCGCGACGACCGCAGGATTTTGGACTCGCCTTTTTTACTTTTAATAACACCGAGGCAAACGACCCAAAAGCCGATTCGCCCATCAATTCGCCCGCCTCGCGAATCGATTCCAACTCCGCCGACCTTCACGAACCGGATCGACTTCAAGCTGATTTGACATTCGAGGGCCGCGCTCGGCCAAAGCGAGATTACCGGCAAATGCGACTAGTAGTTGCCTCGGCCGCCGCCGCCGTATCCACCACCACCGCCGCCGCCGCCATATCCGCCGCCGCCCGAACGGCCACCGCCGCCACTGCCGCCGCGACCACCGCCATAGCCACCGCCACCGCCCGAGCGACCGCCGCCATAGCCGCCACCGCCGCCACCGGAGCGAGGCGCTCGCTCGCGGGCTTCATTGACCGTGATGGCGCGTCCGTCGACTTCGGCGCCATTGAGGGCCTGAATCGCTGCCTGGCAAGCCTCATCGGTTTCCATTTCCACAAAACCAAAGCCACGCGACCGGCCCGTCTCCCGGTCGGAAATCACCTCGGCCGAACGCACGGCGCCATGCGCGCCGAACAGCGTCTCCAAAGTCGCTGATGTGGTCGACCAGGGGAGATTCCCCACATAAATCTTCTTCGCCATCACGAGGGTCCTTTGAAACACGGGGCTTGCATGCCGCGAGCTGTAAAACAAGGCACGGAGGGCGCGCCCCGGGGCCAGCTCCGTGTCTGTAAAACACAATCCTGGTAATGTAACTCCCCGCTGGCAATAGCTGCAACACCTAATGCGGCACAAAATCGCGTGTTTCCGCAATTCGCCCGCCGCCACGCGAATACCCATTTGGCGCCGCGCCGCCATCGCCTCGATTCCACGCGAAAACGCGAATCGTTCCCACTTCACAAACGGCCGCGGGAACCCTGGCGAAGGCGATCGGCGGTACGGGGGGCGCCGCCACGAAAAAACCATGGGCGCCTTCCGGATTCTCCGCCCCGCGCATGGCCGCGCCGTCGACGCGGCGGCCGACGCCGGCAATGGGCGCCGGTCTTCAGCAAAACCGAGCCCGCGAAATCGCCACCCTTTCCCAGCCCTTGGGTTGTGTGGCGCGCTCCGCGGCGGCAGAGCGACGAGAAACCCTCGAACAACCGCCGCGGCATGTCGCGTCTTGGTGGGGGGCCGAACCCGAGCTTCAGACGAACGCGAAACGCTCAATTTCCGAAGCTGACGGGAATCGACTCATTGCCATTCCGAGAAGCCAGCGACCACAGGAGCGGCTGCGATGTGGTTTCATCGATCCATTGCGCCGAGCCGTCGGCCATTAGCACTTGGCAACCGCCTGGGTGAAATGAAATCAGCTCGTCCGACGCATAGGCAATGCACCAATTTTCATACACGGTGTCGCCCGGCAGCTTGCCACCCGAGGCCGGCAAGTTCGACGTCGGCGCGGGGGTGGGGGCGAGATTGATATTGGCCACGTTTTCGCCTCCGGCCCAAGAGCCGGAAATTTTGAGCTGCGAGCTCTTGGCGTTGAAGCCGCGGCCCGCCATTTCGGCAACCATGATCGTTTTCGAAGTGCCATCGGTGATGTCTCGCACTCGCACCACGGTCGAAACAGCAAGCGCCGAAGTCGATCCCGAATCGGTGAGGAGCACACCCATGTTCTTATTGTAGGCGGATCCCGTGGCGGGGTTGATGTTACCGCTGTTGGGGCCATCGATGCCGGAATAGTCGTTGGCGCCCATGTTGGTTCCCGCGGCGGCGGCGGTTTGGCCGTAGTAATTGTTGATCGTCGACGCGCCGATCGGTGCGCGAGGGGTCCATCGGCGATGCCGTGCTGGGACAAATATAGGTATTAATCACGTTGGTCGTGACTTTGTATGCCGGATTCGTGGAATTGAGGTTGGCGCTATAGGTCTGGTCGTTGGGCGCGAATTTGAAATTAATCAACTTGAATATTTCATTCGCCTCCATATACGGCAAAATCAGGGCCGACCAAGCCCAGGTTTCACAATTCGCGCAAGTTTGCGTTTCTCCCGCCGGAAACGTCTTTTTCACGTCGTGGTGGTTCAGCAATCCCAACCCAATCTGCTTGAGGTTGTTCGAGCACGATGCCCTTCTGGCGGCGGCCCGGGCGGCTTGCACCGCAGGCAGCAACAGCGCGATCAATACACCGATCACGGCGATCACGACCAGAAGCTCGACCAACGTAAACGCGAGCCGCGCCCGTTGGAGACGAACCGACCAGTATCGGTCGCTTCTCATGCGGAAACTGTTCGTTCCAAATTTCATTGAAACCTCTCTCTTCGGCGGATGAACAATTGAGTCATGATAGAGATCGATTGTTTGCGCGGAGTTAGCCCTTTATGAGCTTTCGCGGTTTTCTCGAAGCAGGCGCCCGCCAGATCGCCCTTTGGGGGCTCGCGGGCCGCAAGAATCGCTCGCGCGAGGGAACCGGCTTCATTGCGGGCACGCCAGAATTGCCGTCGTTTCCGGCAACGATTACCAAATCAACGCCGTTTAGCAGCCAGTTAAATATTTCAACCGGTTTTTAGGGATGCTCGTGCAGAACCTCGAGAGCGTCGAAGTCGGCCAATACTTGGTCGATCGCTTCCGACTTCTCCGAGCGAGCGGCGGTGATTTTGACGACGCCGGCGCCGATTTGCTGACTGAGAGCGGCGGCGATCCTAGGTCCGGCCGGAATTTCGCCCGAAACTTGCGAAACAATGGACGCCAAGTTCGTGGAAACGTCGCTCGGGGCGCCGCTGTTTGTCGTCACGAAGACCGGCGCCACGAAGTCACTCGTCGCGTCGCGAGTGGCGGGGGCCGCAATGCTTGCCGAGGCCGGCGTCGCGAGCGGAACGGTGGATGGAGCGGCGGATGGAATGGCGATCGACGAGGAAGCGATCGCGCTTTGCGGCGATTGGGCGGTCGGTGTTTCCGCGTCGCTCGAGCTACCGCCAATCGCCGCCAAGTACATGAACTCCGCGCCATCGGCCGCGGTAATGATGCTCGGCGAGCTCACCGAATTCATCGGCGCCGCGACTCCGCCGGCCGGGGCCGTGTTGTAGGTCACGCTGTTGTAGACCGGATCGTTCGCCGGCAACTTCTTGAGCAAGTACTGCCGGATTTCGATCTCTTCGGTGCTGGAAATCGATTTTGCGCCATCGACATCGAAATAGGGGTTGAAACCAGAGCTGGTTGTCGACTTGAGAAAGTAATTTCGAACCGCGACTTCTTCCGTGGAACTAACGCTGAAACCGGTGGTGTTGGTTCCGACCTGCTCGTCGTCGCCCGGCAGCACATTGAAGCGGAAGGCGAAGTCGCCGCCCGAGAGGCCGTTGCCCGAGGGCAGCGTGGAGCCCGGCGTCATCGTGCCCGACACGTCCGTCGTGTTGGTAAAGGCCCCGGAGATGCTGGCCCCGTTTGCGTCGGTCACGTCGGCCGCGGGAATCACGACCAGATACTTGTTGTCCGTCAGCGGGCTGGCGAACGTCCAGGTCGCGACATGCGTCGTACTATTGTAGGTCGCGCTCGAGAGGCTCGGCGTGGTATAGCCACTGGTGGACGAACCGATAATCGGCGAAGCGTCGAGCAGCGCGCTGGTCACGTTCACGCTTTCGCTGAACTGCACCGAGATCGTATCCATGTTAATCCAGGGCAACGTGAGCAACTGCGATGCCCCCGTCTGGAGTTCATAACCGAGCGTCGCGCTGCCGAGCGAGTTCGAACCCAGGTAAGTGAGGAATTGCGACGTCCAAGCACTGCCGCTCACGTATACCCCCGTGATCGTGGCCGGAGCCACGACGCTCACCAAATCCGTCGCCGTGTTGCTCGGCTGGAGTCCGTCGGTCACCTTGAAGCTGATCGTGCGAGAGCCGGTGGCGGCGCCGGCGGTGAATGTCACCGACGCCAGCGCGGTTTGCATTTCGGCGGTGGTGGGCGTGCCGCTCACCGAGATCGTGAGCACGCCGGTCGCGCTATTGAACGAGCCCGAGATTCCATTCTGGGTGGCCAAAGCTAATGTGTCGCCCGAGGAGTAACCCGCCGTGATGCTGACCGAGGCCGCGACAAAGTCGGGGCTCGGATTGGAGTCGGTGAGCGTGAGCCCGACGTCGAGCGTCTCCGTGGCGCCGGCGGTGGCCGAGGACGGGGATGTCGAATAGCTAGTGGTCAAAACAGGCGCCGCCGCGGAGGCCGCGACCGTCACCTGTTTCGTGGCGGTGTTGCTGACCAGCGTATCGTTCGTGTCGGTCACGGTGAAGGAAATCGTGCGCGAGCCGGCGGCGGTGGCCGTGAGCGTCACGGATTCGAGCGCCGCCATGAACTGGCTCACCGTGTCCGATCCGCCGTTGATTGTCAGTGTGCCGCTAGCGGCCGAGGCGTTGTAGCTCGCGGTGATTCCGCTCGGCGCTCCCGCGCCCAGGGCGAGTGTGTCGCCCGTTTGATAGCCGGCCGAGATCGCGACGGTGGCAATCAGGCTGGCGCTCGCGTTGGAATCCGTGAGTGAGACAGCCTGATCGATCGCGACCGCCGCATTGGCCGAAGCACTCGTGGCGCCGTTGCTGGCGGTGACCACCGGCGCCGTGCCGCTGGCGCTCACGGTGGGAGCGAACGCCACTCCCAGGAAGGCGGCGCCGCCCGTCGTGGCGCTAGGCGTTTGAGCAAGATAGACCGGAGTGGCGGTTAGCGATCCATTGAAACCCGAGCTATCGGTGACCGATACGAGTTCCGAACTCTCCGTGTCGGGGTTGTAGTTCGTGGCATAGAGCGTCACCACGCCGTTCGACACGCTGCCGGTCAGGCCCACGTAATCGTTGCTGGTGTCGATCGAGCCGCTGAGCACCCAACTTGTGCCATTGTACGTGTACTTCGAGATACCGAGCCCGGGCGTGACGAGGCCGGTTTTGGAACTGTAGCTCGCGCTGGCGTCCGCGATATAGAGCGTGTCGTAGCCGTCCTGCGAGGGGCCGGTTCCGAGTCGAGCCAAGTAGAATGAATTGGTTTTGCCGCTGTTCCCACTGGCGCCCGCGGTGAGTCCGCTTCCAGCGAATCCGGTAAGCGTGATCGTCGGCTGATTGGGCTCGCCGCTGCTCGGGTTGCCGCCGTTGGTTCCCGTGACCGCTTCAACAATCTGTTGGCTGGTGCTTTTATCTTGATCGACGAACATCTGCCCATTGATGATTTCGACATCGCGGACATTCGTCAGCGTCGAGCCGGTGAGATCGGTCGCGGTCGTGCCTCCCAGTCCATCGATATATTCGAGGCCGCCGTTGGCCGGCGTGGAATTGTCATCGCCCGCGACCCAAATATCGGAGCCGTTGGTGGTAAACGCGGCGCGAGGATCGTTTCCGCTGGCGAAGTTGGTCAGCGCGGTCGTGGTGTTGATGACGCCATTGATATTGATTTCGCCGACAGTGCGGGCCAGCTTGGTCGAAGCGACATTTTCCGGAGCCGCGTCGCCAGCGCCTTCGTCGAAACCGACGAGCGTCAGGTATTCGCCATTCGACGAGAGATTCAGCTCGCCTTCGCCCGAGGTGGCGCTGCCATCGAGCGTCAACGGGTTGTTGGCGCCCGTGGCCGCGGTCGGCAGCGGAATGCTTTGCACGAGCGCGCCGCCGGGCGTGTATTCGTCGAGGAACACGGCGGTCGACTCGTCCGAGAAAGCCACCGCCGCGTTCGCGGCGCCGAGTTGCAACACGGCCAAATCGCCGGCCTGAAACGGCTGGACGATCTGCTCGCTAATCGTGCTGGTGATACCGCTCGCGTGGGCGTCGGTCACGGTGAGCGATTGGCTATAGCCGGTTACGAGCTCGAGGCCCGAGAACACATGCACGCCGTCATCGCCGCCCGCGCCGGACGTGAATGTGTAATTCGCCGGAAGCGAGGCCGAGGAATCCGTCGAACTGAATTGCACCGTGCCGGCGTAGTTGGTCACGGTGTTGCCGTAAGTGTCTTGGGCCGTGACCGTGACGCTGAATGCCTGCTTGGCGACGACATAAATCGGGGTTGAAATCGCGAACTGCGCCGGAGCGGCGGCTGTCACAATCACATTGGCGCTGCCGGATACGACTCCCGTGCCCGAGGCGACGATCGTTTGACTTCCGGCGGTGACCAGCGCGGCGCTGAAGGTATGGCTGCCGTCGTCGGCGGCGGTGAATACATAATCGGCCGGGAGCGAGACATCGGCGCCCAGGTCGCTGCTCGTGAAATGCACCTCGCCGGTGTAATTGGTCACCGGCTGATTCTGGGCGTTTTCAGCCGTCACGGTGACATTGAACGCGGCGCCTGCCGTGGCGCTCGCCGACGTCGTGACGACGAAGTGCGTGGCCGCGGTCGACGGAATCGCTTGAGGCACGAGCGACACGCCGCGGAACGTCTCGTTGCTCGCCGCGGTGGCGATCGCGGTTACCGAACCGTTGACGAATCCATTGTATCCGGATGAATCGGTGAAGGCGTAGACCGTGCCGCCCTCGCCCTTGGTGTTTTGAGTCGAGCCGGTGTAAAGACTCGTCGTCGCAAAGAGCGTGACAACGCCATTGCTTACCGAGCCGGTCAGTCCCTCGACGCCGGGAGCGCTGATGGTTCCACTAGGCTCCCATTGACCGCCATCGAGCGACCACTTTTCGATTTGACCGTTGGTGTCGTCGGTAATGTATAGCGTGTCGACATTCGTATCGCCCGAGCCGAGCGCGGCGAAGAACACACTATTGGGCGAGGCGGTCGAGCCCGTGGCGGCCGTCGGTAGCCCGTTCAAGCTGGTGACAGTCTGATTGCCGGTCGTGGGCAGATTGATGTTCGCGGCGCCGATCGTTCCTACCTCAAGCTGATCTTGCGACGAGACATAAAGCTGGCCATTGATCACGAAGATGTCGCGCAGATTCGATTCGCTCGATTCAAGCGAGGTCGATGTGCTGGCGCCCAGCGTCGTATAGGCCGCGCCGCTCGTGCTGCTGCTGACATAGATCGACGTGCCATTGGTGGTGTCGGCCGCGCGAATATTGCCTTCGACATCGGTGAGCGCGGTGGTGGTGTTCACGCTGCCCGACGCGCCCACGATGCCCACCACGCGCGGCACGCTGGCGCTCGAGGTCGTGTCGATCGTGGGACCTTCGCCAACCGAGGCGTCGTAACCGGTCAGCACAAGCCGCGTGCCATCGGGCGAGAGATTCAGTTCGCCATCGCCGGGCGCATTGCCCGAGGCAAGCAGCGCTTGGTTCGAGCCGCTGGCGCCGGCGACGGTCGGCATCGGAATCGTTTCGATGAGCGTGCCCGAGGTCGTGTATTCGTCGAGAAACACCGCCGTGGCCACCCCGCTTAGCGAAGCGCCGCCGGCGCCAATGCGATAGACCACGAAATCGCCCGGCGTGAAAGCCTGGGGCGAATAGTCCTCGATCGACGAAGCGCCCGTGACGGTGGACTTGACCGTGTCGGTCGCGGTGAGCGTGGTGGCCGTGCCCAAGAGACTTCCGGTCTCGAGGGTCACGGCATTGGTAAACGCGTGGCTGCCATCGTCGGCGGCTTGGAAGGCGTAGTTCGCCGGCAACGAGGCCGCGGAATCGGTCGAGCTGAAATGCACCGTGCCGGTGTAGTTGCTCACCAGGTTTCCATAGGCGTCTTCGGCCGTCACGGTGACACTGAATGGCGTGCCGGTCGTGGAATCAACGGGCGCGGAAACGGCGAACTGGCTCACTTGGGCCGCGTTCACAACGATCGGCGCGGAGGCGCCGGCGATAATGCCATCGGAAACCCCCAACGTTTGGTTGCCGGCCGTGTCGAGCACGATGCCCGTGAATGTATGCGCGCCGTTGTCGGCGCCGGCGCCGGTGGTGAATGTGTAGGTAGCCGGCAACACGTCGCCGGTCGCCGGATCGGTCGTGGTGAAGCTGACCGTGCCGGTGTAGTTCGTGATGACTTGTCCAGCGGCGTTTTCCGCCGTGACCGTCACACTCAGCGGGGCGCCGGCCGTGGTCGACGAGGGAGCGGTGGTAAACACGAACTGGGTGGCGCCCGAGGCCTCGGTCAACTCCGGCACGGTGGCGATGCCGCGGAAGTCGGTGTTGGCCGGGGCCGAGAAGAGCACGGTCGCCGACGACGAGCCGTTGTTGGTGATCGCGCCGTTGTAGCCGGAGGTGTCCGTGATCGAGACCACATTGTTATTGTTCGGGTCGGTGGCGTAGAGCGTCACCGTGTTTCCGTTGACGGAACCGATCAGCCCTTCATAGCTGGCGGTGGCGCTGCCGATGGTTCCATTGACTGTCCAGTTGCCCGTGGTGGCGTTCCAGGTGTATTTCGTAATGCCGGGCGAGGAATTCGTGGCGCTCGTGTTTTCATCGGCCACATAAAGCGTGTTGTAGCCCGAGTCGACGCCGTTGATGTCGAAGTCGGCGCCCGTTCCAAGCTTGGCGAGGAAGAACTCGCCGGTCTTGGACTTGCTGCCGGCCGTGGTGAGATTGGCGATTCCCGAGCCAGGCAAATTGTTGACCGTCGCGCCGCTGGTGGTGGGCGTTTGGAGGCTTCCGCTCGTATTGTCGAGAGCCTGAATAATCGGCAGGCCGGTGTTTTTGTCTTGGCTGAAATAGAGCTGGCCGTTCCAGATTTCCACGTCGCGAGCATTCGAGGCCGAACTCGAAAACGCGGTCGACGTGGTCACGCTGCCGCCGAGCGAACTGATGTAATGCACGCCGTTGGTTGTGTCTTGTCCCGCGAGCCAAAAGCCGGTGGAATTGCTGCCCGTGACGCCGCGCGGATCGCCGGTGCTGGAAAAATCGGTGAGCGCCGTGGTGGTGTTGATCGCGCCGGTGGCCAAGCTCACTTCGCCGATGGTTCGATTGATCGAGGCGGAAGTGCTGTTTTCGATGGCGCCGCTCGGAGCGCTCGCGCCGCCGCCGGGCGTGGTGTCATAGCCGGTCAGCAGCAAGTCCTGGCCATCGGTGGATACATTGAGCTCGCCTTCGTTGGTCGAGTTGCCTAGCACGAGCGACTGATTGCCGCCAGTAATGCTGCTGGTGGGCATCGCGATTTGCTGCACCAGGGTTCCGCTGGGCGTGTATTCGTCGAGAAACACGGCCGTGCCGGTGTCGCCCGGAGTGCCCGTGGCGCCATTGGCGCCGATTTGCAGCACCACGAGATCGCCCGCGGTAAAGCCCGTCATCACAAACCGCTCTTCAAGCGGCTCGAAGCTCCGGCGGCGCGATCCAACCGTGGGCCGCGCCCCATTTGAATTTAGTTTATTTCGACGAGTAGCCTTGGGGCGAGCCGAGCGTGCCTTCGATTTCATTCGAGCCAAAACCTTTGTGGAGGATCGCGACAACTCATCGCGATAGCGGAGTGAAGGGCGCAAAAACCTGCTGCCTGGCGCAAGTCCTTTTCTTTATCCGCCGTTCCATGAGGCGGCGTCGGGCCGGACTGGCGGTGGGCGCGCCAGCACTCGCGACAGCGAGCCGAGAATAGTCCTCGTTTATTAAGAAAAAATGAGCGAATGATGAGATTGCAGTCCGATTTCAATGAGGGAAATGAGAGATTTGCAAGAATTCGCCGTCCCGTGTCTCGGAACACGCGAAAATTGAGGTTGGCTCGCAGCCAGCGCTTGAGCCAAGAATGCCGCCGAGCCGACATTGCGGCGCGCGGAAACGCCGCCGCCGCCGCGCCATGCACGAGAATGCGAATAAAGGCCGAGAAACGGCGAGTCAGCAGCCCGCTGAAAACTCCAACAGCCTGCTAGTCTTGCCCGGGCGGTTTTGCCTGCTTTATCGGTTCGAGCCGAATCTGCGTCAGCTCGGTCGCCCCAGACGAAGGCAACCCGAGCAACAAGGTCCGCACTCCCAGCGGATCGCTCGGGTCGCAGCGAACGAGGTCGTCGCACACTTCGCGGGCCATTTCGGGTTTCGAGATTTTCATCAGACACCAGACAAGCCCCTTGCCGGCTTCGTGAAAGGCTTGGTTCACGGCGCCGCGGTAGGGAAGTGGGCCTTTGTCGCCCAGGGCTTTCATGCCCAGTCGATGCGCATAGCCGAAGTGGGCGCGGGCGAGCGGCAGGTCATCGGCGGCGAGCGCCAATTCGCCGAGCAAGCGGTGGGCTTCCAGAAAATCGCCGCAGCCGTTGAGGAGCCAGCGGAGCTCGTCGACGGCGATTTCCGGCTCGCCCGCCTCGATCATGTGTCGCACTTCCTCCAAATCCTCGCGCCGGTCTCGCGAGGCGCGGGATTCGACCAGTTCCCAATTTCGTCCATCGGCCGCCAGCCGGGCTCGCAAGCGATTGGTTCCGCCGCGCAATTCGGAATTTTTTCCGCGCGCGTCACCGGCTTTCCGCGACGATTCTTCGGCCCAAATTTCGATTTCTTTTTTGCCACCCAGCAAAATCCCCATCACCCAAGAAATATCGCCCGAGGAAGTCACGACGCGGCCTGCCCCGACGATATGGGCGGCAAGTGCCAACGCGGCTGGTCACTGGGCCGCTTTTGCTTAAATTAAGAAACATTCGCGGTGGACGCATTGGCCCCAGCGCCCTTCGCCCCAGCTTATTGCATTCCGAAGCCGAACGCCATGCAATCGAGACGGACCCCGCTTCCCGACCAAGACATCGAGCATATCACGCGTCTGGTGGGCGATGCTTGGCAATTGCTCCGCGCGGCGAATGTCTTCATCACCGGCGGCACCGGGTTCATCGGCAAATGGCTCCTCGAGTCGTTCATGGCGGCCAATCGATCGCTCGCGCTCGACGCGCGGCTCATCGTGCTCTCGCGCGATCCCGAGGCGTTTTTGCGATCCATGCCGCACTTGGCCCATCGACCCGAGATCCAATTCCACCGGGGAGATGTTCGGTCGTTTGTATATCCCGCGACGCCGTGCTCCCACATTATTCACGCCGCCGCGCCAGCCGCGGAAATTCCGGGTCTCGAACATCGCCTCGACCTCTGTGAAGCGATCGTGGGCGGCACTGGGCGCGTTTTGCGATTCGCCGAGCACTCCGGCGCCCGGCGGCTGCTGCTTGTCGGCAGCGGCGCGGTTTATGGCCCAAGAGCGCCGGGCGAGAACCGGATTTCGGAAGATGATCCCGGCGCTCCCGCGATTTTCGACCTTCATTCAACCTATGCGCACGGCAAGCGACTGGTCGAACACCTGGGCGCGGTGCATTCCGCCAACGCCGGCCAACAGGTGATGATTGCCCGGTGCTTTGCGTTCGTGGGACCACACTTGCCACTCGCGGGCCGGTTTGCGATCGGCAATTTTTTACGCGACGCGCTCCAAGGCGATACGATCCGAGTCGAGGGCGACGGCAGCCCGAGGAGATCGTATCTCCATGCCGCCGATCTAGCGGTGTGGCTGTGGACGATCTTGCTGCGCGGCGAAAGTTGCCGGCCCTACAATGTGGGCTCGGAAAACGCCGTGAGCATTGCCGAGGCGGCCGAGCGCGTGGCCCAAGCATTTGATCCGCGACCGCGGGTGGAGCTCGCCGACGCGGCGACCGGCGAGGCGTCGTGGTATGTGCCCCACTGCGCGCGGCGCGCGAGGAACTGGGCCTTGAAGAACGGATCGCCTTGCCGGAGGCCATTCGCCGCACGGTCGCCTGGCTTCGGCAACAGCAGCGCTGATCCGTCACTCATAGCGGATCGGATTCATACTGCCGGCCATGAGATTGATCTCGGTGTGGACGCTCGAAAAGAGATCGGCCAGAAATTCGAAACTGATCTCCTCATTGCCCTGGCGGCCCACGAGCACCACTTCGTCGCCCCAGCGAACCGGCGCCGAGATCGGTCACGTCGACCGTGATGATATTGAGCGACACCCGGCCCACGACCGGGCAGCGCTGGCCGTGGATCAACACGATGCCTTTGTTGAACAGGGCCCGCGGGTAACCTTCTCCAAAGCCGACCGGCAACGAGGCGATGCGGCTCGGCCGCCGCGTGGTGAAGAGCCCGCCATAGCCGATCGTGGTTCCAGCGGGCACGTCGCGCACCTGGGCCACGTGGGTCTTGATGCTCATCACCGGGCGGAGCGCGGCGGGGTTGTCGAAGTCGGTCGAAGTGCGCACTCCAAAGCACGCGGCGCCGCAGCGCACCATCCGAGGCCGGCCGGGCAGACGCACCGTGGCCGCGCTGTTGTGCGTGTGAACGATCGCGTCGTCGGGCAATACATCGGCCAGCGATTGCAGGGTTTGCTCGAAACGCTCGATGCTCTTGAGCGTCGAGGCGAGATCGGCGGAATCGGCCGAGGCGAAGTGAGTGAACACTCCCGCGATGCGGAGCCCCGGCATCTGGCACACGCGGCGCACGGTTTCGAGCTCTTGGGGCAAGAAGCCGCTGCGGCCCATGCCGGTGTCGATGTTGAGATGCACTCTCGCCGGTCGCCCCAGGCGCCGCGACAATCCGGCTAGAAATTCGGCTTGTTCGAGCGTGCCCACTTCTTCTTCGACGCCCAGTTCCAACACGCCCTCTTCCAGTTCATCGGGCAGGCCCATCCTCAGGCGAAAGATCGGAATCTCGAAGCCCTGCTCGCGAATGATCGCCGCCTCGTGATTCGTGCAAATTCCGATCATGTCGGCCCCGGCCGCCACGGCCACGGGCGCCAGCGGCCCGATGCCGTGTCCATAGGCATTGGCCTTCATGACCACGCACAATTTACCCGGCGTGACAAGCTCGCGGAGATAACAGATATTGGCGAAAAACGTGGATCGCGACACGCAAACATCGAGCGGATAGCGCCGAGCTCGGCCAACGGCGGCGTCGATCGCGGTCGGAGCCGAAATCAGCGGCGGCGGAGGCGCGGGCAAGCTCGCGGAATCGGCGATCGGCGAAGCGGCATCGTGTTTGGAAAGAGGATGCTTGGAGCGAGTCGAGGAAGTCGGTGGCATGGATCGTCTCTACGCAAAAAACGCGGCTCGCGCGCACGGGAACCGCGCGTTCCCATGTCGCGAGATAAACCCGCGCGAATGCAATCCATGTGCCATGCCGGCGATTCGCCGCGCCGCGCCTACGATTCCTCTTTGCAATTGCCTCGAAAAGGTCCGCGAGCGATTATAAAAACGTCGCCGAAACGAGCCGGAAACCGAAAAATCGGCGCGCAATCAAGGCGCCTGTTTCCTAGGAAGCGCGCAGCACATCCCCGTAAAGAGAACAGGCGCGCCAAGCCCTGCCGCCGGTCAGGGCGGGTTCGCCGCGTGGCCGGACGCCCGCGAGGAGAACACGGTGGCTCGCCCGCTTCTCACACCGCCAGCTCGTCTTCTTCATGCGTGCGAATACGAATCACGCGGGCCAAGTTCATGACGAACACCTTGCCATCGCCCACGTGCCCGGTGCGGGCCGTCTTGACCAGTGTTTCGAGCACCACCGGGGCCTGGCTGTCGCGGATCACGATTTCGACTTTCACCTTTGGCCGAAAATCGACGCGGTATTCGCTCCCGCGAAAATTGCCGACGTGTCCCTTTTGGCGCCCGAAGCCGCGCGCCTCGGTCACGGTCATGCCCTCGACGCCTTTGGCGTGAAGGGCGTCTTTCACCGCTTCGAGCTTGTTGTGACGAATGACGGCTTCGATTTTTTTCATATGCTGCGCCTCGCGAGTGAGTGTGCCCCTGCGTTGAATCGCCCCGTCTCGCCAGAGGCAGCCCGGTGAGTGATTTACTCTAGCGACGCCGCGGAGAGCAGTCAATTTTTCCGCGGCGGCAGGTGGAAGTCGGGAAGTTCGAGCCATGCTTTGGCAGCCCGTCGAAAAATGCCCTCGGGGGATTTCTCAGCCTCGCCAAGCGACGAGCGGCATGCCGATGCCTCGATCGGTCCTCGCTCCATCGCCATTCTTCCGCATAATTTTCTTGCCAACGGGCGGGGCGGGGGCTTATACTGGCGTGCGGTAGCGTTGGGGCCGGGGACGGCGTTGTCCTTTATCATGCGCACACATTAAAAGCGAATTTCGGATTGCTCGCCGCTCGCCGCGCTCCTGGCGGGTGGTCCTACCTGGCAGTCCCGCGTTCATCTCGAAAAACACTCCGGACCGACGCGACCGACGCCCGCTGGGCGTTGCCCGCGCTCGGCGTCGCGAGTCCCCCCAAAGCGAGGCTCCGCCATGCTCGGCCGTGGCCCTTGGTTTATCGAAATACTCCGCCCGCGAAGAGTTTCGATCGCGTTGGACCTTTTCACGGCAATTGCCGTCGCCGCAGGCGCCCTGGCCCTTGGCGCGAGCTCCGTGCGAGTCGCCACCGCCGCCGATCCGCCGGCCCAAAAGCCTACCGACAAACCTTCCGCCGATAAGGCCCCGGCGGCGGTCAGCTTCTATCGCGACATTCGCCCCGTGCTCCAGTCCAACTGCCAGGGCTGCCATCAGCCGGCCAAGAGCGAGGGCAAGCTCTCGCTCACCTGCCGGGCCGAGTTGCTCAAGGCCGGCGAAAGCGGCGAAGCGGCGGTCGTGCCCAGCCAGCCCGAGGCGAGCCATCTGCTCAAAGCCATCACGCCCAAAGATGGCAAAGCCGAAATGCCCAAGGGCAAAGAACCGCTCTCGGCCACGCAGCTCGACCTCATGCGGCGGTGGATCGCCGCCGGCGCCGTCGACGACACGCCGCCTTCGCTCGCCGTGGTCTACTGCGCCGAGCATCCGCCGGTCTATCGCGCCCGGCCGGTGGTCACGACGCTCGACTTCTCGCCCGACGATTCGCTGCTCGCGATCTCCGGCTACCATGAAACGCTGCTTTGGAAGAGCGATGGCGCGGAGCTTGTCGCGCGGCTCGTCGGGCAGTCGGAGCAGATCGAAGGCGTGGCCTTTTCGCCCGATGGCAAGAGCCTGGCGGTATCGGGCGGCTCGCCGGGCCGGCTGGGTGAATTGCAAGTCTGGGACATCGCCACGCGATCGCTCCGCTATGCGATCGCCACCACCTACGACACGATCTATGGCGCAAGTTGGTCACCCGATGGCGCCCGCATCGCCTATGGCTGCGGCGACAACACGGTGCGGGCCATTGACGCGGCCACCGGCAAACAGGTGCTTTATCAGGGCGCCCATAGCGATTGGGTGCTCGACACCGTGTTTTCCAAAGATGGCTCGCATCTGTGCTCGGTCAGCCGCGACCGCTCGATGAAGCTGATCGAAGTGGCCACGCAGCGTTTCGTCGACAACATCACGAGCATCACGCCCGGCGCGCTCAAGGGCGGGCTCGCGGCCGTGGCCCGGCATCCCCAGAAAGACGAACTACTGATCGGCGGGGCCGACGGGGCGCCGAAGATCTATCAGATGTATCGCACCAAGAATCGCGTGATCGGCGACGACTTCAATCTGATCAAAGCCGTACGATCCGCGCCGGGCCGGATTTGCGGCGTGGCGTATAGCGGCGATGGGGCGAAGATCGTCGTCGGCAGCAGCCTCGACGGTCAGGGCGAGACCCGCATCGACGACGTGGCGACCGGCAAGACCCTGCACAAGTTCACCGATGAGGGACCGATCTATTGCGTGGCCTTTTCGCACGACAGCCATCGCGTCGCGTCGGCCGGCTTCGATGGACTGGTCCGCATCCACGACGCCGACTCCGGCAGCTTTGCGCGCGAATTCTGCCCGGCCCCGCTCGAAGCGCCCGACACGGCGGCCGCGGCGAAACCCTGATCCAACTCCCGATCCGAATGTTTTGTAGCAGTAGACCGACCTTCAACCACCCTTTGGCAACCCCGCGTCAGGCCCATTCCCCGGAGACAAGGACGATGTTCCAGAGAATCCGTTTGATCGAATGCTCGCGAAGCGCCGCCATCGATCGGGCCGCCATCGATCGGGCCGCCATCAATCGGGCCACGAGCCGCGCGGCCGCGCTCGCGATCGTCGTGACGTTGGGCGCGGTGTGTTCGATCGCCGCGGCGCTTCGGGCCGCGCCGCTGGGCGCCGAGAAATTGCCCGAGGGGTTCGAAGTCGTGGCTCTCGAGGCCTATCCGGCGGCGATCAAGCTCGACGGCGCTTACGCCTATTCGCAATTGCTCATCACGGCCCGCTTGGCTGGCGGCGAGCAGCTTGACGTGACTCGCTCGGCCGACGCCTCGTGGCCCGCGGAATTGGTCGGCGTTTCGCCCACCGGCGTGGTGCGGCCGAAACACGATGGCGCCGGCGAGATTCGCTTTTCGGCCGCGGGTCACGAGATCAAGATTCCGCTCGAAGTCACCGGCTTCGCGGCCATTCGGGCCACGAGCTTCGTAAAAGATGTCGCGCCGGCGATGAGCAAAATGGGCTGCAACGCCGGCACCTGCCACGGCTCGCTCAATGGTAAAAACGGCTTCAAACTCTCGCTCCGCGGCTACGACCCGCTGTATGACCATCGCGCCTTGACCGACGATATCGCCGGCCGGCGATTCAATCGAGTGGCGCCCGACGAAAGCCTGATGCTGCTCAAGCCGGCGGGCGTGATTCCGCATGTGGGCGGTGTGCTCACGCGGCCGGGCGAACCGTATTACGAGATGCTGCGGAGCTGGATCGCGGCCGGCGTGAAGCTCGATCTCGACAGTCCGCGGGTGACGAAAATCGAACTCGTGCCCAAGAACCCGATCGTGCCGCGGCCGGGCATGAAACTGCAAGCCGCCGTGACGGCCACATACGGCGATGGCTCGACGCGCGATGTGACGCTCGAATCGTTTATCGAGAGCGGCGGCGACCGAGATCGTCGAGGTCGATAAGCAAGGGCTCGTCACCACGCTCCGCCGAGGCGAGGCGCCGCTCCTGGCCCGCTACGAAGGCGCTTACACGGCCACGACGATCACCGTGATGGGCGATCGCTCGGGCTTCGAATGGCGCGATGCGCCAGCCTACAACCCGATCGACGAACTGGTCTACGCCAAGCTGCGGCGAGTGCGCACCCTGCCGAGCGACTTATGCACCGACGCCGAATTCATTCGCCGCGTGTATCTCGATCTGGTCGGCCTGCCGCCCTCGGCCGATGAGATTCGCGCGTTTTTGAACGATGGCCGCGACTCGCGGGCCAAGCGCGACGCGCTGGTCGATCGGCTCGTCGGCTCGCCGGAATATGTCGAGCATTGGACCAACAAATGGGCCGATCTCCTGCAAGTGAATCGCAAGTTCCTCGGCGAGCGCGGCTCGGCGGCGCTGCGGGCCTGGATTCAAAACGCAATCGAAACCAACATGCCCTACGATCAATTCGTCCATGAGATTCTGACCGGCAGCGGCTCGACGGTCGATCATCCCCCGGCCGCGTATTATAAGACCCTGCGCACGCCGGAAGAGTTGGTCGAAAACACGACGCAACTGTTCCTGGCGGTGCGATTCAATTGCAACAAATGCCACGACCATCCGTTCGAGCGCTGGACCCAAAGCCAGTACTACCACTTGGCCGCCTTCTTCGCCCAAGTCGGCCGCAAGGACGATCCCGACAGCATGGGCCAAAAGCTCGCCGGCACCAGCGTGGATTCGGCCAAGGCGACGATTGAGGACATTTTCGATTCCGGCAGCGGCGAGGAGAAACATGCCGGCACCGGCAAAGTGGCGCCGCCGAAGTTTCCTTTTGACCACGCCGATCTGGCGCCCGACTCGGCCCCCCGGCGCGAGCAGCTTGCCCACTGGATCACGTCGAAAGACAACCAATACTTCGCCAAGAGCTATGCCAACCGTCTCTGGGGCTATCTGTTCGGCCGCGGCATCATCGAGCCGATCGACGATATTCGCGCCGGCAATCCCGCCACGAATCCGGAACTGCTCGATTGGCTGACCGCGCGGTTCATCAACTCGAATTTCGACCCGCAAGACCTGCTGCGCGCGATTTGCAAGTCGGCCACGTATCAACGCTCGATCGCCGTGAATCGCTGGAACGAGGACGACGATATCAACTATTCGCACGCCGTCGCCCGGCGCTTGCCGGCCGAAGTAATGTACGACGCCGTGATGCGATCGGCCGGCTCGACCAGCCGCCTGCCGGGCCTGCCGCCGGGTTTTCGCGCGGCCCAGCTCCTTGACTCGGGCGCCTCGCTGCCGAGCGGCTTCTTGGAACAGTTTGGCCGGCCGCCGCGCGAAAGCGCCTGCGAATGCGAACGCACGACCGGCGTGATGCTGGGCCCGGTGATGACTCTGGTAAACGGCCCGACGATTGCCGAGGCGCTCAATGATCCGAACAACGCGATCACGAAGTTGGTGCGGAGCGAGTCGAGCGATGCCCGCGTGGTGGAGGAAATTTTCTACCGCTTCCTCTGCCGGCCGCCGACAACGGATGAACTGGCGGCGGGCGTGAAAGCCATGTCGGCGAGCGACGAAGATCAGGCCCGGCCGGCCGCCGAGTTGGCTGCTTATGAAGCGCAACTGGACGCCGCGCAAGCCGACTGGGAAACGCATCAGGGCCCGCCGGTTTGGAGCGAACTGGCCCCGGCCGAAATGACCGCCGCCAACGGCGCCACGCTCACCGCGAGCCGGATCGCGCGATCTTGGTCGAAGGCCATGAAGGCAAGGGCGCCTACACCGTCAAAGCCGCTCACCGAACTGAGCGGCCTGACCGGAGTGCGCCTGGAAGCGCTGACCGATCCCAAGCTCCCGAGCCAAGGGCCGGGCCGAGCGCCCAACGGCAATTTCGTGCTCAACGAATTTCGGATCACCGCCGCGCCGGCCGCCGATCCGGGCAAGGCGGTTCCGTTGACGCTCGAACACGCCTCGGCCGACTTCTCCCAGCAGGGCTTCGCGGTCGCTTCGGCGGTCGATTCGCGGCCGGGCACGGGCTGGGCGGTCTCGCCCCAATTGGGCAAGAATCATGTCGCCACGTTTGAAATCGCCGGCGACGCGGGCTACGTCGGCGGCACGCTCCTGGTATTTACCTTGAACCACCAATACGACGAGCATCATGCGCTCGGAAAGTTCCGGCTCTCGGTCACCACCTCGCGGCGGCCATTTACGGGCAGTCTGCCGGAGGCGATCGTTATGATTTTGGCCGCGCCGCGGGAACAACGTTCGTCCGAGCAACAGGCCGAGCTTACCCGCTACTTCCGCGGGCAAGATCCGGAATGGCATCGTTTGAGCGAAGCCGCCGCCGCCGCGAGCCGCTTGGGCGATAAGCGTCTGATCGGCGCCCAAGACTTGGCCTGGGCCCTGATCAACAGCCCGGCGTTTCTATTCAACCGCTAGGCAGTTCACGTCAACGTATAGGTTTCGCTCGATCCGCGAGTTCCACGCGGTCGACCAGCACCACGCGCAGGTCGCAAACATTCGTGTGCGTGGGGCCGGTTTTTAGGAGGCCACCGGCGGCGTTGAAGAAGGTGTAGGCGTCGTTGCGGCGGAGCGCTTCGGCGGCGTCGAGGCCCCGGGAGCGCGCGGCGGCGATGATCTCGTCGTCGACCCACGCGCCGGCGGCGTCGGTCGGACCGTCTTCGCCATCGGTGCCGGCCGAAAGCAAGAGCACGCCGCTCGGCCATCGCCCGGCAAGCCGCTCGAGCGCCGCCAGGGCGAGCTGTTGGTTGCGTCCGCCGCGACCGCGAATCTCGATCGGGGCGAGCTTGGCCACCGGCTCGCCACCACTGATGAGGCAGTCGGGCCCCGGCCCGCCGCGCATCGCGAGACCCACAGCGGCCAATCGCTCGCCGACACCCTCGGCCAGTCCTTCGCCCCGGGCCGCGCTTTGCATCGCATGGGAATAGCCGAGCCGTTCGGCTTCGAGCCCCGCCGCGTCGACGGCGATCGCATTGTTGCCGAGAATCGTGTTTCGCACTCGCGATGGCGAGCTCGACTCGCGCGCGGAAAGGTCCGACCCCGGGCCGGAGCGCGCTTCGAGCGCCGTGAAGACACTTGCCGGCGCGAGGCCGCGAGCGCCAAACCGCTCGAGCACCGCGAGCGCGTCGGCCGGCGTCGAGCGCGTCGGCGTCGTCGGACCCGAGGCAATGATTTCGAGCGGGTCGCCCATCACGTCGGAAAGGATCAGGCACTCGAGTCGCCCGGCGCGGCTCGCGCGGGCCAGTCCACCGCCCTTGATGTCGCTGATCCACGAGCGCACGCAATTAAGTTCCTCGATCAACGCGCCGGCGGCGGAAAGGAAACGGGTGATCGCGCGCTTATCGTCGAGCGACACCGGCGGCCGCGGTGCGGGCAACAGGGCCGATCCGCCGCCGGAAAGAAGCACCATGCACAGGTCCCGCGGCCCGAGCGCCGCCACGCGCCGCAAAATCTCTTTCGCGCCGCGCACTCCCTCGGCCGTGGGCTCATTGACGCCGGCCGGCCGAGCCGGATGCAAATGAATCGCCGCGGTCGGGCGAACGCAATCGGCCGGCGCATTGACCCAGCCGCTCACTTGTTTGGCCGCGAGCACTTCGGGCCCCAGGGCCGCCTCGACGCCAGCGACCATGCCGGCCGCCGCCTTGCCCGCGCCCACGACTTCGATCCGCCGAATCGCGGCCAGTTCGATCGTTTCGTCACCCAGTCGAAGCGCGGGGCCATCGACGCTGATGAACTCTCGCGCCAGCCGCTCGGCGTCGACCGCCGCCACGCCGGCGCGCCAGATTCGCAGCGCGTCGCGGCGCATTTGCAAAATCGATCGACCGGCTCGCGACATAGGTCGGTTTTCCAAGGGCGAAAGTACGACGGGCGACCAACGCTAGTGCTTTGTCACGGCTGAAATGATGGAAAAGTCGGTTTGCCCGTGTGAAGCCATGAGAGGAGGCCGCGCCGCGCGGGGGCCTTGGAAACGTGGTAAACCTAAGGGGAGTTGCGACATCCCTTGTGTTTCCACAAAAAGGAGCTTCCCATGAATTACGTCGGCGTGGACTCCACAAACAGGTTATCGTTTGGCGGGCGGTAGCGAAAGCGGGCGACAAGCGAGGCGGGATCGGGGGCCATTTGGCCTGTGGGGACACGGCGAAGATCCGCGACACGTTTGCCAAGCTGGCGCCGTTTGCGACCGCGGACGATTCCGACGGCATGGCTACGGGCGACTGACTGGGCCGACCCGAGTTCTTGTGAATGGAGCGTCCGTCGAATTCCTTCCCGGGACGACCCCAAGCGGGCCGATCTCGAATAGATGCCTGAGCGCAAACCTGCGACTCGCGGAACTTACCGTCGCCACCCCCAACCACATTCCAAGAACCCCACTTGACGGAACCCCATTCATAGATGCCATGCCCACCGCCCCGCGTGGGCATGAGGACTCCGCGTGGCGCTTTGAAAACATGCCCACGCTGGGCAATGGGCATGGCACACGGGGTTACCTATCATTTCAGCCGTGACAAAGCACTACCGCCCGACCAACCATTACAAAGCACTAGCCCCGATCAGCGTTGGCTCACGGCCGGCGCCGCGGCGCTCCGCTCGCGAAGCGGCAACTCATAGCAGGCGGCCTCCTCGCCATTGCGCACAAGCAGGTAACGGCCATAAAGAGCAGGATTGTTCCAAGTCTTGCCATCGAGGGCCGCCAAACTCGAAAGTTCGCGGTGCGCCGTCGGGTCGATCGCCACGAGAAACACCTCGCCCGACTCGGCCTGCACAAGTAACAGGTCCCCCACGCCGAGAATCTGGCCGTGTCCGTAGCGGCCATGCTTCCAGCGGCGCTTGCCGTCGGCAAGTTGGATGCATTCGAGCGTGCCATCGGAGAGGCCATAGACATAGCCGTCGCGGACAATCGCGTTGGTGAATTTGGTCTTCATCGACTTCGAGTCGGCCCAGATCGGTTTGGTGCTCCATTTGCCGGCGTCATCGCAGTCGACCTCCACCAGCGCCGAGCCGCCGGTGTAGCCCTTGGAGACGAACACCCGATTCCCATCCACGGCGATCGGCTGCGAATTGTTGGCGTTTTGGGTGCTTAGACCTTCCCACGGAAAGCTCCAAAAGAGCTTGCCGGTTTCGGGGTCATGTCCGCTGACGGTCTTTTCATTGACGCTTAAAATCTGCCGCACTCCCGACACGGTGGCCAGCGTGGGCGAGGCGAAGGCGATCTGATCGTCGCCGGCTTCCCAGATTTTATCGCCACTCGTTTTGTCAAACGCCACGAGCGACACCTTGGGCTTATCCGCGGGCCCACCGGCGGGCACAACCACCAGCCCATCGACCACGAGCGGCGACGCCGCCCGGCCCCAGGCCACGACTTGCAGATCGGTCTCGGGCGTGAGGTGGTAATCGTCGAGCAAGCGATGCGTCCAAAGCGGTTCGCCGGTCGCGCCGTCGAGGCAATTCAAAATCCCGGTCGCGCCGAGCGAATACACTTTTCCCTCGGAGATCGTGGGCGTCGAGCGCGGACCGATTCCGCCGAGCACGGTTTCGTGGCGCGTCGCCTCGGCGTGGCTCCAAAGCGGCTTGCCGGTGAGTAGTTCGTAGCAAGTGGTCAGTTCTTGTTCGCCGCGCTGTTCGAGCGTTACCACATAACCATTGACGATGCTAAACGCCGACCAGCCCGCGCCAATCGGCTGCCGCCACATGAGCCGGGGCGCGTGCTTCGACCAGTCGGACTCGAGCGCCGGTCCGGCGATCCAGCCACCGCGCTCGGGACCGAGAAAGCGCGGGTAGTCGTCGGGCGTCGTAGTCTTCAGATCAACATGCGGGACGGGCGGCGTTTGCGCCGCTAAGCCAGACGCATCGGTTTCGCGCGGATTCGCCGCGCTCGCGGAAGCTTGACGGGGACCCTCGGCCGAGCCAATGGCGCGGCGCGGCTCACAGCCGGAGCGCCGCCGGCGGCGATTCGCGGAGCCGCGAGCAATTGATCCGGTCGGGGCGTCCAGCGAAAGCGAAGCTCGGGAATCAATCCGCCGCGAACGCCATCGATGCGAAACAGCGCGAGCAGCACGACGACGGCCGCCGGCGCTCCGTAGAGCACGGCGCACCGCGAGAACTGCGAAAAGCCGCTATAAAAGCAAAACCAAATGAACAGCGCGCAGGCGGTGAGGAAGGTGCAGACCAGCGTGATGATATTCGCGATCGCGCCGTCGAGCCCGTCGATGCCGCGCACATAGGCCACGGCCGCGACATAGCCCACGAGCAGCGCCCAGCCCCAGATCGGCAGCATCCGCGAGCGCGGTTGAAGCCGGCGCCCGTGGCAAGGTCGCGCTCGTTCTTCGTCGCGTTCTCCGGCGAATCCTTCGGCATGATCTAAACTCTCCTCCCTGACTCGGCGGCTTCCAGGCCGCGCACTGCTTACGATCCCCCAAAGCACTCGGCGCCGACAAATGCAGTTCCCCCGCGTTTCGCCAGAGCCGCCAAACATTCTAGGGGCGGGACCACGAAAAAGGGAAGGCGAGTCGAACCGGGAAGCACGGTGACACGGTCGGGCCAAGCATGCCATTCGACGAAACGACTGGTTGCTCTCCCCGCCCCGGGCGAAGTACATTGCATGCGTCGGCGCCTCGAGACATCCACGAGGCGGCCGAATGCGGCGACTCACTCCATGCAATGCGAGCCCGAGCGGACGATGGCCTGGATCGAACGCCAACTGCTGATCGCCGTGCCCAAATTGCACGACGCCAATTTTTTTCACGGCGTCGTGCTCATGGTTCGCCACAATGCCCAGGGCGCGTTTGGTCTGACATTGAACCGACCGGGCAGCATCAGCACATCGGAAATTTGGTCGCAAATCAGCGACGGCCCATGCCACTGGAATCAGCCGCTGTTCGTGGGCGGGCCGGTCGAAGGGCCGCTCATGGTGCTTCACGATCAGCCCGATGCCGGAGAGGCCCAAGCGGCGGCGGATGTCTATTTCACGGTCGACCCCGACCACTTGGAGCGGTTGTTCGGCAATCCCCAAGCCAAGGCCCAGTTCTATGTCGGCTACTGCGGCTGGGGACCGGGACAACTCGAATCGGAAATGGCGGCCGGAGCTTGGCAAACCGCGCCGGTCGCAAGCAAATATGTGTTCGAGGCCGATGGCGATCTTTGGGCCCGAGTGACCCACGACATCGGCGCCGAGTCGCTGCGTAAGACGCTCAATATCAAGATCATTCCGCCCGACGCACGCTGCAATTAATCCGCCGGAGCTTCCCGATCCCGTGGCGAAAGCCGACTTCGCGCATGCAAACAGGCCGGAGGGGTGTTTTCGCCCGCGGGCGGTCCCTATCCCGGCCGACCGCCCCCGCCCCACCATCAAGGAGACTTTCACCATGCGACGCATGATTCTCGGCACGTTCTGGGCCGTGTTCCTGGCTCGGGCGATCTGGCCCGCCGCGGTCTTGGCCCAGGGGAGCGGCCCAACCGAGCGCACGGTTCAAGGCGAGCCCGCGGGTCGGTATGCCGATCGCTGGGTCATGATCATGACGAACCTGCTGGTCGACTCCGAAGCCGATCGCGCCCTCGGCGTCATCGATCAAGCCGGCAAGGCCGGCTACAACGGCCTCCTCCTCGCCGATTTCAAATTCAATTTGCTCGAAGCCATGCCCGAGCGGTACTTCAAGAATGTCGGCCGGATAAAGGCCGCCTGCGCCGAACGGGAAATCGAGATTATCCCGGGCCTGTTCCCGATTGGTCGCAGCGATGGCCTGCTGATGCACGACACGAATCTCGCCGAGGGACTACCGGTGACGGACGCTCCCTATGTGGTTCGCGAGCGCAAAGCGCGGTTGGCGCCCGAACCGGCGGTCGCGGTTAAAAACGGCGACTTCGAGCGCACTCGCGGCGACGACAAGCAGTTCGCCGATTTCTACCAAGACGAGCCCGGCAAGATCAGCTTTGTCGACCGCGCCGTGTTCCACGGCGGCCGAACCTCATGTCGCTTCGAAAATATCGGGCCCGCCAACGCCCGCGTGATTCAGCCGCTCAAGGTGCGACCACACGCCGCCTATCGACTGAGTTGCTGGGTGAAGACCAGCGATCTCGCTCCGGCCACGATCAAGCTTCTCGCCAATGGCAAGCGGCCGCTCACATATCATGAAATGCATTTGGCGCCCACCCAGGACTGGACTCTCGCGGAAGTAGCATTCAACTCGCTCGACGAAAGCGAAATCAATATCTACGCCGGTCAGTGGGGCGGAGGGAAGGGAAAGCTATGGATCGACGATCTGGCCTGCGAGGAACTTTCGCTGGTGAATGTGCTCCGCCGCGAGGGCTGCCCCTTGCGCGTGACCGACGCCACCGGCCGGCGAGAGTTCGTCGAAGGCGAGGACTTCGAGCCGGTGGTGGACCCGCTCTTGGGCCAAACCCCCTACGCGGGCCAATATCGCTTCGACCACGCCGGCGCACGACTGCGGCTCACGACCAAGTCGGCGATTCACGAGGGCGACCGCTTGCGAGTGAGCTGGTATCACCCGATCAAGATTCATGACGAAGAAGTCGCCTGCTGCCTCACGGAACCCAAAGTCTATGAACTGCTCGCCGATCAAGCGCGGCGCGTCAACGAGATGCTCAAGCCGAAAACCTTTTTCATGGAACACGACGAGCTTCGCTGCGCGAACTGGTGCGCCGCCTGCCGAAAAAAGGGCAAGACTCCCGGCGAGCTCCTGGCCAACAACGCGGCGCGTTGCGTCTACATGCTCAGTCGCATCAATCCGCGAGCCAGGGTCGTGACCTGGAGCGATATGTTCGATCCCCATCACAACGCGAAACAAGACTTTTATCTGGTCAACGGCACGCTCGCGGAATCGTGGCTCGGCTTGCCGAAGGAAGTGATTATCTGCAACTGGAATTCGGGACACGCCGCCGAAAGCCTCAGGTTCTTCGCCGGCCAAGGCCACGAACAAGTGATCGCCGGTTACTACAACGCGAGCGTCGGCGAATTCGACCGCTGGGGCTCGGCGATGAAGGAGGTGTTTCCGGCGCCCGCCGCGCCCCGGAGTCACGGGCGTGATGTACACGACCTGGCAGAACAACTTCGGCGATCTCGACGCGTTTGCCCGCAAGGCGTTCGCGCGAGATTAGCAACGTGCTGAATAATTCAACAGGCTGTTAGTGCTTTGTCACGGCTGAAATGATAGGCAACCCCGTGGCGCCATGCCCACGCTTGCGTGGGCATGTTTTCGAGCGCCACGCGGAGCCCTCATGCCCACGCCGAGCCGTGGGCATGGCGCCACGGAACCAATCCAACCCGTCATTTCAATTGGGACAATACGCTAGGGCGCATCGACTCGCAACAGCCGCGGTGTCGGCAGGCGCGAGCCCAGAATGCGGCCGTGGCGCGCCGCGAGCTCCTTGAACGAGCCATGCAGAAAGCCGAGCAGTTCGGCCGGCGGATCGAGCCGCAGCCACTTCTCGGCGAGCGCCGCGGCGTGGGCATCGTAGTCGCGTTGACGCGAGCTGTGGGCGTAGCACCGGCCGGGGTGGCGGCGCAAGTCGCCATCGAAATTGGGCCCGATATGCCACAGTTCATGCACGACCGTGGCCAACTTTTCGGCGAAAGGATAATCGCAAAACCGCGGCAAATAGAAGCTCAAGAGATAGAGCATCTCGCGCCCTGGCGATCGACGAGCGACTCGATTCGATAGCGGCGTCCGCGCTTGATGGTCACGCGTTCGCCATGCTCGAATCGTAGCGGCGTGAGACTGGCCAGGGTGCCGTGGCGGGCGGGAGTGCGAGCTTGGCAAAACCGCACCGCGACCAGCGACATATCGATATGGGCCAGTTCCGGAAGATCGGCCGCGAGACGCTGGCAAAGCCGGCGCATGTCGGCGGTGAAATCGAGCGGCGTCGCGCGGGGGGGCAAGTACGAGCCGCTGGCTGAAAGTTCGCTCATCGAATCCTTTCACCGCCGCCGAGGTTCCGAGCGATTCCTTTCGTCCGCGGCGATGAGCCCGCGAATCGGTCCGATGACCGGCCAGGACAAGGCGCCCGTGGCCCAATGTATCAGGCGCCGCGCTCGGCATCGGCGGCCGCGGCGCGAATCTTAGCTTTCCGACGCTTCGCCCTCGAACGATGGCTTGGGCGCGGCCGGGGCCACGCGATCGCGCACTCCGACGAACTCGAGGATTGCTCGCGTGCCGGCGTCGCCCAGGCGGGGCTTCGCGAGCCGCAGAATGCGAGTATATCCGCCCGGCCGACCGACAAATCGCGGACCGACCTCATCGAACAAAATTCGCACGGCTTGCTTGTCGCCAAGCAATTGCAAAGCGCGGCGGCGAGCGGCCACGACCGGCGCGATCGCCTTGGCCCAGTTGCGCCACTTCTCGCTCTTGCGCAAGCGCGCCAGGCATCGGTGCCGCGCTCGGCGGTGGCGGCGTGCTTCCGCGCTTCGTCGTGCGCAGGCGCGAACGCGTGACGAGGGTGACACAGCGCTCGACCAGCGGGCGAACTTCCTTCGCCTTTTCAAGTGTGGTGACGATCCGCCCGCGAACCTTCGGTTTGTTGTCTTCCCCCTCGGCGTCGCGCTCGGTCAACAAGAGGGCCGAGGCCAAATTGCGGAGCAGGGCACGTTGATGACTGGGCGAGCGGCCGAGGGTGCGGCCTTTACGTCGATGTCGCATGGGTGTAACCGTTTCTGATAAATCGTGAGAACATGAAAGCTGGACGCCGCCGGGGCGCGGCGGGCCGCCGCCGGACGGCGCGATTGGCCGCCGCCGGCAGGCGGCGCCAAGGCGGCGCGTCAGGCCGTGGCCGGCGCCGGCAGGCGCATTCCCAGCCGCAGGCCCATCTCAGCCAGTTTTTCTTGCACTTCGTTGAGCGTCGTCTCCCCGAAGTTTCGCACTTCCAGCAGTTGATCTTCCGTGCGGCGAACCAGATCGCGCACCGTGTGAATCTGCTCCGACTCGAGACAATTGGTCGCTCGCACGCTGAGTTTCATGTCCGCCAGGGTCATGCCGAGCTTCGATTCGAGCGCCGCTTCGCTCAGCCCCAAACCGCCCGAGCGACTGGCGGCATGCACCCGCGAGCCGATCTCGCTGTATTGCACGAACGGGTTGAGATGCTTGCGCAGAATCTTGGCCGCTTCGACCAGCGCCATTTCCGGATGGATCGAGCCGTTGGTCCAAATCTCGAGCGTGAGCCGATCGTAGTTCGTCTTCTGGCCGACGCGAGTCTCCTCGACCTCGTAACGCACGCGCACCACCGGGCTATACACGGCGTCGACCGGAACGATGCCGATCTCTTGCACATTGGGGCTGTGCTCGGTCGAGGGCACATAACCGCGGCCGTTTTCCACCACCATCTCCATCACGAACGGCACATCGGCCGTGAGCGTGGCGATCACATGGTCCTTGTTGATTACGATCACCGAATCGTCGGTTTGCACATCGGCGCCGGTAACGGTTCCGGCCTTGTTCTTCTCGATCCGCACCACCTTGGTCGACTCGCTGCGGTTCTTGACCACCAGCGATTTCACATTCAGCACGATATCGGTCATGTCTTCGACCACGCCCGGCAGGGTGGTGAATTCATGTTGAGCGCCGTGGACCTTGATTTGCGTGATCGAACTGCCTTCGAGACTCGACAGCAGAATGCGCCGCAGACCGTTGCCGATCGTCGACCCAAAGCCGCGCTCGAACGGTTCGGCCACGAACTTGCCGTAGGTCGGGCTCAAACTTTTCTGATCGCAGGTAACCAGACTGGGCAGTTCCAGACCGCGCCAACGAATATGCATATTTGCGACTCCCCCCGAGAGACCCGAGACCACGCCCGAAAGCGCCGGTCCCCATTGAATTCAATTCGCCCCAGTTGTTCGATTTTCAACGCCGCGCTGCTTCGATTCCCCGAGGGTCGAAGTTCGACATTCGATGCCTAGCGCGAGCAAAGCTCGATGATCAATTGCACTTGCACCGGAATCGAGATGTCGTCGCCCTCGGGAATACGATTCACGCGTCCCTCGGGAATGCCTCCCTCGACCAGCGACAAGAAATCAGGCACCGAGCGGTGATGCTCGGCCAAGTTCGACTGCACCATTTGCAGGCTCTTGGCCCGGTTCTTCACGCGAATCACGTCGCCCGGCTTCACGATATAGCTCGGAATATCGAGAAACGCGCCGTTGACCGTGATGTGTCCGTGGCCGACAAGCTGCCGGGCCTGGGAGCGGCTGGCGCCGAAGCCCAAGCGATGCACCACATTGTCGAGCCGCCGCTCGAGCAGGCTCAACAGCGTATTGCCGGTGTTGCCCTTGGATCGCGAGGCGCGCTTGAAATAGCCGCGGAACTGCCGCTCGAGCACGCCGTAGTAATGTTTGACCTTTTGCTTTTCGCGCAAATGCAGGGCATAGTCGGTCTGCTTGCCGCGGCGGAATTGGTGCATGCCCGGCGCCGTGTCGCGACGCTCGATGGCGCACTTCGGCGTGTCGCAACGATTGCCCTTGAGAAACAGTTTCAAGCCGTCGCGACGGCACATGCGACACACGGGTCCGGTGATGCGAGCCATACGATTTCTCTACGAGTTCCTAATCTTGAGATGATCTGCCCATTGCAGGCATGTTCGGGGGTGGATCACTACCACGCGGCAAATTGTTTTCATGCCGCGAGGGCAGCTTGGTTTTCCTGAATATCTCGTGGCGGCCACGGCGCCAGCGGCTCCGCCGAGGCCGATTGCCGCCCAGCCGCCGGACCCGCGAGCAGCCTCGGCGGCTTGGCGGAACCTATCTGTTCACACGCGACGTTTCTTCGGCGGACGGCAACCGTTGTGCGGCAGGGGCGTCACATCCTCGATGCTCTTGACCGTCATGCCGGCGGCCTGCAACGCGGTGATCGCGCTCTCGCGACCACTGCCGGGACCCTTGACGCGGACTTCCAATTCACGCACGCCAAACTTGGCGGCCTTTTCCGCGCATTGTTGGGCAGCCATTTGACCCGCGAAGGGAGTGCTCTTGCGCGAGCCCTTGAAGTTGCAGGTGCCGGCGCTCGCCCAACACAGGGTGTCGCCCTTGGTGTCGGTGATCGTCACGCTGGTGTTGTTGAAGGTAGCGCGCACATGAGCGATGCCCACCGTGACGTTGCGCCTGGCCTTGCGTCGTTTGTTCTTTGCCACGAATGCCTGTCTCCCGCGAAGATGAATGACCCACCCAAACCAACCGCCGCCCAACAAAATCGACTCCGCGAACCGCGAGAGCCTAACGCATATCCTTCACGCCCTTCTTGCCGGCCACGGTCTTCTTCGGGCCCTTGCGAGTCCGGGCGTTGGTCCGGGTGCGCTGACCGCGAACCGGCAAGCCCCGGCGATGCCGTATGCCTCGGTAGCAGCCGATGTCCTTGAGTCGCGAGATATTCTGCGCCACCTGACGGCGCAACTGACCTTCGACCACATAGTCCTTGTCGAGCAGCGCCGCGATGCGCGCCACTTCGTCTTCATGCAACTCCCGGGCCTTGGCCTGGGGGTCGACGCCGGCCTTGTGGCACAGCTCGGCCGCCACCCGGGGACCGACCCCGTACAAATACGTCAGCGAAACGACCGTCGGCCGATCGCTCGGAATGTCGACACCCAACAAGCGCGGCATAAACGAAAACTCCCTCGAATGATCTCGAACCGTTGTATTAACTGGCGAGGGCCGGCGCCCCGAAATTGAATCGAATTTTGAGCCGAGACCGTGCCCAGGCACGGGTTCCGCGCAACGCGCGAGCGGCGCGGCGATTTCTTTCGGCCGCCGACAAACTCGCGCGGGTCGACACTCG
The DNA here is from genome assembly GCA_963785305.1 of uncultured Planctomycetaceae bacterium. GTDB lineage: Bacteria > Planctomycetota > Planctomycetia > Pirellulales > PALSA-1355 > CAWAUV01. The sequence goes on from CAWAUV010000008.1 coordinate 595,196, forward strand.
CCGCCGCCACCAGGGAAGATCAGCCCTGCCGCTGTTTGTGGCGCGGGTTGCTGCAAACGACGAAAACGACGCCGCGACGACGGACGATCTTGCAATGTTCGCAAATGCGTTTGATGCTGGCGCGGACTTTCATGGCGGGTTTTCGACCGTTCTTAGGCTAATGTTTCAAAGCGTATGAGTATAAGGTTATTGCGACAATCCTCGCAAGACCCCCTGCGGGCGGTTTTTTTCGGCCCAGGGCCGCCGAGCGACACGAAATCGACGCGCCAGGCTCGAAAACTCGGGAAAATCAGCTCGGCGCGGGCGTGTCGGGGCTCGAGGTCAGAACCCATGGACCATGATCCGTGATCGCGATCGTGTGCTCGAAGTGGGCGCTCGCCAGACCGTCTTGCGTGGCCTGGGTCCAATGGTCGGGCAGCGTTTTCACGAGCTTCGTGCCGATGTTGACCATCGGCTCGACCGCGATTACAAGGCCCGGCTCGAGCGAAAAGTCGCCATTGCGGCGCAACTGGCTGCTGACGAAGTTGGGCACCTGCGGGTCTTCGTGCATTTCGCGGCCGATGCCATGTCCGACAAAGCTCTCCACGACGGCGAATCCGGCGTCTTTCACATAGGTGGCCATTTCGGCGGCCACTTGGCTCCAGCGGGTCTTGACCGCCCATGAGCTCGATCGCCAAGTCGAGCACTCCCTTGGTGACCTCGAGCAGCTTGGCCGCGTCGGCGTCGACCTGGCCCACCGGGTGCGTGATCGCCGCGTCGCCGCACCAGCCATCGAGCTTGCAGCCGGTGTCGATGCTCACCACATCGCCCTCCTCCAATTGGCGCTCGCCGGGAATGCCATGCACCACTTCGTCGTTGACCGAAATGCAGGTCACGGCCGGAAAGGGCACCTTGCCGGGCACTCCCTTAAACAGCGGGATCGCCTTGTTTTCGACGAAGAACTTCTCGACCGCGGCATCGATTTCGCCCGTGGTGACTCCAGGCCGCACCAGCGCGGCGGCCACTTGATGGGCCTGCCAGACCATGAGTCCGGCGCGACGCATCTGCGCGATCTCTCGAGGTGAACGAAGAATATGCACGAATGATCTACCTTCGACAAATTGTAGCGAGGCGCCTCGGCTCGCCCTTGATTCGCGGACCATGCCCTCGGCGAATGACTCCGCAAACTCGCGATGAATTGTATTGCTCGGCGGCGATTACGCAAGCAAACCGACAATCGCCGCCAGGGCGACCGGTTTCGATTTCTCGAAGACAGGCCACTTTCTCGAGCTCGAGCCTCGAAAATCGGGCGCGGAATCTCGTCAGAGGCGAAAACTCGCTTCCGACTCGCGGTGCTCGATTCGCTGGATCACGGCTCGAATTCGCGAAAACACATCGTCGGGCGATCCGCTCCCATCAATCGGATAGAGCAGGCCGCGGGCGTCGTAATATTCCGTCAAGGGAGCGGTTAGTTCCAAATAGCCATCGAGCCGCTCTCGAATTACTTCGGGTTTGTCGTCGGCCCGGCGTCGGCCCATCAGGCGTCGCAGCAATTCGTCGCGATCGACCCACAGTTCGAGCACTCCGCTCAGCGGCATGCCATTGGCAAGCAACATCTGATCGAGCGCCTGGGCCTGGCCCAAGGTGCGCGGGAAGCCATCGAACATGCAGCCCTTTTGACAATCGGGCTCGGACAATCGCGATTTGACCAACTCGAGGATGATCGGGTCCGGAGCGAGCCGACCCTGCTTCATGTAACCATCGCTGACGCGGCCGATCTCCGTTTGTTCTTGGATCGCCTTCCGCAACATATCGCCGGTGGCGATGTGCGGAACCTGCAAAAGCGAAATTAGTTTTTGGGATTGGGTGCCTTTTCCCGCGCCGGGCGGACCCAGAAACACGATCCGCATGGCTCCGCTCCGCTGCCCCCTCAGGCTTGATTCTTGATGCGCCAACCCGGCGCGCCGCCCCTGGCGTCGCGACGCTCGCTGGCCGGAGTCTCAGCCCTCCAAGAGTCCCTTGTAGTTCCGCATCACGAGATGGCTGTCGATCTTCTGAACCAAATCAAACGCCACGCTCACCGCGATCAAGAGCCCGGTGCCACCAAAGAAACTAGCCACCGCCGGAGGCACATTGTACAAACTCGCGATCACGGTCGGCGTCACGGCCACGACCGCCAAGAAGCCGGCGCCCACATACGTGATCCGGACCATGACTCGCTCCAGATGGTCGGCCGTGCGCTTGCCTGGCCGATAGCCGGGAATAAAGGAACCGAAGCCCTTCAGGTTTTCGGCCATGTCCTTGGGATTGAAGGTGATCGCGGTCCAAAAATAGCAGAAGAAGTAGATCAGCGCCACGTAGAGAATGTTGTAGATCACCGACGAGCCACGCGTGAACGCGTCGTGCATTTCCTGCAAGAACTGACTGTTCGAATAATGGCTCGCCAGGAGCGAAAACCCCATCTGCGGAAACATGAGCAAGCTGCTCGCGAAGATAATCGGCATCACGCCCGCTTGATTCACCCGTAGCGGCAAGTACTGCCGAGCGCCGCCATAAACCCGCCGGCCGCGCACATGCTTGGCGCTTTGCGTGGGAATGCGACGCTGACCGAGGGTAATAAATACCACTCCCGCCACGACGGCGACAAACAGCGCGGCCAACATGAACAGCACCGCAATGCCGAACTTGCCTTGCGTGCCGCCGAGTTCGGGCGTCGATTGTTCCAACAGTCTCACCAGGGCCCCCGGCATGCCGGCCAAGATGTTGGCCATGATCAAGAGGCTGATGCCATTGCCGATCCCGAATTCATCGATCTGTTCGCCAAGCCACATCAAGAAGATGGTGCCCGCGGTCATGGTGAGTACCGTGATAAGCTGCCAGCCGAAGGTCATGTGGCCGCTTTCGTTGAGGAACCTGTCGTTCACGAGTTTCTGCTGCAACAAGAAGCCGACCAAATAACCCCAGCTTTGACCGATGCAAAGCACCACGGTGGCGTAGCGGGTGTATTCGTTGATTTTCTTGCGACCGCTCTCGCCCTCTTTTTGCAGGCGCTCGAGCGAGGGAACCACGCTGCCGAGAAGCTGAAAGATAATGCTGGCGGAAATATAGGGCATGATGCCCAGGCCGAAGATCGTCACTTGATTGAGCTGGCTGGCGCTGAACACCGCGACCTGGTCGAAAAGCGCCGTGAGGCCACTGTCGGTCCCCACCCGCGCGGCGAGCTTCACCTTATCGACCACCGGCAGCGGAATCTGCCACCCAACGCGATACACCGCTAGCAGCGCGAGCGTGAACAATATCTTTTTGCGCAGCTCGGGAATCGTGAAGACGACGCGAAGCTTTTCCCACATGCTTCCAGTTCCTTCTTTCGTCGGACAATAGGCGATCGAACCGCCGCCGCCCCATGCAAAAAAGTAAGCGCTTCGCATCCAAGCCGAAGCGCGTTCCGCCGACTCTAGACGACCGAGGCATCTCCGAATCGGGGAAGCCTCCTCGGAACGAGAACCCCGCGACCCGAAGCCCGTATTAAACGGTTTTCTTGGCCTTGCGCACTCCCTTGACCACCGGCGCCTTCGGCGGAATCTGAATCGCCTCGCCGCCGGCTTGCTTGATTTTTTCCAGCGCGCTGGCGCTGAACTGATGCGCGGTGATCTTGAGCTTCTTGGTCAGCTCGCCCGAACCGAGCACCTTGAGCTCGTCGTATACGCCCTTGGCGAGGTTCTTGGCCTTGAGGCTCGCGGCGTCGACCACGTCGCCCGCGGCGAAGGAGCCTTCGAGTTGGCCGACATTGACCACCACTACCTTCAGGCCCCACTGGTTGTGGAACCCGCGCTTGGGAATGCGGCGAATGAGCGGCGAGGCGCCGCCTTCGAAGATCGGCGGAGCCGACCAGCCCGCGAGCGCGCCCTGGCCCTTGTGACCGCGACCCGAGGTCTTGCCGTGACCCGAGCCGCCGCCGCGACCGACGCGCTTGCGTTTCTTGTGTTTGTGGATGCCTCGGTTTACGTCGTGCAAATTCATGACAAGTCGACTCCCCGCAAACGTTCGATGTCGGCCCGGGTGCGTAGTTGCCCAAGCGCGTCCAAGGTGGCTTTGACCAGATTCGTGGGATTGTTCGAGCCGAAGCTCTTGGTAAGGATATTGCGGATGCCGGCGGCTTCGCACACGGCCCGCACCGCGCTGCCGGCAATCACGCCGGTGCCCGGAGCAGCCGGCACCAGCGCCACGCGCGCCGCGCCAAAGCGACCGACAACCTTATGCGGAATCGTGCCGCTGTCGAGATTGATCTCCTTGAGGCTGCGCGAGCCGTCTTTCACGGCCTTCTCCACGCTAGGGGGCACTTCGTTGGCCTTGCCATAGCCCCAGCCCACCTTGCCGCGGCCATTGCCCACCACCACCATGGCGGCGAAGCTAAATCGCCGACCACCCTTGACCACCGCCGCGCAGCGCTTGATTTTCACCAATTTGTCGAGCAGTTCGCCGCGATTGGATTCTTTTTCGTGGGCCACCGGTAACACGCTCCTCGAGGGATTGATTGTATTCGCCACATCAGCATGCGATGCGACGCACGCCGCCGACGATCGTCGCTATTCTAACAAAAACTACAGCCTTGTCACGGGCGACTCGCCGCCCGCCCGCGCCTGCTCGCCAACCGGCTGTCCGGGGACAACCATCGACAAACCGGCTTCCTGCTTGCCGAAACTAAAACTTGAGCCCGGCCTCGCGGGCGGCGTCGGCCAATGCGGCCACGCGGCCATGATACTGGCAGGCGCCGCGGTCAAACGCAACCTGCTTGATGCCCGCCGCGATCAGCCGCTCGGCGATCGCCTTGCCCACGGCCTGGGCGGCGTTTTTATTGCCGCCGAACTTTAGTTCGCCGAGCAACTCGCCTTCTTGCGTGCTCGCCGCCGCCAGCGTGCGACCGGTCGAATCGTCGATCGCTTGCACATACATGTGTTTGTGACTGCGAAACACGCTCAGGCGCGGCCGGTCCGCGGCGCCGCGAATACGCTTCCGCACTCGAAAGCCGCGGCGAAGTCGTTGTTTGTAGATCGATTTATCGTGGTTCATGGCTGCTTCTGATACCAATGGCTCGCAAGCGCCCGGCTTGCGAATAGGGTTATATATTGAATCGCGGGAGTCGTTTCGCGTTGGACGACGGCGCCGAACAATGGCGACGTCTCAGGAAACTCGCCATCGCTCCAGGAGGTTACTTGGCCATCGCCTTGCCGGCCTTGCGACGCACTTGCTCGCCTTCATAACGCACGCCCTTGCCTTTATAGGGCTCGGGCTTGCGCACTGCGCGGGCTTCGGCGGCGAACTGGCCCACTTTCTGCTTGTCGCTACCCTTGATCACCACATGGGTTTGATCGGGACAGGTCACGGTCACGCCCGCCGGGATCGGCAAATGAATCTCATTGGCGAAGCCGACGCGCAGCTGCAAAATATCCTTCGCCACCGCGGCCAAGTAGCCGACGCCCACGATCTCGAGCTTCTTCTCATAGCCCTTGGTGACGCCGATCACCATGTTCTGCACCAGCGCGCGGCTCAGGCCATGCAAGGCCCGCGCTTGGCGGCTCTCGTCGGTTCGCGTGATTCGCAACTGCTTGGCGGCTTCGTCGAACTCGACCGCGATCTCCGGGCGATAGTTCATCGCCAGCTTGCCCAAGGGGCCTTCGACCGTGATCTCGCCCTTGCCGATCGCTACCTTGACGCCCGCCGGAACGGACACCGGTTGTTTTCCAACTCGCGACATGGTGTTGAACCTACTTCATTTGAGAATCGGCGCCTGGATTCCCTCGAGGAAGGCGTCGATCCGTCTGGAAAAAACATTCTTGCACGCGGCCGGCCAGGCGTGTCACGCCGGCGAGCCTACCACAATTCGCACAGCACCTCGCCGCCCAGGTTTTTCTGCCGGGCCTCGCGGTCGCTAATCACGCCGTGGCTGGTGCTGATGATCGAAATGCCCAGGCCGTTGAGCACCGGCCGCAGTCGCGTGGCGCCGCTATACACTCGGCGGCCCGGCTTGCTCACGCGGCGAATATGCCGAATGACGCGTTCGCCGTTGTCGCCGTATTTCAAGACGATCTTGAGTTGCGGGGCCGGTTCGCCGGGCTCTTCGGCCCAGTCCCAGATGTAGCCCTCGCGCTTGAGCACTTCGGCCAAGCCTCGCTTTACTTTGGATGCGGGCATGCTGACGCTCGGGCGCTCGACTGCGCACGGCGTTGCGGATACGGGTCAACATGTCGGCGATCGGGTCGGTCATCATGTGCGCGAAATTCCCCCTCCGAGACTTCCAAGCCACCGCGAATCGCAAGGCTGCGACGCCGGCTCGAAGCAATATGTTCTGCTACCAACTCGCCTTCTTGACGCCAGGAATCATCCCTTGATCGGCCAACTGTCGGAAACAAATCCGACACAGACCGAACTTGCGATACACGGCGCGGGGCCGGCCGCAAAGTCGGCAACGACGCACGAGCCGAGTGCTGAACTTCGGCTTGCGCAGCGACATCGCGATCTTGGACTTGCTTGCCATCGAGGCTCCTTCGTTTCTGCATCCCGGTCGCCTGGGCGATAGGTCCGGGTACTTCTGGGTTCTCTATACTTGGCGTGTACTTTAATGGAAATCAATTCGCTCGCCGGTTCCCGCTCCGCGAAACGACGACGACCTCGTTTTGCGCGGCGAGTTATGCCTTGGCTTTCTTGCCGGTGGTTTCCTCGGTCTTGAATGGCATGCCGATCGCCCGCAGCAACTCGCGCGAGTCGTCGTTATTGTCCGACGAAATCACGATGCAAACATTCAAGCCCTGGGGCCGCAGGAACTTGTCGGGATTCAATTCCGGAAACACAAGCTGCTCGGCGAGGCCCAGGCTGTAGTTGCCCTTGCCATCGAACGCATTCGGATTCAAGCCGCGGAAATCGCGCATGCGCGGCAAGGCGAGCGAAATCAAACGGTCGAGAAATTCATACATCCGCACACCGCGCAAGGTAACCTTGGCGCCGATCGGCATATTCTCGCGGAGCTTGAAGTTCGCAATCGCCTTGCGGCTCTTGGTGACCAACGGCTTTTGGCCGGTGATCTGCATAAGCGCCGCCACGGCGTCCTCGATATGCTTCTTTTCCGTGACCGCGCTGCCGACGCCCATGTTGACCACGATCTTTTGGATGCGCGGAATCGCATGCGGATTGCTTCGACCAAGCTGCTTCGACAGCGCCGGACGAATCTCCCGTTGATAGCGTTCGAGCAATCGCGGCGTCGCCGGTTTTTCCGCTTCGCCCGTCTTTTCGGTTTTCTTCTTAGCCATCACCCACCCGACCTTTTGAATCGCATGCCTATTGGATCGTCGCGGCGCGAACCCACTTCAAACGCTACTTGGCCGTGTTTCGAAGCGACTTTGGCCGCGAGATCACGCCCAGCTCCGCGGAACATTTCTTGCAAAATCGCTCCTTGACGCCATCGGGCCGCAGCCGCGCTCCGGTTCGCGTGGCTTTGTTGCATTTCCCGCATACCAGCAGCACATTGGAAATCGACACCGGCATCTCCTTCGAGAGCCGGCCGCCTTGCTGATTGTTGCGAGCGCCGCGCTTCATGTGCCGAAACACGCGATTCACGCCCTCGACGACAATCTTTTCCTTGTCGCGAAGCACCCGCAGCACACGGCCGCGAGTAGGCGAATCGGCCGAGCCGCGATCTTCGCCGGAAATAACTTCCACTGTGTCGTTTACTCGAATATGCATCACACCACCTCGCTGGCGAGGCTCACGATTTTCATGAAGTTTCGATCACGCAGCTCACGGGCCACGGCGCCGAAGATGCGCGTGCCGCGAGGATTTCGGTCATTGTCGATCAACACCACCGCATTGCGGTCGAACCGCACATAGCTGCCATCGGCCCGGCGAGTCGGCTGTCGGCAGCGCACGATCACGCCGCGGACGACGCTCTTCTTCTTCACATCGCTCCCGGCGATCACCGTTTTCACGCTGCACACGATCACATCGCCCAGGCCGGCGGTGCGGCGATGCGCTCCGCCGAGCACCTTGATGCACATGACCTCTTTCGCGCCGGTATTGTCGGCCACGTCGAGGCGAGATTGCATTTGAATCATGGTCGTTATCTCTTCGTTGAATTCTCGCCCGACTGCCACCAGGACAACGAGCACTTTCGATTCCGCGTCGAACAGCGAGGCATCGCTCCGCGAGTCAGGCTTGACAGGTAACTCGTCACGCTTGACTGGCGGTGGTATCGGCCTTGGCCGCGGCCCGCATTGCCGCCAAGTCCACCAGCCGGCTCTTGCTCACGATCCGCACGAGCTCGAACCGCTTCGAGCGCGACCGCGGCCGGCACTCGACGATCTCAACCGTGTCGCCCTGATGCGACTCGTTGTTTTCGTCATGCACATGACACACGGTCTTGCGACGCAGAATTTTGCCGTATTTCGGATGCTTGACCAATCGGGCGATTTCCACCCGGCGAGTCTTCGCCGTCTTGTCGCCGGTGACGACTCCAATCGCGATGCGCTTTCCCATGAACAAACCTGAGGGTGACTTGGTAGCTTAAGTGCTGGAGTAAAGGTCTCGAAAAACCGGCCGAATCAGGACTTCGCGGCGTCGGGCGTTCGCGCGGCTCGGCTACGTTCGCCTTGAATCGTCATCAATCGCGCGATCAAGCGGCGGTTCTTGCGAAGCTCGCTGGGCGCGTTGAGCCGTTCGGTTTCGGCATTGAGCCGTAAACGAAACAAGTTCTCGGCGGCCTCGTTGAGCGTGAGCTCGATCTGGTCGTCGCTCATTTCACGCAGTTCGGATGCTGTGTTTTTCATCGCTCCACGCCTGTTTGAATTTCTCTGATTTCAACGGTATCGATCATTGCTGTATTCATCGCCGGGCTCGCGCCACTCTCGCGGCGGAGCGCCCGTGCGGCGTCAATTGCCCGCGACGTCAAGAACCCGTGCGGCGACGCAAGAACCGCACTCGCACGGGCATCTTATGCGCCAATCGCGAGAAGCAGATTCTGGCCGCTTCCTCGGTAATGCCGCCGATCTCGTAGAGCACGGTGCCCGGCTTGATCACGGCCGCCCAGTATTCCGGTTCGCCCTTGCCTTTGCCCATTCGAGTTTCCAGCGGAATCGAGGTGATCGACTTATGCGGAAATACCCGGATGTACAAGCGGCCCTCGGTTCGCAAATACTGCTGCGCGGCCACGCGGCCCGCTTCGATCGTGGCGGCGCTCAGCCAGCCGGCCTGGGTGGCCTGCAAGGCAAAATCGCCGAAGACGACGCGGTTGCCACGCGTGGCATTACCTCTTATACGCCCTCTTTGGCTTTTTCTGTGCTTGACCCTCTTGGGCATCAGCGCCATCGGTCGGCTCCTCTTGATACATGCCTTGATTGACCCATACTTTCACGCCGATGTGACCCTGGGCGGTCATCGCCTCGGTGAATCCGTAATCGATTTTCGCTCGCAAGGTCGAGAGCGGAATCGAACCGGCGTTCGACTTCTCGCAGCGCGCCATTTCCGAACCGCCCAATCGGCCGGCCAGTTGAATCTTGATTCCCTTGGCGCCCGCCTCCATCGTCGTTTCCATGGCCCGCTTCATGCAGCGGCGAAAACTTGCCCGCTTGCTCAATTGCTCGGCGATCTCCTCGGCCACGAGCTGGGCCTGAATCTCGGGCCGGGCGATCTCCTCGATCTTGATATTGATCCGGCGGCCGATCAGTTCCTGCAACTCACCCTGGAGCCGTTCGACTTCCTGGCCCTTGCGGCCGATGATGATGCCCGGCCGCGCCGTGTGCAAAATCAACCTGACTTCGTCTCGCGTCCGCTCGATCTCGACCTTGGGAATGCCCGCGAACTTGAACTTGCTCTTGATGAAAGCGCGCAGCTTGTGGTCTTCCATCAGCAGATTGGCGTACTCCGCCTTCGACGCGTACCACCGGCTCTTCCAGCCGATCATGATGCCGGTGCGAAAGCCGACGGGATTGACTTTTTGACCCATGAAATTCTCCGACGCGACTTCTAGGCGGCGCTTTTGCGCGAATGTTTACGTGTGTGTCCGCGCAACTCTTCTCTCGTGCGACGAATCGCGGTATCCAGCCCGAACTACAGACTATCCAATGATTCCAGCGAAATCCGAATGTGCGACATCCGCTTCTTGATCTGAAAGGCCATGCCGCGGGCCCGCGGTCGAATCCGCTTGAACATCGGACCGCCATCGACCCGGGCATCGGTCACGATCAGGCTGTCCATGTCGGCTCGCAAGTCCTCGGCGTTGCCCAGGGCGCTCTTGAGCACCTTCTCGATCAGTCGGGCGCCTCGCTGCGGCTGGTACTTCAAAATGTCGAGCGCTTCGTCGGCATGTTTGCCGCGAATCATATCCGCCAGCGGGCGCACCTTGCGGGCGCTGATCCGGGCGAAGCGATGCGATGCGTTGTAAGGCATGACGATTATCTTTCAGTGGTCGTTGGCAGTGTCTTTCCGATGACCGCGTCGCGGCGAACTCGGCCCCGGTCGCGACTCGAGCGGACGCTTCCCGGCGCGAGATTACTTCTTGCCACCCTTGCCGCCGTGGCCGCGGAAGTTGCGGGTGGGAGAAAACTCACCCAATTTATGTCCCACCATGTCCTCGGTCACGAAGACCTTGATATGCTGCTTGCCGTTGTGAACCAAAAACGTGAAACCCACGAACTCCGGCACGATCGTGCAGGCGCGGGCCCAGGTCTTGATCGGCTCCTTCGAGCCCGAGGCAGCCTGCTTCTCAACCTTGGCGAAAACCTTGGGGTTGATGAACGGGCCTTTTTTGAGGGATCGTCCCATGGCGTTTATCTCTGAAGCGTGTTTCTATCTAAGGCATTTAGCTCTAGGGCTTTGTCACGGTTGAGATGACGGATTGGATTCGTTCCGCGTGCCATGCCCACGGCTCTGCGTGGGCATGAGGACCGTGCGTTGCGATTGAGAACATGCCCACGCAAGCGTGGGCATGGCACACGCGAAAACCGAATTATCCATCATTTCAGCCGTAAAGGAGCTCTAAAGCGTTTTCTCTAACGAATCTTAAGTTGTCCATAACGGCGCGAACGACGCCGACGCACCAGCGCCGCATTCGACGGCTTGCGACGCTTGCGAGTGCCGCCGCCCTTGGCGCTCTTCCCGGTCGGGCTCACCGGATGTCGACCGCCCTTGGTTCGGCCTTCGCCACCACCGTGCGGATGGTCGATCGGGTTCATCGCCGTGCCGCGCACATGCGGGCGATGGCCGAGCCAGCGATTGCGACCGGCTTTGCCAATCACAATCGCATCGTGGTCGGCGTTGCCCACCGAGCCGATCGTCGCCCGGCAGGCCGCCGGCACACGGCGAATTTCACCGCTTGGCAGGTTGATCTGAGCCCAATCGGCTTCGCGGGCCGCCAAGGTGGCGCCCATGCCGGCCGAGCGACAAAGCACCCCGCCGCGACCCGGCTGTAGTTCGATACTATGGACGGTGGCGCCGAGCGGGATATTTCGCAGCGGCAAGCAATTGCCCAACACCGGCGGCGCGTCGGGACCGCTCATCAGGCTCGCGCCCACTTCCAGGCCGGCCGGGCTCAGGATATATCGCTTCTCGCCATCCACATAATGCAGCAGCGCGATGCGGGCCGTGCGATTCGGATCGTATTCAATCGAATGCACCGAAGCCGGCACCCCGTCTTTATTGCGACGAAAGTCGATCAAGCGAAACATGCGCTTGTGACCGCCGCCACGATGCCGAGCCGTGATGCGGCCCTGGTTGTTGCGGCCACCCGCGCGGCGGCGACGCACCATGAGCGACTTCTCGGGCTCAACGCCCGGAGTCAACTCGGCGAAGTCAGACACCGTCGCCCCGCGGCGGCCCGGCGTTGTCGGCTTGTATCGTCGAATTCCCATGCTGCTTCGTTTCTGACTTAGTGAATGAATGTTGGTCGGTCGCCCGACGATCTGCTTTTAACCATCTCGCGGCCGGCCTTGCCGTTCGATCTCAAATGGCGGCCATGCTCATAACCGACTAAAAGAAGTCGATCCGGCTTTCCGCGTCCAACTTCACAATCGCCTTCTTCCAGTCCTTCGTGTAGCCGCTCGAAAACTTCGAACGCCGCGGCTTGCCCTTGCGATTTTGAGTCCGCACGCAAACCACGTGGACATTGAACAGCGACTCGATCGCGTGCCGCACATCGTCTTTCGTCGCCGAGCGAACCACCTCGAACGCATAAGCGTTGTAGCGGGTCGAGCGGTGCATGCCCTTTTCCGTCACCAGCGGACGCAAAATCACCTGATGCGGACGGAGCCGCGGGCCCGGCTGCGGTTCGGCGGCGGCTGCGGGTTGGGTATCGGCCATCGCAAACTTTCGTTTTTTGGTTAGTTCGCTCGATCTTGAACGAGCGATTCTGGTCACAATTCGCGTTCATCGTCGGGAGCAATCGGCCCCGATCAGGCGGGCTCGGCCTTCTTCTTGTGCTTGGCCCGCACCGCGTCCAAGGCCGACTTCGTAATCAGCACTCGCTCGGGCATCAACAGACTAAACGCATTGAGCTCCGCCACCGGCGACACCGACACGCGGTCGATGTTGCGAGCGCTCTTGAACACATTCACATCGAGCGCCGCGGTCGTCACCAGCAGGCTCTTGCCTTCGAGGCCCAGGGCCTTGAGGATCGCGGCCATGTCCTTCGTTTTCGGGACGCCGAACGCCAGATCGTCGATCAGCGTGACCTGCGAATCGCGAAGCTTCGCGGCGAAGGCCATGCGAGTGGCCGCTTGCAGCGCCTTGCGCGGTAGGCGATAGGTCCAATCGCGCGGCGCTTGGCGAAGATATGGCCGCCACCGACGCGAATACCACTGCGCCGCGAACCGGCGCGGGCATTGCCCGTACCCTTCTGGCGATACATCTTCTTGGTCGAGGCCGCTACTTCGGCGCACGACTTGGTCTTGGCCGTGCCCAATCGCAGATTGGACTGATACATGATCACGGCGTCGTGCAGAAGCTGCTTGTTGACGACGGTCGCGAACTCGGCGGGATCGATTTCATACGCCCCCACCTTGCTCCCGGTTTTGTCGAACACATCCAAACTAGCCATCGCCCCGCTCTTTCTTCTGACTATGAAAACCGCGAACCAAATCCCAAACACCCCGCGACGAACCGGGCCACTACTACTTCTTTTTCTTCGAGGCCCGAATCGTGGCCTTGCCAATTCGCTTGAGCATGTTCGTGGCTTGGATAATGACATAGCCGCCATTGGCGCCCGGAACCGCGCCACGCACCAAGAGCAGATTGTTCTCGGCGTCGACCTTCACGAGCTTGATGTTGCGGACCGTGCTGCGGGCATTGCCATGGCGGCCGGCCATGAGACGGCCCTTGGGCACGTGGCCCGGAAATTGCGACTGACCGATCGAGCCGCAGTGGCGATGCACTTTTTTCACGCCGTGGGTGGCGCGCTGGCCGGCCATGTTGTGACGCACCATGACACCGGCGGTGCCGCGACCCTTGCTGGTGCCCACCACGTCGACCCGGACGACGCCGGCCAGGGAATTGACATCGAGCTTCTGCCCGACGGAGAGGCCTTCGATCGAACCACGAAATTCGCGGACAAACCGCTGCGGTTCGCAATCGGCCTTGGCCAGCGGCTCGACGCCCGCCTTGGCCCGCGCCCGAGAACGGCGACTTTCGAGCTTCGCCACATGACCACGTTCGCTGCGGCCGGCCAGACGGCGCGGCTTATCAAGAAAGCCCAACTGGGCGGCCTCGTAGCCATCTCGCTCCAAGGTGCGCAGCTGAAGCACATGGCAGGGGCCGGCTTGAATCACGGTGACGGGAACAACAGCGCCGTTCTCGTCGAATATCTGCGTCATCCCGACCTTGCGGCCGAGTAGCCCGATTGCCATCACAGCGTTCCTTCGTGGTCAGTTGCCCCGCGGGAGCCTGCGAAACGCCGCTGGCTTTTGGCCCGGCGCTCGACAGCTTACCCGCACGGCTTCCGCTACATATAAGTTGTCCGATTTTTGCGAACGAACAAGATTCGCCGCCAACGGCAGCCCAAGGCGCCTTGGATAAACGACGCCAGCAGCCACCCACGCTTTCGCCGACTCGACGGGCAAGGCCGCCAGCCGGCAATCAAAGGCCGAGAGCCCAAAGCTGCCCAAAACTCAATGGCGGCTCGAAGCCTTGATCTTGATATCCACGCCGGCCGGAAGATTGAGCTTATTGAGAGCTTCGATCGTCTTGGCCGTCGCCTGCACGATGTCGATCAGCCGCTTGTGCGTTCGAATCTCGAACTGCTGGCGCGCTTTCTTGTCGACATGTGGACTCGAGAGCACCGTGTAACGCTCGATTCGCGTCGGCAACGGAATCGGGCCATGCACTTCCGAGTTGGTGCGCTTGGCCGTGTCGACGATTTCCGCCGCGCTCTGGTCGAGCACCGAATGGTCGTATGCTTCCATTCGGATGCGGATGATCTCTTGCGTGTGCCCCGCCACAATCTGAACTCCTGCCGCCTCGAAACAAACTCAGGAAGCCACCAAAAATTGGCGGCGACCTGCCCGAGAACCAAGCCGCGCGTCGCCGCAGGGCCTCAGGGGAAGCCACGCATGATAGAGTTCGTCGCCAAAGCTGTCAACAGCCCGCCTGGCGAGTTTTTATAATCTCTCCGCCGTGCAATCGCTCCGTGATCGCCGCCCGGAAGCGAGAATCAGCCTCGGCTGGCGTCGCAAATGCCCCATCTTCTCTAGACATAACGTCGAGGCCCCAAAAAATGTGTCGCCCAGGCGCCAAAAAAACCGGTTGTCGGATTCCGAGGGAATCGAACGCCGGACCGGTAATCTCGTTGAAAAAAACATTGCGTGACCGACTTTGCTCTTGAACCGATCCGCTCGCTGAGCGATACGAAACCCAGCAAACTCCAACCGCGCTCGGAATCGAATCGGCTTGACAGCGCTCCGTCGGGCCTCGCGAACACGCTCATGCAACCATCGGCCACGCAAACCGCCTCGCGCACCACTGCTTCGGAAGGCAAAGGCGACGAGCAGATGTTTCTCTGTCCCGGCGATGGCGCGGCGATTAGCCACGCGATCCATCTCGGCCGTCTGGCGAGCCACTATCCACCCTGCGCCGGTTGCGAACATCGACCGGCGAATTTTGGTCCGATCCTGGGCCGCCCCGTGATCGCGGCCGATGCCCTCTTCACCGAGGATGGATTCGCCGGCATCATCGACGAGCAAGTGTCGGCAAGCGTGGCTCGACGGCTCGCGCTTGCGATCGGCTGCGAACTGCGCAATGAATCGCCAGCCGAAAGCCACCTCGAGGCATCGCCAACGCAAGTTTCACGAACGATCGGGGCATCGCAAAGAATCCTCGTTGGAGCCGATGGGCGGGCGAGCGTCGCGGAGCTCTTGGCGGCGACCTGCGAAGGGCTGCGGGCCGCGGGATGCCATGTCGTGGAACTCGAGCCGATGACCGCGCCACAAATGGTCGCCACGATTCTGGAGCTCGATTCCCTCGGCGGAGTGTATCTCGGCAATCCCGCAGGCGATTCGCACGCCGTGGCAATTCGCTGCTGGTCGCGCGACGCCCGCCCTTTGTGTGGCGGCGGTCGGCTCGATGCGGTGCGGCGCCGCTTTCAAGGCGAGCTCACGCGACCCGTTCGCGCGAGCGGCCAACTCGAGCGCCATCGGTCCCCCGCCGGTCGTCTTGATCGCGGTTCGGAACTTTTCCACGCGCTCCGGCCGCTGCGATTCGCGCTCGACACGGCATCGGCGCCGCTCTCGAAGCGCCTGACGCGATTGCTCGAGCCGACCGCGTGCGAACGAATCGTTCCCGAGTGGATCGGCGCTCCCGGGGCTGCATCCCGCACTCGCTCACCGACCGGCGACGAAGCATCGCATGGCCGGCGAATCGACTCGCTCGCGGCCTTCACAATCGAGCGCCAGGCCGATTTCGGCGCTTGGATCGATGGCGATGGCGAACGGCTCGCGGTGGTCGACGAGCGTGGCGTCGCGGTGGACATCGAGCGTTTGCTGTCGGCGATCGCGGAACTCGATCCTGTCTTGCGCCCTGGTTTTTTCTCCGACACCACTCGCCTCGCCGCCGCGATCACGTGGCGGAGGCGATATCGTCCAGCGGAGCGCGGCTGGGTGGCGAACCCAATGGCCGAATCTGGTTCGCCGACGCCGAATCGCCTCCCTCGCCCGACGCGCTTTGCGCCCTGGGCCTCGTGCTCCGCCTGCTCAGCCACGGCGACGCCCCGCTGTCGCGATTACTTGCCGGAGTCGCTTGACGCCTCGTTAGATAGAGGGCGATTACGCGCGGGATCGCGTACGCGCCGTTGGGAAAGGGAGAGCCCAAGGAGAGCCCAGACAGTCATCAGATGGCGGGGACGGATGGAATGCCCGTGCTATTTGGGCAATGAAGGAAAGTCCGGCAAACGCTTGTACACCGCCGCGGGCCCGCGGGTTGGTGGGCGTCTGGTTTTGTCATGAAGATCAGAAGAGGAGTCTTCCAACACGACGACACGACGTAAGCAAGCGGCAGACAAAAAGCGCCCGTGTCGGCCCTCGCCGCTTCATTTCTCCTGTCTTCGTCGTGCCCGTCGTATTGAAAAACTGCCGTGGGCAAGCTCTCGGAGGCGTTGTTCGACGCCGGCGCCGCGACTTGGGCGGCTCGCATGCGGCGCGTGCTCAAGGAGGATCGCGGCGGCATCCAGCGAGCACTCAACTATCTCTGGAAATATCGCGATCACATGAACTACTGGGAATGCCGGCGAAGCAAACTGCCGATCGGCAGCGGAGTGACCGAGGCGGCTTGCAAGATGATCCTCGGCCATCGCTTCAAGCAGTCGGGCATACTTTGGAAGCAGGGCCACTCGCAATGCGTGTTCGACCCGCGCGGGTGATCCTCAAAAGCCGCGTTTGGGAGGCCGCTCGCGACGCCTGGCTCGAACGCCCCCAGCCCGCGAAACCGGCGACATGCGAGCCCAAGCCGACGAAAACACGCCCAAAACCCCAGAAAAAGCCGCTGCCAGCGTGATTGCACCCGCTCGGGGAAGCCATCATCGGATACGCCAACGTTCACCCCGCTCATGGATGGGGCGTGATGGCGATGATCGTGATGTCTTTGGCTTCCGGCCCGTGGCGCCAGAAGACTCGATACGCTCCGGGAGTATTGTTTTGAGCGTATGCCTCGAAGATTTTCCTTTTGTCGTCGAACGGATTGGTGATCGAATCGTACTCGTGGGTCTTGAGTCCTGGGTGGCGGGGATTGTCCTCCAGCAGTTCGATCGTCTTGTGGACCTGCTTGAACAAGCCTTCATCCTTACTCGACTTCCCCTTCGATTTCTTCTTGCGGGCCTGGATGTTCTTTGCCGCCTTGTCACGAAGATCGTTGTAGGTCTTCGTGGCTTCCAGCGTCCATTTGATCGTGAACATCGGCGTGGCGTCCCAAATACAAAGCGACCGCGGCTTCTTTGATGAGCCCACGGTCGGATTGAGTCAGCTACCGGATTAGTCGTCGATGTCCGCGACAAGGGCTGAATCGGCATCGAGATCGAGAGCGTCTTTGGCGAACCGGCGGCCCTGGGCTTGGGCCAAGCCCTTGCGGACTGAGTTCAGCGCCTTCTTATTTCGGTAGAGCCAAGCCTCGTTCTCTGGAATAACGACCGCCGGGGTAATGACGATCTTGTCCGGGTCGGAGTCATCAATAATGACCGTTCGCCCGACAAAGCGATTGCCGAGTGCGACTCGGCCCTTGCTATCAACTACTTTGGTCGTCATGGGGACTTTCTCCAGTGCTCAATCCATTCTAGGTCATGTGGGAAAGTGGGATTTACCCACAATGATATCGGCAAAAAACGGCTGGCGAGCGACAGGATGGCGACCAGGAATTGCGTAAGCGACTGTGCGACAATCGGTTACGGCGCCTGGGGGGCCTCCGTGACTTCGCCGACAGCGGCACGCTGGTTTGGAGAACAAACAAAAGCGGAGTATTTTAACACGACGACACGAAGCACTCGACGTAAGCAGACAGCAGACAAAAAGCGCCGTGTCGCCTAGCGAATGTGGCAGTGGGGGCCGGAAAGCAGCGCCGCGGGCGGGGACAGTCCGCGAGCGCGGGGGACGGGTCCGCGCGGCGGCGATCCTGGGTCGGCGAGATCGCGACGCCGAGGAAAAACCGACCGAAACACATACCCGGCCGCCGCAAAAGACGCCAGCCGGCCGGCGTCTTTTGCGGCGAGGGGCGACGCCGACCCTTGGCAATTGGGTCCCTCCCAGCGACAATACAGGAGGCTTGCCCTGGCGGCGCCTTGCGAACCACGGTTTCCAATGATGATTCTTTCCCGAACTTTGGTCGTGCATGTCTTGGCGGCGAGCCTGCTCCTGGCGAGCGTTTGGCCGGCGGCGAGAAACGCCCGCGCACTAACCGCCTGCCCCGGAGACTGGGCTGCTCGGCTCGATGTTTGGGCGCACGCCGCGACGGGTATTCACGCGCGGGGCGTCATCACTCGGGCCGACCAGCTCAAAGGTCGCTGTTGCTGCCAAGGCGACTGCCGCGGCAAGCATTGCGCCATGGCCTGCTGCCGCCGGGCGCCCGAGCGGCAGCCCCCGGCGCCGCCGACCACTCCGCGCCGCGGCGGTGATGAGCCAGGGTCGCTCGCGCTCGCGACCCTGCCGGCGATCGTCGATGCTGACGGGGCGCTGGCGGATTTGCGATTCGCTTCACTTCTCGGCGGCCCGTTGGCGCCTCGCTCCACGCTGCAAACGCAGAGTGTGCGCATCCAGACCTGACCGCGCCTTGCCGCGCCTTGCGAAGACGCGAGGCGCCGCGCGAGGGCGGCCTCCCCGCGCGAGCTTCGGGCGAATGCATTTCCACGCCCCTGGCGGCTTCAGGCTCGAGCTCGCGCGCCTCGGGCATTTCACGCACGCAATCGAAGC
This sequence comes from uncultured Planctomycetaceae bacterium, assembly GCA_963785305.1. Classification (GTDB taxonomy): domain Bacteria; phylum Planctomycetota; class Planctomycetia; order Pirellulales; family PALSA-1355; genus CAWAUV01. Next base: position 614,095 of record CAWAUV010000008.1, read on the forward strand.
GAAGGATTTGACCAATGATCGAAAAAATAATCGAAGCCTCGATCCGCAATCGCTTCGTGGTGTTGTTTATCACCGCCGCGCTCGCGGTCGCCGGCGTGGTGGCGATGTTCAACACGCCGATCGACGCGATTCCCGACCTGAGCGAAAACCAGGTGATCGTGTTCACCGACTGGATGGGTCGCAGCCCGCGCGAAATCGAAGACCAGGTCACCTATCCGCTCTCGCGCAAGCTGCAAGGTCTGGCCGGGGTGCGCGCCGTGCGTTCGAGCAGCGAATTCAATTTCTCGATGATCACGATCATCTTCGACGACGACATCGACTTTTATTTCGCCCGCCAGCGAGTGAGCGAAAAACTGGCCCAGGCCAGCGTCTTTCTGCCTCCGGGAGTCTTGCCCTATCTCGCGCCCGACGCCACGGCGCTCGGGCAAATCTTCTGGTACACGGTCGAGTCGAGCCCGGAACACAAGATCAACCCGGAGCGGCTTTGGGCCTTGAACAAGTTCTATATCGCCACGCAACTCAACGCCGCGCCGGGCGTGGCCGACGTGGCGATCGTGGGCGGAGCGCCGCTCGAATATCAGATCGATGTGCGGCCCGAGTCGCTGCGGGCCCATGGCATCACGCTGGGTGATCTGTATTCGGCGGTGGGCAAAAGCAACATGCCGGCTGGCGGCGGCGTGATTCAAAAGAACAACGCCGAATACATTGTCCGCGGCGTGGGCTGGATCAAGGACAAGCGCGATATCGAAGACGCCGTGATCAAGGAGATCAACGGCACGCCGATCTATGTGAAAACCGTGGCCAAGGTGACGCTCGGGTCCCAGTTTCGCCGCGGCATCTTCGAGAAAAACGGCAACGAAGTCACCGGGGGCGCGGTGCTGATGCGCCATGGCGAGAACCCGCTCAAGGTCACCGAGCGCGTCAAGGACCGCATTCACGAGCTACAAGCCGGACTGCCGGCCGGAGTGCATATCGTGCCGGCCTACGATCGCACCCGGCTGATCACCGGCGCGATTCACACGCTGACCGAAGTGATGATGCACGAGATGTTGATCGCCTCGTTGGCGATTCTGTTGATTCTGGCGCATGTGCGAAGCGTGTTCGTCATTTGCATCACGCTTCCGCTCGCGGTCCTGTTTTCGTTTTTGCTGATGGCGATTTTGCGGCGGCTGGGCATTGTCGATATTCAGGCCAATATCATGTCGCTGGCCGGCATCACGATCTCGATCGGCATTTTGGTCGATCAGGCGATCGTGATGACCGAAAACGCCACGCATCATCTCAAACAACATTTCGGCGACAAAAAAGTCACGGGCGACACGCGCAAACTGGTCATGGCGCCGTGCCGCACGGTGGGCCGGCCGATCTTCTTCTCGGTGCTGATCATGCTGCTCTCGTTCGTGCCGGTGTTCATGCTCGGCGGCCGCGAGGGCAAGCTCTTTCATCCGCTGGCTTTTACCAAAAGCTTCGCCATGATCGGAGTGGCCTTGATTTCGATCACGGTCGTGCCGGCGCTGATTCCCACCTTCATTCGCGGCCGGCTGCGCGGCGAGGAAGAGAACCCGATCGTGCGCGGCTTCATTCAAATCTATAAACCGCTACTCACCTGGGCCCTGCCGCGCCGCAATCTCGTGATGTGGGCCTTCGCGGCGCTGCTGGTAATCGCGGCGGGCGTTTTTCCGCTGCAATCGCTCCTGGGCATGGGCGCCGACGAACGCGCTTGGAAACAAGTGTTTCTCGTGGTTTTTTTCATCGTCACCTCCTTGACCGTGATTTTCATCAACGGCAAACGGGCAACCAATTTAACCTCGCTCCTCGAAAATCTCGGATTGTTCGCGGGCGGCGTCGCGCTTCTCGCTATCGCCGCGGGGTTTTTCCAGGCCGGGCAGCACTTTAGCTGGATGCATGCGACGCTGCCCGGCGTCGGCGAGGTGGCGATCGCGAAATGGCCGCTCTGGTTCTGCTCGCTGGCGACGGTGCTCGCGCTCTTCGTCGTCGCGATCCGAACCGATCGGCTCATTCTCTGGCAAATGCTCGCGGTGGCCAGCCTGGTGTTGGTGGGGCTTTGGTCGTATCGGCTCGAGAAGATCGGCGTGTCGTTCATGCCGGCGCTCGATGAAGGCGCGATGCTCGACATGCCCGTGACCGTGCCGCGAGCCAGTGTCACGCAAGTGGCCGATGACCTCAAGGCCCGCGACGCGCTCTTGCGCGGTTTTCCGGAGGTGGAGTCCGTGATCGGCAAGGCGGGTCGGGCCGACACGCCGACCGATCCGGCTCCGCTCGACATGGTCGAAACCTTCGTGAACTTTCGGCCCCAGGAATTGTGGCCCAAGCGCGTGCTCAAATTCACCGACGCCGCGAGACAAATCGACGACACGCTCACGGCGCTCGAGCAACAAGGCTTCATTCAGGCGCCGGAAAACGAAGACGATCGCCGCGGACTACTCGACGACGCCTCCCAAAAAGCGCTCGAGCGCTTCGACGAAACCCTTCGCGAGCTCGCGCTGTTGCGCTATCAAGAAATCGAGCATTCGCTCCGCGGCGAGCTCACTGCGTTTGCCGTCGCGCAGACAATCGACAGGATGAAAGCCGCCGGCCGTATTGCATGGCCCGCTGGCGTCGTCGAACAGGATGTCGTCGCGGGGCTGATAAAGCGATTCACGCCTCGATATGGCCCCTGGCTGGCCGCGAATCCCTCGCTGGAAGATTGCGAGCTGCTCAGCCAAGCAATCGCCGAGGCGCTCGCCGCCGAGGGCGCGATCGACAATGTGGCCGACGCGCTGGAGGCCACGCATTCAACACTCGGCAATTTCTGGATCGCGGCCAAGGAGCTTGTGGGCGGCGATCGTCCGACATTCGCCGGCGAGCTGCTCGCGGCCGTCGAGCGGGAGCGAAATCGGCTATGGGCCGATGGCGCACGGCGCGTGAATTGGGAACTCTCGGATCGTGGCATCGAGGTTTTTACCTGGGACGCGCTCGAGGAACTGGCCAAGGCGGCGACCAAGGCCGATCTCGTGGCTCATGCCCCGCGCGGCGCCCTGACCGAGGCGTTTGCCGCGGCGGCCCTGAAGTCGCAACTCGAGCAGCCGGCCGACATGGCCGCCTTCACGCCGTTCCACGAACTCCGCCAGCAATTGCAAGGGCCATTTGCCAAGCGCGTGTTTCTCTGGCCGCGGCGTCCCGGGCCGAAGGGCGATCTCGTCGACGATGAAATGCGACGCGTGTTGCAGGCGCCGGGCTGGAGCAACATTTTTACCCAACCAATCATCAATCGCATCGACATGCTCTCGACCGGAGTGCGAACCGATATCGGCGTGAAGGTCTTTGGCGACGACCTGGATACGATCGACCGAGTGTGCAAGGAAATCGAAGTCGCGCTCAAGCCGATCCCGGCGCGCGCGATGTGCTCGCGGCCCCGATCATGGGCAAGGGCTATTTGCAAATCGACATCGATCGCCGCGCCGCGGCGCGCTACGGAATCACGGTCGAGGATATTCAAAACGAAATCGAAGTCGCGCTCGCCGGGCGCACCGTGACCTATACCGTCGAGAACCGCGATCGCTTTCCGGTGCGCATTCGCTATTATCGCGCCGAGCGCGAAGACGAAGCCAGCATTGGCCGGCTGCTGGTGGCGGCCAGTAGCGTGTCGAGGGCGCCCGCCGGCGATGCGGGCAACATGGGCGCCGGCGCCGGGCCGGCCGACACCATGAATAGCGGCCCGAAGTCGGCTTCGGCAAGCGCACCGCCCGCCGCCGGCGAGCCACACATGTCGACACCCGCGCACGCTGGCCGGGGCAAAGCGCTGATTCCGCTCGCGGCGCTGGCGACGATCAAGATCGTGGAAGGACCGGCGATGATCAAAAGCGAAAACGGGCGGCTATTGAACTATGTGACGGTCAATGTGCGCGGGCGCGACATGGTGGGCTTTGTCGATGAAGCCCAGCGAGTGGTGGCTCAGAAAGTAAAACTTCCCGAGGGCGTGCATCTCGAATGGACCGGCGAATTCGAACATCAGGCCCGGGCCGCGCGGACGCTGCGCTTCGTGTTTCCGGCCGTGATCGCGCTGATCTTCATGATTTTGTATTTGACGTACAACGATCTGATGGACGCGGTGCTGATGATGATGGCGGTGCCCGAGGCGCTGGCGGGCGGAGCGTTTTTCATGGTTCTCTTTCCCAAGATCATGCAAGGCTGGTCGGCGCCGCCGATGGATTTCAGCGTCGCGGTCTGGGTGGGGTTCATTGCGTGCTTCGGCATGGCCACCGAAACCGGCATTATCATGCTCGTGTATCTGCGCGAGGCGATCGACAAACGCGGTGGGTTGGAGAATATCGGCTCGCTGGCCGAACTGCGCGAGGCGGTGATCGAAGGCGCCGTGCATCGCCTGCGACCGAAGCTACTCACCGAGGGCGTGGCGATCATCGCGATCTTTCCGATGGTGTTCTCCAAGGGCGTCGGCGGTGAAATCTTGGCGCCGATGGCGCTGCCGGTGCTGGGCGGATTGCTCATTTCCGACGAAGTGGTCGACCTCTTCCTGCCGGTGCGCTTCTACTGGATCCGCCGCGCCCGCTGGCTCAAATTGCAGGCGGAGCGAGCCGATCGAGCGCCGGTCGTGGTGGATGGCGCCACGGAAGCTTCGCCCGAGATGGCCACGACCGCCACGGTCTGATCGGACGAATCCGCCAGCCGCGGGAGCGATGTTTCCGATCGCGGTCGCTTGGCTTGGGGCGCTCCAGGCGATATTCTGACGGCTCGGCTCGAGGTTGGCTCCCCAGCTTTCAAGGAGGGTGATTGTGGTAAGGCTCAAGCGTTGGTCGATGGCGAATGGCGCCGGCTACTCGTCGATCTTGGGATTGGCGCTCGGTTGCGCGTGGCTCGCCGGATGCGAACAAGCCGCCGAGCGGCCGCAGCGCCTCGCGGGCAAGCCGGCGGAAACAGAATCCGCGCCCGAAGCGAAAGCGAGCGCGCCAAAAGCCGACGAGGCTCCGAAAAGCGACACCGCCAAGAGCGACGCCGTGCGGAAGTCCGACTCCATGTCGACGGCCCAAGCTCCCGCGGCGGCCGAAGGCTCGGCGAAGTCTGGCGAAGGCTTGGCCGATTCCGCCGGCGGCAAGACAGCTCCTCCCGCTTCTGCCCCGGCCACCCCATTGCAACCCGTTTCCGAAAGCGCCGCGCTTATGAAAACCCCGCTCATTCCGCGCGATGTCTTGTTGGGCAATCCCGACAAAGCCGCCGCCCGTATCAGTCCCGATGGCAAACGGCTCAGCTACCTCGCCCCGGTCGAGGGAGTGCTCAATGTTTGGGTCGGCGCGGCCGACAAGCCCGAGGAAGCCGCTCCCGTCACGCACGACACCTACCGCGGCATCCGTTCCTACTTTTGGGCCTACACCAACAACCATATCCTCTACGAGCAAGACAAAAACGGCGATGAAGACTTTCATGTCCACGCCGTCGACCTTGCCTCGGGCGATATCAAGGACCTTTCGCCGCTCGAAAAAGTGCGGGCCGAGATCAATGGCGTCAGCGAGCGCTTTCCCGACGAACTGCTTGTCGGACTCAACGATCGCGATCCGCAGTACCACGATATCTACCGGGTGAACATCCTCACCGGCGAACGCAAGCTGGTGCAAGAAAACCCCGACTTCGCGGGCTTCCTGAGCGACGACGATTTCCGCATTCGCTTCGCCTCGAAGATGACGCCCGACGGCGGCTCGACCTATTTCCAGCCCGACGGCGACGGCGGCTGGAAGGAATTCATGAAGATTCCTTTCACCGATTCGCTCACCACCGCGCCGGCCGGATTCGACAAGTCGGGCGATGTGCTCTACCTGCTCGATAGCCGCGACCGCAACACGACCGCGCTGGCCAAATACGACCTGAAGACCGGCAAGGAAACCGTGATCGCCGAAAACGCCAAGGCCGATGTCGGCGGCGTGATCACGCACCCGATCGAAAAAACGGTCGAGGCCGTGAGCTTCGATTATTTGCGCACCGAATGGGATGTGCTCGATAGCTCGATCCAACCGGATATGGACTATCTCAAGACCGTGGCCGATGGCGAAATTCAGGTCACGAGCCAAACACTCGACAACAACACCTGGACCGTCGCCTATCTGATGGACGATGGCCCGGTGCGGTTCTATCTCTATGATCGCCAAAAGCGCCATGCGACCTTTCTCTTCACCAACCGCAAATCGCTCGAAGGCCAGCCGCTAGTGAAGATGCATCCGCTTGAAATCAAATCGCGCGACGGCTTGACGCTCGTGTGCTATCTCTCGCTACCGCCGGAGAGCGACCCCGACGGCGATGGCGTGCCCGAGCGGCCGGTCCCGCTGGTGCTCGATGTCCACGGCGGTCCCACGGCCCGCGATTCCTGGGGACTCGATTCAAATGCCCAACTGCTGGCCAATCGCGGCTATGCGGTGATGGCCGTGAACTATCGCGGCTCGACCGGCTTCGGCAAGGAATTTCTCAATGCCGGCATCAAGCAATGGGCCCGCAAAATGCACGACGACCTGATCGACGCGGTCGATTGGGCGATCGAGCAGAAGATCGCCGATCCGAACAAGGTGGCGATCACCGGCGGCAGCTATGGCGGCTACGCCACGCTGGTGGGCCTCACGATGACGCCCGAGCGGTTTGCCTGCGGCGTGGACATCGTCGGCCCCTCGAATCTCGATGACGCTACTCAATACAATTCCGCCCTATTGGGCGCCGGCGATGCAGATGTTCAAGGATCGCGTGGGCGATGTGACGCACCGAGGAAGGCCGAGCACTGCTTGGAAGAGCGTTCGCCGCTGAACTTCGTCGACCGGATTCAACGGCCGCTGCTTGATCGGCCAGGGCGCCAACGATCCGCGCGTCAAGCAGGCCGAGGCCGATCAGATCGTGGCGGCGATGCAGAAGAAGCGGATTCCGGTCACCTATGTGCTGTTTCCCGACGAGGGCCACGGCTTTGCTCGACCGGAAAACAATCTGGCGTTTACCGCGGTGACGCGAAGCGTTTTTGGCGGCACATCTTGGCGGACGTTTCGAGCCGATCGGCGACGCGCTCAACGGCTCGACGATCACCGCTCCGGCCGGCGCCGACGATGTGCCCGGCCTCGCCGCCGCGCTCAAGGACCACAAGCCGCCGGCTGTTCAAGCCTCGGGCGAGCAGTCAGACGAACCCAAACCGGATGAACCCAAACCGGATGAACCCAAACCGGAAGGGCCCAAACCAGACGAGCCCAAACCGGAAAGCGGCGCGAAGCCCGAGAGCGGCGACAAATAGTTCGCGGCGTCAGGATTTTTCCGTTCTCTCCGCGCCTCCGCGTGAACTCTCTCCTGGCGGAGCGTTTCGCCGAGGGCCTTCAGTAGCCGCGCGGCGTGACTCGGCCTTGCACCCGGTAGGGCAACCCCTGGATGCGCAAGAAGCCTTCGGCGTCGGTCTGGTCGTAGCTGCCGCCGCCTTCCATGCTCGCGATGCCTTCGTCATAGAGGCTGTTCGGACTCGAGCGGCCATCGAGCATCAGATTGCCCTTATAGAGATTGACCTTCGCTTCACCGGTCACGGGCCGCTGCGCCTGGCGAATGAAAGCCAAGAGCGCGTCCATCTTGGCCGTATACCAAAAACCGTAGTACACCATTTCGGCCACCTCGGGCGCCATCCGATCGCGCAGGTGCATGAGATCGCGATCGAGCGTGAGTTGCTCGATCGCGGCATGGGTGAAATAGAGGAGCGTCATGCCCGGCGCTTCGTACACGCCGCGGCTTTTCATGCCCACGAAGCGATTTTCCACCATGTCGATCCGGCCCACTCCATTGCGCCCCGCGATCGCGTTGGCTTTGTCCACTATTCCCAGAGGACTGAGCCGCTCGCCATTGATGCTGACCGGCACGCCGGATTCGAAGCCGATCTGGCACTGCTCGATGCGGTCGGGCGCCTGCCGCGGCGAAACCGTCATGCCAAACTCGACCAGCTCGACGCCGTTGACCATCAGGTCTTCGAGCTTGCCGGCTTCGTAGCTGATGTGCAGGCAGTTTTCGTCGGAGCTATACGGCTTGGCTAGCGACGCTTTGACCGGAATGTCTTTTTGTCGGCAAAATTCGATCATCTGGCTGCGGCCCGGAAATCGCTCGCGAAACGCCGCGATCCGCCAAGGAGCGATCAGCTTCACGCCAGGATCGAGCGCTTCGGCCGCGAGTTGAAACCGGCACTGATCGTTGCCTTTGCCGGTGGCGCCGTGGGCATAGGCGTCGGCCCCCACCTCGCGGGCCACCAGCAGGCAGGCCTTCGAGATCAGCGGCCGCGCGATCGAAGTGCCGAGCAGATAGGCGCCTTCATAGCGGGCCTGCCACTGCAACACCGGAAACGCAAAGTCGCGACAAAGCTCCTCGCGAGCATCGACGATTCGCGCCGACTTGGCCCCGCAGCGCCGCGCCTTGGCCAGCGTCGCCTCGCGGTCTTCGCAGGGTTGTCCGAGATCGACATACACCGCATGCACATCGTAACCCTGCTCTTGGAGCCAGCCCAAGATGACCGAGGTATCCAATCCGCCGGAATACGCGAGCACGCAGCTAGGCATGAGGAGTCAACCCTTTTTCAATCGTGGCAAGTCTGGATTCTGATGTTCGCTGATCGGGAGCCCCGATCCGACGATCCGGGCCGCCAACGTGAGGCGCGGGAAATACCAAAAACGGCCCGGCGCCCCGAGCGCGAGGGTTCTATTGTGTGCCGAGGGGGAAATCTTGACAAGCGGCCCGCGCTCGGGGGCGACTTCCGCGGCGCTTGACGCCGCTCATCAGCACACTGTTCACCACTGTATTCAGCGCAGTGCTCAGCGCGCCGCGCGGGCCGGGCTGCCGTGCCAGTGGCTCTCGCCCGGCAGGGTTTCGCCCTTCATCAGCAGCGACAGGTCACCCAGTCGAGCGCCGGGCTCCATCACCGTGTCGTACAACACGAGCGACAGCGCACAACCGTAGCCCGATCGCCGATGCGAATGGTCGACATTTTCATCACGCGGTCTTCGAACAGATGGGTTTGAATCGTGGCGTCGTGATTGAGCGCCACATCGTCGCCGATCGTGATCAAGTCGAACTCCGTGAGCGCGGTAGTTTCCATCCACGCGCGGCGGCCGATCTTCGCGCCCAACAGGCGGAAGAACCACGGCAAAAACGGCGTGCCCTCCAAGCTGCCGGTGAGAAACAGATCGGCCAGGTTTTCATGCAGCGCCGTGACCAATTCGGTTCGCCAGACAAACGCGCTCCACAGCGGCTTCTCGGTTGGCTTGTAGTGCCCCATGAGCGCCCACTTGGCCGCGATGACAAACAGCGTGGCCGCCAAACCGCAAGCAATATAAACCAGTGGAAACAGCGCCAGGAGCGCCGGCAGCGACACGTTGGCCCGCAGCGCGAGAATCGCGTTGAGCAGCGCGCTCGTAATGACCAGAAACACGCTCGCCGGCAGCGTGATGCGAAAGAACTCGATCGTGGCCCGCTGGACCCAGAGCTTGCGGCTGGGCTTGAAGGTGTGCTCCTCGGCAAAGGCGGCGCTCGTTTGCCGGCTGGGCAAATAAAACGACGGCGAGCCGAGCCAACTCGTGTTGGCCGGCGCCGTGCGCGGCGCTTCGGGCGGCGCCGAAAGACAACCGATCAGCGCGCCCTCGCCGATTGTCGCGCCCGAGGGCACGAGCGCGCTATTGCCGATAAACGCGCGGGCGCCGATCGTGGTTTCGGCGATCGTGATCCCGCCGCGTTCGACGCGCGCGGCGCCCAGACTCACGGCGTCGGCAATGAAGCCTTCTTCTCCGATCGACAGCAAATCCGGCGAGATAAAGCTGGCGGTCGAGATTTCGGCCCTTTTCCCGAGCTTCGCGCCGAAAAGACGATACCAGGGCGCGAGATAGATCGTGGCGTAGAGCGGGCCGACGACATCGAGACTCAGTTCGAGCAACTGGTCGACGAACCATTTGCGAAAATAGAAACCGCCGGCCACGGGATACGTTCCCGCGCGCACCCGGCCAAGCAGCAGCCACTTCGCCGCCGCGATTTCGAGACACAAAAACACGATGAACGACAGGGCCACCAGCGGCGTCGTGAGTAGATACTCGGCGTAGCTCACTCGGTAGTCCAGGTGATTCAGATACATCACTCCCGGCAGAAACGCGCCCAAGGCCAAGAGCGGAAACACGAACACGCCCGCGGCATACATGAGTCCGAGCCCAATCCCGCGGGCCGCGCTCGGCCGCTCGAATACCCGCGCGGGGGCGAGGGACCGCGCCTGCGCGGCGGGCGAGCCGACCCATCGCTCGCCCGGACCGATCGAGTCGCCGGCGGCGAGTAGCGACAAGTCTTCAAGCTGCGCGTCGTCGGCCAGCGAAGCGCCCAGGCTCACCACGGCCCGCGTGCCGACAAACGCGCGCCGACCGATGCGAATCGGCCCGAGATGCAACTGGCCGTCGGCCACGGTGTAGCCGGCCAAGCTGGCGTCGACGCCGATCGAAGCGTCGTCGCCGATCTCGACCAGATCGAAGCTTCCGCAGCTATCGGTCGCCAGAAACACATTGCGGCCGACCCGTGCGCCCATGAGGCGATAATAAATCGCCAGCAGCGGGGTGCCGGCCAGATAGCTGGTGGGAACCACGTTTTGCATCGCTCCGGCCAGCCACCAGCGGAAGTAATACGCGCCCCAAAGCGGATAGCTGCCGGCTCGATAGCGGCCGATGAGAATCCATTTCGAGGCGATCACCACCGCCAACATCGCCGGATAGACCGCCAGCAGCCCCAGGCACGCGCAGGCCACGGCCATGAGCTTCGAGAAGCGATCTTCCACCATGAAGGTATAAGTAAGATACGGCGCGAGCCACTGCAAGCTCGCCAGCGCCAGCGTGAAATACAGGCTCATGGCCTGGGCGAGACCGCAGCAAAAATGCATTCGCGGCGCGACGGGCCGAAACCGACTCCGGGAGCACGCGCCGGGATCCTGGTCGGAACCCTTTTCCAGGGTCGCATCCTCCGACGCGACCGGCCGCGCCGCTTCCCGGCTCGCCGCCTCGCTCGCCAAATGCGCGGCCAGTTGCTCCACGGTCGGATACTTATACACATCGAGCATCGAAAGCGATTCGCAGCTCGCGTGCTTGCGAAGCCGGGAGACCATGCGCGCCGCCAGCAGCGAATGGCCAGCCAGATCGACAAAGAAATCATCGTCGAGCTCGACTCGCTCCGGCGCGAACACCTCGCGCCAAGCCCGCCACACACGATCTTCCATGGCGCTCTGCGCCGGGCTCGATTTGATCCGCGCCGGTCGCCGAGCGCGGGGCCGGCAGCGAGCGGCGGTCGACTTTGCCGCTCGGTAGCGTGGGCAGACCCGCAATAAATTCGAAGTGCGCCGGAATCATGAACCGCGGCAGCCGATCCGACAACGTGGCCCGCAGCGCGACGCCATCGAGCGGCTCGCCTCCGCGCGGCACGATATAGGCGACAAGTTGTTCGATGCCCGCCGCCGCGCCGTGCGTCGTCACCGCCGCGGCCAATACGTCGCGACATTCGAGCAGCGCCGCTTCGATCTCCGCCAACTCGACGCGATAACCGCGAATCTTGATTTGTGAATCGGCCCGGCCGAGAAACTCGATGTCGCCCTCGGCGTTGAAACGCCCCAGGTCTCCCGATTTGTAATACCGCTCGCGGCCATCTTCGTCCGATGGCATCGCGGGGCCCAAGCTGCCGGAAGCCGGAAGGAAGATGAACTTTTCCGCCGTGAGCTCCGGCCGGTTCACATAACCGCGCGCGACCGCGGGGCCGCCGATATGCAGTTCGCCCACCTCGCCCGGCGCCACGGGCCGCAATTGCTCGTCGAGCAGCGCCACCGTATATCCGGGCAGCGGACGACCGATGGTCACCGGCCGGTCGAGTTCGCAGTCGGCATAGGTGGCCACGACCGTTGCTTCGGTGGGCCCATAGGTATTGACCATGCGCCGGCCGGCGCGGCGCCAGCGGGCCACCAGCGCCGGTGGGCAGGCTTCGCCGCCAAGAATCAGAAGCCGCACCGTGGGTAGATCGTCTTCCAAGAGCGCGAGCAGCGTCGGCACGCACGAAAAGACCGTCACGCCCGCCGCGGTAAGCAGGTTCGCCAAGCCCGGACCGGCGTGGGCCATGTCGTCGTCGCCCACCACGAGCGCGGCGCCGGCGGCAAACGCCAACCACACTTCCTCGACCGACGCGTCAAACGCGATCGAGAAACCCTGATACACCCGATCGTCGGGCCGCACGGCGAACACCGCCCGCTCGGCCGCGACAAAATGACACACGCTCCGATGCTCGACCGCCACGCCCTTCGGTCGGCCAGTGGTGCCCGAGGTGTAGATGATGTAGCCAAGATCGTCGCCCGCGGGCGGGCGATGCGTGGCGTCGCGCCAGGAAATCGGCTCGGTCGATTCGCCCTGGATCGTGGCGGCGTCGTGATCGAGCAAAACAATGGGGCAGTCGTGTCCGGCGCCAAGATCGGCGAGCGCGTCGATGGTGATGATTGCCGCCGCCTCGCAATCCTCGAGAATGAAGCGAATGCGATCGGCCGGATACTCGGGATCGAGCGGCACATAGGCCGCGCCGGCCTTGAGCGCCCCGAGCAGCGCAATATAGCGGTGCATCGAGCGCGGTAGCAAGAGCGCCACCCGGTCGCCTGGGCCGACCCCCGACCGCTTGAGGTGGTGGGCCAGTTGATTCGCTTCCTGGTCGACCGTCGCATAACTTTGCTCGCGGTCGCCCAGGACCAGGGCCGGAGCCCAAGGGCGGAGCGCCGCCTGACGCTCGAAAATCGCGTGGAGCAGCGGCGGCGAAAAACCGGAGGCGTCGAATGCGGCGTCGTGGGCCTCGTGCCTCTTTTCAACGCTCATGTTGGTCGGCATCATGGGTGGGGTGTCCCGGGCATTCGCGGGCGGCGCGAGAAATCGATGGTCGGATAAGCGGCGAACGGAGCCACGCGTCGCCCGAATCCAGGAAAATCGTCTCTCGTTTCGATCGCCGCGCAGAGGGGTTCCGCGTGATAAGACGCTAGATGAAACGCCGCGCCGGGGGTCGCGGCGTCGGAACCCAGGGGATTTCTAACAAGAAATTAACAACCCCCGCCAAGCGGTACAATATGGAAAGCCCGACCCGACGGCCTCGCCGGGCCACTTCGAACCCCCAAAAAGCCCCATGTCCGAGTCATTCGATCCCTACTACCACTGGCTCGGCATCTCCCCCAAGAACCAGCCGCCCGACCATTATCGCCTGTTGGGCGTGGAGCGATTCGAATCGCATCCCGATGTGATCGCCGCCGCCGCCGACCAGCGCATCACGCATGTGCGCACCTTTCAAAGCGGACCGCGGGGCAAGCATTCGCAAAAACTGCTCAACGAACTGGCCGCCGCCCGAATCACCCTCCTCGATCCGATCAAGCGCGCCGCCTACGATGCCGCGCAGCGCAAACAGATCGTCCAACAATCGCGAACAACCGCTTCGCGCGGCGCTTTGAACGACACCCCGGCGGCTTCGTCGGCGCCTGCCGCGTCGCCGGATAACAAGACGTCTCGGCCGGTGGTTGAACCCGAAGTTGGGCCGGCCGATCTTGCGAGCTCCGTCGGCGACGCGGCGCGCCTGCTAGCCTGGGAAGTCTCGCGGCTGTGGCTCGAGCATGTTCGTTTTCCGGCCGCATTTTGCGCGCTCGGCGAGCAAGTCTACGCCGAGGGACGCCTGCGCGACGAACTGCCCAACGAGTTCGCGGCGCTCGAGGCGCTCGATCGCGCGGCGCGCGAGCGCGAGGCGAAATCGAAGCCGAAGCCGAAGCCGAATCCGAATCCGGCCGACGCCGCGTCGGCGAACGCCTCCGGCGCCGCTGGAGCGGCCCTAGCCGCGCGCCCCCGACAAGCCGCCACCAGTCGCCGGGCAATTCTCTTGCGAGCGCTCGGCGCCGCCGCTTGGCGCAAAACCGGTCCCCAGGCCGCGCCGCCCGGCGAGCGCGAGCGGCTGGAAACGCTCGCCGAGGAACTCGCCGCGCTCGAGGCCGACATTGCCCGCGTCGAACGCGCGCGTCCCGGTCATGTGCTCACCCCGCGCTGGCTGGCGATTTGGATCGGCAGCCTCTCGGCCGCAATCGTGTTGGTGCTCGTGGGCATCCCCCTGCGCTTCGCGGCGCTGGTGCTGATCGCGCCGCCGCTCGGCTTTGGCGTTCGGCGACTGATTGCGAAGAGTCATGCTTCCAAAAACGGCGAGTGACTCCGGCAAAAACAGCTTCGGCTGCTTGCATTCGCGAGTTTTAGTGGCTTAAACTCGGGCGCCGCCTAATTGGCTTCCCAAAAACGCTACCGGTGCGTTTCGTCTCGAGTTCCGACGACCCTTCCCCCAGGAGAGATGGCGTCATGCATATTCCTCGCGCGCCGCGGTTCATTGTGTTCATGGTCGGTGTTTTCGAGATCGCCGTCGTCGGTCCCGCGGCGCGGGTCGCGGCGCAAACCGAATCGTTTCGCGTTCAGGAGATATTCACCAAGCTCTCGGTCGGTTATGCCACGCGGCTCGTGGATATGAACTCCGACTCGCGGCCCGATATCGTGGTCGTCGACACGGACCGCGTGATTTGGTTCGAGAACCCCGCGTGGAACATGCACACGATTTCGGAGCATGCCACCAAGACCGACAATGTGTCGATCGCCCCGCAAGATATCGACGGCGACGGCAAGCTCGACTTCGCGCTCGGCGCCGATTGGCATCCGGGCAACACTCGCGAAAGCGGCACGATCCAGTGGCTCGCCAATCCGGGCATGATCGACGCTCCCTGGCCCGTGTTTCCGATCGGCGTCGAACCGACGACGCATCGCATGCAATGGATCGATCTCGACGCCGACGGACGCAACGAGCTCGTGGTGCTGCCGCTGCAAGGCGCCGGCTCGACCAAGCCGAAATTCGAGGATGTGGCGGTGCGAATGCTGGCCTTTAAGATTCCCCAGGACCCGCGCTCGCGCGACTGGCGGCCCGAGGTGATCAACGACGATCTGCACGTGGCCCACAATTTCTGCGCGACCGATCTCGACGGCGACGGCGCCGTGGACCTGTTGGTCGTGAGCTTCGAGGGCGTCTCGTGGCTGCGGCGCGAGAGCGATGGCCATTGGAAGCGAACACTTATTGGCGCGGGCAACCAGCAGACCTCGCCCAACCGCGGCGCGAGCGAGGTGAAACGCGGCAAGCTCGCCTCGGGCCACGACTATATCGCCACGATCGAACCGTGGCATGGCTTTCAAGTGGTGATCTACACCCGGCCCGCGACGCCCGGCCTTTGGGACCGCCATGTGATCGACGACGAGCTGCTCTGGGGCCACGCGGTCTGGACCGTGGATCTCGACGGCGATGGCGACGAGGAGCTAGTCATTGGAGTGCGCGACACGAAGAGCGCCGAGCGGCCCTCGGGAGTGCGCATCTACAAAGTCGCCGATCGCGAAGGCAAGCACTGGACGCGACGGTTCGTCGATCCGGCGGGCGTGGCGGTGGAAGACCTCGCCGCGGCCGACCTCAACGACGACCACCGCCCAGACATCGTGGCCGTTGGCCGGGCGACGAAGAATGTGCGCATTTACTGGAACGAACCGCCGGCGGAAAAGAAGCCGTAGCAACCGGCGGCTTTTGCGCTCATGGCCGTACAACAACGTTTCCTGACGGGTTTTGACCTGCTCCGGCGACTTCAGTTAGTCCGCGTCGATGCCCAAAATTAAAACGGGAATATCGATATCCGCTTTGCCTCGGTGCTCGAGGTCCCATACGAACTGCTCGAAATAGGAAACACCGGTCGACATTTCTTCAGCGAAAGCCTTCACCGGAACGATTTCAACACCACTGTCGATATGGCCGAGGTTTTTGACGATGGTCATCTTCGCGCAAACGTTGTAAACCATGAACGCATACTTGCCGAACTGGACCTCGACGCCAAGCTTCGCCTTCACGAAGTCCATTTCTCGAAAGGCGCCGCGGGTTTGCGCTCGCTTCTCGTAGTCAGGGGAATAAAAGTCGTTCGGATATTCACAGGGAACCCGAACCACTCGCCAACCGCCGATTTTGTCGAGAAACTCGTGCTTGAACGCCTTGTTGAGCGACCGGGGACTGAAAAGCTTTCTCCCGAGCATCGTCTTCTCGACGCTTGATTTGGTTTTGTGCGCGGACGCGTCGACGCCGCGAATGGCCGCGTTGACTTCGACGATTAATTCGGGATAGCGGTGGGTCACCACTTCCCTGCCACCATTAAACGAATACACGGCGGCGATTTTCATGATTCCCCGTTTTTCGGCGCTCTCAACCACTCAAAAGGGATTTGGCTCACTTTTTCTCGACCGCTTGGTTGATGGACGGGCTTTCCAAGCGGCCGATAAGGCAAGGCGCCTTCCTCGAAATCCCGAATCCGCTGCTTGGCGATTTCGATATAAGACGCGTCGCGTTCGCAGCCGATTCCGCGGCGTTCATTTCAAAGCGCGGCCAAGATCGCGGAACCGACACCGGAAAATGGATCAAGCACTCGGTCGGCCTTGTCCGTGAGCGCAAGCACGCAACGTTCGACCAATTCGATCGGAAACTGGCAGGGGTGAATCGTCTTTTCCGGGTGATTTGCCTTCACATTGGGAATACACCACATCCCAGATTCCCATTCGCGCTCGATGAGTTTCCAAATATCCGACGGGTTTTTTCCCAAGGGATTTCCGGATGGCTTGCCGTATTTGTCTCCTGGCTTGTAGTGGGTTTTTCCGGGATATTTCGACGGCACGCGGACGTTATCGAGATTGAATGTGTAGGAATCTGATTTCGTGAACCAAAGCAATACCTCGTAACGTCCTGAGAATCGCTTCGAGGCATGAAGTCCATGGTCGAAGTGCCAGACGATGCGATTGCGCAGCTTCAGCCCGCGCTCTTTGAATAGGGGATAATAGAACATGTCGAGCGGGAAAACTTCCGATTTGTCGACGAAATTTCCCACCTGCCAGCATAGGGAGCCGCGATCCGAAAGAACTCGAATAAGTTGCTGGACGATCGGTGCTAGGTTTTCGAGATACGAGGTGAGGTCGGTCGCTTGTTCATATGCCTTCCCGATATTGTACGGGGGCGATGTGATAATGAGTTGGATCGATTCGTCGGGAATCGATTTGAGAGTCTCGGCGGCATCGCCAGCGAGAACCATCGCTTGAGCGTGCTCGTTGAATTCGTTTGAAAAACGAATTGCTCCATCCTACAATAGGCTTCGTTGTGCTTGTTGTTTCGCCATGGTCCGCGAACTCGCTCTCCGCCTTTGAATTCGTTTAATGAGCTCGCCGCGTTTGCGTCAGGCTCGCTCGGAGGCCGCGACCCACGCCGCGTTTTATTAATTTTAATCCGACTAAGGAATTCGATTTTGGCGTAGGGCCTATTCGGCAACTCGCCCGTTCCGCGTATGGGAAAGGGTAGGGTGAGTGCTCACCGAAGTTGTTGGATAGGCTCTTAAGTAGTCGACGCTCGCCCTCTTGCTCCAATCGCGATCAAGGGCGGAGTTGCCGGAAATTGGACTTGCAATCTTCCACGGATATTTGCCCATCCGCGCGAATCGGGGCTCGCCCGCCCTGGCACGCATCTTACCGCGTCGCGCGAGGCAGTTGTAGTGGCTGGGCCTAATTATACCGAGGCGATTTCTCGCCCCCGGGCAGCGCTTTCGGCGCGGGCGGCTCAGGTATCGAGCCAGTGGCGGTGCCAGAGTTCCAGCGAGCAGGAGCGCCCAGAGGCGGTGGCCGTGGTCCCAGGCGCCGCTGGCATGTTCGGAGAGCAGACGATCGATGGCCGCGGGCCGGAAGTAGCCACGCTCGAGCGATCGGCCGTCGAGCAAGGTCTCGCGAGCACGCGCGGCCAGCGAGCCGCGAAACCAGCGGGCCACCGGCGCCGCGAAGCCCTGCTTGGGCCGGCGGGCGATCGGCCGCGGCAAGAGCTCGGCGAAAGCTCGCTTGAGAATCCACTTCGTTTGCCCGCCGCGGAGCTTCATCCTCAGCGGCAAGCTGGCCACGAGCTCGACAAGTCGGTGGTCGAGAAAAGGCTGCCGGCATTCGAGGCCATAAGCCATCGAAGCCATGTCGACTTTCGTGAGCAGATCGCAGGGCAAATAGGTGGTCATGTCGGCGAGGCTCGCCGCCGACACCGCGTCGCGCCTCCCGCCGCGCTCAAACGCCTCGGCGAGAAAATCGAAAGGGTCGCCGCTCGCCGATGGCATGTCGCCGCCGTCGCCAAGCAGCGCGCCGCCCACGCGCTCGGCGGCGAGTCGGGCGACGAATTCATCGCTGTAGAGCTCGGCGCAACGCGCGAAGTGAAACACGCTGATCCATTCGGCATAGCGCCGGGAGCCGCTTTGGTCGAGCGCCTCGGCAAAGCGCCCCAGCCGCCGGCGCCACGGCGCTGCGGTCCGCTCTCGGCGGCGCGCGGAACCAGCGCGAGGTCAAGAGCCGGCGGCCCGGCGTCGGCAGGCGGTCGGCGCGCTCGGCCCATTGCACCGCCAGATATCGCAAGTAGCCGATGAAGAGCTCGTCGCCGCCATCGCCGGTGAGCGCCACTTTCACATGCTCGCGCGAGTCGGGCCACGCACAGCGTCGGCAGCGCCGAGCTATCGCCAAACGGCTCGTCAAACGTGGCGACGAACCGCGGGAGCATATCCTCGGCATCGAGATCAACTTGCAGGTCGTGGTGTTCGGCGCCGAGCGACTCCGCCGCCAATCGCGCCCAGCGACTTTCGTCGTAGCTCGGGTCGGCAAAGCCAATGGCGAAGGTGCGGATCGGGGCCGATGTCGCCGGCGCATCAGCCCGGCCACGAGCGTCGAATCGACGCCGCCCGAGAGAAAGGCGCCGAGCGGCACATCGCTCCGCATTCTCGCGCGCACCGAGTCTTCGAGCCCGGCGCGCACCGCGTCGACCGCCTCGGCGTCGGAAAGGTCGATCTCGCGCGAAAAATCGGGTCGCCAATAGCAGCCGATGCGAAATGAGCCCGGCTCGACCACGGCCCAGTGCGCCGGCGGCAGTTTCGACACGCCGGCAAGGATCGTCCGCGGATGCGGGACATATTGATACATGAGAAACGCGTCGATCGCCGTGGGGTCGACCGCGCGACCGATGCCCGGCGCCGCGAGAAGGCTTTTGAGTTCGCTGGCGAAAAGCAACCGGCGCCGATCGTGGGTATAAACGAGCGGCTTCTTGCCCAAGCGGTCGCGGGCGAGCACCAGCCGGCGGCGGCGCGAGTCCCACAGGGCCAGGGCAAACATGCCGTCGAGCCGCGCGAGAAAGTCGAGTCCCTCGTCTTCATAGAGATGCACGAGCGTTTCGGTATCGCTTTCCGAACGCAGGCGATGTCCGGCGCCCTCGAGCCGTCGACGGAGCTCGCGATAATTGTAGATTTCGCCGTTGAAGGTGACCCACACCGAGCCGTCTTCATTCGAGAGCGGCTGATGTCCACCTTCTAGGTCGATAATCGAAAGCCGGCGATGCCCCAGCGCCACGCCACCTCGGCGCGAGCGACCCTCGGAATCGAGTTCGCCGGGAAGGTCGAACGTGGACCGGAAGTAGCCCTCGTCGTCGGGCCCGCGATGCTCGAGCGCCCGAGTCATGCGGTGGAGCGAATCTTCGTCGAGAGCGGAGGCTGGGTCGAACCAAATTCCGCCGGCGATTCCGCACATGACGAGAGGCAATCTTTGGGGACAACAGGTTCAAGGCGCCGCGGCCGCGGTCGGGGCTGACCGCGCGGGCGCTAGGAGCTCACGATACAGCGAGGCGAATCGCGCGACCATTGTTTCGACGCTGAATTCCCGCGCCACGCGCTCGCGGCCCGCCGCGCCCAGCCGCCGGGCGAGCAGTGGGTCCTCGAGCAGCCGGTAGGCATGTTTCGCGAGCGCCGCGCGATCGCCCACGGGAGCCAGAAAACCGGTCTCGCCAGGCACGACTAGGTCGCGCACCCCGGGAATATCGGTCGCCACCACCGGCAGCCCGGAGGCCATGGCTTCCATTACCGCGTTGGGCATTCCCTCGTAGCCACTCGTGAGCCAGAGCAATTGGCAGTGGGGGAGAATGCGGGCCACGTCGTCGCGATGGCCGAGAAAATGCACCTGATCGTCGATATGACACAAGCGACGATAGCGCTCGAGCGCCGCCCGCTCGGGACCATCGCCCACGATCAAGAGATGCACGTCGGAGAAGAGCACTTTCAAAAGATCGGCGGCCCAGATCGCGTCTTTGACGCGTTTCTGCGGCCAAAGCCGCGCGACGAGCGCGATCAACCTCGCTTCGGGCGGCAGGCCCAACTCGGCCAAGAAGGCGGCGCGACCGGCGACGTCGGGCGGCGCTGCCCCGGAAGATGACGCGAACTCAAGCGACGGCGCATCCTCGGGTAGCGGCACGCCATTGGGAATAATACGAAAGAGGCCCGGCGGGAGGCCCTCGCGGACATAAAAATCGCGCACTCCCGGGCTATTGACCACGATGGCGCGCGTTCCCCGGGCGAGCAGGCGATCGATCGCCAGTTCGCGCCACGATTTCCAAGGATCGCGACACCGCTCGCTGGCCAGCACCACGGGAACTCCGGCGCAGGATTGCCGCGAGCCGACCATAGCTATTGGCGGCGAAGAGCCACGTTTGCACTAAGTTGGGCCGGAGGCGGCGAATCTGCTTTTCCAATTGAAAATACGCCGCCGGGTCGAACTTCCATCGCTTGCCGATCACGGAGACTTCGGCCCCGGCCGCTTCGAGGTCGGCGGCCAGGGGACCGCCGCGCGTGAGCGCGCAGACATGGGTTTCGAATTCGTCGCGCGCGAGGCCCGCGGCGAGCAACGTGAGTTGCTTTTCGGCGCCGCCGCGGTCGAGTGTCGGAATAATGTGGAGAATGCGATGCGGCATGCGGGTCGATCGAGAAGTTGGGCGAGCGATCCCAAGGCATGGGTGAACGGGAACGACCGACGCCGCGGTTCAGTTTGGCGGACCGGCCGCCAAGTCGGCGTCTTCGAGCACCGCCACATAGGGCAAGTGCCGATAGGCGTCTTGATAGTCGAGCCCATAGCCTACGACAAATGCATCGGGAATGTCGAACCCCACATAGTCCGGCGCGAGAGCCACCGCTTGGCGCCCCTGTTTGCGCAGCAGCACTAAAGTGCGCACCGTGAGCGCACCACATGAATCGAGCTGCGATACGAGCGCGGCGAGAGTATGGCCGGTGTCGAAAATATCGTCGACCAAGAGCACATCGCGGCCCCGCGTCTCGGGCAGCAGGCTCAGGTTGAGCACGAGCGAGCCCGGCGTGGTGGTGGCGCCTTGATAACTGCGGGCCTGCACCAGCCCCACCCGGAGGGGCAGGTCGATTTGGCGGATCAAATCGGCCAGGAGCACCATGCTGCCGGTGAGCACGCCGATGATGGTGAGCGGCCGGCGAGCATATTCCCGCGCGACTTCCTCGGCGAGTCGGCGCACGCCTTCGCGCAGTTGAACTTCATCGAGCAGAGGTTTCACGAGGCGCTCCGGGGCCGAGATGATTTTTCGCCCATTGTATGCCGCGCGGCGCGGGCCGCAAAGGCCGCGGCGGCCGCGCTCATCGCTCGGCCGCCCGCGGCTCGGCTTTCCATCGCTCGGCTCTTGGCCCACGATCGGTTACGCGCCCGTGGCGAGAGCGAGCTCCTTGAGCGCGTCGAGGGCGCGCAGCAGATCGTCGCGGCTCACATCGGCCCAGTCGCCGAGTTTGTGGCGGAGAATGCAGAGCTTAAATGCCTCGAAGGCGTCGCTCACATCCGCCGGCAGCGATGGCAAATCGGCCAAGGGACTTCGGCCGCCCGCGTATTCGGCGCTTCCCGGATCGGAGGGCGCGCGGCGAGCGGAGGATTCATCGTCGGCGTTGTCCTCTTCGTGGTCGTCGGTGTCGTTCGCTCCACGAGAAGTTCGCGGCTCGGCGTCGCTCGCTTCGGTGGCCGAGGGATCGTAGACGGCGGTTTCGTGCGCATGAGCAGGCGCGTCGACGGCGAGATCGGCGTCGTCGTCGAGCGGTTCAGCGGTGGCGGTTTCGGCCGCGAGGCTCTCGCCGGATTCGGCGTCGTCGAGGCCGAGCGTCGCGGCGCGTTGGCGGCGCATGTCCATTACCGACCAGTCGTTTTGCACGGCGCCTTCGAGCCACATTTCGGCGTCGTCCCAGTCCGAGGCGGCTTGAAAATGGCTCCAGAAGAGGCCGCGGTAATCATCGCGTGATTCGGCAAAGCGTTCCCAGGTGCGACGCAGCCGGCCGACATGCTGGCCGGTGACATTGCCGACCTCGCGGCTCCAGGCTTCGTCGCTCGCTTCGGCGGCCGAGGCGCCGGCTTCGAGTCGCGATTGGCGCCACTCGCAAATAATGCGGCCTTTGTCCCAGTTGGTGGTGCTTACCAGGCGGCGCCAATGTCCCAGGTAGAGCTCGGTCGTCTCGTCGATCTGTTGCGTTTCCATGCTTGCTCCGCGCGGTCCTTTTTCTGAAATCATCTCCGGCAAGGGCGTCGGCACACGTGAGCCGAGCGACCCGAGGAAACGATTCTATCGACCGCCCCTTGGGCCGCGGGCAAAAAACCGGGACGAGGTCCGCGCGGTTGGCCGCCGCGCCCGAGCAATACGCCATATCCGCCAACGAATTACGTCGGCTCGGCGGGGACGCGAGCTGGACGCGGCCGCTGGGGATAACTTGTCGATGACGTGTCGACAAGCGGCTCATTTAGCGATTCCGGCGGCGGCTCATTTCAAGTCGGCGGGCGGCGGCGCGGGCGAGTTCTCGGCGGGGCGCGGCTCGGATTTCGCCTCGGCGGCGGTGGACAGGATAAACACCACGCGAATGTGCTTCGCGTCGCCGAAAGCCCCGGCGTCGAGCGAGGCCGAATCGGGCGACTGGGTTGCCGCGAGCGCCGGAGCGGGGGCAGGCGCGAGAGCGGGGGCAGGCGCCGGAGCAGCCGCGCCGAAAGCGGCGGCGTCGTGGTTTGTTGGTCCGCGCGCCGCGCCGTCGCTTGCAACGGCGTCGGCCTTGGACGCTTCGCGAGCCTGGGCGCTTCGCCCGACTTCATCGCCGGGCCCAGCTTGAGCGTCATCTTCGCCCCGCGACGGACAAACGCGCCCGGCGGAGCGGCGGCCGCGGGCGACGGGGACTGCGACTCGCCTTGCGTCGAGCGATAGTTGAGGCCGCGCTGTCGCGACAAGGATTCGTCCTCGGCGCTCGGTGGTATTTGCAGCGAATTTGGCCTGGGCGCTATCGGCGAGGGCGATCCGAGCGCGGCCGGGGTCGATGTGGAAGGGGCCGGCTGAATCACTTGCAGGTCGGCGAATGCGGCGGGTTGTTCGCGCATCTCATCGAGCAGCGCGGCAACCTGCCGAGGAGCGGCTTTGATCGTGACTCGTCGCTCGCGTTCCATAGTCTTTCCCGCGGCGAAATTGGCCGCGCCTTTTTCGGCGCCCTCCCGCGCCCCGGCCAATTGGCTCAGGCCGTTTTGTTCGGCGGCGTCGGATTCGGGGTCCTGCCGTTCGGGGTCTTGCGCCTCGATGGCATAGTGGGCGAGCAAATGGTCGAACGTCGCGCGCTCGATCGCCTCGGGCCGCAGCTCGCAGCGCACGACGAGCGTGGGTTCATGGTCTTGGCCTTTGCCCTCGCTCTCACCCTGGAGCGTGCTCGCGGCGCGATCCGTGTCACCTCGGGGCGGCGCGGCTTGCTTGTCGGTCAGTTGGTTCGCTTTGGGCATCGCGTCGGCCGGCGCGGCGGGAACCGGCGCATTGCCCGCTTGTTGCGATTCGGCCTCGGCCGCCACTCTTTTTCGCATTGGCGCTTCGGCCGGCGCCCCGGAAGCGATAGGCGCTTCGGCCGGCGCGGCGGCGGCGGCGGTCGGCGCTTCGGCAGGCGCGGAGGGACCCGCGTGGGCGCCCCGTGGGGGCGCGGCGCCGATCGATGCTTCGCCCGGCGGTTCGTCGGGCATGGCAATATGTCGCCGAGCGAAGCGATCTTCCCCGGAGTCTTGCTCCGCGTCCCGCTCCGTTTTCAACGGCTCCATTCGCCGCTGCTCCGGCCGCGCGGCGGGGGCTTCGGCGACTTGTTTGGGCCCGGGATTTTCGCCATGGAATTTAATCAACAGCGCCGCCGCGAGCGTGAGCGCCGGCCAAACCCATGTCCGCCAAGTGCGTGGAAATCGCCAGCGTGGGGCGTCGGCCGCGGCGAGTGAATCATGCGCCGATTTCGGGGAACTGAGCACTTGGCGTTCGGCTTCGGCTAGCACCCGCGCATCGAGATTGCGGTTGAGCTTGAATCGGGGCAGCGCCCGGATGCTGGCCCGCAAGGAGCGCATCTCTTCAAGACACTGCCGCCACGCCGCGCTTTGACCGAGCTGCTGTTCGACGAGCGCGCGCTCGTCGGGCGTTACCTCGTCGTCGAGGTAGGCGCTGAGCAGTTCTTCATTCACCGGTTCGGTCATAAACGATCTCGACCCCAGGCTCGCCGTTCGCCGCGGGTTTTTCCTAGTGGGCGTCTTCTTGAAGCATGGCTTTCAAATGGGTCCGCAGTTCGGCGCGGGCACGAAACAACCAACTGCGCACGGTGCCCACCGGCAGTTCGAGCATCGCGGCGATGGTTTCATAGCAACAATCATCGAGTTCTCGCAACACGAGGATCGCGCGGTGCTCGTCGCTGAGCATCGCGAGCGCCGCGCGCACCTGGGCGCCGCGCTCGTCGCGCGCCAAGGCGGCGTCGGGCGATTCGACCGGGCTGGACGGCTCTTCTCCGGTCGCGTCCTTGCTGGCGTCGAGCGAGAGCGTGCGCCGCTGGCGGCGTCGGAGGGTGATGGCCAAATTAAACGCAATCCGATAGAGCCAAGTGTAAAACGCGGCTTGCCGTGTGAACGAGTCGAGCTTGACGAAGGCTTGCACGAAGGCGTCTTGGGTCACATCGCGCGCGTCGTCGGCCGAGCCGAGCAGTTGCGCCATCGAATTGAACAGTCGATCCTGGTATTTCAGGACCAATTGGCCAAACGACGCGGACCGGCCGGCCAGCGCTTCGTCAATGAGCTGGGTGTCGTCGCTCACCCGGCGCCCTCGGAATGGTTAGACGCTCGCGCCCTCGGCCGAGTTCCCTCGGGCGGCTGGGGCGAGCGCGGAATAAAAGATGGGCTCGAAAAAAACGGGAAAAACGGCAAAAGCGGCATTGCGAGCCATCGATCGCTCCAACCGCTAGCGTTCTGTTTTCCCAAGCCGAGAGATGAATGTCAAACCGCCGCAGGATGCCGATTGGGGTCGCCCGGGCCGCGTGGTCCCAGCGGGCGAGCTCATCGGCGTGTTTGTCGCGGCTTGGCCGGGCGCGGCGAAGTTCGCCCGTTCGCGACACGCGTCGCCATTGCCAATCGAGCGCGAGGTTCTTATCGTGAAATTGCATCGCCTTCGGTCCGTTATAAATTCGCCGTTCCTCTTTGCGAGATCTCATCCATGTGCCGTTTTGTCCCGCCGGCGGTGTTTTGCCCCCTAGGTTCTCGCGGCCGAGCATGGAGATGGCGACCTAGCGGCTTGCTCGCCCGCGGCACGCTTGCCGTTTGGGCGGCCCTCGCGGCTGGGCTCGCGCTGCCGGCCCGGGCCCAAGACGGGATCGACGACGACGAATCGGCCTCTCATCGCAAGGAGCAGTTCGAGCAACTCGCCCAAGAAGTGTCGCTGCTCGAGCGGCAGAGCAATGTGCTTAAAAAAGTGGTCAAACTCGTCGGGCCGACGGTCGTGCATATCGACGCCGACAAAAGCCTCTACGGCCGCCATAGCGATGTGGAAGAGGCCGGTTCGGGTTTCATCGTGAAGTTTGGCGAGCGGCCCTATGTGATCACCAATCGCCATGTGATCAAAAACGCGACGCTCGTCGATATTCGCATCCGGCTTACCGACGGCCGGGTGCTGAATCCGACCAAAGTCTGGAGCGACCCGGAAACCGACATCGCGGTGATGGGAGTGCCCGACTCTCGGCTGCCCACCTCGCAATTGGCCGACAGCAATCTGGTCGAGATCGGCGATTTCGTGCTGGCGATCGGGAGTCCGTTTGGGCTGAGCCATTCGGTCACGTTTGGCATCATCAGCGCCAAGGGACGCCGCGACTTGAAGCTCGGCGACGAAGTGCATTTCCAGGACTTCCTCCAGACCGACGCCGCGATCAATCCCGGCAATAGCGGCGGACCGCTCATCAATCTTCGCGGCGAAGTCGTGGGCATGAACACCGCCATCGCCAGCAGTTCCGGCGGCAGCGAAGGCATCGGCTTCACGATTCCGATCAACATCGTGATGGTCGTGGCCAAGCAGTTGGTCGAACGTGGGGCGGTGCAACGGGCTTTCATGGGCGTGGCGCTCGATCGCAAGTTCAGCCCGGCCGTGGCCGTGAGCGTCGGCCTGCGGCGGCCGCGCGGGCGCATATCACGCGTGTCACGCCGGGATCGCCGGCCGAAGCGGGCAAATTGCTCGCCGGCGACGTGGTGCTGAAGTACGATGGCGTTCCGGTGGACGATGACCTGCACCTGATCAACATGGTGAGCCTCACGGAAGTGGGGCGCGTCGTGCCGCTGGTCGTGTTTCGCAATCAGCAACTCGTGAATCTGGCGGTCAAGGTCGGCGCCGCTCCGCCCAAGGAGCCCGCCGTCGCGCCTGCAAAGAAGTGAGACCGGTGAAGAAGTGCCGACGAGCTCGCGACATCGTGATTGCCATCTTCGCGTTGAAACGGAACTCCCCATGGTTCGATTTCCGCTGGCCGTGCGTCTTTGCGTTTCGATTGCTTCGGTTTTGCTGATTGGGCGCATGGTCCACGCCGCCGATGGCGGTCGCCCCGCCGCCGATCGCGCGGTGGTGCTGGTGAGCATGGATGGTCTGGCCGGGTTCTACCTCGATGATCCCAAGGCCGACATGCCCACGTTGCGCCGCTTGGCTCGCGAGGGCGCACGGGCCAGCGGCATGGTGTGTGTTTTCCCCACGAACACTTGGCCAAACCACACAACGCTCGTCACCGGAGTCGCGCCCAGCGTGCATGGAGTGCTCAGCAATTCGTTTATCGATCGGGCCACGCAAAAAACAGTCACCCTGCTTTGCGACCCCGTGTTCGACAAAGACGAAATCGTGAAGGCGCCCACGGTGTACGACGCCGCGCACGCGGCCGGACTCAAGACCGCGTCGGTCATTTGGCCGGCCACGCGCAACGCGAAGTCGATCGACTGGACCGTGCCCGACATGTTGGGCGACGCCTGGAAGCAATATGGCACGGCCTCGTGGCTCGACGAGTTGCGAAGCGAGGGCGTTCCGGTCGACATGCAAGGCGCCTGGTGCACGGCCACCCACGGCGGACCTTGTCGCGACTGGCTCTACGCGCGCATGGCGGCCCAGGTGATCGAGAAACATGCCCCGAATCTGCTCATGGTGCATTTGGTCGAGATTGACCATGTGGAGCATCGCGCCGGACCGAGCTCGCCCGATGCCTATTGGGCAGTGCGCTATGGCGACGATCGGCTTCGCGATATCGTCGAAGCGATCGAGCGCTCGCCCCGCCGCGACCGAACAACGCTGATCGTGGTGAGCGATCATGGATTCTTCCCAATCGATATCGAGATTCGACCAAATGTGCTGCTCAAGCAGCTTGGGCTCGTGCCCAGCGGGGCCAAGTCGAGCGACGCGAAATCCAATGACGCGAAATCGAGCGATGTAAAAAGCGCCAATGGCGGCGCGCCCAAGCGGCTGGCGTGGTCGATCAGCCAGGGCGGCGCGGCTCAACTCACGATCTTCGACGACTCGCGCCGCGCCGAAATCAGGGCGCAACTGCTCGAGCTCTTGCCGCGCGTCGAAGGCGTGGCGGCGGTGTATGGCCCCGATCGGTTCCATGAAATCGGGCAAGCCACGCCGGCCGAAGACCCGCACGCGCCCGATCTCTGGCTGGCGGCCAAGCGCGGTTACTCGTTCAGCGATAGCGACCAGGGCGACAATATAAGATTGCCGCGCGACAGCCACGCCGGCGCCCACGGCTACTTGCCGGATAATAGCGAACTCGAGGCGACCTGTGTGCTGTCGGGCGCGGGTGTGCGCCACGGCGGTTCGTTGGGGAAGATCAGCAATCTCCAAATCGCTCCCACGATCGCGAAGCTTCTCGAACTCGAATTGCCCACCGCCAAGTCCCCACCGCTCTCGGCGGGCTTGAAACAATAAGCTCGACTATTTCGGCCGTCCGCTTCTCGGCGTCAGGCGCCTCGCTGCCAGCGAGCGAGCATCATCTGGTTCTGGCAATTGCCTATCACACCCGCTTCTCGGCGTCAGGCGCCTCGCTGCCGTGGTCGGATGTCGATATCGCCGTCCCCTCCGCCGGATCACACCCGCTTCTCGGCGTCAGGCGCCTCGCTGCCAGCGAGCCGAGTAACTGAACCGCGCCCAGGCCGGCGCCGGTTAACTGGCGTTTGAGTTTCTCCCACTGCTCGGCGCTCCGTGTCTCGGCCAGCACTCGCAGCGCCTTGGCCCGATCGCCCTCGGGCAAGGTTCGCACGATCAGCGGCCAGAGCGATTCGTCGACATTGTAGATTGACTCGGGCCGCAGGCACACCGGCACGATCCGCTCGGCCGCGACTTGCAAATCTCCGGCCACGGCCTCGATGGCCTCGCGCAGGTTGCGCTCCTTGGTCGACTGGCCCTGGGCAATGTCGTAGGGCGGGCGCCATTCCTGGATCGGGCGCACGGTGTCCATGTGCGACAGCGCGACCACGATCGGCGGCGGGGCTCGCATGGTGAGCGACTCCATCTCGCGCCGGAATTCATCGAGCAAGCGGCGATCGGCCTCGCGCACCGCGCCCGCGCCGAAACCACCGCGATCACGAGGTCGCACCGTTCGAGCTCCCGGTCGAGCTTGGCGCGGGCAGCGCTATCGTCGACGCCCGCGAACCCGATCGTGTCGAACACCATTGCCTTCAAGTCGCCGTCGCGTTCGAGTCGATAGGCGGTGATCGCGCTCGTGGCGGGCAGCACATCGGTGGCGGCGCGCATTTGCCCGAACATGGCGTTGATGAGGCTCGACTTGCCGGCCTTGGTTTGCCCGAGCACGAGCACTTGCAGCGGCTTGTCGGCGCCCAAGTGTTCGAGAGCCGGCTCGGCCAGCGAAAACTGGCCGCTATAGAGATCGATTGCGTAGCGGCCGGTTTGCTCGACCACGAATCGCGTCGCGCAGCGCGTCAGTTCGTCGGCCAGATTTTTGCCGGCAAAGCCGAAAAACTTCAACCGCGCTTCATTGAGGATTGCCGCCGAGGGATTTATGAAGGGCCGCCCGACGCGATAGGCCCAATACGCCGCGTTGATCGCTTGGTTGGCTAGCGGGCCCAACTTGCAAGTTCGGTCGGCGTCGGCGATCGTGACGCGATCGGCCAGCGGCACGAGGTCTTGGATTTGTTCCCGGCAGTCGCGCAACCCGCTCGACGACTTGCAGCACGCCGGTAATCGGCGCTTCGAGGGCCGGGCGCTTTGAGTCGGGATGAAATCGCCGAGCGACGACTTCAAATGCTTCGATGAACGCCGCGAGCCAAGCGTCGCGATCGTCGAGCGCGGGCGGCGCGGTTTCCCGTCGATCGGCCAGGGTTTGCACGTCTTTCCAGGCTTCGATTCCCGCGGGCGGCCAACGATCGCTGGGCGGACGGGCGTCGAAGGACTTGCGCGGTCGGCGGGCGTCGAGCGTCTTGATCGCCACCCAGCCAGCGAGGGCGACCGCCGCGTCGATCGCCACGAACAGGAGCAGCCAATGCCGCTCGTAGAGCCAGAGGCAGCCGAGCGCGATCAAGAGCGCGGCGGGCGCCGCGAACACGACCATTCGCAGCACTAGGCGAAGATTCAAGAGCTGCAACCACTTCATCCTGGGGGTTCCTCGCCGGCAAAGGGCGTTCGCATCATGCGCCCGACGACGCGGCGCGGTGTTTCATGTATTCGGCCATTCGCTTGCGACCATCTTCCACCTCTTGGCTAAAGCATTTTCGGAGGCTTTCGGCGGTGGGGGCGATGCCTTGCCGGACTTGCGCGAAGTACCAGCAGAGCGTGCAGCCGAGCGCGTAGGTGTTGGCGGCCGTGGCGAGCGCGGCGGCGGCGGTTCCCACGACCGGGATCAGGGCCATTAACTGTCGACCCGCCATGTCGACGACGAATTTCGTGCCCAGCGCACCGCCCAGTTCGCCCATGATGCGGCCGGTGAGCGGTTGTTGATAGATCGAGGCGATCGCGTGAAACATCTTGGCGTCGATCGCCGCGATCAGGGGAATGCCCACGGCCGGCAATGCTCCCGCGGCGCCGGCCGCCACCGACGAGGCAACAATATGCGGCCACGCTTTGCGATAAAACATTTGCGCCAACTCATCGCGGAGGCCGGGTTGCTGACCCAGTAGATTCCGCAAGCCGACAGGCAGTTCGGCGTCGATCGCGTTCCAGAGTTGCTCGAGCCCGAAGAATTCCGGCGAATAACCGTCTTCGGGCAACGTGAAATCGACCGGCACGAACCGCGTGGCCACATGGGCGAGGTCGTGCCGCTGACGCTCGAGGCTGCGAACCAAGTCGAGCGGCGCCGCGGAGCTGTCCGGCTTGCCGAACGGATAGGGCAGCAAATGGCCGACGCCGGGCGGATAACCGTCGTGCAGCGATGTTTGCACCACAATCACCGGCATGTCGGGCATTGCCTTGCGCACCGCGCGGGCCGCGTCGGTCACGGCGGCCAGCGCCTGATCCATTGCCCTCACGACGACCAGCAGCAGATGCGATTGCCCCTGGCAGTAGGCGATGTCTTCGGCCGGGTCGTAGTTGGCTTCGCCCAAGCCGCGAGTGTCGAGGAAACGGATGAGGCAATCGGATTCATCGGGAAACGCATAAAGCCTCGCGGTGCGAGTGCAGGGGCGAAAGCCGTTGCCGATTTCGGTGAGCGTGCTGCCGGTGATGGCCCGCACGATCGACGACTTGCCCGACTGGGTTTTGCCAAGCAGCCACACTACCGGCCGCGGCAGCGAAGCCCGCGCCCGGCGCAGCCGCTCTTCGACCTCGGCGGAATCGACGCGGGGCGAAATCACATGCTCGGTGATTAACGACCAGAAATGGGAAACCATCAACGAGGTCTTGGTGATTTTCGAGGAAATCCACGGAAGCTCTTGGTAGTTATAGCAACTCGGCAACGGAAGAGCCGTCGCATTCCCGCTGATCTCGGAAAATTTTTTATGCGGCTATTGACCTGAATCCGATGATATCTATAATCATGCGAATCTTGATCGGATTACTCGTCATTAAACGATCGAGTGCTCGCCGGAGGGCGAGGCATTATTTACAAGTTCGGACGACGCTAACTGGGAAAACCGGAGGCGCGTGACCTGTTGCTCAGGAATCACGACATGCCAATTAGCATTCTTTCTGTCCGCTCTCGGGCGCGTCAGTCGGACCGTCTCGGCAAGGATCTGCCGAAGCCGCTGACTGCCCCGGGCGCCTCGCCAACCGTGTTCGGTTGGCAAGTTCATCGACTTGACGCCGCATGCGACGCCAGCTTCGGGCTGGCGCCTGGCGGCGCGTGTTGTCGCGTGAACTAACGGCGGAATCTTTCGGTCGCCGCGTTGTTCGGCCCGTGCTCGCTCACGAGCGCGGTCGCTGAGGCCGGCCACCGTGTAGCCACTCGAGCTATCGAGAGCTCTTCTCTCTTACTTGCGCCGGACTGGACTTCCAGAAGCGCGTCTGCCTCAATCCGCCGCTGATGCGCGCCAACCGAACATGAACCATTACCAAATTGCGGCCAACAGCCGCGCGCAAGGAACGGATTCACATTGGTCGAACTGTTGGTGGTGATCGCCATCATCGGCGTTTTGACCTCGATTTTACTGCCTGCCGCGCAGGCCGCGCGAGAAGCGGCCCGGCGTGGCGGATGCTCCAACAACCTCAAGCAAATTGGCTTGGCGACGCTGAACTTCGTCGACGCCAAAAAGACGTTTCCCATGGGGCGACAGCAACCCAATACCTATAGCCAGCATGTGCTGATCCTGCCGTATCTCGAGGAGTCCGACATCTCCAAGCTAATCAACACCTCGATCGGAACCGGCGGCAGCCCTCCGCGGCTGTACACGATCGCCGAGTTCTTGTGCCCTTCCGAAATCGGGGATCGCATGCTCGATGGCTCGGTATCGGACAATCAGGTCGGTTGGGGAAGGAACAACTACCGCGCGAATGCGGGAAGCGATGTCGGAATCACCACCAACAGCGGCGCGACCAACGCGTGCGAGCGGAACAACGGCATCTTCCTTACCAACACCACGGTCTCGCTTAAGCAGGTGACCGATGGGACGTCGAAGACGTCGCTGTTTAGCGAACGCGCCCTCGGCGACAGCAACGACAATTCCGTCGAGTTGGTTAGCGATTACTTTGGAGTCAAGAACAACGCCAGCACCTCGACCGTGGCGGGATTGCAGCAAAAGTGTGGCGCTCTCAGTCCATCGACGATGGTGGGAGGCGATCAATATTCCTACTCCGGGCGCGACTGGATCAACGGCAATTATTGCACGTCGCGCTACACGCATGTTCTGGGGCCCAACACGCCTGCCTGCGTGCGGGTGGCCAGCCCGAACTCGATGGGAGCCGGGTTCAACGACTACGGTGGCGCGATCACGGCCACTAGTCGTCATCCCGGCGGCGTGAACTTCGTGCTTTGCGACGGCAGCGTGCAGTTCGCGACCGAGGATATTTCCTTGCTCGTGTGGCAAGGGCTCGGCTCGCGCGCGGGCTCCGAACTAATTCCAGCGGACGCGTTTTGACGGCTTCGTGAAATCAAGCCGGTGTTTCGCGAGAGCCGCAATACTCATATTTTTCAGCGAGAAACATTGATGCGAACTAGATTTATACCCTTGCGATTGTCGCGACGAACCCGCGCTACTTTAGCTCGATCGGCCAATACGGCGGTCGCGCTCGCAATGCTACTTGCCGCTCGAAGTTCCCTCGCGCAAACCGACATCACTTGGTCGGGCGCCGCGAACACAACCTTCGCCACCGCGGGAAACTGGGTGGGTGGCGTCGCCCCAGCAAATGATTTGATCACCAACATCGGTCTTTTCAGCGGAACGGTCGCGACCAATCCGCCCGTGGTAACCGCGAATCGCGGCATCGGCGGATTGCAATTCAACACGCCAGCGGGCGGTTGGACGCTCGGCTCCGGGGGAATTCTCACCCTTGGCTCAAGCGGGATCAGCACCGACGGTCAAACGAGCGGAACCGACACGATTGCCGCGAAGTTGGCATTCCCGGCGTCGGCGCAAAACACTTCGATCATCGCCGGCTCCGGGGGCACGTTGTCTCTGAATGGCGTCATTTCGGGAGGCGCTGGGGGAACTGTCACGATCGGCGGCAGCTCCGATCAGGGGATCGTGATATTCGACGCCGTGAACACGTACACCGCGAGCACCACCCTTGCCTACGGCACGGTCGATCTGATGAGCACCCAGCCCTTCGGCGCCGCGAACAGCGCCGTCGCCATCAATGACGGCGTGACGATCGAAAACACGAGCTCAGGCAACAAGGCCTTGGTGGCCTACGCCACGACCGTGAACGGCAGCTTTACCTATGCCGAAACCGATAATTTCAACGTCAATTTCAACGGTGGCACGATTGCGTTGAATGCGAGTCCCACGATCACGGTCAGCGGGGCCGATACCCTTACCGGCAATCTGATTCTCACCGGAGTCGTCAGCGACGGCGCGAATGGCCCCGCGAGCATCGCCGCGAATGTATCGGACACCGGCGCGATCCTACAACTAAACGGCCTCAATACTTTTAGTGGAGGGCTGAACCTGAACGCGGGCAAGGTCGAAACCAGCGCCGCGGGCACGCAGACTTCCGGCGGGTTTGGAACCGGCACGGTCACCCTGAACGGCGGCGCCGTCTCCACGACGCTGCTTCTCAACGGCGCTAATGCGACGATTTACAATCCCATTACCGTCAACACCTCGACGGCGGACCAGTTGCTCGAAGGCAATAACAACCAAACATTCAACAGCAACATTCTGCTCAATGGCGCGGTATACGTGCAGGAAAACACGAACGCGGACACATTGACTTTCGCCGGCAATATCAACGGCAATGGCAAGATTATTCTTACGACGGGTAACGCCCTCAGGTTCATCTCCTTGAACGGGTCCAATAGCTACACCGGCGGCACGACCGTGAACGGCGGCACGTTGATCGCCGGCAGCACGACGGCCTTCGGCGCGCCGACCGGCGCCTCGCTGAGCTTCACCGCCGCCGACACGGGCACGGTGCAACTCAACGGCAACTCGACGACCATCGTCGGCTTGACCGCCGGCGCCGGCGCTGGCACGAACACCGTCGAGAACGCGAGCGCCACGACTCCGGCCACCTTGAACGTCAATGTGCCGGTCTCGTCGTCTTTCGCGGGCGTGTTGGCCGACGGCGGAGCGCAGCCGCTCTCTCTTACACTCGGCGGCGCCGGCGCGCTGACGCTCGCCGGCGCGAATACGTACACCGGCGCCACAAGCGTCAACACGGGCGCCTTGGCACTGGCCGCGGGCGGATCGCTGGGCGGAACGGCCGTGACGGTGGCCAGCGGCGCGACGCTGCAAATCGCCGGCGCCACGAGCGGCGCGAGCAGTTACACGATCGGAACCGGCTCATCGGGCAGCGTGACGCTCGATGGCACGCTCAAATTCGTCGACTCGAACTCCATCGCGACGACGCTCAACGTAAACTCCGGCGCGAGCAACACCGGCCTGACGCTCGGCAGCGGCACGCTTGATTTCAACGCCCCAACCTCGGGAGCGGTCGATACGATCGCCGACCAAGGCCAGCTTAGTCTGGCGGGCGCCACGACGATCAACCTGGCGGGCGCCACGCTTTCGCCCGGAACATACCCGCTGATTACATTTCCCGGGGGCCTCGCGCCAAGCTCCAGTGGGGCGTTTCAATTCAGCAATGGCTCGACTGTTGAAACGATCGTCAACGGCCCGGTCACGACGACATACACACTCACGCCCAACGGCACGAACACGGCGGAAAACTTGGTCGTCACCGCGAACGCCGCGTTTCCCGCCGCCGCGTATTGGGGCGGCGCAAGGGGATGGCTCTTGGAGCACGCTCACGGGGGCAAATGCAACGAACTGGCTGACCGCCGCCTCCGGTGGAACGGACACGGGCGCCCTTCCCGGCTCGACGACGGACGTGTACCTCACCGCCAACAGCGCGACGCAAAACGCCAGCACGACGCTCGATGGCGGCTTCACCATCAACAGCCTGACGTTCACCGGCTCGGGCACGGCCAACTCGACTGGCTCGACGGTCGCCCCCGGCGCCAATTCGGGCAATACGCTGACGATCACCGCCGCGGGATTCAACGCCGCCGCGGGCGGCCCCGCGATCGGAGTGGGCATCGTGTCGCAAAGTGGCGCGGGCCCCGACACGATCAGCGCCAACCTGGCGCTGGGCGGTCCGCAGAGCTGGAGCAACAACAGTTCCAGCCTGCTGACGGTCTCTGGCAATGTGAATAATCGCGGCAATCTGCTCACGATCGCCGACACGGGGTCGGGCGGGACCACGATCAGCGGCATCATCTCCGGCGCGGGTGGCCTGACCGTGAACAGTTCGGCCACCGTTTCGCTTTCCGCGGCGAACACGTTCAGCGGGCCGGTCACTTTGAGCAGCGGCACATTGCAAATGTCGGGCTCGGGCACGCTGGGCGCGATAGCGAACACCCTCGCGGCCAGCGGCGGAACACTCGACCTCGGCGCCACCAGCCAACAAACTGGCGCGGTGACGATCTCGGGCGGCGTGATTCAAGACGGAACGCTCTCCGGCGCGTCGTACACGGCGAGCAACGCCGGCGCCGCCACGATTAGCGCGTTGCTGGCGGGCTCTGGCAAAATGACCGACAACGGCGCCGGCACGTTGACACTAACCAACAGCAATAATTCCTACTCGGGGGGAACCACGTTGGGCGCCGGATCGGGCATTCTGAATTTCGTCTCTGGCGCTCTGGGCCCCGGAACCAATCTCACCTTCCTGGGCGGAACACTGCAGTATGCCCCCGGCAATACCCAGGATGTCTCCGCGCTGATCGGGGCCGTGACCAAAAGCACGGGCGCAATCAGCATTGATGTCAACGGAAACACGGTCGTCTTCAACAACAAGATATCCTCGAACAACACTGGCGGCTTGATTGCCAATTCCTCTATTTCAGGCGGTTCGTTAACTCTCAATGGGGCCAACGCCTACACGGGCGTCACCACGATCGAAAACGTCACCGTCAACGTCAGTACTTACACCAGCATTTCCACTGCCGGCAGCTTGGGCGCTCCGACCACGAACGACAACGCGCGATTGTTCTTCGACGCCACGAACGGTGGCGTCGCCACGCTGAACTACACCGGCGTGGGCAACACGGCGAATCGTCTGTTCACGGCGGAGAGCAACGCCACGATCAATAACATCGGCTCCGGCGCTTTGAACATCAACAACGCCGGCGCCCTGGGATTCACCGCCACGTCGCCCGTGACCCTGTCGTTCGGCGGTAGCTACATCGGAACGAACAGTTTTGCCCCGATCATTCTCGACAGCAGTTCCACGAACACGACGAGTCTCGTCGTCGATGGCAGCTCGTGGTTGTTCTCGGGCAATAACACATTCAGCGGCGGAGCGACGATCACCAGTGGCGGGGCGCTGGTGGGAGTAAGCAACGTGGGCTCGACGAGCGGCGCCCTGGGCACGGGACCGGTGACACTTGGAGGTCCGGCCAGCGGCGCGACCGCGAGCCTGCTGATCGATGGCGCCTTTACGTTCTCCAACCCGATCGACGTGGCCAGCAGCGTAACTGTCGGCACATTGTCCATCGGCGGGGCCACCGACAGCAACTCGACGTTCTCGGGCGCCATCACGCTCGACAACAGCCTCGCGATCTCGCAAGTCGCGACGGCCAGCGGCAACACGCTGGCCCTAACCGGCGGTATCATTGGTGGTTCACACGGCCCCCAAAGCGTCGCTTTCGCCGGCCCCGGCATGATCACCGTCGGAAATGCGCCCATTGTCGATGATGGCGCGAATACAATAAGCGTGAACGTCACCGCCGGGGTGGCGAATTTCAGCATCGCGAATGCCTACAGTGGTGGCACGAGCGTGGCGGTCGGCGCGACGCTTGTCGCCTCGAATTCCAGCGGATCGGCCACCGGCGGTGGACCGGTTGTCGTCGATGGCACGCTCGCCGGAAATGGCGCGATCACCGGTTCGCTAAGCGTCGGCGGCGGACAGTTGGCGCCAAGCCTCGGAGGCGCGGGCGGCGCCTTGCCGGCGAACCTCACGCTCGGCTCGGTGAACCTCGCCGACGCCCAATCCTCCCTGAACTACCAGCTCGGCACGGCCAACGGCAGCGACTTGATCAGCGTCAATGGTAACCTCAGCATCTTCGGGGGCACGCGGCTCAACATTTCATCTTCAAGCTTTGCCGCTCTTTCCGGCCCGACGGCTTACGAACTCTTTTCCTACACCGGCTCGCTGTATCAAACGGGCGACGGCGGCGGCCTCCAGATCGGCTCCGTTCCCACGGGATACAGCTACACGTTCGTATACAACACTCCCAACCAAGTGGACTTGCTGGTATCCCTGGTCCCCGAGCCCGCGACCTGGGTAATGGCCTCGATGGCGGCGATCGGGCTGCTTGGAGCGCGATGTTGGTCGCGCATGCGGAAAGTGCGACGACTGACCACGGGAGAGGAGCGGAAAACCAATTCCTGAACCGGAAAAAAAATTCGCGGCCGGCGATACCTTCTGGAATCTGGCGGGTTTAATCGACGGGCCGCGGGTCTATTCGAGGTCCACGATCGACGACTGGGCGGGAATTGCCGCATGAATGACTTTGGAAAATGGCGTGAGGCCCTCACCGTAATCGTTTGGTGAGCGCCGCGACTATCGGATGGCGAGGCTCGCGCGAGCCAGCCCTTTTAAACCACCAAGCCGTTGCTGACCGGGCGCCCCGGAAGCGACTTCTTCAAGAAACCGGCTCCCCATGTTTTCGACCTACCTCCTCATATCGTTTTGGGGTCGCCGGCCCCGAAATTGGGTTTTCCCTCGCGTCGTCGTGGGCTCCGGTTGGACCCGCGTGTTTAGGGCGACATTGGCGATTGTCGTGATCGGTGAAATGGCGCAGCCTTGCCGGGCCGAGGAACAGGCCCAGCAGGATCCCGCCGCGCTCGAATTCTTCGAGAAACGAGTACGGCCGTTGCTGGCGGACAATTGTTACACTTGCCATTCGGCCAATACGAAGGCCGCTGGCGAGCTGCGGGTCGACGATCGCAACGGTCTACTGCACGGCGGCGGTCGCGGTTCCGCGATTGTGATCGGAGATCCCGACAAGAGCTTGCTCGTGGAGGCCGTATCGCACACGCGCGGCGACCTGAAGATGCCGCCCAACAAGCAGCTCGCGCCGGAACAGATCGACACGCTGAAGCAATGGATCGCCAGCGGCGCCGTCTGGCCGCTGGAATCGCTGCCCGATGACGCTTCCAGTCGGCATGTGGACTACGATCAACTTCGGAGCGAACATTGGGCGTGGCGCCCATTCGGTTCGCCAACGCCGCCGCAATCGATCGACGATGCCTGGAGCCGCTCGGACCTCGACCGTTTTCTGTGGAGTCGCCTGCGCGAGCACAACCTCACGCCGGCGCGACGCCGACAAAATCACGCTCATTCGTCGCGTGACATTCGACCTGACCGGACTGCCGCCAACTCCAAGCGAGATCGACGCCTTTGTCTCCGACGACTCGAGCGACCCGCTGGAAAAAGTGGTCGACCGATTGCTCGCTTCTCCGGCCTTTGGCGAGCGATGGGGGCGCCACTGGCTCGATGTGGCCCGTTATGGCGAATCGACCGGCTCGTCTCGAAACGTGCCCTATCCCCAGGCTTGGCGCTACCGCGACTACGTGATCGCGGCCTTCAACGCGGACAAGCCGTTCGACGAATTCATCCACGAGCAGTTGGCCGGCGACTTGCTGCCCGCCCAGTCGACCGCCGATCACGAGGAAAACGTGATCGCCACGGGATTCCTGGCCTTGGGCGTCAAGGATGTCAATCAGCGTTTCAAAGTCCGCTTCGTCATGGACAATGTCGACGAGCAGATCGACACCGTGAGCCGATCGCTTCTCGCGCTCACCGTGAGCTGCGCCCGCTGCCACGATCACAAGTTCGACCCCGTGCCCACCGCCGACTATTACGCGCTCGCGGGCATCTTCACCAGCACCGACCTGTGCGCGGGAGTGCGGAACAAAATGGGCGGCGGCGGGCTGGATTATTACGACACCGACAAGCTCATTTATCTGGGTGAAGGAAAGCCCGCGAACGACGCGGCGACAGATGAAAAAATCGAAAACCTGAAGCGCGACTTGAACGAGGCTCAAGCGGCCTTCAACGCCTTCAAGGGCAACCCCGAGGGAGATGTCAAGGGGCCGGACGGTCGCCCCAAGCGTGCCATCGCGAGGCAGCGAATGAATAAACTGCGAAATGAGCTTTTTCAACTGACCGATCCCGCCGCGAGTGGAGCGGCGGTGGCGATCGGAGTCCGCGAGGCAAAACAGATCGCCGATACCGAGATCCGCATTCGTGGCGAAGCCGAAAAGCTGGGGCCGGTGTCGCCTCGCGGTTTCCTGTCGCTTCTCGCCTTTCCCGATCAGCCGCGCGTCGGCCCCGCGCAAAGTGGCCGCCTCGAATTGGCACAGTGGCTAACGCATCCGGCAAATCCACTGACGCCGCGCGTGATGGTCAACCGCATTTGGCAGCGGCTGTTCGGCGAGGGCCTGGTGCGGAGCGTCGATAATTTTGGATCCACGGGCGACGTGCCCTCGAATCCCGAGTTGCTGGATTACCTGGCCATTCATTTCCGTCAGGATGGCTGGAGCGTGAAACGACTGATTCGCTCCGTCGTGCTGAGCCACGCGTATCGCCTGGGTAGCGAGGCAAGCGGTGAGGCGATGAACGTCGATCCGGCCAATCGCCTGATCTGGCGGCACAGTCCGCGCTGGCTCGACGCCGAGGAGTTGCGCGACGCCGCGCTGGCGGCCGCCGGCGCCTTGGAATCGAAGCCGGCCGAAGCTTCGATCGCGAAAAGCTTGAAGGTGGTCGAAATGAACAATATTGGCGCGGATGCCCGACGGGTCGGCGAGGCGGCGCGAGCGAGTCGCCATCGGAGCGTTTATCTGCCGCTGTTGCGTGGTCTCACGCCGACATCGCTCGAGGTGTTCGACTTCGCCGAGCAAGGCATGGTCACTGGCCGTCGCGAGCCGACCACGGTTGCTCCCCAGGCGCTTTACTTGCTCAACGACCCGTTCGTTCGCCGCCGGTCGTTGGAACTGGCCGAGCGAGTGCTTCGTGAGAACCTGTCCAACGACGTCGATCGCCTGCAGCTTGCGTATCGGTTGACCCTGGGACGGGATGGAACACCGAGCGAGATCGATCGCGCTCGAAACTACCTCGCCAGCTATGAGTCGGCCTGGGCGGAACGCTTGCCCGCGACCGGTTCGCCCGAACCGCAATCGGCGGAGACCAGTGGCGATTCAAATCTCGTGGCGGCGGCGAACGACGCTGGCGCGGCCAGCGCCGAGTCGAAGTCGGAAGCGAAGTCGGCGGAGCCCGAGAAGCCGGCGCCCCCGCCGGTGAACCCCGACCAAATCGTGGCGGTCGCGGCGCCGGTCAAAGAAGAGGTGATTGCCGCGCCAGATGCCAAGACCGCCGCTTGGGCCAGTTTTTGCCAGGCCTTATTTGGCTCGGCGGAATTTCGCTGTGCCCGCTGATATTGCCAGGGCGTGGCCACGGTTTGTCGCGCCGCCATGTTAAGTTCGATCTACATTCCTATCTTGCTTCGAAAGGCGAAAGCAAATGACCGCGCCATTCGGCCCCCAACGATTTCCCGCGCAGTTTCCCGCCGCGACGCGCTCAAGAGCGCCAGCGCCGGCTTCGGCTTCCTGGCGCTCGCCAGCATGCTCGGCGACACGACGCCCAGATTGAAAGCCGCGACCCCGGACGCCCAGCCGGCCCATGCGAAACCGGGCCCGCTCGCGCCAAGGCGCCCCATTTTCCGGCCAAGGCCAAGCGAATCATCTTCTTGTTCATGCAGGGCTCCTTGTCTCAGATGGATACCTGGGAATACAAGGAGGCATTGCAAAAGAGCGATGGCAAGTTCGGCCCGGGGGGAGGCGTGCTCACCGCGTCGAAGTTCAAATTCAACCAATATGGCGAGACGGGAACCTGGGTCTCGGAGTTATTTCCCCACACGGCCCAGCATGTCGATAAACTATGCTTCCTCCGCGGTTTGCACACCGACACGCCCGCACATCCCCAGGCGGTCATTCAGTTGCACACCGGCACGGCTCTCGCCTCGCTCACGCGTCCTTCGATGGGCGCGTGGCTCATGTATGGTCTCGGCACGGAGAACCAAGACCTGCCGGGCTACATCACGATCAACCCGGTTCCCAACTTCGGCGGCGCGGTGAACTATGGCAGCGCCTTCTTGCCGGCTCATTTTCAAGGCACGCGGATCAACGACATGGGGTATGTGCCCAATCTCAAGGCGCAAACGCCCACCGATTTGCAGCGACGTCAAATCGACCTC
Source organism: uncultured Planctomycetaceae bacterium (assembly GCA_963785305.1). Classification (GTDB taxonomy): domain Bacteria; phylum Planctomycetota; class Planctomycetia; order Pirellulales; family PALSA-1355; genus CAWAUV01. Next base: position 655,712 of record CAWAUV010000008.1, read on the forward strand.
GTGCAAACGATGAATCGCGAGTTCGCCGCCGCCCCCGGCGCGCCGGAGCAACTCGATGGCGTGATTCAGTCGTATGAACTGGCCTTCACCATGCAAGGCAAGGTGCCGGAGTTGCTCGATATTTCCAGGGAACCGCAAGCCGTGCGCGACGCGTATGGCGTGAAGCCCGGCGCGGCCGGCAGCTTTGCTCGCCAGTGCCTGATGGCCCGGCGGTTGAGCGAGGCGGGGGTTCGGTTTGTCGAAGTCTGCCATCCGGGCTGGGATCAACATAACAATTTGCATAAAGGGCTGATCAACAATTCGCTGGCGACCGATCAGCCAACCGCGGCTTTGCTCGCCGACCTGGAACAGCGCGGGTTGCTCGAAGACACGCTCGTGCTCTTCGGCAGCGAATTTGGAAGGCTGCCAACCGCCCAGGGACCCGATGGTCGCGACCACAACATCACGGGCTATCCCATGTGGCTCGCGGGAGCTGGAGTGAAAAAGGGCTTTTCCCACGGCGCGACGGACGAATATGGCCTGCACGCCGTGGAGGGCAGGATGCATACCACCGATCTGCACGCCACGCTGTTGGCCCTGATGGGGCTCGACCACGAGCGGCTCACCTATCGCTACGCGGGCCGCGACTTCCGCCTGACGGATGTCGCCGGCACGGTCGTGCGTGATATTTTCGCGTGATGAAGCACGGATCCTTCTCTTCGACGGCATCTTTTTCTTCGCGCGAGCCAATCGCTCTTCGCGGTCCTCGCCAAAGTCGTTTTTCGAGTCATATCCTTGGAATGGAACAACCCATGATCGCCACTGAAACTCGGCGCCAGCGCAACCGCTGGATGTCGACCGTCTTGATCGCCGCGGCCAGTTTTCCGATCGGACCGCCCGCATTCGCGGCCGAGAGCGCGAAGCAGCCGAACATTCTGGTAATCGTGGCCGACGATCTCGGCTATGGCGACGTCGGATTCAACGGCTGCAAGGATATTCCAACTCCCAACATCGACGGCATCGCCGCCGCTGGCGTGCGCTGCTCAAATGGCTATGTCTCCTGCCCCGTTTGCAGTCCGACGCGAGCCGGCCTGTTGACCTCGCGCTATCAAGAGCGCTTCGGACATGAATTCAATCCGGGACCGATCGAAGACACCGAGAAGGCCGCGGAGTTCGGCCTCCCACTCACCGAGACAACTCTGGCCAATTCGCTGAAGAGCGCGGGCTATTCGACCGGGCTGGTGGGCAAATGGCATCTCGGCTTTGACGAAAAATATCGGCCGCAACAGCGAGGATTCGACGAATTTTTTGGCTTCCTGGGAGGGGCGCATCAGTATTTCCAACGCGGCAAGGGCAAGGCGGCGCAAGCCGCGCCCATCTATCGCGGCAACACGCCCGTCGACGAATCGGAATATCTGACCGACGCTTTCACGCGGGAGGCGGTCGCGTTTCTCGATCGTCGGCAAGACAAGCCGTTTTTCTTGTTGTTGACCTACAACGCCGTGCATAACCCGCTGCAAGCGCCGGAGAAATATTTGTCGCGTTTCAGCGGCATCTCGGATGAACAGCGACGCACCTACGCGGCGATGCTGAGCGCGCTCAACGATGGCGTCGGCAAGGTCATGGAAACATTGCGCAAGAAGGGGCTCGAGGAGAACACGCTGATCTTTTTCATCAGCGACAATGGCGGCCCCACCAAGGGCAACGGCAGCAACAACGGGCCGTTGCGCGGAGATAAAGCCACGGTGTGGGAGGGAGGAATCCGTATTCCCTTCCTGATCCAATGGAAAGGCAAATTGCCGGGCGGCAAGGTGTATGACCAACCGGTGATCTCGCTCGACATCGGCGCCACGGCCGCCGCGGCCGCGGGGGCCGCTCATGGCGGCGGTAAACCTATCGACGGCGTGAACCTTTTGCCTTTCGTGCTGGGCGAAGCCAAGCAACCGCCGCACGAAACGCTGTATTGGCGATTTGGCCAACAGCATGCCATTCGGCAAGGCAATTACAAATTGCTCCAACGCAACAAGCAGCCGCAAGAGCTTTATGACCTGGCCGCGGACCCCGGCGAGCAACACGATCTGGCTGGAGAGAAGCGCGAGATCGTCGATCAGCTAAACAAGAGCTATTCGGTTTGGAATGCCGAACTGGCAGCGCCTCTGTGGCGCGGCCAAGGCGGACAAAAAAAACAGCAGAAGGCGAAACAAGCAAGTAATTCCGCGCAAACGGGGAAGAGCTAATCCGATCATGGCGCTCGGAAATTAGGTATGCTGAATAGGGAATCGCGCGAGAGAATCGCGGCGAAGCGGTCGCGCGGTCGTTGGCCCAGGCGACGCCCGTCGGCTGATATTGGCGGACTCGCGGGCTTTGGCGCGAGCTGGGCATTGAGTTCTGGAAACCTCGCGGAGCGATGATGAAAACCGATCCGCCAGCGTCTTCATTGGCGCCGATCCGATTTCTTTTCGCGGCGATCGTTCGGCTGAGCTTGCTGGGAGCTTTGCTGGGCGCGGCGCCTGTTTCGGCCGCCGAGGAGCCCGATGCCGAGGTGGTCGCTCGGAAGAAGCTGCAACAGCAACTCACCAGTCGCAAGAGCGGCGAGCGACGCGAAGCGATCGAAGCGCTGAGTACTAAATATCCCGGCGCCGATGTCGCGAAATCGTGTATCTCGCGCGGTCTCAAGGACAAGGACGAGGAAGTGCGTCGCGCGGCCGACAACGCGCTGATGGCCATGAAGGACAATCCCGAGGTTTGTAAATATCTTGTCGATACGTTGACCAAGGAAGGACGCTCGAAAGGCGGACTGGAGTCGGTCGCTCCGATCATTCGCGCCCTGCTGGCCTCGAATGCGCCGGAGGCCAAGGAGGGAGTATTCGGCTATTTGGACAAGGTGTCGGACACTACGCCTGAAGCCGTCGTGATGATGTCGGATACCGCCGAGGAGTTGGGCAAAAGGGCATTGCCCGCCGAGCTTCCCCAACTCGCGGCGATGGCGAAGTCGAAGACGTTCGAGCGGGAGTTCGGCTTTCGCCGCGCCGTGGTCCGCGCGGCAACGCGCTATAGGAACAAAGAGGCCGTGGCTTTGTTGATTCGCGTGTTAGGAAATGAAAAAGGGGAGCTGCGCGGCGACATCATCGAGTATCTGGGGCAACTGACCGGCGAAACGTTCGGCGTCAACATCGACGCGTGGCTCAATTGGTGGAAAGAGCATGAACGGACTTTTCAGTATCCGAATCGTCCCGCGCCCCCTTCGGCGCGATCGGTCGTCAAGGGCAACGCCGCGGGGTCGTATTATGGAATTCCCCTCTATGCGAAGCGCATGGTGTTCGTGCTCGACACATCGAATAGCATGCGCGGCGAGCGCATCGTGGCGGCGAAGCGTGACCTCGTCAGCGCGGTCAGCGCCTTGGACGAGGATTGTTACTTTGGACTGCTCACGTTCAACAGCGGAGTGTATGTCTGGCAGAAGGCGTTGGTGAGGGCCGACGCCAAAAGCAAGCGCGAGGCCGAGTACTGGATCATGGATCAAAACCTCGCCGTCCGAACCGCTTCGTTCGACGCCCTCGAGGCGGCCATGCAATTCGACGCCGAGGCGATCTACTTCCTGACCGACGGCGCCCCGTCCGGCGGTCGGATCGATGACCCGGTCGAAATCGTGAAGGCCATCAGCCTGCTGAATCGCGCGCGACGCGAGTCGATCTATTCGATTGGCGTGGGATTGAAGCGTGCGGGCAACAAGCACGAAAACTTCTTGAAGTCCCTGTCGGCCGAGAATTACGGCATCTATCGGCGCGTGGACGAGTAAGAACCTATCCCCCAATTCCCTCCTCTCCCGTCATGAGGAAGGGAGGTAAGGGCTATCAGTTTGTTGAAATATTCAACAGGCTGCTCAGGCTGCCTTGTTCCGGAGTTGGGCATGTGCTTGGCACGCGAAATGCACGGCCTGCACGGCCTGGACGAGCAATCCGATTCCGCGACTACCCCGCACGGCCGCCACCAGTATAATGCATGGCTTGCGGGAAGCCGCATGGCCGCTTGCACTCCAGAACCCCCAAGAGGAGGGGGTCACCCGATAAAAGCGCCCGTGATCGACGTTGCCCCTTGCCGGTCCGCGCGTCATTCCCTTGCCGCAGCCGCGCCAGAACGAGCCGCAGTGGCTCGCGGGGGAGCCGTCAAGGCTGTTCCGCCGAGCGCGGCGAACCGGCGGCGGGGGCGGGTTAACGACCTAGCGACGCCTGATAGCGGCGAAGTCGGTTGAAATATTCAACAGGCTGTTGGTCAGTTGACGGCGTAATCCGCGAATGAAAGGGCATCGCAATGAACAAGGCGGAGAAGAGCCCCAGTTCCGCGAACCCGACGGTCGTGGCTCTGGATCACCCGATCACGCTCACCATGATGATCGTGGGTCTGCTCAGTCTTGGATTTCTGGCTTTTGAGAAGATGCAAGTCAACATCTTCCCCTCGCTGAACACTCCCAAGATTTATGTCTTTCTGGATTTCATCGGGATGAGCCCCGACCAGATCGAGGGCTTCGTGATCAACGAGTTGGAGTTGTACTTCCAATACGTCGACGGGGTCTCGGACATCAAATCGCGGAATATTCAGCAGGTGGGACTGGTCGAGTTGTCGTTCTTCAACGACACGGACATGGGCCAGGCGATGGCGCAGGTCGTGGCGATGTCCGACCGATCGATGGCGTGGATGCCGCCCGGGGCATTGCCGCCCATGATCATGCGCATGGATCAGGGCAGCGTGCCGATCGGCTACTTGGTCTTCCGCAGCGAGGACAACAAAACAAGCCTCGGCGCCATGGGGGATTTAGCCAACAACCTCATTCGCCCCTTGGTGCAAAAAAACGTTCCCGGCACCGTGGCCATTTCTCCTTTCGGTCCGAACATGCGGTCGATCGTCATCAACGTCGATCCTCGCAAGCTCTTGACCTACAACTTGAATCCAGAGCATATCATCGAGGCGTTGCGGAAGGGAAATACGGTCATTCCCTCCGGAAACGTTTATGTTCATGATTCGATGCCCATCGTGCATAATGACGCGACGGTGGTGGATATCCAACGCCTCGGGAATATTCCCTTGAAGCCGGGATGGAACGTCTATCTCCGCGACGTGGCGACCGTCGAGGACGCGACCGATATTACCTATGGCTATGCGCTGGTAAATGGCGAAACGGCGATCCACCTGCCGATCATTAAGAAAGACACCGGCTCGGCGCTGCAGGTGGTGTCGGATGTGCGCAAGTCGCTGCAAGTCTTCAATAACGCCGTTCCCAAGGATGTCAAGATCACGTTCGAATTCGACGAGTCGCCGACCGTGGTTCATGCCGTCGAGAGCGTGGCCACCGAGGGCGCGATCGGGGCCGGTTTGACCGGACTGATGATTCTTCTGTTTCTCGGCGATTGGCGCAGCGTGCTCGTCGTCGTCAGCAACATTCCCTTGGCTCTGACGGGATCGTTGTTCGGCCTGTGGGCGACGGGCAACTCGATCAATATCATGTCGCTCGGCGGCATGGCGCTCTCGATCGGCATTCTCGTCGACGAGGGAACGGTGACCATCGAGAACACGCACGTGCAACTGGAGAACACTTCCAATACGGCCACGGCGGCGCTGCGCGCCAGTCAAGCCACCGCGGTCGCGCGATTTCTCGCCCTGCTCTGCATCTTGTCGGTGTTCATTCCGGCCTTCGTCATGAAGGACCCATTGCGCGCGCTCTTCATGCCGCTGACGCTCGGCGTGGGCTTTTCCTTGATTTTCTCGTATGTGCTCTCCAGTACCTTGGTGCCCGTGCTGAGCGTCTACTTGCTGAAGCCCAAGGAGAAGCAAGGCGAAGTCGAGAATAGCCAAAAGAAGCCCGGATTGTTCGCCCGCTTCACCAAACGATACGCGGCCGTAATCGGCTGGTGCATCGAACGGCGTGGGTGGGTGGTTTCGACATACGTCGTCTCGTGCCTGTTGGTGCTGGTATTGGTGGGGCTGCAAGTCGGCAGGGAATTGTTCCCGAGGATTGATTCCGGCGAATTCGTGCTGCGATTTCGTCCGCCCGCGGGTTCGAGCTACGAACTGACTCGCGAGATGGCGGTGATGTGCCTGAAAGAGATCGAAAAGGAGGCCGGCCCGGGCAACGTGATGATCTCGCTGGGGTTCGCCGGTCAGGTCGCTCCGAACTTCGGCATCGACAACATGGTGCTGTTCATGCGCGGGCCCGACGATGGCTGGCTTCGCGTCAAGCTCAACGACAAGGCCGGCATCGTGCTCGACACGTTTCGCGAGCGTCTCCGCGAGGTCTTGCCCAAGAATATCGTGCCGTGGATGGCCCAACGATTGGTGATGGGTGGGTTGGACGAGGAAAAGGCGCGCGACGAAGCGCAAAAATGCTCATTCGGATTCGAGCCGGGGGATATTGTCAGCCAAGTGATGAGCTTCGGCGCCACGAAGCCCATCACTGTTCGGGTTGTCGGCACCGATTACGAGGAGGTCCGCGCCCATTCGGAACGGATATTCCAAGAAGTAAAGAAACTCTCCCATCTCCGCGACATCGCGTTCGAGCAGACGCTGGATTACCCGACCATCGAAGTAACGATCGACCGCGAGATGGCCGGCCTGATCGGCATTACGCCCGAGCACATCAAGCGTTCGCTCGTCATGGCCACGAGCTCGACCCGGTTCACGAATCTGAATTACTGGATCGACACGAAAACCGGGTTTGATTACTTGGTGCAGCTTCAAGTGCCGCCCATGAAGCTGATCGAACCGCAGGACGTTGAACAACTGCCTCTGGAGTCCGTTAACGTCTATGTGCCCCTGATGCTGCGAGACGTGATCCGCAACGGTCACGTCATGGAGAGCGTTCGACCCGGCGAATATGACCGCGACTTGTCCGAACGCTACCTCGAAATCGGCGCCAACGTCGAGGGGGAGGACACGGGTCGGGCCATCGACCAAGTGCGCAAGGCGGTCAAAAAGGCCGGCAAAGCGCCCCGGGGAGTGCGCATCGAGGAGCAGGGAGCGATTCCGCAGATGACCAAGATGTTTCAGGCCCTCGAGATCGGCATGGGGATCGCCATCTTCGTCATTCTGGTGCTTTTGGCCGCGTATTTCCAATCGCCGCGGCTGGCCGTGGTTTCCTTGGGAGCAGTGCCCGGCGTTCTCGCCGGAATCGTGGTCATGCTTTACTGCACCGGCACCACGCTCAATATCGAGTCGTTCATGGGTTCGATCATGTGTCTCGGCGTGTCGGTGTCGAACTCGGTGATGATGGTGACCTTCATGGACGAGCACTGGAGATCGGGAAAAAGTTCCCGCGACGCGGCGCTCCAGGGCGGGGAAGAACGACTGCGGCCGATTTTGATGACGGCATGCGCCATGTCGATCGGCATGGTGCCGATGGCGCTGGCGCTCGAGAAGGGCAGCCAGATGGAGGCGCCGCTCGGCCGGGCAGTCATCGGTGGCTTGGTGGCCTCGACCTTCGCCACGCTGTTGCTCGTGCCGGCGATTTTCGCGGCCACGATCGGAAGCAAACAATACAACTCGCCATCGCTGAACCCGTCAAACCCCGACAGCGAACATTACGACACGAAGGCATACGGTGGCTCGGGAGAGCAAGATAACGATGGCCAGGACAGTCAGGGCCAGGGCCGGCGGGGCGACAACGAGAAACAGAGCGACCACGGGAAGCAGGGCGGCGACGGGCAAGAGGACGACGAGGGAAAATAGCCGCGCAATGAAGACAAACGATTGCCACGAGCGCAATCCGGATCGCTTGTTAAACAGTGGAAACCGAACAACATGATCACCGCACATCGATCCAAAAGCCGGCTTGGCGGACGCGGCCTCGCGCCTTGCGGCTGGGTGTTGGCGCTGCTGGCGTTTTCCGGCTGCGAGGAGAAAGAAGAGACGCCCGCCCCCAGTGTTTCCACGCCACCGGCCCTGCACATCATTCATCCGCGCCGCGAAAAAATCAGCCATATTGTTGGGCAGCCGAGCTTCGTGCAGAGCTACGAACGGACATCCATCTATCCCAAGATGACCGGGTACATCGAGAAATGGAACGTGGACATCGGCGACCGAGTGCAGAAAGGAGATGTGCTCGCGGAGCTGTTCGTTCCCGAACTCCGCGAGCTCTGGGGGACCAAGGAAGCGACGGTGGCCCACGACCGCGAGCGACTGCGGCATGCCCAAAAAGAGGTTGAGGTGGCGACCGCCGATGTCGAGGCGGCCAAAGCCCGCTTGATTGAGGCACAAAAAATGCTCGCGGCCTATCAGGCGAAGGTTGATCGATGGCTTTCGGAAGTGGATCGCCTTGCCGAGGAAGTCCGAAAGCGCGTCGTGGCGCCGCAAATCCTGCTGGAGTCTCAGATGCAGTTGAAGGCGGACCAAGCCATGTGGGATGCGCAAAATGCGACCGTGCTGCGGACCGAAAAAGACTTGCTCGCCAAAACCGCGAGCATGGAAGCGGCGGAGATCGAGGTGGAGGTCGCGCGCACGGAGTTGCGAGTCGCCGAGAGCGAGTCCCGACGACTGCAAGCTTTGGTGGGTTACCTGAAACTATTCGCTCCTTATGACGGAATCATCATATCACGGAACGCCAATACATGGGATTTCGTGCTGCCGACCGAAGGCGATCCCACGGCGGAAGATCGAGCGCCCCACCTTTCCCCCGGACGCCAAGCCGCTCCGATCTATGTCGTGGATCGAACGGACATCGTTCGGATTTTCGTCGATATCCCGGAACGCGACGCCAACTATGTGAATGTGGGAACGCCGGCGAACGTGAAAATTTGGGGATACAAGGACACTTGGATATCGGCTTCCGTGACGCGAATGGCCTGGGCTCTCGACACCAAAAGCCGCACGATGCGGGCCGAGATCGATCTGCCGAATTACGACAGTAAAATCCTGCCGGGGATGTATGCCTATGGGAAAATTATCGTCGAACATCCGGCAACCATGCTCCTGCCGAAATTCGCCCTGAGTCACACGGGCGGCAAGTCGTTTATTTGGCTTTATCACAAGGGGAAAGCAAAACGCACTGAAATCGAAACCGGAATCACCGAGGAGAAATGGATCGAAGTCACGGCCCGTGGCACGGACTCGAAATATCACGGGCACGAGGAATGGACCGAGATCGATGGGTCGGAAGAAGTGCTGGTTGGTCCCAAATTGTCCACGCTGACCGATGGCACGGAAGTGCGAATCGACAATTCGCCCGCCAAGCTTCCCGAGCGTCCCATCGATCGCAAGAACAATGCGGTCGTGGCGCCATGAACTCGCGCTCGAAAATCATTCGCCGTGCGCTTTGGTCGAGAATCGGTGTCAATGACGCGGATGATTGTTTTCGGCGATGCGGCTAGCACGGAAAACGCCGTCTGGCTCGCGGGCATGCATGCATCGGTCGACCTACAACTAACCGCCCTGTTGTCGAGCACGTGCCTCATGGGAGATGTCGCGCCATGTCAAAGCAATCGGATTCGAAGCAGTCGGATTCTCCTGATTCGATCGCGGTTCGCGCTCGCGAAGTCGCCGAGCATGAACGGGACAAATATGTCGAGCTGGCATGCGGCTCCAATGATTATTTGAAGGAGGAGGTCCGTAAACGGATCGAAGACGAGGGGAACCAGAAGGACGGCCAAGAGGACGAGGACGATCACGAGAAGCAAGACGAGGAACAGAACAAGCCAGACGGCGAACGAAAAGACGGCCAAGACGGGGCCGCCCAAGAAAAGAGCGACCACAAAAAGAACGGCGAGGAAAAAGGCAGCAAAAAAAAGAGTGACAGGGAAGAAAACGACGAGGAAGGCAGCGACGGGGAAAAGAGCGAAAAACAGGGCGACGAGCCCAATGAAAAGCGTGATGATCAAGGCGAACGGAACAAGGACCAGCAACAAGAGAAACAGGGCGGCAACAACGGCAGGAAACCGGCCGACAAGCAGAATTCCGGGCAATTCGAGCAGAACGGCAAGCAAGCCAGCAAGGGCGAGGACGCGACGCAAGGGCGGGCCAGTGACCAAGATGGACGCTCGAAAGACAAGGCAAATCGGCATGACCGGCCAGGTCGGCTGACACACCTTTGGAGAACCGCGAAACGACATCGGACGCTCGCGGCCACGCTCGCGGGATTCGCCCTGGTTGCATTCACCGTGGTCGTCGGCGGGATTGGAGTGTCGGTCTGGGCCTACGAGGAAGTGGCACAAGCGGAAAAAGACACGAAGAAGGCGGAAGACAAGGAAAAGAAGGCGGAGGAATCAGAGCGTGATTTCAAGGGAAAGTATCAGCGCCTCCGAATCCGCGAGGAAGCAACTGAAAGAGCAGTTTGATGAAGAGAAGAAGAACAATAAGTCCCTGGAACAATCCGCGGAGAACAAGCAGGCCGTCTTGGATTTCTTGAAATCAACGATTCTCGCCGCCGGCCGCCCGGCGGAGACATCGCTAGCCGAGGCTTACTGGAAAGGAGCCCTGGACACCGCTCACGACGCCTCGTTGAAGCAGGCGGTCGACCTCGCGGCTTCTCGGGTCGAGAGCGCGTTTCAGAACCAGATGGTGGCGGAGGTCATGGCGCGCGAAATCATTGGCACGGTCTATCTCAACCTCGGAGAGCCCCGACAAGCATTTCCACAATTCGAGAAAGCATTTGAAATGAGGGCGGCCTTGCACGGATTCGAAGCCGCGGAGACAGCCCGCTGTCGAAATCGCCTGGCCATCGCCTATCGGCTCGCTGGTCGCGCCGCGGATGCCAGTCGGCTCTTCGAGCAGAGAACTCAGTCCGAGGCCTATTCCGAAGCGATTGTCGTCCAAGGTAAGTTGCTGCTCTCTCGGAAAAAGCCCGCCGAAGCGGAACTCAAGTTTCGTCAATGCCTGAACTATCGTCAGGTCAACGCCCCTCGAGAAGCGTCGACCTTCGAAGTCCAGTCGTTGTTGGGCGCGGCGCTGGTGGAGCAGCACAAATTCGAACAGGCCGAGACGCATCTGCTGGCGGCTTACGAAGGCCTCGGAAAGCTGGTAAGCGATGGCTCTTCCCTGGCCAGGCAGGACCTCATTACGACCGCGGAGCGATTGACAGCGCTTTACTTGAGCTGGGGCCGCGCGGAGAAGGCGGAGCAGTGGATGCGGGAGCTTGAGTCGATCAACGTGAGCGCGGAGCCCGCGCCGTCGGGCGTCGGCGCGAAGGCGCCGGTTGGCGACGGAGAGTGACCCGCCTTGGCAGCCGGGGTGCTGGAGTGTTCTGATAATCGTCGGGAGCGGTAAAGTACCGCGGAAGTCGTCAGCAGCCCATCCAGCGTACGGCTGGCAGGTGCGCGATCGGCGGCCGACCGTTGCCCTTTGGCCGCGCCATTCGGCGATCTGGCGCTCGTAGCCTTGGTGGCTGGCCGCGAAACCGTACGGGCCGATAGGCCCTAAATCAACAGCCCGGCGAGCCCAAGGAAATCCGGAAGCGGAATATCGCGAGGAAATCCTGCGCGGCGCTTCAACCTTGCGTGAATCCGAGCGGAAATCCTGCGCTGGCGCTTCAGGCTTGTATCTCATGTTCCCAGGCGGGCGTGATCCCGCGCAGTCGAGGCATCAGCCGGTTTCCTCGATTGCCGCATGCGTCAATTCCGGCAGCTTGGCGAGTGATCGCAGGTCGGCGGCCACGCGCGGGTGGGCAAAAATGCGCACCCGCTTCACATAATCGTCGAACTGTTCGTGGGCCAGTGCCCGCGACACCGGCGACACTTCGCCCAGCGAGCGATAGCGGTTTTGCTTTCCGTAGAACACCGGAATATCGAACTGCACCTCGCGCTGGGCCGGCGGGGCGTCGAAGAGAATCTCATGCGGGGCCACGACCCGGCCGAGCGCGCTGCTGGCCCGCGCGGCGAAGCGCTCGCCGCAGGCCGCCAGCCAGGGATAGGGCTTGCGGGCCAGTCGGTCGTACAGCTCGCGCTCCTCGAAGATATTGTACTGCGCCACGCGCTTGTAAATCCTCCGCGCGGGACCAAACAGCCCCTCGAGTAGATCGGCCGCCGCCGAGCCTTCGGCCACCGCGCCAGTCGCTCGATCATGGCGGTTTCGGTCAGTCGAAACAGCACATCCAAGTCGAGCGATCCTTGCAGCAGGTAAAACGCCCGCTGGAGCATCGCCGTGGCCGAGCGCACGGCATGATGCCAATAGACTTCGCTGAACATCACATAGCGGGCAAACACCATCAGCTCGGCCGCCGTTTTGCCTTTGTCGCTGATCGCCAGCCCATCGCCGGCCGCGTTGAGGCACAAGCTCGCGATCAAGCGACCCTGATCGAAATTGCGCCCGTAAGGCACGCCGGCATGCAGACTGTCGCGAGCCAGGTAGTCCATCTTGTCGATGTCGATCGGTCCGGAGAGCATGCTCGAGAGAATCTTGCCGCGCTGGTCGCGAGCCTTTTCCGAGAGCAAGGCCACGATCTCGCGCGGCTGCATTCGCCATTCGTCGCGCAGCACATCGCCGATTTCGCCTTCGAGCAAAAAGCTGTTTGCCAGCAGCTCATGCTCGGGCACTCCGGGCAGGCGCATATCTTCGATCGGATGGCAGAACGGCCAGTGGCCCAGGTCGTGCAGAAGGGCCGCCGCGAGAAACAGTTCGCCATCGGCCGGAGCGATGGCGTCGCGGAAGCGGGGATCGTGCGACAAATGGCGCAGGAACAAGAGCGCCAGGCGGTACACGCCCAGCGAGTGCTCGAACCGCGTGTGGTGGGCGGCCGGATACACGAGCGCCACGAGGCCCAACTGACTGATATGCGCCAGTCGGCGAAAGTCGCTGGTGTCGATGATGGCCCGCACGCGCGGCGTGAACGGAACATCTATTTCCGGCGGAATTCGCACCAGCGCACCGCCGCCATCGAGCGCGGCCACTTCCGGAATATCGCGCAAATGCGAGGTCATCGGGTTCGTTCCTCGCGGCGCTCATGGGAGCGCCGGCGCTTTCAAACCGGGTTGCTCGCGCGGCGGCGAACCGGCTGACCGGCCGAAGCGGTTCGCGCCGCGCTGTCGGCGGCAAACATCTCCAACATAAAGTCGGCCACGCGCGCCGGATCGCGGTATTCGCCCAGCGATTCCAAGTCCTGCCAGAGTTGGGCGCCGATCGCCAAAGTGCGACTCAAGTGCGGCGGACAGCTTGCCGCCCAATCGGCCGGTAGCGGATGCGCGGCGATCTTCTCTTCGAGTCGCTCGGCCAACTGGTCCAAGCGCGACACGGTCTCGAATCCGCCGGGCCCAACCACGAGCGGGTTGTCGCGCCCCGTGACAAAGCTGCGGCAATCGTCCTTGTAGATCACGACCGGTTTGCCGAGCATCCACGCCATGGTGCTTTCGGCCACCGCGCCTTCGTCGGGCACGCGGCCGTTCATGTTGAACACGAGCGAGCCGCAGCGAACCACGACTTGATACGTGTCGAGCGCGAAAATGGCTTCATGCAGCCATTGGCCGACGCGCTCGCTCGCATGGCCACTGGCGACCAAGTGCGGCCGCACCAGGGCGAACTCCATTCCATCGGAGTGGGGCACGAACGTTTTAAAGCCCGCCGCGTTCAATGCGTCGGCGATTCGCAGCATTTCCAGTCGCTCCGCCTCGTTGAACAGCGGGCCGGCGCAATACACTCGCCGCATCTCGCGCAGCGGAAATAGCGGAACCATGCCGTGTGCGCCTCGTCCTTGTGTCGCGTGGTTGTGTCGCGTGGTTGTGTCGCGTGCTTCCAGACGCCGCGCAACGCAGCGCCGCTTTCGCAGCCCGATGGATACTTCGGACTTTCTTTCTCGGAAAGCTCAAGCTAACGGTTTTTCGCCATATTGGCCAGGGGCGACGAGCACATTGAGGCTGCCGGAGCGGAAGCCCTCCAGGTCGAGCGAGATGAATTTAAACCCGAGTTCGCGGAAGCGTCCGCAGAGAACCGCGCGCGCGGCTTCGCTCGTCAGGCGTTCGAGCATCGCCAGCGGCGCTTCGATTCTCGCCAGGTCGCCTTCGTGGTAGCGCACGCGCACCGGACTCACGCCGAGCGCTCGCAACGCTTGCTCGGCGCTGTCGATCATTGCCAGCCGCTCGGGCGTCACCTGTTGTCCATAGGCCAAGCGGCTGCTCAGGCAAGGGCTCGCCGGTTTGTCCCAGATCGGAAGCTTCCAGCGGCGGGCTAGGTCGCGCACTTGCGCTTTGGTCAATCCGCATTCGGCGAGCGGGCCGCGAACCGCGAAGTCGCGGGCCGCTTGCATGCCGGGGCGATAGTCGCCCAGATCATCGAGATTCGCGCCGTTGACGATCGCCCGCACGCCCCGCGCTCGGGCGATGCTCGCCAGTTGGCCATAGAGCTCGGTCTTGCAATGGAAACAGCGATCCGGGGCATTGGCCACATAATGCGGATCGGCGAGCTCGTGGGTGTCGATCACTTCGTGGCGGATGCCGATGAGCGTGGCGATGCGCGCCGCTTCATCGAGCTCGCCCGAGGCTAGGCTCGCGCTGCGGCCGGTCACGGCGATTGCCTCGTCGCCGAGCGCGAGAAAGGCCGCCTTGGCGACCACCGCGCTATCCACGCCGCCCGAGTACGCCACGAGGCAACTTTTCAACTCCCGGATCGCGGCCACGAGGCGTTCGCCGTCGGCGACAGTCCTGGCGACTTGGCTGGCGTCGTGCATGGCTTGCTTCGCTGTAAAACGTCGCGGCTTGGATCGAAAAGGCGCTGGCCGCGCGAGACGGAAATAAAAAAAGCGGATCGCTCCACCGCAATGCCGTGGCGATGCGGTTTTCGCGAGCCCGTTGCTGAAATGTGGGCGCCCGGGGCCTGGAGTTGTGTGATCCGGCGCCGCGAGGCTCGAAAGGCTCGGGGTGGCGGCTATACACGCGGCCGGGCCCATTAAAAAATTCGGGCTCCCAACGGACTGCTTATCGGCTCCGCAAAAATGTGCGTCGCAACACGCGCATGGCGGAGCGATCCGCCGCTTCTTATCCTAAGGTGGCGGATGGCCGATGAAAAGAGGCTCGGGGGGCGATGAATGACCGCCTGGGCGATTCGCCCGTTACATGATATCCGGCGAGGAACCGCGCGACATCGGGTCTTCGATCTGTTGGCGAATCAGGTCACGCAGCCGGGCGGCTTCCTCGAAGCGTTCGTCGCGGATCGCCGTTTCCAGATCGGCTCGCAGGCGGGCCAATCGGTTTTCCGGCTCGATGTTGAGCTTCGCTGGTCGCTTTTCCTCCAGCTGGCCGCGCCATTCGATGAGCTGGGTCAACTCGGCGCAGCCTTCGGCATTGTGCTGCTGATCGTAGTCGACAAGGAACTGCCGGATGCCGGCGATCGCCGCGTCGACCACGCGCACCGCCGCTTCGTAGTCGCCCAGCGAAATGAGCGGCGTCGCCACGGCCCGCGCGTGCATCATCGTCACATACGGCCGATACTGGTCGAACAGCAGCTTGTCTTTCGGATCGGCCGCGAACTCGCGCACATAGGCGAAGAGCTTCAAATTCCGATTCGTGTCGCGGGCACACAGTTCATATCGCTCGAGCCGCCAGAAGCTGATGTAGCGATGATAATACTGCACGCCCTCGCGGAGCAGCCGCGCCAGTCTTCGCTATCGAGCGTAAAGGGCGGGCCATCGGGATAGCGCTGGTCGTGTGTTTGTTGGCGCCGCTGATAATACTCGAGCCACGACTCGCAATCCTTGTTGACCCGCTGGCCATCGGGCCGGCCGTCGAACTCCATTTGCAAGAGTCCGAGGTCGAGCCGCAATTGGATCTTGTCGCGGCCATCGTCGCCCGGCACGATGCGCACGCTGATTTTTCCGGGATGAAATTCCCAGCCGTCGAGAATGGAGTGGATATCCTTCGCCACGCTGCGCTCGCCTCGAAACCAGAGTCACCCCGGAGCTGTCCGGAGTCTCCGAAATGCTCGAAGTTCCCTAGGCACTCAGGGTCGTTGTCGACAGTTCGAGCGTTAGTCTATCCGGGAATCGCCGCGGCGGGGAGGGGCGCAAACGGGCGGTTCTTTCCAATGCGCGCGACGCGGGGGGGCATGCGAAGCGCGATCGCGAAGCACGGCCGATCGCGAAGCAGTGTCGAAGCGAGGGGTAGTGTCGAAGCGAGGGGTCGGTTCAGTCGGCGAGCGATTCGCGAACGACAGGTTCCATGATCTTCGTATTGCGTTCGACCGCCAACACCACGGTCCGCTGTTCGGCGCCGCCGGCGGCGTAGGCCACCACCGGAATCACTTGCCGCTGATTGGGCAAGCTCATCCGCACCGTGAAGGTGCCATCGGCTCGCAGCTTGACCGGCTCGCCGCGCATCGTCACTCGAGCATCGCTCCGGGTGGCGCCGTAGATGATCATCTCGGCGTCGACCGTGAGGGCCAAGTCCTTGGGCGTCGCGAACATGCCTTCGATGCCGCCGACATAGCCCTCGGCCAAGGTAGCGCCCATCGGCCGCCTCAGCCGCTCCTCGAAGAGCTCTTGCAATTCGGCGCCGCCGCGCTCGACGGCATAGCCGCCGCTCTGGGCGTAGATTTTTTCGAAGTTTCGAGCCACATCGGCCCAATTATCGTCGAGTGCGTCGCTCGCGCCGGGCGTGGGCGTGGTGACGACATTGCCGCGGGCGATCGCAAAGAATTTGCCCGTGCGCCCCCGGTAGCCGATCTCGACCCGGTAGCTCTTGGGCGGCTCGACCACATGGATATACCAGTTGCTCACGCCGCCATGAATCTCGATCTCTTGCGACACGCGCTCCGAAGCGCTCGTGGCGCCGCCTTCGGTGACCTCGAGCACCCGCAGCGTGGGCCGGGCCAGATGCCATTCTTGGCCCATGGCCGCCTTGGCTCGCTCGACGCTCTGCCGAGTGATTTCCCAATAGGCATGCAGCCAGAAGCTATCGCGCACCATGACAATGATCCGATCCTTGCGGGGCGAGGCCTTCGCGTCGGATCCGTTGGCTAGGTTTTGCGATTGCTCATGCCGCGAGCGCTCGACCCGTAGCCGCTCGAGCGCACGGCGGGCAATGGCGCTCGCCGGTCGGGCCGGAGCGGTGGGCGGTTGCACGGGGCGACTCACCACCTTGCGCGGCGCGGCCGTTGATGCCGCGGTGGCGGCCGGCGCCTTCGTGGCGCCTCGGGCGGCGCCGTTTGTCGGCAGCGAGGCGCTCCGCGAGAGCGCACGCGTGACGACGCCGCGCGATGTGGTCTCGGCCGCGAGGCGGCGGCGGCGCTGGGCGGGCAGCTTCGCGCTGCTCGAGCCTGTCGTTCGCGAGCTGCTGGAGCGGCTTGCGGGCGCCGCCGGCTTCTTCGCCAAGCGAGAGGATTTCGCGGCGGCCGATTTCGCGGGGCTCGCCAGCAAGGCTTTCACCAGTTGATCCTTACGCATCGAATGCCAGCCGCGCACGCCGCCTTGCTTGGCCATTTCCGCAAGGTCTTTGTGACTGTACGACTTGAGAGTGGCAGGGGTCATGGGTGCTACCTCGGATACGCCATCGAGCGACCATGACGGGAAGCAGGGGTCGCGATTCGGGCGGCTGGGGGTTGCGCGTCCGTGCTGACCTGGTGGGGGTTAGGTTCGAGCCTCGTGGTCGGTCCCTTGGCCACGCAATCGCCACAAGCTGGCGAGACCCGATTCCCCTCGAAAAGAGGGGCAAATGGGCCGGCATCGAACTAAACAAATCCTAATCGAACCGCGAGCAAAACGCAATGCGCTCGCCTGGGTATCGCTGCCCACGATGCGGGTTCGCCCGCGGCGACCTGTTCATTTCTGGCGGCGCTCGGCGGCGCGATTTTGCGGCCCGCCGCATGGTCTAGGAGACGAAATCGGGCGCCTTAACCTATTGAGGTGGTGGATTTTGGGAGTCGTGGTCCTACTTCGTGAAAAAAAACACGAATTTGGCCTCCGACCCGTTGTATTGTCGACCCCGTTGGATTAAATTGCGAACCTTACAAGCTCTTAAAAATTATCGAAGTCCCGTTGTACCCAGGCAGTTTTCCTTTCCAGTCCGATCCTTTGCTTTCTAGCCCGATAGCTCATGGGGCCGGCCAATGGCGGATCGCCAGACGTCTCCCTATGCGGAAGCCCTCGGCTGGGTCGCCAAGATCACGACCATTGGTTGCGAAATGGTGGCGCCGGGGCTTGTCGGTTCTTGGCTGGAGCACCGCTACGGCTTGCGTTTCCTGGCGATCGCGGGGTTTGTGCTCGGGTTCTTCGTCGGATTCTGGCATTTAATGGTCATGGTCCGCACGCCGCGCAGTTGAAACTCGCCCGGGCTCGTTCAGAGGCGTTTTTTGGCGCGGCCATGGCGGTGGGGTGTAGGAAGCTCGGCGGGCGGGTGGGCTGTTCTTGTCGGCGCTCTCGCATGCGAAGGTTGGCGTCGTGGTTTCGAGCCCGGTTCCGCTGAGTTTGGCGGCCGCATGCATGCGGTTGGTGGGGTTCTTGCTAATTGTCGGGTCTGGGGCCGTGGGATTCGAGTTCGTGCGTTCGAGTGAATCGAGCGCCGGAGCAGTGGCGATTGCCGCGGGATTGTGCGGGGCGGGCGGCGTGGCCGCGCTCGCCGTTGCAAGTCGGGCTCGGGGACCACGCAAGGCCGTGACGGTGATTTTGGCGGGTGTCGTTTTGCGTGGCGTGGCGCCGCTCGTGGTCGGGCTGGCGCTGCGAGCGCGGTTCGCCTGGTTGGCCGCGGCCCACATCGAAGGGTGGTTGCTGGGGTTTTATTTATTGACGTTGATCGTCGAGGCGTGGCTCCTGCCGAGGCTGCTCGCCGCCGGTGAAACGGCGGCGGTCGGCGAACGAACGGTAGGGCCGCCGAGCGCCTAGGCGAGGGGCTGAACTAAAAGGGACTCGGTCGTCGGCGCGGATTTCGACGTGGTTGTTTGCCGGATCTCGGCAAGTCGAACGATGATCGCGGGCCGTTTTTCACGAGGTTGATATAGCACATGCCCAGTCCGGTTCTTCATATCAAGGACTCCTATTACTTCGACGTGCCGAAGTTCATGTGGCAATATCACTACTCGTCGATCGACGATGTGCCGGCCTATCTGCGCGATGCCCATCCCGACGTGACCAATCCCGCTTATTACAACAAGGCCCTGGCCGGAAAGATTCTGATCCCGCAGCCGTTCGGCGAGCTGCGAAATTTGTATCAACCCTCGTCGGGCCTATGCATCTCGCGCAACATGGTGCTCGAGATTTTCGTCGCGATCGCGCTGTGCGTGGTGCTCATTGGTTATGCGCGGCATGTGCGCTCGGGACAACGCCCGCGAGGCAAGCTGTGGAATTTCATTGAAATCCTGGTCGTTTTCGTGCGCGATCAAGTGGCGCGGCCCGCGATCGGCCACGACGCGGACCGGTATATGCCGCTTTTGTGGACGATTTTCTTCTTTGTGTTGGGCATGAACCTCATCGGCTTGGTGCCCTGGACCGGGGCGCCGACGGCGTCGTTTGGCGTGACCCTGGCCTTGGCTGGAATTACCTTTGCCACGGTGCTCTTTTCGGGCATGGCGAAGTTCGGGCCGGTCGGGTTTTGGATCAATCAGTGCCCGCACATGGATTTGCCTTGGTATTATTTCCCCATCAAGTTCATGGTGTGGGCGATCGAAGTGATGGGACTCTTCATCAAACATAGCGTGTTGGCCGTGCGTTTGTTGGCCAATATGTTGGCTGGGCACTTGGTGCTGCTGAGCATCCTGGGCATGGCTTTTACGCTGCAAGTGGCGGCGCAGAAATACGGCTGGTGGGCCGCCGCGGCCATCACCGTGACCGCGAGTTCGATCTTCGAGGTGCTCGAGCTTTTCGTCGCGTTCTTGCAGGCATATATTTTCGCGTTTTTGTCGGCATTGTTCATCGGTTCCGCGACACACGGTCATTAGCGTGTCGCTGGAACGGCCCGTGCATCTTGGTCTTTCAGATTTTTTTGAGAGGAGTCGTGTCCCGTGAATATGTTCGTGAAAGTCGTCGGTTGTGTTGCAGTTTTCGCGCTCTTGGCGAGCCCGGCCATGGCTCAAGCCCCGGCGACCGATGTCGCGACCGGAATTCCCTCGAGCTTGTTTAGCGCGATTGGCGCGGGTCTGGCCGTGATCGGCGCGGGCATCGGCATCGGTCGCTTGGCGGCCAGCGCCGTCGAAGGCATGGCCCGGCAGCCGGAAATGGCCGGCGGCATTCAAACCGCCATGATCATCGCGGCCGCGCTGATCGAGGGCGTGACCCTGTTCGCGCTCGTGATTTGCTATCTCAAGTAATCGATGAGGCGAACCGTGGCAATGAGAGGGTGCTCGCACATGGATATCGGGAATTTCTTGGTTCGATGTTTCGCGGTCGCGATCCTGGGCGTTTGTCTCTTGGGAGCGGCGCTTGCGTCGTCGGCGACGGTTGCTCGCGCCGCCGATGAGCATGTCGCGACCGGTAGTCCGCATGCGCCGGCCGGCGTCCACGCCGCCCACGATCCGTCGGAGCACATCGGACATGGCAACGCCACGCCCGACTTGGAAAATCCGGTCGAGCCGAAGGCCGATATGGCGATCGCCACCTTGCTCGTGTTTGTCGGGCTGTTGGCCGTGTTGTGGATCTTCGCCTGGGGGCCGATCTCCGAGGGGCTCGAAAAGCGCGAGGCCGGCATCGCGGCGTCGATTCGCGGCGCCGAAGACGCCAATATCGCCGCTCAGAAGGTGCTCAAGGAGCAAGAAGCCCGCCTCGCCGCCACGGCCGAGCAAGTGCGGGTGATGCTCGACGGAGCCCGGCGCGACGCCGAGCAAGCCAAGCGGCAAATCGAGGCCGAGGCCAAGATGTCGGCCGAGGCCGAGCGAACTCGGGCTCTGCGCGAGATCGACGTTGCCACGAACCAGGCCCTGAAAAGCTTGGCCGAGAAAAGCGCCGATCTGGCGGTCGACCTGGCCGGCAAGATCGTGGGCGCCAAGCTCAGCCCGGCCGAGCATGCGCAGTTGATCGAAGAGGCCATCGGCCGCTTCCCGGGCGCCCATGCTCCCAATGGTCAACCGAGCCACAACTAAGCGCCCGACGAGCCTCCCAGAGTCCTGTTTCGTTTTGAGTCACCTTTTGAGCCGACTGGGCTTGCGATGATCGACGCCGTTCAACCCGAATCGACCGATGCATCGGACTTCGCCTCGGCCTACGATGCGCGCGGCGAGCAAATCGCGGCCGTGTACGCCAAGGCGTTCGTGGGCGCGGGGCAAGCCGCGGGGCAACTTGCCGATCGCATGGTCGAGTTGGATCATTTGGTCGAGGAGATATTGGTGCGGCAGCCGCGCTTCGAGCGACTGCTGTCCTCGGCCCTGATTGCTCAAAAAGACAAGCTCGGCATGCTCGACCGGGTGCTGGGCGGTCGGCTTTCGCCGGGGGTGGTCGATTTCTGCAAAGTGCTATGCGAGCATGGTCGGCTCGAGCTGTTGCGACCGATTCATCGGCAGGCGCGGGCACTGCATGATGCCCTGCGGGGCATGAAACTGGTGCGGGTCAGCACAGCCACGCCGCTCGACGCGGCGCTGCTTGAAAAACTGATGCCGATGCTACGAACGTTGTCCGGCGGCGAGCCGGTGATCGAACATCGGATCGACCCGGCCCTGATCGGCGGAATCGTGCTGCGCATCGGCGACACGGTATACGACGGCTCGGTGGCCCGGCGTCTGGAACAAATGCGCGAGAAAATGATCGAGAGGACCGTTCATGAAATTCAAAGCCGACGAGATAGCTTCCGTTATTCAAGCGGAAATTGAGAATTACGAATCCCAGATCGATGTCCGCGAAGTGGGTCGCGTGCTCGAAGTGGGCGATGGCATCGCGCGCGTGTACGGCCTTTCGGGCGTCATGAGCGGCGAAATGGTCGAGTTCCCCGGCGGCGTCATCGGGTTGGCGTTCAACCTCGAAGAGACTTCGGTCGGCGTGATTATTCTCGGCGACTTCCTGGGCATCAACGAAGGCGACGAGGTGAAAAGCACCGGTCGGTTGCTCAGTGTGCCGGTGGGCGACGCGCTGATTGGCCGGGTGGTCGACCCGCTGGGCAATCCGCTCGACGGCAAGGGACCGATCGTGACCTCCGATCGCCGCAATGTCGAGCACATGGCGCCGGGCGTCGCGGGACGCAAGCCGGTGCATGAGCCGCTGCAAACCGGCATCAAGGCCATCGACGCCATGACGCCGATCGGCCGCGGCCAGCGCGAGCTCATCATCGGCGATCGCAAGACCGGCAAGACCGCCATCGGCGTCGACACGATCATCAACCAAAAAAACTCCGGCGTGAAGTGCTTCTATGTGGCGGTCGGCCAGAAGGAATCGACCGTCGCCGGCGTGATCGAGGCCCTGCGACACGGCGGCGCCATGGATTACACCACGGTGATCGTCTCGGGCGCCAGCGATCCGGCGCCGCTGCAATATGTGGCGCCTTACGCCGGCACGGCGATGGCCGAGTATTTCATGTACAACGGCCAGCATGCATTGATCGTATACGACGATCTCTCGAAGCAGGCCGTGGCCTACCGCCAGCTTTCGCTCTTGATGCGTCGCCCGCCGGGACGCGAAGCCTATCCGGGCGACGTGTTCTATGCCCACAGCCGGCTCCTGGAGCGATCGGCCAAATTGAGCGACGCGCTCGGCGCGGGCTCGCTCACCTCGCTGCCGATCATCGAAACCCTCGAGGGTGAAGTCTCGGCCTATATTCCGACGAATGTGATCTCGATCACCGATGGCCAGATTTACTTGCAGCCCGACCTGTTCTTTTCCGGCATTCGGCCGGCGATGAATGTGGGCATCTCGGTGTCGCGCGTGGGCGGCGCCGCCCAGATCAAGGCGATGAAGAAGGTTGCCGGCGGTTTGCGTTTGCAGCTCGCGGCCTTCCGCGAGCTCGAGGCGTTTGCCCAACTCGGCACCGATCTCGATCCCGAAACCCAGTCTCGGCTCGATCGCGGTTACCGCATGGTCGAGATTCTGAAGCAGGGTCAGTTCCAGCCGCTGGACGTAGTCGACGAGGTTTTGATTATCTTCGCTGGCACGCGCGGTTTCCTCGACAAGACGCCGCGGAACCAAGTGGCGAGTTGGGAAAAGGCGTTTCTGGCCTATATGCGCGACCAGAAGCCGCAAATTCGCCAAAAGATCGTCGACACGAAGGACCTCGACGACGCCACCCAGCAGAGCCTGGTGGCGGCAATCGAAGACTTCAGCCGTCAACATGCCCAGAGCGGCGATGGCGCCGCGAAATAATAGTCGTAAGCGCGCCGGTTGGAAGGGCGGCCAGGATTGGTTCGCCCCGGTCCGCTCCACCGCCGGTCGAGTGTTCGAGTCCACGATCGCAAGAATTGCATTAACGCCATGGCCAAAGCCCGCGCCCTAGACAAACGCCGCAAGTCGATTCGCAACATCCGCAAGATCACGCGGACGATGGAGCTGATCGCCACCGCCCGCTTTAAAAAGGCGATGGATCGCGCGCATGCCGCCAGCGCCTACACTCGCCGCATCACGCAGCTTGTGGCCGATCTCGCGGCGAGCGGGTTGGAAGTTTCGCATCCGCTGCTGAAGCCGCGAAAGAAGCCCGAGCGCGCCGTGCTGCTATTGCTCACGGCCAATCGCGGTTTGTGTGGCGGCTACAATGGCGCCGTGCAGCGGGCCGGCTTTAATCGGCTGACGGAGCTCGCCGCCCAGGCGCCGCATGTGGCGCTGGAAGTGTCGGGCCGGCGCGGCATCGCGGCCTGCAAGTTTCGCAATATTTCACCGGCCGCGAGCTATACGAATTTCGAGGACAAGCCCTCGTTCGAAGAGGTCGAGACACTGGCCAATCGCTATTTGGAAGCCTATGCGGCCGGCAAGCTCGATCGGCTCGACGTGGCGTATATGCAGTTCGAAAACGTCAGCCGGCAGTCGGTCGTCGTCGAGACGCTGCTGCCGCTCGGCTCGCTCGACGTGGCCGGGACTGCTCCCGCCAAGGCGAAGGACCACTCGCCGACCCCCGGGCACGGTCAAACATCGGCGGCCGCCAGCCCCGGTGCGAGGAAATCGGCCGGCGGCGCCACGATCTACGAGTTCCTGCCGAGCGCCGAAAGCATCTTGGAGGAAGTCGTGCCGACCAGTTTCAAGGTCAAGCTGTTCAAGTGCTTTCTCGACGCGGCCGTGAGCGAACAGGTCGCCCGCATGGTGGCGATGAAATCGGCCACGAAGAGCGCCGGCGATCGGATCAAGGACCTTTCGATGAAATACAACCGGGCCCGCCAGAGCCAGATCACGGGCGAGATCATGGAGATCATCGGCGGCGTCGAGGCACTGAACCAATAGCGATTCCGAGCGGTGCGCCACGATTGCGATCGATGTAAAACCAACCAACCGTTATTCAACTACTTCCCGCAGACCCAAGATTTCCCATGGCCACGACAGCGACTGAAACCCAGACGGTTCACGGTAAAGTTTCCCAGGTGATCGGCTCCACGTTCGACGTGCAGTTTCCCGAGCACCATCTGCCGGCGATCTACAACGCGGTCCGCGTGTCGGCCGAACACAAAGGCATCAAGATCGATGTGACGGGCGAGGTGCAGCAGCAGCTTGGCGGCGGCCGGGTGCGCTGCGTGGCCTTGGGCAGCACCGACGGCATGATCCGCGGCCAGGAATGCATCGACACCGGCAAGCCGGTTTCGGTGCCGGTCGGCAAGGGCACGCTCGGCCGCGTGTTCAATGTGCTGGGCGATCCGGTTGATGGCCGCGGCGCGGTGCAGGCCGACGAACACTGGCCGATCCATCGCGAGGCGCCCAACTTGGCCGACCTTTCGACCAAGACCGAGTTATTCGAAACCGGCATCAAAGTGATCGACCTCTTGACGCCCTTCGTGCGCGGCGGCAAGGCCGGTCTGTTCGGCGGCGCCGGTCTCGGCAAGACGGTCATTCTCACCGAACTGATCGCCCGCATCGCCAGCGCCCACGGCGGTTATTCGGTGTTTGCCGGCGTCGGCGAGCGTACTCGCGAAGGCACCGACCTGTGGCTCGAAATGCAAGAAGCCAAGATCGGCGACACCGGCCGAAATGTGATCGAGCAAACCTGCATGGTCTTCGGCCAGATGAACGAGCCGCCGGGCGCCCGGTTGCGAGTGGCGCTCTCGGCGCTGACGATGGCCGAATACTTCCGCGACACGACCGGCGCCGACACGCTGCTCTTCATCGACAACATCTTCCGCTTCTCGCAAGCGGGCAGCGAAGTGTCGGCCCTCTTGGGACGCATGCCGAGCGCCGTGGGTTATCAGCCGACCTTGGCCACCGAGATGGGCGCCTTGCAAGAGCGCATCGCCTCGACCAACCGCGGGGCGATCACGAGCGTGCAGGCCGTGTATGTGCCGGCCGACGATCCGACCGATCCGGCCCCGGCCACGGCCTTCGGCCAGCTCGACGCGTTTTTGTATCTCGAGCGCTCGATCAGCGAAAAGGGCATCTATCCGGCGGTCGATCCGCTCGCTTCCTCGAGCCGCATTCTCGACCCGCAGTATGTCGGCGACCGGCACTACGCGATTGCCCGCCGGGTGCAAACCACGCTGCAGCGTTATCGCGAGTTGCAAGACATCATCGCGATTCTCGGCGTCGACGAATTGAGCGAGGCCGACAAGATCGTCGTGCATCGGGCTCGCCGCATGGAGCGGTTCCTCTCGCAGCCGTTTCTCGTGGCCGAAGTGTTTACCGGCAAGAAGGGCGAGATCACGCCGCTGGCCGAGACGATTCGCAGCTTCGAGGAAATCGCCGATGGCAAGTGGGACCATCTGCCCGAGTCGGCGTTTTTGTATGTCGGCGCCATCGAGCAGGCCGAGGCGCAGGCCAAGAATTCGGCCAAGAAGTAAGGTTCAGGCAAAGCCGGACCCGAGCCTTGGCGATTCGTCGAGCCACGGGGAGCGGTCGGGGTTGGGTTCAGGGTGAATCTCGAAGTTGTCGCGGAAAGCGTCGGTGGTCGCCATGGCTGAATTGCATTGTATCGTCGTCACGCCCGAGACGACGATCTTGGAACAAACGGTCGAGTTCGTGGCGCTCCCGCTGTTCGATGGCGAACTGGGAGTCCAGCCGGGGCATGCTCCGCTGATCGGGCGTTTGGGCTATGGCGAAATGCGGCTCAAGCTTGGTGGGACCACCACGAGCTTTTTCGTCGATGGCGGGTTCGTGCAAGTGGCCAACGACATCGTGTCGGTGCTCACCAGCCGCGCGATTCCACTGGACAAGATCGACTCGAAGGCCGCGGCCGAGCAACTTGCCGAGGCGCTGAAGCGCCCGCGCATTCGCCCGACACGATGGCCACCCGCGACCGGCTTCAGGCCGAAGCTCGCGCGGAATTGCGCCTCGCGAGGAAGATCGGCGCGGGGGCCCATGTGCCCTCGGCGTAACGTGCCCTCGGCGTAACGTGCCCTCGGCGTGAAAAGTGATCGTCCTCGACCCGCGGGGCGTCGGTCGCCCGCTCGCGAGCCGCGCGGGCTTTATTCCGGCTGCTTGTTGAGCGTGAAGCCGGTGAGGAACCAGCCATTGGCTTCGGTGGCGATCGTCACTCCGGCCGGTCCGAAGTAGCGCCGCACGGCCTCGAAGTCGGGCAGCTTGCTGCCGTCGAGTCGCGGGGCGCGGGGCACGCCGGACCGGTTGTCGCCCAGCAACATGTTGAGCAACTTGCCGAACATGGTTTCCGACTCGGGCATGCGTCCGGCGCGGAACAGTTCATAGACCGGGCGATATTCCTCGTCGGTGCGCGAGAAGTTCATGGCGCAATTCTCGTTCGCGGCGTATTTCTTGAGCTCCCCGGAGACGAGCTTGAAATCGACGCTGTCGGAGAGCGGCTCCTGGCTCGGCATTTGCGAGAGAATCTTGATCATCAGATCGATGTTCGTCGACCAGAACAATTGGCCGTTGGCCACCGATACCGCCGAGTTCGGCGGTAGCCGCGGCTCCTTGTTCGCGTCGTCGGCGTCGTCTTTCGGAGCCGCATCGGCGAAGCTCGGCTGGTTTTCGATCACCACCATCGGCAGCGCGTTTTCCTCCTCGACCATTTCCCAGATCACGTTGTTGTTGAACTCGCGGCGGCGGGCATTCGGGTCAATCCGCATCATGCGATCGATCGCGCTTGCCAGGAGCTTGGCGTCGGTGGCTTCCACCGCGATCAGAATGCGTTCGCTTTTGGTCGTGATCGGTAGGTGGTAATCGCTGAGCATCACGATTCGCTCGCCCAGGTGCGCCACGATTTCCTTGCGCACATCGACCATGGCGCCGTTGGGATCGTCGCGAATGCCTTCGAGCACATCCTTCCACACATCGTCGCCGACATATTCGTTGACCAGCGTTTCCGATGCTTCGAAGGCTTCCTTGGTCTTCAGGTTGAAGGCGCTGAAAGCGGCAATCTCGCGCGGCGCCCAGGCCGGCGGAGCGAGCGATTCGGTATTGGGGAAATTGAGCATCCGGGCGCCGAGCTTGTATTTGGCCTCGCCGGCGCCGGCGACCGGCGGGGCGTAGATCATGGTGCGATGCAGAAGTTCCCGCTCGGTGTCGAGCGCCAAGTTCACGAATCCGCCCAGACCTTGGATGGCTTCGAAGCCTTGCTTTCGCAGGATTTCGAGCAGGTCGTGCTCGCGGTGGCGCCGGCTCGGATTGCTGGCCCGCATCACATCGGCATAGCCAAACGGTTCGATGAACCAGCGGATTTGCGGGGCGAGTCCGTCGGCCGATTGTTTACAGCGCTCGGCGATGGCCTTGAACGATTCGACGCCGGCGAGGCTGTCGTTCGATTCGTGGCCCAACCGGCCGACCATGGCGTTCGAGTACTTTCGGGTCATCGGCGCCGACGAGCACGCCATCGTGCAACGCGTAGCCGGTTTGATAGCCGGCCACTTCGCCTTGCTTGGGCACGGCGAACATCGTGACCTTCACGCCGTGAACTTCGTGTTCGCTCTGGGTGGCGTGTCGCTCGGCCATGGTCTTCGAGATTTTTTCGATGAGCTCGGCCGCTTGCTGCTCGTGGCCGGCGCAATCGGCGAACACCGCTTGAGAATGACCGCCCTTGGTCGGCTCGATCACCGCGACGCTCGCTTCGCCGCTGGGAACCTTGGAGAAGTCTTCCCAGGTGAGGCCGAGCCGCTGATGGGCCGCCTGCCACTTTCGGCGAAGCTGTTCGCGAAAGTCTTCCTCGAAGGGTTTCATGAGCGGATCGGCCATGAGCTGGCCGATTTGCGTCTTGTCCCAGCTAGCAACGACACCCTCGATGCTCGCCGTGGAAACGAACAGCTTGGTGGTGGCTGGAAAAACGGTTTCGCTGGCCGGCGCTGCTGCCCGCGCCGGCGCCGCGAAACTCGAAATGATTACGACGGCGAATCCAAATAAAATCAGCCTGCGCGGCACGTTCGGATCTCCTCGTCTATGGCCGGGTAGCCTCGAAGCGCAAGCGCTCGACCCCGCCCGCTCGGTTCTTGCCTAGGCATTCCTAATCAATCGGCTCAATCAGCGATCCACGATCAGTGCATGCTCCGCGGAAGTCGCGCTGTTTGCCGATTTAGACAGCGTAAATTCGGCAAGGCTTGCACGGTATTCGATGCTATCGCTTGGCGCAGTTCGCCCAGATTCGCTCCTTCGCCAGCCGGCGCCGCTCGCGCCCATGACCCGCGCCGCGCATGGCCCGGGCGCCAGCAATGTGGTAAAACGAAAAACCGACTTGCGCGTGGCGATCAACGATGGCCCGCGCCCCGAGCGTTAGAATAAGGGGGCCGCCGGGCTTTCGCTAGTTCTATTGTCGCGCGCTCTTGGGGCGCCTTGGCGCGTCGCGAACAAGACGATCCTCCTCCCGCCACGGCGCCCCGAAAAACCCGTGGGTTCCCGAAAAACCAGCGGCCCGCCGAAAACCATGCGTGATTTTCGCAATGAAAACCTCAGCCACGACGCCGTTCATGGCTACATCCCCTTCGTGGCCCACGGCGCCGGCGACGAAGTGGCCGAGCGGCGGATCATCGATCATCCCTGGGTCCAACGGCTGCGGCAAATTCATCAACTCCAAACCGCCTGGTGGGTCTATCCGACCGCCGAACACACGCGGTTTCAACATGTCGTTGGCGTAATGCACCTGGCCAGCCGGGCCGCCGCCGCGCTCTACGATTCGCTCCGCGAAGCGGCGCCCAACGCGCCCAGTCGCGGATATGTCGAAACCTTGCTCCGCATGGCCGGCTTATTGCACGATGTGGGTCACGGCCCCTTCGGCCATTTCTTCGACGAGCGATTCCTGAGCGCCTACCACGAAACGCACGAAACCATCGGCGCCCGCATCATTTGCCACGAACTCGGCCCGCTCTTGCGCGGAGTGCGGGCCAATCCGAACAGCCGGCTCGAGCCATGCGAGGAGCTCGATCCGGCGCATGTGGCGCTGCTGATTGCCCGTCCGCCGGCGGCGCGCCGAGCCCTGCTTCGGGCGGCGTGACCGCCGAGGTAGGCGAATTGCCGCGCTGGCTCTTGCTGCTGCGAAGTCTGTTTAGCGGACTTTACACCATCGACAACATGGACTTCGTGCTGCGCGACGCCTACATGACCGGTTACAGCGTCAAGGCGTTCGATCTCGATCGCTTGCTCCGCTATAGCTTCTTTTCGGCCGAGGGGCTCACGATCCACGATCGCGGCCTCCCGGCGCTGGTCAGCTTTTTGGCGGTGAAGGCGGAACTGTTTCGCACCGTGTATTACCATCGCACCGTGCGGGCGATCGATCTCGCGCTGCGCGATCTTTTTGCCGAGAGCCGCGAGTGGCTATTCGCCGGCAATCCGATCGAACGTCTCGAAGCCTATCAGCGGTTCACCGAATGGTCGCTGCTGGTGGACGTGGCCCGATGGCCGGAGAGCGATTGCGAGCGGCAACGCGAAGTCGGCCTGCGATGGCGACAAATTCTGCGGCGCGATATACCCTGGAAGATGGTCCGCGAGCGGCGACTCGTGTTTCGCGCGGCCGAACTGGAAACGAGCAGCATCTTCAACCACCCGGACTTCGTGGAAAGTCGCATTCGCGGGCGCTGCCGGCCGAGCTGCGCGACATGGCGCTGCGCGTGGATGTGACGCGGCACATCCACCGGCCCGATGCGCGCACGGCTGCCGCGAGCCGTAATTATTGGCTCGACCCGGTGCGCGATCAGATTCGCCCGCTTTCCGACGATCAGCTTTTTGGTCAGTTGCCGTTCAGCCATCGTATCTGTCGGGTTTATGCCCACGACTTCGAGCACGCGACCGCGCTCGCGGCCGCGCTCGAATCCGTGGCCGGCGCCCTGGCGGCCGACGACGCGACGAACATGTGAGCCATGTCCGGGTGGCGGGCAAACCTTTGCGGCGACCATCCACGGACCCGCGAAGTGTCGCGGCGCTGGCGTCTTTAGTAGAATGTCGATTCGATTGTCGGTTTCGCTTTTTTCGAGGTTCGAGAATCCCATGTCCGATGCGTTGAACGATTATCGAGTGTACGACAACCCGCTCATCGGCCGCTATGCCTCGCGAGCCATGTCCGAGCTTTGGGGGCCGCGGCGCAAATTTTCCACCTGGCGCCGGCTCTGGGTCGCGCTGGCCGAAGCCGAACAGGAGCTCGGCCTGCCGATTACCGCGGCCCAGATCGCCGAAATGGTGGCCCATGTCGATGACATCGACTTCGCCGCCGCCGAGGGACACGAGCGGCGACTTCGACACGACGTAATGGCCCATGTCCATGCGTTTGGCGATGTTTGCCCCCGGGCTCGGGCGATTATTCACCTTGGCGCCACAAGTTGCTTCGTCACCGACAACACCGACCTGATGTTGATGCGCGAAGCCCTCGGCATGGTCGCCCAGCGGCTGGCCGCGGCGATTGATCGCTTGGCCGGGTTTGCCGAGCGGCGGAAACATCTCGCGTGCCTCGCCTTCACCCATTTGCAGCCGGCCCAGCCCACGACCGTCGGCAAGCGAGCCACGCTCTGGGCCTACGATCTGGCCCAAGACCTGGAAGAAGTCGAACATCGACTCGGAGCGCTCAAGGCCCGCGGCCTCAAGGGCGCGAGCGGCACCCAGGCCAGCTTCTTGAAACTCTTCAATGGCGATCACGCGCGGGTCAAGCGACTCGAACAGCTCGTGGCCGAGAAGATGGGTTTTACCGAAACCTATGCGGTGACGGGTCAAACCTATTCGCGCAAAGTCGACGCCCAGGTGATCGACGCGCTTACCGGCATCGCGGGCAGCGCGCACAAAGCGGCGACCGACTGGCGGCTTTTGCAGGGTCGCAAGGAGTTGGAAGAGCCGTTCGAGGAATCGCAAATCGGCTCGTCGGCCATGGCCTACAAGCGCAATCCAATGCGCAGCGAACGCATTTGCAGCCTGGCTCGATTCGTATGCGGCCTGCAAGGCAGCGCGTCGGCGACGGTCTCGACCCAATGGTTCGAGCGCACTCTCGACGACAGCGCGATTCGTCGGCTGATGATTCCACAGGCTTTTTTGGCGATCGACGCGATCTTGCTTTTGTACTCGAACGTGGCCGGCGGCTTTGTCGTGTATCCTCGCGTCATTGGCCGCAACTTGGCGCAAGAGCTGCCCTTCATGGCCACCGAGGACTTGCTGATGACCGCCGTGGCCGAGGGCGGCGATCGGCAGGAATTGCATGAGCGCATCCGGCGGCATAGTCAGGCGGCGGCGCGCGTCGTGAAGGAAGAGGGCGGCGACAACGACTTGCTCGCGCGGCTCGGCCAAGACCCCGCGTTTGCCGGGCTCGACCTGGTCGACGCGCTCGAAACCTCGCGCTATGTGGGCCGGGCGCCCGAACAAGTCGATGAATTCTTGGAAGCCGTCGTGGCGCCGATCCGCCGCCGCTACGGGACCGTGGCCGGCTTGGACGAAGAATTGCGAGTCTAGCAAGCACGGACAAGCGTGAATCACCCTCGGCAATCGCGGCCCATTGCTTGACCCCGCCAGCCTCGAGCCTACGATAAACCGGCGGCCGTTATCTTTGGTGTTTATTACGTGAAGGAGACTTCGATGCGATTGTTCTCATGCTGCCGTCGCGTGACCGCGATCGTTTTTCTCGTCGCGATTGGCGGCCTCGCGCGGGCTGAAGACGCGGCGCCCGCGAACGCCGCCGCGCCGGCCGAACCGGATCGCGCTCTGCTTGAAAAGCAATTTGCCGAAACCATGACCGGCGCCACGCTCCGCGGCTGCTTCACGATGACTTCGCTCTCCGACGCCCCCTGCAAAGACGACAAGTCGGCTCCGGCCAAGAACGAGCAACCCTCGGGCGAAAAGCCCGGCGACTCAAGCGCCCAAGAATCCGGGAAAGGGTCGGGCAAGTCGGCCAACGAGGCTCCGCTGAAGGAAGACAGTTACACGCTCGGCCAAGTGCGGAAGCTCGAAGGCGACAACTGGTTGATCGAAGCCCGCATTCAATATGGCGGCCACGATGTAACCGTGCCGCTCATGCTCAAAGTTCGCTGGGCCGGCGACACGCCCGTGATCACGCTGACCGATTTCTCGATCCCGGGCCTGGGCGTTTTCACCTCGCGCGTGCTGTTCTATCGCGGGCAATATGCCGGCACATGGCGCCACGGCGAACATGGCGGCGAAATGTTTGGGCGAGTGCTCCCGGCCAAAGCCCATTAGTACCCTGTTGAAATATTCAACTGGTCTTTCATTGCCCGCTCATGGATCATCCGTCACCGCCAATGTCTGGCCGCGGCCAGCGTGGCCAGGGCGATCGCCGCGGTTTCGACCCTTAGAATGCTCGCCCCGAGCGACACCCGGCGCCAGCCATGCACATCGGCCAGGGCGATTTCCGCGTCGGTAAATCCACCCTCGGGCCCGATCGCGAGCCAGATCGGCGATTCGCCCCGCGCGGGCTCCCAAGGCGCCGGGTTGCCTTGAGGGTCGCTGGCGCCATTGCTCGGCGTCGCCGGATGCGCGATCCAACGCTCGGCGCCCAGCCGCGGCTCCGCGAGGAAGTCTTGCAGCGAGACGGGCGGCGCGATTTGCATGAGCCGGTTGCGGCCGCACTGCTTCGTCGCTTCGATCACCGCGCGTTCGAGCCGCGCGATGGCGCCGGTGGTGGCTTCGGCCACGCCGCGCTCGGTCGCCAGCGGCGTCAGACGCATAACGCCAAGTTCGACCACCTTCTCCACCAGCCACCGCTGCCGTTCGCCCTTGGGCAGCGCCACTCCCAGGGTGATCGGTGCGCCAACTTCCCGATCGGTCGCCATGCATTCAAGCACCCGCAATTCCACCGCGCCGCGCTTGGCGGTCACAATTTCGGCGATGCATTCGACGCCGCGGCCATCGAACAGCGAAACGAGATCGCCCGCGCCCAGCCGGCGCACATCGCGCATATGATGTGCCTCGGGCCCGACCAGCGTGACGCATTGATCGGCGACGAGGCGAGCTTCGCAGTAGTAGCGTTGGGTCATTGCGCGAACATGGCTCCAAGAAGTCCAGTCCCGGGGGGTGTCAGCGGCGCTCAAGCCACTTGGTTGATTTTACCGAAGATAACGACAACCCGCATTGCCATGAAAAACGGGCCATGCTTGCGCCCGGGGCGCCGCCAAAGCCGGCGCTAGCCGATGCGCGCCGGCGCCGGCTTTGCAGTGCGGAGTGGTTTCGATCGGGCCGATCCAACGCAGCGAGTTTACAATGAGCCATTACTGGGGCCTCGATGAATCGCCCTTCGCGACTTTGTCGGAGCGTTATTTTCATGAATCGGCCAATATCGAGGAATCGCTCGCCCGACTCCAGTTTCTCGTCGAGCATCGTCGCCGGCTGGGACTGATGTTGGGCGCGCCGGGGTCGGCAAGAGCGCGATCCTCCGCTGGTTTGCCCGCCAATCGCGCGGCGAAGGGCGCCAGGTGGCGCTGGTGAGCGCGCTCGGCATCGGACCCGCGGAGTTTTTGACCGAGCTCGCGCGCGAACTTGGCGCCGACGATGGTCGCGGCGCCACGCCCGCCGCGGCGTGGCGGGCGCTCGATGATTTCTTCGCCACGAACCGCTATCAAGGCGCCGAGACAGTATTGCTTATCGACGACGCCGACGAGGCCGAGCCGGCGACCATTGCCCAGCTCACGCGGCTGGCCCAGTATCCTGGCAATGCGGGCGGCGCGTTGACGATCGTCATCGCCGGCCGCGAGAGCCATGTCACGGCGCTTGGCCCGCGACTGCTCGATCTGGCCGAACTGCGAATCGATATCGAGACATGGGAAGCCCTCGACACGGCGAACTTCGTGCGCCAATCGCTTGCGACCGCGGGAGGGCGCCGCGAGATTTTTTCGTCGCCGGCGCTTGGCCGCATTCACGACTATGCCCAGGGGTTGCCGCGCCGCGTGAAGCAACTGGCCGACCTGTGCTTGCTGGCGGGCGCGGGCGCCGAAGTCGCGCAAATCGAAGTCGACTTGGTGGACAACGTGTTTCATGAGCTCGGCGTGATCGCGACCGCGGCGCCGCTCGCCTGATCGCGGCGCCCGGGGTTGCCAGCAGCGCATTGGGGCAAGGCGCCGTGGATCAAGGCGCATTGGGAGCGGCGGCTGGCGGCGCGGCGGCATTGCCCTGCGGCGCGGCCGCAATGGGGCCGGCCGGCGCTTCCGCATCGGCGGGCGGCGGAGGCGCGTCGCGGCGCAATTCAACCGCTCGCTTATCGACAAGTTTGTCGTAATCCCCCGTTCCGCATCCCCCAACCAAGAGACATGCGACGACCGCCGCTCGCCACGCGACCGCCGCCGTGTTATCCGCGCGCCCCGCCCGGCATTCGCAAACTCCGCGAACGCGCCGGTTCGTTGCAGAATCGGAAGTCCAATCGTTCATAAACGCCTCGATTTAGAGCCTATTCGAGAATTTCCGCGAACCCTCGTCCAGGGCTTTGATGCCAGCGTTTCGCGCGCTAGCGCGGGATTCGACGGAGCGGGCTTCTTTTCGACAATCATTCGCCACGCGACGACTAACACTCATTGTGCGAGGCGCCGAGATGATTGTCGAGACGATGTTCGAGCGGTGTTACCGGAAAAGTCCCTTGCTCGCCGGTAATGGTCCGCCGCACGCTGAAATGGCCTCTCTCCGACGAAAAGTCAGACGCGTGGTGATGTACAATGCGCTCGGTGTGATGAGGGCGTCGCCGCGGGCCGCGCACGGAGCGGATGCGATTAAAAAGAATCGGTCGACGTATGACGTATTATGTGGCCGACGAGATCAGCGGCGCATGGCGCGGCATGGAGATCGCGATTCCCGAGCCTTACTGGCGCGAGACCTTCGGCCCAATGAGCGTGTCGGAATTGGCCGAGACACTGGTCCGCCTGGCCCAAGCGGTCCGGCTCTCCCGATTCCAAAAGCAACCGCGCGGCAAGAAGAAACCGCCACCGAAACGCACCGGCGCCAAACCCCACTTCGCCACCGCCGAAATACTCGCGCACCGCAAACGCCGGAAATAATACCTTTGAAGCCCTGGATAGTTCGCCCACTTCGAGCGATTTTTACATCTACGACGGCGAGAACGTGCTGCTCGCGCTGAATTCCTCGGGCGAAGTCGTCGATCGCTACCTCGACGGCCCGGCGGTCGATCAGGTGTTCGCGGCCGGAAACCAGCTCGGGCGTCGTCGATTGGCTCTTGGCCGATAATCTGGGCAGCGTGCGCGACGTGGTCCAGTACAACGCGAGCACCGGCAACACCGACATCCTCGACCACATCCTCTACGACGCCTTCGGCAACGTGGTCTCGCAAACCGACGCCGCCGATCAGCCGGCGTTCCTCTTCGCCGGCGAAATGTATGACTCGAACACCGGATTGTACTACGACCACGAGCGCTGGTATGATCCCGAAACCGGCGACTTCATCAGCCAAGACCCACTCGGCTTCGCGGCGGGCGATAGCAATTTGAATCGCTATGTGGGGAATAATGTTACCAGCCTGACCGATCCGAGCGGGATGGCGCCGGCCGCAGGCCATTGGGAACTTTTTCAAGACCCGGGCGGGAGAGCGCTGCAAGAAACCGTTCCCGTCCAGCTCAATGCCGCTCGTCCGCCCGCCCCGAACGCTGGCCAGCCTGATTCCGGCGACGATGTGGGCGTGATTCACAGCAACTCCGGCGGCGCATCGCCAGGATACAACCCGCGATCGGTCCGTGCGTCGGCATGGGACATCTACTGGGGCGAGCGAGGATTCTGGAAAGACAGCCTCATCATGCCCTGGAACAATACGTCCGAGGTGGATGCCGGTGATACGGCGCTCAAATGGGGCAAATGGGGCGGCGAAGCTACTGCCGTGACCGCAGGTACGGCTGCGGCAGCCCTAACCTACGCGAGCGCCGCAGCCGCCGCCGCAGCAGCCGCCGCTCGTGCGCAACAAATCGCTGGCGCCTAGGCCGCGCTGGCAGCAGCTATTGCGTCGCGTGAGTGGTGGGGGACTAACATCGGCCACCTGACAGGCGAAGCACTCGAAACAGCGGAAGAACTTATCCTCAAGCGCGATGCCGAGATTGAACAGCTACAAAAGTTATTCGGGATACTCACGGGCAAATGAACGATGCGATTTGAATTCTGGCGTAACGAACTGATTGAATACGTACAAAGCGGCAATGATAATTCGCTTCGAGCGTCTGCGATCGGGATACTTTCCGGAGAGTATCTAAAATCCAACGATCCGGCAGTTGGAAGAGCGATCGCCGAGTTCGTCGTTGACGAATCCGTTAGCGTTGACTTACGGAAGTTCGCATACCTATGCTTGCTTGAAGTCTCAGATTTTAGCTACAAAGATTATCCCGATTTGGAAACGTTTGTTTTTCCTGAACTTGTCAACCGTGAGCTATTGGATCATTTCCTCGGCAAAACCACGTCGCCATAATGAACTGTTCCTGTCCCTCCCGGAAACTTCATCCGGGTGGATTGCGGCGTAGGAAGGCGCGGTTTCGGGAAGGGGTTTTTGGCGGCACGTCGAGAGATTTTTTGATGGGGCGAGTAAAAATAGGCATTGCGGGCCTGTTCTCGTTCCTCGGCGCGGCTTCGCCGTCGGCCCAGGTGGCCGATCCTTCGGATTCTTCGATCCTGCTGGGGCCGGTTTACAACGCGGTGGGCGAGGAGATTTCGAGCACCGATCTCTTGGGCAACGTCACGTCGTACACCTACAACGCCCTGGGCGAGGAGACGAGCATGACTCAGCCGGCGGCCAGCGGCTCGGGGAGCGGGGGCGTGACGTACTACGGTTACGACGCCGACGGCGAATTGACCAGCGTCACCGATCCGCTGGGCAATGTCACCACCTACGGCTACGACAACCTGAGCCGCGAAACGAGCGTCAGCCTGCCGAACGCGTCGACCGGCGCCGCCGGCGGTCCGACCACCAGCTACGGCTACGATCTCGA
The DNA here is from genome assembly GCA_963785305.1 of uncultured Planctomycetaceae bacterium. Taxonomy (GTDB): domain Bacteria; phylum Planctomycetota; class Planctomycetia; order Pirellulales; family PALSA-1355; genus CAWAUV01. The sequence continues at coordinate 692,960 of CAWAUV010000008.1, forward strand.
TGGCGAACTGACCAGCGAAACCGATCCGCTGGGCAACGAGACGATCTACGCCTACGACGACGCCGGCGACCTGACCAGCCTGACCGATCCCGACGGCAACACGACCAGCTACGCGTACGACGGCGATGGCCAAGTCGTGAGCGAGTCGCGCGATGTCTATGAAAACTCCACGGCGACGGACGCGGCCGTGAGCGAGAGCATGGCGTATGACCTCGATGGCAACCTCACGCAGCTAGTCGACTACGACGGCCGCGTGACCAATTACAGCTACAACTCGCTGAACGAGGAGACCCAAGACACCCAAAACGAGACTTTTCGCCGAGCAATGCGCATGGAAACGGAAGAACCGGTTTTTTGCCATGTGTGGTCGACTTCGGGACCGCAGTTTCGTTACGGACGCCGGGCGCGGAATTGTGGCTTGGGCGCCGCGGGATAGCGAGTGGGGTTCGGCCACGCCCGTCAGCGGCGTGTCGCGGGCCTTCACCTTGGACCATGATGGCGACCTGGACCTCGGCGGCGACCCTCACCAGCATCGCGAACACATTTCCCCCGCGACCGCCGAGGGCTCAATTTTCGTAGGGCATCAGAATCCGGTCGGGCTCGAGGCCCGCGATCGAGCGGAATCCGCCATCGGCGATGGCTTCGCCCAACCGGGTGGCAGTGCGAAAATAGCGATCGCTCGGCCGCCGGCCCGAAAGCTTGCGGGTCAGGTCTTGGCAGAGCAGGTCGGCGGCGGCGCGGACCACTTCGTCGTCTTGCCGAGCGCCATGAAGACTCACGCAGAGCATGGTCACCATGTCTTGCACTCGCTGCGAAAGCTCCGACATGCGGCATTGCCGATCGGCCAGCGCCAACTGATGCTTGCTCATCACGGAGCTGATCTCGACGCCGACGCGGGCAAGTCCCGCGGCCGCGAACTGGGCATGTTCGTCGAGCGGCGCGGGCATCGGCGGCAAAGCCGGTTCGGGCGGCGGCGCGAGGCGATGCGCGGCGAGCCACTTGGCATAGGGCCAGACGACGCCCTTGAGCGCCCAGGCATGGGCCGGATTGAGCGGGTTGGGCTTGCGGATGCCGGCGGCTTGCAGCGCTTTGCCGATCGGCTCGAAAAACCGCACTCCATGTTGCTTGACGAGCGACTTGAAGAACCCCATTGCGAGCATTTCGCCTTCGCCTTCGTAGATGCAAGGCGCCAGATATTCATGCACATTGTCGCCGAAGATATGGCCGGCGAGAAACGATCGACCGCCGTGGGTTTTCATGAACAGCTCGATCGCGGCTTCTTTTTGGGCCTCGGAGCCGAAAATCTTGGCCACGATGCATTCCATCTCGCCGCGATAGCCTTGATCGATCAGCCCCGAACACCAGGCCACGAGCGCGTCGGCCCCGGTGATGAGCCCGGCCAATCGCGCCAGGCGGCGGCGCACCAGTTCGCGAGTGGCGATCGGGGCGCCATAGGTTTTGCGAAAACGTCCCCAAGGCAACATGCTGGCGAGCATGATGCGCATCGTGCCCGCCGCATTCGCGCAGAGCGCGATCCGGCCGAGATTTAGGCCGTGGTATGCGATCGTGAGTCCATCGCCGCGCGGCGGTCGCAGTAGATTGACCGCCGGCACGCGAAAGTCGCGCAGCACGATGCCTTGATTGTGCGTGTGCTTGAGCGCGTAGAGCCCGTATTTGCGCAGTTGAAAATGTTCGTTTTCCTCTTGGGGCAAATCGACGATCAATACCGCCGGCCGATGCTCGACGTGGCACACCAAACCGATCGTTCGCCCGGGCCGAACATTGGTGATAAACAGCTTTTCGCCATTGACCACATAGTCGTCGCCATCGAGTTCGGCGTGGGTTCGCAGCGCGGTGAGGTCCGAGCCGGCGCAGGGCTCGGTGAGCGCGAAGGCCGAGAGTCGCTCGCCGCTGGCAAGTTTCGGTAGGAAACGGGCTCGCTGCTCGCTATCGCCAAATGTGCGAACTGGGTCGACCGCCCCGATGCAGCCATGGACCGACGCCAGCCCGGCGATGGTCGGGTCGGCGAGCGCCATGCGAGTGAGAAACGGCGCGAAGCTCGAAAACGACGCGCCCGAGCCGCCATAGGCCTTGTCGACCAGGAGGCCCCAGTATCCGGCCGCCGCGAGCTCGGCGAACACGTCGTCGGCAATCTTGCGTTGGCCGTCGAGCAGCGTGCCGGCCGCCCGGCGTCGAGCCACCACCGCGATCGAGTCATCCATCACCTTCGCGATCTCGGGCGGCGTGGCGCCTGGCTTGCTAACGAACAGATCGACCGGCAGATCGCGTTCCCAAACCGCGCGATGGATTGGGCTATGGACGGTTTGGTACTGCGGCGCGAAGAGGGCCTCGACCTGATCGTCGGCCTTGTCGATGGCGCCGGTGCGGCGAGCTTCGTCGTCGCTTTTGCCGCCTAATTTCAGCGCCGTTTCGGCGAAACTGGCTTCGTTTTCAGACGGATGGACGCTCGGGACGTCGTGCGCGGTGGATTTCATGGCTGCGATTCCTGGGGGGATGGCGGCTCCTGCCGGGCGCGGGAACTGCGCGAATTCGAACTGCCGCCTCAATTATACGCGCGCAAACCGAATCAAAAGGCGTCGCCGGGCGCTTGCGGCGCTTCGGCGATTCTTTCCGCCCTCGCCGCGGCGCCGGAATCGGCGTAGAGTAGCTCGATTTCGCGGGAATAATAGTGTTCGATCACGGCGCGGCGCGGCTTGAGCGTCGGTGTGAGTTGGCCGTTTTCTTGACTAAAACCGCGGGTGAGCACGATGAATTTGCCGACTTGTTCCCATTCCGCGCACTCAGCGAGCCGCTGGGCGATCCGCCGCGAAAGCAGCTCCGGCGCCGCCGGATGGTCGAGCGGCTCGCAAGCAATTCGAGCTTCGCCCGTGGGCCGCGCTTCTGGCGCCGAAGGGTCGGCGGGCGGTGGGCCGGCGCCGCCCGACTCCACCGCGGTCCGCCCGGCGGCGCGCTGCTCCGCGGCAAGCTCCTCGCGCAGACGTTCGACATCGGGCACGATAAGCGCCGTGAGAAAGCGGCGGCCATCGCCCACGAGCATCGCCTGGGCCACGAGCGGGTCGGCCGTGAGTCGGCTTTCGATGCCAGCGGGAGAAACTTTCTTCCCGTTCGTAAGCACGAGCATTTCCTTCTTCCGGCCCACGATCCGGAGGTGGCCTTCGTCCCAGGCGCCCAAATCGCCAGTCGCGAGCCAACCATCGGCGTTGATGACCGCCGCCGTGTCTGCCGGACGATTCCAATAACCGAGCATCACATGGGGACCGCGGGTGAGAATCTCTCCATCGTCGGCAATTCGAACCTCGACTCCTGGAATCGGCGGACCCACCGTGCCCAAGCGGTGATGCTTGCGACCGCCGGTCGTAATCACGGGCGATGTTTCCGTGAGCCCATAGCCCTGCGTCAGCAACACGCCCTGGCGGCGATAGAACTCGGCGGTGTGATCGGCCAGCGGAGCGCCGCCCGAGCAAAGGAATCGCATTCGGCCCCCGAGCAAACCTTGCAGTGCGCCGGGCTCGCTGGCGCGGCCTTGCGATTCGAGATATCGCTCGAGCTTTTCATAGAAGTAAGGCACGCCGTTGAGCACCGTGGGACGCGCCGCGGCGAGATCGCGGAGCAGGGTCTCGCGACTTTCGGCCAGCGCCAGCGGAATGCCCGACGCGAGCCAGATATAGAGGTCGCTGGTGCGAGCGAAAATATGCGAAAGCGGCAGCCAAGCCATTCGCAAATCGCCGGGCTCGGGCTCGAAGGTCTCGAACGCGGCGAGCGCATTGAATGCCAAGTTGCCGTGGCTAAGCATCACGCCCTTGGGCTCGGCGGTCGTGCCCGAGGTGTAGAGAATCGTGGCCAACCGCGCGGGCGTCGTGCGTTGGAGCGCGGCGGCGAGCAGTGGTTCGATATCGGCCGGCGGCGCGGCGATCGCCAAGGCAACGAGCGACGGATCGTCGATCAAGTGGCAATGCGCGTCGCCAACCAATTCCGTCGCGCGGGCCAAGAGCGCGTTGTTGCTTAGGCCGATCGCGAGGCGAGATCCGCTGTCGCGCAGTTGCCAGGCCATTTGCTCTGGCGAGAGCGCTGCATGCACCGCCACATGCACGGCGCCCGCGAGATGCACGGCCAGATCGATCACGATCCAAAGATACCGGTTTCCCGATACTTGCCCCACGCGGTCACCTGGCCCGACGCCAAGCTCGCCGAGCGCCCAGGCCACGCGACGCACATCGTCGGCCAGTTCGCTCCACGAAACGGCTTCGAAGCCATTGTCGCTCGCCGCCGGATACTCGCGCCCGGCGATTTGCGGCGCGAAGATTCGCGAGCGGGCTCCGGAGCGAACCAGCAGCGCCGTTTCGTGGCCACTGCCGCGGAATCGGCCCGCGACGAGCGATACGAGCGTCTCGCGATTTTTATCCCAAGCAATTTGATTCATGGCAAAGACTTCACGAGTCCGCCGGACTTTGGTTCGCGAGGTTTTGGCTCGCCGGGCTTGCGCTCGACGCCGCGGCGACCGATGGGCTGTCGGTCTTTGGATTTTGAAACCATTGTCCGCAAACGACGATGACCAGCCCATGCAATGCCAGATTCAACGCCAGCAGAGTAACATTTCCCTCGTGGGGCCCCCATCGCAACCCCGGAGCGACAAAACTCCAGCCCGAGACAAATTGGATTGCAAGAATCCCCAGGACCGCCGGCAGGCTGGGCCGCAATCGCGCCAGCACCGCGGGTCCGGCCAAGACGAGCGGCCAGCCATAGGTCAAGAGCCGTCCCCACCAGGCGCCGAGCATGGGCGCGGTGAAAAAGGCGATGAGCCCATAGAACATGGCGATCGCCGCCGCCGGAGGGTAGCGCCGCGGACAGGCTCGGCCATCGCGCAGTATCGCCAGTGCGACCAGGGTTGGAAACACACCGAACATCGTTGCCCAATGCACGACAATATTCAACGGCCGCTCGACGCTGAAGCCGGCATAGCCGATGGCGCGCATTTCGCCGGTCGGAGCCCAGGCAGGCAACGTGTACGTCCACAGAGGTCGTCGGGCGTGAGTATTCGGCAGCGAGTCGACCCAGAGGTTGAGGCCCAGAAAATTGGTGGCGAAATTAAACGGCGCCTTGCATGCCAGATAGACGAGCTCGGGCATCGCATGCACATTGGGCGGGGCGCTTCGCGTGGCCCAGGCGGCGATCGCGACGCCGAGGAGCGTGGCCGCGGCCAGTGCGGCGGCCCAGCGTCGCTCGCCCTGGAAGGCGAGCGTGGGGATTGCGATCGCGGCGAGCAGGAGCGTCGATTCGCGCGTAAGCTGCATCGATAATATAATGGCGAGGCTTGTCCCGAGGCGCGGCGAGCGACGCTCCAAAAAAACAACGCGCCCAGCGCCGCGTGGAATAGATCGGGCAACAGAAACAGACGATACGTTTCTCTCAGAAAAGGCAGCGCCGGAGCAAGCGCAAAACCACCAGGGCGTGAGCCTGATTTCCGTGAGCGCAATCGCCACGCAAAACACGAGCAGCGCCGCCGAAGTCAGCACGAAAAAACTGGTCGTGAGTTCGGTTCCCAGCAGCGACGAAAGCTGCCGCGCCAGGAGCGGCTCGAAGAATCGATTCGCGAAGGGACGCGGGGTCGTCGCGAGGCGCCCGGCCGCCATCTCGACGTAATAGACCCCATCGGCCGAGGGTGGGGCATGGATCGCGAGGCCGGGCGCCACCAGGGCGAACATGCCGCCGGCAACGAGCCCGGCGCACGCCAAAGCAGCCCACGAATTGCGGGGTCGCTTGCCATCGCATGCCGCCATGAATGCCTCCGCCCCCTGCTTGCGCTAAATCCGGCCGCTCGCCCGCCGCCAAAGAAAGCGATTGTAGCCTCGAACGGCGAGCGGCGCCCGAGCGCCTTCGCATCATCTCGGCCCGAGGCGAGTTCCCGAGAGGAGTTCCCGAGGCAAGTTCCAGAGATGGGGCGCCTTGTAAAAAGCGGCATGGCTTTTTCGCGCTCCGGTTCCGTGATACATTCGGCCCTGGGCAGGTCCTTGGGCGCCGATTTTATCCTCGTGGGAACCAACAATCATGATCGGATCATGCGTCACCGTGAGCCTTGTGCCGGAGGCCCGAGGTGGGCCGTTCGTCTTTTGGGACGATCTTCCCGCGGCTTGCGCCACGGCCCAAGAATTGGGCTTCGACGCCATCGAGATTTTTCCTTCCGATCCTCGGAGCATCGATCCCACGCGAACCCTGCGATTGCTCGCCGATCATGGCTTGCGGCTGGGCGCGATGGGCACGGGCGCGGGCTGGGTGCTCCAGCACCTGACACTCACGGCCGCCGACGCCACGGCACGCACGCGCGCCCAGGCATTCGTGCGCGCGGTGATCGACACCGCCGGCGCGCTCGGCGCCCCGGCGATCATCGGTTCGATGCAAGGCCGCTGGCAAGGCGAAGTCGGTCGTGGGCGGGCACTCTGCTATCTTGGCGAATCGCTGGCCACGCTGGGCGAACACGCCGCGCAGTTTGGCGTGCCGCTGCTCTATGAGCCGCTCAATCGCTATGAGACTAATCTCGTGAACCGCTTGGTCGATGGGGTCGAGTTGATTCAAAAAATCGGCGCGGGTTCCACGACCGGCGCCAATGTTCGTCTGTTGGCCGACCTATTTCACATGAATATCGAGGAAGTCGATCTCGCCGCGGCGATCCGAGACGCGGAAGGGTATATCGGGCATTTGCATTTCGTCGACTCGAATCGCCGCCCGGCCGGTTGCGGCCACATCGACTTCGCCCCCATCGGCCTGGCACTCCACGAGAGCGGCTACGATGGTCTCGCATCGGCCGAAGCGCTATCGTATCCCGATGCGCGCACCGCCGCTCAACTGACCATCGACGCCTACCGGCGCTTTCTCTTCGATAAGCAATAACTCGGCCTCGACGCTAGCGGCAGGCTCCCGCTCCCGGCCATCACAACGAGCCGTTCGCCAAGCGCTCGAGCCGCGCGAGAATTTCATCGAGACGGGTTTCGATCGCCGTCCGATCGTCGAACTGTCGTCGGTCGAGGTAGATCCAACCGAGCCATTCCAAGCCGCCGAGCAGCACGGCGCTTGTGTCGAAGACCTTCATAAGGCGCCGTTCCGCGGAACCGAGCGGTCGCATCGACTCGTAGGCCGCGAGGCCGGCTTCCCAAGCCGCGGCGTCGTCGCCCGCCAGACTGCCCAGCAATCGGGCCAAGTCGGCCGCGACACACTCGGGCTTCATCGCTCCGAAATCGATGAAGCCCGTCACCGCGTCGCCCTCGAAGAGCACATGCTCATGCCAGATGTCGCGAATCACCGGCTGCATCGGCGCGGCGATGCGAATGGCTTCGGCCAGCGAGCGTTCAACGGACTTCGCCCCTGACCAGAATAATCGCAGCAACCGCCTGGCGCGACTCCTGAGCGCGGGCCAATCGCGATCGGCGTCGACCGCCGTGCGCAGCGTTTCGCAGCCGCCCTGCTGGAGCCAAGCCACGCGGCGGGCGCGATCGGCCAAAGTGGGCGAACAAGCCGTATGCGTTTGGGGATGGACAAACGTGGCCGCCGCCAAATGAAAACCGGCGAGCGTGGCCAGCGCGGCTTGCAGGCGTGCCCGACTCGGCGCCGCGCGAAAATCGGCTCGACCCGGCAGCCAAGGCGTAAGTTCCCAGAACCGGCCCCCTTCGAGCACGAAGCCGAGGTCGTCGCGGGTTTTAAGCGGCGCCGGCACCCGGCAGAATCCAACCCGACTCACATGCCACAAGACACTTTGAATGTATTCGAGCCGCTCGCGCGTCGGATGTTCGGCGGGCCAGCGGCGGAGGCAAATCGGGCCAGCCGCGGTCTCGATCCGCCAAATTCGCGCCCCGCTAAATCCGCCCGCAATCGAATCGATTCGGCGGGGCGGTCCCCAACCGGGATACTCGGCGAGCACTTTGCTCAGAGTGGCGTCGTGTTCCATGCGCCCAATTGTCGAGCCAATGGCCAGGGATTGCAAACACGGTCCGAAATCGTGAACCCTCGATACCCCATCGCGAGGGGGGTGGCATGCGCGGGTGACCACGATTTTCCGGGATAAGCCGCCTCATTCATGAGGCCGAACTACCGCGAAACCAAGTGGCTCGAGCGATCTTTCGCCGTTTTATCGTCGTGCCGGACCGCACAAACCGGCGGTTCCGTGCGTACCAAAAAAAATAGGTCTAACGGTAACAAGCTTCGCGTTCGCGATAAGATAGGCTATATTTTCTAGATGCGCCTCAAGCTATGCGGCATCTTCGTGTCGCGAGGGCGTCGTGCTTCTTTCCGCTCCATTTCTCGAGGGTTCGTATGAAATCGTCGAATCGGCGTTTGGCGGCCTTGGTCGCCGCGGGGATTCTCACCGCGCAATTGGCTTGGCCGAATGCGCGCCTGGCGAAGGCGGACGACTCGTCCGTCTCCGAGGGCGATAAACCGGCGACCTCGGGTCCGGCCGCGCCCGCCGCGGGGAGTTCGGCGGCCACGGCGCCCGCCACGGTTGCGGCCGGATCGTCGAGCGCGACGGTGGTTTCCGGCGAACGGGCCACGACCGCGGCTCCGACGCCGAAATATCCCTCCTACGCCGACACGCTCAAGGACTCGCAAGAAGTCAACGGCCTCATCAAGCTGCATCGCAAGGGCAACCATCTCTACGCCGAGATGCCGAGCAGCCAAATGGATCGCGATTTTATCGTGTTGATCTCGATCGCTCGCGGCATCGGGAAGGGACAAATCCTGGGCGGCATGAGCTGGGGTTTTGGCGACGACTGGATTTGGCAGTTCCGCAAGGTCGACGAGCGAATTCAAATCGTGCGCCGCAATGTGCGGTTCACCGCCCAGCACGGCAGCCCCGAGGAAAAAGCGGTGTCGATGGCCTACACCGACAGCGTGCTCTTTAGTCTTCCGATCGTGACCACGAGCTCGAGCGGGGCCTATGTCTTCGAGCTCACGCCGGTGTTCATGAGCGATCTGCCTCAGATTTCGTCGACCCTGCCCGGCTTCAGTTTCTCGGAAAACAAATCGAGTTGGGCCTCGGTCAAGGCGTTTAAGGACAACGACGAACTCGAAGTCGCGGCGACCTACGCCTCGAGCGGCACGGAGGATTTCGACTCCGTGGCCGACAGTCGCGGCGCCACGATCAATGTCCACTATTCGATCAGCCTGTTGCCGCAGACCGGCTACCAGCCGCGCCTGGCCGACGACCGCGTGGGCTACTTTCTCACGGCGGTGAAAGACTACTCGCGCAAGGGGCAAGACGACCGGTTCGTGCGGTACATCAATCGTTGGGATCTGAAAAAAGCCGATCCCTCGGCCGAAATGTCGCCGCCCGCGAAGCCGATTATCTTCTGGCTCGAGAAAACGATTCCCTATGCCTATCGCAAGCCGATTCGCGACGGGATTCTCGAATGGAACAAAGCCTTCGAGAAGGCCGGCTTCGTCAATGCGATCGAAGTTCGCCAGCAGCCCGACAACGCCGACTGGGATCCGGAAGACATCAACTACAACACGTTCCGCTGGATCACCTCGACGCCGGCTTCGCCATGGGGCCCTCGCGCGTGAACCAAAACACCGGCCAGATTCTCGACGCCGACATTATCTTCGACGCCGACTTCCTCCAGTTTTGGAAAGAAGAGTACGAGCTCTTCACTCCGGCCGGCATTGCCGAAATGACCGGCGGCCCGCTCGATCTGAAGAGCTATCAAGAAGAAATGAAGCATGCCCACAACCATCTCATGGCCCACGGCATGGGCTGCCAACTCAGCCACGGCATGTCGCGCGAGTTCGCCCTGGGCGCGTCGGTATTCGCGGCCCGCTCGAGCAGCCCGGCCGATAAGGAAAAGCTGATCCAGCAGGGGCTCAAGGAAGTCACGATGCACGAGCTCGGCCACACGCTCGGCCTGCGGCACAATTTCAAAGCCAGTTCGATGCTCACGTTCGACGAGATCAATGATGTGACCAAGACCCGGGACGTGGGCCTGACCGCGAGTGTGATGGACTATGCCCCCGCGAACCTGATGCCCAAGGGCGTGAACCAGGGTGATTACTTCTCGACGACGATCGGCCCCTACGACATTTGGGCCATCGAATACGGCTACAAGCCGTTCTCCGGCGGAACCGAAGGCGAGACCGCTGAGCTCAAGAAGATCGCCGCCCGCTCGAGCGAGCCGGCGCTGGCCTTCTCCACCGATGAAGACACGCGCGGCATCGATCCCGATCCGCTCTCGAACCGCTTCGACCTGGGCAAGGACCCCGTGGCCTATGCGAAGCTGCGAGCGCAGCTCATCGGCGAGCTGTGGCCCACGGTGACAAACGATGTGATCAAGGACGGCGAAGGCTATGAGCGAGCCCGCAAGGCGTTTGGGGTGTTGCTCTCGAATCACGGACAGGCGATGTATTTCGCCTCGCGCTTTGTCGGCGGCCTGTACATGAGCCGCAATCACAAGGGGGATCCGAATTTCAAGGCGCCGTTCGCGGTGGTCGAAGTGGCGAAGCAGCGCGAGGCGCTGTCGGTGCTTGAAGACCAGATTTTCAGCGACAAGCCGTTTCACTTCCCGCCCGATCTCTACAACCACTTGGCCTCGTCGCGCTGGAGCCATTGGGGCACGAACCCGCCGCTGCGGGCCGATCTGGCGGTGCATGATGTGATCGCTCAGTGGCAGGAGCGCATTCTCACGCAGTTGCTCTCGTCGCTCACGCTCGAGCGATTGCACGACTCGGAACTGCGGCTGCCGTCGGATCAAGACGCGCTGACCACGGCCGAACTGATCGAGCGGCTCACCAAGACGATCTTCGCCGAAGCCGACAATCTGCCGGCCGGCGAATACACGAACCGCAAGCCAGCGGTAAGCAGCATGCGGCGCAACTTGCAGCGGCTGTATTTGAAGCGACTTTCGCATCTGGCCCTGGGCGAAACGAGCGCTCCCCACGATTGCCAAACGATCGCCTTCGCGGAACTGTCGGCCTTGGACGGGAGAATCGGGAAGACGCTGCAAAACGGCGTGAAGCTCGACTCGTATTCCAAAGCCCATTTCGAGGAGACGTCGGCCCGCATTCATAAAGTGCTCGACGCGAAACTTTCGCTGCATAACCCATGAGCCCCCGGCGCGGGGCGGGATCGCCCGCGGAACCGCTCGCGGATGTTGGCGAATCCGATCCGCGAGCTATACTTGCGCGTTCGCTCCAATATGTGGTTTCCAGGATGCCGCCCGATGAATGATTGGAACAGCCTGAAGCGGTGGTTCGTGCCCATGGCGGGCGTGTCGCTCACGGCGGCGTCGCTCTTATGGGCTCAGGATACCGGAAGAACGCCGCGCTCGGGATCGCGCGCTGTTCGTTCCGCCGCCGCGCCGACCGCGAACCCGCCGGCGGCGATTGGGCCGGCGACCACCACTCCGGCAAAGGCCGCGCCGGCAAAAGCCGGGTCGGAGGCGCCCGCCGGGGTCGATGCGGCCGTGGCTGAAATTCGCGCCACGGCCCAGGCCTATTTGAAAGCCATCCACGCGGCCGACTATCGGGCCGCCGCCGGGTTTTGGAATCCGGCCGGCGACTATATCGATAGCGAGGGCGTCACGCACAATGTGCAGGCGCTGTTTGCCAAGCGGGTGGCCGAGCTCGACGCCAGCGCCAACGCCATCGTGGAACAGCCACGCGCGACCGAGGAAAAGCCACGCGAAGCTGGAGACATTGCCCGAGCGGCGTCGGAACCGGTTCCCACGATCGGCGTGATTCGGCTCATAACGCCAGACGTGGCGATCGAAGACGGTTCATGGCATCTCTCCCATGTGGCCGAGCGCCGGGCCCACATGCGATTCACCGCTGTTTGGACGCGGGCCCAGGGCAAGTGGCGACTCGACAGCCTTCGGGAATCGATCGGCGCCAACGAATCGCCGGCCGAACGGCTCAAGGCGCTGGCGTGGCTCGTTGGCGAATGGGAAGCGAGTGTCGGTTCGATGACGCTCCGCATGCGCTGCGAGTCGACCGACGAAGGCAACTTCTTGACGCGCGAACTCGAAGCCGGCCGGAATCCCGATCGTCTGAAGCTCCTCGGCAGCCAACGCATTGGCTGGGACTCGAGCCGACATCAATTAAAGAGCTGGTTTTTCGAGGCCGATGGCGGGTCGGGCGAAGGATACTGGACCCACGCGGGCGATGTCTGGACCACGCGGGCAACCGTCACGCACCCGAACGGCGCCGTGGCTACCGCCGCGACGCGCTACACGCTGATCGATCCCGATCATATCCGCCTGGAGAGCACGGATATCCAGGCCGATGGCGAGAAGAAACGCGACATCACCCTCGACTTTCATCGCAAGCGTTCGTGACGCATTTTGGACCGCGGGAGGAGAGCGATCATGGCTTTTGTTGGAAACTCTTTGGCGTTGCGACCAGCCGCGCAATTTGTTTCGTTGGCGGGTCTCGTGGCATTGGGCGGTTTTGTGGCTCAAGCCGGCCTGGAGCGCATTCCCGGCGCCGTGGCCCGAGCCGCCGAGCCGCGCCCGTCGACCGCGCCCGGCAATACATTGGCCCCTTCGGCAAACGTCCCCGAAGAGGAACATCCGACCATTGCTCGCGAGCGAGCGCGGCTCGAAGCCGAAGCGCGGGAAAAGATTCTCAACAGTCAAGAATGGCGCGAGGTGGAGCGGGCCTGGCAGCAATGGCTCAGCGTGCAACAGATTTACGACAAAAACGACGTGGCTCGGCTCAAGAACGAGTTTCATCGCCGCATCGCCGCGATGGATTCGCGACAGCTTGCCGATTTTCTGGAAGATATGCGCGACAAGATACAGGTGCTGCTCAGCCCCGAGGCGCAAAAGGCGCGGGTCTGGCTGGGCCAGTATCTGGCGGTGCATGCGGTGATTCCGAAAGAGCAATTCAAGAAGATGGTTCCTGACGTGGCGCACATGACCAGCGAGCAGATCGAAGAATCGCTCCAGGTCTGGGAAGCGCGGCAAGCGTCGGTCCGCCAAACTCAGGCGGCATTTGACGAAGGCCGCAAGCAACAAGTGGCGAATATCCTGGCCACCGAACAGCGCAACGCCGAAGCGCAAGAGCGAGCGCTCGACCGCGCTTCGCAAGACATGAACCGCTTCGCGCCCGCCGCCACCGGGCCGGGCATTCCCTATTCGCCGCCCGCGCCGCCGCAAATGAACTATTCGTTCATTCTTTGGTGAAATCGCGGCCGCTCATGGCTCGGCGCCTCGCGAGCCGGTGTCAACTCATGGCTCGGCGCCTCGCGAGCCGGTGTCAGCTCGTGGCCGGTTGAGTCAGTTCGTCGGCGTCGAGCGGCGGCAGACCATAGCATGCGTCGAGCTCTTCCGGCATGAATACTTCGTCGGGCTCGGTGGCCTCCACTTCGCGCCGCACGCGCGAAATACACGGCGGTCGACCCATTCCATAGGTAGCCGAAGAGAAACGCCATCGGCGTCGAGACGAGCAGCGCGTTCCAAAACTTAATGAGGCCCGCGCCGGCGGAGGCCATCGGCCAGAGTCCCTCCGAGAGGATCAGGTCCCGAGGATCATTGCCCAGGCCCCAGCTCACCGCCCAGTGGCTTAGGAGCACCAGGGCGCCGACGAACAGGTTCACCAGCAGCCACCCGGCCACGCCCACGACCGCGGCCTCGGCGGCGAAGATCGCGTAGTAGAACGGCCGGTGAAACACATAAGTAAATGCGCGGCTGATCGCTTCGAACGCATCGGCGCCCTCGGCTCCGACGGCGGCCCAGATCAACGGCCAGCCAAAGGCGAGTCCCAACGCCAAGACCGCCAGCATCGCGCCGCCGACGATGACCAGCGGCCAGACGATGCCCGCCGCGAGCATGCCGAAGTTGAATCGCATCATCCAGCCGACCACGGCGAGCGGCGCCGCGAAAAGCGCGAGGCACAGCAGCGTGCTGAGCGGCGCCCCCACGATTGAAATCCAGTGCCGGCCCACGAAGCGGAGTGTCGGCTTCCAGGTGCGCGTTCTTGGCGAGCGATGCCGATCGCCGCCGAACGGGTGAGTATTCCACCCAAGAGGCTCCATACTCCAATCACCCAGAGGCCACAAAGGCCGAGATAGCAAAATTGCCACGAGGAAACACTGGGGTCGACCGCCAGCACGAATGGCAGGCTCAACCGCGACCATGCCGCCAGCAGCGTGTGCTCGGCCAACCACTGGCCTAGCGGCTGGCCCGGAGCTCCGCCCTGCCAGGGCCATGCGGTTTCCGCCAGATTGAACGGCGAAGAGTTCGGAATATCGAACAATTCGGCGCATCCGACCCAGCCAAACAGCGTGAGCCACACCCCAAGAATGGAGAGACCCACGGAGCGGACGCCCAGCGCCAAACGCAGCGCTCGCAGAAACATAACCAGGGGAAAGAGCCGTTCGACCTCGGTCCCGTGTTCGAGTTTCTCGTTGCTCATGCCGTATTTTCGTCCGAAAAGGTGAAGAATGAAATCTCGCGGGATGAGAACGGTTGCGATCGAATTATAATTCTCCCCCGACCGGTCACAAGCGCCGACCGGCGAGGCGCTAACGCGATGGCCGATTTCGCGCTGCCCTCGGCCCGTTCCATCGGATGCTTGCCCGAAATTCTTTTTAATGCGGAATGGACGAATTGGGCTCCCGGGGTAGGTCGCGGGCGATTGGCTCGCCCCGCGGCGCCATCGGGTGGCAGGAGCCGTCGGTGATATCAGAGTGATGACATGTGTCGCGGAACTCGACGCGGGCGCGCCATCGTCTTTGCAACATTTTCTTCCGAGACCGCCGGCCGAGCGACGGGGTTGTTTGCTGGGCGGTCCTGGAAACGCGATCTCGTTTGGGAACGGCTAAGAGTCGAATTCTTGAAGAATTTACAAGGCCAGAAGCGGTGACGGGAAGTCATCGGGGCGCCGGTTGGGCCTGTCAAACGGTCTGTGCGCACGGCATGTTCGGTTTAAATCCCCCAGGGAGCCGAAGCCCGAATATCCGCGACGAGCGGTTTTTTCAGGATAAACGGCGCTTCCGAGCCGACCGTCGAGGATTAAACGCAACTTGTCGGCTGGTTTATATTACGGGCAATTAACCACAATGGTCGACGCTTGATTCAGTAGCTCGCGGCGCCAAGAGTATCGAATGGCGCCGGCCGGAATCTTACCCGCTAGAGCAGCGTCATGGGCCGCCGCTCGCGGGGGGAGCGACGACCCGTGTTTGGGACATTCGCGGTCGATGTGGTTAGCCGGCATACGAATTGCACATGACCGATATAAGTTTTCCGATTCTTCATGGCGGCTGTTATTCTGAAAGTTTATGAGCAGACTTCGCATTCATTGTCCGTGCTGTGTTCGGCCTCGCACGCAGCGGAGCGACTACCGAGGACTCGAATGGCTCTGGCTATTCGTGTTCCGGCGCCCTTACAATTGCCGCGACTGTGGTTTCCGCTTTATCGCCTCGCCGTTCAAGGATTGACCCGCCTCGCCAGAAAACGCCCCGCCCGGGCTGATCGACCAACGGCGCCTCGGCGCCCTCGCCGGCTGGCGCCCCCCAGCAAACTCGGTTCGCGCGAATCGACTTGTCGCGTGCTGGCGGCCTCCAAGGTCGTTTGCCCGGCGATAGGCGCCAACCCGGTGGGTGACGTCGCCGGGCTCCGCGGAAACCAACCTGATGAACTTGTTCGTCGCGACCCCGAATCCGCTTTAGGAAGTGAAAAAAACGCCCATGACCCTGGCGCTGCCCGCTAAAATCGCCGATCTGATGGGCTCCGACCGCCTCCAAGGCCGCGAGGTCCTGCTTGCCACGACAACCGACGTCGACGATGGCGGCGTGGCCGGCGAAGTTTGGCTGCTGGTCACCGACCATGAGCTCGCCACGATCGACTGGAACGACTCCACCGGCGGCCGGGGACGCGTGCTCCGCGCGATTCCGCTGGCCTCGATCACCGGGTACCGGGTGCAGTCGGAGGTGGGTTGCGGTTATTTGCAGGCCCGGCAGAGTAGCGTCTGGTTCGATATTCTTCGCTTCACCAACCGGCTCACGCCGCACTTCGTCGAGGTGGCTCAAAAGCTCGAACGACTGCGATTGCGAAATGAGATCGTGGCCGAGCCCGAGGCATCTGTCGCGGCGCCGTCGGGCGATTGTCCGCTGGGCGGGGCCGCCGATTGCGCCGGTTGTGGCCAGCGTCCGGTGTCGGCTGGCAACTTGTGTTCGACCTGTGCGCCGCGAGCCGGAGTGTGGAGGCGAATCTTGCCGATGCTGCGTCCACATGCAGGCAAAGCCGCCTGGATCGGCGCCTTGTCGTTGGTGGCCGTGGCGGTCGAATGCTTGCCGCCGATGTTGCAAAAATATTTGGTCGACAATCTGCTCAGCCAGGGTAACGGGGCGCACAAGGTCAAGATCGAGCTCGGCGGCGCCCTGATGGTGCTCGGCGTCATCGTCGGGAGCTTGGCCCTGGCCCGGGCAATCGCGGTGGGCCTCGCGATCTGGAAAGCGAAGCTTTCGAGCGAGGTCGGCGCCCGGCTTACGGCCGATTTGCGCACCCAGATGGTCGATAAATTGCAGCGTCTCTCGGTTTCTTACCACGACCAGCATCAAGTCGGCGTGTTGATGAGCCGCGTGTCGTACGACACCGAGGCCATGCACACGCTCATGCATCAGATTTCCGGCGGCTTCTTGCTGCAAGTGCTCCAGCTTGTGGGCATTGGCGTGATGCTGTTCGTGCTCAATCCCAAGCTGGCGTTCTTCACCCTATTGCCGATGCCGCTCGTGGCGCTCGCGAATAGCTACTTTCTCAGGCACCTGCATCCGCGATACAACCGCTACTGGGAGGCTGTCGCCCGGCAGGCCGGCGCCTTGAGCAGCATGCTGTCGGGGATTCGGGTCGTGAAGACCTTTACCCAAGAGGCGCGAGAAAAAGAGCGGTTTCGCGAATCGAGCGAGCGGCTCCGCGAGAGCCGCGTGAGCGTCGATCTCGTCACCTCGTCGTTCTCCTCGTTCGTCGGGTTTTTGTTCGGGCTAGGAGGATTGGTTGTGTGGTATGTCGGCGGCTTCGACGTGCTCACGGGCCAAATGACCCTCGGCTCGCTGATGGCCTTCTTGGCCTACTTGGCCATGTTCTACGCCCCGCTGACCACGATCACCGAAAGCATCACTTGGTTTAGCGGCTTTCTGACCGCCAGCCGGCGAATCTTCGAACTACTCGACACGCCGGTTCGGGTCGATGAGCCCACGCATCCGCAGTCGATCGCCGACTTCGCCGGCCGCATTCGTTTCGACAATGTGCGATTCTCCTACGGCGACAACAAGCCTGGCCTCGAGGACATCAACTTCGAGGTGCGCCCCGGCCAGTCGATCGGCATTGTGGGTCCGAGCGGCTCCGGCAAGACCACGCTCGCCTGCTTGATCAGCCGACTCTACGATGTGAGTGGCGGCAGCATCACGCTCGACGGCATCGATGTTCGTAAGATCAGCAGCCGCGAGCTGCGCCGCCGGGTGGGCATGGTATTGCAAGACTCCTTCTTGTTCGAGGGCACCATCGCCGCGAACATCGTGTATGGAAATCCCGACTCGCTGCCCGACAAGATCATCGCCGCCGCCAAGGCCGCCAGTGCCCATGAATTCATCATGCGCCAGCCGTTTGGCTATGAATCGCTGATCGGCGAGCGTGGCTCGGGCCTTTCGGGCGGCGAACGGCAGCGGCTGTCGATTGCCCGGGCCATTTTGTATGAACCGCAGATTCTGATTCTCGACGAAGCGACGAGCAGCGTCGACACCGAGTCGGAAAGGATGATCCAAGAAGCGGTCGACCGATTTTCGAAAGGCCGCACGACGCTCACGATCGCGCATCGCCTCTCGACGCTCAAAAACGCCGATCAACTCTTGGTGCTCGATCGCGGCCGGCTCGTCGAGCATGGGACTCACGACGAATTGCTCGCCAATCGCGGTCTGTATTCGCGGCTTGTGCGCATGCAACATGGCAAGGAGGCGGCCCAGCTCGCGGCCGCGCGGCTCGGACAAAAAACCGCGAGTGGTGATTCGCCCGCGAGCCCTGCTGGCGAGGCGCTGGCCGCGGACCACGCCGCCGAAGCCCGGGCGCAAGAGCACGAGTCATCGGCCCCGAGCCCCTGGCTGACGCGTTGGCTCGACCCGTCGGAAATGCGCGTGACGGCCGGCGAGCATGGCGTGCTTACGGTCGAGCTCGATGGCCACACGCTGTACGGCGTTTCCGCGGCGCGGGCTTTTCCGGCCACGCATTCCGATGAATATCTGAGCGTGCGTCATGTCGATGTCCAGAATCGCGATTACGAAGTGGGCATGATTCGCAGCCTCGGCGAATGGCCGGCCGAGGCGCAAGAACTGATTCGCCGTTCGCTCAATCGCCGGCATTTGCTCCGAATGTTGACCGGCATCAGCTCGATGCGCGCGAGCAAGGGCGCCCTTTCGTGCGTCGCCCAGACCGACGCGGGCGAAATCGCGTTTACGCTCTCGGCCGGTCCGGAGAGCATCAAGAAGTTTGGCCCGCGCGGGCGATTGCTGATCGACGTCGACGGGAATCACTACTTGATCGCCGACCTGAATCTGCTTCCTCCCAGCCGCCGCCGCCAACTGCAACTCCAGTTCGCCGACTTCTAAACCGCCCGCTTCGCGATCACCCCCCCGCGCTAGGGTCATCGCGCGGATTATCGCCGCGTTTCTTGTCTTCGCGCGCTCCGCTTCGCTTCGTCTTTGCCCCTGCCTCTATTTCCCCCGCCTAAATCCGCGGATTTCGGATGCGGTATGTAGCGTCTTGCAACTTTCCGTAATCTTTGCAAACTTCAGCGGTTTGGGAGCGTCGAGACGGGCGGAATCGGGTACAATGATCCCTTGATACTTGCGTGTGTCGCCCGCGTGTTCCTCCCTTTAGCCGGAGCGTCGTCATGGAAACTCAAAAAGCCATCGAAATCATTCAGGGTCGCGAGCATGTCGGTCGCTTGGTGAATAGCCTTTTTCCCTGGAAAAACGAGGGTCTGCCAAAAGGCATCACCGCGATGCGCAAGAAAGTGTCGGAGGGAAATAAACAATTTGCCGAGAATGGCTGGGACGGCATGTGCGCCGCATTCGCATCGCCGCGACTGCGGAAGCGGGCGTTGACTTATATGTGCGTCGACGCCTCGATCAGTCCGACCGAAGCCATCGCGATCGTGCAATACGAAATCTATCGCGAGCACATTAAGGGCGAAGAGCCGACCGAACTCGCGTCGCGCTAGGCGCCGCATGTTTTCGATGAAATCGGGCGGCCAAGCGTCTGCATCGCGACGGTTTTTTTCGAAAACCGGAGCAATTCGCGAGCGCCTCGCGTTTTCTTCTCGCCAGCGCCTGCCCCAAGCATATTTCCGAAAGACGATTCACCCCAGGAAAGTAGTCTGCATGGCACAACGCAACCGATTCAATGCCGAACGCAAGAGTAGAACCGCCCCGCCGCCGCCGCGCAAGACCCCGCCCGAGGCGATGGTCAAGAAGCCGGTGATCGAATACGGCAAGCCATTTGTTCTGCTGGAAGACAGCAAGAAGAACACTTTTGGCTACGAGGGCGGCGCATGGACTCCCTACGCGATGACGATCGCCCAGTGCCGGCTCAACGATTTTCAGGTCAAGCAGCTCGCGCAAAAGGTCAACAACATGACCCGCTACGAAGTGCGAACCCCGCTTCCGAACTAGCCGACGCCGCGCCTCGCGGGATGATCTCATGACGGCCCGCGCGTTCTCGAACCGACTCGCGGGCCTTATGTTTCCCTGCGATTCAATCGGGACAGCAAATGCTCTCATTGTCCGCGCGAGCTGAATTCGCTTGCCAGATGATCGTTTGCGATACGCGCCAAGCGGCCCATCAAGAGCCCCATTCCGGCGATGGCGCCGCGCCCTCGAGAAACGTGAAATATTCGGCAAGCGGTCCGGATTTCAAGGCGGCAAGCGTCGTCGAGCAGACCGCGACTCGCTTGCCGCGGAGAAACTGATGCCCGCGGTCGTCGGTCACCATTTGGAACGGTCCACGGTATACGGCGGTCGCCGCGACCGGTGACTGCTCGACGACCGGCTTGCGGCCCAATGCCTTGAACTGGCGCAGCTCGACTCCATCGACCGTGAAACAAGCAGACGCCGCCAGCATCGTCAGTTGCACGTCGATCCATCCCGCGGCGGCCAGAGTCTCGGCTGGCCAATCCTCGAGGGGAACGTGCGAAACCAAGGCTGCCGGCCCGGGCAGCGCCGGCGGCTTCTCCAAAGGCCGATCGGCCACGAGGCCATGGGCCAAGATCGTTCCGCCCGGCCGCAAAACGCGCAGCGCTTCGGCCAGGAACCGCGCCAACGGAGCCGGCTCATGGAGTCGATTGAACGTGCCCTGCAGGTACACTTCATCGATCGAGTCGTCGGACAAATCCAAACGCTCGGGCAAGGGCTGCGCAAGATTGTGAAGCCACGTCGCTGCCGTGGGCTTCACGGGACGCGACGCCGATAGGCTGACAAGGGCCTCGCTCGCGGCAGGCGCGCAGGCCATCGACGCCGGGTGACAGGTCGCGATGCCCTCGGCCGATTCCGATTCGTGATGCCGGCTGGTTTGATCGACATTGTCGTCGTGCAGGATATAAAGTTCCCACAGCGTGCCATCGGGATCGTTGACCCAAAACTTCGTCTGCCGGGAATAGCAACACACGACTCCCTCTTCGCGCTGGGTCGCGTAGCCGGCCGTCTCCAGCCGGGCCTGGGCTTCGACAAGCCGTTTGGCGTCGATCAGACGGAGGCCGACATGGTTCAGCGCGCCCGCGCCGGAATGCGCCACCGGCATGAGCGACAACACCAGCGGCGGTTCATCGATCTCGAACTTAGCGTAATCGCCGCGCGCCTTCGCGGGCGCCACGCCAAACAAGGCGCGATAAAACGCCATGGCCCGCGAAAGGCTGCCGACATTCAACGACAAGTGAAAACGCACCAGCGTTTCCGAGGCGCCGGCGTCGCGAACGGATGCGGGGGAGACAGTCGCCATGGGTTAATTTCCTCGGGTCTTGGTTTGTGAAGGCTAGGCGGCGGAAGGTCGGGCGGGTTGGGCGTCGACGCGGAAGAGCCAGCGCGGCGCGGGAACAAGCGCCGTGGCGATTGCCAGCGCGACCGTCGCGAGGCTGAGCATGGGAAAGATGGCCAGATATGAGCCGTATTGATCGTGCGAATAGCCGAGCACGACCGGGCCGAAGGCCGAAGCGATGACGGTCATCATCTGCGCCGCGCCCTGGATTTTGCCCAACTCTCGTTTTCCGAACCAGCGCGCCCAGACCGCGAAAAACACGATGGTCACCAGTCCGCCACTGGCTGCCATGACGGTCGCATAGGCATAGAGCTCGCCCCGCGTTTCGACTCGCGGAAAGAAGATCATGGCGGCCGAGATCAGCGTCAGCGCGGCCGACATTTGCCAGCGGAGCGAAATGCGTTCGGCGAGCAGGCCGCCAGCCAAGTTCGCGGTCATGCCGACCAGGAAACTCAGCGAAGTGACCGAGTAGTAATCGTCGGCCGAAAATCCCCGCTCGGCGAAGATCGCCTGGTTAAATAGAGAGACTCCCGAACTGATCAGCAAGAAACCCGAGCTCGCGAGCGCAAAAGCCCAAAATGCCGGCGTCATGAGCGCTTGGACGATGGTCGCGCCAAACGAATCGTCGGGCGAATGCTTCGCATCGCCCTTGCCGGCGGTTTCGGGATCTCGCGTTATCATCCACGCGGCGATGGCGAGCCCGAGCAGCGCCAGGCCGACATCGAACCAGGCGGAACGCCAGCCGGTTTGCTTCACCAGTCGCCCGACTAGGGGAAACGCCATGGAGAATCCAACACTCATCAACACCGAAAAGATTCCGGTGGCCGGGCCGAGAGCCCGACCCTCGAACCAATTGCCCAGCACCGCCAAGCTGGCGAGCGACAGCATGCTTTGCCCGAAGCCGCGCGAGGCCGTGACCGCGAAAAAGAGCGCGGTGGCGCTTTCGATTTGGCTCGTCGTCAGCACTACCACGGCCAGCGCGAAGAGAGCGAACGTCAGCGAGCGTCGTGGGCCATGGCGGTCGATCATCCAACCAAACGGCGCGCAGGCCGTGGCGCCGATGAGCGTCGCCCAAAAATTAAGCTTTCCCATCGCCAGCGCGCTGAGGTGAAACTCGTCCATGAGCTGGGAGGTGATCAGGCCCAGGCCATGGGTCCGGCCGGGCAGGGTGCCGACCATCGCCATCGCCGCGACGGGAACCATCCACGAGCGGCGATCAAAGGCCGCGGATCGAATGGCTTCGAGGCGGCTGGCTTGGCCTACGTCGCCGACCAGGGGAGAGGGATTTTCGTGCATGGGAGCGCCGCGAGAAAGCTGGCTTTAAACCCTTCGCGCCCGGGGAAGGGGGCGCGATATGGGGCAAACATATCAGGAAGTTATCTTTGGTCCGTTCCTTACTTGAAGTACACGTCGGACCTGCCGTGCTCGGCATAACGCTGTTTGAGCCAAGCGTGAAACTCGCGGTAATGCGCGTCGCGACGGTCGCCGCCATCGTGGTCGGCGTTATAGCTCAAGTACAACTGCCGCCGCCAGCGCGGGCTGCGATTCGGCGACGAGCGATGCGGGGTGAAACAGCCGAATAGCGCGATATCGCCCGCGTTTAAGTCAAGCCGCACGCCGCGCGACTCGTCGACCGACGAGAGCGGTAGATCGTGGTACATGCCGTCTTTCGGCGAAAGGTAACCGGCGCGGTGATATCCCGGAAAGACTTCCGTGGCGCCGTTCGCATTGTCGGCCGGGTCGATCGCGATCAGCACCGTGATGAATGTCTCGGGGAATTCGGGCCAGCCGATATAATCCTGGTGCAACTCGTAGCCGATCGTGCCCGGCGGTTTGTAGATCAGCTTGTCCTTGAACAACCGAGCCGGCGAGCCATAGATGGCCGACAAAGGCGCAAGAATGCGTTCGTCGTGCGCGAAGCGCGCCGACACGGGGCCGCAATCGATCACGGGATCGAAGCATTCGAACACGCACTGGCCCGAGTCGATCTCGGTTTTCCAGCGGCAGCGGAGGTTATCGGTGTCGACCAGGTCGTGTCGCCACCAAAGCCCCGAGGCCTCTTGATCCAATGCGGCGATCTCGTCGGGCTGGAACACGCCCCGCAAAATCAAGAAGCCCTCGTCGCGATACTTGCGAAGCTGATCGTCGTCGAGGGCGGCGGCGGAGGCGGGTTTCGTCGTCATCGGCCGAAAGGTTCGCACGGGCAGGCTCGATTAGGCGCACTGGGAAGCAAGCCCATCCATCGCATTCCATCCAGCGATCGTCGGAATGCATGGTCTCGTTCGCGCGGCCCGAGGAGCCCCCTGGAGCCGGCAGCGCCGATCGCATACAGATATAGCATGCCGGCCGGCGCGAACAAACCCCCTTGAAAAAAGCGGAAATCCGCGTCGGGTGGTTCGTGCGCGAATGAATACAGTCCGGCGGTGCGCTTCTCCGGCCGATTTTTCGTCCGGCCGAGTGTTCGTCAGGCCGAGTGTTCGTCAGGCCGAGAGCGAGGCCGCATAGCCGCTCGCGGTGAGCGAGTAGGCGTCGCGCGGACGCTCCTTCACCACGAGCTTTCGCTCCATCAGCGAGTTGACCGCTCGGGCGAATTCGCGCGGGTTCGACTTCGCGCGACCGCTGTTGAGAAACAGCATCTCATGGCTGCGGGCCCGATACACTCGAAACTGACGAAGAATTGCCACTTCCGCGTTGCTCATAAAGTCCCTTTGCTAGAAAAGAGGATTTGTGGGAAGCGAACAGCGGCTCCAAGCGCGGGCGGCCGCGGCTTCGGCGGTTCCGCGTTTCGGCTTGGATGCGTTCATTTTCGAGGGGTTCAGAGAGCTTGCCGCGGCCCGTTTCGCGCACCCGTGCTCGCTGGCGCCCCCGGGCGTCTCTTGTAGAGGCATTCTAGCAGGGTTTTGTTCGCGGAGGGCCGAAAAATAACGGAATCGTCGAGAAAATCACGCGTCTTGCAGGCCGAACTTCGTCTTTTCAAGGCGAAAAAGACGCTTTCGAGCCAATCATGGCCATCGACCATGTGGCCAGGAGCCAAGCAAGCCAACGCAAAAGGCCGAGGGGCGATCCGGTGTCCGGAACCCCTCGGCCGATTAAATGCGTGTGTTATACGTTGAGGCGTTCTGGCGAGGCGCCGCGACGCTTAGCGACGGCCGCCGTAGCCGCCACCACCACCACCGCCGCCGCCGCCGTAGCCGCCGCCGCCGCCGCCACGTCCGCCGCGACCGCCACCGTAGCCACCGCCGCCGCCGCCACGCTCTTCGCGGGGCTTGGCTTCATTGACCGTTAGCGGGCGGCCTTCGTGTTCTTTTTCGTGCAGGCCCTTGATGGCTTCGCGAGCGGCGTTTTCATCGCCCATCTCGACGAATCCGAAGCCCTTGCTCCGGCCCGTGTCACGGTCTTCGATCACTTGTGCGCTTTGCACCGCGCCAAACGGGGAGAACAGTTCTTCCAAAGTCGCGCTGGTCACACTGTAGCTGAGATTACCGACATAAAGCTTCTTACCCACTGAAATAACTCCTTGCAGGGGCTTGGCCGACCCGATGTTACTTTCCGGGTCGAAACGAAAGGGGCCAGAATGGTGGCCCGCCAAGTAGGAAAGGCGAGAGAGGAGGCAGCGGGCGGATACGAAAGACCCAAGCGCTACGGTTCGCGTCGTCAAACCGACTGAGCCCTAATATACCATCGGAGGCCTCGCGGAAAAGGCCAAATTCTTTCCCGCTTGGCGATCTGGGCCGGCCGGGCGGTCCCGGGAATTTGGTTTCCGCCCTCACCGCGCCCGCGCAATCGTGGCCAAAAGCGCCTTGGGGCCGCCGGGGCTGAACATCGCTTTCGCCGTGTCGGTTGTCGCGAATGTGGTCGCTTCGATGCGCTCGACCACCCAGCCCGCGGCGAAGGCGGCGCGAATCTCGTGCTGGCTCACGCGGCGGGGACCTTCGCCAGGCGGCTCCGCGTCGGAAAAGCACAAGATATGCAATCGCGCCTCGGGCCGCGCAACCGCCGCGAGTCCGGCGACGAAACGCGACCGCTCCGCGTCGGCAAATGTGTGGAACAGTCCGCAGTCGATCACAGTGTCGAATTGCCGCTTGAGCGAGGCGAGGTCGAGCGCGTCGCCCACGACGAATTCCGCGGCGATCGCCCGCTGGGCCGCCTTGGCTTTGGCACGCTCGATCGCCGTGGCGACATAATCGAGCCCGAGCACCTCGTGGCCCCGGGCGGCGAGATAGAGCGCGTTGTCACCGGTTCCGCAGCCCACGTCGAGCACGCCGCCGACGATTTGTCCCGCGGCTGCGAGTCGCTCGATCGATGGCTGCGGCCGACCGATATCCCAGGGCGCTTGGCCGGCATACATTTGCTCGAATTGCGCGCACTCCATGCGATGTGCCTCGTGGTTAGCAGTTCCGGGCAAGCGATGCGACCGCCGAAATTCGCATCACAACCGCGGGCCTACTTCTTCTCGACGAACCAGATATTTCGGTAGTTCACCGGGTTGCCGTGATTTTGCAGAATGGAGCGGGCCGGGCTCGGGACCTTCTTTCACCGGAGCGGCCGTGGTCGCGTGGGGCACGGAGATTTTGTCTTGCACCACGACGCCATTGAGCCGCGCCGTTATCACCGCGTCGGCCACTTTCTTATCGCCTTCGTAGCGGGCGGCCGTGAAATCGATGTCGTAGGTCTGCCAGCTCAGGGGCGGCAAACACATATTCACGCTCGGGGCCGACACCGAATAAATGCCGCCGCATTCGTTGTTTTCGCCCTTGAGGCCAAACGAATCGAGCACCTGGCACTCATAGCGTCCCTGAAGATAGACCCCGCTATTGCCGCGACCCTGCCCGCGAGACGTCGGCATGAACGGTAATTGAAATTCGACATGGAGCGTGCCGCTTTGGAACTTCTGCTTGCTGTTCTGGCCTTGGGGCAGCAGTCCATCGGCCGTGGGCTTGCCGGGCTCGAAGCCGTTGGAACTCGATCCATCGAATAGCACGACCGCGCCGGCCGGCGCAGCGGCGCCGAGCGTGGGGCTTTGGCGAATGGTTTTCTTGAGCTCGCCGATCTTGAAGCCATTGAGCGCCGGGACCGTGATCGTGAGCACTCCATCTTTCAGGCGGCCTTCGTGTTGTTCGCCCTTGAAGAGCGTGACGCCGTCTTTGGTTTCTCCATCGGTCGCGTGGAGCGGGCTGTTGTCATAGCCAGCGCCGGGCAGGCCACCGAAGTAGGCGACCGCGCGGAATTTGCTCTCGCCGAGGGCAATGATTTGCAGCCCGAGATTCATCGCGCCCTCGGGGGTTTGAATCTCGCCGACATATTCGCCCTGCGTCGCGAAGTCGGGGTCCTTGGCGTCGGAAACCGCGGCGGGCGCCGCCAGCAGCGGGCTCGATAGCGCGGCGAGCCCGGCGATCCCGACCGTCGCGACCCAGGCCCCAGCGACAACCCAACGACGGCAAACGCTCGCAAACAGATTTCGGCAATCGATCATGGCAAACATCCGGGGAAAAAGGGGCGGGGTTCATGAAGAAGAGATTCGAACCTGCGCGCGAGCGATCGACGGTCTCGAGGGCCCGACGCGCGGTCCGACCTGGCTGTTCGAACATTTTGGTCGCCAGCCCGCGCAAGAGCAAGCGCCTTGCCGAAATCCTCGGGCTCCGGGCGGAAAACATTTCGCGCGGGGAGCGTGCAACCATCGACGCCAGGGATTACGATGTCGAGCATCGCCCGAAGCACGCGCCGCGGGCGCCTCCGCGCTGCTCGTTGCTATCCTTGCCGGTTCTTCTCCCGTTCATCCCGCCCAGGAATGAAACATGCCCTCGCTCGCCTCGCACGAATTGCTCTCGCTCGCTCGCCGCGGAAGGGGAAATCTTTGCTTCGCGCTTTCGCATGCCCTGGTGCTTGCAAGCTGGCTATCGCTCCCAGGGAGCGGCGCCGCGGCGGTCAAGGCGCATTCCCTCTTTTCCGACAACGCGGTCTTGCAGCAAGGAATCACGCTGCCGGTTTGGGGCACAACCGACGCCGCTGGAAAGGTGACGGTGTCATTCGCCGAGCAAACCATGAGCGCCGAGCCCAAGGACGGCAAATGGCGCGTCGAGCTCGCCCCGCTCAGCCAAAACAACAAACCGGCCGAGCTCGTCATCCACCAGGGCGAACAGAGCCTGACGATCAAGAATGTGCTCGTCGGCGAAGTCTGGATCTGCGGAGGACAGTCGAACATGGAATGGACCGTGGCCAATAGCGAGGGCGGCCAAGAAGCGATCGCCGCGTCGGCCAGCGATCAGATTCGGCTGCTCACCGTGCCGCGCGGCGGCGATTCCCAGCCCCAGAGCGACGTGAACGTCAAATGGTCGGTCGCCGCGCCCGACACGGTCCGAAACTTCTCCGCGGTCGGCTATTTCTTCGGCCGCAAATTGCAGCGCGATCGGCAGACGCCGGTCGGGCTCATCAGCAGCAATGTCGGCGGAACGCCGGCCGAGCGTTGGACCGCCAAGGCCGCGCTCGAGGCCGATCCCGAGCTCAAGCATCTCAACGGCGGCGATCTCTACAATCGCATGATCGCGCCGCTCGCGCCGTTCGGAATTCGCGGCATGATTTGGTATCAGGGCGAGGCCAATCGCACTCGGCCCAAGCAATATCGCAAGCTCTTGAGCGCGATGATCAAGAACTGGCGCGAGGCGTTCAATGCGCCCGAGGCGCCGTTTCTGATCGTGCAACTCGCGCCGTTCATGAAGATTTCGCCCCAGCCGCAGGAAAGCAAGTTGGCGGAACTGCGCGACGCGCAACTCGCCGTGGCCGAAAATGTGCCGCATTGCGGCCTGGCCGTCATTACCGATCTGGGCGACGAACGGGATATCCATCCCCGGCAAAAGACTCCCGTCGGCGAGCGGCTCGCAGCGGCGGCCCGCGCGATCGCCCATGGTGAGCCGATCGAGTATTCCGGCCCGATATTCGACAAGCTCACCGTGAGCGGGCCCGAGGCCATCGTCGGCTTTAAACATGTGGGCGATGGTCTCGTGGCCAAGGGCGATGCGCTCACCGGCTTCACGATCGCCGGCGAGGATCACAAGTTTTTCAACGCCAAGGCCCGCATCCAGGGCGATAGCGTGGTGGTGACGAGCGACGATGTTCCGAAGCCGGTGGCGGTGCGCTATGGCTGGGCCGATTACCCGGTGGTGAACCTTTGGAACAAGAACGATTTTCCGGCGAGCCCCTTCCGCACCGACGATTTTCCGACGCCGTGACTCAGTCCGGCCAACTCGCGCCGATGGATATCGCCCCCGGCGGCGCAACGCCATGGGGCGCGACATAGGTCCACGCCAAGCGGTCGCGCGGCGCCAGCAAGCGCACCAGCACTCGCCAGTATTCGCCCGTCCGATCCGCCGGCCGATAGGCTTCCAAGCGATCGAGCGCCACGAGCCGCTCCTTGGCGTCGGCGAACGTAATGAGCTCGCCCTCGACGATCGACCACTCGGGCTCGGCCGCCGATGGCGGCGGAAATTCGGAGGACTGTTTCGCGATATCCGCCGCCGCGTCGGGCGAGCCGAAGGCCAGAACCGCTTCGCGCGGAACCGCGAGCATCGGGTACCCGGCCAACAGGTGA
Source organism: uncultured Planctomycetaceae bacterium (assembly GCA_963785305.1). Taxonomy (GTDB): domain Bacteria; phylum Planctomycetota; class Planctomycetia; order Pirellulales; family PALSA-1355; genus CAWAUV01. The sequence goes on from CAWAUV010000008.1 coordinate 721,562, forward strand.
AACAGCCGCCCCTGGACTTGGGCCGGTTCGACGCTCACGGCGCCCTGACAATAACGAGCGTGGTTGCGCTGGCCGCGCTTGAGGGTGCCATAGACAAACATTTCGAGCGGCGCGATCACGGAAAAAAATGTCGCGTGAGACATAATCGCAACCTCGCATGCGATCGGTCGTGAGCCACGACCACGACTCGCGGCGCCGATTCTAACAAATTCGCGCCGCTGCTAGCAGGCGCCCGACGTCGCGGTCCGCATCGCAATACCCGAAAAAACTTGCTGCGCTCTTCCGCCCGCGGGCGGCGCGGGCGGCCCAAACCATGAATTCGTCTTGGCGGAGAATTCTTGTTGTGCTAACGTACGCCGCCCTTGCTCGACAGGCGAGGCCGACCGCGAGCTCCGGCGACAGGCAAGGCTGCCCCGCCCCCGGACCACGCGGCGAACCACACACTCAAAACATCAAGTCGCGGGGCTCCTAACCCCCGCATGCGACCGAAGAACCGCGCCGCGATCTCCCAATACCGCGGCCAGGCCGACAAGGAAGGAGGCTGCCCGATGAGCTCCGATCGCCAGGAGCAACTCCGCTGTCATATCCGCTGGATGATCCGTCGCGATATGGCCGAAGTGCTCGACATCGAACAAGAAAGCTTCGAATTCCCTTGGTGCGAAGAGGACTTCATTCGCTGTTTGCGGCAGCGAAATTGCATCGGCATGGTCGCCGAGCATGAGGAGCGCGTCGTCGGGTTCATGATCTATGAACTGCACAAGACGCGCTTGCATGTCCTGAACTTTGCCGTCGCGAGGTCGACCCGGCGCCATGGCGTCGGCCATCAGATGCTCGGCAAGCTTATCGGCAAGCTCTCCTTCCAGCGCAGGACCCGGGTGCTGCTCGAAGTGCGCGAGACCAATCTCGCCGCCCAGCTCTTCTTCAAAGCCGAAGGTTTTCGAGCCGTCAACGTGCTGCGCGACTTTTACGACGACACCACGGAAGACGCCTACGTGATGCAATATCGCTACAAGCCGGCCCCAGCTGAAATCGTGATTCCCACGAATCGCATCACGAAGCTCGCCGGTTGAAAAGGCGCCATTGCGCGAAAACGGCGGACAAGCGGCTCAAGAAGAACGTGGCCGACACTACAGCCACGGAATCACAGGGAATCACACGGAAGATGGAACGGTAACGGCGCACGCTTCGCCCATCATATCACTGACCCTATTTCCATATTTTTCGTGTCCTTCCGTGGCTAAATCCTTGGGCCTCGGAATGGTCGCTAATCGACGCGGTCGCTAATCGGCAATGCCGCGGGCGATGGCGAATATCTGCTCCATGTCCAGGGTTTGATCGCGGGCGGCGAATAGTTGCCGGATCGCGGCCTTGTGAATCTTCATCTTGAGCCCGCCCACGCCGATCGCCCCATAGTAGTAGCAGCCTTCGGCCTCGCGCGCTTTATCGAGCGGATCGATGCCCGCGATGCCCGCCGGCGGCGCCGCGCTCAGGTCGATGCAGACCCGCAACGATGGGCAGGCATGCAGCGTGGCCGCGGAAACGAGCTCCACGCCGGGAGCGCCGGCCGAAAGCACCACCTGCGCTCCGGCCAGCACATCTTCGGCCATCGCCGACTCCGTGGCCACGGCCGTCACCCGCGCATGCGGGTAGCGGGCCCGAATCGCGCGACACGCGGCTTGGGCTCGTTCAAGACTGCGCGAGGTCACCAGGGTCTCGGCGCCGGCGAGCGATAGGAGCATCGCCGCGCGCGAGCCCACCGGCCCCGTCGCCGCCAGCACCACCGCCTTGGCCTGGGCCAGATCGACATGTCGGGCCGCGGCCAGCACCGCCGCGGCCGCCGTGGTGTTGCAGCCATTGGAATCGAGCATTACCGACACGCGCAAGGGGCCGATAAACGCTTGCTGTGCCTCGCGGAGCAGAATTTCGCCCTGCTGCACGCTCGATCCGCCGATGAAAATCGCCGAACGATGCAAGTCGTCCACCCCGCGAGTGAAGATCAGGCCATGCACCAGCGTCGGCACGTCGGCCAACGACACGGCGCCCTGCCGCAGCACATGTTCGACGCCCGAATCGATTGCCACGGTCGTGTCGAACACGCTCGGATTGCGATCGGTGTCGAGCTGGAGCAAGATCGTGGGCTTGGACATCGGACTAGAATCCACGGAACGGATGCACGGCGCTATCTTTACCGGCGAGCATTTGCTGGGCCGTGGGTTGGCCCTTCATCGCGGCGGCGATCGCGAGCTTGGTCGCCTCGTAGTTGTAATCGTAGATTTTCTTATCGTCGGCCGCCGCCGGCGCGATGAACACCCCGCACACGATCACCAGATTCTCGGTTTCGGAAATCGGGATCACGCCATCGGCCACCGAATCGGCCACGGCTTTGGCTACCGCCGCCTGCGCCGGGCCAAACATCTGCACCGCCTGTTTCATCCCCTTGATCGTGACCTTGGTCACGAGCACGGTCGAGGGCTTCACCGCCAGATTCGGCGCCAGCACGGCCAAGAGATTGCTATGCCCTTCACTCTGCCGGGCCAGCGCATTGGCAAACGCCGCGCCCACCGGGCCGTTTTTGTCGCCAATCAATAGATCGATATGCGCGATTTCATTGCCTTCGCCCGCCAATGCTTCACCAATATACATCGACATCTCGCCGCTCCTGGGATGTGAGTCGTTTCGTGAGAAATGCAGCCCACGACCATAACACACGGCGCGGCGAATTCAAGCCGCGCCCGCCGACGGATCGCGCCGCGGCTTCGCGAGAGCATCTGCCCGCGGCGCTAACGCGACGATTATAATACCCGCGCCACGTTATGAACTTATGACATTCGGGGAGGAAGCCGAACCAGGGCAGGCGCTCTCAATGGACCTCCGAGCCCCGCGAGATCGAGCGACCCCTGGGCCGCGGCCGCCAGTTCCCATCCACCCGACGAGCGATGCGCGCCGATGATCCGTTTCCAAAAGCCGCCCGCAAGCTGGACGCGAAAGTTTGCCCATGCCGGTCGCGGCTTGCGGCGGGCGGTGCGCACTCAGAGCAGTTTCGCCGTGCATATGGCGGCAGCCGGAGCGGTCGCGATCGCGGCCGTGGCCCTGCGGGTCGACGTGGCCGAAGGTTGCTTGCTTGCCCTGTGCGTGAGCGGTGTATTCGCCGCCGAACTGTTCAACTCCGCCCTCGAACGCTTGGCCCGGGCGATCACCCGCGAACGCGATGGCAGAGTGCGCGACGCGCTCGACATGGCGAGCGCCGCCGTGCTCGCGACCGCGCTGGGCGCGGTGGCGGTCGGCGCCATCATCTTCCTGCGGCGTCTCGTGTCGCTTTTCGCTGGCTGATATGTTTCGGCTGACGAGACTACTGCATTGTCACAATTGAAATGACGGGTTGGATTGGTTCCGTGGCGCCATGCCCACGGCCCCGCGTGGGCATGAGGACTCCGCGTGGCGCTCGAAAACATGCCCACGCTGGGCGTGGGCATGGCACACGGGGTTACCTATCATTTCAGCCGTGACAAAGCCCTACATTCGCGATGGCGAGGCGGTCGGCGAGAGCATGGCGCGCGGCCTCGATGGCGCACTGTCCAGAACCGCGAAAACAGGCCAGCATCGCAAAAAAACGCCTCCGTCGACCTTGGGGGCCGCGGGTTCAAGTCGGCGCGCATCGCCATCGAGCGAGCTTTGCCCACACGCGGTCTTCGATCATGGCGGCGCGGCCTGTTGAATATTTCAACAGGTTCCTAGCGGGCGCCTGGGCGGACGCGTTTTTGCACGTCGGTTTCCAGCACTCCAAATGCCGCTTCGTGCCGCTGGAGCGACATTTGCAATGCGCCCAAGAGCCGCTTGGCCGTGAAGTAATTCACCACGATTCGCTCCGAAATCTCGATCGGCTCGGTCGGCACTCCGACCAGTTGCGAGTTCAGGCCGAAATCGATGATCAGTTCTTCGGGAGTGCCGGTCACGCGGCAGAAGTTCGCATAGGCCGCATGCGTTTTGCTGGTGTCGACCGCCACTTGCTGACGCTGGCCGGCTTCGGCCGCCGGCGGGGCTGGGGCGGGCGCGGCGCCGGGTTCCGCGTTTTCTGTCTTCGCCATGAGAATCCTCCTCGCACGAATTGGGGTGAAAACGGACGTTGTTCGGTAGCATGCGAACGCGTTTTCGGGAGCCGGTCCGAAGGCGCCGTCAGCCCTAAATCGAGCGTCTTGGGGAAGCCACCCTGCCCTCACCCATCGGGGGAGAGGGGGAGTTGGTCGGATCGGCCCGGAAGGTCGTCGACGCGTTGCCGCATAACACGAGCGTAATGAATTGTGACTTACCCACGGAAGATCGGCCAGCCCAAACCGCGCGAAAGCCGGGCTTCACGGCGTGCCGAGGGAGCGAGTTTCACCGATCAATTGTTAGCAGTCTGTTGGAAATTTCCAACAGGCTGCTAGGGCCCCTGCTCGGCGCGGCGACGAAGAAAGTAGCGTTGCGCTCGGCGACGCAACATTGCCCGCTCGGAGCGAGCCGCCGGCAATCGGCCGCCGGCGATTTGGCTTTCTCGAGCAGCTCGCGAATCCGGCGCACTCCGCCCTCGCGCAGATCGTCGTCGACATCATCGCGAGTGAAGCCGAAACAGGCGCAGAGCGGGGCGTCGGCGTCTTTGGGCCACACCGGCGTCGCCACGTCGCTCCGCGGCACGGTGCGCCCGACTTCATCGAAATAAATCACCTCGCAACGCGCGAAGGGACAATAGGCCGCCGGCTCGCTCAGCGCCACCGCTTCCGGCGACCGCACATGCAGTCGCCAAACCGCTTCCGAAACCGATATGCCGAGCGAGCCGCAGGCAGGGCACTGCCGCTGGCCGCTGTCGTCGGGTTCGCGCACAAAGGCTTTGTTCATGGTGGATCTCGCCCCCGACACGCGCGGGACCGGACCCCGCGATTCGCCTGATTTGACGCTGACGTTACGCCCATTTAGGATAACAGAAGTCGCTGCTCCGAGGCGCCCAAGGCAATGGCCGTTTGCCCGCGCGGCTCCGCTCTTTCTTCCGTCAATCCTTCCGACCATTCAGGACCCGTCCATGAGTTTGCTCGCCGCGGAGTTCGACCGGCTTGTCGCGTTTGGCGATTGCCGAGTCGCGCGAACACAAACGTTGTCCGTGGCGAGCGGGGTCGCCAGATCGAGACGCTCGCGAGGCGGCCAGGTCTCTTGTGGGTTTTCTTTACGGTTCGCTTGTCGTGCGATCGGCTTGGCGATTGCAATTGCGCTTCCGCCGGCGCGGTGGCCCACGCCGCCGCCGACGATGAAGAGGAAGACCCGACCAAGCCGCAAGATATCAGCCTGAAGACGGGCGATGGTCTCGACCTGAAGGCCACCTACTATCCTTCGCTGCTGAAGAAAAAGAAAAATGCCGTGCCGCTCATTTTGCTGCATGCCTGGAAGGGTGATCGCGGCGACTGCGAGCCGCTAGCGCTGTATCTGCGATCGCTCGGCCATGCCGTGGTGACTCCCGACTTGCGCGGTCATGGCCAAAGCAAGGAGATTACTCGGCCCGACGGCAGCAAGACCACTCTCGCGGCCAACTCGATGCGCCGCGCCGACTTTATCGCCATGTGGTCTCCGCAGATCGACGGCGAGAGTCTCGGCGGCGACATGGAGGCCATCAAGACCTTTCTGCTCAAGAAGAACAATGCCGGCGAATTGAATATCGAGCGGCTTGGAGTGGTCGGCGCCGAAATGGGCGCGACCGTGGCCGTGAATTGGGCCGCCGTCGATTGGGCGTGGCCGATGCTCACCACCGGCAAGCAAGGCCAGGATGTGAAAGCCCTGGTGCTGATTTCGCCCGAAATGAACTTCAAGGGCCTGGGCCTCGCCGCTCCCCTGACCGAAACCGATATCGGCGCGAAGCTGTCGTATTTTATCGTGGTGGGCGGCGCCAAGGGGCGATCGTCGAAACTCGTGCAAGAGGCCAAGAATCTGAACCTCCTGCTCCAGCCCATGCACCCCGATCCGCCGTCGGACGAAGTGGCCGAGAAGAAGTCGCTCTTCTTCAAGACAATCGACACGAATCTCCAGGGCACGAAGTTGCTCAACGAGAAGTCGTTCAAGCTCGACGCTCAAATCGGCAAGTTCATCGAACTGCGACTGGTTAATCCAGACTACGAATGGGCCGACCGCCGGAACCCGCTCAAGTGATCGCGTCGCTCAATGCGCCGGGCGCCAAGCGTCGGGGGGAATTGGCACGAGCTTCGCCTCGCTCGCGGCGGGCGACGCCGCTGGAGCCCGCGGCGGAATCTTGAGCGTCATGCCGATCGGGAGCAGATCGGGCCGCTTGAGCACATCGCGATTCGCCGCGAAGATCTCGAGGTATCGCTCGGCGCTCCCCAGATAGTCGGCCGCTAGCTTGCTGAGCGTGTCGCCATCGACCACTCGGTGCGTCCGCGGCTCGGCCTCGCCCGTGGGCTCGTCGCTGGCCGCATGCAGTTCGAGGGCCCGCGGCATCTCGGCGTTTCGCGGCGCCGGCGTGGCCGAATCGGTTTCCAGGGGTTGCAAGAGCGCGCCCACCGGGCTCATCGAGCGTTCGATAATCCGCGGCATCACCGCGACCTCGACCGCCGAGGACCGCGTCGCCGCGACCGGCGGCCGAAACGATGTGTCGGACTCCGTGGCCAAGCGATAAGGAACCTGCCGCCGCGGAGCCGGCGCTGAATCATCGGCCACGCGACGCACGATTGGATTCGCGGTCGCATCGCCAAACTCGACGTCGCGCTCGCCGGCCGGCTTGCGAAACACGATCGCCGCCAAGAGCCCCATGGCAACCAGCGGAGCGATGAGAGCCAATTTTTTGCCGGCCGACATGGGAACTGCTCGCGGCGTTCCTCGAAGCACCTCGGCGCCGCGACATCGCGGAACCATGCGGTTCCTAATCATCGACATCCTGGTGGCGCGACTTGAAGAAAACCGCTGCGGAAAAATTCCGCGATGTTTCCTCAAGCGCGAGATTGGCTCGCGCGCCTGCGGATGAGCGTGCAAGTTGATCGCCATGAAGCATCGCCGTGGCGTTCCACGCTGACTGTGCATGCAGCTACGCAAGCTTCAGAATGCCCATGCGGCCGAGCGCATCGATCACGCTGCCCAGGGCGCCGGTCAGGGCCGGGTGCGAGTCTTCGAAGTCGCGGGCCGCGGCAGTCAAGCGGGACCCGAGACCGGTTTCGGCGGCGCGCACGGCGGAGCGTGAGGAAAGAGTGGTTGCGGCGAAAATGGCTCCGAGGGCGGCGCCTGCGGGGAGAGCGCGGTCTCGATATCGGCAAGCGTCGCTCGAAGCCGGGCCACGGCCGCGGCGTCGGAAGGCGGTAGTTCATCCAACTGCTGGCGAAGCGCCTCGAGCGAATTGTGCAAGCGGAGAGAGTCGGGCACGGTCATGAGGGTCGCTTCCTTGAGGATTTTTAATCTGGCCCGCGTCGAGGGCGATTCGCCTGCCGGGTTTACCGACGTTGGCCGACGCCTGCCGACGCCCAGGCGGCGCCTCGGATATTTTATGCGTTCGTCGGCCGGAATCATCTGTCGGACGGCCAGCTCCGGGGGCCGCCGGGGCCGTTGCGAGCTGGCAGTTGCGCCAGTATAATTCCCGGCCAACATACGCACTAGCAGCGGCAGCCAGATCGTCGGAAGTTCCGACGAGGAAAGCTTGGCTCGACTCGCCGCTGGATCTTTGGCAACCGGCCGGTCGACTCGGCCAGAAGGAGACACTCCGTGGCAATTCGCGTTGGTATCAATGGTTTCGGCCGCATCGGACGGCTCGTATTCCGCAATCTCATGGAACGCCCGAAGGAATTCGAGGTCGTGGCCATCAACGACCTCACGAACAACCGCACGCTGGCCACCCTGCTCAAGTACGACAGCACCCATGGCCGCTACCCGGGCAAGGTCGAATACACGGACAACGAGTTGATCGTTGACGGCAAGAAGATCAAGGCGCTCTCGGTGCGTGATCCGGCCACGTTGCCCTGGGGCGATCTCAAGGTCGATGTGGTGGTCGAGAGCACCGGCATTTTCACCGCCCGCGAAACCGAGAAAGACGGCAAGCTGAAGCCCGGCTACGACACGCACCTAAAGGCGGGCGCCAAGCACGTGGTGCTCAGCGCTCCGGCCAAGGACGGCGCCGATCTGACCTGCGTGCTCGGCGTGAACGACGACAAGCTCAACGCCTCGCTCAAGTGCATTTCCAACGCCAGTTGCACGACCAACTGCCTCGCTCCGCTGGCCAAGGTGCTGCACGAAAAGTTCGGTATCGTCAAAGGTCTGATGACCACGGTGCATGCCTACACGAACGACCAGCGGCTGCAAGACCTGCCGCACGACGATCTCTATCGCTCGCGTTCGGCCCCGCAGAACATCATTCCCACCACGACCGGCGCCGCCAAGGCCGTGGGCCTCGTGATTCCGGCTCTGCAAGGCAAGCTGACCGGCATCTCGCTGCGCGTGCCCGTGGCCACGGGTTCGGTGGTCGATCTCACGACCGTGATGAGCCGCAATGTGACGGCGGCCGAAGTCAACGCGGCCGTGAAAGAAGCGGCCGAAGGCCCGCTCAAGGGCATCTTGGAATACACCGAAGACCCGATCTGCTCGTCGGACGTGATCGGAAGCCCCTATAGCTCGATCTTCGCCGCCGATTGGACCCAGGTGATGGACGGCAACCTACTGAAGACCGTGGCTTGGTACGACAACGAATGGGGCTACAGCACCCGCACGGTCGACCTCATTGCCAAGGTCGGCAAATTTTTGTAAGCAAGCCGCCGTGTAAGCCAGAGGCCGAGCAAACCGGCCACGCCAAAAGCACGACCCAACGTAAAAACGCCCTCGAAGCAATTCGAGGGCGTTTTTTACGCGCTATTTTGGCCGGCGAAAGTAGGCTGCTAGGGGGCCGTGTCCGGCGCGGCCGTGGCTTTTTCAGGCGCTGTGTCGACTTTTTCCGGCGCCGCTTCGGGCTTGTCGGAGAAGTCGACTTTGGGGTTGGCCTTGGCTTCGTCTTCGACTTTGAAATACTCCGCCTCGCGTACTCCGGCCCAGTGGGCGAAGAAGCTGCCGGGAAAGGGGCGAATAAACACGTTGAGCTGCTTCACCGCGTCGTTGTATTTGTTGCGCTCGACGCTCAGTCGATTCTCGGTGCCCTCGATCGAGTCTTGCAGCTTGAGAAACGCTTCGGTCGAACGAAGCTGGGGGTAATTCTCCGCCACGAGCAGCAGCCGGGCCAACGCGCCTTCCATTTGACCGGCCGCTTGAGCTTTCTCGTTCACGGTGCGGGCGCCGCCATACGATTCGCGGGCCTTGGCGATGCCGAGAAACACCTTTTGTTCTTGCAGACCGAGGCCCTTGGCCGTGGCCACGAGATTCGGAATCAGATCATAGCGGCGCTGGAGCTGGACTTCGACATTCGACCATTGGCTATGCACCGCTTCGTCGAGCGCGATCGCTTGGCGATAGCCTTGATATCCCCAGATCGCGAGCCCGCCAACCACCACGCCGAGCATCAAAAGCACCGCCAAGCATCCGGCGATCCCAAACCAAAATGTTTTCATGGAACCCTTGTTCGCGAAATAAAATGTGCCGCGGTAATATCGCATGGTACCGCCGCGCTCATGGCGCCGGTAAAACTCGCGACATGGAATTGTAGATCGTGCGTCGCCGAGCGCCTACCAACAAGCGCCTACCAACTCGCGCTTGCTCCGCCGCCGCCCGAGTCGCCGCCCCCGCCAAACGATCCGCCCGCATCGCCGCCGCCCCAACCGCCGCCGCTACTCCAGCCGCCCCCGCCGCCACTCCACCCGCCGCCGCGACCACTACTGAAAAACGAGCCTCCCGGGTCACGCGAAATCCAACCGCGCCGCAGGCCAAGGGCGACGAGCCCGAACACCACGAGCAAAATCACGACCAGCACCAGCGGGCTCACGGTCGTGACCTGTTCGAACGGCGCGACCGACCGGGGAAGAGTGTTGGCGATGGTCTTGCCATCTTCGGCGGCCACTTTCCGCACGACCGCGACCACCAGCTCCCGGCAGCCCTCGGCATAGGCCCCGCGGCGGAAATAATCGGACGCAACGCGCCGGATGAGCGTGCCGCACCAACTGTCGGGCAAGGCGCCTTCGAGCCCATAGCCGGTGTGGATGCGAACTTTGTGGTCCTTGATCGCCAGCACGATCAAGGCGCCGTTCTTCTCCTTCTTCAAACCAAGCTTCCAAGCGACATACGTTCGCTGCGAGAATTCAAAGAGGTCATCGCCTTCGAGCGAACGCACAATGAGCAGCTTGACTTGAGCGGTGGTCTCGATTTCGAGTTGCTTGAGCCAGCCTTCGAGCTCTCGGGCCGTGGCGCCGTCGAGCACATTGGCCGTGTCGACCACGAACGTGCCGGGATCCTTAATCGTCAGTTCCGCCGCGGCGGGTCGCGCGGCGGTGAGCGCCAGCGCGGCGATAATCGCGAGCGAGGCTTTGAGCCACGCATTGAGCGAGACATTGAGCGCGGGGATCGGAAGGCACGCGACATCCGATTCGCCCGATCTCGAGCCGTCGATCCACCGGCTCGCGTCGATCTTTTCGGCCCGGCTACAATGCATCGGCGAATTGTTCCAGTGCTTCGAGGTCGGCATGCAGGCGGCGGAACTTGCTCCAGTGGGCCGTGTCGGCGCGGTCGAGCGCCCCGGTGACCCCACGCAGCTCGATGCCAAGCTCTTTCTCGATCGCGTCCACGAGGGCGAACATCGTCGCTGGGCGAGGCGTGTTGGTGAGCCAAGCGAGGCCATGCAGCACCCGGGCGAGCGATAAGCCGAGATCCTGATTCAGTTCTCCCAAACGCTCGTCGGTTCCGCCCGAGGTTAAGAGACCGCCATGCATCGCCATGCGCAAGACTTTGAGTTCGCGCTCGCAGGCGAGCCGCACATGTTCGCGCTCGAAGGTGAGTGACGCGAAAAAATCATCGCCCAAGACGAGAATCCGTCGCCACTGGATTTCGAGCAGCTCGAGCGGAAAGGTGTCGCGCGAGCGTTCGATGGCGTGGCGAGTGAGCACCACCGGGGCCGCAAGGCCAAGCCGGCCGAACTTGGGCCCTTCGGTCGCGAGCAACCGCAGTCCCTCGAGCTGGGAATCGCCAAGCCAGACGCCCCCAAGCCGAGATTCGTTGGGCCGATTATTGCCCAGCCCGACGCCGCCATGCCGGGCGCTCTCGAGCACCAGCGCACTGCGTAGGCGAATGCTCGGGTCGAGCAAGTCGAGCGCCGCGCCATGCACGACGAGGCCGAGCGCATCGGCGCCGAAGCAGTCGCGCACTCGCGCGGCAAGCCGCTCGACCGGCTCGCGCCAGGCGCCGGGCAGGCGAACGATCGAAGCGGTTTCGCTGGAGTGTTGCACGGGCTAGCCGTTGAACCATTTGGAGGCCGACGATGAAGCTATCGATCGCCGGCGTGGGCCGGTCCTTCGATAATAGTCGTCGCGGCGGGCCGGTCCTAGCGGTCTGTTGAAATATTCAACAGGCCGCTAGCCGCGCGTGGAAATAGTGGAAATAGTGGAAATATTCAACAGGCGGCGAAACGGCTTCGGTCATTGGGAAATGCGCCGGCTGCGCGCGAATCGGATCGGGTTCGCGAGTCCGATTGACGGTCGTCGCGGGCCGGGCGAGAATCAGGGCGCGTTGTTTACAAATGCCTTTCAGGCGTCGCGCCGCATGATCTTCGATTGGTTGCGCAACCGGCGTCGGCGGCGATTGCTCGCCGAGCCGTTTCCCGACGCCTGGCCGCGAGTGCTCGATCGCAATGTCAAGCACTATGCCTTTCTCTCGCCCGACGAGCAGCGCCGGCTCTGCGATCTCGTGCGCGTCTTCGTGGCCGAGCGCCACTGGGAAGGCTGCGCCGGCTTCGAAGTGACCGACGAGGTAAAAGTCACCATCGCGGCCCATGCCTGCATGATGCTCTTGGGCATGGAGCACGATTATTTTTCGAGTGTCTCATCGATCTTGGTTTATAAGACCGATTTCCAAGTGCCCCAACATCGCGCGCACAGGCTCGCTCGTGGTCGACGAAGACGTGAGCCTCTCGGGCCAAGCCGTGTATCACGGGCCGGTCGTGCTGGCGTGGCGCGATGCGAGGCTCGCGGGGCGGCGGCCATTTTCGGGCGTCAACGTGGTGTGGCACGAGTTTGCCCATCAGCTCGACATGCTCGACGGCGAAATCGACGGGGCGCCGCTCTTGGAATCGCGCGAGCAAAGCGACCGATGGCGCACGGTGATGACAGCCGAATTCAAGCGGCTGATTTCCGAGAGCGAAGCCGGGGTCGATACCCTGCTCGACGACTACGGCGCCACGAACGAAGCCGAATTCTTCGCCGTGGCGACCGAAGCCTTCTTCGATGTGCCGGGCCTCTTGGAAGACGAGCATCCGGAGCTATACGCGCTCTTTGCCGACTACTTCAAACAAGACCCCGCCCGGCGAATCCCGCGAGAAGCGTATTTCGACGACTGAGCACTCTTTCGTCTCTCGCGCCGAGATCGCGTTGCCAAACGGCGAAGTCACGCATCGAGGGGCGGTCACTGCTCGGTCGCGGCGGCGCCGCATGCGCCTTGCTCGGTCGCCCAGCGGCGGAATTCGGGTTCTTCGAGAAATATTCCGGTGGCGGTGTCCTGGATCAGCACTCGCTGCTCGGGCCAGCCGAAGGCGCGAAGGAGGTCGTCGAAGCGCTCGGTGGGGCAAGCGCCGCGAAGATCGACATGTTGCAGGCGGCCTTGACGATCGTAAAGCTCGCCTTCGACTTGCCAGCCGGGAGTCGCAGCGCACGGCTTCCATAGAAATGCGCCGTCGGGTTCGGTAAACATGCCATCGAGCCGATCGAGCGCCGCGATCGCATCTTCAAAACGCGCGCTGAACTGAGTCGCCGCGTGGGCCGGAGTCCAGGCATGGGTCGCGTAGGTTTCGCCGCGCAGCTTCACGGCGGGACCCAGCGAACCGGCGCTGGGCGGCCGAGCATGCAACGTGGCATGAAAGACAAGCACGGGCAAAGCCTCACGCCGGCGCGTCCGTCGTTTCGTTTTTCGCGGCGGGCGCGGGCTCGACACTCTCGCGCAGCCATTTCAAATAATCCGCGAAGCCGTCCACGATCGGCACGGCGATGATTTCGGGAGTGCGGTAGGTGTGCAATTCGCGGATAGTCGCTTCCACCGCCGTGTAGCGCTCCGGCGTCGTCTTGGCGGCGCAGACCCATTCCTCGCGCGAAATCTCCATGCGCTCTTGCCAACGGTAGGTGCTTTCGGCCGGGCCGGTGATCTGCACGCAGCCGGCTTGGCGTCGTTCGACGAGCTCATAGGCGATGCGTTCGGCCAGATCGCGGCTGGCCGTGGTGGTGATTACAAGCATTGCGTCGGGCATGCCGAGCCTCCTCGCTGTGTCGCTGGGGAATGTTTGGTCGTGCTCGCGGCGATTATTCCGCGGCCAAGCTCAATGTCGTGGACAACTTCATAAACGTAAACCGTGAGCGACACCTTTCCCTCGGTCGTGTGAAATGCTTCCACGCGGCGCATCGCGAGACCGTGGGACGCGCAGGCCTCCTGAAACCGATGCGCCGGGCGCCGCCCCGGATCGCTCACCAGCGCCACGCCGTCGGCCTTGAGCGACCGCCGAATCACGTTGGCCACGAGGGCGGCGTTCGGCCGTTCGTAGAGCACATCCGAGGCGAGAATCATATCGAACTGGCCCAGGTCGTCTGGCAACTGGCGCCAATCGATCATGCGCGCGGCGACCGTCGAAAGGCCATGGCGTTCGGCGTTGTGGGCCGTGAACTCGAGAGCTTCGGTGAAGTAATCGGTCGCCGTGACTTGAAAGCCGGCCTCGGCCGCCGTCAGCGAAAGAAGTCCCACGCCGCAGCCAAGCTCGAGCAGGCGGCGGCCCTTGCCTGGAATCGCCGCCACCCGATCGGCCAACACCCGGGCGCTGGGCCACAATTCCGCCCAGTAGGGTAAGCGTTCGTCGCGGTCGAAGTCTTCCTCGCGGATCAGGTCTTCCGACGATTCAGGCCGGCGAAGTTCCCAGCGTTGCCCGGCGACGACAACGACCGTGTCGACGACTTTGAAACGAGATTCGAGTTCCGCGAGCGACGGGGCGGCGGGCAATGGCGCCGCGTTCGACGTGGTTTCTGGCTTGGGGGTTATGATTGCACGCGTCCTTAAATGCCCGGCGACTCTCCTCGAGTGGCCCGCGAAACACGAGACATCGCTATTTCCTCAACTCGATCGGAACCCGGTCGATCTTGGCGGCGAGAATAAAGTCGTTTTCCGAGAGACCGCCGATCGCGTGGGTCCAGAGCTCGATCCACACATTGCGGTAGCCTTCGAGGTGCAGGTCCGGGTGATGCCCATCGGCTTCGGCCAAGCGGGCGACTTCCTCGAAAAATCGCATTCCGGCCATGAAGTTCTTAACCACCCAGTCCCTGCGAATCCGCTGACCGTCAGCCGAGAGCCGCCAATCGCGAAGCTGGGCAAGCTGGGCTTCGGCCTCGGGCCGGCTGAATTTCGCGACCCCCCCCTCGCAGGGAGCGCATTTCGCTTTTGCCAGTTCCTCGGAGCCACGGATCTGCATGGCCAAAGCCTCGTTTTCCTCGATGGTTCCGCCCGGCCGCTTTTCGCGTCCGCCAATCTTCACCAGTCTATTATGACGGGTCGAAAGTCGCTCGGTCAACCTGAACGATCCGCAAGGCGGCGGAAAACGGCGCCGGTTTGTGCGTCGGGCCAGTTCGCGATCTCGCCCTCGCCGGATCGGTCGGCCCCCCGGGCGACAAGAAATTTTTGCAGTTCGCGGCGACTTGGAATAAGCTGGAGAGATTCGGTGCGTTGCCTCCGCGGACATCCACTTTTTCGCCTTGGGCTGCTCGGTTTTTATGAACTCGCGTTCCGATGCCATTAAAATCCTTCAGCAAGCTCGTGATCTGTTGGCCGATCGTCTCACGGAGCGGGTCATCGAAGCCCGCGACGAGATTCTTGAAGACGCCAGTGGTCTGACGTATTTGAGCGAGATCGAGACGCTCTACGAGCAGCTTGGCGGTCGCTTGGCGCATATCAACGCGATGCTCTCGAATCTGCCGCCGGTCGAAGAGCCGGCGCCGGTCGAGGAACCGCGGCCAGCGCCGGTGTATTCCGATCTGGCGACGGCCTACGCCACCTCGATCGACGCGGCGCCGCTGCCGTCGGAACCACTCGCCCTGCCGGCGCCCGAATTACGGTTGCCGGCGCTGCCGCCGATGGCGAGTTTCCAGGCATTTGCCGAACAGATCGACGATGGCGATCTCGAGGGCGCGGGTCGTTCGATCGCGGAGATTTTCGCGGTCGACGCGGAGCGTGGCCGGCGATGCGCGGAAGCGTTTGCAGCCCATATCGCGGCGCATCCCGAGGCGATGGCCAAGGCTTCGCGCTTGCGCGGCGATATCGAGCGGGGTGATATGAACAGCGCGTTGATGTTGCTGCACGAATGCTTCGGCTTGCAAGGGCTCGAATCGCTCGGCGTGTTGCAAACCCTGCGATCCCGCTTCGCCGCTCCCGACATGCACGCCGCCTGATAGCCTGTTGAAATCTTCAACAGGCTACTAATCGCCTTCGCGCCTCTCGCGCACACCGTCGTCGTTCCGCCGCTTGATCCGAAGGGGGCGCGACATTGACCGGCTTTTCCGCGGGCTGCTATAATTTCCGGCCACGGAATGCTTTAGCGGCCCCTCTGGCCGGTGGCGAACCGATTCCAGCGTCGCGGGGGTCTTTTTCGGTGCGCGGACCGAGAACCTCGCTGGGCGCGGAGCGAAAAACGGAGTGTTTGGGAGTTTTTCTCGAGCGAAAGGATCATTATGGCCACGGCGACCGAAAAGGGCAGCGTCTCGAAGGATATTCGACCTTCAGGCATTCATGCGGATATCACCCAGTGCATCGGCCACACCCCACTGGTGCGACTCAATCGCATCGCGGCTGGCTGCCGGGCCACGGTGCTCGCCAAGCTCGAAAGCTTCAATCCGCTTTGGAGCGTGAAAGATCGCATCGGCCGGGCCATGATCGACGCCGCCGAGCGCGATGGCCGCATTAAGTCCGACACCGTGATCATCGAGCCCACGAGCGGCAACACCGGCATTGCGCTCGCCTATGTGTGCGCGGCCCGCGGCTACAAGCTCATGGTCACGATGCCCGAGAGCATGAGCCTCGAACGGCGGCGACTGCTCAAGGCGCTGGGGGTCGAGATCGTGCTCACCCCGGCGGCCGAGGGCATGCCGGGCGCGGTGCGTCGGGCCGAGGAATTGGTCGCGGCGAACAAAAACTATTTCATGCCCCAGCAGTTCAAGAACCCGGCCAATCCCGAGATTCATCGCCGCACCACGGTCGAGGAAATCTGCGCGACACCGAGGGCAAGATCGACATCTTCATCGCCGGAGTCGGCACCGGCGGCACGATCACCGGCGTGGGCGAAGTGCTCAAGAGCCGCAAGCCCGATGTGAGGATTCTGGCGGTCGAGCCGGCCAACAGTCCGGTGCTCACCCAGCGCCGGGCCGGCCGGGAGATCAAGCCGGGCAAGCACATGATTCAGGGCATCGGCGCCGGATTTATTCCCGATGTGCTGAATATCGACATTCTCGATGACGTGATTCAGGTGCAAGACGAGGATGCGATGGAAACCTCGCGGCGACTGGCGAAGCTCGAGGGCATGATGTGCGGCATTAGCTGCGGCGCCGCGGCCTGGGCCGCGCTCGAAGTCGCGAAGAAGCCGGAAAATGAAGGAAAAGTAATCGTCGTCGTGCTGCCCGATCTGGGCGAACGCTATCTCTCGACCAAACTGTTCCCGGAATAAGGGCCTTGGGAATGGTTGCCCGGCGGGAGCGGCGACCGGCCCCCACCAATTTCTTGATTCTGGCGGCGGAAACGCGCATGATAGTCAAGGCAACGTGTCGCGTGTCTGGGTTCGCCGAGCGGCGAACCCAGACACGGACGCGGTTGATTTTCGACAAGGCGTTTATCCTTTCGCGACCCATCCTCCTCATTTGCATGCTACCCGTCTTATGGTGAGAAAGCATTGCGCATTGCTTCGGTCGAAGCGACTGGCCGGCGGATTCACGCTCGTCGAGTTGCTGGTCGTGATTACGATCATCGGCATTCTCGTTGCCCTATTGTTGCCGGCTGTTTCGGCGGCGCGCGAATCGGCGCGGCGGACCGTCTGCCAAAACAATCTCAAACAATTAGCCAACGCCTGTTTGCAACACGATCAGGCCCAGGGGTTCCTGCCCTCGGGCGGATACGGTTGGAACTGGGCCGGCGACCCTGATCGCGGCTTCGGTCGACGCCAGCCGGGCGGCTGGCATTACAACATTCTGCCGTACATGGATCAACAAGCGCTGCACGACCAAGGCAGCGATCCGGCCAACGATATCACCTTCAGCACGCTCAAGCTCAATGGGATCACGGCCACGATGCAAACTCCGCTACCGGCCTTCACCTGCCCGACGCGCCATCAGGTGATGGTATTTCCCTACACCCACGGAAACGCGTTTTTCGACTCGAACAATCCGCCCACGATCGCCCGTAGCGACTACGCCGCCAACGCCGGCGACGTGAACCCCACTATTCCCGAGGGGCCGGGCAGTTTGAGCGCGCAAGCGGCTACGGTCGGGTCGATCACTCAAGATTCGCTCACCGCGACCGGCGTTTCCTATTGCCAGAGCGAAGTGCGAATCGCCCAAATCACCGATGGGGCCAGCAACACCTATTTGGTCGGCGAGCGGTATATGGATCCCGATAATTACTTGAACGGCTCGGAGTGCGCCAACGATCAGGGTTGGAACCAGGGCTACGACTACGACACCTTCCGCTGGACCGGCATGGCGCCCAATTCGACTTCGCCGACCCAGGCGCTCTACACGCCGAGCCCCAACCCGCCGATGCCCGACACGCCGGGAATCGGCGGCTGTGACAGCGCCTTCGGCAGCAATCATAACGATGTATTCAGCATGTCGTTTTGCGATGGATCGGTGCGACCAGTTACTTTCGGTATTTCGCCCGCCCTGCATCAAGTGCTGGGCAACCGCCAAGATGCCCAACCGGCGAACACCTCGCAGTTTTAGCGCTTTGTCACGGCTGAAATGATAGGTAACCCCGTGGCGCCATGCCCACGCTTGCGTGGGCATGTTTTCGAGCGCCAAGCGGAGTCTTCATGCCCACGCCGGGCCGTGGGCATGGAGTCGCGGAACCAATCCAACCCGTCATTTCAATTGTGACAATGCATTAGCCGACTTTTTAAAAACGCCAGCGTGGACCAGCGTGGCCATCGCGGCATTTTTCAATCTCGCCAAGCGCCGAGCAAAGCTCGTCGCGGCTCGCAACATAACTACCCGGGTCCGTTCTTTTGACACCGCATCCATGCGGCGGCTCGGCCCATTGAATATTTCAACGGGCCGCCAGGGACCGAGCCGCGAAAGCGTCGACGGGTTATCCACATTCGTCCCCGTGCCCGCGGCTCGACCGTTCTTCGCAAGTCATTGCACGGCAACGGGTTCGCGGCCAAGCGGCGTTTCCAGCGGCGTTCGTGAGTCGGTCGAGCCGCGGGGCGGTTTTTCAAGGGCTCGGAACATTCTGTTAGCATGGGTGGGCCATGCGGCGACAAGAGGGCGCGGTCGCGGCGAGCGACGCCCTTCTTTTTTGTCCAGTACAACAGGTGTCCGATGCCCAATTCCATGCACGGCCGGTCTGAACAAGCGCGGGTCGCGGAGCTCAAGCGATTGCTCACCTCACGGCGTTTCGATTCGCTGGAAAGCCTGGAAGACGTGGTGGATGCGTTTCTGTGGGGCACGGAAAATAGCGATCCCGGCCACGAGGCCGATGGTTCCAGCGGCGCTCCCGAACATGCTCCCGGCAATGTTCTTGGGCGAGAATAATTGCGGGGCCGGCCCCATGTCGTGGGCCTTTCCCGGGTCACTCACGAAATGCGAATAATCGCCGCCCGCAAGCTTGCTAGCACGACAATTTCTCGAAATTGCCCACGCGGACCGGACCAGCGCGGAGTATAATAGCGGCGAAGGCACGTCCCGGTAGTCATGAAGAATTGAAAGAAGATCGCGGGTCGTTTTGCCGATCTGATACGTGTCTTGAAAGCCGGTCCACGAGGCTGGCGACCAAGGCATGGAAACGACTGTGTTTCCGCCTTCACGGCCAACCGACGCGTTGGCCGCGGGGGCTCCGAACTTTGGGAGCATTCAAACCCCATCAACAGCAGGAATTCCGTCGGAGGGACTACTTTTGGCGTGAGCTTGGATCATCAAACGGCCGTGCTTAGCACTGTCAGATCCCGCTCTTCTCGCAGCGACTCCACCGTCGCAAATCAGCTGGGGGTTTGATTACTGAGGCCGCCGCTCATAACCATGGGGCAGCGGCTTCTTTTTTGCGCTGACCGGGACTTAATCGCGGCCGCGCTTGGCTTGGTCGAGCGCGGCGACAGTCGACGCCCAATCGCGGCTAAATCGAACTGCACGATCGTCCCCACGCTCGGTGACGAATGAGGCCGCCAGCCCCAAGCGATCGGCCAGTGGCAGTCCGGATTCGGCGCCCAACACCAAGAGCGCGGTCGACCAAGCGTCGGCCCGCGCAGTCCTCGGCGACGACCGTCACGCTCACCGTGTCGTGCGTGACCGGCTCGCCGGTTCGCGGGTCGATGATATGCGAGCGTCGCACGCCCCCATCGCGCCAGTTCTGATGATATGTGCCCGAAGTCGAAAGCGCGCGATCGACGAGCCGAACCACTCGCTCGGGCCGCTCGATCGCCACGGTCCACGCTCCCCGGGCCCTCAGCTCGCCGCCGGCTTCGACCAGATATCGCACATGCCCCCGCTGGGCGAGCAAATCGCCAAGCTGATCGACGGCCCAGCCTTCGGCGATCGAAGCGAGGTCGATCGTGAGTTCCGGCCGGTCTTTGGCGAGCGCGTCGCCGGCGGGCGTTGTGGTAATGCGGCGCCATCCGACGAGTCCGCGCGCCGTGACAATCGCTTCGGGCGTCGGCGGCTGTCCCCAATGGCCGCCGGGGCCAAAGCCCCAGAGTTTCACCAGCGGCGCCACGGTAATGTCGAACGCTCCGCCGCTGCTTTCGCTGATCTCGCGAGCGGCTTCAACCATCCAAACCAACTCGCGCGGCGCCGGCGCCGGATCGGTCGACTGCCGGGCGTTGAATCGCGACACATCGGAATTGGGCCGCCAGTTCGACGCCAGATTTTCGACCCGTTCGAGGCAGGCTTCCAGTTCGCCTTGCAGCGAGTCGGGCGCCGGTTCGCCGATTTTCACGCTCCAGCTGGCGCCCATGGCTCGTCCGTGAAACTCGCGCCGGCCAGATATCGCGAGAGCGGAAGGCGCGAGACGCGCCGCGCGACGCCCGTGTGTTCTTCGGTTCGCCGCGCGTGGTTTGGTTCGCGGTCGGCCGGGCGAGCGGCGCTGGTTTGGCCGGCTCGCCGCTTGCCGCGTTCGCGGACCACGAGGGGCTTGCGATCGCCCCGATCAAGAGCATCGCCAGCGCCAAGATGTCTCGCCGCCCAAAGCGATCGGCGGCGCCGTGGCTGCGCACCAGTTCAAGCAGCGCGCCGGTCGGGCAACCGTAGCGGCAATAGGCCTGGGGAATGCGCAGCGATAGCGCGAGCCCGACGACCGCGATCGCGATTGTCGCCCAACCGGCGGTGCGCCAGCTCCAGGCGTCGAATGGTTCGAGCGCCGCGAGATCGACCCGCCAGCCGCGAAGCGTGGCCACGAGGGCGAATGTCAGAATCGCCTGCGGCGCGAGCGACAGCCAGCGCGCCAGGGCGCCGGGCAATCGCCACTGGCGCCGGCTCCAGGAACCGAGCCACTGTTGCAGGGCGCCATGTGGGCAGATTTGATGGCAATAAAGCTGCCGCCGCGTGGCCCAGGGCACGATCAGGGCGGCGGCGAGCAACAACGTGAGCCCCGGCAGCGCGCGCCAAGCGAGCCCATGTTCGGCCCATCCGGCAAAAAGCTCGAGCGAAAGCATTTCACCGCTGATGAGCCCGACATATCCAATCAAGATCGCTTGCCACGCGCATCGCGCCCAGCGCACGCCGCGCAAATTCGAGAGCGCCATGACAAGCGAGCCGCACACCACCAGCGCGAGCAATACATCCTGCAAGCGAATGCGCCACTGCTCGGGCGCCGCGGCCGGCAAAGCGGCGAAACGGCGTTTCATGCCTTCGGCCATCGCCCAACTTGTTTCCGTGGCCCCACTCACGCCTTCGATGCCATCGCGCTCGTAGTCCACCTTGGCAAGCCACTCGGGACTCTTGCCGATGAACAGTTCCCGCATCCAGTGATCGTCGTCGCGCACGCTGGTTACATAGTCGGGCGTGTCGTAACTCTTGCGAAGCCGCAGTCCGACCACGGCGGCGCCATCGGGCCCAAGCGCGACCAGCGATTCGCTCGGGCCTCGGTATCCGCTTACATTGTCCGACCAGGGCGAAGTGTGCGCGACAAGCCCCAAGAGCGCTCCCTCGGCGGAGAAGACGCGCAGCCGGCCGGTCGATTCCTCGGGCTTGAAGCTCGCCGCGGCGGGAAACAGCTCGCGGACGTCACCGAGCGTGATCGGTTCCGGGAAACGGAGCGAAGGCGCGCGGCCCGAGAGCCGACGGGCGATGCTTTCGGCAATGGCGCCGCTGGTGAGCGTGGCCCCGCTCACCGCCGCCACTCGGGGCAGCGGCTCGCTGGGGCGCCAGCCTTGAAAGGCGCGAAGCCAATCGCGGTCTTTTTGCACGAGCTCGACATGATCTTCGGTGTCGCCGCTGGAAAGAATCTCGGCGCCAAGGACCGCGCCTTCGCCATCGAGCGCAATGAGCACATTGGTCGGCCCGCTGTAGCCGATGAGGTTCGAGGTCTCGGGCAGTGTGGTGAGCAGGTAGCCGAGCGGCTGGCCCTGGGCGTCGCGAGCATAGTGCCCGCCGAGTTCTGGGTCGCGGGGCGAAAGCGACACGGTGGCGGGGAAAAAACGGCGAGCCTCCGCGAGCGTGACCGCGGGCGTCCGTTGGGCGACGAGCCATGCATGCTCATGGCGCACGAGCCAAAGAATCGCGAGCACCACTCCCGCCCGCCACAGGCGGAGCGCGAGCGGCTTGAGCCGAGCGTGGCGCGGAGGGCGGCGCGATGTTTCGGCGATCGGGAGATTGGCGGACATTATTTGGCTGGCGCGATCGCGACGGCGTCGGCATGAATGAAGCCATTGGCGCCATCGTTCGAGAGCGTCACGGCGAGGCGTTCTCCGGCCGTGGCCTCGACAACGCTGACGCTGACGAAGCCCGGCGCCCGCGCGCGCGCTGGTCGAGAACCGTCAATGTGTTCGAGGCGCGGCCCTCGACGAGGCAAACCGTGTTCGACGCGCGATTTTCATGGGGCGCCCAAGCGACGAAGACTCTGTAGCGTCCGTCTTTGGGAATCATGAACTCATAGCGGGCAGTGGCTTTCGATTTCGGTCCCGCATAACGATAAGCGTCGCCGATGTGCGCCAGGGATTCGCCGGCGCTCCAATCACCCGTGAACCTCGCCGATGCATCATCGACCACGATCGCGCCGGCGGGCGCCTCGAAGGGCGCGCTGTTCGACGCGGGAAGATCGGCGAGCGAGGCGATCGGCTTCGAGGGCGACGAATTCGCGGGCAAGACGAGCGGGCCGCCGATCGTTTCGCGCCTCGCTCCGCCCGGTTGCCGCAAGAGGTCCTTCAAATCCTCGAGATACGATTCATACACCCCGCGGGGATAGGTTTGCTTGGCCACGCAAAGATACGCCGCCTTGCCGACCACCTCGCCCATCATGCCGCAAGTGCGCATCACGCGAATCGTGCCGAGCGCTCCGTGCGTGACACTGATGCAGCGGCCGGCCATGAATAGGTTTTCGATATTCTTCGAGTAAAAACACCGATAGGGCAGCGGATAGCCCTGCTTGCGATCGACGCCCTTGCCGAAATGTGCGCGGGAAATGAACGGATCGTCGGGAAATTTCTTCATGTACTGCTCTTTCGGATAATGCAGATCGAGGTCCCAAGTCGTCGGCACGCAACCGTCGGGGAACTCGCGGCGGCCACTGATATCGGCATCCGTGAGCAGGACATCGCCAGTCAACAGCCGGCTCTCGCGGGGACCTCCGATCGCGGCGATCCAAACGAGCTGGGCCCGCTCGTGCTTCTTCGCGTCTTTGCCATGCTTCATGGCCGAGAATGCGCCATGGACGGCCCGCAGGTTCCAATCGCGCATATATTCAAGATCATGGATCGGGTCGCGGTTGAAGCCGGTTTCCCAGAACCATTCGCCCTTGTGGAAAGGGGGCGAGGCGTCGCTCGAAAGCTTCGTGGCCGGAAAATCGGCCAAATCGAGCGGCAGCGCCCAGGGAGTATCGGGCCAGTCGACCGGCTGCTCGGCTTCTTGCCACTTCCACATATTGCTCATGCCCATGTGGCCTTTTTCGAGCATCGTAAACTCGGCCTTGGCCAGGGCGCCAACCGTGCCGTGGCCGGTGGCGTCGACAAAGAAGCGGCCGCGGAATTTCTTTTCCGCCGCCGTGCGCGTGTCGAGCGTGAGCACGCTTCGAATCCGACTCGCGGTCTCGGGCTCGAGCTCGGCGCCGATCACATGATGGAACAGAAACAGGTCGATGTTCTTTTCGGCCCGCACGACGCGTTCTTTCTTCGCGTCGCCATATTCCTCGGCCACGCCGGGGCTGTTCTTCGCATGGTCGGCGAATTCCTCGACGATATCGCCCAAGTGCGGAAACAGACCGCGCTGCGTGCCGCCTTGGGCCCAAACTTGCACCTCGCTCGAACCATTGCCGCCCAGCACCGGCCGATCTTGCAGGAGCGCCACTTTCAATCCTTGCCGCGCCGCCGAGATCGCCGCGCCAAGCCCTGAATAGCCGCCGCCCGAGACCACGAGGTCATAGACCTCTGTTTCGGGAGTCTCGCGCGGAAGTCCGAGCAACCGCCGGCGCTCGTCGCGTGTTTCGGGCGGCTTGGCTTGGGCGTCGGTCGAAAAGAAGATCGCGTCGCAGCGGCCGTCGAAGCCTTTAAGGTCATGCAGCGCGAGGGTGTGCTTGCCCGCGGTCGCGATTTTTACCGGAGCGCCGGTTTGCCAATGCCACTCCGCGCCGGAGTCGCCAAACGTGCCGAGCGATTTTCCGTCGAGCAGCAGTTCAAAGGCGCCGGGAGCGCCGGCCGCTTTCCACCGCGCGACCCAGTCCTTGGCGCGAACCTCGAGGCGGTATTTGCCGGCCTCGGGAAAGTCGATGCTTGTTTCGCAGTCTTTCACCGGCGAGCCAAGCCCATGGGCAAGCAGGTAGGGCGAGCCCATGATGTCGATGAACTGCGTGTCGAGCATCCAGCCGCCCGGCGATGCGAAGGATTCGGCTTCGACAAAAATCTCGGCGCCCGAACCCGAACCGGCGCTGCTAGCGAGAACAATCGCGAGAACGGCGAACGCCGTAGCGCGATTGGGCGCGGCAAAAAGACCGTGCGAGCGAATCATGTGAATAAACCCCGAGACGGCGAAGAATGATGCCGTGGCGAGAAACGCGGCGGCGGCAGTTCTTCAACGATAACCGCTCGCGCGACGGCGAGCAATCCGGCGCCGGGCCAGCAGTCGGTGCAAGCCAAACAGCGCTATCGTTCCCAGTGGCCACACGCGCCAAGGCCACTCGACGATCCATTCCGGCCGGGCCGGGCTCGCCTCGACGGTAAACCGAAGTCGCGCTTCCCGGCTCTCGAACCGACTCGTCACTTCCACTTCCCAAGCCCCGGGCCGCGGCAGGTCGACAATCGCCGCGCGCAGCAGTTTGTTGGTGGCCGCCGCGCTGGTTGCCTCGGCGCGAAGAACAAGCGGCGGATCGTCGCGATGGGTGAGCGTGACGAGGCTGGTCGCCGGGAGCGGCTCGCCCGTTTCGGCGTCCTGCACGAACACGCTGACATCGATCGGTCCGGCGCACGGCGGATTGGGCGCCGTGAACACCGTGACCCGAAGATCATCCTGACGGTCGGTTGGCGCACGACTCCGCCATCGCCCCGCGCCCCGCGGCCGGTAGCCCAAGCGCGATGAGCACTGCAAGGGCGGCGCCGAATCGGGTTATTGCGACGCGAAGCATGTCTCAACCTCCGGCCGGCAAGAGACCGCGCATCTGCATCGGCTGGAGCATGATCCACGCGCCGACCGCGAACAGCAGCACGATCAGTAGCGCCCAGGGCGCGAGTGCTCGCCACGAGCGCCCGACGCCGCCATCGCCCGCTTCGGCGATCCGCAGTCCCGCATAAAGCGACACGAGCAACCCGACTTCGAGCATCGCGACTTCAAGCCGCGGCAGCCAGTCGAATGCCGGCGCAACAGGAATAGAGCCACGCGGGCCTGCCCATCGCCATGAGTCCCACGTCGTTGCAAAACCGTTGGGCAGCCGGCAGCGCGGCGGTCCAGCTTGTGATGAAGTGGAAGCTGTAGTGCGCGAGCCAGAGCGAAAACGTCAAGGGAACCAAGGCGAATACGAACCGAGAAGCGTTTTCCGTTCGCCGCTCGGCGAGCCCGCCCCAGGCGCGGCTCGCGACCGCGGCTAGAGACACGAGCGCGAGCGGCGCGAGAATGATCGTCGCCAGATAATACAACGTGGTGATTGTCCATTCGGGCGGGTTGCCCCAGGCGGTCCGCAGGCGAGTTTGCCAGGCGACCATCGGCTCGACCATGCCGCCCGCATTGGCCAAGGCGCCGAAAGCCAGCGCCGCGACCAGCGCCGCGATGTCGCCGCGGCGGCTGAATCGCCCGATGCCCGAGCGCCACGCATCGCTCCACAGTGTCGCTCCCGGCGTCACGAACAGCAGCCCCACATTGTCGTGCGGACAAGCGCGCGCGCAGTCAAGGCAAAAGGTGCAATCAAGATTGCCGACCTTTCGAGGCTGAAAAAGCTGCATCGCGCATCCCGAGGTTTGGGCATTGCCGCGAATGCAATCGTGGGTCGTGCAAGCGGCGCAAATCGCCGCGTGGCGGACCTTCACTTCCCAGGGCGAGACGAGCGATTGCACGAAATTGAACTGGCCGATCGGGCAGACATATTTGCAAAACGAGCCGCGCGTGAAATATGGCGTCGACGGCAAACGCGGCCCCGAAATATCCGATCGCGATCCAGGCCGTGAGCCAAGGATCGTCCCAGAGAGCGAGCGCTTCGTAGCTCCATAGAAACACGAACAGCAGCGCGATGGCGGGGCCCTTGTTGCGAAGCGCTCGGGGCCACGCGCGGCGAGAGCCAGCCGCCGGGCAGCCAACGGCCCGCGAGCGTCCGCGGCGAGCGTGAAAGGACAGGCCATGCAGAACAAATTGCCACATGCCAGCAGCCCCATGACAATCACCCCGCGCCAGTGAATCCACGGCAGCACGCCGGCCAGATTCATCGGCGCCGACGCGCGGGCCGCGAAGACCATCGACGATCACCGCCACCGCTAGAAACGCCAGCGCGATTTGCAAGCTCGGCCGAAACCAACTCGCCCGCGCAGACGCGGTTCACCCAGCGCGCTCGTAGCGGATCGCAAAGCACTCTCGGCCCAGGCGACATATCGCGCGAGCCACGCAAGTCGACGATGGGCAGCGGCGCGAACGACCCCGCGTCGGGCGCGGGCGCGAAGCAAGAGCTGGGCGAGCCGGCCACGCCGACGTCTCGCCGCTTGGGAACATACAGCAGGCCGACCGCAATCCAAGCCAGCGGACCCAAAAACACGATCGAGCCGGGCGCCCACATCAGCACGCCGGCCAGCGATTGATCCTCGAGCGCCGAAATGCCCGCCACGCGCGGCGCGGCGGCGTAGTGTGGATACACGACGCGACCGGAAAACGTGAGCCAGGCCGCGAGCACCGTGTTTTGAATGTCGGCCAGCAGCAAATAGGGCAGCAGCAACCAGCGCGACCAGCGGGGCCTGCTCGGATAGGGACGAACGACCGGATACCAAAACACGAGCGCGCTCAAGAGAAACGACCCGTGTTCGACGATGTGCCACCCGTTTCGCGCAAGCGCCAGTTCATAGGCCGGCGGCATGTGCCAAAACCAAGTCACGCCAACATAGATCGGCCAGGCGACCCATGGCCGCGTGAGCCAGGTGAAGATTTGTCGCAAGCCGGCGCAAGCGCAAGTTGGCGCGATCCACACTCTGGCGCACTGCGCTGGCGCACCGCGAACGAGCGGAAACAGTGGCGCTCCCAGCCACACAAGCGGCGGCGCCACCATCATCAGCAATAAATGCTGGGCCATGTGCGCCTCGAGTAGCAGCGAGGCGAATGGCTCGAGCGGCGAAGCGAGCGCGAGATAGATCGCCAGCAGTCCGGCGGTAAACGCCGCCAACCGGCCCGGCCCCCAGCGACGGCGATCGGCGCTACGCAACAGCAGCCAGCCGCGCAGATAGACGATCCATGGGACGAGCAGCCCGACGGCGAGCCAGGGATCGCCGGGCCAGGAACGGAGCATCGCGTCGAACGTGGGAGTCATGGCGTGCGTTGTGTCCGACGCTCTTCGATCGCGCGACGCCGGGGACGGTTTAGGGGCCAGCGCGGCGCGGTTCTGGCTGGTTGTCGAGAGTATGTGTCCGGGGCTCGGTTGGCCGCGATTGTCCGCTAGGTCGCAAGCTCACGAGAAACGCCACGAGGGTTCCCATTTCCGGGGGATTGATCTCGTGACCAAAAGCTGGCATGTTGCCCCCGCCCGGCGTGCCGTTGCTCGTTTGATCGATCAGTTGATCGGCCGTCAGCCGTCTGCCGACGTCGGTGAGGTCGGGCCCGCGCCGGCCGCCGCTGCCTTCGAGCGCGTGGCAATTGCGGCAGTTCTTGACCTGAAACACGAGCGCGCCTTGCAACTGCATGGGCGACTTGCCGACGACAAGGTTTCGCGGAACCGGGTCGCCGCTCCAGGCGGTCATTTCCGGCGACCAGGGCGCCGCGACGCCTTCATAGGTCAGCGCGGCCAGGGTCGTATAAATCACCACCACCATCAGCACCGCCATCGGACGCCGGCTCGGCGAACGCTGACCGCGATTGCTGACGAACGGAACCGCGAACAGCGCCGCGATCAGCAATCAGCGGAAACACGAGAATGATAAACGTCTCGGCATCGGGTGGGCTGAGCGAAAGCAGGGCAAACAACCAGAGAAACGGCCATTCGGGCCGCGGATTGGCGCCGCCCATGCGTCGGGTCGGGCGGATCGGTCGGGCCCTTGGGGCCCACGATCGCCGCGATCGCCACCACGACAATCACGGCCAGCGACGAAATCACAATATCCTTGAGCAGCGCGTCGCCGAAAAATGGCACGCCTCGCTTCAGTTCTTCATGATATTCGACGTCGTAGGTCTTGGGATCGACCGGCTCCGAGGGCTTGGGCGGCTTGCTCACGCCCAGTCGCAATACTTGCCACAGATGCAGCCCTAGAAACGCCAGCAAGGCGCCGGGAATCACGAACACATGCAGCGCGAAGAATCGACTCAAGGAATCGCCGCCGATCGTTTCGCCGCCGAGCACCAGCTGCACGACCCAAGGGCCGATGACCGGCACGCGCCCGGCCATGGAGCCGGCGACGGCGAGGCCCCAGTAGGCGTCGGGGTCCCAGCGGAGGATCTGTCCGCTGAAAAAGATGCCCCAACATGCACAAGAGCAACACCACGCCCACGACCCAGGTCAATTCACGCGGATACTTGTAGGCGCCTTGCAGAAAGACTTGCGTCATATGCACGAGCACCATCACCACCATGCCCGAGCCGGCGTAGTAATGCGAGCGCCCGCAGAAACCAGCCGAGCGGTTGCTGATAGTCCAGGTAGAGCAAGCTTTCGTAGGCTTGGCCGGCCGAGGGCACATAGACCAACGCCAAGCCGATGCCGGTGAGGATCTGAATCGCGAGAAAGGTCATCGACGCGCTGCCGAACACATACCACCAGCCGAGCGGGCCATCGATTTCCCGGGGCACCGGATGGCGCATCATCGGCAAGATCGTCTCGCGAAAGCCGACGCGGAAGTCGATCCAGTCGCCGAGTTGTTTAAGCAAGCGTTTCATCGGTGGCGAGCCCCCCGGGGCACACGGCGTCAGGCGGTTTTCAGCGTGTCGTGCAAAGTCGGATAGTGCGGCGCCCGCACTACAAGCTGTCCGTCGCTAATCTGGTAATCGCAGTGAAACAGGCCGCGTGGAGGCGGTCCCGAGGCCCGCTCGCCATTGGCATGGTACACGCCCCCGTGGCAGGGACACATGAACAAGCCCGACTGCGGAAACCAAGTGACCGGGCAACCCAGGTGCGCGCAAATGAACACTGAGCACCATGAACCGCTCGGAATCCGGCAAGTGCGCGCCGTGGTTGCGCACGAACACGCTGGTCTGGCTGGTCATGCCATCCCAGGGCTGGCGAAGCGGATTGTTGAATGTCACTCGTCGAGTTTCGTTTTCCGCGAAGCTATCCACCGGGCCGAGCGGCACCCATTCGATGCGATGCCGCCTCACGGAGAGAAAATATCCCAATACCGGGATTCCGCTTACCGCCGCCGCGAGCGCCACCACGGCGCCGCTGAAGAGGCGGAAGAACATTCGGCGTCCGGGTCTCGGGTCGGCGGCCTCGTGGCAGCAGCCTTTAGGCGAATCCATGATCGATGAACCTCGATTGCAAAACTTCGCGAGTATCTTTTGTCATTTCCTGGTCGCGTTTTATTCCCTCGAATCGCTCCGCGGCGGCTCGGCGTGGCGATCGCTCGTCTCGGGCGGATGGTCACGCCACGATGCCAGAAGCCGCACGATCTGCTCGATTTGTTCTCCGGTGAGCGGCTCGAAGCCGGCTCCGCGGCCTTCGATGCCCGCGAAATCCGGCATGCGAAAATCAGGCCGGCCGGTGATGATCAGCCGCCGCAGCGCCTGATCGCTAATTAGCGCCAAAAACGCGGGATGGTCGATCGCGCCGGCGCGATTCTTCTGGCGGCCTTCATCGCCCGGCATTCCATGGCAGCCGGAGCAGGCTCGGTGAAAAAGGCCCTCGGCCCGGGCGCGATCGAAAGCCTTGGACTCCTCGCGCGGGCCGCGAGATATTCAGGCAGCGCTTGGGAAACGCGGGCGCCCGACCGTCGCGGCTTCGATTCCGCCACCAATAGGTCTTGATTCCCGCGGCCAACACCTGAACCTGCGCTTTGGTAAGCGTGCCACCGTGTTCCTCGGCAAAGGCCGACATGGGGGTGCCCGGGCGACCATGTTCGATCACGCGGAGTAATTCATCATTGGGCACGATCGCCAGAAAGATCGGATCGTCGAGCGGCGGGGCCGGGCCATAGTGTCCGTTGGCCCCATGGCAGCCGGCGCAGTTGCGGCGATAGAGCGCGGCGAAGTCGAGCACGCGATTTTCGGGCAGCGGCCGATGCGCGGGATCAGGTTTGCCGGGCAAAAAATCATCGCTGCAACCGGCCACCAGCGCGACCAGCGGCAGCGACCCGAGCAGCACCGCAATGCGAAGGGGATCAGGCATGGGCGGCGCTCCCCTTGGCTTCGGGTCCCGGACCAGCCGGCGGAATCGCGCGTTCCTCGGAGCGAATCACCACCACCGACGTCACCACGCCAAACACGAATTGCGAGGCGATGAACCAAGGCCAGTCCACGCGCTCGCGCAACGCCGGGTTAACCACATCCATCAGCGCGTAGCTTGCCGCCGTCCACAAGAGCGGCAACACGAGCGCGCCCCAGGCCATCGGACTGGGAATCGTGCCCACGCGCGGCAATACCACGGCAAACGCGAGCCCGAAGCCGATCGACAGCAGGGCATGGACCCCCAGCGCGGACCAGAACCAATCGGAATGAAATGTTTCGAGCTCGGCCACCGAAATCCCGGCGCGTCGCGGGGCGAGGCCATGTCGGCCAGCAAGTTGATCGGATACCAAATGCCATGCTTGCTGAGCAGGCTCCAGACGAGAGCCGGCGCCGGCATCAGCAGTCCGCCGACCAGTCCGGCCAGAATTCCGGCGCGAAGCCGGCTGCGGGTGTGCAGCTTCATGAACACGAGCGCCGCGCCGACGCCGAAAACGAACTGCGAAAGCACGAACCAGGGCCACGCGACACGCTCGCGCGCGGCGGGGTTGAACACGCTCAGGGCAATGAAGCTGGCCGCCGTCCACAAGAGCGGCATCAGGAGCGACCCCCAGGCGAGCGGCTTGGGAATGTCGGGCAGCGTGGGCAAGAGCACTCCATACATCAGGCCGAGAATCAGCGACACGATCACATGCGCGCCCACGCCCAAAACGAGCATGTGTGGATGAAACCCTTCAAGGTCTTCGATCGTCATGTTGCCCATGCCGGGCAAGACCATGCCAGCCAGCAGGTTGATCGGAAACCAGATTCCGTGGCCGCTCACGAGCCCATAGGCCACGGCCGGCAGCGGCATCACAAGACCGCCGACAATGGCGCCTTTCACCCCGGCCGAGATCGGATGCATCTTCACCGGCAGCCGTAGTCGATAACCGGGCATGCCCTCTTGCATGCGCACCGACCGCGCCGGGAGCAGCCGCGACCGGCCGAGGGCGCAGTGCCGGCGCAACTCGCGGCTCGTGGATGTGGCCGTGGCCAGCCGGCAATTCCCAGATCCACGACGCAAGCCCGATGACGAACAGCACAAGCCCCACTCCGGCAAACGCCCAGCTCGTGGCCACGCCCACCGCCAACAGCGCGATGCCCAGCGAAAGCACCAGCGGCGCCACGGTGGGACGCGGCATCTCGACCGTGGCGGCGTCGTCGCCGTGTTCGGCCGGGCCGTTTCGCGCGCGCTATCTTGGGCTGAATCGTTCATCATGCGCCACTCTTGCCGGCCACATACACCACGAGAAACACCACGACCCACACCACATCGACAAAGTGCCAATACCAGGCCACGAGCTTGACGCCCTCGCTATGCGGGCCGGTCACTTGCCGAGCCACCGCCAAGCGGAGCACGATCGCCATTGCGATGACGCCGGCCGTGACATGCAATCCATGAAAGCCGACAAGCGTGTAGTACGTGGTTCCAAACAGATTGCGGCTGATCGTGAGCCCTTGCTTCACGATCAGGTCGTGCCATTCGTAGGCCGTGCCCAGAAGAAACGCGACCCCGAGCGCGATCGTGGCGCTCCAGAGCAGGCAGAACTTCGAATGTGCATTGCGCTCGAGCGCCGGACTCGGCCAGATGGATCACGAAGCTGCTCGAAAGCAGGCAAATCGTCGTGGCGATCACTACCGGCAGCGAAAGCGCCTCGCGCGGCGTGGGACCGCTGGTGTCGGCGCCGAGGAATGTGACATATACCGCGATCAGCGTGCAAAAAAACGCGACCTCGGAAACGAGAAACGCGATCATGCCCCACTCGGCCGCGCTCGGCCCATGTTCGGGCACGATCGCCGGCGGTTGGGGCCGGGCAGCGCGGACTCGGCGCCGGCCTCGGGCGGCGGGGGATCGGCGGCATATTCTCGCTGCTGGGCGGTCATTCGTATTGCCAATCCGGATCGTCCGGATGTTTGAGATCCCAGAGCGGACGGCGGCTATGCACCACCGGCGGCGTTTCGAAGTTATATGCTGGCGGCGGCGAGCTCGTGGCCCATTCCAAGGTCCAGGCGTTCCAAGGATCGTCGCCGGCCGGTTTACCTCGCCACAACGACCAAAGCACGTTGAACACGAAGATCGCGTAGCTCGGGGTTTGAATGAGCGCTCCGAGCGTGGTGAGTTGGTTCCAGAGTTCCCAGTGGCGATCGGCGTCGTAGGTGTAAATGCGACGCGGCATGCCGAGCATGCCCGAAACGTGCATCGGCCCGAAGGTCAAGAAGAACCCGATATAGAGCAGCCAGAAATGCCACTTGGCCAGCCGCTCCGAGAGCATGCGGCCGGTGACTTTGGGATACCAGTAATAGAGGCCCGAGAACACGCCGAACAGCGTGCCGCCGATGAGCACCCAGTGAAAGTGGCCGACGACGAAGTAGCTATCCGAGAGTTGGAAATCGAAAGGAGCGGCGGCGAGCATGATGCCCGTGAGACCGCCGATCAAGAACATCGACAAGAAACCGGTGGCGAAGAGCATCGGCGAGTCGAAGCGGATTTGGCCGCCGTACATCGTGGCCAGCCAATTGAAGAATTTGACGCCGGTGGGAATCGACACGAGCAAGCTGGCCGCCGCGA
Source organism: uncultured Planctomycetaceae bacterium (assembly GCA_963785305.1). Taxonomy (GTDB): domain Bacteria; phylum Planctomycetota; class Planctomycetia; order Pirellulales; family PALSA-1355; genus CAWAUV01. The sequence goes on from CAWAUV010000008.1 coordinate 754,730, forward strand.
AATACACATCGAGCGGCCGGCTCATGCCCACGCAGAACATGTGATGGGCCCAAACCCCCATGCTGATAAACACGATCGCCACGGTGGCCGCCGCCATGAATTCATAGCCGAACAGCACCTTTCGCGAAAAAACCGGAATCACTTCCGTGACCATTCCGAAGGCCGGCAGAATGAGAATGTAGACCTCGGGATGTCCGAAAAACCAAAACAGATGTTGCCAGAGATAGGCCGACCCGCCGTTTTGCACATCGAAGAAATGGGCGCCCAATTGGCGATCGAACATCACCATCACCAGCGCCGCCGTGAGCGGCGGAATCGCCAACAGAATCTGCACCGAAGTCCAAAGAATGGTCCAAACGAAAAACGGCACTTTGCCCAGCGACATGCCGGCGGCGCGCATTCCCAGAATCGTGGCCACGAAATTGACCGCCGCCGTGATCGTGCCGATGCCGCTGGTGATCAGGCCCAGGGCCCAAAAGTCGGTCGCCGCGCTGCGGGCGAAGGTGCGCTCCGTGAGCGGCGCATAGGCAAACCAGCCCAAGGCCGGCGCGCCGCCGGTGGCATAGCTGAAATAGACCAGCAAGCCGCCGAACAGCGTGACCCAAAAGCCGAACGCATTCAGCCGCGGAAACGCCATGTCGCGGGCGCCGATCATCAACGGCACGAAATAATTGCCAATCCCGATCAGAATCGGCATGCCCACGAAGAAAACCATCGTCGTGCCGTGCATCGTGAAGAGCTGGTTGAAAACGTCGGGCCCCACGAATTCGCTTCGCGGCCAGAACAGTTGCCACCGCATGAGCAGCGCTTCGATGCCGGCGATCACCAAAAACACGAGACTCATCAGCACATACATGATGCCGACTTTTTTGTGGTCGACCGTCGTCGTCCATGCATGCAGCGCCGCGGTCCAGCCGCCGACTTCGAGCGCCGGCTCGGCCGAGGCGCTCGCGGAGCGCGATTCGTCGAAGCGTTCGAGCGGTTCGGCAAGCGACATGGCAATGACTCAAAAAAACCGCGAATCCGTGGGATCAGTGCAGCGACGACAAATAACGCACGATCTTCTCCTGCTCGCGATCACCCAGACCGAAGGCCGGCATCAAGCAGCCGGGCTTGATCGCCTGCGGATCGCGCACCCAGCGGGCCAGATTCTCGGCCGTGTTTTCGATCTCGCCCGAGGCGAGCGTTTGGCGGCTCATCAAGTGCGTGAGGTCGGGCGCGTAGCGGCCATTGGCCTTGGACCCGCGCACTCGATGGCAGTTGACGCATGACTGGGCGAGAAACAGCTCGCGGCCCTCGCGCACGGCGGAATCCTCGGCCGCGGGTTCATGAGCGTCAGGCTCCCCGGCGGCCGGCGCCTGCTGCGCGGCGAGCCAAGCTTGAAACGCCTCGGGCTCTTCGACCACCACGCGCAGCAGCATGTTGGCATGCTGGGTTCCGCAGTATTCGGCGCACTGGCCGAGATGCAGTCCCGCCTCGCGGGTTTGCAGCACGAGCCCGTTCGTCCGGCCGGGAATCAGATCGACCTTGCCGGCGAGCCGCGGAGCCCAAAAGCTATGGCACACATCGGCCGATTCGAGCTTCAGATACACCGGCCGGGCGATGTTTTCGTCGCTGGCCGGCATATGCAGTTCATTGGCGGTGATGAAACCGAGCTTCTGGTTGTCGTAGGATTCGTAGTGGTATTCCCACCACCATTGCCGCCCGACGACCGTGACAAAAAGCGCATGGTCTTCCGGTTGGGGGCTGCAGGCGCGGCGGATTGACTTCCCAGGTGGTGCGGGTAATTACCAGCAGAAGAAAGAAGACGATCATCGCGGGCGCGGCGGTCCAGGCAATCTCGATCGGCTGGCTGCCATAGACCTGGGCCGGTTCGCGGCTCTCGCTCGTGCCGCCGACATCTTTAGTCTTCCGGACACGGAATCGCCACACGCAATAGAATAGAACTCCCTCGACGACCAAAAAGATCGCGGCCGAGACCGCCAAGGTGAGAATCGCCATCGACACAATCGACTCGGTCGCCGGCGAGGCGGGCGAAAAAATCGACAGATCGGGTGTCGGCGGCTCGGCGACGGCGAATAAGATTCGGTGATCCATCGCTGCGGGCTCAAGGGGGAGTCATTGATGGCTGGCCAAAGCGGCTCGCTCGTTCTTGGACGTCCGCGGGCGACGTTCACGTTGGCGTGTCGCGGAAGAACAGTATACCGACACTGTGCGAATCGACCAGCGGGCGCCGCCGATCGCGGCGCGGCGCCGCGGCGATTGGTCGGAAATCGAGACCGCTTTGGCGGAAAAAACGGCAAAAAACCTAGCCGTCGAGCCTGCGGCGATTGGGGGGCTTGCGCGGGGCGGATTCTTGTGGTATCTTTTTTCGCTGCTCTGGACAGATAGCTCAGTTGGTAGAGCAATGGACTGAAAATCCATGTGTCGGCGGTTCGATCCCGCCTCTGTCCACTCGCCGTGAAGGGGTTGCGGCGGCTATAGGTCTGGCCGCCTGCCGCGCGGCAAGACGCGGTGTCAGCTCGGCTTTCGATTGCGCTTTGGTTTCAGCGGCTTTTCGACCGCGCGGCCCAAGATATCGAGACCCGCTCCGTCGACCACCTTCGCCAATGCGTCGACGATCAGTTGATTGAGGCTCTTGTGCGAGATTCTCGCCAGGCTCGCCAGGCCGCGGTGCATTTCCGGCGTGATGCGCCGACGAATTTGCCTGAGAAGGGCCTCTCCGGCGGCACGCCGTCTTCCTCGCACATCGCGAGATAATCGTCGACCGACTCGATGAAGGCGGTTCGGAGATCGCCATGCGACGTGCCTTGGAACGTGATCACGTCGCGCGTGCCGACGACCTCGCCGTGAAAGAAACCGGCTTCCGCGTCGAACTCCGCGCGGCCGCAGAACCCCTTGTAGGGGCCGCACAAGAAGATCATTGCCGTCGCGATCGGCTTCGGTTTGATTTTGGTCGGCGCCATTTTTTACACTCCAGCGGCCATCAGAAAACGCCGCACGGACATGACCGCTCCCTTGTCGGTGTTCGGCGACGGATGTGGGCGATGAAAGTTGGCACGCGCGCCATTGAGCGTCACCCGAATCCGCGAGCCGGCGCCCTCCTTGATCGCCGCGCCATGATGCCGAAACAGCGCCTCGATATCCGACCAACGAATATTCGATCGCACGGGATCGGCAAATACGGCGGCGCGAGTGCGTTCGTGCTTGCTCACTCGCCAATAGTATCATTTTACAATACTGTCGTCAACATTGTCGTCAACCGCCCTCTGTCCCGCGGCGAGATCTATTTTCGGGACGCATTCCGCTGAACAATGGACTGAAAATCCATGTGTCGGCCGTTCGATCCCGCCTCTGTCCACTGGTTCGCGCAACCCGCGCCCTTGGGGTAAAATCCAACCTCCAAAATAATCGATCGGTCGCGCTTTGCTTGCTCGAGCGGGCCTCTCAACCGTCGATCGCCGAAGCTCGCGACTTCGGGGACATCGCCGCTTTTTTAATCTTCAAACACCTCGGAAAAAACCGAGGTCAGTGCAACGGATTTGGGGCCAGTTGCACTGGGGAGCTGAGGATCGGTTGAATCGGCCGACGTTGTCAGCGGTGAATTACAATTGCCCGACTGCGTATTGCCACTGACGAAATGCCGAACCTCAAGGAGTAACCCTGGGACGAGGGTGAGTTCGTGACGATGCCCGAGCGTGTGCAGTGCCAGCAATGCGGACATTCGTTTGCCGTCGAGCATTTCAAGAACGCATAATGCAACCGTCATTGACTGGGCGGTTGCGCGCCGATAACATTCTTCATGCGAGGGCAACATCCTCTCGCGAAAACCACTGGCCGATGGTTGTAAACTCAGAAGAAGCCCGCACTGCTTGCGGGCTTCTTCGTTTTCGCGGGCGATATCGTCGCCACGCCGCGGCAGCGGCCATCCGCTCCGGCCCGAGGCCGGCCGCCAGCGGCATCCGAGTTCGCCTTAAAAAAATGTTCGCCGCGCTGTTGGCATTACCATGCTTCATCAAACTCCGCTATCGGCCCACTAATATCTGCTGGCATCGGGCGGATTTTGAAGGCCGCGAAGGCCTCGCTTCGATCTGCTTAGTCGCCGGCCGATGATTCAGGCGGGTCGCCGGAGATGGGTGGCCCGGCCATCGCGAGGCGGGCAAGCGTCACCGCGGTCGCCAGAAGATCGATGTGCGTCCATACGCCAAGATAGCGTTTGGCGAGCAATAGCAGCGCAAAGCTCTCGGCCGCCACCACAAGCGAATACACGACCGCCAGGCCGACGACGCCGAAATGGTGCGCCGCCAGGAATCCGCCCAACGCGATTGCGATCGCCGCGACAAAGTTCACGGCCAGCGCCTTGGCTTGCTGCCGGGCCATCGTGAGCGCCGTGTGGCAGCTTCCCGCCAAGATCAGTATCGCTTGGCCGACGCCGATCACGACCAAAAGCGGCGCGGCGGCCCGGTAAAATTCGCCGAACAGCAGGGCGAGTAGCGGCCCGCCGAGGAACACGATCACACCGAGCGCCGCGAGCGATGGCAGCGCGAATAGAGTGGCGACCACACGAAGCATGAATTGCAACTCCCGCCGTCGGCCGCGCGCCGCCAGCGGAGCAATCAAACCGGCGACCAGAAAGTTCGCCATCTGCATCGGAATCGCAACAATCAGCGCCGTGCGACGGGAGACATTGTAAAGCGCCAAGTCATCGCCCGAAAACTCGAACCCAGCGATCCAGATATCGGCTTGGGCCGAAAAGAACGTCACCACTTGAATCAGTAAAAGGACCCTGCACAGGTCCCGCGCTTGCTCGGGCGAAATCACCTCGGGCGAGACGGTGTCTCTCGCGGCGTCGGGCGCCGCGGCATCGAGCAGTGTACCGTCGACCCGTGCGCCGTCGAAGAGTGCGCCGTCGGGCGATGCGCCATCGGCCGGGCCGACTTCAGTCTTCGAGAATCGATTGCGCCAAGCCCAGGCGAGCGCTAACCCCGCCACCGGGATCGCGAGCACCAGACCACCGAGCGACAGGAGCAAAGTCGTCCGCAAATCGAGTTGCTTCGCGCGATGCGAGAAGAAGCAGCCCGAGGAACAAGGCGTTGACCAAGAGGCCCCCGGTTTGTCCGCCGGTGAGCAAACTGGCGAATCGCAGTTCATGCAAGGAACGGAGCGATTCCGCGGCAAATTGCACCACCGCCAGCGCGATCAGCGACAGCGCGACCAGCACCGCGAGGGAACGATCTCGCGGAATCTGCCACCAATCGGCCACGCTGGGCCAAAAGAAGATCACGGCCGCCGCCAGGATCAGCGCTCCGCGACCGGCGGTTGCCGAAGCCCACCGCAAAAAACGAGCGGCTTCGCGGTCGCGGCCCGATTCGAGCGCCTGGGGCACGACACGCAACAGGGCGGCGTTCGTCCCCCGCATCGCGAGCAAACTGCCCAGCGCGGTCACGGTGGAAAGCAGCGAGAAATGTCCCATGTCGGCCGGCGGCAGTGTCCGCGCGAGCGCCATTTGCAACAGCATCGCCACGCCAATGCCCGCAACTCGCGACCCGATGACCCATGCCGCGCCATGCCGCATGCGGTGGCGAAAGTTCCTGATCGAGCTCGCGGCGGCGACAGTAAGCGCACCGTGTTCGCGGCGTCGGGAAGCCAATGAATGTCCGAGCCTCCTCGGCGGATGGCGCGCTGCCAGAGCCCGGCTACACCGCGCCGGCTCGCGAAAGCACGATCTTGACGGTCGCCGCCAGAATCCGCAGATCGTGCCAGAGCGACCAATGGCAAACATAACGCGTATCGAACTCGACCCGTTCGGCATAACTCGTGTCGCTGCGACCCGACACTTGCCACAACCCGGTGATGCCCGGCCGCACAGCCTGGTAAAACGGAAAATGGTCGCCGTATTTCGCGATTTCGCCTTCGACAATCGGCCGCGGTCCGACAAGGCTCATGTCGCCGCGAATCACATTCCACAGTTGCGGCAGTTCATCGATGCTGGTCTTCCGCAGCAGGGCGCCGAGCCTTGTGACGCGCGGATCGCGCTGGAGCTTGTGATTGTGGCGCCATTCTTCGGCGAGCGCCGGATTCTCGGCCAGCAGCGTTTGGAGCATGTGATCGGCGTCGACCACCATGGTCCGAAACTTCCAAGCGCGAAAACGCCGCCCGCCGCGCCGACGCGCTCGTGGGCAAAAAACGCGGGCCCCGGCGAACCTAGCCGCACGAGCGCCGCCACAAGCACAAAGATCGGCAAACAGCAGAGCCCGGCCGCGAGCGCAACGACAAGGTCGAAGCCGCGCTTGGCCCAGGCAGCGGCGCCGGCCGGTCCCAAGTGAGTCGCGGGGTACTGCCGATCGAGCAGGTCTTCGAGGGCGTCGGCCTCGGAGCGAGGCAAGAATCGCCGGGGCGTCGAGCGCCGATTGTTTCGAGTCGCTTTAATGGATCGTTCCCACAAAGATGCTTCGGATTCGCTCGCGGCGCATTCACAAACTCGCCTGCCGCGCGATCGCACCCTTGCGATCCAAAAACCGAGGGCGTCATCGTCGGCCAAGGCCGCACTACGCGACGCCGCCCCTCATAATCGAGGCTAATTATACCGGCCGTTGCATGCAAGGCATCCCCCCGAGAACGTTCGTCGTTTTCGCCAGAATCGCTGTAAACCGAAAAATGTCAAGGCGAAACATATATCGAAACCGCCCGCCGGCCGGGCCAAAATTGCGGATTTCACCGCGGAAACTGTCCACCGGAGGCAAGCGGTGGCGCCCGGCCAATGAACGACGCGGAAAACCTCGCCCCGCGCCGGCTCTCGTAACGGCCAATCGGCGAATCCCATGAAACGCCTTGGCACGAAGCAAAACTTGAGTTACGATTCAACTTCCTGGGCACATTCCCCTGTAGCTCAGTCGGTAGAGCAGCCGGCTGTTAACCGGCTTGTCGTAGGTTCGAGTCCTACCGGGGGAGCTTTTTGAATTTCCGCGTACAGACGCGCCCAACCGGTTAACGCCCGGCTCCGAGCGATCGGCCGCCGGGCGTTTGGCGTTTCGGGCCTTTCGCCGCAAGGATTTGCGACGACCCCGCCGCCGCTCCCGGCGCTCTCCGTTTCGAGAGAGATCAATTAGGGTCCGAAGGGAACCCCCAAGGTTCGTTTCGGACCCTCGAATCTCGATCCAAAACTCTCCAAATCTCTGGTTAACAACCCTCTCGGAGTTAACAAGCCGTTCCCTTTCGGACCCTCGTTTCGTCATCTCGAACTCGCGCCGGGTAGGTTAACAGAGAGAGGCATCGCGCACTGCTCGCGATGCCGAATGCTCCCGCCAGACAGCGCGCCCGTCGCCAAGCGAAGGTCGCTGTGGGCCACTCCACTGCAATTTTGCGGAAAGCGAGATGCCCCATGCGACCGATCGACGATCCGACCTTCCTGACGCCCGACGAGCGTCTCTCCGAAGTGGCCGGCATTTTCGCGGCCGGCGTTCTACGCCTCCGCGCCGAGCGGCGCTCCCGGCCGCCGATCCCGCCCCGGAAATCTCGCCGGAATCCTGGCCGACATGCCTTGAGGTTCCCGCCAAAACCGTGCTCAGTGTCCACCTGGGTTAACGGTTTTCGAGAACTCAAACCAAGGAGAGACGCATGGAACTGAACGTGGGCAAGGAGCTCGCCGCGCTCCAGCGGATGAGCGTCAGCGAACTGCGGGCCAAGCACGCCGAAGTGTTCGGCGAAGAAACGAACGCCCGCCATAAGCAGTGGCTCGTGCGCCGGATCATCTGGCGAATACAGGCGCAGGCCGAAGGCGACCTGTCGGACCGCGCCCGCCAGCGGGCCTCCGAACTGGCTAACGACGCGGACCTGCGTTCCTCCGCCCCCAAGGCAACCGTCCGCGCCGCGGCGCCCGCGCAGCGCGTCGCAACGACGACGCTCGCCGTGGCTGGCGATGATCGCCTACCCATGCCGGGCGCGGTCATCACCCGGCGGTACAAGGACCAAACGCTGGAAGTCCGTGTCCTGCCCAAGGGATTCGAGTTCGAGGGCCAGGTCTACAAGTCGCTCAGCGCCGTGGCCAAGAAGATCACCGGCGCCCACTGCAACGGCTATTACTTCTTCCGCCTCGGCGGGCAAGGGAGCCCCAAATGAGCAAGGCCAAGACTCGAAACCAGCCAGCGGCGGCCCCGCAGATTCGCTGCGCCATCTACACTCGCAAGTCGACCGACGAGGGCCTCGAAAAGGAATTCAATTCGCTCGACGCCCAACGGGAATCGGGCGAGGCGTATATCAAGAGCCAAGAGCACGAAGGCTGGCGGTGTCTGCCAGACAGGTACGACGACGGTGGTTTCACCGGCGGCAACATGGACCGGCCGGCGCTCAAACGCCTTATGGCGGATATCGAGGCCGGCAAGATCGACAGCGTCATCGTGTACAAGGTGGACCGGCTCAGCCGTTCGCTACTCGACTTCGCCAAGATCGTGGAAACCTTCGACCGGCATCGGATTTCGTTCGTCAGCGTGACGCAGCTCATCAACACCGCCACATCGTTGGGTCGGCTGATGCTCAACGTCCTGCTTTCCTTCGCCCAATTCGAGCGCGAGATCATCTCCGAACGGGCGCGGGACAAAATCGCCGCCGCCCGCCGCAAGGGAAAATGGTCGGGCGGAATGCCGCTGCTCGGATACGACGTGGACACGCAGGGGTCGAAACTCCTGGTCAACGAAGACGAAGCGGCTCGCGTGCGGGCCATCTTCGAGTTGTACCTGGAGCACCAGTCGATGATCACGACGGTCAAGGAAATCGACCGGCGGGGCTGGGTCAACAAGCGCTGGACGACCCGCAAGGGGCACGATCGGGGCGGCAAACAGTTCACCAAAACCAGCCTGTACAAACTGCTCACCAACGTCGCCTATGCCGGCAAAATCAAATACAAGGACGAGGTCCACAACGGCGAACACGCGGCCGTAGTGAACGCCGACATCTGGCAGCGGGTGCAGTCGCTGCTGGGTCGCAACGGTCGCACGGGCGGCGCGGAACAAGTTCGGCGCGCTGCTCAAGGGCCTTCTGCACTGCGTTCCGTGCGGCTGCGGCATGTCTCCCACGCACTCAACCAAGAACGGCAACAAGCGGTATCGCTACTATGGTAACTGTTAAGCATTTCCTCTTTCCCGAAATTGGGTTTTCGGTCACATTGATTGGATCATGGATGATCGAGATCGACGGATCGCCGAGTTGGAAGCGGAAATCGCCCGGTTGCTGGCGGAGAATATCACGCTGCGCAAGCGCGTCGAGCAACTCGAACAGCAAGTCCAAAAGTTTCTTCAGCGGCGCAAGAAAACCCGCTCGGCCGCCGATGCGCGGCGTGGCGAACAGGATCGCCGCCGCAAGCAGTTTCGCAAACATCCGGGCAGCTTTCGTCCAGAGCCGCCGCCCGGCCCAGCGCATATCGAAATACATAGTATTCATCGAACATGACGTGCATCCGCGAGAGTGTCCGCATTGCGGCGGCCACGATCTGACCGCCACCGGCGAGTTCGAAGAGCATGAGATGGCGGAGATTCCAGAGCCCAAGCTCGAATGGCATCGGTATCGCCGTCATACCTACCGTTGCGAACATTGCCAAGCCACCTGCCAAGGACGCGGCGACTTGGAACTGCCCGGCGCCCACATCGGGCCACGCGCGCGCTTGTTGGTCTGCTACGCGCGGGTTCACCTGGGCATCTCGCTCGGCAAAACGCAACACTTGCTGAAAGACTTCTTTGGTCTTTCGGCCAGCCGGGCCGGATTGCTCGGCCATTTGCGTTGGGGCGGCGCTTTGTTCGAGCCGGTGGTCGACAAACTCTGGGAACTCTTGCGCAATTCGCCGGTCGTGCAAGGCGATGAGACCGGTTGGCGGATCGACGGACTGCCCGCGTGGGCCTGGTGTTTTCGAGACCCGCGCTTGGCATTGTTCCTGATCGATCGTCATCGCAATCGGGCCGTGCTCGAGCGAGCGTTGGGCACATCGTTCGCGGGCACGCTGGTCAGCGATTTTTATGCGGTCTACAACGGGCTCGACTGCCGCAAACAGCGCCTGCTTGGTCCATTTGCTTCGCGAGTTGCACAAGCTGCGCGAGACGTTGCCGGCGGCGAGCGTGCGGGCCTTCATCCAGCCGTTGATCACGCTGTTTCAAGACGCGATCCGGTTGGGCCACGAGCGCAAGTCGCTCGGCAAAAAAGCTTTCAACGCGGCCCGACACGAGATTCAAAACCGTTTCGACACGTTGATGCTCGAGAACGCGCGTGCGGCATCGCGAATGTTTGCGAATCTGGCGCCGGCTGTTCAAGCACTCGGACGAATTGTTCACCTTCCTCGACGATGCGAATGTTCCGGCCGACAACAACGGAACCGAACGCGACATCCGAAGCCTGGCGGCGGCGAGGAATGATGGCGGCACGCATCGGACCGAATGGAGCGCGGCGGCGTTCGCCCGAATCAAGAGCGTGATCGCGACCGGCGCGAAAAACGGTTTGAGCTTCGCAAGGTATGGAATCGAAGTCGTGCGCGCTAAATTGCAAGGCAAGACCCTGCCGCTGCCGATCACCAATAGCAGTTAAAACATCCGCCACGCGACCCATCCCCGGAAACCCCTCGCCCGCGATCCCCGCCAATATCGCCACCGCCCCCCCGCGCCCAGGCCACGCCACGGCTTAACAGTTACGAAAAAGCGCGCAAACGCATAATAATTACCTAGTGTCAATCAAGCAGTTCACCCGTTGGTTGGTCCGCGAACGGCGAATCGGTTTCGACCCGTTGACCCATATCTCTCGGCAAAACGTGCGGTTAGACCGACGCCACGACCGACGAGCGCTGTCGAGCGACGCATTCGGAAGGCTCGTCGAGGCGGCTCGAACCGGCAAGGCCATCGAAACGATACCCGGGCCCGACCGGGCGATCTTGTACGTTTTGGCGGCCTGGACCGGGTTTCGGAAGGGAGAGATCGGCAGCCTCACGTGTCGTTCGTTTCGCCTGGACGAGGAACCCGCGACGGCGACCGTCGCGGCCTGCTATAGTAAGCGCCGACGAGAGGACACTCAGGTGCTCCACCCCGCGTTGGTTGGGCACTTGAAATACTGGCTTGCGGCCAAAAAAGCTCTCAAGCCCGAAGATCTACTGTTTCCCATTTCGGGCAAAGTGCCCGGCGGAACGGAACGAAAGACGAACAAGATGATGCGCCACGATTTGCAAGCCGCCCGTAAGAAGTGGATTGAAGAGGCGAAAGGCAACGCGGAGGAAATGACCCTCCGCGAAAAGTCCGATTTCCTGTCCTACCAGAACGATGATGGCCTATTTGCGGACTTCCACTCGAACCGGCACATGTTCATCACCAGCCTCGAGCAGGCTGGGCTCTCGCCCAAGATGGCCCAGACGCTCGCCCGCCATAGCGACGTTCGGCTCACTTTGGGCATCTATACCCACGTTGGCCTGCACGACCAGACTTCGGCCATTGAATCGTTGCCCGCCCCGCCATCACTTGGCGAGAACGAATCCGAGGCGGCGGCGCTACGGGCGACGGGGACGGAAGGGCCGCTGAACGAGGCTCAAGAGACGCGCCGCGTGGTGCCCACGGTGGTGCCGTCGGGCGCCGAAATTGGCACCTTTCGGCTCGCATCGGAGACGAACGACCTCGCGCCAAACTACACCGGAGAGGCGGGCGAAGGGGAAGAGATCGACGCTTCGCGGATCGTCGTAAACCCCAATGGCCCTAGACCGTTTCGCACCGCCCGCGACCAATCTGCATCGCGTCGCACCGTCGCGGGGCGGGCAAGAAAAGAAATACACCCCAGTGGGCTCGAACCACTAACCTTCGGTTCCGTAGTTTGGGCCTATCTTTTCTTGCAACTCATTTCGTCGTCAGCATCTTACGGCAAAATCTGCTGCCGCGAAACGACTTCCGTTCTCAAAAATGTTTCGCCAGTTGAGGCCAGTTGCGATTCGGATCAGCCGGATTGAAGTTCCTTTTTGAGAATTCTCAAGTGGCATTTCGGGCAATTTGTCACCCAAACCAAGTGTCCATTTGAGCCCCGGACGTATGGCAGTTGTCTGTCCAGGTGCCGTCCCGAAACACGCGCTTCGTCGCCATAACCGAACACGCCCTCGGCCCGCCGGCCCCTCTCCGACGCCACCCCCGAAAAACGTCCGGCCTGACCTCGCCCCTCACCGCCGGTTCGATGGATTCGACTCGCAACAGCGCGATTCGATGCAGTGCCGAATTCCAAACCGCCTGATTTTCGCCGGCGCCGCGGTCACTCGGCCCCTCGGTCCAAGAACTTCATCACCTGATCCAGCCGTCGGTCGTCAATCGCGGCCATCCTCCTGAACAGGTCCGGTCGTTGCAGGACTCGCTTTCGGATCGCGGCGGGAATTTTCTCGGCCAGCAGCAGCAACTCGTCGGCCTCCGGCAGCAAATGCGCACATCACGGAACGGCATCAGGCAGCATCGTGAGACGTTGGCACGAACCTGGAGATTGACCGCCGATGCCGAAGCCATACCTTCAGGGCGACGACGGCGCCCAAGATAATCGCGAACACGGGAAGCACAAACGTCCAGGCCGTGTTCTTTGCCGCTTCAGTGGCGACGGGTTTCACGATGTTTTCCGAAACGGCCTTCGTTAATTCGACAGTTCCGTCAATAAATGGCTGCGGGTTTGCGAGGAACGCTGCCATAGTTGTTGCGACGGCGAGCCCTCCTTTGTTTTTCCAGATGAACTCCATCGCACGGTCGCCATACTTGCCAGCTACCGCAAGTACCTCGTCAGTCCGGCCCATTTTGTTCAGCGTGCCGTCGTCCGCCATTATTGCCAATCGACGGCCGTTTCGCGTTGAAATGGCTTTCAATGCTCCTATGGCCGGTTCACCAAAGGAACTAATAAGCGGCTCTGCGATCTGCCCCTGTTTCATCATCGCTTCGGCTGCGTTGTCGCCATATTTGATGAAGATTGCCATGCGATTCTTTTTTCCGACGACCCAAATCGCCTCGTCACCGAAGCGCGCGAGCAACTTCACAGACTTGAGGCCATCCTCGCCAGCCTCCTCAACAAGACGAAAAGTTCTTGGCCCGACCTTCTCGACCGCGACCAAGGCATCATCCCCATACTTGGCCGACAGCAATTCCATCTTTCTCGTTAAGCTCTCCAACCCCATCTCCGCGACTTGTTTTCCAAACTTACGAGAGACGACCTCTGCTGCTTCCTGAACAGCCTTGCTTTCGACTCCCGCCGATACCGCTCCTATTGGAAAGAGCAGATAGATAACTATGGTGAAGTATCGAAGCATACGGGCCTCTATCTATTGGGTTGTCAGCATGTCAAGAACTGCCGTCTCCCGCAGGCGCGCTCTTTCCCTACTAAGTTCTCGCAAACGCAGGCGAAGCCCCTTAACGTCTTGCGACCCTTCAACTATCAGGTGATGTATGTCATCGAGCTTCGTATTGACTTTGGCAGCCAATTCACCCTTTGGATTTGCATACCAGTCCCAGACCCAAGAAATAAGCACGTCCACGATCACACCGACTACAAGGCCGATTCCAAGCGTTTCCCAAGATAGAGCGGCACCCGTGCCGATAACGCCGGCGGATACGCCAAGTTCAACTGCAACCTGTGTAAGAACTTCGCCCACTATCACGGATACCGCCTGAAGAGACACGTCGGCCACAGCATCCTGCTTCGTGGCTTCAATAGCGTGGTCGATTGCGTCACCGTAAATCTGCTCCAGCCGAGCCTTGTCGAATGTGGCAAGTGGATATTCATTCGGGAAGTCCGAGACATCTTTCTTAATCTGAACTAGCATCGCACTTTCGATGCTCTTCACTTCGCGCATGTAACTTTCTACGACCTGCCTCACCGCCTTTTCGACTTTCTCCGGCGTGAACACATGCTTCTCAAAGCGTCCACGAATATACGTTTCGTGACGCCCACCGCGAGTGAACGGCACATAATCTACGAGGAGATTCCATTTGCTCTCCATATCGAGAGCGTCTTTCGCGAACGCCGGCGTGTTGCGCTTAGAATCAGAGAAGAATCCGTCCAGGGACTTGATCTGTTCGTCAATTGCGCGTTCGGTCTGTTGCTCTGCCCAAGCCAGAGGCTCTTTGGCAGCTTGCCTCGGAGATGGAATTCGTGTGACTGGCGGCGGAATGTGAACTTCAGGCGGCGCAGAATTTGGCGCCCCCTGGATCAATTCCCACATCGGTCCACGAGCGATGACGCCGATGGCAACCCCGACTAGACCGATTGCAAAGACGCGGAGCCGGGTTTTTGTCGTCATGCACGCCTCCATTCGACCCGCAACATTTCTGACGTTGGGTGTGGACCAGATTGAAAAATCATCCTAAGTCGTGTGAGAAACACATGCAAGCGTTCTGCTTGATCGGCGGCGTATTAGCAATTGGACTGGCGTCGCTTTCGTCAACGCTCACAAATTCCTCGACCGGCGAATTTAGTCGCACTGAACATGAATCCACTCCGCGGCCCTACGGCACGCATCGACAAACGCCGCGTTTGACTGGAATTGAGTCAAAACTGTTCCAACGCGACGAAATACGGCATTTCGCCGCCCACGCTCAATCCGAAACCCGCGCGGTCTGATGTCGATGATCTCGGCGGGCAGGCTAAGACTGATTCCACTAAATATGCCGGGCGTGATTGCGAAAGCGTGAATGATGGCGAAACTAGTTTGTACCGATGCCATTCGACTAGGATCAGCGGCCAATACCGAGTCAAGTGCAGCAGCATAAGGGTTGCCATTCAGGCTCGCTCGTCGAACAAGCAAAGGAATGTTGTCGCCCCCGAGGCGAGCCGCAAAGTCCAAGGGGACAAGTTGTCCGTTTGGATGACGACGTACATCGAAGCAGGCAAACGAAATGGTATCCGAGTGAAAAATAGCACTTATCCAAGAAGGTACGACCCGGCGCAGTTCCGCCAGCAAGTCCGTTGAGGCAATCAGGTGGTATCCGAGAGAGATCGGCCTACCAGCCACGATTGCAGTCGCTTTCTGGCACACCCGAATCAGTTGGACCCCCGCGGGTCCCGTGATGCAGTCAATGCTCCACTCGTCACCACCCAACCAAGGCTCGACAACGACTTTAACATCGGTCGAATCCATAATATTACGCATTTCGACGAAATCGGCCGTCGCCCGCTCCTCAAAGAGCATTCGCCAGTACGTTTGCAGTTGCGCTGGCGAGTCCGCAATCCATACTCCTCGGCCTGAATAGCCAGTGTCTCCACGGAGGACCGCCGGATATCCATATTTACCGGCGGCTTCGAGGGCCTGTTCAAGAGTCTCGACTTGACTCCGTTCTACCGAGGCCACCCCAGCTTGGGCCAATTTCAAGGAGAGCTTCAATTTCGAGCGACTGATAAAGGCCGCTTCTCGGTCACACCGAAGTTTTGATCGCGGTGACACTTTACGCGCTTCGGATACCCAGCTTTCCAACATCGGCAGAAAGAGGCCACTCTGCTGGGAAACATCTTCGGGCAGTCCGACTGCAAACCGCAAAGACGGCAAGCCCTTTTCTATCCGAGCAGCATGATGCTCGTGGTCAAGATATAGCGGCATAAACCCGTGTCGTCGCGCGACATCGCCAAGTTCAAGCACTCCTGCTGGAAACGATGCCCCCGCGATAACCATCAGTTCCACGTTCAACGTCCTTGCAAAGCAATACCAACGACTCGGGCAAGCGACTCAGACTCGTACGGTTCGGCGACATGGAACGGTAATATGATCGCCCGCAAACCGTTTGCGTCAGTAGGACCGCAAATGCTCTTCCAAAGGTCACGGTGAGTTTTCTTAAATCGCGAAAGACGGTTAAGAACGCTTGGCGTTGTGTAATCGCCTCTGACCAGCAGGGCTGTCGCGACTCGCTGCGCACACACTTCTCCCACGAATGAAAGCAATGGTTCACGCCAAGGACAATACTCGTAGAGGGTGCGAATCACGTCATCTGAATAAAACACACTGAGTCGTTGCTCAATGAACAGCCCCCCTACAGCAAGTTGGTCGCAAATCTCATCCACGAATTCTTGATGGGCCGGAGACACAACCAGAACAGGGGGAAACATTCTTGTTGGTTCATGTCGCCAAAACTCCATCAACGTTTTTGGAAATCCTTCCGTCCCAATGCGGTGGTCATGAGGGCATATTTCCTGGCGAACAAAATCAAAGCCGGCGCAATTGGCGGCGTCACACAAACCCTGAATTGTATCTAATTGCGGAAGCTCTTCTTCCCACTCATGAGCGTCATGGTAGTGTTCTCGCCAATAGCGAGGAAAACCTTCCATCGCTGTCTGGTCGCGGGCTATCCGGTCAAGAACATAAAGCCGACCCCCGTGCGGCAACAACTCGGCGACCCGACGAAGATGTTGGAGGGTGTCATCGCAGTGATGCAGAAAATACGACATAACAACCGTATCGGGCTGCCAACCGGCGGGCGGATTCCAAGTTAGGATGTCAGCCAGATCAACAGTCCCACCTGCCTCCTGCGCCACAATGGACGCATGCCCAGCCAGTTCAGGCGAAAGCTCAACACCGATGACCGAGCGAAAGAATTGTTTATCGCCAGCCAAAGCCCGAACGAGAGTGCCGGTGCCGCAGCCAACATCCAAGACGCGGCAACCGACAGGAAATCTTCCCACATCTATCAGCCATTCGGTATCTGCGTGCAGGCCGTGCTTGTCAACGTGTTTAAGATATTGCCTTGCGTCATTGCCGATTATTGGTCGGTCGGGCATGAGGAACTCTCGAAGACGACAGTGATGAATCGACCCTCAGTTCATTCGACCGGCGAACGCCTCGTTTGCAAGACTCGTCCGTAAAGCAAGCTGGCAGTAGTAAGGACGATGGTTGTGACGACGGTAGATGTTCGCGAGTTCCGAGTAAAAGCCAATGACCGTCTCAAAATCTGGCGGTACGTGCTGAACAGGCGCACCGTGGTCCAGATGCAACACATTTGCACCCGGCGTAATTCCCTTAGACGCCAATTCGTCACAACCGGCCAGCAAGTCTACTGCCGGTTCAAGGCCAAGTACAAAATTGCACCAGGAACGTCCCCACCCGAAGACTTCGACCCCACAAGCCAGAGCTTCCAAATAGTGGTCACGTCCAATTCGATCCTTGCCGGGACAATGCCGCGAAAACGCAGCGGGAGAAAACGCCTCCAAGTTGAACACGCCGACTTCGATCCCACTCTCAAACATTTTCCTAAGAAGTTGAACGTCGTGCGGCGGGGCGGTCACAGCCACGACTCCTTCCGCAAAACGACCCGGGTTCCCCGCCGTGATCGCGGCAGCGACTTCGGCGTAGATGGTCGCCTGGGTATCGAGTTGGTGGTCAGCAAGATTTCCAGAGATGAGAATCAGGTGAACCTCGTCTCGATAGCAGTCGTCATCAATTGCCAGCGCGACTGACTCCGTGATCTCGGCCAGAACGGATTCACGAACCTCTTCCCACTGCCGATCTGTGGTTGAATCTCGCCGAAATGCTAGGGCATGAACTAGATCGACATCTCGCCCGGCTTGCTTCTGAACTGCGTTAATTCCACAAAAGCTGCAAGGTTGCCCGATGGCGCAGTCGTGCCAAGGCCAGACGTTCATTTCGTCGTAACCACATGCACTGACCCATCGGGAAACAGCACGTCCGCTGGCGGTCTGAAGGTCGTAGTACGCTGGCTGAGGAACATACTCTGTGGCCGCAAGCCGACGCCCGAGATCGGGCCGAGATGGCGTATTAAGAATCAGCCGACCTTCGAGGAAATCGACGACTGCGGATTCCCGCCCATGCACCGGAGCGACCGCAGAAACGCATACGGTGTAGCCGTCGTCTCCGATGAGGAATAGCTCTTGTGGCGGCGCGAGCCGGTGATCGTTCCCGAGAAGGCTTAGGCTCGCGAAACTCTGTCGCGTATGTTCTACAGTATCGGCGGCTGGCACATTGTAGACCATATTTTGGCGCTTGGCCTTTACTTCATCAGCGTACTCTAGCGCACTAGTCGAGAACCGAACACCGTGGGTCAGAATGTATGCCTTTGCAAGAGATTCGGTCTGCATCGTTACCTCTTTACCAAATATGAATGGCTCGCCGGAATCCACCACAGCAGCGTGGCGAGAGTGTGCAGAACGGGAAAAATGGCGACAAAAGTAGCTGCGGTCCAGATGGAGTGGCCCGAAGACCGAGACAGTACAAACACCAGGGCAAGAACAATCACTCCTGCACTCGCCGGACTGAAAAGCCCGAGTAATATAATTCCTGAGAGAAATAGCATTGGAATACCATGATAGGCAATAAAATGAATTGCCAGCAAAAGAACTGCCGGAGGACAAGTCCACAGATGAGCGAAGAGACCAGCCAATCCCTTCATCCAGCGAAGTCGTTGGCTGAGCAAACTTCCCCACGTTGACCGTGGCTCTTCCTCCCCAACGACGACAGGCTCTCTTAGGACTTCGGCATTGTTCTTTCGAGCAATCCAGCCGAGGTAAAGGTCATCTAGGTACGAATCGACGCGGGCGTCAAGGCCGCGAAGTATGCCTGCCGACACAATAAGAAACTGTCCCGGAAGCGTAATACCTAAGCCACTTTTCCAAAGAAGTGGTCGAATAATTCGATGGGACAGCCATTTATCGACGCAGATTAACTGCGAGAGCATCGTTCCATTGTCGCGCCCCACTACTAAGCCGAAAGCAACTACATCATCGCCGCGTCGCACCACGACCGCTGCTCGGCCGAACACCTTACGACAGGCGTCGGGATTTACGCTTAAATCTGGATCACAGATACAAACGAGGTCTGTATCGACCAGACCAACGAGACGCCGTATTTTCGACAGTTTCGTACCTGGAGGCACAAATACGACATCCACGCCAGAATAGCTCTCGGTAGAATCTGTAAGGATTACTGACCGTACCGTTGCAACAGATGAAAGCGCACTAGAGAGGCATTCAACGGCGCCAATTGACGTGGCAGTTGAGCAGCAAGCGATACAGACCTTTATCTTTCTGTCCGAAGCGATCTTTTCAGTCTGGAAAGGCGCAGTCTTCCGGGGCGAGGACGACATTCGGAAGTGCTACCACCGTGCGATTCCTCCCCCGCGCGATCTCCTGCTGTGTGTTCACGGCGGAAATGGGCCGGGCATTTGTCAGGAATTTCAAAGCCGAAGACAACCATTGGATGGGCAGGTCGCCGAATCAGACGGCGTGCCTATTTCTCCTGGCTGCAATCTCCGGCCAGAGTTCCTCGGGGGACACGTCTAAGGCACGCGCGAGCTTTTCGACGGTTATTCGCTGCGGGCGGCAAGTGCGGTTCAACATCATGGAAATGGCGGATTGGTTGACGCCAATCTTTGTAGCCAATTCGGTTTGCGTTATTCGCCTTGCCGCCATTTGGGTTCGCAACCGAGTAGCAAAGGTGATCTCTTCGTGATCCAATTCCGCTCGTATCGAAGCGATTTGGGGGATCGTCTTTGGCGTGCCAGAAAAGGGCAATACAGAAGAAGAGAGGGCGTCCATGATAACGTCCAAGGCTCGTTCGCGTTCGTCGAGATCGGCGTCAGAATCGATCACGATCTCAACCATCCGATTCACCATAGCCTTGTGCGTTTTCGATAGCGCGAGGTAAGTTCCTAACAGCCGGGCGAAGGTGAGGCAGCCCACCCGCTTTTCAAGTTCATCGCCAACGACGTTAAGCATGGACACCCTTCTCTCCTGCGGGACGTATCCCGATTAAATCTCCGACTAGGAAACCACTTTCCTTAGCCGACTTTTCAAAATCCGATTTCGCTCTAGTACGTTTCTGCGGCCAGCACGAAACGTTTCTAAGTCATTTCGCGTAAAGTTCTGCCGCTTTTTCGGCATCATGGTCAGCACATAGACGACCATGTCGTTCGTTGCGAGACACCTTTCAGTAGTAAAGATCACTCGAATGTTCGAGTGCCCGCCGATCTTGTCCGCGATCCGCTGCTCGAAAATATTGTCCCTTCGACACGCGCGAATCACTGAACAATTTACATCCACAACGATGTCGTCTCGATTGCTCCAAGTTCGATTGGGCCAGTAAGCCAGTTTCTCGATCTGGCGTCGTAGTTCCTCTTGATCCTTCAGTCGGGGCCACCACTTTCGGATTGCCCTCTCCGCAGCAGGCTGCATCACCACAGTTCGCTTGCCCGGCGTCTGATGGGTCTTCAACAAGTCCTCCTGTTTCAGCAGGTTTATCGACGTTGCCGCACCCGCTTTGTGTTGGCTTCTCCTTTCTTGCCGGGGGTGACTCGACTGCCACTCAGCATATCACACAATCACACTTCGTCAAGCCAGCAATATCACAGAGCGATGGCCGTAAACCCCGGTGATAGCGACAGATTTGCCGCGAATCTCAAGAAATCGCGGCCGTCAGCTTGATCTTGCGCCTGAGGTCGCCCCAGTGCCGCACGCGAATGAGGGGGCAGGCGCGTTCAATGGCCGGGACCGCATCGCTTCCTCGACGGCGCCGCCGTCACCCGGCCCCGCGGTCCAAGAACTTCATCACTTGATCCAGCCGCCTGTCGTCCAGCGCGGCCATCTTCCTAAACAGGTCCGGGCGCTGAAGGACTCGTTTTCGGATCGCGGCGGGAATTTTCTCGGCCAGCAGCAGCAACTCGTCGGCGTCGGCATCCAGAGCTTCGGCCAGCTTTACGATCAGATCGTCGCTGGGAAATTCGCCGAACGAGAGCTTCTGGTTCTCGATTTTACTGAGGTAGGTGAACGTCACCCGGACCCGCTTCGCCAAGTCACGGAGGGTCAGGTTTTGGGCCTGCCGAAGTTCTCGAATCTGGCTGCCAAAGTTCATCGTGCCGTCCTGCTTGCTAGCGTCTGAAGCAGAAGTCTAAGGGGTCAGGACTCATTGATTTCGGTCAGAATTCTAAGGGGTCACAGAATTCTAAGGGGTCAGGACTCATTGATTTCGTTGGGGCTGTTGGTAGACCGGCGGGCATGCCTCGACCGCCAGCCGCCGACGAAGCGGGCCAATTATAACATGTGCTTAACCGGGCCAATGTCCGGCGGCGCATTTTCCGCACACTGTTTGGCAGAGGGCCATCGATTAGCGAATGGGTGGCATGCCCACGCTTGCGTTGGCATGTTAGGCGACGCGCGGCGGAATTGTGATTTACCGCGCGCGGCAGAAGTCGAGTCGTTGGCGGCATGCCCACGCAAGCGTGGGCATGGGCGCGCGGCACACGGCAAAGCGCGATCAAGCGCCTTACGGCTTGAGCACCGCTTTCACGATTTGGCCGGAGTGCATCTGCTCGAAGGCTTCGTGCCAATCGGCCAGCGGCCACACGCCGCCGATGATCTTCGACACATCGAGAGCCCCGGTCGAGAGCAGCCGCAGCACGCGCTCCCAGATCGGCCAGTTGTGGCTGAAGCTGCCGGCCAAGGTCACGTTTTTCTGCACCAGCGGGTCGAGCGAAAATCCGAGCGGCGCCCGGCCCCAGCCTACTTTGCTGATCCAGCCATTGGGCCGCACGATATCCATCGCCGTTTTGAGCGCGGCCGAAATACCCACCGCGTCGACCACGCCATCGACTCCCAGTCCATCGACCGCGCGGGCCCAGTCGTCGAGCCCGTCGACAATCGGTTCGCAGCCGAAAGCCGTCGCCACTTGGAGCCGACCGCGATCGCGTTCCAGGCCCACGACCGCCACCTCGGCCCCTTGCAGCCGGGCCATCGCCGCGCACAAGAGGCCGATCGGTCCCGGCCCTAGCACCACGATCCGATCGCCGGGCCGCACATGTCCGTGCATCACAACAGCGTTGTAGGCCACGCAACAGGGCTCGGTGAGCCCGGCCTTTTCGAACGCGAGCGAATCGGGCACGCGATGCAAACACCGAGCCGGCACTCGCACATAGCGCGTCATCGCGCCATCGACTCCGTAGCCAAAGCCCTTGCGCGTGGGGTCGAGATTGTAAAGTCCTTGACGCGAGAACGGGCTATCGGGATCGATCACGGCGGCGGTTTCGCTTACGGCCCGGTCGCCGGCTTTCCAGCGCGTGACACGATCCCCCACATCGGCCACGACTCCGGCGAATTCGTGGCCCAGCACCACCGGATAATTCACCGGCCAGCTATGTTCGGCGGTCCACTGATGCAAGTCGCTGCCGCAAACACCCACGGCGGCCACTTCCAAGAGCACATCCTCGGGCCCGATCGTAGGCCGCGGAATATCGCGCAGCTCGACAGCATGTTTCTTGTTTTCGTAGTTGACGACGGCGGCTTGACTCATGGGAACGGCGATCCTGAACGAAAAAGGGAGGAGTTAGGAATCATTTGCTGCTATGGCACAAGTAATTGCCTTTTGTGCTGCTCAGCCTCGTAAGCTTCACGGATTTCCTTTGCGGATTCCGATCCGAATCCCCTGGTCGCGTCGATGTAGGGCCAGACACGACCGGCGAGCGCCTTCTTCGATTCGCGTAATTGAGAAATGTTCGCCGTAACCAGTTTCACAAACCGATCGGCGCGGTCCCGCGGCACGAGCTCGGGATTGAATTTCGGCGTTTGCGCCAGCGCGAGTTCGGCGGCTTCGATCTGGAGCTCGTAGAGCGGCTTCCCGCGCCGAGGCGCCCACCATTCGGCGAGCTTCGCGGGCGTGTCAAATAATTGCAGCGGCGGCACGGGATACCCATTCCATGGCAAGCGCGGCGACGGGGAAAAATAGGACCTGCGCAGTTCAGCTTGAGCGATTATATGACAGATGTCGCCCACCGTCATTATATGTAATTGTTCGTCCAGACGCCGAGTGAGCGCGTAACGCTTGTCGAGACAGTTACTGGCCAGCACGGGCCAAAAATCCACGCTATATGCCTCGAGCAGGCGATTGAGAGCGTCAGTAACGCGTTTGTCTTCCTTCCAATCGTATTTCTCCGAAAAAAGTGGGAACCATGTATTTGGTCTTTTTTTGATGTAAGCTTTTATCGCAATCGGGGCAGGGTTCTGGTTTGCGAGCGCGTCGATAATCTCTTGCGCCGTCGCATCGGAAGAACGCGCGGGGGCGGGCGACTGGGAACCGCCCTCGGATCCGGAAGCGACGGCCGACTTTGTACTCTCATTGCCATTCGGTTTGGAATCGTCTTCGCCGAACGCGGCGACGGCGGCGGCCATCATTAGGACGGCCGGCCCGATTCTCATGCAGTCATACGAAAAACGCGAGACGCCAAGCGTCTGCCAATCAACCATGTTCGCCTCGGTGTATTCAAAATTTGTCGAGGAATGATTTTTCAAACCGTCATGGCACAATAAATGACTCGGGCAATTGCGGCCGGTAGACATGTTGGATTTGAGTATCTCCGGAAAACTGCATCACATGCGCGATTACGTCGGATTTTGAGACAACTCGCCCCAGGAAAACAAAGACGAATTTGGCGCCGTCGTAAATGACATTCGTGCCCTCCGAGCCCGGTGTTCCGTCGTTGCCAAGACCCCTGAACCAAACTTGATCGCCTCGCTGAAGTTTCGTTACATCAATGCCTTTATCGTTTTCGATCGATTTTGCAAAGTGCTCCATGAATGTTTTGCCGTCGTTCATGTTCAATGGGTTGCCGTCGGCGTCGTAGGTGTTGCCAACCACTCCGCCGTTCGCCTTCACCAAGTCGCGGATCCACTGGAGCCCCGCAGTATTTCCTGTCGCGTTGAAGAGGTCGATGAATCCTTTCACGATGATGAGGTCCGCCAATTTCCGGCAATAAATCTCGTATTTCTCGGCATTGTTCCAAATATCTTCAATCGCGGAAATTGGATCGACACCATCCTTGACTTTGAATTTTTCGTTCCCGTTTGAGCCACTTTCTTCCCAAAAATCGCCATTGCGTTTGTTTCCGATCCCGGCGACTTCGCTCTTGGCCGCCGCCGCAACGATGCTGTCGTTGAGCTTGGATAGGTCGTCCGCCAGCCAAGGCCATTGAATCGGCGCCGGCGCCGCCTCCACGCCGCCGCTCTGATTGTGAACCAGCACGGCCGGACCGCCGTTACTGGATGCGACGAAATACGTATGGCAGTCGGCCACATGTAGATTGTAAACAGGCGCTACCTCGCCTATATCTTCAGTGCGCTCGACCGGCGCCCAGACGCCGGTATTCGTCATCAACATGTCGCCCGGCGCAAGCTTCTTGCTCGCTATCCAACCCTTGTCCTTCACGTACCAAGGATGCTCATGCGTGACGCCTACGCTTCCTCCGCCGAAATACACATGCATGATCGGTCGAGGCGGGTGGTGAAAGACATTTTCAACCCGGCAGCGATGGTTCAATACCGGTTCGCCGTCAACGTTATCTGGGAGCGAAGCGATCTCCGCGTCGCCTAACGCGGTCCGAAGGATATCGCCAACGCGCAGGTGGCGACGTGCAACCCATCGCCCCTCGACTGCGTCGGCGGGCGGCGGAGCATCAAAGCGAGGCGGGCGGGATTCGAGGTCCGGGCCGGAAATGACCCATATAAGGCGAACGTCGGCAACGGGCGCGATTAGTGGTAAGGTAAAAGCATCGTCGCTCAATTCGACGACAAATGAGCGCTCGCCATCCGCGCCGATCACGATGTCGTTCAAACAAAGGTCCCGACCTGACACCCAACGGCCCGTAGCGGGTCCCGGCGGCGTGACCGTCTGTTGCTGGACATCTGGGCGACTCCACAAGTCATTGCCCTCGACCACCCAATAGACGAAAACGGGCGGCGGCAGGGTCGCCGCGTCGCGATCGGGTATAAACCGGCGGACACGGGGCGCTTCAGCCGGGTTCGGCGGAAGCGACACGACCTCAAGTTGGCGGCAATCTCGGTCCAAAAGAACATCGCCTTCGCGGAGGTAAGATCGGGCTACCCATCGACCCCGATCGCTCGCTTTCGTGGGTGGAATGGCATTCAGATGCCTGCTAAATGAAACGGCCCGCGAAGTCAAAGCGTGCCCCGATTCAACCCAGAATAGCTGTTCAGTCGAGAGTATCGCCTTCTTTGAATTCAGCCGCGCTCGCCATTCTGCCGCACGAACATCCCGCTTTTTCGCCGTTGCGATCTTCTTACGAAGCTTCGCTTCACTTCTTGTCGCCATGAAATTCCCCTTGTGGTCCAATTGTTTCGAGGGCGCGGTTCCGACAGGCATCTATCACGTTCCGAAGCCGAACATCAATCTTTTTTTGTGCGAGGCATCACCGAGTACGCGAAACCCGGCCAAAAGCAACCGCGTCGGGTGCGTTCGATCCAACCGGCCGACTGCGTGGCGCTATTCCCCTTTTCTCCCTCGCTCCAGGTTACGATGAGCCAGAACGAATCCGGACCGTCATAGCCTGAAACGTTTATGAGGATCCCGAACGATTCTCGCTACGTATTCGACCTCGGGCTGTTACTTCTTTTTGCCGACCGGCACATCGCCGTAGGCATGCACTTTTTCGCAGATCAGCCGCAGCGAGCCTTCGAGATCGCCGCTCGCGGTCTTGAAAGCGTCGGCGTCGACCGTGAGCGGGGCGCCGAGCACAACCAGCGGAGCGCCGTATTCCGGAGTGCGAACCGCTTGTTCGAGCGTCAATCCGCCCACGGCTTGCACCGGCACGCTCACCGCCTCGACCACGGCCCGAAGCTGGTCGAGCGGGCTCGGCATACGCTGCCCCCGGGCGGCGATACCGCGACGTTCGTCGTAGCCAATATGGTGAATCACGAAGTCGCAGCCGAGGTCCTCGAGCCACTTGGCGCCGGCGACCATATCTTCGCATACCATGTTGTCGCCCATCACCTTGACGCCGAAATCGTGGCCGGCTTTCACCACGCAGCGAATCGTTTCTTCATGGGCCCGAGCCATGACCACCACATGCGTGGCGCCGGCCTTGGCCATCATCTCGGCTTCGAGGTAGCCGCCGTCCATCGTCTTGAGATCGGCCACGATCGGCGTGTTCGGAAAGCGCTCTCGCAGGGCACGCACTCCGTGCATGCCCTCGGCGATAATCAGCGGAGTGCCGGCTTCGAGCCAGTCGACGCCGGCGCGCATCGCAATCGTCGCGGTTTCCAGGGCTTCGGCGGCGCTCGTCAAATCGAGCGAAATCTGCACGATCGGTTTCATGGCGGGCTCTTCTCGGAGGGCGAATTCGGGGAGACGGGCTTCGATCCTTTTACCGGGACTTCGGCGGTTCCTCGGAGCGCGGCGTCAACACAAGCCGCACTCGCGTGCCCTTGGGAGGAATGTGTTCGGTAAACGCCTCGAACGAACGCTGCTCGTTGGCCTCGGAGCTCTCGACCGGCAGATCGAGCATCGCGTCGGGAAAATTCGACACGCAAATAAAATCGCCATCGTCGGCGCGGTAATGCGGTTTGCCATCGCCGCCAATACCCATGCTGCTGCCGGCGAATACCCAGGTGGTTTCGAGCGGCTTTTGCGTGCGATTGTCGCGAATCCATTCTTGGGCCGCCTCGCGATGCACCACGCCTTTCTCGTCGGTCCAAATCAGCGTGATATCGATCGGTTCTCCGGTGGCCGCCACATAGTTCGGCTGCCACTGGGCCGGCTTGCCCGGCTTGGCGCCGATCGCCAGCAGGCCCGCATGCACGATATGCGCATCGACCTCGACGGCGATAATCGATTCATGTTCCTTGGTGCCGCGCGGGCAGACGAACATTTCCAAAAATCCCTCGCGCAGGCAGACCGCGCCATCGAACACCACCCGATTCTTCGCTTTGTCGAGCCAAACATTTTGCGTGGGAGAAAGTCGCGTCATGCCCGGCGGATCGGGCGCAATTTGTTTGGCGGCGCCAGGCGCCGTCGCCAAAGGAGTATTATTCGCCGCGGGCGAGTCGGGGCTCGGCTCGGCTGCCGGCGGAGAAACGGGCGTCGATGACGCGCCCGGCGCCGGTTCGTCGGCGGCGCGGGCCGGCAGCGAATGGGTCCAGGCGGTTGTTCCCAGCGCCAAGGCGCCGGCCAACAGCAGACGGGAAAACGAGAGTCGAGGCGTCGAGGTGCGCAAAAGGCCGGCGGACATAAGGTCGGCGGACATGGGGGTGAATCCTCCTTCGGCCATGAACGGTAAGCGGGGGGAGTGGCGCGATCCGATCGCGCCAGGCCCAGCGATTGAGCTCCATCAACAATCGAGAGTGAGTTCCGAGGCCGCTCGCGCTCGCGCCTGTTCCAGTTCGTGGCCGATGGTTAAGATAGCCTTTTCGCGCGGCGAGGTCCAATGGCCCTTTCGCCGCGGGAACCCATTGCCCGGCGCGCGGCGTTTGCCCGCCAATCTCGGTTCGAGGGCGCTCCCGAGCGCCGACTCCTTCATAGGTGATTTGTCCGCATGAGTCTCATGGAACAATCGGGCGCCACCAATGGCCATGCCGTCGCGCCGGCGTGGCGCGACACCGCCGCAATTCCCTGGAGCAGCGACGCGCCCCGGGCTCTCAGGACTCATTATCCGCGACCCGGCAACGCGGTCGGCTGGCAGCGCTGGCGCCGCCACTTGGCCAAGCGGCTGCAATCCGCGCGGCCCAAGCGACTGCTCTCCCAGCTCACGGCGGGCAAACATTCCCCGCTGCTTTGGGCTCTACCGGGCGAAGGGCAAGCCGCTTCGATCGCCGACGTGATCGAGTCCCTTTGGCGACTCGACCGCCCGCGTTCCGCTCTGGCCAAGCGACAAAGCGGCGCCAGCCATCCAGACGGTCCGAATAAATCGACCGCGGCGAAAGCAAACGACGCGACCATGCTCGCCGAGCGGCTTGACCAGTGGTTCGAAGCCGCCGCCGCGCCGCCGAGCGTGTGGCATGCGCTCGAAGCCGTGGCCTGGGCCCGGGCGCTTCCACGGCTCGCCGAAGTGCTCGACGAAGCAACTTGGTGGCGGTTGTGGAACGCGCTCGCGCGGCTTGCAAGCGACGAAAACATGCTGTCCGGCGACAATCATCCCGCCGAGAGCGTCGCCGCCACGGCGATCGAGCCTCACTCCGAGTCGCCAGGAGCGTCGGCCGCCGGCGGCGAGTTTTCGGCCGCGGAAGAGTCGTGGCTCATCGGTGAGTTATTGGCCCGCGAACTGCCGCTCACGCTCGGCTTTCAATTGCCCGAGCTTTCGTCGGCCGCTGACTTCGCCCTCGCGGGCTGGCGCGGCGCGTCGATCGCTTACCGAAAACGTGCTCGGCGGTGGTTTTCTCCCCGGTCGTTTTCATGGGGCCACGCGGTTTTGGTTCGCCTCGGTCACCCGCTGCTGGACGATTGCTCGAGCCCTCGGCAAGCGAGTCGCGAAAGACCGGCCGAAGACAAAGCAGCCGGGTGTCGAGCCGGAGGCGCTTTTTGCCCGTCCAAAGCAATACGAGCGTTTGTTGACCACGCTGGCGAGGCTGTGCCGGCCCGACGGCAGCGCGATGCTCGGCGGCGGCGGCGACCGCTGGGATCGGTCGCTCTTCGCCACGGCTCGGCGACTCACTCGCGGCTCGCCCGCGGCCGAGGCGCTCCGCGAAGTCGATCCCGATAAATCTTCGCGAGGCAAAAAGGGCCATGCGAAACGCGCGCATGGCAAGAGCCTATGCGAAGCATCAGGCCACGCCGAAACGGCCCAGTGCGCGCTGCTGCGTTCTGACTGGCGTCGCGATTCACCCCGGCTAGCGGTGCGATACGATGGCGGCCGCACGCGCATCGAGCTTTTCGCTTGCGGCGAGTCGCTGCTCGCTGGCGACTGGTCATTCGAACTAAAAGCGGCTGGCGAGCCGGTGGCCCAGAGCGCGACGGTTGACGAGAACTTGGCCGCGACCCAATGCGCGGCATGGGAAGAAATCTGCTGGGTATCGGATTCGGATGTCGACTATCTCGAGATCGAAGCCAAGCTTCCCGGCGGCGTGAAAGTGCAGCGTCAACTGCTGCTCGCCCGGAAAGATCGTTTTCTGCTCCTTGCCGATGGCGTGCTCGCGCCACCGTCCACGGGCGCCGAAGATCGCCTGGAAGAGGCCGCGGCGCCGGGAATCGAATATTCGGCCACGCTACGGCTCGCGGCGAATGTCGCGTTTGAGCCGGCCCGCGAATCCTGCGAGGGCACGCTGATCGGCAAGCGGGCCCGAGTGCGGCGTGCTGCCGCTGGCCCTGCCCGAGTGGCGAACCGCGTTTGCTCCGAATCGGCTCCTGGCGCGCGAGGGTGGTTTCGGGCTTCATCAGCGGGCAAGCGGGCAGCGACTATTTGCCCCACTGTTTTTCGATCTCGACCCCAAAGCCGCCGATCGCCCCTTCACCTGGAGGCGGCTCACCGTGGCCGAAGCGCTCGAGCCGCTCGACGACGACGTGGCCGTGGGCTATCGAGTGCGGATCGGCAAGCGGCAATGGCTTATCTATCGTTCGCTCGCGCCTCGCGCGCCGCGGAGCGTGTTGGGGCAGCACCTGGCCAGCGAGTTCATGGCCGGCCGCTTTCGAACGAGCGGCGATGTCGACCGCATGGTGGAAGTAGAAACCGAGTGACGGCCTTCCTGCGCCGGCGACGATGCATGCCCTTGAATCGGTAATTCATGACAACGTGGCCCGAACGCGCGAGCGAATCGCGGCGGCGGCCGAGGCCGCGGGCCGCGACCCGGGCGAAGTGCGGCTTGTGGGCGTGACGAAATATGTCGACGAAGTCGCGACCCGCGCACTGTTCGAGGCCGGAGTGCGCGACTTGGCCGAAAGTCGGCCGCAGCAGTTGTGGGCCAAGGCCGCGGCGCTCGCCGAGGCCGACATCGCTTGGCACTTGATCGGGCCTTTGCAACGCAATAAGATTCGCCGCACGGCGCCGCTGGTGTCGCTTGTGCATTCGTGCGACGACCTACGGCTCCTCGAGGCCCTGGCGGCCGAGGGCCAAACGCTGGGCCGGCCGATCGACGTGCTTCTGGAGGTGAACATTTCCGGCGAGGCGGCCAAACATGGCTTTGCGCCGGACGAACTCCCGGCGGCTCTCCAGCGGGCGGCCGAACTACCGGGAGCGCGAGTGCGCGGGCTGATGGGCATGGCGTCGCTCGAGGGCGGGTCCGCCGCGGCCGAGCGCAATTTCAGGGCCCTGGCCGCGCTCCGCCGCCAATTGCAGCGTGCTTGTCCGGCCGGGGTGTCGCTCGACGAGCTCTCGATGGGCATGAGCGGCGACTACGAAATCGCCATTCGCCACGGCGCCACGATCGTGCGAATCGGCTCGGCCCTGTTCAGCGGCGTCGAGCGGCGGGACTGACCATTATCCCCGCGATAAGAACGAAACTTATTCAAGAATACGATTGAATGTCCATGTTGATGTCCAAATCCGCCCTCGGGCTTTAGGAGAATTCGCCATCATGAGTCAAGGCATGTACGAAGCCTATGAGCCCGGAATGGGCAGCTATCCCGGCCAGCAGCCGCGCTCGGGTATTCCAATGCGATTGATCCTGGCGGCGATCATGGTGATCGTGTCGCTGTTTACTTACTACAGCCGAAGCGTGCTCAACCCGATCACCGGCGTGCATCAGCATATCGATCTCTCGGTGCAGCAGGAAACGGCGCTGGGCCTACAAGCCGTGCCGGCCATGGAGCGCGAAAACGGCGGCGAAAGCCACGATCCGCAAAAGCTGGCCGTGGTCAACCGCGTCGGTCGACGGATCATCGAGCGCAGCGACGCGGGCCAGACTCCCTACCACTTCGACTTTCATCTGCTCAACAATGAGCAGGTGGTCAATGCCTTTGCCCTGCCCGGCGGTCAGGTTTTCATGACGACCGGGCTGCTCGACAAACTATCAAGCGAGGGCGAAGTGGCGGCGGTGCTCGGCCACGAAATCGGCCATGTGTGCGCGCGGCATGGCGCCGAGCAACTCGCCAAGCAGCGGCTCACTCAAGGCATGGCCGGCGCCGCGGTGATCGCCACCAGCGACCCGAACCACGGCGGCGGTCGCAACGCCGCCATCGCCATGGCGATCGCCCAACTCGTGAACCTCAAATTCAGCCGCAACGACGAGTTGCAAGCCGACCAACTTGGAGTGCGCTTCATGTCGGAAGCCGGCTACGACCCGCGCTCGATGCTCGAAGTGATGAAAGTGCTGGAACAGGTGGGCGGCTCCGGCGGCTCGGAGTTCTTCGCGACCCACCCGAACCCACCCCGTCGCATGCACGATATCGAGCTCGCCATTCAACGCACTTTCCCAAACGGCGTGCCGGATAACTTGGAGAAATAATGCCGCGGGAAATAGCGCGGCCACCGGCATCGGTGCGGAACATCCGCAAGCTATTTCGAGATCTTCCGTTTTCACGCGCATTACTCGACGAAAAAGCTCGTTTTGGGCAGCATGCCCTCGCTGCCGATTCGGGTTGTGATCGGATGGAATTTCCGTCCTAACCCGAAGTGTCAGCGAGGGATTCCTTGATCCGCTCAGCACCCTACGTCTAGGCGCCGCTTGCACTTAACGACGGAAGACCCGTATTTCGCACCCACGCATTGCGATATCCCGAAATCCCATTATTCCGATGGCTGATTGAAATGATCTCCCATCATTTTTATCTACCCAGAAAATGCAACGCAGATTGCCCAGTCGTCCCAAATGATTTAGAATGAAACGCAGGCGAAATCTCTCCGGTTTTTGGCCATCGCCTGGCATTGGATTCGTTAAAGGGGGATGCGATGAACACTTCGCGGGCATCATTTCGCGCTCTCGCGCATCCCGTGGCCCTGGCCCTCGGGTTCGTTTATGCCATGTCGTTCGCGGCGGCGCCGGCGCGGGCTCAGAACATGGGTGGCGGCTTGAATCTCAACGGGAATCCGATCGGCATCGGGCAAGCGATTCAAAACAGCATGGGCAGCTCGCAGTATCCCGGCATGCAAGGGGGGATGAGCCCGATGCAATTGCAGCAACTCATGATGCTGCGCGGCTTGCAAGGCATGGGCCATCATCATGGCGTGCAGTACGGCGCAGGGGTACGGCGCACCGATGTTCATCAATGGCGGCCCGCCGATGATGGGGCCCATGTACGGGGGCTACGATAATCGCGCTCCGGCCGATTCCGGCAGCGCCCGCCAACGCTCGACCAGCGAAAAGCGCAAAGCGTTGCGCCAGGCTCGCGAGCAGCAGAAAGCACTGGCTCGCGATCGCGCCGCTCAAGCCAAGGCCAAAGCCAAGCCCCCGGTGGCAAAGCACGATGCGCTCGGGGCCAAGCACGAGCCGAAAGCCAATCTCAAGGCCGAGCCAAAGGCCGACGCCAACGCTCAGCCGCCAGCCGGCCAACCCTTCTAACAACCGCGCGCGCCGGTTAGCGCGGCATCGCGTCGCGCCCCATCGCGCTATTTCGGCTTCGCGCCGGGCACGGTCTTGCCTTTGAGTTGATACACATAGGCCAGCACCTCGGCCACCGTGGCGTAGAGCTGATCGGGAATCGGGCGATTCACGTCCACATCGCGGTAAAGCGCTTGAGCGAGCGGCTTCTTTTCCACGATCGGCACATCATGCTCCAGGGCCAAGCGGCGAATGCGCTGCGCCGATAGGCCCGCGCCCTTGGCCACCACGATCGGGGCCGCCATCGAGTCGGCGTCATATTGAATCGCCACCGCCAACTCGGTCGGATTCGTAATCACGACATCGGCCTTGGGCACCGCCGCCTGCAACCGGCTAATGGCGAGTTGTCGCTGCACCGCCCGGCGGCGGGCGATCACTTGCGGGTCGCCATGCAAATTGCGCATTTCTTCCCGCATTTCCTGGGGTGACATGCGCAAATCTTTTTCGTGTTGCCACCACTGAAACGCGTAGTCCAAGATCGCGAGCACCAGCAGCGCAATGGCGATCTTGATGCCGGTCCAGACACATACCTCGAAGGTAAATGCTCCGATCTCCGGCACGGCGAGTCCGGTGAGGCTCAACACGGTGTCGCGATGCTTATAAAGCGCGAAGCCCGCCACCGCCAAGACCACCACCATCTTCAGCAAGCCGAATAGCAGTCTCGCGCCGCTGCGGAGCGAAAACAACCGAGCAAAGCCGGCCAAGGGATCGATCCGCGAAAAATCAGGCACGACCTTTTCCGGCAGGAACACGAAGCCGTTTTGCAATAGATGCAATCCAACCGCCACGACGAGCACCGTGATCATGAGCGGCAGAATCGCCGGCGCTAGGCTCGACACAAGCTGCGAGAAGTGGTCGGCGAAGGCTTGCGGGTCCATCCTGAGCCAGGGTTTTCCGCCTAGTTGATCGACCAAGAGCTGGCCGAGGAATTCGAGCAGCCCGGCGCCGGCGAAGAGAATCGCCAGGAGCCCGGTGAGCAGGAGCGTGGCCGAGTTCAGGTCGTGGCTCTGAACGAAGCGGCCTTCTTCTTGCGCCTGTTGGCGATGGTGCGGCGTCGCTTCCTGTGTTTTCTCGCCGCCCTCTTCCGCCATGCCGCTACCTCGAAGCTATGCGGCGCGCCATGAATCGCGCCGCCAGGGTCAAGCGCCCGTCGCGGGCAGAGTCGCCGTTTTGCTGAACGCTTCCAACACGATCTCGAGCGCGGGATCGACCTGTTCCTGGAAAATCCAGGCAATCGCGCCGAGCGACACGCCGAGCATGCCGATCGTAAGCAGCGAATTGAGCGGAAAACCAACCGCCTGCAAGTTCACTTGCGGCAGGGTGCGGGTGACGAAACCGAGCACCAAGTTCGCCAGCATCAGGGCCGACATCGTGGGCGCCGCCGCGCGAATCGCCATGATGAAGCTCTGGGCAATAAGTGTCGTCACTCCGTGGGCCAGGTCGTCGGGAAAACCGGCCGCGCCGGGCGGCATCCAGTAAAAGGTGTCGAGCAGCGCCGCGAGCACCTTGCGATGCCCGCCCATGAACACGAACACGGCCAGCATCACATAAAACAAAATCTGCCCGAAGACCGGCCCGCTCGTTTCGGACATCGGATCGTAAAGTTCCGAAGCTTGCACACCGCTCACCACGCCCACCAAATGCGCCGCGAGTTGCACTCCCTCGAACACGATCGTCACCGCCAAACCGAGCGCGACGCCCACCAGCGATTCGGCGCCGATGAAAATCAATGGCGAGAGCGCATCGTCGAACACCGGCGCCGGGCGACCCCAGGCGAGCGGCATTGCCAAGAGCGACACCGCCACCGCCAGCAGGGCGCGAGCCTGCATCGGCGCGGCTTGCGTGCCAAAGATCGGCGCGGTCATCATCAAACCGGTCACGCGCGCGAGCACGAGCACGAACACGAGCAGTTGACCGCTCAGAAATCCGACATTCGGGAGCATGGGGGCGAGCGAGCCTTTGGGAATATCGAGGGAAAGCATCAACCACGGAAGCGCGGAATAATTCGAGGAGCGGGGAAACGGGTGCTTATAGGGTTTGGGGAATGTTCACAATGAGATCGTGGGAATATTGCACCAATTGGGCGATCAGCCAGGGCAGCGCGAGCGTGAGCACGAGCACCATCGCCACGAGCTTGGGCACGAACGACACGGTCTGCTCTTGAATCTGCGTGACGGCCTGCATCAGACCGATCAAGAGTCCGACCACCATGCCGGCCACGAGCATCGGCGAGCTCACGATCAGCGCGAAGAGCAGCGCCTGCCGGCCCAAGTCGATCGCGTCTTGCGGATCCATGCGGTTCGGTCTCGAATGCCGGCACAATCAGGAAAACGGTTGAAAGCTATCGAGCAGCATGCCCACGACCAAATGCCAGCCATCGACCAACACGAACAGCAGCAGCTTGAAGGGCAGCGAGATCATCGAGGGCGGCAACATCAAGAGCCCCATCGACACCGTGACCACCGCGATCACGATATCGAGCACCACGAACGGAATGTAAATCTGAAAGCCGATCAGAAACGCGGTCTTCAATTCGCTGAGCATAAAGGCGGGTAACAGCGCCGCCAGCGGCACGTCGTCGTAGCTCGAGGGCGTCGGCGTGTCCTTGGGCAGATACTTGTAGAACAGCCACACATCGGCGCCATTGCCGGTGCGATCGATCTGCATGCTCATGAACTTTCGCACCGGCCGCACGCCCGCGGTCCAAGCCTCGTCGAGGCTGATCTGCTTCGAGGTATAGGGGGCGATGCCATCGTCGTATACCTGCTTCCACACCGGCGACATGATCAGCAGCGTGAGAAACAGCGTGATCGAGGTGAGCACCTGGCTCGGCGGCAACTGCTGCGTGCCGATCGCTTGCTTGAGCAGCCCGAACACGATGATCATGCGCACAAAACAGGTCGTCATCAGCAGCACCGCCGGCGCGAGGCTCAGCACGGTCAGCATCAAGAGCACTTGCAAGGCCGATGTCAGACCTTGGGGACTTGTCCAGGCGTCGGGACCTCCGGCAAGTCCGCCGCCGATCGGCAGCGTGGCCGGCAAATTGCCGACCTGCGCCTGGGCCACGCCACAGGCGCCACACGTTGCCACAAAGGCTAATGCGATCGCACGAAATGCGCGAATGCTTCTTCGTGGCTCGTGGTTCGCGTTCATCACATGGTCCTGCACGTCGATCGGGGGGGCGGGAGTGTTTCGCTCGCGGCGTGGGGAGAGCGTTAGTCGTATTGCGAGGCGCCGGCGGCCAAACGCGAGAGGTCGAGTTCGTCGCGCCGTCCGCGCCGCCGCGGGGCCGATTTGGCGTCGTAGCTGAAATTGCCCAGCAGCGAGCGAAAACTGGCCGACGCGCTTTGTGGTCGGCCTTGATAACAGAATGCCGGCGAGCCGATCGACTTCGACCGGGTCGGTGATTTCGGTGAGCGTTTCCGCGCTGTTCGGTCCAATCGCCACCAGCAGAATCTTGTTGCCCACTCGCACCAAGTGCGCCTGCTGGCGGCCAGCGAGCGGAGCGCGGCCGAGCATTTCCACCGCTTCGCGCGGAAGCGGCTGCGCACTCTTGGGCATCATCTTCCGCAGCATCCAGGCCGCGAGCAGAAACAGTCCCACGACCACCGCCAGGCTTCCCAGGAGCGTGGCGAACGAGGGAATCCCGAAGCGCGTCGCGGGACGCTCTCCGCCGGCGGGCGCCACGGCGGGCGGCAGGCTCAAGGGCCGCGCCCGAATTCGCTTTTTCCACGCTCCTGCTTCAAACGCGATTCGGTGTTCTCCGGCTGCTGGAGTCTCGCGGGCCGATTGAAGTCGCTGGGCAAGCCGGCGCCCACCGCGGCGGCTTGGTTCGCCGACGAATCATCGGCCTCTTGCGGAGGAGTGGGCGGAGCGCCCACACTCGTCTGACGCGGCTTGGGATACGCCGCCGTGGCCGGGCGACGCGATTCCTCGGGCCACGGTTCGACCGAGGCTTCGGGCGGCTCGGCGCTCGATGCGGTCGAACGAGGCGAGTTGGCCGGCGCATAGCCAGGGGCGGGCGCATCGCTGTTTGCAATCGGTGTGTTCGAGGGCGCGGCTGAGGGCGCGGTTGAATACTCCGCGGGGCGATTCGCACCATCGGCGGGAGCGAAATACGCGTCGGATGCGGGAGGGCCGCCGGCGGGCATGGCTTCGCCATTTGGGCCGCCGGAGTTTGGGCCGCCGGAGTTGGAACCGCCGGGAACGGCCGGCGCGGCATCGTCGAAATTGGCCTGATAGCGGCGGCCGAGATCGCTCGGCACGGCGCGCGGACGCGTTCGCACCACCGGATTCGGCGATGCTGGCGAACCCGGATCGGCGGCCGCGAGTAGCGAAGGCACGGCCAAACAGGTCGCCGCGACAAACGCACTCCACGGCCCACGAGCACCAAATGCACTGCGATGAAAATGATTCACAAGCGGCATCCTTGCCTAATGAATTTCGAGTCACCCCGAGCCCACCCGCTCCGACGGGATGAGCGGACCGAGGAGACGTTATTTTGAATCCATGCTCTAAGCCGGGGTTTCCGTGGCGATTAGTTCAGCGACGCGCACGGCGAAATTGTCGTTGAGCACCAGTACTTCGCCGCGGGCAATCAGGCGTCCATTGACATAAATATCCACCGGATCGCCGGCCAGTTTATCGAGAGGCACCACCGAGCCCTTGCGCAGCTTGAGCACATCTTCGAGGTACATATGCGTGCGGCCGAGCTCGATTTTCAGATTCAGCTCGACATCGCGAATCAGATCGAGCGTGGCCGCGGTGGTCGAGGCCGGAGCGCCGCTGAACTCGCTGAGCTTGAAGGGCGCGAACGGCGTGGGCTGGATCGGCTGCGTGGGAGCGTGGACGCTGGCGAGCGCTTCTTCCGCCTGCCGGAGCAAGTACTCCACATCGCCCGGCGCCGCGCCACTATCGACGATGGCCCTCCGAGCAGGATCGACATCGCCGCGCGCCGGGGCGGCTGACGAGCCCGGCCCGCGCCCCGCCGAGTTGACGAGCGAATCGACTTCGTGCTGCGCGAGAATACCGGGCTCCGAGGGCGCCGCCGTCGCCGAACGGGCCGCTTGCGCCTGGCGCAGGATCTGTTCGATTTCGTCTTGACCGATCGGCCCTTCGTGGGGAGCGCCGCCCGGACTATTCGTGTCAGTCATCGGGAATCCTTTCCCGGAGTGTCAAGCACGGCGACGGGCGATCGGTCGACATTCCCTCGACCCGCGCGAAGATCACTGCTCGACGAATGAAAAATCGCTAAACATCACCGACTGCAAGAGGGCCTTGCCGAGGGTTTTGTTAGTTGTCTCTAAAATGCGCCTTTTAATCAATCCCAACCCGGCGTCGGTCAGGTCCGAGATTTCCGCGCTGCGGATAATAACAATCACATTGTCGCGCACCCGAAACTTGGTGTCGCTCAGCCGCTGCTCGAAATCTTCGCCGTGTTTGTGCAAAATCGTTCCATAAAGGTGAAACGAAATGAACAAGGTGCTGTTCGACACCGGCTGGTAGGCGGTGACGGTGAACTCGCCCAGGTCAACCTCTTCTTGATCGCCATGGTGAGCGACCGCTTCCTTGGCTTCTTTACCCTCCTTGCCATGGGCGCCGTGGCCGCCGCCGTGGCCGCTATCATGGCTGCCGCCATGGCTCGCGGAGCGCGAGGAGGCGTGTTCGCTTTCATGTGCGTCGCCGTCCGACGCCGCTTCGGCGCCGGCTTCGGCATTCTCGCCCGCGGCGGCCGGAGCCGGCGCTTTATTGTTGAGAAACATGTAGGCCACGATCCATTCGGCCAGCACCACGGCGAGAATCGCGCCGCCGATCTTGAGCTTGGCCGATTTGCCACTCGGTTTGGCGGCGTCGGTGGCGGCGGGGGTCGCGGTCGCTGAAGGCTTACTCATGGGTGCATTCTCTCGGTGGCAAGGTTCAGGTGTGTGTCCACGCGTGCGAAATCAAAGAGCCGTGCGTCAAAAGTCGGTTGTCGTTGTCGCCGTCAATTCCGTCGTCGTCAATTCCGTCGTCGTCAGTCTCGTCGCTGTCGCTCGTCTTCGAGCGTTCGTCAGGGTTCGGTCGGAGTTTCTGGTTCGCTTTCCCTTGGTTCACGCCCCTTCCCCGGCTTGAACAGGCCCGGAAAGGCTTCCAACGCGCGGGCATGGGTCGGTTCAGGCACTTCGTCGAGCATGTACACTTCCACCCGCGAATTCTGGCTGCGAGCCAGGGGATCGGCGCGCGTCCCGATCGGTTCATATTCGCCGGCCAAGGTCAGCCGCAGCCGGCGCGGCTCGATGCCCGCGGCCACGAGCTGCTCCATTACATGGCGGCAGCGGGCATAGGCCAGGTCCCAGTTGTCGCGATAAGGCGAGCCCTTGGGAATCGGCCGCCGCGAGGTATGGCCGCGAATCTCGATTTTTTGAGGTTTGCCGGCGATTTCCTCCTCGGCCTGTTTCAGTTGCTTAATGTGCTCGCTCGTTAGTTCGCTCGAGCCGTCAGGAAAGAATAGCACGGCCCCGACGACCGAATGCTGGCCGGGATGCACCGAATGCACGCGGGGAAAGTCGCCCAGCGTGGCGCGTTGGTCGGCGCCGCCCGATTTCTTGTTGCTCACCTTGGCCCCGCCGGCGCTCGCGAGCTTGCCCATCGCCGAATCCTTGGGCACAAAGGGCCCGGGCCCGAGCGAGGCAAGGGTTTCGCTCCACAGGGGACCGAAGCGTTCGCGCAAGGAGCGCATCACGGCGTCTTCCTTGGTTTTGTCCTTGGGCTCCCCGGCCATCGAATACATCACCACGAAAAACGCCATCAGAATCGTGATCATGTCGGCATACGACATGACCCATTCGGCGATGCCTTCCTCGCATTCGGGACAAGAGCCGGACATCGTGGGTATTAGGCCGCCCTTTCCCGCGGTTCGCCGCGAAGCTTGGGCGGCAAAAAGGTATTGAGTTTTTGTTCGATCACCCGGGGGTTCTCACCGGCTTGAA
The DNA here is from genome assembly GCA_963785305.1 of uncultured Planctomycetaceae bacterium. Lineage (GTDB taxonomy): Bacteria > Planctomycetota > Planctomycetia > Pirellulales > PALSA-1355 > CAWAUV01. Next base: position 793,915 of record CAWAUV010000008.1, read on the forward strand.
TCCCAAGAATGCCTTTCAAAATGATCTGTTTGCCGAGCAGCTCGCGCCGGCTGTAGTAGCCGAGCTTTTCCGCGCAAGGCGTGCATACGATGTTGGCGATCGCGGCGCCGTAGAGCGTGCCCACGAGGGCCATCGCCATGGTCGGCCCGATCGATTCCGGATCATCCAGGCTGCCGAGCATCAGAATCAGGCCAAGCAGGGTGGCGATCATGCCAAACGCCGGTCCGCAACGCCCCATGAGCTCGAACATTTTCTTGCCGGTGTGATGCCGCGCCTCCTCGGCTTGCATCTCAGTGCGAAAAATTTCCTCGATCACCTCGGGCCGCGTGCCATCGACCGCCATTTGCACTCCGAGCACGATACTGTGATTGTCGATCTCGCGCACTCGGCTTTCGAGCGCCAAGAGGCCGTCTTTGCGGGCCACCTCGGCCAGTCCCACGATCTGATTGATGAGGGCCGAGAGATCCTCGCTCGGGCTGAGCAGTAGTTTGAGCATGATCTTCGGCAAGCTGAGAAATTGCTTGAGCGGCACCGAGGTCAGCACCACGCAGAGCCCGCCGCCAAAGACCATGATCGCCGCGGGCGGATCGATGAACTGCGCGAGCGACACGCCCGCGCCGCCGTGGCTGCCCGCCAAGAGCAAGGCCACGATCATGAGAACGAACCCGCCCAAGATTCCCGCCACCGTCGCGATGTCCATCGCTTACTTCCTCGCCGAAGCGCCGTTGCGCGGCGCGCTCTGATTCGAACTATTCCCCATTCCGCCGGTCGGTCGGGGAGACCATCGGCGGAAACAACATTTTCGACCGCTGATACTCGATCGCCCGCCCAACGACTTCATCCATCGACTCGAGCACCACGAGGCGTTCGCCGCCGAGGAGCGTGATGAATGTGTCGGGCCGCGATTCGATATAGCGGATCAGCTCGGCGTTGAGCACGAATGCTTCGCCACCGAGCCGTGTCAGCTTAATCATAAGGCTGTTTCCAACTCGCGCGCGGAGAGCCTGAGTTGCCTCTCGGGCCGGGCGCTCGCGGCGCTCTTCGAAACAATAGGACGTAACTTGGGCGCGCGGTCGGCGCCGCATGATCCAGCCAAGCCGATTTTCGCGATGGAACCGATTCGCGCGGCTAGCTCGCGCCGCCGGCCCCGGCGAGTGGGCAGCTCTGGAGGCGGCGGGCGCCGATTGTAGGGGCTCGGCCTCGCGGTGTCATGGGCAGTTCCGCTAGCATTTGCGGAAGAGCCAGAGGGCCAGAGGGTCGCTTGCCGCCGGGGGGGTCGCGCCAGCTTTCGCGGGCTGCGGTAAGAGCGGTAAGATGCGTCGAACGTCGACAGGAGAATTGACCGTTTGTTGGGTAAGCCGCCGCTTCTGGGGCGGGCTGAAGCGAGAATTAGTTTCAAAGGAACCCCAGGCATGGACGCCGCGCCGCGAAAACCGGAAGAGAAAAAATTGAAACTTTTGGAACGACTGGCGGAGATCGAGTCGAGGAGCAGCGGGCTACGACGGGACGCCGAGCTCCGCGAATCGCGGGCGTTGGATCAATCGTTTAGCCCACTCGAACTGTCGCTCGTTTGCCGCCCAACCGCCCCAGCGGTTGGCAAAATTTCCCGTCGGTGGCCTTTCGCCGCTCGATTCGCTCCCCTATAATGGTCGATTCAGTTTTGGTCGCACCCCCAATTTTGTTCGCCTGGGCTTGTCGTCGTTGGATCGCGCGCCGCTTGCAGTGCAAGCGATGCGTGCCTGGCGTGGCCCGGCGGTGAGATGTACCCATATGCCCAAGCAGAAGACCCACAAGGGGATCAAGAAGCGGTTCCGCGCGACCGCTTCCGGCAAAGTGAAGCATCGTCGATCGGGCACGAGCCACTTGGCCAGCCACAAGACGCACAAAATGAAGCGCAACCGCCGTGGCACCAAGGTGTTGCACGAAGAGTTCACGACTCAAATCATCACGATGCTCGCCGGCCACAGCTATTGAAAAGCCGGCTGCCCCCCGGCCCTAGGGGGAGCACACGAAAAATAGTTTCCAGCTTCGTTCGGCCCTCGCCAAGCCCTCTCCCGTGTGGGGGAGAGCGACAACGGATGGACCGATGGGCTGTTCATAACAACCGACGCATGCGGGCTGGAGAACGCCCGGTTCAATCGCGAACCGGGGGCCTTGACTTGCGAAACACTGCGAAAGGTGAGCTTCCATGCGCACTGTAAAAGGCGCCGCGCGAAACAAGGCCAAGCGGCGACTGTTCAAAAAGGTCAAAGGCTACGTCGGCGGACGTAACCATCTCGTTCCGCACCGCCAAGGAAACACTGATTCGCGCCGGTGTTTACGCCTTCCGCGACCGGCGGGTGCGCAAGCGCGAATTCCGCGAATTGTGGATCATTCGCATCAACGCCGCGGCCCGCGAGCAGGGGCTGCGCTACAGCGAATTCATCCACGGCCTGCACAAAGCCGGCATCGAGCTCGACCGCAAGAGCTTGTCGGAAATGGCCGTGCATGATCCCGAGGGATTTGCCGCGGTGGTCGCGCGGGTCAAAGAAGCGTTGGCCGCCTGAGGCTCCCTGCCATGGCGCTTGCCGATTTTCTCGTCGAGCTCGACCGCTTGGTTGCGGCGGCCCAGACCGATTTTGACACGGCGGTCGACGCCGAAGGCCTCGAAACCGCGCGCGTCAAGTTCCTCGGCGCCAAGGCCGGCGTGCTCAAGTCCGTGCAAAAGGGCCTCGGCGCCTTGGCCAGCCACGAAAAGCCGGCCGGCGGCAAGCGGTTCAACGAGATCAAAACCCATATCGAAGCCGCCTTCGAATCGGCCAAGTCGCGATTGCATGGCGCCGGCAGCGCCGCCGGAGCCAAGCCAGCGACCGCCTTCGACCGCACTTTGCCCGGCCGCCCCTTGCGCATCGGTCGGTTGCATCCGCTCACGCAAACGATCGAAGAGCTGAAAGACATCATGGCCCGGCTCGGGTTCTCCGTGGCCACGGGCCCCGAGATCGAGGACGAATGGCATAATTTCGAGGCGCTGAACATTCCGGCGGCGCATCCGGCCCGCGACCCGCTCGAAAATTTTTATCTAGCGACAGCTCGCGCGTCCGCCGACCCGATCGCCAGTGCGGCAGGCGTCGCGAGCAATCACCCCGCCGCGCCGCTGCTGCTCCGCAGTCAGACCAGCACCGTGCAGATTCGCGTGATGGAAGCGCGGCGTCCGCCGGTGCGGATCGTGTCGCTCGGGCGCGTGTATCGGCCCGACACGGCCGACGCCACGCATTATCCGATGTTCCATCAGATCGAGGGCCTGCTGGTCGACGAGCAGGTGACGATGGCCGATCTCAAGAGCGTGCTGCGGCTGTTTGCGAGCAGCTTTTTGGGCAGCGATGTGCATATTCGCTTTCGGCCATCGTTCTTCCCGTTTACCGAGCCGAGTGTCGAGGTGGACATGAGCTGGCCCGACCCCGCGGCGCCCGACGGCATCCGCTGGGTGGAAATGGGCGGCGCCGGCATGGTCGATCCCAACGTGCTTCGCGCCGTGGGCTACGATCCCGAGCGCGTGACCGGCTTCGCCTTTGGCCTGGGAGTCGAGCGCGTGTGTGCCCGGCGGCATGCCGTGCATGATATTCGCGACTTCTATAAAAACGACGTTCGCTTTCTCGCGCAGTTCGTCTGACGCGCCGATCCCCATTCCCGCGGCTCGAAGAAATCGTCTCATGCTCGTCTCGTGGAACTGGCTCAAGCAGTATGTGACGCTCGACATGCCCCGGGAGCAATTGACCGAGCGGCTGATGATGGCCGGCTTGAATCACGAGGCCACGACTCCGCTGGGCGACGATTGGCGAATCGATCTCGAGGTGACCAGCAACCGACCCGATTGCCTGGGACACCTGGGCATTGCCCGCGAGGTGGCCGTGCTCTGGCAAAGCGAGCTGCGCCCGCCGGCGGCCGACCCCGCGGCCAAGGGGCCGAATGTCGCGACGCTCGCGTCGGTGAGCGTCGAATCGCCGGAGCTTTGCCCGCGATACACGGCCCGCGTGATTCGCAATGTGAAGGTTGGCCCCAGCCCGGCTTGGCTCGTGGCCCGCTTGGCCACGATCGGCATCGCCCCGGTCAACAACGTGGTCGACATCACGAACTATGTGCTCATGGAAAACGGTCAGCCGCTGCATGCCTTCGACCTCGCGCGGCTCGCGGGACGGAAGATCATCGTCCGCCGCGCGCGGGCGGGCGAAACCCTCCTGGCGATCAACCACAAACAATATCCGCTCGACGACTCGATGTGCGTGATCGCCGACGCCGAGCGACCGATCGGGTTGGCGGGCGTCATGGGCGGGGCCGACAGCGAAGTCACCACCGCCACCCGCGATCTGCTGCTCGAAAGCGCGATCTTCAGCTCGATGTCGATCCGATCGACGGCTCGAAAACTGAATTTGCATAGCGACGCTTCCTATCGCTTCGAGCGGGCGCTCGATCCGGAGGGCGTCGATTGGGCGAGCCGCCGTTGCGCGGAACTGATTTTGGACCTGGCAGGTGGAGAATTGGCCGATGGCCTTGTCGATGTGGCGACGCCAGCCAAGCAACGCCCGCCGATCACGCTGCGCTATAGCCAGCTTCGTCGGGTGCTGGGCATCGATGTGCCGGCGGCCGAAGCGCGGCGGATCGTGCTCGCGCTCGGCTGCCGCCAAGTCCCGGAGCGGGAAGTCCCCGGGAAAAATGATTCCACGACGCTCACCGTGGCGGCGCCGAGTTGGCGAGCCGACCTCGAGCGCGAAATCGATCTGGTCGAGGAGGTGGCCCGGATTCATGGCTATGACAAGATTCCGGAAAACGTGCGCGTGCCGATGGGCGCCAGCCACCGCGCGGCCGAGGATCGCGTGGTGGCCAAGGCGCGGCATGTGCTCTCGGCGGCTGGCTTCGATGAAGCGATGACGCTGAGCGCGGTCGAGGAGCCGTGGACGCGCGGCATTCTGTCCCTGGACCAGCGAGCCGGCCTTGCGATCGAACATGCCGGTGCTCCGCCGGGCCGATCGACTGCGGGTGAGCCTCGTGCCCAGCCTGCTCGCCGCGCGGCAAATCAACGAATCGCTGGCCAATGAAGTGATCGAGCTATTCGAGATCGCCAAGGTGTATCTGCCAAGCGAGCCGCCGCGAATTCTGCCGCGCGAGGAAGTGATGATCTCGTTTGCCAGTGGGACGGATTATCTGGCGGCCAAGGGCGTGGTCGAGGCGCTGGTGGCGGTGATCGCCCCGCATGCCACGCTTACCGTGGCGCCGATTCCCGCGGCCGCGGCCACGCTGCTCGACCTCGAACGCTCCTGCGAGCTCCGGCTCGCATCCGCCACGCTCGCGAGTCAAACACTCGGCTACATCGGCGAGACTCCCCCGGCGGTGCGCAAGCAGTTCGACCTCCGTTCGCCGACCACGATCGCCGAGATTCGCTTGGCGCCGCTCTTGGCCGCCGCCGAGCTTGTTCCGCAAGCGGTTCCGCTGGCAACGCTGCCGGCCCTGACGCGAGACCTGAATTTGGTGGTCGATGAATCGGTCGCCTGGGCCGATATCGAAGCCACGGTGCGCGCCGCGGCCACGCATCTTGAACGGCTCGAGTTCAAGGACGTGTATCGCGATCCACAACGGCTTGGCGCCGGCAAGAAGAGCCTGCTGCTCACGATCATGCTCCGCGGCCCCCAAGCAACGCTCACCAGCGAGGAAGCCGACGCGGTGCGCTCCGCGATCGTCGCCGCCTGCGCCAACAACCACGGCGCCACGTTCGCGCGAGCTGAACCGGCGAGTCCGTTCGCGATGCGCTCGCCAATAGACCAGGCAATCGCTCAAAAGCAAGCACGAAAACACAAGCCTGAAGCGCGAGCGAAGGAATGTCGCGGAAACACAAGCCTGAAGCGCGAGCGAAGGAATGTCGCGGAAACACAAGCCTGAAGCGCGAGCGAAGGAATGTCGCGGAAACACAAGCCTGAAGCGCGAGCGAAGGAGTTCTTTCGCTCGCGCTTCAGGCTTGTGCGTTTCCTCGATATTCCAACCGGCGAAAACGCCACCTCTCCCCTGTCGCAACCCGACACGTCAGCGAGGGCTCCGGCTTCGCACCCGCGCCCGGCGATTTAGTTTGAGAGCCTATCCGATAACTGCCCCCACTCCCCCTGGGACAGGAGACACGGGGGGCGGAAATTACCACAAAGTCACAAAGACGCGAAGAAGGCAGAAAAGGGAACAAGGAATAATCACCACGACGGACATCGTGGCTGGGCGAGAAGGCAACGGGGGACCGCGGCGGCTATCGTACGCGCAGCCAGCGCGGGGCGAGGCCCAAGGCCAGACCGACTCCGAAGCCGGCGCCGTGGGCCATGTTGGCTACTTGCAGGCGGTCTTGAACCGAGCAGGCCACCAACCAGAGCAGGCACAGAAACACCGTCGAGCCGGGCAGCGATAGTCCCGAGCCCGGCACGAAGCGGCCTTGCATCCATGCGTAGCCAAACAGCGCGAACACCACGCCCGACATGCCGCCGAAATTGGGCCCGCGGTGAAAATACTGCGCTAGATTCGAGACCACCGCCGCCAGCAACACAATCGCCAGCAGTCGCCACGCGCCCTGCCGCGCTTCGATCAGACCGCCAAGCTGCAACAGCGCCAACATGTTGAACACTAGATGCATCAGCCCGAAATGCAGGAAGATCGGAGTCACCAGCCGCCACAGTTCGCCACGGGCGATTTGTCCCAGCCCGAAATACTTGAGCTGCCAGACATCGATCGGCGCGGCTGCGGCCAGACCGGCAGGGCTCTCTTCAAGGACCAAGACATTTGGCTCCGTGGCGATGAACAACTCGCTGCCGATTGGCCCGTCGGCCTTTTTTCCCAGGTCGGTCGCCATCGCCACGAGCGCCGAGCAGGCCACGAGCAGCATCGTGAGCCGGCCGGAACCTTGGCCTTGGCGCTGCTTCCAGCGGTCGCCCAGCACGATCGTATTGCGCTGGGCCTTCTTCGCCTCGGCGGCCGCCTCGCGCCGCAGGGCTTCGGCCGCGCCCGCGGCGTCGTAGCGCGGGGCGGTCGGATCGACGCGAAAGGCTTCGAGCTCCTGCTTGCCGGCGGCGAGTTTTTTTTCATCGACGATCCACAGCGCCCAGCCATCGCCCGCCGTTTCGACGCGCGCGGCGATGCCCAGCGTGAGCAGGTAATCGGCCAGCCGGCGGGCGTCGGCTTCAATAGCAAGGGTTCCGGCTTGTCGCATGGGCTGGAGGTCGGAGGAGCCAGTGATGTGGGTATTCGATTTTTTGGATCGCCGCGCGATTTCAAAAATCACGCGCCGTGGCGCGTGGGCGTCAAGGCTTGCGAGCCATCGGCGGGGCGTCGCCGATGCGCGCGGTTTCGAGCGTGCCCGAGGTGCTATATCGCAGCGTGAGCCTGAAGGCGCCCAGCGCGCCGCGCCAGCGATAGACTTCCTCGACCCCGGGGCCGCTTTCGGTCTTGGCGTCGGGCGGCCGATTCAGGAGCGCGTGGATGTCTTTGGCGGTGAGAGGATGCGCGGCGTCTTTGTCGGCATCCATCGCGGCTTCGACTTTGTCATAGGCGGCTCGCACCGCTTGGCGGGCTTGCATGTCGATATACAGCGCCACGAGCGCGACGACGAGCGCCACCGCGAGCGCCCGCGCGCGAGCAGGCGCAGCGGACCGCGGTTTGGAGAAGTCTCGCGACCAGGGCGTGTCGTTTCGCGTGCGGCCATGCCGGCAGTATTCACGAATCCCCGGTCGAAGGCAATGCGGCGGGCCAAATTATCGCGGTGAACCACCGGGGCGGCCAAGAAAGTTGGCGCTCGCTCAACGGGCCGCCGCCACCGGGGCGCGGGCCGCGGGCCGCGGTTCGAGCGACTCGAGCATCGCCAGCAGCTTCGCCTTGCGATCGCCGCTCGCGCGGCGGGCCGCCATCTGCAAGTAGACCTTGGCCACGCCCGGCTTGCCGTGGCCGATCGCCTCGCGCGCCTTGCCTTCGAGTTGATCGATTTCTTGGGCGCCGCGGACCGCCGCCGAGGCGCGGTGCGCCGCAAGTTCGGCAACGCTGGCGATCGGCGCCGGCTCCTCGGAATCGGCCGCGCCCGGGGCGCCGGCTGGCCTCGCGAGGCCCGCTGCTCCGGCGCGAGCGAGACCCGCGGTTCGGCGCTGGCTCGCGGCTCGGGCAAGCACGGCGCGATCCATCTCATCGAGATCATGAATCGTGGCCGTCACACTCGACACACTCGCCCCCTGCGAGCCACCTTGGGAGCGGCTGGGCGGCAAGAATGGCGGCCCAAACTGATTGCTGCCCGAACTCGATCGGCTCACCCCGCCCAGCGAGGTCGTGCCGCGGTCGGGCGCCAGCACCGACGAATCGGTGGAGAAATAGCTGTAGGTGGGCAATTGAAGCACTTGAGCCCAACTGGTCGCCGCCAGGGAGGCGCCGACACCGGCGGCAACCATCGTGGCAAGTCGCTTGCGGATGTTTCGCATCGCGCGATTCCCGGGTTCCGTTCCTGCAATCCTTCAATGGCCCGACGCTCGAATTATATGCCCGCTCGCGGCGGCGAAGCAATCGAAACAGCGCGGGCCGCGAAAAACGCCCACGCGACGAATTGGCAAGCCGCCCTGGCCCAAGTACAAAAGGAGCATTCTCACCGCTCGCCGGGCATCCGCTCGCCAAGGAACGGGCCGTTCCCGAGCGACGCCCCTCGGAAGTTGTATCGGTTTTCCATCCCTGTCGTTTTAGCAACGAGGTTTTCGCGTGGATCTTTCGGGCAAAACATGTGTAATCACCGGTGGCGCCACCGGAATCGGCCAAGCCGTGGCCCAAGCGCTCGCCGGGGCTGGGGTTCGGGTCGTGATTGCCGGCCGGCGCGAAGCCAAGCTCCGCGAGGCCGCGGCCCGCTTCACTGGCGAGCCCAAGATTCTTACCCACGCGCTCGATGTGACCGACCGCGGGAGCGTGGCCGCGCTATTTGCCTGGGCCGACGCCGAGCTAGGCCGGGTCGACATTCTGGTGAACAACGCCGGCATCAACACGCCACGGCGCATGATGGCCGATATCACGCCCGAGATTTGGGACGAGGTGATGCAAATCAACGCCACCGGCATGTTCAACTGCATCCATGCCGTGTTGCCGCGGATGCGCGAGCGCGGCGATGGGCTGATCGTGAATATCTCGTCGGTGGCCGGCAAACGCGCATCGGCCCTGGGCGGCGTGGCCTACTGCGCCTCGAAATTCGCCGCCACGGCCCTTTCGACCGCCGTGGCCCTGGAAGAAGGGCGCCACAATATCCGCGTCACGAGCATCTGCCCCGGCGAGGTCGACACCCCGATTCTCGAACATCGCCCCCGCCCGGTCACGGCCGAACACCGAGCCACGATCCTGCTGCCCGAGGATGTGGCCGCCGCGGTGCTCATGGTGGCGAACCTACCTCCGCGCGCCGATGTGGCCGAACTCATCATCAAACCGACGAGCCAGGACTACGCGTAAGCCGATCATCGCGGCTTGGCGAACTCGTCGCTCGCCCTCTCGGCGCAGTGAAAATCCGACATTTCGCGCGTTGCCCGTTCGCTTCCGTCCCAGAGGACCGCGGCCTTACGCGGTCGCCACACGCCGTCGATCTCGGCGTAGTCGTCGAGTAGGGTCTCTTGCAGAATATCGCGAGCGGCTTCCGTGATCGGGTAGGCGATCTTTACGAGGCGATGCGATTGGGGATCGAAATAGAGCTGCACATCGCGATGCCCCTCGCGACGCACGAGCACTCCCTCGACCGCTCGCTCGCCCAGGCGGGCGTCCTTGATGAGCGCCAACCGATATTCGCGATCGGCCAGCGCGGGGTAGATCAGGCCGACGCTCTCCGAATGCATTCGCTCGGCATATTCCGCCACGCCGTCGCCGGGCAATTCCGAGACACTATTGTTGCTCTTGAGCCAACCGTGTTCGCCGTCGAGCACGAGCTGTATCTTGAAAGCGAAGCTGCTCACCGCCAGCCGATAGCGCGAGGCCCAGGGCTCGAGCGAAATCTGGCCATCGTAGGGAACCGACACCGGGCCCATGTTTACCGAGCCTTTGATTTTGCACGAAACCACGGGCTTGGCCGCCAATCGCTCTTGGCCGCCCAGCGCCGCGAGGCCGCGCTCGAGAATTTCGCGGGCTTGTTGTTTTGCCGCCGCGTCGTCGATAGCCAGAGGCGATTTGGTGGAGTCGGTGGGCTTTGCCGGATCGGCGCTCGTGGCCGGCTCGTCGAGGCCGATGAAGCCGAAATAGCCGATCATCATTTCGTCCCACGTTTGTTCGCCCCAGCGAACGCGAGCCGTGGGATCGGGATTCGCGAGATTGTGCTCCGAATTGTCGAAGTGGGCCACGCAAACAAGCTGTGTTCCGGCCGGCAAGGTCTTGGGCTCGGCGAGCTCGTAGCGGAGTTGCCAGTTGAAATCGTAGTGGGGCACATCGAGCAGAGTTTCGGTCTTGCCGTTGGGATAGATCGCTTCGTAGCGAAACGATTTGCCGCGCAGGTGCATGTGCGGCATCATGCTGAGCAGTTCGATGTCGCGGTTGAACTTATGCACGGCCCGCACTTCCAGGTCTTCGGCGCCCGGCTCGAGCTCGAACATCACATTGAGAGCGCCGCCGCCATCGACGCGGCGCTTGACCTTGGCTGGATCGGCGAACACCAGACCCAGCGCACTGCGGTCCTTGGCCGCGGTTCCGTTGGGAGTGTAGTGCATTTGAAAGAGAATCTTGGAGCCGGCCGGAACGAAGATCGCCATGTCGTCGCGGCAGCGCACCGGCGGAATGCCCGGCGCGAACCCGATCATCGGGCCCTTCACTCCCACGCGCGGCTTCACGCCCGGCGGAATGAAGGTGGCGATCATGTGATGCACCACCGCGCGATTGCCGGGCCGGCTCTCGGCCATTTTGATCCAATGATCTTCCTTGAAGCCGGGATCGACGGTGAAGTGTTTGTAACGCACCACGCCCTCGGCCGGCACATCGACCGGCTCCTCCGAGATATAAACCACCTGATCCGGCGCGTCGATCTGCCAGCCGGTGGCGAACTCGCGCGGGGCCGGCAAATGGCCGCGGTCGCCCTCGGGCGCGCCGGCGTCGAGCCAGGCGAAGAGCATTTGCCTTTCGTCGTCGCCCAGGTGGCAATCGTTGGCGAACTTGCCGTAGCGCGGATCGGCGAACCAAGGCGGCATACGGCGGTCTTCGACCACTTCGCGAATCGTTTCGCGCCAGGGCGCCACTTCCGCGTAGCTGGTCAGCGGAAAGGGCGCCACTTCGCCCTCGCGATGACACGCCACGCAGCGGTCTTGGAACATCCGCGAAATCTGATCGGAATAGGTCACCTTGGGGCTCGCCGCCGCCGCAGGCGGTTTGTTCGCCGGGGCGCTGATCGAGCGCCGTTGCTTCGAGCGGCGCCGCGCGGCCAATGTGGCAACCCACGGCCGGGGTCTCGGCCACGCTCACCGGCTTGCCATCCAAGAGATCAGTGATCGCGAGTTTCAAGTCTTCGCGCGAAGCGTGCGGCCGATGCTTGCCAACGAGATATTGATCGTCGATCCGGCCGTGGTAGCGAACCACGCGATCGGCGTCGAGCACGAACAGTTCGGGAGTCCGCTCGGCCCCAAACTGGTCGGCTACCGTGTTGCCCGGGTCTTTGAGCAGCGGAAACGGTAATTTGTATTCCCGGTCAAACGCGGCCAAGTCGGCGAGCGAATCTTGGCTGTTCGAGTCGATCGCCACGAACGCGACGCGCTTCGGGCCGAACTCGCGCTCGAAGCCCGCCAGCTTCGGAATAATCAGCTTGGCGACCGGGCACTCGGTTCCGATAAACGCCACCACCACGAGTCGGCTGTCTTTCAATTCGGCGAGAGTCACCGGCTTGCCGCGAAAATCTCGGAGCGAAAAGCCATCGATCTTGCGAGGCGCCGCCTCGGGCGCCGAAGGAGTTTCGGCGCGAGCGACTTTGGGGAATTGTCCAGAGAATGCTTCGGCGAAGCCGAGCGCCGCGAAGAGCGAGAAAAGCAGAATCCGTTGCATCAACGTCGACTCCTGGGAGAACTGAATCCGAACCCGATGAAATCGTTTCCGGCGATATCCCATTTGAACGCCGGCCCCCTGATTATACCCACGCCGCCGGGAGTTTGTGTCAGCGGGGGGGGCGGGATAGATCGGAATTCGCGACGGGATCGCCTCACGCGGAGAAGAACGGTGGGATAGAACGGGGTCGCGGCGGGATCGTGGCGGGACGACACTGCCGAGGAACGGCCCACGGTGGAGGGTCGCGAATCGGTCGCGGTTGCCCGCCGCGGGCGCCGCGAAAACGGCAAGCGACCGCGGAACGCGGCTCTTAGAACTGGCTCGCGTCGACGATGACATTGTCGGCTCGTCCGCCGAGCGCCGCGTAGACGACCGCGCCGATTTCATAAGCGATCAAATGCACCGATCCGTCGCAGAAGACAAAATAGGGGCCGGCCAAATGGGCGGATCCGAACTGGGTGTCGCTATCGACGCCCGGCGTGTCCACCATCGGTGGACTGGCCGCGAGGGCCCATCGCATATTGTCCCAGTCGTGCCCAATGAAGAGGCTGTTATTGTCGCCCGGCGGCTGGCCCGCGGGAGGACTCACATAATAGTCGGGGCACATGTATTTTTCGCCGATTAAGAACGTGCTGCTCAAGCCATCGGTGACCATCGCCGGCTTGATTTGGCTGCGCAAGAAGGCGATGCCGTTGAAGATCGTGGTATTGGGCCAGCTATTGAATGTGGTCTCCCAAGAGCCCGAGCCTGACGGCGCGGCGTCGCCCGCGGCTAATGACGGCGGCCCCACCAGATACTCGACGCTATTCGCCGCCGATCCGGCGTTGACCGCGTAGTCGGTTTTGCCGCAGGGGGAACCGTAGCCCGCGCTTGTGTTGTAGTAGATCGGACTGTTCGAGGTGTCGGTCATCGTGTAGAGCTGCGAATTGCGCCGCGAGGGGCAATTGATGGATTCGATCGTGCTCGCGTTGAGCTGGGCGAGCAGGGTCGGCTTCATGGCGGAACTGGCGCCCGCTCCGAGTTGTCGCAAGCTTGACTGTTCGATAAACGGCAGGATGTTGTAGATCCATCCGCCGGGCTGCTGAATCGAAAAGCCCCGATCCGGATCGCCACTCCAGCAATAGCCCCAGCCATCGGTCGGGAAATAAATTCGTGCTTGGGCATGCTGAATCATGCCGAGCCCGAGTTGCTTGAGATTGTTTTGGCAACTTGTCCGCCGCGCGGCGTCCCGCGCGGCTTGCGCCGCGGGCAGCAATAGGCTGATCAACACGCCGATGATGGCGATCACGACGAGCAATTCCACGAGGGTGAATGCCGCCCGCGGCGCGCCGATTCGCGACTCCAACCGCGTCGCCAGCATTGCTTGAACTTTCCGAGCCCGGTTCGAAAGGAGTCGCATCGTGTCCGAGAAGACGTGTCCCGCGGGGGTTTCCTGGCCCGAGCCCACGCCTTCGCCAACGACGCCGGAGTGAAATCCGACACTTTTTACTTATGCGTTCGCAATATAAACGACGGGAAAATTCCCCGCAATTTTTTTGAATATTTACGCGCGGCGAATTACGGCGCCCATGCCGCTCGCGCCGGGGAGGCAGCCGATTGCCGCATGAATTGTTCGATAATCAAGCGGCGATACGATTCAGCGGAAGATTCCATGCGTGGCCTCGACCCGTGTTTCCAATGAAAGACGCGATCGCGAGCGGCGTTTCATTCCGAAGGGAGACGCGCGGCGGCGGGCCGAGGTTCGTTTCGCGAGCGGCAATTCGCCTGTCGGGGGGGGGGGCGGGATTTGATTCTTGGCGCCGCATGGCTTCTAATTGTATCGCTAGCGACTCGCGGCGGCGCGTCCTGCCCAGTCGCTGGAGACCGGCGCCCGGCTGCGGTCTCCAGCGGTATTCGGCGCCGTTATTATGGGAAATGTCCCGCTTCTCGCCAACGCGCACGCACCCTTCAATCAAGGAGTCGATCTCATGTCGCACCCGTCTCGTGTTTGTTCGGATTGCAACTCGGCGCCGCTCGGCGAGCATGCTCCCTCGCGGCGAGAGTTCTTGGCGCCACCGCCACGCTGGGCGCCGCCGCGGCCGTGGCTTCGCTCGCGCCCGCGCGCTGCACGCCGCCGACGCCGCAGCCAGCACGGCGGCTAGTTCCGCCGGCGCCGCGCCCGAGACCGTGGCCAAGCTGCTCTATGATTCGCTCACCGAACAGCAAAAGCCGCTTGTCGCCTTCGCCTGGGACCACAAGGACAAGCGCGGCCTCTTGCGCACGCGTGTCGAAAACAATTGGCACATCACCCAGCCAGCCATCAACGACGATTTCTTCACCGCCGATCAACGGGCCATGGTGCGTCATATCTTCGAGGGCATTATCCAGCCCGACTGGCATAAGCGGATCGATCAGCAGCTTGAAGACGACGCCGGCGGGTTCGGCTACGATCAGAACATCGCGTTTTTCGGCGTGCCCGGCGGCAAGGAATTCGAGTTCGTGATGACCGGCCGGCACATGACGTTGCGTTGCGATGGCAACGCGGCCGAGCATGTCGCTTTCGGCGGACCGATCTTCTATGGCCACGCCGCCGAAGGCTTCAACGAAAAACCAAACCATCCGGGCAATGTCTTCTGGCCGCAGGCTCTGGCGGCGAACAAAGTCTATGAAATGCTCGACGGCAAGCAGCGCGACCGAGCGATGGTGGCCCGATTGCCCAAGGAATCGCAAGTCGCTTTCCGAGGCGAGCAAGAGCGGCCGGGCCTGGCGGTGGCGGAGATGTCGCCCGATCAGCGCGAGCTGGTTCAACAAGTGCTGCAAAAGCTGATCGAGCCCTACCGGCAGAGCGATCGCGATGAGGTCGTGGCGTGTCTCAAGCAACAGGGCGGGCTCGACAAATGTTCGCTCGCCTTTTATCGCGATGGCGACCTGGGCTCCGACAGCGTGTGGGACTGCTGGCGGCTCGAGGGCCCGGCGTTTGTGTGGTACTTCCGCGGGGCGCCCATGTGCATGCCTGGGTCAACGTGGCCGACACGCCGCAAGTGGCGACCAACGCGGCGGGCTGAAGCTCGCCCCGAGTGTCGAAAAGGCCCCGGCGACTATAGAATCAGCATCGCGTCGCCGTAGCTGTAGAAGCGGTATTCTTCCTCGATCGCTTGTTCATAAGCGCGGCGCATGAGGGCGTCGCCGCCGAAGGCGCGAACCAGCACCAAGAGCGTCGAGCGCGGCAAGTGAAAATTCGTCAGCAACGCATCGACGCCCTTGAACGCATACGGCGGTCGGATGAACAGATTGGTCGGGCCTTCGAACGGCGCGATCTGGCCATCGCGGGCCGCGGTTTCAAGCACTCGGGCCGCCGTGGTGCCCACCGCCACCACGCGCCGGCCGGCGGCCTTCACCGCCGCGAGCCGCGTGCCCACATCGGCCTCCAGCCGAATCCACTCGGAATGCATGCGATGGTCGTCCAATCGATCGACGCCGATCGGGCGGAAGGTGTCGAGCCCCACATGGAGCGTCACTTGTTCGAGACCGACTCCAGCCTTTGCCAGACGGCCAAGCAGTTCGCTGGTGAAGTGCAAGCCGGCCGTGGGCGCGGCGGCGGAGCCGGGTTCCCGGGCATATACGGTTTGATAGCGCTCGCGATCCGATTCGGTCATGCGCCCACCGCGAATATAGTGCGGAAGCGGCACATGGCCCACGCGATCGAGCATGGCGAGCGTTCGCCGCCGCGGCGATCCGGCCGCTTCGGTGTCCTCATCATCGGGCCACGGAAAGGCGGGGTCGGGTTCGGGCGCGGCCAGCCATGCGCCGCCCGGCTCGCGCGAGCAGCCGCAGCCGCACCTCGCGGCGCCCTTCGGCGTCGACGAGTTGGATCATTTCGCCGGGCCGCGCCTTGCCACGGGTCTTGGCCAGCATTCGCCACACGCCATGTTCATCGGCCGCCAGGAATAGGCCCTCCCATCGGCCGCCGGTCTCGCTCCGAAAACCAAACAGCCGCGCCGGCACGACCCGACTATTGTTCACCACCAAACAGTCGCCCGGCGCGAGCACTTCGGGCAAGTCGCGGACATGGCGCCCCTCGATCGAGCCGGCGCGGCGATCGATCACCATCAAGCGCGCATCGGCCCGCCGGGCAAGCGGATGCTGGGCGATGAGCGCCTGCGGCAAGCGATAGTCGTAGTCGTCGATTTCGGACATCCGCGTAAAACTCTCGGGACCGCGGGGTGAACATTCTAGGGGACAATTGCGAAAAACCATCGTCCGACAATAAAGCAAAACAGCCCGGCGAGGCCGAGCCGCGTGCGTCGATGCCGAGCCGCGCGGGGGCGTGGCGCCGTTATTTCTCGGCTGGGACTTCGGTGGCCGCCGCCGCGGCGGGCGGGGCGCCGAGGTCGATATACACATCGAGCTGTTGGCCCACATAGAGCCGCTGGCCGGCCTTGCCGGGATCGCGCTCAAACGCGTAGATCACGGGCAACACGCGCGTGTCGACCCGTTCCGTATTGTCGCCGGTGAGCGACTTCTTGGGAACCACATATGGTTCGACGCGCACGAAACGCAGGGCAAAGTCGCGCTTCGATTGTCCGCGCAGCGTGCCACGCGCCGGGGCGCCCGGCACAAACCGCGGAATGTCGTGCTCGTCGATATCGACGCGCACATGCATTTCATCCAAATTGCCGATCAGCACCAGTGGCTTGTTCGCCGGCGCCGCCACGAACTCGCCCGGCCGCACTTCCACTTGCAGCACCACGCCCTCGACAAGGCTCCGCACCACGAGTCGCTCGAGCTCGGCTTCGATCTGCTGCTGCTGGGCGACCATTTGGGCGAGCGCGGCCCGCGAAATGTCGATCTCATAGCTCCAGGCGCCCGAACGGGTCATTTCGCATTCGATGCGGGCCTTGTCGAACTTGGCTTTGCAGGCGTGGAATACTTGCTCGCGTGTTTTCAGTTCCGAGTCGGTCGTGGCATGGCGCTCGGCCAGGGCCCGACTACGCTCATACTGATCTTTTTGGTCGAGCATGTTGGCGCGGGCTTCTTCGAGCTGCGCCTCCATCATCCGCAAATTTTCCGGGCGGGGCATGTGCTCGAGCTTGGCCAGATCGGCCTGGGCGCTGGCCACGGCGGCCTTGCGGGCCAGGAGATCGGCCTTGAGCAAACGGTCGTCGAGTCGAAACAGCGGCGACCCGACCTCGACATGGTCTTCGACTTTGACAAACACCTCGACCACCACGCCGGCCACGGGCGAGCCGATGGCGATGTTCTCGGTGGCGGCTTCAATCAGCCCGGCCCCGGCCACGGTCGAGGCGAAGGGATTGCGAGTCGGCTCGATGATCGGCGGACGATGGCTTTCGGGCTTTTGGGCCGTGGTGACATGCACCACGGCAAACACGATCGCCACGACGGCCAAGAGCGGCAGCAAGAATCGAGTAAAAACCCCGCTCACCACGAAACCCTCCAGGTTGCTAGTCGGGCCGCGAAGTGTCGCGGCCGCGCGCCCTCCGCATTATATCGCCGGCGCCCAATCCAGGCGATGCGGACTTGTCACGAGGTTAGCGGCCTGTCGAGATATTCGACAGGCTATTAGGATTCGCGATCAGATAACTTCCCAGACGTCCTTGGGCATGACAAACGAGCTCCAGCGTGGCAAAGACCGGGTCGAACCGGATTGGTAATTCATTTACGCCGCGAGCGCTTGCTCGTTCGCCGATTTCATGGAGGCCGCACGGTCTCCGCGCGAATACCCGCGGCCCGGCGCCGGTCGTGACCCGCGAGCCGAGGAACGCCGAAGGCAAACCCCTCGCCGCCGCGAATCGCCGCCTCGTCGCCCATCGCCTCGTCGCTAGCCTCGCGGCCCCGCCGGCGGCGACGCGTAATTCGCCGCAATCGACCTTCCCCCTAGGGGATGCCAACAGGCGAGGAATAAGGAGCTTCACCACCGACTCAACTGCCCCAAAACCAATGCGCGCGTATCGACGGACATTACCGAAGCCCCGCGGCGATCAAAGCAACGAAACGCGCCGTGCTGGTCGACGTCGATTTTGATGTAACCGATAGACGCGCGAGAGCCATTTCGGTGTCTCTGGAGGGATTAGTTTTTATCCACGCTCGCCTTCTTGCTCGGCGGCGTCTTTCCCGTTTCCGGCGAGGCTTGGGCGGCGGGGTCGTCGGCGCGCATGAAGAACATCAGGTGTTGCCAGGGCAAGCGGTCGAATTGCTCGACCAGACGGAATCCGGCCGGCTCGAACTCCTTGAGAATCTGCTTCTTCGTCATCTTGTGAAGCAGCTTGATCGGCACATTGCGGTCTTCGAGCCGAAACTCGGCCAGCGCCACCCGTCCGCCGGGTCGCAAGCTCTTGTGAATGGCGTTGAGCATCTGCTCGGGATAGCTGAACTCGTGGTAGACATCGACCAAGAGCACGAGATCGAGCGTCGCCTCGCCCAAGCGCGGATCGGCCGGCCCGCCGAGCACGAGTTTTACATTTCGCACTTGATCGTCCTTGGCCCGAGCCTCGAGCATTTTGAGCATCTCGGGCTGGATATCGACGCACACGATTTTTCCCTCGTCGCCCACGAACCGGGCCATTTTGAGGGCATAGAATCCGTTGCCGCAGCCCATGTCGCACACGGTCTGGCCCGGCTTGAGTTTCAAGGCGTCGAGCAGCAGGGTGCAATCTTCCTCGCGCTCGCGCGAATCGCGCATCAGCCAGGGGGCGCCCTGGAAATGCATGGTGTCGGCGATCTGGCGACCTTTGTAGGCGCGCAGCGGCGGCGGCAGTTTGTCGCTGTCCGCGGCGGCGTCGCTCGCGGCGGACGTGGCCGTGGCATTCTCATCGGCCGCCCACAGCCGCTGCCGATCGACCGCGCTAGCCTGCAACATCCAGGCCAAGCCGAGCAAGCCAACTCGAACCGATGCGCATCGGAGAAGGGAAGCCATGAAATAAGGTTCTCATTCGCCGGAGGTAAAATAGGTCTAACTCCGACTTTCGCGGTTTTCAAAAGTTCCGATAGCCCGATTCGTCGTGGTTTCTCCGATTTCGGCGCGTTTCCGGCAACCTTCGGCCTCTCGGTAACATGCAAAAATTGGCAGTTCGGCCGTCAAACTGTGCAAAACCCACGAGAAATCGGCGATTCGAGTGCTAGCAAAAAACGCGAAACTTGAACTAACAGCCTGTTTACAAATGCCTTCGCGGCATTTGTAAACCTCGCCAATCGCCGAGCAAAGCTCGTCGCGGCTCACAAAATAACGACTTACGTCGTTTTTTTGACACCGCATCCATGCGGCGGCACAGCCTGTTGAATATTTCAACAGGCTGCTAATCGATCTTCACCCAAAACGGACGCAGCCGTTCGCCGCGCGTGCGAACATCTTCCAGCAGTGTTTCCAGGTCGGGGCCCGGGCTCGAGCGGCCGGGGGTTTTGATCTTTTGGGCGTTCACCGTCACCTTGATCGGTTGATTGAAATCAACCATGTCGGGCGTGAGCCAAACACTCACCTTGCGGGCGCCGGTGCGCACCGTGATCGTATTGCCCTTGATCGAGGCGTCGAGCGTCACGGGGTGAAAGCCTCGCTTCGGCGGCCAATCGGCGGGCAGGACAATGCCGGCCGGCGGCAGTTCGTCGAGCTGCATCCAGTAGAAGAAATTATCCCACGGCCGCATCGTCACCGCGTTGATCGAGCGCGGCGCGAAATTGCGTTCCTTCTTGCCCATCCATTCGAAGATGCGCTGAATCTCGTCGGAAAAATGCTCGTGCCCGCGGCCTAGATATTCCACCACCGTCACGTCAAACGGCATGCTCTGACTGCGGAAATAGCGGTCGAGAAACTTGGCGTTGACCACCGTCTTGTCTCCATCGAGCTCGCCACCCACGAAATAAAACGGCACCAGCGCGCCGTTTGTCCAATAAAGGGCGCAATATTTGTCGCCCCGGGCCACGATCGGAATCACGCCGGCCCAGAGGTCGGGATGCGCCAGCGCCAGGTCCCAAGCGGCGTCGCCGCCCATCGAATGGCCCGATAGGTACACGCGGTCGGTGTCGATCGAAAATCGCCGGCAGGCGTCGCGCAGGCTCGACAGCACCGTGTGATGCTCGCGGGCCGAGTAGCCGTAGCTCTTTTGGCCCTCTTTGATCCAGTCGATCGCCACGACAATATACCCATTGCGCATCGCTTGCCCGCGCCGCATGCCGTTGGCGTCGCGACCGCCGGCCCACCAGTCGAGCTGATGCGAGGGGCGCGTGCCGGCGCCGTTGAGGGTGATGATCGTCGGATAGCGATGGTAGGGATCGTATTCCGGCGGCAGTTGCACATAGTAGGGCGTCGGCGGCTCGCCATCCAGGCCGGGAGTCGAGAGCTCATAGAAGCCAGGAGTTTCGGCCGGCGGCTCCGGAGTGGGAATCGGCGGTTTCATGTGCGCGATGATCGCCGCCACGGCGCTGGGCGATCCCGCTTCCTGGCTCTTGATTTGCCGCAAGAGCTCCTCGCGCTTGAGCGTGAGCGGCTCGTTGAGATATTGGGTCGCGAGCTCGCGCACATCGAGCATCGAAAGCGCGACCGGAAGATTCGTGATCGCGTCGTTGCCGCCCACGAGCCACCCGCTGATCGCCAGCGCCAACTTGTCTTCGTTGCCGAGCTTGTCGTCGGCCCCGAGCCGGATATAGCCACTCATGCGGTCGAGGGTGTCGATCGCCAGATCGTTCTTGATTTCGGCCACCGCGGCTTTGGACCGCCGGGCCAGCGAGGGCTCGCGCAGCTCGTCGGCGCGGGCCTTGAGCGAGGTAACGATGTCGACGCCCTGCTGCTTGATCTGGGCAAACTCGGCCAGCAGTTCGCGCACTTGTTGCAAGGTCTCGCCGGCGATGTCCTCGCGCGGAAAATCCTCGAGCAGCGACTGCGCCAAACGAGGCTGCGCCACTTTGCGACGCAAGGCGATCTCGTCGAGAATGCGGCGGGCATTCAGTTGCTTGAGCTCGCGAACGAGCGTCTTCAGCCCTTCGTCTCGCGGAAAATCATTTAATAGCGCTTCGACTTCAACCTGCGCGTCGGTAAAACGCTCGGCCTGCAAAAACAGCTTCGAGACCAAACGCCGCTGATCGATGTTCTTGGGATCGATCTGCCGGGCGACGATCGCGTTGAGCGTCTCGCGCGGAATCGAGCTCGTGGCCAGCCGACAGTCCCACACGAATGGCTGCTTGCCCGCCACGAGGCCCTCGACTTTGGTCCACAGCGGCGTGATCAGGGTGATGCCTTGAATCACGTCGAGACGGCCGATTTCCGACGACATGGAAAATGTGCGGCGGCCATAGGCGTCGAACGGCGTGATCGCGAGCACATCGCCCACATGGCCAATGCGCGCCCCGCTCGTGACCACGCGCTGCGGAATGCGGATCTTCTCGATCTTGCGATGGCCGGCCACATTGACTTGGGCGACTTGCTTGTTGGGCACATAGGTGCGGCGTAGGTCATCGTCGACCATGACGATCGGCGTGAAGCCCGGCTGATTTTGATTCGTGCCCTTGGTCGGATCGTTGGCCATTTCGCCAAGCGTGGCCACGGTGCCTTCGAGCACGCGACCGTCCTTGAGCGTAATGACGTCGGCCCGCGCGTCGACGCCCGAAACGAGGCCCAGCAGCATTACGGCGGCGATGAGCGCCGGACGGCGAAAAAGAAGATCGACGCGAATCGCGAGCGTGGCGAGCCGACTTGGCGCCGCAACAATGGGCAGGTCTCGAATATGCGCCGCCATGACGCCTCCCTGGTATGCGAATGCACCCGCCCGCGGTAACGCCGCCCGCGGCGCCGTGGCTTCCACGATTTTTCTTGGCGGGGTGGATGGGGTCCCTTTTTTCATTTTGACGGCACGGCCCGAGATGTCAAACCGGTGGAGCGCGTTGCGGGGCCCGCTCTAGCGAGGGGTTTATCGCGTGTTTTTGTCGGCGACCTCGGGGGCGAGGGGGAGGTTTGGGGCGGCAAACAGCCATGCGAACCGCAATCGATCTTGACCTAGCGGTGGCGACCGGACATGATGAGAAGCGGAGCGGACTGACGAGTCAGTCCGCTCCGCTTCTCGTTAAATTAGTCGTTTTCACAAACTTCTCGCGCTGCTCTCGCGAACTGCCCCACACACACATGGCGAGCCCCATCGAAAAAAAACGACCCGCCAGCCAAGCCCTGTACGCCCGACGCCAAGAACAAATCCTCGGTGTCGCCGTGCAGCTCTTCGCCGAGCAAGGCTACTCCAACGCCGATACCCAGCAGCTTGCCGAACGGCTCGGCGTGGGCAAAGGCACGCTCTATCGCTATTTCGACTGCAAACGCGAGCTCTTCCTGGCCGCCGTCGATCGCGTGATGCGCCAATTGCTGGCCACCGTGCTCGACGCCATGGCGCCGGTGACCGATCCGCTTGAAAGCCTCCGCATGGGAATCGTGGCGTTTCTCGAATTCTTCGCCGCGAACCCGGCGTTCGTCGAGCTGCTCATTCAAGAACGAGCCCTGTTCAAGGATCGACCCAAGCCCACGTTTCAAGAGCATCGCGAGGCCAATCGGGAACGCTGGCGCCCGCTCTATCAGTCGCTGATCGACGCCGGACGCATGCGTAAGATTCCCACCGACCGCTGTATGAATGTAGTGGGCAATCAATTGTACGGCGCCATCTTCACGAACTATGTCGCGGGACAAACCATCGACGCCGCCGATCAGGCGCGCGACCTGATCGATGTGCTCTTCCTCGGCCTGCTGAGCGATTCGGAACGTAAGGCCCAAAACGAAAGTTCACGCCCGGTCGGCGTCCAAGCGGAATCATCGACCCATGCATAACACGCCTCCAAACAATCGATATCTTGAATCTGGCGGAGCGCTCTTTCGATTGTCCGGCGGCCCGGGCTCCCGCTCCGCGCATACTCCGGCAGTGCTCGCGGCGATGGCGACTCTCGCCCTGATACTCGGCGCGGGCTGCGGCTCGCGCGACGCCGCGGCCGGCAAGGGAGGGCCACCAGGCGCGGGCGGACCGCCGGGCGCCATGAAAGTGGCGGTCATGGTGGCCACGCCCACCACCAGCGAAATGACCGACTTCGAGGACTTCACCGGCCGCACCGAAGCCGTGCGTTCGGTCAACATTCGCGCGGGCCACCGGCTACCTGGAAAAGCGACTGTTCCGCGAAGGCAGCGAAGTCGAAGAGGGCCAGTTGCTCTTCGAAATCGATCCCCGTCCCTATCAGGTCGAGGTCGAACGCGCCGAAGCCAATCTCACCCAGGCCGAAGCCCGCGTCAAACGGCTCGAGCTCGACTATCAGCGCTCGCTTCCCATGGTCGCTTCGAAGGCGCTCAGTCCCCAGGATTTCGACCATGTGGTGAGCGACCGGGCCGAGGGCGTCGCCGCCGTGGCCGTGGCCAAAGCCCAGCGCGACACCGCGCGGCTGAATCTCAGCTTTTGTAGGGTCGTGTCGCCGATCAAGGGACGCATGGGCCGCGGCCAGATCGACCCAGGCAACATGGTTCGGGCCGACGACACGCTGCTGGCCAATGTCGTGACCCAGGATCCGATCTATGTGTATTTCGATATCGACGAACGCACCAAGCTGCGCCTCGAACACTGGGCCCAGCAGGGACGCATTCGCGCCGATCTCTCGGATATTCCCATCACAATGTCGCTCGCCGACGAATCCGATTTCCCCCACCACGGCAAAATCAATTTCCAAGACAACCAACTCGACGCCACCACCGGCACGATCCGCGCCCGCGGCGTGTTTTCGAATCACGATCGGCTGCTGACTCCGGGCCTCTTTGTGCGCGTGCGACTGCCCGTGGGCGCCGCGTATCAAGCGCTGATGGTGGCCGATCAGGCGATCGGCGCCGATCAGGAGCGCAAGTTCGTGTATGTGGTCGACGCGAACAATAAGATCGAGCATCGCACCATTGTCACCGGTCGCGCCCGGAATCGATTGCGCGTGGTCACCAAGGGACTCGAACCGGGCGAACGGATCGTGGTCAGCGGCTTGCAGCGAGTGCGGCCCGGGGCCGAAGTCACGACCACGCTGATCGAAATGCCGGGCCTCGGCGCCCAAGCCCAATCGCCGACCGCTCCCGTAAATTCAAATGGGCCTGAAAAAGCAAATGGGCCCGAAAAAACCGGCCGCGCCGACCAAGCCGCCCCGCCGATCAAGAACGCCGCCGAGCCGAAGTCGGCGGCTGGCAAGCCGACGATCAAATAGGAACGGCCAAGAAAACCTCGCCACGCCCCCTTTCCCATTCGGAGAGGATAGGGCGCGGGGGGCATTGAAAATGCCGCGATTTCCGCGGCCCCGAGAAAGCGTGGACCCGAGCCGTGTTTTCACGATTCTTCATCGATCGACCGATCTTCGCCGCGGTGCTGTCGATCGTGATCACGCTTGCCGGCGGCGTGGCGCTCGTTGGGTTGCCGATCGCGCAGTTTCCGCAGATCGCGCCGCCCACGGTCCGCGTGCAGTGCAACTATCCGGGCGCGAGCGCCGTGGATGTGTCCAAGTCGGTGGCCGCGCCGATCGAAGAGCGGGTCAACGGCGTCGAGGGCATTATGTATATGTCCTCGCAGTGCACGAACGACGGCGGTTACAACCTGACCGTTACCTTCAAGCCCGGCGTCGACCTGAACATGGCGCAGGTGCTGGTGCAGAACCGGGTGGCGCTGGCGGTTCCGAATCTACCCGATGTGATCAAGCAGACCGGAGTGACGGCCAAGAAACAGCCGCCCGACATTCTGATGGGCATGGCCGTCACCTCGCCCGACGGACGCTTCGACCAATTGTATCTGAGCAACTATTGCGTGCTTCAGATCAAGGACGAGCTCGCGCGCATGTCGGGCATCGCCGACGTGTTGCTCCTGGGGCAACGGGACTACAGCATGCGCGTTTGGGTCGATCCCGATCAACTGGCCCATCGCGGCTTGAGCGCCTCCGATGTGGTGCAAGCGATCCGCGAGGAAAATGCGCCCGTGGCCACCGGCGCGATCGGCCGGCCGCCGGTCGAGCAGCTGAGCGCGTTTGAAATCCCGATGAGCGCCCGCGGCCGGCTCTCCGACACGGAACAGTTCGGCGATATCATCTTGCGCACCACGCGCGAGGGCCGCGTCACGCGGCTCAAGGATGTTGCTCGAATCGAGTTGGCTTCGAAAAACCAAGACACGAGCGTGCGTTTCTCGGGCCAGCCCACCGCGTTTTTGGCGATTTTTCAGCTCCCCGACGCCAACGCGCTCGAGGCTGCGCGATCGGGTGCTGGCGAAGATGGACGAGCTTTCGCTCCGCTTCCCCGAGGGCTTGATCTATAAGGTGGTGTTCGACACCACGCCCTACACGCGCGAATCGATCAAGGAAGTATTCCACTCGCTGCGCGACTCGGTGCTTCTCGTGGCGCTGGTGGTGCTCGTGTTTTTGCAGAACTGGCGGTCGGCGATTATTCCCCTGGTGGCGGTGCCGGTGGCGATCGTGGGCACGTTCGCCGTGATGGCCCTGATGCACTTCAGTCTCAACAATCTCACGCTCTTCGGGCTCGTGCTCGCGATTGGCATCGTGGTCGACGACGCGATCGTGGTGGTCGAGGCGGTCGAGCACCACATGGAACATGGCCTCGGGCCGCGCGACGCCACGATCAAGGCCATGGATCAAGTGTCGGGTCCCGTGATCGCGGTCGGGCTCGTGCTTTCGGCCGTGTTCGTGCCCTGCGCGTTTATCAGCGGCATCACGGGCGTGTTTTTCCGGCAGTTCGCGCTCACGATCGCGGTGTCGACGGTGATTTCGGCGTTTAACTCGCTCACGCTTAGCCCGGCGCTGGCCGCGGTGCTGCTCCAGCCGCGCAATAAGAAGCAATCGCCGCCGCTGCCGCGAGCCGCTTTTGGATTGGCGGCGGCCGGGGCGTGTGGTGGTTTGGCGCCGAGCCGCTTGCCCACTTTCTGGCCCAGCACCGGGAATTCGCGGTGGGCGGCGGGATGTGGGTCGTGGGCGGAGCGGCTCTGTGCGTCGCGGCCGTCGTCGGGTTCCTCGTCGGGGGTCCGATCAATTGGGTGCTGGGCAGCGCGTTTCGCGGCTTTAATCGGCTCTTTGGCTTGGCGACGAGCCTCTATGTTCGCCTGATTGGATTCGCGCTCCCTTGCACGCCGGTGGTGCTGGTTCTCTATGGCGGCCTGTTGTGGATGGCATATCAGAAATATCAAGCAACGCCCAAGGGCTTCGTGCCCTCGCAAGACATGGGCTACCTGCTCGTGAGCGTGCAACTCGATGACTCGGCCTCGCTCGAACGCACCGACGCCGTGATCCGACAAGTCGAGGCGATCTCGGCCAAGGAACCGGGCATTCGCTTCACCACGGCGATCATCGGACAATCCTTCGTGCTCAATGCGATCGGGTCGAACTTCGCCACCGTGTTCTTCGGGCTGAAGGACTATGCCGACCGGCGCGATCCATCTTTGTATAGCGACATGATTCTTGGTCGCATGCGCGCCGCCTTCGGCAAGGAGATCGTCGACGCGCAAGTCCAAGTGTTTCCGCCGCCGCCGGTGCGCGGCGTGGGACGCGCCGGCGGATTCACGCTCATGATCGAGGATCGCAACGACGCTGGTCTGGCGATGCTCCAGAGCGTGGCCGATGGGCTCGTGGCTCGCACTCGCGATCCGAAGGAGAATTTGGGCTTCGTGTTCACATCGTTTCGCGCCAATGTGCCGCAACTGCGGATCGAACCCGACAATCGCGAGTGCATGACCAAGGGCGTGGCCCTGCGCGATTTCGCCGACACGCTGCAAGTCTACGAAGGCTCGCTGTATGTCAATGACTTCAATCTCTTCGGCCGCACTTGGCAGGTGATCGTGCAGGCCGAGAGCCGATTTCGCGATCAGCTTGAAGACCTGAACAAGCTCAAGGTGCGAAATCAAAATGGGGCCATGGTGCCGCTCGGGGCGGTTTCCAATGTCATTCCGATCAATGGGCCCCTGGTGCTGAATCGCTACAACATGTACCCGGCGGCCTCGATCATGGGCGGCGGCGGGAAGAACGTGAGTTCGGGCGAGGCGATCGCCAAGATGCGAAAACTGGCCGAGGATGAACTGCCGCCTTCGATGGCGTTCGAGTGGTCGGAAATGTCGTATCTCGAACTCGCCGCCGCCAACACGGCGATCGTGATTTTCGGGTTCGCGGTGGTGATGGTGTTTCTCGTGCTCGCGGCGCAATACGAAAGCTGGTCGCTGCCGCTGGCGATTATTTTGGTGGTGCCCACCTGCATTTACAGCGCGCTGGTGGGCGTGAACCTGATGCATCTGGAGATCAACATTTTCACCCAAGTGGGTTTCGTGGTGCTGGTGGGGCTCGCGAGCAAAAACGCGATTTTGATCGTCGAATTCGCAAAGCAGCAGCGCGACTTCCGGCCGCACCGGCCGCCAAGCCACGCTCGACGCCTGCCGGCTGCGGCTGCGACCGATTGTCATGACCAGCTTGGCGTTTATTCTGGGAGTGTTGCCGCTGGTGATCGCCACCGGCGCCGGCGCCGAGATGCGCCGCGCCCTGGGCGTCGCCGTGTTCAGCGGAATGGTCGGGGTCACGCTGTTTGGTTTGGCTCTCACGCCGGTATTCTTCTACAGCATCGACTGGCTCGGCGGCACCTGGATTTTCGGGAGCAAGCTCGCGATTCAAATCGCCGAAGTGTCGATCAGCGCGATCACCCTGAAGCCGCTTCGCGAAGCGCTGCGCGCAGCGCGCGGGAAAGCTTGCGGCTCGATAAACCCAAACCGCGAAAGCACGATCCCCAGCCCGAAACGGAAACCGCCGCCGACGAGCGATCGTCGGACTTTATCGAACAAGCCTAGACCGCAAGCGAATCGCCGAGCAACGTCTCGAAAGGAACTCGACCTCGTGTTTTCCGCGTTTTTCATCAACCGACCGATCTTCGCCACCGTGCTCAGCATCGTGATCACGCTGGCGGGCGGCATCTTGCTCTTCACGCTGCCCGTGGCGCAGTATCCCGAGATCACGCCGCCCACGGTCGAAGTCTCGGCGACTTATCCGGGCGCCAACGCCCAGGTGGTGGCCGACACCGTGGCGGCGCCGATCGAGCAGCAGGTCAATGGCGTCGAAGGCATGCTCTACATGAGCAGCCGCTCGACCAACGACGGCATTTACACCCTGAGCGTCACGTTTCAAAGCGGCGTCGACCTCAACATGGCCCAGGTGCTGGTGCAGAACCGAGTGTCGCTGGCCCAGCCGGTGTTGCCGGCGCTGGTGCAGCGGCGCGGCGTGGCGGTGAAGAAGAAGTCGCCCAGCCAGTTGATGATCGTCAACCTTTTCTCGCCAGACCACTCGCGCGACAATCTCTACCTGAGCAACTACGCCACGATTCAGCTCAAGGACGAACTGGCCCGACTGCCGGGCGTGGGCGATATCAGCTACCTCGGCCAGCGCGACTACAGCATGCGGCTGTGGCTCGATCCGGAAAAGATGGCCTCGCGCAATCTCACCACCAGCGATATCACCCGCGCGATCGAGCAACAGAATACGCAAGTGGCGGCCGGACAACTCGGCCAGCCGCCCACGCCGCCCGGCCAAGTGTTTCAGCTCACGATGAGCACCATGGGCCGCTTGGTCGACCCGGCCCAGTTCGGCGAGATGATCGTCAAGAGCGACACGAATGGCCGCGTGGTGCGGGTGCGCGACGTGGCGCGCATCGAGCTCGGCGCCCAGGGCTACGATCAGACCTGCACGCTCGATGGCCAGCCCTCGGTCGCGCTGTCGATCTACCAGCTTCCCGGCTCCAATGCGCTGGAAACGGCCAAGGCGGTGCGGCTCAAGGTGGAAGACCTCAAGCGGCGGTTTCCGGCGGGCGTCGACTACGCGATCGTCTACGACACCACGCCGTTCATCACCGAGTCGATCCAAGAAGTATTCAAGTCGCTGCGCGACGCGATTATTCTCGTGGCGATCGTGGTGCTGGTGTTTTTGCAGAACTGGCGGTCGGCGATTATTCCGCTGGTGGCGGTGCCGGTGGCGATTATCGGCACGTTTGCCGTGATGGCCAGCATGAACTTCAGCCTCAATAACCTCACGCTCTTCGGCCTCGTGCTCGCGATTGGCATCGTGGTCGACGACGCGATCGTGGTGGTCGAGGCGGTCGAGCATCATATCGACCATGGCCTCAGCCCGCGCGACGCCACATTCAAAGCCATGGAGCAGGTCTCGGGACCGGTCGTGGCGGTGGCGCTGGTGCTGGCGGCGGTGTTTGGACCGTGTGCTTTTATCAGCGGCGTGACGGGGCAATTCTTCCGCCAATTCGCGCTCACCATTGCGGTGTCTACGGCGATCTCGGCCTTCAACTCGCTGACACTCAGCCCGGCCCTCACGGCGCTCCTCCTGCGTCCGCGAGACAAAGGCCACGCGCCGCCCTTGCCGAGGGTCGCGTTTGCCCTGGCCGGCGCTTGGCTCGGCTTCGAATATGGCCACGCCTGGCTCGAGCCGCTCCTGGGCAAGATGGGAATGCTCGCCGCGCCCAACACGCGGGTCATCGTGGCCGGGGTCGCCGGCGCAGCGATCGGCTGGGTGGCGGGCTGGCCGCTCAATCTCGTTCTGCGGCTGGTGTTTGGCCTCTTCAACCGCGGGTTCGATTTCTCGACGACCGTCTATACGCGCATCGTCGGCATGTCGCTCCGCGTGAGCGTGATCGTGCTCTTGCTCTATGGCGGCCTGCTGGGTCTGACCTATGTCGGCTTCACCACCACGGCCAAGGGCTTCATTCCGACCCAAGACAAAGGCTATTTGATCGTCAATCTGCAATTACCCGATTCATCGAGCGTCGAACGCACCCAGGCCGCGATGCGGCGGCTCGACGAGATCGCCACCCACACTCCCGGCGTCGCCCACACGGTGGCCATCTCGGGGCAGTCGTTTTTGCTCGGCGCGAGCGCCCCGAACTTCGGCGCCATGTACGTGATGCTTGATGAATTTCACGATCGCTTGGCGCCCGGCCTGGGCGGAGAAGCGTTGGCCCGCCGGTTGCAAGAACAGTTTGGCCGCGAGATTTCGGAGGGGCTGGTCAATGTGTTCAACGCGCCGCCGATCGATGGACTCGGCGCCGCCGGCGGTTTCAAGATCATGATCGAAGATCGCGGCGCGGGCGGGCTCGTGGCCCTGCAAAACGTGGCCGACGCCGTGGCCGCCAAAAGCGCCGACGATCCGCTCTTGACCAATGTCTTCACCAGCTTCCGCGCCGAGACACCCTGGCTGTATCTCGATATCGACCGCACCGCGGCCAAAGTGATGGGCGTCTCGATGGGCGAGCTGTTCAATACCTTGCAGGTCTATCTCGGCTCGCTCTATGTCAACGATTTCAACCTCTTCGGCCGCACTTGGCAAGTAAATGTCCAGGCCGACGAAACCCATCGGCAAACGGTCGAAAACCTGCAACAACTGAAAATCCGCAATGAATACGGCAACATGACGCCGCTGGCCGCGGTGGCCACGGTGCGCGAAACCGTCGGCCCGGCGATGATCCTTCGCTACAACATGTATCCCGCCGCGCCGATCAACGCCGCGCCGGCCCGCGGAGTGAGCTCGGGCCAAGCGATCGAGCGCCTGCAAGACATCGCCGATCGCGATCTGCCTTGGTCGATGCGATTCGAGTGGACCGAGCTCGCGCTCTTGCAGCTTCAAACCGGCAACACGGCGATGTATGTGTTCGTGCTGGCCGTGGTGCTCGTGTTTTTGGTGCTGGCCGCGCAATACGAAAGCTGGTCGCTGCCGCTGGCCGTGATTCTCGTGGTGCCGATGTGTCTGCTCTGCTCGATCGCGGCCGTGCGGCTGGCCGAAATGGACATCAACATTTTCACGCAGGTCGGCTTCGTGGTGCTCATCGGGCTCGCGTGTAAAAACGCGATCTTGATCGTCGAATACGCAAAAGCCCAGCACGAGTCGGGCAGCAGCCGCCATGACGCCACGGTCGATGCCTGCCGCTTGCGACTCCGCCCGATCGTGATGACCAGCTTCGCGTTTATTCTCGGTGTGGCGCCGCTGGTGGTTTCCGAGGGGGCCGGCGCCGAAATGCGTCGCGCGCTCGGCACCGCGGTATTCGGCGGCATGCTCGGGGTAACGCTGTTCGGAGTGTTCCTCACACCGGTGTTTTACTACGTGATCCAGTGGTTCGGCGATCTGCGCGCAGTCGGCGCCAGCGCCGCTTGCCGCTCGACGGCGACGCGCGCCCCCCGACGAACGAACACGAGGAGCCCGAGCCCTTGCCTTCCCGGCCGGCGCAAATCGGGTGAACACGCGCGCCACGATCGCGAACACATCCCCCAACCGATCGGCCAAGCAGCGGCCGCCATGACCGCCAGCCCAGCGATCGGCGCCCCAGCGAAAACCCCCTCGCGATTAGCGACAAAAAAGCTCGTGGCCGGCGAGCCGGGGTGAGTAGTGAACCTGACAAAAACAAGTCTTCGGCGGTTTGAATCAGCCGCCCAATGCCAGCATCCGACCCGCGGGAACCGATCCTCCGTTTCTAATGCGCCACCAGCCGGTCTTCGTCGGCTGGGTTCCAAGCGGCGGCCACGGGAACTCGGCCCGGAAGCAGCATCGTCGCAAACGTGCTGCGGAGCCAACTGTCCAGCGTGCGGGCAATCGTCGCTCGGCCCGCTTCGGTCCAAGTTCGGCTTTGATGCACGAACGGTTGCTCCGACGACTGCCGCAGCGAAGGCAGCAAATCAAGGGCGGGCCGCTTGTGCTGGGAGGCATACACCACGAGTCGTCGCTGCGGCAGATCGAGATCGATATCTTGCTTTCCACATCCCTGGCGACGGCACACGGCCTCGAGCAAGGCGCCATTGGTTTGCAGCGGGCTCGGAGTCACCACGAGCGCCAGCGGAATATTCTCCGCCCGACACTTCGCATCGAGCGCGTCGAGACTGGCGAATAGCGATTTCCAGCGCGACTGCATCGCGGGATCGACCGGCTTGCGGCAAGCGATCAATTGCGGACCACACATGCGAACATAATCTTCCCAGCGACTTGGCCGCGTCGCTGTTGATGATTGGCCCGCGGAAGTGCGAGCGATGGAGTCCGCGGGCATCTTGAGCGCGGCGGCTTCCGGGCGATCATCGGCGGCAAGACGCCAGTTTGTCCATCGAGCCACGACTCGGGCCGACGCGAGTCCGTCGCCGCCAAACGCGCCGCGCGGCGGCGCATCGCCCACAAGATCGTCGGCCACCGAAATAAACACCAGCAACAGATCGGGGCGTTCGGCGCAAGCGCGAGGCAACCCTTCGCGCACATAGTCCGTCAGACGAGCGCCCGACGCCGCGATATGCACGATATCGAGCCCCGGCAGCGCGAATTCCACCGGCGCGAGTGAACCGCCCAACGCCGCCGACTCGAGGTGGCTCGCATTCGAACTCGCGTCGCCGCTCCGCCCCGACATCCGATCTTCCACGCCGGTCGTCGACGACTCGCCAAGCACCGCCACCCGGAGCGTCGCGCGAGCGAAAGACAAAGACTTCGATCGGTCGATCGTCGGACCGCGCGATGGCGAATAGGTGACATGGAACCGTGGCCGCGGCGTGAAGAAATCGGGTCCCCACACCGCGCCGCACCATCGCAAGCTACCTTCGATTCCCGCGACGATCATACAGCCATAAAACAAGGCCGCGCCAGCGCGGCGCGGACCGCGACGGTCGAGCCAGCGGCGAAGGCGATCGCACAACAGCGGATCGGTCGCGAGCGGTAAGCTAATCAGCGCGCCCCAGCCGGCGCCGGCGGCCATGAGCAAGGGGCCCTCGGCGCCGGGTGCTGCAAACTGCGCGATCGTCATATAGGACAGCGTCATGCCCACGCAAAATGCCCGCAGCCAGCCCAGGAGCGAGACGCCTTGGCTCATCGCGACAGCATTTCGCGCCGGGCGAAGTCGCCATGCGATCCAGCCCAAGCTCGCGCTACAGAGCACGAGCGCGACAATCATCGACGCATGCGCGTCGTTCGTGGCGGGCGGCGAAGTGGAACTCGTTCCGCGGCGCCAAAGCTCCCAAAGGGAGTAACTCGCTCCGGCCATGGCCCAGAGAGCGAAGGCGCCCGCGAGGCGCCATTCAGAGAGCGGCGATTGCCGCGAAAAACGATCCGACGAATCGAGCCGCAACTCGGATGCACGCATCGGGTCCTCCTTGCCTGTGTTTCGACAACTCGAGGGCCATTCGCCCGCGACGGTCAATTCAACGAGGTAGATTCAAGGGCTATGGACACTCGGGTCTGTCGCACGGTCATTCACGAATCGTTCATGCATGACATACAACACACGGTCATTCGTCTTGCTTCATTCGAAGCGTCGTGGATCGATAGTATTCTCCAAGGTTCGCGAACTCGGCGCCGCATCCGATGGCGCACATTGCAGCCTATCGAGCCGAGCGGGCGATAATTGTAGCTCCAAAGCCGACTGGTGTCGGCATCGAGTTTTCAGTAAGCGGAGTTGCCAAATGTAAAGTGGCCCCAAACCACACAGCTCAACAGCGATAACCGTCGGCGCCGATTGATCCGACGGCGGGGCGACCAGATTACCAAACCGCGCACAAGCGAAAACTTTGCCACTCGGTCGCGGAATGCCGTTGGATCGCGAGGGAAGCCATCGTTGGTCATGCTGGCGCCGTGCTAGTTATTGTCAGGTATTTGGCTGCCTCGAC
Source organism: uncultured Planctomycetaceae bacterium (assembly GCA_963785305.1). GTDB lineage: Bacteria > Planctomycetota > Planctomycetia > Pirellulales > PALSA-1355 > CAWAUV01. Next base: position 827,577 of record CAWAUV010000008.1, read on the forward strand.
AGCGAGCAAGGTTTGCTTTGAAACGCATCATTTCGCCGACGAAACATGTTCTTTCAAAGACAAAACAGTCCAAAGCAATCAATGTGCCAATTCCACAAATGCCCAAAGACACCTGCTCATCCCTGCAGGACACGCCGCGTCGAGCCCAGACGAGCCTGGGTTCGGCCCTCGATAATGCGTGCATTGCCCAGCGATTGGGCTCGATGATCCGACGTAATAACCAAATCGTGCGGCCGCCCGCGGCCGGGACGGGAAGCGTCGGCGCCGAACGGTCCGCGATCATGTCGCTGGGCGACGAACCAACCATGCTAGCGGGGTTACTTCGGCAGAGGCGCCGCTTTGAGCACGGCGCAGGTGGCCGTTGATTTGTTGAGCACATAGAAGTGCAAACCCGGCACGCCCGCCGCGATGAGCTCGCGAGTTTGGCGGCGCAATACTCGACCCCGGCGGCGAACTGAGCTTCGGCGTCGTTGCCCGCCGCGACCAGCGGATCGAGCAGCGCTAGCGGTAATCGGGCCCCGCACATGCTGGAGATGCGTTGCACTTGGGCCAAGTTCGTGATCGGCAAGATGCCCGGCACGATCGGCGCCTTGATGCCCAGGGCCTCGGAGCGCTCGCGAAAGCGAAAAAAGTCTTGGTTGTCGTAGAACAACTGGGTGATGATCACATCCCCGCCGGCCGAGACTTTGGTTCGCAGGTTTTTCAGATCGGCCTCGGGGCTCGCGGCCTCGCGATGCGTTTCGGGATAGCCGGCCACGGCGATCGCGAACTCGGGGAACTCGCCCCGCACAAGAGCCACGAGTTCGCTGGCATAAGCCAGCCCCCCATCCACCGGGCGGAAACTCGTTTCGCCCCGCGGCGGATCGCCCCGCAGCGCGACGATCATCTCCACTTCTCGACGCCGCGCTTCGTTCAAATAGGCGCGAAGCTCGTCGCGCGTCGAGCCGACACAAGTCAAATGCGACGCCACCGGCACTCCATGTCGGGCGCGAGTTTCCGACACAATGTCGAGCGTCTTTTCGCGCGTCGAGCCGCCAGCGCCATAGGTGCATGTGATGAAGTCGGGCGCGAACTTCACCAACTCGTCGAGATGGCGGAAGAGGTCTTCCCGGGCGCTGGCCGACTTGGGCGGAAAGAGCTCGAACGACAGCCCAAATTTATCGGGGCCGTAGATGGACGAAAGATTCATGAGTTTCGTTTTTTCGCGGCGCTCGGCCGCGGCTCGAGGGCATGCGGCGGTCATCCGCAAGGAATCGTCACTCGCTCGCCGCCGCGCATCGCCGATTGATGCGCGCAAATACCGGTCAGGGTCCAGTTCGCGCTCGTGGCGGCGTCGGGCAGCGGCGACCGTCCTTCGACGATCGACATCACGAATTCATGGGCCAAGTGCGGGTGCGAGCCGCCGTGGCCGCTGCCTTGCAAGAACGACAAATGCCGTGTTTGATCGCCATCGTACACGCCCTTGGTCGTAAAGCGGCGAATGCCCTCGGGCAGCCGGTCGGCGAAGTCGGGCACGGTCACCCGCTCCGGCGTCTCGCCGTGATGCAGCACTACCGGCTCATGTTCGACGCGCGGCCACTCGAACGAAGTCTTCTCGGCGTACACATCGAAACTTTCAATATATTGCCGAGCCGTGTTGAACAAACTGCGCGTGACTTCGGCCGCCAGATCCGAATCGCGGAGCTTGATCGTGGCGGTCTCGACGGCGAAGGGCGAGCCGTATTTCTTTTGCAGCGCCGGATCGATCCGGCCCGATCCGTGGCACACGACGCTCTCGGCCAGGGCGCCGGCCAAACACAAGCAGGGGCTCACGCAGTGCGTGGCGTAGTGCATCGGCGGCAGGCCCTCCCAGTATCCGGGCCAGCCGCCCATTTCCTGCTGATGGCTGCCGCGCAAAAACTGGAGCCGGCCCATCTGGCCCGACTCGTAAAGCTGTTTGACGAATAGGAACTCGCGGCTATAGACCACGGTTTCCATCATCATGTAGTTCTTGCCGCTCGCCTTTTGGGCCGCGACGATCGCCAAGCATTCGTCGGCCGTGGTGGCCATGGGCACCGTGCAGGCGACATGCTTGCCGGCCTCGAGGGCCGCGAGGCTCTGCGCCGCATGGTCGGGAATCGGGGTGTTGATATGCACGGCGTCGATCTCCGGATCGGCGAGCACATCTTCATAGCGGCTATATCGCTTGGCCACGCCAAAAGCGTTGCCCAGCAACTCGAGTTTATCGGCCGAGCGCTGACAAATGGCGGCGAGCTCGGCGTGGGGATGGTTTTGATAGATCGGCATGAACTCGGCGCCGAAGCCGAGCCCGATAACGGCGACGCGAACCTTGCTGCGAGCCATGAGACGATTTTCCCTGGGGCGAGGGGGCAAGCGAATCAGGAAACGACTTTACGTCGATTCCCTCGCGGGGGCGCCAATGGGCTGAAACCATCTTCCCGCCAAGCTTGGCCATGCTAATAGCTCGCCGCACAAGCGTCAAGCAAGCGCATAATCGCGCGAGAAAGGATCTCCTCGACGAACTTTTAGAGAGGCCCATCGCCGCCAAAGTTCTCTTTCACGTCCTCGATGGCCGGCGGCGGATGATGTTCATCGTCGGGTCATGGCGATCACGTCTTCCGAAACGATCAAACCGCTGTTGGCGTCGACGAGCGCCAAGTGCGTGTGGTTCGGCGCGAAACCGCCCTCTTTATCCCGCGGAGAATCGCGATGGTCCAACGAACCGTTTATACGCCGTTCCGTGTCGATGACTGTCGCCCGGCGGCTACATCAAGCGCCAATCGCCGCTGGCAACCACATAGATGCCCAAGAGCAAGTTCGTCGTCGCGTGCGCCACCACGCAGTCCCAGATATTGCGAGTGCGGACCATCAGCCAAGTGATGCCCGAAAACCAGACCAGCGCCGCTAGCATTTCGCCCGGATGCGTGAGCAGCGGAAACACGGTGAGACCCACAAGCGCCGCCGCGTTTACGTGACCAAACGGAACCGACCACCAGTTCGGATGCACAATGAGCCGGGCCAGAAAGCCGCGGAGAAAAAACTCCTCGATCACCGGCGCCACGATCACGAGCCCGGTGAACCGCAGCAAGAGAAACGCCCCCGCCCATGCCGGATGGCCGGCCAGTTCGGCCAGCGGATTGTAGGCGCCGCGCACGCCGAAATCGGCCCAGTCGGCAAGCCCCGCCCATGCGAGCAAACTCGATTCGAGCCGCAAGCGGCAGAGTCCGATCCAGACGACGGCGCCAAGCGCTCCGACCAGCACGGCCCAGCGGCCGAGCCGCCAGCGAAACGATCGATACATGGGCCACGCCGCCGCCATCGCCCCGAACGTCAGCGCGATCTTCACCAAGTACACGAGCGGATACCAGCGATATTCGATCGCCGTGAGGTTCGCCCAAGCCGGCTTCGGCGGCGGGGCCGGGACATGTTCCTCGGCGGCTGGTTCCTCGCTTTCCACGGCGGCCGAGGCGGCGTGTGGCGCGGGCGTCGGCTCGAGCGACCCGACCACCATGAACACAGCCAGCGGGGCCACATAGGGCCACCACCGCCAAGCGAGCGGCGGCGCGGCTTGCTTTGAAACGGGTTCGCTTTCCGCGGTCATGCGCGGCGCGGCGGCGCCAGACTCCGAGACAACGGGGCGATTGCTGTCATCCATCTGTCGGTTTTCAATCGCCAAATTCGCGCCGCGATTCACGCTTTTGAAGCGTCGACGGATAGCGAGCCCCCAACCGGTCGTGCGCTTGGCTCTTCGCCCATTCGATCGCCACGCCGGCCACGACCAATGCCACCGGCGAAGACAAGGTCAGCGACGAATTCTCCGCGGAGGCCGGCGCAGGCGCGACTAGGATCGCCGGCTCGTCGAAGTCGAGCTCGACCGAAGACCACACCGCGTCGACCACCGCGGGCGAGAGCGATCCCGCGGGGATGCCGGCCGCGGCATGCAGAACGCTTTGATTCAGCGCGGCCGCGCGGATATCGCCCAAGGTCGCCGCGAGATCGCTCCGAACACGGTCGCTCGAAGCGAGCTCGCGCGACGAGGCCAAGTCGCTGGTGTTCGAAGTCGCGCCGACATTGAAGGTCAGGTCGCGGCTTTCGGCGAGCGAACTCGAATCGCTCGCCGCGTTCGTCTCGGCGAAATCCGAGTTTTGATCGCCGAAGGCGATCATTCGCGAAGGGGCGGTCGAGCTGGTGTCCGGCGCGCTCGCGCCTGCCGCGGCGCTCGAAGTATTATCGGTCGCCAGCACACCGGTCGGCTGAATTCCAACCAAGGCGGTCGAAGACGTGGCCGCGGCCGGTCCGGCGGAATTATCCTCCGAAGCCAGGACCGTCGTGACAAAGGCGTCGACAACCGCCGCGACCGATGCGGTTGTGGTCGACGAGCCGATGTCGTCCATGCGGCCGCCAAAGCCGAAGAAGCCGCTGAATCCGCCGAAACCGCTGAAGGGATTATGGAATCCACCAAAACCCCCGCCAAATCCGCCGCCATGGTTTCCACCGGATGAGCCGCCACCGGAAGATCCGCCACCGGTTGAACCACTGCCCGAACTTCCCGAGCCGCTCGAGCCCGAGGAGCCCGAACCGGAACTGGTCGAGCCGCTGGTGTAGCTCACCAAGCCAGGAATCAGCAGGTTGGCGATCGGCGTGCCCAGGCCGGTGACTTCGTTGTAGCCGGCAGTGGCGCTGTAACCGCCATTGGAGCCGCTCGTGATTTCGTGGAAGTCGCTCGAGGGCAAGCTGTAGAGCGCGGCCTGTGCGCCATTGAGCGTCGAGCCGCCATCGGCCACGCGGCCTTGATCGGCGATGGCGACGATTGCCGCCCACTGCGGCGCCGCGTCGCTGGTCCCACCCACTTCGAACCAGCCGCTCTGACCGCCGGTCGCCAAGCTATCGTACACCGCGAAGCCGGTGTTCGGGTTTGCGTCGTACGACACATCGGGCGAGGTCCGCTTGCCGGTCGACTGCACGCCGGCTTGGTAGCTGGGTTCGGCTTCGAAAAGGCTTGTGCCGCCGCCCGAGTCGCTCCACGCCGTTTGGCTGGCAATGGTGTTCGACGTGGTGAGATTAAGTGTCGTTCCGCCGGCGGCAAGCACATTGCCGGAGAGCGCGGGCCAAATGCCCGGCGAGCCCGAATCGCCCGAGGCGCCGACGAATGTGATGCCCTGATGGCCGGCCGGCGTGGTGAAATAGGAGTCGTACGAGGTTTCGCCGTTGAATTCGCTCATACCCCAACTCATCGACACCACGCTCACGCTCGACACCGTCGTGGCATATTGCACGGCCGAAAGCAGATCGGTCAGGTTGTCGGAGTTGGCCTCGACCAGCAGGATATTGGCGTCGGGCGCGATCGCGTGGGCCCATTCCACGTCGAGCGAGATTTCCAGGTCCCAGCTTGCATTGGTCGCCGGCAGCGTTTTGCCGCCGCTTTGATTGACTACCGTGAGATTCGCGGCCGGCAGGCCCATTTGCGTGTCGAACTTCGCCAAATCGGAGGCAATGTTCGGATCGTTGTAGGAGTCGATGATCGCGATCGTCTGACCGGCGCCATTGGCCGCCACGGTCGAGCCGCTCGAGGTCTTGAAGGCCGAGAGACTGCTAAACCCGTAGGCGGTGCTGATTTGGCTGGCCGTCAGGCCGACGACGTTCGTGTTGTTCACGGTCTCGACCTGCACTTCGGGCGAGGCCGTAGCCGAGAGAAGATTGCGCAGCTCGAGCGATTCGCAGCCGAGTGTTGTGTGATACCACGAACTGTCGCGATTCACGCGCCGGGAACTGAACTGTCCCGAGCCGAGCCGATTCTTACGTGCCGAAAAACGCCGTTCGATACTCGATTGCCTGGGCACGCGCATCGTGCCTCCTCCAAGAAAAACAGATCGGGGGTGGCCAAATCCTCGGCTCGCTGCAAGGACCGGCTGGGAAAGGATCGTGTTTTTCGGGATGGGTTCCAACATCCCGATCGTAACGAATGTTCCGGTGTTCGTCGCGATATCTGGAAAAGCAGCCTGCCCTGCGGAGGATAAGCGGCCGTTTCCCGCCCGAGACGGGGCGATCACTGACGTAAAGCCATCGCAAACAACGACTTGCATCGCTCGGTCATGCGGATTTTTCCGCCAAAAAGCATCTCGCCACGGTGGGCTAGGGGTCGAACGACCTTTTCATGAGACCGTGCTTCCGCGCGGCGAGACCTTCGCATTTTGCTCGGGGTTGTAAAAAACGTCAAGCCAGGGGATCAATTATTTTCGTTGACCCGGCCTCGCGATTCGGCAATTAGCGCTTCTTGCCCGCGGCGGAACCCGGCGTTGGGGCTTGCGGCGGCGTATCGCCCGCTTGCGGCTCGCGCCACATCGAGCCGCGCCAGTCGAGCAGCATGCGCTTGCCGGGCGTGGGGACGATGTGGATCGCGATCTCGACCATTTGACCAGCGTGGGCGCCCAGCGGCATGATGATCGGGCGCATCTCGCCCTGGCTCCCTAACGGCGGCGTTTTTTCCACGCCCAGACTTCGCCCGGAGAGCGACGCCTCGAACGTCGAGCGGGCCGAATGACCGCGCGAGGCAAGCTCCGCGATCCAGAGCACCAGCGTGTCTCGCGGGGGGGCCACGCGGCGTTTGAGCGTGAAGGTCACCGGCGCCGACAGCTCGAGCACGCTACGGAATGCCGGCGCCGAGCGATTCGCTCCGTCCCAAAGATTCACCAGCCGCCAGTCGGCGCCCGCAGCTGGCGCCACGCTCCAGCCGGCAAGGCCCGTGGCGGCGGCGTCGCTCGCCTGGGCCACGTCGCGAGCCAGAGTCAAGGAGTCGAGCGTTGCAATCGGCTCGATCCAGTCGACAACATCGCGGACATCAAGCGGATCGAATTCCGGCCCCGCGCCATGGGCCGGATCGGCGAGCAGCGTCAGGCGCGTTCCCGGCTTGGGGTCCAGCGAGATCGGGCCGATTCGAGTCGCGGCTCGCTGGCCCACGAGCAGTTCGCTTTGAAACACCTGCTTGCCGTCGACGAGCACCCGGGCGATCGCCGCCCCGCCCGAGCCCGCCGCGCCATCGAGCGCCACGCTGCCCCGAAAGCCGGTCGCGCATTCCGGCAAATCAAACTGGAGCTCATGCCCGGCCCGCACTCCCAAACCCCACGGCCAGCGCTCGCCAAGCACCGAGAGCGGATTGCCATCGGCGTTGCGGTCGTGGTGATAGGTCGTCCAGCCGGCCGTAAACGCGCCGAAGTGCCGATTCGTCACTGGCCGCAGCCGGCTGAGCGGCAACTCCTCGGGCGAGAAGAACATGCGACACGCGATGGTCCTCGCCGGCAATCCGAGCGGTTCGAGCACCAGGCCGGCTGCACGACATGGAGCCAGCGCGGCGCCCGATCGGGCTTGCCACCCCGCTTGGCCGCCCGTCGGCTGGCGATCGGGTCTTCTTGCGGGCGAAGTCGCTCGAGCGAGGTGGTGAGCCGCAGGCCATCAATGCTTTCGACCCGCATCAGCCGCGAATCGAGCGCGGGAGTGAGCGTGGCCAGTTCGCGGAAAAACATGTCACGGTCGTCGGCGCTGTCGAGGCATAAATCTTCGATCTCGTCGAACGCGGCCCGCACAATGCCGTTTTCGGTAAGCAGCTCAAGGCCATCGGCCTTCCAGCGGGCCACGCGAAATGAAACGCGGCGACCATCGGTGTGGCGCAGCGTGTTTTTTTCGACCGGTTTCTTACTGCCCGCGCCCGGACGACACGGCGCACGCGATCGAGCGCCACCGGCAAGCGAGTGCGGCCCACGACGCCGGGCAGGTCGAAGTTGCTGGACGTTTCGATCAGTAGCCGCGGTGGGCCAAGGCCGGCCGAGGGCTGTTGGCTATCGAGAAATCCCACCACGCGGCCGGGCAAACGATCGCCGCCAACGAACTCGATAAAGCTTTCCGCGGCGCCGGTCGGCAGTCGCGTGTCGAGGACCATGCGGACCGGATTGCGGGCATCGAACAGCCTTTGTCCCGATGCGCTAGGATTGCCCTCGGGCCGGTCCCAATCGAGGATTTCCTCGGCGCGGGTGCGGGCGCCGTCTGCCCAGGCGATGCTATATCGTTCGCCGGAGCCGGGTTCGGAGTACCGCTCGGGCTCGCGACCGGTAGAGCTCCGCGAGAGGCCTAGCAGGACCAACGGCAGGGCGAAAATCGCGAAGATCACTCGGAGCGTGGGCAGCCGGGCTGGGGGGGCGAGCAGCGTCGGCAGCGAGCGCTCGGAAAGTCTCATGCTTAAGAACCGCCGATCAAGGCCCATAAGAGAAAACTTCGATAAGCGGCGCCGGCGCGAACTCCGCGAGAGATATCGCGGTCGATTCTACTCCGCGAAATCGGCCGATGGTATTCGCGGCCGGGCTGTTATTGCCCGGCGCGGACCGCGTAACTATACTCTAATTAAGTTAACTGTCGGAGAGGCCTTGCGATGCGACGACGTTTCCTGCGATTTGCGCTGACGCGAACGATTCAGGAGATTCGCCGTTTCGCCAATCGCTTGGGCCTTGGCCCGCGTGGCCCCCTGGCGCCGGCCTGGATTCGCCCCTCGGATGCGATCCGGTCATTGGGCTCGAATCCGTCAATCGGTTCGGCCCCACTCGGCGGCCGTCGACCGCTCTTCGATGGCGGTCGTTTCAAGGGCGACGACATCGCCCGACGCAAATCACGGCGAAATGGCCGGGTCGCGGCCCTCTTCGAGGGCTTATGGTTGATTCTCTCGGCACTGTTTTTCGGGGCTCTCGGCGGGGGAGAGCCTTCTCGCGGCGCACGGATTCGAGTCGCATTCGCACGGTTCAATTTTTTGAAGAAGCGTTGGAGGTAAGCGCGATGGAACGTTGTCGGCGTCGGCTGGTGGTGTTGGCGTTGAACTTCGCGGCAATCACGCTGAGCGCCGCGGCGCTCGCGTGGCAGCCGTTTCCTAGCTGGGCCGACGAGCCGACCCAACCCTCCGCGCCGCCCGCGGCGGAGTCAAAAGACAAGGCGCCCGACGCCGACACGAAAGACAAGTCGCCCTCTGGCCCTTCGGAGCCAGCGGATAAAGCCGCGACTGAAAAGATCAACGACGAATCGACTCGCAAGCCGGGCGCGGCGACCGACGACGATTACGATCTCTACCAGTCGTTTGCCGACACGATCGATCAGGTCGAGCGCAACTATGTGAAGAAGGTCGATCGGCGTCAGCTCATGGAAGCCGCCATCCACGGAGTGCTCAGCAAGCTCGATCCGTATTCGAACTATATCGGCCGCGAGGACCTCTCCCGATTCAAGAGCAGCGTCGAGAATCAGTTCGGCGGCATCGGCATTCAGATCGCCATCGAACACGATCAACTCAAGATTTTGAGCCCGATCTACGGCTCGCCCGCCTATCGGGCCGGCCTCGAATCGGGAGATCATATCACCGAGATCGAAGGTCAATCGACCGAGGGACTCTCGATCGACGAGGCCATCCGGCGACTTGAAAGGCGAGGCCGGCACCAGCGTGACCTTCACCGTGGCGCATCCGGGCCACAAGAACAAGGAAGTGGTCACGATCAAGCGCGAGATCATTCATGTCGACACCGTGCTCGGCGATGTGCGCAAGCCCGACGATCGCTGGGACTTCATGCTCGACCACGAGAAACACATTGGCTACATCCGCATCTCGGGCTTCAGCCGCGACACGGCCCATGACCTGAAAGCCGCGCTCGACGAGCTCAAGTCGCAGGGCCTCGCCGGCCTGGTTATCGACTTGCGTTTCAATCCTGGCGGCTTGCTCACGAGCGCCATCGAGATCAGCGACATGTTTATTTCCGAAGGCCGCATCGTGAGCACCAAGGGCCGCAACACGCCCGAGCGCACTTGGGAAGCCACCCGCGAGGGCACCTACGAAGGCTTTCCGGTGGCAATCCTCGTGAATCACTATAGCGCGAGCGCCAGCGAGATTTTTTCGGCCTGCATGCAAGATCATCATCGGGCCGTGGTTATCGGCGAGCGCACCTGGGGCAAGGGCAGTGTGCAGAATGTGATCGACCTCGAAAACGGCAAGAGCGCCTTGAAACTGACCACGGCGAGCTACTGGCGCCCGAGCGGCAAAAACATCCACCGCTTTCCCGACGCCAAGGAGAGCGACGAATGGGGCGTGATGCCCGACAAGGGTTATGAATGCCGGCTGAGCGATGACCACGAGCTGGCCTCGCTGATGCGCTACCGTCGCGAGCGCGACATCTTGCACTCGCACAAACCGCCGTTGGCCGTGGCCACCGCCGACGGGCAAGCCCCCGAATCCGACAAGCCAACCCCCGACGCAAACAGGCCAGAACCCAACAGGCCAGAACCCAACAGGCCAGAACCCAACAAGCCAGAACCCAACAAGCCAGACGCCGAAAAAGCCGCCACGGAAAAGACCGACGGCACGACCACCGGCGACAAGCCCCTCGGCGAGAAACCGGAGGGTGATAAAGCGGCTGGCGAGAAGCCGGCGATCGAAGCGACGGCCCAGGTAAAGCCCGCCGGCGCCAAGGCGGAGCATCCTTTCGTCGACCGCCAACTTCAAAAAGCGCTCGACTATCTCTCGAAGGAAATGGCCCATGCCACTCCCGTGGCGGCCGAATCCAAGCCGCAGTGACCGGTCGCGCGTTCATAACGCCGGCGAATCAGTCTTCGCTCGGCTCACGACGTTTCGCGGGCCGTCGGATACAGGCTCCCCCCGGCCCGACGTCCCTTGGGCAACGAAAAGCCCTACCGCAAATGCAATGAACGTGGCAGCGCGCATCGTCTAGCGGCGGGACCGGTAGTTGTTTATCGGCAATGACTTCCACGTTTAGGCATGCCGCCCAAATTCAATCGCGCAAGGGCGGACACGCCGTTTTTTACGAGCCAGAGCGATCGCGGCGGCGTGTTTCGAGGTCCGTCGCCGCGATCGCGCGTCGGCGCGATTTTTAACGCTCCGCGAACGGGTCGGCGTTCATCGCGCCTCGTTCCCCGCGGGCCACGTCGCCCGGCGCGGCGGCGCGGACGAGCGGTAGGTTCGTTCGGGCCGGGGGTCCGCAAACTTGCACGAACCCACCCCAGCCGTGGCCGCCCCGCATGATCCGTTCGGCGGTGGGCGGCGCGACGAGCGTCTGGAGAAACGTGACCAGCGACTTCTGCTTGCCCGGCGTGAGCTTCGCGAACATCTCGGCCGATCGCAGCCCTTGGCCGCCATGCGCCGCGATCGCTTCCTCGAGCGTGGCGGCGCGGCCATCGTGCAGATAGGGCGCACTGCTCGCGACTCCCCAAAGCGGCGGAGTGCGCCACTCGCGGTCATCGACCGGCAATGCCGCGAAATCCACAAAGCGCGGAGGCGGAGCGGCTTGCTTCTCGGCCGCGCGCCGCGGCGCCTCGGTGGAAATAAAAGCGCCATAGCGGCCCGCGCTCAACTCCGACCCCATATCATGGAGCAAGAGATCGCTATAAATTCCAACCACGTCGCCCACGGTTTCTCGGTGACATTCCGCGCAGCCGATCTTGACGAAGAATGCCTGCCCGGCCCGCGCGGCTTGAGCCGCCTTCACATTCGCCGGAGCCTGCGCGACCGGTCGGGGCAAATTGGCGACGAACGCCACGAGCGACACGCAATCCAAGGTGTCCATGTCATAGCCCGGCGAGTGATAGTTCGGCTTCCGCGGATCACCGGCTTGCGGATGCTCCGGCAAGTCGAGCCCGATCTCGACGGCGCATGCCGTGAGCGTGAAGTCGGCGAGCCGGGCCTGCTGCGCGTGCCAGCCGAAGCGGCCGATGCGATTGCCCTCCAGACGCGAGACGATCCCGGCTGTCTTGGGCGTATTGCGACTCTCCTCCAGCGCGACCGCTTCGATTGCCTCATCGGAAATGCGATCGATCTGGCCCAGGCCAAAGAGCGGCGTCGTATTTCGCTCCGAAAGCTTGAGACCGGTCGAGACAATCTGATTGTCCGGCGCCGGCGGATGGGCTGCGGCGCGGCGCCGGCGGACATTCGCCCTCGACGCCGACTCCTTCACCGGTTCATCGATCCGGAAGTCCGAGGGCTCGAAGGCGCCGCCGTTTTGATAAGCGGCGACAATTTTGGCCTGGAGCGCCATGCCGCGCTCGATCTGCACTTCCGCGGGCGCGGACTGCGCGTCCTCGGCCAATTGCGTGAAAGCGGCGACAAACGATTGCCGCGAAGGTTCATTGACCGGAGCAAGCAGGGGATCGACGTCCTGGTGTTTGCGCGATTTTGCAACGAGCGAAAGCCGCGAGCCGCGCCACGGAGAGTAATCGGGACTCGTGCCCGAGAGATGCAACACCACGCGGCGCTCGGTGGCCAGCCCGGGATGCGTGCCCCGCAGCTTTGCCATTTCCCAGCGACCCGTCGGCGCGATCACATCGACATTGGCTTCGAGCGATCCGCCGCCGCCGACTCCCCCCTGGTCATGGCAGGCGACGCAGGAGCGTGCATTGAACACCGGTCCCAGGCCATCGCCACCGTGCGAGCGGGCATCGCCCGCTTGCCATTCGTGAAGAAACAACCCGTGCCCGAGCTTGAGTAACTCGGGCGCCGGCGGGTCTTCGGCCTGGGCCAAGGACGAGGAACCCGCCACGATCCAAGACGCCGCACACAACACCGCGCCGCCGGAAGCTATCCGCGCGGCACTCCACCGCAACGCAAGAAGCGCGCTCATGAGAATCCCCCTTCTGCCGTTCCGAGGGCAGAATAAAAGAAATGGAGAGACGTGAAGGCGCGTTGCCAGCGCGCCACCCGGCATTGTATCGCGCGCCAGAAGGGCCGCAACTTTTTTCCAGGAGAATTACAATCCGCCGCTCGACGCTGGCAATGCTCTAGCAAGCGTGGGCATTGCGCCCCGGCGCGACGCTCACCGGGTTTGCATTCCGCCGCTTGCGCCCTGGTAGGTCGGCGCGTAGGGACTCGGCTCGCCCGCGGCCGGCGCATCGGGCGAGCCTGGCTGCAACATGCCTGGCTGCATCATTCCGGGTTGGCCCATGCCGGGTTGCGGCGCCGGCGCGGGGCGTCGCCCGAAGATCCATCGCCGCTCGCTCACCGGTGGTCGCGCCATGGCCGATGTCGCGCTATAGCGCGACGCGGAATATTCCACCCAACGATCGCCCGACCAATAGAGCCATTGCCCGCTGGGCTGAAAATGCCACCACCGCCCGTCGCTCCAGCGGTAGCGCCAGGCTTCGGCGTTGGACGATATTTGCGGCTGGCTCTCGCGCGGGGGCAGCGGGGCGGGCATCACCATGGTCGTCGGCTCGGTCCTGACCACGCCGGGCGCCTCCATCACCGGCGCCACCGGCTCGGCCGCCGCGCCATGGACCGGCGGCCAACTCGAGCCCGAGCCCATGCGCGGCGCGTACTGAGGCGTCGGCGAGATCGGATAGGAATACGCCGGCGACTCGGCGGGGCCGTTTGAACTGGGCGATGTCGTGTTGGCGTCGCCCGAGGGCCGAGAGCCGCTGGGAATCGGTAGCGTGAACGAGGGTCCGATGAAGTCGCCGGGCTCGGCGTTCGATGGTCGCGGCTGGGCCAGCGCCGCGGTCGAGATTGCAAACCCCGCCACCCAGCCCGCAAGCATCGGAGCGCCGCGCATTGCCATCACTCCCTGTTGAAAAACCGATAGCGCCAGCAACGGCATTTACCGCCCAAGCTCGCGCCGTCGACGCTCGCGCCGTCCGCGCCACGGGACCGCGCCCATTCGCCTCCCACATTCGTCGGCCGAACGGTGGGGCGCGCTACAGCAGACTTTCGAGCAAGAGACGCATCTTGCGCATTTCGCCGCTGTGATCCACGTCGTCCATTTCGGTGATGTTCACCGACAGCGCGCGATTGTAATGCACCTTGGCAAGCTGCGAGATCAGCCGGCCATATTCGACCAGTCCCTGGCCAACGCGCACCTGGAGCTTGTCGCGGCTGGTGTCGCGCAGATGGGTGTGATACACATGCTTCATCAGATGGTCGTACGACCCGTTGGCGTGCGGGCCATAGATATAGTGGCTCGGATCGAGCGTGAGACCGAGGCCCTTCACATTGTCGCAAAGCACGACGGCCGTGTCCGGGTCTTGGGTGATGCGGCCGGTTTCGGTCTTGATCGCCACGAGCACGCCCTCTTGTCCCGCAATGCCGACCAGCTTGCGGAGCCGCTCGATTTCGGCGTTGAAGGGGGTGCCCAGTTCCGCGGCCGGCACTACCATCGCCACCACTTTCGTGGCTTTGGCTAGCTTGCAACAGGCGGCGAACTGCTTGTAATACAACTCCTCGGGCGCATCGATCTCGACACTGTAGGCCGCGATCGTGAGCCGCGACGTTTCGCGGCAGCGCGCCACCGACTTTTCCAAATCGGCGAGCACTTGCGACGGCTTGAGCTGGACGCCGCTTTCGTGCAACGCGATCTCGACACTGGTGTATTCCAAATCCACCAGCCGCTGATACACGCTCTCCAACGACAACCGCGGAAAACATTCGCTCGATGCAGCGACAAACACGGAGGCGACTCCTTCACGCTACGCTTCAGCCGAATTCGCGAAACACGGGGTTTCCAGACGCGTCTGCGAGCGCCCCGTGAACAACAACTGGCCCAGTGCGAACGGGACCGATAGCGACCCCGTCGGCGCCGGTGGCTGAAGACAATCCCTTGCAAACCAGGTCCATTCTCGCGCCTCGTAGCTTAACACTCAGGCCCGGTGTTCGAAAGATGAAACTTGCGTCGGCTGTCATGCGCCATTAGAAATGTCCCCATCGGATGGGGCGCCAGGGCAAAATTACCGGTTTCAAAGCCGGCGCCAGCTTGCTGGAACCGCGGCCACAACCGCTCGCATGGCGAGAACTGATTTTCGGTTCCGGGGCCGCCTCCGCGAGTGTCGAGCTGTTTAGTGCAACGCCCGCGGCGTGGGCCTTTCCTTGTCGACGCTACCGCCGCGCGCGAAGACTACTCGGCGAAGCGAAAGGGATCGTGGCCAATTTCATAGCCCGGCCGGAGGCGCCACATTCACGAGCAGCCCCAGGCACGCGCCATTGGCCACGAGGCTCGATCCGCCATAGCTCACCAGCGGCAGGGCGAGCCCGGTGATCGGGGCGAGGCCGACCATCATGCCGATGTTGATCGTCGCCTGCACCGCCATGAGCGCGCATATTCCGGTGGCCAACAGTCGCCCAAATGGCTCGCGCGTCGCTTGGGCGATGCGCAGCCCGCGCCACACCAGCACTCCAAACAGCCCCAAGAGTCGCCGCCAGCCCCGCCAGTCCTAGCCGCTCGACCACCACGCTCGCAATGGAATCGGTCCGCGCCTCGGGCACGAAATACGCCGAGCGATCGGCGATCGGTTCGCCATCGACGAGGCTTCCTCTCCAGCCGCCCAGGGCCATCATTTGCTTGGCTTGATGCAAGTGATAGCCATCGTCGGTCGGCGCTTCGCCGCCGCCTGTCTGCTCGACCAGGGCCGTGATGCGCGAACGCTGCTCGCGACTCATTTGCGACCAGACCACCGGCGTCGTCAGCAGCGCCGCGAGAACCAAGAGCGTCAAATGCCGCATGCGCGCCCCGGCCACATAGAGCATCACGAACAGCACCGGCGGAAACAGGAGCGCCGTGCCCAAGTCAGGTTCCTTCAGCACCAAGAGCAGCGGCACGAACATGAGCCCCAGGGGAATCGCGAGCCCGGCCAAGCGGCGATAGCTATCGCGATACACCAGATACCTCGCCAGCGCGAGCACAAACGCCGGCTTGGCGAATTCCGAAGGTTGCAGCCCCACGGGCCCAAACCGCAGCCAGCGTTGGGCGCCATTGATCGGCGGAAACACATACACCGCCGCCAGCAACACGAGCGAGCTCGCGAAAGCCGCGTAGCTAAAACGCGCCAGCCGGCGATAATTGGGCGCCGCCGCGAGCACCATCGCCAGGAATGCCGCCGCCGACCAGATCGTCTGCCGAGCCAGATACCGGCCCGACGCGCCGGCGAGCTCTTCGCTCCGTCCGATCGCCAACCAGCCGAGCAGCACCAGCGCCGCGGCCGCCGCAAGGAGCGCCCAAGGCGCGCGAGACCAAGATGCCTCGGTCCTTTGGGTCCACGGCGCTCGCAGGACGCCGGCGAGCCGCTCGGCAAAACGGGCCCGCCCAGCGAGTCGCGGGGCTGACGATCGGGCAAAGCGGTGGCTGGCCATGGTGACGGATTGTAGGGCGCCGCCCTAAAATAAGGCCACGCCAGTCCGCCGCCGCTGGCATCGCCGGTAGCGCCTCGGCCGAGCCCCCAGCCGACCTCGGCCGCCGATTTCCCCAATCAGCCGCCTGAAAAACCGCGCGGCGTGTTAGTTTAGAGAAGGACTTCCCGCGGCACGATGATTTGTTAAAATCATTGTCCGCCCCGCGGTCGGGAGAAAACCCACACGCGAACCGGCCGAGTCCGCCGCCGGTCTTGAATGTGTGATGCAATAACGATCGCGGGCCAAAATCCGCGGGCGACTAGCTCAGTTGGTTAGAGCACCATCCTCACACGGTGGAAGTCACAGGTTCGAGTCCTGTGTCGCCCATTAGAATTTTCACTGAACCCCGGGAAATCACGGTTTTCCTGGGGTTTTTTAATGTCCACTTCCGATCTGTTCTTTCCTGGGTTGCCCAGATTATCCCAATCGGCTCCAGTCTGCATCGTCTTTTGCATCGTCTTTTGCATCGTCTCGGAGTTGCGTGGCCCGGATGGATTCCCAAGATCAACAGTGGCATTTAGCTGCGCGGCGGGCTGCTCGCTGCTCCGGCGGTCGGTCGATTCGCGATCGTCGCTCGAATTTGGCGACGACAAACAGGCAGATTCATCGGGCTTTTTTGTTGGCGCCGCGGCATCGGCGAAATGCTCATCGGTCACTTGAAGGTAATGCTTGCTCGCGATCGCCAGCGAATTGCCCAACCAGCGGCAAACCGCGTGGGCCGGGAACTGGCTCGAAAGCTCGGTCTGCCGGGTCGATCGCAAGTTCTGCCAAAGCTTAGGCCAAGGCTGTAAGCCGGCCTTGCGAATGATCCGCTGTAATTGAGTCCGCAGGTTCGCCGCGGGGTCGCGGTAACGGGTGATGATAAACTCCGCGTCGACGGCCGTCTCTTGCCGACAGGCTTCCAAGTAGGTCCGCAGCTCCGGGAAGATCGGCACGTCGCGCGTCTCGTGGCCCTCGTGGTGTTCCGTCTTGGGGCTATGGACCGTCAATCGCCCCTTGGCCCAATCCACGTCGCCCCATCGCAAACCAAGCTGCTCCGATGGGCAGCGCAAGCCGCCGAAGCGGCTCAAGGCAAATAGCAACCGCCATTGATTGTCGGGGCAAGCCGCGAGCACCGCGTCGGCCATTTCACGCGACACGAAGAATTCCCGGGCTCGATTTCCCTTGACCGCGATTCCCTTCATGTCGGCAAATGGATTCTCTCGAATCAGTTTTCGCCGCATCGCCGCCCGAAAGAACTGGCGGGCGATCCCGCATCGCCGGTTGACGGTGTTGGGCGCAAGCCCTTCGCCTTTCGGGGCCGGGCGACCAAGAAAGCGGCGGAAATCGTCGGCGTCGGCCGGCAGGATTTCGCCAAGCGGTTTCAACGCGCTGAAAAACTTGACCAGGCATCGCCGCGTGTGGCCATAGACGGTCGCCGTCGAGCCTTTCACGTCCGACCGCTCGGCGATAAACCTGTCGAGGAACGCGCCGAGCGTTTCTTGCGCCGCTTGCGTCCGTGGCGGAGCAATGCCGACCGCGGCCAACTTGCCATAGAAATCGTCGTCCAGTTCGCCGAGCCAGGCCGCTGTTTCGCGATCAAGGCTCACGTTCGCGATCGCGGCCGAAACGATCGCCTCGATACGGAGCTTGACCGTCTCGGTGGTTTTCATCGTCGCGCGGCCAAGGTACAGTATCTTGCGCACGCCATCGGCTCGCGTGAAGTAGATCGTGCGCAGCCCATCTTTGCTCGTGGAAATACTGGCCATCGCTTCTACTCTCCTTGCGTTTCGTGGGCGAAAACAGGCGTGAGCCAAGATCGTAGCCTAGGCCGATAATTGTAGCGAGGGCTCGATGGTCGCCACGCTGGCGATCGGTGGCGTGGTCGCGACAGTCGGGCCAGCGGTTTCGGCCTGGATCCAGTTCGCGAGCTGGGCCGGTGAGTAGCGCACACTGCGGCCGATCCGCACGCATGGCAAGCGGCCGTCGCGGGTCATCACGTACACGGTTCGGGTCGAGACACTGAGCAATCGGGCGGCTTCACGCTGGTTGACCAGCATTGCCGGGGCCTCGGGCTTGGAAGCGGCGGAATTCTTGGCGGCCATGATTCGAGTTCTCCAGAGGGATTACGGACCGGAACAACGAACGGTTCGCAATGCCGCGGCGTCGCGGGCGATCGTTTGTCCGGCGGAAGGAAATAATAACGGTCGAGGGCCATGCCGGCTCGCGAGCCGGAGGCGTGGCTCGGGGGCCTGCCAGAGCGCCATCACGCTTGGCGGCGGCCGTCGAGCGAGGGCGGAGCGGCGATGCGGCGCTTTCGATCGCGGCCACCGAAGGCCCGCCGACCGAGTGGCCTTGGGCGATATTCTTGCTTTTCGCGGTCGAGCCGATCGCGCCTGTTGTGCGGCTTTTAACCGTAAACGTAAACTTACCTCGTAGCCCGGCTGTGCCCGGTGCGGTCGCGCGTGAAATTTCGCTAAGAAGGACCCATAAGACTCCAAGCGGGCAGAGAATCCCCGTGTCGCGTGTTGGTGCCGCAGTGGGCGCGGCAAGTCGCTTCCGACCGGCTGGCGACCGGCAAAGTATCAGGCGAGCCCAAGGCGCGATTCGAGCGATCGACCGATCCTCGACCAAGTGGCTACCGCGAACACTCTGGCAAGCGCCTCGCGGCTTCCATTGGGGCGGTAGCGGCAATGCGGCGAGGCTCGCGGACCGCCTATGACCGCCAGGGGTTGGTAATCACGGACGGCGATTGGCGGTTTGTGATGCAAGATCGGCCACGAAATACCGTGTCCCATCGCCATGAAGTTCGCTTGTGTGCTCCGCCCGAATTCTTCCGGCCGTCAACAGTTCATCCGCCCCATTGATCCACTCTGAATGCGCAATCTCCATCGCGCGCGATCGCTCGGGGCAGCCACCTTCGCCGGCGGCTTCGATCGCGGCGAAGACTCGTTCCCTGATCGGGCGGAAATAAACTATGGTCGACCTATAATCCCCATTCGGCACTAACTTGGCGTCAAGCTGGCCATCGGACAATAAGCCCGCGATGATCGGCCGCCGCTTGTTCAAACGCACAAAATCGAGCAGCCTCGAAACATTGTAACGCGTTATGCCTTTATGATGCGCGCAACGCGCCGCGTCGATCAGCAATTGCCTTGCTCGCGATTTGATAGCGGCGTCGTCCGCCGACGCCTTGGCCTCCGGCGTCATCGGCTCGACGGTCGGCGGCGGGGTATCGATTACCGTATCCAGGTCAGCGACGTTCGCCGCCGCGGGTCCAGCGGACTCCGGCCGTTTATTCCAACCGTAGCAGACAAAAACGAAATCAGGTTCTTCCATTGGCATACCTCGAATGTAGACAATCCAGAGACCGCGAAACGACCGCGAGAGGCTTTTTGCCTTATTGCGCTTTTTACCAGGGGGTCACGCGTAAACACGATCAAACCGCCGACTAAACCGGACAACGGGAATAATCGGAATCGAATTCCGGGGGCTCTGGTAAAAAGCGCAATAAGGTAATAAGGGTGTTGTTGTTGTTTGTAAATGCTTGTTTTTCAAGGCTCTGCGGCGATCGCTCGTTGGTCGAAAAAACGTGGTAATGAAAGGGCAAGAAGCGCAATGGGTTTCGAGTCGGCCAACCTTCTTGCCACTTTTTACCACCAGATTGCGCGGCGGGTGCGCTATTGGCCCTTGATCCTGAGTGATTCGCCAGGTCGCCCATCCGTCTGCCTTGATCGGCGGTCGATAAGCCCCTGGCCTTCGAGGCTCTTGACCACTTCCTCGCGATCGCGCGGCGTCCATCCCCTTGTTCCGCGATTGAACTTCCATGCCGGCATCCAGCCATCGCCATGTCCCCGGTCGCGGTGGTCGCGGATTACCCGCAGGGCTTTCTTTTGCTTCGCGTCGAAATCGCTATCGCAAACATGCGAACTGGCCATCCACAGCATGCGGCGAGTTTGGTGGCGAACGAAATTCGCGCTCCACTCCGCCGCTTCCAACTGGATCGCCGGTTGCAAATGATTCTGGCTACACGCGTAGTTGAGCGCAAGCCGGCGCTGCTTTTCCGAAGCGCGAGCCCAAATCGCCATCGCGACCTCATCGCCTTCCGACTCGGCGGAGCTATATTCACGGTCCGCATCGGCGCGGAAGGCCGCAATGCACGACTTCGCCGCCGAGTCAGCGGCCACTAGGATCGGCTGGGGGTGCCAAGCGGCAAGATTACCGCCTCGCCTTGACTCGCCCGGGAAGAAATCGGCCCAATGCCGCGCGGCGTCAACGATCGCTCGCGGGACATCTTGCGGTTCGGTCTCTTGCCCGCGCCCTCGCAAACCGGCTTCAAGCACGATCAATCGGGCGAACAAGCCATCGGTGAGCATTCGTGGCGACATCGCGCCATAGAACTGCTGCGGAATCGCCGTGCCGTACAATGTCAAGCCCGGCTGATCCACGAATCTTGCTTCCTGGCCGGCTCGAATTCTCAGCGGGTAAATCGTGTTCGCGGAAGTGAACAGCTTCAAGAGCGTGGCGGAAATCATTTCATAGCGCTGCTCGCGACCGCTGCGGATCGCATTCAGCAGGGCATGGAATTCGTCGATTTGCAGCAGGCAAGCCGGCATCGTAAACAACTTGTCTTCAATCGACTCAGAAGACGAAATCGTATCGCCGATCGCATCCGAGAGCCCGACGCCATGAAGAACGTCGATATTGACGGCCCGCGGCCGATTCTTTCCCGCGCCGGAGCTTGCGAGATTGACCACGTAAAGACTTGTTCGATTGTTCATGTCATCGCGTACTTTTCGCGACGCTAGGAACGCTTGCAGCCCCAACGCGCCGCCAAATGCTAGCGATCGCTCGGGGTAAGGCGCCGTGTCGAGCGTGTATTGCACTACATCGTCAATGAATCCCGGCACGCTCAACAGTTCGGCCGGAGTTTGCCCGGGATCGCTCGGGCCATTGTCTTGAGCATTCATTTCCTGGTCATCGTCGCCCAACGCGCCCTCGGCCAAGGCGCTCGCCACGCCATCCGGCGCGTAACGTCCCACGCTGCGGGCGATCGTGGCAATCTCACTTGCGGGCAGCTCAGGCCGGCAGCGTTTGACGTTTTCGAGCCGGAGCGCGGCCTCGATCGCGTCGGGCGACAGTCCGATCCGGCGGAGCGAGCCCGCCAGGCTGGTCAGCGTGGCATTCCGCGCGCCTTCGATGATCGCCACGCCCTCGACGCCATCGGTCTTCAAAACCACCTCGCGGCCGGCAGGCGCGTTGGCAATGAGCGCGAGCAACCACCGCGGCGGCTCCGGCAATCGCTCGCGGGGCTCGATCTCGATCGCCCAGGCATAGGGCTTGCCATCGACGATCGAGGGCGCCACGACGATATAGCCGCCATCGGCGCGCGTGTCGACCTTAGGCGCAATCTTGCCGGCCGTGTTGCGAAAGCATCGCCCGGCCGGCGCGGAACAGATAATGCCGGCCGCCGGAAGGCGTGAGCGCCATCGGCGCGGCCGCCAACTCCATCGCCCGATCGGGCGAATTGGCGAGCCAGGGGTTATGCTTGCCATCGACATCGACCACGATCAGGCCGGCGGTCGCCAGGCCGATATTCGCGTCCGGGTTCGCCTGCCACCAGGCGGATATCTGTTCCTCGTCGGTCGTGGCTTCCTTGCAGCCGCGCATGCCGGCTGCTTGGCGCCCGGCGCAAGGAAAGATCGGATAGCCGAGTTCGGCGTAGCGGAGCGCGTCGTTGAGCATTGATTGTCCAATAAAAAGCCGACCAACGGGCGCCAATAGGGTGCGCTTCGTTGGCCGGCTTATCCGGCGAACAATTGGCCATGCTTTTTTTTGCTGCCTATTTTCAGCGAAAAAAGCGGAAATCAAACAAAAAAGGCGTTGGCCGTTATCAACTCCAGCCGAAGGTGTCGGCGAACGAAATGCTTTGATACACCTGCTCGACGTTGACGCAATCCGCCACGAGGCTCGCGATTTGATCGCCGCTCGCGTTCGTTCCGATGGCGTTCTTGAATTTTACCCAGGTGTATTCCCAACCTTTCTTGGTGATTGGGCCGATGCCGCTGATTATGAGCGGCGGAGAGCTGGTCAGTGTCGCGTTTTGATTGGCGGCGAACTGAAATTGAATTTCCGTTTCCGTGGCGCTGCCGTCGTTGCCGGTCGCGCCAAGGAACAGCAGCTCGCCCGGCTGAAAATTAAGGAACACATCGGAGTTCGTGCAACCCGTCGCGGACGCAAGCGTGCGCGTGAAGGGAAGCGTCACTACGCCTTGCGGATAGCGGTATGTCACATTGAACTTGAGCGCCGGGACCACGATATCGGCGCCATCCGGCTCGCCGCCGTCGAGCGGAACGCCGATAGCGCCGTTGTAGGGATTGCTCGCGGCGGCGGCGGTGGCATTCGCGGTGCTCGTCGTCCATGAGCCGACATGGGGGATCGCATATTTTTGCTTCGCCGTGCCGCCGGTCGTGTCGAAGTTAAAGGTATACGACCCGGTTTGATGCTGCATTTGGGCATAGGGAACCGTGACGATATAGCGGGCGAATCCAGCCGGCGCGAGGAGAATGTCCTGCCGGTAGAGCATGCCGATCGTCGAAATCACGGTCTGCGCCGTGGAGAGCGCGGCGTTCAGGAGCACGGTCTGATCGTCTACCTCGCCGCTCGCGAGAAACTTCATGGTGAGACTCGGCGGCTGAATCGACTGCTCGCGCGAGTCGGGTATTTCGTCGAACGTAAACGCGGTCGACATGGATTGCTTTCGGTGTGGAAGAAGGAGAAGAAGAAGGAGTGGCCACGGACGAACACGGAAGAAACACAGAAAAAGGCGACGGGCAATAAATTCGTTTCCGTGTTATTTCCGTGTTCTTCCGTGGCTAAAAAATTCCTACGCGATGAGGCCGGCTTTGTCGATCGCGTCTTTCACGGCGTCGATCGCTTTGATTTGCTTCTTGTGGAGCTTGACCGACTGCTCGGCGGCGTTGGCGGCGCGGGCCGCGGGGGAGCTTCCGCCGGCGCCGGCCATCAGCGCGGCGGCGCTGAACGAGCCGATGATTTTCTTGTCGATCGCCGGCAAGAGTCCGGCCGTGCGATCCTCGTGCGCTTCGTCGTGCTTGGCCTCGGCCGCTTTACGGGCCGCGGCGGCTTGGAAGGCGAGCGCGCCGAGTTCGTCGCGGAGCTGATCGCCGATCGAGGTAATGTGCTGGCGACCGCCGGCGTTGTTCTTCCGGGGGGCGCTCGCGGCCTCGTTCGTGCGGTGCTCGAAATACTTGTCGATATTGTCGAGCTTGAGTTCCGTGTCGTCATGCTTTCCGCGATAAAGCGCGTCGAGCTCAGCGCCGACTCCTCCGCCCTGTTGGTGCTCCATCGCGAAGCGGATATCTTCTCGCTCGCGACGCAGATCGTCCTTACTCCACTTTCGGCCGGCTTCGTCGGTGGCCATGTCATCGGGGGAAGCGTCGGCCTGGCGAGAAAGATCGGCGTTTTCCACGGCGCGCCGCGTGGTCGCCGCGGACTGATCGGCGGCGAGTTTTTTCAGCGCGTTCCGCTTCCTCTGGCGAGTGGCCTGTAATCCACATCGCGAGCGGATCGCCGTCTTCCGCGTCTTGGAGAAAGAACTCGGAAACCTTCTTCTGCGCGAATTGGAGTTTGTCGAGCACGAAGCGCATCGTCTTCGTGAAGGCGTTCGCGATCGTCTCGCAGAAGCCGTGCCATATCGCCGCCGAATTTTTGACGACTGTTTCCCATGCTCCGCTCCAATCGCCGTCGCTTAGTTGCTCGCCGAGCTTGCCGAGCATGTCGCCAAAATCTCCACCCACGGATTCGGCCAGGGCGGCCATGCCGTCGGCGAACGCGGCCCGGACGCCGAGCATGGCCATCTTGCCGGCCATCGCGAGGTTTCCGCCGGCGATCGCGTCGAAGATTCCGCCCATCGCGGTTTGGATCGTGCCCTTCACGCGGCCGAATATCTTGCCGATCGCGCTGGCCGCGGCTTTCCCGGTTTCGGTGTATTTGAAAAACGCGTAGCCTCCGGCGCCAAGCGCGGCCGTGATCGCCGCCATCGCGATTGGAACCGGCGCGAAAAGCGAGCCAAGCAGCCCAAGCACGGTAGCGAAGCCGCCGGCGGCGGTGGTCATCGCCACGATGCCGAGTCCGGCCCCTGTCATCGCGGCGCCGAGAACGCTCATGCCGATGCCCGCGATCGCCACGCCCTTGACGATACCCGCGTTCGCCGCCATCCATTTGGTGGCCTCGGCGACGAATTGGGTGATGATCTTGTAGCCGCGCTCGAACGGCTCTGCCACGATACCGCCGATCTTCTGCCATGCGCCGGTGACAACGCGGCTGAGGCGAATTTGCGATTTTTCGAGCTGGTTCGCCATCTTGGCCTCGGCGTCGGTCGGGGCCAAGCCAAGCTCACGGGCCTCGCGCTTGTATCCCTCCAGCTCCTTAATCATCGGCAGGAGCGACGGCGCGTCGCGGCCAAGGAACTTCATGGCTTCGGCCGTGCGATCGGTGGCCGAAGGAAGGCCGGCGAGCTTCTTGGCGAGCAGGTCGAATTGCTTGTCGGGCGACATCGCGCGCATTTCCTGCCACGACATGCCGAGTCGCTGGAACTCCGTGCGCGCGTCGGCGGCGCCCTCGGCCGCGCTTTCGATTGCCGCCTGGAGCTTTTTTAGGCCGATCTCCCAATCGGTGATCGTGCTGCCGCCCATTTCGGCCGCGTGCTGATACTCGCCGAGCTTGCTGGCGGCGATCCCTGTCCGCTCGCTCATTTCCTGGAGCGCGCTGTTTCCCTCCACCCAGACATCGAGACACTTATGGAAAGCCTCGGTCACGACGCCGCCGATCGTGCCGATCGACGATAGCTTATCGGTCGCCTCCTTCGCGGCGGCGAAAAGCGCTTCGCTCCCGCCGATCTCCGCGACCGTCTTGCCGACTTCGCGAATCCGCTCATTGATCCGCTTCATTTTTTCATGGAAACCCTTGTCCTTGGCCGCGATCTCGATGTATGCCTTGCCGGCGCGTATTTCACTCTCGCCCATATTCCCAAGACCTTGCGGGCGATGCCCGCTGATAATTGTCGCTTCCGCGACATGTGGTGGTGGCGCTCGCGATGCTCGCTTCGCGCTATTCAGCTAGTGCGTCAGCGACCAACGGGAGCGGACAATTTCGATCGTCGCGGCAGCGGCAATCATCAGCCGGCATCGCCGGCACGTCGCCGATCCGACCGCGATCGACGACTTGGCGTTCGCAGGTGAGCAAGCAGAATCGCCGCATCGTGCGGAAAGACGGAAACAGTAACCGCTTTCAAAAGAGCATCGACCGCCCGCCCGATCGCGTCGCCAGCGATCGCCGCCCCGAATTGCGTGCTCGTGATTCCGGCGGCGTCCGCCTGGTCTTCGCAGAGCAGCCAGAGCACATTGGCTAGTAGCTCTGGTTCGTTTCCCAATCGGTCGTAGGGCTCTCGGCTGCGGTTGCCCAGGTCGAGGCCGTTGCAGTGGCGCTTGAT
Organism: uncultured Planctomycetaceae bacterium; assembly: GCA_963785305.1. Taxonomy (GTDB): domain Bacteria; phylum Planctomycetota; class Planctomycetia; order Pirellulales; family PALSA-1355; genus CAWAUV01. Next base: position 853,250 of record CAWAUV010000008.1, read on the forward strand.
TCGGTCGATCTTCTCGGCGTCGACGACCAATGACCAAGCCCGGCCGCGATTGTCTTGAAATTTCGCCATGTGTTTCTTTCAGGGGTGTCGGCCAGCCGTGGCCTTGATGGGGGTTTGGGTTCCGGCGATCGGATCGACCGCTTCGACGATCGCCGTCGATGTTGCCCTTTGCGATCGCGGGCGCGATCGAGCTAGGGCCGCGTGGCGGCGGATCGGTTCAGCCCACGATGCTCGACGCCAGCCAGGCGGTCACGGCGATTCCGCGGCCAGCGCAGCATCCGGGGGCCGACACGGACCGGGGCAGGGAACTGGCCATGCTCGGCCCATCGGGTGATGCTTCGCGAGGAAGCGCCGACCATTGCCGCGGGACGAAAATAGGCGTCCACGCCGTCGATCACGGCAGGGCATGCCGCATCGGCGGTTGAATGGATTTCCCTCACCATAAACACCGGGCCACTGATGCGGTCTAATTGCCAGACAGCTCAAGAAAAACCCCACTTCTCGCAGCCACAATCAAAATAGACCGCGGATAATCGACATAAGCGCAATCTTTCGACAATTTGCGTGCCGGCTTTATTTACCGATGCGGGAATGTCGACTGATATTGGCCCGGTTCTGTTTTATCGGGCAGACTGTCAATCAATCCGAGAGGCCGCACGTGAGCCACGAATCGACGCAAAAGGCGATCTATCTCCGCCTGATGGCCGGCGATGGAAAAGCCGCCGACGACTTGCTGATGCATTGGGTGAACGGTGGCTTGCTCCATAAAGCATGCGAATCCCGAGCCGCCAAGGCCACAAAAAAACGCGGGCTCGAAGAGGATGAATTGCTCTCGATCGCATTCATAAAATTGCGTGGAATCGCGCAGGGCCTTAGCGCGCGTGTTCCGCCGATCGAGCCCGACAAACTGACGGCCTATGTGGCCAAAACAATCGAGGAGGAATTCCGGCGGTCGCGCGCCGCGGTCGCCGTTTTTGGCCCTTCGGAGCGGACTCGCCGGCGACTCCGCACCGGCGATCCGAACGCAAAACAAATCTTGGCCAAGCTCAGAAAATTCCGGGGCCGCTCCCTTACGATCATTGAGACATTGGTCGCGCGCGAACTAATTGAAAGCCTCCGCGCCATTCATGGCCGGCTGGGGCTCGAAATCGAACGAATCTCCGGTTTCCTTATCGGGGTCGAAGATGCGACGTTCCTTGTCGGCGCCCGCAAGAGCGTGCCGAAAAAACAAAAGCTTACTGATGCGGTCCTGTCGCGGTCCACGCACGACGCGCGCGACATAGGGGACGCAATTGACGACGCAAGGCAGCTCTGCTCGTCAGCGATCGAATCCCAGTTGGTCGACAAATCGCGAATCGGCATGAGTCAGTCCGAGATCGCAGAAGCCCTTGGCGTTGCGCAGCACGATATCGCGAGCCGTGGCGCGATTGGCACGCCGCGCGGAAAGTCACGGCGCTCTAAGCGCGTAAAGCATGGTCAGCGATCCGGCCGGGCGAGGTAGCTTTGCCCGCGGCAAGCTATGCGCCCGGCCGGATCGCGAATTCCTGATTCGCGCTCAAGCCGCCGCCTGGCGGTCGGCCGTCTCGGCGGTTGCCGGAAACCGGGCCGCCACGTCCACTACGAAATCGTAGTGCGATCGCATGACAGCGCAACCGCGCTTCGCCGCCCGGCAAACGCCTTGCGCCGCGAATGCCTCATCGCTGGCGCGCCGGTCGATCTGTCCTGCCTCAACCAATTCGGTAATGGCCCCGCCAATCGACTGGTTTAACTTCGGCGCTTGCGGCGGGCTTCCGTCCGGCGATCCAATATGGTTGCAACGATACGTTTTGACAATGAGTTCGATTGCCGTGGCCAATGGGCCGGCCAGCGCCGCCATCAGCAAGCCCATATCGGCCAGCCGCCGGCCCTGCTCAAGCAGCTCGGCCGCCGTCGACTCGCACCCGCTGGCATGTATCTCGGATTCCATCGCGCGGAGCGAGAGGTCGGTAATATGGGTTCTGTCTCGCGGCTTAGTTTCGGCCTTGGCTCCCCCTCGCGGCAAAATGCGATCCACGGCCAATTGCCCGGCGATTTGCAAGTCGATGGGCAACGCGCTGATTTGGCGCGCCAAGCCGATCGCCTCTTGCGCGACCGCGACTTGCAAGGCGCTTTCCCTGCCTCCGAGCGCACCGGCGAACGCCACCTCGATGGCCGGCATTCGTTCGGCGAAAGCCGCGCCGAGCAATCCGGATTTAGTAAGTTTCTCGGAGTTCTTGACCAAGCTGAAAATCGTTGGACGAAAACTTGCCGTGAGCCGATCGCCGATCCCATGCGCCCGAGCGCGATCGACCAGCGATCGATAGAGTCCGGCACAGGCTGACAACAACGCTTGCCGATGCAATCCAAGCGTCGATAGCTCCTGTGATTCGTCGATGAGCGCCGACATGTTCGGGAGCGGCGCGCATTTCACTGAAACAACTGACGAAGTGGTCATGGGTTCCTCGAAATAAAGAGACCGCGCGCGGTGTTCACTCCGCGCGATTGAAACGGGATTAGTCGCTGGGGCCATCGGTCGACACCCCAATTATCGGCACGACGTAGGCGCCCCTTGAGCGAGGGGCGCCGAATTTACGGAATATGCCGGCAAAGTCTAGTTCCGCCACTACCGCGGCTGGCTTTTGCCATTCCGGGGGTCGGGCTACTTGTTCTCGGCCTCTGCCCGCACGATTCTTGCAGTGGCCGGAAACCTTCCGACTCCAATCAACACACACGAAAACAGAAAGCCAAGCAGACGGCCAAGCATCAGCCCCATATTGTGGATTCGCTCATGACCGCCGCCGAACGAACTGGAAACGCTGTCGTCGAAGATCAAGGCGAAAAATGCGCATCCAAAAACACCGACCCAACTCACGATCAGGCCGAGCGTCGACGGCGCGAAGGCAACGCGAAACTCAGCTCCCGCCGACCGAACCGGCCCGGTGGGGGCCAACGCCGAAGGCGTCGGAGCCAGGGGCATGACCGGCGAGAACGACGGATCGAAAAGGGGCGTCGGCGATGCCTGGAACGTGTCGGCCGGCGGCAAGCTCGGCGGAACAGCCGGCGGAAGTCGGTCATCGGACGGAATCACGACGATCGCCCCACACTTCGCGCACTTCCCCCGCCTGCCGGCGGCCGACTCCGGCGCTGTTGTCTGATTGCCGCATTTGCAGGTTATGCTAATCATTCCCATCGCCTCGGGAGTCGTGAAGCACGCGAACACGCATTTGGCCTTAGGGCCTTTCCTGTTCCTGCCAAACCGCTTTCTCGGCCGCCAGCCGCCCCCGCGACCGCTGGGGCGACATAGCAATCAGGGCCAGCGGCCACTAGCGCCGGTCGACCGCCTGGCGAATTCGTCGAGCTAGGCCGCGGTAAAGCGGATGCTGCCGCGGCCCAGCCTGCTCGGCGATAGCCGTCCATCGTCGATCATCCGCCGAATCGTCGGCTGCGAGACATTTAACCTCCGCGCGGCGTCCGCGATCGTGAGCATGCCTTCGGCCGGGCGGTCGGCGGACGAATCGGAAATCGACTCCGCCGCCGCCAGGATCGCCGCCGCCGTCGATTCCTGAACCGCCGCCAGATAGAAGCGGTAGCAGTCGAGCAGCAAATTCGCGGTTCGCTTCAAAGGCATTGAATCCCCCGCGTCGATCGCACACAATTCCGGGATCAGTCGCCCACGAGCGCCAGAATAGCCCGACGAATCGCCGCGGGCAATGCCGGCCAAGCGTCGATTACCGCGGACAAATCGGGGTCAATTGCATCGCGTGCATCGGAATTCGCATCGTCCGCTTTTGTGACCCCTGTTTTTCCCGCGATTTCTTCATCAATTCGGGTCCTGTGTCGCCCATTAGAATTTTCACTGAACCCCGGGAAATCACGGTTTTCCCGGGGTTTTTTAATGGGGCGTCCGACGCAATCTTACCCGGTTTACTGGGTTTCTCCACGGCGCGCGGCGGATCTGCGCATAGCGCGGCCGGATTTGGCCGTCGTCTTATCGAACTCGGCGGCGGTTTTGAAGTGCGTCGTGCGTTGTTGGTCGTTTGGAGATAGCGCTCACTAGCGATCACCAGCGAGTTGCCCAGCCCGCGGCCCAGGCGTGCGGCGGGGAACGTTTCCCGTGGCGCGGCTTGTCGTTTCGACCGCAGGTTCAGGAAAAGCCTGGCGCCCTGTCGCACGCGGAGCGCATTGCGCTCGCCGCTGGGCAAGCTGGTATCATGGAGCGATCGCGCCGCGGGTTGGGTCAAGGGCTTCGCGAAAGCGGAAGCGGCATCCGCGGCGTCGCCCTGGCGATCCGAGAATCCTTGTGTTCGGCCCGGCGCCGAAAAATTTCCCATGACTCACACTCCGACCTCCACGCGGGGTCTCACGCTCATCGAGCTGCTCGTGGTGCTGGCCATCATCGGGCTGCTCATCGCGCTGCTGATGCCGGCGATTCAAGCGGTGCGCGAAGCCGGTCGCCGCGGCGATTGCATCAACAACTGCCATCAGATCGGGCTCGCGCTGATGAACTACGAAGCGGCGCGCGGCTGGTATCCCTCGAGCAGCACCAGCGATGTGAACACCGGCGCGTGGTCGTATGCCAAGCAGCCGACCGTGTCGCTCCATAGCTGGGCAAGCATGGTCTTGCCTTACATGGAGCAAGCGCCGCTGGCCCGCTCGATTCATTTCGATGTTTCGTCGCTCGACCCGCAAAACCTGTTGGCGGGGAGCCAGATCGTGATGACCTATCGCTGCCCGTCGTTCGATGGCGGGGACTATTCGACCGATCCGCTCTATGCGAGTCTGAGCGCCACCTATGCGATTCGCAATTACATCGCCCTGGGCAGCACGACGGTGGGCGCGCTCTGGGACCCCGACTCCGAAGGCCAGCGACATCCCGATGGGGTGTTCTACCCGCTCTCGCAAACGCGGGTGCGCGACATTACCGACGGCCAGTCGCACACGCTGTTCTTGGCCGAGACTCGCGAGCAGAACGCGGCGGTGTGGATCGATGGCACGGCGTCGATGGCGGTGGCGCAGCCGTTTGATGAGAACAACGCTCCCAGCTATGCCCAAGCCGTGGTTTCGATCAACGCCATGCCGTATTTTGAATATGGTGGAACCAATGCGATCAACAGCGACTACGGACCTTCGAGCATGCATGCCGGCGGTGCGGTGGCGCACTTGTTGGGCGATGGTTCCGCGAGGTTTGTCGACGACGATATCGATCTGGTTCTGTACGACGCGCTCGTGACCCGCGCCGGCAACGACGTGGTCGACATGGACGCGTTTTGAATCCCGGCGCTCGGCCAAGGCAAAGGGCGTTGCCAAGCCGAAGGCGCCGGCATGGAGTTTTTACAATTCGCCCGCGAACGCCGCCCATTTCCCTCGACCCTGGAGAACAGTTTTTCATGCGAACCGTGTTCATTGGCGGCGATCCGTTTTGCGTGCGCGACGAAGGTCAAGGGCCGGTCGTGCTCTTCGTGCATGGCTTTCCGATGGATCATCGGATGTGGTCGGCCCAGGTCGAGCATTTTCGCGACCGCTATCGGGTGATCGCTCCCGATTTGCGCTGCTTTGGCCACAGCGTGGCCGGCGTCGATCTCGTGACCATGGAGCAAATGGCCGACGATCTTGCCGCCCTGCTCGACGCGCTTGAAATCGACACGCCCGTGATCTACTGCGGGCTCTCGATGGGCGGCTATGTCGGCTGGCAGTTCTATCGCAAATTTCGTGGGCGGCGTGCGAGCGCTCGTGCTCGCCGACACTCGCAGCCAGGCCGATTCGCCCGAGGCGATCCAGTCGCGGACGAAGATGATCGATCACCTGCTTCGCGCCGGCACGCAATATGTCGCCGAGCCGATGCTGCCGCGGCTGTTCGCGGCCGAGTCCTTCCAGCGCGTGCCAGGCGTGATCGCCGCGGTGCAAGAGACGATTCTCGCGGCCCGGCCCCAGAGCGTGGCGGCGGCGATTCGCGGGCTGTCGGCCCGGCCCGACATGAGCCCTTTCTTGGGCGAAATCCAGACTCCGACGCTGCTGTTGGTGGGCGAACACGACTTGATTTCTCCGCCGGAGGAGATGCGGGCCATGGCCCAGCGGATCACGGGCGCGCGGTTCGAGATCGTGGCGCGGGCGGGCCACATGACGCCGCTCGAGAATCCGGCGGCGTTCAACGCCGCGCTCGATCGCTTCCTTGGCGATTTGCTCGACTGAGGCGTCAGTCGCCCGATTCGGGGAGCAGCTTCGCGCGGGTATGCGCCGCGGCGAGCAATTGGCCTTCGATGTGCTACAATAGCATGGTCTGGGAGCCCTTCCGCGCCCGAACTTCAGGAGCCCTGTCATGCGCCCCCAATCACGATTTCCGCGGCGAGGATCGTCGCGGGTGTTCCGCGATCTCGCTCCGCGGGGCGGTTGCGCCTGGGTGGCCATCGCGCTCCTGTCGCTTGGGCTGGCTCCGGGCGGCTCACTGGCCAAGCCGCCGGTGGTGATGGAAGTGTCGCTGGAAAAAGGCGCGCCGATCACGGCCTCGAAAGAGTGGTACGACGTGCTGATCGCCGCGGGCGCCTCGAACCTTCGCATCCACGCCGCCCAGCCGGGCGATCAGCTCAAAGTCGAGGAAGTGGGCGACAAGAACTCGCCGATCTATGAAGTGCATGCCGCGGTGAAGCTCAACAACGAACTGTATCTACCCGGCGCTCGCTTCACGCTTCGCGACGGCGCTCGCATCAAGCAATGGCTCGACCAGCTCGGCAATGGCGGCGTGGGCGCCATCGCCGGCCAGCGAACCGCCTTCGGTCTTTCGCCCGACCAACTGCGCGAAGTGAACGACGACCTCAAGCACACGATCGAGTTCTCGACGCTCGACATGCCGCTCCGGAAATTCATCGAGCGGGCGGGCGAAGGACGCGCCTTTCCGATCTCGCTCGACCCGGCCGCCGCCAAGGCGCTCGCCGATGCCCGCGTGGCCGACGAGCTCCAGGGCGTGGCCATCGGCACGGCGCTCGCCGCCGCGACGCGGCCGCTGGGACTGGCGCTTGTGCCCGAGCGCGGCTCGCGCGGAATCGCGTATCGCGTCGGCAAACCGACGGGCAGCGAATATTGGCCGATCGGCTGGAAGCTCGAGAAGCGCAATTTCGAGGTGCTGCCGAAACTCTATGAATTGACCGATGTCGAGATCAATGACACTCCGCTGCCCGAGGCGCTCGCGGAGATCGGCAAACTGATCGAAACTCCATTGTTGCTCGACTACAACGCGATGGCGCTGCATGGGGTGGAGCCGGCCAAGGTCAAAATCAATTTGCCCGCGAAGAAGCTCAGCTACAGCCAGATATTGCAAAAAGTGCTGTTTCAAGCGCGGCTCAAGCCGGAGCTGCGCACCGACGACGCCGGCAAGCCGATCATGTGGATCACGACGATCAAACCGGCCCAGTGACCCAGCTGGAGCAGTGACCCAACGGGCGCGGCGCCGAGACGCCATCGGTTTCTTCGGCGCGGGTTTCTTTCCAAAGCGGACGCTCGCTCGCCCCGGGGCTTGCCGTTTGGCGGGAGAAGGATCGCGTCGCTTGCGAAACGCCACAATTATTTTCGCGCCACGCGTGGGCTTTTGGATTTGATTTTTTAGCGATCCGTGGGACTAATAGATATTCACATGCTGGGGGGGATTCCGTCGCTCCTCGCGGTGGTCGAAGATCGCAAATGATCGACTCTTTCAGTCAGCGCATCGTCACGCGACAGGCGGGGAAATTCACTTCATGGAATCTTTCGAGCAGGAGGCGCCGGAGCAGGCGGCGCACCGGCATTCCGGGCATCGATGATATTCTCAAGGGCGGCCTCATAGCCCATCGGCTCTATCTGATCGAGGGCAATCCCGGCGCGGGTAAAACGACGCTCTCGACCCAGTTTCTACTCGAAGGCGTCCGCGGCGGGGAGTCGTGTCTCTATATCACGCTCTCCGAAACCAAGGAGGAGCTGATTGCCGGCGCGAGAAGCCATGGCTGGTCGCTCGATGGCATCGAGATCGTCGAACTGATCACCGAAGAAAGCGATCTCGAAGTCGATTCGCAAATCACGATGTACCACCCTTCGGAGGTCGAGCTCGCCGAAACCACGAAACGGGTGCTCACCGCGGTCGAGCGGATCAATCCCCGCCGGTTGGTGTTCGATTCGCTTTCGGAGTTGCGGCTTTTGGCCCAAAACCCGCTTCGCTATCGGCGGCAGATTTTGGCGCTAAAGCAGTTTTTCGTCGGTCGGCACTGCACGGTGCTGCTGCTCGATGACAAGACCGCCGACGCGGCCGACTTGCAGGTGCAGAGCATCGCGCATGGCGTGATCGCGCTCGAGCAGCACACCCCGGCCTATGGCGCCGCGCGGCGGCGGCTGCAAGTGCGGAAGTTTCGTGGCTCCGACTTTCGCGACGGATTTCACGACTATGCAATCCGCCGCGGCGGCCTCGACGTGTTTCCTCGCCTGATCGCTTCGGAGCATTCGGAACCGTTCGCGCTCGAGGCGATCAAGAGCGGCGTCGCCTCGCTCGATGCCCTCATGGGCGGCGGTCCCGATCGCGGCACGAGCACGCTGCTAATCGGAGCGGCCGGCTCCGGCAAATCGACGGTCGCGGTCCGATATGCCGTGGCCGCGGCCGAGCGAGGCGACCACGCCGTGATCTTCGCGATCGATGAAAGCCCTCTCACGCTCGAAGCACGCATGCGCTCGCTCGGCGTCCGGTTCAGCCAGGGAGTCGAGCGCGGCCAAATCAATGTCCGATCGATCGATCCCGCGGAGCTATCGCCCGGCGAATTCGCCCACATGGTGCGCGAGGCCGTCGAAACCCACGGGGCGAAGGTCGTGGTGCTCGACAGTTTAAATGGCTATTTGCATGCGATGCCCGAAGAAAAGTTCTTGACCGCGCAGCTTCACGAACTGCTATCTTATTTGGGTCGCCGCGGTGTCACGACCCTGATGGTCGTGGCACAGCATGGCCTGCTGGGATCCGCGATGCGATCCCCGGTCGATGTGAGTTATCTCGCCGATTCGGTCGTGCTGCACCGCTATTTCGAGCACGCCGGCATGGTGAAAAAGGCGATCTCCGTGGTGAAGAAACGCAGTGGCCGGCATGAAGAAAGCATCCGTGAGCTCTACTTCGACTCCGACGGGATTCATCTCGGCGAGCCGCTGCGCTATCTGCGCGGCGTGTTGACAGGGACGCCGATCGAAGCAAGTTTCACCGCCCCTCGGCCCAACGCGGCGAACAATCCATGATCTGTTCATGGGGAGAATGGTTTTGACCAGCGGCGCCCACACGCACGACCTGCGAGTTTTGCTCGTGCCGCCCACGCGCCGCGATGGCGAAGTCACGCGGGGCCTGCTGGCCACGGTCGGCGTCGAATGCGAGATTTTCGCCGATCTCCGCGCCGCCACCGAAAGAATCTCCGCCGGCGCCGGCGCGCTGTTGCTCACCGAGAAGATCATCGGATCTTCGGGCGTCGACGACCTGCTCGCGGAGCTCGCTCGGCAAGAACCTTGGTCGGACTTGCCGATCGTGATGCTGCTGGGCGGCGGCGCGCCATCGCCGGCGATCAACGCGATTCTCTCCCGGCTGCGAAACATCACGCTGATCGAGCGCCCGGCCGCGACGCGGAGCGTCGTGAGCGCCGTGCAAACCGCGCTTCGCGGCGCAACCGGCAGTATCAGATTCGCGACCAAATCGAGGCGATCCGCGCGGCCGAACTTCGGATGCGCGATTTGCAGCAAGAGCTCGAGTTCGCCGTCAACGCGTCGGACCTCGGCATCTTTCATTGTCCGATGCCACTGGGCAAGATCGTGTGGAACGAGCGCTGCAAGGATCACTTCTGGCTCCCGCACGACGCCGACGTGGATATCGAGCTCTTCTATTCGCTCATCCATCCCCAAGATCGCGAGCGAACCCGCGCCGCGGTCGAAGCCTGTGTCCAGGGCGGGCAGCCTTACGACATCGAATACCGGGTCGTGTCGCCGACCGGCGAAATTCGCTGGCTTCGCGCCTCGGGCCACACCTATCGCGACTCGGCCGGGAGGCCGCGGCGTTTCGACGGAACCACGCTCGACATCACCGAGCGGAAGCGGGCGGAGGTCGAGCTTCGCGAGACGCGAGACCGTTTTCAGGCCATGGCCAACTCGATTCCGCAGCTTGCCTGGATGGCGATGCCCGATGGCGGTATTTTCTGGTACAACCAGCGCTGGCACGACTACCGCGGCGCCGGGGGAAATCCCGACGACTGGGATTGGAGCCGGCTGCAAGATCCGGCCCACGCCCCGCGTGTCAATGAAAAATCGCGCGCCGCCTTGGCCAGCGGCGAGCCCTGGGAAGACACCTTTCCGCTCAAACGCCACGATGGCGAATATCGTTGGCACCTCTCGCGGGCCCTGCCGTTTCGCGATTCCGACGGGAACGTGCTGCTCTGGTTCGGCACGCACACCGATGTAACCGAGGAACGCCGCCAAGCCGAAAATCGGCAACAACTGCTCGAAACCGAACAAGCCGCCCGCCGCGAGGCCGAGCGGGTGAGCCGCATGAAAGACGAGTTCCTGGCCACGCTCAGCCACGAACTGCGCACCCCGCTCAATGCCATCTTCGGCTGGACCCAACTGCTCAAGCTCGGACCGATCGACGCCGAGACCGTCTCGCAGGCCGTGGCCGTGATCGATCGCAATGTTCGCGCGCAGACCCAACTCATCGATGATTTACTCGACATGAGCCGCGTGATTTCCGGCAAGGTGCGGCTCGATATCCAGACGATCGAGCTCGGGCAAGTGATCGACGCGGCGATCGAAGTCGTGCAGCCGGCGATCGCCGCGAAGCATATCCGATTCGAGAGAATGGTCGATCCCGAGCTCGGCGCCGTCAGCGGCGACGCCAGCCGGCTGCAACAGGTGCTTTGGAATCTATTGACCAACGCCGCGAAATTCACTCCCGAGGGCGGGCTGATCCGGCTCGTCGCCCAGCGCCGCCAGGGCCGCGCCGAAGTGGCGGTGTCCGATTCGGGCATTGGCATCGATCCCGATTTCTTGCCGCACATGTTCGAGCGTTTTCGGCAAGCCGACGCGTCGACCACCCGGCAACATGGTGGTCTGGGGCTCGGTCTTTCGATCGTCAAGAGCCTCGTCGAGCTGCATGGCGGCACGATCGAAGCCGCGAGCGCGGGCCTCAATCAAGGCGCCACGTTTCGCATTCGCTTTCCGGTGCATCGCGCCGCGCTCGCCGAACAAGAATCCGCGCTGCCCCGGGCCGCGAACCCGGAGCCGCGAGTGCCGCGAGAGCTACCTCGACTCGATGGCGTGAAGGTGCTGATTATCGACGACGAGGCGGATGCGCGCGAGGTGGTCAAGCGCTTTCTGATCGACTGCCACGCGATTCCGGCCGTGGCGGCTTCGGCCGCCGAGGCCGAGAGTCTCGTCGAGTCGTTCGCTCCCGATGTGATCTTGAGCGATATCGGCATGCCGGGCCAAGACGGCTATGAATTCATTCGCAACGTCCGCCGCCGCGGTCTGCAAACTCCGGCGATCGCGCTCACGGCCTTCGCCCGCTCCGACGATCGCCTGCGGTCGTTCGAGGCCGGCTATCAAGCTCACCTGGCAAAGCCGGTCGAGCCCGCCCAGCTTCTCGCGACCGTGGCCCAATTGCACGCCGATCGCGCGCCACGCGATTCCCAGGCCACGGGCGGTCGTTCCTAGCAATTAAATTTCATGTGCGACCAAGCCACCGTCGGGGCACGTCTAGCCTCGTCTGCGGCTTCCGCTGGTCGCCCTCAGCAAGCTACCGCTGCCCGCGGACGAGGCTAAACGTGCCCCGACGGGCTGTTAATAGCATGCAAGTTGCTTTGTCGAAATGACTTACGGATCGCATTGCCAGGCAGGTCCGTATCGGAGTCAGTTGCCGCCTGAATCGGTGCATATCAATGAATTGGCGCCGGCCGCGGGAAGCGAACAGATGGGACAGGTCCTGCCGCCCACCCTCGGAGCCCCGCCGCTCGGATAGAATGCGTGGATGCACGCGCCACATGATTCCACCGCCGGCGCCCGCGCCGCCGCGCAATTTCGCCCGTTGTCTCCACATGAGCGCTGGCGCGCTGGAATTCCCTTGATGATGATGGGCGCGCTTGGCGGCTCAACTGCGTGCGTTGTGCTCATTGGCGGAGCGCAGCGATTTGCCGGGAAGCCGTTTGACTCGTTGCCTTATGGCGCGAGATTTTTCGCCAACATCCTCTTGGCGTTGACTATGCTTGTCGGAATGTGGCTCGGGAATCGGGCGTTCCAACGCTTATCGAACGAACGACAAGTTCGGATATTTCGATTGGAAATTGCCCTGTTCGCTGGGACCGCCGGGCCGCTTTTCTTGATTGTTCCAGCGACTATCCTCGTCGGCGAGCACCAGGCGCCGATCGTTTTTTTCGCCGGGCTATTCCTCTTATCGCCGCCGATGTCGTACCTTGCTTGGCGATTTACCCGCGAGCGATTCGCGATCAAGCCGCCAGCCTGAATCCGGCCCGCGCACGGATTTCAGGTCGCCACCGAACATTACCGCCCGGCGGCGATCGCGTTTGCCATTTGGGCCGGTTCTCTTAAAATGACGGGTTTGGCCAACCTGGGGCGATCTCGCGCCGAGCGGTCCCATGTGAACTACAATTTCACGGACGGAGCGTTTCAGTCGCACCAACGCGCCCCGCCGCTTGAAAAAAATCGCCCCACGGTCCTCGATTTACAAGGATTCGCGCCGCATGAATATTTCGCATTCGCAAGATGGTCCCCAGCCCGCCGGCCCCACGCCGGTCGTTCTTTCCGGCGACCGGCCGGTTCGCATTATCTTGGAGCAGGGCCCGGCCCGCGGGCTCGCCCGATTTGGCCGCTGGTTCCTGGGCCTCGTGTTGGGACTGTCGCTGCTCATGAACTTCGAGACGATCGCCAAGCAGCAATCGCTCGATGGCGACGAGGAGGTCCGCGAAAAGTATCACTCGCTCGACAAAGACGCCGAGGACAAAGTCGCGATCATCGAGATCGAAGGCACGATCATGCACGGCGACGGCTTCATCAAGAAGCAAATCGATCGGGCTCGCAAGGATAAGAAGGTGAAGGCGATCGTGCTTCGCGTCGACTCGCCCGGAGGCACCGTGACCGGCAGCGATTATATCTACCATCACCTCAAGGAGATGCTCGCCGAGCGCAAGATTCCCATGGTGGTGAGCATGGGCGGCATCGCGGCCAGCGGCGGCTACTATGTGTCGATGGCCGCCGGCGACAAGGAGCATTCGATCTTCGCCGAGCCCACGACCTGGACCGGTTCGATCGGCGTGATCATTCCGCATTACGATGTCTCGAAGCTGCTCGAAAAATGGGACATCGCCGACGACTCGATTTCAAGCCATCCGCTCAAGCAAATGGGTAGCATCACGCATCAAGTGAGCAAGGAAGAACTGGAAAAGGAACGCGAGATTCTCAAGGGGCTCGTCGACGATAGCTTCGCCCGCTTCAAGGAGATCGTGCTGGCCAGCCGACCGGCGCCTGCGGCAATCCCGAGTGGCAAGGCGAGGTGTTCACCGGCCGCATCTTCGCGGCCGATCAGGCCAAGGAACATGGACTCGTCGACGACCTGGGTTATATCGAAGACGCGATCGATCAGGCCGTCACGCAAGCCGGGCTGAACAAATCGAAGACCCGAGCGGTGAAGTATGTCAAGAACGGAGGCATCTTCGACCAACTGATGCTCGGCTCCGAAAGCAAGTCGGCGCTCGGCGCCGCCGCGCTCGGTCAACAGGCCGCCGCCGGGCACGACGCTCGGCAAGTGGCGGCGGTCGGCGAGCTCGCGGCGATTCTCAATATTGCCACGCCGCGGCCGTTTTATATCTGCTCGTGGTTGCCGGGAATCGGAGCGCTTCCGGGTTTCTGATCACCCCCGCGACGTTGCTTGGCGAGGCTGCCGCGGCGGCGCGGTAAAACTCGCTCCCCGATAGTATTTGCCCCCTCACTCCCCCTCCCCAGTAAAGGGCGATGGGCGCCGCGCTCATGTTGCGCGGATTGAGAAAGCCATCGCTGGAATGCCCAGGCTATCCCAGTCAACCCGTCTCTCCAGGGAACCGCATGTAGCGCGAAGGTGCGAAGTCCGCAGGGAATGGGTACCTGGGAGAAAGCCTGCCGAATGTTACGATTTCTCTGCAATTAGGGGTGGAAACGGTCGAATCGTAAGAAAGGCTTGAAACGGTTTTCCGCTCTGTGCCGTTTCCGCCAAGTCTTCGGTATCGATTGCAAAGGGGGGATGGTCGTGAGATTCGCACGAATAATGGGAGTCGTCGCCATCGGTCTGGGGCCGTTGGCTGCCGCGGCAGGTGAATTGCGAACAGTCGCCGCGGTTCCGCAATCGCAACAGCTCGCCCCGGCCACGACGATCCTGACCGGAGCAGCTCCGCCCTCGGCAGTGCTTGCCTCGACAGGCAAGGTGGCAAGCGCTACCGCGCCGATTGCTACAGCGCCGATCGCCGCCGCGCCGGCGAGCCTCACCCCGCCCGACGATGTGCAGGGAACCTTCATCACCGACGCGCCCTCGGCCTCGCCCGGTGTTAACGCGACGCCAGCCGTCGCCCAGGCCCCGGCGCCACCGGCGCGTCCGACCTATCAGGCGCCGCTGGCGATTGGCGCCATGCCGCCCGCCGCCGCCGGGGCGTATCCCAATGGTGGATACCCGATCGGTCCGGTCGACATGGGGTCCGCCCCCCCGGGCGGGCAGCCTTATTCGTATTCCGCCGCGGCCGCGCAGCCCAATGCCCAAGGACCGATTTACGATCCTTCGCAAAACGAAAATGGCCAAGCTACCGCGGCCGACAACGGCGGCGCGCTCGACGGCGTCGATCCGAATCAGCGCGGCTTCGACGAAGGTCCTTATCCGAAGCTCGGGCGTCTCTGGAACATGTTCGGCGCCGGCGGCGGCCTCCAGGCCGACACCATGTTCGGGCAGCGATTCTTCGTGCGGGCCGAAGCCCTCAGCCTATGGACCCGCGGCAACCCGGTTCCGCGCTCTTGACCACGAGTCCGGCCGGCACGGCGCAAACCTCGGCCGGCGTGCTGGGGCAGCCGGGCACATTGACCTTGTTTGGCAATCAGACCCTCGACAACGGGGCCCGAGGCGCGGGCCGGCTGACACTCGGCTGGTGGTTCGACGACATGAAGCTTCGCGGCGTGGAGGGCCATTACTTGGCCTTTGGCCAGGGCGGCACGAACTATTCCAACGCGTCGTATTTCACGTCGGACCCCTCGGCCGCGATTCTGGCTCGGCCGTTCTATAATGTCGATCCGTCGCTGGCCCATGGCCGGCAAGACAGCTTGGTGCTGGCGTATCCGAATTTCGATCTCTTGGGCACGCCGGTCACCCTCAACGGCACATTCAATGTACACACGACGAGCTATTTGCAATCGGCCGGCGCTCTTTATCGCCGCATGTTGTGGATGAACTACTCGGAGGGATACCGCATCGATCTGGTCGGCGGCTATCGCTTCTTCCGCGTCGACGATAGCGTGAGCATCAGCGACTCGACCAACACCAGCGGCGGCCTCTTGGCGCCGACCACGTTCACGGCCTTCGATCAATTCTCGGCTCGCAACCAGTTTCAGGGCGGCGAATTCGGCCTGAGCGGGCAATACTATTGGGGCCGGCTCTCGCTCGATGGACTCGCCAAACTCGCGCTCGGCAATGTGCATGAAACGGTGAACATCAACGGAAACAGCACCGTGAGCACGCTAGGCTCCACCGTCACCACGGCCGGCGGCTTGCTCACTCAACCGTCGAACATCGGCTTCTATTCCCGCAACCGATTCGGTGTGCTGCCCGAGGCGCAGGTCAATCTTCGCTACGATCTCAATCCGCATGTGCGGCTGCTGTTCGGTTATACGTTCATGTACCTGAACCGTGCCCAGCACTCGGGCACTGCGATCGACAACGCGGTGAACCCGACCCAAATCTCCGGCGGCACGCTCACCGGCGCCGCGCGGCCGGCCTTTACCTGGAACGACAGCCAGGGCTACTACGCCCAAGGCATTTCAACAGGCGTCGAATACCGCTGGTAATCGGCTCGCGAGCGCCCTTGGCCGCGCGGGAAACCGCTCTCCCCTTGCCTTGGGAGACGGTAGGGTGAGGGAACATGCCCGCGGTAAACGAAACAGCCCGTTAGTTTGGGCCGGTTCGTTGTTTCAGCCGCCCGAAGCGTCTCGTGAAAACGGCGCGGTCTCGATCTTGGGCGCGCTCCGAGGAAGACGATCGGCAGCGCGCGAAAATGCGCCGCCAGCTTCCACGCATGGGTCGCGCTGATCGACCAAAGTTCCGCGAGCGCATTGCTCTCCCAAGGGAACCCTCGCGCACCGGGCGTTGGGCGCGGCGTGAGACGGGAGCGGCATCGACGCCAAATGGAACCCTTGCCGACTTTCTCTCCGGCGGGAGCATGCGCTGGCCGCAGTTGTGGCTCCCGGGATCGCTGGCGCAAAAAAGCGGGAGAATCGGTCGGCCTTTCAAGCAAAAATCGCGGAATCGTTTTTTGCCTCGCCTTGACGAACCACTTCAGCCGAAGTAGATTTATAGGTGACAATAATGATCGTCATAGTGATCTTTAGTCGCTGGGACTGAGATCGCACCCTAAATGCGGCGCCTACCGGGACCAACGGAGGCCCGAAAATTCGCCCTGTTTATGAGTTTTGCCATGTTGCCATTCGCGGATGTTTCTAAGTTGTTTCGCGGACTTTTCCGTGCGGCGGTTACCTCGGTCCATGGAAACTGGGCAGTTCGCACGTTTTTATTTGGCGGAATCCGCTCTCGCTGTACCGGCAGTGTAGTACCCCGCTCCGAGCCCTCGCCTCCGGGCGCATGAAGCGGTTCGGAATGGGACGAAACGGCAACGGTGTCCACGGTTTTACGAATCCATCAATTCAGCGAGAAAACGAGCAATGGAACGATTTCAACCTCATGACGATTTGTTCGCCGATCGGCGTTTAGAGCGGCGGATTGTGGTTTTCCTGGTAAACCAGGGCCGTGCTGATCTATGCACGCTTCGCATTCGGGCTCGCGGTGGGGTCGTTCGCTTGCGCGGGCAAGTGGCGACGACCGCGGACCGGAATTACGTCGTGCAATGCGCTCGGCGGGTTGCCGGTGTCATCGATGTGGAAGACGACATCGAAGTGTCGCTTCTCCCGACGCGGTCCGCATGGGCCGCTACCCAGATTGGATTGCCGCGGCACTCGGCGCCGATGCAACCATTGGTGGCGCGCACCGCCTAATCACGGCTCGGGAATCGAACTGTCGGGACCTTCGGGACGAACAAGATCGTCCCGAAGGTCTCCGAGCAGCCTGTTGAAATACTCGACAGGCTGCTCGGAATGGACCAAGAATAACTTCTCGATGAACCTCGCTTCCCTTGGGAAAAAAGGGGTTGGGGCGGCGCAAACGAAGCAGGAAGTTGTTTTTCGTCCGTGCGGCTCGCTATCGGCCGGGCACGTGTCAGGCTGTCCAGTCGAAACTCGGGTCCGAGAGCGCGGCGTCGACCGACGCCGGACTCGAGAACACCGAGAGGCTGAGCGGCTTGACGGCGGCGGTCGATGAACTCGCCCCAGCCCCCGACCCCGCGCTCGGCGAGCCCACTGGGCCCGACGAAGTGAGGTTCGCGGCGATCGTCGCGGCCGGAACACAGGTTGCGCCGCTCGACGACGCGCCGTTCGAGGCGGAGCTTCCCGCCGCGGCCGCGAAACTCGTCGCGGTTCCCGTGGTCGAAGTCGCGGCGGCCGGAGTGCTCGGTGAGACGGCGCCTTGCGAAGCCGAGCTTGTTTGGACCGATGGGCTCGACTGAGACTGGCTGCCGCTACTGGAGGTGTTCAGGTATCGGATAATGACGAGCGCGTCGTTGGGCGACACGGTGTTGTTGCCGCTCACGTCCAAGTATTCGCTGGTCGTGCTCGATCCGGTCGACAACGTCGCCAACGCGCCGGAATTCAAGTACTGAATCACGGCCAAGGCGTCGACCGGTCCCACGGCTCCGCCCTTGCCAACCACATCCAGCGGGTTGGTCGGGTTGTGCCACGGCGTCGTCGCGCCGGTGGCGAGCAAACCGGCCAGCGTGGTCGTGCCGGCGGAGTCGGACACCGTGATTTCCGTGCCGGCGGTGATGCTGGTCGGAAAATTCGCGGGCAAGAGCGTTTGCGACGCGCTTTGCGGATGGCTTGAAAGCACGAGGCAACCGTTGCCGTTGGCGTCGGTCGTGAAGCTGCCGACCACGACGCTACCGATCGCCACGCTAAGCGTGTCGTTGGCCGCGGCGCCATGCACCTGCGCCACGAACATCGTGTTGGTCTGATTGTTCTGCGCGGCCTGATTCAACTGCACGGCGCCGATTGCCGTGTCGCTCGTGTTGACCGTGTCGCTGAGCTGCGCGGTAAGCGTCGTGCCATTGGCGACGGGCGTCGATCCGCTTGAGCCCGATCCAGTGGTCGGCGGCGGCGCGGCCTTGGCCAAGGCGCCTGAGAGCGTCGCGGCGCCGCTGGTGTCGGTCACGGAAATCTCGGCGCCGGCGGCTAGGCTCGTGGGGAAGTTCGCCGGCAGGGCCGTTTGCGTGGCATTCGCCGGATTGCTCGAGAGGAACAAACAGCCGTTGCCCTTCGAGTCCGTGGTGATAGTTCCCACGACCGTTCCGGCGATCGAGACACTGAAGGTGTCGTCGGCCGTGGCGCCTTGAATCTGCACGACGAATGTCGTGAGAGTCGTCGTGCTGCTCGATGAACCCGCGGTCTTGCTCGGCACGGTAGTTTGATTGTACTGCACCAAGCCGATCGCCGTGCTGCTGGTGCTCGTGAGCTGGGCGGTGAGCATGGGGCCGGTGGGAACCGGCGGCGGGGGCGGGGCGGGCGGGGCCTTCGGCGACCCGAGCGAGCCGCCAAGCGTCGTGGAGCCGCTGGTGTCGGTGAGCGTGATCGAAGCGCCCGAGGCCACGGTCGTGGGGAAGTTGGCCGGCAGGGCCAATTGCGAGCCGGTCGGGCTGCTCGACACGACGAGCCCGCCGTTGCCGTTGGCGTCGGTGGTGAATGTGCCGATATCGACGCCGGCGAGTGTCACGGTGAAGGTATCATCGGGCGTGGCGCCATGCACCTGCACTCCGAAGGTCGTCATGGCCGTGCCATTGACCGTGCCTTGATTGTATTGAGCGCTGCCCGTGGCAGTGACGCTGGCGGTCGAGCCCGCGAGCTGCGCGGTCAGCACCGTGCCAGAGCCGCTCGAAACCGGTGGCGCTGGCGGCGGCGGGGCGGGCGGCGTGCCGGCGCCGACAGCGAGGGAGCCCGTGAGCGTGATCGCGCCGGTCGTGTCCGAAAGCGACACCGCGGTTCCGGCGGCGACCGTGGTTGGGAAATTGGCCGGCAATGCTGTTTGCGTGCCGGTGGGGCTGCTCGACAACACGAGGCCGCCATTGCCATTGTTGTCGGTGGTGAACTGGCCCACGTCGACGCCGCCGACGGTCACGGTGAAGGTGTCGTCGACCGAGGCGCCTTTCACTTGGACGCCAAAGGTCGTCGTCGCGACGCCATTGACCGTGCCTTGATTGAACTGCGCCCCGCCGGTGGCGGCGCCGCCCACGGCCGAGCTTGTGAGCGGAGTGGTGAGCGCGACGCCGGTGTTTTGGCCGGCGCCGGCCGCGGCGCTGGCGGCCACTGGCAGGGCGGCGAGCGCACCGCCGGACAATAGATCACGAGTTTCGAGAGATTCCATTCGCGCGGATCGCGAAATCCGGTTCCGTAGTCGATTGTGTGCCATAAGTG
Source organism: uncultured Planctomycetaceae bacterium (assembly GCA_963785305.1). Lineage (GTDB taxonomy): Bacteria > Planctomycetota > Planctomycetia > Pirellulales > PALSA-1355 > CAWAUV01. Next base: position 873,053 of record CAWAUV010000008.1, read on the forward strand.
CCTGCTCTCTCTGAATTTGCGACGAGATGTGCGAAGGGGAGTTGGCCTTGCGGGGTTCCTGGGTCCCGAATGGCCGTCAGGATAAAAAACGGAGGGCGGCTGTTCCAAGGACCGGCAACGGCCTCGTTTGGAGGAAAAAAACCGATGTTTCGCCCTCGGGCTCGAATTCCCCCTGATTTTGCCTATCCTAGGCGATGAACCCTTGGCGGCCCCGGGAAAAAAGGAACTTGCATGCGACTCCGAATTTTTCACTCCCCGCTGGCCCTCGGGCCGGCCTTGGCGGTTGTCGCGGCGCTCGCGCCGTGCCTCGTTTGGGGCGCGGCATGCTCGGCGGGCGAGTTCACGCCCGACCCGCGCTCGGTCGAGCGCTCGGGACCGGCCTACCGCTATCCGCAAGCCGGCTGGACGGTGGTGCATATCGAAGGCGAGCCCTACGAGCGCGGCTTGCAGCATGGACATCTGCTCGCGGCCGAGATCGGGGCCTATGTGCGATGCTTGGCTACCGGGGCCAGCGTCAAGGCGCCCGTCGAGGCCTGGAAACAAACGCGTCTCTTGGTCAACTCGCTCTTTCTGCGGGGTTACTCGCCGGAGCAGCTCGAGGAAATGAAAGGCATCGCCGATGGCGCAAGCGCCGCGGCGCTCGCTTTGAAGGTCGCCCCATCGATTTGCTCGACATCGCCGTGCTCAACGCGCCCGATCGAGCTCGAAGCGCTCGAGCCGGCGCTCGACGCCACGCCCACCGGTCTCGAAGGCCGCGATCTCGCGGGCGCGAAAAGCAAAGGCTCGCCCGCGACCAGCGCCCCGCCCGCCGAGCCGGCTAGCCGCTCGCGACCGATGCGCTGCACGCGCCTTCGCCGCCACGGGCCCGGCGACGCGAGATGGCCGGATCGTGTTTGGCCATGTGACCATGTGGAAGCTGCATGCGGCCCACTACTACAACATCTGGCTCGACCTCAAACCGACTCGCGGCCATCGCGTCGTGATGCAAACGTTTCCCGGCGGCATGCACAGCAGCATGGACTATGCGATGAACGACGCCGGCCTCGTGATGTGCGAAACCACGCTCGATCAAACCGGATTCAACAAACAAGGCGCACCGCTCGCGGCTCGCATTCGCGCCGCCGCCCAATATTCCGGCACGATCGATGAAATGGTGGCGATGCTCGAGCGCGACAATAATGGACTTTCGACCGAAGAATGGATTCTCGGCGATCTGAAGACAAATGAAATCGCGCTGTTCACTCTCGGCACGAACGCGCACAAGCTACTGCGCAGCGGCGCCGAGCAATGGATCGCCGGCGCGAAAGGCTTTTACTGGAGCTGCAACAACGACAAAGACCGCGCGGTGCGGCTCGAAACGATCGCGGCTCTCGATGCTCGGCCATCGAGCGTGGGGTCGTTTTCGCCCTCGAAGCGCGACATCGCGTGGTTGGCTCTCCATGACGCGTGGCGGGGGAAGTTCGACGCCGACGTGGCCCGGCAAGCGCTCCATTCGCCCTCGCTCGTGACCAGTTATTCGGTCGACGCGAAATTCGCCACCGCCGACATGGCCTCGCGGCTCACGACCTGGGCCAGCTTTGGACCGCCCTCGGGCCACACCTGGAACCCGACCGACACGGAGCGAGCGCGCTACCCCGACATTCGGCCGCTGGTTTGCAATCCTTGGACCGTGCTGGCCGCGGCGTCGCCGGCGGCGGGCGACGACGACGATTATCCGGTGGTCGATATTCGCGGCGGCCACGACTCCGACACCGCGGCGCAGGCCAAAAGCGAGCCCGATCCCAGTCCGGCGCCGGCTTGGCGCGGCACGCTCCTGCCGAAAACCGACGCCGATATTTGGCTCGCGACCGCGTTCGCCAATTATGAACGCATCGTGGCGCTCGAGCGCGCGCTCCGGGCAAAGTCGGACCATCGCGAATTGAGCGACGCGGACCTCGATCATCTGGGAGTCTCGCTGTTTTATTATCGCGCGATTTACGAACTGGGGTCCCGGGCCGGCGCCGACACTCCGCTCGCCGAGATACACGCCGACCTTCGAAGCGATTCCTGGCGCCAAGTGGCGGCTGGCAAGGGAGTGCTCTTGCTCGCGGCGCTCCGGGCGCTGGCCGGGGCCGAGAAGTTCGATGCCTGGATGGACTCCTTCGGCCGCGCCCATGCCGGTCAGGAAGTGACCGCGGCCGAGTTTCAGTCGCATCTCGAAAAAGCAAGCGGCAAAAGTTGGGCGCCGTTTTTCGATGCCTGGCTCCATCGCCCGGGCCTGGCGCGGCTGGAGCTCGGCCCCTGCGAAACGCGTCGCTCGGCGAGCGCTTGGATTACCCGGGTTACGGTGCGCCGCGACAAGCATTCGCCGCCGCTAGCCGTGCCGATCACGGTCGAAACCGCGAACTCCGACGCCACTCGCTGGGCGTCGCTCGACGACGAGCAGCGGGTCGTCGAGATCACGACCAGCGAGCGACCCGAGCAAGTGACCGTCGACAGATATGGGCTCGCCTCGCGCGGCGGCGGAGGGCCCTTCACGATTCTCACCTGCGAAAACGAGCTCGATCGAACACTGATCGTTTACGGCACGCTCGACGATGAAGCCGCCAATCGCGAAGCGGCCCGGGTGTTGCAAATGGCGCTGCGGAGCCGCGATCAGGCGATCTCGGCCCCGATCAAGTCGGACACCGAAACCACGCCCGACGACTTGGCCCGGCGTCATCTGGTGCTCGTGGGTGGACCGGAGACGAACCGGCTCGCGGCGCACTTTCGCGATCGCTTGCCAGTGTCGTTCGGATCGCATTCCTTCGTGGTGCGCGATTTGGCTTATGCCAACGCGGGAACGGCGGTGCTGTTGGCGGCCGAGAACCCGCTGGCGCCGCGCTACTCGCTCGTGGTCGTGGCCGGACTGAGCGGGGCGGCGACGGTTCAAGCGGCGGGGCGTTTCGACTCGGACAACCTGACGTATGCCGAGGTCGTGGTGCTGCCTGGCGGCGATGGCGAGCATAGTTTCGTCACGCCACCCAAGTCGCTGGTGCGCGAACTCGATGATAAGGCGAGCGCGGCCACGCGATAACATTCATGGATAACACCCGCCACGCGCGATCTCAGCGCCGGGGACGAGCCATGTTGGCTTGCCGGGGTCCATCGTCTGGCGCGTCGGCGAGCCCGGGCCGGCCCAAGAGCAGCAGGTGGTGGCTGCGGAGAAACGACGCATAGTCACCCAGAACCTCGACATCGCGAGGCAGGAGCGGCCGAATGGTTTCGTACTCCGCCGAGGGCACGACAAGAAACGTCGGCGCCCGGGGTCCGTCGAACACGGCCACGGCGGCGGCGGCCGTCGGCGCTTCGTCGACCACGTGCTTGGCGTAAAAGACGAGGCTCGGCCGCGAATGATGGTAGCCGACGATCTTCGGCTCGGCGCCATGGGAGTGTTCTAAGATGCGGGCCGCCATCGGCGCGGTGTATTGAAAATCATCGACGCGCACCGCCCCCAGTCCCATCACGCCGCAAAGAAACAAGACTCCGCCAGCGGCCACGGCGCCCAATGCCCGACTTGGCCGGCCGCGTTCGCTTTCGATCCAGCCATAGATCGCCGCGGCCAAGAGCGGGGCCGCGAGCAGGCTCCAGTGCAGCTCCCAAACATGGCTAAGAAAGTGTTCGATGGCCCAGGGGAGCCCGATCGCGGTCGCCAGCCCCACCACGCCGAGCACGATAAACGCCGAGCGGCTCCAAAATCGCGACACGCTCGCCGGGGCTTCGAGCCATCCGACCACGAAGCGGGCAATCAGAAAGCGCAGCCGCCGGATAAGCCGGCGCGATATAGCTGGGCAACTTGGTGCCGGAGAGCGAAAAGAACACCGTCCACGCCCCGAGCCACGAGACCAGCAGCAGGTCGCCCGTCATCGTCGCGTCGCGCGCTTCGAGGCGCCGCGCCGCGCTCATGCAAGTGGGTGACAGGAAGATCGACCAGGGAAACAGTCCCACGAGCAGCGCGACGACATAATAAACGATCGGTCCGCCGTGATTTTCCATCGGCTGCATGAACCGGCCGAAATTATGCACGCCGAAAAACCCCACCAGCCAGGCTCCGTCCGTTCGATAGCCGACCAGCGCGTACCACGGCCCGGCAATGACGAGCGTCGCCAAGAGCGCGAGGTCCGGCCGCATCGCCAGCCCAACTCGCAGCCAGCGGCGGGGAGAGGTCATGGCCGCGAGCAGTGAGGCGAATCGGGCCAGCCGAGATCGCGGCGCGGTGGCCGAGGATTCGGCGCCATTGGACGCGGCGTGGCGCAATCGCGCCGTTTCCGTGGATACGAGAAGCACCTCGCGGCTCACGAGAAACACCGCCCAGCTCGCCACCGGCAGCACAATTGCAACCGGACCCTTGACCAGAATCCCCAGGCCGAGAAATGCATACGCGAGCGCATAGGTTGAGGTCGTCAAGCGGGCGCCAGGCGCCACGCCGCGAGCAAACATTACCGTGCCCAGCGTGCAAAACAGGGTAAGCCAAGCGTCGGGAGTAGCGGCGCGGGCAATCAGCGAAAACTGCAAGCACACGCCAAGGATCACGCCGCCCCAAAAGCCGACCCGCGCCGAGAACAGCCGCCGACCGATCGCGTAGGTCACGAGCACCGTGGCCAAGCCGGCCAGCGCCGAGCCGCAGCGGGCCGCGAACTCATTACAACCAAACAGCTCATAGCCGAGCATGATGCCCCAGTACAACCAGGGCGGCTTATGCGTAAACAACTCGCCGTTGTACACCGGCGCCACCGGATCGCCGGCGACGAACATCTCGCGCACCGTCTCGGCGAAGATCGCTTCGTCGACATCCCAAAGCCGCACCCCGCCCAGTTGAAAAAAGAACACGACCGCGCTCAGCAGCGCAAGCCAAACAAGATCGCGCCGGGCCGCGCTATCCCACGCGGGCGACGGCGCCCCGCGATCCTCCGGCGACGCCGGCGCCGCGGCATACCAGCGGAAGAACCCAAGCTTGCGATACCAAGCCACGCGACGACCCTCGCATACCAGGGGAGCATGTCACGATGAAGCCCACCGCAAATGCCCGACGGACAAGCCACTGTCCTTCGGCCAAGCGCCAGCAATGCCGGCAGCGCAGCTTCGCATGACGAAAAAGGAAGCGAAGTGTAAATGTGAGTCCCCGGCGAGACAACGCCAAAATATGGGGCCAGAGCCTCGCGGCTTCGCGCCGATCCGTGAGACGCCGGATAATCTAACCCGCGGACGGCGATGTCTCGTCGGCGAGATAGCCATAGCGGCGCATCGCGTGGCCCCAGCGGGCGGCGATTGCTTGCTCCTGGGCCGCGTCGAGCCGGTGCTGGTTGACGCGAAAATTCCGCGAGCGCGAATTCTCGAAATACTCCAGCAGCTTCGGTTCCACATGCTCGAATTCGCCTAGCTCGAAGCGGTCGTAGATCGCGCGGGTCTCCGACACCGGGTCACGCACTAGGTCCTCATCGCGCACTTCGCAAAGCTGATGCTCGGCCAGTCGCGGGCGATCGCGTTCGAAGGCGGCGTACATCCGCTCGAAGCACGCCAAGATCGATTCTTCCGAACCCTCGACCGGCGGCTTTTGAAATGACTGCGATTCGTAGAGCGTCTTCCAAAGCTTGACGGTCGACGAATACACAGCCCGCGGATCGCGCACGATATGCACGAACCGCGCATCGGGAAACAGATCGAGCAACACGCCTACCCGCGCCGAATGCGGCGGACTTTTGAGCACGATTCGCCGTGGATCGGCGCACGTCACCGTTTGCAAAAAGCGGAGCAGCGATTGCCGCCAGCACCACGAACTCGGGCGACTGCTCGCCGAGATCGAGATATTGGGCATATTTGTCGCGATCGCGCGGAAACGCCAAATGCAGATATGGCGACGGCACGCCCATATTGCACAAGGCAAACTCATCTTCCTGCGGACGATGCCAGCCCATTTGCATATCGTCCATCGGTCGTTGGGCCGGCAGCAGAAACGTGAGCTTGGTCGCCCACCAGCTCGACACCAGGAAATGATCCGGGCTCATGCACTGGAAAGTCGTCGGCGAGGTGAAACGCTCGTCGAGCGTGAGCAGTTCATGCAGGAGCGTGGTGCCGGAGCGCCAGTGGCCGATGATGAAGATCGGCGGCCCCACGAGCTTGGTCTCGGCGATGCGGCGGCCATGGCGCTTGCGTTGCCACCAGCTCGTGGCGGAGTTGACCAGACTGGCGAAGCTCACGGTGCTGGCCAAGCCATAGTCCTTGAGCCGGATCGTGCCAGCGTGCTGCCACAACAAGGGGGCCCACACACTGAGCCGCATGCCATGCCAGAATCGGGCCGCGTACCAGCGATAGGGATTTGTCTCGTGCGGTTTGAGCGTGGGCCGCTCGGCGGACGCGGATTGCATGGCGGACGGCGGCGCACTTGAAGCAGAGTCGCCGGGAGTCGCGCCGGCGGATTGCGAGGCGGTCGGCTCGGGGACAGTGGAATCTTGGCGAACGCTCATGGCAAACTATTGGCGAGGCGAAACTTCAGGAGACGGCAAGGCGCCGCGACGTCGATCAAGCACGCGCGCCGATCAGAGCAAAACAAGGCGTCCCTAGTGCTCTATCACGGGCTGAAATGATGGATTGGATTCGTTCCGTGTGCCATGCCCACGGCCCTGCGTGGGCATGAGTGCCGTGCGTTGCGCTTGAGAACATGCCCACGCAAGCGTGGGCATGGCACACTCGCAAACCGAATCCAACCTGCCATTTCGACTGTGACAATGCACTAGCTTAACAACGCGAGCCATCGCATGCCACGAGCTTCGCGGAGGTTGGCGAGACGCGAAACCCATTCTCCCGCCAGCGGGCCTTGGCGAGACGCCCCCCCAAGCGCACGGCGACAAACTATCGCGATTCCGTTTCGGTTGCACTCGCGCGACGGGCCACGGTTTGCAGCACTGCCTGCATCGCCAGGGTCACATCGCCGCTGGGCTTCTTGCCCACGATCCGATTCAACGGCACTCCCCGCACCGACACGAACTGCACGGTGGGAAACGCCTGGACCCGAAACTGTTGGCAGACTTCGGCCTCGGAGTCGGCGTCGACCTCGACGCACACAAAGTTTTGCGAGAGCGCCACCACATTCCGCTCGCCAAAGGCTTCGGCCGCCATCTGGTGGCAATAGCGGCACCAGTCGGCCGTGAAAAAGACAAGCATCGGTTTGCCGCTGGCCTGCGAGCGGCGGCAACCATCGGCATAGTCATGGATGAAGTCGATACGCTGCGCACTGTCGCTCGCCGAGTCGGGCGGCGAAGCGTCGAGCGCGGCGCTCGGCTCGATCGCCGCCGGCGCATGTTCGGCGTCGGCCTGCAAGGTCGAGTCGCTCCTAAGGCCGCATCCGGTCAGGGCCAACGCGCAAATTGCCGCGCCGAGCGTGGCCGCCAAGCGCGATTGCGGATTCGTCATTACGATTCGTTTGAACAATTCACGGTTCCTCATGCGATCTTGCGACATCCGAGTTCGCGCTTGGCGTCTCGGGCGGCGGTTGCATTGTTTGTCGGTCGAATGCCCGCCGCGACTTGAGCGGGAGCGTTATACCGGCTGCGCTTGCCGCTCGCCAAGATCAGCTCCAGGCCAGCATGCCAGTAGCGCCGGCATTGCGCGCATCGCGCGCCGCGAAACGAGCGCGGGGAATTCGCGGGCCGCGAACTAGCGAGCCGCTTCGACCGGCATTCACTTTGCCGCGGAGGACGGCGCCGACTTTTGTTCGAGCCCGCGCGCGCAGCCGATTGCCGTGGCGCTGCGGCGAATCGTCGTCGTTGTAGAGCGCGATCGCCTTGGACGTGTCGCCCGAAGCTTCATAGGTTCGCGCCAGATTGTACTGCGCGGCCTGGGCCAAGATTCCGTCGGGCGCTTCGCGCAACATGCGATTCCAAAAGAAGTCGATCGCCACCGGGTAATCGCGCTCCTCGAAGGCGATCATGCCCAACCAGAAGGTGGCCATCTGCTTCGCGTCGGCCAGCAATTGCCGTTGCCGCGCGTTGAGCCGCGCACTTTGCAGCTCGATGTCCGAAGGGCGAGCGGCCATGAGCATTCGCCGCGCGCCAACCGCTTCGTCGACCGTGTTGCGCGGCGCGGCCTCAACTTCGATGTCGTCGATATCGCCGCGCCGTCGCGGCTTGGCCGAGCGGCCATCGGGCTCGTCGAGCTGGCCCTTGAACGCCAAGGCCCGGCCAAACGACAACTGGGGCGACTCCAGCGGCAACAGGTCTTTCATCACCGCTTCGCGCGTCGCGGCGTCGAGATGCGCTTGTTGGCGGAGCGTCTCGAAGGGCAGCGGCCAGAGCGCGGGCTTCGCCAAGTGTTTGATTTTCTCCAGCCGGCCCGCGAGCACCGTCGGCGCCACGCTGAGCACGATCTTATTCGCCCCCGCCAAGCGAGTCTCGATCATTCGCATGCACTTGGCCAAAAAGTCGGGCGAAGCCTCGATCCAGGGCACGACCGACTCCAAATCCCGGGACTCGACCCCGTAGCGATGTTTCGCATCGAGATCGAGCGCGCGGAGCAGCGAATCGTCGGCCGCGAGCTCGGCGAGCGTGGCCACGCCCTTGCCGCCGGCGCCTGCCAGCGGAAGCCCCAAGCGAGGATCAAAGAGATAGAGATCCTGATCCTTGACGAGCGCCGCGACCCAGGCGCACGGTGGACCATCGGGCCGCGGAAGCGCCAGCGCCACGACATCGAGCCCGCACTGCCGCGCGAGCAGCGAAAAAATCCACGCCCGCTGCTCGGCCGTCGCGCGAGCCATCATCAGAATCTCGCGCGGGCCATGCGGCGGCGCAGGACCCGCGGGACCGGAGTCGGGCGAGAGCTGGAAATTTCGCACGGTCCAATCGAACAAGCGCTCGGCGGTTTCGACATCATCAAACGCGCCCGCCCGCACCCGGCGACCGATATGGCGCGAGCCACACGGCTTGCTGCAGGAAAAAAACATCCTGGTCCGAATAACGGGCCAAACCCAACACCCGCACATCGGCGAGCTCGGCATATTGGGGCGGAAGCTCGGCCAACATCGGATCGAGCCGCCATTCGACGGTCGGCTGTTCGTTGATCACCCATTGATTGAGCCGATCACGCACTTGCGGGATCATGCGGCCGACATGAAACTCCTCAAGGTGGTTGATGTTCTCGCCCACCGAGCGAATCAACTCGCCGTGGGTCTCGACTTGCGTGGCGGACTTCGCGGCTTGCGGTCGCCGGGCTCGCTGCCGATCGCAAGCAGGAATCACGATTCCGAAGGCGGCGAGCGCGATCAAGCCGCCGCGCCGCGCGAGAGCAACAATGCGCCGCATCATGGGAACTTCTCCACGGTGGCGCGAATCGCCAGCAAGCGCTCGAGCACCGCGGCGAATTGATCCAGCGGAATCATGTTCGGCCCATCGCTGGGCGAGCGGTCCGGGTCGGGATGCGTCTCGAAGAACAGACCATCGACTCCCAGGGCCGTGGCCGCGCGGGCCAGCGGCTCGACCATCTCGCGATTTCCGCCCGTCGCGGCGCCAAGACCGCCGGGCTCTTGCACGCTGTGCGTGGCGTCGAACACAACCGGCGCACCGAGCGCCCGCATCTGCGGAATTGCCCGCATATCGTTCACCAGTCGGCCGTAGCCAAAAAAGGTGCCTCGTTCGCAGAGCAGCACTTGGTGGCAGCCGGCCCCGTTGAGCTTGGCGAGCACATGCCGCATGTCCCACGGCGCGGCGAACTGCGGTTTCTTGACATTCACCGCGCGGCCCGTGGCGGCGGCCGCCAGCAGCAGATCGGTCTGCCGGGCCAAGAAAGCCGGAATTTGCAAGAGGTCGCACACTTCGGCCACGAGCGGCGACTTGATGCGATTCATGGATGTCGGTCGTCACCGGCAGCCCGGTCTGTTTCTTCACCTCGGCCAGCACTTCCAGCCCCGCGGCGAGCCCCGCGCGCGAAAAGCGCCGCCACTGGTGCGGTTGGCTTTGTCGAACGACGCCTTGAACACCAAATTCACTCCGAGTCTCGCGGCGATTTCCTTGAGCCTACCGGCGATCGAGAGCGTGAGCTCGGGGGTCTCGATCACGCATGGCCCGGCAATCAGCAACAAGGGCTGACCCCGGCCGCAAAGGTAAGGCCCGATCGAAGCAGGATTGGCGGTCACGCGAGCGGTTCCCTGGGCTATCGTCGTGTTGATGGGAGCGGACATGGATCGGCCGGGCTGGCAAGACGAGCCAGCGCCGCCGCGGGAGCAACCAGCCGCACGCGGCCGGCGAGCGTTTCGATTTCGAGCGGCAACCATCCCCCTGGATCGCCATCGAGTTGCAACGGCGCCGGCGAATCGCTCGTCACGATCAGCGAGCGCGTCCGCAACACCCGGCAATCCGGTAGCCGGGCGTGGCGGCCGGCGAGCACATATCCCAAGTATCGCAAGCCGTGCCAAATTGAGCCATACCTCAAGGCGCACAGGTCGAGCAGCCCGTCACACGCTTGGGCTTCGGGCGTGAAGTCGAGTCCGCCGGCATAGCATGCCAAATTTTGCACGAACAGCCAACCGGCCTCGAACTCGACCTCCGTTCCCGGCCCGTCGATTGCCGGCCAAACTTCGCCCGCGCGAAATTCCGCGTTGGGCTCCAGCGAGCGCACGCCGATACACCGGCAGCGCAAGCGTGGATACGTGTAACTACGCATGCATCGCAAGATTGGTTTGGCATAGCTCGATTTGCGAATGTGGCCCGTGCGAGCGGCGTGCAATTCGGCCACCACCGCGGCGTCGAAACCGATGCTCGCCGTCGCGAGAAACACGCGCCCCGCGGTGGCCGACGACTTGGCCTCGGCGGAGGACATGGCGCCGTGGGGCCGCGAAGCGGCGCGGGCCACGGCCGCGTCGATCCGGAGCGACTTGCCGGCGGCCAGCATCGCGGCAAAGTGGTCCGGCCGCGGTGTGATTCCAAGATGATTCGCCACCAGATTGGCGGTTCCGAGCGGAAACACGGCGAGCGGAGTGTCGGGCGAGACGCGATTGACCAGTTCGGCCAGCGTGCCATCGCCACCCGCCGCGACCACGGCCCGCAAACTTCGCTCGCGAAGCGAATCGGCCGCGGCTTGCGTGATGGCGTCGAGATCGGTGAACACCTGGGCTTCGAGCCCTCGCGCGCCGAGGGCAGCGACCAAGGCGGCGACGCTTTCGCGCGACGATCGCGCGCCGAGCGCGGATTGACGGCAATCGGCACGAAGCGAGCATCGTCGGGCATGGTTTCGAGCGTGGACATCGCCCGAGAGTATGCCAGCCGCCGGCTCCGCGTTCAACGCCCGTCCGAAATCGCGCGGCGCGATCAGTGCATGAACTGATCGTGCCAGATTTTGAGGCCAATGAGCGCGGCAGTCACGGCCACCACGGCGTTGTACTCACGGCTGAGCATCCACTGGCTGAGCCGCCAACCGGACAGCGTGGGCCAAGAAAATCGCCGCGGGGAGAATCTCGCGGTGCGAGCGGTGTACCGCGGCCATTCGGTCGGATACATCTTCGCCAGCAGGCGTTCCTCGCTCAGCACCTTGGGCACATAAATGATCGGAATCACGACCAACATGATCCACACATTCATCAAGTCGTCGATCAGCAGGCAGAAGCCGACGATCATGAGAAACGATCCGAGATACAGCGGATTGCGGGCAAAGGCATAAGGCCCTTCGGTCGTCAGCCGATCGTTTTTGATCAGAAAGCCGGCCGCCCAACTTCGCAACGCCAATCCGCCCAACACGCCGGCAAGGCCGCAGAGCGTGACCGGATCGCCCGGGCTCGCCAAATCCTTGGGAACCACTTTGCTCACTAGGTCAACGATCATCATCGTCGAGAACACGAGCATTGAAATAAAGATGCGGCGCCGAATGATCAATTCACGCAGCCGCGCGAACTGCATTCGCAATGTGGCGCCCGACGAATTCGTGGTTGTGTCGACCGACATGATGGGACAAGAAGCCTCGGTTTGAACCGGCATGAAATTTCTCCGCGGGCACTATAGAAAGGCGGCGAGTTCGGCGCCAGGGATGTTTGGCGAGCGCGTATTACGGCGAGAGATAGACTTGTTTTCGGACGCGCAGGGCGCGAAAAATTGCGCATACCGGACGGCGGGATGAAGAATCGACGAATGCCAGCATTGGCATGATTTGGTATCGCGAAATGCCGGAAACACGCGGGGCGCATGGCGCCGCTAGCAGCTAGCAACCTGTTGAAATATTCATCAGGCTGCTAGCAACCGACTTCACCCGCCGTCGGCAGCGGTCGATTCCACAACCACACCACGGGCGCCGAGGCCCGCGGCGCTAGGGCAAGCAATCGCATGGCGGCGGTCACGAGCCGCGGCGAACGGAGCCCGGTGGCCACGGCGCGGCACAGAAGTCGCCGCCGATCGAGCGAGCGCCGCTGGCTCTCGGCCCAAGCTTCGGCGGCCGCTTCGCTCCAAGCGCGCCGCGCCGCGAGCGCCGGCGCCACGACACCTTGCGCGGCGGCCAGGGCCCAGCCGATGCCTTCGCCCGTAAACGGCTCGACATAACTCGCCGCGTCGCCCAACACGTAGAGCCGAGTGGCATATGGTTTATGCAGCCGATGCGTCAGCGGCGGAGTGCCGCTCCACGCGGCGCCGCGAGTGTGGCCCAGCGCTTCGGCCCAGTGCCCGCGGCCAGCCTCCGTTAGAATCGTGGCCACGGCCGCCGCTGGGCTCCGCGCCGCGGCCACGAGCCCGCGCTCGACCGCCGCGGCGACCATCAGGCGCCCGCCCGAGATGGGCGCGAGACCCACATAGCCTTGCCGCCCGACCGTCATATGGATCATGCCGGGCTCGACCTCGATCGATGGCCTGACGCCTCGCGAGCAGTCGTCGGGCGACACACCGCCGGGGTCGCCGTTCAAAGCAATCTCTTCCGCGCGCAGCACCACGCCCACGCCGATTCGCGATCGCGGGGCCACGCGGTTTTCGCGGCTGAGCTCAGCGGGCAGGCCGGCCAAGGCGAGCCCATCGGCCGCGAGCACGACACTGGCTCGGCAAACGCTTGGCCGCCCCTCGGGACCCTGCAGCCGAACCAATCGCCAGGATTCCTCGACCGCGCCGACTTCGGCCGTGGTGCGCGGCAGAAAGAGAGCGCCGGCCCCGATCGCCGCCTCGACCAGCAGCGCATCAAGGTCGCGGCGCGGCAGCGCCAAGCCGGGCGGGATCGGAAACTCGGCTTGCCGGCCCGCGGCGTAGAGCCGCACCGCGCGCGTGGGCGTCGCCAGCGCATGGGTCAGCTCCGTTTCGAGGCCGGCGGCCTTGAGTAGCGCAACCGCCTGATGGCTCACGCAGCCGCCGCAAACCTTGTCGCGGGGAAATGCCTTGCGTTCGACCAGCAACACCCGCGCTCCACGCCGCGCGAGCAAGAGCGCCGCCAGCGCTCCGGCCGGCCCGGCGCCGACCACGATCGCATCCCACGTTCGCGCGGCGACATGTTCTAGCTCGAGAGGCGCGGCGTCGCTCGGCGTGTCTTGGCCATCGCGCGAGGAGCGGAGAGACTTGGCCACGGCCGTTACCTGCGGTCCCACACGAGAAAGAATCGTAGCGGCCAATGCCGCGTGAGCCGGGCGCCGGTGAGTCCGGCTCGCTCGGCCATGGCCCGCGCTTCCGAAAGGGTGAAGGCGGCTCGCGCCGAGACCGGGCCATCGACTCTCGCGATATAGCTTCGGGTGAGCACCCGACAGGCGACTTGGGTCAGCCAATAGCCGGCCCGACTGCGAATCAGATCATCGACCAGCGCCTTTCGTCCGGCCGCCGCGCGCATTCGCTCGAGCAGCGAAACGGCGGTCGCTTCGTCGAGATGGTGCATGAACAGCGACGACATCACGACATCGAAGCCCTCGGGAAGCGGGTCGTCGATCACATTGGCCACGCGGTAGTCGAGCCGCACATCGCTCGGCGGCGAACCGGCCCGCGCGGCATGGCCCCGCGCCATGTCGACCGCCGCGGAACTGATATCGAGCCCGATGAATTCGGCGGGCACGCGCGCCGCGACGGCTCGTTGGGCAACGCCGAGCAGCACATCGCCGCCGCCGGAAGCCAAGTCGAGCACCCGGAGCGGACGGTTGCCGGTGGCGAGCGGCGCGATTTCGCGCCAAATGCGGTGACTCACGCGGCTCAGCGCATTGACGCGGGCCAGCGCATCGAGCGCGCTGCGATGCTCGACCAGGGGCAGATCGGGCCCGTCCATGATTTCCGGCGTGCGCTGCCGCACAAAGCCGGAGGTTCCATCGCCGGTGGTCATGAGTTGTTCTTCCTCGCCACGGTTAGCAGCCTGTTCGATTTCAATGTTTCAACAGGCTGTTAGAAGTTCCGCCGCGTGCGAGGATCGCGAACGAACGGGAGTCTTCGGGGGCAACCGGCGCCAGCTATCATGGTTTCTATTCGGCGATTCGGCCAGCGGCGCAATTGTGAAAAAATAGTTGGCGATCGGCTCGCGCTCTGCGGCGCGCTTCGCGAACCGCTCTCGGCGCCCCCACTCTGGGCATTGCCGGTTGTGCGATTGTTCTCGTTCGCGATTTTTCGTAGTATCCGCCGCCCACCACATTTTTTGCCGGCCATGCGACCGCTTTTTGGGAAATTCGAGGCTCGCGGGCGGCATCGGGGGGCGGATTTCAAGGAGACAGAACCGTGGCGCACGCGAAAGCGAATTTCGGCCGGGAAGTCAAAATCGGGCTCGCGCTCGTGGGCACGTTGCTGGTGACGTTTGTGCGCTGCTGGCGCGGCGCTTGATGTCGACCGCGACGGAGGAGCCGTTTCCGGCGTCGGTGGCCTCGAGCGACGGCGATGGCGGCGCGGCGTTGCCGCCCCCCCAGCCGATTGCCGCGGCGCCGATAGCGGTCGGCGGACCGCTTGCGGCCGACGCGCCCCTTGCGGTTGATGGCCCAATCGGCGACGTCGATGCGCCGCCCACTCGTCCCTTCCGTCCGCGTCGCGATGATGCTCGTGAGATTGCGCGCGACGCGGTCGATGCCACGCCCGCTGTTGCGTCGATGGCGGCGCCGGTTGCGTTTCAAGAGGCCGCGCCTCCGAGCGAGCCGGATCCCACGAACGCGGGCCAGGCGCCCGATTCGAGCGCGGCGCCGTTTGAAACGCCGCCCGCCGACCCGGCGTCGCAGCCGGTGGCCGACAGCGCCGCGCCGCCATTTCAGCCCGTTTCCTCGGTCGCCGATCCCGGCGGCGAGCCTTCCGGGAGCGCGCCGTTCGGCGCCGGGACCGCGGATGCCGCAAGTAGCCCCGCCCCGAATACGCAAGACACAAATTCGCCGGGTGCCGGATTCGAGTAGCGCCGTGCCCACGCCCGCTGGTGGCAATGGGGCGCCTGACGCCGCGCCGCCGCAGTTCATCGCGCGAGGGCCGCTACGCTCGACCGACGACCCCAGCGCAGTGAACGATGCCCGCTTTCGGGCGCCGGATCGCGCGGTGGACCTTGCTCCGGTCGCGCCCGTGAGCGGCTACGACAATCCGCCTGGTGGTTCGCCCAGCGGCGACGCCGGCGATGCGCCTCCCGCCGCCGCGCCGGGAATGAGTGTTCCCGGCAAGTATGTGGTGCAGCCCAACGACAATTACTGGACGATTTGCGAAAAGGTCTATGGCGCCGGCGCCTTCTTCAAAGCGCTCCAGCAGTACAATGGCGGCTTGGGCCCCAGCGCGGCCCGGCTGCAAGTGGGCGAGGTGGTGGAAGTGCCGCCGACCACGGTCTTGCGGCAAAAATTCGGCGAGCTTTGCCCCAAGCCGCGGCGCGAGCAAGCGGCCTCGCGCATGCAGCCTGTATCGGCCGGACCGCGACAGTGCGCCGGAGCGACGATCTACACCGTCGAGCAAGGCGATACCCTGTTCGACATTGCTCGGCATCAGCTCGGCAAGGCCTCGCGCTGGATCGAAATCTACGACATGAATCGCGAAGCGCTGGGCGACGACTTTCATTATTTGCGTCCGGGCACGGAGTTGGTCATTCCGAACGCGGCGGCCCAATCGGCGGAATCGCTTACGCGTCAGCCGGGCGGCGCCATGCAGCGCTAGTCACTTGGCGCTTTTCACGCGGCGACCTTCACACCGCCTGCCGGCGGCTACATTCGTCGAGCATGCGTGCGCAGGGTCGCGGCGTCGATCGGTTTGACGAGGTGGTGCGAGAAACCCGCCTCGAGTGATCGCTCGCGATCTTCTTTTTGACCATAGCCGGTCAGAGCGATCAGCATCATGCGATCGAATCTCGCGTCGGCGCGAAATGTGTGCGCCAGTTCGTAGCCGTTCATGCCCGGAAGCCCGATATCGACAAAGGCCACGTCGGGCTGGGTTTTGGCGGCGAGCTCGAACCCCTCGGGCCCCGTGGCGGCCCAGTGTGGGTCGTGTCCGTAGCGGGCCAAAAGCGCCTGCATAATGCGGCCGATATCGGGCTGGTCCTCGACGATGAGCACTTTGAGCGGCGCCGGCCTGCGCCGCGTGTCACCTCGTCGCTGGAAGCGTTGCCCGGCCGCGGCTTCGCCGAGTTCGCGGTCAGTGGGAGCTCGACCACGAATTCGCTTCCCTTGCCGAGTCCCTCGCTAGTGACCGTGACCGTGCCGCGATGCAGTTTCACGGCGCTGCGCACAAGGGTGAGCCCCACGCCCAAGCCCGCCGCCGAGCGGTCGAGATCGGGGCGCACCTGGGCAAACAGGTCAAACATGCTTGGGATGCGCGAGCTATCGAGACCGATGCCGGTGTCGCGCATGCGCACCCTCGCCACGGCGCCTTCGCTCCGGGCCACGAGATCAATCTTTCCGCCCGGCTCGGTGAACTTCGCGGCGTTGGAGAGCAACTGCGCGAAAACTTGTTCGAGCCGCGCGGCGTCGCCTTCGACTTCGAGCACTCCGCGGGGCAGGTCGACGCGAAGCTCGAGCTGGCGAGATTCGATCAGGGGCCGCGCTGCTTGCACCGCCGCCTTGAGCGGTTCGGTCAGGTCGAGCGGCGCCAGGCGCAATTTCGCCGCGCCCGCGGTGAGCTTGGCAAGGTCGAGCATTTCGTTTACCAGTCGGGTCAGATGTTGGACTTGT
Organism: uncultured Planctomycetaceae bacterium; assembly: GCA_963785305.1. Lineage (GTDB taxonomy): Bacteria > Planctomycetota > Planctomycetia > Pirellulales > PALSA-1355 > CAWAUV01. Next base: position 890,109 of record CAWAUV010000008.1, read on the forward strand.
CGCCTCAGAATGGCGAGCGCTTGTTGATAGATCGGCTCCTGGGGAGGATGGGTCGAGATCAATTCTCCGGCGCCGGCGAGCGCGGCCAGCGGATTGCGAAGCTCATGTCCGAGCATGGTCAGCATCGCGTCTTTCGCGCGATTGTTTTGCATGAGCTCCATTTCGACTTCCTTCAGATGCGTGATATCCATGAACGCGCCGACGGAGCCGCGGCATTTATGCTCGTCGTCGAATAGCGGCGCCACGGAGGAGAGCACGCGGATCGAGGCGCCATTGGCCCGGCGAATTTCAAGTTCCTGGTTCACCAGGGGTTGGCCCGTGGCGGCCACTTGTCGCATCGGAAAAGCGTCGGCCTCGAGCTGCGCGCCATCGCGCAAAATCCGGTAACTCGGCGGTTGATGCCCGATCGACGCCACCGGAGAGGCGTTGCCATCGGGCGACACGCCGAACATGTCGGCCAAGAGGCTGTTGACGGCTAAGTGCCCGCAAGCCGGATCGCTGGACAAGCCGAGCCCCACCGGGGCGAGCTCGAACAGCGTTTCGAGTTCATGCACCCGATCTTGCAGCTCGCGATTGAGCTCGCGGATCGTGGCTTGGGCCGCGCGCGATTCACTTAGATCGATCGCGTAGCAGATGCAGTGGGTCTTGTCGGGAGCGGTGTCGAGCCGCGCGCTGCCAAACAGCACCGGCACGCGCGTGCCGTCGCGGCGGAGAAACTCTTTTTCATAAGGCTTGGCCAAGCCGCGGCGATCCAATTCATCGAGCGCCGCTAGATCCGCGCCGTCGAACTCGGCCGGCGTGAGGCTTCGCCAATTGATCCGCCCGGCCAGGAGGTCTTCGCGCGGATAGCCGATCATGGTGAGAAACTTGTCGCTCGCGTCGGTCACCCGGCCATCGACCTCGATGAACAACACGCCGATGGCGTCCATTTCGACCAGCCGCCGAAAGCGAATCTGTTCGGCCTCGCGCAGGGCTTCGGCCGCGAGATGCGTTCGCATGTCGCGGCGCACGAGCGCGTACACCGCTCCCAGCAGGAGCAGGGCGCCGATCGTCGAGTTGAGCACTCCGATCACGGCGCTGCGCTTGCTGTAGTTCAACTCGTCGGTCCAGCCGCCGTCGGGCTGGCCTTCGCTGGCTTTGCGAGCATCGGCCGCAATGCGGTCGAGATAGTAATACGATAGCGCGCCATTCGACGCGATCAGCGCGAACAGAAACAGAATTCCCAACAGCGCCGGCACACCCAAGATTCGGTTCATGGAAGGACCGCGCGGCAAAAATGAGGGGAAGACTTCATCGGCCTCGCTCGCGATCGCCGGACACGAAGTTCGCGACGCCGCGCCGTGATCGCAACGCTCTCGGGCGCCGCGAGAGGCCCCGGAGCGTCGACTCGCGTTTCATGAAAACCGAACCCATGCATCTCGAGGACCAGCCGGTAGGTTCTCGCGGCGAGAACGCGGGGCGAGCCGATGCGAGCCGTCATTCCTCGGTGGCGCCGGCCAGCGATTCCTCGTCGGCCGAAGCGTCGTCGATCGTGACGACCGGATCGATGTTGATATGCAGTTGCCGAATCTTGTTGCGGAGGCAGCCCCGCGTGATGCCGAGGATCTTGGAGGCGCGGGATTGATTGCCGCTGGTGTGGCGGAGCACATGCGTCAGCAATTGTCGCTCGAGCATCGCCACGGCGTCGGCATACAGCGTGTTGCTGCCGGAGCGCAGCTCGGACTGGATGAATTGTTCGAGCGACGAGGTGAGCACATGCCCCCCCGCGGCGCCGTTGGAAGCGCCCGCCGGCTCGCGAATCTCATCGGGAAGAAAGTCGGGCACGAGCCGCGGACCGGTCGCCCGCAAGATCGACTGCCGCAACACGCTTTGCAACTGCCGCACATTGCCGGGCCAGGGAAATCGCTCCAAGATCGCCATCGTGTCGGGCGAAACATCCGAGACCTTTTTGCCGAGCTCAAGGCTGCAGCGCACCAGATAGTGCTGCACCAGTCGGGGAATGTCCTCGCCGCGATCGCGCAGCGGCGGCAGAAAGATCGTGAAGCCATTGAGCCGATAGAAGAGGTCGGCCCGGAACTGGCCATCGGCCACCATTTGATCGAGATCGCGGTGGGTGGCGGCGATGATGCGCACATCGGTTTGAATCGTCTCGTGACCGCCGACGCGCTCGAAGCGTTGGTCTTGCAACACGCGGAGCACTTTGCTCTGCGAGAGCGGGGTCATGTCGCCGATTTCATCGAGAAACACCGTACCCCCCGAGCACTGTTCGAATTTACCGATCCGCCGCGAATCGGCGCCCGTGAACGCGCCTTTCTCGTGGCCAAACAGCTCGCTCTCGAGGAGCGCTTCGGGAATCGCCGCGCAGTTCACGGCCAAGAACTTGCTCGACTTGCGGGGACTATGTTGATAGATCGCGCGGGCAATCAGCTCCTTGCCGGTGCCGCTCTCGCCGCGGATCAATACCGTGGCGCTTTGGCCGGCCACGCGGCCGATCGCTTTGTAGACTTCCTGCATCGGCGCGCAGCGGCCGACCAGCGCGTCGCTGGCCGAACTGGGCGCCTCGGAATGTTCGGCCAGAGTCACCGGCACATGCATTAGGCGGCGAATCGCGAGCGCTTTGTCCACCAACTCGCGCACCCGCGGAAAATCGAGCGGCTTGACCAGATAATCAAACGCCCCGAGCATCATGGCGTCGATCGTCGTGTCGCTGTCGCCGCTGGCGCTAATGACCAGAATCGGAATGCGGGCATCGTAGCGGTGAATGCGCTCGAAGGTCTCGAGGCCCGATTCGTCGGGCAGCATCACGTCGAGGATCACGACATCGGGGTCAGCCTCGCCCACGACCGCCAAACCCTCTTTGGCCGAGGCGGCCGTCAGCACGCGCATGTCGGGCTCTTGAAACAGACGCTCGAAGACATGGAGGATCTCGGGATCGTCGTCGATGACGAGAAGCGTCGACATAAGGACTCGTGCTGGTGCGAGGAGGCTCTTTCGGTGAGCAAAATGGCGAGCGAGATAAAAACGAATGGGCTGGAAGCCATTCGGATCGTTTGATTTTATGCTAATCGGCCTTCGCGGCATAGTCGCCGCGATTCCCACGAGGCGCCTCCAAAGGAGGAATCGCCGCGATCTTGGGCGGAATCGCGGCGGCCTGTCCCGTCACTGCGAGCCGGTCTGTTCGCCGCGCGATTCAAGCCGCACGCCCTCGAGCGGCGAGCGTCCGTACCGCACATGCACATATTCGATCCATCCTTGGTCGAGGGTCTTGGGCCAAGCCCCGCGGGCAAAGGTGGCGGTCTTTTTTACAATGGCTTCCGGCAATTCCAACACCCACCGCGATTGGTTCGCCGGCGCCACAAAAGCACTCAGCGGCAACGGTCGCAATTGATCGTCGGGCAAATCACGGGAACTGATCGCCGCATAGGCAATGCGTCCGCCGGGCACCAGGATCGCCAGACCGACAATTTTGCCAAGCACTTGCCGATCGGCATTGATGACCTCCGTGTCGCGGAGCTTCGACCAGGGAATCAGCTCCTTGGCGGGATCATATTTTCGCCCGCTCGCGGCCTCGGAGCCCGCGGGACGCGTTTTTTCGATCACTTTCGCGGCCCAGGCGCGAGTCCAGCCGCCATCGGGCCGAGCCGAGGGACAGTTTTTCAAATCGGCGTCGGACATCGCAATCACGAGCGGCTTACCGGCGGCGCCATCGGTTCCGGCTCGTTGGGCAAAGGCCGTCCGCACGCGCCGCCAGGGAACCCAGCGGGCCGAGTCTTTCAGGTCGTTCTTGGCGCCCTGGTTCGTGTCGGAATCGTGCTTCGCCGCCCCGGCCGGTTCCGCCAACAGCATCACGAGTCGGCCGACTTCTTCATCGAGTAGCGCGTCGGTCGTTTTCCAATGGGCGCCGTCGGAAGTGGTCCAATCCATGGCGACCAGCGAACCGATCGGCAAAATCGGGCCGAGTTCGGCCTCGGGGCCGTCATCGTCGTTGGTTGCCAGCGATGGTTGTTCAGCGTCCGCATGGCCCGCCGGGCGATCAGCCGTCCAGGCACAAACGGCCAGAGTGCCCAACACGATTACCAGCCAGGATCGTAGGAATGCAGTCATGCGAAAAACTCCGGCGTTCGGCCCAGGGCGTCCAACTTGTGGCAAAAAATGCAGTTGCGACGAAAGATCACCTGGAAACGCGAACTCGGGCGGCGGTTAGTGCAATTCGTATACCTTGGCCCGTTTTTCGGCGGGCGCCGACTCTCCCATGGGCTCTGGGCGCCCAATGCGTTTGTCAACGCATAACTTTGTCCGGCGCCATGGCCCACGCTTGCATGGGCATGTCTTATTGCGGTGTTCGACCACGGATGCCCAGGCAAGCGTTGGCAAGGCACTTCAGATGGCTGCATCGTTTTGAGACAGCCTGCGTTAATGTGCGACGTTTTCTCGACATGCGCCGCATGTTTCACGCCAGCGGGCGTCGCGCGACTTCAGCGGACTGGTCGCTTGCGGCACACCGAAAGCCCGTCGTGCGGCTCGATTTGTGGTCGCTGATCGAGCAGGTTGATCGTCTTGCGACCGGCAAACGGCGCCGATGACCCACAACTTCGCTCGGAATTCGACGGACACCGATCGGCAAAAATAAATGTTGACCTCGCAAGGCCCCTCGAGCGGTGGCACGCCAAGTGCTCTTGAAAGTCCTCCAGATCGGATCGAGGTTTCCCTCCCCGATCGCTCTGGCTTTCAAGAACCGCGTTGGGGTTTTCCAAACGCCCGCAAGCGAGTTTAGCTATCTCACAGGGAGTTTTTACAATCATGTACAAAAAAGCAACCAGCGAACGACGGATGTCCGACTCGGCTCACAATCAACCAGGTTTCATGCCCTCGGCGAGTGAAGTGTGGGCCGCGGCGCGTGAAATTCGCCAAAGCTGGAGCACCTCCGAGCGCGAGCGACGGCATTCGCGGGCCGAGGTGAGTCAATGGACGTTGTTAGGCCGACTCCAAGGCGCGAAATCGATCGCGGGTTGATACAAAGAGAAGCCGCTCCCCGGCGCGACCGATGTTAGCCTGACGGAACGACCGAGTCGCCAGCGAGGGCGGACGAAGAGGCAAAACCATGGGCACGGTGCAAAATATGTCGACGCTCGGATCAAAATGGAACGGAAGCAGTCCGGCGCCGAGCAAAGGCAACGCGGCGGCGGGCCGCGGTCAAACCGATTCGGTCGATGGCGACATCTTCAAGGTGCAGGGTATCTGCCAGCCCGATGAAGCGATTCGCCGCTTGGGTGGCCTGCCGGACCTCTATGCCGATATCGTGGGGCGACTGCTCGACGATGCTTCGGGCGTGTATGCCCGGCTTACGGCCGCGGTCGCGGCGGAAGATCCGACGCGGTCGCGTGCCGCTGCTCATAGTCTCAAAGGTCTGGCTCTCATGTGTGGCGCCGTAGGCTTGGGCGACGCCGCGCGAGCGCTCGAAGACGCCACGCGGCCAGGAGTGCTGCCGCCGTGGAAGCCGTTGATGACTCGGATCGATGGTGAGATGACGCAAGCCCGACTACTTCTCTCGCCATATCGCTGAAAGATTCGTGGCGCCGAGTAGGCATTATGCTCGACGCGGTGTTTCGTTGCTTGGGCACGATAAGTGCCCCTTGACGTTCTCGACAACGACGCCCCGCTCTTGTGTGGCGACGGGCGATTTTTTTCGAGGAACTTTTTTCCATAGAGGGAGTTTTCATCATGACACGATCCGCAAACCATGATGTCCGTCGCGCTGGCGCGGCGGCGGAACGCTTGGCCGATACCGTGGCGGGCGCCGTTCGCGATATGCCCGAACATCTGAAGCATCTCAACGAACAATTGGGCAAACGGGCCGGCCAGGGCCTGGATGCGGTGGGTTCCGCGGCCAATGACGCGATTCGTCAAGGTCGCGATTCGTTGGATCGCATCGAAGGCGCGATCGAACATCGCGTGCGTTCGCAACCCTGGCAGGCCATGTTTCTGGCCGTGGGCATTGGAGCGGCCCTTGCGCTGCTACTGCGTCCGCGGCGTTAGCGCCGAGCGGCATATCCGATCCGGCGCGACGGTTGCCGCGATGAAGCATGGGGGGCGTTGCCAGCGCTCTGTCGTAGCTTAAAACTCATGTGTCATGCCCACGCAAGCGCGGGCATGACACATGATCCCTGAGTTATGTCAACGCTCTAGGTTATCCGTTCCTGGGGTAATCGAAGCCGCGCCCCCTTTTTCTTACTTTTGATGTCTCCGTTGAACCCAATGGGTGAATTATGTTTGGACGATCTCACAATGGCGCCGCCACCATGGCGCCGCCTTCGACCGCGGAGGAGCAGGCCATGTGCTCGATGTCGGATACTGCCCAGCGGATATGGGAACAGGTTCCCAACCAATACGAAGCGCGGGCCTGGATGCGCGAGCACCCGATCGCGGCGCTCGGCGGCGGTGTGGCGGCCGGTTATCTGGCGGCTCGCCTCTGGAGTCGAGCCCGCGCGGCGACTGCGACACGTCCGGCCGGGCCGCCCCATGCCCTGGGCGATCCGCGCGTCTTTGATCGGGCCACCTCGGCGCTTTGGCTGATTCCGCTGGTGGAGCTCGCTCGCATCGGACTTCAGGCCGCGACCTACTACATGGTCGCCACGCATCGGACTGAAGAGCGCGCTTGATTCGCGCAAGCAGGCGGTTGGGGTTGCTAGTCGGTTGAGTATTTCAATAGGCCGACATCCCCCCGATCGATTATCGAGAATAATGGACAAGCCCGGCGAGACGTGTTTGATTAACGCGTCTCGCCGGGCATTGTCATTTGGTGTCACTCGGGTTATTGGGCGGCCGGGCCTCTTGGCGCCCGACGGCGCGAGCCGAGCATAGGGGGCGGGCGCGAGTGCTCGCGCCCGCCCTTCGTGTCTTCGGGGCGTGCGCAGGGCGACGGCTAATTCGCGAAACGCACGAAGCCCGGCGAAGCACTCGTTCAAAAAGCGCTTCGCCGGGCTTTTATTGTCGTTCGCGAGCGATTCGCCGCGCAATTTCGGTTCCCGCGAATTACGAGCGATTGCCGCGGAGCAAAAAGCCCACGACCACTCCGGCGAGCATGCCGGCCACGAAGGTCGTGGCCACGGATTCGACCGGGCGCTGGCGGACCATCTCACCGGCCGATTCGTAGCCATCATGAAAGCCTTGGCTGAGCTGGTCGTAGCCCTCGCGAACACGGCGGTTGGCTTCGTTGTAGCCTTCATTCAAACGTTGGCCCGCCACGTCGACGCCTTTTCGCACCTGCTCGGCGGCTTCGTGGACTTTTTCCTTGGCCGCTTGTTGGATGCCGGGGGCCGCTTCCAAAGCGCGCTCCAGGAACTCTTCGACCGCCCGACGTTCGGCGCCGACTTTGTGCTGGATGCGACCGATCAATTGATCGATGTTGCCGCCGGCGATTTGCAAATCGTCGTCGGTCAACTGGCCCCATTTCTCCTTCAGCTTGCCCCGGATCGTTCCCCAGTGGCCGCGAATTTCCTCGGTATTGAGCATAGCAGTCATCTCCCTATCGAATGGCTGAGGTATGTGTGAACGGTTGAGCCCGAATGGAGTGCAAATGTCGTGCCCAATGGGCTCCATGATGATTGCGGTTTCTTCATGCGTTTGCAAACGGTCGTGAAGCGAGCACCGCGAACGCGGCGCGGCCAGGCTAGCGATTTCACCCAGGAGTCGAGGGGCTGTTATCGAGAACTTTCCGTTCGTGGCTTTCCCGCCGAGGTTTCGGCGCGAATATTGCTCCATTCCGATGTTTGTTTGCGATTCCTTCGCCCAGGCAAGCGATCGAGGCCTCGCCTCCAGGGGCGCGCGAACTTACGCGAGCTCGCTCTCGCGCTGCTTGCAGGCGCTGCTTGCTCGCCCGAGCCGCTCTCCCCCGAGGCGTTCCCCCCTTCGATAACCTTCGCGGCCAGTCGAGCTGGCTTCGCGAACGAGCACTTTTTTCAAAGAGGAGTTTTCTGATGAGCACGCTTTCTCATAAATCCCAAGAACAGCGGCCCGACGCGGGTTCGCAAGAATGGCATCATCACGAGCACATTGCCGACACGGCCAAAGCGCAGCGCGGCAATTGGTCGATGAGCTTGGCTCGGTGGGGTTGGCGCGGCACGCGATCGAAGCGGCCGGCGCCGAACCAACGACGGATAGTAATCTGTCCGAGCGACAGCAGCAACTTTGCCAATCGCTCGGCTTTCGCGACATGCACGATCTGATGGAGCATTCGACCCCGATCGAATCGAACGACGGCAAGCAGTGGTTCACCACCGAATTAGCCGACGATCGCTGGGTCGTGTGGCGCGAGGAAGAATATCGCGTGGATCGGCACTTCGCCTCCCGCGAAGAAGCGCTCGCCAATGTGCCGCACAACGACGATTTCACCGGCTCCTCGCTCTTGGGCTAACCGCGCGACGAACTGCGAAGCCGATTCGAAACAGGTTCCCGCGACCGAGTCCCCCGTTGGGCTTGGCGTGGGAACTTAGTTTAAGTTGGGTGGCGCCGCTTCAGCCCGGAGGGCATTTCCAAACCCGGTTTAAGCCTTGCCGTTAATCCCGCCGTTTCACGTCTCGTTTTCAATCGCGAGGGATAGTTCCCGACACGAGCTGGCCACCGCGGCGTCGAGACGATCCAATCCGGACGCTTGGGCCAGGGCCTCGGCGTCATGCTCGGGTGTCGGCGCCGCCGATGGTCCAGAGTCGGGCGCGAAGTCGCCAGACGATGGCCGACCGCTCCCTGGCGAGGAAGATTGAACATGGATGGCGGCGCAATCTTCCTCGAGCCGCCGGGCTTCGTCCATCGTGACGGCTTCTCCCAGGTTCGCCGCCAAGCCGCGCAGATTGTGGGCGGCGAATTCGGCCCGGTTCCAATCGGCAGCCTCAATGGCCGCGCGAATCTGAGCGGCCAAGCGCGGCGCCTCGTCGCAGTAGATTTCCATCATCTGACGCATGAGAGCGCGGTCGCCACCAAGTCGCGCGAGAAGTGTCTGAGGATCGAACATCGGCGGACAATGAAGAAAAAGACAGCGCGAAACCCAAGCAAACAGCGAATGGCGGATGGTCTGATCCGCTAATTGGATCGTAGTTCCAGAATGCATCGCAGTGCCAGGGGAGGAAATCCCGCAATATCCTCCCGCTGTCGTCCACATGGCAAAGGCAATGCCAAACTGGTTGGCGTCCGGCCAACCGGCTTTGCGACGAGCGCGTCTTTCGGGGTTCGACGGCGGGGCGCATATGGTTGCGAATCGCGATCGTTTGTCTCGCGGGGACCTTGCAAACAAGTGCGGCGCCCTCGAAATCGCCGGGCGAAAGCAAGCGAGGCAAACACAAAACACCGATTCTTGCGCGTCGCAATCTATTTGGCACGGACAATGCACTTCACTTCCTTCACGTCTGTCGCTCAAGCAAGACCAACCTAAACCAAATTTTTCTTGGAGGATCGTGCCATGTTGTACTGGGCAGCCATGTTTTTCGTGATCGCCCTGATCGCCGCGTTGTTTGGATTCGGCGGCATCGCCGCCAGCGCCGCGGGCGTCGCGCAGATTTTGTTCTATGTGTTCCTCGTGCTGTTCGTGATCAGTCTGATCTTCGGCGGACTCCGCCGCGGGCCGACGATCTAGCAACGAGCGCTAATATCGGGATCGCTAGGATGGCGAACCCTGGGCAAAGGACTTTGTCCCCCCCGTCGAAGTCCTCTGCAAGAGTTCGCGAGCGACCCGGCCGGCATGGTTTGCCGCCATCTTTCGAGATGGCGACGAATCCCTGCCGGTTTTTTTTGCGCCTATGCATTGGCGAGGCTGCACTGTCGCTTCCACGCCTGCCGCATTTTCTTGACTGCGCGTCTCTCCCTCGTGGTTGGTTTCCGTTACGATAACGCCGTGGTTCCTCGGCTCCGACATTCGATCGCCGGTTACCCATCGTCTTCCAAGATAGACGCAGCCATTGAAGGCGCGAGCGAAGCGGGCGTGCCGATGAAACTTAATGAATTCTGGTCCCGGGCCACCGTTGAACAAACGGATCGCGATGGCAAGCGCGTATCGTTTTCCTGCTGGCGCGGCTCGCCGGAAAGCGAAGACGACGCCCATCGGTCGGCGCTCGCCGCCGCCACCCGGATCGTGCAACAACTCCTGGGCGGCAATCCGCCGCGGCACTACTATGCGCGACTGCCGCTCCGCGAGCGGATCATCGAGCGGATGACCAACGACCAGGGAGAGTTGATCGCCGCCGTCACTCAAAATGCGTATGGCTCGCTGGTGCTGAATACGGCCCGGGCGATGTTCATCGACCTTGATTTTCCGCCGAGCTCGCTTTCCCAGAAAACAAGCAATTTCTTCCGCTCGTTCACGGGCAAAGCCACTCCATCGCCCGAGGCGGAGATGCTCGAGCGCGTCGAACAGTTTCACCGCGCGCATGCGGGCTGGAGCTTCCGCGTGTATCGCACTCTCGCGGGCCTGCGGGTTTTGGTCACGCACGCACTTTTCGAGCCGAGCGCCGGCGACCCGCGCGCTGTTGGAATCGGTGGGCGCCGATCCCTTGTATATCCGCCTGTGCTTGGCCCAAGACTGCTTCCGAGCCCGGCTCACGCCCAAGCCATGGCGCTGCGGTTACAGGGCCAACGCCATCACATGGCCGAGGCTCGACGCCGTCGAGGAGCAGCGCTTCGAGAAGTGGCAACAGCAATATCTCGAACGGCAATCCAAGTACGCCACGTGTCGCTTCTTGTGCCGCCTTGGGCAACGAGCCGACGCACCCCGAGGTAGAACCGATCGCCGCGCTCCACGATCGCTTGACCCGCTGCCAGGAAGAGGAGAAGCTGGCGTAGCCGACAAATGCTGATCTATTCGAGTTCATGCCGGGCTCGTCACGCTCATGGCTCCCCGCGAAGCGAGCTGCGCGGCAAGATTCGGCACAATGACGGCCGCGCCGCGAAGACGGCCCGAGCGCAGGCAAGCCAGCGCTTGGTTGGCGTCTTCCAGAGCGAATTCTTGCGTTTCGGTTCGCACATGCGCTCCGGCGGCCAGCGTCAGAAATTCGCGGCCATCGCGACGCGTCAAGTTCGCGACCGAACGCAATTGGCGCTCGCCCCACAGCAGATCGTAGGAGAACTCCGGAATCGGCGACATGTGGATTCCGCCACACACCACCACTCCGCCTTTGCGCACGCTCGCCAACGCTTGGGGAACCAGCGCGCCCACCGGCGCGAAGATGATCGCCGCGTCGAGCTCGACCGGCGGTTTCACAGTCGAATCGCCGGCCCAAACCACGCCGAGCTCCCGGGCGAAAGCTTGTGAGTTCTCATCGCCGGGCCTGGTGAAGGCATAAATTTCGCCGCCTTGATTTCGGGCGACCTGGGTCACGATGTGAGCCGCGCCGCCAAAGCCATAGATGCCGATGCGAACGGAGTCGCCGGTCATGCGTAAGGATCGATATCCGATCAGCCCGGCGCACAACAGCGGCGCCGCTTCGACTGAACCAAAGCTGGGAGGAATTCGGAAACAATACGCTTCGTGGGCGACCGTGTATTCCGCGTAGCCGCCATCGAGCGTATAGCCGGTGAACTCCGGAGCGTCGCAGAGATTTTCTTGCTCCTCGCGACAATAGCGGCAATGGCCGCAAGTCTTTCCCACCCATGGCACGCCGACGCGATCGCCAATCGCAAAACGGTTCGCGCCCTGGCCGAGAGCCACCACCACGCCGACGATTTCGTGTCCGAGGATCAAGGGCAATTTGGGATGCGGCAGTTCGCCATCGATCACATGCAGATCCGTTCTGCAAACACCGCAGGCTTCGACCCGAAGTAGGACCTGCCCCGCGGCCGGCGCCGGCGTCGGGACCTCCATCAATTCCAGGGGCTCTCCGGCATGCTTGAACATCATGGCTTTCATCCGGGGGCTCCTTGACCATGGGTAGGATCGAAACGATTATCACCAGCCGACTTGGCGGACTGGGAGCAGAGCGCGTGCCATTGCCTTCTGAAAATCGTTGGATTGCAACCCGAATATCGCCGCGGCGCGGACAATCTCGCTCCAGCAACAGCGATCGCTTTCCGTGGGGAGGCGAATAACGCTCGGCAACGCGACAATTTGGCAAAAGTGAACGGGCCAAAAGTCATGTATCGTGCGATTCCGCGCGCATATCGGGCGATTTTGCCCTCAATGCCGGACTGAAAGCGACGGGGGCTCCCCCCTCCTTCTTTGAGAGAGGGTAGGACAAGGGCTCGCCGAAGTACTCGGATGGGCTATAAGAAGCCGCCGAACCAATAGGTCGGCGCCATTCTGGCCTCTTCGGCCGCGCGCAAAGAAGCCTATCCAAAAACGCCTGGGGTCGAGGCTGGACCGAGGCTTGTCGCGTTCGAGGCGCGACGGCGGTTCGCCACTCGGTCGGTCTCTCGGCTGTTCTTGGATAGGCTTTTTAGACGATCGCCACGCGACTCTTTCGTTTTCTCCCGCGCGGTTCCGTGTCCCTCACTGTCCCTCCGCGCCAAAATGCAGAAGCAATTCGGCGGCGCCAATCACGAGGGCGTGCCAAGCGCCGGGCTCGAAGTGGCGCCAGGTGGCGCCGAGTTCGGCGGGAAACCGCCCCCCGGCATTTGCGGCGGTTGATCGGGAACCTTGGGTTGACCGACCTTTTCAGCGGCCAAGTTTCGTAGCGCCCGCGCGAATGGGTCTTGCGGTTGCAGGGAGATCGCTTTGTCAAGCTGCGTGAACGCGTCTTGATGCCGGCCCGTGTAGTAGTAGTTGTAGCCGAGCAGGAAACGCGTCGCGGGATCGTTCGGCTTCTCGGCGACGTTCTTTTCGAGGGCTTGAAGCTGGGTCGTGTAGTCCTCCGGCCGACCATAGAGCTCGCGATAATTGCCGAGGAGCGAACCCCATTTATCTTGCGGCATTTGCCGCATCGCCAGTTCCGTGGCGCCGGCCGCGTCGTTGTACTGCCCGTTGGCAAACGCGGTTTGGCCGGTGAGCATCAAGAGACCCGGACTGCTGGGCTCGTCGATCATGGCATGCTTGAAGTCGCGAGCCGCGGCAGTGTATTTACCGCTCCTGAAGTTGGCTTCACCCTGCTGGGCAAAATCGGCCGCCGTGAGATTATCGACACTCGAGGTCGAAGGTTGAACCGCGTTGGGATCGACGCTCGTCGCGGGAGTGGGCGGAGCATACGACGAACTGTAGCCGACGCCGCCGTAGCTATTCGGATAGGTCGACGTGGCGTTGCCATAGTAAGTCGAGCCGTAGTTGTTGTAGTAGGGATATCCAGAGCTGGCGTAATTGTAGTAGGGATAACCGTAGTTCGAGTATCCGTAGTACGGGTACCCATAGCTCGAGTAGCCGTAGTAGGGATATCCGTAACCGTAGCCACCATATCCGCCGTAGCCTCCATATCCGCCGTAGCCTCCATAGCCATAGCCGCCCATGCCATAGCCGAGCCCATAGCCAAGTCCGAAGGCCAGCCCGTATCCGAGTCCGCCAAATCCGAGGCCATATCCGCCATAGCCGAGCCCGTAACCCCCGTAGCCTAGGCCATAACCACCATACCCGCCGTAGCCACCATACCCGCCATAGCCACCATACCCTCGACCGTAACCGCCATATCCGCCGTATCCGCCATAACCCCCGAGGCGGCTGCCCAAGAACGAATTTCCATAGCCTCCGCGACCGTACCCGCCATAGCCGCCATATCCGCCGTGGCCATAGCCGCCGTGGCCATAGCCAAAACCGTTGTGTCCATATCCTCCGATGCCGCCGAGATGATGGCTGGCGAACGAGCTACCGCCGTAGCCGCCGGCGCCACGATAGCCCGCGACATTATGTCCACCGGCGAAGCCACCATGACCGTAACCGCCCATACCTCCAGCGCCGAAATGCGACGAAGCGAAACTGTGGCCGCCGACGCCGCCCATATGCGCACCGCCGGCGCCGCCGAAGTGGCTACCGGCGAAGCTATGGCCGCCGTTCATTCCGCCCATGTGCATCCCGCCGGCATGTCCACCATAGCCACCCATGTGCATTCCGCCCATGTGGCCGCCATATCCGCCCATTCCGCCCATGTGCATGCCACCCATGTGGCCGCCGCCCATTCCGCCCATATGCATGCCGCCCATATGGCCGCCGCCCATATGCCCGCCGCCGCCCATATGCCCGCCACCGCCGTGTCCACCGCCGCCGTGTCCGCCGCCGCCGTGGGCAAAGGCAAATCCTGCTCCGGCCACGCTCAAGATCGCGCCGCAGGTCCAGACGTAAAGTTGCCGACGCATAACGCTGCCCTTTATTTGATTTCGCCGGGCGGCGCGAGCCGAAATGGCAATGGCGCTCACCTTGATGTATTTTACGGTCCAGCGGCGCTCAGGGTGCAAAGTCCTGTTGGCCAACTTACGAGCTTTTAATCTCTCTGGCACAAAGAAGGACGACTCTGCCGTGGCTAAGGTTCTTGTGCTCTACGATTCCCAGACCGGCAACACGGCCCAAATGGCCGAGCTCGTGGCCGAAGGCGCGGCGAGCGTTGCCGGCGTCGAGGTACGGCTACGCTCGGTCGACGTGGCCACGGCCGACGATGTGCTGTGGTGCGATGGGCTCGCCGTGGGCAGTCCGACCAATATGGGCCTCCTGTCGTGGAAGATGAAACGGTTCTGGGACGAAACCATGGCCGACTCGTGGATGAAGGTCGATGGCCGCGTGGCGTGCGCCTTTTCCTCGTCGGGCGGCTGGGGCGGCGGCGCCGAGCTTGCGTGTCAATCGATCCTGACCGTGCTGCTCAATTTTGGCTTCCTGGTGTTCGGCGTGACGGATTATGTGGCCAAACTCATGACATTGCACTATGGGGCCGTCGCCTGCCGCGCGCCCGCGGCGGCGACGAACAAGCCGCCTGCCGCAAGCTCGGGCTTCGACTTGCCGAGTGGACGGCCGTGGTGGCCGAGGGCGCTTGGAGGAACATCCGCTGCGAAAAAACGCCCCACGATTGCCGCCGGGGTGAGGAAAAGCCACCGCGTCGAGCCAGGAAACGCCGGCTTGCGGCGGAAATCCCTCGAAGTAAACTGGTAGACTGGGCAATCTGGGCCCATGTCGCCCGCGGCGCCCATTGCGGTCGCTGGGCCAATCGCGGTTTGCGGTCTACAATGCTATCGTGGGGCTCGAGCGCTCACGGTTTCCGATCGGAAAACAGGCGCGAAACGGGCGCGGCGATTGCAGTCATCAAAGCGGCGGCGCGACAATCAAAACAGCAGCGCGCGATATGCGCCGCGATCGATAGGCATATTTACTCCTCCAAGGTGGGACCATGTTGAAAAAATGGATGGCGGTCATGTTCGTGGCCCCGCTGCTCCTCGGGAGCGCGCCGGCCTGGGCCCAATGGGGCTGGGGCGGTGGCTACTACGGCGCGACCACCATACAAGAAGGCGTGCAGCGCGGGTTCGCCGACGTGGTGCGCTCGCAAGGCATGGCCAACCTGCTCGACAGTGAAGCCGCCGTGAACAACGAAACCGCGTATTCAAAAGCGCTGGTCAATCAGCGCGATTACGTGCAAACCTATTTCGAAACTCGGCGGATGAACGAGGAATACCGGGCCGCCGAGCGCGGCAAGCCGCCCACCTCGGAGCAAATGTTTCGCTGGGCGCATTGCGAGGCGCCGCAACCGTTCAACACCTATGAGTTCGATCCGCTCAGCGGCCAAATCAATTGGCCCATGGCGCTACTCGATCCGACGTTTGCCAATTATCGCAATGCAACCGAGCAATACTTCAAGGATCGGGCCCAGAAACCGCGCACGATTTCCTTCACTTACTACCAGCAAATGCAAGAACTGGCCGAAAACTGGCTGGTCGATTTGAAGGCAAGAATCATGGACTACAAGCCCAACGATTACCTGCGGGCCCGCAAGTTCATCGAGAGTCTGTCGGCCGAAGCATCCAAGACGTAACCATTCCTGAAACCAGTCCGACTCGTCACTCGAAACGCGATCGCGCTGCCTACCGATTGAAGAGCGAAGTCGATGCCCCGCCGCTCCTCGTCGAACCCCAGCCGCCGGCTTGCGTGGGAGATTTGCATGCGTTTGTTTTTCCGTGGTTTGTTTCATTCGACGCGAGGTCCTTCCGCGCGGCTGTCGATGGCCTTGGCGCTGATTTGCTCGGCCGGGGCGCCGCTTGGGCCGCCGATCCCGATCCAGCCGCGCTGATTAAAAATCTCAAGGCCGAGGATGTCAAACAGCGCGTCGCGGCCGTCGATGGCCTCGCCGACATGGGGCCGGAAGCGAGATCCGCCGGACCGGCGCTCGCGCCGCTCTTGAAAGACCCTTCGCCCGAAGTTCGGTGGCGCACCGCGCGGGCGATTGCCAGCGTGGGCCATGCGGGCAGCGAAACTGCGGCCGCGCTCGTGGCCGATCTCGCCGACGACGATCCCCGGGTTCGCGCCTATGCGGCCTTCGCCCTCGGCAGTCTCGAAATCAAGACGCCGGCGGTCATCAGCGCCATCGGCGCCCAGATCGCCGATCCCGATCCGCTCGTGCGCCGCACCGCCTTCCGCACATTGCGCAAAATGGACCTTCCCAGTTCGGTCACGGTGCCGCTGTGGGTGAAAACCATGGCGACGACCAATCCCGACGCCGCCATGGCCGCGGCCCAAACACTGGCCGAAGGCGGCGAAAAATCGGTGGCGTTTCTGCGCGCGGCGCTGGCCGATCCCAAGGCCGCCTATTGGGCCTGCTTGGCGCTCGCCGAGATCGGGCCGCCCGCCAAGGACGCAACGCCCGACATCGCCAAACTGCTCACCAGCGCCGAGCCCAATGTCCGGCTCGAAGCCTCGATGGCCTTGGGCGCGATCGGCGCCCGGCCAAGGACGCCCTGCCGGCGCTCACCAAGATGTTGACCAGCGACCCGGTCAAGGGCGTGCGTTACTCCGCGGCCTATGCGATCGGCGGCATTGCCGAGCCCGACCCGGCCGCGATCGCCGCGCTGCGCAAGGTGGGCGACGCCGATCCGTTTCTGACCACCGTGTGCCGCGTGGGCCCTGGCTCGCGTGAACCCCAAGGACGAAGCCCAGGTGAGTCAAGCGGTGGCGCTCCTGGTCGACGGACTCAAGAGTCCCAAGCCGGCCGTGCGGCTGGCTTCGGTCCAGGCGCTCGAGGGTCTGGGCGCTTCGGCCAAGATCGTGGGACCGGCGCTGGTCGGCGCGCTCAAGGATTCCGATCCGCAGGTGGCGAGCGAAGCGATCGATGTGCTCGGGTCGATGGGCCCGGGAATTACGCCCGAGATCGTCAAAGCGCTGGAGATTCCGGCGTTGCGTACTTATGCGCTCCAGATTTTGTCCAAGTTTGGTCCCAAGGCCGCGGCGGCGGTCGAGGAGCTGGTCTTGTTGCTCGACGATCCGACCGTGCCAGCCGCGATTCGCCGAGAGGTTCATTTCACGCTCGGTGAAATTGGGCCCGCCGCGGCGCCGGCCACGCCGCAGTTGGTCGGAGCGCTCGGCAGCGACAACGAACGCTTGCGCAATCGCGCCATCTACGCGCTCGGCCATATCGGGCCCGATGCCCGTCCGGCCACCAAGACGCTCGAGGCCTTGAGCGCGAGCGGCGACGAGTTCGCCCGCATCGCCAGCCTATGGGCGCTGGTGCAAATCAATCCGACCGACAAGGAAATCGCCGCCCGCGCCGCCCCGGAACTGATGAAGGGCCTCAACTCGCAACGCGAATTGATGCGGGCCGAATCGGCGCGGGTCCTCGGACAAATGGGCGCGGCGGGCAAAGTCGCCCTGCCGGCGCTCAAGCAGGCCGCGGCCGATCCGAGCCCCGTGGTGGCCGAAGCGGCCAAGCAGGCGATCGCCCAACTCGAGGGCCGCGCGGAAAAAGCGCCGGACCGGTCAAGCAGGGCGCACCGTTGGAAAAATCGGCGCCCGCGAAATTGGCGCCCTCGAAATCTTCCGCCCGCTAGACGCGCGGGCCTCCTCTCTCACGCACATCCACACTCTCTCTTTCCGCGCTCGCGGTGCGCCCCGGCATGCGAGTTTCTCCGCGGGTCGGTGTTTGCCGGAGCCTACCGGCCAACGCGCATGATCGCGATAATCGCTCTCACCGCGCCCCCACTTTCGGTTGTTTTGGCGTGGTCCTCCACTCGCCAACGATTTCTAAGCTATTTGTTTTTAGTCACAGTCTCGGTCTCGATGCGATCGCAGTCGCGCGAGGTAACTGGCCCTTTTGGTAACACAGCGGCGGCGGTTTTTAATCTTGTGGTCTTTATTGTGCCACGAGACGGTTCGGCGCGTACAACCCGCGAAGGCCAGCTTTACATAGGCGGCCTTTTTTGGCGTGGGAAAGGACAATGATGAAGGTTTTGGTGGTCGACGATGAGCGTAGCGTGCGCGAGACGCTCGCGAAGCTGCTTCGCTCGCGCGGTTACGAAGTGGTGCTCGCGGTCGATGGGCTCGAGGCCCACGCCATTTTGCAGCAGCCCGACGCCCCGCAGCTCGTGATTCTCGACTGGCAATTGCCGCGAATGACCGGCATCGAGCTTTGTCGGGAAGTGCGGCGGCGCGGACTCGAACGCTACACGTACATCGTGCTGCTCACGGCGAAGAATCGTCGCGACGATCTGCTCGATGGATTTGCCGCCGGCGCCGACGACTACATCGTCAAGCCTTTCGATTACCAAGAGCTGTGCATGCGACTGCATGCCGGGAAACGCATCCTCCACCTTCAGGCCCAATTGATCGCCACCCGCGAAGCCTTCCGCCAACAGTCGCTCCGCGATTCGCTCACCGGGCTTTGGAACTGCGCGGGCATTTTCGACATCTTGGAGCGAGAATTGGCCCGCTCGGCCCGGCAAGAATCGTGCGTGGCGGCGACCCTCCTGGATCTCGACGATTTCAAACAGATCAACGATCGCCATGGCCACTTGGCCGGCGACGCGGTGCTACGCGAGGTGGCCGCGGCGATTCGCAATGCCACGCGTTCCATCGACGGAATCGGTCGCCAGGGCGGCGATGAATTTTTGATCGTGCTGCCCGGTTGCGACGAGCGAGGCGCCCGGGCCTACGCCGAACGGATTCGCGCGGCGATCGGCCAGATAAGGATCGAAACCGGCTCGGGCATCGTGGGAGTCACGGCGAGTATTGGCGTGGCCGTGGCCGGCCCTTCGATCGACGACGCCTATACCCTGCTGCGCGACGCCGACGAAGCACTCTTCGCCGCCAAACGCCAGGGCCGCAACCGCGTGGAAATAGCCAGCCCAGTCAACTCGGGCCTCACCCTCGCCGCCTGTTAGAGGGCCTTCGCCGGCGCTTTCAGGCATGTGCGCGGGCCGAGCCGCCACGCGTCGTTCCGCAATTCGCGACGTTCAAGAGCGCCCCGATCCCACAAGCCGGAAGCGCGAGCGAAGGCGCCCGCCGGCGCCCACGATCCAGCGAGTTGGCCCCGTCGCGGTCTGGGGCGAAATCATGCGATCGAGGCGTCGGGGGGCGGGTTTATCGTTGAACGATCTCAATGGTTCCGCGAAGTTCGGCCGCGTGGCGGAAGTAGCGCGAAGCGGCGCACATCAGCAGCACCGTTAGCGCGAGCAAGACGACCGCTTTTCGGGCAACGGGGCGTTCGGGTCTTGAGCCCAATGCGGCGGCGGCGAGCACATGCATGAGTCGCAAGGCCACGAGCACTCCGGCGCCCACCAGCGCGAGACCAAGAAAGTCGCCGCTCCAGGTCGTCCCGGCGCCGGTCGGGGTTATCACCAGCAGCCATAGCCCAACCGGCACTTGCGACAGCGAGGCCAACAGCGCCCACATCGCGCCGCCCGCCAGGAGCGCGCGAAAGCCGCCATGGTTCGCATCGGGCGCGGCGTCGCCTTCATTCGCGCGCCGCTCGGCGAGCCACATCACCGAGATGCCCGCGGTGGCCAGGGCCGCCAACCATACATGCATCACGCGCGATATCACTTCCGGATCGACAAGCAGCGAGTGATACAATGCCCGATCGAGCGTGCCCGACCAAAGCTCTGGCCGATGCGAGATCACTCCGACCATGGCGAACAGCGGAGGAAAGTGCATCATGAGGTTAGCGGCGCTGGCCACCGCCAGCACCCGCGCGAGCCACGCCAGCCGCGGCGCGTTGCCCGCAAGCTGGCGGTAGGCCGCGATCAAGACCAAGGAAAACACGAGCTCCAGCCCGGCATAAGTGAGCCGGTCTCGCGGAATCATGGCGAAGGCCGCCTTATAGGCAAGCTCGCCCGAGAACCAAACCAAGCCCAAGAGCAGCCCGCCGAGCAGCGCGCCCGCGACCAAGGCCGCCAGCGACCAGCTCGCCAAGCGTCGCTGAACCTTGGCCGCCGGCGCCACTCGATCACGGCCCGACTTCACATCGAGCCAGATACAAAGCAGCGGGCCGGCCATCGCCAGGTTCACCGCCAGCAAGTGGCATGCGAAGACCAGGATCGCGACCATTTCAAGGGCGGAACGCGACAATGAAAACGCGACAAGATGCGCGAGCACGAAGCAAGTCTCCGGTCGAGTGGAAGAAGTTGGCGAGGCGGGCGCCGACCGGTCAGGGGCGCTCGGCGGCGCTCATGCGCTGGGCGGCGGCCGTCGTCGGGTTCGGCTCCGTCGCCGCCCTCGCCGCCAAGGGCATTCTCCACTCCGGAAACAATTGTGCAAGCGCCCGACGAATGTCGGGGTGCGACATGAACAGCTTCTCGGCGAAATGATCTTCGAGATACGAATCGATCAAGATCAGCATCGGGCCATGATCGATCGCGAAGCCGGCTGGGTGCAGCCATTTGCCTTGTTTGCGAAGCAGCGGTTGCGAGCCGGGCCCGGCGTCGGCTATTTCGAGGTTGTAGGCGTCGGCGAAGCCTACCCGCGGATGCAAGAGCCCGAGCCGTTGACACTCCCAAAGGCTTTCGATCGTTTCTCGGGGAGCATGCAAGATCGAGGAGCCGGCGCCATAGACGGTGAGCGTGCCGGTTTCGAGGCCGCGCTCGCCGCGGCGGCGTTGCTCGTCGGTCGGCTCGTCGGCAATGGCCAGATTCGGCGCCGCTTCGGGAAAGTACGCTTCAAACGGCCCATCGCACGCGCTCAAGCCGAAGGCCGCGGGGCCGAGGCTCGCGTGGCGCAGCGGATTGCGAATCGCATAGTCACGGCAGGCGAGGATCGCGACTCCGCGTGTTGTCGAAATAATCGATCGGCGGCGCATGGCCGAGCGGGTCGTGGTCGTAGCCCAGCGCCTGGGTGTCGAGCCACACGCTCGCGAACTGATAGGTGAACAGCGAGCCCGACCAGGTGCGCACGAACGGCCCGTTCTTCCGATCGCGCCGGGTGGCGAAGAATACGCTGGGGTCGACGCGCCGCCGACTGTCGGGCGCCGCGATCGCCAAGAGCGAGATCAGCAGACTTTCGTCGGTGTAGAAATCCAGCGTGGCGCCGACTTCGCGCTCTTCGTCGGGCACGCCATCGCCCGGCACGACCACGATCTTGCTCGCATACTGCCCCAGCTTGTCGGCGTCGGTAATGGCAAAGCGACCAAAGAGCGAGCCGCGATTGTCGCGGTATTCCGCCGGCTTCCATCCGAGGTAAAACTGGTTCGTCAGCCGATCGAGCATGAAGGGCCAATCGACGCGGGCATGGATCGCGTCGGCCCGGCGGCGAATTTCTTCTTCCAATTCATTCGACCGATCGAAATACTGCCGTGCGCAAATGACGCCACAGATCGCGATCGCGGTGTCGATCGTGCTCAGCTCGACCGTGTTGAGGCTTTCGTGAATATTGGGCGTGGCGGCTTGGTCGAAATTTTGTTTTCGCCGACCGTCGACTCCCAGGAAGTGATAGAAGAATCCCTTGTGGCCGATGGTTCCCACTCGCTCGGCGCCCTGCGGCGCTTCGTGGAGGAGCTTGAGGAGTTCGCGCACTCGGCCGGCGGACTGCTCGCGGGTCAGATAACCGCGCTCGGCGCCGATCGTATACGCCGTGAGTTGAAAGCCGGCGCCGCCCACGGTGAGCAGGTCGGGAAAGGTCGAACGATCGCGAATCATTCCGCCGGCGCCCGGCTCGCGCGAAGCAAAGTCGAGAAAATAAAGAAAGCTCATCGCGCGCACATCCTCGAGCAGAGCGCGGGAATACTCCGGTTTGCCGCAGGCGCGATCGAGATCGGGATATTCGCCATCGCGATCCACGAGCGCCACATTGTCGACAAGGAGCGTGCCGCTGGCGGGGTTTTGCACGATGGGGTCGGTCGCCTGCGCCGACTGCCCCAAGACGCCACCTGACTGCCCCGCGTCGCCGCCCGCCTGCCGCTCGACGCTGAACGAAATCTTCTTGAGCCGCCCCAGGTCGAGCGAGCCGCCGGCGCTCGGCCATTCGCCGCTCACCAGCGGGAGCGCCAAAGTTTGCCAACGATCGGCCGCGAGCAGCGCGCGACGCGAACCGACATGCCCGGCGTCGTCGGTCAGGTCGATTCGCAGCGCGATGGCAGCCCGCGGTTTGATATCGAAGCGCAATTCTTCGACCGAGCGACCGGCGAACAACCGGGCCGACGAAGCACCGAACACATTGTTGACATCGAGTGAATAGCCGCGAAGGGGCGTGAGATGTCGCGGCTCCTTGCCGTCGAACGAGGTCTTGACTTCGGTGGGACCGAAGAGCGTGCAACCGACCCCAACCCAGCCGGTTTCGCCCATCGGTTGGGTGAAGTCCCAACTGAGCTCCAGGCTGCCGCCGGGGGCGCCCGACGATTCGGAATTCCAGGAAATGGCGCCGAGTCCGGCGTGCGACTCGGTCAGAGTGCAGGCGCCGCCCAGGTAGTTGATGCCCATTTGCCCGGGCGTGATGTCGTTGTCGAAGTCATCGATCACAAAGGTCTGCCCGGTCTTCGCGGGCAGCGGAAGCTGCGCCGGGCCCAGGAGCGGGTCGGCCGCGCTCGCGAGCCTCGCGATGGCGACGGTCGCAAGCGCGAGTGAAATGAGCGAGAAACCCATGTGAGCGCGAAACGATAGCCAGCGAATAATCGTCGGTCGACGCGGCATGGTCAAAAGTCCGGAGCGCATGCGCATGAGGTGGGCTCCTCATCAATGAAAATAGGACTACCGGCCCCGCGGGCGACGCCATGATCCGAATCGCGTCGCTGGAAATGAAGGGACTTGGGCAAGAGACAGAAGGGCTCGAAGGCGGATTCGTGATTTTTGTATCCATCAGCGAACTACCCTATTCTACCACCCAATATCCTTGAGAGTAGTCACGCGCGTTGCAAAAAACCACCGGCGTGAGCCAATGAAGCAACATCGCTCGCCAGGATCGATGAGTTCGTGCAAAATTGCACGATCCTCGCGCGCCGCCTTCGCGCAAAGCCGCCGCTTACTTCATCAAGAAAATCGCTCCGCCCCGGGATGTCCGCTCCATGTGCCATGTGCTCTATCGCGATGACCGTCTGCTTGTGCTCGACAAACCGTCGGGCCTGTTGGCGGTGCCAGGCCGCGGGCCCGACCTACAAGATTGCTTGAGCTCGCGGGTGCAAGCCTTCGCTCCTGGAGCGCTGGTCGTGCATCGGCTCGATCGCGACACCTCGGGCCTGATCGTCATGGCGCTCGACGCCGGCGCTCAGCGCGAGCTCAGCCGCCAGTTTGCCGAGCGGATCGCGGAGAAGCGATATGTTGCCGTGGTGTTTGGCGCCACGGGCGAAGACGAGGGCCTCGTCGATTTGCCGATGCGAAAGGACTTCGACCATCCGCCGCGTCACTGCATCGACATGGCCGCCGGGCGACCGGCGCAAACGGCGTGGCGAGTGCTCGCGCGCGAAAGCGACCGGAGCCGTTGGGAACTCCGGCCGATCACCGGTCGGTCGCATCAGATTCGCTTGCACTTGGCGACGATCGAGCACCCATTCTTGGTGATCCGCTCTACGCGCCGCCCGCTGCGCTGGCCCTAGCGCCGCGGCTCTTGCTCCACGCCACCGAACTGGCGCTCATGCACCCGAGCGATGGCCGGCGAATCGCCTGGAGCTCGCCCTGCCCTTTTTGAGGAGAGCGGAAGCACGAGTGGCCGCGAATCAACGAACATTGGCATCTCGGAAAAGGGAAGGGTTTGATTCAACGCGATCCCCATACCCGATTGAAATATCGACACGCTGCTAGTGCATTGTCACAATTGAAATGACGGGTCGGATTGGTTCCGTGCGCCATGCCCAAGGCCCTGCGTGGCCATGAGGACTCCGCATGGCGGATCGAAAACATGCCCACGCTGGGCGTGGGCATGGCACACGGGGTTACCTATCATTTCAGCCGTGCCAAATGCATTAGTGCTCGGCCCAATAGTCGACCACTACCACGCGGTCGCGGTGCTTGCCGGCCACCTTCACATATTCCGCATGCGCCGGATGCTTGATATAGGCCGCGCACCCCGCTTCGTCCTTGAACGTGACCACGAACACATATTGCAAGCCATCGGACTTGCCTTCCTCGCTCACATTCGGACCATGCTCGAAACCGATCCCCGTGTCGATCTGTTTCGGTAGCTTGCAAAAGGCGTCGATCAATTCCTGCTGCTGGGCCGGCGTCTGGCCATCGACGAACTTGTACATCACCACATGCCGCAGCACCCGATTCGAGCCGCCGGCCGACTTTTCGGGCGCCGCGCAAAACAAGCTCCGGCCGAGATCGAAAGCACAACCATCGCTGAAATCAACGCGCTCGATTGCATGGCAAAGGTCCTCATGGGGGTTCGAGAGTGGAGGGAACCGGTGAGTGTCCGCGGGGAAAACGGAAATGCATGATGTCGCGCGGCCATCATGGGCCTGGCGACGGAGTGGCGCGAGCGGGTTGAGCGTTAGGTGTCACGTTCCGAGCCGCGCTGTTCGGTGCTCAACGAAATGGGTCGTCCTCGACCGATGGCGATGACTTGGGCGTCGCGTTTGGAGTCGCGTCTTCCAACGACTCGTTGCCGGCCGGACGGGCATTGGCTGAATTCGCGTCTGCTGGTTTATGGTCGCGTGAATTCGTGTTGTTCGGCGCCGCGGGAGGTTGCGGCGATGGGATTTCTCCGCGTGCCCGGGCCGCTTTCCATTCGTCCCATTTGTGAAACGCCTTGACGCGAGCCGCGTCGTCGGCCAGGGCGAGCGATCCGGCCAGGTAGACCAATGTCGGATGGGGCTGGAGCCGATCGAAGCCGTAGCTCTTCGGATCCTGTTTCGTCAGCCGGGCCGCCACCGCCAGCGCCACTTCGCGCACTTGCACCTGCACATCGCGGCGATTGAACCGGTGTTTGACGCACACTTTCTCATCGCTGAAATAACGCTCGATCCGCGGCAAATCCTCGATGGACCCATAACGCCCCAGCGCCAGCAGCGCATAGGGCCGGGCGTCCAAGGCGCCGCCATCGCCATCGAGCACTTGGCGAGCCAGCGCGAGCGAGGCGTCTTTCATATCGTAGGCAAAGGCCAGCATCAGCTTGCGCTGGGTGACGATCGGAGTCGTGTCGCGAGCGATCCACATGCCGAGCAGTTGCCGGTACAGGGTTCGCGTCACCGCCACGCGCATGCCCGGGGCAAAGCCCGGCGCAGCGTTTTTCCGGCGGCGCTCGCCGCGGTTTGCAGCCGCACGCCTTGCTCGAAGGCCGGGTAATGCACGAGTGTTTCCATCATCACGGCGCTGTCGTCGTCGACCGTTACTTCGGCCAAGCCGCTCATGAATAAAATCGTGGCGATGCCACCCACGGCTTGCTCGATGCTCTCGGCGTCGGTCTGTTGAATGAGCGATTGGACTTCATCGCACTGCTCGGCGAAGATCGTATTGAGCGACGGATCTCGCGCGGCCAAGGCATCCCAGAGCCGCGATTCGGCGCACTGCATCGCGACAAACAGTGCCCGAGCCTCGCGCCCATCGCCCAGCGCGCGACGATAGCGATCCCAGCCCGGCAGGTCATCGTGTCGCTGGCCATCGAGGTCCGATGCGAAGGCATCGAGCCGCACGCGAAAGTCGCATTCGATAATGACGCGGAGCACTTTTTCGGCCCGGGCGCGAACCTCGGCGTCGGAGCTTGCAAGGAGCCGCTGCATTGCGGGCCGGGCCGCGATGCCCACGTCGATTAGTTGGCGGGTCGCCCGCTCGCGAATCGAATACGAGGGACTGCCGAGTTGCCGGGCCTGCGATTCGATGAAGGGTGTTTCGCCGGCGAAGCGAGTGTCGCGGGAGCGCGGCGGCGAAGCGGCGCGCTGGATCGTCGGTGGCGGCGAAGCATTGCCGCGCCGGCGGGGCCAGGGCCAGCATCCAGCCCAGGGTCAAGACCGCCGCGACCGGCAGGCCGACGTTTCGGAGCGAAGTCTGCTTGATCGCGAGATTCGGCCGAAGCCGCGGCGACAAATGCGTGGACATGGCGGCCATTTTCCCGAGTTCGCTCCCCGGCGCTGGCTTCAAGATGAGCGCCCCTCAACGATAGCTTAGTGCCTCGCGCTCCGCCATTATAGGGGCGCTGGCCCGGGCAGTTCTCTTTTTTCCGAAAAACCTCTCTCCGAAAAATGCCGGGCCTGAAAATCCGGCGTCGTTCGATGCCCGAATCGCCCGACCCTTGGCCGATGAGCGAGCGGCCACTGCCGGGGTTGGGCGGGATTTTGGAGGACTATGAAGACAACGTAATGCAAATCTCGCCCGCGAGTCGCCGAATTGGAGTTAACGACCTGGACCGTCGTGCGGTTCCCCTTGCAATTCTCTCCCGCGTCGTTGCCGGCCGTGTCGTTCTTTAGGCGCGATGGCAGGCTGGCAATTCTTCGTGTAAAAAAGTCGCGGCAAAGATTTTCACGACGCGGGCGCCCGACCGGGGGAGTGATTGAGTACGAAAGCGGCGAGACGTGGGGTGTTTGAATAATTACTTTCTCAATAGGTCCTTGCAAGGATTAGCGCTATGACTATACTTTCCCACTCTGGCGACGCCATAAAGCGATTCGCCACTTGTGCGGCCAGGATTCGGCCACGCGAACTGACCGGAAACTGGAGACATAAAGCACTGACAGAACACGACTTGCGATTTTGTTGCCTCTTGGAATAATCTGCATTTCGCTGTTCGAGACGGGATCATTCAACGACGGGCGCCTTCCCTCGAGTTATTAAGAATCATGCCGCAACTTTTTCATCCGATCGCAAATGCTTATGCCCGCGGATCGATTCTATTTGGGGGGTTGCTGGCCGGCGGACTGCTTTTCGTGGGCTGGGCCCATGAACGCTCGGCCTATGTGACCAATCAAAACGTGGTCCGCGAGCAGCCGGTTCCTTTTAGCCACAACCATCATGTCGCCGGCCTGGGGCTCGATTGCCGCTACTGCCATCTGTCCGTGGAAAAAGCCGGCTTCGCGGGCATTCCGCCCACGCAGGTCTGCTATGGCTGCCATCAGGTGATCTGGAAAGACAGCCCGATGCTCGAGCCGGTGCGGGCCAGCTACCGCACGGGCGAGCCTCTGAAATGGAATCGGGTGCACGATCTGCCTGATTTCGTCTATTTCAACCACAGTATCCACATCGCCAAGGGCGTCGGCTGCGAAAGCTGTCATGGCGAAGTCGATAAAATGCCGCTCATTCGCAAGGCAAAGACATTGCAGATGGATTTCTGCCTCGACTGCCACCGGCATCCCGAGCTCAAGGTGCGCGAAAAAGACGATGTGTTCAAATTCGGCGACGCGGTCACTCCGGTCGATGCCGAGCAAGGCAAGAAGTTGGTGAAAGAACGCGGCATTGTCACGAAACAACTCGATAACTGCTGGGTATGCCATCGATGAGCCTGTTTGATGAGTCAAGCTCGCCTCGGGCGTCGCGCGAATCCGTTTCTGGCCCCGGTTTGGCCGAATCGGCGTCGGCGAGCCGCGCGAACACGACGCCCGCCGCCGCATCTGGGGCGCATGGCATGGGGAGCGTCGCGCAGCTCGCGGCCGCCGGGTCGCTGCCGGTCATTGGGGCCGACGAGCCGCGAATCGATCTTCCGGCCGTGCGTCGCATGCTCGACGCCAATGGCGGCAAAGACTATTGGCGAAGCCTCGAGCAGTTGTCCGAGACGCCCGGCTTCCGCGATTTTCTCGAGCGCGAGTTCCCTCGACACGCGGCCGTTTGGGATGAAAGCTTCGATCGTCGTAAGTTCTTGGGTCTCATGGGCGCGTCGCTCGCCTTGGCCGGCGCGAGTGGCTGTTTGCATCAGCCCGAAGAAAAGATCGTGCCCTACGTTCGCCAGCCCGAGGGCATCACGCAAGGCGAATCGCTTCACTTCGCCACCGCGATGCCGCAAAACGGCTATGCCGAGCCGCTCTTGGTCACCAGCCGCATGGGGCGGCCGATCAAGGTCGAAGGCAATCCCGAGCATCCAGCCAGCCGGGGCGCGACCAACATCTTTTCCCAGGCCTCGATCCTGGATATGTACGACCCTGATCGGTCGAAGACTCCCTTGTTTCGCGGCAGCATCGAGACCTGGGGGCATTTTGTCGAGAGCATCGAAAGCACGTTGCCCAAGCTGCGGGAGTCGAAGGGCGCCGGCCTTCAGATTTTGACTGAAACCATTACCTCGCCCTCGATCGCCGCTCAAATCGAGGGCCTGCTACGGGATTTCCCCGAAGCCAAGTGGCGAGCCTATCAACCGCTGCATCGGGCCAGTGCCCGCGCCGGGGCGAAGGCCGCCTTTGGCGAGGAGTTGGCGCCGGTTTACAAGTTCGATAAGGCCGAGGTGATCCTGGCGCTCGACTGCGATTTCCTCGGCGATCTGCCGGGCAGTGTGCGCTATGCTAGTGACTTTGCCGACGCCCGGCGCGTGTGCGACAATCCCAAGTCGATGAGCCGGCTGTATGTGATCGAGAGCACGCCCTCGCTCGCCGGCGCCAAGGCCGACCACCGTTGGCGCGTGGCTTCGAGCAAAATCGAGTCGATCTTGCGGGCGCTGGCCGGCAAGCTGGGTGTCGACGTGGCTCGCTCGGGCCCTTCGGCCGAAGTGCTCGACAGCAAGGAATTCTCGGTGCTGGTCGATGAGCTCAATGCGCACATGGGCAAGTGCTTGGTCGTGGTGGGCGATGGTCAGCCGGCCGCGGCGCATGCCCTGACGCATGCGATCAATCACGCGCTCGGAAACGCTGGCGCGACGGTTGATTATGTCGAGTCGGTTGAAGCCACGGTCGGCGGCGGGCCCGGCACGCTTTCCGATCTCGCCACCGATCTGCGGCAAGGCAAGGTCGAGACCCTTTTGATTCTGGGCGGCAATCCGGTGCATTTCGCGCCGGCGGATATCGAGTTCAAGGCCGCGCTGGAAAAGGCGCTGGGTCTGGGCGAGGAAAAGGGCAATGGCTCGCTTAAGCTCTGCATTCGGCTGGGCGAGTATTACGACGAAACCTCGCTGCTGTCGCACTGGCACGTTCCGGCGGCTCATTACCTCGAATCGTGGAGCGATGCCCGGGCCTACGATGGCACGCCGACCATCATTCAGCCGCTGATCTCGCCGCTGTACGGCGGCAAGACCGTGCAGCAAGTGCTCGGGGTGTTCGAGGGTCGCTCGGGCCTGTCGGCCTATGAACTGGTGCAGTCGTATTGGCAGACCCGCTTGGGCGGCGAATCGAAAACCAGCGACGATGTCAACAAAGCCTGGCGCAAGTTCATTCACGACGGTCTGCTGGCCGACGCCAAATCGCCGGTGAAAAACGGCGAGTTGAAGTTCGACGACAAACCGACCCGCGCGACTCCGGCGGTATTGCCGAGGAAAAGTCCGGGGGCCGATCGGGCAAGACGGTCGAAGTCGTCATCACGGCCGATCCCTGCATCGGCGATGGCCGCTATGCGAACAATGTCTGGCTCCAAGAGCTCGCCAAGCCGCTCACCAAAATCGTGTGGGACAATGTGGCCCTGGTGAGCCCGGCCACCTGCGAAGCGCTCGGGCTGGCCAATGGCGATGTGATTCGTCTCAAGACCGCGGTTGGCAATGTCGTCGAGGCGCCGGTGTGGCTGATTCCGGGTCAGGCCGACGATGTCGTGGCTCTTTCGCTGGGCTATGGTCGCGAGCGAGCCGGCCGAATCGGCTCGAAGACCGGCTACAATGCCTATCGCATTCTCGAGTCGAGCGGATCGCATTCTGGAAAACGTCGAGATCACGAAGACTTCGGCCAAGTACAAGCTCGTGGCCACGCATGACCACTGGAGCATGGAAAGCCGAAATCTGGTGCATGCCGAAACATTCGCCAAGCTGGGCGAAGCGCATTCCCGCGGCGAACACGGCGAAAAGAACGAGGAAAAAAACGAGGAAAAGAAGCCGGAGGAGCACGGCTCGGGCGGCGAGAGCTCGCTCGAGGCGAGCGAGGAAATGCTCGACCGCCTGCGCGGCTTCAAGGAGAGCGGCGAGCCCGATGTTCACCTGTTCGCGCCCTACGAATACAACCTCAACAAATGGGGCATGGCGATCGACCTGACGACATGCACCGGCTGCAATGCCTGCGTGGTCGCCTGCCAGGCGGAGAACAATATCCCGGTCGTGGGCAAGGAACAGTGCGGCGTGGGCCGCGAGATGCACTGGCTGCGGATCGATCGCTACTATCGCGGCAGCATCGACAATCCGGAAACCTACTTTCAGCCCGTGGCCTGCGTGCATTGTGAAGACGCGCCGTGCGAGCTGGTGTGTCCGGTGGCGGCCACGGTCCACGACGCCGAGGGCCTGAATAACATGGTCTACAACCGCTGCGTGGGCACGCGGTATTGCTCGAACAACTGCCCCTATAAAGTGCGGCGGTTCAATTTCTTCAATTACACGAAGATCACCGAGCCCACGCTCAAGATGCTGCAAAATCCGGAAGTCACGGTGCGCAGCCGCGGCGTGATGGAGAAGTGCTCCTACTGCGTGCAGCGGATCGACGCGACCCGCATCACCGCCAAGAAGGAAGCGCGGCCGATCAAGGATGGTGAAGTGCGCACCGCCTGCCAAGCGGCCTGCCCCTCGCGGGCGATCAGCTTCGGCAACTTGAATGACCCCGAGAGCAAGGTGCTTCGGCTGCACGAATCCCCCTTGAGCTATGGCTTGCTCGACGAGCTGGGAACGCGCCCGCGCACGCGTCACTTGACCTGTGTGCGGAACACGAACATGGAGCTCGGCGCGTTGGCCGACAACGATACGAAAGTGCCGGGGAAGTCATTCAACTTGGAAGACCTGCCCTGAGCGAGCCCGGCCGGAAACGCGACGAAATCCGAGCGACGACGGTAAAAAAGTAAAAGATTCAAACTAGCGGCGAATTGAGCGACGAGACGCCCGAGCGACGAACCCATGACGCAAACCATCGAAACGTCCCCCAGCGGCTGGATCGACTTCCACGGTCCCGATAGCGTGCCCGTGCTCGCCAAGGGCGAGACGTACGAATCGGTGAACGAGAACATTCTGGGCATTCCGCTCAAGAAAGGTTTGTCGTCCCGCTGGCTGCTCGGCTTCACGATCGCATTCGGTCTGCTGAACCTGTTCGTCATTACGTCGATTTATCTGGTCACGACCGGCATCGGCATTTGGGGCACCACGCTGCCCACGATGTGGGCCTTTCCGATCATCAACTTCGTGTGGTGGATCGGTATCGGCCACGCCGGCACGTTCATCTCCGCCTTCTTGCTTTTGCTCCGCCAGCAGTGGCGCACGAGCATCAACCGCTTCGCAGAGGCGATGACCCTGTTCGCCGTGGCTTGCGCCGGGGTGTTTCCGCTGTTGCATATGGGCCGGCCTTGGCTCTTCTACTGGTTGTTTCCGTATCCGAGTTCGATGACGGTGTGGCCGCAGTTCCGCAGTCCGCTGGTCTGGGACGTGTTCGCCGTGTCGACCTACGGCACGGTGTCGCTGTTGTTCTGGTACGCGGGCTTGGTGCCCGACGTGGCGGCGCTGCGTGATCGGGCCAAGAACCGGCTGGTGGCGACCATCTATGGCATGATGGCCCTGGGCTGGCGCGGCTCGGCTCGGCACTGGCAGCGGCACAACGCGGCTTACACCCTGCTGGCCGCCCTGAGCACTCCGCTGGTGTTGTCGGTGCATAGCATCGTGGGCATGGACTTCGCGGTGGCGATCGTGCCCGGCTGGCATAGCACGATCTTCCCGCCGTACTTCGTGGCCGGCGCCATTTTCTCGGGCTTCGCCATGGTGGTCACGCTCGCGATTCCGCTGCGGTATTACTTCCACCTGGAAAACTACCTGACGATTCGCCATATGAGCAACGCGGCCAAGGTGATGTTGCTCACCGGCTCGATCGTGGGCTATGGCTATTTCACCGAAGTGTTCATCGCCTACTACAGCGGCAACACCTACGAACGCTATGTGGCGATCAATCGTTGCTTGGGCCCCTATGCCTGGAGCTACTGGG
The DNA here is from genome assembly GCA_963785305.1 of uncultured Planctomycetaceae bacterium. Lineage (GTDB taxonomy): Bacteria > Planctomycetota > Planctomycetia > Pirellulales > PALSA-1355 > CAWAUV01. The sequence goes on from CAWAUV010000008.1 coordinate 922,400, forward strand.
CGATCGTGATCATCAACATCTTCGTGCCCCAGATCTACTGGTTTCCGAAGATTCGCTCGAACATGAAGATCTTGTTCGTGTCGTCGCTCGTGATTCAGGTCGGCATGTGGCTCGAGCGGTTCATGATCATCATCACGAGCCTGCACCGCGACTACCTGCCGAGCTCTTGGGGTATGTTTTATCCGACGTTCTGGGACATCACGATGCTCCTGGGCACGATCGGCTTGTTCTTCACGTTGTTTTTCCTGTTCTGTCGCGTGCTGCCAGTAATCGCCGTCGCGGAGATGCGCGAACTGGTGCATGAACAACACGCAGGCCACTGATAGGCCCGTAATGCAAGAAACCGCGAACGACGAACTGTACGGCCTGCTGGCCCAATTCGAGACGCCCGAGCGGCTTGTCGAGGCGGCCAGGCGCACCCGCGCGGCTGGCTATCGCAACATCGAGGCGTATATCCCGTTTCCGATCCACGGGCTCGACGAAGCCCTGGGTCGGAAGCGTTCGATGATTCCGCTGCTGTCCTTGGCTGGCGGCTTCGCCGGAGCGTTTACGGCCTATGGCCTCGAGTATTACTGCTCCGCGGTGGGCTATCCGCTCAATATCGGCGGCCGGCCGATGAATAGCTGGCCGCAGTTCATGCCGATCGTGTTCGAGCTCACGGTGCTGGGAGCCGCGTTTGCCGCGTTTTTCGGCTCGATGATCCTCAACGGCCTGCCGCATCCGCATCATCCGCTGTTCAATGTGCCGGAGTTCAAGCTGGCGAGCCAAAATCGCTTTTTTCTCGCGATCGAGGCGAGCGATCCCCAGTTCCGCATCGCCGAGACACGGCAATTCTTGGAAGGCCTGCCGGTCGAGCAGGTATACGAGGCGCCGAAATGACCACGATGCGAAACCACCTAGCAGCACATGCCCAGCCGCTTGCGCCCGGGGGCCGGTGGCGCTGGTCGCGCGATCGCCGCGCGTCGGCCGCCGGCTATTGACGCTTTCGGCCGTGATCGCGGCGCTCGTCGGACTGGCCGGCTGCGACATGCTCGACATGTACAACCAGCCGCGTTACAAGACGCTCAGCGAGGAAGACTTCTTCGCCAACGGCCAGTCGGCCCGACCGCTGGTCGAGGGCACGGTGGCCCGCGGCCAACTCGAGGAAGACCAAGCGTTCAATACCGGCAAACTCAACGACAAATATGTCGATGACATTCCCGATTCGGTCAAGGTCGACAAGGCGCGTCCTCGAGCGGGGCCAGGATCGCTACAAGATCAGCTGTCTGATGTGCCACGGCACGACCGGCTACGGCGATGGCGTAGTCGTGCTGCGAGGTTTTAAGATCCCCCAGTCGTTTCATACCGATCGGATTCGCAAGCTTCCGGCCGGGTACTTGTTCGAAGTGATTACCAAAGGCTTTCAGACGATGCCGCCCTGCAACTTGCAGAACGATCCGCATGACCGCTGGGCGATCGTCGCCTATATGCGGGCCCTTGAGCTAAGTCAAAATGCCCGCAAGGAAGACGTGCCCGAGGACAAGACGATCCTCGAGGAGGCGAGCCGATGACATCGCCCAATACCCCCGCCGGCGGACACGGCGGCTCCGGCAGCTTTGGCGGCTCCGGCAGCTTTGGCGGCTCCGGCAGCTTTGGCGGCTCCGGCAGCTTTGGCGGCCCCGGTGGTTATGACAATCCGGCGTATAAGTCGCCTGGCTTCGGCCCCGCCCCGCCGCTCACGATCCAAGAGACCTTGGGCAAATGGCGATTATACGGCCTCGCGGCCGGCGCGGCGGGCACGTTGGTGTCGTTGCTCGGCGCGATCACCTCGCCGAACATGTTCTATCCCTCGTACCTCGTCGCGTTCTTGTTCTGGTTTTCGATCACGATGGGCTGCTTCGTGGTCACGCTGCTCCACACGCTCAGCGGTGGCATGTGGGGGCAGGTGCTCCGCCGAGTGCTTATGGCGGTGCTGACCACGATGCCGCTCTTCGCCCTTTTGTCGCTGCCGATCGGCATCGGCGTGAAATACATCTATCCCTGGGCCCAGGTTCAAAGTTCCGACAGTGAGTCCGCTTCGGTTTCGGCTCATGGCGACGAATCGCCGGCGTTGGCCGCTTTTGCGCGCCCCACGAAGAAGACAAGGAGCTTGCCGCCAAGCGGCCCTATTTGAATCTGCCCGGATTTTATGTGCGGGCCGGGGTGCTGTTCATCATTTGGATCGTGATCGCCACGCTCATGGAGCGCTGGTCGTGGGGCGACAGCGCCCGCGACGAGTCGATCCGCCGTCAATGGGCTTACCGCTTGGCCGGCCCGGGCCTGTTGATCTATTCGCTGTCGATTCTCGTGATGAGCACCGATTGGGTGATGTCGATCCAGCCGCACTGGTATTCGGCGATGTTCGGCGTGGCGATGATGGGGATTCAAGCGATCAACGGATTCGCGTTCGCGATCCTGGCGACCTCGTATCTATCGCGGTGGTCGCCCTGGAGCGAGACCGACAAGCCTCGGCACTGGGGCGATCTCGGAAGCCTGCTGTTCACGGCGACCATGTTTTGGACCTACACCGCGTTCATGCAGTATCTGATTATTTACGCGGGCAACCTGCCGATCGAAAGCACTTGGTTCATCAATCGCAACGGCAACGGCGGCGGCCCGACGAATAGCTGGATTTGGTCGTCGCGGCTGTTGGTGGTGTTTCACTTCTTCGTGCCGTTCATGTGTCTGTTGATGCGGCCGATCAAGCGAAACCGCAAGCTGCTCGCCTATGTGACCTGCCTGCTGATCGCGATGCATTTGGTGGAGTGCCATTGGCTGATCGTGCCGCCTTTGTATCCCGATGGTTTCGTGCTGCACTGGACCACGCCGATGGCGGTCGTGGCGATCGGCGGCTGGTGGGTGGCGATTGTCAGTTCACGGCTGCTGGGTAATCTGTCGCGGCCGATCCATGATCCCGAGTTCGAGAAAGCAAGCCATGCAAGAATCGAAGACCACGCCGACCTCGCCACCGTCGAATCATAAAAACTACGAAGCCACCGACGCCAAGGTCAGCTATATCGTGATCGTGGCCGTGGCCACGGTCGTGATGGTGCTGATGGCCTTGCCGGTGGTGTCGATCACGAACGCGTATTTCAAGGACTACATCGGGAAAGCGCAGCCGCTTTCGCCGTTGGCCGAAAATCCGACGCCGCCCGAACCGCGGCTCTTGGTGCATGAGAAAGTCGACTTTCAGCGACTGATGGCCGAGCAAGAGACCATCGCGAACGAATACCGCTACATCAACAAGCAAGAAGGCATCGTGCGCATTCCGGTCGATCGCGCGATGGGGCTTTTACTCGATCCCTCGCGGCCGAAACAAAAAACCGAAATGCCGGGCAACGGGCTGCCTTCCGAAGAAACGGCGCCCAAGCCGGGCGAAAAAGCGCCCTCCTAATTCGCCATCCTCATAAATTACCGTCCTCACAAATTACTGTCCTTCGTGACCGGCCCGGCGAAGTTCGCCGTGCTCCAAGGTCGGAATAAAACCCACGATAATGCTGCCCGATAGACACGCGAACCGCTCGATGACCCACGACGCCAAGAAACACGCGCTGCAATCACCGGCCCGCGGACTCCGCGACCGCCGCGGCAAGATCGAGCTCGTGGCGCTCGTGGGAATCGTGGCCTTGTTCGCATCGCTCGCCGCTCGTCCGGCGCTAGCCCAAAAGACCACCCCGCTGACCGATGTGCTCAAGGAGGTGGGCATCGATCAAAAGCTGGGAGAGCAAGTTCCACTCGACTTGGAGTTCGTCGACGAGCTGGGCCAGAATGTGCGGCTGGGCGACTATTTCGGCAAGCGGCCGGTGGTGCTCACCATGGTGTACTTCCGCTGCCCGATGCTCTGCACCCAAGTGCTCAATGGATTTCTCAAGACCAGCGCCGGAGTGCCGCAGACGATCGGCCGGGACTACGATGTGGTGACCGTGAGCTTCGATGATCGCGAAGGTCCGAAGCTGGCCGCGGAAAAGAAGGCGTCGTATGTGAGCAAATACCATCGGGCGGGCGCCGACCAAGGCTGGCATTTCTTGACCGGCTCGAAGGAGTCGATCGCGCGACTGGCCGACGCGGTGGGGTTCCGCTACAAATACGAGCCGCGCAACGATCAATTTGCCCATGCCAGCGGGATCATGGTGCTCACGCCGGGCGGCAAGGTGAGCCGTTATTTTTTCGGCATTGAATACCCTCCTCGCGACATGCGGCTGGGGCTCGTCGAGAGCAGCGAGGGCAAGATCGGTTCGCCGATCGAGCGGATCCTGCTGCTCTGTTACCAATACGATCCCATGACCGGCAAATATGGCCTCGTGATTTCGCGCGGGCTGAAGGCCGCCGGCTTGTTGACGCTCGGCGTGCTGGGCGTGTTCATGTTCTTCAGTTTTCGGAAGGAAATGCGGATGCCGCGGCTGACTCGCGGCGAGGCGCCGGCCGGTGGCCCCGTTCATTGAGCGCGGTCCGCGGCCCATTGAAAACGGCCCATTGAAAACGGCCCATTGAGAGCGGCGTGTTGAAAGCAGTGCGTTGAAATCGGCGAGCGTCCCTCGGCGAGATTCGGGGCCGAGGCGTTTCGGCGGCGAGCGGCGGTGGAGTTAAGTTCGAAGTCCTGGGCATCCCAGCAACGAGAGCTTTGATGATTAGCAAGGGTTTTACTTGGTTTCCGGAGCAGGCTTCGTCGTTCGCGGCGCATGTCGACTATTTCTATTTCTTCATGGTCGCCATCAGCGTGCTCGTGTCGCTCGGCGTGGCCTTTTTCGTGGTGTACTTTTCGATCAAGTACCGCCGCGGTTCGCCGGCTGATCGCACCGAGACCGACAACCACCACACGCAGATGATTATCGAAGTGACTTGGATCGTCATTCCGTTTTTCATCGTCATGGCCATGTTCGGCTGGAGCGCCTGGGTATTTTACGAACTCGAAACCCCGCCCGACGACACGATGGAAATCGCCGTCGTGGGCAAGCAGTGGATGTGGAAATTCCAACATCCGAACGGCCGCCGCGAGATCAACGAAATACACCTGCCGCTGAATCGCGCCGTGAAGCTGAAGATGATCTCGGAAGACGTGATCCACGATGTCTATATCCCGGCCTTCCGCATGAAGCACGACGTGCTGCCCGGCCAGTTCACCTATGAATGGTTCAAGCCCACGATGCCCGGCGAGTTTTATCTGTTCTGCGCCGAATACTGCGGCGCCGACCATTCGCTGATGAAGGGCCGGGTGGTGGTGCTCGACCAGGCCGAATACGAGGCCTGGCTCAAGGAAACCGCCCCGGTCGACACGCCCGCCGTGGCGGGCGGGAAGCTCTTCTCGCAAATGAACTGCACATCGTGCCACAAGGACCCGGGCGTCGAGGCCAAGGGGCCGTCGCTGGTGGGTCTGTTTGGGCGCGAAGTGAAGCTCGATGGCGGCAAGACCGCCACGGCCGACGAAGCCTACCTGCGCGAATCGATCCTGCGTCCGGCGGCCAAGGTCGTGGCCGGTTATCGGCCGATCATGCCGCCCTATGAAGCCGAGGCCAAGATCAGCGAAGAAGGATTGAACGATCTGATCGCCTACCTCAAATCGCTTTCCGGCCCCAGCGGAGCGGAGAACAAGTAATGAAAGCCAACCTAACACTCGACTATTTGAATCAGGAACGCACGATCCGCTCGTGGTTGCTCACGCTCGACCACAAGCGCATCGGCTTGTTGTATCTCGCCAGCATCACGGTGTTTTTCTCGATCGGCGGCATCGCGGCCAGCCTGATTCGGCTCGAGCTCGCCACTCCAGTCGGCGACTTCGTGCAGAGCGAGACTTACAATAAGCTGTTCACCGTGCATGGCGTGATGATGATCTTCTTCTTCCTCGTGCCGTCGATTCCGGCGGTGCTGGGGAATTTTCTGCTGCCGCTCATGATCGGCGCCCGCGATCTCGCTTTTCCGCGCTTGAATCTGTTTAGTTGGTATTTGCTGATTATCGGCGCGTCGTTCACGATTTGGGCGATTCTCTGGGGCGGCGTCGACACCGGCTGGACCTTTTATGTGCCCTACAGCAGCGTGTATTCGAACACGCTGGTGATGCCCGCCGCGATGGGCATCTTCATCACCGGCTTCTCCTCGATCCTCACCGGGTTGAACTTCATCGTCACGATCCACCGCATGCGGGCGCCGGGCCTCACTTGGTTCCGGTTGCCGCTCTTTATTTGGGCCATCTACGCCACGAGCCTCTTGCAGGTCTTGGCCACTCCGGTCATCGCCGTCACGCTGCTCTTGGTGTTCATGGAGCGGCTGATGGGCTTCGCGATCTTCAATCCCAAGCTGGGCGGCGACCCGGTGCTGTTTCAGCATTTGTTCTGGTTCTATTCGCACCCGGCCGTGTACATCATGATTCTGCCGGGCATGGGCGTGATTCCCGAAATCATCGCCTGCTTCGCCAAGCGGCGACCGTTTGGCTATGCCTTCATCGGCTTCTCGAGCTTCATGATCGCGATCTATGGCACCCTGGTCTGGGGCCACCACATGTTCGTCAGCGGACAGTCGGCCTACTCGGGCGCCGTGTTCAGCTTCTTGAGCTTCTTGGTGGCGCTGCCCTCGGCGGTCAAGGTGTTCAACTGGACCGCCACGCTTCACAAGGGCCAGATTACCTTTGAAACTCCAATGCTCTATGCCCTCGGCTTCATCGGTCTGTTCACCATCGGCGGGCTCACCGGCCTGTTCCTGGGGGCGATGGGGCTCGATGTCCACATGCACGACACCTATTTCGTGGTGGCCCACTTCCACTATGTCATGGTGGGCGGCATGGTGATGGCTTACCTGGGCGGCATTCATTTCTGGTGGCCCAAGATCACGGGCCGCATGTATCCCGAGGCCTGGGCGCGGCTCTCGGCGATCTTGATTTTCGTGGGCTTCAACCTCACGTTCTTTCCGCAGTTTATCTTGGGCTACAACGGCATGCCGCGCCGCTATCACGTGTATGAAGACACCTATCAGGTGCTCAACGTGCTCAGTTCGGCCGGCGCCTCGATTCTGGCCGTGGGCTATGCGTTTCCCTTCACGTATCTGATCTGGTCGCTGTTCTACGGTCCGCATGCTCCGGCCAATCCCTGGGGCGCCAAGGGTCTCGAATGGACCACGCCCAGCCCGCCGCCGACCTTCAACTTCACCGAAATTCCGGTCGTGACCGAAGAAGCCTACAGCTACGAAACCGTCACACGCGGCTCGATCTCGCACACGGCCGACGCGCACTAGGAGGATTGTTCTCGTGTCTGAAACGTATCTGCCAGCCGAGCTCACGCACGCGCCGGGCCCGCTCGCGCATCAATTCGAGGACATGGAGCAGCAACATGGCGCCGGCGAACTCGGCATGTGGCTGTTTCTCGTGACCGAGGTGCTGTTTTTCGGTGGGCTCTTCTGCGCCTACACGATCTACCGCACGCGGAGCCCCGAGACCGAAGCCGCCTTTGCCGAGGCTAGCCATCAACTGAATTTGCGACTAGGCACGGCCAATACCGCCGTGTTGCTCACCAGCAGCCTCACGATGGTGCTCGCCGTGAATGCCGCGATGCGCGCCCAACAGAAGAAGCTCTTCTGGATGCTCATCGGCACGATCGTGTTCGGCACGGCCTTCTTGGTAATCAAATACTTCGAGTGGAAGACCGACTACCATGAGGGGCTGATACCGCTGATGAATCTGCCCTTCCGCTGGGAGGCGCCAGAGCACAATCCGGCCACCGCCGGGACCGCGATGATGTTCTTCAATCTCTATTTCTTCATGACCGGCCTGCATGCGCTGCACATGGTCATTGGCATCGGTTTTCTACTGCTTTACACCTACTGGGCCCACCGCGGCCACTTGCTTGGCGAGTGCGCCCAGCCGGTGCATTTGCTCGGCTTGTATTGGCACTTCGTCGACATCGTGTGGGTGTTTCTCTATCCGTTTCTCTATCTTGTCGGAACGAGGGCTTAAGCGATGTCGGCTCATGGTGGTGAAATCAAGCCCACGGTTGGAATGTGCTGGGCGATCTGGCTTGTCCTCTTGGGGCTGTTGCTGCTGACATTCTATGTCGGCGAGGAAGTCGACGCCGGCGATTGGAACTTCGTGATCGCCTTTACCATCGCCATGACCAAGGCGCTGCTGATCATTTTGTTCTTCATGCACATTTACTACACCCATCCGCTCATTCGGCTGGTGGCCGCCAGCGGCTTTTTCTTTCTCGCGATCCTGATCGGATTGACGCTGGTCGACTTCGATTCGCGCAACAAGGAGATCGAGCGCGACGCGCCCGAATACGCCACGAGCACGTCGCAAGAAGCCCACGTCGAGCCGGCGCCTCGATAGCCGAGCGGAGGATCGCGCCCCGCGATCTTTCCACCCCGGCAGTTTCGCTCCCAGGCCACCGGCCACGATGCTCGCAACAGGAAACGCGATCCGCTTGTGAACCACGCCGTGCTTGAGACCGCGATCGCTCCCTTGCGGCGCAAGCTCTGCGAGCATCCGCTGCATGCCGAGCTCGACGATCGCGGCGCTCTCGCGCTGTTCATGCGGCATCATGTGTTCGCGGTGTGGGATTTCATGTCGCTGCTCATGGCGCTGCGGCGAGAGGTGGCCTCCGACACGCTCGCCTGGATCCCGCCCGCGAATCGCCTGGGCGCCCGGCTCGTCAATGAAATCGTGTTGGCCGAGGAGAGCGACGACGACGCTCGCGGCGGTTTCGTCAGCCATTTCGAGATGTACCACGAGGCCATGACGGCCCTGGGCGCCGATACGGGGCCGATCGACGAGCTCATTCGCCGTGTTCGCCAGGGCGAGGCGGTTGGCAAGGCGATGGCGGCCGCCGAGCTGCCAGATTGCGTGCGACGATTCGTCGGCCACACTTTCGCCGTAATCGCGAGCCGCGATCCTTGCCAGATCGCCGCCGCCTTCTCGCTCGGCCGCGAGGACCTCTTGCCGAACGTGTTTTTGCGAATCATCGATTCGCTCCGCGCCGCCGAAGCCGATCACGCCGAAGCCGATAACATTGACAGGCCCGCCGATTCCGCTCAGCCCGTTGCCACGGTTCGGACCACGGGGGACGAGCAAAGCGAGGGCCTCGAAGCCTTCCGCTACTACCTGCTGCGGCATGTGGAGCTCGATGGCGATCATCATGGCCCGATGGCCATGCGACTTTTGGAAACGCTCTGCGGCCGCGACCCTCGGAAGTGGCAATCGGCCCAAGCCGCGGCCGAATCCGCGCTCCTGGCCCGCCTCGATTTTTGGAACGCGATCCACCGGGCCATTTTGACGCGCCGCGAGCAACCGCTCGCCCGGTGACGGCGGTTCCAAATCGGCCTTTCGGCGGCCCGGTTTGAATGGCGGTTCGCGTTCGACTATTCTTAAGAGGATCGTTCGCCGCCGCGGGCCGGGTCGCCGCGCGGCCCGGCCCGGCCCGCTTATGCGCCCGGGGCTGGCCGACAATGCTCCGCCGGCTGGCTATCGTGTTTTGACCGTTTATTTTCCGCCAATAGGGCCGACTATGTCGCTCACCGATCTGTTTTTACGCGGCGCTTTTCTGGGGGCGGAATGGGTCCTCTGGCTGCTGGTGATGCTCAGCTTTCTCAGCGTGATGATCATCGTCGAACGCGCGGTGTACTTCATGTCGCGGCGAGTGGATGTCGATCGGCTTTCGGCCGAGCTTCGCGCGACCCTGGCCGCCGGCAATCTCGAGGAAGCCCAGCGGCTGGTGGCGCACTCCCGGGCCATTGAGTGTCGCGTGATCGCGGCCGGTCTGGCCGCGCTCAGGCAAGGGCGCGGCGTGCATGCCGTGAGCGAGACGATGCTCAGCGTCAAGGCGCGCGAGCGGCTGCGGCTCGAGCAATTTCTGCCGGTGCTCGGCACCCTGGGCAGCAACGCGCCGTTTGTCGGCCTGTTTGGCACCGTGCTCGGCATTATCAAAGCGGCTCACGACATGGGCCAGGCTCAAGCCGCCCAGCAAGGCGCGGCCAACGCGGTGATGGCCGGCGTGTTCGAGTCGCTCGTGGCCACGGCCGTGGGCCTGTTCGTGGCGATTCCGGCGATCGTGGCATTTAACTATTTCCAGCGCCGGGTGCGCGGTTCGCTTGGCCGAGCCGATGTGCTCGCGCATCTCTTGCTCTCGATGATGAAGCCCGAGCAAGCGCCGCCGCCGCGTTTGCCCAAGAGCGTGGGCCCCAAGCCGGTGGAGGCGCCGCATGGCCGGTAGCGCGGGCGGATATGCCGACGAAGGCGAAGACGCCCTGATCACGGATATCAATGTCACGCCGCTGGTCGATGTGGTGTTGGTGCTGCTGATCGTGTTCATGATCACGATGCCCACGATTGTGCGCAACGACGCGCTCAAGGAGCGGGAAATGAGCGTTGTGTTGCCGCAGGCGAGCGAAGCGGCGCCGCTCTCGGCCAAGCCCAAGGAACTGTATGTAAATGTCGACGCCGACGGCCACTATAAGGTGCGAGGCAAACCACAGTCCGAGGCCGAGCTCGCCACGATTCTCGCTCAAGCCCAGGCCGACAATCCCGGCCGCGCCGCGGTGAAGATTCGGGCCGACCGCCATTGCCGCTGGCAGTTTGTCGTCACGGTGATGAATCTTTGCAACAAGGCCAAGATTCGCGATTACCAGGTGATGACCGCCGACTGATGTCGGAGCGGCGAGGATGGCGCCTGTCGACCGCGCCAGCGCCGAGCACAGCGCGTCGCCGGCTCGCAAAATAGCGACCTGGGTCGTTATTTAAACAGCTCGCTGTCCTTCGCCGGCGCTTCAGGCTTGCGTGGGGGGGCTGTCGCGAGGCGCCGGAATGCAACGGACCAAGGCTCGCCATGAGCCCGCTGGCCACGAATCGGCATTTTCTGCTCTGGGCGCCGCCCGCCGGCTGGGCGTATGCTTACCGCCCGCCAAGCGGTCCATCGCTCGCTCGCGCCCGATATGGCGGGCACTCGTTTTTCCCAAGGAACCGGTCGGCAATCGACCGCCCCGCCGCGCGAGGCGCCTTCCAATGCATATGAACCCATCGCGATTTCGATCCATCGCCCGTTGGCTGGCCTTCTTGCCGATCGCGCTCGCGGTGCTTTGGCTCTGCCGGCTCGCGGGCGCCGCGGCCGAGAATTCCGCTGGCGGCTCGCTCGACGCGGCCCCCTTCGAGGAACTGGTGCGCGACTTGATCCTCCGCGAGCTGAAAGAAAAATACCAGGATCAACATCACTGGGGCCAAACCAAGAAGATCGAGCGAACCCAAGTTCGCGGAAAATGGTTCGAGCCGCGATTGGAAACGAAGACCGTCGAGGTGAACGATGGGCTCTGGCAGCGCGTGGAAGTGACGCTCGTCGAGCCCGAGAAAAACTTCGCCGTGGCCCTCGGCGCCATTCCCACCGCCGCGGGCGCCACGCAGCGCGTTTTCACTGACCCTACAAGCCAAGATCGCCGGCGATGCCCGCGTCGAACGCTGGCGCGCCGGAGTGAAGGGGCTCAATGTCGATGTGCGCTTCGACGCCACGGTTCGCGTGCGCGTCGACACGCAACTGGCCCTCCGCTTTCCCGAGGGTCAAGTGCTCAGCGACATCGAGATCGATCCCAAGATCACGCATGTGCAACTCGACTTGATCGACTTCGAGCTGCGGAAAGTCGGCGTGATCGGCCGCGATCTGGCCCGGGAACTCAGCGGCCCGCTCAAGCCGGTCGTCGAGCACGAGCTCAAGCGCCGCGAGCCGCGGATCGCCGACAAGATCAACGCCGCGATCGACAAGCGCCGCGATCGGCTCCGGTTCTCGCCCGACAAATACTTGGCGTCGGGCTGGACGAAATTGGCCGGCGCCCTGGGCGGTTCGTCGGATAAAGCCGGCGATAAGAAGCCATCGCCTTGAACATCGGGACCACGAGCGCCGCGTGACGTGAACGTGTTCGTCGGCGGGCGCCATGCCCAACCACGCCTCCGAGCGGGGCACGTTTTCAAGCGCAACGCACGGGAGCTCATGCCCACGCGGGGCGGCGAGGACATGGCATGCGAATCCAAGGCGTCATGCGAACCGTGACCATGCGCTAGCCTTGAAAATGCGCGTAGCTTTTGCGACACGGCGCCGCCGAGTTTCGCGAGCAATGCGCGGGGCGGTTGTCGCGATGCATCGCGAGACCGGGGAATCGGGTCTGTTCGACTCCGCATTGGTCCGGGCCCCAAGGCGAAGCCACGGGCGCCAAAATCCGCGCCACGGCCACCCGACCGATCTGCTCGTGTCCACTGGCCACGAGGCGCTCGACCAGCATGCGTGCCTCGGCCAGATTGCGCGGCCAAGGGTAGCCGCGGAGCCACTCGCGAGCTGCGGGGGATAGAGTGACCACGCGCTTTGAACCGCTATCTTCTCGCAGGAGCTCATCGTGCAGCATGTGGTCGACAAGCTGCTCGACTTCGTCGGCCCGCTCCGCGAGCGCGATGAGCTGCAAATGTCCGGCCCCTCGCAATGTCGCGGCGATCCGCGGATCGCCGAGCAAACAAGCGACCGCGGGATCCAGCGCGGCAAAGGCCCGGAGGCCATCGGCCGGCAGTTCGCGGCGGGTGGTGAGAATGACCCGGGCCGCGAAGGGCACGCGTTCCTTGGTTCCGAGCGGCGTCACGTGGCGCTCGCCGAGAGCGCGAACAAGGTCGCGAAGCGCGGCGGAACCGAGTTGGTCGACATTTTCGAAGACGACCGTGCCTTGGCCAGCCGCCCGCAGCGCCGCCGAAGGCGGCGCCCACTCCGCGCACCAAGCCATGGGCCCCGTGCCCAAAAGCTTCGCCAAAAAAGAGCGTTCCAGGAAGCCGAGCACAATCAACCACGATCAGCGGTTGCTGGCGGCGAGAAGAGATATGGTGCAGCGCCGCGGCTAGATACGACTTTCCCGCGCCCTCGGGCCCGCTCACCAGGAGGGGCGCCTCGCTCTGGGCGACGGCTTCCGCCTGCCGGCGCAAAGCCGGGCCGCAGGCGGCGAGGTCGTTGGTTTTGCCCGCGAAGCTGCTCATTGGCGTGAGACCTGAACCCAGTAACGAATCGAACAAAACGCCGCGCGACCATCGAGAGCCGCGAACACCCAAAGGATCAATACACCGGCTTCGCCACTCGAATTCCGTATTTGCGAATCTTGCGAGCCAGCAACTTGCGATCGATGCCCAGCAGCCTCGCGGCCGCGGCTTGATTGAAATTCGTCTGTCCGAGCGTGCGGCGAATGTGATCTCGCTCCACTTCGGCCAAGGTCAACCAACCATCGGCCCGGCCGGCTCGCGGGTCTTCGTCTTCGAGCGACGATCGCGCCGCGTCGAAGGCGTCGGCAAAGTCGGCGTCGCGAAGTTCATCGACCGGAGGAAGATCGCGGACCATTGCCGTGGGGAATCGAACGATCCCGTCGCGAGCGTCGTCGCCGAGGCCGGTCAGCCGATCGATCAATCGCTCGGCAGCCGACATCTCGCTTCCCATATCGCTGTTCGCCGCGGCGTGATTCGTGTTCGACGGTTCCGCGGCGGAGGCGCTGGTCTCGCGCATCTTCGCGGCGACCGCTTCTTGCACCTGCGGAAAACATTCGGGGCCCAGCACCGGCGCCAGGCCGGGCTTGGCCGACTCGGCAAACACCACCGCTCGCTCGATCAGGTTTTCAAGCTCTCGGATATTGCCGGGCCAATCATGGAGTTCCAAAAGCAGCAGCGCGGCGGGCGAAAGCTCCGCGAGCGGCAATCCGTTTTCAATCGATGCCTTGGCAATGAAATGTTGCGCCAAGATGCCGATATCGCCGCGCCGATCGGCCAGCGCCGGTGTCTCGATCGACACGACATTCAGCCGATAGAACAGGTCCAAGCGGAATCGACCGCTGGCCACGGCCGCTTCCAAATTTCGATTCGTCGCCGCCACGATTCGCACATCGACCGGCACTCCCTCGTGACTGCCCACGGGCGAGACCTTGCGCTCTTGCAACGCTCGCAGAAGCTTGGATTGCAACTCGAGATCGAGCTCGCCGATTTCATCGAGAAACAACGTGCCGCCATCGGCCGCCCGGAAACAACCCAACGCATTACTCGCGGCGCCGGTAAACGCGCCTTTGATGTGTCCAAAGAGTTGACTCGCGAACAAGCCCGCTGGAAGCGCTGCGCAATTGACCGGAATAAACGGCTTCTCGCCGCGCGCGCTGTGCGTATGAATCGCGCGGGCCACGAGTTCCTTGCCGGTGCCGCTTGGTCCATGGATCAACACATTGAACCGGCCATTCGCGATGCGAAGTATGCGCTCGCGCACTGCGCGCATCTCATTCGAATTGCCGATGAGGTGATCGAGGCCCACTTTGCTAGTGTGCGTGGAAGCAGCCATGTTCGTGCTCTCTTGCGAAAATCGCTCGGACAACTCGCGAAAATCAATCGCGATCACGAGTGCGGAGTCGAGCGCGATTGTCGCTCGGCGCCCCGCTGAAAGCAAGCGATTTCAACGATTATTTTGACGGGCGACTAGAAGCCAGGGTCGCAAAATGAGAGCCATGCCTCGCCGACCCCAGATGACCATATCGCCGACGTTCGCTCGGGTCACGGTCGAGCCCCGGGCCCAGAAAGAAAAGACACCCATGAGGGTGGGTAATTCGCGGGGCGAAGCATTCCACGCGGGTGCCCGGAAAGCTCCGGTCAACAGGCTGCTAGGCGGCCCGGCGGGCGGCTTGGAAGCTGGCTCGGCGAGCGTCGCCGCGCACAATCCGCAGGCTCTCCTGAAAATGCCGCTCGAGGGCCATGAATTTCTGGGCGTCGCCACCACGGTCGGGATGGGTCGCAAAAGCTAGTTGGCGAAATGCTCGCTTCACCTCGTCTTCACTGCATCCGGCCACGAGTCCCAGCGCCGCGAGGGCCGCCGGCGTGGGACGAGGGGCGCCTTGGGAAAGCCCGCTAAAGAAAGTCCCGTCGATCATGCTTTCGGGGGCCGTGGGGCGAGCCTTTCGATGGACGCCGCGAGCGTCCCACGCCATGAACACCCCGCCCAAAAGCGGCATCAGCGTGAGCAGCGCGGCCCAAGTCATCGGCGCCGGAGCATGCTCTTTCGTCGCTGCCGGCGTCGGCGCGGCGGCTTGCGCTTCGGGCGCCTCGCCTTGCGCGCCATCGCCTCGCAGTGGCTGCGGTTCATGGGCCAGCTCCGTCAGATTGCCGTCGAACACCGAATCGGCCCCGGAATCCAAGCCCGAGCCGGCGAGACTCGATCCGGCCGATCGCGAGACCGAAAGCCCGATATCGGCGCCGAGCGCCGAGCGGTGGGTGCTCGCGATGTTTTGAGCGTCGAGCACACCCCTCCAGGGCGCAGCGGTTGTTTCACCATCGCCCGAAAGGTCTCCAGCGACCGAGTGCTCCGCAAGCGAGCGAGCGTCGGGAACCCAAGGGCTCACGCTCGACACGACTCGGGGCGAATCCTCGACAGCCACGCTGGTAAACGACGCTTCGTCCGTCGGCATCGAAGCCGCGCGGACCGGAACCGCCACTCCGGCAAAAGTCAGGCTGATGACCGCCATGCCGAAGTTGGTGTATTTCATTGGCGTTCTCCTTATGCACGAAACTCAAAAAAATTCGGTGAAAATCGCACTATTTCGGGCCCGCTCGTTCCAGCGACCTTGGATCGCTCGCGGCTCGGCTTATCGAACACTCACCAACAGTCCGCAATCAGCAAGCGGCGCCGGCGCTCAACCACTCGGCTTGAAGCGGCTTGCTCAGATACATTTCGGCGCCGCTGCATCGGGCGCTGATCTCGTCTTCGGCCGAATAGCGGTCGCTGACCAAAATCACCGGCACGCCTGGATAGCGCCAGCGAAGCATGCTGAGCAGGTCGGGCCCGGCCATGTCGGGTAGTCGCATGTTGACCACCCACATATCGGGCCCCGCGGCCGGATCGCGACGCAGCGCCGCGCGGCCGGTGTCGAACACCGAGAGCTCGAAGCCCTCGGCGGTCGCCTCGCGAAGAATCTCGGAATAGTCCGAGCAACTCGAATCCACGACGAACACTCGCGTGGTGTTCTTTGCCGCCGAAACCATCATCATGAGAATTGCCTTATGATCGTTTGCTTCCCCATGGGCTCGGGAAGCGGTGCGAACTCGGAAGCCTCGCGGCGATCACCCTGTCGTGCTCGCTTGACTTCTGGCATCGGGTAAAAGCAACGCATGTGCCGAGAGGGCGAGCGCCCCTTGCAAACGCGACCTAAGTGCTGAAGGGCGCTAGAGAAGAAAATTCGCGAGATGCGGGCCGCAGGCGTCGGGGTGAAAAAGGCCCCGGAAGACGAGGGTCGAAATAACCAGACGCGGGGTCATTTTGACCCTGGAAAACAGGGCGAAAATGACGCAAAGCAGGGTCGTTTTGACCCTCGTCGCGCTGGGTCGAAACGACCCCGGGTTATTTGCCGATGGAGAAAGGCAGCGCACGCTCGAACGCCACGAGTCGGACTGCTTCGAAAGAGAGATGCTCGAAGCGCAATGAGAGAGCACATTCGCCCGGCGATATCGGGCGCCGGCGCTGTCAGCGGTCCGCTTGATCGGCCCGCGGAGCATCGCCCGGCGACATCACACACCGAAAGCCGGTGTGGCAGGAGCCGGTTTCGGTTTCCGTGCCGCGGCGAGCACGGGCCGGTAGCTCTCGCAATACGACTCGTGGCAGAGAAACGATCCGCCCCGCACCACGCGCTTGGGCACTCCCGGCTCGCTGGGATCGTAGCTGCGATTCGGTCCTTGCGGGTTGTCGGTCACGCCATCGCCGGCTCGCTGGCGGTATTCATCGGCCGAGTACCAGTCGGCACACCATTCCCACACATTGCCGGCCATGTCGAAGAGCCCATAGCCGTTGGGCGGAAACGCGCCGACCGGGGCTGTCGCCGCGAAGCCATCGGCGGCGGTGTTGTGATGCGGAAACTCGCCCTGCCAGATATTGGCGAGCCCGCGCCGGTCTTGCGAGCGAGCTGTCTTATCTTCCGGAAGCCCTTGCCCGTCTTGTGGAATGACGTCGACCGGCGACTCGTCGCCCCAGGCAAAGGCCTTACCCTCGAGGCCGCCCCGCGCGGCGAATTCCCATTCGGCCTCGGTCGGGAGCCGCTTCCCGGCCCAGTGCGCATAGGCTTCGGCGTCGGCCCAGGCGACTTGCACCACCGGGTAGTCGTCTCGCCCGGTGATCGAGGAGTCGGGCCCCTCGGGATGCCGCCAGTCGGCGCCCGGAACCCATCGCCACCATTGACTTACGTCGCCCAGCGGCACTGGCCCCTGGGGCGGGGTAAAGACCAGGGCGCCGGGCACAAGTTGGCTATCGTCGGGTTTGGGAGTGCCGGGCGGGACCTGTTTTTTGATCTCCTCCCAATCCGGCTTGCGTTCGGCGACCGTGATATACGAGGTCGCGGCCACGAAGCGGGCAAACTCGGCGTTGGTCACTTCATGGGCGTCCATGAAAAACGGCGCCACGCGCACCCGATGCGGGGGCCGTTCATTGGGCCGATTGCGCGGGCCGGCGCCGCCCATCGTAAACTCGCCGCCGGGAATCCAGACCATGCCCGGCGGAGTGGCCACGCCCTCGGGCGGCGTCGCCACGGGACCTTGCGACACGGGACCTTGCGCCACGGGACCTTGCGACACGGTCGGAGTCGGCGATGCGGCCGGCTCGGCGGACGCGGCCGAAATCGACTTTGTGGGATCGCTTGGCGTGGTCGGGCCTGTTTCGGCGACATTCGCCGCCTGATACCGGTAGGCAAGCGCACCGGCGAGCAGTCCCACGGCCAAGGCCGCCGCCATCAGACCGCGGCGCCGGCCGCCTGGCGAATCCACTCTTGCCGGACTCTTTTCCGGTTGTCTCTGGCTAATGTCCGACTTTTTCACTTGCGCCTTGCTTGCCATCGTGGACTACCTCAAGGTTTGGAGCCATAGGATTCCGAGCTGGCCCCATCTCCCGGATGGCTCCCGGCCGAGAAGCTTGCCATGCTTGCCAGCTCCGACGGATGCCGCCGACATTTTCGCTAGAGTCATCATAATGCGCCAATTCGATTTCCGCGCCCGGCGCGGTAAAAACGCGCCTTCGAGCCGGGCATCGCGCAATGGAAGCTCGCACCGAAGCCATCAACTAAAAAACCGCTCTACCCCGTTCTTTCTAGCAGGTGGTATGCTTGGCTTGACGGCGACGCGGGCGGCGCCCAGCGCGTGGTTCGTTTTCCCTTGGGTGATCTCATGGCGACGATTTGTGACATG
Organism: uncultured Planctomycetaceae bacterium; assembly: GCA_963785305.1. Taxonomy (GTDB): domain Bacteria; phylum Planctomycetota; class Planctomycetia; order Pirellulales; family PALSA-1355; genus CAWAUV01. The sequence goes on from CAWAUV010000008.1 coordinate 940,599, forward strand.
CCGACTTCCGACCGGAGCGACGAGCGCGCCACGGCCCCCCGACCGCCGGGCTCGGTGCTTGTGACGCTCGCCACTTACAACGAGCTCACGAACTTGCCGCGGCTCGTGGCCGAGATTTTCGAGGTTCTACCGCGGGCCGATGTGCTCGTGGTCGACGACAACTCGCCCGACGGCACTGGTCGCTGGTGCGACGAAGCGGCCCAGCAGTTCCCGCGGCTTGCTTGCCTCCACCGTCCTGGCAAGCAGGGCCTTGGCGCCGCGACGATCGCCGCGATGCGCTATGCGATCGACCACGGCTACGAGTTCATGCTCAACATGGATGCCGATCATAGCCACGCCCCGCGCGTATCTGCCCGACCTCTTGGCCGGCATGGAAGGCGCGCCGGGCGAGCGGCCGTTGGATGTGATGATCGGCTCGCGCTATGTGCGCGGCGGCGGCGTCGAGGGCTGGCCGCTCTCGCGCTATCTGATGAGTTGGAGCGTGAATCAATATGCCCGCCGAGTGCTGTTCTTGCCGACGCGCGATTGCAGCGGCGCCTATCGCTGTTACCGCACGACCATGCTGAAAAAGGTCGACTTCGCCCAGGTGCGCGGGCTCGGCTATTCGTTTCAAGAAGAAATTCTCTGGCATTTGGCTCGCGCCGGGGCGACCTTTGGCGAAACCCCGATCACATTCGTCGACCGACGCCATGGCGAATCCAAGGTCGATGGCCGCGAAGCCCTGACAACGCTCGCGGCCCTCTTGCGGCTGGGCCTGACGAGCCTCGTTAAAAGCTAGCGTATCTTCAACGCACGCTTTTGGAATCGGTGTGCCATGCCCACGCTCGCGTGGGCATGCTTGGTTGACCACCGCGCAAAGACATGCCCACGCAAGCGTGGGCATGGCACGGCAATTTCAAGCCGTGACAAAGCACTGGCCCTCGCCCGTGAATCCGTGAAGTACAGTTTCACTGCGTCGCGCTCCCGCGCGCATGTTCTCCCCTGCTTTATCGCGTCGTCGTGACCTCCGTGGTGAAATGTCCTCGCCTTCAAGGCATCCAGCGCCAAGCCCTCGCGGTCCACGATCATGCAAAGCCGGTTATCGAAATCTTCTTCCGCGATATGCGGGGTTTGGCCGCTGGGGTTGATTGTCGGCGTTGGGGTTGGGCTCGTGTTCGCTGGAGCGTTCGTCGTGGGACAAGGGCTTTGGTTTCCCTGGAGCGATGCGATTCAGCCGGTTGCGATCGTCGCGGGGCTCGTCGGCGCGAGCATCTACTATCGCCGCCGAGGCGTGGACAATTTCGTCGCCACGCTCGACGCCCTGGCCACGCTCGTCGCCTTCTCGACCGTTTATACACTCGCCATGTATGCGATCGCCGCCACCGGCCGGCCATGGGTCGACGCATCGCTCGCGACATTCGATCACGCGCTCGGTTTCTCGGCGTCCGAGGTCGTGCGCTGGGTCGACGCTCGGCCGAATACGAAATTCGCGCTCGAGATCGCTTACTTCTCCGTGATCCCGCAAACCGTGCTCGCCATCGCTTGGCTCGGGCTGCGCGGGTCGGGCGAGGCTCGCGAATCGCTCCGGCGGTTCCTGTATCGGTTCATGCTCGCGGCTGGCCTCGCGGCGCTCGTGTTTTATTTCGCCCCCGCGCGGGAACGTGCGCCTATTATGAGTTCCCGACGCCTGAACACTATCGGCGGATTCTCGTCGATCTCGACGCGTTGCGCTCCGGCTCGCGCACGCTCGTCACTTGGCGAGCCGCCGAGGGGTTGATTACGTGTCCCTCGTTTCACGCCACCTGGGGCCTGCTGCTCGTCGCCGCATTCTGGCCCGACCGCGTGCTCCGCTGGCCGATGTTCGCGCTCAATGCCGTGATGATCGCCTCGACCGTGCCGATCGGCATGCACTATCTTGCCGATGTGCTCGCTGGCGGCGCGGCCGCGGGACTGGCCTCGGCGCTCGAGCGAGCGGGGTCATATGCCGCGCGAGCGGGTCTTGCCTCGCGAAGCATGTTCCGCGGGTCCGCCCTGGGCTGGACCATGCGCCCTGGCGCTTGCGGCCGCCCGGGCCAGCGGCGCTGAGCCAGACCGCGCCAGGTCGGGGGGGCGCCGCTTGATCGGCGGGCGCCGGGCGCGTATTCTGAAATCGGTTTCCGCGCGGTGAATCATCGCGCTTGCCGAGCCACGAACAGCCGTTTGGCGCGAAGGTCCCACCTGCCAACGATCCTACCCCGCCGCGAAATTTTTTTCACCCGGCGGGCGCCCCGAGCAATTATCCTGAGCACCGAGGATCGGCTGCGCGCGGGTCGGCGCCGTGGATCCGAGTCGTGCTTGGCCATGACTTGTCCGGCGCATGCCTGTCGAATGTCCAATCGGCTTCCCCGGTCACGGAAGCCGCGAGTGGCGCCGGCCGAGGCCGAACAACGAAACCCGAGAACATCGAAAACCGAGGCTTGAAGACGCACATGATGAACTCTTGGCTTTGTCGTCGCTCGCGAATAGGCGCCGCGGGCGCGGCGCTCGTGGTTCTGTGTCTGGCGGGCGACCGAATTGGCCCGCGCTCGCTCGCGGCGGCCGATCGGCCGCGCGTGAAACTGGGCGCCCCGGCGGCGAGCGGCGCGGCGAGCGCTCCGGCCGATCCGTCGAAGTTCGCGCCCAAGCCATCGCCGCGGGCAGCATTGCCCGCGCCGACCGCCACCGCGCTCGAGCGGATCGAGCGCGACCCGATGGACTGGCCCAACTGGCGCGGCCCCCAGCAAAACGGCGTCTCGACCGAGACCGGGCTCGTCGACGCTTGGGACTACGCGGGCAGCGGCAAGAACCTGCTTTGGAAAAACGCCGAAGCCGGCAGCATCTCCACTCCGATCGTGCTCCGCGGCAAGCTCTATACATTGGCCCGCTATCAGCCCGACACCACGCGCGAAGGCGAAATGGTGATCTGCCTCGACGCCGCCACGGGCAAGAAGCTTTGGGAGAACACTTTCAATGTGTTCCTCAGCGACGTGCCGGCCGAGCGAGTGGCCTGGAGCAGTTGCGTGGGCGATCCGGCCACGGGCCGCATCTATGCCTTGGGTGTCTGCGGCTATTTGCAATGCATCGATGGCGACACCGGAAAGACCATCTGGCGCCGTTCGCTCAGCGAGGAATTCGGCCTCTTGAGCACCTACGGCGGGCGGACGAATGTGCCGGTGCTCTCGGAAGACAAGCTGATTATCAGTTCGGTCATCATCGGCTGGGGCGAAATGGCCCGGCCCGCGCACCGCTTCATGGCCTTCGACAAGAACACGGGCGAGATTCTCTGGTTCAATGGCACCCGGCCGCTGCCCGAAGACACCACCTACAGCACTCCGGTCACGGCGGTGCTCAAGGGCAAGGCCGAGCTGGTGTTCGGCTCGGGCGATGGCGGCGTCTACGGCTTTCAACCGCGCACCGGCAAGATGATCTGGGGCTTTCAGCTTTCGCGCCGTGGCATCAATGTCTCGCCGGTCGTGAGCGACTACAACGTCTATATTTCCCACGCCGAGGAAAACCTCGACAATCAAACGATGGGCGCCATCGTGCGCATCGATGGCTCGGGCGCGGGCGATGTCACCAAGGACCACGAAATCTGGCGGGCCTCGGGCATGGACGGCAAGGCCTCGCCGCTGGTGGTCGATGGCCGGCTCTACGCCTTCGACGACGGCGCCAAGGTCTATGTGATCGATCTCGCCACCGGCAAGGAAGTGTGCAAGCCGGTGAAGCTGGTCGGCACCATCATGCGCGGCAGCCCGATCTATGGCGACGGCAAGATTTACGCCGCCACCACCAGCGCCTGGCATGTGATCAAGCCGACGGCCGACGGCATCAAGATCACGCAAAAATTGCGGCTACCCTCGGACGAAGAGGCCAGCGGCTCGCCGATCATTTCCCATGGCCGCATTTATCTGCCCACGACCGGCAATCTCTATTGTATCGGCGCCCAGGGCACGACTCCCCGCGCCGATCCGCTGCCCGCGACTCCCGAGGAAAACGCGGTGACGGCCGATGAAACTCCGGCTCTGGTCGAGGTCACTCCCTGCGAAGCGCTGCTCTCCTCGGGCAATCAGCAGACCTTCACGGCCCGGCTGTTCAACGCCAATGGCCAGTTTCTCAAAAACGCCGACGCTTCGTTCAGCGTCGAGGGGCCCGGGGCGATCGATGCCCATGGCATGTACACCGCGCCGGCCGATTCGGGGCATGTGGCGGCGTATGTCACGGCGAAGGTCGGCGACTTGGTGGGCAAGGCACGGATTCGGGTCGTGCCGCCGCTGCCTTGGAAATTCGACTTCTCCGATGGCGAGGTGCCGGTCACCTGGATCGGCGCCCGATATCGCAACGTGGTGCGCGAGATCGACGGCGAAAAGATGATGGTCAAAGTGACCACGATTCCCAAGGGCACGCGCAGCGGTTCGTTCATGGGTCCCACGAACTTGCACGACTACACGGTGCAAGCCGATGTGCGCGGGGCCAAGACACATGACAAGATGCCCGACATCGGCGTGGTGGCCCAGCGCTACACGCTCGACCTGATGGGCGCGAGCCAGAAATTGCAGATTCGCAGTTGGACTCCGCAGCTTGAAAAGCGGTTCGCCAAGAATGTGCCGTTCGCCTGGAAGGCCGACGAGTGGTATACCATCAAGTTCCAAGCCTCGACCAGCGGCGACCGGGCCGTGCTCAAGGGCAAGGTCTGGCCGCGCGAGGAGAAGGAGCCCGAGGCTTGGACCGTGGAAGCCGCGGATGAAGTCGGCAATTTGAACGGCAGTCCCGGCCTGTGGGGCAATGCCAGCGATTCGGAAATCTGCTACGACAATATCCGGGTGACGCCGAATGTTTCGGTCGCCGACTCGAAATAGCCACATCCGGTTGGCGGTCGGCGCGCGAACACGCGCGGCGTCGGCGACAGGTTCATTTCCCCACCCACCAAAAACCGCAACTCGCGTCGAGACCCACGAACATGATCGATACCCATCGCTTTGCGTTTCTTGTGTCGTTGCTGACGATCGCCGCCGCGGCGCCGGCCGCCGAGCAACTGGCCGCCGCGGGTTCGCCGCCGACAGCCGCGGTCAAGGCGCCGGCGACGGCGGCCGGCAAAACCGCGGCCGCTTCGGGCGGTGGCGCGGCCAAGGGCCCGGCGGCCCCCAGCGCGGCTTCACCCAACACGACTCCGCCCAGCGTGACCGCCAAGCTCGATTCGTCGCTGATTACCGCGCAGCTGGAAACACTCGGCTCGCTGCCGAAGATGGTGGTTCCGGCGCCCGCCGACGTGCAACCCGGCGATTGGCCGATGTGGGGTGGAACCACGGCCCGCAACAACGTGGCCCTGGCCAAGAACATTGCCACGGAATGGGAAGTGGGCGGTTTCGACGACAAGACCGGCGAATGGCAAAAGTCGAAGGCTCAAAACGTGAAGTGGTGCTCCCGGCTCGGCAGCCAGTCGTATGGCAATCCGGTGGTGGCCAACGGCAAGGTATATGTCGGCTCGAACAACGGGGCCGGCTATTTGAAGCGTTATCCGGCCACGGTCGACCTGGGTGTCTTGCTCTGCTTCGACGAAGCCGACGGCAAATTCCTCTGGCAACACTCGAATGAGAAATTGCCTACTGGCCGTGTACACGATTGGCCGCTGCAGGGCGTGTGCGCCACCAGTTTCGCCGAAGGCAGCCGGGTTTGGTATATCAGCAATCGCGGCGAAGTCGTGTGCCTCGACGCCAACGGCTTTTACGACGACGTGGACAATGGTCCGGTCGTGAATCAACCGGCCAAGATGTTCGAGATCATGAAGAACGAAGACCCGGCGAAGGACCAGTTCGCCGAGGGCCTGGCCGCGCTGAAAGAGGGCAAGCTCGCGCCGCGCCTGCGCGACGCCTTTGCCGCGGCCGGCCTCGAAATTCCCGACGACGTGAAACTGGCCGTGGAAAAAACGACCTACAAATTCTCCTTCAAGCCCGAGGGCGCCAAGCACGAGCGGGCGGCTTTTGTGCGGGTCGAGGGACCGAAGCTGGTCGGCTACAAGATTCTCAATCCCGACGACAAGACCGAGGCCGACGTGATTTGGAGCGTCAACATGATGACCGACCTCGGCGTCTCGCAGCACAATATGTGCGCTGCTCGGTAATCGCGGTCGGCGATCTGCTGTTTTTGAACACCTCGAACGGCGTGGATGAAGGCCATGTCAACCTGCCGGCGCCCCATGCGCCGAGTTTCGTGTGCATGGACAAAAACAGCGGCAAGGTTTACTGGACCGACAGTTCGCCGGGCGCCAATGTGTTGCACGGCCAATGGTCGAGCCCGGCCTATGCCTTGATCGACGGCGCGCCGCAGGTGATCTTCGGCGGCGGCGATGGCTGGATTTACTCCTTCGTGGGCGATGCCTCGAGCAATGGCGGCCACGCGAAGCATCTTTGGGAATTCGACTGCAATCCCAAGGAATCGAAATACACGCTTGGCGGCCGCGCCGACCGGAACCACATCATCGGCACGCCGGTCCTCTATAAGGGCCTCGTGTATGTGGGCGTGGGCGAGGATCCGGAGCATGGCGAAGGCGTCGGCCATTTGTGGTGCATCGATCCGCGCCGGCATGGCGATGTGAGCGGCGAACTGGCGCTGAATCTCAAGGACCTCTCGCAGCCATTGCCGCGGCGGCGAAATCAGGCCGTGATCAAGGAGCAGGGCGACGTGGCCCGGCCCAATCCGAATTCGGCCGCCATATGGCATCTTTCGACCTCCGACACGAACCACGACGGCAAGATCGACTTCGAGGAAACCTTCCACCGCACCTGCGGCACGGTGGCGATCAAGGACGATCTTTGCTATGTGGCCGACTTCAGCGGATTGGTGCATTGCGTGAACGCCCTCACCGGCGAGCCCTACTGGGTGCATGATATGCTCGCCGCCTGCTGGGGCTCGCCGCTGATTGTCGAAGACAAGGTCTATATCGGCGACGAAGATGGCGATATCGCGATCTTCAAGCTCTCGAAGGAAAAAGACCTGATCGCCGAACATAACATGGGCAGTTCCGTGTACTCGACGCCGGTCGTCGCCAACGGCACGCTGTTCATCGCCGATAAAGACCATGTGTTCGCCATCGAAAACCCCTCGTCCGCCGACGCCAAGCTCGAAAAGGCGCGGCCAGCGCCCCGTCGGCGACCGCCGCGCGATAGAATCGGCTTGGGCCGCCGGCCGGTTGATAAGCTTCGGCGCGGGCGGCGCCGGGCTTCGGATCGCTCTTCCAAGGATGGACTTCGCACACGATGGATAGCCTGCGAATTCGCGGACCGGCCGTGCTCTCGGGCAGCGTTCGAGCGCAAGGCGCCAAAAACGCCGCGCTGCCGATCATGGCGGCGTCGCTCCTGGCCTCGGAGCCGGTCACGCTCCACGCGGCGCCGCGGCTGGCCGATGTCGACACGCTCGCTCTCGTGCTCGCGCATTTGGGGCTCAACGTGTCGCGCCGCGAGAGCGGCGGCATCGATATCACGACCCTAAACTCTCGGCCGGTCGAAGCGCCGTGCGCGCTGGTCGAGCAAATGCGGGCCAGCTTCTGCGTGCTCGGTCCGCTCGTGGCCCGGCGCCGAGTGGCAATCGTGCCGCTGCCCGGCGGGTGCGATCTCGGCCCCCGGCCGATCGATTTGCACTTGGCCGGCTTGGTGAAGCTGGGCGCCGAGGTGCGCATCGAGCGCGGCATGGCGATCGTCAGCGCGCGACGGCTGCGCGGAGCGACGATCGAGCTCGCCGGCCCGCGCGGACCGACCGTGACCGGCACGGCCAATGTGCTCTCGGCCGCCACGCTCGCCCAGGGCACGACCGTGATCCGCCGCGCGGCGCGCGAGCCCGAAATCGCCGATCTCGCGTGCTTCCTTCGCCGGCTGGGGGCCGACATCGAAGGCGAGGGAACCGACACCCTCGTCGTTCGCGGCCGCGAGCAACTGGGCGGCGCCGAACACCAGATTATTCCCGACCGCATCGAAGCCGGCACCTTGCTCTTCGCCGCCGCGATCACCGGCTCGACGATTTCGGTCGAAGGCGCGCGGGCCGAGCACTTGAGCGCGGTCTTGGAAACACTCGCGCTCACCGGTCAGCGCGTCGAACTCGGGCCCGACGTGATTCGGATCGCTGGCGTCGAGCGGCCGCGCGGCGTGCATGGCATCGCCGGGCCATTTCCCGAGTTTCCCACCGACTTGCAGCCGATGCTCACGGCGCTGCTCGCGAAAGCCACGAGCCGCGGCTCGATGACCGATCGCGTGTTTCCCGAGCGCTGGCGTCACTTGGCCGAACTTGAAAAGCTCGGCGCCCGGTTCTCGCGCCAGGCTTGCCGCGCCGCGACCCGCGGCGGCGAGTCGCAAGCCGGCGCCCTGCTCGGGGCAATATCGGCGCCCCAGCGCGTGGTCCAGGCGCATGATCTTCGCGGCGGCGCGGCGCTGCTGCTGGCGGCGCTGGCCGCCGAGGGAACGACCCTGGTCACGGGGCTCGAACATCTGGACCGTGGCTACGAGCGAATCGAAGACAAGCTCCGCCGCCTGGGGGCCGATATCGCGCGCTCGAGCGCCGCCACGCTCGACGAGCCCAATGGACTAGCGCGCCCCAGGGATACTGGCGAACCGGTCGTGGTTTGCGAACGGGCCCCGGGCTATGAACCGGCCCCGGTTTGCGAAGCGCCTTTATAGACCTGTTGATAGAGCATGTTCTTCTTCGAGGTCATCGGGCCCGTGCCGCGATCGTCGCGCAAGGCCGCCACCATCATGTTGAGTTTCGCGTCGATATCGTCGGCATAATGCACCAGCAGCGCTTCGGGCGTCATTGGCGCCTTGGGCGAGCCCCATTCGGGCAGGCGTTGATGGGAAAGAATAATGTGTTCGAGTCGCAGGAGCTTATCGCCGGGCAGTTCGTGTCTCGGAGCCGCCTCGCGCACGATATCGCGTCCCTGCACGATATGCCCGATGAGCGAGCCGGCGGCGGTGTATTCGGCGCCGGTCGCGTGTTGCTCGATCTCGCGAAGCTTGCCGATATCGTGGAGCGCTCCGCCAGCGATCACCAGATCGCGATCCAAGGGCGGCGAGAGCTCGGAGTATTGATCGGTGTATTTTTCGGCCAGATACAAGCACGTGCGTGTCACGCTGAGCACATGCTCGAGATATCCGCCGACATACGCATGATGATTGTGCGTGGCGGCCGGGAGCGTGAGCAGGGTTTCGCGATTGCTCGTGAGAATGTCGCATACCAGCTCGCGGAGCGCCGGATCGACAATGCTCTTGGCGATCAGCAGCAGTTCATCGAACATGCTTTCGGTCGGATAGCGCGACTGGGGCAAGCACATCGCCGGATCGAAACCATCTTGCGAATCGGCCTCGACCACGGCGCGAATCTTGCGAATGTCGAGCTGCGGCCCGTAGTTCGTTTCGCGATACACTGCCCGGAGCTTGTAGAACTCGCCCACGCGCCACTGCTCGCGGCATTCGACGCCCCAGGGCGAATCTTGCCAGATGGGGAACGAGACCTCGCGGGCATGATCGCGAAAAGTGACCTTGAAGTAGGGCTTGCCGTCGCGCGTGGTGAGCTCGTCCTTGGCCGAGAGTAGGGCGAAGAGATCGGCCTCTTGGCCGAGCGCCATTTCCGCCAGCGGCACAACCTGGGGCAACGTCTTTTGTTTCATGGCGAGCGAATCCCGGGAGGTGAAATGTCTTGGAAAAGGCGGCGGCCTGGATATGCGGCCGGCCGGAAAGGTCGAGGCGCCTTTGATCGCGACGACGCCCAAGCCGAGCGTCTGACTGCTTAGGGGCCTATCCGAGACCTTCGGCGAGCGCTCACCCTGCCCGCTCCAATACGGGGAGAGGGGGAGATGTCGGAAGGTTCCCCGCTCAGCGGTCATGCGACGCCTCGGCCCGATTGTAAGGCGCCTGAACTAGGGGGTTCAAGAAAATCCCGTATTTCCGGGAGCCAGGCGACCGTGACACGGTCCGCCCGGTCGGTCCGCCGTTCCGCCGTCGGCTGTGCGGCCGTGTCGGCCGTGGGCGCCGGGCGGGCTGCTCTTGTCCATTGTGGCGCTTCGCTTTAAGATACGCGCTTTCATTTTTCGCGTCAAAATCGCTCGAATTGATTCAGATTCTCGCGCGAGCGTCGTTTCGTCGCTGGCGCGTCTCGACAAATCGCGCCCGAAGTGGGGGGATGATGACTGGGGAGTTCGTGTGTCTGTTGGCCGACGCCGCCGAGGGCCCCGCCGCGCCCGACGCGCAGCCGAGCCCCTTCACGGGCATGTTGCCGGCCCTGGTCGGCATGATGGTCTTGTTCTACTTTTTGATTCTCCGGCCCGAGAAAAAACGGGCCGGCTCGGTCAAGACGATGCGCGAGGCGCTCAAGAAAAACGACCGGGTGCTCACCTCGGCCGGCATCTACGGAGTGGTGACGAATATCCAACGCGAAAGCAATGAAGTCACGATCAAGGTCGACGAAGCCACGAACGCCAAACTGCGCGTGACGCTGGAGTCGATTGTGCGCGTGATCGGCGACACGCCCGCCGAAGAAGGCGGATCGACGGGCGCTTAAGGAACCGCATGGCTCGCGGCGTCGGCGAGAAGCCAGCGCCGCTCGGCGCGGCCATCGATCGAAACGCCGCCCATCGACATAGAAAACCCCCTTTCCGCCCGCCGCGCGCGATTGGAGCCGAGCCTGCTCCGATCGGGGCGCCCAAGCGGTCCGGACAACCTCGCGGCGCGGCAGGCTCCACGAGAGCGAACGCCGGCGGCCCTCCACCAACGATTTATTGAGCTTAAGGAATTAGAAAGTAGGTTCCCATGGTCGATTTTGGAGGGATGTTGCTCGCCGAAGCAGCTGCCGGGGCCGAGCCCATGACCCTGACCGCCAAGGCGGTCATTGTGTTCATCGTGGCGACCGTCACCATCGCGCTGAGCTATGCGGCGGCCGAGAAGCTGCGAATGCCCGACCAAGGCGGCCGAATCGCGCTGGTTCTCTCGACCCTCACGCTGGCCCTGGCGATTTGCTATCTCGACTGGCCGCCGAAAAAAGGCATCGACCTAAGCGGCGGCGTGGTGCTGATCTACGAAGTCGACCGCTCGCAGCAACAGGCCGAAGGCACGCGAAACGCGGTGAAGGTGATCAACGATCGGCTCGAGCGACTGCATGACACCGGCGCCAGCGTGAGCGTCAATTCCAAGTACCAAATCGAAGTCAGCGTGCCCGAGAAAGACCAGGAACGGGCCGTGGTTGATCAGATCGCGGCGATTCAAAGCCCGGCGTTTACGCTGACTCCGGCCGGCAAGGCCGGCGAGGGCGACCGCCGCAAATTGATCTACGACTTCCATCAAGACGACAAAGTCTTGAACATGGAATCGCTGATCTCGGCCGTGACCAAGCGCATCAACCCGACCGGCGTGCTCGAAGTGACCGTGCGCTCGTTCGGCTCCGATCAACTGGAAATCATTATTCCCGATGTCGATACCCGCAGCGCCGAAGACATCAAACGCAAGATCAGCACCAGCGGGTTGCTCGAGTTTTGGATTCTCGCCGACCGCAGCCAAGCCTCGGATCGCCGCTTGATCGATGTCGCCGAGCGAACCACGGGCCGCGAAGTCTTCGACCATGGCCGCATCGAGGGCCGCTGGGTCGTGGTCGACCGGCCCGGCGTGATCGGCGGCAACGATGTCACGCGTCAAAGTCCGAATCGCGGAACCGAAGTGCTGGTGCGCGTCGAGCCGACACCGCCCAATGGCCACGATCCGAACGTCAAGGGCAAGGACCTGGCGCATGCTAGCGCCGAGCGTGGTTTGGAAGGTCCCACGGTGAACTTCTCGCTCACCAGCGAGGGCGCCGGCAAGTTTGGCCGATTGACCGATAAGTACAAGGAAAACGAGCAAACCCACACCACGCGTCGGCTCGGGATCGTATTCGACGACCACTTGCTCAGCGCCCCGGTGATTCGGAGCAGAATTTCCGACAACGGTCAGATCACCGGCGGCTTTTCCGACAAGGAAGTCAATTTCCTGGTCGAGATGCTCAATGCCGGCAGCTTGCCCGCGGCGCTCAGCCCCGAACCGGTGAGCCAACAGGTGATCAGCGCCCAACTGGGCGAGGAGACCGTGGTCAAGGGCAGCAACGCGATGGTCGTCTCGACGATCTGCGTGCTCATCTTCATGCTCGTCTATTATCGCTTCGCCGGAATCGTGGCCGACGTGGCGGTGCTCATGAACATGGTGCTGACCATGGCCCTGATGCTGATGGTAAACGCCGCGATCACCCTGCCCGGTCTCGCCGGCTTCGTGCTCACCGTGGGCATGGCGGTCGACGCCAATGTGCTGATCTACGAGCGGATGCGCGAGGAATCCGTCAAGGGCGCCTCGCTGCGCATGACGATTCGCAACGGCTTCCATCGAGCGATGTCCACCATTATCGACTCGCACATCACGACCGTCATCTCCGGCATCGTGCTGTTCGTCGTCGGCACCGATCAAATCAAAGGCTTCGCCGTCACGCTCGTGCTCGGCCTGGTTTGCAGCTTGTACACCGCCGTGTACGTGGCCCGGGTCATCTTCGACATTGCCGAGCGCAAGCGATGGCTCACGCAACTCAGAATGATGCAGTTCATCGGCGACACGAACATCAACTTCGTGCGCTGGCGCGGTCCGGCGATCGCCGCCTCGCTGGTCGTGATCGCCATTGGCATGGTGGCGGTCGTGAGCCGCGGGGCGGGCCTCTTGGATATCGACTTCACCGGCGGTTCATCGGTGCAGGCCCTGTTCGACCAGCCCAAGCATATCGCCGACGTGCGGCACGAGCTTTCGGACTTGAGCGATCTGGCGGTAAGCAGCGTGGGCGACAAGGGCGTTGAGTTCAAGATCGACACCTCGGAGCCGGATATCCACGAAGTGGAGCGCAAGATCACCGCGACCTTCGGCAAGGAACTGGCCTATTACCGCATGAACTTCAGCGATCTGAAGCCCTACGAGGAATCCGCGAAGCCGGCCGCTCCCGCGGCGCCTGCGAACAAGACCCCCGCCGCGAAATCGGAACCCGGCCCGAAAAGCGAACCGAGCGCGGAGAACAAAGCGTCTGAAAGCAAAGCGCCTGAGAACAAAGCGCCTGAAAGCGCGATGCCCGACAAGAACGAGCCGGAAAAGAAGGATACTGAAACCAAAACGCCCGAAAGCGGCGCCGCGCCGACTTCGGAAAAACAAGGAGCCGTGGGGCGCGTGACGGCGCGCCTGGTCTCGTGGCCCCAGCGCGCGGCTCTGGCTCACGTGGCCCTGGCCGCGGCCGATTCCGAGTCGCCGGCCACGGCGGCGCCCTCGGAAGCCAAGCCCGAGGCCGCAAGCGCGGCGGCATCGCCCGAGGCCGCGAAAGCGTCCGAATCCAACGCGCCTGAATCGAACGCGACGAAACCCGAGGCGACTCAACCGGAAGCAACGAAGCCGGAAACGACGAAGCCGGAAGCGGCCGAGTCAAAACCCGAGGCGCCGGAGTCCAAACCCGCCGAGCCGGCCCCGCCCACCAAGGGCGTCACGACCGAGCTCGATTTTCCCCAGCCGATTTCCTATGTCGTGCTCGAGCGCATCTTCGAGGAGCAACTCAAGAAACAAGGCCACGAAGACACGCGTTTCGAATTGCTCAATCCCGATTACAAGCTCGGCAGCAGCCTCGCCTACAAAAACTGGACACTCCGGATAATGCTGCCGGAAAATGAAACCCATTCGCTGCTGGAAAACATTCAAGCGACATTGAAAGCGCGGCCGGTGTTTCCGTCGTCGAATCAAATCGGCGGCAAAGTGGCCGGTCAGGCGAAGAATAGCGCGGTGTATGCGCTGCTCGCGGCGATGGCGATGATCGTGATCTACATTTGGATTCGGTTCCAAAATGTGATGTTCGGCTTTGCCGCCGTGTTGGCCTTGCTGCACGATGTGTTGGTGACCGTGGGTTTCCTGGCCTTGAGCACTTGGCTCGCGCCGGTGTTTGGCTTCTTGCAGGTCGAGGATTTCAAGATCAGCCTCTCGGTCGTGGCGGCGTTGCTCACGATCGTCGGCTATTCGATCAACGACACGATCGTGATCTTCGATCGCATCCGCGAGATTCGCGGCAAGAGCACCGACCTCAACGAAACGATGATCAACTTGAGCGTCAACCAGACCCTCGGCCGCACGCTGCTCACCAGCGGCACCGTGCTCATCGGCACGGTCATCCTCTACTTCGCTGGCGGCCAAGGTATCCACGCCTTCGCCTTCGCGATGCTCGTCGGGTTGGTCTCGGGCACTTATAGCACCGTGTACATTGCCTCGCCGGTGCTGTTGTGGCTCCGCAAGAGCGACGACGGAAAGAGCGGCTCGGGCAACCGCCAGCGCGGCGTGGCGGTGACCGGCTCGCGAAAAGCGACCGGCTAGTGCTTTGTCACGGCTGAAATGATAGGTAACCCCGTGTGCCACGCCCACGCCCAGCGTGGGCATGTTTTCGAGCGCCACGCGGAGTCCTCATGCCCACGCGGGGCCGTGGGCATGGAACACGGAACGAATCCAATTCGTCATTTCAACGGGCTGCTAGCGCAAATGCCGTGGGCAATGGCGCGCGAGTGTTCAAGAATTTCCGCTGGTTTGCCGCGGCGGTCGGCCGTTGGCTTGGGCGACGTGGCTACCCCACTCGCGCAGCTCCTCGCTGCAGTCGTGGGGGTCGATCGGAACCTCGATCAGGCACGGACCTTCGTGGGCAAGCGCTCGCTCCACGGCCCGGTCTAATTCACCGACGGTCGAGGCGCAGTCCCAGCCCGGCGCCATCGTCGGCGTTAAAGACCTTCATCAGCCCGGCGTAGTCCCAGTTCTTGATGCGGTTGTAGGGGCCGTCGTGGATCTCGGCCTCGATCGTGTAGCCGCGGTTGTTCAGCAGCACGATGATCGGCTTGGTCCCGTGCCGCACCATCGTCGAGACCTCCTGCGCGGTCAACTGAAACGAACCATCGCCGATCATCGCGATCACGCGTGTCGGACTCGCGCAGCCCAGTTCGTAGCCCAACGTGGCGGGGCAACACCAGCCGATCGAGCCGGCTTGGAACTGAATCTCGAATCGGGCGCCGCGAGGCAGCTTCATCTTTAGCCCGTTGAACCACGAGTCGCCCGTTTCCACCAACAGCGCCGTGCGTTCGCCCAGCAACGACTGCACCTTGGCGACCACCGCGCGCATCGTTAGCGGACTGTCGGGCGCGCCGGACGCGCCGGCGACCGGCGCCAAGCCAGTCCGGCCGCGAGCAAACGATTCGAGCGAGGTTCGGTTCGGTCGAACCTTCTCGGCCAGCGCCGCCAGAAAATCAGCGAGGGCGATGCCCGTGTAGCAGGCCCCGGGGAGGCGAACCTCATCGGGCCCGCCGAGCAGCAGCTTCTTCGGATCGATCAAGGCCGAGTAGCCCGTCGTGGAATAATCCGAGAGGATACCGCCGGCGAACAGGTAAGCGTCGGCCGACTCGACCAGCGACGCCACGCCCGGAGAACTGACCGGGCCCCAGTACATGCCGGCGTAGCTTGGGTGGTCCTCGGGAAACATGCCCTTGGCGGCGGGCTGAACCGCCACGGCATACCCCGCGGCGTCGGCCAACCGGCGAAACGCGGCCTGGACCTCCGGCGGCCGGAGGCGCGGGCCGGCGACGAGCACCGGCCGGCTGGCGCCTTTCAACAGCCTCGCCGCGTGGGCGACAGCGGCGGCGAGGGCCGATGGGTCGCTCGGCCAGACAGTCCGGAAGTCGCGAGGCGTCGGGGCGGACGCGTCGAGCGCCGCCAGATTGCAGTCGATCTCGAGGTATACCGGCTTGCGGCGACGCAGGGCCGTGTCGATGGCCCGATCGATCATCACGGCGGCGTCTTCCAGGCGGTGAATGGCGAAGGCGCCGGCCGTGACATGCTCGTAAATTTGCCGCTGGTAGTCGTAACGAACTTCGCCCAAGGAGTGATGGATGATGTGCCCGTCGGCTTCCGAATTGCTGTTCACGCCGCCGGAAATAACGATGATCGGCAAGTCTTCGGCATAGGCGCAGGCCACGGCGTTCAGGGCGCTGAGCCCGCCGACGCTATACGTCACCACGAGCGCCCCGACCCCATGGGAACGCGCATATCCTTCCGCGGCATAGCCCGCATTCAGTTCGTTGCAGCAGCCGATGAACTCCAGGCGGGGGCTCTTCAGCAGTTGGTCAAGCAGCATGAGGTTGAAGTCCCCCGGCACGGCGAAGTAATGGCGAACCCCCACCTGCTCCAGCCGCCGGGTCAAGTACTCGCCGACCGAACATTGGATTCCGTTGTCTTGCATGCCATCGCTCCTTTGAAGAACCGAAGAATCCGACTTGTCGACAATATCGCCGCGGCGCTTCGGCGCCGGCCGGTCGTCGAGAACGATGCGAAAGGGATTCACTCGCCGATCGTGAAGTCCTGGTACTCGGGCGCCCATTGCGTGGATGCGACCCGGGCCCGGAGTTCTTCAGGAGCGGTCTTTGGCGCGACCCCAGCCCGCTGGGCTTCCAGGCCCACGGCCGTGGCGATCTCGCGGGCCACCGACCGGATGTCCCGCAGCGCCGGCAGCAGGGAGCCGGCCGGGTCCTTCCGCGCCGGGGACTGTTCGCCCAGCGCCCGAGCCGCGGCCAGCATCATGCCGTCCGTCACCCGTGTCGCCCCCGACGCGACCACGCCGAGGCCGACCGCCGGGAAGATGAACACATTGTTGCACTGGGCAATCGGGATCGTTCGGTCGTCATACCGCACGGGCGCGTAGGGCGATCCAGTGGCGACCAGTGCCCGGCCGCCGGTCCATTGGATCAGGTCGGCGGCGGTGGCCTCGGAACGGGCCGTCGGGTTCGAAAGGGGGAAAATCACTGGCCGCTCCACCTTGCGGGCCATCTCGCGGACAATCGGCTCGGTGAACGCGCCGCTGACGGTCGAGAGTCCGATCAAGATGGTCGTCTTGATCTGGCCAATCACATCGGCCAACCCAACGGCGCCCTGCGATGTCCGCGGCCACTTCGCCAAGCGCTCGGCCGGCTGGGCGTAGACGCGCTGCTCGGGCGACAGGTCGGCGCGACCCGTGTGGAGCAAGCCGTCGCGGTCCACGAGCCAGAACTGGCCGCCCGCCTCGGCCTCCGAGAGCCCGTCTTGGACCATGGCCGCCCTCAGATAGTCGGCCACGCCGACGCCGGCCGAGCCTGCCCCGAGAAAGACGATCCGTTGGTCGCGAATCCGCTGGCCCGTCGCGCCCACGGCGCCGAGAATGGCGCCCAGGGCGACGGCCGCGGTGCCTTGGATGTCGTCGTTGAAGGTCAGCAGTTCATCGCGGTAACGCTCCAAGATGGGCCGGGCGTGGGGCGTTGCGAAATCCTCCCACTGCAAGCACGCGTTGGGTAGCTCCCGCCGCACGGCCTGGACGAACTGATCGACGAAGTCGAAGTAAGTCTGGCCGGTAACCCGCTCGTGGCGCCAGCCGAGATACTCGGGATCTTTGAGCCGTTCCGGGTTGTTGGTCCCCACATCCAACATGATCGGCAATGTGCGCTCGGGGCGGATGCCGCCGATGAGCGTGTACAGCGAGAGCTTGCCGATGGGAATACCCAAGCCGCCGGCTCCCTGGTCGCCGATGCCCAGAATGCGCTCGCCGTCGGTGACGACGACGACGTCGACCTCCGGGTTCGGGCGGTTTCGCAGCAGCGCGTCGATCGAGTCGCGGAGCGGGTAGGAGACGAACAGGCCGCGCGGCCGGCGGTAAATATGGCTGAACCGCTCGCACGCCAGCGCCACCACCGGAGTGTAGACTAGCGGAGTCATCTCTTCGATATGATCAACGAGCAGCCGGTAGAAGAGGACTTCGTTGTTGTCCTGCAACGCGCAGGTAGATATGCCGCTCCAGGTCATCGTCCTTGCACTGGTAGGCCTCATAAGCGCGCACCACCTGATGGTCCAGGGTTTCGACCTGCGGCGGAAGAAGCCCATGCAGCCCGAACCGGCTCCGCTCATCGAGAGTAAACGCCGTGCTCTTGTTGAGGATCGGGCACTCGAGGAGGTCGGCGCCGCGCAGGCCACCCGTGGAAGTCGATGGCCGAGGATTTTGGAGCGTGGTCATGGTCGGACTCCTTTCGTGTCGTTTGCTTCCGCGAAGCCATCCGCGCGCCACGCCGGGCCGCGTGGAGAAGCCGCTTTCGCATGTCCTGGGTTGCCTCGCTCGCCACGCAACCACGAGCCACGTTGGATATTAGCGGTCGCGTGGCGTGTCGTCCATGACCTTCCAAGCGTGGTAGTGATACCATTTGAAGAAAAGTAATTATTTTCCGTCGAAATCGCGTAATTTCCCGAATTGGTCTAGGGAAAAGTGGCGACACTACATAGCGGCCGGCGTGGCTAGATTTTGAAGATTCGCGCCTTGCCGCTCTGTTGAATCTCGGCGCATGTTCCGGCGACTACGTTTGAAGCAAAGGAATCAATGCGTTCCCATCGGTTTATTATCCATCGCGCCTGACCCCAGCCGGCAGGAAACTTTCCCCAAAACGGACCAAGCCAAAGCGAGATTACGCCGGACTGTCTGATTTCGATTGCTTCGGCCTGCCGTGACCGTTGCTTGTGGTCGTATGTGATATAGACATCGCACACGCTCTTAAGTTGCCGCAGAAACAGCGGATCGCCAATGGACTCTGGGAAATGCTCGCGCAACGCGAACGCTTCCACATCAAACGCGCGGAGCATCAGCGGGAGCTTGGGGGAGAGATTGTTATCGAAGAAGTATTTCAAGCGGCGAGGGAGCGTTCAAAGGCGACCGCTGCGCGAACGGCAGCGACGGGAATGTTTAGCCACCTTGCAACGACGTCGGGACTTTGCCCGCCTCCTGCCTGCACCGCTTCATAGATAACGCTCGTTGAAACGCCAGTCTCGGCGTCGATTGGCTCGCCAAATTTTCGCAAGGGGTCCAAGACGATTCGCCCGCGCTTGCGAAGCGGCCAAAATTTGGAAACCGTTTCGTCAGCTCCTCTGTATTCCAGCTTATGGAAAAACGGGCGCAGAATCGACGTGAAAACCAATTGGCCCTTGGCCAAATCCTCGACGATTACGCCTCTGGAATTCGCCTTGGCGAGCGTCGCGAATACCGTCTTGCCGTCAGTATCAAACCGCTTCACTGTAAATGGGTATTCGGTGTTGAATTGCTTTGCGGCGGCCCTGGATGCTTTGCGAATTGCCTGGAAAGAGACGCCTTGCGCGAAATAGCTGAATGAAGTGGACTTCCATCAGCTCGCGAAAGCTCAAGAGCTTTTCGGACTTCGGAAAGTGCCGATGCACGATGCCGCTCTTATCGTTCAGCCAGCGGCGCACGGTTTCCGGGTACGCACCGAGAGCCGTGAGACATCGGCGATCGAGTACATGCCAACCCCGACGTGCGAATTGGCTTTGGTTTCCGTGGACATTGCGCGAACCCCGTTAGACGTGGCGGGTCAGAGCAATAGGAGAACCCCGCATTCGAGCATTTTACACCGGCCAGACCACCGCCGCCACAAATCCGAAAAAGTAATTCGGATGGCGGCCCGCGCCTTGGTGGCGCCGCGGATTTATAATCCGCCCGAGGGACCGGCACAATGCCGGCTGGGTTCGATTCCTCCGCCTTCCGCCTAACGCTTTCGCGTTATGGCCTTCACAAGCCGTCTGACAGCTTCCGTAACGGCCACAGAGCGGTTCCATCCCCTTTGCTCCGCGCCAGCATCAAGCTGTTCCATTAGCGACGCTGGCACGGACACCGTAACCAAGATCGTTGGCCCATCGGGGCCTGGCTTGCGCCCAGCGCCCGGCCGGCTTCCCCCGCGTGGCGACATTTTTTCAGTCCTTTGAAAAACATACAGGAATTCGTATTGACGCGGCCGATTGAATGACTATAATCAAATCCGTTCGGGGCGACAAGCCCCAAATAAAAAACCCCGGTTCAACCCTGGCAGGCTGAATCGGGGCGAAAGAACAAACCGGCGGCAAGCGCCAGACTGTCCCCTATCAAGACCAGTCTACCACGCGAGCCGCCCCAGTCAAAAGGGGCTTTCTGTGGCTAACGTAATGAGCGTCGAGAAACGGAACACGATTCTACGGATGCTGGTCGAAGGCAATGGCATTCGCGGAACGGCACGGCTAATGAACACGAACATCGCTGGCGTGCTGCGGCAGCTTGTCTGGGCCGGCGACCATTGCCGGCAGATGATGAACCGTGAGTTTCGGAACCTGACGTTGAACCACGTCGAATGCGACGAGATTTGGACTTTCGTCGGCAAGAAGCAGTCGCGATTGACGATCGACGAAAAGGCACTTTCGGGCCGGGTCGGCGATGTCTACTTGTGGACCGGCATCGACCCAGGACACGAAGCTGATGCCGACGTTCATGCTCGGCAAGCGGTCGGCCGACATGGCTCGCCGGTTTATGATGGACCTTGCGAGCCGCTTGGTGTGGCCGAAGCCGGGCGATTCCGACGCCAAGAACTTCCGCGGCGGCGGCTATAAGCCGATCATCCAAATCAGCACGGACGGTTTCTCGGCCTACCCGGAAGCTGTCGATCTCGCCTTTGGCCCTTACGCCAAATTCGGCACGATCATCAAGGATTACCGGAATGCGACGATGATCTACACCCCGAGCGAAATGGTCGGAACGAAGCGGCGGGGCGTTCAGGGGATAAACGAAGGCGAGGAACGATCGATATGCACGTCGCACGTCGAGCGGAACAATCTGACCATCCGCACGTTCATGAAGCGGTTCACTCGTTTGGCCCTGGGATTCTCGAAGAAATTCGAGAATCTGGAAGCGGCTGTGAATCTGCACATGGCGTACTACAATTTCTGCTGGCGACCGGGCAAGATGCGAGTCAGCCCGGCAATGGCGGCTGGCGTGACTGGTCGCCTCTGGTCGTTCGACGACTTGATGGCCGGTGGGATGTAGCCAAAAGGCTGTGGATCGCTAGAATTAAAAAGGGGCCGCCAGTTCGTAGCTGGTGGCCCCTTTTTGAGCCAGAAGGCCCATGCCGCTTTTGCTATAAGCATGGTACGACTTCCGGCCTTTTTTTCAAGCCGGAAAGGCGGGATCGAAATGCCTGGCGAAGGCAAGCTGACAGGAGAACAAATTCGGAAAGCGAGACAATGGCTCGTAAGCAAGTGCCCAGAATTTAAGTGCCCGCTCTGCGGGAGCAAGGCAGTCGAAGTTCATGAGCGGGTCGTGGAGCTTCGGACCTTCAATCTAGGGAAGCTTGTAATTGGCGGGGATGTTTTTCCTAATATTCTCGTTATATGCGAACAGTGTGGCTGCTCGACGTTAATCAACGCGATAATGGCCGGAGTTATTGATCCATCGAGCGAGAAAACGCCGAGCGAACCGGAGAATCACAATGCCAAGTGATAATCCGGAGAATCGACCACCGATCCTTTGCCAATCGCCGCCAGAGCAAGTCGCTATTTATCGCCCCCTTCATGTGGAGCGTCATGTGACTATTTATCCAATCCAAGAGCATGAGCTTGAATCACTCGAAGATACGAACAAGAACTCTGCGGTTTGGGCATCGATCGCTACCGGTGCCTTCACGCTGCTTCTCGGCTGCGTTTGGGATTGTATTTCAAGCGATGCAGTGAAGCCATTGCCAGCAACGTTTTTCATGGTCTGCTGCATAGCAGTAATGGGCATTGGCACATATCTCTCATGGTCATATCGAGTGCGGATCAATGAGAGGCTCGCGAAAATCCGAAGTGAATCCCGAATACGAGGCGAATAGCGGAAGCTTCTGAAACGGGCCAGCGGCTTGGCGAGAAGGCGATACAACCGGCATCCGGGTCTGCCAGAATCCCGAGTTGCCGACGAACCTTTCCGGGCAGTCGCGCCGCTAATTTTTTTTCATTTTCCCTGCGGCCCCGATTTCCGCTCCCTGCCGGCTAAGATGGTTTTCGCTTGACAGGGGCTCAAATGGCATCATTACCCCAAGCGTCCAACACTCCCGTCGCACGATCGATCATGCGTGTTAAACGTTGGAGATCGGCGAGGCGATGTTCCACCGCGGGTGGAATGCTCGGGCCGGCGGGGCGATACCCCCTTGGCTCGGTCTTTTTCTTCGCGTGAAGTGAACCGCGCCCGAATTATCTGATTGCAATTTGCGAGGTGTTGCAAGTTGTAGCAATCCGCCAAGGGTGGCGAATGCCGGCTTTCGGGCCCGCGCAGGCACGCTAATTTCGCCCCTCCGAAAGCGTTTTGCGAAAGGCCGACTCCGCTTTCCTCCGCTATCAATGCGGGGAAACGCGGAAGTGGCGTCAAGGTCCGCGCATTCGATAAAGTCGCTCCAGCTTAAGGGACGATACACCACGCATACGAACTGGAGCCGGTCGCATTCGTTGAAAGGCGTGTTGCTCGATCGACGGCGTACTGAGTTTATGAGCCGAGCCAAATACAGGATGTTTATTCTCCCACTGCTGGCGTTTGGTTCATGCCAGGTTGGCTCGTGGACCTTTCCAGCGGTCCCGCGGACGGAAGCGGTCCCCGGCTCGCCCTTGTTGGCGGCCAATCCGGCGCTCGCCGCCGGCGCTTCTGGCGGGCTCGTTCCCTCGCTTGCCGCCGGCATTCCCGGCGGGCTCGCGCCGACGCCAATTTCCGTCGTCGTCGGTCCTGTTCCCGCTACTATTCTCGCTCCTGCCAGCGGCACTCCGGGCATGCCAATACTTGCGCCTCTTCCGACGCCGGTTTCCGTCGCGTTCGCGGCGCCTGTTGCTGCTCTCGCTCCTGCTAGCGGCGCTTCCGGCGGGCCTCTTTCTTTGCCTATTCCGGCGCCAGCGTCTGGTGGTATCGCCGAACCGATACCCGCCCTGCCGCCGGCGCTTCCGGAGGGCCTGTTCCGCTTTCGAACTTGTCTCCCTTGGAGCTTCCACCGCCGCCGGGAGGTCGGGTCGATGTCAACCTCAAACGGGCTCCGTTCGAGTCGACCGATCTGCGTTTCCCGATCAACTTCGCAACCGCCTTGCGCCTGTCGAATGCTCGGCCATTGATGGTGGCCGCCGCGCAAACCGCCGCGTGGACCGCCGAGGCCGATATGCAGGGGGCCCAAGTGGAATGGGTTCCCTCTTTCATGATGACCACGACCTATCTGCACCATGATGGTCCGGCGGACTTCAATCATGGCCTCAATGTACCCGCGGGGGTCAACGCGCTCGGCCAGCCCGACCCGGCCAGCTTTGGCCGGCCGCTCAATCAGGACTTCAACTGGTTTTATTCGGGGGCTTCGTTGTACCTCGTGGTGGCCACGACCGACGCCATCTTTCAGCCGCTGGCGGCAAAGCAGAAGCTCGACGCGGCCCGCTGGGGCATTCAGGTGGCCAAGAATGACGCGCTGCTCATGACCGCGCGGTCGTACTTCGATGTTCATAAGTATCGAGGTCAATATGCGGGCAGACTATATACCGTGGAATTGGGCCGCCAGTTGGTGGCGACTCTCAAGAATTTGAGCCCCGATCTGATTCCCGCCGTCGAGGTGGATCGCGGCCGAAATGTGCTGGCGTATTTGGAAGCCCAGGCCGCGTCGGCGCGGGAGAAATGGCGCCGTTCGAGCGCCGATCTCACGCAGGTTCTTCGCCTGGATCCGCGGGCAGTCGTCGATCCGATGGAGGCCGATCATCTGCGGATCACGCTGATCGATCCTAGCCGGTCGCTCGACGAATTGACGCAAATCGCCTTGAAGAACCGGCCCGAGCTTGTCGCGCAGCAGTCGATGGTCCAGCACGCCCTGGTTCGAATCCGTCAGGAAAAGGCGCGACCCTTGCTTCCTTTGGTATTGCTCACCGGATGGCAGGGGCCGGGCGGAATGACGAACGAGTTGGGAGTTTTTGGCACGGGCAACGGCAGTTCGCTCGGCAACTGGAGCCTTCGCGAGGACCTCAGTCTGCAAGCAATCTGGCAGCTCGACAGCATGGGTTTCGGGAACTTGGCGTTGATCAAGCAGCAGCGAGGCGCCCAGTCGGAAGCCATCGCGACCTTGTTCAAAATGCAGGACGGCGTGGCCGCTGAAATCACCGAGGCCCAGGCCGATGTGCAGTCGGCCGCTGCCCGCGTGCTCGAGGCCGAACGCGCGTTGCGGAGCAGCCTGGTCACGTATCAAGGGAGCCTGGACGGGCTGGGACAAACTCAGCGTTTCGGCGATGTCCTGCATTTGATTTACCGGCCGCAGGAAGTCGTGTATGCGCTCAAACAACTGACGATCGCGTTCGACGAATACTTCGCCACCGTGGCGGATTACAACCGGGCTCAATTCGAACTATTTCATGCCTTGGGATATCCGGCGCGGGAAATCAGCCTCCAACGCACGCCGGGAAACGTGATTTCGGTGAATACCACAAGGCCCGATTTCTTGCCGGAAGTCGGAACGGGTCCTCCGCCCGCCCCGCGCTGACTCTTACTCGGGAGAAGGATCTCCGTCGATGCGATTACCACGCGACTGGAACATTTTCAACGCCGCCCTGCTACTGTGCGTGGCGCGCTTGCGTTGGCTGGCGATGCGTTTGCTCAGACGTCGATCTTCACTCCGGGCAATCCCTGGGGGCAGGCCACCGGCCAGCCAGGGCCGCTGACTCCGCCGCCCCTCGCGGCCCAGCGTGAACCGGCCGGGCCGCCGTCGGGCCCGAAGGCCGATCCGGCCCACGGCCAAGCACTTCGGTCCTATGAGCTACCGCCTCCCGAAAAACCGGCGCCAGTCGGAGAGGTCGTGCTGCTCCCGCTTCCGCCGCTGGAGCCGGGGGACAAGCGTTTTCCGATCAATCTGGTGGCGGCGCTACGGCTTTCCGATGCCCGCCCGATCGTCGTCACCAAGGCCCAGGCCGCCAGTTGGACTGCCGAGGCGGAGCTTCAGCACGCTCAACTCCTCTGGCTGCCCACGTTCAACTTCGGGGCGGATTACATCCGACACGACGGCAATGGTCCGGATTTGAATTATGGTGAAAACATTCCCCAGGGCGTGAATGCCCTCGGCCAGCCGGACCCAGGCAGCTTTGGAAGGCCACTGAAACAGAATATCAGCGCCATCTATGCCGGCGGCGGAGTGACGTACACGCCGGACCAAGCGAATTATTTCTATCAACCGACGCCGGGCATCCCGCTGTTGCCCTATCCGCAGGAGCAGTTCCTGACGGACATCATCTTCGAGCCGTTGCGGGCGCGGCAGCGCATGGACTCCAAGCGATGGGATATTCAGACCGCCAAGAATAATGCGGTCTTGGCAACCGCGCGCGCTATTTCGAGGTCCACCGGCTTCGCGGCCAGTATGCGGGCGCCCTGGACACGGTGACGAAGGGGCGGCAGCTCGTCGCGATAATCGCGGCCCAAACCAAGGACCTCGTTGCCGGCATCGAGGTGGACCGCGCACGAAGCATGCTCGCCGATCTGGAACAGCAAGCCGCCTCGGCGCGCCAGGGCTGGCGCCGATCGAGCGCGGCTCTCACGCGGGTGCTTCGACTCGATCCTCGGGCCGTGGTCGAGCCCTTGGAGCGCCGATCATCTGCAAATCACGTTGATCGATCCCAGCCGTCCGTTGGACGAGCTGATTCCGATCGGCCTGACGAGCCGTCCGGAATTGGCGGCCCATCAGGCGCTCGTCAAAGCAACGCTCGTGGCCATTCGCCGCGAAAAACTCCGTCCGCTCATGCCCTCTATCTTGCTCAATGGTTTCACGACTCCCTACGAGCTTCTCGAGGGCGGTATCTATGGCGAGGGAAAAGGCAGCAGCGTGAATGAATACAGCGGGCGAAACGATCTCACGCCGCAACTCTGCTGGCAAGCGAAATCGATGGGGATGGGCAACCTGGGCTTGATCAAGGAACAACGCGGCATCACATCGCAAAACATCGTTCAGTTGTTCAATATCCAAGACAGCGTGGCCGCCGACATCGCGCGAGCCCAGGCGGACCTACAGTCGGCCGCGGTCCGCGTGGTCGAAGCCAAACGCGAACTTGAAGCGGCGCGAATCACCTATGCGGGAAACGTCGATGGCCTGCAACAAACCAAACGCTTCGGAGATGTGCTGCGACAAATATTCCGTCCGCAGGAAGTCGTCTACGCCTTGCAGTTGTTAAAGACGGCCTACGATCACTATTTCGGCACGGTCGCCGAGTACAACCGGGCGCAATTCGAGATGTTTCATGCCTTGGGATACCCGGCGCAGAGTTTATCAAAAGACCAACCACCCGGCGCCATCGAGCCCGTCGACACGGCACGGCCTGGCTACCTGCCCGATGTGGGCGTCGGACCGCCACCGGCCACTCGCTGACGCTGACTTTCGGGTTTACATGCCCCAAAAAAATACGAGGTCCATTGGCGCCATGACTCGGAAAACCTTCAACCAGCTCGTTCTGCTGATGGGTGTCTGCGCTCTGCCGACCGCGGGCATGGCCGGAGACGATGCCGCCAGCAAACGTCACCCGAAATACTTCAAGTGGTTCCTGGAAGAGATCGAGGTCGGAAAGAATCGCCTCCATTCCGGCCGAGGCGTCGCCATCTATTCGCCCATCGATAGTCCGGACATTCCGCCCAAGCACTTGCCGCCGAGTTGGTATCACAACTTTTTGCCCTATTATTCCCGCATGATTCCCAGTTCGACGCGCTGGACGCCGGACGCGATCGTCCCCTATTACCGGGGCTACTGTAAGAGCGGAAAGGTCAGCAGGCAGCCTTGCCTCGTGCCCGAGCCTCCGCTGGTTCCCGACACTTCAGGCGCCCCGAGCGACAATTACGGTTCCTTCGCCGGCACCACCGAGAATGAATCGCAAATCCTGCGATTGGGAGGCGAGGGTCCTTACCAGAGAATGATTCCCGATATTATTGGCGGCGACGCGGTTACTCCCCCGCGGGCGCCGCCCGTGATGCCGCCCATCGCGCCAGAGGTAATCAAGGCGCCTGGAGCTCAATGACCCGAGCGGGCGCGATGCTTTTCGGGCCAAGTCGAGCAGGCCGGAAAGGAAGACAGCGGGATGGCTGCTGGTAAGAGTTCGAGCACTTTTCCTCACATCCACAATCGATCGCAATGCCGGGCGCATGGCATCGGCCGGCGCACTGGTCCCGAGAGTCGTTCGGATCGGCGGGTTTCATCATGAGTCACGGAGCACGACTGCGACTGCCGCTGCTATTGCTGGCGCTGGTGTTCACCAGCGCTTGCCATTCCCTGCCGTTCTCCGCGCTCAATTCAAAGGATAAGTCCGCGGCCCTGGCCTCGAACGGCGCGATGGCCGCCAATTCCAAGACCGAATCGGCGCCGCGCGACTCGGCGATTTCCCTGGCGAATTACGAATCGTCGGCGCCCAACGCGTCCTCCGGGGCGTCCCTGACCGAAAAACCACTGCAACGTCCGCTGCCACAGGGCGGAGAGGTCGCGCATCTCGAATTGCCGCCTCTCGAAGCCGGCGACATTCGGTTTCCGATTAATCTGGCCGCCGCGCTCCGGTTGGCGGATGCCCGCCCGCTGGTCATCGCGGCAGCGCAAGCCAGCGCCTGGCAAGCCGAAGCCAAGATGCAACAGGCCAACGTGCTGTGGTTACCCGATTTCTATTGGGGCTTCGACTATACCCGGCACGACGGCTACGGCCCCGACCTATTGAACGCCACCAATGTGCCTCCCGGTGTCAATGCCCAAGGACAACCCAATCCCGCGAGCTTCGGAAAGTCGCTGCAACAAGACGTGAACATGATGTATGCCGGCGGCGCATTCTATTCCATGACCTATCTCACGGACATTATCTACGAGCCGCTGAAAGCGCGGCAGCACCTGAACGGCAAACGCTGGGATATTCAGCAAGCCAAGAACGACGCATTGCTAAAGACGGCCCAAGCCTACTTCGACGTTCACAAATATCGGGGCCAATATGCCGTGCGCTCGACGTGATCAAGAAAGGCCGCGAACTGGTCCGGGTCATTCAAACGCAGAGCAAGGACCTCGTTCCGGGAGTGGAAGTGGATCGTGCTCGCGATCTTCTTGCCGACATGGAGCAACAGGCGGCGACCGCGCGGCGGAATTGGCGCCGCGCCAGTATTGCTCTAACGCAAGTCCTTCGACTCGATCCCCGAGTCGTCGTCGAGCCAGCCGAGCGAGATCACCTTCAAATTACACTGGTCGACCCCAGCCGACCCCTCGAGGAGCTGATGCCGATCGGATTGTCGAATCGTCCCGAGCTCGCCTCGAATCAGGCGGAAATTCAGAAAATGCTGGTTTCGATCCGGCGCGAGAAGATGCGGCCTTTGATGCCGGCTGTCGTGCTGACCGGTTTCCAGACGCCCTACGAAATGTGGGAGTTCGGAGCGCTGGGAATCGGCCAAGGGGCCAGCATGAACAATTGGAGTTCCCGGCTCGACCTTGCTCCCCAGCTTCTCTGGCAGGCCGATTCCTTGGGCTTCGGCAACATGGCCATGGTCAAACGCGAACGCAGTCACGCCTCGAAGGCAATCATCGATCTGTACTATGCCCAGGACTCGGTGGTCGCCGATGTCACTCGCGCCCAGGCCAGCATTCAGTCCGCCGCGGCGCGAGTGGTCGAGGCCGAGCGCGAATTGCAGGCAGCCCAGATCAACTATGCGGGGAACGTCGACGGGCTGAAACAGACCCAGCGTTTCGGCGATGTGCTGCAAGAGATCTTTCGGCCGCAAGAAGTGGTCTATTCGTTGCAGCTCGTCAAGATCGCCTACGATCGCTATTTCGAGACGGTCGCCGAATATAATCAAGCGCAATTCGAGATGTTTCATGCCTTGGGATATCCGGCCCAAGAGCTTTCGCGGCAGCGCTCCCACGGGAACGGCAACGCCAGCGGACACGACGCGGCCGGATTATCTCCCGCCCGTGGGAACAGGACCTCCGCCCGCAACTCGGTAGAAACACGCGAACGGGGCCCCGCGAGAAGTATTCATGGGAAACCTCCGTGTCGGCGGAAGCTGCCCAACTTTCCCGACTCAAGCCAACCCGAGCTTTGGGCTTTGACGCGGCGCTAGTCGCGGGAGCTTGATCGCGATTTCGATCGGCCGCCGAATACGCTCGTGATGAATTTCCAGACGACGCCGCAAGCCGCCAGGAACCCGAATACGATCAATTTGATCGACTTGAGGGCCAGGGCAATCAACTTGGGCAGCAAGCCAAATTTTACCGCCGCCACCCCGGCGCCGCCCGTGATCAGGCCCACGAGCCCGTATTCCGCGATCTTATCGCCCTCGCGAAACTCGCCGTATTTGTTGCCGGCACTGAATTCGCAGCCACTGGCCAACTGTTTGGCCTGGGGAATCAGGGCGGGAACCCGGTCAGGCTCGACAACCATCACCACGCTCATCACGCCCTGGCGGCCAAGCAGACGCACGTTGTAATTCGCGATCGAACTGCCATTGGCGATGCCTTGAATCGCCCAGGTCAGGTTGTGCGTGCCAGGATCATAGGCCGGGGGCTGAATCCAACCGTTGACGTGAAGATCGCCCCAGCCGCGTTTTTTTCGCTCGGCGTTCGCGGCTTCCGTGCCGGTGCGAAAGGCGGTGAGAATCTCGTCGGCGTTTAGGCTTCCTTGTTCGTCGTCGGCCACATGGCCCACGTCCTTGTATGCGAAGGTCAAAAACCAACCAACTTGGTCCGTGGGCAACATCACGCCGAGCAGTGTCGGGTCGGGCATGTTTTGCGCGAGCTCCATGAATCGCGCCGTGCTCGCGCCGGTGGTAATCCGAAAGCCGGCTGGCACTGCGCACCGTGGCGACTGCTCCGAGCTGGGCCGTGGTCGGGCCCATTTGCCAAGGGATCGTATTGATGAGTTGATTCAATTGCTGTTCGGCCGGCGTAAGACCCGCGGGATTGTTGGCGGGCAACCCCGGCTTGGCGGCGGGATTTTGATGCGTGAATCGCGGCGGGCGACGCCGCCGGGCGCCGTGGGCCGAGGCTGAACCGAGCCGACGCCGGGCATTGCCTGCCCCGCGGGCTGACCAGGCGCCGGGTTTGGCGGCGCGGGCGATGGCGAAGCGGGCGGCAGCGCGTCCGAAGGCGCGCCGGCGGCTTGCATCAATAATCGCGTCGCGCTATTGTTTGGCGACTGGCCGATCGCCTCGCTCGCAAGCAGCCCAAAAACGCAGCCCGCGGCCAACAGCCCGGTTCCAGAAAGGCCCGCGCAAATAGGCTCATCGAGCCCACGGCGGTTCGGTGGCTTCGCGCATTGCGAGGCATTAAAGAATTCCCCGGGCACGTGGCGAGGCCGAACGAGACGGTCGAGCGAGATATGCGCCGCCCAGGGAGAGTGCGTCGGGCCACGCCCAGGGGCCATTTTCCATCTTACAGCGCCCCGATCGCATTGCAACCTCGGCCCAGAAAAGGTAGGTTCGCGCTTCGCGGCGTCGGGTTCCTCGAGTCTTTTGGCGACCCTCCGATGATCTATGATCTGCTTTCCGCGGCCCATCGCTACCGAGCGCTCGATGCCCGCCTGCGAGCCGGCTTCGACTTCCTGCTCTCGGCCGACCTCGCCTCCATGCCGCTCGGCCGCCACGAACTCGACGGCGATCGGCTCCTGGTGAGCATTCAATCCGAATCGGGCCGCGGTGAATCGGGCGCCCGACTCGAAGCGCATCGGGCCTATGCCGATATTCAGGTCGCCGTCTCGGGCGAAGACCACATCGGCTGGAGCCCATTGGCCGATTGCCTCGCGATCACGGAGCCCTACGACGCCAATCGCGACATCATCTTCTTCGGTGATGCTCCCCAGTTTTGGCTTCCGCTTCCGCCGGGCCGATTCGCGGTATTCTATCCCGACGACGCGCATGCCCCGCTGGCTGGCGTCGGGCCGATCCTGAAGGCCGTGGTCAAGGTCGCGATATGACTTGGCGCCATGGCATGAACCACGCTTGAACAAGTGTTGTTTTCGATCGCGCGCGTCAAATTCGTTTCCGGTTCCCTTCGCGGGCGCTGCTTTCATCGGTTCGCCGGGCGGCTTATAATGCGGCCTCGCCTGGGCAGCGTTGGTTTTGGATTGCTCTGCGCATTGGTTGGCGCTTTCCACGAATAGGTTCCGCATGCTTCCGTTTCGCCGGGCGATCGCTGGTTGGCTCGGGATGATCGCGCCGCTTGTCATCGGATGTTCGGCCGGGGGCGAAGGCGATCCGACGCTCATCAAGATCGTCTCCAGCATGCCGCGCACCGGCAGCGCCAAGGCCCAGACCGACACGATCGTCAACGGCATTCGTATCGCGCTCGACGAAGCGAATCATCGCGTCGGCGAGTTTCGCATCGAATACGCCGACTGGGACGACGCCACCGCCGCCGCCGCTCAGTGGACCGCCGAAAAAGAAACGTCCAACGCGAAGCGGGCTGCCCGCGACCCCGATGTAATGGCCTATATCGGCACCTACAATTCGGGCGCCGCCAAGATTTCGATGCCGATCCTCAATCGCGCCCATCTGCTGATGGTCAGCCCGGCCAATACCGCCATCGGGCTCACGAAGCCGGGCCTGGGCGATCGCGGCGAGCCGGAAATGTATCGCCCCACCGGCAAGATCAATTACACCCGGGTTGTGCCGGCCGATGATTTGCAGGGCACGCTCAGCGCCGCTTGGGCCAAGGAGCTGGGGTTCCAACGCGTGTATGTGCTCGATGACAACGAAGTCTATGGCAAGGGCCTCGCCACGGTGTTCGCCGACGCCTGCCGCGACCTGGGCCTCGAAGTGCTCGGACACGAAAGCATCGACGCCAAGGCCCAAGAATTCAAGTCGCTGATGATCGCCATTCGCGAGGCACGGCCCGACTTGATTTACTTCGGCGGCTCGACGCAGACCAAGGGCGGCCAG
Organism: uncultured Planctomycetaceae bacterium; assembly: GCA_963785305.1. Classification (GTDB taxonomy): domain Bacteria; phylum Planctomycetota; class Planctomycetia; order Pirellulales; family PALSA-1355; genus CAWAUV01. The sequence goes on from CAWAUV010000008.1 coordinate 972,378, forward strand.
ATTGCCAAGGACTTGGTTGCGGCCGGGCTCGACGCCAAGATCATGGTGCCCGATGCGTGTTTCGAAGATGCTTTCATCGCCGCCGCCGGCGCCAAGAACGTCAACGACCGGTGCTACGCCACCTTCGGCGGCCTTCCGCCCGACGCGCTCGTGGGCCGCGGCAAGGAGTTCGTCGAAAAATACACTCAGGTGTATCACAAGGAGCCCGAAGCCTACGCGATCTATGGCTATGAGGCCGGTAAAGTGGCGCTCACCGCGATCGCGCGGGCCGGCAAGAAAGACCGCCAAGCGATCGTCGACGCGTGCCTCGCGATCAAGAACTTCGACCAGGGCGCCCTGGGACGCTGGTCTTTCGATGCCAATGGCGACACCACGCTCACGGCCATCAGCGGCAGCACCGTGCATGATGGAAAGTTCGAGTTCGTCAAAGTGCTCAATCAGCCAAACGCGGCGCCCGAGGCGACCGATGGTTCGGCGAAGGCGCGACACGGCGCGTCGCGCGTGAGGCCCGCCGACGCTCGACCTTCGGCGGCTTTGAGCGCGAGCCGGGCCTTGGAGGGGAGTCGCTAATATGGGGCTCCTGGCACTTGTCGACACGCCCGGCTCGGGGGAAATCTTCCTGCAGTTTTGCTTGGTGGGCCTCACCACCGGCTCGCTGTTTGCCCTGATCGCGCTTGGCTACACGATGGTCTATGGCATCGTCGAGATGATCAACTTCGCCCATGGCGACGTGTTCATGCTCGGCTCGCTCTTGGCGCTGGCGCTCGTTTCGGGGCTGCGTTTGGAGTCGGCGAGTCTCGCGGGGCGGATCGCCGGGCTCGCGATCACGCTCCTGGCGTGCATGGTGTTTTGCGCGGTGGTGAGCGTGGTGATCGATCGGCTCGTGTATCGACCGCTGCGGCATGCGCCGAAGCTCGCGCCGCTGGTTTCGGGCGTGGGCGCGAGCTTCGTGCTCGGCAATATCGGGCTTTTGTGGCTCGGCGCCGCGGATCATGATTTTCCCGACCTTGTTTCACGCCGCAATCTGCTCGGCGAGACCGCCGCGGTGCAGATCACGATGAAAGACCTCATGGTGCTCGGAATCACGGCCCCGATCATGATCGGGCTCACGCTGTTCGTGAAACGCACCTCGCTCGGCCGCGCGATGCGGGCCACGGCGCAAAACCCCATGGCGGCGCGGCTGATGGGAATCGATGTCGATCGCGTGGTGATGGCCACCTTCGCCATCGGCGGCGCCTTGGCCGGCGCGGCCAGCCTGATCTATGGACTGTATATCAACACGGTCAGCTACCAGATGGGGTTTCAAAACGGGCTCTATGCCTTCACCGCCGCCGTGCTCGGCGGCATCGGCAATATTCCCGGCGCGGTCGTGGGCGGCATCGTGCTCGGGCTCACCCGGTCGCTCGGCAGCGCCTATGTCGGCGAGCGCTGGACCACGTCGCTGATCTTCGTGATTCTGATCGTGATTCTCGTGTTCAAGCCATCGGGCCTGTTGGGCACGCGCGTGCCGGAGAAGGTATGAAGTCGTTCGCCGGCAAGTTCCCGTCGTTTCCCTTGCTCGCGATCGCGGCGGCGATCGTGTATCCGCTGACGCCGGCGATCGAGAATCGCCTGTTTGGTTGGACGCAAATCTCGCTGGGCGAGGAGCTCACGAATATCTTCATCTATGCGATTCTCGCCCTGGGGCTCAATGTGGTGGTGGGCTATGCGGGCCTCTTGCAGCTAGGAATCGCGGCTTTTTTCGGCATCGGCGCTTATGTCACCGGCATTTTGACCGTGCCGGCTTATCCGTTTCAAACCGGCTTTTGCGTGGCGCTCGTGGCTTCGACGCTGATCGCGGCGCTGGCCGGCTTGGCGCTCGCCGGGCCCACCTTGCGGCTACGCGGCGATTATCTGGCGATCGTCACGCTCGGCTTCGGCGAAGTGGTGCGCTGATGGTCTGCGCAATTTCGAGCAGATCACGGCGGGCACGCGCGGACTCAACCCGGTGCCCACGCCGCGCCCGCCGGCGCTCGTGACCGAAGGGCTTGATCGGCTGGGGCTCACGATCGACTGGCTCAACGATTATCGCCCGTTTTATTTTCTCACGCTCGGGCTGCTGGTCGCCACGCTCTGGATGCTGCGCAACCTGGAACGCGCGCGGATCGGCCGGGCCTGGAATGCGATTCGCGAGGACGAGCTCGCGGCGAGTTGCATGGGGGTGCGCGACGATGCGCGCCAAGATGGCGGCCTTCAGCCTGGGCGCCGCCCTGGCCGGCATGGCCGGCTGTCTCTACGCCACGGCGCTGCGAAGCACGGCCGACCCAAACGCGTACGACTTCAATCGCTCGATGATCATGCTCTGCTGCCTGATCGTGGGCGGGCTCGGCAGCTTGCGCGGGGCGGTGCTCGGCGTGTTTCTCATCATCGGTTTCGACAACATCGTGGCGCCGGCGGTGGATGGTTGGATTCAGAATTCGACGCTCGTCGAACGCGCGCACGATACTTTGAGCCGCGTGGCGGTGAACATCTCGCCCGATCGACTGCGGACGTGGCTCTCGTTTAGTTCGTGGCGGATGATGATTTTCGGTCTGGCGTTGATCGTGGTCATTCGCTTCAAGCCGCATGGCCTGGCGCCGGCGGCGGCGCGGCGCGAGTAATGGCGTGCCTCGTGGGTAGATGAATCGATTGCAATTCACGTCGCGTGGCGGCGCGACCCGTCGAAGCCTCGGGTTCCGTGGAACATGCCTCTTCTTTCGCTCAAGAATCTGACTGTTCGCTTCGGCGGGCTCACGGCCGTGAGCGAGGTGGATTGCGGCGTCGATGCCGGGCAGATATTTTCGATCATCGGACCCAATGGCGCCGGCAAGACCACGGTCTTCAACACGATCAGCGGTCTCTATCGCCCGACCGAAGGCGCGATCGAGTTCGCCGGACCTCCGCTCGAGCGGCCGTTCACGCCGGCGGTGCTCGTGCGCGCGATCGTGTTTGGCCTGATCACCGGCTTGGGCGCCTTCTTCTTCTCCAGCGACCTCGACGGCCTATGGGCCGCGACCATCAAGCGAAATTACATGGAGCGCGACGAACCCTTCGACCGCGCCGGCGCCCGGCGCGACTTCTTCGCCTATTTTCGCGGCGATCTGGCGGTCGAGCATCGCGGGCGCCGCTGGCTTGTCGTCACCGCCGATGGCCGCCAGCAACTCTCGAACGAGCCCGATCGCGATGCCGCGCTCGTGGCCCGCGATCGGCTGCAAGCCCTCGTGACGGCGCTCGCCGCTCGCGGAACAGCCGCGGCCACCGTCCGGTCCGAAAACGCCGAGGATTATGCGGTGGCGTTCGATGGGCAATCGTTTCCGCTCGGTCGCTTTGGCGCTCCGGCGCTCGCCGAGCGGCAGCTCGCGCGGCTGCAAAAGCTCGCGGCGGCGATGCGACCGAGAACCTATCGCATCGTCGGCGGCGCGGCCCTGGGGTTTGTCGTGGGCTTTGCCGGCGCCTTGAGCGTGTGGCGCCGCTCGCGCCGCACTCCGGAAGTGATCGCGCTGGCCGGTATCGGCCGCACCTTCCAAAACATTCGCCTATTTCGCCATCTAAGCGTGCTCGACAATGTGCTCGTGGCTTGCGACCGGCGGCTGCGGGGCGGGGCTTGGCAAATGGCCGTCTGCTCTCCCGCCGTGCAAAAGGAAGAAGCCGCCGCCGCGCGACACGCCAGGGAGCTGCTCGCCTTTGTCGGACTCTCGGGCAACTTCGCCGCGCCGGCCAATAGCTTGCCCTATGGCGACCAGCGCCGCCTCGAGATTGCGCGGGCGCTCGCCGCCGAGCCGACTTTGCTGCTGCTCGATGAACCGGCGGCGGGCATGAATCCCTCCGAATCGACGGGGCTCGCGAGTTTGATCGGCCGGATTCGCGATCGCGGTTTGACGGTGCTCTTGATCGAGCATCACATGCGCGTGGTGATGGGCATTTCCGATCGAATCGCGGTGCTCGACCATGGCGTGAAGATCGGCGAAGGCACGCCCGGGGAAATTCGTGCCAACCCCGCCGTGATCAACGCCTATCTCGGCAGCGAGGAGGTGACATGAGTGCGCTGCTTGAGGTCGAGGGCCTCTCGGCCGGCTATGGCCCGATCGAAGCGATCAAGAACATTTCGCTGCATGTCGACGAGGGCGAGATCGTGGCCCTGATCGGCGCCAATGGCGCGGGCAAGACCAGCATTCTCATGGCGATCTCGGGATGTCTCGCCGCGCGCGGCGGATGCATTCGTTTCGCCGGCAATGAGATTACCCGCTGGCCGGCGTATCGGATCGTGCGCGCCGGCATTTGCCATTCGCCCGAGGGACGCAAGATTTTTCCGCGCCTCACGGTGATCGAGAATTTGCGATTGGGGGCCTTTACCCGCGACGATCCGGCGGAGCTGAAGCGCGATCTCGAGCATATGTACGAACTGTTTCCGATTCTGGCCCAGCGGCAGCATCAGGCCGGCGGCACGCTGAGCGGCGGCGAACAGCAAATGCTGGCCGTGGCCCGAGCCCTGATGGGGCATCCGCGATTGCTCTTGCTCGACGAGCCCTCGCTCGGGCTCGCGCCGCTGGTGACGCTCAAGATTTTCGAGGTGATTCGCCGCGTGCATCGCGAGGGCATGGCGGTGCTGCTCGTGGAACAAGCGGCTCGCCTGGCGCTCAAATTGGCCACGCGCGGCTATGTGCTCGAAACCGGAGCAATTACGATGAATGATCGCGCCGAGACGCTGCTCAACGACCGCCGCGTGCAAGACGCATATCTGGGCGAATGATTCGCCGCGCGCCGCGTCCGATCCGGATTCCCAAGGCCGGCCGATTCGAGTAGTGTCGCGAGCCGGGAAGCGCTTTGTTTACTTATTGACTTGGGCCGATTGTCTTTTGCCTGGGAACTTGCATGACGCCGGTCGTTGAATTCCTGAAATGGTTGCTGGGGCTCGCCCAGCCCGAAAACTTGCGCACGATCGTGAATCTGGGCGGCGCCTGGTGGGTCGGCTACTTGATCCTGGCGGCGATCATCTTCAGCGAGACGGGCCTCTTGGTCGGGTTCTTTCTGCCGGGCGATTCGCTGCTTTTCACGGCCGGCTTTTTGGCGAGCGCCGGTGATGGCGAGCCGGTTTTCAACCTCGCGATCCTGTGGGGCGCGCTTTCGGCCGCGGCGATCTTGGGCGACGCGCTGAATTACTATTTCGGCCTGCAAACAGGCGAACATGTATTCGAAAAAGGCAGGCTGCGCTTCGTCAAGCACGAACATCTGATGGCGGCCCACGCGTTTTACGAACGCCACGGCGGCCAAGCGATCGTGCTCGCGAGGTTCGTTCCCTTGGTGCGCACCTTCACTCCCTTCGTGGCCGGAGTGGCCCGCATGGGCTATCGCCAATTCGCGATCTACAACATCGTGGGCGGCGTGGGGTGGATCGTGTCGATGACATTGTGTGGTTACTGGCTGGGCCAGATCGACATCGTGAAGCGAAACTTCCAACTCGCGGTGCTGGGCATCGTGGTCGTGAGCGTGCTGCCGATGGTGTGGAAGGTGGTGAGCAGCCGGCTGGCGACCCGTCCCACGTCGACCAAACCCGGCGAATGACGGTGGCGAAGCGACACTCGCCATAAAGCCATGCTCATAAATGATTTGCGCTCCTCGGCATCAGTCAAGAGTCGTATTGCCCGCCTTTACCGACCCCGCTAGAATGCCGCGTTCCTCGGGGGTGGGAACCGCTGCCCGGTGTGGCGCCACGCTTCGAGTTTGCCCCCGGCGCCTTGAATAACCTGACGCCACAACACAGAAAGCGGCCCTTTGTCCACGGACGGACCATCGACGGCGGATCAATCGTTCTTGGCGCACTGCTTTCTTTTTGGCACGCGCCATATTCTCGCGCGCCCTGGCTCACGATTGGCGTCGCGATCGGGCTCGCCGTGCTGAGCTCGGTCTATAGCGCCGCCCGGCTCGGCTATCACACCAACCGGCTCGACTTGGTGAGCCCCGATTCCGACTACAACCGCAAATGGACCGCCTACGCGACGGAGTTCGGCGCCAAGGATGACACGGTGATCGTGTTCGAGGGGGCCAGCCGCGAGAAAATCATTCCCGCGATCGATGAGCTCGCCGCCGCGCTGGCTCGCGAGGAATCGCTGCAAACGGTGCTCGCCCGAGTCGACTTCGCCGCGCTTCGCTCCAAGGGTTTGTACTTTCTGGGGGTCGAGCAGCTCGCGGCGATCAATCAGCAGCTAGAAGCCGCGGGGCCGATCTTGGCCGGCGATTGGTCGCAGCTCAATGTGGGCCATGTCACGGCTCGCGCGCTCGGGGAGATCGAGCGTTCGCTCGGCGCCATGATCGGTGTCGCCCCGCCCGCGACCGATCGCGCCAAACCCGGGACGAATGTTCCGACCGAAAATGGCAAGGCCGCCCAAGCCGCGCTCGCGTCGCCAGCCGCCGCAATTGCTCAAATGACCGAACGCCTCGCCCCGCTCGATCGCTATTGCCAAAGCCTCGCGGCGGCGCTCGAGCGCAAGCCGTTTGTCTCGCCCTGGCCGCGGGCCGGCGGCGAGTTGGGCTCGCTCAGTCAGTTCGGCTCGCGATACATGATCACGGCCGATGGCCATTTCGGCTTCATCACGCTCAAACTCGCCGATGGTAAAGACAGCTTCAACAAAAACGCCGAGTCCGCCGCCCTGCTGCGGGACATCATCGTTAAAAATCGAGCCCGATTTCCCGATGTGAAGATCGGACTCACCGGGCTGCCGATTATCGAAGACGACGAAATGAACGCCAGCCAAGCGTCGATGCTGTTGGCGAGCATCGTGTCGATGATTGGAGTCGCCATTCTGTTCATCGCCGGCTTCGGAGGCATTCGCCACGCGCTTTTGGCCAATGCGATTCTGATCGTGGGCATGGCCTGGTCGTTTGCCTACGCCACCGCCACCATCGGGCATTTGAATATCCTCAGCGTCACGTTCACCGCCACGCTGATCGGCATCGGCATCGACTACGGCGTCTATTACTGCGCCCGCTATTTGCAACTCCGCAAAGAGCTCGGCTCCTGCGAGGCGGCGCTGCTTGAAACCTCGCGCTCGGCGGGGCCCGCGATCACGACCGGCGCGGTGACCACCGCGATCTCGTTCTTTGCCGCGGGCTGCACTTCATTCGTGGGCGTGGCCGAGTTGGGGGTGATTGCCGGCGGCGGTATCTTGTTGTGCGCATTGGCCGAACTGTCGATCTTGCCGGCGGCGATCTTGCTGGTCGACCGCAGCAATGTTCGCCGGCTGCCCGAGCCGCTGGCGGTGCATGTCTGGATTCAACCGCTGCTCCGCGCCCCGCGTCTCACGCTCATGCTGGGCATCGTGCTTACCGGCGTGCTCTCGCTCGGGCTGGGCAAACTTTGGTACGACAACAATCTACTGAACATGCAAGCCGAAGGGCTCGAGAGCGTCGAGCTCGAACGGCGGCTTCTCTCGGAATGCAGGCAAAGCTCGTGGTATGCGCTCAGCGTGGCCGATTCGGCCGAGACCCTCTTCGCGCGCAAGGCCGAATTCGAGCGGTTGCCGAGCGTCGATCGCATTGAAGAGATCGCGTCGATCATTCCGGCCGACGTGGCGACGAAGCAAGCCGCGATCGAGGCGATTCGCGGGCGGCTGAGGAACCTGCCCGACCATGTGCCGCTGATTGCAGTCGAGCGGCCCGATCGCCTGGCCTGGACTCTTTCGCGGCTCGAGCGCGTACTCGCGCTCGCCGGACCGAAATCGCCGGTGGTGCGACATCTGGCCCACCTGCGCGGTCTTGTCGAACAAACTCCGCCGGCCGAATGCTATGCGCTGTTGACTCGCTTTCAACAGCAGGCCGGCGAAGCGCTCTTCGCCGACTTGCGGCAAGTGCGCGAGGTAGCCGGCGTCGAGCCGCCGCGACTCGCCGACTTGCCTCCCGCGCTGGTCTCGCGGTTCGTCGGCAAGAGCGGCAAGCACTTGCTGCGAATCTACGGGCGCGGGAATCTTTGGGACACGCAGGCGCTCTCGCGGTTCGTGCATGATGTGCGGTCGGTCGACCCGAACGTGACCGGCAACCCGCTGCAAGCCCATGAAGCGTCGCTCGAAATGAAGCAAAGCTATCAGCAAGCGGCGCTGTATTCGCTGCTGATTATCATCGCCGTGCTGTGGCTTGATTTTCGGAGCGTGCGGCATGCGCTGCTGGCGGCGGCGCCGCTGGGCGTGGGAGTGCTCGAGGCGTTTGGCCTCATGGGCTGGCTCCAGATTCCGCTCAACCCGGCCAATTTGATCGCGCTGCCGCTGATCCTGGGCATCGGTGTCGATTACGGCGTGCATATCGTGCATGAGTTTCGCGAGCAGCGCGGACCCTATCGCATGTCGCCCGGCACCGCCGTGGCGGTGCTGGTCGACGCGCTCACGACCATCATGGGCTACGGCGCGCTGATGGTGGCCAGCCATCGCGGCTTGCAGAGCCTGGGCCGCGTGCTCACGCTTGGAGTGACTTGCTGCTTGTTCACGTCGCTCATTCTGCTGCCGGCGGTGCTCACCTGGGCCACCCGCAATCGCAAGGCCGCGCCGGAAGCGAGCCTCGGCGACGAACCTTTGGAAGCCCCCGGCGACGCCATTGCCGATCCCGCGGCGGCGCCCGTGGAGAATGAAGCGCGCACTGCGGACGGACCCGACACGGATGGCGCCGACATCAAGGGGCCCGAAATAGCAGGGCCGATCCACAAAGCGCCAGCCGGCTTGCGACGACCGCGGGCAGCGCCTCGCCCGATGGCGGCATGATAGCACGCGCCCCTCTGGCCGCGTCGCCCGTCGCAAATCGCCCGCGCACATATTGCGATCGAGCGTGGTACAATAAGGTAGAGGCCGCTCGGGTTCGACCGGTAGGGCTCCGGGACCGCGAAGCATTTTGTCGATGGCCCAGGGCGATCGGAAAGCAGATTTTTGCCATGCTTCGCGCGTCGCAACTCTCCATGCTCGGTTGGATCTTCGCCGGTCTGCTTGTTGGCGTGGCTGGTTACGTGGTGCTGGCTCCCAGCCGCCCCTTGCCCGAGCCAGCGATCAGAACCGACTCTCCCGCCGTCGGCGATGCGTCGAGCGCAAGCGGCGAATGCGAAAACTGCCGCGCTCCCGCGCGTTGGGCGGCCAAGCCGGTCGATAAGACACCAGCGCTATCGGTCCCCGCCACTCCAGCTCGACCCTCGACCGATGGCTCTCCGCGGTCATGCCACTCTTGGCGCTGCCGCCGACGGCTCCGGGCGAGATGGCCGCGAGGGGCAACTAGCCCGCGCTGAACCACCGATTGTGGCGGTTCCCCGCGCCGACGCGGCCAAACCCTCGCCGACATCCGACACGAATGCGAGCAGCGAAACTCGCGACGCTTCCGACGCCGCGCTTCCCGGCATCGGCCAGGCGCGAATGGATCGCGTCGATGTGCCCGCCCAGCCGCCGAAGGAAGATGGCGAATCGCTGCCCGAGCCGCGCGAGCCCGGCTTCGGCGGCCTGAATCTGGCGAGCCTGCATCCGGCCCCCACGTTCGACAACATCACGGTGCGCGACCACGGCGATCGAGTCGTGCTCCACGGCACGATCAACCTGCTGCCGACGCTCGAACGCATCGATGCCGGCCGGCGGCTGGAATATCCCGACGACGGCAGCGTGTTTCAAAACCGCGAACGCCGCCTGCCGGCGAGACCGCGGGGCTACTACCACGAATATGTCGTTCGCACGGAACGACTTTCGGGACCGGGCCCGCAACGCGTGGTCGTGGGCGCGAGCGGCGAAGTCTACTATTCGCCCGACCATTACCGCAGCTTCCACCGGCTGCCGTAGCCCTCGCGACTCGCAGGCGTTCGATGGCTCCGCTTGGCGATGCATTCGAGTATTCATCGGCGGGGGCCGCATTGCCGGCTAGCGTCGGGAACCGTGTGTTGGTGACATTGCCGCGAAGCTGCCGGACCAAACAGTCACTGCTGACCGAATATGCTCGCCAGCTCAAGCTGCCCGACTATTTCGGTTGGAATTGGGACGCGCTCGAAGCCTGCCTCCGTGATCTCACCTGGCTCGACGCCGGCCAAGCGGTAATCGTGTGGCACCAGGGTCTGCCACTTCGGGGACACGCCCGCCGCGTGTACCTAGAACTGCTCGACGAGACCGCCCGGCACTGGCGGCATTCTCCCGCACGGCAAGTTCGCTTTGTTTTTCCCGCGCCGCTGCGAGATCGAATCACCGCGGCCCGTTAGCAGCGTTGAAATATTCAACGGGCCGAGCCGCCGGGGCGCTACCCAGGTGTGTCGAGATACGGGTCTTGGCCCATCGAACGCTGCATTTTCTTGCGCTCCCGCTCGTGATACATCAAAGCGCGGCGATCGCGAAAATGACGCCGCTCGGTGATTTGTTGGGCGCGGGTAAACAGCTTGGCGTAGCCCTCGACTTCGCCGGGCGTGGCTTCGCCAAACGCCTCGAGCTCGGCCGCTTTTTCGGCGCCCAGGGCCATGAGGAGCTCGTCGTCGAGCGAAAGATATTGCCGATAGCTGCCCGGATCGCCCTGGCGTCCGCAGCGGCCGATCAACTGGCGGTCGATCCGCGCCGAGTCGTGCATTTCGCTCAAGACCACATGCAGGCCGCCGAGCTCCCGCACATCGTCGCCTAGTTTGATATCGGTTCCGCGGCCGGCCATGTTGGTCGAGACCGTGACCCGGCCCCGGTGGCCGGCCATGCTCACGATGTCGGCTTCGACCGCCACATGCCGCGCATTGAGCACCTGATGGTCGATGCCGCGGCTCTTGAGCAATTGCGAAACGAGGTCCGACTTGTCGATCGAGCGCGTGCCGATCAGCACCGGCCGGCCGGTGGCGTGCATCTGGCAAACTTCGTCGACAAGGGCTTGCCACTTCGTGTCGCTACAACCGAACACGCGTTCGGGCAATCGCTCGCGAATCGCCGGGCGATTCGTGGGAATCGGCACGACGCGGAGCTGATAGATCTTGCGAAGCTCGGCGGCCGAGCTCGCGCCGGTGCCGGTCATGCCGGCCAAGCTCGGATAGAGCTGGAAGTAGTCTTGGATCGTGATTCGCGCGGCCTGGCCGGTTTCGACCGTGACCTCCACGCCCTGCTTGGCTTCGACGGCCTGATGGATGCCGGCCCGCCATTTGCGACCTTCGGACATGCGGCCGGTAAATTCGTCGACGATCACGATTTCGCCGTCTTTGACGACATATTGCCGGTCGAAGAAGTACTCCCGCTCGACCTTGATCGCGCGTTCGATGAACTCGTAGATGGTGAACATGCCGGTGTTGTGCATCGAGCCGGGCTGCTCGATCTGCCGCACATGGCGGCGGCCCTCGGCGGTGAGCTCCACGCTGCGGCGCTTGTGATCGTATTCATAGTGTTCGTCTTCGACGAATTTCTGAGCGGCGTCGGCGGCCCATTTATACATTTCAACCATCGCCTGCTGCTCGGCCGAGGGCAAGGCGCTGATAATCAGCGGAGTGCGGGCTTCGTCGATGAGAATACTGTCGGCCTCGTCGACGAGAATGAAATGCGGCGATCGCTGCACCGGCTGGTCGCCGCTCGAGTCGGCGCCGCCGAGCATGCCGCCGAGAAAGTCGGTTTGACCCTCGCCGATTCTGCGGAGCAGCAGCCGGTCGCGGAGGAAATCGAAGCCGAACTCCTTGGCCGTGCCATAGGTCACGTCGCACGCATAGTTCTTGCGTCGCACCGGCTGTTGCTGCTGCGACTCGACCACGCCCACGCTCACGCCCAAAAGCTCGAAGAGCGGGCGCATCCATTCGGCGTCGCGGCGGGCGAGGTAGTCGTTGACCGTCGCCAAGTGGGCGCCCTTGCCGGCGAGCGATTCGAGATACAAGGGCAGCGTGGCGGTCAGCGTTTTGCCTTCGCCGGTTTGCATCTCGGCGATCGAGCGATGGGCGAGCGACACCCCGCCCAAGATTTGCACATCGAAGTGCCGCATATTGAGAGCCCGGCGCCCGGCCTCGCGCACCAGGGCAAACGCCTCGGGCATCAGCTTGAGCAGCGGCTCTTGGCTCTTGGCCCGATATCGCAACGAAAGGCTTCGCTTACGAAGTTCGTGGGGCAAGAGCGCCTTGAGCTCGGCCTCGAACGCGGCCACTTGCGGCACATAGCTTTCCCACTGCCGCAAGCGGTGCGTGGTCAGCCGGAGCGAGATCGCGTCCCACTGGGCGGTGAAATGTTCGAGCAGATTTCGCAAACCGTGTCTCGCAAGGTGGTCCGTGGCGCCGCCGGGGCGGCTCGACTTTCCATCTTACAATATTACCGGCCTTTTTGCGGCGAGCCGATCACGACCGCGATCGTCGGGCAGCCGACGGATCAATCGGCGGCGATCGGCGCGGTCGGAGCGATCGGCGCGGTCGGAGCGATCGGCGCCGCCGCTGGCGGACTGATCGGACGATTGGCTCGCGTGAACACGAGCCGGCTGCGCAAAGCGCCGTAAACGCGCAAGGTGTCACTGCCGGTGGCGGCTGGCAAATCCGTGATTTCCGGAACCGCGCTGGCCACCGCCGAGGGCGAAGGCGCCTGCGCAGACGCCGCGGGGACTGCCGGGCTGGCCGCCGAAGTCGCTCCGGGTTGCTCAACGCTGGCGTCGGTCCCGCTCGCCGCGACATTCGCCAGATCGGCCTGCACCCCGCCACGCCGCCATCGGCCGGAGTGACGGCTTCGCTCGCCGCGTCGGCCGCATTGCCGGGCTCCGTATTTCCAGAATCCGTCGCCGCCTCGACAAACGAGGCATGCGTGACGCTGTCCGCCGTGGTCCGCGGAACAAACGCCACGGCCGGCTCGGCCACCTCGGTTGCCGCGACAGTTGCCGCCGCGGCGCTTGGCACGGCGACGCTCGGCACAAGCCGGCTTCGCGCCGATGAAGCGCGGGCCAAGGTCGGACCGCCGCCCGGGGATGGCGTCGCGCTCGGCGTCACCGCTTTCGAGTGATCGATCGAGCTTTGCGGATAGCTGAAGCCCGAGCCCGGCGGAGCATAGCGATTCGCCGGCGCGGTCGTGGGCGCGGCTGGCGTCGGGGAGGAAGGCGCGCCGTAGCTCGCGGGCGGTGGGTTGAAAGTCGCCGGCGGTTGGGCGCCATAGGCCGGGGCGGTCGCCGCGGGCATGCCGCCATAGGCCGGCGCCGGCGCGACGGTCGTCGCCCCGATCGGCGCGCCCGCGACTGGCGCGCCCGTGATTGGGGCCGCTCCGGGCGTGTAGTATGTGCCCGCCGCGGGGGCGAATTGTCCGGTTTGCGGCGGAGGCACCGTTGTGCGCAAAAATGGATCCGACGGTCCGCGCGGCGTTTGGCAACCGGCCAAGCACACCGCGGCGATCATTAACGCGGGCCACCACTTCATAAGTCGATCTCCTTCGCGCGCGATGGCGGCGCCCCACGAACAAAAGTGCGGCAGCGCTCCGTGAGGGCCGGTGCGAACGTTCGCGGCGCGATGCTCCAGCCGCGCACGGACGGGGGCAAAGGCAAGCCTCTGCATCTTCGGGCGGCTAAGACTAGCAAGGCCCGGAATCGCGTCTAGTGCAGTTTCGAAAAAAACCGCCTGCTGGCATCGCTCAAGCGACGCCAGCAGGCGGCAAAGCAGGCGCCGCCCCTCGAGGAAGCGCGGCTGGGAGATTCGGCAGTCGGAATTAGAGCGCTTTGGCGTAGCGAGCTTCGACCGCCACCCAGTCGATCACATTCCAAAAGGCCGCGATATAGTCGGGCCGGCGATTCTGGTACTGCAAGTAATAGGCATGTTCCCACACATCCATGCCCAAGATCGGCGTGTTGCCATGCATCAGAGGGCTGTCTTGATTGGGAGTGCTTTCGACGACGAGTTTCTTGTTCTTGTCGACGCTCAGCCAGGCCCAGCCGCTGCCAAAGCGAGTGGCGCCCGCGGCGGCGAAGGCTTCCTTGAATTTATCGAAGCCGCCCAGCTCGCTCTTGATCGCGGCGGCGAGCTTGCCCACCGGTTCGCCGCCCTGGGCCGGACCGATCGTGACCCAAAACATCGAATGGTTGGCGTGGCCTCCGCCATTGTTACGCACCGCGGTGCGAATCTTCTCCGGCACGCTATCGATTTTCGACACCAACGATTCGATCGATTGATCGCCCAGGTCCGTGCCTTCGAGCGCTTTGTTCAGATTGGTCACGTAGGCGTTATGGTGCTTCGTGTGATGGATCTCCATCGTGCGGGCGTCGATATGCGGCTCGAGGCGCATTGTACGGATACGGCATCTTCGGAAGTTCATAGGCCATGAGTGGTCTCCTGAAAGCGGTTTTTTAATTCGGGCCGCCGCGATTGCCGGCAGCCTCGCGCGAAGGGGCAAAACGGACTGCGAAACGTTTCGACAAAAAACGGCGCCCGGCGAGTCGGCGGCGGGCCCGGGTCGTGGGGGAGGTCGAGGTCGTGGAGAGGCCACGAGTCGCCACATCGAAGCGGTTGCCCGCTACAGGCGCAGCATACTCGATGCTTCGGCGGGTGACAATCAGCAGGCAGCCGTCAATTTCGTGGCTAGATGGCGGAATGCTAGATGCGCGAGCAGCCGAAATGGCGGGGCAGCCAGCGTGAGCGGCAAGGCATGGAAACAACGAAGACCGCTCGAATCCGCGGAAGCGAGACGCTTCGAGTCCCGGGCATGTTCACTGGGTCTTGTCGATTGCTCTCTCGCTTAGCACTTTGCCGACTTGCATGCCAAGCGAGCGCAGTTTTGCCCTGAGAGTGACGCGGCTGAGTCCCAGGATTTCGGCGGCGCGAAACTGCTGCCCATCGGCGCGTTCCATGGCGCGGCGAATGATCAAGCGATCGAAGTGCTCGAGCGCCCGACGATAGAGATCGGTTTCGTCCGACGCCATCCAGGCGTCGAGTTCGAGGGCCAACTGCCGCCAATCCTCGGCGTCCTGCACCGTTTGCTCGCTGTTGTTGGGGGCGGCGCGGCGGACGCTCGGCGGCAGGAATTCGGGCAGAATCGTCGGACCCGCGGACACGATCAATGATTCGTGAATCGTGCTTTGCAGTTCGCGCACATTTCCGGGCCAGTCGTATTGCTGCAACAACTCCAAGGCGGCTGGCGAAATGGATCGCGCCGCGGCGCCCATTTGCCGGTTGTAGCGGAAAAGGAAATAGTGCGAGAGTTCGGAGATATCCTCGCGGCGCTCGCGCAGCGGTGGGAGGCTGATCGTGACTCCGCGCAGCCGATAATAGAGGTCCTTGCGAAATCGGCCGCTTTCGATCAGCGCTTCCAGGTCTTGGTTCGTGGCGGCAATCACGCGCACGTCGACGGCAATGGTTTCGCTTCCACCCACTCGCTCGAAGTGGCTCTCTTGCAACAGCCGCAAAATCTTGGCTTGGGTGTTGGGCGCCATATCGCCGACTTCGTCGAGAAACAGCGTGCCGTGGTGGCACTGCTCGAACTTTCCGATCCGCCGTCGATCGGCTCCGGTAAAGGCCCCGCGCTCGTGGCCGAACAGTTCGCTTTCCAGCAGCGCCTCGGGAATGGCCGAGCAATTGATGGCCAGAAACGGCGAGGTGCTTCGACGGCCATGATGGTACATCGCCCGCGCGACAAGTTCCTTGCCAGTGCCGCTCTCGCCCAAGATGAGCACATTGACATCTTGAGGAGCCACGCGGCCGATTTGCTTGAAAACCGACTGCATCGCGGGCCCCGATCCAACCAACAGATCGGGCCGATCCTGTGGCCGGTCGCCTTTCTCCAGCAGCGCTGGCACATGCATCAGCCGGCTGATGCTGAACGCCTGCTCGACCACTTGCTGAAGATGATTCGCGTCCAGCGGCTTGACGAGATAGTCGTAAGCGCCGATCTTCATGGCCTCGATCGCCGTGTCGGTCGTGCCGTGGCCGGTGATGAAGATCACCAAACTCTTGGGATCGATTTGCCGCAATTCCTGGAAGACATCGAGTCCCGACCGCGTTCCCAAGCGAATATCGAGCAAAATCACGTCGGGCGAGTGCTCGGCCGCGAGCCGCAGCCCTTCCTCGGCGTTCGTGGCTTCGAGCACCACCACGCGCTCATCGGTCAGCACCTGAGTGATGCTGAAGCGGATGTTGGGCTCGTCGTCAATGATTAACAGTTTCACTTGCTGCTGCACGGGATTTCTCCATGAGCCGATCGCCGCCCGATGAATCGTCGGCCGCGATGCCCGCGAGCTCGGCCACGTCGCATGCGTCGGCCAAGGGTATTTCGACCACGAACATCGCGCCGCAGGGCGGCGGATTGCACGCGGTCAGGCGACCCGCGTGTTCTTGCATGATTTGTCGGCTGATGGCCAGCCCCAGGCCGATGCCGCGTTCCTTGCCAGTGACGAATGGCTGAAACAGACGCTCCATGACGTCGGCCCGAATGCCGCTGCCCGTGTCGCGAAAAACGATCCGCAGGGGGCCGCTCGTCGCTCGGGAGCCCAGGACATCGAGCGCCGCGGCGGGCGCTTCGATGGCCACGCTCAACGAGCCGCCGGCCGGCGTGGCCTCGATGGCGTTCAGCAGTAGATTGATGAATACCTGTTGCAATTGCTCCGGATCGGCGTCGACGACCATCGGCATGGTCCCCAGTCGTTCATCAATGACGATCCCGCCCTGCTGTGCCCGCGCCTCGGCCAGATTGAGCGAACGTCGCAAGGTGTCGCGCACATCATGCCGCAGGCGGCGCAGCTTGGGCGGCCGCGCGAAGTCGAGCAACTCTTCCATGATCGTTTCGATGCGGGCAATCTCCTGCCGAGCGATTTGCAGCCGCTGCTGATCCTTCGAGTTCGACGATTGACTGCGCTCGACGGTTTGAATCAACAGCTTGACCGAGGTCAGGGGATTGCGCACCTCGTGGGCCACGCCCGCCGCCAGTTCGCCGATGGCGGCCAGTCGTTCGGACTGCATCGCCTCGAGCCGAGCCCGATGCAATTCATCGATTACCTGTTTGATGCGTCCCGATACGTACTGCACTTGCTGTTGCAGGGCGGGAAGCCCGCGGGGCTCCTCCGCCGAATTGACTTCCACCAGACCGATATCCTGCCCCAGGTCGCCGCTCGCGTCGCGCAGTGTCACGCTGATTTGAGAGATCGAATAGCTGAGGCCGCGGGCCACCTTCAATCCCAGCAAAATGCCGATCGCGGGACCGACGATGATGAAAGCGACTCGCACCATGTCGACCTTGACTCGCATGAGGTCCCGGCGGCTGAAGGATTCATTGGTCAGCCGCCGCGCCAGGTCGGATATCTCCCCGCAAGGCTTCGCGATGCTCCTGGCCATATGCATTGCCTGCAGGACCGAGCCCGCGGAGTTCTCCCGAGAGGGGTGGCGCGCGAACGAGTTGCTCGTCGACGGCGGTCCGGTATTCCTTGAAATTCTCGCCGATGGTTGCCACGAGCGCTCGCTCCTCGGCGGTCGAGGCATTCTCGGAGGCGCTGGCCAGCGCGGCAATGAAACCATCTTCTAGCTCTCGCGCCTCGAGCCGGAATTTTCCGAGCGACTTATCGTCGTTGCCGCGATGTTCTTCCGCCGCGAACAGGACTGCCTGCAACCGCCAGAGATTTTCCTGCATTTCGCCGCCGGACTGAATCATCTTGCGATTCTGGTTCAACAGCAGTGTTTGGCTATCGTCGACTTGATTAAGCACATGCGCGGTGCCGTAAGTGACCATCGCCCAAATCACGCTCACCAGCGCCGTGGGAGCGACCACCTTTTTCCACATCGCGGAACCCGACGCATGGGGCGATGCGGACTTCCACCGGCGAAGGCGGCCAAGGATCGCCTTCGCATCGCGAGCTTCGCCGTCTCTTGGCATCATGAAATTTTCCCCAATCGAGATGGCTGTCGACGGCAGCAAGTGACGCTGTCGGCGGCGAGACCAGGGGCGCCTCCGGGCACGACGAACGAGGTCCAGGGGCCACACCAACTTACACGCGGCCAAACGGAACGGTCAAACAGCCGGACTTTCCGAGAGGATTCCGTATAGAATAGCAAGCCTTGCGCCAGATCAGGTCGTTTTCGGGCAGCGCAAAAGGCGGAATGCTAAGCGCCATTCGATAATTTGGCCTCATGGGCCGGGGGAAAACGCGGTCGACAAGCCCCGCCCTCGAGACAATCCTAGCGATTGCTTCCCCCTGAAAGAAGGCATTCTCGCGTGGCGGGTTGCTTTCTTGCGGACTGCCGCATGGGCTGACACCGAGCGGCTTTCAAACTGCCAGGTGCAAAGAGCGCCACTGACCCAGGCCACGAAAATTTCTTTTTTTGCAACAAAGAACCGGTTCGGACATTATGACTCCGTTATCGACGGACGCATTTGACGCGCGTCGTCGAGGACATAATCTTTCCTTTGCGAGCGAAACTTAGTTTCCCTCGCAAGGGAGCGAGACGACACAAGGCGTGGCGGCGGCTGGATTACAAAAATGTCATAAGCTCACATCTCCTTCCTGGGAAGATGTTTGCGGTGTTCGATGTCACGGAGGATGTCCGTCTATGCCGGCGGTCCCAGGTCCGGTATATCATCTGCTTTGTGAATTGACTCGAAGTAGGACGGTTCCTTCGACATGTGGCAACCCGCGACAAAAAGTCGCTTGGCAACCGCGTTGTGTCGAGGACAGCCAAACCTGAATCGAACCTGGATCATGGTTAATCGACATTTATGGGAAAATTTATGAATTTCGTTGCGTATGCGGTGCGGCGCCCGATGGCGGCCCTGATGCGTCCAATCTTCTTCGCCATCCGGCGACCCATTGCGATGCTGATGCTGGTCGTCGTGCTCATGGGTGGGGGCGCGCTGGCATTCAAAATGCGTCCCGAAGTTTTCGCTTCGTTGAATAGCTCGACGACGTCCAACGATTTTCTCGGCTACATTCGCGAGAAGGCCGAGCAAGTCAAAGGCTTGGTGGTTGGTCACAAGGAGGAGCAGCACCACGAGGCCCATAAGATTCTGGCCACGAACCCCGAGTCGAAGGATGTTACGCTCACGCAGTACTATGTCTGCCAGATCCACTCGCAGCGTCACATCAAGGTCTGCGCCTGGAGAAGGGATATCTCGAGGCGATCACGATCAAAGAGGGTCAGCAGGTGAAGGAGGGGGACTTGATGTTCAAGGTCATTCCTATTCTTTACCAGAAAAAGGCCGAGGCCGAGTTGGCCGAGGCCAAGCTCGCGGAGTTGGAATTCAATTACACCAAGAAGTTGTTCGACGATAAAGTCGTGTCGCAGAATGAGGTGTTACTGCTCCAGGCCAAGCTGGCAAAGGCCCAGGCCAAAGCGCAGTTGGCGTCGGCCGAACTGGGCTTCGCCGCCGTCAAGGCGCCTTTCGACGGCATTGTCGACCACCAGCTCCACCAACAGGGCAGCTTGGTCCAGGAGGGCGAGGTTCTCACGACTTTGTCCGACAACAGCGTGATGTGGGTTTATTTCAACGTTCCCGAAGCGCGTTACCTCGAATACATGGCCGACCTGAGCGCGGACAAGGACAATCTGAAGATCGAGCTCGTGCTGGCGAACGGCAACACGTTCCCGCAGTCCGGCAAGATCGGAGCCATCGAGGCTGATTTCAACAACCAAACCGGGAACATCCCTTTCCGAGCGGATTTTTCGAACCCGGACCGCCTGCTGCGCAACGGTCAGACCGGCAACGTGTTGATCCGCCGAGTCCAAAACGGCGCCATCGTCATTCCTCAACGGGCGACGTTCGAGGTTCTCAACAAGCGATATGTGTACGTAATCGACAAGGACAACGTGGCGCATCAGCGAGAGATCGTCATTCAAAATGAGCTTGAGGACATATTCGTCATCAAGAATGGCATTGGTGTCGAGGACAAGATCGTTCTCGAGGGAATTCGCCAGGTTCGCGATGGCGATACCGTGGAATACGAGGACCGTCAGGCGGCCCAAGTCGCCGCCAATCTGAAATACCACGCGGAATAGGAACCGGGAGTCGATGATTTCCCGAGGTGCGGGGTGTGCGTGCCCTTTATGGGCGCTCGGTCGCTTCTTTCCCCCGCCAATACATCTCGTTAGGAGCCCCTATCCGACGACCGGGCGCCCCCCGTTGAAATCGCCGGCAAAATCGCTCGCTTCCATCCGTTTTCGGATAGACTTCAAGGGCAGGGCGCGGAGCCCCGCCCGATCACGACCCGAAACGTGACCGAGGGCTGGGAAGTTATCTAGTTCCGGCGCCATGGCGACCGCGTTTCCGGTAGTGCAATATGGAAATCAAACGGATTTGTTCAAAGTATGTTCGCACAATTCCTGCATAGGCCCGCGTTCGCGATCGTCATCTCGGTCATCATTCTGTTCCTCGGTGGCCTATCGATCAAAACCCTGCCGATCTCGCAATTTCCGAATGTCGCGCCCCCGAGCGTGGTCGTCACGCTTGCCTATCCCGGCGCGAGCGCCAATGTCTTGGTCGACTCGGTGCTCGTGATCTTGGAGCAGGCCATCAATGGCGTGCCGGGCATGCGCTACATGGCCTCCGCCGCCACCAGCGCCGGCGAGGCGACGATCATGATCATCTTCGAGCCCGGCACGGATCCGAACGTGGCGGTCTTGAATGTTCAGAACCGCATTCAAACCGTCAAGCAAAGACTTCCTCCCCTGGTGGAACTGGAGGGGATCATCGTCATGCAGGCCATGACGAGCATGCTGATGTACGTGAACATCTACAGCACGGATCCCGGCCACGACCAGAACTTCCTTTACAACTACGCCTATGTCAACATCGTGCCCGAGATCAAGCGGGTCCATGGCATCGGCAGCGCCATTATTCTCGGCAGCCGCGCCTATGCGATGCGGGTCTGGTTGGATCTCGACCGCATGCGCGCATACAACATAGGCTCCGAGGATATCATGAAGGCGGTGGGCGAACAGAGCATGATCGGTTCGCCCGGACGACTCGGCCAAGCGACGGGCGTGAAGTCGCAAACAATCGAATACGTGTTGACCTGGGTCGGGCGTTACAACAAGCCGGAGCAGTATGAGAACATCATTCTGAAGGCGAATCCCAATGGCGAAATCCTGCGGCTCAAGGATGTCGCCAAAATCGACATGGGGCCTTCCTACTACAATATCTACTCGGATATCGACGGCCATCCCTCGGCCGCCATCGTTCTCAAGCAACTTCCCGGCACCAACGCCGCCGTCGTCATCGAGGAGGTCAAGCACCGACTCGAGGAGATCAAGGAAGCGTCGTTCCCTCCGGGCATGACCTTCGAAGTCAGCTACGACGTATCCAGCTTTCTCGAGGCCTCGATCGAGCAGGTGCTCCACACCCTGTTCGAGGCCTTCGTGTTGGTCTCGCTGGTGGTCTTCCTGTTTCTCGGTGATTGGCGCTCGACGTTGATCCCGACCCTGGCGGTTCCGGTATCCCTGATCGGAACCTTCTTTTTCCTGCAGTTGTTCGGCCTATCGATCAACCTGATCACGCTCTTCGCGCTGGTGCTGGCGATCGGGGTCGTGGTCGACGACGCGATCGTGGTGGTCGAGGCGGTGCATGCCAAGATGCACGAAAAGCACCTCTCGCCCTATCGAGCGACCAAGGAGGTCATTGGCGAGATCAGCGGCGCCATCATCGCCATCACCCTCGTGATGACCGCGGTCTTCGTGCCGGTGACTTTCATGACCGGGCCGGTCGGCACTTTCTATCGCCAGTTCGGCATCACGATGGCCACGTCGATCGTTCTCTCCGGCGTCGTCGCCCTGACGCTCACGCCGGTGCTCTGCGCGATGATTCTGAAGCCCCACTCCAGCCAGCCGAAAAAGCGCGGGCCGTTGGGCATGTTTCTGCATCTTTTCAACCGCGGCGTCGAGAGGGTCACGGGCCATTATGCTTCGTTCGTGCGCCGAGTCGTGACGCGCCGCGCGCTGACGATGCTCGTCATCACGGGCTTCGCCATCGGCATTTTCCTCGTGAACACGCAGCTTCCGCCGGGCTTTGTCCCGCTCGAGGACCAGGGCATGATCTATGGCATCCTCCAGACGCCGCCCGGCTCGACGATCGAGTACACCAACGCCAAGTCGCACGAACTGCAGGAAATCGCCAAAACAATCGATGGCGTCAACTCGGTCTCGTCGCTGGCCGGCTACGAGGTTCTGACCGAGGGCCGCGGCTCGAACGCGGGAACGTGTCTGATCAATCTGAAGCCTTGGTCCCGGCGCAAGATGACCTCGAAGCAGATCATCCAGCGGCTCGAGCACGAAGGCCGCCAGATGTCCAATGTCAAGCTCGAATTCTTCGAGCCGCCCGCGGTGCCTGGCTTCGGCGCGGCCGGCGGCGTGTCGTTGCGCGTCCTCGACAAGACCAACACGATGGACTACAAGCGGCTCGGGGAAGTGACCGACAAGTTCATGAGCGCCTTGACGAAACGCAAGGAAGTTCGAGGCGTGTTCACCTTCTTCGCCAGCAACTATCCACAATATGAACTGGTCATCAACAACGACGTGGCCATGCAGAAGGGTGTCTCGATCTTCAAGGCGATGGACAACCTATCGACCGTCGTCGGCAGCACGTGGCAGCAAGGCTTCATCCTGTACAACCAGTTCTACAAGGTATTCGTCCAGGCCAAGCCGGAGTTCCGGCGGTACCCCGAGGATTTCGAGAATATGTTCGTCAAGAACGATCAGGGCGAAATGGTGCCCTATTCGTCGTTCATGACGCTCAACAAGCGACAGGGCTTGAACGAACTCAATCGCTATAATTTGTATCCTTCCGCCGCCATTCAATGCGACGCGGCGCCCGGCTATAGCACCGGCGAAGCCATCAACGCGATCAAGGAGGTTGGCGCCGAGACGCTGCCTCGTGGTTTTGCCCTCGGCTGGGAAGGCCTCTCGTATGACGAGGCAAACAAGGGCAACCTGGCTGTTTACATCTTCGTGATCGTCGTCGTGTTCGTCTATTTGGTGCTGGTCGCGCAATACGAGAGTTTCATTCTGCCGCTGGCGGTAATCATGTCGCTGCCGGTCGGAATCTTCGGCTCCTTCCTCTTCCTCCAGGCAATGGGGTTGGCCAACGACGTCTACTGCCAAATCGGCATGGTCATGCTGGTCGGTCTGCTGGGCAAAAACGCCATTCTAATCGTCGAATTCGCGGTCCAGCGGCGCCACGAGGGCGCGAGCCTCGTCGAGGCCGCCATCGACGGAGGAAAATTGCGATTCCGGCCGATTCTGATGACCTCTTTCGCCTTCATCGCCGGTCTAATTCCCTTGGTCCGCGCCACCGGTCCCGGAGCGATCGGAAACCGCACCATCGGCACCACCGCCGTCGGTGGAATGCTCCTGGGAACCGTGATCGGGGTCTTGGTCATACCGGGCCTTTATTATTTGTTCGGTCGGCTTGATGGCGGTCGCAAACTCATCAAGGACGAATCCGAGTCGACTCTCACCGAGTCCATCGTGCATCATTGACAAGGCCGTGCAATTGCGATGGCGATCGTTCGCCGATCGCTCCTGCTTTAGCCGCTCCGCGGAACCCCCAACACTTGGAGCCTATCCGACAACTGCTCCCGCTCCCTGTTGGGGAGAGGGCAGGGCGAGGCTCTTCATGGTGGCCACGCGGCAGCCCGCTCGGTCGAAATCGTCGTTGCCTCGAACCACGCCCGCTCCGCGCGTTATTCGTTGGCGCGAAACGCCAGGGTGCTAGCGGCGCCAGCCCCGACAAACTAACCTTAGTCGATACCACGCGCATCGGAGCGAGACAACCTTCGTGACGGCTTATCGTCACGTTATGTTCACGGAAACCAACTCGCCGGCTGATCGGCTTGGGCTCCGCAGCGCGCGATTCACGAACAACGACTCGAAATAAATCCCCTCGACATTCGCGAAACAGGATCGTGATGAGAGCCGCGCCTGCTATCAATCTCTCTGATAGCGACCGCATGCTACTAGAACGCTGGGCACGCGGACGTTCGACGCCGGCGCGCTTGGTGTTGCGATCTAAAATAGTGCTCTTGGCGGCTTCTGGGTTGCTCAACAAGGAAATCGCCCGGGAGCTTCGCCGCGGCGCGAAGTCCGTATGCCTGTGGCGACGCCGATTTACGCGACAAGGCATTGCCGGCATCGAGAAGGATGCCCCGCGCGGCGGCAAACGGACCGAAAAGTCCGAGGCTTTAGTTCAGCGGATTATTCACAAGACCCTTCATGAGTCGCCTCCCCGCCGCTCCCGCTGGACCACGCGTTCGCTAGCGACGGCCTTGGGAACTTCGCCCGCCACGGTGCAGCGCGTGTGGAAAACCCACGGTCTGACGGGCGCCCGCGGCCGTGGAGCGCCGCTTCTTAAAATCCCATCTAATTGAATCGCGCTTGCTAGCTGCGGGATTCCGCGAATCGAACACTTCGCAAGTGTTGATTTGTAACGGGTGTTCGCGATTTACGATCATCTGGCATAACCGGCCGACGATAAAATCCTTCGTAATCGCGCTCTTGCACGAGCAAGACGCTCGCGAGAGAGCGCCCCGCCCACGAACGACCTCTTGATCCGACGAAGCCGGGCTGGCTTGGCGCCCAACTTGATTGGGACTCCGCCAAGCTTGTCTTAATCCCGCGCGGACTCGAATCGCCGAACCCGCCGACAAGCGTAAGCTCATCAAGGACGACACGGATGATGCCCTTAGTGAGAGTCGAGAACACGAAGCCTAGGAAGATCGCGATCGCGGTCGCAATAGCGTGCGCCATTTTGTTGGTTCCGCCGGGCTGTGGAATGCCCAAGCTCCGCGAGCCGCCACCGCCGCAAAGCGTGCCGCAAAGTTTCAGTTGGAGCAACCAGATTTCCGATCAAGCGACCACTTTGGAGAACACGGCCCAGGTCGGGTTCGCGGAGTTTTTCGAAGATCCGCGGCTCGTGAGCTTGATCGACCAGGCGCTGATCGGCAACCAGAATCTGAATATCCTCTCTCAGAACATCGCGATCGCCAACAACGAGGTCATGGCGCGGCGCGGAGCGTATCTGCCCTTCATCGCGGTGGGCACCAGCGCGTCGTTGAATAAATACAGTTACTACACGCTTCAGGGCGCCGACAATCTGGAAAACACGATTCCGGGCGGCGGCAACTTTCCCACTCCGCTGCCCGATTTCATGACCGCCGCCAACCTCTCTTGGCAGATCGACATTTGGCGGCAATTGCGCAACGCTCGAGATTCGGCGATGTTCCGCTATTTCGGCTCCGTCGATGGGCGGAACTATGTCGTGACCCGTCTGATCGCCGATGTCGCCGAGAATTACTACCACCTGATGGCGCTCGACAAGCGGCTCGAGAATCTGAACTTCACCATCGCGCTCCAGGAACAAAGTCTCGAGATCGCCAAGGCCCGCAAGGCGGCGGCCCGCGGCACCGAGCTGGCTGTCCAACGTTTCACGGCCGAAGTTCGCAAGAACCAGAGCGAAAAACTGATCATCAATCAGGAAATCATCGTCGTCGAAAATCAACTCAACTTCCTCCTCGGCCGCTTCCCGCAGCCGGTCGAACGCGATTCCGCCCAGTTCTTCGATCTGAACTTGCACACGCTCAGATTGGGAGTGCCCTCGCAGTTGCTTCAGAACCGACCCGATATCCGCGAAGCGGAGCGCCAGTTGGAGGCCGCCGGGCTCGATGTGCGGGTCGCCCGGGCCAACTTCTATCCCAAGATGTTCATCACGGCCGACGTCGGCTGGGAGGCATTCAACACAAGGTATCTGTTCGTGACTCCGCAATCGTTGATCTACAGCGTGGCCGGCGATTTGATCGGCCCGCTGATCAACAAGGCCGCGATCCGGGCCGAATACCTCAGCGCGAACGCTAGGCAAATCCAGGCCGTGTTCAACTACCAGCGCGTGGTCCTGAACGCGTTCATCGAAGTCGTCAATCGCATGGCCATGGTGGAGAACTACACCAAGAGCGTCGAGATCAAGAAGCGGCAGTTGGCGGCTCTCGAAACCTCGGTCGCGGTGGCCAGTAATCTCTTTCAAAATGCCCGCGTCGAATACATCGATGTGCTGTTCGCCCAGCGTGATATGCTCGACGCGCGAATGGTTTTGATCGATACCAAGCGGGAACAACTGTTCGCGATCATCAATACCTATCAAGCGCTCGGCGGCGGTTTGGCGCCCAATGTCATTCCGCTGCCCGCGCTGCCGGGCGGCCCGGTCATGGAGCCGATGCCGGAGCCCCTGCCCGACGCCGCGCCGGCGCCCGCCCCGCTGCCGGCGCCGCTGAAAGCGCCGGAGCCCGCCAAGGCGCCCCAGCCGGCCAACGCGCCGGAGCCGGTGGTGGCGCCTTAAAAGTCGGCGCTCTTCCATCGCCTTCCAATGCCGCGAGCACTGCTCGGCGAAAAATCGCGTTTTTGGGCAGCGTGTCCTCGCTGACGCCTCGGGTTGTGATCGGAGGGCGTTCTGTCGTAACCCGAAACGTCAGCGAGCGCTTCCGCGATCCGCCCAGCACCATGCGTCTTGGCGCCGGCCGCGCTTATGGAAGAGCCAAAGCAAGTTCGCCTAAATGCCATCATCCGCTCCGCGATCTTGCCTGTTGTCAACCATTAGAAATGTCCCCATTGGTTAAAGGGTTGAAGGGGTTTTTGGAAAAGGAAGAATTGGCTGCTATCACGGAGGCGAGCGCTAGCGAGCCGGAGTGATAGCAGCCAATTTTCGCGGCCGGGGGTCGTCATCCGGTGGCGACAAGATCGGGCTCTTGGAAGGTCGTGGGAGCGCGTTTCCGGCCCCGCCAAGGGTGGTTGGCGGCTGGGCGTTGGCCTTGGCTCGAACCGGTCGGTCCGGTCCGTTGCGGACGCTTGCGCGCCGCCGGCGGACGAACGTCAGCCGCTGTCCAAGTCCACTCGCGGCCGCCCGAGAAAATCCGCAGCCGCCCATCGGGCTGTTGGCACACCTCCACTTTCTGGCCGGGCTGGACGAAAGGCGCCGACTCGGCGGGCAATTGCAAGAAACGGTTTCGCCAACGCATCGTCCAGTCGAACTGCACCGTGCGCAGTTCGCGCGCCGAGAGAACCCGATCGAGATCCACGCCCGCCGGCAGCGGCCGATGGGCGTCGCTGGGATCAGCCGCCGATCTGCCGAACTGCGTATTGAACTCGCCCAGGAACGTCTCTTCCAAGAACGCATTGGCGCTCGTCAGGTCGCTGATTCCGAATCGCCGCAAGGCCTTGACCAGCCGATCTTGCAACGTGCGGTTGACCCGCTCGACGCGACCTTTGGCCTGGGGGCTGCGGGCCAGGATCAGTTCCACGTCCAGCTCGCGCATGGCCCGGCCGAACTGCGTTTCAGGCCGCTTTCCGCGGGCCAGCTCCTCCGGCGTCGGCTCGCGATCCGCACGATAAATGCTAGCCTGATCGACGTACAATCCCGCTGGCAAGCCGTGTCGGCGGACATAACGGCCAAACGTTTCTTGTGCCGCCTCCAACGTCTCGGCTTCGAAGAACCGGGCGTAAATCGCGCCCGTCGCGTCGTCGATGATGACCATCAGCACGGCCCAGCCGCGGCGTCCCTCGAACCAGTCGTGATGCGAGCCGTCCATCTGCTCCAAGTCGCCAAGCCGCGGACGCCGCGGTCGGCGGCGGCGGTGCTTGGCCCGCCGTCGCTCCCGGGTCCACAGTCCCGCCGCAAGCAACCACCGCCGCAACGAGCCCGCCGAAACCCGCAAGCCGTCTTCGCTCGCCAGGCATTCGGCCGCCAAGGTCGGCCCGTAGTCCGCGTATTTCTCTCGAAACAGCTCCAACGCCCGCTCCCGTTGCTCGCTCCGCCGGCCACGGTTGCTAGCACGGCCACGCAGGCCATGCGACAAGCCGGCCGTCCCATCTCGCTGGTAACGAGACCACGACCGCTTGGCCTGGCGATAGCTGATCTTCAACTGCCGCGCCGCCTCGCCCAAACTCCAACTCTTATCCAGCACGCGACCAAACGCGGCCAAACGCCGCAACTCCTTGACGCTCATCGTCCATGTCTCCATCGCCGCCTCCTTTCGAGGCCGCGACAATGGGGACATTTCTAATGAACGCCTATGGGGACATTTCTATTGGCGCATGACACGCGCGGGCCGCCGGTCGTGGGTGATTGGCGTATGGGGGCTGATTTCACGCCGGCCGTTAGCGGTGGTGGGGAGCGGTCATTGCGGGGGATGTTCGAACGGTTTGCCGAGCCATCGGCTTGCGCCCAAAAGCAACCCGCGAGAATTCCGCCGATGATTACTTCATTTGGCGTCAAGTCGATGCAACCACCGTGGCCAACCGTCGAGTCGATGATGACCGTCGCAATGATATAGGCAACGCAGGCGAGAAAGAGCAATCGCGTCATTCGGGCGGTTGCTCGCCGAACGGCCAAAAGAACTCGCGAAGGCAAGGAAATGGACGCCATCAAGGCATCATAACGAGCGGCGGGGCGCCGGGCGAGGGCGAGCCGCGGCCGCTTACTCGACCCGCGGGGCCAAATGGTCTACGATGGGATGAACGCGAGCGAATCCCGTCGGGCATCAAGCCGCGGCCAAGGTCGAAGCGGCGGGGCCGCGATCATCTCCGATTGTCCCAGAGGGACCGTTCCACCCATGCACCAATTCCCGCGGAGCAGCGAAATGCTCGATCAAACAGCGCCACGCTGGACCGCCTCCGACGCGGCCGAAGTCTACGAAGTGGCCCGCTGGGGCAAAGGCTATTTCTCGGTGTCCGAGAAGGGCCATCTGGTGGTGCATCCCACGAAAGAGCCGCACCGGGCGATCGACCTCAAGCAACTCGTCGATCGGCTGCAACTGCGCGGCATCGATCTGCCGATTCTGATTCGCTTCGCCGGCATGCTCAAGCATCGTCTGGGCGAAATCCACGCCGCTTTCCAACACGCGATCACCGAACACAAATACAACGGCGCCTACTGCTGCGTGTATCCGATCAAGGTCAATCAGCAGCGGCAGGTGGTCGAGGAAATTCTCCGCTTCGGCCGGCTCTACAAGTTCGGGCTCGAGGCCGGCAGCAAGCCCGAACTCTTGGCCGTGATCGCGCTCGCGACCAACGACACGCCGATTATCTGCAATGGCTTCAAGGACGCCGAATTCATCGAAATGGCGATGATGGCCCATAAGTTCGGCCGGCAGGTGATTCCGGTGGTCGAGAAATACACCGAGCTGGCGCTGATTCTGAAGTTCGCCGAGAAAATCGGCGTGCGCCCGGTGATCGGCATGCGCGTCAAGCTCGCGGCCCGGGGCGCGGGCGCTGGCACTCCTCGGGCGGCTTCCGCTCCAAGTTCGGGCTCACGGTCACGGAAATCCTGCGGGCTCTGACCGATCTCAAGCAGCGAGGCATGGAAGACTGTTTCAAGCTGCTGCACTTCCATCTCGGCAGTCAGATCACGAACATTCGCCAGATCAAGGGCGCGCTCAACGAAGCGGTGCGCGTGTATGTCGAGCTCAAGAAGCAAGGCGCCGGGCTGGAATACATGGATGTCGGCGGCGGCCTGGGCGTCGACTACGACGGCTCGCAAACCAACTTCGAATCGAGCGTCAACTACACGCTGCAAGAATACGCCAACGATGTCGTCTACCATGTGCAAACCGTGTGCGACGAGGCCGACGTGCCCCATCCCACGATCATCTCCGAAAGTGGGCGGGCCGTGGTCGCTTACCACAGCGCGCTGATCTTCGGAGTGCTCGGAGTCTCGGGCCTGGGCGAAAGCGACAACTCCGCCATTCGCCTGCCGGAGGAAGCGCCCAGCCGCTTCGCGATCTGATGGACACCTACCAACATCTCACGGTGCGAAATCTGCTCGAAGCCTATCACGACGCGCTCCAGAGCGCTCGACACGAGCATGAATCTCTTCACCACCGGCTATATGTCGCTCGATCACCGGAGCGTGGCCGAGAACCTGTTTTGGGCCATCGGTCACAAAATCCAGCGGTTGGTGCGGCAGATGGAGTTTATTCCCGAGGAACTCGAAAACCTCGACGCGATGCTCTCCGACACCTATTTCTGCAACTTCTCGCTCTTCCAGTCGATGCCCGATAGTTGGGCGATCAAGCAGTTGTTTCCGATCATGCCGATCCACCGGCTCGACGAACGGCCCACGCGTCCGGCCGTGTTGGGCGACATTACCTGCGATTCCGACGGCAAGATCGAGCAATTCATCGATCGCCGCGATGTGAAGAAGACCCTGCCACTGCATCCCTTCACCGGCGAGCCTTATTATTTGGGCGCGTTTCTGTTCGGCGCTTACCAAGAAATCCTGGGCGACATGCACAATCTGTTCGGCGACACGAATGCGGTGCATGTGAGCATGGACGAAAACGGCGAAGTGGTGCTCGAGACCGTGATCAAGGGCGACACGGTGCGCGAGGTGCTCGACTATGTCGAGTTCAATGTCGAGTCGCTGGTGCGTCAGCTGCGCAACAGCGTGGAATCGGCGGTGCGCGAGTTGCGCATCAGCTACGAAGAAGCCGGCCGCTTCCTCCGCTTCTACGAAGAAGGGCTCCACGGCTACACGTATTTGGAAGAGCCGCACGAAAAATAATCACGGCGTCGCGGCTCGAAGCCAGATCACGGCGCCGTCGCGATCAGTCGCACGCGCCTGAGGTCCATCACGGCGCCGCCGGGCTTCGAGATCGCGTGGATCGTGAGCGTGTGCTGGCCGTCGGAATTGATTTTGAGCTTGCCCACGTCGCGCGGGATGAATCGCTGGAAGTGGCCGGTCTCGACGACCTGGGTCGTGAGCCGCTCGCCATCGATGGCGATTTCGATCTCGGCCCCGCCCGAGCCCTTGCCGCAGCCTTGCAAGAGCTCGACTTCATAGGTACCGGCGCGGGGGACCTGGAATTTCCACTCGACCCAATCGTCTTTCACGGTCCAAAAGCCGAGCGTGTCTTTGTGCGGCGCGTCTTCGTATCGCAGCTTTTCGCCATGCGTTTGGGCGTCGCGCGCTTCAAGCGCCACGGCGCCGGTCGGATGCCCCGGCCCTGGATTCGGCTTGGCTTCGATCGCCTGATTCATGCCCTGGCGCCAGGCGCCTAGTTTCTCCGCCATGATCGAGAAGGATTTTTCGAGCGGCAGTATCGAGACATCGACATCGCGATACAGCGGCTTCCAGGCCGCGGGATCGAAGTCGGGATTCTCCGTGTTCGACCGCACCTTCAGATCGCGGCGCCATTTTTCGAGCGCTCCGCGCAGCCGGGCCACTTCGCCCGGATAGTCGGCCGAGATATCGCGCGTTTCGCTCGCGTCGGCGTCGAGATCGAAGAGCTCGCAAGCGCCGTCTTCATAGTTCTCGATCAGCTTCCAGCGTCCATCGCGAACCGCGCCCGACGGTCGGCTGCCCTGGTTCATATAGTGCGGCATGTGCCAATAGAACATGCGCGCCGGCGGTGTTTTGCCCTGGGCGATCACCGCGGCCAAGCTCAAGCCGTCGCTATCGTTCACGGGCGCTCCGCCGGCGAGCTCGACCAATGTGGGAGTCCAATCCGTTCCGATCACCGGCGCCTCGATGAGCTTGTTCCGGGGCGTGTGTTTGGTCCAGCGCACGATCAGCGGCACGCGCAGGCCACCTTCGTAGCAAAAGCCCTTGCCGGCGCGCCAGGGCGTGTTGTGTGTCGCCGGACTCAGCGGGTTTTCGCGCACATGCAACCCGCCATTGTCGGAAGTGAAAATGAAGATTGTTCGCTCGCCCAGCCCCAGCCGATCGATCTGGGCGGCGACGCGTCCCACGCAATCGTCGAGCGACTCGATCACGGCGGCATAGGTCGGGTTGAAGGCGTCGGCATTTTTCGCGATCTGCTCGGGCTTGGCGGCAAACGGAATATGCGGGCTATTGTGCGCCAGATAAAGAAAGAACGGCTGGTCGCGATGCTCCTCAATGAATTTTTCGGCATGGGCCGTGAGATCATATTCGCCTTTGCTGCCCTCGGTGTCGCTCGGAACGGTGTTTTCACGGCCGGCGTAATAAGCATCGAACCCCTGGTCCGTGGGCAGAAAGCCCTTGCCGCCCAAATGCCATTTGCCAATGCAGATCGACGCGTAGCCCAGCGGCTTGAGCCGCTCGGCCAGCGTTTGTTCCTCGAGCGGCAGGTGTTGTTCGATCTTCGGGTGGAGCAGCATCTGGCTCGTGGCGTCGGGCCGGCCGGCGAGGAAGGTCGTGAGATGCAAGCGTCCGGGCGCTTTACCGCTGAGAATTGCGGCTCGCGAGGGCGAGCAGACCGATTGCGCGGCATACGCGGAAGTGAACCGGAGTCCCTCGCTCGCGAGGCGATCGAGCGCCGGCGTGTGCTGATCGGTTCGTCCATAGCAGCCCAAGTCATTGATTCCAAGATCATCGGCCAGAATGAACACGATGTTGGGATGCCGATCGAGGTCCGGCGCCAAGTTCTCGGCCCGCGCGCTTTTCGGACATGTCTCGATGGCGGCCAATAGCAGCGTGGCATGAGCGATCATTGCCAATCGGCGAAAAACCGCGATGTCGAAGTGCAAAATGGGGCGGTGCATCGTGTTGAATTCCGAGCTACAGTTGTTTTGATTCGGGCGACGCGAGAAAAACGACCCGAGCGTCTTTCCTTGACGCGTCAATCCATCCAAGAGGGCGCGAACGACGTAAATGCGTTGTTGCACTATCGATGGGCGCTGGCGGCAAGTCAAACCGGAGTAGGCGGGGCGGCCGTTTTGTTAGAATCGAGTTAGCGGCCGATTGCAACCCACGCCATGCGAAATAGCGACCAACGACGCGTAGCGGCTTGCCGATGCCCGCTTCGTGAGCGACCATGGAAAAGATGACCCTGATGCGCGCGAAGTAGCTTCGCGCTCGGCGCCAGTGACCCTTCGATCTGAAACCGACTTTCCCAGAATGAGTCTCGTAATCGAGGATTCCTAAAATGCGACGAAATCGTTGTCGTCGGGTAGTGATAGGGCTTTGCCTGTGCTTTGCTGCGGGCGCAATGCTCGCCTCCGCTCCAGCCGCCGAACCGGCGACCGCGAAGAGCGCTGCGGCAAGCGCTCCGGGGACAAGTGCGCCGGGGGTAGGCGCTCCGGGGGTAGGCGCTCCGGGGGCAAGCGCTCCGGCCGTGTCGGCGGGTGATGCCCCCACGCATGCCGAAGTCCGCCATCATGGCTCGCTCGGAGTGCTGGTGAGCAAGTCCGCCGATGGGGTGCAGGTCGTGGGGCTCATTCCGGGCGGAGCAGCCGCTCGCGGCGGGATGCGCGTGGGCGATGAAATTCGCTACGTGGGCGACGAACGTATCCACGGCGTCGAACAACTCGGCGATGAGATTCGCAAATACCCGGCCGACGCGCGAGTCGATCTCACGATTCGCCGCAATGGAGAACGCGAGATCGTCAAGGCCCGGCTCAGCGCCGCTCCCGACGCGGCAAGCGAGCGGAACGCGGCAGGATCGACTGCCCTATCGGGCGACGCGACAAGCCTCGCCGACCAAGTTCGGTTGCTCCAGCGGCAAATCGGACGCATGCAGCGCCAGATCGATCAACTGCGAAGCAATCAGCGCGGGCGAATTTCGCGTCAGCAGGACATGCGGAACCCCGACTGGGGTTGGAACGGCCACGGCGAAATGGACGACGATCCGTCGCTGTTTCAGTAAGCGTCCCGCGTTCCCGGCGTTACTTCGTCGGATCTTCGAGCGGATTTCGCGGCGCGGCGCCTTGCAAGACATCGGGCAGCGGCACGGGGACTTCTTCCACGATCTCGTTCCCTTGCTCCATGGCCGGCGATTGCATCCGCGGTGTCTGACCGATGGCCACCAGCAATTGAAACTGCGCGATATTGTGCCCCATGATCGCGTCGACCACGTTTTGGCGCGCGTCGGCCACGAGCGTCATGCTGTTGAGCGACTCGATCGGCAAACCTTCGCCGGACCGGGTGCGGGTAATTTCTTCTTGGGCCCCGCGCTCGGCGGCCGCGAGCTGAATCGCCGTGACTTTGAGCAACCGTCGCTGGGCTTCGAGTCCTGCGTAGGACTGCGCCACTTGACGGCGCACCTCGGCCGTGAGCACGGTCTGGCTGCCGATCAGGGCGTCGCGTTCCGAACGGCGTTGCCGTGTCATCGCCACATTGCCCGCCCCGAAATTCTGCAAGGTCCAGATCGCCGAAACATCGAAGTCATCGCGGCTGGAGAAACGCTGGTAGAACGAATCGACGCCGAGCGCCGTGAGATTGCTGCCGCCGCCAAAACCGCCGGCGCTGAAGCCCACGTACATCGTCGGGTAAAACACGCGGTTGCGTTCCTGCTTGTAGCGAGTGTTGGCCGCTTCGATCGAGGCGACGCGGGCATTGATTTCGGGCCGGCGTCCGAGCGCGATCGAGGTAAGCTGTTCGGTGGTGGCCGTGGGATCGACCAGTTCGAGCAGTTCCATCGACGACTTGCCGGTGGTGAGTCGCACCGAGGGATCGAGCCGCAACAGCCGCGCGAGTTCGGTCGAGGCGAAATACACTTCGGCCTGGGCGCCCTGCTGTTGGGAACGCATGAAGAGCGCTTCGGTGCGCGCCCGTTTGTAGTCGCCATCGCGACCTTGCCCGGCAAGCGCGAAGACTTGCGTGGCTTTGACGATCTCATGCAACTGCACGCGTGAAACATTCCAAGCTTCCAGCTTGAGCTCGGCGCCGGCCAAGCGGAGATAGGCGTTGGCCACGAGGAGCATCGTGTCGTTTTCCGTGGCCGTGGCCGTGGCCCGGGCCCTGCCCACTTCTTGCCGCGCGGCGATCGGCAAATAGATCGCGTCGCCCAAGTGCTGAAAAATCTGCACGGCCGGAACACCGACGGTTTCGGCGGCCAAGGTGCGGGCGCCGCCGCCGACATAGAGCGATTGCTCCGTGATGTTGCGCATCAAACCAAACGATGTTTGCAACACGCCGTTGTGCTGATGGTAATTCGTGCCGGCGTTCAAGTTCGGCAGCAGCAGCACTCGGGCGCCGCGCCACACCGCCAGCGCCTCGCGAATCGCCTCGCGGCTCGCGCCCAATTGCGGATTCGCCGACTCCGCCAAACGCAAGGCGGTGGGCAGATCGATGGTGTAGGTTTCCGACTCGGGCACGATCGGAGCGATCGGCTCGGGACCGGCCGAGGATTCGACCTGCATCGGGTCCGAGACGCTCTTGGGATCGCGTTCGCTGGCCAGCGGCGGCGCTGGCGGGCGAATGTCGGCCGCCGGGGCGGGCAACGACTCGGGTCGCCCTATCGAAGGCGCGCTCGGCTGCGCGGCGAATAGCGCCGCGCCCCCCAGTGGCGCGCAGGTCGCCAGCCAAGCGAGCGCTAGCCCGAGACATCGCCCGCCGCGCCGCGACGCCAAAACCGCGCCGGTCGACGAAGCATTCCGATTTTTGATGTCCGTGAATCTCATGGTGAACCGGGTCTCGCTTGGTTCAACGCTTTACTGGCCTCGATTACCGACAAAGGAAATCGATCAGCGCTTGGCGGGCGTGTCTTCATCCGTCGGCGGCGGAGGCAGCGGCATCACGCCCTCGGGCGAGGCTTGACCTTGGAGTCGTGGTTCTTGGCCCGGCGGCAGCGGTTCCGTGCGAACGAGCGCGTCGGCCGGCGGTTGCCCTAGGGCCACATACAACTCGAACTGGGCGCGGTTGTAGTTGATGATCGAGCTCAAGTACTCGAGTCTCGCTCGCCCCAAGAGCCGCAAGCTATCGACGGCCTCGATCGGCAGGCCCTCGTTGCCGCGAACGCGTGAAATATCCTCGAGCCAGCTATCGCGCGCCGTGCCCACGGCTTCTTGGCTGGTAATGAGCTGCGCGAGCCGCGCCTGGGCGGCCACATAGGCATTGGCGACTTCCTGGCGCACTTGCTCGAAGATCACGAGCCGCTGCCAGTCGGCGATGCGCATTCTCGCGGCGGCGGCGTCGATCAGCGCCCGGTTGCCAAGGCCCAGGTTCTTCAGGGTCCAATAAGCCATGTAGTCTTCGTCGGTGCGGCCCAACAGGTTGCCGAAACGAGACGATCCAGAAGCGAAGGGCGCCGAGCCGACCGGATTCGCCACCAAGTTGCTGCCGCCCGCTTCCGTGCCGCCGCTGACGCCGATAAACACGGTGGGCGAGAAAGGCAACATCCGCGCCCCATCGAGCGATGCCAGAGTAGCTCGGATCGCCGCTTGCTGGGCCGCCAACTCCGGCCGCCGGGTCACGGCGATTGCCAGCAACTCGTTCATGGGAATCGCCTCGGGCACCAACACCCGCGGCACGACCCAGTTATCGGTCGGGTGCAATCGCAGCGACGGGTCGAGGCCCAGCAATTGGGCGAGCCGCGTGCTCGCGCGAAGCGTGTCGCCATCGGCGGCGACGGCCAGTGAATCGCGATCCAACAGCACCGTGGCGGCACGGTTGGCGTCGGCGTCGCGCCCCTGGCCGGTCTGGGCATAGCTGCGCGTGA
The DNA here is from genome assembly GCA_963785305.1 of uncultured Planctomycetaceae bacterium. Lineage (GTDB taxonomy): Bacteria > Planctomycetota > Planctomycetia > Pirellulales > PALSA-1355 > CAWAUV01. The sequence goes on from CAWAUV010000008.1 coordinate 1,008,678, forward strand.
TCGAGGCGAGCTCGATCGCGTCGGCACGCACCTGGAGCAAGATACTCCGGCGTCCTTCGGCGGCGAGCAAGTCCATGTAATTGCTCGCCACGCGTAGGCCCATCGTATTGCGCTCGGCGACCGATAGAAACTGCCGCTGATTGACGAATTGCTGGCTTTGCAAATAGTTGTATAGCACGACCGACGGATTGTTGGACCACATCAAGCCGGGGATATTGACCGTGCCCGCGGCAATCGCCACGGCGCCCGCGCCAAGGTAGAGCGAATTGCGCTTGACGCTCAGGATATTGCCATCGGACTGTTGCAGCGGGCCGGTGTGGCCATCGTAGCTCGTGCCGAGGTTGATCGTGGGGAGGATTTGCGTCGCCGCCAGTTGCCGCAGCGCGGCCGCTTCCACCACCCTCTGCTGGGCGAGCAAGAACTGGGGGTTCCGCACATCGACCATCGCCAAGGCCGACGCCAAGTCGATCGGAGTGACTTCGATATCGGGAAACACGCTCGGCAATTGTTCCGGCGGAGCATCGATCGGCACGTTCTTCTCGCCGCTTCCCAAAATGCCCGCCACGTCGGCCGCGGGCGGCTCGGGCGGCGGGCTCGGCTGCAAGCTGGCCACGCGCACGTTCGGTCGCGCCGCGCTTTGAGCAACCCCCGGCCGCCCGACGAGATTCCGCGCCGAACTCGCCGCGCCGCTGGGCGGCGGGCTTGCCGGAGCGGCGTTCACGGCGCCAGTGCTCGGGCTCGCGGCCCGCGCGAGCGCGGCGCCGAACCAGCCGGCGCCAAGGCTTTGGGCCAAGAGCCAAGCAACCACCGCGCGGCGGCCTTGCCCCGCGCTCGGCGAACCCGCGCCCGGGCGTCGCGCGTCGCGCGTCGCTTTCCGTCGGCGGCCCTGGAGCACTGGCGCGTCGATCCGATTTCCTCGGGTCATCGTTTGGCTCCCTGGGCTCGCGGTTCACCCGCGGGATTGAAACCTCCGGTCGGACGCGCTAGTAAATCCGCGGGCGGTTGACCCATTGCGGTATACAAGGCGAACTGCGCTTCGTTGTAATCGATGATCGTGTTCAAATAGTCTTGCCGCGAGCGAAGCACGAGCCGCAGGCTATCGAGCACCTCAAGCGGCCGACCTTCACCCGCCCGAACTCGGCGAAGGTCCTGCTCATAGGCCGCTTGGCTTGATGCGACCGCTTGCTCGCGAAATTGAAGCTGCGCGAGCTGGGTTTGCTTGCGGGCATAGGCGTCGGCCACCTCGGCCCGCACTTGATTGAGCACGATCAATTGCTCGAGTTCCGTGGCCCGCAGCCGGGCGCGGGCTGTTTGGATCATGGCGCGATTGCCCAGGCCGAGGTTTTGCAGCGACCAGTAGACCGCCACGTCGGTATCCGTGCGGTCGGCGAAGTCGCCGAAGCGCGGCGTTCCAGCCGGGGCGTTATTCCCTAGGGGATTGCCGGCCACGATATTGCTGCCGCCGCCGAACGTGCCCGAACTGAAACCGGCCAAAATCTGGGGCGAGAACGGCAACATGCGCGAGGCTTGCAATTGCAACATCGCCGCATGAATCGCCGCCCGCTGCGCTGAAAGCTCCGGGCGACGATAGAGCGCCATCACCACAAGCTCATTGAGCGGAATCGGATCGGGCACGATCGAACGCGGCACGACCCACGGCTCGGCCGGCCGGAGGCGAATCGAGCTTTGCAAGTTGAGTTGCTCGACCAGCAGGGCCGACGCTTCGTAGACCCGCGCGTCGGCAAGCCACATGCCGGCTTCGCGCCGTTCGAGCTCGGTGGCGGCGCGTTCGCGTTCCGAATCGCGGCCCTCGCCCGTCGCGGCGAAGTCGGCGGTTACGCGGGCGACTTCCTTGGCGTTGTCGCGGCTCTGCTGCACGATGGCTCGAGCGCCATCGGCGCACAGCAGCTCCCCATAGGCCAGCGCCACTCGCAATTGCACATCGTTCGTCGTGGCGCGGGCCAGCCAGCGCGAGCGATCGAGCTGCGGCCGCGTGACCAGGTAGTTGTAGATGCTGTCGGAGAGATTCAAGTTGTATTGAATGCCCGGCACGCTCACCGTGCCGGCCGCCACGGCGTTGCTACCCGCGCCCACGTAGAGCGAGTCGCGAGTCACATTGAGGATATTGCCGCTGGCCTGCTGCAGGGCGCCGCTATGGCCGTCGAAGTTTCCGCCGCCATTGAGATTCGGCAATGCTCGGGCGGCGGCCAATTGCTGCATCGCGGTAGCGACCAAGGTGCGCTGATACGCGGTCACGAGATCGCCGTTGCGCGCGCCGGCCAGCCGGAGCGCGGCCGGCAAGTCGATATAGGCCCACTGCTGGCCCTCGGGGGTGGTTCCGCCCGCCGCGGCGCCGGGTCCCTCGGGCGGAGGCGTTGCCCCGCTCGGCAGACTCGGGAAACTAGGCGGTTGGGCCGCGGAGCCAGGCCCCAAGGCGCCGGCCCCCGGACTTGCGTTTTCACCCGTTTGTGGGGCGGGGGGCTGTCCGAAGACCGAGGGCGGCTGCTGGGCCGAGACCCAAGGAGCGTCGCTCCCCATGCCGCCGGCGGCTATTGCGAGGCCGAAGACCGAGGGCCAATAGCCACGGGTGGCGAAACGCAAGACTCGCACGCGGTTTCGGGAGCGCGGCTGCGAGTTGTGATGGTTGTGGCTCATATCCCAGGTTTTCGTCGGAGACCGGTTTCAAAGGTTAATCCAATCACCCGGGCAACGACGGTCCGTCTAATCGTTAAGATCGCATGGGATTTTCTGACAATACCCCTGGCGCCGGCGGGGGCATCTAACGGAACCTTAATGACTTTTCCCGAAAAGCCGTCGATAAAGTTCAGCGGGCGGTGCTTGCGGCAAATACCGCGCATTTTTTCTCCGTTTTCGAGCGATTCTTGCGGCGCCGGTCTAAAATGGTCGAAGCAATCGCGGGAAAATGACTTAAGTCGTTGCCGCGATAGTGTCTTACATTTCCGCAATGAAGTTGCGGTTGGCCGCGATCGCGTGGTAAGTTAAAAAACGAGATTTGAATGTAGGGTTTCTGGCGCCCGTGAGCGATTGCCCTCTTGGGCGCCTGTTTCCGAGAAGTCCCATGACCCCGCGGGTTCGCGATTACGTATCGATGGGAAGAGCGGCGACTTGAAGTGGCGAATCGCCCAAAGGACCGCAATGTCGGCCGAACGCCGCGCCTCATGCTGCCCGCCGCGCCTCATGCTGCCCGCCGCGCATGACTTGTCGCGACTTTTTTGGATGTATGCTGTCGGAAGCGAGCGTCGCTTCCTGGCGAAGAATTATATTTCGCGCTCAATGTTTCGGCGCTGTCTTGCCGCGATTGAGACCGCTAATGGGATTGTCCCCGGCAGTTTCGACGGATTATCTTGATTAGTGGCAGCTCAATGTCATTGGCACGATGACGTTTGAGCATGGGCGGCGATTGAGCGACTCGGATCACGGCGATCACGTATCCCATGCCCCCTGGGATTCCTGACTCGCTTTTTCAGGAGAATGCTTCGATGGTTCAAAAAATTCAAAGATGGCGATGGGTCGGCGCGACGCTTTTGAGCGCGGCGGCGGTCGCGGTCGTGTGCCTCGCGGTTTCGTCGCGAGCGTCGGCCGAGAAGGCCAAGGAGCCGCATGAAGCCAAAGGCGAATCCGCCGGCAACGAGGGGGCGACGAAATTTCGCGTGGAAGTCGCGCATCCCAAAACCGGAGGCATCGAACGCACCTCCGTGCAGCCAGGCACCGTGATCGCCTACGAATCGGCCCAGCTCTATGCCAAGGTTTCCGGCTACCTCAAATTCCAGCCGGTCGACATCGGCTCGGTCGTCAAGCGCGGACAAGTCCTCGCCGAGATCGATTCGCCGGAGCTCCTCAAGGAAGTCGATCGCGGCAAGGCGGCGGTCGACCAAGCCAAGGCCGAAGTGCTCCAAGCCGAAGCGCGGGTCGAAACCGCCGAAGCGCTCCGTGAAGCCGCCCTCGCCACCGTGAAGCAGGCCGAAGCCGAAGTCGAGCGCGCCGACGCCACCCGTGTTTTTCGCGAAAAGCAGCACGAACGCATCAAGGACCTATTCGCGCACCGAGCGATCGATGAGCGACTTGTCGATGAGAAGCTTGAGGAAATGAACGCCGCGCGGGCCGCGGAGCTCGCCGCGAAAGCCACGGTGCTCACCTACAAAGCCAATGTCGGATCGGCCGAGGCCAAGGTCGTGGAAGCGAAGTCCGATGTGATGCACGCCAAGGCCGAGGTCGAAGTGGCGCAAGCCGCGCTGGCCAAGGCCGAAGTCTTCGCGGCCTACTTGCAAATCATTTCGCCCTACGATGGCGTGGTTACCAAGCGAAACTTCTTCCGCGGCGACTTTATCCGCGCCGCCGATCAGGGTGGAACCATGCCGCTCTTGGCCGTCGATCAAACCGGCGTGATGCGCATGGTGGTGCAAGTGCCCGACCGCGATGTGCCGTTTACCAACGCCGGCGAGGACGCCGATATCGAAATCGATGCCCTGCCGGGCCACAAATTCAAAGCCAAAGTCTCCCGCGTGGCCGACGCCGAGGACCCCGACACCCGCACGATGCGGACCGAAATCGACTTGGCGAACGATCAGCGACTCCTTCGCCACGGCATGTATGGCCGCGTGACGATTCACTTGGCCCACAACACGAACACGCTGAGCGTGCCCTCGGCGGCCGTGGCGGGCGATGTGAAGGGCGAAAACGGTTCGGTGTTCGTGGTGCGCAACGGCGTGGCCCATCTGAAAACGGTCCGCATGGGCTCGGACAACGGGCTGCGCGTGGAAATCATCAGCGGGCTCTCGCCCGACGACGAAGTGATTCAGCGTCCCAGCACCGCGATTGTCGATGGCTCGCCGGTGGAAGTGATTAGTCGCGGCGGCGACAAATAGCCGGCCCTTTGATGAATGGATTCGCGCGAAGGATTCGCCGCGAGTTCGCCTCCGCGCCCCGGTGCATTCGCTCGGCGCAAGGCATCTTGCAAAAGTAACTTGCGTGGCGATCGCGCCGGCCGCTGGGTCGGCGAGCGACCGCGCCTGATCACGTGGAGTGTATGCCATGAATGGTGTGATACGTGCTTCGCTACGCAATCCCTACGCGGTGACGGTCTTCGCGTTTACGATCCTTTTGCTGGGCGCGAACGCGCTTGATAAGATTCCGGTCGATATTCTGCCGGTGTTCAACAGTCCCGCCGTGCAAGTGCTCACGTTCTATTCGGGCATGCCGGCGGAAAGCATCGAGAAGGACATTACTTCTCGCATGGAACGCTGGACCGGCCAGGCGGCCGGCACCGCTCGGCAAGAGTCGCGCTCCATCGTGGGCGCGAGCATCATTCGCAATTATTACCGTAGCGGCACCGATCCCAACGGCGCCCTTACCCAGGTGAACTCGCTCGCCTCGGCGGCGATTCCCAACTTACCTCCGGGCACGCTGCCGCCGGTGATCCTGCCCTTCGACCCCACGAGTTCGACGCCCGTCTGTCTGATGGCGCTCGATAGCAAGTCGCAAAGCGAGTCGATTCTCTACGATACCGGCCGCTATGAAGTCCGCAACTTCATCATGGCGCTCAAGGGGGCCATCGCGCCGGTGGTTTATGGAGGCAAGGTGCGGGCCGTGATCGCGTATCTGGATCGCGACCGGCTCCAAGCGCGGAATCTCTCGCCGATCGATGTGATGAACGCGCTGGACAAGTACAACCTGTTCCTGCCGACCGGCGACGCCAAGTTCGGCAATATCGACTACGCGATCGACTCGAACTCGATGTACGACCTCGTGGCGCGCATGGGCGATATTCCGATCAAGACCGAGCACAACAACGCGATTTATCTGCGCGACGTGGCCACGCCGCGGGACGCCTCGTTCATTCAAACCAACGTGGTGCGCGTCAATGGCCGCCGACAGGTTTATATCCCTATTTTCCGTCAGGCCGGCGTGAGCACGCTCACGGTGGTCAATGCCGTGAAAGCCGCCACTCCCGGAATGGAAGCCCGCTTGACGCGACCCGACATTCACTTGCACGTGGTGATGGACCAATCGGTGTATGTGCGGGCGTCGATCGGCGCGTTGGCGCAAGAAGGCTGTTTGGGCGCGATCTTGTGCTCGCTCGTGATTCTGCTCTTCTTGGGCGAATGGCGGATGACGCTCATCGCCATTTGCACGATTCCACTTTCAGTGCTCGGGGCCATCATCTGTTTGAATGCGATCGGCATGACGATCAACGTGATGACGCTCGCCGGTCTATCGCTGGCGATCGGACCGCTGGTCGATAGCGCGATTATCTGTTTGGAAAACACGCACCGGCACTTGGGATTCGGCGTCGAGCCGAAGGAAGCGGCCTTTCTCGGGGCGAGCGAAGTCGCGATGCCCGAACTCGTGTCGACGCTCTGCACCTTCTTGGTGCTCGCGCCGCTAGCGATGATGCCCGGCTTGGGCGAGTTCTTGTTCCGGCCGATGGCCTGCGGCGTGGCGTTCGCCATGATCGTGGCCTACTTCCTGTCGCGCTCGTTCGTGCCCGCCTATAGCGCCCTGCTGCTCAAGGGTCACGGCGAACAAGGGCACGGACACGACGGCCATTCGGCCAAGCGGCCCAATATCGTCGCCCGCGGTTTCAAACGCTGGTCGGACGGCATCGATTGGGTGATCGGGCTTTACGTATTCAGCCTGAACGTGATCTTGCGCAATCGCGTGAAGACAATCCTCTTCGGCTTCGGCTTGCTGACGGTGGTGCTCTTTATCTTCTCGCCGATCTTGCGGCGCGAGTTCTTCCCCGAGTCCGACGCCGGCGCGTTCGAAATTTATGTCCGCGGCGCCTCCGGCACGCGAATCGAAGTCACCGAGGAAAAAATCGCCAGGGTCGAGAACTTTATCCGCAAGAAGGTCGGCCACGACTTGCAACTCTTCATCAGCGAGATCGGGCTCACTTCCGACTGGTCGGCCGCCTACACGCCGAACGCCGGCCCGATGGATACCGTCGTCAAGGTGCAGTTGGAAGAAGAACGGGAAAAATCGGCGCAAGAATATGTCACGATCCTTCGCCAAGGTTTTGCCGAGGACAATGAATTTTCCGACCTGGAATTCTCCTTCGACTCCGGCGGCATGATCCGCAGCGCCATGAACGAGGGCAAGTCGACGCCGATCAATATTCGCATTCTGAGCAAGAAACTCGAACAAGCCCATGAGATCGCCGATCAGATTCGGGCCAAAGTCACGAAGATCAAGGGCGTGGTCGACTGCCGCATCATGCAGCGGCTCGACTATCCCGAATATATTATCGACGTCGATCGAGCCAAGTCGGCCGACCTGGGGCTCGACCAATCCGATGTGATGCGCAACGTGGTCGCGGCGTTCAATTCGAGCATCCAATTCAACAAGCACAATTTCTGGATCGATCCGGTCACGCACAACCAATACTTCGTGGGCGTGCAATATCCGGAGCAGGATATTCGCTCGATCGACACGTTGCTCGATATTCCCATCACGAGCCCGGTGCAAAATCGCCCGATCCCGCTAAAGAATATCGTGTCGCTCCGCCGCGCCACGGTGCCGGCGGAAGTGAATCACACTAATCTCCAGCCCACGATGGACTTGGCGATGAGCGTCGCGGGTCGCGATCTGGGCCACGTGGCCGATGAGATCACGGATGTCGTCAACCAGTTCGGTCAGCTTGTCGAGGACAACAAATGGAAGCCCTACGATCCCCACGATCATACCAAGGTGCTCCAGGGCGCCACGATCACGATCAGCGGCGAATACACCCGCATGCAGGACACGTTTTCGAGCCTTTCGTGGGGCCTGTTGGGGGCGAGCTTGCTGATCTACTTTCTCATGGTCGCGCTCGATAAGTCGTGGATCGTGCCGCTCACGGTGATGCTCACCGTGCCCTTGTGCTTGGCGGGCGTGCTTCCGCTCTTGTACTTCACCGGCACCGCGCTCAATGTGCAGTCGCTCTTGGGAATTATCTTCATCGTGGGCATCAAGGTGGCCAACACCGTGCTCATGACCGACTTTGCCCAAGAACTGCGTCACTTGGAAGGGCTCACGCCGACCGAGGCGATTCGCAAGGCGGCCGGCATTCGCGTGCGGCCGATCACGATGACCGCCCTGGCGGCGTTCTTCGCCATGATTCCCGGCGCCCTGGCGCTGGAGCGCGGCAGCGAGGCCAATGCCCCCTTGTGCCGCGCCATTTTGGGCGGCTTGCTCGCCGGCGAGCCGGCCACGCTCTTCGTGCTGCCCTGCTTGTATTCGCTGATGGTCCGCGACAAAAAGGGCGGCCACGGCGGACCAGCCCATGCCATGGCCGGCGTCGCCAATGGCGGCCCGGGCGGACATGGCGGACACGAAGACGAAACCGGCGGCGACGACGCCCCGGTGAGCGGCCACATGCTCCACGAAGGCTCCATGCCCAACGCCCAGGGTCCCGGGGGCCACGGTCCCGGGGGGCACGGCCAGGGGGGCCACGGTCATTAGCGCGATTCGCAACCGTCTTGCGGCGACTTGGCCGCCGGTCGCCCCCCCATGCGACGATCATTTCCGCCCAGGAAAAGCACCATGAGCTATGATCCCGATTTCAAGATCGATCCGCGCTACCGGCCGGGCGACGAACCGCCGCCGCCGTTGCGTATCGCCATTTCCGGCGCCAGCGGGCGCATTGGCTACGGGCTCGCCTTTCAATTGGCCTCCGGCGCCTTGTTCGGCTTCCGGCAATCGATTTCGCTCAGCCTGCTCGAAGCCCCGAGCGGCATGCGGCGATTGCAGGCGATGCAACTCGAACTGGGCGACTGCGCCTTTCCACTGCTCGATGATGTGCGCGTTAGCGACGATCCCAACGAAGCCTTTGCCGACGCCGATTGGATCGTGATGATGGCCGGCCAGCCCCAGAAGCCCGGCGCCACGCGACTCGATCTGGTGCGGGCCAATGGTCCGATTTATGCCGAGCATGGTCAGGCGATCAATTGCGTGGCGCCCGCGGCTCGAGTGCTCACGGTCGCCGAGCCATGCAACACGAACTGCCGCATCGCCATGAAAAACGCGCCCAATGTGCAAGTCGAGAATTGGTTTGCCCTCAATCAACTCGACCGCATGCGGGCGACGTCGCTCATTGCTCAAAAGGCAGGCGTGCCGGTCGCGCGGGTCAATCGCGTGACGGTGTGGGGCAACCACAGCGAGCGAATTTATCCCGACTTCCACAATGCGTTCGTCGGCGAGCGACCGGCCCATCAGGTGATTACCGAGCCCGATTCGGCGCGCCAAGGTGCTGGAGCCGATGATCGCCCGCCGCGAGCGCGAGCTTTCGACGCTCTATGGCGGCGCCGCCTCGGCCACGGCGATCTATGCGATTCTGGGCACGATTCGCGCGATCATCACCCCCACGCCGCCGCGCCGCCGCTTCGGCGCCGCGGTGCGATCCGGAGGTCAATACGGAGTGCCGCTGGGACTCGTCTTCGGCTTTCCGCTCCGCACCGACGGAGAGAACTGGTCGGTGGTCGATGGGCTCTATATCGACGACTACGCCGAACAGCGACTCAACGAGAACATCGAAGAACTCGAGCGCGAAGCCGTCGTCGCCAACGTCTGACGCGAATCGCCGCTTACCCGCTGAAAACCAAGCGTTGCAAACCGCGGCCCCCGTTCACCATTCAAGCATCGCCCGTCGATCGGAAGGCGGCGCGATCTTCCGCCCGAATGTCGCAAAGCGCCGGCAGATAACGGCGATATTCCTCGAGCGCCTCGAGCTCGATCTCGGCTTCGATCACGCGCTCTCCCTCGCCGGCGTCGGCTAGCACTCGGCCCCAAGGGTCGACGATGAGGCTCTGGCCCGTGTAACGATGGTCCGGATCGGCGCCCGCCCGGTTCACGCCCACGACATAGGCTTGATTTTCAATCGCCCGGGCCACGAGCAGCGCTCGCCAATGGGTCACCCGAGGCTTGGGCCAGTTGGCGATCACCGCCAGCAGATCGGCGCCTGCGAGCGTGGCGCGGCGATAGGTTTCCGGAAAGCGGAGATCGTAACAAATCGTCGGCGCGAGGGAGAATGGCCCAACCGGCGCCACGACAATCCGTTCGCCCGCCGCGTAGCACGCCGTCTCGCCGCCGAACGAAAACGGATGCCGCTTCACATAGCGGACCTGTTCGCGCCCGTCGGGCCCAAAGAGCAGGGCTTCGTTTTGCCCGCGACGCTGGGCGTTTTGGGTCACGAGGCCGGCCAGCACATGCGATTTCCACTCTTTAGCGGCGGCGGATAGAAAAGCATGCGTCGGCCCCTCGGCGGCCTCGGCGATCTCGGCCACGCGCATGCTAAAGCCGGTGGCAAACATCTCGGGCGCCACGATGAGCGAACCCGCGGCGGGCCGCGCGGCGTCGACCAGTTCGCGGAGTCGTTCGTAATTGCGGGGCTTGTCGTGCCAAGCGATATCAAGTTGGCAGGCTAGAACTCGCATGCGCGGGATACTTTCTTTTCAAAGCGCTTCGTCGAGCAACTGCTCGAGTTCGTCATCAGTCACGATGCGCGGATTGCCATCGAGGCTGTTGCCATGCGACCCGCGCACAATGTCGGGGATTTGCTCCCGCCGCACGCCGAGTTCGCCGAGCCGCGCCGGCAATCCGACATCGCGGCAAAGCGCTTCGATCCGATGCACCAATGCGTCGGCGGCCTGTTCGCCCGAGCCCAAACCGAGCGCCGCGGCGAGCTCGGCATAGTCGGCCCCGGCAACCGCGCGGTTTGCCCGCATCGCGATCGGCAGCATAAAACCGCAGGCTAGGCCGTGAGCCACGCCGCAGTGCCGCCGAGCGCCGCGGCCACGCCATGCGCGAGTCCCAGCCCGCTGTTGGCCAGCGCCAGGCCCGAGAGCAGCGCCGCCTGCGCCATGGCTTCGCGTGGCTGCCGGTCATGCGGCCGACGAATCGCCTCGGGCAGCGCCGGCACGGCGAGCCGCAGGCCATCGATCGCCAGCGCACGGGGAATGGGCCGCGCCCGACGCGAAATGAAACTCTCGATAAGTTGTGTCACGGCGTCGAGTCCGCCGTGGGCGGTCGTGGCCGGCGGCAAGCTGATCGTCAGCTCCGGATCGACGAGCACGGCGCGCGGAATCATCAACTCCGAGCGAAGACTCTTTTTGAACGGTGGATCGTACGACGAGAGCACCGCGTTTTTCGTCGCCTCGCTGCCGGTTCCGGCCGTCGTGGGCACGGCCACCACCGGCAGCGGTGTTCGCGAGATCGTGCGTCCGGCGCCGACGCCCTCGAGAAAATCGATCACCGGGGCCGGTCCATTGGTGGCCATCGCCGCGGCGGCCTTGGCCAGATCGATCGCCGAGCCACCGCCGATCGCGAGAATCACGAGCGGCTCGTCGCCCGCGCCAAGGCGCACCGCGACGGCGTCGACATCGCGCGGCTCGGGCTCCCGCGAAATGGTGGTGATCGAACTGGCGGCCACGCCGGCGTCGGCGAGCGTTTGAAAAATTTCGGCCGCGATCTCCGACTCGGCCAAGGTGCGCGAACCCCACACGATCGCCGCGCACGGCCAAACTGCCGCACAAGCCCGCCCAGTTCGGCGCCGCGCCCAGCCGAACACGATCTTCGGCGGGGCGAGGAAATCGTAGTGGATCGCGCGGGAAGCGTGCATCGCTCGCGAGCTCTGAAATCAAGAACGTGACCGGCGGCGGCGCTCCGAGTGTCGAGCACGATGAAATCGCGCCAAGCCCTCCTTGAAACTTAACAGATTTCGTCGCTCAACGCATCGCATCGATCGCGGCGGCGGCGATGCGCACGGCCGCGTCGAGCGAGGCCGAGGCATCGCCCGGCTCGGCCACCGCGTCGACATGCAAGAAAGGCCCATGGCCGGGGGTTTCGAGCACGGCGCGGATCAGCGCCCGCCGAGCGTCGGCCGCCCGATCGGTTTCCGGCGCGGGCCCCTCGATCGGCCGCAATTCGTGTTCGGCCGCGAGCACGAGCAGCAGCTTCGCGCGAGGGACGCGCGAGGATTCCTGTTCCCAGGCCGCGACAAGCGATTCACGATCGTCGGCCGCGGCGCCGGCCAAGTGCGCCGGAAACGCATTCCACCAAAAATCACTCAGCCACGCACGGTTCGCGGACTCGCAGTCCGGGTCGCGCGCAATACCCGCCAGCATGCGCCGCCAGCGATCGAGCCGGCGTCGATTCTCCGCGGGCTCCTCGTCGGAGAGCAGTTCCGCGCCGGTCGCCGTGGCCAGCCGCCGCGCGAGGGTTCGACACCTTGAGCCATCGGCGGCGAGAATCGCGATATAAGGCGGCGCGTGATTCAAGTGGTCGAGCAGTTCTTGGATCGTGAGGCCGATTCGCGGATGGAGCATGTCGGCGGCCACTTCCGCGGCCGGTTCGAGCACAAACCGCCGAAACGCGAGGCCGGCGTGCGGCAGCTCGAGTTGCGAATCGCGAGCGACAATCCGATCGTGGAGCAAGAGATCGAGATCGATCGCGCGGGCCGCCCAGCGCTCGGAGGCGCTGCCGGCCGAGCGCGTGTTCGATCGCTTGAAGCTCTCGCAGCAAGTCGGCTGGCTCGAGCGCGGTTTCGAGCAGGGCGGCGCCATTGAGAAAATCGTCTTGGCCCGCTGGCCCGCCCACGGCGCGCGTTCGTCCGCCAGCGGCTCACGGCGAGCAGCCGACCGCCCGGCAGTTCGGCCAAGCGGCTGGTGGCGGCGGCCAGCGCGAGTTCACGATCGCCAAGGTTGGCGCCCAGGGCTACGAGGGCACGCGGCATAGGCATTTCATCGGAGGCGGACGGTCCGCGGAGATGACGCTACGACCGACGCCGGGGCCGGATTCGCGCTGGCGGATCTCCCACGCGACATTCCTTTCGCGGTCGCTCCGCGGCTTACTACTTCAGCGGAGCCCACGCGCACATGGCGGAGGCGCCCCTTCAAAATCCCAGGGGGGGCATCCGTGCCACGACCAAGGTCATCGACTATCGATCCCTGCGGGCGCCGCCCCCCAGCATATTCGCTTTGGCGACGCATGTCAGCGAAAAAGGCCCGTCGCAAGGCCGACTCGCCGAATTGATTCAGATCGTCCGAAAGCTGCTGCTATCGAAAGCCCGACCGGCCCATGGACTCGCGGAGCCGACCACGAGGCATTCGCGTGAAGCGATGTTCTTGAAACTGCGCACATTTTGCGGACAACGCTCAACTTGTCAAGCAGCAATTCCAAGCGATCTGAAATTACCCGCGAGCGAGCGCGGCGGCCCGCGAAAAAACAGGCGAGACCGCGGGCGGAATTTGGTATCGTGGCGATTAATTCGCCGCCACCGCGCCGCGGCTCACGGCAGTTCCGTGTTTTCGCTCGGTCCGCGCAGTTGCATTTTCCAGGCGTCTTGACCCATGCTCTCCCAGCCCGCGCTCGAGGCGCTTGAAGTCGATCAGCTCACGAAAGAATATCCCACGCGCGCCGAGCCGGTGATGGTGCTCCGCGGCGTGTCGCTGCGTTTAGCGCGAGGCGATGCGCTGGCGATCGTCGGACCCAGCGGCTGCGGTAAAAGCACGCTCCTGCATATTCTCGGCACGCTCGAACGCCCCACCTCGGGCTCGGTCGCGCTCGACGGCATCGATCCGTTCGAGCTCTCCGAGCCGAAGCTGGCGCACTTTCGCAATCGCCTGATCGGCTTCGTGTTTCAAGATCATCACCTATTGCCGCAATGCACGACGCTCGAAAATGTGCTGCTGCCCACGATCGCCCACGGCCGCGCCGCGCCCGAGAGCGTCGAACGGGCCCGCTCGCTGCTGCGGCGCGTGGGCCTCGAGCGGCGGCTCGAACATCGGCCCGCGGAGCTTTCGGGCGGCGAACGCCAACGGGCGGCCGTGGCGCGAGCGCTGATCGCCAAGCCGACGCTGCTCTTGGCCGATGAGCCGACCGGCAATCTCGATCGCTCGGCGTCGCTCGGCATCGCGGAATTGCTGATGGAAATGCGCGACGAACACCAGGCCACGCTCATTGTCGTCACCCACAGCGCCGAGATCGCCCAGCGCATCGGTCGCTCGCAAATGCTCGACGACGGCCGGCTCCACGAGTAACGAGCAGCAGTTCCCATGCCGCGATTTCCGCTCGATGTGCTGCCGGTCGTCGATCTCCAGGGCGGAGTCGTGGTGCGCGGCGTCGGCGGGCGTCGCGATGAATATCGCCCCATCGTCAGCCGACTAGCGAGCGACGCGAGTCCAGCCTCGATTGCCCGCGGCTTCGCGCGGGCGGGGTTCGACCAGCTTTATGTGGCCGATCTCGATGCGATCTCGGGAGCCGAGCCCGACAGCGAGAGTTATCGCGCGCTCGCCGCCGCGGGGCTCTCGCTCTGGATCGACGCCGGCGCCGGCGAAATGCGTCGCGCGGCCCAGATGGCGGAGCTGGTCAATGATTTTGCATTGCCGACGAACATCGTGCTGGGTCTCGAGTCGCTCGGCTCGCTCGACGCGCTCGATGCGATTTACACGCATCTCGATCCGCGGCTGCTTGTATTTAGCCTCGATCTTCGCGAGGGCCAGCCGCTTTGCGGTTGGCTCTCGGCGGGCGAACGACATTCGGCAGGCGCCGAGCTGGCGCTCGCAATCGTCGAACACGCGATTCGCGCCGGCGCCGGGCGGATCATCGTGTTGGACTTGGCTCGCGTCGGCGGCGCGGACGGGGCGGGCCAACTCGAGTTGCTGCGCGCGATTCACTCTCGCTGGCCAAGGGCGCGTCTGATCTCGGGCGGCGGAGTGCGCTCGCGAGAGGATTTGGAATCGCTGCGCGCCGCCGGCTGCGGGGCGGCGCTGGTGGCGTCGGCCTTGCACGATGGCTCGCTGCTCGAAGCGCGGGAACCGCTCGCGTCGGAGGCCTCGAGCAGCGGGCGATCATAGCCACTTGGGAGCGCGCTTCTCGCGAAAAGCGGCCAAGCCTTCCTTGGCGGCTTCGGTCGTGCGGGCGGCGGCGCTGGCGGCGGCGCCGGCCGAAAGCTGCGTGCCCAGCGATTCTCCGATCGTTTCATTGAGCAGTTGTTTGGTGAGCTGGAGCGACTGAGGCGCGCCGGCCGCGCACTCCTGGGCCAACTCCGCCGCGCGTGCCCAAACCAAGTCGGCCGCGACCAACTCGTGAAAAAGTCCCTGGGCCTGGGCTTGGGCCGCGGAAATGATTTGCGAACCGAGAAGCAAATAGGCCGCCCGCCCGGCGCCAATGCGAAACGTCAAAAGCGGCGCCACCATGCCGGCCACGATGCCGCGCCGCGGCTCGGGCAAGCCAAACGTCGCCTCGTTGCTGGCGACCACCAAGTCGCAGGCCAGGGCGAGCCCCGCCCCGCCGGCGATCGCCGGACCATTGATCGCGGCGATCAGCGGCTTGGGAAATCGCATCATCGAGACGACCAGATCGCGATACACGAGCGCGTCGTCGCGCCATTGCGATTGCGCGTCGGGCCGGTCGCTCGTGGCCAACATTTCCGCGAGGTCCATGCCGGAGCAAAAAGCCGAGCCCGCCCCGGTGAGAATCACCGCTCGCACGCGCCGCTCTTGATGCAAGTCGCTCAGCGCTTGAGCCAACTCGGCGAGCAGGGCGCGCGAGAGCGCGTTGCGCTTTTCGGGTCGATTGAGAATGAGGGTGCCCACGCTTTCGTGGACATGAATTTTGACCAGGGGCTGGGTCATGGGGGATTCCTCGCTCATATTTCGCGCCGCGGCCGCCGCCGGGTCTCCGTGGCGCGGGCCGGTCGATTCGATCTCGCGATTGCTCTTCTTCATGGCGTCTCGGGCTGTTGACGGAGCATCTTGGCCAGCACTTCCGGAACATGCAGGGCTGGCAGTTCGAGCTCCAAAATCGCGGCGCCGAGGAGCTTGCCTTGCGTGTCGAGCCGTAGCGACTGGCTCGCCCCGCCGGCGAGCACATCGAACAGCACGAAGTTCAGCGCGTGCGCCTTGGGTAGCTCATAGCGCATGACGCGCGTGGCGCCAAGCGGCCGAAAATATTCGGCCACGCGCTCGGCCGTGAGCTCGCGAAGCAAATAGGCAAACGCTTCGCCGCTCGAAGCCACCACGCCGATATTCGCATGGTTGCCTTTATCGCCGCTTCGCGCGTGTGCAATCAAACCCAATGGAAAACTCGTGGCCGGCATATTCGATTCAATTCGTGTTGAGACAGGCTTGTTCGCGATGGTTCGCGGCGCGATTCTCGACCCTTATCGCTCGTCCGGCGACCCCGACTCGCCGCCGAGCCAATCTCGCGCCGCCCGCACTTCGGCTCGCGGCGCCAATCGCTCCCGCGGCACGAGCGTCGGCCAATAGGCCAGCACCGGCCGCACGGGGCTTCGTCCACTGGCATATCCGGCCAACCCGGCGGGCCCGCTCGTGACCAGCGGCGCGAATTCCTTGGTGAATCGCTCGACCGCTGCCCGGTTTGGCGACTTGGCCGCCACGCGCAGCGCCACCTCGCGCAGGCCCGCGGGTGGAGCATGCAGCCCAGGCACGGAGTCGCCGACGCCCAAGAGCTCGACATAAAAACCATCGAACGCGCAGCCGGCGTTTTCGAGCCGGGCGCGAATCAGTTCGGCCGCCGCGCGGGCCTTGGCCACGCAATCCTTGCCGTAGACCACAAGTTGCCCGCTGGCCATGTATCCGGCCAGATACGCGAGCGACGCCTTGAGTTTCTCCGGCGCCGGCCGGCCCGCGGCCCCAGAGACCGCCACGCGATCGCCGCCCAGATCGTTGACTTCGACCGTCGTGAAATCGACATCCACGTCGGGCGTGAGATAATGCGCCGGGTCGCCGATCTCGTAGACCAACTGCTCGACGACCGTCTCGCGCGTCACGCGTCCGCCACTGCCCGCTGGCTTGGTGATGACACACGCGCCATCGGCGGCGAGCTCGGCGATCGGATAGCCGACCGTCTCCAGGGAGCGGCCGCGCCAGTCGTGAGAATAGCCGCCGGTGACTTGAGCCGCGCATTCGATCAAATGCCCCGCCACGCTCGCGCCGGCCAGGCGCCGCCAATCGTCCGGGGCCCAACCAAATTCGTGCATCGCCGGCCCCACCGTGAGCGAAGCGTCGGCCACTCGTCCGGTAAGCACCATGCGAGCGCCGTCGGCAAGCGCCTGGGCAATTGGTCCCGCGCCCAGGTACACATTGGCGCTCACGACACGCTTGGCCAGTTCGCCGAGCGGTGCGCCGGTGTCGAAGTGCGCGAAGGGTTCGCCTTCGGCTTGCCAAACGGGAATCTGCTTGAGAATGTCATCGCCCGTCACGACCCCCAGCGTCGTGTCGGCCAATTCGCCGACGGCGCCCAAGCATTGGGCCGCCGCCCGAGCGCATGCCACGACGTTCACGCCGCCGGCGTTGGTCACGATTCGCAAGCCCGCTTGCGACCGGAGGGCCGGCAGCAGGCTTCCGAGCACATCGACAAAATCAGTCGCGAAGCCTTCCGCCGGATTTTTTTCGCGCTTGCGGGCCAGAATCGAGAGCGTGAGCTCGGCGAGGTATTCGAGCGTGAGGTAATCGACCGCGGCCGATTCGACGAGCCTTCGCGGCGCATCGAGATTGTCGCCGAGAAATCCGGCGCCATTGGCGATCTTGAGCGGCTTGGTTCGCTGTGCGGTCATGGCGGGGGGCGTGGACCTCGGAACAGTTCCTGATCCGACGCGCCAAGGAAGAATCGTTGGTTGCGGGGCCGCCACGCCGGGTGTTACAACATTTTATCGTCCTCGGGTTCGTTTGGGGCAACCCAAGGCAGCTTATTTTTTGTTCGGACTCGTTTTGTTCGGGCTCGCATCCGAACGCGAAGCGTCATGTCGCGACCTGCCGTCGTGTTGTTATCCGGAGGCTTGGATTCCGCGACCACGGCGGCGATTGCCCGCGCCGCTGGCCACGCGGTCCATGCGCTCTCCTTCGACTATGGCCAGCGGCATCGGTTCGAGCTCGAATCGGCGCGGCGCGTGGCCCAGTCGCTGGGTGCCGCGCGGCATGTGACGACGCGGATCGACTTGGCCCAATTCGGCCAGAGCGCGCTCACCGCCGATATTTCCGTGCCCAAGGATCGCTCCGAGACCGAGATGGGCGTCGGGATTCCGATTACCTATGTGCCGGCGCAACACCGTGTTTCTCGCGCTCGCCCTGGCCTATGCCGAGACGCTCGACGCGGCCGATATCTTTATCGGCGTCAACGCGATCGACTACAGCGGTTATCCCGATTGCCGGCCCGAATACATCGCCGCCTTCGAGCGCATGGCCAACCTGGCGACGAAGGCCGGAGTGGAAAAACGGCTGAAGTTTTGCATCCACACTCCGCTGATTAAAATGACCAAGGCCCAGATCATTGGCCGCGGCGCCGCGCTGGGGGTCGACTTCGGGCTCACGCATAGCTGCTATGATCCCGCGAGCAGCGGACTCTCCTGCGGACACTGCGACGCCTGCGC
Source organism: uncultured Planctomycetaceae bacterium (assembly GCA_963785305.1). Taxonomy (GTDB): domain Bacteria; phylum Planctomycetota; class Planctomycetia; order Pirellulales; family PALSA-1355; genus CAWAUV01. Next base: position 1,027,063 of record CAWAUV010000008.1, read on the forward strand.
GCTTCGCCGTGCCGGTTTCGCCGCCGCGGGCCTCGTCGACCCGCTGCCCCATGCAAGCTGACGCCCGGGCGCACATTGATGCCTCGGGGTCGTGTGATAACCTCGCGTTTCACGCCTCTCGTAAACCAACGCATGAAGATCGCCGAAATTTATCGCTCGATTCAAGGCGAGGGCCTGCTCACCGGAGCGGCGAGCGTGTTTGTGCGCACCAGCGGCTGCAACTTGCGGTGCTGGTTTTGTGATTCGCCCTTCACGAGTTGGGCGCCCGAGGGTGGCGATCTCTCGGTCGAGGAAATCATGGGCCAGGTGGCCGAGTGGGACCTGGAACATGTGGTGCTTACCGGCGGCGAGCCGATGCTGTGGTCGGAGTTGATCCCACTCGCCACGGCGCTCGCCGACCAGAAGCGGCACATCACGATCGAGACCGCCGGCACGCTCTACTTGCCCGTCGCCTGCGATTTAATGTCGATCAGTCCAAAGCTCGCGAATTCGACTCCCGATCATCAGCGGGCCGGGCGTTGGCGACATCGCCACGAAGCGGCGCGTCACGCGCCGGAGGTGATCGAGCGGCTGATCGACGAATATGTGTATCAATTCAAATTCGTCGTCTCCGAGCCCGAGGACTGCGCGGTCGTGGAGCGCTATCTCGATTTGTTTCCGCGGCTCGATCGCTCGCGAGTATTGCTCATGCCCGAGGGCGTGGACGTGGCGGCGCTCGAGGCGCGGCGAAGCTGGCTCGAGCCTTACTGCGCGGGGGCGGGCCTCGGCTACTGTGCGCGACGCCACATCGAGTGGTTTGGACTTGTGCGCGGCACATAGCGAGCGCCTCGCGCCGGCCGGCCCGCCGAAGCTCCCTTGGGGGGAAATTCCTCTCATCGCGCGCGAATACCGACCCCGCCGCCTATGCTGGACCTCGGAACGCGGGGCGGATCGGTCTTTATCTCGTCGTGGTCCGTCCCCGCGCGGCATTCGCTTGGACTCGCGGTCCGTGAGCGGCGACACGGTTTCTCTTTCCCCCAAAAATGGTCGCCATGCCACACGGTCGCTTCGTGATCTCGCTCGACTTCGAGCTTCGCTGGGGTGTGCGCGATAAAAACTACCGCGACGCCTATCGCCAGAACCTGCTCGGCGCGCGCCTCGCGATACCGCGCATGCTCGCCCTGTTTCGCGAGTTCGGCGTTCACGCCACCTGGGCCACGGTCGGCATGCTTTTTTTCGGCGCCAAATCGCAAATGCTCCGCGCACTGCCCGAGGAGCGCCCGCGATATTGCAATCGAGCCCTGTCGCCGTATTTCGCGCTCGACGAAGTCGGCGCCAGCGAGCGCGACGATCCGCTGCACTTCGCGCCCTCGCTGATCGAACGGATTCTCGCCACGCCCGATCAGGAGCTCGCCACCCACACCTTCTCGCACTACTATTGTCTCGAGCCAGGCCAGGAGCGGGCAGCGTTCGCGGCCGATCTCGCGGCGGCGATCGATGTCGGCTCGCGATTCGGCGCGGCCCGAGAGCATCGTGTTCCCGCGCAATCAGGTGTGCGCCGACTACCTGCCGATCTGCCGCGAACAAGGACTTCTGGCTTATCGCGGCAATCATCTCGCGACGATGCACTCCGTGGGCGATGGGCGAGAAGACTCGTTCGGCCGACGACTGTCTCGGCTAGTCGACGGCTACATCGACTTGACCTCGCCGCGGATCGCGCCGATCGACCGCGAGCCATTGCAATACGAGCCGCGACGCCCGATGAACATTCGCGCCGACCGGTTCTTGCGACCGGCCAGCCCGAAGCAAGGATTCGCCGAGCGGTTGCGGCTGCGGCGAATCCGCCGCGAGATGACATTCGCCGCGGAGCGCGGAGCGACCTATCACGTTTGGTGGCATCCGCACAATTTTGGTCGGAATTTGGCGTCGAATCTCGATTTTCTCGCTTCCGTGCTGCGCCACTTCGCCCAGTTGGCCGAGAGCCAGGGCATGCGAAGCGCCACGATGCGCGAAGCGGCGCTCTTGGATAGGGCGTTCGAGCCGGCGGTCGCGAGCGACTTGAAGGTTCATCGATGATCGCTCTGGAACAGGGCGCCGTCGTGTTGCTCGGCGGCCAAGGCGCTTCGACACGCATCGTCTATCAGGCGGTGCGAGACCAGTTGCCGATCGCGGGCGTGATTCTCGAAGCCAGCGGCTCGCGGCGCGCATTGCTCGCGCGCCGCGCGCGGCGCTTCGGCTGGCGGAAGGCGCTGGGTCAAGCTCTGTTTTCCGCGCTCGCGGCGCCGCTGCTCGCGCTGGGAGCCCGGCGTCGCGAACAAGAAATCTTGCGAGAGTCTGGCCTATGGGATCGGCCGATCGATCCGGACATCGTGCTGCAAGTGCCCTCGATCAACGACGACGCGACCGCGCGCCACTTGCGAGCGCTGCGGCCGAAGCTGGTGATAATTCATGGCGTGGGCATCCTGTCGCGCGAGCTGTTGTCCGAGATCGACGCGCCGGTGCTCAATGTGCATGCCGGCGTCACGCCGCTGTTTCGCGGTGTGCATGGCGGCTATTGGGCCCTGGTCGAAGGAATGCCGGAGGCTTGCGGCGTGACCGTGCATCGCGTCGATCCGGGCATCGACACCGGCGCCATCGCCGCCCAAGCGCGGATCCATCCCACGTCGCGCGACAATTTTACGACCTACCCCCTGCTGCAACTCGCCGTGGGCCTGCCGCTTTTGCTCGAAGTCGCCCGCGCGGCGCTCGCCGACTCGTTGCCAAACGTTGCCCGACCGCCCGGCGAATCGCGCTTATGGAGCCACCCGACCTTGTGGGAATACTTGCGACATCGCTGGCGCCGCGGGGTGCGATGAGGCCGCCTCATGGAGCATGCAAGCTTGAAGCGCAAGCGAAAGAATTCCTTCGCTGGCAATTCTGGCTTGTGTGGGAGCTCCCGCGTGGCGACCGAATTCGAGCGCGCGAGTGTCGGATGTCGCGCTCCCGCCTCGCTCCACGGCCGCTGGCTCGCGGCTTCGCGCGAAAAAATGCTGGCGTCGGCGCCGGGTTGCGACTTACGATAGGCGGCGGCGACCGCCGCCGCGAATCCTCGCTATTCACCCCCCTCGCCAGACTTCGCTTTTTTGGAGGACGACTGCCGTGACACGCACCATGATCTTCATCGTCTCGGGCTGCCTTGGCCTTTGCGCCGCGCTGGGAATCAGCGCCTCCGAGCGCGGCCGCCGAGCCGCAACGCGAATTGCTCTGGCCGCAAGGCGCGCCGGGCGCCAAGGGCGACAAAGACGCCGATAAGCCAACCCTCACTCCTTGGATTCCCCCGGCCGACAAAGCCACTGGCACGGCGATCATCGTCTGTCCCGGCGGCGGCTATGGCGGCCTCGCGATCGGCCACGAAGGCAAGGATATCGGCGAGTGGCTCAACTCGATCGGGGTGGCGGCCTTCGTGCTCGAATATCGCCACCGCGGCAAAGGCTATGGACACCCGGCTCCGCTCGACGACGCCCAGCGCGCGATTCGCACCGTGCGGGCTCGCGCCAGCCAGTGGGGCGTGAAGCCCGAGAGGATCGGCATCATGGGCTTCTCGGCCGGCGGACATCTGGCCTCGTCGGCGGGCACCAAGTTCGATTCCGGCAAGCCCGACGCCGCGGACCCGATCGATCGGACAAGCTGCCGGCCCGACTTCATGATCCTTTGCTATCCCGTGATTTCGTTCACCGAGCCGTTCACGCATCAAGGCTCGCGGCGGAATCTGTTGGGCGAAAGTCCGGACCCGGAACTGGTGAAAAGTTTTTCCAACGAAACCCAGGTCACGAGCCAGACCCCGCCGACATTCTTGTTCCACACGGATCAAGATAGCGGAGTGCCGCCGGAAAACAGCGTGGCATTTTATCTGGCGCTGCGACAAGCCAAAGTGCCGGCCGAACTCTTGATCTTCGAAAAAGGACCGCATGGCGTGGGCCTCGGCCGCTCGATACCGGGCACGAGCGCTTGGAGCGATTGCTGCGCCGATTGGCTCCGCGGGCGCGGGCTCTTGGGCAAGAGCTAATCGCGCGACGGAAGAGCATGACAGCCGGTTGAACTATTCAACGGCCCGATAAACGCCGTCGGGCGAGGCGACCGAGCGAATTCCGGAAATCGGGAAAACGCGAGATCGTCTCGCCCTTTGAGCGAACCGAATCGCGCGGGGCGCGATGTCAGACGCAGGCGGACTAATAACTGCCGCGGGCGCGGGCATCGGCCGGGCGATTGCCAAACGTGCCGAAAATCTGGCCCGAGCGGAGCCCGGCCGCTCTGCTATAAGAACTGCCGACCGGATTGCCGTAGTTGGCATAGGCGGGCCAGGGCAGCGTGGGCGGCGCCGAATAGCTGCGACGAGCCGTGGGGCGTTGCGGGGCCGTCGCCGTCGGTTGCTGGGTCGTGTTCACGGTGTCATCGGCCAGAGCTTGGCCGACCATGATCCCGGCTGCCATCATCAATGCGAAAACGCGGATCGGCTTGAGCATGATTGGAATCCTTTTTCGGAAGTGAGGTAGGCGAATGTGCCGCCGGGCGGGGTTTTCGTGAGGCGAGTAGGCAAGAGCTGGCAGCGCGGCGTCAACGCGGCATGCTACGCGCGTGGCAAGATCACAATCGGCTGCCACGGGCCTGGAAACAACGTCCCCGGGCGCCCTGTTGAAAGGTTCAACAAGTCGCTTATGCGCTGGTGTGGCGCCGAAGAAAAAGAACCGCCCTTAGGGTGAATTATCGGCCGCCGGAGCGCCAATTTATTAGCCGACTCGACCCGCAAATCCGTTGAATGCGAAGCTCGGCGCTTGGCGAAATCGAAAAATGCCACGACGTCGCCATCGTGGCATTTTTCAATAGGGCGCTCCGCTCTACTGTTTGGCGGCCTCGATCCGATCGCGGAGTTTGCCGATTTGGGCTTTGAGCTCGTCGCGATCGAGAAAGCCATCGTGATTCGTGTCGAGCGCTTCGAAGAGCCGCTTGCGGTTGCCGAATTCCTCGAGGCTGAGTTTGCCGTCGTGGTCGCGATCCATTTGCTTGAGCCGCTCGACTATTTTGCCGGCCGCCGGCGCCTCATTCGTCGAGGCGTCTTTTTTCGCCGCGTCTTTGCTCGAGGCCTCCGAAGGCGAGGCGTCGTTGCCGGCATTGTCTTTTTCTTTATCGCCGGAGCTTTTTTCGGCGTCGCTCGCCGATGTCTTTTTGGCGGCGCGGGACTTCGTGGCGTCGATCTCGCCATCCGGCTTCGGCAGAATGCCCATGGACTGAAGTTGCCGGACGCGCGTCAGTCCCTTGATGAACTCCTCTTCGTTGAGCGCCCCATCGCCATCGGCGTCGAACTTGGCTTTGAGCTTCTCGAAATTCGGGGCCTTGTCGACGGGCGCTTCGTCCATGGTGATTTTTCCGTCGCCGTTGGCATCGAGATAGCGGAACACGCCCCGGGGCGATTGGGCGTCATCGATCATGGCCCGGATTTCCTTCGCATACGCCTGGATGCCTTCGGTGAGCTCTTGCTTGGTGAGCGCACCGTCGCCATCCTTGTCGGCCCGCTCGAGCAGCTTTCCAAAACGTTCGCGAGCGTCGTCGGGAATTTCCGCGTTGGTGATCTTGCCATCGCCGTTCACGTCGAGGCGAGCGAACAGCACTTCCGGGTCGGGCAGTCCGCCTTCCAATTGCGCGGGCGACTTTTCCTCGCGCACTCGCTCGGGCTTTTGTCGCTCGAGCCCGGCGGCGAGCTCGTCGGCCGTGAGCGCACCGTCGCCATCGCGGTCGGCGGCTTTGAGGATGCGCGCGAGCAAGCGCCGCTTTTCGGCGGGCACTTCATCGGTCGTGAGCTTGCCATCGTGGTTGGCGTCGAGACGCTCGAAGAGCGCCTTGGCGCTCATGGTGGTAGTTGTCGTGGAGGCCGCCGGGGACGCTTCCTTCGCGGCCTCGGTCGCTGCCGGCGGCGCGGTTTCGCTGGCCGCCGCTGGATCACTTGCCGCCGGTTTTTCAGTCTCTTCGGCCAAGGCGCAAAGCGGCAGCATCGTCGTGGCCGCGCATACGAAGGGCCCCCACACTAAAGAATTCCAATTAGGCGACCGGCGACGTTTCGCGACCATGGCGGGCATTCCGTGAGGAGAGTGAAGAAAACGAAATGTTGACGTTGCTCATCTAAACCCCGGCGGCGGGGAAATGTTTCGCCCACGAAAAAAATCGCGGCTTTCCGCCGGCGATCGAGGTCGGCGCCCCCGGTCCACCTCGAATATGGGAACGGCTTTGAAGCGCGATTGCAAGGTTTACAACGATGCGAGCCGCCGAAACGGAGCGATATGTCGCCGATATTTTTGACGCAAGCTGTTTGCTCATAACGCCCTGGGACGCGACTTGCGGTGTTCCAAATATCTCTGGCATGGCGGTTGCAGTGTTCGATTGGCGTTGTCGGGGGCCGGAAACATCGGGTCGCCGATGGCAAGGGTCGCACGGCGCTCCGCGATAGGGACGGCAGAAGCCGCGTTCGCGGAACAATCGTGCGGAAGCGAATGTTAAAGTATTACGCCCAAAAGAGTTTCATCAAATGGCCCCCGCTCTCCCGGTCGATGCTGTAGGCGCCTACAAGCGCATGCAAAGTCGATCCTCCGACACGGAAAGCGGCGCCGGCAGATGTGTGGCGTAGAATTGAACGGTTAGCGAGTGTGCGGCGGTGTGCTGGCTCCATGAGGTTCGTTCGACCTAAGATCACTTCCCAAATGGACTTGCCGATCACGGCGTATCCGTCCAGGTCGATCGAACAGGCGAGCCAGCGTCGCGCGAAGCGGAATCGTTCATAAAACGTCGGCCCAGAATTTTCCGCATTTCCACCACCGCTTTTCGACAGACTTTGGCGTTCTTCCGCCGGCCCATGCTTGGCATAATGGGGCGACGACGAATGACTCGGTTTTGTCCGCAAGGAGAATCGTGATGCAAATCTCAGGTGTTTCGCAGTTGCATGGCGCGCAGTCGCTTTCGGGTCCCCATGCTTCGAGCCAGGCCTATGGCTCGTCCGGCGCCTCGGCGTCGGAGTCGTCGCCCGCGGCCGAACTCCAATTGTCCTCGGCCGGGCAGGCTGCCTCGCTGCTGAACGACGTGCCGGATATCCGCCAAGATCGCGTCTCGGCGCTGCGGGCGGCGATTCAATCGGGAACCTACGAAACCCCCGAGCGACTCAGCGGCGCGGTTAGCCGGCTCTTGGACGAGATTGGCTAAAACTCGCCCGCCGGTGGCAAGCGGCGCTCGGACCGCCACGCGCTTGAAATCAGAGCGTGGCGCTTTACAATCGGTACTAGGGACAATCGCAACCACCCCGACCACCGGGGGGGCGATTCTCTCCTGCTTGACCCGTCGCGTCTCGGGCGATGGGGCATTGGTGGTCCGACGCTACCCGCGCCGTTGTTGCTTATGTCGAATGAATTCGCGCTTGGTTCCGTGGAGGTTGCTTCATCGCCGCGCGAGCGGTTCGAGGAGTTCTTGCAGAGTCGCGGCAAGCGAATCACGCAGCAGCGTCGCGTGATTGTCGATGAAGTCTTCCGGCAGCACGATCATTTCGACGCCGAAAACCTGATCCAATTGCTCAGCGCCGTGGCCGATGGCCAACGTGTCAGTCGACCGACGGTCTATCGCACCCTCACCGAGCTTGTCGACGCGGGGCTGCTGCGCGACATGGCCCTAGGCGGCCGCACCGTCTATGAACATGACTATGGCTATCCGCAACACGACCACCTGCATTGCCAGCGGTGCAACAAGCTGATCGAGTTCAGCAGCGAAGTGATGGCCCAGCTGCGCGAGGCGGTCGGCCGGGAGCACAACTTTCGCGTCACAGGGCATCGGCTGATTATCAACGGCGTGTGCGCCGAGTGCCGCGCCCTGCGCCGGCAGCCCCGTCGGCTCGACCTAATCTAATGGCCAGTTGAACGATTTAGCGGTCCGCCAAGCCCGCCGCCGCGCGAGGCGGCCCATGGACGATCCTTAAAAAAACAAACCGGCCGTTCTTTCCCCCAGCAGGGAGTGAACGGCCGGTTTTTCTATTTCACGCCACGCGGCGTCGAACTCGCGATCGGCGATTAGAAGCGAACTTCGGCGCCGAGGTTGATCCCCTGAATCCAGACGCTTTGCTGGTTCCAAGAGAACTGCGGAAAGGCGCTCGTCGTGGGGAGCACCGGCGGGAAGCGGTTCGTGTCGACCCGAGGATCGATCTCGCTGCCCGGCCGCACGACATCGGTCAGGAACAGCAAGGTGTAGCCGACATTGAGCCGCACATTCCGCCGCAATTGATAGTGGAGGTTGAGTTGCAATTCGGGAATCGCGGCGAAGCGATTGCGGGAATAAGTTCCGATATTGCCGCCGTAAGCATCGCGGGGCAGAGCCAAGATGCCGCCATTGGCATGGGTGGGAGCATAGCCCGGCACCGTGGTCACGGTGTTGCCCTGGATCGACACCTGTTGCTGCATGGCGCCCACGGCCACCTTCGGCGCCGCGTCGAATGACCAGCGTCCGCCGCGATCATACATCCACCGCAGGCCGAGGTTCAGACCGTTGAACATGTTCTGCGTGCCGAAGTTATCGCGAATATTGAAGGTTGTGCCCACCGGAACCGAACCGCCGGTGGCGGTCGACGAGCTCACGGTCTGAATGCCGAGCCCTTCGTCGAATCGCATGAAGCGGTAGCCGATCATTCCATCGAGCCGCACCGGGCCATTGCCCGACAGCGCCCGGCGAAGATTTACTTCCGTGCCAAAGACCTTGGTCGTGGCGGCGGTGGTGATCTGTCCGGCCACGAGTCCGGGAAAGGCAATCAGGTCCGAGTTTTGGGCGCCGGTGTTCACATCGTAAAACGGCCGCGCCAAGATCGGAGTTCCCTGCGACACGCCGGAGTTGTAGGAGGTATGCGTCTGCTGGAGGAAGAAGGATTGCGATTCGATGCCGATCGTTTGATTCGGGTCGAACCAATAGCCGAGCGTGAACCGCCCGCCCGAGCGACCTTGGCCATTGATCCGGTTGCCTCCATCGAGCACCGTGGCCCCGGGCAGATCGCCCGCCGAACCTTGCGCGGTGCCCACCGGACTGGTCGTGGCCAAGGCGGGGGTGTTCATGCCCTGCACCCACCAATACAGATAGTCGGCCCCGGCATAGAGGCCATGTGGCGGCAAGCAACAGCCGCAGCCCTGGCCGCAGCCCAGGTCGCAGCCGCCGAGCGGACCGCCATCGTTGTCGTAACCGCCGGAGCGCAAGTAGGGATCGTCCCACGACGATCCACCGGCCGGCGGAGTGGGAATGTTTTCCTCGGGCCCGCCGGCGCTGGAATCCGCGGGCGGCGCGGCGTCGTCGGAAGCGGCGTTCGGGGCCGGCGGCGATGGCTCTTCCGCCACGGGGCCAGCGTCGGGCGCTTGTGTCGGAACTGGACTGGCGTCGTCTGCCGCACGACGCGCAACTCTTGTGGGCGAAGCCGCTAGGGCCGTGGTTCCGGCTATCGCCAGCAGGCCCAACGCGGTCGCTCTCCAAAACGCCCTGCAACGCATGATGAATCCCCCCTGGATCGAACTTGATCAACGGGCCCGATCCTGTCTCGCCACTCGCAAGGGCAAGGATCGTTGTCGGGCGCCGTCCCCTTAGTAGGTTTGTCGGACAATCGGGTTTTGGCAGTTGAAACGAAAACGGTGAGTTTGCCGGTTTTTCGGAAGGCGCCACTTATTCGGTTTTTGCGACCTTCTGGGCTGCCCCCGGTTTGCCCGAGCGCCAGGGTCGAGGCCGCTGCTTAGGTGATTTGCGAGCGGCGCCTGGAATGCAAGCACGATCCCTCGCGAAATCGAAGCGCCTCGCGGCGATCGTCAAAAAAGCGATCGACGCAAAGCTCTTTATTTCAGCGTGTTACAGATCGGCGGCATCCCGCATTAAGTTATTGGCCTTTGATTTGCTTTATCGCGATTCCCCAAGGACGCAGCTGCTCGCGAACCGAGCAGTCGGATTCAGCCGGCCGGTTCTTACAAAACTTTTGGGGCGCTACCACATGTCTCGTTCCCCGCAGGGAAGTCAAATCCGTCAAGGAAGTCGAGTTCGTTCGCCGCGTGTTTGGGGCGCGCCGCGAGCAAAGGGAAGAGACCTGGGGTCGTGTCGGATTGCGGGGGGCGATTCGTGGCCGCGCCGAGCTTCGCACAACTCGATCGTTCGCGTGGGGGCGGCGATCGCGGTTGCGTGCATGTTCTCGGCGGCCATGATCGCCACTTCCGCTGCCCATGCCGCCGAGACTCGCGCCGCGGCTGTTCGGCCGAGCGCGGCCGCGATCTCGTTCAAGAGTAGCTGGCTTGTGACCGAGTCGGCGAACTTTCGGGTGCTGGTCTATGGCGCCCAGCCCGCGAGTCGGCAAATTTGCGATTCGTGCGAAACGTTGCGAAGCCAACTCATCGAAAAATGGCTCGGCGCCGGAGCCGCTCAAAAAGCGGTCTCCGAGCCCTGGTCGCCCAAGTGCGATATCATCATCCACTCGACCGCCGCCGGCTATGTTCGCGCGGTCGGGCCGGGCGGCAACATGACGGTCGCTTCCTCGCTCGTGGATCAGGATCGCGGTCGGATTCATGTGCGGCGCATTGATGTTCGCGGCCAAGACGCACACTGGCAAACCTCGGCCCTGCCGCATGAAATGACGCATGTGGTGCTGGCCGACCGCTTCGCCGGGCAGCGACTGCCTCGCTGGGCCGATGAAGGCGTGGCCACCTTGGCCGATCCCTTTGCCAAACGGCAGGGTCACCTGCGCGACCTGCACCAGGCCGTGGCCACGCGCTCCGCGTTTCGTATCGCCGAGCTCTTCACGATGGACGATTACCCGCCGGCCAGCCGCTGGGCCGCTTTCTATGGCCAGAGCATTTCACTCACCGAGTATCTGGTCGATCGCGGTCAGTCGTCGGAACAGTTCGTCAACTTCGTCGAGTGCGCCATGAACAAGGGATACGAGACGGCGCTGCGGGAGGTCTACCGCATCAATGGACCGGCGGAGCTGGAGCGCGACTGGATGGCATCGATCCGCGCGACCAAGCCGACCGCGAAGCCCACGGCGAGCACCGCCGCGAAGCCGGCACGCAACGCGACCACGTCGAACACCGTGCCGCGCGAGCGCGCAACCTGAGCCGTTGCGTGTTGAAAATCAGCCGGCGCCGGGCAGGCACGGCCGGAAGCGATTCAGGCATTGCACGATGCGAGGGGAGATGGACTTCCATCGCTCGGCGACCGTTTGTCAATGCACGGTGTGTCCGCCGGTCACCGAAATGGTTTGGCCGGTGACGAACGAGGCGCCTTCGCTGGCGAAATAGGTCACGGCCGCGGCCACGTCGGCCGGCGTCCCCCAGCGGCCAGCCGGCACGGTGGCGAGGTAGGCGTCTTTCATTTCTTGCGGATCGGTTTCATGGCGCTCGACCGGAACCCAGCCGGGAGCGACCATGTTGACCGTGATTCCAAACGGCGCCAACTCGCGGGCCAAGCTGCGTGAAAAACCGGTTTGGCCGCCCTTGGCCGCCACATACGCCGTGAAAGGCGCTACGCCAAGCTGAAACACCTCGCTCGTGATATTGATGATCCGCCCCCAGCGCTGGCGCTTCATGTGTTCGAGCGTGGCCAGGGTGAGCAAGTAGGGGCTTTTGACGAAGAAGTCGAGCATCGATTGGTAAAACGCCCAATCGTATTCTTCGATCGGCTTGAGCGGCTGCTCGCAGGTGGCGTTGGCCACGACGATATCGATCGGCCCAAGTTTCTCGCCAGTCTCGCGGCACATGCGATTGACTTCGTCGGCGTTGGTCACATCGGCCCGCGCCAGCAGCCCTTCGTGGCCGGCGCTCTGGAATTCATCGAACATGGCGCGGGCCCGCGATTCATTGCGAGCATAGTTCACCGCCACCCGCGCTCCGGCTTCGGCGAGTCCGAAAGCAATGGCCTTGCCGAGCCCGGTGCTGGAGCCGGTCACGAGCGCAACGCGACCTTTGAGACAATGCGACATGGGGAAAAACTCCTGGAGGGTTCGGCTTGATGGAAACACATTGGGCGGCGGCTTGCCTCCACATCTTTTCGAATTCTCAAGACCGCTGTCAAGCGGCGGAGGAGCCGAAATCCGCTCGCGGCGCATGCGGACCGCTTGCGCGATGCTCGCCCATTTCTTGTCTCGAAACCGGGCCAATGTCTTTGTTACAGTTGGCGGGCGCGCCTGGAGCGCCGTATGGGCATCGCTCGCGAATGTTTTGGGAGGTCGCCATGCACGCAACGGTTCAACGCGAAGCGGCGGGTCGGTTGGGTGCTACGGGCGGCGCTGCGCCGCATGGCGCTGCATCGCCCGTCGCTCGCGAGTATTTCGACGATGTTTATTCGCTCGCCGGCTATCTGGCCGATGCCGCCGCGGGCCCGGGCGCCGAAAGCGGGCTGCGGTTTGTCTATCGGCCGGCGCTGGTCGAGGAGCGGGCTCGGCTCGGCGAAGCGTGTCGGCGGCTCGCGCCCGACGAAGCTGATCGCCGGGTGGCTGAATTCGTGGCCCAGCGGATCATCGCCTGCCATTCGGTTGACTCGGGTCGTGAGAACGGCGCGTCTTGCGAGAATGGCTCGGATGCCGCGGATGGCTCGGCGATCCTAGTAACGGGCGAGAATTTGTTCGCGCTCGAGCGGGCCGTGTTTGCCAGGCTGCCGGCGGTGGTGCTCGGCCACTCGGACGGAGAGATCGATCCGCGATGGTCGGAAGCAACGCGGAGCGAGCATCGGAAGCTCGTCTTCGCGGCGGCCGAGAGAGGGCAGAGCGTGGGCGAATACCGCGAACGGCGCGACGAGCGCCGCCTGGCTTGGGCCGTGGGCATAGCGCTCGCCCATCCGCGGCTCGCGGAGCGGACTTGCGAGCGATGCACGGCCTGGATGCACGATGAGGCCCATCGGATCAAACTGTGGAATGGCCGCCCGCTTGCCCGCCCGGCCGAGAGCCCCACGCCCTGCTGGCAATGCCCCAAGCAGAGCCCGGTCGCCGGGGCGATCTATGAGCAAATGCTTCCCCGAGTCGAGCGGTTAATCGACTTTCATGCGCGGGGACGAGCCACCTGCGGCCGCTCGCTCGATGGCGGGCATTTGCGCGACGCCCACTTGCTCCGTGACCTAGCGATCGTCGACACATGTGTCCGCCGCTGGGAACGATCGTTGCCAAAGGCGTGAATAACGACGTCCTGGCTCCGCCATCTCGCTGAAAGCCGAGGCGCCCGCTTCGCCACGCCCTTGGCGGGGCACGCCACCGTGCAACGCCCTGCGGCCCGTCTTGGCCAATCGCCGAAAAACCGTTGCCAGGCCCACGCCTTTGGGGGGCTTTTTCTGGACGCGCCTCATGCATCGCGATATTATGAACGGGCGTTTGGCAGGCCGCGCGATTTCGCGCCGGGCTGCTCGCGCCGCGCGTGGCCCGACACTGCCCAGCGCCGCGACCTCACCTTTACCGATCGGCGCTCGCCAAATTCGAGGCAAGCGCCGATCCCGCCCCCGCGATCGAAATCTCCCCCATGAGCAGAGCCCCGTTTAGGCTGGTTTGCTGGTCGCTGCGCGGGCAGCAACGCGCCCTTGTTCGGCGAAGCGCTCGCCTCGCGGCGTGGAGCACTCGCCTCGCGGCGGGAAACATGGTCGTCGCCGGGTGGCTCGTATTCTTGAGCGTGCCAGACGCCGTTGCCGACGACGCCGCGAATTCGCCCGGCGCCGGCGCTGCCTCGCCCGACCCCGCGGCAATTGAATTCTTCGAAAAAGAAATCCGCCCGGTTTTGGCCACGCGCTGCCAATCGTGTCATGGGCCCGAGAAACAAAAAGGCGGCCTGCGGCTCGACTCGGCCGAGGCCCTGCGCCGTGGCGGCGATAGCGGACCGGTGCTGTCGGGCTCCAATCCCGACGCGAGCCCGCTCGTCCAAGCGGTGCGCTATGCCGACGATCCGAAGATGCCCCCCGATGGGAAGCTGCCGGAAACGGCGGTGGCGGCGCTCGCGCATTGGGTGCGGCTCGGCAGTCCCTGGCCGGCGAATAACGCCGCCGGGCCGACGAACACAACCGCGCCGGCGCCGGCGGTCGATGCGTGGCGGCGGCACTGGGCATTTCGGCCGGTCCTCGAGCCGGCGGCGCCGAGCGTCGCATCGTCGCCCGAGGGCTGGGGCTCGCCGGTCGATCGATTCGTGCTGGCGGCGCTCGAGAAAAACGGGTTGACCCCCTCGCCGTCGGCCGATCGCCGCGTGTTCATTCGTCGGGCAACGTTCGATCTTCTGGGCCTCCCGCCCCGACCGGACGAGGTCGAGGCGTTCGTGGCCGACACCGATCCCGAGGCCTATGCGCATCTTGTCGATCGGCTGCTCGCCTCGCCGCGCTATGGCGAACGCTGGGGCCGCCACTGGCTCGACGTGGCCCGCTATGCCGACACCAAGGGCTACACTTTCATGGAGAGCCGCAAGTATCCCTACGCGTATACTTATCGCGACTGGGTCGTGCGGGCTTTCAACGAAGACCTGCCCTACGACCGCTTTCTCGAACAGCAACTCGCGGCCGATTGCCTGGGCGAAAGCAACGACAAGCGAAATCTCGCGGCGCTCGGCTTCCTGACATTGGGCCGACGATTCCTCAACAATCAGCCCGACATCATCGACGACCGGATCGATGTGGTGGCGCGCGGCGCCTTGGGCCTGACCGTGGCCTGCGCTCGGTGCCACGATCACAAGTTCGACCCGATCCCGACGGCCGATTACTACTCGCTCTATGGTATCTTCGCCTCGACCGATGAGCGCACGGTGGCGATCGAGCCGCCGAGCGAGCAGTTCTCCAGCGAGCTTGCCAAGCGCGAACAGGCGGTGATCGAATTTCTCGACTCCGAGCGCGAGCAGTTCATGGCCGATTCGCGCAATCGCATGGCCGACTATTGGCTGGCGTCGCTCGAGGCGATCCGGCAGGGCGCCCCTAAATCGTTTACGGTCGGCGAGAAGGCCGGCAATCTGCACCCGCAGGCGTTCAATCGCTGGCGCGACTTCTTGAAGCCGATCGTCGAGCAACAAACGTTCGATCCCGTGTTCGGTCCCTGGGCCGCGCTGGCCGAAGTTCCGGCCGATCGCTTTGCCGACGCGGCCGCGATGCTTGTCGCCCACTTCTCGCGCATGGCGGCGGGCGAGGAATCGGCGCCGGGCCCGGGGCGGATCAACCGGCGCATGGCCGAGCGCCTCGCCGCGGCTCCGCTCAACTCGCTGGCCGATGTGGCCCGCGTGTATCAACATCTGCTCTCCGGAGCCGACGACGCATGGCGCCAAGCGGTCTCCGCCGC
Source organism: uncultured Planctomycetaceae bacterium (assembly GCA_963785305.1). Classification (GTDB taxonomy): domain Bacteria; phylum Planctomycetota; class Planctomycetia; order Pirellulales; family PALSA-1355; genus CAWAUV01. The sequence continues at coordinate 1,042,349 of CAWAUV010000008.1, forward strand.
GAGCGAAGGGCGGCAACCGGCGCCCACCCAACTCGCCGACGCGGACACCGAAGAGCTGCGGGGCCACATACATGGCCACCGGCTGCCGCTCGATATTCAGCCCGATAAGTTTCGCAAACTGCTCAACACGGCGCAGCACAATAAACTCGTGGCGCTCGAAAACAAAGTCACCGATTGGATGGCTTCGCCCGAGGCGCCGGCAAGCGCGATGGCGATGGTCGATAAACCGGCCCCGGTGAAGCAGCGCATCTTCGTGCGAGGCAACCCCGGCGCCGGCGGCGCGGAAACACCGCGCCAATTTCTCGCGTGCCTGTCGGAGTCGGAGCGCAAACCGTTCGAAAAAGGCAGCGGCCGCTTGGAACTGGCCCGCGCCATTGTTTGCCGCGACAATCCGCTTACGGCGCGGGTCTGGGTCAACCGTGTGTGGCAGCATCATTTCGGCGTGGGACTGGTGCGAACGACGAGCGATTTTGGCTTGCGGAGCGATCCGCCCACGCATCCGGAGTTGCTCGATTATCTGGCTTGGCGACTCATGGAGTCGGGCTGGTCGACCAAAGCGCTCCAGCGTCTTATTCTGCTCAGCGGCGTGTATCGCCAGTCGAGCGCCGACCGGCCCGAGTGCAAGCAGATCGATCCGGCGAATCGGTTGCTGTGGAAGATGAATCGTCAGCGGCTCGATTGGGAAGCCACGCGCAACGCGCTCTTGGCCACGGCGGGCACGCTCGACCCGAGCTTGGGCGGAATCTCGGTCGATCTCACGACCGAGCCGTTCAGCCATCGCCGCACGATCTATGGCTCGATCGACCGGCAGAATCTGCCCGGCGTGTTTCGCGCCTTCGACATGGCCAGTCCCGACACGCATACCCCCACCCGCTTCGTGACCACGGTGCCGCAGCAGGCGCTGTTTTTGTTCAATAGTCCGTTCGCGGCCCAGCAAGCTCGCGACTTTGCCGGCCGGGCCGATGTCGCGTCGCTCGCCGAGCCCGATATTCGAATCCGCCGAATGTACTTGCTCGCGTTGGGCCGGGCGCCCAGTGATGAAGAGATTTCGCTCGGCCGTCAGTTTCTTGCCGCCCAAGGCGCCGACGCCGCCGACGGCAAGCTCAATGCTTGGCAGAGTTACGCGCAAGCAATTCTGTTGACCAACGAGTTTATTTTTGTCGACTAGCATGTGGGAAGCCAGCGGCGGCGATGCCCCGCTTGCGTGCCCTCGCGTGCCTTTCGGGTTAGGATCGTAGTTACTCGTTTCGGGCCGAGATCCGAAGGCGCCGCCCATGCTCCTTCACGATCCGAAACGGCGCCGAGGGCTTCGGCCGGAGACAAAGACCATGAATCCCACGAACCGCGAGCTTCTCTTTTCTCGACGCGAGTTGCTACGGCGATCGGGCATGGGCTTCGCCTCGCTGGCCGCGGCGCAGCTGCTCGGCGCCGATACGAGGGCATGGGCCGTGGATGTCGACCCCGATCATCCGCTCGCCGCGCGGCCGGCGCCGCTGCCGGCCAAGGCGAAGCATGTGATTCATATTTTCATGAATGGCGGCTGGTCGCAGGTCGACACCTTCGACCCCAAGCCGGCGCTGGCCCAATATGCCGGCAAGCCGCTGCCGACTCCCAATCTCAAGACCGAGCGGCCGACCGGCGCCGCCTTTCCCTCGCCCTTCAAATTCTCGAAATACGGCCAGAGCGGCATCGAGGTCAGCGAACTATTTCCGCATGTGGGCGAGTGCATCGACAACGTGGCGGTCGTGCGTTCGATGCATGCCGATGTGCCAAACCATGAGCCTTCGCTGCTTCTCATGAACTGCGGCGAGTCGCGCCTGCCGCGGCCGAGCCTGGGCAGTTGGCTCACCTATGGCCTGGGCTCCGAGAATCAAAATCTACCCGGTTTCGTGGCCATGTGTCCGCACGGCTATCCGATTCAAGAATCGCAAAACTGGCAAGCCGGTTTCCTGCCGGGCATTTATCAAGGCACGTATGTCGACACCCAGCATACCGACATTGAAAAGCTGATCGCCAACATCAAGAACCATGTCGCCACTCCCGAGCAGCAGCGGCGGCAATTGGAGTTCGTGCAGCAGCTCAATTCGCGGCATCGCCTCGAGCGGCAGAACGACGCGGCGCTCGAGGCCCGCATCCAGTCGCTCGAGCTGGCCTACAAGATGCAAACCGAAGCGGCCGAGGCTTTTGATGTGACTCGCGAGCCGAAGCATATTCTCGATATGTACGGCCCTGGCGAGCAGGCGCGGCAGATTCTCATCGCGCGGCGATTGGTCGAGCGCGGGGTGCGGTTCGTGCAGCTATGGCATGGCGAGGGTCAGCCCTGGGATAGCCACGACGATATCGAAGTGAACCATCGCCGGCTGGCCAAGCAATGCGATCAGGCGATCGGCGCCCTGCTGAAAGACCTCAAACAGCGCGGCTTGTTGGACGAGACCCTGGTCGTGATCGGCGGCGAGTTCGGGCGCACGCCGGTGGTCGAGCTCCCGAAGGCCGGCTCCAATGGCGGCAAGATCAACGGCCGCGACCACAACCACCACGGCTTCACGATGCTCTTGGCCGGCGGCGGAGTGCGCGGGGGCTACGTTCACGGGGCCACCGATGAGTTCGGCTTCCAAGCCGTCGAGAAGCGAGTGCATGTCCATGACCTGCACGCCACGATTCTGAAGCTCATGGGCTTCGACCACGAAAAATTCACCTTCCGCTACGCCGGCCGCGACTTCCGCCTGACCGACGTGCATGGGCAGATCGTGTCGGAGCTGATCGCCTGAAAAGAGCCCGAGGCGAAGCCGCGATGCTTATGCGCCGCGCTTCGCCCCGAGCTTGATTTAGCTGCTCGCGGCAGAATAGGCCGCTCGCGGTTGCAAGTCGCTATTTATTTGGCCGCTTCCTTCGCGCCTTCGCCGCGAAGCGAAGCGAGCTCTTTTTCCATGCGATCCAATCGCTTCAGGATTTCATCGAGCTTGGAGTTGACCTCGCGGGCCGGATTTCCCTCGCCGCTCTGCGCCGTTCGACCGGCATTCGCGCGAATCCGCTCCATTTCGGCCCGCATTTTCTGAGCCATTGCTTCGTGCTCGGCCCGCATCTTTTGAGCCATGGATTCATTCGCTTCCCGGCCCGCCTTAACGCGGTCCATCTCGGCGCGAATTTTCTGGGCCCGAGCTTCGTTTTCTTCGCGGGCTTTCTTAATGGCATCGCATGCTGCTTGGAGCGACCGCTTCATTTCCGCCGGCAGCTTGTCGCCCTGCTCGGTGATCGCCTTGAGCGAATCAGCATTGTTGCCATCAATGTGAAATTCTTGATGCTTGCCGTCGACATCGACCACGATCGTCATGGCGTGCCGCCTGGCGGCCTTATCCGTTCGGCGAGACTTTTGAATTTGTTCACGTACCTCGGGCGGAAGCTTTTCGAGCACGTCTTGCGGCAGTTCGCCGCCCACTTCCGTGGCATGCACGCTTCCGTCGGGCGCCAGGGTGATGACTTCGCCGACTAAAATGGTCTCGAGCTTCACTCCGGGCTTGGCCCTCACCGCAGTCGACGATTCACTCTGGGCGGTCGAGCCCGACGCGGCGGTCGAGCCCGCAGCCAACGCATCGGTCGGAGCCGTGGCCGACGCGCTCGCGGCGGCCGGAACCGGCGCCTCTTCGGCAAAGCCGCCTTGCGGCGCGAAACCGAGCGCCAGGGCCGCGGCGACCAACACTTCAACGGGTCCAATTTTCATGGAAACATCCTCCCCAGTTAATGTTCGATTTCGATACACGAAGCAGCAACGGCCATCCGCAAATATCGCGAACACAGGCATTGCCGACGAATCACATCACCGCGGCTCAACCGCTCGGCGGTTTTCGCCGACGCCCGAATAGTGCATAACCGCTCGGCGGGTGGGCACAGCCCAGCGCGTGCCGTTCTTGGCGGTCACGATATAGAGCGTCGGCTCCTCTTCGACCTCGAAGCCTCGATCGGCCAGCAGTTCGCGATCAGCTTCGGCGATGATCGGAGCCGGTGAAAACGATTCATTGTCGTCGAGCGAGACACTAGGCTGCCGCGCGACCGCGTTGGAATCAATTGCTTCCGGCGCCGGCGAAATCGCGCCCGTCTCCGCGACGCCCCTCCGTTCAATGCCGGGCCGCTCGACGATGATCTTCGCGGTGACAGGACCGGCTAGTATCGTGTCGGGCTCGGGCGACGGTCGCCGGAGCGACGTTCCCGCAATACCGATCACGATGCCCGCCGCGAGCGCGCCGGCGGCCAGCGCCGCTTGGCGCCAAGCGCGCTTCGCGCCGGCCACGCGCGCCGGGGTCACACTCGCAAACTCGCGCAAGACGGCGACCACGCGCCGGTGTTCCGCCACGGCCAGCGTCGCCATGCGCCATGTCTCGGGCGCGAGTTCGCAACGGGTCAAAAAATCGCGTTCCTCGCCCGCGTCCATTTCTCCGCTGGCGAATCGCAGAATATCGCGCTCGTCGATCGAGTCGATCAAGGGTCGTCTCCCTCCAGGCCGCGGGCTTCGAGCCGGCGGCGCAATCGTTTTCTGGCCTCGATCACTCGGTACTCGGCCACATGCTTCGTGCCGCCGATGCGCGAGCCGATCTCCTCGTAGGGCAGGCCTTGCACATATTTCCACACCAGGAGCCGCCGCGAGGGCTCATCCAAGGCGGCGAGCTCCTCGCGCACGATTTGCCGTCGCTCTTCGTCGAGCAGCCAAAAGATCGGATCGCCTGCGGAGGCTAGGCCGGTATCGCGCGATTCGCGAAAGCCGGCCAGTTTGCGCTCCCGGCGGACGCGGCTTCGCACCACGAGCGCGCATTGCCGCAACACGATCTTGCATAGCCAGGGCGCGACCTGCTCGATGCGAGTCGGCCGCGCGCTCGATCGCGCGATCGCCACCTGCACTTCTTGCAGCACATCGTCGAGCGGCTCGCCGCCGCCGGTGCGCACCGCCACCAGCCGGCCGATCCACCCACGGCCGTCCTCGACCACGGTCGACCAGTCGATCGACTCCGCGGCGGTGTCTTTCAAGCTCGATTCGAGTGGCGGCATTCGCATGATCCCGAGCGCATCGTCGTGCCCCACCGGATTATTGCCGCACCGGGCCGGAGCCGGGAACAATTTTCCGAAAAAAGGGCGAGTGCGCCCGCGGGGCTCACCCGGCGCCAGGCTCCGGGGAATCCGACGGCGGCGTGAATTTCGCGGGCGCCGAGCGCCAGGTTCCATAAAACACCGCGGCGATCACCGCCTCCGACACGAGCGACACCAGCCGCGTGAGCAGTGCGGCCAGGGCCGCCGGCGCCGGGCCATATTCGGGCGCCATCAGTTGCGTGAGCACCAATTCCCGGCCGATGAGCCCGCCCGGAATCATCGTGAGAAAACCGGTCACCGCGCCCAAGGCCACAGCGGCGGTGTGCAGCGGCCAATGAGTCGTCGGATTCGCGCTGCCGAGGTCGAGCGAGCGGAGCACTGCCCACAAGCTCAAGCCTTGCAACCACCACCCGAAGCCGGTCATGGCCCAGCCGAGAAGCAGTGTGTTCCCGCGAATCGAGCGCAGCGAGTCGAGGGCGGCGGGATGGAATCGCTTGAGGCCCAGCCGCACGGCGATCATGGCAAAGAGCGCTGGCTGAGCCGCCACTCCGGTGAGGCCCAGCATGGCGGTTCCCGCCAAGATCGCCTGAGGGTACTGCCGCGCCGAGGGCGCGAGCGCGACCACCGCCATGAGCGAGCCGGCGGCCATGGCGGTGAGTGTTTCGATGAAGGCGGCGGCGATGGAAATAGTCGCGTCGACGCCGCGTCCGGCGAGCAGCCCCGAACGCAGCACCAGCACCATGGCCTTGCCTGGCACATATTTGCCGATCTGCGAGATATAAAACGCGCGGACCGCCGCCCAGCCCGCCGGTTGACCGCAGGCGACAAGCACGCGCGAGTAGAAAATAGCTCCGGGCGCCAGGCTGAACAGATAGAACAATCCGGCCACGGCGAGCCAAGCGGGTTGCAAACGGGGCAAATGCTGGCGATAGTCGGGGTTTTCCAGATCGGCCAGCGCCCCGAGGAGCGTGACTCGCAGGGCGGCGATCAATGCCAGGAGCAAGGCCAGCTTGGCCAAGCGCGCGAGCCAGCGGCGAGTCCGAGGAGTAATATGCACGGCGGCCGCTCGGGTAGGTCGGGGGGAAATTCGCGAGCACGAAACGCGCCTTCAAGTATGTCATTCTCCTCGCGTTGCTCCTAGCCCGGCCGGGGCCTGCTACAATACTCCGGCCGGGAGCGATTCCTGATTCTCATCCAAGTGTAACCATCGGCCGAGCCCAGCCCTAGCGAGATTCCTCTATGTCGCGAGTCGTGTCGTTTGTCGTGATTCTTGTATCGGTGCTGCTCGCGACCACGGCCTTTGTGTGGGTGATGGCGCCGTTTCTGTTGCCGATGTTTCTAGCGGTGCTCCTCACGGTGATGTTTCGCCCGCTCCAAGTTTGGCTCACGACCAAGCTCGGCGGGCGGGACCGACTGGCCGCCGCGCTCACGACGACGGCGATCATCGTGATCGTGCTCGCGCCGCTGTTGCTGGTAATCGCCCGCGCGGCGTCCGAGGGCTACAACCTGGCCAGCGAAATCGACAACGACGCCCTGCGCAAGGAAGGCGCCTTGCGCGCCGGCAGCGCGCTCGATCACCTGCGCGAGCTGGGCGCCAAGATCGGGGTCGAAGTGCCCGAAAACGCGAGGATCGTGCAGTCGGCCGCCGAGACGCTCGAGTCGTGGCTCGCGCCGCGGCGCTCCGCACCACTCAGTTCATCGGCTCGGCCCTCGTCGGGCTGGGTGTCATGATCCTGTCGCTGTATTTCTTTCTGGTCGATGGTCCGGCGATGGTCTACGCCGCCATGCGGTTGATGCCGCTCGATGTTCGCTACGAGCATCAACTGCTCGACGAGTTCGACCGCGTGAGCCGGGCCGTGGTATTGGGCACGCTTTCGGCGTCGGCCGCGCAAGGATTGCTCGCCTTTCCGGCGTTTTTGCTCGCGGGACTGCCCTCGGTGTTTCTGCTCACGGTGATGACGATGCTGCTCTCGTTGGTGCCGGTCGTGGGGGCGGCGGCGGTGTGGGGTGGCGCGGCGGCTTGGCTCTACTTCTATGATGATCGCCTCGCGGCGGCGATCGCGCTCATTGTCTGGGGCACCACCGTCGCCACCGTGGCCGATTATGTGGTCAAGCCTTATGTGCTGCATGGCCACTCGAATCTCCATCCGCTCTTGGCGCTCTTGAGCGTGCTGGGCGGAGTCGAGACCCTGGGGCCGATCGGTATCTTCGTGGGGCCGATGGTCGTCGCGTTTTTGCAAGCGCTGCTCAATATCTTGCGCACCGAGATCGAGGCGATGGAGCCTCGCCCCGACAGCGCACCCGTCCGAGCCGAAAATGCCATGACGGACCCTGAACCCCATCCGCCCGAAGCGGCATGCGCGGCGGGCCCCTCGCCGCCCCCCAGATCGCGGACCGGCCGGGTCATTCGCGCCGTGGGTCGTGCTCTTCGAATCGCGCTGCTCGTCTACCTTGGCATCTTGCTGCTCATGATGTTTTTCGAAAACTCGCTGCTGTTCTTTCCCAGCAAATATCCCGAGGGCGATTGGAACCCGCGGGGCATGACGGTCGAAGACGCGAACTTCGCCTCCGCCGATGGCACGAAGCTCCACGGCTGGTTCGTGGAGAACGCCCATCCGCGAGCCGTGATCCTGTTTTCTCACGGCAACGGCGGCAATCTCTCCCACCGACAAGACATCGTCCAAACCCTGAGCCAGCGGCTCGGCGCGTCGGTGCTCATTTACGATTACCGCGGCTATGGCCGCAGTGAAGGTTCGCCGACCGAGGCCGGCGTGCTGCAAGATGGGCGAGCCGCCCGACATTGGCTCGCCGCTCGCGCCAAGATTCCCGAGAGCCAGATCGTGCTCATGGGCGAATCGCTCGGCGGCGCGGTGGCGGTGGATCTGGCGCGCAACAGCGCGCGGGGCCTCATTCTCGATAGCACATTTTCCTCGCTGGCCGATGTGGCGGAATATCACTATCCCTGGGCGCCGGTGCGAATGCTGCTGCGCTCCGAATTCGACAATGTGCGTTCGATCGCCGAATATCATGGCCCGCTGCTAATGATTCATGGCGATCACGACCGCATCGTGCCAATGCGGTTTGGCGAGCGGCTATTCGCGGCGGCCCATGAGCCGAAGCGGCTGGTGATTCTGCCTGGCGTGGACCACAACGATTTTCGCCCGCCGGCGGCGATTCGCGCGATCGATCAATTCCTCGGCGACCTTCCGCCCGTTCGAGGCGCCGAAACCGGCGAGCGATTGAACTAGATCGCGAGAATTTAGATCGCGCTCCGCCCGCTGCTTCGAGCGACTATTTTTCATTCCGCGGACATTGAATTCCTTCCAACGAGCGAGGCGACGATGAACTCGGTCACCAATTTTTTTCGCGATTCGGCATTGCTCTCGCTCTTGCTCTTTCTCGCGACGCCGGCGCGTGGCGAGACCCTCGTCGACGCCGATTTCGCCAAGGGCGATTTCGCGGCCCTCGGCTGGAAGGTCTCCGGGGATTGGGATCGATTTACGTATCCCGCCCGAGGCTCGCAATCCTGGCGTCGTGGCCCGCTTCGCCGCCAACAAGCCCGATGGCTTCTTGCTCAAGCAGTTCGAGCCGATCGCGAATCCGACACAGTTGACGCTCTCGCTCGACTATGGCTGGGGCTGGGGCGACGCGGGCCAGGGCGCCGACGCCGTGGGCTGCATGCTCCTCGATCGCCAGGGCGATGGTTATTTGTTCGAAGTGCATCGCACCCGCGCCAATTGGGCCGTGCAATGGACGCTCGTCACCCACCGGGTTCCGGCCGAGAAAAAAACTTGGGCCGACACCGAAATCGATGCCCAGCGGCCCTCGGTTCGCGATGGTGGCGGGCTCGGCCGACTCACGATTACCCGGGCCGCTGGCGGTGACTGGCGCATCGCAAGCAAGGACTGGAACCAAGGCGCCGGCGCTTCGGTCGCTTTTCACGACGCCACGACCCAGGAGTTCAGCGAGCTGGTGCTGCTGGGCACGCACAATTTCGACGAACAGGTCTTCGATCATGTGCGATTGGAAGCCGTGCCCCGGGGGCCGACCGTGGCCCGGCCGGCGAGCGAATTCTTGGACAGCCTGGGAATCGTGACCACGTTTCCCGACCGCGGCCAACCGCTCGCGCAAACGATCGACATGGTCAAGCACTGCGGCTTTCGTTGGGTGCGCGGAGGCATCGAGGGGCTCTCGACCAACGGTCCCACGACGCTCGAAACCTATCTCGAGCTGCATCGCAAGACCGGCGTTCGCTTTAGTTGGGGGCTCGTGAGCGGCGGGGTCGACCTCACGAAATTGCTCGAGACGGCCAGGGTGCTCGCCGAGGGCGGCGCTCTCTTGGCTTTGGAGGGCAACAACGAGCCGAACAACTGGGGCGTGGTATACGAGGGCGTCGTGGGCGGCGGACGGGCGCCGTCGTGGATGGCGGTCGCCAAATTGCAACGCGACATGTGCGCGGCGGCAAAACGCGACCCGCTCCTCAAGAGATTTCCGGTGTGGTCGATCAGCGAAGTTGGCGGCGAGACCGACAATGTCGGCCTCCAGTTCCTCACCATTCCGCCTGGCGCCGGGGCGCTATTGCCCGAGGGCACGCAGTTCGCCGACTTCGCGAACGTGCATAACTATATTTATCATCCCGGCTCGCCCGGCTTGGCGGACAACAAAACCTGGAACGCCGCCGATCCCACCTCCGCCTGCAAAGTCGATGGGCTCTATGGCAACTACGGCCGCACTTGGGCCAAGAAGTTTCGAGGCTATTCGGACACCGAGCTCGAAACGCTCCCGCGCGTGACCACGGAAACCGGCTGCACGATCGGTGGCCCGATCACCGAGGAGATTCAGGCTCTGAACATCTTGAGCATGTATCTCGATCAGTTTGCCCGCGGCTGGCGGCATACTTCCGTGTATCTGCTGCGAGACCGCGTCGATGAAAGCGGCAACCAAACCTTCGGGCTCTATCGCCGCGACAACACGCCGCGCAAGGCCGCCACCTACCTCCACAACCTCACCACGATCCTGGCCGACTCCGAGCCGATCACGACGCGGGGCTCGCTCGATTACACGATCGCCGACCAGCCGGCCACGGTGCATGACCTGCTTTTGCAGCAAGGCGCCGGCCGCTATGCGCTCGTGGCGTGGGGCGAACGGCTCCAGGGCGTCGACAAAGTGACCGTGCGCCTGGGCCGCGCTTATGCGAAGATTCGCATCCACGACCCCACGCTGGGGACGGAGGAAGTGCGCACCGCCGACGCCGCCACATCGCTCGACCTCACCCTCGGCGACCACCCCGTGATCGTGCTGATCTCGGAGCGATGAGGCGCCGCGGAAGCTCTCAAGTAGCGTCGCTTCGTTGGCGCAACGGTAGCGGCGGTCATCGCCGCGATTTCGGGACTATTTTTAGTGGGTTGACTGCGCCGATGACTGGTATAAGCTTGTGTCAGGTTAATCGCGAACTTACATTCATCCCCTGGCAGTACGCCGCCCCACGAATTCGAGGGCTGGCCGAGCCCAGGGAATTTTTTGTAGGAAGACCGGGAAAACCGCATTTCTTGTCGACGGCGCGTTTTTTCTTGCTCGTCATCATAGGCTGACGGGGCGTGACGCCGCTCCCAAGGAGGTGGCAGGAAGCCTTCATGCCATCTGCTTCCAGCATCTCAGGAAGCTAAAGCGACATAAGCATTCGCTCTATCGAATATTTTACTACGACTGCCCGCCGCTCTTGAAGAAGGTGCATGCCCGCATGCCCCGGTCAGTAAGCAGTCGATCGATTTTTCAAAATCGTCCATCGCCATTTGGCGTCTTTCGTTTTTCGACGAATTGAAAAAGCTTAGGAAGGTCGCGCTCCGGCTCGGTCACCTTGACGAACGAAATGGCCGGTGGGTACTCCACGAACGCCCGCTCAAGGATTTGCTCAACAACAAAATCGCGTTCTCGGACTTAACGCTTGCGCACTTCAAGTACGATGTTCGCCAAAAGGGCGTTGATATGCGAATCGGGTTGGATATTGCCTCCCTGGCGTATAAGAAGCAGGTTGACCAAATCGTCTTGATTTCTGGCGACAGCGATTTTATATCTGCCGCGAAACTGGCTCGCCGCGAGGGAATCGATTTTATTCTTGATCCGATGTGGCATCCCATCCACGAAGACCTGCACGAACATATTGACGGCTTGCAGAGCGTAATTCAAAGGGAATCCCCGAAATCGCTGTAGCCACTACATCGGCATTCGTAATCTCTCCACGTGCCCAGGCGCTTCCGATCAACGATTCCGCCCGATATGAGTGAGCCCGAAACAATTCCGCGAGGGCTGCGTCTTGTCGGATTTTTCAGGCGAGGCTGCCGCGGCTGCCGATTGGGAAGAAGCCGGTGGCGAAAGGGGGCGACGCGAAGTACATTGAAGAATTCCGCCTCGAACAGCCGGCGCGTTGAATCGGTTTTCCAGCCGGAGTTTTCTTCTTTCCACCCAGCGAACCTTTGCCCCCCATGATCCATCTCAATATCTGGCTCTCGGTCCAGATGCCCGAAAACATCGACACCGTGCGTGATTTGCTCGCCGAGGCCGCGCGGCTTTCCCGGCTCGAACCGGGCTGCTTGCGCTTTGAGGCCTATCATTCGACCACCGATCCCGGCCGGTTCCTGTTGCATGAACGCTGGGAGTCGGCCGCCGCGCTGGATGAACATCGGCTCGCCGCGGCGTACACCACCATCTATCGCCCGCGCATCTTGCCGCTGGTCGTTCGCGAACCGCATCCTTCGACATTGCTCGACTGACCGAGGCTCGCCCGGCCGAGCGCGAGGCTCGCTGTCCGCCGGCCGTTTTAAAACACCGATCCCCGAAGGCCCGAACGCGCATGACTCGCCCCATCACTTCCCCGACCACCGCCGCGGCGTCTGGCTCGGCCGCTGCCCCAGCAACCGAGCCCGCCTCGAAGAACGTTCCCGACGCCGCCGGTCGCTTCGGTCCCTTTGGCGGTCGCTATGTGCCCGAGACCCTGATCCGAGCACTCGACCAGTTGACGGCCGAATACGAGCGGGCGCAAAGCGACCCGGCCTTCCAATGGGAACTCGACGAGCTCTTCAGTTCGTTTGTCGGTCGCCCCTCGCCGCTGTACCATGCGCGGCGGCTCGGCGAGCGCGCGGGCGGAGCGCGAATTTACCTCAAGCGCGAAGACGTCAATCACACCGGCGCCCACAAGATCAACAACACCCTGGGCCAGGCGCTGCTCACCTTGCGCATGGGCAAGCGCCGCGTGATCGCGGAAACCGGCGCCGGACAACATGGCGTCGCCACCGCCACGGCCTGCGCCCATTTCGGGCTCGAATGCATCGTCTACATGGGCGAGGAAGATATCCGCCGCCAGCAGCCGAATGTGCTGAGCATGAAGCTTCTCGGCGCTGAAGTGCGACCGGTCTCGAGCGGCTCTCGCACCCTGCGCGACGCGATCAACGAAGCGATGCGCCAATGGATGAACAGTGTCGAAACCACGCACTACATTCTCGGCTCGGCCGTGGGCCCGCATCCTTTTCCTCGAATTGTGCGCGACTTTCAATCGGTGATCGGCCGCGAGACGATCGAGCAGTCGCGGCGCCTGTTCGGCCGACTGCCCGATGTGGCCGTGGCCTGTGTCGGCGGCGGGAGCAATGCGGCCGGCATGTTTTATCCACTGGTCGAACACACCGAAACGCGCTTGGTGGGCGTCGAGGCCGGCGGCCGCTCGGAAAAACCCGGCGATCATGCCTCGCCGCTCACCTATGGCCAACCCGGCGTGCTCCACGGCAGCTTCAGCTACGTGATGCAAGACGACGATGGCCAAACCCACGATGTGCATTCGGTGTCCGCCGGACTCGATTATCCTGGCGTCGGGCCCGAACATAGCTATTGGAAAGACTCGGGCCGGGTCGAATACACAAGCTGCCGCGACCACGACGCCCTGGCCGCCTTCGACCAGTTGGCCCAGTGCGAAGGCATTCTGCCCGCGCTCGAAAGCTCGCATGCCGTGGCCAAGGCGATGGAGATCGCCGCCGAGCTGTCGCCGGAACAAATTGTGGTCGTGTGCCTCTCGGGCCGCGGCGACAAAGACGCCGCGGAAATCGCGCGGTTGCGCGGCCTCGAGCAATAGCTGGGCAAGACCAACGACCCTCGTTCCCTAAAGTCGATGGGACAAACACGATTCGGATTCTTGGAGAGTTGCAATATGTCAGCCATCGATGATCTGTTTGTCTCGCTTCGCGCCGCCGGTAAAAAGGCGCTCATGCCGTTTGTGACCGCTGGCGATCCCGATCTCGCGTTCACGGCCGATCTCCTAAAGGAACTGGCTCGCCGCGGCGCGCATCTGTGCGAAGTCGGCATTCCCTACAGCGACCCGATCGCCGATGGTCCCGTGATTCAGGCCTCGTACACTCGGGCGCTGGAGCGCAAAATCAAAATGTCCGACATCCTCGCGATGCTCGGCGATGTGGCGCCGCGGATCGAGCCGCCGCTGGTCACGATGGTGAGCTACGCGATCGTGCATCGCCTGGGCGCCGAGCGCTATGTGCGCGACGCTCGGCTGGCGGGCGTGGCCGGAGCGATTGTGCCGGACTTGCCGGTCGAAGAAGCGGCGTCGCTGGCCAAAATCTGCCGAGCCGCCGATTTCAGCCTCATCCAACTCGTCACCCCCACGACTCCGCCCGACAGGGCCCTAGCCATCGCCGAGCGTTCGACCGGCTTTTTGTACTACGTGTCGGTCACCGGCATCACCGGCGAGCGAACCAAACTGCCGCCCGAACTGGCCGAAAATGTCGCATGGCTGCGTTCAAAAACTCCGCTACCGGTCTGCATCGGATTTGGCATCGGCTTGCCCGAACATGTGCGGGCTCTGGCCGACGCCGCCGACGGGCTGATCGTGGGCTCGGCGATCGTGCGGCGGATCGCCCAGGCCGGCGAGCGTTCGCGCAAGGAAGTTCTCGCCGATGTGGGCCAGTTCGTGGCCAGCCTTGTCGAAGCGCTCGAGCCGGCTCGCGCGTAGCGCGAAAACCGCTTTGCGCTGGGCGCCGCTGGGCGAGGCGCCCGGCGCAGCGCCAAGCGGCGCCAGCAGCCTGGCGCTGCCGCGCCCTCGCGCGATCGTGCGCTTCGAACCTCGCCCTTCCGCCCGGCCGGCGCCCTTCTTTCGGGCTAAACATCTTGCGGAATTGAGCTGCGCAAAGTAATGATAACTATAGGGTTATTCAATAATGTGATCTCACGGTATTGAACAAGCTCATACAAGGCGCCGTTGTTTGCCGATTTATTTATTGGGCTGGGAAGGGTTTTTGCATCTTTGAGCGTGCGAAGCGTTTTCCGCCGGCCCGGGGGCACTGCCACTCCGGGCATCCTCCGAGGAGACCTAGGCCCATGGATGCCGATCCGCGACGAGTTCCGCTGACAAATTTCTTCGCCGGAATCACCGAACAAGCATTCAAAGCGCGACTGGGCATGGCCGATCCGCCGCTGATCAACTATCTGGTCGATCTGCTAACCCGGTTTCTTCGGACCGACGCCATGTACGCCCTTCGCGATCTCGAGGGCCGGCGCCTTGGCCGCTTGGGCGATTTGCTCCTCGAAGCCGAGCAGCGGGTCGGCGACGCGCGGCGCCACATCTATCGCCACATCGGCGACTTCACGCTCTTTTGGTCGGGCGTCTATCCCGAAGCGCTAGCGGCGGCCCACGGTTTGGCGGGCGAAAACCGCCTGGGCGATTTCTTCGAACACGGCAAGCGCTCGTATCGCATCGCCAGCCAGATTCCCACCGAAGCCAAAACCGCGGAAAGCGAAAACGAGGTGCTCGAGCGGCTCAGCGAGGAGTTCGAGCTCTGCGCCTATGGCCTCGGCGAAGTCCGCCGCGAATGGGAACGCCGCGAAGGCGACGACGATCGCCGCATCACCGTGATCCTCTAGCAGCCTGTTGACAAATGCCATCGTGGCATTTGTCAACCTCGCCAAGCGCCGGGCAAAGCTCGTCGCGGCTCGCAAAATAACGACCTGGGTCGTTATTTTGACACCGCATCCATGCGGCGGCGCAGCCTGTTGAATATTTCAACAGGCTGCTAGACGACAGGTCAAGCAGCGCAGCGCGCCGGAAGCTTTCCGCGGCGCGGCGTGGCGTCGAGCGTGGGCAAGAGCGATCCCTGCTCATCGACATCGAGTCGCACGAGGTTGGCTTGGCGGCGAATCGCCTCGCGGTGGCGGGGGTCGAGCAGTTTGAGGCCGCGCCCGGCGACGCCCACATTGCGCCGTGTCTCGGCTTCGCCCGCCTTCCGCAGCGCCGCCGCGACGCGTTCGGACCCGAGCTCGAAGCGGTAGAAGCGCAAGGCGGCGGTAAGCTGACCCGCAGGGTCGGCCACCAAGTCCTCATAACGCAGCGGCAGCATTTCAACGCGACCGACCGCCTCGCGCCACGAAAGATAAAAGTTGAAATACCAGGGCAAATGGGCCGCGATCAAATAATCCATGCGCTCGGCGAACTTCATGCCGGCGTAGGCAGCCGAGATCACGCCGCAGGGCAGCGAATGCGCGTCACGATCGTAGTGGTCATGGAGCGAGACCACCACATCGAACAAGCTTCGCGTCTGCACGATCGGACGAATGCCGAACTGCTCGAGCAGCGCGAGATTGTCTTGCGTGGCCTTGAAATGCTGCTGCGCCACGGCGCGGCGCGCATGCCGCCGGAGCTTTCGTCGGGCAAGGTCTTGTTCGCGCTGCGGCCCCAGCTCCGCGAGATATGCTTCCGGAAGTCCAGTCGCGGCCTGGAGCAGTTTGCTCAAGTAGGTCGATCCCGACTTCGGAAAACAGGCGATCAAGAGATCGTCGAAGGGCCGCCGACGAAGAAGTGCGCGAAGTCCGCGAAACATGAGTGATCCCTTTTCGAAAATATTGCATGCGTCGGTTGGATAATCGGTTCGAAATATCCTGCCGTTGCAACTCGAGGTTCTCGCCTGGCGTCAGGCGCATTGCTTTCGACCAGCCGATCGACTCAGTAGCGTGTCGCACGCCGCGGTCACGTCGTCGACCGAGATTGCCCGCATCGTGGCGTCGCTGGCCGAGCGGCGGCCGCGGCTGCCACCCGTGAGCGTGGCCTTTTGAATGCCGAGATGCGCCGGGCCATAGGGACCGTTGCGCTCGACCGGCATGGGTCCAAACAGTCCGACCGAGGGCGTGCCCACGGCCACGGCCAAATGCAGCGGCCCGGTATCGGCGCTCACGAACAGCGCCGCCCGGCGAGCCAGCGCCGCGAGCTGCCGCAGGCTGGTCGCGGGAGCGAGCCGCGCATGGCCAGCCGACTGGGCGACGATCGCCTCGGCCATCGCGCGTTCCGTGTCGCCGGCCCAGGCCACGACCGAAGGCATCTCGCGCCGCGCTCCCAAATATCGGGCCACGCCGGCGAATCGCTCGGCAGGCCAGATTTTCGAGCGCCAACCGGCGCCGGGATTGATGAGCGCGAACCGCGGCCGCTCGGGCAGGGATCCGAATAACGTGTCGACAAGCGTTTCGCCCGCCGCGGCGTCGGCGGCGCTCTCGTGCCACCCGAAATCCGCGGCCGGGGCGCCAATACCCAGCGGCGCCAGCAGCTCGAGATTGCGATCGACCACATGGGTCGCATGGGGCGTGACCCGCTCGTTGTTCAGCCAGCGACTCAGTTCGCGGCCATCGTGTCCGTCGAAGCCGATTCGACGCCGCGCGCCCGAGAGCCGCGCGGCGATGGCGCTTTTGGTGAGCCCCTGCAGGTCGAGGGCGATATCGCAGTCGAGGTTTCGCAAGCGGCGGCGAACATCAAGGGCCGTGGCGGCGCGTCGCAGCCAGCCGCGCGGCGCGCGGACGATCGCATCGAGCGCCGGGTGGCCTTCGAGCAGTTCAGCGGCGCGGCCTTCCACGACCCAAGCTAGAAAAGCGCTGGGCCACTGGGACCTCAAGGCCATGAGCACCGGCAAGCCGTGAATCACGTCGCCAATGGCGCTCAACCGCACAATGAGTATTTTGGGGGCGTCGCTCATCCGGCGGGCGGGGCAGCCGAGGCTGCAAAAAAGGAGGAAAGCGCGGGGGGCCGATTCCGGCTTTGGGCCGGTGCGATCATAGGAGCCGACCGCGAATCGCCCAAGAGGAGTTTTTCCGGAATTCGCCCGAGTGTCCGGCGCCCGCGACCCAGGCTTCCGCGGGCCGATTATCCCGTGGAATCGGCGCGCGGCGCCGCTTCTCGTCTTCTAGCGGTTGGCGTCATTGTGTACATTTTTCCTATCGCGGCCCGCTTTCGCCGCGGCGCTCGGTGTTGGAAGAACGTGAACCCTTGCGACGGACCATCGCGGAAATCGACTTCGCCCACGGCGACAATTTTTCCTGCTTCCCCCTTGCCTGGAATTGCAAACCTCGGTCATGGCGCCATCGTTTCTGTATTTCGATCTCGGCAATGTCGTGCTGTACTTCGACCACGATCTCGCCTGCCGGCAGATGGCTGCCGTGGCTGGTGTCTCCGCCGAGCAGGTGCGGGAAGCTGTCTTTGCCGGCGAACTCCAGAAGAAGTACGAGCTCGGCGCGATCGACGATCGCGCGTTCTACGAAGGTTTTTGCGCGGCGACCGGCGCCCGGCCCGACATGGCGGCGCTCTTGCACGCGGGCTCGGATATCTTCCGCCTCAATGTGCCGCTGATGCCGGTAATCGCCGCGCTGGATCGCGCCGGCTACCGGTTGGGCCTGCTCTCCAATACCTGCGCGGCCCACTGGACCTTCTGCGGCCAGGGCCGCTACGGCATCTTGCACTTCGCTTTCCATGTCTACGCGCTCAGCTTCCAGATCGGGGCCTGCAAGCCCGATCCGAAAATCTACCAGGTGGCCGCCGAAATGGCGGGCGTGGCCCCGGAAAAGATCTTCTTTGTCGACGATATCGTAACCCATGTGACCGCCGCCCGCGCCGCGGGGTTCGACGCGGTGCATTTCACCGGCGTGCAAGACTTGGTCGAAGAACTGCGGGCCCGTGGCTTGAAATTCGCCTATTGAGACCTGCCCCGGCGAGCGGCCAATCCCAAGGCGAGTGTTCCATCCTCGGAAGAGCGATCAATCATTGCCGAGCGCGATGATCGCCATTCCCACCAAACACAAGGCCACGCCGAGCAGATCGGCCCGGCTCGGCCGCAGGCCATCGATCGCCCATAGCCAGCCGATGGCGATGCTCACATACACCCCGCCATATGCGGCATAGACACGGCCCGCGGCGGCCGGATGCAGCGTGAGCAGCCACGAGAACAGCGCCAGGCTGAGCGCCGCCGGCACAAGCAGCCAGGGCGATTTGCCCCGGTTCAACCAGAGATACGGCAAATAGCAGCCCGTGATTTCGGCCAGCGCGGTCACGGCGAACAGGATCGTGGTTGCCAGTAATCTCATCAACGACGCTCGCCCATGACGCTCAAGAAACGGACTAAGACCGGCGCTAGTGCATTGTCACAATTGAAATGACGGGTTGGATTGGTTCCGTGGCGCCGTGCCCACGGCCCTGCGTGGGCATGGAACACGGGGTTACCTATCATTTCAGCCGTGACAAAGCTAGGGTTGGTGCTCGATCAACCAATCTTCCAGAATCACATGCTCGACGAGCGGCGCTCGCAACAGCGCCACGCGCGATGGCAAAATCGCGTTGAGCCACGGCCGCGCCGCCGCCGCCGACATCGCCCGCAGCGAGAGCCCGCGCGGCGAATAACCTTGGAGCCGGGCATTTACGTTGTCGGAAAGACGCTGATAGGTGGCCGGAATCAGATTCGGCTCGGGCCCGACATGCACCACGGTCTTGATACCCGAGGCCAAGGTCTCGTAGACCGCTTCCCAGAGCCGCTGGGGTTGATCGATCCAGCGATAGAGAATCTCGCGAACATTGGTGTCGGTGTAATTCATCTTGCCGGTGACGAGCGAAAACACGGGTGGATTGGGCGCCCGCATGCCGCCGGCGAGCGTGTGCATCATCACTCCCGCGCGGTTCGAGATATTACGCTCCCACACCAGCGGCGTGTGCATCGGCGGCCAGCGATCCTTGTTTTTTCGCAGATACACGCGAGACGGAAATTCCTCGCGCATGCGCTCGGCGAAGCGGTCGATCGTGTCGCCTTGCCCGAGGAGCAGGCACGCATTCGGCGCGAGATACGACGACACCCCCACCACGCCGGCGCCTTCGGCGTTGACCAAGAGACACAGCCGCGCACATCGTCGAGCTCGAGCACCGGCCCGCGCGAGAAGAGCACTCCCATCGTCACATCATGGGAGAGGGCCACGCAATCTTGGGCCATCGCCAGCGGCACATGGAGCGATTCTCGCATGTGAAACACGCCGCCGGCCGCGATCGCCGTGAGCTCGCCCAGGCTATAGCCATACGCCATTCGCGCTTGGCCATAGGGCGCCCCATGAAACTTCTCGAGCAACTCAAGCTGCGCCAGCGATACCGCCAAGACGATCCCGATCGCTTCGTCGTACGACGCGAGCGTGGTTTCTTCGTTGCGGCGAGCCCGGGCCACGAGATCGACCTGGCGACCGACCACGTCGCGGCAAATCTCCGACGCCTCGGCCAAATACCGCTCGACGATCGGCCCGTATTGCGGCTGCGCGAGAAGCTCCGCGGTGCGGCCGAGATTGGTCGCGTTGTAACCGCGAAAAGCGAAGGCGGTGCTACTCAGTTGCTCGGGAAAGGCGGAAGGCATGGGGCCGATTCTGAAATGAAGCGCGATACTTGTCCAGTGGGGTCGGGGCGTGGTGTAGTATAAGAACACACGGAACCTACTCAAACACGCCGAATCGAGCCGCGAGTCCCCCGGAGAAATCGATCCATGCCAACCCGGAGCGCCACCCGCGAACTCGCCGGCCATGTGGCGGTGGTGACTGGCGCGTCGAGCGGCATTGGGGCCGCGATCGCGCTGGCGCTGCGCCGAGCGCGGGGCCGCGTGTGTCGTGCATGCCCGGCGGAGCCGCGCCGCGGCCGAATCGATCGCCACCGCGATCCTCGCTCCTGGCGGCGACGCCACCGTGATACTGGCCGATGTGGCCTCGGGCGCCGATCGCGAACGGCTCATGGCCGAAGCTTGGCAATGGCGCGGGCGAGTCGATCTTTGGGTCAACAACGCCGGCGCCGATATCTTGACAGGGCCGGCCGCCCACGGGTCGTTCGAGGAAAAGCTCGATCGGCTGTGGAACGTCGATGTCGGCGGCACGATCGCTCTGTCCCGCGCGGCCGGAGAGCGCATGCGCGCGGCGGGCGGCGGGGCGATTATCAATATCGGCTGGGATCAGGCCGCCACGGGCATGGCCGGGCCGAGCGGCGAGATGTTTGCCGCGGCCAAGGGCGCCGTCATGGCGTTTAGCAAAAGCTTGGCTCGATCGCTTGCCCCGCGAGTGCGGGTCAATTGCATCGCTCCAGGCTGGATTCGCACCGCTTGGGGCGAGGCGGCTAGTGACTACTGGGATCGCCGGGCTCGGGGCGAAGCATTGCTCGATCGCTGGGGCACGCCCGAGGATGTGGCCGCCGCGGCATGTTATCTCGCGTCGCCCGGATTGTTTCTCACCGGTTGCGTGCTGCCGGTCAATGGCGGCTTTCGCGGCGCCTTTGCCGAACCGCCGCCACAGGCTCCCCTAAAGCCCGATGCCGGCCCAACGCGAGACGCCTTGTGAATCGCCCGCGAATCCATTTCGTCACCGGCCGGTTGGCCGAATTCTCGCTCCGCGCGGCGCTCGCGCCGCTGGCCGAGTCCGCGGGCTTCGAATATAGCGTCGAGGTGCTCAATATCACGGTCGCGGCGCTCATGACCACCGAATGGATCGCCAAGCGAATTCATGTGCCGCCCCACGCGGACCGGGTGCTGCTGCCCGGCTATGCGCTGGGCGATCTCGCGCCGATTGCCGCGCGAACCACGGCCAGGGTCGAACGCGGGCCCAAGGACCTTCGCCGGCTGCCGGAATTTTTTGGGCAATCCGGCGCTCGGCCGGCTGACTATGGCGCCCACGATATTCAGATTCTCGCCGAGATCAATCATGCGCCGCAGCTTGCCTTCAGCGAGCTCATCGCCGAGGCTGATCGGCTGCGAGCCGCGGGGGCCGACGTGATCGATATCGGCTGCTTGCCGGGAGAAGTCTGGAACGACGTGGGCCCGGCGGTGCGGGAGCTCGTGGCCCGGGGACATCGGGTTTCGATCGACAGCATGGCGCCAGTCGAGATTGCGGCGGCGACCAGCGCCGGGGCCGAGCTCGTGCTCAGCGTGAATTCGCAAAATCGCCACGCCGCGCTCGACTGGGGATGTGAAGTGGTGGCCGTGCCCGACGATCCGCGGTCGCTCGGCGGGCTCGACGAGACCATCGAGTTTCTGGCCTCGGGCGGCGTGCCATTGAGAATCGACCCGATTCTCGAGCCGATCGGGTTCGGCTTCGCCGCCAGCTTGGGTCGCTATCTTGAGATTCGCCGCCGCTATCCCGACGCGGAAATGTTGATGGGCATCGGCAATCTTACGGAACTGACCGACGCCGATTCCGCGGGAATCAATGTGCTCTTGCTCGGATTTTGCCAAGAGCAAGCGATTCATGGCGTGCTCACGACCCAAGTGGCGCCCTGGGCGCGCAGTTCGGTGCGCGAATGCGATCTCGCCCGGCGGCTTGTGTTTCACGCGGTCCGCCATCGCACATTGCCCAAGCGGCTCGAGCCGGGTCTCGTGATGCTCCGCGACACGCGCGCCCTCGAAATGGGCGTCGCGGCGCTCGATCGGCTCGCCGCCGAGATCAAGGATCACAACTATCGCATTTTTGTCGAGGGCGGAGCAGCTGCATGTACTCTCCGCCGGCCAGCACTGGACGGGCGACGATCCTTTCGCGCTCTTCGACATCGCGGCAGCGGCGGCCGAACGACCGCTCGACGCGGCCACGCATGTTACCTGGGCTATGAGCTCGCCAAGGCGACCACCGCGCTCACCCTGGGCAAGGACTACCGGCAAGACGAAGCGCTCGACTGGGGTTTTCTCACGCGGCCCGAGACGCCGCATCGCGTGCGGCGCCGCACGCCACTCGAGCGCGCCGCGCCGGCCGCGCGAGCGGCATCCTTGCCGACGGGGCGCTAGCGAATCGGATTCGACCGGTGACGGCGCCATGACTAGCCATTCCGATTCCGATCGCGACGAATTTCCGCTGGTCGTGCGAATCGAGCCGCCGGCGATGGGCGAGGCATTTCGTCGCTTGGCCGGCAGGCGGCATTGTCTGTTTCTCGACAGCGCGCGGCCCGACGCGAGGCTCGGGCGATATTCATTCCTCGCGGCCGATCCGTTCGCATGGCTCGAAAAGCCGGCGGCCTCGGAGGCAATCGCCTTGAACCGGTCCTCGGGCCACGATTCGCTCCACGAGCTCGAGGACATACTGGCCCGTTTTCCAACGCCGGCACGCGAAGAGCTTCCGCCCTTTCAAGGCGGCGCGGCGGGGCTATTTGGCTATGAGTTGGCCCATGAGTTCGAGCGCTTGCCGCGAGCCCGGCACGATGAGTTTCGCGCGCCGGCTTTGGCCGTGGGGCTCTATGATGTGGTGCTGGCGGTCGACCATTCCTCGGGCGCCGCCTGGATCATCTCGCAAGGCTTTCCCGAAACAGAGCCGCGTGCTCGCCGCCGCCGGGCCCGCGAGCGGCTCGAGGAATTCGCCGCGTGGCTCGCCGCGCCGCCGACGCCGCTTGACTGGCCCGAGCCCGCGAGCGTTTCGGCGCCGGGCGGAGTCTCACTCGCGCTCGACGAGCTCGCGCCGTGTTTTCCCGCGGCGGGTCCCGTCGGGCTGGTGAGCAATTTTTCGCGCGAAGGCTATTTGAGGGCCGTTGCCCGGGCCACCGAATACATTCGCGCCGGCGATATTTTCCAAGTGAACCTTTCGCGGCGATTGTTGTATCCGGCCCGGGAGCATGCGGCCGAGCTATATCTACGCCTGCGCGAGCGGAACCCAGCGACGTTCGCGGCGTATTTCGACACCGGCGACGTTTCAACTCGCGAGCGCATCGCCCGAGCGTTTTTTGCAGATTCGCGGCGGCCATGTCGAAACGCGTCCGATCAAGGGCACGCGTCCGCCGCGCCGCCTCGCCCGAGGCCGATCTTTTCGCGGGCGACGATCTCTTGCAAAGCGAGAAGGACCGGGCCGAGAATGTGATGATCGTCGACCTACTGCGCAACGATCTGGCCCGCGTGTGTCGGCCCGAGAGTGTGCGGGTCACGCAACTTTGCCGCTTGGAGAGCTATGAGTTCGTGCAGCACTTGGTTTCGGCGGTGGAAGGCGAGTTGGCGATGGGGCGCTCGCCGCTCGATTTGATGCGCGGCGTTTCCGGGGGGATCGATCTCGGGAGCGCCGAAGATTCGCGCGATGGAGATCATCGCCGAACTGGAGCCGACGGCACGCGGGCCCTATTGCGGCTCGCTCGGCTATTTGGGGTTCGATGGCTCGCTCGACACGAGTATTCTGATTCGCACCATCACCGCCGGGCGCGGTTGGTGGCAAGCGCCGGTCGGCGGCGGCATCGTGGCCCAAAGCGTGCCCGGAGCGCGAATACGAAGAAACATGGCACAAAGCGATCGGGCTGGTGCGCTCGTTGATATGACGGCAGAATCGCAGCGACAAACGGCCGCGGGCAGGATGCGACGCGTTCGATCGGCTGTTACGCGGCGATAAGCCGGGCCTTGCGGCGGCGAACCGCGGCCGCCGCGAATGCCGAGGCGCCGAAGATCAACATCGCCAGGGTCGAAGGCTCGGGAACGGCCGATACCGCGAGATTGTTGAATTGGCCCTCGTCGGGGCTCAAGTTCGCGCCACTGCTGTTATAAAAGAGCTGGAACTGGGAAATGCCCGAGGTGTTGTTGATCGCGCCGGTGATCGTGTCGGTCCCACCCGTCACGCTGCTGCCGCTAATGGTTAATTGATAATCGCCGACCGCATCCAAAAGCGTAAAGACGACATTATCGAGTTTTTCAAAGTTGTAAGTCACCGGGGTAATCTTGGTCCCGTTGTTGTTGAGGTCGGTATAGAAATTGTTACTGCTCCCACCTTCCACAAAGAGGCTGAACAATGTATTCCCGCTCGAGTCTTGCAAGCTGAATCCGACGTTCGTTCCGGTCTTGGCCTGTGCCGGGGCGGTGGTGATATCGAAAGACTGTCCAGGCTGGAGCACGCCGCCGGTGAGCGACCGGGTCGCGGTGACGTCGCCGACGTAGCCGCTCGTAAAGCCGACGGTAAAGTAGGAGCCGGGTTCGTTCGCGCCCATGGCTCCCGATTGCACAGTCCCGAAGCTGCCGCTCGGCGTGGTGTCGACGGTCCACGATCCGAACCCGGATCCACCATTGGCGCCATCAAAACCGTTGCCCGACGTGTAATTCGAGGCTGCGTCCGACGCGATGTTCGACGCCGAAGCATGCGACGCGAGCGACAACGCGGCGATCGCGAGCAGTTGGGCCAACGCAATGCGGAAAAATCTCATGAATGCAACTCCGCGACTCTATCTTTTGTTTCGACGGCGATGATTGATGTTTGTTGACTTTCGGCGTAACAACGTAATTCGAGAAACGGAACACGGCGCGATCCGGCGCCGCGAGGGCGCGCAAATTGCCGCCTCGGCGAACGATTTCGAGGGAAAGAGCCAGTCGCCGGAGAAGGCAAGCATGGACGGTCGTGAAGATCCGCGGGGACGCGAATAATCAATCGTGGTTCAACTTGGCCCGTCCATTTACCATCGGCATTAACAGAAGCCGTTGCCGGCGGACGCGACGTTTAGTCGATCCGCGAGGCGTGCAACGGATGCCGGAATGATTTCATTAGCGTTCGGAGTCGGAAATGATTCGAGCTAATAAGAAACGCGCCGCCGAAAGCACTCGTTACATCGCTGTAACTTTCTCTTTGAAGGATACTAATATCGATAGGCGAATGCGTCAATCGGGTTCCGAAAAAACTTGGAATTGCGCGTCGCGGCGCCCAGATGCATCGTGCCAAGCGAATCGCGCAAGGCCCTCGGCGGCGATTCGAGCTACGATGGAACCCGGTTAAGCCGATCGTACCGGTTACGCACGGCAACGCGGAAATGCATATAAAATAATTGATGAATTACGTGAATAACCGAGGCCCTGGAATTGCGTTTCGCGAACATTCCTCGCCGAGCGCCGCCACCGCGAGACAATTGCCCGAGCCATGATCCTCCTGCTCGATAATTACGACAGTTTCGTGTTCAACCTGTGGCGCTATTTCGAGCGACTGGGGCAGACCACGCGCATCGTGCGGAGCGACGCCATCGATTTGGCCGGCGTGCGCGAGCTCGCGCCCGCCGCGGTGGTGATCTCGCCCGGGCCATGTAGTCCAAATGAAGCCGGCGCTTCGCTCGACATCGTGCGCGATTGCCACCGCGAACTGCCGATCTTGGGCGTGTGTCTGGGGCATCAGGCGATTGCCCAATCGCTCGGCGGGCGCGTCGTGCGTGCTCCGTTCCCGATGCACGGCCGAGCCAGCGCGATTTTGCACGATGGATGTGGAGTATTTGCCGGCATCGCCAGCCCGACCGAAGTATGTCGCTACCATTCGCTCGTGGTCGACGAAGCCTCGCTACCGCCGGAATTGCGAGTGACGGCCCGCGCGAGCGATGGCGTCGTGATGGCGCTCGAGCATCGCGACTATCCGGTGGTGGGCGTGCAGTTTCATCCCGAGTCGATTCTCACCGCGGCCGGTTATCCGCTCTTGGCCAATTTTCTGCGCCTCGCGGGCCTTGAGCCGCGCGAGCCGGCGCCGACGCTGGCGAGCGAACTCGAAAAACCGTCGCCCGTGTATGAAGCGCCGACACGTCCCGTGACCTTTTAGAAAACCATGATTGTCGAAGGCATTTTAACGACCCTGGGCGCCGATGGCCGCGTACACATGGCGCCGATGGGACCGCGCGTCGACGACGACAGCTCGGGCGCCCCGCCCTGGCGCCGGCTGGTGCTGCGGCCATTTCGCACATCGACCACTTATCAAAATCTTCGCCGATTGGGCGCCGCCGTCTTTCATGTCATCGACGATGTCGAGCTGCTGGCCCGGGCCGCGATCGGGCCGCTCGATCCGCCACCGCCACTGGCCGCGACGCCCGGCTGCCCCGTGCCCCGCTTGGCCGACGCTTGCCACTGGCACGCGCTCGAAGTCGATTCGATCGACGATCGCGAGGAGCGAGCGACGATTCTTGCCCGGGTTGTTGGTTCGGGAAGCGTTCGCGAATTCGTGGGACTCAATCGGGCGAAACATGCCGTGGTCGAAGCCGCGATTCTTGCCACGCGAGTCAATTTGCTCGAGGCCGCGAGCATTGCGTCGAAGTTCGCCGAGCTCAAGCCGCTCATCGACAAAACCGGCGGCCCAGCCGAGCGACGCGCGTTTGCCTTGCTCGAGGAATATGTCGCGCGAGGCACGGCCTCGCGGTCGATTGAGCTCTGGGCGCCCAGCCGCTTGCACTTCGGCATGTTTTCATTTGGCCATGCGCGAGCGCGGCAGTTTGGTGGCGTGGGCGCGATGATCGACACGCCGGGCCTCGGTCTGCGGGGCTCGCCCGCCGAGCGGTTCGAAGCCGCGGGGCCGCTGGCCGATCGCGTGGTGGTGTTTGCCGAGCGCGTCGGCCGGGCTTGGGGCTTGCCCGGCGCCGCCAGCAAAACTCGAAGTGCTCTCGGCGCCCGAAACGCATGTGGGACTCGGCGTGGGCACGCAGTTGGGCCTTGCCGTGGCTTCGGCTTTGGCGAAACTCGCGGGACGCGGGGCGGTCGACGCGCGAGTTGGCCGCCTGGGTCTCGCGCGGCGAACGATCGGCGGTGGGCGCCCATGGATTCACCTTGGGCGGATTGATCGTCGAGGCCGGCCGCGGGCCGGGAGATTCGCTCGCTCCGCTCATCGCCCGGCGGCCGCTCCCCGAGGCGTGGCGGTTTGTTTTGGTGCGGCCCGCGCATGCGGCCGGTCTTTCGGGCGAGGCGGAGCGAGCCGCTTTCGCCGCGCTCCCGCCGGTTCCGGTCGCCCTGACCAACGAGCTTTGCCGCCTCGCGCTCCTGGAGCTCCTTCCGGCGGCGGACGCGGGCGATTTTGTCGGCTTCAGCCAGGCGCTGTTCGACTACGGCCGACTCGCCGGCCGGTGCTTCACCGCCGATGGCCAAGCTTCCTTTGGCAGCAGGACTCTCGAACGGCTAATCGGGCAATTGCGCGAGCTGGGCGCCAGGGGCGCGGGCCAAAGCTCCTGGGGCCCGACGCTCTTTGCCCTCGCCCCGTCGCAAGCCGCCGCCGAGTCGCTCGAACAGGACCTCCGCCGCGAAGTTCGCGAGCCGGCCCTGACGATCACCATCGCCAAGCCGAACAACCACGGCGCACAGTATAAGGCGGTGTGAGACCACTCGCCAAAAATGGCGATTCGCCCGCCCATCGCATTCCGCGCGCCCGGATCGCAATCCATCAATCCCAACAAGGCCTCCAGTTGAAATATTCAACAGGCTGCTAGAGGCAGGGTCGCTCGATTTGTTAGAATCGGGCGAGCGGGTCGCGCGGTGATCCGCTTTCGAAGGCCGCCGAGCTTTCCCAGCGCGGCCGAAAATGCGTGCTACAACTCGATGCGACAAAGCGCCGGGACCCTCCTTTATCGATTCGACGATTCCGGCAAGCTCGTCGTGCTGCTGGTGCATCCGGCGGGAAGTTACAATCGCAAGAAGCCCTGGAGCATTCCCAAGGGTTTGCCCGACGATGGCGAGTCGCTCGAAGCCGCCGCGCCGGGAAACGCTCGAGGAGGCCGGGGTCACGGCCGGCGAGTTGCTTCCGCTGGGAAGCATCGAGTATCGTAAGAGCCGCAAGCAAGTCCATGCGTTTGCCGGCCCGGCCCACGATGCGGCGCCGCGCCCGGCAAGTTGGGAAGTCGATCGGGCCGAATTCATGTCGCTGGCCAAGGCTCGCAAGCGATTGCATCCCGACCAGCAACCATTTTTAGATCGCCTAGTGACGGCGCTCGGTCTCGACTCCGCCGCGGGCGAATAACATCTCCGCTCAAGGACATCGCCTCATGCTCCGCCGCCATCGCGCCGCCGTCGTGTTTGTCGCAAGCCTGTCATTATGCGTCCCGGTGTTGTCGGCGCTCATGGAGCGGTTGCCCGCGCGCATGGCGCAAGGCGCCGAGTCGAAACCCGGCGAAGCCGTCACGGAAACCTACGATATCGTCGTCTACGGCGGCACGGCCGGCGGCGTGGTGGCGGCCGTCGAAGCGGCGAATCAAGGCAAGCGAGTCGTCTTAATCGAGCCAGGCAAACATTTAGGCGGGCTTACGGCTGGCGGCCTTGGCGCGACCGATATCGGCAACAAGGGCGCCATCGGGGGGCTTTCGCGCGGCTTCTACAAGCGGCTCGGCCAGCACTACAAGCAAGACGAAGCCTGGAAGTTCGAGCCGCATGTGGCCGAGGCAACGCTCGACCGCATGGCTTCCGAGGCCAGTGTCACGGTGGTGCGAGGCGAGCGACTCGATCTGGCCGCGGGCGTCGACAAACTAGAGGCCCGCATTCGTTCGATTCGCATGGAAAGCGGCCGACGCTTCGCCGGGCGGATGTTCATCGACACGTCGTACGAAGGCGATCTGATGGCCAAAACCGGCGTCACTTACAGCATCGGCCGCGAAAGCAATGATGAATATCACGAAACGCTCAACGGCGTGCAACTCGGCTCGAAGTCGCACCAGTTCGCCCGGCCGGTCGATCCGTATATCGTGCCCGGCAAACCCGAAAGCGGCCTCGTGGCGGAGATCCATGCCGGCGGCCCGGGCGAGCAAGGCGCAGGGTGACAATCGCATTCAAGCTTATAACTTTCGCATGTGCATGACCGACGTGGCCGAGAATCAGCTTCCATTTCCCAAGCCGCCGGGCTACGACCCGGCCCGCTACGAACTGCTGCTGCGTTATATGCAAGCCGGCATTTTCGACGTGCTGGGCAACAACCAGCGCATGCCGAACGGCAAGACCGACACGAACAACAACGGCGGCTTCGCCAGTGACCATATCGGCGCCAACTACGATTATCCCGACGGCGACTACGCCGCTCGCCAGAGGGTGCTCGACGACCATGTCGCGTATCAGCAGGGCATGATGTATTTCCTGGCCAACGACCCGCGCGTGCCGGAAAAATATCAAAAGGAGATTCGCCGCTGGGGACTTTGCAAGGACGAGTTCACCGACACGGCCGGCTGGCCCTGGCAGCTTTATGTGCGCGAGGCGCGGCGGATGAAGTCGGACTATGTGATGACCCAGCACAATTGCCAAGGCCGCGAGGTGGCCGAGGACTCCGTGGGACTCGCCGCCTATGGCATGGACTCGCACAACACGCAGCGTTATGTCAAAGACGGCCACGCCACGAACGAAGGCGATGTGCAAGTCCACGGCTTCAAGCCGTATCCGATCTCGTATCGCGCGATCGTACCCAAGGCTTCCGAGTGCGTGAATTTGCTCGTGCCGGTGTGCGTGTCATCGACGCATATCGCGTTTGGCTCGATCCGCATGGAGCCGGTGTTCATGGTGCTCGGCCAGTCGGCGGCCACGGCGGCCTGCCAAGCGATCGACAACGATCAAGAAATTCAAAAAATCGACATCGCCAAACTCCAGCGGCGACTCTTGGCCGATGGCCAAGTGCTCACCTGGGTCGAACGCCCGTCGGCGCCGGGGAAAGCGCGACGGTAGGCGACGTCGAACGGCGAATAGCAGGGTTCAGTACCCGGCTTGGGCGATCGTTGCCGGGGAGCGTCCCGCGGCGACGAGGAACTCGCGAAATTCAACGTTGATGTGTTCGTCGCAAAGATGGACGAGAAATTCGATATCGTCGATGACTTTTCAATACGGTGCCGCCTTTGGCGAGCGGTTCGGGGGCGATCAAAATTGTGAATGCAGTCGTGGCGCCGCTGGAAGATTGTGCGAAAACGCGCATCAAATTGGTCGATGGCCGCTTTCCTCGCGTAACGCTGATCACGCGGCGTTTTCGCGGCAAATTCAACGCGATCGACGCCAAAAAGTCGAATCTTCGCTTCCGGCAGGCGCATCCACCGATCAAGTTGATCGTTGAATCGTCGATGGCCTTTACGGCAGAATTTGTTGAATAGTATCTAATGGCGGCAAGACTGATGACGTTTTCGCGTTCCATCATCTTTCGGACAGCCCATTCGCCATCGCCAGCTCTCGTTGTTGTACGGCTCGAGAATGGCGCGGAGCGGGAATTTCACTTCGTAGAACCACTCCGGCAAAGTGATCGTGGGCTGCCGGCTCTTTGAACTTGCCGTCGCGACGACGTCCGTGTATGCGTCGCGGAAGTAAGCATCAAGCGCGCCGACGGCGAACATCCACGCGCCGCGGAGAATATCCGAGCGGAGCAAACTCTCGAAGGGAAGCGCTTGCGGCAGCGTGTCCGCGTGGCTCACAAGCGTTCTCGCCCTTGCAATATCCTCTCTAAAATGCTGGAGGGCGGTGGCGGGCACTGGTGGAATCCTGAAATCGCTCGTCGGAAGGGCGCTGCCTCAGTCCGCTTCGGCGTAACCAATCACTCCTTCGTCGTAACGGATTCGATCATCTTCTTCGTTGTACCAGACATTGCGGTCCGCCGGAAAAATGACATTCCAGAGGTCGACGATCTCCTCGGCCAAAAGCTCGTCACGGACATGCCGGGCGATGTCGGTCGCCGAAAGCGTCGCCGGTATCGACTGTTCGGGGTAAATTTCGGCATAGATGGCGGCGAGCGTCGATGGGTTCGATTTCTCGACGAATTCGGCCAACTTTTCGGCAGCCAAGCTTTTTTCGATCGCGGGCATACGTCCCTCAAGTCCGGCCAAATTCGACCACCTATCGACATTCGATCGACACGGCGCCACCAAAACAAATCAGACGCCACTGCCGGCAAACGTTCGCTCGCGTACAAAAAAAACCCCCGCAAGCGCGCTTGCGGGAGGTTTTTTTCTTGTATCACAGCGCTATTTTGCCTGAGTGGCTCAGCCGCTGCGCATATTGTGAACACGGCGGACGTTGTTGCCATAGAAGTGGCCGGGACGATTGGGCCGCTCCGTGATCGGCATCGAACGAATCTGTTGACGGACTTCCGCCCGGTTCATGGCTTGCGCCGTGCCGGCCGAAGCGAAATGAAACGCCGCCGTGGCGCCCAGCGCCACCATCAACATCGCAAAGTTCTTCATGATGAAACTCCTCACGCTCAAAATGTGCCCGGGCTTTATCGCGCCCGCGAGCAAGCCGAATGTGCTCGCTGGCGAAACCCAGCTAGCAATGCTCCTGACTACTACCCGTATCGGCAACGGGATGCCTATTCTTGGCAAAATCTCCAAATCCAACAATCGTTATGGGCTCTCAAAAATAGCGCGGAATGCCAACCTTGCGAGATCGAGATGCGTGCCGGAGCCGTGGAGCGGTTTTCGGAATCGGCAGCCATTTTATGCGTGTTTCTTCTGTCTTTTTCCTTGGATGCAGCCGCCCGTGGCGCCCATTGGCGCGAAGTCCCTGGCGCCTTGCAAGTTTGCGGTGGTCAACTGATCTTGTTCGCCCGGGGCATTTTGCTAGAGTTGCCCCGCTCATTTTCTCGTCTTTTCAGCGGTTCTCGCGGTTTTCGAACGACGACTCGAGCGCTCGACGCGCGTCGAGCGCCGCCGGGCGGCTTGGTCGGCCGGCGGGCAACCGGCGTTTTGGTTCTCGGGATCGGGCGTCGCTGGAGTGTTCCCTACAATCGGCGCCGGCGTTGGTCGGCGACTCGTCTCCCAAGGTCCGGATTTTGCTTGAAGCACGCGGCGTGGCATTTAGAATAAAGCTAGAGAGCCAAAATGCCTGCCGCCAGCTTCCGTTTTTCGAGCGAAAGGTGGCGCATGCGAATTTTCTCCGTAGTGGCGGTCGGAATCGGTTTGCTGGGAATCATGGCCTGGACAGCCTTGGCCTCGGGGCCTGTTGGAAGCGGCGGCTCGGCGCCGGGCGGGGCGACGACTCCGGGCTGCGCCTCGCAAGCCGGCGCCGGCGGGCTCATTGCCTTGGCTTGCCAGGCGGGCGATCATCGCCAGCAACTGACAGTGGTCGATCCAAGTACGAAAGTCGTGGGCGTGTATCACATCGACACGGCCACCGGCGATATTGTCCTGAAGAGTGTGCGAAACATTCATTGGGACTTGCAAATGGTGGAATTCAACGGCGCGAGTCCTTCGCCCCGCGAGATTCGCACGCTGCTCGAGCAACGCTGAACCTCTCCCCGCCGGGCCACGGGCTCGCCGGACAAGAAGTTCGCCGAAGCTCCGGCGAGCAAGCGATCGGCGGCGAGGCGCCAAGAACGGGTCTTTGAGCAAGGCCCGGTCATTTTTTGGGGGAAGGTGAGCTGCGATGGCGAAGAAGTTTCTCGACGCGGAAGAAGCCGCGAAACTGCTCGGCGTGTCGGTCGACACGCTCAACGATATGCGCGAGCACCACGAGCTCTATCCGATGCGCGACGCGGGCCAATGGAAATACAAGCAAGATGAAATCGAGCGCCTCGTGGCCGAGCGCAACGAGCGCGGCGAAAGCGACGAAGGACCGGCCCACTATTCCGACGCCGATGGCGGCGACTCGGTGCTGCTCAGCGAAGTCGAACTGGGAGCTTCCGACGCCAGCCCCTCGAGCACCGTCATCGGC
Organism: uncultured Planctomycetaceae bacterium; assembly: GCA_963785305.1. GTDB lineage: Bacteria > Planctomycetota > Planctomycetia > Pirellulales > PALSA-1355 > CAWAUV01. The sequence goes on from CAWAUV010000008.1 coordinate 1,075,075, forward strand.
AAGAACCAGGGCTCGGCCGATAGCGATATTCGCTTGGCCGATCCCGACAAGCCGAGCAGCGATTCGGGCCTGATCGGCGCGAGCGATGTGCGGCTCGCCACCGGTTCCGAGATCGTAAAAGCCGGCTCGGGCCTGAGCGCCAAGTTCGACGAACTCGACACGCTCGACCTCGAGCTGCCGCCCCCTCCAGGCAGCAGCAAGTCGGGCAGCGGCAAGTCGGGCAGCACCAAGCGCGGCATGGAGCGCTCGTCGGCCAGCGGCAGTGGCATTCTTTCGCTCGACGATGACGACGATATCCTGTCGCTGGCCGATGAACCTCGCGGTCCCACGGCGGGCAGTTCCTCGAAACATCGCGCCGGCAGCGACGGCTCGGCGCTTGATTTGGCCGGCGACGACGACGAGCTGGTGTTGGGCGGCAGCGGCCCGGGAAGCGACATTACCCATGCGGTGGGCGATAGCGGCATTTCGCTGGTCGATCTTTCCGACAGCGGCATCGCGCTCGACGAAGCGCCGCTCGATCTACATGGCACCAACGCCAACAAGAATTCGCTCGATCTGAGCGCCGGCGACGACGATCTGATTCTGCTCGAGGAAGACGCCGATCCGAACATCGCCACCCAGCTCAAGGCCGACGATGACTTCTTGCTCACGCCGATGGTGGAAGCCAGCGGCGAGGATTCCGACAGCGGATCGCAAGTCATTGCCCTCGATGGTGACGGCGATTTCGACGAATCGGCCCGCACCATGCTCGGCAGCGGCATGAGCATGGGCGCCGCCGGCCTGGGCGCGGGCGGCATGCTCGAAGAAGACCTGGGCGGCTTTGGCGGCGGCCTTCAGGCCGAGGGCGATCCGTTGGGCGGCCCGGGCGGCGGCATGCCGCTCGCCGCGCCCCAGCCGGCCATGATGACCATGGCCCCCCTGCAAGTCAAAGAAGCGCCGTTCTCGGGTCCCTGGGTCGCGTTTCTCGGTCTGGGCGTCGTGCTCATCATGCTCAGCGGCATGATGATGTTCGACCTGCTCAGGAACATGTGGAGTTGGGATGGACCCTACGCGATCAACAGTTCCTTGATGGACGGAATCATGGACGCTTTCGGAATCAAATAACTCGCCAGCAATCACTCGCTAGCGGCGAGCAATCTCGATCATTCACCGGACCGATTCGAAAGGAGTCGAATCATGTCGATCAACTCGCGCCTGGGCGCCCTCGCGACGGCGCTGGCCCTGTTTGCCGGTTGTCAGTTCGTGCCGCAAAGCAAATATGCCGCGGTCGAGCGACAGAACCGCATGTTGCTCGAACAACAAAAGGCGCAGCTCGCCGAGATCGAGAATCTCAAGATTCACGCCCATTCGATCGAAGACCGCCTGATTCAGACCGAAGAAGACTTGGCCCGCCGCGACGATCAGCGCAGCCCGCAAACTGGCTGCCGGGGGTCACGATAGCTTTGGCGCCTTGCGCGGCTCGGCACTGCCCCGGGCTGAGCGATCGGCTCGCGGAGTTGGCCCATCGCTATCCGGGCTTTCAGTTCGATCCCCGAAGCGGCGCCTCGCGGGTCGAGACCGATGTGCTCTTCGACAGCGGCCGCGCCGATCTCAGACCCGAAACCAAGCAGATGCTCGCCGATCTGGCCGAGGTCTTTCGCTCGGACGATGCGCGCGAACTGAAGATCATGGTCGTCGGCCATACCGACTCGCAAAACATTCGCGGCCGCGAGACCCGGCAGCAGTATCCCACGAATTGGCACCTGAGCGCTGGTCGGGCGCTCGGCGTGGCCGACTATCTCCGCTCGGCGGGCATTCCCGAGGAACGCATGGGCGTGGCCGGGTTCGGACAATTTCAGCCGGTCTCGCCCAACGACACCGCCTCGGCCCGACAGCGAAACCGCCGGGTGGAAATCTACCTGCTGGCGCCCGAGACGCCGATCGTGGGCTGGGCCGATTCGCGGTCGGTTTATCGCTGACGTAGGTCCCGCGCTCCGCTATAATCGAGCTTGACGGATTCCATCCGTGGCAGCGATCGATCCCGCTCGGCCGCTCTTTCGCCCCGGGCATTGCGCTCGCGGCGCCCCGCCTCCCCGATCCCGCGCTTTCCGACGGTTGACCTTATGCATCTCACCGCGTCTGGCGAACAGGCCACGCCGTTTGTGTGTCGCCGCGCCGCGGCCTTCAAGTCGCGCCCAGGCGCGCTCTTGATCGCGGTCGCGCTCGCCACCATTGTCGCCGGCTGTCGACCCGATCCCGAAGTGACTAGCTATCGCATTCCGAAGCATCCGGCCGAACCGCCGGCCTTGGCCCAGCAAGACAAACCAAGCGACTCGGATATCACGGCGCCGTTTGCTCCTTTCGCGGGCGGCGCGGCGGGCAAGGGAAAAACACTCGGCCCCGACGATCCGCGGCCCGACCGCATGTTGGGCGTGATTCTCCTGCGGCCCGATCAAGGTTGGTTCTTCAAGATGCAAGGTCCGGTTTCGGCCGTTGCCCGGCGCCGAGTGACTTTGAATCGATCATCAAGTCGACGCGTTTCGAAAACGGCGAACCTGCTTGGGACCTTCCGCCCGGTTGGCGTCAAGAACCAGGCGACGCGGTGCGTCATGCCTTCTTGCGACATGACGCCGGGGCCGAGGCCAAGGACACCGATGGGCCGCCGGCCGAAATCGCGATCACGTCGCTCGGCTTCAATGGCGATCCGCGGGACTATTTGCTCTCGAACGTCAATCGCTGGCGCGGACAAATGCAGCTTCCCAAAGTTTCGCTCGAGGAGCTCGCCCGCTCGATTTCGTCGATCGACACCGCCAGCGGCGCCGCGGTGCTTGTCGATCTGGAAGGCAAGATCGCGGCTGGCGGCATGTCGGGCCGCGGGCCATTTGCCGGCGGCGCCCCGGAACGGCCTTTCGCCGCGCACCGCCATCCGATGATGTTCACGGCAAACTTGCTCCGCGGCCCGTCGCCGAGAACCACGTCGCCGAGAACCATTCGCCGTCCCAGGGCGCGGCAATGACCGGCGAGACGCCGGGGCGGCTCTTGGGCGCCATTGTCCCGCTGCGCGGCGCCGCGTGGTTTTTCAAACTGCTCGGCCCCAAAGCGGCCGTCGACCTGCATGCCGCCGAGTTCGAGGCGCTGATCGGCTCGCTCAAGTTCATCGGCGAGGAACCTCCCCAGTGGCAATTGCCCGCTGGCTGGGTTCGCGAACCGCCGCGAGGCATGCGATACGCCACGCTCAAAATCGGCGAAGCCGCGCCAAAGACGGCGCGGCCCCGACCGCCGAGCCGACGACGCCAGCCGATGCGAAGCCGGCCGCGGATTCAAAAACGGACCATGCGACGCTCGCGCTGGAGCGAACGCCGCTCGAAGTGTCGGTGATTCGCCTAGCCTACGATGGCGCGAACCGGGCCGACGAGTTAGAATACGTGCGCAAGAACGTCAACATTTGGCGAGACCAATTGCTAGCGCCGCGGATTCCGGCCGCCGAGATCGATGGCGCCGCGCAGCGCAGTGCCGGTCGAAGGCGCGGAAGCGACGCTCGTCGACATCGAAGGACAACTCCGCGGCGATATTCCGCGAATTCCCAGCATCGCGCCGGCCGCGGGCAACGCGCCGGCGGCGCCCAACGATTCCCCCGCGAGCGAAGCTCCCGGCAAACCCGAAAATCCGAGCGCCCCGGGCGGAGGCAAGCATGGCGACTGAAATCACTTCGCGCGATACGGCCGGCGGCGCGGGGAGTTTTGCCCGTCCCCAGGAATCGAGCAGGTTGGCAAGCGTCGATCGCTGGATTCGCGCGCGGCTCGCGCCGCTCGCTTCGCTACGGCTCACGGTCGTGCTGTTCGCGTTGGCCATTGGCCTGATCTTCATCGGCACTTTGGCCCAAGACGCGAAAGATGTGTGGGATGTGATGCGCGAGTACTTTCGCGCCTGGGGGGTATGGGTTCCTTTTCAAGTGTTTTTTCCGCATCGACTATTCCCCGAACATCCGACCGTGGGCGGCGGATTTCCTTATCCGGGCGGCAAGCTGATCGGCACGCTGCTGTTCGCGAACTTGGCCGCGGCGCATTGGTTGCGGTTCAAGGTCCAAGCGAGCGGCGCCCGGCTCGCGATCGGGCTGGCGACCATCGCCTTTGGCGCGGTGCTCACTTGGGCGGTGATTCTGCACGGATCGGGCAAGGAAGACCCCGATCAGCCGCCGCTCGTCGCCTGGACGCAGCTATGGTGGATGATGAAGATCGGCGTCGCCGCGCTCTGGGCCCTCATGGGCTATGGCCTGCTGCGATTGCCGCCCGAGCGGCGTTTCGAGCGCCAGACGCTCACTTTGACTTCAATCGCCATGGCGGTGCTGGTCGGCTGGCTTTGGTATTCCAACGATTCGGCAATGCTCGGCGATTCCTCGCTGCGGATTTTGTGGCAACTCATCGAAGGCGCGCTGGCCGGGGTGGTGCTGCTGGCCGGCTGCTGGCTGGTGTTCAACAAACGGGCCGGCATCGTGCTCTTGCATGCCGGCGTGGGCCTGATGATGGCCAACGAAATCATCGTCTCGACCTCGCATCGCGAGGGAACCATTCAGCTTGTCGAAGGTGAAACTCGCGACTATGTGGAAGACGGCCGCGCGGTCGAGCTCGCCGTCGTCGATGCTTCGGCCCCCGACGAGGACAAGGTGACCGCGGTGTCGGGCCAAGCGCTGCACGCGCCCCGAGGGCAAGATCAAGAGCGCGGAGTTGCCGTTCGATATTCAAGTCATGTCGTTTCTCCAGAATTCGGCGCTCCGCGATGTGCGGCCCGACGACAAAAACCCGGCCACGACCGGCGCCGGAACACGGCTGTTTGCCGAGGCGAAACGCGCGGCCGCCGGGGCCGATTCCGACAGCAAAGTCAATCTCGCCTCGGTCTACGTCAAGCTCCTCGACAAGCGAGATGGCCACTCGCTGGGCGAATATCTCTTCAACCAAGAGCTCAAGCCGCAAACCGTGCGGGTCGACGGCAAGAAGTACGATGTCGAACTGCGATTCAAACGCGAGTACGAGCCCTATGCCGTGCATCTCGACAATGTGACCATGACGCCCTACGAAGGCACCACGATTCCGCACGATTATCGCTCGGAAGTGCGGCTTGTCGACGAAGACACGGGCCTCGTGCATTCGTTCGCCATTTGGATGAATCATCCGGTGCGCTACCACGGCGAGACCTTCTACCAAAGCGGCTATGACGCCAGCAGCGGCAAGGAAGTCACGGTGCTCTCGGTGGTGAGCAACGCCGGCTGGATGACGCCCTATGTGGCCTGCATGCTGGTGGTGGTGGGCATGGTGGCTCATTTCTCGCTTCTGCTGGGGCGGTTTCTCGACAGTCGGGCCGCGAAGCCCGCGGTCGCTCCCGCGACAAGCCATCGTGAACTGGCCGGCTGGGCGCTGCCGATCGCGGTCGTGGCGATCATGGCTTGCTGGGTGACTGTCAAAGCCCGTGTTCCGCCGCTAGCCGCTGGGGCCATGAATCTCGACCGCTTCGGATGCCTGCCGGCCAAATACGAAGGCCGGGTCAAGCCGCTCGAAACCCTGGCGCGCAACACGCTCCGGCTGATCTCCGGCCGCGAGACTTATCTCGCCACGGACGAGAGCGCGGCGCCGAAAGACTCGCCAGGCAAAGACGACTCGTTGCCCAAAACCACGCAGCCCGCGATCCGCTGGTTGCTCGATGTGGTCAGCCACGCGCCGACGCCCGACGGAAAGAGCGATCGCGCGCTCGACGATCGCGTGTTTCGCATCGACCATCCCGAAACGCTCGCGCTCTTGGGCCTCGAAGAGCGGCCCGAGCGGCTCTATGCGATCGCCGAGTTTCGCGACAAGATTCCGGAGCTTGGCAAGGAGCTGGACCAGATCGAAAAACTTCCTCCCGAGCGACTCACGCCGCATCGGCAGCAGCTCCGCGACCTGGGCAAGAAACTGCGGCTGTATCAAACGATCGTGACCGCGTTCGACGAACCGTCGCTCGGCGAGTTGCGTTCGCCCGACGCCATGATGGCCGCCCTCGGCAGGATCGAGGAGATCAACAAATCGCTACCGCCCTTGGCCGTGCCGCCCTCGGCTTCGGGCGATGCTTGGCAACCGCTCTTCACGAGTCTCTTGCACAACGAAGTGGTACAGCTCGGCGGCTTCCGCGCGAACGACGCCAACCCAGCCGCCCAGTTTCTTAAGACGTTGTTCCGGGATTTCCATGGCCACCAGATCAATCCGGCGGCGAACTATCTGGCCGCGATCCTCGCCGCTTATCGCGACCGCGACGCCGCGGCGTTTGACGCTCGGCTGGGCAATTACGAAAGCTGGCTCGCCTCGGAAAAGCCGGCCGACTTTCATCCGTTTGCCCTCGAATTCGAGTGGTTTTTCGATCGCTTCGCGCCCTTTTACGACGCGGCGGTGTTGTATCTCATGGCCTTCGGCATCGCCGTGGCGGCTTGGCTCGGCTGGTCGCGCCCGCTGGGACTGCGCCGCGGTCGGACTGATTCTCCTGGCGCTTGTGGTGCATACCTTCGCGCTCTGCGCTCGCATCTATATTTCGGGCCGGCCGCCGGTGACGAATCTCTATAGTTCGGCGGTGTTCATTGGCTGGGTGGTCGTGCTGCTGGGCTTGGGGTTCGAATATGTCTACCGGTTGGGTATTGGAACCGTGGTCGCCTCGATCGCCGGCTTCAGCGCGCTCTTGATCGCCCACATGCTGGCCGATGGCGACACGTTTACCGTGTTGCAAGCGGTGCTCGACACGAACTTCTGGCTGGCGACCCATGTGGTGTGCATTTCCTGCGGCTACGCCACCACCTTGCTCGCCGGGCTGTTTGGTCTGATTTATGTGCTCCGGGGATTGCTCACGCGATCGCTCGACACCGCGGTGGCGAAGGACCTTTCGCGCATGATCTACGGCACGCTCTGCTTCGCGATTCTGTTCAGCTTTTTCGGCACCGTGCTCGGTGGGCTCTGGGCCGACGATTCCTGGGGCCGCTTCTGGGGTTGGGACCCGAAGGAAAACGGGGCCCTGATTATCGTGCTCTGGAACGCGCTGGTGCTGCATGCCCGCTGGGGCGGACTCGTCAAGCAGCGGGGACTGGCCGCGCTGGCCATCGGCGGCAATATCGTGACGGCTTGGAGTTGGTTCGGCGTGAATCAGCTCGGCGTGGGTCTGCATTCCTACGGTTTTACCCAAGGCGTGCTGGTGGCGCTGGGTGTGTTCGTGGCGACCCAACTCGCGATCATCGCGCTCGCCAGCCTGCCGCTCCGCTACTGGCTTAGCTTCCGCCCGGCGGCAAGATAGTCGACGACCGCAGGAGGACGAGGGAGTAGGAGTGGCCACGGAAAGACACGGAACAACACGGAAGATCGGCTTTGTCCGATTCCGTGCGATTCCGTGCGCTTCCGTGTCCTTCCGTGGCCGCTCTTCCCGTTGCCCGCCAATGCGAATCGCGGCTCGCGTCGGTCTCGCTTAGCGCAGCGTCGCCCCCGGGCGGCGGAGTTTGATGCGGGCTTGGGGTTCGGCGCGGTCGGCTTCCGGCGGGGCGAGCGAGGGGATCGGCAAGATCGCCGACAGGGCGCTGCTTTCGCGCGTGGCGGGCGCTTGCACTTCGCTTTGCGGCACGAGCGCGCGCACCAGATTCACCACCGGCTGCGAAGCGCGCTTCGGCTCGAGCATCAGGGCGACTTCGCTGTCTTGTAGCACCACGCCCGCCCCGGCGGGGCACTGGCCGCGGAGCGCGAGTCCATGCTCGTCGATCACAAACGCCAGGGCCAAGCGTTCATAAGGCGCCGAGCGGCCGAGCGTCTTGATCTCGGCGCCCGGCTCGAAGCCGAGCACCTCGCTCGCCGCCTTGAGCAACGAGCGGCCCGCGAGCCCGGGGCCCGCCACGACCGAGCCGCTGGCCTGCTCGATGCGATCGGCCTGGAATCGCACATGTTCGAGGTCGATCCGCGCATGGCCACTGAGCTTGTGGGGAAACTGCGAGGTGAGGAGCTCATCGAGATCGACATCGTGCAATTGCCCGGCGAGCTCGCCTTCCCAGCCCGAGGCCGGATGCACGGCGCGCAGCGAACCACAAAACCGGGCGTCGCGACCCAGATGCGCGGCTGGCGGCCAAGCCGCCGCGAGCAGGCCGCCATTGAGGGCGGCGCTGCCCGTGTGAATTTCGAGGCCGGCCGTGGCGGGCGTCGTCTGGCGGCTGCGAAAGACCGACAGCGTGGCCGGCTCGGGCATCTCGTAACCGGCCATGCGGAAACTGAAACCGATCTGGCTGCCGGCGTCGCTCGACTCGGTTTGGCAGCGAAGGTCGGTAAATGTCTGATCGCCCGCCGGCATGTGCATGGTGACTTCGCCGGCGGCGATGCGAAGCTTTGCGTTCGCACCGCCACGGCGACGCAGCTCACGCTGAGCGAGCGACCACCACTCGGACCAATCGCCGGCGAACACTTCGAGCTGGGCCGGCGAGACGGTCGTGGCGCCGCTCGCGGTGTCGATCTCGACCAGCCGCGCTCGGGCAAGTCGGGCGCCGGTTTCCGGATCGGCCAGCTCCACGCGATCGAGCAAAGTGAGGCCCGGCCGCGGATACCGCACATCGCCGATCGTCACCGCCAGGCCCAGGCGGTCGCTTGCCGCGGCGGCCACGAGCGCCCGATATTCGGGCCGGCGCAACCAGTAGGCCCAACCAAGAGCGCGAGCGCCGGCAAGAGGGCGAGACAAAGAAAGCCGCGCTGCGCCAAACGGCGGCGCGTGGTTTCGTGCAGCATGAACATCCGTGTTCACTCCGCGAGGTTTTTGAGTGGGCTCTGGATCGGCTCTCAGCGGGCCCGGGCCATTTCGTGAAACAGTTTCCAGCGGGCCGACATTTCCGCGAGGCTATCGCCCCCAAACTTATCGACGAGCGCCGCGGCGACTTCGAACGCGACGACATTTTCCAAGATCACGCTCGCCGCCGGCACGGCGCACACATCGCTGCGCTCGTAGCTGGCGCGTTCTGGCTGCTTCGTGTCGAGATTCACCGAGTCGAGCGGCTTGCGCAGGGTGCTGATCGGCTTCTTGGCGGCTCGAATGACGAGCGGCTGGCCATTGGTCATGCCGGCTTCGAGGCCGCCGGCGTTGTTCGTTGGCCGCGAGTAGCCGAGCGATGGCGTGTCGCGCTCCGAGGGCTGGAACACGATCGGATCATGCACTTGCGAGCCGACTCGCCGGGCCGCTTCGAATCCCAGACCGATCTCCACTCCCTTGATCGCCTGCACCGCCATCACGGCCTGGGCCAAGCGGCCATCGAGCTTGCGATCCCATTGGGCATGCGTGCCGAGTCCAAACGGCAGACCCTCGACGCGCACTTCGATCACGCCGCCGAGCGTGTCGCCATCCTTGCCCACGGCGTCGATCCGCTGTTTGATCTTTTCTTCCACTTCGGGTTCGAGCGCATAGAGCTCGCTGGCGTCGCGCAGGGCGCTGTTGTTCGGCCAGCGTGCCGGGTCGAGGCGGGATCGGCTGGCCGCCGAGTTCCACGACATAGCCAAACGCCTCGATGCCGAACTGAACGAGCAGTTGTTTCGCCAAGGCGCCGGCCGCCACGCGCACCGTGGTCTCGCGAGCGCTGGCCGCGCTCGAGCACTCCGCGCACCGAACCGAGATATTTGATCGCGCCGGTCAGGTCGCCGTGGCCGGGCCGGGGCCGCGGCAGGTCTTCCATGCGCTCGAGCTTGTAATCCTTGTTGACCACCTGGAGCGCGATTGGACTGCCGAGGGTGGTGTTTCGCCACACGCCGCCGAGCACGTCGACGGTGTCGGTCTCGATGCGCTGACGACCGCCGCGACCATAGCCGCCTTGGCGACGACGCAGTTCGACATCGATCGCGGCGGTGTCGATCGGCACGCCGGCCGGAAAACCGTCGACCAGCGCCACCAAAGCTTTGCCGTGCGATTCGCCGGCGGTCCAATAACGCAACATGGAATGCGGATTCGCGAGTCGGGGGAAGAACGAAAAAACTCAAGGCCCGGTAAGCGTTTACCGCTGGATTCTACCCGCGATAAAAGACGCGGAATAGGGCGGTTTTTCGCCGCTCGGCGGAGCGATTGGGCAAGCGACGCCGGCGCGACGATCGACTTGCCCGATACCTCTAGGCGATGAAGCCGCCGATCCAGAGCGATGTTTCGCTCAGCGCGGTGTCGGTGGCGGCGGTCGAGGTGGTTGTGAGCTTGGCCGGAGTGGTCGCGGAACTGCTGGCGCCGACAGGCGCGGTGCTCGCCGTCGTGGCGAGATTGGGCGACGACGACGTGGCGCTTGAGCCCGACGCCGCGGCGACCAATATCCCGGAACCACTGGAGGCGCCACCGCTACCACTGGAGGCGCCACTGCCGCTGGCGCCCGAGGCCGAGCCGACGGCCACGACCGAGCCACCGGTGATCACGAGGTTCACATCGGTATTCGTGCCCGTGATTTCGAGAAAGTAGGGCGAGCCGAGCGAACCGTTGTAGCTGAGCGTGGCCGGCGTGCCGCTACTCGTTGCCAGCACATTGAAGTTGTTGTCGTAGAGCGTGAGCGTCACGGAGCCGGCCGAGGCGTTGTATTGACCTTGGATCGTGCGCAGGCCGCTCCAACCGCTGTCGAACGAGATCCAGACATTGCCCTGGGCGAGGTTGAAATTCTGCTCGACCACCGGAGTGCCGTATTCCTGGGTGACGATCGACGACGCGATAAACGCGCGGCGATTCAAATACGTCGACACGAATTGGGCTCGCAGGCCGAGCTCGCCGAAGTCGTAGTTCGTGGCCGACACGCCCGAGGCGATCACAATGCCGTTGAAGGTATTGCCCACGGTCGCTCCCGTGGGAGCGGGCGTGCCCGGAGTGTTTTTGCCGGCGACATAAAAACCGGGCTGGGTTTCAGTGATGCTATACGTGCCCGGCGGCAGGCCGATGAACGAGTAGTAACCGGCCGCGTTGGTGGTGGTGGTTTCCGTGAGGCTGCCGCCCGAGGTTTCGTTGAGCGTGATCGTCACGCCGGCGATACCGGCTTCGTTGGATTCCTTGACGCCATCGTTGTTCGAGTCGACATAGACAAAGCCCGATATGCCGACCGCTTGGACATACGTAATCGTGATCGGCAGCGAGCTCGTGGCCAGGGTCGCGTTGGTGGGGTTGGTCAGGTTGAGCGTGAGCGACACCGAACCGGTTTGGGCGGGATCGTAGATCGTGGGAATCGTAATGGTCTCGGTCGTGGCGCCGGGAGCAAAGGTGACCGTGCCGGTGGTGGTGGTGTAGTTCGTGCCTGCGATCGCCGTGCCGTCGGCGGTGGCATAGGTCACGGTGATGGTCTGCCCGCTCTGGAGCGGTGCGCCGCCAGCGCCCACCAGGGTGAAAGTGACGGTGGCCGGCGAGCCCTCGGAGACCGAGGTCGTGGAGACATCGATCGTCGGCTCGGCGGCGGTGCTCACCAACGTGGCGGTCGCCGAGGGAGTGGTGATCGTGGCGCCGACCGAAGCGCCGGAGAGCGATACCGAGAAGGTCTTGTTCGGCTCGTTGAGCGTGTTGGCCAAGACCGTGACCGTGATCGTTTGGGTGAGCACCCCGGGAGCAAACGTCAATGTGCCGCTCTTGGCCGTGTAGTCGGTTCCGGCCACGGCCGTGCCGTCCTGCGTGGCGTAGTTCACCGTGACGGTGCTGCTCGTGGCCGCCGAACGCGTGACCGTGAACGTGGCGGTGGTCGTGCCGGTGGTGGGCACATTCACCGGCGCCACGGGACCGGCGATCGCCAGCGCGTTCGAGCCCACATTGAACGACGAGCTCGTGAACTCGACTTTGCCGTAGGTCACGGTCGTGCCATTCGTGGCCGTGGGCAAGGCCGTGACCTGGAGCGGATCGTCCGGATTGTTGTATTCGAGCACATCGTCGCCGGCGCCGGGCGAGGCGACGCCGACCGTCGACGGAGTGGCCGTGAAGCTGAGCGTGCCAACGCCCGTGGCGATCATCGGCACGACCAGCAATTGCTGCGAGACCGATCCGACGGGCGTGCCCACGCTCGAAGTGGCGCCCAAGTTGGCGATCGAGCCGGCCGACTGCGTGCCGCTGTTTTCGACATTCGTGAAGTTCGAGCCGAACTGAATCGCCCCGTCTTGGCTGGCGGCCGCGGAATTCCAATTCAGATTCAAATACGCGGCAAAAATACCGCCATCGCTCACGGTGCGCAAGTCGTTCACATCGACTTCGACATCGAACTGCGAGCCCGGCGCCGCGCTGGTGATGACATTGCCCGAAGTGTCGGTGATCTTGAGGTTGACCGCCGCCTCGGCCCCGGCGAGCGTGCTGCCCTGGGGATAGATCGTGACCGTGCCTTGGCTCGTGGAAATATACGCGTTGCTGGCATTGCTCAAGTTCACGACGAAGCTTACGGGCGTCGAGAGCGCGACATTGTCGATCGGCACGGTGATGGTTTGCGTCAGAACGCCCGGGGCAAAGGTTAGCGTGCCGCTGGTCGCCTGATAATTGGTTCCCGCGGCGGCGTTTTCGTCGGCCGTGCTGTAGTCGACCGTGACCGTGCCGCTCGAGGCCGAGGAAAGCGTAACCGTGAGCGAGGCCGATTGCGCCGGCGAGCCGCCGTTTTCCACGACCGACGTGGTGAGCGGCGAGATCGAAAGCGACTGGGCCGACTTGGAAATCGTGCCGATGCCCGTGGCTTGCAAAAACGGCGTGGTGGACGGATTCGGGCTTGTCAGATTGACGAAGAAATTCGCGTTGCCCGAAAAGCCAGCGTCGGCGAGGATCGGCACGGTGATGGTTTGCGAAACCGGATTCGAGGAACCATTGGGCGTGAAGGTGACATAGTTCGATTGGGCCACATAGTCCGTGCCGGCGATCGCGGTGTTGTTTTGGGTGGCGTAGGAGACGGTCACGCTCTGCGAGATTGGACCGTTCATCGACACCGTGAACACGGCGTTCACCAATCCGTTTGCCGTGGGTTCGGGCACGAGCACGCTATTGATCGAAACCGACGCTTGCGTCACCGAGATCGACGCGCCGATAAAATCGATGCCGCTCGTCGATTCGGGCGACCCGGCGCCGAAAAGCATCGTGTTGCTCGTGCCGGCATTGTTGCCGAAGGTGAGTGGGCCGGTGGTCGTGCCCGCCACGACGGGAACCGACCAGAGCACTTGCTGCTGGGTGGTTGGCGAGGGGGCCGCGCTTTGCGAAGCGCCGATATTCGCGATCGTGCCCGGCGTGGTGAGGTCGCCCGACTGGCCGCCGGTGAAGGTTGCTCCATAGGTGATCGGCCCGCTGGGCGAGATCGCGGCCAAGCTACTGTTGTAGCTGACCGTGCTGTAGGAGGCCTCGACTCCCGTGGCCGCGACGCCCCGATCGTCGACCACCACGTCTTCCAGATAAAACACGCCGCCCGCGCCGATCGATGTGATTACATTGCCGCTCGCGTCGACGGTTTCGAGCTCATTGGTCATGTCCGGCGTGGTGACGAGTGCCCGGATTTCAGCCAGCGCCGTGGTGGGCGAGAGCACTCCGGTTCCGGTGACATCCAAATAACCGAGATTTTGGGGCGTGATGGCCGAGGATTGCGTGGCCGACGAGGCGGCCAAAACTTTCAGTCCCGCGGAGGCGGTTCCGCTTGTCGCCGACGAGGAGGAATTCACCGCCGGCAGCGTGGTGATTCCCTCGTTGAGCGCTTGAATGATCGCCAGCGCGTCGGTGGGCGACACCACTCCCGTGCCGCGCACATCGTAATGATTCACCGGATTCTGCCAGGGATCGACCGTGAGGAGCTGCCGCTCCTCGAGCGATTCGAATGCGCGGTGAGCGATGCCCAGGCGCGGACGCCGGGCGCCATCGAGGCGCGAGCCATGCGATTTACGGGTTGCCATAGTCTTTTGAAGTCCTCGGTAGGCGCCGCGATCGAGTCGCGGCTTGAAGCGCGCCGGATCGAGAGCCGAGCGGCGAATCGGGTTTAGCTTGTCTTCACGGTGCGCGCCGCGGCTACGTCGGCCGCGATCGTGTCGAGACCATCGGCGTCTTCGCCATCGGTGTCGCTGCCTAAAAACATCGACAAACTCACGGTCGAGTTCGGCGCCGATCGCGCTGCCGAGCTGGCGTTCGTGGTCGCGGCCGAGTCCGAGTCGCTTGTCGAGTGATACTGCGCAACGGCCGCGACCCAGGCATTCGAGCTGAACGACGCGCTCGCGCTCGTCGGCGCCGCCGTGGAAATCGATACGAGGCCGACCGTCGCCGTGCTCGCAACGGAGTTGCTCGTCACTGGGTTGCTCACGGCGGGGCTGCTCACGGCGGAGTCGCTCGCCGGAGCGCTGGCCGCGCTCGATGAGTTGCCGCTCGCGGCGGCGAAGGCCATGACCGGCGTCGACGTGGCCGTTGTCGCGACGGCGGGGTTCGACGAAGTGGGAGGCTGGACGTTGAGGTATTGAATTTCGAGCAGCACATCGGTGGCCGACAACAGACCATCGCCATTGACGTCGTAGTAATCGGGCGGAGGCGACGGCGCCGGCAAGGGCAGCACGTTCGTCGGGAAGAGATCGTTGTTGATGGCTTCGATCAAGACGAGCGCGTCGATCGGACCGACGACGCCATCGTGGTTCACATCGTATTTGTTCGTTGGGTTCTGCCAGGAACTGGTCGAGCCGGAGCCGCTGCCGCCGCCGCCGGAGGAACCGGAGCCGACGGTGATCGTAAACGTCGTGGCTCCGGTCGTGGAGTTGTTGGCCCGCAGGGCGTTGCCCGCCAGGTCGGCGATGCCGGTGGGGGAGTTGTTGAGCGTGATGACATAGGCGCCCGCGGCCCAGACACCGGTGGCCGGTGTGAAAGTGGCGGTTTCGGTGTTGGTGTTGAATGTATAGATGTAATTCGTGGGCGAGACGAGCGTCGCGCCATTGAGCGTGATCGTGAAGTCGGAGGCCGACACGGTGGCGTTGTTGACGCCCACGCCGGAACCATCGGAAAGCTGAATCTGGAACGTGCTCGGCACGCTCGAGCCGCTCACGGTGACGCTGGTCTGGCCGTTTGCCGCGGGGGTCACGAGCGACGCGCCGGGTCCCACGAAGTCGGCGCGCTCGATCGCGCCGATGTCGACATAGGCGTTTTGGCCCGAGCCAGGCGAGTGCGTGACGTTCAGGTCCTCGACGCGCGACACGCCATTGCGGTCGGTCGATGGCGCGAGAATGTTGGATGTCGTGATTCCCAACGTGTTCTCGACCGCCACCATCGTGGGCCGGTCTTGGAGGCTATTTTGGGCGGCGTCGATCGCCTTGGAACCCTCGGCCAGATAAAAATCGCCCGCCGAGGGATCGACGAACAGCGGGGCGCTCGGGGCGAGCGTGATCGCACTGGTTCCGATCGAGCCGTTGGCCGTATTGCCTTGGAACAGGTTGTAGCCGAGCACGGTTCCAGCGGCGTTGCTCGAGCCATCGACATAAATGCCGGTGGCGCTGTTGGCCACGATGTTGTTGAGCACGGTGGGACTCGCGGCCCCGATGATGTCGATGCCGACGCCACGGGCCGTGGCGCCGCCGTAGATCGTGTTGTTCACGATCCGACCAAACGGCACCGCCCCGGCAGTGCCGCTGGTCGTGGTGAAGTTCGAGATCGAGGCCGCGCCATTGACCTGCACATAGGGGCCGTCGAGCGACACGGTCACGTTGAGGCCGCTGGCGTTGATCGCGTTGGCGATGTCTTGGGCAATCTGGTCCGCGTTTTCCGTGCCCGTGATCTTGATTCCCGTGTCGCCGGCGGTGAGCGTGACGACGATCAGGAACTCGAAGGTCACGGTCTTCGTTCCATCGCTCACGGTGAAGGTTTCGCCATCGGTAACGCCGGAGCCAGCCGGAGCGGTGAACGAAAGATTGCCCGGATCGCCGGCGAATTTGATGCCTCCCTGCACATTGTTCGCCAGCACGTTGTTTTCGATGGCAATGCCCGGCACGAGATTTCCCGAGTCGGTCGTCGGCAGATTTCGCACTCCGCCCGCGGCCGGATTGTCGGCCGACGCGCGCGCGCCGGGGCCTTCATAGATCCCATAGTCGAGCGAATTCGTGATCGTATTGTCTTGGATCAGGGTGTAGCCCTGCGTGCCCACATTGAGCGTGTCGCCATAGAGGGGAATGCCGTCGAGCGCGTTGTACTGATACAAGGTGATCTGCGTGGAACCGCCGGGAGCATAGATCAAACCTTGCCAGTTGACGAATTGTTGGCCGGTGAGGGCCACGATATCGTTTTCGGGATTGGCCGTGACCGCGAGTCCCGATCCGGCGATCGTGTCGGCGATTTCCTGAGCGACCGTGGCGCTGGAATCGCTCGGATTGTAGACCACATAGTAGACGGTCGCGGAGTTGGGCACCCAGGCCGGCAGCGCCGGCACGGTGACATCGAGCGCGCTCAGGAACTGAAAATAGACCGTGTTGGTTCCATCGCCGATTTCAAAAACGCTGCCATCAACGATGCTGGCTCCAGATGGGGCGGCGAGATAGTTGAAGCCCGATATCTGCTCCACGTTGCTGACGCTGACCACGCCGCTGGAAGTCGAGGCCGTGGCGCCCTGGCCGGCGCCGTTGATCGCCGCCGCGATTTCCTGGGCAACGGTGGTCGCGGAATCGGAAGTCGAATATTGAATGCCGATGTACGCCGTGCTGGTGGTTTTTTGACCACTCAAAAGGAACTGGAAGGTCGTGGTAGTGTTCGTGCCCTGGAGTTGAAAGGTTTGGTAATCGGTGATCGAGCTGCCGGCGGATGCGGTGATCGAAGTGCTCGAACCGAGCACTTGCACGGCGTTGAAAAGATCGACGATCGCACCCGACCCGACTTGTGTCGCCGACACGCTGAATCCCGCGGAGTTGATCGCGGCCGCCATGTTCGCGGCGACCTGACCAGCCGTCTCGTTCACATTGAATGGAATGGCAATAATGCCTGCCGCGGCGGAGCCGGAGGTGCTGAACTGGAATGTCTGGGTCGTCAAGCCATTGCTAATGGTGAAGGTCTGGCCGTTGACGGTATTCGCCCCCGAACTGGCCGTGAGCGAGAAGGCGGCGGTCAAGCGGGCATTGATATCGAATGTTTCGGCCAGCGTGATGCCGCCCGTGGTCGATCCGTTGGACATCGACGGGGTGGCGTATTCGCTGCCGCGCTGGATCTCGAGCTGATAATCGCCACTGTACACCTGCTTGGCGCTCCCCTTGGGCAAGGGAGTGCTGAACGCGGTGGTGGTGTTCGCCGGGGCGTCGGTCACCATTTCGCCACGACCGGCGAGCCCAACGATCAGGTCGTCGAGGTATACGCCTTCGTAGTTGTTGTTCTGGTTGGCGAGGGCGCTGTTTTTCGTGCCGGCCACTCCGAATTGATCGCCCGGTAACGAATTCGAATAGGGCAAGGTGCTGGAATCGATCGTGTTGCCGATCACGTCGATCGTGGTGGCGCCGGAAAGCATTTCGAAGATCGCGCCCGTTGGATCCTTGGCGGTGGTGATCGTGAAAGTCGTGCCGGTGCTTACGGAACCGGTGACATCGATCACGGTGGGCGGCGAGTTGGGTCCCAGCGCGAGCCCGCTACCCGAGTTCAAGGCGAACGTGGTCGCGCCTCCGGAGAGCGTCACATCGGTTCCATTGGTGACCTTGGCCGTAATTCCCAGCGCTGTATCGCCATTGATCGCGGCGGCGATTTCGGCGGCCACGGTCGCGGCCGAATCGGTGGAACTGAAAGTGATGCCGGTATCGCCCGCCGCGGGCGCCGGGCTCACCAGTTTCACCGCGGTGAGGATCGATGGCGTGGGCCCCGCCGATGGCACGAGCGAATAATTGATCGCGTCGGCCAGCGCGAGCGCCACGTCGCTGGCGGTGGAGTTGAACGTGATCGCGACATTTCCGGTCGGAGCCGTCTCGAGCGAGAGCCCGGCGCCGGCGCCCAGCGTAAGGGTCGCGAGTGCCCCCGCGGCGGCCGGCAACAACTCGACCCGGTTGTCGTAGATCAGCGCGGTTACACCGGTCTTGGCGGAATTCGTATCGATCGCGGCTTGAATTTCGGCGGCGACCGTGGCGGCGCTATCGGTGACCGAATAGGGAATCGCGATATTGCCGGCGGTCGCGGAGCCTGAAGTCGTCATCTGGAAAGTGACGGAACCGGCCGCGCCCGTGACCGTGAACGTGGAGTTATTGGAAAGATCCCCACCATCGATCGTGTCGAGCACGTATCCGAGATTGAATTGCTCGGTGGCGCCGCTCACCGTGACTTGGTCATTGTTTGTGAGGAGATAGCCGGGCTCGGCGGTGATCGTCGAACCCGCGGTTTGAACATTGCCAATGCTCATCGAGCCGGCGCTGCTGAAATCGAAGGCCAGTTCAAGATTGCTGTCGCCGGCGTAGTCGCCCAGATCGATTCGCGCTTTGCGCCATGTGCCGGTGTTGTTGAACAGGGGCTGCACATTTTGATCGGCGGCCTCGCCGAGGTACGTCCCGCCCTCGGCGGTAATGGTGGCCGGCAATTCGCCATTGGGCGCCGCGGTCGCGGCGGCCGTGTTCACGAGACTGTTGTTCGTGGCGATTTCGTTCCAGGAGCCGCCGCCATTGGCCGAAATGTAAACGCGGAAAGTGTCAGTCGCCGCGTTGCTCGCGGGACTGTCGGTATTGAGGTAGTAATCGAAGTACAACGTCGGCAGGTCGCCGGTCGAGTAATCGGCCAAGCTGAATGTGCCCGTGGTCAACTGCCCCGTCGCGCCGCCCGGCAGGTTAATGGTCTGATAGACCGAGGGATTCGTGGCGTAAGCCGCCGCGCCGGGCTGCGCCTGGCCGGGGACCGGAGTTTGGTAACCGCTATCGAGACCGAAGTAATAATCCGTGTTCGCGGTCGGTGTCGTCGTGGTCGTTGTCGTCGTCGTGCCTCGGCTCGTCACGTTATCGGGGCTCGGATTCACGCTGTTGCCGGTGTCCGTCGATTGGCCGGTCGAACTGATGTGCCACAGGTTGTAGTCGAGTGTGGAAAAGGCCACGCCGGTGAGGCCAGTGATGCCGGTGGCGACGCTCGTCGCGCCATTGCTAAAGATCGGCTGCAACACGCCGGTCGTGCTCAAGGCATAGACATTTCCCTGCGAATCCGTGGCGAAGAGCATGTTGGCGTAGGCGCCGCCCTCGACATCGGGCGGGCCCGCGGTGAGACCGCTGAAACTGATCGGTGCGCCGAAGTTCGTAACCGTGGTGACCAGCGAGGCGATATTCTTGCCGGTGGCGTTGGGGTTGATCGTGTAAAGACTGCCGCCGCTGCTCACGGCGTAGAGCGTGCCGCCCACGTCGGCCATGCCGGTGATTGTGCCGCCGGCGCCGGCGCCGGAGAACGCCAAGGTGGTCGCGGCGGGCGAGAAGGTGATCGTGGGCGCCGTCGCGGCCGTGAGCACGACCTGACCGTTGTTGGCCGTCGCCGTGACGCCGAGTCCGGTCTGTCCGTTGATGGCCGCCGCCAAGCTGGCGCCGATCGTCGACGCCGAGTCGCCGGCGCCGAATTTCACTTGCACATCGCCGGCCAAGACCCCCGTGTCGGCGGGCGAGCCGCTCACATTGTCGTTCTGACTGATGAATGGCGAGTACACATTGCCGGGCAAATTCTGGAGCGGAAACGTCGATGTCGCCTGAGTCGCTCCGCCGAACGTAATGCGGTCGTTGGCATAACTGGCCGTGACACCGATGCCGGCGCCATTGACCGCGCTTGCGATCGCGGCGCCCATCTGGGCCACGGTGTAGCTCTCTTGGAAATTCACCGCGGTGTCGCCGCCGGGCACGGTGAAGCTTCCCTGTTGGCTGAGGCCGGCCGCCGAGGCGATCGACAGCGCGCTATCGCCGGTCAACGTGATCCGACTGCCGTTGACGCCGGCCACGACCAGTCCGCCGGCGGCGTTGATCGCCGTTTGAATCGCGGTGGCCATCTCGGCTTGCGCTGTAGCCGCTGAAGTAATTGATGACGTTGTAGCCGGTCGTGTTCACGACGCTCGAACCCGGATCCTTATCGACGAAAATGAACGACTCGGTGTTATTGTTGGTGTCGGTGATCGTGAAGGTGCTGCCATTGACGAACGAAGTGCCGGCTTGCGCCACGAGCACCGGACCGCTATGGAACTCAAACGTCTTGCCGTCGACGACGAATGTCTGGCCATCGCGCGTGTTCACGCCGCCATTGGGATCGAGATTCAGGTCGGGCCCGCTGTCGAATTCGAACGTTGTCCCGTTGATCGTCACCGTTTCGCCATCGACGATATCGTTGGCCGAGGTGGCGGTGGTCGTCACTCCGGGCGTGGCCGCGCTGACCGTGATCGTCGGCGCGGTTTGCACATAGCCGATCGGCGTGGCGTTCGTCGGCGGGACGACGGTGCCGGGAACGGCGTCGGTCGAGGCGCCCGAGTTCGGATCCATCGCGTAGAGCAGATTCGAGGTCACGACGCCGGCGACCGTGTCGTTGTTGACGCTGCCGATCACATAGAGCGAGCGAGTCGTGGAACCCTCGGCCTGCACGTAGGCCATTGCATTGACATTGAAGCCGGTATTGATGGCGGTGACACTGCCGTTGACGACGCCCTCGGTCAAGAGCCCATCGTTTCCAATGGTCGTTTCGGCGCCGGTGGCGGTGCTGATTAGCGTGTAGTTGTCGGCGGAGTCGACGCCTCCGGTGGTGTACGTGTAAAGTTCGCCATCGTTGCGCATGGCGATGTCCTGGATCCCGCCGCCGACCGCGCCCACCGTGCTGAGCGTGGCGCCGGTCAGGGGATCAACCGTGTAGAGATTGCCGCTCGTGTTGACATACATCACCACGTTGCCCAGGTTGTAGGGCGTGGGCGTCAGGTCCAAAGTCTGCGCGGGCGTGGCGGTGTCGCCTTGGTTTGAATTGCCGACCTGATCCTCGGCCACGCGGGCCACGGAGTCGACCGGCTCGATGCGAGTCAGCGGATCGGTGGCCGTCGCGTTGAAGGTTCCGTCGAGCGCGGAAGGCAACATGTCGGCCGGTAGGACTTCGACATAATACGTTTGGGCGACCGGCAACTCGACGGCGCCGATGAATGGATCGGCCCCGACCGACCCGGCCTGCAGATTGCTCAAATTCGTGCCCGAACTGTTCGTGGCTTGGTTGTCCGCCACGCTATCCGATCCGCGGCCGATGTATTCGAGCGTGCCATCGCTGCCGTAGACCGCGAGCATCGTTTGAGCTTGCGTGAGGCCATCGGCATACGAGATTTTGAACATCGTGGGCCATTCGAGTCCGGAATCTTGACCCGAAATGAGCTGCACGAGATCGTAATTGACTTGGAATTCGTACCAACTCGCCGAACTCAGATTGCCCGCCACCGAGAGCTGCGCATTGGGAGTGTCGAGCAGGTTGCCCAGGTTTTGGGCCGTGGCCATCGTGGTGTTCGTGCCGATCGAAACCGTGCTGCCGACCAGCGGCGAGCTCGAGGGCTGGCCCAGCACCTGCACGCCGTTGGTCGCGTAGTTGATATCGGCGTATTCGACCGTCGAGCCCGGGAATTGATAGGTCGAAGTAAGACGGACTTGCAACTGGTAGCTGCCCTCGGACTGGCCACCGGCGAGATTGGTCAAATTCGAGCTGACGCTGCGCACGCGAATGTAGTAGGTGTTGCCCCCGGTCGCATTGGTCGGCAACACCACCGAAAAACCGGCGTCCTTGTCGTTGGTCGAATAGAAATCCGGCGAATCGAGCGGACCCTGCATCAAAGGTTGCGCGAGGCCCACATATTGCATCGTGTACGATTGGGTCGCCGCGTTGAAGAGCTCGTAAGCCTGGGCCAGCACCGAGCCGTTGGCGTCGACCAATTCCACGACCGAGGCGAGCGCCGCCGAGGTGCGATCGAGGCCGACCCAAATCTGCGTGCCGGCGGTGGCGGTGAAGCTGTAAACATCGACATCGCTCGGATTGTAAAGCGCGCCTTCGACCTCGAAGCCAAGCCGGTTCGTGTTGTCGCCCGAATTCGTGTTCGCGGCCAAGGCGCCTAGTGGCTGGGCGGTCGCGGGCGTGTTGTAGGGGGAGCCATTGCTCTGGAGCGCTTGATTCACGAGCGCGAAATTGTTGTCGTTGCTGTTCGCATCGATCAGCACACTGTTCCAATCGCCCGGCGTGGGGGTCGCCGTGGGATTGTTGCCGGTCATGTCGTCGGGAGCGCCCGTGGGCGTGAGGCCGGCGCCGACCGTGTTGTCGTTGAGCGAAGTGAGAATCACCGGGTACGTGGGATTGCCGATGATATCCACCGAGCCGCCGATCGGGTCGTTGATGTCGCCGGTTTCGCCGGTGGCGGTGAAGCCTGCCGTGGCGCCGAGCAGCTTGACGACAAGGCTGGCCGAGGAACTGCTCTGAATGCGCAGGCCGCCATAGGTGTCGACATTCGGCACGGTGATCTGGCTCTCGACCACATAGACGATGCTCGTCTCGTCGAAGATCACCTCGGTCGTGAGAATACCGCCGCGAACGAGCAGGCCGTTGATCGAATTGTTGGCGAGCATGTTGCCAGTGATCAAAGCGCCGGTGTTGGCGATGAAGGTCTGCCGCGAGAGCGTGGAGCCATCCGGGCTGTAAGAGAAACCCGTGCTGCGGCCCCAGTCGTCGACCAGATCGGAATTCAGCGAATTCACATCGATGCTGATCGCCGCGCCGGCATTGTTCTCGATGGTGTTGTCGAGCAGCACCGGCTGGGCGCCCAGCACATAGATCGTGGCGCCATCTGCGCCGCCCGCGTTATTTTCGAAAGTGCTATCGGCGATGCGCACGCGGGCCTGATCGATCTCGATCGCGTCGTAATTCTGGTAGCCGCCCTGAACCGCCGTGGCGCCGCCGGCATACATCACCGAGACATAATCCAAACTGCCCGTCGAGACCGCGTCGAAGATGAGGCCGCCCCAATCGGCTTCGCTCGGCGCCGTCGTCACCAGATGGCCCTCGGTCATGAAGGAGCCGCCGGCGCCGTAGGTGTCGTCGTTGAGCGATGTGAACACGATCGGCTGGGCGCTCGTTCCCTCGGCGATCAACTGGCTCGTGCCGACGGTCGTTTCAATCCGCGAATTGAGCAGCTTGACCACGACGCCCGGTGAGATCACGAGGCTACCCGCCACCACGGCCTGGTAGTTGCCCGAGGAGTTCACCATCACCGAGCCACCCGGCATGCCGTCGATCAGCAAGTTCTCCGTGAGCACATAGGTGATGCTCGGATCATCCCACCCGGCGGGCATCGTGAGCTCGGTCGTGAGCCCGCTGGCGAGCGTGGCAATGTTGATGAACATGCCATTGATGGAGTTGTCTTGAGTGATTCCCTTGATGACTTCGCTGAGCACGTTGCCCTGGATATTGGGTCCCACGCGCGAGTAGTTGGCGGTGTAGGTCGAGGTCTGGAAGTAGACATCGGCAAACGCGTTTGGATCGGCCTCCATGGCCGCGTTGGCGCTGTCGAGAATCGTGTTGTTGGTGATGCTGGGCTGCGTGTCGATGATGTCGATCGGATCGAACACCGAGGACACTGAATTGACCGACACCAAGCCGCCGCCATAGGTGATCGTCGCCTGATTGACGGAGTCGAGAAAGACGCCGTTGGCTTCGTGGTCGGCGTCGCTATAAAAGACGACGCCGCCCCAGTTGCCCGCCTGCGCGGCCGGATGCACGGCGCCATCCGAAGCGCCGACCGAGGTATTGTTGTAGCTCGTGAGAACCACTTGGTTCGTGGGCGTGCCCAGCACTTGCAGCGCGCCGCCCGCGTGATTCACGCCCTGCGAAACGGTGCCGACATTGATATTGGCCGAGCGGAACTTGAGAATCGCTCCGGCGTCGATCATCACGGTCACGCCGGCCGGCACATCCATCGTCGAACCATCGGAAAGCACGGCGCCGGTGCTATCGGTGGCGAAGCCGATCTCATAGGCTTCGTTAAGCGAGTTGCCCTCGATGCGCACGATCTTCCCCGGCGTCGCCGCGGCGAGCGCGGTGGCGATGTTCGTATACGGATTCGTGATCGAACCCGCGGGTCCCGAAGTCGTGGCCGGAACCATCTTGTCGACGAAGATCGTGTTCGCCGGCGTGGTGCTGTTGGTCCAGGTTTCCGTTTGGAACCAGAAGTTGTAAAGTCCGCCGGGCGTTTGGTTGCCATCGCCATCGAAGAGCACTCCGGCCGCGTCGGTCAGGCCCGCGGTCTCGGTGGGCGTGAAGACGATTTCGAGCTGGTAGTTGCCCTGGGTCGTGCCGCCGCCGCCGCTGTCTTGGATCGTGGGATCGTAGGCGTCGTTGCCGATGCTGCTCACGCCCACATAGTAAGTGCCTGGCCCCAAGGTGAGCACCACGTTCGAATCCGTGCCGTAGTACCGCTCGTCCTCGGCGATCTGCACCCCGGAGCTATTGAACACGCGGAGCACCGTTTGCAGCGTGCTCGGCGTCGCCAGCCGCTGGGCCAAGGTCTCGAGTTGCACCGTGCCGCTTTGCGCCAGCGTGAACTGAAACATGTTCACGTCTTTCACATCGGGCGCCATGATGTACTGGCCGTTGGCGATATCCACATTGCCTGGAAAGGTCGGCTCGACCGGGGCCGTGTTGCCATCGAACGCCGCCAGCGAGGTGGTGGAAGCGCCGGTGCTTTCGGAGCCGCCGTTCATGATCGTCAGCGGCGGGGCGGTGTCGTCGTGAAAGAGACCGAGCGCGTGGCCGATCTCGTGGAAGGCGATATCGAACCAAGCGCCACCCATCGCGTTATCGCTGGATGAATTAATATAATACTGGTTCACCAGCGCGATCCCGCCACCTTCGATGCCGCCGACCGCCGTGGGGTCGATATTCGGATCCACATCCGTGGGATTGCCGGTCACGATCGTGAGCCCGCTGCTGGGCGTGAGCACGAAATCGACGCCCAGGTAATTGCCCCAGAGACTCATGATCTCCTCGGCGTCGAGCTCTTGCTGCGGCGAGATCGAGTTGTATTCGGGCGTGCCGGCGGCGGTGTAGCCCACGATCTTTTGGAAGTTGTAATCGAATTCGGGAACCGCCGTGCCGCCCGAGTCGGCGCCGATCGGCACTTGGTCTTCCTCGGTCTTGGGAATCAAGCGATGGCCCGGCTCGAGCGCGGATCCGGGATACTGGAGAAAATCCTGCACCGGATCGGTGGCGTTGCTGATCGACAGCGGCACGACCGTGCCCGAGCCGGCGACGCTATAGCCACTGATGATCTGGCTCGTGGTGGCCGAACCGGTTCCGATCGCGCCCAGGTTGTAAGCGGTGGAGAAGCTCGAGCCGGTGGCGGTGTAGATATTGGCCGTGCTAGCCGAAACCATGACCGGGGATTGGGTGGCGCGGGATCGAGCGGCGTGTTGTCGCCCACCTGGAGCCGCCACGTGGCCGCGTTCGTGAGCACTCCCGAGGCAAAGGTCAGCACCACTTCGTTATTCGTCGCGGAATACACGGCCGAAGTGGGGTTGTACATCACCTGGCTCGCCGAGACGAGCGTGTTGTTGGTGTTGATCAACTCGTAATTCGAAACATTTTGGGCCGAGGCCGTGTTGAGCAGATCGTTGTTGAAATAAACATCGATCACATTGGGCGATTGGCTCAAGGTGGCGTTCGTGCCGGTCGTGGTGCTCGTGACCGGCTGCGGAACGACGGCCGTCACCTGGGCGCCGAAGTCGACGACGAAGTTGGTCGTGCTCGTGCCGCTGAATGCCGTGCCGCTCGTGTTTTGCAAGCTGCTATTGACCACCACTTGATACGAGCCATCGCCCAGCGCCTCGGCGAATCGCACCACGACTTCGTTCGTGTTCACGCTGTCGACCGTCATCGAGCCGGGCGTGATCGTCACCGGAGCGGCGAGCGGCGAATCGGCGCTGGAAACCTGCGTGATCGTGATTCCGGCGGCCAGCGTCGAGGCCTGGATCGCCTGACCGCTTTGAAAATTGAACGTCAACTGGGTGGGCGCGAAATTGATCGTTTCGCCGCTGGTGAGCACGGCGCCCGTGTTGGGAATGATGGAAATCAACTGCGGAGCAGTCGCGGCAAAGAGCAGCCGCTCCTCGCAGGGCTCGAGCGCGAGCATCGGCCGCGTCAGTCCCGCCGCGGCGCGTGATCGAAGTCGATTTCGGATCGGTTTGTTGACTCGACGCGCAGCATGAAGGTCGAAAATCCGCCAAGTTGCCATGCGAAAGGGTCCTGCAAAATTTATGGCGACGCGCCAGGAAGTGGCGCTCGATCGACTCGCGAATGCGCGACTCGATCGGCCGCTCGATTCCGCGAGCCTCGCCGTTCCGGGACGAGACTCGGCGGACCACGCGCCGCGGTTTTCCTCTTCAAAAGAACATTCAGCCCGATACGAATCGGGATCGGTTCAAAACAATTTCGTTAGACGCTGTTCCGGTCGAATCGGTTCCCGGCGCCAACGCGGGATGCGCTGGATCATGATGCCTGATTATCGTTAGCGATACGCGGAAACACAATTCCCATGCCACCTAAATAACCCATTTTAACAGAATGGCCCCGCTCCATGCGGTTGCCAATTCGCACTCAACATGGATGAAACAAACGAGTGCCAATAACGACCCGCGAGCCCTGCGGGCAAAGAAATTCCGCGCGCTCGCTCCGTGGACCTGTGGGCGATGGGGGGAAAAGCGAGCGCAATGCGGAGAATCGTCTATTTAGGTTTAATTGGAGAAACTCGCCGTAGCAATACCCCGGCCGTGTAAATCGCATAATTTTCCTGAATTGCGGGAGCTACGCATCGGGCGCCGCGCCGATCCCGCCGCGTCTCGCCGCGATTTTCTTGACCCGACCGCCGATTCCGGTAGAGTATTACAACCGCGCGTGTCGATTCTCGACGGCGCGGTGCGCTCACCACACCGCGATCCGCCGGCCACATTTATCCAGCCGCCGCAATCAGGAACCCTTTCGCCATGGCCATGAACGACAATCCGTATCAATCCTGGGGACAAAACGACGCGGCGTCGCTGGTTGCGGCCCATGCGCGGGGCGATGCCCGCGCCGCCTTCATTCGCCGCACCTACTTGCATCTAACCGGCGCGATCTTCGCATTCGCCGCGCTCGAGGCCGTGTTGCTCAACACGCCGGGCATCGAAAATCTGGTGGCGCTGATGTTCGGCGGGCGGTGGAGTTGGTTCATCGTTCTCGCCGGCTTCATGGGCGTTTCGTGTCTCGCCACGAGTTGGGCCCGAAGCGGCGCCTCGCGAGCCATGCAATATGCCGGGCTCGGCTTGTATGTGGTTGCCGAGGCCGTGATTTTCGTGCCGCTGCTTTATCTTGCCCAGCGGCAGAGCCCGACGATTATTCCGTCGGCCGCCGTGCTCACGCTGGTGCTCTTTGGCGGCCTGACCGCGATCACATTCGTCACCCGGGCCGATTTCTCGTTCCTCGGCATGGGCCTGGGCATCGCCGGGTTCGTGGCGATTGGAGTTTGCGTTTGCAGCGCGTTGTTTGGGTTCAGTCTCGGCATCGTGTTCATCGGCTGCATGCTGGCGCTGGCCAGTGGTTACATCCTCTACGAAACCTCGGGGATCATGCGGCAATACCGCACGGATCAAGACGTGGCCGCGGCCCTGGCCCTGTTCGCCTCGGTGGCGCTCTTGTTCTGGTATTTCGTGCGGCTGCTTTCGGTATTGAATTCGCGCGACTAAGGAACGGAAAATCGCTTCCGGATTCGCCGCTCCTCGCCGCGGCCACGAGCCGGAAGCGCCCGCGAACGCCCCCGCGAAGCGGAGACCTTTCGCTTGCGATCGGGCTTATGGTTTTTTTGACGGATAAATCGGCCGTTCGGAGCGGCGCGGCTTGCGAGCGCGTCGCGGCGGGGATCGTGGAATCGCAATGACGGAGTCGCTCGATCTGCTGTTTTCCGCGGAAGACTTTTCAGGCACGGCGCGCCTGTTTCCGCTGCCCGGCACGGTGCTATTCCCGCATGTAATGCAGCCGCTGCATATTTTCGAGCCGCGCTACTGCGAAATGCTGCGAGACGCGCTCGCCGGTGATCGTCTGATCGCCATTGCCGGCCTGGAGCCCGGCTGGGAGCCCCACTACGAAGGCCGGCCGCCGGTCTATCCGATCGCCTGCTTGGCGAAAATCACCTCGCATCAGGCCCAACCCGACGACCGCCACAATGTGCTGCTGCTCGGCGTGCGGCGAGTGCGAATCGTGCGCGAGCTGCCGCCGGCGCGTTCATTTCGCGAGGCCGAAGTCGCGCTTGTCGACGATGAATATCCACCCACCGGCGCCGCCACCCGCGCGGCGCGACAACAATCGCTCGTCACGATTTTTCATCGCTTGACGCCAAATCTCGAAATGCCCGAGCCGCTCGAAAAATTGCTGGCCACCGACTTGCCCTTGGGCGCCCTGGCCGATCTGATGAGCTACGCGCTCGACCTGAGCCCGGCCTTCAAGCAGCAGCTTCTGGCGGAGGAAAACGTCGATCGTCGAGCCGCGCTGCTCATTGATTACTTCGAAAAAAACCCCGGAAGGGCCGTCGGCGATTCCTCGAATTTCCCGCCGAAATTCAGCGCCAATTAGTGATTCGCCGCCAGCCGTTTTGTTTCTCGCTCCTTTCCCTTTTTGGCGCTCGAGATATTTCCGATGACCGAGACCGAACCTTCGTCGGGCGATCGCGAGCCCGGCAGTATCGATGGCGAGCGGGAGCCGGCCCGCGGCGGCGCGCTTGACCCCAGCCACGGGCCGCGCATCGACGGGCCGCGCATCGAGCGCGCCGTGCGCGAGATTCTGGCCGCCGTGGGCGAAGACCCCGATCGCGAGGGCCTGCGAGAAACTCCGGCCCGCGTCGCGCGCATGTATGCCGAGCTCTTCAGTGGGCTGCATGAAGACCCTCGGCTGCATCTCCGAAAATTCTTCACCGAGGACTACGACGAGGTCGTGCTCGTGCGCGATATCAGTTTCAACAGCATGTGCGAACATCACATGCTCCCGTTCATGGGCCGGGCCCACATCGGCTATGTGCCGGGCGGGCGCGTGTTGGGGCTCAGCAAGCTGGCTCGCGTGGTCGAAGTGGTGGCTCGCCGCCCCCAAGTGCAAGAGCGAATGACCGAGACGATCGCCAACTTGCTCATGGACGAGCTCGCGGCCAAGGGCGTGGCGGTGGTAATCGAAGCGACCCACACCTGCATGACGATTCGCGGAGTTCGCAAGCCGGGCAGTTTGTGCGTAACATCGGCAATGAAAGGATTATTTCGATCGAACCTGTCGAGCCGCTCCGAGATCATGAACCTGATCTACGGCGGCGGCCGTCCGTAGCAGCCTGTCGAAAAATGCCGTCGTGGCGCCCACTTCCGGACTCGGAGCGGATGAGATCGGAGCAAAACCCGGTGGGCCATATCCGTTGGGGGGGGGCTTCTCCGCGGGCAATAATTTGCCTCCTCCAGCACGATTCGATTGCCAATCGCTGCTCGCGGGACCATGGAATTGCGAGATCTCGATAATGGGTCGCCGCGAGGCCGCAATTCGTTTCCGGCGATCCAGGCGGCGGCTTGCGTTTCGAGGTCCCCACGGAGTAAGCTAGAAGGTGGGTCGATGGCGGCGTCGGAGGCCGTCGATGCCCTTTATTCGACCCGAGCGGCCGCGCCTCGCGCCGGGAAATTTCGCGGCCGCGCCGTGCCCAGTCGTTTCAGATCGCTTGAGAGGCGCCGCTCGCCCGAGATGTTGGCGCGAGGCGTAGCGTCGGTTCTTTTCGCCACACTTCGCGTCGATCCATTCTTCCGACCCCAAGAACTCCCGCTGAAGGGACAGGTTTCGTGAGCGCGGCCGATAATGCGGGAATGGGCCCTCGCCCCCTGCGGCCCATGGCGATGCCTCAACCGCTCGCGCTCGGCGCGCAGTCGGTGGCGGCGCGCCCCGTGCCGGTTCCAGCGCGCCCCGTGCCGGTTCCGGCGCGCCCCGTGCCGGTTCCGGCGCAGCCATCGCTCGCGCCTGCCCAAGCCGGCGCCGCGGGAGCGCGACCGTTGCTCGCGCCCAACCCGCAAGGCTTGGCCGAAGAAGAACTGCTCGAAGAACTCGACAAGATCGAGCAGTTTAAGGAATGGTTTTGGGAAAAAGGCTGTTGGTACACGCTCAGCGGGCTCGGCCACGCGATTGTCGTTATCGGGCTGGCCCTCATTCCGCTCGCCATCAATTCCCAGCCACCCAAGCCGCAGTTCGAAGCGGTCGACAACCAACTCGCCGACCTCGATGCTTTCAAGATCGGTGATACGCCGATCGAACCGACCGAGCTCAATACCGAAACACTCCAGCTCGACCTGCCGACGCTCGAAGAAAAACATTTCGACGATTCCGAAGTGTTCGTCGACCAAGGCGGCGGCATGGCGGCCGATGGCCCGATGCTGGGCGGCCTGGGCGGACCCGACCTGAAAAGCATGGCCGATGGAGTGCGCGTTTCCGCGCTCGGCGGCTTGGGCGGGAGCAACGAACACGGAAATCACGCCGGGGTGGGCGGCGCCGGCGAAGGCTTTGCCGGCCGCGGCGAAGGCCACCGCGAAGCCATGCTCGGCGCCTATGGCGGCACGCGCAGCTCGGAGCGGGCCGTGGCCGGCGCCCTGAACTGGCTCGCCCGCCATCAAACCGCCTCGGGCGCCTGGAGCCTAGGCGAATTTTCCGACCGCTGCAAAGGCACGAAGTGCGATGGCCGCGGCTATGTCAATTCCGACGCCGCCGCCACGGCGACTCGGAATTCTGCCATTCATGGCCGCCGGTCAGACCCAAGCTTCCGACGGCCCGTACAAAGCCCACATCGGCCGCGCCATTTCCTGGATGCTCAAAAACCAACAGGCCGATGGCAGCCTGGCAGCCGGCGCCGAGCAAGTCATGTACAGCCACGGGCTGGTGACGATCGCGCTATGCGAAAACTACGGGCTCACCAAGGACCCCAAGGTGGGCGCGGCGGCCCAATCGGCGATCAAGTTCGTGCAACTCGCGCAGAATCGCACCACCGGCGGCTGGCGTTATCGCCCCGGCGACGACGGCGACACCTCCGTCGTGGGCTGGCAAGTCATGGGGCTCAAAAGCGCGGTCATGGCCGGCTTGGCGGTCGATCCCGAGTGCTTCACCTTGGCCAAGAAGTTTCTCGGCACGGTGAAGAAGTCGGCCCGCGGTGGATTGTTCGCTTACATTCCGTTTCAAGACGCGACGCCCTCGATGTCGGCGGTCGGGCTTTTGTGCGACCAATATCTCGGGGCTCGCAAAGACGATTCTTCGATGCTCGAAGGCAAGGCCTATCTGCTCGCGAATCCTCCGACCGGCGGCCTCCGCGATATCTATTACTGGTACTATGCCACGCAGGTGCTCCACAATCTGCTTGGTCCGGAGTGGGACCGCTGGAACCGTCAGATGCGCCGCACCCTGATCGAGACCCAGGTGAAGGAAGGCTGCGCGGCCGGCAGTTGGGACCCGAATGTGCCGGAGCCCGACGCGCGAGGCGCCTATGGCGGCCGGATTATGATGACGAGCCTCTCGGCGTTGACGCTCGAAGTGTACTACCGCTATCTGCCGCTCTACAGCATCGACTCGGAAAAGCCAGGCAAGGGCCCCCCCGAAGCCAAGCCGGCCCAGTTCGGCAAGTGATGGCCGGCGTCGTCACCGCGTGCATGCGGGGGCACGGCCTGTTGAAAATTTCGACAGGCTGCTCTTGCTCGTTCACGGCTGAAATGATGGATAATTCGGTTTGCGCGTGTGCCATGCCCACTGCCTTGAGTGGGCATGTTTTCAAGCGCCCCGCGAAGTCCTCATGCCCACGCAGGGCCGTGGGCATGACACGCGGAACGAATCCAATCCATCATTGCAACTGTGACAAAGCACTAGGCGACAATATCCTTCGCCACTTCGCCGGCCAGGTCCGTGAGGCGGATTTCTCGGCCGCTGTAGGGATAGGTGAGTCGGGTGTGGTCGAGGCCCAAGAGGTGCAACATCGTGGCGTGCAGGTCGTTGATGTGCATTTTCTTTTCCACGGCGGCGATTCCGTGTTCGTCCGTCGCGCCGTGGCGATAGCCGCCGCGCACTCCGCCGCCAGCCATCCACATCGAATAGCCTTTGTTGTTGTGGTCGCGGCCGTCGCTGTTTTGCGCGGCGGGGGTGCGTCCGAATTCGCCGCCCCATACCACCAGCGTGTCGCGGAGCATGCCCCGCTGTTTTAGATCGGCCAAGAGCGCGGCGATCGGTTGGTCGATCGCATGGGCATTCGTCGTCAACTGGGTCTTGAGATTGTTGTGCTGATCCCAGCCGCCCATGCCGAGCTCGATAAACCGCACGCCCCGCTCGGCGAACCGCCGCGCGAGCAGGCATTGCCGGCCGAAGCGGTCGGTTCCCTTCGAGTCGATGCCGTAGGCCTCGAGCGTGGCCGGCGACTCGGAAGCGAGGTTCATGATTTCGGGCACGGCGCCTTCCATGCGAAACGCGAGTTCATACGACTCGATCACGCCCTCGAGCCCCGGGTTGACTTTGTCCTTGGCGAGCCGCTCGTGGTTCAGTTCGGCCAATAGGTCAAGCTGCTTGCGTTGCAGATGCGCCGAGAGCTTGGGGTTGCCGATATCGGCCATGCGGCTTTTTCCGCCGCCGGTGTCGATTTTGGTGGCTTGAAACGAGGCGGGCAGAAAAGAACTGCCGTAGGTGTCGGCGCCACCGGCCGGATTGATGGTGATGAAGCCGGGCAGTTCCGTGTTTTCGGTTCCCAGGCCATACACGGTCCAGGCGCCCATCGAAGGCCGAGGAAAGCGGAAGTTGCCGGTATGTAGTTGCACCGCGGCTTGCGGATGCACGGCGGCGTCGGTGTGCATGCTGTTGAGCAGGCAGAGGTCGTCGGCGTGTCGGGCCAAGTGGGGAAAAATCTCGGGCAACCACAAACCGCTCTGGCCGGCGCGGCTGAATTTGAAGGGCGACTTCAGCAGCTTGCGGCCTTTGCCGGCGGCGTCGACTGTTTTGCCATCGTCGGCTTGCAGCTTCGGTTTGTAGTCGAAGGTGTCGACATGCGATGGGGCGCCCTGCATGTAGAGAAAAATCACCCGCTTGGCTCGCGGGGTAAAATGCGGCGCCTTGGCGGCGAGCGGGTTCGCGGCCGCCTCGGCCACGGCGCGCGAACACAAATCGGCCAGCGCCAAAAATCCGAATCCGCAAGCGGCTCGCCGGAGCAACTCGCGGCGCGAAGGAAAGCCGAGCTCGAAATGGTCGAACATGGGTTCGCCTCCGATCTAATAGTCAGCTCGCAAAAAATTTCGGCGCGTGGTTTCCAAGGCAACCGGCTCGCCCCCATCGCCACGACTCAATACACGTAGCGAAATTCGCCGGTCGCGAAGAGCGTTTGACAAAAACTGGTCCAGGCCGGCAACTGCGGCGATTTATGATCCACCTCCGCGAGTCCCCGCCGGTAGTCTTCGAGAAACCGGGTAACGCGGGCCAGTTCGCTGGCGCTCGGCGGGCGACCGAGCGCCAGCCGATAGGCAAGCGCGATCCGCGCCGGCGCCGCGAGCCCCTCTTGATTCAATACCCGACGGGCCATCGCTTCGGCCTGCCGCTCCACGAACGGATTGTTCATCATATACAGCGCTTGCGTGGGAACCGTCGTCACATCGCGACGCCCCACGATCAAGCTCGGGTCGGCCAGATCAAATACGGCCAATGTCTCGGGCTCGGCCCCGCGCAGCACCGGCAGATAAACGCCCCGCGCATTATTGGTCGTGGGCAATTGCTTCGCCCTGCCTGGCCGATTCGATAGTTCCAGAATCGGCGAACCTTCGGGCCGCTTGAGATCGAGTTGTCCGCTGGCGGCGAGCATTGCGTCGCGAATCGCCTCGGCTTCGAGTCGTCGCGGCGGCATGCGCCACAGCCATTTGTCCGCGGGATCGAGCGCGGCGGCTTCTTCGCTATGCGTGCTGGCGAGCTGATAGGTGCGCGAGAGCACCATCGCGCGGATTAGTTTCTTGACGGACCAGTTGTCCGCCATGAACCGCACCGCCAGCGTGTCGAGCAGTTCCGGATGGCTCGGCTCATTGCCCATCGCGCCGAAATTATCCACGGTGTCGACGAGCCCCTGGCCAAACAGATGTTCCCACACGCGATTGACCATGACCCGCGCCGTGAGCGGGTTGTCGCGGCTGGCGATCCACCGCGCGAGCTCGAGCCGACCGCTATGCCCCGGGGGAATCGGCGCCGAGTGCGCGGTCTGGAGCACGCTTAGCATTCCGCGCGGAACCGGGTCGCCGGGCGTGTCGAGATTGCCGCGGACGAGCAGCTTGCAATCGCTGGGCGACTCGAAATCGATCACGCCCATCGCCAGCGAATGTGACACGTTCGGCACGCTTTCGAGTTCATCGAGCCGATTGTTCAGCTCCTTGATTTCCTCGCGATTCGCCTTGCGATCCATTGGTCCGGTGGCGAACGGATTGGCGACCATGCCCTTGGGATTCTTGCCTTTCTTGGCCGCTTGGCGCGGCGCTTTACGCAACTCCTTGATTTGCGCTTCTAGCTTCGCGATCTCGGCCCGTCGCGTGGCTTCGGCCTTCACCTCTTCGGCCGATGGCTTTTCGGCGGGGGGCGTCGCCAGGGTAAGCAATCGGTCGTCGACCGCCGTCTTGCGGCCCGGGCCCACGCCGGAATAGGTGCTGGTGCTCTTGAAGATGCCGGCCAGCGCGTAGTAGTCGGTCGTGGGGATCGGGTCGAACTTGTGGTCGTGGCAGCGGGCACATGCGACGGTCATGCCCAAGAACGCGCGGCTCGTGACATCGATCTGATCATCGACCTGATCCATGCGAAATTGCTCGGGCTTTACATTCACGCCCTTGGGACCGATCGCCAAAAATCCAGTGGCGATTTCGAGCGTGTCGCGGCTCGCCGCGTCCTTGGCCGGAAGCAGATCGCCGGCCAACTGTTCGACGATAAACCGGTCGAACGGCTTGCCTTGATTGAAAGCGTCGATCACATAGTTGCGATACCGCCAAGCATAGCGATACGGAAGATTGCGATCCTTGCCGGCCGATTCGCCAAACCGCGCCACATCGAGCCAATGGCGCCCCCAGCGCTCGCCAAAGTGCGGCGAGGCCAGCAGCCGATTCACGAGCGATTCATAAGCGCCGGAAGAAGGGTCGCCGACAAACGCATCGACTTCCTCGGGCGAGGGCGGCAACCCGATGAGATCGAAGCTCAGGCGGCGGATGAGCGTGGCCCGATCGGCGTCGGCCACCGGCTTGAGCCCGGCCACATCGCGCTTTTCCGCGACGAAGCGATCGACCTCCCCGCGCGGCCACGATTCGTCGGCCACTTGCGGCGGGCGATGGGCCACGGGCAAGCGAAAGGCCCAATAGTTCTTCGCGTCGGCGAGCGCGACTTTGTTCTTCGGTTGAGCGCTCGAGCCGGAGCGAGGATCGGGCGCGCCGAACTCGACCCAGGTCACGAGATCGGCAATCGTTTCGTCGGGCAGCATTTCGCCCGGCGGCATTTCGAGGCCCTCGTGGCGCACGGCTTCGATGAGCAGGCTCGTGGCGGCGTGGCCCGGCGCCACTGCGGGTCCGGAGTCGCCGCCTTTGCGAATGCCATCGTGCGTGTCGAGCACCAGGTGGCCCTTGGCTTTGGCCGGGTCGCCCGAATGGCAGCGGTAGCAGTGATGCACGAGGACCGGCCGCACCTTGCTTTCGAAAAAAGCGGCGCCCTTGCGCGGCGCGAGCATCGCCCGTGGCCGCGCGGGCCGGAGCGGCGCTCGCGCCCAGCGCCACGAGCGCCAGCAAGACGCTCGCCCGCGCAACGCGCGCGGCGGATCGAATCCCGTGAAGTTTTCTTGGGAGCATGCGTGAACCGATTTGGGATCGCGGAAACGTGGGGGCGCGAGTCGCGGCGCCATGTCGACTATCGTTTATGTCGATTATCGACCGGAAGCGCGTTCGCGACCAAGACAATGGCTCGACGGAATAGTCTACTATTCGCGGCGCCACTCTCCGACGCCGGCGGCCGGAGCGTGGCTGGCGGGAGCTGGCGAAAGCGCCCGCGCCACCCCCATGAAACCCCGCGACCGGCAAAACGTGTCGCCCTCGCGTCCGGTTTTGCCAATCCTGCGAAAAAGAAAAACCGGCAACTCTTGTCGCGCAAAGACTTTGGGCTAGCTCTCGCTCGCCGGAAAAAAATTGTGCCGGCGCCAGGCGCCCTAGGCCGCGTCGCGAGCGTCGCGTTGTTTGACCGCGCCGGTCATGCCGATTATATTCGCTTGACGCCGCCAGCGAGGCGCGTTCCCTCCTGGGGGGCATGAACAGGCCCCGAAAACCCTCCCGCCCCCATAGCGGCGCCCCGATGCGAACCGGCCGCGAACTTCGAGCCTTACGAGCAAGCTGCCCCCCGACCGGTCGTCGGGCCGTGGCCGCAGTGTCGATCGCCGGTTTGCTTGTGGCCGTGGTGGGCGTGCCGATGCCGGCGCCGGTGATCAAGCAGGTCGATCGCCCATTTCCGTGCATGAGCCATGCCTGCGGCTGCCGCGACGCGGAGCATTGTTGGCGCGACTGCTGTTGCTTTACCAACGCCCAGAAATTGGCCTGGGCTCGGGAACACGACATCGCGCCGCCCGCGTTTCTGCTGGCGGAAACCGACCACGCGCACGCCGACGAAGAACACGCCGACCACGAAGATGCGCATCACTGCGACCACGACGATCTCGCGAGCAACCGCGGCGCATGAAATTGTCGCGTCTGAAATCGTCTGGCCCGAAAAGCTTGCGCCGAAAAGGCCGCTCGCTCGGGCTGCTGCGAAACCAAACATCGCGCGGCGGCTCGGCCCCGCGGTTCGCTTGCTCGCGAGCAAGCGACATCTTCGGGCGCCTCGCGGATTTTGGCCTCCGTGTATCGGCATTGCCATGGCTTGCCGCCGCTCTGGAGCGTGCTGGGCGCGGCCACGAGGCGCCGCCCGCGGTGCGCTATCATTTCAACTGGCTGGTGATCGACTGGTTGTCGAACCGATCGGTCACGGCTCTCTCTTGCGCGGCCTCGCCGCCGACTCGGCCGCCGCTGGGCTAAACGCGCCAAAGCGCGTCGTCGCGCGAGCGCCGCTTGCGAAACAGTCGACCGGTCCCGACCGGCGCGACTCGTTTGCCGATGGCTTCTCGCGCCGCCGACGCGCCGTTTCCCGGTGTTTCTTCCCGCCGCCGCGCCGCGAATTCGTGCGATTGTCTTGTCGCTGCTTGCCCAGGCATCGACCGGAACTAGGCCCGATTCGCCTTGCGCCGCGGCGCTTCAATGATGCGACTTCGCGCCGTTGAACGATCGCGCGAAACGGAATGTCGCGCCTGGCGCCTTTTCCCATGCGAGGGGATTCTTCGGACATGCGACGAAATCATGGTTTTACGCTCGTCGAGTTGCTGGTCGTGATCGCGATCATCGGCGTGCTGGTCGCGCTGCTGCTGCCCGCTGTGCAAGCGGCGCGTGAAGCGGCGCGGCGAACCCAGTGCGAAAGCAATATGAAGCAGCTTGGCTTGGCGATCGCGAACTTCGCCGACGCCAATGGCGGCAACCTGCCGCCCACGAATTTCTATCGGCTCATGGGCGGCTTTCCCGTCGAGGGTAGCGGCTTCTACGCGATGATGCCGTTTTACGAAGAGCAGAACCTTTTCGAGATCTATACCCAGAATCGGCCCGACGGCGGTTACCTGGGCATTCAATATGTTCCGCTCGCGGTGCAAACCTGTTCGTCCGATCCGACCCAATCCAATGGTCTGGCGATCATCGACGGCAAAACCGCCACCGGCAACTATTCGCTCAACACCGTGGTGTTCGGCGCCGGCGGCTCGTTCAATGTCGAGGGACAATCGTCGCCCTTCAAATACGGACGCATTCCCGACGGAACCAGCAAAACCATCGCGCTCACCGAATGCGGCGGTTCGTTCCCCTCGTTTCCCAATATCGACCCGCAATCGGGCACCAACGAAAGCATCATGAGCTGGCCGTATCCCTGCTATCCCAACACGCTCGGCTGCTACTGGCCCACGCCCGACGAACTGCCGGGCCAACCGAATTTCATTCCCTATTCGTCGACCGCGGGCTACCCGCTGCCGCAAATCGGCACGACGGCGATGCTCTCGAACCCGAACTATTGCCAGAGCTTTCATCCGGGAGCGATGAACTTGGCGATGATGGACGGCAGCGTGCGCGCGATCGGCGATGACATCAGCCAGTTGAACTGGAACTACGCGCTCGATCCGAGCGACTCCCAACTGCTCGACGGCAACTGGTGATTCGCACCCTGGGAGAGCAACTACGTCAAGCGAAATTTCCTTGCGTTTTGCCGCGGCGCAATGCTCATGATCGGCGCCTTGTGAGAAAATCGCGAGCTTGGTTGACCCTCGCGCGCTCTTGACGCACAATAGCCTGCTTTGTCTGGCCAAGCGGAATCCGCCCGGAAAAACGGAGCGAAACCGTTTCCACCGCAAATTCAAAGGCACACCGAAAGGCACAACGAAACCTTGATGATGCTCGAGTTCAAGAAACGTTTTCTCTTCGTCGGTTTCGGTTCCGTGGCCCAATGCACGTTGCCGATCTTGCTCAAACATATCAACGTCGCGCCGCAAAACATCACGGTGATCGACTTCGAGGACCGCGCGGCCGCGCTCCAGCCCTGGATCGAGCAAGGCGTGCGCTTCGAGCGGATTCGCATCGCGCCCGAAAATCTCGGCCGGGTACTGAGCAAGTTTCTCTCCGCGGGCGATGTGCTGATCGACTTGGCGTGGAATATCGACTGCTGCGAGATCGTGCAGTGGTGCCATGATCGCGGCGTGTTGTATCTCAACACTTCGGTCGAAGTGTGGGATCCCTACGACCAGAGCCTCTACGCCCGGCCGGTGCAGCGCACTCTCTACTGGCGCCACATGCGCATCCGCCGCATGCGCGATCGCTGGGCGCAGCAAGACCGCGGCAAGACCGGCGCCGGCAAAAGCGGCCCCACCGCCGTGCTCGAACATGGCGCCAATCCCGGCCTGATTTCCCACTTCACCAAACACGCCCTCCTCGAGATCGCCCAACGAGCGATCGACGAGAAAGCGATCGACGGGCCGACCATCGATCTCGCGCGGCAAGCGATGACCGATCGGGCCTTCAACCTTCTGGCGATGCACCTGGGAGTGAAGGTGATTCATTGCTCGGAGCGCGACACGCAGATCTCGAATCGCCCCAAGGAAGTCGACGAATTCGTGAACACCTGGAGCGTGGAAGGATTTCGCGAGGAAGGCACGACCACGGCCGAAATGGGCTGGGGCACGCACGAAAAAGACCTCCCGCCCCATGCCTTCGAACACGAAGACGGCCCGAGGAATCAAATCTGCCTCGCGAAGATGGGCCTCAACACCTGGGTCCGCTCATGGGTGCCCAACCACACGATCCGCGGCATGGTGGTGCGACATGGCGAGGCGTTTACCATCTCCGACAAGCTCACGGTTTGGGAAGACGGCCGCGCCGCGTATCGCCCCACGGTTCACTACGCCTATTGCCCCTGCGACGCCGCGATCGCCTCGCTCAATGAACTCCGCGGTTGCGATTACCAACTCCAATCGCGTGCCCGAATCATGGGCGATGAAATCACGAGCGGCTCCGATATTCTCGGGCGCTGGTGATGGGCCATGTTTTCGGCTCCTGGTGGACCGGCAGCGATCTGAGCATCGAGGAGTCGCGCCGGCTCGTGCCGCATCAAAACGCCACCACCGTGCAAGTCGCCATTTCGGTGGTGGCGGCCACGATGTGGATGATTCAAAATCCGGCTCGCGGCGTGTGTGTGCCCGACGATCTGCCGCACGAGACGATACTCGAAACCGCCCGACCCTACTTGGGCAATTTTATTTCAACCCCCTCGGACTGGACTCCGCTGAAGCACTACGCCAACACATTCGACGGCCATGTGCGCGACGGGATCGATCGGAGCGATCCCTGGCAGTTCAAGAACTTTTTGGTCGGAGATCGCGACTGATGATCCCTCTCGAACAACTCGCATCGCTGGCCCAGGAACATGGCACGCCGCTGTTTGTCGTCGACCACGAAGCGCTGCGCCGCAACTACGCCACCTTCAAACAGCATCTGCCCCGGGTGCAAGCCTACTACGCGGTGAAGGCGAATTCCGATCCGCGAATCGTGAAGACCTTTTACGAAGCCGGGGCAAGCATGGACGTGGCCTCGATGGCCGAATTTCACTTGGCCTACGACAACATCAAGTCGCTGCCCGAATCCGAGCGGCAGGCGTTTGTTTGGGACAAGATCATCTACGCCAATCCGATCAAGGACAACGCCACGCTCATCGAGCTGAATCCCTACAAGCCGCTGGTCACCTACGACAACCTGGCCGAGATTCAAAAGCTGCGCAATACGCGCCCCAGGCCGGCTTGATCTTGCGGGTCCGTGTGCCGAATACCGGCGCCGTGGTCGAGTTATCGAGCAAGTTCGGCGCCTCGTCGGCCGAAGCGGTCGACCTGATCGCCGCCGCGTTCGACGCGGGCCTCACGGTCGAGGGGCTCAGTTTTCACGTCGGCAGCCAGTGCGGCAACTTCGCCAACTATGTGCAGGCGCTCCACCTCTCGGCCCACATCTTCGAGGAAGCCCATAGCCGGGGCTATCCGCAGGTGAAGATTCTGGACATCGGCGGTGGATTTCCCGCGCCCTACGATCAGCATGTGCGCCCCTTCGAAGAGCTGGCCGCGCTGCTCAACGCCGAGTTCGACGCGCTCTTTCCGGCCGACATGGAAATTCTGGCCGAGCCGGGCCGGTTCCTCGTCGCCTCGGCCGCCACGAGCGTGGCCACGGTCATCGGTAAAGCCACACGCGACGGCAAGCCGTGTTACTACATCAACGATGGCGTGTATCACACCTACTCGGGCGTGATCTTCGACCACATTCACTACCCGGTGCATGCTTTTCGCGAAGGCCCGTTGAAGGTGAGCGCGGTGTTTGGCCCCACCTGCGACGCGCTCGACACGATCTCGCTTTCGGAGCAATTGCCCGACATGGAATTGGGCGACCTGGTCTATAGCCGCAACATGGGCGCATATACGCATGCGTCGTCGACGTATTTCAACGGTTTCCCGCCTTCGAAAGTCGTGCATTTGAACCTGACGCCGGCGGCTGTCGCGGGCTAACTGCCGGTTGACAATTTCGCGGCGCTGGGTTATCCATAAAAGCCTACCGCTGGCGCGGCGCGATTCGCGTGCCTCGCGCGGTTCCATGCCCCCATCGTCTAGTGGCCCAGGACGTCGGGTTCTCAGTCCGAAAACCGGGGTTCGACTCCCCGTGGGGGTAGTGAACAAGTTTGCACTAGGTCGCAAGGGACCGCAAGGCCCGGAAATTCCGGGCCTTTTTCATGCGCTGACACTTTGGCCGGTAACGCCATGCGAGCCAGTTCGGCAGTGTTCTGCACCGGATTCTGCACGCTTTTTCGGCCGTCGCTTTATTGAAGTCGGCGTCTGTCACTTGGAGGTAATGCCGGGCCGCAATCAGCGCCGAGTTGCCGATCCAGGCGACGACGACGTGCAGGGGGTGGCTATGGGTCAACTCGGTTTCGCGGCTGGCCCGCATGTTCTGGAACGGTCGCGGCCACATATTCAAGCCGGCCCGATCGACAATCCGCCCAAACTGGGTTCGTAGGTTGATGCCACTGTCGCCGCTGTTGGGGATGACGAATTCGGTCCCCGGTTCGGCATCATCGAAAGCCTGCTCCAAATACGGGCGCAGTTCCGGGAATAGGGGAATCATGCGACTCGCCCCGCCTTCGTGGTGCTCGGTTTTGGGGCTCGTGATCTTGATTCGGCCGCCCGCCCAATCAACGTCGCCCCAGCGGAGCGAATATGTTTCCGACGGCGTTCTGAGCCCTCCGTAGCGAGCCAGGGCTACGATCAGCCGCCATTTCGCATTCGGACAGGCCGCGATGATCTTGGCCGTGGCCTCCTGCGTGACGAAAAACTCTTGGCTTTTGTTCACCTGTGCCGCCGCCTTCACGTCCGCGAATGGATTGTCGGGAATCAGCTTTTTGCGAACGGCAGCCCGGAAGAATTGTTTTGCTCGCTTGACGTTCCGGCCGATCGTCGCCGGCGCCTGTCCGCGGCGGACTTCGTTGGAATGCCAGTCGTCGCAATCGCCGGGCGTCACGTCCGCAAGCCGCCGTTCCTTGCCGAAGAAATCGACCAGGATTCGTTCGGTCTGGCGGTAGTTCTTGAGCGTGTTCGGCTTCATGTTCGGACGTCCGCCAATGTATTCGCCGACGAACGCGGCCAGCGTGACCGATTGGGCCACCGTGAGCCCGCGGCGCGGCGTCAATCCCGCCTTGGCCAGCTTTTTCGCCAGGGTGTCGCCGATGGTCGTCAGCCAATGCGATGTTTCATCGTCCACCGGATGCCCTGCAATCTGCGCCGCGTTCAATTGCTCGACGCGAAACTTGAACTTCAGCGCATTGCGCCGACTCGCCTTGCCGATGCGGATGCTACGGCGCTTGCCATCGCCGCCGACAAACTGGATTATTCGCCGGCCTTCGGCGTCTTTTGAGATACTTGCCATGCCGATCGGTCCCTTTCGTAAATTTTAGGCCCCAGATTCGCGTCTACGGGCTTCGGATGGTCGGTCGTGAGTGTTGAGCCGCGTGTCAGTCCGATGCGTTAAATCGCGTGCTAGGCGTTCGCTGCTCATTTGCCTTTAGACTTCGCAGCGGCAGCCGCAAGTAGAATCCCGCGAGCCCACGTCGATGGCGCTGGCTGGCCCGCGGCTTTGATAATCGCCGCCTCGCCGGCAGTTACCCGAATTAGAAAATGTGTCTCGCGCCGGTCGGCGGCGGCTTTGGGCGGTCGGCCCATGCGCGGCTTTGCGGCCATTTTTGTGCGGCGTTGTTTTCCCATGAACATATCGTATAGCGGAAAAGCTATCACGCAAGGGCTGGCGGCGCCGTTTTGCAAGCCGCTGGCGAAAACGTCGAAAACCCCCGGTGTTTCTTGCGGTTGCATCGTGCAACCGCAAGTTCCCCTAAAGGGGAAACCACTGGGCAACGGTTACCAGTGAGCCCCGCGAAAAGTGTCTCATCGTGGGACACTTTCAAGCCGGGCCTGCCCGCCCTTGCCTATCTTTACTTCACTTGCAGTTCTGCAAGTGGAGTGCTGGCGGCGTTCATTTTCTTGGCATCGCGCTTCGGAACAGGTGAATACGTTTTCGTATTCACCTGTTCTTTGCCGCGCCGGCCGGCTGGATTCGGAGATTCTCCGGCTTTGAATTGGGTAGCCTTTTGCCGCTCGGCTTTCTCCGCGGCGATCAGCGGCAGAGCCTCGCCGGTCCACTTGTCGAAAATCAAGTGAGATCGCGACCTGGCCAACGGTGCTAGCCACGTGCATTTTCTTGGCGTCGCGCTTCGGAACAGGTGGACCTGTTTTCGGGTCCACCTGTTCTTTGCTCCCATTCGCGCCCTCGCGTGAGGCTCGCCGATGGGGGGTTAGCCTCAGTTGAGGCTAGGGTCCACTCGTCGAAACGCAAGTCAAAGCCGCTCGTGGTCTGCTACCAGTCCGCTCCCATCGGGCTACCATCGTCTGCGACCAGAGGTAAACCCGCGGGTTCCGCTCTGCCATGCCGCGCGAATTGTCAAAGACCTTTCGCTGCGAACCGCCGCCCGGCGCCGCGGAAGCGCTCGCTGGCCGTGACGCTAGTTTCCATAAACGTCACGCGGTTCCGATGCCGGCTTGCGGTGAGTTGTTCGATCAGGTCGGCCGCGCCCTGCCACGTTAAGAATCTTGCCC
The DNA here is from genome assembly GCA_963785305.1 of uncultured Planctomycetaceae bacterium. Classification (GTDB taxonomy): domain Bacteria; phylum Planctomycetota; class Planctomycetia; order Pirellulales; family PALSA-1355; genus CAWAUV01. The sequence goes on from CAWAUV010000008.1 coordinate 1,118,783, forward strand.
GCGTTTGCAAGTCGGCCAGCGATAGCCCGGTGACGTAGCGGAGATGGGTTTCGAGCTTGGCGGGCGCCATCGGGTCGGCCAGCAGCAGCGCGCCGGCGGCCTCGGCGGGCGTTGCGCCCTTGGCGACCAGCACGGCGGCTACGATAGTTTGTTCGGCGAGTTGAACCATGTTCGGCCCGATTCTAAAACCCGCCGGCCGCCGCGGAAGCGAAAACCGCAGCGACCGACGGGACCGGAGGCGGCGACAAGCCGCACATTCGATGTTTCAAAAACCCGGCGCCGACCAAAGGATCGACGCGCCGGGCCGCAGTCACCACCCGCGGGAACTTTTGTTAGCGGCTGCCGGACAGCTCAAGCAGCCGCAATTTGGATCGAAGGGTGAACAATTCGTCCTGCCACGCCAGACGCGGCGCGGACGATTCCAGTTCAAGCAAGCGCCGACGCGCGAACGTCATTGCCTCATCTTCCAGCGAAATGGAACGCTCGCCGGCCAAGTGTTTCGTGACCGCGTGGTGCGCGCCAGCCAGGGCAATCGCCTTCAATTTGTTCGCGTTGGTTCCCGTTTGCTTGGCTTTGGCAATCGCTTCCGCGGCGTGTTGGCCGGCAAGTGCATGGCCGGCGTGAACCGCGGCGGTGACAGCGGCGTGAACGGTGCCTTTGGCCAAAGCGCGCTGGAGCACGCCAAGGCGGGCAGCATCGCGTTGGCCGGCGGCGTGGGCAATCGTCTTGACGCCGCTGGCGAATTTTCCATCGCTGGCGTGGTTTGGATTAAAACGAAAATCCGCGTCGACGATGTCCGTGTCGTCGTCGATCAATTCGGCGTCGAGCGAACGAACGTCGATCGTGCAAGTGCTGCCGCGATAGGCCGGCTCGCTCACGGGCGACACGTCGAGCAAGTCGATCTTGCGCAGCTCACGCAGCGCACCGCCTTGCCCATCGCGCGACCACGATTGGCCGTCCGGGCCGGCAACGCGGAAGCCGAAGGATGAATGGCGGATGTCGCCACGGTCGATCGACGCCAGCATATCGCGAGCGTATGACGTGTCCGGGAGATCGCAATCCCATCGCAAGCCCCGCACGGTGTCGGCAAGTCGTAGCGTGCCGCTCGTCGTGCTGCCCAGCGGCATGGATCGCTCGTGGTTGACGTAGCATCGCACTTCGGCGCCGCGCTTCAGGCAGTCCGTCACGGCGCCGAACTTGACGACTTCCTTCGCGCCTCCCATGTCTTCGGACGGGCTGTCATATACTGGCGAATACCCGCCAATTGTGACCTTGCCGCGCTGCTCGCGCACTTCGATTTCTGCCGGTGGCAGGCGGCGATATTCGATTTCTTGGCTCATTGCTGGCCTCGTGTTTCGAGTTGCGCGGTGATCGCGGCGCGTTCGGTTTTGAGCGCAGCAAGTTGGTCGTGAAGCTTGCGGCATTCCAAGGGACTGCATCTGTCGCTCACTAGCTTTCGCATCGCTTCAAGTTCAAGCTGCGGCAGTTCGGCCAATCGGGCTTCCGCGGCGGATCGCAGCCTTTCCGCCGAGCCTCGATGCGAAGCATATTCAATCGGTTGTTCCATGTTCGCGGTTTCCATTTTCAGACCTTTCCTTTCGTTAGATGCGGCCGATTTCGGGATATTCGCGTGCGATTTCCTGCAACCACGTGTGCATTAGCGAGCCCTCTTCCGTCGGGTCGGTGAGCGGCATTCCCCACGGAAGCGCCGGCACGACGTCGGCGAACCAAATTCCGGCGCCTTCCAATTCTTCCCGATTCAACGCTTCGATTTGCGCTTCGACGGCCGCGGCCTTCATGGCGATCGCCAGCTTCTTCAGTCGCGCCGCGCAGATTTTGCGGATACCGTGTTTTGCGATCAGCCGGCGGCTCGCGGGCGCTGTTCGTCGCGTAGTTCGCGCTCGGAAAACGCGACGGCCGCGACGACCGAATTCAGCTTGCGCGAGACAATGCCAAGTTGCTCGTTTCGGTCGCCGCTGGCGAACGCCTCATCGCCGACGGTTTCGCCACTGGCCAGCTTCCGTCCGATCGTCAGGTGTGCGGGTTCGGCGAGTCTGGCCGGCGGAGCACTGAGCAGCGACTCGAGCCGCGCTTTTTCAATGAGCAGATTCGAGTGGCGATCGAGCCGCGTTTTGTACTCCGGGTCGTCGCGCAAATTGAGCTTTGGCACGTCGGCCTTGGGTCGCTTGGCGGCGATGGCCAACGCGGCCTCGGCGCAACAGCGCATCGTTTTCAGGTGCGCGCGAGCGTTGGCGATTTCCGCGACGGCGGCTGCTCGCTCGGATTGCAGTTGCCGATCGGCGATCATCAATTTCGTGTTGTCGGGACCGCTCGCCGATTCGCTCCAATCTGCCGCGTCAACTCGTTTCGCTTTGGACTTGTTCTCGGCGATACGGCGGTCGATGTCCGCCTGCATTTCCTTCGCCTGGCGGAGTCTGCATTTCGCTTCGGCAAAGTAGGTGACGTCCTCGATCGTGGCCATTTTCATTCCTCCGGTGTGAAAAAACTAAAGTAACCAAATTCGTGGTTCGGCGAGTTGTCCTTCTCGCGTGGCCAGTGCCAACGCCATCACGGCGCTCGTCACGCCGTCTATTTTCTCGCTGCTCTTTTTCTTGCTCGGGCGGCAGTTGCCGCTGCTGTCGGTTTCGATGACGGTGTTGGCGACCATCCAGCGCATGACCGCGTTGCCGTTGTGCTGCATCTTTTGCGAACGAACCAAAGCCTCGAAGTTTTTGCACGGCTCGTTCATCGTCGCCATGTTTTGGCGGAACTCCTGCACATTGAACCCGTCTTGCAAAAGCTCGCTGGCCATTTGTCGCGAGTTCCAGGGATCCACGGCAATCCCGCGGATGTTGAATTGCGATTGCAACTCATTGATGCGCTGGCGAATCAGCGGGAATTCCGTCGACGCGCCCGGCGTCAATTCAACCAGATTGTCGCGGATGAAGCTCGCCGCCGGCTCCTTGCGAGAGTTGCGGTTGGACTCCTCGGGCAGCCAGAAATAAGGGAGCAGCGCGAATTGTCCGTCGTCCAGCGGGAAGGCAAGAACCAACGCGGCGTAATCGTCGCGATACGCCAAGTCGAGCCCGGCGTAGCAATCGCGGCCCTCCAAGTCTCGCGGCTCGAAGTCTGTCGCGCATTCGTCCCATGATTCGCTGGCAATCCAGCGAACCGATGAATCGGTCCACTGATTCAAGTAAAGCTGGCGGAAAACATTTTCGCGGGCCGGCATGTGCTGCGCTTCGCGGAACAACTCGCGCATGTCGTCCAGGCTGCGGAAGTCGCGGAGCGCTGGATTGGCGGCGGCCCAAACTTTTTCATCCGTCCAATCGGCATCCTCGGGCGCCTCGAATATGATCGGCAAAAAGCTCGGGTCGGGAATGATTCCGTCGCGCACTTGGCGGGCATACTCCCAAACCTTCCAGCAGATTGAATTGCGGTCGTAACCCGCGGTGGTGATCGCGAGCGTTAGCGGCTGTGTGCGGGCGCCCATGCTGGTCGTGAGCACGTCCCAAAGCTGCGAATTGGGGGCGGCGTGCAGCTCGTCATAAATTAGGCAACTGGCGTTGTAGCCGTGCGCGTGTGGGGCGTCCGCGGGGATGGCTCGATAAACGCTGTTGGTCGGCCGGTAGATGATCTGCCGGCGGCTTTCCGTGACCTGACAGTGCAACGAAAGCGTCGGATCGTTGCGCACCATCTGGGCGGCGACGTTGAAAACGAGGCTGGCTTGCTCGCGGTCGGTGGCGGCGCTGTAGGTTTCGCCGCCTTGCTCGGGCTCGGACACAAGCATGTACAATGCGATTGCGGCGCCGATCTCCGTCTTGCCATTTTTTCTCGGCAACGCCAGAAACGCTTTTCGGTATTGTCGCGTGCCGTCGTCGCGCAGCCGGCCGAACAACTCGCGCACGATCTGCTGTTGCCACGGGCGCAGGTCGAATTTCTTCTTGGCCCAGCGGGCGCCCTTGGCGTGTGTCAAGTTGTTGATGAACTTCACGGCGCGATTGGCGGCGGCGTTCGTCGGGGGACTAGCCAATGACATTTGCGAGCGTCCCTTCCCAGCCAGTGGTCTGCGGCTTGTCTTCGGTCTTCTTCGGGGCGCCGAGCATCCGGTGACGCGCCGCTGGGCTTAGCCCGAACTCGCCCAGCAGCTGTTGCATCGCCTTGGCGGCCTGGCTGCTAACGGACAGGTTTGGGTTTTGAATCGGATAGCCGGACGGGCTCTTGACGATGGCGCCCTGCGTGGCAAGTTGTGTTTCAGCGTCCAGCCAGCGAGCCCATGATTGGCAATACATGGCAAGGGCGGCGCGGTCGAGCTGCGCGACCAGCCCGAGCCCGCGGAGTAAGTTGGTCACGCGCTTCCATTCGGCGGCAGCCTCGCCCGTTAGCTCTTTTGGGCACGATGGTACGCGCACGGGCGCCTGAATCGGGTCGGCCGATTTCTGCATCGTCTTGAATGTGGGCTTTCGGCCTCTCACTTCGCGACTCCCTTGGTCAAAAGCTCGTCAATCCACGCCCTATGGAAGTCGAACAGACCGGCATCGTTGAACATTGTCGCGGTTTCGACGTTGTGGCAGGATCGAAGACTGGCGCTCGACTCGACGACGATCGAATGGGCGCCGGTTTTCAGCAGCAAGATTTTTGCGTGGGTTCGCATGGCCGCGATGCGGAAACCGTGTTTTGAGCAGAGCGCGGCGGCCTGGGCGAAGATTTGGGCGTCGGCCGCGGCGAAGTAGTGGCTGCACAAGATGTCCAGGCGTTTGACCTGGCTGGCGGTGATAAGCTGGTCGAGCGATTCGACGTTCGCTTTGCTGAATCCCAAGGTGACGATAGCAAGGTGGTCGAGCGGACGGCCGGACAGTTCGAGCACGGCGCCGATGAAGTCGGCGAGCGCGAATGAACCATTTAGGACACAGTGCAACGATTCATCGGGCGCCGGCAGTTTCTCGATCGTCTGAACCGCCGCGCGGTGCTTGTTCAGTACCCTCGTCGATCGCTGCCGCTGGCGGCGCAGCATCCGCCGGTTCTCGGGCAGGCGCAGGCTGACGTTTGCCAATGTCGATTCATCCGCTGCCGGATAGAACGGTTGAATCGTGCTCATGTCAAAAGGCTTGAGTTCGTTGGTTGCCATTTTTTTGACCCCTGGGGGGCATTTTCGGGGAGCAAATTCGTCTGACGTTGGCCCGCCTTTCGGTCGCGCCTCTTCTATGGATGAAACACCCCTACCCCTTTTTGGCTTTTGCCTCTCGCCGCTTGTGGTCCGCGGAGCAAAGCGCGACGCAATTGCTCTCCTCAAACGTCAACTCGGGATGCGCGAGCCTCGGCAACTCGTGGTGAACTTCTTGCGTGGGTGTAACTTCTCGGCGCTCCAGGCAATCGACACAAAACGGATTTTTGCGAATGAACCACGCTCGAAACTTCCGCCACCTCTTGCTCCCGTAAAATGCTCTGCTCTCGCTGCGGTCCCGCTTGACTCGCGCTGGCGTCTTGCCGTCTGGTCGGAACGTCGCGGGTTTTCTCATCTCGCACACAAACTGCAAAGCGGGACGATCATCGCGCCGTCGTCGTGCAGCACCATTAGCCACGGCGTCTCTAGCGCCTCGGGGCCTAGTTCGGCCAGCGTCGGAATACCCGGGATTCGCAGCATCCCCAGCGGAATCGAGCGCGCCAGTCGCTCATACGCTTCGGGCAGGTCGTCCTCGGCCGCTCGAATGAGACCGACGACATAGGCGCAGCCGTCGCCTGTGTGGGCGCTGAGGGCTTCCGCGGCGAGTCGCTGCACGAATGTTTTGACCATCACTTGCCCCCTAGCGAGGCAATGATCCGCTCGACTTGCGGGCCGCTGAAGTACGGCACGCGGTCGATGCGCATGGCTGGCTTGATTCCGGCTCGGCTCGCGGCTTGCTCAATCGAGCGGACGCTGCGCTGCATTTGGCCGGCCAGGCAGCCGATCGATGTTAAGTCGCGGGTTTCGGTCGTCATGGGTTCCCTCTGCTTTGATTATTCGCGCTCGCGGGTTTGTTGCACTTCCATATGTAGAAGAATTCTTCACGTTGCCAAAATAGTGAACGGTCGATCGCAACTGACGCACGTGCAGTATCTGAGCACGGCGTCACTGCCGCCGATGGTTTGTTGCTCTGTTCGTCGGACGCGATGCTTGGACGATCGGCAACGCGGGCAGCGCGCAGCTTGATCGACACCATCGGCAGCGGGCTGCGGGGGTGTTCGGCGTCGGTGTTGTGGTCGGTGGTGTTCATGGCGTGGCCTCGCTCTTGCTCTGTTGCTCCACTTCCGACACCTCGACGCATCGCAGCCCATAAGCTCGCAGCGCCACCTTCAAGAACGCCTTGAGTCTCGACGCTACTGGCGTCTGGCGGTTGCCCGGCTCGTCGCGCAGCTTCAGGATGAATTCGGCGCGTGGCATGGTTTAACGATCCTCGGCCAGCTCGGTCGCTTCGCGGATCGTCACGACCGGGCTACGTCCGCTCGCGCGCTCGACGTCGATCAGTCCAGCCTTGGAGAGCACATCCAGTCCGCGGTTAGCGGCCCATCGCCCGACGCCAAACAGCGCCAGGATTCTCGCGGTGAGCTTTGCTGGCCTGCCACTCGCAAGCGAATGGACGTGCCAAGCCGCCAGTCCGACGTGCAATGCCTTGCCCGGCAACGATGCCGCGCGAGATAGCCAAGCGCCAGCGATCGGCCCTTTCAGAAACCACTTCCCACGGCGCATCCGGCGGGGTCTTTTGGGCACCAGATTCGTGCCTGTTGCGCGAAAGTTTTCAATGTCCACTCCGCTACCCTCTATCTATTCATTAAATAAGACTACAGAAAAAACACATATAAGACTGCACGGGTGCTTGGACCCCATACACTTCACCCGTTGGACCCCATACACTTCGCCCGTTGGCGCCCAACAGTTCTCGATTCGCTAACGTGCTTGGTCCCCATACACTTCGTGGGCTCAAAATTCGACGCTCGCTTTCGCTGGTTTCAGGCTGTCCAAAATGTTGGTTATCGTCGCCCACATAACCTCGCCGCGCGGGTCGGAATAGCGTTCCGGGTGACGCACAATTTTGCAGTCGGTTCGCAGCTCGAAGCCATCGAGCACAACGCGCCCGGCTTCGAGCATCGCCGCCGCCGCCAGCGTCGCCGCCGCCTCGATTTCGTGCTCTGCGGCTTCAATCAGAATCGCGTCATGGACTGGGGCGCAGACTTCGACGCCGCGCTCCGTCGCAAGGCAGCACGCGAGCCGGAGCATTTCGGCGCCATTGGCTTGCATGGGGAAATTCGCCAGGCTGCGCGGGTTCGCTTGCGGTCCCACGTTGATCCGCCAGCCGAAAACTGTTTCGATCCAGCCTTTCAACATGGCGTGGGCGACAACCGCGTCGGACCATCTCCAGAATTTTGGGTACGTTTGATGGTGAAGCCGGAGCAGTTCTCGGGCGTAGGGAATCGGCTGATTGATAGCCGCGGCGAGCGACACCTCCGCCATGCCATACTGCACGGCCAGGGCGCACACTTTGAATTGCTCCCGCTCGCGCTTGTGGCTTTGTTTTGTGGCGTCGGCCGGAACGGCGCGGGCCTGCTTTGCGAACGTCAAGTATGGGTCGCCGCTCAAATAGGCATCGGCCATCGCCGAATCGCCAGATAGCGCCGCTGCGATCGCGAATTCCTGTTGCGACCAGTCAACATAGGCGACGGCCCGGCCGGCGGCGGGTTGAATCAGCGATCGCAGCCAGCAAGACGGGCCAAAAATGAATCGGGAATTGCTTGGTTGGTTGCGGCTAGTTCGCGCGAAAGGCGCTGAGCAAGCAACGATTTCGACCATCATCGCCCACGGCCAAGTCATTCAGCCGCATCTCGCCTAACGTGTGGCGCAGCTCGCGGAGCGGCGCAACTTGTGGATATGATTTCGCCATTTGGCGGAACGATTCGTCGTCGAGTTTTAGGGCGCCGCGGTCAGTCCGCGGCCAAGGAACGCCATTGGCAATCAGCCAGCCGGCAAACTTGGCCGACGAAAACGAAAGCGAAACTGGCTCGGCTGGCTCGAAGGAATTCGCGAGTGATTGCGCCGCGAACCGCAATAACGCCGGGTCGTGTTTCTCAAGCCGCCTTGGCCGCTCGCGCATCAGTTCCCATAGTTCGCCGGCCGGGTCGCTGTTGTCATTGTTAGCGCCGCCCTCGAAGCCTCGCCCGATGCCAAGCGCCGGCAGCTCCGCGGCTAGTTCCCGTGCCGTGGTGTCGAGCCCGGCGATTGCCGAATGGTCGCGCCGGAGTCTTCGATTGCTGCAATGCGCTTCGGTGTCAGTCCGGTAGCTTGGCTCGCCGCCGCTACGGCTTTGGCGTGCTCGGCGCTGCCGGCTTGCCGCTCGGCATAGAGCGTATCGACGGCCTGCGCGAGCGCATGCTCGCCGATTCCATACTCTGCCGCGGTTGCGAGGATTGCTTGGCCAAGCCGCGAATTCGGATCGAGCTTGCAATCGGTCGGAACATAAACGCCAAAGTCGGCGTCGATCGCAGTTATCAATTGCGACTTGATCGCTGTCCAGTTGTTGCGCAGCCGGTCGAGGGTCGGCGCGTCGATCGGCGTCCCGGTCCATTCCATTCTCGCCGCCGCCGCCATGTATCGTCCGCGGAGCAACGCGCGGGGCAAGTCGATCGTCGGTAGCATCGCGTCGAGCAACTTGGCGAGCGCGTCAACGTCCGTTTGGCAGTAGTCGAGCAGCGCTCGCCGCTCGGCTTCCGAATGCTCGCCTTCGCGCATGGCAAGCGCCCGCATTTCCTCCTTATCGCTGGCGTCGATGCCGTCGATGCCGTTCGCCGCCAGAGCGCCAAGCAAGCTGGCGCCGCATGGCGTCGTGAGCCCGTTTGTGCTGTTTCTGAATTCGGTGAACAGGTCCAGAATCCGGGTGGGCATCGGCCAATCGAGCGCCAGGAAGCAACCCATTTCAGCGCTGGCATAGTAGGCAACGAACAACGCGCCATCGGCTACGTCAAACGGCGCGGCGGGCATGGTGGCCAACTCGTCCGACCAGAGCCGGAGCGTTCGGCCAGTGCGAAACTCGCGGGCCACCATGCAAACCGGCGCGGGGCGTCCTCCGGCCGGCGCACGGAATTCGAAATCCACGAGCCACACTTGCTCGAAATGGCGAAGCGCGTCGATCATGCAAACAATCCGATCTGCCGCGCGTCGGGTTCCGTCGAGCCAGGCAACAGTAGGTGCTCGACGGGTACGCTCCACCGCCCTAGTTCATCGAAGTCGATCAGGGCGCGGGTGCGCTTCACGTCGAGCAAGACGCCGAGGCGCCCACGCAACGGGTCTTTGGTTTTGACGTGCGCCCGCTTCAACTGCACGCGCTCGCCGATGCTGCGATTAAGGATCGTGCGCCGGCGGTCCAACTCCGGGTTCGCTTTCGCTGCCATGATTACACCTCGCCGCGCAGGGCGCGAATTGCGGGGTGGTCGAGCGATTGGATAAAGCGATCCCTGAAGCAAAGCCGCAGGACTTCGGGGAACGCCAACTCGGGCCACGTCGGGTCAGTCAATTCGCCGGCCGCCTCGAAGACGTCATAGAGCCCGGCGCCCATGTTTGCGGCCACGCGGACCCACTTCGATTCGGCCAGCCGAGCCGCGGCGAGCGCCGACTCATTCCAGGCGTTCGATTTGCCGTCCGACGCCGGCAACTTGACGGGCCAGAGCGAAACATCGCTTTGGCGATTGACGGTAAGGAAAAGGCAAACGGGATAGACTTCGCCCGCCAGCTCGCCCCAGAGCGTTCGCTCGACCAGATAGACGTCGCGAGAAACTTTGTCCTCGAAAGCCGCCGTTTCGATGCGCCATTCTTCGCCCGGTCGGACGCGGACGAACTCGTGGCGGTTTGGCTTCCGACAGGGAACGGTCGTCAAGACCTTTCTGACGCCAACCGTGCCGATGTAGTCTTGTGACAATCGCAGGCTTGCCGGGTCGAACGGATTCGGCGCGTCCGACTTGGTGGTGGTGGTGGTGGTGGTGGTGGTGAATCGGTCGGCGGATAGCAGCGGAGCGGCCGGAGCGGCTTCGCCATTTTGGGACGTTTTTGGTACAGTAGTCATTGCTGTTGGTTACCTTTCGAGATTGGCGTGAGCGACCGGCCAGGGTCGCTCGCGTCGTTTAGTGGGAACAAGGAAAACAGGATCTTCGGGTTGCTTGTCGGCGGCGGGTTGCTCGCCGCCGGCGGCGGGTGTGACGCATGGCGCCGCAGTCGTGGGCGCCAGTGATCCGCGGCGCATGCGTCGCATAGGTCCGCAAGTCCGAATCTTGTTCGGACGTTGAGTCGCGTCGCCGGCTCGACGTTACAAAATCGGCAGTCCATTACGCTAGCTCCTCGAAAAACCGCTCTTGCGCGACAGCCGCGTCGGCGTCTTTTGCGAGCTGAATCAGCACCTTGCAGATGCCGTAGTCGTCGTTTGCGACGTCGTAGTGGTTTGTCAGATCGCAGATCATCGCGTCGAAGTCGAATATCGCTCGCCCGGTGAGCCCCATACACCACTCTGCAATCTTCTCGCAGTCGTCGGGGTGATCGGCAATCGCCGCTCGCATACGGGCTTCGTAACTTGACGGGTCGGTGTTTCTTTCTTCGATCATGTTTTTCTCTCCGTTTTGCCCCAGGTTGGTTTCGCGGCGTCGCCGGGGCAAGTGACGGCGCAGCGGTTGCCGCAGGGGGACGGGTTACGATTGCGAGGCGGATTGCCGAGCGATCCAGTCGCGCAACTCATCGACCGAGATACGCAGGGCGCGACCGATGCGCACGGATCGCAGCTCGCCGATGCGGCAGCGGCCCCACAGCGTGCGCTCGCTGAGGGCGGTCATGGTGGCGGCCTCGCGGAGAGTCACCAGCAGGCGCTGGACCTCCTCGGGGACTGGGGAGAGCAGTGTCATGGCGGATACTCCAGTGAGTGACAGTCACCAGCGGCAGCGTGCCGCTACGAGTGACTGTCGGAGTATCCGCGCGTCGCGTGGGTGTATCCACGGACGATCTCGGGTGTATCTACACCCGGTCGGCCAGATAGAGCTTTTCCCGCGGGATTCGCTGGCCTTTTCCGGTTTCCGCTTCGATCAAAGCCCTGATTTCTTTGGGCAACTTTGGCTTGATCTTGTCGGGGCGCAATCCCTTTTCTTCCCAGTCGCCGACCCATTCTCCATCGGCGTCGACCAGCGATTTTAGATACAAGGCGGCGTTGACGTTGATCTGGAAGGGCGTTTCGTCGAGGGTGGCGCGGTCCCTTGAGATGTCGACAATGAGCCGCCGGATCGGCGCCCGTTTGACCGGGGCATTCCCATCAAACAAATGTCGGATCGCCGCTGCGCTCGCGGAGAAAGCGTTTTCCATTGCAAATTCGATCTCGTCGCCGTCGCTAACTTCCGGGCAGTTCAGGAATCCCGTCATTTTTTTGGCTTTGATGCCAAGCAGATACGGAACGGCAAAAAGCCATTTCAGTTCAGGCGCCGGCGCATCGCGAATATCGTCCAGCACCGCGGCTGGAATGCGGTTTAGATTCCCGGCGCCCGATGACAACAGCATTCCACCCGCCCTTGCCGCTGCCGCTCCAAGAAGTTGCTCGGCCGCTCTTTCGTCATTCGCGGATAGGGCGCTTTCGCCCCGAGTGACGGCTCGCATTCTTGGTTGGCCGTCTTCTGGGCGCTCGACGCGCCAGACATTCAGGCGCCAGCGATATATTGGCGCAGAATCAAGAAACTCGCGCAAAACGCTTTCCCACGCCTCGGGGACGGCCATTGAAGTCCTTCCTTTTTGCCGGGTCGGCCCAGCGCCAGCGCCAAGGAAGGAAGGCGCCAGCGCCGGACCAGTGCGGTAGCTAGCCGCGCCCGACGTGCAATGTGATTTACTTCGCCCCAGCGTCAGAGCCACGGGCCAGATTCAAGATAGCGGCTTTCGCGTCGCTGGCGAGCCCCGGCCACAATGCGGTCAGTTCGGCCAGCCCATCATCTTGTGCGCAAACTGCACCGGAAAATGCAGCGCGCTCTTGCGAAACCTGCGATTTTCCCGACGATTCTTGCGATAATTCGACTCCCCGTGGGGGTACTGGCCTTCTTTCTAGATCATCGCCACTCGGCGCTCCATCGCCCACTTCCACGCCCTCGCGATCCAATCGAACCCCGCGTTCCAAAAACAGCGTCCGCTCAAGACCCTATCAGCCAAAACTCCTCCTCTCCCTTCGGGAGAGGGCAGGTTGAGGGTCCGCTTGCGGCAGCAGACGAAGCGCGAGGGGGTATTCACGATTCGCTGGCGGCTGCGGTGATTCGACGCTAGCTTGGAGCGCCACCATTTTTTCGCGAACGGACGATTTTTTCGACAAATCCGGCAAATAACGCCTCTCATTCGGAAAAAGCGGAGTTCCTTTGGAAAACCGGCCGATGAATGTCTTGCAAGCGACGAGCCCCGTCGCGTATGCTTCATGCAACACACCCGTCGCGCCTCTCCTTCTCTCGGGAAGTGACGCGCATCATGGACGGGTTTTTTTATTGCGCTCCTGGTTTTCTTCGGCGGCGCCCGCGTTTTGACGGGGGGGGCGCCATGAAGATCCCGCCGCTTCCCCTCTATCAGAAGCCGTGGCTCTCGTGTCGCCGACCAAGTCGCGCTGCTCGAGTCGCGCGGGCTCGTCGTGGCCAACCGCGTCGTCGCCGAGCGATTGCTTTCGCACGTCAATTATTACCGCTTCAGCGGTTATTGCTTGGCCTTCGAGCAGCAGCGACACCAATTCGTCGCCGGCACGACGTTCGAGCAGGTTCGCGCCGCGTATGACTTCGACCTGATCTTGCGCAACTTGGTCACGGAAGCTCTCGAAGTCGTGGAGATCGACATCCGGGCCGCTGTCGCCCATCATTTCGGCCAGCGGCACGGAGCCTTCGGGCATGCGGATGCGAACAACTTCTTCCATCGCTTCAAACACGCCGACTGGCTAAGAACCTATCCGGCAACCCCCGGAAGCGCCCAATTTTGCGGGCAGTTTCAATGCAGGCGCCGGGTTGCCGGATAGGCTCTAAAGCGTCTCCGGGACGAGGCGACTCGATCCAGCGAGCTCTTCATCGCGCATTTTCGCGCGGCGTATTCCCAGTTTCCGGACCTTCCGGTTTGGGTCGTTACTGAAGTCATGTCGTTTGGCGCTGTCGCGGATGTTTCAAGGGATGCATAAGCAGGATCAAAAGCCGATCGCCGCGCGATACTCGGTCCAACCGCGCGAAATGCAAAGCTGGATGCATCATTTGGTATATGCGCGTAATCTCTGCGCCCACCATTCGCGGCTTTGGGATCGCGTCTATGCGATCAAGCCGATGATGCCCCGCGCCAGCCATTGGCAACCGCCCCATGTGCCGACGAACGACCGGCTTTGGGCAACGCTTCTTGCCCTGCGTCATCTGCTGCGCCGCTGCCCCGCGATCGGCAATTTCGCCGATGACTGGCGCGATCGCGTTAATGCGCAGCTTGAAGCGCCGCCGCCGACGACGGGCGATCCGCTCGTGGCAATGGGCATGCCCTTAAAGTGGATCGCGAACCCTGTTTGGACTTGAACCAATCGAATAGTTCGGGCAGCCCTTGCCGGCGGAAGAAGGTTGCAAGAAGACGCGATGGCCAAGACAAAACTTGAACTCGCCTGGATCGGCGAAGAGAACCAAGCTGGAGCCGCGCAACCTGCTGGAGGACGCGGGGAAGTCGTACCACGCATCCAAGCGATTGACGGAGAACGACGTCTTCGATCATCGCCTGATCTTCGGCGACAATTTGTTGGCGCTGAAGGCGCTAGAAGCCGGATTTACGGGGAAGATCAAGTGCATCTACATTCTACATCTGAAAATGTGTCAATCGTTCAATGTCTAGCATTCGCTTCTTCGCGCACTTGGTCGCCGCGATCGCGCGTTCTTGCTCTTTTGGCGTTTTGGCGATGATCTGCACAATTATCATTTCGCAGGCGGGATACCCTGGCAGTGTGCCGGGCGGAACATGCAGTTGCCCGTCGATGGAGAGCCCCTCGCCTGTAAACGGGTTGACGGCCGAAACGTGGTCCGCATCCCGCAAAATCTTGACGCAGCCGTCCGACTCGATATCGTCAATCGTGAATAAGAATAACATGACCGATACTCCATTGCGATGTTGTTCTTCCAAACCGCATTCGAGCCTATCGGACGCGCCGGTTGATTTCTAGTGGGTTGAAGTGATCCCCGATTTTCGGATCGGCGGGCTACATGGAACCGCGAGGCTTGATCGAGGAGAGCAGCGGCATCGTGGCGGGATTTTCGCGGGAGCCGAACGGCGTCTCGGAAGCGGCGGTTATTTGATGGAGCGGGCGAGGCCAAGCAAGCACGAGTTGCTACCTGGACATCGAATGACCGCGCGAACCATTGGAAATAGAGTAAACGGCGGCGACTGCCTACTCATCGCAACCAGCCTCCCGGCGGCCTGGTTTTCCGCTGAAAGTTGACTGGCGCGGTTTGGGCGCTGATACTGGGGTTCACGTCGCCCTTTGTATCCGAGATCGATCCACGCCCGAGGTCCCGATGACAGCCGAGCAGTTCCCGCGCCGACGCGTCGCGTCGCCACGTTTAGGTGGTGAATCATTACCAGGAATCGCGCTGCTATGCATCGTGGCGGCTGGCCTTTCCCAGCGAATGTGCCCGGCATTCGCCGAGGATGTGGCGGCGCGCCGAAGCAGGCCGAACATCGTCGTCATCCTGGCCGACGATCTCGGCTATGCCGATGTCGGCTTCCACGGTTGCCACGATATTCCGACGCCGCATATCGATCGGCTCGCGGCCAGCGGGGTGCGCTGCTCGAGCGGCTATGTGTCGTGTCCGTATTGCAGCCCGACTCGCGCGGGCCTGCTCACCGGACGATATCAAAATCGGTTCGGCCATGAATTCAACCCAGGCGGCAAGGGAACCGGACTGCCCACCAGCGAGGTCACGATCGCCAATCGTTTCAAATCGGCCGGCTACGTGACCGGCTTGGTCGGCAAATGGCATCTCGGATCGCTCCCGGAACAAACACCCCAGCGGCGCGGCTTCGACGAATTCTTCGGCTTCTTGGGCGGAGCGCACGACTATTTCGACGACCGCGGCATTCTGCGGGGCGATAAACCGGCCGACGAGCCGGAATATCTGACCGACGCATTTGGCCGCGAGGCGGTCGCGTTTATCGATCGCCACGCGCGCGAACCCTTCCTGCTCTATCTGGCGTTCAACGCCGTGCATACACCGCTCGAAGCGCCGAAAGAACGCGAGCAACGATTCGCCGGTCTGCCGGGAGGCAAGCGCCCACCTATGCCGCGATGCTCAGCGCCGAGGACGACGCGATCGGGCGCGTGATCGAGAAGCTCGCGGCGGCGGGCCTTGAAGAACAAACCTTGATCTTCTTCTTGAGCGACAATGGCGGTCCGGTCATGCGGGGCACGACCATCAACGGCTCGAACAACACCCCGCTGCGCGGCTCGAAGCGCACCACGCTCGAAGGCGGGGTGCGCGTGCCGTGGGTCGCGTCGTGGAAGGGACATCTGCCGGCCGGCAAAGTGTACGACCAGCCGGTGATTCAACTCGATATTCTCCCCACCGCCCTGGCCGCGGCTGGCATCGAACCCCCAGGCTCGAGCGAGCCTCGGCTCGATGGGCTGGACCTGTTGCCGTATCTGCGCGGCGACAATGCATCGGCCCCGCATCCGACGTTGTTTTGGCGGTTCGGCGAGCAGATGGCCATTCGCCAGGGCGATTGGAAGCTGGTGCGATACGACGCGGCGGCCGACGGCGAGCCGACTCGCAAACAGGGCCGGAAAGGGGCGGCTGCCACCGACGCCAAACTCTACGACCTCGCGACCGACATCGGCGAGTCGCGCGATCTGGCGTCGAAACATCCGGAGAAAGTCGCCGAGCTGCAATCGGCCTGGGATGCCTGGAACGCCCAGCTAATGCCGCCACTCTGGGGCGCCGGCGGCGGAAAACAAGCCGCGAGCGATTAGCCGACGATCGACGAGCCGGTTGAAAACGTCCGTCGCGGCATTTTTCAACCTCGCCCAGCGCCGAGCCAAGGCACGGACAAAAATAACGTCCTGGGTTGTTCGCCCTCACTCCCCCCTCTCCCAAAGGGAGAGGGGGGAGTGGTCGGAATGGTACTTAGCGTTATAGGAAAATGGTTCGCTACGCCAAGCGAATCAGCAAGTCGCCGGCGTCGACCTTCGTGCCGGCGGTTACGAGCAGCTCCTCCACCTTGCCGCCGCGTTCGGCGTAGAGGGTGCTTTCCATTTTCATCGCTTCGAGGCTCAGCAGTTTTTGGCCCGCGGTCACGGTGTCGCCCAGCGCCACGGCGATCGTCACGATCATGCCCGGCATCGGGGCGCCGACTTCCAGCGGGTTCGATTTGTCGGCCTTGGCGCGGCGCTTTTCGGTCGGTTCGAGGCTCCGGTCGATCACGTCGGCGTTGCGCGGCAAGCCGTTGAGCTCGAAATACACGGTGCGCGATCCATCGGCCCGGGGCTCGCCGATCGCGACGAACTTGATGATGAGCGTCTTGCCCGGCTCGATGTCGACCGACACTTCCTGGCCTTGCTCGAAGCCATAAAAGAACACATCGGTGGGTAAGATGCTCAAGTCGGAATATTGGGCATCGTGGGCGGCGAAGTCGGTGAACACCCGGGGAAACATCACATAGCTCAGCACCTCGCGGCGGTCGGGCTCGCGGCCGATCGCTTTTTCGAGTTCCGCGGCGATCGCTTTGAAGTCGAGCGCGGGCATGCTGGCGCCGGGCCGGCCGCTTGAGCGGCTTTTCTCCGCGGAGGATGCGCTGTTTGACTTTGGCCGGAAAGCCGCCCGGCGGTTGACCCATCTTGCCGCCGATCAGGTCGATCACGCCGGCCGGGAACGCCAACTCGCGTCCCGATTCCAAGCACATCGCGCGGTCGAGAGATTGTTGCTGACCATGAACAGCGCCATGTCGCCCACGGCCTTCGCTCGATGGCGTGACCTTCACGATGTCGCCGAACATATGGTTGACTTCGGCATAGGCGCGGCGGATTTGCGGCCAGCGATCGGCCAGGCCCACGGCCTTGGCCTGTTCGTAGAGATTCGTGTACTGGCCGCCGGGGATTTCGTTGTAATAGACATCGGCCGTGCTCGACATCATGCCGGTTTCGAAGGCGCGTAGTATTGGCGAACCGCTTCCCAGTAGAGGCTCATCGCTTGGAGCGGTTCGTAGTCGAGGCCGGTGTCGCGCGACGTGTGGCGGAGCGCCTCGACGAGCGAATTCAGGTTCGGCTGCGAGGTCAGGCCCGACATCGAGGCGATCGCCCCGTCGACGATATCGACCTTGGCCTCCGAGGCTTTGAGAATCGAAGCGGCCTGCACTCCGCTGGTGTCGTGGGTGTGGAAATGAATGGGGATGCCGATTTCTTGCTTGAGAGTCTTGACCAGGAGTTCGGCGGCATAGGGCTTGCAAAGGCCGGCCATGTCCTTGATGGCCAGGATATGGGCGCCCATCTTCTCGAGTTCCTTGGCCATCGACGACATAATAGTCCAGGTCATACTTCACGCGGCTCTTGTCGAGAATATCGCCGGTGTAGCAGATGGCGGCTTCGCAGAGCGCGTCGGTGGCCAACACGGCATCCATCGCGACGCGCATGTTGGGAACCCAGTTGAGCGAATCGAAAATGCGAAAGATATCCATTCCCGCGGCGGCCGATTCCGCGACAAAGGTCTTCACCAGATTGTCGGGATAATTGGCGTAGCCCAGGGCGTTGCTCGAGCGGAGCAGCATTTGGAAGAGAATATTCGGAATCTTTTCGCGGAGCCGGGTGAGCCGAGCCCAGGGGTCTTCCTTGAGGAACCGCATCGCGGTGTCGAAGGTGGCGCCGCCCCACATCTCGATCGAGAACATGCCGCGGATTGAGCCGGGCATAGGCGTCGGCGATTTCGAGCATGTCGTAGGTGCGCACCCGCGTGGCGAGCAGCGATTGATGCGCGTCGCGAAAAGTGGTGTCGGTCAGCAGGAGTGGCTTTTGCGCGAGCACCCATTTCGAGAACTTGGCGGGCCCGAGCTCGAGCAGCTTTTGCCGCGAGCCCGGCGGCGGCGGCGCCTTGGGATCGAACTCGGGAACGGGCGCCGGCGCGCGGCGGATGTTGGCCGGCCGGTGTTTGATCGAGCCGTGGCCGTTGACGATCACATCGGCAATGTAGTTGAGCAGCTTCGTCGCGCGATCGCGCCGCGGTTGGAAGTGAAACAGTTCGGGCGTTTCATCGATGAACTTGGTGGTGAAACCGCCGGCGATGAACTTGGGATTCGTGATCAAGTTCACGAGAAACGGAATGTTCGTTTTCACGCCGCGAATGCGAAATTCCTGCAGCGCGCGCTCCATCGCGCTTGGCCGCGTCGACAAACCGCGGGCCCGAGGCGATTACCTTGACCAGCAGCGAATCATAGAAGGGCGTGACCGTGGCGCCGGAGAAGGCGGTGCCGGCGTCGAGCCGCACGCCGGCGCCGCCGGTCGAGCGATAGTGGACGATGCGGCCATAGTCGGGCAAGAAATCATTGCCGGCGTCTTCGGTCGTCACGCGACACTGAAGGGCGTAACCGGTGGTGTGAATCGCGGCCTGCGAGCCGAGCCCGATCTCGGGATCGCCGAGCGGCATGCCTTGGGTGACGAGAATCTGGCATTTCACGATATCGAAGCCGGTGACCATTTCGGTCACGGTGTGCTCGACCTGAATGCGCGGATTGACTTCGATGAAATAGAACTCGCCGGTGTCGGAGTCGACGAGAAACTCGACGGTGCCGGCCGCGACATAGCGCACCTCGCGGCCGATCCGCAGCGCGGCCTCGCAAATCTTATCGCGGAGCGCGGGATCGAGGTTCGGGCTCGGGGCGATCTCGACCACTTTCTGATAGCGGCGCTGGATCGAACAGTCGCGCTCGAACAGATGCACGAGATTGCCGTGGCGATCGCCCATCAATTGAACTTCGATATGCCGCGGGCGGGGAATGAATTTCTCGAGAAACACGTCGCTCGAGCCGAAGGCGGCGAACGATTCTCGCTGGGCTTGCTCGAGCCGAGGCGTCAGTTCGTCGGGCCCATTGACGACTCGCATTCCTCGGCCGCCGCCGCCCTTGGCCGCTTTGAGCAGCACCGGATAGCCCAGCTGGGCCGCGAGCTTCTGGGCGGCCTTGCCGGTGGTGAGTGGTTCGCGACTTCCCGACAAAACCGGCACTTTTGCCCGGGCCGCGATCTCTCGGGCGGCGATCTTGTCGCCCAATTGCTCTAAAATCTCGGGCGGAGGCCCGCAAAACAGAATGCCGGCGGCTTGACAAGCCCGGGCCAGTTCGGGATTTTCGGAAAGAAACCCATATCCGGGGTGGATCGCGTCGACGCCGTGCTGCTTGGCGACCGCGATAATTCCCGGGATGTCGAGGTAGGATTTAATCGGTTCGCCCGGCTTGCCGATAAGGTATGCTTCGTCGGCCTTGAAGCGATGCAAGGCATAACGATCTTCGTGCGAATAGATGGCGACGGTGCGAATATCGAGTTCATGGGCAGTGCGAAACACGCGAATGGCGATTTCGCTTCGATTGGCGACCAAGAGCTTGGTGATTGGTGGCATGGCGGTGGTTGCAGTCGCGCTAGTGAGGGGACGGTTCGCCCAGAGTCAAACGAACTTCGGCTCAAAATCTAACATCGCTCAAGTGGCGCCGCCTAGTGGGCGGGGCAAATAGAATACGTTGCCCGGGCCTCGCGTCCTAACTGGAACAGGGATCGACCATGCACAATCATGCTCAAGCCGCCCTTGACCGCCGCCCTTTTCGCCGACCGGCGCTGAAGCACGCGCCGCTTTGGCTGGCGCTGCTCTTCGCCACGAGCGGGGGGGCGGTTCGCGCCGCGGAAGCCAATGCCGAAGCCGCTGCCCGAGCCACGGCGGTCGCCGCCGAAGCGATCTCGGTCGATCTCGCCGGGCGATACGTCAATGCCTTGGCCGACGACACCTTCGAGGGCCGGGCCGCCGGCTCGCGCGGCGGACGCGCGGCGGGACTGTTTATCGTCAAGGAACTCGAACGTCTCAAATTGCCCGGCGCCGGCGATAAGGGAAGTTATTACCAGCGATTCGACAATGGGCTCGCCAATGTGCTCGCGATTCTCGAAGGCAGCGACCCCGAGTTGAAGCAGCAAGTCATCGTGATCGGCGCCCATTACGATCATGTCGGCTATGGCACCGCCCGCAATAGCTATGGACCCACCGGCTATATTCACAACGGCGCCGATGACAACGCGAGCGGCGTGGCGGGCCTGTTGGCGATCGCCACCGCGTTTTGCAAGCTTCCCACGCCGCCGAAGCGCAGCGTGGCGTTTGCGTTTTGGGATGGCGAGGAGGCCGGCCTCTTGGGCTCGAAATACTGGGTCGAGCATCCCACGATTTCGCTCAACCGCGTCGCGGCCGCGATCAATATCGACATGATCGGCCGCCTGCGCGGCGGCAAGGTCGAGGTTTATGGAGTTCGCACCTCACCGGGCTTTCGTCGCTTGGTGAGCGAGCAGAACGAGGGCGTCGACCTGCTGCTCGACTTCGTGCTCGAGCTCAAGGGCAATAGCGACCACTATTCATTCTACTCGCACCAAGCGCCGATCATCTTCTTCCACACTGGCTTGCACGGCGATTACCACCGCCCGAGCGACGACGTGGAAAAAATCAATGTGCCGGGCCTCAAGCAAACCGCCACGCTGATCTTCAAGACCGCCTATGAATTGGCCGAAGAGCCGCGGCGGCCGGCGTTTCGCGCGGCGTCGACCCGGGAAGCGCAATCGACGCTCGAAGCGATCGAAAACGCGGCCCCGCCCCGGGCGCCAGGTCGCTTGGGAGTGTCGTGGGATGAACGGGCCGAGGGTATCGTGGTGCGCGGCGTCGCCCCGCAATCGCCGGCCGCCAAAGCCGGGCTCCGCGCTGGCGATCGCATCGAAACAGCCGCCGGCCGCTCGCTCCGCTCGCCCGAGGAGTTTCGCTCGCTGGTGCTCGCGGCCGAGTCGCCGCTCTGGCTGGGCATTCGGCGAGCCGGTGTGGCCGAACCGCTGCGAGCGCGCGTCGATTTGCAGGGAGCTCCGACGCGACTCGGGCTCGGCTGGCGCATCGACGACGCCGAGCCGGAAGCGATGATCGTGAACAAACTGGTTCCCGGCGCTCCCGCCGCGCTGGCCGGATTGCGGGCGGGCGATCGCATTTATCGAATCAATGGCCAGGGCGTGCATGGGGGCCAGGCGTTTTTGCGAGCCCTCGACGGATCGTCGGGGCCGTTGACGATCGAGGTCGAAACTCGCGGTCGCGTTCGCTCGATCGAGGTCACGCCGCTGGAACCGATTCCGTCGGCAAACGCGAGCGCGACCGAATCGCCGGCAAGCAGCCCAGCGACGACCGGCGCCGAGGCGCCAGAACAATAGCGGCTTTTGCGGCGCGACGCGGAATTCAGCGCACCGTTACCAGCGATATTCGCATGAGCGGGAAAAAAGGCAGCGCACAATTCGGCTCATCGGCGAAATTCCGGGAAATGAGTTGATCGGCGCCTCGTCCGCGGATAGTTTTGTGGCATGGATGCCATCATCGCGTTGTCGACCGCGCTCGGCGCCTCTTGGGCGAGCGGCGTAAATCTATATGCCGCGGTCGCGACTCTCGGCTGCCTGCACCGCTTTGGCGCCGTGCAATTGCCCGGATCGCTCGACATTCTTGGCAGCGGGTATGTTATCGCGGTCGCGATCGTGCTCTATGTGATTGAATTCGTTGCCGACAAGGTTCCCTACGTCGACAGCGTTTGGGATGCCGTGCATACGTTTATTCGCGTTCCCGCCGGCGCTCTTGTCGCAATGGGGGCCGCATCCGGTCTTGGCCCCGAGACCCAGGCCATTGCCTTTATGCTCGGCGGCGGCGTGGCCTTCACGGCGCACGGCGCCAAGGCAGCCACGCGATTGGCGATCAACGCGAGCCCGGAGCCGTTTTCAAATTCGGTTGCCAGCGTTGTCGAAGACGGATTTGTATTCTTGCTCGTGAGCTTGCTCGTGTTCCATCCGCTAATCGCCGCGATGATCGTCTTGGCGATCCTGGCGTTGACGGTCTATCTCCTACCCAGGATTTTCATGCTGTTCGGGTCCGTCTGGCGTCGATGGATATCGAGGATTCGTCCAGACGTGCCAGACGCGACCGAACTTGGTGCTGAGCTCGCGGCGCCGGCCCGATCTAGCGGCCAGAGATAATCGACAGACTCAATTTAGAGTCAGGGGTGGCGAACGCCGCGCCAGGCTTCGATCTGGGCCAGCACCTTGGCCATTGCTTGCAGCTTGTCGCGATCGGTGGCCTCGAAGTGCCGCGTATAGTTCGGGTTGCCGCCGATGGCCATTTTGCAATGAAAGCGATAGAGCTCGCCCTCGTTGCCCCAGGTCTCGAGCAGATAATACGCGGCGCCATAATCGCGTAGCTTTTTCTCGAACCAAGCAAACTGCTCGCTCTCGCCGGCCGCGCTTGCGGGCGGGCTCGCGGTTGCGCCGGCGGACGGGCCCGGGCCCGAGGCTCGCGCCGCGAACGGATCGGCCGCCGCGCCGCTTGTCGGCGGGGCGCCTAGCGGCGGCGTGGCTGTCAACGGCGTGCTCTCCACCGGCGTCGAAAAGCCGGCCTGCATCGCGCCCGACTTCGGCGCTTGAGGAAAGAATCCCCCGCCGCTCGTCGCCGCGCCCGGGGCCATCGTTGAATAGGCCGATACCGGGCCGTTGGGCACATCGGGCGCCGCCACGAGCCCCGTTGTCGCGGGCGCGGCCGCCGCGCCGCTCGACGGAATCATTGCGGGTGCTTGCCAGAATCCCGCCGAACCTCCGGGCAAGCTTCCCGGAGAGCTCGTTCCCGCAATATCGGCCGCATTGTTCGCCGGCGAGTTGGCATGGGCGGCATCGCTCGAATACACGATCGCCGGAGTGGGCGTGGAATTCGAGTCCGCGCGGCCGCCTGGCGTGGCGGCGGGCGATTCAAAATGCAGCTGCGCCAAGATCGGATGGACGAGCCAGGTTTTGACCAGCTCGGGAAAGGTGCTGCCGAAAATGGCCGCGAGCGGAGCGACCACCAGACAAGCCAGCATCACCAGCGCGCGAAAGGCCACTACGGTCGACGATTCTACCGCTTTCACGATGCTTCTTCCCTGAAAGGACCCACGCGACTGGCGGCGCCTCCCTGGAAACATCGCCGCGGCAATTTCCTTGCGGCGAGACTTCCGGCGCGAGGCCGCAATCATACTGCCTTCGGCCGAACCGCGGCAATGGCGAAAAACCACGTGCCTCACTGAGCCCAATGAGAGCTTTGCCAGCAGTGCGCGGTCCGGTCGGGGCCGGCGTTCCGTGGCTATTCGGCGCGCCAAGCGAAGCCGGCGACAACTTGGTGCTCGCGATCGCGAGCAAACCACCGTGGGATTCGCGGAGTGGGGGATTGGCGGTTTTTAGTCCGCCCCTTACATGGCCCGCAACCGGGCAATCGCTTCGGCGGTGGCGGCGATCGCGAAGTCGATCTCGGCCTCGGTGTTCGCGCGGCCGAGTCCGAACCGCACGCTACTGCGCGCGGCGTCGACATCGAGGCCGAGCGCGCGAAGCACATGGCTCGGCCCCGGGTCGGCCGAAGTACACGCGCTTCCGGAGCTCGCCGCCACGCGCCGCATTTGCATGAGCAACGCTTCGCCATCGATGCCCTCGAAGCCGACATTGAGATTGCCCGGCAAGCGGAGCGATCCCGGCGGCGAGCGGTCGCCGGGCTGGGCGGAGGCGTCGCTCGGCGGCGCCGGCTCGTCGAGGGCCGGCCCGCGCAGGGCCACGCCATCGATCGCGCTTTGCAGTCCGAAGTAGAGCCGGCCGCGCAGCGCGCCGAGCCGTTCCCCTTCGCTGGGCATTACTTCGACCGCGAGCTCGAGCGCTGCCGCCATGCCCACGATGCCGGGCACATCGAGCGTGCCGGCGCGGATGCCGGCTTGATGGCCGCCGCCCGTGATGAGCGGTTCGAGTCGCACGGGCGGCGGACCGCTGCGAATATAGAGCCCGCCCATTCCCTTGGGCCCATAAAACTTATGGGCCGAAAAACTCATCAGGTCCACATTGAGCTCATCGACGTGGATGGGAATCTTGCCCATGGCCTGCGTGGCGTCGGAGTGAACGAGCACCCCGCGCTCCCGCGCGATCCGCCCGATCTCGGCCAGCGGCGCGATGACGCCGATCTCGTTGTTGGCCAGCATCACGCTCACCAGCACTGTGTCGGGCCGAATGGCGGCGGCGACCTTGGCCGGATCGAGCCAGCCGGCCCGCGGGCTGGGGGCTTGCTCCACATCGAGCAGCGTGACTTCGAATCCGCGCCGGGCGAGCCGCGCGAGCGGATCGAGCACCGCCTTATGCTCGGTGGCCACCGAGATGATATGCGAGCCGCGGCGGCGCGTGCGCTCGGCCAGTCCCCGCACGACGAGGTTATTGCTTTCGGTGGCGCCGCTGGTAAACACGATCTCGCGCTCGCCGGCGCCGATCGAAGCGGCGATCGTTGCGCGGCTGGCGTTCACCGCGTCGCGCGCTTGCCAACCGAGCGCGTGCGTGACGCTCGCGGCGTTGCCGAAGGCCCGCGTGAGAAAAGGCATCATGGCGGCCAGCACGCGCTCGTCGAGCGGCGTGGTCGCATGATGATCCAGATAAACGAGATCGAGTCGCTCGGGCCGAGGAATCGCCATGCCCCGATTTTACGTTCCCGGGAGCGGGGCGGCAAAAGCGACGCTATCGCGGCGCTGGGCCGACGAAGCGCGATTCGCGGTGGGTTAAGCTGGCGAAATTGTTCGGATTGTCGCGATTGTATTGGATTTCATGGCGAGGAAACGTCGAAGAATCTCATTACACGAACAAACTCTGGAGTTTTCGAGCGATGAGCATTTACTCTCCCCGGATGCAACTACTTTCATTGATGGCGCCCCGAGCGCCAGAAACCGCGACGCGCCATGGCGGAGCCGCGGGTGGCGGCAAGCGAACGTCGCGATCGCCGCGAAGCTGGCTGTTGGGCATCGGGCTGGGCGCGGTGATCGGCGCCGCCGCTTGGGCCGAGTCCGCGGCCGAGAGCGGCGATCCGCCGGCATTTGCCGCCGAGCGCCTCCGGCGCCGCGACCATCGGCGGCCCGCTCGGTGAAGCGACGCTCGGCCTCCATGAGATGCAGTCGACGGCGAGATCTTCGCTTCTGGAAAATTGATTGCAGGTCCGCGCAACGGCCACGCCGCGCGTCTCGCGGAGAATCTCGCGCCGCCGCTCCATTCCGCTTATCTCCATGCGCCGCCCATGCCGATTATGGCAATGAGGCCGGTTGCAACGCACTTCTCGCATTCGACCGACGCTTCATCGGGCCGCGCGCGAGGGTGAACCGATCGCCCTATGCGCGCGTGGCCGTCGAATGAACGCGCCATTTCCGTCGAAGCGCCCGGCCCGGCTCGCGAGGTCATCGTCGCCTAATCACCCAAAGGCGATCACGACCGGCGATGTCCAAGCTCGCGACGGGCGGGGAAAGGGGTCGACGATGTCGGGCATCAACGGCATTTCAGCGTCGCATACCGCGCTCGGCCAATATCTGGCCGGGCTCTCCGGCTTCGGGACTAATAGCAACACCCTCCCGGGCGCCAAGAGCGCCGGCGGGACTTCGGGCGCAAGCAGCGGTTCGGCGCAACGAGCTCCGGCTTGACAAGCGCCGCCGAGATCGAGCAAACACAACTCGCCGCCATCACGAACATTCTCGACAATGCCGCTGGCGGCGCGTCGAACTCTTCGACCACCGCCACGCCAAACGCCTCGCCAAACTCGAACTCCCCGACTGGCGCGAACCCATCCAATGGCGGGACCGGCGCCCGGGTCAGCCTCGCGACGCTCCGAACGCAAATCGAATCGGCTGTCAACGGTGCGCTGGGCGGTCTGAATAGCTCGACCGCGACAAACGCCGGCGCGGCGGCCAAGGCGGTGCGCGACGCGATTAATAAAACGTTGCAGCAAGATGGGTTGCTCGCCAACGATAATCCAAGCGGCTCGACCGATTCGTCATCGTCCACCGGCGGCGCATCGATCGCCGCCGCGGCGAGCTCGAGCAGTTCGGTCTCGAGCAGCGCCAACCCAGCGACTACCCCGGTGGAATCGAGCGCGAACGGAACGTCGTCGGACAGCACCGTGCTCGCCGCATTGCTCGCGCGAAACAACATCGATCCGACCGTGTTTCAAAACAGCATCTTGTCGGCGCTTACGAACGCGTCGGCCGCCGGCGGCGCCGATTTCAGTCAGTTGTTCGCCAATTTCCCGGTCGGCCAAGACATCGATACATTTGCGTGACCGATCCCCCGACGCCTCTTGGGAAAAGGTAGGCAAGGGCAAAAGAGTCGTGAAAGCATCTTTAGAGCCTCGCCCTGCCATTTCCCAATGGGGAGAGGGGGAGTTGTCGGATAGGCTCTTGGTCGGTTCCCGAGGGAACGAATGGAAAAAACTGACCTCTTCGTCGATCCGCCGCCGCTTGGAAGAAGAGAGGAGCGAGCGGCAAGATGCATCAGGAAGATTCGCAAGTCCGGTCCGTTATCCTTGAGGTGGCAAAAGCAAATGCAGCTAGCGGCGTTTTAGGTCTTTCGTTCGGAACAAATTCGTGACCGGCGCTTCAAAATGGGCGAACTTTGGCGGAGTTGCGGACAAGTGATGGGCCGCGAAGCCGCATTTTGCCACGCGCGGGGCGAGACACTTGCAACGGATTTCGTTAAACTCTAAGTGGCAAAATTGGTATTCATGGTAGCGGCGGCAAAGGCGGGTTTGGCGGCTCGCGGCACGATTTAGCGGTGCGCCGATTGCACTTGGCGGCGTCGGTCGATCCGGGCGAATGGCCTGTTCCGGTATAAGGCCCCGCCGGTTTTTCGCCGCGACAATACTTCGTTTGACTCCCCACCAGAACATTTTCGTAAAACCTTCATCGAGAACACGCCATGTTCATCCTGGAAGCGGTGGCCCTTTGTAAGTCCTATGGCGACAGCGAGGTCCGCGTGCCCGCTCTACGCGGCGTCGATCTCCGGGTCGAACGCGGCGAGTTCGTCGCCATCATGGGTCCCTCGGGCTGCGGCAAAAGCACCATGTTGCAAATGCTCGGCGGCCTGGAAACTCCCACCAGCGGCCACGTGTATATCGATGAAATCGATCTGTCGGCGCTGAACGACGACCAGCGCACTTTGCTGCGTCGTCGGCGAGTGGGGTTCGTCTTTCAAGCGTTCAATCTCTTGCCCACGCTCACGGCCGAGGAAAATGTACGGCTACCGCTGGCGCTCGATGGCGTGCGCCGGCCGAAGCCGCCGAGCGAGCCCGAGTCGCGCTCGAAAGCGTCGGCATGGCGCATCGGGCCGACCATGTGCCCTCGAAACTTTCGGGCGGCGAACAGCAGCGCGTGGCGATTGCCCGGCGCTGGTGATTCGCCCGGTGCTGCTGCTGGCCGACGAGCCGACCGGCAACTTGGATAGCGCGGCGGGTCAAAAGGTGACGAAGCTCTTGCGGGGCCTGGTCGACGAGCAAGAGCAAACGATCGTGATGGTCACGCACGACGCGAGCGTGGCGGCCCAGGCCGATCGCGTGATTCATTTGAAAGACGGCGTGATCGAGCGCGAAACGTGCGGCGATGAAACGATCGGCCGATCGCAAACTCGCTTTCCCAGTTGGCAAGGGCCGGGACTATGACGCTCTGGCGACTGATCGTTCGCTCGCTCGAATCGCGGCCCGGCCGCGCCGTGCTCACGCTGGGCAGCATCATGATCGGCGTGGCTGGCGTGGTGTCGGTGGGCTTGGCGGTGCATACGACGCGCGGCGCGTATCAAAAAATGTACGATGCCCTGGCCGGACGCGCGGCGCTCGAAGTGCGGGCGATGGGCGCGGGCGGCTTTTCGGCCGATATCAGCGAACAAGTCACCTCGACGCCGGGAGTGAAGTCGGCGGCGCCCTCGATCCAGCGGATCACGAATCTCTACCACACCCACGACGGAACCAAGAAAAAGGCCAAGATCCTGGCCGTGGGTATTGATCCAGCCTTGGACCGCGAAGTGCGCGACTATGAAATTCTCGTCGGCGATTTTTTCAAAGACGGTAAAGGACTCCTCCTCGAAGCCAGCTTTGCCCGCAGCATGGGCATCGATCTGCACGACGAAGTACGGCTACTCACTCCCAGCGGGCTGAAGTCGGTGAGGGTCGAGGGGCTACTCGCTCCGCGCGGCGCGGCCGGTTTTGCCCAAGGCGCCGCGGCGTTTTTGCCGCTGCCGGTCATGCAACGCTTCTTCGAAATGCGCGGTAAGATCGACACGCTCCAACTCGTGCTCGACCACGACTCCGACGAGCCCGCGGTGCGAAAGGCCGTGGCGGCGATATTGCCGACCGGGGTGGGGGTCCATCCGCCCCCGAATCGCACCGAGCAGGCCGATGAAACCCTGCGCAGCGTCGAGCAAGCGCTTTCGGTCTCCGGCGCGCTGTCGCTGGTGCTCGCCGTGTTTATCATCGTGAACACCTTCTTGATGAGCGTGAGCGAGCGGCGCAAGCAATGGGCGATCATGCGCGCGATCGGCGCCACCCGGTCGCAAGTGGTGCGCCTCCTGCTCTGCGAGGGGCTGATGTTCGGCGTGATCGGCACCGGGCTCGGCCTGCTTGCCGGCCTAGGCGGCGCGTATTTGCTCACCAGGGCTCTCGAGGGGCTCACCGGCAATCCACTGCCGCCGATCCGGCTCGCTTGGGGACCGCTCGCCCTGGGCGGCGGCTTGGGCCTGGGACTCTCGCTCGCTTCCACCTATTTTCCCGCGTTGCATGCCGGCAGGGTTTCGCCGCTCGAGGGCATGCGAAACATTTCAAGGCTCGACACGCAAAATGTCGCGTGGTGGGTCACGGCGATCGGCGTGGCGATGCTCGCCGTGGGCGGCGGTATTGTTTACGCCGCCGGTGAAGGATTTCTTGGCCGCGACAAGCTCGTCACCGGCGGCGTGGTCTGCCTCTTGGGCTGCGTGCCGCTGTTGCCGGCGGTGCTCGATCCCATGACCAAGGTCATCGCCGCGGTGCTGGCGATCGGCATGCCGGTGGAAACCCATCTGGCCGCCGGCGCGGTGCTCCGCCGTCGCGTGCGAACCACGCTCACGGCCGGAGTGCTCTTTCTCGCCGTCGGCTGCGGCATCGGGCTCGCCGCCACGATCATCGACAATGTCCGCGATGTGCAAACATGGCTCCGCCGCACGCTTCAGGGCGATTTCTTTGTCCGCTCCATGATGCCCGATATTAACGGCGCCGGCGCCCAAGCCGATCTACCCGATAGCCTCGCCACCGAGATTCGCAAGATTCCCGGCGTAACCGCCGTGACCAGCGCCCTTTCGTTTCGGGGGCGGGCCGAGGGCGAAGATGTGCTCATCATGGCCCGGCAGTTCTTGCCCGGCGAGCCGCTGCCCATGTTCATCAAAGACGCCGACCCGAAAGAGGTCGTGCGCCGACTGGCCGAGGGCCAAGTGGTGATCGGCACGGTGCTGGCCCAGAAAACGGGCCGTAAAGTGGGCGACATGCTTAAGATCGAGACCTCGCATGGCCCGCGAACGGTGAAGATCGCGGGAATGAACAACGACTACAACGCCGGCGGCATGACGGTATATTTCGAGCGCGAAGCGGCGAAAAAATTCTGGGACATCCACGGCGCCACGCTCTATGTGATCAAGGCCCACGTCCAACAACTCGCCGCAGTCGACGCGGCCTTGGCCGCGATCACGGATCGCGAGGGGCTGCTATTCCAGTCGTCGGCGTCGGTTTTTCGCATGATCAACGGCATGATGATGGGCGTGGTGGGCGGCCTTTGGGTGCTGCTGGCCCTCGCGCTGCTCGTGGCGTCGTTCGGCATCGTGAACACGCTCACGATGAATGTGCTCGAGCAAACCCGGGAGATCGGCTTGCTGTGCGCCGTGGCAATGACCCGCCGCCAGATGCGGTGGATGATTCTGATTCAGGCGGCGATCATCGGCCTGATTGGCCTTTTCCCGGGGGTGCTGGCCGGCGCGGTGCTCGCGTTTTTAATGAACACCGGCACGCTGCCGCTCTTGGGGCATCCGATCAATTTCAATCTCTCGCCGGCCTTGCTGGTGGTGACCTTCACCGGCGCGATCGTCATGGTGCTGCTGGCGGCCTGGGCGCCGGCGCTGCGGGCCAGCCGGCTCAATGTGATCGTGGCGCTTCGCCAAGATTGATCGCGCCGAGCTGCGCGGCCCAGCCGATTCACGGGCCGCGTCGCCGCGCATTCCGCGGGGCGAGACCTCGCGACCCATGAAAAACGCCGCGAGGACGCAACTCCCTCGCGGCGTGTTATGCTCATCATCGCGCGTGACGTGGGTCGCTGGCGTTGGTTGCAATGCCCTTCGCGAGCGAGGCCACTCGAGGCTCAGACGTCGGCGTCGTCGTCTTCCCAGTCGTCGTCATCCTCGTCGTCGTCATCGTCGTCCTCATCGTCGTCATCCCAGTCATCGTCATCATCATCCCAATCGTCGTCATCATCTTCTTCGTCTTCGTCTTCCTCGTCGTCGTCGACCTCTTCCCATTCGTCGTCTTCGAGATCTTCTTCATCGTCATCATCATCGTCGTCGAGGTCGTCGTCTTCTTCCTCGTCTTCGTCGGCGATAGCGAAAAGGCCCTTGCCGAGGAGCTTGCCGCGCCGAGCAGCGTCGAGCCGGCCAACGTCGCGCAAAGCGAGGTCCGAGGCGATTCCGTCTGGGCTACCTTGTGAGACGGGGGCGAAAAACGTGGCAATGGTCACTGCGATGCTCCTCTTTCGTCGAATGGAAATTGCACAACCAATGGTCTGGAAATCGGATATCGCTCTGGCGCCAGACGCGGTCTTGTTCCGAGAAGCAATTCTCTCGGGGCAAGTCCGCGAGCTCGCCCTCAGGCGGTCCGGTCTTCGCGATGGGATTCGGGGTTCGGCGCCGAACCGCGGCGATCGAGGTCGATGGCCGCTAAATCCGATGCTGTGGCTAAATCGGCTCCTGCCGTGAAATGGTTTAGCGGCGCCTCCGGAGCGGCGCCCGCGATCGTCGTGTGTACGTCCGCCGTTGGGAGAGTTCTGGCTTGGGCTCGCAAATCCCCGGCGCGAGGAAGGTCGTCTAAATGTCGGAGGCCAAAGTGCTGCAAGAATCGTTTTGTCGTTCCGTAGAGATAGGGTCGCCCCAGGTCGGTCGATCGGCCTACCATACGCACGAAATCGCGATCCATCAACTGCCGTAAAATCTCGCCGCAATCGACCCCGCGCACCGCTTCGATATCGGCCCGCGGCGCCGGTTGTCGATAAGCCACCACCGCCAGCGTTTCCAGCGCCGGGGGCGAAAGGCGTGTCTCGACTCCGTGTCGCCGACTCCGACGCACCCAGTCGCCAAAACGCGCCCGCGTGAGCAGTTGAAATCCGCCGGCGAGCTCTTCGGCGCGAAACGCGGTTCGGTCATCGTCGTAGCGTCGATTTAATTGTCGAATCAGTGTACGCGCTTCCGTGCCATCGGCCAAGCCGGCAAATTGCGCCAATTTGCGACTCGTGATCGGCTCCCGCGCCAGAAACAATACCGCCTCCACGCGAGTCAACTTCACGCCGCGGGTTTCGTCGCCGACGATCGACTCGGAACCGCCGCCGCGGGCATCGGAATTCGAGGCCCGCAATCGCCAAGCCTGGCGCCAACCTCGCCCGCTCGGCCGCCGCGCCGCGCCCGCCAAGTCCGCCGCGGGGCGAACCACGGGCAAACGCGGCGCCGCGAACAATCGCAATCCAAAACGGTCGCTCCGGCGCGGGCTACCGATTCGCGAGCGAGCAAATCCGCCTAGCCGGGCCAATGCTTCGAACACTCCTTCCGCCAGGACGCCTTTAGGGCCTATTCGAGAACTTCCGCGAGCCCTCGCCCTACCTTCTCCCCAACGGGGAGGAGGGGGGAGTTGTCGGACAGGCTCCAAATTGGATCGTCGATTCAGACCTAGAAGTTAAGCGGTAGGCGTTTTGCTGACAAGGGGTTTCGACGCTCCGGCCGAACTGCCATCCCCGTCGTTCGGTATTTATGCGAACGACTACTGGAATCCAGCGCGGAATAGCCGGCGGATGCCACTGACGAAAACATCCACCGAATCGCGACAACGGCCTGGCGCGGCGGCGCCTCGTTGATCGTCGTCTCTTCGGATGACCGCCACGCGGTCAAGCATTATCTCAAACGTTTCCAAATCAATCGGGTTCAAGCTCGTGTGCTCGCCAGCGAGGACCGTGGTTCGTCGCCTAACAGCCTTTTGAAATATTCAACAGGCTGCTATCCAGCCTCGACCGAGCAGGTGAATTTTGCCTCGAAGCTTCGGCGAGCGAATGCGTCGACCGCCTTTGAACCGGGGCCGTGGTCGGGTAAAATGCGCCCCGTTGGCCGATGCGGCTCGCCGCCAACCACGCTTTAATACCTGCCACGAAAATCGCGATGCCGCGGGGAGACTCGATGACACAAACGGCATTTCACGCGGAGCAGTTCATCAATCGCGAATTGAGTTGGCTCGACTTCAATGCCCGCGTGCTCGAAGAGGCCGAAGACCCGAGCAATCCGCTGCTCGAGCGGGTCAAGTTCCTGGCGATCTTCAGCTCGAATCTCGATGAGTTCTTCATGGTGCGCGTGGCCGGCCTGCGCGAGCAAGCTTTTGGCGATGGGGCCCCGCAAGACTATTCGCCCGACGGTCTCCGCGCCACCTCGCAGTTGCAGCGAATCAGTCTCCGCACCAAGGAACTGCTCCAGGCGCAATATCGCTGCTGGAACGAACAGATCGCGCCGCAATTGGCCGCCCACGGGATCGAACTGCTCGAGCACGATCAGCTCGACGCGGCGCAGCGCTCCGTGCTCGATCGCTTCTTTCACGAGCGGGCCTTTCCAATTCTCACTCCCATGGCGGTCGACCCCAGCCATCCCACGCCGCACTTCCACAACCGCCAGCTCTATCTCGGCGCGCTCTTGCGCCGCGAGACCGGGCTCGGGCCCCGGCAGTTGTTCGCGGTGGTGCAGTTGCCGCAGGTGTTGCCGCGGTTCGTGCCCATCGGCCAGGGCGACACGCAGCAGTTTATCTTGCTCGAGCAGGCGGTGGCGGCGCGGCTGCCGGAGCTCTTCGGCGGCTTTAGCGTGTTGCACTGGACCACATTTCGGATCAGTCGCGATAGCGATATCGAAATGCTGGAGCAAGAGTCCGACGACATGCTGCGACTGATCGAAGAACGTCTCAAGACTCGCCAGCGCGGCGAGCCGGTGCGCATGGAAGCGCCGGTCGGGGCCGACGACTCGATCGTCAAGCGAATCATCGAGGAGGAGTCGCTCCGCGTGCCGCCCGACGGCGCGACCGATGGCTACAGCGAAGTCTATTGGTTGCCTGGCCCGCTCGACCTCACGGCGCTCATGGAACTGGTCGCCGCGCCTGATCGCGATTATCTCCGCTCGCCGCCGTTCACGCCGCAACCGGCGCGCGGGCTGCGCGGGCGGGGCGACGATCTCTTTGCCGCGATCGCCCGCCGCGACATTTTGCTGCATCATCCCTACGATTCCTTCGACCCGGTGGTCGAGTTCGTGGCCAATGCCGCGAAAGACCCGAAGGTGCTGGCGATCAAGCAGACGCTCTATCGCACCGGCCGCGACTCGCCGATTGTGCGCGCGCTGATTCAAGCGGCCGAAAGCGGCAAACACGTGACCGCGCTGGTCGAGCTCAAGGCCCGCTTCGACGAAGCGCGCAATGTGAGTTGGGCGCGGCAAATGGAGCGCTCCGGCGTGCATGTGGTGTTTGGCTTTCTCGATCTCAAGACGCATTGCAAGGTGTCGCTCGTCGTGCGGCAAGAGGGCAATGTGCTGCGGCGATATGTCCACTTGGGAACCGGCAACTACAACTCGGCCACGGCGCTGCTTTACACCGACTTCGGCCTGTTCACCGCCAACGAGGACTATGCCGAAGACGCCTCGGCGCTGTTCAACCTCTTGACCGGCTATTCGCAAGGGCACCACTGGCGAAAACTGGTCGTGGCGCCCGAACATTTGCAAAGCACCACGCTCGACCTGATCAACGAGCAAGCCGAACGAGCCAAGGCCGGGCAGCCGGCGTATATCTTCGCCAAGCTCAATGCGCTGGTGGACTATCAAGTGATCGAGTCGCTCTATCACGCCAGCCAAGCCGGAGTGCCGATCGATCTTTTGGTGCGCGGCATTTGCGGTTTGCGGCCGGGATTGCCGGGCATTTCGGAAACGATTCGCGTGCGAAGCGTGGTCGATCGGTTTTTGGAACACAGCCGGCTGCAAGTATTCGGGCCGCCGGAAGATTGCCGCGTGTATATGTCGAGCGCCGATTGGATGCCGCGAAACTTCCATCGCCGGGTCGAAGTGATGTGCCCGATCGAGCAGCCCGATCTCAAGCAACGCATTTTGCGGGAAGTGATTCCGATCTACCTGCGCGACAACATGCGGGCGCGCATTCTCACCAGCGACGGAACCTATGTGCGCGTTCCCCGGGCCGAGGGCGAGCCCGCGCATCGCTGCCAGGAAGAGTTCCTGGCCTTGCGCCCCGTGTTCACGGTGGCCAACGATCGCCTCACGACCGCGAACTCGAACGATGGGGTGGCGCTGATCAAGCCCGCGCTCTAACGAAACCGGTGGACCATCTCCATGCAACCGTCCGTGGAAATCGCGTTCGATTGTTTGCCGCTTCGCTCGGTGGGCCGCCTCGATGCGCCGCTCGACGCCTCGCCCAAGCACCGCGCCCACTGCGAGCGGGTGCAGGCGGCTGTTCAACGCCACGGGCGCCACAATTCGTATTATCTCTACAACGCCCATTGCCGTTTTCAGCTTACGAGCGACCCCAAGATCGGCATGCTCGACTTCACCTATACGGGCGTGGTGCTGACCGACTCCAGCGATCAGCGGGCAGGGACCTGCGATCTCGAGATCGAACTGGCCCGCGAAACGTGTGATTGGCTGAATGACCCGGCGGTGGAGTTTTTCAAGGATACGGTGCGTCGGGCGGTGCTGCTCGAATTCGACCGTTATATCCAAGCCGGCGACTTGGCCCTCACCTTGCGGCGGCTGGCGCGGCTGCAATCCGAAAGCGACGAAGCAGGCGGCTACATGGGCATGTTTCTGTAAGCCCTCCGCGGCGGTAGGCGTTAGCAGCCTTTTGAAATATTCAACTGGCTGCCGGTCGGCCACGGAGTCGTGCTTCTTCAAAAGCCCAGGTCTTCGCCTTCGTGGGTCACGAGGCCGATTTGTTCCTTGGAGCCGTGGCGGCCGTTGTACCACAAGAGCCATTTTCGGCCGTCGAAGATCGCGTAGGGCTTGTACACCGCGTCGTGGTCCCAGGCGTTTGGATCGGGATGAATGATCGGATTGGCCGGGTGGCGCTTCCAGCCGCTGACGCCGTCGGCGGATTTCGCGAGGCCGATCTGGGCATGGTCGCGATCGCGGAATCCAATGTAAAACATGAGATAACCATCGCCCTGGCAAAGCACTTGGCAGGCCGTCACGCGCTCCCGCTCCCAAGCAAGGCTCGGGTCGGGCCGAAAGATCGGATTGTCGCGATGCTTGGTCCACGCGAGTCCGTCGGGACTGGTCGCATAGCCGATCGCGTTGGGCTCATATTGTTCACCGCCCGAATACCACATGCGATAGAGTTTGGCCTCGGCGTCGTGGATGACATGGGGACACATGACGGCCACGTTTTCCCAAGGCGCTTCGGCCGACAGCACCGGCTGTCTGCTCGCGCGGCGCCAGGTTTTGCCGTCGTCGCTCGTGGCAAGGCCGATCCATGACTTGCCGCGCGCTTGGCCGGTGTACCACATCTGGTAGCCGCCGCCCGGCGGGGCGTCGTTCCCCGGGGCGCCATTGCCCTGGACGTCGACCCGTTTGATAACGATCGGGCGATTGATGTCGCTCTCCCATTCGGTCTCGGGATTCGGCCCGAGCACGATCGTGGGCTTCGACCATGTAACGCCATCGTTGCTTTCGACCAGGGCGATGCTTTTCTTGGGCCGCCAAGAAAACCACATGCGGTAGATATCGCCTTCCTTGAGCACCGAGATGTCGAAGCATGTGCCCAATTCGCCGCCGAGCACCGGATTGTGGGCATACTTCACCCAGCCGGCCACGTTGTCGCCGGCGCCGCTGGCGCTGCCCGCCGCGAGTTCTCCCTGAATCGAGTCGCCGGCGAGTTTGGCGAGCAGCTCGTAGGCCGGGGCGGTCCAGTGAAATTGGTCGCCGCGCGCGAGATCGAGTTTGTCGACGAGCGAGCCGTAAAAATCGTTGATCGGCACTTGCAATTCGCGCATCACCTTGGCCGCCAGGCGATTGTGCTCCACGATGATTGGGTTGATCGTCGGGTCGAGCTCCGTGGGCTTGCCCTTGACGGTCACCGGAGTGCTTGCGGCCCAAATGATCTTGGCCTTGGGCAGCTTCCGCCGAATCACCTCGACATAGGCTTGGGTGAGCGGCTCAAACGCCTCGGGCTTGATCCTGCCGGGCTGCCAGCCATGGAGGCCCATGTTGAAATGCACGACATCATAGGGGCCTTGGTCGAGCACTTCGCCGAGCAGTTTGTTCAAGTGTTCGGACTGACAATGGGGATTTACCCAAGCGTCGACATAGGCTTTGCCCTCGAGCGATCGCGAGACCTGCTTCAAGTAGCCGTTCAAGATCGAGTCGCCGATGAGCAGCACGCGCGGCCGGGCCGGGTCGGCAATCGCCGCTTTATCAAGCCGCCAACCGTTTCCATCGGCATGCAGCCTCGCGTCGGTCTCGGCCGGCGGCGGCTGTGTGTCGGCGGCGAAAGCCACCACCGGCATCAAGAAGGGCACGGCGAGCGCAATCAACTTGAACATCGTGGAGGAGGTCCTTTCAGTCCGCGGCGTGGGCAATATCGTCGGCTCGGCGCGAAATTGTGAGGCCGACGGAAACTTTCCCGGCTGGGGTGTTAATTGCAACAAGGCGACCAATTTGCCGCGAGTCGTGCATTTTCAAGCGATTTGCCGATCCGCGACGAAAAGGCTTTTTGGGGCGCTCTTGCAGGATAATCCGTCGCGGCACGCGCCGCACGCAAAATCGGCTCCGCGGCGACGACGAATTGCTCCTCCGCGCACTAGAGCTACCCGCGGCGCGGCTGGCGAACCGGCGAACACGGACTCGTTCGTTGAATTTCTCCAAGGAGAGGGGATTTCAGAAATGAATGCGGGAAAGCGTGTTGTTATTGCTTTCATCGCGCTGGCGACTTCCGGCGCTGCGCTGCTCTTCCACGCGGCGGCTGCGGAACCGCAAGGCGCCCCCTCGGCAGCCCTCGCGCCGGGGCGCCGGCCTTGGCGCCCGACGACGAACCGGTCTCGCTGGCTTCGGCGTGGCAGTCGGCCGGATTGCCGCCAGTGGCAAGTGATTCGCTCGAAGCCGAATTGAGCGGCCTGCGCGACGACAATCGGCGCCTGCAAGATCGCATCGCGGCGTTCGAAGCCGATCAAGCCTCGGCCGCGCCGAGCGCTCCGTCGCCGTTTCGCGATGCCAGTTATCGGTCGCTCGCCGCGCAGCCGCCGGCTGTCGCGCAGGGCGTGATCTCGCCCAATTACTGGGCCGCCGGACCCTCGGGCTCATGGATCGGCGGCGCGAGCGTCTATGTCTTGGCGCCACGCTGGAGCGGCGGCAACACCGCCTATTACACCTCGACGCCCGCTTCTCCGGCCTTCGCGAATTCATA
This sequence comes from uncultured Planctomycetaceae bacterium, assembly GCA_963785305.1. Taxonomy (GTDB): domain Bacteria; phylum Planctomycetota; class Planctomycetia; order Pirellulales; family PALSA-1355; genus CAWAUV01. The sequence continues at coordinate 1,156,565 of CAWAUV010000008.1, forward strand.
CGCGATCACCCAATTTCGCACACCCACGCAAGCAGCCCCCGCTTGCTGGTTCGGCTATGTGCATGCCTCGGGCTACGGCGCCCGCGTGAATTTCTTCTACTACAACCAGTACTGGAACACGACCGGCACGTCGAGCGCCACGACCGACATCACCGACGCAACCGCCGCGCTCTCGACGACCTATGGCGCCTCGGGCACGACGACGCCGTTCAAAATCGGAAGCTCCTTGATGATCAACGCCTGGGACTTCGAAGGCACGCGGACGGCGGGTAATGATGTTTGGACCTACACCACCGGCGCCGGCGTGCGCTACCTCTACATGAACCAAGCCTACACCGCCCAGTCGACGGTCGGCGGTTTAAGCATGGTGAACGCGCGGAACATGTTCAATGGCGTCGGTCCCACGCTCTCGGCCACCGGCCGGCGGCGACTTGGCCGTCGGGCCTCGGCTTCTATGGCAGCGGTCGCGGCGCGGTTCTGTTCGGCAGCCACTTGCAGAACATGACGACCAATTTCGGCCCCAATGTCTCCGAAGGTTTCATTCAGGCCAACTCGGCGTCGCAGTCGTGGGGCGTAATGCCGTATGCGCAGCTCGAGTTCGGCCTCGATTTTCGCCGCCCGGTGCTGGGCGGCCGTTCGCTGCTCGTGGTGGAAAACGGCTTCGTGGCCATGGCGTTCCTCAACGCCGGCACGCCGAGCAACACAACGACGATGCTCCAGCCGCTCGAACAATCCAATTCGCCCTTGAGCAGCGCCACGTTGGGCCTCGTCGGCCTGCGCTCGTCAATCGGGTTCGTTTATTGATTGCTACCCAGCGCGCACCGCGGCGGCGCATCACACAAGCCTGAAGCGCAAGCGAAGCAATGTCGCGGCGCGCAACGATGCAAGTTCGATGGCGCGTCCGCGCCGGGCGCTTCCTTCGCTGGCGATTCAGGCTTCCGAGTCGCTCGCTTGCCAGCCGGCTTGCCGTTCGTGTTGGAATTCCGCGAAGCGGCCGGCTTCGATCGCCTCGCGCAGCGCCGCATGAGACGCTGGTAATAGGTGATGTTGTGCGCCGAGAGCAGCACCGGCCCGAGCATCTCGTCGACCATGAACAGATGCCTCAGATAGGCCCGACTATGGCGGCAAGCCGGGCAGGGGCAATCACGCTCCAACGGCGCCGAGTCGCGCTCGTAGCGTCGGTTTCTAAGTCGCACCGGTCCCGCGTCGGTAAAGGCCATCGCGTTGCGGCCGTTGCGCGTGGGGAGCACGCAATCGAAGAGGTCGACCCCTCGGGCCACGCCCGCCAGCAGGTCCTCGGGCCGACCGACGCCCATCAGATAGCGAGGCCGCGCGGCGGGCAAAGCCGGCGTCACCACATCGAGCATCTGGACCATTTCCTCGTGGGTCTCGCCGACGCTGAGCCCGCCGATGGCGTAGCCGGGAAAATCGAGCTTGGCCAAGGCTTCGGCCGACTCCTGGCGAAGCCGGGCGTCGAGGCCGCCTTGCACGATGGCGAAGAGCGATTGATCGGCCCGGCGGTGGCTGCGCCGGCAGCGCTCGGCCCAGCGCACGGAGCGCCACATCGCGTCGCGCACCGTGTCGAGCGTGTTGGGCAGGGCCACCACATGGTCGAGCACCATGGCGATATCGCTACCGAGCGATTCTTGGATCGCGACCGCGCGCTCGGGGGTCAGGTCAAATGCGGCGCCATCGAGATGCGATTGGAAACAAGCGCCGGCCTCGGTCACGCGGGCCTTCTTCGCGAGACTGAAAATCTGGAATCCGCCGCTATCGGTGAGGATTGGCCCTTGCCAGCCGCAAAAGGCATGCAGCCCACCCATGTGCTCGATCAACTCGGGGCCCGGGCGCAGGGCGAGGTGGTAGGTGTTGGCCAGAATCATTTGGCGCCGGTGGCGCGGAGCATGGCGAGGGCCAGCCCCTTGACCGTGGCCTGGGTGCCGACCGGCATGAAGGCGGGCGATTCCACGACGCCGCCGCCGGGCGATTCGGCATGGCGTGGAAAGGTCAACCGCCCGCGGCGGGCGAGCGTGTGCTTGTCGACGCCGAGCAGCGAAAATTGCATCGGCGCCAGACGCGCGGAGGAAGTCGCCGGCGCTTGCGCGGAATCGACCACGGCAGTTTTGTCCCCGGCGGGTCTCAGTCGCCGCGCAGTTTGATGCCGTGCTGGGTCAATTTTTCACGCACTTCATTGAGGCTGGTCACGCCGAAGTTCTTGCACTCGAGCAGATCGTCGCCAGTGCGCCGCACCAACTCGCCGATCGTGTTCAGCCCCAGCCGAATCATGCACTTGCGCGCCCGCACCGAGAGGTTGAGGTCGGCGATCGGGCGATCGAGCAGCGCTTGCTCGTCGGGCGACATGAACTGCTGCTCCACGACGGGCTCGGGCTCCACCTTTTCGGTGGCCAATTGACCGAGGCTGAGTCCCTTGGAAGAGAGCATCTCGCGGATCTCGACCAGCGAGGTCTCACCGAAATTCTTGCTTGCCAGCAGGTCTTGCTCGGTGCAGCGGGCCAAGTCGCCCAGGGTTTTGATGCCCATCTTTTGCAAGCAGTTGCGACTGCGCACCGAGAGCTCGAAATCGCTCACCGGCACATTGAGCACCTGGCTGATGCGGTCGCGGCGCTTTTGCGCGTCTTCGTCGTAGAACATGTCGCCCGAGGCGGCGGCGTCCTTAAGAAACAGCCGGGCTCGGGCATGCGTCGGATCCGAGTCGAGAATGCGCTGGTAGCAAAGCTGAGCGCGGTCGTATTGCTGGCGGTCTTCGTAGAGCACGCCGAGATTCAAGAGGTTGCCCACGCTCGGCGGAAACTGGGCGACGGAGCGTTCGTAGAGATCGAGCGCCACATCGTCGTTGCCATGGCGATCGTTTTCCAGGGCGAGGCCAAACAGAGCGCCCGAATGGTTCGGGTCGGCCTCGACCGCGCGCTCGAAGAGCGCGGCGACTTCTCGCGGGTTGCCGCCAATGGCAGCCACCGTGGACCCACGCTGATAGAGATATTCGGCCGATTGCTCGACCGCGCCGCTGAGGGAATCGAGCGTGGCCAGGGCGGCGCGCGAGTTCCCCGATTGACGCTGGGCCTCGGCCTTGGCCAAGGCGCAGTCGTCGGCGTTGTAGCCAGCCTTCACCGCCGAGGCGTAGTGCGCGAGCGCGGTGTCGAACTGCTTGAGGGCCACATTGGCTTTGCCCAGGGTGAAATGCGCCAGCGCCCCGCCATCGCCGCTTTTGAGCGTGGTGATGGCGAGTTGGTAGCGCCCGAGCAAGTAGTAGCACACGCCGAGCCGCACCGAGGCGGCCGGGCTGCGATCATCGCGAGACTCGAGCTCTTGCACCGCGTCGCGCAAGGTGCGGAAGGGAACGATATCCTCGGCGATGGCGTGCTGCAATTGGCGGATTTCTTGCGGGCCAAACGCCCCGTCGGCCAGCACCATCTGTTTGACATCAAGCTCAAGCGTCGGCATGGGACAAAACTCTCCGGATAGCTTTCGATTTTGATCGAGGGATTTTTCTCGAATCGTGCAATTTAGCCGATTTTGGCCTGGGGACAAGCCGGGGTGGCGGCATTTCCTCGTTGAAACACCGATTGTCGCCCGCATTGCAATACGCGGCAATACGCAATCGCGACTAGAAATTGCACCACACCACCTCGGTCATTCGCTGTTTTTCCGTCCCGCTCGCGGCATTGTTCGGAAGATCGAACTCGTGAACTGCCCAGCCTTTAAGCAATTCCGCATACAGCGGCGACGGGTACCCGCTCAGCATCACCTTGCCCTGGCACTGCTTGAGGGTTTCGAGCAACTCGACATGGTCGGCTTCCTGCATCTCGTGGGCGTAGGCGTCGAGCGACTTGCGAGTTTCGTGCAGATAGGGCGGGTCGCAGTAGAACAGCGTCGTCGGCGTGTCCTCGCGGCGAATTAGCTTCACCGCCGGCATGTTCTCGATCAGCACTCGCTGGAGCCGGTTATGAATCTCGGGCAGACCCTCGACCGTGCCCAGCCACTCCGACACATTGCCGTTCATGCCGCGACGGGTTCGATTGCGAGTCACGGCCGTGAAGCTGGTCATGAGGCCGGAACGGCTTTGGCGGCAGTCGACGAAGAACGCCACGGCGTCGGCCACCGGGTCTTGGCCATATTCATGTTCGTGCGCCGCGGTCCAGGCGTCGCGAGCCACGGGAATCGCTTGCATTTGGCGCGAGAATTCCCTGAACCGCTCGGGGCTTTGCAGTACGCGCCAAAAGTTGATGAGCCGGCCATTGATATCGTTGGCCACCTCGCTCACGCCGTTTTTCGGGCTATTTTTACTAAGCCAAAAACGCGGATCGCCGGGATCGCGCGTGAGCAACACCGCGCCGCCGCCGAAAAACGGCTCGACATAATGCAAATGGGGCGGCATCAGCCCAAGAATGCGCCGCGCGAGATAATACTTGCCCCCATGCCACTTCAAAGGAATGCCCATGATGCTCGTTTGTTTCTCTCGCGGGGTATTGCCTGGCGGGGTCTCCCTCGAGCGACTATTCGTTGACATGCGTTTCGAGGAATCGGGCCAGGCGATGAAAGTCGCTGCCCGGCTCGATATGCCGCACCACGGTCACCAGGCTTTCGGGATCGACCAACTTCTCGAACGGCACATAGTCGAGCTGGAACTGTCCATGCACGCTGACCATGACGCCGTCGCGTCCTTCCTCGACCAGCGCGCGATATCCGCCCACGCCCAATTGGCTGCCAAGCATGATATCGAACGAATGCGGCGCGGCGCAACGCGACTCATAGCCCAATTGCAGGCCGGTGATCTTGCGCGAGCGGCCGGTTTGCACCCGATACTCGTCGCTGACGAGCCGCGAGAAGAGCCGCGAAAGATTGATCTGCGACACGGCGATGTGTCCGTGTTCGTCGCGCGTGACGCCTTGCAGATAGCTCATCGGCAGATATTCGGCCAGACCCTCGGCCATGACGATCACGCCGAAGTCCTTCTTTTCCTTTTCCTCGCGGGCACGCACCGTGGCGACGATGCGCTTCACGACTTCGTTGACGTTCATGATCTTTCGCTCGCGGCGTTCGCCCGAGGTCGGATCGACGATCTGTTCTTTATCGAGATATTTGCCGGTGATGTCCTCGACGCTGATCACGAGGCTGGCTTCCCCGGCGATCGCGGTGCCATAGGCGAGCCAGCCGGCGCTGCGGCCCATGGTCTCGGCCAGGAAGTAGGCGCGGCAGGCCTCGGCGTCGGCGAGCAGATTGCGAATCTCGACCGCCAAGGTCTCGACCGCCGTGAAGTAGCCGAACGTGAAGTCGATGCCGGCGTAGTCGTTGTCGATCGTTTTCGGCAGATGCACCACTGGAATCCGCTCCTTGTCGGCCGGCAACCGGTCTTGATAAAGCTTGAACTTGTTGGCGGTCTTCAGCGTGTCGTCGCCGCCGATCGACACCAGCGCGTTGACGCCGATGGAACGCAGCGCTTCGTCGACGGTGCGCAACGGCGCGATCCGCTGCGGGTCGGACATGTGCGAGGGATGCGAGATGCTCTTGCCCGGATTCGCGCGGGCCGAGCCGATGATGATGCCCTGCGAGCCGCGGGTGCGCCGCAGCGCGTGTTGATCGAGCATGATGTAGTCGCGGCCCAGTTCCATCGCGCGCTTGTCGAATTCGAGCAGTTGCGAATAGCCGTAGAGGATGCCGACGACTTCGATATCGTTGCGCAAAAACGAAATCGCGCAAGTCGAGATCACGGCATTGGCCGCGGGGGCCGGACCGCCGGCGAACAAAATGGCCACGCGGCGAATATCGGTCTTCGTTTTCGGGGGGCCGGTCAAAGTCATGTGTGCTTCTCCGCGAATACTGGGGGTGCCTCGCGGCGCTGGCCGCGCTGAAAATCAATCCGTTTCATTCAGTATCGCCGCGCCTCCGCCGGCGATTTAGCGCGCTGTCGGCGCCGTCGTCGCCCGCGATTCGCGCCGGTGGCTTACGAGACCAGCCCGCTCCGCTCGACGAACGTCGTATCGACGCGTCCCTCGGCAAACGCGGCATGCGACAGAATCGCTTTGTGCAGCGGCACCGTGGTCTTGATGCCGGTGATGCGCAGTTCGTCCAACGCGCGGAGCATGCACTCGATCGCCGTGCGGCGATCTTTCTGATGCACGATCAGCTTGCCGATCATCGAATCGTAGTGCGGCGACACCGTATAGCCGGGATACGCATGCGAATCGAATCGCACTCCGAATCCGCCCGGGATCATCATCCGCTCGATCTTGCCGGGCGAGGGCAAGAAATTCTTGGCCGGGTCCTCGGCATTGATGCGGCACTCGATCGCCGCGCCGCGCGACACGATGTCTTCTTGGGTAAACGGCAGCGGTTCACCCGCCGCGACCCGAATCTGGGCTTTGATCAAGTCGATCCCGGTGATCATTTCCGTGACCGGATGCTCGACCTGAATTCGCGCGTTGACTTCGATGAAGTAAAAGTTGTCTTGTTGATCGACGATGAACTCGACCGTGCCGGCGTTGGTGTAGCCGCACTTCTTGATCAGCCGCACGGCCGCTTCGCAAATTTCGCGGCGTTTCTCGGCCGAAAGATGCGGCGAGGGGCTCTCCTCGATCAGCTTTTGGTGGCGCCGCTGGGTCGAGCAGTCGCGCTCCCAGAGATGCACCGCGTTGCCGTGATGATCGGCCAGAATCTGCACTTCGACATGCCGCGGATGCTCGATATAGCGTTCGAGATAAATACTGCCGTCGCCAAAGGCAGCCTCGGCCTCGGTGCGCGCTTGCTGCCAGCGCCACCTTGAGCGCCAGGTCGTTCGCCGCCACGCGCATCCCGCGCCCACCGCCACCGGCCGACGCCTTGACGAGCACCGGAAAGCCGATTTCGTGGGCCACGCGCACCGCTTCGTGTTCGTCGGTGAGCAGGCCCTGGCTGCCGGGCACCACCGGCACGCGGGCCTCGCGCGCAGCACCGCGCCGAGTTCTTGTCGCCCAGCTTGGCCATGGCTTCGGGCGTGGGGCCGATGAAGTCGATATTGCAGGAGCGGCACACATCGTTGAAATGCGCGTTTTCCGAAAGAAAACCGTAGCCGGGATGAATCGCCTGCACATTGCCCACTTCGGCGGCGCTGATCACGCGGTCGATCTTGCGATAGCTTTCGGCGCCCTTTGCCGGGCCGACGCAAAACGCATCGTCGGCCAGTTCCAGGTAGGGAGCGCCGCGGTCGGCCTCGCTAAAGATGGCCACGGTCTCGATGCCCATCTCCCGGCAAGCGCGAATTACGCGCAGCGCAATCTCGCCGCGATTGGCCACCAGGATTCGTTTGAACATCGCTCGACCCGTGGATTCGTGGAAAAAACAAAAACAGGAAACGTCCGCTCCCGACGCTCGACGAGCCGGAACGCTAAAGCCTCGCGGGCGACGTTGGGCGAGGACTTCCTTGTTGACCTTCGCGGCCCTGTTGACCCTTGCGGCCCTGTTGACCCTTGCGGCCCTGTTGACCCTTGCGGCCCTGTTGACCCTTGCGGCCCTGTTGACCCTTTTTCGGCGCGCCGCCGATTACCGCGGGATCGGGCCGCGATTGCCGGCCCTTATTTTCGGGTGTCGACCTTGAACAGCGGCTGGTTGAATTCGACCGGCTCGCCATTCTCGACCAACACAGCCACGATCTGACCCGACTTTTCAGCCGGAATCGGGTTGAAAACCTTCATTGCCTCGATCACGCACACGGTCGAAGTGGGGCCCACATGATCGCCCACTTTGACAAAGGGCGGCGACTCGGGGTCGGGCGCGGCATAGAAAGTGCCCACCATCGGGCTGTTGATCGTCTCGATCGCCGGATCGGCCGCCGCGGCGATGGGCGCGGCGCTCGCGGGCGACTGCGCGGCCGCCGGTTCGGCCGCCCGAGGCGCGACCGTGGTCACGACCGGCTCGCCGCCTTTGCGAATGCGAATCCGATGCGACCTCTGGCGCAGGTCCAATTCGGTGAGCTCGTGATGGTTCATCAATTCGACGAGTCGCGTCAAACGATCGACGTCGAAGATGTCCAAATCATCTGGTTCGCCGCCCATGCGCACCCTCCCGCTTCGCGATCCCGCGATCGCCCCCGCGGGCGATTATCGCATCACAAACCTATATAGGAACAAAGTTTCGGCGGATTGTAACGGCGCTAATTTCGCCCGTCAAGCGGGTCCCCCGGCGATAAGGCCCGCCAAACCGGCCGACCAGTCGCCACCGAAACCGAATTCGAGAGCGCTAGGCCCCCCGCCGCCGGCCCGTTACGATGAAAAACACCGACCCCAGGAGCCACCAAATGCAGACAGATGTTCGTCATTCACCGGCCCAGCGACCGCCCATGAACGAAACCCCAACCTCGGGCGCCCGCCACGAACCGCCGCCGCCGCCGGCCATGACCGCCGATCTGGGCGATGCGCGGCTCGATCTCGACCGCCAGCGCCGCTGCGGCTTTCCCGAAGTGATTTTCGGCCAGGGCAAGTCGATCGCCACACTGGTCAAATCGTTCGAAGCGTTCGCCGCGCGCGGCATCGATGCCCTGGCCACGCGAATCGACAACGACCAAGCCGCCACGATTGTCGCCCGCTTTCCAACGGCTGTCTACAACCCCGTGGCCCGCACTTTGAGACTCGAGCCGGCGCCGACCGCGGCCGACTCAGGCCAAGGGCCCGCGAAACGGCATGTGGGCTATGTGCCGGTCGTCACGGCCGGGTCGACCGATCTGCCGGTCGCCGAGGAGGCGCGCGAAACGCTCGAATGGATGGGCGTCGCAAGTCGGCTGGTGTGCGATGTGGGCGTGGCCGGGCCGCACCGCTTGGGCGAAAGCCTGCCGCAGCTTGCCGGCGCCGACGCGGTGGTGGTGATCGCCGGCATGGAGGGCGCCTTGCCCAGCGTGGTGGGCGGCTATGTGCCTTGCCCCGTGATCGGAGTGCCGACCAGTGTCGGCTACGGCGCCAATTTCCAGGGTCTATCGGCCCTGCTGAGCATGCTCAATAGCTGCGCGGCCAATGTCACCGTGGTGAATATCGACGCCGGCTTCAAAGGCGGATACGTCGCCGGCCTGATCGCCAGTCGCAACCACGCCGCCGAGCACGCCGGCGCCCACGAATTCCGAACGCGAATCCTCTCCCGCGCTTCCACAAGGAACTTCGCCATGATCCCCCCCAGCGCCAACCAGCACTCCGATCAATCGCCGCTGCCAAAACTCCCGCCTCGCAAGCCCGACTGCCATAAGGGCTCGTTCGGGTCCGCGCTTCTGATCGGCGGATCGCTCGGCATGGCCGGTTCGATCAGCATGTCGGGCATGGCGACGCTGCGCCGGCGCGGGACTCGCGCGGCTGCTCGTGCCCGATGTTTGCCAAACCACGGTCGCGAGTTTCGATCCGTGTTTGATGACGATGGGACTCGCCTCCGACGATCGCGGCCGCATAGGCGGCGATTGGCAAACTCGCGTGGCCGGCGAGCTCACCACCGCCACGGCCGGCGCTTGCGGCCCTGGCCTGGGGCGCTCCGCCGATCTCGACGACCTCGTGGCTTGGCTCTATCGCGAATCGCACCTGCCGCTGGTGTTCGACGCCGACGGGCTCAATTCGCTCGCCGCGCATCCGGCGGTGCTCACCGCGCCGGGCGGACCGCGCGTGCTCACTCCGCATCCGGGCGAGTTTGCCCGACTGATGGGCCTCGACCGCCCGCCCGCCGACAACGAGCGCGCCTCGGCTGCTCGCGCCCTGGCCAAGCGGGCCGGCGCCGTGGTGGTGCTCAAGGGTCATCGCACCGTGGTGACCGATGGCGAGGCGACATTCATCAACACGACCGGCAATCCGGGCATGGCCACCGCCGGCATGGGCGATGTGCTCACCGGAGTGGTCACGGCGCTATTGTGCCAGAAATTGCCCCCGCTCGACGCGGCGCGCCTCGGCGCCCACCTGCACGGCCTAGCCGGCGACCTAGCAGCCGAAGAAATCGGCCCGGTCGGCCTCACCGCCCGCGACGTGATCGACCGCCTACCCCGCGCCCTGTCGACGGCAATCGCGCGCGATTAGCCGCGAGCGACGATGCCCGGGGCGCCGCGCCTCGTGCTTATAGTTGGGCAAACATTTCATCGAGCGCGGCGAGCGTGGCGGCTCGGCCGGCGCTTCAGGAACTATTCGCGGTCGCTTCCTCCGCGGGGGAGGCTCGGGCATCGGACTGGACCACCACCCAAGCCGACAATCGTCGCTAACTTGAACTGCCCCCGCTTCGTTCTTCATTGAGGCAGACCGGAAAGCCGCTCAACCACCGCCATCGCTGACGCTAAGTTTGCTACATTATCCTGGAACAATGCTTCAATTCGCTGGAGCAGCTTCGTCCTTTCTAAGTCGCTAGCCAAAGCGATTCCCAACTTTTCCAATGCCAGCGGATCATCGGTTGTGGCCATCGGTTGGAATATCGACCTGCCAAGCGGTGATAAAATCTCACGCCCCGCTGGGGCACCCTCGCGTAACGCCTTGACGGCCCAGTCCGAATCAACTCCAAGTTCGCAGAATTCAGAAAGTTGGAGCCAGTTCACAGACGAGGCCCAGCCGTCCGCCTCGTTCGACAGGTCAGAACACGAACGCGTCACCCACGACGCAAACGACACGATGACGCCGTTGACCCAATCGACGAAAGCGTCGAATTCTTCGTCCCAGGTTGCCGGCTCATCTAAGCCAGCAAGCCAGTCGGTAACGGCCACTTTGCTCTTGGACTTTCTTACACTTGGCAAGTTGGTGAACAACTTCAGAAGAGGGCCACCTTTGAACCACCCGTCAACGACCGCTGCCGCGTCCGCCTTCTTGACTCGACAAGTCTTGCCGGGCTTTTGGACTTCTTTTCGCCAATGTCGATTCGGTTGCTCAGGGAGCCGCCCAAGTTCGACCAGCATCTTTCCAACCGCCTCTGACCGTTCATTTGATGGAGCGTCGCAGGCAAAGAACCGCATTATTGCGCGACAGCTCGTCGGCGAAAGGCCGCTGGTCACAGCCGCCGTCCCGAAGGTCGTCAGTTTGAATGGGCTGGCAGCTACAGCCAGAGAACGCTCGGAATTATCGAGAATTGATTTGGCGACATCTCTTAAGAGTTTCTGTGCCTTCGATTCCGAAACATTACCAGTATTCCAGTAAAGGGCGTCCGAGAAGGCCTGGACGAGGTCATTCTCTTCGGGATTCTCAGGAATAGCCGCAAGAAACTGCGATGCGATGGTGTCGGAGAGATCGTCCGCGAAATCTGTGCCCGCTTTGGCCGACTCGAAGACACTCTCTATCTCCAGTTTAACGTCGTCGACGAACAGGCGTTTGATTAGATCGCCCCGGTTTGGATCGAAAGTAAACCCCGCATCGCCAACGGGATTGTCAAAGATAACCGTATCGCCCTCCGTTTGCCGCCCCGCACGACCGCATCGTCCCGCAATGTTGCGGAACAGTAGCGGCGACATTGGACCAGACTTGTTCCCTTGCCAGGAAAGCCAGTCAACGATGACGGTGGTCCGAAACGGCAGATCAACGCCCTCGGCAAGAGTGGTCGTCGCCGTTACGGTGCGAAGCTCTCTGTTGTTAGCCGCCTCCTCAATGCCGATCCGTACTTCGTGTGGAAGGGATGCGTTGTGGTAGGCAACTCCGCGACGACAGCAGAACGCGAGCAAATGAAGATGGGGGTAAGACTGCGTTATAATATCGACCGTCTTTTGCAACTGCGGAGGCAAAGGTTGAAGTGGCTGGAAACGCATAGCGAGCCTCCACGCCAACTGTCGGGTTGTATGCTTCGACATACAGACGCAGAGGCACACATCCCGAAACTCTGTCCAAAGGTACTCCGCCAGGACTGCAACGTTTTCAATTGCCTTCGGTTCTTGGGTTCGGATCGAACCAAAATGCTTCGCAGCATAGAAGTTAACATTTGGCCAGGGAACCAGCTTGGCCCCGATTACGTCGGTATTGCGCGAGCCAGCATTGCGAACCAACTCTGGTCCACGAAACCAGCGGATGTAGCCGTCGCGATCCCAGATTGCAAGGCGACGGGCAGTTGGGCGCCATTCGTCCTTTACTACGCAATCATCGGGAATATCGAGCCAATGCTGTAAGCGGGAATAGGAGTTCGTCACTGCCGACAGAAGGATGATGCGGAAATTGCAGTCACGCTTCTGGGACATCCTCAGTCTGGCAAGAATCCCTTCAAGACGAATGCCGCGTATGCCACTTCCTATCAGATGCGCTTCATCAACGACGATGCATCGAAGATGTGAAAGCAACGCGCGAGATTTACGGATAATGGCATCAAATCGTTCGGGGGTCGCAACGACCAGTTCTCGCCTGATTTGCGGATCAAGTGAATCTTCTGCACGAAATCCGCCGATCAGCATGTGAACGCGAACTGCATCAGGACACCTTCGTCGGACTCCTTCGGCTACTTGCCGTCCGAGAGCAACGTAAGGTGCAAGATACACAGCCAGTCCGGGGCCGTTATCCAGTGACCGGAGCAGGCATAATTCGCCAAGAAGCGTCTTTCCGGCACTGGTGTGTAGAGCAACCAAGCTGTTTTCAGTCGATTGCGGTAGGCGGCGGTTGCGGATCGCATTGAACTGAGGCGGCAGCAGGACCCTGACGCCCGCCGTAAACAGCCGCTTTGAGTAGCTCGCTCCCAGATTGGGAAAGATCGGAGTAATTACGGAAATAGCCGACAATTGAATTACGTGCCTGACAACGATGCGAGCGGACCGAAGCATCGCACTTTCAAATGAGTCGGCATCGGCAAGACAGCCCATTAGCAGCTTCTCTAAGTCAGCAGCGTGCTCGGAACTGCCGGTACGCAAGAACCGCACAAGACCACCCAAGTATGCGGTCGCAGCTTGCGACTTGCCGACTATCTTCTGAAAGTCGTGCGCGAGCTGCGGTGTACAGGTCGCAATGATGGCTGCGGTTACGGGACTGATCTCCTCGGGCCTGCTCAAGCGTGCGTTCAGTGCCGACGAAGAGAGAAAGTTTCCCCACATCCCAAATGCGAGAATTGCCAGTACCGCCCAATCCTGGCGTTCAGCCTCCGGCAATTCGCTCTCGGGCAACGAAACGGAGTCCAGGATGCGCGATGCAGCAATTAGGGAAGCAGACGTTTCAACGTCGTACAATTGCGTGGTCTGGTCTTTTCGGAGCTCCTGAAAGTATCCCATGACGAGCTGCGCATGAGCTACAAGGTCCGACCAGGAACGCGGATTACTCCTCAATCCGCGAACGAGAGCGAAGGCACAATTCTCCGCGGAAGGAAGGTCCAGACCGGAAGGCAACATGCTCATGGCTTCCCACTTGCCAGCCGCACAAGCCGATGATCAAGGGAAGACAAGCCAACCGCCCACGGTTCGACATCGGCCCAGTTGTTGCCCGTCAGCGATTCGCGGACCAGCAGCATTGTGTCGACGATACCAGCGGCCGTTGTGTCATGCACGACGGTCGGAAGCAGCCTTATACGATCGCATGCGACCGGAGATACTCCAATTAGCTGATTTGCTCGCTGAATAATATGAGCAGGCCTGTTCTGTTCATACTCAAGACGGTTCTTGAAATCCTGAATTCGAGTGTGCAAAGTGAGCCGCGCGTTTGTTCCAAAGAGTTTGCTGTAATCGTCGATCAGTTTCTTGGCTCTTCCGTTTCCGAGTGTTTTGCTTGGGGATTCGGGATGGTTTTCTGGCGTTCGGGGGTTGGTCGGGTAGAATGGCGTGGAGGAGGCCGGGCGAGTCTCGATTTTACCTGAATGGAGTGGAGCCATGAATAGCGTCGCCGTCGAGATTGAAATGGATTTTCCGGACGGGGTGGCCGTCCGCGGCTACGAGCGTCATCAAGGCGCTCATGTGTTCGAGGTGGCCTTCGAGCTGCCCGAGCGCTGCGTGTGCCCAAAATGCCGGCACGAGGCGGCGGCGCAGCTTCGCGAGAAAGATGAAGTGCTCGCCATCCGCGACCTGGACCTGATGCGCGAGCCGACATTCTGGACCTATCGGCCGTTCTTGCATCAATGTCCCAAGTGCCGGCAGCGGACGCAGGTCGGGACGCCGTTCAAGCGTCCGCGCGTGACTTACACCTATCGTTTCGAGCAGTTCGTGTTCGAGCAACTGGTGGGCACGAGCGTCGAGGAGGTGGCGCGGCGCCTGGGCATCTCCGCCGAGACGGTCGAACGCATCCTGGAGTGGCGCCTGACGAGCGAGCGCGCCATTTCGCCCGAGCGCGTGATCACCAGCGTGGGTCTCGACGAATTGAGTCTCAAGAAACGACACAAGTTGTACGCCACGGTGCTCAGCGATCTATCCGATCCGAAGCATCCGCGAATTCTGGCGGTGGCCAAGGGTCGAGACCGCGAGGCGACCGAGGCCTGCCTGGCCAAGCTTTCGCCGGAGCAACGGGCCCAAGTCGTCTCGCATCGCACGGACATGAGCGCCGTGTATCCGGAAGTCTGCAAAAGCTGGCTGCCGAACAGCCAGTTGGTGGTCGATCGTTTTCATGTCGCGAAGAAGCTGGGCGAGATCGTGGACCGCGTGAGAAAAAAACACGCCATTTTAAGCTAGCACTCTCGCGGGCCGAGCGCAAGAAATTCCGTAGCCGCATGTGGCTCTACCGCGTCCGCCGCGAGGACTTGACCCCGGAGCAACAAACCGAGTTGGACGACCTGCTGACCACGATTCCGGAACTGCAACAGGCTTATCATTTCCGGGAGGAAGTGGCGGAGATCTTCGATGGGTCGCGGGACCGCGAGGAAGCATCGCGGCGACTGGAGGAGCTGCGCGAAATGGTGTCGGGCGAGCCGGAGTTGCTCCAATGGTTCGCGCTCTACGATCGCTGGCGCGACGGCATCCTGGCGTACCTGGACCGCCGCGAGACGAGCGGCCCGGTGGAAGGCCTGAACAACAAGGCGCGGGTCATCACGCGGCGTAGTTATGGGATCAAGAACACCGATAGTTTGTGGAAACGCTTGGTGCTGGACATCAACCACTTCCACGCCGCCACCCGCCGCCGCGTGCCCGACCTCCACGCCCTGGCCCGCGCCATCCAAGCAAGATTCCGGGCTTATTACATTTAGAAACGGAAGAGCCAGTTTCTTCGCATATTCGATCGAATCCGCAGACGTAGTCTTTACTTCCTGAAGTATCGCCCAGTCGTCCTTGCAACTTTTGCCAAAATGAACCCAGAGCAAGTCAAGCTCTGGATTAGACTTGCCGCTGAATGGACGAAGTGCATTCGCAAAATGTCCAAGGCAGGTGCCTCCAAATCGTTCCGACCTTGCCAAGCAAAAGACAATTGTTTCTCCAAGGTTGCCTCTGAGGATGTTGTCGTTGCCTTTTACTGATGCCGGGAATGGCGTGCAATGCGCATTAAGGAATTCTAGGACATCGGCATGTGCGGCATCGCAATCGGGCTTGCCGGTCCATAGAACAACCGACGAGTCCTCGACTGATCCAAATACTGAATCGCTCATTTTTTTAACCTCCGTCCCGCTCGCTATCAACGAACGATCTTATGCATAAATGCTCTGTCCGTCGCCGGGCGGATGTCGTAGGGTGTCGTGGACGGGAGGCGAAAGGGCGAGAGGTCCATTATTTCACTCTTCCGTTTCTGAGTGCTTTGCTTGGGGATTTGAGAACGTTCTTGGTTGGTCGGTTGGGCACACCCTCGCGGAAGAGCCCAAGCGAGTCTCGATTTTACCCGAACGGAGCGGGACCATGAATAGCGTCGCCATCGAGATTGAAATGGATTTTCCGGACGGGGTGGCCGTCCGTGGCTACGAGCGTCATCAAGGCGCGCATGTGTTCGAGGTGGCTTTCGAGCTGCCGGAGCGCTGCGTGTGCCCCAAATGCCGGCACGAGGCGGCGGCGCAGCTTCGCGAGAAAGATGAAGTACTCGCCATCCGCGACCTGGACCTGATGCGCGCCGACATTCTGGACCTATCGGCCGTTCTTGCATCAATGTCCCAAGTGCCGGCAGCGGACGCAGGTCGAGACGCCGTTCAAGCGTCCGCACGTGACTTACACCTATCGTTTCGAGCAATTCGTGCTCGAGCAACTGGTGGGCGCCGAGCGTCGAGAGGAAGCAAAGGGGACGCGAGTCGATGTTGACGTTGAGAGCTTATCGGGCCTTTTTCTCCCGACGCGCTCGAGCCGCCCGCCATCAGCGCGGCGGAGAAGAAATTATCAACACAACGGACACAACGAACACGACGAAGCAAGGAAGGCGGCGGAGCGTGGGCGTGCCGCACGCGGTCGCCTTTCCGGCGTCCTGTTCTTTGCGCCCGTCGTGGTGAAATGTTTTTCGATTCTTCCGTTTCCGAGGGCTTTGCTTGGGGATTCGGGAGGGTTCTCCGGCGTTCGGGGGTCGGTCGGGCAGAACAGCGCGGAGGAGCCCGGGCAGGGCTCGATTTTACCCCAACGGAGCTGGACCATGAACCGCGTCGCCATTCGAAGTCGAACGCAAACAATGCCGCTGGCATCGGCGTTCAAACACGCGGCGATGACGCGGAAACTTCGATTCGCGCTAATAAATTATAGCCTGGCGAAAACCGCGTCGAGCGCGGCGGTTGAGAGGGTGGTTGGCGTGGTGGCGGCGCTGGTTTCGTCGTTCGGCGCGGCGAGCGTGGCGCTCGAGGTGAGCGATGCGCTTGAGGTGAGCGATGCAATTGCCAAATCGGTCGCGGCGCTGGTCGATGAAGCCGAACCGGTCGCAGGGCCGCGATTCGTCGCGGAGGTGGGCGACGCCGCGACATTGAGCGCTGGCGGCAACGACGCGCCGGTCGACGAGCCGCTCCCGCCCGTCGATCCACCGCTTGAACCCGCGGCGGCGGCGAAGGCGGTGAGTTGGGTCGGTTGATGCGCGACGATGTCGGACATGACCGACTCGCGCACAAGTTCGATCGCGTCGGCGATCACATAGCCATTGGCGTTGTTGCTGATGACCACGTTGAGTTGCGAGCCGGTAATCGTGGCCGTGCCGAGCAATTGAAATCCGGCGATCACCGCGCCGTTGGGCGCCGTGGTCTGATTCACCGTCGCCGAGCCGATCGCCCCGGCGCCGGCGTTCGGATCGTGGAACGTGTAGGGCGTGTTCGTGGCGTGGTTGCTGGCCGTGGGCCAAGCGGCGTAAATCTGATAGGTTCCCGCCGTGAGGCCGGTGAAGTTGTAGGTCGCCGTGGCGCTGCCATTGCCGGCCGCGGCGTAGTGCTGGTTGTCGTCGTAGCCGGCGCCGGTGTAATTGACCCACGGGCCCGAAAACGTGACACCGGTGTTCGAGCTGTCGTCGAGCGTCGCGACGACGCCGGGCGATTGGCCGGCGCCGGCGACATTGAAGCTGAAGCCGCCGTGCGCCGGATCGTTGCTGCCGATCGCGATCGTGGCGTTTCTCGCGCCAGTTGTCGTGGGCTTGAAGGTGATGGTAAACGTCGTGCTCGCTCCGGCGGCGAGCGAGAGCGAAGCCGGCTGCGAGACCGTGAAATCGCCGGCATTGGCGCCCGAGACGGTGACCGCCGTGGCGGGCAAGGTGAGCATCGCGCCGCCGTTGTTGGTGATCGTGTAGGTTTGGGTGAGCGACGAGCCCACGGCGGTGGTGGCGAACGCCGTGCCGTTCGTGGTTTCGGTCGTCTCGACTTGGCCTCCGACCGTGGGCGCGATATCGGTCGGGCTGCCACTGACCGGCTTGTTGCTCACCGCGATCTGGGCGCGGTGGGCGAGGCGATCCTCACCAGTTCGATCGCGTCGGCGATCACATAGTCGTTGGCGTTGTTGCTAATGACCACGTCGAGCGTGCCCGAAGCGACATTGACCGTGGCCAATTGCTGGAACCCGGCGACCACGGCGCCATTGGGCGCGGCCGCCTCGTTGACCATCGCGGCGCCGACCGGGGTCGCGCCATCGTAGAAGTTGTAGGGCGCGTTGGTGGCGTGGTTGCCGGCCGTGGGCCAAGCGGCATACACGGCATATTCGCCGGCGGCGAGGCCGGTGAAGCTATAGGTCGCCGTGGCGCTGCCATTGCCGGCCGCGGTGTAATGCTGATTGTTGTCGTAGCCGGCGCCGGTGTAGCTGGACCAAACGCCCGAGAAGGTCACGCCGGTGTTCGAGCTATCGTCGAGCGTCGCGACCACCGCGGGCGCTTGGCCGGTTCCGGTGACATTGAAGCCGAAGCTGGCATGCGCGGGATCGTTGCTGGCGACCGAGATCGTGGCGCTTCTCGCGCCGATGGCCGTGGGGCTGAAGGTAATGGTGAATGTCGTGCTCTGGCCAGCGGCGAGCGAGAGCGAAGCCGGCTGCGTGACGGTGAAGTCGCCGGCATTGGCGCCCGAGACCGTGACCGCCGAGGCGGGAAGGTTGAGCGTCGCGCCGCCGTTGTTGGTGATCGTGTAGGTTTGGGTAAGCGACGAACCCACGGCGGTGGCGGCGAACGCCGTGCCGAACGCGGCCGCCGCGGTTTCGGCCTGGCCGCCCGCGGTGGGCGCGATATCGGTCGCGCTGCGGAAGCCGGGCCTATAGCTCACGGCGATTTGCGGAGTCGTCGACGCGGCGACTTTCACGAGTTCGACCGCATCGGCGATCACGTAGTTATTGGCGTTGTTGCCGACGACGACATTCAGCCCGCCCGAGGTGACATCGACCAAGGTCAGTTGCTGGAAGCCCGAGATCACGGCGCCATTGGGCGCGGCCGCTTCGTTGACCATCGTGGCGCCAATGGGCGCGGCGCCATCGTAGAAGTTGAACGGCGCGTTGGTGGCGTGGTTGCCGGCCGTGGGCCAAGCGGCATACACGGCATATTCACCGGCGGCGAGACCGGTGAAGTCGTAGGTCGCCGTGGCGCTGCCATCGCCGGCGGCGACATAGTGCTGATTGTCGTTGAAACCGGCGCCGGTGTAGCTCGTCCAAACTCCGGCGTACGTGGCTTGCGGATCGTCGAGCACGCCGGCCACGTTGGCCGTTCCTATCCCTTGGATTCCAAATGCGAACGATGGATTCGCGGGATCGTTGCTCGCGATCGTCACGGTGGCGTTGAGCGTGCCCAAGGTCAACGGCGCGAACTTGACGGTGAAGGTCTCGCTTTGGCCGGCGGTGAGCGCGAGCGAGTGCGGCTGGGTTATGGTGAAGTCCGCGGCATTGGCGCCCGAGATCGTGATCGGATTCGCGGGCAACATGAGCGTGCCGGCGCCGGCGTTGGTGATCTTGTAGACTTGCGTCACGCTGCTTGTCAGGGCGGTGGCGGTGAAGAGCGTTTGGTTTCCGCTTTCGGGCTGTTCGCCCGGCGCCACGGCCACATCGGCGCCACTGACGGTCAATGCCGGCTGGGTCGAAAGCGCGACCGGCACGATCTCGATTGCGTCGGCGATTACGAAATTGTTGGCGTTGTCGCTAATCACGGCTTGCAATTCATTGCCCTCGACCGTGACCGTGGCCAGCAATTGAAAACCGCTGATCGTGGCTCCGTTCGGCGCGACGGTCTGATTCACCGTGGCCGCGCCGATCGCCGAGTCGGGGCTGAGCGAAGGATCGTAAAACGCATAGGAAGTGTTCGTGGCATGATTGCCCGCCGTGGGCCAGGCGGCGTAGACCTGATAGGTTCCGGCCGGCAGGTTGGTGAACGAATAAATGGCCTGGGCGCTGCCGCCATCGGCCACGGCGTAATGCTGGTTGCCATCGTAGCCGGCGCCGGTGTAGTTGATCCACTGGCCCACGAACTGCACGCCCGAGAGCGAGCTGTCGTCGAGAATTTGCGGCCCATTGCCGATCCCGTCGATGGCAAACGTGAACGGCGTCGTCTGGGTGCTGTCCGACTGCGCGAACGAAATCGTGGCCGAGAACGGTCCGACAGTTGTCGGAGCAAACTCGATCATGAAGGTGGTGCTGGTCGAGCCCAACAGGTTCGTCGTGGGCTGGCTCGTGACCTTGAACGCTGCGGCGCCGGGGCCGGTGATCGACACGGCGCCGATCGCGAGCGCGTTGGGTCCCAGATTATCGACCGTGAACGTTTCCGATTTCGTGGCGCCATCGAGCACGACTCCGAAATCGGTGTCGTTCGTCGCGCTAGCCGTGAGCTGGCCATCGGCGATCGTTTGGCCGCCGCCGGTCACGGTGAGCGACTCCACCTTCACGGTGGGCGAGGTCATCGTTTGGCTGGGGGCGTATTGGCCCGACGCGCCATCGCTATAGGAAGCGGTGATGATATTCGAGCCGGGCGGGAGCGTGACATTGTTCAATGCGGCCGAGCCGCCGCTCACCGCCTGCGAGCCCAGAGTGGTCGTGCCGTTGTCGATGAACGTGACCATGCCCTCGGAAGGCGCCAGCGCGCCGGTGGCTGTCACCGCCGCGGTGAGATTCACTGTTTGGCCATAGGTAATGGTCGCCTGCGAAGCGGTGACTCCGGTGGTTGTGGCAATCTGCGTGACATCGACGACCGCGGCGGAACTGGCCACTTCCTGCACGATGTCGTTTGCCGGGTCGGCGATGAACAGATCACCCGCCGGGTCCACCGCGAGATCGTAAGGCGAATTGAGTCTGGCGAGGGTCGCCGGGCCGCCATTGCCGGTATCCCCCTGCAAGCCGGTTCCGGCGGCGACCGTGATGAGGCCGGTGGTGGGATTCACCTCGAGCACGGAATGGTCGCTATAGTCGGCCAGGAACACGTCGCCGGCGGCGTCCACGGCCACGCCCTGGATGACTCCGAGTTGGACCGAAGTGGCCAGGCCTCCGTTTCCATGGAAGAAACCTCCGTCGCTAACGCCGACGCCGGCGATGGTGGAGATGTCGCCGGTGGCGGCATTGACTTCGCGAACGCGGTAGTTGTTCGTGTCGGCGATGAAGATATCGCCCGCGGCGTCGACCGCCACGCCCACGGGCTGGCTGAGCGCGGCGGCGGTCGCCAATCCGCCATCACCGCCGTAGCTCGTCGAGCCATTGCCGGCCACGGTCATGATGTTGTAGTTTGGGCCCCCGGTGGGAATGAGTTCTTGAATGAGGTTGCTGCCCGTGTCGGCGATGAACACATCTCCGGCGGCGTTCACGGCCAAGCCATTCGGGTCGTTGAGCGAGGCGCCGGTCGCCGCGCCGCTGTAGCCGGGGCTGCTGTTGCCGCCGCCTCCGGCGATCGTGGTGATAATGCCGGTCGAGAGGTCGACTTCGCGAATGAGGTTGTTGCCCGAGTCGGCGATGAATAGATCGCCCGCGGAATCCACCGCCACGCCGACCGGGTAGCGAAGCTGGGCTTCCGTGGCGGGGATGCCGTTGCCGCCGTCGCCCGCATTTCCAGTTCCGGCCACGATGCTAATGAGCCCCGTGGCGTGATTGACTTCGTCGACGGTGCAGGTTGCCGTGTTGACGATGAAGACATCGCCCGCGGAATCCACCGCCACGCCCTGAGGATTCGCGAGCTGGGCCGCGGTCGCCAAACCGCCGATGCCGCCGGAGCCGAATTGCTGTTCGATGCCGGCCACGGCCGTGATGATCGATCCGGGCGTGATCGCCGTGACGCTGGCGGCGAAGTTGCCCGCGACGCTGCCGCTGTATGATGCTCCAATGACTTGCACGCCCACCGGCAAGCTCACGTTATCGAGCGTCGCCACGCCATCGATCACCGGCTCGGTTCCCAGAATCGTCGCTCCATCGGTGAAAGTGACCGTGCCGGCGGATGGCGTGCCGGCGCCGGGCGCCGCGATCGTGGCCGTGAGGTTCACGGTTTGACCCGCTATGATGCTCGACTGCGAGGAAGAGACGCTGGTCGTCGTGGGCGCGGGCGAGACATAGGCGCCCTGGTCGAGCGCGATTCTCTGGTCGCCGCGGGCATCATAGGTCAGGTACACATTGGCGCCCGAATCGTGGTTCGCGGCCGTGGTCCCGGCTTGCCCGCGCGCAAGCGTGATCGTGTCGCCGCTGATCGCCGTGACTTCGACGATCTCGCCTTCGATCGACAGATAGTCGCCCACGGCGAGGAATGTGGGGCTGGCGACCGTGGCCGTGGTCGCCGAATTCGAGAGCGAAGCCGAGAGCGTGGTGAGCGCGCCGCCGGCGCCGATGGCCGAACTGCCGGCCGCGAGGGCGATCGTGTCGACCGGGCCGCCGTTGTTGGCCAGGAGCGGCGCGCCGCTCGATGTGGCGAACACCTGCGCCAGCGCGGAATTGCCCAGGCCGATCATGTTGTTCTGGCTCGTCGAGACCGAGCCGTAGAGGTCGCCTCCCGAGTTGCCCGCGATGATCGTGTTCGCGGCGGTGAATGTGCCAAACGCATAGACGCCGCCGCCGGTGGTGGCCGTGTTTCCCGAAATCGTGTCGTTTGTGGTGGTCAGCGTGCCGTTGTTAAGAATGGCGCCGCCATTTATGGCCGAATTACCGAAAAACGTGTCGTTCGTACTTGACTCTCTGCCAAAATTGTAAACAGCGCCGCCGTTGAACCGGGTGTTGTTGTTCGACATCGTGACGCCGATGGTGTTCAGCGTGCCGCCGTAGTTGTAGATGGCGCCGCCCTCTTCGCTCGCCGAGCTTCTGGTAATCGCATCAGCACTGAGATTCAGTGTCTCGAACGTGAGAATGGCGCCACCAAAATATCCCGAGTCGTCCCCGCCGATTCCATTTCCATCCGTGAGCGTCAGCCCGGTGATCGCCACCTGGGCGGCGCCGCCATCGTTGGCGTTGACTTCGAAGATGCGTGAATTACCGCCGCCGCTGATCGTGAGCTGGTTCGCGCCCAGGCCGGTGATGGTCATCGGGGCGGTGATCAGCAGTTGGCCTTGGGTGAGCGTGATCGTTTGGCCGGCCAAGTCGGGAGCGAACGTGATCGCGAGCGGGCCGCCGGACGACGCCTTGGCTTGATCGGCGAAGTTGATCGCGTAGCGCAGCGTGCCCGGAGTGTCGATGCTCGAGGCATTGTCGGCCGCGGACGTGACCAAGAGGCTCGTCACTCCGGCGGCGAAGGCGCCTTGATCTTGCGTCACGCGCGCCGCGCCGCGCTGGTCGGTGGCCAAATCGACATTCGCGCCGGAGTTATGCGTCGCGGCCGTGGTTCCATATTGCCCGCGAAGGAGAGTAAGCGTGTCGCCGCTGATCGCCGTGATCAGCACGATCTCGCTGTCGATCGACAGATAGTCGCCCACGGCGAGGAATGTGTTGCTGGCGACCGTGGCCGTGGTGGCCGAATTCGAGAGCGAAGCCGAGAGCGTGGTGAGCGCGCCGCCGGCGCCGATCGCGGGGCTGCCGGCCACGAGGGCCATTGTTTGCGTGGGGCCGCCATTGTTGGCCAAAGGGCCGAGCACCTGCGAGAGCGTATCGCTGTTGGGCAGGCCGACCATGTTGTTTTGGCCCGTCGAGACCGAGCCGTCGAGGTCGCCTCCAGAGTTGCCCGCGATGATCGTGTTCGCGGCGTTGAAGGCGCCGGAAAGGTCGTAGACGCCGCCGCTGCCTGAAGTCGTGGCCGAGTTTCCCGAAATCGTGTCGTTCGTGGTGGTCAGCGGGCCGATATTCACAATGCCGCCGCCATTATAACCGGTCGAATTGCCCTCGATCGTGTCGTTGGTGCTGAACATCGTGCCCGCATTAAACACGCCGCCGCCGCCGCCGTCGCTGGCCCTGTTGCCGTAAATCGTGTTATTCGAGGACATCAACGTGCCCGCGTTGTAGAGGCCGCCGCCGTCGACGCCGGCCGTGTTGCCGGAAATCGTGTTATTCGAGGACATCAACGTGCCCTCGTTGTAGACGCCGCCGCCGCTGCCGCCGGTCGAGGAGCTGCCGGAGATCGTGTCGGCTTCGAGCGTAAGCTGTTCGGAATTGGCGATCGCGCCGCCGCTGCCGCCACTAGATCCATCCGTGATCGTCAGCCCGGTGATCGTCACTTGGGCGGCGCCGCTATCGTTGGCGTTGACATCGAAGATACGAGAAGCGCCGCCGCCGCTTACGGTGAGTTGGCTCGCGCCCGGGCCCGTGATGGTCATCGGAGCGGTGATCGCGAGCTCGCCCTGGGTGAGCGTGATTGTCTGGCCGGCAAGGCTGGCGGCGAACGTGATCGTGTCGCCGTCGTTATCGGTGTTGGCCTGGAGGATCGCGTCGCGCAGCGTTGTGCCGCTCGCGCCGATGGCGTCGGAGGTCGATGTCACGACAATCGTCTGAGCGGCCAGCATTTGCCGCTGTTCGAGCGGTTCGAGGCGCGGCAACCGCGTCGCGCGGCGAGGCTTGCGGGCGGCGCGGCGGCTTGAAACAGTCTTCGTGAACAACGATTTCCACTGGCGATCAAACACTTCGGTTTCTCCATTGTTTCGGCCCGGAAGCTCGCGTCGATTTTGTCGTCATGCGCGAACGAATCGACGCCGCGCGTGGGTGGTCATGCCCGGCGTCGAGCTTCGATAGTAATTGCGCCACGATTCGATAGCTAGCGGAAGCGAAGCGGCCGAAGGCGCTGCGGTCGCATTCCGCGATTCCCGCACTTGCGTGGTCGAAAAAGGTTCTCCCACGCCGCCGGCCAAATCGCTACAAAGCGGGAAAGCAAGAGCAACCGCGCGGGCGCCGCGAGCTTGCGGGATAGCCGCGCGATTCGCCGAGCGGCGATCAGAGGCGATTCAGATACCGGATCGCCGCGCCGAGCTCATAGGCGGCGTTGTCCGATTGATCGCGGGCCACCGTGAAATAGCCGCGATAGCCCAACTCTTCGAGCACGCGAGCAGCGCGGGAAAGTCGACCGAGCCGCGCCCGAGCGGAACCTCGAGCCCTCGCTTGCGGGCCAAGTCGCGCACTCCATCGCGCGCATGCACATGCAGGATGCGCGGTCCCAGGGCCTCGACGGCCTCGAGCGGCGAGAAGCCATTGACCACCAGCGCGCCCGGATCTAGATCGACGCCGACCGCGCCCTCGGGCAGCGCGGCGAGAAGTCGCGCCAGGTCGCGGCCATCTTCAGCCCCGGTCTGGGCGGCGAGCCAAGGCGCCGATATGGTGCCCATAGTTTCCCAAGTCCGTAAGCACGGCGACCAGTGTCTCCCAGGCCGGGCCTTCCGCCTTTTCGGGAATGCGGCCGACATGGTTGATCGTCACTTGGGCGCCAAGATCGTAGGCCAGCTTCATGGCCGCCTTGGTGGCGGCGATGCGGTGGTCGAGCTCGTCTTGGGTGTCGTAGCCGCGCTGGGTGGGAAAGGCGATCGCCGCGACCCGCAAATTCAGATCGGCTAGCACATTCCGCAGTTCCCTCAGGCCGGTTTCCGATAACGAGGCCGGCTGAAGCTCCCGCCGGGCATCGATTTCCACGGCCGAGGCGCCCAACTCGGCCGCCGTATGCAAGGCTTTACGTAGTGGCTGCCTGAGGCCGGCGAGTTGGAGCGCGATTTTCAGAGCGGGCACGGTTTTGGATTCCTGGGGTTCGAGCGGTGGTGTTCGCGCGGCAAGAGTGCTCGCGACCGCGCCATCGCGGAGGGCGGTGTCTTGGGTTCGCTGGCCGCATTATTGAGCATTTTGGTATTGTCCGCCACGCCGGGGCACCGCGTTTCCACTCGCGCGCCCGACGCCGTGGAGGTATTTCACTGCGGCTTCGAGCCCTCGAGCGACGAGGATTATGACGCTTGGCCCGATCATTGGACTCGCCGCCGCGGGCCGAATTTGCCAAGCTACCTGCCGGTCGAGATTCGCGAGGAGCCCTCGCCCGAGGGCAAGCATTGTTTGCGCATGTCGCTCAACGGCGGCGGGATCGCGCTGGTGAGCCCGCCGATCGAAATCGGCGCGATCTTCAGCTACGAACTCGAAGGCTATGTGAAGACCGAGGGCCTCGAGCACGATGTGGCGTATATCGCGATCGTGTTTCTCGATGCCCAAGGGCAACGGGTCGGCAGCCAGGATTCGGAGCGTTTCACCACCGCGAGCCAATGGACCAAAGTGCGGCTCGGTCCGATCGCCGCGCCGAGCGAGAAAGTGCAATCGGCCGTGATCGAACTGCGCGTCGAGCCGCAAGAACGCGCCGACCTGCGCGGCACGATCTGGTTCGACGATCTCTGGCTCGGCCGGCTGCCGCGGATTTCGCTTTCCACCAATAGCACTTGCAACATCTTCAGCGCCGATAGCCCGGCCCCCGAGGTCACCTGCCAGGTGTCGGGCATTTTGGAACGCGATCCGCTGATGGTGTTCGAGCTCTTGGACTGTTCGAGCCAAAGCGTGTCGCTCCAGCGGCATCGGCTCGAAGGGCAAGTCTTGCGCAGAAATCGTCGAAAGCATCGGCGCTCCTGGGCGCCACGATCACGCAGAATGTCGGTTTCGCCGGCTCGACTCGCTGGAGCCCGCCCATTAAGGAGCCGGGTTTCTATCGAGTGCGCGTCACGATGACGAGTAGCGTCGGTCTGATCCTGGCCCGCGAGATCGCGCTGGTGGTGTTGCCGCGGCAAGCGGCGCCGGCTGAAGGCGAATTCGGCTGGTCGCTGCCCGATGGCGATCGTCCGTTGTCGCTCGCGTCGCTCGCGCAGTTGCTGCCGCAGGTGGGCATCAACTGGATCAAGTTTCCGGTCTGGAGTCGCGGCGCCGGGGCCGAGCGGCTCGATCAGATCGTGATCTTCGCCGAACGCCTCGGCCGCCACGGCATCGACACCGTGGCCGTGATCGATGAGCCGCCGGCCGATGTGCAATCCCAATTCAACGAAGCCACCGCGCTCTCGGCGGCGGACGTGTTCTCCGCGACCAGCACCTTGTGGTATCCCTCGCTCGAGCCGATCATGACGCGGCTTTCGCTGCAAGTGAAATGGTGGCAACTCGGTCAAGACGACGACTTGAGCTTCGTCGGCTATCCCGATCTCGCCAAGCGAATCGCCGAAGTCAAAAAACAACTTCGTCAGTTCGGCCAGCGCATCTATCTCGGCTTCGGATGGCGCGCCATCAACGAACCGCTCCGCCCCGGGCCCGATAGCTGGGACTTCACCGCCCTGGCCGCGAATCCTCAATTGACCGACAAGGAAATCGGAGCTTATTTGCCGGCGCAAAAATCCGCGGGCGTCAAACGTTGGCTCTCGATCGAGCCGCTGCCCCGCAATGGCTACACGATGGAAACCCGCGCCACGGATCTCATCGCCCGAATGGTCGCCGCCCGCGTTGCGGAAGCCGACGCGATCTTCATATCTCGGCCGTTCGACGATCAATGCGGCTTGATGAATTCCGACGGCTCGCCGGGCGACTTGTTACTGCCCTGGCGCACGACCGCCGCGGCCTTGGCCGGGTCGCGCTACGCCGGCAGCCTCGAGTTGCCCGGCGGAAGCGTGAATCATGTGTTCATTCGCGGATCGCGGGTTGTGATCGTGGTCTGGAATACGACGCCCACGCGCGAGGAACTGTTCCTGGGCGCCGACGCCCGGCAGCTTGACATTTGGGGGCGAGAGATGCCATCGAGCTCCGAGCGGCCGGGGTTCGACGTGGGGCCTTTGCCGACATTTATCGTCGACGCCAGCGAGCCGGTGGTTCGCTGGAATCTGAGCTTTGCCTTTGCGCGGCCGCGCATGCCATCGCTCTTCGGGGTGACGCATGAAAACGAATTCGTGATGAAGAACTATTTTCCGCAAGGCATCAGCGGCGAGGTGCGATTGTTCACGCCCGATAGCTGGAAAACGTTTCCACGGGTCACGCGATTCAGCCTCGGCGCCGGAGAAGAACTGCGGCAGCCGTTTACCGTGACGCTGCCGTTCGATGTCAGCTCCGGCCGACACGAGGTGCGAGTGGAAGTGCGTTTGGGCGGCGAGCGGCCCTGTCAGTTCTCGATCTATCGCCAACTGGAAGTGGGCCTCGGCGATGTGCAGCTTGAAGTCGCGAGCCACTTGAACGCCAACGGCGAACTGGAAGTGGAGCAAAAATTCACGAACAACACGCGCGAGCCGGTTACGTTCAAATGCATGCTCTTCGCGCCCGAGCGACGCCGACAGGTCGGCCAAGTGATTCGTCTCGGCCAAGGCTCGGAGAGCAAAATCTATCGCTTTCCCAACGGCCAAGAACTCATCGGCAAGACGCTCTTCCTCAGAGCCGAGGAAGTCAACGGCCAACGTATCCTGAATCAGCGGTTTGTCCCCGAAGAATAGACGCAACGTGGCAATCGTCGCCACGGATGGCCCGCTCCGTTTGGCTTTGGCGCGAGGCTATTGCTCCGACGGATCGGGTTTGGCCGGTGGCTTCGGGGCGGACGGTTTGCGAGCCTCGCCCGGAGCGCGCCGGGGACGTTGCTTTCCACCGGCCTCGGCTTTCTCCCGCCGATCGTCGGGCCCGGGGCCTGCCATCGCGGGATCGGGGCTATCGCCGGGCCGCATCGGTCCCGGGGGACCAAAGCCGGGCGGCCGACCGGGGCCGAAACCATCGGGACCCATGCCATTGGGCCCACCCGGACCGATACCGCCCGAACCGAAATCGTCGGGTCCAAAACCTTCGGGCCCGAAACCATTTGGGCCGGGGCCGGGGCCGAAATCACCGGGCCCGCCGCCACCGCGACGCATGGGACCAGGCGGCGGCCCCAGCGGGCCAAAACCGTCTGGCGCCATGCCATCGAAACCACCGGGCGAACCATTGGCCTGACGATCAGGCGGCGCGGGCTTCAATCCGCCCGCGCGTTTGACGCGCGAGGTCGTCGACTTCTTCGCGCCCCGTTCCGCGGGGGCCTTGGTCTTGGCCGCGGCCGGCGCAGGCGCCGGCGCCATTGCATCCGCGGGGGCAGCGGGGCTGTCGCTCGCGGCCGGCGATTCGCTCGGGACGCTTGCCGGCGACGCCGCGTCGTCGGGCCGCTCCGGCGACGCGACGCCCGCGTTGCTCGACCCACGAGAGGCCAGCGGCGGCGCTTCGCCCTCGGGCCCTGGGCCGGCTTCGCCCGGAAAACGCGGCGGCCAATCGCCCGAGTCATGCTTTCCGGGGCCGCGATCCTCTGGCCCGTGGTCCTCGGGGCCGCGGTCCCGTGGGCCACGCCCTTCGGGACCATGCTTCTTATCCGGGCCATGATCCGGGCCACGGCCACCAGGTCCTCGTCCGCCACGTTCATGATCCCCCGGGCCGTGATCTCCTGGGCCGTGGTCACCGCGGCCGCGATGGCCATCGGGGCCGGGCTTGTCGGAATGCTCGTCGTCACGCGGCCTGGGCGGCGGCTCGCGGTCGTCGGGCGAGCGTCCGTGGCGTGGCGGCGGTCCCGGTCGATCGAATCTTTCGGCCTCGCGATCCAGCGCCGCGGCGCCGGCCTCGTCGCCCAATTGGGCCAGCATCGTGGCGAAGCGTTCGAGGGCGTGATGCGCGATCCGCTGCTTCTCGGGCGGTAGCGACTTCGCGCGCTCGATATTTTCGGCCGATGCCTTGATCAGCGAGACCGCTTCGTCGCGATGGTGATTCGAGATCAGCAGGTCGGCAAGCTCTTGCTCCATGGCGATCAGGCTGGCGAACCGGTCGAATTTCGAGGCCGTCGTCGGTCGATCCTTGACCAGCGGCTCAAGTACCGCGATCCCCTTGCGATAGTGCGGTAGCGCATCGCCGGGCCGCGCGAGTCGCGCGAGCACTTGGCCGAGCGTCCATTCGCTTCGCGCGAGCAACTCTCGGCATTGCACGCTATCGGGCAATTTGGTCGCGAGGTCGGTGGCCCAGTGTTCGGCTTGTTCGGCGAGCTCGAGCGGCGAGGGCGCGGCGTCTTTCTCGGCCGGCAGCATGGCCCAGTCGAGCGCCACTTCCGCGGCGGCGACCGTGAAGCGAGGCTCCGTGGGATGCGACTCGCGAGCGGCGGCGTAAACTTCCGCCGCGCCGCGATAGTTCTTCACCGCCTCGCTTGTCTTGCCGAGTCGGCCATAGACATTGGCCAAGTGCGTAAGCGCTTTGGCGGCTTCTTCCTTGAGCTCGAGGCTCGGCGCCTTCTGCTGGGCGAGGTTATCGTAAAACGCGAGCAATGTGGCGAGCAATTTGGCGTCGAATTGATCGGCTTCCACCGGCGCCGACGCGTCGCTCGCCGCGCTCGACGGCGACGCCGGGTGGCTTTCGTCCGGCGGCGGCGGATGTCGCTCCGGTTCCGGGCGAGCTTGCGATTGATGCTCGGCCAGGGCGGCGAACGTATCGAGCAGCGCGCTGAACGACAGCTTCATATTGGCTTCGGCCTCTTTCTTGGCGGCCAGTGCCTCGGTCCTCGCGTTTTCGGCTTCGATCGCGCGAATCTTTTCGTTGTCGAGCGCATGCGACTTCGCGGCATAGCCCCAGCCCAGCGCGGCGATGCCGAAAACCATCGACACCAGCGCCACGGCGCCCAGCGCCTAGCGCCTTGTTGCGCCGCGCCCAACGATAAAGCTGCTCGACCACGGCGGCCCGCCGCGCTCGAATCGGCCGGTCTTCCAGAAATCGCCGCAAGTCGTCGGCCAGGGCCCGCGCCGAGACATAGCGCTCGCGCGGCTCGCGGCGCGTGGCCTTGAGCACGATCGTTTCCAGGTCGCGCGGAATGGCGGGATTGCGGCGCCGCGGGCGCATTGGCTCATGCTGGCCCACCAACTGGAGCAGCTTCACCGGATTCGTCTCGGCGAAGGGCGGCTCGAGTGTCAGCAGTTCATACAACGTGAGCCCCAGGCTATAGACATCGCTGCGCACGTCGGAATGGCCATGCAGACTTTCGGGCGCCATATACTGCAAGGTGCCGATCACATCGCCGGTGCTCGTGAGATCGCCTTGTTCGAGCACCTTGGCCAGCCCGAAGTCGGTGATCCAAGCGGCGCCGGAACCGTCGATCAGCAGGTTGGCCGGCTTGATATCGCGATGCAAGATGCCTTGCGAATGGGCATAGTCGAGCGCTTCGGCCACTTGCATGCCGACCGCGGCGATTTGGTCCCAATAGCTGGTCAGCCGAATCGGGCCGGCGTGCGAAGGCAGTTGGCCGCGACTGGGGCGCTCGTCGGGCGAGGCGTTTTTGACGGCCCAGGGAGGCGTCACGGCGATTTCGACTGTTTCAGCCGCCGGATCGCTCGCGTTGAAAGCCCTGGTCGGCTGGGCGCCGAAGTCGTCGGGCGCGGTGTGGCGATCGGCCCGGCGCGGGTGCGAAAGCTGGGGGCCAGCGCCGTTGGCCTTGGCGTTTTGGGCGTCGTGCTTCGTGGACGGCGCTCGTTTGCCGCGTTGCTTTCGCGTCGGTTGATGACGCTTCGAGCCCGGCCGATGGGAAGCCCGCGGCCGTGATTCGCGGAGCGACGACACGACTTCATTCAGCCCTTGGCCGTTGATGAGCTGCATCGCGTAGTAATAGAGGCCGTCGCTCTCGAATAGGCCGAACACCGGCACGATGTTCGAGTGATGCAGTCGGGCCGCGGCCTGCGCTTCGACCTTGAATCGCGCGAGCCGCTTCGGGTCGAGCAGCGAATGCTTCGGCAGCACCTTGAGCGCCACCGGCCGGTCGAGCGATTCTTGCCGCGCTTCGTAAACCACGCCCATTCCGCCGCGGCCCACCTCGCGCACGATTTTATAATCGCCGATCTTCTCCGGCGCCGCCGACTCGCTCGCCGCCGACTTCTTGTGCCGAAGCTGCTCGAGGAGCGAAATCGGCGGAAGCACATCCTGCAATTGCTCCGCCAACTGCGGAAAACGCCGCGCATAGTCGGCCACCGATGGAGCGAGACCGCGGCGACATCGCGCCGTGAAATCCTCGATCACCCGGTCGAGCAAATCGCGCTGGGCGTCCACATGTTCCATGGGTCGGTCCCTCTATGTTCTTGCCGAAGCTCGCTGTTCTCGACACTCGCCGCGAGCGCCGTGCCCAAGGAAGCCCCGGGCCAAAACTCTATCCCATGAGGCCCGGAATCGCGGCGAGCGCGATCTTCAGTCGCTCGAGGGCGCGAAGATATCGCTTGCTGGCGGCCGACTTTTCGATGCCCAAGACCGTGGCGGTGTCGGCGTTGCTCAGTTCCTCGAAATGCCTCAGGGCCAGCACCTCGCGATCGATCGGGTCGAGGCTTTCGATCGCCTCTTCCACGCGCCGCAGCCGCTCGGCCCGCTCGAAGATATCGCTGGGCGAGGTGAAGTCGCCCACCAAATGTCCGGCCAAGCACATGCTGCTGGCGCCGGCGTAGCGATGATTGTCGATCGACACCTCTTGCCCGACGCTCCGCATTTGAGCGCCCAAATGGTGGCGATGCACATCGACAAGCCGCTGGTTCGCCACGAGCCGCAGCCACACGAAAAACGGCATTTCCGGCTTCTCGGCGAAGTGCCGCAGGCGACCCACGGCGTCGACATAGGTTTCTTGAAGCACATCGGAGGGCGACACCCGCCCCTGAAGCCGCGGATCGAGTCGAAAGACGATCATCCGCCGCAGAGCCGGCTCATGCGTGGCGAAGAGCGCCGCCAGCGCTTGCTGGTCGCCGTGTTTGACCCGATCGAGCAGTTCTTCAGGCTCGGAGGACATACCAAAGTTCTTTCAGGCGCCAAGGGCCCTTTTCCGCGAGCGCGCCTGTTCGGCGCGCCGCGATCCCCATTGGATTAGAAACGGACGACCACGCGAGTCGAAGACAAAAAAATTTCCGAAGTTCTGGAGAGGGTCGCTGTCCACAAAATGAAACGCTTGCGTTTAACAGCCTATCCGAAAGCGTGGCCGGCCGAAGTGGAGTCTTTTCGGTTCGGCTACTATATTCTAACAAGCCGCTTGGGCGCCGAACGACGGCGGCGAGTAGGCGGGGCTGCGGTTTTTAATCGCAATTCACAGGAAAACACACCGATGAAACAGACCCTGTTGGTCCGAGGCCGCCGCCGCTGGGCCTACGCCGCCGCCGTGGCCGGAACGCTGGGCTTCGCGACACCGCCGGGAGCGGTCGCCGCCGGGCCGGAATCCGGAGACTCGCCCTCGGCAAGCGACCGGGCCGAATGCGCGGATAAGGACAAGGAATCCGGGGACAATCAAGCCAAGGACAAGGACCTGGACACCCCGCGCCCGCCGCGGCGTGGCGAAGGTCCGCCGCCGCGAGGTCGTCGCCCGCCGCCGCGCGAAGACGGCCCCCCGCCGCGCGAGGATGGCCCGCCGCCGCGTGAAGACGGACCGCCGCCGCGCAAAAAGGGGCCGCCGCCGGCCGACATGGAAAATGGCGACGCCCCGCCACCGCGTCGCGAACAAGGCCGCCGCCCGCCCCGAGAGAGTGGACCTCGCGACGCCGGGTCGCGTGAAGGTGGGCCCCGAGAGGCCGGCTCGCGCGATGGTGGGCCTCGAGACGCTGGCCCGCGGCGAGCCGGCGCCGGCGATCGTGGCCGGCCCGAATCAGGGCCTCCGCCGCGTGATTTCGGCCCCCCGCCGGACCGTCGCGAGGAATTCAAGAAGATCGACACCAATGGCGACGGCAACATTTCGCTCGAAGAGTTCCTCGCCTACCGACCGGGCCCCCCTCCGCGTCGCGACGATGGGCCGGGTCCTCCGCCCCGCGAGCGATCCGGCCCGCCCGATGGCGAGCGGCCAAGCCCGCCAAACGACTGACCGGCCTTCATGAGAACGACGCCGCGGCAAACAGGTGGCCTGTCTTGCCGCGGCATTTCGTTTTTACCTCTCGCCAGAAACCCCCGTTGCCCGGTGGCCGTGCTTCCGGCCTTGCTTCAAGTCGCCGGCGCCCATGCGCCCGCGCGGGTCGCCTGAGAATGTAGAACCACAGCAAGCCGGCTCCCGCCAGCAGCGCCAAGCTAATCACTTGCGCGATGCTGAGCCGAGTGCCCAGCACATGCGGCTCGGCGCGGGTCCATTCCAAGAGAAATCGCGACACGGGATGGATCGTCATCAGCAGCGCGAGCAGTTCGCCGTCGCGCCGTCGGAAGGGGTCGTAGCACAGCAAAAAGAAGCAGAGAATCAGGGCGTCGATCGTGCTGTAAAGCTGCGCCGGATGCACCCGCAGGCTCGGCTGGTCGAGCGGACCGGCTTGCCAAGCAAACACACCCGGCTTGTCGGCCACGCGCGCCGCGATCGGCTCGCCGGCCTGATTGACCCGCGCCAGCGACAAGACGGCTGCCTCGGCCGTCGGTGTGCGCACCCCGTTGATGCCCACGATCACATCGCCGGCCCGCAAACCTTGCTTCTCGGCCGCCGAGCCGGGCTCCACGGCCGCGAGCCGGGCGGGCTCCTCGGGCTGGCCGCCAAAACGCAGTCCATCGATCGAGACTTTGCCATCGCGGGCCTCCTCGACGTAGGCCGGCGAACCCCAAGGAAATTGCACCGACCACGGCAACTCGCTCTCGGCGCCATAGCAGCAGCCGTTCATGAAACAGCCCAGCCGTCCGATCGCCATTCCCAGCACCACGCCCGGCACGACCAAATCGGCGAGCGCCAACCCGGGCAAGCGATATTTGCGCACGAAGACGAAGAGCGCCAGCCCGCCGGCGAGAAGCGAACCATAGACGACCAGCCCACCCTGGGCCACGTTGAGCACGCTTTTGATGGTTTCGCCAAGTGTCGGCCGCTGGTATTCCGACCAGTTTTCGACGACATAAAATACCCGGGCCCCGCTCACTCCCGACACGAAAAGCCACGTGGCCAGCGAGAAGATCATTTCCGGATCTTGGCCGGCTTGCCGGGCGCGTCGCACCGAAAGCGCCACCGCGGAGCCCACGGCCACGAGCAGCATCACCCCATAGCCGCGAATCGGCAGGGAGCCGCCTAGCAGCAAATCGAACCACGGCGGCAGAAAGGCGAGCGCGGCGCCGCAGAGCGCAGTACATGACGAGTTGGGCAAATGTGTCGCGGGTCCAGCCATCGCGCCGACCAAGCCACGCCGCCACGCCCAGGCCGGCAAGCATCCACAGGGCCAGCAGCGCACCGAAGCCGAACACCGGCCAACCGCCGAGCCAAGCCGGCAGCCGCGCGGGAATGTTGAGAAATGTTTGGCACATGAGCAAATGCCTCGACGCATAAGGGATTCGTGCGCTCGGCGCCGCGCAACGCGCGACGAATTCCAGCGGCGCGCCGTCAAATGGCGCCGTTCGGATCGTCGGCCCCGAGCGTGGCGTTGTCGATGAGCCGCGTGGCGCCGACACGCGCGGCGATCGCCATCACCGCCTCGCCTTCGACCGTGTCGACCGGCGCCAAGGTTCGCGGATCGGCCACGGCCACGTAGTCGACTTTCATCCGTCCTTCGGTCTCGAGCCGCTGGCGCACTCGGCTCGCGAGCAGGTCGGCTCGGCGCTGGCCCGAGCGCACAAGTTCATGGGCCATGACCAGCGAGCGCGAGATCGCGAGCGCCCGCTGCCGCTCTTCGGGCGAAAGATAGCGATTTCGCGAGCTCATGGCCAGACCATCGGGCTCGCGCGCCGTGGGCCGCACTCGAACCTCGATCGGGAGATCGAGGTCGTCGACCATGCGGCGAATCACGAGCGCTTGCTGATAGTCCTTGCGACCGAAGAACGCGACATCGGCCGGGATGAGGTTGAACAACTTGAGCACGATCGTGGCCACGCCCTGAAAATGCCCCGGCCGATGGGCGCCTTCCCAGGGCGCCGCGACCGGCCCGACATCGACGCGCGTGGCGGCCCCGGGTCGATACATCGTCTCGGCCGCCGGAGCAAACACGATCGCGGCGCCGTGTTCGGAGAGCGCGGCGAGATCGGCTTCCCAGGTGCGGGGATAACGCGAGAAATCCTCATTCGGCCCAAATTGGGTGGGGTTCACGAAGATGGTCGCAATCGTCGCGTCGCACTCGCCGCGCGCGGCGTCGACCAGGCTCATGTGCCCGGCATGGAGCGCGCCCATCGTGGGCACGAGTCCGACCCGGAGGCCTTGACGGCGCAGCGTTTCCACATGGTCGCGAATCTCGGCGCGATCGGTAATAACTTGCGGCGGCCCGGAGGAAACGTTCATGCGGTGTGACTTACTCGGCGCCAATCGGCGCGGGGCCGCGGGCGCCGCCGGCATCGGGCGAGCAGCGCGCGTTCGCGGTGGTGTCGGCGGTCGGAGTGGCCGGCAGCTTCTCCGCGGACGCGTGTTCGGCGGCGCATCGCCACAACTGGCGAATCGCCAGCCACAGACTCGGGCAGATCGTTTGTCGATAGGGCGAATTCTCGGGCAACTGCCGCATGAGCCGGCGATGCGCCTCGCCCATGTTGTGATAGGGCAGCGAAGGGCAAAGGTGATGCAGCGCCGTGGTAACGCAGCCCGACCGGGGCCCACAGCGGCGTGGTGAGCGAGAAGCGGGGATAGTTGATCGAATCGAGCAGTTGTTCGACGAACGTCATTTCCTCGCCGCCGCTCACATAGCGATGGGCGCCAAGCGTGCGCACATTGTTGAGCATCAGCACACCCACGGCGACGAAATACGATTGCACGACAAACGCAACCTTCATCGTCCCCAGGCTCACTTGAATCGCCGCCCCCAAGAGCAGCAAGAAGCAGGCTGTTTCTTGCCAACGGAACACGCGCAGCGTCTTGGGCGGCGGCAGCGGGCGAATGTACGAAGGATCCATCACCAGCGAACTGGCTCGCTGGTGCGCCCAGCGCCGCAGTCGCGGCGAAAACCAGCACGGCGGCGTCAGCACCAGAAACCGCAACACGACCAAGATCGGTATCACGAACGGCTGCAACAAATACAGCAGCATCTGAATCGGCCGTTGCGAGGCCAGGGGAATATATTCCCCGTCGTGTTGCGTGCCGAAATGGGAACGCATGTGGTGGTCGACATGCGTGTAATAGGTAAACGTGGGCACCAGAAACGGAATACCGCACAACAGATTCCACACAAAGCGAAACGCCTTGAAGGTTCCGGCCCGCATATGCACCAACTCATGCACGAACAACACCGCCCGATAAAACAGCACGCATGTGGCGGCATAGAGCGCGACCCCGACCAGCGCTTTGGCCGCGAGGCCCGCGTTCCAACGCGGCACGCCGAGGCGAAGCAAAAGAAAGCAGGCCGAGCCGGCGAAGAGCGAAGCGAGAAAATCGGTCCAATAGATCCAGGCCCGCGGCGCGAGCAGGTCTTTCACGATTCCGCGCACCTCGGCAAGCGAAAAATCAGCGGGCGCGGCGTTTGCTTGCCCGATGTTTGATTGTTCCATGGCTCGACCCGCGTCAAAAAAAGAAATCGGTGTCCGTGTTTTTCGGATTTCCGCCAAATACATTAACCAACCCTTGCGTCGGTCATCCAACGTCTATCATCGTAGTATTGGCTGGCAAAGGGTCAATTTTGACTCCGGCCGCCAGAAGACTCTGGTCCGTCGGCCGGCCGCCTTGATGAGGGCGATGCGCTTCCGGCGGAGTTGCTTCTGGCGTTTTGCAAACCGGGCGACTTCGCCGCGAGCCAAAATTGCCCCGATTCCCCGGGAGGTCTCGAAGCGCCGGCGATTGGCAAGCGTTTATTTTATCGGCAGCAATCGAGCGCGGCGGTAATAAGGACACGTGGCATAGTCGAACTTAAGCCCCCTAGCCTTCCTTGTCCACCCATGCCGCGCAGGTAGAATAGCCGGCTTTTAGTTGACGCGCGGGCTCGTCGCTGGCGAAGAACTTGGTCAATGGGCCGAGAGGGCCGCATCGAGGAACCGCGCTCGAACGCTGAAATGAACGACTTTCCAAGCGGGCGCCGAGCGGTCCGAGCCACTTTTTACTTTTTTCCATGCAACCACCGGCGCAGCAAATCGTCGTCACGGGACTAGGCATCGTCTCGCCCCTCGGGCGCGTCGTGGCCCGCGGTTTGGGATGCGCTCGTCGGCGGCCGAAGCGGCGTGCGAGAGCTCTCGGATCTACGCAAACTCGGCCTCGACATCGCGTTTGCCGGGCAGATCACGAATTTCGACGCCAAGCAGTTCGTCACCCCGCGCAAAAGCCTCAAGGTAATGAGCCACGAAACCCAGTGGGCCCATGCCGCGGCCAAGATGGCGTGTCACGACGCGGGCCTCGAGGCCGGCTCGGTCGATCCCGATCGTTTCGGAGTCGTGTTCGGCGCCGACATGATCTACAGCGAGCCCGAAGACCTGATCGACATCTATCGCAACTGCATCGTGGATGGCCGATTCGACTTCAGTCGCTGGGGCGACGCCATGGCCTCCAGCATGACTCCGCTGTGGATGCTCAAATATCTGCCGAACATGGCGGCTTGCCATATCGGAATTGCGCTCGACGCGCACGGCCCGAACAATTCGATTCTGGTTGGCGAAGCCTCGTCGCTGGTCGCGATGGACGAAGCGCTCCGGCTCATCGAGCGGGGCGTGGTCGACGTGGTGATTACGGGCGGCTCGAGCAATCCGGTGAACTTCGTGAGTTGGGCCTTTCGGCATCAGCGGCATTCGCGGCGGCAGGACAACCCGGCCGGCGCGTGTCGACCGTTCGACGCCGACCGCGATGGCATGGTCTGCGGCCAGGGCGCCGCGGCGCTGGTGTTCGAGAGTCGGCGCCATGCCGAATCCCGGCGGGCTCGCGTGCTGGCGCGTGTCGAGAGCGCGGCCCATGCGTTTGATCCGGCTGGCCGCGCCGCCGCCTCCACCGTGGGCCAAGGCGCGGGCGTGGCGCGCGTCGCGCGCCAATCACTCGCCCGCGCCGGCCGCGCCGCCGAGGACCTGGGCTTTATCGTGGCGCACGGTTACGGCACGCCCGGCGGCGATCTCAATGAAGCTCGCGGCATTCTTGCCGTTGCCCCAAGGACTCCGGTCACGGCGCTCAAGGGCTATTGGGGTTGCTTGGGCGCGGCGTCGGGCGCGGTCGAGACCGCGGCCGCGATCATGGCCCTGGGCGAAGGCCGTATTCCCCGCGCGCTCAATTCGCTCCGGCCCGATCCCCAGTGCCCGCTCGAGATCGTGCGCGACGACCACGCGCCGGTCGAGCGATCACGAGCCTTGGTGCTGACCCAGAGCACGTTGGGCCAATCGGCCGCCGTGCTCATTGCCGGGCCCGAGGCCGATTGACCTCCGCCTCGCGAGGAGCAGCGAGCGCGGCGCGCTCGAGCCCGCCGGCGCGTGCCCGTCACCACACCACTTCCAAGCCGGTTTCACCGCCCATCATCAGCACGAAGCCGGTGTTGTCGACCGCCGGCGTGGCCTGGGCCGGAAAGCGAACTTGATTGGGCCCGAGCGCGAGTTCGTTGATCGCGATCAGGTCGAAGCCGACCCGCAAGGCCACATTTTGGCGAAGCTGATAAGCCGCGCTGAAATTCACATCGTAGATGAATGAAAACTGCGTGCTGCGGGCCGACTCATTGCGGTTGGGCACTTGCGATGTAAGAAAGGCATCGTAGGCCACGACCTGACTGCGCTGCGTGCTCGTGTTCACATAGGGCCCGGCCTTGGCGCGAGCGCCAACCCGCCAGCGAGCGTGTTGATACATCACATCGAGCCCCGCCTGCGGCCCGATTAGGAAGTTCGTGGTTTGGATATCGTAGTGCCCGTAGATTTGCGAGGCCACGATGCCTAGCGAATCGTAGTTGAAATGCTCGTTGAGCGTCACCACCCGCAAACCGCCGAAGAACGACGGCGTGGGCATGGGCGTGACTTTGCGAACCCAGGTCCCGTCGCTCGCCAATTCGAGGCGATCGCGTCCCAGTCGCTGACGCACGCGGTAGTTCAATTCATAGCTGTTGAACGCCGACTTGTAGTCGTACGACTGAATATGCGAACCGTTGAAGCCGGGAATCGAGTGCGTCGGGTCTTGTCGCGTAATCAATCCATTGCCGGTGGCGTATGAAGTCAAGCTGCCGGCGCTGT
The DNA here is from genome assembly GCA_963785305.1 of uncultured Planctomycetaceae bacterium. GTDB lineage: Bacteria > Planctomycetota > Planctomycetia > Pirellulales > PALSA-1355 > CAWAUV01. The sequence continues at coordinate 1,196,154 of CAWAUV010000008.1, forward strand.
TCCAGTTGCCGAACCCGAGGAAGGTGAACTCCACCGAGTGATCACGGTTCTTCTTGTCGCGCCCGAGAATCCGGCCGTAGGTCAATCTCGCCATGGCGGAATAGCCCAAGTAGGGATTCGTATGCAGTTCGTTTTCGGCTGGCGACGAAAGGTCCTGGGCCAAAATGAGCGGTTTCGTGGGCCCCTCGCGGCTCATCATCACCGCATCGATCTGAATGTATGCCTTGCCGCGATAGAACGCCTTGCCCGAACTGGCGATGCGCGGCGCGGTGTCGGGAGACCAGAACGAATCGTAGTCCTCGGAATCCGGCTCGGCGATCGCTTGAATCGGCGGCGGCAGTTCCTCGGGCGGCTGATCGAGATTAATGCGGTTTTCGGGCGGCATGAGTTCAACCGGTGGCTCGGCGTCGCCGGCGGCGTCTTCGGCCATGACTGCGGCGGAGTTGTCCGATGGGCTTTCGGGATTCGCCGAGAGATCCGAGGGTCCAGGTGGCTCGGGAGCGCTGAGGCATTGTCGCGGGATCCTCGGTCGCGGGCGGCTGATCCGCCGAGACGAGCCGCAAAGCGCTTGCCCGCATTTGCGAAAGCTTGCTCAACGAAGGCCCCAACGGTCGCGGCGGCGCCGCATCGCCCGTGCGCTCGATCCGGCGGCGTTGCGCCGCGAGCTGGCGCCCGCCGGGACAAACGCTGGTCCGTTGGCCGACCAGGGGGTGTTCGACCCCGAACTGCCGACGAACGACTGCCCGAAAGCCGCCGATTCGCTAGCCGCCGCGACAAGCGCGATGACGATCCGTAATGTCCTGGCGATTCCCGACACGCGTGCTATCTCCCTGAATCGCGGAGCCCGGTCGGGGCCGTGGGGCCAGCCGACCGTGACCATCGAAACAACATCGCACCAACTCTCGGTCCCTTCGGTAATCGGAATCCGCGCAGTCGACGGAACAGGAATAATCGACAGAATCCGAAAATCCACGGCACCTACCCCAAATTCGCGCGGGTCGAGCCCCGCGCCGGCATTACTGGCTACCGCGCGCCGCTCGTCGAGCGCGGTTCTCGTCGGGGGGCGAGCACTCGCGAAATCAAACCAGGAAACACGGACCGGCGAGATGATTTTTCGCACATAAAACGTGGCGGCGGCTTGCCTTTTGGCTGGAGGCGCGTAAAAAAGGGGGGCATGGCCGGGAGAGGCTTTCGACACCCCGGAGATCGTCGCGATTTGGGGCGGCGATCCGCCCCCGGGTTCTCTTCCCCGCTTCAACTTTTTACTTCTGCTGGCAGGAGCTTCGCTATGACTTCGCCGCTCGAATCGCTGATCGCCTGTGGGACGAAACTTTGGCTCGATTCGATCGACCCGGAACTGGTGGCCCGCGACCATGCGCTGGGCGCCTCGGGCGCGACCTCGAATCCGATCATCGTTTCCGACCTGATCAAGACGGGGCGATTCGATCGCGATCTCGACGAATTCATTTCCCAGAAGCTCAGCGACGAGCAGATCGCTTGGCAAATGACCGACAAGCTGGTGCGGCAAGCGCAGGCGGTCTTTTTGCCGGTGAATCGCAAAACCCAGGGCAACGACGGCTATGTGAGCTTCGAGCTTGATCCGCTGTTGGAAGACGCCGACGCGCCGCCGCAAGCCGAGCGGGTCAAGCGGTATGTCGAGTTGGGCAAGCAATGGTCGGCTGGCCACGAAAACCGCATGATTAAAATCCCCGCCACTCCGGCCGGCATCGAAGCGATCGAGCCGCTCACGGCTCACGGCGTGACCCTGAATGTAACCCTGATTTTTTCGCCGCGGCAATATCGCGCCGCGCGCGACGCGGCCTGGCGCGGCGCAGCGTCACGGCAAGCTCGAGCGCTTCAAGAGCGTGTACAGCATTTTCGTGTCCCGGGTCGATGTTTACACCGAGCAGCATGTGCCCAAGCTCTCGGCCGCGGCCCAAGGCCAGGTGGGCATCGTCGGCGCCAAGCGCATCTGGGCCGAGAATCGCGAGTTTTGGAAGGACAAGGGCCTCAAGCTCGATCAGGAATTGATCTTCGCCAGCACCGGCACGAAGAAGCCGAGCGACCCGGCCTGGAAATATGTCGCCGCGTTTGCCGGCAGCGACATCGAGACCAATCCGCCCGGAACCAACGCCGCGGTGCAGAAGAGTGGCCGCACCTTCGACCGCGAGATCGATAAATTGCCCCCCGCCGAAGTGCTTGCCGAGATCGACCGGCTGGTCGATATGCAGCATCTGGAGCGCACGCTCATGGAAGAGGGGCTCAAGAAATTCGCCGACCCGCAAAAGGCGCTGTTGAAACTGATCAAGGAAAAGCGATCCTCGCTTTCGGCCGCCCGCTGAAATGGGGCCGCCGCGCGACGCGCGATTCGCGACGGGCGATTCGCGACGGGCGTCGTTTCGCCGAGGGGTTGGCCGGTCGCACGCCGGCGAGCATTCTGCTACGATCGTCGTCGCGTGTCGCGGGGTCCGCGCGCCCGGCATGCGTGTTCGGCGGGCTTCATTCATTGCGCATTTCCTTGCAGGAGTTCCTTGTCCCATGGTGCTCGATCCTTACGCTTCCTGTCCCGGCGGCGCCGCCAAGAAGATCAAATTCTGTTGCCCCGACCTTGTCACCGAACTCGACAAGCTCGAACGGATGCTCCAGGGCGATCAGCGAGCCGCCGCGCTTGAGTTTGTCGAGGCCTCCCTTAGGAAGCATCCGGACCGGGCCTGCTTGCTTTCGTTCAAGGCGATGCTCGAATCCGAGCTCAAGAGCGTCGGCGCCGCCGAGGCCACCGCGGCTCACATGCTCGAGCTGTATCCCGACAACCCCGTAGCGCTGGCCGAGCTTGCAATCATCAGTTCGGCCAAGAGTGATGCGCTCGGCGCCGTCGATTATCTGCAGAAGGCGTTCGATGGCCTTGGCCAAGACGATGTGCCGCATCAAGTCTATTCGGCTACCGGCTTGGTGGCCGACCGGTTGCTGCGCGGCGGTTATTATCTCGCGGCTCGCGGACACCTGCTCATGCAGCTTGCCTTCTCCCAAGGGCAAGACGAGCAAGTGCTCAACCTTCTCTCGCGAATCAACATGATCGCCGAGATTCCGCTGTTGCTCAAACAAGAGTTCAACCTCGACTTGCCGGAGACCGAACCCGACCGTTGGCCGGTCGATCCGGCGTCGAAGGCCGCCTGCAAAGCCGCGATCGAAGCCGGCTTTCGCGGCTCGTGGCGCAAGGCGGCGGATCAGCTTGCCGCCATTGGCCAGACCGCTGGCGCGTGGCCCGGCATCGAACGCAACCAGGCGATTCTGCGGGGCTGGGTGGCCGATCATCCGGCGGCGTGCGCGGCGTGGCGCGCCCTTGCGGCATCGCCGCGCGTGTCGGAAGACGAGGCCGCGGAAGCGCTCGCGCTCGCCTCGCTGCTCGATCCCGAGACCGTCGACCAAACCGGCATTTTTCGCCGTCACTATCCGGTCAAGGATTTCGAGGCGCTTTCGGCGAGGCTCTTTGCCCACGCGCAAACGCCGCGAATGCCCTACGATCTTTCGCAGTTCTCCGGCCCCGACGAGCCGGCGCCCAAGGGGGCGTTCTTCTTGCTCGACCGTCCCATGCCATCGGCGGAGGCCCCTTCCGACGGCGGGCCGCCCGACAGCATAGCGCTTGGCGAAATTCCCCGAATCGTCGGTCAAGTATTTCTTTATAGCCGCGAGACGGATCGCGACGCTCGGCTCGAAATGATCGCCTATGGCGACGAGCGCGAGGCGGCGCATCGCACCTTGTCGCTGGCGGCCGGCGATGCGATCGGCGTCGATTTTCAAGAAGAGCAAACCGGCGATGTTCCCACTTGGCGGCATTTGCTGAGTTGGAACCTGCGATTGCCGGAAAAAACATCGACCGAGCGGCGAATCGAGTTGCTCGATGCCGAGCGGCGCGAGGCGGTGCTCGAGCGCTGGCCCCAGCGGCCGCTCCGCGAGCTCGCTGGCAAGACTCCGCTCGAAGCGGCCCAAGACCCGGCCGCTCGCGCTCGGCTGCTCGCGGCGATCTTGGTGATCGAGTCGAGCCCCGAAAACTCGATGAGCGATCTGGATTTCGACCTGCTCCGCGAGAAGCTCGGGCTCGGTCCGGCCGCTCTCGTCGACGCGAGCCAGTTCGTCGATGGGGCCGTTCCGCTGCCTCGCTTGTCGCGCGTGGCGCTCGACAAGCTCGACGATGAGTCGCTGTTCGAAAATCTGAATCGCGCCGTGATGATGCACCATCACCGGGCGCTCCGGCGTTTCGCGAGCGAATTGGTTCGGCGCCCCAGCGTGCCACTGGAGCGCAAGTCGCTGGCCCATGGGATGCTGGCCCAAATCGAGATCGATCCGCACAAGGCGCTCTGGCATGTCGACGCGGCCCGCAAGGCGGCGGAAGCGGCCGGCCAATCATCGGCGGCCTGGGATGTGACCGAACTGAGTTTGCGTTTGGCGGCCAATGATATCGAAGCCTCGCAGCGATTGATGCTGCACATTCAGGCCGAGCACATCAATGAGCGCGGCGTGAAAGAGGCGCTGTTTCGAGTGCTCGTCGAAGCGGGGGTCATTGGCCCCGACGGACAGATGCCCGTCGCCGCCGCGAAAACTCCGGCCGGCTCGGGGCTGATTGTGCCCGGCGCGGCCTCGGCTTCAAGCGAAACCTCGGGCGGCGGCAAGCTCTGGACTCCCGGCGCCGAGCCGGCGCAAGGCGCGAAAAAATCGGCGATCTGGACTCCCGGAAGCTAGGGAATGGCATGGCGCGCGGCCATCGTGTCGGTCGATCTTGTTGAACACCATGTTGCTTGACGGGCGTCGGCGGCCGAACTTGAGGTCGCGCGTGCTGGGGCTCGGACCGGAGTGCGTTTCGATGCATGCGATGCCGCTGATGATCGGCGTGTTGGCCGCGCTAGCCGTGGCCTACCGGTTCTATAGCGCTTTTCTCGCGGCCCGCGTGGCGGTGCTCGACGACAGTCGCCCGACGCCGGCGGTCATGCTTAACGACGGGCAGAATTATCATCCGACCCATCCCTGGGTGCTATTCGGTCATCATTTCGCCGCCATCTCCGGCGCGGGACCCTTGATCGGGCCGGTGCTCGCGATTCAATTCGGCTTCTTGCCTGGACTGCTCTGGATCGTGGTTGGCGTGTGTTTGGCCGGGGCGGTGCAAGATATGCTCGTGATGGCCGCTTCCGTGCGCCATGGCGGCCGCTCGCTCGCCGAGATTGCCCGGGCCGAGATTGGGCCGGTGGCCGGCGCCACGGCGTCGATCACGATTTTATTCGTGGTCGTGATCGCGCTGGCGGGGCTGGGGCTCGTGGTGGTCAAAGCGCTGGGCGGCGAGGAGGTGGGGCTTGCCGAACACACGCGGCTCGAAGCCCCCAGCGGCCAGCGTCCGAGGATCGTGAGCGAGGACGGCAGCCGGCCGCGGGCCGTGCTCGAAGCCCCGGGCAACACGCGAATTCATTATCCGAGCGGGTCGAGCGTGGTGCGAAGCGAGCCGTTTCGCATTGCCCTGCCGCATGCGATGTCGCTCGAAGCGGCCCAGCGACTGGCCGCGGAAGACTCGGCGGATTTGCCGGCGGGCTCGGCCCAAATCATTTCGGGCAGTAGCTGGGGCACGTTTACCATCGCCGCCACGGTGCCGATCGCGCTCGTCGTGGGGCTCTACATGCAACGTCTCCGCAAGGGACGCGTTGTCGAGGCCTCGGCCCTGGGCGCGGTGGCGGTGCTGGCGGCCACGGTCGTCGGCGGCTGGGTGCCGGGCTCGGCTTTCGAATCCTGGTTTTCGCTGAGTCGCGAGACGACGATCATCGCGATCTGCAGCTACGGTTTCATCGCCTCGGTGTTGCCGGTGTGGCTGCTCCTCGCGCCGCGCGATTACTTGTCGAGCTTCCTCAAGATCGGCACGATCGCGCTGATTGTCGTGGCGGTGCTCGTGGCCGACCCGAAGCTTTCGGCCCCGAGCGTGAATCCGTATTTCATCTCGGGAGGCGGTCCCTATTTCAAGGGCGCGCTGTTTCCCTTTTGTTTCATCTGCATCATGTGCGGCGCCATCTCGGGATTTCATGCCTTGGTCGCCTCGGGCACCACGCCCAAGATGATCCAGCGCGAAAGCCATGTGCGTCCGATCGGCTACGGCGCGATGCTCATCGAAGGGCTCGTGGCGGTCGTGGCCTTGATTGCCGCGGCGGCGCTGCCGCAAGAAGACTATTGGGCAATCAACATCGATTTGAAGAAGGTCAACGACTACGCCGAAACACTCGCCAAGATGGGCGCCGACCACGACAATCTCGCCACGATCGAACAGCAGATCGGCGGCGAGACACTGCGCGGACGAACCGGCGGCGCGGTCACGCTCGCGGTCGGCATGTCGCGGGTCTTCACGCAAGCCGCGCGGCGCGTGTCCGGCGACGCGGTCGACCTGGGCGGCGTGATCAAGTATTGGTACCACTTCGCGATCATGTTCGAGGCGCTGTTCATTCTCACCACGATCGACGCCGGCACGCGCATTGCCCGCTTCTTGTTTCAAGAAGCGCTCGGCAAGGTTTATAAGCCGTTCGAGCGCGCCGATTGGCTGCCCGGCGCCTTGTTCGCCACGGCGGTCGTCACGCTGGGCTGGGGCGGATTGATCGCCACCGGCTCGATCGACACGATCTGGCCCATGTTCGGCATCGCGAATCAAATGCTGGCGATCATCGCCCTGTGCGTGGTGACGACGGTGATGACCAATTCCGGACGGGGGCGATATGCGCCCATCACGCTGCTGCCGATGGCGTTCATCGTGTCGACCACGGTCACGGCCGCGTATCAAATGGTCACGGGCCCGTTTTGGGTGATGATTCGCGAGGGGCATCGCGTGGGCAACCGGCGCAATTCATCACCGGCAGTCTCAATGCCGCGTTTATCGTGTTGATCGTGATCGCGGTGGGCGTGATTTTGTTTTCGTCGATCGCCCGCTGGTTCTCGCCGAAGCCTTCCAAATAAGTGGCGGACTCCTTGGCGACAGGGCGCCGCGGGGCTTGGCGAAATGCGACGAATTGTCGGGGGCCGATTTGGCCCGAAGAACTGCTCTTTTCGGCCGAAATGGCCGGCGCGGGCATTGCGCGAGACGATAAATTCGACTTTTTTTGTTCGCCCTCGGGAATAACGTCGCTTTGCCAGCCATCTTTCTTTAGGAGAGGACGCCGCGCCGTTTTTCGGTCGCCGGGCTCCCGAGTTGATTTCATTGCACCCTTGGTATGTTCGAGAAAAGGATCCAAGATCATGAAGAAGTTTTGCTTTCTGTCGGCCGTGTTGGGTTTGAGCCTCGCGATTGTCGGCTGCGAAAGCCCGGCGCAAAAGAAGGAAGACGCGGCGAAGCAGGAGATCAAGGCCGACGCTAAGGAAAAGGAAGCGATCGCCGAAGGCGACAAGAAGATGGAAGACGTGCAGGCCGACACACAGAAGGACGTCAACAAGGCCGAAGGCGACAAGGCCGCCGCCGAGCAGAAGGCCGAGAAGGCCGACGCCGAAGGCGCCAAGTAACGCCGCGCAAGGCGGCGCCTTTGTCCAGTTGCTCGCCGAAATCGCCCCCAGTCAAACCGGGTAATCGATCTCGGAGTTGCGATCCAACGCGACAAAGTCTACTGATATTCGACAAGTCGACTGAAATTCAACAAGGCGATGGACGGGCACATGATGCTTCATGGCCCTCCATCGCCTTGTTGTTTTTGGGGCGATGCTCGACTCGCCGCCGCGGTCCGCGAGCGCCGGCCGCGCGGCCAGATTGGCGCATCATCATTCAGCCGCGCCGTGGCACAATGCGGCTGATTGTTTAATTCTTGCTAAGGCGAAAAATAGAATCCTCGCCTCCCAGCCGCGATCAAAAGGCGCCTCTTCACGGGGGTTTTCAGCGATCGCGGCCCACTTCAGACGCTCGCCGCCGCACGCTTCCAAGCCCCGCTGGCCAATCACGGCGCCGGGGCCGGCGCATCAGTTGCTCGCAACCGCTTGGCATCGTTCAGCCCAGCATGCGGGCGGCTGCTGGCGCCCCTTCTCCGTGAGATCGTGTCCGACGAGTCAATCGCCCCACCCGGCGCTCTTGGAATGCGATCTCGCGACTTCCCCAGTTTTTGCATGAGGAGATTGTTGATGAAACGCACCGTTTTCACTGGCGCATTGGCTTTGGCCAGCGCCCTCGCGATCGTTGGTCCCGCGCGGGCCGACGACAACTCGAATTCCGACGTCGCGAAGCAGAATTCGCAAAATCAAGAAGCGAACGCCGATCGCGATCAAAAGCAAAATCGCGAACATCGCGATGCCCGCGCGAAAAACCGCGATAACGATCGCGATCGCGCTCGCAATGAGAATGCCCGCGGCGAGCGGCGCGATCGCCGTTCGAACTCGATGCAACCCGGCGACAATCAACGCTCGGCCAGCCAGCGCGGCGCCGACGAAGCCGCCGATTTCCTCGCCGGTTACTATGCGGGCTATGCCGAGGGATATTGCGACGGCAACGATGATTCGATTTACTACATCATCGACTTGCATCGCCAGAAACAGCGCGAGCAGCAAGCCGGTCAATCAGGCGCGTCGAGCGGCGCGAATGCATCCTCGCAAGCCGACAAGAATCGCTCCGACGAAGCGCGGGAGCGCGGTGATCGCGACAAGCTCTCGTCGCATCGACAGCGTGCCCGCGAGGCTGCCCGGCGCGGTCATCCGGCAAGCTCCACGAACAGCGATCAGTCGCGGCTGCTCGATGGTCGCGTGATCGAATCGTGGACCGCGCGTCAGGGACAGCGGCAGCACACCCTGGCTCGCGTGCGCGATGAAGCAGGCGACAGCGTGCTGGTGGATTTGGGACCGGCCAAGAATTTGCGCGATGTGCGAATCGAAGAAGGCGACGACATCGCGGTGCGTGGTTCGCGAGACGACGATGGGCGCCGATTCGTCGCCCGACAGGCTTGGATCAACGACGGTCCGACGCTCCAGATCGCGGCCGGCGATCAGGATCAGAAGAACAGCGACTCGGGCTCGGATTCGAATTCCAGCGCGAATCGCGAGGAGTCGCGCGAGCACGACTCGCGACGCTAGGCAGTAAGGCCCCGACTCGGTAAAAAACGAAGCTGGGTCGAAAGGCGATGTGCTTTTCGACCCAGCTTTTTTATCGTTCCTCGATACCTTGCCGACCTCATGGCCGGAGAGGTTCCTAGCAGCGGGCAAGTTGCGAATTGCCCGGTGGCATTTCAGCGTGTCGGCTCGGGTTGTCGTAGTGATTATGATTGTGGTTGTGGTTGTGGTTGTGATTGGAAGCTGCCCCGGTTCGCTCCGCGTCGGCAGCGAGTTCCTGAGCGAAGAACTCGTTGACCTGACAGCCGTAGAGCGTCGCGATCACGGCCAAATCGCTGGCAAAAGGTTCACGCGAACTGCGGCCGCCGCCTCGCTCCCAGGCGAGCAGCGTGCCGCGCTTGCATTCCAAGCCCAAGGCGGTCAGCTTCGAGGCGGCTTCTTTCACCGTCATGCCGGCTCGATTGCGAGCGGTTTTCAAGCCGCGCCCCAGCGAGGTTCGGCGGTCTATGTCGAACGAAACTCGCGATTTGGGCCGCGTGCTTCCTTGGGGAGATTGAGTCGTGTCGATTGGAGAGTCCGTTGGGCGTTCCATCTTGCACCTATGAATTAGGGAGGATCGTTTTCTCGGTAAAAGACCAACAACAGCCATTTGGCTACCCCAAACAGCTTTTGCAAATCGCAGGCCATTGGCGCCAACTATGGTCGCATTTTGCGATCAATTTCCTGGTTTTAGTCGCAAGATGATTGCAATTCTGGCGTAGAGGCCAAGCTGGAGACGCACTGCCTTCGCGAAAGTCCCGGACAATTTGCCGCGATTTCTGGAAATTGCGTGTTCTGAGATATGCAATGGGATTGGTCGTTAAACGACCGAATTGGCGTTTTGACAGCCATTTCGGAGGTTGCTTCCCTCGCGAATCGACCCATTCGCGGCGGATTGGGAACTAGATGACGGCGTATGCCACGTGGCCCCAGGGCCTCACTGCCGCGAGTCGCCATTTCGACGCTTAACCGCGAAAGCAAAAAGTTGCAATTTCCTGGCGCGGGCTGTTAGGCTAAACGGGCAGCGAGCTGCTCTCGAATTCCTTCCGCCGGTTCCCGCCCTATTTTGCAATGCCCCCAGCGCCCAAGTGGCTGCCCGGTCCCCTCGCCGTGCGCTCGGCCGCCGCTTTTTTCAAGGAGCAACGCACGTGGTCCCATCGCTTGATCGTCGCGCGTTTTTGCGCGGCGCCGGTTTTTGTCTGGCCTTGCCGCTGTTGGACGCAATGCGCCCGGCGTTTGCCGCCGCGGCAAAGCTCCCACCCACGCCGCGGCGCATGGTGGCCATCGAAACCAACATGGGCATCTTGCCGCAGTTCTTCTTTCCGGAGAAAGCGGGGGCCGACTACTCGCTTTCGCCCTATCTCGAACGATTGGCCGCGCATCGCCCCAACATGACCGTATTTTCCGGCGTGAGCCTGCCGGGCGTGACCGGTTCTCACGCGGCCGAGAAATGTTTCCTCACCGGCACTCCGCATCCCGAGCGGGGCGGATTTCGAAACTGGGTCTCGCTCGATCAATTCGCCGCCGAGCATATCGGCAGCCAAACGCGTTATCCATCGTTGGTTCTGGCCATGAGCAATGAATCGGGCCAAACACTGAGCTTCACCCGCGGCGGCGCCCCGATCTCGGCCGAGCGCAGCCCGAAGCGGCTCTTTCAGCAACTCTTCGTGCAGGGCAAGGCCGACGATGTGGAGGCCAGCATCGAGGCGCTGCGACAAGGGCGGAGCATGCTCGACTTCGTGAGTGAACAATCCCGGCGGCTCCAACGCTCGCTGTCGCCCGACGACCGGCGGCGCATGGATCAATATTTCACTTCGGTGCGCGATCTCGAACAGCGGTTCGCCAGTAGCGAAGCCTGGGAACACAAGCCCAAGCCGCAAGTGAGCGTCGCGCCGCCCGAGGATATCGACGATGCGCGAGTTCGCCAAAAGAACGGGTCTGATGTACGACGTGATGCGGCTCGCGCTCGAAACGGATTCAACGCGCCTCGTCTCGCTCTTCATCGACACCACCGTGATCCACAACCTCACGCATCACGGCAACCGGCCCGAGGTCATCGCGGAACTACGAGCCAAGGAAGAAAGTCAGTTCGATGTGTTGAACGGATTCCTGACTTCGCTCGCCGCGACGAAGGAAGACGGCGAATCGTTGCTCGATCGCACGATGGTGCTCTATGGAACCTGCATGGGCAGCGCGAATTCGCACTCGAACCAGAACCTGCCGGTGCTCTTGGTCGGTGGTGGGTTCAAGCATGGCCAGCATCTCGCGTTCGACACGCAAAACAACTATCCGCTCAGCAATCTCTATCTCTCGATGCTGCATCGCTTGGGCATCGAAACCTCGGAATTCTCCACCTCCAAGGGCACCATGACCGGACTGGAGATGAGCTGATGGCCGGGTGGAGTGGCGCTCGTCGCGGGCCCCGGTCCAAGCTCGCGCGGCGATCGCGAGCGCGAACTGTTTGCTTCCCGCTCGCGCTCGGCGCGGTGGCGATTGTTCTCGGGCTCGCGCCCGGCGATCCCTGCCGCGCTGAAGAACCGGCCGCGGCCGCGTCGGTCGCGGGCGCTTCCGCCGAGAAGCCCGGCGCCGATGCGCCGACCCGCGCTTTTTTCGCCGCCCACTGCATCGATTGCCATGATGGACAAACTCACGAAGGCGGCTTGGACCTGACGACATTCTCGCCCGACTTTTCGAGCGACGATCTCTTTGCCCGCGGCGTGAGGATTCACGATCGCCTGGCTCGCGGTGAAATGCCGCCTGCCAAGGCGCCGCGTCCGCCGGCGGTCGATGTCGCGAAAGCGGTCGCGTGGTTCAAGCAGTCGCTCCTCGACGCCGAACGCTCGCGGCCCACGGCGCTCGCTGGCGCGCCCTTGCGCCGACTGACCCGCGGCGAGTACCAAAACACGGTTCGCGATCTGTTCGACATGCCGGGCATCGCGCTCGAAGCGCTTTTGCCGGCCGATGGTTCGGCCCATGGCTTCGACACCAACGGCGACGCGCTCGATATTTCGCATGTGAACATGGCGAAGTTCATCGAGGCCGCCGACCACGCGCTCGATTTGGCGATCGCCGTCCGGCCCGAGCCGCCCACCGTCATTAGGCAGCGGATCTCGTTGGCCAAGCACGTGGGCCATATTCTCGGCAATGGCGACGCGGTGCTGCTCCGCGATATGCGGCCCGACCCGGAATATCCGCCGGCCGGCGAAGTGAGCCATCTGTCGCAGGGCGCGCATGAACGGATGCGTTCCTTCGATCGCGGCAGCAGCGTGGGCGTGTTTCGCCATGAAGATGAGTCGTTCAATCCCTACTTTCAGGATTTCGCGACGTTGTATCCCGGCCGCTACCGGGTGCGCGCGTCGTTTTGGAGTTTTCAGTGGTATCGCGGCAAGGTGCTGCCGGCGCGGGGCGTCGAGGCGGCTCGGCTCTCGGCGGTGCAGTTGGGCAACGATGGCCGGGGCGGCGGCCACCCGAGCTATGTGCTCGGCTATTTCGATGCTCCGTCGCTCGAGCCGCGAGTGCATGAATTCACCGTCTGGTTGAACTACAAGGAGACGATCGGCTTCAATACCGCCTCGCTCGCGCCCACGGCCAACTACAACCGCAAGGGACGCGCCATGGGCTTCACCGGTCCGGGCATTGCCTGCGATTGGCTCGAAGTCGAGGGCCCGCTCCATGACCAATGGCCTCCGGCGGCGCACCGGCTTCTTTTCGGCGAGTTGTCCCCGCGAGAATTCGTGGCGAAGGATTCTCCGGGAGTCCGCCCGCCGCCGCGCAAGCTTTTGAAACAAGAGATCGTGCATGTGCTGAATCGGCCCGATAAAGTCGCGGGCATCTATACGGTGACGAGCGAGCATCCGGCCGACGACGCCGATCGTTTGCTGGCGAGCTTTCTGCCGAAGGCGTTTCGCCGCCCGGTCGACGACGCCACGCGCCACGCCTACGTCGCCAAAGTCGAGGAGCGGCTGGCGAGCGGCGATTGCTTCGAAAGCGCCCTGCGGTGGGCCTACCGCGCGGCGCTCTGCTCGCCCGATTTTCTCTATCATGTCGAGCCCGAGGGCAAGCTCGATGATTATGCGCTCGCGGCGCGACTTTCGTATTTTCTGTGGCGCTCGGCGCCCGACGCCAAGCTGACGGAATTGGCGGCCTCCGGAAAATTACGCGCGCCGGGCGTGCTCGATTCCCAGGTCGAACGCTTGCTGGCCGACAAGAAGAGCGATCGGTTCGTCGAGGATTTTCTCGGCCAGTGGCTCAAGCTCCGGCAAATCGCGGCGACGGATCCCGACCGCAAACTCTATCCCGAGTTCAGCCCGTATTTGCAAGACTCGATGGTGGCCGAAACTCGGGCCTACTTTCGCGAGATGCTCGAGCGCGACCTCGGCGCCCGTTATCTGGTTCGCTCCGACTTCGCGATGCTGAACGAGCGCTTGGCGGCGCACTACGGCATTGCCGGAGTGAGCGGGCCGGGGATTCGCCGGGTGGCCCTCCCGGCCGGCTGCCCGCGCGGTGGCTTTCTGACGCAAGCATCGCTTCTCAAGCTCACGGCCAATGGCACGACCACGTCGCCCGTGCCGCGCGGAGCGTTTGTCGTGGCTCGCTTGTTGGGCCAGCCGCCCGATCCGCCGCCGCCGAACATTCCCGCGATCGAGCCGGATGTGCGCGGGGCGAAAACCATTCGCGAGCAGCTTGATAAACATCGCGCCGACGCCACCTGCGCATCCTGCCACGCGAAGATCGATCCGGCCGGCTTCGCGCTCGAAGCGTTCGACGTGATCGGCGGCGAGCGGAATCGCTATCGCTCGATCGGCGAAGGCGACCCGGCGCCGCGCGGCGCGATCGATCCCGCGATCGGCATTTCGTTCAAACTCGGACCCGCGGTCGACCCGAGCGGCGAATTGCCCGATGGCCGCCATTTTTCGAACGTCGCGGAGTTGCAATCGCTCCTGGCCGCCGACGAGCGCGGGCTGCTCGCCAACCTGGCTCGCCAACTCACGATCTACGGCATCGGCCGCGATCCACGATTTGCCGATCGCGAAGCGCTCGATGCCCTCGTGGGGCGCACGCTTGACCAGGGCGGCGGCCTGCGAACCCTCGTGCATGAACTGGTGCGTAGCGATCTATTTGGCGCGAAATGAAATCGAGTACCGATGGTGACCATGCTTGTAAAATGCTTTCAATATCGATCGATTGTCATGGGGCTCGCCGCGCGGCGGCGCCGGGCGGAGCGCGTCGCTTTTGCGATCGCGGCGCTGGTGTTCTTTCAAATGTCGCCGCACGCGATTTGCGCTTGGGCAGACGAGCCTCCGGCCGACGCCTCGTCCGAATCGCAACCGCCGCGGTTCACCTATCGCGTCACCGGCTTATTCTGCCCCGAACGCATCAAGGATTTTCGCCGAGCCGTCGCCGAGCTGCCGGGCCTGGAGCTGGTTTCGCTCGACGGAGATCGCGCGATCGCGATCTTCGCCTTCGACCCAAACAAGCTCTTCGATCATCTGAAGCCGCATGATTACACCGAGCGGCTCTCGAATCGACTGAAGAACGTTTCCATGCATACCTTCGGCGTGCTCGACCTCTTGCCGACCGAGCCCGAGAAACTCGAACGCGTCGAGATCGCGATCATTTCGCTCGACTGCAAAGCCTGTGGGCTCGGGGTGTACGAAACGATCTACAAGCTCGATGGGCTCGATCACGCGACTGTCGATTATAAAGCCGGGAAGGTCGTGGCCTGGATCGATCCGCGAAAGATCGATCGCGCCGCGGTCGAGGCCGCGCTCGTCAAGGGGCAAGTGCGGCTCGCGACCCCGCCGGAGAAGAGCGGCGAGTCGAAGTGAGCGAAGAAGCCGCGTCGATGTGGCGATTGCAATGCGCGGCGTTCGCCGGCCCTCAAATCCACCAGGCTTCCAGTTCGATCCATTCGTGCGCCGTGTATTCCACGAGCACCGTGTCGCCTTGCACCGAGATTTCGCCCAGGGTTTCGCCCAAGAAGTTGATTCGCCGGGCCATCGCCAGATTCCACGGAGTGCGCAGCTCGCAGCGTCCCGCGCGACCGCCCGCTTCCAGCAGTCGCACACGAAAGCCGAACGGCCGCCCGGCGATGCTTGGAGCCTCAATAGCGTTTGCCATTTCGCCCGCCGCGCTCGACGCCGGGTGATGGATCGGCGCCCAGTGCGTGGCCACCAGGCCGCGCATGTCGAGATGAAACAGCCAACCGGCCGGTGTCGCCAGCGGAGTGTCGAGCGGGGCGATCGCCAATGGCGGCCGAACGATCTCGAGCGCCGCGGTGGCCGGATGCCCGATGTCGAGACCGATGCCCATCACGAAGCGCCGCGCCACTTCGCCGCGCACGATCAAAAGCGTGTCGATCGCGCGCATGCCGACGCGGCGGTGATAGGCAAGGCCGCCGGCGAGCAGCGAGACCCTGCCGGCCGCGTCTTCGATGTCGAGATATTCCGGCGCTTCCAGCCGCTGAGCTTCCGTCGGCTGCCGTCCAAGCTGCACTCCGCGATAGATCGTCGCTCCCGCATCGCTCCAAGCGAGCCGCGTGGCGTAGTACGAGTTCCACGGGTCGGCGCGGAGTGTCTCGGCCGGGTCGAGTTCGATTTCAACTCGCGCCACGTTGCCGTCGCGTCGCAGCCGCACCCGCTGGGTGAAGCCGGCGAGGCGGCGCTCGCTCGCGTCGACAAGTCGCCCGCGGCTCACGATCTCGCCCAAGTCGGGCCCGTGGTTGATCGCTTCGATGGCGTCGGCGACCATCGTGGCGTAGATGGCGGTTTCGTCGGGATCTCGCCAAGGTTCGCCCGGCGCCGGAGGCTCGCCCGGCATGCGGAGCGAGAGCCGCTGGCTGACCCGATTCAGGCGGGTTTTGAAATCATGGATCGAATGAATGCCGCCGCTCTTGGGGTTGATTGTAACGAGCATTCGCTCGCCGGCGAGCGTGTTGTCGTTCGCGACCGGCTTGGCGCAGTTTGCCGGCCGGCGCGTTGTTCACGGCGGCGGAAGCGAGCGCGTAGCCGAGCGCGGGAACGACCACCGATTGCGCGCTCGCTAAGTGTTCGGACCGGCTCGACGAACCTTCGGCCAGCGCGATCTCGAGGGGACTGATGGTCACGGCGAAACCGTGTGGATTGACGAGCACTGTGCCCGGGCTGGCCGTCTCGGGCGGCGCTTGCGCCGCGCTGTTTGGGCGAGCCGCTCGCGGCAGCGCGACCGCGATGCGTTCGAGCGCTGCTTGCAGCATCGCGGCAGGCGCGGATTCGCTGGCGGAAGTTTCGCGCACCATGGGTTCGGCCGCCGTTGGGTTGCTTGTCGCGTTCATCGGCGCCGCGGCCGGGCACATCAATTCGGCCAGTAGCGAGATCGCCGCGGCGGCGGCCCGATCGGCCTCTTCACGCTGGAGGCGCAGCATAGCGCGAGATCGGGTCGGGCTCGCGGCGGATTACGGCTTGCACGAGATAAGGGCAGCGATATTCATCGACGCCAAACGGCGCATACACGAGCGGCAGCGCGGTTTCTTGAAAATACGCATCGAGCCGCGCGAAGGTTCCCAGCGCCGGCGAATAGTTGGCCGCGCGACGCAGATCGTCGCGCCAGGGCGAAGCCAAGCCGGGCCAATGGGCGAAGCTGAGCGTGGCGACATGATCGGCGTCGATCGAATCGGCCAACTTGCGCGACAGTTCGAGAAACGTGCCCGGCTCGGCGGCGTCGCTCGGCACATGGGCCAGGGCGTCAATCACGCTGCCATCGACGCCTTCCCAGCGAATCTTGCTTTCGCGTCCCAGTGGAAACCGGCCATCGTCGAACGTGGCATGCAAAGCGCCGCCGAAGCCAAGCTTGGTGAGCAGTTGCGGCAGAACCGGCGACAGGCCATAGCGGCGGCGGCCATGGACGGTTGGCGCGTGGCCGAGCAGTTGCAAGAAATCGGCGCACCGCGCTTGAGCGAGCGGAGCACGGCTTCGATCGGCGCGAGTGGCAGGTCGACGCGTTCGCAATCGCCGCCTACAAGCCCCGCGGCGCCCGAAGCCACCGCGGCGCTCAAAGCAGCGAGCGAGGCCGGTTGCAGTCGGGCGATCTCGCCCAGCAGTTCGGCGCCAAGCAGCACATTGGTCGTCACCCCGCTCGCCAGTTCGCGGCGGAGCGATTCGCCCAGTGTGGTGTCGGCCACGAGCGTGAGATCGATCAGGAAAATGTCCACCGGATAATGTTGCTTGCGCGATTCATAAAGCGCCATGAAGCAGCGGCCCAGCTCGATGCGGGCTCGCCCGCCATCGCCGGCAAGCGCGGCCACCGCGCCGGCGGTGGCGCATTGGTCGAAGTGCGAGTCGTCGAGATAAGCGGCCGTGTGGCGATGCCGGGCCAACAGTTCGATTTGCAATCGAGCAAAGCCGAGCGCGAGAAAATCGGCCGCCAAATCGTCGTCGAGCCCCGGCGGCGAGCCGCCCACGGCTTCGACCGCGGCGGCGACGAGCTCCGCGCGATTCTTGAAGCGGCGGAGAAAGGGCGCCCCGTTGTTCTTGCAGCGTTCGACGAACCCGATCGGCAATCGATCTTGCCCCACGCTGGGCGCCGCGATCACGCGCGAGCGGACTTCAGCCGGCGGCGTGTCCATGCGATACCAGCGCGGCGTGGAATCGGCGGCGGCGATGAGCGCCGGATGCCAGAGCCCGCTCCAGGCCGCGAGCAGGCTTTCCGCCTCGGCGCCGCGATGATGGAGCGGAAAATCCTCGAGCCCATGGCAGGGGAGCAAGACGACGAGTTCGGCGAGTTTCATGGGGATTTCTTGGCGAGCGAACAGAGACACGGCGGCCCAGGAGCGGGCATTTCGGGGCAAATGGCAGGCGCCTCGCCGAGCGCCGGCCAGACAAGCTTCACGATAATCGCTCGGTCCGGCAGCGTCGAGCGGTTGAACATCGCCCGGCTGCTCAATCTAATCAAGGCTGTCGCCAGTTCGCCGACCGAATTGTTTTTTCCCTGGGAGCATGCCGATGAGCGGTTCCGATATTCGCCCCCCATTTACCCTTGAAACCGCGACACTCAAGGCCCGTCTGGCGGAAGACGCCTGGAACTCACGCGATCCCGAGCGGGTCGCATTGGCCTACACGGTCGATTCGCGCTGGCGCAATCGGAGCGAATTCCTGACCGGTCGCGACGCGATCATCGCCTTCCTGCGGCGCAAGTGGGCCACGGAGTTGGATTATCGGCTCGCTAAACAGGTTTGGGGATGTCGAGAAAACCGCATTGCGGTGCGATTTCAATACGAATTCGTAACTGTTAAGCATTTCCTCTTTCCCGAAATTGGGTTTTCGGTCACATTGATTGGATCATGGATGATCGAGATCGACGGATCGCCGAGTTGGAAGCGGAAATCGCCCGGTTGCTGGCGGAGAATATCACGCTGCGCAAGCGCGTCGAGCAACTCGAACAGCAAGTCCAAAAGTTTTTGCAGCGGCGCAAGAAAACCCGCTCGGCCAGCGATGCGCGGCGTGGCGAACAGGATCGCCGCCGCAAGCAGTTTCGCAAACATCCGGGCAGCTTTCGTCCAGAGCCGCCGCCCGGCACGGTATTCATCGAACACGATGTGCATCCGCGAGAGTGTCCGCATTGCGGCGGCCACGATCTGACCGCCACGGCGAGTTCGAAGACCATGAGATGGCGGAGATTCCAGAGCCCAAGCTCGAATGGCATCGGTATCGCCGTCATACCTACCGTTGCGAACATTGCCAAGCCACCTGCCAAGGACGCGGCGACTTGGAACTGCCCGGCGCCCACATCGGGCCACGCGCGCAGCTTGTTGGTCTGCTACGCGCGGGTTCACCTGGGCATCTCGCTCGGCAAAACGCAACACTTGCTGAAAGACTTCTTTGGTCTTTCGGCCAGCCGGGCCGGATTGCTCGGCCATTTGCGTTGGGGCGGCACTTTGTTCGAGCCGGTGGTCGACAAACTCTGGGAACTCTTGCGCAATTCGCCGGTCGTGCAAGGCGATGAGACCGGTTGGCGGATCGACGGACTGCCCGCGTGGGCCTGGTGTTTTCGCGACCCGCGCTTGGCATTGTTCCTGATCGATCGTCATCGCAATCGGGCCGTGCTCGAGCGAGCGTTGGGCACATCGTTCGCGGGCACGCTGGTCAGCGATTTTTATGCGGTCTACAACGGGCTCGACTGCCGCAAACAGCGCTGCTTGGTCCATTTGCTTCGCGAGTTGCACAAGCTGCGCGAGACGTTGCCGGCGGCGAGCGCGCGGGCCTTCATCCAGCCGTTGATCACGCTGTTTCAAGACGCGATCCGGTTGGGCCACGAGCGCAAGTCGCTCGGCAAAAAAGCTTTCAACGCGGCCCGACACGAGATTCAAGACCGTTTCGACACCTTGATGCTCGAGACGCGCGTGCGGCATCGCGAATGTTTGCGAATCTGGCGGCGGCTGTTCAAGCACTCGGACGAATTGTTCACCTTTCTCGACGATGCGAATGTTCCGGCCGACAACAACGGAACCGAACGCGACATCCGAAGCCTGGCGGCGGCGAGGAATGATGGCGGCACGCATCGGACCGAATGGAGCGCGGCGGCGTTCGCCCGAATCAAGAGCGTGATCGCGACCGGCGCGAAAAACGGTTTGAGCTTCGCAAGGTATGGAATCGAAGTCGTGCGCACTAAATTGCAAGGCAAGACCCTGCCGCTGCCGATCACCAATAGCAGTTAAACCATCCGCCACGCGACCCATCCCCGGAAACCCCTCGCCCGCGATCCCCGCCAATATCGCCACCGCCCCCCCGCACCAGGCCACGCCACGGCTTAACAGTTACATCGCATCGGCCAATGTCCTCTCCTGTCCAATATCCATCGTGGTATTGCTCGACGGTCTGCCAAAGTTCGAGGATTGCCGATAGGCGATCCTGCGCCGTTCGTTCGTCATGGCCCAAGAGGAACCGTGGGGGCGTCCCCTGGCGCACACGGCCAACGGAACGAATGAACCCCCGGAGGGTCCGTTTCATTTTGGTTTGGCGGATCGTGGTTTTCATATCCCGCAACATGGAGGCATGGGGTGCAATCACGGCTGCTCTATCCTGTTATTGCAAAAAAACAAGCCCCTATTGCAGCATTTCGGGCCTGAAAACCGCCGTTTTTTAGAAATATCAATTGTGCGTTTTTGACGTAAGCGCAAAAAAATTCCCTAGTTGCGGCAATTGCAACTAGGGAATTTTTATGGAGGCGGCGGGAATCGAACCCGCGTCCCGCGACATTTCCGTGAAAGCTTCTACGAGCGTAGCCGCGCTATTTACGCCTTCGCCCGAGCGACCCCCACGCGGCGGGGCGTCGATCAGGCTAGCCAGGAACTTTTTTAATCGCGAGCGTGCCCAGCAGTGACCCGCGACGGTTCGGAATTAGTGACTGACTTTTGAGCCTCTCCGACAAAAGCTCTCAGTCAGGGCTACCTGTTATTAGGCGGCCAAAGCAAAGTTACCTTCAGCAATTGAAGATATTGGTCAGCTTTTAACGTGGCCCACTGACCAACCACGGCGCACCACTTTCACTTCAGGCTATCCGGTCGAACCCAGTTCGCCCCCGGGGCAATCGAAACCCGCCCGCGGCGACAAATCGCGGCACGAGGGGGCGGGGTCGAGATGCAACTCGTTGATTATAGCACCTTTCCGCTCGCCGGGTAGCCGAAGTTGCGATCCGCCGGCCTTCCGACCTTCCTCACTCCGACGTTGAAAGCTCCCGATGGTCCAGCGAGCGCTCTGTTCACCCCGAAGCCGCGCAAACGGCCGGGACGTTTAACCGGCCATCGACCGGCGCTCATCGGCTACGCAACGGGCCGCGCGGCGGGTAGACTGACCGTTGGAAGGATTGCGCCGCGCTCGCCAGCGCGGCTTTCACCGCGTGTGCCTTTAGAGTCCGAGCGACATCATGTCTCAAAAGTCTTTGTCTGGCGCCGCGAATCACGCCGATCCCGGTCGCCGCGTGACGCTCGCCCTGGTGCAAGCCACCGGCGACGCGGCCAAGGAAGCCAACCTCGCGAAAACCCTCGAGCGGATCGAGGAAGCCGCGGGCCACGGGGCGCGGATCATCTGCCTGCAAGAACTGTTCGCCGGCCGATATCCCTGCCAGTCGGAAGATTTCAGCCGCTTCGACGACGCCGAGCCGATTCCCGGCCCCACCAGCCAAGCCCTGGCCGATGCGGCAAGACGCCATGGAGTAGTGATCGTGGGATCGATCTTCGAGCGTCGCGCTCCCGGGCTGTATCACAATACGGCGGTCGTGTTCGACGCCGATGGCGCGGTCGCCGGCATGTATCGCAAGATGCACATTCCCGACGACCCGCTCTATTACGAGAAGTTTTACTTCACGCCGGGCGATTTGGGCTTTCGCGCGTTTGACACTCGCTTTGGCCGCGTGGGCGTGTGCGTGTGCTGGGACCAATGGTTTCCCGAGGCGGCTCGGCTCACGGCGATGGCTGGCGCGGAGCTGATTGTCTATCCCACCGCGATCGGCTGGATGCCAGGCGACCGACATAAGCAAGGTCCAGCCCAGCATTCGGCGTGGGAAACCATGATGCGCGGCCACGCGATCGCCAACGGTGTGTTCGTCGCCGCCACGAATCGCACCGGGCGCGAAGACGAGCTCCAGTTCTGGGGCGCGTCGTTTGTCGCCGATCCGAGCGGAGTCGTGTTGGCCCGGGCCACGCACGACGAAGAACAAACGCTACTTGTTGATTGTGATTTCAATTCGATCGACAGCGTGCGCACGCATTGGCCCTTCTTGCGCGACCGCCGCATCGATGCCTACGGTTCGCTGACCCGCCGCTATCTCGATTCGCCGGACAACCATTAATGTCGCCCGACCCCGCATCAAGAGACGTGAGCGGTTCGCCTGGCGCCCATCGCCGGCGGCGCTCGGCTACCGCTGGCCGGCCGAATGGGCGCCGCACTCGGCCACCTGGCTCTCGTGGCCGCGGCGCCGCGCCACATGGCCGAATCGATTCGCGCCGATTCCCGGAGTCTGGGCTCGGTTGACACGCACACTGGCCGAATTCGAGCCGGTGCATATTCTCGCTGGCGGCGAGGCGGTGATGGCCGAGGCCCGCGAGCTAGTGGGAAATGTGAGGAATGTGACACTGCATGATGTGTCGACCAATGACGCTTGGACGCGCGATCACGGGCCGATGTTTCTACGTGGCCCGGCCGCGGCGCCCGCCGACGAGCATTTGGCGCTCGTCGACTGGGACTTCAACGCGTGGGGTCGCAAGTATTCGCCCTTCGACGATGATAATGCCGTTCCGCGGCGCGTGGCCGAGTTGCTTGCGCGCGGCGCTTTACGCCGGGCATCGTGCTGGAGGGCGGCGCGGTCGACGGCAACGGCGCCGGCACGCTGCTCACCACCGAAACCTGCCTACTGAACCCAAACCGCAATCCCTCTCTTTCGCGAAGCGAGATCGAGCGATATCTTGGCGATTATCTCGGGGCGCGCAAGGTGCTTTGGCTCTCCGGCGAAATCGTGGGCGACGACACCGATGGCCATGTCGATGAACTCGCGCGATTCGTCGGCCCGACCACCGTGCTTGCCGCTTATGAGCCGGACCCGACCGATGAAAATCATGCCCCGCTCGCCGGCAACTTGGCGCGTTTCGCGCCATGACCGACGCCGATGGCCGGCCGCTCGAAGTGATTCCAGTGCGATTGCCGCGGGCGATTCGTAGCGGGAGCCAGCGAGCGCCGGCCAGTTACATGAATTTCTACGTCGCGAATGGGCTCGTCGTTGTGCCGGTGTTCGACGATCCGGCCGACGCCGAAGCGCTCGCCACGTTGGCCGGCGCGTTTCCCGATCACGAGATCCGCGGGCTCGACGCGCGCGACTTGGTATGGGGACGCGGCGGCTTCCACTGCATCACGCAGCAGCAACCGAGCGTCGAGGAGCGGGGGCGATGAGGCCCGCGTAACCCCAAGGGATGTTGCCGATGCGAGTGAATCGCGAGGCGATAGGCGGAATTCAAACACCGGCGGCGTGCGCCGCGGCCTTCAGATTGTGGATGCTTTCGCGAGCCAGCCGCTCGGGGCCGGGCGAATAATCGAACACTTCGACCGATACCCAGTCGTGATAATCGCTCTTGGCCAGCGCGGCCATGATCGGCTCGAACTCAAGCTCACCCATGCCGGGTCCGCGGCGGTTGGGATCGTTGGCATGAAAATGCACGAGGTGGCGCCGATGTCGCTCGATGATTTCGGGAATCGTCGCTTGTTCGCTGGCCATCGCCTTGCAATCCAGGTGCAAGCGAATCCAGGGCGAGGCGAGCGCGTCGATCATGGTTTCGGCCTCGGCGGCGGTGTTGAGAAAATTGCCTTCGCTGGGCCCGAGCGGCTCGAGGGCGAGCGTCACCCGGGTCGCTTCGAGCACCGGGGCAAGTTGCTCGAACGCCTCGATCGCATAGCCAAATCCCTCGGCGGGCGAGACCTCGCCGCCAGATTTCGCTGCTGAGGCGAACCGAACACCAGAATCGAGCCGCCCAGATCGCGACACCAGCCGCGCGAGATCGGCGAAATATTCGGCGGTGCGGCGGCGCGTCGCGGAATCGCGCGTGGTGAGATGCAGGCCGGTGGTCTTGGCGAGCAGCCAGTGAAGACCGACCACCTCGAGCCCCGCGACGGCGGCGGCACGGCGCGTGGCGGCTTGCATTGCCGGAGTGATTTGCCGCGCATCGGCGGCGAGCGTGAAGGGCGCGATTTCGAGGCCCGAGTAGCCGCAGCTCGCGGCGAAGTCGCAAGCTCGCTCGAGCGGCCAGTCGACGAACGTTTCGTTGCAGATGGCGTATTTCATGATCGCGCGGAAGTGAGTGCGGAAAGACGGCGGGCGAACAGCAAGGCGCACAGTTTCCGCTATTTCACGACCAGCGGCAAGTTCGCCGCGCGATCGTAGTCGTTTTTCCGGCGAGCGGTCGCTGGCGATCAATCGCCGTGTTTTTGCCGCAATCGCGAGCTGGCGCGGAGCACCCATTCGGCGCGTTCGAATTCATCGAGCCAGTCTTGCACGACCGCCGCGGTCAGATCGCTCGATGGCGCTCCGATGCCGGTCGAACACGACGCGCCGGTGGGGCTCGGGCCCGCGAGTCCGGCGACCACTTGGCGGTATTTGGCCAAGGTGCGTTCGCCATAGCGGCTGACCTCGAATCCGTCTTCGCTCAGAAAGAGCAGCATCGGCACTCGCTTGCCGCCACACATTTGCAACCGCTCGGCCAGATCGCTGTCGGCGTCGCGATCGAAAAATCGCAGGTCGATCACTGGCGCGGCGGCGGCGAAGTGGACGAAGATCGGGCACTGGGTCGCGCAGTCGCCGCACCAAGCGCCGGCCAGACAAAGCACCGGCATCGCGCAGCGTGAAGCGACCGAGCAACTCGCGCTGCGCCGCGGTGAGTGTCACGCGACCTTGAAAATCGCTCCAGCGGCGGCGATGCTCATCGCTCCCATGGCGGGCGAGAAACTCATCGTACTTGAGCCCAGACGCGAATTTGGTCAGATAATCCATCGAACAAACGCTTTCTGTTTTTTTGTCGCTCTCGTGTGAGCGTGTGATGAATCGGCGCGGAGTCGCGAGCCGCGGGCCGACGCTACGATCGGGCTCGGGCGCCGGCTGTCGGCGACGTGACGCGTCGCGGGGTGTGGAAGGCGCGCACATCGACGATATCGGTCACTCCGGCGCGGCGGGCCGCTTCGATGCCCGGATCGACATCTTCGTAAATGCGGCATGCCCGAGGATCGACGCCCAATCTCCGAGCCGCTTCCAAGAATACATCGGGATGCGGTTTGTGGAGCGCGGTGTCTTCGCTCGTGACCTCGGTGTCGAAAAAACCAGCCAAGCCGATATGAGTCAAGATTTTTTCAAGCACCGGCCGCGTGGCGCCCGAGGCGACCGCCAGCGGCAGCTTGCCGCGATGCGCCCGGGCCACGGCCACCACCGGCTCGATCGGCCGCACATGGTCGAGCATTTCAAGGAAGGCGTTTTCCTTGAACATGGCGATCGTGTCGACATCGAGCGAGCGGCCGGTCTCGCGGGCCAGAAGCTCGATCATGGTCCGGGTGGGCCAGCCGCCGAGCACATAGAACCGATCTTCGCTCAGTTCGAGATCGTAGCGCCGCGCGGTTTCGGCCCACGCTTGGTAATGCAGCGGCATCGTGTCGGCCAAGGTGCCGTCGCAGTCGAAGATAATGGCCTGGGGCAGCGAAGTCGCGGGTCGATCGTTATTCATGCGACCAGTATAACGCCCGAGCCTCCGCGGCCGGAAGCCTTACCGAGCGGGGCGCCACATCCGCCGATCATCGCGTTAAGGCAGATGGTTCTTCGCGCGGAGAAACCTCGGCGTACGCTGCCCGTGCCCGCTCGCGCCAAGCTAAAAAACCGCCGCCTCTCCGGCGACGAACTGCTTGATTCCATCGCCAAGCGATTCGACATAGGATGACACTGCCGGTCGCGAGTAGCGACCATCCTTAGATACGTCGCGTTGGCGAACGAAAGCCCCAGGCCGGTCCAAAGCGCCACGAGCGAAGCGACACACGCCGGACATTTGGGCATTGCGACCCAAAGGCCCAGCGACAGCGCGCCGGTGAGCATGTCCCAACCGTGTCGTGATCGCGAATGTCGCGGCGCCCGATCGGATCGGCAGCAGTGCGCTACTGGCAATCTTTGTGACAGCATGTCGCCGCGCCTTGCGCCGAGGGAGCATATTTGTCGTGATGCCGCACCCATTGCATCGGTGGGTTTAGATTGTCCTCATCGCGTCCCTTCGGCGCGAGGTCGAGCAGTGCATAGGTTCCCACCATCGCCTCGAGCCCGCGGGCAAAAGTCGAATAGGTGTGGAACACGTCGCCGCTAGCGTCCTTGTGGAAGTAGCTGAGGCCGGGACATTCCTCGCCATGTGTCGGCGAACTGCCGAAGTTGTAGATGTTCGCGCCGCCGGCAACTTCTTCTTGGCTAAACAACACGCCGAAATCGCGATTAAAATCGCAATCGCCCGACGAGACCCAGGTGAATCGCCAGCCCATGCGGAGTTGAAACGCGGTCAGCTTCTCCAGCGGCGCCCGCGACACGAGCACCAGCGACACATCGCGAGCCGCCAGATGTTCGATGGCGCCACTGATGTGATCCATCAAATACGAACAGCCCGGGCAGCCCTCTTCCCAGTCGGGACCGAACATGAAGTGATACGTCGCGAGTTGGCCGCGGCCGGCGAACAGGTCGGCGAGGCTCGGTTTACCTTTCGCTCCCGTGAACACGTAGGACTTCTCGACCCGAGTCCAAGGCAACTCGCGTCGCTCTCGGGCCAGAAGGTCGTTCTGCCGCGTGAGCGCTTTCTCTTTCGCGAGGAACGCCTCGCGAGCCCGAAGCCATTCCGTTTTGGAAACGATTCGCGGATGGTGTGGCGCCATGGATGCCATGCGCGGAACTCCGATGAATAGGTTGGTTTTCTTCGTGCGGTAAAAAGAAGCGAGGCCGCGAGCGGCAACGACTATTTTTCGCGCTCCGACGTTTTGCGCTCAGCTCGCTGGCGAATTCTATCGGCCCAATGGGCCCAGCCCTTGGGCATGCCATCGCGAAGTTCGGGCAGAATCAATCCCATGCCGCGATGCAGAAAAGCGAGCTGAGTCCCGCTCCCTTGAGCCGTAAAGCGATACTGAACATGATTGATGGCCGGATACGACATCATCAGCGGTCCCTGAATTTCGAGCAGGCTGGGCGGCTTGATAACCTGCACATTTCCCCAAAGATGGCCGGCGCCGTTTCCTAGATCGCGAAACCATCGTC
Organism: uncultured Planctomycetaceae bacterium; assembly: GCA_963785305.1. GTDB lineage: Bacteria > Planctomycetota > Planctomycetia > Pirellulales > PALSA-1355 > CAWAUV01. The sequence continues at coordinate 1,223,013 of CAWAUV010000008.1, forward strand.
CACCGGGCCAGGCTTCGAGTTTGAGGGGCATCGCGCGGCCGTCCATCATTTGCGCTTCGGGACCAAGTTCCTCGAGCATCGCCTCGAAGGCGATCTCGATCGGCGCCGCAATGTCGAGCGACTTACGAATCTCGACGGTTTCAATCGTCGACTTCGTTTGAACGTCGGTTGTCATGAAGTTCCTTTCTTGTTGTCGACAGAGCTGGAGGGTTGCGAGCGGGCGCGGGCACGCTGCTCGGCCCGGGCTTGAATGCGAGTGAGTTGACGGTCCCAATGCTGTTCAAACGCTTGGATCCAGTCGTGGACGGGCCGCAGATTGTGGAAATTCAGGGCATATTCGCGCTTTTGGCCGAGTTTGGTGACGGAAACGATGCCGACCTCGCGCAATACCCCCAAATGCTTCGAGATGACCGGCTGAGGCAGTCCCAGGGCGAGCACGATGGCGCCGACGGCCAAATTGCCGCGCCGCGCGAGGAGCTCGATAATCTGCCGCCGCCGCGGCTCGGCGATGGCGCTGAAGGCGTCGGAAGTGGCGAGTCGTCGTGACATGCCGGCAGTATATTCCCAATACGGAATATGTCAAGTCCGGCAATCACCTCGACGGAAGCGAGGGACTTCGACCATCAAACCACGAAACTTCCGCGTGTCGTTCGCGGTGAATCCGCTTCGCATCGCGCAGGGCGCCGCTCAATCGTCTGCTTTGTCGTTGTCCTTGATGACGAAACGCGCCTTGAGATGCGCGACCGTGGTGGCCAAGTCGGCCGCCTCCACGCTTCGCACCACTTCGGCGAAATCCTTGTACGCCGCCGGAGCCTCATCCTTTGGATACATGCGGCAGTTCGAGAGGATATCGTGCGCTTCGAGATCGCGATCGACCGTGGTTTGGTCCAAGCGGCGCATCGCGTCCTTGCGTCCCATCCGGCGGCCCGCGCCGTGGTTCACGCTGTAACAGCTCTTCTTCGCCCCCGCGTTGGCCACCATCACCACCGAGCCGTCGCGCGGATTGCCAGGCAACAGAATCGGATGGCCGGTCTCGGCAAACGGGGTGTCGGCCAGCGCCGGGTGTCGGGCTGGAAATGCGCGCGTCGCTCCCTTGCGATGCACCCAGGCCGAACGGTTGTCGACGATTTCTTGCCGCGCGATGTTGTGGCTGATGAAGTACACGAGCTCGCCTCGAACGCCCGGCAGCACTTCTTGAAACGCCTCGAGCACCAGCGCATTGATTAGCATGTGGTTCACGGTGGCGAAATTGGCGCCCAGGCTCATATCGTCGATATACGCGTCGGCTTCCATCGAGCCGAGTGGCGCGTAGACCAGTTCACGGTCGCCGCCGGGCAGCGGGATGTTCCAAGCCGCGAACTTTTGCTGCAAGCCGCGGAACTGGCCGGTGGCGAGCACATTGCCAAGCCCGCGCGAGCCGCAGTGTGAAAGAAACGCCACGCAACCGTCGCGCAGCCCGAACACTTCGGCCGCGCAACGCGCGCCGCCGCCGTCGGCCAAGCGGACGATTTCGCATTCGCCGAAATGATTTCCGCCGCCGTAAGAGCCAAGCTGACCAACTTTGTCGTCGAAGTTACGAATGGCATTGGCCGCGAGAAGCCGGTCGAGCCGCAACTCGAGCGTGTCGCGAGCGCCGTCATGCCCGCGATGAAAGGCGTCTTCGCAACGATCGGCCCAGTGCGGCGGAATACCGAGCGCTTCGCACACTTCGCGCGAGGCGCCTTCGATCGTCGCCCGCCGGCCATCCAGCGGGGGAATACGGCGAGACTTCTTGACCGAACGTTGGCCACGGCCGGCGCCGGTGGGAACCCGGGCCACGATGGCATCGATCAGTTCGCGGCGCACGCGGCGATCGGCCACGGCGTCGGCCGGCGCATCGAGTTGCAAGAGGCTCATCGAACACTTGATGTCGACGCCGACCGGGCCAGGATAAATATGGGTGGGCGAGACCATCACGCAGCCGATCGGGGCGCCGTAGCCGCAGTGCGCAGTCGGGATTGAGCACCAGATCGGTCACGCCGGGGGCTTGGCGCGAATTGAGCGCTTGACGCAAACAAAGGGCGTCGAATGAATCGCGAATCGCTTCGGTTCCGATCACGGTGATCGGTTTGCCGCGGTTGTCGGCAATCGGCAGCATTCCGGTCGCTTCGCCGGTGGCCAGAATTGCGGTTTTGCCAAGTGAATCGTCGTGGGTCATGGCTCGGTAACTCGAGAAGGGAATAGACGTGACACGACTCAAGACACATCGTAGCGAAATCGGTTCGGCCCCGGGAAGAGTTGCGTCCGCGGGGGCGGACGGCGCCGAGAGCGAGAACTCGAACGCGGCGCGCGCAAAAAGGCGCCGCGACTGACAGTGATCGGTCGCGGCGCCCTACTTATCCGATCAAAGTGCGCAGTCGAATGCTCACTTCGGCGATTCGATCACTTCGGCCTTGTTGATGGTCACCGGCTGGAGTGGCTTGTCGCTGGCATTGGTGCGAACATCGCCGATCTTTTTCACCACCGCCATGCTGGCTTCGTCGGCCGTCTTGCCAAAGGCCGTGTACTGGTTGTCGAGCGACGGGGTTTTCTCCAAGCAGATGAAGAACTGCGAGCCGCCCGAGTTGGGGTCGGAAGTGCGGGCCATGCTCAATATGCCCGGCTCGTGCTTGGTGGAATTGAACTCGGCGGGGATCGTGTAGCCCGGTCCGCCGGCGCCGGTTCCGTCGGGATCGCCGCCCTGAATCATGAAGCCTTTGATCACGCGGTGAAAGGTCACGCCATCGTAGTAACCGATTTTCGCGAGCGCGATCATGTTCTTGCAGTGGCCGGGCGCCACTTCCGGCAGCAGATTGAGCGTGATTTTGCCGTAGTTCGTGTCGAGCACGAGCTGGTACTTCTTGGTTTTGAAGTCAATGGTCTTCGCCACGGCGTCGACTTCGGCCTTGCGATTCTTGGACATTAAATGCCTCACGGGGAGAACGGAGAAACCGCCGGCCGCGCAGCCCGCGGGATCGATGAGAAACAACACCACCAGGCCGGTCGCAATCAGCAAACGTCGGGTTCGTCGCATGGGAAGCTTCCTTGCAAAAGAGAAGAATTTCGGTGCGAGGGGTTTGCGCTCGGCAGAGCGAGTCGCGATGGCCCTGAGTGTGTTACGATAGTCTCTCCCGGCGGGAAGTGGCAAGGGGCGAATCGGCCACGCAAGCGATTTTTCCCGGGTTTCGACCGAGGCCGATACCCCGCGCCGCTTGTTCGGCGATTCGAAACGCGGCGCTCATTGAGGACGCATCCATGGACCCTTGGCCGCAAACCTATGACCCCTTGGGTTCCGCCCCGCTGAGCACATCGTTGGCGGCGCTGCCGATCTCGCTTTTACTAGGGCTCTTGATTCGCGGAGTCTCCGCGCCGCGCGCTGCGCTTGTAGGTTTGGCGGCGGCGCTTGGAGTGGCGATCTTTGGATTCGGAATGCCGGCGTCGATGGCCGCCGCCGCCGCGGGCTACGGCGCCTGTTGGGGGCTCGCGCCGATTGGCTGGATCGTCTTCTCGGCCGTGCTGCTATATCACCTCACGGTCGAGTCGGGGCAATTCGATGTGGTGAAGCGTTCGGTGGCGAGCCTCTCGCCCGATCGCCGCATGCAAGCTCTGCTGATTGCCTTTAGCTTCGGCACATTCATCGAAGGCGCCGCCGGATTCGGCACTCCGGTGGCGATCTCCGCGGCGCTGATGATCGGGCTCGGCTTCTCGCCGCTCCATGCCGCGGGACTCGCGCTCATCGCCAACACCTCGCCCGTGGCGTTTGGCGGCTTGGGCACTCCGATCTTCGCCTTGGCCAAGACCTCGGGCCTCGATGAAATGTTGCTCAGCCAAATGGCGGGCCGGCAATTGCCGCTCTTCTCGCTGATCGTGCCGGCTTGGCTCGTGGCCACGATGTCGGGCTGGCGCGGCGTCGTGGGCTGCTGGCCGGCGATCGTGGTATGCGGTGGCACATTCGCCGGCATTCAATATTGCCTTTCCAACTTTCACGGGCCGACGCTGGTCGATGTGGTCGGCGGGCTCGTGTCGCTGGGAACCCTGGCCTTGTTTCTCAAGATTTGGCAACCCAAGGAAGTCTGGCGCTTTCCCGACGAGCCGCCAGCCGACGAACCGCCAGCCGACGAACCGACGTCGCCGGCACACCTCGCGGTTATCGACAGCCAACCTGGCCCAGCGCCCTTGTGCGCCGGCGCGGTGATCCATGCCTGGATGCCTTGGGTGTTTCTTTCGACGTTTGTGTTCTTTTGGGGTTGGCCCTTGGTGAAGCAAGCGCTCAACGGTGGCCCGCCCGACCGGCCCAATGTCTTGGCAGGGCGCTCGGTCGTGTCGATTCCAATTCCGGGGCTGGACAATCGCGTGTATCGCACGCCGCCCGTGGCGCCGATTTCGCAAGGCGACCCGCGCGAGCACACGGAGAAGGCGGTCTACGAACTCAACTGGCTCTCGATGACCGGCACGAGCATTTTTCTCGCGGCGATCGTGTCGTCGGCGTGGCTAGGAATTGGGCCCATGCGATTCGCCCGGCAATGCTGGGCGACGCTGGTGGCGATGCGCTACGCGCTGCTGACGATCGCGGCGATGTTGGCCTTGGCCTTCGTCACTCGCTATTGCGGCGGCGACGCCACGCTCGGGCTCGCGTTTACCCACAGCGGCTGGGCCTACCCGTTCTTCGCGCCGCTCTTGGGTTGGCTCGGCGTGGCGCTGACCGGCTCCGACACTTCGAGCAACGCGCTCTTCGGCAGCCTGCAACGCATCACGGCCGAACAACTGGGGCTGCCGCCGGTTTTGATCGTGGCCTCGAACAGCACCGGCGGCGTGATGGGCAAAATGATCGATGCCCAGAGTATCGTGGTGGCGGCCGTGGCGACCAATCAAAACGGTGGCGAAGGGCGCATTCTCCGGTTCGTATTCCTGCATAGCGTGGCGCTGGCGACGCTGGTCGGACTGCTCACGCTGATTCAAGCCTACTGGGCGACATGGATGATTCCGTGAGGGTGCGCCGAAACGCCACCAAATGTTCCTCGACACAGCGGCCCCAGGAGAATTGTTCGGCCCGGGCAAGCGCTCGCTGGGAAAGTTGTTCCCGCAATGAAGCATCGCGATATACCGTGTCGAGCGCCTGACCGAGCGAATCCTCGTCGCGCGGATCGATCAGGATACCGGCGTCGCCAATCACCTCGGGTAACGAAGAAACTCGAGACGTGATGATCGCGGCGCCGCATTTCATTGCTTCCAGCACCGGCGAGCCGAAGCCTTCGTAGAGCGAAGGATACACGAAGGCCAACGCATCGCAATACAGCGGCGCGAGATCGGAATCTTCCACGAAGCCCGTGAATTTGACGCGCTCCCGCAATTCGGCCAAGCCCTCGACCGTCGTCAGGAGCGATTCGTAATTCCAGCCTCGCCCGCCCACCAACACGAGATTCAAATCATTATTGTGCGACCGGCGTGCCCATGCGGCGAAGGCCCGCACCAGAAATGGCAAGTTCTTGCGCGGCTCGAGCGTGGCCACACTGAGCAAATACGGCCCCGGTGGCACACCGTATTTAGAGCGAACCGCGGCGCGAATCACTGGGTCGGGGCACGGATGAAAACGCGCGGAATTCGAACCCGGATAAATAACGCTGGTTTGCTCGGCGCTCACTCGCGTGAGCCGGCAAAGATCGCGGCGGGTCGATTCGCTCACGCAGATCACGTGATCGTCAGGACCGATGCTCGCTAAAATCCGCGCATGCACCGTGCGCTGCGACTCGGTGAAGCACTCGGGCATGATCTCGGGCATGAGATCGTGGATCGTGAGAAATCGCTTTAAGCCGGCGCGGCGTGTTTGCCCCGTGAGCCGGCCGAAGGGCGAGTTGAAAATATCGGCCGCCCGGAGAGCCGGCGCGGGAATCTTATTGGCCACGATGTTGGCCCCGCGAATGGCAAGCTGCCAGGCAAGGCCGGCTAAGCGTCGTGCCGGTCGCCGGTCACCGCGATCGTCCTGTGTCCAGCGAGCCGCGATGCTTGTCATGCGCTCGGCCAAGCGAACCGCGCCGACTCCGGAGGCGTCGAAGTCGGGATGTTCGCGGAGAAACTTGGCGGCTTCGACCACGCCATATAGAGAACCGGTCGCGCAAAAGGTGACCTGGCAATCCGCATGGCGCGGAAATTCAGTGCGCAACTCGCGCACCCAGCGGCCGAGGCCGGCGGTATTGCCCACGGTCGAAATATCGTACAAAACGCGCATTTCAAGGTTCTTGGAAAGAGTAAATCAATGCATTGAATTTAAGGGCGATGCGATATCGCTATTTGCTTGGACGACGCAAACAGCGGTACACACCGAGGGCCGGCAAGCCGATGAGCGATCGCCAGCGGCCGATTCGCAGGAAAGTCGGGGCGGCGAACGTATAGAGCTCCATCGCAAGTCGCCATTCGCCCGCTTGAATGTTGTTGTAAATCGCATGTCGCAGGATCGAAGCGAGAAACAGCATTCGCTCCTTCTTGCGCCGGACCGCCGGGATATTCGCCGCGAGTTTCGCGGTCGCACATCAATCGGGCGCCGCGAGTACTGTGCGCCATGTCGAGCGATAAATTTTGTTCATGGCGGCGATACCCAACCAGCAGTGGCTCCCGAACGATCGCCACCGGTCCCGCGAGGCCGATCCGCAGCGCCAATTCAAGATCTTCGGAGCCGATGCGCTCTTCCGAGAAACCGCCCGCAGCTCGAAAGATTTCGGGGCGAATCGCCATCGAACAGGTGCTGATCAGAATCGCATAACCATGGCGCGATTCATGCGCCGTCGAGTTCTCGGATTGATGCGCCGCGAAGCTGAGCATGTCGGTGAACACTTGCTCGTCGAGTGGCAGGCGCGAAACTGCCGCCAACTGCTCGGCGCGCGAACCTCGCAACGCTATAACAAAGCACCGCCGGGTTCCGGAGCTTGATCTCTTCGTCGAGCGTGGCGAGCGTCCAGGGAAACCACAAGTCGTCGCTGTCGAGAAAAACGATGTATTCGCCGCTCGCGCGGCGCAGCCGAGATTTCTCGCTGCCCCCGGACCGGGAATCGACTGGTTGAGCCAGTGGAGCGGATATTTAATCTCGGCCCGTTCTCGGCTGCCATCGGTCGAGCCGCCATCGACGATGATCACCTCGAAATCGCGAAATGTCTGCGCGAATACGCTCTCGAGCGCTTCCATGAGCAAATCGGCGCGATTCAACGTCGGGATCACGATTGAAAATCGAGGCATAATCTTCGGATTGAAAGAGAGCTTGTTCTTACTCTTCGCGACATCGGCTCGCGCCGCGAAACGCGCGAATAGCGACGTGGCCCGCGAAAATGCGTTCGATCCTCACGTGCGCACGATCTTTTCGCGCTCCGTGCTAATCTTGTTCGTGATATTCCGAGTGTCGAGCACAAGCCTCGCGTGCCGCACGATCGTCGCGGCGTCAAACAAATCATGATCCACGGCGATCACCACGCAATCTTGTTCGGTCAGATATTCCGGCGCGAGCGCCTTGCTTTGCAAAGCCGGAAAATTCGACGCGCTCGAGAACACCACCCGCGGCACGAAGGGATCGTGGTAACTAACGATCGCCCCCGCCGTGGCCAGCCGCTCAAGGATCGCAACGCCCGCGCTCTCGCGATAGTCGTCGACATTCTTCTTATAAGCCACGCCCAGCACCGCGATCTTGGCGCCCCGCGCGCTCGACCCCGCGCCTCGAGCGCCGAGATCAAACGCTCGACCACATAGCCAGGCATCGCCGCATTGATCTCGCCGGCCAGCTCGATCAGCGGCGTCTGGCCGCCGTGCTGCCGCACGATCCAAGTAAGATAGTGCGGATCGATCGGAATGCAATGTCCGCCTGGGCCCGGGCCGGGATAAAACGCCTGGAAACCAAACGGCTTCGTCGCGGCCGCGTCGATCGCTTGCCAAATGTCGATGCCCATGCGATCAAACGCCGTCTTCAACTCGTTGACCAAGGCAATGTTCACGGCGCGATAGACGTTTTCCAAAATCTTGCAGGCTTCGGCCAGCTCGCAACTGGCCACCGGCACAAGCCGCGGCGCCACATCGCGATACAGCGCCTCGGCCACGCGCTGGCTCGCGGGATCGGCGCCGCCCACGACTTTCGGCGTGTTGCGCGTGTCGTGGCGCTGGTTGCCGGGGTCGTGGCGCTCGGGGCAATAGGCCAGAAAGAAGTCGGCGCCCAGCCGCAGGCCCGAGCCAAGCAAGATCGGCGCGACCACATCCCGAGTCGTGCCCGGATAGGTCGTGCTCTCGAGCACGATCAACTGTCCGGGCCTGAGCCGCGCCGCGATCTCGCGTGTGGCCGACTCGATCTGCGTGAGGTCGGGCTCGCGATCAGCCGTGAGCGGCGTCGGCACGCAAATCACGATCGCGTCGGCCTCGCCCAGCCGCCGCATATCGCCCGTGGCCTCGAGCGCTCCACGTCGAACGCCCGCGTCGCCTGGGTCTCCGCCGGCTTGCGCTCTGCTCGCGCCGATGCGGTTGAGCTTTGCCGGGTCGACATCGAATCCCAGCGTGCGAAAGCCAGCGGCGGCAAACGCCTGGGCCAGCGGCAGGCCGACATATCCGAGCCCGACCACGCCGACCACGGCCGTTTTTTCGCGTAGCAAAGCTTCCAGCTTCAGTTCGGCGCCAGGACTCGAAGATTGCGACATGGAGCGGCCAGTTGAACTGAAAGAGTGCCAAAGGGAAGGCGATTCGACGGGAGACGCGAGCCACGCGATTGCAGCCGCCGATTGCGCCGCGCGTGCTCAGCCAAAGACTCCATCGTAACACAGGTTTGCCCGCCAGGCGCGATTGGGATTGCCCGCCAGGCGCGATTCGGCGCAACGCTCGCAACGACCGGCCGAACCCATTCGACACGCGTCGCTCGCGCGAATCGAATATTCGGCAAACTCGGTAATCACTGCCGCTTCAAAACGGCGGCGAGTCGCGGAATTGCGACTCTAGCCGGCGGCGACCGCACGTTATAATAGTCCGATCGAACCAAGCAATTCCCCGCCTGACCCTGGCAGCCATGCTCCACCCAGTTCGACGCGCCGTTTTCCTCGATCGCGATGGCGTGCTCAATGCGATTTCGGTCGTCGAGGGCGTGCCACATCCGCCCGACGGCCCGGCCGAGCTCGAGATTCTGCCCGGCGTTGCTGGCGCGCTGGCTCGGCTGCGGGCAAGCGGCTGGGAGCTCATTGTAGTGACCAACCAACCCGACGTGGCCCGGGGCGCCAAACTCGCGAGGCCGTCGAGGCGATCAACGCCCGATTGCGCGAGTCGCTGCCGGTCGATGAGATCGTGGTGTGTTACCACGACAATGCCGACGCCTGCTCGTGCCGCAAGCCGAAGCCCGGCATGTTGATCGCCGCCGCGGGGCGACGCGGCATCGCGCTCCCCGCGAGCTACATGGTGGGCGATCGCTGGAGCGATGTGGCGGCCGGCGCCGCGGCCGGTTGCCGCACGCTGCTCATTGATAAGTTCTACAGTCAGGCCCAAAAATGCCAGCCCGACCACGCGGTCGACGATTTGCCCGCGGCGGTCGACCTGATCTTAAACGCGACCCAGGCGCGCGAAACGTAAACCCCAGCACACGGAATCCCATGAAAACTCTCGAATCGCTGCGAGTGAAAATCTTTGCCGATGGGGCCGACAAAGCCGGCATGCTCGAAATGGCATCGCTGCCCCATATCGCCGGCTTCACGACCAATCCCACCTTGATGCGCAAAGCCGGCATTACCGACTATCGCGCGTTTGCCCTCGATGTGCTGAGCGTGATTCGCGATCGGCCGATTTCGTTCGAAGTCTTCGCCGACGACTTCGCCGAAATGGAGCGGCAAGGCCGCATGATCGCCGAGTGGGGCGACAATGTGTATGTGAAGATTCCGGTGACCAACACCAAAGCGGCCCCGGCCTACGACCTGATTCGCCGCCTGGCCCAGGCCAAAGTCAAGCTGAATGTCACGGCCCTGATGACGCTGGCCCAAGTGCGCGATGTGTCGGCCGCCCTCGCCGACCACGCGCCGAGTTGCGTGAGTGTGTTCGCCGGCCGCATCGCGGATACGGGCGTCGACCCGACGCCGATGATGACCGCCGCGGTGGCGATGCTCGCGCCGTATAAGACTCAAGAGCTGATCTGGGCCAGCCCTCGCGAGTTGTTGAACATTTTCCAAGCCGACGCGATCGGCTGCCAGATCATCACAGTGACGAACGATGTGCTGAAAAAGCTAAGCCTGGTGGGCAAGGATTTGACTGACTACTCGCTAGACACCGTAAAAATGTTCCACGACGACGCCACGAAAGCGGGTTTCACGCTGTGAGCTACGCACGCCTGTAAACAACTTGCGGCGCGCGTTTCGCGCGATTGTCTGATAGACCGCCCAGCGGCTGCGCGAAACCGAGCTGGGCATCAAAAAATCTTCCAACCCGGGAGAAGCAGCCCGGAAAGATCGGGATTCCGGTCGGTATACCACCGCCGAGGAGCGCACACGATCTTTTGCGGATCGCGTCCGAGCCAAGCGCCCCACCAGCTCAGGGTGCTGTTGGGAATGATAAAGTGTTTGCAAAGCGACATTAGATGCAAATCTTCGTGAGCATCGTGGGGGCCGTTGTGCATCACGAAGGTTGCGGGAAACGGCAACTTCAAATGTTCCTTGGCCCATTGGGGATCGTCGGCAAACACGAACGCCTCACAGGTCGGCTCGGTCAGGGCGATGAATTCGGCCGCCGAAGTGTAGTAGGCGAGTGGCGACTGCCCGAAGCTCTGGATAACGCCATCGCTCAGCGTGGACCCGCTGGCGCTCACGCCGTGAAGCCGTCGCACATGCACGCATAAAGAAGGCGTATCGCGAATGCGACGAGCCACTTGCTCCGTCGCGGCGCTTGGAGCGTGGCGGAGCGTGAATTCTTCACGCAAAAGTTCCTTGCTGTCCGCGAAGTAACTAGCATGTTGCCAAAAACCGAAAAGATAGACGTCGTCGCGGCAGCGAAGCACGTTGGGATCGTAGGAAAATTGCTTCCGCGGAGGCTCCACGAGCACAGTGCGCCGGTAATACGGCTTGAGTCGCCGCACTATACGGTATAAATGCCAAGGCATGCGAGGCACGGTCAAGCGATGAATATCGGCCTGCGAAGCGAACTTCTCGTGGATATTGAAGGCGCCGAGCGAGTAGCGGCGTTCGTAGGGATCACGATCGAATCCGGCGTTGACATCGAGCTTGAGTTCGCCCCGCTTTTTTGCGCCAGTTCGCGCGCCATCGCATATTGAAACAGTTGATTTCCTAGCCCTCCATGCAGTTTGACGATGATCATATGCCGAGTCTGCCAAAATACGATCAAAGACAAATCCGACGAATGCGCGGATTAACGGAAAACGGCGCCGGCGGGACGGGCTTTCGCCACCGCCAAGAAGTAGGCCGCGACCGATTCCGGCGCAAACAAATATCATGGGTTTGGAAGGCATGAGCCGCTGTAAATACGGATAATATCGTCCTTGACCTCAAAGCTCCACCCGGGCATTCGCTCCGAGACAACGCTTCGGACATCGTCGAGCGTCGGGAAGTCATGCGTGCCGATGAAGAGCCGGGCGTCGTCGATCAACACCACATTCGACTCGTGCGGATGTTCGAAAATAGCGTCGAGCTCTTGCATGATGGGAGTCTCTATATCTCCCCGAGCACTTCTGCTCGCCGGGGTAAAATGTCCATCGAGCCAAAACAGACATGGCGGCTCGATTTCCTTTAAAAGGCCGGGGAGTATCTTGGCGCTGTCTCCGTGAATAATGCGTATGCCGGGAAATCTCGAAAAACGTTCTGCGTTCTCTTGTTGCAGTTGCGGACTCAACTCGATGGAAACAATCGTCTTAAACGCCTTTTTGCATGCATTTACCATGTCGCCATGAAATGTGCCGGTCTCTATAAGAGTAACGAGCCCTCGCTCCTTGCCGATCGCGAGGACGGTCTTTCGTTTGAACGCCTCGGGGGGCGGCGCGGGACGACCTGCTTGTTTCCAGTTGCGAATCGCTATTCGCGCCAACCACTTGCGTCGCAACTGGCGAAGCGGAATATATAATGGGGTCCGTTTTAGTATCGAAATAAACATGGCTTCAGCTCTCCAAAGGCCCGGGTTAATCGGACGAATAATTAAACTAAGCGAATTTCAGCCGAACTTCGATCACCATGGCAAACGCGAGAACATCTTCCCGAGTAGCCAGCGGGTCGACTGAAGCCAACTCGGCCGCAACGCGGTGTTTGGCGGATTCCAGGACATCTCCGTCGCGGCCTCGTCATCGTCGAGATACTGATGATATGAAATCGACCTAAACCCTCGAAAACTCGCGACGGCCGCATGCGCCAAAAATCACCGAAATATCGGCGCTTGCTGGACCAGTCGGAGCCTCCTAAGCTGATGAAGCGGTCCGGGAAATAATCACACAGGTAATTTCCGCAGGTCTCGAATTCGGAAAAGCCGGAGGAGCGTTCGCACTCGTCAAGTTTCGCGACTGCGGAAATGACCGCTTCAATCCAGGACTCCCCTGGGTGGCGATTCTCGATTGTCCGGATAATGTCTTCCAGGATGGCGATGTCGAAAGCCATGTAATCAACGATGAACGACAATCACGTTTCGAGCCTGCCCGATAATTTCGTGCGAATGATTGTTTCCAGCCACGATAGAAGTCGGAGATATTCGAAGTGCCGCGCCGCTACAAAACAATGCCGCCAGCCAGCCGGCCTTTCGCTACGGCCATGTAGTTCGTCGTCACGAATTGTTCGTTAAATTCTCCGTAACGGTGAATGGGATTAAAATATCCTGAAGGAGTGATCCTGAACAATTCCATACCCGCTCGTACGAAAAACAGCCAATAATCCTTGAAGAACGAACGCGTGTCGATATTACAACCACCGAATTCGAAAGTGACAACGTCGATCGCTTGGCGGCGGAACAACGCGGAGGCGCCGACGAGCGCGTTGAGCTCGTGTCCCTCGATATCGAGTTTCAGTAGATTGATTCGGCAAATATTATTTTCGGAGCAATAGTCATCGATCGTCGTGAGACGGACGACTTCGGATTTATCAAACAGGGTTTGTTCGTGAACGAGATTCCGTTTCGTGAGCGAGGCGAGCCCCGATCCCGGTTCATCATAGTGCAGCACGGCTTCGCCGCATTCCTTTCCGACGCCGACGTTATTCATTCGAATCTTGGAATTTGCCGGAACTGCATTGCGTAGGAGCGCAAAAGTTTCGCGTCCGGGTTCGAAACAATGGATTTCCAGTTCGCCTTGCGGAAGATTCGCGAGGACAAGTTGCAGAAACTGCCCGCGATTGGCGCCTACATCGAATACACGGTACGGTGCATCGCATGTTTTCGAGAGCGCGCGAAAAATCGCGCGCTCGCCGCTCGAGGCCACACCCGCGCCCGATCCTACTCCCAACAAAAAGAGCGAACGTTGAACATTTCGCTCCAAGACGCCTTGGGCATAGGCGCATCCTGAAAGTCTAATTGCGAGACGCCTTAGGATCGACATTTGATATTTCGGCGTAAGTGTTAGCGAGCTGTGCGGCTTGGCAATGAATCAAGCGTGGTCGGCCCGCGTTATTGAATCGGCAACGGACGCTCAAACCAGAAGCATCCGCAACCATAAGTTTGAGCATCGGCAAGCGCGGGTGACGGATTGTTCAGTAGGCCCCCGGCGATAGGATCATCTCGGAATCAGCCTCCATTCCCGAAGTTTCAATTCTGGGAACGCTTCTAGAATTTGCCGGTACGCATAGATACGATGCGCGTTGAACTGAATGACTGGTTTGCCGACCGGCACCACAAAGAGCAGAGAGCCGCCGGGCGCCAACACTCTCGCGAGTTCGCGCATTGCTCTCAAGTCTCCGTCGGGATCTAAAGGGTCGCCATAGCGCCCCAGTCCGATGTGCTCCACGACATGCATGCACGACAGCGAAGGGATGCTTTGGTCCGCGAAAGCCAAGGCGGTCAGATCGGCCGCTCCCGAAGTGAGGTCCGATAGTTGGATGTCGGCGGGACGAAAATCGTAAAAATCTACCGGACAAAACGCGGAAGCGATCGCGCTGAAATAAAGCGCCGACGATATATCGACATGCGTGGCTGGCTTCGTCCTAGCCAGAATTCTCGCTGCCCATGCTGTGTGATAAATGTAATGCCGATCGAAGTCCGTCATGGACGTGTCATCACCCAGACAGGGAAAACGATCCTCCCAAGATAATCTGAAACCCCGATCACTCGTTTTGGAAAGGCGATAAAAATCTTTGAATTGGCCGCGAAGCCACATCATTCCCTTGCGTGTTTTGTAAAGCCGAGAAAGCTTACGTGCGAAGAGAGCTATATTGGAAACAACCATTTTCATGAACATCGAGTGATCCCGCTTTCATGCCCGACCGGCTTTTTTTCGCAACGTAGAATCTCGCAGAATAAGTGATGTTGCTCAAATCAAGGACGCGCGTCTTTGTAAATTCGAATAATATCGTCCTTTACCTCGAAGACCCACCCGGGCATTCGTTGCGCAATAAGGGTCCGAAGTCCTTCGAGCGTGGGGTAATCATCGGCGCCGTTGAAAAGGCGCGCATCGTCTATGAGGACGACGTTGGAATTATGCGGGTGTTCGAAAATTGCGCCGAGTTCATGAATGATCGGTGTATCGACATTCCCACGAGCCGTAATTCCAGAGCAATAGTGGCCATCGAGCCAAAAAAGACATGGAACCTCAATCTCGTTTAAGATCTCGGGCAGTATTTGGGCGCTGTCGCCATGGAATAGCCGCACATTTGGTGATTTTGAAAATCGCCGAACGTTTTCTTTGTACAATTCTGGGCTTAGTTCGACGGACACAACCGTTTTGAATGTGTCTTTGCAGGCGTTCAACATGTCGCCATGAAATGTTCCTGTTTCGACGAGCGTATTGAATTTGCGCCTGCTTGGCAATTTCTAGAACCGTCCGGCGCTTAAAGACTTCCGGCGGGGCGCGGGACGCCCTGCTCGCTTCCATCGCTGAACCGCCATATGATCCGAATATGCGAAATGAAGCTTGAGGAGCAGGTGAAATAGCGGCGTCTTCTTAATAATCGGTTTTAGCATGGTTCTTGGGTTCGCCGAAGGCGTCGTGTGAGTCCAAATGCAACGGTTTTGTTTGATTGATCGGCTCGAGATCGTAAGGCATTGGGTTTAGAATCACCCCGCAACCAGATATTCGTACAAGGTTCAACCCGTCGCTCACCGGCGCAACATCCAACACCGCTGGACCAATGTTGAAATAAATTGCCCGCTCGTATTCGGATAATCCGATTGCAAGGGTATATCGTCCAGGTTCGAGCCATAAAGTCGGTTCGTAAAATACGACATCGTATTCCCCGGGCGCGATCGGGCGCGGATCCGTCCACGTCGTCCGAAGCGACGTTTCTGCCGGCGTCATAATGCCCATTCCAATAATGAAATGCTCTAGCGGAGCGCAAATGCGAAAACGCACCCGGACCTGCCAAGGCTTCCCCACGGGGATCGAAACCGCGGAGCGACCTTGTTCATCTTCGACAGTCGCCGTAATCGCATAGCCGGGAGTGACGGGCTCCGTCGGTGGGGGCAATTCGTACGTCAATTGCGACTTGCTAGACTGTGACAAATATGACTCAATTACTGACGACACCGGTCCCTCGGCGAGGATGCGTCCGTCGTCCATCAGAAGCGCACTTTGGCAAAGTTTCCGAACCGCTTCCATGTTGTGGCTCACGAATAGAACCGTGCGGCCGTGCTTGGCGACATCGGTCATCTTGCCGAGGCACTTTCGCTGAAATGCGATATCGCCGACCGCCAATACTTCATCCACAACGAGGATTTCCGGCTCCATATTCGCCGCTACCGCGAAGGCCAGCCGCATGTACATGCCGCTCGAGTAGCGTTTGACCGGGGTGTCGACGAATCGTTCCACTTCGGCGAAGGCCACGATCTCGTCGAACTTGCGCGTGATCTCGGCGCGGCTCATGCCCAGGATGGCGCCGTTCATGTAGATGTTTTCGCGACCGCTCAGTTCCGGGTGAAAACCGGTGCCGACTTCCAGCAGGCTGCCCACGCGGCCGTGGATCGTGGCCCGGCCGGAAGTGGGCTCCGTGATGCGGGAAAGGATTTTTAGGAGCGTGCTTTTGCCCGCGCCATTGCGGCCGATGATGCCCATCACCTCGCCGTGCCGCACTTCGAACGATATGTCTTTAAGCGCCCAGAGGATTTGGGCCTCGCGTTCCGCTTCCGAGGGCCGCGAAAACGGGCGGGCCAAGCTCGTCATCAGCGAATCGCGCAGCGAACGGTAACGCTCTCGCGGCCGGCCCACGAGATAGCGCTTCGACAGTTCATTGACGCGAATGGCGATGTCGCTCATACTGGCTTAAATGCCTGTCGGAAGGCGTTGTTCATACCGCGGACGACAACGTGTCCGAGACCCCGCGGTCCGTGAGACGTCGTGACCCTTCGATTATCCCGGAAACGCGGCCCGGGCGGCGAGCGGTTTTTAGCACACGTGAATCAGGCGGCGGCAAAACAGCCGCGGACTTGGTGATTCGATAATTATAGCCCGCGGATGCGCGGGTCGCCAGAAGCGCGGCTGGCCCGTATTATCGGAACATCCGGCCGCGATCCGCACAAGCGTTCCTCATCGCATTCTAGTCGATCGCCCATGGCTGAAGCATTCGACCCCTATCTCTCGTGGCTCGGCATTCGTTCGCCGGAGCGGCCGCCCAATCATTATCGGCTGCTCGGAATCGAGATGTTCGAGACCAGCGCCGATGTGATCGCGACCGCGGCCGATCGGCAAATGGCCCATGTGCGCACCTTCCAGTCGGGCAAGCAGGGCGAGCTATCGCAGCGAGTGTTGAACGAGCTCGCCGCCGCCCGGGTGTGCCTGCTCAATCCGGCCAAGAAGCAGCGCTACGACGAGCTCCTCCGCGGCAGCGCGGCGCGGGCCGCGGCCGAGGGCGTCGGCGTCAGGGCATCGACTGCCGCGGCATCGCAACCCGCGGCCAGCGGGCGGTCGAGCGCGACGGTCGCGGAAAAGCCGGCCGGTTTTGCCGTTGATTTTCGGGCCGATGGGTACAAGAGCGCCCGCGGCCGCCGGAAGAAACAGCGGACAAGCCTCGCGCCGCTGGTGATGGGAGCGATTGGAATCGTCGTTTTAGCCGGCGCCGGCCTCGCCTATTGGAACATGGCCCAGCCGGCGCCTGTTGCCCAAAGCGATTCCGCGCCGAAAGCGGCCGCGGGCGCAAACGCCAAGGCAAAGCCGAGCGAGGAAAAGTCGCGGAGCCAACAACCCACCGCGCAGGCGGTCAACCCAGCGGGCGGCGCCGATCACGCAACCGCTCCCCGCACCGAGTCGCTCGACGAACCGCCGAAAAGGTCCGATCCCGTCAAGGAGGCCGATTCGGGTGTTCGCGTGGCCCAGGCCATTGGTCCTCTGAAGGAAAAAGACAAGATTCGCCCGAAGCAACTCATCGAGCCGAGCGTCGAGGAGCCGAAAGAGACCACGACGGCGAAGCCTCAGGAAAGCGAAGCGCCCGCGGCCCAGGCGTCGGCGATGGTGGGCGTCGAGAAGCGGTTGCCTGCGCCCAGCGCCGATGAAATCGCCGCCGCGAGCAAGAAGATTAAATCGATCTTCGCGAAGGAATTTGCCGGGGCGACGACTGCCGAACGTCGCGAAGAGCTTGCCCAAACACTGCTCAAGCAGGGCGACGAGGAACGCGATTCGACCAGTCAATATGCGCTTTGGGACGCGGCCCGCGAACTCGCGCTGCGAGCGGGCAAGCCATCGCTCGCGGTTGACGCGGCCGAGCGACTGGTAATGCGGTTTCAGTTGGACCGTCTGCATGAAGTGACGGAAACCCTCGTCGATGGCGCCAAGACCACTCGCGATCCGGCGGTCGCCACCGCGATTGGTTTGCAAATGATGGAAACCATCGACACCGCCGCGAGCGCCGAGCGATTCGAAGAGGCAATTCGCTTGGCTCAGGCGGCGATTGTGCTCGCCAACAAAATCCATAGCCCGGAGTCGGCGAAGCTGGTGTCCGCGCGGCTCAAAGCCTTGCAAGAACAGCAAAAAGCGTTTGACGCCGCGGCTACCGCTCGCGAGACGCTGGCGAGCAATCCCAGCGACGCCGAGGCGAACTTGGTTCTCGGCCGGTATCTGTGCCTTGTGAAATCGGATTGGAAAACCGGCCTGCCGCTCTTGGCCAAAGCCGACGACGCGGGCCTCGCGGCTTGTGCGAAGCAAGACGCGGCCGAACCCAAAAAACCGGCCGAGCAAGTCAAGCTGGCGGATTCTTGGTTCGAATACCGCAAAGCCGCGAAGAGCAAGCTGCGAGATATCGCCTCGGATCGCGCGAAATATTGGTATGAGAAGGCGATTCCGTCGCTCGCTGGTTTGGAAAAAACACAAGCCGCGAAGCGGGTCGAGGAACTACAAAGCAGCTCCAGCAGTTCGCGCGGGCCGGATGAACTATTGTCGCTACGTGCAAGCTTCACGATGTCGTCTCAGTGGCCGGAGCGAGGACAATCGCCCGCTTTGCTCACGGGAGTCGGACCCCTATTCGACAATAATGAATTCGCATGCCACTCGGGCGAGAACGATCTCGGCGCGCATTTGACGATTGATCTGCACGCGAGCGCGTCGATTACGCGAATCGAAATCGAGAATCGCCGCCAAGCGGCGCTTTTTGAAAGGTTCGTTGGCGCGGGTGTCTGGATATCGAGCTCACCCCAGCAGCGCGGACGCCAAGTGGCCACGATCACGTCGGCCGAGCAGATTTATAATCTGCGACTACCAGAACCGATTCGCGGCCGGTATATCACGGTCGGTTTTCCGGAAAAGACTCCCGGCTTCGTCTGTTTATTCAGCGTGAAAATCTACGGTCACAAGTGACCGTCGCGAAGGCGCTCGGCGGCTACACCACATCGGCAAAAGACTTTTCCATTCGCCGAAAGTAGAACAACCCGCCGATGAGCAGCGCCGCCGTCATGCCGACGGACACGGCCAACTGCCACCCCGGCGCTTCGGCCGACCCCAGCAGTGCCCAACGAAAGCCCTCGACCACGCCGGTCATGGGATTCAACCCGAACAGTGTGCGGTAGCGCTCGGGCACGATATCGCTGGTATAGGCCACGGGGGTCACGAACAGCCAGAATCGCGACAGAAACGGGATCGTGTACCGCACATCGCGAAATTGCACATTGAGCGCCGAGAGCCAAAGCCCCACCGCCAGGGCCGTGGCCAGGGCGAGCAACACGAACAGCGGCAGTGTCACGATGGCCGCGCCGGGCGCCACGCCATACCATAGCATCATCGCCGCGAGAATCACCAGCGAGATCGCGAAGTCGACCAGGCCCGAAGCCACGGCCGAAAGCGGGATCACGAGCCGCGGGAAATAAACTTTGGTAATCAGCCGCTCGCTGGCCACCAGACTATTGCCGCACTGAGTGAGCGAATATTCGAAAAGCTGCCAGGGCAGGAGCGCGCAGAATGTGAGCAGCGGGTAGGGAATCGTGCTGCGTTCATCGAGCCCGGCCAGTCGACCGAAAAAAATGGTGAACGCCACCATCGTCAACAGCGGCTGAAGCACGGCCCACGCCGCGCCGAGCGCCGTCTGTTTGTAACGCACCTTGATATCGCGCACCGACATGAACCATAGCAACTCGCGGTAGCGCCACAGTTCTTTCAGATCGAGGGGGCGCCAGCCGGGGCGGGCTTCGATGATCGTCACCGGCGACGACGCTTCCGCGGCCGAGTTCGAGGCGGGGGCGACATTCGGCGGCGGTGTGAGCTCGGTGGTCATGGACACGGTTTGTTTTCGGTGTCTAAAAGGCCGGGAGGCGGCCGGGATTCAATAATTTCGCGTGCTTCGTCTTCACTTGATCGACGATTGCTCATTCGCCTCGGCGGCGCTTAAGGGGGAGGAGAGGCTCGGTCGGCCAGACGTTCGAGCGCCGCGGACAGCCCGGCGGCGTCGCCCACGGCTACCCGTTCGTACACCCCGCCGCTCGTTCGCGCCGGGTCGCGGCAAATGCGGTCCACGTCGGAGGCCGCTCCTCCGATGAATAATACGTCGCGACCCGACGCCGCGCAGCCATGCACTTTCGACGGCAGCACATATCCGATAAACGCGTCGCTCAGCGTAATCAGATGCGCGTCGGGCGTCACCAGCAAACGGTTCAGCAGGTCGAGAGGAACCGGCTGGCTCCGCAGCACCGGCAGTCCCATGGCCCGGAGGCGCCGCTCGACATGGTCGGCCTTGACGCCGATCGCGTTGAGCCACAGCGCCACGCGACCGCTGCCCTGGCGATGATGGAGCTCATAGCCGGCCAGCAGCGTTTCATGGTCGTGGGCCACGCCGAAGTTGCCCGAATAGAGCAAGATAGTCTTGCCGGCCAGTTCGCCGGGGCGCGCGAGCGGGGCGGCTTGAGGATCGATCGGCGTGGGCGCGGGTCGGGCTTGAGCTCGATTCGCTCTGGTGGAATCCCGATCTCGAGCAACCGCTCGCGTTGATCGTGGCCGAGCACTTCGAACCGGTCGACGCGGCGGCGCCAGAACAGGGTCAAGCGATAAAACAGCCGCAGCGGCAGATACGAACGCGGCAGCCCGGCCATGAGGCACTCGGGATGAAAATCGGTGATGCGATAGACCAACCGCTTGCGAAACATCAGGTTCAGCGGGGCGATGTAGTGCAAGAGAAACGGCGGGCTGCCGGTAAACACGATCTCGTCGCAGGCGAGCAACTCGCGGCGCACGCTCCCGAGGAGCCGGGCATTGGTCCAAAGCGTCCAAGGCAGCCGCTTGAGGAATCGCCCGCGATCGAGCATTTTGGTGCGAAGCCGCAAAATGCCGAGCTCGCCCTGGCCCAACGGGCGGCATTCGCGCGAGTCGGCCGTCGACGAGAGTCCGGCGAGCAGCACTTTATCGCCGCGCTCGGCGCCTCGGCGGCGAAGAGCAGGCTGTATTGCCCCACGGCCCCGAAGTCGGGCGGCAACCAGTCGCAAAGATAAACCACGTTGGCCATGGAAATAAGCGGCGGGATGGATGGAGGTCGACCGCGAGCTCGACGCGAATTCGGCGCCCGGCAAAACAGGGCTCGCGGGTCGCTGGCCCATTATCCGGGGGATATGGGCCGATCCGGCGCCCAACGGGAGCAGCAAGGCCGGAATCGCACGAGCCGAGCGGCGCCGGTCACATTCACGGGCCCGCCGGGGCGAGTGTCTGGCCGCGCACACGGCGGTAGTCCTCGAGGATCCAGGCGTAGGTTTTTTGCATGCCGTCGACAAGGCGAATCGATGGCGCCCAGCCGAGCAGTTGCTCGATCTTGGCATTGTCGCTATTGCGTCCGTTGACGCCCTTGGGCGCCGAGAGATCATAGCGCCGCTTGAGCTTGAGGCCGGCGATCCGTTCGACGATATCGACCAGCCCATTGATCGTGACCAACTCGCTCGAGCCGAGATTGAGCGGCTCGGCGACTTCGGATCGCATGATTCGCTGGATGCCATCGAGGCAGTC
This sequence comes from uncultured Planctomycetaceae bacterium, assembly GCA_963785305.1. Lineage (GTDB taxonomy): Bacteria > Planctomycetota > Planctomycetia > Pirellulales > PALSA-1355 > CAWAUV01. The sequence continues at coordinate 1,244,566 of CAWAUV010000008.1, forward strand.
GTCGATATAGGTGAAGCTGCGCGTCTGCTCGCCGTCGCCCCAGATTTCGATTTCGTGGCGACCGCTTTGCTTTGCCTCGATCACTTTGCGGCAAATGGCGGCCGGCGCCTTTTCGCGTCCGCCTTCCCAAGTGCCCAAAGGACCGTAGACATTGTGAAACCGAGCCACGCGGGTCACGAGCCCGTAGTCTTCGGTAAAGTGGCGGCACATGCGCTCGGAAAATAGCTTTTCCCAGCCGTAGCCATCTTCGGGCAAGGCGGGGTAGGCGTCTTCTTCGCGCAGCGGGGTCACGCGCGGGTCGCGTTGTTTGTTGGCGTTGTAGACACAGGCCGACGAAGCGTAGAAGTAGCGACCCACGCCGGCGGCTCTCGCGGCCAGCAGCAGATGGGTATTGATGAGCACCGAGAGCATGCACTCGGCTTTGTGAGTCTCGATAAAGCCCATGCCACCCATGTCGGCGGCGAGATTGTACACTTCGTCGACGCCTCGGCAGGCAGTCAAGCAGGCGTCGCGATCGCGCAGATCGGCCTCGATGTTCTCCACGTCGTCGAAGGCTTGATACCATTCGGCGACGGGCTTGATGTCGACGCCGCGAATTCGCGCTCGGCCCGCGCGGCGCAATTCCGCGATCAAGTGGCCGCCGATGAATCCGCCTCCGCCAGCTACTAAGATTGTTTTTGCGGTCATGTCCGGTATGCTTGTCGGGTTTTCAACGAGGAAGAAGATTTCGCCGCGATGTTATAGGCGGATCGCGCGGGGCGTTTAGAGTTTGCTGGTTGGCTTGCTGGCGGCCCAATCCTCGCTCGGCCCCATTGCGCCCGCCGGCGCGGCGGAGCGCGGCCCCTCGCCCAGCGGCGGGACAAGCGGAGCGGGCGTGGCAATCGGCGCGAGCGCGGCGAGCGGTCCCGAACCCGACGCGGCGTTGGCCCGCGACACCGCGACCTGTTCGCTCACGATCTCCGAGAGTCGGCACTCGAAGGGATAGAGAAAATCCATCAAGCGATCGATCACTTCGCATGCGCTCGAGTGGTCGCGTTGGCCGGTGATGGTCAAGCGGCCCAACACCTGTTCGCCGGCAAAGAGCGGAATTTCCGTGCGCCAAACCCGGCTCGCCTCACAGCGAATCGGGCTCGCCCACGAGGCATGGTAGCCCTCGTGACAGGCGGGCATGTTCACATCGAGTCGAATCGAATGCAGGTTGAATTTATCGGTAAACTCGAGCAAGCCGCTCCAAAGTTGGTCCCAGGGACGCGTGCCCTGAAGTCGCACCGCCGCATGGTGCCCGGCGCGTGTCGAGCGCCGACATATCCCAGCACATTGCCGCCGAAGCGGCGCATCGAATTCGACAAAAGCTGCAATTCAACGTGACCGAATACCCGAGTCGAAATTAGAGTGCCCATCACGCAAAACGAAGTGACGAGCGCCACCAGATCGTTTTTGAGCCATAAGCTGATGACGGCCCCGACCGAAGTCACGAAGCAACACGAGCCGATCCAAAACAGAGTGCGAAGCGAGCTGCCCGATCGGGCCATGAGTCGATGATGCAAGTGGCCTCGGTCCGAGGCGTAGATGCTTCGGCCGGTAAGTTTGCGTCGCAAAATGGCGGCGGTCGAGTCGAAAATCGGAATCGTCCAGACCGCGAGCGGGGCGGCGAATGCCACGGTGGCCGGCCCCTTGAGCGTGCTTCGAATCGCCAGCGCGCCGATAATGAGGCCAATGAGCATGCTGCCCGCGTCGCCCAGGAACATGCGGGCGGGCGGCAAGTTGAATCGCAAAAAGCCGCACAGGCTCCCGACCAGCGCGGCGATCACCAGCGATTCCATGTAGCGTCCGCAGAGCAAGGCGGCGACACCGAGCGTGACACTTAGAATCACGCCCACGGTGGTGGCGAGGCCATCGATGCCATCGAGCAAGTTGAGCGAGTTCATCGCGCCGACGAGCCAGAAGAGAGTGAACGGTTTGGAGAACCAGCCGAGATCGATCACCTGGTTAAAGAGACTGATCTCGCGGATTTCGAGCCCCGTGGCGACCAGGGTTGCTCCGGCGAGGAGTTGTCCGAAGAGCTTATGCCAACCGCGGAGATTCACGCGATCGTCGATCAAGCCGATGATCATAATGACGGTGCTGGCCCAGAGCAGATTCAAGAGCTCCGGCCATTCGCGGCGGAGCAGGGTGCCGCAGGGCTCGCGGAGCCACATGCCGACAAATACCGCCATCCACAGGCCGACGAAGATGCTCACACCCCCGCCCAGCGGAATCGGGCGATTGTGCAGTTTGCGATGGCCATCGGGGCGATCCGTGATTTTGAAACGCCACGCCAACGCGGCAACCGTTGGCGTCACCGCCAAGGTTGTCACGAAACCAACGGCGGCCAGCAGCAGTAGCCCCCAGTTGCTCATCGCGCTCCGGTCGCTCGTTAAATACGTGGCAAAATGCCGCCCTGCGTCGGACGGCTAAACCCTTGTCTCGCGCGCCGCCGCGTCGATTTTTCGATCACCATAAAACAGAGAATCTCCGTTTAGCCTTCGCCCCATTCTCTCCCATAAGGGAAAGGGAGGAGAGGTGGAAGTCGTCAAAAAAGCTTAGCGTGGCAAAACAGCCACGTCGAAGTAAATACGCGACGTAGCCGCCCCGGGACCGCGAAGTAAGATGGGATATTCCGTCGGCGCCGATTTTGCTGACCCTGCGGCCAGCCAGCGCCGACCGCGCGAACCGATGGCCCTTGAACCTCGTTTCGCGAACCTGTTCCAAAACACGTCGCCTTGTGCCTTTTGGTTCGCGGCCGGCGAAAAAACCACCCGCTCCGAACAAAAAGTCCACCGCGCTCGATGCTGCGCTTCGGTCCGTAGAGGCTTCATTCCGGGACAAGAAACGCTACTATGCAATGTAAACGCACGACATGCCCGATTCAAGCCAACGGATGGCCGCATTTCCCTATTTCGGCGGTGGCGAACTCGGTGGCGCTGGTGAGCTAAACTGATGACAGGGAGCCGGTTTACGGAAACCAGGGCCTCGCGGCCCGACGCCAACCACAGGCGACCGTATTTTTTCTCGGTTAGCCTCCGGCGGGCTGTTTTGTTCAAATTGCATGAGAAATCGTAATGTCTGAGCCCAACGCTCCCTCTTCGACACTCGACGCTCCGCCCATGGACGCCTTTCCGCGCGGCCGTCGGCGACCCGCGCTTGGTGCTCATTTTCGACGGCGAATGTAAATTTTGCCTCGCCAGCGTCCGGCGGCTACTCGATTGGGATCGCGGTCGGCGGGTAGCCTACTTATCATTGCATGACTCCGAGGTCTACCTGCGCTATCCCGACTTGAAATTCGACGACCTGATGCGAAGCATGGTGCTGGTCGACCCGCAGGGAGGGCGACATGCCGGAGCGGCCGCGGCGCGAGTGCTGTCGCGATCCATTCCGAGGCTCTGGCCGTTAGCCCCGCTGCTGCATCTGCCAGGAAGTTTGCCGCTGTGGCAATGGATCTATGGCCACATTGCCCGGCGCCGCTATCGCTGGGGCGGCGTCGCCTCATGCGAAAATGGCCAATGTCGCCTACCCGGCCATGACCGGACTCCCCCCGGGCATGGGTAGCGAAAATCCTGCAAAGGCGGAATCGGTGACCGAGCGATGGATTCGAGTGCGCCGCGCCGCGGCGCATAACCTTAAAGAGATTGACCTCGACATTCCCCATGGCCGACTGATCGTGGTCGCGGGCCTGAGCGGCAGTGGCAAGACCAGTCTCGCCCTCGACACGCTTTATGCCGAGGGTCAGCGCCGCTACATCGACAGCTTCTCCGCCTATACCCGGCAATTTCTCGAACGGCTGCAAAAGCCCGAGGCCGAGAGCATCGAAGGCATTCCGCCGGCGATCGCCGTCACGCATAAGAATCCTACCCGCTCGAATCGGGCCACGGTCGGCGCCGCGACGGAAACAATCGACTATCTGCCCTGGTCTTCGCGCGGATCGGCCGGGTGTTTTGTGTCGATTGCGGCGCCGAAATCTCGCGAGACACCGCCGAGTCGGCGGCCGAGCGATTGGCCCGCTTGCCCGCCGGAGTTCGACTGATTATCGGCTGGGCGATCGAATCGCGACCCGGCGCGGACTGGAACTCCATCGCCGCCGCGCTTCGTGAAGAAGGCTTTGTGCGGGCGATCGTTGGTGGCCGATCGCTCGATCTCACCGGACTCGCGGGCTTCGAGACCGAGCGGTCGGCCGCCGACACTCTATCAAAGGGCCCCTGCCACGGAATCGTCGATCGGCTCACGGCCGGCTCGGCGCCCGAGCGACTCCGCGATTCGCTCGAAACGGCATTCGCCAAGGGACATGGGCATGCCGTGATCTTGGCCGAGCTCACCGAAAAACTAAGCGACTCGGTCGCCGCTTCCGTAATGGGGGGGCGAGAGACCACGATCGACGGGCGACCCTGGCATCTTGCTCGGCTCGGTACCGCGTTTCGCTGCGAGAACTGTGGCCACGATTATCCCAACCCGGAACCAAAGCTTTTCAGTTTCAATAGCCCGCTGGGGGCGTGTCCCGTGTGTGAAGGCTTTGGCTCGATCGCGGAGCTGGACCTCGAGCTGAATTGTTCCCGACCCCGGCAAATCGATCGCCAACGGGGCGATCGCGCCCTGGAACACCCCGGCCTATGCCCACGAGCTAAGGGAACTGCTCGCGCTGGCGTCGGACTATAAACTGCGCGTCGATGTCCCGTTTTCCGAACTCACGGACGCCGAGCGCGAGATCGTGGCCCACGGGGTTAAGGAGCGCGATTTCGGCGGGCTGGATGGTTTCTTTGCTTGGCTCGAGCGGCGTAAATACAAAATGCATCATCGCGTGTTCTTGAGCCGCTGGCGGCGCTATCGCCCCTGTGCGGCGTGCGGCGGAACTCGGTTGCGGAATGAAGCCTTGGCCACGCGCGTGGGCGGGAAGAACATTGCGGAAATTTCGCGGATGAAGATTTCCGTCGCGCGTGAATTCCTCGATCGGCTCGATCTCACGCCGCACGAGCGGTCGATTAGCCACTTGATGCTCGACGAAACCCGGCGCCGGCTCGCCTTCTTGGAGCAGGTGGGCCTCGGCTATTTGTCGATCGATCGCACGCTCCGCGACCTCAGCGGCGGCGAAGCCCAGCGGGTAGCGCTCACTTCGGCGCTCGGCTCGAATCTGTCGCACATGCTGTATGTGCTCGACGAGCCTTCGGTCGGCCTTCATCCCCAGGATGTCGGCGCCCTGCGCGACGCGATCTTGCGGCTGCGCGATCGAGGGAACACGGTCGTGGTCGTCGAGCATGAAGAGGCGATCATTCGCGCGGCCGACGAAGTGCTCGAAATCGGTCCCGGCGCCGGCGAACGCGGGGGCAAGCTCGTGTTTCAGGGCAATCCCGCCGCCATGCTCGCCAGCGAACGAAGCCTCACCGGGGACTATCTCGCGGGCCGCCGCGGCCGCGGAGGGACCGCCCGCCGTCGCGCGCCACCCACGGATCGGTTCGCCTGGTCGGCGCCCGGGGCAACAATCTGCAAAACCTCACCGTGGAGTTTCCGCTCGGCGTGCTCTGCCTTGTGACTGGCGTGAGCGGGGCCGGTAAAAGCACGCTCGTCGAAGACACGCTCTATCCGGCCTTGTGCCGCCGCTTGCGAAAAGAAGCACCCGCGCCGCTCGACCACGACGATGTGTTTGGCGATGGCCAACTTCAAGATGTCATTCTCATCAATCAAGAGCCGATCGGTCGTTCGCCGCGTTCGAACCCGGTGACGTATATCAAGGCGTTCGACGAGATTCGCGCCCTGTTCGCCGAGACCCTCGAGGCCCGCACGCGCAACTACACCGCCGCTCATTTCAGTTTCAATGTCGAGGGCGGTCGCTGCACCGCCTGCAATGGCGACGGCGCGATCGTGATCGACATGCAGTTCATGGCCGATGTGTACATGACCTGTGGTCAATGCCGCGGCCAGCGGTATCGCAAGGAAATTCTCGAAATCAAGCATCGCGGGCGCAACATTGCCCAGGTGCTCGATCTGACGGTTCGCGAAGCGTTTGCTTTTTTTCGCGGCCAGCCCAAAGTGCAAGCCAAGCTCAAGCGGCTGATCGATGTGGGGCTCGACTACTTGCGACTCGGCCAGGGGGCCAACACGCTCAGCGGCGGCGAGGCCCAGCGATTAAAACTCGCCAGCCACCTGGGTGGCATGCGGCGGGGACGAACCCTGTTCGTGCTCGACGAGCCCACGACCGGCCTGCATTTTCAAGATGTCGCGCAATTGCTCGATTGTCTCGAAGCGCTCTTGGCCGTGGGACATTCGCTGATCGTGATCGAGCACAATTCGCAAATGATGCGCGCCGCCGACTACATCATCGACCTGGGGCCCGGCGCCGCGGATGAAGGCGGCCGCGTGATCGCCACCGGGCCGCCGCAAGCCATCGCCGCCGTGAAAGAGTCCCCCACCGGCCGCTTGCTCGCCGAAGCGCTCGCCGACGAACCGATTGAAACGCCATGAGTCGCGTTCGCGGCATGACTCCCTTGCCCGTGGCGCCGATACAAACGTGAAGCGCCAGCGGCCGAGCCAACACAAGCCTGAAGCGCCAGCGAAGGAATTCGCTTCATCTCGACGTATTTCCGCACTCGATCTTCCGGAATTCTTTCGCTCGCGCTTCAAGCTTGTGCGCCTCTTCGCCGGTCATGTAGCCGCGACGGTCGGCCGAGTGGCATGTCTCCACTTGCCGTGGGCATGAGCTCGCAACTGGAATATCACTCGCGATTCGCCGCTGATCAGCTCTCCGCCGACGATCCGATCGACCCTTTGCCCGCGGTCAGCGCCGAGTCGGACACGCGCCAGTCGACCACTTGCATTTCCACCGTTCGGCGCCCTTTGAATTCATTGATCACGGGACGAAAGGCGAGCGAAAGCGGGCCATCGACCGCAGCCAGCGCTTCGGCCCATTCTCCTCCGCCAAACGCCACGCCGCGCATCACCGCTCCGTGCTGCCGCACCTTGAGAGAAAGGTGCCGCTCGCCGCCGCCGATCTTGCGCGGCGGCTCAGCCAGTTCGACATCGCTCACCGCCAACACCGGCCGCGGATTTCCATGACCAAAGGGCGCCAAGCGTTCCATCTGCGAGAGCGATTCGAGCGTGAGCATGCTGAGGGTGGTTTCGCCATCGATCCGCAGTTCCGCCACCGGGCTCGCGCCGGCAAGGACTCCCGCGGCGTGTTCGCAAAACTCGCCGCGGAATGCCTCGACCCATTGGGCGTCGATCTTGAGTCCGGCCGCCGCGGCATGCCCACCGTGGCTGACGAGGCGCGACGAACATTCCGCCAGCGCTTCATGCAGATCGAAGCCTGGCACACTGCGGGCCGAGCCGACGCCCGGCTTTAGCCCTAGCTCGTCGAGCGAAATCACGATCACCGGCCGATGATGTTTTTCGGCGAGCCGGCCAGCCACGATGCCGATCACGCCCGCATGCCAACCGCGACCCGCGAGCACTAGGGCCCGGTCGTTTTCCAGATCGAATTCTTGGGCTTGCTTGCTGGCGGCCAAGTACACGCTACGCTCGAGACTCTCGCGGCTCGAGTTCAGCTCGTGCAGGTACTCGGCGAGGGCCTGAGCGCGGTCGGGCGATTCGGTGGTGAGCAGTTCGACGCCCAGTGTCGCTTGGCCCAAGCGGCCGGCCGCGTTGAGCCGCGGAGCGATTGCAAAGGCGATATCCTCGCTCGAGAGCTCGCTATTTTCCGCGAGCTTCGTCACTTTGAGCAGCGCTTCGATACCCGGCGTGGGCTGATGCTTGAGGCTCTTGAGCCCATGCCGGACGAGAATGCGATTTTCGAAGCAGCCGTTGACCACGCCCAGCGGCACGACATCGGCCACGGCGCCCATCGCCGCGAGTCCGAGCGCTTGCACGAGAAAGTTTTTCATCCGCTCGCCCACCCGCTTGGCCTGGCTCGCCTGTTGGCACAGGGCCCACGCCAGCTTGAAGGCCACGCCCGCGCCGCAAAGGCCGGGAAACGGATAGGGGGGCAGCCCGCTCAGTTCGCTGGGCAAGAGCGGATGCACGATCGCCGCCGCCTCGGGCATTTCAGCGCCAAACGGATGGTGGTCCGTGATGATCAGTTCCAGGCCGAGCCGTTTGGCCGTGGCCGCTTCGCGCGGGCTGGCGGCGCCGCAATCGACCGTGATCACCAGTTCGGCGCCGCGGCTGGCGAGCGTGGCCAAGGCTTCGTCGTTGAGCCCATAGCCTTCATCAAGCCGATGCGGCACATAGTACCCCACCTGGCGCCGCCCACGAGACGAATGCATTGCACGAGAATCGCGGCGCTGGTCATGCCGTCGACATCGTAGTCGCCGTAGACGAAGATTTTGCGACCCGCGGCAATGGCGGCGGCGATGCGCTCGGCGGCCCGAGTGGCGCCGGGCAAGGTTTCCGGGTCGAGGAGCCCGACGAGTTTCGGATCGAGAAACTCACGAATTTCGTCGGGCGATTCGATGCCCCGGCACACGAGCAACTGGGCCACGACCGTCGACACGCCCGCGGCGCGAGCCAGCGCGGAGACACGCGCGGCGTCGTGGGGGGCGATGCGCCAATGTTTGCTGCGATGCTCGCTGGGCATACCGTTGCCGTGACCGGCGCGTCTTCCTTGATTTGGGGCATTGCTTCGGGAAAGTCGCGATCTCTCGAAGGCATCAACTTGCCCGCGGCGGGCGCGTGCGAAGCCTCTTATTGAAACAGTTCGCCGATCGAGCGCCAACCCCGGCGAGTGGAAGCCGTCTTGAATCGCGCGGCTGGGTCCGAATTCAGCCCGCTACTTGCGACCGGGCTCGGCCTGTGCGTATCTTTAAGGCTGCCGCGGTGTTGGATTCGCGGCCCGATCGCCCCCCCACTCTCTCGCCGAGGTCTTCCATGCGCCTGACGATTCTCTTGCTGCTGGTGTTTGCCGTCGCCGAAGGTTCGTTCGCCACGACTTCGTCCGCCGAGGAGCCCGGCAAGCAGATCACCTTCAAGAAGACCAAGCTCGACGACAAGTTTCGCAGCGAGGGGGCCAGCATCGGCGATTTCAACCACGATGGCAAAATGGACATCTCGGCCGGCAATGTCTACTACGCCGCGCCTGACTGGAAACTGACCCCGATCGTGGCCAATGCGAAGGAGTACGATCCGCATGGCTATAGCGAATCGTTCTGCAACTATGCCGACGATGTCAATGGCGACGGTCGCACCAACCTGATCGTCGTTGGCTTTCCGGGCAAGGAAACCTGGTGGCATGAGCAGCCGGCCGAAGCGAGCGGCGCTTGGACCAAGCATGTCGTCACGCCAATTACGAACAACGAAAGCCCCGATTTGCTGAACGTTATCGGCGATGCGAAACGCGAATTGGTTCTCGGGTTCGACCCCGGCAAGTTCGTGGGACTCGCCGAGCGAACCGCCGACGCGGCCGCGCCTTGGAAGCTGATTCCGGTGTCGGCCACCGGTTCGCCGGGCTCCGATCGCTTTTCCCATGGGATCGGCGCCGGCGATATCAATGGCGATGGTCGGAATGATGTGCTGATCACGAACGGTTGGTGGGAACAGCCCGCCTCGCCGAGCGAAGGCTCGTGGACGTTTCATCCGGTGAATTTCGGCCCGGCGTGTGCCCAAATGCTCGTGTACGATTACGATGGCGATGGCGATAACGATGTGTTGACCACGAGCGCGCACAACATCGGCGTCTGGTGGCACGAACAGACCAAGGACGGCTGGCGGACTCAGGAGATCGACAAGAGCGTGTCGCAGACGCATAGCGTGTGTCTGGCCGATATCAACGGCGACGGGCTCGCCGATTTCGTCACCGGCAAGCGCTGGTGGGCCCACGGTCCCAAGGGCGATGTCGGCGCCGATCAGCCCGCGGTGCTGGACTGGTTCGAGCTGAGCCGCAAAGACGGCAAGCCAGTGTGGACCCGCCACGAGATCGACAACAACTCGGGCGTCGGCACCCAGTTCGAGGTGGGCGATATCAATGGCGATGGTCTGCTCGATATCGCCGTGGCCAACAAACACGGAGCCTTCTGCTTCTTGCAAGAGCGGCATTAACAGCCTGTCGAATATATCAGCAGGCTGCTAATCCGCGGGGTCTCGCTCGGACGTCGCGTCGCTGTCAGCTATCGGCGGCGGCGAATTCGCTTTTCATTTCGTCGATGCGTTGGAACACCACATCCAGCTCGTCTTTGAACAGGTCGCCGATCAAGAGGTCGGTCAAGTAGCCTTTCAAATGCGGGTGGCGCTTCACGAACGCGCCAAAGCTGAATCCGTTGTAGTATTCGCACACCAGCCGCCGCATGCGATCCATGCCGCGCACATATTCGGGCTCCCACTTGCCGAGCTGCGCCGCTGCTCGTCTCGCCCATGGCCAGACCTTCAACCACGGCGTCGGCCGCGAGTTGCCCGCTCTTAAGGGCCAAAAGCACGCCGGAGGAATAGAGCGGGTCGAGAAAGCCGAAGGCGTCGCCCACCAGCACCCAGCCATCGCCGGCCGCTTGCCGCGAGCGATAGGAATATTCCTTGGCGGCGAAAAACTCGGTCAGCCGCCGCGCCTTGGCGATGCGCGGTTGCACGCCGACGCACTTGGACACCTCTTCGAAATAGATCGTCTCCAGGTCCTTCGAGGCTCGATTCTTGAACAAATAATCGAAATCGGCGACCACGCCGACGCTGAGAATGTCGTCGTGGAGCGGGATATACCAGAACCAGCCTTTCTTGCTTTGGGTCTGAATCACGATCGTGGCGCCTTCGTCGCGGCCCGTGTCGCGATAGGCGCCTTCCCAGTAGGTCCACACGGCGGCTTTCTTCAGTTCGGGATCCCACTCACGAAGGTTCAGCCGGTCCATGATCATCGAGCTTTGGCCACTGGCGTCGACAACCACCTCGGCTTTCACGACTTCGCTCTCGCCGCCCTCGCGCGTGCAGTCGCACGCCGACGGCCCGCTCGCCCTCGAACAGCACTTCGAGCACGCGCGCTCCTTGTTCCACGGCCACGCCGTGCTCGGCCGCGTTGTCGAGCATGAGCTTATCGAATTCGCTCCGCCGCACTTGCCAGGTTTGCGAACATTCGTGGGGCTTGTTGTCCCAGAAATAAAACGGTTCCGAGAGCCGACCCGAGGCGCCGACGAACTGCACGCTGTGCTTTTGCACGAAATGGCTGCCCTTCATTTTGGGCAGCATGCCGAGCCGCTCGAGCACCCAATAAGTTTCGGGAATCATCGACTCGCCGATATGGAAACGGGGGAAGTGTTCGCGCTCGAAAAGCCGCACCTGATGACCGGCCTGGGCAATGAGCGTGGCGGCGGTCGATCCCGCGGGACCGCCACCGATCACCACCACGCCGTGGCTGGAATTGGAACTCATGTTCTTGTCTCCCAGGGTTTTTTAATGAATGGTTGTTCGCCGCCGGCGCTGAATGGCCCGTTATCACGAAGAGTAGCCTGGTCACCACGGACGATCCGGCGGTTCGTGTGGCTCGCGGGCCTCGTCGAGCAGCGCGACGAGTTCCCTAAGCTTGCGCCGGCCGAGGTGGCCCAACTGCCGCACGTGGCGCTCGCGCACCGGGTCCGCCAGGGAGTCGACCAGCGCGAGGCCGGCCGAGGTGATGCCCACTTGCACGATCCGGCGATTGCCGACGACTCGCCCACGCTTGACGAGCCCGCGCTTCGAGTTTGTCGATGAGTCGCGTGATATCGGGCGCCCGCGAAATCAGGCGGGCGCCCAAGGCCAGCGTGGGCATGCCCTCGGGCCGGGCGGCCTGGAGCAGCCGCAGCACATTGTACTGCTGGGCCGAGATTCCGTGCGGGCCAAACAGATCATCCTCGAGCGCTTTGAGGCGATCGTAGGCGCGCCAGAGGCTCAAATAAGCCTGCTGTTCGAGCGAGTCGAAGTTTCGCTGTTTTAGCTTGGGCGGACGCGCGGTGGTGGCCATAATTCGCCAATGATAACGCGACCCGCGACAAATGTCCAGACAACAGTTGTTAGAACATCCATGCGCGCCGCGCGTGGCCTCGGCGGAGCCGCGCCCAGCCTGAGCGCTGGTGCTCCAAAACATGGGGGCGAAATCTCGTGGTCGCCGCTGGTTTCGCGTTCAACCCGCTTTCACGCCGCGGTCGAAGGCGTCTTGGTCGCGGCTGTAGAGAGCCAGCGTCGATTCGAAGCGTTCGCTGGTCACTCGCCAGCAAGGCGCCTCGTCGGTGTAGGCGTTGCAATGACCGGCGAACAAGCGGTAGAGAAATTTGAACAAATGCCGCGGCACGCGCAGCCCTCGGAAAGCGTCCATCAAACGCCGCTCCGAAACGCTCTCGTCGAACATCTCGCGCAGGCTCGGGTTCTGGCCCGGCAACGCGCACGCCCGCACCCGGGCCAGAGCCACATCGTAGAGCGCTTCGCCGGTCCATTCGAGCGACGGAATCATGTTTTGCTTGTCGAGCCGCGCCCGCTGGTAAAAGTCGCGATCCTCGCGATCGATGAACTGTGAAAGCTCGATCGGCAAGAGCAGCTTGAAGCCGATGCCCTGGTGCTTGAGAAACTTGTTGTCGAGCATCGGCCAAAGCAGGGCCCGCATCTGATCGACCGAGCCGTTGATCAAATGCGGCTCATCGACCCGATCGACCAGCACCACGATCCCGCGATAGCCGAGCGTCTGCAAGATGCTTTGAAATTTCGAGAGCAATTCATAGCGATCGTCGGTGCGCGGCTTCGCGGGCAACGGCTGGCCAACGAGCGCGGGCCCGGAGAAGTTCATGAGCACGCTGGTGAGCGGCCATGTTTCGCGGCGGCCGACGCGCACATTGCGCACGATGGCCCGCGCTTGCCAGAACCTTCGCCACAGTCGGGCGAGCCAGGGCAGCCAGCCAGCGAGAATCAAAAGATAGGGCCATACCGAGGCGAGCCATTCTTTTTCATGGAGCGCGATAACCGCCGCCGGCGTCGCGATGCTTACCGCAATGCCCAAAAGCAGCCGCCACGACTGGGGCCACGCGCGAAACCGCAGCTTGCGCCGCAACTTGCGCCAGCGGCCCTTGGTCGTTTCAGCGCTCGATTGATCGTAGCAAGCGGCCAAGAGCAGCAGGTCACGAGCCTGATGCGCGTCGAGCCGGCGCGCATCGAGCGGCTCTTCGATCGCCTCGGGCCGGCCGGGGCGCGCGTCGGCGCCGCGGGCAGAGAGCAACCGATCCACGAGCCCGGTGACACCCAGCGAGAGGATCGCGTCCATGTGGTCCCAGAGCTTCCATTCTCCGAGCACGCGGTCGCTCCGCTTGCGGCGCACTGCGGCGCGGAAGCGGTCGAGAAACGGGTTGAAGTCATCGTATTCGATGATCCAGACTCGGCCCTCGGGGTGGCTGGCGTTGTAGCTCGACAGATGCCGCACGATCTGCAATCGCATGGCGGTTTTGCCGGCGCCTTTTTCGCCAAACACGATCGAGGTGGCCGGCGTGGCGGGGTCGCCATAGATCTTGTCCCAGGTCGGATGGTAGGCGCTGGAGATGCAGTGATCCCTGAAAACCGGGTCGGTTTGGGCGTCTTCCTCGGCGAAAGGGTTGGCGCCGACACCGTGGTGTTCAAGAAACTGCTGCGTTTTCATGCGAACCCTTGGCCTAGAAAGACGGACAAACCAACGATCGCGCTCCGCGATCGCAGCGCAGGCGCTCAGTTCGACTTGATCGAGTCGATCATCTTCTGAAACGCTTTTTCGTTGTCCGCCACGGTCTGCTGACCGCCATAGAATTTCACGAAGTATTGCACGCCCCGCTTGCCGCGAATAATCGCCGCCAGCATGCGATATTTCGGCCGCTCGACCGCGGGAATGCCCGAAAACGGTCCACGGCTGTCCTTGTAAGTGCCCGAAATATCGACCACATGCACGTCGAGCCCGTGGATTTGCGACTCGGTTTTCTTGGCCACCTTGTGGGTGTCGCCGCTATCGGGCTGGGAGAATTGGCCGATCCAGCGTTCGATGTTGTCGTCGACGCTGCCGGCGGCGCCCATCACGGTGACGCGGCCCGCGTCCTTTTCGCCTTCGGCCGGGGGCACGGCGAACTCGTATTCGATGATGCGATTTTCCGGCTTCTTGGGCTGCCAAGTTTCGGGGAACTGAAGTTCGATGGCGCCGTCGGCGACCGAGATGCGATGCTCGTCTTTCTTTTCGTCGTCGGCGCGAGCCGGCGCCGCGGTGAACACAGCGAGCGCGACCAGCGCGAGCAGCAACAAAGTGGAGCGTGGCATGGAGTGGGTTCCTTCGGGAAGAGGAGCGGCCGGGTCCGGAGCACGGCGGGCGCAAAACCTAGGGGGACTGCATCGTATCGTCTTTCGCATTATCGCGGGAAGCCTCTTTCGACGCCTTGCCCTTGCCTTTCTTTTTCTCGGGCTTCGGCTTGGTGTCGGCTTCTTCGTTGTCGCCCGCGGTTTCCTCGGTGGCCTGGGCGGGCTTCGCGGGCTCGGCGGGCGCTTCAGGGTCTTTCGACTGGTTCACGAGCACGATCACGAGCACGACCACGAGCACGATGGTCATAATCACGAGCGCGGCCGTGACATAGAGCGTTACGTCGGGCTCTTTTTTGCGCCGCTTTCGCCGCGTGAGCATTTCATCGTCGGAGCCCACTTCATCGTAACCGCCGAGCGGAGTTTCGAGCGCCGAGAGCACATGTCCGGCGGGCGCTTGACCCATCGAGGCCGCGACTTGGGCGATCGGCGCCACTTGCGCCAGGGGGGCGACATGCGCCACGGGTTGAGCGCCGGCATAGCCGCCGGCCTGGGTCATGTCGTATCCGGCCAAGGGAGCCACGGCCCCCTGCCAAGCCCCGGGCTGACCGCCCATGGCGGCGGGATTAACCGCCACCGGATTGACCGGCGCCGCATAGCCGGCCGGCGTCGCGCCCAAGCTCGGAAATACCGTTGCGGCGGAACGCCACTCGGGCCAGCCATCGCGCCACACCAGAGCATTGCCGCTCACGCGACCTTCTTGAATCCAAGAGCGCATCGTCGGCCCAGCGGCGGGGCCAAACTGGCCACCGGAGGGTGGCCGCACATACCACACGGCATTGGGCGCTTCGTCAATCGGATCGGTCATCGTTTGCCCAACACCGGCGCCAGGAGACATTCCAGGAGTCATGCCGGCCGCGAAATGCATCGCGCCGGCCGCGTTTGCCACTACATTAGATGCTACACTGCCGGCCCGCGGCTGAAAACCCGCCTGGCCTTCGGCGGGCCCCTGGGCCGCGCCGGGGGCGATGGCGGCCGATTGGGCCCAGGCGTCGGCGGGCGCCGAACCATCTTCGCCCGGGTCGGCGGTGGGGGCTCCGAGCGGTTGGCTCTCGAGCGGCACGATCACCTTGACATTGCACTTCGGGCAGATCGCCTTCTTTCCCGCCAGGAAAGACTTGACGTTGAGTTTATGTCCGTTGGGACAATAAAATTTGATGCCCATGCCCATTCATCGGCGCGCCGGATTGGCGCGCCGTCCATGACCGATTGCGTGGCGGCTCGAGGCTCGCGGGAGGGTCCGCCCGCGCCAGGCGCTCGGGCCGCGAAAGCGACCCGACTGCCCGCGCCGGCGCCTTGCGGCCGCCGCTACTTGTGAACTGGAAAAAGCTGTTCCGTGCGCCGCGTGTCGAATGCCGATCGGCCCCGCGAAGCGGCGCTCGCGGCGGGGTTCCATTATACACGTGACGAGCCGGGCTCGAAACTATCCGCGGATTTGGCGCGCCGGGTTTTGCGGCAATTGCGCTGCCGGGTCCGCGCTGCTCCGGGCCCGGAGGCTGGTTTCACGCCGCGACGGGTTTTATATTGAACTCACGACCTCGTGGCCTCCATTCGTTTCGCCGGCGCCGCGCCCGCGATTGAGCGCCGCCCGTTTTTTAGCGATTCTCTCACTTCCCGTCGAGGAATTTCGGCATGGATCAGCGTACGCAGGATAGTCCCTCGGAAATCGCGCTCGTGGGCGATTTGACCGATAGCGAGGCCGAGCTCACCGACAAGCTGCTGTCGGTCGAGCCGGGCGGCGCTTGCACCATGTATATCGATTCGCCCGGAGGAAGCCCCTACTGCGCCATGTCGCTGATGAGCCTGATCCGGCTGCGGGGGCTGCAAGTCACCGGCGTCGTGACCGGCGAATGTTCGAGCGCGGCGCTCTGGCCGTTCGCCGCCTGTGTCCGACGCTTGGTCACGCCTTATAGCGTGCTCCTTTTTCATCCCATGAAGTGGCAAAGCGAAGAGCATGTCGGCTTGGCCGAGGCCGCCGAATGGGCCAGACACTTCGGCTTTCTCGAAACCGAAATGGATCGCCTGCTCGCCGAGATGCTGAACATCCCCTACGAAGCCATGCACGCCTGGATTCATCCGGGCCGCTATGTCACGGGCAGCGAAGTGGCGGCTTTCGGCGCCGCCGAACTGATCGAGCTAACGCCGCTGGCCAAGTTCCGCGGCAATGGCGCCGCGCGCGGCGACGCAAACGCGACCGCACCGGCAAATAAACCGCGTGAATCGCTTTCGCCGCGGGCGCCCTCAGACACCGCACATGCGCGCGAACTCGCGCAGATAGTCGATCGCCTCGTCCACCTCGGGCGCTTCCACGCCGCGCTCGCGACCTTGCCGATCGCACGTCGCGAGGAGCGTCAGTTCCTCGAAGTCCTCCGAGGCTTCGAGCCGCTTGCGGGCTCGGGCGCCCAGGGCGCCGTCGCGCAGCGCCTGGGCTTCCATGTGATGTTCGATCAGCCAGAGAGTGCGCGGCGTGACGTGGCCTTCGAGCGCTTCGAGGGCCGCCGCCACATGATCGCGCGGGTCGAGCGCCTTGCCCACGTCGTGCAAGAGGGCGGCGAGGAGGAATTCCTCGTCGTAGGGGATCGCGTCGCGAGCCAGGTCGAAGACTTGTAGACTGTGATACAGCGCATCGCCCTCGGGATGATACCGGGGGCTCTGTTTCACGCTCTCCAGCGGCAAGAGCAGCATGCGATAAATCTGAAAGCGGTCGACCTGCCGTTCCGCGTCGACCAGGGCCGCTTCCAGCTCCAGGTCGGGATACTCCGCGCGAAGAAACTGCTCGAACTCGGCGATGCTCATGCGCTCGATCGGCTTGCCCGTGATCGAGCTCTTCGAGACCTGATGCGCGAGCGCGGCGGGATAGAGCGTGAGCTCGATCGGGAAGCGGTCCTCGATATGCACATGGGTATAGATTCGCTCGACCCCCGCCTTGCGCATGCGCTTGTGCTCGAAGGCGAACCGCATGCCTTCGGCCTCGAGCGCCTCCGGCCACCCCGGCTTCGCCATCGACGAACAGGTGGATATCGATATCCGATCCCCGCCGCACATGGCCGGTGAGCGTCGAGCCGATGAGTCGCGGGCGAAAGAGCCGCAAGACGCGCATCACGCGCAGCGCCTCGATTCGCATCTCGCGCAAGGCGTCGAGTCGTCGCGGGCCTTCATGCAGCCGGGCGAGCGACTGAATCTCATCGCGAATCTCGCGATTGCTGGGCAAGTCGGCCGGCTTGACCCATCCTTGACAGAGCCGTTTGCCGGCCTTGAGCTTGGCCCGATAGTATTCCGATTCCTCGCGGCCGTACATGAGTCGGGCCGCCTCGAACGCGATCTGCCGTCGCAATTTGGTATTGGCCATGATTCGCGGCGCCGAAATCAAGCCCATCGAAGCGGCGCGGGGCTGTGTCAAGATATTATATCCGGAGCGCCGCCATATCCGGAGAGCGACCCAGAAAAAGAATTTTCTAGCCGCGGGGGCGACGAATCGCCGACTGCCCTCGAGCGGGCCCACGCTCCGGGACAAGCGGGCGGACTACCGGTCACGCGCATTTCCGGGCCGTCGCCGCGAATTCGTATCTTGCGCCCAGCCGCAATAGTCGATAAAATAAGCGCGAGCCCGCGGAGATCGGCCGCGCATTTTTCTGGCGAGTTTCTGGCGAGGTGGCGATGGGAGCGAGTGCGATGACGAACGCGTTGGCCGTGATTCTCGCCGGTGGCAAAGGCGCCCGGCTCGAACCGCTGACCCGCGACCGCGCCAAGCCGGCGGTGCCCTTTGGCGGCGCCTATCGCATTATCGACTTCGCGCTCTCGAACTGCCTCAACAGCGGTTTGCGAAAGATGTTGATTCTCACGCAATACAAAGCGATGAGTCTCGACCGCCACATCAACATCGGCTGGCGAAAATTCCTGTGCCGCGAGCTCGGCGAATTCATCGACGTGGTTCCGCCCCAGCAACGGATCGACGAGCACTGGTACCAGGGCACGGCCGACGCCGTGTATCAAAACATCTACACGCTCGAAAAAGAGCGGCCCGAGTATGTCGTCATCCTGGCCGGCGACCATATCTACAAAATGGATTATTCGGCCCTGGTTGGTTTTCACAGGGAAAACAACGCCGATCTCACCGTCGGCACGATCCGCGTCGCCGCCAGCGAATCGCGCCACTTCGGCGTCATCGAGATCGAATCGGATCATCGGGTCGTCGGCTTCAAGGAAAAACCGATCGTGCCGGCGACCATTCCAGGCGACCCGGCCCATATCTATGCCTCGATGGGCATCTATGTCTTCACCGCCCGATTCATGTTCGAGCAGCTTTGTCTCGACGCCACGCGTCCGGCCAGTTCGCATGACTTCGGCAAGGACATTATCCCGTCGATTATCGATACGCATCGGGTGCTCGCGTTTCCGTTTCGCGACGAAAATCGCAAGCAAGACGCCTACTGGCGCGATGTCGGCACGCTCGATGCCTATTACGAAGCCAACATGGACCTGGTCGCCGTCGACCCGCTGCTCAACATGTACGACGAGCACTGGCCGATTCGCACCTACCATCCGCATTATCCGCCGCCGAAGTTCGTTTTCGCCGAAGATGGTCCCCATGCCCGCCGGGGCGAAGCGCTCGACAGCATCGCCTGCATGGGCTCGATCGTGTCGGGCGGCCATGTGACGCATTCGATTCTCGGCCCGAACACGCGCGTGAACAGCTTTGCCACGGTCGACAGTTCGATTCTGTTGGATCATGTCGATATCGGGCGCCATGCCCGCGTGCGGCGGGCGATCATCGACAAGGGCGTGCATATTCCGGCGCATGCCTCGATCGGCTTTAACCACGACGAAGATCGGGCACGGGGCTTCACCGTGAGCGAGGGCGGGGTGGTGGTGATCGCCAAGGCCGATCATTTTTTTGGCGGCGAGGAAATGGGCTGAAACGATGAGCGATTCCAGCCGCGTGCTTGTCGTCTCGCGCGGATTGTCGATTCCGCTCGACGAATTCGAGTTTACGTTTGTGCGCAGCTCCGGTCCGGGCGGCCAGAATGTGAACAAGGTGAACAGCAAGGCCGTGCTGCGCTGGCCGGCTTTAGCGAGCCCCTCGCTATCGGCCGAGGTGAAGCAGCGGCTCGAGGCATCGTATCGCTCGCGTCTGACGGCGGGCGGCGAGTTGCTCATCAGCAGCCAGCGTTATCGCGACCAGGCGCGCAATATCGACGATTGCCTGGAAAAACTGCGCGCGATGCTGGCTGCCGTGGCCCGCGCTCCCAAGAGCGCCGCGCCACGCGCCCCACCCGCGCGTCCAACGAGCGCCGCCTAGACTCGAAGCGCGTCGCCTCGGATAAAAAACGCTCCCGCGGCCGGCGCGAAAGCGCCGAATAACGGCGAGTAATTGAAGCTCGTCGTTCGGGTTATGTTCGCATCGGCGTTGTTTCCCACAGCTAATGCGTTCAAAACTCTTGCAACTCCGGCAGTTGGGTGCGCACGAATTCGCGTTTCCAGTGCGGTTCGTGTATGGGCCAGCAGGTGACGCAAAGTCGCTCGGCGCTGCGCTGCCGCGGCGAGCCGGCCAAATGCGCCTTGCGCCAGCAGGCGGTTTCAATCTCGCTCATCCGCGGTGGACGTCCACCGCAGTTGCTCCGCCGCCATACGAGCCGCCCCTGATCGAACATGCTTACGATAATCGGCGGATCGAATTCCAACATCCGTCGGGCAATCAGTTCATGGCTCGCCGTGGAGAACTGTCGCTTGAGCCGCGCCAAGTCCCAGCGAGCGCGACGGGCACGCGACTCGAACCAACCGGTGGGCAATAGCAGAATGACTGGCCAGCGAGTTGGCCGCTTCTTCGCGGGCCGTGGGCGGCGCTTCGCTCGGCCGCACTCCCAAGGCGCGAAACACTCGCTCGGCCTGTGCCTCGCCCACCTCATGGGCCACGGCCCATTGTCGCCGCTCGGGCCGCGGATCGGAGCGAATGAAAATCGCGCCTTCCTTGTGCGCGGGACTTCGCCGCGCGAGCCGCACCAAGCGAGCCCGACTGGCTTGGCGATCGTCGAGACCCACCGCGAGCCGGCAATGCTCGGCGACACGAAACGCATCGACCGGCGGCGCGGCGACATCGGCCGCGGCGAGAAGTTCGATGACAATCGCATCGAGCGCGGCGGCGAACTCGGCGGGCGTGAATTCCGGCAACATCGGGCGGCTCCTGGATTGTGTACAGAAGTACATATACCCCATCGCCACACGAGTTGCAACTGGGCCAATCAAAATGGCGGCGCGCGGCGCCTGTTTTACATCCGCGTCGACGCCGTGATGCAGCGAAATCCCAGGCAGCGACCGCGCGCCGCGGGGTGGCGCGCCCGGCGATGCGAACTACGGCAAAGGCTCGCCGGGCCCACCCAACTCCCACCGCGCTCGCTTCGCACTCCGGTCGGATGATCGTTGCGCGGGTTCGGCGCCGAGGCTCGGGGCGAGTGGTAGAACCGGGGATCGTACCAATCACGACACCATTGCCAAATGTTGCCCGCCATGTGATGCAGGCCAAAGGGCGACATTCCCAACGGCGCGTTCACGGCCGCCAGCGGGAGTTGGTCGATCGTATACGCCGCCGCCGGGCAGTGCTGTCCGAAGCGCGATTCGCTTGGGCTTGGCTCGGCGTCGCCCGAGGGAAATTCCCGGCGTCGCGCACCGCGCGCGGCGTATTCCCATTGCGCTTCCGTTGGCAAGCAGCAGCTCCATGCGTCGTCCGGCTCGGCGCGGTAGCGGCGCCAATCGGAGCGGTTGGCCCATAGGGAATAAGCATTGGCGCCAAGCCAAGATACGAGCATCATCGGCCGTCGCTCGGCGCCGCCGGTCGGTTGCCAGCCCGATTTCGTTGGTTCGATCGGCAAATGTTCGGCGCGATCGTCGTCGGCATCGAGCAGGAACCAATCGGCGAGGTGTTGGGGCGTCGCGCCTTCGATCGAGTTCAGAAACCGGCAATAGGCGGTGGTCGACACCGGTTCGGCGTCGATGACAAACGAATCGATGCCGGCGACATGCAGCGGTCGCTCATCGGGCAAGGCGCCGGCGGCCGCGGAGCCGATCTCGACTTCGGCCGAGGGAATTCGCAGGCAGCGCATCCCATCGGTCGCGCGGCGAAACTGTAAGCCATTGGGCGAGTCGAGCGATTCAAGCAGCGCGGCCCCTGGAGAGTCGCCCGGCTGCCAGCGGCCGCCCAGTTGCGTGAACAGCGGCGGGGTGTCGATCATCGGCGGAGTTGGCGATCGTCGCCATGTTTTTCGCGGCGGCGCGCCCGTGCCCTGTTGCAGATAGATCAGTTCCGCCAAATCCGCCAGCCGAAATGGAGATCGCACGAAAACGACTTTGTAAACCGAGTTATGCGGTTCATTGGGCAGGGTTACGGAAAAGGCCTCTTCCAACTCCATCAGCAGTTCAACGAGGTCGAGGCTATCGCAATGCAGGTCCTCGACCAGCCGCGAACTCGGGGCGACCTTCGTCCGCGGAAGGCCAAGCTGCACGGCGGTGAGATCGCAAACCCGGCGCTCGATCTCTTCAAGTCGAAGAAATGTGGAAGTGGTCATGCTTGAGCCTTTCCACCGGCGGCGCCTGGCGCCGAACAGCGGCGGTGTCTCGCCGCGACCAAGGGAAATCGTGGCAGGAAAGAGTTTACCACGACGACACGACCAGCCGAAGAAAAACCCGCGAGCGAAAACGGCGGATGGGCCCAACTCGCCGAGCGGGATATCCCCTGGCTACCGGCCCAAACGCGAGGCCGTCTTGATCGTCGCTTGAAACAGCCACGGCTTGACAAGCGTGTCGCCGATCTTCGCCAAGTCCCGCCAAGCCACATGGTTGCCGTCACCCGCTCGCTTGTCGTCCGCTTTCGCCACTGCCCGCCAAACGATAACCTGTTCATGGAGGTCCGCGCCGGCGCGATTCATGGGAAGCTACTTTTGCGGAAACCCGGGGGATGTCGCAGCTCCCCTTGGGTATGCCGCATTTTCAAGGCTCCCCGCGCGGCGCGAACACACGCATGGCTTCCCACGGATCCAAGGCGTCATTTCAATGATGCCCAAGCACCCAATCGAGCTTCACGCATGCAAGAAGAAATCCATCGTCTGGCCCTCTCCACGCTCGAGCGCCACGCCAAGGAATCCGGCGCCAAGCCCGAGCTCGACGAAGGCGAGCTAGTGCTCCAAGGCCACCGACTCGGCCTGTCGATCATCTGCGAAGGCGTCACTCGCCAGGGCGGCCATGTGATCGCGCCGCTCGATATTCAAATCCATCTCGATGGCGACTCGGGGGACAAGTTTCGGCTCGGCACGCTCGGCATCGGCGAAGATCGCGAGTCGGCCGCGCGAGCCGCGGTCGAGGAATGGCATCTGCTGGCCGCCGACCCGGTGCTGGCCTCGCTCGGCGCGGCGCTCGCCCCGCGGCGCAAGGTGGCCCCGCCGCTCGTCTGGGGCCCCTGGAGCGTGTTTCTCGGCCGGGCCGGGGTTCGCGGACCTTTGCCGCCGGCGCTTGGGCCCCATGGGCGCTCGCCGGCGAATTGCTCCGGACTCTCCGGGCCACGGCGCTCGCCTGGCCCACGCCGCCGCGCTGGACGCTGCGATCCATGTTCGTCATGGCCACGATCAGCCCCGAGGGAGCCGAAATACAGGCCGCCATCAACGGCTTTGTCGATGAATCGCTCGCCGCGAAGTTGGGCCAACTCGAGTGGCCCACGCCGCGCGACACCTCGCTCTACAAACAATTGGTCGTGCTTCGCGCCGGCAGCGAGTGACGCGGATCGCGGCCCAATAAAAAATCGCGGCGAGCCCGATCGAGATTGCCGATCGAACTCGCCGCGATCCGGTCGTCCCCAGACCTTCGTTCGCGAATATTTATTTGCCGCGCGGCTCGGGCCGTGGGTCCTCGAAATCCTGACTCGAACGCATCGGAAATTTCACGATGCGGTCGGAATCGAGATCGGCGGCCTTGAGATCGATCCGCTGGACTCGGCGGTTTTCGAAAGTGTGGAAATAGAACACGCTGTTTTTCAAGTCGCTGGCGGTCGTCCATTCGGTCGATTCAAGAACCTTCGCGTCGCCCTCGCCCTGTTCGACCGAGCCGAGCGGAATATCGAAGTTGTCGAGCAGATGAAACAGTTGGCCGATCGCTTCGGGGCCATCGCGGCCCTCGAGCGCCACGGCGCCGAACAGCGCGGCCCGCACGAATCGCGATGGCGAGGTAAAGTCGCCCGGCAGTCCAAACAGTCCGCTTCCCTGTCCAAACGGCTGGAGCGACACGCCATCGATCTTGACCGGCGCCGAATTCATGGCCCGAAGGTTCACGTAGTTGTGCAAATTCGTCATGTGCCACGAGAACTCGGGCGCGTTGGTCATCACTCCCAACGGATTGTCGTGGAGATGGAGCTCGCCGCGGACATATTCGATCACCAGCGATTGGCCCTGCTTATCATGAACGACATAGTGGACCGGCGGCACGATATTCAGCTCGGGCGCCGTGGCTTCGACAACGCGCGCGGTTTCAATCGCGGCTCTCGCTTCGGCGACCGTGGCGCAGGTCGTCAGTAGCCAGGTGACGGGCTCCCAGGGCGCGAGGGCTCGGGCATCGTCTTTCGGCGAGATGGTTTGATATCCGGCATAGCCGGGCATGTAGTAGATGCCGGCGGCGAGACCTTTTTCATTCACGCCGTCGACCAGTCGATCGAGCGAAATCGCGTTCATGCCGACCGCGGCGTATTTGGTTTTCCAAGCCATGCCCCGGCGGCCTTGGGTGGACTGGCCTTGCAGGTCGAAATGCCGCGGAATGATGATCGCCCGGGACTGGAGCGGAAAGCCGAACTCCATGGTGCGGCCATAGACCACCGCGCCGTCCTTGGCTTTGAGACGAATGCCGGTGCAGGCCGACGCCGAACCAGCGACGACGCCCAAGGCGATCGCGAGCCCGAATACAAACGCAACTCCCGCGACTGATCGGCGCATGTTGGATCCCCGGCATGTTACGAAGCTCGCGCGCCGCGGTCGCCGCCGCGCCATCGAACTGGCGCCGGTCGCTCTCGCGGGCGAATCACGAGACAATTCTAGCTTGCGATTGGCGTGGCGTCTGGCGCAAACTACGGCCGCGACAGAGCACGAGATCCTCGGGCGGTTCCGGCCAAAGCGTTAAATTCGGCGCCCGATGCGCCACCAAATCGCGGCGAGGCTTGTTTATAGCGGCGGCGAGGTTCGCACGGGGTTCGTCGCCGGGCTCGCCGCTTGCGCCGCGCTCCAGCGGCGCGTTGCATCGGCCAGGGCCAAGAGCGCGTCGACATCGAGTTGCTCGGCTCGCGCGTCGGGCGGCGTGGCCAAGCGAACCAGCAGGTCGTCGGCTTGAAATTTCGACATCGGCGCGCCGCAGAGCGATTCGGCCACGCCCGGCAGCGTTCCACGAAGCGCTTTGCGTCGATGGCAAAACAGGGCTCGCGCAAACCGATGAAAGAACGCGCGATCGGCGATCTTATCTCGCCGTTCGTGATCGAGAGTCAGTCGCACGATCGCCGAGGTGACCTTGGGCCGCGGCCAAAACGCCGTGGGCGGCAGCGCGCGCAATTGTTTCACCTGACATTGGCACTGGACCCATGCGCTCAAGGCGCCGTATTGCTTGGTGCTCGGGCTGGCGGAGAGTCGATCGGCCATCTCTTTCTGAATCGTCACGGTCATCGACTCCGGCGGCCGATCGAGCGCCAGAAGCGAACCGAGAATCGGCGTGGCCACATTGTAGGGCAGGTTGGCCACGAGCTTGTAACGCGCGAGCGAACGGGCCGCCAATTGATGTTCGACCGCTTCGATCACCGCGGGCGCGATTGCATGTTTGCTCTCGAGCGCGTCGAGCCCGAGCAGCGTGACATTGTCGCGATCATGCAATTCCTCGCTGGCCAGTTGTCGCATTTCGGGATCGATTTCCACCGACACCACCGCGGCCGCGCGCTCGGCCAAGAGGCCGGTGAGCGAGCCGCAGCCGGCGCCGATCTCGAGCACGACATCATCGGCCGTGAGCTCGGCGGCGTCGACGATCATGCGCAGCAGGTTCAGGTCGATCAGGAAGTTCTGGCCGTGCTTGTGCTTGACCCGGATGCCCGCTTCGGCGAAGCGGCGCATGAGAAACGAAATCGACTGGCCACCGGAGCGTGATCGTTCCATGGTTTAGCTTCGCTCCCGGGAGTCGCGCGGGCCGAGCTCCCGCAAATGCATCCATTGGCGCTCGACATATTTGGC
This sequence comes from uncultured Planctomycetaceae bacterium, assembly GCA_963785305.1. GTDB lineage: Bacteria > Planctomycetota > Planctomycetia > Pirellulales > PALSA-1355 > CAWAUV01. The sequence goes on from CAWAUV010000008.1 coordinate 1,270,068, forward strand.
CAAGAGATCGGTTTCCAAATTCACGACGTCGCCCACGGCAAGCGCTCCCAGCGTGGTCGCGCCGAGCGTGTGCGGAATCAAGGCGACGCTGAATCGCTCGGCCTCGACATCCACCAGCGTGAGGCTCACGCCATCGACCGTGATCGAGCCTTTGCTCGCCATGAGCCGAGTGAGCTCGCGAGGGCAGGCGAACCACAGCGTCGACCACTCGCCGCTATCCATACGTTCCGCGAGCGTGCCGGTGGCGTCGATGTGGCCGGTGCAGAGATGGCCGCCCAGGCGATCGCCCACCCGGAGCGAGAGCTCGTAGTTGACATGATCTCCCGTCGCCAGTCGGCCGAGATTTGTGCGCTTCAAGGTTTCGGGCCCGGCTTCGAAGGTGGCGCGTTCACCCTGGCGCGCGCCGTGGTGTTGGACCACCGTGAGGCAGCATCCGGCCACGGCCACGCTATCGCCCAGGGCCACGTCGGCGAGTCCCGCCGCGGCGAGCGTGAGGCGCACCCCAGGCGGCGCCGCTTCGAGAGCGACCACTCGCGCCATGCCTTGCACCAAGCCGGTGAACATCGAAAACCATTTTCCCTGGCGGGCTCCAGGGCTTAGAACACGGGGTCTTGCCGCTCGCGGCGATAAGCCACTCGGCGCCAGGCGAATCGCGCCGGCGCGAAGAGCACATAGAGCGAACCAATGATCGGCGCCGCATAGCCGCGAATCGAAAAAATCACGACCAGCGCGAACACCAGCCCGACGAGGTGCCCGAAGCTGCGCTGTCCGCGAAACATTTGATTCACCAAATGCGGATAGGGAATGCGCGACACCATGAGGGCCGCCACCATCAGGGCGAAGTAGGGCAAGATCCATTGGATATAGCGGTCGATTTCGGCGGCGTATTCGAGTTGATGTCCATCGCGGCGAAGCTCGTAAAACAGAATCGCGAAACCGGCGATCGAGGCCGCCGCGGCCGGCGAGGGCAAGCCGCTGAAATTCAAATGATCGTCTTCCTCGCCGGTCTCGACATTGAACCGCGCCAGCCGCAGCGCCGCGCAGGCCGCGAACGCCGCCGCGAACATCCACACCATGTCGCGATGCGAATACGTGAACTGGGGGCACATCTTGACCAGCAGGAAACCAGGCGCGACCCCAAACGTCACCACGTCGCACAAGCTATCGAGCTGCGCCCCGAAGTCGGTCGTCTGCTTGGCGAGCCGGGCCACGTGGCCATCGAGCGCGTCGAAGATCATCGCCAAAAAAATCAGCCAGCCGCTGAGCATGCAATTGTGCGTGTCGTCGGTCGGGTCAAGCTGACGCATCACGCCAGCCGGATTGCGAAAGGCGATATCGCCGGCGCGGGGAATCTCGGGCGAAGTCGGCGCATCGACTCGCGCCGCCACGACAATGGCAAAAAAGCCGCACACCAGATTGCCCAACGTGAACATCGTGGGAAAGATCGCGACCGTGCGGATGCGTCTCATGGCCCCCCCTGGGCGGACGGAACGCCATGAGCATCATCGCATTCGCGACCCGACGCCTCATCACGATAGCGAGCAAACGCCGTCTGGCCGCCTTGCACTTTTTGGCCCGTCCGCACAAGCACTTCCAGATCGTCGGTCGTGGGCAAAATCAACTCGGTGCGCGAGCCGAGCTTAATCATGCCAAACGGCGCCCCGCGCTCGATGACTTCACCCGGCCGCAACTGACACACAATCCGTCGGGCAATCAGACCCGCGATCTGGCGAACGATCATCCGCCGCCGGGCGCCACCCTCTTGCTCCAGGCCGATCCACAGGTTTTCGTTGCGAATCGCGCTTTCGGGATTCATCGCATTCAAAAAATCGCCAGGCGAATAATGCAGCTTGAGCACGCGGGCTCGCGCGGGCGCCCGGTTCAAATGTACATTGAAGATCGAGAGGAAGATGCCGATTCGCGTGGCCGGTCCGCCTATGAACGGGTCGTGGTCGAGTCGCGTGATCTCGGCGATTGTTCCATCGGCCGGCGCCACCACGAGCCCCGGCCCCGTTGGAATTTCACGCCGCGGATGCCGGAAGAACGAGAGCACGAAAAGGAACAGCACCCCGGGCACAATCCCCAGCGGCCACCAATACCAACCAAGTCCCGCGGCCGCGGCCAAGAGCGGCCAACCCATGATCTGCAACTCGGCCAATCCCCAACGGGCAAACGGCAGCCGGTCGCGCCAGCGAAACGGATCATCTTCCGGGCGCCAATCGCACTCGACCAGATTGCGGCAATACTTCAAATCGCGCGGATCGAGAATCTCGTGCGGGGCGCCGGTCGTGTCGCCCTGGCGAAGTTCGGCCATGCGGCGCACATACGCGGGGCGAAAGCGGCGCAAGAACCAGCGGCGCCCGCGGCCCCAGGCCAGTTCGACGGAATAACAAAACCCGCCGCCCGGCTGCACGCCGCGGATATTGTCGGGCAGCGGCTCGATGCCATGGGGGGGGTCGACGACATGCTCGACATTGGTCATGAAAATCCTGAAGATCGAAGGATCGGCAAACGGCCGCTGAAAATCGCGGGCTCTGGGGGGCGGTTCATCGGCCTTTCATCGTAATGGGCCCAGAGCCAATTTAGAAGCCGCCGAAGGCCGATTCGCGCTGCCGCGAGGCGGGCTGGCGGGCGATGGGCCTCTTCGCGAGCCGCGCGGGGCCCGCGGGCTCTCCCCTCCGCCGGCTTCAGTGATGAATGCGCCGCACGGCGCCACCGCCGGCGCGGCGAGCCAAGCGGCGCATTTCCAACACCGTGAGCGTCGAGAGCACTTGCGAGACCTGCAGGCCGGTGGCGGCCACGAGCGAGTCGACCGTCGCGGCGTCGCCATCGGCGTCGATGGCCGCGAGCACCCGCTGTTCGCATTCGTTGAGCAGCAACTCGGCGGGATGATGCACGCCGCGGCCCGAGGCGTCGGCGGCCGGCGTCGCGAGCGGGCCAAGCTCTTCCAGCACATCGTCGGCGGTTTCGACCAGTTTGGCCCCATCGCGGATCAGGCGATGACAGCCATGCGACATGCGGCTATCGATCCGGCCGGGCACGGCAAATACTTCGCGATTCTGTTCGAGCGCCAGGCGCGCCGAAATGAGCGCGCCCGAGCCCAGACCCGCCTCGACCACGATCGTGCCGAGCGAGAGACCGCTGATGATGCGGTTGCGCTGCGGAAACGCGCCGGGCAATGGCGGGCTATGGGGTGGCGATTCGCTGATGAGCGCTCCCTGCCGCGAGACTTCGGCCGCGAGGTCGCGATGCTCGGGCGGATAGATCGAAAGCACGCCGCTGCCCAGCACCGCGAGCGTGCGTCCGCCGGCGGCGAGCGCGCCGCGATGGGCCGCGGCGTCGATGCCGCGCGCCAGACCGCTGACGATCGTGAAGCCCGCTCGCGCCAAGCTCCCGGCCAGGCGCTCCGCTTGCGCGAGTCCATAGCTTGTGGCATGGCGCGAACCGACGATGGCCATGGCGAGCGCGTCTTGCGGTTTCAATTCGCCGCGCACGAACAACACGCCCGGCGGATCGTGAATCTGGCGCAACAGCCGCGGGTAGGCGTCGTCGTCGGGCGTGAACAGCGTCACTTCATGCGCGCGGCAATCGGCAAGCAAGCCTTCGATATCGATCTCATCTCGGGCACGCGCCAATTGTCGGGCCAACTTGGGCCCTATTCCCGGCGCTTTGCGCAGGTCGCTAGGATCGGCGGCAAACACGCCGGTGGCCGTGCCGAAGCGTTCGAGCAGCACTTGCCGCAGCCGAGGGCCGATGCCCGAAACCAGCGCTAGGCGAATTTGCTCTATCGATTCTGGGTGCATGATCGCGGCGACTTTTTCGGCGGCGATAACGTTGAAGCGGCGTCTACAAGCAGAGAAATGTTTACTTTGGTTCCTCAAGAGGGCCGTGCGGTGGAAATATCATAGTGGGAAAATGAATGGCAAGCGATGCAATTGTCGATTCAGCGCCCATGAGCCAAGAGTTGCCTGGGGCAACGAGCATCGTGGAGGTCGCGCACATTGGCGAGTCATGGGAAGCCCGCACAATGCGGCTAGCCGCGAAAGTAAGGCGGTTGCCTTTTTGGCTGTGGCAAACCACGTTTGTCGCGGGGCAAAACCATCGATTCTTGGGCCTATTTGTGATGAAATCGAAGAATTCGGCAAAGGATTGCAATTATGGGAAAATTCCTACCTGTGTCCGTTTGACAAACCGCGTGCAAAAAATGTAGAACCCCTCTGGAGCGCTTTTCCGAAAACTAATTGAAGGGAGGGGCGATGACCACTCGGTCGTCTTCTACCGCCCCACGACAAGGTCTCGGTAATCCTGCCGCCCACCATCAAGACGATGGATTAAGCGGCGGCTGGCGTTGCAATGGCATGCCGAACAATCGGCGGCCGGCCGCATTCGCCGGAATTCGGAAAGAGCGTCACGAGCGGCGCATGTCCCGGCTTTGAGAAATTGCGAGCCGCGCGATGCCTCTAGAGACCGTGGATCGCGCGTCGGCGCCCGTGATTTGTCGTCCCTTGCATGGCGTGGCTGGATTCGAGAGGAACCCGTTTTCATGGCGTCCAGTGACCGAGGCCCATTGCCGGAAGATCACGCGGCGGGTGAATCGCCCCGCGCGGAGAATCCGCCCGCGGCCGAAGGCCCAGCCGAGCGAGAGTCCGCAGTCCGATCCCCCCTCGCTCCACGGATCTCCGAGCAACATTTCGCGCTCGCTTTCCGCTGCAGTCCGACGCCGCTGGTCATTAGCCGCGTCGCCGACGGACTCATCTACGAGGTCAACGAACGCTGGGAGAGTTTCACCGGATTCTCGCGGGCTGAATCCATCGGCCACACGACCGTCGAATTAAAGGTATACGCAGAAAGCGACGGACGCGATCGACTGGTTGAAGGCTTGCGGCGCGACGGCCGGGTGCGCGATCTCGAACTGATGCTCCGCACCGCGACCCATGAAACACATACCATTTTGCTCACCGCCGAGCCGATCGATCTCAACGGAGAAGCCTGCTTGCTCGCCTCGCTCCAAGATGTCACCGAGCAACGCGCTGCCGAAGCCCGTTCGCTCGAACACCTCGCCACGCTGGCCCACATGGAGCGCCTGGTCACCGTGGGCGAGTTGGCCGCGGGTCTCGCGCATGAGCTGAACCAGCCTCTGAGCTCGATTCGCATTCAGACCGATCTGGCCATCGCCGCGCTGCCCGCGCGGGCCGACACCGAATCGTCGCGCAAGGCGATGCTGTTGGTGATCGAACAAGCGCAGCGCGCGACTTCGATCATTCAAATGCTGCGCTCGTTGGTGCGCAAGGGCGAGCTGCGCCGGTCGACCGTCGATCTCAACGCCATGGTCGTGAGCACGTTGTCGCTCATCGAATCGGCCGCCCGGCAGCAGGGAGTCAGTCTCTCCCGGCGGCTATGCGGGGAGACGCCGCTCGTGCTCGGCGATCGTATTCAGCTTTCGCAAGCGCTGCTCAATTTGCTCCACAACGCGCTGCAAGCGGTCGAAGGCCAGCCGCCCGCGCGACGCTGGGTGGAAGTAAGCACCGCGGCCGAGGATCAATACGTGCTCCTGACGGTGCATGATCGCGGCGTGGGCTTTCAGTCCGATGCGGCGGCCCGGCTGTTCGACGCATTTTTCACTACCCGGGGCGACGGGCTGGGGCTCGGCCTCGCCATTAGCAAATCGATCATCGAAGCGCACCACGGCCAAATACGTGGAACCACGAACGACGAGGGAGGGGCCACGTTTGTCGTGGCCCTGCCGCGCATCGATCATTAATCGGCCTCGATCACAACTTATGATTTCGACACCATGTAGGAGACCCCGCGAATGACGGACACACCCACGATCTTCGTGGTCGACGATGATCCCGCGATGCGAACTGCCCTGCAAGCGGCCGGTCAACATATGCATATCGCCGTGGAAACCTATCCCACGGCCATGACCTTTCTCGAGCAATTCGATATCGATCGGCCGGGCTGCGTGGTGCTCGATTTGAAAATGCCGGATCTCGACGGCCTGGAAGTCCAGCGCATTCTCCACGAGCGCGGAAGCTGCCTGCCGGTAATCATGATCAGCGGCCATGCCGACGTGCCCACCGTGGTCAATGCGATGCGGCAAGGCGCGCTCACGTTTCTTGAAAAGCCGTTTGGCCTGAATGAAATCAGCGCGCAAATCGGAGCGGCGCTCGAAATGGCGGCGCGGTGGCGCGAACGTTGGCTCCGCCGCCGCGATGCCCGCGAGCGACTCGCGCGACTTACCCCGCCCCAACGCGCCGTGTTCGACTTGCTCGCCTCGGGCCTGTCGAACAAACAGATCGCCGCCCAACTCAAGCTCAGCTTCGCGCGATCGAAGATCGTAAGGCGCGATTGATTCACGCGCTGCAGTTGAATTCGCTGGTGGAGCTGTTCGGGCTCGCCGCCGCCAGCGACGACGATCCGCTCCCTCCGCGCCATGATATTGCGCCCAAGCGGTTCACCTTGCGACCGCCCGCCGGCGCCGAAGGTGATCGCGGCGGGCAGGTCTGTTGAGCGCCGCGCGGCGCCGTCGCCAGGTCTCGACGGGTGGTATTCAGTTCGGCGGCGATTTGCGCGAATCCGGCGGCAAGTCGAGCCGGCAGCATCCCAAATCGAGCGGCAGGCTCGCGTCGGCGCCCGGCGACACGCTCGCATGGAGGCGGTACACGACGAACCGCCCGTCTTTGCGAGCCTCGACCAGTTTCGCCGCCCGCAGCACCTGCAAATGATGCGAAACGTTGCTCATTTCGATGCCGAGCGCGTCGACGAGCTGGGTCACGTTTTTTTCGCCCCTCCGCAGCGCTTGCACAATTGCCAGCCGATCGGGGTCGCCGAGCGCGCGGAGCTTTTCGGCACAGAGATCGAACGGAAACTCGTGGCCCACGATGATCCTCGCTGGCAATGCCCCAGGCGCCTGTCAGCCGCGACGCCAAAGACGCGAATCCGCTCCGTCGCGCGACCTACGATGCAGTTTATCAGATTGGCGACCGCAATGCAGGCGCCGTATGAGCGATCACCGAGGGCGGCCGGGCTCTTCAGGGGGCCACTGGGCCGGGCTCCGGCATCATGCCGCTTGGCTCGCGACCACATAGCGAAATTTGCCGCGCCAGCCGCTCCGGGTGAGCGCGGAGAAATCGACGAATTCGACATCGACCGCCGTGTTCCACCACTGGCGAATCCGATGCGCCACCGCGTCGTGGCGCGCTGAATCGCGCATCACCAATCGCAACAGCAGCGGCCGATCGCCGCGCTGCTCGATCTGAAATTCATCGATGCCGCCGATCCGGTCCAGCAGGTCCTGCAGATAATGGGTCGGGTAGATTCGCGCGCCGATCCGCACCAGATCATGCACGCGGCCCTCGACGCCACCCAAGAAGAACCCGTCGTCATTCGCGATCAGATTCGCCAAGTCGCCGGTGCGATAGCGCACCAGCGGCATCGCGTCGTTGAGCAATCCGGTCAGCACCAGTTCGGTCGAGCCGCTCTCGTGGTCGAGCGATTCGGGCCACGCGACGCCATCGAAAAGCTGCAAGCGTTCGTCGGGCTCGCTGAAGCGTTCGTAGGCCACGACTCCGAATTCCGCGTTGCCGAAACGATTGATCACCCGGCAGCCGAAGACCGTGCTGATCGTATCGCGTTTCTTGGCGTCGAGCGCTTCGCCGGTGGATTCGAAGACTTGAAAGGCGCCCTGGGCCGATGTTCCCGCGGCGCGCAGATGCACCGCCAAGGCGTAAAGCGTGGAGGGATGTGCCTGCACCAAATAGGGACGCGCGCGGCGTATCTCGCGCCGAACAGCGCTCGAGCGATTCGGGCTCGAAATCGGCTGAAAACAGGTTGGCCCGATTGAGCGCCAGGTTCTTGACGCGTTCCTTGAGCCGGTCGCGCCAGGGAAACTGTTCGGGAAAGCGGCTGGCGAAATGGAGTTCGGGCGAAGTCCGCCGCTTGCCGGCCCATTCCTGCGCCACGGCGTTGACCGCCGCGGTCCAGTCGAGCGCTTCGGCCGAATAGTAGATCGTGGCGCCCGGCCCGGTCGAGCCGCCGGTTTTGCGAGTGTGCAGCGAACTGGCCGGGAAGCGCTCGGAGCAGAGCCTGAGTTCTTCCTCGCGGATGATTTCCTTGGTCAGATACGGCAGCGCCTCGAGTTCGGCAAGATCATGGCGCACACGCTCGGGATCGAAGGCCAACCGCGCGAAGAGATCGCGATAGTAGGGCACATCGCGTCCGGCGGCCGAGAGCACGTCGGCCAATCGCTCTTGCCGTCGTCGCCGGCGCTGGGCGAAGGGCGCGGCCATGTCGGCGCGCAGCGACGCGGCTTTCGCGCGAATGTCGCGGCCCAGGTAACGTTCGGCCAGCGGATACAACACCAGGGCAGGCAATTGGCGGAGCATGAGAATCGACTCGCATTGGGGGCAGCGCGGAAACGAAACTCAAGCAGCCTTCGTGCCCACCGACTTGGTCTTGGCGGCGCGGTCGTGGAAGAAAATCTCCTCGATCGTCGACCAGATGGTTCCGCCATCGATGTTGGTCACGATCTCGGCGAGCCGCCGCCGCTGTTCGGCGAGAATCTTGGCTTTCTTCCAGTCGGCGTGAAGCACGTCGTGGATGTCGGCGGCGATCGCCGAGAAATTCTTGGCGTGAAACAGCCGGCCGGCGCGGCCGAGTGTTTCGGCCACGGCCTCCGAGGCGTAGGCGAACACCGGCGTGTCGAAGACCATCGACTCGACCAGCGGCACGCAGAACCCCTCGTGCTCGCTCATCGTGACGAAGACCGAGGCGGCGGGGTAAAGCGTTTTGAGTTGCCCGTCGCTGACCGACTCCTTGAAATGGATGAAAGGCTGGAGCTCTCGGAATTCGTTTTGCATCAAATAGCGCAGGTAGCCGCTGTAGCCGTCGAAACTGGCGCCGCCGGCGATCAAGAGCGCCGAGTCGGAATCCAACTTGCGATAGGCCCGATACAAGGCGAGCAGGTCCTCGATCCGTTTGTGCGGAGCCACGCGGCCCACATAGAGCAGGAGTGTTTTTTCCGGGGGCAGCGCGATCGGTTCGGCGGCGATTTCCAGCCAGCGGTCGGCGTTCATGAACGGCGGGCAGACATGCACATCGAGCTTCGACTCTTTTTGCTGCTCGATGATGCGGGCCGCTTGTTCGAGCAGCCGCGAGGCTTCCTCGAATGGGCCCCGGGCATGGGCGGCTTCTTGGACGGTCTTGCCATCGTGCGAAGGCCGCTTGTGCGTGGCCAGGTTTTGCAGCACGCGACCGCTGCTGGCGGAATTGGCGATCAAACCATCGAAGTCGCGGAGCAGTTCCAATTGATCGACCGCTTCCATGCAGTGGGCCGCATGTTCGGCGTCGTAGATTTGAAAGAATCGCGGCGGCGTGATGTTGTGGAAATAGAGAATCTTCTTGCAAGGCAGCATGCTGATCTGCCGCATGTACGGATCGTGAATCGAAAAATTGAAGAATACCAGATCGGTCGGCTCGGCCACGGCGAGCAAGTCCGACACATGGCGCACCGTGGGCCGCAAGGCCGGATCGAAGTTGCCGGCATAGAGCTGGCAGGGAATTCCATTGCCCCGCAGGAGCCGATAGACGCTGAAGGCGAAATTTCCCACCGCGTCGTTTTCGAACACGTTGGCGGCCACCACATGCACTCGGCAATCGGTCGGCCACACATACCACGGAATGCTCGTCGGCTCGCCGCGCGGACTTTCGACCGCCTCGCGGCGCTGGAGCGAGCTCGCCAGGGCATCGGTCGAGTTGTAGATAAATAGCTTATCGTCGAATTCGATCCCTTCGCTCAGCGTTTGCCGAAGCACGACGTGCAGCGAAAGCACGTCGGTCTCGATACCGGTGAATTGCCGGTTGACCCATTGCTCCTCGGCCGGTTGGTTGTCGAACAGCACGCGCAGCCTCGTGGCGTCCTTCTCCAGCCGCACGATCACGTCGCCCTTCTTTTCCCTGAGCGGGCATTTCCACCAGCCAACATGGCCGCCCGGATGCACCGGGTTGTTCGCGGCGTAGATATCGACCACGAGGAACAGGTCCTTGTCCCACACGCTCGCCGAAAACGACAAGCGAAGATCGCTCGACGCGGCCTCGGTCAGGTCGATCCATTGCTGGCCGAGCGTGGCATGGGGAACATCGGCTTCGGTTTCGGGAGCAAGCGTCATTGCCATTGTTTTCGCGCCTGTTGGATAAAGTCGCGCGTCATGTCCATATACAATGAGCCATGATTCCGCGACGGTTCGATTTGCGTGTTTTCGTGATACTCGTTGAACGACGTGACGATCACCATGTCGGGCCGCTCCTCGACACTCAGGGCGAAGTCGAGCGACCGCCGATACGTCGCGCCTTGCTGCCGATCGACATGGCGATGCAGGTTGCCCTTGCGATTGACATCGCGCAGGTGGCGATCGTCGTAGCCGGGCGACACGGTGATCAGCCGCAAGTTCCGCACGCCCGCGTCGGAGTTGCGGTAAGCCTGGCGCCAGAGCGGCTCCCATTTCGACGATTGGCACAATTCCAGCGGCGAATACAAGCTCCAGCCATCGAAAGTGTCGAATGTCTTGGCCCGCTCGTCCTTGGCGTTGTACATCCGCAGCGTCGAGGCGATGCGCACGCAGTCGAGCGTCGATTCCTCGATCGCCTTGAGCAAGGTCTTGTTGCCGTCTTGCACGCCGGTCCAAAAGATGAACAGCGCCGGCTCGCCCCGCATGCGGAGATAGTTCGGGCGCCGCATGAACATCTTGCGCACGATCTTGACCGCGTCGACCAGTTGTTCCTTCTTGCAATCGTAGGGACACAATTGAAACCCGATCCGCACGGGGCTGCCCGAGCGCTCGATCACGCTGAACACATTTTCGGCGGCGGCCAATTCGTAGGCATTGGCGCCATCGCCGTCGATATGCAGATTGATGAGCGCGAAGTTGATGCCGGTTTGCTCGAAGAGCTTCCAGTGTTCGAGGATCGTGGCGCCGTTCGACGAGCCGTAGTAGCCCAGGTTCGGCATGTCGGTCACGCCACCCGAGCTGGGTGAATCGTTCCAGTGGCTAGCGCCCAGGCCGTTGCCGTACCAGCAATAATATTGCACGCCGAAGAGCGTTGTCTCGGGAGTCGCGGCGACGGCCGCGGCCGGTCGACCGCGATCGGTCGATTGGCGGTGGGTCTTTTCGATGATGGTCAGTAGTTCGTCGGCGGCGCGGTCCCAGGTGTAGTTCTTCACCCGCTCGCGACCGGCGTCGCCCATCTGGCGCGCGAGTTCCTTATTGTCGCGGAGCAACCGCATTTTTTCGGCCAGCGCTTCGGGCTGCGCCGCCACGAGAAACGAGCATTGTTCGTCGACGACTTCGGTGAATCCGCCTTCATTCACGCCGATCAACGGCTTGCCCGCGGCCATGGCCTCGAGCGCCACGATGCCAAACGGCTCCTTGACCGGCGCGAACACCACGGCCAAGGCGCGCGAAAACAAGATCTGCACTTCGAGGTTATTGAGCCCATGGAGGAAGAACACCCGATTCGAGAGGCCGAGCCCATTGGCGGCACGCATCAGGTTTTCTTTTTCCGGGCCATTGCCCACGATATAGAGTTGGGCGTCGTCGACATGTTTCATCGCCTCGATCACGAGCTTGATCCGCTTGTGCGGCCAAAGCTGACCGATCGTGAGAAAGATGTTCTCTTCCGAGGGTTGGACGATGAAGTCGTCGATATTCACGCCCGGATAGACCACATCGCGCACTTTGCCGCCGTACACGCCCTCGAGATAGCCGGCCGTATAGCGGCTGTTGGCCACGATTCGCTCGGGCTTGCCCTGCTTGTCGAACATGTCCATCGAGGTGAGATAGGCCTCGTAGGTCGCGTCGGCGATGCGGTCGTAGTTGTACTTGGGATAGATGTGCAGATTGCGCTGAAACATGCCGGCCACATTGTCGAGCGGCTGCTCGAATCGCAGATCGTGCAAGATGCGGAGCGGCTCGTGCGGATACCAGACCATCGGATGTCGATTGATCAAGTGGGTCGGCCAGAGATGGGTGTGGTAGACATCGTGGTCGCCGACTTCGAGTTCCCAAATCTTGGGCAGGAGCACGCCGTTGAGCAGAATCGAATGCGCGCCGTCGAAATAGGGCGTGAGAAACGCCTGTTTGACTCCAGAGGCGATGCCGTGTTCGCGCAGCAGATCGCGGTCGATCTTGGACGAGTAGATCGTGATATCGTGCTTGTGCTGCCAGCGGTTGACGCACTCGATCAAATATCGCTCCGCCCCGCCGTATTTCGCGAGCTCCGGAATGATCACGGCCATGTCCAGCCGGCTCGGCCGCGCGGGCCGCTCGCGTCGAACGGAGCGTGGGCGCGCTTTCGGCGGCGCGAGCGCCGGCTTGCCGCTTCTACGTTGGGGCGCCGAACGGGGCTTCTTGTGGGAAGATCTTGGTTTCATCAGCCGCCCAGGGTTAGGGATTAAGGGAGGGATGCCGGCGCTCGGCCTGGAGCGCGTTAGGCCGCTTGGGCGCCGCTTTGGTAGTGATCGATCATAGGGTGGGGTTCGCCGATGGTCACCAGTCGTCCCCGCTCGACGAGCGCCACGCGATCGCTGATCGTGCGCACCGCGCCCAAGTCGTGGCTGACGAAAATGATCGTGACCCCCTCGGCGCGAAACTGGTGGATGCGTCCCAGACACTTGCGCTGGAAATGATCGTCACCCACGCTGAGTGCCTCATCGACCAGCAAAATACGAGGATCCAAATGCACGGCCACCGCGAAACCCAGTCGAGCCACCATGCCCGAACTGTAGGTGCGGAGCGGTTGGTCGATGCAATGTTCGAGCTCCGCGAATTCAATGATCGCCGCTTGGCGCTCGCGCGCTTCGCGGCGGGTGAGCCCAAGCAGCACGGCGTTGAGAATCACGTTTTCCAGTCCGCTGAGCTCCATGTGAAATCCGGCGCCCAGCTCCAAAAGCGGACAAATTCGCCCGACCGACCGCACCGTGCCCGACGAGGGACGGAGCACGCCGGCCATGAGTCCGAGCATCGTGCTTTTGCCGGCGCCGTTGCGCCCGATCACGCCCAGGCACTCGCCGGCGCGGACTTCGAACGACACATCGTCGAGCGCGATCTCGGGCCTCCTGCGCCACATGCGGCGCAGGTGCGTCGGCAAATGCAGCACGAGGCTCTTGAGGCCGTCGCCCACCGGGCTCTCCCGATGGTAGCGCTTCGTGACATGTTCGAATTGGATCGCGATCTCAGACAATTTCCGCGAACCTCCAAACCGACAAGCGATACACCTGCCAGCCCACGACCAGCCACGCCGCGGCCCAGCCGGCGGCCAACAGCAGCGGTTCGACCGGCGCGACGCCGCCATAGAACAATTCTTGCCAGCAGCGCCCGGTCGACGAAAACGGATTGACCCAACTCAGCCAGCGATATTCGGCCGGAAGCCGATCGACCGCGTATAGCACCGGCGTGAGATAAAACAGCAAATGCATCAGCACATGCGTCAAACGCTCGAGATCGCGGAAAAACAAATTGAAAGTCGCGACCGTCAGCGAGATGCCGAGCAACATCGTGAACTGCACCGCGAAGATCGCGGGAATCGCCCAGAGCGCGTGGGGCGTGAGCGGATAGCCGTAGTAGGCCATGAACCCGAACACGATCGGGAGCGACGCCAGGAAGTGCAGGCTTTCGTTGAGCACTCCCGAGAGCACCAGTGCCGAGCGCTCGAACCGCACTTTTTTAATCAGGGTGCGATTACCGAGGAAAAACACATTGGCGCCGGTGACGGTGTTGCTGGTCCACTGCCAGGGGAATAGTCCGGCGATCAGAAACAGGGGATAGGCCGGCATGTCGATGCGCATCACGACGCGAAACACGCCGAAAAACACCATCGCGAACGCCAGCGGATTGAGCACGCTCCAAGCGTAGCCGATCATCGTGCTCTTGTAGCGGACCTTGAACTCCTTGCTCACCAGCACCAGGATCAGGTCGCGATAATAGGCCAGGTCTCGCGGCCAAGTGCTCGAGAAGGCGCGCGACGGCACGACACGCGGCGCGGCGCCCTCGGTGCTGGTGAAAATCTTGATCATGGCTTCGCTGGGCGCCGCCCGACGACACCCAATGCGTCGCTCGGCGGAACCCGCCCTCCTTGGCGTCAGCCGTCGAATACTCGACCCTCTCCCTGGCACTCAGGGAGCGGCAGTATATACGGCGAGCCGGGGGTCGGGTCAACACAGCTTTTTTCCCAGGTCGGCCTATTTGACCAAGCGGCATGGCTCGAACCGCCGCCGCGCCCTACCCAGAGCCCGCGGAATGCCCGAAATCGCTCCGCCGGCAATGGCAACGGCGCCTGCCAGCAACCTCGCCGCTGGGAACACAACGCCAGGCGAGCAGGCAGCCAAAACCGCGGCGCGGGCGAAACCCGCGCTCGAAAAATCAAAACTGCACGATGGCATCGCCGCCTAGTAGCAATTGGTAGGTCTTCGTGCCATCGTCAAATGGCCTGGCGGCGCCGCGATAGGTGTCCCAGCGCAGTTCGGGACGAAGCGAAAGATTGCGCAGCGGAGTCCAATTGGCGCCGACCGTCCACGAGGCATAGCTGCCGGCCAGCGGGGCCATGTTCGGATTCGAGGGCTCGGTCAGGCCGACGCGCGTGCCGTCTTCATCGCGAAACCATTCGACCCGCGTGCCCAGCCGCCAATTTTCGCGCCAGCGATAGTACACATATTGATCGATGCCATACCACATCGCCGCGCCGCCGCCAGGGGCGCCTTGTTGCTGCGCTCCCAACCACTGGTGAAACACATATTCGATCCGCTCGTGAAAGGTCTTGCTCACGATAAAACTGTAGCGAGTGCGGTTCGTCACGGCAGTGGCCACCGTCGGCAATCCGGCCGGGTTGCTGCCTTCGTCGCCGGTGATGATGGCGAACGAGCTCCACCAGTCTTTCGCGGCGCCGGTGTACTTGACGCTGCCCAGAAAATTGGCGTGATTCGAGGTCTCGTCGAGCGCAGTTCCAGCCGTTGACCAAGCCGGCCTGAATTTGCCAGTTTTCGGTCGGACGCCAATTGCCGATGCCGCCCCACTGAGTGAAAGGACCGGCGAACTGATAGCTATAAGCATGCGAATAGAAGAAGTTGTTGGTCGCCATCACGCTCTCGTAGCCGACGAGCGTGTAGAAGTGCCCGACCTTGAGCGAGGCCTTGGTCGACCCGACTTCGAGATAGGCTTGCGGCAAGGCCAGACCATAGTACTGGCTGCTGTTCCAACGCGGCGTTCCGGCTCGCGTGGCCTCGAGGCCGCGTGACTGCGCCAGAAAATAGTCCGCGCCATAGAGCGCGTCGAAACGCCCGCCGACGCCAAACGAGCTATCGCTCGGCAGCAATCGCTCGAGCACGAAATAGGCTTGATTGAATTGCCCGTTGTCCACTTCCTGGGCATTGTAGGGCCCATTGAAATGGCTGCCTGGGTTCGAGGTGTTGCCGAGAATGCCGGCGTCGAGCCAGCCGCGGGCCGTGACGAAGCCGTTTTGCGGAAACAGGCGGAAGTACGGGTCGAGCGATACCGGAGCGTCGCAGGGGCGGCAGCGACAGCGCGACCCGGCGTCGCGGCCCGCCAGGGCGCCGCGGTCGGTTGCGGGGCCGCAACCGGTGGTGCAATCGCAGCCCGCCGCGGCGCCAGGGCCGCAACCGGTGGTGCAATCGCAAGCCGCGGTCGAGGCCGGCGCCTGAGCTTGCTGCTCCATTTGCCGGGACGTCGCCGCATAGTTGTAGGCGACCGGATCGACGAATACGACGCTCCCGTCGGCCTCGGGCTCGGCCATCGCGTCGCGAGTCGACAGGAATAGCCCACCCACCGCGCACGCCGCGGCCCAATGCAAGACACCGATGCGCATTGATTGCATGGAAATACGCTCCGACGGAAACTGGGATTTGCGAAGAAGAGCCGGGAACCTGAAGTGAAACGACAACCGATCGCCTTGCGGGAGGCGCCGAACAGGGACGTTCGGAAATCGGTTGCGTGAATGTTCCCGGTAGTTGTAATCGTCTGATTACGCCGGTTCCGTGGAGCGAAACGCGATCGAGATTTCGCGGAAAATGGCCGCCATTCGCAAAGGCGTGGCGTCGAACAGCCGGCCGATCTGCGTGACTCGCAAACTCTAGCCGACCGTTAAGATCGGCGGCGAGTTTGGGCGGAGAATCCACCCGCGGCGAGTGTCCTACAAGTAATTGAGCAGCGTGGTTTGCGCCAAGTAGCCGGTCGATTCGATCGTGGCTTGATAGTCGAGCTGCAAGGCGGTGAGCTGCGTGGCGGCGGTGGCCATGTCGGTGTCGACCGTTTTCGAATAGCTGCTCTGTAAGGTGGTGAGCGTATTTGAATTCGCGGTTTCGTCGGACTGCAAGAACTGCTCGCGCGTGCCGAGTTCGGACTGGGCGTAGTTCAGCTGGGTCACGCTGGTTTGCAAGGCGCCGAGGGTGCGCGTGACCTGCGCCGAGTCGCCGGTGGTGAGCGCGGTGTAAAGCTTGGCGAGCGAATTGAACATTCCGCTGACTTCTTGCGGATTCGTATCGCCGCCGCTAATCATTTGCTGGCCGCCCGCGGTGACCGCCGCCGCGCTCGTTGTCTGACCGCCGGGAATCAGACCCAGGTCCACCGCGGCCGAACTGTTGTCGGTCGCCGTCACGCTGAAGGCGCCGGGCGAGGTCGTATCGCCGCTCACCAGTTCGATGCCGTTGCCGGTCGTATTGAGCTGGGCGGTAATATGATCGGCGCCCGCGGGATTGTTCGCGTTGTTATTGATCAGGTTGATGACGTCGCCCACGGTCTGGGCCCCGCTCACACTCACGGAAAACGACGTGCCATCGGGCCGGGTGATCTGAAAGTCGGGCAAGGTCGACGAGCTGCTGGCGGCCGGCTGGTCGATGGCCGTGGTGACGCCGAGACCGTGATTCAGATCGGCCAGTTGGGTCGAGGTGGTGAAGGTGCGAAGGCCCAACTGCGTGGCGGTCTGGCCGCCATTTTCACCAATCGAAAAATCGATGCCGCTCACATTCGAGGTGACGCTCAGGCCGGTTCCCTGCGAATTGATCGCGGCGGTCACGCCGGCGCCCGAGGTGTTGATGTCGTTAATCAGGTCTTGAACCGTTTGGGCGCCGCTCAGGTTCACGGTGTAATTGGTTCCACCGCTCGAGATCAAGAGTCCACCGGTTTGATCGAGATTCGTTCCCGCGCCGCCGGCGGTGGTGGCGGTGGCCGCGAGATTGACTTGGCCGGTTCCGGCGAGGTTTTGGCTGGTGCTATCGCCGGAGACGAGGCTGGCCTGAAACACGCTGCCGGCCGGCGAGGCATTGAGCGCGCTGACGATTTGGTTGGCCGTCGCCCCGCCGGGTCCGACATTGAACGTCAGCTGGCCGGCGCCGGCGTTGTAGTTGACCGTGACATCGCCGGCCGGGAGCGAATTGTCGGACACGAAGGAGATCGCGACATCGTTATTCGCCGAGCCATGATCGATGGCCGTGATCTGGATATCGTTGTTGGCGCCGGGCGAAGTGACGGTCGCCGAGGCGCTGGTTCCCAGCAGGCTGCCGAGCGATGTGTCGAGCGAGAGCGTGGGATTGAGCGCGGCGCCGGAGATCGAATTCGAATTGCTGACGCCGGCGATGCCGAGTTGCTTGGCGGTGTTGCCGCCGCCCAGGTCGCTGATCGCCAGCGTGTTGCCCCCGCCGGGATTGATGAGCGCCACATTGAGGCCGGTCGCGCCGAGCGTGACTTCCACCCGGTCGCCGGCCGGGGCGTTGGACTGAATCGCGTTGACCACGTCGCCGACAGTCTTGGCCGAGCCGAGATCGACCGTCGAGGTGTGCGAGCCATCGGAAATTTGAATGCTGCCGGGGCTCACTCCGGCCCCGCCATTGAGGTCGGCCAGCGGAGTGCTCAAGCTCAAGGTCGGCGCGAGCGGGTTTCCCACGATCGGGCTCGAAATCGCGCCAAACGCCGAATTGCCATCGACATTCGTTTGCAACACTTGTCCGACATCGGAAAACGTATTGAGGCTGCCCGAGTTGCCGTTGTACACGACCGTGTCGCCATTGAGCGTGAAAGGCTGCGTGGCGCTGGCCGAGCCAGCGAAGATATATTGCCCGTTGTATTTCGTGTTGCCGAGTTGCACCAGTTGCTGGAGCGTGTCCTGCACTTGGCTGGCGGCGGCCGCTTTCTGCGCGGCCGTGGCGGTCGTGCCCTGGGCCGATTCGACCGTGCCGACGAGGCTGTTGATCAGCGACGAGACGCTGCTGAGCGTGGAGTCGGTCGTGCTCATGGCGCCGGAGGCGTTGGTCAGATCGGTTCCGATTTGCGACTGCTGATTGATTTGCTCCTGGAGATTGACGCCGAGCAATCCGGCCGCGGGATTTTGCGACAGATACTGAAACGCTTGCCCGGTGCTGATCTGCTCTTCGACCTGCACCATGTTTTGCTGCACGGTCTGCAACTGATTGATTTGCGCTTGGCTAATCAACGAGCTCGTTACGCGCGACGAAGGAATGGGGCTGATAGTCATGGCGGAGCCGTGGATGAAAAGCGAATTAGAGTTGGGTCAGCGTTTGCAATAATTGACTGATGGTCGAAATGAACTTGGCCGACGCGATATATGAATTCTGCAACTGAATCATCTCGATCGCCTGTTCATCGATGTTCACTCCGCTCACCGATTGGCTCTGACTTTGCAAGCCAGCCTGCAAGGTCGTGGTGCTGGTCGAATTGGCCTGCGCCGCCGCGCTGCCGGCGGTGACATTGGCCACCAGGGAGTTGGCCAGATCGGTGATGGTCTGCCCGCCTTGGCTGGCGAGAGGCGTGGTGTTGAACTGCGCCAGGGCCTCGGCATTGTTGGTGTCGACGCCCACGCCGCCGGTGCTGGCGGCGAACTTCGTCGGATCGCTTACCAGGTCGCTATTCACGCCGAGCGTGGCGGCCGAATCGCCAGTGAAAAACGTGTTGATGCCCACCGACGCCAGGAAACCGCTATTGTCGTTGGCAAACGAAAACGTCTCGTTCGGGTCGGTGCTCGCAATGCTCAATTGGCCCGAGGCCGAGACCGAGGCGGTGAGCCCGGCGATGCCGTTGATTTGCGAGGCGACACCGTTGAGTGTGGTATCGCCGCCGAGCCCTTCCAGGCTGACATTGATCGTGGTGGTTTCGCGTTGGCCGGTGACCGAATTTTGCGTGACGATCTGAAACGAGCCGTTGGTGGGCGGATTCGTCAGCCCGGCGTTTTCCAGCGGCGCGTTGGCGTCGCTGACCCCGTTTTGGCTGGCGACGCTCGAATAGCCGCTGAGCCCCTGGCCCGAGGCATAGACCTTGTTGAACTCGTTGGCCAGCGTGTTGCTGTAGGAATTGAGCTGGTCGAGATAGCCGCCGAGGATTTGGTCGCGGGCCTCGATCTGGCCGGCATATTGGCCGCTAGTGGCCTGGAGCGGCGAGCTCGTGGCGCCGACGACAAGCGTGGGTCCATAGACGCCCGGCGCATTCGAGTTGGTCACCGACACGAGCTGCGCCTCGCCGCCATCGACCAGATAATTGTTGCCGACATAGACATTCACTTCGCCGTTGGGCTGCGGCTGCACATTGATATTCACGAGATTCGAGAGGCTCGTGAGCGCGGCCTGCCGCTGATCGGTGAGCCCAACCGCGGTGCTGCCGTTGCTCACTCCGGCCTGAAAGCCGGCGATTTGGACATTGAGCTGCTGAATCTGGGTGACGAGTTGATTGATCGAAGCGGCGTCGGCGGGAATTTGCGAATTGATCTGCGACTGAAAACTGGCGACTTGGCTCGCCTGCTGGTTGATGTTCTGGGCCAGGGTCTGGCCGCTGGTGACGGCGACTTGCCGGATCGAATCGCTGGTCGGCGAGGTGAGCACATTTTGCACCGCGGCCGAGAAATTGGTGAGCGACGTGGTGAGATCGGTCCCGCTCGTGGTGAGCTCCGACATCATCGATTCAAGCTGTTGATAAACGCTCGCTTGGGTCGAATAACTCGACACGCTGCTATTGGCGGAGCGGAGGTTCTGCTCGACATACTGATCCACCTCCGATGTGACGCCCTGGACCACCACGCCGGTGCCCATGAGCACGCCGCCCTCTTGCTGCGTGGGGCCGGTCCCGAGCTGCACCACTTCCTGGCTGTAGCCGGGAGTGTTGGCGTTGGCGATATTCTGGCCGATCACCTGCAAGCCGACACCGGTGGCTTGCATCGAATTGCCAGCCAGCTGAAGTGTGCCGAAAAGCGACATGCCGTTTTGAATCCCTCTCGTGAAGGCGTCGTCGAGAGCCAGGCGGCGGCTGTTCGCTCGAGCCGGTTAGGCGGCCTGGTCCAACATGGTTCCACCCGACGGGCGCGAGGGCCCCTTGTCATATGTCGGCTGAAGTCGTCCGCCTGTAGCGATAATCTCGATCATCCGGGACAAATGCAGCAAAGTGCGCTGCACGACCATCCAATTGGTCAAACTGTGATGGCGCAGGAGCCGGGCGCGGGAGTCGGCGGCGTCGAGTTGCGGCACGAGCGCGAGCCGTTGCTCGCGTGGCAGCGCTGTCGACAGCGATCGCAAGCTATCATCCGGCAAGCCTTCCTGGCTGGCCCGCGCCAGCAGTTCGCCGCGCCGCTCATGGCAGCGTTGCAAGCGTTCGACGATCGCTTCCTCGCGAGGAACCATTGCCGCCAAGGCCGGCCCGTCCATGGTTCCAAGCAGCAGCCGCTTTTCATCGACCAGGGCAAACACCTCGCTCTGCACCGCGGACAGTTCCTCGAGCAATTGCACGATATCGGTATCCCAAGCCGGGGACATGGCATGTCTTTCGTTCGAGTCGTCGGGCATTCAAAAAACGCGAAAACGCGGGATGCGTGTTACTTGCGATTGAGCATGAACAGATCGAACATCGGTCCTGAAAAGGTATTGGCCGTGGCCTTGGTCATTTCGGTGGCCAGCACTTGATTCAACTGGCCGCGAAACACTTCCTCGGCCCGGCCACCATCGAAATAAGGCGTCTTGCCCGTCATCTTTTTCATCGACGACAGCATTTGCCCGTAGAACGTCTCGCCGATGAACGAGTCGAACGATTCGCGCGAGCTTCGGATCCTCGTCTTTCTTGGCTTTCAAGACGCTCGACTTCGCCAGCGCGTCTTGGCTCTTGGCGATCGGGCTATGCGCCAGCCCCTCGACCCCGGACGCCTTGGTGATTCCCGAGGATTTGGCGACGGAAGAGATCATCGTGCCGACTCCTATTCGCGACGAGGAATGTTTTTGCCGCCAACGCTCGCGGATGAACTCGAAAAACCACGGACCAGCGATCCCTCGCCGTTGTCCGTGAAATTTCGTGCCTGTCCGCGGCTAACCGCCTTGCCCTTGAATTGCCCGTTTACTCGATCACCAGCACCCCGTGCAGCTTGCCGTTGCGTTCGATCGCCTTGATGATGTCGATCACGTCCTCGGTGGGGGTCTTGATCGCATTGAGCGCTTCGATCAGACCCTTGAGCTTGGCCGGCGACGCTTTCTCCGAGTCGACCGCCACGAAGCGGTTGCCATAGGTCGAAGGCGCGCCGGCTTCGATCACGAAATTCTTATGCGTCACCACCACCGCGCCGATCTCGACATCGCCGCTAATCACCACGCTGCCGGTCTTTTCATGAATCACGACCCGCGCCTCGGGCTGCGGATCGAGCGTCGGCAGACTGAGCACTTGCGAGACGAACAGCACCGGATCATCGCGATATTGGCTGGGAATGGTCACTTCGATGTTCACTTGATTGATCGCTCGAGCGAGCATGCCGTCGGTGTTTTGATAATTGAGTTGACTGTTGATCAGTTCGGCGGTGTCTTGGGCCACCTGAAAGTCGGCGTGGTTCTTGTCCAAGACCAGCGTGATCTTGCCGTCTTTGGAAAACACGTTGTAGAAATCCTCCTCGAGCCGGCAGCCCTGGTGAATCTTGCCGCTGGTGGCCGCCTTGGGATCTTCGATATAGATTTGTCCCTGGGCAAAGGCATAGACCCGGGGATTGCCGACTCGCGGTCCTTGCATCGGCGTGGAGAAGAGCGTGCCGCCGTTGAGGCTCTTGGCGGCGCCGATCGAGCTCACCACGCAGTCGAGCTTGTCGCCCTGGCGGGCGCCGGCGGCGGGCACCGTGGCCGTGATCATCACCAGGGCCACGTTCTTGGCGTCTTTCAGCTCCAGGGCCCCGGTCTTGCCGATCGGGTTACCCATCAATTGCAGGGCGGTGGCCAGGCTGCGGATCGTGGGAAGAAAGTCGCCGCCATCGCCGGTGCCCTTGAGACCCACGACCAAACCCAGGCCGTGCAGCGAGTTTTCTTCCTGGCCTTTCACGCGGCAAATGTTCTTGAGCACGGTGCGGGCCTCGGCGATCGGCGCCGCGGCCGGCAGCATCGCCAGCAATGTCGCCGCGACGATCGCTCCGCGCAAGATGGGTTTTCGTGCAGGTTTCAAGACATCGCTCCCGCCGCTTGAGTCAACCCAAGCGGCAACGTGTTACGTGCCGCGACCGGCTGTTAGAACGCCCCATAACGATCGATCAGCTTGAACAGCCAGCCGCGGCGGTATCCGTCGCGCACTTGGCCCCGTTCGCGTTTGAAGATTTGCAGCTCCGCCAGATTCTCGCTCAGCACCGTGTTATTCGGCAGCACATCCTCGGGCCGCACGATGCCGGAAATCTTGCGTTCCCAGATTTCCTCGTTCTGCGTGATCTTTTGGTTCGCTTCGAGCACCAGCAGGCCGTTGGGGCGAATATCCACGATCCGGGCCATGATGCGAAACTTCATGCCGTCGTTGAGCTGCATATTGGCGCGGGCCTGAAACTGACCTTGCAGGGTGCCGTTGATCTGCGGCGAGTTCGTCGACGGACGGACACCGAGCCCGTCGAGGTCGATCCAGTTTTGTAGGGTGGCGTCGAGCTCGCCTTGCTTGCGGCGCATCAAGTTGCCTTCGCTCGAAACTTGCGACTTTTCGTCGACGATGATCATGATCTGATCGTTGATCCTGAGCACGCGCGGCGGCTCGGCCGGCTGATACAAGAACGACGAGGTCGCGAGCGTGAGCGGCGATCCGCCCGCCGCCGGCACATCTTGCTGAAACATGCTCGAGCTTTGCGCCGAGCCACGCCGGCGCTGCCCCAGAGCAGGGCCATCGCCAGCGGGGCGGCGCCTCGATGTCTTCGCGGTGTGTTGGGTCGCCTGGTCACGCAAGTTTCCGTTGGGTTGGCGGTTTAAATTGCAAACATGCGCGACGAGCGCAATTCGAACTTTCGTGAAGATCAATTGTCGGCGGAGTTCGATTCGGAAGCGGCGTCGGATTTCTTCTTCTCTTCGCGATGCGGCGCCACCACGCTCGTGACCGGCCGGCTCGCATTGGCGAAAGCCGCCTTGGCCAGCACGCTACCCGGCGCCGGTTGAGAAGCCAGCGGAACCGCGGCCACCGGCGCCTTGGCCGACGCCTGTCGAGCGCGCGACGCCGGAGATTCCGCTCGATGCGATTTCTCGCGAGCCAGTTGCATATTGGGCATCGGCCCGGGCAGCGGAGGCTCGGGGGCCGCCCGCTGGGCCACTTTCCGCGTGTCCCTCGGCGGCTCGATCTCGCCTGGCACGCTGACCGCGTGGGCATAGACCTCGACTTCCTGCACACCGATCACGCGCGTGAAATACGCCGAGCGGTCGGCGAGCGACTCGACCGACACCAGATCGTTGTGGCTGCCGTCCTCACGAGCCCGGGCCGTGGTGCGCACTTGCACTCCGCCCGAGCGGGCATACACGGTGACGATATCGCCCCGCTTCACGAGCAGCGGCGCGCGAACCGATTGATCGTCGAGAATCTGTCCCTCGGCGACGGCGCGGTGGATCTCCTTGCCGACTACTTCCTCGAGGGATTGATAGGCATGCGATTCGCCCTTCGAGGCGATGCCGGGCTGCAACCGCACATCGTCGGCCCGCACGATCGCCCCGCGGGGGAGCGGATGCGAGGCCACGACCAGCATCGGCGGCAGCGTGACTTCGACTCGGACCGAGGTTTGGCGAGTTTGGCCGTCGAGCGTGGCGGTGAGATGAAACTGCTGCTGCCCGGTCCAGGGAGGCTCGCCGCCGCTGACCACGAGTTGCTCACCCGCCTTGCCGACGAACTGGGCCTGTTCATTCGTGAGCTCGAATTTAACCTGCCACGCCGCGGCGCGGTCGGTGCATTCCTCGATATAGTCGAGCAGCGCCGCCTGGGCACGCGCGGTCGCCTCGCGCTGCGACACGCTCGGCCCTTGCATGGCGGCCGATGCCTTGGGCTTCGTGATCGTGGGCTTGTCGAGCGCGCCGATGATCGCCACTTGGCTCGCGCCGCTGAGCCGATGGTCTCGCCAGTTGACGCCGCGCTCGGTGAGCAGGTCTTGCAGTTCCCGCGCTCGCAGGTAGCGCCGTTGGCCGGCGGCCGGAGCGGCCATGATATCGAGCGTCGCGAGCTGCTTGGCCTCGTCGGGATTGCCGCTCGTCACTTCCGCGATATCGCCGAGCAAGACCAGCCCGCCCTCGGTGCGCAGCTCGCTTCGCAAGGTGATTTCGGCCGCCGAAGCGCGAGATGCGAGCGAGCCCACGACAAGGATCGCGAACATCGCGGCGGCGGTCGTCGGGCGAGCGAGGGTCGAATGCATTGCAGCCATGAGCCAGACCGTGAATAGCGTTTGGAAAAGCGAGGCGAAAGGGGCGACGATGCAAACAGCCGATGATCGGAAATTAGTAACGACGCAAATTGGCGATGAGTTGCAGAATCTGATCGCCGGCCTGCACCATTTGCGAATTGAGCTCGAAGTTGCGCTGCGTGGTGATCAGGTCGATCAGTTCCGTGACCGGCTCGACATTCGATTGTTCGAGCGTGCCCTGCTGAATGGTGCCCATGCCGTTCAAGCCCGGATTGTTGATGAGCTGCGGACCGCTGGCTTGCGTCTGCTGATACAGGTTTTCGCCGATCTTGAGCAAACCTTCCGGATTCTGGAACCACGCGAGCTGAATCTGTCCGACCTGCTGGAGCGTGGTATTGCCGTAGGTTTGAATCGACACTTGACCGTTGGCGCCCACGACGATGCCGGTCGCGTCTTGTTGAATCGTGATCGGCGGCGTGAGCGGGCGACCATCGTAGGCCGAGGCCGTGACCACCTGACCGATCGCATTGACGGTGAAATTGCCGGCCCGCGTGTAATAAATCTGTCCCGTGGGATCGAGCACCTGAAACAAGCCGTTTCCGTTGATCGCGAGGTCGAGCTGGTTGCCGGTCTCGTTGAAAGCGCCTTGCGTGAAATCGGTTTGCGTGGCGGCCACGCGCGTGCCAAGACCGACGGCAATGCCGGTGGGCGTGAGATAGCCCGCCTGATCCTGGTAGCCCGGCAATTTGAGATTGCGGTAGTAGAGGTCCTGAAAGTCGGTCTTTTCGCGTTTGAAGCCGGTGGTGTTGACGTTGGCCAGATTGTTGGAGATGTTGTCCAACTTGGTCTGCAACGAGTTCATGCCGGTGGCGGCGGTGTAGAGCGCTTGAAGCGTCATGGCGTTCGAATTCTCGTGCGAGGCTGCGAAAAAGTTTCAGACAAGTTCAGGCCGGCGGCTATTCCTTGAGCAATTTGTCGACCAACGTGCTCAGCATTTGGTCGTAGTTGCGAATCATGCTCACGTTGGCTTCGAAGGTTCGCGTGGATTCGATCAGTTCCATCATTTCGCTCGTGGGCTGCGTGCCCGAGGCCTCGAGGCTGCCGGAGAGCACGCGGCGTGCTTCGAGTGGCACGGGCGAGGTCGGCGAGAGCGGCAGAAACGCGTTTTCGCCTTGCTTGACCAGATCGCCCAGCGAAGCGGGGCGAACGACGGCCAAGAACGTTGTCTCGCTGCCTTGGACAAACGCGCCCTCGGGCGTAATCTGCCAAGGTCCGCCCTCGGGGTCGAGCACGACCTGGCCATTGGCGTCGCTCATCACCTGGTCGCCAAGCGCGTTCACCATCACGCCGTCTTGATTGAACATGAAGTTGCCGGCCCGAGTGAGCATCGGGCGGCCTTGCTTATTGACGACGAAGAAACCGTCGCCTTCGATCGCCAAATCGGTGGGCTTGCCGGTCTGCTGAACCGCGCCGGGCGAGAAGTCGGTCCGCGTGCAGAGCACCTCGACGCCGCCGCCCACATCGTTGATCGAGCCGTTGCCCTCGTCGGCGAGACCTTCGGCGATGGCCTCGGCCGGCCGGGCCTGAATGATGGCAAGCTCGCGCTTGAAGCCCGTGGTGCTGACATTGGCCAGGTTGTTGGCCAGCACTTCGAGCCGCTTGGTTTGCGCGTTGGCGCCTTCGGAGGCGAGATACAGGCCGTACTGCATCGGTGACGGACTCGAGAGCTCAGGGATGCCCCCCCGCGGCGCCGAGTCTGGCGTGGCCGACGACTAAAGCAACCGCGGCGCCAAACGCTCGCGATGTCGACGAGAATTTCGCGGCGCTCGCGATAAGTCGCGGCGCCACTTCAAGCTACGAACCGCGGGCCCGAGTTCGGCGCGTGAAAAAACTCTCCGGCGCCATCAGCAGGCGCCGGAGAGTTTCAGGCATAATCCGCGCATCGCGCTCGAAAGCGCCCGGCAAATTCGGCCGCTATCACGGGAAAGCGCGAGTCGAAAATGCCGCCTATCGCTTGGCGATCTGACGCCGAGCCGCTTGCAGACCGGCGTCGAGGGTCGAGTCGCGAGCGTCGGCGCCGACCGGTCGCGCCGCCACGGCGCCTAAGTCGTCGGCCACCGGCTTGGCGACTTTTTGCACTTTGATGTCCGGCGACACGCCGACATGGCTGATCGCTTGACCGTTTGGCGAATAGAACTTGGCGGTGGTGAGTCGGATGCCGGCGCCGGCCACGTTCAGCGGAAAGATGCCTTGCACGGAACCTTTGCCGTAGCTGCGTTGGCCGACAAGCGTTCCGCGGCGATGATCGCGAATGGCGCCGGCGAAGATTTCGCTGGCGCTGGCGCTGTCACCATCGATCAGCAGCACCAGCGGCACGCGCCATGTGCCCACCGGGCGGGCGGTGTAGTTGAAGTCCTCGGCCTTGCTCCGACCGCGGGTCGACACGATCACGCCATCGTTGATGAACTTGTCTGCCACTTCCACGCTCGAGGTCAACAAGCCGCCCGGATTGCCGCGCAGGTCGATCACCAGGCTCCGCATGCCATCTTTTTGCAGGGTCCACAAGGCAGTGTCCAGGTCGCGGCTCGTGGTCTTCTGAAAGCAGGTCAGCTTCAGGTAGCCCACGCCGTATTCGCGGTCGATGATCTTCACATCGTCGACACTCGGCACATCGACGTGCGCCCGACGCACCGACAATTGCCGCGGCGCCGCGCCCGGGCTCACCACGCTCACTCGGCAAACCGAGCCTTCGGGCCCTTGCAGCAAGTCGGCGGCTTGGTCGGTATTCATTTCCGTGGTCGCGCGGCCATCGACGGCCACGATGCGATCGCCGCCGCGGATGCCGGCTTTCTCCGCCGGGCTGCCGCTAATCGTCTTCACGATCTGCAAGGCGCCATCGACCGCCTTGAGCTCGATGCCCAGGCCCACGAAGTTGCCTTCGATCTGCGAATACACATCGTTGAGTTGATCGCCGGTCAGATACGAAGAGTATTCATCGAGCGCGCCGGCGGCGGCGCTGGTGAACTCGAAAATCGTGGCCGCCATGGGAACGCGGAGCGACTGCTGGACCGATTGGGCCGCGGCCGACACCACCGCTTCCGCGTCTTGTCGACTGCGAATCGCGCGGCCTTGCATCAGACCGGCAACACGGTTCATGGCCACTTGCAGTTCGGAGGCCGAAGGCTGGCGGGCAAAGTTTTGCTTGGCGAAGCCCTCTTCTTGCGTCGCTACGCGCAGGTCTTGAATGCCGCGCTCGACCAGGGCTCGCCAATCGGGCTCCGCGACATAGTGCGTTTGAATCTTGAGCAGCACTTCGCCGTAGAGCGACATCGCGTCGCGGGTGGGCAGCGTGGCCAGCGCCTTGAGGAAGCTCGAGTCGTGGTAGCGCCGGCCGAGATCGTAGTGAATCTTGGCCAGATCATGGCGGCCGAACAACTCGCGATCGTTCGGATGATCTTTAAGCGCTTCTTCGTAGAGATTGATCGCTTCGCCCCAGCGAAGCTGCGATTCGAAGTCGCGGCCGCGGTTCAATATGTCCGCGACATTGTCGCCCTCGGGCGGCGGAAGAATCTTGATTTGAGCCCAGGCCGAAGTCGTGGCGCTGCCGGCGACAATCGCCAGCAGGCCCCAACTCACCAAGCCGAGCACGCGCAAACGCCACGCTTTCGATGATTGTCGCATAGAGTTTTTCCATTCCGAGAGCCGCTGGAAGCGTCTGGCCATGGGGCTCAAGCGACTGGCGGGGGAGCGATGTCCGCGGCGAAGCATCGCCGCGGCGACCGTCCTTGACCAACCCCTCGAGAGCCGGCGAATCCATCAAAGCTGACCGGCGCCGAACGCTCACTATTCGCCCCGGGTTCCAAAACCCCCGGGGCGAGGCGCCCGCGGCGCCAAGCGTTTTCGAGCCGCCAGCAGCTCAAAGCAAGTTCGATGCCTTCGCCGGTTGGGAGACGCGTATCTCGCAACCAATAGCACGCGACATGGAAAAACGCGGTGTCGGCATCCCATGCCACGTCTAATATAGGTCACGATTCGGGGTCGGTCAAAAAACGGCTCGAAAACCTCGGGAAAAACCGCTTCCCGCCGCCGCACAACCGGCGTCGTCGGCGCCCACGGCCCTCGCCAAAACAGTCGAGCGACCACGAAAAACGGCTTCGCGGATTCCCGCGTCGGGCGGTCGAATAATTGTAGAAATGTCCGACCGCCGAGAAGGATTTTCTCAAGTTCGGCCGGCCACGCGCCCGAAAAGGCGTTCCCAATCGCCCCACCCGCCACGCGCTTCGCCGAGTGCTGGCGCCCTCGCGGATCGGAAAATTCCGCCTCGCTGGAGCCACGGAACTTTCTTCACGCTTCGCTCTTTCCGCCGAAACCGCGTATTCGCTCCACCTTGCCGCGGGCGAGCGACGCCGCTTCGGCTTCGCACATCGCCAGGGCGTCGGCCGCCAGTTGGCCATCGAGCAGTGGCGAAGCTTCGCCACTGCTGATCGCCCGGGCCGCTTCCGAAAGCTCCCCCACGAAATCATCGACGGGGTCGGCCGCTCGCAGGCGCGGGTGGTGTGCCTTGCCATCGGCCGTGAGCAGGGTGAGCGGCGTGGCCACGACAGGCGCCCCGGCGACGACGGCAAAGTCGAACAGGAGCGTGGCCTTTTCGAGATGGATTTCGAAGCCGTGCGTGAAACTTCGCCCTTGCTGGGCGATGGCCCCGCTCGTGGCGGCGATGTGGAGCGAGCGGTCGGCGAACTGAAACTGCGAGGTAAAGAATTCCGCCACCGCCCCCCGCATCCGCCCACTGGTAAACACACTGCTCGGCATTCCAGCCAGCACCCGAATAAAATGGGCATCGTGAACGTGCAGATCGAGCATGGGCCCGCCGGTGGTCTTCGGATCGTAGAAATTCGGCAGCCAGAGGGGATCGCTGATGATCCGTTTGAAGAGCCCGCCAAGCAGCTTGCCCCACTTGCCGCTCTGGACCGCTTGATACGCGAATCGATATTCGGGCACAAACGGCAACACATGCGCGACCAGCAACCGCCGGTCGGAAGCCCGAGCGGCGACGATCATCCGCCGGGCATCGGCGACCGCGAGCGCGATCGGCTTCTCGCAGAGCACATGCTTGCCGGCCTTGAGCGCCGCGATCGCCGCGGCCGCATGTTCGCCGGGCGGCAAGCAAAGATCGACCACATCGATCGCCGGATCGGCAAGCAGATCATTGAACCGCTCGTAAGCGCGAACTTTGCCGAGGTCCATGACGTCGCCCGGCGGCCCGAAGTTCCCTTGAACCCCCCGCCAATCCCCGGCCCGCTTCCTCGGATCGCGCGAACAAATCGCGACGACCCTCGCCCCCCGCGCCTTGCGATAGGCGAGATAATGAATCATGCCCATAAAACCAATGCCGACAATTCCAACTCGCAACATTTTCGTAAGTCTCAATGGGTGCGTCGTTTGTGGATTTCCATGTTTCCCAGCGATTCCATGATTTTGGCCGGTTTTGGCATGATTTCGGGCTATCTCTTGCGCTAACCCTTGCGCATTTCCGGCATGAATTTCAGGTCATCGGCCACCGGCCAAGCCGTTTGTTTGACTGCCATTCTATCGCCGTCTCGTCGCCTTACGAGATGGTCGGATGGGGCGTCCGCAGGATAACTGGACGGCTATTGAGCTTTTTCTGGTGAGTCTGGGCGATTGGGACGCCGGCTTGCGGCGGCGGATGGATGACGGAAAGCATTGCTCCGCTTGATGCTGCCGCTCGTCAGCGTGAGGTTGTGCCACCGGCGGTGGCACACTCGGACTGATCGTAATTCTCGCACCGGCAGTGCCGGAGTTGCCATTTCGGCGGGCCGTTTCTCGCCTATTCATGGTCAATTACCGCAATTCCTGCATCATGTGCCAGAAAAGTCGCACTTTAGGCATCACTTTAGATATCGAACTGTTGACACTGTTGATGTCTTCCGATATACTACCAAGGTGCCCGAGCCACCGATACATCCAGAGAAAGGGAGAAAAGCCATGTCCAAGAACAAGCGAGTCGTATTCACGTTTGACGAACGGAGTCTGGAGAGCCTACAGAAATTGACCGAGCAGGGTCGGTTCTCATCGATGGCCGATACCGTCCGGGAGTCCCTGCAAATCAGCCGTGCCTTGCAATCGCAAGCGGGGCAGGGATTCACCGAGGTGATGGTCCGTAACCCGGAAACCAACGAAGAACGGGTATTGGTAATTCCCACACTTCAGACAGCCAGCGCCAAATCGGAGGGGTAAACCTCATGAGCATAGGAAGCAAAGACGAGGCCAAACCCGAGGATCACCCCATAGAAGCTGGCGAAGTGGGGGAATTGCACGACCTTTCATTCCACGAGGCCCAGCACCGTGCTGAGACGGCCAAGTCCCTTGCAACGTGGTTGGTGATAATTCTTGGTGCAAGCTTAGCCCTTCACTATGTCCTCACCGTAATACTGGCGTTCGGAGGAAAGGAAGAGGCCATCAAAAACCTGAATTCGATCTTCAATGCTTGGCTGCCCGCGATATCGAGCCTGGTAAGCGCAGCTGCAACGTATTACTTCACGAGGGATAAACGATGACCACTACCGCCGCATCAACCCAGAATCTTCAGAAGCCGCAACAGGCATCGGAACCGCCAGAGACTTTCCTAAGCTGCTACGAGATCATCAACCGCGATGCTCTCCGGTGGGGAGTGAGGCTATACAAGATTCTCCGAGACGGTGGCGGGCAAACGCATGCCGACCGGGGCGATGCCAAGCAAGCCATTCGGTCGCTCCGAAAAAAGCACAAGGACCTGTGTCAGGGTTACGGCTTTGTGGTCGATGTCGATGAGGAAACAGTCGCAGTTCCCACAGGCTGGAATCTGCCGAGCGATGTGCGGGATGGTGAGTACATCATCAAATTCGATTGTGACTTTACCACGGACCCGACAAACCGGAGTCATCGAGCCGTTATCGCCGGCATTCTTCGGGAAGGGATCAAGAAGCATTTCAAGGACAACCGTTCCGATGTTTTGGGCGAGTGGTGGCAGGATTACGATCGTTTCTGTCAAATGCCGGAGTACGGGAACGCCGCCGAAATCCATTTCTGCCGGAAATTCGGGGTGGCCTCCAAGGTGCTGATCGGCGATCGCTGGGTCATCCAACCGCTGATCTCGACAGCTACATTAGACGGCAGGACGTTTGCGGAGTATTTCCGCGACGGCGAAGTGGCCGCCCTGACTGAGATGATCGAAGCCAAGCAAAATAACCGGCTGAACCGTCAGAATCGTGCCACGGCCGTGCGCGTGTTCCGGGATGAAAGCACAGCTTTTCAAACCAAGGCAGGTGTGTTGGAGCTGGAAGAGCCAAATCTCCTCGTCGGAATTGCCTCTCTGTCGCGGCATGAGCAAGCCGAGAAATCTGGCGGGACGATTCGGTGCCGTGCGTTCAACAGCCCTCCCATTGATGTACCGCTACAGCAATTGCGCCTGATCCTCGACACGCAGATCACGCAAAGTGACCACTCGGAAACGATTCTTGATCCGGCGGATCGTCACCATCTTGCCGGCCTCCTACGGGATTTCGTCAACGGGGCCAAAGTCAACGGTGTGCAACTTCAATTGTCTGAAATGCCCGTTGATGCCGCGTCCCTTCCCGGCGAGATCGTTACCTTCCCCGCGCTGCGGGTTCGCGATGAAGGAGACAACGAGCAGGTACTCCCATCCCCTGAACCAGTCACCAAGGAAGCCCTGCGAAACCGGGGGCGGCAACGAACGGAAGCTTTGAAACGGTTCGGCTACCTACAGGGCAGGCCGATCAATCCGCTCCTTGCGTGGCCGAAGCGATTCGGGCAGGATCGCGCGAAGAGAATGGCGGATGACCTTAATCACCTGATGCAAAATGCTGGCATCGGCTTCCAGTTCAAATGGACGCTTTATGAAAACGCTGACGAACTTGGCCGTTTCGTTGGTAAACATGGTTACGACTCGATCCTGGCCGTTTTGCCGGAAGGCTGGAGGAAACCGCATCGCGATGACAGTACCCACGAGAAGATTAAACAGCGGATTGATGTGCCTTCGCAGTGCATCCAGTTCGACCACACGCTGCCGGAAGCTTGGGTGAACCGTCCCCACAGGGAGATGGTTCAGCAAGACCAAAGGCTGGCGCGGCGCATTCAGCAACGTTACGAGCTTTGCCTATGGAATCTCCTCGCGAAGTTGCACTGGATTCCGTTCGCGCCGCTTGATGCCTTCAATTACAACGTCCACATCGGCCTGGATGTCGGCGGTCGGCACAACAACCATGCGATGGCTTGCCTCGGCTATGGCTTTTCATCACCTAAAGACGGTCTGCTTTTCCGACCGGAAGAGATCCCCATCGACGTGCAGAAGGCGGAACCGATACCGACCGAGTGCTTGACGCGGGGGCTGCTCCAGTTAATCGAGCAGGTACATATGGAACTCAGTGCAACTGGTGTGACTCCAGACTTTGAGCGCCTGCTTTTGTTCCGTGACGGAAAGCTGCAAGGCGACGGCGGCGACTGGAACGAGATTGACGCGGTTCGCGCTGTTCTCAATCAATTACGCGGCGCGGCTGGGTCAGTGATGGGGCCGTGTGGACGGCCGTGGAAGTCATGAAAAACGCCGAGGAATGGCGGATCATGAGCGGAAACGACGGGGTATCTAACCCACTTGTAGGGCAAAGCCTGTTCCCGTTCGACGATCAGTCAACGGCACTCGTCTGCACGACGGGCGTGCCGTACTTGCCACAAGGAACCGCTAGCCCGATAAAGATCAAAGTCATCGACATTGCCGGCAAAGCCGACCGTCGGCAGGTAGTGCGAGATCTGGTGTGGGAAGCGGATATGTGCTTCACGAAACCCGACATTGGCATGAGCTTGCCTTGGGTGCTGCATGTGTCGGATGTCGGTGCGCTTCAGTCGGCTCGCTCGTATCGAATCACGGGTATCACTCTGTAATGTCGGCCAACAGGCGACCGATAATCGCTCGTTCCCATTCTTCATACGCCGCCTCGGTTGACCGGCTGCGAGTCAGCCAAGCGGCGAGAATGACATCGGTGCCAAGTTCGAGTGGTTGCTCTTGTCTTTGCCTGTCTTCAAGAGCTGCGATTCGGGCGGGTGTGCAACACGGAAGGGATAGTGCCTCGCATGTCTGAATAGCTGCGGAGACGGCCCCACTCAAGAGACGCGGGTCGCCACACGCGACATGCAGGTTCGTTCTTTCGTTCGACGGCGCAGTCGATGACCATCGGTCTAGCAAGCCCTGAATGGCCCCCGTGTAGTACGCCCATCCAAGCCGGCCAGCCGCGTCAATCAATGCCCTGGCACGGATTTCATAGGGCGGGTGGCTCTGCCCGAGTTGGTACGGATTCAAGTCATCGGCCTCCATTACGTCCTGAAGGGCGGCGAGGTAAGCCGGGCCACTGAGCCATAGTGATATCACGTCAACGGCGATCTCATGCGCCCAGTTGTACTGATCGGCAGTCGGTGTCCAGTATCTCCTCACTTGTTCGGCAGTGGCATCAGCAACCTGCTTCGCTGATCCGCGAATCCCAAGCGTTTGCCTTTGGATCGCTGCTAACACAGCGTTGAGTTCTTGGCCGAATGCCGAGATAAAAGTGTCGCCATCGCGGAACAAGATGTTGTGGCCAATCTCGTGGCAGATAAACGGATAATCAAGCAGGTCAATATCAGCAACGTTGTCGTCGCCCGGTAAATGGATCACGTTAATTGCATATGCAGTCTTGCCGTCGGATGAGGGCATGGAGACCGTCTGATGTCCCCATGCTTGTGATGGTTTTGGCACCAACATTCCCGACACATAGGCAGTCCCTTGCGAATACTCTCCGGCCAAAGTGTGGATGAGCTGCGCATCAAAAATGAAGCGATCTTCAAAACTGCTGGGCAGGAATTCGAGAACCCTGGCGACATAGGTGGCGATTCGCTCGGCGTCTTCCGAAGAACTGCCGCCAGCCTCTACGGACCGCTGCACGTCTGAAATGATGTTGACGAGCATCTCGCCAATGGCTTTCAGCGGGGTATCAGCGAAGCGGCGTTGCACGTGGACCACCAGGTTTCCCAACTGATCCTGCTGGTTCCGATTACGCCGAGCCAAGGGATACTCCTTCGCAACCGCCTTTTGATCGTCCTCCGGAAAATATTATCACGTTGCGCCCTTTTCCGCACCTGCCGCATATTCGACCAATTGGCAGAATTTGTTTACCAATCTCAACTGACCGATGGTCCTGCAAGGCGTTTCCAGAAGTTTTGGACTGGCGGCTACAACTGCCAGGCATTGGGCGCGAGACAATGCGACGTTGAGACGGTTCGCGCTGAACAGGAACTCGATGTCGCGGGGCAGGCATTCCGCATCCGAGGTAGCCATCGGAGAAATCAAAGGGGTCAGAAATCAAAGGGGTCAGGACTCATTGATTTCGGTGGCGGTTGTTGGTAGGCTGGCGGCCATGCCGCGACCACCTGTCCCTCCCGAAAACCCCGTCGGAGGGGAATGGCGATGCCGAGTAGGGTTGATTTCGCGAGGTTGGTTTCGGCGAGGCTCAAGAGAAATCGCCGGCGTTGGAGTGAAAACGGGTCCGGAGGGTCTGTTTTCACTCCTGGCGCGCGACCTTCCCTTCGGCGTGATGGTCGTGGTTGAAAAGCATGGGGACGCGAGGCGGCGTCAGGCGGCGCGGGTGTGTAACTGTTAAGCCGTGGCGTGGCCTGGGCGCGGGGGGGCGGTGGCGATATTGGCGGGGATCGCGGGCGAGGGGTTTCCGGGGATGGGTCGCGTGGCGGATGTTTTAACTGCTATTGGTGATCGGCAGCGGCAGGGTCTTGCCTTGCAATTTAGTGCGCACGACTTCGATTCCATACCTTGCGAAGCTCAAACCGTTTTTCGCGCCGGTCGCGATCACGCTCTTGATTCGGGCGAACGCCGCCGCGCTCCATTCGGTCCGATGCGTGCCGCCATCATTTCTCGCCGCCGCCAGGCTTCGGATGTCGCGTTCGGTTCCGTTGTTGTCGGCCGGAACATTCGCATCGTCGAGGAAGGTGAACAATTCGTCGCAGTGCTTGAACAGCCGGCGCCAGATTCGCAAACATTCGCGATGCCGCACGCGCGTCTCGAGCATCAACGTGTCGAAACGGTTTTGAATCTCGTGTCGGGCCGCGTTGAAAGCTTTTTTGCCGAGCGACTTGCGCTCGTGGCCCAACCGGATCGCGTCTTGAAACAGCGTGATCAACGGCTGGATGAAGGCCCGCACGCTCGCCGCCGGCAACGTCTCGCGCAGCTTGTGCAACTCGCGAAGCAAATGGACCAAGCAGCGCTGTTTGCGGCAGTCGAGCCGGTTGTAGACCGCATAAAAATCGCTGACCAGCGTGCCCGCGAACGATGTGCCCAACGCTCGCTCGAGCACGGCCCGATTGCGATGACGATCGATCAGGAACAATGCCAAGCGCGTGTCTCGAAAACACCAGGCCCACGCGGGCAGTCCGTCGATCCGCCAACCGGTCTCATCGCCTTGCACGACCGGCGAATTGCGCAAGAGTTCCCAGAGTTTGTCGACCACCGGCTCGAACAAAGCGCCGCCCCAACGCAAATGGCCGAGCAATCCGGCCCGGCTGGCCGAAAGGCCAAAGAAGTCTTTCAGCAAGTGTTGCGTTTTGCCGAGCGAGATGCCCAGGTGAACCCGCGCGTAGCAGACCAACAAACGCGCGCGTGGCCCGATGTGGGCGCCGGGCAGTTCCAAGTCGCCGCGTCCTTGGCAGGTGGCTTGGCAATGTTCGCAACGATAGGTATGACGGCGATACCGATGCCATTCGAGCTTGGGCTCTGGAATCTCCGCCATCTCATGGTCTTCGAACTCGCCAGTAGCGGTCAGATCGTGGCCCCCGCAATGCGGACACTCTCGCGGATGCACGTCATGTTCGATGAATACTATGTATTTCGATATGCGCTGGGCCGGGCGGCGGCTCTGGACGAAAGCTGCCCGGATGTTTGCGAAACTGCTTGCGGCGGCGATCCTGTTCGCCACGCCGCGCATCGGCGGCCGAGCGGGTTTTCTTGCGCCGCTGCAAAAACTTTTGGACTTGCTGTTCGAGTTGCTCGACGCGTTTGCGCAGCGCCCCGTTCTCCGCCTGCAACCGGGCGATTTCCGCTTCCAACTCGGCGATCCGTCGATCTCGATCATCCATGATCCAATCAATGTGACCGAAAACCCAATTTCGGGAAAGAGGAAATGCTTAACAGTTACAAGAAGACGGTGCTCAAGATGGAGTTCAAGACATTCCGCAACGCTTTCATTCGGATGCCATGTCAAATCGTGCGTGGCGGGCGAAGATTGATCTATCGTTTGTTGGGTTGGAATCGCTGGCAAGTCGTGTTGTTTCGCTGGCTGGACGGCCTGCGATGTTGACGCCGATCGATTGAAGCCGGAGTCCGGACGCTCCGGTCCGCCGCCACGCCGAACCAGGAAAGCCAACCGCCAATGCCAAACAAAAACCCGCCGCCGAGAGTAGCGCGCCCGCCGGCGCCGCCAGCTCACGCCGCGCGCACCGCCGGCCACGCGAAACCGGCGCAAAACGTAACCGCGTACGCTTGTTTAAGGTCTAGGCCACGCATCATCACTGTAAATCCGAACTTTTCACCGATTTTGCAAGGGATCGTGTAAGTCGTTTCCAGATGAGTTAGATTTGACGTCAAGAGGCTCACGCCTCCCGACGAGTTCTCATTAGCCGGTATGGACCCGACCGCCGTAGCGGTATATCTACCGTATTGGATAATCGTTGCGGTCGGCTCTCCCGCATTTCCGAGAGTCGCCACCGCGATGATAGTAACGAGTGCGATCAAAGGTAATGATGACAAATGGAATTTCATGCGAGCTTTTCTTCTCTTGGGCAATTTAGGGCGAGTTAGCGCTCAGCCCGTTTGAGTATTCTCTTCCTTCCGGCCCGCGCTAAAACGTCGGGCTCTGCTTTGCGCGGTTTCGCTCGCCGAGGCCAAGTTCGATCGCTGGAGCGATACTCGCTGTTAGCTGTTTTACGCCCGGAACGAGAAGCGTGGCAAGCCTCTCGGCGCCGCTAGGCATCATCTGTTTTCGCGTGTTGCACGTCGGCCACTCCGAG
The DNA here is from genome assembly GCA_963785305.1 of uncultured Planctomycetaceae bacterium. Taxonomy (GTDB): domain Bacteria; phylum Planctomycetota; class Planctomycetia; order Pirellulales; family PALSA-1355; genus CAWAUV01. The sequence continues at coordinate 1,307,847 of CAWAUV010000008.1, forward strand.
GATAATCGACAGCCAGTGCTGCATCGCGGGGCGGGCACGTCGACAGCCTGAGCCATCGGACGTTTCTCCGTGTGCCGCTTGGCGTGCCGCTCGACGAGGCGACGGGTTGCCATCGCGGGTGACGGCGAATCGCGAAATCGGCGAATCGCGATCTTGAAGCTTTTATGCCGACTTTTCCCAAGATGCGCTGCCCGACCGCAACGCTGAAGACCGGGTAAAGCTGGCGCCGATGAATTCAACGAACCGTGAATTCACGGACCATGAATCCCTTTCATCCCACGCCGAACGTTGCGAGGTTTCTCGTGCCGAAATTGATTCAAGTCGTGTACATGAGCGCGGCCACGCGGGAATTCGACGCGATCGACTTGACGGTGCTTCTGGCCAAGGCGCGGATCAAAAACGAGCGGCTCGGCGTGTCGGGCATGCTCGTTTATCACGAGGGTTCGTTTCTTCAGGTTCTGGAAGGCGGTGAACGGGTCGTCGACACGCTCTATGCGCAAATCGTGGGCGATCCGCGCCATACTCAATGCGAGCTGCTCGTGCGGAGCTTCATCGACCAGCGGTGCTTCGGCGATTGGACGATGGGCTTCGTGAACACCCGGCTGTTCGGCGCCACATCGATGCCCGGCTTCAATAATTTCTTCGGGAAGCGATTTTCCGACAAGACCTTCGTCCGCGAACCATCGCTCGCGCATAAACTGCTCCTCGGCTTTCGCGAAGGCCAGTGGCGGCAGACGGTCGAGACCGAAATGCAAAGCACGCTTGCGGCCTCGCGCTGATTGCTTCGTTGCGCCGGCCTAAGAACCGCCCGGCGCCTGCGCGTTCGACGCTCTTGTTCAATCCATCGCATGCCCACGACGAGCGTGGGCATGCGCGCGGCGCGCGCACACGGCGCGGCGATCGGGGTTATTCGAAGAGCGGGCCCGACATGGCCACGGCGCAGGGAATCGCGAGCATCAGCGGCAGCCAAGCGGCGAGCGAGGGGTTGATGTAATACGAGCTGCCGAGCGATTGGCACGCGAGCACCATGAGCTCGAAGCCCAAGACGACCACGAGGCACATGCCGATCGCGCGAAACACATTGCGATTCTCGCCCGCCAGGATCAGCGGCAGGCCGAGAAACAAGAGCGTCATGTCGAGCAACGGCTGCACGGGTCGGGCATGAATCGCCACCCGCACATCGGCGCCGAAGCCCAGGCTCGGATTGCTCAGCCCGCGCCAGAGCTCGAGCCACGATGAATACTGCCGCCAACTCGCGCTGTCCTCGAGTTGCTCGAAGCTCACGTCGCTGGCCAGAAAACATTCGCCCGGCTTGAGCTCGGGCAGGTCGCGCGGGGTGTAGATCACGATGCGGTCGCCCAGCTTGAGCGAGGCCTTTTGGTCGATGTCCTTGGGCTGGGAGAGATTGACGAGGCGGTAGCCGCTGGGATGCGAGGCGGTCGCCGGCTCGAAGAAGGCGTCGTCGGCGGCAAGCTGCTTGCCGAATTCATCGAGCGTCGAGGGCAATAGAAAACTCGGCTTCACGATTCGCTGGCGATCGGCCACGAGGCTCTGTCCGCGAAAGAGCACATCGGTGCGATTGTCGTAGCGCGGCTTGAGTTCCGCGATTCCGAGCCACCGAGATTTTGGGCATTGTGGCTGAGCTCGTATTTGAATCGCGGAATAATCAGCTCGCGATCGATCGCGGCCAAGAGCGACACCGTGGCCACGGCCAAGATCACCGGCCGCAGCACGCGCCGCTTGGAAACGCCGGCCGCTTGCAGGGCCGTGAGCTCGTTGTGCCGTTGAATCCAGGTGACGGTAAACATGGCGCTGATCAGCGTGAGAATGCCGCTCGTTTGATCGAAGAACCCGAGCGCTCGCGGGGCGTAGTATTCGCCAAGGATCCTAAACAGATTGCCGTGCTGCCCCTCGGAAGCGACGCTGTTGAGTCCGACATGGGTGCGGGCGAAGGTGATGAACTCCTCGAGGTTGTTGAACGAGTCGATCACGATATACAGTCCGGTCAGACTGCAAAAGAAGATCATGAACGCCTTGACGAACTGTCGGAGCAGATAGCGGTCGATAAGCAGCATGGGCTGGTTCGCCTGATTTACGCGGAAGAGGAGGCCGCCTGGGCGCGAATCGCCGTGGCCAGCGCCGCCACGCCGCGGGCAATATTTTCGGCCGACTGCACCCCGAAGCTCAGGCGAATGGTGTGATTCCGCGGGGCCGGCCCCTCGAGGGGGAAACAGTATTCGCCGGGCACATAGAGCATTCCGCCGGCCAGCGACGCTTGAAACAGCGCGCCATCGAGCCCGGCGTCGAGCCAGTCCGGCAGCCGGAGCCAAAGATAAAGTCCGCCCGAGGGACGGCCCCAGCGCACGCCCTCGATCGGCGCCGAATGCTCGTCGGCGGCGGCGAGCATCGCGGCGAGCTTCGTTTGATACCGATCGCGCAAGAGCGCCACATGCGGCTCGAAGTCGCCCGCCTCGAGCACCTCGGCCATCAAATATTGATTGAAAGCCGGCGAGCCGAAGTCGATGTTCCCTTTCAGATCGCGGACCGGGCCGACCAACTCCTTGGGCAAGATTCCCCAGCCGACGCGCACTCCGGGCGAGAACGATTTCGAAAACGTCTCGGCCACGATTACCGTGTCGCCGGCCTTGTCGTGGCTGCGCAAGCTGGGCAGGTCGTCGCGGCCATATCGCAGTTCACGATAGGCGGCGTCTTCGAGAATGTAGATTTTGGCCTTGCGAGAATATCGCTCGATCAGTTCGACGATCCGCGCTCGCCGCTCCGTGGGCAACGTGACATTGCTCGGGTTGTCGTGATAGCTCGTCACATAGAGCAGCTTCACTCGCGCGAGCCGTCCCTCGGCCGCGAGCCGCTGGAGCGTCGCCTCGAGCGCTTCGGGCACAAGGCCCTCGTCGTCGGCCTCGATGCCCACGGCCGAGACGCCCAAGCCGGCGAGCATGCCGAGAAACACGAAATAAGTGGGCGACGCGCAGAGCACGATATCGCCTGGGTCGAGGAGCACTTCGGCCACGAGCCGCAATAGTTGGTTGCTGCCGGCGGTGAGCACGACATTGTCGACCGAGAGCCGAGTCGAGGGACGCGACACACCATCGGCGGCGAGATGGCGACCGAGCACGGCGTCGCGCAACTCGGGCAAGCCGGCCGTCGTGCCATATTGCAGCGCCACTTGGCCGGCGCGTGGCTCGCGGAGCACTCGCGCCGCGGCTCGCGCCGTGGCATCGACCGGCAGCGTGGCCTGATCGACAAAGCCGGCGGCGAGCGAGATCAGCTCGGGCCGGGCGAGAGCCAAGTGCATGAGCCGCCCAATTGGCTGCTCCCCGCCGCGCGACGCTTGCTGGCTGAGTCGAGCGCTGGCGGTGGAGAAGGTCGACATGGTGTTACCGGGGTTGCAAGAACGACTCGCCAAGCGGGTTGGAGACATCGGGATTCAGCACGGCAGGATAGGGGAATTCGCCAAAACGGGTCAAGATCGCGTTCGCGTGCTTGCATGGCCGATAGCAAGCAACGGGCCGTCGCCGAGAGACACCGCGGGGAACGCAAAGGTTCGCCCGCTCAGTCGCGAAGCGCCTCGGTGAGCGATTGGCCGAGTTTCGTGACGCGCATCGTCGCGGTGTTGGCCAGCACCACCACGCCGACGCGTCGCGCGGGCAGGATCGCCAGCCAAGCGTGGTAGCCGCCGGTCATGCCGTTGTGAAACCGCATCTCTCCCATGCGGGTTATGTGCCAGCCGAGCCCCATCGCCGGGCCGGTGGCGAACTCCCGTCGCCGCTCTGCCGCCAAACGCAGCGCGGCGGTCAAGGCGCGTCGCTCGGGGGTTTCGGGTAGCTTCTCGTCGTTGGGCGATGGCGCGAGTGCCTCGATGTTGGCCTCGGCGAACAGCAGCATGTCATGGGCTGTCGAGCGAATGCCGCCCGCGCCCTCGAAGAGTGTGAGGTCCCAGTTGCGCCGCGGCCGTAAATCCTCGCCATGGGGCGGCGCCAAGCGACGGGCCCGCGCTTCATCCAGTCGGATCATGGTGTCGCGCATGGCGAGCGGACCGGTAATGCGGGCCGCGAGCATTTGATCGTAGGTCGCGCCGGCGCGCTGCGAGAGCGCCTGGCTTAGGATCGCCGCGCCGAGGTTCGAGTATTCACGCTCGCCCGGCGACTCGGCGCAGTTGGTGCTCGGCGAGAAACGCCTTCAACTGTTCGAGCGTGTAATCGGCATAAGGATTCGTCGGATCGGCGGGGCGCATGTTGTTCGGCATGCGCGGTAGGCCGGAAGAGTGCGTGGCGAGCATTTCGAGCGTGATCGGCGGCCCATCGGCGGCGAATGGCTTGAGCTCCGGAAAAAAATCCCGCAGCGGCTCGTCGAGCTTCACGAGCCCGCGCTCGACCATGTCGGCCAGCAGCACACCGGTGAAGACCTTGCTGATCGAACCGATCTCGTACTCGGTGTCTTGGCCGGGAACCGTGCCCGAGTCCTTGACGGTCTCGCCGTAGCCGAGAATTTGTGTCTGTCCCTCTTTGAGCACTCCCACGGTAAAGCCCACGGCCACATGATCGGCGATGGCTTGCCGCGCGAGCGGATCGACGACCGGCCTGACGTCGAGCGCGTCGGCTTGCGCGAGCCCGGGCGCGATCGCGAATAGAGCCCACGCCACGATCGCCAACAGCGGCGCGATCGCCTCTCCGCGATATAAACCACTAGCGCGATCCATCATCGGTGTGTTCCTCCGAGCCGCGAGGCAAATGGCGGCGCAAGTAAAGCAAGTCGCCCGAGCGCATCGCGCTGACACCCCCGGGAAGCGTGCGACCGAGGTTCGAGTTCGTGAGTTGGGTTCGAGGCGTTTGGGCCAGCGCGGCCAACGAATCCCAAGCGTCGAACCCCATCGACTGCATCGGCCAAGCCCGGCGTTTCCAGAGCGCAACAAATACCTCGCGCGAGATGCCGATCCACGTCTTCGAGCCGCCGACAATCGACGCACGTTTCATCGCCACGGGTTTTCACATCGGCGCTCGGTCCATTAGGCGACGGCGCGTCGCCTGGAATCATGTCGCGCGGCATCGTGTCGAGCAGGCGTTCGGCTTCGCGGTCGAGGCACTGCTGGGCATCTCCGGCCAATCGGCCGAGCCGCGCCAGCGCCGCCGACCACATCGGAATTGAATTCCCGCGCGAGCAGCGGCAACAACACGCCGCGAATCCGCGCCCGCGTCTGATCGAGATCGTCGTTCGTGCGGTCGATGCGAAACGATTGCCCGAGCGCTTCGAGGTATGCGGTGATCCGCGATCGCGAGATCGTTAATAACGGGCGCAGCAACGTCACGGCTGGCGAGAGCAGGCGAGCCCGCGGCATGCCAGCCAGCCCGGCGAGACCGGTTCCGCGAACAATATGGTGCAATATGGTCTCGGCCTGATCGTCGGCCGTGTGGGCCGTCGCGAGATAGCGGGCGCCTTGCTCCTCGGCCACGCGCCGCAAAAAACGATAGCGAGCCGCCCGGGCCGCGGCCTCGATGCCGTCGGGCGCGACGGCGAGCTCGCCGGCTTGCACCGGCCCACTTCGCACACGAGTCCGAGCGAGCTGGCCAAGTCGACGACGAACCGCGCATCGGCATCGGATTCGGCGTCGCGCAGGCCGTGGTTGAAATGAGCCACGGTCAATTTCGCGTCGGGCGTCGGCGGAATCGATCGAGCCCTCGCAACAGGGCCACGCTATCGGCGCCGCCCGACACCGCGACCACGATCCGCGCCCGGCGTCGGTCGGCTCCGGGCCAAGCCGCTTCGATCGCTTCTTCAAAGCCGGGTCGGGTCGGACTGGCGAGTTGCCGGGCGGTGGAGTCGATGGACATGTGCGGCGAGGGCTTGGGAGATGTCTCGAATATCGCCAAAAAATGCTCGGTTGCAGTTCGCTGCCACTGTGATACGATGCTGTTTGGCGCTGGATCGAGACCGGCATTGCCGCCGCGACCGGAGCCTCGGGCACTTCCCGGCCCAGCATTGGGGCGGGCAGTTTCCGCGGCGTTCGGCGAGCGGCAAGACAAATCTCGGCCAGAGCCCGTGATTTATCGTATCGTAAATTCATCCATCGAAACACCGGAACGACATTTTCGAGCGTCGTCGCAAATCGGCCCAGAGAGAGGGCGTTTGCCGGCGGATGGCTTATGGCGACTCAAGGCTGACCGCCGCGCGGGCGACCGCGCCGCGGGTTGACGGCGTGGGTCGTTTTGACCTGAGCGTGTTTGCTGATCGACCTGAACAGATTGCGTTCGCGCCGGGGAGCGTCTCCGGCAGTCCTTTGCATCGGAGTCCGTGGCACAAAATGTTCTTGCTTGTCGTCTTGCGATTTTTGTTCGGCCAAGGCTTCGCGCGGCGCTCCGGCTGCGTCGAAGTGGCGTTTGGTCGTCGAAATCGGCTGGGCACGCCATCGGCCAGCAAGCGACAGACAGGGTTGCCCGGCATGATCCGCCATTGGCTGGGGCGATTGCTGCCTTGGGCGATGTCGTATCATGATCGTGTCGCATTCATCGGCCAAACCGGGGAACATCGCGGATCGATCCTCGGGGCGTGCGTCTGCCGCCTCGCGGGGCCGGGCCGCTGCTGGGCGCTTGCGCCGGCGGCGGCGATCCGGCATGTTCGCCGAGACCGATCCGACACGGACTGCCCGGTTCTGGCTCGCCGCGCCGCGCGGCCGCAATCCTTGGCTCGATCGCGGCCCTTGGGCATAAGCGACTTCCTTTCGGCGAGATCTTCCTCCGAGGCCCTTGGTTTCTTGCCTTCCCGTGGCGAGCGACTTTCACGAGCATTGATGCGCCCGCCACCGGCGCCGCGAACCGCTCGGCGGCGATGCTTGCCGGCTGATCCGGCGCGGCGAAACCGCTTTGCATGGCCTCTTGGGGAGAAAACAACCGTGTCACCGGGTGAAGTGCTGGCCGTGATTGCCGCGGCCGTTTTGGCGGCGGTTCTGACGTTCGTTATTCTGAAAACGATCGACCGCCTGCGTCGCAAGGACGCCGAAAGCGAGGCGCGCGAGATCGTCGCTCGCGCCGAGCGCGATTGCCACGGCGCGGCTCCGTGAAACCGAGCTGCAAATCAAGGAAATGGCCATCCAGCAAAAGGCCGAGGGCGAAAAGGAATTCAGCCGCCTGCGCCACGAATTGCACGAACGCGACCGCGCGCTCGACAAACGCCACGATTCGCTCGAGCAGCAGCAAGAACAGCTCCGCCGCCAGGAGCGCATGGTCGAGACCAACCAGCGCAAATTGGCCGAACGGCTCGAGGAAACCAATCGCCGCAACGAAGAGCTCGCCGGACTCGTCGAATCGCAACGCGCCGTGTTGCACAAGCTCAGCGGCCTCTCGCGCGAGGAAGCCACCCGGCGCCTGCTCGAACGACTCGACGCCGACCTGACGCACGAAGCCGGCGCCCTGATTATCAAACACGAACGCAAGCTGGCCGAAACCTGCGAATCCAAGGCCCGCGAGACGCTCCTCACCGCGATTCAGCGATACGCCGCCGCCCACACCGCCGAGACGACGACCAGCACGGTTGATATTCCCAACGACGAAATGAAGGGCCGAATCATCGGCCGCGAGGGGCGAAATATCCGCGCTTTCGAGAAAGCGACCGGCGTCGATGTGATCATCGACGACACGCCGGGCGTGGTCATCGTGAGCGGCTTCGACACGGTCCGCCGCGAGATCGCCCGCGCGGCGCTCGCCAAGCTCATCACCGATGGCCGCATCCACCCGGCCAGAATCGAGGAACTGGTCGTCGAGACCCAGAACGAGATGGAGCAAAACATTCAAAAGCACGGCGAGGAAGCCGCGCAAGAAGCCGATGTGCCCGGCCTGCATCCGAAGATCATCCACCTCCTGGGCCGCCTGCGATTTCGCACCAGCTATAGTCAAAATGTGCTCCGGCATTCGATCGAAGTCGCGTTTCTCAGCGGCATGATCGCCGAGGAGATCGGGCTCGATGGGAATCTGGCCCGCCGCTGCGGACTGCTGCACGATATCGGCAAGGCCGCCGACCACGAAGCCGAGGGAGGCCACCCCAAGATCGGCGCCGAGCTCGTCAAGCGCCACGGCGAGGGGCCCGAGGTGGTGCATGCCGCGCTCGGCCACCACGACGATATTCGCGTCGATCATCCCTACACGGTGATCGTCGCCGCCGCCGACGCGATCAGCGCCAGCCGGCCGGGAGCGCGGCGCGAGAGCCTCGAACGCTACATCAAACGCATGGAAGACCTCGAAGCGATCGCCACCGGGTTCGCCGGAGTCGACCTGGCGTTTGCCATTCAAGCCGGCCGCGAACTGCGAGTCATCGCCAGCGCCAAGAACACGACCGACGAATCGGCCGCCAAGATCGGGTTCGATATCGCCCGCGCTTGCGAAGCCCAATTGACCTATCCCGGCGAGATCAAAGTCACGGTGCTGCGCGAAGCGCGGTTCACGGAAGTGGCCAAATGATCGCGTCGATTTTTTAGCGAGAGGTTTCGGGTGCGAATCCTGCTTATCGGCGACATCGTGGGAAAGCCCGGTCGAGTGATCGTGGTCCGCGCGCTCGCGCGCCTGATCGAGACCCACGGAATCGATCTGGTGGTGGCCAATGGCGAAAACTCGGCCGCCGGCTCCGGCATCACGCCCGCGATCTACCAAGAGCTGATCGCCGCCGGCGTCGACTGTATCACGCTTGGCGACCATATCTATCGCCGCGGCGAGATTATTCCGTTGCTGCGCGAGCGGGAGAATATCGTGCGGCCCGCGAATTTTCCCGCCACGGCGCCCGGCCGCCAATGGGCCGTGGTCACCGCCCGCAACGGTCAACAGGTTGCCGTGCTGAGCCTCTTGGGCCGAGTATTCATGCGGCCGGTCGATTGCCCCTGGACGGCCGCCGATCGCGTGCTCGCCGAATTGCCGGCCGAGGTCAAAGTGATTCTCGTCGACTTCCATGCCGAGGCCACGAGCGACAAACAGCTCATGGGCCGCTATCTCGATGGCCGCGTGAGCGCCGTGTTGGGCACGCATACCCATGTGCCCACGGCCGATCAGCAGGTGTTGCCCCAGGGCACGGCGTTTCAGTGCGATGTCGGCATGACCGGCCCCCACGACAGCATTCTCGGCCGCCAGGTCGACCGGGTGCTCGAAGCCACGCTGCATTTCACGCCCACGCATTTCGACGTGGCCACGGGCGATGTGCGAATCCATGGAACCTTGGTCGATGTCGACCCGGCGACCGGCCGCGCCAAAGCGGTCGAGCGGCTGATGGTCACGCAGGCCGAGGTCGATGCGTATCCGCGCGCCGCGGCCCAGGCGTCGCCGGCGGGCCAATCTTCGCCCGCGGGCCAAACGTCGCAAGCGGGTTTGGCCAAGCATCCGGCTGCTTCTTGAAGCGACGAACCGTTTTCTTTCGTCCTCGGTTCATTCCGCCATGCCCGCGCCCGCCCTGAATGTGCTCCACGAAGACAACCACTTGCTTGTGGTCAACAAGCCGGCCGAGTTGCCCACGATCGGCGTGGCGCCCGACGAGCCGAGTCTCGTGAAGCTCGCCAAGAGCTATATCAAAGATCGCTATCAAAAGCCCGGCAATGTTTATCTGGGCGTGATGAGTCGGCTCGACGCGGCAGTGTCGGGCGTGGTGGTGCTGGCCCGCACCAGCAAAGCGGCGGCCCGGCTCACCGAGCAGTTCGCGCAGCGCGAGGTCGAAAAAATCTATTGGGCGATCGTCGCCGGCGCCATGCGGCCGCCGGAAGGCGAATGCGTCGACTGGCTGGTGAAAGACGACCGCTTGGCGCGCATGGTGGTTGTGCCCGCCGCGCGCCGGGAGCGACCGAGGCGCGGCTCGCCTATCGCGTCGTGAAGCAGCTCGCGGTCGGAAGTCTGCTCGAAGTCAACTTGCACACGGGCCGCAAGCATCAGATTCGCGTGCAACTCGCGGCCCGCAGGCGGCCGGTGCTAGGCGATCGGAAATACGGGGCCAACCGAGCAAGCTGGTCGATCTGGCGCGGTCCCGGCATCGCCCTCCACGCCCGAAGGCTTGCTTTCCGCCACCCGGTGCAAGACACCTGGGTGCAAATCGAAGCCCCACCGCCAAGCTCCTGGCCTTAACAGCCTGTTGACAAATGCCATCGCGGCATTTTTCAACCTCGCCAAGCGCCGAGCAAAGCTCGTCGCGGCTCGCAAAATAACGACTTACGTCGTTGTTTTGACACCGCATCCATGCGGCGGCGCAGCCTGTTGCATATTTCAACAGGCTGCCAAGCTCGCATTCGCCGAGATAGAATGTGCATTATGAATAAAGGCAGCCCACGGATCAAAGGTAATTTGGAAATTGCATTTCGCGATGCGATGATATTCATTGGCGGCGATCGGGATGGCCTTCGGTCATTCGCGGATCTCTTGATTTGGTTATCAAATGTCGACCACGACGATCTCGAAAGCATGCCGATTGGCGAACGCTGCCATGTGCATCTTCACGCGAATGAGTCGATACAATCGTTCAATTCACTGACCGCATTCTCCACGGAAACCGAAGTCTGAAGGCTAGACGCAAAAGGCACGGGCGAGTTTCCAGAAAGGTACATGAATCAGCCAAAGGCCAACATGGTGTGCGCGAGGAGAGGGCGCGGCGGAAAGGGCAATACCAAGAACGTTCAACCGCATTCAAATGCGAAACGAAAACCGCGCGGCGCAAGACGCGCCGGTCCCGGGGTAGAAAGGGCGAGTAGCCCGTTCATAAAACGGTCTTGGCGAGGGTCGACGGGGCTTGCAGCGTCGCCTCGTCGAGCGGCACGCCGAGAAACGTCCGAAGACTCAGTCTGTCGCTGCGCCGCCAGGCGATGCCGCGCTGGCTGTCGATATCCTCGAAGTAGCCGACGAGCAGCATCCGAAAATAGATGCCCGGCGCGATCCAACCGAAGAAGGAAGCGTTTCCAGACAGTCACCTATTTGCGGCCCGTCGTGTTGAAAACCTGCTTTGGTTCCGGCGGAGAACAGAAGAGGAGTATTCCAACACGACGACACGAAGCACACGACGTAAGCAAGCAGCCGACAAACGGCACCCCAGTCCGCCCTCGGCGTTTCATTCCTCCAGCTTTCGTCGTGCCGTCGTGGTAAAAGCTGCCTTGGCTGCGATGAAGGCAGCGCCGCAAATAGGTGGCTGTCTGAAAACCCGGAAAACCCGACACCGCGATTGGGCGCGTCAAGTCAACCATCCGCAATCCGATGCGGAGTTGGTGGCCGTGCGCAATGCCCTCCGCGGGGGAAGTCCGTTCGGCGCTCCGGACTGTCAGTCGTCCACGGCCCGCCGGCTCGGCCTTGAGTCGTCCCTCCATCCCCGCGGCCGACCCTTAAAGCACCCAAACCCAAAATAACGATCTGCGTCCCCTTTGTTTCTCCCCTTTGTTTTTCGCGAGTTTAACCACACTATCTCCCTCCGCGCCCTCCGCGTCTCCGCGTGAGAATCTCATGCATGGCCCGAGGAACCGGCGATAGGATCCACGGCGCCCGCATTCCGCCGCTCGCGGAAATGTTGCATCCACGCGCGAAAATCGTTCAGATGTTCCGGGAAGCGGACCGCGACTTGATCCGGCCACTTTTTTCCTCCGACATAATCGATGATATGATCGGTGATTCACGGCGGAGCGAAGAACCGCTCGCTCGTCAGATTCCTGATCGCGGACCGAATACGCCCGTTCATTGAGGGATGCATCGTGATTAGCACCCAAGCGTCGAAAGCGGCCGTCTTCTCGCTGTTATGCTTGGCGATTGCGGCAGCCTGTCATGCGGCGGATTCCGCGCCGCCACCGCCAGCGAAAATTTCCGCCAAGCGGCCGAATATCGTGTTTTGTTTCGCCGACGATTGGGGGCGGTATGCGGGCATCTACGCGACGATCGACGACCGGCCTTCGATCAATCAGGTGCTCAAGACGCCGCGCATCGATCAGGTCGCTCGCGAAGGGGTGCTGTTTCGCAACGCTTTCGTCACGGCGCCAAGCTGCACTCCCTGCCGCAGTTCGCTGCTCTCGGGCCAATATTTCTTCCGCACCGGCGGCGGGGCGATCTTGGTCGGGGCCCAGTGGGATTCGACCGTGCCCACCTATCCGCTGATGCTTCGCGACGCCGGATACCATATCGGCAAGAGCTACAAAGTGTGGTCACCCGGCACGCCGGCCGACGCGCCCTATGGCGGTCAGAAATACGCCTATGAAAAGGCGGGCCGCGATTTCAACATGCACTACGACCGCCGGGTGCTGGAGCGTGTCAAGAATGGCATGTCGCTCGACGCGGCGAAAGTGGAGTCGCTCGAGCAGGTGCGAAAAAACTTCGACGCCTTTCTCGCCGACCGCAATCCCGGCCAGCCGTTCTGCTACTGGTTCGGCCCCACGCTCACGCACCGGCCCTACACCAGCGGCTCCGGCAAGGAGCTCTGGGGGCTCGACCCGGAATCGGTGCGGGGAAAGCTGCCGAAATTCATGCCCGACGTGCCGGAAGTCCGCGACGATTTTCTGGACTACATGGGCCAGGTCATGGCCTTGGACTCCGCCGTGGGCGCCATCGTCGATCGGCTGCGGGAAGCGGGCGAACTGGACAATACGATCCTCGTCCTTAGCGGCGATCATGGCATGCCCGGCGTTCCTGGCGGAAAATGTAATCTCTATGACTTCGGCGTGGCGGTTCCACTGATTGTGCGCGGACCCGGCATCAAGGCGGGGCGCGTGGTCGACGATTTCGTGAATCTCATGGACCTGGCGCCAACCTTTCTCGACGCCGCCGGATTGACGCCGCCGACCGCGATGACGGGCCGCAGCTTCATGGATGTGCTGCATTCCGACAAGGCGGGCCAAGTCGATCCCCAGCGCGATTGGGTGGTGACCGGTCGCGAACGCCATCATCATTTGGCCCAGCCCGGAGCTTTGCCTTATCCGCAGCGGGCACTGCGCACCAAGAATTTTCTTTATGTGCGTAATTTCGCGCCCGACCGCTGGCCGATGGGCGACCCGAAGTTCACCGGCCCGAGTGACATGCCGACCTTCGACGCGCTCGCGAAAACGACCGAAGTCGTGTTTGCCGACATGGACGCCAGCCCGACGAAAGCTTGGCTTGTGCGTGAGTGGGGCGTCGACACATGGAAGTGGCATTACGATTATGCGTTTGGCAAGCGACCGGCCGAGGAGTTGTACGACCTGCGGAAAGACCCCGACCAGACGGATAACCGCGCCGACGACCCAGCGTATGCGAAAGAGCGGAAAGAATTGTCGGAGCGTCTGATGCAGATATTGAAGGACGCCCAGGACCCACGCGTGACGGAGAATCCGGTCCCGTTCGAGAGTCCGCCGTTTTATGGTCGCCCGGTCGAGGCGAACACGAAACCGGTCGAGGCGACTCCGCCCGAGATGAAACCGGCGGAGAAGACGCCGGGCGCCGGAATTCAGTGACTCGCCTGCCGGCGCATCACCACCTTTTCCGGACACGATCCGGTGAAAGAACGCTGGTCGCTGCCCAGCAAGAGAAATGTTTTCACCACAAAGCAAGAAAAGACATGAAGCGGAAAGGCGGAAGTAAAAGCAGCCGCCTTGTGGCCGCCGCTGGTTTGTAAACCTCGCCAAGCGCGGAGCAAAGCTCGTCGCGGCTCGCGAAAGAACGCTTTACAGCCTATCCGAGAACCGCGGCGAGCTCCTCGCCTCCCCTCACCCTACCCTCTCCCGAAGGGAGAGGGGGAGTTGCCGGATAGGTTCTTAAGGTTGCTCTTTTGACACCGCATTTATGCGGCGGCGGCGCCTGTCGAATTTTCAACAGGTTGCTAAAATGAACAGATCGATCAGCAGTGGTCGATTCCCGTCACGCCAAATCCGGCGAAACTTTGGGCGACTAGATGCGAGGCGCGCCATGATCGTCGTCTACGCGGGTGTGGCAATCTCCTTGGGGGCAATGCTGCTCTTCCTGAAACTGTCGAAGAGCCGCGAGGGATTGCTTAAAGCCACGGTCCTCTCGCTCGCGGGGGCGATTCTGGCGTTCGGGATATGTTCCCCCGCGCTATTTCTCCAGATGGCCGGCGCTTTTGTCGCCTCGATCATTTGCCTGCCATTTCAGTTGAAACGGCCGATCGTGGTCGCGTTGATGATTATCCCGCCGCTCGCGGTGAACGGCTTATTCCTCTGGTCCTCGTTCGCCAGAATCACCGAGCTCAACGGACTTCGCCAAGAGTTTCCGCTGGAATCCCTGGCGTCTCGGCTCGCATATGAACACAGGAGCGCCCCCTTGGTTGCCGAGCCGCCGACGCCTCGACTGTCCGATGCGGCCGAAAGCGGACTCGCCCAATTCGAACAACGCAACACGCCGAACATGCGACGCTACATGCTCGAATCGCTCCACGAACGAACTCAAGATGAATTCGTGATTGCCCAGGGGTTTGGGCCTGTCCGCATGGACGCCGTGCCACGTGAATATGTCGCCTTGCCAGACACGGCCCCCATCGCGGTCGAGGCGGGTTCACCCACCCTGGGTTCGACGCAATCCGATCCGGGCGCCACCGAATCACTCGGTTCGCCCTCCCGCATGTCGGCGCCCAGTAAAGAGACATTGGCCCCGCTGCACTTCGCCGGGCTCGAAGACTTATTTAACCAAGACCGGATGGGGTATGTCCGGGAGATCGATCACGTCGCTGGTTTCCAATCCCATCGGTTCACGAAAGCGCCCGGAACGGCAATCGAACCTTGGCGGCGTTCTTGGAAAATCAACCGCTTGGAACTGATCGGCCTTTTGCGTTACGACGCGCCAAAAGCCTACATGTCCGACAATCTTCCCCGCTTCGACGAGCTTGCGAATGCCAGTGCGAGAGACCTCGACGATTTCGAGGCGGCGGCGATCGAGCGCCTGCGGACCGAGGAAAATATCGTGATCGATGAGACTCCTGATCGCGTGCGCATGGTGGGCTCGATCCGAGCGGCGACGGATTGCCTGAAATGCCATGAGGTCCGCAGAGGCGAACTTCTCGGCGCACTGACTTACGAGCTTGTGCCGATTAGGCCGAGCGTCGTGTATTGATCCGGCATTTAGCCGCACATCTTTTGCCGAGACGATCGGCGGTCGCGCGGTGGCCTCGCTCCGGCGGTGAATCGAAGTTCACTTCCCGGTTCGCGATTCGCGGTGAGAGCGGGGGGCTGGGGGCGAGATCGGGTGGCGGGCGTTCGATCGTGCAAGGCTGGTGTCGGATCGGGCTTCGTCCCGGGGGGCGACGGCTCGGCGCGGCCCGACGGGGCTCGGCCCGCGAAGCCGGTTTTTTGGGACTTTTTTGGGACCAGTTCAGCTTATGCGGCGGTGGCGAGGGGGGTGGAGCGGCGGTGGAAGGGGTGGCCGGGGCGTTGCGAGAGGTAGTCCTTGAGCCGGCCGTCGTCGCTGAGGGCGGCGGCGCGGAGCTGCAAGATCGCTTCCGCTCCGTCGGGATCGTCCCAGAACATTTCGGTCCCTTTCACGCGCAGGTTCATCTGTTTGATCAGCGACTCCATCGGCGCGCTGGTGACCGGCAGGCCCAGGCGGCGATAGCTGGGATAGTCCATCCGCTGGCGATTGTTCGTCAAGTACCGCACGGCGTCGACGAGCGCTTTCTCCGCGTCACTGGGTTTCGTATCTTCCCAGTCGATGCCCCGGGCGAGGCAGGCTTGCTTGATCTCGTCGATCACGTGATCGACCTGGCCTTGCCAGCACCAGGTGACGAACTTTAGATAGAGCGACCAACCCTCCGCATCGTTGGCGGCCAGCGCCAGCGCCGCGCGGTAAACGTATTGAATCGCATGAATGAAGTCGAGGACGGGCGTGAACGTCGGAAAATGTTTTTTCCAGATCGACCAGTTCCAGTTCAGGCCATCACCGAGGAAGACCCGTAAAGGGGAATCGTAGAACCGGCGCCGCTGGGCTTCGCGCCGCATCAGCGGGCCGAAATCCTCCGAGCAGGACATACTGCTCAGCGCCGTGCGCAGCACGCGCCGCGGGCCTTCGTACTTCACGCGGCGGGGTTTCTCGGCGGCGGATTCTTCGCCGGGTGAATCGAGGCGGGGAACCGCTTTTTCCGCGATATTCGCCACTTTTTTCGCGATGCGAAAGGAAGTCGGCAACTCGGGGCAAGCGTCTTCGTCCGCGACATGCCGCGGGTTGAGAGACATTCGCTCGAACGAAGCGTTCTTCGTTTCGCGCCAGCCTTTCTCGCCCGACGGCACGACGCCGCGTCCCCGGCCCGGCTCGCGCGTGCGAATGCGGCCGCCGTCGCAAGAGACCACCGCCGCTTCCGGCACGACGACTTCCTTGACGACTTTTTTATTGTCGCTGGGCGCCGGCAGTGCCTTCCCGTCGGCCAGTTCCTGGCCCACCTGTTTCACCAAACGCCGAATCGTGCTGCAGGGAACTTTGTGTCCCAGCACTTGCTCGGTGGTCACTTCCGCGCGCTTGAACGAACGGACTTCCGCGGCTAGGCAGACCACGGCTCGCGTCAACTCGGGCGTGACCTCGCGGCTATCGAGTCCCAACGTCAACCGCTGAGGGAAAAAAAGACCGCCGGCAGCGGTCGCAGTAAGCGGTCGTCTCGGTCACCTCGACCCGGCCATCCAGGCTGGTGACCGGCCTCGTTGCGGTTTGCACGCGGCACGACGCTCCGCAGGTGGGGCAGTTCGCTTCCGTCGGGCAGCTCGCGGCGACTTCACGCATCGCTCGCTCTTGGGCTTCACGGCTCAACTCGCGGCCGAGCGTGATAGCATACCGCTCGATGACGCTATAGTGCGGCGTGCCGAGGAACGCCCCCTGCTCGACCATCTCCTCGATTCCCAGTTCGGCCAGTTCCCGCAAAAGTTCCTTCCTCCTGGCCTCGCGGGCCTGCATCGCGGCGTCCATGCCTAGCGCTCCTTAAGCAAGTTTCGTTCACCGATCAAATCCACCTCGCCCAGCTTACCACACAAACCCCGAATTCTCCTATTGACGTTTCCACATCCACCCCCCAACCCGCAAAAGCTGAACTGGTCCCGACTTTTTTCGTTGCTTTAGACGGCTCTTGCGATCGCGGGGGCGAATTCCTATACTCACTGGCTTATCGGTTAAGCGATTCGAGAGAGGAATTGACCGCCATGACGATGGACAAGAGTTTGCAGATTCGCCGCGGGATGGCCCGCAGCCGCAGTGTATTGTCGCGCGCCGAGCGATTGTCGCGTTTGCAAGCCGCCGATCGGTGGAAAGAGGGCGATAGCCCTTTTGGCCTGCCGAAAGTGCGCGTCTATAAGCTGAGCATGAAGAAGAAGAAAAAGAAGAAGGAAGAAGAGGGCGAGGAAGGCGACAAGAAGGCCGCCGAAAAGAAGCCGGCCGGCAAGAAATAGCCGCGTTTTCTCGCCGCCCACTCCCCCCGGGCAGCGAGCCATGCAACGCGTGTGCGAGCCGCGCTCGCGCTTGCCGGAAGCCGTCTTCGCCGCGCCGCTTCAGCGATGCTTCCCTTCGGGAGTCGGCGGGGAAGGCAAATGGTCGACGCGGCGAGTTGTTCGCAAGCGAGTCGCAAGACGCTCCGAGGCGATGTTCGCCGTCGTTCGTTTGCCGCTTGCTCGGCCGGTGTTCGAGTGCGATTGCTCGATCCTTCGCCGCGCGAAGCGGATCGGCCCGGTCACTGTTCTTTCTCACAAGTTTTCTAGGTCCCCCGGCGGACCCCAAGCGATCGCGGCGCCATGAACCTTGCCGATGCCGATCGCGCGGAATTTTCATTGTTTCCATCGAGTCTGGTTCGTTCGAAAGGAACCCCCTGGTATGTCGAAAACTGAAAAATACGTCTATTCCTTCGGACCTTCCGGCTCGGACGGCGACGCGTCGATGCGGGCCCTGCTTGGAGGCAAGGGCGCCAACCTCGCCGAAATGACCAATCTCGGCCTGCCGGTGCCCGCCGGCTTCACCATCGGCACGAATGTCTGCACTTATTACTATGCCCATGAAAAGAGCTATCCGCCCGAACTTCGCAAGGCGGTCGACGAGGCGATCACCAAGGTCGAAGCCGCGATGGGCGCCAAGTTCGGCTCCAACGAAAACCCGCTCTTGCTCTCCTGCCGCTCGGGCGCCCGCGACTCGATGCCGGGCATGATGGACACGGTGCTCAATATCGGTCTCAACGACAAGACCGTGGCCGCCTTGGCCAAGGCGTCGGGCAACGAACGCTTCGCCTGGGACAGCTATCGCCGCTTCGTGCAGATGTACGGCGACGTGGTGCTCGATATGAAGCCGAAGACCAAGCACGACCACGATCCGTTCGAGGAACTGCTCGACGCCAAAAAGCACGAAGCGGGCGTCACCCACGACTACGAGCTCACGCCCGCGCGGCTCAAGGAGCTGGTCGGCGAATTCAAGACCGCGATCAAGAAGCAAACCGGCAAGGATTTTCCCGACAACCCGATGGATCAGGTCTGGGGCGCCATCTCGGCGGTGTTCGGCTCGTGGATGAACGACCGGGCCGTCGTCTATCGCCAGCAGTATGGCATTCCGCATGAATGGGGCACCGCCGTCAATGTGCAAGCGATGGTGTTCGGCAACCTGGGCGACGATTGCGCCACCGGCGTGGCCATGACGCGCGACGTGGCCCTGGGCGAACCGGGCCTCAATGGCGATTATCTCATCAATGCCCAGGGCGAAGACGTGGTGGCCGGCATCCGCACTCCCAAGCGGATCGAGGAAACGCTCGAGAAGGAAATGCCTGTTTCCCACAAGGAGCTGGTCGAGATCGGCAAGAAGCTCGAAAAGCATTATCGCGACGTGCAGGATGTCGAGTTCACCGTGCAGCGCGGCAAGGTGTGGATGCTCCAAACCCGCAATGCCAAACGCACCGGATTCGCCGCCGTGCGCATCGCCGTGGACATGGTCAACGAGGGACTGATCGAGAAAGACGACGCGCTCGACCAGCAAGCGCATTCCGGCCGACGACCTGAATCAATTGCTCCGCCCGCTGTTCGACCCCGACGCCAAGAAAGAAGCGATCAAGGACGGCCGCTTCCTGGCCAAGGGCATCAACGCCGGCCCTGGCGCCGCCAGCGGACGCATCTGCTTCCACGCTTCCGACGCCGAGGAACTCTGGCTCAAGGACAACAAAGTGCGGCTGATGCTTGTCCGCCGCGAGACCAGCCCGGAAGACCTGCGCGGCATGAAGATCGCCGAAGGCATCCTCACCGCGTTTGGCGGCGCGAGCTCGCATGCGGCCCTCGTCAGCCGGCAGATGGGCAAGGCGTGCATCGTCGGCTGCGGCTCGCTCAACATCGACTACCACGCCGGCACGATGACCGTCAAAGGCAAGACGCTCAAGGCCGGCGACTGGATCTCGATCGACGGCTCGACCGGCGAAGTCTTCGAGGGCCAGGTCAAAACCGTGCCCAGCGAAATCTATCAGGTGCTCATCTCGAAAACGATGAAGCCCGAGGAGTCGGGAACCTATCGCCGCTACGAGCAACTAATGGGCTGGGTCGACGAGGCCCGCAAGCTGCGCGTGCGCACCAATGCCGACGAGCCGAAGCAAGCGATCGAGGCGATCGCGTTCGGCGCCGAAGGCATCGGCCTTTGCCGCACCGAGCACATGTTCTTCGAGCACATCGACGACTTCCGCGAGATGATTCTCGCCACGACGCTCGAGGGCCGCGAAAAGGCGCTCGCCAAGCTCCTGCCGCACCAGCGGAAGGATTTCGATGGCCTGTTCCGCGCCATGCAAGGCCGGCCGGTGACGATCCGCTTGCTCGATCCGCCGTTGCACGAGTTCCTGCCGCATGCCGAGGCCGAGCAAAAGGCGCTCGCCGCCAAGATCGGCGTGACGCCGGAATCGATCACCCGCCGCGTGCATGAATTGCACGAATTCAACCCGATGCTCGGCCACCGCGGCTGCCGCTTGGGCATCGTGCTATCCCGAAATCACGCGGATGCAGGCTCGGGCCATTATCGAGGCGGCGTGCGATGTGAAGAAGAGCGGCGTCGATGTGTTGCCCGAAGTGATGATTCCGCTGGCCGGCTTCGCGTCGGAGTTCCGGAATCAGGAAAAGATCGTGCGCGAGACGGCCGACAAGGTATTCGCCGAAAAAGGCATCACGGTGAAGTATCTGGTCGGCACGATGATCGAACTGCCGCGCGCCGCCGTCGTGGCCGATCAGATCGCCGAGCACGCCGAGTTCTTCAGCTTCGGCACCAACGATCTGACCCAAACCACGCTCGGCATGAGCCGCGACGACTACGCCGGCTATATCAACTACTATCGCGAGCACGACATCGTGCCGAACGATCCCTTCCAGACGATCGATCAGCAGGGCGTGGGCGAGCTGATGAAACTGGGCGTGGCGGGTGGCAAGAAGAGCCGGCCCGACATCAAGCTCGGCATCTGCGGCGAACACGGCGGCGATCCGGCCAGCGTGGTGTTCTGCCATAAGATCGGGCTGAACTACGTGAGCTGCTCGCCGTTCCGAGTGCCCATCGCGCGGCTTGCCGCGGCCCAAGCGGCCGTGGAAGAGAAGCGGGCCAAGAAGTAAGCCGACGGGCAAGCCGGTCCGGCCGATTGGGCCGCGGTTAGTAGCTCGGCGCAATTAAACGACGCTCTTGAAAAAATAGACGCCGCCGCGAACCGCCCGACCTTGGGCAAGCTCGCGGCGGCGTTTTTTTTCTTGCGATTCATGCTCGCGCGGCCCGAGGCGTCAACCGGCCTTGGTTTGCAGGCGATGGCCTTCTTCTTCGTCTTCGCCGGCGCGGCGGAGTTTGAGCGTGGCGCCGGGCGGCAGGCGTCGCTCTTGCACGAAGCCGCGCGTGCCCTCGGCCAGGAATTTCGGCAACTCGGCGGCCGGGCCGGCCGTGTAGCGCCGCTTGAGCTCGGCGAGCACTTCGGTCCACTTGAGGCCGCCGCGATAGACTAGCCGATACGCTTGCTTGAGCTCGAGCACTTCCTCGGCCACGAAGCCATTGCGCCGCAGGCCCACGAGATTCAGCCCCACGATGCAGCCGCTATTGCCGTCGACCATCATATAGGGCGGCACATCTTGCACCACCCGGGCGTGGCCGCCCACCATGGCCAAGCTGCCGATACGGCAGAACTGATGCACGGCCACGGCGCCGGAGACGAAGGCCCGATCGCCGACCGTGACATGGCCACCCAGGAGCACATTGTTGGCGAAGATCGCATGGTTGCCGAGTTGGCAGTCGTGGGCGACATGAGCGCCGACCATCAGATAATTGCTATCGCCGACCGTGGTGGCGGCGTCTTCGCGCAAGGCGCGATGCAATGTGCAGTTTTCGCGAATCGTGTTGTGAGAGCCGATCACGAGTCGGCCCAGCCGCTCGGGCGGACGCGTGTGTTGCGGCAGTCCGCCCAGGATCGCGCCCTCGCCGATCGTGTTGTGACTGCCGAGCCGGGTCCCACTCTTGATGATGGCCCGGCTCGCGAGCGTGCAATGATCGCCGATCACCACATCGGGCTCGACGATACAAAACGGACCAATCGTGACACCGCGGCCGATCGTTGCTTGGGGACTTACGACTGCCAGCGGATGAGTGTTCACGTTGGACGTCCTTGTAAAAGACTAGCGGACGAAGGGTCGAGGCTGCTAGCACATGCGGGATCGCGGTCCGCGGGAATGGACCGCGCTCGGAAGCTGGCGGAGCAAGCATGTTGCGCCGACCGCTTTCCTCGATATTATCGGCAGAAGCGCAAGCATCCATTCAACAATCGCCCCGGTTTTGTGGAATCGCCTCGCCGCCCAAACGCACTTTCGCGAATGCCCCCCGGGCGGCGCCGCGACTGCTGGCGCAAGCCGCGCGAATTCGAGATCCGTCACTCGCCGGGTAGCGTCGCTTGTACTCTGGCGCCCGCGCCAAGCCAAGGTCGGCTAGTTGTCGTTGGGGGCGCCGGGGCGCTCGATGACAGCTAGTTGCCCGACGAGTCCAGCAGCCTTCGAAAACAGGTCGCCGGTCCCGTCGGCGGTCGAGGGAGCGGTGCTGGCGATGCCGGTCAGGTTGCCGACGTGGTCGTAAGTTAAGGCTCGCGACGCGACCGTGACCGGCGTGCCCGAACCGTCTTGCGAAAACGTCTCGCCGGTGACATCGCCGTTGCTATTGGCGTTGCCGGTATCCACGAACGGCCCCTGGTCCTTTGCGGCCTTGATCGCCTGCTTCACGGTTTCGACTTGATCGGTCGTGAGTGTGAAGTTCATCGTGGCGAGCGTGTCACGTTCCCCAGATGCAAGTTCGGGGAAGTCAGCCTCGGCTACGTCGAACATGGCGGACTTCTCGGCCAGGGAATCGAACAAGGCTTGGACCGCCTCGCTGTTGGTTTCCAGGTCGGCGAGCAAGGCATTTAGCTTCTCAGCATCGGCGGCAGCCATAGCACCCAAAGGGTCAAGGCTTGCCAACAGTTTGTCCCCTTCCTCCGGGGTGACATCAAGCACGAGAACTGGTAGCATTTCGTCAGGCGCAACTTCTGCCCGGAGATGCCCGTCGAGCAGCATTAAGCCCTGATCGGTTTCCCTTGCAAGCACTGCGTTAGCGAGGTAACTGTTAAGCATTTCCTCTTTCCCGAAATTGGGTTTTCGGTCACATTGACTGGATCATGAATGATCGAGATCGACGGATCGCCGAGTTGGAAGCGGAAATCGCCCGGTTGCAGGCGGAGAACGGAACGCTGCGCAAGCGCGTCGAGCAACTCGAGCAGCAAGTCCAAAAGTTTTTGCAGCGGCGCAAGAAAACCCGCTCGGCCGCCAATGCGCGGCGTGGCGAACAGGATCGCCGCCGCAAGCAGTTTCGCAAACATCCGGGCAGCTTTCGTCCAGAGCCGCCGCCCGGCCCAGCGCATATCGAAATACATAGTATTCATCGAACATGACGTGCATCCGCGAGAGTGTCCGCATTGCGGCGGCCACGATCTGACCGCCACCGGCGAGTTCGAAGAGCATGAGATGGCGGAGATTCCAGAGCCCAAGCTCGAATGGTCATCGCAATCGGGCCGTCCTCGAGCGAGCGTTGGGCACATCGTTCGCGGGCACGCTGGTCAGCGATTTTTATGCGGTCTACAACCGGCTCGACTGCCGCAAACAGCGCTGCTTGGTCCATTTGCTTCGCGAGTTGCACAAGCTGCGCGAGACGTTGCCGGCGGCGAGCGTGCGGGCCTTCATCCAGCCGTTGATCACGCTGTTTCAAGACGCGATCCGGTTGGGCCACGAGCGCAAGTCGCTCGGCAAAAAAGCTTTCAACGCGGCCCGACACGAGATTCAAAACCGTTTCGACACGTTGATGCTCGAGACGCGCGTGCGGCATCGCGAATGTTTGCGAATCTGGCGCCGGCTGTTCAAGCACTGCGACGAATTGTTCACCTTCCTCGACGATGCGAATGTTCCGGCCGACAACAACGGAACCGAACGCGACATCCGAAGCCTGGCGGCGGCGAGGAATGATGGCGGCACGCATCGGACGGAATGGAGCGCGGCGGCGTTCGCCCGAATCAAGAGCGTGATCGCGACCGGCGCAAAAACGGTTTGAGCTTCGCAAGGTATGGAATCGAAGTCGTGCGCACTAAATTGCAAGGCAAGACCCTGCCGCTGCCGATCACCAATAGCAGTTAAAACATCCGCCACGCGACCCATCCCCGGAAACCCCTCGCCCGCGATCCCCGCCAATATCGCCACCGCCCCCCCACGCCCAGGCCACGCCACGGCTTAACAGTTACCTCCCCGTGGCTCTTGTCGCCTGCTGGCATCTGGGGCGGGTGTAGCACTCTCACCCTCCATTGCGAGCACCCCGCAAGATCGACCGCTCAATTACCTTCGCGGCCTTCTGAAGCGAGTTCTCCGCGGAACTCGCCAGCGAACGACACGCAACGACAGAAGCAGCGTATCGTTCGATCTCCTCGCGAACAATGCTCGCAATAGCCTCGTGCTGCTCTGGATTCAGGGCGCCACTTTCACGGTCAACAATGGCCATATTAAAGCCTCTCCCGCCAATGCGCAAAAACAACGCCGGCGGAAACCTGTTCCGCCGTACACGTCCCACTGCCGGCTTTCCGCGAGGAGATGACCTCTGGCGTATCCGAGCCATCGGCGGATTTTCACCCGCCTCTTCAGCAATTGGCGACGGGGAAACGCTTGATGGCTATCTGATCTTATGTGACCAAAATGGCCAAGCCTGGCGCACGATCGCTGACCCGAAGTGAGCCGCGGTGATCGCCAAGCGTCCAGTATCGGGTGGAAGTTCAGACGTCATGCCACGAAATAGGCGCGGGCATACCGTTTGCTATTCCCCCTTCCCGCGACCGGAATTCCATCCTGTTTCCACCGGTCCCATCCTCGTCGGGTACAAAATTGCGAATTCTTTTCCCCGCGTAATGGACGGCGCCCTCGCATGTTCGCCTTTCGTCGCATTTGTTTCGGGTTTTGGGTTTCTTTGTTGTCGGGCGTGACTCTAGTCGGGTCCGCGCGAGTTTCGCGGGCGGGCGATTCGCTCGTCGCGGCCGAATCGCGCTCGGGCAACCCCTCGCCCATGCAAGCCCTGCGCGAAGCGCGTTTGGCGGTGCACGCCGAAATTCAGCGAATTCTTCAATCCGCCCGTCCCGCGAACCCCGATCCGCCAAGCTCCCGCCCAGCGCCCGAAAATGTCGAACGAAGCGAATCCGGGAAGACCCGCCTCGGCCTGTTGCGTTCGATCGACTCGGTGTATTTCCATCACGAGTCGCTCATCGAGCTCAAGGATCGACTCGAAGGCGATTTGAAAACCGTCGCGAGCCAGCAGGCCAAGTTCGACGAATTCGGCGTCGAGGAGCCGAAGCCCTATTCCTTCCGCTATTACGAATCGCTCCGCGATCAACAAGACAATGAAACGGTGCGGGCCGCGGCGATCAAGGCCGACGCCAACAGCGCCAAACAATTGCTCGAAACCGCGCGGCGGGAGCTCGAGCGGGCCGTGGCGCATCGCCGCGGCGCCATCGCCGTCGGTCAGGAGCCCGAGCATTGGGACCCGGCCGCGCCGCTCGATGCTCATGGCCCCCGCGATCTCACGTCGCTACTCGAAGCCGCGCCGGCCGAATCGCTGGCCGTGATCCTGGCCCGGGCCAAATTGAGCTTGGCCGAGACCGATGTCGATGTGCAGAAGTCGCGGCTCGAAGTTTGTAAGAATCGACAAAAACTGATTCAAGACCAGATCGATCGGGTCAAGACCGACGTTAAATTCTCGGCCGCCGACCGCGACGCCGAGCTCGAACGCCTTACCGCCCTCGAAAGCGAACTCGATAGCCAACGTTCGCTCGCCGAGACACGATTCCATGAGCTGGAAGCCGATGATTCGGATTCGGGCGACAAACCGTCCGGCGTCGGCGCCGGGATTGGCGTGGGATCGCTCGAGCCGGCCGATCGATCGGGCGAGAGCGAAGTGTGGCGGGCGGCCCGCGAGATTTACAATGCGCACATTCTGCTCGTCGAACAACAGCGCGAGCAAATTGCCTCGATGCGGCGGCTCTGGAAGCATCGCCACGAATTCGCGGCCGGCGGCGTCGCTCCGCAAACCGCCAAACAGTGGCTCGCCGAGACCGACGAGTTCATCGACGAATTGGCCGATTGGTCCAAGTCTTGGGATCATCGTCTGGGCGTGCTGGGTCAGACCGCAACTTTGCCCGCGCGTCGCGGCGCCGCGCCGCCAAACGAGGAGAGCGCGAAGTGGAGTCAATATCGGCAGACGAGCTTCCAGCAGCTTCGCGCCGCTCACGACGCCGCCCGCCGCGAGGTCGCGCGGGCCGAACGCTCTTTCGGCCGCTTTCACGACGAGCTCAAAGCGATGGTCGCCAAGACCGCCAGCCCCAAGGGCCTGCTCGGCGCCATCCACGGCGCCTGGGACTGGGAAGTGCTCCACGACGAAAAAGAATCGATCACCTTCGGCAAATTGGTCGTGCTGTTGCTCTATGTGTTCGGCGGGCTCCTGCTCGCGTCGCTCGCCAGCCGGTTGGTTGGAATGGGACTGCTGCGGCGATTGCGATGGCATCATGGCCGGGCTTCGGCCTTCAAGTCGATCTTGTTCTATGGCTTGTTTTTGTTCTTCGGAGTCGTGGCGTTTCGGGCCTTGCGCATTCCGCTGGGAGCATTCGCCTTTTTGGGCGGCGCGGCGGCGATTGCCATTGGCTTCGGTAGCCAGGACATCATGAACAATTTCATGAGCGGCATCATTCTGCTCACCGAGCAGCCGATTCGAGTGGGCGATGTGATTCTGCTCGAGGAGATCGAGGGCATGGTCACCTATATTGGGCTCCGCAGCACCCGTTTGCTCACGGAGGCGAACCATGAGATGATCGTGCCGAACAGCGCGCTGCTGGCCGACGCGGTGACGAACCTGACCCTCACCGATCAATTCGTGCGACATGTTGTCACGATCGACGTCGACCGCAATCGTTCGGTGGCCGCAAGCAAGTTGCGCATGCTGCAACTCGTGTTTTCGCATCCCATGGTCATCAAGTCGCCGCAGCCGGTGGTGTTGCTCACGGAAGTGGATTGCTACGCGCTGCGTTTTCAGGTTAATTTTTGGCTCGAGCATCGCAGCCTCGTGCGATGCTCGCAAGTGCGGAGCGAAATCTTGGAAATGATCACGGCCGAGTTCCCGTGCTTGGATGGCGATAGCCCGCCCGCGCCGGCGAGCGAGCCGGCCACGCGGGACTCGGCGGCGTCGCTCGATCACCAGCTTGATCGCGATTCTCACGACGTTCCCGACGATATGAACGACCACGAGCCGACGCCCAAGATTCATGTTCCCTCGATCCTTCCCAACGCGGCGCTGACCAAAAGCATCCGCCAAATGAGTCGGGCCGTGCTCAAAAAAGAGTTGAAGCAACTGCGGTGAGAGTCCGATGCACGCGCTGAAAACCACTTCGAGAATCCTGTTGGCGGTCTTCATGACCGGCGCCGGGATCATGCACTTCGTGAAGCCGGAATTTTATGTAAAGATCGTTCCACCCTATCTGCCGTGGCACTGGGCCTTGGTGTGGGTGAGCGGGGCGTGCGAAGCGGGGCTGGGGCTCGCGCTTTTCTTTCGACCCTCGTCGCGATGGGCGGCTTGGGGGATTGTCGCTCTATTGATCGCGGTGTTTCCGGCGAACATTTATCTCTATCAGCATCAGGAGCTATTGCCCGCGCCGCCTTGGGTGCATTTGGCTCGACTGCCGCTGCAAGGCGTGTTGATGCTCTGGGCCTACTGGCACACGCTTCCCGACCGGAAGCGCGAGCCCGCGCTTGCCGAGACCCGGTGAGCCGCGCCTGCGCCGAAACATTCTCGCGAATGCTCGCCGGCGGCTCGTTAGATGCCGTAAAGCGGCCCTAGTTTGCCCCGGAGGTAATCCACCAGCGGGGCATGTTCGAGCGGGCGGCCGGTCAATCGCTCGATCAGTTCCGCGGCGGTATCGCGCTGACCGACGCGATGCACATGCGCATGCAGCCAGTCGCCCAACGGTCGAAATTCGCCGCGGGCAAACGACTCGGCCAGCGGGCCAACGTCTTTTTCCGCTTGGGCATACAACTGGGCCGCATGGAGATTGCCCAGCGAATAGGTCGGAAAATAGCCGACCAAACCAGCCGCCCAGTGGATGTCTTGCAACACGCCCAGGCTATCGTTCGGCGGCTCGATGCCCAAATATTCACGATACTTCGCATTCCAAGCCGCGGGCAGATCGCCGACGCGCAGATTGTCGGCCAGGAGCTCTTGCTCGAGCTCGAAGCGAATGAGGATATGCAAATTGTAGGTGGCTTCGTCGGCTTCCACGCGCACCAGCGACGGCTGCACGTCGTTGATGGCGAAATAGAAATTATCGAGCGTTTCCTCGGCGAGCGCATCTGGAAAAGTTTGCCGCGCCGCCGGAAAGAAATGCCGCCAAAACGCATGCCCGCGGCCAACCAGATTCTCCCACATTCGGCTTTGCGATTCGTGAATGCCCAGCGAAATCGCCTCGCCGGTCGGCAGCCCATAATCCTCGGGCGCCAGGCCCTGATCGTAGAGCCCATGGCCGGCTTCGTGCAAAATGCCGAAAAATGCGGTCGAGAAAAAGTTTTCGTCGTAGCGGGTCGTGATGCGGCAATCGTTCGGTCCGACGCCGGAGCAGAACGGATGCACGGTGGTGTCGAGCCGGCCGCGACGAAAATCGAACCCGATCGCCGCCGCCGCCCCGCGTCCAAACGCTTCTTGCTGGGCCGCGGGGTAATGCCGCTTGAGCGGTGCGAGGTTCGGGCGGCGCTTGCTCGCCGCGATCTCGGCCACGAGCGGCACCAGCTCCGCGCAGTTGCGTGAGCACCTCGGCCACATCCTTGGTCAGGGCGTGCGGTTCGTAATCGTCCAGGAGGGCATCGTAGGGTGAGTCGCTGTAGCCGATCGCCGCCGCTTGCTGCCGCTTGAGCGCGAAGGTCCGCGCCAGCAGCGGCTCGAACGACGCATAATCATTGTTGGCCCGGGCCGATTGCCAAACATGCTGGGCGAGTGAGGCGGTTCGCGTGAGCTCCTCGACGAGCGACTGCGGCAACTTGCGCCGTTTGTCGAACTCGCGCCGCAGATGGTGAATCGTCGCGCCCGTGTCGCTGTGCGGATCGTCCGCGAGCCTGCTCGCGGCGAGCTCGGCGAGCCAATCGCCGATGCGCGGATCGGTGCGGCGCTGATGGATCATGCCGGCGAGCAGCGTGATTTGCTCGGCGCGAAACTCGGCGCCTTCGGCCGGGAGCAACGTGCGTTCGTCCCAGCCGAGCAGCCCTTCGGCCGCAATCAAAAGCGCGGTCTCCCGCGCGTGCTGGCAAAGTTGGTTGTAGATGTTTTGCGCGTCGGCCATTGAGAATGGTTTCTGACGTTTGCCGGTCCCGAAGTGCAAAATTCGCGGCTCGCCGCTTTCCTGGCAAACGCCGCGAACATTCTTTCGCCGCTGCCGGATGCGGGCTTCACGATGGCGAGCCTAATGTGGTTGGCGGCGCGATGCAAGAGCCCCCACTCATATTCTGGAATCGCGGCGTCGACCGGGAGCCGCAAGCCGCTTCACTTCCCGATGCAGAATCGGCTGAACACGCGGTCGAGGATATCATCGGCGGCGATCGCGCCGGTCACTCGGCCCAGGGCGTCGAGCACGCGCGCAGTTCGGCGGCGATCAGTTCCTCGCCACCGCCTTGCTCAAGCAGCGCCAAGGCCGCCGAGAGCGATTCGCGCGCCGCGGCAAGGCTGGCGCGCGTGCGCTCGGCCGTGGCCAACACCGCGCCGCCCTCGCGCCGCGCTGGGCTTGCCAGGCGGCGCGCGAGCTCGCCTTTCAAGGAGTCGAGCCCGGCGCCGGTCGCGGCGCTGGTCACGATGGGGGATCGCGAACCCAAGCCGGCGATGATTGCCCCTTGGCTCGCGGCGTCGGGGCTCGAAGCCGCTGGCGCGTAGGCAATCGGCCTTGGTGACCACGATGAGCATTCGTTCGTCGGCCGCAGTTAGTTGCGAATGTTCCCAAGCGTCGAGCGGGCGCGTGGCGTCGAGGCAAAGCACGATCACATCGCCGCGCTCGCGCTCGCGCGCCGTGCAATGCCGCGCTGCCGCCGCCAACGTGATCGGCGCGATTGCCTCAACAAGCTCGGGCGCCAAGCTTTCGTCGGCGCCGGCGGTGTCGATCAGTTCGCAGCGAGAGCCTGGCAATTCGAGTCTCGCGGAAACATAGTCGCGCGTAACGCCCGGGCGGTCGGCCACGATCGAGGCGTCGGCGCCGGCGAGCGCATTGAACAGGCTGCTTTTGCCGACATTGGGCCGGCCGCAGAACACCACGCGGGGCCTGTCCGCGGCCACGGCGCGTTCGGCCATTTGCCGCTCGACTTGCGTCACGCCGTCGCGAGCCTCTGCCAGTTTTCGCGTCAGCTCGGCGGCGGTGATGAACTCGATGTCTTCTTCCACGAAATCGAGCCCGGCCTCGAGCTCGGCCAAGAGATCGAGCAGTTGCTCGCGCGCCGCCCGCAAGGGACCGGTCAGCCCGCCGGCGAGTTGCTCGAGGGCAATGTTCAAATCATGGCGCCCCTGGGCATCGATCACGCCGAGCACCGCTTCGGCCTGGGCGAGGTCGATCCTTCCGGCCAAAAACGCCCGGAGCGTAAACTCGCCCGGCTCGGCCGCTCGCGCGCGGCGGCGATCGCCGCTCGCAGCACTGCGGCCACGAGCGGCTCGGCGCCAAACAGGTGCAGCTCCGCCAGCGGTTCGCGCGTGTAGCTGCGGGCGCCGGGCCAGAAGAATAAATCGACCGGGATACGAAGCGGCTCATGGGCCTCCGACCCGGCGGCCGCGGGGGGCGTCGCCACGCTGCCCGACACTCGCGTCGGCGCGGTGATCGGGTCGAGCGAGCGCGCGTCGTCGGACTGAAACAAGGCGCCAAGAACTTCGCGCGCTCGCGGTCCGCTCGAGCGCACGATTGCCCGGCCGGCGCCGCCCGGCGGCGAGGCAATGGCCGCGATCGTGTCGCCCAGATGATACATCGTGTTCGTGCGCCGGATTCTCGCTGGGGCCGTTCGCCGCGGCGCCTACTTGCGGCCGCGTTGCTTGGCCGATTTGCGCGGCGGATCATTGGCGCGGCCGGCGCCATTGGCGGAATCGACCGAGGGCGGCGCCAGCGGCGTGGCGGCCGTGGGCGATTTCGACGTGCCCGGCGGATGCAGCAGCTTGCGCTCGACGATGCCCCAGGTGCTCGAGGCGATGAAGTACAAGCACAAGCCGCTCGGCACTTTGAAAAACGTGATGCCCATGAAGACCATCATGTATTTCATGATCTTTTGTTGCATTTCGGTGGCTTCATCGGTGGCAGGCGGCATGAACATTTTTTGCTGCCAGAGAAACAGACCGATCGTGACGATCGGAAACACATTGAAATATGGCCCCACCGCGAAAATGCCGTTGCCCTCGTTGACCCAGTCGGGCATGAAGCGGCTCCAGTTCCAGAGCATGTCGGGCGCCGCGAGATTCGAGCACCAGCGAATCGAATCGCTAATTAGCGGCGCTTGCCGCAACTCGACATCCACGGCCAGCGAACGGTAGAGGCCCATGAAGATCGGCAACTGGATAAACGCCATCAGACAGCCGCCAAACGGATTGAAGTTGTGCTTGGCGTACAATTCGCGCTGCGCTTTTTGCAACTGTTCGGGTTGCTTCTTGTATTTCTCCTGAATTGCCTTGATCTCGGGCTGAATCGACTGCATTTTCTGGGCGCTGAGCGCTTGTTTCTTGCTGAGCGGAAACATGCAGCCGCGCACCAGCACCGTGAGCATCACGATCGCGATGCCGTAGTTATGCACGAGCCGATAAAAGCCGTGCAGCAGCATCAGCATCGGCTCGGCCACCCAGTCGAACCAGCCGTAGTAGATGAGTCCGCCCAGCCGCGCTTCGGGCGGTCCATAGTGATCCAAAAGCGCTGGCTGACGGGGGCCGAGAAACAGGGTGAACGAATGTTTCACCGCCGTGCGCGCCCGCTTCGAGCACGATCGGCTGGCTGGTCATGCGAAACGTGACATCGGTCAATTTGTAGTTGTCTTTTTCCTTGGGCACGTCGCCGGCCAGAATCGGCCGCACTTCCAAAAATCCGCTTTCCAGCTCCGGCGCCGGAATCAACGCGGTGGTGAAATACTGCGCGTCGACCGACACATATTGCACCGGCGACGTGGGCCACGCCGTGCTTTCCTTCTTGGCGATCGTGGCCGGCGCCACTTGGCCCGGCTTACCATGCTTGAATTTGCCCACCACATCGCGCAAGCCCACCGGCTCGAACCAGTAGCGGTTGATCTTGCTACCGTACCAGGCGCCTTCGAGCACCACGCCGGTAGGGCCATCGAATCGGTAGGCAATTTGCTTGTCGGCCTTGGCCGTGTTGCGCAGCTCGAGATCGATATCCAGATGATAGGCGGGCTGATCCGAGCCCAAGAGCGGATCGACTTTCGCCAGCCGATAGCGCTTCCGCACTTCGAGGCCCATGCTCGGCAACCGCTTGAGAAACACGGCCTCGGTCTCGTCGGCCGCTTCCACTTCCCAGCGCCTGCGCGCAGCTCGACTCCTGCGCAGCTCGGCGTCGCTGGGGGCGTCGTCCTCCAATCGCTTGTCGCCGACGCGCTCGAGCGTGAATAGCATCGAAAAGGGATCGTGCGCGTCGGTCACGACATCGAGCGGATGCGTGTCGTGCTCGGGCCGCAAAATCTGCACCGGCCGGCGACCCAGCTTGGGCGAGAGCTTGCGGCCATCGGCCAGCGCCAGTTCGATGATTTGGCCCGGCGTGGTGACTTCGAGCTTGGTTTCCATGTCGGCGGCCGAGAGGACCTTTTGTCCATCGATCGCCCAAACCACATCGCCCGGCTTCAGTCCGGCCTCGGCCGCGGGAGTGCCCCGGCCCACGATGCGCACCAGCGAGCCGGCTGCCTTGGGGGCATCGGTCGTGGCGAGAAAGCCGAGATAGCCGGCGCGGTCTTCGAGGTCGCTGTAGCGATCGTTGTTGAGCTCGGCGCGTTCGATCGCCGCGCCCATGTTGGTGAGCGTCACCAGCATTCGGTAGGGATCGGCGGCATTGGCCGAACCGAGCGAAATCCACTGGGGCTCGATTTTGGCTTCGGGCTTCTCGTCGGGCGCGGCCCGCGGCGCCTCATCGACGGGTTTTTCGGGGACCTGTTTTTCGGCGAGAGAGGCGTCGCTGTTCTTGGCGGTTTTCGCCGCATCGGCCGCTTCGTCGGGCTTGCCCTTCTCGGCATTGTTCTTGTCGGCGACATCTTTATCTTTGCCGGCAATATCCTTGTCGGCATTGGCATGCTCGCGATCGGCCTTGGCCTCCAGCCGATCCTTGTCGCGCAGGGCGACTTTTTTCGGCGGAAAGAGCCAACTCTGCACCGCGAGGTTCACGACCAGCACCAGTAGCGACGCGGCCAAGAAGGCCGCCATGCGTTTTTCCACGTTGAACTTGCTCCTCGATTCGCTGGACGGACTTCACACTGTCTCCAGGGACCCGCCCCAAGGAACAGCAATACATACACATGGGCGATGCTTCGCCGCTTCCCATCGCTCCGCGAACCGGCTGGCGATGGATGAACTCGGACCGGCGGCGGGCCCGTTCGGCCAAACATTCCCGGGCCGGCGCGTCCCCAGTTCCGATGGCTCGTTCCGAGGACTCACCCCGATGGCTCGCCCCAATCGCGCTTCGCGGCCCGATCGCGCCCTTAGCGGCCCAGCCGCAGCCGGTCGCCGAGCGAGTTGTCCAAGTCCTGGATGTCGTAGATTTTGCGAGCTGTCTTATCGACGTCGTACTCCACGCGACGAAACCGGAGCGTGGCGCCCGCGCCGGTCGCGTTTTCAATCGCGGCGGCCGAGCCCGGCGGAAACGCCGCGTTTGGCTCGCCATCTTCCAGCACCACATAGCAGGCGCGGGTCGCCATCGCGCGGCTGGCCGACCGAGCCGACATTGGTCATCGTCTTTTCATGACCGAAGCGATATTCGTAATTCAACTCTTCCGGCGTGCTGAAATTGAGGCTTTGGGTGAAGACGCCCGGCACATGCGTGTGTCCCTGAAAGCAATGATGCTCGATCACGGCGAAGATTTTTTCCATCTTCCGCGGATGCAGCGTGTCTTCGGGAAACACATATTCATTGAGCGGATTGCGCCGAGCCATGGACGAACAAAAAGCCGTTTTCCCGCCGGTTGCGCGGCAGTTCGCCCAAGAAGTCCCAGCGGCGGGCATTGTCGGCCGGATTGCCGCGCGACGATTCTAGCTGCTCGCGCGTCCAGAAAATGGCGCGCTCGGCGCTGGTGTTGAATCCTTCGGGATCGAAGAGCGCGCCCTGGTCGTGGTTGCCCAACAGGCAAAAATCGCACTGCATCACTAGGTCGATGCACTCGCGCGGATTGGGACCATAGCCGATAATGTCGCCCAGACAGTAGACCTGCGTGATCCCCTGGCCGCGAATATCGGCGAGCACGGCTTCCAGCGCTTCGAGATTGCTGTGGATATCGCTGATTAATGCCCGTTTCACATCGAACTCACTGAATGAATGCTATCGCCGCTCGACGGACACCCCAAAAATCGCGAAACCGGCGCTGGCGCCACCGATCGGCCATCGCGCGCGTCCGATCGATCGGGCCCCATGTCGGCCCGATTGTCCGCCGGGGCGATGTCTCGAAGCTGCTCGACGGCGAAAAATTCGCGCGAAGCCGAGAACATAAGTCTAAGACCAGTCAATTTTACCGTCAAGTCGGCCGCCCTCTTGCCCTCGGAGCCCGAAAGCGGCACATTGGCGAATGGGTCGCCGCTGGGCCGCGAATTTCGCGCTCCCGGCCATCAATGCCCGACACACTTTTTGTAGCCGTATGCGAATTCTAGCTTTGGAAACCAGCGGTCTTGCCGGCGGCGTGGCGGCGCTTGTCGACGGCGTCGTGCAATCGGCCCAATCGTTGCCCCCCGAACGTCGCAGCGCCCAAACCTTGGCTGCCGGCCTCGAACGCCTGCTGGCCCAGGTCGGCTGGCGGCCCGGCGATGTCGAGCTCGTGGCCGTGGCCCAGGGGCCGGGCTCGTTTACGGGCCTGCGCGTCGGCGTGACCACGGCCAAGACGCTGGCCTACGCGATCGGCTGCCCGGTGCTGGGAGTGAGCACGCTCGAGGCGATCGCGCTCCAAGCGCCGGCGGAATTCTCCTCGCTAGCCGTGGCGATGGACGCCCAGCGCGGCGAGCTGTTCGTCGGACGCTTCGCGCGCGATCCGGCCCGCGCCGACCAACTTTCATGGATCACCGACGCGGCGATCGAACCGGCGCGGGAGTTTCTCGAACGGCTCGCGCCGGGCGACGCCGCGACCGGCCCCGCGCTCGAAAAGCTGGAGGCCAAGGCGCCGGCGCACGCGCGAATCGTGGCCCGCGAGTTTTGGCAGCCGGGCGCGGCGGCCGTGGGGCAGCTTGCTTGGCGCGATTTTGCCGCCGGCCGCCGCGACGACCCCTTCCAGCTCGCGCCGCTCTACCTTCGCCCCACCGCCGCCGAAGAACAATGGGCCCGCCGCGCGCCGGCTTGACCGGTTTCGGAATTCAGCGGCCACGCATTTCATTTCGCATTCTTCTTCCGCTTCCGCTTTCGCCACCACCCAGACCACGATCGGATCTCTCCATGCCTACTTTTTCCGCCGCTCAGCTCACGAACTATGCCGAGTCGCTTCTCGCCGCCGGTGGGCTCGAGCCGGACGAGGCGGCGCTCGTGGGCCGCAGTCTCGTCGAAGCGAACCTGCGCGGGCACGATTCCCATGGCGTGATGCGCATTCCCGGCTATCTCGAGCAAGTGGCCAAGGGCGAGATCGTGCCCGGCGCTCCGCTCGAAGTGATTCGTGAAACGGCCGACGCGATCGTGGCCGACGGCCACTGGGGATTCGGGCAAACGCAAGCCCAGCGGCTCACCGAGCGACTCGTCGAGAAAGCTCGCGCGGGCAGCGTGGCGGTGGGCACATTGATCCACTCGAGCCATATCGGGCGACTCGGCGAATATTGCGAACTGGCGGCCGACGCCGCGCTCGTGTCGATTGTGATGGCCAATACCCACGGCCACGCGCGGCGCGTCGCCCCGCCCGGCGGCAAAGCGCCGCGGCTGGGCACGAATCCGCTCGCCATCGGCGCGCCCCATGCCGAGGGGACTCTGGTGCTCGACTTCGGCACCAGCGCCACCGCCGAGGGCAAGGTTCGCGTCAAACGCATTGCCGGCCAGATGTGCCCCGATGGCTGGCTGCTCGATAGCGACGGCCATCCGACAAACGACCCCAACACGCTCTACGGCAAGCCGCCCGGCACGATTCTGCCGATGGGCGGCGATCAGGCCTACAAAGGCTTTGGCCTGGGACTGATGGTTGAAATCTTCGCCGGCGCGCTTTCGGGCGGAGTCTGTATCCGCGAAACTCCGATCAACCAGAACGGCAACTGCGTGCTGATGCTGCTGCTCAATCCCGCAGGACTTGGCGGCGCGGCGCACTACGCCAGCGAAGTCGCCGGCGTGGCCGAATTCATGCGATCATGTCCCCGAATCGAAGGCGTCGACGAAATCTTGCTCCCTGGCGATCCGGAGCGCCGCGCCGCGGCGATTCGCGGCAAGCAAGGCATTCCGCTCGACGACGGCAACTGGAACGAGCTCACGAAACTGGCGACCGGCTTGGGAGTGACGCCACCCGCGGCGAACGGCTCCGCCTAGAAACGGCTATCTCGAAAACCCCGTCTCCCTTCGGGAGAGGGCAGAGTGAGGGCTCACTGAAGTTCTCGAATAGGCGATTAGCGAGCGGCGCCGTCGGCCTTGCGGAGCGATTCGATACGATGCCGCTCGAAGTCGGTCGTGAACTGGATCGTCACGGTATCGCCTTCTTGGATCGATTGAAGCTGATTCATCATGTCCTTGTTGGCGTCGAACGGGAAATGAACCGCATAGCCCTCGGCGACGCCGGTCTTGGGTTTGACTTCGACCCACCAGCCATAATTCTTGAGCACCACGCCGGTCACCGACCCGCTGGCTTTCGGAATCAATTTCTTGACGCTCACCAGCCGACGCGAATCGCCGTCGGCCTTGTAGGCGACTTGCACGCGACTCACCGGGAACACGGCCTTCAGCGCCGCGGATAGTTTCTTGTCCACGGGCTGGTCGATGCGATAGGCGACCGGGTCGGACTCGCCATCGGCCTTCACCACCAGGGAGTCGTCTTGCCGCTCGATGACGATGCCCGAGACGGGCTTGCCATCGTTTTTCGTGGGCTTGCCGGCCATCGCGACGCGCTCGAGGCTTTGAATGCGATGCCGCTCGAAGTCGGTGGTGAATACGATCGTGACCACTTCGCCCGGCTTCAGGCTCTTGAGCTTCTCCATGAACGCTTTATCGTTGTAATTGGCGCCGGGAGCGAAGGCGTCGGCCGGGCCCTTTCGCGGCTTGAGCTCGAGCCAGAAGTCGTTGTGCAACGCCACGACGGTTCCGGTCATGACTCCGGGCGGTTGCAGTATCTGCCGCTTGACGCCGACGAGCCGCCGGGCGCTATCGACCGTTTTATAGGTCAGCTCCACGCGGCTCGCCGGAAAAACGGTTTTTCCCAGCACATCGGTCAGCTTCTTCTCCTGGGGAACGATGTATTTGATCGGCGCGTCTTCGCCATCGGCCTTGACCGTGATCCAGCCGGCCTTGAGGTCGAAATCGAACAGAATGCCGGCGACCTTGCCGTCTTGTTTCTTGGCCGCCATTTCGGCGGCCGAGGAGTCGGCGGCCGCGCATTCGATGGCCGCGGCGCTCGAAAGCGCCACAATGCCCGCGATCCGCAAGCTGGCGATGAGCCAACCGCGTGCAAGCATGCGCGGGCCGTGGCGGCGAATCAACATGGCTGGCGACTCCCCACGAGCCTGGACGCGGCGCGGGTTCCGTTCCCAGGCGCGCCGGGCGTTCAATCGTCTTTGAATGGGAAACGTTTTGCACGCGGTTCGGCGAACAACGGGCCCGAACCACGGCGGGCGCGGAGCCGTTATCGCATGGGCCGCAGGAGCACGCAGGCGTCGGCCAGATCGGTTGCCGGGTCTTCGGGGTCGAGCTCCAGTTGCCCGATCACTTCGCCCTGGAGCCGGCTAGCTACGGTGGCGCCGATCGCATGGATGAGGCTCGCGCGGGCATGGCTGTCGATATTGCCGTAGAAGTCGCGAATCTCGGCGTCGTAGAGCATGCGCAGATGGTCGTCGGCTCGAATATGCCGTAGCACCTGCAGCACCACATCCTCGGGAAACTCCTGGAGCGAATAGCGCCGGCCGACAAACGCCGCGATCTTGCCCAAGAGCCGGGTGCGCCGATCGCTAGGGGCCTCGGTGAAGTCATGCACGGCCACGAGAATCAGATCGTCGAGACTCAGCCCGAGCCGTTCGGCTTCGACCTCGGCATGCGCCGCGAGATGGTCGGGCAAATGCACCTTCGCTTCCATGAGAGCCGCCCTTTCGCAAGGAGAGTTCGACGTTTTCCGGGAAGTCCGCCGCACGCGCATGGAGCTTGCTGAGATGTCGCTCGAAGAGACGTGCGCCGTCAGCTTACGCCGCCACGGAGCGCGAAGCAAGCATTTTTTTGTCGAATCCGCGTTTTGACGTTTCGGCGTTTCAAGCCCCCGAAAGCGTTTGCGGCTGTTTTTCGATCTCCGCCCGCGTTGGATTCGAATCGTCGAGGAACCGATGCCCCAACCCGGTCGAATACCATTTCTGAAACGGCGGCGTTCCTCATCTTTGGGCGAGCGTTTGATGGAATTCTAATTCAACCCACGCATTTCTGGCGGGCCTTCGACTTGCCGACCCGCCACGCCACCGTCCATACTGCCAGACCCCGTCCGATGGTCGATGACGGTTGGAATCAATACCGATTCTCGTTAGCAGCCTATCCGACTACTTCGTCGAGTCCTCCACCACCCTCTCCCATATGGGGAGCGGGAGGGGAGCTGTTGGATAGGCCTTTAGAAGGAAAGCGGCAAATGGGCGCATCGGGAAAACTCACGGCGTTCAACCTGTCGCTCGCTTTGCTCGCTTTTCTCCTCGCAATCCCGGAGCGTCCGATGCAAGCGCGGGACAACAAGTCCAAACAGGAAGAAGCCGCCCAGCTTGGAGTCGAAGCCGTCGTCTACGGCTTTCCGCTGATGATGATGGAAATGACGAAGCGGGTGCAAACCAACCTGGAGGAGCCGGACCAAACCGGCCACGCTCCGGTCAACCAGCTCAGCAACTTCGCCAAGTATCCGACGGCGGCCTACAGGGATGTCGTGCGAATGAACGTGGATACGCTTTATTCGTTTGCTTGGCTCGACCTGACCAAGGCGCCGATGGTCTTGTCGGTTCCCGACACCGATGGCCGCTACTATTTGATGCCGGTGCTTGACGGCTGGACCAACGTCTTTGCCTCGCCGGGGAAACGAACCACCGGCGTCAAGGCCGGACAATTCGCCATCGTCGGCCCGGATTGGAAAGGGACGCTGCCCGCTGGCGTCCAAGAACTCAAGTCCTCGACCAACACTGCCATGATCGCCGGGCGAACCCAGGCGAATGGCCCAGCGGATTACGAAACAGTTCATGCGATCCAAAAAAAATACAAGCTGACTCCGCTCAGTGCCTTCGGCAAGCCATATTCACCGCCGAGGGGAGTGGTCGATCCAAGAATCGACATGAAGACGCCGCCCGTCGAGCAGGTCGGCAAGATGAGTGCCGAAGCATACTTCAAGACATTGACGACTCTCATGAAGTCGAATCCGCCAGCCGCGGCGGATGCCCCCATGTTGGCGAAACTTGCCAAGATCGGTGTTGTGCCAGGGCAAGATTTCGACATGAGCAAACTCGACCCAGCCACGGCGAAGGGATTGGAGAAATGCGTCCAGACCGCGATTGCCGATTTACAGATCGCGGCCAAGGTCACGGGCAAGTCCATCAACGGCTGGAATTTTCTCCCCATGAACTTGGGCGAATACGGCACTGAATATGAAGAACGGGCAGTAATCGCCCTGGTCGGTCTGGGGGCGAATTTGGCGAAAGACGCAATTTATCCCACGGCGTTCAACGGCAACGATGGCAAGCCGCTCACCGGCAAGAATCGCTACGTCATCCACTTCGACAAGGGACAAATGCCCCCGGCCAACGCTTTCTGGTCGATCACGATGTACGACGGAAAGAGCTTCCTGGTCGATAACCCGATCAATCGCTACAACATTGCCGCTTGGATGCCGCTGAAATACAACCCCGATGGCTCGCTCGACATTTACTTGCAAACGGACTCGCCCGGTAAGGGCAAGGAGTCAAACTGGCTGCCAGCCGCCAAGGGGGAGTTCAGTCCGACCATGCGAATTTACTGGCCTCAAGAGGCTGCGATAGACGGCAAGTGGCAGCCGCCGGCAATAGCGATCGCGAGGTGAACGCTCCCATCGGAATCCAAGAAGAAGCCTCCAGCAAGGCTTTTTTCGAACTCGCGAATTACGACCGTTATTCGAAACCCACGGCATTCGCGCCAACGCGCTTCGGGTTGTGATTCAGTGGCTTTTCCGTCCTAGCCCGAAGCGTCAGCGAGGACTTCCGTGATTCGCCCAGCGCCCTACGCCTGGGCGCCGCGCAATTCCTGGGAATAACTGCACGCGCCGCCCCGGATCGGCATTCCGGTTGCGGCCGCAGGTTTTGATCTCCTGGCGGGCGACATCGCGCAGGATTCCGTCGGAGCGATCGCACTTCGGTCGTTCGACACGTGCATGAGCGATGGCCAGCGCTTTGCCGTCTTTCTTGCGACGCTCGCGCGTGAGGGCCCGGTCGCGAATGCCGCGCGCCGCGCGCCTGAGCGGGGGGCAGCTACCGCTCGGGGCGTGCAGGCGACCGCCAGGGGTGTTGCCAAGACGACCCCGGTTACGAACTCCCGCATGGCAGGCCACGAACTCCCGACAGCAGGCCACACGCGCCCGCGCGGCCGGCGACGGGTCAAATGGCGCCCGGATTCGTCGGGTTCATCCATCGCATGGGGTCATGCAGTCGGCTTCTCGACATTCATCGTGCTCTTTAAGCGAGCATGAGGCGAAGGGTGTTTTCGGCCCGCGGGCGCGATCGCGCCGGCCGCGTCGCGCGCTGTCGCCGTCTTTCGGCGCCTCGCCGCGCGAGGGGGCGATTCCGGCCGGGATCCGTCCAGGGGGCGACATGGAACATACTCGTGCTCCAGCCACTGCGCTTCGGCTTTCAGCCAAGCATCGATCCCCCGATCCGTGGGCTTGCCATCATCCAGCCAAGCGAAATAGGCCTTCTCGCGAATACGATCTTCGCAAGTCGCACGCTCTTGGGGCGTCATTTCCAGATTGTTCAATGAAATGGACATCTCGAACCTCCGTTAAAACGCGTGCGAGGAACCGCGCCCGAGCATTTCGCGCATGCCGCGGAATCGCCTTCGCGCAGCGCGGGAAAACCGAAACCCGGCGCCCTCTTCCCCGCTACGTTCCTTCATGCTCTAAGCAAATTAGAAGCCGAGCGAATTTGGTTCTGCCGTTTCCACGTGCATTGCTCGACGAAAAGTCTCGTTTTGGGCAGCAATTTCCTCGCTGACGCCTCGGGTTGTGATTCAGTGGCGTTTCCGTCATAACCCGATGCGTCAGCAAGGACTTCCGTGATCCGCCCAGCGCAATACGTTTGGGCGGCGCTTGCACTCGAAAACGCAAGAGCCAAGTGAACTTATAGCGGCGCTTTCATGCCGGCGCCGAGCCATTTCAACCGGAAATGTCCGGAGATATTCCGAGCGAGAGCGCGCGAAGCATGACAAAAGCGAGCGAAATCGCACGCGAGCGGGCGCCGCGACCGGCGCCCTGGAAAACCGCGCCAAGCGACCTCGATCCTGGCCCGAAGCGTAGCGAGGGCTATCGAGATCCGCTCAGCACAATGCGCTTCCGTGCGTTTTGCGATCAAAAACGGGAGCGCCAGGAGTTTTGTCTCGCCCCCGGAACCGACGCGCGGTAAGCAATCCCGCCGTGGCGAAAATGCCCAACGCCAAACTCGATGGCTCCGGCACCGGCGACAGGGCCACATCGAAGACAGGGCTGTAGGTGGAATTTTGATATCCCACCCCGGAATAGGAACCACCGGCCGTGGGCAGAACCACGAGCGGACCATACGCGGACAGGTACGGATGGGTGTTACCCACGGCGGAATATTCGCCGCCGCCGGCCAGCGTGTGAATCGCAAAGGCGTAACTCGAACTGGGCGAGAGCAATTGCGGCGTGGCGAAGGAAAACGTCAACCATTCCTGTGACGTTCCCGGGATGTTTACGGAAGTACTCGTGGTGTCCGTGTAGATAGAGGTAACCGTCGTTGCCGTGGTGTTGTCCGAAAACAAATACGCGGTATAGGTGTCCGAAGCGGTAGAGTTCGTTGAGCCGGCGATTGAAATCGTGAACGCGGTCATCTCATAACCGGCCGGGTTAGAACCCGTGGTAAAGAGAGTGCCGGGAGCGCCATAGGTACTGTTATCCGTGTAATAATTGAAAGTCCCATACACGGTCGTTTGGCCGGTGGTGGACAGCTGATAGACGTCGTCTACCCCGGGAGTTGGCGCGGTTGCCGATACGGAGATGATGCCTGCCCGAGCCGCGGACGACATTGCGGCCACGGCCACAAGGATAACCGAAAAGACGCGAAGCATTGGCAAACTCCTCTCGCGGGGACCGACCGAAGTTGTTTACCCAACGGACGCCCGCCAAGCGACGTCGGTGGAAACCAAGCTGCTCGCCGGATTTCCATTGCACGCAATGAACTCCGTCTTGCACGCAATATAACTTGTCTTGCGTGCAATGACAGAGTAATCGCGCGAACCGCCCAAGTCAACCATCTCGGGCGTTATAAATCCAAAAGAAGCCTTCCCACGGCCCAGCCCTCTCAAACGGGGAGATAGAGGGTCGGATCGGCTCTAAACCGCTGGCTTTGCCTTCGCGCGCGACGTCTTGGTCGATTGCGAAGGCATTGCGATGTCGCTGAACTTGAATACCGCAGCGGCCAGTTCGTGGATTCCGAAATGGGCGAGATCGGCCGCATACGCATCGCCGCCATGACGCAGGGTTTCGAGGACGGCCAGATTCAGCAAATCCTCGGCCCCTGGTGCATGCGGCTCCAGCAGGCGGCTTTGGCCGGTGCTGGGGTCGAAGCTTCCCCATCGCTGGCAAGTCGACGAGATCACCAGCACGCCGATCCGGCCCTCGTGCGCCGCAATCAGAATTTCATGCAGGCCGCCATCGCCCCGATTCAGAGCGGCATGTTCAGCGCACTTCGCGAGAGCGTGTTTCTCTCGCGAGGCGAAATGCGGTAGCACGATATCCCAGGCCCGACGGTGCAACTCGTGCGTGCTCTGCAACTCGGGACTGCCCCCGATGGATTCGCCCTGCAAGTGGGCATAATGATTGACATCTCGGTAGAGCGGCACGAGATTTCGCGCCGCCGCGAGCACCAGGGGTTCCCGCGATTGGCGAAGAAACTTGCAAAGCGCCGCATCCACCTGCCGAGCATAAGCCGAAAATTCCGGCTTGGCGTAGTCCGACGCGCCGCCTTGTCCGCTGCGAACCGTTTGCCGCGAGTTGCCGTGCCGCACCCCGCCATGCTCTTCGGTCGTGTGCTGATGGTCGGCCGCAGGAAGCGCATCAGCCTCGCTGGCAGGCAACCCAGGCACGTCGAGCGGCGCGATCGTCCACCGATCGCCGCGAAAGGCGCGGCAGTGGTTTTTGCTGATTTCCAAGACGATGAACGTCCCGTCGGTCTCAAGCTCCAGGAGTGGCGTTACTTGAAAATGTCGCCCGACGACCCACGTCTCCTCGACCGCATGCGGCAGCCGCAATAGATTATGACGCTCCGAGTTGGCAAAGATCGCCAGTCCTCGGCTCCCATCTTCCCAAAAGCCGGGCTCACCGGTTGCTTCCAGGATCGATCCGACCAAATTTCGAGCATCGACGGAGCGCATCCCATGATCGACGAGCGCCTGCTCCGCGCTGGTGAGTAAATTCTTGAGGCGGATCGGATTTTGTCGGGCGGCTGGTTCTCCCTGCTCCACGGGCACATAAATCGACAGACATTGCGAGTCGGCGATGGCGGATAGGTCTCGGAGTGTGTGACGGATAAATGCATTACGCATGGCGCTGGCCTTCCGGAAAAGTTACACGGACAAAGGACTTGAGCGTCAATCGCCGGACTCGAAACCGAGCCCAGCGTTTTCAGCGTGGCCGACGCCAATAGCCAACTTCCCAATTGAGGGAGCAAATCCGATGCCGGGCGTGGCGAGTGGATGCAAGAGCGCCTCTGTAGCCGCTTTTTCAAGCCAGATTGGGGAAAACGCGGCTTTGGGCCACGTGCCCATGCGTGCGAATTCGCCCGCTTCCGTGCCTGACCGCATTTTTCGGCCCGGGATTACAAAGGCGACATCCCGCGCAGCGCCCCTGGGGAGCGGACGCGCCGTGAAAGCGCGGGGGCGAGCATCAAAATCCGATGCGACAATGCCAGTGACGCGCCGACCGCCGGCTTAGGACCCGGTCCGGCGGCTCCCCCGTCTCCCTTTGGGAGAGGGTAGGTTGAGGGCTCGCCGAAGTTCTCGGATTGGCTCTTAAAGAGGCCAGCAGACTGTCAAGATAACGACCTAAGTCGTTATTTTGCGAGCCGCGCCGCGCTTTGCAAGGTGCTTGGCGAGATTGAAAAATGCCAAGAGGGCACTTTTCAAAAGGCTATTAGATCGAAAGCCAGCGGTGGGAGTCGAACCCACAACCCCCGCATTACGAATGCGGTGCTCTGCCAATTGAAGCTACGCTGGCGAAGATTTGCCGTAAACGACAACGCATCAATGATTTGCGATGTCATGAAAAAAGGGCGCCATGAGGCCCGTTTTCCATGGTCATGTGGCCACAAAAAAACAAGGCGGCCCACCCACTTTGGCGCTGCGTTCAAAATGCGCCCCGCCAAACTAAGAATAGCACACGCCGGCCAGCGGCCCAAGCCCTTTGGGGGTTTTCTGCTTGGCAGTTCCCCCTCCCACGGCGCGCGTTAGCAGCCTCACCCTGCCCTCTCCCATACGGGAAGAGGGCAGGGTGAGGCTGCCCAATCCGACCGGCGTCCCTTGAGCCCCGCGGGAGCGCGCGATACGATTGCATCCATGAAAATCACTGTTGTTCAGCATGTCGCGCCCGAGGGATTGGGGCTCATCGGCGAAACGCTCATCGGGCGAAATGTCGGCGCCCAGTTCGTCAAGATTTTCGCGGGCGACCCGGTTCCCGCGACACTCGAAACCGATGGGCTCGTCGTGATGGGCGGCCCGATGGGTGTCTACGATCCCCTTGAGCACTTGGCGCTCGAGCAACGACTCATTCGCTCGGCCATGAGCCAGAACAAGCCGGTATTGGGCGTGTGTCTGGGCAGCCAACTTTTGGCCGCCGCGCTGGGGGCCCATGTTCTCTCCAGCGGACG
The DNA here is from genome assembly GCA_963785305.1 of uncultured Planctomycetaceae bacterium. Lineage (GTDB taxonomy): Bacteria > Planctomycetota > Planctomycetia > Pirellulales > PALSA-1355 > CAWAUV01. Next base: position 1,352,774 of record CAWAUV010000008.1, read on the forward strand.
GCAGGAAATCGGCTGGCATGAGGTCACGACTCGGCCCGACCCGCTCTGGCGCGGCCTGCCCGAACGATTCGACGCGGTGCATTGGCACGGCGATATCTTCGACCTGCCGGCCGAGGCCAAGCTGCTCGCCTCGTCGCAAATGACCGCGAACCAGGCGTTTCGCGTCGGCAAGGCGATTGGGCTGCTGTTTCATCTGGAAATGACCTCCGAGGCGCTCGCGGCGATGGCCGACGCGTTTCCAGAAGACTTGGCCAAAGTCGACCTCACGCGCGAGCGACTCATGGCCCAAGCAGCCGAGCGACTGGAGCCGCTCCAGAAGATCGGCCGCGGCGTGTTCGGCTACTGGGTCGACATGCTTCAGGCGTCGTAGCCCTCCGTGGCTCGAGCGCGGCGGCCATCGATTGCCGATCGCGGGGCCCGGTCGGCTCCAGTGCGACGCGGCCGAGCATCGTTTCATTTCCCATAGGTCCGCCCAGCCATGTACCGCCTTGCCGACAATCTGGCCGATCCGCCGCTGCCGCTGCTAGTGACCGGCGTGGCGGGCGTGCCCGGCTACAATGCGCTGGAGTATTTCAGCGCCCGCTATCCGGGCCGCGTGATCGGCATTCGCCAGAAAGACAACTGGCGGCTCGTCGGGCCAAACATCGTGGCATGCGACGCCGAGGATCGCGAGGCCCTGGGCCGACTGTTCGCCGAGCACCGCTTCGCCTCGGTGCTCAATGCCGCGGGAAGCTGCGCGCTAAAGAGCTGCGAACTCGATCCGGCCATGGCTTGGCGAATCAATGTCGAGGGCATCGCCAACTTGCTCGAATTCGTCGCCGAGTATCGCGCCCGACTCGTGCACCTTTCGGTCGATCTCGTGTTTTCGGGCGAGGGCCGGGGCGGGCTGCTGGAGACCGACGCGGTGTCGCCGGTGACGGTCTATGGCAAGACAATGGTGGCGGCCGAGGAGGTGATTGCGAGCCGTTTTCCCTCGGGCGCCATGCTGCGTATATCGCTGCCGATGGGCGTGAGCTTCAATGGCCACGCCGGCGCGATCGACTGGATCCAATCACGATTCAAGAAGCACAAGCCGGCCACGCTGTTTCTCGACGAAATCCGCACCCCGACCTACACCGATTGCCTGAATTGTCTCTATGCCGCCGTGCTGGCGAGCGATCTGGCCGGCCTTTACCACGCGGGGGGACCGCGCCGACTGAGTCTGTTTCAAGTGGCGCAGATCGTGAATCGCGTGGGCGGCTACGACCCTCGCCATTTGCAGAGCCGGCGCCGCGCCGAAGCCGGTCCGATGCCGCCGCGGGCGGGCGATGTGTCGATGGACTCGAGCCGGCTTCGCCAAGCGCTCGGCTTCGAGCCATTTCATCCCTGGCCCTATGACGAGCGGTTCATGCCGACTGATGCCGAGTGGCATTTCGATCGGTCGAGCGACTGGCAAGGCTCGCCGGAGATGCTCCAAGCGGTGCTATGCCAGAATCCACTGCGAAGATTGGCGATCCGCTGATCCAGTAGCCTGTTGAAATATTCAACAGGCTGCGCCGCCGGCATGGGGGGGTGGGGGGGTGGTTGCATTGGCGCCAACGATCTTTTGTAATGAGCCAAGGCGGCCCGCTGCTCCCAGGGGCGGGCCGCATAAAATAGTGTTTTGCTGGCTTGGATGTGGCTTGGAAATCCAAGTGGCGGCGCCGATTTTGCTGTCCGTGGGCGATCCCTTGGTTCTGCCCCCCAAGTGCATCGAACAGCCCCTTTTGCGTGGAATTGGAGATGATTGCCGTGGATCCGAAAGTGCTCGAAGATTGCAAGCAACAGCTTTATGAACTGCGCGAGCGTTTGACGACGGAGGTTCACAGCGGCGAGTTGTCGATTTTAGAAGCGGCGCAAACGACCGGCGAGGGCTCGCACCTGCCGACCCATGCGGCGGATCACGATAGCGGCGCCGTGGAAAGCAATGTGGCGACGACCCAGCAACAGGCCCAAATGCTGCAAGCGGTCGACGCGGTGCTGGCCCGCGTGGCGGCCGGGAACTACGGCCTATGCGAGTCCTGCGATGGCCGCATCGCGCCCTACGGCTGGAGGCGATTCCTTACACTCCCTACTGCTTCGACTGCGCCACCAAATCCGAGGGCGAGTAACGGCGCTGGCGTGGCCCCGCGTGCCCTGGCGGCCGGTTGGATATTTCAACAGATGCTGGAGCTCGGGCGCCGAAGAGGCTTCGCGGCAATCACTTGAGGCGACCGCGGGAAGAGAGTTCGCTCGCGGCCGGGGCTAGCGGCCTGTTGCTAGCGAACCGCTTTTCGCCCCGCGCGGGCACCTTTGCGGGAATATTTCCGCGCTCGGGCGACGAATACTGCCCAGGAGCCGGTTCGGCGCGAACCCCCGGGCGGCGAAAAAAACCAAAAATGAGCGGCGCCAACCTCGCCATCGCGGGGTTTGAAATCGATGGGCGGTGCGCCGCGAGGCCCCGCGCTGCTGGCCCGAGCGGGCGATGCGTGCATTTCGTCGCCGAAGCGTCTATATTGAAGTTTCACCTTCTCTGGCATCGATCCGGATTCAGGCATCCACGCGTGCTCTGGTATCCCATGGTGCTCTGGCATCGAACGGGGCAACCCAGCTCAATTCATTCTCTTGTTAGGAGTTGGCGGCATGACGTACTCGAGCGCTTCGCTGGACTTGGCGCGTGAACCGCGCCGATTGGTTTCAGGGGTCCTTGCCGCAATGGTGGCTCTCGGCGCGATCGCGCCGCTCGGGGCCAGTGTTGGACAAGCCGCCGAGAAGTCGAGCAAATCGACGACGACGAAGTCCTCGACGGGAGCATCGGGCGGCGCCTCGAAGCTCACCGCCGCGCGCAGCGAATCGTCGCGCTCGAAAAGTAAGTTGGGGGCGTCGGCCAATTCCTACAACATTCCGCAGGTCGACTTCATCAATCAGCAGATTCGCCAGGGCTGGACTTCCCACGAGCTCACGCCGGCCCCTCCGGCTACCGACGGCGAATGGTGCCGCCGCCTGTTTCTCGACGTGATCGGCCGGCTGCCGACCGTGACCGAGCTCGACAAGTTCTTGGCCGACAAGTCGCCCGACAAGCGAAAGAAACTGGTCGATGACCTTTTGGGCGAGGACTATATCGAGGAGTATGCCCGGAACTGGACCACCATTTGGACCAACACCCTGATCGGTCGCACCGGCGGCACCGAGCGCCGCACGATGATCAATCGGGTTGGCATGCAGCAAGCCCTTCGCAATGGGTTTCAGCGCGATCTGACTTACGACAAGATGGCCTACAACCTGATCTCGGCCGAAGGCGTCGGCAAGCCGGGCGAGAAAGGCTACAACGGTTATGTCAACTTCCTGGTCGGCAATCTGGCGGACAATGCGGTCGAGGCCACGGCCCGCACCTCGCAAATCTTCCTCGGTTTGCAAATTCGCTGCACGCAGTGCCACAACCATCCGTTCAACGAATGGAAGCAGAATCAGTTCTGGGAAATGAACGCCTTCTTCCGTCAGACGAAGGCCAAGAAGCTTTCGGACCGCGACGATCGCGGCGAGCTGGTGAATTCGGAACTGCGGAACAAGGATTTCGACGGCGAGGACAATCGGCCGCAAGAGGCCGTGCTCTTCTACGAGCTGCGCAACGGCCTGACGAAAGCCGCCTACCCGGTCTTTGTCGATGGCACGAAGCTCTCGAGCGACAGCGGCTACTTGCGCGATGTCGATCGCCGCAAGGAACTCGCCCGAATGATCGTCAGTTCCGACTACTTCCCCCAGGCGATCGTGAATCGAATGTGGGCCCACTTCATGGGCTATGGCTTCACGAAGCCGATCGACGACATGGGCCCGCACAATCCGCCCACGCATCCCGAATTGCTCTCGACCCTGGGCGCCGACTTCAAGAAAGCGAGCTTCGATCTCAAGCAATTGATTCGTTGGATCGCGCTGAGCGAGCCCTATGCGCTTTCGAGCCACTTCAACGATCGCAACAAGGCCGACGATCCCTCGCTCGGCGAAAAGCCGATGTTTAGCCACTTCTACCTGCGTCAGATGGGCGCCGAGGAGCTTTATCAATCGCTGCTCACCGCCACCGAAGCCGACAAGAGCAAGGGCAACTTCGAGGAGCAAGAGAAGGTCAAGAACGAATGGCTCAAGCAGTTCAACACCGCCTTCGGCACCGATGAAGGCGATGAGGCCACGACCTTCAATGGCACCATTCCCCAAGTGCTCATGATGATGAACGGCGACCTCACGAAGAACGCCGTGGGTATCGATAAGGGCGGCTTCCTCCACAATGTGGCGGTCAACGGTAAACTGAACAACGGCGGCAAGATCGACTACTTGTTCGAGGCTGGCTTGGCCCGAAAGCCGACCAATAGCGAGATCGCCAAGGCCAACGAACTGCTTACGCTCCGCAACGGCAACGCGCTCGCGGTGCTCCAAGATGTCTGGTGGGCGATCTTGAACTCGAACGAGTTCATCCTCAACCACTGACGAAGGCTCGCGGCAAACTTCGCGAGCAAGATTTTACCGGGCCTGTTTTTACCGGGCCTGTTTTTACCGGGCCTGTTTTTACCGGGCCTGATTTCATCGAGCACGGGCGTCGGCCGAATTCGCGGCGACGCCCGTGCTTTTTTTCATGCTTCGAACTCGCGATACTCGGCCACGCACGGCGCCGCGTAGGCCACCCGCGCCAAGCGCCGCTTGGGCATGAATTGTAGCGAAGCCACCGTCGACCACACGAGCCCATGCACGCAAGGCGTGTATTCATCGGCCCGGCCCGCGGGACCATGATCGGCGAGCAAGTCGCGCAGCTCATCGGGCCCGAACTGCCCGCCGGCGGCGAGTAGCTCGGCCAATCGGGCATCGCGCCGCTCGGGCGATTCATGCAAGCGCCGCCCGCGAAGCACCGCCGGGGCGCCGGTGGCGTAGATCGCGTTGGGCGGAATTTGCACCTCTCGAAGATGCTCGCTCGCGAACGCGTTGGTATGAAAGATATAATCCTCGCCGGGGTTGGGACGCCGCAGATGGCTGCGCGTGTTCGATAGTTCGAGCGACGCGATATCGCCCTCGGCGTCGGCGAGCATCAAGAGCGCCCCGCCGGTGCGGCTGCGATTCGAAATCTGGTCGGCCGCTTCCGCCGTGGTGCGACACCCCGCCAGCGCCTCGGCGATGCGCACCGAGATCGGCGGCGCCGGGCGCGCGGGCCGATCGATCGCGTAGGCATAGTCGTAGGTAATGACGAGCCCGTGCTCATTGATCCCGTCGAGCGCGCCCACTTGCGGGGCGGTGGTGAAGTCGAGCGAACGCGCGCCGGCCAGCGGTCGGGTCGAACGCAAAATAAAAAACGGCCGCACTTGCGGAAGGTAATCGAAATTGCGAGCCACCAACGGCTCACCGCCCGGCGAGCGACTTCCACGCACCGCCACGGCCGAACAACCCATCGGCGCCACCGGAGGCGCTTCCTCGCGCGGCGAGTTTCCACTTCGCCGCGCCGTGCAACCCGACATCGAGGAGAGGATTGGCTCGATCGCGTTGATCATGAGCAGCGCCGCCGGCCGCAGTCCCGAGCCGCGGCTGATGCCCGCGAGCCGCAGCGCGGCGTCCGGCGACTCGGCCAGCGCGGCGGTCAGGTAGCGGGCAGCCCGGCGCTCCGCGATGCGCAGAAACATCCAAAACGGCATCCAGCGCGGCTTGCGAGCGAGGAAACTTTCGAGCTCGCCGAGCGAGCCATAGCCCTTGCGAATATTCTCGCGGAGCGCCTCGCCCTGGGCCAAACCCATGCTGAACGGGTCGCCCGCGCACACCACGGCGATGCGCGGCGAATGGTCCGAGTCGTTCGAGCTCATCGCGTTGACCGAGTCGGCCGCCTTAACCGAGTCGCTCGGTGGCGGAGAGCTCGCGGCGTCTTGGCTCGCCGTGCGCGGGCTTGTCATCCGTGACCGTGCTCCGCGGCCGAGCCGATGCGGCAATGCTCGAGCACGGCTTGGGCCGCCGCGACATAGCTGACATAGAACGGCCCGAACTCGGCATAGCGGGCACTCGCCTCGTCGAACCGCATTTTGTAGACGATCTCCTTGAGGAACTCGGGGTTGCGCGCCCAGAGCGTGACACCCCACTCCCAATCGTCGAATCCGAGGGCGACCGTAATGAGCTGCGTCACGCGACCGCCAAACGTCATGCCGGTGCGGCCGTGTTCGGCCATGAGCTTCGAGCGATCGGCGAAGGGCAGCAAAAACCAGTTCTCGCCGACTTCGCGTTTCTTGTTCATTGGATAAAAACAGGTCGACGGCCAGGGCGGCAAGTCGGGCGTGAGCCGCTGCACGCGCATCATCGTTTCGCGCGATTCATAGGCCTTGAGCTTGGCCCGATACGCCGGGCCGGCCGGGTCCTCGCCCTCGGCCACGAGCCGCTCGCCGTATTGCTCGAGCGTCGGCACATATTCCGAAACTTCGGTGATCGACACGAAGGAATAGGTCGGCTCGAGCGCCGCGCCGAGCGGGCCGGCCATGAGCCGCTGATGCACGGCCGAAATCTTGAGCGGATCGGCGTCGAGCAGCGTGAGTCCGAAGTCGGCTTTGTGGCCGCTGACGATCGATGTTTGCAATCGCGCGGGCCCGTGAGTCGCGGCCGGATCGAGAGTCGCGATGAAGGCTTGCCGCCCTTCGGCGAGCTCGGTGGCCGATAGGTCCTTGAGCGCGGCGCGGTTGAAGCGGTAGTAGAGATGCGAGCAGTGCCAACCTTCGCTGGGAATGAGCGACACTTCGGCCGATGGGCCGCCATGCTGGGTCATGCGAGAAGTTCTTTCGTCAAACCAAGACACGTTTTCGGCGTCGGCCGACTTCCGACCTCTCGCCGCCGAGCCGCAGTCCGGCCCGAGCCGTCAGAGTATCATGCCCGACGCGATTTTGCACGGCCCGCGAGCTGGCTCGTCAGTCGGGTAGCGGACCTGCGACGCCTGCTCAGATCGGCCCCAGGGGTCTTGTGCTGAGGGCTTGCTCGAGCGCTTTTTTCTGCTCCGCCGAGCCGCGGAAACGCTTTGCCGGGCCAGTGCGCAGGGAGAACATTTGCCGGTAGATGCTCTTGCGGGCATCGTATTTGGGCACGAAGCCGGCCAAGTATTGGAGCCGGAGGTTGCCGTCGCGATTGATCTCGGCGTCGGCGAGCCAGGTCCGATAGTCGTCGGCGTCGCCGGCATAGGTGGCCAAGAGGTCGATTTCCGAATCGAAGCCGACCTGTTCGAGATAAAACATTTTGAACAGCCGGTCGTCGCCTTGCATTCTTTGGGTCACCGCGCGCATGTCGACCTCGAGCGGCTCGAGCGAGCCGAGCAGCACCACATCGTAGCCATCGCCGCCCTTGGTGTTGAACCAGACCGTGGCATGGGGAAACACGCGGAAAAAGGTGGCGATCTCGCTCTTCACCGTGTCCACATTGCTCTCATAGAGCGGAACCCACTGGGTGACCAGTCCGCCCGGATTCAGATGCTCGCGCACTTGCTGGAAGTATTCCTCGGTGTAGAGCGTGGCGGCGCCTTTCACATAGGGATGGATCGGGTCGGAGGTGATGATGTCGAACTTTTCGCGCGTCGTGAGCACATAGTGCCGCGCGTCGTCGTACACGACTTCCACATGTGGGTCATGGAGCACATCGAGATTGAAATCGGAAAACAACGGTCCGACGAACTTCGGGATCAGCGGTTCGATCTCGCAGATCACGAGTCGATCGACACTGAGATAAGGCAAGAACGAACCGGCCGTCACGCCGGCGCCAAAGCCCACGACCAGCACCGAACGCGGCTCGGGATGCAAGATCGCGGGGATATTGGCGAGCATGCGCTCGAGTCGCATATCGGCCAGATTGCTCGAAGCCTCGGTCTTGCCGGCCACGTGAAACTGAATCACATCGCGCAGCCGCGAGACGGCGATCGAGGAGTTCGTGCCCTCGCCGCGATAGATCTCCTCGACGCCCATGCCGCGCGTGATATGCGCCTCGCGCCCATAGGCGATCAATTCGAACGGAACCGGCTCGATCCGGCGGCCCAGCCAAAATAGGCCCCCGAGCGCCGCGGCAAGCAGACCGATGGCCGCGCCGGAGCCCATGACGCGCGGCCAGTTAAACCCCCGCGCGGACCATCGCCACAATCCAGGCGCCAGGGCCGCGAGCGCTCCGAGTCCGGAGAGAGCGATCAAGATTTGTTCGGTATGTTGTGTTCCCATCCAAGGAATCAGCACGAGGCTCGTGGCGAGCGCGCCCGCGATGGCGCCGATCGTGTTGGCGGCATACACACCGCCGATCAATCGCCCGCCATCGACCGCGGGCCCTTCGACTGGCGAGGTTCCGTCGACCGCCGAGGGGCCTCGGCGACAAGCGTCGGCGCGGCGCGCGGCAATGGCGGCGATCGCCAGCGGAAAACTGGCGCCCCACAGAATCGCGGCCGGCAGTATCGCTCCCGCGGCGCGGGCCAAGTCGAGCGAAAAGGTCGCCCAGGGATTCTCGACCGGACCGGGCGCCGCCGGAAACCAGGCAAACGCGGTCGCAAGCGAAGAGACGGTCCAAAAAATCGTCGGCCCGAGCAAAAGCTGACACATGCCGAGGGCCAATGCCGGTCGCCGCATCAGCCGAGCCACCACCGCGCCGATGCTTCCGCCCAGCCCAATGCCGCCGAGAAACACCGCGAGGATGATCGAGAATGTGTAGGTCGTGCCCCCGAAGGTGAGCGAAAACAGCCGCGTCCACACCACTTCGGCCGCCAGAGCGCTCGCGCCGGAAAAGGCGGTCGCCAGATAGAGCGGCCACGCGGGAACGGCGGCGCAGGCCCCGCGGCGAAGACGGCGCCATCGAAGACAATCTCTCGCTCATGAGCGGGGCCCCATCGGGCTCGGCGCCGCGCATGCGCGGCGGCAATGTCTTGGCAAGCAAGAATGCAGCGGTCGCAATCGCGAAGTTGATCGCCGCCGCGACAAAGGTGGCGGTGGCCAAATCGTATACCCGGAGCAGATAGAATCCGGCGAGGAGGCAACCGGCGACGGCGCCAAGCGTGTTGCCGCCATAGAAGAATCCCAGCCAGGAAACGCCGCGCAGCGTCGCGCCGACCCAGCGGGCAATGGCCGGCAATGTGGCGCCCATGAGCATGGCCGGCGGCGCTAGGCATACCGCGCACACGCGCCGCGCACAGCGCAATCTCATGCGGCCCGTGTCCGGCGATGTGGATGTATCCGCGGCCCAACCATGGCACGCCGTGGAGCACGGCGATCGCCGCCGCGCCGATCCCGCATTCGAGCAGGGCATATACTCGCAGGGGATGTCGCTCGCTGGCGACGAGGCGCGGCAGGAGCAAGCTCCCCAGACACATGCCGCCCATGAAAGCGCCGAGCAGCAGCCCGAGCGAGAGCGCCGTCGAGCCGATCACGAGTTGCAACATTTGAAACCAAACGATTTCGTCGATCAGCGCCGCCGCGCCGCTGGCGACAAACAGCAAGAGCACGATGGGCGTCGCCCAGCGGGGAGGATTGCGCAACATGGGAACGGGCCGGGGCAAGGCTTGCGAATCGCTCATCCGAATCGTTTCCTGATGGCAGGCTTGCGGGCAGCGGCGTATTTCCAATCACAACCCGAAACGTAAGTGAGGGCGGATAAAGCGATTTACAGCCTATCCGAAAACTTCGTCGAGCCCTTGCCCTGCCCGCTCCCCAACAGAGAGCGGGGAGAATGGCCGGATAGGCTCTTAACGCCGGCTACGTGAAACTGGCGATCGAAACCGCTTCCGGCGCCGCTGGCCGGATAGGAAACTATACGCCATCGCACGGCGCCGGACCGAGCGAATTCGCCGGTTTTGTGGGGTCATTCCCGTGGAATGTCGCTGGAAATCCCCGGCCCGGCGTGATGACCGCATTTTAGCCCTGGGCGGCCTTTTGCTTGGCTTCGAGTTCTTGCCAGCGGTGGTAAAGAGCGTCGACCTGTTTTTGCGCTGCTTCAAGTTGTTCGCAGGCGGCTCGCAGCCGCACATGGTCCTCGGCCACGGCCGGGTCGACCACCAGCCGCTCCGATTCGGCCACGATCGCCTCGGCCGCGTGAATCTTGTCTTCGATTCCGTTCAGCTCGCGTTGTTCGTGGCTGGGCAGTTTTTTCGATTTGCCACGATTCTTGGTCCCATCGGCCGCCGTAGCGCCGACCGACGCGCCCGGCGATCCGCCCGAAGCCGAAGCGCGCGAAGGCTCGTCGTTGCGCGCCGCCCCGCCCCGCCGCGAATCGGGCGCGGCCGATTCTTTCGGCGGCTTCGCGGGCCGTGCTTTCCGGCCCTGGGCCGCTTCCCATTGGGCCAGATCGGCATAGACTCGCGACTGGCCTTCGCCATCGAGCCACAGGATCACGTTCGACACCCGATCGAGCAGATAGCGATCGTGGGTAATCAAGACCAACGCGCCCGGAAACTCCATCAGACTTTCTTCGAGCACTTCGAGCGATGGGATATCGAGATCGTTGGTCGGCTCGTCGAGCAGCAGCACATCGGCGGGCTGAATCATCAGCCGGGCAATCAGAATCCGCGCCTTCTCGCCGCCCGAAAGAAACTTGAGCGGTGTGTCGAGTTGTTCGGGCTGGAACAGGAATCGCTTGGCCCAGGCCACGACATGCACCTTGCGATCTTGATACATCACATGGTCTTCGTTGTGCGTCAGGGCGGCGCGAAGCGTTTGCTCCTCGTCGAGCTGCTGGCGATGTTGATCGAACAGCACCACGCGCAAGTCGCGCACTCGACGGATCGAGCCCGCGGGCGGCGGCAATTCGCCGGCAAGCAGCTTGAGCAGGGTGGTCTTGCCGCTGCCGTTGGCGCCCAAGAGGCCGAGCCTGACGCCCGGCGAGAGCGTGAATTCGAGATCGCGAAACAGCATTCGCTCGCCGTAGCCCATGCCGAGCCCTTCGGCATCGATGAGGTCGTGCGTCTCGCGGCCGGTATTGCTGAACCCGATCTCGACCGCGCGGCCCGCCGCGTTGCGATCGCGCACCTCGGCCAGATTATCGAGCAGCTTGCCGGCTCGCTGAATGCGGCCGACCGACTTGTGGGTACGGGCCTTGGGGCCTTGTCGCAGCCATTCGATCTCGCGACGAGCCTGGTTGGCGAGCGTTTCTTGCCGCCGCTGCTGGCCAGCCAAAAAGTCCTCGCGGGCCACGAGAAAGTCGCTATATCGCCCCCGGGTGGCGAAGTAGCCTTTCGGATAGCAGCGGTTCAATTCGATCACGCGATTCGTCACGCGCTCGAGAAAATACCGGTCGTGGCTCACCAAGAGAAAGGCAAACGGCGCCGCGCCGAGGAACTTTTCGAGCCACACGATGCCTTCCAGATCGAGATGGTTCGTCGGCTCGTCGAGCAACATCACATCGGGCCGGAGGGCAAGCTGCTGGGCGATCGCCAGCCGCTTGCGCCAGCCGCCCGAAAGCTCGCGCACCGGCTGCTCGCGATCCGTAAAGCCCACGCGGCTGAGCGCGATCGCGGCTTGCGTCTGGCGCTCGACCGCGTCGAGCGCCGTGGCGGCGAGGCCGGCGGCCATCACTTGATCGATGGTCGCGTCGGGGGCGAAGTCATCTTCTTGCGGCACAAGCGCGAGCCGGGCGCTGCTTGCGCACGAACACGCTCCCCGCGTCGGGCGTCTCACGGCCGGCCAGAATCTTGAGCAGCGTCGACTTGCCCGAGCCGTTGGGCCCGATCAGGCCCACTCGGTCGCCATCGGCGAGTTCGAACGCGATCTCGGAAAACAAGGGCCGCGAGCCAAACGACTTGCTCAGCGACTGACAATTCAACACCAAAGCCATGCGCCGTGAACCGCTTTCGGAAACGTTCGTGTCGACTCGTTACTTGCCCGCCCCGGCGGCGTTTGTTGGCCCGGCGCCGGCGGCGCTTCCGGCGCCTCCGCTGCTTGTCGCGCTTTCCGCCGAGCCGGCCGGGCTGGCCGACTTCGGATAATCTCGCCACAGCCAACGCAGCGCGTCGGGCAAGATCGCTCCGCCATGCTTGCCGTTGTGAGCGCCTTCGCCAAAGACGAATTCATGGTCGTAGTGGGCAAACTTGAGCGCCGCGGCCATTTCCTGATTCGCCAGCGGCCAGTTGCCGTGCTCGTTGTCCAGGTCGCCCGAGCCGTCTTGCAAGAACACCCGAATCGGCTTGGGCGGAGTCTTGCGGATCAGGGCCGGATACACATGACCGCCGCGAATGTTGGTGAAACTGCCCACATGGCTGAGCACTTTGCTAAATGCGTCGGGCCGTTGCCAGGCGACGGTCCAGGCACAAATGCCGCCGGAGCTGATTCCGCAAATCGCGCAGCCCAGCCGATCTTGCGTCAGGTTATGGCTCTTGCCCACCTCGGGCAGAATCTCCTCGAGCAAGAAGCGGGCATATTGATCGCTGAGCGTGTCGTATTCGAAGCTGCGATTGTTGCTTTTCCACGGACCTTCCTTGGGCTGCTCGCCCTTGTGGCCCGGATCGATGAAGATGCCGATCGTCACCGGCATTTCGCCCTTGTGAATCAGATTGTCGAACACGATCGGCGCCCGGAAGTCGCCCTTCGGGTTGGAATAGGCGTGTCCGTCTTGAAACACCATGACGGCCGCGGGCCGGGCGGCATCGTACTGCGCCGGCACATAGACCTGATACTTACGAGTGGTTTCCGGGAATATCTGACTTTGCCACACATGCTCCGTGATCTTCCCCACCGGCACACCCTCATGTCGCTGACTATCCTCGGGAACCGGATAACTTTCGGCGGCTCGAGCGCTCGCCACGACCAGGGCGGCGAGACCGAAGGCCAAGCATGAAACTCGGAACGTTAAATGTCGTGGGATTGCGAAGCTCGATGCAGTCATGGGTCGCCTCGAAGTCGATTCGGTGGTGAGTGGCCGCGAGGCCAGGGGTGGAGATCGCGTCGTGGGGGTTCATGGGGCGGGTCGCGGGCCGCGCTCGCCGGGAGCGGGCGCCGAGAGTCGGGCATCCAGACATTTCAACTCGCCGGCGGCGCTTCGGCAATAGATAAAACCGCGCGAAAGCGTCGGCATCGTCCAGCAACGTCCTTCGAGCGCCTGGCAATGCGCTCGCTCGTGAAAGTCGTCGGGCGAGGCGTCCACCGTGAGCAGCTGGCCTTCGTCGCCGAGCACCAGCAGCCGGTCGTCGGAAAGGAGCAATGTGCCCGTCCCCAATCCGCGATGCTTCCACCGCACTTCGCCGGTGGCGAGCTCCATGCACTCCAGGCTCACGAGGCGCCGGTTGTGGCTATTGCCATCGAACCCATAGAGAAAACCATCTCGCAGCACGCACGAGGCCATGTGGTTGCGCATATGCTTGTTTTCGTAGATCTTGTCGAGCATGTTGTCGCGCAGCTCCAAGAGGACGCAGCCGCGATCGTAGCCGGTGGAAATGAAGATCCGGTCGCCGTCGAGGATCGGAGTGCAGGCGCTCGTGGCGTAGTCGGTTTTCCAAGGAAACTGGGCGACCTCGCCGCCGTCGGCCACGCGGGCCACGAGCAGCACGTCGTTGTTGAGCACCACCACGAGCTGTTCTTTTCCATGGCGCCAAACCACCGGACTGCCGTAGCCGGGCCGATACATCGCCGTCTTCCAAGCAAGTTCGCCGGTGCGCTTGTTAAACGCGGCGAGGCAACCGGCGTCGACAATCACAAGTTCATCGACCACGAGCGGCGAACACGAAAAACCCCACTCGGGCATTTTGACGTCGAACAATTTATGGAACTCGGCCGTCCAGATCGGGGCGCCGGTCGCGCGATCGAGGCACAAGAAGCGGCCGTCCTTGCTCACGGTGTAGACCCGATCGCCGTCGAGCGTGGGCGTGGCGGCGGGGCCGCCTTCGTGCAAATTATCGACCAGCGGCGCGGCGTAGGTGTGCTGCCAGATGACTCTGCCATCGGCGGCATCAAGGCGCCACACGCTGTCGAGCTCACCTTCGTGGCCCATCGTGTAGCAACTGTCGGCGTCGGTCGAGACGCTACTGAACCCGATGCCCACGGCCGCCGACCACACGACCGGCAGCCCATCGGCCGGCCAATCGTCGCGGCGCCAATCCGTTTCCTTGGAAACGCCATCGCGGTTGGGCCCGCGCCACTGCGGCCAATCGCAACACGGCCTCGTCGCGGGGCTCGCGGGCGGCGCTTCGCCGGGCGAGGCGTTCGCGGCGTTCGCGGACGAAGAATCGCCGGTCAGCGCAGTCGAATTCGGCGAGTCGCAGCCGCCGCACGGCATGGCCCACGCGATAAGACAGGCAAGCGCCCAGCCGTGGCGCCGAACCTTTTGGATCATCGCGTTCACGATCTGGTTCATGCAATTCCGCTTTTTAAGAAACTTCCGTGGCGATCGGCGCGAGATTATGCTTACGAATGTCCTTGGGCCCAACAATCGCGAGCGGGAGCTTCCAGTCACGACCCGAAACGAAAGCGAGGGCCGGGAAGTTATTTGATTTCGCTTCTTCGCCCCGCGCTTCGCCCTCCGCCCCTCGATCCCATGCTGTTTTATGACAAATCTCTCGTCGCGACGCAAAGGTTCGATTGCAATCCGACAGGTTCGCGAGCCGCGGGCGGCGCTCGGCGGGCGGATTGTCCTTGGGATCGCGGCGATCGTATTCGGGGCGCGGTCTTACGCGGCCGAGGAACAAACCGCTCCGCTTCGCCAATCGGATTCCGCCATGATTCTTACTGAATATCTCGCTGCCCGCGCCGGCGAGTTCGATCGGATCGCGCCGGAGCGCAAGGCGGTGCTCACTCGCGCCGCGATGTTCGTGCGCGAGAAGACGAGAGCCCGCCAGCCAGCCCAACTGTTGTTTATTTGCACGCACAATTCCCGTCGCAGCCATCTCGCCCAAATCTGGGCCACGCTCGCGGCCGAGCGCTACCATGTCTCGAATGTCGCCTGTTTCTCCGGCGGCACGGAAGCCACGGCGTTCAACCCGCGGGCCGTGGCGGCATTGCGACGCGCCGGTGTCCGTGTCGAGCAAGCTTCGTCGGAGCCGCCACAATCTGGCAATCCCGAGTATCTCGCCCACCTCGCCACCGAGGCCAAGCCGCTGCGCTGCTTCTCGAAGGTGTATAACGACCCGGCGAATCCGCGCTCCGACTACTGCGCGATCATGACCTGCGCCGAAGCCGACAAAAACTGCCCCGCAATTCCCGCGGCGGCCCTTCGCCTTTCGCTCCCTTATCGCGACCCCAAAGCCTCCGATGGCCAACCCGACGAAGCAGCCGCATATGACAGTGCCTGCGCCGAAATCAGTCGCGAGATGTTCTACCTATTCTCCCAATGTAACTGTTAAGCATTTCCTCTTTCCCGAAATTGGGTTTTCGGTCACATTGATTGGATCATGGATGATCGAGATCGACGGATCGCCGAGTTGGAAGCGGAAATCGCCCGGTTGCTGGCGGAGAATATCACGCTGCGCAAGCGCGTCGAGCAACTCGAACAGCAAGTCCAAAAGTTTCTTCAGCGGCGCAAGAAAACCCGCTCGGCCGCCGATGCGCGGCGTGGCGAACAGGATCGCCGCCGCAAGCAGTTTCGCAAACATCCGGGCAGCTTTCGTCCAGAGCCGCCGCCCGGCCCATCGCATATCGAAATACATAGTATTCATCGAACACGATGTGCATCCGCGAGAGTGTCCGCATTGCGGCGGCCACGATCTGACCGCCACGGCGAGTTCGAAGACCATGAGATGGCGGAGATTCCAGAGCCCAAGCTCGAATGGCATCGGTATCGCCGTCATACCTACCGTTGCGAACATTGCCAAGCCACCTGCCAAGGACGCGGCGACTTGGAACTGCCCGGCGCCCACATCGGGCCACGCGCGCGCTTGTTGGTCTGCTACGCGCGGGTTCACCTGGGCATCTCGCTCGGCAAAACGCAACACTTGCTGAAAGACTTCTTTGGTCTTTCGGCCAGCCGGGCCGGATTGCTCGGCCATTTGCGTTGGGGCGGCGCTTTGTTCGAGCCGGTGGTCGACAAACTCTGGGAACTCTTGCGCAATTCGCCGGTCGTGCAAGGCGACGAAACCGGTTGGCGGATCGACGGACTGCCCGCGTGGGCCTGGTGTTTTCGAGACCCGCGCTTGGCATTGTTCCTGATCGATCGCCATCGCAATCGGGCCGTGCTCGAGCGAGCGTTGGGCACATCGTTCGCGGGCACGCTGGTCAGCGATTTTTATGCGGTCTACAACGGGCTCGACTGCCGCAAACAGCGCTGCTTGGTCCATTTGCTTCGCGAGTTGCACAAGCTGCGCGAGACGTTGCCGGCGGCGAGCGCGCGGGCCTTCATCCAGCCGTTGATCACGCTGTTTCAAGACGCGATCCGGTTGGGCCACGAGCGCAAGTCGCTCGGCAAAAAAGCTTTCAACGCGGCCCGACACGAGATTCAAAACCGTTTCGACACGTTGATGCTCGAGACGCGCGTGCGGCATCGCGAATGTTTGCGAATCTGGCGGCGGCTGTTCAAGCACTCGGACGAATTGTTCACCTTTCTCGACGATGCGAATGTTCCGGCCGACAACAACGGAACCGAACGCGACATCCGAAGCCTGGCGGCGGCGAGGAATGATGGCGGCACGCATCGGACCGAATGGAGCGCGGCGGCGTTCGCCCGAATCAAGAGCGTGATCGCGACCGGCGCGAAAAACAGTTTGAGTTTTGCAAAGTATGGCATCGAAGTCGTGCGCGCTAAATTGCAAGGCAAGACCCTGCCGCTGCCGATCACCAATAGCAGTTAAACCATCCGCCACGCGACCCATCCCCGGAAATTCCTCGCCCGCGATCCCCGCCAATATCGCCACCGCCCCCCCGCGCCCAGGCCACGCCACGGCTTAACAGTTACCAAATAAGCGACTGTCCACGCGCCGCCGAGCCGCGAGACGGCCCCGCGCCTTGGCCGCGCGGTTGGAGATTTGCCGGACCTGACAGCGCACTAATACCGCACGACATCCTTTTGGACGCCGTCGGGCCAAAGCGCTTTGTGAACCTGTTGCGCACGTTCGGTCATGTATCGCAGTTCGCTGCCCACGGCGATGAATTGCATGCCCTGCTTGGCGCGGGCGTGGGCCGCTTCGGGTTCCATGACATGCATGCCCGTGGGAGTTCCGGCCTGCTTGCCGATGTCGATGATTCGCTGGAGCGTGGCTTCGAACTCTTCATTCGTGGCCTCGGTTCCGTCGGGCTTGCGCATTTGAGCCCGCAGGTCGACCGGGCCGACAAAGATCGCGTCGACGCCCGGCAGGCGATAGATTTCATTGGCGTTGGCTACTCCGCGCGGGCTTTCGGTTTGCAGCACCACCAGGATTTCGTCGTTGGCCCTTTGGTAGTATTCGCCGGCGGTGCAGCCGAAATTCAGGGAGTGCATGCCGCCGCCCAGGCTGCGGTTGCCGGTGGGCGGATATTTAGCCGCGGCGATGGCGATCTTGGCCTCTTCGACGGTATCCACCATCGGCACGACAATCCCCCAGGCGCCGGCGTCGAGCACGCGCTTGATATGGTCGTGGCTTCCCTTGGGCACTCGGGCCAGCGGCACGCCCCCGGCGTCGGCCACGGCGGCAAAGATCATCGCCGCTTGCGACCAGTCGATCGGCGAATGCTCCAGATCGAGCGTGAGCCAGTCGAATTCCAGGCGTGCTAGCACTCGGGTGGCAAACAAATCGCCGAGCGACAGCCAGCTCCCAAACGCGGGCTTGCCCTCGCGCAATAGGCGTTTGACCCGATTGGTTTTCATGCGGACACGTTCTCCCCTGCCGGTCTCTTGAGGCCGTGAATTCGAAAAGAGCCGTTAAAAACAGCCGGAAATAGCTGGATTCGCGGCTTGAGTGTAAGGCGCCTCGCCCCCGGGAGCAAACCTGGCAATTTTCTTTTCCGCGGCCGCGTGGCGCCCGGAGCGAAGTATCCCGAAATCGCGCGATGGATTATATTTCGGAAACCGCCCAGGCGCCCGGCGAGGCCCGGGGCGGCGGAATCAGAGCCCGCGCTTTTGCCCGAGCCCCTCGGGCCACGCCGCCGCGGTCGCTGGCTTTTTAACATTCGTAAAAGTTGAACATGACCAAAACCAAGCTCGCATCCAAAGACAAGGAGCGCCCCAATACGGCGGCCGACGCTCCGCCCAGCGACAAGGCCAGCAATCGCCGCGCAATGCGCGAAACGATCGAAAGCTTCGTCGTGGCGCTGGTGTGGGCGTTTTTGTTTCGCACCTTCGAGGCCGAGCCGTTCGTGATTCCCACCGGCTCGATGGCGCCGACGCTCATGGGCCGCCACTTGGACGTGACCTGCCCCACCTGCAAATACAACTACCGCGCCGGAGCCCGCGAAGACTTCATCATTACCGAGACCTATTGTCCGATGTGCCACGCTCCGGCCGATGTCGATCCGAGCCGGCCGGGCGGCAAGGCCAATCCGGTGTACAACGGCGACCGGGTGATCGTGAGCAAGTTCGCCTACGATTTTTCCGCGCCCAAGCGGTGGGATGTGTTCGTGTTCAAATATCCCGGCAACGCGAGCATGAACTATATCAAGCGGCTGGTCGGCTTGCCCAACGAGACATTGGGCATCCATCACGGTGATCTGTTTCTCCGCCCGACCGACGACGAACAGGCGCCGCCCGAGATCGCTCGCAAGCCGCCGGAAAAAGTGCTTGCCATGGCCCAGCCGGTCTATGACAACGACTATGTAGTCGATGCGATGACCCAGGCCGGTTGGCCGCTCCGCTGGCAGAACTGGGCGCCGGAGCGCAAAGACCTGGCCTGGGCCTCGGACGATGGCGGACGATCGTTTGCAATCGTCGCGGCCGAGGGCGATGGCAAAGCCGCGGGAGGAGCGGCCTCGTCGGCCGCGGACGAAACCCTGTGGCTGCGATACCAGAACTTCGTGCCTTCGGCCCACGACTGGGACGCGATCGAGCACGGCGCGCTCAAAGATGGCCCGTCGCCCAGGCCGCAACTGATCACCGATTACTATGCCTACAACGACACGCGAATCGGCAACGGCGCGCCGCCGGGCGGCACGATTCCGTTTGGGGTGAACTGGGTGGCCGATCTCAAGCTCGACGTCGAACTCGAATTCAAGACGAGCGCCGGCGTGGTCGCGCTCGACCTCGTCTCGGGCGGAAAACATCTCGGTTGCGAAATAGACGTGGCGACGGGCGAGGTCACGTTCAAGATCGAAGGTCGGCCCGATTTTCATCCGCATGCGAAAACCGCGCTTCGCGGCCCGGGCACGCATCGGGTGGCGTTCGCCAATTTCGATCGGCAGTTGACGCTGTTCGTCGACGGAAAGCCGGTGTCGTTCGATGGTCCCGCGACTTACGGATTCCTCGACAACGACTTGCCGACCGAGGCCGATCTCGCGCCGGCCGGCATCGGCTCGCGTGGCGCGGGGGTCGCGGCGCGGCATTTGCGAATCGATCGCGATGTGTACTATATCGCCGACAAATCCACGCCCGGCGAGGGCGAGGGCATGATTCAGGACTTTTCGCGAAACTCGGAATTGTTCGACCTGTTGATCGAAGCCGGATTTCGCGGCAGCCGCCGGCGAGAGGAATTCCTCTCCGACCCGCGGCAGTGGCAGCGCGGACCCGACGGCAAGAGCATTTTCGACGAACGGCGGGCAGTGACTTTCGAGCTGCGGGCCGATCAGTTCTTTGCCCTGGGCGACAACAGCCCGATGAGCGCCGACAGTCGACTTTGGGATAAGTCGCCGCACTATGTCGAGCGATCGCTCTTGATCGGCAAGGCGGTGATCGTGTATTGGCCGCGGGCGGCGTATAGCTTGCCGTTGCCGTTTGGTCCGGTGGATAGTATTCCGCTGGTGCCGAACTTCGCGAGGATGCGATTCGTGCGTTAGCTTGCGAGCGCGGCGGAGCCGCGGCCGCGAAAAGGCGATGGCTCGCCGCCGGGAAGAATCAGGGAGGAATCTTGCGATGGCCATGCTCGAAGTGTTCGGACTCGTGAAAACCTATGGCCGGCGACGGGTTGTCGATGGCGTCGATTTCTCGGTCGAAAAGGGAGAAATCGTCGGGCTCTTGGGGCCCAATGGCGCCGGCAAGACCACCAGCTTCCGCATGACGTGCGGCATGATCGAGCCCGACTCGGGCCGGGTGATGCTCAACGGACTCGATGTGACACGCTGGCCCATGTATCGCCGCTCGCGCGATGGCGGCATGGGCTACCTGGCCCAGGAATCGAGCGTGTTTCGCAAACTCTCGGTCGAGAACAATCTGCTCGGCGTGATGGAAATGCTGAACATGGATCGCAAGACCCGCCGCGCGCGCTGCGAGGAATTGCTCGGCCAGTTCGATATCGCGCGGCTCCGCAAGAGCCGGGCCATGTCGCTTTCGGGCGGCGAACGGCGGCGGCTCGAAATCGCCCGCTGCCTGGTTTCCAACCCCAAACTGATCCTGCTCGATGAGCCGTTCACGGGCATCGACCCGGTGACGATCCACAGCATTCAGCAAATCATTCGCGACCTGAGCCGGCGGGGCATCGCGATCTTGATTACCGACCATCAGGTGCGCGAGACATTGCAAATCACGGATCGCAGCTATGTGGTGCGGGGCGGCAAAGTGCTCTGCCACGGCACGCCCGAAGAAGTGCTTTCGAATGCCGAGGCTCGCCGGTATTACTTCGGCGAAGGCATGGACCTGGGCGGCTTGGGCCCGGCGGCGGCGTGACAGCCTGTTGAATACTTCGACAGGCTGCCGAGCTGATCTTGTGCCGGGAGCGCTGATTTGATAGCTAGCAGCGCGGGATCGCGAGGCCACTAAAAGCTTTGTCGCGATTCGGTCGAATCCACTCCGCGCAGCCCCATGGAACTTGCGAGTCGCTCCTTCATGCCCGCCGTGCCCAGCGAGTCGTTGATCGCGCTGCTTGCGGAGCTTCGGCTCGCCACGGCGGGGCAAACCCAGAGCGTCGCGCCGAGAGTGCGCCGCTTGGCCCACGACCTGCCGGGATTCGACTCGGTGTGGGTCGACGCGCTGGCCGAGGCCCGCGTGCTTACGCCATTTCAAGCGGCTGAGATCAATTCGGGCCGCGGGGCCGAGCTGGCCGTGGGGCCCTATGTGCTCACCGGTCGACTTGCCGGTCCGGCTTATGGCCGTTCGTTTGCCGCGGTCGAACTCAACACCCGGGCCCCCGCGCGGTTACTGATTGTCGACCGCGCCCAGGGCTCGGCGGAGTTCGTGGCCGCCTCGCTCGCGCGACTCGTGGAGCAAAGCCGATACTTGGAACATCCGGCGTTTGGCCCGGCGCTCGACGCTGGCATCAGCGGTTCGCGCGTGTGGGCGGCATGTCGGCCCGATCGCGGAGTGCTCGCGGCGCGCTGGCTGGTGGAAAACGGCCGGCTGCCGGCGCCGGCCGTGCTCGAGATCGCGCGGCAAATGACGGCGGCGCTCGCGGAGCTCGAACGCATCGAGCTCGTGCATGGCGATCTCTCGACCTGGGGGCTCACGTTCGACGCTCAAGGCGCGATCGAGCTGCCGCTTCCCGGCCTGAGGCCACTGGTGCGGCGCGACGAAGGCTATGCGTTTGGCGATCTTCAGCCTGAGGGCTTCGACACGCTGGCGCCCGAGCGGATTGAAAACGGCGCGGCCGCCGCGCACAAACGGACCTCTATGCCTGCGGATGTTTGTGGTGGCACTTGGCCGCGGGTCGGCCGCCTTTTGCCGGCGGGTCATCGATCGCGAAGCTCAAGGCGGTGCATCGCGCAAAAGCGCCCGACATCGCACAGCTAACCGTCGATGCGCCGCCGGAGTTGATCGCCGCGATTCACGCGGCGATGGCCGTGGATCCCGCGAAACGGCCGCCGAGCTTCGCGGCGCTGGGCGCGATGCTTGGCCCGGCGACGCGCGGAAGCGTCAGGACGGCCCGGCGCTTGATGGACGAGGACTTTGGGCCGCGGCGACTGTGGCGGCCGGCCAAGCCGCGCGTTTCGGGCACGCGGCGCGTGGTCCATGCGACCGCCATCGCCGCTTGCCTCGCGCTGCTCGTGGCGGCGCCGATCGCTTGGCGGCATCGCCGCGAGATCGTTTGGCGTCCGGGCGCCGATCGGACCCCGGCGTCGCAATCGCTCGCCGCGATCGCCCAAGGCAAGGAGCCCCGCGACAAAGCGCCCGCGAAAAAGCTAAATGCGGACAACCGAATTGCCGACAACCGAATTGCAGCCCAGCGAATTGCAGCGCCGCCAGCGCCGCGCGAGCCACGGCTGGAAGCGGACCCCGAGCCGGCGGCGCCCGTCGAGCTTGCCCGGCACATAGCGGCCGCCCCCGGCAATCGCGCCGCGCGGGCGGCGTATCTTGCTCCGGGCGCCAAGATCGAGCCGCTGCTCTTGCCGGTCGATCGTCCGCGGCGATTGAGCGAGCTCGAGCTGAGCCCGGGACAAACGGTGCGCGGCGAAGGGCCGGGGCGGCCGATGATTTTGATTTCCAGCGAGGGGCTTCGGGTGCGCAGGCGCGGGGTCGTGTTTGAGAATGTCGATTTTGTGCTCGAAGCCGGCGAGGCCGCGGAGTCGAACCACGGCGGGGTGGTGCGGCTCGAAGCCGACGACGCGGAGTTCCGCGGCTGTTCGTTTCAAGTCACGAGCTCGCCCGCGAGATATTCAGCCGCGACCGATGCCTCGGCAGCGATCGTCTGGAGCGCGGGCCACGCCGCGAAGCCCGCGAGCGAAGCGAGCCTCGCGCTGCCGGGCACGTTGATGCTCGACCATTGCGTGTTTTGGAATGTGGGGGCGGCGGTCGATTGTCGGGCGCGGCGGTCGATCGAGATTCGCCCCGGAGGTCGCTGCATGCCGGGTCTGGCCCGCTCGCGCGATTGGCGGCGCCGCCAGCACGAAATCACACCGTGTTTCTACACATGACGAATATCACGCTCCGCGGCGCGGCGGCGGCGCTCGAATGCGTGCTGCCCGAGCGATCGTCGCAATCGCCGCCGTCGGAATCGCGACGTGAAAACATGGCGGCGACCGGCAATCCCGCCGGCGCCGGGGGCGAGACAGGTCGGATCGCGATCGAAGCGATCGATAGCGTGTTCGCGCTCGACGCGCGCAGGGCGCTGATCTTGGCGACCGGCTCGCGCGAACCGGCGCCGTTTGTCGCGCGAATCGAATGGACCGGGCACGGATCGCTGGTCACGCTCGCCACGCCGCTCGCCGCGGGCCGCGCCGCCGCCGCCGCTCCCGCGCGCGAACTGGCCGAAGACGAGCTGCAATTCTCGGGACTGGTGCGGGGCGAGGTCGAGTTCGAGGGCGCCGCGCCCGCCGGACCCGAAGCGGCGCAAGTGCGCCGCTGGCAAGCGCCGCTCCGCTCGAACCAAGCGCCGGGCATCGGCGCCGGAGAGCTATCGCTGCCGCGAGTCGAGTGAGCAACGCGCGGCGGGGTATTCCCAGGCAATCATTCGTCGGGCAATCAGTCGTCGCTCGCGAGGTCGGCTTCGGTGATCATGGTGAACCCCTTGGCGGCCAGGGTTTCCATGCCCATCTCGATATTGTCGACCATGAGGGCCACTGCGGGGCGACCATGCGGCCGCACCAAGAGCGGGTAGGCCTGAATGATATTCACCTCGGCCTGAAGCAGCGCGGTGCAGACTTGCAAAAGCGGCTGATTGCCCGAGGGCAGTTCGACCCCGATCAGATCGCTCTCGATGAGGGCGAGCCCGGCCCGCTCCAAAATCTCGCGGCCCTGCTCGGGCTGGCTGAGCAAGAATCGCACAAAGGCGCATTCGGCCGAATCATTGATCGAGAGGGCGACGATCCGCACACGGCTGTTCTCGAAGCGGCGTACGACTTCGAGCAATTGGCCAACGCGATTTTCGAGAAACACGGTGAATTGACGGATCGAGGGGTAATTTCGCCCCCGCATGGTCGAATAGCCGGTTCCGGTTCCTTCGCCGATACTCATCGTGAGTCGCTCGATCCCTCGGACCGGTTTCGTCGGCCGCACGGCATCGTCGCCGCCCTATGCACGAGGCGATCGGCAAGGGATCACGTTCGCGGTCCCCCGCCACCGAAGGGCATGATTCGACGAGCGATTCCCTTTATAGAAAAACCAGCGGCCGCCGTCAAATGCCGCGAACAACGCCCCGACGGCCGGCCGGCGTGGTCGGCCGGCTGTCGGGCGATTGCGGTTTGCCTAGCTGAGCCGGTGCGGTTTGCGGATGGCCAGCGAGAGCATGATCCAGGTCCAGCCGTTGAACAGCATTTCCAGGCCGACCAAAAGGCCGATGACCCAGGGGTAATCCTCGCGGAAATGGCGATAGATAATCACGCCCACGAGCAGAGTCACGACTCCGCTGAGCAGCACCCAACCCCATTGCGGAGTGCGGCTGGAAAGCGACGCCGCAATGCGGAAGGCGCCGAGCACGATGAACAGCGAGGCCAGCACCAGCGTGAGCACTTCGAGCGACTGGCCCGGATCGTCGGTAATGGCGTAACCGGCCACGAGATAGAGGAGCCCGACCAGCAGATTCAGCAAAAAGCCGCTCCATTTTCCGGCCCAAAACGCCGCGACGATGATCGCCACTCCGGCAATCATGAGCGTGATGCCGAGCAGGAGCACGATCGTCACGCTGGTGATGACGGTGGCCGCCGGCACGACGATCGCCGTCGTGCCGCCGAGCACAAGCAGAATACCGAGCACAAGCAACCACCACCAGTGATTGCGCAAGTGTTCGAGCTCATGCCGCGGCGAGGCCGAGGCAAGCGGGTTCGGTGTCGACACATTCGGAGGCAGATCGGTGCTCATGTTTTTTCCTTCGCGGCGAGAGTCGATGGTTTGGGGTTATATCACGCGACGCTAGGTTCGCTCGCGTCGAGACGCTCATCAGCCTGTTGGCCAAGCGCCGAGCAAAGCTCGTGGCGGCTCGGTCAAGGCCCGCTTCGCGGCGGGGGCCCGTTTTCGGTTCTTCCCCCATGCTCCGCATAGCACTGGAAGCTTAAGTCACGCCGGCGAGCGATCGGCCCCGGGGTCAGGGGAAAAGTCGCCGATCGCCGCGGCCACCGCGCCGGAGTCGGCGGCCTCGCGACGATTCTAACGATTGCGCCGAGAGCCGGGGCGCGAATTCAATCCCGGTCGCCTTTCGCCGTTTCCGCCTTCGAGTGAGGCGCGAGGGCCGCCAACATCGCCGGATGCAGCAGGCGGTTCGTGGCCAGCAGGCTGGTTTTGGCCAGCGGCAGCGGTTCGCCGAGGCAAGTCGTGACTTGGCCGCCGGCTTCCTCGACGAAGATGCGTCCGGCGGCGAAATCCCAGGGCGCCAATTGAAACTCGAAAAACGCTCCGAAACGTCCGAGCCCCACGCCGCACAGATCGAGCGTCGCCGCGCCGAAACGGCGAACGCCATGAATCCGCGCATGAAACAGATCGCGAATCGCAAGCAGCGTGGTTTCCATCATCGCGCCGCGATCGTAGTAAAAGCCGACCGCGATCATCGTCTGGTCGAGTCGGGCTTGGGAGTTTACATGCGCCGGGCGCCGTTGACTCGCGCGCCTTGGCCCACGACCGCCGTGTAGAGGTCGCCCGCGAACGGATCGAAAATCACGCCCAGCACCGGCGCGCCGCGATGATAATAGGCCACCGACACGGCGAACTGTTTGATGCCATGCAGGAAGTTGTTGGTCCCATCGAGCGGATCGACCACCCACAGATGCTCGGCCGCGAGGTCGCCGGCATGGCTCTCCTCGCCCAGAATCGAATGCGCGGGAAACGCGGCCTGGATCACGCCGGCGATGGCTTGTTCGGATTCCAGGTCGGCGACGCTCACCAGATTGTGCGACTGTTCGTGCTGCCCGATGGCGAGGTTCGAGCCGAAGTAGCGCGCCAGCACCGCGCCGCCCGCGCGAGCGGCGGCTTCCGCGACTTGGAGCGTTCGAGGCGAATCGATCATCGGCACGCCTTGTTGTTCGTGGGGCGCCTCGGAGATGTCTGGCAAGCCCGCCGTATCCATGCGGCGGCTCGGCCTGTTGAATAGTTCAACAGGTCGCTAGTGCATTGTCACAATTGAAATGACGGGTTGGATTGGTTCGGTGGCGCCATGCCCACGGCCCTGCGTGGGCATGAGGACTCCGCGTGGCGCTCGAAAACATGCCCACGCTGGGCGTGGGCATGGCACACGGGGTTACCTATCATTTCAGCCGTGACAAAGCACTAGAACGATTCGCTATTGTAGCTCTCGAACTCGTCGTAGGGACGCTGCGTGGCGTTGGTGAAGCGGGTGAAGTCTTTCTTCCACTGGAGCTTCACATCGCCGATCGGGCCGTTGCGCTGCTTGGCCACGATGATCTCGGCCTGACCGGACAGCCGCTCCCGGTCTTCGTCGTTCGTTTGATAATACTCCTCGCGATGCACGAACATCACCACATCGGCGTCTTGCTCGATGGCGCCGCTCTCGCGCAGGTGGCTCAGTCGCGGGCGGTTTTCTTTCGAGACTTCCGCCTGCCGATTGAGCTGCGCCAGGCACAGCACCGGCACACTCATCTCACGCGCCAGGCCCTTGAGCCGGCGGGCGATTCGGGCCACCTGTTCTTGTCGCGAATCTTTTGAATTGTCGGGCTCGATCAGTTGCAAGTAGTCGATCACGATCAGCCCGAGGCCGTTCTTGCGCTTCAGCCGGCGAGCGGCGGCGGCGATTTCGGTCATGGTGCGGCTCGGCGAATCGTCGACAAACAGCGGCGCTTGATTCAGCTCCACGGCCTTCTCCACGATCCGGCGGCGGTCGTCGTTCGAGATCGTGCCGTTGCGCAGCCGCTTGCCGTTGACCTCGGCCAGCGAGCAGAGCATGCGGTCGGCCAACTCGATCGACGACATTTCCAAGCTGACGAACAGGGTGCCCACCTGTTTTTGCATCGAGACATGCTCGGCGATATTGAGCGCCAGCGCGGTTTTGCCCATGCTCGGCCGAGCCGCCAGAATAATGAGCTCCGAATTGTGCAGTCCGCCGGTGAGCTGGTCGAAATCGGTCAGGCCGGTTTCGATGCCGCCGATCGCGTGTTCCTGCTTCATGCGCGCGTCGATGCGGTCCATCGCCGCGTGCAGAATATCGGAGATCGAGGCTACGCGGCTATTGGTCTGACTGTCGAGAATCGCGAAGATCTTTTGCTCGGCCCGGGCGAGCATTTCGCGCGGGTCGCTGGTGTCGTCGTAGGCGTCGTGCAGAATCTCGGTGCTGGTGTGAATCAGATTGCGCAGCGTGGCCTTTTCACGCACGATCTTCGCGTAGTAGGCCGCGTGGGCCGCCGTTGGCACCGATTCCATCAGGTCGGCGATCGCCGCGATGCCGCCCACGAGCTCGAGCTCGCCGGCCGACTTGAGTCGCTCGACCAGCAGGGTCGAGTCGATGCGACCGCCCTCCTCGTGCATGTGCAAGAGATGCCCGAAGAGCTTTTGATGGGCGATGTCGTAGAAATCGTCGGCCCGGGTAATGAGCGCCACATCGTCGCACACTTCGGGCAGGAGCAAAATGCTGCCCAGCACTCCGCGCTCGGCCTCGAGACTGCGCGGCGGCTGGCGATCGAAGATCGCGGCCGTGAGGGCCTCGCGCGTCGAGGCGTGTGGAGAATCGAAATGCTTCGCAGCAGCCATGCCCATCCTTGAAGCGTTCGAGGATCGAAGTTCGTGGAAACCGATGCCCGGAGCGGCGCCGGCTCGCGAACCGGCGCGAGCGCTCGCCGCGATCGGCGAAGACACGCCGCCCGGCGAAAGCGGAATCAACCTTGCCGGCGCGCGGCCGCGGCGCCAAAGCCGAGAATCTTGCCGATGATCTCGTAAAAAAAGCGCAAGCTCGACGTTCGAGCGTCGCGCGCGGATAAAAGTCTATCCGAGCAATTCCGCGCGCCCTCATCCCACGCTTTCCCCAACGGGGAGAGGGGGGAGTCGTCGGATAGGCTCTTACTTGGTCTCGGGCTTCGCCGACTTATCCGCCTTGGTGGTGGCTTTGTCGGACTTGGCCGCGTTGGCGGCCTTGGCCGGCTCGGAGCGCGGGGCCGGCTCGTCGCCCACGGTCGGCACGATCCACACCTTGAGCTCGGCTTCGATATCGTGTCCCAGGTGAACGCCCACGGTGTAGAGGCCAAGCTCCTTGAGCGGCCCCTTGAGGCGAATCTGATCGGCCGTGACCGTGATCTCGTTTTTCTTGAGCGCGGCCACGATCTCCACGGCTCCGACCGAACCATACAGATGGCCTTCGTCGTTGGCGTTGGCCTCGATCGTGACGCTTTGCTTGCCGATCTGTTCGGCCAGCGAGCGAAGGCCGGCCATGCGGGCATTTTGGATTTCTTGCAGACGAGTCCGATGCTTCTCGACCATGCGCTTGTGATGGTCGGTGGCAATCGTGGCCAGGCCCTGGGGCAAGAGGAAGTTCATCGCATAGCCGCGTTTCACTTCCACGACATCACCCTGGGCGCCGACATGGTCCACCGATTGGATCAGCAGCAACTCGACGCCGCGATGCTTGCCGCGCGGAAGCCGTTTGCCGGGTCGATGCGTGTGTTTCGAGGAAGTCGTGCCCATGGTTCGTCTCGCTATAGAGTGGTTCAGGTTATTGAAATGTGGGTGATGTTCTTGGGGGTTCGATCTCGACGACCGTCGCCGGGTCGCGAGACGAGTCAAAACGGAATATCGTCGCCCCCGCCAGCGCCGCCCCGCGGGGGAGCGTCGTAGTCGCCGCGGGAGGGCGCTTCATGGGAACCTTCGGCCACGGGGGGCCGCGAGCGCTGATTCGCGGGGCGCGACTGATTGTAGCCGCCGCGTCCGCCGGCTTCGCGCCCTCCGCCTTCGGCGCCAGCGCGTCCGCCGCCCGCTTCGCCGCCGCTGGCTCCGCCGCGTCCGCCGAGCATTTGCATTTTCTCGCCGACCACGCGCAGTTTTGAGTTTTTCTTGCCGTCTTTCTCCCAGGTGTCGAGCTTCAGGCGTCCCTCGATCAACACGCTCGAACCCTTGGAAAGGTATTCGCTGGCCACTTCGGCCGTGCGCTCCCAGAGCGTGACATCGACGAATGTGGTGTCTTCGACCCAGTCGCCATTGGGACCTTTGCGGCGATCGTTGATCGCGAGCCCGAGCTCGGTCACCGCGGCGCCGCTCGGAGTGTAGCGCAGCTCGGGATCACGGGTGAGGTTTCCCACCAGCACAACGCGGTTGTAGCTCGCCATGATCGCACCTCGGAAAAACGCCCCGAAACGAACTCTCGTTGCCTCGATCGCCGCTTACAAGTCGGCGATCGCGTCGACTGCGCCTTCGATTCCGGCAATGGCAGGCGCCACTTCGGCCGGAGCGCGGCGAACGGTCGTGCCCGAAAGCGCGTGACTGACGAGCGATTCCGAGATGCGCGGATCGACCTTCAAGAACAAGGTGCGAAGGATGACTTCATGAATCTCGCACTGCCGATTCAGTTCCGCGAGCTTGAGCGGGTCGAGCCGGAAGTAGGTCAGCCAGTAGGCGCCCTTGCGATGGCCATCGATCGGATACGCCAAGCGGCGTTCTTCCCACAGCCGATTGGCGAGCATGTGGCCGCCGCATTTTTCGATGAGTTCGGCAATCATTCCGGCCATGTTGCTCGCCTCGCGGGCATAGCGATTCGAATCCAAAATGAACATGCCTTCGTAGACATTCTCGGCCACGACGTTGCTCCTCGGTTTTGCAAAAAATGAATTTCGATGTTCGTTGTTTTTAGGCCGCCCAGCGCGGTTTTCTACGATGGATTCGCGTTGAAGCGGTTCATCGCGGCGGCAATTCCTTCTCGGGCCCACAGGTCGATCGCGTCGATGGCCCGATCCAGGGCGATCGCCACTTCGACCTGTTCCTCGCTTTTAAAGGTTCCCAGCACCCAGTCGATCGCGTCTCGCCCGGCGGGCGGGGCGCCCACTCCGATTCGCAGTCGCGGCACATCCAGCGAGCCGAGGCGTCGCAGGATATCATGCAGTCCTTTTTGTCCGCCGGCCGACCCGGTGGAGCGCAACCGCAACTTGCCGAGGGGCAGATTGAGATCGTCGCACACGACGAGCAGGTTGGCATTGTCTATCTTATAAAAATCCCGCGCTGCCAGCACACTCGTTCCGCTCAGATTCATGTAGGTCCCGGGCCAAACGAGCAGGCCCTTCGCGTCGCCCTGGCCGGCGGCGCCCCAGGCGATTTCAAGCACCTCGGCTTGAAAGTCGTTTCTTCGTCGCGCGGCGAGTCGCGGATCGGCGGCTCGCCGGCTGGTGTTTCCCGAACCCTGGCCATGTCGCTGGGCAAGAGCGTCAAGCGCCATGAAGCCGATGTTGTGTCGCGTGGAGTGGTATTTTCGGCCTGGATTTCCCAATCCCACTACGAGTTTCACGACCCACTACCAGTTTCACGGCCCACGACCAGTTTCATGGCGATCCAAGCATGTGTTGTCGTTCCGAGTAGCGACGGGGAATCGACTTCCCTGGGTCGCCAGCGGCGGCGAGGCTCTTATTCGTCTTCCGACTCCTCGGCCTTGCGACCGATGACCTCCGGCTCGGCGCCGGCTTCGGATTCCGTCTCTTCGTCGGCTTCGGTCGGCACCACGCAGTGAACCACAACCGCGTCGGCGTCGGTGAGCAGCGTGGCGCCTTCGGGTAATTGCACTTGAGCCGCGGTGAGCGAGTCGCCCACATTGAGCGAATTGACCAGCAAAAACAGCTTTTCGGGAATCGAGAGCGCCTCGCACTCGATCTCGACTTCGTGAATCGTTTGCTCGACCACGCCGCCGTTTTTCAGGCCCGGCGCCTCGCCGCGGAGCGCCACCTTGACCTCGACCTGAATCCGCTCATGCTCCGAAACGCGGGTGAAGTCGACATGCAGCACATCGATCCCGTAGACATCCCACTGCATATCGCGGATGAAGGCTTTTTCATTGGCCGCGCCGCGGAGCTCGACGACTGCGCGCCCCGTGGCGAATCGCATTGGAGAGTTGATCGGCGCATAGGCTCAGCGAGACCGATCCCTCGCCGTGGCCATAAAGAATCGCCGGCACGCTACCGGCGCGGCGCAGCCGCTTGGCCACCCGCTTGCCATTTGCTTCACGCGGCTCGACATTGAGAACCTCCGCCATGACGACACGCCCCCTTCGCACCAATAACAAATCGTGAATTCGTGTCCCGTGTGGGATCGCTCGGCCGGCGGACATGCGCCGCCGCAGCGATCCTTGTTTGCGGTCCATCGAAAGACCTACCGCCGGCGCAGGCAATCTGGCGATCGCCGCGCCC
Organism: uncultured Planctomycetaceae bacterium; assembly: GCA_963785305.1. Taxonomy (GTDB): domain Bacteria; phylum Planctomycetota; class Planctomycetia; order Pirellulales; family PALSA-1355; genus CAWAUV01. The sequence continues at coordinate 1,383,958 of CAWAUV010000008.1, forward strand.
TTGCGGGAAACGAGCCATTGTGTCGTATTCCGCGAACAATTCAAGCCCAGCGCCGCGACTTCGCCTCGCCGGGCTTGAATCATGAACCTCGCGATGCCGAAAGACGCCTGGCGGCATGCGTTGTAAGGGACTCACCTGTAGGCAGTTAGGGTGAAAGGCGCCGCGTCAGCGCACCGCGGTCGCTTGAGACGCGGCGGCTTGCAGTCGTCCCACCACGTCAAGATGTTCGATCACGCACGCCAGTCGGATGTCGGCTGGCTGGGCAAATTCGCCCTCGAGAATCACGGCCCCGCCCGGACAGACGCTACGGCCCAGCGAGGCCAGATCGATCCATTCGGCGATGCGCCAAGTGGGCATTCCAGCGGCGTCGCGCCGCGTGATTGCGATCGCCAGTTGGTCGCGCTCGGCCGAGCGGCCCGCATAGCTGCCCGAGAGATAGAGGCGAAAACGCCGGGCGCCGAAGGGCGGCTCGCTTTTCGACACGCTTTTCGGGGCGCTCGACGGGCGCTCGACGGCAGCGCGCCACTTCCGGTTTCGCCGGGAGCGGCGGGGGCATCGCGTTCGCTGGAACCGCTCTTCAGTTCAGGCGGCGCTACCTCGCCGAGCACCACATAGGCCCAGTCCAGGTTCGGCCATAGGTCGTTCATGACAAAGGTCGGCGCCGGAATCGAATCGGGCGTGAAGCGCCGCGTGAGCCAGTCGGGCGTCGGCTCGCCGATGACGGTGTAGGTCAAGCGCCCTAGTGTCTTGGAAAAATGGCCGCCGGCTCGATCGGGCCCGCCGCACATCCAGGGATGCGACTGCGCCGACCAGATCGTCGCTCCGGCCGGCGCGATGTCGAACAGCCCATCATGGCAGGCGGCTTCCACCAGCGCCATGGCCTTGGTCGTGGGGTCGGCGTTCATTCGCGCGGCGACGGTCGTGTTGGTGTCGTAGGTGAGCATCGCCAAAAGTCCGTTGAACACGACGATGACGCCGGAGAGCGCCGGCCAAGCCCGCGGCGCGCGGCGCCAAGCGAGCAAGACCCCGGCCACGATCAACATCGCCATGCCGAAGTATTGCAGGAACACCGGCAAGTAGCCGAGCCCGAGCCCGATGACTTCTTGATACTTGGGCGAGAGGGCGATCATGGCGCCGGGCAGAATCCAGATCACGCTCCCAACGATCGCGAGCATGGCCAGCGATGGTCGCCGCCTGGCAGCGGCGGGATCGTCGGGGGCGAGGCTCATCAAACGCGTGAATTGGCGAAGATATAGCCACGAAAGCGATGCGGCGGCGGCGAGCATCGCCCAGTTTTGCCAGGAGCCCACGAGCCGCCGCTCCCACATATTGTCGACCCGATGCGAGCTGAGCAGCGAATAGCTGGCCGGCAAAGCCGACGATGCTTGCAACAAGGTGGCGCTCGAGACCGTCGGAGAGATCATAGTTCGGCAAATAGGCCGAGCCCTCCTGCCAAACCGACTGATAACGGACACCGAGCGTGAACGACAAGAGCGTGATAATCAGCGCGAAATGCGGCTGGCAAGGCGCGAGCCCTCGCCGCCAACCGCCGCGATGGGCGCGGCTCATCGCCCAAAAAACCGGCGCGATCATAAAGGCGACTTCATAGGTGAGCAGCGCTCCGGCAAAGGCCAAGACGCTCAGCGCGAGCCAGCCCAGCCGACGCGAGCCGAGATAGTATTCGAAGGCCAGCATCGCCGAAAGAATCTCGCCGACGAGCGTGGGCATCAGACCGGCGAATTCGAGAATCGGGTCGTGGAACATGCGAAGCTGAAACAGCAGCGTCAGAAACAAAGTTGCCAGACTCGCGATCGGCGGCTCCAAACGCCAGGCGCGCAGCAAGCGATAAAACAGCGCCAAATCCATCAGCAGCAGCGCGAACACCAGCGTGTGAAAAGCGGCGGCGCTCTTGGCCAAGCAATGCACGCCATAGCTCAGCGCCAGCGCAATCGGATAAACACGGCCCGTGCAAAGATAGCCATGAATCTCTTGCGTCAGGAATTCCCAGAGGGTGATGCCCCGTAGCATGAGATAGCCGGGCGCGTTGGCGTTGAGCAGATCGTCGCCGCCATAGCCTTCGATGAATTGCGGCGAGAGAAATATCGCCGCGAATACGAGCCCGCCGAGGATCCCCACATGTCGCTCGGCCCAGGCGACCAGCACCCGCGCTTGTCGTCGGCGCCGATCGAGCACGTTCGCTAGCAAGGCTGGCGGCATAAGGGTTTCGTCGCTGGCTGGCGGGGTTGGCTGGGCAGAAGCGCGGTTCGAGCCGGGATTCCGCGTCGCCTGGGGGGGCGGGATCATAGCAAGGGCCGCCAAATCGCGACAAGCTCGAAATTCCTCGGGAAATAGCCAACAACGGCCAACAACGGCCAATCGTGCGCCAAATCCCTCGCCGCGCGAACTCAGGCGCCCCCCAAACGTCAGTGATTGCGCTCGGGGCACACGAATCGCCGGTCCGATGAGCCGTGTTCTCCCGCCGGCGTCGGGAGGCCAAACCCGACTGTCCTGCGACCACGCTGTATTGTCGCCCAGGAAGAAGCATCGATCGGCCTCGAGACGCCACCGGCCCGGAATATTGCCCGGGACGGTTGCTTGCGAGGCGCGGGGTCCGGCGGCGCTCTCGGCTTCGGGCGCCGCAAGATAATAGATATCGCGCAGCACCCGGAGCTCGTCGATCGCGGCCTGGGCGTCTTTCCATGCGTCGCCGGTGGTTTCCTCTCCGGGCGAAGCGCTTGGCATCACACCGATCGAGACCGGCGCCTCCGGCGGTGGGCGATCGGTTTCGTGGATCGCGTAGGCATGGGCGAACAACGTCGCGTGGTTCATGGCCACCAGCAGTCGGCCATCGCATTGGGCGAATTCGATGGTTGCTCCAGGGCGAAAGGCGGCGGGAATCGGAGCGCGTTCGACCACTTGGCTTGCCGGCGCGTTGCCCGGCGATGGCGCGTTGCTTGGCAACGGCGTTTCGTTCGGCGGCGCAAGTTGCGCGAGCCGGCATTCACCATGCGCCATGTCCCAGTGAATTTCGAATGCATCGCGACCGTCGTCGATGCGGGCCAGCCAGTCGGTGTTGCGAGAATGCCCCGCGCGAAAGCTCACCAGCAGATCGGGCGCCGGAGTCAGCGGGCGCGATTCGGCTTGTTCGTAGGCGTTGTCGTCGAGCACTGGGCCGGGCATCGCGGGCAAGCCGGGCGCCCGCGGCGCTTGAACATGATGATAAATCAACCAATCCGGTTGATCGCGCTCCGGCTGATTGTGTTCATCGGCCGACAGGCGCCAGCCGCGGTCGGTCCGGCGCCAGTCGCTCTCGTTTCGCGCGGGGCGCCAGCCTTTCGCCGGAGTGTTTGGAAGCAATGACAATGCGCCGGCGGAAGCGTGGCATGGGTCGTCGTCGACAAGAATCGCCAGCGAACGGAGCGCGTCGAGGTCCTTTTGAGCGCGGCGGCCATCGATCCAAACATCGCCCGCGCGGATCTCGATCCGCTCGCCGGGCAGTCCCACGAGTCGCTTGACGGCCCAGGCCCGCGGATCGCACGGATCGACCAACACAAATGGCTGCCATCGCCGCGGCGTGAAAAACGTCCAGGCGGCGCGATCGACGATCAACCGTGCGCCCGGCCGCGGGGGAAAATCGGCGATGGGATTGTCGGGGAAATAGCAGTTCGGGCAGATCGCGTCGCCGCCGGGCGGCAGCCACTCGGAATCGCAAGGGAATCGCAGGCCGCAGGCGCGGCAAACGATGTTCCGATGCGGACCCGGCAGGGCCGGCGCCATGCTCGCGCCCGCCACGACCACCGGGGCGAGCAGTCCGGCCACGAAAAAACAGTGTGCCACGATCGCCAGGATCAGAGCCACGACCAGGATTTCGATCAAGGCTCGCATGATGAGCGATACCCGCGGAGCGAGACCGATTACTTTTCGGCGCCGGTGTCGAGCACCGCCAAGAAGGCTTTTTGCGGAATGTCGACGCTGCCGATCGACTTCATTCGCTTCTTACCTTCTTTTTGCTTGGCCCAGAGCTTGCGCTTGCGGGTAATGTCGCCGCCATAGCATTTGGCGGTGACATTTTTTCGCATCGCGGAGATCGTTTCGCGGGCGATCACGCGCGAGCCGATCGCGGCCTGGAGCGGAATCTCGAACATGTGGCGATCGATTTCGGTCCGCAGTTTTTTCACGATCGCCCGTCCGCGCCGCTCGGCGTCGCGACGATCGACGATAATACTCAGCGCGTCGACCTTCTTGTTGTTCACCAGAATATCGAGCCGCACCAAATCGGCCGGGTAGTAGCCGATCAACTCGTAGTCCATCGTGCCGTAGCCGCGCGTGATGCTCTTGAGCCGGTCGTGCATATCGTAGATCACTTCGGCCAGCGGCAAATTGAAGGTGAGCATGGCCCGCGTGGGCGAGAGGTATTCGGTGCGCACATACACGCCGCGGCGATCGGTCGAAAGCTGCATCACCGGGCCGATGTTGTCGGTCGGCAACACGAAGTTCACCTTCACGATCGGCTGCTTGAATTCCTCGATCGAACCGTTGTCAGGCACATCCTGCGGGTTGTGGATCCGCATGGTTTCGCCGGCGGTGGTGACGAGCTCGTAGGTGACGTTGGGCGCGGTTTGCACCAAGTCGAGATTGGCCTCTTGCTCGAGCCGCTGCTGGATGATTTCCATGTGCAGCAGGCCCAGGAATCCGCAGCGAAAGCCGAAGCCCAGCGCGTCGCTCGTTTCCGGGTCGAACGAAAAACTGGGATCGTTGACGCTGAGCTTGGTCAGCGCGTCGCGCAGCTCCTCGAAGTCTTGCCCGTCGGAAGGGTAGAGCCCGCAGTAGACCATGCGCTGCGGCACTCGGTAGCCGGGGAGCGGCTCGGCGGGATTTTCGCCGCCCGTGCTCACGGTGTCGCCCACATGCACGTTGCCGAGCGATTTGATATTGCAGATCAAATAGCCTACCTGGCCGACGCTGAGTTGGTCGCAAGGACGCCTTTGGGGAACGAACTGCCCGAGCTCCAGGCATTCGTGGCTCGTGCCGGCTCGCAGGAAGCGGATTTTTTGACCCTTGCGAACCGTGCCGTTCATGATGCGCACATAGGTGATCGCGCCGCGAAATTCATCGTAGTGCGAGTCGAACACCATGGCTTGCAGCGGCGCGTCGGGATCGCCCACGGGCGCCGGAATGCGGCGCACGATCGCCTCGAGCAGCTCTTCGACGCCCGCGCCGGTCTTGCCGCTACAGGGCAGCACGTCGGCCGGATCGATCGACAACACCGAGAGCATTTCCTCCATCACTTCTTGCGGCCGGGCATGCTTGAGATCGACCTTGTTGAGCACCGGCACGATCGTGAGGTCGCTCTCGAAGGCGGCATAGGCATTGGCCACGGTTTGGGCTTCGACGCCCTGAAACGCGTCGACCAACAGCAGCGCGCCTTCGCAGCAGGCGAGGCTTCGCGACACTTCGTATTGGAAGTCGACATGGCCCGGCGTGTCGATCAGGTTTAGTTCGTACTGCTCCCCCTCGAACTCGTAGCTCATGGCCACGGCGCGGGCTTTGATCGTGATGCCGCGCTGGCGCTCGAGGTCCATGTCGTCGAGCACTTGGGCGCGGAGGTCGCGCGTGGCGACGGTGCCGGTTTTTTCCAGCAGCCGATCGGCCAGCGTGCTTTTGCCGTGGTCGATGTGCGCGATGATCGAGAAATTGCGAATCTGCTTGGCGACTGGCATGGCTATCCGTATGGGGGAGAAAACGTCGTGATCGGCTCGCGGGCAAGTGGCGGTTGGCGGGGCGAGCGCGAGCGACTCCGCGGCGGGCATCGCACTGGCGGCCGTGATCGGCGGGGCCGCGCGACCTTGCTATTATAGTCAATCGCCCCCCGGTCGGCCCGGGGGGCGACTGTTTCTAACACGATACTGCCTGGGGGCGTTTAGGCGCCAACCCAATATTCGCCCCGGGCGCGGGGGCGATCGCCCTTTTTGCCTCTTTCGCATGAGGCGCGGAACTCGGATTTTCCAGGGACTTTGCCAACGAAAAAAGCCTGCCCGAGACGTTGAAGTCTCGGGCAGGCTCGGTCATCCCCTCAGGAATCCAATCCGCTTAGTTGCGGCGGACCAGCTTGCTGCTGGTGCTGAGCACGTTGCTCCGGCGATACGAAGCCGAGGGATCGGCAGTCGGGGCCGGGGGCATCGGGGCAGCTTCTTCCGGAGCCGGGGCCGCGGCCGGAGCCGGGGCGCCGCCGGAGCAACCGCAGCTGGGAGCAGCCGCACAACCGCAGCTCGGATCAGCCGCACAGCCGCAGCTCGGAGCAGCGGCACAGCCGCAGCTCGAGGCACAGGCCGAGCAACCACCGCAGCATTTCTTCTTGCAGCACTTGTGCTTGATCCGGAAGCAATCGAGCAGGCAGGGCTTGTGGCAGCAGCTTCCGCAGGCCGGAGCAGCCGAACCACAGCTCGGTTCGCAAGCCGCGGTGCAGCCGGCGCCAGCGCCGTTGCAAGCGGGTTCGCAAGCCGGAGCCGAGCAGGCCGGAGCCGCACAAGCCGGAGCCGCACAAGCCGGTTCGCAAGCCGCGGCCGCACAGCCGCTGGTGCAACCCGAATTGCAACCCGAGTTGCAGCTCGAGGCAGCACTTGTGATGGCAGCACAGAGGTCCAATTTTCAGAGCCGGACCGCAGGGGCAATGGCAGTCAAACCAATCTTTCAGGCACGAGAACATCGGACGGCAGCACTTGTGGCAATGGCCGCAAGACGAGCCGCACGACGAGCTGCAGCTCGGCTCGCAAGCCGCGGTGCAACCAGCGCCGGCGCCGCACGAAGGAGCGCAAGCCGCTCCCGCACAGCCCGGATCGCATGCCGGGGCCGAGCAGGCCGGAGCGGCACAAGCCGGCGCCGCGCAGCTCGGTTCACAACCTTTATCGCATCCGCAGACCGGAGCGGCCGACGTGCAACACGTCGTGCATCCGCAGTCATTCAGACCCAACATGCGATCCAAGAGCTCAAATCCGTAGCTCTGGCCGCAGAGGCCTACGCTGACTACAAGCGCGCCCAAGACCATGTTCCATTTCATCGAGCAACGTCTCCTTTGCATTGAACCGCGGCTGTCATGGACTTCGGCCGGAATGGCTGAGGCAGGCGCCGAGCGCAGGCGGGTAAGCCGTGCTTGTTCGGATTGCAGCCAGGTCGAAGTCAGGCGGGTTGTAGCCACGGTTCAAACGGTTTGTTTGCGTCAGATCCGGTCGAGCCAATCCTTGACTCGAAACGTCCGATCCGGTGGTTCTGACGCACCCTGTACGTGCCGGCGATGGCACGTGATCCTCGGCGGGTGACACTAACCGTATCGGCCTTCCTAATCCGGCGCTTGAGAGTCCGTAAGTTAATTTCTCAGAGCACTTTATGCGCACTGTTGGGCAAACATTGCCGCGCGCATAAACCAGGAAAACCTTGCCGGTTGCACCGCCCGCTGGCGCGCCTCCGTCCTTGCCGAGGCCGCAATCTCGGACGACAAAAACCACCGAAGCCGCAGAGTCGCCACACGATCGCTTACCGCCAACGGGAGCGGCTCACGCATGCAATCTCGCCCCAGCTTTCCAAACCCGCGCGAGCATTGCCACGTGTCGCTCGGCGCCGCGCGTTCGCGGCGCGTCGCCCCAGGGCGACGACTCGAACGAATAGATAAACATGGCGGGCGGCGGCGGGCTCCCCCAGCCACATTTGAGCCGCCTCGACGGGTTATACGCCTAGCAGCAGTCTGGGCGACTCGATGCTCAGGGCGCGGCGGTCGTGAGATGGGGCGCTCCGCCACGAGCCACCACGAGCCGCGGATGCTCGATGCCCGCCGGTTCGGTTGGCGCCTCGAGCTCGAGCTCGAGCCGCCCGACCATGCGGTCCAGGTCGGCAAGCACGACTTTATGAAACGGCCCAAAATGTTGATACTGGGCCGCGAGAATGCCCGCATAGCGGAGCGCGCGCGGGTTGCGCCACCAAATCTCGACCATCGTGCACAAAAACGACCGCGATGCGTCGGCGCACACTCCCTCGCGCAGGATCAGGTTCAGCGCCTTTCGCGTCGCGCATGTGCCGCGAGAGCGGGGCGCACAACTTCTTTTGGCGGCAATTGAGTTCTCGAGCCATGCGCAGCACGCGGCCATAGTAGGCCGCGGGTGTGTAGATTTGAGCGAGCAAGGCGCGGTAGCCGCGCATGATCTCGTGCATCGGGCGAACGGTGCGGAAGTTCAGTCCCCAGACACACTGGTCGCCCACTTCGGTCTCGCCGATGAGTTCCCAGTTGGGTCGCAGCCGGCCCTCGCGCTCGAGGCGCCGGCTAAGCTGGGTGCCGGGCAGCGCGTAGAGCATGCCCACCATGTTGACCGCCGTGGCGCTCGATTCGATCAGGTCTTGAATGGCGTTCGCCGCGCGAGGACTGTCGGTGTCGAAACCGAGAATGTAGCCGGTGTTGACATACATGCCAAACGCGTAGAGCTTGCGAATGCTCTCCGAGAGATCGCGGCGCATGTTTTGTTTCTTTTGCGTGTGCGCCAGCGTTTCTTCGTCGGGCGATTCGATCCCGGTGAACACCGTGGCAAAGCCGGCCGCTTGCATCAGACCGAGCATTTCATCGTCGTCGGCCAGATTGATAGACGCTTCGGTCGAGAATTCAAATGGCCAGCCCTTGGCCTCTTGCCATGCCGCCAGCCGCGGCAGAAATTTCTTCACGTCGCGCTTGTTGCCGATAAAGTTGTCGTCGACGAAATCGACATGCCCTCGATAGCCGAGCGCGTGCAGCGCGTCGAGCTCGGACAGCAATTGATCGGGTGTCTTGAGCCTCGGCACTCGGCCGAACAACTCGATGATGTCGCAAAACTCGCAAAGAAACGGGCAGCCGCGGCTCATCTGCACCGCCACATATAAATAGCGATCGAGCGTGAGCAGATCGTAGCGCGGACGAGGGGTCTTCGTCACGTCGGCTCGCAGGCCGCCGGGCTCGTAGCGATGGACCGCGCTGCCGGCGGCCAGATCGGCCAAAAAGCGGGGCAGCGTGAGCTCCGCTTCGCCCAGAACTTGATAATCGGCGTCGTCGTAGAGATGCGCGCTATTCGTGGCGTCGGGGCCGCCCACGACCACCCGCTTGTGCATCGCATGTGCCCGATCGATGATCGAAAACACGCTCGGCTGCTGGGCCATCATGCCGCCCGTGAACACCAGATCGGCCCAGGCCAGATCGGCGTCGGTGAGCGTCTCCACATTGCAGTCGACCAGCCGCACTTCCCAGTCGTCGGGCAACATGGCCGCCACGGTGATCAGCCCGAGCGGAATCGAGGGGTAACGGGCTCCCAAGGTTTCGCAGGTCGCCCGGAAATTCCAGAACGACATCAGTGTGAATTCTGGATACACGAGCAGGCAGCGAGTGCGTGGCATTGCGGAAGCGCCGATTGTTGACCTTGGTGGTCGAAAATATCTCGGTCCCGATTCGGAAACGCCGGTCCCCGCGCGAAACGATGGCCCCGCGCTGGAGGACCGCGTGGAATGTATTGTGCTTGGCGAACTTTGATTTACGAGCGAATTGCCCGCCAAACAGCGACATTTTCGCGAGATTTCAGGCGGAAACATCGTTGCGTCGCGGGGTCGATCGAGGCCCCTCGCGCCGAAGCCTGAAGGGCGCATCGACTTAAGGCGTTTTAGCGCGACGCTCGCGATAGGGGCCGCGTCGCGCTCCGTGGCAAGACGCCACCCGCGGCGGTGCTCAGAAACGCTAAACGACGGCGCGATTCACGGCGAACGGCGCCCAAGAATTAGGAACGAAAGGTCGCGCCTCTATTTCCGGCGCGGGCGTCATGCGGGTTCTTGAGCCCCGCCGCCCGCCGTCTTATTATCGTGAAGCACAACCGCGCGCCCCCCGGCCCCCCACTGAGCACCCAACCCCGAATTCTCCCCGAGGTCACCCAATGCCCACGCCTGCCCAACATCTTTTCTCCGCCATCGGCTTGGTCCGTTTGCCGCGAATCGCGATCTTGGCGATTGTCGCCGCGGGCGCCTTGAATTTCGCCATTGCGCGGGCCGACGAAGATTCCACGCACCCGATCGCCGCCAAGCTCCAGCCTTTTGTCGATCGCCATGTGTTGGCCGGCGCGGTGACGCTCGTGGCCAACAAAGACGCCGTGCTCGATGTCGAAGCCGTGGGCTATGCCGATATCGCCGCCGGCAAGCCGATGACGCCCGACGCGCTCTTCTGGATCGCCTCGATGAGCAAGTCGATCACCGCCACGGCGCTGATGATCCTCGTGGACGAAGGCAAGGTGAAGCTCGACGATCCGATCGAAAAATATCTGCCCGAGTTTCGCGATCAATGGGCCACGGTGGAAAGCGATGGCGAGCACTTGCTGCTCAAGAAGCCGACGCCGGTGGTTACCGTGCGGCATGTGCTTAGTCACACATCCGGCATGCCGTTCAAAAGCGCTCTTGAAACTCCGACGCTCGATCTTCTGCCGCTGGCCTATCGAGCGCGAAGCTATGCCATGACGCCGCTCTTTGCCCAGCCGGGCACGAAATACCAATACAGCAACGCGGGCATCAACACCGCCGGACGGATCATCGAGGTCGTGAGCGGCAAGCCCTACGAAACATTTCTCGACGAGCGACTGTTTCAACCGCTGGGCATGAAAGACACCACCTTTTGGCCCAGCGGCGAGCAACTCACGCGGCTCGCCAAAAGCTACAAACCCAACGCCGCGCAAGACGGCCTCGAGGAGATCAAGATCGGGCAACTCTACTATCCGCTCGATAGCCGAGCGAGGCAGCCGATGCCGGCCGGCGGTCTCTTTTCGACCGCCGCCGATCTGGGCGCGTTTTGCCGCATGATTCTCGCCGAGGGCGAATTCGCCGGCCATCGCTATCTGTCGGCCGACGCGATCCATCAAATGGCCACGAACCAAACCGGCGAACTGCACGAGACCTATGGCCTGGGCTGGTCGACAGGCCGCAAGCCGGGCGGATCGTTTGGCCACGGCGGCGCGTTTTCGACCAACATGTCGATCGAGCCGGAGAAGAATCTCACGCTCGTCTGGCTGGTGCAACACGCCGGCTTTCCGCAAAACGAAGGCGGCAAGGTCCAATCGGCCTTCAAAGACGCGGCATTCGAGAAATTCAAATAACGAGTCTGCTAGCTCTTGGGTATCTCGAGCGGCAGCGCGCCGATTTCGGCGAAAATGCGTTCGGCCGCGTTCAATTGTTCCGCCGCGCTGGGCCCGGAGCTTTCGGCGGCGACGAGAATCTTGCCTTGGGCCACGGACTGCGAATAGTAGTCGGCCAGTTCCTTTTCCATGCCGCGGTGCATCATGGCGGCGATCAGCCCGCCCACGAACCCGCCGCTCCACACGGCGATTCCGCCACTATAGAAGAGCGAGGCGCCCGAGGTGGCCAACGCGGCCGCGATGGTCGCCAGCCCGCCCACCGCCGCGCCAATGGCGCCGCCAGCGGCCACGACCGCCGTCGTGTCGCGGCCGCCCAGATGCTGATGCTCGAACTCGGCGAATTGGCGCTGCCGGGTTTCGTCGGAGCAGAGCACCGTGATATGGGCCGCGGTAAAGCCGGCTGCCTCGAGCGCCTCGACCGCGCGCTTGGCCCGCGACACCGTGGAAAAGATGCCGACTCGCAGGGGTGACTTTTCATGCGAAGTGAATGACATGGCGATGCGATTCCCCGACTGCGATTTCGTTTGCCAACCGGCTGCTAGGGCATTTCACCGGAAGCGCATTATAGCAATCGACAGGCGATTGGCTCGCCGGCAGCTCACAAAATCGGCAGTTCGCGGGAACCGGTGCTGCTCGCGCTGCTGGGCACGGACTGCGGCCGCACTTTCTGGTAGGTTCCAAAATCGTTGAACCAGCGGCTCTTGGCAAATCGATAGGCCCAGCTTCGCTCCGGAATCTCGCCGCCCGGCGCATGTTGCGAGGGCCGCGGCCGCATCGCTTCGAGCTCGGCCACGGCTTGCTTGCGGGCCGTGGTGTCGCGGGCCGTGTGTCGGTCGACCAGCGATTTCAACAGGTCGGGCCGCTCGAGCACAATGCACCCTCGCGTGGCTTCAGCCGCCACCTGGCGAAAGTCTTGCAAGAAGGCCGAGCCGAGGAATTTGTCCTTGAGCGAGCCGGGCGAATGGATCGACTCGGTGGCGAACTGCACGATCGGACAGGGCTCGATATCGCCCCAGGGGCTGATATGGTGGCTCAGTCCCGTGGCGGCCGGACACAGTGCCCGGCCGTCGTGGTCGTAGTAGGCGTCGATCACGCCGATCGGCTTCGTGGCCCGAATATCGACCACGAACTGTCGCGCTCTCCGCTGCTGCTCGGGAGTGAGGGCCAGTTCGGGGCGGGCATCGGGACCGACCGGGCGATAGGTGTGATACCAGACATAGAACACACCCATCGCGACCAGCCGATCGACCCAGGCGGGCGTCAGGAGATCGTCGATATTGGTTTGGCAGAGACTCGTGCAAACTCCGGTGATGAGTTTGTTGTCGAGGCAGCGTTGGAGCCCTTCGAGTGTCTTCGAGAGCACGCCCGTCCGCCCGCGACGCACATCGCTCGCGATCTCGGAGCCCTCGACGCTCACCAGCGGCGAGGCGTTGCCCAGCCGGCGCAAGCGACGGGCGATGTCGTCGGTGATTAGTTGGCCGTTGGTGAATATCTGAAAGTAGCAGTCCGGATGGGCGGCCACGATATCCAAGAGGCCGCGATGCATGAACGGCTCGCCGCCCAGGAGGCCGAAGAACCGATTGCCCATCGTCTTGGCTTCGTCGATCATTCGATTCACGGCCGGCAGGTCGATCTCCTGATGCTTGGCCGCCACATCGACCCAGCAGCCTTGGCAGCGAAGATTGCAGCTATTCACGAGCGAGATATAGAGAAAAGGAGGAAACACTTCGCCCCGCTTGAGACGCCGCTTGTGGAGCTCGACGCTCCACATGCCCTTGACGCCCATGTTCGAGCGCCAGCTTCCACAAAAGCCGCTTATCGGTTTCGACCAGCAGGCGGCGAGCCATTTTCAAATACACGCAAAGCTCCTCGCGCGAACAAGGGATTTTGGATTGCAATCGTGGCCGTCGGCGTCAAAGCGGCGGCTCGTCCTCGGCGTGCTCCGCATGCGGCGCTTGGCCGTTGGGCGGATGTTCATGGCCTGGGTGCCCGTTGGCCGCGGAGCCCGCGCGTCCCAGGACATTGGGCGGCGCGTCTTCGATCTTGCCGAGCCAGTCCTCGATCGGCACCGCGTCTTCGCCATCGTCGAGCGGCGGCAAGACGGATCGCGGCCGTAGCGGCTGCAAGTTGAACGTGAATCGCACCACGAGCATCACCGCCGCGATGATTCCAAACCCTAGGATATAGACCCATTTCATTTCGAACGGCAGCTTGACCGGCGGATTCTCATGCCAGAAAAGCTTGCCGATGAGCATCGGCACGGCGCGGTGCTTATCGTCGCGCGATTGAATCGCCAGTAGTTTGAAAAAGTAGCCGACGAATGTCACGTCTTCTTGCATATCGTGGCGCAGTGGAAAATCGGCCGGCAAGTCGGTGAGCACCAACGCATAGTAATTCGGAGCCGATTCGTCGGTGTAGCCGTAGGCTTCGTAGGTGCGAGCGAGATTGCGCGCCTTGCCGTTGTCGTTGGCGTCGGTGGCCAGGGCTCGCGTGATGCGAAGCTTGAGTCGCACGAGCTCGCCGCGATAGCGATCAGGCTCCTTGAACAAGTGCGCATACATCAAGTCCGGCCTCGCGCGCTTGTTCATCGCCTTGAATGTCTGTTGACGCTCCCAGTCGATGAGATGCCAATAGGCCGTCATCTCCTCCGGCCGCAATTCCCTCCGATCGGTGATCGCTTGCGCCTCTTCTTGAAAATCCTTGACCTCGATCGGGTCTTGATCCACGGGCGGCAGATCGGGCTTGGTCGCGGGCATGTCGTCTTCGGACTCACGTCCGCGGACCGAGCTCTGATATTCGGCGCTGCCTTGCGGCGCGTCGACGCTTTGAGCAAGCTTGGCGTCGCGCGTGGCGGGAGGCGGCGGCACATCGTCGGCCAGATGCGCGGCGTGTGGATTCGCGGCGTTGTAAACACCCGGCTGCTCGGATTCGCCGGCGGCGCCGGGCTTCGCGCCATCGTCCGAATTCGCGCCGCTATCCGCTGGCTTCACGCTCTCCGTCGGCTTCGCGGTGTCTTCGGGCTTTGCCGGGTCGCTCGGGGGAGCGCTCTCCGAGGGCATCGGATCGGACACATCGGCCAGGGCCATCAACCGCTGGTCGCCGTCGAAAAGCGCGCCGACGCTCTTCGCGCCCGCCGGATTCGCATGGCGGCGCGGCCGATGCAATTCGAACTGACTTTCGAGTTCGGTCTCGGAGAGCGGCATGGGCGGAACTCGTCCCATCGCTCGATCGCGAGCTTGCAAAATTCGCGGCGTCACCGGATCGTCGATTCCGGCGAACCATTCCCAATTGTGCGGATCGCGAGCCCGCGATACCAAAGTGCCGAGCACCACGAGGGAGCCGATCGCCGCCATGAGGCGCAGGCGTTCGCCGCCGCGAAACAAGGGCGCATTGTGCGGGTTGACATATTTCTTCATGGACCGCCATCCTCGCCGCGCCCCAGTTTCGGGGCGAGGCAAACGCTCGAGCTCGTGGGGGAATCGAATATTCGCCTTGGGGCCAATGGACAAAAAGGCGCGCCGCGGCCCCCGACTATTATAGCCCGGCGAGCGGCGAGCGGGAAAAGGGGCAACCCGGCCCCGCGATCGTAAAAAACCGCGCCTCGCGACCCGCCAGGCCCGCGATTGCTGGTCGCCAAGCGATCAACGTCCGTCGGGCAACTCGACGAGACTCAGCTTCTTAAGCGGCTCGCCATTGGGAAAGTGTTGCAGCGTGCATACTTCGACCACTTTCATGAGCTCCGCGTAGCGGAGCGACGATTCGGCCTGGATTACCACGTGTTCGCGCGTGCTGTTTGGGTCGCGCAGCGCGGCGCCGAGGCGAGCGTCGAGCGATGTGAGCGGAATCGGGTCGGCCTCGAACATCACCGTTCTGATCCGGCCCGCCCGATCGGCGAGCACCGAGATCGCCACCGATTCCGGCTACGCCAGCGGCTCGCCTCCCGAGCGATCGCCCGCGGGAGCGACGCGACCCGCGGCCTTGGTCGCGGTTTGGGGCATTCGCAACGCGATATCGCCCTCGACCGGCGCTGGCTTGAAGGTGAGGATGAAGAACGCGAGAAGCTGAAAGGCCATGTCGAGCATGGCGGCCAGATTGAGCTCGACCGCCTCGGCTCCGAGTGTCTTTTTTCGATGGCGGCTCACGAGGATCGGCCTTTCTTGTTCATCGCCTTCATCGCGAATTTGCGATAGCCTCTTTCCTGGCAGCGTTTGATCACGCGATTGAGCAGCTTGAACGGCGTGCTCTGGTCGGCCCGCACGACGACGATACTCGGGAGATCGTCGCCCGGCTTGAGATCGGGATATTTCATGCGGTAGTGAATCAGACTCCTTTCCGCCTCGGCCTTGATGTATTGGTCGATATCGGTTTTGGTTTCGCCGTGGACCTTGAGATGGCCGTGTTGGTC
This sequence comes from uncultured Planctomycetaceae bacterium, assembly GCA_963785305.1. GTDB lineage: Bacteria > Planctomycetota > Planctomycetia > Pirellulales > PALSA-1355 > CAWAUV01. Next base: position 1,399,540 of record CAWAUV010000008.1, read on the forward strand.
GATGTTCAGAATCATCATGTCGTCGTCGCCATGGGTCTCGACGGGAGCAGCCGAGCCGATCACGGGCAACTGCAAGGTCAGGTCCATGTCGGCCGCCTTGAAGTTGATGACGAGCATGAAGAACGTGACGAGTTGGAACACCATGTCCAACATCGGCGTCAGGTTTGGTTCGGCGTTGGCGCCGTGGGCCAGTGATCCGGACATGGTCAAAACGCCTCCCGACGCGCGGCGCCGATGGGATTCGTTCGAGAAACGCGCGACGCTCAAGCCTTTAAATCGGCTCGTCGCCCGCGAATTATTGCCCGGCGCGATGATTGGCCGCTCGCGCGGGCCGGCGCCGCGAGAACGCGGAGAAAAAGCGAATCGCATGAGAAGCCGGGCGACGCGGCGCCGAGCATGGCGCCGATCGAGCGCGACCGCGACTCGCGGCCGCTTCGGCGAACCCGCGCTCAGCTACCGTCGGGCAGTTCGACGAAGCTCAGTTTTTTGAGCGGCTCGCCGTTGGCGAATTTTTGCCGGGTGCATTTGTCGATCACCTTCATCAGCTCGTCGTAATGCAGACCGGAGCCGGCCTGGATCACTACTTGCTTGAGGGTGCTGTTCGGATCGCTAAGCACGGTGCGGAGCCGGTTTTCGAGCGACTCGAAGGGAATTGGGTCGGCTTCGAACATCACGGTTTTGATTTGTCCGAACCGATCCGGCAGCACCGAGATCGCCACCGTGTCTTGCGACGCCACGGGGTCGTTGTTTTCCTTGTTGCCGACCGCCGCGCCCAGGGTTTTCACCGCGGGAGTGGCTTGAGGCATGCGCAGGGCGATTTCACCCTCGATCGGCGCCGGCTTGAAGGTGAGGATGAAGAAGGTGAGGAGTTGAAAGGCCATGTCGAGCATGGCGGCCAGATTGAGCTCGACCGCTTCGGCCCCGTGTTTCTTTTTTCTGCGGCGACTCATGGGGTTTCGTGGACGCTCCGTGGCGATCGGGCCCTCTCCACTGGGGAGAAGCCGGGGTGAGGGGCAAACAACTCAGTCGGTTTTGTTCATCGCCTTCATCGAGAAGTTGCGATAGCCTTTTTCCTGGCAGCTTTTGATCACGCGATTGAGCAGTTTGAACGGAGTCGCTTATCGGCCCGCACCACGACGATGCTCGGCAGATCGTCGCCCAGCTTGAGGTCGGGATTCGTCATGCGAGCGCGGATCAGGCTCAGTCGGCTTCGCCCTTGATGTATTGGTCGAAGTCGGTCTTGGTGTCGCCGTAGACTTTGAGGTGGCCTTCCTTGTCGATGTTCAGGATCATCATGTCGTTCTGGCCCTTGGTGTCGACCGGAGCGGCCGAACCGATCACGGGCAACTGCAAGGTGAGGTCCATGGCGGCCGCCTTGAAGTTGATGACGAGCATGAAGAACGTGACGAGTTGGAACACCATGTCCAACATCGGCGTCAGGTTCGGTTCGGCGTTGGAGCCGTGGGCCAGCGATCCAGACATACCCTAAACGTTCTCCGATAGATACGATGCCGATTTTTGACGGGGGACATGCGTGCTCGAAGCTCGCGAACTCGCCGCGGCTCAGGCTTTCGCGGCTTTGGCCACCGCCGCGGCGGCCGGTTGGCCCGCGGCGCCGGCGAGGCCGGGGCCTTGCTGCGGGCAGCATGGGCAAAGTGCCGCAAGAATTCGTCGGCCTGCACCTTGGTGTTCACGGACAAGGCCACCACCCGATTGCGAAACACGGCGAAGAAGTAAATCGCCGGCACGCGAGGGCCCACGCCCTCGAACGTGAGCAAAAGGGCTTCCGAAATACCGCCGGCGACTTCGCTGGCCTTGAGCTGCTGATCGCTGATGCGCGATCGCGCTGAAGCTGGCGATCATGCCTTTGAGCGTGCCCAAGCAGCCCGATCATCGGCCCCAGCGTGCCGAGCACGGCGAGCATGCTGATTTTGCTGTTCCATTTCGGCGGCGATCGACTCGCCGACCATTTCCATCGCTTCGCGAGCTTCGGCCCAGACCATTGGGCAAGTTCGGCGATTCCGGTGGACACCAAGCCGGCTGAAGATCGAATTGTCGTCTTTCACCACTCCGTAGATTTCCTTGAACTGCCGCTTCTGCAGCATGTCCTCGGTTTCGTCGACGATCTCGGGCGGGGCCGCCACTTGGGGCCGCATTTCGATGAACAGACCGGCTCACGGTCGAAACGAAGTAGATCGACAAAACCAAAATCACGACGCCGATGAAGCCCGACGACTCGAGAAACCAAATGAACACGCTCTTGGTTTGCTTGGGGGCCTTGTCTTCGCCACCGGCCGCCGCGGCGGCCGGGGCCTCGCCGCCTTCGGCCTGGGCGCGGGCCACTCGCGGCGCCATGGTCATCATCGACGCCGTGTTGAGCACGAAGAAGCTGACCAGGAGCGTCAGCAGAAACCAGCGTTGTCGCGAACGGGTCAGCCCAAACATGCTCATTGCGAAACCTCGTGAATGGATGCCGCGGAAGACGTGGCGCCGAAAGCGCGAAAAAAGAATAACCTTCGCGGTGCGTCGGAACCTTGGAAAGCGCCTGACCTCTAGAAAGCACCGGACCTCTAGAAAGTGCCAGACCTCGGGAACGTGCCAGACCTCGGGAAGGAATCAGTCCTCGGTGAACTTTCCATGTTAAATCAGCCCGCGGCAGTTTGAAAGTGGCTTTCGCCAAAAATCAGCCGCCCGCTTGCATATCCGACACCCCCTGATTCCGTGGATCGGGCCGCTTTTATTCCCGGCGCCACGCTCGCGGCCGTGGCGCCGCTGGACAATCGCGGCCCCGAAACTGTAGAACGATGCGACTTCGAGACACGCTTCGCCCCCGAGCGACGGGGGACGCCGCCACCCGGTTTTTCGCGAATTTTCATCCTTATGGCCATCAAAATCGGTATCGTCGGCTACCAAGGCTCCGGCAAGAGCTCCCTCTTCGAGTGGCTCACCGGCATCGCGGCCGACCCGGCGCTGGCACACCTGCGCGCAGAGCGCCATGGCGCCGGCGCCCGATGCGCACGTCGAGGCGCTGTGCGCCGTCTACCACCCGAAAAAAGTCACCCTCGCCAGCCTCGAGCTCGTCGACACTGCCGGCCTCTCCCGGTCGCACGAGGGCAACGCCGCCCGGCTCGGCCTGATCCGCGAAGCGGGCGCCATGATCGTGGTGCTCGGCGGCCATGAGCGTGATAGCAACCCCGCTTCCGACGCGGCCCGGTTTGCCGAGGACCTCGTGCTCGCCGATTTGCAGATCGTGTCGGGAAGGGTCGATCGTCTGCGTGAATCGACCAAGAAGCCCCGGCCCGGACGCGATCAGGAGCTGCTCGAGCTCGCGGCGCTCGAACCTCTGGTCGATGTGCTCGAGTCGGGCAAGCCGCTCACGGCCATCGCCATGAACGACGAGCAGGTCAAGGCCACGCGCAGCTTTCGGTTGCTCACCGAAAAGCCCGTGCTCATGGTGGTCAACACCGCCGACGATGAAGAGAACCCCCAGCGATGCATCGACGCCCTGGCCGACAAGGGGCGCGTCGTGGCGGCGCCCGTGCGATTGGAACTCGAATTGGCCCGCATGAATCCCGGGGAGCGAGCCGCCTTCAAGGAAGAAATGGGGATCGTCGGCTACGATCGCGACTCGCTGCTCCGCGCGATTCTCGATGTCTCGGGTCAGATGTTGTATTTCACCGCGGGCGAGAAGGAGGTGCGCACCTGGATGCTCCGCCAGGGTGGCACGGCGCTCGAGGCCGCCGCCAATATCCACACCGACTTGGCCCGGGGATTCATTCGCGCCGAAATCATGAACTGCGACGACCTGACTCGCTTGGGCAGCGAACGCGAGATCAAGGCGGCCGGCTTGGTGCGCCAAGAGCCAAAGGACTATGTGATTCGCGACGGCGATATCTTGAATATCCGTTTCAGCGTGTGAGCCGCTCCTAGAGAATCGCCAGCGGATGACGCGGCTCCTCGAGCGCCCGCGGGTCACGCCCACGCGGTTGATGGCGCTCAGCTTTCGCCACACCTCGCGGCCCGTGCGCTCTCCGGCCACGAGCTCGCGATAGAGCGAGATGATTTGGGCGACGTCCTCGGATGTGGTTTCCGTCAACAATTCGATGCGAAACTTCCGCACGCCGCGCTCCACCAGCGCCGGCGCCACTTCGGCCGCGCTCTGCGCCGTGGCGTTGAAGAGTGTATTGCGGCAGCCGACGTCGGCCGTGAGCGGGTGCTCCATGCCCACGCGATCGCGCAGCCGCACCGCATGCGTGTCGCAAGGCCGGCCGCAGTTGGTCTTGTTGGTTCCGGGCGAGAGCACGGCGCAGAACACGCAATGCTCCATGTGGAACATCGGCATGTGTTGATGCAGCACGATCTCGAGCCATTCGCGCGGCGTGGCGGCCACGAGATCGAGCAACTGATCGCGATTCAAATCAAACGAAGCCGTGACCCACGCGGCGCCGAGGCGCATCAGTTCGGCCACCGAAAGCTCGTTGGCGGCGTTGAGCGAAAAATCAGCGACCGTTCGGATCCCCTCGCGCACGAAGAAATCGAGCGCGGCGAGATTGCGCCAGAATGCCATCGGCGCCGTGGCGGGCCATGGCGCGAAACATGCCTTGTTCGCCCGGCTTTTGAATGCGCGGCGTGGCAAGCCAGATTGCGGCGCCCGCCGCGTGGGCCCGCTCGACCGCCGGGGCGAATTCGCGAATATCCGGAAAGTCGACCATCAGAATGTTCGGCTCGCGCGGCCAGCGCGGCGTCGAGTTGCGCGAGTGTGCGGCAGAGCACATAGAGCTCGGCCGGCTCGGCGCGGAGCTCGGGAATTAGCTCGACAATGGTCTCGGCGGCCCAGCGGCTTCTTTGTCTCGCGGCGGCGAACAGGCTTTCGCGCACGCTCGTCAGGGTGGCGCTGCTCGATGCGGTCTTTGGCGCGGCGTCGAATTGGGCATCGAGCGCGGCAATGAGCGCGTGGCGAAGCTTGCCGAGCACGCTGAGCGGAACCATCGGGCCGCCGACAATCTCGGCTTCGAAATCGGCGAGTCGGTAGTTCGTGGCGCCCAAGCGGTCGAACTGTTCGCGGAGCATGCGCTCCGTGGCCGGATGCCGCGCCGCGACCGCGAGCGGTTCGGGCGACGCGACATGGCACGTAATCTCATGATCGGCCGCGCCGCCAAGCGTCGCGCTCACCACAAGCGGCTCGCCCACCGCCGCGCGCACTCGCAGACGAAGCGGCGCCGCGCGGCGTGGGCGCGAGCCATCGAATGTCTTGCGCAGCTCGGACGCGAGCGATGGCTCATCGGTCTTCCAAAGTTCCTGGCCGGGCTGGAGGCGCGAAAATCGATCGCGCCGCGGGCAAACGTCAGCTCGACGACCTCGCCTGTGACCCGCTCGACGATGGACTGGCTCCCGCGAAAGATTTCATACACCCGGCCGCCCTGCTCCTGTCCGGCCGCGCGATCGGCGGCAAACACCACCCCATCGCCACGCGCGAGCGAGCCGGTAAGTTCAACTCGCGCCCGCCCGCGGCTCACTCCGTGAACATGGCCGATGCGGACTCCGCGCTTGGCCGACGATATTCCAGGCACGAGCGCCTTGTGATCGTTGCCCTCGAGCCAGCCATGGGAAAAGCCACGCGAGAACGAAAGCTCCATGGTCTCGATGTCGCGCGGGGAAAAGCTTGCCCGGAGGCCAGCCATGGCGGCGTCGATCGCGCGGCGATAATGCCGCGTGATGTTGGCGACATATTCGGCCGACTTGAGCCGCCCCTCGATCTTGAAGCTCGCGACGCCCGCGGCGATGAGTTCGTGAGTGAGATCGTAGGCCGCTAGATCGCGCGGGCTGAGCAGGTAGCGCTGCTCGCCGAGATCGCGATCCTCGCCGTCGACCACGAGCTCATAGGGCAAGCGGCAGGCCTGCGCGCATTGGCCGCGATTGGCGCTGCGACCGCCGAGCGATTCGCTGGTGAGACACTGGCCGGAATAGGCCACGCACAGCGCTCCGTGGACAAACACTTCGAGCGGCATCTCGGTTTCGCGATGGATGCGCGAGATCTCCTCGATCGACAGTTCACGCGCGAGCACCACGCGTTCGATATCCCAGCGACGCGCCGCATCGATCGACTCGCTGCTGGTGAGCGTCATTTGCGTCGAGGCGTGGATCACGAGCGCCGGCGCGATGGCCTTGATCAGCAGCGTGGCGCCGATATCTTGGACCAGCGCCGCGTCGACTCCCGCGGCGGCGAGCGCGCGAATCGTGGCTTCGAGCTCGGCCAGTTCGCCGGAAAAGACAAGCGTGTTCAACGTCACATAGCCCCGCGCGCCGCGGCGATGCAGATAGTCCATTACTTCGGGGAGCGACTCGAGCGCGAAGTTGGCGGCGCGGGCGCGGGCATTGAATCCGCCCTGAAGTCCGAAATACACCGCGTCGGCCCCGTTTTCCACCGCGGCCCGCAGGCAGTCCCAGTCACCCGCCGGCGCGAGCAATTCGGGCGCGGCGGGACCCGGCGCTTGGTTCGGGAAACGAGGAGGCGGGGAGTTCTCGGCGGCGCTGGGCGGGGTGGAATCCATCGTGTCAGTTTAGCAGAAAACGGATCGCGCGAGGCGCCCTCCCGCGCCGGGCGGTGGGGAATTACACTAGAGCGTCATGAACAGAACTCTTCGCATGGCGACTTCCAACGACGCGGCGGCCGCGCGGGCCATCTATGCGCCTATTGCGACCGTTCGCCGGTGAGCTTCGAGATCGTCGCGCCCAGCGTGGCCCAAATGCGGGAGCGCATCGAGACCGTGCTCACGCGGTTTCCCTGGCTCGTGGGCGAAGTCGATGGCCAAGTGGCCGGGTATGTCTATGCGAGCCCAAATCGCGAACGCGCCGCCTATCAGTGGGGCGCCGACGTGGCGGTGTATATTGGGCCCGAGCATCGCCGCGCCGGACTGGGCCGCGCGCTGTACACCGCGCTGTTCGACCTGATGCGATCCCAGGGCTTCTTTCATGCCTATGCCGGCATCACGCTACCCAATCCCGGCAGTGTCACGCTGCACGAACGAGCCGGGTTTTCGCTCGTGGGCGTGTATCGCAATGTCGGCTACAAAGACGGCGCGTGGCGCGACGTGGGTTGGTTTCATCTGCCATTGCGGGAACTGATCGACAATCCGCCGGCGCCGCGACCTTGGAGCGAACTGCCGGAAGAAACAATCGCCGCCGCATTCGAGCGCGGGCGACAAACGTGGAGCGGCGGATCGGCAACGTAATCGGCCGCGCGGGCGAATCGCTTGGGAATGAAACTCGACCGGGCCGGAGCGATTAACAGCCTATTGAAATATTCAAGAGGCGATTAAAGCCGATCTGAATGCGCGGCGATAGAGACAGACTGCTAGAGCAGATCGCCCGAGGCGCCGGATTCTTCTTGCTCGATCTGAGCCAGGATCCGGGTCAGCGTGTTGGCATGCACGCCGAGCAGTTTGGCGGCGCGGCCCTTGTGGCCTCGAGTCGCGAGGAGAGCTTGCCGCACTGCCGTGGCCCGCAGCTTTTGCAGGTCCATGAAGGGCAACGTCGACTCGTGACTGCGAGACCGGTGGGCGCCAGGAAGTTCGGGAGCACAGTCGAGCACATAGGCTTGCTCGATCACATGGGCAAGTTGTCGCACATTGCCCGGCCAAGCGAACTCGCAAAACTCGCGGAGCGTGTCCGCGTCGGGTCGCCAAACCGTGCTGCCATATTGAGCGGCGTATTTGGCGGACAAGAACTCGATGAAGGTGGGAATGTCCTCGCGGCGGTCGCGCAAGGCCGGAACATGCAGTTCGACCATGTTGAGCCGATAGTACAAGTCCTCACGGAAGTTTCCTTCCTCGACTTCGATCTCTAGGTCGCGATTCGTGGCGGCGACGATCTGCACATTGACTTGAACCGGCTCGGCGCTGCCGACCGGAGTCACTTCGCGCTGTTGCAACACGCGCAGCAGCTTGGGCTGGAGCTCCATCGGCATCTCGCCGACTTCGTCCAAGAACACCACGCCGCCCTCGGCAGCGCGAAACACACCCAGCGAACTACCCGCGGCGCCGGTAAATGCGCCGCGCTCATGACCAAACAACTGACTCTCGGCCAAACTCACGGTTAATGCCGCGCAGTTGACTGGAATAAATGGCTTGTTGCGCGCGGGCCGCAGCGATGCAGCAGCTTGGCCCAAATCTCCTTGCCGGTGCCGGTCTCGCCCGAGACAAGCACGGTGCATTCGGCTTCCGCAGCGCACTCCGCATGCCGCGCGATCTTGCGCACCGCCGCATTGCGACCAAGCACGCAATCCAGGCTTGTATCAAAGCCTGTCTCGCTTGCAAGCAAGTTCGACAATAGGGAAGTGGTGCTCATGCGGCTAACGTTATTGAAATGCCTGCTAGGCGAGTCATGCCCCCCCCGGCGCGATTTAAATCCTCGCCTCGGGGGCCAATTGCACTATTCAGTTTAGACAGCTTCGAAATACGGGGCAAGCGAAATATTTTCGTGAAGTCAAGTTCGCTGAAGGATTTAGCGAGCTAATTGCTAACGGAAAAATCATTAAAATCCGATGCTTTTCGGCGCGACGCCCCCCATGTGGGCTTGGCCGGAATCGCGACAATCATACTTTCCCTCGCTCACCCGCAAGCTCCGCTTTCGGGCCACGGGTTTTTTTCGACGAAAAGCAGTGCCCGGCCCCCTCGCATTCGCGCTTTCGGTGGAGCAAAATGGGGACCGTCGAGCTTGGGGAAAGTGGCGCCCGGCGGGGCGCATGCCATGGCTGGACGTGTTTAACCGCAAACCATTCGGCCGTTGCTTGTTAGGAATGAATTCATGATCGGCTCGCGATTGGCCAAGTGGTTCTCCCATTCACTTGCTTGCTGTTTGCTTTTCGTCTTGGTGGGCATCGTCGCCCCGGTGAGCAAAGCCGACCAGCCGGCGCCGGCCGCCCTCGCGCCGCTCGCGCCCGAGGCCACTCCGCCCGCGATCCGGTTGCCGGAGGGATTTTCAGCCACGCTCTTCGCCGGCGAGCCCGACGTGGTGCAGCCGATCGGCATGTCGCTCGACGATCGCGGCCGGCTCTGGGTGGTCGAAAGTTTGGCCTATCCCGTCTGGAAGGGCGAGGGAAACGACCGGGTGGTGATCTTCGAAGACACCGATGGCGACGGACATTTCGACCGACGCAAGGTTTTCCTCGACCACGGCGTCGATCTCACCAGCGTGGCCGTGGGCTTTCATGGCGTTTGGCTGTTGAGCCTGCCCAATCTGCTTTTCATTCCCGACGCCAACGGCGACGATGTGCCCGATGGCCCCGCCCAAGTGCTGCTCGATGGTTGGAATATCAAGGAAGCCGGCCACAACGCCGTCAACAATTTGACATGGGGACCCGATGGCTGGCTCCATGGCCTGAATGGAATTCAATCGAAGTCGCTCGTCGGCAAACCGGGCACCCCCGAGGCCGAGCGAATGCGAATCGACTGCGGCGTGTGGCGCTATCATCCCACGCGCCATGTGTGCGAAGCCGTGGCTCATGGAACGACGAATCCCTGGGGACTCGATTTCGACGCCTACGGCCAAGGCTTCATGACGAATTGCGTGATCGGGCATCTGTGGCATGTGATTCCCGGCGCCCATTACGAACGCATGTACGGGCAAGACGTGAATCCCCATTGCTATGGCCTGATGCCATGCACGGCCGATCACTTGCACTGGGTCGGGTCGCACTGGAGCGGATCGCGCGGCAATGCGCCCGAGCAAAACGCCTCGGGCGGTGGCCATGCCCATGTCGGCGCGATGATCTATCTGGGCGATCGTTGGCCGGAAACCTATCGCAACTCGATCTTCACCTGCAATCTGCATGGCAATCGCGTGAATCGCGACCGGCTCGAACAGCAGGGCTCCGGCTACGTGGGCCGCCACGCGCCCGACTTTCTCACCGTGGGCGATACATGGTTCCGCGGCATCTCGATTTTGCTTGGGCCCGACGACGGAATGTATGTGAGCGACTGGAGCGACACGGGCGAATGCCACAACTACAAGGTCGTCGATAAGACGAACGGTCGAATCTATAAGATCGTGTACGCGCCGAAGCACGCGCCCGCGCGGCCGAGGACTTGGCGCGCCTCTCCGACGACGAGCTCGTCAAACGCGTCGCGAAGGCCAATGCCCACGAATTTCGCCATGCCACGCGGCTCTTGCAAGAACGCGCCGCCGATGGCCACGCGATGGAATCGGTGGTCAAAGCGCTCCTGCCCGTGCGCTCGACGGAAGGGATGCCGAGAGCCAGTTGCGATATGTCTGGGCGCTGCATGCGATCGGCGCCATGAACGACTCTTTGCTCTCGCAACTGCTGGCGAGCGCCAATGCCTACACGCGCGGCTGGGCGATTCAGTTCGCGCTCGAGGATCGGGCGGCCTCGATCGAGCAACGGGCCAAGCTGGCCGATCTGGCCAAGAACGACCCCTCGCCGGCCGTGCGCATGTTTCTGGCCTCGGGCCTCGGTCGATTGCCGGTGGCCGAGCGTTGGTCGATCGCCGCGCCGCTCGTGGCCCACAAGCAAGACGCCGAGGATCGGAGCCTTTCGCTGATGATGTGGTATGGCTTCGAGCCGCTCGTGCCGCTTGATCGGGAACGCGCGCTGGCGATCGCCGCGGAGGGCGAGAATCCGACGGTGCGGCGTTACGCCGCGCGCCGAGCCGTGGAACACGATCTTGCCGCGGGGCTCGACGCGGTGGCGCGGGTCATGGCCGAGCAGTCCGACGCCGAGCGGCAGCTCGATTTACTCGCCGGCGCATATGAGGCCCTGGGCGGAGTGCGGCAGGCGCCGATGCCGGCTTCTTGGAGCGCGGCCCACGCGAAGCTTGCAACCGCTTCCGATGGCCGCGTGCGCTCGGCGGCTCGGCGGCTGGCGGTGCTGTTCGGCGATCGGGCCGCGATCGACGCCGAACGTCGCAAAGTGGTCGACCGCTCGGCCGCGGGTATTGATCGCCGCGAGGCGATCGAAGCGCTGGCCACGATCAAAGACCCCTCGCTGCCGGGGCTCTTGTTTCAGGCGCTCCCCGAGCGCGATGGCGATCTGGCGCGAGCCGCGCTCCGCGGTTTGGCCGGCTACGACTCGAAGGATATCCCGCGCCAAGTGCTCGATCATTATTCCCAATACGACGAAGCCACGAAGCGCGACGCCATCAGCACGCTGACCTCGCGCGTCGCCTGGGCCGAAGCGCTGCTGGCGGCGATCGACTCCGGGCTCGTGGCCCGCGGCGATCTCGAGGCGTATCACATTCAACAATTCCTGGGGCTCAAGAACGATCAACTCACGGCGCGGCTGAAGGACACATGGGGCAGCATTCGCCCCACGGCGGCCGATAAACAAGCGGCGATGCATAAACTCAAGTCGCGGCTCACTCCCGCGGCGCTCGCCGCGGCCAATCTCGCGCATGGCCGAGGCGTGTTCGTGAAAAACTGCTCGAGCTGCCACGCGCTCCACGGCGTCGGCGGCAAGATCGGGCCCGATCTCACCGGCTCGCAGCGGGCCAATCTCGACTATGTGCTCTCGAACGTGCTCGACCCGAGCGCCGTGGTGGCCAAGGAATATCAGATCACGGTCGTGGTGACCGGCGACGGCCGCACGATCTCGGGCATCGTCAAACACGAAGACGATAAATCCCTCACTCTGCAAACCGCGACCGAGCAAGTCATCTTGCCCAAGGGCGAGGTCGAGGAGCGGCGAAAGACCAATGTGTCGATCATGCCCGATGGGCTCCTCTCGAAGTTGAACGACGACGAGATTCGCGATCTTGTGGCGTATCTGGCGAACCGCGAGCAGGCGCCGCTTCAGGGAGATTAGCATGGCGTCGTTCTCGGGTTCATTGCATTTGCCGAGAGCCCATGCCGAAATCGTGCGTGGCATGGAGTTGGGCTGGCATCGAGGAGCGCAGCTTTATGTGTCGCGCCGCGGAGCGCAAGTCGAGGAGTTCGCGCTCGGCGAAAGCAGTCCCGGCTATGCGCTCACGCCTGGCACGATCATGCTCTGGCTCAGTTCGGGCAAACCGATCGGCGCCGCGGCGGCAATGCAACTGGTCGAGCGCGGCCGACTCGAGCTCGACGATCCGATTGCCCGGCATATTCCCGAATTCGCGGCTGGCGGCAAGCAAGACATTACCCTGCGGCATATTCTCACGCACACGGCCGGCTTCCGCTGGATCGATTTGGCCTGGGAGACCTCGACCTGGGAACAGATCATCCGAAAACTTTGCGCCTGCAAACAAGAACGCGATTGGCCGCCGGGCACGAAAGCCGGCTACCATCCGACCACGAGTTGGTACTCGCTCGGCGAACTGGTGCGGCGCGTCGATGGCCGCCCTTTTTCGCGGTATGTGCGCGAGGAAATCTTTGAGCCACTAGGCATGCTCGACATGTGGATCGGAATGCCCACGGCCAAGTTTCATGAATATGGCCCTCGAATCGCCATCATGCCCGACACCACCAAGCCCGACGCGCCGGGTCAGCGCTACTGCAATGAGCGAGGCGCGACGTCGTGCGTGCCGGGTGGAAACTGCATGGGCCCCGCGCACGACTTGGCGAAGTTCTACGAAATGCTGCTGGCCGGCGGCGTGACGGCTTCGACCGACTCGGCCGAGCCCCGGCGCATTCTCTCGGAAGAGTCGGTGCGGCTGCTCACTACCAGGCAGCGGATCGGAATGTATGATCAGACCTTCCGCCATGTGATGGACTGGAGCCTGGGGCTGATCATGAGCTCGAATCGCTATGGCGCCGACACCGCTCCCTATGGCTATGGAGTCGATTGCTCGGACAACGCCTTTGGCCACGGCGGCAGCCAATCCTCGGTCGGGTTCGCCGATCCGGAATACGGGCTCGTGGTCACGGCGGTCATGAACGGCATGCCGGGCGAAGCGCCGCACCACGAGCGCATGCAAGCCTTCCTGGCGGCGCTCTATCAAGACTTGGGTCTGGCTTAAGGGAGTCTGGCTCAAGGCGCCCAACCCGCAATCCCCGATGGCAATTCATCATGACTGCTTTTCGCGATCAACTCGAGACATTTCCCAACGAATTTCCCGAACGCGACTACACGATCGAGATCGTGTGCCCGGAATTCACGAGCGTGTGCCCCAAGACCGGTCAGCCGGATTTCGGAGTGCTCACGTTTACGTACACGCCGGAGAAAAAATGCGTGGAGCTCAAAAGTTTGAAGCTCTATTTGCAGAAATTCCGCGGCGAGGGCATATTCTATGAAAACGTGACCAACGCGATCCTCGACGACTTGGTCGCGGCGCTCGAGCCGCGGCGAATGACGTTGGTGGCCGCCTTCACCCCGCGGGGCGGCATCTCGACCCGCGTGAGCGTGACACACGAAGCGGGCCATTGCCGCGGCGCGAAATCGACGAAGCACCGCGACTGACGGTCGGGCGCCTTTGGATTGTCGCCGCGATTGAATGTGCCCCGACATTTCGGCTGCCCCCGCGGAGTGCCATGCCAGACATCGATTCCAACGCCGGCGATTCCAACGCCGGCGGTTCCGAAGCCGTTGGACCCACGGCCGGCGGCTCCGAGCTGGATTCCGCGCCCTGGAGCATCCGCATGACTTGCCGCCGGCGCGTCGGCTGCTGGTGCAGTCGCTGCTCGTGGGCGATGAATGCGTCGTGGCCTGGTTCGCGCCCGATCTCGATGACGCGCTTCGCTATGCTTCGAGCCTGGTCGTGCTCACGGACCGGCGGCTAGTGAGCGTGGCGAACCATGGCGCGCCGCGATCGCCAAGAGACACCAGTTCGGGCTTGGCCGCCGACACGAGCGACTCGCAAGGCGTGCCCACGGTTAGCGCTTGGCCGCTGGGCGAGATCGTGGCGCTCAAGACTCGCGATCGCGCGGGAGTGGGAGTGCTCGAAGCGATCGGCCCGGCCGGCCGGCTTGCTCATTGGCGATACACGGTGGGCGAGGCGCCGGGCGCCAATCGGCTGGTCGACCACTTGGAACATTATCGCCGGGGCGAACGTCTCGAAGACGAAGGGCTCGGCGATCCGGAAGAGAGCGACGCGGAAGCGGTCGACGGTTCGGCGATGGGCTCGCTCTGGCGGCTCACGAGTTTTGCCGCCCGGCGCGGGCGGTTGGTGCTGCTCGGATTCGTGCTCACGCTGCTGGCGACCGGCGTGGGGCTCATTCCGCCCTATCTCACGATGCCGCTTGTCGACGATGTGTTGATTCCCTATCAAAACAAGGCCGAGCGCTTGGTGGCCGAGGCTCAGGCCAGGGACGAATCGCCCCCAGTGGTTGCCGCCGCCTTGCGAGGCGAGGCCAATGCCGAGTTCCGCCGGGTGCTCTGGTATCTGGCAGCGCTCGGCGGCGCGGCGCTCGTCGCTTGGGGAGCAAGCTGGGCCCAGGGAGTCGTCATGGCCTGGGTCAGCGAACGGATCGGCGCCGATCTTAGAATCTCGACCTATGCCCACCTTCAAAGCCTGTCGCTCGAATTCTTCGGCAAGAAACGCACCGGCGACCTGATCTCGAGAATCAGCGCCGACACCGAACGCATTTGCAATTACCTGAGCGACAATCTCGTCGACTTCGGAGCCGATGTGCTCATGATGCTCGGCACGGCGATCGTGCTGTTCGCGATCGATCCCTGGCTCGCCCTCGTCACGCTCGTGCCGTTTCCGATCATCGCCTGGCTCATCTACTTGGTGCGTGGACAGTTGCAACATGGCTTTTCTCGCGGCGGTCGGGCCTGGGGCGCCATGACCAGCCTGCTGGCCGACACGATTCCCGGCATTCGCGTCGTGAAGGCCTTTGCCCAAGAGCGGCGCGAAATCGAACGCTTCCGCCGGGCCAACGATCAGGTGCTCGAAGCCAACGATCGCGTCAACACGGTGTGGACCTTCTTCTGGCCGATGGTCGTGCTGCTCAATCAAGCCGGCTTGCTCGTGGTATGGGCCTTCGGGGCGTGGCGCGTGTTCGAACTTCGGATCACGGTCGGCGTGCTCACCGCGTTTTTGGCTTACATCGGCCGCTTTTATACCCGACTCGAATCCATGAGCCGCATGATGACGGCCACCCAGCGCGCCGCGGCCAGCGCCCGGCGGGTGTTCGATATTCTCGATCGCGAGCCGAGCGTGGCCGAGCCGCGCCGACCAGTCGCGTGCGATGGATTGCGGGGCGAAGTCGAGTTTGCCGGAGTGAGTTTTCGCTACGGTTCAAGGCCGATCCTAGAAGCCATCGACCTCAAGATTCGCCCGGGCGAAATGATCGGACTCGTCGGCCCGAGCGGCGCCGGCAAGAGCACGCTCGTGAATCTCGCCTGCCGCTTCTACGATGTGACCGAGGGCGCGGTGCTCATCGACGGCGTGGATCTGCGTTCGTTTCCGATCGCCGACTATCGCCGCCATGTCGGGATCGTGCTCCAAGAACCGTTTTTGTTCTTCGGTTCGATCGCCGAGAACATCGCTTATGGCTGGCCCGAGGCAACGCGCCAGCAGATCGTGGCCGCGGCCCGCGCCGCGCGGCGCGCACGATTTCATTCTTCGCTTGCCGCTGGGCTACGATTCGCTCGTCGGCGAGCGCGGGCAGTCGCTTTCGGGCGGCGAACGGCAACGGATCTCGATCGCGCGGGCCCTGCTGATCGATCCGCGGATTCTGATTCTCGACGAAGCCACGTCGAGCGTCGACATGGAAACGGAGCGCGATATTCAAGCCGCGCTCGACAACCTGGTGCGCGGCCGCACGACGATCGCCATCGCCCATCGCCTGAGCACGCTCCGCAAGGCCGATCGGCTCGTGGTGCTCGAGCGGGGACGGATCGTCGAGACCGGACAGCATCAAGAGCTCCTCGACGCGGGCGGCGTGTATGCTCGACTGCACGATGCCCAGCGCGAAACCACGGCGCGGGTCGCCGAATAATTTCGCCCCGAACCTGAAATGAAGGGAAATTCGCCCGAAGCCCAGACGATAAACCCCCAGTGGATAATATTGCCCGAAGCGCCCGGCACAGGCGCCCGGCGCAAGCTCCGGGCGGAAGAGCCCGCGACTCCAATCGTTTTCGTGAACCGCCGCATTCAGAGGGGAAATTTCGCATGTCCGATGTGCCAAATCCGGCCCGATCGCCCGACGGGGCGTCGTCTCGCCTGGGGTGGATATTCGCGGGCGCCGTGCTGTTGAGCGCCTTCTTGCTGTTTCAGGTGCAGCCGCTGGTGAGCAAGTGCATCTTGCCCTGGTTCGGCGGTGGTCCGGCGGTGTGGACCACTTGCATGTTGTTCTTTCAAGTCGCGCTCTGCGCCGGCTATGCCTATGCGCATGCCAGCCAGCAATGGCTTTCGCCGCGGTTGCAAGGCATGGTGCATGCCGGGCTGCTGCTCGGGGCGCTGCTGGCGCTGCCGATTCTGCCGAGCGCGACTTGGAAGCCGCTCGACAGCGAGCAACCGGTGGCGCGCATTCTGGCGCTGCTCGCCGTGTGCGTGGGCGCGCCGTATCTGACGCTCTCCGCCACCGGGCCGCTGCTGCAAGCTTGGTTCGCCAGGGCTTGTCCCGGACGTTCGCCCTACCGACTCTACGCGCTCTCGAATCTCGGTTCGCTGGCGGCGCTTGTTACCTATCCGGTGGTGTTCGAGCCGGCGCTCGATCTGGGGCGTCAGGCTTCGATCTGGTCGGCGGCATTCGCGATCTTCGCGGTTCTGTGCGCGCTGGCGGCCTGGGGAGCGGCGCGGGCCGCGGTGACTTCCCGGGTCGTGGCGGAAATCGAACCGGGCGAAGTGGGCGGACTCTTGCCGGCGATGCCCGCTGTCGCGGAGCACTCGGCCTCGCTCGACGCCGAGCCCGGCGCGGCGCGGCGCGTCCGTTGGTTGCTCCTGCCGGCCTGCGCCTCGCTGATGCTTTTGGCCACGACGAACCATCTTTGCGAGGATATTCCGCCGATGCCGTTTTTGTGGGTCGCGCCGCTGGCCTTGTATCTGATTACCTTCATCGTGGCGTTCGACCATGAGCGTTGGTATTCGCCGCGCTGGGTCGGGCCGCTGGCGGCGGCGGCGCTCCTGCTCGCGGCCGGCGTCGGGCCGCTGGAGCATGTGCTCGATTCGCATTTTCATATCGCGCTGAACTATATCGCGGAATTGGCGATCGACTGCGCGGCGATGTTTGGAATCGCGATGGTCTGCCATGGCGAGCTGGTTCGCTCGCGGCCCGCGCCCCGGCATCTCACCGAGTTTTACATGCTCATTTCCGCGGGGGGCGCGCTGGGCGGAGTGATTG
This sequence comes from uncultured Planctomycetaceae bacterium, assembly GCA_963785305.1. Taxonomy (GTDB): domain Bacteria; phylum Planctomycetota; class Planctomycetia; order Pirellulales; family PALSA-1355; genus CAWAUV01. The sequence goes on from CAWAUV010000008.1 coordinate 1,416,760, forward strand.
TGAGCCTCGTGGCGCCGCGGATATTTCACACGTTTTTCGAGTGGCGACTTGGGCTGCTGATCGGTTTCGTGCTGGCGCTGGTCGTGGGTCTCAAGCCGATCGTTGAAAGCGTGGGGCGCGCGAGGCAATGGCCTCGGCGGCGGGGCGCGGCGGCGCTCGGCGCGCTGGCCCTCTTGGGGGCGACGCCGATTTGCGCGTGGCAGATCGTGCCGCTGTATGAAAATCCGCCGCTGGCTCGGCTGCGGAATTTTTATGGTGTCGTGTCGGTCGAGGATCGCGAGCTCGACGCCGAGGAAACCGCGGCCTTTTTCGCGGCCGAGAAACTGGCCGCCGAGCGACTCGCCGCCCTGGGAGGCCCCGCGACGGATCATGCTTTTTCGTCGACCGCGAAGGTCGAAAACCCGGCCGAGCCCGCCGATCGCCCCCGGCCCACGACACTCGCCTATCGCCAGCTTCGCAATGGGCATGTGGTGCATGGCCGGCAGTTCCTCGACCCGGCGCTTAGCCTCCGGCCCAATTCGTATTACACCCCCGCGACCGGCGTCGGCCAGGCGATGCTCTATTTTCAAGATCGCGACGATTTGCGAGTGGGCGTCGTGGGGCTCGGCATCGGCACGCTGGCCGCGTATGCCCGGCCGGGAAGTTATTTTCGCTTCTATGAGATCAATCCCAATGTGCTCGCGATGGCGGAGACGTATTTCACGTATCTGCGCGACTGCGCCGGCCGGCATGATGTGTCGCTGGGCGACGCGCGGCTCTCGCTCGACCAGGAACAATCGTGGCAGTTTCATGTGCTGGTGCTCGACGCCTTCAGCGGCGACTCGATTCCCACGCACCTGCTCACGCGAGAGGCGTTCGAGATCTACATGAAGCACCTCGCGCCCGACGGCGTGTTGGTGATTCATATCACGAACAGCTATATCGACTTGGCGCCGGTCGTGGCGGAACTGGCCGAGCATTTCCATCTCGGCTCGACGCGCGCGATTACGCGCGACGAGGAAGAGCGGCTCGTGTTTCGCACCGATTGGGTCACGCTCACGCGGAGCGCGGCGTATCTCGAATCGCATCCCAGCCATCCGGCCGATTTGCCCCCGCCGCGGCGCATGCGCTTGTGGACCGACGACTACAGCAATCTGTTCGAGATTCTGAAATGAACCGCGGGCTCGATCGCGAATATCCGCTCGGGTGGATATCCTAGCGGCGGCTGGGCGAGGGTGTTCGCGGGGCGGAAGACGCCGGCGCGTCGGGCGAGAGGCGCGAGGCCACGTCGGGCGCCGGCAGAATCTCGATGTCGTCGAGCGACACTTCGCCCACGCCGCCCAAGAGCCCGATCGCGATGATCGCCACCCGCGCCTCGAGCGGCACGAGCACATTCGCCCGCTTCTTGCTCCAGGAGAAGGTGCCTTCCCAGGGGCCGAGCGCCTGCTGGGCAATCGCGCCGCGCTGCTCGTCGAAGAAAGTCACGAGCACGCGCGGCAATTGATCGGGCGTTTGTCCGAAATGCACGTTGTCGCAGCGAACCCAAGCGCTCAGGTCGAGCGAATGCACGACGCGCCCATCGACCGCCATGCCTTGCAGCGCCTGGGAGCCGCGGCCGGGTTCGTCGTTGGAGAAAGTCAGGCACTGCTTGCCGTGGCCGGCCAGGGTGGTCATGTCGAGCCGCGCGTGGCGAAGGTAGAACCAACCATCGGGCTGATTCGGAAACAGTTCATGGCGCTCGAAACCGTTGTTGACCAGCGGCGAAAGCGGCGTGCCATCGTCGGGGGTGCGCAGCGTGTCGGCCTTGCCGGTCATCGGCACGAAGAAAGTCGGCTCGAGCGCCTGCGACACCATCTTGCCGTTTTCCTTCGTGAGCATGTAGAGGGTCTGCTGATAATTCTCCCCCAGGGGAATCAGCATGCGACCGCCCTCGCGGAGTTGGTCCACGAGCGGCCGCGGAATCTGCTCCGGCGAACAGGTGACGATGATCTTGTCGAACGGCGCCTGCTCGGGCCAGCCCTGATATCCATCGCCGATGCGAGGCTTCACATTCACATAGCCCAGCCGCTGCAAGCGTTCGGCGGCGGCTTTGCCCATCTCCTCGATGATCTCGATCGTGTAAACCTCGCGCACGAGTCCGCTCAGCACCGCGGCTTGGTAGCCGCTGCCGGTGCCGACTTCGAGCACTTTGTCGGTGGGGCGGGGATCGAGCTGCTGGGTCATCGAGGCGACGATGAACGGCGGCGAGATGGTCTGATGATGGCCGATCGGCAGCGACATGTCGAAATAGGCTTGCCGCCGCAGCGCCACGGGCACGAACTCATGGCGCGGCGTGCCGCGCATCGAGGCGAGCACGGCGGGGTTTTTGATGCCGTTGGGCACGAGATCGGCGTCGACCATCACTTTTCGCGCATCGGCCCACTGCCGGGCGTTTTGCGCGAGGGCCTTGGCCGGAGCGATTCCCAAGGTCATGCAAAGCACAAGCGCCGCCGAAAGCACAGCACGGCAGGATTGGAGCATTGTTCGTTCCCGGCAAGTAAAAAAGGGACCGCCCGCGCCGAGAAAGTCCCCGCGCACGGTAGCCTTGTAGCGAAATATCACCGAGCCGGAAAGAGAAACTGGGCGAAATCACGCGCTCGGAGAGTTTGGAAAACACGATGTCGGCCGGGAGCGAACCGCCGCCGGCGCCGGCAAATCGCGCGTAAAACAGTCGGGACCCTCCCTTTCCGGGGATTTAGTTGCAATCCGGTTGAGCGCCGGTACGATGAGAGGCTCGCGGGCGCGGCGCCGCCACTCGGGCTCGCTCCATTCTTTTCTGGTCGCATTTCTTTCAAGCTTGAGGAGAGCTTCGATGACGCGTCGCATGCTTGCGCGGCGGCTTGCTGTTCGACATTCGGACCGGCTGCTCGCGGTCTTGGCGGTCTGGTGCTTCGCGGGAGCGGTTTGGGCCGACGCGCCGGCAAACGAAAACTCCGCGCCGGAGTCCAAGGGCGACGCGTCGATCACGATCGACGATCAGCTGCTGACGCCCGCCCAGCAGCATCAGCTCGAGCTTTACAAGTCGATCACCTGGCAATCCGGCCCGGTCACCGCGCCGCTGGGGGTGATCGCCACGGTGCGAGTGCCCGAAGGTTTCAAATTGACGACCGGTCCCGGCGTCGCCGCGTTCTTGGAATTGACGCAAAACATGCCCGATCCGTCGCTGCTGGGAATCATGGCGCCCGAGGATCATGGCGGCTGGTTCATGACGTTTGACTATCAAAACACCGGCCATGTGGCCGACGACGAGAAGGACAAGCTCGACGCCGGGGCGATTCTCGACAGTTTTCGCGAGGGCGCCGAAGCGTCGAACGCCGAACGCAAGCGCCGCGGTTGGGGCGAGATGCACATCGATGGTTGGATTCAACCGCCGGCCTACGATCCCGCGATCAAGAATCTCACCTGGGCCCTCAAGGGCAATAGCGATGGCGGCGAGTTCGCCAACTACAACTTACGGCTGCTTAGTCGGCAGGGCGTGATGAGCGTGGGGCTCGTGAGCAGTCCCGATCGCGTGGCCGCGCTCATTCCCAAGGCCCAGGAACTATCGGCCGGCTGCGAATTCACGGCGGGCAATAAATACGGCGAGTTTCGCGCCGGCGACAAGGTGGCGGAATATGGCTTGCTTGGTCTGATCACCGGCGGCGCCGCCATCGCCGCGGCCAAAACCGGCCTGCTCGCCAAGCTCGGTCTCATGTTCGCCAAGTTCGCCAAGATCATCATCATTGGCGCGCTGGCCGTGGGCGCGGCGATCGTGAAGTTCTTCAAGGCGATCGCCGCCGCCATCGGCCGGCTCTTCGGCGTGAGCTCCTCGCCGTCCGACTCCCCATGACCGACACCGAGATTATTCTGCTGGTGCTGGCGGCGATCTATGTCTTCGAAAGTTTGTGCTGGATACCCGCCGGCGCGGTCTGCTTTTCGGCCAGCTTCGGCAAGCCTCGGCCGATGGCGTCGATCGCGCCCGTGGCGGGCAACACCGGCCGCCTGACACTCACCAGCCTGCTACCCACGACCACGAGCTTCGTGTGCGACGAATGGCCGGTCGCGCTCGATGCGCGGAATCGCGCTCCTCGCGGCGCCCGCCGAGGCCGCTTCGCCCGAAGACGCTCGCGATTGGCGCGCGTTTGGCGATATCGCCAACATTGTCGCTGTCGAGCGATTTCTCGTGATCGACGATTGCAAGATCGCGAGAATGTCGTCGCAATCGGCCGCGCGGCTTTGCGCCGGCCGCTTGCAAGCGATGCATCGCGCCGCGCCTGGCGAGCGCGAGCGCCTCGTGGCCGAACTGCTCGACACGCTGTGCGACGAACAACAGGTCGCGGCGAAGGTCGCCGAATATCGCCGCGCAACCCGGGGACTCCGCTTCGCCGCCGAGGGCCTGTGGCTCACGACCTTCCTCGCGGCGCCGATCATGTATTGGCAAACACGTTCGCTATTCGTCGGCGATGGCGTGATCGTGTCCGGCCTATTTCTCGCGTTGTGGTCGGTGATCGTGGCCCGATGCTTTTTCGTGCGGCGGCGACTCGTCGCGGAAAGCCGCTGGGCCAGCTTGGGAAACATGTTGCTCGTGGCCGTGTCGCCCGGCTCGGCGATGCGCGTTGCCGAGACGATCGGCCGCGACCGACTCGCGGGTCACGACCCGGTGGTGGTGGCCGCCGTGGTGTGCCCGCCCGACGACGCCGCGGCGTTTGGCGCCCAGCGGATGCGCGAGCTATTCTTTCCGCGGCCCGAGGATTCGCTTTCGCTCGATTCGGCCGCGGGCCAAGCTCGGGCTTGGTTTCGCGGTCAATTGCTCGCGCGGCGCGTGAGCGCGTTGGAGCGGCTGGGCATCGAGACCGGCGGATTCTTTTCCCCGCCGCCGCCGGTCGACGACGCGCGCGCCTATTGCCCGCGTTGCTTGGGACAATTCGTGTTCCCCGCCGGGGCGTGTCCCGAATGCGGAGTGGTGGTGCGTGCTTTCGAGTCGACGCGCCAACGCTCGTAATCGCGCGTTAACAGGCGGTTAATCGTCGAGCGTTACATCCTCGCCGTAGCCGGGTGGGAAAGGATTGCGAGGATCGGTCGCTTCGTGCTTGTCTTCCGACGAGTCGTCGGCCGCGCGATGTGGCTCGGCGGCGGCGGAGTTCCGATCGACCTCGGCGCGTGCCTCGGCAATACCGAATCGCTCGAGCCAGTAGCGGACTTCATGGGGCTCAAGTCGCCCCGAGCCAGCGCCGGGCGGTTGGGCGTGGGCCGGGGCTTTGTCGGCCGCTTGGCGTCGCTGGCTCCGGCCGCGAAGCACTTCGGCGAACCAACGATCGCTATCCACGGCCAGCGCTTTGCGTCGCCGCGCGGCGCGTTGGATGCGATGATCGCTCGACACCACGACCAAGCGGCGCGGGGCGGAATCGGCGCGGATCAGCTCTTCGATCAGATCGTCGGCGTCGGACTTGCCGGCCGAAAAACGAACTTCGATGCCGCGATGCCGACCGGAGCGAACGCGGCCGCTGGCGCTCGTGCCGGCGTCGAACACGACCGTGGTGCGGGCGAGCTCGCGCGGTTCGAGCGATTCGGCCAGACAGTCGAGCAGGCGCCGCGGGTGCGCTGGAGCGTGGCCGGACCGATGCCGCGGGCCAGAATTCCGCTGGCATGCAGCAGATTGTAGCCATCGATCAGAATCGCCATGGTACCCAACGATCGGCGAAAAGCGCCGCGGCGGCGCGGGCGCCCGCTGCTCAGCAGGTGGCCATCCGTTGACGCGCCCGCGTGAATTTGACTTTGCCGCCCACGATCACGGTTTCGGCCTGCCCGGTGAGGCGCCAGCCGCCAAACGGCGTGTTCTTGCTCTTGGAGAGAAACCTGGTCGGATCGACGCGCCAGGAAATCTCGGGATCGATGATCGTGACATCGGCGTCGGCGCCCACGCGGAGCGTGCCCTTGTCGATGCCGAGAATGCGAGCTGGGTTCATCGTGAGCTTGGCCAGCGCGGTCGACCAATCCAAGTGACCCGGCAGGATCAATTGCGTGACGACCAGCCCCAGGCATGTCTCAAGCCCCACGATGCCGAACGGCGCCTGATCGAACTCGCGCATCTTCTTTTCCAAGGAATGCGGCGCGTGATCGGTGCAGATCGCGTCGATCGTGCCATCGACCAGCCCGGCAATGCAGGCGTCGACATCGCGCTGGCCGCGCAGGGGCGGGCTCATCTTGAAATTCGAGTCAAACGTCCGCAGGCATTCGTCCGTCAACGTGAAATGATGCGGGCACACTTCGGTCGTCACGCGCACATTGCGACTTTTGGCCCGCCGCACGATATCGACACTGCCCGCGCTCGAGACATGCATTAGATGCACGCGTCCGCCGGTGGCTTCGGCCAGCGAGATATCGCGAGCCGTCATCGCGTCTTCGGCCACGGCCGGCATGCCAGGCAAGCCGAGCACCAGTGACACGAGCCCTTCGTGCATCACGCCGCCCTGCGTCAATTCGCGAACTTCGGCATGATTGAGCACCGGTTTATTGAACATTTGACAATATTCAAGAGCGCGGCGCATCAGTTCGGGATCGTAAACCGGGGCGCCGTCGTCGCTAAACGCCACGGCGCCGGCCTGCACAAGCTGTCCGATTTCGGCCAGCTCCTTGCCCTCGCGATTCTTGCTGACCGTGGCCACCACGAACACATTGCAGTTGTTGGCCCGGGCCGCTTGATGCTGAACGAACTCGACGCTCGCCTGGGTGTCGATCGGCGGCTCGGTGTTTGGAATGCACGCGATCGAGGAGAACCCGCCGGCCAAGGCGGCGGCGGTGCCGGTGGCGATCGTTTCGTCTTCCTCGCGGCCGGGCTCGCGCAGGTGAACATGCATGTCGATCAGGCCCGGAGACACGATGCGCCCGCCGGCGTCGATGCGGGTCTCGGCCGCGTCGGGCGAAACATCGAGCGCGGCGATATGTCCGCCTTCGATGAGCACATTGGTGATCCGGTCCAGTTTTTGGCTGGGGTCGATCACGCGGCCGCCTTCGATCACAATGCTCGACATGGTCATTCCTGAGGCGATAGGGTGGGGGACCGTGGGTTTACAGCCTATCCGACAACTTCGGCGAGCCCTCGCCCTACCCTCTCCCAAAAAAGGAGAGGGGGAGTTGTCGGATGGGCTCTTAATCGCTTCGACGCATCGTGCGCCGCTTCGAATCGAACTCCATTAGGAAGCGGTCGCGACCGACGGGGCTGCGCGCTCGCGGCGCCCTCGGCTTTCTCGCCCAAGATCAGCCACAGCGCCGCCATGCGCACCGCCAGGCCGTTGGTCACTTGTTCCAAGATCGCGGAGTGCGGGCCATCGGCCACTTCCGGCGTGACTTCCACGCCGCGATTGATCGGTCCCGGAGCAAGAATCAGCACATCGGGCTTGGCCAGCGCCAGCCGCTGCCGGTTCATCGCATAGAGCAGCGCGTATTCGCGCACACTGGGAAACGGTCGCGTCGATTGCCGCTCGAATTGAATGCGCAGCAGATTCAGCACATCGCACCGCGGCAAGATCGCGTCGAGATCGTAGGCTACTTCCACGCCCAATTCTTCCCAGCGGCGCGAAACAAGCGTCGACGGGCCGCACACGATCACATGCGCCCCGAGTTTGGTGAGGCCCCAGATATTCGAGCGGGCCGTGCGGCTGAAGGCGATATCGCCCACGAGCGCCACCGTGAGCCCGGCGACGCGGCCGAGCCGCTCGCGGATCGAAAGAATATCGAGCAGGCCCTGGGTCGGATGTTCATGCGGACCATCGCCGGCATTGAGCACGGCGCATTCGAGGTTGGCCGCCAGCAGATGCGAAGTGCCGGGAGTGCGATGCCGCACGATCACGGCGTCGATGCCCATTGCTTCGATATTTCGCGCGGTGTCGATCAGGGTCTCGCCCTTGGCGAGGCTGCTGCCCGAGGCGCTGAAATCAACGGTGTCGGCGCCCAGCCGTCGGGCGGCGAGCGAGAAGCTGGTTTTGGTGCGAGTCGAATTCTCGAAGAATAGATTCGCCACCGTGCGACCGGCGAGGAGCGGCAGCTTGCGAGCGCAGTTGCCGGTCGCGTTTTTGAGGGCGACCGCCGTGTCGAGCAAGGTCGAGATTTCGGCGGCGGTGAGACTTTCGATATCGAGCAAATGGCGCCGCGGCCACGATCGCGACGCTGCTTCGAGTTCATCGCCACAGTTTGCGTTCATCGCTATCGCCGGGTGGGGGAAGGTTGCCTGCCGGGCGAGTCGTCGACCGGCCCAGGTCGCGCATGCCCCCGCGGTTCGCGCGGATTTCGCGAGCGAAGCGGGGCGTTTACCGCGCTCCCCGCGATTCTAACCTATTGGTAGAAGGCTGCAATCAAGGGGAGAAAAATCGCGCGGCCGCCCCCGGCGATCGGGCGCCGGCTGCCGGTTCCCAGGAGCAGACCGCATCGGTAAATCTTGCGGAATATTTTTTGCGCGGGGTCCGCGTTCGTTATAATCGAAGGGTTGAGTTTCGCGTCGCCCGAGCCTGCCTCGATGGCGGTGTGTCTTGCTTGTTTTGCCAAGCGACACCGCTCCCGCCCCCAGCCCGACGACCCTAGTTGTTTCCAAGGCCCTTTTGCGTCCGAGGATTTTGCGATGTCGCTCCGGCTCATAGCGTTCGTTCTTTGCGGCGCTTCGTGGATGAACCTTTCGGCGGGCTTGGCCGCCGAGGCGCCGCGCTACAATCGCGAGGTGCGGCCGATTCTGGCCGAACATTGCTTCCGCTGCCACGGGCCCGATAGCGCGTTGCGCAAAGGCGAACTGCGGCTCGACCGCCGTGAGTTGGCGATCGAAAAGCAGGCGATTCGGCCGGGCGACGCCGAGCATGGCGGCGTGATCGAACGAATCTTCAGCGCCGATCCCGAAGAAGTGATGCCGCCGCCGGCCACTCACAAGGACCTCTCGGCCGCGGAGAAGGAAACGCTCAAGCGTTGGATCGCCGCCGGCGCCGAGTATGAACCGCATTGGTCGTTTCTCGCTCCCCGGCGCGGCGAACCGCCGGCGGTGAAAAATGAAGCTTGGCCGCGCAACGCGATCGATCGTTTCGTGCTCGCGCGGCTCGAAGCCGAGGGGCTCGAGCCGGCGCCCGAGGCCGATCGCCGCGTGCTGGCGCGGTGCTTGAGCCTGGACCTCACCGGGTTGCCGCCCGCGCCCGAGGATGTGGATCAATTCGTGGCCGATCCCTCGATCGACGCCTACGAGCGCTATGTCGATCGCCTGCTGACGCTGCCGTCGTGGGGCGAACATCGGGCCCGCTATTGGCTCGACGCCGCGCGCTATGCCGACACCCACGGCATTCACTTCGACAACTATCGCGAGATGTGGCTCTACCGCGATTGGGTGATCGACGCCTTCAATCGCAACAAGCCATTCGATCGATTCACGATCGAACAACTCGCGGGCGACCTGCTTCCCGACGCCACGCTCGAACAACAAATCGCCTCGGGTTTCAACCGCTGCAATATCACGACCAACGAAGGCGGCGCGATCGACGAGGAGTACCTGGTGCTCTACGATCGCGACCGCACGGAAACCACGGCCCAGGTCTGGCTCGGGCTCACGGCCGGGTGCGCCGTGTGCCACGATCACAAGTTCGATCCGCTCTCCCAACGCGAGTTCTACGAGCTCGCCGCGTTTTTCAACAACACGCCGCAGCGCGCGTATGGACGGCAACAAAAAAGACCCACCGCCGGTGGTGTTCGTTCCGCGAGACGAGGACAAACCTCGGTATCAACTGATTGCCGCCGAATTGGCCGAAGTCGAGCGGCAGCGCGCGGCGCGACAAACCTCGGCCCGCGCCGATTTCGACGCCTGGGCCTTGACCGCCACTCCTGCCGAAACGATTGCCCTGGCCCCCGGCAATGGCCTGAAATTGCTCGCTCTCCTGAACGAAGGGCAAGGCGATTCGGTGAATATGCTGGTCAACGGCGAGTCGCGGCAAGTGGCGGCCATCGGCCCGCTGGCCTGGGACGCGGGCCATGTCTCGACGCAGAGCTTCAAGAGTCAACCCGGCCTCGAGCTCGCGGTGGCCGAAGCGGGTGACTTCGAGCGAGATCAGCCGTTTAGCGCGCTCGGCCTGGGTCAAGCTGTCGAAGGCCGATCAGACCGGCGCCGTGTTCGCCCGCATGGACGACGCCCACGACTATCGTGGCTGGGACCTTTGGATCGAGAACGGCATGGTCGGCTCGCATGTGATCCATGCCTGGGACGGCAAGGACGCGCTCAAGGTCGTATCGAAGAGTCGGCTCAAGCCGAATTCGTGGAACCATCTGGCCGTGACCTACGATGGATCGAGCAAAGCCAAGGGCCTCAAGATTTATGTCAACGGCGAGCTCCAAAAAACATCGACCGGTTCCGACAATCTTAAAAACACGATTCGCACCGAAGTGCCCTTCCGCGTCGCCCAGCGCAACAACGGTTCGCGCCTAAACGACGCGCTCGATTCAAGACCTGCGCGTCTACGATCGGCCGCTCTCGGAAGTCGAAATCAAGCAAGTGGCCGAGGCCACGCGAGCCGCGTGGCTCGTCTCGAAGGCCAAGGATAATCGCACTCCGGCCGAAACCAAGGAGCTCTACGATTGGTGGCTCGAGGCGATGGATGTCGCGAGCCGCGAGTTGGTTGGCCGTCAGTCGACGCTCAAGAGCGAAGAATCGGCGATCACCCAGCGCGGGGCGATCACGCATGTGATGAGCGAGCGCAACGAGCCGCCGAAGGCGTTCGTGCTCTACCGCGGCGAATACGACAAGCGGCGCGATCAGGTCGAGGCGCTCACTCCCGCCTGGCTTCCGCCGCTTCCCGCCGGCGCGCCGAAAAATCGGCTGGGATTGGCCGAGTGGCTCGTCGATCCCGCGCATCCGCTCACGGCCCGGGTGACGGTGAATCGCTTTTGGCAAGAGGTGTTCGGCGTGGGACTGGTGCGCACCACCGGCGACCTGGGCCTCAGCGGCGAACTGCCTTCGCATCCGGAACTGCTCGATTGGATGGCGGTCGAGTTCCGCGAATCGGGTTGGGATGTCAAAAAGTTCTTCAAGCTGCTCGTGACCTCGGCCGCGTATCGACAAGCCGCGCTCAACACCCCGCTCAAACTCGAACGCGACGCCGCGAACAAGCTGCTCTCGCGCGGCCCTCGCTTCCGCATGGAAGCCGAAATGGTGCGCGACTACGCCCTGGCCGCCAGCGGACTGCTTGTGTCCACGATCGGCGGGCCCAGCGTGCGGCCTTACCAACCCGAGGGGGTATGGGAAGCGGTGGCGATGCCGGGCAGCGACACGCGGAATTACAAGCAAGACCACGGCGACGCGCTCTATCGCCGGAGCATGTACACGCTTTGGAAGCGTTCGGCCCCGCCGGCTTCGATGGAAATCTTCAACGCTCCGAGCCGCGAAGTTTGCACCGTGCGCCGCGAGCGAACCAACACGCCGCTGCAAGCCCTGGTGACGCTCAACGATATCCAGTTCGTCGAAGCCGCCCGGCATTTGGCCGAGCGGGCAATGCTCGATAGCCCCGAGACTTCCGCCCGGCAAGATTTCATCGCCCGGCGGCTGCTCGGCCGATCGCTTCGGGCCGAGGAAGCGGCGATCGTGTCTCGCGGGCAAGCGGCGCTCGAGGAACATTATCGTGCGCATGGCGACGACGCGAAAAAGCTCGTGGCCATCGGTGAATCGAAAGCCGACGCCTCGCTCGATTCGGCGACGCTCGCCGCCTGGACGATGGTGGCCAGCGAGCTGATGAACCTCGACGAATCACTCAATAAATAAATTGGAGGCACGCGATGCATCCCCTGGCCGAACTTCGCCAAGCGCTTACCCGGCGCCATTTTCTTCAGCGCGGGTCCGATATTGTCGGCGCCGCGGCGCTGGCCGCGCTCCTGGGTCGCGATCGGCTTTCGGCCGCCGAGCCGGCGCCGCGGTTCATGCACGCCGCCCACCCGAACCTCACCCACTTCGCCGCCAAAGCCCAGCATGTGATCTATCTGCACATGGTCGGCGGTCCTTCGCAGATCGACTTGTACGACTACAAGCCGAAGATGAACGAGATGTACGACAAGGACCTGCCCGACTCGATCCGCCAAGGCCAGCGGCTCACGACCATGACCTCGGGCCAAGCCCGTTTTCCGATCGCGCCGTCGAAGTACAAATTCACCCAGCATGGCCAAAACGGCCTTTGGATCAGCGAGCTAATGCCCTGGACCGCCAAGATGATCGATGATCTGTGCATGATTCGCAGCATGCACACCGAGGCGATCAATCACGAACCGGCGATCACCTTCATGCAGACCGGCAACCAGATCACGGGCCGGCCGTGCCTGGGCGCCTGGTCGAGCTACGGGCTCGGCTCGCTCAACGACGATCTGCCGTCGTTCGTGGTGCTGGTGGCCAAACCGAGCAATACCGAGCAACTGCAAGCCATCTCGGCCCGGCTCTGGTCGAGCGGATATTTGCCGAGCGATCATGCCGGAGTGTCGTTTCGCTCGGGCGGCGATCCGATTCTCTATATCAACAATCCCGATGGCGTGTCGGCCGATGTGCGCCGCAAGATGCTCGACGGCGTGTCGGCGCTGAATGAATTGACGTTCCGCGAGCTTGGCGACCCGGAAACCCAGGCGCGCATCCAGCAATACGAATTGGCCTACCGCATGCAATCGAGCGTTCCGGAGCTGGTGCGGCTGGAAGACGAACCGCCGACGACCGAAGCGCTCTACGGCGAAGACATCAAAAAGCCGGGGAGCTTCGCCCATAGCGTGCTGCTGGCGCGGCGGCTGGTGGAGCGGGGCGTGCGGTTCGTGCAAATCTATCACAACAACTGGGATACCCACGGCAATGTCTCCGGCCGATTGCCGATGCAGTGCAAGGATGTCGATCAGCCGTGCTATGGCTTGGTGCAAGACCTCAAGCAGCGCGGGCTGCTCGACAAGACATTGATTATCTGGGGCGGCGAGTTCGGGCGCACGATCTATTCGCAAGGCTCGCTCAGCCACGACAACTACGGTCGCGATCATCATCCCCGCTGTTTCACGATGTGGATGGCCGGCGGCGGCGCGAAGCCCGGCGTGGTGCATGGCGAGACCGACGATTTTTCGTACAACATCACGAAAGACCCGGTGCATATCCACGACTTCCATGCCACGGTGCTCAAGCTCCTGGGTTTCGACCACGAGCGATTCACCTACCGCTACCAGGGACTCGATCAGCGGCTCACCGGCGTCGAGCCGTGCGCGTGATTAGCGAACTGATCGCGTGAGCGCGGCGAGCTGGCGAGCATGGCCCAGTGGCGTGGATGCGTCGAGGCATTTCGGCATTTTGCGCCTCGAAATTTAGGCCCCCATCGAGCGTGATTCCAGGTTATAATGCCTTGCTCGAGTGGCGGCGCGCTGGCGGCCCGACTATTTCTCTCACGCCGAGGATTCCTCTTCGCATGATCGCTCCGATCGCCGTGGATATCGACCATGTTAGCCATGCCTACGGCTCGCGGCAGGCGCTCGATGACCTTTCGCTTTCGATCGCCGCCGGCGAGATCGTGGCGGTGCTCGGGCCCAATGGCGGCGGCAAAACCACGCTGTTTCGCCTGCTCTCGACCCTGATCCCGCTCCGGTCGGGCCATATGCGCGTGTTGGGCCACGATTTGGCGTCGAGCGCCATGAAGCCCGCAAGTTGATGGGCGTGGTGTTTCAAGCGCCGAGCCTCGATAAGAAACTAACCGTCGTCGAAAACATCCGCCTGCAAGGCAGCCTCTACGGCCTCTCGGGCGCCCGGCTCGACGCCCGCGTGCGGACCATGCTCGACGCGCTCGCGCTGGCCGATCGGGCCCATGAACGCACCGAAACGCTCTCGGGCGGTCTGCGGCGTCGGGTCGAACTGGCCAAGGGCCTCATCCATGAGCCGCGGCTGCTGATTCTCGACGAACCGAGCACCGGCCTCGACCCCGCGGCCCGCGTCGACTTGTGGAACTATCTTGCGCCGGGTGCGTTCGGAGCAAGGGGTCACGATCGTCCTGACGACCCATCTGCTCGAGGAAGCCGACAAGGCCGATCGGATCGCGATTTTGAATCACGGCAAGCTCGTGGCTTGGGACTCGCCCGACGCGCTGCGATCGACCGTGGGCGGCGATGCGATCACGATCCAGTCGCCGCGGCCCGATCGGCTGGCGGACGCCATTCGCGAACGTTTCGGTTGCGACGCGCGGCGGATCGACGATTCGGTGCGACTCGAGCAGGCCAACGGCTCGCAGTGGATCGCGCGGCTGGTCGAGGCGTTTCCCGAGGATATCCAAGCGATCACGCTCGGCAAGCCGACGCTGGAAGATGTGTTCATCGACCGCACTGGGCATCGCTTCATGCAGCCGCGCGTCGACGATGGCCCGCCAGCGAAGGGCGCCCGCAAGCGTCATTGAATCGTTCGGATCGAAGTTACCAACGAACTCGGGTCGCCACTCGCCCGGATGCACCGGGGCATGCAACAAAATTTCAAGGCACACGAAGCAATTATGGCGACTGAAATGACCACCGCCGCCGCGAGCGAAACTTTATCCGGAAGCCTCGAATCGCGGGGCGCGCGCCGATCGAACCTCGGCCGCTGCTGGCGGCCATGGCGCTTTGTCGGCGCGAGTGGGTGCGGTTCATCCGGCAGCGCAATCGCGTGTTCGGGGCCATCGGTCAGCCGATCATCTTTTGGCTGCTGTTTGGCCTGGGGCTGGGGCCTTCGTTTCGCGCGCCGGGCGTGGCGGCCGGAGCGGTGAGCTATCGCGAGTTCTTCTTTCCCGGCTCGCTCACGTTGATTCTCCTGTTTACCTCGATCTTCACCACGATTTCGATCATCGAAGACCGCCGCGAGGGGCTGTTGCAGTCGGTGCTCGTGGCGCCGATTCCGCGCTGGGCGATGGTGCTCGGCAAATTGCTCGGCGGCACATTGATCGCGCTGGCGCAGGGACTCGTGTTCCTGATGCTCGCGCCGACCCAGGGCATCTCCTTTACGATCGTGTCGTTCCTGGCGATCGTGGCGTTCACGTTTCTCACGGCCTTGGCGCTCACCGGGCTCGGGTTCATCTTTGCTTGGCGGCTCGACAGCTCGCAGGGCTTTCACGCGATCATGAGCGTGTTTCTCATGCCGATGTGGCTCCTGAGCGGGTCGTTTTTCCCCGCACCGCCCTGGCGCGAAGGCATGGGCTGGGGCGAAGCCGGCATGGCGATCGTGATGCACGCCAACCCGCTGACCTACTGCGTGGCGGGACTGCGGCGGCTGCTTTATCTATCGATCGAAAACCCGCCGGTGCCGGCCGACACGCCCTCGCTCGCATTGTGCTGGGGAGTAACGATCGCGTTTGCCGCCGCGACGTTTTTGCTGAGCGTGAAAATCTCCGCCCAGCGCACGACCGCCGATCTGCTTTGAGCCATTTCCGGCGCCGCTGGAAGGTCGCGCGTTCATTGTCCGGTCCGGAGTTCAGTGCTCGATACATCGGCGCGAAATCGCTCGGCCGCGACTTCATCAATGCAAATCGCCCGCAGCGCCGGGCTCACTTCGAGCCGCGAGAGCGAGCGAAATCCAGCGTCGCCCGCGGCGCCGTCGAGCGGCATCAGCCGGCCGAACACCAGGAACTTGCAACCGCGGGCGGCAATGGCGTTTATCGCCGCGTCGCGAGCGGCTTCGCCGTGGCCGTAGAACCGCGGTTGATCGATCCGCGGCAGCGTGTCGGCGCCCACGATGAATGTCGCTCCCGGAAACAACTCGGCTTTGGCCGCGAAGGTTGCGGCGCGAGTCAGATACACGCTCTCGTCGGCGCCGAACTGCCGCAGCCTTCGGGCCATCTCCAGGTAATCGAGCGGCGGCTTGTCGGCGTTTTCGATCGGCAGTTCCCAAGCGACCGGCGCACCGAGTAACTTCTCGGCCACTCGGGCCATCTGTTCGTGGCCATGATGGCGCGGGTTGAAGGCGCCGGAGAAGATCACGGCCGGCGCGGCGCTCCGTGCTTCGATCGCGTCCGGGCCGCTGGCGACCAATTTGGCCACGCGACCCGACCACAAGTCTTGCCATGCGTCGGACGCGTCGTGGCGATCGATCGAGAGCGTTTCGCCCTTGATCAGCTCGACGGGCGCTGGCGACTTCGAGGCCGGCGGCCTCGGCGATCGTGTTCAGCAACAAGGTGGCGGCCAGTCGCTCTTCCTCGGCCCGAGTGCGGCTGCCCTTGGCCAAGATGAGCGACACCGCCACGGTCGCCGCGCCGGTCTGGCAGGCCAAATGCAAGCGATGCTCGCCGCGTTTGGGCCGATCCGAGGCCAGGCTCGCCGTGAGCGACACTCCCGCGCGGCGAGGCCATTCGCCGCCCAGCGAGCCGCCCCGCGCGAACGCCACCATCGCCATCGCGCGGGCCGTCGCTTCGGAGCAGTATTGATCGGGCAACTTGCCCAAATACGCCTCCAGCGCCGCCGAAGCATAAGGCACGACACATTCGAGCACCGTTCGCGATCCGCCGGGCGCCGAGAGCAATTCGCCAATCGCAAGCGATCCCCCGCCGGTGAGCGCGAGCGAAAGCTGCACGCGCGAGGCGTGGATCTGGGCAACAAGCGGTTCGATCGTGCTCTGCATCGCTCGAGGGGCCCGGGAGCGTTTTCCCAAAGAAAAAATCTTCGCACATGGCGCCAAGATGCGCAAGAGGGCGGCCGGAGAAAAAAAATTTTCGCCCTCAAGGTCAATAAAACGTCTTCGCCAGCGAACAACATTGCATGGCCGCCATTCGAGATCGCATGTCACATTAAGGGAGGGATCGAGCGATGTTCCTATTGAAAAAAGTCGTTCTGGGGGCCGCCGCCGTGGCGCTGCTCTCCACATTGTGCTTCGGGCGCAACGCGCTGAGTTATCTCGGCGCCTCGGTCGGAATCGTGAAAAACTCGGTGAAAAACGGCGTGCCGATGGATTTCGAGCTTAGCCGCGCCCGCGACATGGTGAAGAACTTGCTGCCCGACATTCGTGGAAACATGCATGTAATCGCCCAGGAAGAAGTCGAGGTCGAGCGGTTGGGCAAGCAAATCGCCGCCCTGCAAACGACCGTCGATCGCGAGCGGGGTGAATTGGCCCGGCTGAAAGACGACCTCGCGACGCACGCGGTTTCGTTCGAGTACAATGGCCGCAAGTACGACTGCGCCGCGGTCAAGACCGATCTCACTCGGCGGTTCGAGCGATTCAAGACGCATGAGGCCACGCTCGCGAGCCTCGCCGGGATCGAGCAAGCCCGCAAACGCAGCCTCGACGCCTCGCGACAAAAGACTCGAGGGCATGTTGGCGGCGAAGCGTCGAGCTCGAGGTCGAAGTCGAGAACCTCGAGGCCCGCTCGAAAATGGTCGAGGTGGCCCAAACGACGAGCGATTATAATTTCGACGATAGCCGACTGGGTCGGGTGCGCGAATTGTTGGGCGAGTTGAAGGCCCGCCTGGCGGTGTCGCAGAAGCTCGTCGACGCGGACCATGATATCCACGACGAAATCAGCCTCTCGCCATCGTCCGGCAACGATATCGTCGAGCAGGTGACACGCTATCTCGAAGCGGGCCATTCGGCGGCGCCGGGCGGCGAGTCGGGCGAAAGCGGTCTGGCGGCCAAGGAGGTCGGCGCGACGACGCCGTGAGGTTGCGAGCAGCGAGTTTTTCCGAACCGCGAGTTTTTTCAACAGGCGAGTCTTTTCGACAGTGAGAAACTCCTCGACCAACTTGCCGCGCAACACCCAACCTCGCGCCGATACGATTCCCGCCGGCGCGCTCGGCGGCGCTGGGGCGACGTTCGAAAACTTCGTGCTCTGGATCGACGCCGTGGGCGGGTTCCTCGTGTGCTCGCAATCGCGAGTATCGCTCGGCCCCGCCGATAGTCCCGCGGGCGATCGTTTGCCCGAGATCGCGCTTTGGGCCGATCTTCGCCCGGAGCATGCCACGATCGCTCGCGATCGCGAGGGTTATGTGCTCGCGCCCTCGGGGCCCACCTCGATCGATGGCCGGCCGACGACCGGTCCCGTGGCGCTGGTCGATGGCGCGGTGATCGGGCTAGGCGCACCGGCGCGGTTGCGATTTTCTCGGCCCCATCCGCTGAGCGCTTCGGCGCGGCTCGACATCATGAGCGGGCATCGGACGAATCCGGCGGTCAATGCGATCGTGCTGGCGGCCGACACGGTTCTGCTGGGGCCCGATCCGCGGAGCCATATCGTTTGCCGCCGCTGGTCGTCGGCGCTCACGCTCTACCGGCGCGGCGATCGCTGGGCCTGTCTCGCGCAATCGCCGCTGGAGATCGATGGCCAAGTCGGAGCGACCTCGGGCTGGTTGACGAGCGAGAGTCGGATCGTGGGCGAAGAGATTTCGCTCGGTTTGGAGCCTTATTGCCCGGAGAATGCGAACCGGGCGCCTTTGCAGCGCGATCGGCGCCTTGCTTCGCGCGGGTGATTTGCCGGACCGCGGCGGTTTGCGATAATGGTTCGTGCGAGCGAATAGCCATGAATGCTCCATTTCCACGAACCGAAACTCCGCCGGGGCCGGCCCGAGCCGCCATGAAGTTTCTCCACGCCACCGGTTCCCGCCCACTCGAGGGTTACACGATCAAGCGCGGGCTGGGTCGCGGGGGCTTTGGCGAAGTGTATTACGCGGTGAGCGAAGCCGGCAAGGATGTGGCGCTCAAGCTGGTGCGGCGCAATTTCGATGTCGAACTGCGCGGAGTCGGCCATTGCTTGAATCTCAAGCATCCGCATCTGCTCGCGCTCCACGACATCAAGCGCGACGCGGAAGACAACATCTGGGTGGTCATGGAATACATTGCCGGCGAGTCGCTCGAAGACCGCTTGGCCCGAGCCCCCCAGGGACTCCCACCCGAGGAAGCTTGCCAATGGGCCCGCGGCGCGGCGGCCGGGCTCGCCTATCTACACGACCACGGAATCGTGCATCGCGACCTCAAGCCAGGCAATGTGTTCGTCGACGAAGGCATCGTCAAGCTCGGCGACTACGGCCTCTCGAAATACATTTCATGTGGTCGCCGCAGCGGGCAGACCGATAGCGTGGGCACCGTGCATTACATGGCGCCCGAGGTGGCCAACGGTCGCTACGGCAAGCAGATCGACATTTATGCCTTGGGCGTGTTGATCCATGAAACGCTCACTGGCCGCGCGCCGTTCGAGGGCGAAAGCGTGGGCGAAGTGCTGATGAAGCATCTCACGGCAACGCCCGATCTGACGGCGCTCGTCGAGCCCTATCGCTCGGTGGTCGGCCGGGCGATGGCCAAGGATCCGGAAGCGCGTTTCGAGTCGGTCGAGGCCATGGTCGACCGGCTGCCCAGCTTCGCCGGCACGCGGCCTTTGACCTTCGCGCACGGTAGCCCGACGCCGCGGGCGAGTCTCGTTGCGCGCGAAAACCCGGCGCGGCGCGAAAACCCGACCCTCGGCGCTTCGCTCGCATTGCTCGCCAATTCGTCGCCCGCGTCAAAATCACCGCGCGAGCGAATGGCCGATCTCTTGGGCGCGATGTTGTTTGCCGCGGGGGTCGCGGTGGTGACGGGCGTGCTGCTCTTGCTGGCCCGCGGCGTTCCGCCCGAGCCGCAGCAGTTTGCGTGGCTGTGGATGGTCGCCACGTTGGGCTCCTGGTGCGTGATGGTTCCGGCCAAAGCCTGGGAAGGCGCCCTGGGCGACATCACCTTGCGGCGGTTTGCCATGCTCGTGATCGGGCTCGCCTTCGGAATCGCGACCTGGGGCTTGCATCGCATCTTGTTCGTCGAATTGCCGGGCGATTCGCGGTTTGTGATCGACTCCGGGGTCTTTGCCCGATCGTGGATTAACCTGTCGCTGATCGACGGCAGGCCGAGTGTGTGGACATTCGCAATTTATTTCGGACTGCTCTTCGCGGTCCCGCGTTGGTGGCGGCAGGCAGACCCGGCGCGGCTGCGGCGCGTGAGCCTGGGCTCGGTGGCCAGGGCCGTGCTCGCGGCTTGGCTGCTGAACATGTTGTGTCCCTTTCCGCAACCCTGGGGTCTGATGGTCGCCGCCGCGATCTCGCTCACCACGCAACTGGCCAGCCCGCTCGAGCCGCTTGATGTCGGCGAGCCGATCGATGGCAAGCGAACACGGCGGGCTTTGCCGCATGGCGCGCGCGGCCGAGATGCTCGGAAGGAGATTCGCTGATGCATGCAATACAAGCTCCGGTGTGGCTGCCTTGGGTGGCGCTCGGTGGCGTGGTGCTTATGGCCATGATGCTGGTTGCGCTGTTCGTGCTGGCGCTCGTGTTTCAGCGCTGGCTCTTGGCGCTGGGCATCGTGGGGTTCGTTGGGGTCGGAGGCTTTGTGCTGATGGGAGTTTTCACGCTCCGCATGGCGCGGAGTTCCAACGAAGTGGCGTACATCGAGTCGCGCTCAACGCGGCCGGAGAAAGATGCTTCGCATCGGGCCCCGACGCTCGACGAGCAGGTAACCGTAAAGCGAGAACCGATCGAGCTCAACCCCATACCGCGACCCGATTGGGTCGAACAAACCGCGACGTTACGAAACGGCAGTTACGTGACCGTCGTCCGCTCGGGCCTCTATGCCACGCCGGGCGAATGCCAGCGCCCTTGGAAGCCGCCGAGCTCGCCGCCGGGGCGGAATATCTCGATGATTTTCTCGGCGCCGACGCCAGTCGCCTTGTCGCGCTCGATATTGAGTATCTGCGCGATCATGTCGAACGCGATCGGCACTACGAAACCACGGAAGCCTCGATCGGAGCAATGCATCAAGCCTTTGCCCAACTCTGTTTCGATCGGGCGGCGCAAGACGATCTGCGTGCTCGGTGGCGACAAGCGGTCGCGGTCAATCGACTGTGGAGCGCCGGCGGCATCGCGGCGGTGACATTGCTCGGCATGGCCGCGGCGCTCGAACGCCTGCGGCGCGTGAATCGTCGCGAGCGGCTCGATGCGACGCGCCCGGTCGAGGCATGAACAGGGCGAGCGAGTCGCGTCGTTCGGCGCTCCGCGCCGCTTATCGCGCGAAGGGCAACCGCGAGAGTCCCCACACGGCCAGCACCAGCGCCGCGATCGGCGCGAGCGCGAGTCCGCAGCGTTCGAGTTGTCGCTCGCGATCACTCCGCGGTTCGACGGCGTGCGCCGGCTCCAGGGATTCGACGAGCGCGGCGATCTCTTGCTCGTCGGCGGCAAGCGGCGCCGTTCGCGGTGGCGTGGTCAAGGCAAACCATCCGACGAGCAGCGCCAGACCAAACGACACCGGCGGCGCGGCCCTTCGCCACAAGCCGATGCGCGTCGCCACGTCGCCCGCATGCGGCAGCGCGCCACTCAAGGGCGCTTCTTCGTGAGATCGTCTCACGCCGCGGCGGGCCAATATTCGCCATGCCGGCAGCGTTGCCAGGAGCGTGATGAACATATGGACCACCGGCGGCGCCAGGCAACTCGCCAGCGCCGCGAGCAAAAGCGTCATGTGAAAAGCAAGCAACGCCAGTCGATTCGTGAAATATTTGTGCGTCGGCAAATAATAAAGCCAAACCGCGGCCGCCACCACGCCCGGCCACGCCCGCAACGAACAAATGCCCATTGCCAGCCACGAGCGATCGAGCGCCCAGGCGCCGATCGCAAGCCAAGCGAGGAGCAACGAGTAAACCCAGCGGCTCGGCAACAAGCGGCGATGGCGGGCGAGCCGCCACAGGCCATATTCCACCGCGGCGGCGCAGGAGCCGGCGAGCATCACGATTCTCGCCAGCTCGAACGGGTTGTAGCCCTCGGCCCCCGGCATCGGTGACAAAGCATGTCCGCCGCCGAGCGCTGTCATGCGAACAACGATCGCTTCCATCCATCCCGCGCCGCCTTCGAGCGCCAGGCATGCGATCAGCCAGCGCGAAACATGGCTCCCCCGCCAGCGGGCATGTAACATGCCGAGGGCGATCGCGAGCCAAGCCAAGCCGGTCGCGAAGTAGACAAATGGCAATTGATCCGCATGAAAAATGGTGGACATAGGCGGTAGAAAATGTTCGCGAAGGTTGATGTCACATGGACCAAGGCTTGCGCGGGCTGGAACACCCATTTCGCGTCGAGCCACACAGCGAAAAGGTAGTTTGCGAAACAGGATCGCGGTGTCGCCATTGATTACCGTGGGATTCCGGCCGCAATCGACGCGTCGGCGAGCATGGCCCACGCATCGGCACAATCGGCGTCCGCGGCGTTGCCCGCAAAACCCGACCCACCCCGCATTGCCCGGCCGCCCGACGCTCGAACGATTCGCGTCGGGCGGCTTGCGAATTGCGTGCTATATATTTGGAAACGGTCGACCCGGCGGCCCCTAGCCTCGCTTGCCGAACGGTGTGATCGTCCCGCCTACTTGTGGCCCGCCTCGAATCCCGCCCGAATGTTTTAGCGATAGGCTCGTCCCCATGGTTGTGATTATCGGATGCGTTGTCGTTGTTGGCGCCGTGCTCGCGGGTTTCGTGCTTTCGGGCGGGCAGATCGGGGCGCTGATTCACCCGACCGAAGTGCTCACCATCGGCGGCGCCGCGCTGGGCGCGCTGATCATCATGTCGCCGATGAACGTGCTCAAGGACCTTGTGCGCGGCATTCTCACGACGCTTAAAGGCAGTCCTTTCAACCGGCAAACCTACTGCGAGCTATTTCAAACGCTCTACGATTTGATGCGCGTCGCCCGCCGCGAGGGGCTCATTATTCTCGAATCGCATGTGGCGAACCCGCATGAGAGCGATATTTTCACGAAGTATCCCCGCATCGGCGGCAATCACCATGTGTGTGAGTTCATCTGCGGCGCGCTCTCGCCGCTGATCGAAGGCACGGCCACGCCCGAACAGTTGGCCACGCTGCTCGACGCCGAGCTGAAGGTGATGGAGGAAGAACATCACGCGCCGATGGGCGCCCTGAGCAAAACGGCCGACGCGCTGCCGGGCTTCGGCATCGTGGCGGCGGTGCTGGGCATCGTGATCACGATGGGCGCCATCGACGGGCCGGTCGAGGAGATCGGCCACAAAGTGGGCGCCGCTCTCGTGGGAACGTTCCTGGGTATTCTCGCGTCGTATGGCTTCTTTGGCCCCTTGGCCGCGCGGATGGACGCCCTGGGTCACGCCGAGATGGCGTTTTTTCGCACAATCGTGACTAGCGTCTTGGCCTTCATGAACAATGTGCCGCCCAAGGTGGCGCTGGATCAGGCCCGCCGCGGCGTGACCTCGGATGTTCGCCCCAGCCGCACGGAACTGGAAACGCTGTTCAAACAGGCCGACGCGGCGTAAGCCCGCGGCGCCGACGCGGCGCTCCGGGCGCGGGTGTTGTCTCTCCTTGCAATCCACGAGTTTAAGGATCGATCCCAGACATGGCAGCAGGCGGCGGCGGTGCATGGAAAGTGGCCTACGCGGACTTCGTGACTGCGATGATGGCGTTTTTTCTCGTGATGTGGATCGTCGCGCAGAATAAACCCGTCAAAGAGGCCGTCGCCAAGTATTTCACCGATCCCTATGGGCTCGCCGATAAGCCCGGCCGCTCGAACACCATGATTCCGCTGCCGGCCAGCGGCAGTCCCACGATCAAAAGCCCCGCGCTCATCAAAGCCAAGACCGCCGCGGGCAAGGCGTCGGCCGATCCAGGATCGAAGACCTCGGAAGAAGCCGACCAGCGCAGCCGCAGCCCCGGCAAGGCCGGCATGAGCTCGGTGAACGACGATCCGCGCACCGTGGGCTCCTTGGTGCGCTTCGACGAAACCAGCGCCGAACTCGACGAGACCGCCCGGCAATCGCTCAACGAGCTATTGCCCGAACTGCAAGGCAAGTCATTTCGGATCGAAGTTCGCGGCCACACGTCCGGCAAACCGCTTCCGTCGAGCGGCGCGTATAAAGACCCCTGGGCGCTGTCGTATGCGCGATCCATGGAGACCATGAAGTATCTGGTCGAGCACGGAATCTCGCCGAAGCGGATCCGCATTAGCCAAGCCGCCTCGAACGAACAGAGCGCCAATAGCCAGGCCGACGGGCTGAAAAAGCCGCCCTCGCGAGTCGAGATCTACGCGCTCAATGAACTGGTTTATGAACCCGGCGCCACACGCGGCCCACATGACGCCAAGCCCGGCAAGGCAAGCTTCAAGCGATCGTCGGCGCATGGGGCGGCGAAGTCGGCGGAGCACGGGGCGACCGCGGCTCGCGCGGAACCGTAAGGAGGCTCGCCCGGGCACGCGCCGTTAAAGACAAAACAACAGCCGCCAGTTCCCGCTTCGAGGGAGTTCTGGCGGCTGTTGTTGTTTCCGCGGCAAACGGGCGTCATCGCGACGCGCTCTCAACTGGCGCTGGCCTGCGCGCCGCCGAGGAAGCCTTCGAGGTGCTTGCTTCGCACCGGATGCTGGAGCTTGCGCACCGCCTTGGCTTCGATCTGCCGCACGCGTTCGCGGGTGACCTTGAAGATGCGGCCGACTTCTTCGAGCGTGTAGGTGCAACCATCGCCCAGGCCATAGCGAAGGCGAATGATTTGCCGCTCGCGATAGGTGAGCGTCTTGAGCAGGCCCTCGATCTTGTCGCGGAGCATGCCCTGGGTGGCGGTGAGAATCGGGCTCTCGGTGGTCGAGTCTTCAAGAAACTCGCCGAAGCTGCAATCCTCGCTCTCGCCCACCGGGCGATCCAGGCTCACCGGATGCCGGCCGATATTGAGCACGCGGCGAGTTTCCTCGAGGCTCAGATCGGAGGCGCGGGCGATTTCCTCCGTCGTCGGCTCGCGGCCGAGGTCTTGAAGCAGCCCCTTGGCCACATTGCGAATTCGCGAGAGCACATCGATCATGTGGACCGGAATCCGAATCGTGCCGCGCTTGATCGGCGATCGCGCGGGTGATTGCTTGGCGAATCCACCAAGTGGCGTAGGTCGAGAACTTATAGCCGCGGCGGTATTCGAATTTATCGACGGCCCGCATCAGGCCGGTGTTGCCTTCTTGAATCAGATCGAGAAAGCTAAGGCCGCGGTTGCGATATTTCTTGGCGATCGAGACCACGAGCCGCAAGTTTCCGCTCGAGAGCTGCCGCTTCACGATTTCGTAGTCGCGGTATTGACGCTCGATGACATCGCAGCGATTTCGCAAACTGCGCGGGCTTTCGTGCGTTTGCAGCATGAGTTCGCGCAGTTCGCGGCGGGCGGCGGCGCCTTCTTCCCGCGGAGCGCCTTCGAGTTCGAGCTGACGCAACCGCCGGCGCAGGGCGTCCATGCGACGCGACATCTCGCGCAATTGTTTGACCATCGGTTGCACGCGGCGCGTGCGAAGGCTGAGCTCCTCGACCAGGATCAGCGCCTTGCGGCGCCGGCTGCAAAACTGTTTGCGAGCCGCGGCGCCTTCGGCCTCCGGAGTGCGCTTGTCGATGAGCTGTTTGAAGTCGGCGCGGTTGGCGGCGAGCAGCTTCTCGAGCGTTGCCAGGTTGTGCGGCATGCGCTTCATGATCTGCTCCTTGGTCAGCCGCTCGGTGAGCGAGACCTTGATCGTGCGGTCGAACGGCAAAGCACCGCGATACACTTCATTGAGCGTGCGCACGGTCGCCGCGAGCGAGAAATTGCAACCCAGCACACTGCGGCGAAAGCGTTTTCGCGTGACCTCGATCTTTTTGGCCAGCGAAATTTCCTCGCGCCGCGTGAGCAGCGGAATCTCGGCCATCTGCGAGAGATACATGCGCACCGGGTCGTCGCTCAGCTTGGGCATTTCCCGGGCCGGGAGCGGCGCGAGAGACGATTCGAGCGGCGATTCCAGGTCATCGGCCGACGCGCCTTTTCGCCCGCGCGGCCTGTCTTCCAGGTCGAGCGCTTCGTCGACGAGCTCGATGCCCATTTCCTCGAGGGCGATCAGCAGATTGTCGAGCTTCTCCGGATTCACCGCCTCGTCGGGCAGATATTCGTTCACCTGGTCGTAGGTCAGATAGCCTTGGGCCTTGCCGGTCGAGACCAGCGCTTCGAGCTCGCGATGGGCCACCGCGCGCAGGGCCGCGAGATCGATCATGGTTTCGCCCAGGGGTGCTTCGAGCGAGCCGCGGTCTCCAGCGGCGCTCGTTTCCGTATTCGCGACGTCTCCGCTCAAGAACGGCATGCCGAGCTGCCGATTCGAGAGGGTCCGGTTCGAGCCGTGATTCGCAACTTCTTGTTTCGATCGGTCATGCAAAGAAGCCACCAGTCAATTCCTCCCGGACGCTTCATAGCGAGCGCCCATTGACGGACGGTTATGATCGACATCCGCGAGGGACTCCTTGCCCACCGCGCTTCGTCGATCAACCGGCGACGTATCCTACCCTTCCATGGGCGCGGAAATACCTTGCCGGGTTTTGGCCTGCTCTTCGATCTGTCGCATCAGAGCCAATCGCTCTTCCGGGCTGAGTTCGCCCGCGGTATTTTTCAGCGACGCGATTTTCGAGCGAGCCTCATGCTTCGCATCGCGGCGTCGATACGTCGCGAGCAAGTTCCGAAGCAAGCCGTCGAGATCGACTGCGCCCTTGCGTTTGGCGCTTTCGTCAAGCTCAACAAGCAAGTTTTTAACCTCTCGGTCGTCAAACTCCAATAACAATCGCGCAAAGTCGATTGCTTCGCCTTCCATGTGCCATTGCAAGCAGCGCTCGATCAGCTCACGGCACATCGGCGAGCGTATCCAATCGACCATCAACTCGTCGGCCAGAATCGCGATACAACCGGGATTTCTCAGCAAAATCTCGAGCAATTCCCGATCGGCCGGATCAAGCTCGCTCGCTCGCAAGCTTGCATGCGCCGGCGCCGCTGGCGCCGAAAAGCGATCCAAATCCGCGGCGCGAAAACCGCTGCTCGGCGAGAGGGAAACACTCGTGTTGCCGGGCGACGCCAAGCCTCGCGAGCCGTCGCCGCCGCGCAGCGCGCGGCCACGCAGTTCGGCCATGCGGGCTCGCAAGCCTTCTTCGGGCACATGGAAATACGCGGCCACGCGACTCAAGAATGCTTGATCGCGCAGATGGCTTTCGCGACCCGTGGGCCGCGGCGCTTTGGCGATGGTTTCCACGAGCTTATCGAGCGCGCGACTCGAGGCATGCACATCGCGCGCGACATCGATTCCGTCGGTCGCCAGGCGCATCGCGTGCGTGAGCGCGTCGACGGCGGTGTCGAGCATTCGCTGAAACGCCTCGGGGCCATGTTCCAGCAAGAATTCGCAGGGGTCGGCCTCCTCGGGTAAAGTGAGCACGCCCAAGTCGGCGTTTTCAGCCAAAAACAGTTCGAGCATTTCGCCCGCCCGGCGGCGGCCGGCTTCATCGCCATCGAGCACCAAAAGAATTCGGGCATCGCGTCCGCTGGGGGCGTTTTGAGCGATGAGGCGAATCTGTTGCGAGGTCAGCGCCGTGCCACATGCCGCCACGGCGCCCGTGAAGCCGCTTTGATGCGCCATGATCGTGTCGGTGTAACCTTCCATGACCAGGGCCACGCCTTGGGCGCGAATCGTGTCGCGAGCCAGATTCATGCCATAGAGCACTTTGCTTTTGGCATAGAGCGGCGTTTCGGGCGAATTGATGTATTTCGCGGCGTCGGTAGGACCGAGCTCGGGCAACACGCGCCCGCCGACGCCAACCGGTCGGTTTTGAGCGTCGTAGATCGGAAAGAGCACTCGGCCGCGAAAGCGGTCGTAGCAGCCTTCGCCCCGCTCGCGCCGCTTGGCGAGGCCGATTTTCTCGAGCACCGCGGGGGAATAGCCGGCCGCGGCGCCGCGCGCAAGAGCCAGTCCCAGGCGTCGGGAGCAAAGCCGAGACGAAAACGGCGCACGCTTTCATCGCTCACGCCCCGCTCGACGAGATATTTTCGCGCCACGGCCGCTTGCGGATCGCGAACGAGACAATCATGAAATTCGGCCTCGGCCCAGGCCATGGCCTGATAAAGCCGCCGCTTCTCGTCGACGGCCTCCGCCGGACGATTGCCCGAGCGAGCGGGCCCCAGTGAGACGCCCGCCCGCTCGGCGAGCATGGCGAGCGCTTCGCGGAAGTCGACATTTTCCATCTTCATCACGAAGCTGAAAATATCGCCGCCGTCGTTGCAGACCCAGCACTTCCAGCTTTGTCGCTCGGGATTGACCTGCAAGCTGGGCCGGGAGTCGGCATGCCAGGGGCAGAGCGCCTTGAACGCTCGGCCCTCGCGGCGGAGCGTCAAATAACTGCCCACGAGATCGACAATGTCGACCGCGTCTTTGACTCGGAGTTTGGCGTCGTCGAATGATCCAGCAGACACGGGCAACATTCCTTGCAATCGAACCGCCTCGCGGGCGCCGCGCGGCGCGAATTCGCGCGAATCCATCGGGTTGACTTCGCGTGATTATAACAGGCCGGCCGGCGAATCCATTTTCAGAATTCGAGCCACCCGCGCGAAGTTCGCCCGAGGCACGACGAGAACGATGGTCGCGGAGCAGCGATCGGGCGCACGAGCGCGCGGCGTCGCGGCTCGCGATGGGAATCAAGGTCGCCGCGAACTGGGACGCTCCTCGACCGGAACTTCCAGCGTTTGCTTCACGCCCTCGCGAATCAGGGTCACGGTGGCTTTCGAGCCGATGGCGGTCTTGGCGACGAGCAAGCTGAGCGAACCGGAAGATTCGGTCGGCTGGCCATTCCACGCGATGATAAAATCGCCCGGCTCGATTCCGGCCTTTGCCGCCGGCGCTCCAGGCCGCACATCGACGACCAGCGCCCCCTTGAGGTTGGGCAATTTGAGCTTGGCGGCCAAGTTGGGCGTCGCTTCGTCGAGCACCACGCCGAGCCACGCGCGGGCCACCTTGCCGTGGGCGCGGAGCTTGCCGTAGACATCGCGGGCCGTGGAACTGGGAATCGAGAACGAGATGCCTTGATAGGCCTTGCCGATGATCGCGGTGTTGATGCCGACGAGTTGTCCTTGAATATTCACCAGCGGTCCGCCGCTATTGCCGGGGTTGATCGCCGCGTCGGTCTGGAGGAAATCTTGATAGGGGTTGTGCTGAAAGCCGCGACGATTCTTGGCGCTCACGATGCCAAACGAAATACTGCGGTCGAGCCCAAACGGATTTCCGATCGCCCAGACCATGGCGCCCACCTCGAGTGAATCGCTGTCACCCCACTCGGCGGCGATCAGATCCGAGGCGTCGATCTTGAGCACCGCCAAGTCCGTGGCCGGATCGGCGCCGAGCACCGAGCTCACCAGGCGGCGGCCATCGCTCAGTTCGACCTCGATCGTGTCTCCGCCCTCGACGACATGGTTGTTCGTGAGAATATATCCTTCGTCGTCGACAATCACGCCCGAGCCTTCGTCGCGCTCGATCATTTGCTGCTGGCGGAGGCCGAAGAGGCTGGCGAGCTCATCGTTGGGCCCGACCGGAGCGCGGCGCGTGGTTTTGACATGCACCACGCTGGGGC
The DNA here is from genome assembly GCA_963785305.1 of uncultured Planctomycetaceae bacterium. Taxonomy (GTDB): domain Bacteria; phylum Planctomycetota; class Planctomycetia; order Pirellulales; family PALSA-1355; genus CAWAUV01. Next base: position 1,446,105 of record CAWAUV010000008.1, read on the forward strand.
CGATGCGTTTGGCGATCAGGCCGAAGTCGCGCGACAGGGTTTGCAGCAATTTTTCATCGGGAAGCTGCTTGGCCGCCGATTCGGCTTCGGCCCGCTCGCGCCCGCGAACGCGGGCATATTCGAGCCGCTCGACCAACATCGGGCCGAGCCACACGATCAGCAGCAGCACGAGCAGCCAAGTGAGGCGCGGCAGCGGCGAGCGCGGCGCGGCGTAGGGCGACGTTGAATAGGGCCGGGGCGCGCCGGGCTGTGAATATTCTTGCATGGCTCTTCCTGTCCTTTACCGACGGCGTTTACCTTTCCATAATTTGAGCGGTTCGTCAAGCATGCGATCCGCGCGCCTCGTGTCGCGCGCCGAATGCGACCGTGGACGCGAAGCGGCTGGGCTCGTCCCGAGCCTCGACCCGATGGACGTGAAATCCAAAAAGCATGGCCAAGCTTACCAAATCGAGATTCTTCCCGCCGCCCGAGCTGGCCGAGCCCTCGGGCGTGGTGCTGTTTGGCGGCAGGCTTTCGCCCGAGTGGCTGCTCGACGCCTACGCGCATGGTATTTTTCCCTGGCCGATTTTCGAGAGCGTGGACATGCTGGTCTGGTGGTCGCCCGACCCGCGCGCGATTTTCGACTTCGATCTGTTTCGCCCCTCGCGGCGCCTGATGCAAACGGCTCGCGGCAAGCGATTCGAAGTAACCAGCAATCGCGACTTCGCCGGAGTGATTCGCGGCTGCGCCAGCGCCGGCGACCGGGCGGGCAATACCTGGATCACGCCGGCGATGCTCGACGCCTACCAGGAATTGCATTCGCTGGGGCACGCGCATAGTGTCGAGGTTTGGCAAGACGATCGCCTCGTGGGCGGGGTCTACGGCGTGGGTATCGGCGGACTGTTTGCCGGCGAATCGATGTTTCATCGGGAGCGCGACGCATCGAAAGTGGCGCTCACGCGGCTGGTGCATCATCTTCGCCAGCGCGGCTACGCGCTGTTCGATATCCAGCAGCTCACGGAGCACACCGCCAGCCTAGGCGCCATTGAAATCAGCCGCGAGGAATACCTTCGCCGTCTGGAGCGCGCGATCGCCCTGCCCGCGACCTTCGGCGACGCCCTGACCGCGCTCCCCCGCGCGGGATGATCCGCGCGGCTTTTTCGTCAACGCGCCATCGCGGTCGAGAGGGCCGCGTCGAGCAAGTCGGCCAAGCGCGAGCGGGCGGCGGAGTTCCAGGGGAAGTGGCGCTCTTCGCCCGTGCGGAGAAAGTGCAGCGCCAACTCGCGGGGCGGTTTGCCCAGCACGCGTTCCGCCGCGGCGGCGTAGACCAGCATTTGCAGCTCATATCCCGCGGCAATGCTTTCGAGCGTTCCCGGCGCCACGCGATTCGTCTTGAAGTCGAGCAACGTCCAATCGCCGGCCGGTGAGCGATACAGCCGGTCGATGAACCCCGTGATTTGAACCTCGCCCGAACCGCCGGCCGCGAGGCTCGATGGCCAAGCCATGAGAAACTCGGTTTCGACATGATCGATCGTGGCCACCGCGAGCTCCTGGGCGCGGGCCGACTGTAGAAATCGCTCCACAAGCGTCAGGGCCGCGTCGGCTTCGGCGCTGGCCGCGTCACCTTGCCGCTCGGAGTGGCGCCGCACGAGCGATTCAAGCGCCGCGGGCGACATCGGAAAACGCAGGTCGGCGATCACGGCATGCGCCAGCGTGCCCAGACCGATCGGATCGATCGCCGCGTCGAGCGAGACCGAGCCGGAATCGTCGTCCGTATCCGAATCATGCATGGGGGTCGTGTTCGCCGCTCGACGTGCATGCACGATCCCGCTCAAACGCGAAAATGAAAACTGCCGCCGCTCATGCGCCCGCGCCGCAATCGGCGAAATCAAGTTGGCCGTTGGCTGGGCGCTTGACCGCTCGGCGGCGGAGAGCAGTTCCGACCAAGCTGTCTTTTGCGAGGAAGGAGTGCTCGCGACGATGGCCGGCGGCGACATGGTCACCAACACGCGAGGCCGCTCGCTGGAAGAACCGCGGACGCCCGCGCCGCCATCGACGCTTTCGCGAAGCGCGCCGGTTTCGAGCTCGAAGCGGCTTTCGAGCATGCGCAGCCAACTACCTTGGAGGCGAGCGAGATCGGTGAGGCCCGAGGAGAGGATCAGATAATCGGCGGCGCGCGTGGCGGCCACATAAAACAGGCGCCGGCTCTCGGCCTCATCGTGTTCGGCCGCGAGCAAGTGAAAGAGCTCGTGGCCGCCCACGGCGGTTTCGTCGCCATCGTCGGGCAATTTGACCAGCGGTCCCCAATCGGCATGAAACTCGACGCTCGGCGACTGCGAATTCGCCTGACGATTCAAATCGGCCACCACCACGACGGGAAACTCGAGGCCCTTCGATTGATGAATCGTCATCAGCCGCACCACATCCATGTCGGACCCGTGCGTGGCCGCGAGCGCCTCTTTCGGTCGATCGGATACCTGGCCGGCCAGCTCGAGGATAAAGTCGGCCAGCTTGAACGAACCGTCGCCCTCGAAGTCGCGGGCCAAGTCGATGAGCTTTCGCATGTTGGCCAGCTTGCGCTCGCCCAGGAATTCGGCGAGCAAGAGCGCGTCGTAGCCGGTGGCGTCGAGGGCGCGTTGAATGAGATCGGCGACCGATACGCGATCTTTCAGGTTCCACAGTTCGGCGAGCGTGGCCGCCGCGAACATCGCCGCCTGGCGCTGGTCGCCGGAAATCTCGGGCGGCAAGTCGTCGGCCATGAGCCCCGCGCCCAGTCCGGCCGGATGCTGGGCCAACCAGAACAGGGTTTCGTCGGCGAGCGAAAAGAAGGGACTCCGCAGCGCCGGCCAGACTCACGAGATCGGCCGGATCGTTCACGGCCCGCAGCAGGTTCGCGAGATCGAAGATTTCTTGCTGCGAATAAAACGCATGGCCGCCAACCAAGTAATAGGGCAGCCCGTGGCGACGCAGCGCGTCTTCATAGTACGACACATCGGAAAGCGCGCGAAACAGGATCGCGATATCGCCATGGCGCACCGGCCGACCGGGCACGATGCGCGGCTCGCCATTGTCGTTGTCGATCATCGCTCGCAGTCGCCGGGCGATCCAATCGGCCTCGCGCCGCCGGACCACTTCCGCCGACTCGCGCTCGGTGGGCTCCGCGGGCAGGGCCCAGAGGAATTCGATCGCCGGCTCGCTGGCTGTTCGCGGACGGCTCGCGGCCAGCGGCTCGTATTCCGAGCCGAGCGCGCCGACGAAGAGGGTGTTGACGAAATCGAGCACCGCCGGTTGGCTGCGAAAGTTGAGCGTGAGCGGCAGTCGGCCCTGGGGCGGCATTCGTTCGCGTAGGCCGTGAAACACGGTCGGATCGGCGCCGCGAAACCGATAGATCGACTGTTTGAAATCGCCGACGAAAAACAGTTTGCCGCTTCGCAGCCCCTCGTCGCAAAGGGCCGAGACCAGATCGACTTGGAGCGGATCGGTGTCTTGAAACTCATCGACCAAGAGCAAATCGATCTGATTCGAAATCCGCTGGCGGAGTTCGCGCCGCGCGGGGTCGTTGAGCAAGGCGCGCGAGCGAATCAATAGATCGCGAATATCGAGCGACGCGGCGGTGCGCTTGGCCGCGACGTAGCGCGCGTGGAGCGTGGCGGCGAGCTCGAGCATTGCGAGCCCGACCACGGCCGCATCGGTCGCGGCGCCGGGAGTGAAGGCCAGTTGGCTCGTAAAACGCTTCAGCACCCGATCGCGCAGCTCCGCGAGCAGATCGCGAAATCGCTCGTAGTCCTCGGGCGATTGCCAGCTTTTGGGAGAGCGTTTCTTGAGCTTTGCGTTTTCCGCGAGCAGTTCGAGATCGGCGTCGGCGCTGCCCGCGCGCCAATGCCCATCGCCCCAAGCGGCGAGAATCGCGAGCAGCGCGGCCTTTTGCTCGATGACCACCGGATCGGCCGGCTCGGCATGTTCGAGAAACGCGACCAACGCCGCGGCCGGCTCGCTCGTGACCACGCGCCGCATCACGCAGGGCACGACCCGTTCGGCATGCAATTGGGCCCAGCGGGCGACGAGTTTTCCGGGGGTCGACCCGAGCCACGCGGCGAAATCGTCGGCGTCGCGATGACCCGCCAGCCGCCGCAGACGCTCGGCGAGCCCCGACAGGTCGAAGAGCACGGCCAAGTCCATCGTGGCCTGGTCTTGTTCGGCCAAACGCTCGCGGAGCAGTTCGTCGGCCTCTTGGGCCAGCATGCTATCGCCTTGCGTCGGCTCGAGCACGGTGAACGACGGATCGAGCTCGGCCTCGACCGCATGGGCGCGGAGGAGCGTGTTGCAAAAGGCGTCGATCGTGGTGATGCGGGCCGAATCGAGGCCGCGGATCATCGCGGCCCAATGCTCGGCTTCTTCATCTCCGGCCGCCCGCAAGCGATCGTAGCACGCGCGGCGAACGCGATCGCGCATCTCGCGCGCGGCGGCATTGGTAAACGTGATCGCCACCACGTGGCCGATCTTGCTCGGATCGAGCGACTCGGGAAAGCGCGGATCGAACTGGGCCAAAAACCGCTGCGTGAGCACGAAGGTCTTGCCGCAGCCGGCGCCGGCCGAAAGCGCGACCGATGAGCCCTTGGCGCCCAGGGCGGCAGCTTGCTCGGCGGTGAATTGCGGCCGGCTCGGGGCGATGCCATGTGTCATTGTCGCGACCTCCGGCCCCGAGTGGCCCCGGGCTTGGCGATCGGCTCGGGCGGCGCGCCAGATACAGGTGGCGAAGCAGACTCGAAAGCGCCCGCGGGGGAAGTGGTCGCGGCGCCCGCGGACAATGGCCAGACCTTGCCGAGCGAGCGCACATGATTGATCCGGCAGACGGTGCTGTATGCACACTGGCTCGTGCAATCGTCGTCGCGACTGGCCACCGGAAAGTCGCCATTGCGAACGCCGCGCACGGCCGCCAGCACCCATGCCGCCAGTCGAAGGCGAAACTCGCGCCACGCTTCGCTCTCGGCTTCCGGCGCTTGTTCGGGCTCGCGACACGCAAGGGCCATCGCATAGCCGCTGCCTTTGAGAAACCAGTAGCCAACCTCGAGCGGCGTCGCCTTTTTATCGGCCAGCAGCAGGTCCGACGCGACCACGGCATAGAGCGGCAGTTGCAGCGCCAGGCCCTCGTCGACGGTCGCCGCCAAACGCGGGATCGGCTTGCCGCTCTTATAATCGAGCACATTAAAGACCAACGCTTTTCCGACGCGGCCGACATCGATCCGATCGATCCGCCCGCGAAGCAGCACGACCTCCTCGCCGCAATCGAAGCGAAACGGCGCCGTGGTCGAGAGCCGATCGGTCGCCAACGCATCGGGTGTATTCGCCATGTCTTCCTCGGGCTCTTCCCTCGCTCCGAAGGCAACTTCGAAATGCGAGGGCAGAAGCAAGTCGGCTTTCTTCGCCATTTTGGTCGAGTAGGCGCCATGTTGCTTGAGATAGCGATCGACGGCCGTGGTTAGAAGTCGGCGGTCGATTTCCGCGAGCGCCGCGGTCAGCGGCGTGGCGCCCGGCGGCGGGGAGCAGAGTTGGCCGAGCAGTTCATGGGCGTCGGCCAGGGTTTGTGTTTCATCGCCAAGCGCCGCGGGAGCGCCGGCCCGATCGTGCGCGCGGCGATGCAGTCCGGCGAGCACGCCATGTAATTTCGAGCCCCGCCGCATATAGTCGGCCGATAATTCGAACCCTTCGAGCGGCGCGAGTCGCAGCACGCGCTGGGCGAAGAATTGATAGGGACACGCGACATATTGCTCCAATTGGCTGACGCTCCACAGCGCCTCGGGGCCGAATCGCGCCGCCAGCCGAGCGCGCGCCGCGGGCGAAACGACTAGGCCCTCGAATTCGCCAAACTCGCCCGCCCGTCGCGATTCTTGCATGCACAGTCCGCGCCGCAGATTCGCCGCCAAGCCGGGTCGCTCGATCGCGAGCAAGGACTTGAGCAGCGACGCATCGGGCGCGGCGCTATCGGCGGCCCGAGACACGGCCGCCAGCCGCAGGTCGCGCTCCGAGAGCGGATCGCGATATTCGGGCAGCGGTCTCAAGTGCAGCGGCGCTCGAGGCGCCAGCAGGCGGCCATCGCAAATGACGTCGAGTTCGTGGAGATAAGGGCTCGGCATCAGCGGCTGCGCCTTGGAATCGAGCGCCGTGTAGCTCAAATACAACCCACGTCGGGCGCGCGTGAGCGCTTCGTAAAAGAGCAGCATCTCGGCCCGGCCGCGCTCTTCTCGCGCCGATAGCGGCAATCCGGATTTGACCAGATCGTCCACTTCCGTGTCGGTGAGAAACGAGCGCGCGCCGCCGGCGAGCGGAAACGATTGCTCGCCCAGGCCGGCGAGAAACACGAAGTCGGCCGAGAGTCCGCGCGCGGCGGGCGCGGCCAACACGCGCACACGCCCCGCTTCGTCGTTGCCGATCGGAAGCGGTTCGACACGGAGCAAATCTTGCCACAGTGCCCAAAACTCGAGGCGATCGAGTTTTCGCGCCGGCCGGTCGAGCCAGCCGTGAAGTCGATCGGCGCCGCGGAGCGCGACCATCGCGGCTTGCCAAGCTTGGGCATCGAGCGATGGCGGAGGATCGTCGCGCGGCGGAGCGGCGGCGTCGGGCGAGTCCGCGCCGCGCGGGATTCCGGCTTGGTCGGCGAGGCGTTCGAGAGCCGCGGCCCATTCATGCGCGGTGGCGCGGTTCGGCAGTGCTCCGACCATGTCGGCTAGTTGCTCGAGCACGCGCAGGCCGAGCGCCGAATGCGGCTCCGTGGCGCGCGACGCATGTTCGAGCCACGCGTCTCGGCCGCGGCGAACCTGCAACCTCCGCGCCAGACTCGCCGCCGCGGCCTTGGGCCAGCGCGGCCGCAGGTAGCTATTGCCAAGCGCCGAACGCAACACGTTTCCGTTCCAATCCTCGAATTCGAGCCGCAGCAGCGTGCTTATGGCCGACAGCACGCCGCAGCGGCCGAGCCGGCGGTGACTTTCCATGGCCAGCGGAATGCCGTAGTCGCGAAAGACCTCGCGCACGAGTTCTTCGACCGGCTCGAGCGAACGAAACACGACCATGATCTCGCCGCAGGACACGCCCTGGCAAGCTGTATCGTCGCGACGGTCGTTGCATGAATGTTTGCCCGCCTCGTTGGCGCCGCGCTCTTCGGCGGGCCGCGCGTCGCCGGTAAGCAGCAGTCGCTTGATGCGAGCGGCGATCGATTCGATTTCGCCCCGAGCGCTCGCCGCAACCAAGAGCTCCACGCCGCGCAGCTCTGGCGCCTCGGGCCGCGCGGCGCCGGCGCTGGCCTTGCCCGGCGGCCGAAAAATGTTGGCTTCCAAAAACGCGAACGCCGGCGGCCTGTCGGACGCGCGCGGGAGCATGATCGTTTCGAGCCGGTGCCGATCGCTTAATTGGGTGGCCGTTTTGTCGGTCTTGAAAAACAGCTCGCTCCGCCGCGATTCCCCGCCCTGTCCCCCGACTTCGTCGAGCGGCAGCGAGATCACCAACCGCTCGACGCGCCGAGCCAGGATTTGCAATATCTCGTGCTCGGCGCCCGTGAAGTCGGTGAACCCGTCGACGAACACGGTTCGCAATTTATCGAACGGCTGCGTCTGCCCGGCGGCGAGCAAGGTTCTCGCGGCCCAAAAACGGCCTTCCGGGTCAAACAGCCGTCGCTCGTTGAGAAGCGCTTGATAGCGGGCATACAAGTCCGCCAGTTCCGAGAGCTTCGCGTCGCGACGAAACGAGGGCATTCGCTCGGCAAGCATTTCCGGCCAGACTTCGTGGCGTTTCAATTCGCGAATGAAGCCGGCCAGAAGATCGAGGAAGCCGGCGGTGTCGACAATGGGGCGGAAATAAGCGAGCCGACCCTCGCGATCGGCCGCGGTGGCCAGTTCGCGCAAAATCTCACGTTGGCCAAGCCGATTGAGCGCGTTCAGCGGCGTGGCCGAGGCGGCGAGAATGCGAATGGCGAACTGCCCAAACGTGTGGCATTGCGGACTAAAGCAGGCCGTGAGTCCCGGGCCAAGCAGCGATTGCCGCACATCGTTCACATTGCGGCCGGCGGGCGCCAGCCAGAGCGAAGCGCCGGTGGGACCTGCGGCCAAGGCCTGCGCGATATTCGCTCAAAAGTCGCCGCGTTTTGCCGCAGCCAGCCGGACCAGCCACGAGCACGACCTGAGCCGTCATGGAGCGTTGCGTCCCGTCTTACAAAAAGATGTGGCGCGGGTCGAAGACCAAATCGCCGCCGCGCGCTTCGCCGACCCGTGCCCGAATCGCGGCGAGGAATCTCCATTGTCGTGATTCGCGACAAACGCCACAATCCCCAGGCCAACTTCGCCCCGCGGCATGCGAGGAACGGTCTAAAAACAACTTCCTGATTTGTTCGCCCCTCGCCTACCCTCTCCCGAAGCGAGAGGGGCTCATCGAGCAGTTATTCTTAGTCCGTTCCCCACTCCAAGCGATTCACTCGTGGAACCACAAGCGAAAATCAACCGCGACGAGCGACGATGGATTTGGGGGTCTTATGCCGCGGCCCTCGCGCTGCTGATCGTGTTTTGGGAGCCGATCGTGCTTGGCCGGCTCGCCGCCGACTTTTATCACAACTACGACCTGGGCATCTACAGTCAAGCGATCTACAAGATTTCGTGGAGCGATCCGAACCCCTGGCTCTCGCTGCGTCACTGCCATATCTTCAACGACCATTTCGATCCGATTCTGTGCGTCGCCGCGCCCCTGGCCAAGCTCGTCGAACCGGCGCTGGCCGGCATCGCGGTGGAGCTCTTGTTCGTGGCGAGCGCGCCGCTGGCCGTGGTTTGGCTTTGGAAACGCGAGCGCGTGGCGGCCCAGTGGGCCGCGGTGGCGATCGTGTATTTGCTGCACAACCGCGCGACGATCGCCGCGATCGACTATCCCTTCCATCCCACGACCTGGGCCATGGCCCCGTTTGCCTGGCTCGTGGCGGGTATTCTCGCCGACAAACGCGGCGTGGTGCTGGCGGCGCTCGTGGCGCTCATGAGTTGCAAGGAAGAGTTTCCGCTCGTCGGTTTCATGGCCGCGATGCTCTATGCCGGGAGGAGGGAATTTCGCTTTGCCTCGCTCTTGGCCGGCTGCGCCGCGCTGTGGCTCGCCGGAGTGGTCTGGCTGCGGCCGTGGCTCCTGGGACCGGTGGTCGATCATGCCGCGCATCGGCTGCATGAAACCGGCGATTTCGGCGAACAACTTGCCATCGCCTGGAGCCATTTCCGCTTTCGATTCCTCGCTCAGATTCTGGCGCCGCTCGCGCCGCTCGCGCTGTGGGCAGCGTGGCCTTCGCGCTCGCTCGTGGCGCGGGGAGCGCTTTGCGCGGCGATTGCCCAGGCCCGGGCCACGCCGAGCGCGTGGCTGCTGCTCGTGCCTTTACTCGCGATCCGCTATGTGGGCCATGCTTGGAAGTTTCACTATCTCGCGCCGCTGGGGCCGGCGACGGTGCTTGGCCTCGCCCCGCGCGACAATCAGGCGCGGCCGCCGCGCTCGGTGTTCGCCGGCGTGTGCTTGCTGCTCCTGGCGGTCAACGCGCCCTATTGGTGGATGCAAGTGAAATACGATCCAGACGATTCACGTCCCTGGCGAGCGGATCGCATGGCGTCGATCGCCAAGGGCCGCGCCTTTCTGTTGACCGCGCCGCCCGGGCCGGCCTTGGTCGAGGGCAATCTCGCCCCGCGGCTTGTCACTCGGCCCGAGCTTTATCAAGTGGCCGGGCCCCATGACCGGCTCAAGGGCGAGTTTCGCTATGTGTTCGTCGAGAAGCCGCCGCGGGGTGGTCCGTGGCCAGCGACCGAAGACGATTGCCGGCGCTTGATCGCCCAGTGGCGCGCGACGCCGGGCGCTCGGATCGTGCTCGACGATAAGCACGTGTTCCTGGCCGAGGGCAGTTTCCGCGATTTGCCGCCGTGAGTCTCGCATGCCGCGAGCCCGCTAATCCATCACCAGCGCCACGATCGCCAGCACGAGCATTGCCGACCCGACCATGATCTTGGCCAGCGTGCCGAAGACGCGGCCGAGAAAGGCGCCGACGCCGACTCGCCAGCTATCATCGAGCGCTCTCCCTTTCCAGGCTTCGCCGAGCATCGCGCCGATCATCGCTCCGAGGCCAGCGAAGAGCACGGCGGCCACGAGCGAGCCAATGATCGGAATCGGCAGTCCGACCCCCACGCCGACCAATCCGCCGATCACGGAGCCGACCAACGCGAGCACCGCTCCGCGACGACTCCCGCCGACGCGCTTCACTCCGGCCGCCGCCGCCGCGACTTCCACGATCTCGCCCAGCGAGGCCAGGGCGACAAGGGTCAACACCACCGGCCACCCGATCGCCAGCGGCGCGTCGCCGCCGCGCAGGCCGGCATAGACGCCGTGGCGCCCACCATGACCCAATTGCCGGGCAGACCGATCATGGTCATGACCCAGCCGGCGATGAGCGCCAGCAACAGCGCGGCGACCCAAAGTCCGACAATCAACATCGACCCAAACGTCATGAAGCGTCTCGCCGGTTGCGAAGCCCCTTGGAGCAATCGAGCCCTCGGCGCTTAGCTCCATTGCAGCGCGAGGCCCGCGCCGCATTCTAGCAGGCCGCGCCCCGGGTTCGCGCTTCGCGCCCGGAGGATTTTCGCGATGACCATTCGCCGGGTGACGCCAAAATGTCAGAACTGCCTGACGCTCGTCTTGCCGTTGTCCGTGGAACGAGCCGCTTCTTCGCCTTCGGCATTATCCGCATCGCGCCAAGCGGCCACGGCTTCGGGCGCATCCAGCGGCTTGAAGACCCGGCGATCGTAGATTCGCAGGGAGTGCAGGCCGTGTCCGAGCGGTCCGATTTCCCAGTTGTGGTCGCGGCCCACGATCAGGATGCTGGCGAGATAGTCGATCGCCTTGATCATGCGCGGGTTCGTCAGATCTTCGTCGCTGAGCGAATAGCTGAGCCACTCGGCGATGTGGCCCGAGGTCTTGAGACGGCGATCGATGTCGGGATTCGCTCCGCGGCGCACGAACCATTCGGTGCTGAAGCTGCCGTCGTTGTTTTGGAGCGTGAATGTATAACGATGGAAGTCGCGGATGAAAGTCTGGGCGCGGCGGAATTCGCCGTTGATCGGTTGACCGTGTTGGCCGCGTTTGTTCACCGCGTAGCTGAGGCCCATGAGGCGATGGGTGCCGCCGCAGGCCGACCCTCGCACCGGCTGAGCCAGCTCTTCATGCACCAGTCGGGCGATACTCCAGGTTTGGCCATCGCGATTCTGCCAAGTGGATTCGGGATCCAAATAGTGCGAGAGCCCGATCAGCTTGAAGGTCAGCTCCTCGCCGGCTTGGCAAGCCATTTTTTCATGTTCGACCAAGTTCTGCACCGTGAAGTGGTGGCCGCTCACGCTGAGCGGATAGTCGCGCTTCACATGGCACTGGGCGATGATCGCCAGGAACTGTCCATAGTGGCCTTGGAATCCGGGTCCTTGACGGGCCACGATGTCGCCGTTGTTGACATAAAAAAGTTGTTCGCCGCGGCAAGAGCCATTGAAGCACATCCAGCCGATGGCGTTGACTTCGTCGCCCGAGGCCGCGCCGCGAAACATCTTTGCGTCAACGCCATAGGCAATGATGCCGTGCATCACTTCCCAGGGGCTGTTGTCGCGAGTGTTGAGATGCTTGGGATAATAAATAGCCAGCGCCCGGCGCACTTTGTTGCGCAGCGCGACGAGTTCCGGTTTGAGCTCCGGCTGACTCAAATCGCTCGAGCTTCTCGGCGCGTCGTGCGTGGGGTCGACCGTGGGGCCTTCGGCCGCGGCGGCCTCGCGCTCGGGCCCGGTCGGCGGGGCGGCGGGAGTTTCATCGGCCATGCCGGGCGACACCATGCGCACCGAGCCGCCGGGAATGCCTTCGTCGGGGTCGTTGTCCACTTCGACAACCTTGACCTCCGCGGGCGTCGTGGCCTCGACCGTGTCGGAGTCGGAATCGTCGGCCCACGCCCACGAGGGCGGCGCCACGCTGATTGCTCCGATCACGAATCCCCACGAAAGCCTTTGCAGCAGTTGCACTGACATCACTTCTCCCCAGCCCGCGGGCAAACAGGACGCTCGCATCGACACAAATACAATTCGAATCTGGAATTCGCGAAGAAGATGCTTCATGCGGACGACGCCTCGAATAGGGGACGCGCAAGGCGCCCAGGCGTTCCGATGAGTTGTCATATCGGAATTTTTCCGTGGTGTCGTCCAGCGTTAGCGGCCGCGCGCGACCGCCAAAATATTTCCACGGGCAAGCCGCGTTTACGCAGAATACCCACTCGACGCGGGCTGGCCGCCGCCGCGGAGTAACCACGCATGACGTTGCGTCGCCTTTTCTCCAAAGCCCGCTAACTATCGGACTCGCGCCGCGGAGAGATCGCGGACATATCGCCGCGCGGACGACCTTCTCGCGCCGGCGCCATCTCGGCGCTTCTGAAAATCGGGGCCGCATGATCGTCGCAATGCGTGGAGTCTTCCAAAAAAACGAGCTTCGAGACCCTCGGTCCACGATTCACGAGCCTCGGCCCGCTGCCTTTGCGCTAAGGAAAAGACTAAAGTAAATGAATCCCGCCGGCGGGACGGGCCACCGTCGGGATCGAGCGATTGTTTCGACGCGCGAAGGTTTGCGGCATGCCACTCCATCCACGACGCGCCATCGCCCCGCCCGCCGCGCTGGCGACACTCGTTTTTGTTCTCGGGCACGCTTGCGCCGCGATCGCGGGTGAAGAGAGCGGGCCGTCGAATCCGGGGGTCGAAGCGCTGGGCCGCTTGTGGCGAACGGGCGCGATCGCATCATGGGCCGAAGCAGCCACGTCGGCCGGCGCCAAGGCGCCACACGATTTGGATATTGCTTGCTGGCGGGTCGAGGCGCTCTTGCGCTCGGCGAGAATTCAGCGGCCGAACAAGCAGCGATCGATGCCCTTGGCGCGGCGCAAGCATCGCCCGATGCAAGCGAACGCGCCGTCAACTCCGGCCAGCGGCTGTTGAAACTTTGGTCCGTGGCGCGACTTCGGCGCGGGTCGACCTCGAAGCTCCCGGCCTCGAAGCCCGGTGGCCGCGAGCCGAGGGTAGCGAGCCGCTCGCCGCACTCACCTACTGGCGCCAAGCACTGCAAGGCGCGGCGGCATATCGCATTGCGCGTTTCGGCGCGACCAGCGAGCTGCCGCTCGAACTGCTCGCGTCTCCCGCGGCGCCAAGCGGCCCATCGCCAAGCGGCGCTTATGCGTTTTCCATTTCCATCAACGGCGCTCCTTCGCGCCCCGCCCTTGTCGACACCGGCACAGCACACGCTGCTCACTTCGGCCGCGGCCAAGACCGCCGGCATCGAGCTGGGACCGCGACCGAGTGTCATGGCCGGGTTTGCCTCGTTCTTGGCGCGGCCGGCGATCGTGCGTCGACTTAACATCGGTGAGATCGAGCTTCGCGATGTGCCGGTGCTCGTGGCCGACGCGCCGCAGTTGCTCGCAACCGGCGCCAAGCGTCGCTCGGCATCGATTTGCTCGACCACTTGCGATTGCAGCTCGACTATCCGGCGCGGCGGCTCACGGTGGCCGACGCGACGGCCTCGAATGTTCCGCCGCTCGACTCGCCGCCGCCCGCAAGCGCCGCCGTGTGGGAGATTCCGCTCTGGACGTTCTCTTTCGCGGCCCTGGCCGAGGCCACGTTTGCCGATGGCGCCAGCGCTCGCACTCTCATCGACACCGGCAATCGCTCGGGAGCATTTGTATCGGCCGCTTGGGCTCGGGAACATCGCGGGCATTCGGCTCGCATGGCGCCGGCGGGAATGCTGGGCAGTGGCCCTTGGGGCGTCGATCGCTTGGATTGCAATCGCCTGATGCTCGACCACTGGCGACTCGGCGCCCGCGAACTTGGGCCGTGGCCGATTCATGGTCCGCTTCCGGCGGCGCTCGAGCGGCTTGGCGTGGTCGATTTGCTGATCGGGCAGGACCTGCTCGCGGGGCGCCGAGTCGAGATCGATCTCGCCCATCGGCGATTGCGACTCTCGCGGACCGCCGCCAGCGGCAAGTAGTCCGTCGCGGCGTCGCGATTTGCGCGGCGGGGGCCGCGTCCCGCGTGGCGGGGAAATTTCTCGTCGGTTTTGGGGCGAGGCTCGCGCTTGCCCGGCGTCGTCCGACGCGATACCGTAAAGTCATGCAACGCAAATTGTTTATCGCTCGCTCGCGCCGCCTCGACCGCTGGGCGGGTCTGCTGATGGGTTTCGCGCTTTTGGCGGGCTTTTCCACTCGCGCCGCCTGGGCCGAGCCGCCTAGCTTAGAAACAGCTCGAAAGCTTTTTCTCACCGGCAAATACGAAGAAGCGCTCGAAAGCTACGAGGCGATCGCCGCGGCCCGAGAACCGGAGCAGGAACCCGGCGCCGTGGGCGGCAAGCCGGCCGCGGAGCCCGCGAAGGAGAATGCCAAGCCAAACCCGGCGGCCGAAGCCCAGCTTGGCATCGCGCGGTGTCAACTCGCAACCGGCCACTACGAAGACGCCGCCACGTCGCTCGCGACGGCCCAGAAGGCGTTTCCCAACGACGCGCGGTTTGTCGCCGAATCGGCTTGGCTTGCACACGATGAAGGCGCCGCCGATCGCGCCGGCGAGCTCGTGACGCAAGCGCTCAAGCTCGACGCCGCGCAGCCGCTTGCCCACTATGTGCAAGCTTTGCTCGACACGGAAGCCGGCCGGCTCGACGCCGCCGACAAGGGCTATCACTGGTTCGTCGACTTCTACAATCATCGCGATATCAAAGATCCCGACGTGCTCCGGCTGGTCGGATTGGCTTCGGCCCAATATGCGCGCTGGCATCGCCTGCAAGACCAGTTCGGTTTTCTGGTCAACGAGTTTTGGGCCGACACCCTGGCCGCGAATCCCGACTATTGGCCGGCGCATTATGAAGCCGGTCGGCTTTATATGGAGAAGTTCAACGAAGCCGACGCCGAGCGCGAGCTCAAGGCGGCGGTGTCGGCCAATCCCTCGTCGGCCGAGGCCCATGCCGCGGTCGCGGAGCTCGCGGTGGCGAACTTCGAACTCGACGCCGCCCAAGCGGCAATCGACCAGGCGCTCGAGATCAACCCGCGCCTGCTGGCCGCGCATTGGGCGCTGGCCGATGTGCATTTTTCCAATGTCGAGCCGCGGAAGGCGATTCCGGTGTTGGAAGCCGCCTTGAAATGGAACCCCACGAGCGCGGGCACGCTCGGCCGGTTGGCCACGGCCTATGCCGCGGTCGATGGGACCGCGCTCGACGGAACCGCGCAAGAAAAGGCCGCCGCAAGCCGCGCCGGCAAAGTAATCGACGCGGCGATGGCAAGGAATCCTCATCCCGGCGAATTTTGGGCCACCGTGGGCGATGCCTTCGATCGGCTCCGCCGCTATCCGCCCGCCGCCATCGCCTACCGCAAGGCGATCGATTGCATGCCGCAATTGCTCGCGCCGCGCGGCGCTTGGGGCATGGTGCTGATGCGGCTCGGCGAGGAGACCGAGGCCCGCAAGGTGCTCGACGCCGCCTTCGAGGCCGATCCCTTCAATGTGCGCGTGAGCAACACACTCAAGGTGCTGGAAGTGCTCGATGGCTACGAAACGTTGGAAACCGCGCATTTTCGGGTGCGATTCGATCCGAAGCATGACAAGCTGCTCGCTCAATACGCGGCCGGCTGGCTCGAGGAAGTGTATCCCCTGCTATGCAAACAAATGGGTTACGCGCCGGCCGACAAATCGCTGTTCGAAATCTTCAATAAAGCAAAGCACACCGATGGCCACGGCTGGTTCAGCGCTCGCATGGTGGGGCTGCCGCACATTCACACGATCGGCGCCTGCGCCGGCAAGATGGTGGCGATGCAATCGCCCATCGGCGGGCAGCCGTTTAATTGGGGTCGCGTGCTCAAGCACGAATTCATCCATGTGTTGAACTTGCAGCAAACCCATTTCAACGTTCCCCATTGGTACACCGAAGCGCTCGCCACGCTCAATGAAGGCTATCCGCGCCCGCAAAGCTGGAACGACCTGCTCATCGAGCGGCTCAAGAACGACAAACTCTTCGATCTCGACTCGATCAACCTCGGCTTCATTCGCGCGCATTCGGGCGACGAATGGAATCTCGCCTATTGCCAAGCCGAGCTCTATGCCGAATACATGCTCGCCCGCTTCGGCGACGACGCGCTGGCCAAGATGCTGGCCGCCTATGCCGAGAATCTCACCACGCGCGAAGCCATTCGCCACGCTTTCCAGATCGATCAGGCCGAATTCGAGCGCGGCTACAAGGACTATGTGGCGAAGCTCGTGGCGGGACTTGCCGCGAACGGGCCACCGCGCGAGAAATCGCTTTCCGAACTGCAAGCCGCGCTCAAGGCCGACCCGAGGAATCCGGGCCTTTTGGCCCAGATGGCCCTGGCGCAGTTTCGCCGCAAGCAATATCCCGAAGCGCGGCGGCTGGTCGACGCGGCCCGCAAAGGCGATCCGCGCGAACCGTTGGCCGCCTATGTTCGCGCCCGGCTGCATCTGCTCGTGGGAGAAAACAGCGAGGGGCTCAAGATGCTACAAGACGCGCTCGACGAGCAACACCCGCAGCCGCAATTGCTCGCGCTCCTGGCAGGCCTGAAACTCAAGAGCGAGGACTATGCCGGCGCGGCCCGGCTCTATGAACTGGGCGCTCGCGACGAACCCGACAATATTCAGTGGACGAAATCGTTGGCCGCGCTGTATTTGAAGAGCGATCAGCCGAAGAAACTGGCGCCGCTCTTGGCCAAGTTGGCCGAGAACGACGCCGAAGACTTCACCGTTCGCAAGAAATTGGCCGACATCGCGCTCCACGACGAAGACTATGCCGGCGTCGAACGCTGGACCGTTTCGGGCCTGCATATCGATGTGCTCGATCCCGACCTGCACGCTTGGCGAGCGCAAGCGGCCCTGAAGCGCGACGACCCGGCGCTGGCCGCCGACGAGCTCGCCGCCGGCCTCGAAATCGATCCCGAGAACAACGCCTTGCGATTTTCTCTGGCCGATGCCGAGCGCGCCGCCGGTAAGCCCGCGCAAGCTCGCGCGACACTCGCGGAACTTTTACGTCGCGATCCAAAATATCCCGGCGCGGAAGCATTGCTCAAGAGTTTGCCATGAAATAGGGTGTGTTCGGCAAATAGCGTGTGTTCGGCGCGGACTTCGGCGCCGCGAATGTTCGTTACCCATCGAAAATGAATTGTCGCCGCGTGCATGGGGGGGCGGCCATCGTCCATTCCTTTCGCGGCAATCGCCTCCCGCTTGTTTTCCCGAATATCTCTCGAGGAAGGTGGCATCGACTTGGATTCGCAATCAAATGCCCATGGCCCGGCCGATGTGACGCGGGCGGTGACGCTGCGTGATTTTCAATCGCTGATTCGCGCCATGTATTTCGAGAAAGACAAGGCGCGCGGCGTCGATGGCACCTTTATGTGGCTCATGGAAGAAGTGGGCGAGCTCGCCGCCGCGCTCCGCGGTGGCTCGCACGAAGAACGCCTTGGCGAATTCGCCGATGTGCTCGCCTGGCTGGCCACGATCGCCAATGTGGCCGGAGTCGATCTCTCGGAGGCGGTCGCTCTCAAATATGGCTCGGGCTGTCCCGGTTGTGGCCAGTTCGTTTGCCGCTGCGTCGACGCGGAGAAACCATGAGAGCCATCGCGGTCGTCGTAGGCGCACTATTGTTCATGCTTGCCGCGAGCGCGCGGCTCGGCGCGGCCGCCGATGCGAATTCCTCGGCGTCGGCATCGGCCTCGACGCCGAAGGTTCCCGTTATCGCATCGCTGCGGGCCGGGTTTGCCGCGAATTACAAGCAAGGCGCCTGGACACCCTGGCGAGTTACGATCGTCGGCGGCGCCGAGCCGGCCATCGCCCGCGTGACTCTCGCCCTGCTCGACAACGACGGCGTGAAAGCCTATGTGACGCCGCCCGACAACGCTCCGCTGCAATTGTTGCCGGGCAAGGAGAGCGTGGTCACGGTCTTCGCCAAGCTCGGGTCGACCAGCGGACCGTGCGACGTGATTCTCGACGTGGAAGGCGCTTCGCGGCCAATCTCGCGGCAGTTCGAGTTCGGCGCGGCCGATGCTCCAGCCGATCCACTCGAGTCGACGCGAAAACTGATCGTTTGTCTGGGCGGAGCGCCCGAGCTGGCCGACATTGGCCCGCAACCGCAAGGCTGGGACGACCAGCGGCCGGCCGTGGCGCGACTCCAGCGAGCGGAGGAGCTGACGACCAAATCGTTTGGCTACGACGGAGTCGACACCGTGGTGCTCTTCACCAGCGACCCGCGGCCGTTGCGGTCGCTGGCGCCGCGGACCGCTCGCGAGGCGGCCTTGGACGCCTGGGTGCGCGACGGCGGAACCCTTGTCATGTGCGTGGCTCGCTCGGCCGAGGAAATGCTCGGTCCCGATGGGCCGCTGAGCGGTTTCGTTCCCGGAGTGTTCGAGGAGATCGTGGCGCTACGGCAAACGACCGCTTGGGAAGATTATGCCGAGACCGGCGAGCCGCTGCCGCTCGCTCCCGAGGCCGATGGCCAGCCGGGCCGGTTGCTCGCGCCGCGGCTGCGGAATGTGAGCGGAGTGATCGAAGCCCATGAAGGTCCGCGGCCCGGGGATTTGCCGCTCGTGACGCGAAGCGCGCACGGTTTTGGCGAGGTGGTGTTCGTGGCGGCCGACTTGGACCAAGCGCCCTTCAAAGGCTGGGAGGGAACTCACAAACTTTGGGAAAAGATTCTCGCCCGTCACAAAGACGATGAAGCTCCGCCGCAAAACGGCGCCCAGGGCCAAATCCAGTGGTACGGTTACAAGGACCTGGGCGGCCAGTTGCATGCCGCGCTCGAGCAATTCGCTGGCGTGAGCGTGCCGTTTGCCTTGGTCGTGGCGCTGGCGATCATCTACATCACGCTGATCGGGCCGGTCGATTATTTCGTGCTCAAGCGGTTCGTGCGGCGCATGGAATGGACTTGGTTCACGTTTCCGCTGATCGTCGTGTCGTTCAGCGCGTTCGCGTATTTCCTGGCCTATCAACTCAAGGGCACGGATATTCGCACCAATCAGGTCGATTTGATCGATATCGATGTGCCGACCGGCCGTGTGCGCGGCCTCATGTGGTCGATGCTGTTTAGCCCGGCCTCGGAGACTTATAACCTCGGCGTCGAGCCGCGCTTGCCGCGCGTGATGACCGACGACGAGCGCGAGGCGCAGCGTTTCGGCTTCGGGCGCCGCGCTCGCCGACGCCATGGCGCCCACCCGAGCCGAAATCCTATTTTCCTGGCTCGGATTGCCAGGCTCCGGCTTTGGCGGACTCGGCCGGCGGGGTCCGGGGAATACATTGTTTCAAGGCGCCTATGCCTTCGGTCCCGAGCTCGCCACGATCGATCAATTGCCGATTCCCATCTGGAGCACCAAGGGTCTCACGGCGCGGTGGACGACCCAAGCCGAGGCGCTGCTCACCGCCGATCTGAGCGATCCGGGCGATCAGGCGATCAAGGGCTCGATCGAAAACCACTCGACGCTCTCGCTCACGGAGGCGGTGCTCGTCTACGAGCGCTGGGCCTTTCCGCTTGGCGCCATTGCCCCGGGCGCCGCCGTGTCTTTCGAGGGCCGCGCGGACCAGCAGAATGTCGACACCTATTTCAAGCGCGACTCGCGCGTCGGCGGCGCCGACACGGTAAAGCCCTACGATGTGAGCGGGACGAATGTCGATCGCGTCATGGAAATGATTATGTTTCACGAAGCGGCCGGCGGGATCGCCTATACCCAGCTCGGCAACGGCTTCGAGCGCTCGCTCGACGCCGCCAAGCAACTGCGCTGTGGCAGGGCGGTGCTCATGGGTCGCGCCCCTTCGGGCGGCGCCATGATTCTGCGCGATGGCAAACCGCTGGTCGGCCCCGAGGACCATCGCACCACATTCGTCCGCTTTTTTTTGCCCGTGGAAAAAAGGCGGCCTTGAGCCCCCGGAAACGCGGCGCCGAGCGCCTCGCCGTTTACCAACCACCGGATACCCCATCCCCAGCCGCAGCGAGCATGCACCGTGATCGAAGCCCATGACCTGACGAAAAAATATGGCGACCTGTTCGCCGTGAAGTCGCTCGAGCTGAACCTGCAAAAAGGCGACGTGTTCGGCTTCATCGGGCCCAACGGCTCGGGCAAGACCACCACGATGCGCATTCTGGCCACGCTGCTCAATCCCACCTGGGGCGAGGCCTATGTCTGCGGGCATTCGATCTACACCCATCCGCGCGATATTCGCCGACTGATCGGCTACATGCCCGACTTCTTCGGCGTGTACGACGATATGAAGGTGATCGAATATCTCGAGTTTTTCGCCGCCGCTTATCGCATCAAAGGCGCGACGCGCAAGAAAATCTGCGACGATGTGCTCGCGCTCGTCGATCTGGGATACAAGCGCGAAGCGCTCGTCACCAGCCTCTCGCGCGGCATGACCCAGCGGCTCGGCCTGGCCCGGGTGCTACTCCACGATCCGCAAGTGCTGCTGCTCGATGAGCCGGCCAGCGGGCTCGATCCGCGGGCTCGCATCGAGATTCGCGCCCTGCTCAAGGAGCTTCGCAGCCTGGGCAAGACGATCATGGTCTCGAGCCACATCTTGCCGGAGCTGGCCGATATCTGCAACAAGGTGGGTATCATCGAGCGCGGCGAAATGCATGTGAACGCCGATGTGGCCTCGGTGATGCGGCAGGTGCGCGGGCAAACAGTGCTCAATATCGCCGTTGCCCCGCGCGACGCGGCGCCTGCGGTTGCGGTGGAGCCCAATGGCGCCTCGCCCAGCGACCCCTCGCCGAGCCATGCCCCGCCCGGCGCCGCGAACACCTTGACCCCGGCCGAGTCGGCCGCCACGGAAGCGGCTGCCCGAGCGCTCGAGGGCCACGCGCTCATTGAACGGGTCGACATTCGCGGCGCTGTGTTGATCGTCACGCTCCGGCCCGAAGTGGTCGACTATAGCGAACTTGCCACGCTGCTCGTCGAGCGCGGGCACCGGCTGCGTCTGTTCCGAGAAGAAGAGCTGAACCTGGAAACCGCCTTCATGGCCCTGACCAAGGGCCTGACCGCCTGACGCGCGTGCCGGCGGCAGCGCGACGAATGATTTGCCCGCGCCCGATCCCGTTCGTCGCTCCGGTCGCTAGCGCCTCGAAGTCCATTTCCTTAATGTCTCCAGAATCGGCGGTTCCTTTCGAGCCGGATAGCGTGGGGTGGCGTATAATACTTAAGCGGCGCCATGCCTCAAAACGCTCGGACAGCGCCGCGGCGATCGGGGTGTTCGACTTCTTCGATATTATTCGCGATGTGGTTCGGAGCAAGGGGCGATGTCCAGTTTGTTGCAATCCGTCTCGCAGTTCATTCGCGGCGTGGCCTTTTTAATTCTCGCCTCGCTGGCGGCCGTCGCCAGTTGGTTCGGCTACGAAACCATCACGCATAACTCCCGGGTCGACGAACAACTCAAAGCCAGCGCCGCCGAACTCGAAAAGAGCCGGGTCGAGATCGACTCGCTCCGCGGCGACGTGGCCGTTAAGTCGCGCGAGATCGAGCGGCTCGATCTGGCGGTGCGGCTGCTCAAGGTCGATCACCGCGTGGCCGAGATCGTGGTGCTCGACCAGTGGGAGTCCGACGTCGAGAAGCGGCTGAAGACCAAGTTCGAATTCCGCGATGTCGACGATTCCGGCCGCATGCTCGACCCCGAGCCCAAGGTGTTCACCATCGATGGCGATGTGGTGTATATCAACGCCTGGGTCGTGAAGTACGACGACGCGCTCGTGGAACAGGGCGATCCGCTGCGTTCGACGAGCATCTGCCTCTTCCGCCGGATTTTCGGCGAGTTCCAGCAGCCGAGCGAAGGCTTTCGGCTCGACACCGCTTCGTCGCGGCCGGTCGCCTACGGCGGCTCGAAGGATATGAGCGACTACGAAAAACAGCTATGGACTCATTTCTGGGAATACGCCAACAACTCCGACACGGCGAAGAAAGCCGGAGTGCGCGCGGCCCATGGCGAAGCCCCGTCGATCAAGCTCCAGCCCGGCAAGTTGTATAAGCTGCTGCTGCGCGCCTCGGGCGGCCTGACGATCGAAACCCAAGACCTGCCAAAAAACCGCGGCGAAGCGTTTTAGAAATTCCGCCGTGCGCGGGACGATGGTTAATAGCCAGTTGAAATATTCAACAGGCCGCGCCGCCGCGATTTGCCCGCCAGCCGGAAGCTCGCCAGCGCGAAAAGCTTGCCGGTCGATCGAAGCGGCGCGGAATCGCGCCGGCTGCGTCGGGCTGGCCGAGTGGATACAATCATTTCGTCTCACGAAACAACCCCCCGCCTGAACACGAATGGCGCCCATCCATGAAAGCCGCCTCGCTGATCGCCGCTTCCCTGCTTGTCATCACGGCCGGTCTCCATGCATATGCCCAAGAGACGCGGCCCGATGGCTGGCGCCCGCTGTTCGATGGCAAGACGCTCGACGGTTGGGAGCATGTCGGCCCCGGAAAAATGATCGTCGAAGACGGCCTGATCCGCACTGAGGGCGGCATGGGGCTGCTCTGGTATACCCGCGAGAAGTTCGGCGACTGCACGCTGCGAGTCGTGTACAAGACCACCGATCCGAAGTCGAATTCAGGCGTGTTCGTTCGCATCGATGGCCCGCCCAAGGACGAATGGCACGCGGTCCATCATGGCTACGAAGTGCAAATATACGACGACGCCGATGAGTTTCATCGCACCGGGTCGATCTATTCGCTATCGAAGTCGCTGGCCGCTCCCGCCAAATTCGGCGAATGGCACACGATGGATATCACCCTGCGGGGCCCGCGGGTCATCGTCACGCTCGATGGCGCGCGGGTTCAGGATTTCGATCCCGGCGCGGCGGCGATGCCCGAGCGGAAGCAGTCCTATGAACCCGAGCGCGGCCCTCGCCCCGAGTCGGGTTACATCGGCCTTCAGAACCACGATGATGTCAGCAAGGGGAAGCAGGTATACTTCAAGGAAGTCGCGGTTCGGCCAAACAGTCCGCCGAGCGATGGCGCGAGTTCCGCCCCCGGGAAACAATCGCGGCGGGACATGCGGCGCCCGCTGCCCGACTCGATTCGCGCGGAGCTCGATATTGCCTATGCGGGCGCCGACGATGTTCGCCAGCGGCTCGACCTTTATCTGCCCAAAAACCTGAAGGCCGGCACACGGTTGCCGCTTGTTGCCTATATTCATGGCGGTGGCTGGGCGGCCGGCGATAAGCGCGATGGCGCCGGTTTGGCCCGAGCGCTGGTTGGCGCCGGGCAATACGCCGTGGCGTCGATCGGCTATCGACTCAGTAGCGAAGCGGTTTGGCCGGCGCAAATCCACGACTGCAAAGCGGCGATCCGTTGGCTTCGAGCCAACGCCGCGGCGCACAATCTCGATCCCGATCACATCGGCGTCATGGGCGAATCGGCTGGCGGCCATCTGGGCGCGATGCTCGGCACGAGCGGCGGCGTGGCCGCGGTGGAAGGCGAACAAGGCGAGTATTTGGGCGTCAGCAGCCGGGTATCATGCGTCGTCGATCAATATGGACCGACCGATTTCCTCATGGGGAGCAGTCTGACCGATCTGGTCGGCTTTACCCCGCTCGATAGCCCGCATTCGCCGGTGTTCCAGCTCATGGGCGGTCCCGTGAGCAAGAACAAGTCTCGCGCCCGCGACGCTTCGCCGATTACGTATGTGTCTCAAGACGACGCGCCGTTCCTGCTGATTCATGGGACGAACGACAATGTGGTTCCCTATGTGCAATCGATTCTGCTGGCTGGAGCGCTGAAGAAATCCGGCGTGGAAACGATTCTCATTCGGGTCGATGGCGGCGGACACGGCGGCTTCGGCTCGCCGGAAATATCGCGGAGAATGCGACAATTCCTCGACAAGCACTTGCTTGGCAAGGAGGAGTCGATTTCAGCCGAACCCATTCAAGTCGGCGAGCGCCGACCCTGACGCCTCGCGACCACTCCTCGCGCCGAACCCATGACGCCTTGCGAGCTATGCGGACGAGCCAAGCCGCTCACGTTTCACCACCTGATTCCCAAGGCCGTTCACGGCAAGAAGCGCTTTCAGAAGCGACACACGAAGCAAGAGCTGCGAACCCTCGGCATCGACATCTGCCGGCTCTGCCACAATGGAATTCACGACCTGCTTTCCGAGCGGGAACTGGCCGAGAACTTCACGACCAAGGAATCATTGCTCGCACATCCGGGCATCGCCAAGCACATCGCTTGGGTGAAGAAGCGGAAATGAGCGCGGCTATTCGCCGGCGAATGTCCGAGGATCGAAACGAATCCCGACACCGACGTTCCTACCCCAAGCCGAAAGCCTTGCGATTCTGTGCCGCTTCGTCCCGAATCATGCTGATTTCCGCATCCGGATCAACGTAGAGGCGTTGCACCGGCAGACACCATTCGTTCCGCATGTATTTCGCGGGACCACAGGTCGTTCTGACAATCTCGCCGTCTGATCGTAGTGTGACGATGGAGGACCAAGGAAGGCCAAGATAGGTCGCCGCTGGGCGCCTTTGTCCAGCGCGATGGTCTTTTTGCCCCGCATTACGGCGGCAAACACTTCCGACTTCACGTCCAGATCAATTTGGATTGGCTCCCCGCCCGGCCATTCGAGAATCTCAATTGGAACGCCTCGTTCGAGCGCCGCCCGAATCAACAAATTGGCGACGATAGCTCGATGGCAATAAATCTTGCCGTTTTCTCTCGGCCATTCGCAGCCACAGAAGAAGATCAAACGTCTATTGTCGATCGCGGCTTTCATTGCTACGTCAAGGAGGTCGTCTGCCGCCTCGGGCTCCTTGATCTTGATCCTCTGGCCAGTTGTTTCAGCTATGCTGAGATTTCCCAGCGACTTCATCCAGCGGTATCGTTGTGCCCCCAGCGGCTTCTCGAAGCTGTCCTCTCTGAAGCCTGCTGCTCGCACGGAGCGATGAAGCCGAATGTCCACGAGAATCGGTGGCTTGAACCCTCGATCGGCTTCTACGGCATCCAGGGATTCGATCAACTGATGCGTCGCATTTCCCCAGCCCCAATAGCCGAAAGTAAAAACTTGCAGTCGTTCCATGGATGTCTTCGCCGCTTCCCGTGCCAAAGAAAAACTTCCCTTTGGTTTATATGCCCATCTGCCGCGGAGTTTCGTGCGATCGAACTGTTCCGCGGATACGGGAAGCCTTTCCGTGAATATTTTGCTAAACCATGCCACCATGTTGCTTGCGCACTTTTCATCGGAATCCAGTTGATTCGCGCGGCGTGCTTCCTTGACAAGCCCGCGCCCCAGTTCGTCATCCAGCAGCATCTTTGCGATAAGCCGGTGGGGCACAAAGTCCCTCTTATCCTCATGAAGATCCTGTATCAGACGCTCAATGATTGGAAACACGTCGTCGTGGGTGAATGAAGGGCTCATGGTTGAAAGTCTCGTACCGTGGGACGGCTTCGCGACGTGCCTCGGGATTGCGGCGCAAACGACGAATCAAGTGGCGGAATAAGCAATGCAATGGGGAAGTTCGTGCCAGAGGCCCGCATGCAAGAGCATGCCATGTAATCAACGCATCCTGGCTCGGGGCTCATCTCACGACAAGAGCGGGCATGGCGCTCGACGTTCATTCCGCGAATGTTACCACGGCTTCGCCTTGCGCACTCGCAGGATGAGAGGCAGGGAGACTTGGCTCTCGGCTTCCTTGGCCATGAGCTCGAAGGGGCGGTCTTGCTCAAGCACGGCGCGGCTGGCCGAGAGGCGGAGCGTGCGGTGGGTTTGGCCTTCGAGCAGTTGGATGCCATTGAGGCCGATGTCGTCGACGATCACGCCGTGCGGCAAATTTTCGGCCTCGAAATTGATGATCCCATCGAAGCCGTTGCGCTCGACCGAGAGCTCGAAGGCGCTGCCGCCGCCGGGGGCGATCGTGAGCGAGCGCTCGGCGGGAAATTCGAGCTCGCCATCGACATCGCCCGTGGGCAAGTCCGGCCGCTCGCCGGGCGGGGCCAAACGCACTCTGATCTTCGGCGCCGGCGCGAGCTTCACTTTGTCGAGCGACGCCGAGCGGCGAACTTCGCGGTCGCCCAGCGTGGCCCGGCCTTCGATCCTCACCGCCCGCCAGTCGGCTTCGGTGAGCGATGGCGCCCAGGGATGCGCGAAGATCACGCCGCGGGCCATGCGATGCCCCGCTTCGATCACCAGCGGCGATGACGCCACGAAGCCCGGCGGCAATTCGCCGATCTCGACCTCGACCGGTCCGGAAAAATCATCGACCCGGTCCACCCGCACCGTGAGCGCTTTCCCGCCGCCGGCCGGAATCTTCAGATCGCGCTCATCGACGCCGAGCGTGAAGTCGGGCCGCGGATGGCGGAGCGTGAGCTGGTAGTCGAACTTCTCGCCGCCAAAGCCGCGCATGTCGGACACGCGCGCGAGATACACGCCGTCGGCCGGCGCCGTGAATGTCAAGCGCGAGTCGAGCCCCAGCTTGCGACGGCCGTCGTCGTCGTTGTCGTAAAACAGCGAGAAGACCGGCAGGCCGTTGTACGGCAATCGCGCGCCCACGGCATGGGGCACGACCACATAGGCTTTGACCCCCAGCGCGTGCGCCCGCGGGCTGGTGTCGAAGAACGTGTGTCGTGGGCCGCTTTCGGGATAGAAGCTGGCGTCGGAATCGGGGCCTTGCCGCTGGCGAAAATGTTTGATTACCTCGCCTTCGAGATACACGAGATCATCGAGCTCGATCTCTTCCCAGTTCGCGAGCCGCATCCCGCGGTCGTTCGAGTCCTCGCCGCGAAATTCGAGTTCCGAATCGCGCACTGCGCGGAGCCAAGCCCGCTCGATCGGTCGTCCGTCGGCCGAAAGCACTTCCAGGCGGCTATCGAGCAGCGAACCGGAGCGAGCGGCGTTGATTTCCAGAACCCAACGCTCGCCGGCCTTGGCCTCGAAGCGAAAGAGATCGGCGTCGCGCGGGGCCGATTCCGCCGAGCCGCCGGTGGGGCCGCTCGGGGCCGCGGGCTGAATGCGGCCGGTGGCCACGCACGGCGCCGCGAGCTTCGTGGCTTCGGCCGGAGTATCGTTCGGCTCGACTTCGGCCGCGCGCGGAAGTTGGTTATCGGCCGGCTGATCGGGATAGAAAACCGGTTTCTCGTGATCGGCCAGCGGCGCGGGCGGCGGGCCGGTATCGGCGCCGGCGCCGAGGGGATATGCGGCCAGCGTGCCATTGAGCCGGCCGACATGGAGCGTGGCGCCATCGGGCGAGATTGCGATCGCGGCGGGCCAATCGGGCTGCGGCTCCAGAACGCCCCGGAGCTCGAGCGACGCCGCGTCCCAAAGCTTGATGGTTTTGTCTTCGCTGGTCGACACGAGCAATCGGCCGTCGGGCGAATACGCGAGCTTGAGAATCGGGCCTTCGTGGGCAAAGCGCGAGATCGCGAGCGAGTTTTCGTTTTCACGCGCCGCGGGCGTGATGTCGTAGGCGCGAATGCGATTGTCGACCCCGCCGGTCACCAGCCGACGCCCATCGGGGCTAAACGCCACGGCGTACAATTCCTTGAGCGACTGCGAGAGCGTGTCGAGCCGGGCGCCCGTGGCCAAGTCCCAGAGCTTGGCGGTGCGGTCGCCGCTCACGCTCGCCAGCACGCGACCATCGGGCCGGATCGCGAGATCGTAGATCGCGTCGTTGTGACCCAAGAGGGTGTGAAGCTCGGCGCCGGTGGCGGTGTTCCAAAGTTTGATCTGTTGATCGTAGCCGGCCGTGGCCAGGAGCGCGCCATCGGGCGTGAGCACGGCGGCATGGAGACTATCGCGGTGGCCGCGAAATTCTCGCGCCAAGGTCCCTTCAGCCACGTTCCACAGCCGCGCTTCGCCGCAAATGCCCGGTTCGCCCGCGGCGCAGGCGAGCCACTTTCCATCGGCCGAAAATCGCGCGCTCGTCACGCGGCCAGCGCCGCGCTTTCAGCAGCCTTAGGGGCGCCGAGCGATTGCCGGCGGCAGGCAAGGCGCGGTCGAGCAGCTCGACATCGCCAAACCGCGCGGCGGCCAGGATCGGCTCGGTCGGTGAGCAGGCTAGCGCTTCGATCGGCTCGGCGGTCGGATGCGTCACGGCGATCTTGGGCAGGACCAGGGCCGCGGAATCGGCCGCGGCGCCGGCGGCCGAGTCGAGCGCGCCGGCGTCGATCCAAGCGGCGATCGCGGCGATCTCCTCGGCCGCGGGTTTCGGCTCGTCGTCGGGCGGCATCGCCGGCTTGGCTTTGCCGGTGAGCACGCGAATGAGCAAGCTCGATTCGCTCGAGCGCGGCACGATCGCCGGGCCATGCTTGCCGCCCTGGAGCAGGCGGGCATGGGCGTCGAGCGAGAGCTGGCCTTCGCGCTCGGCGCCGGCGTGGCAAGCGCTGCAGTACTTGCGAAGGAGCGGCGCGACCGTCGTGTTGTAATCCGGCGCGTCGGCTCGGGCCGTGGCGACGCAGGCGAGCAACATCGCCCACCATGCGGCGCCGCGCAGGTCAGCGCCGCGCCGCGATCGTCGCGAGATGCCGAACCAAAGAGCCGGGTGGGTGCGAGACGCATGTTAGTGATTGAACAAGAATTCCTTGCTGCTGAGCACTGCCCAATAAAGGTCTTCCATGCGCGCTCGCTTTTCTTCCTTGAGTCCCTGGCCGAGCATGGTCAGGAGCTGCGAGCGTTCGTCGTCGGTGGGCGAGCGCGAGAGCGCGGCGAGATAGAGATCGTCGATCCGCTCGGAGTCGCCGAGGTTGGCTTCCAGTTGTTTGTCGATTCGGTTGCCCTTGGCGGCGAGCTTGTGATTGATCGCATCGCCATTGCTGATGTGCAGGGCCTGGACCATCGTCGGCTGCGAGGATCGCTCGCATTCGCAGGTAATCTCGCGGGCCGGCCGGCCAAACGATTTGAAGAAATAGCTGTTCGCGTCGACATCGGCCAATTCCATGGCCCGCTTGCCGAGTGGAGCGTCCTTGAGATCGCTGTCGCCGTAGCGAACTTTGAACTGCGTGGGCACGCCGGTCACTTGCGAAAGCGCGTCGATCAAGGTCTCGGCCTTGAGTCGGCGCGGATAGTAATGCGAATAGAACCGCTCGTCGGAACGGCTTTCGGGGGCGGCTTGGCTCGACTGCTGATAGGCGCCCGATTGCAAGATGGCCCGCATCAGGGCTTTGAGGTCGTAGTGATTATCGACTAGGAATTGGGCGGTGGCGGCGAGCAATTGCTCGTTGCTGGCCGGATTCGTGAGCCGGAGATCGTCGACCTTTTCGACGAGTCCCACGCCGAAGAAGTTGGCCCAAATGCGATTGGTAATGGCTCGGGTGAAATACGGATTCTCCGGCGCGGTGAGCCACCGGGCCATCGGAACGCGGCGATCTCGCGGATCGTCGAAGGCCAGCGGTTGGCCATCGAGCGGGCATGGCGGCTGGGGCTTGCCCTTGCTCGGCTGGATCAGCTCGCCGGTCGTGGCGGCGAACACGGTCCGCTTGCCATCGCCCGAGCGAACATCGCCGCCCCAGCCTTTGGCTTGCACGCGCGAGAAGAGATTGGCCATCGCATAGTATTGGTCGTTGGTCCATTTTTCGAGCGGATGGTTGTGGCACTTGGCGCAGTTGATGGTCATTCCCAGCATCGAGGCGGCCACCGATTCGGAGATTTCGGTCGGGTCTTGATGGAGCGCGAAGAAGTTCGTCGCGCCGTTTTCCACCGTGCTACCCGAGGCCGTGAGCAGTTCGAAAGCGAACTTGTCCCACGGCAGGTTCCGAGCCACGCGGTCGCGAATCCATTGGTAATAGGCTTCGAGCGCCGCCGGTCGCAGCCGCTGGCCCGAGGCCAACAGCAAATCGCACCAGCGATAGCTCCAGTAGTCGACGAACTCGGTTCGGCCGAGCAACTGCTCGATGAGGCGATCGCGTTTGTCGGGCGCCGAATCGGCTAAAAAGGCGCGGGTTTCCTCGACCGAGGGCAACATGCCGACGGTATCAATAAACGCGCGGCGGATAAATTCGCCGTCGTTGGCCGGCGCGGCGGGCGGCAGGTTCAAGCTTTCGAGTTTCGCGAGCACCAAGGTATCGATGAAGTTTTTCCGCGGAGCCGCGGCGAATCGCTCCGGTCGGGCCGCGCCGGGATAGGGCACGCTGAAGGAAGCGATGGCATTGAGGCTTTGATACCACGCGCTCACGGCCGCCTCGCCCCCGCCGACCACGGCGACCAAGCCTTGAGCGTCGACCGTGACGGCCGATTCATTGGTCGAACTGTATTTCGCCCACCGAGTCACATCTTCCATGTGCCCATCGGAAAATCGCGCGACCACGACCAGCGGTTGCGCCGCGCCGGGCGAGAGCCGCGAGTGGTCGGGCAGCACTTCCAGACGCGTGATCCTTGGGTCCGAGTCTTGTGGCGCCGGCGCTCCGGCGGCAAGCCACCGCGAGATGACTCGAAACTCGGGCGAGTTCGGCTCGAAGCGCACTCCACCCTTGTGCGGCGCGGCGCCGGTCGGCTTGGTGAGAAACAGGCTCCGGGCCGGCTCGGCGAGCGTCACCCGCCGCGCGCCGGCTTGCCGAGTGATCGCGGAATAATCGGCCTCGGCATCGAAACCGCGCAGACTGAGCTTGAAGCCGTGTTTGCCGGCGAAGGCGCCGTGGCAGGCGCCCGAATTGCATCCGCTCTTCGAAAGCACGGACTCGACATGGTTGCGAAAGCTCCAGACAAACGGCTGGCCCATGCCGGCGACCGTGACGTGGGCGGCGACCGCGCGGCCATCGACCACGGCCATGATCTCGGCGTCGCCATTGGCCACTGGCGCCGCGACGCCCGCTTCGACGCGCACAATGCCCGGCTCGCTTGAGCCGAGCAAGGCGCCTTCCTCGACCGGGCCCAGATAGCCGCCGGAGCCCTTGCGCATCAGCAACAACCGCTGGCGCGCCTCGGGGCCGGTGAGTGAGAAGCTTCGCGGCAGCAGCGAGATTCCGGTCGACTCTTCGCGGCGCTCGGGCGGCGAGGGAGCATTGCCCGGGGCCGCGGCAGCTTCGACGCTGGCGGTTCCAGCGGCGGGAATGTCCGCCGCGCTGGCGATGACGCACTGCCCGGCGACGCCGATGCCAAGAGCGCCAGCGCGCAACGCGACCGCGAGTCGCGCGAAGCGACCGGCGTCGTCGTTCGGCCTGCTCGTTGCTTCAAAACAGTTCATGAATCTCACGTTTGCCGTAGTCGACCAGCGGGAAGGGACGTCCGCCGGGGCCGGGAATCTTCGTTTCCAAGGGCAGGCCGAGACTGTGGAACACGGTGGCGGCCACTTCGGCCGGCTCGACCGGTCGCTCGGCCGGGGCGCCGCCGATCGCGTCGCTACGGCCCACGACCCGGCCGCCCTGCACTCCGCCGCCGGCGAAATAGATTGTCCAACACTGCGGCCAATGATCGCGTCCGCCGGCGGGGTTGATTCGCGGCGTGCGGCCGAATTCGCCCAGGTTGCAGACCAGCGTGTCGTCGAGCATGCCGCGCTCATGCAGGTCTTCGATCAGAGGCGCTGTATGCCTGATCGTACATCGGCACGACGATATTCTTCATGCCGTCGATCGAGGTGAACGGCTTCGAGCCGTGGATATCCCAAGTGATTTCATTGAACACGGTGAGGAAGGTGTTCACGGTGACGAAACGCACGCCCGCCTCGATCAGCCGCCGCGCGAGCAGGCAGCATTGGCCAAAGCGATTGAGGCCATAGCGCTCGCGCACGGCGACCGGTTCCTTGCTCAAGTCAAACGCGGCCCGGGCCTGGGGGCTTGTCATCAGGCGGAAGGCGGCGGCGAAGTTCGCATCGAGCAGCTTCGCGTTTTCGCTGGCTTCGAAGTCTTTGACCGTGTCGTCGACGATGGCCCGCAGGCGGCGGCGGCGCTCGAGCCGCGCTTCGCCGATCTCGGGCGGCGGCAAGAGGTCGGGCACCTTGAAGTTCGGCTTCGAGGGATCGGTCATCAGGGCAAACGGATCGTAGCCCTTGCCGAGAAATCCGGCGTCTTGGCCGTGCGACAGGCCGCCGCCGGTGTTGCCCATTGGCTCGGGCAGCAGCACATGGGCGGGCAGGTCGCTCCGCCGGCCGCGCAGGTATTCGACCACGCAGCCGGCATGCGGCGTGACGACGCCGCCGCCGAAGAGCCGGCCGGTTTGCATCATCTGGTGGCCGGTGTCGTGAACGCCCGCCGCGGTGTGGAAGCAACTTCGCACGAGCGAAAACTTATCGGCCAGCTTCGCGTGTCGCGGCAGGATTTCGGAAATCTGGATGTCGGGCGCGCTGGTCGAGATCGGTTTGTAGGGACCGCGAATTTCGGCCGGCGCGTCGGGCTTCATGTCGAAGAGATCGAGCTGGCTGGGCGCGCCGAGATTGAAGATCATGATCACCGAGCGGCGATCCTTTTCGCGATCCACCTCGCCGCGCGCCTTGGCGGCCATGAGCATCGGCAGCGAAAGGCCGACCGCGCCGAGGGCGCCGACTTGCAAAAAATCGCGCCGCGAGATTCCGTCGCAGGTATGAGCCACGCCGCGGCCAATAAGATTCAGCATCGCGGAAAACCTCCCGGTCGGGTGCGAGTCCAGGAAAGCGGCGAGACCGAGCCCCGCGAGGTTGCGAGGCCAAGGTGGGAGCGCGGCGGAACTAGATCAGTTTAGCAGTCGCCAAGGCCGTTTGGTATATGCGCCAAGGAACGGATCAAAAAAAGTCCGCGGCTAAAACGCCCGCTTCCTGCTATCCGCGAAAAAGACCGGCTCTTCGTCGAAGGTCGTGATATCCGTAGAAGGAAGAGACACTTTGCGAGAGGACGTTTCTTCCGTTCTCAGAATAGCGACATCTAAAATAGCGGAATGTGCGCACCGGTTGCGGGCTTCAATTTTTCGAGGAAAATGAACCGATGAAAACAGCGCACGCTCGATCCCATTGACGGCCCACGAACGAAGCACGCGTTCGCGCTGATCGCGGCGCCGGAACCGGATCGTCCCGCGAGCGGACGTGCGCAAGACTTTGTCCAAGGCCACGCAAGAAACACGGGTCGGCGCCAGGCATGGGAGCACGCGCGCTTTTGCCGAAGAAGTCGGCGCAAGCCCCGCGAGCGTGCCGCGTGTTTGGCCGGCCAATAAGCTCACGCCGTAGCCGCGGCGCAAAGCGCCGCACAGCAAGGACCGCCCGAGTGTCCCCGAAATCAAGGGCTTGGCCCGCGCCATCCAAGACTTCGGACCCATCCCATTTAGAAACGAAAGAGCCATGAGATACCGCCCGATGATCAGCCTTTCGACGGCCGCGTTTCTTGCGATTTCTTGCCTCGCCGGAACCTTACTTTGCGGATGCGGACATTCGAGCACCGCCGCTCCCATGACTGCAACGGCCGAGGAACCCATCGTGACGTTAACTCCTCGCTGCGCATCAGAACTACGCCGGCTTATACAACAGGATTCCCGGCGGCGTTATGTCCTGATTAACGTCAAAGCGGCGAACAACTGCAAGGAATTTCTGTACGAGATGGGATTCGCTGAATCGATCAATGACGGTGCTTCAGTTCTCGTAATGTCGAACGGATTAACTGTGGTTTTAGATAACGCTGTCGTTCCGTTTTTTAAAGGATCGAGTATCGACTACTTGAAAGATCAAGGCGGTTTCAAGTTCTCCAATCCCCATGAAGACGTTTCATTACTCCCGGAGTATCGAGCGAAGCGGGACGCGGAAGCACGGATCCGAACAAAAGAAAAATTGCAAGCGGAGCGGGTTGATCCAGTGAAATCAGCTGCCGCGTTATTGACCCCACGGCGGCAGCATGCGTTCGATGAACTGCTGGTTTGGTGGAAGTTCAATCAGCCCGAGGCCTTAAGTTCGCTGAAAGCTACAGTTGGCCGAGTCGATCAGTTTCAGGCGGCAGATGGTGAAGCCCTCACCGTTGTTTTCACCGGCGAGCCCGAGAAACAAAATGGCGGCCTTTATTTAATCAATGCCAAAGGCCGCCAGATTCCGATTTATCAGGGGCACAACTTGATCCGAGATAACCATCAGTTCGTGGACGTCAACGGAGATGGTATTCCGGAGATCGTTTGTGACGCGTCAATCGGCGCTTCGGGCGTCGATCCTCGGAAAATCGTTACCCAGGCCTCGTGCCTCTATATTATCCCCATTTCCTCAAAACAGGTTCCTCTTCTGCGCGTCGTATTCGACGCCCGGCATTTCGGCGCCGATCCGACGTGGCGATGGAAACTCGAGAAAAACGCGGCGGGATCGCTTGATGCCGTTATCGAACGGCAGGCGACGAATGAGTGGATTGATGTCGCTAGATTTGTTTGGTCGGCTGCCAAGTTAAGGTATGAAGGTCCCGTCGGATCGATAAAGGATGGATTCATCGCAAGTCCCGGACACATTGACGCAAAGACAATCGAACGCTTTATGAAACAAGCCGCATCGGAGTAAGTCGCGGGAGTCGTCAGGGCGCCGAAAAACATTGTCATCGTCGAGTTCGCGTTTTTTTGCAGATACGCGTGAGGTGGATCCCGTTTTTCGGACCACGGGGATAGATGGAAAGCGGGCGGCGGATCGGGGAGAAAGGAGGCCTCGTGGAGGGAACCATTTAGGAGAGCAACGATGCCTCGGAAGCGACGATTGTTCGATGGGTCTTTCAAGGCCAAGGTTGCCTTGGATGCGATGCGTGGCCTGAAGACGGTGAGTGAGCTGGCGGCGTTGCACAAGGTGCATCCGACGCAGATCGCGCTCTGGAAGAAGCAGCTCCAGGAGGGAGCGGCGGGCGTGTTCGAGTCGCCCTCGGCGAAGAAGGCGCCGACGGACGAGCCGAGCGCAGCGGAGCTTTACGAGCAGATCGGTCGGCTGAAGATCGAACTGGATTGGCTCAAAAAAAAAGTGGCCGAGAACGGTGGCTGAGCGGCGAAGCTGGATCGAGCCCGACGCCGGCGGCTTGAGCGTGCGTCGGCAGTGCGAGCTGTTGGGACTTCATCGGTCGAACCTCTATTACGAGCCCGTACCCGAGAGCGCCGACGAGCTACGGTTGATGCGTCTGATCGATGAAGAATATTTGCGGCATCCGCATCTGGGAAGCCGGGGCATGGTGCTGCATCTGGCGCGACAAGACGAGGTGGTGAATCGCAAGAAAATGCAGCGATTGCTGCGGAAAATGGGCCTGCAGTCGCTGGCCCCGCGGCCGAACACGACCCGGCGGGCCGCTGGCCACAAGGTCTATCCGTATTTGTTGCGAGGCGTGGAGATCGTGCGTCCGAACCAGGTCTGGGCCTGCGACATCACCTATGTGCCGATGCGGCGTGGCTACTTGTACCTGACGGCCGTGATGGATTGGTTCAGCCGCTATGTGCTGGCCTGGCAGTTGTCGAACAGCATGGATGTCGAGTTCTGTCTGGAAGCGTTGGAAGGAGCGCTCCGTCATGGACGGCCGGAGATATTCAACACCGACCAGGGCTCGCAGTTCACCAGCGGACAATTTACCGAGCGGCTGCAGCGGGAGTCGATCGCCATCAGCATGGACGGCAAAGGCCGAGCCATCGACAACGTGATGATCGAGCGGCTATGGCGAACGGTGAAATACGAGAACATCTACCTCAAGGAGTACACGACGGGAACCGATTGTCATGAAGGACTGAGCGCGTACTTTAACTATTACTGCCACGAGCGACCTCACCAGGGCCTGGCCAACCGCACGCCCTGGGAAACCTACCGCGGCAATCGTCGAACGCCTCGCTGACCACCATCTAAGAAACCCGCCCCCGTGGTCCGAAAAACGGGGTCCACCTCACGCGCTCGTTGAACCCAACTAATCGAGGGTAGTTTGTAGTTTGTCGTGAACTCGCTGTCTAACAACCCGAAGCTGCCAAGCGCGCTCGGTTTGCAGCAAGATTCAGTGTCGCCATCTCGGCGGATATCCGAAGCCTGGAGGCTCCAACCCGGCTCATCCGGCGTTCGAGCCGCTGATCGAGCATCATGCATTTCCGACGCGCTTGTTCGGTCGCGCTTTCAGCCTGGCGATACGCCCTCTCCCCTCACTCCGCGAAAAGACCGGTTCTCCGTCGAACGAAGAGGCGCTTTGCGAAAGGACGTTTCTTGCGAGCCCATTTCGAGGGCGATCAGCCAGTCGCTCAGTTGACAATCGAGCCGCTCGACGCGTTTAGCACTCCGGTCGGGCCGGTCTTGCCGTTGGTTCCCGGCGCACTCAAGAACCAGTCGAGTTCGCTGCTCGCGCCGAAGAGTTGGTCGGCCACCGAGCTGAGGTTCAAGGTCGAGGAATTGATCGCCACGCTGTCGGCGCCGCTTTCGAGGGCCGCGACGCGTTGGCTCAGCGACACGCCGGGCGAGCTCCACTCTTGCAGAATCGACTCGAGCGCCGCTTCGAGATGGTCGTAGATCAGCGTGCCGCCGATCATCAACGAACTGCTATTGGCCGCGGCCGACAGACGCGAGGCGCCGGTTCCCGCGATCTCGACATTGTAGCCCGACCCGCCGGTGAGCACATCACGGCCACTACCGCCGACGAGCATGTTCGGGCCACTGCCGCCGGTAAGCGAATCGTTGCCGCTGCCGGCATAGAGAAACGCGGGCAGCGTGATGGCGGAATTCACCGAGAGCGAGTCGTTGCCGACGCCGGAGTACATGACGATGCGGCCGGTGGGATGAAAGGTTCCCAGGCTCTTGCCGTTGAAGAGCACGCTCACCGCGCCGCCCGAGGCTGGGTTCACCACGATCGAATCGCTACTGGCGTAGGAAGTTCCGCAAATCAGGTCGGTCAGGGCCGTGTTGAACGGATCGGGGGCCATGACCACGCCGGCGTTGACGACCGCCACCGAGCTCGTCGCGGAGTTGTTGGCGGGCGCCGGGTCGTAAGTCGGGCTGCTCACCACGGCGGTCGTGGGCAAGACGACTCCGTTCGCCGTGTCGGCGTTGACGAGCGTGGTGATTTGAAACGTGGCCGTTTGGCCAGCCGCCAAGGCGCCGCCCACGTCGGCCACTTGGGTCGAGGTCATGCTGAGCGTAAACGCCGGACCGCCGATTTGTTGCTGAAACACGGTGGTCAGCGGCTCATTGACCAGCGACAGGCCCAGGGTGACATTCTCGGCCGGCGAGGGGCCATTGTTGGTGACCACGACCGTGTACAAGATCGAAGTTCCGGCCAGCAACGACGAGGTCGACGCCGCGATCGAGACCGCCAAGTCGGCGCCGGTCGACACGGTGAGCGTGAAGGTCTGGGTCACCGCGGCGCCCACGCCATTGTTGGCCGAGACCGTGATCGTGTACACGCCCACGGCCGAGGCGCTGGGCGTGCCCGCGAACGTCGCCGTGCCGTTGCCGTTGTCGACGAAGGTGACTCCGGCGGGCAGCGCGCCGGTTTCGGCGAGCGTGGCGCCGGGGTAGTCGTGGGCCGTGGTCACGGTGAAGCTGTTCGCGGCGTCGGTGTAGAACGAGGCGCTGGCGACGCTGGTGATCGTGGGCGCTTCGTTCACGGTGAGCGTGAACGATTGCGTGGCGTTGGGCGAGATGCCGTTGGCGGCGGTGATCGAGAAGGCATACACGCCGCCATCGCCGGCGGCGGGCGCGCCGGCGAGCGTGGCGGTTCCGTTGCCATTGTCCACGAACGTCACTCCGGCCGGCAGCGCGCCGGTCTCGGTGAGCGTGGTCGCGGTCGGGTAGTCGGCGCCGGTGGTCACGGTGAACGAGCCATGGGCGCCGACCAGCATCGTGTCGCTCGCGGCGCTGGTGATCGAGGGCGCGGCGTTCACGGTGACCACGAGCGTTTGCGTGGCGACGGGCGACACGCCGTTGGAAACCGTGATCGCCAGCGAATACGAGCCGCCCGCCGTGGGCGTGCCGGCGAGCGAGGCGGTTCCATTGCCGTTGTCGACGAATGTCATGCCGGCCGGGAGCGTGCCCACTTCGCTAATCGATGGCGGCGAGGGGTAGTCGTGGCCGGTGGTCACGGTGAACGAACTGGCGGTGTTCAAAGTGAAAGTGGTCGCGGCGACGCTGGTGATCGAGGGCGCTTCATCGACCGTGAGCGTGAATGATTGCGTGATGGTGGCGGTGGTGTTCGCGGCCGAAATCGTGATTGCATACGAGCCGCCGGTTCCCGCGGCGGGCGTGCCGGCGAGCGTCGCGGTTCCGTTGCCGTTGTCGACAAAGGTCACGCCACTGGGCAAGGCGCCGGTTTCGCCAAGCGCTCCGACCGGGTAGCCGACGCCTTCGTCGACCGTGAATGTGCCCGCCGAACCGGTGGTGAACGTGGTGGAGTTGGCGCTGGTGATCGTGGGCGCTTCGTCGACGGTGAGCGTGAAGCTTTGCGTGGCATTGGGCGACACGCCGTTCGCGGCCGTGATCGTGAAGGTATAGACGCCGCCGGTTGCCGCGGCCGGAGTGCCGGCGAGCGTTGCCGTGCCGTTGCCGTTGTCGACGAATGTCACGCCCGCGGGCAACGCGCCGCTTTCGCCGAGCGTGGTGGCCGAGGGGTAATCGTGGGCGGTCGTGATCGTGAGCGAACCGGCGGCGCCGGCAGTGAACGTGTCGCTGGCGGCGCTGGTGATCGTGGGGGCTTCGTCCACGGTGAGCGTGAAACTTTGCGTAACGTGCGAAGTGCTGTTCGTGGCGGTGATGCTCAGGCTGTAGACCCCGCCGTCTCCGGCAAGGGGCGTGCCGGCGAGCGAAGCGGTTCCGTTGCCATTGTCGACGAATGTCACGCCCGCGGGCAGCGCGCCCGACTCGGTGAACGCGGCGGCCGGATAGCCGCGCCCCTCGGACACGGTGAAGGAGCCGGCCGAGCCGACCGTGAAGCTCGTGCTCGCGGCGCTCGAAATCGTCGGCGCTTCATCGACCCCGAGGAGCACCGTTTCGTTGACCGTGGTCACGCCGTTCGACGCGGCGATCGTGATCGGATAGAGCGCGCCGGTTCCCGCGGCCGGCGTGCCCGAGAGGGCGCCGGTTCCGTTGCCGTTGTCGACATATGTCACGCCGCTCGGCAATGCGCCCGATTCGGTCATGGTCGTGGGCGACGACATTCCGAAGGGCGCGGCGACGGTGAATGTGCCGGATTGGCCGACGGAGAAGGTTGTCGCCTGGTCGACATCGAGCGTGAAGTTTTGCGTGGCGATCGGAGCGACGCCGTTCGAGGCGGTCAGAGTGAGGGCATAGGCCCCGCTGGTTCCCGTGGCGGCGGTTCCCGAGATCGTGGCGGTTCCGTTGCCGTTGTCGACAAACGTGAGACCCGTGGGCAGCGTGCCGGTATAGCTCAGTGTCGTGCCGGTCGGATAGTCATGGGCCGTGGTCACGTTGAACGAGCCGCTCGCGCCGAGGTCGAAGATCGCGGAACTGGCGCTTGAAATGGTGGCGGCTTCATCGACGGTGAGCGTGAAGCTTTGCGTGGCGGCCGGGGCCGTGCCGTTCGCGGCCGTGATCGTGAAGGCGTACACGCCGCCCGAGCCGACGGCCGGCGTGCCGGCGAGCGTGGCCGTGCCGTTGCCGTTGTCGACGAACGTCACCCCGGCCGGCAGCGCGCCGGTTTCACCGAGAGTGGTGGTGGTCGGATAATCGTGGGCCGTGGTCACGGTGAACGAGCCCACCGAGCCGACGGTCATCGTCTGGCTGGCGCCGCTGGTGATCGTGGGCGCTTCGTTCACGGTGAGGGTGAAGGATTGCGTGGCGTTGGGCGCGGCGCCATTGGCGGCGGTAATGGTAAAGGTATACACGCCGCCGTCGCCCGTCGCCGGCGTGCCGGAGAGCGTGGCGGCGCCATTGCCGTCGTCGACGAACGTGACGCCCGTGGGTAGCGCGCCCGATTCGCCGAGCGTCGGATGGCCG
Organism: uncultured Planctomycetaceae bacterium; assembly: GCA_963785305.1. Taxonomy (GTDB): domain Bacteria; phylum Planctomycetota; class Planctomycetia; order Pirellulales; family PALSA-1355; genus CAWAUV01. The sequence goes on from CAWAUV010000008.1 coordinate 1,485,897, forward strand.
CCGACATGGGCGACGGTCGTGATGGCGAACGACCCGCTCGAGCCCACGGTAAACGCGTCGCTCGCGGCGCTCGTGACCTGCAAAGCCGGCTGCACGACGAGCGCGAAGCTCTGGGTGGCATTGGGCCCGACGCCGTTGGCGGCGGTGATCGTGATATCGTAGGTCCCCGATGTTCCGAAAGCGGCCGTTCCGGCGAGCGTGGCCGTGCCGTTTCCATTGTCGACGAATGTGACGCCGCTCGGCAGCGTGCCCGATTCGCCCAGGGTGGTCGCGGTGGGAAAGTCGGAAGCGGTCGTGATATTGAACGAGCCGGCGACGCCTTCGGTCAGTGTGTCGCCGGTGGCCGATGTAATGCTGGGCGGCTGATCCACGTCGAATGTGTAGGTTTGGCTGCCGGTATACGCGGTGGGCGACGCGGAATCGGTGGCGGTCACGGTGAAGGTGTACGCGCCGTTGGTCGTGGGCATGCCGCTGAGCACGCCGGCGCTCGAGAGCGTGAGCCCGGGCGGCAGGCTGCCGGTCGCGCTGTAGGTGTAGGGCGCCGTTCCGCCCGAGGCCGAGATCGATTGGCTGTATGTGGTTCCCACTTCGGCGGCGGGCAAGGTGGGGGTGAGCGTGATCGTGACCACGTTGAGCGTGGCCGCGTTGCTCGTGGCGTAGCCCACGAGATTGCTGAACACGGCGCGGAAGAGCGCGCCGTTGATCGTGGAATTCGGGCTCGTGATCGTGAGCGCGCCGGAGTTCACGCCGCTATAGGTCACGCCGCCCGAGGCGCCGTTGACGAGATTCGCATACGAAGCGCCGCCGTTGGTGCTGACTTGCCACTGCGCGGTGGGGGCGGGCGAGCCGATCGTGGCCGCGGCGGTAAGCGTGAGAGTTTGGCCGGCCAAGGTCACGGCGCTCGTCGGTTGGGTAGTCACTTGGGGCGCTTGATCGACGGCGATCGCGGCGGACTGCGTGGCGTTTTCGAGCGTGACGGTCGGATAATCGACACCGGTGGTCGAGCCGGAGAGCAGCGTGGTGGTGGCGACGCCATTGGCGCCGATCGCCACGACCGTGGGCGTGACGGCCGAGCCCGCGAGCCCTCCGGCGCCGAAGGCGACGGTGACCCCGGTGAGCGCGGTGCCGGCGATGGGCGTGGTTCCGACGCTCGTGCCGGTGACGGAAACGACTTCGGCCGAGAGCGTGGTCGAGGAATTGGTGGCGATGGCGCTCGACGAGGGCACGAGCATGATTTGCAACCGGCTCGTGACATTGACATTGCCGTTGATTTCCTCGGCCGAGCCGCCGCCGGGGAAATTGTTGTCGCCCCACCAGTCGTTGGTGCAAGTGATCGTGCCGGTTCCGATCGCGCCGTCTTGGACGACGCCGTTTTTGCCGTCGGAGGCGTAGTTGTCGTAGAACACGCAACCGGTGACCAAGAGATTGCCAGTGGCCATTTCGACGGCGCCGCCGTTCTGCACCGTTTGCTGGACCCGATTGTTGAAGAACGAGCAATCGGTGATCGACATCGTGCCGTTGTTGAGAATTTGATCGCACTCAATGGCGCCGCCGCCGACGGTCGCGGCGACATTGCCGGCGAAGTAACAGTTCGACACGATGAAGTTGCCGGTGCAATTGTTGCCGCTTGAGTCGGTGCCGAGGTCGTCGAAGGCGATCGCGGCGCCGAAGGCGCTCGTGCCGGTGGTGACATTGTTGATAAACGAGCTATTGGTCACCGTGAGGCTTCCGCCGGAGTTGAGCACCACGGCGCCGGGACCATTGTTCGAGAGATTGCCCTGGATGATGCAATTGTTGATCGTCGTGGCCGAGCCGTTGCTGCCGCCGACGAAGATCGCCCCGCCGCCATCGGTGCTGCCCGAGGGCGACTGGCCGCCTTGGATCGTCATGTTGTCGAAATTAAGCTGCAGGGCGTGCGGCGGCTGGGTGGAATCGAAGACCCGGCTATGACCGGTTTGCAATATCACGACGCTGCTCGCGCTCGCGGCGGCGCCGGTCGAGGTGATGCCCTGGATCGTGATGTTCAGGTCGATCGCGTAGGCCGTGTTGCCGAGCACCAGCGCCACTTGCGTGAGGCGATATGTGCCCAGGTCATTGGGCACGTTGATCACGAACGGACCTTGATTGTTGTCGGCGTATTCGATCGCCGAGCGGAGCGAGATATTGCCGCCGCTATCCTTGGGGCTCACCTCATCGTTGGCGACTTGGGTGTCGGCGGCCGTGTTGACCGTGACCACGGTGGTCATCATCTTGCGATCTTCAAGCGACTCGAAGCCGAGGCCCAGCCGGGCCGATCGTCCCCAGAGGCCTGAGTTCTTCGCGGTCTTGCGACGGAAATGCACGTGTTGTCCCATGATGACGGGGCTCCGCGAACGAAACGTGTTGGATGTGTGGGGGCGAATGGCGATCGCGATCGCGACCGTCACGCCGCGACGGAATTACCAGTTGGCCTGGAAGCCGGCCATCGGCCCGTGGAGGAACAGATCGCCCGAATGCGATTGGCTGCCGAGCTGTTCGGGAGCGAGCGCCAAACCGCCGACATAGAGGCATTGGTAGCCGCCGCGCAGCTCGAAGTGATCGGTGAAGCGGTACGACAGCGTGGCCGAAAGGTCGAGCACCGTGGCGGCGCCGACCGAGCGGGAACTAGTGTCGAAGGTATTGAAACCGGCGCCGCCGGGCAGGCTGGCGATTCCGGTGGAATTACCATTGGATTGGCGATTTTCGATCAAGTTGAGAAAGATGCCCGCCTTGCCGGTGACATCGAAAGTCAGCCGCCGCCAGTTGAGCTTCACATCGGCGCCGCCTTGGAGGCCGAACATGTAGTTTCCGGCCTTGGTGGTAAGGTTTTCATTGACGCCGAAATATTGATCGCTGCCCGAGATATTGAGGCCTTCGTTCCACTGAAAGTAGCGGAGACCCACCAGCGGACTGGCGGTGAAATAGCGATTGCCATAGCGGCGGCGGGCATTGAATTCCAAGTTCTCTAGTTGCGAGGTGTACGAATAACCCAGGCTCTGGCCGAAGCCGCCGATCAGTTTATCGGCCTGGGTGAAAGGCGACGTGCCCACGACGCCGGCGAGCGGATTGGCCTCGAGTGTGTTCGAGACCGACCAGCTCTGGAGGCCGAAATACAGTGTTTCCCACTGCACTCGATCGTCGATCGTTCGCAAGAGCGCGATTCGCGCGCCGGGTTGCATCGTGAAGGCGACATCATTGACGTTGAGCGTGCCGACCACGGGTCCGCCGACGCCGACCGAGGTCTCGCCTAGAAACGCGGTCGAGCCGGTGTTGCGCGAAAGCGCCAAGACATCGAGCTGCACGCTCCAGTCGGCCAGCCGCTCGGGTCCCAGAATCACTTCGCCCTCGAGCTCCGGCAGCGGCATGGGAATATTGCCGCCGGCAATGGCGGCGGCGGCGGGGTCGACGACGGGAATCGAGGGCGCGGTGAGCTGCGGCCCGGCTTGCGGCGGGATCAGCGAGCCATCGGCGCCGGGGGTGTTTTGCGCCTTGCGGCGCGCCCCAGGCGAACAGCAGCATCGCGACCACGATGACACGGCGCATAATCGGAGCTTGTCGGAAGAAGAATCGGAAGAAGAAAATGAAAGAGGCGAACTCGAAATGGCTTCGTCGGAACGCTTCGCGATCGAGACCTTGCGTCCGACGGAAAAATGCGTCTGGCGGCCATGCGCCATGACGGGCATCCAATTAACGAAACTACGGACATGGCACAACGGCAGTTGCGCCGCCACCAAGGCTGCTAGCCGAGGACCGAAGCAAGAAATTTGCGGTCGTTGCTTTCGGTGGCGCCGGGCAGATAGCGGCGATCGCTAGCGAGATTTTCGCGCCGGAGCGAGAGGGATGGTCGCGCGCGGCGAGCCGGTGGTTGGGATCGGCCGCGCGACGTAATCGCAAGTTCGATCAGCTTTTCCGATCGTCGCGCCGACCGTCCGGCGGCGCCGAGCATGCCGTAAGCTCGATCGCTGGCGCCAGCGGTCGCGTTTGCCGGCGCGGGGAAGGCGAGGCGGAAACCGCGGCGCGAAAAATTTGCTCCGCCGGCAAAAATAATTCAAGTCGGCCCCCGATATCGCCGACCGCCCCGCCCTACTTTGGAAGCGCCAAACGGCGCGTGGGCGTTTGACCCGCGCGCCGTTGGGTTAGCTTTTGGGAAGACGGTGGTTGCCCGATCGATCGAGGATTTTCAAGCGAGGCGGATTTTCATGGCAGTTGCAAGCATGTCCCGGGGGATGTCTCAAAACCTTCGCCTTGGCGCCGGATGGCTGGCGCTGGCGGTGTTGAGCGGCTGTGGCGGGTCGGTGAATCGCATCGAGGCGCCGGTGGTCAATCCGGCCGACGCCGGGGCCCAGGCGATGACGGACTACGACACGAACCACGATGGCGTCATTGCCGGCGCCGAGCTCGACGCCGTGCCCAGCCTCAAGCAGGCGCTGCCCAAGATCGAAGGCGGTCGCGTCACCGCCGATAGCATCGCCGATCGCATCAAAGGCTGGGGACCCACGGCGCTCATGCAAGTGCAGGCCCGCGTGACGATGGACGGCAAACCGCTTGCCGACGCGGAAGTGAAATTCATTCCCGAAAAATTCGTGGGACCCAATGTCGCCCCCGCCCAGGGCAAGACCGACGCCACGGGCGTCGCCGTGATCTCGGGACCGGGAATCGAGAAAAACGGCTTCAAATACACCGGCGTCAACAGCGGGTTCTATCGCATCGAAGTGACCAAGCTCGAGGGCGGCAAGCAGATCGTGCCCGAACGCTACAACACGAAGTCCACGCTGGGCACGGAAGTCGCCATGGGCAACGACGTGCTGCTGACCGGCGTGCGGCTGGAACTCAAGAGCAAGTGACGCGCTCGGCGATTCGCGACGAACGGAGGCCGCGCGCTCGCGTGGTTGGCTCGAGGGTTCTTCGGAGGATTCTTCGTCTGCCTGGAAAGGGGCGAGCGCGATGCGATGCTTGTGTCTTGCGTTTTTGGCGATCGCGCTCTCCCGCGGCGGGCTTTCCCGCGCGATGGCCGACGACGCGCCGCCCCGGCCGAACATCGTTTATATCCTGTGCGATGATCTCGGCTATGGCGATGTGCATGCGTTGAATCCGAACCGATCGAAGATCGCCACGCCGAATTTCGATCGCCTGGCGGCGGAGAGCATGGTGTTTACCGACTGCCATTCGGGCTCGGCGGTTTGCACGCCCACTCGCTATGGAATTCTCACCGGGCGATACAGTTGGCGATCGAGCCTGCAGCAGGGAGTGCTCAACGGCATGAGCGCGCCGCTGATTGCCCGCGACCGGCTGACCGTGGCCTCGCTGCTCAAGCGACAGGGCTACGCGACGGCGGCGATCGGCAAATGGCACCTGGGTCTCGAATTCGGCAAGGACCCCTGGACCGACCGGATGGGAGACGGCCCGCTCCAGCACGGATTCGACACGTTTTTCGGCATTAGCGCCTCGCTCGATATGCCGCCGTTCGCGTTTATCGAAAACGATCGTTTCACGCAACCGCCCACGGCGACCAAGAAATGGATGCGTGAAGGGCCGGCGGCGAAGGATTTCGAGGCGGTCGATGTGTTGCCGGAATTGACTCGCCGCTCGAGGGAATTCATTGCCGCCCATGCCGCGGAGGCGAAGCGTGGGCATCCGTTTTTTCTCTACCTGCCGCTTGCCTCGCCGCACACGCCGCTGGTTCCCTCGCCCGAATGGCGGGGCAAGAGCCCGCTAGGCGAATATGGCGATTTCGTGATGCAAACCGACGCCTCGGTGGGTGAGGTGCTCGCCGCGCTCGATGCCGCCGGCGTGGCCGAGAACACGCTCGTGTTCTTCACGAGCGACAACGGCTTCGCGCCCTATGTGAAGGCCGATCAACTTGAAGCCCAGGGGCATTACCCCAGCGGCGACTTCCGCGGCTATAAGGCCGATATCTGGGAAGGCGGCCACCATATTCCGTTCATGGTGCGCTGGCCGGCGCGAGTCAAGGCCGGCTCGCGCAACGACCAGCCCATCTGCCTGACGGACCTGATGGCCACCTGCGTCGCGATCCTCGGCGAAAAGTTGCCCGATTCGGCCGGCGAAGATTCCGTGAGTCTGCTGCCAGCCTTGTTGCAAAGCGAAAACGCGCCGCCCCGCCCGGCGGTCGTGCATCATTCGGTGAGCGGCCAATTCGCCCTTCGCGAGGGCAACTGGAAACTCGAGCTTTGCCCCGGCTCGGGCGGTTGGGCGGCCCCCAATGACAAGGCGGCCGTGAAAATGGGACTCCCGCCGGTGCAGCTTTACGACATGAAGCTTGATCCGGGCGAGCAGCACAATCTGTCGTCGGCCGAGCCCGAGACGGTGGCTCGCCTCACGGCGCTCTTGGAGAAATACGTCGCCGATGGCCGCAGCACTCCCGGCGCCACCCAGTCGAACGACGCCACGGTGCGGATCGTGAAAAAGCACTGAGCGCGAGCGGGACGCGGCATTCGCCGATTGGCGCGGTTTTTCGGCAAGGCGCGGCGCGCAACCGCGAGCGCGCAAAAACCTTGCATTCCCTCGCGCTCTTCGCGCCTTGGCCTTGGATAACCGAGCCGAGTCGGTCGCCGCGGGGCGTCTCGATCACGACCGGTCGGCCTTTGCCTTCATGTCTTGACCCCAGTTCGTGTGGTCGGGGCCGGGCCAGGGGTCGACGAAAGCTCGCTCCGCCCAGGCGTTCCAGGCGGCTTCCATCTGCTTCACGCGGTCGGGCTCGGCGCTCGCCAAGTCGTGCTGCTCGGTGCGGTCGGCATCGAGATCGTACAGCTCCCAGGGGCCGTGCCATTTTTGCACCAGCTTCCATCGGCCATCGCGCACCGCTTTGTTGCCTTCATGCTCCCAAAAGATCGGCTGCTTGCGATCGAGCGAATCGCCCGCGAAGGCAGGCGCAAGGCTCACGCCCTCTTTCGGCAAGATCGCGTGGCCGTGATACTCGGTCGGATAGGTGGCGCCGGCCAGATCGACCGCCGTGGCCATCAGGTCGACCAGATGCGCCGGTTGCTTTTCCAGCTTGCCGCGCCGCTCGGCCGGAATGCCCTTGGGCCAATAGGCGATAAACGGCGAACTGATGCCGCCTTCGTGCGTGAAATGCTTGTACCGGCGAAAGGGCGTATTGGCGGCCGTGGCCCAATTCATGCCCAAGAGCACATGCGATTGCGGGCCGCCGATCGGACCTTCGCCTTGCGTGACGCCCGGCGGACCGCCCTCGGCGTTGCCGCCGTTGTCGCTCAAAAAAACGATCAAGGTATTGTCGAGCACGCCGCGCTCCTTGAGCCCATCGACCAACCGGCCGGTGCTGGCGTCGAGCGCTTCGATCATTCCCGCATAGGCGGCCATGATCTGGTCGAAGCGTTGCTTGCGATCCTCGGCCCGCGTGTCCCAGGCCGGCGAATCGTCGGGCCGCGGCGAGAGCGGCCAGCGTGCATCGACAACGCCCAATTCAATCTGCTTGGCATGCCGCCGCTCGCGGAGCACATCCCAGCCGATCATGTACTTGCCGCGATTGCGGGCAATCAGGTCGGCCGGCGCGGAGCGGAAAATGCACCGTGCCTTGTGGCAGATAGAGGAAGAACGGTTTGTCTTCAGCCCGCGCTTCGTCGATGAATTTCAGTCCCCAATCGACGAACAGATCGGTCGAATACCAATCGTGGCCTAGTTCGGGCGAGTCCTTGGCCATTTCGCGGCCATTGAGATAGAGCTTATCCGTGCCGGGCTTATCGGCTTCATGCGGAAAATACACTTCGCCGAAGCGAGAATTGAGCGAGCGCGTGAAGCCGCGCTCCCAGGGCGGAGTGCCGTTTTGTTGGCCGAGATGCCACTTGCCACACATCGCGGTGAAGTAACCGGCCTCGCGAAGCACTTCGGCGATGGTGACTGCCCGGGGCATGAGCTTGCCATGAAAGCCGCGCGATCCGGCCACGACCATGTTGTCGAGCCAGCCGAGGCCGGCTTCGTGGGGATAGAGCCCGGTGAGCAGCGCGGCGCGGGTGGGGCTACAGCGCGGCGTGTTGTAGAACTGGGTGAAGCGAAGCCCATCGGCGGCCAGGGCGTCGAGTCGCGGGGTGGGGATTTCGCCGCCGAAGCAACCGATATCGGAGTACCCCATGTCGTCGGCGAGCACGATCACGATATTCGGCCGCTGCGCCGCGGCGGCGGCGATGCTGGCCCAACACACCGCGACGGCGCCCACCATGAAGCAACGAAGATGAAACACCGAACCTCCCCTGATAGAAGCCAGAGTCAGAAATCGCGGCGCATTGCCGGCCGTCGTGAGAACGATCGCGGACAGGCCATTTTCGCGATTTTCATGGTATCGAGCCGCCGCGCCGCCAGCAAGAAAAAAGCAAAACAAGCCTTTTCTTACTCGACACCACATTTCTCGGGCGCCGCGCCGAGAGCGCGGCATTTGCTTGCTAGCGCCGCGCATTTCTTGGAGAATCGCCTTGAACACGGGCAGCATCGCGCGCCGCGGTCCGGCCATGACCCTGGTTCGCCGGTTTCCGCTTCGCGCTGCCTCGCGCGAATCCCGCCCTGATTCCAAACGTCGCTCGCCCCTGCTTCTTCGATCCCTTCGATCTACTCACGCCCAGGAATGCTTCGATGATTTGTCGTGCAAAGCTGCGATCGGCGCTCCCCGGCGCCGCGCTCGCGTGGCTCGTCGTTTGGTGTGGGTGTCGCGACGCCGCGGCCCAAACCCTGGATGACGCAATGGCGCCGGTCGCCAAAATCGCGCCGCTACCCGATGGCGTGGTCCGATTGTCGTTGTCCAACGCGGCCATGGTGCGGTGGAATGGAAAGCAAGCGACGTTGACCACCGACACGGATCGCCGCCTTGCGATCGATCAGGGCGTCGTCGCGCGCTGGAATGCCGACAACGAGCGCCCAACGTGGTCGGTCACGATTCCGCGAGCCGGGGCGTATCGGGTTGTCGCGTTCCAGGCGACGCTGCCTGGTTACTCGGGCAGCGCCGTCATTCAGTTTTTGGGGGCGAAGCGGCAAGCGCTCAATGTCTCGTTTGAAGCGGCGACTCCCGCGCCGGCGCCGGGCCAAGAACAGCAATCCAATGTCGCGGCGTCCGCGAACGCGCCCACCGGTTTCGTGCCCGGCAGACCGAAGCCCGTGGAGCTTGGCGAGCTTGAACTGGCGCCGGGAGATGTGCTCGTTGAATATCGACCGACCACATGGAGCTCGCCGTTCGAGATCATTCGCTTGGCCGAGATTCGCTTGGTTCCGCTCGACGCTTTGCGGGCCTCGAGCCGCGCCGCCGCCGGACCACTGACTCGCGCGGGCGTCGACGCGCTGCCGGCCGTCAAGGCATGCGGCGATCGCGTGCTTGCGCTTCGCAAGGAAGTTGACGCCCTGAATCGCGAAACGCGCCGCCGCGACTTCGGCGAGTTTCACGACTTCGATCAATTCCTGGCCTTCGATCGCTTACCCAGCCGGCTGCGCGAGGCCGAGCCGGCGCTCAAGGCGGCCAACCGCGATTGGGAGCGACGCGGCTCGAAGCGGCGGAAACGTCGACCGAATTGCTCGCGAAACTCGATTCCAAGGAGCGCCAAGCGGTGGATGAATATATTCGCGCGGCCGAGGCCGTGAACGCCGCCGAGAGCCATGCTTATCGGCCCATGCGGACCGCGAGTCCGGCGAGCCCCGCGACGACTGGCGTGGAGCGGCGCCACACGCTGTTCCCCACGGGGCATTTCGAAACACTGCCGCCGCAAGCGATCGATGCCCGCCTGCCGCGGCGGGAATTGGCGCTCAACGCGCCGCCCGACCTTGCCGCGCGCCGCGGGCGATTTCGCGAGCGAAACTCGCCGGCGTCACTCAAGACGCTGTGCGCGCGACTGCGAAACGTGTTGATTCCGGGAACACCGGGACTGGAAGCGTTCGAGGAGCAATGCCGCCTGGGACACGCATCCGCGGCGCTTGAAGCCTATCGAGACTATTTCTTCGCCAAGCTGGCCGATCCCGAGTCGCATGGCGCCGTCACCGAAAACATTCTCTTCGAGTTGACTCGCGATCGTGGCAAGGGCGAGTTGCTGCTGCGACCAAGCGAGTTCGTGTTGGAAAAGAACATGAACGATTGGGCTGTCGCCCAAATCGACAAGGAAGTCGTGTTGGCCAAAGTGGGGCCACCGGGCGAAGCCGCTTGGGTTCCGCATGGTCTCGAGGTTCCCGCCGCCGCGGCGAACGATGGCCGCGTTCGCAAACACGCCTTTTGGCAAACGCCCGAAGGGAAAGACGCCTGGCGAACGCTCGAATACTTTCGGTCGATCAACTCGCTTCCCGGCGACCGCGCCGAGTTCTTTGGCGGCGGCATTTTCCCCGCCCTACTCGCATCGTATGCGATCGATGGCGATCGGCAACATTTGGCGCGATGGTGCGAATATCACGACGACTGGGCGATGAACGCCCGAAGCGACCAAGAGGCGTTTTCCATCGGCCTGCGCTGCGCCATGGACCTGGAAACCCAGTTTCCCCGCGCGACCTTGAACCTCTTGCGGATCGTGCTCGATGAGCGACCGGCAATGGCCCGGGAATTCGACGCTCCGTCGTTGGCCCGGCTCATCATGGCGCTCGTCGTCGACGCGGCTCCCTACACGATACGCGCGCGCTGCGCCGAAATGGCCAACTGGGGCATCATGGGCCTCGGCCATCAATTGCATCTCGGCCGCTTTCTCCATGAATTCAAGGCCATGGACTACTTCAACCGCGAGGCATGGCGCCTTTGGAACGCCAACATGATTCAGCATCGCACGCTCGACGGCGAAAATATCGAAGCCTGGGACGATGGCCATAATTGGGTAACAATCGAATTCAGCGAGGACAGCGTGCCCTACGCCCGCTTGCCAAAAGGCGTCGACGCGCTCGACCTTACCTTGTTCTGGGACAATTCGCGGATTGACCAGCGCTCGAAACTAACGCACATCGGCCCGCCAGGAACCTATTGGCCAAGCTGGGAGAATCACCCAATGCCCAGCCGCAACACAATCCATCGCTACTATCGCCCGGGCCCCACGAATCGCCACGGCTTCGATCTGATCGAGAAGGAACCGGGCGCCCAAAGCCGCATTGAAACCCTGATCGGCGCGGGCCGGCCCGCTTCCGGCCGTTTGCCCGAGGTGTGTTCCGATCTTTCGCCCTATGGCTCGATGGCCTATCTGCGCGAAAGCTGGAGCCCCGACGCCGATTACTTCGTGCTCCAAAATGTGCCGGTTCGCAGTCAGTCGCAAGAAGATTGTTCCCGCACCATGTATAGCCTGGCGAAAAACGATCGGGTTCTCGTCGAAGCACATGGCTTGGTGGTCGATCGCAAGCCCGACAATCGATATCAAGACGCGGTGCGAACGGGCGGCAAGACCGACTATTGCGGCGAGGCCGGCCGCCATGTTCGCCCGGAGCGATTTCACACCTCGCCGTATTTCGATTTTGCCGAAGCGCAACAAGACTCGCCCTATGCGTTGCACCGGCTCAGCCATGGCGACGCATATGGTCTCTATCGCCAGGCGCTGCCGCGGCCCGACCCCGAGCCGATTCGCGATGTGACGGTGCTGCGGCAGGTGTTCGGCCCGCGGGGCGCGGGACTATGGATCGTTTGCGATCGGATCGAAAACCGCGGCAGCCAAGAGCGAGAATACGCGCAGTTTTTTACATTGCCCGCGCGGATCGAAGCGAACGGTTTTGCCGACCGCGTGCGACTGCTTGCCGCGGCCGGGGCGCCGCTGGTGGAGGTCGACCCCCAGCGCCGCCGGATTCGTGGGGTGAGTCCCGGCTTCGAAAATGCCTCGCTGTATTGTTTTTCGCCGAGCGAATTGACGTTTGCCAATGTGCTCGGCGCGACTCGCGAACATCAAGCGTTGGCCGATTCGCCGCTGCGCGCGTCCAAACCCAACTCCACCAAGGCAAAACGCCCGACGAGCTTGTCAAAAAGCCGCTGAAGCATCCCGTTTCCGTGCATTGGCGCGGCGCGGGCAATCAACTGTTCATCGCGGCGATCGTCTCGCGACCGGCCGAAGGCGCCATGGCGCGGCAATTGGCCGCCGAGCCAAGGTCTGTCGAGCAACAAACGGGCCCCGAGGGCGTGCTGGGCTGTCGAATCGTGACCCATTCGGGGCTCGAAGTCTGGTTTGCCAGCGGCCCAAACGTCGAGAATCGCCTGGAGTGCGGCCCCATGACCGCTGTCGCGGAATCGCTGCTCGTGGCCCAAAACCCGGGCGGCCAGCCGCGCGGCGTGGCGCTCGGATGCAAGTCGCTTAAATTCAACGAGCGGCCGGTGGAGCTCGCCAATGCCGACTTCGAGTTCTCTCTCGATCCCAACGGCGTCGTGGCCCAAGAGCCGATCAGGCGCCCAATCGACACGGTCCGCATTTTACCCGAACAGAATGTCTTCACGGAGCGAGCCGAGATCGCGTTTGAATTATCGGCGGGCGAGCGACGCGATGTCGAATTTCGTTACACGCTCGACGGGCAAGAGCCCACATCGAGCTCGCCGCGATACACCGCGCCAATCGCCATCGACAAAACGACCTTGGTGAAGGTCAGGCCATTTCGCCAGGGATTGACCACAACGCCCTGGTCGTTTGGCGGCGTCGAGAGCGGCCGGACCGTGGGAGCTATTTTCCGGAAGCGAGCGCCGCTGCCGGCCATCGCCGCGCCGCGCGTTGCCTCGCGGCCAGGGCTTGCCTACGAATACTACGAAGGCGACTGGCCGACGCTCCTAAGCTACGCCGCATATCCCGGAACCCTGGAGCCCAAGGCCGGCGGGACCTTAATGAACCTCTTCGAGTCGAGCGAGCTCGAAAGAATCCGCGCGACCGACCGGGCATTTGCGCTGCGCTGCGATGGCTTGGTCGACATTCCCACGGCCGGCGTTTACACGCTCCATGCCCCAACGCATCTCCACACTCCGACGATGGACGCCGGGTTCGACTTGCGCGTGTTTCTCGATGGCGAGGAATGGATGCCATGTCCCGGGCTCCACTCCGAACACGCTTGGAGCATTCCGCTCGCGGCGGGACTGCATCGCTTGCGAGTCGCGTATACCGACTACCGCTGGCGAACGTTTCGCAACGATTACTGGATGGCTTGGCAACCCGAGGAAATCTGGCAAGGCGCGCCGTGCTGGAAATCGCCGGCCCGGGCCTCGAGCGGCAAGCCCTGCCGAACGCGTGGCTGCGCCACGAGGAGCACACGGAGAAGTAAACCGCGATCACTCGCTCGCGGAAAATGGCCGCCGATGACGAAGCGTTCGTCATTTTCCGCCGGCGGAGGGCTTTTCCTTGGCCTCTTGCTCGGCGAGGGCCGCTTTGAACACTTTGAGTTGCCGTTCGATCGAGGCGCTGCTCGGTTCGAGCTGGGAGGCTTCGGTTTGATATTTCACGGCGCTCGCGTAGTCGCGCTTGGCGTAGTAGCAGTGGGCTAGCGTGTCCAGATAACCGCCCGCGTGGCGAAGCTCGACCGACTTGTGCGACATGCGGATCGCTTCGTCGATATCGCCCTCGGTGTTGGCCACGAGCCAGGCGAGTTGATTGTAGCCGTTGGGATCCGCGGGATTTTGCTGGGTCTGGCGGCGGGTTTCATCGACGACTTGCCGAATCGTCTCGCGCAGTTTCTTGCGGCGATCGGCATCGAGCGGCAGCCGATACATCGAGATCAGCACATCGACATCGGTGCTGTCCTCGGCCAAGGCTTTTTCCAAAAGCGGAAGCGACTCGCTGGTTTGGCCGCGCTTGCGAAGGTCCTCGGCCATGAAGAAATACAATCGCGACCGCATCGCGTCGGGACTGCGGCTCGGCAGCCGCTGGGCAAAGCGGAGCACGGCCATGTCGCTATCCATCTTGTCGATCGCTTCCTTGAGCACCTGGGCCGCTTCTTTATCGCGCTGGCGGTCATGCAGATTCTCGCTCAACTGATAGCGCGCCAAGAGGCCCACGCCGGCGACTTCGTTGGCCCAGCCGAGGCTCATCACATGGCGAAATTCGTCGTCGGCCCAGTCGATCATGCCGCGCTTCTGAAGCGTAAAACCGATTTGCAAGTGCTCGAGGGCCTTGTCCGGATCGATGAGAACTCGCCTTGCGGGCCATTTCCTTGGCGAGCGCCGACTTGCCGCCCGCGAGATAAGCCTGGGCCAGCGAATAGAGCAACTCGGGCTCGGCGGCGAAATTGGACTCGAAGCGCTTCGCCACCTCGTCGATCGATTGCCAGTCCTTGCGCGGTGAGCCACTTGAGCAATTCGCCGAGCGATTCGTTTTCGCCGCGATCGAGCTCGATCACCCGCTTCACCAGGGCCGAGGCCTCGTCGCCGCGGCCAAGCCGATCGAGCAGATCGATCTCCTGCTCCAGCAGCGCTTCGACGAGCGAATTGCGCGTGAGCTGCGGATGATGTTCGAGCGTGTCCTGCTCCGCCGAAACCCATTGCCGCCAATCGATCAGGGCGCCGTTCGGATCGTCGTGCGAACGCACATAGGCCCGCAACCAATGGGCGGGCGCCCGAGTGCTGCGATCGACGCCGAGAGAATCTTGGTCGAACGTTTGGCCCAATCATTGTCGGGCGGGGCCGGCGCGAAGCACCAGCGCGGCCGCTTGCTTGGAAAGCACCTGCGACGCCTCGAACCGCGCCATGCGGCAGAGCGGGCCGATGCCCTCGTCGGCGGGCAACTGGCTCAGCTCCTTGAGCTTTTCGAGCCGGCCTTTTTCATCGCCGTTTTCATAGTTTTGCAACACCTCTTTCACTTGGGCCGAGTCCGACTCTTGAATCCATTCGACGCGAATCAATCGCACCAGATAACGCGCCTGGGTGGCGATCTCGACATCGTCGCTGTCTTCGGCCGCGCTCAAGGAATCGAAGGCCGCGGCGCCCAGCCGAGTGAGCTCGCGCTGGGCTCGCTGGCGGACGACGAATCGGTCGTCGCCCAGCTCGGCAATCAGCCGGCTAATCTGGCGATCTTCGTCGTCCGGGGCTTTTTCCGCGGCGCCGTTTTCGGCCCGCGCGAAAGTCGGCCCCCCGAGGCCGCAGCCCCAAAAACCGACGGCCGCGACCAGCGCGGCCAACAACTCGCCCCCGGCAGTCCAGACGCACAACGCATTTTTTCGATCCATAGCGTGCAACTCGATCGAGAGAGGAATTCCCGAATACCCCGGGGCGGGCCCCCCCTGGCCGCGCCCATCCCAAGTTCAGCATAGCCGAGCCATTTGCCCGCTCGCAAGTTTTTCCTTCTTTCCGAACCCGCGGAAGCCCTTTGGCGGAGACGGAAGGACCAGCGGCTTTCCTGGACTTCCCAGCCTTCGCATTCTGGCGTCCGTGGTCCATTCGCGCCAACTGGCCGGGCAAACCCACATAGCCGCACTTACGCGATTGCGTTAGACTTTGGCCACATGCTGAAATTCGCCACCGCTTCTGGCGCCACTATTCGCTCGCAATGATGGCGGCGGGGAACGCGGCTCGGCGACTCACCGACCGACGGGAGCGTTGCCCCATGCCGATTCGCCCTTTCAACTTTATCCATGCCAGCGATCTGCACCTGGAGCGCCCCCCCTCGGGCGTGGAAGAAATTCCCGAACACCTGCGGAGCGCGTTTGTCGACTGCGCCTATCGCGCCGCCGAGCGAGTGTTCGACGCCGCGCTCGCCACGCCAGCCGACTTCCTACTACTCTCGGGCGATGTGCTCGATCCCGATCTCACCGGCCCGCGCGGCTATGTGTTTCTGGCTGACCAGTTCGCGAGGCTGGCGGCCAAGAATATCGCCGTCTATTGGGCCGGCGGCCGATCGGATCATGTCGACCTTTGGCCGAGCGGGCTCGACTTGCCCGACAATGTGCATCTCTTCCCCCGCTCGCAGATCGGCCGCATCGTGCATCGCCGCGACGACGAGCCGCTGGCCCTGCTGCTGGGCCTCAGCCGCCAAGAACGCAAACGCATCCGCCCCGCCGAATTCGCCGGCGAAGACGAAATGCCATTTAGCATCGCGGTTTGCTACGGCTTGGCCGAAGGCGAAACCCTGGCCGGCCGCGGCATTCAATATTGGGCGCTCGGCGGCGAACACGAGCGTCGCTCGCTTGGCGCCGCGCCGCTGGTGGCGCATTACCCCGGCACTCCGCAAGGCCGCCGACCGAAGGAAACCGGCCCGCGCGGTTGCACCAGCGTGCATGTCGACGAGCAAGCGCGCGTGCGCACCACTTTTGTCGCCACCGACGCGCTCCGCTGGCAAAACGAACGCATTTTGGTCACCGCCCACACGAGCCGCGATCAGCTCGAGCGCCAACTGCGCGAGCGAGCGTCGGCCCTGTGGGCGCGGGCCTGGGGCCCGATATGCTCGTCACCTGGACCGTGGCGGGCTCGCCTTGGCTGGCGGCGAAGCTCCGCTGGGGTTCGCTCGAAAACGATCTACTGGCCCGCTTGCGAAATGAATTCGGCAATCGTCGCCCGGCGCTCTGGAGCGTGGCGATCGTGCCCGACACCGATGTCGAGTTGCCCTCGAGTTGGCGCGAGCAGGAGAGTTTGCTGGGCGACATGTTGCGTTCGCTCAAGGAGCGTTCGGCGGCCGACACACCGCCGGAACTGCGTTCTTTACTCGGCGAGCGCCAGGCGCGGGCGCGCTCGGCGCGGCGGTGTCGCTAGACGATCCGGTCGAACGGCGTCGCGCGTTTGAAGACGCGGCGCTACTGGCCGTCGAAATGCTCAGCCATGAGGAGTCGGCGAAGTGAATATCAGCGATGTCGAGATCGAGGGCTTCGGCGTTTGGCGTTCCTTGCGACTCAACGGTTTCTCGGACCGGCTGACCGTCATCCACGGACCCAACGAAGCCGGCAAAACCACCCTGCTCCAGTTCGTGCGAGCCATGCTCTATGGCTTTTCCGACGAACGCCGCGCTCGCTATCTGCCGCCGGTCGATGGTGGAACGGCAGGCGGCCGACTGCAACTGCGCACCGTGGCCGGGCCACTATTCGTCTCGCGCCATGATCGCGGCGATGGCGATAAATCGGGCGCCGAGGGCGAGGTGATCCTTTCGGCCCGGTCCGGCGGACCGCCCAGCGGTCGCTCGCTGATCGAGCTTCTCGGCGGAATCGACGAATCGACATTCAATCATGTGTTCGCCATTGGCCTGCGCGAAATGCAGCAATTGGGCACGCTCACCGACACCCAGGCCGCGCACTGGCTCTACGATCTGACGCTCGGCGTCGACCATGTGTCGCTGGCCGATGTGATGGAGCGGCTCGAAACCTGGCGCGGGCGGATCATCACTCCCGAAGTTCATGGCGAAGAGCCGATCACGAACGAACAAGAGCGGCTCGCCTGGCTCGACCATCGCACGCTCGAGGAGCAGCAGCACCACGCCCATCACCACGCGCATCACCACGATCCGTCCGGCGGTGAACACGCGGCGCCCTTCGAGCGCCCGGCCTCGATCGAGCGCTATGCCCAGGTGCAACATCTGCTCGCTCGTAAACATCAACTCAAGACCGAGATCGAAGACCTGCGTGGGCTCACGGTGCGCTGTTCGAATCGGCCGAAAGCGCCCGCCACTTGAGCGCCGCGATCGACACCCTACAACAAGCCGACGGCGCGCTCGAGCGCCGGCTCTGGCTCGCGAGCATGGCCCGCTCGCTGGCCGACAAATGGCATGCCCGCGCGGCGCTTGGTCAGCAATTGGCGGCGCTGGGCGATGTGCGGCCGCTGCCCGAAGGCAGCGTCGAAAAATATCATGAACTGCGAACTCGCGAACTGGCCTATGGCGCCCGAGTGCGCAAGCTGCGGGCCCGCCGGGCTCAGCTGCGCAAGGAGAGCGAGGCGGTCGAGGTCAACGAAAACCTTTGCCGGCAAGGTCCGCGGCTCGAGGCGCTCAATGAACAACAGCCGTGGCTGGCGTTTTTGGGCGAACAGGTGCGTTCGCTCGACGAACAGATCGCCGCCCATGAGCTCAAGCACGAAGCCGAACACAAGCGCTGGATCGAAATCATCGGCAAGCGCGGCGACGGCAAGCTACCGGCCACCACGCCGCGGCAGTTCGACAATCTGCAAGCCGCCGCCCGCCAGCTCGCGGCTCATCGCAAGGCCCACGCCGAGGCCCGCGACGCGGCCAAGAATCATCATCGTTCGGCCAAGGACGCCAAGGGCAACATGGAAAACGCCCTCGGCGAAAAGTCGGACGAAGATGTCAACACCCTCGTGGCCAACGCCGGCGACCTCGTCACGCGACTCCGCCGCCGCGTGCAAATCGACGAACGGCTCGATGTCACTGCCCGCAAGCTCCGCGAGCTCGAAGCCAATAGCCAGGAGTGGCTCGGCAAGCAGATGCTCCCCGGCTGGGTGCTGGTGGGCTTGGGCGCGGTAATCGTGATCGGTCTGGTGTTTTTCATGGCCGGGCGCTGGCGATGATCGGCTTCTTTTCCGCGTCGGTCGTCGGCGGGTCGGGCTTGTCGCTGGTGCTGCTGGGCGTGGTGGGCGCCGGAGCGGCCGGTGTGACGAAGTACCACCTGGAGAACTACGCGTCGCAGCAACTTGTCACGGCCCACAATCAGATTCGCGCGTTGCAACATGAGCGCAAGGACCTGACCGAGGAGCGCGATTCGCTCGACGCGCTCTTGCCGCGCGGAGGCGGAGGCGCTCGTTTCTCGCTTGCAGGCCGCCGAAAAAGAACTGGCCGAGCTCGAAAAGCTGATGCCGCTCGCCGGCCACGCCGCCACGGTCAAACGCGCCGCCACCGATGCCCGCGAGCGCCACGCCGCGGCCCGGTCCGCGCACCACGAAACACGCCAGCGGTGGCGGAAAGCGCTCAAGGAAGCCGGCCTGCCCGACACGCTCAAGCCCAGCCAGGTGCAACACTTCCGCCGCCACGCCAAACAAAGCCAAGCCACGAACCAGGCGCTCGAGGCGCTGCGGGCCCAATCGCAAGAGCGTCGCAAAGCCTACGATAGCCTCACGCAGCGCATTGCCCAACTCGCCGCCGAAGTAGGCTTCAAAAGCGCCGCCACCGATCCCGTGGCCAAGCTCCGCGAACTGCTCGCCGAGCTCAATGGCCAACGCGCGAAATTCGAGCGCCGCGAAGCGCTCGTCGGCGAGGCCCGCGCCGCGCATCGCCGGCTCGGCCGCGCCGTGCGCCGCTTGGCTCGGGTGCATGATCTGGCCGAGCGCCATTTGGCCGATCTTCGTTTGGCCAATGCCGGCGAACTCGAGTGGCGAGTCGAGCAGCTCAAGGAAGTCGATCGCCTCGAAGGCGAGATCGCCGCGCTGACCGAGGATATCGTCGGCGCGCTGCATGGCCGCGCGTTCGAGAGCGATATCAAGTCGATTCTCGACGGCGACACCGATCCGGCGCATTTGGAAAAAGAGATCGCCAAGGAACGCGCCGCCGGTCGCGCGAGGCTCGAACAACTCTTCGAGCAACGCGGCCAAGTGCGCGAACAGCTCAAGAGCCTGGCCGCCGACACGCGATTGGCCGAAAAACAGGTCGAACTGGCGGTGATCGAAACGCGTCTCGAACGGGCCATCGAGCGGTGGCGCGTGCTCGGCCTCTGCTCGCAAGTGCTCGAAGCGGTGCGCGAAGTCTACGAACGCGATCGGCAACCGGCCGCCTTGCGCGAAGCCTCGACCTATCTGGCCCGACTCACCGGCGGACGCTACCGCCGAGTGTGGACACCGCTCGGGCACCGCGTGCTGCGGGTCGATGATGCTCGCGGCCGCGCCTTGCCGGTGGAAGTGCTCAGCCGCGGCACGCGCGAGCAACTGTTTCTCAGCCTAAGGCTGGCGATCATTCGCGCCTATGCCGAGCAAGGAATTCGGCTGCCGCTGGTGCTCGACGATGTGCTGGTGAACTTCGACGCCAAGCGAGCCCGTTCGGCGGCGGTCTTGCTGCGCGAGTTTGCTCAAGACAATCATCAAGTGTTGATCTTCACCTGCCATGAGCACATCGCCGAGCTGTTTCGCTCGCTCAAGGCCGATGTGCGACAACTGCCTGACCGCAACACGAAATCGCCGACCGATTGGGTCGATGTCGACGCCGAGCCGCAAGCGCCGTGGTGGAAGAGCCGGCGCCGAATGTGAAGCTGGCCGTCGTGGCGCCGGAACCCGTCGAGCCGGAGCCCATCGAACCCGAGCTCGAGCCGGTGATCCAAGCGGCCGAGTTGGTTTCAACGCCGGTCGCGATCGAGCCGCCACTGCGGCAAGCGGTGTCGCTGCCGGTCGAGCCGACGGCAAGCGTGTTGATCGAACCGCCACCGCCGCGGGCCCGTCGCGAACCGCCGCCGCCGCGCATCGCGAAGATTCCGATTCGCTCCGAGGCCAATCCGCGGCAGAGCGCGGTGCCACCGCCGGCCCGACTTCGGCGCCGCCGGGCCACGGCTCGGCTCGTTCGCTGGAGCGGTGAGGAGTTCGAGGGCGAACTGGCCGATCGGGTCAACAACGGCATCACTTGGGACGAGATCATCGGCCCGCAAACCATCGTTCCGCACGACCAAGCAGTGTCGCACGACGCCGGCGCCTCGCATCAGCCATCGAGCTATCGTTACGAAGCGACCAAACGCGAGAGCGAAAACGGACATCACGCGGAGCCCGGCCCGAGAAACCCGCTCTCGCGGCTTTTTCCCGAAGACGACGACACCGCTCCGGAGATCGAGTTCGACGAGAACGGCGAGGGCTATTGAACCGCCGATCTGAACGATCGAGTTGAACGCTACGACGGCAATCGCTCGGCGAGCAACTGGCGCACGCGCGGCCAATCGTCGTCGCGCTCGAGCAGGGCTCGCGAAAGAATTAGATACTGCCGCGACCGCCGGAAAAACACGATTGCGACGCGCTCGGAGATTCGGTGCGAGCGAAAGAAGTCCCAGCGGAGATCGATATCCGCCGCGTCGGTGTGTTGGCGAAACCCTTTCAAGGTGAGCCAAGTCTCGTGAAGTTGGAACGGTCCCACGCCGCGGCGAAATTTGGACCATAGCAGCAGAATCAAGATCGCGAGCACCGCGGTATAGACGACGAACGCGACCGCAATTGAGATTATGTCGGCAGCGCGATCTCCAGGATGAGTCCGGAGAAGTTGGCTAAATAAAAACACCAACGCCGCGAAGTAAATGCCATGCCGGGCCAAACCAGCGATACCCACTCGCAGCCAGCGTCCGCGGAGTAGATCGCGCACGCTCAGCCGCCCCGCGAAATGAATTGCCGCGGTATCTTGGGAATCCATGCCCGCGGGCGAGTTGCGAGAATCGTCGCCCGCGGGCACGTTCAGCGGCAGATAGGGATTCGTCTCGCTCACTAGTCCGGCGCTCTGTTTCGGCGATTAAAACAGCGGCTTGCGGCCGAGTTCGCGGCGGACGACGGTCCACTGGCCCGAGTGCATCAGCCAGTGCCCGCCGGCCGCGGCCGAGACCGCCGCGCCCACGTTGGGGGCCCAATCCAGGCCGCTCGGCTTGTCGAAGTCGGCGTCGGCGAGCGTGGCAAGGTATTCGAGCGTGGCGGCGCGCTGGGTCGTGTGGGCCTTGAGCAGTTCGGCCTTGGCCAGAAACGACGAGGCATCGTCGCTGCCGGTTTTGTCCATCGCGTATTTTTCCTCGAAGCCGCCGGGCAAAGCCGGCATCTTGCCGCCGGTGACTTGCGACATGATGCGATGCTCGGCCGAGATCAGGTGCCCAAGCTGCCAATTGACGTGATTGCAGCCCGGCGCCGGCCGATGAAACAACTCCTTGTCCGTGAGGTCTTCGAGCAGGCCCTTGCAAATCATCGAGGCGGTGTCGATCGAGAGCTTAATGGCTTGATTGGCGTTCATGGCTGCCTTCCGTTGCGGTGAAAAAAGCGTTGAATGTTGAATAATGCGAGAAGCATGCGATATGCAAAACGTCCCCCAGCCTATCGCGACGCGGCGTCTTGAGCAAGCCGCCCAGGCGGCGCTGGGCGCGGTCGGAATAGTCGCTTGCCAGCATGCTCGCTTGGCGGCCTGGCGGCGAAGAACCACTCTGGCTTCCGGCCGATGGTTTTGCTAAAGTTCTCGCCCTTGCATGTCTTGAGTTCGTCGATTCCCAAAAAAAACCGCCGGGCCGTGAGTTGCTCGCGCCGCGCGGTTCTTGTCCGAGCCCCCCAAGTTCGAATTCATTTCGGGGCGAGCTGTTTATTCGGGGCGACCCGCGATTCCTGAAGGAGAGAGAGCGATGAAACTCGCGCGAGCCGGTCGGGCGATCGTGTTGACACTCGGACTCGTGGCCCTGCTCGTGGCCGAAGCGCGCGGCGCCTCGCCGCTCGAAAAAATGCTGTCCAAGCGCGTCGACGCCGATCCGCGCAAGGATTATCCGCTGCTCGAAACCCATGGGCCCTGGCTGATTCTGGCCACGACCTTCTCCGGCGATGGCGCCAAGGACCAAGCCAAAAAACTAACGCTCGAACTGCGCGAGAAGTATCGTCTGCCGGCCTATGTCTATCAGAAGCGATTCGACTTTTCGCAAGGCGAGCGCGGGCGCGGCATCGACAAATACGGCGATCCGCTCAAGATGCGCTATCGCCGCGGCGATGAACTAACCGAGATCGCGGTGCTTGTCGGCGACTTCCGCAGTGTCGACGATCCCGAAGGCCAGCGAACGCTCAAGAAAGTGAAATACCTCACGCCCCTGACGCTCGATCCCGAAAAAAACAAGTCCACGAGCCAAACCTTGGCCGGCCTGCGCATGATGCAGCGGGCCGTCATGCCCGACGGCAGCGACCAGAAGAAACGCGGCCCGATGGGCTCGGCCTTCATGATTACGAATCCGCTGCTGCCGCCCGAGTATTTCGCTCCCAAGGGCATCGACAAACTGGTGCTCGACATGAACAAGGGCGTCAAGCACAGCCTGCTCGACTGCAAAGGCAAATACACGGTCAAGGTCGCCACTTTCACCGGCCAAGTGGTGCTCGACCAGAAGAAAATCGAACAGATCGAGCACGGCGCGCATTTCAAGAGCCGGCTCGAGGAAGCCGCCGAAAAGGCCAACGCGCTCTGCGAAGCGCTGCGGGCCAAGGGCGTCGAGGCCTATGAGTTCCACGATCGCGCGGCGAGCATCGTCACCGTGGGGAGTTTCGATTCCGTGGGCACGCCGCGCGGCGATGGCAAGATCGAGATCAATCCGGCGATGCACGCGATCATTCAAACCTATGGCGCCGAAACGAAGCTCCTGCCAGGCCAAACCACTCCGCAGCTTGGCCGGCCCAAGTCGCTCAAGAACCCCCACACGGGGAAGGATATCTCGTTTGATATCTCGCCCACTCCGGTCGAGACCCCGCGCCGCTCGTTTGCCGTCGATTATCAACACACGACCGCTAGCCGGTGACGCCGCGCCGCGAGGCCGCGCGTTCCTGCGATGCCCTCGCCGAGCGGCGTCACACCGCGCCGGCCGCGGGCACGATATAGGGCGCCCGGTATTCGCGCGTGAGCATTGCGTTGGCGGCGTCGTCGCCGGCAAACGATTCCGAGCCCACGTCGACCGTGAGGAGTTGGCCGAATTGCACCGGCAGCTTGTCGAGCTCGAGCTGATTGGCCTTCAAGTGCTCGCCCATGCGGGTGAAGGTGTCGAGCGCGTTGTCGTGGGTCTTGATTTCCTTGGCGCGGTCGCCGGCGTCGGCCATGGTGGTCGAGCTACCGAGCCGGTAGGAGATATTGCCCAGGTGACACAAGGCGCTCGAGAGGTGGCCTTCGAGAATGTCGGCGTTTAGGTCGCCCACCTTGCGGCTCCGCGCGGCGGAGACGAAATTGCCGAAATGATCGCCGCCGCCGGCGAACTTGCGCACGAGAGCGCCGCCCTTGTCGAAGGCCGAGCCGGATTCGTAGCTGCCCATCACAACATAGCCATCGGACCCTTCGAAGATCACGCCGCTCATCGAGCCCTTGTAGGGCGGAGTTTCGAGCCCGCGCACCTCGAAGATCAACGACTTGTCGCCGAACTCATGCGACACGACTTGCGTGTTGGCGGTCTCGCCCGCGTCGGTATAGCCCCAGCGACCGCCGTAGGAGATGACGCTGCTCGAGAGCGTGTTGACGCCCAAGCCCCAGCGGGCGATGTCCATTTGGTGGATGCCCTGGTTGCCCAGATCGCCATTGCCCCAGAGCCATTGCCAGTGCCAATCGTAGTGGAACTTCGGCCGGGTAATCTCGACCAGCGGCGCTGGGCCGCCCCAGAGATCGTAGCTTACATCCGACGGAACCGCGTACACGCCCCGTTCGCCGATCGACTTCCGCCGCTTGTAGCAGGTGCCCCGGGCCACTTTCACTTCGCCGATCTTGCCGGAGTGAATATAGTCGATCGCCTCACGCATGCCCTTGGTGCTGCGCGATTGCGTGCCGGTTTGGCAGATCTTGTTGTACTTTCGTGCCGCTTCGACGATCCGTCGCCCCTCGCTCACATTGTGGCTCACCGGCTTCTCGACATACACATCCTTGCCGGCCTGCATCGCCCAGATCGCGGCCAGCGCGTGCCAATGGTTCGGAGTGGCAATGCTCACGAAGTCGACTGATTTATCGTCGAGCGCTTGCGCAGATCTTGCACGAACTCGGGCGCCCGGCCCTGCTTCTTGGCCACTTCTTGAGTCCGCTTGCCGCCGACAGCGCTATCGGGATCGACGATATAGCGAATCTCGACATCCTTGCGACCGGTCCAGGCGTGAATATGTTCGTTGCCGCGACCATTGACGCCGATCACGGCGACGCCCAGTTTCTCCGTCGGGCTCTTGCTTTGCACCTCGCCAGAGCTGCTCTCGGCGGCTAGCGACAGGCGGTTCGTGGCGGCGGCGGCGGCCGTGGCGGCCAACATTTCTTGCAAGAACTGGCGGCGGGAGCGCATGGCGAGGGTGTCCTTGGGCGAACGGAAGGGCGGAAGAAAACAAGAACTCTTTCAGAATAGCGGAAAAAAAACGGCAATCCAGAGCCGACGGACCAAAAAATCGGCTTTTACGCTTCTCGAACGCAAAACTCGTGGAAACGCATCGCCGCCAGGCGGATCAGAGGAATCCCGCGCTCACCCTACCCTCTCCCGTAAGGGGAGAGGGGGGAGTTGTCGGATAGGCCCTAAGTCGTCGCTCTTTATTGCAGGCCCAGGGGATTGCAAGCCCAGGGGTTCCGGCGCTCCATTGGTGGCCCAAACCAAGAATCATGCGTTGACCACGCGCTAGCGGCATTTTTCGGCGAAGGCGGCTCGCAAACCGGCGAGCGCGGCTTGGCCCTGGCGCCCATCGACCACGAGATTCAGCCGCACTTCGCTCGTGTTGATCATCTCGATATTGATGCCCGCCGTGGCCAGGGCGCGAAACGCTCCGATCGCCACCCCCGCGTGGCTGCGCATGCCGATGCCCACGATGCTCAGCCGCGCCACCCGCTCGCTGCTCGTGACCGGCCCGCATTGCATGCGCTTGGCGAGCGACGACACAAGCTTGACGCTCTCGGCGTACTGCGCCGCGGGCACGGTGAAGCTGATATTGGCGGTTTCGTCGCCGCCGAAGCTTTGCACGATCATGTCGACGAACAGTCCGGCCGCGGCGACCTCCTCGAAAATCGTGGCGGCCACGCCCGGTTGGTTCCTCACGCCCGAGACCGTGAGCCGCGACTGGGATTCGTCGAGCGAGATTTCATCGATCGTGAGCTCTTCCATTTTCTGGAGTCGCGAGACCACGGCGAGCGCGTCGTTCGACTTACGACGGGCGGCGGTCGAGAGATCGTAGCCCTCGGCGCCGGGCGGTTCCTGCTCGAGGCCGAAGGCCTGATGCACGGTGCGCAGCGCCGCGGTCGCTTGATGCCGATCGACCAGGGCCGAGATTTTGATTTCGCTGGTGCTGATCGTGTGGATATTGACGCCGGCCGTGGCCAGGGCGCGAAACATTTTTTGCGCCACGCCGGTCTGCCGCGCCATGCCCAGCCCCACGACCGAGACCTTGGCCACATCGTCGCTGTGTTGCACGCTTCGGGCGCCCAGCTCGCGCGCGGCGCGTTCCGCCGCCAGCAGCGTGGTCTTGAGATCGTCGCGCACCACGGTGAAGGCGATGTCGGCAATGCCGTCGGCGCCCACGTTTTGCACGATCATGTCCACCGTGACATTGGCCGCCGCGATCTTCGAGAAAATCGCCAAACACGCGCCCGGCTTGTCGGGCACTCCCAACACCGAGACCCGCGCTTCGTCCTTGGCCAGCGCCGCGCCGGCCACGGCCACGTCGGGCGCCTCGGGATCGCGCGTGATCATGGTCCCGGTCACATCGCTGAAACTGCTCCGCACATGGATCGGCACGCTGAACCGCTTGGCGAATTCGATCGAGCGATTGTGCATCACCCCCGCTCCCAGGCTGGCCAGCTCGAGCATCTCGTCGTAACTCACCGAGCGCATCCGCCGGGCCTCGGGCAGCAGCCGCGGGTCGGTCGTGTACACGCCGTCGACATCGGTATAGATTTCGCAGGCATCGGCCGCCAGCACCGCGGCCAGGGCCACGGCGGTGGTGTCGCTGCCGCCGCGGCCGAGGGTCGTGATATTGAAGTCTTCGTCGATGCCTTGAAGCGTCAGCGGCGCCAGCGGATGCAGGAACAGGAGCTGGGCGACTGCCTGGCCGTTGCCGAGAAGCTCCGGAAAAACGATCGAAAGGAGCCCAATGACGAGGAGGACGAGCGGCGGGGCGATGAATCGGCGCCAGCCCGAGGGCGAGCGCGATAGGCCCAGGCAATCGCGCGGACGAAGACCACCGACCACAAGCCGACGAACGGCGACGCGATGATGGCCCAGAGATACACGTCGGGGGAGATCGGGTAGAGCGGAACGTTGTAGAGCGGCGCGTTGGGCACGACGAAGCTTGCCGTCTTCGTGGCGATCAGCGCGGCGGCGAGCGCGGGGAGGACCAGTCGCAGCGCCAACGCTCCCGCGCAGCACTTCAAGCGCGAACAGGGCGCCGCCGAGCGGCACGCTATAGACCGCGGCCATGCCGGCGCCGGCGCCGATCGCAACCACGAGGCGACGCTGTTCGTCCGACAGCTTTTGAAGGCTCGAGAACAGATTGCCGAACACCGCCCCGAACTGCTTCGGGCCGCCTTCGCGGCCGAGCGGCGCCCCCATGCCGACGATGACAATCGACAGCACCGCGCTGCCCAGCGTTCTCCAGGGCGGCATGCGCCCGGCCTGAAACCAGATCGCCGCGGTGACGTCGATGCTGTTGCCGCTGGTAAGGCGGGTAAGCAGCCATTGGCTCACGCTGGTCCGAAGCCCGGCGCCGACCAGCAGACCGACGGTGGCGCTGGGGACTCGCCTGTCGCGCCGCCTCGAGCAGGTCTGAAGGCTCGCTCGCGCCCCAGGCGAGCTCCTGAGCCGCGTCGAACAAGAGCGTCAGGAGGGCGGCGCCGAGGCCGGCGCATGAGCCCGGTGAGAACGACGGCGATCCAGAAGCGGATCGCGCCAGGATCGCGCAACGTCGCGGGAACTTTCGCGCCGGCGGCGAGCTGGGCGCCGGCGGGGGCGGACTTTGATCCCGTTTCCAATGCCGCCTCCGCCTGCAGCGCGCCAATTCCGGACGCGCGCCCGACAAGCGCCTAGCGCGTAGGGCCGCGATTCGCAAAGGTCATTCGCGTCAACTTGCGCCCCTTCAAGCCTTCCTTTAAGCGCGAGCTCCATGAATCGCCTCGAACTCGGGCCTGGGCGGGCGCCTGTGAGCGAGGCGCCGAAGCCTGTCGCCATCATCATGGGCAGCCAGTCCGATTGGGCGGTCATGCGCCGCGCCGCCGAGACGCTGGAGGCGCTCGGCGTCGGCTATGACGCCCGGATCGTCTCCGCCCATCGCACCCCCGACCGGCTGGTCGCCTTCGCCAAGGGCGCGAAGGCCGCAGGCTTCAAGGTCGTCATCGCCGGCGCGGGCGGCGCCGCGCATTTGCCGGGCATGACCGCGGCCATGACCCCGCTTCCGGTGTTCGGCGTGCCGGTCCCCTCGAAGGCGCTGTCGGGTCAGGACAGCCTCTTGTCGATCGTCCAGATGCCGGCCGGCGTTCCGGTTGGAACGCTGGCGATCGGCGAAGCCGGCGCGGTCAACGCCGCGCTGCTCGCCTGCGCCGTGCTGGCGCTGAGCGACGAAGCGCTTGCGGCCCGGCTCGAGGCCTGGCGGGCGCAAGCGCACGGCCGAGGTCGCGGAGCGCCCGGACGATGACGGCGCAAAGTCGAGACCGCCGGGCGATGATTTTAAGCCCCGGCGCGACGATCGGCATTCTCGGCGCGGGCCAGCTCGGGCGAATGCTCGCCATCGCGGCGCTCAAGATCGGGCTTGCGCACTGCACATCTTCGCTCCCGAAGGCGACAGCGCCGGCCTATGACGCAGCGGCGGCGCGGACCATCGCCGCCTTCGACGACGAGGCGGCGCTCGCCCGCTTCGCTCAAAGCGTCGACGTCGTCACCTTCGAGTGGGAGAACGTGCCGACATCGACGGTCGAATTTCTCGCGGAGCGCGTGGCCGGTCCGTCCGGGCGCCCGCGCTCTCGCGCTCACTCAGGACCGGCTGACGGAGAAAACGTTCCTGCGCGATCTCGGCCACAAGGTCGCGCCCTTTGTCAGCGTCGAGGATGCGGGCGCGCTGGTGCGCGCGGTCGCCGAACTCGGGCGTCCCTCGATCCTCAAGACCCGGCGGCTCGGTTATGACGGCAAGGGC
This sequence comes from uncultured Planctomycetaceae bacterium, assembly GCA_963785305.1. Lineage (GTDB taxonomy): Bacteria > Planctomycetota > Planctomycetia > Pirellulales > PALSA-1355 > CAWAUV01. Next base: position 1,514,530 of record CAWAUV010000008.1, read on the forward strand.
CAGTCCTTGATCCGCGAAGGCTCCAACGTCGCCGCGGTTCACCGCACGCTGGGCTCGGCGCCGATGATCCTCGAAGGCTTCGTCGCTTTCGAGCGCGAAGTGTCGGTGATCGCGGCGCGCAGCCTCGAAGGCGAGATCGTGGCTTTCGACCTCTGCGAGAACGAGCACGAGCGCCACATCCTGGCTCGCACCCGGGCGCCCGCGCGCGTCAGCGCTGAGACGGCGGCGGAGGCCAAGCGCATCGCCGCCTCCGTGCTCGAGGCGCTCGACTATGTCGGCGTGCTGGCGGTCGAGATGTTCGTCACCCGCGATCACCACGGGCATGAAGCGCTCGTGGTCAATGAGATCGCGCCGCGCGTCCACAATTCCGGCCATTGGACGCTCGAGGGCGCGCAGACCTCGCAGTTCGAGCAGCACATCCGCGCCATCGCCGGCTGGCCGCTCGGCGCGACGACGCGTCGCGGCCGGATCGAAATGCACAATCTGATCGGCGAGGACGCTGAGGACTGGCGCGACATTCTCGCTCAGCCGGATCTCGCTCTGCATCTTTATGGCAAGCTCGAGATCCGCCCGGGCCGCAAGATGGGTCACGTCACGCGCGTCTTCCCCGAGATGCCGAACCACAACTGAACGCGCCTTGACAGGCTCGTCCGCCCCTCCTTATAGGGGCGGCTCGCCGGCGCCGGGCTTTTCAGGCGTCGCGTTGCGGCGGGATAGCTCAGCTGGTTAGAGCGGCGGAATCATAATCCGTAGGTCCCCAGTTCAAGTCTGGGTCCCGCTACCAAATCTTCCAGAAAACCAAATACTTGCGGGATAGAGCGGACGGCGATCTTCACCGCCGCGTTTCGTGCCGGCAGTATGTCAGCAATGCTTACAGCAGAATATTCCCGTGCGGACGGGAAAAAAGCGGATTTCCTCCCCCCGCTCGACGGTTGAGCGTCGCGCCTAGCCACATTCCGCTAGTCGTTGCCGCCATGTCCGCCATGTTGACTCGACGGGCTTATAGTACTTGAGACGGCAGCGAAGACTGCCTTAAGTTTGGATCCCGTGGCCGTTACACCAACAACGATGCTGAGCGCGATCAGCGCGGCCACAAGCGCATATTCAATCGCCGTAACTCCCGCTTCGGAATCGTCCGAAAACCAGGAAGCAACGGTCTTAACGAGACTGCGCATCCGGTGTTGATTACTCCATAATGCGCATCTCGATTTGACCCATATCAAGCCGGTCCCGCATTTCGCTGATTTTTTGCTGACGCGCGATGGCTGAGATATGGCAACCCAAGTCGCGGCGCGCCATCCCCGCCATCTTCCGCAAAGAGGGGGACTCAATTCAAGTTCGGCCGATTCGCCTCCGCCGTCGCCTCCTAGGCGCTTTTCGCGGCGGCGGTTGCGCGATCAACAATGGAACGATCGGCAACGCGGGTGCGGAAATCGAGCCCGAGCTTGGGGCGCGATCGAGGTGATCGAGCGCCTTTTCGAATTCGGTAATCGCTTCACGTCGTCAGGGTGGCGGGTGCGACCATAGCGCGCGCGAAGGTTCGCGTGCTCGGTCGCCGTCATTTCGCTCAACATCGGAGTCGCGCCCAGGACGGCCGCGAGGACGGCAGCCAGCCCGCCTATCGGTTGCGGCTCGTCCTTGGCGGCTCGGGCGCGAAACTGAGCCGGCCTTTGGCGGTAAGCCGCACGACTACGCCCCCAACGTTGGCGCCATGCGCTCGCCGCTCTTTGAGGGCGTCACCGAGAGCCGCCGCCAGCGTTTCGATCTTCTCAAGCCCGATGCGCGTCGCATCTCGGCCGCCCGCCTCGGCGATACGCCGCGCCAAAATCCGGTGAGCAATCGCGATCGGCGCTGCAAACAGCGCGCGCGCGTCGATCGTGCCCTCCGAACCGACCTGCGTCTCGACCTCGGCCGTCAGATGCGCCAGCGCCTCCTCCGTCTCTCGCGCGCGGCGCGCCAAGCGATCGAGCGCCTCGGCGTCGAGGCCTTCCTCGTCGAGCCGGGCAAGAAGCGCCCGCAGGCGGGTGCGCGCGAAGCGCGGGTCGACATTGGAGGGGTCATCGATGAACGGCGCGCCGCGCGCCTTGGCGAAAGCGATGAGATCGCGCTTCTTGAAGCCCGATAGCGGCCGGGCGATCGTCATGCCGTCGCGCGCGGTCATGAGGTCCATGCCGCGCAGTCCCGCGAGGCCGGATCCGCGCAACAGGCGAAAGAGCACAGTCTCCGCCTGATCGTCGGCATGATGAGCGGTCATGACCGCGTCGGCGCCGATGCGCCTTTGCGTGATCGATGAGCAAGCGGTAGCGCGCCTCGCGCGCCCGCTCCTGCAGGCGGCTCGTCGGCTTGACGCCTTTCCATTGAGAACGCGATGGCCGACCCCCAGCCGGGCGCAGAGCGCGGCGACGGCTTTGGCCTCGTCGGCGCTTTCCGGTCGAAGCCCGTGATCGACCGTCGCCGCCTCGATCCGCGTCTTGCCGCGCCGTTTCGCCCATTCCGCCGCCATCAAGAGCAGCGCCGTCGAATCGGGGCCGCCGGAGACCGCGATCAGAAGGGCCTTGGCGCGAACAAACGGGGCGAACAGCGCGTCGATGTCGGCCGACGAAAGAGCGTGCGAGCGCCGGGCGCTCAACAATGATCCTTGGCGCTCTCATGCTCGGCGAGCTTCTTCACCGAGGCCGACGCGGCCGGATAGCGCTTGCCGAATTCGGTCAAGCGTCGCGCAGGCCTGCTCGGAATTGCCGAGCGCGGCGAGCGACTGCCCGAGCCGCACCATGCTCTCCGGCGCCCGCGAGGATTTGGAATAATCGGTCGTGACCTTGAGAAATTGTTCGGCGGCCTCGCGGGGGCGCGAGCGCTGAAGATAAGTCTCGCCGATATAGAAGACCGCGTCCGGAGTTAAGCGATGCGCCGGGTTGGCGGCGAGGAACGCCTTAAACCCGGTCTCCGCCTCCGGATATTGTCCCGCCTGAAAGGCCTGCAGCGCGGCATTGAACTGCTCATGCGGCTGGTCGAGCATCGCGACCCCGTCCCGACAATCGTCGGTCCGCTCGCGGGCGGGGGCCGGGGCGATCGGCGCTTTCCCGAGTTCGAGAGGCGCGCCGGGGGCCGGCTGCTCGCGCGCCATCGGCGCAGAGGATTCGCGTACGAGCGGCGCGCTCGGCGGCGTCGTTCCTAGCGGGCGCGGCGCGCCGGGCGCGTTCGGATCCGCGTTGGGGTCGAACGCGTCCGACCTTCGAGGTCTTGGAGCGACGGCCGGCTGGTCGGGGGCCAAGGGCGCTTCGGCGACGTCCGACTCCGGCGGCGCGCCGCCGGAGCGATCGCCAAACCGGAATTCGACGTCCTGGCGGAACTTCTGCAGTTGCGCTTCGAGCCGATGTTGCGCGTTCTGCAACTCCTCGATTCGCCCGTAGGCCTGGCGAAGTTCTTCCTCGAGCCGATTGATGCGCACGACGAGGGCGGCGGCGTCGTTCGGATCGCCCGGCGCGCCGCCGGGGATGTCGGCCGGCGGCGGCGGCTTGGCGGTGGAAGATATCGAACTGTGCTTGCGCCGGCGCCGCGAGCGTGAAGCAGGCGACGAACACAGCGACGAGGCTAGGGCGAAACAACGACGTCACTGGAGGATCCTGATTGCCTTCTTGCCTGGTCCATACGCTCGGCGTCTGTCGATTTTAAGTCGCAGTGCGCTTCGGCGCGCCGCGGCCTACAACAAGGTCCTCAACTGCCGGCCGCGCCGTTGAGCACGGTGACGGCGCGGCGGTTTTGCGACCAGCAGGAAATGTCGTCGCAGACCGCGACCGGCCGCTCCTTGCCATAGCTGATCGTCCTCATGCGAGAAGCGGAGATTCCCTTGGCGGCGAGATAATCGTGAACCGCTTGCGCGCGCTGCGAACCCAGCGCGAAATTGTATTCGCGCGTGCCCCGCTCATCGGCGTGGCCCTCGATGGTGAAGCTGTATTTGTTGTACTGGTTGAGCCACGCCGCCTGCTTGTCGAGCGTCGCCTGGGCGGTCGGCGAAAGAACGGTCTGGTCGGTGTCGAAGAAAACGCGGTCGCCGACCGTCTGGTTGAATTCCTGCACGCTGCCCGGGCCGGACGCGCCATAGCCAGCCCGCGCCTGCGGCGAGGTTGTCGGGGTTGTTATGCGCGCAGGCGCTTAAGGCCAGGCCGAGCGCGAGCGCCGCCGCCAGCGCGATCGAGCTCCGGGTCATGTTCGCGAACATCCTGCTACTCCCGACGACCCCACCCACTCGTGCACTAGCCGCCCTACGAGTTAACGCAAGGTTTCGATAAGCTTACCGACTCCTTGCCGCGCGTGAGCCAACGCCTCGCAACCCGCCGGCAGCGTTAACAGCGGATTAATGGCCATATTGCGGCGCACAATGCCTTGCGCTCGCCGCGTTTGATCGGCATCATCACGGGCTCGTGAAAGCGGGTTATTGCGGGGATTCAAGGGATTCCTTTGGGATGAAGCGCCCTAGAGTGAGACGGACGGCTCTGCTCGCGCTCGCGATGGTGTTTTTGGTCGTCGCCTGGCTGTGGGACGGCCTGGTCGCGGTCGGGCGAAGCGATCGCCGGATTCATACCGTGGGCGCGCTTCAAGCAGTCCTTCGCCGCGCTGGTCGACCGCCTGCCGGCGCCGCTGGTCTTGCTCGATTTTCCTGGTGCCGTTCTTGATCGTCGAGCCGCTTGCTGGTGGTGGCCACCGTCGCGATCGCGATGGGCTATGTCGTCTCCGGCGCGATCGCCTGGATCGTGCTCAAGTTTCTCGCGGTCGCGCTCATCCCGGCGATCTTCGATCTGACGAAGCACAAGCTGATGACCATGCCGTGGTTCGTCCGGGCGTATGAGAAGGTGATGGCGTTTCATCACTACGCCGATCAGATCGTCGCTCCTTACAAAAGCGCCGCCGCCGCGGTGCTCCGCCAATGGCGCATGCGCGCCGGCCGTCGTGACAAGACGCGTTCCCGGCCTCGCCCATCTTGCGGCGCGCTTCGCCGCCCGCAAGCGCGCGAAGCGGGCGCCCGGCCATGCCCTCGAACGGGTAGGGCGCGCGCCGGACTCGGGCGTCGAGACGATATCGAAAGCGCGAACGCCGCTAACAAAGTCCCGTCCCGCGAGAGTTGACAGTCCGAGCCGCCAGGACCACATTGATTTGCTCGAGGGGCGTCCCGAACGGGGCTGAGACGGCGAGAAGCCGAACCCTTTGAACCTGATCCGGGTCATGCCGGCGAAGGGACGTAGCGGCCGCAGCTTCTCCATTGGCCCGCCCGTTCTCCCGTCGGATTTGTACGCGAGGAGACGGCCATGAACGAGATTCCCAAATTCGCCGCGCCGCAGACCGTGACCACCGGGCCGATTACCGGCTCGCGCAAAGTCTACGCCTCGCCCGAGCGGGCCGCGCCGACATCCGCGTTCCGTTTCGCGAGATCGCGCTCTCCGATCCGAACGAGGCGCCGGTCCGGGTTTACGATCCCTCCGGGCCCTATACGGAAAGCCACATCGCGATCGACCTCGCCAGCGGGCTCAAGCCCGTGCGCGAGGCCTGGATCGAAGCGCGCAACTTCGCCGTAACGCAGCCGCGCCCGATCAAGCCCGAAGACAATGGCAACGTTTCGGCGGATCGTCTTGCGCCGCTGTGCCCCGCCGAGCGGACGCTGCGCGCGGGCAAGCCCGGCCAGCTCGTCACCCAGTTCGAATTCGCCCGCGCGGGCATCGTCACGGAAGAGATGATCTATGTCGCTCATCGCGAGAATCTCGCGCGCGAGAGCGCGGTGGAACGCGCCGCCGAGCGCCTTGCGGACGGCGAGAGCTTCGGCGCCGCCATTCCCGAATTCATCACGCCGGAATTCGTGCGCGAGGAAGTGGCGCGAGGGCGGGCGATCATTCCCGCCAACATCAATCACCTCGAACTCGAGCCGATGGCGATCGGCCGCAATTTTCTGGTCAAGGTCAACGCCAACATCGGCAATTCCGCGGTGAGCTCGGGCGTCGCCGAGGAAGTCGAGAAAATGGCGTGGTCGATCCGCTGGGGCGCCGACACGGTCATGGACCTTTCGACCGGCCGCAACATCCACAACATCCGCTCCTGGATCCTGCGCAACGCGCCGGTTCCGATCGGAACGGTGCCGATCTATCAGGCGCTGGAGAAGGTCGGCGGCGATCCGCTCAAGCTCGACTGGGAGGTGTTCAAGGACACGCTGATCGAGCAGGCCGAGCAGGGCGTCGATTATTTCACCATCCACGCCGGCGTGCGTCTGGCCTATGTGCCGCTGACCGCGAAGCGCGTGACCGGCATCGTCTCGCGCGGCGGCTCGATCATGGCGCGCTGGTGCCTCGCGGGCCATCGCGAGAGCTTTCTCTACGAGAAGTTCGACGAGATCTGCGACATCATGCGCAAGTATGACGTGTCGTTCTCGCTTGGCGACGGCCTACGTCCGGGCTCGATCGCCGACGCCAACGACCGCGCGCAATTCGCGGAATTGGAGACGCTTGGCGAACTGACCAAGGTCGCCTGGGACAAGGGCTGCCAGGTGATGATCGAAGGGCCCGGCCATGTGCCGATGCACAAGATCAAGGTCAACATGGAGAAGCAGCTTCGCGAATGCGGCGAGGCGCCCTTCTATACGCTGGGGCCGCTGACGACCGACATCGCGCCGGGCTACGACCACATCACCTCGGGCATTGGCGCCGCGATGATCGGCTGGTTCGGCACCGCGATGCTCTGCTACGTGACGCCGAAGGAGCATCTCGGCCTGCCCGACCGCGAGGACGTCAAGACCGGCGTCATCACCTACCGCATCGCCGCGCATGCCGCCGATCTCGCCAAGGGCCATCCGGCGGCGCAAGATTCGCGATGACGCGGTGAGCCAGCGCGCGCTTCGACTTCCGCTGGGAGGACCAGTTCAACCTGTCGCTCGATCCCGACACCGCGCGCAAGTTCCACGACGAGACGCTGCCGAAGGACGGCCACAAGGTGGCGCATTTCTGCTCGATGTGCGGGCCGAAATTCTGCTCGATGCAGATCACGCAGGATCTCCGCAAGGAAGCCGAGGCGATGGCCGGCATGGCCGAGAAGTCGCAGCGAGTTCCTGGACAAGGGCGGGGCGCTCTACGTCGATGCCGCGGAATGAGGCGATGCGCGCGACCGTCGTCGGCGCTGGCGTCGTCGGCCTGACGACCGCGCTGACGCTCGCCGAGCGCGGCGCAAAGGTCACGCTTCTCGAGCGGTCGCGTGAGATCGGCGGCAACGCGTCGTGGCTCGCGGGCGGCATGCTGGCGCCGTTCTGCGAGGGCGAAAGCGCGCCGCAAAGCGTGGTCGAGCTGGGCCAAGGCGCGATCGACTGGTGGGACGCGCGCGTCCCCGGCGTGACGCGGCAGGGCACGCTGGTCGTCGCGCCGCCGCGCGACGCGAGCGAGATCGACCGCTTCGCGGCGCGCACGAAGTCGCATGCACGCGTGGACGAAGCGCGCATCGCGGAGCTTGAGCCCGATCTCGCCGGGCGGTTTCGTAAAGGCCTGTTCTTCGCCGGCGAAGGCCATCTCGATCCGCGCGTCGCATTGTCGGCCTTGATAGAGCGCTTGCGCGCGAAAGGCGGCGAAATCCGCTTTGGCGCGGACGGCGAAACGCGAGGCGAGGCGGAACGCGTCATCGATTGCCGCGGCTGGGCGGCTCGCAACGCGCTTCCCGAATTGCGCGGCGTGCGCGGCGAAATGATGCGCATCCGCTCGCGCGAGGTGACGCTCGCTCGCGCGGTGCGCTTTCTGCACCTCGCATTCCCCTCTACATCGTCCCGCGCGCGAACAACGAGTTCATGATCGGCGCGACCATGATCGAAAGCGCGGAGAAGGGCGCGGTCAGCGTGCGCTCGGCGATCGAGCTCCTGAGCGCGGCTTACGCGCTTCATCCGGCGTTCGGGGAGGCTGAGATCCTCGAGATGAGCGCCGACGTCAGGCCCGCTTATCCCGACAACGAGCCGCGCATCGAGGAGCGGGGCGAATCGCATTTTCGTCAACGGCTTTTATCGGCATGGCTTTCTGCTCGCGCCGGCTTTCGCGGAGCGCGCGGCGACACTGGCGTTCGAGCGGGCGGGAGCGCTCGTATGAGGCTCGTCGTCAATGGCGAACCGCAGGAGGTTCCAGCCGTGACGCTTGCGGAAGCTCTGCAATCGCTCGACCTCGCCGAGGCCAAGGTTGCGACCGCGCTCAATGGCGAGTTCGTCCCGGCGCGCGCGCGGGCGGCGACGCTTGTGAAGGACGGCGACCGAATCGAGATTCTCGCGCCAAGGCAGGGAGGGTGAGAGGCCCATGACCTCCAACTCCGTGCTCACCCTCTACGGCCAGAGCTTTCGCTCGCGACTCATGCTCGGCACGTCGCAATATCCCTCGCCCGCGATCCTCGCGGAGGCGGCCCGCGCAAGTGAGGCCGAGATCCTTACGGTGTCGCTGCGGCGCGAGTCGGCGCGCCTCAAGGAGGGGCAGGATTTCTGGCGCCTGATCCGCGACATTGGCGCGCGCGTATTGCCCAACACCGCCGGCTGCTACAGCGTGAAGGAGGCGGTGACGACGGCTCAGATGGCGCGCGAAGTGTTCGGCACGCCCTGGGTCAAGCTCGAAGTGATTGGCGAAGCTGACACGCTTCAGCCCGACCCGTTCGGCCTTGTCGAGGCGGCGCGGATTCTTTCCGCCGACGGTTTCCAGATCTTTCCTTATACGACCGAAGATCTCGTGGTCGCCGAGCGACTGATCGAGGCGGGCTGCAAGGTGCTGATGCCCTGGGGCGCGCCGATCGGCTCCGGCAAGGGGCTCAACAACGTCTTCGGGTTGAGGGCGCTGCGCGCGCATTTCCCCGAGATTCCGCTGATCGTCGACGCCGGCCTCGGCCTGCCGTCGCAGGCGGCGGCGGCGATGGAGCTTGGCTACGACGGCGTTCTGCTCAACACCGCGGTCGCCAAGGCGGGCGATCCGGTCGCGATGGCGCGCGCTTTCGGTCAGGCGATCGAAGCGGGCCGCGCCGCCTTCCTTGCAGGCCCCATGGAATCGCGCGACATGGCGGCGCCCTCGACGCCTGTCGTCGGCCGCGCTGTGCTCACGTGAGCGACGAGGCCTCGGGGAGCGCCACCTCCTCTCAAAGGAGACCGGAGTCGGGCCTCGACCCTTTCTATCCGATCGTCGACAGCGCCGAATGGGTCGGCCGCCTGGTCCGCGTCGGCGCGAAGTTGATTCAGCTTCGCATCAAGAATCGCGACGAGGCGGCGGTCGCGCGCGAGACTCGGCTGGCGCTCGCTGCCTGCAAGCCTGCGGGCGCGAGCCTTGTCGTCAACGACTACTGGCGTGTCGCAATCGATGAGGGTGCGCCCTGGCTCCATCTTGGCCAAGACGATCTCAACGACGCGGACGTGCTCGCCGTGCGCAAGGCGGGGATCAAGCTCGGCGTCAGCACCCACGACGACGGCGAGCTGGTGCGGGCTCTCACCTTCGCGCCCGACTATGTCGCGCTCGGGCCGATCTATCCGACCAAGCTCAAGGCGATGGCCTTCGCGCCGCAGGGGCTCGAGAAGATCGGCGTGTGGAAGCGCCGCATCGGCGCGATTCCGTTGGTCGCGATCGGCGGGTTGACTGTCGAGCGAGCGAAACTGTGCCTCGCGGCCGGCGCGGACATCGTCTCCGTCGTGACCGACATCACGCTCAACGCCGATCCGGAGGCGCGGGCGCGCGAATGGGTGGCGGCGACGCGGCCGGCGTGACTCAAAGGCTGCCGATCGCTCTGACCATCGCCGGCTCCGATTCCGGCGGCGGCGCCGGGATTCAAGCCGATCTCAAGACCTTCGCGGCGCTCGGCGTCTACGCCGCGAGCGTGGTCACCGCGCTCACCGCTCAGAACACGCGCGGCGTGCGGGCGATCCACTATCCGCCGCCTGAAATCGTCGGCGCGCAGATCGAAGCGGTTCTTGAGGACTTCGCCGTCGCCGCGATCAAGATCGGCATGCTCGGCAGCGCGGAGATCGCCAACGTCGTGGCGGAGAGGCTTTCGGCCCAGCTTGCTTCGCAAGCGCCGCACTGTGGCGCGCGGCGCAGACAGGTTCATCGTCTACGATCCCGTTATGATCGCCTCCTCAGGCGACGCGCTGAGCGGCGCAGGCTTCGTCGAGGCGATCGCCACGAGCTGCTTCCGCTTGTCGATTGCCTGACCCCTAACCTGTCTGAGGCCGCAGCATTGCTCGGGGAGCCGATAGCGCAGAAGCGAGGCCGATATGGCTCGGCAGGGCGCGGCGTTGTTGAAGCTCGGCCCGCGCGCGGTTTTGATGAAGGGCGGACACCTCGAAGGCGAAGAGGCGGTGGACCTTTTGATGACAGAGGACGTGGTTCGCCGTTTCGCGGCGCCGAGACTCGCTTCCCAAAACCTTCACGGCACCGGCTGCACCCTCTCGAGCGCCATCGCCGCCAACATCGTTCTCGGGGCTCCCTTGTCGGAGGCTGTGGCGGCGGCCAAGACCTTCGTCCGCCGATCGATCGAGCGTGGCCAGGATGTCACGCTCGGCGCGGGAGCCGGGCCGCTCGATCCAGACCGAGTTGGTTTCGAAACTCTGACGCATTCGATCCGTATCCGCGTTAGTCTTAAGCTTCTCGCGCGTAGATTTGGGCGGACATGGCCGACGGCTTCTATGAGACCATTCCGGTGCTCGACGACTTTGCCGACGCGGTGAAGGCCGAGAACTATAGTCCGCTGCCGGGCGACTGGGTCGTCGGTTTCGCTGACGTGGTCGGCTCGACCAAAGCCGTCGCCGATGGCCGATATAAGGCCGTCAACATGGTCGGCGCCGGCGCGATCGCGGCCGTCGCCAACGCGCTGGACCGGCGGCCTTTTCCTTTCGTCTTTGGCGGCGACGGCGCGAGCTTCGCCGTGTCGTCGTCCGATGCGGCCGCCGCCGCCAAGGCGCTTCAGGCGATGGCGGCCTTCGCGCGTGAGGAGTTTCAATTGGAGTTGCGCGTCGCGATGGCGCCGGTCGGCGAAATCCGGGCTGCAGGATACGACGTGAGGGTCGCGCGCTTCGCGGCGGCCCCGCCTTGCGTCTATGCGATGTTCGCCGGCGGCGGCCTGACTTGGTTCGACGATGCGGCCAAGCGCGGCTCTTATGCTCTGCCGCTGGCGGAGCCGGGCGCGCGGCCGGATCTTTCGGGTCTTTCCTGCCGCTGGGGCGTGGCCCCGGCCAAGCACGGACTTGTTCTGTCGCTGATCGTCGCGCCACGCGGAAACGACGCGCGATTTGCGCCGCTCATCAATGAGATCGTCAGATCGTCGCTCGCCGTCGCGTCGAGCGATCGTCCGGTCACTCTGATGAGTCTGCGGCCAGGGAATCCAGGCAGGGCGATCGCGCTTGAGACATTGGTCAAGAAGGCCTCGGGGCTGTCGCAAGCGAAGGCGCGTATCGCGGCGATTCGCGGCTATTGCATCGCGATCTTCCTCCACATTTTCAAGCTCAAGGTGGGTCGCTTCGACGCGGCGACCTATGCGAGCGAGCTTGTCGCCAACGCAGATTTTCGCAAGTTCGACGACGGCCTGCGCATGACGCTGGACTGCTCGCCTGAGTTCGCCGATGCGCTCGAGGCTCGGCTTGCCGCAGCGGAGGCGTTTGCCCGATGGGGCGTCTTCCGGCAGGGCGCGGCGCAGGTGACGTGCTTCGTTCCCTCGGCGACCCAACGCGGCCATGTCCACTTCGTTGACGGCGCCGGCGGAGGCTATACGATGGCCGCCAAAGCGATGAAGGCGCGCCGCGGCACGCTGGCGGCGGCGTAAGGTGTGTATGGCTGGAGGATCGGCAGAAGGAGGATACCTGATGCGTAGCTCATTTCGTTTCATTGTCGCCGTTTCCGTTATAGGCTTGACAGCCGCCTTTGGGGCGCCCCGCGCGCAAGCCGATGTTGCGCCAACACACCCCGCTGCGCTGGCGGTGCTGAATCTCGACTATGTCGACACGTCCGGAGAGCCGAACGATCAAATCGCGACCCATCAACGGCGCGCCGCCGAATTCGTCAACGCGTTGCAGCGCGATCTCGCGGCGAACGGCCAGTACCGGATTGTTCCGATGTCTTGCGGGTCCGGGCCGTGCGATCCAGCGATGAGTCCATCCGAGATTCAGACGGCTGCGCGAACCGCCGGCGCGAAGCTCGTCCTGCTCGGCGGCGTGCACAAAATGAGCTCCCTTGTTCAGTGGGCGAAGATCCAAATCGCCGATGAGGAGCAGGGTCGGATTGTTTTTGACCGATTGCTGACTTTCCGTGGCGACACGGACGAGGCCTGGCAAAAGGCAGAATCCTTTGTTGCGCGCGATGTTCTCCAGTCGGAGGCGACCTTGGGCGACCGGGCCGAAGGAGCCGCGCCGATCAAGATCGCCGTCTTCGATTTCGAGCTGAAGGATTTCAGCGGCGGCGCCGGAATCATCCCTGAAAGCGACCAAGACCGGGAGCAGCTGAGGCTGGCGACAGAGACGGTGCGCCGGCTGCTCACGGAATCCGGCCGGTACAACCTCGTCGATGTCAGCCGCGCCAATACGCCCGACGTGATCGCGGGCAGCTTGCACGAATGCGACGGTTGCGACGTTCCAATCGCTCGCAAACTCGGCGCCGATCAATCTCTTGTCGGGATCGTGACTCGCATCACCCGCACCGACTACGCCGTCACATTCAAGCTTCGCGACGCCAAAACTGGCGCTCCCATTGCAGTTGAGCAGACCGACCTGCGCATCGGGGCGAACTATTCGTGGAACCGAGGCGCCGCGTGGTTGATCAAGAACCGATTGCTGGAGAAGCAAGCGCGGCAATGAACGTCTGGGGAGCCTGATCTAACGGACCCGGTGGATAGCGAGGGCGGCGGCGCTGCGCCGAGCCGGCCGATTTGCTAGGCTAGGGGCGATGGACGCCGCCAGCGACAGCCCCAATTCCGCCGCCACCAGCGCGCGCCTCACGCCGATGATGGCGCAGTATTTCGAAATCAAGGCGGTCAATCCGGGTTGCCTGTTGTTCTACCGAATGGGCGACTTCTACGAACTGTTCTTCGAGGACGCGGAAATCGCGAGCCGGGCGCTCGGCATCGTCCTCACGAAGCGCGGCAAGCACGAAGGCGAGGACATCCGCATGTGCGGGGTGCCGGTCGAGCGCGCCGACGATTACCTCAACCGGCTGATCGCGCTCGGCCATCGCGTCGCCGTCTGCGAGCAGATGGAGGACCCGGCGGCGGCGAAAAAGCGCGGGACCGAAGTCGGTCGTCAAGCGCGACGTCGTGCGGCTGGTCACGCCGGGCACGATCACCGAGGAACGGCTGCTCGAGCCCGGTCGGGCGCGTCTTCTGGTCGCCGTCCAGAAGCTCCGTTCGAGCGAGGGGCGGCAGGTTTACGGGCTCGCCGCGCTCGATCTGTCGACGGGGGCGGTTGCGCTCAGCGAGACGGACGAAACAGGCCTTGCGGCGGAGATTGCGCGCCTTGAGCCGAGCGAGGTCGTCGCGTCGCAAGCGGTGTACGACGAACCGCTGTTTTCCCAGATCGTCCGCGAGATGCGCGTTCCCGCGACGCCGCTCGCGCGTGGCGGCGGCGACGCGCGCGGCCGAGCGCCGGGTCTGCGAGTTCTATGGCGTCGAAACCCTCGACGGCTTCGGCGCGTTCACCCGCGCCGAGATCGCCGCCGCCGCGCTCGCGCTCGCCTATGTCAAGCGCACTCAGTTCGAAGCCCAGCCGGCGCTCTCGCCGCCGACGCGGCGCGCGCGCGGGACGAGCCTCGAGATCGATCCCGCGACCCGCGCCAACCTCGAGCTCACGCGAACCTTGAGCGGCGCGCGCGACGGCTCGCTCCTGGCGACGATCGACCTGACCGTGACCCCCGCGGGCGCTCGCCTGCTCGCCGAGCGGCTGGCGAGCCCGCTGACCGATCCGGAGGCCGTCAACCGGCGGCTCGATTCGCTTGATTTCCTGGTCGAGGCGGCGCCGATGCGCGACGCGTTGCGCCGGGCGCTCACGCATGCGCCCGATTTTCTGCGCGCCCTTTCGCGCCTGAGCCTCGACCGAGGCGGTCCGCGCGATCTTGCCGCCATTCGCGACGGCCTCGCCGCGGCGGCGACGTCTGGCCAGCATTCTCGAGGCCGCTCAGGATCTCCCGCCCGAACTCATGAGCGCCTATGCCCGGTTGCGCGCCGATTGCGCGGAACTCGGGCGCGATCTCGAGGCCACGCTCGCCGACGATTTGCCGCTTCTCAAGCGCGACGGCGGGTTCGTCCGCCCAGGCGCGGCGGCCGCGCTCGACGAAGCGCGAAGCTTGCGCGACGAAAGCCGCCGCGTGATCGCGGGACTGCAGGCGTCCTACGCCGACGAAGCCGGCGTCAGGCAGCTCAAGATCAAGCACAACAACTTTCTCGGCTATTTCATCGAGACCCCGCAGGCCGCCGGCGAGACGCTGCTCAAGCCTCCCCATAACGCGACCTTCATCCACCGCCAGACGATGGCCGGCGCGATGCGCTTCTCGACCAGCGCGCTCGCCGATCTCGAGTCGCGCATCGCCTCCGCGGCTGACCGGGCGCTCGCGCTCGAACTCGAGGCGTTCGAGCGCCTGCGTCAGGCCTGCCTCGCCGAGGGCGAAGCCTGCGCGGCTTCGGCGCGGCGCTGGCCGAGATCGACGTCGCCGCCGCGCTCGCTGAACTCGCGGTCAAGCGCAGACTGGACGCGGCCCTTGGTCGACGCCTCGCTGAGCTTCAACATCGAGGGCGGCCGCCATCCGGTGGTCGAGGCGGCGCTGAAGCAAGCGGGCGAGCCCTTCGTCGCCAACGATTGCGATCTCACGGGCGAAGCAGGCGAGGGCGGGCGCATCGCCATCGTCACCGGCCCCAACATGGCGGGCAAATCGACCTATCTCAGGCAGAACGCGCTGATCGCGCTGATCGCGCAAATGGGCGCCTACGTGCCGGCGAGCGCGCGCGCACATCGGGATCGTCGACCGGCTGTTCTCGCGCGTCGGCGCGGCGGACGATCTCGCGCGCGGCCGCTCGACCTTCATGGTCGAGATGGTCGAGACCGCGGCCATTCTCAACCAGGCGACCGCGCGCTCGCTGGTGATCCTGGACGAGATCGGCCGCGGCACGGCGACCTTCGACGGCCTCTCGATCGCCTACGCCTGCGTCGAGCATCTGAGCGCCGTCAACCGCTCGCGGGCTTTGTTCGCCACCCATTTCCACGAACTGACCGCCCTCGCCGAGACGCTGCCGCGGCTCGTCAATCTCACCATGCGGGTCACCGAGTTCAAGGGAACGCTGGCGTTCCTGCATGAGGTCGTCCACGGCGCCGCCGACCGCTCCTACGGCATTCAGGTCGCGAAGCTCGCGGGCCTGCCGCCCTCCGTCGTCAAGCGCGCACGCCAGGTGCTCGCGAGCCTCGAGGCCTCGCGCTCGAGCGGCTCGCTCGACGCGCTGCCGCTGTTCTCCTACGAGCCGCGCGAGCCGCCCGCGGCGCCTCCGCCTGACGAACTGCGCACGGCGCTCATCGCGCTCGATCCCGACGCGCTCACGCCCCGCGACGCGCTCGAGGCCCTCTACAAATTGAAGCGGCTGATCGAGGACAAGGCCAAATGACCGATCCGAAAATCCTCCTCGCCTCGCTCGCCGCGGCCTATCTCTATGTGGTCACGCCGGGGCCGGCGTTCCTCGCTCTGTTCACGCTTGCCGCCTCGCGCGGACGCGCGGCGGGCGCCTGGTTCATCTGCGGTCATCTGGTCGGCGACGTGACCTGGGGCGCGCTCGCGGTCGCGGCGATCATTGGCGCGAACCGCATCGGTCCCACTCTGTTCGAGCTGCTCGGCTTCGTCTGCGGGCTTTACCTCCTCTATCTCGGCGCGCGCGCGGTGATGACCAAGAAGGACATGGCCCCGCGCACGATCGGCGCCAAGCGGCCGCTCGCGACCGGCATGGCCTTCGGCCTCACCAACCCCAAGTCCTATCCGGTGGCGCTGGCGATGTTCTCGGCCATCGTCGCGCCCTATATCGGGGCGCTGAAAATGGCCGACGCGCCCCAGATGTTCGCAGCGGCCTTCGCCGGCTTCCTGCTCGCCGACGTGACCCTGATCTTCGCCGCCGGCCTGCCGGCGGTGCGGCGGTTCTTCCTCACCCATGGCGTCGCGGTGACGCGGCTCGTCGGCGTGATCTTCATCCTGTTCGGCGCGAAGTCGATCGCCGACGCGGCGGGCGGCGCGATGCGGCGCACGGCGTGACGGGCCCGCATAAGCGCCAATAAACGGCAATGAACGCGCCTAAACGTTAGTAAAAGGGCTGGCGTTTACTAGCGTTTATTTTTCCGAATCGGGACTTTTCAATGGGTTACGGCCGATTGGAATAGGGATTTCTCTCCTGCTGTTGCCGCCGCGGCGCGACCCCTTTCTTGATGTCCTGCCGGATTGCGCGACTTGGGAAAGCTAGCACGGATTCGTTTTTCGTAAATAAAATGTCTCAGAAATTTTTCTCAGAATGCGCGCCGCCTCTGCGGGCGTTGGCCCGGTCGGCGCATGCAGCCGGGGAAGCGGCGATCCGTGAACCCCAGCCGCGCGAACCGCCCCTTGGCGTGAGCCAAGCGCCTGTATGCCGCAATACGCGCGAATTATTGCGAAGGCGGGCGTCGGATTGTCCTCACCGGCACGGCGGAGCCCGCCGGCATCCTGGGCTTTGTGGGAAGCGTGCAGGGATCTTCGACGCCGAGTTCGGCAAGGCTTGGGCGGAATTGAGCGGACCATTCGCGAGAGCGATGGCGCAGCGCTTGTCCCGGGCTGGAGCGCCCACGACCTGACGGACCCCGCCGCGCGGCAACGCCTCGAGGCGCTCGGCGCGGAACTCGCGCGCGCCCCGGCCTCGCATGGCCTTGCGCAGAACCTGATCGATTACCTGCGCCATGCGCCGGTCGTCGACCTGCGCAGCATCCGCCCGATCGCGCTGGCGAGACTATGGGCCGCCCCGCCGGACCACGCCGTAGAATTGTTTCTGGCCGCGGCGCGAGAGGGCGTCGCGGCGATGGGATGGGAGCTGCTCTGCCCGCGCTGCCGCGGCGCGAAGTCACGCGCGAGCCGACTTCAGGACCTGCCCAAAGGCGCGCATTGCGCCTCCTGCAACATCGACTACGAGCGCAATTTCAGCCGCAACGTCGAGCTGACTTTCCATCCCGCGCCCGTGGACTCCCCTCCCGGACGGCGAGATGTGCCTGCTCGGCCAGGGCGCTGCACGGCACATTAAGTTTCAGGGCGAGGTTGCGGCGCGCTCCGCCAAGGGTTTCGACCTGGCATTGGCGCCCGGCCCCTATCGCTTTCGCACCGTCGAGGCTGGCGGCGAGGCTGATAGCGACATCGGCGCGGACGGCGCCATCCCGACGCTTGTGGCGCGCGCCGGTGAGATTGTGCTCGAGCAGGCGAGCAGCGGAAACGAGCTTTCGATCCGTAACGAGACCGACAAGTCGCTCGTCTTCGTCGTCGAGAACCGCAATTGGGCCAGCGACGCTCTGACGGGCGACCGCGTGATCGCCATGCCCGCTTTCCGCCGGCTTGCGCCCGAGCAATTGCTGCGCCCCGGCGACAATGCCGAGATCGGCTGGATCGCCATCATGTTCACCGATCTCAAGGGCTCGACCGAAATCTACGACGCGCTCGGCGACGCCCCCGCCTACAACCTTGTTCGCGACCATTTTTCGTTCCTCGCAGACCGGGTGCAGCGCAATCATGGCTTCGTGGTCAAGACAGTGGGCGATGCGGTGATGGCAGCCTTCTCTCGTCCCGATCACGCCGTCTGCGCGGCGCTCGCGATCCAGGACGAGGTCGCGAGCTTCAACTCCGCGCGAGAAGGCGCGACCCCGATCGTTTTGAAGCTCGGCCTTCATGCCGGGCCTTGCATCGCGGTCACGACAGGGGACGTGCTCGACTATTTCGGCGCGACGGTGAATGTCGCGGCGCGTCTCGAAAACCAGTGCCGCGGCGGCGAGGTGATTGTGTCGGAGGACGTGGCGCGAGACGCCGAAACCACGGCGGCGCTCATGGATCGGGTGCAGCTCGAGGAAACGGCGATGCTGCGCGGCGTCAGCGCGCCGGTCCGGTTCGTCCGGATTATGGGCCGGCGCGGAGAATAGGACGGCGAAACCAGGAGTTCGCGCCGCTCACTCCGCGGGCTGCCACGGCTCCAAGCGGCGGCGCGACTGCTGAGCGCGGCGCTTCCGCCTTCCCTTCCTGCGCCCAGCGCCGCGCCAGCACGGCGCAGACCATGAGCTGCATCTGGTGGAAGAGCATGGTCGGCAGGAGGATCATGCCGAGGTCCGGGCCGGGGAACAGCACGCCCGCCATCGGCACGCCGGCGGCGAGGCTCTTCTTCGAGCCGCAGAAGACGATGGCGATCGTGTCCTCGCGGTTGAAGCCGAGCGTCTTCGCGGCGTAGCGGGTGGCGAACAGCATGAAGGCCAGAACCAGAGCCTCGATGACGATCATGATTGCGAAGCCGCTCATCGGCAGCGCGCGCCAAAGCCCGGCGCTGACCGCGTGGCCGAAGGCGCCATAGACGACGAGCAGGATCGAGCCCCGATCGGTCGCGGAGAGGATCGCCTTGTGGCGCAGGACGAAGCCGCCGATCCACGGCCGCAACAATTGGCCCGCGATGAGCGGCGCAACCAGGAGGAGGGCGATCTCGCGGATCGCGTCGCCGGTCGGCGCGCCGCCGCGCGCGGAGGCGAAAACGCCGACGAGCAGCGGCGTCGCCAATGCGCCGATGAGGCTCGACAGCGTCGCCGAGCACATCGCCGCCGGAACATTGCCGCCGGCGATCGAGGTGAAGGCGAGCGAGGACTGGATCGTCGAGGGCAGGAGGCAGAGATAGAGCATGCCCAAAGCGAGCGGGCCGGGCACGAGCCATTGCGGCAGAGCATGAAAGAGCAGGAGGCCGACGAGCGGGAACAGGACGAAGGTGGACGCCAGCACCAGCGCGTGCAGGCGCCAATGCGCGATGCCCGCGATCACGTTCGAAGTCGCCAGACGCGCGCCATAGAGGAAGAACATGAAGGCGATCGCGACGTCGGTCGCGATCTTCACCGGCAGCTCGAACGCCGCCGCCGGCGGGGCGAAGCTCGCCAGCGCGACGGTCGCGACGAGAAGCAGGGTGAACGTGTCGGGGGCGAAGCGGGAGAGGGTCTGGCGCATGATGGCGCCGAATATGCCGCAGCTTGCGCTCATTCGGAATGACGTTCTCCATGGTTTCAGTTATCATGGTTCGTGATGACAGAGACCTACGATCCCGATCTGCTCGTGACCTTCCTGGCGGTGGCCGAGACCGGGTCGTTCTCGGAAGCCGCGCGGCGGCGGGGCCTGCGCCAGTCGACGGTGAGCCAGCAGGTGCGCCGGCTCGAAGCGGAGACGCGCCGGCGTCTGTTCGATCGCGACACCCACAACGTCTCGCTGACCGTCGACGGGCAGGCTTTGACCGTGCTCGCGGGCGAGATCCTCGCCGCTTATTCGCGGGCCGAGCGCTATTTCTCGAACGCCGAGCTCAGGGGCCGGGTCCGCTTCGGCGCCTCGGAGGATTTCGCCCTGTCGAGCCTCCTGCCGCAGGTCCTGCGCGCGTTTGCGTCGCGGCACCCTCAGGTCGACATCGAGATGACGGTCGGGCTCGCCGCCGATCTCTATTCAGGCATGGACGAGGGCGCGCTCGATCTCATTTTCGCCAAGCGGCGGGCGGGCGACGGGCGCGGCCACATCGTGTGGCGCGAAGAGATGGTCTGGATCGCGGCGCCGGACTGGCGGCGGGACCCTGAGCGGCCGCTGCCGCTCGTCCTCTATCCGCCGCGCAGCATCACCCGCGAGGCGGTTCTGGCGGCGCTCGAGAAAGGCGAATGTCTCCTGGCGCATCGCCTGCACCTGCGGCTCGCTGTCCGGGCCTGGTCGGCGCCGTTCTGGGCGGCCTCGGAATTGGCGCGCAATCGGCGCGTCTCAAGGCGGAAGGAACGGTCGCCGTCGGCCCCGAGGCCGGGCTGCCGCCGCTCGGCGAGACGGAATTCGTCGTCGTGCCCGCGCTCGGCCGGCCGAGCGCGCCGGTTCAGGCGATGGCCGACACGATCCTCGAGTTCGGCCGCGCTTTCGAGGCCCAGGGCCGCTTTAGAATTGCACCGCAAGGACCGGAGTTCGGGCGCTTAACGATGGGCGTAGTCGGGAGACAAGACAAACCCCGGAGCCCTGCTTATGTTTAGCCCCATGACCGAAACGGCACAGGCCGGCGCCGCACGGGCGCAGGCTCGCGACGAGGAGCGCTGGCAGGCGGTCAAGCGCCGCGACCCCGCGTTCGACGGCAAGTTCCTGTTCGCCGTGCGCACGACGGGCGTCTATTGCCGCCCGAGCTGCGCCTCGCGGCCGGCGAAGCGCGAGAACGTCTCCTTCTTCCAGACCGGCGCGGAAGCGGAGAAGGCGGGCTACCGCGCCTGCAAGCGCTGCCGTCCCGACAGGCTCGGCGCGCCCGATCCGCAAGTTCAGGCGGTCGCCCAAGCCTGCGAACGGATCGAGCGGCGGAGGAGGCGCCCAAGCTCGCCGAGCTTGCCGCGCGCGCGGGCTTGAGCCCCTACCACTTCCATCGCGTCTTCAAGGCGATCACGGGCGTGACGCCGAAGGCCTATGCGGCCGGGACGCGGGCGCGCCGCGCCGCCGACAAGCTGCGCACGGCGGAGACGGTCACGGAGGCGATCTATGATGCGGGCTTCAACTCCTCGAGCCGCTTCTACGAGAACACCGATGCGCGGCTCGGCATGACGCCAGGCGCGGTGCGCCGCGGCGGGGCAGGGGTTCTCATTCGCTTCGCGGTCGGCGAGGCCTCGCTCGGCGCGGTGCTGGTCGCGGCGACCGACAAGGGCGTCTGCGCCATCACGCTCGGCGACGATCCCGACGCCCTCGTGCGCGATTTGCAGGACCGCTTTCCGAATGCGGATTTCGAAGGCGGCGACGCCGAATTCGAGCGCATGGTCGCGGAGGTCGTCGGTCTTGTCGAGGCGCCGGGTCAGCGGCTCGATCTTCCGCTCGACATCCGCGGCACCGCGTTCCAGCAAAAGGTGTGGGCGGCGCTGCAAGCGATCCCGCCCGGCAGGACGGCGACCTATACGGAGATCGCCCGCGCGATCGGCCAGCCAAAAGCCGTGCGCGCGGTCGCGCAGGCCTGCGGCGCCAATCCGCTCGCGGTCGCGATCCCCTGCCATCGCGTGGTGCGGTCGGACGGCGATCTCTCCGGCTATCGCTGGGGCGTCGAGCGCAAGCGCAAGCTGATCGAGCGGGAGGCGGCGTGATGAAGGCCCGCGCCCCGACGCCTCTGTTCGAGCAAGCCCTCGCCGCGCCCCTTCAAACCCTCACCCCTACCCCTCTCCCCGGGGGAGAGGGGACGACGGCGCCTCCGCTCCCCTTCGAGCCCTCACCCCTACCCCTCTCCCCGAGGGAGAGGGGGCAACGGCGCCGCCGCGCTCCCTTCTCCCTCGGGGAGAAGGTGGCCCGAAGGGCCGGATGAGGGCGTTGCCACACTCGACTGGCCGAGAATCGAGCGCGAGCTCGACGCCTATGGCTGCGCGGTCGCGCCGAAACTGCTTTCGCCGGAGACCTGCCGCGAGCTTGCGTCGCTCTATCCCGACGATGCCCGCTTCCGCTCGCGCGTCGTGATGGCGAAACACGGCTTCGGCAAAGGCGAGTACAAATATTTCGCCGATCCGCTGCCCGAGCCGATCCTCGCGCTTCGTCGCGGTTTCTACCGGCGGCTCGCAGCCGTAGCGGACCGCTGGAACGAAGCGATGGGCGTTTCCGTACGCTATCCCGCCGAACACGAAGCGTTCCTCACGCGCTGCCATGAGGCGGGTCAGAAGCGGCCGACGCCGCTGCTCCTGCGCTATGGCGCCGGCGACTACAATTGCCTGCATCAGGACGTGTACGGCGAGCACCTCTTTCCGCTGCAACTCGCGATCCTGCTGTCCGAGCCTGGCCATGACTTCACCGGCGGCGAGTTCGTGCTGACCGAGCAGCGGCCGCGCATGCAGTCGCGCGCGGAGGTCGTGAGCCTCGCCCAAGGCGACGGCGTGATCTTCGCCGTGCGCGAGCGGCCGGTGCAGGGAACGCGGGGAACCTATCGCGTCAATCTGCGCCATGGCGTGAGCCGCATTAAAAGCGGCGAGCGCTTCACGCTCGGAATCATCTTTCACGACGCGACGTGACGCGCCTTTCCGATTGCGGAACCCTCAGGCGCGGCGAATGTCGGTCAGGGCGAAATCGTCTCCCTTGAACAGGAGGGCTTCGCCCGTCGCTCGGCTAAGCGCGTAGGCAAAACAGTCGCCAAAGTTCAGGCCCGCCTTGTGCCGGCCTTTGCCGAAGTCGAGAAAAGCCTGCCGAGCCAGGTCGCCCTGCTCGATGGTGACGGGCTCGACGACGACGCCCGCGCGCCGAAGGAAGGCTTCGGCCTGGCGAGCGCCGTTAGGCCCGAGTTGGCTCTCGACCACCATCGAGAGCTCGACATGGTTCGCCGCACTGATCCGGCAGATGTCGGCGGCGCGGATGCGTTCAACGAAGTCTCGCGCCTCCGGCTCCCCATAGAGGATTGCGATGAGGGCGGACGTGTCGAGGATCATCGCGGCAGGCCATGCGCGTCGTACAAGAGTTCGGCGTGGTCGACGTAAGGACGTTTGACGTGCGAGGCGGCCCGCTCGGCGATCGCGAGGAGTTCCTCGACGCTCGCCCGGGCGCTTCGCCCTTCGAGCCGGATGAGCCGCTCCCGCAGCGCCTCGGTGACGACACGGGTCATCGTCTCGCCGGTGGCGCGCGCGATCTGCTGCGCGAGGCGATGGGCCTCCGGATCCTTGATATTAAGGCTCATCCACTCCGGGGCTTTCTACCAATTACAGACTTTATCTACCTTTCTACATCGCTTTTCGCCCGTCGTCTAAAGTTCGCGTTCGACCACTCGTGGTGAGGGCCGCGCAGAGAAAGTCGCGTAGCGGCATCGACGGATCAGGGTCACGCCCCTTTCCGATTGCGGAAGCAAGGAACGGGGAGACGGATTGCGGTCGCGGCAAGCAAACTCGCAGGCGCCAAGCCGCTTAAAAGGAAACCTCCAATGTCTTTCCAGATCACGGGTCTCGACGCCGCGCCCTTCCGCCGAATTCTACGGACTTTCCGACGAGGAGCTGCAAAGCCTCGGCGTCAAGCGCCTGATCGCCGACACGAGCCCCGGCTTTCCCGATCGCATCGAGCTCAGGGACGTCGAGCAGGGCGAGGCGCTCTTGCTTCTCAATTACCTGCACCAGCCGGCCGACACGCCCTACAGAGCAAGCCACGCCATTTTCGTCCGAGAATGGGCGGAGACGCAATATCGCGCCGTGGACGAGAATTCCGCACGTTCTGCAAATCCGCCCGATCTCGCTGCGCGCCTTCGACGACACGGGCGACATGGTCGACGCCGATCTCGTCAGCGGCGACGACCTCGAGCCAACGATCGAACGCCTGTTCGCCAATCCGAAGGCCGCCTACATCCATGCGCATTACGCCAAGCGCGGCTGCTATGCGGCGCGGATCGATCGGACGTGAGGCGGAAGGGACGGCGTTGCGCCTGTCCCTCTCGTGACTTAAGTCCATGGGACCTAAAGCCGCCGAGGTTCCCATGCCCGCTGTCCGCCAACCTGTGATCTTCGTGCCGCATGGCGGGGGCCCGTGCTTCTGGATGGACTGGCCGCCGCCCTTCGGCCCGCACGCCTGGGACGGGCTCAAGGACTATCTCGCCGGCGTTCTGAAATCGCTGCCCGAGCGGCCAAAGGCGTTCCTGGTCATCACCGCCCATTGGGAGACGGATCAGCCGACCGTCAGCGTCAACCCGAAGCCCGGCATGCTCTACGACTATTACGGCTTCCCCGAGCACACCTATAAGCTCAACTATCCCGCGCCGGGCGATCCGGCGCTGGCGGCGGAAGTGAAGCGCCTCATCGAGGCGGCGGGCCTGCCCGTCGCGACCGACGGCGAGCGCGGCTTCGACCATGGCGTGTTCGTGCCGTTCCTCATCCTCGATCCGAAGGCCGAGATCCCGGTCGTCATGCTGTCGCTGCGCAAGGACCTCGATCCCGCCTTCCACATCAAGCTCGGCAAGGCGCTGGCGCCCTTGCGCGACCAAGGCGTGGCGATCGTCGGCAGCGGCATGAGCTTTCACGACCTGCGGCACTTCCGCGACGGCGACACGTCCGCCTCGGCCGCCTTCGACGCCTGGCTCGACGAGACGGCGAAGGCGCCGGAAGCCGAGCGCGAGGCGCGGCTTGCGCAATGGGACAAGGCGCCCTCGGCGCGCGCCTGCCATCCGCGCGAGGAGCACCTCTTGCCGCTGATGGTCGTGGCTGGCGCGGCCGGCGACAGCATGGGCAAGCGCGATTTCAACGCCAAGATCGGCGGCAAGATGATCTCGGGCTTCAGGTTCGGGTAGGCGTGCAGTCGCCGCTTTGGGCGGCAAAACTTTCTCTGCGTGCTTGCGGCCTAGCGGCCTCGAAGCATCGCCTTTTTGCATTCCCCACCACCATTTGGCTTCTACAAATCTGGCCGCGCATTCGACAGGCGCTAACCGTAATGGTTGTGCATAATACCAGTCGAAGCTCGGGAGTTGCCGCCTCAAATGCCCAACTACGTCAAAGCGCCGTCGGTGGATCTCTCCTGCCTTAAGGGTGATGAATTTCAAGTCGCGCTACGGGTAGCCATTAACGATCTAAGAGATCGAGAATCTATTTTCTCCGAATTCCTGAGTGAAGCCGGTAATCCGGATAGATCGAACTGGGAAAGAACGATCCAATATTCGCATCTTCACCTTTTATTCGCGCAGACAATTGTCTCAACTCTGCTCGTTGAAAGCGATCGGCGCATCATTACTCAGACCAGCGCGCAGCCTCGGCTTGGCGCAACCGCTTTCGCCGCGATGCATCTCGCGCAAAGTCAACTTCGGAAATCGGAGATCGCCAGTTGCGAACCTACAGCAGCAATCCCCAAATCCCGCGATCATGAGCGAATAGCGCATGCTCACCAACTCCAGCGAAATCACGCCCGCATTGACCGCGAGCACCAGATCGGCTTTGCGATCCGGGGGGTGATCATTAAGCGGCGCTGGATTATACATGGCGAGCACGTCCCGATGAACGCTGGGGGCTTTTTTGAGCCGCACTCCAGATGGTCTCAGGCTATTCACTGGGAATTCCGCGCACGCCTGATACGGGCAGCATCCAGAAAGCTTACGCAGCGAGACAACGGGCAACTGCCCAGCCGGGTGTCAGGGGTTGATTTTCTGGGCGAGGATGTTGGGCTCGACGGCGAGGGAGTGGAGGATGTTTCGGCCTTGTTTGCGGGCCGTTGCGATGACGGATCGCAGGACTGCGAAGGCGTGAGCGCCCTCGGGGGTGCGGAAGCCGCCGGAGATTTTCATTTTCACTTTCATCATTCGGAGCGCCTGCTCGGCGAGATTGTTGGTGAAGGGAACCTTGAAGTCGATCAGGAACCTCAGCACGTCGTCTTTGAACCTGTGCAGGCGGCGAAGCAGATTGTCTCCGTCTCTTCGTTTCGTGCGGCCGCTTTTGGGGCCTGCCTTTTCGAGGCGGGGAAGGTTGCGATGCCAGGCGAGGCCTTCGCGGAGGGCTTCCCAATAGCGGGCGTGGAAGGCTTCGAGCGCGGCGGGCGAGAGCGCGGTTTGGCCCTGCGCGCGGGCTTCCGCGACCGCCTTGCAGGCGTCGCGGAGACAATCGCGCATGCCTGTCGCCCAGGGCTCCTGGTCGAACTGGATCAGCGCCTTGAGTTCGCGCAGATGATGAGCGTTGCAGAGCGCATGAGCGGGAGGCTGGGCGAGACCGTCCAGCTTGCGGTAAGGTTTGAAGCCGTCGTGGACGACGACGCCTCCTTCGAGGCCTTCCGGCATCTCGCCGCGCGTGTCGCAGGCGCGATAAAGGGTGAGGGTCTCGGTGGCGACGGTATGGAGCCATTGCGTCCGGCCGCCGATGCGCAGGCCCGTCTCGTCGAGGCAGCGCACGCGCGCGGCGC
This sequence comes from uncultured Planctomycetaceae bacterium, assembly GCA_963785305.1. Classification (GTDB taxonomy): domain Bacteria; phylum Planctomycetota; class Planctomycetia; order Pirellulales; family PALSA-1355; genus CAWAUV01. The sequence goes on from CAWAUV010000008.1 coordinate 1,540,590, forward strand.
GCACGAGCGCCCCGATCCGCTCGGCGACCGGCGCCAGCGCCCCCGCGCGGCGCCGCGTCCATTCCGCCACGCTGGCCGCGCAAAGCCCGCCCGCGCCGATGAGGTCGGCGAGCGCCTCGGCCGCGCGATCCTCGGGGATCAGTTGCTGGGCGTGGAGATAGATCGCCGCAGCCCGGATGCGTCCGCCATATTGGGCCGGTCCCCTCACCCCTTCGGGAAAGGCCGCCCGGGTCCGGCCGCCGCAGCCGGCGCAGGCATAGACCAGACCCTGATGCTCGGTGACCTCCATCAGCCGCTCCGGCAGATCGAACACCTGACGCCGCTCGAAGCCTCCCGCCATCGCCCGGCTGAGGCCCGAGCCGCAATGGCGGCAGACGGCGGCCTCATGCGTCACGATCCGGTCGGGCTCGGCAGCCTGGCGCAGGGTCTCCCCCTTGTGGCCTTTCTGCCCCCCGCTTGGCCGGCCCGACGGCTCGCGAAGGCTCACCGGCTTCTTCCGCAGACCGTCGCTCGACGGCGGCTTCGAACTCGTCGAACTGTCCAGCCCCAGCCGACGCCGAAGCTCCGCGTTCTCAGCCCGCAACGCCTCCAAGCTCCCGCTGAAGCGACGCAATCAGGGCCGAAATCTCCGGCGAAAGAATCATCCCGCAACAGAATCATATCCAGGCCAGCCTGACTCCCCCCAAAGCCATCAACACAAAAATCAACCCCAACTGTGACAAATCTGACTCACCCGCCTGGGCAGTTACGACAACGGGGATACCAGTCGCTAAGCTTCCATTTTTCCAGCTCGCTCATCAAGAATGGCGCTTTTGCTGAAGGAAAGGCGCCATCCTTCAAAACGAGAAAAAATTCTGCGGATTTCCCGCCGAGCTTGGATGGTTCGACGCACGGAGAGTCAAGGCCGCATCTCTCCTCAAATCCGCTGGCACGCGACTTGCAACATTTCGTTAACGGAAATGTGACGATTATGCATCTGTGTCGCAAATTGTACCTGGAGCGTGAACACTTACCTTAGTGAACGCCATGATTCTCTCTCTCAGTCCTGAAGTCCGCGAGGCGGCGCTCGATCTCAAGGCTTTGCGCAGAAAGATAAAAGAGGCCGGCGAGCGGGCCCACGAGTGGTTTCCAGCCGAGGCGAACGCACGCCAACGGATGCTCAGCCTGAGCCGCGAGCACCCTGTCGATGAAGAAGCGCTGAGCAGCCATCAGACGCCGCCGCCGAGGCGCGGCGAAGGCTTTCTCAAGCTGGCGTGAGGCTCAACGGTGGCTCAAGGCGGGTCTCCGCCGAACTTGTGGCGTGAGCCCGCGCAGTCTCATTTCGGCTTGAGTGACGCCAGTCCCAGGACCGGATCGTTCTTGTAAGGCTCGACGCATTGCTCCTCGCGGGCGCGCTCGCGCTCGCTCGTCGAGTACGGGTGCGAGTCCTCGGACGCGCCAAGCTCAATGATCGGCACTTGCGGAGCCTGCTGACGAAGCTCGAGCGCGCGCTCGACCATCATGCATTGCAAGACTTTGTCGACCCACCAGATGTGACTGAGCGCGAGGCCGCCCGGATCCGGTTCGGCCGCCGTCGCCGGCCAGAGCGAATTGTTCTGTTCCCTCGCCCGGAGCTGTTCCTCGATTTTGCCCTTGATGGCGTTGTGGCAGCTATAGGCGATTTCCAGTAGGGCGCTGACCGGCAGCGGATCGGCGCCGTTCGGTTGCAGCCCCTTCAATGTGTAAGTCCGGCAGTCAATCGCGCCGACATTCAGATTCCGGTTGTCGACGCCAAACTGCGAATCGACCGCGATTCGCAGGTTCGACGCCAGAATGTTGTGCCGAAGCTCCCACTCCTGGTTGGCCGCGTAAAAGCGTTTGGCCGCCGCGTCCAGCCGCGCGCCTTCGACTTTGGTCTTGACGGCGTCGTTCAGTTCGTAAGTGGAAAGCCATTTCTCATCGATCAGCTTGTCCACGCCTTCGAGGGCGGCCAGCACGGCGGCGGAATCCTTGTCGATCTTGGCCGATCGTGTTTGGTATTCCCAGCTGCGGCCTTGAAGATAAAAGCTGATCACGGTTCCGACGAGGCCGGAAGCCAGGATGACTCCGCCGATCGCGCCCACCACCCGATTGGTCCAGGACTGGGCATTCCCCAATTTCGAGGATCCCGGACCGTTGTCGGCATCGCGTTCAGCCATCTTGAATCCTCACTTCGCGTCGTGCGCGGCGTTGCGCGATCATGAACCCGTCAATCCGGCGGCAGCGCCGGCGCCGATCTTGGCATGAGATGCAGATCCGTTCCCGTCCATGGATGGGCGAGCGCGGCCTCCTCGTTGAGCTCGACGCCGAGACCAGGCTCCTCCGGCGGGATGACAAAGCCGTCCTCCCAGCGGATCGGCTTCTTGAGGATTTGCGCATGAAAGCCATCCCAGCGCTCGATGCTCTCGAGGATGAGAAAATTCGGGCTGCACGCCGCGAGCTGGATGTTGGCCGCGCCGACGACCGGCCCGCAATAGAGATGCGGCGCGATCTGCGCGTAATGCGCTTCCGCCATTCCCGCGATCTTCTTCGCTTCCATAATGCCGCCGACCCGGCCGAGATTCATTTGCAGGATTGATGCGGCGCCGGTTTCGAGCACGCGGGCGAATTCATATTTTGTCGTAAGCCGCTCGCCGGTCGCGATCGGCACGCGGCATTGGGCCGCCACCTTGGCCATTTCCTCCGGCGCCTCGGGCGGCGTCGGCTCCTCGAACCATAAAGGCTCGTAAGCCTCGATCCGCCGCGCAAGGCGCAAGCGCGCCGGAGGACGGTGAACTGGCCGTGGGTGCCGAACAGGAGATCGCATTTCGTTCCCACGGCTTGTCGCAAAGTCTTCAGGAACGCTTCGCAAAGCTCGAGCCGCTCGAGGCTCGGCTGGCGCGGGTCGAAGGTCGAGTAGGGTCCTGCGGAATCGAACTTCACCGCGGTGAAGCCTTGGGCCATGTATTTGAGCGCGCGCGTCGCCGCCGCGTCCGGGTTCGAATAGACGGGGCTGTCGGAATGAGCGTGCGAGCCCGGCTCGTCCGGATAGAGGTAGGTGTAGCTCCTGAGCCGCTCGTGCACCTTGCCGCCAATGAGCGCATAGACGGGCTTCATGACCGCCTTGCCGACGATGTCCCATAGCGCCATCTCGATGGCGGAGAGGATTCCCATCAGCGAAACGTCGGGCCGGCCGGAATAGCCGCGGCCATAGACGTTGCGCCAGAGCGCCTCGATGCGGAACGGATCGGCGCCCTCGACGTGGCGCTCGAACACATCCTCGATCATCGCCACGATCGCCTTGGGCGCGAAGCTCGCGGCATAGACTTCTCCCACGCCCTCGATCCCGCAGGCGGTCTTGAGCTTGAGAAACAGGAAATAGCGGCCGCCGAAGGCGGGCGGGGGATTGCCGACGACGAAGGTTTTCAGCTCGGCGATTTTCATGGGCGTCCAGGCGGCCGGAAAGAGAGATCGAGCTTTGGCGTTCGCGCCTGCCTCTCCATGTGCTAACGCGCTGCACGCCCGCTGTCCAAGCCTCCGCCCAGCTGTGTCAGGAGCCCATGATGGCCGAAACGATCGCCTTCGTCCTGCGCAACCTGCCAATGTTCCTGTTCGTGGCGGCGCTCGTGTTCGCGTGGCTGAGCCGCTCCGGCGGATCACTCGCCGATCGCCTGCTCGCCTGGATTCTGCTCCTGCCCATCGGCGTACTCGGGCCTCTGGGCGGCGGTCTTTCATCTCTTCTTCCCCGAAATGGCGGCGGCGGACATCGGCTGGGAGCCGAGCCCCTTCCAGTTCGAGGTTGGCATGGCGGATCTTGCGATGGGCGCGACCGCCTGCGTGAGCTTCTGGCGCAGCCTGGATTTCAAGGCGGCGGCGGTGATGGTCAATGCGATCTTCCTGCTTGGCGACGCGATCGGCCACGTGGAGCAGATGGTCGCCACCGGCAACTTTGCGCCCGGCAACGCCGGCGTTCCCTTTATCGGCGACCTCGCCTTCCCCGCGCTCGCGCTCATCCTCCTGATCATCGTTCAGCGGTCCGGGTCGGCGCCGCGAATCTCCTGAGGGTCGTCAGAACACGATCACGTTGCGCAAAGCCGCGCCGGAGCGCGAGGAGGCGAGCGCCTCGTTGATCGACCTCGAGCCGATAGCGGCCGCTGATCAATTCGTCGAGCTTGAGGCGCCCCTCGCGATAGAGCTGGATGATTTTTGGCACATCGATCGCAGGCCGCGCCGACCCCATCTTGGAGCCGAGAATCCTCTGCCCGTCGGCGGCGAGCCAGCCGGGGTCGATGGTCGCCACGACACCAGACGGCGGCATGCCGACCAGCACCGTCGCGCCGTTGCGCTTCATGAGCGAAACTCCCTGTTCGGCCGCGCCCTTGACGCCGACGGTGACGAACACCCAGTCGGCTTTGCGTCCCCCCGTCAGCGCCTTCACACGCTCAGCGACATCTTCGCGTCTCGCGTTGACGGTCTCGGTCGCGCCGAATTCGCGCGCCGCGGCGAGCTTGGCCGGCTCGACGTCGATTGCGATGATCGGGGAAGCGCCGGCGATCCGCGCGCCCTGAATCGAATTGAGCCCCACGCCGCCGCAGCCGATGACGACGACGCTCGAGCCTGGCTTTCACGCCGGCCGTGTTGACGACCGCGCCCAGGCCGGTCAGCACGCCGCAGGCGATGAGCGCCGCGCTATCGAGGGCCATGTCCTTCGGGATCGCAATCGCCTGCGACTGGTCGACGACCATGTGTTCGGCGAAAGCGCCGGTGCGCAGGCCGTGGACGATCGGCTTGCCGGCGCCGTCGTGCAGCGGCGTCGCACGGTCGAGCGGGAATGTTTCCTCGCAGAACACTGGCGCGCCCTCGGTGCAGGCGGCGCAGAATCCGCAATTGCGGATGAGCGTCGCGATGACGGGATCGCCGACTTTGAGCCGCGTCACACCCGGGCCGACCGCCTCGACCACGCCCGCCGCCTCGTGGCCGTAGACCGCCGGCAAATCGCCGCCCCAGGCGCCATCGAGGAAAAAGATGTCGCTGTGGCAGATCGCGCACGCCGCCGTCCGGATCAGCACCTCGCCCGGCCCTGGCTCGGCGAGCTCGACCGTCTCGATCGGTCAGGGGTGCGCCGAAGGCGCGGCAGATGGCGGCTTTGGTTTTCATGGGGATGATCCGGCGGAGCAGCGAATTCAGACGAGGCTAAATCCGGCTCGCGGCGCGAGTTCAAGCGCAGTCTTGAGGGGAGGGGCAATAATTTTGTGGGGCGGCTCGCTTGAGCTTGACGTCGAGGAGCGCGCCGAAAGCCTCAAGCCCGCGGCCCGTTTCCCGGCGGATTGCTTGAGGTCGGCTGGTAAAAAATAATCTGGCTTCCCATGCGCTCGAAGTCGACCGGAATGGCGCGCAACTTCGGCAAGCGAGTGGCGTATCGCCTCGTGCCGATCCTCGGGCGCGAAGAGGGCGAGGAAACCGCCGGCGCCGGCGCCCAGAATCTTGCCCCCGATGGCGCCGTGCTTGCGCGCGGTCTGGTACCAGTCGTCGATCTCGGAGGTGGAGACGCCGGGCGCCATGTCGCGCTTGAGCATCCAGGCCTCATGCAGAACCTGGCCGAACGAATCCAGATTGTCGTTCCGGATTTCGTTCAGGAGCTGATAGCAGAGCGAGACCATCCGCTTCATGGCGGATATCTTGTCGACATTGGTCGCCAGCTCCGCTGACTGGTGCTTGAGAATTGTCGAGGCGCCCCTCGTGATCCCGGTGTAGAGAACCAGCATCTGTCTCCGGATTCCGGCGATAGTCTCGGGCTTGCAGATGACGGGCGAGACAGTCACCGTGTCGTTCGGATTGAATTCGTAGAGATTGAAGCCGCCATAGGCGGCGGCGTATTGATCCTGCTTGCCAATCGGCTCGCCGCAGACGTCGATTTCGATGTGGCAAGCCTGGTCGGCCAACTCCCGGCTCGTGGAATGGCGGCCAATGAAAGCGTAGAGCGCGTGCAGGAGGGAGACCGTGAAGCTGCTCGATGAGCCAAGGCCGGTGCCTCGCGACGGGATGTCGGCGACGGTTGTGATTTCGACGCCGCCCGGAACCCCGGCCATGTTCAGCGCCGCTCGCACCAGTTGGTGTTCGATCTCGGAAACCGAGCTCACCTCTTCGACACGCGAATACGCCACACGGATTCCGCTATCGAATTTGCGGTTCATGGTGACATAGACATATTTGTCGATCGCCGTGCTGACGACCGCGCCGCCATATTCCCGATAATAGGACGGCAGGTCGCTTCCGCCTCCGACGAAGCTCATGCGCAACGGCGTGCGACTGATGATCATGGCGCCGTTCCCTTCGCGAGGATGGAGTCGATTTGGCAGGCGTCGAGACTGATCTGCACGGGCGATCTCGTCGATGATCCTGGCGCCTGTTCGGCACGCGCGCGGGCAAAGAGACTCTTGGCGCGCGCCGCGGGGATTCCCCGTCGTTCGCACAGGTGCATGAAGCGCTCATGTCGGGCGGCCTCGCTCGAGACGACGTCGATGGCGTGCGCGGTCCGGCCCAGAGACTTCTGCAAGCTCCGCGGCGAAAGCGCCTTCCCATATCAGGACTTCGTCCGGCGCCAGTTTGATCTCCAATTGGCGTCCCTCGCGCCCGGCTGGGAGCGTGATTGTAGCGAATCGGGTGTTCGGGCGCTCGGCTGCAATCGCAACGGCCGCTTTGAGACTGCTCATGTCGAAGGACGCCAGCGCATGCCGATCGGCGTCGTCCTCTATCCAGCGATCCGTGTGAATGATCCGCGCCCGCCGTCCCTGCAACCGCAATTCGCGCTCAAGCGTCGCGGCGACCGTCGACTTGCCGGCGCTCGGCGCCCCGCCAATGAACCAGTCGTCGCCTGACGCCATTGCGGCGATTTGAGGCGCGAGGAGCTCCGCGATCTTCGGATAGACGTCGAGGATGAAGGCTGCCGCTTCCGAAATGTCCGCGACGGTAAATCGGGCTTCGTGCGGATAGCGGCGATCGAGACCGCCGTGCCCGGTCTCCACCAGAATGGAGGACACGCCCGCTTTTTCGGCCGCCCCAAGATCCGCCGTCGAATCGCCGATATACCAGGAGCGGGCGAGATCGATATTGAGATCGCTTTGAGCCTGAAGGATCAGCCCGGGTTCCGGCTTGCGGCAATCGCATCGGATCTTGAGCTCGATGCGTTCGCCTGGAAATCCGCGATCGGGGTGATGCGGGCAAACGTAGATCCGGTCGAGATAGGCGTGATCACGGCCGATTTCCGTTTCCAGCCGAGCGTGGATCCGGCGCAATTGCGCCTCAGTGACCTCGCCGCGCGCGATAACAGGCTGGTTGCTGACGAGGATCGTTCGCCATTCGGCCTCGTTCAGCCGTCGAATGGCGGACCCGGCAAAGGGAAACAGCTCAAGGTCTTCGGCCCGGCGAATGAGTCCGTGCTCGACATTGAGGGTTCCGTCGCGATCGAGGAAAACGGCTCGCTGCGGCTCATTGAGCGATGCGCGGCGGATGGCGCCTGAAGTCAGCGCGTTGCGAACCTTTTGCAGCCGTTCGGGCGTGCCCGCGTCCTTGATGTATTCGGGCGAGGAATAGCCGCGCAATGTCGCGCCGGCCGCCAGCATGCGCGGAAAAAGATCCTTGGCGAAATCGAGCGGGCCGGCGACGTCGGCCCACGCGCGCAGGCTCTCGCGGCGCACGACATAGAGCGCGGCGTTCACGAGGTTGGGCAGCCATGCGTCCGCCGGATGGGGGTAGGCGTGGAAAGCAAGAATGCGGCCGGATTCGTCGATTTCGACGAGGTCCGAATCATGCGGATGGTCGTTCGGGTGAAGAAAGAGCGAAACGTCAGCGCCGGGAACGGCGCGATGCCAGGCCCAGAACCGCGTAAGATCGACGGCAAGCATCGTGTCGCCGTACATGACCAGAAATTCGGGCTCGAGCTCCCCGAGCGCGGCCAGAACGGCGCCCGCCGTTCCTCGCGGCTCGCCGTCGTCGATCAAGCGGACGGAAATCGGCAGGTCGACGCCGACCAGCCATTCGCGAATCGCATCGGCCCTGTGGTTCACCATCACGATTGCGTCGGTGAACCCATGCGCGCACAGAAGTTGGAGCTGATGCAAAAGGAGCGGCTTGCCGCGCACGTCCACGAGCGGCTTGGGCAGGCCGTTGAGCACGGAGGCGAGGCGCGTTCCCTTTCCTCCGGCGAGAATGACCGCCTGCTTCATGGCGGGTTTTCCTGACGGTTGATTTCGCCGATCGCGCGTCGAACGGCCTCGAGCGAACTGAGCTTCGGCGTCCAGCCGAGCGCGGAGAGCTTCGCTGTCGAATAAGCGAAGCGGGGCACGTCGCCGACCCAGCCCTTGCTGTCCGTGCCGAACTTGAGCTGCGCGCCCGGCGCCACCGCCGCGACGGTTTCGCGGGCGATGTCGCGCACGAAGATGCCCACGTCGGTCGGGCCGATGTTGAACGCGTCGACCTTCTTGGCGGCGCGAGCCTGGATGAAGAGCATAGCCTCGACGAGTTCACTCACGTGCAGATAGGCCTTGCGCTGCGAGCCGTCGCCGAGCACGTCGAGATGCTCGGGGTTAGAACGCAGGCGGCGGATGAAGTCGAGGATCACGCCGTGCGTCGCGGGCGATCCGACAACGTTCGGAAAGCGAAACAGCAAAGCTCGGCCAAGGAACTTCTCCGCCGCGGCCGTTATCATCGCTTCCGAC
>CAWAUV010000009.1:0-541761 GCA_963785305.1 uncultured Planctomycetaceae bacterium
GTCACGATCCAGGGCGGCGGCGCCTTGGATATGCGAGATGCCGCTTTGACCACGTTCAATGTCACCAACTCGGCCGCCACGAACACCGCGATGACCATCGGCTCGGCGACCGGCGGCGCCGCGAACTTGTATTTCGACATCGGCGGTTTGGCGACTCAGAACGATACGATCAACGTCACGGGTAAAGTCGCGGTGGGCGCCACCGGCGGCGCGATCAATATCAACCCACTGTCGAGCGACACCAGTCTCACGCCGGGCAACTATACGCTGATCACCGGTTCGACCGGCAGCTCGCTCGGCTCGGCGTCGTTGACCCTGGCCACCACGCTCCTGCCCGTGGGCAACACCGTCTACACGGCCAGCTTGACTCCCTCGACGAGCACTTCCGAGATCTTGAACATCGGCGCGCCGACCTATCCCAACGCGGCCTATTACACGGGCGCTCAGACCACGGCGAGCTGGATCGCCACGAACGGCCAGATGAATAGCAGCCTCACAACGAATTGGTCGACCAGCCCGACCGGCGCTCCCGACGCGCAGCAATTCCCGGCGCGAACACCGACGTGTTCATGACCGCCAACAGTGTCACGAATCCCGCCAGCGGTCCTTACACCACGACCCTGGGAGCGGCCTTCACGGTGAACAGTGTCACGTTCACGGGAACACTCACGGCGAACACCGCCGGAACCACGATCACGGCCGCGCCGAGCAGCAACAACACGCTGACGATCATGGCCGCCAACAATGCCGCGGGCGCCAACTATGCCGCGGGAACCGGCATCATGGTTCTCGCGGGCTCCGGCCCCGACGCGATCAGCGCCAACGTCGTCCTCGGCGCTTCGCAGACCTGGACCAATAACAGCTCCAGCGCGTTGACCGTCAGCGGCGTCATTTCCGATGGCGGCGCCAATTACGCGCTCGCCACCGCGGGCAGCGGCGTGTTTGCCCTGACAGGCGTCAACACCTTCGGCGGCGGCGCGACCATCGGCGGCACGAGCACGGTGCAAATCAACAACGCCCAAAGCCTTGGCGCCGTTTCGGCCGCGGCCACGCTCGCTGGCGGCACGCTCGAAGCGACCGCGTCGATCGCGAGCAGTCGCGCGTTCAACATCAACGGCGCCGGCACGATTCAAGTCGATCCGACCTATACCTATTCGATCAGCGGCGTCGTCGCCGACGGGTCCAGTTCCGGCGCGCTCACCAAGACCGGCGCCGGCACGCTCAACCTCGGATCGAGCTCCAACAGCTACACCGGCGGCACGACGATCTCGGCGGGCACGGTGCAGTTGGGGGCTTCGACCAGTGGCTCGACCGGCCCGCTGGGCGCCGTGACCAATTCGTTGGCGGTCGGCGCGTCGGGCACTCTCGATCTCAATGCGAATACTCTCACGGTCGGCACGCTCACCGGCGCCGGCACGGTCGGCAACAGCGCCACGACCGCCGGCGGCATCACGGTTAGCGGGACAAGTTCGTTCGGCGGCACGATCGTCGATACGCTTGGCGCGGGCTCGTCGACCACGGCGCTGACCGTGAATGGCGCCGGGACCAATGTCTTCACGCTTACCGGCGCAAACACCTACACCGGCGGCACCACGATCACAACTGGCACGCTGGCCCTCGCCTCCGGCGCCTCGCTGGGCGGAACCGCCGTGAGCGTCGGCGCGAGCGGCGTCCTGCAACTGGTCGGCGCCGCCTCCGGATCGAGCAGCGTCACGATCGGCTCCGGTTCGGCGGGCTCGGTCTCCTTGAGCGGCGCGCTGAGCTTCAACGACACCGCGAGTTCAAACGCCATCGCCACGACGCTCAATATCAATTCCGGCGCTACCAACACCGGACTCACATTGAACGCCAGCACGCTGAACTTCAACGCCACCTCGCCCACCAAGCTCGACGAGATCATCGATCAAGGCAAGCTGGCTCTCAATGGCACGGTGACCGTGAATCTGCCCGGCGCGACGCTTTCGAGCACGCCCGGCACGTATCCGCTGATCACGTACGCCAGCGTCTCCGGTAGCGGGGCCTTCCAATTCAGCGATCACTCCAGCAGCGAGATAATTGGCACGACGACCTACACCCTCGTCGCCAACGCCAATGGTAAGGAAGAAGACGTGGTGGTGACACAGTCCTCGGCCTCCACGCCCGTGGCCGCTTACTGGGGCGGCGCCCAGGGCGATGGGATTTGGAACACCCTGATCGGCACGAGCACTAATTGGCTCACCGCCGCGACGGGCGGAACGGATACGCAAGCCGTTCCCGGCTCGGTGACCGACGTGTTCGAGACCGCCAACAGCGCGACGAGTCTCGTGCAGACGCTTGGCGCCAATTTCACCATCAACAGCCTGACGTTTACTGGAACCGGAACGGCCAACGCCGCCGGTGTCACGATCACAGGCGGCGCTTATGGCCTGACCATCAACGCGGCCGCCAGCCAGATTGGCGGGGCCGGTTACTCGGCTGGAACGGGCATCGTGGTGCAAACCGGCGCCGGCGCCGACACGATCAACGCCGCCATCACCCTGGGCGGAGCGCAAAGCTGGGCCAACAACAGCGCCAGCCTGCTGACCATCGGGGGCACGGTCAACACCAACGGCAATCTGCTCACGATCGCGGGCTCGGGCTCGGGCGGCGCGACCTTTAGCAATGCAATCGGTGGCTCGGGCGGCCTGACCATGAACGCGTCCGGCGCCACGTTGACGCTCACCGGAGCCAACACCTACACCGGCGCCACGACGGTCTCCTCGGGCGCCTTGGCCCTGTCCGCGGGCGGTTCGCTTGCTGGCACGGCCGTGACGGTGGCGACTGGCGCCACGCTGGAAATCAACGGCGCCGCGACCGGCCCGAGCACCTACGCGATCGGCTCCGGCTCGGCCGGCAGCGTGGCGCTTGGCGGCGCGCTGACATTCAACGATCAAGCCAATATCGCCACGACTCTGAACATCAATTCCGGCGCGGCCAACACCGGCTTGACTCTCAATGCAAGCACGCTCAACGTCAACACCACCTCCGTCACATCGATCGACAAAATCGCGGATCAAGGCGCCGCCGTGCTGAATGGCACGGTGAGCGTCAACCTCTCGAATGCGTTTACGCTCAATCTTGGAACGTATCCGCTTGTTACTTTCGCCAGCGAGACGGGCGCCGGTTCCTATCAGTTCGCCTCGACCCATGCCACGACCGAGGTGGTCGGCTCGATGCTCTATACATTGACAACGACCGGGACCGCGGAGAACATCGTCGTTACGTCGAACGCCAGCACGCCCGCGTCGGCCTATTGGACCGGTCTGCAAGGCTCGACTTGGAATACCGTGACCGGCTCCGCGGGCACCAACTGGGCGGCCGTGATCGCGGGCACGCCCGACGCCAACGCGGTTCCCGGCGCGACGAGCAATGTCTACTTCGCCGCCAACAACGCCGCGACCGCGAACTTCTCGAACACCACGCTCGGCGCCGCGATGAGCATCAACAGTCTCACGGTGCTCGGAACCGGCCCGGCCGCCGGAGCCGCGGTGGGTATCAATGGGTCGAACGCCCTGACAATCGAAGCCACCAACGCCAACGGCAATACGGCGGGAACCGGCATCACGGTGAATTCCGGCGCCGGGGCTGTCTCGATTGGCGCCCCGGTCGTTTTGGGTGGCAGCCAAACCTGGACCAACAACGCCAGCAACCAACTCACCGTCTCGGGCGGGGTGACCGGCTCGGGCTTCAACCTCACCGTGGGCGGTTCGGGCGCGACGGTGATCGATGGTCTGGCCACCGGCGCCGGCGCTCTGACCGTAAGCGGCGGCGCTCTCACGCTTGGCGGCGTCAACAGCTACTCGGGCGCCACGAACATCACCGCCGGCTCGCTCCTGGTCGGCGCATCGGGCTCGCTCACCGGCAGCGCGACGATCGGCGTGAGCAGCGGAGCGTCGTTCGCGCTGGCCAGCGGCGGCTCGATTTTGACCTCGACAGCGCTCACCGATAACGGTTCGGTCACGTTGAACTCCGCGACGACCATTGCCTCGCTCAACGGTTCGACCGGGGCCGCCACGCTCACCTTGAATTCATCGAACCTTACCGTTTCCAACGGAGGCTCCTTCACCGGCACGATCGCGGACGGCTCGGGCGCCGGGAGTCTGACCGTGAGCGGAGGCACACTCGCGCTCAGCGGCGCGAACACCTATTCCGGCGGCACGGCGCTCGCCTCGGGCGCCACGCTCGACATCAACAGCGCCACCGCCCTGGGGACCGGCGCCTTTACCATCAACGGCGGCACGATCGACAACACCTCGAGTGGCGCCGTGAGCATGACCGCCAACAACCCGCTTAGCTGGCTCGGCAGCTTCACGTTCACCGGCTCCAACGCGTTGAACTTCGGAACCGGAGCCGTGACCGTGGCGGGCGCCGGAGTGACCGTTACCGTGAGCCACAGCACGTTGACCGTGGGAGGCTCGATCTCGGGCGGCCCGATCGCCACCGCCGGCGCCGGCGTCCTCGCGCTCTCTGGCGCCAACTCGTATACCGGCGGAACCACGGTCGGCGCCGGCTCGACGCTTGAACTTATCGGTTCTGGCACGCTGGGCTCGGGCACGGTCGCGCTCGCCTCCTCGTCCTCGACGCTCAATCTATTCACGAGCAGCAACCTGACGATCGCGAATTTGATCACCGGCGCCGGCAACCTGATCCAAAACGGCTCGGGAACAACCTCCCTCACCGCCGCCAATACCTACAGCGGCTCGACGACGGTCAACGCCGGAACCCTGCTGATCAACGGCGCCTATGCCAACTCCGGCTCGACTCCGGGCACGTTCGTGGTCAACAGCGGCGGCACGCTAGGCGGCGCCGGTTCGATCCAAATCGTGTCACTTCAAGCCGGCTCGAGCGCGATCAACGTCGCCAGCGGCGGCGTGTTCATGCCGGGATATAACCCAGCCAATGGCGCCTTCAACTCCACGTCCAACGCCACGCTATCGGTCAATGTTCCCTCGTCGACCAGCGTTGCGGTCGACATGCACGCCGGATCGAGTTTCAATGTCACGCTGAACAACGCCATGGGCTCGACTTCGCCGCTCGGGGCCTATGGTCTTCCGACCGGCACATACTATCCGTATCTCAGCGTGGCGCAGGGCGTCGTGGAATTGAATAACGGCTCCTTCCTCCCGGGCGCGACGCTGAACCTGTCGGTGGCCGCGGGCCAGACATTGTCGGCCGGCGAATCGTTCGTGCTGATCGATCCGACTTCGACGACGGGCACGTTCACGCTCGGCCAGAGCACCGTGGGCGGGTTTGCATACACGGTCAATTACACCGCCGGGCCCAGCGGCGCCGACGTGGTCATCACGCTCGTGCCCGAGCCGAGCAGCTTGGCCCTGGGCTTGCTAGCCGGCGCCGGGGCGCTCTGGGTCATCGCCCGCCGCCGCAAACGGATCGAAAGCGGATCATCGCGGTTGGCATAGCAGCCTGTTGAAATATTCAACAGATCGATAAGCAGAGCGACTCGCCACATTACCGGCCCGTTCGGCCGCCCTCAAGCGACTCTCTTCGCGGAAGACGGTAGCGAGCGGACTACGCGGAGCTCCGCGTGTCACGGAGGGCGCTAGAACCAGCCACTCGTCCGCCGCCATACCCCCGCCCAGGGAGATCGAGGGGCGCCCGAGCCCGGTTCTCACGCTGGCGATTTGCTCAATGTCACCGCGCGTTCGATGCGCTCCAGGCAAGCCGCTTGACCCAGAATCGCGAGGCAATCGTAGAGCCCCGCCCCGACGCTTCGGCCCGTAACCGCCACGCGCGTGGCATGCACGATATCGCCGGGCTTGATCTGTTCATCGGCCACGAAGGCATGCAAGGCCGCCTCGAGCTCGGCGGGTTCGAAGGGTTGGACCTTGGCCAGCCGCTCTCCGAATCGCGCGAGGCGCTCCGCGGCGCCGGGCTTGCGAAGCTGCTTGTCGAAGGCGTCGGGGTCGAAGGCGACTTCAGCCCGGAAAAAGAAATCGGCATACGCCAGAATATCGCCAAACACTTTGAGCCGATCGCCCGCGGCCTCGACGATGCGCGTCAGTTTTTCGCCCACTTCGCAAGGCGGCGGCGACGCCACGAGTCCGGCCCGTTGCAAGTATCCGAGCATCGCGGCGACCTTTTGCTTCACCGGCAGCGCCTGCAAGTAGTGATCTTGAAAAGCCCAAAGCTTTTTCGGATCGAAGCTGGCCGGGGCCTTGGTCACGCGCTCGAGCGAAAAGTTGGCGATCATTTCCTCCCGCGAGAGAAATTCGGTTTTGTCGTCGAGCGACCAGCCGAGCAGCAGCAGATAATTGAGCACCGCCTGGGGCAGATAGCCGACTTCTTCATAGAAATCGACAATCACCGGATTGAAGGTCTCGGCGCTGGTCGCGAGCCCGAGCGCCTGGGCAATGGCGAGGCCATGGGAATTCACGAGGGCGAAGTCGCGATTCTTGAGATATTTTTCGAGCTTCCGCTTGCTGAGCTTGGTCTTGCTGCCGGGCTCGGCCACATAGGGCAGGTGCGCATATTCCGGCAGCTTGTAACCGAGCGACTGGGCAATGAATATCTGCCGAGGCGTGTTCGACAAATGCTCCTCGGCGCGAATCACATGGCTGATCTCGAGGTCGTGGTCGTCGACCACGCTCGCCAAGTGATAGAGGCAGGTGCCATCGGCCCGCTGAATCACGTGATCTTGCTCGCGGGCCCATTCGAATTCCACATCCCCGCGCACTAGGTCGTGGAACCTGAGCGTGCCCTCGCGCGGCATCTTGAGCCGCACCACGGACTGGCGACCCTCGGCTTCGAAGCGGGCCACGTCGGTCGGCGACTCGGCCATATAGCGGCGGCTGTACAGGAACGGGCGTTTTTCGGCCTGGGCCGCCTCGCGCTCGGCTTGAACTTCCTCGGCCGTGGCGAAGTCACGGTAGGCGTGGCCCGAGGCCAGCAAGCGAGCCGCCGCGGCCTGATAATTCGGCAGACGTTGCGATTGGTAGTAGGGCGCATGCGGACCTCCGACCTCGGGTCCTTCGTCCCAGTCGATGCCCAGCCAGCGGAAACCGTGCAAAATCGGCGCGAGGGCGGCGTCGACATTCCGCTCGGCGTCGGTGTCATCGATGCGGAGGATGAACTGTCCGCCGTGGCGCCGGGCAAACAACCAACAAAAAAGCGCCGTTCGCACGCCACCGATATGCAAATAACCGGTCGGGCTGGGAGCAAAACGCGTACGCACGGGAACTTGCGGCTCGGTCAATGTTCGAATCCTTGTGCTCGAGGGCGATTAGCGGCCCAACGTGGCGCCGCGTCTCAAGGGGCGCGGCTGTTGTTCGATCGGCAATGTACCCTCGCGGCCGTCGCGGGCCAATCGCCCTCCGCGGGAAAGGATCGTGGCGACGTGATTTTCACGTCAATTGCGTCACGACGCCTTCGAGAAACTTGGCGAGGCGGTCGGAGGCCAGGATCGCATTTTCGCGCAGTTTCCACATATCCTTGATGCTTGCCGGCCGGCGAACGATCGCCCCGCTGGCGGCGCCCAAGCGGCCCAGCATCGTTTTTTGGCGCAAGATGATCGATATCGCGGGGCAGTCGCTCATCGACCGTGTCGCTAATCACGCGCACCGAAAGAAAGCGAATCCGCTCGCGGCGGCAGACTTCCGCCACCGCGAAGGTTTCCAGATCGACCGCCACCGCCCCGGTCGACTCGCCGAGCGACGCTTTTCCGCCGGATCGCTCACCACGCGGTCGACCGTGAGCAGCGGGCCGACATGCAGATTGGGACTTGCCGCCAAGGCCGCGGGCGAAACTTCGAATTCGATCGCGAGCGAGTGGCCCGCGAGATCTCGCACCCGCGAGGCCATGAGCATGTCGCCGAAGCGGAGCTTCGGTTGCAAGCCGCCGGCGAACCCCGCCGACACGATCCAGGGCGGCCGATGCCCCTCGATGAGCCGCAGGGCGACTTCGCTCCGCGGCTGCGGCGCCGATGCCGCCCTCGATCAGGATCAACCGCCGCCCGGCCAAGCCGCCCTCGCGGGCGATGAAGCCGGGCCCATCGTGTCGCAGTGGACCTTGTAAGCGATCGACCAGTCCTCCGGCTTCGATTCCAAGGGCAAACACGAAGCCCACATGGCAGGGAGCCCTGTCCGCGGGGCGATCGCGCGGCGAGGCGTCTGGTTTCGCGGCGGAAGAGCGGGCGGAGGCTTGCGAGTGGGCGTAGTTGGTTGCGGCTCGCAACAAATAGTTCTTGAGTAACGATTGCCACATGGCTCGAACCGCGGGAATGCAGCGCTTCTGGGCGACGGCGCATCCGTCAAAAGCCGGACATATCGTACAGTAGCAGCGAGCGGACGTGAAATAGCCGCTGAGATAATTGAAAAAACGGCTTGCAGGTCTGGCGAATCCTTTGCGGGACAACTAAACTGAAGCGATCAGCTAAATCTCGCTGCAAGCACTTCCCAAGAAGAATCTCCGTTCGAGAATCGCAGCTTGAGTGTCCGAGCTTTCGAGGAGCCGACTTCGCGAATCGTTGTTGAAATCGAGTTGCCCGCTTCCTGAAACTCGTCCCCCAAAAGCGCATTTACCGACGTGGAACCGCCTCGGGCGACCGAATCGTCAACTGTAAGCCTGTTGGCGGACGACTCGTCGCGAGCGGTTCGTCGAGGCGTCACGACACGATCGACATAACGATGGATTCTTCAAAATCGAACCGCGCGATTCGATCGCGTATTTTCGTAATTTCCCGGCCCCCCATTCAACCCAGTATTTTTGAGGTTTTCCGCATGCCATCAGCCATTCCAGGGATCGAGTGTTGGAAGCGTGTTTCCGCCGCTCTTCGAGGTCGTTCCGCCGCGGCTCTCGTTGCCATGTCGTTTGTTGGCGCTTCGGCCGGCGTGGCTCAAGCCCAGCTTACGGTCGAGGCGTTGACGTCCTCGGCGGTCGGCGATAGCTCGACCGCTCCGTTTTACGACGATGTGCAGGACGCGATCCGCCGCTTTGAAAAAGGCGATATCGAGGGCGCCCGCAAGCTCCTCGAGCTCGCGCGTAAGAGCCAGCCGAAGCTTGCGCCGGTGGAAGTGATGATGGCCCAAATGTTGCTCGCCGCCAATCAGCAATCGGCCGCTCGCGCCGAGCTGGAGCGGGCACTGCGCGACGCTCCGAAAGACCCGGAAGCCTACCTGGTGCTCGGCGAATCGAACATCCGCGAGGGCCGCGTGTCGGAAGCCTCGATGATGTACAAGCAGGCCGCGCCGGTGGTGGAGTCGTTCACGGAAAACCCGAAACGGAAAGAAGGCTTTCTTCTTCGCCTTTACAGCGGCGCCGCCTCGGCCGCCGAAGCTCGCGAGGACTGGGCCGGCGCTCGCGACGAATTGACCAAGCTGATCGCCGCCGAGGAAAAGCATCCGGCGGAAACGAAGGAAGTGGCCGATGCCCAACTCGCCGAAGCCCATTTGCGGTTGGCGCGGGCCCTGTTCAAGCTCGACGACGCCGCCGAAACCTATAAGCAGCTTCAGGCCGCCGCGGCCATCGAGCCCAAGAAGATCGCGCCGGAAGTGGCGATCGCCGGCTTCTACAAGCAGGCCAAAAAGACCGACAAGGCGGACTCCGCGATCGCCAAGGCGATCAAAGTGGCTCCGGGCAACTTCGCCACCTTGGCCGCGCTCTCGCGCTGGATGTTCGAGGCCAACAAGATTTCGGATGCCGTCAGCTACTGCGACGCGGCCATGAAACTCGAGCCGAACAACACCGAAATCATGCTCAGCCGCGCCATTTTGGCTCGCATGCAAAAGGACAACAAGAAGGCCCAGGAGTTGCTCGAGCACATCCATATGGAAACGCCGATCAACGGCTTGGCCAACAATCAATTGGCCCTGGTTCTGGCCGAAAGCAAGGACGAAGCCACGCTCAAGCGAGCCGTGCAGTTTGCCGAGCTCAATGCGAAGCTGAATCCCAAGAATGCGGAAGCGCTGGCCACCCTGGGTTGGACGCTTTACAAGGCCGGCAACAAGGCTGATGCTCAGCGGGCCTTGGCGGCCGCGATGCAAGGCGGCCAGCTCCAGCCCGACGCGGCATTCTTCACCGCGGTCATGCTCAATGACATGGATCGCAAGCGCGACGCGCTGAAGTTCGTCGATGGCGCCCTGCTCTCGGAAGCGCCGTTCGCCTACCACGACGAAGCCGCCGCCCTGCAGACGCGGTTGACCCGCGCTCGCGATCGGGCGCGCCGAGACTCCGAAAAAGAGAAGGAGTCGGAAGCGACGGCCCCCGAGACCAAGCCCAGCGAAACTCCGGCTCGCCCGACTTCGACGACGAAGAGCAGCCGATAATTAGCGAGTTGGGTCGAGCGGCCGCCCCGCCGCCGGTCCAACGAACCGTTGATCTTCACGACCGGCAACCCATCGAGCTTACTCGAAGGGTTGCCGGTTTTTTTGTTTGAAGGAAATCTGCTCCGCGGCTCGGTGAGCAAAACACGCCCCGATTCGCGATCGGCAAATAAAAAAGGTCATGGCAAAACGATCCGTCGCTTTGCCATGACCTCTATCCTGAAGCGAGGCTCACGTGACGCCTCGCCCTCACAAGCTGGGCTTGTAGCAGTTGTTTCGGCGCCGGCGCTTGTCGGACTGGAGCCGAATATTCGGGATCGCCGGGGATTCTGAAAAGACTTGAGTCCATTCCGCGATCTTGTGTCAAACAATGCGGCGAGGGCGATTTGCAAAAGCAAAGACGGGCGGACCCCGCGAAGGAATCCGCCCGTCTCTCACTTGACTCCCGGACGCCGATCTCACTCCCCGAAAGACCGTCGCCAGTGAGTGTCGCTTGTCGGCGAAGAGCGAACCGCCGCCGGCAGTCGCGCGGTGGCGCTCGCTTTCGCGAGATTTGTTCCAGGCGCCCGATGTCCGGCGTTTGCCCGACCCGCGAGGCGTCTTGAAAAACATGGGTTATAATTGCGAGCTGGGCAAAGTGCTCCCGCCTATTTTTTCTGGGCCACAAGGTTTCTCCGGCCGATGGAACCGGCATTTCCGATATTACCGGCGCCCGATGAGGCGCCGACGAAAACTTTCGATAACCCCTCTCCCCTTGGGAGAGGGTAGGGTGAGGGCGGTCCGTTCCTGACTCCGGGGCGCCGGGGCGAAGGTCCGAACTCGCGCGGTCGCATTAGCATGAGCGGTTCTCAATGATGACCGCCGCCGTGGCCGCCGCCATGCGAGCCAGCATGGCTGCCACCGCCGCCGTGAGACATGGCCGAGGGACCCGAATGTCCGGCCGGCGCGTGATGCGCGGCCGCGTGTCCGCCGTGGGCGCCATGCTCCGAGTGTCCGTGATGTTCGCTCCCGCCGCTCGCGCCGCGGACGCGGTGTTCGCCTTGATGACCGGGATTTTCTCGCGCCGGTGCTCAGCCTCGCGAGCCCGGTCTCGCCGGTCTCGATCGAGATGTTCGCCGTGGCGCCCCGACGCCGAGCCCGCCGATCCGGCGTTCGCGGCCGAACGGCTCGCGCTGGAAGCGGCGGCGTGGCTCGTCACGGGAACCAAATTCGCGCCGTGGTCGCGACCGAGCGCGCTTCGGTCGCGATTCACTTGGCGCTGGTCGCGTCCTAGTTGGTTGAGGTTCCGCTCTTCGCGCCGGTTGTCTTGGCGAATATCGCGTCGATCGGCGTTGATCGCGCTCTCGTTGCGGTTGATATTGCGTTCGTCGCCTCGAATCACGGATTGATCGCGGGCGATGGCGGCCTGATCCTTGGCGCGATTCTGGGGGTTGGCGCGTTCGTCTTGCCGGAGTTGATTGATATTGCCGCGCTCGGCGCCGATCTGATTCCGGTCGGCGGAGATGTTCGCTTCGTCGCGGTGAATGTCGCGACGATCCTGGCGACGCTCGGCGTTGTCGCGGGCAATGTTCGATTCCTCTCGCCGCTCGTCGCGTCGCTCGTGCCGCGAATTTCGCTCGAGCGCGGTGGCGTTGGGAGCTGTCGATGGGGCGCCCGAGGCGCTGATCGCCGCGGGCGATTGAGCCCAGGCGCTCGCGGCGCTGGCTGCAAGAACAAGACCGAAAACACCAAGGCTTTTGAAGAATCGTCGCATGACACATGCTCCCAGAGTTGCAGGATCGAAGAGGTTCGATCCATGAAGCGCGATAGCGCTAGAGGCGAACGGCGCCGGAGGAGACCGCCATTGAATCTCTACGCCATTTTCGCGCTCTCCGGGGATCGCCGAGCGCTACATTGCGGCAAGATTCCGTCGCCGAGGAACCACCAGCCCTTCACAAAGCCGCGAACTTGCAACATCGGGTCTCGCCGCCGCGACAAGCGCCCGAAGCGACGTTGCTCCTGGGCAATCCCGCCCTGGGAGACAGGTTGCCGGAACGCAACAGGGAGGGAAAAATGCCTCGCAAACCCTGGGCATGTCGCGAGCCATCGCGCGGCGAATGCGTCGCGCCCGTCTCACGCGGCGGACCTGGTCGGCCTGTTGAATTATTCAACAGGCTGCTCGGCGGCCCATTTCAAGCCGCATGTTTCACGGGGCTCGGCTGGCGAGCACCAGTTCGAGATAGCTCCGCGGCTCGACATCGCGAAGCCCGAGTCGCTTGGCGAGCCGCAACACGCTGTCTTCCAACGTCGGCACGCGATCGTCGGATTCGGCGATGCACTCGACTTCGGCAAACGCGCCCAATTGCTCGACCGCATCGATCGCGACCTCGCAGTCATGGTCTTCCCAGCGGCCCGCGAACGCGCGTCGCGACTTGCGGACCTGGGCCACGGCCCGAAACCCCAGAGCGCCGAGCAGCGAGGCGAAGTCGTGGGCCGCTTTGGCGCCCTCGCCGAGCGGGGTCTCGATTTCTTGGCGGGTCTTCGAGCGGCGCGAATGCTTCGCTCCCTTGTACGTCGCGAAATTCCGCTCGCCAATGGATCGAACTCGCAGCGCCTCGTCGGTCGCGGCGAAGTCGCGGCTCGGGTGGTTGAAGTAGCGGTCGCGTTGTTCTTCGATGTCTTTTTCCTGAAAGCCGAGCGATTCGAGCTGCAAGAGCAGTTCCCGAGCGTCGGCGAGCAGGAACTTTTGTTCGACCTCATGCCGCATCGCTCGACCTCGCTTGAGAAAACCATTCGAGAAGCACGATCTTGCTGGGGCCGCGCCGCGAGTCCCGTCCCCCGATATCTTGTCGACGGATCGATCGCTATGATGATTATAACGCCGGTCGCTGGCGCCACGATTTAATTCGAACGCATTCCAGATAGGCGCCGATTCATCATGACAAACTTCGGTTCAAAGACTCCGTCGGGCGCAAGTTTGCCGGTCAAGATCGGCATTGGCGTCGCCCTGGCGGTGCTCGCCTACTGGATGCTTGATCGCGGCCGACCCAACGCGAGCCTGGAAAAGGTCGTCGGCACGAAGTTGGGCGAACTTCGCCTGCAGCCGCTCACGGGCGATCCGCCGAAATTCGATGCATCGTCGCTCGAGGGGCATGTAACCCTGATCGATTTTTGGGGACCTTGGTGCCCGCCCTGCAAGCGCGAGTTGCCGCATTTGGTCGAGATCGCCCAAGAGCTTTCCGACCGTTCCGACTTTCAGTTCGTTGCCGTGGCCTGCGGCCTCGGTGATGACGAAAATCTTGAAGAGATCCGCAACGACACCGAAAGTTTTCTGGCAAGCGCTCACCTCGCGCAGCCCACCTATGGCGATCAAAACGGCCGCGCCCGGCAGATGCTCGCCCGCGACTGCAATATGCGGGGTTATCCCTTCACGCTGCTCGTGGACCGGGCCGGCGTGATCCGCGCGGTGTGGAACGGCTACGCGCTGGGCGGCGAAGTGGAAATCCGACGCGAAATCAAGTCGCTGCTCGCCAACTCGCCCGAAAAGTGAGGGACCGCTCGCAATCGGCGCGATCCCGCCATCCAACGGGGATCGTCGTGGGCCGAGGCGTCGACGATTCGCGGAATTTCAAACCGCCTCGCTCGGTTCATTCTCTCGTCGCTAGAGTCGTCACTCGGTGCGCGTCGAGCGCCGGGCCTGGGGCAAGCCCTGCGGGGCATGCGAGAGAAACGCAAAGAGGTCGGCCACTTCCTCGAGCGAAAGGCCGTTGAGTAGGCCATCGGGCATCGCCGACACCCGGGCCTGGGTCGAGCTTTCGATATCGTCGTCCTTGAGCGTGTGCTTTTTACCATCGGGCGTGAGCACCGTGAGCGCGCCGTCGCCGGTGGGCGCGGCCATGCCGGTGATGGTCCGCCCGTCGCGAGTGACGATCACCCGGCTCGCGTATTGATCGCTGATGACCTGCGACGGGAACAGGATCGACTCCAGGATTTCCTTTTTCTGGAAGCGGCTGCCGACCGTCGTGAGGTCGGGGCCCAAGCTCTCGCCGCGATCGCCAAACCGGTGGCAGCTCACGCAGCGGGCCCGCTCGAACACCGCGGCGCCGCGGCGGGCGTCGCCACTCGACTGCGGGCTGTTGAGGAAGCTGAGCAGCTCTTGCCGCGTCCAATGATTCGTCTCTGCTTCGACCGGCAGCGACGGTTCGGGCTGGTTCGGATACTTGGCCATGAACCAGTTCTGCCAAGCGGCCAACGCCGTGGGCAGCGAACCGCCGGGCTGGCCCAACTGTTCGCCGGTCCATTTTTCCAAGAGCGCGACTGCCCGTTGGCCACCGTTGTCGCGAAGCATTAGTCCGCGCAAGATGGCTTGGCGGTAGGCTTCGGGCTCGTCGGGCGCACGATCGACTTGCGCCAGTTTCACGAGCACTTCCTGAGCCGCGCTGCCTTCGACGATCGAAAGCGAACGCACCAGCAGCGGCCAGTTTTCGCCTTGCGGGTCCTGCGCCAAGCCCATCGAGATCACGACCCGGCGTTCGGGCTCGCTGTCGTACAACTCGCGCAGATACGCCATCGCATGCGGGTCCTTGCTCGCGCCCAGCACGGCCACGATGCCGATTCGTAGTTTGCGGGCCGCATCGGTGTCGACATGCTTCACATCGCGATCGAGCGAGATCACTTGTCGCAACGTGGCTTCGCTGGGATTCTCCGGCAACTTGGCCAATGAGGAAAGGGCCGAGCTGGGCCACTTGGCGCCGCCGGCGAGCACCGGCCGCCGCTCCTCGTCGGTGAAGTCGGCGAAGAAATCGCGCGACACGTTTTCGATATAGCCGGCGAAGCTATGGCCGCCCACCATCGAGCGGGCGTCTTCATAGAACTGCAACATTTCGAGCTTCAGCGGCGGAGTCCAGCCGGTCTTGAGAAAGCGGGCGTGCATCGCGATCTGCATCTTTTCGACCTGCGGCGCGTCGCTATGCAGTTGTTCGATGAACATCGCGGCGGCGCGCGGGTCTTGCAAAAAAGTGAGCAGCCGCGTGAGCTCGCGATTCATGCTCGTATTGCGCGAGGGGTATTCCTTGACCAGCGCTTCCCGCAGCGAAGTGAGCCGCTCGGGATCGAGTTGGCCGCGAACCATCGCGACTTCGAGCAGCCGCAGCAAATTCAGAAACTCCGGATCGGTGAGATATCCGGTCAGCAGTTTCTCGCAGCGAGAGACCACATCGGGCGCCGAGTCCCGGTCGCTGAGCACCATGAGCGCCAGGGCGCCTTGCAAGAACACTCGCTTGTCGGGAGTCGAAAGCACGAGCCGCCGCCAGTCATCGGGAGGCGCGAGCTCGAGCAGACGCCGCGCCGACCAGGCCAGCGGACGATCCTCGCTCCCCAAGAGCTTCAGCAGCCGATCGGGCGGAACCGTGTATCCGCCGCGGGCCAACGCCTCGCAGGCCAGACGCTGATTGCGATGGTCCTGATCGTCGAGCATGTCGATGAGCGAGGCGGCGGTCGTGTCGTTGACCACGGCGCCCATGATCCGCGCCGCTCGGCCGCGCACCTCCGGAACCGGATCGCCAGCCAACCGGGCCAAGGCGTCTTTGCTGGGCGGAGGACCGAAAAGCTGCAAAAGATCGAGCGCACGAATTCGCTGGGCGATCGGCGCGCTCTCGCGCTCGGCGAGCGCCGTCAGTTGGGCCGACCACTGCGAGCCGAGTTGTTCTTTGACGAGCGCCGCTTGCTGACGCCCCCAGGCGCTTTGCAATTGCGGTTGCTTGATGGCGGCCATGATGCCTTTGCCCGGATCGCGCACATCGGGCGGAACCTTGCCCTCCCACACCACGCGATACACGCCGCCCTCGGTGCCGCGCCCGCCGGTGCAGAAATAGAGCGCCCCATCGGGCCCGACCGCGCAGTCGGTGACATTCAGCGGCTGACCTTCGAGGAAAGTCTCGACCGTGGCTTCGTAGCCCGCCCCACGATGCTTCGGTTTCATCGCCAGAATACGACCGCGCGACCAGTCGCACACGAACACCGCGTTTTGAAACCGCCGCGGAAACATGTAATGATCATACACCTCGACTCCGGTCGGCGAGCCGCGGCCGGTTTCGGCCATCGGCGGCAGGCTATCGAAGTAGTAATCGGGCCACTTGGCCCAACCGCTGCGCCAGCCGAACTCGGCGCCCGGCAGCACATGGTTCACCCGAGTCGGCCGATACCAGGGCATGCCGGCGTCCCACTCCATGTCGGAGTCGGCGGTGAACAGTTCGCCTTCGTGATTGAACGCCAGATCGTAAGGATTTTGCAAGCCACCGGCGAACAGCTCGATGGCGGCGCCCGCCGCGTCGGTGCGGGCGATCGTGCCGCCGGGCGCTTTGATGCCCACGGCATGACCGCTCGCGTCTTCATAACGCGGCTCGACCAGATCGCCTTCGTAGTAATGATGATGCGGGCTCGAAGCTTCGAAGGCGCGCTCGGGCCGGGCGAAGTTGCCGAGCACCATATAGATGAGCCCGTCGGGGCCGAGCGCCAGCGCGTGCGGTCCATGTTCGCCCATTTCGCCGGTAAAGCGAACGAGCGGCTCGACGGCGTCGACGCGGCCGTCTTGATCTTCGTCCGAGAGGCGATAAAGCGCCACGCCCTGCGGACCCTCGCCTATGACGAACACCCGGCCGCTCACGGCCAAAATGCCCTGGCAATTCTTCACCTGATCGCACAGCGTGGTCACCGATTCGAGCAGGCCGTCGTGATTGCCGTCGCGAATCAAAACCAGCGGGCCATTTTCTCGCGCCGCGATGATCTGGCCGAATTCGTCGAACGTCATCGCGATCAGCGAGCCGGTTTCCTTGGGCTCGACCACCCATTCGACATGAAATTCGGGCAACACGCGGAACCGGCCCGTGGCGTTCGATTCATTGACCTCGTTGCCCCAGGGCAGCGTCGCGTTGAGCGGCCCGAAGCTCCGGGCCGCGATCCATTGCGTGTCTTGAAAGCGAGGTTTGTTCCACTGCGGAAACTCCTTGAGCGATGTTTTCCAAGTGGCGTCGGTGGAATACGAAATGTGCGTTCCGCCCTGTGGCTGGACCGCTACTCGGGCCACGATTCCGGCCGAGCCTTCCTCCTTGTTCGTGGCGCACACCGCCACGGTATTGGCGCCCGAGATCAGGAACTTGGTGATGTCGTAGGTGTCGAGCGATTTCCAATTGTCGCCCGAGCCGACGAGGCGGCCGTTGACATAGAGCTCGTAAGCGTCGTCGGCGGCGATCTGCACGGTTCCGTTTTCGGGCGTGCCCAGGTTGAATGACTTGCGGAAGTAGCAGTCGCCCGGCGCTTCGAGTTCTTTTTCGTAGGCGGGCGACCAAATCCATTCGGCTTCGGCGGCCATGAGCGCGGTGGGCGCCGTGAACTGCACGGCGAAAAGCGCGATGGCGAACGCCGCGGCGACGGAGATTCGCGTGGGGCTGTTAATCCGCCGAAATACACTGCCGACGCGGGCGAACAAATTGAGGTGTCGCGGGATCATCGTGGCGCCGCTTTCTCGTTGGAAAGGCTCTGGGGAACCGTGACGGAAACTCGGCGCGTGCAGGCGCCATTGGACTGAGAGGGGCAAACATTACCGCCGCTCGACGCTCGGGGCAACAGCGATTTTTCCTGGCGCCAGCACGAAAAGGCGCCAGCAAAGGCGAACAACCGGGGGGCAATGGATGAGTTGTCGTGCATGCCGCTACGTGCGGATAGCCGGTGGCACGCACGGGCGGAGGAGCGCTCCATTCGTTACCCAAAGCGCCGGCGAGCGCTCCAACGCTTTTGCCCGGCGGGCGCGAGACGCGCCAATCGGGTTTTTAGTCGCGCTGGAGCGTGAGGGCCCAGGCTTGAAATTCGCTGTCGAGATCGCTCCAGGCCGTTTGCGGAAAAAGGCTCTTGAGCGTGGCGAGGCCCTGGGGATCGGCGGTCTGATTGGCCCGAAACTCGCGATAGAACTTCGTCAGCAGATTCTTCCGCTGGAGATAGAGACAAAGATAGCGGGCCTGGGCATAGTTAATGCCTTCATCGGCCCCGCGGAAGTCTTTTTCGGAAATCAGCGATTCGAGCGAGCGCAGCCGCTGCTTGCGAATCGCCGATTGCAAGCCGCGCAGCCGCCAATTCTCGATGCCCTCGATCCACGGCCCATCGTCGCCGTCGCGAAAGCGGCATTGCTCATGGAGCGAGGCCAGCCCTTCGTTGAACCAGTCGGGCGCTTTGGGGAAATCGAAGTCGATGAGCGAATGCGTCAATTCATGCACCAAGGTGCCGCCGCCGGTGGCGATGTTCAACACGAGCGTGCGTCGCTCGGGCTTGTAGTAGCCATATACCGAGATATCCCGCTCGTTGAAGAGTCGAGCGGCCTGGTCGTTGTAGCTCGCTTCGTTGCCGAATAGCAACACCGTGATCGGCGCCGTGGGCGCCACGCGAAAGTAGCAATTCTTCATCGCTCGCGCGGCCGGAGCGACCGTGTCGTGGTTCCAGCGAGCCAGTTGCTCGTCCGACAGATCGCCGGCCAACACGAAGGGCGGTCGCGAGATTGCATGGCAGTTGTCGCCGAGCGCAGCGCGCCACCGCTCGGCCGTCTCGCGACACGCCGCCGTGAGCGGATGCTGCTCGCCGCCGCTGATCGCGGGTTCGGCCGCCGACGCCACTCCGGCGCCCGAGCCAAAATGCACCGCCTCGTTCGTGGTCAGGGCGACGGATCGCTCCGGGCGAATCCAATTCGAGAGCGCGATCGACGAAAGCACGATCGGGATCGGCCCGAGGATCAGCACCAGCGCGCGTTTCCGGTTCCAGTGGCGTTTCATCGACTCGCGACGCCGACCTCGGCCGGCGCTGTCATTGGTTTCAGCATAAAAGTCAAAAAACAACCGGACACGACGACAGGGGGCGTCGGCGGTTAAGTCAACTTACGCCAGTCGGGCGCGCGTCACAAGGGCGGCCCAAGGCGTCCGAACGCTCGAATCTCGCGCGTCGCGACCGGTCGTGCCGATGGCGCAAACTCGGCGGGGGATTGATCGCGAATCTCCGACCGATCGCAACGGTCGCGCCGCCGGAAGCAGCGCCGCCGCGCGGGTGTTGCGGCAAAAAAAGCCAGCGACGATTCGCGCGAACGCCCCGGCCAAGGCTAGCGACCGATTCCGCCGACGACCGCCCGCGCCTATCACGCGGATCGATCAGCCTTGAGCCGGAGGAGCGCGGCTTGTTCGGGTCGGGCCTTATAAAACGGATCGAGTGGATAGCAGCCCGAGACCATGCCGTTGCGCGGCGCCGTGGTGCAATCGCTGAAGGTGCGGCAGAGCTTCTTGCGCCTGGAGCGGCCGGCCAGCGAGCACATCGGCGGGGAGTTCGGGATAACTCAGCGTCATGCGCCCCAGGCCGACAAAATCGGCGCCACCCGATCGCACGACCGCCTGCCCGGCATGCGCGGTCCATTCTTGCAAATAGGAATACCCCGAGCCGACGAAGGTCAATTCGGGCCGATGGGCCTTGAGCCGCGCCGTGACATCGAGATGCGCCGCCACGCCCACCAGCGGGTCTTCGGGCGGCAGATAACCATCCGAGGGCGGAAACGCCGCCGGCCGAGTGCGATGCGGATTGTAATACGGACTTCCGAGCGTGACGCACACCAACGGAACATCGAGCGCGTGCAGCAGGTCGAGCAGCAAGCATGGTTCGGCAAGATCCACGCCGAGTCCCCGGCCATCGCCGCCAAACGCGTAGTCATAAGGCGCCGTGCCCGTGGGCGGCTGCGGAATGCCCACGCGATCATCGCCCGGCACGAAGGGAGTCCAATCAGCCATGCTGGCCCGCACTCCGATCACCAGCCCCGGCGCATCGCGGCGAATCCCCGCCACGATCTCTCGCAGGAAGCGAGTGCGATTTTCGAACGATCCCCCATAGCGTCCCGGTCGTTCGAAGGCGCTCAAAAACTCATGGCCCAGGTAGCCATGACAATGTTTGATGTCGACGAACTGATAGCCTAGCTCGGCGGCCCGGCGGGCGGCGACGACAAAGTCCTCGACCAGCGAATCGATCTCGCCATCGGTCATGGGAGCGAGGTTTTCGGCGCCCACCCCCGCATCGAGTCGCGGATGATGGTAAAGAATCCTCGGCTCCGGCCGGGTTTTGAGATGCGGCCGCGCGAAACGGCCCGAGTGCGTGAGCTGCAACCCGATCACCAGATCATCGACGCAGCCGAAGCGGTCGCGATGTTCGTCGAGGATCGTTTCGCGAAGCAAGGCAAGCCCGGCCAGTGTGTGGGGCGCCATGAGCAGTTGGTCGGGATTGGCCCGTCCGTCGCGACGCACGGCGACGGCCTCGCCGCCCCAGATGAGTTTCGCCCCGCTCGAGCCAAAGCGGCGCCAGCGGCGGACCGTCAACTCCGTGGGCCGCCCCTCGGCGTCGCCATCCCAGCCTTCCATCGGCAAGATCGCGAACCGGTTGCCGATCGTGAGCCCCGCCACCCGGTGTGGCCGAGCCAGCGGTGATTCGGGAGCGGCGAGCGCCTCGTCATCGAGTTCGATCGCGGCGCCGACCGCCTGGAGATGTTCGCGAAACTCGGCGATGGTCTTCATGCCGGCCACGCGGCGAATCGTGCTCATGGGTTCGCTCCCCGATAGGCCTCGAGCCGCGCCACGATCTCGGCCAGCACTTCAATATCCGACTCCGGCCGGCGCGGGCTCCCGGGATGCGTAAGATCGCGCGAGATCCAACCGGTGAGCCGTAGGCACTGGGCGGCGCTGTGTTTGTAGGCCGGCGTCGGCGATCGAAAAGCGAAAAAGCCGAGATACTGGAGCAAGTCGTTCAGCTCGTAAAACGCGCTGTCGCCGGCGAGCCACATCGCGTCGCGCCGGGCAAACAAGTCGGGCGCGAAGGTGCTCAAGCCCAGCAAATAACCGCTGCCATACATCACCATGTCGATCGCGAGATCGTTGCCCGTGAGCGCCATGAAATCGGGCCGCTCGCGATCGCGCAGCGCCAAGCGGCGCCATTCGAGTTCGCGGCTCAGCGACGAGTGCTTGGCGCCCACGCAAGCCGAAATCTTCAGGAGCTCGCCATAGGTTTCGAGATCATAGATACGGCCGAAGGGGGCGAACATGGCCCCGAGCTCAAAGGCCAGAAACTTGGCGCAGCCGGTGGCGATCGCGCGATAGGCGTCGATCAACGCATCGCCCGCGAGATGTGTGAGGCCGAAGGATTGAAACACGATCGGCAGTCCGCCGCGAGACTGAATGGCGTCGACCTCGCGCGAATAGGCGTCGAGCGCGAAGCGATCGCCCGGAGCATCGCCCACGAACGCGCCGGCGACAAAGGTCGCGCCGCCAAGCACCGCGCGAGCGCGGTCGAGCACCGCGAGCCGCTGGCCGGGCTCGAGCAGGTTGACATAGCCGGTGTCCATATTCACGGCCGGCGTGAGTCCCGCGGCTTGGGTGCGAAGCAGATGGGCGTCGAAAGCCGGCCAATCGATTCGGCCCTCGGCCTCGAAGGGCAGCAAAATCGCCGACATGCCGACGATCTTCGACCGAGGGCGCAGCAGCGAGCGGGGATCAAACGCCATGGCAGCCATGTTCTGGCCCCCCGCCCGAAACAGAAAACCGAAATCCGCGAACCGATCACGCTAGCAGACTTCAAATGACCGCTCGAAGCAAGCCCCGCCCGCGGACGACTGCCGGCTGGGCTCAGCGTCGGTTCGAGTAGCCGGTGGGGAGCGAGGATCGCGCGTCGGCGGTCGTTTCGCTGGGCCCGCCGCTTTCGCCGTCGATGCCCGCGCTGGTTGGGCCGCTTTCGCCCGTGGTGTCGGCTGGCGTCGCGTCGGGCGCCGTTTCCGTCGCGGGGGCGGGCGCCGCCATCTTGGGCGCCGTGGGCGGAGGCGGAACCGCGTTTGTGCCAGCCCACGCCGAACCGACTCGCGTGCCGAAACCGCCGATCGGCTTGCCGTCGGCGCCGACCGTGGGGCCCGAATAATCGTAGGGCGCTTGGCAGCTCGTGCATCCGGCGTCGAGCGCTACCCAGCCCGCGCCCATGCAACCGACGAGCAACAAACGATGGATGTTCATATCTTCCGTTCCGTCGGCCGACCTAATGATGAGACTTCTAGAAGAGACTTTCGCGGGTCTTCGCGAAGGAGCCTCGGTGTGAAGAGGCGGCACTTATACCAGCCGCGCGGGCGAATCCCCAGCCCAGTTTTCAACGCTGGCGCGTGGATTGCTGGCGCGTGTCGGGAATCACATTGCGAGTGGCGACATGCCGCGAGCCGCCGGCTGGCGCATTCGCTACTTCGCCGCCAAGCTTCGATTCGCGCCGCACGGCAATGAGTCGATAGCGTCGCTCGGAATCGCCGACCGTTTTCACATACTCCACCAGCGGCAACAGCTCCCCGCCCTCGGCCGAGGCGATTTCCTGATCGGCAAGCCTGCTCAGCGGATCGCGGGTCACCGGGTCGCCGTCCGCCGGATCGACCAGCAGCAAATGCGTCACGCCCAACCGCCGCAGTCGCGAGCTAAGTGGGCTGGATCCGTCGGCGGATTCGCTCGCGGGGGCATCTTGGGTGAGCGTCGCTGGCGCGGCGCGGGCGTCGGTCACCAAGCATCGAATCCAGTACGACCGCGGATCGTTGGTGAGCAGATGATCGTCGCCGCGCACAATGCCATTGGCCACTTGCGCCGCGCGATAGCAGCCAAGCCGCGCGTCGAGCCACTGCTCGCGGCCGGCGACCGAAAAGGCGGGCGGCCACCCGAGCCCCGCGCCGGCGAATGTCGACCACAAGCCGCTCATGGCCAGCCCCACCAGCCCCACGCGGGCCAGCGCGCCTGCGCGGGACGAAAACGTTCGAGCTCGACCCATACCCAGGCGGCGCCAATCGCCAACAGGGCCGCGAACAGCAGCGCTGCGGCGCCCACCGAAACCAAACAGGTCGCCGCGATCAGCACGCTGAGTCCAATCGCCAAACGACGCATTCCCCGCAATCGCCGAGCCCACCAAAGCCCCGGCGCCGCGGCGAGCAAAAAGGGGCCACATCCCGCCGAGGAGCTGAAACATTCGACCCCCAGGCGCCAAGCACTTCCCGCAAGAAGCGCCGCCAAGCCCGCCACGACGAGCGCCGCGATTCCACCCACTCCGCGCAGAGCGCCGCTTTCGACCAGCGCTCGAGTGATGCTTGGCCGCGACCATACATCGACGCGGGGGGCCGGTGTTTGCGCCCATCGCCAAGCCACGCCAAGCGCCGTGGCGAACAGCCACGCGGGCCCCAGAGCGCCCGCGGCCAGGAGCGCGGCGACCGCGCGCAGCGGCCGCCCCCGAATTCGACCGCGGCCCGCCACCATGCCGCGCCGGCCAAGAGCAAGAGCGCGGCCGGCGCGAGTTCGTTCGAGGGGAAGGCCAGCCGGCTGAGCACTCCCGGCGTAATGATCGCGATGGCGCCCGCCGTGAGCGCGTGCCGCGAGCCGAGCACCGGCTGGGCAATGATCGCGATCGCCAAGGCGAAAAACAGTCCGGACGCGTAGTTCAATAGACAGACCGCGCCGGGATCGGCGATCGATTCAGCCCAGGCATGAAGCAGCGTCGCGCCGACTCCGGGCGTCAACAGTCCGTGGGCAAGCGATTGGGCCGAGCCGCTCGCGGCCAGCCGGTGCGCTTCAGCCAGCGCATCGGTCGGGGCCAGTTCGCGCGTCGGCGGCGCGAGGCAGATCATGAGTGTCGCCAAGAGCGCCAGAATCGCCGGCCCGAAGAGCGGCGGCCTGGCAAATAGTTCGGCAAGCAGCGCCACGATGCGATTGGGCGACAGCGCCTCGCGCGCCTGGCCGCGCCGGGGCCAAACGAACCGCGGCGCGAGCCAGGCCACGCATTCGATGATACCCCAGGCCGCGCCGAGGAGGGTCATGGTGCTCAGCGGCGCCAAGTCCCACCAGCCGCCGGCTACCGTCAGCCCCAATAGTGACTGCCAAGCGAGCATCCCCAGCGCCACGCTCCAAACGAGCCCGGCGAGCGGATCGGCGTCGGGAACGAGCCACCGCGCTACCGGCCGGCCGGCGCCCCAAAGCGCCGCCACGATCGCAATCGCGGTGAGCAACGATTCGGCCGGGCTTCCCACGGTTAACCTCGCAAACCAAGATTTCATCGCCGCCGCGGTCGAGCCCGGCATGCGAAACGCCGGCCGCGCCCGCTCGCGCACGTGGCGCCATATTCAATGCAACCAGCGGGCCAGCGCGTGACTCAGACCGACCAATGTGATCCAGCCCAGAAATGTCCAGGCCACGCGATTCGATGGCGACGCCGCGCCGCGAGCCACCGGCTCGCGCGAACGGCGCCACGCCATGGTCAAGGCGCACCGCGCCCTCCGCACCGCAATCGGCAAACCGCGCGTGCCGACATCGTGGGGCCGATTCATGCGAATGGCCTCGGTGGCGGCATGGTGTTTGTCGGATCCGTTCCGGCCGAACTCGCCAGCGCGGGGCTCGTCTCCGGGAGCGCGACGCCCCAGCGATCGACGACCGCCGACAATTGCGAAAAACTGGCGATGGCCGCGTCGCCCGTGGCCAGCGACTCGCCATTGAACGCCACGGTCCGCATTCCCGCCTCGCGCGCCCACGTAGCCCGCGCCGGCGATGCCCGACATAGGCCACGCGACATGCCGGCAAGCCGATGCCCTCGAGCGCGGCTTGGTAGCAGCGCGGCTCGGGCGTGGCGGCTTCGAGATCGAAACTCGAATACACGGCGGCAAACGCGGCCTCGATTCCAAACCGTTCGAGTTGCTCGCGAAGTTGTTCGGCCGGCTCGACCGCGTCGGCGAGCACCGCCAAGAGGAGTCCTTGCTCGGCCAGCGCGAACAGGGTGCGCACCACGCCAGGAAAGGGGCGGGTGTCGCGCGCAATCGCATCGCGGCGCAGGCGGCAGGCGGCCTCGAGCTCGTCGATCTGGGCCCAAGTGAAGCCATGGGAAAAAAGAAACGCGCCGAAGGCCTCGCTCATTTCGCGGCGACCGCACTGGGCGGGCACGAGATATTCGCGATCCCAACGGTCGTAAAACGTTTGGTAATCGCAGTCCACGCCCAACGGCGACACCAGCCGCCATAGCCAACGGCGCCAGTGGCTCGCGTCGTAAAACACATCGGCCATCTCGAAGACGAGACCCGAGACGGGCGGCGCGAAGAGCGGCGCGGCGTCTAGCGGCGGGGCGTTGCGAGACACGGCGTCGCGGGACCATCCCGGCAAGTCGACGCGCGATGGATGGGAACTTCGGGTCACGGATTGCATTTTTCGCGAGGGCTTTCGATAGGCGGGCACGAAGCGGGCCGGAGGGTCGAGCGTCAGCGCACGGGGATTCCGGCGCCCGTGGCGACAAGCTCGGCCACGCGAGGCAGGTCCCATTCCTCGGGTCCGAGCGCCTCGTAGATCGCTTGCGCGAGTTCCCAATTCTCCGACACATCGAGCGTGCGCCGCATCGACTCGAGGTCGATCGCCTCGGGCAGCGGCAGGAGCAACACGCCGAATTCCTCGGGGTGCGTGTAGATGTAGCGCGACGGGCGCTCGCGATCGATCGGCAAATGCGCCTCGCGGTGCGCGCGGCGAAGCGCGTCGGCCCGAAGCCATTCGGCGAACAGGCCCTCGGCGGCGTGCGTGGCCGGGCGGCCATCGGCGCCGGCGAAGCCGATATAGTCGCAGCCCACGCGCGTCGCGGCCGCGGCGGCCAAGCGATCGATGAGCGCGGGATCGATGAAAATGTTTTGCGCACAATGCGAATCACGGCGTGAGCCGGATGATGGTCGAGCGCGTCGACGCATTGGGCCAAGGCGTTGGCGCCGGCGCTGTAATGCACATCGACGTCGGGCGGCGCAAGTGGCCCCACATTCGGCCGGCCGGGGTGTCGGGCAACATCACGATCAGCCCGTCGAGCCGCTGGCAATCGGTGGCCCGACGCACGACCCATTCGAGCACCGACTTGCCGCCCAAGCGACGCGCCGCGCGAGAGCGCCGCGAGCGGCGTCGGGGCAAATTTGATCCGCGTGGATTTGAACGATGCCGAGTGTGTGTGTCATGCGATGGGCCCTTGATATCCTGCTCTTGGGTCGATCTCGGCGCGGCGAGCCGGCGGCTCATCATGCGCCGATGCGAAAGCGGACACGATTCCCCTGGAGATGGTGACCTCCAGCGGGCGGCGGAGAATAGCAACGCGCCCGAGCCGAGGCAAGACCTATGCCGCGACCAGCTCCGCGCGGGCGAATGTGTTCGGCCGCGCGGTTTTGGGCAGGCCAGCGGCGAGCGGGCGAGCGGGCGAATGCGGATCTCGAATGCTCTTGACCCGCCGGGCGCCGGCGGGATACCTTTTTCGCCGCTGGACGTTCGAGGATTGTCGTCCGCGGCCCACGTCCATGAGTTCCCCACCCCAAACGCCCCCGCCCGAAATTTTTCTCCCCCTGGGGGCGGCGCGAGGTTTGATCGATGCCCGAGCAGAAGATCGCGAGCCCCGTGGCCGGCAAGCCACCGAGGCCGAATCGACCCTGGTTTTGGTTCGCCGTGCTTGGGCTG
The DNA here is from genome assembly GCA_963785305.1 of uncultured Planctomycetaceae bacterium. Taxonomy (GTDB): domain Bacteria; phylum Planctomycetota; class Planctomycetia; order Pirellulales; family PALSA-1355; genus CAWAUV01. Next base: position 26,810 of record CAWAUV010000009.1, read on the forward strand.
ACGCTCACCGTGTGGGGCTTTGTCGATGTGTATCATCGCGGCGAGATCAACCCGCGCGACATTGCCCGACATATGACCGACTTCACGGTATATACCGAAGCCGGCGCCGCGTTTTTCGATGGCCGCGAGCCCTACGAAGTCACCAACCCGCGCGGCTGGGGCTACTTGTATCTGCCCCTGTTCGCCATGTTGCTCGCGCCGCTGCATGCCTTGCCGGGCGAGTGGCAGGTGATGACTTGGTTCTTCATTAGTCTGGCGACGCTTTATGGCGCCTACCACGAATGCCGCCGCTTGATGCGACTCGCCGCCAGGGTGGCGACCGCGGATGACGATGCGAACGCACGCGCCGCGCCAGGCAACCGAGCCGTGGCCGTGCTTTTTCCGACCTGGATGCTCGCGGCCGCCGTGCTCGCCGCCGCCCTTCCCACGCTCAACTGCCTGCAGCGCGGACAAACCGGCGTCTTGCAGTTGTATTTGCTGCTGCTGGGAGCAAGACTCGCGATCGAGGCCGGAGGCCACTGGAAACGTTTGCTGCTCGCCGGCGTCGTGTTTTCGTTGCCCATTGGGCTCAAGCTCACGCCGGTCTTGCCCGTGAGCTGTTTCTGGCTGCTATTGTTGCTCCGCGCCGGCCACTCGCTCGTCGCCGAGCGTTTCCCGGGCCGGGTCGCCCGCGGGCAGCGCTATCGGGTCGCTCTCGAGAGCTTGGCGCCGCCGGTCGTGGGCGGGGCAGGCACATTGCTGGGGCTCGCGCTCTATGTATTCGTGGCGCCGGCGCTCTTGGTCGGCTGGGAGAAGAACCTGGACAATCTTGGCCAGTGGTGGGAACTGATCGCCACGAAAACCGACAAGCAGACCTACGATCGATTCGCCGGCGATTCGTATTCGGTGCGCAATCAAAGTTTGTCCAATGCCCTGCATCATCTGGGTAATTGGACCGCGTATCAATTTGCCGGCGGGCCCTACGACGAGCCGTTCGAGAACGAGAAAACATTCGTGCCCGAATTCGTTTCCGACACGCCGGCCTTCGAATGCTTTATCCGCGCGATGCAAGCGGCGGTCGTGGTCCTGGCGGGATGGCTGTGCTGCGCGGCGCGGCGACGCACGACACGCTTTGGACCGTGGCGGCGTTTGGACTGGCGAGCGTGGCGATGCTCATCGCTTCGCCGATCGCGCGGGCCCATTACTTCATGAGCTTGATCCCCGCGGCTCCCTTCGTGGCGGCGGTCGCGCTCCGGGCCGGCCACGAGCGGGCCGCGCGGTGGTTGGCTTGGTCGCCGGTGGCGCTCGTGGTGACGCACTATGCGCTGATGCGCATCGTGGGCCGCGTGGGATTCTTGGGCATCGGCACGACGATTTGGTTCGTGTGCGGCGCGGTGGCGATCAGCTACGCGCTTCCTCGCTCGCGAGCGAGCGCCACGCGGCGCGAGTCGCGGGCCAAGCGCGAACTCAGCGCGGCCGCGGCGCCATGAACGAGCGCGTCAAGCGAGAAGTGGCAAGCGGTCTCGCCTTGTCAGCCCGTTGAATTTTCCACCAGACTGCTATGGATCGAGCGCCGAGTCGGAGCGTTCGCTGCGTTTCCTGCGCTGTCGCTGGATTTGCTCCATCAGGAAACTCATCGCGTGGCCGAATTCCCTGACGGCCACGGTGAATTTGCTGGCGGCGAGCGCGGCGGTGGCGGCTTGGTAGGCGGTGTTGAAGGGCGCCCAATCGACCGGATACTTGTCTTCAAGCGCCGCGGTGCGGAGTTTATCGCACAACTGGGCAAGCGGCGCCACCGCGGCGGCCGTCGGCTGGCAGGGCGTGGTCGTATGGGGCCCCTTGCCCAAGCGATGCGTGGCCCAATCGCCGCTCGACGCTGAACCTCCGGCGAACGTTTTCACGAGCCCGAAGCCCGCCGAGAGCAAAGCGCCGGCGCCACACACCGCGGCCACGGCGAGTTGCTCCGAGAGCGCCGCCCCGCCGGCGGCGAGCGCCAGGAAGCTGGCCGCGATCCACACCGCCAGCGGCGCCGACGCGGCGGGTCGCGAGCCGGCCGCCGCGCGGTCCGGTAGTCGGGCATCGGAAATGTGAATCGGCTCCTTGATCCGCACGATCACGACCGAGATGTTGTCGGGCCCGCCGCGCAGATTGGCCAGGTCCACCAGAGTGCGGGCCGCCTCGGCCGGCGGCAGGGCGCCCATCAGCACCCCGAGCTCCTCGTTCGAGACTTGGCCCGAGAGGCCATCGCTGCAAATAAGGAATGTGTCGCCGACTTCGAGCGGAAACGGGCCCTCGAGATCGACCTTCACCTCGGCATGGGGGCCAAGCGAACGGGTGATGATGTTCTTGGGAATAAAAGCGGCGTTGTCGCCCTCGGGCAGTTGACCCCCCGCCATCATTTCCCAAACCAAGCTGTGGTCGAAGGTAAGTTGCTCGAGCCGATGTTTTCGCCAGCGGTAGACGCGGCTATCTCCGACCTGCGCGGTGACGGCGCCTTGCGGCAAGAGCGTGAGCACGCTGAGCGTGGTGCCCATGCCTTGAAATTCGACATTGGCCCTGCCGCGGGCGTGGATGTCGGCGTTGGTTTCGATCACGGCCCGGCGGAGCGCTTCGGGGCCGGACAGGTCGGGTAATTTGAAATAGGTATGGGGAATGCCGGCGCAGGCGAGTTTGCTGGCCATTTCGCCGGCCGCGTGGGCGCCCATGCCATCGGCCACGATGAACATGTGTCCGCGGCGACACCATTCGAGCTCGCTACTGGCCTCGACCACGATCAAGCTGTCTTGATTGTTGGTGCGCCGCAGCCCAATGTCGGTCTGACTCGCGCACTCGAAGAACGAATTCCAATTGGCGGGAGGCTCGGGCATGGGGTGCGAATCGCTGTGCGGGCCGGTTCGAGCGAAGGCGGCGCGAAGGATCGCGCCCTTGGCATTGTAATTTCGGCGGCGCCGGCATGATAGCGGACCACGCCGCCGAGGAACATGCTGAATGGCTCGTCTGGCGACGTTCAATCTTCCTCGGGGCAAAAACCCCAGGCGACGGTGAATTCGATCTCCAAGGATTCCTAAAAAAAAGAGGATGGAAAGAAGGGCGAGAAGATGTCTCACGCGGAGACGCCGAGACGCGGAGGTTGGATTGCTATTTTCTCCGCCCCCTCCGCGTGAGATGCCTACGCGTGAGCTTGTTTTTCTTCCGCGCCTGGAGACCGTTCGTCCGGCAAGCGTCGCCTTCCGCGAGCGATTGCCACCGACGCGCGGATGGGTTTGGGCGAATTTATCCTGTTTTTCGCGACTTCGTGACCCCGCGGCGTGGGTTTCGCTCTGGAGGCGCGCTCGACCCCAAGCTAGAATCAAAGCCACGCCGGGAGAGGAAACACGTAGGCGACCATGGCGGTGCGCGACGTTTCCACCCGGCAAAAAAGAGGGGGGAGGCGGCTTTGTCGACCACCACGTTTCACGAAGGAAATCCGACACTCACGCTCGAAGGGCGCCCGGTCGATCGACAGGCCGACGAAGAACTGATGCGCCGCTATCAGTCCGTGCTCGATGGGCAGCGGATGAGTTGGACCGAGCATTTACGGCTGACCCGCAAGCTCGGTTCGGGCGGGCAAGGCGTGGTGTTCCTCAGCGAGCGACGCGGGGCCGACGCTTTCACCCTGCCAGTGGCGCTTAAGATTTTTTCGCCCGCCCGCTACGAGGATATGCGGCACTACGAAGACGCGATGGGCCGTATCGCCGGCGTGGCGGTGCGCGTGGCCCAGATTCAGCAAGACAATTTGCTCGACGTCCATAATTTCGTCGAACGCAATCGCATCCGCATCATGGAAATGGAATGGATCGATGGCTACGACCTCGCCCAACTGCTCAGCAACGAGATGCTCGAGCGAGCCCGGCAGCGGATGTCGACCCGCCGCTGGGAGTATTTGAACAATGTGATCGTGACCGCGGGGCCGACGCAATCGCGGCTCAAGCCGGGCGTGGCGATGGCCGTGACGCGCGAATGTCTCGTGGGGCTGGCGGCGCTGCACCGCGAGAAAGTGGTGCATAGCGATATCAAGCCCTCGAATATCATGCTCAAGCGCACCGGCAACGCCAAGATCGTCGATATCGGATCGGCCTTCGAGCTCAACAACCTGCCGCCGCAGCGCACCTGCACCCCCTCCTACGCCGCCACCGAAGTGCTCGAGGGCGCCGACTTCTCGCCTCGCAGCGATCTGGCCAGCCTGGGCTATGTGCTCATTGAAATGCTGGCGGGCAAGCAGCCCTTCGCCGGATTGACCACCTATAAGGAACTGCTCGAAGCCAAGCGAATGCTGCCCCAGCGGTTGCACGAAATCCTGCCCGAGGATGTGGTGCGCAACGAGCTCTTGATGAATTTTTGTCGCGGTTTGATCGCGCCCGATCCGAACCGCCGCTTCCCCAGCGCCGAGGCGGCCGACTTCATGAAGGAAGGCGCGGCGAGCTTTCATCGTCAACTAATCAAGGGCGATCTGGCGAGCGAATATGAAAATGAAATCCGGCTCTGGCTCGAAGAGCTTGATTGACGCTGCGCGAGTATCACGCGATGAAGATCCACCCCGGACGGGCGCGGAAAGAATGCTGGGAAATGGAAGCCGACGTTCAGGGCCGCTCAATCCATGCGGTTGAGCACGCGCTTGGGTAGGTCGGGGTCGGCCAGATAATAGGCCGCGGCGACCAGGCCGACGTGGGTGAAGGCTTGGGGAAAATTGCCCACTAGCCGACGAGCGGTCGGATCGTATTCCTCGCTCACGAGCCCCAGGTCGTTGCACACGCCAAGCAAACGTTCGAATAGGGCTCGCGCGTCGTCGCCGCGGCCGATGACCGCCAGCGCGTCGACAAGCCAAAACGAGCACGGCAAGAACGCGCCTTCGCCGGGCGGCAGCCCATCGACCTGCGAGCGGGTGTCGTAGCGTTTCACGAATTCGCCATGCGTCAAATCGCGCTGGATCGCGTCGATCGTGCCGGCGATCCGCGGATCATCGGCCGGTAGAAAACCCACGAGCGGCATCATCAACAGGCTCGCGTCGAGATGCGAGCTTTCGTAGGCCTGGGTAAATGTGTTTCGCTCGGAGTCGAAGCCGCGCTCGCAAATTTCGGCGTGAATTTCATCGCGAATGCCGCGCCACCGATCGACCGGCCCCTCCTTGCCGAACTGCTCCACATTGCGGACCGCCCGATCGAACGCCACCCAGGCCATGAGCTTCGAGTGGGTAAAGTTCAGTTGCTCGCCACGAATCTCCCAGAGCCCGTGGTCGGGGCGCCGCCAGGCTTTTTCGAGAAACTCGAGCACCCCGAGTTCCACGCGCCAGGAGTCGCCGCCGCCGGAATGGACCTCGTGGCGGCGGCATTCGTAGAGCAGTTGCAGCACTTCGCCGTAGACATCGAGCTGAAACTGCTCCGACGCGGCGTTGCCGATATGCACCGGCCGCGAGCCTTCGTAGCCCTCGAGCCAGTCAAGCGACTGCTCCGAGAGCCGGTGCTCGCCGGTGACGCTGTAGAGAATCTGCAAGTCGGCCGGGTTGCCGGCCACGGCCCTGAGGAGCCAGTTTCTCCATGCCGCGGCTTCATCCTCGTAGCCAGCCAGCAAGAGGGCCAAAAGGGTGAAGGTCGCGTCGCGCAGCCAGCAGTAGCGGTAGTCCCAATTGCGAACTCCACCGATCGACTCCGGCAGCGACGAGGTGGGCGCCGCCACCATGCCGCCGGTGGGATCGTACATCAGCGCGCGGAGCGTGATGAGCGACCGCACGACCGGCCCGCGCCAGGGGCCTTCATATTGGCAGCGGCCGGCCCATTCAAGCCACCACTTTTCGGTGGCCCGCACCGCGTCGGTCGCCAGGCGCGGCGTGGGCGGTTCTTCGTGCGAGGGGCTCCAGGTGAGAGAAAACGGAATCTCCTCGCCCGCGCGGACCGTGAACTCGGCGATGGTCATCATTCCCTCGCCGCGCGTCGCGACCGGTGTGCGCAGGACGAGCGTGTCGGGTCCGGCGGTGGCTCTCACGGCGTGATCGAATTGCCGGACCCAAGGCAAGATCGAGCCATAGTCGAAGCGAATGACCAGTTCCATGCGCATCGACGCGGCGCCGCGCCGCCCAACGACAATCCGCGTCACCTCCGGATGCGTCGCGCGGAGCGGCATGCAGTCGACGAGCGTCACCGCGCCTTCGGCCGTTTCGAATTCCGTCTCGAGCACCAGCGTGTCGCCGCGATATTGGCGCCGGGTGGCCGTGATCTCGCCCACGGGCGCGATTCGCCAGTAGCCGTTTTCCGATGTGCCCAACAGCTTGGCGAAGCACGCGCCCGAATCGAAGCGGGGCAGACAAAGCCAGTCGATCGACCCGTCGCGACCGACGAGCGCCGCAGTCTCGCAGTCGCCGATCATGCCGTAGTCTTCGATCTTCAAGGTTTTCGCGGCCTGGGGGCGGGGCGCGGTCATGAGCGTCTGCGCGGGCTTGGGGGGCGATAACCGTGAACTTCAGGAGAAGCGCGGGACGCCCCGAGGGTTTAGCCTTCGTACTTCTCGGCCTTGCGTTCCTTGTCGAGCCGGGTGTCGAGTCGGCACACGACGAGCAACCCCAGGCCGATCGAAAGCACGACGAGCGCGTAGGGCAGGATATAGCTCTTGTTGGCGTTGGGCGTCGGATCCGCGGCCAACGCCGCGTGCCAGGGCGCCAGCCATGCCGCCAGCGCGGCGAGCGCGACGCGGTTCGCCACCAGTCGTGGCGACACGCCTCGTTTATGTTCGCCCAAATGGCAATCGTTCATAAAAACCTCGATAGTCCGGTAGACGCCAACGTTTCGGGCATTTTACCCACGCGACGCCACGCGACCGATCTCCGAAAAAAAATGCCTCGCAATAGCGTCTTCACGGCGCGTCTTCACGGCGCGTCGGCCGGCGCTTGGGGATCGAAACCTGTCAGGGGATCGAAACCAAAATCATCGAACCCGTCGTAAGCGCTGGCTCCCAAGGACCCGAGCGACGCTACCGCCGGAGCCGCGGCGCTCGGCGGATCGGCGGCGCTCGGCGGATCGGCGCTCGCAAAAGCCTCGAACGGCCGCGCCCGAGCGCGAAACACGCTGGCCCGAATCGCCACGGTGTCCCAACGGCGCGACAGCGGTCGCCAGAGCCGAGCATAGTCGACGAACCGCATGGCGACAAACCCATACAGTCGACCGCGAAACGCAAAGAGCGACTCGGCCGCCACCGGCGACCGATCCCCCAGCACATCGTAGGCGAAGACATAAAGTCCGCCAAATTGCGGCCCGAACAGTCGCTCCCAATGGGCCATGCTCGCCAGATCGTCGCGAGTGAGCCAGTTTTTCCAGTAACGCTTTTGCTGGCCCGAGGGGAAGCGGCGCCCCTTCACATCGACCAGCCAGCGCGGCGAATCGCCGGTCCCGGAGAGGCCACGCGAGGCAACGCCACCCGGCGAGACGATGAAATCGAGGCTCTTGAGCGAGCCATCGGCCAGGGGGCTCCGCCGGGCTTCATCGACCGCCACATAGGGAGTGCGGCGCCGCTGCAAGTAGGCTTCAAACGCCCGTTCATAATGGTTGTCGCGCTTGGCCATCGCGAGCGAAAGCTCCCATTCCATGTGGCAATCGAGCGGCGCGAGCGAAAAAAGCGCCGCCGCCATTGTATCGCCTCGGCCCTCTCTCGGCCGGCGGATTTTTTGCGAAATTCCGCGCTTTTTTCGCGCGAATTCTGGTCAGTCCTCGGGCCCGATCCGGCGCAAGATCGCCCAAAACGGCGGCAGATAGATACAGTCGGCGAAAAACACCACGACCAGGAAAAAGGGCGGCAACGCGCCGCGGGCCACGGTATACACCGCCAGGGCCGTGCCGAGCAGTTTGCTCCAAAACCCCAAAACGAGCAGATTTCGATTCCGCCAGGGATCGCCCGCCACTAGATGGTAGCCCACGCCGAACAGCCCGACGAGCAGCCCCACCAATTGCACCGGCAGCACCAACTTCGGCCGCTCCAGGCCCGCGATTTTGAACGCCTCGTGGTAAAAGACCAGCATCACGAGTCCGGCCAGCAGGTTATATGTGCCGGCAAACCGCAGGAGCCACCACATCCAGGGTCGGAGCGTTTTCATGGTCTTCTCGCGCGAGGGGGGAAGGGGGCCGACCGTCGTGGCGGCGGCGCCAAACCCGCTTGTGTCGCCAGACCACGCAAATATACTAAGAGCCGATATCGGCGCCGCCGAATTTACCCATTTATTTCGGCGCCGCCGACGTGCTCATTTTTTCGGCGTCGCCGAAGCGCCTATTTTTCCGGATTTCCGCGATTTTGCGATTTGCCGCCCGCCAGCCGGTCGAAAAGCTATTCTTATCTTGAGAGGGGGCGTTCTCCACTCGCGGCGACGGGAGACGCTTTCATTTTCGATCCTGGGGCCGCAATCCCGCCCAGCGCGCCGCATCCCGCGTCCGCCCCGCCGGGTCGGCGATCGGCAGCCCATGCAACTCAAGACGCGACATCCACGGAGCCCTCATGCCCAAAGCGCTTGTCATTTCCGGGATCGTCGTCGCGAGCTTGATCCTGCTGCTGTTCGGTCTCGATCTGGCGGTGAAGTGGCCGTTTGACCAAGCCAGCAAACTGATGGACATCATGTCCGTCATCTGCGCTTCGATCCTCGGCTATCTGAGCTGGAACGCGCTGCGAGATTTGCGTTGAAACGCCGTGCGCGAAATTCAAGCGGCTGGTCGCCATTGGGTCGAGCGCGTGCGTCGCAGTTCGCCCAGGCGAGACGTGGCGCCGGCGATCGTCGCGATATCCAGCGAGCCCGCGTCGCGGAGCGCGGCCGCTTCGGCGAATAGCCGCTCAAGCCCCCAAGAGCCGATGCGGCCGGCCTGGGCAAGTTTCAGGCCATCGATCATCAGATGATAGGCGTCGCCGCGGCGCGCCGCGGCGCGCAATCCGCGCCGCGCGGCGCCAGCCGGCCGCCACCCGGCCACCAGCGCATCTCGCCCGGCAACACGATCGAAGGCCACATCAACCACAGCCCGGCGTAGAGGCTTTGCGGTTGATTGAATTCATGGCGACCACGCGCCGCCGATTCGGGTCCCCGGACCGCGGTGATTCCGTTGGCGACGACTAGGTTGAGATGGGCGTCGAGGTGGACGTTGCGGAGCGCGAGCGTCGACACCGCGATGCCCGCGGATCGCGCATGGCGCAGCCGACGATCCAGCTCGCGACCGAAACGGGAGCGGCCCGCGCTCGCGCCCACCCAAGCCGCGTCGCCGAGCACCGCGATCTCATGGCCGCCGGCGGCGGTCAGTTTCTCGGTCGCCGCCGATTCCGCCGGATCGGCCACGGCCCAGGTCGCCGGCAGCCCGCTCCGGGTCAGCATTTCGAGCAGTCGTCCGGCCACGCGATCGAGCGCCAGTTGATCACGCGTCCCGCTGTGTTGGGCATCGAGCTCGATATCGATCGAAATGGCCAAGAGGCCGGGTCGCGAGGGGGTGCTCATGGGGATGTTCATCCGCTCATGGTTCGCCGGACGTTCTCGGGGGGGGGGGCGGAACGCGAACGGCGGTTGGGGCATTTGCCGGGCGGGGAATGTCGCGACGGCGATTTCTGGCGCCGCCGCGCGGGTCTAGCTTTTCTTCTCGACCTGGCGCCGCGCGAAAATCGACATTTTGCCGGTGGGATGGGCGCCGGCTGCACAGGCCATTCATCTCCGCGCTTGCCGATCGCTAAAACCACGCGCCAAGTCCGCGAAGCCGACCGCCGCGGCAAAGGCGATCGTGCGTGTTCGAGCCGCTCAGCTCCGCACGGGCATTCCGGCCAATACGGCCAAGCCCCGCGGCCGCACCCGGAACACTAGCGGCGGATCGAGCCGCGCGACTTCGCCATCGATCGCCACGGCGAGCCGCCGCCGCGAGGAATCGACGACCATTTCGCTCGGATACGAGACATGGAAATCGTGGCCCGGGCGAAGTCGACCCACGAGCCCACGCATCGCCAGCCACAAGATGCCGGCCCGCGAGGTGCGCTTGGCCACATGCAGGCTCAGCTCGCCGGCCTCGAGCGTCGGCCGGGCTCCAAGCGAGGGGAGCGAAAGCTCATAGCGATTGTTGCCCACGAAAATCAGCGGCGTTTCGATCTCGCCCTCTTCGAGCAAATTCGTTTCCGACAAAGCACCGCCGAGCGAACCGCCATCGCCCTGGTTCGAGGACGCGCTGGAGTTGACCCGAATCTTCAGCAGCGGCGGGTTGCGGAATATCCGCAGCGCCGCGACTCCCATCGCCAGCCATTTTTGCCGTTTCCAGCGCATGCGTTGCTCGTCGCGATCTTGCACCATCGCCGGGTAGATGCCGATCGAGGCGTTGTTGATGAATACTCGGCCGTTGACTTCGCCGATATCGATCCGCCGCACTTGCCGAGCGGCGATCACTCGGGCGGCCGCCCTTAGGTCGAACGGTATCCCCAGGTCGCGGGCAAAATGGTTGAGCGTGCCGCGGGGCAGAACCCCTAGCGGAATGTCGCCGCCAGCCAAGGCCGCCGCCACGGAGCTGATCGTGCCATCGCCGCCGGCCGCCACGACCGCGTCGACCTGCATCTCGGCCGCATTCTTGGCGGCGCTCGGCAACATGGCGGGCGGCGTCGGCCACAGCTCGGCGATGAGTCCGGCGCCGACGGCCGCCGTGCGAACGGCTTCAATCGTGCGATTGTGTTCGAGCTCGTTGCGGCGGCTGAGCGCGTTGAGGAGGATGATGACTTTCACCGGATCGCCGCCACCAGTCCGGCCATTGTGTACTCGGCGGCCTCGGCGGCCGGCTCGTGGCCCAATTCGCGCAATGTTTCGCTCGTAATCGGACTGATGCTCGCCAGTCTCGCTAGCCGCAAGGAATCGCCAAACAGCCGCGCGAGCGAACGGGCGATCGCCGAACTGCTGACCGTCACCCAGTCGATCTGGCCAGCCGCGAGCGCGGCGACCACCTCGGGCCGGGCTCGCTCCACATCGCGACTTTCATAGGTCACGACCTGCGTGACCAGGGCGCCTGCGGCTCGAAGCGCTTCGGCCAAAACCTCGCGCCCGCGACTGGCCCGCACCAAGAGACAGCGGCGCCCCGCCGCCCGCGGACCCAGCGCGGCCGCGAGGCTTTCGGCGCGAAATGTCTCGGGCGCCAGATCGATCCGCAAGCGATACTCGGCCACCGCCGCCGCCGTGGCCGGGCCGATCGCCGCCAGCCGCGCTTGACCCAGCCGCCGCACGTCGGCGCCGCCCGCGCACACACGATCGAGAAACGCCCTTGCTCCGGTGGCGCTCGAGAACACGATCCAATCCATTTGGCCCGCGCCGGCGATCGCCGCGTCCAAGGCCCGCGGATCGGGCGTCGGATGAATTTCGATTGCCGGTTGCACCAGCACCTCGGCGCCCAATTCCGTGAGCTCGCGGCACAACGTGTCCGGCTCGCCGACTTCTCGGAGTGGACCGGCGGAAAACGCGCGGGACAGATCAGGCCGCGTGGTCAGCACCCGGATTCCGAAGAGCCGCCGACTCGTGAACCAAGTGGACGCCGCGCTCCCCGCCACGTCGCCCACGATCGCCAGCGCCGGCGGACGCAATCGCAGTTGCTCGATCCGATCGACCACGGCGTCGAGCCGCGTAAGTTCGACCGACTGGTCGGGCCACGAACAGCGGCGGACCAAGGCCACGGGCGTCTCCGCCGGTTTGCCATGCCGCATGAGCGCGGGCGCCCAGTGGCGGGCCGCGGTGACACCCATATAGAAAACGAGCGTGCCGGGAAAAACGGCCAACGCGGCGAAATCGAGCGAGGCGGTTCCCTTTCCATCGCGCTCGCGGCCGGCCACGAACGCCACGCCCGAAGCCAGCTCGCCATGCGTGAGCGGAATGCCGGCGTAGCTGCCCAGCGCCAGCGCGGTGGTCACGCCGGGAGTGACTTCATACGACACGCCGGCCGCGGCGAGCGCCGCGGTCTCATCGGCGAGTCGGCCAAACACGGCGGGGTCGCCGCCCTTGAGCCGGCAGACCACGCGCCCGGCGCGCGCCTCCTCGATCATCCGCCGATTGACTTCGGCCTGGGGCATGATGCGATCGTGGGAGGTCGGCGCGGCGCTGCTTCGATCGGCGCCGTGCCGACCGAGGCAAACCAGCCGCGCATCGCGACGCGCGTGCGCCAAAATCGCGGAATTCACCAGATAGTCGTAGAGCACGACATCGGCGCGGGCCAAGCATTCGCGGCCGCGAAGCGTGAGCAGCCCGGGATCGCCCGGGCCGGCGCCCACCAGATAGACCTTGCCGGTGGCTCGGGGGGGCGAATCGATCATGAAATCCCTCGGCCAGGAGAATCACTTACCGCCACGAGGGGCAAACATCATGCCATTGCCGGCCGTCCATCGCCATCCACACGCTCGATGCGATCGGCCCCCATTCGCCCGGCTCATAACCATGCAGCTCCGGTTGGCGCGAGGCTTGCCAAGCATTGATGATCGGATCGATCACGCCCCAGGCCAGCTCGACCTCATCGGCTCGGGCAAACAGGCTCGCGTCGCCGTTGAAAACATCGAGCAGCAGCCGCTGATACGCCTCGGGCATCACGCCATGAAACTCCTTGCAAAACTCGAAGTCGAGGCCGGTCATTTGCAGCTGCATGCCGGCGTCGGGCGTTTTCGTGAGAAACTCGATGCGAATGCCCTCGGCCGGCTGCACTTGAATCACCAGCCGATTCGCTTCGCTGTTGCCGCGGCTCGCGCGAAACATCATATGCGGCGGGTTGCGGAACTGGATCACGATCTGCGTCGTGCGACACGACATATTCTTCCCGCTCCGCAGATAAAACGGCACGCCTTGCCACCGCCAGTTGTCGACCGCCAGCTTGATCGCGGCAAACGTGGCGGTTTGGCTGTCGCTGGCCACATCGGGCTCCTGGCGATAGCCGCTATATTGGCCGCGGAGCGTTTCCTTGGCCACGGCCGCCGCGTCGAGCGGACGGATGGCTTCGAGCACTTTGACTTTTTCGTCGCGCACCTGGTTCGCCTGATAGCGCACCGGGGCTTCCATCGCCACGACCATCAGCAGTTGGAGCAGATGGTTTTGGAACATGTCGCGCAGCACGCCCGAGTGATCGTAATAGCCGCCGCGGCGCCCGACCGGCACCTCCTCGGCCACCGTGATCTGCACATGGTCGATATAGTTGCGATTCCAGATCGGCTCGAAAATCGTGTTGGCGAAGCGGAGCACGAGAATATTCTGCACCGTTTCCTTGCCGAGATAGTGGTCGATGCGGTAGACCTGCTCCTCGCGAAAAACCTCGTGCGTGGCGGCGTTGCAGCGCGTGGGCGCTTTTGCGATCGACGCCAAACGGCTTTTCGATCACCACTCGCCGCTTGCCACACGCTTCGTCGGCCAGCCCGCTCGCGCCCAGGTGTTCGATCGCCGCCCCATAAAACCGTGGCGCGGTGGCGAGGTAATACACGCGATCACCCGGCGCGTTTTTCTCGATGGTTTTCAAACGCGCCGCGAGCGCATTGAAATCGTCGAGCTTGTCGATATCGCCGGGTTGATAGTAAATGTTCGCGGCGAACTGGCGCCAGACATCGTGGTCGAAGGCGCCATCGGAAAACTTCTTCGTGGTTTCCGCGAGCGACTTGCGCCAAGCGTCGTCGGAGAAGTCGGTTCGCGCCACGCCCACAACCCGCGTGCCCTCGGGCAAGCGGCCCTTGAGACGCAGTTGATAGAGCGCCGGAATCAGCTTGCGGCTCGTAAGATCGCCGGAAGCGCCGAAGATGACAATCGTGGGCATGTGCGTCTCTTCCTCCCTGACCGCCGGTTTTCAAGACACGCCGCGAAAGGATGCCGCGCACGTGGGGGCGGCGCTGACTCGCGAGCGGCGGCAATGGTTCGAATCCACTATTTCGGCGCCCGCCGCAGGCCCAGCCAATCGGAATGAAACGTGCCCGGCTTGTCGACGCGCTGGTAGGTGTGCGCGCCGAAATAGTCGCGCTGGGCTTGGAGCAGATTGGCTGGCAATCGCGCTTGGCGGTAGCCATCGTAATAGGCCAAGGCCGCCATGAAAGCCGGCGACGGAATCCCATGCGTGGCCGCCGTGGCCACCACTTCCCGCCAAGCCGACTGCGCCTTTTGCACCGCGGCGCTGAAGTACGGCGCGAGCAACAGATTTTCGAGGTTTCGGTCCGCGTCGAACGCCTCCTTGATTCGGTCGAGGAACCGGGCGCGAATAATGCACCCGCCGCGCCAGAGCATGGCGATATTGCCGTAGTCGAGCGGCCAGTCGTGTTCCTTGGCGGCGGCTTGCAACTGGACGAAGCCCTGGGCATAGCTGCAAATCTTCGAGGCATAGAGCGCCTGCCTGACCGCTTCGATGAATGTCTTGCGATCGCCGGTGAATTCGACTTCGGGCCCGGTGAGCGACTTGCTGGCCCGCATGCGCGGTTCCTTGAGCGCCGAGAGGCACCGCGCATAAACCGCTTCGGTCACCAGCGTGCTGGGCACACCCAAGTCGAGCGCCAGTTGGCTCATCCATTTGCCGGTTCCCTTGGCGCCGGCGGCGTCGAGAATGGCGTCGACCAAGCTGCCGCTTCCGTCGGGGTCTTTCACGCTGAAAATATCGCGCGTGATTTCGATCAGGTAGCTATCCAGTTCGCCACGATTCCAGGTATCGAAGATTTCGCAAAGCTCGTCGTTCGACGCGCCGATCGCCTGCTTCAAAAGGAAGTAGGCTTCGCAAATGAGCTGCATGTCGCCGTATTCGATGCCGTTGTGAACCATCTTCACATAATGGCCGGCGCCGCGCGGGCCGACCCATTCACAGCAGGGGATATCGTGGTTCGGGCCGACCTTGGCCGCGATCGCTTGAAAGATCGGCTTCACCAGCGGCCATGCTTTTTCGCTGCCGCCGGGCATGATGCTCGGGCCATGCAGCGCGCCTTCCTCGCCGCCCGACACGCCGGTTCCCAGAAAGAGAAACCCCTTTTTCTCCACCTCGACGGTGCGACGTTCGGTGTCGCTGTAGAGCGTGTTGCCGCCATCGATCAGCACATCGCCCGGCGAGAGCAGCGGGGACAATTGTTCGATGAGCGCGTCGACCGCCGGGCCGGCCTTGACCATGAGCATGATCTTGCGCGGGGTGGCGATCGCCTTGACGAACTCTTCGAGCGAGTGGCAGCCGACGAATTTCTTGCCCTTGGCCCGGCCAGCCATGAGCGCGTCGACCACGCTGGTGGTGCGATTGTACACGGCGATCCGGTAGCCCCGGCTCTCGATATTGAGGGCCAGATTCTCACCCATCACGGCCAAACCGATCAAACCAATATCACAAAGCTGCGTCATCGGGAATTCTCTTTGTCAGACGAAGGGTTCTCATTGTGGCGGGCGGCCGGAATCGCCCGCGTGCCGCCATCGACACGCCCGTCCCCCGGGGCGTCGACGCCATTCCAATCGCGGAAAGATCGAAATCCTAACAGGGCCGCCCCCGGCGAGCAACCTGGGCGGCGAACACGAATGCACTTGCGGGTAAGCGGATCTGGTTGGACAGCGCCGAGTCCGTGCTTTTCGCTCTCGCGAGCCGCGAGCACGAACGATTAGAATACCGGACATGCGATTTTCTCTTCGAACGATGCTTTTGGCCCTGGCGTTTATTGCAATTACGCTGGCGGCGTACCGCGTTGGTTGGTGGGCGACGTACGAGCTTGCCGGTCTGCCTCAACTGTGGTTCACCGCAACCACATTCGATCACACGGTGTCGATGTTCGAGTGTCTTTGGATGTGGCTGCCATTGCTCTTTATCGCGTTTGCCGCGGGCGCCAAGCGGCTGACGATTCCGATGCTCATTGCTTTCGCGTTTTGCGAGTGCGGCGCAATCGGCATGTTGCCGATTGAGCACCGATTCCAGCAAAGCATCTATTCCGACGCGGCGCCTCCGGTGGCTAACCCACGAGGTTTCCGATCCAGGGTTTTTCGCTTTCGTTGCTGATGGCGATTCACGGATCTCGCAATTCCGCCGCTTGTTCCTGATGGTAGCGGAAAAAAACGCCACTACATTCCGGCCGCTGGCGGCGTGGGGATTGGTTCTAGCTTGCGTTCGGCCGGCTTCGGTAGCGGGCAGCCGAGGATGCGTTCGAGTTCCGCGCGGCGGCGGTGGCAGTCGGCCAGCGCTTCCTCGTGTTTTTCCCGCAGCGAGATGAGTTGCTGCTGGGCTTGCGTCAGTTCCAGAAAGTTGACCCGGCCCACATTGTAGCCGGCCCGCGCGGCCTGAACATTGCTCATGGCCGCCGGCAGGAATCGCTCGCGGTAGAGCTCCACGGTTTGCCGGGCCTGCTCGAGTTGCTCGTAGGCGTTTTGCACTTCGTATTGAATATCGTTGAGCCGCTGCTGATACTCCGCGCGGCGCTGGCTGGCGCGAAACAGAGCTTCGTTCACGGCCGCTTGGCGCTTCCGCCGGTTGAGCGGCACATTCATGTTCATGCCGGCTTGCTCGCGCAAGGGGCCTTGCGTCGCCGTGGGCTGCCAGAAGGAATCGTAGCGACCATAGACTTCCACATCGGGATAAAACTCCTTCGCCGCCAGCGCCGCCGACGCCTCTTCGACTCGGATGCGGGCCCCCAGCGCCGCCAGATCGGGCCGATAGTTGAGCGCCAGCGAACGCAATTCCTCGGCCGGCGGAAGCCGCTCGACCGGCGCGAGCATCGCCGGCGGCGGCGGCAGTGGAGCGTCGGGCGGGGCGAGCAGCAATGTGTTGATTCGCGCGATCGCCACCCGATCCATGCGCTCGAGTTCCGCAGCGCCGCCGCGCAACATCGCTGAGCGAAACTTCGGCTTGCAGCACATCTTGCTGGGGAGCGAGGTTCGATTCGAATCGCTGCCGGGCCGTGTCGCGGAACTGCTCCATTTGAACGCGATTCTCGCGATTCAGCTCCAGCAGCCGCCGGGCGAGATAGTAATCGTAGTAGGCCAGCCGCGCCGCTTCGGCCACTTCGAGCCGCGTGGACTGCACTTCCTGATAGGCCGCGCTTGCCTCGGCCTGGGCCACGCGCCCGCGCGCCGCCCGCTTGCCGAACCAAGGCAGCTTTTGCGAACCGCCCAGCACGTAAGCCGGCGTTACGGCGCCCGAATTGAGCGACGCCGGCGCGATCATCGACATCAACACCGGATCGTCGAGCGACACCACTTGCGGATATCGCTCCGAGGCCGCGCGCCAAGCCGCTGTCATCGCCTCGATCGATGGGTTCTGCCGCACGACCAGCGAAACCAGTTCGTCGGCGTCGAGCGGCGCCTCGGCCGCGAACGCCACCCGAGCGCTCGGCCCTTGGAACCTCACATCGCTTGGTTGCGATCCCGACCCAGCGGCGCCGACCGCATTGGGAATGGGCGTTGCGCCTTGGGGAAGACTTGATGGCTGCGCCAAGCCGGTCGCATTCGCAGGCGGCGCGGCCGTCGGCTCGGCCGACGGAGACGCCAGCGAATGCGTCGTTGAAGCGGCAAGCGGCGGCGAGCGCTGGGCGGCGGTCCGGCAGCCACTTGCCAACGACAATGCCGCAAGCAGCGCGAGCGAGGATCTTTGATGCGGAACAGGTCGAGGCATGACGCATCCATGCGTCGGAGCGATAGTCCCAAAAACAACGAAGCGGTGATGCGAACATTCCGCATTCGGACATATCGGCCATCGCTTGGCGCGCTGTTCGTGCGAGCCGGCGCCGCCAGCGCCACGGTCACAGCCGCATCGCTTTGCGCCCGCCCCGCAATTTGCCCAGTCAATAAAGACGCGGGCCGATTTCAATCGAATCCCCCGATGGGGCGCACGCACCGAACCGGTCATCTCGCGGTGGGACGGCTTAAAAAATGAAAAAAGCCGTGGCAATGCTATTGGGAACCGCGACGCGAGTGGCTTATAGTCGCCTTTCGGGTGAGCAGTGCTTCCGGTAGCAGACGGCGCCGGCAGCGGACCCAATGCGAGACTGCTCGCCGTATCGCCAAGTTTTTTAAAATGGATTGGGGCTCGCTCGAAGCGTCGATTCGGCGGCCCAAGAACGCGGGAAAGGAATCGAATGATGCGAATCGGCAAACGATTATTGACCCAGGGCTTGCTGGCGGCGGGTTTGCTCGCGGCTTCGAGCGGCGTGGCGTGGGCTTATCCGCCGGGGGGACCCGGTTTCTATCACCACTGGGGCGGCCATCCGTGGCTGACCTTCGGCGTGTTCGCGCCGCCGGTCGTGGTCGCCGCGCCGCCGGTCGTGATTGCCCCGCGTCCGGTATATGCGGCGCCTCCGCCGGTATATGCCGCCCCGGTAGCGCCGGCCTATCCGGCCTATGTCGCCCCGCCAGCGCCCGGCTATTTGCCGGGAGCCCCGGCATATGGCGCACCGCCGCCGAACCCGTATTACCCCTACTGATTCACGCCGCGTTCGAGCTCCGCCGGCCTTCGGCCTCGAAACCCGCTTAACGCGTTGCCGTGTTGGGCGGGACCGAGGCTTGCAAGGCCGGCGCCGCATAGCGGCGGATGTCTTTTTGGAACTGCTGCCGCGTTTCTTCCGACGCGAACAGGTACACCCGATTGCCCAGAAACACGCCGTGGGCTCGCATGCCGGGCACGCTTTGATTCTGGTCGTGGGCCAACACCGGGTCGTCGCCCGAAAGCACCGGGCTATAAAGATCGGGATTGGCCATGAATCGCTTCTGCTCGTCGGGCCCGGCAAACAGATAGGTGCGACCGCGATGCACGGCGCCCCAGCGATTGTCGCCGAGCCGCCACTGGTGACGTTCCGAGAGCGTGACCGAGCAATAGCCATCGAGCCCGACCGGCGGCGAGCCGGGCGGAAGCTGGATCTGTGCGGCCCGTTGCTTGGCTTCGAACTCGGCTTGGTTGGCGTTGCGACGTTCGACCAAGGCGGCGACGAGTCCATTTTCACCGGGTTGCACGGCTCCGTTGAAGAGCCCGCTTTTCGGCGCTACCGCGGGCGGTTGTCCCGTGGCGGGATTTGCGGCGCCCGGCGCCGCGGCGACCTGCGGCTGGGCGCTTGGTTGCTGAAACGGCTGGGCGGGATATTGCCCGGCCGGTGGCGCTTGAGCCGGAGCTTGCGGCGGATATTGCACATTTTGCTGCAGCGGATACTGCGAGCCCGGCGGGCCTTGATAGGGAGCGCTCCCCGGCGGCGATTGCGCCGGCTGCTGGGGCGGATAGCCGGCGCCCGGCTGCGCGGGATACGACGCGGTTTGCGGCGCGGTTTGCGGCGCGGTTTGCGTTGGGGCATAAGACTGGGCGCGGCGCCCGGCTGTGGCGTGTATCCGGCGGTCGGCGTGACAACGGCCACGGCGGGCTCGACCGCGCCGATGGGCGAGGCGGCCGGCGCTTCGCCCAACTTGGCGGTGGCATATGCGTTTTGGGCCTCGGCGGCCGGCCGGCCATAGCCGGTGGCGAGCAACTGGCGATAGCCGGCGTTCACCTGATTCAACTGCGCCACATAGTCGTCGGCGTCTTGCGGACTCGGCAGCACGCTCAACACTTGCCCGTTCGCGGTGAGCACCACATCGGTCGGAATCGTTTTCACGCCGTAGTGTTTGACGAGCCCAGGCGCCGAGTCGGCGTTGATCTTCACCGGCACAAACTCGCTTTCGAGGGCTTCGGCGAACCGAGGCTGCGAAAAGACTTCTTTCTCGACCCGCATGCATGGCTTGCAGGTCGGCGACCAGAAATGAGCGAGCACCAGCCGATTCGACTTCGCGGCGGCGGCTTGACCGGCTTCGATCGACGATTGCCAGTGGACCTGGTCTTGGGCCAGGAGTTGGCCCCCGGCGGATGACAGCGCGGCCCAGCAAACAATGCGCGCAAGCGACAAACGAAACAAATACCGAGTCACGATGCCCCCCTTTTTCTTTGCAATCTCGGCTGCCGTCCAAGGTGAGGCTTGGGCGGATTCTTCTGGTCTTATCGGTAAGCTCGGGTCTGAAAGTGATGAATTTGTGGGTCGCGACGCCATTCGAGTCAAGATCAATGCGCACGCGGTGATGAACGGCGGGAATTGTTGAAGCTCGGCGTGGCGGAGGTGCGATGAGCGGAAGTGGCGGACCTTAACGCCTGGAAATTTATTTCCGTAGCCTGAAGATGTGTCTTGACTTCGGGCCGCCCGTGGCTAAGATGTCGATAGTTCTACCGAGCCGGTAGACGCTTGCCCGAGAGGATCGTAGATCGCCCGATAAGATTTTTCGGGCGCCTTCTGGGAGCGAAGGATCGAGGAGTCTGACGACGGTTATACGTCGCACTCGACTTTCTGACCTGATTCTTGGATTCCGGTGGCAAGCATTCGTTGGCCTGCGGATTTTGCGATGGCAAGATTGCAAGCAGCAGCGACGCCGGCTGATGTGCATGCGAGAGTCTGTCGCCTGCTAGCGCCGCGGTTTTCCAAGGCATGCTGGCGAGATTCTATCGTCTTCTGGCGAAGCTCTGCCGAGAGCGAGTCAGTTCGCGCCGCATAGCAAGGCAGTATTCCACCTAGCAAGGCAGTATTCCACCTAGCGAGATAATGTGCCGCGTGGTGAGATACTTTGCGAGGCGGACGGTGTTCGCGAAGGCGAGGACGATCTTCAAGCGAGGCTCGCTTGATGTTCGCGGCCTTCGCTATGTGCGAGAATCTCGTTTTGCGCCTGGCGCTCGCGATGCATTTGGGGATCGAATAACGCCCCCGGAAGAAGCGGCTGGGTTGTTCAACCGCTGGTTTAGAACGTAATCGCCGGCCCACCCGCTGGTTTTTTTACGCCTCTATCCCTTGATGGTTCGGCCACCTCTGCTCAAGATTCGCTCGCGGTCGAGGCCGAATCGAATATGTCCCGAGAACGGGGACCGGTGTTCGCTTGCCGATGAAGGTCCGCTATCGTGCCGGATGCTCTATTTTTCGATATTCCTCCGCGATCGGCCGCGCCGTTCGCCTCGAGCCGTGCCGCGGTTCCTCGCTCGTTTCGTCGTTTTGTGTGATTCCGTTTCCAGTTCCAGGTGAGTAATGGGTAAGCGAAAGAAGACTCGGCCGCGCGGTCGCGGTGGTCCGGGCATGGGGCCGGGGCCTGGTGGGCATCGGCATCATCATCACAACAACAACAATAACCAAGGCAATGGCCGGCCTCGCCCTCAGCGCGATGGCCAGCGGCGATACAAAGATCCAAACATGGATCGCGGTCCCGAAGGCGACATGGCCGACAACGGCGAGCCAGGACCGGTCGAGCCGGGCATGGGCGTGCTTGAAATGCACCCCAACGGCTACGGGTTTCTTCGCAATCCCAAGACCAACTTCTTGCGTGAACGCACCGACCCATTCGTCCCCGGCACGATGATCGACCGCTATCGCCTGCGCGAAGGCGTGCTGATTCACGGCATGGTGCAGCACAGCAAGAAGCAGCAAGGCCCGCGGCTCAAGGAAATCCTCGATGTCGACGGCATGAAGCCCGAAGACTATATCAACGTCAAAAGCTTCGATGATCTCACGCCGATCAATCCCGAGAGTTGGCTCCAGCTTGAAACCGACGGTTCCCAACTCACGACCCGCGTGATGGACCTGCTCACGCCGCTCGGCAAGGGGCAACGGGCCTTGATCGTGGCTCCGCCGCGCACCGGCAAGACCTTCTTGCTGCAGCATATCAGTCATGCGATCTCGGAAAACTATCCCGAGCTCACGCTGATCGTGCTCTTGATCGACGAGCGGCCCGAGGAAGTAACCGACATGCGCCGCACCGTGCGCGGCGATGTGATCGCCAGCAGCTTGGACCGCGATGTCGAGAGCCATGTGCGGCTTTCGCAGCTCGTGGTCGAGCGCTGCAAGCGGTTCGCGGAAATGGGCAAGGATGTGTTCCTGCTCATGGATTCGATCACCCGCATGGCCCGCGCCTTCAATAAATGGGTCGGCAATACCGGCCGCACCATGTCGGGCGGCGTCGATATCAAGGCGCTCGACATTCCCAAGAAGCTCTTCGCCACGGCCCGCGTGTTCGAGGAAGGCGGCTCGCTCACGATCGTGGCCACGGCCTTGGTCGACACCGGCAGCCGCATGGACGAACTGATTTTCCAGGAGTTCAAGGGCACCGGCAACATGGAACTGGTGCTCGACCGAAAGCTGGCCGACCGCCGGGTGTGGCCGGCGATCGATATCAGCCAATCGGGCACGCGCCGCGAGGAAAAGCTGCTCAGCCCCGACACGCTGCACGCCACCACCATGCTCCGCCGCACGCTGTCTTCGATGCACCATGTCGACGCCATGGAACAACTGACCAAGCAATTGGCCAAGTTCAAGCGGAATAGCGATTTCATCAAGTTGATCAGCGGCTCGCACGCCAACGACTGACGCCGCCCGCGAGATTTCATCCCCTAGTTTTTGCGCACCGCGCAGGACGTCGCCATGCCGAGCATGAACGTGACCGTGCCGCATCCGTTTACCCAAGACGAAGCCACCGAGCGGCTGAAGAAACTGCTCGAGTTCGCCAAGGCGCGCAACGAAGGCAAAGTGACCGATCTGGTCGAGGAATGGACCGATCATCGGCTCACATTCAGCTTCTCGACGTTCGGGTTCAAGGTCAGCGGCTCGGTCGATGTCGAGCCGCACGATGTCCAGGTGCAAGGCACGATCCCATTCGCGGCGGTGATGTTCAAGGGCAAGATCGAGCAAGCGGTCAAGGACGAGCTGCGGCGAGTGCTCGCCTGAGCGGCCGAGCTTGCGCGAGCCACGCTTGCCGGAGACCGTGACCGCCGCGCCTGCGCGCCAGGGGGTAACGGCCCCGCGCGATGATCGCCGCGCGAGATTCGCTCGTCGGCTTCGGAAGGGGCCCGGCGCCAAAGCGATCTCCGCGCGCGGCCAAGCCATCGCGATCGCGCTCGGTCTCGAAGAATTCGGCCCAGACCGGCATTTCGTCGGAAATGGCCAACGCTTGTTCGACCGTGAGGTTGAACTGCCGCACGACATCCATCACCCCAGCTCGCCCGGTGAACTCGCTGGCCGTGGCGCTGTAGAGCACATTCGCATTTTGGCGATCGCCGGGAATATTGGTCGGAATTCCGCGGATCGCCGCCGCGAGCCGATCCGATTCCGCGAGCGGTTGGAGTTGCTTGTCGCTCGCCGCGAAATTGCCGGCCACGATCACATCGTCTTCGCCGCGCCCATCGTCGCGCACCGCGCGATAGGCGGCGCCGATCGCGTCGAATTCCGAGAGCTGACAATCAACCGCCATCACGGTAAAGGTAAACGCTTCGTCGGCGGGAACGCCGCGCGCGCGAAACCAGCCGATCAGCGGCGGATAGTCGAGCAAGTGATCGGGATCGCTCACCACATAGCTGGCGGCGCGATCGACCTCGACCCGATCGGCGTCGAACACGATCGCCATGCGTCGCGATTCACGGCCCACGGCGGGACCAACGATCGAATCGAAACGCCGATCGCCCTCGTTGGCGGAATCGACCAAGCTGGCCACCGCCTCGACGCCGCGCGGATCAATATCGGTAATGACTAGCACATCGAAATTTCGCGTCGCCTGGGCAAGCACCGCGCGCGCGGCGTGGCGTTCGAGCGTGGCCAGCGAAAAGGCTCGGATTTTGTAAGCCGCGATGCGAAGCGGATGCTTGGATTCGCCGCCGGGGCCATTGTCGGCAGCCGAGGAATTCGATTTTCGTCCGAGAAATTTAAGGGCCTTGAGATCGTCGAGGCTGTAATGGTCGAACAGCCAGCCGCCGCCGCCAATGGCGAGCGCGACGAAACCGAGCAGCCAGAATTTTCGCATGGCGCTTGTGGCCTTTTTTCCCGGTTTGAAATCATTGGGCCCGGCGAACCTCGCCCCACCCCGCCCGGTCTAATAGCGCGGCCGCTCCCGGCGGGAAAAACGATATCGCGAACGCGCATTTGGCTCCAGGGCACTTTCGCCCGACCTTTTGGCGATCGGGCCCCCGGGGCCGCGAATTCCGCTTTTCCGGCTAGCCGGCCGCCGAAGTTCGCAAAAATGCGTCGGGCCCTCCAATGCGGTTCGATTGTCCCCGACGGCTGGTTTTACGAACAAGGGAAGTTAGAATAAAGTCGTCGCTGGCGCCCGCGGCCATTTCCGATGCTGGCATGCTCGCGGGCGGAAGCGGCGTGTGTCGCGAAGAGCGCGTTTTGCGTCACCAGAGCTCAATCCGAGAGGTATCATTTGGCCACGGCAATTCAGGTCATGGAGTCCAAGGGAGGCCGCGGTTTGGATCGCGCTTTGGCTGCCGCCGGGGTGGCCGATCGCAACCGAGGTCGCGAGATCGTGGTGCTCGATCTGCGGCGGCTGACTACTGTATTCGACTACTTCGTGGTGATCACCGGCAGTAGCCGCCGCCAGTTGCACGCGATCAGCGAGGAAATCGACGACGCGTTCGCCAAGCAATTCGGCGACGAGCGATTGGGCATCGAAGGCTACGCCGAGAGTCGCTGGATTCTGCTCGACTACGGCGACGTGGTCGTGCATCTGTTCGACGACGCGACGCGCGGCTACTACGACCTGGAAAACCTCTGGTCGGGCGCCCAGCGAATCTCGCTCGACGGTATTGTGTCGCAAGGCGACGCCCCGCCGACGATCGCCGCGAACCTGCCCCGCTAGCGCCCGCGCCAGCGGGGATTTGGTCGCAACCGCAAGGGGCTGCCCCACGAAATGGATTCTTCCCCCGAACCAATGCGGCTATCGATCGCCGAGTGCGCCGCCCTCGCGCTGCTTTGGGAGGCCACCGCGGCCAAGCCGGGCAACGTGCATCGTGGCGTCGACTTCGACGATCTCGCCTATCCCGATTTTCTGACCGTGGCGGCGCTCACCGGGCCGGTCTACGAAGCCGCCACCACGCGTCCGATCGGTCACACCGTGCTCCAAGCCGTGACCCTCGCCCGAAGAGCGACCAACACGAACATCAACCTGGGCGCGGCGCTCTTGCTCGCCCCGCTAGCCGCCATCGAGCGAAACCTTCCCCTGGCCCATGGCATGCGCGGGGTGCTCGCAAGTCTCACCGCCGATGACGCTCGCGATATCTACGCCGCGATTCGCCTCGCCGAGCCGGGGGGGCTCGGTCAGGTTGCCCAGCACGATGTATCCGGCCCGGCGCCGGCCGATTTGCTCGTGGCCATGCGCGCCGCGGCCGAGCGCGATTTGGTGGCGGCCCAATATGTCACGAATTTCGCCATTGTGCTCGACGAGGTGGCGCCGTGCCTCGCGGCCTCGCTCGCCGCGGGCATGGGGCTGGGCGACGCGATTGTCCACGGGCAACTCGAAACCATGAGCCGGCATCCCGATAGTTTGATCGCTCGCAAATGTGGAATCGAAACCGCCCGGCAAGCCTCGGCTCGCGCCGCGAAAGCGCTTGCCGCGGGCCCGCCCGGCGGCGAGGCTTATTTCGAGGCCCTGGCCGATCTCGACTTTTGGCTCCGGCTCTCCGGCCATAAGCGCAATCCCGGCACGACGGCCGATCTCGTGGCCGCCGGTTTGTTTGTCCTACTCCGCGACGGCGAAATCCGTCCGCCCTATCGCTGGTAATTCACCGGCTTGCAACCCCTCGCTGGAAACTTGAAAGCACTCCCCCATATGTCCGAGCTTTTTCATGTGCGGATCACGAAGGACACGCTCGTGTTCAGCTCCGCGCATTTCATTACCTACAATGGCGACGCCTGCGAGACCTTGCATGGCCACAACTTCGGCGTGGCGGCGGAAGTTGCGGGCCCGCTCGACGAGAACTATTATGTCGTTGACTTCGTGGCGCTCACCCGGCGGTTGATGGAGCTTGTCGCCGATCTTGACCATCGCGTGCTCTTGCCGACCGAGCATCCGAGGATTCGGGTCACGGCGAGCAACTCCGAGGTCGAGGCCCGCTTTGGCCGGCGGCGATGGGTGTTTCCGCGCGGCGACTGCGTGCTGCTGCCGATCGCCAATACCACGGCCGAGCTGCTGGCCCGATATTTGGCGAAGGAGCTCGCCGAAAGCGCGCGGTCGCTCACCGCGAGTCGATTGTCGAGCGTGCGCGTGGAAGTGGATGAGTGCAATGGGCAATTGGCCGTTTGCGTGCTCGCGCTTCCGAGCGAAGATTGAAATGTCGACGCCGAGTTGCTCCTTCCCGCCTTCGATGAAACACTTTTCCCCGCCACACACTTCCGCCCCAGGAGTCTTGCCATGCGATGCGTTCGAGTGCGTTTGATGCGTGTGCCGACCGGCGCCGCGATCGTGGTTGCCCTGTGCGGTCTGGCAATCGCGTCCGCGGCCCAAGCGGCCGACGACGATTGGAAGCCGCTCTTCAATGGCAAGGACCTCGCGGGCTGGGAGCTTGTCGGGGCGCCCGAGGGAAGCTGGAAGGTGCTCGACGGCGACCTCGTGACCAGCGGCAAGGGCGGGGGCTGGATCTCCACCACCAGCCAATATGCGAACTTCGAGCTCGAACTCGAATTCAAGGCGCCGGAAAATGGCAACAGCGGCGTGTTTCTCCGTTCCCCGCATTCCGGCGACCCGGCCTACTCGGGCATGGAAATCCAAGTGCTCGACGACCACGGCAGCGCCTACACGAAGCTCCAGCCCTGGCAATACACCGGCAGCATCTACAACGTGGTGGCCGCCACTCCACGGGTGACCAAACAAGCCGGCGAATGGCAGACGATGAAGATTCTCTGCGACAAGCGGCATGTGCAAGTGACGGTAAACGGCACAACGGTCGTCGACGCCAATCTCGACGACCACAACGACGTGCTCAAGAAGCACCCGGGCCTCGAGCGCACCGAAGGCTACATCGGCCTCCAGAACCACAGCACCCCGCTAGCCTACCGCAACATCCGCATCAAGCCGCTACCATGACGCGGCCTCGCGAGCCGCGGCCGCGCTTAGTTGTTTTTTCGCATCACGGCCCACCGTGGAAGCAGCGCCAGGTATCGTCGTTGGCGATGCGGACTCCGTGGCAATCGCGCATCCCCGAGGCTATTCGGTTTACCGGATCGATGGTATTTTGGCGACTACGGCATGGCGATCGTCGAGCAGTCGCGCCGGGATCGCGTTGTATTTCCAAGCCCAGCGGCAGGGCGAATACTTGCGGGCTGTATCGCGTGCGGAGTAATCTGTTATTGTGCGATGGCTTAGGCTTAAACAGCCGTTTCCGTCGAGCAGCGCGCGACAAGCAACGCTTCGTAATGCGCATCGGCCCCGACGCCCCACCGCGGGCGCGGATCCGTGCCACAACAAAGCGGAAAGTAAGAAAGCAATGATCGAGGCCGCGAGGCTGGCCGCCAATTAGAAGCTTGTCGCGCGGTCCACCCATGATGCGTCGTGCAATCGCGTAAAACGTCGGCGGGCCGTCGCCCGTCGAACAACCCCATGAGGCACAACAATGCGTAATAACTGGAAGTGCGGGCGGCTCGCCAAGTTGGCGACCCTCGGATTGTGTTCGATCGTGGCCCTATCGGGTTGGCCTAGCGCCGCGCCGGCGGATGTCGCTCCCGCCAAACCCGATGACGTCAAGAAAATGGAAGCTGCCCTGCCCGACAAGGCGCCCGCCGAGCCCAAGGCCAAGCGCAAGGTGCTGGTATTCGGCAATGCCAACGGTTTCGTTCACAGTTCGATCGGGCTGGGCGAGGAAACCATTTTGAAAATGGGCGAGAAAACCCATGCCTACACCGCCGAAATCAACAACGACCCGGCCGTCTTCGATGACCTGAAGGGCTATGACGCGGTTGTGTTGGTGAGCACGACTGGGCACTTCCTGATCCCAAAAGGTCCCGAGAAGCCGAACCCCAAGAAAGTTAAAGAAGGCGAATCGGAGGCTGCCCAGGCCAAGTACGAGGAGGCGAACAAGGCCTACCACGAGAAGTCCAAGAGCTATGCGGACGCCGAGAAACAGCGCATGCAAAACCTGCTGGATTTCGTGCAGAAGGATGGTAAAGGATTGATGGGCATCCATGCCGCGACCGACGCCTACTATAAGGACTCGCCCGAGTACGGCGCGTTGATCGGTGGGTTCTTTACCGGGCACCCGTGGCATCATGTCGTCTACAAGATCAACGACCCCGATAGCCCGCTGACCGCCATGTTCAAGGGCAAGGATTTCGTCATTGACGACGAGACGTACCGCTTCAAGGAAAACACCGGCGACCCCAAGTTGCAGCCCTATTCTCCCGAACATGTCCACGAGCTCACCAGCATGGATTTCGAGAAGTCCGGCGTGAAGGACAGCGACAGCCGGGCCGATCACAACAACCCCGTGAGTTGGATGCGTGAAGATGGCAAGGGCCGAGTATTCTACTGCTCGCACGGGCACAGTGAATCGGTCTATTGGAATCCGGTCATTCTTGAGCATTACTTGGCCGGCCTCCAGTTCGTGCTGGGCGATTTGCCGGTGAGTAAGTAGGGGCACAGGCCAGTCGGCAAGTAACGGCGGGCGATAGCCCGGCGCGCCGCGGCGAGAGAGACGGAGTCGCGAAGCGAGTTTGACGCGATGACGCGCGGCGTCGGCCGGACGAGCGGTTATTGGATTAGCGCCTCGCGGCCTGTTGAAATATTCAACAGGCCGCGAGGCCGCGAGGCCGCATGGACGCGCTCGAAGCGGGAATTGAAATCAGTTCTCGACCATCAGTTCTCGAACAGGGCTGATCGCCAGGAAGATCACTCGGAAGCGATGCAGAAGAGATGTCTTTCGCCTCGCATCAGCAGCCGGTTGGCGGCGGGAATGGGTGAGCCGATCACCGATTCGCCCATGTCGTTTTCCGACAGCAAATCGAACTTGTCGCCGGCGATATTCGCAACGAAGACAACGCCGTCTTCGCGCGGCGCATAGAGCTTGTCTCCGGCCACGAGCGGCGACGCGTAGTAGTTCGTGCGGTGCTTGGGAAACGCGGCGTCCCAAACGGTCTTCCCCGTCGCGGGATCAATGCACGCGACTTCGCCGCGGTCTCGCACCAGAATAACGCGGCCTTTATAGGCCACCGGCGTGGGCACGAAAGTGCCGATGTCGTCCCGCTTCCATACATGATTGGTCGCGGTGACGTCGCCGGCGCCCGTCAACCGAATCCCGTACAGCCGCGGAACTCCCTTGTCGTTGCGACCATAAGCGATCACCGCCATGTCGCCGACGATCACCGGAGTCGCGATCGCGGGCCATAGCTTGTTGCCCTCGGGGTTGAAGTCTCCACACGACCACGACACCTGGCCGTCGGCCGCGTCGTGAATCGTGAGATGCTCGGCGCCCCAAACCATGATCGATTCCTTCCCCTGATTCTGAATGACCAGCGGCGTGGAGTAGCCGTGATCGCATTCCATCGGCGTTGAATAATTACGCGCGACCTTCCAGGCCAATTCCCCGGTCGCCTTGTCGAACGCGGCCAGCCACGATTCGCCGCGGTGCATCCGCGCCATCACCACATATTTCCCCGTCAGAACCGGCGAAGTTCCATGATCCCAAAACAACGTGTCGGGCCCGAATCGCTCCACGAGGTTCGTCTTCCAACGGACTTTCCCGTCGAGATTCACGGCCGCGAACGTGCCGCTTTTGAAGTAAACGAAGACCGCTTCACCGTCCGTGACCGGCGACGCGTTGCTTCCCGAGCCATTGCGATGTTTGCCGGGTTTCTCGGCGTCGAAGACCGTCTGCCACTTCTTGCTGCCGTCGAAGTCGTAACAAAGTAGCGAGTCTTTTCCGTCGGCCGGCGATGTCAAGAAGATCGCGTTCTTGAGCAAGATCGGCGTTGAACATCCCCTGCCGGGCAATTCGGCGCGCCACTGGTATTTATCCGCGCCGAACTTTACCGGGTAGCTGCCTTGCTCAACGCTCCCATTCCCCAGCGGCCCGCGCCATGAACGCCAGTCCGGGACATCGGCCGCAATTCCAAGCCGAGCCGAGAATAAGGCGAGGCAGGCCGCGGTCATCAGAGCTTTGTTTGGCATTGTTATCGCAATCCCTTTGAGTGGAGCGTTTATCGCAAGGTCATTCAGCGTCGGGCTGAGCGACGGGCGATGAAAACAGCGGTAAAAACGAGGAAGTCGTGCATTTCGTGGCCGGGTCTCGGGGATAACCGTTGGAATCGGCGATGAATCACCGGATCACCCCAGGCGGAGGCGGCTCCGTCGGAATCGTTTCTACTCCAGGAAACAGAGTTCGCGGCCGATTGTGATCGTCGACATTAGAGCCTATCCGCGGGGCGACGAGCGAACAATCCCGCGGCAGATTGCGACCGGACCTGACCTGGATGGAACCGAATCTTGGGCTCGTTCGCCGCGATTTTTTTTCGAGCGGCTCTTGACGGGAATGTGCTCGGATGTACACAAATAGGCGTCGCGCGGTCCTGCCGAGGATCCGCATGGGTTTCAGGAACCCGTTTGTTGCTTGAGGGCGCCGGGGTTTGGCGCGCGACCGCGCGTTGATTCAGGAAACGCGGGTCAACGGCGAGCGGCGATTACTTCGCGCCGTCGGGCTGGTCGTCGATAGCCGCCACGGCCAAGCGCAGAATCTCGGCTTGGTCCACCTTGTGCGTTTCGGTGTCGTCGCCCACTTGGCGAATCACGATCAGTTCTTGCGCGGGCAAGATGAACATGTTGTTGTCGAGTTTTCCCAGCGCGGCATACGCGTCTTTGGGAACGCCTTTCCATTTGGTCCCGTCGACATTGTTCCACCAAAGGAAGCCGTAGGAGCGATTGAGCTCTTGCGAGGGAGCGGTCGCCTGGGCGACCCACGCCGCCGGAACGATCTCGCGGCCTTGCCAGCGGCCTTCGTTCAGAAACAGGAGCCCGATTCGGGCCAGGGCGCGACCCGTGATATGCAGGCCCGAGTAGGGAATCGTGTGGTCCTCGTTGCGATCCCAGGTCCAATCGGCTTTGGCGATTCCGATCGGCTTGAACAGTTCGCGCTCGGCGAAGGCGTCGATCTCCTCGCCGGTGGCTTTGGCGAACAGCGGGCCCAAAAGGGCGAGGCCGGTGTTGTTGTATTCCCAGTGCGAGCCCGGCGGATGGGCCATGGGCGCTTGGGTAAGGGCATAGGTCATGATCGTCGGCTGGTGGCCGAGGTCTTTGTTGTTGAACATTCCCGTGGTCATGCTCAGAATCTGACGCACCGTGATTTCACGCTTCTCCGCGGGCGCGGCGTCGGGCAAGAATTCGCCCACCGTGGATTCCAACTTCAGCTTGCCCCGCGCGATCGCGAGCCCGGTGGCGGTGCTCGAAATCGACTTCGAAGTGCTATAGACCATATAGGGCGTCGATGGCGAGCCGCCGCGCCAATACCACTCGCCCACGATCCGTCCGTGGCGCACCACGAGCCCGGTCTTGCTGCCACAGCTTTCGAGATAATCGCGTAGTTTGTCGAGCTTGGGCGACGAAATTCCCTCGGCCTCGGGCTTGGCGACCGACCAGTCCTCTGATGGCCAAGCGGTGAAATCGGCGGCCCGGGCATCGAGCGCCGCGCCGGCCCCCAGCCAGAAGCACAGGGCCGCGAGGAGCGATCGCGATGCAAAGCCCCCAAAGGAAAGCCCCGTCGCCGGGCGCCGGCAAATCATGGGGAAGCAACTCATGATGAGAATCCTGAAAAATAGGGGAGCGATTTGTCACTGCATATAGGTGCTCTCGTCGATCACATTGCCGTCTTTGCGATTTCCCAAATGATCGAACACCGTGGGATTGATGCCGTAGGAAAGCAACCGCACCGAACCATCGCCAAACACAAAGCGGGCGCCGCTATCGTGCGCGCTGCCGAAACTTTGCCACGACTGAATGTTCTGGGTGTCGGGCATCGGCGGATACGATGAACTGCCCCAGCGGAGCGTGTCCCAATCGTGGCCGACATAGAGGCTGTCGTTGTCGGCCCCGTCATTGCCCGTCAGGTAGAGCGAGGGCTCCAGGTTCTTTTCGCCGACCATGAAGGTGCTCGTCAGACCGTCGAGCACATCGGCAGCGGGAACCATGCTTCGCAAATAGGTGATTCCGGTCTCGCTGGTCACCGAAGGCCAGGAATAGCCACTGTCGCCCTGGGCGGTCGAACCGGGCCCATAATACGTCATTACATTGTCGCCCGCGTTGCCGGCGTAGTCGGTCTTGCTCTGGGCGACGGGGTTCGAGGCGTTTTGCGCACCCTCGGAGAATGGATAGGCCTGCAGGGGCGGCGCGTGGGACAGATAAACGTGGCCAAGGGAACCGGCAGGAGTTGTTGCCCGAGCAAGGTCGCTTTATTAGGGTTCTGGCTGTTGCCGATCTGCCGCAGCACGTCTTGATCGATATAGGACAAGATATTGTAAGTCCAACCGCCCATTTGATTGACGCCGTAACCTCGGTCGGGATCGCCCACCCAGCCGTAGCCCCAGCCGCTGGTGGGAAAGAATCCATGATTCGACTCATGGGCGCTAAACGCGAGGCCAATCTGCTTGAGATTGTTGCCGCAAGTGTTCTGCCGGGCCGACTCACGGGCCGCTTGCACCGCCGGCAGCAACATCGCCACCAAAATTCCGATGATCGTGATGACCACCAGCAACTCGACCAAGGTGAATCCGCGGCGGCGCCGGGCAATTGTCCGGCTTGTTCGCATTCGGGCGGCGAAAACCACGGACGAGGTTTCGTCCATAAAACGTGCTCCGTATCTAGATGGAAAAGCGGAGGGATCGCGAGCAAAAGTCCAGCATGGGGCCGCCATGCGGCGGCCCGTGGGGCGGCAGCGAGATGTGTGTTTCATCGTACCGCCCCCGCGCGCGGCTCGGCAACGGGCGAATCGTGAAATTATCGAAAAATTTAGATTCGCGATCGCCGCGCGCGTCGGAATTACCCTCCGCGGAGGGTCGCCTAGGCGCAAAAAAGCGCGTCGCTCGCGAGGAAAGCTCCTCGAAGCGACGCGCTTTGATTTCAAACCATGAACTTCGCCACCGCGCCTTCAATCGCGCCGCGACGGCGAGCTCCGAGGCGAACGGATCACGACACGCCGGGCGCCTTGATCAGCGGGCCCGAGGCGCCCACGCCGCCGCCCTTGAGCTCGGTGGCAGGGGTCGCGCTGGCCGAGGGACTGCTCGACTTGCCGCCGCCCTCGCCGCCGCCGCCGCCGCCGCTATTTTCGTCGTCGCTCTCGTTCCAATCGACGCGCTTCCGCGACAGGCCGATCTTGCGCTCATTCGGATCGACGCGCAGCACTTTCACTTCGATCGAGTCGCCCACCTTGACGATCTCTTCCGGATTCTCGACCTTGTGGTCGGCCAGTTCCGAAATATGCAGCAGTCCCTCGAGCCCGTTTTCGAGCCCCACGAACACGCCGAAGTTGGTCAATTTCGTGACCGTGCCTTTGACAAGTTGACCGGGCTGGTATTTGCTGGGAATGTCGGTGGCCCAGGGGTCTTCCTCGAGCTGCTTGAGGCCCAGCGCGATGCGGCGCCGCTGCTGATCGACCGAGAGCACTTTGCAGGTGATCTGCTTGCCCTTCTCGACGACCTCGCTCGGGTGGCTGATCTTGCGAGTCCAGCTCATGTCGCTGACATGGAGCAGGCCGTCGATGCCTTCTTCGATCTCGATAAAGGCGCCGTAGTTGGTGAGATTCCGCACCGTGCCCTCGACGATGGCGCCGGGCGGATAGCGCTCGGCCACTTTGTCCCAAGGGTTGGCCTGGGTTTGCTTCATGCCGAGCGAGATTTCCTGCTTCTCGCGATTGATGCCCAGCACCACGACTTCGATCTCGTCGTCGATATGCACCAATTCGTTCGGATGGCTGATGCGCTTGGTCCAGCTCATTTCGCTGATATGCACGAGGCCCTCGATGCCTTCCTCGAGCTTCACGAAAGCGCCGTAGCTCATCACATTCACGACCGTTCCCTTGACGACCGCGCCCACCGGGTACTTGTCGCTGACAGATTCCCAGGGGCTCGGAGTGCGCTGCTTGAGGCCGAGCGCGATCTTTTCCTTTTCGCGGTCGACATGCAGGATCATCACTTCGATTTCCTGATCGATGGCGACCATTTCCGAAGGGTGGCCGATGCGGCCCCAACTCATGTCGGTGATGTGCAGCAGCCCATCGATGCCGCCAAGGTCGACAAAGGCGCCGAACTCGGCGATGTTTTTCACCACGCCCTTGCGCACTTGCGCGGCTCGAGCGTCGCCAGCAGGTGGGCCTTCTTTTCGGCCCGCTCGCTCTCGATCAGCGCTCGGCGGCTGACCACGATATTGCGTCGGGCATCGTCGATCTTGAGGACCATGCATTGAATCGTGCGGCCCTGATAGTCGCCGATATCGGCCGGCCGGCGGATATCGACCTGGCTGGCCGGCAAGAAGACATTCACGCCGATATCGACCAGCAATCCGCCCTTGATTTTGCGGGTAACGGTGCCGGTGACGATATCGCCCTCATGGACGGTTTCCATCACCTTGAGCCAGGCTTCGATCTTCTCGGCCTTTCGCTTGCTCAGGGTGATCATGCCGCGGCCTTCCTCGGTGCGGCCGAAGACGTCTTCAACGTCTTCGATGAGCACCTTGACTTCGTCGCCGGGCTTGGGTGGTTCTTCCCATTCTTCCCATTCGTTGACGGGGATCATTCCCTCGCTTTTATAGCCGACGTCGACCAGCACGAACTCGCTGTCGACTCGCAACACCTTGCCGGTAATGATCTTATTGACGCTGAGCGCTTCGGCGCCCCAATTGATTTCGTCGGCGCCGGCGCCGCCCATGGCTTCGGAGAGCTCCTGCTCCCACTCATCTTCCTTGAAATCCAGTCCACGAATGAGGTTACGATTGACCATAATGCCTTTGAGACTTTCGCCGACGCGAAGTAGCGATTCGCCCGTTGCGGGGCCGAGAAAATGCGGTGCATCTCGGCAAAACATTCCTCAACGGCGGAAGCTGACCGCGAACAAGCGAGTGGCTATTTGCGACTCGCATCCGCGGGCT
This sequence comes from uncultured Planctomycetaceae bacterium, assembly GCA_963785305.1. GTDB lineage: Bacteria > Planctomycetota > Planctomycetia > Pirellulales > PALSA-1355 > CAWAUV01. Next base: position 61,638 of record CAWAUV010000009.1, read on the forward strand.
TCGCGACCGATGGGAAGAATCGCCCGGTCGACCGGGGGGTTAGGGGATTCCGCCGCTTGGCCCGGCCTTTCACCAAGAAAGACGATTGCAGGCAGTGCGACGAATCGAGCATGGTAGCAAATATGCCACCCCCAAGGCAACCTCGCCGAGGGGCAAAAAATCGCTTGCAATCGCTTGATCGAACATTCACCCAAGGCCCCCGAAGCGCCAAAACCAGCCCGCCGCGCCCATGCAAGCCTGAAACTCCGCGAAGCCATTCTTTCGCTTGCGATTCAACCTTGTGGAGCACTCGGGCTTGGGGGCTTCTTTCGCTTGCGCTGCATGCTTGTACGATCGCTCGGCCCGCTGGCATTCCTTTGTTTGCTTGCGTTTCAAGCTGGTGTCGTCCCGCGCGGCAGTGGACGGGGCTTCGGAAATGGGGTGAAATGGCGATGGGGGCTATACGGCCCGCCTTCGGCTTCTCCTCGAATCGTCGCCGCGCTCTCGGCTTGGAATATCCAACTGAAACGGCCATCGGACACCCGGCCGCTTGCGAGTGTTTTTCATGACTCCCGCCGAACCGCTGCTCAGCCCGCAATTGCTCACTCAGCTTGAACGGCTCGAGATCGTCACGCGAAAGATATTTCGCGGCCGCACCAAGGGCGAGCGACTCGGCAAGCGCACCGGGCAGAGCGTCGAGTTCGCCGACTTTCGCAATTATGTTCCCGGCGACGATGTGCGGTTCATCGATTGGAACACCTACGCTCGGCTTGATCGGCTCTTCCTCAAGATGTTTTTCGAGGAAGAGGATTTGCGAGTCTTTACGCTCATCGACGCGAGTCGTTCGATGGACTTCGGCTCGCCCACGAAACTTCGTTATGCGAAACAGCTCGCCGCCGCGCTCGGTTTCATCGGTCTCGCGCGCGGCGATCGGGTCAAGGTCGAAACCTTGGGCCAAGCTCCGCATCGCGTGAGTCAGGCGTGGCGCGGGCGGGCGAATCTTGCCCGGGTCGTGAGCCAACTCGAGGCAATCGCGCCCGAGAAGGAAGTGCCCTTGGCCGAGGGCATTAAAAACTTCATGCTCCGCAATCCCGGCCAGGGCGTGTTGGTCGTGGTGTCGGACCTGATGGACAAACAGGGCTACGAAGCGGCTTTTCGTTATCTGCTCTCGCGGTCGATGGATGTGTATATCGTGCATGTGCTGAGTGTCGAGGAGCTCGAGCCCGACTTGCAGGGCGACTTGCAATTGCTCGACTGCGAGGACGGAGCGACGGTCGAAGTCACGGCCAGCGCCCCGCTGCTGCGGCGCGTATCGGCGCACGCTGGCCGAATTTTGCTCCGGCGCCAAGGAATTTTGCACCCGGCGGGGGCTGCATTACATTCCGGCCAGCACCGCGCTGCCGGTCGATCGGCTCTTGGGCGGCCTGCTCGTCCAGCGGGGGTTGCTGCGATGAATGTGTCGAACATGCTCGGACCCTGGCAATGGGGACTTTTGGCGGCGGCGGCCATCGGCATCGTATCGCTTTATTTTCTGAAGCTTCGCCGCCGGCCGCTCGAAACACCGAGCACCTATCTCTGGCGGAAGTCGATCGAGGACCTGCGCATCAACAGCATCTGGCAAAGGCTGCGGCGGAGCTTGCTGCTGCTTTTGCAACTGCTCGTCGTCGCGTGCCTGGCCTTGGCGGCGCTGCGCGTGGGATGGAACGGCAGCCGGCTCGCCGGGCAGCGGTTCGTATTTCTGATCGACAATTCCGGGAGCATGGCCGCCACCGATGTCGCCCCCAGCCGGCTGGCCGAGGCCAAGCGCAAGGCCCGCGAACTCATCGAGCAAATGAAGTCGGGCGAAGAGGCGATGCTCATCAGCTTCAACGATTCGGCGCAGGTCGAGCAATCGTTTACCGACAATCATCGCGCGCTGCGCGAACGGCTCGACGCCATTCCGCAAACCGCCCGCCCCACTTCGCTAGCCGAAGCGCTGCGGCTGGCGACCGCCTTTGCCAGCGCCGGCGACGCGAGCGCGACCGGTTCATCGCCAACCGCCGGCGTGGCGGGTCCCGCCGACGCAAAACCCAAGACCGATTCGGCGCCGGCCACGAGTGGCAAACAACCGCGCGGCGCCGCCGCCACGCTCTATGTCGTGAGCGATGGCAATTTTCCAAGCCTCGCCAATGCGTCGCTCGGCTCGCTCGCGCCCGTGCTTGTGCCGATCGGCGCGAAGGACGCCACGAATCTGGCGATCGCGGCTTTCAGCGCCAAGCGGCCCGATTCGCAACTCAGCCGCTTGCAAACCTTCGGCCGGCTGGAAAATTTTGGAAGCCGCGATGTCACGGCCGAAGTCGAGCTCCATCGCGATGGATCGCTGGTCGACGCCGCTCGGGTGGCGATCAAGGCGGGCGAATCGGCGGTGGTCAACTTCGATCTGGCCGACGTGGCGGAAGCCGTGCTCGAACTGGTCGTGGCGCCGGGAGGCCAGTTGGCCATCGACGACCGGGCTTGGACCATCGCCCGGCCAAAGCGAAGCGCCCAGGCGCTGCTGGTCACGCCCGGCGACAAGCCGCTCGAGCAGGCGCTGGCGAGCGCGGGCGAGGCGATCGACCTGCGGATCGTGAAGCCCGAGTTTCTCGACACCGAGGATTATCGGTCCGCGGCCGAGGCGGGGCGTTATGACTTCGTGGTCTATGAGCTCTGCCACCCCGAGAAATCGCCCAATGCGAGCACGCTTTATATCGGCGATGTTCCGCCGGGGGGCGGTTGGTCGCTGGGCGAGCGAGTGGCGGCGCCGGAGATCATCGACTTGAACGCCGCCGCCCCGATTATGCGGTATGTCGACATGGGCGATGTGATTTTCGCGGCGGCCCGGCCTATCACCCCTCCACCGGGCGCCGCCACGCTCATGGAATCCAACGAAGGCATTCTATTTGCCGTGGCTCAGCGAGACCTTTGGCGCGACGCGGTGCTCGGCGCCCCGCTGATGGATGTGGGGGCCGACGGGCAACTCGAGCGCAACACCGATTGGCCATTGCGGTTGAGCTTCGTGGTGATGCTGCGGAGCGCGCTCGACTTCTTGGGCGCCCGGCCCGAAGCGGGGGGCGAGCAAGGGGTATCGCCGGGGCAAAGCGTGTCGCTCGAGGGGGCGAGCGAGGCGGTCGATGTGCGATCGCCCAGCGGCAAAGTCACGCATGTGCGGCGCGACCGGCAAAATCAGTTGCGTTTTCCGGGTGGGGAGGAGCTCGGCGTGTATGAAGTTTTGGAAAAGGACTCGACGACATCACGATTTGCCGTCAATCTATTTAACTCGGCCGAAAGCGATATCCGCCCACGCATTCGACCGTTGCGGCTCGGCGCGAGCGAGGCGCCGGTCGAGGGCCGCGAAGAGGGCGCCCGCCGCGAGACCTGGCGGCCGCTCCTGCTACTGGCTCTAGGATTCTTAATTCTGGAGTGGTATATCTACAACCGTCGAGTATACGTCTAACCATCACGAATCGGCGAAATGCTTGCTTCGCGGAGAACGGTTTGATGATTCGCAACGCAGAGGCGCCACGCGTCAAGCGCCGTCCGAAGGATTCCAAAGCGTCGCATGTCAAACGCAACAAAATCATCCATCGGCTGGTCGGCAACGACCTGATCCAGCGGGTGAGTTACGAGGAATATCGCGACAAAATTCGCGATATTTACGGCGGCCCCCAGGGGGCGATGCTGGCGGCCTGTAGCTTGGTTTCGCTGCATATTCCGCTGGGCGACAAGCTGCTGCGCAAGCGCAAGTTCGACCTTCGCGGCGTCACGCGAATCTTGGATGTCGGCAGCGGCGCCGGCCAACTCGCCACCCATGCCCTGAAATACGCCGACCCCGAGTGCGAAATCACCTGCTGCGATCTTTCGCACCAAATGCTCCGCCGCGCCCGAGCGAGGCTCAAGAACGACCGCCCGAGCTATGTGGCCGGCGATCTGACCCATCTGCCGTTTGCCGATGGCAGCTTCGATTGCCTGACTTGCGGCTATGTGCTCGAGCATGTGCCCGACCCGCGGGCCGGATTGGCCGAAATGGCCCGGGTGCTCACGCGCGGCGGCCGAATGTTGCTCTTGGCGACGGAAGACAGTTTCTGGGGCGCCTGGACGAGCCGGTTCTGGTGCTGCCGCACATACAATCGGGCGGAACTGTTTGGCATCTGCCAAGACCTGGGACTCGTGTGGCGCGATGAACTTTGGTTCACGCGCATGCACAAATTCTTCCGCGCCGGCGGAATTTGTGTCTCGATCGAAAAGGTGTGATCCCGCCGTGACCCCGGCCGCGGAACGAGAGCGATCCGTGCACTTTTTTGCCAAGATACTCATCTAGATCGCGGTTCTGGCCGCCTTCGCGGCAATTTGCGTCGAGCTCGCGGCGGCATGCTTGCTTCCGGCCGCTGGGCGACGATGGCGCCAAAAGTGACGGGGCTGGCACGGTTGCTTCCTCGCAAAACTTTGCTTTTTCAGTTGCAAGTCCCGCGCGCCGCCCGTACAATCGGTCAGCCATCTGAGATTGAGTCTCATTGTGAATAGGCTAGCCGGTTTCGATCCCAGACCGCTTCGCCGAGTGGTCGCGGTTGTTTGGCCGGCGCCGTTTTCAGCAGCGGTTCGTCGATCACCCCAGCAAGAGTCTCGCCCATGGTCGATTGGATTCCCATGCAAATGCTGCCGCCGGGCCAATCCGGCGCGGTGCGGCAAGTGTTTGGAGCGCCCGAGGCGGTGCATCGCTTCGAGGAGTTGGGCCTGCGATTTGGGGCCACGGTTGAAATGGTGCGACTCGGAAGCCCCTGCATCATTCGGTTGGCGGCGCGAGAATTATGTTTTCGCTCCGACGAAGTCAAAGTGCTGGTGCAAATGGGAGCGGCCTCGTGACGCTGCTTGCCGAGGCGCTGATCGGTTCGGTCGGCCGCGTGGTCCAAGTCCTGGGCAACGACGATGTGAGCCTGCGGCTCTTGGAAATGGGGGTCACGCCCGGGGCCGAAGTGCGCGTCGTCGGGGCGGCGCCGCTGGGCGATCCGCTCGAGATCGAAATTCGCGGCTACCGCCTTTCACTCCGCCGCACGGAAGCCGGCCGCGTTGCAATCGAGTCTCAATCTCCGGCCGCTCGTTAGCGTCGTGTTCGATGATGCACGTATTCGCCCTTTTTCGCGATTTATTGCTTTTCGACCCACCGCCGCATCGAATCCTCGCTCGGGCCCCGGGCCCCTGCGATTTTTTGCCATGAACCAAGCAGCCTCCGAGTCGCCGTGCTGCGTGGCGCTGGTCGGGAACCCGAACACCGGCAAATCAACGTTGTTCGGCGCCTTGAGCGGAGTGCGGCAGCGCACTGGCAACTATCCCGGGGTAACGGTCGAAAAAAAGATCGGTCACGCCACGATCGAGAGCCGGCGATTCGAATTCATCGACCTACCCGGCTCCTATAGCCTCGCGCCCCGGTCGCTCGATGAAATGGTGGCGGTCGAGGTGCTGCTTGGCCGGCAAGCCGATTCTCGCCCGGTGGATTGCGTGCTGAGCGTGGTCGACGCCAGCAATCTCGAGCGGAATCTTTATCTGGTCAGCCAAACACTGGCGCTCGGTAAGCCGGTGGTGGTGGCGCTCAACATGGTCGACGTGGCCGAGAGCCGCGGGGTGCGGGTCGATGTCGAAAAGCTCTCGGCTCGGCTCGGAACGCCGGTTGTCGCCATTCAGGCCAATAGTCGCCGCGGCTTGGATGCGCTGCGGCAAGCGCTGCTGGAAGCCGCGACCCAGGGCAAGCGTCCGGCGGCGTGCGATCCCTTCCCCACGGCATTTCGCCAGGAAGTCGATGCGCTCGAGCGGTCGCTGCAAACCATGCCGCTCGGCGAGGCCGCGGCGGAGTTTATCCAGTCCAACGGCGATCCCGCGAATTCAAAAAGCGATCCCGCTTTACACGGCCCCTTGCCTCGATATCTGGTCGAGCGGCTGCTGCTCGACACGTCGAATTACCTTCAAGAACATCTCGTTCAATGGCCGGCGCGAGCAACTCACGCCGCTGCTCGATGCGGCGCGGCAGCGCTTGGCGGCGGCCGGAGCGCCAGTTCCGGCGGTCGAGGCCATGGCCCGCTACGAATGGCTGGCTTCTGTGCTCGAGGGCGTGGTGACGCGTCCCTCGACTGCGCCGCGTGACGGCGACCGACCGGATCGATCGCGTGCTCACGCATCGAGTGTGGGGTTTGCTGTTTTTCATGCTGATGATGCTGATCGTGTTCACGAGCGTGTTCGTGGTGGCCCAGCCGGCGATGGACGCAATCAGCGACACGGTCGACGCGCTGGCCGGTCTCTGCGCCGAGGCGCTGCCCGAGGGCATGCTCCGCTCGCTGGTGGTGAAGGGAATTTTGGGCGGCGTGGGCGGAGTGCTGGTGTTTTTGCCGCAGATTCTGATTTTGTTCTTCTTCATCGCCGTGCTCGAGGATTGCGGCTACATGGCCCGCGCCGCGTATCTGATGGATCGATTGATGACGCCGCTGGGGCTGAGCGGAAAGTCGTTTATTCCGCTGCTCTCTTCGTTTGCTTGCGCGGTGCCGGGAATCATGGCCACGCGGGTGCTCGAGAATCGCCGCGATCGGATCACCACGATCCTTGTCGCTCCGCTGATGAGTTGCAGTGCCCGGCTGCCGGTGTATCTGATTCTGATCGAAGCGTTCATTCCCGAGCGTTCGTGGCTGTTTGGCCTCGTGCGGCTGCATGGGCTCACGCTGATGGGCATGTATTTGGTGGGCATCGTGGTCGCGGCCGGAGTGTCGCTGGCGCTGAAGCGCACTTTGCTGCGCGGTCCAACGCCGCCCTTCGTGTTGGAGCTGCCGACCTACAAACTGCCCGAGGCGCGGCATGTGTTGTACCGGATGTTCGAGCGCGGCTGGCTGTTCGTGCATCGAGCAGGCACGACGATTCTCGCGGTGACGATCCTGGTGTGGGCCGCGGGCTATTTTCCCCACGACAGCGCCGCGATCGAAGCGCCCTTCGCCGAGCGCATCGCCGCGCTCGATGCCCGCGCGGCCGAGGCGCCGGCCAATGACGCCAAGACCCAGGACCAGATCGCCCATGCGCGGGCCGAGATCAACAATCAAATCGCCGCCGAATATCAGCGTCAGAGCTACCTGGGTCGCATGGGTCATTGGATCGAGCCGGCGGTCCGCCCGCTGGGCTGGGACTGGCGAATCGGCTCGGCCGTGATCGCGTCGTTTCCGGCCCGCGAGGTGGTGGTGGGCGTGCTCGGCGTGATTTACGATCTGGGCGAAAGCCTCAAGGCGGAGTCCGAGGGCGATCGCGGGAAGCTCGTCGCCCAGTTGCGCAATGCCCGCTGGGACCAGACCGGGCTACCGGTCTACAATGTGCCGGTGGCGCTATCGATCATGGTGTTTTTCGCGCTCTGCTGCCAATGCGCGTCGACCCTGGCGGTAATACGCCGCGAGACGAATAGCTGGACCTGGCCGGCGTTTAGCTTCGGCTACATGACGCTCCTGGCCTATCTGGCGGCGCTGGCCGTTTATCAAATCGGCTCACGCTTGTAAGGGCCCCTGGAAGGTAATCGTAAGGGCGGTATTTCATGGGGCCCGCGGCTCAATCCCCCCTTCGGCGTTGGGCCGTGCGCTCGGTGAGAGCGCTTGTCGTGGTTATGCCGGTGAGATAGAGTTTCTCCCACGAGGCGCGCGGCGCCGCATTATTGCCCTGGGCAAACGCGAATCCCCTCGCGGTGGCGGTGGTCAAACGCGGTTTTCGGGCTCGCCCACCAACCGGATTGGGGGAGTCGGATCGCCAGGCAAGAGTCGCTCGGCGTAGGGTATAATTTCCAGGCCGCGTCGAGTCGGCGGAGGCGAAACATGGGGGCGAGGTGTTCGGCGCGCGAGTCCGAACGGGTTTCGATAGATCGAGTCGGAGGCGGGCTGAAAGGCTTGGGGCATGACACGCATCATTCAAGGGGTGGTCGATTTTCAGAAAAAAGTCTTCGGCCCGATGCAGGAGTTGTTCGAGGATTTAAAGGGCGGCCAACAACCGCTCGCGCTATTCATCACCTGTAGCGACTCGCGGATTAATCCTAATCTGCTGACGCAAACCAATCCGGGCGAGCTGTTTGTATTGCGCAATGCCGGCAACATCATTCCCCCGCCGGGCTCGACCACCGGTGGCGAAGCGGCCACGATTCAATACGCCGTCGAGCGTTTGAATGTGCGCGACATTATCTTGTGTGGCCATTCGCAGTGCGGCGCCATGCAAGGACTGCTCGCGCCCGAGGCGGTGGCCGATCTGCCCGGCGTGGTCGAGTGGCTGCGAATTGCGGATCCGGCGCTGGCCCGCGCAAGGCGGCGATGCCCGAGGCGTCTCCGGCCCAGTTGCTCTCGGCGGTGATCGAGCAAAACGTGCTTTTGCAAGCCGAGCATTTGGCAAGCTATCCGGAAGTGAGCGGTCGCGTGGCCAAGGGCGAAATGCGATTGCATTCGTGGATTTATCATTTTGAAAATGGATCGGTCACCGCTTACGACCCGAGCGAGCAGCGCTTCGCGCCGCTGGCCGAAGCGACGCGCGGCAAATTCTTGCCGCCGATAAATGACTCGGACAAAGCGTGAAGACGCCTTTCCTGCGAGCTGCGCATGCCTGCGGACCCCGCGAGCGAAGCCTGTTTCGGCGCCAATGAAGTTCGCGCGCTCCAGAGCGGCGAGTTGCATCCCGAGCGGCGCGAAAAGCTGCTGCGCCACGCCGCCCTGTGCGAGCCTTGCCGCAAGCAATTGGCCGAAGCCGGCCTAGGGAAAACCAACGCGAACACGCTCGGCGCAATCGCGGGAGCGAACACCGGCGGCTTTCAAACCGCCGCGGCGCCATCGGCCTCGACGCCATCGGCCACGCATCGAACCCCGAATCGCGAGCACGACTCCCCCGCTGATTCGCCAGCGCCCATCGAATCGCCCGCCTCCCACGGGCGGTCGACACCGGTTCACTTGGCGCCCACGGTCGATGCGCCCTCGAGCCCCGCGGCCGGTCGCGACGATCGGATGTATCCGTTTCTCGATCCGCCCGAGCGCCAGGGCGAGCTCGGCCGCTTGGGCGGTTATCGCATTCTTCGCGTGCTCGGCCAGGGCGGCATGGGAATCGTGTTCGAGGCGAGCGACGACTTGCTCGGGCGCCGGGTGGCGATCAAAGTGCTGCGTCAAGAAGAGACCGACGAATCGCACACGCGCCGCTTTTTGCAGGAGGCGCGGCTCGCCGCCTCGCTGCCGCACGACCGGATTGTCACGATCCACCAGGTCGGTCAACAACCTTGTCCTTATATCGTGATGGAACTGCTCGAAGGCGAAACGCTCGACGATCGCCTGACACGCGAGGGCCGCTTGCCTCTGGCCGAGACATTACGGATTTCCCGCGAAGTGGCCGAAGGGCTCGAGGTGGCCCATGCCAAGCGGCTGGTGCATCGCGATATCAAGCCGGCCAATGTGTTCTTGGAAAATGCCCAGGGCGGCCCGACTGGCGGGCGCGTGAAGGTGCTCGACTTCGGCGTGGCGCGGCCGATCGTGTCGAGCGAGAATCTCACGATGCAAGGTCGCGTGGTCGGCACTCCGGGCTATATGAGTCCCGAGCAGGCGTGCGGCTTCTCGGCCGATGGCCGCTCCGATCTGTTTGCCCTGGGCTGCCTGATGTATGCGATGCTCGATGGCGCCACGCCCTTCGACCGCACTTCGGACATCGCCACGCTGCATGCGGTGGTGCGCGACGAGCCGCCGAGCATTCGCGAGAAACATCCCGATGTGCCGGCGGCGGTGGCCAAGCTGGTCGATAGCCTCCTGGCCAAGAGCCCGCTCGATCGGCCGGCCGACGCGCGGAGCGTGGTCGAGGCGATCGAGCTGATCGAACGTCAAGCCGGTCCGGCGCCGGCGGGACGGCAAAACTCGCCCCGCTCGCACATGCGAATGGCGTGGTCCCGCAAAAAAAAGTTTGGCTGGAGCGCCGCGAGCGGAGTGGCGACCATTGCCCTCGCGCTACTGGTCGGGCTCTGGTATCAATGGCACGATTTCAAAAGCACGGTCGCGGGCTCCTCGGCCGATCCGACCGGCGTTCCGGGCGAGCCGGTCGTGCTCGCGCCAGCCGAAGGCGGCGCCGCGTCGGGCACGCCGGCGAATCCGACGCCCGCCGCTTCGGTTCCCGGCGCATCGACATTCGCGGGCCCATCGTCCACCGGCCCGACAGCCGCGGCGCCGAAACCGGGCCTGCCGCCGATCAAGATCGGCATCTTGCTCTCGCTCTCGGGCGTGATGCGCGCGAGCGAGCGCCCGTTGCTCGACGCAATGTTGCTCGCGGTCGAGGAGATCAACGCGGCGGGCGGGCTCTTGGGCGGGCGAGCCGTCGAGCCGCTGTGGCGCGATGGTCAATCGCGCGACGCCAAATTCGCCGCCGAGGCCCAGGACCTCGTCGAGCACGAACAGGTCGTCACTCTCTTCGGCTGCTGGCGTTCGCCCTCGCGCAAAATGGTGGAAGCCGTCTGCCGGGCTCACGACAATCTGCTCGTGTTTCCACTGACCTACGAAGGGCTCGAGGAATCGCCCTATGTGATCTATATGGGCGGTGCGCCAAATCAACAACTGCTGCCCGCCGCCAAGTTTGCTTATGCCCACTTGGGCAAGCGAAAGTTCTTCCTCGTCGGCGCCGAAGGCATTTATTCCCATGCTTCCCATGAAATCCTGCGCGACGAGCTCACTTCGCTCGGTGGCGAGGTCGTGGGCGACGAGCATGTGAGCCTCGGAAGCACCCACTTCATGCCCGTGGCCGAACGGATCAAAGCCACGGGCGCCGATTGCGTGATGTGTACCGTGAGCGGCTCCGGCAACTTCGCGTTGTTTCATTGCCTCGACGCCGCTGGAATCACCATGCCGCAAGTGGCCGTGATTTCGTTTCGCTTGACCGAAGACGATCTGCGCGGCTTGGCCCAAGAGCATATCGTGGGCGCGTATGCCGCTTGGAGCTATTTTCAAAGCGGCTCGATCGAAGCCAACCAGCAATTTATTCGGCGGTTTCGCGATCGCTACGGGCCCGACCGCGTGGTGAACGATCCGATGGAAGCGGCCTACAACGGAGTGCGACTTTGGGCCGAAGCGGTCACGGCGGCGCGCTCGGACAAAACGCCCGAGATCCGTCGCGCGTTTGTCGCGCAGCGCCGCGAGGCGCCCGAGGGTCTGGTGACGCTCTCGGCGAGCAATCGCCACGCGGCCCGCCTGGCGCTGATTGGGCAGGTCGACGAATCGCTTGAATTCGATGTGGTGTGGAACAGCCCGAAACCGATTCCGCCCGAGCCGTTTCCGAGCTCGCGCACTCGGGCCCAGTGGGAAGCATGGCTCGAACAGTTCGAGAGCCGCAAATTCCCGGCCGAAAGCGCCGACGACCCCAACCCGCGTGAAAGCCTGGCGCCGTGATCGAATATTCGCGAAAAAGCTGGTGGCGCGTGACGCTCTCGCTCCACGGCACGGTGCTCCCGAATGTGCTCGGGCGCGTTGGGCTTTTGACCGGCTTTAGTCTCGCGCTGTGCGTGCTCAACGACCGCGTGCTCGAACACTACGGCTACGCGTTGCCGGCCCTCGACCAATTGGGCCACACGGTGCTCGGCGTGGCGCTGGGCATGCTCATTTCCTCTCGCACCACGGCCTCGATCAATCGCTACTGGGAAGGCCGGCAATGCTGGGGAGCGATCGTCAACGCCTCGCGCAATCTCGCGCGGCTGGGCGCGATGTATGCTCCGCCGGCCGAAGAGCTCGCCGGCTTGATTTCCGCTTATTGCATTTTGGTGCGAGATAACCTGCGCCGCTCGAGCCGCTCCGCCCCCGCGAGCCAGAGCGACCCCCGCTTGAATAGCCCGAACGCGCCCCGATGGAACGGCGCGGGCTGGGCGGGCGAAATCGAGAAGTTCGTCTCGCTGCCGGTGGCCGAGCGCGTGCTCGCCGCGGCGAGTCCACCGACGATGCTCGCGAAGTCGATCAGCGCCTGGATCAACGCCCGGCGCCGCGCCGGCGCGCTTGATTCGATCCAAGCAATGACGCTCGAAGGGGAGCTCAATCGGCTGGTCGACAATCAGGGCGGCTGCGAACGCATTCAAAAGACGCCGCTGCCGTTCGTATACGCCGCGCTCATCAAGCAAGTGCTGATGCTCTATCTCTTCACGCTGCCCTTGGTGCTGGTGGCCAAGATGGGCTTCGCCGCGCCGCTGGTGGTGGCGGTGGTGGCGCTGGGCATGCTGGGCATCGAAGAAGCGGGCGTCGAAGTCGAAGACCCCTTCGGCACGGAGCCGAACAGCCTGCCGCTCGAAGACATCTGCGCCACGATCGCCCGCGATGCCCAAGCCCTGGCGACCCCGGAGCGGGGAGCCTAACTGCTAGGATTGTGCGCGGATATCCATGAACACACCGAATGCGATCATCGTGTTTCTGCTTGGCGTAATCGCCGTTGCGGCCGGCGCACCCGCGATCCGCCTCGAACTTGGGGCTGCGTGGTCGTTGATTTATGCTTGCATAACGACGGGCACGGTACATTTGCTAATTACAAGGGATTTCGTATGTAATCCGGCGCCGGGCCCATGCGCGAGAATAATATTTCGAGTGATCGACGCGCTATGGGTAGGGGCCATTTTCGGCGCCGTCATCTGGATCGCCAACCTTCTCCCAGGCGGAGAAGGATTTAGTGGCGCTGGTCGGCGGCGGGGCGGGTGGCTTGAAGGTCGTCGGAGAGGCCGAAGGCGAGGAGGAATTGGTCGGTGCGATCGGTCTTATTGAGCGCGCCGGGATTGTAGGCAAACTGCCGGGGGTCGATCGGCGCGTCGGTGCGCACTTCATAAAACTCAATCGCCATCAGCAGTGTGTCGACCGGCGGTGGCGCCTTCAATTTCCAGCCGCGCGCGGCGGGCAGCCGCCGCCAGAATTCGATGCGATAGGGAAACATGTCGTTACGGCCCACGAGCACCACGATGCGCTCCGGCAAATATCGCGGCAGCTTCGATACATCGAGCGGTTCGCCTTTCAGAATCGCCTCTTTCTGCTCGGGCTCCATCTCCGCGAGCCGCGCCGGTTTCCATGCGCCCGCGATCGCGAGCACCGGAAAGGCGTCGAGCTTCGCGGGCGCGACGGTCGAAAAATCGAAGTTCTGGCTCATGCCTTGCGCCAGAGCGCGGCAGGCCGCCGAGCGCCATCCAGGCGGCTTGCGGGGCGATGAGCGGCGTGGGCTGTTTTTCGAGTCTGCGCCGCAGTCTCGCGAGATCGATCGTCGAGAGCGTGGCGCCGTCGGGCATTTCCTCGTAGTTCCAGAATCGGGCGCCATCGGCCACTTGGAGCACATTGGTCGTGTGGTCACCCACTTGCATTTTGATTTCGAACCGCAGTGCGCGTTCGGCCGAGGTCGCTGGGCTCGTGGCAAGCGATTGCTGCAAATAGATACCGGAGCCGACGAGCGACTGGCCGAACTCGTCGATGCGAAAGCGAACCTTGGCCGAAATCGATCGGCGACTCTCGATCGTCGTGACCATGTGGTCGAAGTATTGGGCCGCCGTGCCCTGGGGCTGAAACGACTCGCCGTCGACCACGGCCCGCGCGACACGGGCCACTCGCACCGCGGGCCGCGGCTTCGGCGCGCGGGCGGGCTCGGCCATCGGTCTTGTTCCCGCGGGCAGGGTCGCCGCGGCCGCGTTCGCGGGCGCCGGCGTTGCGAGCGGTTGCCGCGCGGCCAGGGGCGCGTCGGCGGCAGCGCTCGGGCGACACTCGGCGCCGGCGCCGAGCGCCGCGCCCAGGCCCAAAACCACGATGGAGATGCTGGGCGGCTTGTAACGCATATTCGGGTTTTGCCGGATTTTCCAAAGAATCGGCGGACAACGCGCCGACCATGTATTCGTAGGAAAGCGACGAGCCGCATGCCGGCCCCGCAAGGCTCGGCGAAATCGCTCGTTCGGCCCTGGGGCGGCCGGCCTCGAAGTCCGCGGGATTCTAGGTTGCTCGCGAAGTCGGGTCTATGTCAGTCCGGAACCAAGGCCGGAGGTTTTCGGCGCCCGCTGGCGCCGAGCGAAGCGCGACACGGAACCAACCACACAACGCACAAGCGCCAGGCGATCGCCCTGGTTGCCTCACAGGTTCGCCGAGGGGGGAATGACGATGAAACGTAAGATGACTGCGTGCGCGCTTGCCGCCACGTTGCTAGCAGGCGGCGCCGGGTGTAGAAACTTTTACACCCCCTGGTCCAGAACCAGTTATTCCGACAACTGTCCGCATCCGGGCGGGCTTCGGCACAACGCGCCGCCGCCGGAAATGATGATGGAGCCGGGACCGGGTGTCGGCGGGCCGGGGCCCGGGGTGTTGATTCCGCCGCCCATGGCGCCCCCGATGGCGCAGGTCTCGCAAATCGTGTTTGCAAGCCCCGACGGCATGAACGTCAATTGGGACGTCGCCACGCCGGGCGCATTCGACTCCGAGCCGCTGGTCGTGCCTGGTCGCTACAATTTCACCCAGGCGGCGATCTATCGCTTGAAGCTCTCGAATATCCCGAATCGGCCCGGCGTGGAACTGTATCCGACGCTCGAAGTCGGCATCGCCACGCCGCGAACCGAAGCCTATCTCACGCACAACGCGATCCCGATTCAGTTCAGCGAAGAAGACTTCGATCAGGTGCAGTCGGGCAACTTCGTGACCAAAGTCATCTATCTGCCCGACGCCGAGTTCCAGGAACTGGCCCTGGCCGGAGTCGAGACCTTGGTAAGCACTCGCCTTGATCCGGGCCTCGATCCGATTGTCGAGGCCGATCGCCGGGGCACGATTCTGGCCATCATTCGCATCGGCAACATGGATTTGGAAGTGCCGCAGCCGGGCGGAGTGGCCGGAGGGCTCGTGGCCGGCGCCGGCCCCGATGGCGGGCCGATGGCGGTCTACGGTTCGCCGCGCGGGTTTATCTCGGGAGTGACGATTCCGCCCTACGGCATGCCGATGGTCGGCACTCCGATCGGTCTGCCCGGACCGCCGCATATTCCGCTCGGTCAGCCGGCCGGCTTGCAAAAATCGGGAGTCGTGAATCACACCCACATGCATGTGCCCGGCCCGGCGACGACCTTCAATTACCACGTGAAGCAATCGCCCGGCTATAGCACTCCGTGGCCGGTGACCGACGCCTGGATCAAGCAACATGGCCGTGCGCCCGACTGCCCAAGTGACGGGACTTGCCCGCCAGAAGCCGGCCAGGGCATGGCGCCGCCGCCGCAGTAATCGGCCGGGCGCATGGGGGCGGCGCGAAGCTTCGAGCAATGCTCGCGGCGTGGCGTCCGACCGCCTGGGTTGAAGTTCAACATGCGATCGCGTTGATCGAAGTATCCTTCGAAAGAAGTGGCCTTCGAAAAGCGCCGCGAATGCGACGAGTTGGACTCCGTGGCTCGAACAAAGGCTCGTCGCCTTTCATTTTTGGGGGAGCAAACACGACAATGGTCCACAAGCCCCGCCTCATGACGCATCGTCTTGAGCGAGCTGCAAGCACGGCGTTGTGTGTGAGCCTGGCGTGGTTGGCGGCGGCGACGATATCGCCGGCCCAGCCGCCCGAGGTTCACTACTTCCACGCCGACGCTATGCCACCGGGAGCGATTGGAAGCTTGCAGCTTTCGCGGGGCGGACCATTGCCGGGTTACTTTCAGCCGGTCGAGATCACGGCCCCGCCGGGCGCCAAGGTCTCGCTGGCGGTCGATGGCCAATTCGAAGCCGCCCATGGCGGCGTCACGGAAGCCGGGTTCCTGATCGGCGCCGTGTATCGCCTGCGGGTCACCAACATTCCCGACGCCGAAGCGCTCGAAGTCTATCCCACGATCGAAGTCATCGACCGGCTCTATCCGCCGGTGGGCCTCGAAGGCCGGTTCCCGATCACGATCGAACTAGCCGCCGACGATCTGCAACTGGCGCTCGACGGCAAGTTCGTCACGCGAGTCGTCTATCTCGAAGAGCCGCTCGATGCGCTGGCCGTGGCCGAGCAGCCGCGGCAGCAAGAGGCGTTTCAAGTGAGGCCGGGCGAAAATCCGCTCGACATCGCCGATCGCCTGGGTCGCCCGATGGCGATCGTGCGCATGGGCGGACTGCTGCCGAGCGCCGACGGGCCCGACGCGACATTTCTCTTTGGCTCGCCGCCATTTCTTCGCTTTGAAATGCCCGCCGGCGCCGCCGCCGCTCAAGCCGCGCGAGCCGCGGCGAGCAAAGCCAGCACGCAAACCACCGGCCCCGGCCAATCGCCGGCCGCGGCCACGCCGCTCGCGCGAGCGCCGCTACCGACGGCGCCGAGCAAACACTCGCGCCTCGATCTGCGCAATGCCTTTCGCCCCCGAGAGACCACGCGATGACGCTTAGCCCGATGTTCACGGCCCGGTGTCGCGCGGCGGCGCGGCGCTCGTCGCTCGCGCTGATCGCCCTGGCCACGATCTCGTTTTGTTCCTGCCACTCCGGCGGCGCGAGCGGCTGGATGGCCGGCGGCGTCGCGGGCGCTCCGGGTGGATATCCGGCCGGCGGCCAGCAAATGGCTTCGACCTACACCTCGGGTGGCCTCGCGACTGGCGGCGCGGCCACGGCGACGATGATGGCTCCGCCCGAGCGATCGCTGTTTGGCATCGCGATGCCGCCGGCTCCGCTACCGCAAACGATTGTCTCGCCCTGGGCGCCGCCGGGCATTTCGCTTCCCTGGCCCCACGATGAATACCTCGCCGATGGCGGCGACAAGGAAGTGCCGGTCACGGTCAACGCCCAAGGACAAGTCAACGGCCTGGAGCTCGAAGACACGATCGTGCATTTCGACACGCTCGACGGACGCACTCTGGTCGAGCCCTCGAATCGCGTGAATATCTATGCCCCGCGTTTCGCCGCCGTGCGCGCCGTGGAAGAGACACGTTCGAGCAAGCGGCGCGACCAGATCGAAGCCTCGCACGCGCCGGTCGGGCCGCAAGTGGAAATCGACCGCTGGGTCGCGACGACCGCCATGCAGCCGGTGCAGCCGATCGACGATACCGGCGTCAGACAGGTGTCGATCGCGCATTTGCGGCAGGGCCAGAGCATTTTGCTCGCCCGCGAGTTTCCCAACGCCGCGCAAAATCGCGTGAGCGCCCACGAGGACTTCGAGATCATTCGGCTCGGCACGTTCGACGAAACCGAAAAGGTCCGGCTCATGGAGAGCGTCGACGCCGCGATCACCTGGGAGGGCGATCAGGCGTTGCAAGTGGTGATCGATCGCGTGGAGGCCAAGGTCGACACCGGCGATCAGAAGGCCGAACAGACTTACCGCGTCGACACGCCGCAAAATCCACGGCTCCGGGTCGTGAAAGTCGCCTCGACGAATCAGGCTCGGCCGGGCGATGTGGTGGACTTCACCATTCGCTACGACAACATGGGCGACGCGCCGATCGGCAATGTGACGCTCATCGACAACCTCACGACGCGGCTGGAATATGTCGAAGGATCGGCCAAGAGCAGCCGCGACGCCGCCTTCTTCGCCGATCCCAATGCCGGCGACTCGCTGGCCTTGCGCTGGGAATTCGCCGAACCGCTCGACCCGGGACAAGGCGGCTTGGTGCGATTCCAATGCCGAGTGCGGTAGCGCGAGCGATCCTCCACCGCCCGAATCGCGAGGGCCGGGCGCCATTGACAACGCCTTCTGGGCGGGCAACGATAAATCGAAGCCCCAGACCGCGCCGCGCGTCGTCTGGGGTTCGTTTTTTCGGGTGCGTTTTTTCGCGCGGCGCCGCGGGCCCCTCGGGCCAATGGCGCCCCCGACGCCACGAACGAGCCCCCTATCCTTCCCTGACTTTTCCTACTCTCCCGGAGTGCGTGACCGTGATCGTCGTGATGAAGAAAGACGCCTCGAAGCAAGATGTGCGGCAAATGGTCGAGCGGATCGAGACCCTGGGGCTCAAGGCCCATGTGATCGTGGGCGACGAACGCACCGTGATCGCGGCCGTGGGCGACGATCGAAAAACACACAAGGACTCACTCGAAAGCGGGCCCGGCGTGGCGGAAGTGCTGCCGATACTCGCGCCCTACAAAGTCGCCAGCATCGAACTCAAAAGCGAGCCGACCGTGGTGCGAGCCCTCGAATTCTCGGCCGGTAATGGAAACCTGGGCGTGATCGCCGGCCCTTGCTCGGTCGAAACCGAGGAACAGATTCTCGCCAGCGCCCAAGCGGTCAAGGCGGCGGGCGCCACCGCCCTGCGCGGCGGCGCGTATAAACCGCGCACCAGCCCCTATAGCTTTCAGGGCCTCAAGGAAGAGGGCCTCAAGATGCTCGCCGCCGCGCGCAATGAAACCGGGCTCGCCGTGGTGACCGAAGTCGTGGCCAGCGAAGATGTCGAGCTCGTGGCCCGCTATGCCGACGTGCTCCAAGTCGGCGCCCGCAATATGCAGAACTATCGGTTGCTCGAAGCCGTGGGCAAGGTCGACCGGGCGGTGTTGCTCAAGCGCGGTCCGAGCGCCACGATGGAGGAGTTGTTGCTGGCGGCCGAATACATTCTCGACGCGGGCAATCCGAATGTGATGCTGTGCGAGCGCGGCATTCGCACCTTCGAGAGCCACACCCGGTTCACGCTGCCGCTGGCCAGCGTGGTGTATTTACACTCGAAGACCCACTTGCCGGTGGTGGTCGATCCGAGCCACGGCACGGGGCATGCGTATCTCGTGCCGCAAATGGCGGCGGCCAGCGTGGCGGCGGGGGCCGATGGTCTCATTATCGAAGTGCATCCCGACCCGGCTAGCGCCAAGAGCGACGGCTACCAATCGCTCGACTTCAAGCAATTCCGCGAAACGATGGAGCTCTGCGGCAAAGTAGCCGCGGCAATCGGCAAACGAATGAACGCGAGCTTGTGAACACGCTTGTGAACAGATCGGGCGCTGCGGCGCCATTCGCCGCGCTCCGAAACGGAAGCGGCGTGTTTCATTCAATGCTTCGTGCACGACGCCGTGCGCGACCAAGGCGATCGCCAAGCCCGTTCTCGGCCCGGCCGCAAGGGCGAAGTTCCAGGCTTTGTCGACGATCGGTTACCGGTCGTTGTTGCTCATGAATTACCAGAGCCTCGTCACGCCGTATGCGTCAAATTGTGAGTCGGCGCTGACAATGGGCATGTTCTCCGTCATCGCCTGGGCGACCAGCAGTCGGTCGAACGGGTCTTTGTGATGCGAATCCATCGTTGTCAGCAAGGCGGTATGCTTCGGCAGAATGGGCAGAATCGAAAAATCGTTGGAGGAAATTTGCGTATCCATGAACGATTGGTACGGCTGGGGCAGCGAATATTTGCCCAGCCTGATTTTGATGGCGATCTCCCAGTAGCTCGCCGGGCTGATCGCGATTTCATGTGTCGGATCGGCGATCATAATTTTCGCCGACTCATTCAACCGCGGATCATCGAGAATGAACCAGAGAAACGCATGGGTGTCGAGCAAGACCCTCATTCCATGTACTCCTCGAATCCATTCAAGTGTTCATCGTCTTCGAATAGAATCGTCAGCAGCCCCTTGGCGCTGCCTGTCTTTCGCGGTAGGCGTTTCGGCGGTTCTTCGGCGAGCAAACGGGCAATGGGTTGCCGATCGCGAGTAATCACCAGTTCTTCGCCCGCCGCTAAATGGGCAATTAGCTCTGGCAGTTTGGCCTGGGCTTCCTCGATGGTCACGGTTGTCATGTTCACTCCCGCAGTGCTTTCTAGGTTGACGAACGCCGACGAACACGGGTTCGCGTTTCGCCCGATGTTTTGATTTTACCACGAATTCGGGCCAGCGTGGCCACTGGCGCCGATGGCCTCATTATCGAAGCGCATCCCGACCCGGCCAGTGCCCATCGCGCCGGCTACCAATCGCTCGACTTCAAGCAGTTCCGAGAAACGATGGAGCTCCGCGACAAAGTGGCCGCGGCAATCGGCAAACGAATGAACGCGAGCAAGCGTGGACTCGGCTCGCGGTAAGAAATGCCGACCGCCATGCGTGGATCGGTGAGCTCAGAGCGCCGAGCTCAGAACAGATACAGCAGCGGGAACAGGAAGATCCACACCAGGTCGACGAAGTGCCAGTAGAGGCCGATGTTTTCGATGCAGCCGGCCCAGGCTATGCCAAGCTCGAAGGGCAGCAGGATCGCGAACACCACGAGGCCGATCGCCACATGCAGTGCATGGAAACCGGTCAGCAAGAAGTAAGTGTTCACCCACATGTTGCCGCCGGGGATTCGCACCGGTAGCCGCAGCGCGGGATATTTATCGTTGAGACCCTCGGGCTCGGCCGACGAATGGCCATCGTGATCGGCGTGCCCGGCGCCCGGCGCGGCCTCGTGCGGCGGAGTGACCAACTCGGCCACTTCCTCCATCGCCAAGCGCCGATCGAGCGGGTCGTCGCCCGACACGGCTCGCCGCTCGAGCGTTTCCACTTGCTTGAGCAGCGACTTGGCTTCGTCGGCAAAGGACTGCTCGGCGGCCGACTTGTCGGGCCGCGCGTCGGCTTCGGCCACCACGGTGCTCAATCGCTGCCGCACGGCGGCGACATAGTAGAGGTCGGCGCACTCGTAAATCGGGCTGTGGGCCTTTTCATAGAGATCGCTTCGCGCGTCGCGGCGCGGGTACAGGCCATGCACGAACTTGGCGTTGTATTCATAGGCCTTAATGCCCAGGAACAACGCGCCAAGGGCGAAGGTCGCCAAAATCCAAAGCTTGGCCGACCGAGCTCGATTGGCCCGCGCGGCTTCGAGCCCGAGCACCACCGAGACGCTCGACGAGATCAGCACGAATGTGTTCAGGGCGCCGATCGCCTCGACCAAATGCATCTGGTGGGGGCGCGGCCACGCCGGAGCGCCGAAGCGAAACACGATGTAGGCCCCGATCAGGGCCGAGAAAAACATGATCTCGGTCGAAAGAAACAGCCACACGAAGAGCTTCGCCGGAGCGAGCGGCAGCGCGTAGTGATAGCGCAGGGCGACCGCGGCATGGTGGCCGCCCGGCTTCTCGGCGTGAGCGGGCTCCACGGCGCCCGGGGCGGCGGACGCGGCGGCCGGGAGCGACTTGTGGCCGGGGTCGTGGGTATCCAAGGCTTGCTTTCCGAACTGAAGCGGCCGACGACTCAAACGCCGGGCTCATGAAAAAATTCGTGACTCGGCGCTGAAACGCGCCAAAACTTTGATCGACGGTCGACGGCTCACCACCGCCAGACCATCAGCGGGCCGAGAGTGAGCACCGCCAGCACTGCCGGCAGGTAGACGAGGCTCGCTCGCAGCAGGCGCCGCGCCGTGCGCTCGTCGCGGTCGAGCATAAACGCCAAGGCGCAGGCCAATTGCCCGAGCCCCAGCGCCAAAATCGCTCCGCCGAGCCATAGGCCGGAATTCGTATGCAGCACCGAAACCAAGCTCACGGGCAACAAGGTCCAGGCCGAGAGCACCGCCTGAGCGCCGGCCCGGCGGCCCGAGGGATCGACCACCGGCAGCATTCGCATTCCGGCGGCTTCATATTGCCCGCGATACAGCCAAGCGATCGCCATGAAATGGGGGAACTGCCACAAATACACGGTGAGAAAAAGCCCACAGGCTTTCAAATCGAGCGGAGCGCCCACACTGGTCCAACCGATGAGCACCGGTAGCGCTCCGGCCACGGCGCCCACGGCGGTGTTGGCCGGAGTGCGGCTTTTCAGCGGCGTATAGATCACCACATAGCAGAGCCATGTCAAGAAGCCCATCGTGGCGGTGACGGGATTGACGGCGATCGCGAGCTCCGCGAGCCCGGCGATGATCGTGGCCCCGCCGAAGGCGAGCACCTGCCAGCTCGCGAGCCGGCCGGCCGGCAGTGGGCGATCGGCGGTGCGCGGCATGCGGGCGTCGGCCTCGCGCTCGATCCATTGGTTGAGCGCGCTGGCGCTGGCGGCCACGAGCGTGGTGCCCAAGAGAGTGTGCCAAAGCAAGACGCCGCCGGGAGCGCGTCCGGCGGCCAGCATCGCGGCCACGACCACGGTCACGAGCACCAAAGTGGCGATGCGCGGTTTGGTGAGCTCGAGATAATCGGCGAGCGTGGCCCGCCAAGTGACTCGCCTCGCCTCGTAGACCAGCGTCGTGGAGATCATGCCACGTTCTCCCTCGGATTGGGCGTTTCCCGCTCGCATTCGGCGGCCGCGCGCCAATCGCGCGAGCCGCAGGGTTACTAGCACCGAAGTCGCCACGATTAATGAACCCACGGCCACGTGTCCGGTAATGATCCAGGCTTGCAGGCGACTGGCCCCGCGCACCGTGAAGCCATCGGTCAACGATGGACCGAGGATTCCCGCGAGCCAGCGGGGCCAGCCATATTTCAAAATCCAGGTTCCCAGCCCGAGCGCCAATTGCGTCACGACGAGCATCGCAAGAGCGGTCGCCGGCCGCAAGAGCCAGCCCCGCCACCGGCGCCAATCGTCGCCCGCGGCCGCGCGCGGCAACCGCGCGATCCGCAGGGTAAGCCATAGGATATCAAACGCCACGAGGAAGGCTACCGCCACATGGAGCCAAACCGCGATTCGGAATCCGGTCGGCGTCATCATGAGGGAAAGATGCCGCAAAGTCGCGCCCAGCACCAGTTGCACATAGGCCAGGGCGGCGGTGGCGCCGGCCAAGCGGGCCAAGCCGGCCAGCCGCTCGCCCCCGACCCGGTTGTCCGCCCTCGGCGCCTCGCCCCAGGAGCGAGATTCGCATACCGCGAGGGCCACGCCAAACCCGAAAAAGGCCGGGCCAAAGCAGCCGTGGACGCGGGCCAGGGTCACGGCGTCGAAATCGACCCGCATCGCCCCCAACACGCCCTGAAAAACCACTCCGCCCAGGGCGCCCAGGGCCGCGAACCCCATCCAGCGGCGCCCGTCGCACAGCCAAGCCGAGACACAAAAGCCGATCGTCATGAGGCCGACCGTGGTTGCCCAAAGCCGGTGGCCATGTTCGATAAACAGGTCCCAGGGCGCCGCAAGCCACATATGGAGCGGATAGGTGAATAAACGGTAACCGTAGGTGGAAAACCCCTCGGGCGCCGCCATGCCGGCTTTGGTGGTGGTGACAAGGCCACCGATGAAAATCAACGGAAAGGTGGCGCAAACCATCGCCACGGCGAAACGATGCGGCCAGCGGCTCGCGCCCATACAAGCCGACGCCGCTCGACGCCCGACGCCGGCGCGCGAGCCATCGGTGGCGGCGCTGGTGGCGAGCTCGGTTTTCGCGGCGATATCGGCTTTCAACATGAACTCGCGTTTCTTGGCGCACGGGATCAGCGGCGGACCTACGAGCGGGCTCGGTAACCCGATCGCGCTCGCGCGCGATCAGTTCGCCACCGGATGGGCCGGGACCGGGCGGCCAGGCTTTTCAGCGGGCGGGGCTTGGGTTTGCGGATAAAAATCCGCGTCGACCTCCGGCGAGTTGTATTCGTAGGGACCGCGATACACGACCGGCTGAAAATCGAAATTGCCATGTCCCGGCGGACTGGGAGCGGTCCATTCGAGCCCGTTGCCATGCCAGGGATTTCGCCCGGCGCGGGGGCCGAAGAACAAGCTGTGGAAGAAGTTGATAATGAACGGAATCTGGGCCAGGAACATGCCCACGGCGCTCCAGGTGATAAAGATATTCAGCCCCTCGACATGATGAAACGAGGCGAATTCATTCACGTCGGCATAGCGCCGGGGCACTCCCAGGGCGCCCAAAAGATGCATCGGCAAGAAGGTGCAATTGAGAAACACAAACGTGAAAAAGAAATGGACCTTGCCCCAAAATTCGTTCATCGTGCGGCCGAACATCTTGGGAAACCAAAAATAGATCGCGCCAAAGACTCCCATCGCCGTGCTGGCGAAGAGCACATAGTGCAGATGGGCCACGATGAAATAGGTGTCGGTGATATACACGTCGACCAGCGGGGCCGCCATGAAAATGCCCGACAACCCGCCGATGATGAACATCGACACGAAGCTGAGGGCAAACAGCATCGGCGTGGTGAACTGGAGCTTGCCACCCCAGATCGTGCCGAGCCAGTTGAACACTTTGATGGCGCTGGGGAGCGCGATCATGATCGTCGACACCATGAAGGTCGTGCCCAGGGCCGGGTTCATGCCCGAAACGAACATGTGATGGCCCCACACAATGAATCCCAGCCCGGCGATCGCCGAGATCGAATAGATCATCGGTCGATAGCCGAAGAGCGGTTTGCGGGCGAAGCAACTGATCATGTCGCTCACCATGCCCATCGCCGGGAGAATCATGATGTACACGGCCGGGTGGCTATAGAACCAAAACAAGTGTTGCCACGCCAAGGGATGGCCGCCGCCGGCCGCTGGCAGGGCGTTGTTGGCGGTCCAGCCGGCCGGCTGAAAAAAGCCGGTTCCCACGAGCCGGTCGAGAAGTTGCATCACCGCGGCCGCCGTGAGCACCGGCAGGGCGAAGGCTTGCAGAATGGCGGTGATGAACATGCCCCAGATCGTCATCGGCAGGCGAAACATGGTCATGCCGGGCGCCCGCATTTGAATAATGGTGGTCATGTAGTTGATCGACCCCATCATCGATGAAATGCCGACGAAGGTGATGGTAAGCAGCCAGAGAGTTTGGCCCAGGGTGTCGGTCTCGGCGAGCGTGGGGTAGGCGGTCCAGCCCGACTTCGCGGGCCCGCCGGCGACGAAAAAGCTGGCGCCCAGACACGCAAAGGCCGGCCACATGAACCAGTAGCTCAGCATATTGAGCGTGGGAAAAGCCATGTCCTCGGCGCCGATCATGAGCGGAATCAAGAAGTTGCCGAAAGCGCCGGCCAGGATCGGAATGATCACGAAAAAGATCATCACCGAGGCATGCATCGTGAATAGCACGGTGTAAAACTCGGGCGAGATTTGTCCCCCTTCGCCGCCGAAAAGCGCCTTGCCGATCACCGGCATGTCGGCCCAGGGATAGGCGACCTGAAACCGAATTGCCAGGGCCAGCAATCCGCCGATGAGAAACCAGATCAGGGTCGAAAAGAAAAACTGCATGCCGATCACTTTGTGATCGCGCGAAAAAATATAGCGACTGACGAAGCTCTGGGCATGCGCCGCGGCATGCTGGGCATGCTCCGGGGCATGCGCGGCCGGGACACTGATCGTGCTCATGGATTGCCTCCCACTTCACCGGCCGGCGGAGCGGAATCGCGCACGGCCTCTTGTTCGGCGTATTTGCGCTCGAGCCAGCGATCGAAATCGGCTCGCGGCTCGATCGTCAACCGGCCCTTCATTTTGTAATGTCCCCAACCGCAAAGCTCGGCGCAGATCAGATCGTATTCTCCCGGCTGGGTCGGCTCGAACCACACCGGAATCGTCATGCCCGGCACCGCGTCTTGCTTGACGCGGAGGTTCGGCAGAAAAAAGCTGTGCAGCACATCCATGCTCTTCAGCTCCACGAGCGCTTCCTCCTGGGCCGGCAGATGCAGATCGTTTACGAGAAACAGATCGTCTTGCGTGCCCAACTTGCCGTCGCGGCCCGGATAACGGAGACGCCACTCGAACTGCCGCGCCGAGACTTCGACCGTGGGCGCGATGTTCGGCTGGTCCATCTTGGCGGCCGCCCAGGCGCTCATTTGATAAAACGCCATGAACAGCAGCACGCCGGCCGGAATGATCGTCCAAATGACCTCGAGCGCGTGGCTGCCGTGGATAAATCGCGCCTCGCCGCCGGCCGAGCGCTGCTCATAACGCCACATGAACCAGAAGAGCGCCCCTTCCGTGCCGACGAACACCGCGCCCGTGATCCACAGGATCATGTAGAACAAGTGATCGACCGCCGCGCCGCGGGCGGAAACATCGCGCGGGAGCCAAACATCGTGCATCGGCCCGGCGATGAACATCGCCACCGTCAGGATCGGCACCAGCGCGAATAAGAGACTCCAGAATCGGGCCACGGGCGTCGTTCTCTCGGAATTTGGCTTCTCGAAACCAGCTCGATCGGTCGCGAACGGGAAATATCGCGGGGGAGCAAAATGTACTGGAGTTCGCCGCGCGGGCAAGGCGACTCGCTCCAAGCCGACTCGCGGCGGCCCAGCGCTACAACGGTGATTTCGCGTCGCTCTCTTTCGGCATCGAACCGGGCGAATCGTAGGGCAATGTTTGCAAGTAACGCACCACATGCCACACTTCGTCGGGCGCCAAGCCCGGCGCTCCCGGCGCCACTTGGCCCGAGGCCGGCATCTGCGCCCCGTCGATTCCCGTTTGCACTCGGCGATAAAGATCGACGGGCCGGCGCCCAAAGCGATAATAGGGGCGTCGCAGATTTCGCGGACGGATGTGGATCGGCGGCAGGGTGTCTTCCTCGAGCACATGGGCCATGAGGCCGAGTTGCTCGAGTTTCTTGGCTCGGTCGGCTGGACTGATCTCTTGATCGCTGGCCAGGGCGGCGAACCCGGCGCGGTTGGCCGCGAGCGTCTCGGCGACTTTCTTGTTCCAAAAATCGTAATCCGTCACTTGGCCATCGCCCAGGGCGCTGGCGCCGTGGCACTGGGAGCAGAGCGCTTTCTTGCGATCGAGAAAAATCTCGCGGCCCAAGGCCGCCGATTGGCTTTCGCTCACTCCGGCGGGCGGCTCGGGCGGATGCACCACCTTGCTCTCCGCTTCACGCCATGATTTCACGACCACGGCCAGCGGGCCTTCGACAAGTGTTTCGCCGTCGAGCGAAAGCGACTCGCCAACGCCCAGGTCGGCGGCGGCTTCGATCAGTTGCAGCTCCACCTGGCCGCGAATGCTTAGGTATTTCACATATTCGACCAGCGCGTTGATCTCGCTGGGCAGCAGCAGATCGAACGACGGCATCGCGGTGTCCATGATGCCGTCGCGCAGCACGCGCTCGAGATCGGCCTGGGTCGGCTTGGCGTCGTGGGTCGTGGATTTGTATTTATAAACCCCTGGGCGATAATCGCGCGGGTAGGGATTCAAAATCGCCGCGGTTGGGCCCAGCCCATCGCCGGTGACCCCGTGGCAATGCACGCAGTGCCGGCGATAGAGGCCTCGCTGATTGCCCTGTTCATCACTGCCGACCGGCCCGGCCGCTTGCCGAAT
The DNA here is from genome assembly GCA_963785305.1 of uncultured Planctomycetaceae bacterium. Taxonomy (GTDB): domain Bacteria; phylum Planctomycetota; class Planctomycetia; order Pirellulales; family PALSA-1355; genus CAWAUV01. The sequence continues at coordinate 88,640 of CAWAUV010000009.1, forward strand.
CTTGGCCAGATCGAGCCCCGAGTCGGGCAAGACGAAGGGATCGTCGGGCGAGCCGAACATGGCGGCCAGGGCCAAGGCGATTTCGCGCTGCTGCGCCGGCGGCGTCTCGCTCTTGAGCATCTCGAGCCGATTGGGGCGAAACCGCGGCGGATCGGTCTTCGCGCAGCCGACGACCGAGATCGCGAGGGCGACGACGATCCAAAAGCGATTCAGGCGGCGGCTCGACATCTCGGGTAACATGCTCCTCGCAGGCTGTTGAAAAACTTTTTCGCGACATCGCTCCGCCGCGACGCGTCTGGCCGTTGTCGGGCTGGCCGTTGTCGGGCTGGCCGATGGGCCACTGGATCGGGCAAGTTCCTATTTCGCGGTTTCGTTCGGCGCGGAGTCTGTCGGCTTCACGGTTTCGGGCGCTTCCTCGCCGAGGAGCTTCGCCCTTAGAGCGGCGACTTCCTTGGCGTCGGGAGGGGGCGGGAGCGACGAGCGTTGATTGCAGCCCGCCAACGTCGCCAGGAGCGCGATCGCCATTAGCGCGCTCCCGCGCAACCCGCGAATGCGCGCCTGCCTTTCCAAGAACCGGTCTGCTTGTCGCGGCATTAACAGTTGCTTTCGCGGCATTAACACGGATCGTCTCGAATTCGTCGCTGGACCGCTTGCAACCGCGGAGGTATTACGTGAGAACACGCGCGGGAATTTTGATATCGCCCAAGTCGGTGATTCCCGGCTTGAGAGTGAAGTCCGCTCGACCTTTGGCGTCGGTGGCGAAACCATCGGCGCCATTGATGTTCTTCAGGTTGCCGGCCTTCTCTTGCCAAAACTGAAATATGATCGGTTTTCCGGCCGGCAAGTCCTCGATTTCAAATGTTCCATCGGCCTTGCTCACGGCGAAATAGGGATTCGCGCGGATCAAAATAATGCCTTGCATCCACGGATGAATGTTGCAGGCGATCTTGCACGGTATCGACTCCTCGGTAGTGACACCGGTCTTTTTCAGCACGGCGCCAGGCGCCACCACGTCGTTGAACGACTCGTTCTTCAACAGCGTGGCATTGACATTGTGACCCAAGGGGTCCGAATTCTTGAGCACCAGCGGCTGCGAGGTCCGCTTTACCAGCACATGAGGTTCGAAACGACAATTCATATTGTCGAGCACCACTTCAGCGTTGGCGGTCTGATCGTATTTCGGATTCACATCGATCGACTTTTCTCGCACGAATATCACGACGTTCGCCAATTCGCCGTTGGCGCCGATGACGACGCTTTCGTCCCTCGGCGCTCCACATGCCGCGGGCACGGCCACGACAATCGGCGGAGCGGCGGCCGGCAGTTTGCCATCGACGATAAATCGCCCCTTGAGCGTGCCCCAGTCCGCCGCCAGCGTGGTTATTGGAAATTGCGCGAAGCTGACCGCGAGCGTGAATATCAACGCCAAGCAAAAGCGCGTCGCCATTCGCGTTGATCCCAGGATCGCCAAATAGATCATTATGCTTCGCCCCGGCGGTCTTTACTTCGCGAAAGCGCTGGCGGGGATCTTGATATCGCCCAGATCGGTGACACCCGGCTTGAGCGTGAGCTTCACGCGGCCTTTGGCGTCGGTGGCGAACCCATCGGCGCCGGTAATGCTCTTCAAGTTGCCGGCCTTCTCTTGCCAAAATTGAAATTCGATCGGTTTCCCGGCCGGCAGGTCCTTGATTTCGAATGTGCCATCGGCCTTGCTCACCGCGAAATAAGGATTCGCGCGAATCAGAATAATGCCTTGCATCCAGGGGTGGATGTTGCAGGCCACTTTGAGCGGCGTAAGCTCTTCGCTCGACAGGCCCGACTTCGTCATTTCCGCGTTCGGCGGCAGCATGTCGTTGAACGAAGTATTTTTGAGCAGTGTCACGTTGGTGTTGTGGCCCACCGGGTCCGAGTTCTTGAGCACCAGGGTTTGCGTGGTCCGCATCACGAGCACATGGGGCTCGAAGCGGCAATCCTTGTTGTCGAGCACCACGTCACTCTTGGCGGTCTTCGCGTATTCGGGATTCACATCGATCGATTTGTCGCGCACATAGATCACGGCGTTGGCCAGATCGCCCTTGGCGTCGACCACGAGGTCCTCATTGACCAAATTGTGCTTGCCACACACTTCAGCATTTTGGCTGATTTTCAGCGCGACCGGGGCGGGGGTGGCGCCCTCGACGATCAGCCGACCCTTGAGCGTGCCCCATTCCTCGGCGCGGGCCATGGTCGCATGATTCAAGGCCGCTCCAGCAAGCAGCGCCAATGCGCCCAACGAAATTCGATTTCCACGGATCATGAGGGGGCCTCTCTGGAAAGTAATCGGTCGGGGGATTTTCTATTGTCGTGTCGAATGCCCGGTCCGAACAAGCGCCGAACGAAAAAATCGAAATACGACCCGGTTCAGGTTTCCACGTCCTCAGCGCCTCGCTCGCGAATCACGCGGCGGTTAACAGCCGGAGGCGTCACGCCGCACCGCATCGCCGGAAAACCCATTGGATCCGCGCGGCTCGGCGCAAAACACGCCGCGCCATTTCGCGGGCGGTTTGCCGGGCGCCGAGAGGGCTAAGTTGCTTTTAATCCGCGTCACTTCGATTCCGCCGGAGCGGTTTCGGGCGACGGCGCGGCTTCCGACGGCGGGGTGGCTTCAGGCGATGCTTTCGATTCGGCGGGCGCTTTGGTTTCGGTGGGCGAATCGGCGGGTGGGGCGGGACTTGCGTCCGATCCCATGTCGATCTTCACGGGCGGGTTATCGGCGTCGGAATTCTTTTTGTCTCCGCCGCCGCATCCCACGAAGTTAACTAGAACCCACGCCGCCAGCAAGCCGCGAACCGCGATTTTCGCGAATTCCATGATCTTCCTCTACATGGTGTTGAACGTAGCCGTTGAACTTACCGAGCCTCGGCCTCCGTTGCAAGAAGCCGCGAGCGATTCGAGTCCTGGAATCCGCCGCCGGCGCCGCGCCTGCGGTTGGAATGCGCCGCCGATGCCAGTAGAATCGAAGAGGGCGGCGTTTCCAGCGGGGCGGCTCGCGAGACGTGCGCTCCCCGACACGCTGATTTGGCAAATGGCGGTCGCGATACGCCCGGGGAAGCGCCACGAAAAGGTGTCGAAAACGCGTTGTTCCATGGACTTGCTTGCGGAGCGTCGTCCGATGCATCTATTGTCAGATTCGCCTCGAAGAGCTTGGCGGCGTGTCGCTGTCGGCGGCGCCGCTCCATCGGCTCGGCGCCCGAGGCTGGCGCGGCCGTGGGCTGCCGGCAACCGCGGTTTCACGCTCGTTGAGCTGCTGGTCGTGATTACGATCATCGGCATCTTGGTCGCGCTGCTCCTGCCCGCGGTGCAAATGGCCCGGGAATCAGGCCGCCAAGCCCAGTGCTCGAACACGCTCAAGCAGCTTGCCCTCGCTTGCTTGCAACATGAGCAGTCCCACGGTTTCTTTCCGACCGGGGGCTGGGGTTGGGCCTACAACGGCGATCCGGACCGCGGCGCCGACATCTCGCAGTGCGGCGGTTGGCTTTACAATATTCTGCCCTTCATGGATCAGCAGGCTTATCACGACCTGGGCGCGGGACAAACCGCAGCCCAAAAAATGACGACATTTCAGACCCGCGTGCAAACCCCGCTCTCGGGCATCAATTGCCCGACACGGCGGCCCGCCGGCTTATATCCATTCACGAGCGATCCGCCCGCGAATTACACGACGCCTACCTCGGCCGGCGTCATCAAAACCGACTACGGCGGAAACAATGGCACGACCAACTGCTTGCCCGGCGCTTTGGGCATTTGGCCAAGCGCATTTACAAACGGCGATGGCGGCCCCCAGCCAACCGCCATGCCCACGGCCGGCACGCTTTCGCAAACCGCCGCCACGCTTGCCGCTGGCTCGAGCGCGCCCAATGGCATCATCTACCCGCTGAGCCGCGTGGCCGCCGCGATGGTTAAAGATGGCATGAGCAACACGTACTTGGTGGGCGAAAAATATCTCGAGCCCCAAGAGTATCTAACCGGCACGGACTCGGGCGACAACGAAGACGCGCTGATCGGCGACAATTCGGATGTGAGCCGCGGCGTGTATTCGCCGCCCTTGCCCGACACTCCGGGTTATATTGCCTATGTGATTTTCGGCAGCGCGCATCTCAACACGTTTCAGGCCGCCATGTGCGACGGGTCGGTGCATCCGATCTCCTACTCGATCAGTCCCTCGATCCACACCTTGCTGGGAAATCGCCAGGACGGACAGCCGATCAATTGGAGTACTTTTTAACGCGATCGCCGCCAGCGTCGACTGCGCGTCGGTATCGCCGCGGCGCGGGGCTTTGTCGCAACAGCCCACCGGACGGATCGAAAAGTCCACAACAGCCTTTTGAAATATTCATCAGGCTTTTAAGAGGTTCAGCGGATGAATGTGTTGATCGTTGGCGAAGGCGGACGCGAACACGCGCTCGCCTGGAAAATCGCTCAAAGCCCTCGCGCCAGCCGAGTGTTCGTCGCCCCCGGCAACGCCGGCACGGCCGAAGACGCCGAGAATGTCGATATCGCGTCGACCGACACCGCCCGGCTCATCAAGTTCGCCCAGCAAAACGCGGTGTCGCTCGTCGTCGTCGGGCCCGAGCAACCGCTGGTGCGCGGGCTGGTCGACGCCTGCCAAGACGCCAAGCTTCGCGTGTTTGGCCCCAGCAAGGCCGCAGCCGAGCTCGAAGGCAGCAAGATATTTTGCAAGAACTTGCTTCGCCACGCCGATGTGCCCACGGCCGATTACCATGTGTTTCGCAATCCCGACCACGCGCTCACCTTTCTCAACGATCGGGAGGATGTGCCGGTGGTGGTCAAGGCCGATGGGCTCGCCTCGGGCAAGGGCGTGTTTGTGTGCGCCGGCCGGGCCGAAGCGCTCGAGGCCGTCAAACGCATCGGCCGCAATCGCGAGTTTGGCGACGCCGGCAATCAGCTCATCATCGAAGAGCGGCTCGATGGGCAAGAGGCCAGCGTGCTCGCGATCACCGATGGCCGCACGATCGTCACCCTGCCGCCGGCCCAAGACCACAAACGCGCCTACGACGGCGACACCGGCCCGAACACCGGCGGCATGGGCGCGTACAGCCCGGCCCCGATCGTGACCGAAGACATGCTCCACAAGATCGAGGAGCATATTCTGGTGCCGACCGTGCATGCGATGAAACGTGCCCGACGGCCGTTCAAGGGCGTGCTCTATGCGGGCCTCATGCTCACGCATCAGGGGCCGAAGACGCTTGAATATAACGTGCGTTTCGGCGATCCCGAGTGCCAGCCGATCTTGATGCGGCTCGAAAGCGATCTGCTCGATCTGCTCGAAGCCACGGTCGACGGCAAGCTCGATGAAATCCCGCCGCCGCGCTGGAGCCCGCGAGCCAGCATCTGCGTGGTGATGGCCAGCGAGGGCTATCCGGGCGCCTATGAGCGCTTGGTCCCGATTCGCGGGCTCGACGACGCCGCCAAGATTCCCGATGTGAAAGTGTTCCACGCCGGCACGGCGCGGGCCAACGGACAGATCGTGACCAACGGCGGCCGCGTGCTAGGCGTGACCGCCCTGGGCGCATCGATTCCAGCCGCCAAGCTGCAAGCCTACACGGCCGTGAAGTGCATCCGCTGGAAAGGCGGCTGGTGCCGCAAGGACATCTCCGACCGCGCCTTGGCGTCGATGTAAGTCGCGGTTTAAAGAACGACACAAGCCTGAAGCGCCACGACGCGGGGCGTTTTCGCTGATTGGAACTTCGAGGAAATGCACAAGCTTGAAGCGCAAGCGAAAGAATTCCTTCGCTCGCGCTTCAGGCTTGTATTTTTCAGCATTCCTTCGGTGGCGCTCCGGGCTTGTGCCGTTCGATCGCGCTTTCTCCCATGCTCGCGTGCGCGTGCCATGGACGCGCCGCCTCGTGCTGAAGAAATCCACGCCCAAGCTTATCGCGGGAGTGGGCCAAGAAATTATCGGCCATTGCTTGCATGCTCGCGACGAGCTAAGGCCAACCTCGCCCGTATTCGAGGGCGAGTGGAAATGCATTTCAACGCGGCGCTGGGGCGAAATCGTCAAATGTTCTCCCCCAATCTCACCAAGGAGAAGCGAATAGACTCTTGACGACCCTTCCGCGGGGTGAGTACTCTCGGTTAAACCGCTCGGCAATAAATCGAAAAAAGGAACGCCAATGCGCCACGCGAAATTCGCCGCCTGCCTTGGACTCGCCGTATTCGTCGCATTGGATTCCGGCCCGTCGCACGCGCAGACCTACACGGATCTGTATGATTTCGAGAACCAGAACGATCCCCACGGAAGTTTGACTCTCGATGGCTTAACCTTGTATGGCATGACCGCGAGCGGCGGAGCCAACGGCCAGGGCGAAGTATTCAGTATTCCGGTGACCGGCGGCACGCCCACGGACATGCACGATTTCGGTAACTCGGCCGGTCTGGGCCCCTCGGGCAGCTTGACGCTGAGCGGCTCAACCCTTTATGGAATGACGGTCTCGGGCGGGAACAACAACGAAGGTGAAATATTCAGCATCCCGGTGGCCGGCGGCACGGCCACGGACCTGCTCGATTTCAGTTATTCCGCGACCGGCGAGAATCCTTACGGCAGCTTGACGATCAGTGGCTCGAACATGTATGGCATGACCTCGAGCGGCGGAGCCGGCACATGGGGCGAAGTATTTAGTGTTCCGAAGACCGGGGGCACGTCCACGGACCTACTCGATTTCAACCGCACGAACGGCGCGACTCCCCACGGCGACTTGACGCTAAGCGGCTCGACCTTATACGGGATGACCGTTTCCGGCGGCGCCCACGGCTTTGGCGAAGTATTCAGTGTTGGGGTAACAGGCGGCACGCCCACGGACCTGCTTGATTTCAATGGCACGACGACCGGCAATGGCGGCTTCGGCAGTTTGACGCTCATCGGCTCAACCTTATATGGAATGACCGGGGGTGGCGGAGCCCACAACGATGGCGAAGTCTTCAGTATTCCCGTGACCGGCGGCACGCCCACGGACCTGCTCGATTTCAACGGCGCGAACGGCGCGCAGCCCTACGGGAGTTTGACCCTCGCTGGCTCGACGCTCTATGGGATGACGCTCTCCGGCGGAGCAAACGGCAAGGGCAATGTCTTCAGCATTCCGTTGACCGGCGGCACGGCCACGGACCTGCTCGATTTCAACGGCGCGAATGGCGCGAGTCCTTACGGCAGTTTGATCCTTAATGGCTCAACGCTTTATGGAATGACCAGTGGCGGCGGGTCCTACGGCTATGGCACGGTCTTTTCGCTGACGCTCGCGACACCCGAGCCCTCCTCGATCGTTTTGCTGGGAATAGGGGCGATCGGGTTCGCCGCCGCGGCCCTTCGCCGCGGCCGGGCGGCGCCGAATCACGCGCCGCCTCGTCTTGAAGCGCATGCCCACGACGCGCATCTGCGCGCAATGTTTGCGCGGGAAGACGAATCAACCAAGCAACTCAAAGCAAGCAATTACAGTAAGACAACCGGCCCTCGCGCTTGGGGCATGTGTGCGGCGAAACCGAACGCCAAGCGTCCAGGCCTCTAGGCGTCCAGGCCGCGTGCGAGACGTTGATCACTTCAGCATTCCGTCGAGCACTCGTTTCGCAGCCGGTTCGGTGGGGAAGGTGACGTAGTTCGGCAATTGCTTCCGCTTGACCTCGAGGGCCAGCTTTTCTTGGTTGTCGCCCGTCGCGGCGATTTCGCGGTCGACTTGGCCGGCGACGCGTTTGACATGCTCGCGGCCTTGCTCGTAAGCGGCGCGACCTTCGTCGGGCAACTGTCGGGCCGCGGTGTCGATCTGCTCGAGCAACGCATGGGGCGGGCGGCGGTTTTCAGGGGCGATGATCTCGGCGTATTCTCGCAGCCGGCCGGCCCAAGCGGCCATCGCGGTGTTGAACCGGACATCGGCCGGCGAAGCGCTCGCGGGCATCGCCAACTTTTGCAACAGTTGCAAAATATCGACCGAGCCGCCGTTGTAGTCTTGCTTGCGAAACCGGAGCCAAGCCGCCGCTTCGATGGGCAGCAAGTCCTCGGGACGCTCGATTTTGAGCTCGTCGAAAATCTTGAGACTGTCGGAGTCTTTCTTGGCTTTGAGCAGCAGCAAGCCATAGATCATGTTGGGCTCGGGTTCCTTGCCCGCGAGTTGTTTCGCTTGCTGATATTCTTTTTCGACCGACGCCGCCTCGAAGCGCGGAACCAGCAGGTTGCCATAGAGCTTGCGAATCGCGAGCTTGGCCTCCTCGGCCAGCCGCGGCGGAGTGTCGTCGGGCAGAAAGAGCACCGGAGTTTGCGGCTCGGGCCCGCCCGAAAGCGCGGAGGTCAAGAATTCGTAGAGCTCGACCGGCTCGAGCCGGTTGTCCTTGTTGCGATCGGCGGCGCCGGAAAAGCCCTGGGCCAGGGCCAGGGCGAAGCGGCCTTCGCGCTCGGCGATCGAGTCTTGCCCGCGCTCGCCGGGCTTGCAACTGGCGATGGCGGTGATGGTGCGTACCGGCGAGAGCGCGCCCGGTTGGAGGAGCGACTCGATCATGGTCGAGCAGGCGGGCTCGAGTTTCAGGTCGGCGCCCGAGCCGGCATGGGTGGCGTCGAGCAGAAACAGTTTATCGCGCGCGGCGCATTTCTCGAATTTGTTCACGAGTTCGGAAAGGGCCATGCCGGTCGCGTCGGGCTTCGAGAGCGTGAAATCGCGCGGGGCGAGCCAGATTTTGCCGGCCTTGTCGGCATAGCCGTGGCCCACATAGTAGACGACCAATTGGGCCTGAGCCGGAATGCGATTGATGAAGCCCGGCAGGCTTTCCTCCCACAAGGCTCGCACATTGTCGACCAATAGCAGCGATTGCTCCTGGGGCACTTGAAAACGGCCGATGAGCGATTGCATCACGAGCCGGGCGTCGGCGGCCGCGAACACCAGCGGCGAAATCGCGCGGTCGTCAAACGCCTGCTCGCCGATCACCACCGCCCAGCGCTGCGAGTCGGGTTGGCGCACCGCGTCGACCGTGAGCGCTTCGGAGTTGGCGATATCGAGCGAATCGTAGGTTATTTTCACCTCGTCGCCGCGATGTAGATCGACCAATTGCGCGGGCGCGCCGCCCAGCCGCACCTTGGTGTCGTTGGCCACCAGACAGGTCACGGCCCGATCGGCGCCGGCCGGGAGTAGATCGAGCTCATGTTTCTCGGGCCGCGTGGCTTGCACGACGCCCGCCTGACGCAGCGTGCGATGGGCGTCGATCGCCACCACGCACTTGTCGTGTTCGACGGTCACTTCATCGCCGGGCTTCAGGTCCGATGCCTTGAGCAGGGCGCCCTCGAGCAGCTTGCGGCCATTGAGCGTGACCGTCACTTCGTCGGCCAGCGGCCAGGTTTCCAGCGGCACGTCGTCTTCGCGGCCCAGGGCAAATGTCGCTTCGCGACGGCCCAGGTCGAGCCGGCGGAGGTAGCCCTCGAGCGGCGTGACCCGGGCCACGTCCAGGGCCAGGGCTCGCCGCACATCGTCGGTTCCATCGTGTTCGACTTCCACCCGGTCGCCCGGTAGCAGGTCGGCCGCCTTAAACGGCTTGCCTTGCCAGAGATCGTGGTTGTTGAAGCGAATCGACAGATCTGGCGGGATTTCCAGTTTGAGTTTCTTGCCCGGCGGGTCCTCGAGATCGACGGTCACATGGCCCGTGGCCGGGTCGGCTTCGGCCACCACCCCGCGGCTGCGTTCGGGCCGGGTGGCGTAGAAGTCGTGGATATCGCGGCCGCGTTTGTCGCGCGCGGGGGTTTTGATAATCAATTGGTCGCGCTCGTGGATATCGGTCAAGAGCGTGGGCTGGCCGTTGAGAAACATTTGATCGTCGTCGCGCACCGTGATCTCGCGCGGGGCCTGCGACTCGGTGTCCTCGATCACGATCGTGTGTTTGTCGGGCAGTAGATTTCGCACAACGCCATGAATATCGGCCGGCAATGGCGGTGGCCCCGTCGGTTTTTCGGGCGGGTTCAAGATCATCAAGGTGAGGGCGAGGGCCGACGACATGAGAAAGCCGAGCAGCGTGAGCATGATTTTCTTGCGTCGCTTGCGGCGGGCCTTTTCGGCCTGGGCCTCGGGGCTTTCCTCGTCGGGCACTCCGTCGGCATTGACAAGTTGCAGCCGGCTTTTGAGATCGGCCAGCGCTTCGCCGGCGCGGCGATAGCGCTCCTTCGGATTCTTGGCCGTGAGCCGCTGAATCACGAGGCGCAGGTCGTCGGGCACATCGGCCAACACGCGATCGATCGGCGGCAGCCGGCGATCGGGAGCGGCGTGCCACATCATCCAGGCGATCTGCTTGTTGCGGCCAAAAGCATCGAGCCCGGGAAAGAGGGTGTCGAACTCCTTGCCGCACATCAGTTCATAGGCGGAAAAGCCGAGCGAATAGAGATCGCTCGCCGGCCCCACCGGGCCGAAATGCGGCGAGACCAACTCGGGCGCCATATAGCGCGTGGTGCCTTTGACCAGGCTGCCTTGCTCGTTGTTCACACGGCGGGCAAGGCCGAAATCGCCCACCTTGACCCACGAGCGCTTGTCCAGAAACAGGTTGCTCGGCTTGATGTCGCCATGAATGATCTGGTTGGCATGCAGATATTCGAGCGCTTGCAGGCAACAACTGAGCGTCACGCGCAAAAGGTCCAGGTCGAGCGGTTCGCCGCGGGCGTATTTTTGCAAACTGGCCGGCATCAGTTCGAGCACCAGCCAACCGCGAGCGCGCACCATGTCGTAGATCGTCATGATCGAACGATGCTCGAGCGAGGCGAGCAACTGCGCTTCGCGCCAGAAGCGGTCGAGCGTGTGGGTGTCGGCCAGATATTGCGGATGGATCTGCTTGATCGCCACCTCGCGACCCAGTTCCCGATCGCGGGCGCGATAGACAACGGCAAAATCGCCGCGGGCGATTTCGTTCAGCAATTCGTAGCGATTCGTGGCATCCATTGGCGACCGAGTGGCGGGGGGCGGCGATGGGGGCGATTCGAGATGGTTCGATGGGGCAGGCCGCGCGGCGCCGGGGCCGACTTAGTTTTCTTCGATCGGTTCGGGCGTGTAATCTTGACCCAAGAGACGGGAGAGCTTGTCTTCGAGGTTCTTGTCGCTGGCGGGCGTGCCGGTCACGCCGTGAAACCGGTCGCCGCCCTCGGCGCGAAGCATGTCGAGCACTTTGCGATACTGCTGCTGAGCCGTCCTCAAGTCGCCGCGGGAATAAGCCTGTTGGGCTTGGCGCAGATTAACCTGATACGCGGCGAGCGGTTCCTTTTGTCCTTTATAATACAATTCCAGATCGCGGCGAATACGATCGCCCACCGGGTCGACCTGGCCATCGCCGCCGACATCGCTAAACAGCAGCACCATGCTCACGCACAAGCTCCCGGCGATGGCGATCACTAGAATCAACGGATTGATCGATGAGCCATCGGTCACTTCTTTCGCGACTTTGAGATTGTCGACCAGCGAGAGCGTGGGCAATTGTCCGTCGGGAGCAAGCTGCAAGCTCGACTCCGCGGCCTCGGAGGCGATAAACCGGGCGACTTTCCGCTGACCCGGCGGCGCCACGGCCCCCGCGACGGGCACGGTCGGCAATCGCGCCGTCGAAACGGCCGGGCTTGGCGAGTTGGCCTTGCTGAGTGAAGCGCCAGCCGAGCCGATGGCGCCGGCGATGGGCGGACTCGCGATCGGTGGCGCCGCGCTCGGACCTCGCGGTGGCGCGGCAACGGCGCCGAGCCCGGGCCGGCTTGGAGTCGCAACCGGCGGCGCCGCGGCCGGAGCCGCGATATAGAGCGGCGCCGGCGCCGCTTGGATCGGCGCGGGGCCGGCGGCCAAGGGCGGCGAGAGAGGCACATCGCCAAACGAATTTGCAATGTTCTCGGCCCGAGCGCCGCTTGCGGCCAAGGACTCGCGCCTTGCGCGGGCGGCGCAACGACCCCAGGCGCCGCGGGAAATTGACCACTGCGCGGAGGCGCCGCCGTGCGCTCGCCGCGCCGCCCGTTGCGCCGATTGGCGGGCTTGAACTGGAAAAGCCACCGCCCGGCGCCGGCGGAAATGCGTTGTTCGGCGCCGATGGCGTGGGGTCTTCACCCGGCGGCGCCTGATACGAGACCATCACGCGCATGTGACAGCCCGGACAGGCGACGTATTGTCCGCGCTGGGTCGCCGGAACCGACGACACCGCCCGGCAGCGCGGACACTCCAGCTTAACCCAACCCATTGACCCCACGTCCAGTCAGCGATGTGCTTTTTAGCCGACCTCGAAACACGTTTTGTTCTCGCGGTCTTTGGAAACTTGGTTTTTGACCGACGATTAAATGTTGAGCCCCGAGAAAAGATAGTTCAGCGCGAAGGGACCGATAATGATGAGCACGGTCGACGCCATGACCAGAATGCCTGGCAGTAGCATGTTGACCCCCGCCTCGCCGGCCACGGTTTCGGCCCGCTGCGTGCGCTTGATTCGCAACACGTCGCTTTGGGTGCGAAACACATTGGCCAGGGGAGTGCCCAGGTTTTCTCCTTGGATGATCGAATGAATGATGCTGGCCACCTCTTCGTCGCCCAGGCGCCGGGCCATGGACTCGAAGGCTTCGGTGCGGGTCTTGCCCATCCGCATGTCGGACAGCACCCGCCCGAACTCTTGCGAAATCGGATGCCCCTCGAACTCTAGTATGGACTGATCGAGGGCCCGAAGGAAGTTGGCCCCAGCCTCCATCAACAAAGTAAGCAGGTCGAGCAAGAAGGGCAGCCGCCGCTTGATGGCCTGCAAACGCCGGGTGGCGCGGCGATGGAGCGCCCGCCGCATGAGCCAGCCGGCGACGCCGAGCATCGCCGCGGCGATCACCAGCCCCGGCGCCTGCATCGCCTTGAAGCCCAGATACAGCACCACCGGGGCAAATAGCAGCACGAGCAGTTCGATCCGGGCCAAATATTCCTCGGCCAGCCAAAAGCGAGTCATGCCCGAGGCTTGAATTTCGCGCTGAATCTCGGGGAGGCTTTCGGCGAAGGCCCGGCGATTGAGCGGCGCCAGATAACGAATCACCGGCTGAAACACGCGATACATGACATCGGCCTTGCGCAGCTCGTTGATGCGGCTGATGTCGTAGCGCCATTCGTCTCCCTGCTGCAAGTCATCGGTCCGCAGCACGCGGGCGACCCAGGTTCCCACCAAAGCCGCGCCGCCGCCCACGGCCGCCGAGGCCAAATAGGGCAGCAGCGAATCGACCACTGGCTTGGCGGCGTCGTCGGGACCCGGGCTTGCCGCTTGCGCGAGCAGGCTCAGGTCCGGAAGCCACGACACGAGGAACGGCAAAACCGACATGATACAACCCAAGCGCGAGTCCGCGGTCAAATATCCGGATGCAAAATAAAGCGGGCCCAAACATAAGCGGCGAGGTTCAAGATAAACGAAATGGCAAGTAGAATCTGACCCGGCACGGTCGTGAACAATCGCATGGTGTTCACCGTGTCGACGAAATAATACACAATGAGAATCAGCAGCGGCGCGAGCGCCATGTAAACGGCCGCCTTGCGGGCTTGCGCCGTTTCCGACTGGATTTTCCGCTCGAGCCTTTGGAGCTCGAGCACGCTGCGGGCAATGCGATCGATTGTTTCGTTGAGCCGGCCGCCGCTCTGGCGACTGGCTTGAATCGCGGCGGCGAAGAGGGCGAAATTTTCGCTCTTGAGCCGAGCCTTGGCCTCGTCGAGGCAGCGCTCCATCGGTTTGCCGAGCTCGTATTCGCCCATGATGCGTTTGAATTCGGTCGAAATCGGCTTGGGGCATTGCTCGGCCAAAATCGCCAGGGCCTGCGCCAGCGAAAGGCCCGCTTTCACGGCGCTTGAGAGCGTGACCATGGCGTCGGCGAGTTGATCCTCGATTTTCAGGCGCCGAGTCTCCGCCATGCGCCGCAGCACATACCAGGGACCGCAGCTTAGGAGCAGGGTGAGGAGCACTCCGAAGACGAGATTGTCGAGCCCGAGCCAGAGTCCGAAAAACACGGCCGCGAGAAACATCGACCAGAGAACGATCTGGCGGCGGAGATTCTTGGTCGAGACATGCAACTGGCGGAGCTTGGCGCCGAGATCGCGTTCGGCGGCGCCAATGACGCGCGAATAGGTTCCTTGACCGAAATAGCCCGCCGCGCCGACGGCGAGCCCCATCACCACCGTGGGTGTCCAGAATTGGAGCAGCGATTCTTTCGAGGGGTCCACGGGCGACACAACTCCGCGGGAGACAGGGACACGATCGCGGCGCGCGAGAAACGCACGCCCCTTGTTTATTGTCCGACGCTAGGGCTTTCCTGGCAAGCGTGGCTGGGCCGGCGGTTGGGGCGGCGCCTGGGCCGCGCGACCGAGCGCCGGCGTGGCCACCGGCTGGCTGAGCGAAGCGGTCGCGGCGCCGGGGGCCTGGAGCGTCGGCGGCTCATAGTCGCGGCCGTACAAAAACTCGACTTCAAGCAGCCTTTTTTCAACCAATTCGTCGATAAACGTGGGCATGTAACCGGTCGGTTGCAGGCTCACGCCATCGCGAAAATTGAAAATATCGGTCACTTTGGCCCGATTCGTTTCGAGGTCGATATCGGTCACTTCCGAGATTTGCGTCACCGCGCGCCGGCCGCCGGAGAGCCGGTCGATATGCACGATCAGATCCAAGGCCGAGGAGATTTGCCGGTGAATCGACACCATCGGCAAGTCGGCCGCCATGAGCATGAGCACTTCCAGCCGCTCGAGCACTTGCTCGGAGCTGTTGGCGTGGATCGTGGTCATCGAGCCATCGTGGCCGGTGTTCATGGCCTGGATCATGTCGAGCGCTTCGGCGCCGCGGCACTCGCCCACCACGATCCGGTCGGGCCGCATGCGGAGCGAGTTCTTCACCAAATCGCGAATCGTGTAGGCCCCGGTTCCCTCGACATTGGCGGGCTTGCTTTCGAGCGTCACGACATGCTCCTGATGGAGCCGGAGCTCGGTCGTGTCTTCGATCGTCACGATCCGCTCCTTGAACGGAACGAAGCCGCTGAGCACATTGAGAAAGGTGGTCTTTCCGGTGCCGGTGCCGCCGCTCACGAGGATATTCGACCGATTGATCACCGCGGCCCTAAGGAACATGGCGGCGGTCTTGGTGATGCTGCCGATTTCGACCAGTTCGTTCATCGAGAGCCGCTGCAAGGGAAACTTGCGGATCGTGAGACAGGGGCCCTTGGTCGCCAGCGGTGGAATGATCGCGTTGACGCGCGAGCCGTCGGGCAGCCGGGCATCGACCAGCGGCTGACTCTTATCGATGCGGCGCCCGACCTGGGCCACGATCCGCTCGATGATCGACTCGGTTACCTTGTCGGAAATGAACCGCCGGCCCGAACGCTCGATCACGCCGGCCCGTTCGACGAAAATCTGATCGCTCGCCACGACCATGATTTCCGTGATCGAGGGCGCGCGAAGCAGGTCTTGCAGCGGGCCGAAGCCGAACACGATGTCCTTGAGGTCCTTCTTGAGCATCCGCAGGATCAGATACTTGCGCAGCTCGCCGTGCAGATGCGGCCGAACCAGATGGAAATAGTCGGCGAATTTGTTTTCGACCTTGTATATCTGATTCGTGAGATCACGCTCGAGGACCAATTCGAGCCGCTGCCGCAAGAAATGCAGCAGGCCGTGCAATTCGGTCTCGCGCTCGGGCACCAGCGTGGCCGGGATATCGAAATCGTTGTGGGTGAAGAGCGCCGCCTCGCCATCGCGGCCGCCTTCCTCCATGATCAATTGATTGACCAACTGGTCGCGAAGCACGATGCCCGTGATCTCCTCGAGCACCGCTTCGTTCTTCGGGCCGAAGACCTCCAGCTCGCGGCAAACATCCTCGATATTGTTTTCCAGCAGCACGATATTATCGTCGCCGCGCACGCTGTCGGTCTCGAACTCGTAGAGATCGAGCCGCTCGAGCAATTTGCGATGCAGCCGCAGTTCGAGATCGGCGATGATCGAGCGCAGATGCGACTCGAGCTCGGCCCGGGTAAACGCCGCGGCGGACTCGGTTTCGAAGCTGAGCGTGTAGGGCCAGATGCGCACCTTGACGCCGGGCGAGAAGATCGCGGTTTGGCCGCCATAGACTTCGGTGTCGCCCACCAGGCAGCTATTGAGGCCCACGTTTTCGAGCTCGAGCTTGCCGTCGACCAACCGCACCAAGGCATGCTCGCGCGACACGAGCGGGCTAGGCAACACGAGCGTGTTTTCCGGATCGCGGCCGATACTGATCTCGGGCGCGTTCAGCTCGACCATGCTGCGGCGGCTGTCGTGGATTTTGTTGTACCAGATCTTCATGCGAGCTATCGCGCGAGGGACACGAAGGGGGGGCGCTTGCGCGCCGGAAACGGGAATCTCCCGGCCCCGCGACCCGCCGCCGGCGCCGCGGGGCAAGACACACGACCGAGGCATAAAAAAGCCCCGGGCAGCACGATGGCCCCCGAGGCTCTCCGACGATCGAAAAATGAGTGGCGCACCAAGATTCGAACTTGGGACCTCGACCTTATCAGGGTCGCGCTCTAACCAACTGAGCTATGCGCCCGTAAATGGGCAAACCAAGGCCGGTAAATCGTGGCCAGCGAACCGCCCCGGGGTAGACTCCTGATTTTATGCCCTGCAAACCGCCTGTCAATTTCTCCTCGCCTAGTCCGCGGAGCGGCGGAGCCACTTCGGCGGGGCCGCCGGGCCGATTACGCGGGGGGCGAGGGTCGTAGCGGGGGGGCGACCGGCGTTTCGGCGGGAATCCTCCCGGCAAGCGAGGTCAATCCTCCATCACCTCGCGTTCCTTGAAACTGGCCAAGTTCGAGGCGATCAGCTCGAATTTCTTGGTCAATTCCTGGATTTCGTCTTTCGCTTTCTTGCAATCGTCCTCGGTCAGCTCTTTCTCTTTCTCGCCGGCGTCGGCCGCCTTGTTGCCATCGCGACGCACATTTCGCACCGCGACCTTCGCTTCCTCGGTCAGTTCCTTGATGCGCGCCACGAGCTTGCGGCGCACTTCGGTCGAAAGCGGCGGCACATTGATGCGAATCAGCCGCCCATCGTTCTGCGGATTGAAACCAAGTCCGCTCGCCTGGATGCCTTTTTCAATGTCCTTGAGCGTGCCCGGATCGAACGGGCGCACGACGATCTGAGTCGGCTCCGGGCAACTAATCGAGGCGATGCCCTTGATCGGCGTCGGCGAGCCGTAGATTTCCACGCGGAGCGAGTCGACGAGTCCCGGGCTCGCGCGGCCGGTGCGGATGCCGGCCAGCGCATTTTTCAAAACGGCGATCGCCTTTTCCATTCGCTCTTCGGTGTCGAGCAAGATGTCGTCGGAGGTCATGAGTGGAGACGCCCTATTTGTGAACCATTTGGCGGCTGCTGATAAACGTGCCCAGCCGGTCGCCGCTGACGGCCCGCTCGATATTGCCTTCCTTGCGGAAGTTGAACACCAGAATCGGCATATCGTGCTCCATGCACTGGGCGATGGCCGTGGGGTCCATCACGCGCAGGTTTTGCTCGCGCACTTGCTGGAAGCTCAATTCGCTGTAGAGCACGGCATGGGGATTCTTTTCCGGGTCTTCGCTATACACGCCATCGACTCGCGTGGCCTTCATCAAGATATCGGCTTCGAGCTCGAGGCGCTCGCTGGGCCGCGGCGGTGTCGGTCGTGACAAAGGGGCTGCCGGTGCCGGCGGCCAAAATCACGATGCGACCTTTTTCCAAATGCCGCTGGGCTCGCCGCCGAATATACGGCTCGGCCACGCCGTCCATGCGAATCGCCGTGAGCAGCCGGGTCTGGCAGCCGAGGCTTTCGAGCCCATCTTGCAGCGCGAGTCCATTGATCACCGTGGCCAACATGCCCATGTAATGGGCCGTGGCCTCCTGGATGATCGAGTTCTTGGCCGTGAACTGGGCGCCGCGCAGGATATTGCCACCGCCGATCACGATCGCGATCTCGACGCCGCGCTGGGCGGCGCGATAGGTTTGCCTGGCGATCAGGCTCACCTCGTCCATGCTGATGCCTCGCTCGCCGACGCGCACGAAGCTCTCGCCCGACAATTTGAGCACGATCCGTTTGTAAGGCAGCGGCACGCTCGCCCCGGCAGCATCGGCCATGCGAATGACTCCCCCCGCTCTAGAACCGCGGCATGCCGCCGCGGGGCCTTGCGGGACGTTAAAAAAATACTCGCCCTCGTGGTGATCGCATCCGGTCGCTTACTTGCCCAGCTCCCAGTGGACGAATCGCACCACCTTGATCTTGGCTCCGCTCGCGAGCTTGCCCACGGTCAGGGCGCTGTCCTTGACGAACGGCTGTTCGAGCAAGGCGTGTTCGGCGAAAAAATTCTTCAACCGGCCCTCGACCATCTTGGCGATGATCGCCTCGGGCTTGCCTTCGCCCTTGGCCGCTTCGCTGAGAATCTCGCGTTCCTTGGCCACTGCCGCCGGATCGACATCTTCCTTCGACACATAGCGAGGCTTCATGGCCACCACATGCATCGCCACATCCTTGGCCGCTTCCGCCGAGCTGCCCGAAATCTCGACCAGCGAGGCCGCCGTGCCGTCGTGATGCGCATAAGCCCCGCAGGGACCATCGATCCTCACGATGCGAGTCACATGCATCACTTCGCGAATCCGATTGAACATATCATCTTTTTGTTCGCCCAGGGACTTGCCGGCCAGCGCGACCGAGGGCTGCTTGAGCAGGTCGTCGGGCGACTTGGCGCCGGGGCCCACGGCCAACTGCTTGGCCACATCGCTCACGAACTGGCGAAACTCGGGGCTGTTCGCCACCGGCGCGCTCTCGCACATCACCTCGACCATCGCTCCGACCTTGAGCTCCAGATCGGCAAACACGGCGATGCGGCCGCACTCGGTGGCCCGATCGATGCGGCTTTCCTTGGTCTTGATCCCCTGTTTGCGGAGCCATTCGACCGCGGCGTCTTCGTCGCCTCCGGTCTCGCGGAGCGCTTTTTTGCATTCCATCATCGGCAGGCCGGTCTTGCCGCGAAGCGACATGACCGAGGCGGCTGAAATTTCAGACATGATCAGGGTCCCTCTTGAGAAAATCGTGTAAATGGGGTCGGGGGCCACGCGGCGCGAGTCGTTCCCCACGCATTTCTTATGGCCGGTCCCAACGCCCTGGATTGCATTTCGACGAGCATCGCCACGCGACAGTTGAAATGCCGGGCCGCGTTCGTCTCGCGCGCGCCACGCCCCGGTGGACGGTGGGCACGGCAGGCACGCGAACCGGCTTATCCATCATTTCAGCCGTCATGGAGCCCTAGGTCGCCGTCAACCAAATAATCGACGGCCAACCAAACCAGTTGTCAGTCCTTGGCTTCGGCCGGCTCCCGCATTCGGCTCGGCGCCGCTCCGTTGCTCTTTTGCGATTCCACATCGGCGCCCGAGGCGCGGCCTTCGAGCACGGCGTCGGCCAAATGCTGCACGATCAGTTCGATCGAGCGAATGCTGTCGTCGTTGCCCGGAATCGGCAGATCGACCATATCGGGATCGCTATCGGTATCGATCAGCGACACGGTGACCACGCCCAGTTTTTGGGCTTCGATCACGGCGTTTTTTTCCTTCTTGGGGTCGATCACCACCAAGCATTCCGGCAGGCGATTCATGGTGCGCATGCCGTTCAGGTTGCGATACATCTTGCGATATTCGCGATTGAGCGCCGATTGCATTTTTTTGGAGTAGGCCCCGAGTTCCTCGCCGCTCCGCAGCTTTTCGAGTTCCTCGAGCCGAGCCAAGCGGTTGCGGATCGTGCGGAAGTTGGTCAGGGTGCCGCCCAGCCAGCGATCCGAGACAAACGGCATTCCACAGCGGAGCGCTTCCCGCTCGACCGTCTCCGTGGCTTGCCGCTTGGTCCCGACGAACAGCACGAGCCCGTTGCCGGCGGCGACTTGCTTGAGATATTTCTTGGCCCGCAAGAGGCCGCGCACCGTTTGGCGCACATCGATAATGTGGATGAGGTTTTGGCGCGCATAGATATACGGCCGCATCTTGGGGTTCCAACGACTGGCTCGGTGGCCGAAGTGGACGCCCGCCTCGATCAAATCCTTGACTAGCACTTGAGACACGAAAACGCTCCTTGACTATCGGGCACACCGGCTATGTCCTTTCCCGCCATGGGGCCCTCGCGGCGCCGAATCCGGGGCCGCGAGCGAGGCATTGGCTTGGGGAGGCGTCCGGCGTTCCAAAAAAACCGGTCGGTGTTGCAATCGCGCCGCCCACCCATGGGCCGCGCCCTTCGCCCGCCGCCGGGCTATTCCGAGCCCGCCGGACCGTGCGGCGGAGCAAGCCCAGCAGTTTACCGCAATCCGAGTCAAGTGACAATCCCGCCGAAAAAAACGGCGAACGCGTAAAATGCATGCAAGTTTCGGTCCGCTCCAGCGCGGGGGCGGTTCCCCCGATTATGACCGGCTTCGCGGCCCGCCTATTATGAATTGACAATGCGTCGGTCGCTGGCCAACAATGCGACTCCACTGGCTTGCCATCGCCAGTGCCATTTACCACTCCCAGAGCCCCTTGGGCGCAATATGAATTTCATCGCCGAATACGATCCGCGGGTTTGGTCCGCGATTTCCGCCGAGTGCGATCGTCAACACGATGGACTCGAGCTGATCGCCAGCGAAAACTACACGAGCCCGGCCATTATGCAGGCCGTCGGCAGCGTGCTCACCAACAAGTATGCCGAGGGCTATCCCGGCCGCCGCTATTATGGCGGATGCGAGAATGTCGACACGGTCGAATCCCTCGCGATCGCGCGGGCCAAGCAAATCTTCGGCGCCGAGCACGCCAATGTGCAGCCACACTCCGGCAGCCAGGCCAATCAGGCCGTGTACATGTCGTGCATTCAGCCGGGCGACACCGTGCTCGGGCTCGATCTGGCCCACGGCGGCCATCTCACGCATGGCATGAAGCTCAACCTCTCGGGAATCCTGTACCATTTCGTGCCCTATGGCGTGACCCGCGACACGAACCGGATCGACTTCGACCAAGTGGCTCGATTGGCCCGGGAACACAAGCCCAAGCTGATCGTGGCCGGAGCGAGCGCCTATCCGCGCGAGATTCCCCACGGCAAGTTCGCCGAAATCGCGAAGGAAGTGGGCGCCAAGCTCTTTGTCGACATGGCGCATTATGCCGGCCTCGTGGCGGCGGGCCTGCACGACAACCCGATTCCGGTCGCGGACTTCGTGACCTCGACCACGCACAAGACGTTGCGCGGCCCGCGCGGCGGTTTGATTCTTTGCCGCGAGCAATATGCGAAAGACGTGGATCGCAATGTGTTCCCCGGCGTTCAAGGCGGGCCGCTCATGCATGTCGTGGCCGGCAAGGCGATCTGTTTTGGCGAAGCGCTGCGGCCCGATTTCAAGCAATATGCGCGGGCCGTGATCGATAACGCCAAGATTCTGGCCGACGCGCTCATGGCCGGCGGCGTGCGGCTCGTGAGCGGCGGCACGGAAAACCACTTGATGCTGCTCGATGTCACGACGCTCGGCCTCGGCGGCAAGCAAGCCGAAGCCGTGCTCGGGGCATGCGGAATGACCGTGAACAAGAACATGATTCCCTACGACCAGCGCAAGCCGATGGACCCGTCGGGCATTCGCATTGGAACTCCCGCGCTCACGACCCGCTGCATGGGCCCGGACGAAATGCGCCGAATCGCCGCGTTTATTCTCGCCTCGCTCAAGGCGCCCGACGACGTCGAGCTGCATCATCGCTTGCGGGAAGATGTGTTCGACTTGTGCGATCAATTTCCAGTGCCCAATGCCCGGATGACCGATCCCGAAGTCGACTGAGTGTCATTCCCCGGGAGTCTCGCCGTTCGTGCGTCTCGCCCCGTAAACACAACCCCTGGGCAAGCGACATGCCTCTTGCTTCTCCCGGCCGGCGCTGCGCGACGCGGCCAAGGATGTGACGATTCAGATCCCCGGCGCCTTCAACGCCCTGGTGGCGCGCATGGCTGAATCGGCCGGGTTCGACGCCGTGTATCTTTCCGGCGCGGCGCTCTCGGCCGGCGTGATGGGGCTTCCCGACGTGGGACTCTTTAGCCTCACGGAGCTCGCCCAACAGACGGCCTATCTGGCCCATCGGGTCGAGATTCCGGTGCTGGTCGACGCCGACACCGGCTTTGGCGCGGCGGTGCATGTCGAGCGCACGATCGTGGAGCTCGAAGCGGCCGGGGCCGCCGCGATTCAGCTCGAGGATCAGCTTTTCCCGAAGCGCTGCGGCCACTTGACCGGCAAGTCGCTGATCGATGCCGGCGATATGTGCGCCAAGCTTCGCGCCGCCGCCGCCGCTCGGCGAGATCCGGACCTGGTGATCCTGGCGCGCACCGATGCCCGCGGCGTGACCGGCTTCAACGACGCGGTCGAACGCGCCAAGCGGTATCTCGACGCCGGCGCCGATTGGATTTTTCCCGAAGCGCTCGCCGATCGCGATGAATTCGAGCGATTTGCCCGGGCCGTCGACGCCCCGCTGGTGGCCAATATGACCGAGTTCGGCAAGAGTCCGCTCTTGACACTCGACGAGTTAAGCGTCCTGGGCTATGCCGCCGTGATCTATCCGGTCACGCTGTTGCGGATCGCCATGAAAGCGGTCGAGGCATCCCTGGCGATGCTGGCCAACGATGGCACTCAAAGCGAACTGCTCGATCTGATGCAAACTCGCCAAGAGCTGTACGACCTGATCGACTATCAGGACTACGAAGAGCGCGACCGCGCGTATTTCGCCCCGACCCAAGACATCGAATGAAACCCGCGAAGTGGCGATGAGCCGCCCGACGGGCACGCGCCGCCATGATTAGTCCCACACGAGGCCCTTGCCCGTGATCGTCACCGCGGTTTCGGCCTCGGGGCGGGGCTGATCGAGCATGATCAAGAGCGAGGCGTCGCCCTTTTTAAACTC
The DNA here is from genome assembly GCA_963785305.1 of uncultured Planctomycetaceae bacterium. Taxonomy (GTDB): domain Bacteria; phylum Planctomycetota; class Planctomycetia; order Pirellulales; family PALSA-1355; genus CAWAUV01. The sequence continues at coordinate 111,547 of CAWAUV010000009.1, forward strand.
CGTCATGCCGCCGCCTTCCGTAATGAGCGAGGCGTCGCTCTTTTCGAGCCAGCCGGTCGCGTTGAGATTGTGCCGCAACTTGGAAATCACCTTGTCGACGGAAGCCTCGCAGTTGAACGTGATCTCTTGTTTGCCCGGCGAGAACTTGAGATGGCGGTTGTCGTTGGGCAACGGCAGGCGGCGGGCAAAAACCGGCGCGGCCGTGGAATCCGACGTCGTTTCCCGTTCGGCCGCGTTTTTGTCGGCCAACTGCTCCGCCGACATGCCATGCAGCGAGACCGAAATCGTGGGTCCCTTGCTCACCAGGCTCACGAGCACCATGCTGCGGTCGTCGCCATCGAAGCGGAGCAGTTTTTCGTCGGCGGCGCCGCTCGAGGCGGCCGATGCCTTGAATCCAAGAGTCGGCATTTCTTGCCGATAGAATTCGATCACGGCTTCGGCGCCGCCCTGAATCAGACAGCGCGCCTGCCACTTCGCGTCGTCGAGCTCCACGTCCGCGGCGCCGGGCGGAGTGGGAGTCGCGTGCGCCGCGTGGCACACGCTGTAGCTCACCCGGGTTTTGCCGCCTTTCTCCGGCGGCCCCACGATCGTCACCGTGAGCCGATTGCGCGACTGGCGAAACCAAAGGGTGCGCGAGCCCTGCCTGCTGGCCGGCGCGTCGAGTTCTCGATAGGCTTGCCAGCCGGCGGCGACTAGAAGCCGCGAGATCGCGTCGGCCGTGGCCGCCAGCGGCTCGCGAGCCAGGAACACGGTCAGCGGCCGGCTACTCGAGGTGACTTCGCTTGTCGCGGGCCGAGGCAGCGAATCAGTATCCAGCTCGCCGCGGTCGCGGAGCGCGATTTCACACTTGCCGGGAGATTCGCTCTCCACGGCGCTGAGCGATACGGTCGAGCCCGACTTTTCGAAATAAGCCCGGACCTTGCCGTTGGCCGATTTTTTGCTGGCGGCGACGATCGTCCATCCATCGCGAGCGAGCGCTTGGTAATAAAAGTCGAAGGCAACCGGCGGCGTGAGGGGGACCGTGACCTCGATCTCGGCTGCGGTGCGAACCACGCAGTGCGCTCCGGCCGGCGTCACATATTGCCGCAGGTCCAAAATCGATTCGCGATTCCGCTCAGGCCGCGCGGCTTCGGTTTTCCCAGGTGCTTTGGCGACCGCGGCGCGAGGCGGTGGAGACATTTTGCCGGAGTCGCCGGCCACGGGCGCTGACTCGGCCGCCACGATTCGAGGACACGCGACCCCAGCAAGCGCGAGCAGCCAGCCGGCGGCGAGGGCCGCGATCGGTCCGATGATTGGAATGCTTGCCGCGCGGAAGTGTGTCATGCCGTCGCCAAGGGCTTTAGGAAGCGTCGCGTGCAAAAAAACTCTGCCTAGGCGTTCGGCGAAATAAGCGTCGTCGGTCGATCTTGGCCCCGGCGCGACCACGACCGAATCCGAGAGCGTCTAGCGGCCTCACGCGCAATGAGATTGGAGCGCCGACAGCGGTTCCGACGCCATCGACCATCGAGAGGAGTCCACCATGACTCGACTCACCTATCATTGCCAACAGATGCCCGATGCGCCAAGACGCCAAATGCCCCGTGGCGCGGGGAATGAGGAGAATAACGATTATCCGCGAGCCCAAACCACGAATCGCCGCGACTTCGCGCCGTTTTCTCACTGAGGTTGCTCGAGTTTGCCGAGGGTGGTGGCGGCGGCGCGACGCAGGTCGGCGTCGGTGTCTTCGCGAAGCATTTTCGAGAGCGCCGCGATCTCGCCCGGCGCCACGACGCCGATCTCGCCAAGCGAAAACACGGCCGCTCCGCGAACTTCGACCTCGGGGTCTTTGAGCGCTTCGACCAGCCCTTCCACGCCATCGGCGGCCAAGGGACCGATTTCGCCCAGCGCTTCGGCGGCCAGAATGCGAGTCTCGATGTCTGGGTCCTTGAGCGCACCGGCCAAGGCCTTGGTCGCATCCTTGGCCTCGGGTCCAAACTCGAACAGCGCCAGCGCCGCGGCGCGGCGGACCGTGACATCGGAATCTTTCAGTGTGCGCTCCAGCGGCACGACGGCCGCGCGAGCCACCCGGCCCAATTCGCCCAGGGCATAGGCCGCCGCGGAACGCACCCCGGGCTCGGGGTCGGACAAGTACTCGATGAGCGCTTTGACATGCGGAGTCTCGCTCGTATCGAGCACGGCGAGCGCGCATTGCGCCGCGACCCCCGATAGTTTGTTTTCGTGTTTCGCAAGCTCGCCTAGCGGTCCGATCGAGGTCGCCGCCGCGACCGCCCCTACCCGGGCGAGCGCCAGCGCGGCGGCGGCGCGCACTTCGGCATTGTCGTCTTTCAGCAGCAGGATGAGGCCCGGGGCCGCGGCGACGCGATCTTTGCCGATCCGTCCGATCGCCACCGCGGCCGCGCCGCGAAGATCGACATCCGGGTCCTTGAGCAACTCCGCCAAGCCGGGCAGCGCGGCGACCGCGTCGGGCCCTATTCGGCCCAGCGAAAGCACGGCGCTTTTGCGAACTTCAACATCCTTGTCCTTGAGGGCGCCGATCAGCGCGGCGGTTCCGGTCGAAGGCGTGTCGGCGCCGGCCGCGGGCGGATCGTCGGCCGCGAGCGCCGGACTGGCCAGAAACAGCAGCGCCAAGCCGAGCCAAACCGCCGCCGGGCGAAATGCGGCCCATGATGTCGAAACAAGCGCGTTCATGCCATGCTCCCCAGGATATTGCAAATCGCGAGGCTGTTGGCCTCGCTGATGGTGGGCGGTAAACGTGGGCGCTAAAACAAGTGTAGCTTATCGCCGAGCCGGTGGAAAAAGCTGGTTCGTCAATACAAGTGCCCGCCCTTGGGACGATGAATCCCAAGGGCGGGCGAAAAAAATCGACTCCGTGGCGGGCGGACTCCGAGAAATCGCATTGCGATCACTGCTGGCCCGCCGCGGCGCCAAGCCGCGCGACACGAAATTTAACGATCGTGTCCGTGGCCATGATGATGCGACTGATGACCATGTTCGCCTTGGCAATGGCCGCCATGCTCATGGGATCCATGATGCGGATGGCCAAAGCTGGCGAAGGCGAACTGGTGTTGGCCGTGGCCATGCGCGGGACCATGACCGCCGCCATGCCCCCAGGCGCCATGATGGCCATGATGCCCGGCGAACTGCATGCCGTGGCCGTGGTGGCCATGATGCGACGCCATCTGCATGCCGTGGCCGTGATGGCCGTGGTGAGCATGATGGCCGTGATGACCATGATGCGACGCCATCTGCATGCCGTGGCCGTGATGGCCGTGGTGAGCATGATGGCCGTGATGACCATGATGCGACGCCATCTGCATGCCGTGGCCATGATGGCCGTGGTGAGCATGATGGCCGTGATGACCATGATGCGACGCCATCTGCATGCCGTGGCCGTGATGGCCGTGGTGAGCATGATGGCCGTGATGACCATGATGCGACGCCATCTGCATGCCGTGGCCATGATGACCGTGGTGAGCATGATGGCCGTGATGACCATGATGCGACGCCATCTGCATGCCGTGGCCATGATGACCGTGGTGAGCATGATGGCCGTGATGGCCATGATGCGACGCCATTTGCATGCCGTGGCCGTGATGGCCGTGGTGAGCATGATGGCCGTGGTGGCCATGATGCGAGGCCATTTGCATGCCGAAGCCGTGATGGCCATGCTGACCCATCGCGGCGCCGTGCGGACCATGCATCGGTCCACCGGCAAACCCGCCTCGCGGACCATGACCGGGACGCGGGCCGCCATGATGCGAAGCTTGTTGGGCTTTACCATGCTCGCCGTGCCGCCAAGCGCCGTGGGAGTGTTCGCTAGGCCCACCCGGCCCACCGGCACCACCAGGTCCGGCGTGTGCCGCGTGACCAGCCGGCCCACCGTGACCGCCCGGCCCACCGGGTCCACCGTGACCACCCTGTCCGGGACCGTGGCCTGGGCCGCCCATCGCATGGCGCCCATGATGTTCGCCGCCGTCCTTCTTGGGCTTCTCGCCATCGGACTTCTTATCGCCCGACGGTTTCTTGTCGCCGTCTTTCTTATCTCCGTCCTCGGGGCGGAAACTGGCATGAAACGCCCGTCCCTGCCGCTCTCCGGAAAAATTACCCCAGCGAGCCCACGGGTAGCCCGGCCGGTTTTGAGGCCGACCAGACTCGCTGCCCACGTCCGTGGGTCGCTGGGGATTTTCCGAGTGATTTCCGCTCATCTCTCGATGCGGGCGACGCGCGTCGCCATGTTCTTGATTCGCGGCCTCGGGCCCGCGTCGCTCGAAGCGCGGATGATCGCCCATTTGAGAATCCCAACCGCGAAATCCGCGCGATCGGTCTCCCGGCCGGTCTCCACGATTATTACCGCCGCGATCGCTCGCGCCGCTTTTGCCGTCTTTCGACGCGCCGTCTTTCAACGCGCCGTCTTTCGACGCGCCGTCTTTCGACGCGCCGTCTTTCGACGCGCCGTCTTTCGACGCGCCGTCTTTCGACGCGCCGTCTTTCGACGCGCCGTCTTTCGACGCGCCGTCTTTCGACGCGCTGTCTTCGCTGCCATCATCGGCCCATGCCGGACTTGCCATGAGAAGCACAAGTCCTATACATCCGCCCCAAACCCTCAACATAGTCATCTCCTTAAGCCTGTCGTGTTCGATCAATTCGTGTCGCGCGTCTACGATCGCGCGAGCCGCCCGCTCTCGGTCCTTGACTTGCCGCTTGCGATCGCCGGCGGGGTAGCGCCCCCTCGCGCCAGCAACCGATCTTACAGATTGTTTCCACTGCTGGCGCCGCCGGGGCCACCGCCGCGCCGACCACCGCCTGGACCACCGCCACCGCCAAAGCCGCCGCGACCGAATTGCAGTTCGCCCTTGAACGGCTCGCCGGTCATTTCGTTCCACTTGGTCTTTTGCTCGTCGGTGAAAACACCCATCACTTTGTCCATTGAGCCCTTGCGGAGATCAGCCATCTTCTTGGCCGCCGCGGCGCGATCGCCGCCACCCATTGCGTCGCGAGCGCTGTTTCGCAGGTCCCGATTGATTTCGGTGATTTTTTCCTTTTGCTCGTCGGTGAGACCAAGCGTCGAGGCCACTTCGGAATCTTGCAAAGCGCGAGGGCCAGCCGCTTGAATCGCTATCTGGCGCAGGCGAACCATCTGCTCGCTGCTGAGGGTCGAGGTCAAGAGCTTATCGTTCGCGGAGCGCAGTTCCGCCATCTTGGCGCGGCGATCGTCTTCATTCATGTCGCGAAAGTTCCCCATCGATCCGCGCTGCTTTTCGCGAGCCTCGTCGATCGCCTTGACCTTTTCCGCGGATAACTTAAGGTCTTCTTGCACGGACTTCTGTCCAGCGACGCCCATTAACTCCAGTCCGCGACCGGGAGGTTGTTGGGAACAAGCGGGCGCCGCGATAAGAGTCGTCATGGCGCCAACCAAAAGCGCGGTGGCAAAGCGATTCATACATTTCCTCGTCGTGGTCATGGGTAGTGGGCAGAAACGGATTAAACGGTTTAGAGACTCTCCGAGAACTTCGGTGAGGCTATTAAGCAATTTCCCAAGCGATCAAGTCTCCTGCGTCGCGGGGGCTTCCTGGGCGGGCGTCGCCGGCGGCGACTCGGGAACCGCGGGAGTTTCGGTGTTCAAGTCGGTCGCGTGCGAGCCATGTCGACGCGGCCCCCGATGCGGGTGTTCATCACTATCACCGGCCGGTCCACCGCAATCGACGGAACCGCGCTCGCCACGCCGCCATTCCTCGTCGCGAGCCTCGGGCGCCGAAGCCGACAATGCCGCACGATTCTCGAAACCATGCGCCTCGGGGCCATGACCCTCGGAACCATGACCCTCGGAACCATGACCCTCGGGGCCGCGGTGACCATGCGGGCCGCCGCGCGGCGGAAAGCCCTCGCGCGGGAACTTGCCCTTAAACGGTTCGCCTGTCAATTCTTTCCAACGAAGCTCTTGTTCGTCGTTCAGCACGTCGCGAACCTGATTCCAGGCCGCTTGCCATGAGTCTTTGACCGATTGCCAATCTTCCGGGCGAACCTCGCCCGACTCGAACCGAGCCGCGATCAGGTCGCGAGTGTTGCGCTCCAAGGGGCGGATGCGTTCGATCTGTTCGCTCGACAGGCCAAGTGCCCGGGCCACTTCCGGATCGTTGAAGGCATGCATTCCGCGCTGCTGGAGCGCGATCTGCCCAAGCCGGCGGCGCTGCTCGGGCCGCAAGAGCGATGCCGGCGCCGCCTCTTGACTGCTAAGCTCTTCGAATTTGACTCGCCATTCCTCGGGCGTGAGCCCCTTGAGATCATGAAACGCGCGGCGGCGCTATCCCACAGGCGCGATATCTCGCGCGCCTGGGGCTCGTCGAGCCCGAGATCGTCTTGCACCGATTTTTGGTTGAGCAGATTGAGCTCACGTCCGCCGCGGAGAGCGTCGAACCGGGTGTAGATGTTGGCAAGACCATTTTGCACGTCGGTGGCGGCGGGATGCTTGAGCATCAGCTTTTCTTGAATCTGCTTGGCTCGCTCGAGCGCGGCGATGGCGTCGGCTCGCGAGCTGCCGATTTCGGCGAGAATCTCCCCCACGCGCAGATGACTGGCCGCGAGTTGCGATTCGAGCGAAGGCTCATTCGAGCCATCGGCGATAAAGCCTTGATAGTAGTCGAGCGCGGCGGCGAGCATCATGCGCCGGAGCCCTTGCAATTCCGCTTTGTCGGCGAGCTCTTCCTCGCTCACTTCGGTGAAGAAGTCCACGATCTGTCGCGCCTGGCGAAATGCCTTTTCCGCCCGCTCGCGCTGATGCGCCTCGGCCTCGTAAGCCGCTTGAGTTTTGGTTTGCGCCTCGGCCAAACGATCGTACGCGGCTTTAGTTTTCCATTGCTCGCGCGCCACCAGCGCCGTGCTGACGCCGAGACCGAGACTTGCCACGGCCAGAAGCGCCACCACGCTCGCCACCAAGCCGCGATGCCGCCGCAACCAACGCGCCGCGAGTTCGGCGGCCGCCGGCGGACGCGCGGTGATCGGGCGATGTTCGAGAAATCGCGACAGGTCGTCGGCCATGTCCTTGGCCGTGGCGTAGCGACGCTGCGGCTCCTTGGCCAGCGCCTTGAGCACAATGGTTTCCAAGTCGACCGGAATTGCCTTGTTGATCTGCCGCGGCGGAGTCGGCTCGTTTTCGGCGATCTCGCGGAGCATCGCATGCCGGTCCGGCGCGTCGAAGGCCGGACGCAGTGTCAGGAGTTCGTAGAGCGTGGCCCCCAATGAATAAATATCCGACCGATGATCGACCAATCCGCGCCGCGCAAGGTTTGCTCGGGACTCATATAGCGGAGCGTGCCGACCAGATCGCCGGTGAAGGTGAGTCGGCTATCGCCTTGCAATTGAGCCAAGCCAAAGTCGGCCACGAACACCGTGGCCTCATCGCCCACCAGCAGATTCGCGGGCTTGATATCGCGATGCACCACTCCCATGCCGTGGGCGTATTCAAGCGCTTCGGCCGCTTGCATGCCCAGCGCCGCCACCGAGCGAAAAAAACCACGGCTATGAATCGACTGCAACGTGGCCGCTTCGCCCGCCAGAAGCGTGGTCGTTTCGCGGGCCGTGCGCGACGTTCGCTCGGGCGCCGCCGCGGCTGCATCGGCCGCCGCGGCGTCGGGCGAACCGCCAGCTCCGGGAGCTTTGCCGTCCGCGGCTCGCGCTCCGGGCGGCTGAGCGCGATGGCGCTCCTCGAGGCCCGAGATCACCTCGGCCAAGCTGCGGCCCTGGATGAACTGCATGGCATAGTAGTACACGCCGCGCTCGCAGCCCACGGAATAGATCGGCACAATGTTCGAGTGATGCAAATGGGCCGCGGCCTGGGCTTCCATGCGAAATCGCTGCAACTGCCGCGAGTCGAGCGCCGCCGCCAAAGGCAACACCTTCAGCGCCACGCGGCGACCGAGCGATACCTGCTGGGCCTCGTAAACGACCCCCATGCCGCCTCGCCCCACCTCGCGAATTAAACGAAAATCGCCAAGTTGCCCCGCGAACGCTGGCCCCGAAACACCCAAGCCATCTCGCGGCCAAGAATCGCCGGCGCGGCCCTCGCCGGGCGAGCGAATCACATCCGAGGAATCGTCGCCACCGAACGACGCCGCCCGATCGCCACCAAGATGCAATCGCTCGGTTCGCGCGAAGCCGCGATGATCGCCACCGCGCGCCGCGCGACTCGCGGCCCCGCCCACGGCCAACATCGCCGGCAGCAGATCCTTGAGCACGGAGGCAATCCGCGGATACTGGGCGGCGAAAACATCGACCTTCGGATCGGCCCCGGCTTGCACCAGTTCCAAAAAAGCGTCGGTGGCTTCGGCGACCAGCAACTCGTCCGAATCGTTCGGCGCCATGTCGTTCGGCGCCATGTCGTTCGGCGCCATGTCGTTCGGCGCCATGTCGTTCGGCGCCATGTCGTTCGGCGCCATGTCGTTCGGCGCCATGTCGTTCGGCGCCATGTCGTTCGGCAGGGCGTCGCCCGAAGGCGCCCAGTCTCGAGGAAATTCTTGCGATGGTTCGCTCATAACCACACCCAACCACGCTTACCGTTTCCCCCCTCGGCCCATGATTGGGCGAAGGGAGCACGACGAGACTAAGCCTGACGACCGTAATCTTATAGTTGCGACCCAATCAAAACTGCGATTCCGTGAATCCCTCGCGCGTAATTGAGCATGCAACCGCAACAGAGCGCGGCCATGACGCTTGCGCGCCGCCGCTTCGTCGATATCGAGGATGTAACTCACTTCGCCATACGATAGGTTTTCCAGACTTCGCATCAGCACGATCTCGCGGTCGTTCTCTTCGAGCGAATCGATCGCCCGCCGCACTCGCCCCGCAAGTTCATCGCGGGCAAACTGCTGGCTGGGAGTCGGATCGACACCCGGAATCTGACCGCCGCGTGGCCCGGCGCCGTCCGACGAATCGCCCGCGTCGGGAATCGTGAGTTCTCGGCGAACGCTCCGCCGCATGGCGCCAAGATGACGCCGTTCGGCCATTCGTAGTCGGTCTTCCAGTGTCTTTCGCAGCCACAGCCGAAATGGCATCGGCCGCCGCTCCAAGAAACTCGTAAACCGCCGAAATGCTTCCAACTGCGTGTCTTGCACCACATCGGCCGCATCGAGCCGGCTTCGCATGCGACCGTCCATTCGCAATTCCACCAGCCGCTCGAGCCATTGCCGGTGTCGCACGAACAAACGGTTAAACGCGTCTTGCTCCCCGGCGCCAATCCGGCCGAGTAGCTCGAGCGTTTCCGCCGAGTCGGGTTTGATATTGGCCATCCGCTAGGTCCCCATGGAAGAATACCTGCGAAATGCGGAACCGTTGTGACCCGAAAAAAAAGAGCATCCGGCATATGCAGTGCTACGCGACCACGGCCGATCCCACGTCCTCGAACGGAGTCGAGCCGCGTAAATCATTATGTCGCACGGAGAAACAACAAACCAGCCTCCCGTTCGCGAGACATCGCGGGGGGACGGGACGAGACTTTCCTCGCGCCCCAATGGCACAGCTTGCTGCTGGCAAATAGTTGAGCCAAAAAGGCCGCCGGTCGCCATTGACATGCCATGCGAACCCTGGCTAGAGTCGCGACGCGAACCGCTCCGCCAGAGCCGGCCTTTCGCGGGGCGGCGCCGCCGCGCCGGGCGCCCCTCGTCTTGGCTGCGCGTGGATTCTATACTCCACGGGCGCGCGATTCCGCCCGAGGCGCGATCGATCGCCTTTCCCCCAGTGAAGGGCCATGTCGATCGAATGTTTGCCGGGGCGGAAATTCGAGCGGAAGGATTCGCCAACACGGCTCCTGCTCCTCGACAACCAGGTGTCGCTAGCTCTCAAGCGGAGAACCACGGAAAGCCCATGAATCGCATTCGAAAACTGTTCGACGAGCTCGATGGCGCGGCGTTTGGTTCCTCGATGTTCGAGGGGGCGCCGCCCTCGAACGTGGGCCAAGACATCGGCCTCGCGCTGTTTTCTCCGCTGCACTACGAACCCAATTATGCCTACCCGCTGGTCGTATGGCTGCACGGGCCAGGCGACGACGAGCGACAGCTACGCACCGTGATGCCGCTGGTCAGCATGCGCAACTATGTGGGCGCCGCGGTGCGTGGCACGGCGCCGCTTGGCCCGCCGGGCGCCGGCTTTGCATGGCTCCAATCCGAGCCGCATATTCGGCTGGCCGAGGAACGGGTTCTCGCCGCGGTGGCCGCCGCCGGGCAGCGATTCAATGTGGCGCCCTCGCGCGTGTTTCTCGCGGGCTTCGATTGCGGCGGCACCATGGCGCTGCGAGTCGCGTGTCAGAATCCCGATCGGTTTGCCGGAGTGCTAAGCATGGGCGGCGAGTTTCCGCTCGGCCATGCGCCCTTGAGCCGGCTCGCCGAAGTGCGCCGGCTGGCGGTGCTCCTGGCCACGGGCCGCGACAGCGATCGCTATCCGCCGGAGCGAGTTTGCGAAAATCTGCGGCTCTACTACGCCGCCGGCATGTCGATCCATCTGCGGCAATACCCGGTCGGCCAAGACCTGACCACCGAAATGCTGGCCGACATGGACCGCTGGATCATGGAGCAAATCGCCTCGCCCACGACCGCCGGCAGCTTTCTCGACAATGTGTCGCGAGAGCTGTGAGGATTGAGGCTGGGCGAGCGAAATCAGAAAAACAAGCGGCCCTGGCAGGCGGAGATTGTCCGCCCGCCAGGGCCGCTGTGCGAATATTGGCGCGTTCGTCGCTCGCGATCATTCCTCGTGCGTTTCGGGTACTGCGTGTATCTCGTGGTTCAACCGGAGATTCGCCAAATGCTCGGCGACAAACCAGACTTGGGTTTCGTTCGTGCGCACCACATCGCTGATCAAGAGGTCGTTGGTGCCGTCGTCGCCCGAGTCGGTCGCTTTTTTGGCGGCCTTGCGTGATTCCTTGAGCACCAACTCATGGGCCTGTAGGAGCCGCGAGATTTGCGTGCGCGGCTCTTCGCGGTCGCGCGGCGGACGCTCGAGCCGCGTCATTTCGGCAACGTCGTGGGCCATCGCCACCGCCACGCCGCCCAGGGTTTGAATCCGCTCGGCGATTTCGTCGACGAGTTCGGATTGTTCGCCAGCATGCTTGTCGAACAGCAGATGCAACTGGTAGAAGGTCGGCCCCGCCACTTGCCAGTGATGCTTCTTGTAAAGATCACGGAGGCTGATCGTGTCGGCCAATATCTGATTGAGGGCCGCAACGCTTTCGCGGCGGGCGTCGGCGCTAAGTCCCAGCGGCAAGTCGATCAGCTCGCCAAACGCCTGAATCGTGACGGGCGATTGTTCAAGGCACGGCTGAGCGGCCGAGTGGTCGTGTCCATTGTGCTTCGCATGATTCTTGGCATGCGACGATGAATGGCCGACCTTCGTGGATGTTGTCATGGTTGAAACTCCTTCATGAGGCGTCGGGGGGAATAGGTCTGAAAGTATCCGTGGATTCGGGAATCGTGGATTCGGGAATCGTGAAGTGCGGTCGCCAACGAGTGATTCACAAAACTTACGGCTCCTTGTCGAAGGGCGCGTGGCGCCGCTTCCGAGGCACGCCATTGTTCGCCTCTGCGGGGCGCAAGGCAAGCGCTACGCGGCGCAAGTCGCACGCGGGGGCAAAGTTCGAGACGAACCGGAAACATGCTCGCCATTTGCGAGAGCGCGACATTCACTTTGCATGTGCCGCGGCCGAGACTGCCGAACGCCGTCGAACGCCGCCATCCGACCCTATCGGCCGCGATTGCGCAAACTGCGCTGATTGAGATAGTCCACGAACACTTCGCCCATGTCGCGGCTGGTGTCGACCAGAACTCGCTCGACGCGATTGTGCCGACACATTTCGTCGAACCGGGTATTGAACCGCTCGAGGGCCCGCAAGTAGCCGGCGCGCAATTCCTCGGGCTGCGTGAGCAGTTCCTGGGGCAGTTCGAGGCCGACGAACTTAATCATGCCGTCGAATTCGAAGGCCAGTTCATCGTGGTGCATGACCTGAAACAGCACCACTTCGTGCTTTTGATATCGCATGCGCTGCAGGGCGGATTCGAGCCGATCGAGATCGGTGAAGAAATCGCTGAACACCATCACGATCTCGCGGCGGCCCATGCGGCCGGCCAGTTCGGAGAGGCATTCGGCCATGCGCGTTTTTTGCACTGGCGCGATCGTGTCGAGATGTTCGGTCATGCGCACGATTTGGCCGAGCGAATTGCTCGGCGGCACGACTCCCAGCACCCGCTCGTCGAACGTGGCCAGCGACACCTTGTCGCTTTGGCGGACGATCGAATAGCCGAGCGTGGTGGCCATTTGCGCGGCATACAGCATTTTTTGGCGCCGGTCGGCGCCATAGCGCATCGACGCGCTCACGTCCAGAATCAAATGGCAGACGAAATTCGTCTCCATTTCGTATTGCTTGATGAAATACTTGTCGCGGGTGAAATACACGCGCCAGTCGATGTGCTTCGGATCGTCGCCCGGCACATATTCGCGGTGCCCGGCAAATTCGACGGCAAAGCCCGAGAGCGGGCTTTTGTGAGCGCCGGCCAAATTGCCGAGCACCAAGCCCCGCGGCTCGATGTGTCGATCGGCCATGCGGCTGAGCGTTTCCGGATTCAGATAGCGAGACAACACGCTTTTGACCACGAATCACCCTCCAGCAAAACAGAGCGCCTTGACGCTCCGTTAAATATTTCCACGGGTTGTCACGCGGCCGGTTTCTCGTATTTCTTGTCGGCTGGCACGGCCGCGAGCAACATGTCGATAAGCTGCTCGCTGCCGACGCCCGACGCCTGGGCCGCATAGTTGCTCGCCAGCCGGTGCCGCAGCGCCGGCTTGATCACGGCTTGCACATCGCCCACCGTGGCATGGTAGCGACCATAGAGAATCGCGCGGGCCTTGGCGGCCGTGACCAGCGTGAGCACGCCGCGCGGACCGGCGCCCCAACTGACCCATTTGTTCACGAACTCGGGCGCTTCGGCCGATCCCGGCCGCGACGACCGCACGATCGCCCAGGCATAGCCCAGCACCTGGTCGCTCACCGGCACTCGGGCCACGAGCTTTTGGAACTCGATGATTTCCTCGCCGCCGATCACCGGCGAAATCTTGCCCATCAGGCCGGTGGTCACGCGGCGCGCGATCTCCCATTCCTCGGCGCCGCTCGGATAGTCCACCTTGATATGCAAGAGAAACCGATCGAGTTGGGCTTCGGGCAGCGGATAGGTGCCTTCTTGCTCGAGCGGGTTCTGCGTGGCGAGCACGAAAAACGGCGCCGGCAGCCGATGCGTCGTGCCACCCGCGCTCACTTGCCGCTCTTGCATCGCCTCGAGCATGGCGGCTTGCGTCTTGGGCGGAGTGCGATTGATTTCGTCGGCCAAGATAATGTTGGCAAACAGCGGGCCGGGTAAGAACTTGTATTCCCGGGCGCCCGTGGCGAGATTTTCCTGGATCACTTCGGTGCCGGTCACGTCCGACGGCATGAGGTCGGGCGTGAATTGGATGCGCTTGAAGCTCATGTGCATCGATTCGGCCAAGCTGCTCACCAGCAAGGTTTTGGCGAGACCCGGCACTCCCTCGAGCAACGCATGGCCGCGCCCGAACACCGCGATCAGCACCTGCTCGATCACTTCTTCCTGGCCGACGATCACCTTCGAGAGCTCGTCGCGAATTCGGTTGTAGGCTTTTTCACACCGCTGCACGGCGGCGACATCATCGGGCGAGGCGGTCTCGTTCATGGTCGTTTTCTCCAGGATAGGTCAATCGAGCGGTTCGTTGTTCGGAGCGGTCGGCGGCAAAGTTCGATCCGCGAGACTTTCCGCCGCCGGGCCGAGGATAGGAGGTCAGTCGAGATTTTCGAAATAGCGTTGCAGGCGATCTTCGTAACCGCGCGGGCGCGGCGCTGGCTCTTGGCGCGAATCGCCTTGCGCAGCTCGGGCGGAAGCTTGGCCACCCAGGGGTCTTCCTTGAGATTGCGCTTCGCGGGGTCGGCTTCATGCTTGTCGACGGTTTGCGCGATCGGCGCCGGGCGGCGGGCCCTCTTGTTTTTGGGCCGAGCCGGCGGCGGTCGGATCGTTCTGGGCTTCGCTGCCTTTTTCAGAGCTCGCGCCGCCCGAGGGGCTGCTCGAGGTCGCGCCCTTGTGGGGCGAGCCTTTATGCGGTTCCCCGGGTTGCCCGGGTTCGTGGGAACCGGACTCGGCCTGACCCTCGGCGGGTTGGCCTTGGCCCTGGTGCGGTTGACCGTCGTGGCCTTTTTGGCCGGCTTGACCTTCGTGGCCTTTGCCCGACTCGCCTTGAGGCTCGCCGGCGCCTTCGCCCGACTCGCTTTCACCGGCGGCGGCCTCGGCGGCGGCGACCATCGCGGCGGCGTTCATCGCCGCTTCGCCCGCGATCTGGGCGGCGGTCACATCGGGCGAATTGGGCACGAGACCGGTCCCGAGATTGGCGTCGGGCGGAGCGGCATCGGCCATGCCCTCGGCCGAGCCCGTGGGCGGATCGCCTTGGCCGGCGTCCAAGGGCGCATCGCCCCCCCGCGGCGAGTCGGCGCCGTCTACATTGGCAGCGCTAGCGTCGGCGGGTGGAGTCGCGTTGTTCGCGTCGGCGGGCGGCGCGGCGGGATGTTCTGCCGCGCCTCGCGGCGCCGGTTTGGCGGCCGCTTCGTTGCGCGCGGCCGCGGGATGCGCGGGATCGCGATGGGCGGCATCGGCCGCCGGCATCGACTGGTCGCCCGGCGGATCGGGATGCACGCCGAGGTTCGACGCCAACTCGAGCGCCTCGCGGAGCGGCTTGTTGGCCACTTCATCTTGATGGGCGATTTCAGCGGCGCCTTCGCCGGTTGCTCGCTGGGCATCGGCGAATCGCTCGGTCGCCTGTTGCAGGCCCTTGGCGGCCTCGGCCTGGGCCGGAGTGGGCGCTTCCTTGGCGGGCGGCGAATCCTTTTCGGCCGGCTCGTGTTTTCCGGGTTTCTCGTTATTGGGCTTTTGGGCCGCTTGCGCTTCCTGGCTGGCCTTCGCGAGCGCTTCGCTCTTGGCCACGATCGCGTCGCGAGCCGATTGCTGCTCCTGGGCCAAGTGGGCAAGCGCTTCGGCGATGGCTTTGTCGTGCGCCAATTCTTGTTGCCGGGCGGCAAGGCTTGCGGCGGCTCGTTCTTCACCCCGCTCGACTCCGCGCTCGGCTTCGGCCGCTTGCGCCGCGGTGGGCGGCGCATATTCGGCGCCTTCGGCCGCTTGCTGGGCCGCTTCCAGGGCGGCGCCGGCGCCTGGATCGATCGGCGCGGCTTGGTCGGCCATTTCCCCCGCTTTTTTCGCGGCGGCGGCCAGTTGGGCGGCTTCTTCGCGCGCCGTGGATTCGATCGCTTGCCGGAGCGCTTTATTGGCTTTTTCGAGCGCTTTGGTCGTGGCCTGCCGCGAGGCTTTTGCCTCTTCGGCGGCGCCGGCTTCGAGTTGGGCGGCGGCCTGGGTGGCGTCGGCGGCGGCTTCGCCCGCGGCTTCGGCGGCGGCGGGCGCGTCGCCATGCGCCATTTCGGCCGCTTCGTGACTCATCTGCGCCACGCGCTGTTCGGCGGCGGCGTCGGGCGCACCGGCCGGTTGGGCGGCGGCTTCGCGCGCGGCGGTTTCCGCGTCATGCCGAGCTTGGGCGAGCGCTTCGCTCGCCGCTTGCCGCTGGGCGTCGGCCGCGGCGGCGTTGCCCCGAATCGCCTCGCGCGCGGCCTCGCTGGCGGCTTGCTGGGCCTTTTCCAGCGCATGGGCCGCTTGCTCGAGACCGGGGGCCGGCTTGCTGGCGGCGGCAAGCTCGGCGGCTCGATCGGCGATCTTTTGCTCGGCCGCGGCCGATTCCGCGCCGCCGGCGGCGCTGCCGGCCATGGCGTCGGCGGCTTGATCCACGGCGGCTTGTTCGCCCATCGCGGCGCCGATCTCGCGAGCCAAGTCTTCGGCGGCGGCGGCCTGAGGATGGCCCGCGGCGCGCTGCTGCTCGGCGTGGGCTTGCTGCACCTTCTGCTGGGCTTCGGCGAGCCGCTGGAGCTTTTCGGCTCGCGAGTCGGCTTGGTGGGCGAGCGCGGCCTCGACCGCTTCACGCGCATTGGCGGCGTCGTTCATTTGCCGCTCGCTCACTTTGGCAAGCTCCTCGGCCGCGTGGCCCACATCGGCTCGAAGCTGCTGGGCGGCTTTGGCCAAGGTGTCGGCGGCGGTCCGCGCGTCGTGGGCCGCTTTGTCGGCGGCGGTCTTCGCGGTGGCTTGCTCGTCGGCGAGTGCATTGGCGGCCGCGGCGAGCTCATGGGCCGCGGCGGCGAGCTGCGGCGCGGCTTTTTCGAGCGTCGCGGCGGCGTCGGGGGCGGTTTGCTTCACGCCTTCGGCCGTTTTCGCGGCGACTTCCGCGATTTGAGATTGCTCGAAGGCCATCTGCTTCGCGTCGGCCGGGGCGAGGCCCTCGTGTTGGGCGGCCTCGGCGGCTTCAGCCGCGATCTCGCGCTCGGCGGCGGCGGCGCGCTCGAGCGCTTCGGCCGCCCGGGCCTGTTCGCCAATCTTTACCGCTAACTGGCGCCGCTCGGTGTCGGCGATGGCGGCTTGAATTTCGGCCGCTGCCCGGTCGACCGCTTTTTCGGCGGTCTTGGCGGCGGCTTGCGCTTGAGCCGCGGCGGGCGATTGAGCCGCGTCTTGCTTGGCGGGGTCTTGTTTCGACGCCTCTGGCTTGGCGGCTTCGTTCAGGGCGGCCGACGCTTCGGCCGCGGCGTCTTTGGCTTGTTCGAGTCGGCTGGCCACGGTCGGCGGCAAGAGCTCATGGGAACTGGCGATCTTGCCCACGGCGTCGGCCACCGCATGCTCCTTGGCGCTCGCCGCGGCCGGCTCGGGCTTGGCGGCGGCCGTGGCTTGATGCTGCTCGGCTTGCGCCGGGGCGATTTGTTTGGCGGCCTCTTTAAGCTGATCGAGCTGCTGGGCCAGTTGATCGGCGCTCATGTCGGCCGAAGCCGGATCGGCGGCGGTCTGCAATTGGTTGGCGATCTCGGCCAGATTGCCGAGCACGGCGCCCTGTTCCTTGATCGCCTCCTCCGTCTTGTTTTCGAACAGCGCGGCGGTCGCCTCTTGGGCCGCTTGCTTGGCTTGCTCGACCAGCGGGGTCGCGGCCGGCGCGGCGGCCAGGGCTTCGCCGAGTTGATCGAGTTGCTTGGCCAACTTCGATTGATCCTCGATCAGTCGTTCCATGGCCTTGTCGTCTTGCGGCGCGTTTTTGGTTTGCTCGCGAATCTGCTCCTCTTGCTTCATGAGGGCCTGCACCATGCGCATCGCGTCTTCGTTGTCGGCGCCGATGATGCCCTGCGTTTGCTCGATCTTTTCAAGCAACGCCTGCAGGCCCTTGATGACGGCCCGTTCGCCGCGGGCGGCATCGTCGAATTGGGCGTCGTCGAGCTTGGCCGCGGCGGTGTCGAGTTCGACGCCGACCTGGGCGGCTTTGAGAATGCGAAGCCCATCGGCGGCGCCGGCGCCGACCGGTCCACCCAGGCGCTCACATCGGCCAGCGTGTCGACCAGCCGCGCGAAGAGCGCTTTCACGTCGCGCTGATCTTGCGAGGCGCCGAGCGTGAGCGTTTCTTGTTGCAAGCGGGGCTGCTCGGGAATCGACTCGGTTACGCGGAGCACGCCTTTTTCCAACTGGATCAAGCGGCGAGTTTGGGCCGAAAGCTCGGCGACTTTCAACCGGCGCAAAAGATTCTGCCGCTCGACCGAAAGTCGAATCACGATCTCGCGAATCTTTTCGCGTGCCTCGCCGACGCGAGCCTTCCGCTCGGCAGGCGCCAAGCTCTGGGCTTCGACCAAAAGATCGACGACTTCCGCCATCTCGGCGCCGATCAGCTTGTCGATGTTCTCGCGCATCGAGGCGATCTCGCCATGGATCGGGAGCTTGTCGAGACCGTTTTCCTTGAGCTGCTTGAGTTGGATATCCAAGATGCTCGAAATCAATTCACGGGCCATCGCTCGCGCGCGTTGCTGCGCTTCTTGCTTGTGGCGGAGCGATTCGCCGCCGGCGGGGCCCACCGCATTGCCGGCGCCGGAAGTCTTGGAAGCTCCGGGCTTCGAGCCATCGGCGGCGCGAGCCACCGGCTCGCCGGCAATGGCAAACGACAAGCCCAAGCCCAAAGCCAGGACCATGAGCATGGGCATGGGCTTTAGAGACCACGGCGACAGCCAAACGATCGACTCTTTGCGCGGGGCTTGCTCATTTCTGATCTCCAATGCCGAGTTGCCGGGTGATGATGGCGTCGAGCTGGCGGGCCGAGCGCTCGTCGGCTTCGGAAATCGCCGCCAGCACGCCGCTTTCGTCGGTGACCTGAAGCACGACCGGTTCGCTTTGCGCCGACTGGCCGGCGCCGCTCCCTCGATAGTCTACCGCCTCGAGCGTCACTTTAAGCTGATCGCCCTTGGATAATTTGAGCGGCGATAGCGAAAGACGGTAGCTGTCTTTGAGTGGCAGGCGATCGGCCAAGAGCGGCTCGCGAAATTCGTGGGCCACGAGCGGCGGCAGTTCGAGCACGCTGCCATCGGGACTCGTTTTTTCCAGCCGCACCAGCACGTGCGCGAGCCCGAAATCGTCGGTCGCGCGGTATTCGATTTTCGGTCCGGCCGTGGGCAGCACATATTTCGTGACCACATCGGCCACGATCCGCGGTCGTTGGTCGGCCTTGATCCGCACAAAGCCCTCGATCGGATGCTCGAGCCCCAGGCCGTCTTCATCGACCACTTGGGCTTCCCAGCGAAGCGGCTTTTCGACCCGGGCCAGCGGCGTGTGCTCGCTGGCAAGCGTCCAAAGTTCGGCGGAGGAAGCATCGGTCTTTGTCGCGGCGCCAGACGGGCTCTTTCCAGGTCCACTCTTCGTCAGCGGGTACTTCACTCCGTCGATCGTGAGCCAAGCTTCGGTCAGATGCTTGTTGGCGCAGCTGAGCCGCGCCTCGATCTTCGAGCCCTCGATCACCGAAAGCTGCCGCGAGCCGGCGCTGCTTTCATTGGCCACGCCGCGGGCATAGGCCGGCGGAATCGGTGTCATTCGCGGCTCGATCACCGGCAGCGGCACAACCAAGAGCTCGAGCGGATCGGTCCAAGCGTCGCCGAGATAGAGCTG
The DNA here is from genome assembly GCA_963785305.1 of uncultured Planctomycetaceae bacterium. Taxonomy (GTDB): domain Bacteria; phylum Planctomycetota; class Planctomycetia; order Pirellulales; family PALSA-1355; genus CAWAUV01. The sequence goes on from CAWAUV010000009.1 coordinate 130,638, forward strand.
AAACGCGAGCGAGTCGGTGAGTTTCGAGAGTTGCCCCGCATAAAGCCCCGCGGCGGCGGCGGCTTCGTTGGGGCTCTCGATCGGCGCCAGCTCGACGCGAGTTTCCGCGCCGCCGGCCAATGTGCGCAGATCGGCGCGCCCGCGGCGGGACGCTCGCCCGAGGTCTCGACCACGATTTTCAGCGGCTCGCCATAGGGTGTCTTGACGCGACCCATGTGGCCGGGCAAAGCGTCGATCTCGCGGCCATTGACGAGCACGCGCTCGATTTCGGTGGCCGTCGGATAGTGCGCGGCGCCGAGCATGAGTCGATCAAGAAACGCGGCCACGTAGCGCGGCGCAAGCGCCACGAACAGACCCAGGGCCAGGACCGAGCCGAAGAGCAGCGTCATGCGGCGCGACACGTCGCGGCGAGGAAAGCCATCGAACACATTCCAGCTTTTGCCGAATTCGGCCACATAGTCGACCACCGCGGTTTCGAGCCGCGGCGAGCCCCAGTTTCGGGCCGCGGGGGTCTCGAATTGGAGAGCGGCCACGAGGTCGCTATCGATTTTTTGCTCTCGCTCGACCAGCAGGGCCATGTCGAGCTCGGTCTCGCGATGCCCGAACCAGGGCCACGCGAAGCGCCGCGCCGCCCAAACGACTGCCGCCGCGATGCCGAGCAGCAGCACCACGCGCTGGGAGCGGGTGAGCAGCAGCGAATAGTCGATGCCCATCGCCACGGCGAGCGACCACAGCGCCGCGAGCGCCAGCGCGGCGTGGGCCATGCCCCAGCGCGACCAGTTGGCGGCGGCGGCGGAGCCGAGCGAGTTGTGCCCGAAGCGCGGAGAGTTTCGTCATGGCAAGTTGATCATTTTTCTGAAGAACCATTCGCCGATCAGCAGCGCCGCCATGAGCCCGAAGCCCAGCCAGGTGTCCCAGACCTGAAACACCTTGGTCGAGGTTTCTTCTTTGACGATTGGCTTGGATATCGTCGGGCAACCGTTCGGCCGAAGCCAAGTCATAGGCTCGGCCGCCGGTCGAGGCCGACGATTTCTTCTTGCAGGCTGGCGTTGCGGGTGGCGCTGCGGCGCTCGGCCGAGAGGCTGGCCACCTGGAAGCCCACCTCCGAGGTGTCGCCGGTCACGGGGTCCTTCACGCGCGCACGATACTCGACCGCCGTCGGGCACATCGGACGCGGGCCTCGAACACGCCCTCGCGGAGCGGGGTGATCGAAAGCTCGCTGCGGCTCGGCGCCGGTCGACGAGCGCTCGGGCGGCATCAGTTCGGCCGGCAAGCGGTGGTCGGGAATTTTGTCTTCGCCCAGCGGCTCGAAGTTCGCGTCATAGGCTTCGACCGTGAGCACCACTTTATCGTCGACCTGATATCGCGGACGATCGGTGCGCACGCACGAATCGCTTCTGGCTGCCGAGGGTGTGGCTGAGGCCGAGGCGATGGATCATTTGTCCCCAGAACTGGCGATAGTAAAGTTCGCCGTATTTGCGTCGCAGCCGCCAGGTTTCGTCGAAACCCAGATACACGACCTCGCCGCGGCCATAGCGGCGCATGGCAATGAGCGGCTGGGGAGTCTTGCCATCGACGCACATGTCTTTCGGATGCACGGCCAGGGCCGTGGCCAGCGGATGCAATCGCGAGACGGGTTGATACCAAGGGAGCGGCCCCAGGTTGAGCCAAGCCTTGCGATTCTCGGCCCCGTCTACACCCAGTTGCATGAAGTCGAATTGCTCGGCGGCCGGCGTCATTTGCAAGATGAACTCTTTCTGATCTTGCAGTTTCGCCGCCGCCATCGACCACGACCGGCAACATGTCGGCCAGCGGAGTCGACGCCAACTGGCCGGGACCAAATCGCGGACCGCCGATCACCACCAAGCCGCCGCCGAACTTGCCGACGAACTCCTTGACCAGTTCGCAAAAGCGCGAATTGAGCGACCCGGCCGGCATGTCGCCGATGAACAGCACATCGTTGGCGAAGAACTCGCTTCGTTGCGGAGTGAGCGTCGGCAAAAACAATTCGTTCGTCGTGCGCACCTTGGGATCGGCCGAGCGGAGAAAAGTGCGGAAGCCGCGAGGGCCGACCAGCTTGTCGCGATAGAACACCTCCTTGATGAATCGCCATTCCCAAGTGGGTTCGTACTCGACGAACATCAGCCGCAAAAAATCATCGCGAATGTTGACTTCGCGCGTTGCGCGGTTGTTCTGATCGACCACCTCGCCCGACACGACCGGAGTCTCGGCGATGAGCTCGAAGTGGCCGGTTTCCTCGGGTGTGAAGGGAAATTCGATCGATTGCGTGGGCCCATGCAGCTCGACCGAGCGCGTGCCGATCACGAAGGTGTCGATGGCCGACGGCGAATCGCTCAGCGCGCGCCGAGCCGCCGCGCGGTGACGCTCACCGGCGCCGATTGGCCATCGAGCCCGGTCTGACGCACGACGACGGTGACCGTCGCTCGCTCGGCTTTTTTCATCATCGGCGGCGCTTGCAAGTCGATCGCCAGATCGAGCGCCGTCGTGGGGCCGACGCCGATCGTGTAAATCGGCACATTGAGACTCTTGGCCTTGGCCAGCGGCGGCGGGCCCGAATTCTGATCGAAGTCGCTCACCACCACCACGCCGGCAAGACTACCCATCGCGTGGCGCGAGCCAAGGTCTTCGAGCGCGGCGCCCAGGGCCGTGACTTGACCCCGAGTCGTGAGCTCTTCGGACCAGCGGCCGAAATCAATGCGATCCGTTTGGCCATCGCCCGATTCGAGTCCGGCGACGGCGTCGGGCCGCTCGAACACGAAACCCTTGAGGCGGAACTTTTCCTCGAGCTTCGCGAGCACATTGCCATCGCGCTTGCGCAGCCAAGCCCGCACATAGTCGGCCCGAGAGTGGCCGAGCTTCGAGTCGTCGAGCTTGGCGTCGCGCGGCGTGTCGGTCGCGGGCGCTTTCAAGGGTTGCTCCGCGACTTTCTCCGCGGCGGGCGCGGGTTTTATGTCGGCGGCGTCTTTTGAAGCGATGTTCGAGTCGACGCCGGTGGCCTCATTGAGCCGGGTCGCTTCGGCGGCGGGAAATTCATCGCGAATGTTCATGCTGTCGGTGCCGTCGAGCAGCACCCATACCAGCGGTCGCGGCCGGTTGCCCACCACCACGCTTAGCACCGGATCGGCCAGGAACAAGAGCAAGAGCGAAAGCGTGAGGGCTCGGGCGACCCCCAGCGCGATGCGCGCCGCCCGCCGCCCGCGCGGCTGGCGCTTGATATAGACGAACAGCGCCAGAAACGAGAGCGCCACGCAACCAAAAAACACCCAGCCGCCGGCGCCATGGGCCCAGGGCGCGGCCAGCGATGGCGTGATTTGGCGGATCGAGGTCACGTTTTCCAGGCCGAGCGCAGGCCGACGAGCTCCATGAGGTTCAGCGAGTTCATGGTGTTTGCTCCCGAGCCGAACGGGGCCAAGCCAGGATCGCCATTTCCACCAGCAGCGCTCCGAGCACCGCGGCGAGCAGCCACTTCCACATGGTTTGCCCGCTCACATGCGCCCCGGCCACGCTGATCGCGTCGCCCGCGCCCACCCAGCGATAGCGAAGGCCCTCGCCCACGCGTTGCCGCAGCGCCGGCTCATCGAGCGTCGCGGGTTCCGATTCGCGTCCTGGACCATTGACGGCGAAGGTCGTCTCCCAGAGTTTGGCCGGCGCGTGGCTGGCATCGGCGCTGCCGTCGCCCTTGGTGGCGATAACCTTGTAAACGCCGCGATCGAGCGCTCCGCGCACCGTGACGCCATAGAGATCGGCGCCGAGCGCGTCGACCGAAAGCGGCTGCTCGGCGCCATCGGGCCGCACGACGCTATACGACGCATTGCGCTCCGTGATCGGCAAAACAAACGCATCGACCGCCATTAGATTTCGCGTGGGCAGCGTGTTTTGGAGCATGCCGCGCAGGAGGCGATCGACCATGAGCATCGCGTTGGTCTTGGGCAGCGTGTTCCAGGGACTCAGCATGCCGCTGGCCATGAACACGACGCGCCCTTGGCCGATGGCCCGTTCGACGATAAATGGAATTTGATTGTCGAACGCGGCGAGCAGATGCGGTCGCTCGCGCTCGGCGCGTTTTTCGGGCGATTCGCCATGGCCCAGCTCGCTCTCGCGTTCGGCCCAAGCGAGCCAGTGCGGGTCGATCTCTTGGCGGCGGCGTTCGTCTTGCTCGCGCTCGTGGCGCATCGCGTCGGTGAGCTGGCCTTTGGCTTCGAGTTCCGACCAGTGGCGAGCGCGCTGGTCGGCGGCGGCGAGAAAGTTTTGTTCCTCGGCGATTCGCCGGGTTTCGTCGGCCTGAAGTTGCGCGAGAACTTCGGCCGAGAGCTCGGCTTCGGCGGTTTTGAAAAACACCGGCTCGCCATAGAGGGCGGCGAGCTCTTCGTCGGAAACATCGGCCAAACGAAAGTCGTCGTGGGTCATGCTTTTAAACGCGAGCGAAAACGGCTTCGCCTCGCGGGGTGATTCTTCCGGCGTTTTGCCCCACAGCCGCGGCTTGAGCGGCGCGGGAGCAGGCCCGCGCCATCGAGCCAGGCGGCGCGTGTCCAGGCCGCGGGATCGAAATCGGCTCCAGCCACGATCAAAAGCTGCCCGCCTTGCCGCACGAAGTCTCGCAAGAGCGGCACGCTCGTTTCCGGACTCGCCACTCCGGCCACGACCACGAGCCGGGCGTTTTCCAACAGCGGTCGGTCGACCTGATCGATGCGCACATGCTTGATCTCCACCAACTGCCGGGCCGCGTCGCCGCGGCTGGTCACCGGGGCGAGCAAGCGCCGCATCTGCCGCGACTCGCCGTAGCGGTTGCGCTTCGGGTCCTCGTCGTCGCCCAGTTGATCGACAAACACCACCGGCAGCGCCGCCACGACCGGAGCAATCAGATAACGCGCGTCGTCGGCCGGTTGGCGATCGGCCGGAATCGACACCTTGACCGGCGTCGAAACCGGCTTGCCCGGCTCGACCGCGAGATCGAATTTATAGTGAAACGTGACTTCGCGGCTTTGTCCCGAGGCAAGATCGATGTTTTGGCTAGCCACCTCCACGCCATCGACCGTGAGTGTCACCGGCACATGCTCGCGCGGCGCGCCCTCGAGCCGCACCACGGCGGTGAGCGCCGCCGGAGTCTCGACATCGGCCAAGCCGTCTTGCAAAGCGAAGCTGTCGATCCAGGCATTGTCGGGTTCGCCGGCCGCGATCGACACGACTTGCATTTCGGGCAATTCGGCCCCGTTCAAGGCGCTCGCGGAACCTTCGCCACCCGACCGCGAGTCGGCGAGCGACCGGGGCCAGTCGATCGATTGCTGGTCGCCCAAGAACACGAGGCGCGTGGCGTCCTTGAATTCCGGCGCCCGGGCCTGGGCTTCGCGGCCGGCGTCGATCGCGGCGAGAGCCGACACGGAGCGGTCGACGGTTTCGATCCGGTCGAGCGCGTCGCGGGCGTCCTCCTTCGCGCGATAGGGATCGAGCGCGAGCGGCGCCGCCGAGCCCGCGAGCGGGATCACGGAGATGCGGCTGCCTTCGGGAATCGCCTCGATGAATTCCTTGGCCTTGCCGCGGGCCTCGTCGAGCAGGGTGCGGCCCAGCGTTTCATGGCTCATGCTCAGGCTATTGTCGATCGCGAGCACGGCATGGATCGGCTGGCTATCGTCGGCTGCGTGGTCGGAGGTGGAAAACATCGGCCGAGCCAGCGCGAGTCCGAACAGAAGCAAAGCGGCGGTCCGCAAGACCAGCAGCACGAGATCGCGCAGTTGCAAGACGCGACGATTGCGGCGCACGGCTTCCAATAGGAAATCCATCGCCGCCCATTCGACGACCTTGAACCGGCGACGATTGAGCAAGTGAATGAGAATTGGTCCGGCGGCGGCCACAAGGCCGGCCAAAGCGAACACGCCGGCGCCGGGAGCAAAGTTCAACATGCTGAAGACAACTTAAAAACAGACGAGGATGATGAAGAATATTGGCCACGGAAGGACACTGAATACACGGAAATCAAAATATTACAACCGATATGTTATCTGTCTGTTAAAGAGTAGCAACCCCGCATGCAAAAGCCGTCGACGATTGCTATTTCAAAGTCTTTTTCCGTGCCTTCCGTGTCATTCCGTGGCAAAATCTTTTTTTAACGATGAACTAGCGGTCGGCGCCGCGTATTCACTGGCTTTTTGCTTGGAATTTATTGCGGAGCGAGTCGATCTTGCCTTCTTGCAAAATGGGAAGGTAGCGATTCGGAATCGCAAGAATAAAGCAGGCGACCGCCGTGCCATACAATTCGCCGGGACGGCCGCCGAGATGTCCGCCCGATTGCCAGACTCCATCGCGGCGAGGATCCTTGGCGTCGGACACTTGCGATTGGATCAACAGATCGCGCAGCTTGGGATAGTTTTCCTTCCAGGTGGGCCCGCCGACTTGATAGAGCGCCTGGCCCACGTAGTAGAGCGTATAACCATCGAACGGCACCTGGCCGCTGTGCGCGTTGGGCTTTTGTTCGTTGATGCCTTTGATCACGGCTTCCATGCTCTTGGCGATGCGCCAGTCGTCGTATTGACCGAACTCTTGCATGCACACCACGCCCGCGGCGGCCATGGCCACCGTGGCGCCATCGCCGCTTCGGCCATAGGTGAATTGGCCCGGAACCGCTTGCTGTTCGGCCTCGCTCGCCTTGCGCTGCCCGCCAGCGGGAGTGTAATGATCGCGCACATCGCGAATCGCCGACTCGATCACTTCGGGCGGCACTTCGAGCCCGCTATCCACCGCGGTCGCAGCGCCTTGGCTTGCATCACGGCGAGACTAAGGTCGTGGCCATGCGACTGGCTCTTGGCCCGATAGTCCCAGCCGCCATCGCCGCACTGAGTGTTGGCGATCAGCCGCAGGGCGCGCTCGAGGCTGGCGCTGATCCGCGGATCGTTGGTCATGCCATCGGCTTGGCCGAGCACGAAGGTCGAGAGGCCATGGTTGTACATGTCGCGCTGCGGATCGCCCACATTCAACAGGCCGGAGGGACGCGCGTTTTGGAGCACATAGTTAAGGGCGCGATCGACATTCTGGCCGTAGCGGCCAATGCCGGGCGTGTGTCCGGCGGCCAGAAAGGCCAAGGCGCCGGTGCTCACCACGCCCAGATCGTTCGAGTCCCAATTGCCTTCGGCGCCCTGATTCGTCGACAGCCAGGCCAGCCCGCGGCGCAGGGCCGCTTCGCTCTCGGGCGTGATCTCCCAATCGCCTTCGGCCCGGCCTTGCGAGGCAAACGCCAGGAGCGACAGCAGCGCTGCCAGAATCGGCTTGATCGGTCGCGCGGTGCGTGCCACGAGCGGTGCTCCGGAGCGGGGGACGAGGAAAACGAGCGGCGCCCGGCAAACCTCCGCTGCTGGGGACCGCGCGGACAGGCCCGGGAAATAGGCAGGGGCGCCATGTTCGTATTTTAATATGACGCTTCAGCCGATTCGGTTACGCGGCGGGCGAAAATATTTTTTCCAAAGGCCCAGCGATCGGGGCCATTTTCGTGGAAATCGAGCCAAGCCATTTGCTAGGGTCCTGGCTCCAAGCCCCTGGCAATTCTCATTGTTTACGCATCTTTTCGCCCCGCGAGGAAACTCCATGACCCCGATTCGCGATCGTATCGTCGGCCTTCGCCGCGTGACCGCCAGCTCATTGCGGGCCAACCCGAAGAACTGGCGGACCCATCCTCAAGCCCAGCGCGACGCCCTGGCGCGGCGCTCGCGGAAATCGGCTTCGCCAGCGCTCTTTTGGCTCGCGAACTGCCCGACGGGACCCTGGAACTCATCGATGGCCACCTGCGGGCCGAAACCGCGCCCGACGCGGTTGTGCCGGTGCTGGTGCTCGATGTCGACGAGCGCGAAGCCGCCCAACTGCTCGCCACATTCGACCCGCTTTCGGCCCTGGCGGGCGTCGACACCGGTGCGCTCGAATCGCTTCTTGCCGAGATCGACTTCGCCGAGCCGGCGCTGCGGTTGCTCGCCGAGTCGCTGCTCGAAAAAAACGATTCGCCGGCCGAGCGCGACCATTCGCAAGACAAAGACCTTGAAACACCGGAACTGTATCAACTGGTGGTCGAATGCCAATGCGAATCGGAGCAGCGCGAACTGTTTGACCGACTGCGGGCCGAAGGTTTTCGCTGCCGGCTCGTGAATCTTTGACGGGCCCGGCGCCGCCGCGAGCCCGTTGTTTTTTCCCCCCGAAAGGATTCCGCCCCCATGCCAAGGATCGAAGCGACCGTCGAGTGTCTGATACATGATAGTTTTCGCGTGCAACAAGTCGCGGGCATGTTCGATGTGCCGCTGGCCGAAAAGGCGACGGCCACGTTCGCGGTCGACGTGCCCGGCGTCGAGGAATCTTGGGACATTGGTCTGGTGGTCGGGCCTTCGGGCAGCGGTAAGTCGACGATCGCGCGCCGCGCGTTTGGCGACGCCGTGGCCGACCCCGGGACCTGGCCCGCCGATCGGGCGGTGATCGATTGCTTCGGCGACGCGCCGGGCCGAGAGATCACGGGCCTCTTGACCAGCGTGGGTTTTGGCTCGCCGCCGGCCTGGATCAAGCCCTACTCGGTTCTGAGCGGCGGCGAACGCTTTCGCTGCGATCTGGCGAGAGCATTGGCCCCCTGGGCTCGGGAGCGGTCGGGCTCGGAAACCACCACGGGCTCCGCGAGGCGCGATGCAAGCGACGGCGAGCTGGCCTTGCCGCCCGTGGTGGTGTTCGATGAATTTACGAGCGTCGTCGATCGGCAAGTAGCGCAAGTGGGTTCGGCGGCGATCGCCAAGGCGATTCGGGCCGGCCGGGTCGCATGCCGGTTCGTGGCGGTGAGCTGCCATTACGATGTGAGCGAATGGCTGGAGCCCGATTGGGTTGTCGATATGGCGAGCCGAACTTGCCAGCGGAGGCGTCTTCGGCGACCGGAAATTGTCATCGAACTTTTCCGCTGCCGCCATGCTCTGTGGTCGCTCTTTGCGCCGCATCATTATTTAAGCGGTTCGCTCAGCAAGATGGCGCGGTGCCATGTGGCGATGTGGCGCAGCGCCGGCTTGCTTTTGCGCCACGCTGCCGATCATTGGCCGCCGGGGCCACTGGCGCATCAGTCGGATCGTGACCTTGCCCGACTATCAAGGCATTGGGCTGGGCATGCGCGTGGCCGAAGCGGTGGCCGAGCAGCATGTGTCCCAGGGTCATCGGCTCAATATCATTGCGAGCCACCCGGCGGTGATTTCGCACTGTCGTCGATCGGCCCGCTGGCGCACGGCGCGCGTCAAGCGGATTGGTTCGCGCCGAGCCGAGTTTATTCCCGGCTATCGCGGGGCGGTCGGCCGAGCGGTGGTGTCGTTTGAATATCGGCCGCTGGCAAGCGCGGAGACCGGCGGCGCGTCGGGGGCGAAAGCGAGCCGGCGCCCGAGTGACACACAGTTGTCACGGCATTGCCAGCATGGGGCTATTTTACGATCACTCGCTGATATAGTAGTTCCACGAAATTGGCCAGTAGGTCGGATTCCGAGCTTTCGAGGAGCACGTCGACTTTTTGATGGACGGCGCGTTTGTGGTTCATGGCTCGCACCGCGTCGGCGGCGCCTTCGAGCGTGAGCGCTCCGCCGCGCCGAAGCGGCTATAGAGCTCGTCGAAGTCGGCTTCCGACCATCCGGCAAGCAGCTCCTGATGCGTGGCCAGCACTTCTTCCACCAACGGATTGGTTTGACGGTCAAACGCGCGATGGACCAGCAGCGACGGATCTTGAAACAACTCATCGACCGGCACTCCCAAGCCGGTTGCCAACCGATGCAAGGTGCGAGCCTGGGGCTTGTGCGCGCCCGCCAGAATCGCCTTGATCGTGTTTTCGTGCAGCCCGGTGCGGGACACGGCCTCTTGCACCGTGAGCCCGCTACGAGCCATCAGTCGACGGAGATTGGCGGCGTGGTCACGCATCGGGGCGGTTTCGGGCAGGTTAATGGAATTCGATATCGTGATGGGGATCGGCGGGACACCTCGCAAGCGCGGGTAAGCGCCATCGACCAGCGTCTCGCGCAACGGCGTGCCTTGAAGCGGCGCCTCATCAAGTGGCAACCCGCCAAGCAAGGACATGCCCTCGGAATCGCCGCGGCGCACCGGGGAGCGCGGGTGTCGGGGGAATCCGTCGCACGGAGTGATGGGATCGGCGGTCAGGCCGGGAATGCGCGGAACCTCCCCCAAAAGCTTAGCTCGAAAAACGCGGCGTGGCCGCCGCTTCGCGGATTTTCGCCTCGAAGTCCGAACGTTCGCGTTCGGCGGCCGGCAGCCGAAATCCACCGGCTTGACGGCGGTACGTGTATATATGTATACTATCCGCCCGGGTGCGTCAACCGGCGCCGACCCCGATCTCCGCCAGGGCTCGCCGGGGGCGGCGTGCATCTGTCCCGGGGCGTCTTCTTGCAATTGCGCCGATTGGCGGTTTGCTACTTGTCGCTTGGCTACTTTTCTTGATCCACGAAGGCCGGTGCATCATGGAGCTCGCTGGCGAACAACATCGAAACTATCGGGTCTGGATCGCGCGATGTGAAAACTGGCGTCCCACTCACTGGAGCGAATCACCACCGCATGCGCAGGCGGTCGAACCGGCGATGCCTGGCTGTTTGACCTGGGAGGAAGCCGCCAGTTTCGTCGAAGGGTTCAACGAAGCGGCGCTGAGTGAGGAATTTCCCGACGGGGAACATGCCGGCGCCGAGTTTTCGCGCCGTGGCCGGCTTTGGGCCGTGGCGGTGCTTGTGGTCCCGCGGTTCGAGGGCGACTTGCGCGGGGGCAAAGGCTGGAATCCTTGGCCTCGCTATTTGAAGCCCGCGATTGCGTGGCGATGCATTAACACGCGTTGGAGGGAGCCCCCCCCGACCGTGGCCGGCGCCTCGGACGTCGCCGCCGCATGAGCACTTCGCTTACCAGCGCGGGTCGACTTCTGGAAGCACGCGATGCGCCGCTTGCGACAGCAATCGCAATTGGTTGGTAGCAAATAGTTTGCGACGCGGGTTCGCCAGTTGTGCGAACGCCAGGAATCGCTATACTAATCGCGACTCCAAACGCCGCCGCGGGCGACCGGGAGAAGAGATCGGCCGAGAGGCTCGCCACGGGTTTCGCCGTGCATTTTCCGGCGGGCTAGGCTTTTCGCCCCCCGATCGTTTTTCCCCAGCGGCGGCGCCGCAAATGGGCCGCATCGCTATCGGGCAATGTCACCATCAGGTAGCTCCGGCAGCGTTGCTATCGGGTGGGGGCCAATCGCGGGGCGCCGTGTTCGCCGCCTTGACCCGGCCCTCGGTTTTTTTCGGCGGCCCGATCGGCATTTTGTGAGCTGCGCCGCGAGTTCCGCCCGAATTCGATGAACACCTGAAAGGATTGGCTTTTGAGCACCGACGGAAACGAGCCTCTCGACGAGAGCGACCTGCCTGTTCCCGAGCTTTCGCAAAGCGAACATGACGCCGACGCCCGCCGCAACATGACCGGGCGCCTGATCGATCTGCCGATCGAAGACGAGCTCAAGGGCAGCTATCTCACCTACGCGATGAGCGTGATCGTGAGCCGCGCTGCCCGATGTGCGCGATGGGCTCAAGCCCTCGCAGCGCCGGATTCTCGTGGCGATGAACGACCTGAACCTGCGGCCCGGCGCCGCGCGCGTGAAGTGCGCGAAAATCTCGGGCGACACCAGCGGCAATTATCACCCGCACGGCGAAAGCGTGATCTATCCCACGCTGGTGCGCATGGCCCAAGAGTGGAACATGCGGCATGTGCTGGTCGACAAGCAGGGCAACTTCGGTTCGATCGCCGGCTTGCCCGCCGCCGCCATGCGATACACCGAAGCGCGTCTCTCGCCGATCGCGGCCCTGATGCTCGACGACCTGGATCTCGACACCGTCGACTTCACTCCGACCTACGACGACAGCCGCCGCGAACCGAGCGTGTTGCCCTCGAAGTTTCCGAACCTGCTGGTCAATGGCGCCAACGGCATTGCCGTGGGCATGGCCACTTCGATTCCGCCGCATAACCTGGGCGAAGTGTGCACCGCCCTGATCGAACTGATCAACAATCCTGAAATCTCGATCGACGAATTGATGGAGTCGTGTCCCGGGCCTGATTTTCCCACCGGCAATATCATTTGCGGGCGCTCGGGCATTCGCCGCGGCTACCATAGCGGCCGCAGCACGATGGTGATTCGTGCGCGGGCTCGGATCGAGGAGCACGGCAAGAATCGAATGCGGATCGTGGTGAGCGAAGTGCCGTTTCAAGCGGCCCGCGACCGCATCGAGGAACGCATCGCCCAGCTCGTGAACGAAGACAAGATCAAGGGCATCTCGGCGATGCGCAACGAGAGCGACTTGAAGGAGCCGGTGCGATTGATCTTGGAGCTGAAGCGCGACGCCGATCCGGAAATCGTGCTCAACCAACTCTATGAATTTTCTCCGCTGCAAGACACCGTGTCGCTGATCTTCTTGGCGCTGGTCGATGGCAAGCCGCGCGTCATGTCGTTCAAGGCGATGCTCGAGGAATTCTTGCGGCATCGGCGCATCGTGATTCGACGCCGCACGCAATTCCTTTTGGCCAAGGCCCGCGCCCGCAAGCACACCGTCGAAGGGCTGCTGCTCGCGCACGCGAACATCGACGAAGTGATCCGCGTGATTCGCACTTCGAAGACCCAGCCCGAGGCCAAGGCGCGGATCATGGGCATCGAGACTCCGGCGGCGATGCTCGAGCGCGCCTGGGGCCGATCGGGTTCGGCCAATTTCAGACCGAGCGGGGCGTGGCGTCGACCTACACGCTCACCGCCGTGCAGGCCGAGGCGATTCTGCGCATGACGCTCGGTCAGCTCGTGAATCTGGAGCAAGAGCGACTCTCCACGGAACACGAAAAGCTGCTCGAGGAGATCGCCGAATACAACCGCATTCTCTCCGACGAACAGATCATCCTCGGCATGATTCGCGACGATCTCAACGAGATTCGCCGCAAACATGCCGACAAGCGCCGCACCGAGATCAGCGGCGAGGAGATCGGCTCGATCGGCCTCGAGGACCTGATCACCGAGGAAACGATGGTGGTCACGATCTCGCACCAGGGCTACATCAAGCGCACTGCGGCCAGCACCTATCGCGCCGAGCATCGCGGCGGCAAGGGACTCAAAGGCGCCAAGGCCGAGGACGAAGATCCGATCGAACACGTGTTCGCCGCCAGCACCCACGACTACCTGCTGTTCTTCACCAATCGCGGCAAGGTGTATTGGCAAAAGGTCTACGACCTGCCGCAGCTTGCCCGCGAAAGCCGCGGCCGGGCGCTGGTGAATCTGCTCAACTTCGGCGATGGCGAAAAAGTCGCCGAATGCCTCGCGGTGCGCGATTTCAAGTTGCCGGACCATTTTCTCATGATGGTCACGCGCACGGGACTCGTGAAGAAAACCGCGCTTGCCCAATATGGCCGACCGATGAAAGGCGGCATTATCGCGATCAAGCTGCGCGAAGACGACGAGCTGGTCGAGGTGGTGGTCACGCGCGCCGGCGACGAGCTGGTGCTCTCGACCGCCCGCGGCATGGCGATTCGATTCGGCGAAACCGACGCGCGTCCGATGGGCCGCAACACGAGCGGCGTGAAGGGCATCAAGCTCGGGGCCGACGATCACCTGGTCGGCATGGTCGTGGCCGATCCCGAGGCGACATTGCTCACGGTGTGCGCCAAGGGCTATGGCAAGCGCACCTTCTTCGGCCCGAATAGCCCCGCGAGCGGAGAAGGCCCGCCGGCCGACGGCGACGAGGCCGAACTTCCCGGAGCCGGAGCGCCCGAAGCCGAGCTCGCCGAGGCCGAGACTCACGAGGCCGACACCGAGCTTCCCGAGGCCCCCGCCGAAGACGAAACCGACGACGAATCGGGCGGCTCTTCGGGCAATCGCTATCGCACCCAGCGGCGCGGCGGCAAGGGGCTGCGTGATATCAAGACCACGGATCGCAATGGCCCGGTGGTGAGCGTGGTCGATGTGCGCGACGACGACGAAGTGTTGGTCATGACCGCCCGCGGCAAGTTGCAGCGATTCATCGCCGGCGAGATCAGCGTGATCGGCCGCAACACGCAGGGAGTGCGGATCATGAGCCTCGACGATGGCGACACCGTGGCGGCCGTGGTGCGGGTGCCACGCGACGCGATCGGCCCAAAGGGCGAAGCCTCCGCCGCGACCAGCGACGAACCCGCGGGCGGCGAAAGCTGAACGAGCGATCGCCGCGCATTCGCAAGTCGGTGGCCCTATTTGTTTGCCGCTTCGGTCAAGTCGGCGAGGCGTTTCTTGGCCCTGAGCTGCGCCAAGCCATCCAGACGCGGGACGACCTCTTGATACAACGACGCGCAGTGTTCGGCGAATCGGGCCTTATCGTGCCCCATCGCCGAATCGACGACGCCATGCCATGCGTCGGCGAGCGCGAGTGCCTCGGCGTCGGTCTTTCGCGGACCGCTTTCGAGCGTCGCGGCGTCCTTGATGGCGGAGTCCGCGCACTTCACGAAATAGGGCAATGCGTTCGGCCAATCGTTTTTGTTGAACGCGTAATATTTTCCCAGCGTGAGAGCCGCGGCCGGGTCCTGGTTTTCCTCGAATGATTTGCGAGCCGTCGCCACCGTGGCCGCCAATGCGGCCTGCCCCTTGTATTCGGCCTGGCGGGCCGCGATCGTCTTACCAAGGTCGCGGTCCTTCTGCGCGGCGGGCGTGCAAGAGCGCGGCGGCGATGAGTTTGTTCGCCGACTCGAAGTTTTCGGCGTCGGCGGCTTGGTCGGCGATCGCCTGCAAGCCACCGGCCAGATCGGCGCGAGCTTGCGGCGCCAACGACATCTTGGCGAAGGCGTCGAGTTCGGCGGTCACCAGATCCGTCGTCTTCACGGCGAAGGTTTGCCCCATGCTCGCGATGATTCTCAGCAATAGCGACGCGTCGCCGCCGGAGCGGGCCAGATCGCGGGCTTCGGTGAGCAGCATGTATTTTTCGGCCGGCATGGCAGTGCCGCCCGCTTGACTGAAAAGCTTATCCGCCAACACGGCTTTGTCAGCCGGTTTTTTCGCCTTGGCGTAATCATCGCCGAAGGCGTCATTCAAAGTGGCGAGGGCCGTCGCTTGCGCGGCGGCGTCGGGAATCGGGGCGAGCGAGGCGAGGTCCGGCGGCGGCGCCGGCGCGGCACGTGGCGCCCCGCCCAGCCGCCAGAGATAAATGACTCCCGATCGGTCCTCCGAAGCCGCGAGCCGTCCGTCAGCGCAGGATTCTAGGAGGAAAGCGCTGGCTGCATGGCCCACGAGCGACGCCACGCGTTCTCGACGGCTGCAATTGTAGATGCGAATCGGTCCGGCCGTGTTGGCGCAGATAATCCGCTTGTTGTCGAACATGAACTCCATGGCGGCCCCGTCGCCCTGCTCCACCGTAATCGGCGGTTCTTCGACCCCGGTGACGACATTCAGAAGTTTCAACCGCGTCGAATTGTATGGGTAGATGGCGAGTCTGCCGTCGTCCGAGATCACGATTCGGTCGTGCATCGCGAACTGCTTGCTGTCAACCACGTAGGTGCGCTGTGATTTCAGATCGTAAGCGATGTTGTAACTGCCGGACTTCACGGCGCGACCATTGGCTTGATCCTCGAACAAATCACCGCGGAGGAATACGTACCTGCCGTGCGGCGAAAGCGTTTGAATATAGGGCAAACTCGGGATTTCAGTCTGGAATGTCGTTTCCCAAGTCACACCGTCGACCGACCGCAATTTCCATTTCCCGCCAGAATAGGCCGCATACGCGAAATACCGCCCGTCGGCGGAAACAGCGATCGTACTTTGCCCTATTTTCGCGATCCGGCTTTGCTCGCCGCGCTGAAAAGGAGTCAATCCCCAGAACGCGTCCGAATGAAGCAGCAAAAACGTCTTGCTATCCGACGAGAAGGTCGCCAGGCTCAAGTGCGCGCCCGTCAAATCTGCGGTCGATCGATCGCCGCTTGTCGTGTCATAAAAGTTCACCACCGTGGGCGAGCCGAACGCAACGTAGCGCCCGCCCGGCGACATCCGTAAAAAATACTGCGTGCCACCCTGATCTTGCAACTTCATCAACGGGCTGATGATGTCGCACTCGCCGAGCGCGGCGACCGGATTGGGGCCGGCCACCGCGGCCGTGGGTCCGTGTGCAACCGGATCGGCATTTTGCGGCCCCGCCGGCCCAGTCGTGTTGGAATCTGGGGCCGGCGCCACGTTACTCACCGGCGACGGGGGCAGCATTGCCGTGGATTGGGCTGGCGCGGCGGGCGGAGTTGGCGCGGCGGGCGGAGTTGACGCGGCGGGCGGAGTTGACGCGGCGGGCGGAGTTGAATCCGTTACTGGCGGCGGCGTCGGGTTCGGCGGCGCATCGCTCTCGGAGGGCGCGATTGCGCTCGGCGCATCCGCCGTGTTACCAGGGCTGGAATTCGTGGAAGCGGCGATGACGCTTTCGCTGCCGTCGGTGGATTGACTTTCGGCGGAGCTTTTTTCCGGCGAGCCTTGCGAGGGAGCGGCGATCGACTCGTCGGGTTGTGCCGCGGCGCGCCGCGCCCGATCGCGCGGAGTTCGATGCCACCTCTTCCTGGCGATTCCCATCCGAGGCTTGCTTCTGAAACGCAAACCAGCCGATGCCGGCGATCGCCACCAGCGCGCCGCCGATGATCGCGCCGGCCAGACCGCCGGAAGACCGCTTCGGTTGACGCTTGCGAGCGCTGCTCCGGCCCGCGGGTGCGCGATTTTCCGCTATTGAGCCGTGGACAAAATCAAGCTCGCTATTTGCCGGGGTCGGGCTCGCGGCGGCGGGCGCCGGCGCCGCGGGAACCGCCAAATCGACGACGGGACCGCGAGCATTGGTTTGCGCCGCGGCAAGGCGAGCCCGCAGCGCCTCGTCATACGCGGCCTTTTTCGCCGGATCGAGCAACACTACCCGCGCCCTTGCGAGCGCATTCAGCACCTGCTGGGAAACCGCGCGATACGGCCCGGCCTGATAGCGCCGCACATGCGCCATTTGGCGATCGGCTCCGCTTTCGATCACTTCCGCGTCGGACTCGAATCGCGTGATGCCGAGCAGGCGGTAGTGATCCGCGGGCTGCTCGTGCGGCGGGATTCCCAGCCAGCGGCGGTAGGGGTCAAAAGGTTGTGACGCGGAATCGACCATGCGCTTCGTTTCAAGAGTCGGCGTTTGCGAGACGTCGCGATCTCCGCGAGCGGAGGAGATCGCGGAATTTCATGACCATTGGAAATTCTGAAAAATCGCGACGACGAGGGAAAGACGGGGCGGCGATCTATTGGCGCCGGTTATTTCTTTTCGGCCTCGATCAGTTCGGCGAGGCGTTTCTTGGCTTTGACTTGCGCCAAGCCATCGAGCCGGGGCAGCGCCTCGCGATACCACACGACGCTGTGCGCGAGGAATTTCGCCTTTTCGCGGCCGGCGGCGGCTTCGCCCACCGCGTGCCAGGCATCGGCGACGGCAAGCTGTTCGCCCGGAGTCTTGGGCGGGGCGAGCTCGAGGGTAGCGGCCTCTTTGATACCGGCATCGGAACATTTGGCCAAGTGCGGCAGGGCTGCTTCCCAGTCATTCCTGCCGAAGGCGAAATACTTGCCGACGGTGAGATCGGCCACCGGATTATCGCCTGCTTCGAGCGACTTGCGAGCTGCCTTGACCTCGGCGGCTTGTTCACCTTGCTCTTTCACGTCGGCCTGACGCACGGCAATGGCCTTGGTGAGCTCGCGGTTCTTCGCGCGTTTGGCATTGACCAGCGCGGCGGCGAGCAGCTTCGCGGCGGCGTCGACATTTTCGGTCGCCACCGCGTCTTCGGCCAGCGCCACGAGGCCCTCGGCAAAGTCCGACCGAACCTGAACCGTGAGCGGCGCCTTCCCGAACGCCTCGACATCCGCGAGCACGACTTCCGACGCATCGATCGAAAATGTCTGGCTCATGCGCGTTACTATTCGCAAGTAGAGCGCGGCGTCGCCGCTCGCGCGAGCCATGTCGCGCTTCGGCGAGCAGCATGAATTTATCGGCGGGCGAGGCGGTCGCCCCGGCCTGATCGTTCAATTTTTCCGCCAGCGCGGCTTTCTCGGCAGGTTTTCGCGCTTTGGCGTATTCGTCGCCAAACGCTTCTTTCAACGTCGCGAGCGCTTTGGCTTTGGCGCCATCGTCGGGAACAGGCAAGCGAGCGACGTCACGGGAACCGCCGCGCTTCGCCGTTACTCCCAATCGCCAGATGAGCACCCGCCCGGTCGAATCGGCCGAAGCCGCGACGCGCGCGTTGGTGGAAAAACTCATGCCGACCACGGCCGAATTATGTCCGATCAGCGATGCGACGCATTCGCGGCGAGCGATATCCAATATGCGAATCGGCCCCGCAGTGCTGGCGCGGATAAATCGCTTATCGTCGGCCGAGAACATAACATGCCATACGTAGTCCACGGCGATGGGGGTCGGCGGATCTTCAACACTCGTGGCGACATTCAAATATCGCACGAACGGCGTATTCGTGGTGCAAATCCCCAACTTGCCATCGTCGGAAATTGCATTTTGATCTCCGGGATTGCCGTACTTTAGGGGTATTGAAAACGACCGTTGGGACTTCAAATCGAAGGCGCTGTAAAATTCTCCCGCCGCGCGGAAATTGCCATTCTCATCCGTCTTGAACAAATTGCCTCGCGCCGCGACAAATTTCCCATGCGGTGAAATATCCAGATGATTCAGGGAGCCAGGAAATTCGGTTTGATATGCGAGTTTTCCATTAAGCACATCAAATGCCGTTAGCGTGGAGTTCCCTGAAATTGTAGTGGCCAAGACCACGATCCGACCATCGGCTGAAATAACACTCCAGTGAAACGTTTTCGGCAATTCCATGATTGGACGCTGTTCGCCGCGCTGCGCTGGGCTCAAAGCCCAAAGACCACTCGAATGAAGCAGCATGAGCTGCTTGCTATCGGGCGAAAACCCCGTGCGGCTCAAATGCACCCCGGTCAACGGGACCTCCGACTGCTCACCAGTTTTCATGTCGAAAAAATTGACGTTCGACCGCAGGCCCCAGGCGACATAGCGTCCGTCTGGCGAGACATTCACAAAGGTCGGCTGGGTTCCATTCTCCTGCACCGTTTTAAACGGCGCAATGACTTCGCCTTGATCCGCTGTGGCGCTCACGCCGGGATTCGTGAAGACAACGCCGGGCGCGGGTGGCGTGTTCGGGGCAACCGGCACATTCGAATTCGCGGCGACCTGAGTTGGCGCCGCCGCCGGTGGCACGGCTGCCGGTTGGTTCCCCGCCGGTTGGTTCCCCGCCGGCGAGGTCGGCAACATCGCCGTCGGTTGGACCTGCTGCGTCGGCGATTCCGTGGCGGCGAGCGGCTGCGTTTGGCCGGTCGGAACCAGGGACGTCTCGCGCAGGAACGTCGGCTCCTCGCCGCTAAGCGATCGCAACCTCAGAAACCTCGCGCTGTAGGCGCCGGAAATGCCGCCCAGGAACAGCTCTTTGCTCTCGGGCGCCGCCAAGTCGCCGGAACATCCGAGGCGATCGACCCCGTCGGCCCAAGTGAATTGACGTTTTCCATCGACAAACAGCGCCACTCCCTTTTGACGCACGACGATCGTGATATCGTGCTCCGCCTCGCCTTCAAGCAATGCGCCGAAATGGGTCGGATCCTCGGCGTCGCCCTCTTGGCGATGGAACTCATGCACCGTGGTGCGGCTGCCGCTCCAAGCGTCGATCAAGAGCGCGAAATACGCGGCGCCCGACGACAACCCCAGGTCGATCTCCGAGGCCGGGTTTTGTTTCTTCGCCTTGAATCGAAGGACATACTCCTTCGGCGGAACGACCGCGAGCATCGAGCGGGCCCGGGTCCCCGTCGGATTACAGTTCAGCACTAATTTCTGAAACAATGCGTTGTCGATTGTCTTTGGTTCCGCTCGCGTCGATGACAGCAGATCCCACCAGCGCGGATCGCCCTCGTCGCGCTTCACATCAAAATCGTCGCGAACACGCCGCGAATTGCTCGTGGTTGACGCCGGGGTCCCTGGCTCCGGAGATTTATCCGAGTCGTCGCTCGGCATCGAGGTCGGCCGGTCGCTCGCGGGCGGCGACGAAGCCGCTTCCACTGGCGGCGTGGCTTGGCTACCGCTGGTGTCGGGCTTGCCGTCCGATCGGGGTCGGCTGCTCGCGTTTGCCCGGCCGGGCGATGGCGGCGAAGAGGCGGCCGTCGAGGCCGAAGCGAGTTTTTCATGCTTGGATTCGGTCGCGGAATGCTGCCGCCAGACAAACCAGGCGACCGCGAGGATCGCCAGCAGCGAGGGAACCGCAACCAGGGCGACGGTCTTGCCCGTATCACGCGTCGGGCGGCGCTTCGAGCGGGTTCGCCCGATCGGTTCGCGCGCCTCGGCGAGCGACTCGCCGACAAAGGCAAAGTCGTTGCTCGCCGGCGCCGCCGCGACCGGAGCGCTCTTTACTGGCGCGGCTTGGGCTGAAGCGCCCTGAACTGGCGCTACCGAAGCGCCGACCACCGGTGTCGTTTGACTTGCCGTCGCCGGGGCGGTCGAGCCGAGCCGGGCACGCAACTGCTGATCGTAAGCCGCTTTCTTCGCGGGGTTTAGCAGCACGATCCGCGCGACGGCCAACTCATTGAGCACCCGCTGTGAAATGACGCTATGCGGCCCGGTCTTAAACCGCTGCACATGGGCCATCTGCCGGTCCGCCCCGCTTTCGATCACATCGAGGTCGGCTTCGAACTGGGTCACGCCGAGCAGACGGTAATAGTCCGCCGGCTGCTCGTTGGGCGGAATTCCCAGCCAGCGGCGATAGGGATCAAAGGGTTGCGAGGCCGGGTTGGTCATTCCATTCGCCTAAATTTCATCCAAAACAAGTAGAATTTGCCTCTTCCCTGAAAAACCCGTTACAGTATAGCCAACGGGGGATGGGCACTCAACCGTTTCTAGCCAAAGAACATGCGCGAACAGGCTCGGATTTCGTCCATGAAAACCATCGTCGATCGCCGCCCCCCTCGAATCGACGTCGATTTGCCCCAATCAGCCCACATATTACCGCATCGTTCAGAAAACTCATGCGGTTCGCCGTCATTTTTCTTTTCGGGGGTGTTCGATGGCTTGGAGTCAGCAGATCATTGCTCATCGGGGCGCATCGCACGAACGCGCCCGAAAATACCCTGGCCGCGTTTCAACTCGCCTGGCGCCAGGGGGCCGATGGCATCGAAGGCGACTTCTATCTCACGCGCGATAAACAGATCGTGTGTATCCACGACGCATCGACCGGCCGCACCGGCGACAAGAACCTGAAGGTTGCCGAAGCAACGCTCGCCGAACTGAAGACCGTGGATGTGGGTCTCAAAAAGGGCGAGCCGTTCCGCGGCGAACGCATTCCCACTTTGGCCGAAGTTTTGGCCATCGTGCCGCCGGGCAAGCGCATTTTTATCGAGGTCAAATGTGGACCCGAAATTCTCCCGGCGCTCGAGCAAACGCTCGCCGCCGCGAACATCGCCGACGAACACGTGGCGATCATCGCCTTTAGCGACAAGGTCATTGAAGCGGCGCGGCGTCGGCTGCCCAAGGTCGCGGCCTATTGGCTCGTGGCGCTCAAGCGCGACCCAGCCCAAGCGAATCGCCCCTCGCCCGACCCGACCCAAATCGAACAAACGCTCCGCCGCATCGGCGCGTCGGGCGTCAACATCGGGGTCGAAGATCGGCTTTTCGAGGCCGAGGCCGCGGCGAGCATTCGCCAAGCCGGCTTCGAGATCCACTGCTGGACGGTCGACACCGAGCAGCTCGCTCGCTATTGCCGACAGCTCGAAGCAAAATCGATCACGACAAATCGCCCGGCGGAGCTTCGCGCGGAGCTGTCGAGGTCGCCCTGAGAGGGGGGCGGCGCCACTTGGCGGCTCGCTCGCGCATGCGACAGGCTGCCGTTCTAGTCACTATATATATAATGTCAGTACATCTTGGCGGCTCGCTCGCGCATGCGACAGGCTGCCGGCGAACGGTTTAACATATCGAGACACGCGACGACGGAAGTCTCGCGCGGAGGCGCGGAGGGCGCGGAGGGCGCGGAGAAAACAGGCTGATCGAACCGACGCCGGGCGCCGACTTCCGCCGCGCGTCTCGGCGCGGCTTCACGAAATTGGCGGTCGCTCGAATCGCGGCCGACTCCGAATAGCACATCCACATGACACATTGTTCCGACTCTTGAATCACGGGATCGTGATCTGTTCGCGTCGCGTCGATTCTCCCGAGATCGGCCCCAATTGCGGAAAGGTTCCCATGGCAAACGTTAGAAACCACGCTTTCAAGATCGCGGCGACTCTTTTACTTGTCGCCGGCTATGCGGCACTCACTTCGGCGATGCAGCGTGACCGCGAGGTCGCGAGCACGGAACAGGCGGCCGGGCAATTGGCCGACGACTCGGGGCGATCGACCGAAATCGCGAAAGAAAACTCGATTGTGGCCAGCAACCGTTACATGGTCGGTTGGTTGATCGTGGGCGGCGCGTCGCTTTTGATCTTGCTGGGCGACCCCAGGAAATACTTCGCTCCGGCGGCCATGCTTACGCTTGTCACTTTCACCGGCTGCTACCGGCCTTTCGAGCCGGTGAAGCTCGAAACGATCGGGCCCAGCGAGATCGCGTTTTTGTTGCCCTATCAGGGCGACGCCCGAAAGCAAACCTCGTCGGAAAATGAAGCGTACAGCGAGGAGAATCTCGTCTACACGAAGCAAGTGAAGATTCCGCAGCAGTGGATTCCCAAAGGCTACGAAACCTTCGGCCCCAACGGCATCTGGCAAGACGCCGCCGAACTGATTCGCGTGGACATGGCGCCGGTCACTCGCGAGTGGACCGCCGACCCGAACAGCGGCACGAGCAACAAGAACGAAGCGGTTTGGGTGATGACCTCCGATCAGGTCGAGTTCTCGACCGGTTGGACCTGCACGGCGCGGATCGTGGGCCGCGACGACGCCGTGAAGTTTTTGCACAATTATCCCAACGGCTCCCTGCAAAAGGTCATGGACATGGAGGTGCGCTCGAAGCTGCAATCGGCCTTTGGCCTCGAAGTGACCGATCTGCCGATGGAAACATTGCGCAAGGCGGCCACTCCGCACATCGTGAATGTGTCCAAGGAGATCACCGAGTTCTTCAAGCCGCGCGGGATCACGATCACGAATCTCGGCATCACGGGCGGCTTCGTCTACAAGGACAAGACAATCCTCGACACCATGGTCAAGGTGTTCAACGCCGAGCAGGAGAAAGCCATCGCCAGCGCCGAGACGCGGCCCAGGAGGAGCGAAACAAGAAGGTGATTCTCGAAGCCACGGGCAAGGCCGACGCGCTGCTGAAAACCAAGGAAGCCGAAGCGGCCGGCATCAAGCTGGTCGCCGACGCCAAGCTGTATGAACTCGAACAAGCCAAGGGTCAACTCGAAGCGTATATCTCGCTCAAGCAACTCGAATTGCAAAAGGAGCTGCTGACTCGCTGGGACGGCGCCTACCCGCGGAACTACATGAGCTCCTCCGGCGCGAGCCCCAGCCTGCTGCTGCAACTTCCGCCGCTCGATGCGACAAAGTAGCGGAGTGAATGGCGGTTACTCCCGCCCCGGGCCTGCGTAGTGCCCCACGCAAGCCTGAAGCGCCAGCGAAGGAATATGGTGAGCTATCGGCTTAAACGCCGTGCGGACCGTCGCTTGCGGTTCAGGCTTGTTTTCGACAAACCCGTCAAGACGGGTTTGAGCCCGCACGAGTCGTCTGAAGCGATTTCAAGAGCGCCCCCACATGCCCATGACCACTGTAGCCGAAATAAGGGCCGATCGGCTTGATCGCGTCGAACGAAAGTACCGTCTCACCGGCCAACTGGTCGGGATCGGCGGCGAAATCGATCGTCACGAATTGCTGGAGCTCCCCGGATTTTTCGGGCCAACGGAATCACAAGCGTTTGCTCGCCTTTCCTTCACTGCCTAGATAGTCCAGGCAGCGCACCCATAACCGCGTCGGCGGCGGCGCCAGAAACAGCTTGCCCGCTGGCAAGCAAGCTCTCCAGTTGACCGCCCGCCGAGTCCAACAACCATCCCCAGCGAAATCAATGAGGCCTGACCCCTTAGAATTTGCTGACCCCTTAGAATTTGCGTGAACACGTACGCGTACGACAAACTCAACGAAATGACGCAAGTGTCGCAAGCCGCGGGCACGGCCACATCGAGCCAAACCGGCGCGAACGCCGTTGCCGCGAAGAAGGTCGATTTCGGCTACGACGCCAACGGCGATCTCACCTCGCTCGCGCGCTACGCCGCTCCATCGACCAACCCGACCGGCGCGGCCACGCAACTCGTGGCGAACACAAGCTACGGCTACGACAACGCCGAGCGGCTCACGTCGATCGGCAACACGAACGCCAGCGGCGCCGCGATCGATAATTTTAATTATGCGTACAATCCGCTGAACGAAGTCACGACATTTACTTCGTCGGTGGATGGAACCACGACCTACGGATACGACCCCGCCGGCCAGCTCACTTCGGCGGATTATCCATCCTCGGGGTCGATCGCCAGCGAGCAGTTCAGCTACGACGCGAACGGCAACCGCACCAGCGTGACGACGACGCCCACGACCGGCTCGGCAACGACCGCGACATCGACCACGGGCGCCGACAACGAGCTCGTCACCGATGGAACGTACGACTATCAATACGACGCCAACGGCAACATGGTCGAACAAACGACCATCGCCACTGGCGCCTACACAATTTACGCGTACAACAACGCGAATGAAATGACATCGGCCGTCGCGTACTCCGCCGCCGGCGCTGTTCAAAGCACGACCACGTACCAATACGACGCGCTCGGCCGGTTGATTGCCGAAACGGAAGTCGACTCCACCGGCGCGGCCGTCATCGATGAGCATCTCGTCTATGACGGCAGCCAAGTCGTCATGCAGTTCAACGGCAGCGGCCAATTGACCGATCGCTATCTCGCAGCCGTCGATCAGGTTCTTGCGGATGAGCAATACACAACGCCCACTGCGGCGCCCACTTCGCCCGGCAACATTATCTGGCCAATCGACGACGCCCAAGGCACGGATCACGACCTCATCGACTCGACCGGCGTCGTGCTCGACCACATCACATACGGCGGCTTCGGCAACATCCAATCCCAAACCAACGCCGCCGGGGTCGATTACCTCTTCGGCTACACCGGATTCCTGCAAGACCCGGCAACGGGCGCTCGGGAAAGCGAAATCCGCGGTTACTTGCCACAAGATGGCATCTGGAACCAACAAGACCCGATCGGTTTTGGGGGAGGACAAACGAATCTGAGCGAATATGTCGGAAATGATCCGACCAATGGAATTGATCCGACCGGCACGATCGGCACGCATAACCAGGGTTCCTTCCGTCCGGGGCCGCCCATCAGGCACCTTGGCGCAGAAATTGGGGGCGAGTACTTGTCACGCGCCGCCGCTGGCGCTTTCGTTTTGCCTCAAATCGTCACGGGCATCGATAACTTTTCCGGACATTATCACGACTTCCCGGATGATGGCAGCGTAGAGAATGCGAGCATTCAAGCTCGGCGAGAGTTCTTGGTGAAATATGCGTTATCGCACAGCGCAAAGCTCGATGGTCAATGGTGGCGTTTAACACTGGATTCTTGGACAAGCACGGAGCCTTACTCAAGTCGATTTAATATTCCGGTGGACCGTTCGTTTTCGACACTCAACAACGCATCGTTTTGGCTTGGAGGATACAACGATTTTCAAGGCAAAGGACAATACAGCATTCGAATAACTTGTCGGCCTGGCACCTCAAAAGGCTACGACGTCTCTGTGGGTAATCTTAATATGAAATGGAGATGGGTAGACGACATTGATGCTCATTCATTTGTTGAAGCATTAAACAACGATGAGTTTAAGAACGATGGATGGGTCGCTGCCGGTATCGAAGCGTCCATAGGTGACCTTATCGGCGACAAGCTGCTCAACGGGGATTTCTTAATTCATGTCACGTTTTCGCAGACTATTAAGCCAGCAACGAAATATGCGTTTATATTTAATCTTGGCGGAAAACTGAATGTTGCTGCACCTACGTCGCAATGAAGCATTAGGAATTGGTTAAATAATCCACCGTCCACTGATTGCCATGAATGTACCGCGGACCCGACAAAAACATCGCATTTATTTCGTTGCGATCTTGCTATCGTTATTAATCGTCGTCGCGCTGAACGATACGAGAATCGTAGAAAAGCGTCGGTTGATTTTGAATCGAGTCTCGTCCGAAGGTGGCGAATATAAGGTTTACAAAGTAGGGTCTGATGCTTGGGAGCGCATTAGGGGAAGCTACCCGTGGCACCTTTCTTACGTTGGCGGCGAACCGATCGAGGATATTCGCTTAAATGGTGCCACAACGGACCGAGATGAGTATGAAACGGTTCAACGGATGTTCCCGGAAGCTATCGTCTGGTTTAAGGGATCGGAGCCCGCTTGGCGAGGAACATTTGCGGTGAGAGATCCTGTCCCTCCCGAAGACCCGTTGTCCCTCCCGAAAACCTCATCGGAGGAGAGTGACGACGCCGAGTAGGGTCGATTTCGTGGTTTCGGTTCGGCGGAGTTCAAGAAGAAAGCAGTGGCGTTGGCGGAAAAACAAGAGCCCGACGACGACCACCACTTACGACGGCGACGGCAATGTTCTTTCGGTGACCGATCCCGACGGCAACACGGTCGAATATGTGTATAATGCGCTCGGCCAGCAGACCGAAACCATCGAGCCCAACGCATCGACGTGAGAGGCGGGCGACGGGCCGACGACGACCTATACCTATGGAGAATTCTAAGGGGTCAGGGTGCGCCGGCGCGAAGCCGGAGGAGAGTAGCGAATGAAAGAGTCGCACGAGGCAAGGCCTAGCCAGCCACCTCGGCCTCGAGTGATGCGTCGTGTCGGGCAACTGGCAGGGCGAAGCGTTCACAGAGGCACGGCCGGGCGGTGTATCGAGCTCCGAAAACATTCTTCTGCGGTGGCCGACCTTGTCCTGACCCCGTCGCTCGATACATGCGGGAAGGCAACAGTGATGTCGAACGATCATGGCGAGTCCGACGTCTCCCCCACGGAGTCTGAGACCACCCGCACGGCCGGAAACTTTTCTCGCGGAAGCCGGGAGATCCCGGGAACATCCGCTTCGCTTGAAGCGGATCGGTCGGAGAAGGCGCGAGGCCACAAGTCCGACATGCACGTTCCCGGGAAGTCAGACAGTTCCATAGTACCAAAGAAGCAGGCGAACAACGATGGCGTGCCGCTGTCGGCGGAGCCCGTGGAGGGAAGGGAGCTGACCGAGGAGAACGCCGAGCAGTCGCTACTGGACCGGACACAGCGCCGGGCTCCCAGGTTGCGCGGACTGCTGGGCGTGCGAGAAGCGGCACAACGCGACAAGAAGATGCGGTTCAACAATCTGCTGAACCATGTCACGCCCGAACTGCTGGTGGCGAGTTTCTTCGACCTGAAGAAGCAAGCCGCGCCCGGCGTCGATGGCCTGACATGGGCTCAATACGCCACCGATTTCGAAACGCGGATCGACGATCCGCACAGTCGAATCCATCGGGGAGCCTATCGAGCCAGGCCGTCCAAGCGAACTTGGATTCCCAAGCTCGACGGCAAGCCGCGGCCCCTCGGGATCGCGGCGCTGGAGGACAAGATCGTCCAGCAAGCCGTACGGACGATCCTGGAGTGCATCTACGAAGAGGACTTTCTGGGTTTCAGTTACGGCTTTCGTCCTGGACGAAGCTGTCACCGAGCCTTGGACGCGCTCTACGTGGGCATCAAGAAGCGGAAAGTGAACTGGATTTTGGATGCGGACATCCGCGGCTTCTTCGACAACATCGACCACGCATGGTTGATGAAGTTCCTGGAGCATCGGATCGCCGACCGACGACTGCTTCGGCTGCTGAAGAAATGGCTTCGAGCCGGAGTGTCGGAAGATGGCGAATGGTCCCCGAGCACCGTGGGAACACCTCAAGGAGCGGTGATTTCGCCGCTCTATTCGAACGTGTTCTTGCACTATGTTCTGGACCTGTGGCTGGTGGCGTGGCGGAAACGCCATGCCGTGGGCGAGGTCATCATCGTGCGCTATGCGGACGATTTCGTAGTCGGATTCCGCGAGGAGTCCGACGCGCGACGCTGCCTGGCGGCGCTCCGGGAACGCTTCACCAAATTCGGTTTGGAACCGCACCCGGAGAAGACGCGGCTGATCGAGTTCGGACGCTATGCGGCCGAACGACGATCGAAGCGTGGCGATGGCCCACCGGAGACATTCGACTTCCTGGGCTTCACCCACATCAGTGGCGTGACCCGGAAGGGCGAATTCACCATTCGCCGCATCTCATCGGCCAAGAAGTTTCGTGGCAAACTGCGCGAACTGAAAGAAGCGCTGCGCGGGAAAATGCACATGGACTTGGCGCAAGTCGGGCCATGGCTATCGAGCGTTTACCGGGGATGGCTCAATTACCATGCGATTCCCGGCAACTCGGTGCGATTGCAACAATTCCGCACGGCGCTCCAGAAACTCTGGCTCCGCATGCTGCGGCGACGCAGCCAACGCGGACGCCGGATGACCTGGCGGAAGTTCTCGCAGCTTTGCAAACGATGGCTTCCCACCCCGAAAATCCTGCATCCTTATCCCGAAGTGCGGTTTGGTCGTTTGTATCCAAGGTAGGAGCCGTATGCGGTAGTTCCGCACGTACGGATCTGTGCGGGGGGTGGCCCGAAAGGGCCATCCCTACCGCGATACTCATTGTTTGGTATAGGGTCGGGAGCCGTATCGGGAAAATGCACTTGCGGACGGCCGCGAGGTCGTAGGGTCGAGGTCAGCCGCAGGCGCCTTGCCGTCGCTTCGGTCCAAGTCGGCTCGCCGAACGGAGACCCTCGCCGCGCCGCGCGGCATGCCCACGCTTGCGTGGGCATGCCGTCAATGGTTGGACTCCAGCGTAAACCCGGTCGATTTTGTCCACCCGGTCCTTCAAGGCGTAAACTCGTTTGAGCACCCGCGGCGAGCTGCCGCGCGCGCTCGCCGCCGGGCCAGCCTTGTCGAGTTGCTCTCGCTTCCAGCGATATAGCAAATTCACGCTCGACAGCCCGAGCCGCTCGGCCACGGAGGCCGCCGAATGCCCATCCAGCAGCATTGCTCCGCTTCACTCTTGAAGCCCTCGTCGAACGCCCGCCACGACCGCGGCCCCGGCGTCGCCGGGGCAGGCTTGACGGAACGAACTCGTTTCTTGCTCATCCAGGCTCTCCTCTCCTGGACGCCCATTCTAAGTTGTCCGCCTTGTCCGTCAAATCGTCAGCACCTCAGCCACCAAACCGCTCACACCAAGCCGCTCGCCCGCTGCGGCGTAAAATCGGCTGCCACTTCTTTCCTTGATTTCCTAAATATCCCAGAGTTCCACTTGGCGCCTATTCTGCAAAGCGGCATATGGGCGCGCAGGCGCAAAATTATTTTGCCCCAGAGTATTGACTTTGGCCATCCAGGCGATCATTTTGTCGTTGTGTGCGAAATAAAATCTATTGCGTGCAATGGAAAATCGGCCGAAGCCGATCGGTCTCCAACCCAGGGCAAGCGCATCAAATTCCGCGGAGTATCCGGTCTCGAGCAGACAACGTCGCCCGCCAGCGACGACAAAAGGTGGTACACCGAGGAGTCGGCAATTGTTTTCTGGCCGGAGGCATTGCGGATTCGAGATAACTGATTCTTCCGTTACCGAAGGCATTGTTCGACGAAAAATCGCGTTTTGGGCAGAGCATGCTCTCGCCGACGCTTCGGGTTGTG
Source organism: uncultured Planctomycetaceae bacterium (assembly GCA_963785305.1). GTDB lineage: Bacteria > Planctomycetota > Planctomycetia > Pirellulales > PALSA-1355 > CAWAUV01. Next base: position 160,438 of record CAWAUV010000009.1, read on the forward strand.
ATCGGATGGGGTTTGGCCTTAAGGGCCTATCCGAGAACGTCCGCGAGCCCTCGCCCTACCCTCTACCCAAAGGGAGCTGGGGGAGTTGTCGGATAGGCTCTTAACCCGAACACGTCGGCAAGGGCTTCCGCGATCCCGCCCAGCACAATACGCCTTGGCGTCGCCCGCGCTTACAAACGGAAGAGCCAGATCACGTGTGCGCGGATTCACGCTTCAATGCGATTCCGGGCCAAGAGAACGGTAATTGCTCGAGGCTACAATGGATATTTCAAATAAACGATACGATCAACGAACGATCCGATCAGGGTAATGAAATCACATGAATCCTAGCCCCAGCATCACGCTCGTCTGTTTCGCCTTTTTCGCGGGAGCGACTCTGGTTCAATCGGCGGAGCCGCCCAAAGTCGCGGGGCGTCAGACCCGAACCATCGAAGGCTGGTCCGTGCTCATCAGCGACGAATTGTTGGAAAAGGAGAAGGCCGGGACCGAGCGGGCGTTGGAACTGCTGACTGTTCAGCTTCAAGAGATCGCGCGCGTTGTTCCCGCGGAGGCCGTCGCGGAACTGCGCAATGTGCGGCTCTGGTTTTCTCCCGAGTATCCGGGCGTGCGACCGATCGCCGAATATCACCCCGACGCCGACTGGTTGCGCGCGAACCACCGCGACCCGGCGATGGCCAAAGGCGTCGAATTCACGAACGTGCGAGTGTTCGAGCGTGAAACCAAACGGATGCCGAATTTCGCGTTGCACGAGCTGGCCCACGCCTATCACGACCAGTTCCTCCCGCAAGGCTTCGACAACGAAAAAATCAAAGCCGCGTTCGAGAAAGCCAAGGCGCGCGGCGGCTACGAACAGGTCGAGCAACGTTTCGGCGACGGTCGCTCGGCCCAGGTCCGTGCCTATGCCATGACGAATCCGATGGAATACTTCGCCGAATGCAGCGAGGCGTTTTTTTCGACCAACGACTTTTTTCCGTTCACTCGCGAGCAACTCGCCCAGCACGACCCGGAAATCCTCGAGCTGCTCGGCAAACTCTGGGCGCGGGCCGCCGACCCGGCGCCGGGGGAAAAATTCGATTCGAATCCCAAACACCAGTTGCCGCGGCCAGACGACAAGCCAGCCGACCTGAAGAAGCCGGTGAAGGTGTTCATCCTGTTGGGACAGTCCAACATGCTTGGCATGGGCGAAGTCGGCCCGGAGTCAACCAAGGGCACGCTGGCCTATCTGACGAAAACCGAAAAACGATATCCCCATCTGATCGATGATTCCGGCAACTGGACCACGCGCGCCGACGTTCGACACGTCTTCGTGATGCAACTGCGCGGTAACATGCGGATCGAGAAAAACGAATGGCTGACCGTCGGCGGCAAGACGATTGGACCCGAACTGCAATTCGGCCATGTGATGGGTTATGTCTTGGACGAACCCGTCATTGTGCTCAAGGCGTGCGTCGGCAACCGCAGTCTGGGCTGGGATCTTCTGCCCCCCGGCAGCGAGCGGTTCACTTTCGAAGGCAAGACCTACGCTGGTTACAAGGACGACACTCCGTCGTGGGTCGAAGGCGAGGAAAAGAAGCCGGTCCCGTGGTATGCCGGCAAACAGTACGATGACGATGTGCGCAACGCCAAAACGGTTCTCGGCGAGCTTGGCAAGTATTATCCCGGCGCCGAAACCCATGAGATCGCTGGCTTTGTCTGGTGGCAGGGGCACAAGGATCAGAATCCGGCCCATGCCAGCCGCTACGAACAAAACCTGGTTCGCCTGATCAAAACGCTGCGAGAAGACTTCCAGGCGCCACAAGCTCCCTTCGTGCTGGCCACCATTGGGTTTGATGGCTGGAAACTGGCCGGCCCGGGACTGACGATCGCCAATGCCCAACTCGCGGTCGGCGACCCCAAGAAACACCCGGAGTTCGCGGGCAACGTGAAGTGCGTCGAGTCTCGGAATTTTTGGAGAGAGGTCGATGTGTCTCCGAAGAATCAAGGCTATCACTACAACCGCAACGCCGAGACCTACCTCGAGGTTGGCAACTCGCTGGGCTGGGCCATGGCGGAGCTGCTGAAAAAATCGCCGCATTAGAGCCTAACCGGCAACTCCCTCCTCTCCTTGTTTGGAAGAGGGGAGGGTGAAGGGCTCACCGAAGTTCTCGGATAGACTCTCAAAACCCGCCAAGGGGGCCCCCGCATGAACGGACAATCGCTATTTGCATTCTTGCTGCTGGCGGCAATTACCTTCGGACCAGCCACCGCGTCGGCGGCGCGAGCCCCGGCCAAGGAACCGCTCAAGGTCGTCATTCTCGCCGGGCAGTCGAACATGCAGGGGCACGCCAAAGTGTCGACTCTTGATTCCATGGCCGATGATCCGACGACGGCGGCGATCCTCAAGGAGATGCGCGATGCCAATGGCGCGCCAAGGGTTTGCGAGAAAGTCTGGATTTCGTCCGTCGGCTGCGCCGGCGATGACTTCATCGAGCAAACAGGCAAACTGACGGCGGGCTTCGGGGCCGCGACCGACACCATCGGACCGGAATTCACGTTCGGCATTTACTTGGAAAAGCTGCTGGGCGAGCCCGTCCTGATCATCAAAACCGCCTGGGGTGGCAAGAGCCTGCACACGGATTTCCGTCCGCCCAGTTCCGGGCCATACGTCTGGAGCGACTACGAGTTGACCCAGTGTAAGAATCGGGGTGACGACCTGGAAAAAGACAAGGCCGACAAGCTCAAGGCCACCGGCGTGTACTACCGCCTGATGATCGAGCATGTGCGGCGCGTGCTGGCCGACATCAAGCGGGTGGCGCCGGAGTACGACGAAAAACAAGGTTACGAACTTGCCGGTTTCGTCTGGTTCCAAGGGTTCAACGATCTGGTCTCCGGCTGGACGTACGACAAAGGCAACCAGCCCGGGGGGTACGACATGTATGGGCAACTGCTGGCGGATTTCATTCGCGATGCGCGGAAAGATTTGTCGGCGCCGAAGATGCTCTTCTTGATAGGTGTCATGGGGATTGGCGGCACGAAGGAAGATGACAGGGCTGGCGACCAGAAGTACTTCCGCCAAGCCCAGGCCGCGCCGGCGTCGCTTCCTGAATTCAAGGGCAACGTCGTGGCAGTGCCGACGGCGCCCTTCTGGGACGACGATCTGGCCTCGCTGCAATCGCGGATGGAGGCCTGCTGGCCGAAGGTGGACGCGAGGGTCGCCGAGGAGATGAAGCAGGATCGGCAGGCGGAACGATGGGAGAACAAGATGACGATCATGGCCGAGAACTTCACGCCAGCGGAATGGAAACGCCTGCGGGGCGGCGTCTCCAATGGAGGCTACCACTATCTCGGCGCCGCCAAGATCATGGCGCCGATCGGCAAGGCATTTGCCGAGGAGATGGCAAATCTCCAAAAGACCCAGCCACGAGAGAAACGATGAAATGATTGCCAATTCCCGGGATCAATCGGTGACAACCCGTTCCCTTGCCTCTTGACTCGTTGGCCCTTCATTTCCTTGCCTTGCCTTGCATCGCCATCGCGGTCGCGGGCGTGGGTTCATTATCACGGCATCGACAGCCCGTGGACGCCGTGAGCGGTTTCGGGGCCGGACGCGGAAGCGCCGGGGTCGGTTCCACGATCCTGGTGTCACGGGTTTACGGGCGCCGAGGGGCGCCGACGCACCGCGCCCCGGCGACGTTCGACCGCAATCGATATCAATGAGCCCGTCGCCGCGAGAGTGGCGTGGTTGAAAAATGCTCCGATGGCAATTTTCAACAGGCGGCCGGGGCAAGGTGGCTTGGCGTCCGCCTAAGCGAGCCTTATAATGCGGCTCAGTGATTCGGTAGATTAGTTGAATGGCGCCCCGGCCGTGTCGGGGGGCTGGTCAGTGCATAAGCCGACGTGCTCGAATACCCGGGAGGGTATGCGGCCACGTCGGCTTTTTTCGTGTTTTCGCTTTCGATGTAGGGGACCGAAAACGAGCGAGCCAAAGCGGCCGTGGAAACGACTCCGAGAATCGAATGTCAGAACTGAAACCTGAAGATGCGTTCCCTTTGCAGCCAGCGTGGTGCCGGGTCGGCCTCGCCAGCATTGGCGAGGCCGTGATCGCCACGGACGCCCAGGGGCGGGTCACGTTCCTGAACTCCGAGGCTCAATCCTTGACGGGCTGGTCGCAAGCCGAGGCAGTGGGCGTTTCACTGGAACACATTTTCCAAATCGTTCATCCCGAGACTCGGCAAGTGGTCGAGTGTCCCACGGTGCTGGCCTTGCGTGAAGGCGTGAATGTCGGACTAGCGAATCGTTCGCTGCTCATCGCCAAGGATGGCACGGAACGGCCCATTGGCCCGATTGACAACGGCGCCGTCCCCATTCGGGATGAACAAGGCGAGCTCTCCGGGGCCGTGCTGGTGTTTCGCGACGTGACCGAGCTCTACCACCAAGAGCAGGCGGTCAAAGCCGCTCTCGCATACGCCGACGACATTATCGCGACCTTGCGAGAGCCGTTCGTCGTCCTCGACAAGAACCTGCGGGTCAAGACGGCGAACCATGCATTCTACAACACATTCCACGTCCAGAAGGAGGAAACGGAAGGCTGCTTCATCTTCGACCTGGGCAACAGGCAATGGAACATGCCTCGCCTGCGAACGCTGTTGGATGAAGTCTTGTCGAACCACCATCCCGTCCACGACTTCGAGATGGAACACGATTTTCCGGCGATCGGCAAGAAGAGCATGCTGCTCAATGCCCGCCGCTTCGAGTCGGTCGCCACCCAACCGGAACTGATCCTGCTAGCCATTCAAGACATCACGGACCGCAAGCAGACCGAAACGGCATTGCGGCGGAGCGAGCAATGCCATCGGTTCATCCTGGACTCGATCCCGCAAAAGCTCGTCACCACCAAACCAGACGGTAGCGTTGACTACTTCAACCCTCAGTGGATGGAGTACACCGGCCTGACGTTCGAGCAAATCAAGGATTTCGGCTGGACGCAGTTCATCCACCCCGATGATGTGGACGAGCACGTTCGAGAATGGCTAAACGCCACCAAGACCGGCCAGGTATACGAACACGAGAGTCGCTTCCGACGCGCGGATGGCGAGTACCGTTGGCATATCAGCCGGGGCGTGCCGATGCGGAACGAGGCGGGCCAGATCGTGATGTGGGTTGGAGCAAACACCGACATTCATGACATCAAGCTGGTTGAAATGGCGTTGAAGGACTCGGAGATTCGTTATCGGCGGCTGTTCGAGACGGCCAAGGACGGCATCCTGATCCTCGACACGGAAAGTGGGCGAATCACCGATGCCAATCCGTTCATGAGCGAACTGCTGGGGTATGCCCACGAGCATTTCTTGGGCAAGGAACTTTGGGAAATCGGACTGTTCAGCGACAAGTCGGCCAACGAAGCCGCCGTGCGTACACTCCAAGAAAACGGCTACATTCGTTACGAACACTTGCCATTGGAAACGAGCCGTGGGCTGCGGGTCGAGGTCGAGGTTGTCGCCAACGCCTACCGGGAGGACCACCACAAAGTCATTCAGTGCAACATTCGGGACATCACGGAACGCAGTCGCCTGGAGAAACACATGCAGGAGCAGACTTCGGCGCTGGCTGATCTGCACCGCCGCAAGGATGAGTTCTTGGCGATGCTCAGCCACGAGCTCCGCAGCCCGCTCGCTCCCATCTCCAACGCCGTGCATCTGCTCCGTCTAAGGAAAAACGAGGATCCGCTCCAGCAAAAAGCCCTGACCATCATCGAGCGTCAAGTGGCTCAACTGACTCGACTGGTCGACGACCTGATGGAAGTGTCCCGCATTACCACCGGCAGGGTTCAACTTCGCCTGGATCGAGTCGTGGTGAGCGGCATCGTGGAACGCGCGATCGAGTCGGCTCGCCCCTTGATCGACCGACATCGACATGAGCTCACGGTGTCGTTGCCGCCGCAACCGATCTGGCTAAGCGCCGACGCTTCCCGGCTGGAGCAGGTCGTGGTGAATTTGCTGACCAATGCCGCCAAATACACCGAGGAAGGCGGTCGTATTTGGCTGACCGTGCGTGAAGATGGTCAGGAGTGCGTATTGAGCGTTCGTGATTCGGGCGTCGGCATCGCCCCCGAACTGCTGCCTTGCATTTTCGATCTTTTCACGCAGGCGGAACGATCATTGGCCCGCTCCCAAGGCGGATTGGGTATCGGGTTGGCGTTGGTCCATCGACTGGTGGAGATGCACGGAGGAAAGGTCACGGTTCACAGCAGTTTGGGGCAAGGCAGCGAGTTTGTCGTGCGCTTGCCGCTGATGGCGAATCCCGCGCTAGAGCCGCCCTCGACGGACAAGGATACCGCCGAACCGACGGCGCCCTGCTTGCGGATACTGGTGGTGGACGACAGCCTGGACACGGCCGAGAGTTTGGCGTTGTTGTTGCAAGAGCGTGGACATGATGTTCGCGTCGCGCATGATGGCCCGACCGCGCTCGACGTGGCTCGCGATTACCGACCAGACGTGGTGCTGTTGGACATCGGCTTGCCGAAACTCGACGGTTATGAGGTAGCGAAGCGGCTGCGGCGCCAACCGGCTTTCCAGGGCGTGGCGTTGGTCGCCATGACCGGCTACGGTCAGGAGTCGGACCGCCAGCGTTCGCGGGAAGCGGGGTTCGATCACCATTTGTCCAAGCCCGCCGACTTTGGAAAGCTGCAACAAATCTTGTCGACCGTCTCCGCGAAAGGAACGTGATGGATTCTCTTCGAGTTCTCGTCGTGGATGACAATCGCGATGGCGCCGACACCATGAGCTTGGTCGTCGATGAACTCGGCCACGAGGCGCATGTGACCTACGGCGGGAAGCAGGCGTTCGACGTCGCGACCGTATTTCGGCCCGATCTGATGCTCATTGATTTGGCGATGCCCGACTTGGATGGCTGCTCGCTCGTGACTAAATTTCGTCAAAACCCTACTTTCGCGCGAACAAGAATCGTGGCCATCACCGGCCATTCCGACGAGGGCCACAAAACCTTGGCGATGAAGGCTGGATTCGACGCGGTTCTCTTCAAGCCCGTTACATTGGCGGACATCGAGACGGCGCTGGCGAGTGTCGCTCCCCGGGTTGGACACACGGCCCACTCAAAACCACCTCCCGCTGGCGGTAGCCCTGGGTCCGAGCATCGCTTGACGATCGGCGAAGCGCGGCGAATCAGGAACCAACGCAAATCGAAAACGCTGACGGAATCCGAATGCGAAGCCGCCATCTGCGAGGGGATGATTCGCTTTCAAGAGGAATATCTGGGGTGGCGGTCGGAGCGGATTCAGGTCCACTTCATCAAGGACCTGCTCGTGGTCCGCATTCACGGCGTTTTGACTCTTGCCGAGCGACAACTCGGCAAATCATCGTCGCCCGACCAGGGTCGTGATCTCATCAAGCAAGTGCGGAAGCAACTCCTGGAGTTGGCGCGCCCGATGGTGGAATCAATGATCCACGAGGTCGCGGGCGTGAAGGCGGTGAGCATGCACCATGACCTTAGCACCGTGACTGGCGAGGAAGTGGTCGTTTTTCCATTGGCCGAAGCCCCTCGCTTCCGATAACGGCGCAACAATCCTCGCCAGGGTGTTCAATGACCACGCTTCAAACGAAATTACGCGTCTTGGTTGTCGATGACGACGCGGACCATGCTTCGAGTTTGGCGATGCTGCTGACGGAGCACGGTCACGACTCCCATGTATGCCCGCACGCCAAGGATTGCATGGAAGCCGTGGAACGACTACGGCCTCAAGTAATCCTGCTTGACTTGGCGATGCCGGGCATGACCGGCTACGAAATCGCGCGGGAAATACAAGATAACCCCGACCTACGTCCGGCCTGTTTGGTCGCGGTGACCGGCTTCGGCCAAGAACTGGACCGAGTGCAAACGAAACTCCTTGGCTTCGACCATCACTTATTGAAGCCGGTGCATTTCCAGGAATTGGAAGCCCTCGTCCGATCAGTCCAGGTTGAATAGGCGCCGGAATCGAGGGCCGATCCGCGAACTTCGGTGAGCCCTCGCCCTACTCCCGTTGCCCTGGAAGCGGCCAGCGGTGGCCCGTTTGCAAGCGCCCGATGACACCTGCCCTCACTTACGTTTCGGGTTGTGATGGGAAAGACCCGCGCCGCCGTTCTTTACCCGAAGCGTCGCTAGTTCGCGGCCAACAGCTTGGCTTTGAGGCGATCGAGCAGGGCGACCGCCCGGCCGATCTCGGCCTTTTGCCGCTCGGGCTCTTGCGGAATTTCGCGTTCGATCGTGAGCGGCCCGCGGTAGCCGATCGTTTGAAGCGTGGCGAGAAAGCGTTCGATGTCGACTTGGCCCTCGCCCAGCGGAGTCTCGGCGCCCCAAGTCTCGCCCGGCCGGTCCGACCAGCGCCCGTCCTTGCAATGCACGCTCGCCACATGGGCCCCCAATTGTTCGAGGGCGGGAATCGGCTCGCCGGCGCCATAGAGAATCATGTTCGCGGGATCGAAGTTGACCCGCAAGTTCGCGCGCTCCACATCGCCGAGAAAGGCCAAGAGCGCGGCGGCTGATTCTTGGCCGGTTTCCAGATGCAGGCTCTGGCTCTGGGCTTGGCAATGATCGCACAATTTCCGGGTCACGTCGAGAATCGCCCGATATTCATCGCCTTGGCGATCGTGTGGCACGAAGCCCAAGTGCAACGCCACGACCCCCACGCCAAGCCGCCGGGCATAGTCGGCGATTTCGCGCATTTCCTTGAGCCGGACCGCGCGGGTCGCGGGGGGCACGAGACCCACGGTTCGCGCCACGGTGGGAATATCGGCGTAGCTTTCGCCCTCGAAGCCGCCAAAGACCGCGGTCACGCGGAGATCGTATTCGGCGAGCCGATCGAGAAACGCGGCCGCCTCGCCCGCCGTGCGCCGAGCGGCGCTCGGCGCATGCAAGTGGACCGTTGAAACCCCGAGTTCAGCGGCTACCGACAGCCGCGCTCCGAGCCCCGAATCGACACTGGCGAATACGCCCAGCGGCCAAATATCCATGCCACGAATATCCCCGGGGAATCGAAAAACGAGCGACGCGCAAATCCGCGGCCAACACCGCCGCGACGGATTGGAAGCACGGCTTGGCGGCCTGTTGCACGGCTCAACAGGCTTTACATGTACTTCGAGATATCGGGCTTCACGCCCTCGGGAGTTTCGTCGGAGTCGATGTCGAACCATTTTTTGTCGAACTCGATCCGGCGATTCTCGCGCATCGCGATGTTCGTGGTGAGCGCGATCACCGCGTCGCCCAGCGCCACCTTGGGATTGCAGCGAGGCACATGCTTCGGGTCGGGATTGCGAATGCACCAGGCCCAGTGCTCGAGTTCCTCGGTGTAGCCGCGGCTGGGCGGGCCGCTTTCGAGCGCCTGCTTGCCCACGGCCGCCGCCTCGCCGCCGCCGCTTTGCGTGGTGTCGAGCGTGGGAACGCTCGAGGTCGACTTGCTCACGGCGATCTTCGTGTTGGTCGCCGCGTGCGATTCGTCGTCGGCGATCGGGAAAAGCAGCACTTCTTGTTCGCGCTCCAGCAGCAAAGTGCCCTTGGTGCCGAGCACCGTCTCGCCATAGCCGCCCCAGCCGTTGCCGTTGATCGAGCTATAGGTGACGCCGATCACCTTCGACGGGTCTTCGTCGTATTTCGGGCCCGGGAATTCGTAAATGCAATACACATGGTCCTCGCAGTCGCGATCGACCGGGAACAGATTGCGATTGCCCACGGCCGACACCGTGAGCGGCAGGGCCTTTTCGCCATCGGACCGCAGACCGGAGATGAAGATGCCCGAGGCATCGAGCTGATGGCTGCCGAGCTCGGCCATGAGGCCGCCGCCGGTGCGATTCCAAAGTCGCCAGCGAATGAGTTCTTCCATCGCCGGGCGATTGCGACCGCCGGGCAGGGTGATGTCTTCGTAGCCGTAGGCGCGGGGATCGAGCTGCGAGTCGGCGATTTGGGCCTCGGTCTGCGCGACCAGGGCTTGCAGCCGGTCGATGTTCGAGTCCCTGGCGCCGACCAGTTCGCTCTTGAGACGTTCGAGCGTCACTTGCAGTTTCTTATCGCCAGGCAAGGGCGGCTGCCAACTATCGTGGCCGGGCAGGTTGCCGCGATTCCATTGGGCGCGAATATGGTGAATATCGCCGATCGTGCCGCGGCGAATCGTGTCGACCGCGTTGTCATATAAGATGCTGTAGTGCCGCTGATGGCCCACGGCCAGGATCTTGTCGAGCTTTTTCGCCATGCGCGCCATTTCCTTGCACTCATGCACGCTATGGCCCATGAGCTTTTCGGTGATCACATGCTTGCCGGCCTTCATGGCTTCGATCACCACCGGGGCGTGCATATGCAAGGGCAGGGCGGTGATGATCGCTTCGACGTCGGGATCGGCCAAGAGGTCGTGATAGTCCTTGTCGTAGACCTTCACATTTCGCCGGGCCTCGTCTTCGCTCTTCCAGCCGTATTTGGTCATCAGGCCGCAGCGATTCTTGAGCGCGCTCTCGCTCGAATGGTCGCCGTGGAAGGCGCGGTGGATGTTGTAAGGGCGAATGTCGGCGATGGCCACCACCTGGATATAGCTCGGCGTGATTGCGTTGAGCAGCACATTGCCCTCGTCGCCCGTGCCGATGAAGCCGACGCGCAGCGGGCTGCTCAGCGCCTTTTCATAGCCGAAGTACATGGCGCCCAGGCCGGCGCCCGAGACCGCCCCGGCCAAGAGTCCGCCCTTGAGAAAGTCGCGGCGGTTCATGCCCACGGTTTCGTAGAACTTGGCCTTGCCGGCGTCTTTTTGTTCTTTCGAGAGATTTTTCATCGTAGCGCCTCTGAGCTAGGGGAGCCTTGATCCTCGGCGGGCGAGGATGCTGGGAATGTTGATCGGGTCGGTGGACGCGAGACTCGCGAAATACGCGCCGGGTTGTTTGGGTCTAAGGGCGCGAGCGTCGCCCGAAAAGATAGTGCGGGAAAAAGTCGAGCCCACCCCAGCGTCCCACCGGCACGGTGGCCAGCGCGGCGAGGGACAGCATTTCCACGATTTGATTAAATGTCGGTTGCGCGTCGGCCACCCAAAACGGCTGGCTCAGCGCGATCGAAAGCAAGAAGGCCACGCCCAACACGCACGCCAACCGCGTGAACAACCCCAAGATCAAGCACGCGCCCACGACCGTGATGCCGTAGGACAAGCCCAGATCGATCTTGTCGAGCGTCGTGCGCGAGCCCGGCGCCGGGCCGCGGGCTTGCTGCTCGGGTTCGAGCAAAGCGTCGAGCTCCGAGTGGAATCCGCTTTCGATATTTTTCAGTTGCGCTGTCCAGCCGCCGGTCTCTTTCTTGAGCAGTGTCTGCTTCTCCGTGATCCGCTGCTTTTGATAGGGAATGTCGCCCGAAGCCGTTTCGCGCCGCGATTTTTCCCAGCGCGACCATTCGTGCAGGTGATCTTCGAGCGTCTTGGCGTTGGTGGCCAGCCAGTCCATGACCTGGGCCTGGCGGCGCTGCAGAATCACTTCCGCTTCCGAACGCTGATCGTCGGTCAGTTGAAAGTGTTTGACAAACGCTTCCAGATCGCGGGCCATGTCCTCTTGAAACCGGGCGCCCCAGCGCATCAATGGCTCGATCGCCTCGGCCTCGGAGTCGCGAATCGGGTGCTCCTTGCGCATCTCGGCCGAGAACTTGTCGGCCGCCTGCTTGCTCGCGAGCATGTCGAGCGAAGCGTCATCGCGCGGGCCATGCAATGCCGCCTCCCAATGATGAAATTCGGGCAGCACCGCTTGATAGCGGTCGGCAAGGGGCCCCTTGGCGGCCTTGAGAAACGACTCGCTCGACCAATGCTTCTCCGTGAGGTGATGCACGCCTTCGCTATAAAAATGCCAGCCGATCGCCAGCCGCAACAGCACCAGCGTCAGCATTGTCAAGAAGCCGTAGCGCACACGGTCGGACATCGGTAGCGAACCTCCGCCTGGAGTCTATGGTCTGGAGCCTGAAAGCTTGGCCCCTGGGCGATGCGTCAAAAAAATTGGAAAACGTCGCGCGCGAAAAGCAAACGCGGCGCGGCTAGCGCCCGCCAACTAGTGCTTTGTCACGGTTGAAATGACGGATTGGATTCGTTCCGTGTGCCATGCCCACGGCCCTGCGTGGGCATGAGGACCGTGCGTTGCGCTTGAGAACATGCCCACGCAAGCGTGGGCATGGCACACGCGAAAACCGAATTATCCATCATTTCAGCCGTAAAGGAGCACTAGTCGGCCTCCTGAATTGTTTTGACGCTTAAGCAAACTTGACGCTTATTGTAAAATACGGAATTACTCTTGGCCAGAGGCGGCTCGCCAACGGACCCAGGAACACCGAATCTGCCCCGCCACGCGGCAAGGGCAACCAATCCTCCCGCGAGATTCCTTACGAAAGCGGGCCCGATTGGTTCGGGCGACGCCGCGCCGTTCCTCGCTCCGTCCACACGGGGCGTTTTCCTAATCCGCTCGTGGGTGATTTTCATTTACCTTTTGAAACGAAGTTTTGCGTTATGCGAATCGTGCTCTGTTATCCGGTCGGACCGCGGCATATCGAGCAAATTTCCCAAGCGGCGCCAGGGGCGGAGATCGTCGACGCCGGCCAGGATCGCGTGGCCCAAGAAATCCATGCCGCCGACATTTTTTGCGGACATGCCAAAGTCCCGCTCGACTGGGACACGGTCGTCGCCGCCGGCCGGCTTCGCTGGATTCAATCCTCGGCCGCGGGGCTCGATCACTGTCTCACGCCGAGTGTGATTGACTCGAAGATCACGGTGACGAGCGCCTCGGGAGTGCTGGCCGATCAGGTGTCGGAGCAGGCGTTGGCCCTGCTTTTGGGACTGATGCGCGGGCTGCCTGTTTTTTTCCGCGCCCAAGCCTCCAAGGAGTTCATCCGCCGGCCGACGCGCGATCTACATCGCCAGACGGTCGGCATCGTGGGTTTTGGCGGCGTGGGACGGCGAATCGCCGCGGTGCTCAGGCCGTTTCGCGTGCGAATCTTGGCTGCGGACATGTTCCCGATCGATAAACCCGACTATGTCGAAGCGCTTCTGCCCCACACGGCGCTCGACGAATTGCTGCCGCAACTCGATGTGCTGCTCTTGGCAGTGCCGCTTACGGACCTCACGCGCGGCATGATCGACGGCCGCCGGCTGGCGCTGCTGCGGCCCGGCGCGATCTTGATCAATGTTGCCCGCGGGCCGCTGGTGGATGAGCCGGCGCTGGTCGCGGCGCTCGAGTCGGGCCGGCTATGGGGGGCGGGCGTCGATGTGACAGCCCATGAGCCGCTGCCGCCGGAGAGCAAGCTCTGGGATCAGAAAAACGTGATCATCACGCCACACGTGGGCGGGCAGAGCGAGTGGCGGATCGATCAAATGACCGATTTCTTCGTCGACAATCTGGCCCGTGATCGCGAAGGTCGGCCGCTGAGAAATCTGGTCGACAAGCGCCTTGGCTTTCCGGTTCCGCCGGGCATGGCGGCGCGACCGGGGATGTAGCAGCCGTTGAATAATTCAACAGGCGCCAGACGCCGCGGTATGGACGGAGCGACCGAGCGGCGTTTTTCGCTTACGCGTTGATTTTTGTTTTTGGAGTGTTATAATACGGTTAGTGAGACGACGTCTGGACGGTCGCCAACCGCGGTGGCGGCGTCCGGGGCTACCATGATTCCCTCGTTATGGGAAGCGCCTGACACGACAGGCCATTCATTACGGGCTAGCCTCATTGTCGCCGCCTCGGGATCCGTGCTTCTTGTGCTCGCAAGAGTGGAGGGGCGTAATGCTTGATCCACCGGGTTGGTCGGCGGGGTCGCGCTGAAAAACGCGGCTCCGCAACGAAACGTCTCGTTGCTTTATTCACTTTTCAGGCCGGCGCGATTTGCATCTGCAATTCGCGCCGGCCTTGCTTTTGCGCCGCCCTTTTATCGGTGCCTGAATGGGTCAGTGTTCCACCACGACCCGTGCTTGTCGCTCGCGGAGCCAAGCCAGCGCGGACTCGGGGGTGAGCCCGTCGATGTCGAGACGCTTGAGCTCCTCCACCACCGGGTGATCGTCATGGCCGAAGAGCGTGAGCTGCAAGTCGCCGGCGCGGCGGGAGCGGCCGCGGCGGGCGAGTTTGGCGTGGCCTTGGCCGTCGATGCTTTGGTTTTCGAGCTGCGCGAGAATCTGCTTCGCGCGCTCGACCACGGAGCTCGGCGCCCCGGCGAGACGGGCGACATGAATTCCGTAGCTTTTGTCGGCGGCGCCGGCCGCGATCTTGTGGAGAAACACCACTTGGTCTTGCCACTCGCGCACCGCCACATTCAGGTTCTTCACTCCCGGCAGGTCCTTGGCCAAGGCCGTGAGCTCGTGGTAATGGGTGGCGAAGAGCGTGCGGCAGCCGACTTCGTCGTGCATGAATTCGGTCACGGCCCAGGCGAGCGAAAGGCCATCGTAGGTGCTCGTGCCTCGACCGATTTCGTCGAGAATCACGAGACTACGGCGGGTAGCCAGACGCAGAATGCGAGCCGTTTCGATCATTTCGACCATGAAAGTACTCTGGCCCCGGGCGAGCTCATCGCTGGCGCCCACGCGGGCGAAAAGCCGATCGCAAATGCCCACCGTGGCCGACTTCGCCGGCACGAAGCTGCCCACCTGCGTCATCAGCGAGATCAGCGCCACTTGGCGAATGAACGTGCTCTTGCCGGCCATGTTCGGCCCGGTCACGAGGAGCGTCGTTCCGCCCGCGGTCGTCTCGGGCGCGAAGCCGGCGCCATCGGTCGACGACAACGCGCCATTGCCGGCCGCCGCGTCGGCCTGGCGCGGATCGCGGCGCCCGGCCGAAATGGACATCGTTGGGCACGAACGACCCGGCCGGCAAGCAGGCATCGAGCACCGGATGCCGGCCTTCGACAATCGCGAGCACGGGCTCCGCGACAACCGTGGGCCGGCAGTAGCCGCGCTCGCGCGCCAAGCCGGCGAGAGATACCAGCACATCGAGCTGCGCAAGCGCCAAGGCGGTCGATTGAAGACGACGTGTTTCCGCGGCGACGCGGGCCCGCAACTGGCCGAACAGCTCGTATTCCAACTCTTTCGAGCGATCGAGCGCGGCGAGCACTTTTTCCTCGTATTCCTTCAGTTCGGGCGTGATATAGCGCTCGGCGTTTTTGACGGTCTGTTTGCGAATGTAATGCGCTGGAACCTTGGCCCCATGCACGTTCGTGATTTCAAGATAGTAGCCGAAGACTTTGTTGAAACCAATCTTGAGGCTGGCGATGCCCGAGCGCTGGGCCTCCTCGGCCTGATAGCGGGCAATCCATTGTTTGCCTCCGGCGGCGAGCTCGCGCAGTTCGTCGAGCCGGGCGTCGAAGCCGGCGCGGATAAAGCCGCCTTCACCAGCCACGAGCGGGCAATCGTCTTCGAGCGCGGCCTCGAGCAGCGCGCGAATCTCGGAGCAAAGATCGATCTGCTGTTCGAGCCGCGATAAAAGGCGACTTCGCCGGCAGGTGATCTTGGCCTTGAGGCCCGGCAGGAAACGCAGCGTGCGCCCGACAAAGCACAAATCGCGCGGGCTGGCTCGGCCGGTGGTGATGCGGGCCAAGAGTCGAGCGAGGTCGTAGACGCCGCGGAGCATTTCGCTCAGCTCGCCCGCCAAGACCGGCTCGCCTACAAGCTCGCCCACGGCATCGAGACGATCGTCGATTTGCGCAGTCGGTCAGCGGATTGGCCACCCAATCGGCCAGCAGTCTCGAGCCCATGGCGGTGGCGGCGCGATCGAGCACTCCCAGCAACGAGCCCTCGCGGCGGCCATCGCGCATCGTGCGGGTAATTTCCAGGCTGCGGCGGGTCGATTCGTCGATCTCGAGCGCGTCGCCTGGCGCAGTAGCGCACGAGTCCGTCGATGTGGCCGAGCGAAGTTTTTTGAGTTTCGATCAGATAATCGAGCAGCGCGCCGGCGGCGGCGATCGCCGGCGTGTCGCGCTCCGTGAATCCAAAGCCTTCGAGCGTGTGGACCCCGAATTGCTTGGCCAGACGCTCGGCCGCCCCCCGCGGGGCAAAAGCCCAGGCCGGCCGGCGCGTCACGAGGCAGCGCTGCCCGGTCGTCGCCTCGGGACTCGCGATGCCCGGCTGCTCGAGCGACACCAACAGCTCGACCGGCGCAATGCGAGCCAGCTCATCGGCCAGGAGCGCTCGCCCCGGACACGAGGCGAGGAATCGGCCGGTCGACAGCTCGACCCAGGCCAAGCCGGCCGGATCGCCATCGACCACGGCGGCCAGATAGTTGTTGGCCCGCGGATCGAGCAGGGCGTCGTCGGTGATGGTGCCCGGCGACACGATTCTCGCGACTTCTCGGCGGACGAGCCCCTTGGCCTGCTTGGGGTCTTCGACCTGCTCGCAAATCGCGGCGCGGAAGCCGAGCGCGATCAGTTTGGCAAGATAGCTTTCGAGTTGATGATGGGGAAAGCCGGCCATTGGCACGGCGTTTTCACCTTTTTCGCGGCTGGTGAGCGTGAGCCCGAGCGCGCGGGCGGCGGTTTTGGCGTCTTCATGAAAAAGTTCGTAGAAGTCGCCCATGCGGAATAACAGGAGCGCATCTCCGCACACCGCCTTGGCGTCGAAGTATTGCTGCATCATCGGCGAGACGGCCATCGAATCCACGCTCCGCGGGTTGACTCACGCTCGTTTCAAAGCGTGCGGCCATCGTGGATCGCGGCGCCTTTTTCCAGCACCACGATGCCATCGGAAATGGTGAACTCGCCCGACTCCGGAGCATTTTGCACATTGCGCGCGTTGATGATCTTCACATCTTTTCCAATACGGCAGTCCTTGTCGATAATCGCGCCGTCGATGATCGTGCGGTCGCCGATACCCAAGAGCGGACGATTCTCGGCCCGCGCGGCGGCCATTTCCTCGGGCGTTTCGTACATATCGGAGCCCATCAGCACCGAGTTGCGAATCGTCACATTGTGACCGATGCGGCAGCGGAGCCCGATCACGCTGTTTTCGATCACCGTGCCGCTTTCGATCAGACAGCCGTCGGCCACAAGGCTATTTTTCACGCTGGCGCCATCGAGCCGAGAGGGCGCCAAGAACCGGGCCCGGGTGTAGATCGGCGCTTGAGCGCTGGCCAAATCGAACGGCCGGTCGTGGGCCGCGAGGCCGAGATTGGCGTCGTAAAACGATTTGATCGTGCCGATGTCTTCCCAATAGCCATCGAACAGATCGACCTGCACGCGGTGCGAGCGAATCGAGGCCGGAAAGATTTCCTTGCCGAAATCGCGGTAATCGGTCTTGGTGAGCAGGTCGACGAGCGTTTGACGATTGAACAAATAAATGCCCATGCTCGCCAGACAGTCGCGGCCCTGGCTGGGAATGCCCCGCCCGTCGATCCAGGCCGGGTCCATGCGGACCATGTCCATTTCGGCGTGGGTCTGCGGTTTTTCCAGGAATCCCACGACTCGGCCGCGATCGTCAACGCGCATAATGCCCATCGACTTGGCCGTTTCCCGATCGACCGGCCGGGCGGCAATGCTCACATCGGCCCCGCTGGCCCGATGCGCGGCCACGAGCTTGCCGAAGTCCATTCGATAAAGCTGATCGCCCGAGAGGATCAGCACCTGCTGAACGTCGGTCTGTTCGATATAGCGAATGTGCTGCCGCACGGCGTCGGCGGTGCCCTGATACCAGCCTTGGCCGCTGTCGAGCGTTTGCTGGGCGGCAAGAATCTCAACAAAGCCGTCGTCGAACTGATCGAAAATATACGTGCGGCGAATATGCCGATGCAAACTCACGGAATTGAACTGCGTGAGCACGTAGATTCGATTCAGCCCGCTGTTGATGCAGTTCGACAGCGGGATATCGATCAGGCGGTACTTGCCAGCCAGCGGCACCGCCGGCTTCGAGCGATATTTCGTCAGCGGATAGAGCCGCGTGCCGCGGCCACCGCCCAAAACCAGGGTGATGACTTTACGCATGGGGGTTCGGTCCGAGGGTCTCAAAAGAGGGGGAAACTGAGGGCGCCCGACGCATTGTAACCGCTGGGCGTTTGAAAATAGAGTCCGACCGCGGGGAAATCTCGCCATCGCGAAAGAGATTCGGGCGGTCGAGGCGTTGAGGCGGGATCCGTTGGAATTCACGGCAATCGTTGCGCCGCCCGTCAACTTCCCGGCGGGCGCTGCCGCCCATAGGCGCTCAGCCGGCCCACGAACGGATTGCTCTCGATCTCGCGGCCGATCGTGGTCTCGGGACCGTGGCCGGAATAGACGCATGTATCCTCGGGCAGCGGAAACAGAATGCCGCCATATGCCGTCGGCGAGCGATCGGAAGTCGCCGTCGGGAAAGTCGGTCCGGCCAATGCTGCCGGCGAACAGCACATCGCCACCGAAAACGATCCACGGCCGGGGTTGGCGGCATAAAAACACGACATGCCCCCGGGAATGGCCGGGAATCAGCAGTGTCTCGAATTCCATTCCCGCAGCCGAAAAGAGCTGTCCGTCGTCGAGCAACTGGTCGGCCGGAGGGCTCGTAAGTTGCGTCCCAAAAGCGGCCGACAGGTTTTGCCAAGGGTCGGTCAGCTTGGGAGCGTCGAGCCGGCCGATCACGATCGGGCAGTCGGGCCATCGCTTTTTCATTGCCCCGTTGCCGGCAATATGGTCGCTATGTCCATGGGTAATCAGTATTGCCGTCGGAACGCGACCCATCTCGTCGAGAAACTCGATCACCGCATCGGGCTCCATGCCCGGGTCGATCACAACGGCGTCGGGCCGGCCGTCAAGACAGGCAATGTACGTGTTCTCGGAAAACGGGGACGAGACAACGGTTTTTATGGAGAGACGCAGGCTTGTCATAAAATCGACCTCCCGGCAAAGTCGCTGGTCCGATAAGATAGGACGAGAGCGCAACGGTCGAACAGCGATGGCGGTCGTCGGGCAACGGAGTCTCGTGGCGCCATGCGGTCCGCGGGCATCGGGAAATTGCAATTAGATTGTAACGCGAGGATGTCGGAACTCCGATGGCCTACGCGTGCCGCGACGCCTGAAAAAGCCGATGTCGCGATAATCGCCGCGAAGCTGTAATGTATCGCGAACCTGTAATGTATTTTGTCGTGGAGCGACTTTGGACTTTTGCGGCGCCCCCCTCGGGCGTCGATCACCCCAAGTCGGGCCACTTGGCGCGCCAATTGCACAACGAGGCGGGTTTTTGAATCGCACCGGGCTCACGCGGTCGACTCGAACACCCCAAGGTGGAGGAAAACGGATGTCGATTCACTTCGCTCTCTCGAATGCCAAGCTCGACGATCGAATGTCGCGACAGCAAGCGGGCCGCCGGAACGAATATGCCCGGGCCGGCTGGGGCCTCGTGGCCCTGGGATGCTTGGCAATGGGCGGTTCGCTCGGCGGCTACGACGCCTGGCGCAATCCCCCTCGGCCGAAACTCCGACTGGTCGGACCGATCGCGAGTCGCTCCAGCAGCCGGTTTATAAGGTGGCCGTCAAAAACGTGGCCGTCACCGAGACCGTGGTTCCGGCCACGCCACCGGAGCACCCGCTGGTTCCCGCGATTCGTCTGGCCAAGGCGTCGCTCGACCATATCCATCACGATATTCACGACTACACCGCGAAAATGGTGAAGCGCGAGCGCATCAACGGCACGCTCAACGAGCCGGAAAGCATGTTTATCAAGGTGCGTCAGCAGCCGTTTAGCGTGTATATGCGTTTCATCGGCCCCAAGCGGCTCGATGGCCAAGAGGTCATTTACATGGCCGGCAAGAACGATGGCAAAATGATCGCCCATGGCGTGGGACTCAGGAAAATGCTCGGCGCCGTGTCGCTCGACCCCAATGGAGCGATCGCGATGCAAGGCCAGCGCTACCCGATTACGGAGTTGGGATTCGGGAATTTGACCCGACGGTTGATCGAAGTGGCCGAACACGACACGAAGTACGACAACTGCAAAGTCGATTTTCATAACAACGCCACGCTCAACGGCCGGCCGTGCATCGGGATTACGGTGACGCATGCCCATCCGCGGCCGGAGTTCAAGTTCAACGTGGCCACGATCATGCTCGACCGCGAGTTGAACGTGCCGGTGCATTACTCGGCCCGCGAGTGGCCGACTCGGGCGGGCGGTGCGCCGGAACTGCTCGAGGAATACACCTATGTCGATATCAAGATCAATCAAGACCTGACCGACGCCGACTTCGACGACAGAAACCCGAAGTACAATTTTCACTAAGCGCCTATCCGACGACTCCCCGCTCTCCGTTTGGGAGAGTGTAGGGTGAGGGTTCCCGGGTCAAGTGGCTGCCACCAACGCGCGGCGGCTGTCCTCCGGCGGCTGCGCCGCCACCTTCTCCCAGAGGGAGAAGGGTTAGGCGAAGAGCGCTCGGACACAGATTTGCGACCAAGTTTCGAAGGCCGATAGGTCGGCAAGCAGGATTTCCACCGGCACGAAGCCGGTCGCGTGCATCGCCGCTTCGCGCGGGCGGACTTTGGGTTCCTTCACATCGCACAGATGCACGATGCCCAAGTGGACTCGTCCAACCGGCGTTTCGTCATCGTTGATCAGGCCCACGCAGCGAATCGCGTGGTCGGTCTCGATGAACACTTCTTCTTCCAATTCGCGACGCATGCCCTCGGCATAGGTTTCGTGTCGCGAGGGCGCTCGTCGTCGATCGAGATATGCCCGCCGACTCCGACGCTCCGTTTGCTATGCAGCCGTCCCTCGCCCAGGCCGCTGCCACGCGTGTATTGAAACACGCTCAAGCGGCCATTGGCGTCGCGATGTTGAAACACCACATAGGGAATCAATTGCTTGAAGCTCGGGTCTTCCTCCACTTCATGCCGCGGGCGATAGCTGCCATGTTCCGGGCCCAAGAGGGCCTCGAGATAGCGGCCGGGCTCGTGACAAAACCCTTGGAAATAGCCGACCTCGCGAAACTCCGCCGTGGGCACGACCAATACCCGCTCGACCAAATGCGACGACACTCGCGGCTCCCCTCATATTCCCGTTGAAAACAATCCCACAAGATTCGACGAGCTTCGCAACTCACACATCGCACAGTTCGACGCCCTGCCACAGGGCCGCGAGTTGATTCGGGCCCTTGGGAATAAACTCTTGCCCCACATAGCCGGTATAGCCGGTGTCGAGAATCGCCTGCATGATCGGCGGGTAGTTGATCTCTTGCGTGTTATCCAGATCGTTGCGGCCCGGGTTGCCCGCGGTGTGGTAGTGGCCGATCAGGTCCTTGTATTCGCGAATCCGGGTAATGATGTCGCCTTCCATGATCTGCACGTGGTAGATGTCGAACAGGATTTTCATGTTGGGCGAACCCACTTGCCGACAGACCTGTGCCGCCCAGTCGACTTTGTCGCATTGGTAGTCGGGATGTCCCTTCATGTGCGTCGCGACGCGCGAGTTGAGCACCTCGATGCAAATGTTGACCTTCTTTTTCTCCGCGAGCCCGATGACTTGCTTGAGGCCGGCCACGGTGTTCTTGATGCCTTCCTCGTCGGAGAGATGATCGCGCATTCCGGAGAACGTGATCACATTTGGAAAGCCCGCGTCGCCCGTGGCTTCGATCGATTCGCGGAGCTTGGCGAGGCACTCGGGATGATATTCCACGCGATTGAGCCCGCGCACAAAGGTGTGGCTCGGTGTCATGGCGCAAATGAGGCCATTGCGCTTGAGGGTGTCGAACTCCTTGATCGGCACGATCTCCACGCTCTTGAGGCCCATGGCCTTGGCGGCTTCGGCCAATGTGGCGAGCGGCATCGGGTCGAAGCACCAGTGACACACGGACTGGTTAATGCGGCCGTTCTTGATTTTGCCCGGCTCGCTCGACGCCGACCGCGAATTCACCGCGCTCTTGCCGGCCGATGTCGCTTCGGCGGCGCCGACCGATCGGGTCAATGCCGCGAGGCCAGCCGTGACGGCGCCGGCGCTCGCCAGCCAACTCCGCCGCGTGAGTCCCTCGGCGGGCGAAGATGATTTCGAACTATCCACGGGCGACATCGAGCGATCGGCGGGGCGCATGGCGAATACCTCGTGCTTGGGGCTTAGTGAATCGGGGCGGGGGGCAATGGCCGACCGAGGAAGGTTCGACTCCAAGTCGGCGCACGGGCAACGTGCTTCGGTTGCGTTGCTCCATTGTGCCAGCTTTCGGCCCGGTCGCAAGCAGTCGCCATGCCGGCGGCAAACTGTTTTCAACCCGCGCCCCAGCCCGGCAGTTTCGTGGGCGGGGCCCAAACCGGCGAGCCCGCGGCCTTAAGCTTGCGTTTGTAGAGCCGCCCGCTGGAAATGACAAAAAGCGTGTCAAAGTTTGGCCCGCCGAAGCAGAGCGCTTCCGCCTTGCCCGCCGGCAGCGGCATGATCAGCCGCGAGCGGCCATTGCGGTCGAAAACTTGCACTCCCATTTGGGTGGCGGAGTACAGTCGGCCATCGCGATCCATGCGCCATGCGCCGGCCCCGCTCTCGTCGGCCCAGTCGGGCACATGGAACCAGTAGAATTGTTGCCCAACATCGAGTTTGCCATCGGCCGCGACCCGATAGCTGTAGCCCCAGTGTGAGTCGTGTTCGGCCACGGCGAGCCAAAGTCCGTCGGGCGAAAGCGCCACGCCGGCTGGATTTTTGAGTTCCTCGGCGAGGATCGACTTTTCGCCCTTCGCCGAGACCAGCCACGCTTTGCCGCTCGGGCGAGTTCGCGAATTGCCGTCGGAAGCCGCCGCGCCCGGTTCGCTCCCGACGATATATATTGAGCCGTCGTGTAGAACGATGAAATCCGCCGCGGCCACGCCTTCGGCAACCGTCTGGGCAGCGCCCGAGGAATCGTAAGCGGTGATTTTTCCGGCCGCTCGATCGGCGGCGTAAATCCGGCCGTCGGCGCCGATTGCAAGCGGACCCTCGCCGGGAGCGATCGTCGGAACAAGTTTCGGCTTCGGGGGCTCGGTCGTTTCGTCGTCGACGAATTTGTACGTCTTATGGTCGGCTTGGCCGCGGAAGTAAATGGCGCCTTCGGAGTCGGCCGCGAGCGCGTTGGGCGCCACCTGGACCAAAGGCGACTTGGCATCGTCGCGGGGCAATAGCTCCTGCCAGCGTTCGCAAGGCGTGACGATGGATTTGGAGAATGTATTTTGCGTTTCGCCCATGGTGACAGGGGCCGGCCAATCCTTCCAGAGCCAGCGCATCGCGTCGGGAAAAATCTGCGTGGCATGCCGTCCGCTGTGACCGCCCACGCCCCAGGCATGTTCGACCTGATAGCCCGAGAAACGCAGGGCCCGCTCGACGCCTTGATTGCCGTTCCACCAGTCGCCCACCTCGGGCCCTCCGCCCCACTGATCGTTTTCGCCGTCTTGCATGAAGACGCGGAGCGGCTTCGGCTCGGTCTTGCGAATGAGCACCGGATAGCGATCACCACCGC
Source organism: uncultured Planctomycetaceae bacterium (assembly GCA_963785305.1). GTDB lineage: Bacteria > Planctomycetota > Planctomycetia > Pirellulales > PALSA-1355 > CAWAUV01. The sequence goes on from CAWAUV010000009.1 coordinate 183,803, forward strand.
GCATGCCGACAAACGTGCCGATCGCCGTGAACACGCGGCGAAAGGCGTCGGGCCGTTCCCAGGCGAGCGTAAACGCCGCGATGCCGCCGGTGCTGCCCCCGCCGGTGCAGCGATCGTTCCCCTCATGCGACAGCACGATCGGAAGTCCGTCGGGCGTCTTGTGCTTTTCCACCTCGGGCAGCACTTCGTCGAGCACCAGCCGGGCCAATGCGTCGTTGAGCCCGTCGAATTCGAAACTGCGATTGAACCTCGGATCGGTGGGCGCCTGGGCCGAGGGAACTTGTCCGGGCGAGACGCCGATTGCGATCACGACCGGCATCTCGCGCTTGTGAATCAAATTGTCGAACACGATCGGGGCGTCGAAGCCCAACCCGTCGAGCGCGACATACACACAGGCCGGCTGATTGCCCGTGTACTGGGCCGGGACATAGACCGAGATTGTGCGCGTCGTGCCGGGAAAGACTTTCGAGTCGCTAAAAGGGAATTGAAAGATTTTCCCCCGGGGAACATCGGGCTGACGTTTTGAATCGGGGCCGGGTTGATAGTCGGCGTCGGTCCGAGCGGCCTTATCCGACGGCGTGGCCGACGGAGCGGCCGACGGATTCTCTTGCGACCGGAGGGGCGACGCCCAGCCGCAGAAGATCGTCGCCACGGTTGCTCCCAGCGACAATATTGCGTTCAGAGACAAAGGTCGAGACGCGCGAAACATGGTTCGTATATCCCTGGGGTGCGTTCGTTGCGGGTCGGCATTGTGCGACAGCTATTCGGAAGCTTGTCGCCGCGCGAGCAGGCCGGTCGCGAAGCTTACCGGGTCGTTGCGCTCGCGGGCGCTGGCGAGCAGATAGCGATAATCATTGGCGAGCCGCGAAAGCTCAAGCAATGTGGGCGCTTCGCGCCCGCCGCGCAACGCGCCGGGCGAAAGTTTCGCGGCGGCGGCGACCGCTTCGGCATGGCGGCCAAGCCGATCCAGCAGACCGATGTAAACTTCCGCGACCAAGGGCTCTTCCTCGCCGACTTCGGCGGCCCGTTTTTCGAAAAACGCCACCGCTTCCTCGACTCGCTCGCCAAGGAGGCGCCGAAAAAGAGGGCATGGGTGGCATAGGCGTCGACAAATGGTTCGTCGCCGACAAATTGGAACTGCCGCGCGAGGCGCCGGCCATATTCGGTGAGCTCGACCGCCAGCCGGAGCGTGGCCGGGTCGTCGATCGCGCGGGCAAACCGAACCACGGCGGCGAGATGGGTCGTGTCGATGTGATAGTTATTGTTCAAAAACAGCCATTCGCGGTCTTCCAATAGTCGCGGAATGCTTGTCTCCGCGACTTGCGACTGCTCGCGGCGCCGAATATCGGCCGCGAGGCTTTCGAGCAAGTCGGCGTGGAGCCGGCGCACCAGCATCGCGGCCGGCGCCTGCCGGTCGGCGCGACGCAGCCCCGCGATCGAGGAATCAAACGCCGTGATCGCATTGCAAACCCCAAAATGCTCGAGCACGAGCCTGAATCCGAGCGACGGGGCAACCGCTTGATGCAACGCGATTTCGATGATGTCTTCCAGATTCTCTTCGTTGGGTTCGAGCCGTTCGAGCTGCCGGGCCACGAGGGATTTGTCGCCCAGCGGCCTTAGATAATGCCAAGCCGATCGCACATCGCCCTCGCCCAGGAGCAGCAGGCCGATTTCACGGCAAGCGTCTAGATAAGCGGTTTCGACTTGGTTTCGCTCGGATTCGGGCAAATCGTCGAGCGGCGCGGTAAGCACAATCGGCAGCCCGAGCCGATGTCGTGTTGCCAGGAGCAGGGCGTCGAACAGTTCGTGATATCGCTTTTCGTCGCGAAGGCGTTGGGCCAAGCCGGCGAGGAGCGATTTCGCGTCGCCCGCCGCGGCTTGGGCTTCGAGCGTTTCGAATCCAACGTCGACCCCGGCGAGATCGGCGACTTCATCGGCCGCCGGGGGCTGGGCAGCATTCGAGGGGCCGGCCGTATCCATGAAGCAAACTCCGAGAGAAAAGATTCCATTTTTTTGACGCTTCCATCGTAACTATGCATGCGGCGCGGGGACAGTGCCCCGGGGGCGGGCAAGAACTTCGGGCAAAACAGTATTGCTGGCAATGAGAGCGGGCAGCGGCGCGGCAGCGGGGGCAGCGGGATAAACGCGGGCTCGTATTGACCCATTTCCGACAAATTGGCACACTTCCGCCGCCGAAGACCGGCGCCGCGATGGAACTCGTCGACGATCACACGACGCGCTGGCGATTTACTCGAAAGGATGGCGGACAGATGCAACGTTGGCGACTCTCCGGATTTCAGATTCTCTGTTGTTTGTTGGGCTTGGCGGTTGGCTGCGGCCAGCCGGCCGATTCGGGCGCCCCCAGTCGCAATCCGGCGCCGGGCCGGTCGCCAGCGCCGCCTCGGGAAACGCCACGACGGGGACAGATTCCCCGGCCCACACGGTTCGCATGTTTTTGACCGCGGTTCGCAAATCCGACGACGCTGAAGCCGGCCGCTGGCTCACGAAATTGGCGCTCGAAAAAACCACCGAACGCAAAATGGCGATCGCTCCCACGGGTTCCGAGACGGCCCAGTTCGAAGTGGGCGCCGTGGAAATGGTCGAGGGCGGCGCCCATGTCGCGTCGACCTGGAGCGATGTCGACGCCGATGGCAATCGCCAGTCGGAGCCGATCGTGTGGGTCGTGGCGAAGGAGCCCGAAGGTTGGCGAATCTGCGGACTGGCCACGACGCTGTTCGAGGAAAAACTGCCGATTGTGCTGAACTTCGAAGACCCCGACGAAATGATGCGCAAGCAGCAATATGCCGAAGCCGAAGCAGCTCGCCGAGCGGCGGTAGCGGCCGGCGCGACAGCGGGAACGGATTCCACTTCGACCCGCGCCGACGCTTCAACTGCCGGCGGCGCGGCGACAGCCGACGGCGTCGGGGGTCCGCAAGGCCAAGCGCCGCGCCCACGACTGGCCAAGCTCCGGTCGATGATCGAGTGATCGATGGCCGCGCGCCCGACGCCACGACGCCCTCGACCGCACGGCGCAACGTGCTTCGCGAGGGCAAACAACGCTAGCAATTTTGGCCTCGAGCGCGCCACGGCGTGGAGCGAGACAAATTTTTTTCGGCCGGCGACCCGCAGTTGCTAAGACCGCTTGAGCCGAAGCGCTGGGCTCGCGGCCGGGAGACTGGCGATTTTTTTGCTCCGCCGGCATCGGGCGACGCGTGCTCGCCCGCAAGGTCGGCGGCGTTTCGCAAATAACGTGCTGAACGACACTTAGATTCAGCACAGCTTCCACAATCGAATCAATTCGGCATGACCTCGCTCTCGGGCGAGGTTTTTTCACGCGCCAAGTCCTTGGATCGCGATGAAATCTGGAGTACAGTTGTGCCGTGTCGTTAGATTGCCCCTAAAACTCCAGGTTGACCCATGACATCCATTTTGTCATGGGGCGCTTGACAAGGTGCATCGCGATGCTAATTTAGCAGCCTAGATTGTGCATCCGTATCCAGGCTTCCTAATCGGAAAAGCTGAAACATCGGAGCGTGAGACCGGGATCGAGCCGGGCTACGCATGCACTTTTCGAGAAGCCCATTCGACGCCGTTCGCGAGTGGGTAGCTGAGAGGACGAACGGCGCGAGTGGTTTTTTTCTTTCGGACCCTAGTTCCGGTACTTTTTTCAGTTGGAGGATGTGAGGATGAATCGTACGTTTGCGTTGGGGATCGCGATTTTTTTCGCGATCGTGGGCATCGCCTTGGTCGGCGGTGAGAAGGCTGCCGTGGCTGGTCATGGTTGCCATGGTTGCAGCTGCGGTGGTGGCGATTGTGGCGGTTGCGGCGGTTGCGGTGGTCATCACCACTGCCGTCTGTTCCACCATCGTCATCGTTGCTGCGGTTGCAGCGGCGAGGCCCCGGCTTGTGCCGCTCCGGCCTGTGCCGCTCCGGCCTGTGCCGCTCCGGTTTGCGAAGCCCCGGCTGCTCCGGCTTGTGCTGGCGCTCCGGTCGCCCCGGGTTGCGCTGGCGAAGCCCCGGCCCCGGCTCCTCCGGCTCCGGCCCCGGCTCCGGAAGCCCCGAAGCCGGCCAGTGCTTGAGCATGTGGTCAATCGTTGGCGAGCTTGCTCGTGAACGTCAGGCGCCCCGCAGCGTCTCGATGAGTTCCGAACCGGCTGGCCAGCGAGCACGATTCGCGGCGGCTTAAGGTTTCGACCTTAAGTCGGCTGAAAATCGAAAGCAACGGAGCCGGGCCTCCTTCGTGGGGCCCGGCTCTTTTTACGCGCTGACCGTCATTTTTTCGCGTCGCGCGAATCGGCCAACAGGTCTTTTCGACCTACTCCGCCTCCACCAGCCCGCCGGCGAACCGACACTCGACAGAGCGCGATCGCCGGGTCTTGTTGGTAAAATGGGAATTCTGATCCATCTAGTAAAGCCCGGGTGTCGCTATCGCCGATAGCTTGCTGGCGCCGCCGGCTCGCGGTTTCAAGGATGTGCCCCGCTCGTAAATCGCCGACCTGGGAATGAAATCCTCCCCCCAGCGCCGGGATGGATCGCCCTCGACCGACACTGTCATTCTTCGCAATCCTTGAAGCAATTTCCGTATGTCTCGAACTCCAGCGCAAGCGACGAGCGACGCCCAACAACCCGACGCCAACTGGCGCTCGCTGGTGAGCCTGGGCCTCGTGATTCATTTCTTTGGCATCGGCTTGGCGCTGGCCAGTTACACGGCCGCCTCGCCGCTGCAAATGCGCGTGCTCGAAGTGCTGCCCTATCTGAAGTGGCTCGACTTCGACTTTACCCATGTTTATCCGAGCCCGGCCAATCTGCATCAAACACACGCCTCGGCCGCGGATGTCGACTTCACCGCCGTGGTGACGGCCACCACGAAAGACGGCAAGCAGGTGACGGTCACGATTCCACCGGCCGATGTCTGGCCGCCCATCCGCCGCCGCCGTTACCAGGCCCTGGCCAATGTGATGGGCAGTATCGCCAGCAGTGAGGAAAAGAAAAGCTGGGAGAGTGTCTTGCCGCGGGCCTTTGGCGCGTCGGTGCTCCTGCCGCAGGGGGCGAAAGTGGGCGACATTGTCATCACGGCTCACAACCTCCCGTCGATCGAGGATCTCGATTCCTCGCAGCCGGCTCGCAATGACCCCAACGCGACCGCATATTTTCGCAAAGCTTATGAAGCAACGCTGATCGCCACCAAGGATCAAGTGAGCGTGCAAAAGCCGAACGCCACGTTCGAGGTCGCCCCGGTCGAGAAATCGCCCGGCGTTCGCGGTGGCGCCGACCCCAAACGAGCCGGCGCCGCGCCCAGCGCCGGGGAGCCAAGCCATGATCGCCTCGTCCATGAGTGGTTATTTTCAACTGTTGAGCGAGCGCCATCGGCGCGGCGTGGAATCGGTTTTGGTTCGCCTCGGCTGGCCCGGCGCCGCTGGCGCTGGTGCGGGTGCTCACCGGAATCATCGCGCTCTATTGGTATGCGACACTCGCGCCCGACTTGCAGCGATTCTTTGGTCCCGATGGATTGCTTCCGGTCGAAACGGTGCGCGAACTCGAATTTCCGCCCGACACGGTGCGCGATCCCAACGGCCCCTTGTCCTGGGGCGCCGGTTCGTATTTGAACTTCGCGACCAAAGCCCAGGATTTGTGGGCCTTCTATGCGATCGGCTTCTTGCCGCTCGTGGCCTTCGCCGCCGGCTTGTTCACGCGGCTCGCGGCGCCGCTGGCGCTCGTGGTGGTGCTGTCGACGATTCATCGCGGTCCGCCAATCACGGGACCGGTCGAACCGCTGTTGGCGATGGCCATGTTCTATCTGGCGATCGGCCCCTCGGGCGCCTGCTATTCGCTCGACGCTTGGCGACAACGACACTCGGGGCGGAAGAGCGGCAATCTCTCGAGGCTGGCCGCGACCGCCGCGCCCTCGACCGCCTGGACCGGGGTTGTGACGCGGGCCTTTCAAGTCCACTTGGCCCTGCTCTATGCCTGTATGGCTTCGGCAAAACTTTATGCCGGCGCTTGGTGGATGGGCACGGGAGTGTGGTGGCTTCTGACCCGCGGCGACTCGCGATTGGTCGATCTCACTTGGCTGCATGCGCATCCGTTTCTGGTCAACTTCTGGTCCCACGCCACCATCGCCACCGAGTTGGCGTTTGCCCTCTTGATCTGGCTGCGAATCGCGCGGCCGCTTCTGCTCGGACTCTCGGCCGTGATGTGGACCTTGCTGACGCTCGTCACCGGACAGTTGCTGTTTTTGCCGATGATCCTGAGCGCGAATCTGATCTTCGTGCCCGAGTCGTTTCTGCTCGGCCGCGGGAGCGACGCGGAGCGGGCAGGCGGCTGATGGTTGCTGGCGCGAGCTTGCAGTCAACGAGTCAACGGAGTCAACGGGGACCAGTTCAGCTTATGCGGCGGTGGCGAGGGGGGTGGAGCGGCGGTGGAAGGGGTGGCCGGGGCGTTGCGAGAGGTAGTCCTTGAGCCGGCCGTCGTCGCTGAGGGCGGCGGCGCGGAGCTGCAAGATCGCTTCCGCTCCGTCGGGATCGTCCCAGAACATTTCGGTCCCTTTCACGCGCAGGTTCATCTGTTTGATCAGCGACTCCATCGGCGCGCTGGTGACCGGCAGGCCCAGGCGGCGATAGCTGGGATAGTCCATCCGCTGGCGATTGTTCGTCAAGTACCGCACGGCGTCGACGAGCGGTTTCTCCGCGTCACTGGGTTTCGTATCTTCCCAGTCGATGCCCCGGGCGAGGCAGGCTTGCTTGATCTCGTCGATCACGTGATCGACCTGGCCTTGCCAGCACCAGGTGACGAACTTTAGATAGAGCGACCAACCCTCCGCATCGTTGGCGGCCAGCGCCAGCGCCGCGCGGTAAACGTATTGAATCGCATGAATGAAGTCGAGGACGGGCGTGAACGTCGGAAAATGTTTTTTCCAGATCGACCAGTTCCAGTTCAGGCCATCACCGAGGAAGACCCGTAAAGGAGAATCGTAGAACCGGCGCCGCTGGGCTTCGCGCCGCATCAGCGGGCCGAAATCCTCCGAGCAGGACATACTGCTCAGCGCCGTGCGCAGCACGCGCCGCGGGCCTTCGTACTTCACGCGGCGGGGTTTCTCGGCGGCGGATTCTTCGCCGGGCGAATCGAGGCGGGGAACCGCTTTTTCCGCGATATTCGCCACTTTTTTCGCGATGCGAAAGGAAGTCGGCAACTCGGGGCAAGCGTCTTCGTCCGCGACATGCCGCGGGTTGAGAGACATTCGCTCGAACGAAGCGTTCTTCGTTTCGCGCCAGCCTTTCTCGCCCGACGGCACGACGCCGCGTCCCCGGCCCGGCTCGCGCGTGCGAATGCGGCCGCCGTCGCAAGAGACCACCGCCGCTTCCGGCACGACGACTTCCTTGACGACTTTTTTATTGTCGCTGGGCGCCGGCAGTGCCTTCCCGTCGGCCAGTTCCTGGCCCACCTGTTTCACCAAACGCCGAATCGTGCTGCAGGGAACTTTGTGTCCCAGCACTTGCTCGGTGATCACTTCCGCGCGCTTGAACGAACGGACTTCCGCGGCTAGGCAGACCACGGCTCGCGTCAACTCGGGCGTGACCTCGCGGCTATCGAGTCCCAACGTCAACCGCTGAGGGAAAAAAAGACCGCCGGCAGCGGTCGCAGTAAGCGGTCGTCTCGGTCACCTCGACCCGGCCATCCAGGCTGGTGACCGGCCTCGTTGCGGTTTGCACGCGGCACGACGCTCCGCAGGTGGGGCAGTTCGCTTCCGTCGGGCAGCTCGCGGCGACTTCACGCATCGCTCGCTCTTGGGCTTCACGGCTCAACTCGCGGCCGAGCGTGATAGCATACCGCTCGATGACGCTATAGTGCGGCGTGCCGAGGAACGCCCCCTGCTCGACCATCTCCTCGATTCCCAGTTCGGCCAGTTCCCGCAAAAGTTCCTTCCTCCTGGCCTCGCGGGCCTGCATCGCGGCGTCCATGCCTAGCGCTCCTTAAGCAAGTTTCGTTCACCGATCAAATCCACCTCGCCCAGCTTACCACACAAACCCCGAATTCTCCTATTGACGTTTCCACATCCACCCCCCAACCCGCAAAAGCTGAACTGGTCCCGAGTCAACGGGCGACCGCGAAGCGACGTTGACTCGCATGGGCCGGGGACCTACGATCCGCCGCGATTGTGCCCGCGATCGGTGACTTTCCTTCGCAGCGAGCGCTTCGGTGAGCCGAAAGTTTCGAATCTTTTTCGCCGCTGGCTTGGGGCTGGTCGCAATGGCCGGCTTGGCGCTTGCATTCTATGGAGCATTGCGACGGTCGCCATCGTATTACGAGGCCGCGCTCGATCGCGACAGCGCGGCGGCAGCGCGTTCGAGCGACGAATTCTTGCAAAGCGCCGCGGGTGTGGCCAGCGATGTGCGCCGCCGCGGATCGTGGGACGCGCTTTTCACGGCCGATCAGATCAACGGATGGCTCGCGGTCGACGTGCCGAGGAATTTTCCCGACCTCTTGCCGGCCGAATTCGCCGCGCCTCGCGTGTTTATCCATCCCGGCGACCTGACAATCGCCTGCCGCTACCGGAGCGGGTCGATCGACACCGTGCTTTCGATCGCCTGCGATGTGTATTTGCAATCGCCGAGCGTGCTCGCGATTCGTATCAAAAGCGCCAAGGCCGGACTCTTGCCACTACCCTTGGGCAAAGTGCTCGACGCAATCACCCACGCCGCCGAAGGTTTGGAACTGCCGCTCGAATGGCGACGCTCGGGCGGCGATCCGGTGGCCCTGGTGGCGCTCGTACCGCCGCATGCCCGCGGGCGAGAGCGCGTGTCGCTCGAAGGCGTCGAGCTCGGCGAAGGTGAAATCCTGGTTACGGGCCACACCGGCGAGACCGGGCCGGTGGCCGTGGCGGCGCACGACAAACACGATGAGCCCTTGGTCGAGCCAACCAGCCCCACCGACGCGCCGGAGTCGCGAATCAATGGCGACCCGGTCCCGACGATGCGTGACGCGTTGCCGACCGACGCGCCCGTGGTCGATGCTCCGCCAGCGAGCGAGGCTCAGCCCGAGCCTGGGGGCGAGACCGTGGGCGACGGCGCATCGTCGTCGCCGCCAGCTTCGGCCTCCACGGCTGGCGAGGGCAAGAACGACACGCTCCAGCGCTGATGGCCATCGCGCTCGAACAGCGCGTCGAGCACCAGTCGCTCGCCTCGGAGTCGGGCGCGCCAGAGATCGGCGCCTTCGGTCACGAGCTGATAGAATCCCCGGTCCCAGCGGCTCACGCTACCGCGATCGCCCGAGATGGGGCCTTCGTAGTCGAGATACACGAGCCGATGATCCGCGAGCGATTGGGCCGCTTGCGCGGGCCAATGCTCGGCTCGACCTCAATGGCCCAAGCGCGGAGCACGCCACCGTGCTCGAACATCACATCCCAGTGATCGGCGCAGCCGGCGCCCGGCGCACGATGCCTGAGGATCACATACCGCATTGTCGCAATCGTCGCGCGCGGCATTAACGGCTGGGAATGGTGGTTTCTTCATCGGTCGGGCCCGGCACTTGTTCACCGGGGCCGATGGCGGGGGCCATGTCGGCTCCGCCCGCGGCGCCGCGGCGCTCATTGCGAGGACGAGCCGGCGTGGGTTGGCCATAGGTCGTGCTCGGCGCCGGATAGCTGGGAGCAGCGTCGGCGCGCTCAGGGCCGGCGCCGGCGATTCGATCACCGTATCGCCGCCGCATCCGCAGTCCGAAGAGCAAGGCGACTCGACCGGCACCCGCATGCACACCGTCCGTGGCACGCGAGTCGTATAGGTCACGGGAATCTGTTTACGCACCACGCGGGGCACGCGCACCACCGAAGGCTCGGCCACCATGCGCGACACCTGCACCGGAGTCTGCTCGACGCGCTCTTCGTATTGCACTCGGCAAGTGGTCACCGGAATCCGGCGCACGACCTCTTCCTCGACCATCTTGCAGACCTGAATCGCTTCTTGCCGAGGCACATGCTCGACCACCGGGCGATAGGTCACGACCGGAGTCTTGCGAACCACTTCTTCTTGCACCATGCGGCACACCTGCACCGGAACCTTGCGCACCATTTGCTGGTCCACATAACGGGCCACTTGCACCGGAACTTTCTGCACGATCTGCCGCGCCACATACTGGGTCTGCGGAACCTGCTGGGCCACGACATGCGGCTGCCACGTGGTCACATTCGCGATCGTCGGCGCTTTTTGTTCGGGCACCCAGGCCAAGCCACCGCGCTGATAGGCGCTCACGCCGGTCACCGGGTCGACAGCGCAGCCGCTCGGCAGCCAGCGAAGATGATTGCGCACCGCGCCGGGAGTGACTACTTGCTGCGTGGCGTAGGCCCCTTGATCGACGTATTCCGTGCGATAGGTCGTGACGGGCTCGACCACGGTCGACGCCACGCTTTGCTCGGCGGTCTCCATCACCTGGCTGCGCACCGTGTACTGTTCCTCGCGCTCCGAGGTTTCCATGACCGGCTTCGCCACCAAATAGCGCTCTTCGCGCTCGCTGGTTTCGGCCACCATGCGCGTCACATCGTAGCTCGCGTCGCGCATTTGCGTTTCATACACCGGACGCAGCACTTTGTAGCGCTCTTCGCGCTCGCTGGTTTCGGTCACCGGTCGGGCCACGGTGTAGCGCCGCTCGCGCATTTCGGTTTCGATCACTGGGCGATAGGTGGTGACTTGTTGCTCGTCGTAGACGGTTTCCGACTCGATCTTGTAGGCGTTTACCTGTCGCTCGTCGTAGACCGTTTGGTACACCAAACGATAGGCTTGCACCGGCTGGCAAGCGCCGCACTGCGCCACGGCCCGCGAGGGGCCGGCCGCGAAAATCACGGCCAAGCCGGCGGCGCCGGTGGCCGAAGCCGCGCGAAGGAGCGAGGAAGTCGAAAATTGGTCGCGTGTCATGGTGTTGCACCCTATGGAGCTACTCAAACGAATCCGCCAGCGGGCGATCCGCCGCCCGGCCCGGGACTCTTGCAATGCGAAGCGCAAAAAAATTACGCTCACAGGAGTCTGGCGGACAATTTTAGCTCTGGCAAATGATTTTGTAGCGCGGCGGGGTCGCGGCGCCAAAACCAACAGGCCGGCAATGACTTGCGGCGCAAAAAAAAGTTTGAAGTCGTGGACGTTTCCAACCGACGTTGCGTTTTTTCAACACAACGCAAGTCGTTGTGCTGGCAATGCTTGCGGTCACAGCTTGCGCAACCGTCACAGCTTCTCGGCCGCTCATCTCGGCAAGGCAAGTAGCGAGCGGCAACGTGGATCGGTTCGTGCGACTATTCGCAATGCCGGCCGGCGCAGGATAAGCTCCGGGACTCGGGCGGTCGTGTATCACTTGCTCCATGTCATTCATCCAATGCGATTTCTAAATCTCACGCTCGACGAGGCCGCCGCCAATATCGCGCTCGATGACGCGCTGCTCGAAACCGCCGAGCTCGCCCACCCGCCGCTTGAAATCCTCCGGCTCTGGGAGCCGCGGGCGCCGATCGTGGTCGTGGGACGCAGTTCGGCCGTGGAGCGCGAGGTGCGACTTGAAGCGTGTCGCGCAAGCCACGCGCCCGTTGTGCGCCGCTCGAGCGGCGGGCTGTCGGTCGTCGCCGGTCCGGGCTGTTTGATGTATGCGCTCGTGCTCAGTTATGAATTGCGGCCCGCGCTGCGGCAACTCGACATCGCCCACCAGCAAATCTTGGGCACGCTCGTGGCGGCGCTGCGGCCGCTAGCGCCCGAGATCGCGATTCGTGGAACGAGCGATCTCGAGTTGGGCGGCCGCAAAGTGTCGGGCAACAGCGTGCGTTGCAAGCGGCGCTGCCTTCTCTACCACGGCACGCTGCTTTACGATTTTCCGCTGCCCCTGATCGGCCGCTTGCTCCAGGAGCCGCCGCGCTCGCCCGACTATCGGGCCGGACGCTGCGCACGACGCCTTCGTGGCCAATCTACCGGCCGAGCGCCAGGCCCTTCACGATGCGCTGATCGAAGCCTGGGATGCCCACGAGCCCCTCGACGATTGGCCGCGAGCGCTCACGGAACAACTCGTCGCCGAAAAGTACGCCGCCGACGCCTGGAATTTTCGCCATTGAGTAACGCCTTTTTCTGAATCCGGGTGCGTCGGCTCGGCGAATATGCCTCCGGAGTTGACGGGATCGGCACACCGAGGGCGAGGCCGGCCATCAAAGCGGTCGGCGTGGCATGGATTCACGGGCGAAACACACGGTCCGCGACGCGGCAATCGGCCTGTTGCGCTGGCTCGACACAAACGCCGGTCGAAGCCGTGGCCCCGGCGACGATGCCGGCGATGAGAAAACCGTCGGACGCGAAGGCGCGAGCCGCCCACCCGACGACGAGGAGCTCTATCGTGTCGACGCGCTGCGATGTCTCCCCTTTTTTCTGATGCACGCGGCCTGTCTGGGCGTGGTATTCGTGGGATGGAGCCCGGTGGCGCTGGCGGTCGCGGCTGGCATGTATCTCCTGCGAGCCTTCGCGCTCACGGCCTTTTATCACCGCTACTTTTCGCATCGGGCTTTCAAAACCTCGCGCTGGTTTCAATTTCTCTTCGCCGTCGTGGGCAATGCGGCGGTGCAGCGTGGGCCAATTTGGTGGGCGGCCCATCATCGCCGGCATCATGCGCTTTCCGATCGGCCGGGCGACGTGCATTCGCCGCATCAGCACGGTTTCCTATGGAGCCACATGCTGTGGTTCACCTCGAAGGTGAACTTTCGAACCGACTTGCGAGCGGCGCCCGACCTGGCGCGATTTCCCGAACTGCGCTGGCTCGACCGTTTCGATGTCGCGGCGCCGGCGCTCACTGCCGGGCTTTTGCATGGGCTTGGCGGTTGGCTTGAACAGCGAGCGCCATCGCTGGGCACGAGCGGCATGCAAATGCTCGTCTGGGGTTTTTTCGTCTCGACGGTCTTGCTGTTCCATGCCACGGCCGCGATCAATTCGCTCGCGCATCGCTCGGGCGCCCGCCGCTATGACACCGCCGACGAAAGCCGCAACAACCTGGCGTTGGCCCTGATTACGCTCGGCGAAGGCTGGCACAACAATCATCATCATTATCCGAACTCCGCGCGGCAGGGTTTCGTTTGGTGGGAAATCGACATCACGTTTTACGTGCTTAAATTATTTTCGTGGCTGGGGCTGGTCTGGGATTTGCGCGAAGTTCCAAGACACGCGCTCGAGCGCACGGTGATGGCCCCGCGCATGGCTTCGAGCGCCGAGCAGGTCGCCGCGCCTCGCGACGCCCAGCATGAAGCCGCTCGACTGGCGACAGCCACGGGAGTGCCGCCATGATCGCTTGGTTCGGCGCGTGCGCGAGCCAATCGCTCGTCTGGGGGGCGCTGCTGGCCTCGGCCCTCATGGTCATCGCGTGGCTCATCGAGCGGCGCACGCACAACGCCGGAATCGTCGATGTCGGCTGGGCTGGCGGCGTGGGCCTGATCGCCATTCTGTTGGCGAGCGACGCTCCCGACGCGGGACCGCGCCGTTGGCTCGCCGCCGCGATGCTCGGACTGTGGTCGCTGCGGCTGGCTTGGCATCTGCTCGTGGATCGCGTGCTCGGACACGATGAAGACGGCCGGTATCGATCGCTCCGCCGCCGCTGGGGCCGCTGGGCCGGAATCGGCTTCTTCGTTTTCTTTCAGATTCAAGCCGCGCTGGCCTGGCTCTTTGCCTTGCCCGCGTTTGTGGCCGCGAGGGCCGGGCGACCGCTGCCCGATGGCTGGGATACGATCGCGGTGGCCCTTTGGCTTGTGGCCGTGGGGGGAGAAACGATCGCCGATCGACAATTGCGACGATTTCGCGACGATCCGGCGCATCGCGGCCGCACATGCCGCGCGGGGCTCTGGCGATATTCGCGCCACCCCAACTATTTCTTCGAGTGGCTGCACTGGTGGGCCTATCCGTTCCTGGCTTTCGGCGCGCCAGGCTGGGCGCTGCTGTTTCTTTATCCCGCGCTGATGCTTCTCTTCCTGTTTAAGCTCACTGGCATTCCGGCGACCGAGGCGCAGGCGATCGCCAGTCGCGGCGAGGATTATCGCCGCTATCAGCGCACGACGAGTCCTTTCATTCCCTGGTTTCCCAAGAGCGACACTCCATGAACTGGGCAATCGAACTTGCCGAACGCGGTTGGCTTCCCGACCCGATGGTGCGGGCCGGTATCCGGCGCCTTTTGGCCGAGCGGCTGCGCGAGGTCGACCAGCGCAATTGCGCCGCCGACCGCGAAGCGCATCAGCGCTTCATCGAGCAAATGCGCTCGTCGCCCGTGGCGATCGGCGCCGCCAAGGCCAATGAACAGCACTACGAAGCGCCCCCGAATTCATTGTGCGCACTGCTTGGCCCTCGGATGAAATACAGTTGCGGATTATGGTCGCGGCCCGGCGACACACTGGCGACCGCCGAAGAGGCGATGCTCGCGCTCACATGCCAAAGAGCCGATATCGGCCCCGGCCAGCGGATTCTGGACCTTGGCTGCGGCTGGGGATCGCTCGCGCTCTGGATCGCCGAGCACTATCCGGACTCGAAAGTGACGGCGCTGAGCAATTCGCGTCGGCAGCGAGAGTTTATTCTGGCCCGCGCCGAGGCGGCGAATCTCGCGAATCTTGAAGTCGTGACTCGCGATGTGCAAGATTTTCAAGCGCCCGCGGCAAGTTTCGATCGGGTCGTTTCGGTCGAGATGTTCGAGCATGTGCGTAACCACGAAGCGCTGCTCGGCCGCATCGCCGGTTGGCTGGCGCCGGGCGGAAAACTGTTCGTGCATATTTTTTGCCATCGAAGGTTCGCCTATTCCTTCGAGCCCGCGACGAACAAGGACTGGATGGCCCAACACTTTTTCACCGGCGGCGTGATGCCGTCCGACGATCTGCTGCTTTACTATCAGCGCGATCTCGCGGCGCGGGAACACCATCGCATTCCCGGCTGGCACTATGCCCGCACGCTCGAAGCGTGGCTCGCGCGACTCGACGAAGATCGCGAAGCCGCGGCCGCCGCGCTGGCGCCGGGCTTGCCGGCGCATGAGGCGCGGCGGCTTGCGCGAAGGTGGCGAATATTTCTCATGGCCTCGGCCGAGCTGTTCGCTTACCGCGGCGGTCAAGAGTGGTGGGTTGCTCACTATGTGTTCGAAAACCACGCGACTCGCGCCGCGATTCACTCGCCCGGTCGCTCGGGGAGCGGCAGTTCGCAGATTTCCTTGAGCAAGTCGTGAGCCAGGGCCGCGGTGTCGAGCCCTTGGCCTTGCAGGTTCATGATAAAGATCACCGCGTCGTGGCGGCCGGGCACGAATTGAAACTGACTCGAATAGCCCGACGCCGCGCCGTCCTTGGCCACGATCCTCACACCGTTCACCTCGCGGGTAAACCATCCCACGGCGCCGGTCTTGCCCTCGCTCACCGGGGTGATCATCTCTTGAGCGCGGGCCGGAGTCAGGAGCTTGTGGCTTTGAATGCCCCGGTACAATCGCACAAGATCGCCAAGCGTGGTTTGCAAGAATCCCGAGGGAATGGCATATTCTCCACCGCGCGGCACGGCTTCGTTCACGACTTCGAGCCCCTTTTTGCGATGATAATGTCCGGGCGCGAAATTGGCGTCGGTTGGGCCATAGCCGCTGCGCGACATGCCGAGCGGCTTGAATACTTCGTCGCGCATGAAGTCGAGATACGGTTTGCCCAAAGCGCCTTCGATCACGTCGCCCGCCACCGCGAAATTAAAATTGTTGTACTCCTGCTTCGCGCCCGGTCGAAACGCCATCGGCAGTTCGTCGGCCGCGCGGAACATGGCTTGCATGCTCGGCAGCTTCTCCTTCAGTTCGGGAATGCCGCTTTGATGGGCCACGAATAGCTTGATGGGGATCTGCCGCCAAGGCTTGGGCATCTGTTTCACATAGCGGCTGGCCGGATCGCCCAGCGAAAGTTTGCCTCGCTCGGCCAGCAGTTCGACGCCCACTCCGGTAAACGCTTTCGAGAGCGAACCGATATGAAACACGGTATCGCGATCGGGCAGGATCGGATCGGCGGGGGTGCGCACTCCATAGCCGCGCTCGACAACCGTCTTGCCATCGCGGATCACCGCGAGCACCAGCCCCGGCACGCCTTTCTCCTTCATAAATCGCTCGACAATCCGATCGGCCGCCGCTCGGGCCGCCTCCGGCGACTTGTTCGCGAGCGCGGCCTCGCTGCTGGGCCAGCGCCTCGCCGGCAAACCCAATCGCGACCAGGGCGGCCAGCAAGAAATGTTTGTCGATTCGCATGGGAGCCTTTATCCGAAAGTCATTTTGTGCGGGGGATTCATGGGCGGTTCCCGCGAAGTTCTTCATGCGGAACCCGCCTCATCGCGGCGATGTACGATTCGTTCGATGGCGCGACGACGTTCTTCTTGAATCGTCCGGCGGGAGGCTCGGACCCTTTCGGCGATCTCCGGACCGGCGCTTTCTGGCGAGCCGAAGTCGAAAGGAGGGTCGGGATTGTATTCCATCATCAGTTGGATTTCCTTGGCGATCAAGGCGCCGTGCAGGAGCGCGGCGATCGTCAGACCAAAGTCGATTCCGGCGGTCACGCCGCCGCCGGTAATGCGATTGCGGTCCGCGACGACGCGTTCGTTCACCGGATGCGCCGCCACGAGCGGCAGCAATTCCAGGCTGAGCCAATGCGTCGTGGCCCGATAACCTCGCAGCAATCCGGCGGCGCCCAAGAGCAAGGCGCCCGTGCAGACGGACGTGACGAACCGAGCCTGCTCGCCCTGTTTCCGCAGGAAGGCCAAGCACTGCTCGTCGTCGAGCTGTGCATTCACGCCGTTGCCCCCGGGCACGAATAGGATGTCGAACCGCGGCGCATCGGCCATCAGCGTGTCGGGCACGATCGCCAGTCCCTGTTCGCTCGCCACGGGCTCGAGCGAAGCCGACACCAAATGAATTCGGGTGTTCGGCATGCGTGAAAAGACCTCGTATGGCCCGACGAGATCCAAGACGGTCAGCCGCGGAAACAAGAGCATCCCGATGGTGGTCATGATGTCGCTCGACGCATGGTTGCTGGACTCGGTTTGCCACTGGGCTCGATCATCGCTTCTTCGCCTCGGCGTCGTGATCTCGTTGTGACGCGAGCGCCGCTTCGCCGGCTGCCAAGGTGGCGAGGATCTTCTCCACATCATATACACAACCCGCCCACACGCCGCCGCTCGCCCTTTGCAGCGCCGCCCACAAGCGGCTCGCGGGCGGCATGCGTTCGTCGGGCCGAATTGCGTCGTGCATCGGGCGCTCGGCCAGCAATCGCGCGGCGCCGGCGGAGTCGAGCGGTCGGGCGCGCTGACCCGGTCCTAGGCTTTCGCCGACCAGATTCACGGAACCGACGAGCCGCCGGGTGTCGACGATGATTTCGATCTCGTCTCCTTCGCGCACCTTGCCGATCGGCCCGCCAGCGAGCGCTTCGGGCGAGACATGCCCAATGCAAGCGCCGGTGCTCACGCCCGAAAATCGCGCGTCGGTCACCACGGCCACTTCGCGCCCCCACTCCAGATAGCGCAGCGCGCTCGTGACCTGATAGGTTTCTTCCATTCCGGCGCCAAGCGGCCCGCGACCGGCGAGCACGATTACATCGCCCGGCCGGATCGGCGCCGGAGCATTGTTCGCCCCATCCGCGCCGGCCGCTGCTCGGGCGGTTGCCGGCGCGGCGTGGGCCTTGATCGCCGCGATCACATCGCGCTCGCGCGTGAATACCCGGGCCGGGCCGCGCTTGCGGTACACGCCATCGGCGTCGAGCGTGCGGGGATCGATCGCCGTGCTTTTGATGACCGATCCCTCGGGCGCGAGATTGCCGGTGGGAAAACAGACGGTGCTCGTGAGGCCGCGCTGCCGGCGCGCTCGGGCGGCATAATCACATCGTCGGGATCGACGCCGTCTTCGGCTCTTAGCCGCTCGCGGAGCAGTTCGCGGCGCCGCGAGCCGCGCCAGGCGGCGAGCGATTCGGCCAGCGTGTGGCCCGACACCGTGAGCACGCTCGTATCAAGCAACCCTAGTTCGGCCAAATGGAGCATGATCTCGGGCACGCCGCCGGCCAGATAGACGCGCACCGTGGGGTGACCGACCGGGCCGTTGGGCAGCGCGTCGACAAAGCGCGGCGTGGCCGCGTTGATCGCGCGCCAATCGTCGACCGAAGGCGGTCGCAAGCCGGCGGCATGGGCGATTGCCGGAATATGCAGTAGCAGGTTCGTCGACCCGCCGCAGGCCGCATGCGCCGTCATCGCATTGCGCACCGAGGCGTCGGTGAGAATGTCCTTGAGCCGTAGGCCGCGGCGGTGGAGCGCGGCGAGGGCGAGCGCGCTCCGACGCGCAATGTCGAGCCAAATCGGTTGGCCGCTGGGCGCGAGCGCCGCATGCGGAACCGTCATGCCGAGCGCTTCGGCCACCACTTGCGAGGTGGCCGCGGTGCCGAGGAATTGGCATCCGCCGCCGGGCGACGCGCAGGCGCGGCAACCGAGCTCGGCCGCTTCTTCGAGGCTCACTTCGCCGTGCGCATAGCGAGCGCCAAGCGATTGAATCCTGCCGGCGTCTTCGCCCGTGGCCGGAGGCAACGTGACACCGCCGGGCACAAGCACCGCGGGCCCATCGCCCGCGCCGGCGAGCGCCATCATCATCGCCGGCAGGCCCTTGTCGCAGGTGGCCACGCCAAGCACTCCGCGGCGCGTGGGCAGCGAGCGGATCAGCCGGCCGAGCACCAGCGCGGCGTCATTGCGAAACGGCAGACTGTCGAACATGCCGGCCGTGCCTTGCGTGCGACCATCGCAGGGATCGCTGCAATAGGCCGCAAACGGCACCGCGCCGCCGGCCTTGAGCACTCGCGCCGCCTCGGCCACGAGCAGGCCGACTTCCCAGTGGCCGGTGTGATAGCCCAGCGCGATCGGCGAGCCATCGGCCGCGCGAAGTCCGCCCTGGGTGCTGAGGAGCAAGAACTGCGGGCCGGTGAGGCGCCGCGGGTCCCAGCCCATGCCGGCGTTTTGCGTGAGGCCAAACAGATCGCCGCTCGGCCACTCGCGAAGCATCTCATCGGTCAGCGGTAGGCTTCCGGCCGGGCCCGCGGCGCGGGTCACGACGCGATACGCGGCTTCGCTCGACGCTTCGAGCCAATCGGCGTCGTGGGAGGCGATTGCGGAGGAGTCGGTCATAAAAAACAGGTCGTTTCGTGGAGGGATTTCGATGGATGGTCGCGAGGCCGGTCCGATTCTAACGGCCCAGACCGCAAAACCGAAACAACAGCGCAGGCGGCGGCGATCGCTCGCGGCTGGGGGGCCGGCTGCTTTGACGCCAGGAACGACGAAACGTAGAGTTGCCCAGGAGCCGAAGCGGGGGCGGCCGCGGGCGCCCGGTTTTGCGATTCCTTTTCGCCGCTCCGTGTTTCGCCGGTTGCATCGGCGGCTCGGGCTGGTTACGGTATTTTGCGACTCCAGGCGGGAGTTTTGTCGTGACGGTCGATGCGTCGGCCGGTTCATCGTTTTTGAAAATCGCGAAGACGCCGCGTACTTTTTGTCGTGGCGCATCCGGCGATGATTTCCATGTTGCTGCTTGCCATGAGTTCTTCCGCCCGAAGCTCGTCGCTCTTGAAACGTCTCGCGGCGGCGCCGTTGTTTGCCGCGATGTTCGCGACGCTCGGCGGAGTGTTCGCCCTCGTGGGACCGACGAGCAATGCCATTGCCGGCGATCGGCCCTCGCCGCGCTTCGAGCGCGAACTGGCCGAGTATCGCGCGCCTCCCGGCCGATCAGCGCCTCGCGTGGCTCGAGCGGCTGCTCGGCGAGCGATCGCAGCGCGCGGTGCGCTGGGCGAAATCGGCCGACGAGCAAATGGCCATCGCCGCATTCAACGCCGAAGTGCTCGCGCGCGCTCGGGCCGGCAAATCGCTTTCCAATGCGGGGCTTGTGCGTTTGCTCGGCCGGACCGACATGCTCGAGTGCCTCCGCCATCGAACAGTTGACTCGCGACTACGAGCGAGCGCTGGCCGGCGCATGGGCCACGAACGCCCACGCCCGCGAGATGCGAATGGAAGCCTGGCGACGGGTTGAAAAATCATGGCGCGCCGCGGGAAGCCGAAGTGACGAGCAACGGCTGCTCATTGCCTGGTTGACCGAAGCGACCGCGCGAATCGATCGCGGCCAAACGGCGAGCTTGCCCGCGCGGCCGCGGTTTGGTGAACCGGCGCGAGCCCACCCGGGGCGATGGTCCGTCGCGATTGCTGGCTGACAAGCCGGTCGCGCCCGAGGCGAGCGTTCCCCAGCCGAAGGCAAGCAGTCCCGCGCCGAGATTTGCGAGCGCCGCGCCCGACCTGTCGCACTCGGCGCCCAGCGAGCCGATCACGGCGCCGAAGGCGGCAATCGCGCTCTCGAAGCCCACGAGCGCGGAGCCGAGCAATTCGCGCTCGCGTCCGCAAGTCGTTCGCGCGGCGACGCCACCCGTTGCCCCGCGCATCCAAGCCGCGGCGGTCGCGCTTCCGTCGCCGCCGGCGCAAGAATCCGCGCAAGCTGTCTCGGCTTCACAAGAAACGCTCGCGCTCGCCGATGTTCATGGCATCGATCCCAAGGAATTGGCCGATCGGCTTTCTGGATACCGTGCCTCGCTGGCCCGACTCAATGGGCATGTGCAGGCGACCGCGATATCCAGCGCGAGCGAGCTGGAAACCGTGGTCGACGAACTCGAGGAGATCGTGCTTCGCCGCGGCGACTTGCTGCTCTATGTGCGGCTCATGTCGCCATCGGAAGAGAGTCCGCAACTGGCGAGCCCCGCGCGGACACTCAGCGCCGTGAGCAGTCGGATTTCGGTAGCTCGGCAGCGGGTGCAAGCGGCGCCAGGGAACGAAGCCGATCCTCGCGCGGAGTTCGACCAACTCGGCGAGCTTTCGCGGCGCGTGGCCGATCTAGCATCGCAGCTACAACGTCAATGACGTGCGCGATGTGAAGGGTGCTCGCCGGGCGCGAAGGTCATGAATGCTTCGTCGGCGACGCATTGCCGCGCGGAGCGAGGCCGATCGTGACCAACTCTTGGCCGCCGACGGTTTTGCCGGGGGCGCCGCAACCGCAGCCGCCTCCGCAAGCGCCGGTTTTGGCTTGGGTCCAAGCGCCCCAAATGGATCGTGAAATCCGCCACCCGGCCCAGGCCACGGCGGCGAAGACGATCGTATTCTGCCCCAGCCAGGTCATGTTGAATATCGCCCCGTCGAATATCCGTCTGTTTGATCGAGGACGATGGGAGCACTCGCGCCCACGCGCCTCGCCAGCCGCCGCGCTCGTATTCTAGGCATCCCCTGTTCGATAGGACAACGGACCACTTCGTTTACTGGCGCGGTTTCAGGGCATCAGGGCGTGGCGGCAGCCGCGGCGTTTGGCGCGCCGGCCACGGAGTCGGACACATAGGGATTGATAATCATTTTCGGCCGCGGCGATTGCCCGGCGCCAACCCGCGAGGCCGAATTGGCGTTGTAGCCCGACGCCGCCGCGCTATTGCTCCAGCCACCAATGACACGGCCGCCCGTGAGCGAGTCGCTCGGCCCAGGCGCCGAAGTGGGCGCGGGGCCGGGCGCCGAAGTGGGCTGCGGAGAAACGAAGGGATTGATGATGTCGAGCGGCTCGGGCGCGACCGCCAATTCCGGAGTCATCACGCCGGGCGGATAGGCAAACGGACTGTAGCCATAAGTTCGCGGCACGGGATAGCTGTAATACACCGGCGGAAACTTGGCATAGTAGGGAAGCTGCTCCTGGCTTTGAAAGTAGTTGTATGGCAAGCCCGTGATGTTGCCAAAACCGAAGGGGCCTTGAGCGCGTGCGTCACGCGTGGCCAACCCCAAGAGGCCCACGAGCGCCAAGGCCGCGATTGTTCGAGACATTTTCATTGCGCCACCCCACGATGCTGTCATTGCCGCAGTTTCCTCGACCGATGCTTCCACACTAAACGGCCACGAGACCGGCTGCAAGCAGCGAACTCTCCGCGACGATCGGAAAGCGATCATGGTTGGCGCGTCGCCGCGGGTTGCGAGGAAGGTAGCGAATTTGCCGGCGGTTCGGCCGATGCATCGGACTTCGAAGCGACTGGCGGCTCGGCTGGCGACGCTTCGTCGGCCGGTTCGTTGACGTCAAGCCGCGGCAATGGATAGGGCTCCTTGGAGCCTGGCAAGTCCGGCAACTTGAAGATCGGAACGCCGATCTCCTCGTCGCTCGGTCGAGACTCGCACCCGCCCGAGGCCAGCAGGGCGCCGGTCACCGCGAGCGCCACGAACAGGCGGAATCCGCGCCGAGGAACGTCGCGGCGACCACACGAAGCGTAGCGATACATGGGCTGATTTCTCTCCAGATCGAAAACCAACGGGCGCGGAACATGGCGCCCGCCGGCGCTGTTCTTTTTACCATTGCCCTTGCTGGACCAACAGCGCTGGGATCTTGGCGGATGATCGCCGTGTTGTTTCGCGCATCGCCGCTCACTTCCGCCAGCGGTGGCTCAGGCGACCGGAACCGTAGGTGAGCGAGAGCGCCGCGCAGGCGATCGTGGCGCACCAGAGCGATGCCCCGCCCGGAGCGGTTTGCATATCGAGCGGCGCGGGCGTGAACCGAGGCGTCGAGAGATTGGCGCCCAGCGCCACGCAATACAGAATCGCCACGGTCGCCGTCACGAACATGGCTACCCGCATCGTCGCCCAGTCGGGCACAAGCAGTATCCACGCGGCGTAAGCCAGTTCGAGCATCGCCAGCAACACGCTCACGCGAGCCCAAGGCGGCGCGGTGGCCGGGTCGAGTTGCAAGATCGCCGGCGCAACTTGTAAGATCGCCAGCAGCACAATGCCGAACGCCACCGGCGCGGCATGGCGAAGCCCAAAACGCTCGACCGGCCGAGGTCCTGGCCCGGGTCCATACGTTTGGGGCGAGATTCTTGTGGTCCGCTCGCGTTCTTCGCCCGGCATCCGAAAGACCTCGCGCACTCGTGCACATGCATTTCGTGTTTGGGGTGGAAACTTGCAAAACCACTGCCGCAAGTGGCAATTTCAGTGTCGACCCCGGCCCATGGCCCCGTCAAGCCTTTCGCTGAAAGGGCATATGACAAATCGCCCTTCTCCCCAATTGGGAACGGGTAGCGCGAGGGCTGGCTGCTTTGGAACTGCTTCGGACGGGGGCGCGGCGGCATGTCGGCGCCGTCATAAGCCCGAAAATCGGCGCCGCCGGCAGTCGATTCCGGATCAGGATTCGGCCGAGGGCCAGCGATCCCAAAACCGGGCATCGCCAGGGGCCGAATTGATGGACTTTGGCGCCCATCTAGTGCTACACTTGGAGAAATCGGAAAATTTCATTGCCGGTAGAGTATTCAGCCCACGCGAAGCTCCACGAATTGTTAAGCGCGCGCTTTCGCGGTTCGCGCGCCCAGGGGGGATTTTATGTTTAGTGTCGCATCGTGCCCAAGGTGTACGGCTCAGGTCTTGCTTCCCGACGGAGCAACGCCGGCTCACCATGTTCGGTGCCCGCTCTGCCATCGCGAATATTCATTGAGCGAAGTGTTCGCCAATTTGCCGCCGGCCCTAGTGGTCGTGGGCGGTCCCGAAGCCGAACCCCTTGCTTCGGACTGGGGTCACGCTTTGCCCCCGGCCGCGGGCGGCGCGACCGAAGGCTTCGCCGCCGACCATGCGTCTGGTCTCGCCAATGGCGCGACCTCCGCGGAGCCGGAACTGGACTTTGATTTTTCCGGCGACGAAGAGTTAATGCCGTTCGACGAGCCCGCCGCGCCGGTGGAACACGCTTCGCCCGACGCGCCGATCGCCTTGGAACATGTCGGCGAAACGACGCCGCGCGCCGCGGAGCCCGCGCCGCATGAAAACACGGCGCCGCATGAAAACATCGTCGGCGAAACTCCTGAAGAGCTATCGTTCGACGCCCCCGAGGAACTGCATTTCACGGAGTCTGAAGATCTCGAATTCGGAGACCCAGGGCCATTCGCGGAGGTCGAGGGCAGCCTGCCGCACGACCCGATGTTCGGCGCCCCCGCGGCGGAACATGGCGAACAGCCGATCCCATTTGCCGAAACGCCCGCGGGCGGCGAGCACGAAGCGCTGCCCGGCGATGCCTTTGGCAAAGCGGCCGACGACTCCGGTTTTTCATTTCCCGACGAGCCGCTGGTCGGCTTCGAAGATCCGCTTGGCCCCGGAGCGACGGCCGATGCAATGCCGCATGGCGGCGCCGGGCGCGCCATCGGCGGAAGCGGCGCCCGGCGAGGAAATGGCCGCCGAGGATTTCGCCGGCTTCGAGCCGGTCGACGAAGCCAATCCGTTTGCCCCCGGCGAGGACGACGACGCCTTCAAACACGAAGACGAGTTTGGCCCGATCGAGGGATTCGACGAATCGGCCCCGCTGCATGAGACCACGAGCGACGCGGCCGGATTGCAGCCAAGCGAACATTTTATTCCGGCCGGAGCCGATGATGGCGACGAACTCGAATTCGCCCCGACTATGCCGGCCGCCACGGCCGAGGCCGAAGCCAGCGAGCCCGCGCCCAAGAAGGGCAAGAAAGCCGCCAAGGGCAAGCCCTCGAAACCGGCTCGCGCCGCCAAACCGCGAAGTCGCAAATCGCTCGTGGCCACGCTGCTGTTTTTGTTGTTTGGCGGCGGACTGGCGATGACTTGCACGTATCTGGCCCTTTTGAAATTCGTGGGCGTGAAGGCCGACTTCCTGCACTTGGCCTCGGTGTTGCCAGCGGCGATCGCTCCATTTGATTACCATGCGCCTCGCGCCAAGCCGAGCGGACCCACGGCGCTGGCTCAAAACACCGCGCCAGCGCCCGGCGCTGCTCCCCTGGCCGACCCCGATCAAGCCGGCCAGCCCGCGGGAACGACGCCCGACATGTCGAAACCGGAAGCTCCGGCCGCCGACGAGATGCCCGCGGCGGAACCGCCGGCTGGCGGCGATGTGGCGGCGCCCGGCGAAGCCGTTCCCGGAGTGGCGCCGCTCGAGACGAGCGATCCGCTCGACGACCTTTTGAGTCCCAAGAAGTCGACCAAGCCCTCGGCGGCCGGTGGTCTGGCCGATGAAATGCCGGAAGTGAAGGCGGACGAGCCGGCAGTCGATCCCGATCCGCTCGCCGTCGACGACGCCTTTGCCACGCCGACTGGTAAGAAGACGAAAAAGCCGGTCGCCGACGAAATGGCCGAGGACCCGCTGGCCGAAAAGCCGGTCGATCCCTTAGCCGACCCATTGGCCGGACCGGCCGAGAAGCCCGCCGCCGAAAAGCCGAGCGATGATCTGATGGCCGACGATCCACTCGCCGAAAAGCCCGCCGGCAAGAAGAAGCCCGCCGCCGAGCAGCCAAGCGATGACCTGATGGCCGATGATCCGCTCGCCGAAAAGCCGGCGGGCAAGAAGAAACCGGTCGACGATGAGCTCTCCGACCTGTTGGGCGAGCCCGCCACGAAGCCCGCTAAGGAGTCGGTCGGCAAAGAAGACATGGACCTGCCGCCTGCCGGCCCGACCGAGAAGCCCGAGGCCTCGGTCGACGATCTGCTCGCTCCCGAACCCAAGGCGGCATCCAGAGCGAAGGAAGCCGCTCCGCCGGAGGAAATGCCCGAGGAAAAACAGGTAAAGGCGCCGGCCGAAGAGATGCCCGACGAGACTGTCACGAACAAGACTCCCGCGGAGGCTGATCCGCTAGCGGATATCGTGAAGCCCGCGACGGATAAGCCCTCGCCCGAAAAGCCACCCGAGCCGCCTGCCGAAGAGCCCGCCGCTCCGGCGATCGCGCCGCTCAACGCCGCCAGCTATCCGGCGTCGGTGATCGAGACCGCGCTCAAGGAGGCTCAGCAGAGTGACGAGCAGATGAGCGATCCGGAGAATATCCCGGCCGTCGATCTGAAAAAGGCGAAGGCCCGCTATCGGTTGCGGTTGTATAAGCTCGGCGAGACGATCACGAATCCGGCCGCCGACCTCGACCCGCTGGCGCTTGCCGACGCCAAGACCGCGGCGATCGAGCTCCTCAAGGAGACAGCGAAGAACCCGCAAAAGGTGGCCTTGCTCGATTCGGCCGCCGGCAAATGGCTCAGCTTCGCGGGCCGGGAAAAGCCGTCGGGCATTGTGCTCGTGGGCGCCGTGAGCAAGGTGGCCAAACATGGCAAGCTCTTCGAGCAGCAGATGACGATTCCGGGCGAGGCCGAACCGGTGAGCGTGTTTAGCGCCACGAAGCCCACCGCGGCCGAGGGCGACCGCGTGATGCTCTTGGGCAGCGTGGTCGACGACCCGGCCGCCAACATTCCGGGCTACACCGGCAACCAAGCCGCCGCGGTCTGGAGCGGCCCAAGTCTGAAACTGCCCGCGAGCGAGTAGCGCCGCTGAACGGGAGAGATCGAAATCCTTTGGATAACCCGGACGAAGTGAAGGCGAAGCGGCGCTACGTTTAGCCGACGCGATCGCGCATTTCCGGCCGGCCGCGAGACTTTACTCGGGCAAGTGATGGCCGAGTTTGTCTCGCTTCGTGGCGATGTAGCGGGCGTTGTGTTCGTTTACCGGCGGGCGGATCGGGATTTGGTCGACCACTTGCAGCTCGAAGCCGTCATAGATGAAGGCGTCGGTCTTTTTCGGATTGTTCGTCAGGAGCCGCACCTTCGTGAGCCCCATGTCCTTGAGCAGTTGGATGCCGACTCCGTAGTCGCGCACATCGGCTTTGAAGCCGAGCGCGAGATTGGCCTCGACCGTGTCGAGCCCCTGGTCTTGCAAGGCATAGGCTTTGATCTTTTCGACCAGCCCAATCCCGCGCCCTTCTTGCGGCAGATAGACCAGCACTCCCACTCCCTCGCGCCCGATCATGTCGAGCGCCATGCGAAGCTGATCGCCGCAATCGCAGCGGAGCGAGTTGAGCACATCGCCAGTGAAGCAGGAGGAATGCAGCCTCACCAGCGGCGCCTCGACCGAATCGAGATCGCCCATCACCAAGGCAAAAGGCTGCTGGGCCTCGTAATGCACGCCATAGAAGATGATCTTGAACTCGCCGGCCGGGGTCGGCAACCGCGATTCGGTGATGCGATAGACCAGCTTCTCGCTCCGGCGGCGATAGCGGATCAATTCCTCGATGGAAATAATGGGCAAGTCGAACTGTTGGGCGAGCGAGAAAAGCAGCTCGCGATCGGCCCGGTCGCCGCTGGGTCCCAAGATTTCGCAGAGCACTCCGGCTGGCGCGAGCTGCGCGAGCCGGGCGAGATCGACCGCCGCCTCGGTGTGGCCGGCCCGGCGAAGCACGCCGCCCTCCTTGGCCACGAGCGGAAACAGATGCCCCGGCCGCACGAAATCGGTCGCCTTGCTGGCCGGATTGATGATTTCGAGAATCGCATGGGCCCGCTCCTGGGCCGTGATGCCGGTGCGGGCGGAGCGATGATCGACCGGCACCGTGAACGATGTGCCCAGCGGGGTGGTGTTGGCGTCGACCATGGGCGCCAGCTTCAGCCGATCGCACACTTCCGGCAACAGCGGCATGCAAAGCTGCCCGCGGCCATGGGTGATCATGAAATTCACGATCTCGGGAGTGACTTTCTCAGCGGCGCAAATGAAGTCGCCCTCGTTTTCGCGATCTTCCGCGTCGACCACGATCACGACCTTGCCGTGGCGAATGGCCTTGATCACCTCGTCGACCGATGAAAACACTTCGGACATAAAAAACCACGCTCCAGGAAAGATCGCGCCCCCGCGCGGCCGGGAGCGAATTTCGGTAAACGCCCCAATTAGGAACTCGCGTCGCCCGCGGGGCCTTCTTATTATAGAAGACATTGTCCCGCAAGGGGCAGCGGCGCCGGGCGCCAAAATGGGCGACTTCCGCGGCCGAGCTTTTTCCCCCGCTAGCGTCTGGCCTTTGTCCAGTCGCTGGATGGACCGTGTTCCTGGAATCCGCGGCATGCTCGATCGCGAAGAATATATCGAACAAGCGCACTTCTTTCATGCGCTCAAGGAGCGACTCGTGTCGACGCCGGCTCAAGAACTGCTCGAGCCGCTCAAGGAAGAACTGCTCGCGACCACAAAATTGCCGATGGCCATCGACTTCATGGCCGCCGAGCTTCGGCTCAAGGGGGCACTCGCTCCCGCGTTTGCCAAGCTCAGGCATTATTTCACGCCGTTTCAAGCGTTCGTCGTCGGCGAGGCGGAAAACGAACGCGGCAAGTTCGACCTGCGAGTCGCCCTCGAAATCCTCGAGCGCGAAGCCACCTATCGAGCCGCTGGCGCCGGGCCCCAGGGGCTGTTCCTCTACCAGTTCGAGTGTCTCTGTCGCAACCGACTCGGCTACGATCATGGCCTCGAGGCCGTGGCCGGCGATCCGATGTACGACGCCGCCTGGAGAGAGTGGATCCTCATTGTGCGCCGACAGGTGGGGCTCGTCGACTTGGCCGACCTGATCCATGCTCGCAGTCGCTACTACTGGCAGCAGCGCGTCGCGCACGGCGAAACCAGCGAGGGACCCGCGAAACCGATTTTGTTCGGCGAGAAAGAAGGCCGAATCGCGGCCGCGAACCGGCGGAAAGATCCGCTGTTGCTATTCGCCGCGCTGTCACGGCAACTGGGTTATCCGCAAGCCCCGCGCCCGAAGCCGGTCGATCAAACACCCGACGCTTGGCTTGGGCTCTCACGACGGCTCGAGCGAATCGAATCGCACTTGAAGCTGATCGAGGAAGACATCAAGGGCAAAGTCGACCTGACCAAGTTCTATAGTCCGAAACCACAAGCGGGCGGCGACATCTGACGCGCACGATCTCGCGCGGCTTCCATCCCACCGCCGGGCTTCAATCCCACCACCACTGGCCTGGGGCGAGTTGTTCGGCATGGACTTCCTCGCGAGCCTTGGCGACTTTGCCATTGTCGTCGTGGAGCAGGTTGGCGTCTTCGAGCGCTTTCTTCGGATGCAGCTCCACGCCGCCGCCCACCGGCGTCATCAAGGTCGCCCCGCGCCACACGCCCGCCACGCAGGTTTCCGTCTCGCGCGGCGTGTTGAGCGTTTCCACCGCGTAGGCCTGCTCATCGCGAAACAGATCGGCCGACCAGCCGGCTTTGCCGTAGTAGTCGTGCTTGGCCATGAAAGCCGCCGCGATGGCCAAATCCACGCAATTCCGAAGCTGGGCATACACCGGAACCACCGACGCCAGTTCCGCATATTTGGCCGTGAAGCCGGTGACGAATAGTTCGCTCGCCTTGTTGCCTTGCTTCGACACGATCCGCGAGCCGTTGGCCGCCACCACCTCATGCTCGCAGGCCAGCCGCACCCCGTTGCCCACAAGTTGCATGCCCGACTCATCGCCCAGCACCCGCACACATTGGTAGTGCGGCACAAACCACCACCGCTCCATCGCGTTGCGGCTAATCTGCGAGGGATTGGCCCGGTCGACATAGCAGGCCAGCTTCACCGGAGTGCGCTCCATGCCCAGCCCGATCAGCTTCATCCGGTAGTCGGCTTCGATCAGCACCTGGGCAAAGTGGGTCTTGGCCGCGATGCCCTGGACGCGAATATCTTGCATGCCGAGCGCCTCGCGCATCCCGTTGACAATGTAATCCGCGTCGTCGGGCGTCGCATTCCGACGCGCTTCGGCAATGAACTGATTCATCGCCGCCAGACCCGCCGGACGCGGATCGATCGACACCAGCATCACCGGCGCTCCCGGCTTGCCGGGCGGGAAGGCGCAGGGCCACGATCAGGTCTTGCAACTCGAGCGTCGTCCAGCCGCTTTCGATCCCGCGGGCCCGACCGGCCGGATCGACCGCCCAGGCTTCGGCCGGACCGGCCAGCACGATATCCTTCGTCTCGGGATAATAGAACACATAGTTCAGCCGCGTGAGCCCGGCCAAGTAGAGCATCTCTTCCGTGGGGCCGAGCTTCTTATCGAGCCGATCCTTCAGCGCCGACTCGAGCCGATTGAGCGACACCTTGCGGAACTTGCTCGCCGCCCCAAGTTGCTTGCCAAGCTTCACCCGCGCCGCCATCATCCGCTGACGAACAAGCTGCGGATCGTCTTGAAATACCTCGTTGCGCAGCACGCCAGCGGCGTCGACAAGCACACCGTTGGCCCCGCTCGCCCCGCCGGCGCCACCCGCGGCGCCGCCGCCGCCGCCCAGCAGTCCGCCGAGCCCGCCACCGCCACCGCCTCCGCGGCCGATGCAACCATGCGACTCGGGCAAGAGCGACTTCGATGGCGCCGTCAGCACTGCCAGGGCGATGAAACCGAAGAAGGCCAGATAGCCGAAAAGATCGCGTCGCATGGGCGAACTTTCATCAAGAAGGGCGAATAAGACTCGAAACGCGATTCGGCGCAGTTCCGTGAAACGGGCGTCGTGGGCGAAGAACGAACGCGGCGGCTGAGCGCCGAGTCGTGGCCCTCGCGGTGTTTCGATTATAATCGGACGCCAGGAGAGCAACAACAATTTCTGGCCACGACCCGGCCTAAAACCGGCTCGAAATGGCGAGCGGGCGTCTCGCTTTTTGCTCAATCGGCTCGCGCCGGAAGATCCGGGAAAATCGCTTCCATCCCACCGCCGGGCTTCAATCCCACCACCACTGGCCTGGGGCGAGTTGTTCGGCATGGACTTCCTCGCGAGCCTTGGCGACTTTGCCATTGTCGTCGTGGAGCAGGTTGGCGTCTTCGAGCGCTTTCTTCGGATGCAGCTCCACGCCGCCGCCCACCGGCGTCATCAAGGTCGCCCCGCGCCACACGCCCGCCACGCAGGTTTCCGTCTCGCGCGGCGTGTTGAGCGTTTCCACCGCGTAGGCCTGCTCATCGCGAAACAGATCGGCCGACCAGCCGGCTTTGCCGTAGTAGTCGTGCTTGGCCATGAAAGCCGCCGCGATGGCCAAATCCACGCAATTCCGAAGCTGGGCATACACCGGAACCACCGACGCCAGTTCCGCATATTTGGCCGTGAAGCCGGTGACGAATAGTTCGCTCGCCTTGTTGCCTTGCTTCGACACGATCCGCGAGCCGTTGGCCGCCACCACCTCATGCTCGCAGGCCAGCCGCACCCCGTTGCCCACAAGTTGCATGCCCGACTCATCGCCCAGCACCCGCACACATTGGTAGTGCGGCACAAACCACCACCGCTCCATCGCGTTGCGGCTAATCTGCGAGGGATTGGCCCGGTCGACATAGCAGGCCAGCTTCACCGGAGTGCGCTCCATGCCCAGCCCGATCAGCTTCATCCGGTAGTCGGCTTCGATCAGCACCTGGGCAAAGTGGGTCTTGGCCGCGATGCCCTGGACGCGAATATCTTGCATGCCGAGCGCCTCGCGCATCCCGTTGACAATGTAATCCGCGTCGTCGGGCGTCGCATTCCGACGCGCTTCGGCAATGAACTGATTCATCGCCGCCAGACCCGCCGGACGCGGATCGATCGACACCAGCATCACCGGCGCTCCCGGCTTGCCGGGCGGGAAGCGCGCAGGGCCACGATCAGGTCTTGCAACTCGAGCGTCGTCCAGCCGCTTTCGATCCCGCGGGCCCGACCGGCCGGATCGACCGCCCAGGCTTCGGCCGGACCGGCCAGCACGATATCCTTCGTCTCGGGATAATAGAACACATAGTTCAGCCGCGTGAGCCCGGCCAAGTAGAGCATCTCTTCCGTGGGGCCGAGCTTCTTATCGAGCCGATCCTTCAGCGCCGACTCGAGCCGATTGAGCGACACCTTGCGGAACTTGCTCGCCGCCCCAAGTTGCTTGCCAAGCTTCACCCGCGCCGCCATCATCCGCTGACGAACAAGCTGCGGATCGTCTTGAAATACCTCGTTGCGCAGCACGCCAGCGGCGTCGACAAGCACACCGTTGGCCCCGCTCCCGCCGGCGCAACCGCGCGATTCCAAGACGAATGGCGCCGATGGCGCCGTCAGGAGCGACAGCGCGATGAATCCGAAATACGCGACAAGTGAAAGCGATCGCCAAGACATGACATGATCCAAGAAGTGGCGCGATAATGAAAAAGCCGAATACGCTTCCACCTGCCGCGCATAACGGCAAGGCCGGAATAACGACAGGTGGAAGCGATGGTTTGCGAATTATGGGGGCAACGACAAACGCGCACTCTTTTGACTCTAATTGCCATCTCGCGGCAGTACAATGCGTGACAATGCGCATTCTAGGCAATATGGCCAACAAGGGCCTATCCGAGAACTTCCGCGTTCTCTCGCCCCATCCTCTCCTAAACGGCGAGAGGGGGAGTTGTCGGACAGGCTCGATACGGGAACCCGCGGCGGCCAAAGGCGGCGATTTCGACGCCGATTACCGCGTTTTATCGCCCAGCAAAGGCTTTGGCCGGCCGGCTCTTGGGCGCGGCCGACTTCGGCGGAGCGCTCAGCAGGCGCACATTGCCGCTGCCCACGAGCGCCTCGACCCGGGAACGCAGCTCCGCCGATATCTCGACCCGCGGCTGGTCCAGCTTGAATAGCACCCTGGCGCCGTCGGCGAGCAACACCTGGAACTGCACTTCGCAGGAGCCGGGATAACCGCGCAAAATTTCGCGCAGGCGAAGCACATCGTCGCGCACGTGCTCACTCTCGCTGAGCCGAATGAAGATTCCGCGGGTGAATCGGCTGGCGGCTTCTTCCAAGGGGATCAGTTCGTTGACGATAAAGTTCGTCTCCTCGCTGCCCGGCCGGCGATCGACCACGCCGCGGGCCAGCACCACCGCGTCGGCCTTCACCAAGTGGCCATGGTTGGCGAACTCCTCGGGCCAGAGAATGCACCGCATCAGTCCTGCCATGTCTTCGAGGTCGAACATGGCATATTTGGTATGCGTGGCGTCGGGGCGGGGGCGTTTGGTTTGCGAGAACTTGATCGCGGCCAGCATGCCGCCGAGCGTGACTTCCGAGCGATGCGGCAGCTTGGCGAGCGCTGCCGAATCATGCGAACAGTAGGTCTTGAGCGCCGCTTCGAACTCCGCCAGCGGATGGCTCGACAGATAAAAACCGAGCACCTCCTTTTCGCCGCCCAGAAGTTGCCGCTGATCCCATTCCGGTATATTGGGCAGGCTGACTTGCTGGGCAGCGCTCGAACCATCTTCTTCCTCGGCGTCGAACAGGCCCTTTTGACCGCTGCGCCGGTCGGCATGCACCGCCGCGCCGGATTGCATCGCCCGTTCGACCACGGCGGCTAGCTGCGATCGCTTCACTTTGAGGGAATCGAAGGCGCCGGCCTTGATCAGGGTGTCGATCGTGGCCCGGCTCACGCTGGCGGAATCGACGCGTTCGCAAAAGTCGAACAGCGAGCGAAACGGCCCACCCGACGCGCGAGCCGCCGCGACGCGCACCGCGGCCGACTCGCCGCAGCCCTTGATCGCGCAGAGTCCGATTTGAATCTTGCCCTCGAACACGGTGAAGTCGCCCTCGGCCCGATTCACATCGGGCGGGAGCACTTCGACATTCATGCGGCGACAATCGTCGAGATGCTCGACCAGTGAATCTTTCTTCTTGAAGTTGCGCGCGTCGATGTCGCCCGAAAGCAGGGCCGCCATGAACTCGACCGGATAATGGGCCTTGAGGTAGGCCGTCATATAGGCGATCAGGGCGTAGGCGGTCGAGTGGCTTTTGTTGAAGCCATAGCCGGCGAACTTTTCGATCATTTCGAAGAGCTCGACCGCCTCGGCGCGAGGCAGGCCCTTGTCGGTGGCGCCGGCAATGAATTCTTCCTTGAATTTGGCGATCGTTTCGAGCTTCTTCTTGCTGATCGCCTTGATGCAGGTATAGGCGCTCGAGAGTTCGATGCCGCCCAGGCGATTCAAGATTCGCATCACCTGTTCCTGGTAGACCATCACCCCGTGGGTCTCTTCCAGGACTTCTTTCATCACCGGATGCGGATACTTCGCCGGCTTGCGGCCATGTTTGACTTGCACATAGTCCTCGACCATGCCGCCCTCGAGCGGACCGGGTCGATAGAGCGCGTTGGTGGCGATGATATCGCGAAAATGGTCGGGCTTCATCTTTTGGAGCAGGTCGCGAATGCCGCCGCTCTCGAGCTGGAAAATGCCCTTGGTTTCGCCGCGACAGAGCAGCGCGAACGTGGCTTTGTCGTCCATCGGAAACTTGTGTGGATCCAGCCGCTGGCCGGTGGTTTGCTCGATGAGATCGACCGCCTTGGCGAGAATCGTGAGATTCCGCAGGCCGAGAAAGTCCATCTTCAATAGGCCGGCCGCTTCGACATCGGCCATCGCCCACTGGGTGATGACTTCCTCTTTGTTCGCCACCCTCCCGAGCGGCACATATTC
Source organism: uncultured Planctomycetaceae bacterium (assembly GCA_963785305.1). Lineage (GTDB taxonomy): Bacteria > Planctomycetota > Planctomycetia > Pirellulales > PALSA-1355 > CAWAUV01. The sequence goes on from CAWAUV010000009.1 coordinate 218,011, forward strand.
GTCGAGCGGCCGATCGGCGATCACCACCGCCGCGGCATGGGTGCCGACATTGCGGGCAAGGCCCTCGATCTTCATCGCCAGATCGACGACTTCGCGCACCTGCGGATCGTTTTCATAGAGCCGCTTCATATCGGCGCTGGTGGCGAGCGACTTCTCGAGCGAGATGTTCAGTTCGCCCGGCACCGTGGCCACGATCGCATCGACTTGCGAGATCGGCAGCCCGAGCGCACGACCGACGTCGCGGATCGCGGCCCTCGCGGCGAGCGTGCCGAAGGTGCCGATCTGGGCGACATTGGCTTCGCCGTATTTCGCCTTGACATAGTTGATGATCTCGCCGCGGCGATCCTTGCAAAAGTCGATATCGATATCGGGCGCCTCGCGCCGGTTCTCATCGAGAAACCGCTCGAAGAGCAGGTCGTATTGCAGCGGGCACACATGGCTTAAATACAGCGCATAACAGACCAGCGAGCCGACGCCCGAGCCGCGCACCGTGGCCGGAATACCTCGATCGCGCGCCTCGCGCACGAAGTCCCACACAATCAGAAAATAGTTCGGGAAACCGAGCTTCTCGATCACGGTCAGCTCGCGCTCGAGCCGCTCGAGCACCGCCGCGCTTAGTTCGCCGTCGGGCATGCGTTCGGCGTCGCCGGCATAGCGCTCGCGCAGGCCGGCCAAGCACAGCTCGCGGAGATAATCGCGAGCCGTTTTTTCAGGCGGAAGTTGATACGTGGGAAAATGCCGCTTGCCGAGTTCGAGCTCGATGTTCACCGAGTCGGCGATCTTTTGGCTTTGGGCCAACGCCTCCTCGAAGCCGGGAAACGCCGCGTGCATCTCGGCCGGGCCGCGGAGATAGAATTGATCGCCCTCCATGCGCATCCGCTGCTTATCGGCCCGAAACTTGCCGGTGTTGATGCACAGGAGCACATCTTGCGCTTCGGCGTCGGTCTGGCGCACATAATGGGCATCGCTCGTGCATACCAGCGGCACTCCCACTTGGCGAGCCACCTCCACGGCGCCTTCCATGGCCAGACGCTGGATTTCGAGGCCGTTGTTCTGAATCTCGATGAAATACCGCTCGCCGAAGGTTTTTTGAAACCAGCCGGCCACCTCGCGCGCCTGCCGCCAGCCTTCCTCGGGCGAGGCGCCGGCGAGCAGCGCCCGGCTGAACTCGCCCGACACGCAGCCGCTGAGGCAAACGATCCCCTCGTTGTGGGCGGCGAGCAATTCCTTGTCGATGCGCGGTTTGAAGTAAAAACCTTCGAGAAAGGCCGACGAGGCCATTTTCACCAGGTTTTTGAAACCGGTGCGATTCGTCGCCAGGAGCGTGAGATGAAACGTGGCGTCTTTCATCACGCCGCTGTCCTTGCGAAAGCGGCTTCCGGGCGCGATATACGCTTCGTAGCCGAGAATCGGATTGATTCCGGCGGCCTTGGCTTTTTTGTAGAATTCGAGCGCACCATAGAGATTGCCGTGGTCGGTGAGCGCGAGAGCGTTCATGCCGAGCGTTTTCGCCCGGTCCACCAAGTCTTCGATCGGGCTCGCGCCGTCGAGTAGGCTGTAGTGGCTATGGCAATGCAAATGCACAAACGGCGGAACGCTCATGGGACTCCTTCCGAGACAGGCGGTTTGACTCGCGGGACGACCGCGAAAGACGCATTCTAACCGTTTGGAACAACGCGACCAAACGGCCCCGCCCGAGGCGCGGTGTTTCGCGGCGGAATCCCGCGAGAAACCCGCGTTGTGTGCGGATTGCCGCATTCGATCCCAATTGCGGCTTATCCCCTTCCTCTGACTTTCCGAATTCGGCAATAAAGAGGGTCGCGTAAAGGTTACATCTTCGTCATGGTATCGCGGCTTGTTAGGATATCGCGGGCATGCACGAGTCTGCCGTCGAATTCGTTCTCTTCGTCGTGGGCGGCATCGCCGACACGATGGGGCCGCTGAATCAAATGATCGCGGCCAGCCCGCTGCGCACCCATCGCTTTGCCCATGGGTCGACCTTCATGCAGTTTCTCGCCGCGGACTACGATCCGAACTCCGACGCGTGCGTGCTGCTGGACCACAATGTCGACGATATTTCGAGTGTCGAATTGATCGGCGCTTTGGGCAACACCCGTCCACTGCTGCCGGTGATCGTGGTAGCGCGAGGCCAATGTCGGCAGCGCGGTTCGGGTGATGCAGGCCGGCGCCGACGATTTTTTCGAATGGCCGGTCGATCCCTTCGCGCTCCAGTCGGCGATTCGCTCGGCGGTCGATCGTAGCCGACGGTGTCGGGAAGTGGCGACCCGGCGCACGAACGTGATCGCGCTGGAAACGATTGAGCAAAGGCGAAAAATCGGTCGCGCGCATGGTGTGCGAGGGCAAGCTCAGCCGCGAGATCGAGACCGCGCTCGGGCTGGGGCGAAGAACCATCGAAAATCGCAGGGCCAGCGTCATGGCCAAGATGGGCGTGTTAAATGTCGCCCAGCTTGTGCGACGCATCCACGAAGTCGGTCCGTACTTGCCGCTCGACGACGAATGACCGGCTTGGGGCGACGCCCGGCGGGCGATTCCCGGCGGGATTTCGATTGACAAAGCTTTTCTTCGCCCTCGCGGCCGAGTATTCTAAAGGCGATCCTCCGAACCGTCGGTCGCCGCAGTGTCTCGCGGCCGGCGATTCAAGGGTGATTCCGCGTCGGACGGGGCCCGCGATTTTTGGGGCCTCGGAATATCCTCGCGATCGTGCATTCCTTCTGTTGGTCGTTGCACCGGCTCCTTGCCTTTGATTTCCTGGCTGATGTTTGCTCGCCGCCGCGCGCTTCTCCGGCTCGCGACGCGATTTTGCGCACGGCTCGGCATTGCCGCGCGCCATGAAGCTCGCTGCCCCCCGCCCCAAAAAGTTCCGGTTGTCAGGTAATACGACCATGCCGAACGCAAGCGCGAACTCTCGCGGAGCCCAGTTCCCTTTCGCGCCGAGGGCAACGCTCCTGGCCGCCCTCTTGTTTGCTTTCGCGCTCGCCCTGCTCGACACCGTTTCCAATCGCCCAGCCGCCGCCGCCGAGCCCGCGTTTAAAACCGGCTCGTGGCCGCTCTTGCCGCTCGCGCGGCCCGCCGTGCCGACGCCACGGCCGACCGCGGGCCTCGCGAATGGTTCTTTTGCGATCTCGCCCGATCGCGCGGCCGCGACCGCGCCGAGACGAGTTGGACCGGCAACCCGATCGACGCGTTCGTGCTCGACCTGCTCCAGCGAAAAGGTCTGCGGCTTAATGCGCCGGCGGATAAGCAAACCTTGCTGCGGCGGGTGACCTTCGACCTCGTGGGCCTGCCGCCAACGCCCGCCGAACAAGCGGCGTTTCTCGGCGACATGACCAGCAACGCGTATCGCGCCGTGGTCGACCGCTTGCTCGCTTCGCCGCGCTATGGCGAACGCTGGTCGCAACATTGGCTCGACTTGGTGCGCTACGCCGAAACCGCCGGCTACAAGAAAGACGACATCCGGCCCAACGCTTACAAATATCGCGATTATGTGATCAACGCTTTCAACGACGACCTGCCCTACGACGAATTCCTCGCCCAGCAATTGGCGGGCGACGAACTCGAGCCCGACAATCCCGCCGCGCTCGTCGCCACCGGTCTGAATCGCCTATATCCCGAGGAGACCAACGCCTCGAATTTCGTGCAGGCCCGGCAGACGATTCTCGACGACATGACCGAAGTGACCGGCCTCGCATTCATGGGGCTCACGATCGGTTGCGCCCGTTGCCACGATCACAAGTTCGACCCGATCTTGCAAACCGATTTTTACCGGCTGCAAGCGTTCTTTTCGCCGATTCTCCCAAACGACGATGTCGCCGCGGCGCCCCGCTCGAGCTCAAGCAGTATGAAACTCGGCTCGACCGATGGGAGGCCGCCACGGCCGATATTCGCCAAGAGCTCGACAAACTGCTCGACCCCGAACGAAAGGAGGCGGTCGAGGCGGCAGTCGAGGCCTGCGATCCGGCCACGCAGCTTGCGGTGGAGACTCCGCCGGAAAAACGAACGTCGCTCCAAATGCAATTGGCCGAGCTTGCCGATGTGATCGTGCAGCGGAAGCTCCGCCGCATTGAAGACGAACTCGACGCCGACCAAAAGCGCCGCTATGGCGAGCTCACCGCCCGACTGGCGACGTTCGACTCGCTACGACCCGCCGAGCCGCCCATGGCGATGGCCGTGACCGACACCGGGCTCCAGCCTCCGCCGACCTATTGTCTGGCCGCCGGCGATTATTCCAAGCCGATGGAGGAAGTGCGGCCCGGCTTTCCCGAGTGCCTCGACGCCAGCGAGCCGCGGATCGAAACTCCCGCGGCGGCCCCGCATTCGACCGGTCGCCGCTCGGCGCTCGCGGCGCTGGCTCAGCCGGCCCGATCATCCGCTCACGGCCCGGGTGATGATGAATCGAGTTTGGGGCCGGCATTTTGGCGCCGGGATCGTGGCCACGGAAAATGATTTCGGCGCCATGGGCGCCGCGCCCTCGCACGAGAAGCTACTCGACTGGCTGGCGGCCGAGTTCGTTTCGCGGGGTTGGAAGTTGAAGGCGATGCAGAGACTGATCGTCACTTCAAGCGTCTATTGCCAATCCTCGGCGATCGACTTGCGAAACCCGGCCAATGCCGAGGCGCTGGCGGCCGATCCCGAAGACAAATTGCTGTGGCATTTTCCCCGCCATCGGCTCGATGGCGAGGCGATTCGCGATGCCGCGCTCGCGATTGCCGGGCAGTTGAACTTGCGCATGTTTGGCCCAAGCGCCAAGCCGGTATTGCCCGAAGCGCTGCGTGGCAGCCGCTATGCCTGGGAACCCGACTCGGCGCCCGAGGATCGCAACCGGCGCTCGATCTATGTATTTGCGCGGCGCAACATCCGCGATCCGCTGCTGGCGGCGTTTGACCCGGCCGATCTACACAACAGTTGCTCCCGCCGCACATCGACCACCACGGCCCCGCAAGCGCTCACGCTGCTCAACGGCGAATTGCTCCTCGAGCAAGCCCGGCGCTGGAGCGGGGAACTTCTGAGCCAATTTCCCACGGCCGACGCCGCGCTGGTCGAAGCGGCCTATCGGGCCGCGTATGCTCGGTCCGCCTCGGACGATGAAATCACCGCGGCGCAAGCATTCCTCGGCGAACAAGCCTCCCGCATCGCCGCCGCGGGCGCCATGGCGCCGCGACTTTTGCCCGACCCGGCCCCGGCCTGTCTCGCCCCCGCCGACGCGGCGGCGGTGGTCGACATGTGCCACGCGATTTTGAATTCCTCGGAGTTTTTATTCGTCGACTGATGGTGGCCCGTTGCCGGAAGACGAGGATATATAGCCACGGAAAAACACGGAAATGGATCGATGCCGCGGCCAGACCGATAATTTGTCCCCTGTTGCGTGAATACTCCTTTCCTACTTCCGTGTCCTTTTCCGTGTTCATCCGTGGCTAAAAAACTCCTCTGCCCAGCGAGGCGTATCGATTGGCGAGCGGAACAAAGAACGGCGGAGCGGCCACGGAAGAACACTGAAAAACACGGAAATGAATCGATGCCGCGGCCAGACCGATAATTTGTCCCCTGTTGCGTGAATTCTCCTTTCCTACTTCCGTGTCCTTTTCCGTGTTCATCCGTGGCTAAAAAACTCCTCTGCCCAGCGAGGCGTATCGATTGGCGAGCGGAACAAAGAACGGCGGAGCGGCCACGGAAGAACACTGAAAAACACGGAAATGGATTGATGCCGCGGCCAGACCGATAATTTGTCCCCTGTTGCGTGAATTCTCCTTTCCTACTTCCGTGTCCTTTTCCGTGTTCATCCGTGGCTAAAAAACTCCTCTGCCCAGCGAGGCGTATCGATTGGCGAGCGGAACAAAGAACGGCGGAGCGGCCACGGAAGAACACTGAAAAACACGGAAATGGATTGATGCCGCGGCCAGACCGATAATTTGTCCCCTGTTGCGTGAATACTCCTTTCCTACTTCCGTGTCCTTTTCCGTGTTCATCCGTGGCTAAAAAACTCCTCTGCCCAGCGAGGCGTATCGATTGGCGAGCGGAACAAAGAACGGCGGAGCGGCCACGGAAGAACACGGAAGAACACGGAAATGGATCGATGCCGCGGCCAGACCGATAATTTGTCCCCTGTTGCGTGAATACTTCCTTCCTGCTTCCGTGGCCATTTCCAGGTTCAACCGTGGCTAAAGAATCTTGCATGTCCAGCACCAAGCTATCATCCTGCTCGTTTGCCTCGCGGCGTGATTTTTTGGCCCGCGCCGGCGGCGGGTTTGGCGCCTTGGCGCTCGCTTCGCTGCTCGGCGCCGAGGGCAGGCTCCGTGGCGCTCCGGAGGCCGTGAATCCGCTCGCGCCAAGGCGCCGCATCACCCGGCCAAGGCCAAAAGCGTGATTTGGCTCTTCATGGATGGCGGGCCGAGCCATATCGATCTCTTCGATCCCAAGCCCGCGCTCCTGAAGTTCGCTGGCCAGCCGTTGCCGCCCAGTTTCCCGCGGCCGATGACCGCCATGGGCAGCACCGCCAACACTCCGCTGCTCGCCTCGAAACGCACGTTCAAGCAATATGGCCATTCCGGCGCCTGGGTGAGCGACTGGTATCCGGAGATTGCCGGCGTGGCCGATGACCTCGCGATTGTCCGCTCCTGCCAGGCCGATGGGCAGACGCATGTCGGCAGCGTGTTTCAAATGAATACCGGCGCGATTCTGCCGGGCCGGCCCTCGGTCGGAGCCTGGACTCTCTACGGTCTGGGCAGCGAATGCGAGAACTTGCCCGGCTTCGTGGTGATGACCGACACGATTTCCGACCCGCCGGGAGGCAATCGCAATTGGGGAACCGGTTTTATGCCGGCCACCTACCAAGGCACGCGATTTCGGGAGGGCAAGACGCCGATTCTCGATCTGGCGCCCGCCGTGGCGCTGGGCGACTCGCAACAGCGCGGCAAGCTCGAATTCGTGCAAGCGCTCAATCGCCGGCATGCCGTAGCGCGGCCGGCCGACGACACGCTCGAAGCTCGCATCGCTTCGTATGAGCTAGCCTACCGCATGCAAGCCGCCGCGCCCGAGGCGGTCGACCTTCGCGGCGAGACCGCCGAAACACTCGCGCTCTATGGCATCGATCGGCCCTCGACCCAGCGCAATGGGCAAAACTGCCTTTTGGCCCGGCGCCTAGTCGAGCGCGGAGTGCGATTCGTGCAGCTCTATATGGGCGCCGGCACCAAGTGGGACGCGCATACCGATGTCGAAGGCAATCACTCGGCGCTTTGCGAACAGACCGACAAGCCGATTGCCGGCCTCGTTCGCGACCTCAAGCGGCGTGGCATGCTCGACTCGACGCTCGTTATCTGGGGCGGCGAGTTCGGCCGCACGCCGATGAGCGAAAGCGGCAATGGCCGCGACCACAATCCGTTCGGCTTCACGATGTGGTTTGCCGGCGGTGGCGTGCGCGCTGGAACACAATACGGCGCTACCGACGAGCTCGGGCTCCATGCCGCCGAGGGCAAACGGCATATCCGCGATGTGCATGCCACGATTCTAAGCCTCTTGGGCCTCGACCATGAATTGCTGACCTTCGAACACAATGGCCGCGACGAACGCCTCACGATCGTCGGCGGGGCGCCGATCCAAGAAATCATGCTCTAACGGCGCTATCGGCGCCGCGAGCAAGGCCCTTTTCGTTCGGCCCATGCCGCAGGCCGTCGTTCAAACCGCCAGGGCCGGTGGTGGGTCGTCGATCAGTTGGTAGAACACATTGCGGCGGCGGGGTTCGTAGCCGAGTTCTTGGATCGCGCCGCGCATTTCCTCGAGCGTGAGATAATGCACCGTGCCGGCGGCGGCCACCACGTTTTCCTCGATCATCAGGCTGCCCATGTCATTGGCCCCATAGACCAGCGCGATCTGCCCGATTTTGAGCCCTTGGGTCACCCAGCTTGATTGGATATTGGGGATGTTGTCGAGGTACAACCGGCTCACGGCTTGGGTCTTGAGATATTCGAACGATCCGGCCGCCGGGGCCGAGGCCATTTCGTAGCCCGGCTGCATTGTCCAGCAAATGAAGGCCGTGAACCCGCGCGTTTCGTCTTGCAACTGGCGCAAGCGGTCGAGATGTTCGATCCGCTCGGCCAGGGTTTCGATATGGCCGAACATCATCGTGGCGCTGCCGATGCCGCCCAGCTCGTGCCACACCCGGCACACATCGAGCCAATCGTCGGTGAGCACCTTGCCGCGCGTAAGCTGGCGGCGAACCCGGTCGACGAGAATCTCGGCCCCGCCGCCCGGCAAGCTGCCCAGGCCGGCCGCCTTGAGCCGCTCGAGCACGGCGCGGAGCGGGAGCTTCGAGATCTTGGTGAAGTGATAAATCTCGGGCGGGCTGAAGCCATGAATGTTCACGCCCGGAAAATGCCGCTTGATGTCGTGGAGCAGTTCTTCGTACCACTCGAGCGGCAATGTCGGGTGGAGGCCGCCTTGCATGAGAATCTGATCGCCGCCCAGGGCCACGGTCTCCTCGATTTTCTTGAGCAACTCGGCCCGATCAAGCAGGTAGCCTTCGGTGTCTTTCGGCTTGCGAAAGAAGGCGCAGAAGTCGCACACGGCGGTGCAGACATTCGTGTAGTTGATGTTGCGGTCGATGTTGTAAGTGCGATAGGGCTCGGGATGCAGGCGCCGGGTCACGGCGTCGGCGGCGCGGCCGAGCGCGGCCAGTTCATGCGATTCGAGCAGCCGGAGTCCCTCGGCCGGGGAGATGCGCTCGCCAGCCACGCTTTTGTCCAAAATTCGAGCGACTTCGCGATCCACGGGCGGTAATTCTCCGGCAGTGCTGTCGAGGTTTATGCGGGGGGTGATACGACGACGGGCCAAAAACGGCGATAATCAACGTTATCTTTGTGCCCGCGCGGGGGGCGGTTCGTCAAGAGCGCCGAGTGGGGGGACACGCACGCGTCACGAAGGAAAAACCGGACACGACGGCGCGAACTTAACAGCTCGACGGTTGTCATTCGCGTGTGGCGCCGGGCGAAACAGCGGAAAGCGAAAGCGAGGAGCGCAAGCCACGCTGCGGCTGCCCGCCGAGCGCGCCGATGCTGATATGGCCTCGTTCCCTGGGCCTGCCTATAATGCGATTCCCCGGAAGGAACCTGTCTCGCGAAAGCCCCAGCCGCTGTTTCCCCCCATTGGCTGATCGCGGACCTTGCCTCGATGCGAACGTAATGAATTCCGCAGTGCGCGTGCAAACGTCGAACCGGCGTTTGAGCCATCGTTTTCGACCCGAGCCCCGGTTGGCCCCCGAGCGCCGCCGCGGATCGCTCCGGCGCAACTTGCGACTCTGTTTCTGGGACGGCGTTCTATTCAGCATCATGGTCGGGGCGGGCGAGACCTATCTGCCGGCCTTTACCTTGGCGATGGGGTTTGGCGCCGTGGCGGCGGGGCTCATTACCACCGCGCCGCTGGCCGCTGGCGCGGTGCTCCAGCTTGTTTCGCCCGCCGCGGTGCGCCGCTTGGGTTCGCATCGCCGCTGGGTGGTTTTGTGTTCGCTGGCCCAGGCGGCGAGTTTCGTGCCGCTGGCGATCGGCGGCTTGCGCGGGGCGATGCCGGTGGCGGCATCTTTACGGCGGCCACCGTGTATTGGGGCGCCGGCCTCGCCACCGGCGGAGCTTGGAACGCCTGGATCGAGACGATCGTGCCCGCGAGGCTCAGGGCCCGATATTTCGCGCGCCGCACTCGCTTCGCCCAGCTTGGAGTGCTCACTGGGTTCGTCGCGGCCGGATGCGTGCTTTATTTCGCCAATCGGATGCATGCCTCGCTCTTGGCGTTTGGCGGACTTTTTGTCGCGGCGGCCGGATTCCGAGTGCTCTCGGCGATGTGTCTGGCGAACCACTCGGAGCCGAAGCCGCCGGAAGCGAAGGCGACCGGTCTGCCCTGGGCCGAACTGTTTGCCGGCGGCCAGTACAAGGCCGAGGGCCGGCTGCTCGTGTATCTGTTCGCGGTGCAGTCGGCCGCGCAATTCGCGGGACCCTATTTCACGCCCTACATGCTTGGGCCACTGGGCCTAGGCTACGCGAGTTATGTGGCCTTGTTCGGTGTGTCGTTTGCCGCCAAGGCGCTCGCGCTGCCGCTCTTGGGCGCGGTGGCCGAGCGACGGGGCGCGTATCGGCTGCTGTGGGTGGCGGGGATCGCGATCGTGCCGCTCAGCAGCCTGTGGATCGTGTCGCAAAACTATGTGTATCTGCTCGGGGTGCAGATTGCCGCCGGATGCTCTTGGGCCGCCTATGAGCTCGCGATGTTTCTCCTCTTTTTCGAAGCGATCCCGCGCTCGCGCCGCACCAGCTTGCTCACGATCTACAACCTCGGCAATTCGCTGGCCACGGCCGCCGGCTCGGTGCTCGGTGGGCTCTTGCTCAACCAGGGAGCGAAGTCGACCGCCACGTATTTCCTCGTCTTTGGCATTTCGACCCTGGGCCGTGGCCTGGCGCTGGTGTTTCTGGCTCGCATTCCCGAGATTCGCGTGGCGACGCATTCGGTGGCCACGCGCACCCTGGGCGTGAGCGCGGGCGATAGCGTGCTGGAGCAGCCGATTCTTTCAAGCATGCCCGAAGCGAAAGAGATCGTTCTCCCGTTGGGAAAACACTCAGGCGCCGCCGATGGTTGAGGGCCGCGGCTTGCGAGACACGTGCAAAGAGCCCTCGCCCTGCCCTTTTCCGAAGGGGAGAGGAATTCATCACGCGCCGGGGCTGGCGTCGGCCGGTTTCGCTTCGGTCGGCTTACCTGCGGGGTGCGCCTCGTTCGGTTTGCATTCATCGGGCATGCCCTCGCCCGATTTCGCTTCGGCAGGCTTCTTTTCATTCGTTTTCTTTTCACCCACCTTCGGTCCGCCCAGCTTTTCTCCCGGCGGCTTGCGGGCGCGTTTGGCGACGATCTCAGCCGGATCGGGGTCGGGCACGGCCAATTCGACTCGCAGGCGGCTTAGCTCGGCGGTGAGCTGCTTTTGGGTTTCGGCATATTCCGGGCGGCCGAACACGCTGGTCAGTTCGAGCGGATCCTTTTCGCGGTCGAAAAGCTCCCAATCGCCCGCGCCGGTCGGCACGTCGTGGTAGAAGTGAAGCAATTTGTAGCGGTCGGTCACGACGCCATAATGCGGTCGGACATGGTGCGGCTGAGGATATTCATAGTAGTGATAATAGAAACTCTTCCGCCAATCGGCCGGCGTTTGTCCACGGCAAACCGGCGCCAGATCGCGGCCTTGCACATCGCCGGGCGTCGCGACGCCGGCGGCGGCGAGGAAGGTCGGCGCGAAGTCGAGCGTGCTCACGAGATCGTGATTCACGCTGCCCGGCTTGATCACGCCCGGCCAGCGCACCAAGAGCGGCGTTCGCAGTGATTCCTCGAAGATCCAGCGTTTGTCGAACCAGCCGTGCTCGCCGAGGTAAAAGCCTTGGTCGGCGGAATAGACGACGATCGTGTTGTTCGCCAGGCCCTCGGCGTCGAGCGTGTCGAGCACGCGGCCCACGCCTTCATCCACGGCCTTGACGCAGGCGAGATAGTCGTGCATATAACGCTGGTAGCGCCAAGCGACGACATCGCGGCCGGCGGGATGGGCCTCGCAATACGCTTTGTTCCGCGGCTCGTAGTACGCGTCCCACTGCTTGCGTTCCTCCGGCGTGAGCCGGTTGGGAGCGACGAACTTCAGATCACGCCGGGTCATCGTCTTCTGGAGCGTCATGTCTTGATCGTGTTCGGCGAGGCCGCGGCCGTGGTAATCGTCGAACAGCGAGGGCGGCTCGGGATAGTGGCGATCATGGTCATGGCCCAAGAGCCTGATGGGTGGCTCCCATTCGCGATGCGGCGCTTTGTGTTGCACCATGAGCAGAAACGGCTTCGACTTATCCCGGCCTTTGAGCCACTCGATGCCGCGGTCCGTGATTACATCGGTCACATAGCCGGTTTCTTGAATTTTCTTGCCATCGCGAATCATGGGCGGATGGTAATAGACGCCCTGACCCGGCAGGATTTCCCAATGATCGAAGCCGGTGGGCGTGCTCTCCAGGTGCCATTTGCCGATGATCGCCGTTTGATAACCCTGGGCCTGGAGCGCTTTGGGAAACGTGAACTGCGAGCCATCGAACACCGAGCCGGTGTTGTCATAAAAGCCATTGCGATGGGCATATTTTCCGGTGAGCACCGTGGCCCGACTAGGGCCGCAAATCGAATTCGGCACGAGACAGCGGTCGAACCGCATGCCTTCTCGAGCCAGCCGATCGATGTTCGGAGTTTCGACCAATTGACGCGGGTCTTGGTAGGCGCTGATCGCCTGATAGGCGTGATCGTCGGCGAAGATGAACACGATATTCGGCGGCGACGCGCTCGCCGACGAGGCCGCGAGCGCGATCGTGGCGACGACGGCGCCCAACGCCGCGTTCCATGTGAACCTTCGCCGCCGCGCGGAATCCGCCATGTTGCATCGCCTTGATGGGAGAAATGAAACCCCGCCGGCCCGAGGACTTTAGCCGGCGCCGGCGGGGTGAATGGTCGCCCGGGTCAATGCGCGTGATGATGGTCGTGGCCCGCGTGGCCGCCGAACATCGGGTGCGCCTTGTCGCCCTTGGCCAGCACATAGGCGATCAGGTCGAGCACTTCCTCGCGCGTCAGCTTGCTGAGCAAGCCTTGCGGCATGATCGACTTGTTCGACTTGTCGCGGGTGTCGATCGTGGTCTTGATAATCACCACCGGCTCGACCTTGGCGAGTGGATTGTCGATCACCTTGACCAGCTCGGCGGTTTCCTCGACCACCATGCCGGTGACCACTTTGCCGTTGTCGAGCACGAACACATTGGACAGGAATTTTTCGTCGATCTTTTCCGAAGGCGTGACGACGGAGCGCAGGATATGCTCCGCATTTTGCTTCGCGGGATCGAGCTTCGCCAAGTCGGGCCCGATTTGTCGGCCGGGTTCATTCAAGTGATGGCAGGCGATGCAGCTCGCGACCTTAAACGCGTTTTGCCCCACGGCAAACGAACGGTCGTGCCCGAGGGTCTTGACCGATTCCAGCAGTTCGTCGACGGTCCACTCGTGGCTCTGGCCGATCTGCTTGAGCAGGTCGTCTTTCACCGTGATGTTGTGCGCGGCGAGGTAGGAATCGGGATTGGCGCCATAGGCGTCGAGATCGTCGACCACGATCAACTCGCCATACATCCGGCGCCAGTGGCCGGGATACGTGCAGACATAGGGGTAGACGCCGGCTTCCTTGGGCGCCTCGAACGACAGGGCCTGCGATTCGCCCGGCTGAAGCAACCGGCTGGCGAGCAGAATCTTGTTGGACTTGGGCACGTAGTTTCGCTGCATCGCGTCGGCGTCGCGAGCCGTGGCTTCAGCCAAGAGGCCGATTTCTTCCATGGCGCCCGGCGTGGTGATCGCGAAGTTGTGCGGCATGGCGTCGGTGTTGGAGAAGCGAAACTCGATCGGCTTGCCGGTCTGCACGGCGATGCGTTCCTTGTCGTAGAGCATGCGCTCGGGCAGCGTGCCGACGGCGATCACGCGCACATCGAGATTTTCGAATCGCGAGAGCGCGGCCCCGGCCTCCTCGCTCGGCAAGAGCGACGCCAGTTGCTTGGCCAGAGCGATGGCCTCGACCGCCGAGGGGCCGGTGCGCAGGCTCGCGGGAATGCCGCTCACATAGGCCGTGAGATTATCCACCAGCGAACGGGCCAGATTCTTCTGCCAAGCTTGCTTGGGAATCAGGCCCATGGCGCGAATCGCGCTGTCGCGATTGCGGCCGGCGACGAGCAACTTGGCCAGATCGCGGAACTTTTCCTCGTCGTGGCCGGGAATCGACTGCAGCGAGTCGATCGCCACATCGCCGAGCGACTCGCCCGCGCCGGTCCACAGCTTGGCCAACGGCAGCGCTTGCTTATGCATGCCGGGTCCCGAGTATTCGAACTCAAGCCCCTGGTCGCCGCTGCCGTTGTAATACGTGACTACGAGCGGATGCGTGCCGACCGAGAGCTCGACCGCGCCTTTCTTCTCCGACATGCCGTGCTGGCCATCGTTGTCGATCACCAGCTTCTTGTCGACATAGAGCCGCGAACCGTCGTCGCTCGAAAGATAGAAGGTATATTTGCCCGCCTTGTCGATCTGGAGGCTGCTCGAAAACTTCAAGGCATAGCCCGACGCCAATTGACGCTGGGGCACATTGAGCGTGATTTTAGGAACGACTCCGGTCGCCTTGGGCTTCATGCGGTCCAATGTCTCCAGGGCCACGTCACGTGGGTCTTGGCCATAGAAATCGACCGTGAAACCGTTGGCGCTTGAACCACCGGCGGTCGACGGCGCGGCCGCGGGCACATCGAACAGCAGCGGCTCGACCCGGGCAAATGTCGGCGCCGCGCAGTTCCGGCGAAGCGATGCGCCCGATCGCCGCGAGCACATCGCGGAGCCCCTCGGCACTCTTCGAGGCTTCGACAAACGCATCATCCGGCGAATTATCGGCCACGATCCAGGCGGCGTAGCCCGCTTGCCGGCCGGCGGCGGACTTGCCGGCCGCGGCCAGCTTGGCGAACCGCTCGCGCACGGCATGCAGCTCGCCGCTCGGCCGCCGCGTCAAGAGGCCGGCCAAGGTCGCGACGCCTTCGTTATCACCCCGGGCGTCGCGATCTTGGATCAACGACAGCAAGAGATCGAGCTCCGACACATTGCGAATCATGGCCAGACCCGCGAGCGATTCGGCCAGCGCGGCCTGGGGAGCATCGTGCCGCGAGAGAATCGCCTGATACACGGCCTCGCCGCGCTCCATCTTCAGGAGGTCGTCGACATTCGCATTGAGCAACATATACGACTGCGCGGCGACCGAGGGCTTTTGGCCCGCGGCGAGCGCTTGATGCACGATGCGATCGACGTTGATCTTCTCTTTCACATATTTCATGGCCGCGTCGATCTGAACATCGCTGGGGCGCAAAGCAACCTCGAAGAAGATCTCGGAAGCCAAGTTTTCAGGAAAGGCGACGCAGGCCTTGAGCGCTTCGACCCGCACGAGCGGCTCGGACTCGCGAGCCGCGGCGAGCAGCAGCGGACCAGCGCCTTGGACCTTGGGACCCCAGTGGCCGAGGGTGCGAATCGCCGCCGCGCGCACTCGGGGCTCCTTGGCGCCAAGGGTCTTCACCAGCAGCGCTTCATTGGGCACGCGCTGTTCCTCGCACACCCAGAGCGATTCGAGCAGCGCTTGCTCGTCGGCCGGGCTCTTCGGCTGGATGTCGGCGGTGAACTTGTCGACGGCCGCGATCACCTCGCCCTCGGGGCGACCACTGAGCTCGAGCCGAGCGCGATAGCGAACGCCGTTTTCCTTCGCATAAAAATTCCGCAGCACTTCGGCGATCGGTTTGCCCTTCATCTTTACCGGCTTGAGCAGCGGACGGCCGGCGGCGGTCACGCGGTAGACGCGGCCATGGGTATGGTCGCGGTTCGGGTCGCGAATGTTGTGCTGCATGTGGCCGATGATCGGGTTCTGCCAGTCGCTCACATAGAGCGCGCCATCGCCGCCGATCTCGAGATCGGTCGGGCGGAAGTTGCCATCGTCCGACACGAGAATCGGCTCGATCTCCACGGCGTTGATATCGGCCCCGTCGTACTCCACTTTGTGTTGCAACACACCGAGAAAGCCGATCGAATTGCAGATCAGGAAATTGCCGTTGTTCTCCGGCGGGAAGTGGCTGCTCGAGAGAATGCCGGTCGCGGGCACGGGGCGCACCCGCTTTTGATACCACTGTTTGGGCGCGTTGACGCCGTGACCGATATTGATGTAGTTGCCGGTGCCGCCGGTGCCGTCGCTGGCGAACTGGTAGCCCCATTGATCGATCACGTCGCCATGCGGGTTCGGGCCGATGGGGAAGTGAAAGTCGACTTCGAACGTGCGGGGGTCGAAGCGATAGACGCCCGAATTCGTCGAGCGAAAGGTCTTGGTCGGGGTTTCGCTGTTGTCGACGTGAAACACGCCGTGTGAATAGTAGAGCCCGCCGTCGGGGCCGATCACCATGCTGTTGGCGGTGTGGTGGGTGTCCTCGGCCGAGATGCCTTGGAGCATGCGAATCTTCACGTCGGCCCGGTCGTCGCCATCGGTATCCTTGAGAAACAAGATATCGGGCGCCGCGGCCACGAGCACGCCGCCTCCCCAGAATTCGAAGCCGGTGACGCTATTGAGCCCATCGGCGAACACGATCATGCGGTCGGCTTTGCCGTCGCCGTCTTCATCGGGCAGAATCACGAGCCGGTCTTGGAGCGTTTGCTTGGGATTCCAGTGCGGATAGCTCGGCCAAGTAGCCACCCAAAGGCGGCCATCGGTGTCGACCGACATTTGCACCGGTTTGGCCAGATCAGGAAATCGCTCTTCCGAGGCGAACAGATTCACCTGCATTCCCTGGGCGATCTTCATCTTCGAGATCGCTTCCTCGCCGCCGAGGAAGGGGAATTTGCCATCGGGGAGCGGTCCCTTGATGTTCGACTCGACCACGAGTTCGGGCGGGGTGTTCGAATCATCGAGCTTCAGATCGCCGCCGGCGGCCACGGCCCAGACCCGTTTGTCGCGATTGGCCGTGAGCGCGTCGAAGATTTCCATTTCGCGCATCATGACATCGGCGTTGCTCTGCCCATGCCACGAAAGCTTCGACCGGCCGCCGAAGACATTGAAGGCGTCGACCGTGCGATACCGGCTATACCAGTAGAAATCCTTGTCGATGACCGCTTGCCGCAAGCGTTCGATGTTCGAGTTGTCGAGCGTGCGCGGGGCGCCGAAGAGCGCCTGGTCGATCGCGAGCGCCACGCGATGATCGCCCTCGGGCGTGAGATGCACGCCGTTCATCGTCAGCGGTTCGGCGGCCGCGGCGTACATGTCGCGGGTGGGCGTGAACAGGTCGACGAACACGACCCCCTTTTCGGCGGCCACTTCGCCCATGGCTTTCGTGTAGAGCGCGAGGCGAGCGTTGTTTTCGGCGCCGTCGGGCAAATGGCGGCTCTTAAGATTTTCGGCCGCGATCGGCGAGAAAAGCACCAGCCGGGGCGAGGATTTTCCGTTGTAGTTTTGCTTCGCGGTGTTGTCGATGAACTTGGCGAGGTCCTGTCGGAAGTTCGCCAACCCGCCTTCGCCTTGCAGCGATTCGTTGTAGCCGAAGAAGGCGAAGATCACGTCGGCCTTGGTGCGCGTCAGCCACTCGTCCGGCGTGCCGAAATTCTCCGACCGGGGACGGGTCGTGAGTGTGTCGCCGGGAAAGCTAAGATTGCGAAACACGAGCTCATGCTTCGGGAATCGCTGCTGGATGAGTGTTTCGAGCCAGCCATCGTGTTGCATCCGATCGGCCAAGGTATTGCCGATGTAGCTAATATGGTCGCCCGGTCGCAGTTCGAGCCCGGGCGACTGGGCCACGGCGCGGTTGGGCGACGCGGCCACGAAAATGGCGAGGAAAGTAAAGCACGAGTAAGCGAGGCAAGCGCAACGCGCGAACATGGCGGCTCCCGGGGGGTTGTAGGCGAGCGGTAGGAATCGTTGGCGAGGAAGTGATTCATTATAATCGCGTTTTTTCCCAACGCGAGAACCAAGTCCTACGCCCGGCGTCGGTTTTTTTGGGCCGCCTACCGCTCGGTAAATCCGCCCCCTTCCCGGCTTCGCGGCCCCGCGAGCTGCCGCTGCCCGAAATGCGTCCAAACGGCTAAAATGCGGATAGCTGAGACATATTGTCCCTCCGCCGTTTCGTCGAGCGCATGATATCTGGGCCGAGCCGGCGATCCCGTACCCTCGTGTTTCCGGGCGAAAAGCAGGCATGATTTTGACCATTCCCGGCGAACTGACCGCCGAAATCCTCAAAAAATGGAACTCCGATCCGGCCGAGGCGCCGCCGGGCGATGGCGGCGCGCTTGGCTGATCCGGCGATGCTTTCGCCCGAGTCGGCGGCGAAATCACGTCCGCCCTCGGCGGAGCTTTTGCAACGCATTATCGAGGTGGCCTACGAAGCCAGCTTGCTCGAAGACGAAGGCCGGCCGGTCACGTTGCGTCTCTTGCTCCGCTCGGCCCACGAATTCGATGTCGAGCAGGGTCCGCCCGAGGGGTTGCTGCGTCTCATCTTCACCGAGCCGCGACCGTTCACCGCGAGCGAGTTGCGGCGCATCTCGCCGGCGTCGAATTATCACCGCTCGCTCGTGGGCGTGCATCTGGCGGCGCATGGAGCGCTTGAAATCTGGGGCGTCGTGCAGTCGGGTCCGCGCTGGTTGCAAAAAACGCAAGGCGGCCGCGGCGCCGCGCCGACTTTTCCGGATTGCTTGATCGTGGCCGTGACTCGACCCGGCTGCCTCGATGTCAGTCGCGGAGCGAGGCTGTTGGCCTCTGTGCGCGCGGGCCGCACGACCTCGCCGGGGCTCGATGTCTTCGAATCGCTTTGGCTCCCGCGGCATTTTTCGTCGATTCGCGCTGAATTGACCGAACTGCACGAAGCGGCGCGGAAAGCGCAACCCAATCGCTGGCGTCCGCTCGATCGCGATCTCACGCGGCTCATCGGCCAGCAGATGATCAAACGGCTCGTGAGCACGATCCACGCCGCGCGCCACGGCGGCGCCCTGGTCCTCACGCCCTGCGAATATGATTTCGGCTGCGTCAACGGCGGCGCACTTGAAATTCAAATATCGATTCGTCGAAGACGCGTCGAGCCGCCGCTATCGCCGGCTGATCGTATCGATGATGAATGCCTTGGCCTCGCTGGGCGCCGAGTTGGAGCTACCGCCCCATGAGCCCGTGAGTTGGCATCATTTCGACGGCTTCAACCATCCGCTCTTGGCCACGCTGGAAGAGGGGATTTTCGAAATCGCGCACCTGATCGCCCAACTGGCCAGCGTCGACGGCGCGATTGCCCTGACCAAACGCTTCGAGTTGCTGGGGTTCGGAGTCGAGATCGGCGGGGCCTTGCCCGAGGTGCGCACCGTGCGGCGGGCGCTCGATATCGAGGGCGAGCACTATGTCGAGGAAAACGTCGAAGAGGTCGGCACTCGCCATCGCTCGGCGTATCGGCTGTGCAGCGCCGTGCATGACGCGATCACGATCGTCGTGTCGCAAGACGGCTCGGTGAGCTTCGTGTGCTGGAAAGACGACAGCGTGTATTACTGGCCCCACGAAATCAACTCACCCATCAGCCCCTGAGCGACGCGAAGCGAAGTAGGTCGCCCGACGCCTCGGTGGCGAATATCCTGGGCATTGGCGCAATTCGCTTCGAGGCGTTTCCGCGGCAATGCTGGCTTTCGACGGCGGGCGACGGGATGCATCACGCAACAATGGCGAACAGCGACGAGCATCTCCCGGCGTTCTTTTACGGACTCGAGCCTCGCTTCTGGCCCGGCCCTCGGTTGTATCGTGTATACGTCTCACGGGAGGTGCTTGTCTTCGCGTTTCTAGGCTGCGAAATTTACGACGCGGAGTCGGGCGAGATGATGATGCATGCGACGGGTTTGTACTTGGGTCCCTGGATCCGGCGGCGGCTTGCCGAGCGTGCCGCGCGAAACGAATTACAACGCGTTCGCCCCATCGGACCCGGGGATTTTGGAACAGGACCCGCGGAACTTTAAGATATTTCGCTCCGAGGTTGTGCGCACTCGCTTCAGTGGGGATCCAGGCATGTGGACGCCTGGATGTGTCGGCGCCATCGAACTCGATTTGTTCGCTGGCGCGAAACGCCGGTTTATCTTGACGGGAGGCCAGGACCCCGAAGCAGTGAGGCGGCTCGTGCAGCACTTCGACCAGTCTTTGGAAGTGACCACAAAAACGACCGCGGAGAAACGCACAGAATTCCTCTTCCTAAGTCTCTTGGCACTGCTCACCGCCGCTGGCCTCGGCTCGCTCGGATGGCTGGGTGGCCCCGGCCCGCACGCGCTGGAGCTATTCCTGATGGCGGCGGTCGCACTGGCAATAGCTGGCTTGGGCTTCGTTCGAACTTGGCGGACACCAAAGCACAAGGGAAAATGAACGCGCCCTCGGTGGGAAGCAGAACAGAGCGAGGCTATAACGGCGGTCGCCCTTATTGAGCGCCGTTGGCCGGTTTATGGGAATGCCTGCCCCGCCGTCCGAGGCTCGCCCATCGGGACAATGTATAAGAAACATTATTGCGCAACGTGTCCGCATCGCCGCGGGCGATAATCGGCTTTTAACGCTCGCGTCCTACGATCGCTCTTTCTTTTCCGGCACATAGGCGTGGCCGCGTTTGCGGAGCACCTGGGCGTCGAGGATTCGGTCCGGCTCGACGCCGTTCGATTTCTCGGGATCGATCCGCTGAATGGAATCGAGCACATCCATTCCCTCGATGATTCGCCCAAACACCGTGTGCTTGCCGTTGAGCGACACCGTGGGCACGAATGTCAAAAAGAATTGCGAGCCGCCGGTGTCGCGACCGGCGTGCGCCATGCTCAGCACGCCGCGAAAATGGAGCCGGTGATCGGTCCGGTAGCATTCGCAAGCGATCGAATAGCCGGGCCCGCCCGAGCCCGTGCCGGTGGGATCGCCGCCTTGGGCCATGAAGTTGGGGAGCACCCGATGAAACGGCGCCTTTTTGTAATAGCCGCTTTCGACCAGACTGATGAAGTTGGCGGTCGTGTTGGGCGCTTCGTTCTCATAGAGTTCGACCACGATATCGCCCTTGGTGGTCGAGATTTTCACGCGTGGCAGATCGTCGGCCTTGGCTTCGGCCTCGCGAATCTTGGA
The DNA here is from genome assembly GCA_963785305.1 of uncultured Planctomycetaceae bacterium. Taxonomy (GTDB): domain Bacteria; phylum Planctomycetota; class Planctomycetia; order Pirellulales; family PALSA-1355; genus CAWAUV01. The sequence continues at coordinate 238,709 of CAWAUV010000009.1, forward strand.
CTCCTTGGCCCACTGCTTTTCGGTTTCGTCGAGAATGCCCAGGAATTGCTTGCCGGGGTCACTGAGCGATTTTTCATCGGCGGCGAGATTGAGATACTTGCGAGCCAGCGGATAGTCGTTCACGCAAAACGCCGCCACGCCGAGCGCGTTGTGTACCGCGGGGCTCTTGCTGCCCGATTCGACGACTCGCTTGCCAATCCGATAGGCTTCTTCGTATTTGTCCTTGCCATCGTATTTTCCGGACCGCACATCGTCGATGGCCACGCCCGACAAGAAGTCGACCAGCTTCGTGGCGCTGGGGTCTTCGGCGAGCGCCGCCTCGGCCGCGGCCACCAAGCGCGGCGCCATTTCGTGGCCGCGGGCGAGCAATTGATTGAACTTCTCGCCGAGCGCTTCGTGCTCTTTTCTGTCGTTCGCCACCTGAAACTGTTCTTGCACCTTGCGCATATCGGTGAGCAGCGTCTTCCATTCGGTATATTGCTTGTCGAAGGCTTGCATCGCCGGCGCCTCGGCGCCGGCGCTCGCTCCAGTCGCGGCGGCTTTCGTCTTGTCGCTGCTCGCCGAGGGCAAGTCGCCCGCAAGCGCCGTCCGACGAGCGGCAATCATGAGCACGCCCATCAGCAACAGCGCGCCAAATCGCCCGCCCGTTTTTAGAGCCGCGAATCGTTGCCGCTCGAAATCCGCCCGTTTCGAATACCGCCTCATCGACATTTTCTCCCTCGACTGGTGATCTGCTCGCGGGCGCCAGCGCCGCCGCCCGCCTAATTATGTTATAGTAAACGCGGATCGGGAAGTCGCCCGCGTGTTGGGCCGCTTCCGCTGTTGGACGGCCAGTTTTGCCGCGACCGCGATTTCGGAATCGACATGCGAAAAGCTCGCCGCGATCAGCCCACCGGCCCCGCTCGCGGCTCAAAAGGCTCGAATCAAAAGGGCTCGGCGAAGCAAGGGCGCGCATCGAAGCAAGTCGGCTCGGCGAAGCAGGCGGCCTCGGCGCCGGGCGAGGAAACCTGGCTCCGGATCGTCGGCGGCACGCTCCGCGGGCGCAAGTTCCTCTACAGCGGCGACGAGCGTACCCGGCCGATGAAAAATCGCGTGCGCGAAGCCGTGTTCAACCTGCTTGGCGACGATGTGGTCGACGCCCACGCGATCGACCTTTTTGCCGGCGCCGGCGCGCTCGGGCTCGAAGCGATCAGCCGAGGTTGCCTGGGCGCGACATTCATCGAGCGGCATTTTCCCACGGCGGCGCTGGTGCGCAAAAACGCCGCGCTCCTCGACCTCGCCGACATCACCCAAGTGCATGCCGCCGACACGCTGCTTTGGGTCAAGCAATTGCTCGCCGGGCGGCTGAACACATCGCCGGAGACCGAGCTTCCGCTCTCGCGACGCTGGATCGTGTTCTGTTCGCCGCCGTTTGCCATGTACACGGACCGACCCGCCGAATTGCTGGCGATGCTAGGGTCGCTGGTCGCGACGGCCCGCGCGGGGAGCGTGTTCGTGGTCGAATCCGACCTGCAGTTCGACCCCGCGCATTTGCCCGAGGCCGGCGATTGGTTTTTGCGCGATTACCCGCCGGCCCGGATTGCCATCTATCGCAAGCCGGCCTCGTCGGCGGCGCCGGCGGCGCCGCCGATTGAGCCAGCTATTTGTTCGAATATTCGATTCGGAATCGGGGGAGGAATTCGCCGTGGATGTGCGCCAGATCGCTCAAGTCGCCGCGTTTATCACCAAAGACGGCTCCGAGATCCGCGAGCTGCTGGCGTATCGTAATTCCTCGATCCAAAAGCAGAGCTTGGCCGAAGCGCGGCTCGCGGTCGGCGCCTCCACGACCGCGCACTACCACCCCGCGACGGAAGAGATTTACTATATCTTGCGCGCGCGGGCAGCATGCGGCTGGGCGACGAAACCCAAACGGTCGGTCCCGGCGACGCGATCGCGATACCCCCGGGCCTGACGCATAAAATCACGAACGTCGGCGTCGAGCCGCTCGTGTTTTTGTGCTGTTGCGCCCCGGCCTACGAAAATTCCGACACCGTGCTGGTGGAATAGGAAACGGGCGAAGAATAACTTCTCAATAAAACCTCTCCCCTTGGGAGAGGGTAGGGCGGGGGGCGAACCCCGGAAAAGCTCGTCGATGCGATTTCTAAGAAGACTGGCGCGAGCGTTTGTCAATCGAGCCTCGGGCTCGGCCCTGACCATGATGCCGGCCCATTTCGGCCCGCGTCCCCTGGGCGGCTCGACCGGCATGTACCACGATGTGACAACGCTTACGCTCTCCTACAGCACCGAATTCGAGGCGCTAGCCCGCTACATTCCGCGGCCGTTTCGGCTCACGGCGCCGACGGTGATCGTGCTCCATGTCATGAATCGCGACATCGACTGGCTGGCAGGTCGCGGCTACAACCTGGTGGAAGCGATCGCGCCCGTCCGCTTCGAGGGAAAAGTCGATCGCCTCGCAGGCTACTTCACGCTCGTGATCTGGGAAAATCTTTGCGATCCGATTCTCACCGGCCGCGAGTTGCAAGGCATGCCCAAACTGTTTGCCACGATTCCCGACGCGCTCGAAACCGATGGCCAGTGGCGCGGCGAGGTCAGCCATTTCGATCACACGTTTCTCGATTTCTCGATCCGCCAGACCACGGAGCTAACCCCCTCGGAGATCGCGGCCGAAGAGGCTGCCCACGAGGGCAAGAATCATTGGATGGGGTGGCGATTCCTGCCGCCGATCGGTGGCCTGGGCCCCGGTCTCGATCAGCCGACGCTTTTCCCGATCGCGCGATCCACGACCGCGGCTTGGCGCGGCGAAGGCGCCCTCGCCTGGCGGCGGGTCACCTGGGAACAGAACCCCACCCAGTCGCATATCATCAACGCGCTTGCCGAATTGCCGGTGCATGCGTTTCACCCGGGCGCATCACGCGCGGCTCGACCAATCTTTACTTGCCCGGCAACCTGCCACGCGAACTGCGGTAACCCCCGCCGAGCAAAAAGGACCGTCGTGCCCATGCCGATCGAGGAAATCCAGCGAGTGTGCTTCGTCGGCGGCGGCACGATGGGCGTCTTCAATTCGCTCCTCTCGGCGTCGGCCGGCTACGAAGCGCGAGTCTTCGATCCGGCGCCCGAGGCGCGGCGCCAGTTCCCCGAGCGCCAGCGGCGCATTGGCGAAATGATCGTCGCCCGCCGGGTGCTCGACTCCGTGGCGATCGGGAAAGCCGCGGCCCGCGTGCGCCTATGCGAAACGCTCGACGAGGCCATCGACCAGGCCGATCTGCTCAGCGAATCGACGCCGGAAAACCTCGAACTGAAGCGTGAAACGCTCCGCCAAGCGGACCAGGCGTGCCCGCCGCGAACGATTCTCACGACCAATACCTCGAATTTGCTCGTTTCGGAAATCGACGACGCGGTGGGGCGCGGCGATCGGTTCGCCGCGCTCCACTCGTACCTGGGCTCGCGACTTTTCGACATCGTGGCCGGCCCGGCGCGACGCCGGCCACGATCGACACCTTGACCCGTTATGTCGAGAGCCTGGGAGCGACGCCGATCGTGCTCGCGCGCGAGCGGCCCGGTTACCTCACCAACACGCTCTTCGGCGCCTTGCACAGCGCTGCCCTGGCGCTGGCGGCGCATGGACGCGGAACTCCCGCGGAGATCGATCGCGCTTGGATGCGCTGGCAATCAGCGCCGGCCGGTCCGTTTGGCATCATGGATTTCGTCGGGCTCGATGTGGTGCGCGATGTGACGATCGCCGAATCGCGCCGCCGCGGCGGCTCGGTCGAGCTCGACCAAAGCGTCGCCTATTTGCAGCCGCTCCATGAAGCGGGGCGTTTGGGCGTCAAGTCGGGCGAGGGGTTTTACACCTACCCAAATCCCGAATTCCAGGAGCCCGATTTCCTGACTCGCCGCGCCGCGCCGAGGACTCTACTTGGCGATGTTGCGGCGACTTTCGACCGCGGCGGTGATGCTGGTCGTCGGCGGTTTCGGCACGGCCGAACAGGTCGAAACCTCCTGGCGCATCGCCACCGATAGTCCCCTGGGTCCCCTGGCCGCGCTCAAGGCAAATTGGACCGACCTATTGCTCGATGAATTCAGCATCCACGCCAGCGATTCGCCCGAGGAATGGTTTGGCCAAGTCGGCGACTTCTTGAAGGGCCATCTCTAGTGCTTTGACCGTGCCGGAAGTTCGGCCGACTTCAGGCATTCCTCGACCATGTTCTCCAAAATCCGTTCGACGTCGACCGCCGCGAGCACCAGCGAGTCGAACGCCGCCGCCAGGGCCAGCACGCCGGCGTAATTCGTCACTCCGATCGCCAGCGAAGTCTTCGGCCGCACCGGCGGGGCGCCGTAGAACCGCTCGAGCTTCATTTCGCCAGCCCAAACATGGCGATTCTCGCGCCGCACCCGGGCCGAAAAGCGCCGCGCCGGATCGCCGATATTGCTGAGCACGGCGGTCGAAAGACATCGCGGCAGCGAGAGCGACCAGCGCAGCAGCCTCGGCCGCCGGCAAAGTCCACGCAGCGTTTCGACGAATTGCCGCGAGAGATCGTGGCGGCGAATCGCGCGGCTTGCGTGTCGCAACCCCTCGGCGAGCTCGCGAAAGTCGTTGGTTTGCGCGAGCCGCCGATCGAGAAACGCGTAGCTAAGCACATTGGCGGCCGGCATGCGGTCGTCGCCCGCGACCCGCATATTCGTGGGCATGGTGATTCGCAAGAGTGCGTTTTCCCGCGCCCCCTGCTCGCGAAAGATCGCGGTCAGCGATCGAAACGCCGCGGCAAGGAGCAGATCGTTTTCCGAAACATCGAGCGAGCGCGCCGCATTCCGCACCCGGCGCGATGTTTCGCGCGAAAGCACATTGGCCACCAGCGGGCGCGGTCCCAGGCCGCGTGGCAGTTCGCTCGCGGCGGCCAACTCCCGGCCGATCGGCAGCGATTCTGGACCGTTTGCCAGAAAATCTCGAACTTCGCCAAGCGAATAGGCTAGCGATGTTCGCAGGAGCCGCCACCGAGCGAGCCCGTGGCGCACTCGGTCCGCGACACTTGGCTTCGGAATCGCGACGTTGTCGGCCGGTCGACCGCGGGTCGCAACGGTCTCCCCCGGCTGGGCTCGCCCCGCGAGATCGGCGCCACGACCAAATACACCCCGCTGGGCGAGCCTCGCGGGCTCGAGCGGCGCGACTCTGGCCCGCCAATCCTCCCCCGCGACGAGCGCCTCGTAGATCGCGAGCACATCGCCGATCGCGTCGCAGGCGCCCAGCCCGTCGCACGTGGCATGATGAAAGCGCCAGTAAAACACAACTCCCGACTCACCCTCCCGCGCCAAAATGCGCGGCCCTCGCGCATCGCGACCCAGCGGCGGAGATTGAAACTCGGCCAGTTCCGTCGCCGAAACTTGGTCGGCCTTGGTCCAGCGCACCACGTTTTCTCCCGCCGCTGGGGAATGCGTCGCTACCCAACGCGGCGCGCCATCGACATCCGCGACCTGGGCCATGAGCAGCGGGTGACGCGTGAGCATGTGCGCGACCGCGGTCTCGAAGAGCGGCCGGTCGACGCGGCCGGAAAACTCCGTGACAATCTCAAACGCCATGCGATGCGTCGGGCGGTCGTCCCAATGCATCAACAGCTCGAACGGCTCGAGCGGCAAGGGAAACAGCGCCCCGGCTCGCGGCGATGCCGTTTCCGCCGAAGCCGCGCCCCGCGTCGCGTCGTTGCACGAAACAACCGAGCTCATGGTCGCACGCTCAATACAATGACGAGCCAATCATCGGTGGCCCGAGCCGAAAGAATCTTGGGCGAAGCGAAGCCCAGGCGTTCGACCAGTGAGGCGAGCATGAGGTCGGCCTGAAAGGCGCTCGCCACTCGCTGGGCCAGCACACTGCGGGTCGCCTGGCGCCGCCCGGTGAAAGGACGATCGCTTTTGGCTTGCTCGACCTTGGGTCGCCCTTCGCAGGCGAAGCGGGGATCGCCGCCTTCGGTCAAATGATACTCCGTCGCGACGGTCGCCCCCTCGTAATTTTCGCCGCCCGCCGCGAATTGGCCAATGTTCATAAGTAGCGAAAGCCGGTCGTGGTCCAAGGTGATCCGCGCCGGCGATTCGTCGAACACCACCGACCACCCCGTGTTCTCGGCGCCCTCGTCATCGGACGATTCGTCGCCCGCCGTCGACGCGCTCGCCGAGGCCGGAGAAGAGGAACCCGAGCTCCGCAGCGCGAAATTGGTCGCGAGTTCCGCGCCTTGAACCCGATTGCCGCCCCAAAATCTCGCGGCCAAGTATTCGAGCGCCGAGCGGTGCAGGTAAAGCGCGACGCCCGATTCCGCGCTCGCCGGCGCGGCGATCTCGGGCCCCCAATCGCCGGCGGGGCCAAAAATCGTGTCGACGCGCAGACCCTCGCTGTCGGCCGAGGAATGAAACGCCGCGGGCCACGCGCCATGGGTCGCGAGCGGCATCGCGACCCGCCGCGCATATTTCCGGTTGAACCGCGCCACCGGATCGGCGGCCATCGTATCGAGTCGCGCTCTGCGCCAAGCGCATCGCCGACGCTTCCGACTCCCGCTCCGCGCGACCTCGGTTGGCCGACACGCGCCACGTGGCCTCGCTGCCATAGCCCGAACGAATGCTCTCGAATTCCACGTTGGCATGCGCCGCCGCCGTCGCGGGCAGCGCCCGAAGCCCGGCCGGCTCGACCAGCAGCAGTTTGTCGCCGATGATCCGTGTTTGGCTGCGCGAGGCGACTTGCACTCCGCTGTTCGAGCCTTGGGTGCGGGCGCGCGTTTCGGCGAAGAGTCCCAAGTCGATGGCCGCCGCTCCGCGAGTGGCAATCGGTTCGGCCCGCAATACGCCTTGAAAAGACCCGGCGCCGGCGACGCGCGTGTTGACATACACATCGTCGATCGGAAACGACTCCTCGACCGGACGGTCGAAATACGCCGCAATTGATCCGGTCGGAAAGCGAATCACGAGATTGGGCCGGGCATACAGCTTGCGCAAGATCGCCACGAGCTCGGGGGCATCGCCGCGCTGCTCGAACCATGTCCCTAGTTCGACGATCCTGGCCCGAACATTTGTCGGCGATGGCGTCTCGGCCGGCCGCGGCGCCGCTGCGACCATTTCCGCCAGCGTGGTCTCGAGCGTTTGAAGCTTTTCAGCGCGCAGCGCCGCGAAGTTGGGTTCGCTCGCGACAAGCGCCGTCTGCCGATAGCGCTCGACACTCTCTCGCGCCACGCGCAGGCGCGTCAAGGTTCCATAGCGCCTCGGCGGCCCGCAAGCGGTGTTCGGCGGCCAACAGCGCGGTCGCGCTCAACGGGGCCGCGTCGGCGAGAGTCGCATCGCTCCCGACTTCAAGCGCGTCGAGCGCGAGAAAGGTCCGCCATTCGCGCCCGCCGGCTCCAAAGGCCCGAATTCTCCGATCGAGATTTTCCAGCGCGCGGCAAGCTGCTTGCGGGCCGCGGACAACAATACCGCGGTCGGCGGCGAAGCGCCGGCAGCGCGGGCCGCGGCGAGCGCGTCGGCCGCCGATGGTTCGAGCGCGGCGATCCAGCGGTCGAGCGCCGCGAGTAGCGTCTGGCGGGTCGGATGCGAAGCAAGCGATGTTTGCGCCGCGATCCGCGCCCGCAAGCTCGCCAACGTGGCCAGATCGGGCTTTTCAGCCGCCAGTTGCCGCGCCATTTCGTCGGTTTGCAATCGCTGCCGCCAAAGCGCGACGCCCGGCGATTCGCCCAGCCAAGCATCGAACGGCCGCCAGGCATCTTCCACGGCATTGCGCAATGGAGCATCCGGGGTGTTCCGCCGCGCGGAGCTCGGCTCGAGCCGGTCGGTTATGATCGGCATTGCGGCGCCGCGGCGGGTTTGAGCCGCGGCCTCGCGCGCGTCGAAGTTGGCCGACACCACGAGCCCGGCAAGAGCCCAGGGCGCGAATAGCGTCAATGAAGCGAACAGTCGGATCACGTTATTCCTCGCTCGCTTCCCGGGAAATTCGGCCTTGCGCCGTCCATCCCGAAGGCGCCGGCCGCACATCGAGCCATTCTCTACCCCAGAAGGAGCTAATTCTGGAAAAAGGCGGCAAACTCTCGGCGTTCACCGAGGGGCCGGGAAAGTCGCCCGCGCGATCACCGAGAAAAAGCCCCTCGATGAGTAGCGACTCCCAATCGCCACTCGCCGCCAACCGATGCTCTCGGGCCGCGCGAAAATGCGATTCCATGTCGGCGGCCAGATCACGCCAACTTCGCAGATCGCTGGGAGCGCCGCTCGCCGCTGAAAAGTATTTCGACCCCAGCAAGCCGCGCGACGCCGCCGCGCCATGCTCAACGGTTCCAATCGCGCCGAGCAGAAAATCGACATCGCTCGCCACGACCAAAGTCTCGCGCGTCACCGCAATCGCCGCGATATCGAGCGAAAGCGGATCATCGGCGTCGGATTTCATCAGCGGCGCGCCCGGCGCTTTGGCTTGCCACAGCACGCCGTTCGGCGAATGGACGATCGAAGTTTCGTCATCGCCGGTGAAAAAACGCTCGAGCGCCGCGGTGGCCGCCCGCGGATCGCCGAGCCGCGCGGCCAGAAGCGTGCGCTGACCATCGGGATTGGCTTTCGTCTTTTCGCCCAGATAATCGCGCATGCGATAAAGCGGCGGTCGCAGCCGCTCGAGCAAATCGGATCGTACCGCGGCCCGCGGACCATCGGATGCTTTTTCGATGCTATCGAGCAGTTCGTCGAAGGCGCCCTGATAATTGCCGCCATAAAGCTGATCGTACACCGAGCCATAGGCCGCGATCACCTTGGGAGTGTCCAGGCGCCACACGCTGATCGCCGCCGGCCGGGCCACCAGCCAGTCGGGCAGCGCGAATTCGGTTCCCGGATCGAAGGACAAGAGCGCCGCGCCTTTGGCAAGCGGCGCCGCGTGAAGAATGCGCGTGGTTTGCGCGAGATCGTCGTGTTCGAGTCCAAATCGCACGACGCCTCCCAGCGGCGCGATCACCGTGAACCCTTGCCGACGAAAAAGGTCGAATCGCCGCCGCCCTGCCCGATCGCTTCGCCCGCTGCCGAGCGACGCCCGCCAAATCCGCCAGGGATCGGCATACCACACAAGTCCGTCGGGCGAGTCGGCGCCCGAATCGGCGAGCACTTGCCCGAACGATGCCGAGGAGGCGAGCGTCGCCGCGCGCGGCGACTCAAAGAACTCCAAAATTTCGTCGGCCACGGCGCGAGTCGCAAGTCACCAACATTTCGCGCCAAGCAAAGGCCGCGCGCTCGGGAAGCGACCCACGGGGAGCGGCCGCCACCGACGCCGCGGGCGCCTTGGCGGCGGGCTTCTTAATGCCCGGCGGCGCGGGCGACCGAACCGGCGGCGCGGGCGCGCCCTTCGCGGGCTCCGAGGCAAACACGCCTTCGAGCACGCGAATTTTCCCGGCATGTCGTTCCGTGACTTCGAAGCCCTGCCGAGTCCATTCGGTTCGCAAGGTGTCGAATAAGGCCGGCAAGCGAGCGTCGCCCGCGATATCGTTCGACGAGCCGCTCGCGGCCGAGGCGAGCACCACCGACCGCAGGGCGCCATCCTTGCTCGGCCATAGCGCATAAGCGGCGCCGGCAGGTCCGGCCGCGGTAAGCGTGGCCCAGCGGAGCCCCAGACATTCGGTGGGGAGCACACCGCCATGTTTGCGCCGAACTTCGGCCCAAAACGGCTGCATGGATTCGTCTTCATAGGCTTCAAAAAACGACGCGAGGCGCCACGCGGCTTCGCACCGCGCGGGATCGGCCGTGGAAACGAACAGCGGCGCGGTCGGCGGAAGATATCGCGCCAATCGCACCGCCGCGGGCTCGACCGGTTTCGCTTCATCGGGCTTGGAAACATTCGCCGCGGGCTCGGCCCCCACCAGCGGCGCGCAAAGCCATAGCGGCGACATTACCGCTAACAGCCAAGCTCGACTCGCGGTTGTTTTCGGCATGCGTTCTCTCGTTCGGAATTGCGATTTCAGGAATATCCCGGCGATATTGCCGCGATCGTGATTATTCGTAGTGCAGCGCGCTCAATACATTCATGCGGTTGGCTCGCCAGGCTGGCGCGAGCGATGAGAGCACAATCAGCGCCATCATCATTCCCGCGCCACCGACGACGACCAGCGGCCGCGCCTCGAACACGCCGGGCCGCAGTAGCAGCTTGGTCATCGCCAGATGAATCACATAGGCCGAAGTCAGGCCGGCGAGCACTCCCAAGATCGCGCCGACGCGCCCAGTAAGATTGCTTGCGAGACAATCGCCCGGCGCACTTGGGCCTGGGTCATGCCCACGATCCTGAGAAGCCCGATCTCGCGCGTTTGTTCGAGCACATTCATCCAGATCGTGACGCTCGCCCCGATCGCGCCGATCAAAAGCCCCAAGGCCAGGACCACCCAAAACGCGGTGACGACCTTGCTCATCAGCCCTTCCAAAAAGTCGCGCATGTCTTGAAACGACCATTCGGTCAATTGAAACCGGTGGCAAATGGCTTCGATCCGAGCGCACAGCGCCGGCGTGTCGTGTCCGAGACGCACGAGAAACAGGTCGACCCCGTCGATGCCCAGCGATTCGCGCGCCGCGCCGCGCTCCAAGTACAGCGAGAGCCCTCCGGCGTTGAAGTCCGTGACCACCGCCGCAATCCGCGGAGATACGATGCGTCCCTCATGCCGGACTTCCACCCGGTCGCCCACGACAAGCTTAGCCCGGGCCGCGAGCGCGCTGCCGATGACCGCATCGCCAGCCAGAAAAGCCTTGCGCACTTGCGATTCCTCGTCGGCGCCGATGTCCCAGGGCAAGGGTCGCTCGGGGGCGAGCGATCGGGCCACGAGCACCACCGGCAAATCATGCACGCGCCACATTGGCCAGCCGCACCGTCTCCAGATCGCGAACATCGGCGAGCGCCGCGAGCTCCTTTTCCACGGGCGAATGACCATCGGCGCTAAACTCGGCGGCCCGCGCCGGATCGAGCGGTAGCAGCACCACATCGGCCGCGAGCGCCCGGCGATACCAGGCGCGCACATCGGCGAGCGAATTGAGAATCGCATGACCGAGCCCAATGCCCGCTCCCAGCGCCACGATCAACACCGCCACCGTGAGCGCGGCCCTGCGCGGGCGGCGAAACAATTGGCGGCTGGCCAGTTCGCCTTCGATCGGCCACAACCTCGCCAAACCGCCGGCCAGCACCAGACGGCAGAGCGGACGAAGCATCGGCGGCGCGAGCAAGACGAAGCTGCACATCATGGCCACGCCGCCCAGCAGCGACCACGGCGCCGCCAACACTCCAGTCACCACGCATCCCAAGACCGCCACCGAGCCGATCCAGACCGCGAGCGCGCTTGCCAAAGCACCGCGGGAAATTCGGCTTGCTGGGCCACCGGCGGCGCGTCGCGCATTGCTTCGATCGGCTCGACACGCGACGCCTTTCTCGCGGGAACATAAGCCGCGGCGAGCGTGAGCGCGGGGCCCAAAATTCCGCCGAGTATCAGGGCCGCTGGCTCGATGGGCGCCCTCGTGGTCGCCGCGCCGCGCAATGCGCCGAGCGCTCGGCCAAGAAGCCGGCGGCGACGATGCCGAGCGCCAGGCCCAGCGCCGAGCCGGCGCAGCCGAGAACCAGAGCCTCGGCAAGCACGCTTCGCACAATCTGCCCCGGCGCGAGCCCCACGGCGCTCAACACGCCCCACTGGATCCGCCGCTCGTCGACACCGATCAAAAAAGTGTTGAGCGCGATGAACGCCGCCAGCACAAGCGAAATAATCTGCGCGAACTGGAGCGCATAGGTCACGCCGCGACGTGTCTCGGCCGCGAGCTCGCCGCGAGCCAGCGGCGGGCGAACTTCGAACGCATCGCCCCATCGCGAAGCAACCTCGCGCCCCAGAGCCGCAAGCGAAGCGTCTTTCGCGAGCACGATCCGCGCTACATCGATCTGGCCCGGCGCTCGCGCCGCGCGCTGCAAAACATCGAGCGGCAAAAACACCGCGCCCTCGGCGCCCGCCGCGAGCGGGGCCCGCGGAGCAACCTCGCCCGCCACGCGCACTCGCAGCGGCCCGCCCGGCAGGAGCAGCGACACCATGTCCCCGACCGACACTTCGAGCAAGCGCACGAAGTTCTGATCGATCGCCACCGGCGGCAGATCGGCGGTCGACCGCGAGTCGTCGTCGGCCGCGTCGGCCGCCGGAGCCCTATCACGAGCTTCGCTGCCACGAGTTTCGCTGTCACTCGCTTCGCTGCCACTCACTTTGCCGTCTCGCGCATCGCTCGGGGTCGCGTTCGCATCGAGCCAATGCCCCTCGGCCAGTGTGAACTGTTCGGCAAAGGTGCGATCTTCCGGAGAAACACCGATCGCGGTGAGCGTCACTCGCTTGCCATGGGCATAGGCCACGGCGCCTTTGCGCAGTAGCGGCGAGAAGGTTTGGACTTCGGCGTCCTGGCCGAGCGATGCGATCCGCGCTTCGGGAAAACGGCTTCCGTCGCGGCTCGTGATTTCGCAATCATAGGGGCCCGCCATTGCCTCCTGCAGTTGTTGGAGCGCTTCATCGGCGCCGAGCGAGGCCAGCCGCACCGCCACGACTCCGGCCACGCCGAGCCCCACGCTCAACAGCGTCGCCAGCGCGCGCAGCGGGCGATTGCGGATCTCGCGATAAGCAAGCATCGAAAGTTTCATGCGCCGCTCCCTGCCACGGGGCATTCGGAAGACGGGCTCGGCGACGCCGCGCTCGGGAACGGCGCGGCGGCCAGCGCTGGGTCGGTCACGATTTGTCCGTCGAACAGCCGAATGCGCCGGTCGGCCCGCGCGGCGAGCTCCGGGTCGTGGGTCACAAGCACCACGGCGCGGCCCGCGTCGCGACCGACCGCGGCCAAAAGATCGATCACGGCGCGGCCAGCGACCGAATCAAGCGCGGCCGTGGGCTCGTCGGCCAAGATCACGCTCGGCGCGGCGGCCATGGCCCGCGCGATCGCCACGCGTTGCTGTTCGCCGCCCGAAAGCATCGGGGCAAGTGCCCTGCCCGCGCGGCCAGCCCGACCGCGGCCAAAAGTTCTTTCGCCCGCTCAAGCTCGGCGCGGCTGCTCAGCGCCGTCGGCCGCGAGCGGCAATTGCACATTTTCAATGGCCGTGAGATTCGCGAGGAGATGAATCCTTTGAAACACGAGGCCGATCCGGCGGCGGCGGAGCGTCGCGCGGGCCGCTCGATCGAGCGACGCGAGATCGGCGCCATCGAACATTACCCGGCCCGCCGTGGGATGATCGAGCCCGGCGAGCAGATGCAGCAGCGTGCTTTTGCCACAGCCCGAGGGTCCGACAATGGCGACGAACTCCCCGGCCGCGACTTGCAGCGATACCTCACGCAGCGCCGTCACGAACCGGCCATCGTGGTTGATCGCCAAACCGGGGGCAATCGCGCCGGGCGGGCCGTACACTTTCGTGACCGCCAGCGCGGCGAGCAGAGGTGAATCGCCGCCGCTCATGAAATCTCTGCCTTAGAAGAAAAAACAGATCGACTTTCGCCCGGGCCACGGCTGCGGACCCGCAATGCCCTGGCCCCGCCCCGCCTCAAACACGCACCGCGGCGCCGGCGTCGACCGTGAGCGTTTCTCCTTGAATCATATCGCTCAGCTCGCTCGAGAGAAACGCAACGGCGTCGGCCACATCGTCGGCGGTGAGCACGCGATCGCCGACCATGGATCGCGCTTTGCGACCCTCGAACATCGCCGCGGCGCCGGGGAGCCGGGCCGTGGAATCGGTCTCGACAAGGCCGGCCTTGACGATGTTGAAGTTGATATTGCGCACCACGAGTTCGAGTCCCAAGTGCCTGACCAGCGATTCGAGCGCCGCTTTGCTGGCGCCGATCGTGCCATACATCGGCAGCGCCATGTGCGAGCCGTGGCTCGATATCGCCACCACCTTCGCCCGCCGCTCGCGGTCGGCCAAGAGGTCGATCGAAGACTTCACCAAATACAAAAGGGCCCGCACATTGGTTTGCATCGCGGCGTCGAAATTGCGATCCGAAGTATCGAGCAACGCGCGAAATCCTCCGGTGGCGGCGTTGGACACCACGATGTCGAGCCGGCCGAATTCGCGCCGCACGCAGTCGATGAGGTCCTCGACATCCTCGCGCTCGGTGACATCGGCTTTCGCCACAAGCACATTTCGCCCCAACGCGCGAATCTGCTCGGCGACCTCGAGCGCCGCAGCGCGCGAGGCGACATAGTTCACCACCACATCGGCGCCAGCCGCCGCCAAGCGCAATGCGCAAGCGCGGCCAATGCCGCGCAAACTGCCCGTGACCAAGGCCACGTTTCCGGTGAGGTCGATCATCGCTCTAAGGTTCCGTCAGGGGGATCGTGAAAAATAAAACGGCGGACATCAAGCGGCGGCTCCGGCGGCCGCCAGCGTGTCAAGGACTACGTCGGGCCACCTTCGATACGCATCATGGCAAAGTCGGTCGCCGAGAGAATCAGCCGAGAATCCTCGCCGATCAACTGAAAATCGTAATGCGTCAGATCGCGCTCGACGCCGCGCACCGAGAACTGCATTTGACACGTCTCCGACTCGCCGGCGCCGCGAACAGCCGCAATCGCCCAATGCGACGCGGAATCTCGACCCGTTGCTCGAGCATGAAATACGAATATGTGCCGCAAGCCACCATGCAACCATCGATGAGCGCCGAGGGCGTAAGCCAGCGCTCGCCGCGCCGCTTGCCGGCCAGTTCAAACCGCGGCGGGGCAGTTAGCCGCGCCAAGCCGCCCCCATGTTGGAACATCAGTTCGCCAAATGTGCGGAGCGACTTGCCATGATGCAGCACTGCCCAATCGTCGGGATAGTAAAACTTGGTCCAGCCGAAGGGCGCCGACTTGATCTCAACCCGTGTGTCGGCCACTGGCGCGGTCGAAAATGCCACGCGGCCGGTGACGAGCCGCGATTGCGAGCCCGCGTCGTCGAGCGACAGCTCGCCTTCAACATTGCCGTCGTCAAGGGCCCGCGCTCCACAGCGGAACTGAACCGAACGATCCGAAAGGAACGTATGCCCGTTGAGCAGATCGATATCGTCGAAGCCAACAAGCGCGTCGTCGGGCCGCAGGAGCACGGCGGCCTCGGCCAGCATCTCGATCGAGACCACGGCCGGCAGCAGCGGACGGCGATGCAGCTTGTGTTCCAGGAGAAACACATCGGTCGCCGGATGGAGCGTCGTGCGCGCGACGATTCCCACCCCGCCCGCTTGCAACTCGGCGCTGTCGAGCAGCGGAAAATCGGTCGTGGGCAACTCGCGCGAAGCGGTCTCCGGCGCGCGCAGCCTCGTCGCTCTCGTCGGCGGAGCGCGGCGAACCGTCGCTCTCGGCGGCGGCAGCGTCGGAGGATGCGCCCGCGCTTGCCACGCGTTCCACCAGGCAAACACGCTTTCGGGCAGCACTTCGGCGCCCGCGGCCAGTTCGCGCAGTTGCGCAAGCGAATCGATCGCGGCCAGCGGAGCAAGTTCCTTGGGAATCGCGGCGAGCCAAGAGTCGGAATCGTGGCCGTGCGCGTCGCTCCAGGCCTCGATCGCCTGACGGAGCGCCTTCCGCACTCGGCGCCCGAGCGCGAAGCTCGCGGAACCGGTGGAGCGAGGTTCGACATGCGTCGGTGGAGCGTCTTCGCCGGGGGCCAGGTTCGACCTGTCGGTCTGGGCAGGAGTTCGCGCGAGCGAGGCGGGCTTCCGATCCACCTCCGACATTGTGGGATGCGAGGCATAGAGCCCCGGATGGTCGAGCACGAGCACTTCGGCATGTTGTCCGACATGCAGCAGCTCGTCGATCAAGTGATCCACGCCTTCGGCCGATGGCATGAAGACGAGGCCCATTTTCTGAAGCGCGAATTTGCTCTCGGGCCGAGCAGCCATGCCCACATCGCCCCAGGCGCTCCAGTCGAGGCAAACCGCGCCGCACTGGGGATGCAGCCCGCGATAGCGAGCCACCGCACCGGCTAGCAAGGCATTGGCCAGCGAATAGTCGGCTTGTCCGAGTCCCCCGAATCGGCCGCTGGTCGAGGTGAAGCCAATGAAGTGACGCGGAGGCTCGTCGCCCAAAGCTTCCATCAACGCCAAGGCGCCCTCGACCTTGGCGCCGATCGAGCGGCGAAGCGAGATCTCGGTCTTCTTGGGGAATTTGCAGGCCTGCTCGACCCCGGCGCCGTGAACGACGCCATCGATCGGGCCATGCTCGTCGCGAATTTGCGCGACCATCGCGGCGATCGCCTGCCGGTCCGCGACATCGCAAGCGTGATACGTCGCGCGAATGCCGAGCGCCTCGCACCGAGCCAGCGATTGGGCGATCTCCCATTCGCGCTCGCAGCGGGCCCAAGCCTCGGCCGGGCGCTCGCCGCTCGCCCGCGCCTTGCGCAACACTCCCGGCTTGAGCTTCTGCAAGTCCTCGGCCGCGAGTCCCGGGCGACAATGCTCGCCCCGGGGCGCCGGACTGCTGCCAACCGAGATGCAAGTCGATTCCAAACCGCTGGCCAAGCTCGCGGGCCACGAGCGCCGTCACACCGCGAGCGCCGCCAGTGACGATCCATTGACCGCCCCGCTCGATGCGACCGACAGGCAATGTCGACGCGGGCTGCCGGATCGCCCGCGGTTCGTGGCGAAGGCCCGTCGCGTCGTAGGCGCATTCGACCCACGGCGTTTCGCGGCCAAGTTCGGCAAGAAAATCGGCCGCCCGTCGCTTGGGCGAATAATCATCGGCGAAGTCGACGGCGCGAATCTTCACCGCGCCGCCACTTTCGACTCCAATCGCTTTGAGCAGCCCCAAGAGTCCGGCGCCTTCGACCGCGCCGCTCTCGCCCGCAAGTCCCAAGCCGCCGAGCGAAAGCATCGCCGAGAGCGTGGGCGATGAAAGCGAGGGCGCCTTAGCGGCCCCGCGAAGAACCGATTTTGGCTTGGCCGCCCGAGATTGGGTCGCCCGAGAATCGGTCGCGATCAACTCGAACCAACGCTGGCATGCGAAAAACGGGGCAACGAGCCCGCGGTCGCGGCGCGATTCCCAGGCGTCGGCCTCGGGCAGCGCGGACCACGGCTCGCGCGGACTGGCGAGCGCCAAATGCATAAACGGCGCGTCGCCCCAAGCCTGATCGATCGCCGCCCGAGCCGATTCCGCCGAATCGCCAAGCTCGATCGACACAGCGTCGACGCCGAGCGCCGCGAGTTCCTGGGCCAACGCATCGGCAAACGGCGACTTCGCCCGCTACGACCAACCGCTCGCCGAGCAACGCGCGGGCGGACAGCTCGCCCGGGGCTGAACTTGCGGGACTGGGCACGAGTTCGATAACAAATCGCTCCATCACACGGTCCGACTCGGCGGAAGTCGCTTCGACCGCGGCGACCGGCGATTCAGCGGGCGCGGCGGGAGCAAATTCGCGCGACGGCTCGGCGGGTTCATCTTGCGAAATGGTTTGTCGAACCCCGAACGACTCCGCGGGCGCGGCGCTCATCGACTCGCAAAGAAATTCCACCACATGCCGCAGCGTGGGAAAATCATCGAGAGTGACATTGCCCGAGGGCGGAGCGATTTTGAAGCGTTCGCCGATTTCGCCGAACATTTGGGCCTTGCGAATGCTGTCGATTCCCAAGTCGGCTTCAAGATCGGCATCGAGTTCCACGAGATCGCTCGGGTAGCCGGTTTGCTCGACCACGAAGTCGACGAGAAACTTTTCCAGTTCCTCGGCCAGGTCAGCCGTTTCGGCCACCGCGAGGGCGCTGGTCTCGCGTTGCGACGCCCCCGAGCCCACTTCGGCGCGGCCGCGGCTGGGGGGATCGGAGTCGGCATCATCGTCACTCGCTTCCGCTTCCGGCATTCGTGCGGTTTCATCGCTCGCATTCGCGGGGCGGAGAATAAAATCCATCACGCTCCGTAGCGTGGGAAAGTCGTCGAGCGTGACATTGCCCGAGGGCGGAGCGATTTTGAATTGCTCGCCGATTTCACCAAAGAGCTGCGCTTTGCGAATGCTATCGATGCCCAAGTCGGCTTCGAGATCGGCGTCGAGATCGACATCTTCCTGCGGATAGCCCGTCTGCTCAACCACGAAGTCGATCAAAAATGCTTCTAGGTCTCCCAGGATTTCGCCGGTCGGGGCCTCGGCGCGGGAATCATCGGCGGCGACCGCGGTTCGGCCCGACAGAGACTCGGAATCAAGCTCGTCGTCTTCGAGGTGGGCATCGAAGTCGGCCTCGACTACGGCCTTGACGCCGCCGATCGCCGACGAGCCGTTCGCCACGTTTCCAGCGACAAAATCGAGAATCTGCCGCAGCGTCGCGAAGTCCTCCAAGCGCACATCGCCTTGCGGCGGAGCCACATGGAACTTGTCGCCGATCTCGCCGAAAAGTTGCATGGTCTTGATGCTGTCGAGCCCCAGGTCAGCTTCAAGATTCGCGTCGAGTTCAATGTCCTCGGCCGAATAACCGGTCTGTTCGATGACAAAATTCACCAAGAACGCTTGCAGCTTTTGCACATCCACCGGCGATGGCAATTCGGCCACGACGCCTCGCGAGGCATCGATCGGCGCCATGCTCCGCCGAGAGCCGTTGGCCGGCGCCGCGGGACCAAGCGCCACTCCGCGAGCCGAACCGGCGCCAGGGGGCAACGACGCCGAATGTTTCGCCGATTTGCCTTGTTGCCCGACGCGGTCCGACGCCAATCCATTGCCGGAGGTTGCTCCGTTGCCGGGGGCGGATCCGTTGCCGGAAGCCGAGCCGTTGCGAAGCGCCGGGCCGCTCGCGCGGCTCGAACCATTGCGATCGTCGGGCGCGTGGTTTGAGCCGCGGTCAGGGCTTGCCGGCGTCGGTTCGGCATGACCGCGCGGGCGTCGCTCGCCGGCGCCAGCGTCGCGACTGCCTTCGAGTCGCCGCCGGGCGCGACGCCGCTCGGTAGCATCGAATTCGATGAGTCGGCCAACCACGCCGCCGCTCTCTTTGCCGGAACGGGCCGCGGACGGCGCCATCGTCGTGGGAGATGTGGTGGCCGCGACCAAGGGCCGCGACATCGCCGCCGCCGCCACGCAGACATCGAGCAGTTGCTCGGCGCCGGGACGACGGGCGTTGTCGGTGGCGATCGCCCGATGATCGTGTTCGACCGCGAGCAACTGTCGATGCAATTTCGTGAGCACTTGCTGCGGTCCAACTTCGATGACTAGCGCCGGCCGCTCGCCGACCAATTCACGAAGCATCGCGTCGTACCGCACGGGTCGCGTGAACTGTTCGACCAGACTGCGGCGCATGTCGGCCACGGTCGCGATCGGTTTCGCGCTCGCGGTGCCAATCCAGCGAAGCTTTGGAGACTCGATGGCGATGGTCGGAAGCCCGGCCTCGAATATCGTTTGGGCGCCGGCCATGAGTGGCGAATGGAAAGGCCGCGTCACCGGCAAAACCAGCGCGCCGAGGCCCCGGCGCTTGGCCGCCGCTTCCGCCGCGGCGATCGCTTGGAGTTCGCCCGAGAGCACGGTTTGGCGCGGTCCGTTCAAATTGGCCAGATGAATTTTCCCGCCGCTCTCGTCGACGAGCGATTGTGCGTCGGCGACCGAGGCCAGCACCGCCAACATTCCGCCCGGCCGCGTCCCACGCTCGAGCGCGTCGGCTCGAAGTCGGGCACACTCGAGCGCCGCCTCGAGGGTCCAGGCGCCCGCGGCGAGACCGGCGGCATACTCGCCGAAACTATGGCCCGCGACCGCGTCGGGCCGCACACCCAGCGCGGCGAGCGATTCGAGCAACACATATTCCGAAACCAAGATCGCCATCTGGCCGTGCCAAAGCTGGGGCGAAAACGGTTTGCCGGTGTTCCAAGCGACACTGGCAAAAGAATCCGAGCCCATGGCCGCGAGCGCATGTTCGGCCCGCTCAAGCGCGGCGGCGGCGGGCGGAAACTGCCGGGAGAGTAACTCGAGCATTCCCGAATACTGCGAGCCGTGGCCCGGAAATACAAACACGATTTGCGATTCGGAGGGGTCGCCCGACGAGCTCGCCGCCGCGCGCGGCCGGGGGGCCGAAGTCCCCGCCGTGGCCTTCTTGGCCGAGCTTGCTTCGGACGCCGCCTCGCGGCCCGAGGCCACGAGCACATGGTAGGTTTGACCGCTAGCGCAACCCGCCGACACGCCGATGAGCCCGTCGGCCGAACGCAAGGGCTTGGTTTCCCGAGTGACTTCGACCAATGCCTTCCGCTCGCGCACCGCGCCGGAAACATCGCTGGGCGCGACGCCCGCGGGCGCCGTTTCATTTTCCCAGGTCATCACGCTTTTCAACAGGCTCCCCATGCCATTCGCCGCGCCCGCATGTCCGAACTGACCGACGATCGAGCCCAAGCGCATCGGCTCGGCGCGCTCCGGCGTGTCGTATACGGCGGCAATGGCCTCGAGTTCGCTCGGCTCCTCGGTGGGAAATCCCCCGGTCGTTTCGATCGCGCACATGCGCGCCGGATCGATCGCGGCGGCTTCGAGCGCCCGGCGCATCGCGGGCTCGTCGGCCTGGCGCGGTGCGCGAAGATTCGACGCGACCGCCGCCGAGCGCAACACGCCGCGAATCGGATCGCCATCGCGCTGGGCGTCGCTCAATCGCTTGAGCAGCACCACGCCGACGCCTTCGGCCGGCGCCACGCCATCGACTCGGGCGTCGAAGGCCGGGGCTGGTTCACCGGCGCGAGGAGCCCGCCGCGGGCGAGGCCCTCGTACATTACGGCGTCCATGCTTCGCTGAGCGCCGGCGCAGATCATCATGTCGCAAGAACCCGAGCGCAGCATGTCCATGCCGGCGCTCACGGCGGCGAGCCCCGAGCCGGCGCCGGCGTCGAGCGCGAGCGCGCCGCCCTGGAGGTCGAATGTCTTGGTGATTCGCGAGGCCAGCGTGCTGCTGGTGAAGCTGCCGGTTTCGTCCATCAGGGCCGGCATTCGCTTGAGCAATATTTGCCGATATTGCTCGAGCGCCGCCTTGAGTTCGGTTTTCGTGACGCCGCGCTCGATGAGCAGCGGCGTAATGATCTGCTCGAACTCGGGCAGCCGTAGGCCCATCTGCAATTGGTTGGCGAAGTCGCCGCCAAAGACGGTTCCCACGATCACGCCGACCTTCGAGCGATCAAAAGGCCGCGTTTTGTAGCCGGCTTGTTCGAAAGCCTGGGCCGCCGCGTCGAGCAGCATGAATTGAAGCGGATTCGCGTTGGCCACCTGCTTGGGCGGCACCTTGTTCTTGCGCCAATCGTAGACCCAGTCGGTCAAGAACCCGCCGCGCGCGGTGGGAGTGCGCCAGGGCGGCAGCGGCTCGCCGGGCTGGGGCTCGGCGCGGTAAATGTCCTTGTTCCAGCGGGTCGGCGTGGCGTCGGTCTTGGGATCGTCGCCCGAGACGAGCAGTTCCCAGAAACGCTCGATCGTGTGCGCGCCGGATAAATCGCGCCCATGCCGATCACGGCGATCGGTTCATTGGGATCGCGGGCTCCGGCCGTGGGCGCCGCGCTTTGATAGAAGCTGGCCGGCTTCGCGGGAACATACTGATCGATCACCACATGCACATTGAGTCCGCCGATGCCGAAGGCGTTCACGGCCGCGCGGCGCGGATGGCCGTCTTTATGTTCCGGCCAGGGCTCGGGCGACGTGGGAATGCGGAAGGGCATGTTCTTCCAGTCGACGCGCGGATTGAGCTTGCGGATATTGGCGGCCGGCGGGATCGTGGCGGCCTGCATGGCGAGCATGACTTTGGCGAGCCCAGCCACGCCGGCGGTTTCGAGCGTGTGGCCGATATTGCCTTTCGACGCTCCGAGCGGAATTTGCTGGCCCGGCGCCAAGCGGCCTTCGAGCGCTTCATAGAGCGCGGTGAGCTCCGTGGCGTCGCCCACTTGGGTCGACGTGGCATGGGCTTCGATATATTGAAGACGCTTCAGATCGAGCTGCTCGCCATAGGCCCGATGAATGGCGATGACCTGGCCTTCTTTTCTCGGGGCCCAGAGGCTTTTGCCCTTGCCGTCGGTCGAGATGCCCATGCCGCGAATCACGCCCAACACGGGATCGCCGTCGTGGAGCGCTCGGGGCAGGGTTTTGAGCACCACCGCCACATAACCCTCGGAGGCGACCAGGCCATCGGCGTCGGCGTCGAAGGGACGCGAATCGCGGGCGCTCACCGAATGGGCTTGCGAAAACAGCACCAAACTATCGGACTTGCAGTACGACGCGCCCCCGATGATGGCCATGTCTTGCCGGCCTTGCTGGAGCGCATTGACCGCAAGCATCATCGCCTTGAGCGACGACGCGCATGCGGCGTCGATCGCCATGTACGGGCCGGTGAGCCCGAACGCCTGATTGATGATGCCGGCCGACATGTGGGCCGCGAGATTCGGCCCGACCGGCCGTCGGCGATGCGCATAGCGCTGGCGAATTTGGTCAACCACTTGGGCGGCGACCTCGCCGATCTGCTTTGTGCCCAACCGGCGCTTGATGGCCGGCTTTTGGAACTCCGGCAGATCGTGCAGATAAGCGGCCGTTTCCTCGATCAGGCATGTAAACACAAGGTCGCCAGCCCAGTTCGAGCCACCGGCGCCACCGATATACACGCCCACGTTGCGGCTGGGCAAATCAAACGGGTTCATCTTGGCATGTCGGAGCGCTTCGGCCGCCACGTCGCAGATCGTCAGGTGCGCGATATCAATCGTGTCGGCGACTTCTTTCGAGAGCCCGAGCGCTTTGGCGGAAACGGGGCGCTCCGGTATCAAACCGCCGAGGAGCGAATAGGACTTACCCTGCACGCCGCGAGCCGGATCGAAATAAAGCTCGCGATCAAGCCGACTCTCGGGCAACTCGCCGATGGCGCTGGTGTCCCGAACGAATCAGTTTCCAATAGGCTTCGAGCCCCGCGGCGCCAGGGAGCCGGCAAGCCATGCCGACGATTGCAATCGGAACGGGACCAGAGGAATTCGACTTCATGCCAATACAATGCCTTGAAAAAATTATCGGTCTCTTGTCTTCGACGACGTTGATCTACGTTTATGGAGACGGTGATCGCCCCGCAAGCGCGGCTGCCGTTTCCAGCACTTCCCGGGCCAAGCCGCGATGAATTCGAGGGCCAAACATTACGATCTTTCCCGTCGCGACCGCGTTTTGCGCTAGGCTCGGACCTTCCGAACGCTCGCGCCCCCGCGAAAGTTCTCGCCACGTCACATGGTTCATGCGCAGGCAAAAGTCGGCGTCGTCGAGCCCGCCCGGTCGCGCGGCGGAGAGCCGCCCCGCGGTCTCGACCACATGCCATTCCCCGCCGCCCGGGCCGCTGATTTGCAAATTGATGGCTCGCACCGCGCGATCCGAACCCGTCGATCTTACTTGCGGTTTGGAACCCGCGGAACAATCTTGGACAGGTTTGGGCCCAAGCGAGGTTTGCTTCGCCGCCGGGGGATCGAGCGGCGCGCTGAAATTATGTCGCATTGCGAATTCGCCAAGCGTTCGCAAGAGCTTCGCGTCGAGCTCCGGGCAGGGCAGCTCGGGTAGCGCCCGAAGAATGTTCGCGCGGTCGAAGGTCGGGTCATGGCGCCAGTATGCGCGATAAACTTCCATTTGCTCGGTGAACGCGGCCGGCGACGTCAACGAGGACATTTCCCGCGATCCGAACGACTCATCGTCGCACGCGGCAGCGCTGCCCGCGCCGTTTGAAGATGCAGCGCCAGCGGCTCGGGTATCGCGACCCATGAGCGGGAGCAACAGGTCGACAAACGCTTCTTGCAACCGAGAAACCGGCAATGGCCGAGGGTGGGTCAAATGGTAGGTGGCGCCGTGCAGATCGGGTCGGCCCATGATTCGCACAATCGCGGCCGATACCCAGTCGACCGGAACCAAGTTCTTGCATTCATCGCCCCGGAGGCCCAAGAGGCCCAGAAAGTCAATCGCGGCGAGCTCGCTCGTCGGCAGCTTCGGACACACCGCCACTCCCAGCCGCAGCGGAGTGTAAAAGCCGTGAAAGGTAGCGCTGTAGCCGGTTTGCGAGTCACCCACGATGATCGAGGGGCGATAGATTGTGCGGTTTTCCTTGGGCAGCCGCTCGGCGAGCATCTTCTCGGCCGCGACTTTGGTCTCTTCGTAGGGATTTCCCCAGGATTGCCCCATGTCGAGCTCATCTTCGCGCACTCGACCTTCACGAGCGCCCGCGACGTAGGCGGTCGACACGTGGTGAAACTCGTCGAGTCCGGTGGGCTCGAAAAAGTCGAGGAGCCGTTTCGTGCCCAAAAGATTGGTGCGGCTCGGTTCCCCATCGTCGGAAGTTTGAAACTTCAGCGACGCGGCGCTGTGCAACACCGAGTGACAATGGTCCGCGAGCCACTCGCGGTCTCGATCGCCGAGCCCCAAGCCGGGTTCATGCAACGAGCCAGCCAGCACAATCGGCCGCGGTAGATCGCGCTCGAGGGTCTGTTCCCAGCGGCGCACCACGCCTTCGACACGAGCGCTGGCGGAGGCGCGTCGCCGACCGCGAACAAGCACGCACACGCGATGCCCCGCAAGCGTGAGATCGCGCAGCAGGTACCGCCCGAGCAAGCCAGTCAGCGCCCGTGAGCAGC
This sequence comes from uncultured Planctomycetaceae bacterium, assembly GCA_963785305.1. GTDB lineage: Bacteria > Planctomycetota > Planctomycetia > Pirellulales > PALSA-1355 > CAWAUV01. Next base: position 263,221 of record CAWAUV010000009.1, read on the forward strand.
GTATAACGAGGCCGCAGTTTCAACATGTCGAACCGAGACACGCGTTCCATGATTGCGGCCCTGGCGCGCCGAGAACAGAGGCAGGAGGCCGCGAATCGCTACATCCTCGCCAGTTATCCCAGGGATCGCAGGGCACCCATTTTGCGAACGGGCAGTTTAATGGGCGCGGCGGAGCATTGCAAGTAGCCCGACTGCTCCGCGGACCGTGTGGGTCGTGTGGGACGGACGGCCGCGCGGCCTGTTCTCGGTCGGGCCGAGGCCAAAAGAATGCGCTCGGGCGCAAAAAAAAACCGCCGCGGGGGTCAATCCGCGACGGGTGGGGTCGTATGAGCGGCGAAGCGAAATTCGGGCGCGTGGAGAGTTGGTCGTAACCCGATCGGGTCAAACAAGCTCTTTCCGGGCGCCGATCAGCGTGCGAAGACGCTCGGCGAGCAGGACCACATCGAACGGTTTCTTGAACGTTTCGTTGATCGTCGAACGATCGAAACTGATCGAACTGCCATCGTCGGGCAGCAGGGCGATCAAGATCGTGTCGGCGTATTCGGTATTCCGGCGCAGATTTTGGCAAATCTGCAAGCTTTCGACCCGGCCGATCGAAAAGTCGACGATAATGCAGTCCGGATGGAAGCTCTCGGCCTGAATGCCGGCTTCGAATCCGCTGGCCGCCACCGCCACTTTGAACGATCGATCGAGGGGCAGTTCACGTTTGAGATTTTCGATCAGGACCTGATCCTGGCCCACGACCAGCACTTTGGCCATTGCTTCGTCTTCGAGATCGCCCAGGGGCATCCCGTGTTCCTTGAGGAAGCGGATCAGATACTCACGCGGAATCCGGCGATCTTGCGACCCGGGGATGCGGTATCCCTTGAGGCGGCCGGAATCGAACCACTTGCTGACAGTACGCGGGGCTACTTTACAGATCTTGGCGACCTGACCCGTTGTGAAGACCTTCATTGCAGGCTCTCCAATTTGCGCTCGCTTGTTTTCTTGGGATTAACTCCGCCGGAATTTTCGGGTTCCTTTGGAGGTCGGTGGCCCCTGGTTGTCGCGTGGGCTTGTTCCAGTCGGAGGTTCGTTCCCTCGAACCGCCGGTAGTTCGAACAGTCGTCACACGTAACATCTGGGTCGGGGCTGGGTGTCTCGCATCAACTCGCCGCGGCCTGGTTCAGGTCCCTCTGATCCGTGCCTCAGTGATTACATCGGCCGGCTTTTGCCGGTAGCGTCCGTAAAATCCGCGTTCGCCAGCAAACTGGCAAAGCCAAGAAAGGCTCTTACGCGGATCGAACGCCAAAACCGGTAAAGTCGGGCGGATGGAAACGTTTCGCCAGGGGGGAGACAAGCGGAGCTTGGGCGCGATTGCTAGCGCAATGCGACGCCCATGCTTTCGGCGCGGTCGTAGTAGTCCGTGCGGCAGGTTCCCCCCTGCAGTCGGCGTGTCCGGCCCGAGTGTCCTGTCGCATTCGCCACAGGCTGCGTGCCGAACAAACCTTCCACGTTTGTTTTCGATTCAATCGAGGGCGCGACTTTAGAAACTTTCTCCAGTCGTAACACGTAGATCGATCCTGTCGCGATTGACAAACCTCCCGCTTTGCGCGGTCGCGTGATCGGCGCCGACTTAAGTCTCTATGCCGATTGAGGTTTCCGTCGCAATGCAGGCCGTCTTTGGCGATTGCGCCCGATGGGTAATTTGCGGCCGAGATTGCCGACTGGCGTCGATCCTCGAAGCCGGAAATCCCCCGGCGCGGTCCGATCCGGCGTCGTAATCGCTACGATCCCACGCCGCGCCGCGAAGACGCCCCTAGGAAATCATAGGGGCCGGCTCTGAAAATGTCCCGTCGCGGCGCCCGTCGCGGCGCGCAATGGCCAAAGGCTGTTGCGTCGCCAAACCGCCTGCTAAGATGCCCAACTCGACGCCCATGGCCGGCGTCGCTTGCCCGGCCGGCGGCGCCCTCGGCGGCGCGTGCCAAGCTCGCCGGCCTGCGGTCCGGTTCCCCGCATACCCCCCAAGCTCAGAGCCAATTCCCCCAGGAGACAACCCACGATGGGCCACCACCAAACGAAACAGCATCGGCCTGGAAAGCACTCGTATCATCAAATCGGACTCGTTCGCGGCCAGTTTGGCAACGTGCCGGAAGATAAATGGCTCGATTGGGTTGCCGCCACCGGGTTCGATGGCTGGGAAGAAGCGAGCTGGGAGCTCGACCTCGCTCGCTGCGCCGACGACGCCGGCGCCAAAGCCTACGCCGGCGAGCGCGTGGCCAAGGCCAAGTCGCGCGGGCTCGAAATCCTCTCGATCGCCGCTCACTTGCAGGGCCAAGCCCTGGGCGACGAACCGAGCGCCAAGACGCTTCAGTTCCTCGGCGGCGAGTCGGTCGAGGCCTATGCGCGCTGGCGAGCCGCGGGCAACAAGCCGCCGCGCGTCGATCCGTATTTCGTGCCCGACGACGTGGCCGAGATCGCGCGGCGCCAAGCGACGCAGTCGCTCGTGGCCGCGGTGCGGCTCGCGCACTTTGTTGGTCAGTTGCAAGATCGCACGGTGCCTGTCTCGGGCTTCGTCGGCTCGCCGGCCCACTGCTGGAGCCACTGGTTCCTGTTTCCGCCGCTGCCTCGCTCGCTGGGCGGACATGAGATTCCCGACGTGTATTCGACGAGCCTCGAGCTCTCTGGTCGAGCGTTTTGGGCCGGTGTTCGAAGCGTGCAAAAAATACGGCACGACCTACGACCTCGAATGCCATCCGAGCGAACGGGCAATGGGCGATATCGCCAGCGCTCGCGATTACCTGGCGGCGGTCGACAAAGCCGGCTTCGCCAAGGCGACCGGTTTCAACTTCGATTGCTCGCACATGGAATGGCAGGGCGTGTCGGGCGTGGACTTCATTCGCGAGTTCGGCGAACGGATCCACTGGCGCATATCAAGGGAGTGCAAGTGATCGATGGCTACACGCGCAACGGCCGGCTGGGCGGCCATCAACCGTTTGGCGACAAGCACAACGGCTGGAACTTCGTGACCGCCGGAACCGCCCGCGACGCCACGCCGGTCGAAGAGTTATTCGTGGAACTGAACCGCGCCGGCTTCAGCGGCGGTGTGTCGATCGAATGGGAAGACAACGATGTGGAACAACACGCCGGCGCAAAGCCGCCCTGGCGAATGTCCACCGCGCCGACCAGCCGCCGAGCTCAATGCGCCACGACGAGCAATTGAAGGCATGACGCGCCACGCGCCGCCTGATTCGTTGGCTCTTCCGCTTCTAAATGGAATAGGCCCAAAATCTTGCTCGGATGGCGCGGGCCAGGGCGTGGACGTCGCGCACGCGGCGGCGGGCGGTGACGTGGAAGTGGTTGATGTCCAGCGCGCCGGAGCGGCTAGACACGCGGGCCGGCAGCTACCATCGGAAGCCGGTGAACAAGGCGAAAATTCTAAGGTCAAATTCAAAGGGGTCAGGGTGCGCCGGCGCGAAGCCGGAGGAGAGTAGCGAATGAAAGAGTCGCACGAGGCAAGGCCTAGCCAGCCACCTCGGCCTCGAGTGATGCGTCGTGTCGGGCAACTGGCAGGGCGAAGCGTTCACAGAGGCACGGCCGGGCGGTGTATCGAGCTCCGAAAACATTCTTTTGTGGCGGCCGACCTTGTCCTGACCCCGTCGCTCGATACATGCGGGAAGGCAACAGTGATGTCGAACGATCATGGCGAGTCCGACGTCTCCCCCACGGAGTCTGAGACCACCCGCACGGCCGGAAACTTTTCTCGCGGAAGCCGGGAGATCCCGGGAACATCCGTTTCACCGGAAGCGGATCGGTCGGAGAAGCGCGAGGCCACAAGTCCGACATGCACGTTCCCGGGGAGTCAGACAGTTCCATAGTACCAAAGAAGCAGGCGAACAACGACAGCGTGCCGCTGTCGGCGGAGCCCGTGGAGGGAAGGGAGCTGACCGAGGAGAACGCCGAGCAGTCGCTACTGGACCGGACACAGCGCCGGACTCCCAGGTCGCGCGGACTGCTGGGCGTGCGAGAAGCGGCACAACGCGACAAGAAGATGCGGTTCAACAATCTGCTGAACCATGTCACGCCCGAACTGCTGGTGGCGAGTTTCTTCGACCTGAAGAAGCAAGCCGCGCCCGGCGTCGATGGCCTGACATGGGCTCAATACGCCACCGATTTCGAAACGCGGATCGACGATCCGCACAGTCGAATCCATCGGGGAGCCTATCGAGCCAGGCCGTCCAAGCGAACTTGGATTCCCAAGCTCGACGGCAAGCCGCGGCCCCTCGGGATCGCGGCGCTGGAGGACAAGATCGTCCAGCAAGCCGTACGGACGATCCTGGAGTGCATCTACGAAGAGGACTTTCTGGGTTTCAGTTACGGCTTTCGTCCTGGACGAAGCTGTCACCGAGCCTTGGACGCGCTCTACGTGGGCATCAAGAAGCGGAAAGTGAACTGGATTTTGGATGCGGACATCCGCGGCTTCTTCGACAACATCGACCACGCATGGTTGATGAAGTTCCTGGAGCATCGGATCGCCGACCGACGACTGCTTCGGCTGCTGAAGAAATGGCTTCGAGCCGGAGTGTCGGAAGATGGCGAATGGTCCCCGAGCACCGTGGGAACACCTCAAGGAGCGGTGATTTCGCCGCTCTATTCGAACGTGTTCTTGCACTATGTTCTGGACCTGTGGCTGGTGGCGTGGCGGAAACGCCATGCCGTGGGCGAGGTCATCATCGTGCGCTATGCGGACGATTTCGTAGTCGGATTCCGCGAGGAGTCCGACGCGCGACGCTGCCTGGCGGCGCTCCGGGAACGCTTCACCAAATTCGGTTTGGAACCGCACCCGGAGAAGACGCGGCTGATCGAGTTCGGACGCTATGCGGCCGAACGACGATCGAAGCGTGGCGATGGCCCACCGGAGACATTCGACTTCCTGGGCTTCACCCACATCAGTGGCGTGACCCGGAAGGGCGAATTCACCATTCGCCGCATCTCATCGGCCAAGAAGTTTCGTGGCAAACTGCGCGAACTGAAAGAAGCGCTACGCGGGAAAATGCACATGGACTTGGCGCAAGTCGGGCCATGGCTATCGAGCGTTTACCGGGGATGGCTCAATTACCATGCGATTCCCGGCAACTCGGTGCGATTGCAACAATTCCGCACGGCGCTCCAGAAACTCTGGCTCCGCATGCTGCGGCGACGCAGCCAACGCGGACGCCGGATGACCTGGCGGAAGTTCTCGCAGCTTTGCAAACGATGGCTTCCCACCCCGAAAATCCTGCATCCTTATCCCGAAGTGCGGTTTGATCGTTTGTATCCAAGGTAGGAGCCGTATGCGGTAGTTCCGCACGTACGGATCTGTGCGGGGGGTGGCCCGAAAGGGCCATCCCTACCGCGATACTCATTGATTTTGCTGGCGGTTGTTGGTTGGCTGGCGGACATGCCACGAGGCGACGAAGCTGGCGGCGTCTACCATGCCCTGAATCGAGCGAATGCCCGGGCCAAGATATTCCGCGACGACGCGGATTACGCAGCCTTCGAGCGAGTGCTCGGCGAAGGGCTCGCGCGACATGCCGGCGGGTTGTTCGCTTACCAGTTGATACCCAGCCACCGGCGCCGCTGGCGGAACGAGATCTCGCCGCATTGCGCGGCGAGGGTCTCCCTTCGGCGAGCCGACTTGGACCGAAGCGACGGCAAGGCGCCCGCGGCTGACCTCGACCCTAGGACCTCGTGGTCGTCCGCAAGTCCATTTTTCCGATACGGCTCCCGACCCTACACCAAACAATGAGTCCTGACCCGTTAGAATTCTCTAGAGGCTTCGATAGGAAGCGCAGAGACGATTACGTTTCGTCGATTGAGCAGAAGATCAAAGCCCAAAATGGAAAAATCGAATTCACGGAAGGGCAAAAGAAGCGAAAAGAAGGGATCATAGCGAAGGAAGAAAACAACATTAGTACCAGAGCATACAAGCCCAATGTACTTTTGAAACAGCCGCTCACTGTTGCGGAGCTGAGAAGGCGATTAGGAGGTCCAGATTCCATCATCAATGACAAGTTTACTCATCAGGTCTGGATTTATAATTTCAGCGACGGGCGAATTATGGTACCGGTCAGTGGCGCTGACGACTCTTCGCCCGCCAATAATTCGGGTGATGTATCCAAAGACTCCACGAAAGTCTCTTTGAATCCCCATGATATTCAAATGCTTTGATGTAGCCATTGATTATGATTACATTCTTGCTAGGAGATCGGCTTTTTTCTTTTCAAATTCCTCGGTCGTGAGAATCCCTTTTTCTCGGAGCGCCGATAGCTTTTCAATTTGAGCGGGAATGTCGTTGTGCTCGTTACGTGGTGTGTCGCTTGACTGCCGGAGAAACTTTTCAAAAATGCCGTGGTTCCTCATTCGATCAATTAGCACTTGGCACCTTTTGGCTTGCCCCATAACAGTTATGCCCGATAGCATTTCGAGCCGAAGAAGAATGTCCTTTGCGTTGTCGTCCTGGTACTTAATGTGGATGTTGTTCTGCTGGTTCAATTGGCGAGAGTTTAGCCCGCCAAGAATTCCCTCGACCGTCCCCACTTTTCTTTCGACAATATCTAGCGCAAGAGTCTTGTTGAATGGAATAACCAATCCCTTGAACCAACCTTTCGACCCAAGTGTCGGTTTGAACTCAAACCGGTCGCTAAACATCTTCAAATCGATCATTCCTGCCTTTTCCTTCGGGTAGTCGGGATGGCCGCCTCGGTAAACCACTGAATACGATTCGATTAAATCTGTGTCCGACGACCTACCACCAAACAACGAACCGAACAATCCCCTTGCTTCCTCCGCGCGTTTTGCAAATGGGATGCTATCCATGAATTCCATAGCTGCCGGTTCGGGAACCGCTTCCGCAGAAATTGGAACGGGAATAGGTGGCCCTGCGGTGGCCGGCGGTAGCGGTGGTGCGGTTGGTCGTGGTGCGGACGCGGTAAGAACGAACTGTCCCCGGCACTTCGGGCAGGCAGCTTTTTTTCCGAGATGCTCGATTAGAACATGGGCAATCTTTCCGCACACGGGACACTGAACCTCGACCTTCATACGTCTACTCCTCAGTAAGTGGCTCTTCCGTTTCCGAGTGTTTTGCTTGGGGATTCGGGATGGTTTTCTGGCGTTCGGGGGTTGGTCGGGTAGAATGGCGTGGAGGAGGCCGGGCGAGTCTCGATTTTACCTGAATGGAGTGGAGCCATGAATAGCGTCGCCGTCGAGATTGAAATGGATTTTCCGGACGGGGTGGCCGTCCGCGGCTACGAGCGTCATCAAGGCGCTCATGTGTTCGAGGTGGCCTTCGAGCTGCCCGAGCGCTGCGTGTGCCCAAAATGCCGGCACGAGGCGGCGGCGCAGCTTCGCGAGAAAGATGAAGTGCTCGCCATCCGCGACCTGGACCTGATGCGCGAGCCGACATTCTGGACCTATCGGCCGTTCTTGCATCAATGTCCCAAGTGCCGGCAGCGGACGCAGGTCGGGACGCCGTTCAAGCGTCCGCGCGTGACTTACACCTATCGTTTCGAGCAGTTCGTGTTCGAGCAACTGGTGGGCACGAGCGTCGAGGAGGTGGCGCGGCGCCTGGGCATCTCCGCCGAGACGGTCGAACGCATCCTGGAGTGGCGCCTGACGAGCGAGCGCGCCATTTCGCCCGAGCGCGTGATCACCAGCGTGGGTCTCGACGAATTGAGTCTCAAGAAACGACACAAGTTGTACGCCACGGTGCTCAGCGATCTATCCGATCCGAAGCATCCGCGAATTCTGGCGGTGGCCAAGGGTCGAGACCGCGAGGCGACCGAGGCCTGCCTGGCCAAGCTTTCGCCGGAGCAACGGGCCCAAGTCGTCTCGCATCGCACGGACATGAGCGCCGTGTATCCGGAAGTCTGCAAAAGCTGGCTGCCGAACAGCCAGTTGGAACAATCCAAAGGGGTCAGGAGTCATTGATTTAACTGATAACCGGTGTTTGACTCGCGAGCAGACAGCGTTTTATCTTCGACGACCCGGCGGACAGCGGCTCCGCTGGCGGACGCCAAGCCGTGTTCCAGTTCCAAACCACCGGCGATGGCGCGAGCGCTCCGCGCCCAGCGCGGCGAATCTCACCGATCGCTATCTCTGGGGACCGGCGGTCGATCAACTTCTGGCCGACGAGCAAGTCACCGACCCGAGCACGCCCGGCAATATCTTGTGGACGCTCGACGACGGCCAAAACACGGTGCGCGACACGATCGATTCGAGCGGCGCGATCGAAGACCACATCACCTACAACGCCTTCGGCCAACCGCTCAGCCACACCGCGCCGAATCCAGCGGCCGTCGACGCCGTGTTCGGCTACGACGGCCTCTTCACCGACCCCACCACCGGCGACGACTTCGCCGTGAACCGGGTATACGATCCGTCGAGCGGAACCTGGCTCACGCCGGATCCGGCGCAAGCGGATGTCAACACCTACCGCGCCTTCGGCAACAGCCCGACGAACGAGGTCGATCCCGAAGGACTCGTGGGCGAGAACAAGCCGGAAGATTCCGCCGCGGAAAACAATTCGCAGCCTTCGCCCGAAGATGTCGCGAATCGGATTTCCGACGAAGAACTGAATCTTCTCGGGGAGACTCGAGAGTCCGTTCTCCGCGATCTGAATTGGGCCGCGAAGACCAACAATTCGCCCGACGCACAGCGGGTCGCGCTCACCGGTGGAACCTTGGCCGACCGCGACCCCTTGTTCGGGCCGTTGATGATGGACCTCCAAGGCGCGCAGCTTGTCATCAACACGACGAGCGTGATGGTGGGCGCGCAAATCGGGCCGGCGATGGCGCCGGTCCTCGCCACGGGCATTCCGGTCGCGTTCGGCGAGGCCACCATCCTCGCCAATGAAGCCGCGGTCGCGGCTTATGTCGCGGGCGACACCGCAATCGCGGCCCTTCCGCCGGCCGCGACATCGGTGACGAACTGGGCCGTAGGCGGAGGCGTGGCGACCTATCTGATCACCGAAGATGGCGAATCCGCGATCATTGTCGCGACCGCGATCATCAGTATGCATCCGGAACAAGCCGCGGCGGAATTGTCGCAAGGGGCCATGAAAGTCGGCAACACGGCGCAGCGCCTCGTGGCACAATGCCCACGTTTGAACCCGGCGAATTACAGCCCGCCCCAAGGCGCCTTCATGGGCACGCCGCTGTTTAGGTATAATGCGCCAAGTAATGTGCCGCCAGCTACAGGGCCGGTGAATACGCCGCTGTTGCAGCGATACTTGAACGAAAGTGGCGGGCGATGGGGAGGCACTGCCACTCGACAGCTCAACCATGCAGAAGCGACCGCGCTCGAACGCCAGGGCTTCAGAGTAACGAACGGTGCTGGCCGAGGGCCGGAGGAATGGTTTGCAGGACCGGGAGGTGGTACAACGGGCGGAACTTTCGTCGATATAACTGCAACCAGGGGTGGCCAAACCGTTCGCGTTCAAACCGTCACTACGCTTGCCGATGGAGTGACCCTTACTCCAAGCGAGGCAGCGGCCGCCGCAAGAATTCGAGCTAGATTCCCTGGCGACCAGCTAATCATCGTTTCTAAGCAGACTGGACAAGTGATCCCATGAAGACCATCCACTTTTTTGCCCTTCGGGAAGACCTACTCGCCTTGCTTGAGTTGGTAGAAAGCAAGGGGCCGCTCAAGTACGCCCTCACGGGAAACTTTGCGAAAGATGAACTCAAGGCCGGTGTAAGTGTGTTCGACGCCGGCGCGAAGATTCCGAATCTCGGCAAGGCTGCTGGTGATTCGTCTACGATTTGCGACGCTTACCTGGTTTGTGATGGAGAAACGCCAATCAATCTGCGTCACTTGGATGCGGTCGATGACAGTGGGCGTGTCTGCCTGGATCAATTGGCGATCACCGACTCAGTAGTGTTCCTGCCAGGTGGTGCGTGGGATGGCAGCGTTGTTATTCAAGGGCATGTCGGAACAGCCTCAGATTCGCAACTATCCCAAGCGCTCATGAAGCGATTCCAAGCCGCGATAAAGAAATCGTTCACCAAGGTTAAGGCCTTCTATGTCGGGCCAAATGCAATGACGCGATTGGAAAAGGGAGAACGCTTGACAAATTCTGCGCGTTCCCCGCGCGAATACGACTTGGCGTTAACGTAGCAATAAGCCTGCGGCTGTGTCGTCACTGCCACGTTCCGCTTCTCTTTGGCCTGTTTCTATGCGATTAGGGGCTATGTCGGCTCGGTAGGTCTGGTCACTTCTTCCTGAATGCCCCTTCCCGGCCGTGCCTCAAGCCCTGACGGTTCGGCTGGCGTGGTTCCTGCTTGCCGGAACAATCCAAAGGGGTCAGGGTGCGCCGGCGCGAAGCCGGAGGAGAGTCGCGAATGAAAGAGTCGCACGAGGCAAGGCCTAGCCAGCCACCTCGGCCTCGAGTGATGCGTCGTGTCGGGCAACTGGCAGGGCGAAGCGTTCACAGAGGCACGGCCGGGCGGTGTATCGAGCTCCGAAAACATTCTTTTGTGGCGGCCGACCTTGTCCTGACAAAGGGAAGGCAACAGTGATGTCGAACGATCATGGCGAGTCCGACGTCTCCCCCACGGAGTCTGAGACCACCCGCACGGCCGGAAACTTTTCTCGCGGAAGCCGGGAGATCCCGGGAACATCCGCTTCACCGGAAGCGGATCGGTCGGAGAAGGCGCGAGGCCACAAGTCCGACATGCACGTTCCCGGGGAGTCAGACAGTTCCATAGTACCAAAGAAGCAGGCGAACAACGACAGCGTGCCGCTGTCGGCGGAGCCCGTGGAGGGAAGGGAGCTGACCGAGGAGAACGCCGAGCAGTCGCTACTGGACCGGACACACGCCGGGCTCCCAGGTCGCGCGGACTGCTGGGCGTGCGAGAAGCGGCACAACGCGACAAGAAGATGCGGTTCAACAATCTGCTGAACCATGTCACGCCCGAACTGCTGGTGGCGAGTTTCTTCGACCTGAAGAAGCAAGCCGCGCCCGGCGTCGATGGCCTGACATGGGCTCAATACGCCACCGATTTCGAAACGCGGATCGACGATCCGCACAGTCGAATCCATCGGGGAGCTTATCGAGCCAGGCCGTCCAAGCGAACTTGGATTCCCAAGCTCGACGGCAAGCCGCGGCCCCTCGGGATCGCGGCGCTGGAGGACAAGATCGTCCAGCAAGCCGTACGGACGATCCTGGAGTGCATCTACGAAGAGGACTTTCTGGGTTTCAGTTACGGCTTTCGTCCTGGACGAAGCTGTCACCGAGCCTTGGACGCGCTCTACGTGGGCATCAAGAAGCGGAAGGTGAACTGGATTTTGGATGCGGACATCCGCGGCTTCTTCGACAACATCGACCACGCATGGTTGATGAAGTTCCTGGAGCATCGGATCGCCGACCGACGACTGCTTCGGCTGCTGAAGAAATGGCTTCGAGCCGGAGTGTCGGAAGATGGCGAATGGTCCCCGAGCACCGTGGGAACACCTCAAGGAGCGGTGATTTCGCCGCTCTATTCGAACGTGTTCTTGCACTATGTTCTGGACCTGTGGCTGGTGGCGTGGCGGAAACGCCATGCCGTGGGCGAGGTCATCATCGTGCGCTATGCGGACGATTTCGTAGTCGGATTCCGCGAGGAGTCCGACGCGCGACGCTGCCTGGCGGCGCTCCGGGAACGCTTCACCAAATTCGGTTTGGAACCGCACCCGGAGAAGACGCGGCTGATCGAGTTCGGACGCTATGCGGCCGAACGACGATCGAAGCGTGGCGATGGCCCACCGGAGAACATTCGACTTCCTGGGCTTCACCCACATCAGTGGCGTGACCCGGAAGGGCGAATTCACCATTCGCCGCATCTCATCGGCCAAGAAGTTTCGTGGCAAACTGCGCGAACTGAAAGAAGCGCTGCGCGGGAAAATGCACATGGACTTGCGCAAGTCGGGCCATGGCTATCGAGCGTTTACCGGGGATGGCTCAATTACCATGCGATTCCCGGCAACTCGGTGCGATTGCAACAATTCCGCACGGCGCTTCCAGAAACTCTGGCTCCGCATGCTGCGGCGACGCAGCCAACGCGGACGCCGGATGACCTGGCGGAAGTTCTCGCAGCTTTGCAAACGATGGCTTCCCACCCCGAAAATCCTGCATCCTTATCCCGAAGTGCGGTTTGATCGTTTGTATCCAAGGTAGGAGCCGTATGCGGTAGTTCCGCACGTACGGATCTGTGCGGGGGGTGGCCCGAAAGGGCCATCCCTACCGCGATACTCATTGTTTGGCGTGGGGGTCGGGCGCCGTATCGGAAAAATGCGATTGCGTGCGGCCACGAGGTCGCGGGGGCGAGGTTAGACGCGGGCGCTTTGCCATCGCTTCGGTCCAAGTCGGCTCGCCGAACGGACGCCCGCGCCGCGGCGAGCGCCTCGTTCCGCCAGCGGCGCCAGAGGCTATTCAACAGGCCGCGCCGCCGCGGGGATGCCGTGTCATTATAACGACCTTTCAGCTAACCGAGTACTTCGGCGAGCCCTCACCCTACCCTCTCCCAAAGGGAGAGGGGGAGAAAAGCAAAGGGTTCAGGCCTCATTGATTTTGCTGGCGGTTGTTGGTAGGCTTGCGGCCATGCTACGACCACCACGAGCCGGCGAAGCCGGCGGCGTCTACGATGCCCTGAATCGAGCGAGTGCCCAGGCCAAGATATTCCGCAACGACGCGGATTACGAAGCCTTCGAGCGCATGCTCGGTGAAGGGCTCGCGGGCATGCCGTCGAGTTGTTCGCTTGCCAGTTGATGCCCAGCCACTGGCGCCGCTGGCGGCACGAGATCTCGCCGCGGTGCGCGGCGCGGCGAGGGTCTCCCTTCGGCGAGCCGACTTGGACCGAAGCGACGGCAAGGCGCCCGCGTCTAACCTCGCCCCCGCGACCTCGTGGCCGTCCGCAAGTCCATTTTTCGGATACGGATCTCGGCCATACGCCAAACAATGAGTCCTGACCCGTTAGAATTCTCTTGCCGCGGGGCCGCCGCGCCGTGTTCCGGGTGCGGCGAAATCGTGTGCGAGATCGATTCTCGCATCGCGCCCCTTTCTTCGAGCACGGCCGGGCGGTATCGTAGGAGCTTCGTTTTTTCCAAAGAATTTCGAGAAGGGCCGCCGTGCTTTGCCCTAGCGTGCATTGTTTCGTGCCGACGCGCCGGGTTTCGTGTCCCACGCTAGGCGAGCGGCTGCTCTGTTTTCATTTCTGGAGCGCTCTCTGATGAATCGATGTCCTTGGCGATCGCCCTGCTTGGCGATGGGGCTCAATGGTAGCTTGGCGATCGGCTTTCTCGCGTTGCTCGCCGGCTGCACTTCCAGTGACAAGCCAGCCGCGCCGGCTGGCGGCCAAGCGACCGCTTCCTCGAACGAGTCTGCCTCCAGCGAGTCCGGCGCGCCCGTCGAGGAAACCGCCGCCAGCGAGCCGCCGAGCAAGCCCGATGATCCGGCCGCCGTGACCGCCTTCAAAAAGCTCGAAGCCAAGTTCGAATACGACGACGAGAAGCACGTCACGGGCCTCGATCTCGATCAGCAATTGGTCGCGGACAAGGACCTCGAACACTTGCGGGGCCTTCCCGCGCTCACGCATCTCGAGCTCTGGGGCGCCGACATCACGGACCAAGGCGTCGAACTGGTCGCGAAGCTAACCCAGCTCACATCGCTCAAGCTTGAAAACACCTCGATCACGGATCGGGGCCTCGCCGCGCTGCCGGCCCTCACCAAGCTCAAATCGCTCAATCTGCGCCGCTCGACCAACGCTACCGACGCCGGGCTCGAATCGATCGGCACGATGCACTCGCTCGAGCAATTGCATTTGCTCTACAACAACTTCTCCGACGTGGGTCTGCCGCATTTGGTGGGCCTCAAGAAACTGCACTTGCTCGATCTTCGCGGCTGCGCCACCGTGACCGACGCCGGCATGAAATCAGTCAAGGAGCTCACGAATCTCGAACGGCTCAAGCTGCGCAACTCGCCGATCACCGACGAGGGGCTCGCCGACATCGCCCAGCTCAAGAAGCTCAAGGGGCTGGGTCTCGAAGACAGCCAAATCACCGACGACGGATTGAAGCTCATTGCCGGCTTCACGCATCTCGACGAACTGTTTCTGATGCGCACCAATCTGACCGACGCCTGCCTGCCGCATCTGGCCAACATGCACGAAATGAAACGGCTCGAGCTGCGCGGCGCGGCGATTCAAGGCTCGGGCCTCAAGAATCTCGACGGCATGAAGAAGCTCAAAGTGCTCGATTTGGCGGAAACGAGCGTCGACAACGCCGGAGTCGAGGCGATTTCCGGTCTCACGACGCTCGAACGGCTCGATCTCTGGCATACCCGGGTGACCGACGCCGGACTCGCGGCGGTCGCCAAGCTCGCGAACCTCGATTACTTGAACCTCGAGGAAACCGCGATCACCGACGCCGGCCTCGAGCGGCTCGCCGGGCTCAAGCAGCTCACATCGCTGGGACTCAAGGGCGACCCGATTACCGACGTGTCGGTTCCCACGATCGAAGGCTTTACGAAACTCAAGACGATCGAGCTCGACTTCACGCAGTTGAGTCCCGACGCGATCGACGCGATTAAAAAGAAGTTCCCCGCCGCGGCGATCACGCCGTGAGATAATTTGCTTCGCGGCGAATGCGTTCGGGCGGATTAGAACATCATCCGCCGGCCCTCGGTTTGGCTGCGGGTGGCCTCGTGGAGAATCGTCATTGCCCAATAGGGGTCTTCGACGCCCCCGTTGTTGCGCAGGAGGCTGGTCACGGCGCGGTGAAATTGCGAAAGAAGCTGCTCGCCCATCGGACGTTCGTTGTCGAGCGATTCCATGTGCCGGCCCGCCCGGTCGAACCACACCAGCGTGGCCGGCAGGTCGAGATAGGCGATGCCGTTTTCGCAGGCCACCTGCAGCGCGGCCGGCGGACGATAGCTCACCGCCTCGGGCCAGGCGGCCGGCATATAGTGGCCCGAGCTGATTTGGGCCGTGGCGCCGGAGCCGGGACCTTCGGGTCCGGAGAAGTCGAGGCTCATCATCTCGTAGTCGTTTTCCTCGTGATGATGGCAATCGCGATGGGCGATGCCGAGCACCGAGGTCGGATCGCGGCCAACGACATAGCGGCACCAGTCGATGAGCTCGACCATTTCGTGTTTTCGCGAATGCGGCGCGCGGTTGACGACGCGTGTCGACTCGGAGCGATCGCGCGGGGTGCGCTGGTGGCAAAACAGTAGCCGGGGTGCGCCAAGCGAGTTGCGATCAGTTCTTTCAGCCGAATCGTGGCGGGCGCCTGACGCCGCGGAAACTCGGCGAGAAAGGCGATGCCGGATTCTTGCACTTGCCGCTGCATGCGGCAGGCGGTTTCCTGGTCGAAATCGAGCGCGGCGGCGCAGTATACCGCTTTGCCGAAGTGCGCGGCGGCCAGAATCGGCAGCGCCCGTACCACTGGCTCGAGAGCACCAACACGGCGTCGATGTCTTCACGCTCGGCCAGGGCGCGAAAACCATCGACCGGAGCGGCGCCGAATTCCTGCGCGGCGATGTGCGCCCAATGCGCGACCGGTTCGCAAATGGCTCGCACTTCGAATCGATCGCTCAGCGCACGGAGGGCCGGACGATGGCGAACTTCCCAAGCATTGCCCAGGCCCACCAGGCCGACGCGTAACTTCATGAATGCTTGCTGCTCGAACCGAGCGTGCAGCCCGTGGGGGTTCCGTGGGCGAACACGGCGTTCGCCAGCGCATGGTGCAAAAACGCCCTCGGAATCGGCGCACCATTGGCGCCGCGAGGGGGCTTCCGAGTTGTTCGGCGCGCTGCCCGCGGCTGGGAGCGCCATCGCTGGAATTATATCGGACATTTCCCCCTAAACTCAATCGAAATCAGACGTTTGCCGCTTTGTAACGTCCAAGCCGGCTTCGTGCACCGGTTCGGATTGTGGGGAATCTGCTCGAAGAACGACTTCCGGGCGTCGCGAATTCGTTTGAATCATGGCTGCGCCCCTGGCCTTGGATCGCGGGATATCGCGAGAAAAACCGCCGCGGCCCGGGCGTCGATCGGGCAGCGGTCGCGGGTTCCGATTCTCGACGGATCCCCGCCGCCGGGGTGTCTCCATAAAGCTGTCCAGGGGCGTAAATGTCTGGTCGAGAGTGCGGCTATCCACCAAGCTGGCGCCCAATGGTTGTTGCAACATCAATACTCGGCATAGTTTGCGCAAATACCCCAATTTGCCCTTG
This sequence comes from uncultured Planctomycetaceae bacterium, assembly GCA_963785305.1. Taxonomy (GTDB): domain Bacteria; phylum Planctomycetota; class Planctomycetia; order Pirellulales; family PALSA-1355; genus CAWAUV01. The sequence continues at coordinate 279,442 of CAWAUV010000009.1, forward strand.
CGGACGAGTCGTGCCCCACTAGACTGACCCTTCCGCGAAGTCAAGCCCTGCCTGCCACCGAGCATCGCCGGGCAATAAACGTCGCGGTGTCTGGGGGGCGACGACCACGACGAGTGGGCCGCCACGAGAAGTTTTCACTCTTAAAGGAGTTGATCTAGTGAATGCTTTGATGTTGAGCGTGATCATGCAAGCGTCGATGGCCACCGGAGCCACGAACTATGCCGAGGCTTTCAAGCAGGCCGAGCAAACCGGTCGGCCGTTGGTCGTGTTGGTCGGCGCCGATTGGTGCCCGGGCTGCCGAACCATGAAGCAGGCGGTCGTTCCGCAGCTTGCCCAGCGTGGCGCTCTGTCGAGCGTGGCCTTTGCCCAAGTGAATACCGGAGAAGAGCCCGCGTTGGCCGGCAAACTGATGCGCGGCAACTCGATTCCGCAGCTCATCGTCTACCGCAAGACCGACAAAGGTTGGACCCGCTCGCAGCTTACGGGAGTGCAGAGCGTGGGCGACGCCGCGTCGTTCATCCAGCCGTATACGGCGGCGTCGAGCTTGAGCCAAAACCAATAAGGCTCGCCGCTATTTGCTCGATATGTTCGCGCGACCGGGTGATCGCGGACATTCGGGCGGCTGACACTCGTTAAAAAAATCCGTTGATTTCGCGTCTAAAAGCGAGGCGGCGGGCATCGTGCCAGAACCGCTTGGGAACTTGTCCCAAGCGAACGATGCCCGTCGCCTCGCTTTCTTTTTGGGACGGCCGGCCCAAGCGGATTCCCGCAATCGAACGTTGGGCGCACGCCTGGGAATCGCGCGAGATTCTCGCGAATTGCCGGCTGGAAATCGGGCGAGCTGCGTGCGATTCCGCGATTCCCGCGATTCGGGACCAGTTCAGCTTATGCGGCGGTGGCGAGGGGGGTGGAGCGGCGGTGGAAGGGGTGGCCGGGGCGTTGCGAGAGGTAGTCCTTGAGCCGGCCGTCGTCGCTGAGGGCGGCGGCGCGGAGCTGCAAGATCGCTTCCGCTCCGTCGGGATCGTCCCAGAACATTTCGGTCCCTTTCACGCGCAGGTTCATCTGTTTGATCAGCGACTCCATCGGGCGCTGGTGACCGGCAGGCCCAGGCGGCGATAGCTGGGATAGTCCATCCGCTGGCGATTGTTCGTCAAGTACCGCACGGCGTCGACGAGCGGTTTCTCCGCGTCACTGGGTTTCGTATCTTCCCAGTCGATGCCCCGGGCGAGGCAGGCTTGCTTGATCTCGTCGATCACGTGATCGACCTGGCCTTGCCAGCACCAGGTGACGAACTTTAGATAGAGCGACCAACCCTCCGCATCGTTGGCGGCCAGCGCCAGCGCCGCGCGGTAAACGTATTGAATCGCATGAATGAAGTCGAGGACGGGCGTGAACGTCGGAAAATGTTTTTTCCAGATCGACCAGTTCCAGTTCAGGCCATCACCGAGGAAGACCCGTAAAGGAGAATCGTAGAACCGGCGCCGCTGGGCTTCGCGCGCATCAGCGGGCCGAAATCCTCCGAGCAGGACATACTGCTCAGCGCCGTGCGCAGCACGCGCCGCGGGCCTTCGTACTTCACGCGGCGGGGTTTCTCGGCGGCGGATTCTTCGCCGGGCGAATCGAGGCGGGGAACCGCTTTTTCCGCGATATTCGCCACTTTTTTCGCGATGCGAAAGGAAGTCGGCAACTCGGGGCAAGCGTCTTCGTCCGCGACATGCCGCGGGTTGAGAGACATTCGCTCGAACGAAGCGTTCTTCGTTTCGCGCCAGCCTTTCTCGCCCGACGGCACGACGCCGCGTCCCCGGCCCGGCTCGCGCGTGCGAATGCGGCCGCCGTCGCAAGAGACCACCGCCGCTTCCGGCACGACGACTTCCTTGACGACTTTTTTATTGTCGCTGGGCGCCGGCAGTGCCTTCCCGTCGGCCAGTTCCTGGCCCACCTGTTTCACCAAACGCCGAATCGTGCTGCAGGGAACTTTGTGTCCCAGCACTTGCTCGGTGGTCACTTCCGCGCCCTTGAACGAACGGACTTCCGCGGCTAGGCAGACCACGGCTCGCGTCAACTCGGGCGTGACCTCGCGGCTATCGAGTCCCAACGTCAACCGCTGAGGGAAAAAAAGACCGCCGGCAGCGGTCGCAGTAAGCGGTCGTCTCGGTCACCTCGACCCGGCCATCCAGGCTGGTGACCGGCCTCGTTGCGGTTTGCACGCGGCACGACGCTCCGCAGGTGGGGCAGTTCGCTTCCGTCGGGCAGCTCGCGGCGACTTCACGCATCGCTCGCTCTTGGGCTTCACGGCTCAACTCGCGGCCGAGCGTGATAGCATACCGCTCGATGACGCTATAGTGCGGCGTGCCGAGGAACGCCCCCTGCTCGACCATCTCCTCGATTCCCAGTTCGGCCAATTCCCGCAAAAGTTCCTTCCTCCTGGCCTCGCGGGCCTGCATCGCGGCGTCCATGCCTAGCGCTCCTTAAGCAAGTTTCGTTCACCGATCAAATCCACCTCGCCCAGCTTACCACACAAACCCCGAATTCTCCTATTGACGTTTCCACATCCACCCCCCAACCCGCAAAAGCTGAACTGGTCCCCGTTCGCCCCCGCGATTCCGCGATTCCGCGATTCCGCCGCTTGGGAGTTCGCCTTGTCGCTGCTCGGCGGGCTCGCTAGAATCCGCCACCAAAATTTTGCAACCGATAGTCCCGAGAGATCGGTTGTCCGGGCGGCGCGAGCAGAAAGAGGCGTTTTCCATGATCGACGTCAAGCAAGTCATTCAGCTTCATCGGGATACGGTCGCGGACTGGCATCGGGTGGCGCCGAGCAATCCGCATCATGGTTTTTTGCATGCCGTGTGCGAGCAGCATAAATTCAACTTTCTGCTCTGGCACGAAGAAGACATTGCCCGCAGTCCCGACGCGGGCGATGTCCGGATCGCCGCCGTGAAGCGGGCCATCGATGGCTACAACCAGAAGCGGAACGATTGGATCGAACGGCTCGACGACTTTCTGCTCACCGAGTTGAACTGCTTGGGGGTCGAGCCCCAGCCTGGCGCCACGCTCAACACCGAAACGCCGGGCAGCGCGATCGACCGGCTTTCGATCTTGTCGCTGCGGCTCTATCACATGGAAGAGCAGGCCCTGCGGCCCGACGCCTCGATCGAACATATCGGCAAGGCTCGTGACCGGCTCGCGATCTTGCGCGAGCAGCACCACGATCTCGCGAACTCGCTCGCCGAACTGCTCGACGATATCGTCGCCGGCCACAAGCAGCTCAAGCTTTATCGCCAATTCAAGATGTACAACGACCCGACGCTCAATCCCTACCTATATCGCCGCGGTTCGGGCGGCCCCGATTCGAAACAGGCCGCGTGATCGCATCTCCGCGCCAGGGCAAGATCGGCGATCCGCGCGATCCCGATCCCGCGTCTCGGGCGAGGATTCGGCGCCTTCGCGTCGCGCGACATCGGGCGTTCGACGTTGTAGCCGCAATCCGCGAGGGGCGATTTTATTTGCATCGCGCGAACTTCGGCGGTTGCTCTTGCGACACAATCATCGCGAGGCGAAACTCGACATTACCCGCCTTTGCTGCTTCCCGCCCTGAAACATCACGGCCCCGCTGAACGCGGCCGCCGGTAGAGCCCCCAGCGAGCGCGTGCCGACCACTTGTCGGCGCCGCGAACTTCGCGGTCCGTCAAATTGTCTTACCACGAAGGATGCGTGGCTTGCAGAATCTCGATTCCCACGAAAACGATCGGCTACGGCCAGGCTTGGCGTCGAATTGGGCCACGATCCGCCGCATGCTCGCGCTGGCTTGGCGGTTTCGTTTCGGCTGTTTGCAAATCCTGGCCCAGCAAACCGTGTTGATCACGCTCGGCCTCGGCGGCCTGGGGCTCACGGGGCTGGGCATCGATGTGATTCGCCGCGCGGTCGATCCCCAGGCCGCGGCGCCGCGCTGGCCCTGGAGTCTTGAGCCGCCCGCGAGCTGGTCGCCGCTCGCGGTCGTGGCGTTCATTTCGGGTTTGATCGCGCTGTGCGCCGTCGCGCAAGCCGCGCTTCGCTTTCACGACGCCACCACCGCCGCGCGCCTCGCGCAGCGCATCGTGGTGAAACTACGCGGCGACATTTACGACAAGCTCGGGCAACTCGGCTTTCGCTTTTTTCAGGCCAATCCCTCGAGCGCGATCATCAACCGCGTGGCGGGCGATGTACAAAGCATGCGCATGTTCGTCGATGGCGTGATTATCGAAATGCTGGCGGTCTTCATCTCGCTCGCCGTGTCGCTCGCTTACATGCTTCGGATTCATGTCGGGCTCACGCTCGCGTCGCTGGCCACTACTCCGCTCCTTTGGCTCTTGGCGGTGCTGTTCTCGCGAGCCGTGAAGCCGGCCTATCGGCACAATCGCGAGTTGAGCGACCGCACGATTCTTCGCCTTTCGGAAACAGTGCAGGGCGTGGCGGTGGTCAAGGGGCTGGCGATCGAGGAAGACGAGATCGCCCGCTTTGCCGCGGCCAATTCGGCGGTGCGCGATCACAAGCGCACCATCTTTTGGAAGATCAGCCTGTTTCAACCCACGATCTACTTTTTCACCAAGTGGAACATGGCGGTGCTGCTGGCCTATGGCGGCTACCTCGTGATTCGCGGTGAATTGCTGCTGGGCGAGGGCCTATTCGTCTTCGCCAACCTGCTTCAACAAATCGCCAATCAGATCGAGCAGATCACGAACATCGCCAACACGATTCAGTCGAGCATCGTGGGCGCCCAGCGGGTGTTCGAAGTGCTCGACGCGCCCCAGGATGTGCGAAGCGCGGCGAGGCCCGAGCGCTCGGGAAGGGTCGCCGGCGCGATTCGTTTCGAAAATGTCGCTTTCGGCTATCAGCTCGGCTCGCGGGCGCTCGAGGCGATCGACTGCGAAATCGAGCCCGGCCAGCGGGTGGCGATCATCGGCGCGACCGGCGCCGGCAAGTCGACGCTGCTCGGGCTCATCCCGCGGTTCAACGACGCGTGGCAGGGGCGGGTGCTGGTCGACGGCGTGGATGTGCGTCGCTGGGAGCTCGATGATCTGCGCCGCGGAGTGGGCATGGTGTTTCAGGAGAGCTTTCTATTTAGCCACACCGTGGCCGCGAACATTGCCTTCGGTCGGCCCGACGCCACGCGCGCCGAGATCGAGCGCGCTGCCCATATCGCCGCCGCGAGTGATTTTATTCGCGAGCTCCCCGAGGGTTATGACACGGTGGTGGGGGAATATGGCTCGAACCTCTCGGGCGGTCAGCGGCAGCGGCTTGCCCTGGCGCGAGCGGTGCTGATGGAGCCCGCCATTTTGCTGCTCGATGATGTGACCGCGAGCGTCGATTCCGAGACCGAACACACGATTCTCGAAAGCCTGAAAGAAGTGATGCACGGCCGCACGACCCTGATGGTCACCCATCGCAAGAGCGTGATCGAGCAAGCGGACTTGGCGATCGTGCTCGACCGCGGGCGGATGGTCCATGTCGGGTCGCCGGAGGAAGCGCTCGCGATCTTCGAAGGTCGCGATGTCCCGGTGGCCACGACGCTGGCGATTCATCCGGCCCATGCTTCGCTTACCGGGCCCAAGCATTCCGCGGCTCGCGCGGCGCGCTCGGTCAATCGCCCGGCGGCGTGGAAGGAGGCGGTATGAGCGCATCGATGCCCGCGGGCGGCGCGTTGCTGGCGGCTCGTCCGCGCGAGGAAGAGCAGGAGTCCCACGATCGGCCGCTCGATCTACGCTTGATCGCGCGGCTCTATCGCTACACGCAGCCGCATGCCTCGGCGCGCAATTGGCTGCTGGTGCTGGTCGTGGCCCGGTCGATTCAGTTGCCGGCCCTAAGCTGGATGATCGCGGCGATTATCAAGGGGCCGATCACGCGCGGCGATTATTCCGGCACGCTCACCGGCGTGGGCGGATTCGTGGCGCTGGCCGTGGTCACGCAGATTTGCATGCACTACCGCCAGCGGCTGGCGATGGAGCTCGGCGAATGCGTGGTGCATGATCTGCGCCGCGATCTGTTCGCTCAATTGCAAGCGATGCCCATGAGCTTTTTTCATCGCACTCGCCTCGGACGGATCATCAGCCGCATGACCACCGATGTGGAATATGTGCGGATGGGCGTGCAGGATGTGCTGTTCGTGAGCTTGGTGCAGTTGGGGCAAATGCTCGTGGCAGCCGCGTGCATGCTGTGGTACGACGCCAAGCTGTTCATCTTGGTCGCGCTCGTGGCCCCGGCCTTGTGGCAGTTGAATCGCTATTTCAACCGCCGGCTCAGCAAGTCGCATCGCGAAGTGCAGGAATCTTTCAGCCGCGTGACCGCCACGCTGGCCGAGAGCGTGGCCGGGATGCACGTCACGCAGGCCTTCGTGCGCCAACAAGCCAACGCGGACATGTTCACGCGGTTGGTCGAAAATCACGCCGTCTACAACTTGCGTCTCACCAGGACCCAGGCGCTGTTTCAGCAATTGCTCGATCTGAACAATCAGGCCTTTATCGCCGTGCTCCTCCTGATGGGCGGGTATCAAGTGCTCAGCACGCACGGCGCCGTGGAAGTCGGCTCGCTGATGGGGTTCTTCTTCATGGCCGGGCTGTTCTTCATGCCGATCTCCGGGCTCGGAACTCAGTATCATCACGCCCTCACCGCCATGGCTGGCGCCGAGCGGGTGTTCGCAATGCTCGACACGCCGCCCGAATGGGTCGATTCGGGGGTGGCCCATGACTTGCCGCCGGTGCGCGGCCGAGTCGAGTTTCGCAAGGTCGACTTTGGCTACGATCCCCAGCGGCTCGTGCTCCGCGAGATCGACTTTGTCGTCGAGCCGGGGCAAAGCGTGGCGCTGGTGGGCCACACGGGCGGCGGCAAGAGCTCGATCATGAACCTCTTGACGAAGTTTTACCGCCCGACGCATGGCAGCGTGCTGATCGATGGACATGATCTGGCCGATGTCACGGCCCGCAGCCTGCGACGGCAAGTCGGGCTCGTGTGGCAGCAAAACTTTCTCTTTAGCGGCACGCTGCTCGACAATGTGCGCATCGCCCGGCCCGAGGCGAGCGCCGGCGAGGCGCAAGCCGTGTTCGAGCGGCTCGGCTGTTGGGATTTGTTCGCGGCGATGCCCGAGGGCCTGGCGACCGAAGTGGGCGAGCGCGGGGCGAACCTTTCGCTCGGGCAGCGGCAGCTCGCCTGCTTTGCCCGCGCCATGATTCTCGACCCCGCGATCGTGCTGCTCGACGAAGCGACGGCGAGCGTCGACCCGGCGACCGAAAGCCGCTTGCAAGAAGCGCTCGCGGCGCTGCTTCGCGGCCGCACCAGCTTCGTGGTCGCCCATCGGCTGAGCACGATTCGCCATGCCGATCTCGTGCTGACGATCGACCACGGCCGGATTGTCGAGTCGGGCAACCATCGTTCCTTGATGTCGCTCGACGGGCTGTACGCTAAACTCTATCATCGCTTCGCCCACGCCGGCTGATGGGCGGACGGCGATGCGCGCGCCCGGACGTTGCCCCGGCCGTTGCCGCGGGCAAGGAGCGACGCCGCGCGTCGCGGGCGAGCGCGGGTCCTTCGCGATTGGTTCGTGTTAATCGCTTTTTTCCACGAGACTCCCACTTTCATGCAACGAGCCGTTTTTCGATTCTTCTCGCGCTCGACGCTGCTGATCGGGCTCGTCGTCGGCGCGTCGCCGCCCGGCGGCGCACTGGGCGACACGCTCGATGCGATCCGCGCTCGCGGCGAGCTTGTCTGGGGCGCCGATATCGAGGGTGGTGGACCCTATATCTATGTCGATCCCAGCGACTCGAACAAAGCGGCTGGCTTCGAGGTCGATCTGGCCAATGCGCTTCGCGCTTGAATTGGGCGTGAAGGCCCGTTTCCATCAAGTGAACTGGGACAATTTGCCGGCTTCGCTCACTGCCGGCGGGATTGACATAATTCTCAACGGTTACGAGCTCACGGCCTCGCGCGCGTGCGCATGGCCCATACCCGGCCGTATTACATCTATGAACTCGCGCTGCTTGGGCGGCGCGGCAATGAGCAATTGCGAGATTGGAATGATCTGGCCCGGGAAATCGATGGCCATTGCCCGCGAGTCGGAGTGCTGGGCGGCTCGGCGCGAGCATCTATCTCAAGAAGCGGTTCGACGATCGCATCGAACAGCGCATCTATACCAGTTCGACCGAAGCGATGCTGGAAGTGAAAACCGGCAAGATCGACGCCACCGTGGCCGATCTGCCAGCCGTGGTATTTTATCGCGACCGCTTTCCCACCCTCGAACGCTTGGGCCCGCTCGAGGGCCGCGGCGAATATGTGATTTATCTCCGCCCTGAAGACGCGCGTCTGCGCGCTGCGCTCGACGCCGCGCTCGCCAAGCTACTGAAGTCCGGCGAGATACAGCGCATCGATAAGCGTTATGGAATCTGGACTCCGGCCCAAGAAGACCTAGAGCGCGAGGCCGGCAAGAGCGACGCCGAGCGGGGTCTCGTGGCGGTGAATTTACATGGCTGGGGCGTGATCCGTGATCGCGGCTGGCTCCTGGTGCAATCGGCCGGCGTGACCGTGACGCTCGCTTGCTGCTCGATGCCGCTCGCGATGGCGCTGGGCCTGCTGGTGGCGATTGTTCGGCTTTATGGGCCGGCGCCCTTGCGATGGCTGGCGATCGGTTATGTCGAGCTGCTCCGCGGCACGCCGCTGATGCTGCAACTATTCGTGATTTACTATGCCCCGAGCGAATTCGGCGTGCATATTCCGGCGTGGAACGCGGCGATTCTCGGCTTGGCAGTCAATTACTCGGCTGCCGAAGCCGAGAATTATCGCGCCGGGCTTCAAGCCGTTTCGCGCGGACAAATGGAAGCGGCCCTCGCCCTCGGCATGTCGCCGGCCATGGCCTTGCGGCGGGTGATCGTGCCGCAGGCCGTGCGAATCGTGATTCCGCCGGTGACGAACGATTTCATCGCGCTCTTCAAGGACACGTCGGTCTGCTCGGTCATCACGGTGGTCGAGCTCACGAAACAGTATTCGATTCAGATCAACGACACCGGCGCCACGCTCGAGATCGCCGCGCTCACGGCCGCGCTCTATCTGGTGATGAGCGTGCCGCTGGCCCGCGTGGCCCATCTCATGGAACGCCGGCTCGACGGCAACCGGAGGCGGCCATGATCGCGATTCGGGGTCTTGTCAAGAAATTCGGCGATCACACGGTGCTCGACCAGGTGTCGCTCGATGTCCGCCAGGGCGAAGTGGCGGTGATCGTGGGCGCCTCGGGTAGCGGCAAGAGCACGCTGTTGCGTTCGATCAATGGGCTAGAAACGTTCGACGCCGGCAGCGTGGCCGTGGGCGATCTCGTCATCGATGCCCAGCTTGCCCCGGCCGAACGCAAGCGGCGGCTATCGCTCGTTCGCCGCCGGGCCGGCATGGTGTTTCAGCAGTTCAATCTGTTTCCGCATCGCACCGTGCTGGGCAATGTGATCGAGGGCCCCGTGGTGGTGCTCGGCCAATCTCGCGACGAAGCGACCGCCATCGCCCGCAAGCTGCTCGAACGCGTTGGCCTGCTCACGATGCAAGACCGCCGGCCCGATACGCTCTCGGGCGGCCAGCAGCAGCGAGTGGCGATTGCCCGGGCCCTGGCGATGAGCCCGCAAGTGATGCTGTTCGACGAGCCGACGAGCGCGCTCGATCCGCACATGGCGGCGGAAGTGGAATCGGTGATTGCCGACCTAGCCCAAAGCGGACAAACGATGCTGGTGGTGACGCACTCAATGCGCCTCGCCCGCCGCGGGGCCCACACGCTGCATGTGTTCGGCGAAGGGCGAATTCAAGAATCGGGCGAACCGGAGCGGATTTTCACATCGCCCAACTCGGCGGCCGCGCGGCGATTCTTGCAAGCGGTCGACTCGCCACGGTAGTCAGGCGCGGTTCGTGCCGCGGCATTGGGGCCGCGCCATCCGAGCGACTCGCGGCGCCATGCGCGCGTCATTCGGTGAGCGCCAGCAGGGAATAGCCGCCGACGAGTCGGGCGGCCCAGCTGGTGGGCAGCAAACGTCGCACCGGGTTTATCAAGCGAGTGCGGAGCAGTTTGCCGCATTCGAGGCCGACCGGCGTGTACAGCCAATCGACGACGCGGTGACCGGTGTAGCGCAGCGCGGCCAGCGCGGTCGAGGTGGAGAAGTGGTGGATGTGCCCCACGACGTAGCCGCGGTCGAGGCCATCGCGCAGCGCGGTTGTGCAGGTGATCTCGAGCGGAATGTGATAGACCTTGTAGCTCGCCTTGTCGCGAGTCCGACGCAAGAAAGCGAAGCAGTCTTCGACATGCTCGATCACATCCATCACCATTGCCAGGTCATAGCACTCGGGCGATGTAAACGCATCGCCCAGAATAAATCGCAAGTTCGGGCGCGCGAACCGCTGACTCAGGGCGTGGGCCGCCGGGCTGATCTCGTAGCCGGTGAGGTCGACATCGGCGCCCCAGGCATCGCCGAGCGCGGCAAGAATACCCCCGGCGCCGCAGCCGATTTCACATACCCGTCGCGGGGCGAGGTTGTTACGTTCCACGAGCCGGGCCACATGGCGAGCCTTGAACGGCGAATCCTCCAGGTGCCATGTGCCGGCGGTGCGGCTCAGATATTCGTTTCCGGTGTAAAGCGAAATATCGCCCTGGGCAGCGGAGGTAGCGGTTGCCATCGGCATGGATACGTCTTTCATGAAAATTGGGGACAATCGGGGCGCCGAGCGAGTCGGCAATAGACTTCTTCGAGCGCGTGCCAATAATCGTGGGGTTGGAAACAGCGCACGATTCGCCGCCGTCCGGCGGCGCCATGCGCGGCCGCGAGCTCGCGGTCGTTTAGATAGCGATCGATCGCCAGCGCGAGCGCTTGGGCGTCGCGAGGGGGCACGAGCGTGCCGGTCTCGCCATCGGCGACCGAATCGACGCAGCCGGGAATTCGGGTCGCCACGACGGCAAGCCCCATCGACGACGCCTCGGCATTGGCCACGCCAAACCCTTCGCGATGCGAGGGATTGACGAACAGGTCCATCATGGCCAAGTGCGAGGGAACATCGTCGACCATGCCGGCGCGATGCACGTGCGCGTCGCCGCGCAATCGCTCCAGCACTTCGACCGGCAGCCCATCGGCCGCTTCTTCGGGCCCCACGAGCAGCAGATGCAATTTCGCATGGCGCTGGCGCAGCGATCGCCACGCCGTCTCGAGCTCGAGCAAGCCCTTGTCGCGCACCAGGCGGCCCACGAAGCCGAGCACCAATTCATCGGGCTCGATGCCATGGCGAGCTCGAACCGATGCGCGCATCTCGGCCGAAAATCGCGCCGGGCAAAAACGCTCCCCGCTATCGACCCCGCCGACGCTGCCGTGGCCGAGCACGAACACTTTGTCGGCCCGACATAGCCGCGCGGCGATCAGGTGATCGCGCATCGAGGGGCTGTCGCACCAAACCCGATCGGCCAAGGCGCAGCTCAGGCGCGTGGTCGCATTGAGCACCGCTCCGATCGGCCCGCGGCGCGTCATCTGCGGCAGTCCGAAGACCGACAGCGCCACCGCCGGCACTCCCATCAGCCGCGCGGCGAGCGTGCCCAAGAGGCCGGCTTTCGGGGTGTGACAATGCACGATGTCGGGCCGAATTGCATCGAGCGCTTCGCAAAGCCGCGCGAGTGACACGAGATCGGCCAATGGTCGCATTTGCCGCGCCATCGCCACGCCGTGCGCGGGAATCCGTTCCTCGGCCGCGAACCGATCGAGCATCTCTCCGGGCGACGAGACCACATGCAGCGAATACCCGCGCTCGCGGAGATGCGCGCAGTGGGCTCGCAGAAAGATCAATGTTTGCGGAACGGTAGTGATTTGCGTGATGCGCATCGAGAGGTCATTCCAAGGGGATCGTCTGGCCGGCGAGTCGCCGTGGGCAGGCATTCGTCGGTGGCCCGCACACCCCGCCGGCCAAACACCGTGGCCACCGTGGCCGCGAGAATCTTGAGATCGAGCCCGAGGGACGCATGATCGACATACCAAACATCGAGCGCCAGTTTGTCGTTCCAAGCCAGGTCATTGCGGCCGTTGATCTGCGCCCAGCCGGTGATGCCCGGCCGCATTTCATGGCGGCGGCGCTGCTCGGGCGTGTAATGTTCGAGATAGGCCATGAGCAGCGGCCTGGGGCCGACGAGACTCATTTCTCCTCGAAGCACATTCACCAGTTCCGGAAGTTCGTCGAGGCTCGTCTTGCGCAAGAAGGCGCCGAGCCGGCTGGTGCGCCGCTCGTCGTCCACGAGATCGCCGAGGGCATCGCGTTCGCCGCGCATCGTGCGAAATTTAAGCAGCGTGAATGGGCGATCGAATCGACCCGGTCGTCGATGGCGAAAAAGCACCGGGCCACCGAGCGTGGCGCGAACAGCCACGGCGACCGCCAGAATCAGCGGACTGAGTGCCGCAAGCGCAACGGCGCTGACCACGACATCGAACAATCGTTTCATGGGACGATCCGGGGTTGATTTTGCATTTCGCGCCAGCGGGCGACCATTTGCTCAAGGCCTTCTTCCATCGACACTCGATGTTCGTAACCGAGGCCCGACACGATTGCGTCGCAGGCATAGCGAGCGCGTTGGGTCAGCGCCGCGACGCGGGCCTCGGTCAGCGGCAAACACGGCCACGACCTCGCGGCTCGCGCCGCGAGACGCATCGGCACGGCGGGCGCCCGCAGTCGGGGCGAAGGCCGGCCAAGCGCGTGGGCGATGGCGCCGACAAACACTTCGACGGGCCGATAGTCCGAGAGATTGAACACTTGCCCGCGGGCCTTCGGATCGGCGCCCGAGCGGAACAAAGCCTCGACCACATTGTCGACGAATATGTAATTGGCCGATGCTCCCGGCGGCCCGATAAACACGAACCAGCCGCGAGCGATGAGCGAAATCCAGGCGAATAGCGAACGATTCGGCATCGTGGGGCCGAACACGATCGTCGGCCTCAGGATCGTGTGTTCGAACTCGCCGCGCGCGGCGGCTTCGGCCACGAGCGTGTCGGACTCGAGCTTCGTTCGTTCGTAGACGTTCCGAGGTTCGCAGGGCGTGGTTTCGGTCACGATGCCGGCGCTGGGCTGGCCGTAAACCCCGGCGCTGACCGAGCTGCATCCAGCGGCCGATGTGGCCCGAGGCCGCCGCGACGAGGCGTCGCGTGCCTTCGACATGCACGGCGGTCATGCGCTCGGGATGTCGCAATTCTCCAGCGCAATGGTAGAGGATATCGGCGCCTTTGGCGAATCGCGAGAGCGTCGCGACGTCGCCCAGCAGATCGCCTTGCGTGACTTCGACATGACCCGCTCGCGCCGCTCGATCGTGGCCCGGAGCGATTGTCGCCGAGAGAGGCGACGGCGCGAAATCGAAGGTTGCGCGGCGCGTGAGCACGCGCGCCGTGTCGCCTTGAGCGAGATGGCGCGCCATGAGTCGGCGGCCGATAAAACCGGTCGCTCCGGTGATGGCGACGATCATGGCGACGCTCCCTCGGCCGCGCGCGATGTTAAAGCCGACGGGCCATTCGCATCGTGTCGCGCGACCTCTGGTCGAGGAGCCGGTTGCTGGAGCGCGCGACGCCAAACACGCACGCTTTCGACCAGGAATTCGAGGAACGCACGCCGCCGCTCGCTCAAGAGCTCCTCTCGATAGGCGTGGGCTTTCTCGAAATTGCGCTCCGCCATTTCGCGGCGCCCCCGAGGGTCGAGCACCACCCGGCGAATCGCGGCGGCTAGCGCGGCGCTGTTGTCGGGCGGAGTCATGTCGTCGTCCGCGAGTAGTTCCGGAATGCCACCCACGCGCGAGGCCAAGCAAGGCAACCCTCGGGCCATGGCTTCGACCAGCGCTCGGGGCAGCCCTTCGGTTCGCGAGGGCAACACAAAGAGATCGGCGGCGTCGAGCCGTTCGCGCACTGCGGCGCCCGAGGGCAGTTGTCCGAGAAACTCGACACGATCGGCCACGCCGGCGCGAAGCGATTGCGCTTCGAGTCGTGGTCGATAGCGTCCATCGCCGACGAGGGTCAATCGCACTCGAGGCCGAAGATCACGGAGCAGCGCCAGGGCATCGATCAAGGTGTCGAAGCCTTTGTAGAGCTGCGACATCGCCCCGACGCTCGCGACGACAAACTCCGCCCGCTCCGCGCCGCTGGCGACCGGCGGCGGGCGAAACGCCTCGGGCCGCAGGTCCACATCGGACACTCCGAACATGGCGGCGGGACAGGGGTAGGTCGCCTGAAGTTGCGATTGGGTCACATAGAGCGCGGCCGCGGCGCGGCGCATTGGGCTCGCAGTCGCGCCACGCTCCAGGAGCGCAACAGCGGACGAAGCGGATGGCGAACAATGCCCGGCGCGAAGATTTGATGCGGATCGCCCAGCGTCTGCACTCCATAGGGTCGGCCGGGCGCGAGCGCCGATTCCAAGCAACAGGCAATGCGGCCGGGCGCGTTGAGAATCACGGCGTCGGCGGGCGCGAGCGCTCGGCGAACGGTGCGTGCGCCACATGACCGCGGCGCGATAAATATTGCCATGGACCGGAATAAAACGGAGTGCGCGAGAATGTCACATCGGGCCCATCGGCGCAGCGAACGCTCGGGCGGCGCGGGGACCTCCCCCACGCGGGCAATAACATTGACGTGTGCAAACGCCGCGAGGTAGCGGGTCCAATGGGCATGGTGGCAGGGGCCATCGGTCCAGATTGCGCCGTCGGGCGTGGCGCGAAAACGATATTCCGACGAAATCGACACTCTCACTCGCGAGCCTCCTCAGTCTTCCGACGCGGACCTGTTTGCCAGCTCGAGCGCGCTCCAAACGCGCCGCGAACCGAGGGCGACGATCGCCGCCGGCACGAAGCCCTCTTTAACCACGTAAAACACCAACACGTCGCTATCCCACAGCAGCGCCATGAAGGGCAAACTGTAGAGAAGCGGCAGCACGAGAGATCGGCTATCCCCCGGCGCCAAGCCCAGATACCAACGGCGCGCTACCGCCGCGCCAAATCCCACCAGGGCAAACGACGCCACGGCCCCCAGCACGCCGAAATTCAAGATCGCTTCGCCCGCCAGCGCGTAAGCAAATGTGCTCGGCATGTCGTTTTCGAACACGCCGGGGCCGAAGAGCAGATCGGTGCCGGGCTTCACTTTGGTCGCCGGCCGGTCGGTCAAGACGCCGCGCGGAACGAGCTGGGCCACGGCGCCGAGATAGGTTTCGCCCAGCGCGTAGTCATATGGGGCGATCGAGCTGTCGAGCGAGAGGCGATAGAGCATGAAAGCTTGCACATCGCTTCGCGCGAGGTCGCCCAAGAGCACGGCGTCGACGCCGCGCGGGGCGTGGTCCATCAGGTCGGCCCGCGCCGCGGCGCCATCGAGAGCCTCGAGCGCGTCGACGCCGAAGCTTTTGTAGAATCCATAGGCGTACATGAACACGAGCAAGAACGCGGCGCCCACGGCGAGCAACTGCTTCGACATCGGGCGGCAGCGCTGGTGGAGCACGACCCCCGCCCAAAACAGGCCATAGATCAAGTGCCCTCGGCTGCCGCGCATGCCGCCAAACGCAAACTTGAGCGCCACGAACCCAGCCAAGATTCCCAACATCACTGGAAGCGTTCTCCGGCGCGGCGCCCGTTCGACCCAGGCCACGGCCGCGAGGAGCGCGACAATGGGCGCCGACTCGGAGAACATAAAGGTCAGCCCCATGCCGGTGAACTGCTCGGAGCCTTCGCCAAACGCTTCGATATATCCGCCGATGCCGCCGAATTTCGCATAAGCGAGCGTTTGCAGCACCGTGGCGCCGGCGAGCGAAAGCGCGGCTAGCGGCCAAAAACGCGCGGGCTCTAGCCGCCAATAGCTCTTGGGCCTCATTGGCGCCGCGAAGCGATCGACCAGTTCGCGCGACACTCGATATGCCAGGAGCCCTAAGAAGTCGACCGCGGCCATGGCCCCCAGCCAGGGGCGCCAATCCTCGGGCGGCGTGATATACGGCAACCAATAATCGCTCGCCACATGCAGCAGCGGCGCGGCGACGAACAGGTGCGGCCCCAGGATCGCGATGATTGCATAAGGGTCGAACAGATCGCATTCGCCCCGCATCCAACGGGCCACATCGTCGACCAGCAGCAAGCCGCAAGCCAAAACCGGCGCGACGAACCAGTGGTCGAAGCGAGCGTCGAGCGCCGCCGTGGCGAGCGCCCCGGCTGCCAGAAGCAGCGACGAAAACGCCATGAGACCGGCCTTGCCGCCGCCAGGGATCCAACGCCAGCGAGATTGAGATGAAATCGCGGCGCAAGCATCGGCGCCCGCGCTTGGGGGCGCGAACAAGTCGTGTGAGTTGGATTCCGCGGCGCGAAACATGATGATGGTCAGTGGCCTCGGGAGCTTGAGTTAGGCAAAGGTCGATTCGTGGACCGGCGAAATCTTTTCGAGCGTGGGGAGGCAATCCGCCGCGGCGAGATCGCGGAGCATCCGGCAAACGATCCAAAGCCTCGCGGCCATTTGCCCCGCCGCGGCTAGGCATGTGATCCAGGCCGCGGCGATTCCGCCCGAGTTCGGCAAAAACACGATGCAAGCAACGGCCATGAGCGCGCCGGCCGCCAGATTCAGCGGAATCTGATCGCGAAAGCGCCGCGCGGGCATATAGCGCATGATCGAGAAAACAGATCAGCGCCGCGAACGCGGCCGCCGCGACCAGCAAGACAAACTCGCCCAAGTGGGCGCCATATTCGGCCCCATACAGCAGCGAGAGCGCGGGCGACCCGACCGCCGCGCTGATCGCCACGCCGACAATGCCGGCCGCGGCGCCTAGGCCGAACATTCGCCACAACAAGCGCTGAAAATCGGCGCCGCGGCCGGTGGCATGGTAGCGTGCTAGCCGCGGCAGCGCGGCATGCGCCAGCGCTCCCGCGCCCACCGCCCCGGCCAGCGTCACCCAGCTCAAAGCGGCGAAGATCCCCAACTCGCCCGGCCCGCGGAAAAGCTCCAAGAAGTAGCGGCAAATGTTCGCGTTGAGCGCTCCGCTCATGACCGTCAGCCCCAGGGGCCACGTGAGCGACAACAGTTCGCGCAGAATTTGCCGCGTCCAACAAGGCCGAAACCACGCGAGAATCGCTCGCGGCTCGGAGAGCGAGGCGCCCGCGCCAGCCGCGCTCCCACCGGCAGGTCGTAAAGCGCCACGATCGTCGCCATTGCCGCGGCCCATGCCCAGGCGGCCGCGGTTAAATCGTGCGTGAGGTCGAACACGACCGCCAAGGCGAGCAGCCCGAGCGTGCCCTTGAGCAGTTGCGATTTACCGACGCTGTCCATCCGCTCTTCGCGCTGCATCGTCCCTTGGATCAAATCGCCCAGCGATTCGGCAAGCTTCGTCGCGCCCACGGCCAGAATCACGCCGCGACCCGAAGGTTCGCAACACATGGCGACCACGAATATTGCAAGCCCCGCCGCGGCGAGCCCGAGCAATCGAAACGCGAGAAAGCTTCCAAACCCGATCGCGTCGCCGGTCCGCGAAGCTTGCACCGTGCGAAGCGCGCAGTTGGCCAGCAACACGATCGGAGCCGTGATCGCAACGGCCAAGGCAAAGCGGCCGACGACCATCGCGTCGCCCCAGCGAGCAAACACGATGATCATTCCCATCTGGCACGCGCTGTACACGATCGTGCTCGACAGCGACCAGACGAATCCACGGACCAGGTTCGGCGCCGGCCGCTGAATCACGGTGCTGCTCCCGCAACGTCGTGGTCGCGCCGCGGCGCCGCTTGATTGCTTTCCGGCAAGGAACGAATGCGCTCGGCATGTTGGTGAATTCGATCGACAGCTTCGCAGATTCGCGAGATCGTTTCGTCGCACAAATGGGTCCCCATGGGCAGGCTGAGGCTGCCGGCGGCAAGTCGCGTCGTTGCGGCCAGCGCCGCGGAATCGTAAGCATAGTGGCGATAGGCGGTTTGCTGATGCACGGCTGGCGCATAGTATTTGCGAGTATCGATCCCCTCGGCCGCGAGCGCCCTGGCCAATAGATCGCGGCTTATGCCAAACGCCGCTTCGTCGATCACAATCGAAAAATCCTTGTAGGAACAGCGGTCGCCCGGCCGCACCGTTTGCAATTCAATTCCCGGCAGTCGCTCAAGCCGCTGGCGATAAAGCTCCGCGATGGCGTTGCGCCGCTGGGCGACGCCCTCGAGCAGCGGAAGACCATGGAGTCCGAGCAGCGCGCTCAACTCGGGCATGCGCGCATTGATGCCCACGAGCACGCTGTCGTACGAGCCGTCGTTGCCATACTCGCGCCAGCCGCACATAATTGGCCGTTTGGTCGTTGTTCGTCGCCACGATTCCGCCTTCGCCCGCCACGAGCAGCTTCGTCGGACTGAGGCTAAAGACATGGGCGTCGGCCGCCGCGCCGACCGGTCGTCGGGCATGGCAAGCGCCAAAGCCATGGGCCGCGTCGAAGACGAGCGCCAAACCGCGGCGAGCGGCGATCGCTTCGAGCGCGGCGATATCGGCCGGGTTGCCGAAGGTATGCACGCCGACGATCGCGGTGGTGCGCGGAGTGATCGCCTGTTCGACGGCGGCCGGATCGAGCGTCGCCGAGCCGGCATCGACATCGGCGAACACCGGTCGAGCGCGGCCCAAACCAGGGCGCTCACCGTGGCCATGAAGGTGAAACTCGGCGCGATGACCTCGCCTTCGAGCCCCAAGGCCCGATAGGCGAGCATGAGACCGGTCGTGCAACTCGACACCGCGACCGCGTGTCGCACTTGCAAATGCTCGGCCACCGCGCTTTCGAATTGCTGCAAGCATTCGCCCTTGGTCACCATGCCGCTGGCGAGCATTCGTCGGGCGCCGGGCTCGATCGCGGCGAATTCCGGCAAGGCCGGCCGCACGAACGGAATTCGTTGGGACACCAGGGCATCGCCGCCCAACACGACCGGACAATTCGTGGCGTTGGCTTTCAACTTTGGAGACTCCTCGGAATAACATTCGAACAAAACATGTTGGCGTGAAATCGCGGTCCGCGCAAGGAAGACTCAAGGCGTTCGCGCTTGATTAGCGCGGCTTGCCAACGCCCCCGGGTCGCTGACGCGCCGCGGGCACGCTCGAGGGGGCCTCGGCCTGATAATGTTGTTGATCGCCGTTGGCCGCGAGCACGGCATCGTCGCGATCGCGCTCGGGCGATGCATATTCCGGCGTCATTTCCCGCAGTTTTTCCAAAAGCGGCGCATCCTCGCCCTCGACGAGTTGTCGCAGCACGTCGAGATCATGTCGCATCGCATGGAGCGAAACCGCCCGGTGGTGGGCGGCGAACAGTTTGGCGTGGGGCGTGGGCAGCGGCCGTTCGTCATCGGCATATAGTTGCTCCGAGAGTTTCTCGCCGGGACGCATGCCCACGAATTCGATATCGATGGCATGTTCCGGGAGTCCGGCCATGCGAATCATTTGCTTGGCGAGGTCGAGAATCAGAATCGGCTGGCCCATGTCGAGCACGAAAATCTGCCCACGGCCGCCGATCGAGCCGGCCTGTAGCACGAGCTGCGACGCCTCGGCGATCGTCATGAAATAGCGATTCATCTCGGGATGCGTGAGCGTGATCGGGCCGCCTTGGCGAATCTGCTCGTAAAAGATCGGCGCCACGCTGCCGACCGAGCCGAGCACGTTGCCGAACCGCACGACGACGAATCGCGTGGACGAATGTTCGGCGAGCGCCATTACATAGTTTTCGCTGATGCGTTTCGACACGCCCATGATGCTCGAGGGATTCACGGCCTTGTCGGTCGAGATATAAACGAATCGTTCGACGCCCATTTCATCGGCCAGTTCGGCCAGGAGCGCGGCGCCGAATACATTGTTCTTGATCGCTTCGCCCACATGGGTTTCGAGCAGCGGAACATGCTTATGCGCCGCGACATGAAACACGATCGTGGGCCGATGGGCGCGAAAGATGGCCCGCATCCGCGGCTCATCGGTAATATCGCCCAGGCATGTGATGATGGGAGTCGACTCCAGCGAGGTCCGCAGTTCGCGATCGATCGCGAACAAGCTCGGCTCCGAACGATCGACGATCACCACCTCGCGGGGCGCGAAGCGCACAAGCTGCCGGCAAATTTCGGAACCGATGCTGCCGCCCGCGCCGGTCACGAGCGCCACTCCGCCGCGCAGCGCCTCGCGCACCGGGGCGTCGTCGAGCCGCACCGGTTCGCGCTGGAGCAGGCTTTCGACATCGAGCGGTTTGACATTTAGTAGTTTGTGGCTGCTCACCATTTGGCTGGGCGGCGGCAACACGTGCAGCCTCAAGCCGGCCGACTCGCATTGGGCTCGCAGTCGACGCAACTCCCCGCCCGGCAAGCTGCCGGCCACGACGATCACCTCCGAGGCCCGTCGCGCGCGAGCCGTGTCGAGCAATTGATCGATCGTGCCCAAGACCGGCACTCCGCCGAAGCGTTGCCCGGGCCAACTCGCGGTCTGATCGAGAAAACCGCAAATCCGTAAGGGCAATTCGGGATGCAATTGCAATTGCAACGAGACGATCTTATCGGCCGTGCCGGCCCCGACCAGCAGTGCCCGATGATAGGTGTGTCGCTTGAGCCAGGGCACGGCAAACTCGGTCGCGCAGCGCCAGATCGAACGCTCGGCGCCGACATAGAGAATCGTGGCCGCGAAGTCGGCGAGCAGCACCAGCCTCGGCACGAACACCGGCAGCAAGCCGCATTGATTCGCGATCACCAGGCACAACAGGCTCCAGCTCGACGCTTGCCCGAGCGACACGAGATCGCGAAAGGAAACATGCCCCCACCAGGCTTTGAACTGCGACGCCAGGGCAAACACGCCCATCTTGATCGCCACGACATAAAACAGCGTCGGCCAAAACGCCTCGGCAAGCCAGGTCGGCACGCGGAGATCGAACCGGATCAGCACCGCGCTGCCAAAGGCGGCGGTGAAGGCCGCCAGGTGCGCGACCGCAGCCAGCCGCATTCGTGAGCGGCATCGCGTCGCGAGTCGCCGGGCGCCGCCAACGAGGCCGCCGGTGAATGAAGGCGATGTGTTTGGGCCGGGTTCGTTGGTGGTCAGCGGCACGGGCGAGTCCCTCGCGACATGGGAGAAGTCTTCGGCGCGTCCGTGCGATGAATTTTCCAGCGGCCGCCCGATGGAGTCGTCGCGACCGAGTTGCGATCGTACAAGCCGCGCGGCAAAGCCCAGCCGATGAGGAGGTTTTTCCTCATTGCCTTCGCGTCAACCCAGCGGAAACGGAGGAATTTCTCCATCGCGCTCGGCAAGCGATGAGGCGCCGGCCCACAATGACCGTTCCCGCCGGCGAGCCCGCTCGCGAACCCTTTTGGTCTCAGGAGCATCCATGAACTTCACTCCGGTCGACGACGTTTTTGCAATGTTCGCGCGTCGCTGGCGATGGATCGCTCCCCTCTGGGGCGCGTTGATCGTTTTCGCGGCAATCGGAATCGAACGCCTGCCCGACGTGTATCAATCCACCGGCAAGCTGTTCGTGCGGCTGGGACGTGAAAACGTGACCCTCGATCCGACAGCCAATCTAGGCCAAGGCTCGATGAGCGCCGTGCCGCAGCTCCGCGACCAGGAAATCAACACCGTGGTCGAGACCCTGCGCTCGCGCGTGCTTTACGAACGCGTGGTCGATGTGCTCGGGCCCGAGACGGTGCTGGCCGGCAATCCATCGATGCTCGATTGGCTCTTGCCGCGCTCGCTACGGCCGCGCAACGAGGCGGTCGACCGCCTGGCACGGCGCTCGGAGGCGATGGCGGTGCGAAAGTCGAATTTGATCTCGATCGCCTGCGAGGGACCCGATCCGGCGCTGGCTCAGCGCGAAGCCCAAACGCTAGTCGACTGTTTTTTCGATTACCATCGGAGTTTGAACCGCACCCCCGGGGCCGGGCCGTTTTTTGCCCGCCAAGCCAAACTCTTGGGCGAGCAACTCGCGGCGAAAGAAGCCGAGACCCTTGCGATCAAGAATCGGATGGGCGTGGTGTCGGTGGCCGAGCAAAAACGACTGCTTCTCGCCCGAGCCGACGCGCTCGAGCAAGATTGGCAAACCAGCGAAGCGTGCGTCATGGAGACCGAAGCCGCGATTGCGGTGTTTCGCCAGCAAATCGCGAGCCTGCCCGAACAGTTCACCGTCGAGCGAAGCGAAGGCCACGCGAATTCTTCCGCCGACGCGATGCGCGACCGACTCTATACGCTCGAGGTGCAGGAAAGCGAACTAGCCGCCCGCTTGACCGACGATCATTTCCTGCTATGGCAGGCCCGCGAACAGCTTGCCCAGGCCCGCGAGATTCAGCAAACCGAACACGCGCGTCGCATGCGGATGAAAGGCGCCCGCAATCGCGCGTTCGACCAAGCTGAAACCTCGCTGCTGGCGAAAGAAGCCGAGCTCGCCGCGCATCGGGCCCGCGCCGAGGCGCAGCGCGCGGAACTCGACACGACCAAGCAAGAAATGCTCGCGCTCAACCAAGCCGAAGCCCAACTTGCCCAACTCGAGCGCGAGCTCGAATTGCTGCGCGATGATTACGGTAAATACAGCCAGAGCCTGGAGCAAACCCGGATCGACGAAGCGCTCGAAGCTGGCCGAATCTCGAATATCAGCGTGGCCGAGCCCCCCAGGCTGCCGCATCGCGCACTGCGGCCCAATCGTGCGTGTGGTTCGGCTTGGCCGTGGTGTTGGCGACCTGCGTGGCGCTGGCCACCGGCCTGGTGCTTGATGGAAAAGCGTGGCCCGCGCGGGTGACGAATCCTGTTCGCGCCGGCAACGTATTTGCCGGCCAGTTTTCCCAGAACTCTAGCGACGGCGCTGCCGTCAACGAGGTATTGGTATGATCGACGCCGACCTGCCGGGAATCTTGATTTATGGAGCTGGCGGACAAGCCAGTGTCACCTGGGACGCGGTGCGCAAGCAACGGCGCTTTCGCCCCGTGGGGTTTATCGCCGATGATTGTCCGCCGGGCGAGGAGCGGCGCTTCCTTGACCTGCCGATTGTTTCGTTTCACTCGCTCCGCGATCGCCGCGCCGCGCTGCCCGAGAACTTCATCGTTGCGATCGGAGATAACGTGGTGAGGCAGGCGAAATTCGCGATCATGGAATCGCTCGGCTTCCGTGCGGCCACGGTCGCGCATCCGCAGGCGTGCGTCGGCCATGGGGTCGAGATCGGGCGAGGTTCGTTCTTGAGCGCGGGAGTCGTCATCGACACCGACGTCGCGATCGGCGAGGGAGCGCTGCTGAACGTGGCGCGGCCGTCGGCCACGAAACTCGTATCGGCCGTTTCGCGCATATCGGCCCACGAACCGTCATCGGCGCCCGTTGCCGGATCGGCTCGCAGTTCGGCTCGGGAATCGGAGCGGCCATGATCTCGGGCCTCGGCGCCGGGCGAAATTGTTTTTTGGCTGCCGGGGCGCTGGTGACCAAGGAAATGCCCGATGACTGCGTGGCCCTCGGATCGCCGGCGCGGTTCCGCTCGCGCGAGGCGGCGCTCGTCGATTCTTGAGATGTCGGGGGCCGATCTGCTCTGTGCTTTCCGCGGGAAGCGCGCGTAAAATGCTAGTGGCCGCCCTCGTGGGGGACCGCTCGGCGCCTGCTTGGCGCCCCGGGCGTTGTTTCCTCGCGTGGGCGGACACGGAATCGCGGCGATCACGTCACCCCCCGGAGAGCTCGGACGCCATGCACGAAAATCAGAGCGGCATTGCAAAGATTCCCGCGCCCGACGCCAAGCGTCGCCTGCCGCCACCCGCCGCGGAAGTGGCCGGCCTTTCAATCGGCCAGTATCTCGTTCGCCGACTGCAGGACTATGGCATCGAGCATGTGTTCGGCATTCCGGGCGACTATGTGCTGGGGTTTTATTCCTTGCTGGAAAAAAGCCCGATCGAAGTGATCGGCTGCACCCGCGAGGATTCGGCCGGCTTCGCGGCCGACGCCTATGCCCGCATGCGTGGCATGGGCGCGGTGTGTGTCACCTATTGCGTGGGCGGGCTCAGCCTATGCAACTCCGTGGCCGGCATGTATGCCGAAAAATCGCCGGTGGTGGTCATCACCGGATCGCCGGGCGTATCGGAGCGGGTCAACAATCCGCTCTTGCATCACAAGGTCAAGGACTTTCACACACAGTTCGATGTCTTCGAGAAGCTGTGCATCGCGGGAGCCGAGCTCGATGATCCGTGGATCGCTTTCGAGGAGATCGACCGCGTGCTGCATGCCGCGGCGGCCTTCAAGCGGCCGGTATATCTTGAAATTCCGCGCGACATGGTGCATGTCGTGCCCGACGCGCGGCGGCAATTCAAGGACCCGAATTCGGCGAGCGATCCCGAGTCGCTGGCCGAGGCGGTGGCCGAAGCCGCGCGCTGGATTTCCTCGTGCGAGCGGCCGGTGATTCTGGGCGGCGTCGAGATCCATCGCTTTGGCCTGCAAGACGAGCTCGTGGCCCTGGCCGAGGGCAGCCAGATCGCCATCACGACGACCCTGCTCGGCAAAGGCATAATTTCGGAAACGCATCCGCTGTTCGTGGGTCAATATGAAGGCGCGATGGGCAACGACGCGGTGACGCGCTTCGTCGAGGAAAGCGATTGCGTGCTCCTGCTCGGCGCTTTCATGACCGATTTGAACCTCGGCATTTACACTGCGAATCTCGATCCTGGCAAGTGTATTTACGCCACGAGCGAACAGCTTCGCCTTCGGCATCATCACTTTCACAATGTGCTGCTGGTCGACTTCATGCGCGAGCTTGTCGCCCGCAAGCCGCCGGCGGCCCCGCGCGAGCGTCCCAAGATCAAGAGCCTGGCGAACGAAAAGTTCACGCTCCAGCCCGACGCGCCGATCAAGATCAGCCGCTTGATCGCCCGGCTCAATGAAACCGTGGTCGCCGACACGGTGGTGATCGCCGATATCGGCGACTCGCTGTTTTCGACGCAAGAACTGATCACCCGGGGCCGCACGGAATTCATCAGCCCAGCCTATTACACCTCGATGGGGTTCGCGGTTCCGGCGGCGCTCGGCGCGTCGGTGGCCCGCGAGGATCAACGGGTGATCGTGGTGGTGGGCGATGGCGCGTTTCAAATGACCGGCATGGAGCTCTCGACCATTGTCCGCCATGGGTTCTCGCCGATCGTGATCGTGCTCGACAATCAGGGCTACGGCACCGAGCGCGTGCTCCACCCGGGCGATTTCAATGAGATTCATCCGTGGGCCTATCATAAGCTGCCGGCGGTGATCGGCGGCGGAACCGGCTACGAAGTGCGCACCGAGGGCGACTTCGACGCGGCGCTGACCAAAGCCTGGGCCGACCGGAGCGGTCCCAGTATCTTGCAGGTGCAAATTGCCCACGACGATTGCAGCCGCGCCCTCGGACGACTGGCGGAGAAGCTCAGCAAGCGAGTATGATTTCCGTCGCGGATTGGCCGCGTGGAGCCGGGTATTTTCGTGGCGCCATGTTCGCGCCGCCGCAGTCCCCCCGGCAATCCAAATCGCGAGGCGCTCGAACGTTATGATGCGAAATCGTCCGTTGTGGTATTACGGATTGCTGTGCCTCGTGGCGTCGGCATTGCCGCAGGTTCTGTTTCCGGCGCCGCGATCCCCAAGAAGCCGACGTGCGCATGCACGCGATGCTGCTGTTTTCGGGCATCGGCGTGGCGCTCATCTTGGCGAGCGCCGTGCAAATTTGGCGAAGAAAACGCGACTGACCGGGCAATGCCCGAAGCGCCGCGCGCTTGCTTGGCAGTGCGGCCGCGGGCTATGCTATTTCGGAACTTGTGCGTTTGCCCACCCCAAAAAAATTCGATCTCCCCACGCCGCGCGTCGCCTGGAGCGCGGGCCGCAAATCGCCTTGGAGTACCCATGAAAATTCTTACGATCGTGGCGTCGGTGGCAGCCATGGCAGTTTCGCTGGCCGAGGCCTCCGATACGCAGACCCGCGACAACACCCCCCGGAGCAAGACCGCCGTGAACGTGAAGCAGGCCCCCTTTGGCACGACCAGCGACGGAAAAACCGCGACGCTCTACACCTGCGTCAATTCCCATGGCCTGGTGCTGAAGCTGACCGACCATGGCGCTTTTGTCACCGGCGTCGAGACGCCTGATCGCCATGGCAAGCTCGCCGAAATCACGCTCGGCTTCAAGACGCTCGATGGCTATCTCACGCACAAAGCCCATTTCGGCGGCACGATCGGCCGCTATGGCAACCGCATCGCCAAGGGCAAGTTCACGCTCGACGGAAAGACCTATCAGCTTGCCACGAACAATGGCCCCAACCACTTGCACGGCGGCCCCACGGGATTCGACCATCGCCTCTGGCGCGGCGAAGTGATCGAGCGGCCGGGTGTCGCGGGCGTGAAATTCAGCTACAAGAGCGCCGATGGCGAGGAAGGATATCCCGGCGCCCTCGATGTGAGCGTCGCCTACACGCTCGACGACGAAGATCAATTGAAAATGGAATATTGGGCCACGACCGATAAACCGACGGTGGTGAATCTCACCAACCACTGCTATTGGAACCTCGCGGGCGGCGGCAATATCCTCGACGAACGCGTGATGATCAACGCCGATCGCTATCTGCCGGTCGACGCCACCGCGATTCCCACCGGCGAGCTTGCCCCGGTCGCGGGAACCGTGATGGACTTCCTGAAGAGCCATCCGATCGGCGACAAGATCGCCCAGACGGACAATGGTCCCGGCAACCCCCTGGGCTACGATCACTGCTATGTGCTCCGGGGAGAGCCGGGCCAACTCAAGCTCGCGGCCCGGGTCGAAGATCCGAAAAGCGGCCGTGTGATGGAGGTCTCCACGACCGAGCCGGGCATTCAGTTCTACACCGGCAATTTTCTCGATGGCGACCCGATCAACGGCGGCCACGCGAAGCATGCGGCCCTGTGCCTGGAAGCCGAGCACTTCCCGGATTCGCCCAATCAGCCGAAGTTTCCCTCGACCGAATTGCGGCCCGGCCAGCAGTACCATCAATTGACGGTGCATAAGTTCAGCGTCGAAAAGTAACGGTCTCGGCGTTTTCCGCCGAGCGATTTTTTTCCGGCTGTACGGACATGAATTACTTCGCGCATGCCCGGCATTTGCTCGACGACCCCTATCGGCTGGCCGGCGCCGCGGCGCCCGACTGGCTGAATGTTCATGATCGCGGCTGCCGGTTGCGCTTGCGCGGCGTCGTGCCGCTGCTGGACGACGCGGATCCGCGCGTGGCCGCGTTTGCTCGAGGCGTGCTCGACCATTTGCATGATGATCGGTGGTTCCACGAGACTCTCGCGTTTGTCGAGCTCTCGCTGCGGTTTTCGCGCGAGATCGGCCGGCGGTTCGTCGATCCCCAGGGGCATCGGTCCTGGTTTCTCGGGCACATTTTGGTCGAGCTCCTGCTCGACGCGACACTGATCGCCGCCGCGCCCGAGCGGCTTGCCCGGTATTATGAATCGCTGGCCACGACCGACGACGCGCTCGTGCGCGCTGCAATCTCGCGGGCCACGGGCAAACAGGCCGAGGGACTGGCGCGATTTCTACCGGCCTTTCGGCAAGTGCGCGTTCTTTGTGGGATTATCTCGAGGATGCGAAACTGCTGACGCGATTGAATCAAGTGCTCGCGCGCGTCGGGCTGGCGCTGCTCGACGAGAGCTTCATCGAATGGCTTCCCGAAGCTCGCGCGTGTGTCGCCGCCTCGGCCGATGCCCTGCTGGCCGAGCCCGCCCGCGAGTTGGAACCGGCGGCGGGGCATTGACCGGCCCGCGGCGGGTCGGCACGTCGCCGGCCGCGTAAAAAGAGATTCTCCACACCCACTCCATAAAAACCCCTGGGAGCAAGCGGCGATGCAATATGGAATGAACCTGCTCTTGTGGAACGGCGATCTGGGCGAGAGCGATCTGCCGACGCTCGAAATGCTCAAGAAGCTGGGCTACGACGGCGTCGAACTGCCGATGTTCAATCTCGATGTCGAAAAGTTCGCCATGCTGGGTCGCTGGCTCGATAGTCTTGGGCTCGCGCGCACCGGGGTAACGATTCGCACCGGCGCCGACAATCCGATCAGCCCCGATCCAAAAATTCGCGCGGTTGGAGTGGCGAAGACGAAGCTCACGCTCGATTGTTGCAAAGCCGCCGGGGCCGCGGCCCTGATCGGGCCGTATCATTCGGCAATCGGGGAGTTCAGCGGCGCCGGGCCCACGCGCGACGAATGGCGCTGGGGCGTTGATAGCATGCGCGAAGTGGCCGAATACGCCGACAAACTGGGGATCATGCTCGGCGTCGAATACCTCAATCGGTTCGAGACCTATTTGCTCACATCGGCGGCCGACGCCGTGCGGTTCGTCAAGGATGTCGATCACCCGCGCTGTTTGACGATGTACGACACGTTTCATGCCAACATCGAGGAAAAGGGACTTGCCGAGGCGATTCGCGTTTGCGCCTCCGCACATGCTGCAAGTGCATATTTCGGAAAACGATCGCGGCACGCCCGGCCAAGGCCACGTCGATTGGAAAACCACTTTCGACACGCTGGCCGAAGTGGGCTACGACGGTTGGCTCGTGGTCGAGGCATTTGGACTCGCCCTGCCCGAGATCGCCGCGGCCACGAAGATCTGGCGTCGGATGTATGATAGCGAAGAGCAACTGGCCCGCGACGCGCTGAGTTTCATGAAGCGCGAAGTGGCGGCGCGTGGACGGAAGTAAGCAGGTTGCCTCATGGCGGGAAAGCGAAATAATCCGTCGCCTCGTCGCGGCGCCCTTGCGGCGCCCATTGCCGCGCCCGACGCCTCGGCGCTGTGCGCGGTCGACGATGCCCACGGCCTTTCGCTCGATCAACTGAGCGCCGCCTTCGCGCAGCTCCTGTCGACCGGCGCCGATCCCTATTCGCCGGCGCCATCGCCCGTGGGCGGCGCTCCGGAAGCCGTCGCGGACGCCTTGGACGAAGAAACGCCGGAAGGTCGGGTTTCCGAATCCGGGGAACTCGCCGCCCAGAGCGCCGCGGCCGATCCGGGCGAAGTCACGCCGCGGGGCATCGTCGAGGCGATTCTGTTCGTCGGTTCGCCGACGGCCGAAGGACTTTCGAGCGCCGAAATCGCGGGCCTGATGCGCGGCGTGCGTCCGGCGGAAGTCGATGCGCTCGTCAAGGAATTGAACGCCCTCTACTCCCAGCGAGGGGCTGCCTGCCGAATTTTCGATTCTGGCAAAGGCTACCGATTAGAACTGCGGCCCGAGATGGATCGGGTGCGGGATAAGTTTTATGGAAGGGCGCGGCGCGCGAAGTTATCGCAATCCGCGATCGAGGTGCTTTCCCTAGTGGCGTATCACGAGCCGATCGCGGCCGAGGAAATCGATCGACTACGTAGCGCCGCCAGCAAGGCGATATTGTCGCAACTCGTTCGCCGGGAACTGTTGCAGGTCGAGCGAACGGCCGGCTCGCGGCAGTGCTCGTACTCCACGACGCGGCGATTTCTCGCGTTGTTTGGACTTGAATCCACGGCCGATCTTCCCAAAAGCAATGATTCTCCGGCATAAGATTTTGTGGTATTATGATGCCGTTGCTTCGGCCGACCTGATGCAGCTAGGACCTGCGGCGTCGCGCAATCGCCGCGCTCCATGCTGACGCGGGGCCTTCCAATGATTAAAATAATTCCTTCGTCGTTCGATCGCCGTGAGCGCGGCGCCGGCGATTCAAAATTCGATAGTGCTTTGTAGGGAGCGTCGATCGACGCCAGTTCGTCCATGTCAAAACTCACGCCGTCACGTGCCTCGTTCGTGCGCCTTGGCGCCTCGGGGCCTGTCGTGCTCCCTTCGCTGCTGCTTTGCGATTTCGCCGAGTTGGGCCGCGAGATCCACCGCTTGGAAGAGGCGGGGGCCGAAGCGCTGCACCTGGATGTGATGGACGGCCAGTTCGTGCCCAACTTCACCTACGGGCTCACGATTGTCGCCGCGACTCGCAAAGTCACCAAGCTGCCGCTCGATGTGCATTTGATGATCGCCACTCCGGAGCGCATCGTCGAGCAGTTCGCCGAGGCCGGCGGAGACCATCTCACCGTGCATCTCGAGGCGACCAAGCACCCGCTGACGCTCTTGGAGCAAATTCACCGGGCCGGCGCTTCGGCCGGACTCGCGATCAATCCCGAGACGCCGCTAACCGCGATCGAGCCGTGTTTGGACCATTGCGACTCGGTGCTGGTCATGAGTGTGTCGCCGGGCTTTGGCGGACAGGCGTTTGAGCCGGTGGCCCTCGAAAAGCTCAAGGCATTGCGCCAGCCGCGGGCCCGACTTTCGCTTGGGCGTCGATGGCGGCGTGAACGACCACACGATTGCCGCTTGCTCGGCCGCGGGCGCGAATTGGTTTGTCGTTGGTTCGGGAATTTTCAAGCAGCCAAACTACGGCGAGAGTATCGCCCGGTTGACCCGTTTGGCTCGAGTCTAACCTTAGGAGACGAATGACCACGCGTTTATTTTCGGCGAGCGACTTTGCTCGCCGCGGCCGGCGCATGCTGGCCGGGTCGATCGACATGGTTCGACATTTGGATACGCGATCCACGGACGTCCCCAGTCGCTTGCCGGCGGTTGCCGGCGGCAGGGCGCCGGCTTTTCGGGAGGACATCAAAGATTCCATGGTTCGGTTCGTATTGATCCGGCCCGGTTCAACGGATTTCGACGAGCAGGGGCGCATTCAAGGCACGCTGAACATTCCGCTCAGTGCTCGCGGCGTGGCCACGGCGACCCGCATTGCCGCGGAGTTGCAAGGCCAAGGCCTGTCGACCCTGTACTCGGCCCCCTGTCAATCCGCTTGGCAAACAGCGTCGCTCATCGGCAAGTCGCTGGGGCTCAAACCCAAGAAGCTCGACAAACTTCGTAATATCAACCACGGCCTGTGGCAAGGCATGCTCATCGACGAGGTGAAGCACAAGCAGCCAACCGTGTATCGGCAGTGGCAAGAAACACCGTCGATCGTCTGTCCGCCCGAGGGCGAAATGCTGGCCGAGGCCCAGGAACGGGTCGAAGCCGCCTTTGCCAAGTTGCTCCGCAAGCATCGCGAGGGCGTTGTCGGCCTCGTGGTGCGCGAGCCGTTGGCGAGTCTGGTGCGCGGCTGGCTGACCCGGGCGGCGGTGGGCAACCTCTGGAATTGCTGCGCCTCGACCGGCGCCTGGGAGCTGGTGCCCTACGAACCCGACGAAGGCTCGCTGGGCCGTGACTCGGGCGAT
Organism: uncultured Planctomycetaceae bacterium; assembly: GCA_963785305.1. Classification (GTDB taxonomy): domain Bacteria; phylum Planctomycetota; class Planctomycetia; order Pirellulales; family PALSA-1355; genus CAWAUV01. The sequence continues at coordinate 310,595 of CAWAUV010000009.1, forward strand.
TCAAGCGCCGCTGGGTGTTGGCCGACGCGGGAGGTCGCGCTTCGCACGCCCGTTGAGCGGGGCCCAAACGCCTTTTGTCCTGTAAAGTCCTTCTTTATAGTTGGTTGTGTCGAATGCTCCGGGCTCGCGCCGCCAAATTTCGGCGCCCCCCGATGAGGCTGGATCGCCCTGCCGCGATCCGCGAAAATTCGCTCGGAACCGTTCGCCGCGGGTGAAACGGCCGGTTGTCGAGCGTGGCCTCGGGCGGGGCGGCGCTGGGAAAATCCGCATTTCTGGGTTGAGTCGCCCCGGTATCCTAGCTAATCTGCCCTCTTGTGAATCGCGGCGCGCTGGCACTTTTTCGACTAATGTTCCGAGCCTGAACGGTCCGCCAAACATGTCCACCAGCGAATCGACTCCGGCCAACCAGCAGCTCAGCATGAAACGTCCTAAGCGCGGCGTGCCCGAGGGGTTGTGGCAGCGGTGTCCCGGCTGCCAAGCCACGATTTTTCGCAAAGAGGCCCAGCGGCGGCTGAGCGTTTGTCCGGAGTGCGACTACCACTGGTATGTCAGCGCGAACGAGCGGATTCGTCAATTGCTCGACGATGGCACCTTCGAGGAGTGGGACGCCGAGCTCGAACCGGTCGATCGCCTGGGCTTCAACGACAAAAAGCCCTACCGCGATCGGCTCAAGAGCGAACAGGCTCGCACCGGGCTGCGCGAGGCGGCTATTACCGGCTCGGGCATGATTCGGGCCCGGCGAGTCGCGATCGGCGTCACCGATTCGGCTTTCATCATGGGCAGCATGGGCGCCGTGGTCGGCGAAAAGCTTGCCCGGCTCACGGAACGCGCCACCGCCCAAAAGCTGCCGCTGATTATCGTCGAGCGCCAGCGGCGGCGGCGCGCGCATGCACGAGGGCATTTTGTCGCTGATGCAAATGGCCAAAGTCTCGGCCGCGCTCGCCCGCTATGACCAGTCGGGCGGACTCTTTATCTCGGTGCTCACGAACCCGACGATGGGCGGCGTGGCGGCGAGCTTTGCTTCCTTGGGCGATATCATCTTCGCCGAGCCCAAGGCGCTGATCGGTTTCGCCGGCCCGCGGCACGATTCAAGCCACGATTCGCATCGAGCTGCCCAAGGGATTTCAAACGAGCGAATTCCTGCTCGAACACGGCTACATCGATCGCATCGTCCGCCGCTGCGACCTCAAGAGCGAGATTGCCCGCGCGATCGACTACTGCGGGAAATAGCCAGTCGCCGCGGGCCATTTTGGCGTTTGCCCGCGCGACCCTCTCCGCGATCGCCTTTTTGTGTTCGCGATCACGTTCTTTCGCGCCGCCGCATTCATCCACCGGCTCAGGCGATGATCGGCGTGATCAATTCGCCATGCACATCGGTCAGGCGCATATCGCGTCCGCCCCAGCGGTAGGTCACGCGCTTGTGGTCCATGCCCAAGAGATGGAGCATCGTGGCGTGGAGGTCGTGGATGGCGGCCTTGCCTTCGACCACTTTGTAGCCATATTCGTCCGATGCGCCGTGGCTCACTCCGCCGCGAGCGCCGCCGCCGGCCAGCCAAACGGTGTAGGCAAAGGGATTGTGGTCTCGGCCGTCGGAGCCTTGGGCAAAAGGCGTGCGGCCGAATTCGCCGGCCCAGACCACGAGCGTTTGCTCCAAGAGGCCCCGGGCCTTGAGGTCCTTGAGCAGGCCGGCGATCGGTTTGTCGGTGGCCAGGGCATTGTCTTGATGGCCCTTCTTGAGATTGCCATGTTGATCCCAGCGATCGGCGCCCACGCTATGGCAGGTGAGCTCGACGAAACGCACGCCGCGCTCGACCAGTCGCCGCGCGAGCAGGCATTGCCGCCCATATTTCTCGGTCACCGGCTCGTCCAAGCCGTAGAGCTTGTGCGTGTCGGCGGTTTCCTGGGAAAGGTCGGCCACTTCGGGCACCGCGGTTTGCATGCGAAAGGCGAGCTCGTAATTGGCGATCGCCGATTCGAGCGGATCGGCGGCGTGCCAGCGATCGCGCACTCGGGCATCGAGCGCGGCCAAGGCGTCGAGCTTGTGACGCTGAATATCGCCGCGCGAGTCGGCCGGGCGGACATTGGCCAACGGTTCGGCGCCGCGGCGAAAGATGGAACCTTGAAAGGCGGCGGGCAAAAAGCCGCTATTGAAATTATCGGCCCCGCCTGGCGGAATCAGGCCGCCATTGAGCACCACGAAGCCCGGCAGGTTCTGGCATTCGGTTCCGAGTCCGTAGAGCGCCCGAGCGCCCATGCTTGGACGGCCCTGCATGCCCGAACCGGTGTGAAGAAAGTAATTGGCGGCCGTGTGCTCGGAGAAATTCGAGGTCATCGAGCGCACGATCGCCAGATCGTCGACACATGTGGCGATGTGGGGAAACAGATCGCTCACCCAGGCGCCGCATTGGCCGTATTGCTTGAAACTCCACGGACTCCCGAGCGTGAGCCCATTGTTGTTGAACTGCGTGGGCTCCATCTTCATTCTAAAGGGCTGGCCGCTTTCGGCCGTGAGCCGCGGCTTGGGGTCGAACGAATCGACCTGCGACACCCCGCCATCCATATAGAGGAAGATCACGCTCTTGGCTTTGGCCGCGAAGTGCGTGGGCCGGGGAGCAAACGGATTGCCATCGGCTTGGCCGTTGGTTTCGCCGTTCGGCGTGGCGCCATAAGACCGATCACCCAGCAGCGCGGCGAGCGCCAAGCCGCCGAAGCCGGTGGCGCACGCCGCCAACATTTCGCGGCGAGTTTGATAATGTCTAAAATTGCGGCAGTGCATGACGGGCCTTGCTTCGTGAATGCGTGGCGGCGAATCACAACATTGCGACGCCGATCGGTCGAGGACAAAAGCCAGGACCCAGGGGTCGCGATCAGTTCAAGAAGATAAATTCCTTCGTGTTAAGCAGCACATGGGCCAAATCGGTCCAAGCTTCAAGGCTATCGAACCGCTTGTCGGCGGGCGCTCCGCGCAGCTCGCCATCGCGTTCGACGAAAGCAATCGCCAGCGACAACTCGTCGTCGAGCGGCTCGCGAGCGAAGGCAGCCAGATACATGCCTCGCACTCGCTCGGCCGGCGAGCGGCCAGGCGGCTCCAGCGCGGCGCGCCCAGCGACCGGCCAATTCCACGACCAGCGGATCATTGAGCAGGATCAATGCCTGCGCCGGCACATTCGACACGCCGCGGCGGCCCATGGCGTTGAAGGGAATCGGCATGTCGAAAGCCAGCATCATCGAGGGCAAGAAATTCCGCCGAATGCTCGTGTAAATGCTGCGGCGGCCATCGCCATCGAGCGGGCCGCTGTGAGGCTTGCCCCGCGCCTCGGCATAGTTCGGCACGTACACTTCCACCGAGCGCCCGCCGACCTCGGGTTTCAGGCTGCCCGCGAGCGAGAGCATCGCGTCGCGAATCACTTCGCCCTCGAGCCGGCGAATGCGAGCGCGGCCAAAGAGCGCGTTTTGCGGATCGGCGGCAACCAGCGCATCGTCCCCCCGGCTCGCGAGTCGGTAGGTCGACGAAAGCATGATCTCGCGAATCAGCCGCTTCACCGACCAGCCTTCGCTGGTGAACCTGTGGGTCAAATGATCCAGCAACTCCAAATGCGTGGGCGGCTCGCCGAGCACGCCGAAATTATCGACCGAAGGCACGATGCCTCGCCCCAGCAAATGATGCCAAACCCGGTTCACCATCACGCGGCCCACCAGCGGATTCGCCGGATCGACCATTTGCCGGGCCAGCTCGAGCCGGCCGCTGCCGGTGTTCTCGATTTCGTGCTCCAGTCCGCCGAGCGCTTCCAAGAGGCGGCGCGGCGCTGCCGGACCGGGCGTCTTGGCGCTGCCCGCGCAGGAGCACATGCTCGTTGAACGCCGTGCCATCGAGCAGGGCCATTGCCGTGGCCGATGATTTCAACTGAGCGGCGAGCGCTTCGCGTTGACGCTTGTGTTCCGCGAGAAATCGCTGGGCGTCGGCTTTGTGGGTGTCATTCCAGCCGAAGAGCTCCGGCCGTTCGATGATCCATTCCGCCAACTCGCGGGCCGGCGAGTCGCCCGGCGAAGTCGCCACGGCCTCGGTGCCCAGCGAATCGCAGGCGGCGAGCAGCGCCCGTTGGCAGCGGCGCCGAAAGCCTGGACATCGCGAGAGCCGCCCTCGCCGAGTTGCTCGGCGGCGGACTGCTTCGCGAGTGGTTCGGCGGGCAATTCGACGGGTTGTTCCGCGAGTTGCTCCACGAGCGCGGCATAATTCGCCCTCGGCATCGCCGGCGGCGAAGGCGACTGCACACACGCCGCGATCGCGAAATCGTTTGTCGGCCGCGCAGCGCGAAATTCGACATGCGCCCGCTGGCCTTGATACGTCTTCACATCGAAATTTCGCCAGTTCCAGTCCGCGAGATCGGCATTGTGACGCGTGCCTCCGTGCAGCGGCCCCGCGATCATGCGATGCGAGTCGACCACGAGAAACACTTCGGCCGAACCGCGGGCGAAATACCAGACATGGGGCTGCGAAATCACGAAGGTCGGCGTGCGAATCATGCCCGGCAACGTGGCGCCCAAACCGGCCGTGTCGGCCACTGCCTGGGGCGTTTGCCAAGCCAGCGGATGCTCGCCATCGGCGCCGAGTCGCCACGCGCCGGCGGGGCGGGGTTGCTTGCCAAAAGCGAGGCCATCGGCAATCCAGCCGCCCGCCGCCGCCGCCGAGTAGTCGACAATGACCTCGCCCTGGGCAGAATCGATATGGAGCCCGGGCCGGCGAGCTTCCCGCGGCGCGGGGTTCACGGCCACGCCGGAAACCGCCGTCGCGACAGCATGCAGCGGATGCGAGGGTTGCGCGGGGCGGGGCCCGCGATTTCATCGCGCCAGCGCCGAGCGAGCGAGCCATCGAGCCCGCGTTCCGCGGCGATCTGCTCGAGCCGCGCCTCGCGGTCGCCAGCCGAATCGCCGAGCGCATCGCGGGCCGCCAGCAAATAATCTTGCGTGCGGGCCACGACCGGCCTTGCCGTGCGAGCGATGCGGGCCGCGAGCTCGGCGCCGGCGGCGTCTTCCGAGGCGCGAAGTCGTTCGGCGATCGCCCGATTGTGCGCTTCGTGCTCGAAGGCCACGTCGCGGTAGCTGCTGCTGTCGAGAAAGCCGGCCAGCGCGTAATAATCGGCCGACGAGATCGCGTCGAACTTATGATCGTGGCACCGAGCGCAGGCCACGGTCATGCCCAGAAATGTCTTGCCGAACACGTCGATTTGATTGTCGAGCCGATCGAGCTCGTCTTGGCGAATGTCGACCGGCGAGTGCATCCATTCGCCCAGCCACCAAAAGCCCGTGGCCACGACCGATTCATTTCGCTCGCCGCTCGGGTCCATTCGCGGATGCTCGACGAGATCGCCGGCCACATGCTCGACGACGAACTGATCGTAGGGCACATCGGCATTGAACGCGCGAATCAGATAATCGCGATATTGATAGGCATTGGGAATCGAATAGTCGAATTCGTGGCCCCGAGTCTCCGCATAGCGGGCCAGATCGAGCCAATGTCGCGCCCAGCGCTCGCCGAAATGCGGCGAGGCCAAGAGCCGGTCGACGAGCCGCGACCAAGCCTCGGGGCTGTCGTCGCGAACAAACGCCTCGACCTCCTCGGGCGATGGCGGCAAGCCGACAAGATCGAACAAAGCGCGGCGCAGAGCGCCGCGCGATCCGCCTCATCCGCCGGCTCGAGACCCGTTGCTTCGAGCCGAGCGAGCACAAACGCATCGAGCGGATCGCGCGGCCAAGTCGCCTGCCGCACGGCCGGCGGCGGCGTCTCTCCCACCGGACGCCACGCCCAATGCCGCGCCTTGCGGCCCGCGAGATCGAAGACCGGCTTCTTCGCGTCGGTCGCCGGGTCGGGCGTTTGCTCGGCGCCCCAGGGAGCATTCGGCGCGACCCAGCGCTGGAGTTCATCGATTTCGGCCGGGCTCAACTTGCCTCTGGGCGGCATCTGCAAGTCGGGATTCGCATAACCCACGGCCTCGATCAGGCGACTTTCCCCGGGCTTGCCGAGCACAAGCTCGGGCCCGCTATCGCCGCCGGCAAGCGCCGCGGCGCGCGAATCGAGCCGCAGGCCGCCTTTTTGTTTTTCGCTACCGTGGCATTCGAGGCAATGCGTGGCCAAGAGCGGCCGGATTTTGTTTTCGAAAAACTCGACGTCGGCAGGCGGAAACCCAGCGGGCGTCGCGCTCGTTGCACCGGAATTCGGACTCGGCGAGTTTTCCTCGCCGCGGGCGATGGGCGCCGCGAGCGAAGCGATGCAGAGCAGCGCGAGGCCCGCTTTCCACGGAACGCTTCGGTCAGATTGAGGGCTTCGCGCATGAGCGATGCGTTTGTTTGCCGTCATGGAGAAAAACGCCTAGCGAGACGCCGCCGACAACAACCAACCACGAGGTCGGCCGACAGCAGCGCGGGGGGCAGGGAAGCAATCGTTGAGGCAAGCTCCATTATAATGAAATCCAGGGCTGAAAGTCAAAAGTTGACTCCTGACTCGCGCTCGGGCCGCTTGGCAATGCGCGTGGCCGCTCGGCGACTTCGCCCAATTCGGATGGCGCGGGGCGTGTGTTAGGTTCGGCCGCAGAGGTCCGCCACCAGCCCGACCAGTTCGGCTTCTTCGATCGGTTTGACGGCGTGGGTTTGGAAGCCGGCCGCCAGGGCGCGGTTTCGGTCTTCTTTCCGAGCATAGGCCGTGAGCGCGATCGCGGGCAGGTCTTGCGAGCGGGCGCCCAACGATCGCACTTGGCGGATGAATTCAAAACCGTCTTGCTCCGGCATGCCGATATCGCTGATCAAGATATCCGGCGTCTCGCGCTTCAATGCTTCGAGACCTTCGCTGGCCGATTCCCGCGCCGTGACCACTGCCTGGTGCTCTTCGAGCAGCCGCGTCACCAAGACGCGCACATCGGGCTCATCTTCCACGAGCAGCACGCGCAAGCCGGCGAGCGAGCGTTTGGAAGCGGCGGCCGGCGCCTCGCCTTCGCTCGTCGGCGCGATCGGATCGCGGGGCCGCGCGGGGCCGCTGGAGCGCACGGGCAGCGCCACGGTGAACTTCGCCCCGAGTTTGTCGCCCTCGCTCGCGGCTTGCACCGATCCGCCGTGCAGTTCCACGAGTTGCTTCACGATCGCGAGACCGATACCGAGCCCGCGATGCTTGCGCGCCAGCGAGGAATCGGCCTGGCGAAAGCGGTCGAAAACATAAGGCAGAAATTCGGGTCGAATGCCCTCGCCGCTATCCTCGACACGGACTTCCAAGCGGTCTTCACTTCGGACCAGCGACACTCGCACACGACCGCCCTGCGGAGTGAACTTAATCGCATTGGACAGCAGATTCCAAAACACTTGCTGCAAGCGATTCGGATCGCACGAGATTTCGTGGCATTCCTCTCCCAGTTCGACCTCGACCAAGATTTGCTTGGCGTCGGCGGCGGCTCGCACCGAGTCGAGCGAGACCAAAATGATCTTCGCAAGATCGACCTGCTTGATATCGAGCAGCACTTTGCCCGAAATAATGCGGCTCATGTCGAGCAGGTCCTCGATGATCTTGGTTTGCACCAGGGCGTTGCGCTCGATCACTTCAAGTCCGAGCTCGAAGTCCTCGGGATTGCGTTCGCGGCGCAAGATATTGCACCAGCCATGAATCGCGGTGAGCGGAGTGCGGAGCTCGTGGGAGAGCGTGGCCAAGAACTCGTCTTTCATCCAACTAGCTCGCTCGGCCGCGCTGCGCCGGCGCGCTCGTTGGCCAAGAGCGCGGCGCGCTGCTGTTCGGTTTGCTTGCGGTTCGAGATATCGAGGTTGATGCCCGAAATGCGCTGAGCTCGGCCGGCATCGTCGTATTGGCCGCGACCGCTGGTCAGCACCCAGCCAATGGCGCCATCGGCACGGAGCACGCGGTATTCTTCATCGAAGGTGACGCGGTCCGAGATTGCGCGTTCCAGGGCCGCGATGACTCGCTCGCGATCATCATCATGAATCATCCGCCGCCATGCTTCATGCATTAACCGCGCGTCGGGCGGAAGACCAAAGTTCCGTAGGCAAAGCTCGTTGCATTCGAGGCTCAGCGTGTCGAGCTCGAGCCGCCATTCGCCCAGTCGCGCCGCGTCGAGCGCCAATCTCAATCGCTGCTCGCTGTCGCGATATCGCTGTTCGCTATTCCACAGGTCGGTCAAATGTTGCAATCGTTGTTCTTCGTTTTTCTGATGCGCGCACGTTTCTCGCTTGAGCAACCACACCGCCACAAGCACCAGGGTGGCAATCCCCACGCTCCACGCCGCGGCCACGAGTTGCAATTCGTTTCGCGAGAGCAAAGTGCTCTCGCGGAGACCATCGGTTATGAAAGCGATCGAACGAAAGGTCAGCATCGCCACCAGAACCACGGCGAGCGCAATCCAGGCGCACGGATGGGGATTGTGCGGATCATGCCGGCCACGATCGCCAACGCAAAGGCGAGCATCAGTCCGGCAATCAGGTAGAGAATGGCCTCGAATGTCATGTGCGCTGCTTTCTCGAAACGCGACCAGCCGCTGACAACGATCGAAGGGTCGCGGGCGCGTCGTTTCGACGTTCTTTTTTTACCATCTTCCCCGTGAGACGCTATCCCGGCCGGCGAGCGAGACTCGCCATAGGGTTGCATGGCCGGATTTTGATGCCCTGTTGGCACGCCAAATGCTCCTCTCCACGCCGAAGCAGTTCGCGGCGGCGGCGCGTTGTTTGGCGGCGCGGTTGCGCGGTATGGTAATAAGAGAGCGCTGGCTCTCGGAGGCCAAGCGTGGCATGCTGGATAACCGGTCTCGGCCGCGCAGTTTCACGCGATTCTTTGGAGTGTGCAAGATGACGACGCCGGCGCCCGAGACCGACGCCCAATCCGCGCGCTCGAACAACTCCAGCCAAGCCGAAACCTCAGCCCAGCCGGAAGCGGCCACGTTTCCCGGATTTGAAGCGCACGCCGAAGCCGCCGCGGGACGTTGCGCGGGAAGCTCGTCCTTGGGCGACGTGGAAGCGCAGTTCAGCGAGCTGCTTGCCTATGTGGCGTATTATCTCGCCGCCGAGCGCGATCTGGCCAAGTGGCGATTGCGGGCCGTGGTTTGGCGGGTGGTTTTGCTGCTCGGCGCGGGGCTTGCCGCGGTGAGCGTGGTGGTCACGGCCGCGGTATTTGTGGTGCATGGCTCGGCCCAGGGCCTGGGAGTCCTCTTGGGAGATCGGCCGTGGGCGGGCGAATTGATCGTGGGTCTTGGTGTCTTCCTTACCCTCGCCGTCTCGCGGAGTCTCGCCTTCTCGCGGGTCCGACGCCGATGGCGCGAAAAAATCATGGCCAAATATGAAACCTACCGACAACGGCAGCGAGCGGTGTTCGGACACGATGTCGAGCGCGCGGCCCAGCCACGGGGCGACCGATCCGCTTGAGCGCGAGGCGGAGCTAGCGCGGGCCGCGATCAGCGCCAAATTTCGCGACCTCAAGGCGAGCCTCGAAAACGCCGCCGATCCGCGCCAATGGGCTCGCGAACATCCTTGGGCGGCGGTGAGCATCGCCGCCGCCGCGGGCTTCGCCACCGCCTTCGCGCTCACGCGACCGCCGAAGTCGAACCCAACCGACGAAGACCGATCGTCGGCTCCGCGCAATTCGGGCGCCGCCGCGAACTCCCCCCCGACCAATGGCTACGCCGCTCAACCCGGCGGCTATCCCCCGCCGCGAGCCCCGGGCATCACCGGTTCGATTCTTTCGATGCTCTTCGAGCTTGCCAAGATATTCATGTCGACGCATCTCATGCCACTATTTCAAGCGTGGCAACAGGGACTCGCCGAGCAAGCGATTCGCGACACACAGCCGCCCGGCCCGCATGCGCCAAACGATGAAGACGCGCCAACCGATGCCCAGCGAGCGAATTCCATTTAGCAGCCTATCCGACAATCCTTAGTTGCGTCGGCTCGGCGGTTGCCAGGGGACCGCGCCGCCGCGCTGGACTTGTCGCCGCATCGCGGCCGAGAGATCGAGGAAAACGGGTGGCCGTTTGCCGGCGGCGATCAGGTTCGTGGCTTCGAGCGGATCGGCCTGCAAGTCATACGATCTCGAGCGGCGAGAACGGCGTGTTTTGCAGCAGCTTCCAATGGCCGCGGATCAAGGCGTCGTTGGTCTTGCCGCCGAAGCTTGGCCCTCCTTCGCGGCGAATGAAAAACACATCGCGCGGCGCCAAGTCCTTCATCTGGCCGGTGAGGATCGGCAGCAGGCTCACGCCGTCGGTGTTGGGCTCCGGGCTCGCGCCGGCGGCTTCGAGCGCCGTGGCATGCAGGTCCATGCTTAGGGCCAGCGCCGTTGATTGGCTGCCCGGCTCGATGTGACCCAGCCAGCGCATCGCGGTCGGCACGCGCAGGCCGCCTTCATACATGCTGCCTTTCGCGCCGCGAGTGGGGCCGCAATTGGCCTCGTCGCGCTGCTCGCCGCCGTTGTCGCTGGTGAAGACCACGAGCGTGTTTCGCGCGAGCTTGCATTCGTCGAGGGTCTGGAGCACCCGGCCGATACTGGAATCGAGATGCTCAATGAGCGCGACCAGGCGCGCCGCTTTTCCGAGAGCGCTGGCTCTCGTCGCTTGACTTCATCGAGCACGGCCGGCGGCGGTTCGACCGGTCCATGGGGGGCGTTGTACGCCAGGTACAAAAAAAACGGCTTCGCGGGCTCGCCACTTCGCGAACGCAAGTAATCGCAGGCCCAATCGGTGAAGATGTCGGTGGCATGGCCCGGCGGATCGACCGTCTCGCGATTGTGACGCATGTAGTTGATGTCGTGGCGAAGATGGGTGGTGTAGCTCTCCATCATGTCGCCGAGAAAGCCATGAAATTCGTCGAAGCCGTGATCGTTGGGCGTATTCGGCGCGGTGAGCCCGAGGTGCCACTTGCCCACGATCGCGGTCGCGTAGCCCGCGCCGCCGAGCGAGCGCGAGAGGAGGCGCGTGTCCGGGGCGAGATACCCCCACGAGTCATCGGCATGGGTGCGAATCACGCCCGGCACTCCGACCCGCTCGGGATAGCAACCCGAAAGCAGCGCTGCCCGGGTGGGCGAACAGACGCTCGAATTCGCATGAAAGTTGGTGAACCGCATACCGCTGGCGAAGAATGAATCGAGCCGCGGAGTGCGCAGATCCTTCGCGCCCTGACAAGCCAAATCTCCGAGACCAAGGTCATCGGCCAGAATCAGCACGATATTGGGCCGCGCGGGCTCATTGTTCGGAGAGTCAGCGGCGAAAATGGCGCCCAGCGGCAACATGGCGCCCGCGACCGCGACCGCGACGACCCTGATCGCGATTCGAGCCAGCGCGCGAACCCTCGGCACGGGCCGCCGCGCCCGGGGTAGTGACCGTGCGTGAGAAACATTCGCATACCTCGCGCGGAGAAGACGGTGTGGGGTGGAGTGGAGTGCAACTAATATCGGCGCCAGCAGCGCGCCGGTCAATATTTCCGCGGCGCGGCGTCCGAGGCAATCGATTGTCGATTCACTGAAAAATCCGCGAGTTGAATCTCGAATCGCATTCGAATTGTGCTCGCCCGACTGTGCTTATGCTTCGAGAACTTGATTGAGCTTGCGGTAACCGGGTGGAAGCGGGCAACATATGGAAAGGGCGAACTGAAGCACCGCCCGCGATATGCTCATGAAGGAATATCCGATGACAGTACAGCCTACGAAATCTAGTTCCACCGCAACATGGCTGTTCACGCGGCTGCCGGCGCTGTTGTGCCTAGTAATGTGTAACATGCCTGGCCATGTCGTCTTGGCGGCGGGCTCCGAACAAAAGATCGAAAAGGTGTACGCCCGTTGGGTCAAACAGTACGACGGCACTTTTGTCGGACCGAATGAGCGGGATCCCCTGTTTCTCGATCTGCTCGGCCGGGCTGATGGCGATTTGTTTTTTCTGCGGGGCTTGGTTCAAGTTTCGCGTTTTTTGCTAGCAAGCGGCGCGGGTATTATGCGGCGATTGCCAGGATATTCTCGACCAACTGGATGATTTTTCGACTTCCTGGTCCTTGTGGCGCCCACGCGGAAATGGATTCTTTCAGGCTACACCGACGTAGCGTCGCCAACATGTCGGCGAATGATTCGTGAGTCTTGGTCGTGTACCACGGCCGCAATAGTTGACGGTAATGACGATGACCTTCGCGACAGTACCAGCACACGATCAAGCTATACAGCAGCATCGCCATCGGCGCCGTGCGCTCGACGGCCTGGCGAGTCCAACCTTGCGGCTCTTCGAAGCCCAAGTGCTGCTTGCTTTCGCGGAATGTGACTTCCACGCTCCACCGCATCGCATACCAAGTCAGCACCTGCTCGGCCGTGGCGTCGACGCGCGTCGAGTAAAAAGCTTCGCGACCACGACCGCCGGCCAACGCCTCCACGGCCACCACCCGCAACGCGCGCTCCGGCAACGCGAAGACGCGCCCCACCGCTTCGCACAGCCGGGCCAACTCATGGCGGCCATAGATATGAAGCTCCACTCGCCGGGCACGCTCGTCGAGCATTCGCTCGGGCGTGGGAAGCTGGGCGCCACGCTTGCGCGGGCGTCCTTTCCGTCCAGACTGCGCCGCCTGGGGCGCGTCGAACAACCGAGCGTCCAGCCGCAAGCGGCTGGTCAAGTCGCAGTTGGTCGGCAGTTGGCCCAGCACGCTCTGCCCGCCATAGGCGGAGTCCGCCACCACATGAAATCGCCGATTCGCCCGGTGTTTGCAGAGAATTCGCAGCAACTCCACCGCCAACTCGGGCTTGCTGCGATAGACGCGACGTTCTTTCGCCGCCCGTTTCTTGTTCAGATACAAGCGAAACAAGATCGGCAGGCTGAAAGGTCGCTCGGGCCACAAGGGAAAGCGGACCACCACGCACAGCACGACCCAACAGTGCCCCCAATTGGTCACCACATGGCTGCGGCTGGAGAGCAGCGGATCGTGATGCATCCCGGTCCCGAACATTTTCAGTCCACGCTTGCGGGCCAATGTGTCGTCGAGCGCGAGCAGCACGCCTTCGCCACACAACGACTCGATCAGTCGAAAGACAGCCAGCCCCAACGCATCGCGAGACCAGTTGGCTTCCGAGAAAAAACGATGAAACGCGGAATGATGCCGCTGGCCAGACACGCCGGCCGCCAGCAGCAGATTCGTCACGGTGCGCCGCGGCGCGAACACCCAGCCCGTGGCGAGGACCACAAAATTCTGGAACGTCGGCTCGGTCATGACGACAGCCAACTCTTGCAACAAAACCGCAAACGAGCTAACAAGATTCATGTGAGCCTCCCGAGCGAAGCAGTGCTTGAACAACACCTGCATCGTGAGGGAGGCTCACCCTGTTTTTCAATCCCCGCTACGGTCGGGGTCCGCTAGCAAAAAACGCGAAACTTGAACTTAGAGCCTACCCGACAACCCGATGCCAGCATTGAAATGCCGGCAAAAACGCGCGCTTTCATCGGTTCTCGGATAGGCTCTTAATCGCCGATGTTACGATTTTCCGCGATCGGATGGGTAGATCGCCTTTCCGCTCGGCAAATTTATAAAATATCTTCGACATGAAACCAAGGAATCGTTGGATGCTCGACCACAACACTAATTTACTGCCGATTTCAATACAGTGGCTGTTAATTGCGACCGCGTACATGTGGCTTCTTAAAAGGTGCGTCCACTCGACATTTTGTCGCGATGTTCCCCGTGACGGTTATCTTAAAACGGCGGAGTTCTTTGCTGTTGGCTGTGCAATTGCGCTTTTTTGCTTTTGGGACATGAGAACGCTTGCAGGTACTATTGGATTTGTGATCTTATATACTTGCTCTGTCTTCGGCGTCGCGTGCGTCACAACATGGCATTTAATACAGTAACTGTTAAGCATTTCCTCTTTCCCGAAATTGGGTTTTCGGTCACATTGATTGGATCATGGATGATCGAGATCGACGGATCGCCGAGTTGGAAGCGGAAATCGCCCGGTTGCAGGCGGAGAACGGAACGCTGCGCAAGCGCGTCGAGCAACTCGAACAGCAAGTCCAAAAGTTTTTGCAGCGGCGCAAGAAAACCCGCTCGGCCAGCGATGCGCGGCGTGGCGAACAGGATCGCCGCCGCAAGCAGTTTCGCAAACATCCGGGCAGCTTTCGTCCAGGGCCGCCGCCCGGCACGGTATTCATCGAACACGATGTGCATCCGCGAGAGTGTCCGCACTGTGGCGGCCGCGATCTGACCGCCACCGGCGAGTTCGAAGACCATGAGATGGCGGAGATTCCAGAGCCCAAGCTCGAATGGCATCGGTATCGCCGTCATACCTATCGTTGTGAACATTGCCAAGCCACCTGCCAAGGACGCGGCGACTTGGAACTGCCCGGCGCCCACATCGGGCCACGCGCGCGCTTGTTGGTCTGCTACGCGCGGGTTCACCTGGGCATCTCGCTCGGCAAAACGCAACACTTGCTGAAAGACTTCTTTGGTCTTTCGGCCAGCCGGGCCGGATTGCTCGGCCATTTGCGTTGGGGCGGCACTTTGTTCGAGCCGGTGGTCGACAAACTCTGGGAACTCTTGCGCAATTCGCCGGTCGTGCAAGGCGATGAGACCGGCTGGCGGATCGATGGCCAGCCCGTTTGGGCCTGGTGTTTTCGAGACACGCGCTTGGCATTGTTCCTGATCGATCGTCATCGCAATCGGGCCGTGCTCGAGCGAGCGTTGGGCACATCGTTCGCGGGCACGCTGGTCAGCGATTTTTATGCGGTCTACAACCGGCTCGACTGCCGCAAACAGCGCTGCTTGGTCCATTTGCTTCGCGAGTTGCACAAGCTGCGCGAGACGTTGCCGGCGGCGAGCGTGCGGGCCTTCATCCAGCCGTTGATCACGCTGTTTCAAGACGCGATCCGGTTGGGCCACGAGCGCAAGTCGCTCGGCAAAAAAGCTTTCAACGCGGCCCGACACGAGATTCAAAACCGTTTCGACACGTTGATCCTCGAGACGCGCGTGCGGCATCGCGAATGTTTGCGAATCTGGCGGCGGCTGTTCAAGCACTCGGACGAATTGTTCACCTTCCTCGACGATGCGAATGTTCCGGCCGACAACAACGGAACCGAACGCGACATCCGAAGCCTGGCGGCGGCGAGGAATGATGGCGGCACGCATCGGACCGAATGGAGCGCGGCGGCGTTCGCCCGAATCAAGAGCGTGATCGCGACCGGCGCGAAAAACGGTTTGAGCTTCGCAAGGTATGGAATCGAAGTCGTGCGCGCTAAATTGCAAGGCAAGACCCTGCCGCTGCCGATCACCAATAGCAGTTAAAACATCCGCCACGCGACCCATCCCCGGAAACCCCTCGCCCGCGATCCCCGCCAATATCGCCACCGCCCCCCCGCGCCCAGGCCACGCCACGGCTTAACAGTTACTTAATACAAGCCCACCGAGGTGCGCACGATTTTGGTACCGCGAGCCATTCGATACGCCGAGCACATTATGCTTTTTTCTTGTCGGGCGCACTTTTCGTATGCGCATTAGGCATTGGTGTGCTTGTAGCTTCTACTGCACAATTGTGCCGGACGCAACAATAGAGACATAACTCGCATTTATGGGCAAGTTTCCGATTATGCATGAAGACCCGATAAAAGACAAAAAATGGTCGTATCTTGGCATGCGGCCGATCCGACCGACGCCTGCTTCGCCCAGGTCATGCTCAGCGGCTCGGGCGCCGTGGCGCATGTTCCGATGCAGCCCGGCCCCGGCGGCGCGGTTCGGCCCGGTTGGTTCACCAATCTTTATAGCTTCGACCTGCTCGACGACAAGATCGAACAAGACCTCGACGCCACCGGCTCGACGCCCTCGGCGAATTCAAAGGGGTCAGGGTGCGCCGGCGCGAAGCCGGAGGAGAGTAGCGAATGAAAGAGTCGCACGAGGCAAGGCCTAGCCAGCCACCTCGGCCTCGAGTGATGCGTCGTGTCGGGCAACTGGCAGGGCGAAGCGTTCACAGAGGCACGGCCGGGCGGTGTATCGAGCTCCGAAAACATTCTTTTGCGGTGGCCGACCTTGTCCTGACCCCGTCGCTCGATACATGCGGGAAGGCAACAGTGATGTCGAACGATCATGGCGAGTCCGACGTCTCCCCCACGGAGTCTGAGACCACCCGCACGGCCGGAAACTTTTCTCGCGGAAGCCGGGAGATCCCGGGAACATCCGCTTCACCGGAAGCGGATCGGTCGGAGAAGGCGCGAGGCCACAAGTCCGACATGCACGTTCCCGGGGAGTCAGACAGTTCCATAGTACCAAAGAAGCAGGCGAACAACGACAGCGTGCCGCTGTCGGCGGAGCCCGTGGAGGGAAGGGAGCTGACCGAGGAGAACGCCGAGCAGTCGCTACTGGACCGGACACAGCGCCGGGCTCCCAGGTCGCGCGGACTGCTGGGCGTGCGAGAAGCGGCACAACGCGACAAGAAGATGCGGTTCAACAATCTGCTGAACCATGTCACGCCCGAACTGCTGGTGGCGAGTTTCTTCGACCTGAAGAAGCAAGCCGCCCGGCGTCGATGGCCTGACATGGGCTCAATACGCCACCGATTTCGAAACGCGGATCGACGATCCGCACAGTCGAATCCATCGGGGAGCCTATCGAGCCAGGCCGTCCAAGCGAACTTGGATTCCCAAGCTCGACGGCAAGCCGCGGCCCCTCGGGATCGCGGCGCTGGAGGACAAGATCGTCCAGCAAGCCGTACGGACGATCCTGGAGTGCATCTACGAAGAGGACTTTCTGGGTTTCAGTTACGGCTTTCGTCCTGGACGAAGCTGTCACCGAGCCTTGGACGCGCTCTACGTGGGCATCAAGAAGCGGAAAGTGAACTGGATTTTGGATGCGGACATCCGCGGCTTCTTCGACAACATCGACCACGCATGGTTGATGAAGTTCCTGGAGCATCGGATCGCCGACCGACGACTGCTTCGGCTGCTGAAGAAATGGCTTCGAGCCGGAGTGTCGGAAGATGGCGAATGGTCCCCGAGCACCGTGGGAACACCTCAAGGAGCGGTGATTTCGCCGCTCTATTCGAACGTGTTCTTGCACTATGTTCTGGACCTGTGGCTGGTGGCGTGGCGGAAACGCCATGCCGTGGGCGAGGTCATCATCGTGCGCTATGCGGACGATTTCGTAGTCGGATTCCGCGAGGAGTCCGACGCGCGACGCTGCCTGGCGGCGCTCCGGGAACGCTTCACCAAATTCGGTTTGGAACCGCACCCGGAGAAGACGCGGCTGATCGAGTTCGGACGCTATGCGGCCGAACGACGATCGAAGCGTGGCGATGGCCCACCGGAGACATTCGACTTCCTGGGCTTCACCCACATCAGTGGCGTGACCCGGAAGGGCGAATTCACCATTCGCCGCATCTCATCGGCCAAGAAGTTTCGTGGCAAACTGCGCGAACTGAAAGAAGCGCTGCGCGGGAAAATGCACATGGACTTGGCGCAAGTCGGGCCATGGATATCGAGCGTTTACCGGGGATGGCTCAATTACCATGCGATTCCCGGCAACTCGGTGCGATTGCAACAATTCCGCACGGCGCTCCAGAAACTCTGGCTCCGCATGCTGCGGCGACGCAGCCAACGCGGACGCCGGATGACCTGGCGGAAGTTCTCGCAGCTTTGCAAACGATGGCTTCCCACCCCGAAAATCCTGCATCCTTATCCCGAAGTGCGGTTTGATCGTTTGTATCCAAGGTAGGAGCCGTATGCGGTAGTTCCGCACGTACGGATCTGTGCGGGGGGTGGCCCGAAAGGGCCATCCCTACCGCGATACTCATTGTTTGGTGTAGGGTCGGGAGCCGTATCGGAAAAATGCACTTGCGGACAACCACGAGGTCGTAGGGTCGAGGTCAGCCGCGGGCGCCTTACCGTCGCTTCGGTCCAAGTCGGCTCGCCGAAGGGAGTCCCTCGCGGGGCGCCGCGGCGAGCTCTCGTTCCGTCAGCGGCGCCAGTGGCTGGGCATCAACTGGTAAGAGAACAAGTCGACGGCGTGCCGCGCGAGCCCTTCACCGAGCACGTGCTCGAAGGCTTCGTAATGCGCGTCGTTGCGGAATATCGTGGCCCGGGAGGTCGCACGATTCAGGGCCTGGTAGACGCCGCCAGCTTCGTCGCCTCGTGGCATCTCCGCCAGCCTACCAACAACCGCCAGCAAAATCAATGAGGCCTGACCCCTTTGATTTATCCGACGACGTTTTCAGGAGGGAAAGACCCTTAGCGAAGCGATTTCTCGATAATTTTACGCCTGGCTGCTGATATTTGGTTTTTATCATTTGCAAGAAACGCTTTTGTTTGCAAAACATGTTTCCGTGCACATTCTCTAATAAGTGCAACGTTGACAGGCGTATCCAACGACGAATCTTCGTCCCCTAAAACACAATCAAATGCGCCTCGGAATGATGGCTCGGTTTCATCATTATGCAGCACATAGATCATCCTAGGAATTCCAGGGCAATTAGCCATCGCGGCCATTTGTTTCTTCATTTTATTCGTCATTTGAACTTTATTTCTGGATGCCAATTTATAAAGCCGGTCTATAACAAACGCCAATCTAGTTGGCGCTATGCGACCGCCGTCAGTGTAAGCATACCATTTCTCGAGAGTAACAATCGAAGTGGAGTCTATAATTACAGCAAAGTTTGGATTATTCTTAGCCACGCCTGACCGAGCGCAGTTATCAAGATCGGCAAATACGCTATCAGTGGGGGCCGCGTTTTCAATCTCTTTGAACATGTCATCGTAAAATACCGCAGATATGTCGTTGGGGCGGCCAAGCAAAGAATCGAAGGCCACCGAAAGTGCTCTCGTTGGATCATGGTGCTTTATGCAATAGAACGCAGCAGCTACGAGAATAGGTCGCAGTTCTTGGAACCTCATTTCTTCCCAAAGAGCACTTTGTTCTGGTTGGTTTATGCTTTGAAATATTCGCGATTTCATCAGAAAGTCATAACCGAAACCCTCCTTGGGCAAACAAATTGATTCGAGATCTTTCTCGAGATCAGTCCATGATTCGATTCCGGCTACTTGATCTCGGCAAAATACGAACGCGGACGATGCAATTCCAGCAATTGAAATTGGAATGAACCACCAAATCGCCATTTTGCGCAAGATAGGCATGAAAGTAGTTTTCGTCGTCATACTTTTCCTTGCTTCGTGCATATTGTGCCCCCTGGACCTAATTGATCTGCTGGGGAAAAAGTGAAATTTACTAGTCCAGACTGTGCGTGCTCGCCAACTTTTTGTTTATCGGAGCAATAAAGGGGACGGAGCAATAAAGGGGACGCGAGTCGAATCAGGGGTCCGTTTTCTTGGGACGGCCGCGGGGACGAAGCGTCGATTGCAATCCGAGGCGGTTGGCGATGGTCTGGCGCCACTCGGGATTGCCGAAGGGGCTGCCGCGAATGACCGCGCGCCGCACCGCGTCGAGTTCCGCTTCCGTCTCGGGTCGATTCACCAAGTCCGCCCAGTTCCGAGGACGCGGCAGCGGCCAACGCGCCAACAGCCTTTTCGCTTCGGCGTTGCCCGAAACGTGGCGCCACAGGCTGGACCAACGCCAGGCTTCCGCCCGCGCCACCAGACCGGCCCGCAAGGCGTTTCGTTCGACATATCGCGCAAGCGCATAGAAATGGTCGTCATCGTCGACGGGAAAAGCCTTGAAGCGACCTTGATATAAGTGCCCGGTCCCGGAGGTGTGGTGGCGCGCGTGCCAACGCATCGTGTGCGTGTGGGCCAAGCAGCGCAAGAACGCCGTCAGTTGGCCTTCCTTGGTCGGCCGCAACACGAAATGCCAATGGTTCGGCATCACGCAGTAGGCCAGCAGGTCAACCGGAAACTTTTCCCAGGCCTCGCCCAACACGCGCTCGAAGGCCTCGTAATCCGCTTCCGTTTGAAACAGCGGCAAGCGGGCCACCGCGCGGTTTAGCGCATGGTAAATCAATCCCTTCGGCGCATGACGAGCAATCCGCGGCATGCCCTAGTGCTCTGTCAGGTCTGGTATGAGGGATAGAGTGGCTTAAGTTTTACCCGGGCGTCGGCGGTGGTGAATCGCCAATCGATTTTGCTGCAATTCTGGTTGCGTTGCTGTTCCCAGGCCACCACTTCTCGGCTCAGTAGCGATTTGCTTTCGATGCGGCGGTCGAGGCATTGTCGCGAAAGCACGCTCAGTTCGGTCTCCGCCATGTTGAGCCAACTGCCGTGCTTGGGAGTGTAGTGAATCTCCAGCCGCGCGGCCAAGGCGCGGGCCGTCTCCGGATCAAAGGCTTCATACAAGCTGGCGATGCCGTGGGTATTCAGATTGTCCATGACCAGCACCAGCACCGTTGCCTTGGCATACACGGTCAGTAGCAAGTAGCGAATGAATCGAGCCCAATCGGTGCGCAGTCCGTTGATCGGTGACTTGCACCGTGCGTTGGCCCGCCAGCGGTTCGACGGCCATAAAGATGTTCGCCGTGCCACGGCGTTCGTATTCACTGTCGAATTTGGCAACGTCTCCGGGACGCGGTGGCAGCGGATCGCGGACTTCGGCCACCAACTGCTTGCTGCATTCATCCATGCAGACCATGGGCCGGCTGGGATCCTGGGGGCGATGGTACACTTCCAACACATCTTCCATCGCGGCCACGAATTCAGCCGATGGCCCACTGGGCAGGCGCCAGCCCTTCTTCAACCACGGCTTAAGTTCGTTTTTTTGAGCGTTTGCCGCACGGTCTCGTAAGAGACGTGCTCCACGTAATCCAGCGTCACCATGCGATCCGCCAACAGCCGCAACGTCCAGCGTGCTCGGCCTTGCGGCGGAGCGCCGCAGGCCAAAGCCACCAAATGCGCCTCCGCCTTGCCATCAAGCAGAGGCTGGTAAACTCGCTTTCGAGGCGGGGGATCGACCGCGATTTCAAGTCCCTCTTCGACGAACCGTTTCCGCAGCCGCTCCACGGTGGCCCGCCCGCATCCCAACGCCTCGACAATCTCCGGATCGGATTTGGCAGGTCCGCCATCCGATTGATCCGCCAGCAACAACATGCGAGCCCGATTCAACTTTTGCGCCGCGCCCTTGCCCGTCGAAACCAACTTCCGCAATCCCCGCCGCTCATCCTCCGTCAACGTCACCCGATAAAACTTTTCCATGGCGCCCTCCTTGGCATCGGAACATCGATCTTTCAACCAACCACGCCTAAAGAGTACCATCCATCGTGCCGTTGCTGACAGAGCACTAGCTTAAGCCGGGACGGCCCAAACGTCAATTTGACTCGCGTCCCCTTTTCCAGGCCGCGTCCCCTTTTCCAGGCCTGAAACAGCGGCAAGCGGACCACACCCGGTTTAGCGCATGGTAAATCAATCCCTTCGGCGCATGACGAGCAATCCGCAGCATGCCCCTAGCTTAAGCCGGGACGGCCCAAACGTCAATTCGACTCGCGTCCCCTTTTCCAGGCCCCCTTTTCCAGGCCCCCTTTTCCAGGCCCCCTTTTCCAGGCCCCCTTTTCCAGGCCCCCTTTTCCAGGCCCCCTTTTCCAGGCCCCCTTTTCCAGGCCCCCTTTTCCAGGCCCCCTTTTCCAGGCCCCCTTTTCCAGGCCCCCTTTTCCAGGCCCCCTTTTCCAGGCCCCCTTTTCCAGGCCCCCTTTTCCAGGCCCCCTTTTCCAGGCCCCCTTTTCCAGGCCCCCTTTTCCAGGCCCCCTTTTCCAGGCCCCCTTTTCCAGGCCCGCGTCCCCTTTTCCAGGCCCGATATTTCCGCGGCGCGGCCTCACCGCGAGCTGCGCCACATGGGGCGCCGTCCCCAATCCTCTCCGGCTGGACATTGGCCGTTGCCCGAGCGGAACAAGGCGGCTCTTCAAAACAACCGCCGCTGGCCGGAGCGGTCGGCGGGCGGGCGAAACTGCTCGCTGTCGTAGGGCGGCATGCGACTGTCGAGCCGGTGTTTTTTGGCGAACGTGCGGAACACTCCCGCAATCTGTTCGGCCCGCTCGCCGGCGCCTGACATTCGTTCGCCGAATTGGGGGCTGCTCAGCGACCCCGCGCGAACGGAGCGAATCGCGCTTTCGATGCGCGGTTGACTGTCGGGCCGGGTGCGGGCGAGCCATTCTTGAAACACAGGGAGCACCGCGCCGGGCAGTCGCAACATCGTGTAACCGGCCCAATGGGCGCCGGCTTCGGCGGCGGCAGCGAGCAGCGCGGGGATTTCATGATCGTTGAGGCCCGGGATGATCGGCGCCGTCATCACTCCGACCGGCACTCCCGCCGCCGCAAGCGCACTCACCGCTCGCAACCGGGCGACCGGCGAACTGGTGCGCGGCTCCATGACCCGGGCCAGCGCGGCGTCGAGTGTGGTGATGCTGATGTAGACGTGCGCGAGACGGGCCGCGGCGAGGGGCTCCAGTAGGTCGAGGTCCCGGGCCACGAGCGCGTTTTTCGTTATCACGCTGATCGGTTGGCGAGCTTCGAGCGCCACCGCGAGGCAACCGCGTGTGAGGCGAAACTCGCGCTCGATCGGCTGATAACAATCGGTCACGCCCGAGAAGGTGATCGGTTCGGCGCGCGAGCCGGGCCGGGCCAGAAACTCGCGAAAGAGTCGCGGGGCTTCGTGTTTGACGAAAATCTTGGTTTCGAAATCGAGGCCCGCCGAAAGGCCGAGATATTCATGCGTCGGCCGCGCATAGCAATAGCTGCAACCGTGGACGCAGCCGCGATAGGGGTTCACGCTGAACCGGAAAGGAACATCGGGGCTATCGTTCTCCGAGACAATCGACTGCGAAGCGTCGGGCAGATATTCGGTCCGCGGGCGATTCGCATCGGCAAGAAACTCGTCGTCGGTTTCGAGCTGCTCCCAATCGGTTTCGACGCCGGCGTTCGTGAATCGATTCGCCGGCTGGATATGCGACCCGCGACCCGTCGGGCCCGGCGAGGGAAGTGTCATGTGCGACAGACGCTCAGCAATGCGGGTTGAAAAATGCCATTGTAGCATGATTCAACCTCGGCAAGCGCCGATCGCGGGATTTCGCGGCTCGCGGAGCAATGCGAGCCGCGAAACAAAGAGCGGCGCCGATGCAAATCGGCGGGGGCTTCGACACAAGCCGCTATTTCGCGGCTTCCTTGGCCAGCACTTCCACGGTGATTGGGTTCGTGGGATAGATGCAGCGAATGTTCTTCTTGTTGGCGCCGGGCTTTTCCTCGTAGGGCACTTGACCTTCCCCGTTGAGAATAAAGCTATAGACGCCTGGGGCAAGTTTGTCGGTGTTGAGCTGCATTTTAGCTTCGTTCGCGCCGGCCGCGGCTTTCACGATCGGCGCCGTGAGACCCGGCGGCAGCGGCATGCCCGCGGCGTTGAGCTGCACTTCGTTGGGCATATCGGCGCCGCGCCGCACGGAGATCGACAGGTCGAGCGGTTGCCCCTGCTGGATATGGAACTCGGCCGGGTTGACCGCCACCGCGAACGGAGCCTCGCCACGCACCGCCAGAAGAATACTTCGCGTCACGCGACTGATCGCGGGCGTGTTCGTGGTTTCCATCACCACCACGCCGCCGCGGGCCACTCGCTCGACCGGACCCGAGCCGAAATCGCTCACGCCCACGATTTCGATTTCGCTTTCACCGATCGGGGCGTCGGGCGCGGCTTCCAGCACGAGCGTGGCCCATTTGCCCTTGGGCCAGAGCGTGACCGGAGTGGCGGTGACGCCGGGCGGAAGCTTGCGAGCCGAGATCGTGATCGGCGCGTCGTGGCCCGAGAGGCGCCAAGCGAAGACATCGAGCCGCTCGCGACCGCCGCGCAGCACCACATGGCTGTCTTGCCGCGTTTCGTGCGTGGGCTGACAGACAAGTTGGAAATCGGGCATGGGCGGAGTGAGCTCGAGTCGATAGACAAACTGCGGGCCGCCCTGGGCTTGGCCATAGAGATGCTCGACGCGGAGTTTATAGTCGCCATCTTCCGGCGGCTTGAATTCGTAGCGAATATCGCGCGAGCTGGTGGTGAAGCGAATCTGCCCGATGTTTTCGCCATCGTCGTTGGGGCTCGACTGCATGTCGCCCTTGGGCTTGAGAATCTCCATGTCGGGATCGACCGGCGAACCGAACCGCTGCGCTTGCACCGAAATCTCGATCGGCTCGTTCTTCTTGGCGGAGAACACGAAATAATCGACATCTTTCACCGGGTTGCATTGGCCGGTGATCGCCACGGGCGGAACCAACCGCTGGGCTGTCTCGGAACTGTTGTTCGGCTCTTGCTCGACACCCTCGGACACCGACGAGATCGTGAGCCGCCGGGCATTGGAGATTCCCGCTTCCGAGGGCAGCCGGAGCTCCAGGGCGTTGAGCAGCGAGGCTGGCGGACGCACCACTTCGCTCGCTTCGAGCAGGCCATGGGCAGTCGCCTCGGCCGGAACCGTTACCGAGTAGACCAGTTTTTCCAGGGGACAACCGCGAATGGCAAACTCACACTTCTCACCGCCGGGAAGATTGCGGCCATAGAGCGTCACCGGCGTGGTTTCGCCAAGCCGCACACCGGCCGGAATCGCGAAGTCGATCAGCGGGCCGACGCCGATCTTGAGCCGATATCCGTACTGCGCGCCGCCGTTGTACATGAAGTCGCTGAGCTTGAGAAAATAGTCGCCATCGGCCGGCACATCGAAGTCGATCAGCGGATCGTTCTTCTCGTCGCGGCTGTTGTCGTCTTGCGAGACCGCGAGTTGCTTGCCTTGGGCGTCGTAGAGAAACATGAAGCCGTCGAGGCGCGTGTCGATCCGCCAAGCCCAGCATTCGATGAGCACTCGCTGGCCCTTCTTGGCGCCGAACACGAACCAATCCACGTCTTCGCCGCCGCCGGCCGTGCCCGACATGATGCTGCCCACTTCGGCCCGATTGGCTTGGCCACGCTCGTTGTTGGGCTCTTTCTCATAAGCTTCCGGCAGGTCGCCGACGACAAAGCAGCGCGGGTTCGTAATACCGCCCTTGGCGATCACGCGCACATCATGCACTCCGACGCGCGCGTCGGCCGGCACGCTGATTTTGAAGCGCGGCTTATTGCCTTCGCCGGGCAATCGCTCGGCGGTGATGCCGGGCAGGCTGAAGTAGAGCCCCGTGACATCGACCAGTTCATTGCCTTCGAGCGTCACTTCGACAGCGGTTCCCTGGCGAGCGCCGGAGGGATACAGCGCCAAGAGTCGCGGCATCGGGAGCTCGGCGAACACGATCTCGCAGGCGGGACCGAGCAAGCCGAGCACGGCCCCGAGCGTTAGCCCCGCGAACCACGCTCGCGACGATCGGTCAGGCGCCGCGAGGCGGGCAACGACGCCGCGCTGACCGCGCTGGCGAGTACATGTGTGCGAACGAGCGAAACAGTTACGCCAAGATATCATCGATCGGTTGTCCGAGGTTCAAGATTTCGACCGGGCGATTCGCGTCGTTCACATAGGCCTTGTGCCGGTTGATGCCCAGCAGGTGGTACATCGTGGCGAGCACATCTTGCGGCGAGACCGGGCGGTCCTTGGGGAATTCGGCGTTGCTATCGCTTTCGCCCAGCACCACGCCGCGCTTGAGCCCGCCGCCGGCCATGACCACGCTGAACACATTCGACCAGTGGTCGCGGCCCGACTGCGGATTGATCCGCGGCGTGCGGCCGAATTCGCCCCACACCAGGATCATGGTGTCGTCGAGCCGACCGCGTTCGTCGAGATCGTTGACCAGGGCCGAGAACATTTGATCGAAATTCGGCAGCTTGCCGTTTTTGAGCGACTCGAAATTATTGGCGTGCGTGTCCCAGCCGCCCTGATTGAGGGTAATGAATCGCACGCCCGACTCGATCAATCGCCGGGCCAGCAGAGCGCCCTGGCCCCAGGAGTTTCGCCCATAGCGATCGCGAGTGGCGGCGCTTTCGCGCGACAGATCAAAAGCGGCGCGCACGGCCGGCGAGGTGATCAAATCCCAGGCTTGTTGACCAAAACTATCCATGCCGGCCAAGAGGCCCGAGGAATCCACGTCGCGGCGAATGCGATCGAGCCGCTTGAGCATGTTCACGCGATGTTCGAGCTGGTCGATCGTGACGCCGCCCGGTGTTTGCAGATTTCGCACCCGGAAGCTGTCGCTATTCGGATCGCCGCCGGGCTCGAAGGGATTGTAAGCCACGCCCAGGTAACCGGCCGAGGCGCTCTTGGGCGCTTCGGGAATGGCGATGTAGGCCGGAAATCCGGGAGCGCGGGCGCCTTTTCCTTGCCGATGATGCTGCCATAGCAAGGGGCTTCTTGAGCCGGGATGTCGTTCGTCGGCTTGTAGCCGGTGAGCAAGGCGTGGGTTGCCGATTCGTGGCCCGAGTCGCCGTGCGTCACGCCGCGGAGCACGCAGATTTTGTCGCACGTGGTTTTGGCGATCAGCGGCATGTGCTCGCTAATGTGATAGCCGGGCACATTGGTCGAGATCGGGTTGAACGCGCCGCGAATCTCGCTCGGAGCGTCGGGCTTCAGGTCCCACATATCAAGCTGACTGGGCCCGCCGCCCTGCCAAATGAGAATCACGCTCGGATCGCGCTGCTTGCCGCCGGTTTCAGCGCGGGCGGCGCGCTGGCGGAGCAAGCTGTCGAGTCCCAGGCCGCCAAACGCCAAGCCGCCGACCTTCAGCATTTGACGCCGCGAAATCCGGTCGCACGAGCGATAGTTGGCGCCGAGAATGTCGATCATGGCGAAAATCCTTTCAAAAGACGAACGTGGGCGTCGCGATTCGCCGGGGGTTGGCTGTATTTAGTCTTCCCCCGCGGTCTCCAAAATAGGAAGCGCGGGGCGAACAAGCGATCAATGGTTGAACACGAATTCCTTGCTGTTGAGCAGCACCCAGGCCAGGTCGCCCAGGGCGGTTTTCTTGTCGGGCGCCTGGGCGATATAGTTTGCCGCCTCGATCATTTCCGAGTCATCGGGCGAGCGGCTCAAGCTGGCCATGTACAGTTCCTCGACCATCTCCCGCGGCGACTTGCCGCTCTTCAAAAGATGGCTTAGCCGTCCATCGGCCGCAGTCAACTTCTCTTGAATCTCGTTTGAATTCATCAGATGCAAGGTTTGGGCCAGATTGGGAGCGTAGCTCCGCTCGCATTCGCAAGGCGTCTCGCGGCGCGACCGGCCAAACACATCGAGAAAATACGATCGCACTCCCTCATCCGGCAGTTCGATCGCCCGCACTCCCTTGGGCATGCCCGGATATTTCTCCGCCGCGCCGGTCACGCGGTCGACCGCGTCGGCCAAAACCTCGGCGGACATGCGGCGGGGGAAATAACGCGCGTAGTTGCGGCGGTCGGCGGCGTTGGTCTCGATCGGCGTCGAGCTCAGACCATACAATTCCGAGGTCATCATGCGGCGCATCATGTGCTTGATGTCGAACTTGTGGGCAATGAAATCGTGCGAAAGATGATCGAGCAGTTCCGGATTGCTCGGCGGATTCGTCACCCGCATGTCATCGATCGCTTCGACGAGCCCCACTCCGAAGAAGTGGGCCCACAGGCGATTCGTCATTGCCGGGGCGAAGTAGGGATTGTCGGGCTCGGCGAGCCAGTCGGCAAGCAAGCGGCGCGGGTCTTCGCCATGCACGTATTCATATTCTGGTCCGCCCAACGGCTTGGGCTTCATGTTCTTGCCGGTGCGAGGCTGATTGACGCCGCCGTCCTTGCGGACATAGATCGCGTTTTCACCGCTCACATCGCCCGGCTTGCTGCCCAGGCGGCCAAAGAACGCGGCCATGCCCCAGTAGTCGTCTTGGCTCCAACGCTCGTAGGGATGATGGTGGCAATTGGCGCAGTTGATGCGAGTGCCCATGAAGAGCTGCGCGGTGTCGTTCACCTGATGGACTTGATTACGCGCCTCGCGATACCAGATTACCGCGGGATTGTCGCTTACCGTGCCTTGGGCGGTAAGAATCGTGGCCGCGAACTGATCGTAGGGCATATTCGACGCAAAGGCTTCGCGAATCCAAGCGGCGAAGGCAAAGGTGCCTCGCTTGGCCTGATCGCCGTTGCGCCGCTTGTTTCTCAACAGATCGCCCCAGATGTTGGCCCAGTAGCTGGCGTATTCATCGCGCTCGAGCAGTTTGTCGATCAGTCGGTCGCGCTTGTCGGACGCGCCATCGGCCAGAAAATCATGCACTTCCTCGGCCGTGGGCATGGTGCCGATCAGGTCGAGCGATGCCCGGCGAAGAAATTCCTGATCGCTCGCCCGCGCGCTGGGGGATATGCCGAGCTTACGCCACTTCTTGAGCGCGAGCTCGTCGATGGGCGAACGCGGATGAAAATTCGCATAGGCGGTCTCGGGCAGCAGACCGCCATCGGGCACCGTCAGCCGGGCGACGTCCACCAGGCCCATGTAACGGACCATGATCGTGCCTTCGCCCGTCGTGTCGAGCGTGCTGGCCAAGCCCGTGGGCGTGACGGCCATCAAGTCGGGCTGTTGGGCCTTGTACTCGGCCGAGGCGGTGATGTCGCGCGTCGAGTCGTCGGAGTAGGTCGCGACGACTCGCAGTTGCTGATGCGTTTGCCGCGGGAGAACGCGTTCGCGCGGCAGGGCTTCGATCTTCACGACATGGGGCGCGTCGATCTTGCCATAGGGCAGGCCCTGTTCGATCCAGCGGCGCAGGAGCCGCGCGGCTTCGCTATCGGCTTCGAATCGGCGTCCGCCGCCGTGAGGCGATTCGCCGGTCGGCTTCGAGATCAAGAGCGAGCGATCGGCTGCGGCCGGAAACACGCGGCGGCCGTGGGCCTGCTTCACGATGGCGTCGTAGTCGGCCACCGGGTCGAAGCCGAGCAGCGAAAGCGAAAAGCCGTTTTGCCCGCCTTGCTTGCCGTGGCAGCCGCCGGTGTTGCAGCCGAACTTGGTGAGCATCGGCACGACATCGTTGGCGAAGTGGATCGGCGCGTCGACGCCGAATTGTTCGACCTTGGCCTCGAAGTCGCCGGTGATCGTGGGTCCCGTGTTCGAGGCGCCCGCATTTGGCGAGCCCGTGTTCGAGGCGCCCGTCCCGCTCGTGGCCAGTTTGGCGGGCGCCGATGTTGGAGGCGCCTCGCTTGAAACCACGCTGCGATCGCTCGCCATGGGAGGCGCCATTTGCTCGGCTGGCAACGCGCCTTCGGGCGTGAGCTCGACCAATGCGCGAATCACCGACGCTCCGTCGGCCAGCGGTCGAATTTGCGAGCCTTGAATCGAGACCGTGGCCGGGCCAAGAAACTGGAACTCGGCCGCGCTCGTGACATCTTGGACGCTGCCGTCGGCCAGGTAAGCGGTCACCAACACTTGGGCGCGGTCGCCGGGACCATGTAGCACCAGCGGCGAGGGCTCGATACCGATGCGCATCACCTTGGGCGCGACGACCGGCGCGGCGTGCGCTGGAGCGTCCTCGGCGGCATGAACTTGCCGAGAAGAATTCGCCGCGAGGAAAGCGAGAGGCAACGCGACCGCACTCGCGCAGGCAAACGCGCGCGGCAAGAGTCGGGCGGGGCGCATACCAAAACTCCTGGCCGGAGACTCGAATGGCAGCGAAACGGGGTGGGGGGCAAGCGTTCACCGACTCAACGGGGCCGGACGACGGCTATTGACGCTGGCGATTGTTGACGCGTGCCTGAACGTTCTAGCGGTGGGACATCGACGCCGCTCCTCCAACGCCGCGACCGAACCTGCTCGCTATTCTACACATCGGCCGCCAGCGGAGCGGAGCTTTGTACGCCTTTATTGATAGCAGAAATCTCTTTCGCGTCAATCGTTTTTTTCCAAGAACGAATAAGAAACGTTCAAGTTTGGTGGTCTCCCGGGCCAAGAACGGCTCTCAGGGCGTGGCGAAGTAGTATCGAGTGAGGTGGAAAAACACCGGCGCGGCGAAGCAAATCGAGTCGATCCGGTCGAGCACTCCGCCGTGACCCACGACCAGCGTGCCGTAGTCTTTCACGCCGCGATCGCGTTTGATGGCCGACATGGTCATGCCGCCGGCGAATCCCATGACGGAAATCACGAGCGACATGCCGGCCGCTTCCCAAGGCTCGAACGGCGTGGCCCACCAAAGCGCCGCGCCGAGCAAGGTGGCGCTCGCCGCGCCGCCGACAAAGCCTTCCCAGGTCTTATTGTGGCTGATTGCCGGCGCGATCAGGCTGCGGCCCAAGAGGCGGCCCCAGGCATATTGCAACGCGTCGTTGAGCTGCACGATCAGCACGAAGAAAAAGAGCAGCCGCGCATTGGCGCTGTGCCCAAATACACCCGGCGAACTGTAGCCGGGTATATTGAGGCTCAAAAGAGCCGGCGCGTGGCTCGGGCAATAGACGCACACCATGAGCCCGGCCTGGATTTTGGCGGTTCGTTCGAGAAATCGCTTGTAGTCGCCGGAGAGCGCGACCCGGGCGGGTATGAAGAGAAACGCGTAGACCGGAATCAGAATGCTATAGAGGCCGTAGATATTCCGCCCCACGAGCACATATTGCAGCGGAGTGAACAGCACGAACACCCAAAACAGCGTGCGATGGTCGCCAAGCCGGGTGGGGGTGAGGGTGATGAACTCGCGGAGAGCCCAAAACGAGATCAGGCCGAAGATCACGACCGTGGCCACATGCGATGCCGGCCCCAGAAAAAAAGCCGCCGCGAGCACGGTACACATCAGCCACCAGGCGCGGACGCGGGAATTAAACGTCTCGACGACCGCGGGGTTCAGTCCGGTGTCGGGAGCGCGTTTGAGAAACTGGCCAATCGTGGTGGCAGTGGCCAAAATGGCCAACACGCCTCCGACGAGTCCCAGTGTTTTGAAGTCCATGAAAATCGAGTCCCGCGATCGGCGCCGGGCGAGACCTCGACGATCGACAACCTTCCCGCCCCCTGAAGGGCGCCATTGTAATGTCCGCCCCAAGGACATGCGAGAGACTTCGGCGCCGAACCCGGGCGAGAGCCGCGTGACCGACCCACGGCGCCCGCCCCCTCGCGGCCTCGGCCGGGCAAAGTAGGTCGCGGCCTCGTCTCCGGAGGCGGATTGCATATCCCCCCAAACGAAGTCTCGCCTTGCTCAAGGAAATTTCCTAGGATACTCTGTTAGCAACGGATTAAGAATAACTGCCTTGCGCCCCCCGTGCCCTCCCCCCTCGCTTTGCCGGGGAGGCGAAGCGGTGGCGGGCAATGTCATTTTTAGTCGGTTTCCAGAGCTTATCTTTGCACGGCGCCTCGCAGACCGCCGCCCACGGGGTTCTTGTCATTCGCGCTTGGTTCGAAGCCTATTCCGGGGCTGTTTGTCTGGTGACGGGTTCTTGATTCAATTCGGTTCATAAAAATTTTCCGCGCCCATGGAATTTCGTGGCGGCGCTTTGCGCATTGCAACGCGCGAGGCGGACGCCGAAGCGTTTGGCCGCGCGCCATGCGATCACGCATGGACCGGCGCGCGACGAACTCGATGTCGCGCGAAGCCCAAGGCCACAACACCGGGGAGTCCTGCCCATGACTCGGTCGTTTGACGGATATGCTCGCTCACGCCGACGCGATCGCCTGGCGTTCACGCTCGTCGAGCTCTTGGTCGTGATTGCGATTATCGGGGTGCTCATCGCGCTTTTGTTGCCGGCCGTGCAGGCGGTGCGCGAGTCGGCCCGGCGAAATAGTTGCATCAACAATCTCAAGCAAATGGGTTTGGCGGCGCTGAACTACAACGATGCCCGCAAGACGCTGCCGCCTGGCGGCTGGGGTTGGGATTGGGATGGCGACCCTGACCTAAACGGAGTGAATCAGCCGGGCGGATGGTCCTATTCGATCCTCGCTTTTTCCGAAGAGAATTCACTCGTGATGTTGGGCTCCAAGCAATCGGCCGCGGGAAAGGCCGCGGCCAACGCGACCTTAAACAGCACGCCGCTGCCACTCTATTACTGTCCCTCGCGGCGCACCGCCAACGCCTATCCCAATGTTCTCGGCAGCCAATATGTAGCCAACAACTGCAATCCACTGGCGACCGTCGCCAAAATCGATTACGCCGCCAACGCCGGGGACAGCGGCACGAATCAGACCGATGGCGGACCGAGCTCGATCGCCGCCGCGGCCACCTATGGCTGGGCCAACACATCGACAATGACCGGCGTCTGCTTCCTGCGGAGCACGGTCCGACTCGCCGATATCACCGATGGCACGAGTAAAACGTATCTGTTCGGCGAAAAATATTTATGCCCCGACAATTACACCAATGGCTCCGATGGCGGCGACAATGAAGACGCTTTCACCGGTTGGGACAACGACGTATACCGCTGCACCAATTCGGCCAATCCGCCGTTCCAGGACACGCTCGGTAATTGCCAACAGGTGAACTTCGGCTCGGCGCATCCCGCCAGCTTCAACATGGTGTTCTGCGATGGCGGCGTGCGCGGTATTCCCTTTGAAATCGATCCGAATACGCATGATTATCTGGGCAATCGCAAGGACAATCAGGTTGTCGACGTGGGCCAGTACTCGAATTGAGCCGGTCGGGCCGCCGCTTGCACAACGCGGTCCCGCCCTTTGACACCGGCCCCGGGCGAGGATAGGTTCGAGCGTTGCGGCGGCCGATGCTTCACCGTGCGCCGAGCGACTTTTTCGCTTCGCGCCGAGAGATTCGAAACATCGCGTGGAGAGGGCCCGCCCGCGCATTCCCACTTTTTTTCGCACGGAGAACCTCCATGGAACGTTGGACATTGGCTTGCAGTTGTTTTGCCCTCGTGGCTCTGGCCGCCGCGAGCTCGCGGGCCGCGACCCCGTCGTCGCCGCTCGATTTTCATGTCAAGAGCATCACCGGCCAAGATGTCGATCTCTCGCAGTACAAGGGCAAGGTCGTGCTGGTGGTGAATGTGGCCAGCAAATGCGGCAACACCAAGCAGTACACGCCGCTCGAGAAGATGTACACGGACCTCAAGGATAAAGGCTTCGTCGTACTCGGATTTCCGGCCAATGAGTTCGGAAAGCAAGAGCCGGGCTCGAATGAAGACGTTTTGAAATTCTGCACCGAGACCTACAAAGTCGACTTCCCGATGTTCGCCAAGAGCGTGGTCAAGGGCGACGGCATCTCGCCGCTCTACGCGTACCTGACCGATGCGACGACCGACCCAGGGTTCGCCGGCCCGATCACTTGGAACTTCGAGAAGTTCCTCATCGGCCGCGACGGGAAAGTCGTCGCCCGCTTCAAGCCGAAGACATCGCCCGATTCGCCCGAGGTGATGCAGGCCATCGAGACCGAACTGGCCAAGAAGTAACCGAGCCCGCGCAATCGTGAGCTTCGCCGCGAGCCCGCTGGCCGCGTTTTTCCGCGTTCGCGTGGAGACGCGACCTCGGGCTCGTTGGCATTGCCGCCACGGCGCTGGGGCCGATCTCCCGCTCAAGCCGCGACGAGCTTTGCTCGGCGCTTGGCAATGTTGTCGGCCCGCCCCGCCGAGTTTCTTTACTTGCCGATCTGACGCTTGAAGGTCACGATCGCGTCGCGCAGCTCCTCGGGTCCATGGCGCACCACATCACACACAGGCAACGCCAACTCGCGTCGCAATTGTTCTCGCGCGGCGTCGGCCTCTTCGGGCGACGATCGGCTCGTGTTCATCGCCACCCCGATCACGCGGCAAGGGTGCATAACATTGGCCATGATTTCATTGAGCCGCAGCGCGTCTTTTAGGGGCGGCAGCGGAATATGCGGCATGCCGCGCACATGGGTCCTGCCCAGTTCCATGCAAAAAATCAGGCCATCGGGCATCACGCCATGCAATAGTCCGGTGGTCACGGCGGAAAACCGGGGATGGGTCACGCTGCCTTGGCCCTCGATCACCAGAATCGCGTGGCGCTGGTTGGCGAGCACCAGTTTCTCGGCGGCGCCGTTGACGAAATCGGCCACCACGCAGTCGATCGGGCAGCCATCGCCCTCGACCAAAATTCCGGTTTGCCCGGTGGCGACGAACTTGGCGTCGTGGCCGGCGGCCTGGAGCGACCGCGCGAGCTCGACGCTGGTGAGCATCTTGCCGATGCTGCAATCGTGTCCCACGGTGTGGATGCGCAGGCAGCGCTCGTCGATGTCGCGGCGCTGGGCGAGGTCGCGTTCGGAGTTGCGACGAATATCGCGCAGCTGACCGCCGCCGCGCTGGGCCGCGGCGGCGAACTCGACGTCGTCGGATAGGAACTCGTGCATGCCCGATTCGACATTCCACCCTCGCTCGAGCGCCGCGAGAATCTGGGCTCGCATCACTCCCGGAATTCGCCCGCCAGGCATCGCAATGCCAATGACGAGCGTGTTGGCGGTAGGCGCTTCGGCCACGCTTCCCACGACCGGAATCTCGCCGCCGACGCCCCAAAGCGACTGGGCCGTTTGGCCGCGGGACGTGGAATCGAGCACCGCCACGACCTGCTCCGGCCGGTAACGCACTAGGCACACCGCCGTCTTGGCGCTCAAGGGGTCGCTTTGGCCTTCGGTGAGAACGAGCAATCGGCGAGCTTGCATGCGATTAACTTTCAGCATCGAGAGCCGAGCGGCGCGCGGCGTCGACATTGTGCGCGTCGGCGGCGTAGCGGGCCAGATAGCCGCGCACTTGCAGCTTGCGGGCCGTGTTTTCCGAGGTCATGTAACGAACCTTGCCAAAAATCGGCCGCTCGGGGCCCCAGGCGCGATCGTAGCGCCCCAGCACCCAAAAGATGCCGGAATACGAATTCGGATCGCGGCCATCGACGGCATATTTGTTGTTCAGTTCGATCATCGCGGCCAGGGCCTCCCGGGGCGAGGGCGACCATTCGAGTATCTTCTTGCCCCAGAGCATGCGCAAATAATTATGCATGCGACCCTCGCGCGTCAATTGCCGCTGGGCCGCGTTCCACAGCGGATCATGGGTCGCCGCCGACTCCAATCGCGAGATCATAAACCACCGGCCGCGGGTCGCGGGCATGCTGCGCCAGCGTCGTTCGCGCCCATTCCGGAAGCGATTCGTATTGATCGAAGTCGGGCGCATGCGCGCACATATTGTATCCCACTTTGCGCCAGGTGATGAGCTCGTCTAAAAACGCCTCGGCCGCGGCGTCGCGCCCCACCAGCCCTCGCGGCTGCCGGTCGGTCGCGGGGCGAGTTTCTCGGGCGTCCAACGCTCCGCGCGCATGAGAACATCGAACACCTGATGTGCGCTCACGTGTCCAAAGTGCAGATACGGCGATAGTCCGCTCGAGGCATCGGCGTCGGGCTCGTTGCGCTCCGTGGCATAGGCCGGCAATTGCTGGCGGAGAAATGCGCGCATGCGCCTCTCACCGGCCACCGCTCCGCCGTCGAAAGCGGCCCGCGAGATCGTTTGCTCGATCGGCAGAGCGCGAAGCAGTGTGTCGACATCGACCTCGGTCGGCGGTTGTTTCGATGTCGCCGAGCCGGATTGCAAACGAGGAGCATCGAAAGCCGGCGGCCATTGTTGGATTATTTCGCGATCGATCACAGCCGGTTGGGGCGACCGGCCAGCGACGCTCGCGAGTTCCGAGAGCGGATCGGCCAGCGGCGGCTCGGCCAGATGCGTGGGGAGCGATTTTTGCAGGAAGCGGCGAAACGCATGAGCCAGGGGAAAACAATGGTCGGCGGCTCTCGACGGCAAGAGGCCATTGGAGTCGACCGCTTCGAGGCGCACATCGAGTTGCTTGCCGGCGGCGGCGAGCATGTGCGGCAGAAAAAACGCGGGAAAGTCATCGGTCACGACCACGCACGCCTGACGCCCGAGCGCGGCGAGTAGTCCCCGACCCGCGCCGTGACGCGGCTCGACATGGGGATAGTACATCACGCCGTGTCGCGCGAATGCCGCGCGATTGTCGAGCATGCCCTCGACGACAAAATGATGCAGTCGCTGGCTGGCCCAGGGATAGTCGGAGCGGAGCGGCTCGAACACAACGAGCGGGCGGCGGAGCAGGGCCGCATGCCAGGCGGC
The DNA here is from genome assembly GCA_963785305.1 of uncultured Planctomycetaceae bacterium. GTDB lineage: Bacteria > Planctomycetota > Planctomycetia > Pirellulales > PALSA-1355 > CAWAUV01. Next base: position 346,448 of record CAWAUV010000009.1, read on the forward strand.
GTGTTGCAGGCCGTAGTTCCACGTCGCGCGCCGCGAGGCGACCATCCAGTACAGCACATAGCGCCCCGCGGCGTTGATGGGCCGCGCATTGACGGCCCGCCGCCGGAGCGGTGGTATTTCGAGCCTGCCAACGTGTTTGTCGAGGACCTTGGCGTGGGTGGGCATATGAATCGAAGCTAGTCGCTCTTTCGAGGCGGGGCGTTGCCGTCGGCGAGCAGTCGACGGAGCGCGTCGGCAAGTTGGGCGTCTTGAAAATGATAGCCGCTTTGTTGCAACTTGCGAGGGATGACGCGCGCGCTGGCCAAGACCGCATCGCACATTTCGCCGAGCGCCAGGCGAATCGCCACCGCGGGAGTGGGAAGCAACGTGGGCCGGCCGAGCACCGCGCCGAGCGTTCCCGTAAGTTCGATGTTCGTTACCGGGTTGGGCGCCACGATGTTGACCGGCCCGGAAAGCGACGGCGTGGAGATCGCATGCAAAATCGCCCCCACCACGTCGGGCAGCGCGATCCAACTGACATACTGCATCCCGCTACCCAGCCTCCCGCCGAGTCCGAGCCGAAAGGGAATGAGCATCTGTCGCAGGGCCCCGCCGGCCGGACTCAGCACGATGCCGAAGCGAAAATTCACGACCCGAATCCCCGCCTCGACCGCGGGCGCAGTGGCCGCTTCCCAGGCTTGGCAGACTTCGGCCAGGAACCCGCTCCCGGCGGAGCTTGTTTCATCGAGCACCTGATTGCCGCGGTCGCCGTAGAACCCGATCGCCGACGCGCAAATCATCACGCTCGGCCGCTCACGAGCCGCGGCCAGCGCGCGACAAAGCAGATCGGTCCCGCGGACGCGACTCTCGCGGATGCGCGACTTCTTTTTCGCGGTCCAGCGAGGTCCAAAGACCGGTTCGCCAGCCAAATGCACCACCGCGTTGCAACCCCCGAGCGACGCGGGATCCAGTCGGTCGGCAAGCGGATCCCAAGCGATTTGATTCGCGGTCTTGGGATGCCGTGTCAACCGCATGACGCGATCGGAGGGGCTCAATGATGCGATCAAACTCGAACCGATCAGTCCCGAAGCGCCAGAGACGAGCATGTTCATGGGGGATTATCCACGTGGTGACTAAAGGACGCGGACCGCTGCCGATAGTGCCGAACCGGCACGCGCCGACCAACGAGTTGAAATCCAAGCCATTTGCGTGAATCCGAACCGACCGCAATCCGAGCAGTTGACGTTGTTTTCCACCCCGCGGACCTAAATCGTGATACGGCGGCGCTTAGCGATATGCAACAACCGGACCCTTTGCCGTGTTTTTTGACACTTTCAACTATCCCTCCGACTTGGTGGCGCGTTTTTGCGACGTGCTCGCTGCTCGAACGACGCGCGGCCTCGATCCACAAGCGCGAGACGTTCGGCGGGCCGACGGGAACGCGCGGCGTGGCGCTGCTGTTTTATCGGGAAAAATGGGCACGATCCTTACATTGCGCTCGTTCGCCCGAATGTCGCATGAAGTCAACATCGAATTTGACTTTCGTGGCGCCAGGGCTACACTTCGGCATGGGTTCTCCTCCCGAAAAACAATTGAAAAACATCCCGAAAAGTCCTCCGAGTCGTTCGCGGCGCGAGCGGGGCTTTCCTTATTTTTTCAACGACTTTCCGATGTCGGCTCGTCCCCATTGGCGGTCGGTGGAGCATGTGTCATGAAAGGTTTCTGGTTGTTTACGGCGGCCGTCGTGATGTGCGCCTCCGCGCATGCCGAACCCTGGGCCGACAAGATGTTCAAGGACACCAGCCATGATTTCGGGCCGGTTCCTCGCGGCGAAGATCGAATATCGCTTCGTGCTGAAGAATCTCTACAAGGAAGAAGTGCATATCGCCGGCGTTCGCTCGAGTTGCGGCTGCACCTCGCCGAGCATCGAGAAAGACACGCTCAAGACCTATGAGCAGGGCGCGATCATCGCCCAGTTCAACACCCACGCATTTCTCGGCCAACATGGCGCTCATTTGACCGTCACGATCGATAGGCCCGCCCATGCCGAAGTGCAGCTCGAGGTGAAGGGCTACATCCGCACCGATGTCGTGGTCGATCCGGGCCTCGCCAATTTCGAGAATGTCGACCAGGGATCGAAGGCCGATCGCAGAATCTCGATCGAATACGCCGGCGCCGCCGACTGGAGGATTCTCGACGTGAAGCCGAGCGCTCCCTATGTCGGCTACAGCGTGAAAGAGACGCATCGGTCGCCCGGTCGCGTGGGATACGAGCTCGATGTCCAATTGGCCGACAACGCCCCGGCCGGCTATTTGCGGGACCAATTGGTGCTTGTGACCAATGACCCGCGAACTCCCGAACTGCCGATCCTGGTCGAAGGCCGCGTGACACCCGAGCTCACGGTAAGCCCCTCGCCGGTGACGCTGGGGCTGGTGCAGCCCGGCCAAGTGGTGACCAAGCAGCTCGTGATTCGAGCCAAGCGGCCGTTTCAAGTGACGGGACTCGATGCCGGCGGCGATGATATTACATTCAAAGCGCCCAGCGGCTCGCAAGCGGTGCATATCGTGCCCATGACCTTCACCGCCGGAGCGCAGCCGGGCAAGATTGCGCGGCGGATTCATGTGCAAACCGATCTGGGCGGTCAATCGGCCGATGTGCAAGTGCTCGGCGAAGTCGCCGCGCCGCTCGCGGGCAAATAGTCGGCGCGAGGCTCTCGATCCGAGTGGCGACCCGCAAGTAATGCGGCCGCCCTCGCCCACATCGCGTGAAATTAGGCAACGCCGGCGAACTGTTTCGCCGGCGTTGCTTTTTGCGCTCGCGGCAACCGGACCCGGCTGTGCCGGTTGCAGCGGTCGAGCCTAAATTCGACGCGTCGGCCTTGTATAGCGGTCGATCCAAGATTGGCGGCTCGTCCGGAGCGGGCCGCGATCGAGCGGCAGGCGACCATTCTCGTTTCCAGCGGCAAGGAGGCCGTGGATGCAATCTGGCTCGGCGTGTGCCCGAATGCTTGGCGTGGCCATGTGGGTAGCGGCCGCGTGGGGATGCGCCTCGGGCGGCTCGACATGGGCAGCCCAGCCTCGGCCCGCGAGCTCCCTGTATCCCGAAATTCCGATGGCCACGGCGGTCGCGCCGGCGGGCGGCGCGGCGCCCGATTTCAGCCGCGCGCCGCGGTCGGGACCTATCGCTCAAACCACTCCCAACGCGTGGCCGACCCGATTGGCGGCCGCCCAAGCGCCCCTTGCCAGCGAGCCCTCGCCGCCCCTTCCGGTCGAGGATCCCGCGGAGCTCGAACCGCCAAAGCGCCGTGTGACCGCCAGCCGATCGCTCGATGATGCGACGAGCGATCCGCCCGCGGCGCCTGCCGCCGCGGAGCAAGATAGCCCCGGTCAAGATAGCGATGGACTTCGGCCGCTCGGGCCCGACTCGGCCCGGCTGTTTACTTTCGGCCCCTCGGGCGTATCGAGCCCCTACCAGGCAAGCGAAAAGCCGAATCCGGCGTTCGATCCCCGTTTCCCTGGTGATCCCGGGCCGCTCGACGACAATACTTCGATCACCCGGGGGATCCACGATTTCTTTTCGGGCCGGACTTTTCCGACCGAAGGTTTTCCGGCCTACACGATTTCGGCGACCGCCCTGATTTTGCATCGCTCCGACGCAAAGAGCGTTCCGCTGGTGAGCGGGGCCGGCGGAACACTGCTCGGCGCGGGCGGGCTCAATCCCGGCTTTGCCGTGGGGCCGCGGTTCGATCTGACGATGCATTTTGCCTCGGGCTACAACTTTGGGTTCGTGTTTTATGGGCTCGAGGGCTGGCACGCCCAGCAGCAGCTTTCGTCGGGACCCGGCGGGCTTCAGGTTCCCGCCTTTGGCGGCGATCGCTTTAGCCACATCAATGCGGCATACAATTCGCGGCTCTTCAATGAAGAAATCAATTCGAGCCATTCGCTCTGGGGGCCGGTCAATATTCTCTCCGGGTTTCGAGCGCTCGAACTCAACGAAAACTTGAACATCGCCGGCTCCGGGCTCACGACCAACGGCTCGGGCAATATCAAAACGCGCAACTGGTTGCTCGGCTTGCAATTGGGACTCGAGTCGCTGCTTGTCGAGCGTGGACCGATAAGTTTGACCGCCTACACCAAGGGCGGCATCTTCATCAATCCCGCGCGGGTCACGACGAACCAAACCGGCGATGTCACGCTGCCGAGCGGTTCGAACAACGGCGCGCACGAAGCGTTTGTCGGCGATGTGGGACTGAATTTGAATTATCGAATTCGCGGTGACTGGACCGCCACGATCGGCTACCAAGCGTTGTGGATCGATCGCGTGGCGCTGGCGCCAAATCAATTGGCCACCTTGCCGAAGGTGAACTTTAGCGGCGACGTGTTCCTCAGCGGTCTCCAGCTTGGGCTGGTAAAGCCGTTTTGACAGGCAAAATCGGCAAAGCCGCTGACCGGTGGCGCCGATCGAGCGGCCTGCGTGGCGCGAGACGCTTCTTTTGAACTCGTGCTCGGCCGGCGGTCGATTTTTTCCCAAAGAGCGCCGAAGTTTTCGGCCTGGGACACGTTTTCTTTTGAAAATATCGAACCCACCGCGACCTTGCGTCCGCTTTAAGCATTGGGCGCGAGCCCGGTAGTTAGTCCTGTAGGAAGGGTGGCGGAAGCCGCCTTTCAAACTCAAGTTCGGCTTTCCCAGGCACGAGGCCGTCCGGAATGGCCATGGACCGTTCTAGCACGGAGCGCGGTTGTCTTCGCGCGGCCAAGGCATGCCCGATCGAACCATGCGAGCCACGACCACGATTCCCTCGACAAACGACGACGCAACCAAGCGGCAACTGCGTGAGCGACTGCTGCGAATCATCATCAAGCGCGAACAAGAGCGCCGCCAATCCCTCAAACCGTGAGCCGGCAAGGCGCATCGTGAACCGGATTCAAGGGCTCTGCCTATTCGCTTGTCTGGGCTTCGCCGCGCCGCTGTCCGGGCAAACCCCGGGACCACCGCCCCCGCTGGGCGACCCGGTGTCGCGAGCCGAATCGGCGATGCGAGATTCGTCGATGGCGTTCGGCTCGTCCGGCGGGCGCTATCTGGCGCGGCAGACCCCGCATCCGGCCGTGGTGCGCGTCGTCGCACCCGGCAGCGGTAGCATTTCCCATGGCTCGGGTTGCTTGGTGGCGGTCAACGAGCAACATGGCCTCGTGATCACGAATTGGCATGTCATCAACGAGGCCACCGGCACGATCACGGTCGAATTTCCCGATGGCTTCGAATCGTCCGCCACGGTTCAAAAGTTCGACCGTGATTGGGACTTGGCGGCCCTTGTGATCTGGCGGCCGAGCGTTGCCCCCGCCACGCTCGCGAGCCACGCGCCCCAACCCGGCGATCCACTGACCATTGCCGGCTACGGCTCCGGAAAATATCGCGCGGCGTCGGGGCAATGCACGCAGTATGTCGCCCCCGGCCTCAAATTTCCCTACGAAATGGTCGAAGTCTCCGTCGCCGCGAGGCAAGGCGACTCGGGCGGCCCGATCTTCAATAGCCGCGGCGAACTGGCCGGTGTGCTCTTCGGGGCGGGCGAAGGTCGCACCTCGGGCAGCTATTGCGGTCGCGTGCATTGGTTCCTCAACTCAGTCGTCGGGCGCCGAGACTCGCCCGCGAACGTCGCCGCGGTCGTGAGCGCCCCGAGTTCGAATCCGCCGGGAAGCACCGCTCGGGCCGGGCAATCGATCGCGGCGCTCCGAGCGCTCACGGCGTCGATGGCGCCGAATCAACAGGAAAGTTTTGCGACCGTGGAGCGCGATCCCTTCCTAGCGACTCGCGCCGCGGGCGACGTCGCGAAGTTCGACACCCCAGCGAGCGCACGAATTCAGCGCCGGTTGATCCGATTGCCTACGAAGGGCCAAAGCCGGCGCCGCTCGATGCCTCGAAATGGCGCCCGATTGCAATCGCGGACAGTCTCGCTCAAGAATCCCACGCGAAGACGGATTTCGCGCCGCCGCCGGCGTCGGTGGCCGAGCGGCTTGCAAATGCGAGCGCGGGGACCAACGAAGAATTGCCGGTTGTCGGGCGAGCAAACGAAAAACCCTATGCGGCGCTGAGTGATTTCGACTCGAAGAAACGCGCTGACTCCACCAGCGAATCGCTCGAGTTGAACATGACTCCCTGGCAGCAGGTTCGGGCGTTTCTGGCTGTCGTGGGCCTCGTGGGGTTCGTGCTCTGGCTGGCCCGCGCTTTGACGCGCGAACATGGCTCCGCGGCGGTGAGCGACCTGCCCTCGCAGGCAGCGGATCGTCGCCGGGCATCTTAGCGGCCAGAACTTTGAAGTTTCCACCCGAAAGTACTACAACCTGCAAGACGCACGAATTTGTCTATAGTGCCGATGGCGGCGCTAGCAAGTCATTGCTATCGGTACCGCAAGAGGTATTTTTCGGTCATTTTCGTGCCACCGATGGGTGGAAACTTCAAAGTTCTGATCTTAGCGGCCTGCCGTACAACTCCCCCTATCCCCATTGGGGAGAGGGTCGGGTGAGCCAGTCCGACAACTCCCCCTCTCCCATTGGGAGAGGGTAGGGTGAGGGAGCGTGAGGGCTCGCCGAAGTTCCAACGATCGTCGCCTTTACCCGCGCTAAGTCACGGCGCGCGTTCGAGTTTTGCCAGCCGCGCCGTCTTGGGCCGCATGTCTAGCGGCCGCGCCTTGGTCACTTGCGCAAACTATTCCGGCTCATTCTAGGGCGCCTGGGCAAGATGAATCGCTCCTGCGGGTCTTGTCGAATTTTTCTCCTTTCCGGCGCCGAACCGTTAAGTGTGGAACATTCGTTGTTTCCGGAACGTTCGTTAGGACCCATTCCATCCGCAAAATCCGAACCCGCAAGGATTGAAGCATGGCAAGGCACTTTGGCAAGCGTTGGCGATTACTCGCCGCGCTGGGGATGTCGTTGATTGGCGTGGGCGCCTCGCTGGCGGCCGAAAGCATTCCCGAAGGTTCGATCTCGGCCGACACCAACCCAGGCAGTTCGTCGCTCGAAATCACCACTCGCTCATTTCGCGCTCGGCCGCTCGTGGCGACCCAGGCCCGGCCGGCCGCGACGGCTTCGAGCAATCAGCCCAACTTACTTCCCGCGAGGAGCGGCGCGGAGGCTGGCGCGAATTCGCCCCTCCAGCTTTCGCAAGGAAGCAATGCAACATCACGGGCATCGTTCGCGGAGCCCTCGAACAACGAGGAGCCCGCCACCGAAGCGGTGACGATCACCGATGACGGTTCAACCCTGGCCGGCTACTTTAAACCGCTGCCCGAAAACGCCGTGAAGCTCGATGGCAGTGGTGGCGGCGGCTGCGGCCCTTGCGGCTCGGGCTCCGGCTCGAACTGCGGTTGCTGCTGCGTGTGCGGTCCGCCGGGGCGATTCTGGATTCGCGATGAATACCTTGGGTTCTGGGGCAAAAGCGATCACTTGCCCGCGCTCGTCAACACCGGCGTCATTCCCGGCGCCCCGTCGACGATTACGCTCTTCGGCGATCAAAACGTGAACGGCGGCTATCGCTCGGGCAACTGGATTCAGGCCGGCGCTTGGCTCGATTCATGCAAGTCGATCGGCATCCAGGGCGACTACTTGGCGCTGGGCCGCGCGTCGACCGGCTTCTATGATTCCTCGTCCGGCAATCCGGTTCTGACCCGTCCGTTTACCAACGCGATCACGGGCGCGCCTGGCGCCGAGTTGATTTCCTATCCCGGATTGCTCAGCGGCAATGTCTCCGTGAGCGACTACAACAGCTTCAACGCCGCCGGCCTGGCTGGAGTGCGGGAATTGATTTGTTCGCAGTGCTGCTCGCCGTGCGACAATCCCTGCTTTCAGAATTGCTTCCGCTTGGATGGAATCGCTGGGTTTCGTTACTACCAATACAACGATAATCTGAATATCACCGAAAACCTCACCACCACGTCGGCGGGCTCGGGAGTTCCGACCGGAACGAATCTTCGCATCAGCGACACGTTTCGCACGGTCAACAATTTCTATGGCCTCGAGCTCGGCTTGCGAGCGCAGCGCTGGCACAACCGCTGGTTGTTCGAAGGCTCGTCGCTCGTGGCCTTGGGCGACAATAGTCGACTCGTCTATATCAACGGCACGACCAATGTCACCTATCCCGGCCTGCCGACCGTGCATAACTCCGGCGGCCTCTTGGCCCTGGGTAGCAACATGGGCACATATCGCTCGCAGAACTTCATGGCAATCCCGCAGTTTTCGGGTCGCGTTGGCTATCGGGTGACGCAGCGGTTGACCCTGCTCGCTGGCTACACGTTTATCTTCTGGGGAGGAGTGGCCAACGCCGCCAACCAGATCGACACGACCGTGAACCCGAACCTGCTGCCGCCGGCCACGGCCGGTGGTCCGGCTCGGCCGGCCTATCACTTGGCCGAATCGAACTTCTGGGTACAGGGCTTCACGCTCGGCGGGCAGTTCAACTTCTGAGCCACGCGCAATACCGCGCATGACACGAGAAACGCGGCCGCGCCAACCTTGGGCGCCCCGCGTGGGCGACCGTCGAGCGTGTGCGGTTGCCCGGATCAATCGCTCCCGAGGAGCGTCTTCTTCAGTTCGACCGTCATCCCGCTGGCCGAAGCGGCGGCGCTGGCCGAGGAGCCCGCGCCCGCGGCGGCCGAACCTGTCGTGGTGGTGGCCGAAGAGGAAGCCGACAAGGAGCTGTTCGAACCGGCGCTGCCCGAGGTCACGGTGGAACCGGCGCTCGTCCCGCCGAGCGAAGCCGCGGTAAGCGGGCTCGACACCAGCAGTGTCGATGAGATCGGCGGCGTGACGCTCGCGGCCGTTGGCGATGTGGCCGAGGCGGCCGAAACGCCGGCCGACGAACCGGCGCTTGCCGCTCCGCCGCCCAGCGCGGAATTCGTGGCGAGCGAACTACTCACGCCGCTCGTCGCGGCGCCCGACGCACTGCCCGATGATCCGCTCGACGCGGCCGCCAAGAGCATTACCGCTGGCCCGGCTGCCCCGCCGGCCGGGTACACCGCCGTGAGCACGACCGCCGGCAGCGGATACAAGAACGATCGCTTCGAGACATAGGCCGGCGCGAGTCCCAGTTCACCAAAATTGTTTGAGACCGAAGCGCCATCGGCTGGCAGCACGATGCCCGCGATCACATTGTCGCTGGCAGTTCCATCGGTCACGCCATTGAGCGTGCCGGCGGTGGTTTTGCCATCGATGAAATTCACAGGCTGCGTCTCGGTCACGGTATAGGCGCCGGGCCTCAGGCCCGTGAAGCTATAGGTTCCCGCGGCGCTCGTGGTGGTGGTCATGGTGACGCTCGTGCCGAGGTCATTCGTGCCGGTGAGCGTGACGATCACGCCGCCGATCGGCGGATCCGTGGCGGTGATAATGCCTGAGTTGTTCTCGTCGACATAGACATTGCCAGAGACCGAAGCAGGCAGCGAAAAATTGGCGAAATTGTGGCCCGCCGAAGTTTGATCCGCCGCGACGATCGAACTGATGCTCACGTCGACGCCCGCGACGCCGGGCGAATTGATCACGAAGTTCAGGCTCGTGATGTCCGACCAGGTGAAGGCGCCGGTGGTGTTGAACCCGGAAAACGCGGCGAACGTGTCGAACGGGGTTGCGTCTTGGGCCAGATTCACGGAATACGTGGCCGTGCCGCCGGCGCTGGTGGCGTTGATCGTGACATTGACGGTCGTCGCCGCGCCATTGGCGTTCAGGAAACCAAAGTCAACGCGAATGCCGTTGTTCACGCCGCCCGCCGTAAGGTCGGTGTTGAGGCCGTGGGCATTCGAGAGTGAATTCGTCGGCACGAAAACATCGGAGGTCGTGCCATCGTATTGCAGCGTGGCCGACGTGCCAGGAAACGAGCTGTCGGCGCCCAGCGAAAAGGAGCCCGCGCCGATCGAGCCCACGGCCGCGATGCCGCCCACCAAGGGATCGAGCACATTGATGAGCACATTGCGCCCCCGCCAAGCACGGCGCCGCTCGCCTCGTTGAACACCGACGGGTTCGCGTTGACCGCGTTAATGGTGAATGCCTGCGCCGGCGACGGGCTGGCGAAGTTGTCGATGCCGGTGGTTGTGCCCGAATAGGCGAGGCCGTTGACGATATCGACCGTGTAATAGCTCGGGCCGCCGGTTTGGGTGGCGCCGGTGGGAACGACTTCTTTCACGAAATAGGTTCCGTCGGCTAGATTCGTGAACGAATAGGCGCCGGTGCCGGTGGCGGTCACCGCCGAGGCGTCGAGCGTGTCGCCGGCGTCGAGCACTCCATCGGTGTTCGTATCGCTGTAGAGTTGGATCGTGACTCCGCCCTCGGGCACATTCGTCGGCGCGAAGCCGGCGCCGGTGAGGTCGGCGTATTTAACGCCCGCGATCGAACCGCCCGCCAGCAGGCGGCGGTCTTCGCAACTTTCGAATGCGAGCGTGCGTCGATAGGTGTTGCGAGGTCGCGCCGCTTTGGGTCGCGCGGCGCGGCCGGAGTTCGCGAGATCAAAAAATCGAATCCATTCGCGGAGTGAAGATCGGTTCATGGTTCCAACTCCCGCGCCCGAGGGCGCGCTGCATCGCATCGGGGTGATGATCGATGGCAACCGTGGAGATTCGCCGAAGCGAATCGGCGTCGGCCACGATAGCCAGTCGGTGTTCCTCGCGCCGCGAGCGCCGGCGCCGCGAATCGGTTGCGCTCGCGCATTCCTGGCCGGGCCGCGAGAATCACACCCTCGACAATTAATTGGAGGCGCGACGCAAATCAAGCCGCGCGGCCAAAATCGGTCGATTTTCTCAAGTCGCAAGGCGCCAATCTTGGGCGGTGGAAACCGCGAAACTCGCGCTGAATCGGGAAGGCAGGCGTCGCGAGCGCTTGATGGAAAGATTGCCGAATGCATCGCGCACACCGCATGTGCGCGATCGGTCTCGAGCGAGGCTTTGGCGACGCCGATCGGCGGCTTATTCGACGGTGGCTTGTTCGGCCAGCGAGCCGCCAATAGGCTCGCGCCGCGTCGAAGCGCCGGCGAGCTTCCGGAGCGTCGGCCTCCGATGGCTTTAGCTTGCTCGAGCGTTCGTCGAGCCAGTCGATGAAGAATTGGGCCGATTTCTTGCTCACGCTCGGCTTGCCTTCGACTTCGACATAATAAGGCCCGCTGGAAGCGAAGCGATACGTGCCCACGGCCTGAGTAATGGCCCTCACTAGGAACCAACCGCTTTTGTCGAAACTGACTTTCGGCAATCGGCCCTTTTGTTCGACCCATTCGGCCAGGCGGACCATATGCACGACGTTGCCGTTTTGCACGATTTCGAGGTAATCGACCGGATCGCGGGTCGAGAGCGTGAGCGCGATCTCGAATTCGTGCGTCTCGCCTGGAGGCTGCGCGAACACATGGCCGGGATATTCGCCTTCGACCAACGGCCGCAGCAGCGGGCCATTGGTCACCACGACGCGGCCGGCCTTGAATCCTCGCCACCATTTCTCGACCGAGAATTCGTCGTCGAGCTGCACATACATCCGATCGTAACCGGTGGGGTTCGGCATCTGCCCGGAGCCGCTGCCTGCCGAGGGCGGCAGGCGGAGCCCGCAGTTGAGCAGATGGTAATAAATGGTCTCGCTCCAGCGACCGAGCCCACCCTCGCCGGCATAATGGATCGGATCGCGCGGTCTGCCGCCGGCTTCGTCCATGATTGTGCTGGTTCGCCCGAAATGGCAGTTGGCCAGTTCCACCGAGTCGATCGCGCCCTCGGCCACGAGCAGCGGCAGGTCCCAACTGAATGCGCGGCCGGCGTCGAGCCAAGCGTTGGGAGATTGTCTCGCTTTTTCAGCGACACTCCAGACCGGCGCCGTGTCGCTTTCGGTCCATGGCGCGGCGAGGTTGGCCACGATCAGTAAGTTGCCGCCGCGCGAGTCGACATGGCCATGGCGACCGAAGCAGCGATTGTCGGGCAAAAGAGCCCATGAGCCATCGGGCGAAAGCGTCCAGCCCGATTTTGCCGCCGAAGCGCCGCCGGACTTCGACGACTTCGACGATTTGCCGATGATCGAGCTCGGTTTGCTCGCTGAACCGCTTGGCGGCTTGGCGCTCGACGCGCCATGTCCCGCGGTTGTCTTGGCCGCATCGCCTGGGCCGACCAGTTGCGCCAAGTGCAGGTCTTCGGCTTCGAGAACCAGCGGCATGTCTTTCTCGGGCCGATCGACGAACAGATCGCCCGACCACCAGCCTTCTTTTTGCATATCGACCACGCGTTTCAGATCGAGCTTATGCGTGTCTTCAGCAAAGTCGTTGATCGTGAAATGGCCCACCCGGTTGAGATACTCGGGCCCGCGCTCGAGTTCGAAGTTGTATTCACCCACGGGCAGCGTGAGCGTGATTTCGCCATCGAACACGAAATGGTCGTGCCAGAACGGCAATTTCGGCGGCTTGTTCGGCAGATTGCGGGCATTTTTCAAGTGCATGCGGCAGGCGATCGGCGCCCCGGTGTCGCGGTCGGTCACGACCAGCGTGAGTTGTCCGCCGCGAGCCGCGAACACGTAGCCGGCGAGCAAACCAACTCCGAGGCCCGCCAAGATTCCGAACATCAAAGACGCACGAGAGCGAATCATGTTGCCAGCGGCTCCGCGATCCAAGGCGAAACAAGCCGTGCGCCGCCGCGCCGCATGATTCGACTTTAACATGGACGGAGGCCGCCGCGAAATGCACGGGACCGCCGGTATTTTGCTGGCGCCGACGGCGCCTACGGGGTCGTCGGAGGCGCGGCCCGCCGGACGACCTCGCGGGCCGCGCTTTTTGGGGGCAATTTGTGTGCCGGCGGGCGCCGATCAAATACGTAAGGCCCCCTTTGCCGCCACGCGCGGTTCGTGGCCCCAAAGGCTATCGCGCCGCGCCCTTCCCGTCGTCTGGCTCGCTCAAGTCGCTTTTCGAGATCGCCGTTTCCGGAGTTTGTCATGGAACATTTCGTTCCGATTCGCAAAAACGAACTGGTCGATTTACTTTGCAATCAATCCGGCCTGGCCGCCGCCGATCGGATGCTGCTGGCCAAGTTCGCGCGGCTGCTCTCCGTCACGCTGGGAGTCGCTTATCATCGGCAACTCGAAGAGTTGACCCGGCTCTATGCGATGTTCGATCCCGACGCCGACACCGTGCGGCTCGCGACCGGGCCCACGGGGCCACGCCGCGCCGCTCGAACGAGCTCTTCACGCGCTTCGACAATTTGATGGAGCGGGCCAATTTCGTGCGGCTCAAGCGAGGCGAAGTGCTCGAAGCGCTCTCGGCCCGAAGTTCGCTGGGCCTCGATCTCTCGGTCGATCTGGACCTATTCGAGCGGCTCGATATTTACGCGCGCGGCGATGTGATGGCGAATCGACGGAAGCGCGGCTGGCGCGGCCGATGGCGAGGCGAAACGGTCGACGTGCCCATGTATCAGCGGCTGGCGATCATCTTTCGACTGCGCGAGTCGGCGCGGTTCGGCGCGTCGGCCGACACCGATGACGTGTATCTCAAACTGTTCAAGGACATTCCCAAGCTCGATCTCGACATGCTCCTGCCCGGCGGCAAGTTTCGCATGACGCGCTTCGACCGCGCCAAGATTCTCTTGCCGACGCTTTCGGGAGTGGGGCTCGCCGGATGGAAGGTGGCGCAAGGAGCGCTGCTCGTGGCGGCGGCCGGCATGTCGAGCATGACCACGATGCTCGGCCTGGTGGGCGGCACGCTCGGCTACGGCGCGCGATCGTTTTACGGTTATCTGCGCACCAAGGAAAAGTATCAGCTCAGTTTGACGGAGAGCCTGTACTATCAGAATCTCGATAACAACGCCGGAGTGATCTTTCGGCTGTTGCACGAAGCCGAGGAGCAGGAACATCGCGAGGCGATGCTCGCCTACGCGTTTCTTTGGAGGCACGCTCCATTCACGGGCTGGACCTCCGAACGGCTCGACGCCGCGATCGAAGCATTTCTGGCCGAAGCGATCGGCCGGTCGGTCGATTTCGAAGTGGCCGACGCGCTCGACAAACTCGTGCGATTGCATCTCGCCGAGCGAAGGCCCAATGGCTGTTACGTGGCGCAGCCGCTCGCGAAGGCGATCGCGCTCCTCGAACGGCCGATCGAAGAAGCGGCCAATTTTCGCGACGCCGCCTAACGGGCCGACTTTTTGATTGGCGCTTCGCGCCGCTTCAAGTTCCGGGATTCGCGAAAAACGCCGCGAAACGCGAGTAAATCGCCGCTTTTCGCGATTCTCGAATCGGCTTCACCAAGTCGATGACGATTCACCGAATCGGTGAAACCGCGTGCAATTTCCGATTCGCACAAGGCTTGCGCCGACGGTCGTCGAAGAAGCCCACCAAAAGAGTGAATCTCGGCCTGTTGACGCGCTCGCCGCATCGCGATGACAAAACCGCGGTTTTGCTCGGGAAAATCGCGGTTTTCGCGGGCTTTCTTTTTTCACTCCCAACATTGGCACGCACCTTGCCTAAGGGTAGTCCGTCGTCACGAAGACGAAACTCAATGCAACACACATCTTGGTGAATCGAAAGCAGAACCCATGAAAACGCGACACTACCTCGGATCGAAAAAGACCTTCTCGCGATGGATGTCGGCCGCCGCGATTCTCGCCTCTTCTGCTTTCGCCGCTTCGGCCTCGGCCGCCACGCCCCCGGCTTTCTCGGGCTCGTTCAACCGAATGTACACCACGAGCACGACCGACGGCTCGGGCAACACGACCTACTCGCTCGACTTCCACATGACCGGCTCTGGTTTGCCGATTCAGCTCACGAATCTGCCATCGGGCCTGAGCAGCGCCGTGACCGAAGACCTCATGGTGACCTATGGATCGTCGGGCATCGCCAATGGATCGGGCGGTCCGGTGACGCTTTCGGAACTCATCATCAACGATGGCTCGAACCAAGCCACCTACGACATCTCGGGCGCGGTCATGACCCAGTACGGCAACCCGAGCGACAACTCGACTTGGGTCGGCTCGATCACCGGCGGCACGGCCACGCTGAACACGAACCCGACCAAGACCACGCCGACCTTCGCCAGCTATCTGTCGTCGATTCCGGTGGCGAAATTCACGCTGAGCTATGTGGGCGCCTACGACGCCTCCTCGAGTTCGCCGCCGCTGCTCGCTCCGTCGGGAAGCGCTTCGTACAACGCCGTGGCCGCGGTGCCCGAACCGGCCACCTTCGCCACCGCCAGCATCGGCGCCGCGATCCTGGGTGGTTATCTCTGGCGCCGACGCCGATCGGTGCTCAAGACGGGCGTCGGACAACTCGCCGCGTTGCCCTGCTGATTGAAACATTCGACACGCTCTTCGCTCCGAATCGACAAATCAACTTCCCTCGAATAAGAAACGACTCCTCCCATGAAAACCGCCGTCAACAGCCTGTCGCTCCGCAAGCCGCAACAAGGTCGGATCACCCGCTCGACGAAGAACGTGGCCGCCCAGCAGTGCTTGATCGTGTCGGCCGACCCGGCCCGGCAGTCGATGTTCGTGGCCGCCGCCTGCGACGCGGGCTTCGAGACGCTGCTCGCCGCCGACGCCTCGGCCGCGTTGGCTCTCTTGGGCCGCGAGTTCGTGGCGATGGCGATTGTCGATGTCGAAGGTCAACAAGCCGCCGACTTCCATCAACTGTTCGACCGGCTGCGTAAGACCAGCGGTTTGCTCAGCGTGGTGTGCGGCAACGAAGGCAACGAACAAGAAGAAGTGTATGTGCGTCAGGCCAGCCCCTGGCTGTATCTGCCGGGCGTGCAGTTGGGCGCCGAGTTCTCGACGCTGTGTCATCAAGGCCGCCAACTCGCCCAACGTTCGCAAGTGGCCGCCGGTCGTCCGGCTCCGAGCCGCATGCGTCGCAGCGGTTGATTCGCACCTGGCTCGACTCCACTTCTCCCCCGGAACAAAGCTCCCCACGCTCGAAAGACTCGAATCATGACGATGCTCCACGAACTGTACGAAGCCGAAGACACCTGCGGTGATCGCCGTTTCCAAGGTGGTCGCGAGAAGCTGGTGTCCCGCAGCCGCAAGTCGGAAAATCGCTCGCGTCGCGGCCCGGTGTCGGTCAACGGCTTGCATCGCCGCGGCAACAAGAAGTTCGGCTGGTGATTCCCGGAAACGGGCGGCCGCTTGGCGCCGTTCGTTCTCGCCCCGTGCTCGTTTTTCTTTCTCCCTGGGCTGCCACTCTCAAGCCCGCTCGCTCCCAAGGACCTTCGGCTCAGACGAGACTCTCCCGGAGAATGGAAACTCCGGACAACGCGACGCTGTTGCATGCGTCGCCATTCGAGGGAATCCCGTTTTCGAGGCGAAACCCTTCCTCGCGAGCCGCGTTTTGCAAGCTAGACTTTTACTAGCGATTTCTCCGCAAAACCTTCCAAACGCTCGATGGCGCCGTGTCTGAATTCGGCGACCGAAGCAGCCGGCCGGCCTCGCGAGTGGTAACGCGCGATGAAAAGTCTTGATTCCACCGGACCCGCCTCGACGCTTCGCCCGGCCCGGGCGGCGAGCTTCGCGTTCTTGGCGATTCTTATCGTCCTGGCGGCCGAGCGATCACGTTTGGGAGCCGAGGAAATCGTCGGCGACGCGGCTAGCCTTGCATCGGACCTTCGCGCGCTGACCGATGTTCATGGCGAGCGGCGCGGGCTAGAGGAATTGGCGCCCGACGCCAAGATCGTCGTCATTGCGTTTCTGGGCATCGATTGTCCGCTGGCTCGCTTTTATGCTCCGCGGTTAAGCGCGATCGCCGAGCAATACGGCAAGCGCGGCGTGGCCGTGATCGGCGTGAACTCCAACGCGTCGGATCGCTTGGCCGACATGCGTGCATTTGCCGAGCGACATCATTGCCGCTTTCCCCTTCTCAAGGACTTGGAACACCGCTGGGCCGATGCGGCTCGGCGCCAGCCGACAAGTCGAAATCTTCGTGATCGATTCATCGCACGCGGTTCGATACCACGGCCGCGTCGACGATCAGTATCAACCTGGCTCGCGCCGCGCGGCGCCCTCGCGTCCCGATCTCGCGCTCGCGCTCGACGAGCTGCTTGCCGGCGCCCCGGTCAGCGTGCCCCAAACACCGGTATCCGGCTGTGTGCTCGATCGCGCGAGTGACCAATCGTCGCGCCGCGCGGCGGAGCAAGCGCCGCTGGAGCAGCTCGCGATGATCGACTACGAACATCACATCGCCCCGCTTTTCGAGCGACATTGTGTCGAATGTCATCGCCCAGGTCGGATTGCTCCATTCGCGCTCACGAGCTATGAAGCGGCGGTCGCCTGGTCGGAAACCATCCGCGAGCGCGTTGCCGACGGCGCGATGCCGCCGTGGCACGCGGATCCGGCCTTCGGCCACTTCGCCAACGAGCGCCGTTTGTCCGACGAGGAAAAGCAGCGGATCGAGTCCTGGTTTGCCAGCGGGATGCCGCGCGGCGACAAACAGGCGGAACTCGCGGCGAAAAGTGTGCCGGCCGCATCTCCGGCCGCATGGCTCGGTTTGTCGCCCGAGGAGCGCCCGAGCGACGCGTGGCGAATCGGCGAACCCGACCGGATCATTTCCCTGCCGGAGCCCATCGCGATTCCCGCCGAAGGCGTGATCGACTATGCGTATGTGGAAGTCGATCCCGGGTTCGAGCGCGATGTATGGATCCGCGGGGCCGAAGTGCGTCCCGGCGCGGTCGACGCCGTGCATCACTCGACCGTGTTCGTCGCGCCGCCGAGCGGGCTCCCCGGCGCAGGCGCGCAGCCGCCGCCGGGCGCCGTGTTTCTGGCCGGCTATATTCCGGGCGTGGCGGCTCGGCTCCTACCGCCGGGCATGGCGCGGCGTGTTCCCGGCGGCTGGCATCTTTACATCCAACTGCATTATGTGCCGACCGGCGTCGCGACCAGCGATCAGACATCCGTGGGACTCGTATTCGGCGAGAGCGCTCGGCTTGCCGTGGAAACCCAGATCCTCTTGCGCGATGATTTCACGCTCGCGCCGCGGCTCGCCGAGCAGCGGCTCGAGCAAACCTGGACAGCGCCTCGCGATATGTTGCTGCTTTCGATGATGCCGCACATGCACCTACGTGGAAAAACGTTTTGCTACGAAGCGATCTATCCCAGCGGCGAGCGGGAGACCCTGCTGAGCGTGCCACGGTTTGATCTCATGTGGCAGCATCTCTATGTGTTGGCCGACCCCAAGCCGCTGCCGGCCGGCACGATCATTCGCGCGATCGCCACATACGACAACTCGTCGGCCAATCGCGCCAATCCCGATCCCGAGGCGACGGTGCGCTGCGGTCCGCAAACGACCGACGAAATGTTCAATGGCTGGTTCGATGTGGCGGTGGTCGAGTCGCCCGACGGAGCGCGACCGCTGGCGCGGGCCTGGGCCGCGCTGCTCGTGGTGGCAATCTGGCGGGGCCAGCGGCGGCTGGGTCGCGGCGTGGGCCGCATGAATCGCGCGTGAGCCCGGCGCGATTCGCGACGGATCCGCGAGGGGCGGCCACCGCTGGGCAAAATCTCGCTCCCGCGGGGGCATTTTCGGCGAAATATCGTGCTCGCGCCCGGGGCATCTTCCGCAACTCGCCGCGCCCCACTTGACGAGATGGCCCGAGGCCGGATACTCAAACGGTTTCGGCCTCCCAACGGCTCGTCGCGGCGCGGGTTCGCGATGTTTGGGGGGCGCCGATCCTAAAGCGCGGAGCAATGCGACCATGCGTCGAGCAAAAATCACGATCGTTGGCGCCGGCAATGTCGGGGCCACCACGGCTCATTGGTGTGCGGCGGCCGAACTGGGCGATATCGTGCTGCTTGATATTCCGGCCACCGGCGACATGCCCCGCGGCAAGGCGCTCGATCTGATGCAGTCGTCGCCCATCATGGGTTTCGATTCCACGATCGTCGGCACGACCGACTACGCCGATACCGCCAAGAGCGATGTGGTGGTCATTACCGCCGGCATTCCGCGCAAGCCCGGCATGAGCCGCGACGATCTCCTGGCCACCAACGCCAAGATCGTGGGTAGCGTGGCCGAACAGGTGAAGAGCTCGAGCCCCGACGCCGTGATTATCGTCGTGAGCAACCCGCTCGACGCGATGGTGCAGCGGGCGCTGCAAGTCAGCGGCTTCAAGCCCGAGCGCGTGATCGGTCAGGCTGGCGTGCTCGACACGGCTCGCTATCGCACTTTTTTGGCGATGGAGCTCGGCGTGAGCGTCGAGGATGTGTCGGCCCTGCTCATGGGCGGCCACGGCGACACGATGGTGCCGATGCCGAGCTGCACTTCGGTCGGCGGCATTCCAATCTCGCGTCTTTTGAGCGATGACAAGCTGGCGGCCATCGTGCAGCGCACCTGCGCCGGCGGCGCCGAGATCGTGAATCTGCTCAAGACCGGCAGCGCCTACTACGCTCCGGCCGCCGCCACGACGCAGATGGTCGAGGCCATCGTGCGCGATAAAAAACGGCTGATCCCTTGCGCCGCCTATTGCGACAAGGAATACGGCGTCGGCGGTTACTATGTGGGCGTGCCGGTGGTGCTCGGCTCGGGCGGCGTCCAGCGGATCGTCGAGCTGAAGCTCACGGCGCAAGAGCAGGCCGATTTCGATAAGAGCGTGGCGGCGGTGAAAGAGCTCGTGACCGCCATGGCCCGCTTGACATGAACCGCGTCGACCGAGAGAACATCATTCACCCAGAAAGTCGGCCCGAACATTCGGGCGATGGCGACGGAGCGCATATGGCGGACTATTCGAAGCATCAGAAAAAGATCATCAAGAACTACTACGACAACCAAGAAGACATTTCGCTGCGGCGGCTCAGCGAGCTCGTCACCGAGTTGTATCTGGCCGAAGGCAAGAATCGCGTCAAGCAATGGCAGTATATTGTCTCGGCGCTGGAAAAATTGAAGTTGCCGCAAACCCGCATCGATCATTTGGTCAAGCAGGACAATCCGGCCCTGCTTGCCAAACTGGTCGAAGAGCTCATGGCCAAGCAGAAGTAAAATCGAGCGGCGCTCCCCCGGCCGGCGAATCGACGGCGATCTCTCCGTCGTGGCGCCGAACAGGGATCGGGCGCATTGCATTGTTAGCCTCTTGAAAATATCTTGCCATGACTCAAGTCACCGCCGAACAGCTCCGTTGGCAAAAGTTTCCCGTGCTCGACGACGGCTTCGTCACGCTCGTCGATGTGATGGGAAACGATCAGTCGGTCGTGCAAGCCGCGCGGGTGAGCTATGGCGAGGGCACGCGGAAAACGTCCGACGATCGCGGCCTGATTCGCTATCTGCTGCGGCATCGCCACACGACGCCCTTCGAGATGGCCGAGATCAAGCTCTTGATTCGGGCGCCGATGGACTGCTGGCGCCAATGGATCCGCCATCGCACGGCCAATGTCAACGAATATAGCACGCGCTATTCGCTGGCGATCGACGCCGCCCAGACCACGCTGCCCGACGCCTGGCGCGAGCAAGCCGCGACCAATCGCCAAGGCAGCGGCGGCTTTCTCAGTCCCGAACTTGGCGCGGAGCTCTCGGCCGCCGAGCGCGAGTTTCATGCCGCGGCCCGGCGGCTCTACGAAGAACGCATCGCCCGCGGCGTGGCCCGAGAGCAAGCCCGCAAGGACTTGCCGCTGGCCACCTATACGGAAGCCTATTGGAAGATCGATCTGCACAATCTGTTGCATTTTCTCGCGCTGCGAATGGATAGCCACGCCCAGCTCGAGATTCGCCAATATGCCACCGCGATCGGCGAGCGGATCGTGGCGCCGCTGTTTCCGCTGGTGTGGGAAGCGTTTGTCGACTATCGGGTTGACGGGCTCTATCTCTCGCGGCTCGAGCTCGGCGTCGCCCAGCGGCTCATGGCCGCCGGCAAGGCGCCGGCCGACGAGACGGATTTTCTCGAAGCACAGGACCCCGCCTGGCGCGAAATGACTCGCTGCCGCGAGCGCGACGAATGCCGCGAGAAACTCGCGCGACTGGGGCTTGTTCGCTAGTGCGGTGTCAACGCATAATTCAGGCATCGTGTGCCATGCCCACGCTCGCGTGGGCATGTCTTCGCGCCGTGATCAATCGAGCATGCCCACGCGAGCGTGGGCATGGCACGGCAAATTCAAACTGTGACAAAGCGGTAGGCTGAATCTTTTTTTCGCCGAGGCTTAGGCCGGCGCTTCACGCAAAATACGAAAGCCTGCCCGAGGCGCCCGACTTTAGGAGCACCCGCGATGCCGAACGCCGTGACCGAGGAACTGCTGAAGCTCAACCAGCAATTGCTCGAAAGCATCGCCACCGGCGATTGGAAGACCTACGAAAAGCTGTGCGACCCGTCGCTCACCTGCTTCGAGCCGGAGACCGTCGGCCAAGTGGTCGAGGGCCTCGGGTTTCACAAGTTCTACTTCGATCTCGGCGCCGCGAAGGGTCCGAGGACGACGACCATGGCGTCGCCCCATGTGCGCCTGATGGGCGACACGGCGGTGATTTCCTACACGCGGCTCACCCAGCGGCTCGACGCCTCGGGCGCTCCCACAACCGGCCAAGCCCAAGAGACCCGCGTCTGGCAGCGCGAAGGCGGCCAATGGCGCCACGTGCATTTTCACCGCTCGTGAAGCGCCGCTCGGGTCTCGTGAACCACCGCTCGGGGCTCACGAAAAGTCGCTCAAAGGGCCCACGGCCATGACCATCGCTTTCGACAGCGGGAAGTCTGCGAGCACGTTCTTGAGATCGTCGAGCGACACCGCGTCGACCGCGCGGAGGTCGTCGTCGACCGAGCGATATGTCCGCCGCTGAAGCCAATTGCTGCCGACATTGAATAGCCGGCCTCGCGGTCGCTCGCTGCCCAGCACGGCGCGAGCCTTGATCTTGCTCTTGGCCTGGGCCAGCTCTTCGGCCGTGATGCCCGCGGACTCGGCCTGCGCGAAGATCCGTCCCACGCGATCCAGGTTTTCCCGGGCTCGCTCCGGATCGGTCGTCATATAGGTCATGAACAGGCCCACGCCCTGATATTCGTAGTGATGGAGCGACACTTGTTCGGCGAGTCCGTTGTCGACCATTTCCCAGTAGAGCCGGCTGCCCGAATCGTCGCCAAGCACGGTGGCGAGCAGCTTGGCGGCGTAGCGGCGGTCGTCGGTCGCCGACGGGCCGATACCCAGCCGCAGCACATATTCCATCGTGGCCGCTGGCTTGTGCAGGCAATGCTCTCCGGTGGCGCCGGTGGCGGGTTCCAAGGCTCGCTC
Source organism: uncultured Planctomycetaceae bacterium (assembly GCA_963785305.1). GTDB lineage: Bacteria > Planctomycetota > Planctomycetia > Pirellulales > PALSA-1355 > CAWAUV01. The sequence continues at coordinate 368,586 of CAWAUV010000009.1, forward strand.
GACAGGGTAGGGCCGCCACGCGCCGCACAACTCCTCCGCGTCGCGAATCAAGCGGTCGAAGTCCACGCGGCCGGTCGCCACCAGCGAGATGTTCGTCGGACTGTAACGGCGCTCGAAGTAATCGCGCATCGCGCCGACTTCGAGTCCTTCGATGCTGGCCACGGTGCCGAGCACGCTACGGCCGAGCGGGTGCTTGCCGAAAAAAGCCGCCTTGCATTTGTCGTCGGCCCCGAAGGGGGGCTGATCCTCGTACATGCGGATTTCCTCGATGATCACCTGCTTCTCGGTGGCGAAGTCCTCGTCGCGCAGGCCCGGCCGCAAGAGATCGCCCAAGAGCGATGTAGTCCGGCTTTGATACTCGGGCAGCACGGAGCCGTAGTACACGGTGTGTTCTTCGCTGGTGAAGGCGTTGTAGTTCGCGCCGATTTCGTCGAACTCGCGATTCACATCGTCGGCCGAGCGGGTCGGGGTGCCCTTGAAGGCCATGTGTTCGAGAAAGTGGCTCACGCCCGACACGGCGTCCCACTCGTCGCGCGCGCCGGCCTGCACGAAAAATCCCATCGCCAGCGAATGCGCCTCGGGATTGCATTCGGCGACGATCGACAGTCCATTGTCCAAGACATGCTTACGAAATTCCAAGAGGCGCCTCCAACGCTTGCGGTCCCACGGTGATGATCGTGAAGTCGCCGGGCGGATGCGCGGCGAGATAATCGTTGATGCTCTGGCAGCTCAGGCCATCGACCAGCGACGACACTTCGTCGAGTGTGCGCACTCGGCCCAGGTGATACCAGTCCCGCGCAATCGCGGAGCTGCGGGCCGAACTCGACTCTTGCTGCATGATCAGATTGCTTTTCACCCGGGCCTTGAGTCGTTCGAGCTCCTCGGGCCGAATGCCTTCGGCCAGCCGGGTCAATTCGCCAAGCGTGACATCGAGGCTCTCTTGGGCCCGATCGGCGCTGGTGCCGGCATAGCAAAGCACGGCGGCCCGGTCTTTCAGCGTGTGGTAGCTGGCGTAGACGCTGTAGCAGAGGCCGCGTTTCTCGCGGACTTCGGAAAATAGCCGCGAGCTCATGCCGCCGCTTAGCACGCCCACGGCGCCCGAAGCCTGAAAATAATCGGGATCGCGATACGGCACGCTCGGATAGCCGATTGCGACTTGAGTTTGGTTGGATTCTTGTTCGATATGCCGGCGGCGCTCGAGATGGGAATTGGAAGCTGGCGGCTGCTCGACCCGGGGGCGCCAATCGCCGAACAGCCGTCCCACGGCGTCTTTGAGCCGCGGCCAATCCACCTTGCCGGCAATTCCGATGATGGCGCCATTGGGCCGAAATCCGGCCTCATAGGCGCGGCGAATGTCGCCTTCCGAAATCGCTTCGACCGCCTCGATCTCGCCGTGGCTGGGCCGGCCCCAGGGTTCGCCATAGACATGGCGCCGCAGCTCGAGCATCGCCTTTTGGCTCGGCTCGTCTTCCACGGCTCGCAGCTCTTGCAGCATCACTTGCCGAACCGGATCGATTTCGGCCGCGGGCAACCGTGGGCGGCTGCATCAGGTCGGCATAGATTTCGAGCGCGGGAATGAGATTCTGCGAGAGCGTGGCGCCGCTATAGCTCGCGTGGCTCGCCGACACGCCTTCGCCCCGCTCGACGCCCAGATTGTCGAGATCGCGCACAAACTGCCGGCTATCGCGCGACCCACTGCCTCGAAGCGTCATTTCGCAGACAAAGCCCGCCAGCCCGCTGCGATCGGCCGGGTCCCAAGCGCTGCCGGCCGGCAGGAGCACCGTGAAGGCGGCCGAGGCAAGCGCCGTGAGCGGTTCCGCAATCAGCGTGAGGCCATTGTCGAACACATGCGAAACGATCGGCTCTTTCACTCGGCATATCTCCCTAGTCGAACACACGGCACTTCGGAGAAGCCAACGCCTCTCAAGGAACGAAAATCAGAAGGGGACGGCAAGCGCGAGGACCCTTCGGGCATGGCCCGCGACATCGGATTCGCGGCGGTCCCCTTGGGACATCTCCGGCCGCGATGGAGCATCGGGTCCCCGCGACACAATGTAGCCCGGCCCGGCGAGCTTCGCCAACCGCTTTTTCAGGAAGCCGCGAGGAAAATCCGCCGGCGGACAGCGGGACGGGGCGCGAGCGATCGTCGATTTCAAGCGCAAGCGACTTCCACCGCTTTGTACACAGTGCGCGACTTGACGAACCCCACGCTCTGATAAAGACGGATCGCCCCGAAATTCTGCGCCGTGACTTCCAGAAACGCGGCGGCTCGAGACCCGCCCCGCGAAAACCGATCAGCGCGCGTCGCAAGAGCGCCAAGCCGAGCCCTCGGCCGCGATGTTCGGGAACGACTCCCAAATTTTGCACCGCGCCCATTCCCGAATAATCGCGAATGCCCTGGATCGTGCCGCATGGCTCGCGGCGAAGATTACCCGCGAGCGAGCGAATCAGCCAAGTGGCGTCGGGCAGGAAGCCTTCCTTTTGACGAATTTCGTGCATCAGGCGGTGACAGCCGGAGTATTCGCCCAGGCAGGGGAACACGTTGCTGTCGATCTCGCCGCGAAAGCTATTGAACTTGGCCTCGGCGTGGGCATCAACCGTGGCATCGTCCCAGGCGACGAATTCATAGCCCGGCGGCGCCAGGCAATGCGATAAATCGCCGACCCGGAGGTCGATTTCCATCCGAAAGCGTTTGAAGTAGGTAAGCCCCATAAGACACGGCAGCCTTTGGGCGGAGCGATGAATGCAACGAGCTCCCAGCACTAACCAAATCTATCGGCGCAACCGGCAATGGTCAACTAATCGCCCGCGAAAGTTGGCCGGGTCGAGCGCCTCGCGAGAGATCGATTCTCAAGATTCCTGCTCGCCGGCACAGCATGCTATCGTCCGCCGACCGCGGTCGATCACCGTGATTTTTCGCGGTACGGCATAATTCCTAGCAACCGAACTAAAGAAAGCGGTGGTGGCCCCATGTTCAGCAGTCGGCGGAGACCATTATACTACGATCAGCGGAGTTGAAACGATTTAACCGGAACCAGCGGCGCTTCTTTGCCGCGCGTTGGTCGGACTTAGGTCAAACACCTTGCGGCCCCCCACGGCTTGCCATGAAGTTCCTTCACGCCGCCGACGTGCATCTCGACAGCCCCCTGCGCGGGCTGGTCGATTATCCCGGCGCCCCGGTCGAGCGGCTTCGCTCGGCCACCCGCCGGGCGATGGACAATCTGGTTCGGCTGGCTGTCGACGAGCGGGTTGATTTCCTGCTCATCGCTGGCGATCTGTTCGACACCGAGTGTCGAGATTTCAACTCCGCCTTGGCGGCCGTGGCCCAAATGCAGCGTCTGCACAAGGCGGGCATTCCGGTGTACATGATCCTGGGTAACCATGATTCGCGCGAGGAGATGACCCGCGAGATTCCCTGGCCGCCAAACGTGAAACTGTTCGGAGCCGACCGGCCGGAAACCGTGCTGCATGCGAAACTGCCGCTGGCCGTGCATGGCATGAGTTATCCATGCCGGGAAGTGACGGAGAACCTGGCAATCCAGTATCCGGCGCCGGTCATGGGTCGTTTCAACATCGGGCTCTTGCACACCAACGCGGGCGGCAATCCGAACCACGATTCCTACGCGCCCACCTCGGTCGAGGAGTTGATCGCCAAGCGCTACGACTATTGGGCGCTGGGCCACATCCATCAGCCTGCCGTGCTGCATGAATCTCCGCACATCGTTTATTCGGGCAATACTCAAGGCCGCCATGCCCGCGAACTGGGCGCCAAGGGCTGCTATCTCGTCGCGGTGAACGATGGACGGATCGAGACCTGCGAGTTTCGCGAGACCGACGTGGCCCGCTGGTTTCGCGAGACGATCACGCTCGAACCCGACGACGACTCCGACGAGCTCATCGGCCGCGCTCGCGATCGACTGGAAGAGGTCATCGGCCGCGCCGACGGGCGGCTCGCCGCGGTGCGACTCGAATTCACCGGCCGCGCCAAGCGCATCGAATTCTGGCCCACGACCAGGGCAAGCAACAAATGATCACGAACCTGCGCGCCATGGCCGGAGAGCTGAGCGGCGAGGCGTGGATCGAGAAGATTGATTTCCAGGTCCGCTCGCCGCTCGACTTGCGCGAACTCGCTCGCGGCGGCGACCTGTTGGGCGAGTTGCTGCGCGACATCGAGGCGATCGCCGACGATCCCCGCCGACTGGGCGAGCTCGCCACGCTGCTCGAGCCGCTGATGAAAAAAGTCGGCCCCGAGCTGGCAAGCGAGCAGGGCGAATCCGCCGGCGATGAGCACGTCGCTCGCGCGCGATTAAACGCCTGGTTGGCCGATGCCCGGGATCTGTTGGTCGCCGCCCTGACCGAAACCCTGGCTTGAGCGAGGAGCGGGCGTGAAGATTCAGCAACTCAAAATCAATCGCTTCGGCCACTTCGACCGGCGCGAGCTCGATCTGTCGGGCGCCGGCATTCGCTTGATTCACGGTCACAACGAAGCCGGCAAAACCACGCTGCTCGAATTCTTGCGATGCTGGCTGTTCGGGTTTCCGCGGTCCACGCCCTACGATTTCAAATCCGGCGGCGGCGACATTGCCGGCGAAGGCGTGTTGCTGCTGGCCGACGGCCGCGAAGTGGAGCTGCGTCGCCGCAAGGGACTGAAAAACGCGATCCATGTGAAAATCGACGGCCTGCCCACCCAACTCGACGAGCGCGGATTCGAGTCGCTCATTGGCCAGGCGAATCGCAATCTGTTCGAATCGGTCTTCGCATTTGGACTCGATCAACTCAGTCGCGGCGAGGAGAGCCTCAAAGACGACAGCATGCAATCGGCCCTATTTGGCGGCGGTTTGCCGACGGCGGTCAGCCCCGAAAAAATCTCGGCCGAGTTGGACAACGAGGCGTCGACGATTTTCAAACCCAAGGGCACGATTCCCACGATCAATGTCTTGTCGAGCGCGATCGCCGCCCTGGTTGTCGATTTGAAAAGCAAGCGACTGCGAATCGCGGATTACGTGGAGCTTCGCCGTCAAGCCGAGTCGACGAAAGCCCACGCCGCCGAGCTCGCTCAAGCGGTCGAACGCTTGCGCCGCGAGCATGTTCGGGCGGAAAAGTTCGGCGCGGGCCTGGCCGAAACACGCGGAGCTGGAGCAACTGCGCGCCGCCCGCGAAACCTTCACGGTTCCCAAGGATTGCCCGGGCGATGGGCGCGCCCGACACGGCAAAATCGTCGAACGGCTTGCCGAACTCGAGACCGAATCCGAGCGGCGCCGCCGAACGGACGACCGCCGCGATCGCTTTGGCCGCGCTGGAACTCGACCCAAGGGCGCTCTCGTTCCGCGCCGAGATCGAAAGCTGTCTGGAGCAGCGGCAATCGCTCGTCGATGCGCAGCGTGACTTGCCGGCGGTCGAGCGGCTTTGCGAAACCATTCGCCGCGACATCGACCGCGAACTCGCCGACCTGCGGCCCGACTGGGGACATGACGAGTTGCGGTTGTTCGCGGTGGACCTCGCCACGCGCGAGGCGTTGGATCACGTGGCGAAGAAGGCGGCGGCGATCAACATCGACGCCGAGGGGTTGCAGTCCCGCCGCGAGGCCGATCGGGCGAGATTCGAGGAAATCGAGCAGGAACTCGCGGCGCTGGGCGAGCCGCCCGATGTGTCGGTGCTCGAAGCGGCCCTGGCCGGCGGGGCGGATTATCAAACCGACAAGAAACAGCTCGAAACAGCGGAAACCGAGTTGGCCCGAATTGAGCGGCAGCTCGCCGCGCGCGTTCGTAAGCTCACGCCACCTCTGCCGGGCGACGCCGCCGGTCCGGAGCGATTGCCGGTCGCTCGACTTGAAACGATCGCGCAATTCGAGCGAGATTTCATGGAGCTCGTCAAGCGGCGTGACTCGCTACGGCAAGCGATCGACGCCGAGGAGGAAAGCCGGCGCGATCTGGAGGAAAAACTTGCTCAGCGCGGAACCGATGGCCCAACCCCGACGCGCGAGGAATTGACCCGCCGCGCGACGAGCGCGATCGCGCCTGGCAAGCGATTCGCCGGCGGCTGGAATCCCGGGCCGGAGGCGGCGGCGGCGACGATGCCAGCGCCGCCGCGAAGGCCGGACAAGGCATGCTATTCGAGGGCGACGAGACGCCGGGCTCGGCCGAGGCTCGCGATGCTCTTGGGCCGATCAAGACCATGATCGCGACTTACGAACATACCGCCCAGCGGGCCGACGCCATCGCCGACGAGATTTTCAAGAAGGCGGAAGCCGTGGCCCGCCGCGAGGAATGGCTTCGCTTGTTGAAGGCCAGCGGCGAGCGTTTGCAGGCTAACCGGCCGCGACAGCTCGCTCTCGACGAGCAACGCGCAGCGCCTCGAAACGGATTGGCGCGACCTGTGGGCGCCTTGCGGGTTCGCTCCGCTGGCGCCCGACGCCATGCGCCGTTGGCTCGCCGATCATGAAGCAACCTGCGAGAGCTTCGCCCAGCGCGAGAACCAGGTCGCCGCCGTCGGGCGATTGGAGGCTAGATGCGCCGCGTTCGAAGCTCGCCTGCGGTCGGCTTGCGGCGTGACCGCGGTCGAGGATTCGGCGGCCCGCGAACCGGAATCCGATGATGTCGGCGTGCTGCTCGCTTCGGCGCGCGACGCCATCTCGCGGGCAAGCGAGCATCGCAAGCGTGGTGAATCGCTGGCGCGAGAGCGCGAAAATTGCAGCCGCGGCTCGAGCGCTGCGAGCAAGAAATTCGAGCGGTCGAGGATCGTCGCGCGGCCAACGCCTTCCAGCGCCGCGAACTGCTTCGCCAACTCAATCTCCCCGACAGCCTCGACATCGAACTGGCCAGGGCATTGATCGAGCACCTGTTGACCACTCGGGTAAAGCTCGATGGTTTGCCGTCGACTCAAAGCCGCGTCGACGCCATGATCGCCACGATCAAGGGCGTCGAGGCGAAGGTGCGTCAACTCTGCCGATCCCTCGCGCCGGAACTGGAGCAGGAGCCGGCGGAGCTCGCAATCCGGAAGCTGGCGGCCCAACTGGGCCGGGCCACCGACGCCCAAAACCAACATGACGCATTGCAAGGCAAGCTGCGCGACGCCGATGCCCAACTCGAGCGAATCGCCGAGCGGCGCACGACGCTCGAAGCGGAGCAGGCCCAACTGTTCGCGGTCGTGGGCGCCGGCGACGCGGCGTCGTTTCTCGAAATCGTGACACGCCACGAAAAAATGCTTTCGCTCGAAACGAGAATTCAAACACTCGTGGGCGAAATCGCGCTGATTCGCGCGAGCGAGCCGGCCAACGAGTTTGAACGCGCACTCCGCGAAAACGACGGCGCCGCGCTCGACGCCGCCCGCGATACGCTTGCCGCCCAGTTAGACGACGCCGCTCGCCGGCAACGCCAAGCCGACGCCGACGCCGGCGCGGCCCGGAGCCGCCGCCGAGCGACTCAACGGCTCCGACACTGCGGCCCGCATTGCCGAGCAGCTTGCTTGCAAGCGTGCCTTGCTCGCCGCCGAGGTCGATCGCTACGCGCCGCTTGTAATTGCCCGGCGACTACTCACCGACGCGATTCGTCGCTTCGATCACGACAATCGCCCGCAAATGATCGCCACCGTTTCGAGGTTAATGCGGCAAATGACCGATGGCCGCTTTGTGGAATTCGATCGCATGTCGAGCGACAAAAAGATGATCATGCTCCGCCGCGACGACGGCGTCGAGCTCGTGCCGAGCCAGTTAAGCGAAGGTGTGCGGCAGCAGCTTTATTTGGCGATTCGGTTGGCCTATGTGCTGCATTACTGCCGGCAAAACGAGCCGCTGCCGATCGTGATGGACGATGTGCTCGTGAATCTCGACGACGAGAACGCCCGCCGCACGCTCAAGACGCTCCATGAAATCGCGGGCTCGGTGCAGGTGCTCTTCTTCACCTGCCATCCGCATTTGGTGTCGCTGGCCCGGGAAGTCGATCCGCGGCTTGAGCCGATCGAGTTGGGTCAAGGCGAGGCGGCGGCGAGGTTGTGAATGGGGAAAGTTTTCAGGGGTCGGTTTTCGGTTTGTGGTTAACTGTGCATTCGGGGGGATTCGTCGCCCTCGGCGATGATTTTGGCTTCTTCGACGGCCAATTCTCGCAACCGCGAGCGAACTTCGGCTTCGGGCGCGAATAGGGCGGCCAACCGCACATAGACGCCATGGTGCCGCGCCTCGCTCTCGAATAACGACGCGTAGAACTCGCGCAGCCGCTGGTCCGACACATGCGCGGCCAGCAGCGAAAATCGCTCGCAGCTTCGCGCCTCGATCAGTCCGCCGACGAGCAATCGATCGATCGCCCGGGCCGGATCGCCCTTGCGCACCAGTTCGTTGAGCTTTCGCCCATACGCGGCCGGCTTGATCGCGCGAAAGCGAATGCCGCGCTCGGCGAGCAGGTCGAGCACAAGCTGAAAATGCTCCATCTCCTCGATCACGATCGCCGAGAGCTCGCGGCACAGCGCCGCGTGGCCGCCATAGGCGAAGATCAGGCTCATCGCCGTGCCGGCCGCCTTTTTCTCGCAGTGCGCGTGATCGATCAAAATCGACTCCGGATCGGCGTCGACCTGCCGAAGCCAGCGCGAATCGGTGGTCGATTGAAGACTCAGCATGGCGGGATTTCCTTGTTACTCGAGCGCCGGGCCTCGCGGCCCCGATCACGCGGCGCTCAATGTAACGCGCCGCCGGCGAGCGACAAGCCGGGAGCGAGCCGATTGCTCGCGGAAGCAATTCCATGGCCGAAGCGGCGCCGCAATCGGGCGCCGCCAACCCCATGCTTTGCATGCCATGCCAGCATTCGCGGGGCTTTTTCCGATCGTCATCGGACGCGGCTCATGGTCGCGACCGATCGGCGCCGAAAGCAACTGTTAGAGGCCCTAGGACCGGCAAAGTCGATAGCCTCGCGTCCCACGAGCAAATCGCTCCTCAAGATAAACGGTGAACGATGCGACGGTATGTGGTTGGTCTGCTGCTAGCGCTGGTGGCCGGCGCGGGCCTGGTGAATGTGGGCGCGCGATTCCAGCCGCGGCGGGGCCCTACGGGATCATTCCCAATGGCTACTTCAAGCATCCCTACCACTGCTGCCCCTACAAGGGAAATTACGAGCCTTGGGGCGTTTATTACCGGCCGTTTCCGCCGTATTATCAGCCCTATGTCGCGCCCCCCTGGGGCTGGGGCTACACCCAGCCGCCGCAAAAAGGCATGGGAGTCGGCGTGTATTAACAGCCTATCCGAGAGAACATCGGCGAGCCCTCGTCGAGCCCTCGCCCTACCCTCTCCCAAAGGGAGAGGGGGAGTTGTGGGAGATAGGCTCCAAACGCATCCTCGAAGCGGGACCCATGCGCCGACTTGCGGCAGCGCGGCCGCGCCGCGGGATCGCGGAACCCTATGCCTCCACGCCCAGCAGTTTGCAGGCTTCTTCGTAGCCCGCTGCGCGGAAACCCTTCTTGTCGTCGCGGTTGTAGCCATAGGCGCTCGCCGTGACGCGGGCCAGGCCCACGACTTGGCGCCAGCGGAAGGCCGGGCGGATCGTGCGGTATTCCTCGGTCACGGTGTGGAAGTACTTCTCGCCGTGGAGCCGACCATCTTCGCTCACCGCGTACTTGAGCATCAGCCCAAACACCGGCTCGACCGAATAGCCGCGGTCGCCGTAAATCTGAATCGCGGCGGCGGCGCGCGGTTGGTCGTTGTGGCGGATCGCGTCTTCGGTTTCTGCCAAGAGCCCCGGCGCGTCTTCGATCTTGATGAGTTTTCGATGTTCGTCGGTCGGATAGGTAGGCGATTTGAACGGCGCCGATTGCACGCCGACATGATACGCGGCCACCATCAGACCCGAAACCGCGTGGCGGGACTCCGCCGCGCGGGCCATGTTGCGCCAGGCGTTCGTGGCGTCGGACGAATGCACACCGGCCGAGTCGCCGTGCGTTCGCCAGTCGCCCGGGCCTTGCCGGAGCACGAATTGATTGGCCGCCAGCGAAATCGCTTCGCCCACCACTTCCGGATCGATGCCTTCGGCTAGCGCCGCGGCAACAGCCTCCGCGGCCTTTTCTTTCGGGCCGTTGTAGATAGTTTGGCTGAGTTTATCGACGGCATCGTCTCCCGGATCGCGCTTGCCGAGCGGCTTGCCCGCGAGCTTGTAATCGTCGAGCAGCTTGGGCACGAGCGACCGGATCACGGGTTCGGCCTGCTTTTGCGAAATCCGGCGTCCCTCTTCATCGACGCAGAACCGCACGCATTGGCGCAGCAGCGAGTGGGAATATTCGTTGCCCAAAAGGCCCGCGAGTCCAAATGTGCGGTAGGCGAAGACAAAGCGGTGGACATTCAGGTCGTCTTGCACCGCCGGCTGCAGGGCATTGAAGGCGTCGAGCGTCGAGCTGGCCGAGGCGAGCAGCGATTCGCCTTGGGGCACATCGCGCTGCCGGCAGGCGTCGCGAATCTTGAGGCCCAGGTCGTCGCCGATCGCATGCTCGGCGATATGTTCGGCCAGCGCCATGGCGCGGAGTTGTGTCGCCTTGCAGCCGCCGGCGTTTTGAATTTGCTGGGAATTGCGATACAGCACCTTGAGCACCGGCAGCGGCTTCCGCGCCGTGGCCAACTGGCGGCTCATTTCGAGCGAGGGAAGCATGGCCATCGCCGTGTGGAAACCGACATAGTCGCAGCCGCCAAATGCGATCGCATTGGCCAGGGCGCCGGCGCCAATGAGCGTGGGAAGATCGGACTCGCCCTTGAGAATCTTCGTGGCCAGCAGCGGCTGGAGCCGATCGGCCGGCACGCAACGCATCAGCTCCACGAGCTCGGCGTATTTGCCGGTCGGGATTGTTTCGGGCCCTTGAGCGGCAAACGCCGCCGAGGAGCCCAGGTCTTGGGCCAGAGTCGCTCCGAGGCCGGCGGCCAACATCCCGCGACCAACATCCGAGAGAAACGCGCGACGGTCGAGCGCAGCCATGGCAAATTCTCCAGCTTTCGACGGGGTTTGTTCGATGGGGATCGAGTTCGTGCTTCCGATTGGCCCGGCGCAAAGCCGCGCTTCGGAGTCTCGACCCGGTAATTTCTAGAACGGAGGGGCGTTACATGAAAGCGCGAAATTCTCGGCCGAGCGAAAGCTATCCGGCAACTTGCATTTAAGCGGCGAAATTATTGTCGAGCGTCGCCGCGGCTGTAACGGTTGGCCGTTATGATAGATAGCGGGCAATCGCCGGCAAGCCTATTGAAATATTCAACAGGCTGCCGGTCCCCCCAATATCCCGCGTCGTTCGCATGCCAAGGCTCGTGTTCCGATGAATGCGCCCGTTTCTCCAGCGGCGTGCCCCGATGCCGACGAAATTCGCCGGTTCTTGCTCGGTGGCGATAATCCCGCGCGCGAATTCGCTGGGCGTGCACCTCGAGGCGTGCGAATCGTGCCAACGGCGGCTGGAAGCGCTCGACCAACACTCCGGCGAGTTGATCGGTCGCCTCGCCGAGCTCGAGACGCGTTCCAGGCCGCCAAGCGGCGCCGACGAGGCCGCGGCTCGGCTCGTGGCGGCGGTGCTTTCGGGCGCCGGCTGGAGCGAATCCCAGATCGCGGCCGACGCGGGCAAGGACCTTGCGAGCCGGCTTCTCAAGGGCGTCGTGCGGCTCGACCGATTCGAACTTCGCGCGGAGTTGGGGGTAGGATCGTTTGGCTATGTGTTCGAGGCTTGGGACCCGCGGCTGCAGCGCGTCGTGGCGCTCAAGGTGCAGCGGGCCGGCGGCTTGGCTTCGCCCGAGGAGGCACAGCGATTTTTGCGCGAGGCGCGCAGTGTCGCCCAGCTTCAGCATCCGGGCATTATGTCGCTCCACGAAACCGGCCAGACCGACGACGGCGTTTGGTACCTGGTATGTGAACATATCCAGGGCCAGACCCTCGAGGAGCGGCTCAAAAGCGGCGCTTTGCCGCCGAGGGAAGCCGCCCGGATCGCCAGCGAGTTGGGCGACGCCTTGCAGTATGCCCATGAACATGGCGTGGTGCATCGCGACGTGAAACCATCGAACATTCTGCTCGATCGCGCGGACCGGGCGCGCCTGATGGATTTCGGCATGGCCAAACGCGCCGCCGACGATTCGACCATGACCTCCGAGGGACGCGTGCTGGGCACTCCGGCTTATATGTCGCCCGAGCAAGCGGCCGGTAAATCGCACGATGTCGACTCACGCAGCGACATTTACAGCCTCGGCGTCGTGCTCTACGAAATGCTCTGCGGCACGCGGCCCTTTCACGGCAATCGCCGCCTGCTGCTGCTGCAAGTCCTGGAAGACGATCCGCGTCCGCCGAGCGCTATCAAGTCGGGCTTGCCGCGGGATCTCGAGGTGATTTGTCTCAAGGCGCTCGGCAAATCGCCAACGCGCCGCTATGGCTCTGCCCGGGAGATGGCCGACGATCTGCGCCGCTTTTTGCAAGGCCAGCCGATCTTGGCGCGGCCGATGGGGCCTTTCGAACGCACTCTGCGCTGGTGCCGCCGGTATCCGTTGGCGGTGAGCGTGCTGCTCGCGCTCGTCGTGGGTTCGTCGGCTGGGCTTTGGTATTTGTCGAGCCTTTCGGAATTTTTCGTGCGGCAAACCGCGCTCGAAAGCGCCCGGCTCGAAACTAAAATGCTCGACGAAGTGTGGCGGTTCTATAGCGACGAAATTTCGGATCTCGATCCGAAGATCACCCATGTCGCGATCACGGAAAACTATCGCAACGTGCATCCGGCCCTGCCGCTGCCGGCCACGTTCGCCATCGACCTGGGCGAACGGATCAGCCGCCGCAGTCCGGGCATGAAAGTTCGCGTCTATAGCCGTTATCCCTGGCCGACGCGCAAGGATGGTGGTCCCGAAAACGCGCTCGATGTCGAAGCGCTGGCCTGGCTCGAGGCCCGCGCCACGCCGAGCGACGATCCGCCGGCCGAGTTCGCCGAGTTCGTCAGCGACGAGAACCATCGCAAACTGATCTACTACACGGCCCGGCACATGGAGAAAAGCTGCGTCGCGTGTCACAATTATCCCGAGGGGCGGAGTCCGAAAAAAGATTGGAAGGAAGGCGATGTGGGCGGAGTGCTCAAGATCGTTCGCCCGCTCGATCGCGAGATTGAAAACACCGAGGCCGGCCTGCGCGGCGCGTTTCTTCTGATGGGCACGACCGCGTCGCTGCTGCTCGTTGCCAGCGTGGCGGTCTTGGTCGTCGCCGAGCGGCGGCGAAAGGTCGCCGGGCCATGAGCGGTCGCGAGGATTCCGACGAGCTCGCCCGCGGTGGCGAATCGACTTCGCGCAGTCTGCTGGCCAATGCCCGGCTCGATGTCTCGCAAGCTTGGGAGCGGCTCGTTCGTCTCTATACACCGCTGGTGGCGTCGTGGTGCGGGCGCTGGGGCGTGGCGCCGCAAGACGTGGGCGATGTGTTGCAAGATGTATTTTCGGCCGTGGCCCGGCGGCTGGATCGATTTCGCAAAGACCGCCCGGCCGACACATTCCGCGGCTGGCTATTCACGATCGCCCATAATAAGGCGCGCGACCACTTTCGCCGCCGGGCCGCCGAGCCCAGAGCCGAAGGCGGCGCCGAGGCCATGCGACACTTGCAACAAATTCGCGACGCCAGCGACCCGGCCGAGAGCGATATCGGACCCGACGACACGCTGCTCGACGATCTCTTGCGAAGGGCGCTTGAACTGGTGCGGCCCGAGTTTCATGAACGCACTTGGCAAGCGTTTTGGCAGGTGGTGGTCGGCGGACGCGCGACCGCCGATGTGGCCGCGGACCTGAAAATGTCGCCCGGCGCGGTCCGCGTGGCGAAGTCCCGCGTGCTCCTGCGCCTCCGCCGCGAACTGGGAGACGAGCCGGGCGAGGAAGACCATGTCTCGTCCAATGAGTAAATGCCGACGCCCTGTTAAATATTTCAACCGGGCGGTCAAGAGCGCAATGCGCTATCGAGCGGCTTGGGGTCCATCGAACTCGTGGCGGGCGTCGTTTGCCCAGGCAGCGCCTCGCTGGTCACGGCGAGCATGGTTTTGAGTTGGCTTTCAATTGCTTCCAGCAGCGGGTCTTCTTTCGATGCGCGGTTGCGCTCCGGGTTCACCGCGATCGCCTCGCCGATCACGACTGTCGCCTCGACAGGCCGGTAGGCTCGGCACTCGTCCGTGAGATCCTCTTCCAGCCGCTCGACGGTTTCGAGTAGCCGATCGGGCGTGGGCGAAGACTCGATATAGTCCGACGGGTAGAACGAAACCTGTTGGGCCAGATACATATCGGCCAATTGTCGCCAGCGGCGATCGCGTTCGGCGTCGGTGACTTCGCCGCGAGCCATGTCGGGCAAGATCGCGGAGCGAAGCTTTTTGACGCGTCCCACGACGGTTGTGTCGCGATTGCCTTGCAGCCATTCATTTTCGAGCGGCGAGAGCAGGTGGTCGATCAGCCCCTCGAGCCGTTGGGCCAACGTGCCCGGCCGCGTGGCTCCGAAATATTCCATCTCCTTGAGCGCCAAGATCGCGAGGCCCAGTTTGATGATCCGTTCGGCTAGCGGCATCTCGCGCCGCGGGCGCCAGGATAGGCGATGCTCGAGCTCGTCGAGCGTCGGCGCGAGAGCCTTCGCGAGGTCGCCGCGAAAGTGATACCGCAATGCCACCGGATGCGTGACCACGCGCCCGCCGGGCTTGGCGGGAACCAAGACGATCGCCGAGCGCGTCTGGCGGAGCATCGCCGCCGGCCATTTTTATCCCAGCCCCTCGCCCATGAATTGTTCGGCCTGCGCCTTTCGCGAGCCATGCCGTGACTGGCGGGGATGAACGCGACGAACCGACAGTCTGTAAACCGTGACCGCAATCTACCCGTCCGCGCCGCAATCCACGGCGCGGGCGGTTTTTTTAGCTATTGCGAGAATTCGCACCCCGGCCCGAGCGCTCGTCGGCACGAAAGGTTTCAATGACTTTGCCGCTTCAAAAAAAGCGAGCTTCACGGCAAACGCCGCATCGGACTTTCCCGCGCCGACCATGGAAGTCGCCCGCACGAAAATCAGCAACACTTTCGGCGCATCTCTACTCGCCCGCGAGCTGTTCTAAATCGTCCGCCAGCTCCCGCAGGGCGGCTAGCGGATCGTCGAGGGCATGCTTTTCGGCGAAGCGACGAGCGGCCTCACCGTAGTTGGGCGACGCGAGCACTTGTCGCAGTTTCGTTTCCACGGCCGACGGATTGCCTGGGTCGGCGAGGTCCGCAAAACCTTCCTGACGCGCTCGGCGAGCTTGCATGAGCTGTTCCCAGTAGAGCGGTAGCAGGAAGGAGGGCTTGCCGGCGAGCAGCATCGCGGCGAGCGTTCCGTGCCCGCCGTTAAGAATCGCCAAGTCGCACTCGGCCGCGGCTTGGCAAATGTCGAGCGGCTCGCGATGGAAATGCAAGTTCACGGTAGCATGACGCCGCTCGAGCGCGGGATCGAAGCGATCGAGATAAGCCACCGTCGGAAAGCGCCATGTGGCCAAGCATTGCAGCAGGGCCCCGAGCGCGGGAAATGGCTTCAGGTAAACGAAAATCCGCTTGCCATCGCCGGGCGGCCAGCGAAACGGCTTGCCGAACGCGTCGGGCTGACATCCATAATAGCGAATCTCCGATCGCGGCCCGAAATGGTCGAGCTCCGGGTACGTGCAAAGTAGCGTGGCATCGACCTGACGATAAAGATCGGCAAGGCTTTCCAGTGGCGGCTGGCCGCGGGCCAAGAGTAATTGGCGCGCATTTCCGAGGGCCCTTCCGTCGGCGGCGGGGTCCGGCGGATTGGCCGACGCCTGGGCACGCAGGCGAGGCAAATCAGGCTCGGTCGTTGGACACGAAAACCCGACCCCGATCACGACGCGGCGAAACTCATGCTCTCGGGCCGCGAGCAGCGCCATGGGGCTATGTTCGAAGAGCACGACGTCCGGTTTTGTCGCTTGAAAGATCGATCGCCAAGCCGCGGCGCGGATCGAAAGCCGCTCGTAGTCGCCGAAACCGACGTTCGCCAGCATCTGCCCAAACGTCTCGGGCTTGTCCATTCCCGGCGCCTGCCGCGGCAATGAAAAGGGCGCCTGCCAATACGACACGTCGAGATGGCCGAACACGCGGCCGGCATGCGTCAGATCTCGCAGGGCCAAGTCGACCCGATGCCCGCGACGAACGAGCTCGCCGACGATCGGCTTGAGGCCGCCGAGGTGCCCCAGTCCGCCGCCCAGTTCCCAAGTCACGAGGAATTTCGCCATCGGCGTTCACGGCAACGAAGGGGAAAAAGGCGGCGGAGAGAGTTCTCGCGGCATTGTTCTCAGCGTTCTCCGCAAAGGTCACCAATCATCGCAACCAAATTCTTGTTCACAAGCCTCGACCAAATATTCGGAAGCGGAATGAGCCTGCGGCATGACGTCGCTCGGTATCCCGGTCGACGGCGGATGCAATTCGCCGCGAAATAGGCCAGCTTTCAGTGAGGCGGCGCGCGAAAGAGCCAACGACGGAGCATTGTCCGCACTATACGCCTAATCGCCCTAAAAAAATATTTTGTTGCTGCGCAAGCTCTTTTGCCAGAATTAGTCATGCGGATTAACACCCCCCGATTGGAAAGGCGTGGAAGATTGCATTCCTTAACTGGGGATTCTAAATTCTCCGCTCCAGCGGGGTAGACCGGCGCATTCACGCACTGCCCCTCCACGGATGGCGCTCTCTTTTTATCAACCCGTTTTGCTTCGCCTGGTAATGACGAAAATGCCGCGGCGTCGGCGCGGTAGCGCTGTGCCTTTGGCGTTTCCGGGGTCTTTTCAAACTCACGAGCCATCTCTTCGCAGGGAGACGTTCGATGCGGCTTTCACCTCGCTCTTGGAGGAATACCGCCCGCGTTCTTGGGCTCGAGATTCGTGTCAAGCGGCGGCCCCGCCCCCAGAGCCGGCGAGCGGTTCTAGAGTCCCTTGAAGCGCGTCAACTGATGCACGCCTCTTCGGTGGTCGTGGATACTTCGATATCCGCGTCGGGCTACGGAGAGACTGTGGTTTTCACGGCCGATGTGACGCCGGCCGACGGATATGACGCCACCCCGACCGGCACGGTGGATTTTGTTGATAGTTCCACCGGCACGGACCTGGGAACTGAAACGCTCGACGGCAACGGCGACGCCACGCTCACCACCGACTTGTTGAACGCCGGCGATCACACGATCGTCGCCACCTATAGCGGCGATTCGAACTTCGATTCCAGCAGCGCGTCGGTCGATCAAGAGTTCGATCAAGCTGCCGCGAGCGTGCAATTCGCCTCCTCGGCCGATGACGTGGTGTATGGCCAACCGGTCACGCTCACGGCGAACGTCGCCGCCTATGGCGGATATGCAGGCACGCCGACCGGCTCGGTCGATTTCTACGACGAGACGACCGGCGAGGACCTGGGTTCCGCGTCTCTCGATGGCAGCGGCGACGCCAGCATGACTCTCCCCGACCTTAGCGTCGGCGATCACACGATCGAAGTCACCTATAGCGGCGACGGAAATTTCCTGGGAGGCTCGAGCGATTCTTACGTCGATGGCGGCAATTCGTTTGTCCAAGAGATCGATCAGGCTTCGGTGGTGGTCTCGGCGGAAACATCGAGCTCGTCGGCGAACTACGGGGACTACCTCACATTCACGGCCACGGTGAGCGCGGCCGGTGGTAGCTCCGGCACGCCCACCGGATCGGTCGATTTTTATGACGAGAGCACGGAGCAGGACTTGGGCTCGATTGAACTCGACGGCACGGGCACGGCGAGCTTATCGACTTCCAATCTGGGCGTTGGCGATCAGTCGATCGAAGCGATTTATAGCGGGGACTCGTATTTCGCGTCTGGCAACGCTTCGTTCGATCAGCAAGTCAGTGCCCCGACAGGAATATCGATTTCTTCGTCCGATGGAACGTCGTTCGCATACGGCCAAACGGCCAATCTCGAGGCGTTTGTTTACTCTTACGGCGGCGTTCCGACCGGTTCGGTTGACTTTTACAACGAATTGACCGGCGTGGATTATGGCTCGGTCGAACTCGATGGCTCCGGATACGCGGGGCTCGCAACGGGCGATATTGGTGTCGGAGATGACGAGATCGTCGCCACATACAATGGCGAGGGCGGTTTCGAGAGTAGCAACGCGTCGTTGGAGGTAGATGTTTATGCCACGTCGTCGGTGGTATTGACAAGCTCTATTCCAAATCCTTCCGTCTATGGCGAATCGGTTACGTTCGCGGCCGCGGTTTCAGGAAGCTATGGTGGCGTCGCCACCGGCACGGTCGATTTCTATGACGAAACAACCGGTGAGGACCTGGGAACCGTCGCCCTCGATGGCAATGGCGACGCCAATCTTTCCACCAGCAATCTCTCGGTCGAAGACCATACGATCGTCGCCACCTATAGCGGCGACTCGAACCTGTACGGCAGCCAAGACTCGTTGACACAGGAAGTGGACTACGGCACGACAACGACCCTCTCGAGCAGCACGCCTAATCCATCGATCTACGGCGAAAACGTGACGTTCACCGCCGTCGTCAGCGCTAGCAATGGGGTGTCAGGCATTCCCACCGGCTCGGTCGACTTCTACGACGAAACGACGGGACAAGACTTGGGGACGGCCACCCTTGACGGCAATGGCGACGCCAGTCTTTCAGTCGGCAATCTCATTGCCGAAGATCATTCGATCGTCGCCACATATAGCGGCGACTCGAACTGGGACGAAAGCCAGGACTCGCTCACGCAAGAAGTCGAATACGCTCCGACAACGATCCTCGCAAGCGGCGAGCCCGATCCTTCCGCGTACGGCCAGCCATTAACGCTCACCGCCGTGGTTTCGAACTCCTACGGGGGCGTCCCAACCGGCTCGGTGGACTTCTACGACGAAACCACGAGCACCGATCTCGGCACTTATAGTCTCGACGACACGGGCATGGCCAGCTTCTCGACTTCGGGCCTGCCGGTTGGCGATCAAGCTATCGTGGCCAGCTATAGCGGGGACTCGAATTACTATTCTTCGTCGGCCACGACCGATTCGATGGTCTACAGCATTGGCCCGAGCATCAGCGCACCGAGCGGCCAAACCGGCGATGAAGACGTTCCGATATCGTTTTCGAGTAGTGGCGGCAGCGCCATCACCGTCAACGATCCGGATGTTACGAACCTCTCCGTGACGCTTTCCGTCGCGAACGGGATCTTGAACTTGGGCTGGAACGTCGACTCCAGTCTGAATGTTTCCGGGCAAGGTTCGAGCTTGCTCACGATCGAGGGCGATCAGTCGCTCATCAATCAAGCGCTGGATGGTCTTTATTATACGGCCGACCCGGATTTTTACGGCAGCGACACGCTGTCGATCACCGCCGACGACTTGAGCGGCTCAGCCGATGGCACGGACCATACCACAACTTCTAGCGTGTCGATTACTGTCCTAACGCCGCCGAGTCTAAGTGTGCCGGGCGACCAAGTGATGGCGGCCTTCGGCGGCGATGCCGGCGGCGCGGTAACTTTTTCAGCGGCGAACGGCTCCGCCATCACGGTCGGCGATTCCAATTCCGCTGTGAGCATCTTACAAGTCGCTCTTTCCGATAATTACGGCAACCTCGATCTGGCGGATACCAGTGGAATAACGTTCGACGAAGGAAGCAACAATAGCCAAAGCTTCACGATCGAGGGCACGGTTGCCGACTTGAACAATGCTCTCGACGGACTGACCTATCAACAGGAAAGCTTTGGCTCGATCAACCCCGACACACTCACCGTGAGTGTCGATGATCTGACCGGTTCCGGCTACGGAGGTATCGTCTCGTCGGAAGTCGGGATCGACATCCCGCCGCCAAGCATTTCTGTTACGAGCGGTGTTTCCGGCAGTTATGGCGGCGAAGTCGATCCGGGCATCTTCCTCGACGATCTCACCGGCGATGAATTGGAATTGACTTTGCAGGTTACTGGAAACGAAGGGGGCTCGTTGTGGTCACCCCTCACGGGCCAAGGCGGCACGACTTTGGTGCTTCAAGACACGGCGTCGAACCTCAACAACGATCTGCAAAATCTCGAATACAGCTACGGTGATCCGGACGGCGGAACCGACACGATTTTGATTTCCGTCACCGATCTAACGACGGGCGCGAGCGGCAGTGCGATCCAGTACATCTCCGATCCGGCTTCGCAACCTTACCTGAGTATCGACGGAAGCAATCCCGACGTCGAGCAAGATCAGACAGCGAGTGTCCAGCTCTATGTGAGCGACTCGATTCCGCAAATGGATAATTTCAATTTTACGGTTTCCTCGGATTCGCCCGACGTCACGGGCGCGGGCGTTTCTTACTCCGGCGGCAATGATACCGCGACATTTACTTGGACTCCCGGAACTCAGAACTCGGGAAATTACACGTTCACGATATCCGTATCGGACGGATTCAGCACGGCGAGCATGCAGCTCGAAATCGGCGTGATCGACGAGACGCCCGTCTTCGAGCCCATTTCAGACCAATCGGTCACGGATGGGAGCGCGCTCTCATTCGACGCCCAAGCGAACTGCCCCGATAGTTCGATTGGCGTCAACTACAGCGTGGATACGTCGATTCCCGGCGTTTACATCGATCCCAACAGCGGCCAGATGTGGATCGGGACCAACAATCTGGCGACCGGCAGTTACCCGGTTACCGTCATGGCGACCAACACGCTCGGCGAAAGCGCCGCCGAAACGTTCAATGTCGATGTCACGAACAACGCGACGAATCCGGCCACGTTGAATACACAGTCCAATCAATCGACGCCCACCATCGCCAGCGACGCGCTTGGAGACTATATCGCGGCTTGGTACGGCGTCGACTCGCAAACCGGCGCGGCCGGCATTTATGGCCAAGCCTTCTCGCCCTCCGGCGTCGCCGAGGGAGGCAACTTCTTGATCGCCCAAACCGCGGGCGGCTATGGCGGCGCGCCCTCGATCGCCATGAACGGCGCCGGAGAGTTCGTGGTCTCCTGGTGGGATAACGATTCCGTTTACGCGGAACAGTTCGCCGCGTATAGCGGCGCGGCCGGCGGTCCCACTTCCACCAGCGCGGTTCAGCAAGTCAATCCTTCCGGAACGGCGGCCTCGGAGCCCTCGGTAGCTATTGGATCGGACGGGGCCTATGTCA
The DNA here is from genome assembly GCA_963785305.1 of uncultured Planctomycetaceae bacterium. Classification (GTDB taxonomy): domain Bacteria; phylum Planctomycetota; class Planctomycetia; order Pirellulales; family PALSA-1355; genus CAWAUV01. The sequence continues at coordinate 389,673 of CAWAUV010000009.1, forward strand.
TTGCGTGGTATGGCGATGATACATCGGGCAACGATGGCGTTTACGCCGAGCAGTTCTCATCCAGCGGCGCCGCGAGCGGCAGCGTCGTGCAAGTCGTCGGCTTCGGCGCATCACAACCGTCGGTCGTCATGGACGCCAACGACAACTTCCTGGTCGCCTGGAACTGGTCCGGCTCGGCCTATGCGATGGAGTTCGCCGCCGATGGCTCCGTGCTGCAAACCGCTTTCGAAGTCGCCGGCTCTGAAAGCGTGGCCGCGCTGGCCGCCGGCATGGGTCCCAATGGCCAGTTCGCGATCGCCTGGAGCACGGGCGACAACGGCGGCTCGGTCGAAGCCGTGAACTACACAGCGGCTTGCCAGGCGGTCGAGAATACACCGATCATCGTCGATAGCAATCAGCCCGGCGACGACAACACCTCGCAGCCGCTGGGCGTCGCCATCGATGGCTCCGGCTATTTCATGGTCACCTGGTACGATGGCATTTCGGGCGGTTCCTACCCGCTCGGCACGGAAGACGCCATCTACAGCCCCAGCGGCGCCGTGGCCCAAAGCGCCCAGTGGCTCGACGCGATCAACCCCAACCAGTTGGTGACCGACAGCGCCGATTACTGGTTCAATTACCAGGACTCCGGCGGCGCCGCCGTCTCGACGGGCGACTCCGGCGCCTTCGACGCCGCCTGGGCCCACCCCGCCTGGGACGGCAACTCCAACGCCATCTACACCCAGCCCGAGTCGGTCGTCGAACCGTTGCAGCTAACAACGCCTGGTCAGCCGCTCGCCCCGGTCACAATCGCAGCCGGCGCCGCGGCCACGACGCTCGACGTCAGCGGCGACTTCACCGAAAACGGTAATTCGGATCCGCTGGTCTACAGCGTCTCTGCCAATGACAACAGTTCCGTGGTCACGGCCAGCTTCACCGGCTCCGTTCTGTCGCTTCAGCGCTCCGGAAGCTTCGACAGGCACGGCCAACCTCGTGGTTCGAGCCACGGACACTATTACAGGGAACTTCGTCGAAGCGCCGATGACAGTCGCGGCGCTTTTGCCACCGCCGGTGCTGGCGCCCATCTCGGATCAGTCGGTTGCTGAAGGGGGCACGCTCACGCTGACAGCCTCCGCCACCGATGCGGCGATTCCTTCGCCCACGTTGGCATACAGCCTTGCCGCCACGAATCCCGATGGCTCGTCCCCGCCCGTCGGAGCCACGATCGATTCCGCCACCGGCGCTTTCACATGGACGCCATCGAATATCGTCGCCGGCACGTACTCCTTTACCGTTGTCGTCAGCGATAATGGATCACCTGCCCAAACGGATAGCCAGACTTTTCAAGTCGAATTGGATAGCACGCCGATCGTGATCAACACTGTCGGCGATCAGGCGGTGGAAGCCGGTTCGCCCCTGAGCGTGCAAATCACCGCCGTGGACCCGGGATTCCCGGCGTCGCCGTTGACTTTCTCGCTCGTCGACGCTCCGAACGGCGCCGCGATCACTTCGGGCGGCCTGTTTTCTTGGACGCCCAGCGCCTCGGGAAATCCAGGTGTTTATCCGGTCACGGTTCAGGTAAACAGCACTGGCCCGGATGGCGGAACGAACACAAGCACTTTCATGGTATCCGTGGGCAAGTCGGGCATTAGCGAGCCGCCATCGCTCGATCCGATCTCCGCCGTGAGCATTGATGCGGGGCAGCAACTCTCCCTCACCGCCGAAGCCACCGATCCCAACCCCGGAGAGTCGGTGACCTACAGCCTGGATATCAATGGCGATTCAGCCCCAGGCGCCGCGATCGATCCGTCGACGGGGGGCATCACCTGGACTCCCACGGAGAGCGATGCCCCGGGCATATATGATATTACCGTTCGCGCGACCGACAGCGGCCCCAACCACCTCACCACATCAACCTCGTTTCAAGTCACCGTAAACGCGGTCTACACCGCGCCCACGCTCGATGCGATAGCCGATCAAACGATTTCCGCCGGAAGCACTCTCTCCGTGCTAGCGAATGCGACGATGGGCGATGGGAGCAATGTTGTGTACAGTCTGGCGGCGGGCGCTCCGACGGGCGCGGCGATCGATCCCTCGTCCGGCATTCTGACGTGGCCCACGACCGTCTCGGACGCGCTTGGCGGCTATCCCATCACCGTTATTGCCACGAGCGCGGAAGACCCGAGCCTGTCGGCCACGCAAACCTTTAATGTCACGCTGACGGCGGCCCTGCCACCCGATGTGTTGGCGGTGTTGCCCAGCGCTAATGCCATCGCCCAAGGCGCCAGCCTCACCCTCACCGCCGATGTTCAAGGGCCGGCCGGCGGCACGATCCAAGCCGTCGACTTCTACCGAGACGCAAATGGCGACGGTGCGCTCGAAACCGGCGCGGGCGGAGACACGCTTCTCGGCGTCGGCACGCTCAATTCCGATGGAACCTATTCCATCGCCGTTTCAACCGACTCGTTCACCCTCGGAACGCAGACCTTCTTCGTGCAGGCACTCGACGGCAACGGAGCCTCCGGCGATCTTGGTATCGCCTACGTCGAAGTCACCGGGGGCAATGGCACAGAAAATCCCGCGCCGATCGTCTCGGGCGTTAGCGCGGCGTATAGCATTAATCAAGACCAGAACCTCGAATTCGATGTTCAAGCATCCGACCCCGATCCTTCCGCCACGCTCACTTACAGCCTCGATCCCGGCGCGCCGGCCGGCGCTACCATCTCTAGTTCCGGCGTTCTGACCTGGAACGTGTCGTCGTCGCAAGCCGCCGGCGAATATCCGATCGCCATTCGCGTCAACGACAACGGCAGCCCGGTCACCAGCGAGGTCGTGAGCACGATCGTCACGGTGCTCGCGTTCGATCAACCGCCCACACTCGATCCGATCGACGCGCAAACCGTCGACGAATACGGCACGCTCAGTGTCAATCTCTCGGGCGAGAATAACGACACGGCGCAAGACAACCTTTCTTATGGAATCGTGAGCGCCCCCGCCGGCGCCTTTATCGACTCCACCTCCGGCGCGTTCACTTGGACCACCGACGCCGACAACGCCGGCCAAAGCTACACCGCCACCGTATCGGTGACCGATCTGGCCAATGGTCTCACCACGGACCAAACCTTCACAATCGCTGTCGGAATCGACCCCGTGGCGCCGACGCTGGCCCAGATTGCCGACCAAACCGCCACGCCCGGTAATGTGCTCGCGTTCACCGCCGTGGCCACAGACGAGGCGATCGCGGCGCCGCTTACCTACAGCCTCGCCAATCTTCCGGCGGCGATGGCGTCGGCCAGCATCGATCCCAACACCGGGGCATTTACCTGGACTCCCCAGGATTCCGACGCCGGCGAAGACTACGTCTTCACCGTGGAAGTCACGAACGCCCAGGGCGAGAGCGACACGCAAAACGTGAATGTCGCGATTTCGACAGTGGCGCTCGCGCCGGTGCTCGATTCCATTCCCAACCAGACGGTTAATCCTTCGACCGAGGTTCAATTCACCGCCTCGGCCACCGATCCGAGCTCGCCCGGCGGCGCTATCGAATATGGCCTCGCGCCGGCGGGGGGCGATGCCAACATTCCGGCGGCGCTCGACACCGCGACGATCGATCCGACGACGGGCGCTTTTTCTTGGACGCCCAGCGTGACCGACCTAGGGCAGAGCTATCAGGTCGTGGTCGTCGCCACCAACGACGCCGGATTGACCGCTTCGCAGGTCGTCACCATCAACGTCGTCGACGATAGCGCCGTGACGCTCGACCCCATCGCCGATCAATCGCTCGTCGAGGGGCAAACGATCGGCTTCTATTTTTACGGTCACGACGATTACACCCCTTTCAGCACTCTGTCCTACACGCTTACCGGCAGTCCCGACAATCCGGACGGCGGCTACTCGTTGCCAAGCCTCGACTCGGCGTCCGGCCTTCTTACATTCTCGCCTCCCGAGGCGGGCGCCTATTCCTTCACGCTCACGGCCTCGAATGGCGTGAATTCCGCGTCGCAAACGTTCAATATCACCGTCGCCCCCCAACCCACTCTGAACTATGATCCCGTTTCGCCGAATGTCTCGCTCAGCATATCAGACCAATACACCGATCCGAGCTCGGGCCTTGCCGCCGTCGATTTGCCGATCAACGACCAGTGGTCGCAGCAGCTTACCGTCGATGGCGCCGACATCGCCGACAATCAACCCGACGCTTCCGGGCATGTCGAGTATTCGGCCCAGGACCCGCATTTCCGGTCGGCCACGTTCACGGTGAGCTATGCCGATGGCCGGGAGCTCGACGGGGTTTGGTATCTGAATTTCAATCCCGACGTGATTCGTGTTTTCGATTCGTCGGGCGCCGAGATCGCGCCCGATCAGCTCTTCGAGGTCTCGGGCGAGACATCGCTCGAGGAGGATTTCGAGGTCGAGGCGATCGCTCCGGGCGCGATGTACGATCCGCCGATGCTGACCGCGACCTATGAGAATCCCGCCGACGAAGGCTACGGCGGTTCGGCGTCGCTCGAGGCCGAGCCGGTGGGCGTCGATCTCACGTTGGCCGGGCTCGACCATATCACGAGCGAAACCTCCGGCGCGATGCTTCCGGTCGACGCGGGTTACGACCAAGGCTTCGTCGACGCCAGCGGCGACCCGGTGGCCGACAATTCGCCCGACGCGCCCGCGAATCTCCAGAATATCGGTGCGCCGGAGCTGATCGACGCGGTGATGCAGTTTTACGGGATCGGCGACGAAACGGCCGACTGGACACTCGACTATCCCGACGAGCTGCGCGTGTATAATAGCTCCGGCGACTACCTTGCCCCCGGCACGCAAATGCAAGTCGACGACTTCAATCAGGTCCCGCTGATCGTGCAAGTCGTGCAGCCGATCTCCGGGCCCGACGACCAGATCACGGCCACCGCCACGGTCGACGACCCGGCGGAGACCGAGGTCTCGGACGAAGCCGAGGTGGCGTCGGCGAGCGTCAGCCTGACCGTGGGCGGCATGTCGGCCCAGCAAGCGGCGACGACTGGCGGCGTGATTCAGTTGAATGATAATTACGATGGTGGCTTCACGTATTCGAACGGGAGTCCCAAGCCCGACGATGTGGCGTCGCCGCCAGCGGCCACCGATCCGCAACTGGTTCCGGCCACGGTGACGATCACCGGCGCGCGGGCGCCGCCGGCGTTTGGTATGTGCATCAGAACGTGGGCGATGGCGCGGGCCGTGAAGTGCGGGTCTGGATCGCGAATTCCAACGGCACGCTCACGGCCGCCCCGACCGGAACCGATGCCCAAAACGGAATCCCCACCGCCCAAATCACCTTGCCGGCCTCGGGAACGATGACGATCAATCTCTATATCGAAGGCGTGCGCGAAGGGTCGGTGAACGGGGCCACGTTGACCGCCGGCTTCATGCCCGCCAACGCCGCGACGCCCCGTGTGCTGAGCAGCCCGGTGAAGCTCACCGTGGCCGCGGCGACGCTTTCCATCAACGGACTCGACAAGTATGATTCCGAGAAGACCGGCGCCTTCGTCGGCGTCGACAACGCGTTCACCAAGGGCTTGACCCAAAACGGCGCCGCCGCGCCGAACTATACCAGCCCCACGACCTTCGATTCAAACGGCTGGCAAACCGACCTGATGCCGGCCACGTTCACCGCCCAAACGACCGATGGCGGCGTGGCCGGCACGGTGCAGTTTACCTATTCCACGTCGCTGATCGGCCTGTGGCTGGTTCCGAGCGATGGAAGCGCGCCGACCTTGATCCAGCCCGGCGAAGATGTGACGATGCCCTCATCCGGCCTATTGAACCTCTTGATCGAGGGCCTAACAAGCTCCACGACGCCGCTGGCCGACATGATCACCGCCACATATACCGAGGCCACGAGCCAGCCGATCTTGGGCAGCCTGGGCGATTGGTCGCGTTACACGGTGGTCAATGTGAACGCCGGCTTCGACGGCGACCGCTCCGGCACGATCAATCCGAACGCCCCGCAAGATCAAGCGCTCACGTTCTGGTACGCCCAGCAATTGTCGAACGCCGCCGACCCAAGCTCGGTCTTGCAGGACTACGCGCCGCTCGATCTGTCGTTCAATAGCGCGGTGGCAAACTTGGCGAGCGGTCCGAACGCGCCGATTGACGTGTTCTCCGATCTAGCGTTGACTTCGATTCAGGGGTCCACGCCGCTGTTCGAGGCTGTGCCCCGCGTGCAATCGACGGGCGCCGAGGACTATTTGAGCAATTCGGTCATGTATGCCAGCCAAGGACAATTGCTGCAATACTCGATCGCCAATCCATACCAGCATCTCATCGTGGCCGATGGCCTTGGGGCGGGAGGAATTCCCAGCGGCATGTTCCTCAACACCAATGACGAGCAGTTGATCTTCGCGGCGGAGGGCAACGGAATATCGATTTCGAAGTTGTCGTTCGACGTCGACATTTGGGTCGGAGGCACGATGTTTCAACTCCACAAATCGCTCACGTTGTATCTGGCGCCCATCACGTCGTTTTTCGACACCTTCAGCGTGTCGACCTCGGCCGGCGTAAACGCCAACAATCCGATCGCGACGCCGGCCACACAGCCGAACATGGCGTCGTTCCCGGGCGTCGCCCTGGGCGCGATGTCGCAAGTTACCACATTTCCGGGAGTTTCCGGTAACCAGTACACGCTCTATGTGCATGGAACCAACATGACGGTCCCCGATCAGATTAGTCAAGCCACGGCGATGTACGAGCGGCTGTATTGGCAAGGTTATACAGGCCGATTCGGGCTGTTCTCCTGGCCGAATAATGTCTTGTCATATACGGATAATACGTACAACGCGAGCGATTATTCCGCGTATCTGTCGGGCGCTTCGCTCGTGACGGCGCTCGAATACATCTGGCGCTTCGCTCAACAACGGCATCTACTCCGGCCATGTGACGGTCTATGCCCACAGCATGGGCAATGAGGTGGTGGGCGAGGCGTTCCGGGAATATGTGCAAGCCAATCCTGGCGGATCGCCTCTGGTCGAAACATACATCGCGAGCCAAGCGGCGGTGTCGGCCGATGCTTACGGCGATCCGAGCACCACCGAGGGCTTTATTCAAGATGGACCGTTCCTGTTTCAGCACTGGCCCGACGGGCTCGCGAACCAGCCCGGTTACTATGCCGGCAACGGCCCGGCGGCCTCGAACTGGGTGAATTTCTATAATCCGGTGGATTATGCGTTGTCGGCGTGGTCCTGGAACAATTACCTGAACAAACCGCAAAAACTGGATTCCTCGGTCTGGGAATACGATTACGCCGCGATTCCCGACGCGAATATGCCGTCAGGATACGATTACGTGCGCTATGTCACGACGTGGGTGTTTATTCAAATCAACGGAGTGCCCATTCCGGTGCCCCTTGTCGACAATGTTGGCGCCGTCACCAATCCGTTCGAAATCCTGGCGTTCGTGTCGCAAAGCCACGCGGGGCCCGTGGGAGCGCAATATATGACATCAATCCCCGGCGGCGTTAAGTGGAACGAAAATTTCGATTTGAATGACAAACCATATTATGTTGGCGACACCCGCCCTGAGCACTCGTTTCAATTTGAGTTCAGCATTGCCCGAACATGGTCGTATTGGGAAGAAGTTGACAAGCAGCTTGGGAAGTAGTGGTCGACGTTCAGGAGATATTAAATGCGGTACAACGACAGCGCGAAGCCGGTACTGCTCGTCGCGTTGATCGCGATTGCGGTGGGCGCTCCGCTCGGGTGTAGTCAAACACCCGATGAAGCCGCACAGTTTCTCGCGGCATATGGCAGCAAAGTCACAAAGAACCCAGACGGCACGTGGGATGTACAGGTCAAGGAATTCTTCAATGCCGAAGGACCGGAATCGCTATTCATGCGGCGGGCCGGCATCCAAGCCCCGATTCGGTCATCTCCGCGCTTAACCAGCTAAAGCATATCCGTAAATTGACGGGCGATGTTCGTCTCATGAATGCCACGCAGTTTAAACAGTTGACTTGTTTATATGATATTATTGAAATCGATATGAGCAGTGCTGGACTCGACAGTTCCGTGTTACCGCAGCTTGAAACAATGCGCCATGTCGAAGTCCTCAAAGTTGGACATCCCGCAAACGATCAGTGGCTTAGAGTAATATCGAAACTTAAAAACATCAAATCTCTTTCGATCAACGGAAAGGACATCACTCCGCATGGCGTTGCCGCGTTGCAAGAACTTATATGCCTCGAAAGCCTTACTATAGGCGCGGATGACCAAACTATCGTTGGATTGCCTATAATGCCTCAGCTGCGAACGATCGTAATCCGAGGCTGGGTCACGGACAAATGTCTTCCACCGCTCGCACGTCAGCCGGAGTTGCGCACGCTTGGCCTGATGAACACCAAGGTTCGGCTTGCGCAGAGCGATCTGCTGTCGGGCATTGCGAAACTTGAATCATTAGATCTAAATCAAGTCCACATCGATGACTCCGCCATGCCGGCGATCGTAGCATGCCGCGGGCTACAGGATCTTAATTTGCGATCGACAAAAGTAACCGACGCGGCGATCAAGCAACTCCATCGCCTGCCCGCATTGCGGCGATTGAATCTTGAATGCATTCGTTTGTCCGACACTGGCGAAGCGCTTCACGAACTCGCGAAATGCCCGCTCCTCGAGGAACTGGTAATCGATTATTTACGCGACGAGGACCTCAATGAGTTCACTCGGTTTCCGAAACTTCACGTATTAACATACACTAGCAAGCCCGGGACGAAAGTTGCCATCCAGAAACTCCACGACGATTGCCCGCATTTGGCGATCCACACGGGGCTGAATCTTCAACCGTTCGATCTGCCTCCCAAGGAACCCGATCCCCCGGAACCCTGATGCTGTCACTTTCGGCGCCGATGGCACGCTCACGGCCGCTCCGACCGGAACGCCAATCAACCCGACGCTTCCGGGCATGTCGAGTACTCGGCCCAGGACCCGCATTTCCGGTCGGCCACGTTCACGGTGAGCTATGCCGATGGCCGCGAGCTGGACGGGGTGTGGTATTTGAATTTCAATCCCGACGTGATTCGTGTTTTCGATTCGTCGGGCGCCGAGATCGCGCCCAATCAGCTCTTCGAGGTCTCGGGCGAGACATCGCTCGGGCACGATCAATCCGAACGCCCCGCAAGATCAACTCGCCCAGTGATTGTTTTTTCCAATCGATATTGAAAGGCGTAGTATGTCGTTATCACGTGCGGTTCGTCTAGGCTTGGCTGCTATGCTAACCGTCATAACGTTGTACTGCTTCAGGCATGTGTTCCGGACGCCGCAAGGAGCACAGGCTTGGCTCAACAAATACGGTGGCATCGTAAAAGAGCGAGCCGATGGCGCCTATGATGTGGATTTCCAGGTTGCCTACGTCTGGGATCTCAGCGATCCACAGGCATGGATTTTTATACCCATGGGCTGCCCGACGGCCGGAGACGTGATTTCGGCGCTCAACGACCTAAGGCGAATACACAAGTTGACTGGCAGCCTGGTTCTCGATGCGAATCAGTTCCGTAAGCTCAACTGCCTCGACGACGTCGTCGAGATTGATTTGAGTAGCCCATCGCTTGACGCCTCGAACTTCGCGCAGTTGAAACGCATGCAAAGGGTCAAGGTTATTTCTCTCGGAAACTATGCGGATGACAAATGGCTGCTCGAACTCGCGAAACATCCGACGCTCGAATCAATCATGATGGTCCTGAAATCGGGCCAAGTTACAGACGAAGGCCTCCATGCGTTGGCGTTGCTTCCTAATCTCAAAACTCTGAGCTTGGTTACCGACGATCACGTGATCCTTGAGCTACCACCGTTGGCATTTCTGCAAACAATCAAGATCGAAGGATTTGACGTAACCGATAAGTGTCTGAAATCATTGACCCGCCATCCAGAATTGGAAAGCGTAGTATTTTACAATACGAACGTTGACCTGACGGAAGCCGGTTCGCTGTCGAGACTCCCAAAGCTCGAGTCCCTCAATGTGGATCAAACACCCGTCAAAGATTCGGGCATCCCGGAGATCGTGGCATGTTCGGCTCTGGTCGATTTGAATCTAAGACTCACGAAGGTCACATCCGACGGAATAAAACAACTGGCTGCGTTGCCACACCTGCGCTATTTGAATGCGACCGTCGAGGGCCCAGGTGGAAGAAGCGAGATGGTTCGAGCTTTGGCGGCGTGTCCGGCGCTCGAAGAGCTGGAGATCAACGGCTTGACTGTCGGTGATCTTAAAGAATTTAAGCATTTCCCGAAATTAAAAAAGCTCTCGATCGATGGGTTTCGTTTGACGAGAGCCGCCGTCAACGAGCTCCAGAATGATTGCCCGCAGTTATCAATCCGAACCAAGGGCCGCTTTTAGCAACCGGTTCAGATAATGTCGCCCTCAACATTGTGGTGCGAGAATGACCGTCGCTTTTGGAAACTCGCGCCCCACACGAATGATATTGAAGAAGCGGCAAATAGATGTCGCCGGCGTCGCTCGAGGCCGAGCCGGTGGGCGTCGATCTCACGTTGGCCGGGCTCGACCATATCACGGGCGAAACATCCGGCGCGATGCTTCCGGTCGACGCGGGTTACGACCAAGGCTTCGTCGACGCCAGCGGCGACCCGGTGGCCGACAATTCGCCCGACGCGCCCGCGAATCTCCAGAATATCGTGCGCCGGAGTTGATCGACGCGGTGATGCAGTTCTACGGCATCGGCAATGAAACGGCCGACTGGACACTCGACTATCCCGACGAGCTGCGCGTGTATAATAGCTCCGGCGACTACCTTGCCCCCGGCACGCAAATGCAAGTCGACGACGAGAACCAGGTTCCGCTGATCGTGCAAGTCGTGCAGCCGATCTCCGAGTCGCAGGTCGATATCACCGCCACCGCCACGGTCGACGACCCGGCGGAGACCGAGGTCTCGGACCAGGCGCCGGTGGCGTCGGCGCAAATTGGTCTTACCATGGGAGGGGTCACGCCCGCCCCGGACCAGCGCGTCGGTGAGGTGATTCAACTGAATGACAATTACGATTCCTATCTATCCGGAAATGGCGCCCGCGTGCCCGACCTCGCCCAGGCTTACCCGCAATTAACGGACCCGCAGTTGGCGCCCGCCACGGTGACAATCACGGGCGCCGCCGGGACGGTCGGCGATTGGTCGATCGAACAGAGCGGTTCCTACGCCGGCGAAGTGAAGATTTTCGAGGTCACCGGGAATCCCGCAGCCACTTTATTTTCTAGGCTTCGGCGAGGCGGCTCAAAGTACTCAGCCGCTTTTGGTGAAGATTCCGGCGTCGGGAACGATATCGATTTCACTGCTTGTCGAAGGCACTCAGACCGGCCAGAATCCCATCAGCCTCACCCCGGAATTCGAACCACTGCATGGTCCCATCGCGCATGGAGGTTTCACGGACTTGACGGTCGCGACGGTGGGCCTATCGATCAATGGCCTCAGCACGTTGGATTCGCAACAAACCGGCGCGTTTCTCGAACAAGATGCCGCTTTCACGAAGACCCCTCCGAATCAGTCCGGCGCGGAGCCGAACTACATGCAACCGAATGTGTTCGACACCACGGGTTGGAGCCAGGACCTGACGGCCGCGACGTTCAGCGTGTCGAATCTGAATCCCTATGGCTCGCAGGACCCGCTCGGCACGGCGACATTTGCTTTCTCATCGTCGCAAATCAGCGTTTGGAACGTGACGAATTGGAACTCCGCGAGCGGGCCTCCTCCGCAAATCGAACCGGGCGAGCAGATATCGGTTCCCGCCAACGGCGTCGTGAATCTGCTGATCGAGGGCATCGGTCGCTCGACCATGCTGCGCGATGGCTTGATTACAGGAAACTTCACGCCAGCGACCATGCCGGCGGCGGGCCCGCTGACGAGTGGAAGCGTGTTCACGGTGGTCGATGTCAACGAGGGCGTCGACGGCGATCGCAACGGAACGATCAATTACGCGAGCCCGAGCGACCAATCGCAGGTGTTTTGGTACAATAGTCCCCAGGGCGTGCTCGAAAACTATGCCCCGATCAACCTGTTCGTCGATCAGATGCTGACCAATTCCGCCAACGCCCAGAACTCGACCGTCAAAGTGACTTACGCGCTCGAAGGCACGAATGGACTGAGTATCGCGTTAAACAATCGCGTATCCGGCGTCAACGGACAGAACAACGTCGAAGCGTACTTGCAGGATCCAAGTACCTACTCGCAGGAATTGTACCAAGTCACGGGCAACTATTATGACGCTGAGCGAGCAGGCATTACAATAACGAAGCAGTCGCAGATGGCGACATACCGGCTTGGATCGCTTCCGTCCTCCGCGTTTCCGCCCGTGTCAATCATGGCGATCAACAGCGACAACCTAGGCGACTATCAGTTCGTCTATACCGTTTTCGGAATCACGGCCTCCAGCTACACATTGACGTTCGCCGTGAATGTGACAGTGGGCTCGACGACATTCCATCTAACCAAGCAAATCACGCTCAAGATGTATCCGATCTCGAGCTTTTACGACACCTTCGCCGCCGCCGACAGCAACGGCAACCCCGTCTCGTGGCCGACTTCGGATAATTTACATTCGCCTTATCCCAACGTCGCCCTGGTGAGTGCTTCCGCGGTCGCAAGCCTGCCTGGCTTCGATTCCTCGCAGTACGTGCTGTTCGTGCATGGCATCAACAGCAACGGCCAAAGTAATGCACAGATCGCCTATATGCGTCTATATTGGCAAGGCTACACCGGGCGGATGGGAACATTCGATTATCCCACCGATCCGGCGTTGATACCCGTGAGCGTGAACGGCGCGTTGGTATATAAATCGCCAACCTTCAATGTGCAAACCTACGACGCGCTGAATTCCGCTCAAGCCCTCGAGACGCTGCTGATCGATCTGCAGAATGGCACTTTCGCCGGCATCGGCATCGGCGAAGCCTTTTCCGGGCATGTGAATGTCATTGCCCATAGCCAAGGAAACCTTGTCGTGGTCGAGGCGCTGCGGCTCTGGCGAGCCGGCGGCAACGGTGGCAAGCTCATTGGCGCGTATTATTCGATCGACGCCGCCTACTCGGCCGACACCTTCGGGCAAGGACAGCTACCTTACTCGAAATACAATTGGCAAAACCTCTACGATCACTGGGGTGACGGCAGTCCCGATTCGTCGTCGTATTTCGACAAGGCATTGATAGTCGATACGACAGGATACTCTCTTAATCTATTCAATCCAGACGATTACGCGCTAGTAAAAGCATACTACTACAATAACAAGTATAAAAAAGGCCCGTGGAACCAGGCGGGAGCCGTAAGTTTGTACCCATTGCATTCGAGTTGGCCTTACATTTACGTGTATGCCTACAACGGAACTTACATTCGGCGCAATTGGACAACGACGGATTCACCAATGTTCCCGATCGTGCCGGCAGGCATTTCGGTAACATTGAGCCCAAACTCGGATGGATACGAAATATTTTCGTTCATCGCGCAGAGCCAAGGATCGGCCGTCGGTCAGAAAGCGATGCCCGGAGTGTTCAGCGGACAATTCGACCTACAAACATTCTGGCGCAACAGACAATCACGATTATCCATTGGAAGGGTCGATCGCGGCGACATTCGAGATTTGGAAGACGATTTATTCGCGGCTCCAATAGCCGAACAGCGACCGCCGGTCATGGAGCCGCGATTCTGGGATATGAAGTGCGGGGATGATAAAATGCTGTGTATTTTAGGCAAGGCGCGGGCGCTATTTCTTGCCCTTTCGCTGGAATTGAAAATAGTCTCGGTCGTTGCGCTCGCCGGAGTTGTCGCTTGGCTCATTCTGTCCGGCCCCCCCGATGAGCGAGTCCGATGCCGTGAGCACGCTGGAAACTTTTCCGGGAAGCCGCGTGACGAAAGACGCTGACGGCACGCACGTTTATTTGGACTACGGCATTCGTAATTGGGGGTTAACTGGTCTCTTGCACGGGATTCCGAGCATAAGCCGGATGATCCATGCGCTTAATTCGCTTGAACACTTGAAAACACTTGACGGCAGCCTTGCGATGAACGACTCCGATTTCGCATCGTTCACGAATGATCGCGAATTGACGCGTTTTTGGATCCGTACGAGCCTTAGCGACAAAAGTGCGCCAAAGATTGCCGCAATGCCCCGTCTGGAGGAGTTCGGCAGTGATAACTATAGATCGGTTTCAGACCGTACGCTCGAAGCGCTCGGAGCCGCGAAGAACCTCCGATCTCTGCGAATCGTATGGAAAAATCCGGAAAATACTTCGCAACTGGCGCTGGACGCAATTAGATCATTGCCCAAGCTCGAGCTTCTCGACATCAGTCAACAAGATGCTCTTACCGATGATGTTATCCGGGGACTGATGCCATTGCATTCACTGCGTGAGCTTAACATCGTACAAACATCGCACGGGTTCGATTCTCGTTTGAATCGCCGATTTGGGCTGAGCGACAAAAGTCTTGAGTATATCAGTGAATGTCCGCAGCTCGAAATCCTCGACATTGGCGAAAATGAAGGGTTCACGGACGCGGGCATGGCCGCGATATCGAAGATATCGCGATTGCGGTCGCTGATCGTGCGCACCACGAAAATCGGCGACGTAGGTATAAAGCACATCGTACAATGTCGTTCTCTCGAAGTGCTTAATCTAGAGTACACGAAGATTACTGACGAAGGCGTACGCATGCTCGAGCAACTGCCGCGCTTAACGTCTCTTAATCTTTGCAAAGAAGATCGAATTACGTCGGAGTCGATTCAATTCATCTCAACCATAAGCACGCTGGAAAAGCTCAATTTCGTTGCGAATCGTATCGATGATGGCGGACTGCGCCAGTTGTGCGAACTTCCGAATCTTCGCGAACTATCGATCTCTTCATACCGGGCGTCGGCCGAAGCGCAGAATGAAGTACGCGGGCGCATCCCAATTTGAAATTGTTGATTGGTCGTGGATGCGGCATCCGTTACCCCCCGGGCTGGAACGGAATGCGAGACCGCGATATCTATGGCAACAAACCATTCGATTAGCAAACACTTCCGCAGTCGCCAGCCTGCCGGGTTTTGACTCACCGCAGTATGTGTTATTCGTCCATGGCATCGACAGCGATGGTCAAAGTAATGCACAGATCGCCTATATGCGTCTATATTGGCAAGGCTACACCGGGCGGATGGGAACATTCGATTATCCCACCGATCCGGCGTTGATACCCGTGAGCGTGAACGGCGCGTTGGTATATAAATCGCCAACCTTCAATGTGCAAACCAACGACGCGCTGAATTCCGCGCAAGCCTTGGAGACGCTGCTGATCGACTTGCAGAACGGGACATTCGCCGGCATCGGCATCGGCGAAGCCTTTTCCGGACACGTGAACGTCATTGCCCATAGCCAAGGAAACCTTGTCGTGGTCGAGGCCCTGCGACTCTGGCAAGCCGCCGGAAACGGCGGAAAACTCATTGGCGCGTATTATTCGATCGACGCCGCCTACTCGGCCGACACCTTCGGGCAAGGACAGCTACCTTACTCGAAATACAATTGGCAAAACCTCTACGATCACTGGGGTGACGGCAGTCCCGATTCGTCGTCGTATTTCGACAAGGCATTGATAATCGATACGACAGGATACTCTCTTAATCTATTCAATCCGGACGATTACGCACTAGTAAAAGCATACTACTACAATAACAAGTACAAAAAAGGCCCGTGGAACCAGGCGGGAGCCGTAAGTTTGTACCCATTGCACTCGAGTTGGCCTTATATTTACGTCTACGGCAACAACGGAACTTACATTCGGCGTAATTGGACGACGACGGATTCACCGATGTTCCCGATCGTGCCGACCGGCATATCGGTAACATTGAGCCCAACCACGGATGGATACGAAATATTTTCGTTCATTGCGCAAAGCCAAGGACCAGCAATCGGGCAACAAGATATGGGCAACGTTATTTTCAGTAATAATATCGATTTACAAAAAGACTATGGCGCGACGAAGTGGAATCATGACTATCCGCTGGAAGGCACCATTGCCGCGACGTTCGGGATATGGAAAACGATTTATTCGAAGCTGCAATAGCATGACGGCGGGTGTTGATAGGGATATCGACTTTTGAAAAACGAGGGCATCGATGTTGCGATACAAGCGCAAGGCGAGGGAAATGTTTTTGCGCCTTTCATTGGAGCAAAAAACGATTTTGGTCGTGGCGCTCGTCGGAGTCGTGGCTTGGCTCGTCTGGCCGGCGAAATCCCCGATGAGTCATGCCGAGGCCATGCGCACGTTGGAAACGTTTCCGGGAAGCCATGTGACGAAAGACGACGACGGCACGCACGTTCAGTTGATCCATGGTATTCGGAATTGGGGGTTAACTGGTGTCTTGCATGGGATTCCGAGCATGAGCCGGATGATCCATGCGCTCAATTCGCTCGAACATTCTGAAGACACTCGACGGCCACTTTGCGATGAACGACTCCGATTTCAAGTCGTTCACGAATGATCGCGAGTTGACGCGTTATTGGATACACGGCGATTTGACCGACGCGAGCACGCCGAAGCTTGCGTCGATACCGTGCCTCGAGGAACTACGAATAGACAATCACGAGCTCAATTCGGAGAAAACGCTTCTATCGCTCGGGGCGGCCATGAAACTGCGTTCTTTATGGATCGCTTGGAAAAACCCCGGCAAGACCTCTCAAGATGCGCTGGACGCGATTAAATCACTGCCCAAGCTCGAGCTTCTAGACATCAGTCAACAGCATACGATAACCGATGACGTTATCCGGCGACTGATGCCATTACATGCGTTACGCGAGCTGAATATTAATCATACTTCCAACGGTTTTGTACGCGGAGAGGGGTTGTACGACACCGCTCTCGAATACATTGGCGACTGTCCGAATTTAGAAGTTTTGGACATTAGCGGATGCGAGGGTTTTACCGGCAAGGGAATGGCGGCGCTTTCCAAGGTTCCTCGATTGCGATCGCTAATCGCGCGCACCACGAAAATCGGCGATGAAGGCATAAGACACATCGTACAATGCCGCTCCCTCGAAGTACTCGACCTCGACTATGCAAATATTACCGACGAAGGATTGAAGGAGCTTCAAAAACTTCCGAAGCTAAAGTATCTCCGGATCGATGAGCGACAACCGCTTACTCCGCGGTCGATCGAGCTTCTTTGCTCGATCACATCTCTCGTAAAACTCGATATCGTTGGATACAGGATCGACGACGCTGCTGTTGTTCGATTAAGCAATCTGCCTCATCTTCGTGAATTGTATATAGGTCGTAATTATATTAGCAATGATACAGAACGACAAGTATGCGCAGCTCACCCGAACTTGAAACTATCAACACGAGATATATTGTCGTTGCACTACCCTCCCGGCTGGACCGGAATGCGAGAGCCCGATAGCTACGGCAACAAACCCACCGATTAGCAACCGCGACCGATGTTCCCGCTGTCTTGGTTCACCGTGAACTGGAATTGGCGGTGCCGGGGATTAGCGAGTTGTGAAGGGCGTCCTGCCGGGGATTTCGCGGCATCGTGCCGCGAAGGTTTATCGCATTGGCGCCAATCCCGAATATCGGGCCGGCGCTCCCGGAACGTCGAGCGGAGCGAGACGGCGATGGCCGGAGCCAGTCGCCGTCCGCCCTTCGGTCTTGGCCGCTGGGTCTGCGCTCGGGTTGCCCCTCGGCAGAGCCCTATCCTCCGCCCAGTTCAATCATCAATTTAGCGCCGCCGATCGTTTCAGGCAACCTTGGGCGCGGCGTTGGCGGCGGCACGCGCCGCGCGTCGTCGCTCGCGGGCCGCTTCCAGCTTCGCGTCACGCTCGTCGAATATCCGCTGCTCGATACCGTTCAACTTGTCGCTCGGCGTGACGTAGCCGATCGTGCTGTGCAAGCGCTCGTGGTTGTAGTGCTCCACGAACTTCGTGATCCGGCTTCGCGCGTCCTCGACATCCGCGGGACAAGCCGGACGAATGCACTCGACCTTGAGGCTCTTGTGCCAGCGCTCCAACTTGCCGTTGCTTTGCGGATAAAACGGACTCGTTCGCACATGCGTCATGCCGGCCAGGCGAATGAACTCCTTGAAATCGCGGGCGATGAACTGCGGGCCGTTGTCGCTGATGATCCGCGGCTTTTCGTCCGGAAACTTTTCTCGCGCGCGTTGAATCACCGTTTCCACTTCGAACTCCTTCATGCTCTCGCGCAGCTCCCAATGCACGATGTAGCGGCTGTAGCCGTCCAGAATCGTGCGGAGAAAGTAAAACGTGCCGGCCAGATTGATGTACGAAATATCGACATGCCAGTGGTCGTGCGGCCGCGGCGGCTGCACGAAACCGGTTCCTTTCTTGGACGGCGAGAACTTGCGTTGGTCGAGCCGTCCGCCTTGTTTCAATACCCGATACACGCTGCTGGGACTGACCGCCACCACGTCGAGAGTCGAGCATCATGAACGCCAAGCGGCGGTAGCCGTTCAGCGGATGGCTGTCGTGGTAGGCGAGGATGGCTTGCTTCTCCCAGTCCTCGAGTTCTCGATTCCCCGGGCCACCAGTCGCGCGGGACCTTGCCGTTGTGCTCGTTGGCCTTGCCGTAGCGGTCCTTCCACTGGTGGAACTTGCTCGGCGCCAATTCCAGCCAGCCCAGCAGCCGCTGGGCCGGCAGCTCGGCACGCTCGGTCCAACGCCCGATGTAATCGACGATGGCGTCGCGCGTGTCGTGGGGAACCCAAACTCCCTTCAGAGTTCCCCAAGCTCTTTTTTTGCGCGGACATTCTCCTCCATCAGTTCGGCGATGACTTCGTTCTTGGTGACCAGCTTCGATTCGAGCTGGGCGATCTTCTGGTCCTTGGCCGCTTCCAGCCGCGGCGGCCGCCCGCCCGCCCACCGCCCGACCGCCTTCTCGGCCTGATCGAGCACCTGCTTGACCCAGAGATGGATCAGGCTGGGCTGAACCTTGAATTCATCGGCCAAATCCGACACCGGCGTTTTGCCGCTCAAATGCCGCCGCACGACCTGGGCCTTCTGCTCGGCGGAAAAATGCCGCCGTGTTCGCAATTCGCTCATGGAAACGTCCTCCCTCGGGATTTATGCTAATCCCAACGGCCAAACTTTCCAGTTCCGGGAGGGGCAGGACACTGGGTAAGCTGAGGGACATTTTCCATGATGACGACATCAGGGCGAGTTTCGCATGCGAATTTAGTGAACGAGCGAAGCAGCCCCCAGTCTTGTGTTTTCGCGACGACGATGCTGCCGCGAATAAGTCGAAAATGGCTGGCACGGTGCGCATCCGACCAGAACGCGGTAGTTGGTCGCGTCGTAAAGATTCGCGATTTCGTTTGAGCTAGCGATCGCCAGATCGCGATGAAAGAAACGGGAGCCTGGATTATTGAACTCAAACGGGTAAAGACATTCCGCGTCGAAATCAAAGCCTGCAATGACTTTAATGCCGGCTTTTCGGAGGCCAAACGTCAAGCCACCGGCCCCGCAGAATAAGTCAATCGCCTGGATAGACTTATGTCGGCTGCCCGTGTGCCGTCGATTCTTTGCGAGCATTGGAAGTTGAGGCTTTTGCATTGATGCTATGCATCCTGTGGCCTTCCTGAAAACGAACCTTTTCAAGGCCGACAAGTCTTCTTGCACATGGGCTATCTTCGGCATCTATTCAAACGCCTCTTTCCGAAAATCTCGGAGAGCGGTCCGCGTCTTAGTGACGTAGCGGCCTTAAAAGCCGCATTGGTTTCTGCTGGCAGACCCTGATGCCGGGCACCCGCGGAAAGCAACGTCCGACTGCGGCTATGATGGCCAAGCTGGCCGGGCACGTTTGGAGCATCAATGAGCTTTTCGGGGCCGTACGAGCCTGACCACCCCAATAACAATTCACCACCGGCTTGTCTTACAAGTCGCCTCCGTGGCCGACCAGTCCGCCCAGGTGATCGGTCTGGTTAAGTGTTTGCAGTTTGACTTCCGTGTCCCAGGCCAAGCGGCTGATGGCGCCGTTGTAGAGCGCAAAGGGGTTTCGCTCGGCGGGCACCCCGAGCAATTGCTTCAGCGCCGCGGCGAGCGAACCGCCATGCGCCACGACGATCGCCCGCTTGTGCCCGGCCGCGCGCACCGCCGAAAGCGCGGCGCCCGCGCGCAGCATCAGGCCGCGCCGCGACTCGCCTTGGGGAATCGTGAAGTCGGGATCATGCGAACGCCAAGCCGCGGCCGCCTGGGGATAGCGCTCCTCGATCTCGATCCAGGTGAGACCCTGGAACACGCCGGC
Source organism: uncultured Planctomycetaceae bacterium (assembly GCA_963785305.1). GTDB lineage: Bacteria > Planctomycetota > Planctomycetia > Pirellulales > PALSA-1355 > CAWAUV01. The sequence continues at coordinate 409,894 of CAWAUV010000009.1, forward strand.
GTTGATTTCCATCAACCGCGGGTCGACGCGCACTTCCAAATGCAAGCTTTCGGCAATGCACTTCGCCGTGTCCAGCGCTCGCCGCAACGGGCTGGAATACACGGCGTCGATCGGAAGTCCGGCAAAGCTTTGGGCCACGGCCCGGCATTGCTTCCAGCCGATCTCCGAGAGCGGGCTTTCGGTTTGCCCTTGAATCTGGCCGGCCGCGTTGGCCACTGTCTCGCCATGTCGAACACAGTACAAGAGCATGGGCGGCCGGTTCCGACGCTCACTTCTTCTTTTCGTTGTGTAGCGTGTGGCGACGCAAGCGCGGGGAATACTTGCTGAGCTTCAGTTTTTCACCGCCCGGCTTGCGACGGATCGTGTAGTTGTGATCGCCCGTCTCCTCGCACACGAGAAACACGGTTTCGACTTTCTTCTTACTCTTGGCCATCGCGAAAATACTCCTCGAAAGCAAACAATCCGCGGCCGGCCGGTTGTTGTAAGACGGCCAAACCGCGGCGGGCCTGGGGCACGAGCGGAAACGCAAAATTCTAACCGACCCGGGGGCATCATCGCCAGAGGGTCGCGGAGCGCGCGAACCGCTATTTTTGGGAAATCTCGCACGTTCCGGCGGATTATGGGCGCGAAACAATCCGTTCAACAGCCGGGCGGCGATGGCGAAACGATCGCCCATGCAATAAGCTAGAATTAATAGAACCTGCCTAAACTGCCCAGCCTCAAGGCATGCCCCGCGGGCGACGTCGGCGGGCTCCAACGTATTCCATCGAAACTTCGGGTCGCTAACCGCAGCCACGGCGATGGCGCCGTTCCCCGGGAAGGGCTTATGCCGCGCGAGACCGCCATGCCGCCGCCGCTGCCCGACGCCGACTCGCTTGGCCAACCGGCGGTCTTGCCGCCCAGCGCCGGCCCAGCCGCCGCTTCGCTTGCAAAACCCTCGCTCAACGGCCCCTCGCTCGCGGCCAGTGCATCCGCCGCGCGCGAAATTACCGCGGCGCCGCCGGTCGAAGCGCCGCCGCTCTCGCCGCCGGTCGTGGCCCCGCCGATCGAACATCGGCCGCTGGTTTGGTGGCCAAGCATGGGCCGAGTTACTCGCAATCTTGGCGGTTTGCTATTCAATCCGCGTTTCGAGCTTAAGGCTCGCGCGGCCGGATTCTCGTTGAGCATGGCGCTTCACGCCGCGCTGTTTCTCGCCTTGAGCTTGATCTACTTCGAGCTTCCGCTGCGCGACGCGAGCGATTTCGCGCGGTTCGAAGCCACGATCGACAACGTGCTCCCGAGCCTGGAGCCGGGAGACAACGGCGCCGAGAGTGTGTCGTTTACGGCGGCGGGATTGCCCGCGCAAAAGCCGAAGAGTGTTCCGGCGGGCGATCGCCGGCAGCCCGCGCCGCTGGCCGGAGCCGACGATATGTCGCCGCCCCCCGAACCGCTACCCGACGCGGAGCGCGCCGCCCAGACGCTTGCCGCGGCGAGCGAGCCGCCGTTGGCGCCATCGCCGAGAGACACTGTCGCGCCTCCCGCGGCGCAATCTTCGTTGGAGCGAAGCCAGTCGCGCCCCTTGTCCGCGAGCTCCACCGATCTGCTCGCGATGCGTTCGGCCGCGATCGCCACTCCGCTCGCGCCGCGCCGCCAGCCGCGACTTCCGATTCGGCCAACGCCGACGAGGCGGTCTTGGTGTCGTCGACCGCGGGCGGATTCGAAGGACGCGATCGGGCCCGGCGCGGCGAAATGTTGGGCCGCCATGGTGGCAGCGTGACGAGCGAATCGGCGGTGACGCTCGCCCTGAGTTGGCTGGCCAATCATCAGCAACCCGATGGAAGCTGGCGATTCAACCATGTCGGCCAGCGCTGCGATTACTATTGCTCGAATCCCGGCACGTTCGCCTCGACCACCGCCGCCACCGGCCTCGCGATCTTACCATTTCTAGGCGCCGGCCACACGCACGCCGATGGCGATTATCGCGAAACCGTGCGCCGCGGCCTCTTTTACTTGGGCGATCAAATGGTGGTGGGCCAACACGGTGGCGACCTGCAAGAGGGAACCATGTATTCCCAGGGCATCGCCACGATCGCGCTCTGCGAAGCCTATGGAATGACGAACGACGCGGAACTCAAGCCCTATGCGCAGGCGGCGCTCGACTTCATCGTGCATGCCCAAGACCCCGTGGGCGGCGGCTGGCGCGTATAGCCCGCGCCAGCCGGGCGACACGACCATCTCCGGCTGGCAAATCATGGCGCTCAAGAGCGGCCTGGTCGCCGGGCTCGAGGTTCCGCAAAAGCCGTTTCACCTCGCCTCGCATTTTCTGGATCACGTCGAGTCGGACTACGGCTCGGGCTACGGATACCTAAAGCCCGGCAAGGGGCCCACGACCAGCGCGATCGGGGTGCTGGGGCGAATGCTCACCGGCTGGCGAGTCGAGCGGCCGGCGCTCATGAGCGGCGTCGAGCGGCTGGCGAAGCTGGGCCCAGCGCCCGACGATATGTATTTCAACTACAATGCGACGCAAGTCATGCGGCATTATGGCGGCGAGACTTGGGACACTTGGAACAAAAAGATGCGCGAGCAACTCGTGCGCACGCAAAGCCACGCCGGCCACGCGGCCGGAAGCTGGTTCGAGAAAGATGAACATGGGCCCGTCGGCGGCCGGCTCTACATGACCTGCCTGGGCTGCATGACGCTCGAAGTCTACTACCGCCACATGCCCATCTATGGCGATCGGGCCACGGAATGAGTCGTCGGCGCGAGCCGAGTCCGTCGCGGGATCCGAGGCCGAAGATCGGGCGGCCTCGTCGAATTGGCGACGCCTTCGGGCCCGCCAGCCCTCAAAAGCAATGCATTATTGCGCGCGGCGCGGAAAAGGAGTGCGATTAAGCGCCTGTCCGAAAGCTTCGGTGAGCCCTCACGCCGCACACTCCCAAACGGGGCAAGGCGGGAGTTGTTGGATAGGCTGCTAAACCGCCGGTTTCCGCGAGCCGGTTCCGCGGCGCCGGCGGCACAAAGCGATCGCCCAGCCGGCCAGCGAGGCGCTCGTCAAGATCAGCGTGCTCGGCTCGGGCACGACGGTGATCGTGCCGGCGCCAAAGCTGGCGCTATTCGCGCCGTCGGCGATCAATTGCGAAACGGTATACGTTCCCGGCCCCAGCGAAGTTCCGCCGACCGAGAGACTCGACACGGTATCTGCGCCCGAGTAGTCGAGCTCGATCGTGGCGCCCGAGGCCAGCGACAATCCTCCTGCGACGCCGATATAGCTATTCGTCGTGCCACCGCCCAGGATCAGCGTGGCGGCCGAGGCGATCGAGACGATGCTCGAGCCCAGCGCGCCATCGGTCGTGACTTGCAATGTGCCTCCGGTAACGCTCGTGGGGCCCGAGTAGGCGCCAGCGGCCGTGAGCAGGAGCTCGCCGGCGTCGGCCTTGGTAAAGCCGTTGGCTCCGCCGGTGATGGCGGCGACCGCGAGGGTTCCGAGTCCGGTTCCGTTGTTGGCCACGTCGAACGTGGGCGAGCCGGTAAGCGTGACGGCGCCCAGGGTCAATTCGTAGGGGATATTCGCGCCGGTGCTGGCGCCGGTGACGAACAAGGTGTTGTTCGCCGTCGATGTGAGATCGCCAAACGTGGCGGTCGCGGCCCCGGTCAGGCTCAAGGTCGAGTTGGCGGTGAGTTGCAGGGAATTGGCGAACGTCGCTGGCGCGTTTCCGACGATTTCCACGCCGGCGACGCCGCTATTGCCACTGATGAGCGTCTGGGTGATCGTGAAGCTCGATCCGGTGACATTCGTGAACTCCGCGTAATTGGCCGAGGGCGTCGAACCACTGGATGTGCTCGTGGTTTGCACAAGATTCACCGCGGCATTCGTTCCGCCGCCGTTTGCCTCCGTGCCGTAGTAGTAGGTCGTGCCACCGATGCTCACGCTCGCCGTGCGGCCGTTCTGGTCGGAGCTCAGATACACGTAGACGTTGTACGACGAATATAGCACGTTCGCGAGCGTGATTTGAATGGGCGACGCCGAGCTCGAATGATCGAGATAGGCGTTCACGAGCTGCGAGTTCTGATTGGCCTCCGAGGCGCCAAATGCATCGTAGTGATCGACGACGCCCGACCAGGTGACGGTGGCTCCGCTGTTCAATCCCGTCGAATTGGAAAGCGCTAGGGGCGTCGACTGATTGAGCGCGCCTTGGTTGTTCCAGTTCGAGATCGGCACGACGCCCGCGGAACCGGTGACCGGATAGGTTCCAGCACCACGATTCGTGTCGAAGTTCAGCCCGATGTTCCCGGAGAAATTGACGGCGAGCGTGCCGCCAGCCAAGTTCACGGCGCCGGAGCCGAGATTCCCGGGAGTCGCCACGGTGAGGGCGCCGGCGCTGATGGTCGTGCCGCCGGAATAGGAATTGGTTCCTCCGAGCGTCACGTTGTTTGTCCCCACTTTGTCGAGGGCAATCGTTCCGCCCGAGCCGGTCGAGTTGTCGACGATATTTCCGGCGAACGTGCCCGCGGCCGGCGAGGCGCCGTTGCCGATCGTGAACGTGGCCGCGGTGCTCGCGGCATTGTTGGCGACGCTTCCGGCCGAGCCGGAAAATGTTCCCACGCCGGTCGAGAAGCCGTTCAAATTCAACACGCCGCCATTGACCGTTAGGGGCGCGGTCGACGGACCGAGCGAACCGGCCACGCCGAGGTTCAAGGTCGCCGTGTTCGAAACGGTGGTTCCTCCCGTATATGTATTCACGGCGCCAAAGGTCAGCGCGCCGGAGCCGGTCACGGTCAGGCTTCCGCCGCCCGTGGAATCGATCACCGGCGCCGCGAGCACCGCCGAGTCTCCACCGGCGCCGGCGGTCACATTCATGGTGCGGGCGCCGCCTTTGAGGTCGAGGCCGTTTTGGAGCGTGGTCACGTTGTTGGCGTCGATCGAGCCGAAGAGCAAACTCGCGCTGCTGGGCAGTTGCGTGCCCCAGGCCAGCGTGGTGGGTGTCGCATTGCCGCCGACATTGACCGAGAGCGGGCCGCCGTTGGCCGAAAACCCGCCACTACCGGCGAACTGGATCGTGCCCCCGGTCGTGCCGGTGCTTTCCGTAAACGTGCCGCTGGTTTCGAGGGCGCCGCCGTCGAACACCACGTTGCTTGACAGGTTCAAGAGCGACAAATTCGCTCCCACATTGAGCGCGCCGCCGTTGATATCCGTGGCGCCGGTATAGCTGAGCGCACCGGTCAATTGGGCGACGCCAGCGCCGAGTTGCTCGACGACGCCGGCGCCCGAGATCGCGTTGGCCACGGTCATCGCGTTGTTGCGATCGAACACGATCGAACCGCCGCTGGCGACCGTGACTCCTCCCACGCCCAAGACACCCGTCGCGCCGCCGTTGCCCACATAGAGCATGTTGTTCGATCCGGCGCCGCCATTGATGATTGTCGGGCCGGCATAGTTATTCGTGTTGTTGGTAATGTAGACCTGCGAGCCGTTATTGCCGGTGTGATAGACATCGACCTCGAGGCCGCCGGCGCCGGTGATTTGGCCGGTGAGCACCATCGATTTATCGCTCCAGCTCGTGGAGAAATTGCTGGTGGCGTTGAGCGTGATCGTGCCGGTGAAGGTGTTGCTTCCACCGCCGGCCAACATGTCGCCGGCCAAAGCGCCGTTGTCGCCATTGAGATTCGTGGCAAGGCCGTTGAGCGTGAGCGCATTGGCGACGCTCAGGCCCGCGGCGCCAAAACTCAACTGGGCGCCCGCGGCCACGCTGACCGGTCCTGTTCCCAGCGCCGCGGCGTTCGCCGCCCATAGTTGGCCCGACCCGACGGTCGTGCCGCCGGTGTAGGTGTTGGCGCCGGAGAGAACCCAGCCGCCGATTTGCGAACCCGAGGTGAGGCCGTCGACCACGAGGGCGACATTTCCACCGCCCGAGCCATTGCCAATGATCCCGGTGACTCGGCTGCCGGCGCCGCCGTATTCACCGGCGCTATCGCCTTGAATATTGGGCATTGTGCCGGTGAGCGTGAGCGTGGTCGACCCGCTGGTCGCCGAGCCGGTGATTGCTCCGCTAAAGACGAGCGGCCCGGTGGTCGTGCCGAGCGCGGCGACGGTGGCATTGCTCGAAAAGGTGTAGGCGCCGCTCGTGCCCGCCGCGGTGTTTTGCAATTGCAAAGGGGCGGCGATCGTTTCCGCCGTGCTCACGGAGCTCGTGGTTTGGATCAAACCGCCGCTCGAGAGGATCAGCGAGTTGCCCGTGGTCAAGCCGATGGTATAGGCCGGAAGTGTCGATGAAGAATTGTCGAACGTAATCGAGCCGATATTCCGACCCGAGTCGACGGTGATCAGAGCGCCTCCAGCGCCGGCGGCGGCGTTGAAGGTCGCGGTGTCGCCGTTGGTCGTGCCGCTGGTGGCGCCGGGGATAATTCCGGCGTTCCAGTCAAGCGAATCGCTCCAGAGCGAGTCGGTCCCGCCGCCGGTCCATGAACTGCTATTGGCCTGCGCTCGCGCAATCGTCGCGGCGTTGGCGGCGAAGATCAGCGCGGTCGCGCGAATACACATAGCTCCGCCGGCAAACGAGCCATCGCCATGTCGCTCGCCCAATGCGGACGACCGCAACTCGATTTAGGAGATCGCGCGAACATTCAATAGCGTCCCCGGAAAAACGAAATCCCGAATAACCGGAATAATCAACCTATTCCAGTCCCTACGATGATTTCGTGCCTCTTCGCTCGCAATCCCCCTGAATGGGGAAATTGCCGTCCGGAGCGGGCCATGCGAATGCGCGATGCCATTTCGGCGAAGGGCATCGCGTTTCGCGAACCCCTATCGCGCGAGCACCATCAGCGAGCGGCCGCCGAGGGCTTGGACCGAGAGATTGGGGCAGAGGGGGAAGGTGGCATTTCGCAGCCATTGCAAAACATGCTGCCGCACCGGGCGATGTTTTTGGACCGGCCGACGGGGCGGGTAAAACCAATCCAGCACTTCGTACCCCGCCTGACCGAGAGTCGCCAGGGCCGTGTCCTTGGTGAAAAAGTGAATGTGTCCGACCGAGCGAAGCTGATCGAGCAGCACATGGCTGCGAATCGCCGCATAGGCCGACATATCGAGCGGAATATGCAAAATCGTGTGGTCGGCCAGCGGGCGCAGTTTCCGCAAGAAGCCATAAAAGTCGTCGAGATGTTCGATCAGGTCGATCACGAGCATCAAATCAAAATGCACGTCGTTCTCGGCCGTGAGGTCGGCCAAGTGAAAATGCAGCCGCTCGTTGGCCCGGCTCTCGGCCATTGCATGGCTTTGGGGCGAAATGTCGTAACCCCAGAATTCGCAATCTCGCGGCGCCCGGCGCTGAAGCTGCGATAGAATCTCGCCGGCTCCGCAGCCCACCTCGGCCACGCTCTCGAGCCGTAGCGAATGCCGGGTGATCATGCGCCAGATATTTTCCGCCTTCCAAGGCGAATCTTCGACATGCCATGTCGGATTGTTTTCCAAATACAGTCCGTCGGTATAAGCCGCGATAGCCATGGCGTTGCTCGCTCGGGAACAAAGATCGTCGAAGCGTCTTGGCGCCGCCGGCACGATGCCTCTAGGCGGGTCGGGCCGCGGCGCGCTGTTGTCAAATCTAGGTCATCGCCGCCATCGCGGGCATCGCGAGCCCGAGCGGGGCCTGCCGCAAACAATTTGCCACGGTGCGGCGTGGCCCGCGAACGCGGAATATTTGGTATAACTGGACCGCGAAGACACGCGGGCGAGAGTGTCTACGTTGCTTGGCCGCTTCGGGGCGCCGGTCCCCCGCGACAAAAAAACCTATCCGAACGCACCGCGCGAAAGGCATGCGAGAGGGTTCGATGGCTGCGATTTATCTCACCGAGTCCGATATCGAAGGCCTGATCGAAATGCGGCCTGCCATCGCCGTGATCGAGGAGGCATTTCGGCAAATGGCGCTCGGCCAAGCAGAAAACGCCCCTCGGCAGCGAGCCCGCTCGCCCGGCATCGTGCTCCACAACATGAGCGCTTCGGCCGCGTATCTCGGCCGCGTGGGCTTCAAGTGCTATACCACGACCCGCGCCGGCGCCAAGTTTCTCATCGGTCTCTACGATGGCCACAACGGCAGCCTGCTCTCCCTGATGGAAGCCGATCAGCTCGGCCAGATTCGCACCGCCGCCACAACCGGGGTGGCGATCCACTGGATGACCGAGCCCGACATCACCGAAATGGGGCTCTTCGGCGCCGGCTGGCAGGCTCGCGGGCAGCTTGCGGCGGCCGTGGCGGTGCGACCAATTCGCGTGGCCTATGTCTATTGTCGCGACCACGAGCGCCGGCAGCGTTTCGCCGATGAAATGTCGTCGGACTTGAATATCGAAGTTATTCCGGTCGATCGTCCGCAAGAAGCCGCCGAGGAACTGCCCTTGGTAATCACGGCCACCACGAGCCGCGAGCCGGTGTTGCATGGAAAATGGCTGGCCGAACCTGCCTTGGTGTGCGCCATCGGCAGCAATTGGATCAATCGAGCCGAACTCGATTCCGATGTGATCGCGCGGGCCGACCATGTGGTGTGCGACAGCGTGGCGGCCTGCCGGATCGAGGCCGGCGATTTTTCCGATGCGATCGAGCGAGGGTTGTTCGAGTGGTCGCGGGCCGTGGAACTGGCCGACGTGGTCGGCGGAATGGCTGTGGGCCGCAGTCGGCAGCGCATTTCGCTTTTCAAAAGCGTCGGCTTGGCGATCGAAGACATCGCCATCGCCGCGCGACTCTACGACCTCGCGCGAGCCAAGGGACTCGGCCAGCCGCTGCCGCTGTGATCTCGCGCGCCACGTCGACGCGCGGCGTGGAGGGCCAACCGCGACGACGCGCTTATTTCCCCGCCGCCGCCAGCGATTCGATATAGGCCACGAGCGACGCAAGTTCTTCGGCCGTCAGGTCCTTGACCAGCCCCTCGGGCATGATCGACACATTTTGCTTCACCCGCTCCTCGATACTGGCCGCGGGAATCTTAATCTCGCGGGCCTCGGCGTCGCGCACCGTGATTTCGTCGGCGGCTTCGTTAGTCACAAAGCCGGTCACGGCGCGACCATCGTCGAGCACGAACACCGTGGTGACGAAGCCCTGCGCGATTGACTTATTCGGCAGCAAAATCGCCTCGGCGATCTGGTCGCGCTTGTAGGTGCGGGCCACTTGCGGCAAGAAGGGTCCCCGCAGCGGCTCATCGGGCTTGATCGTGTGGCACTTGTTGCAGGTGAGTTTCACGAACAATTGCTCGCCCCGGGCCGGATCGCCCTTGAGTTTGGCCACCTCGGCCAAAACATCGGCCGGCTTGAGCGACGCGATGCGCGGGCCAGCCGCCGGCCGCGACTTTTCGAGCTTCCAAGCCGCGATCACTTCCTTGGCGGCGGCGACCACTCGCGGATCGGGGTCGGTGGCGGCCGCCAGGGCCCGCTCGTCAAAGGAACGTTGATTGGCGAACAGCGCCGCGCGGAGAATCCGCGCTCGACGCGGCGGATCGGCCCAGCCGGCGTCGAACGCTTTCTCGGCCAGGGCCCGAACCTCGGGCGAGACATCCTTGCCGGTGAGGAGCACGAGCAAGCCGGCCTCGGCCCAAAGGCTCTTGGCGTCATCGGCAGCGGCGGCATGGCGCACGATCGCCTCGATATGCGGCACGAGCGACGCGCGATTCAAAAACGCCGCCTTCGCCGTGTCGAGCGGTTTGCCCTTGGCCTTGGAGAGCCGCGGCCCAGCGTCGAGCACCGCTTCGAAGGCATCGGGATCATCGCAGCGCGTAAGCACCGTGACCAAGCCGGCGAGCGTGTCGAGATCGGTCGCCTCGGAGCGAGCGGCTCGCTCGAGCATGGGCAGCGCCGGCGGGAGTCGCCCCGGCTTTAATCAACTCGTTGACGGCCTGCGGCATGAAAGCGGCGTCGCGCTCGGCGCTGGCCAAAATCAGTTCGGTCAACCCCGGCAACCGCACCCGATGGCGGTCCATCTGCTTGAGCAGCAGCGCCGTCTCGGGAGATTGCGGCGCCCGGTCGATGTTTGCCTTGAGCGCCGCCGCGATCTTGGGCGATTCGGACCACGGTTCGGCCTGATAATAGGGCCCGGTCGTGTCGGGACGGGTGCCCCAACTGGCGCCGGTCCATTTGCCCTCGACATTGTAAAGCCGGCATAGGGCCGTGATGAGACCCGAGCGACGCTCGCTATTCGATTCGCGCTCGAGCCGCGAGAGCAAGCCATCGACCACTTCGGGCGAGTGCAGCAATTGCAACACGGCCAGCGCGCCAGGGCGAGCCGCGGGACTCGCGTCGGAGCGATCGACCACGGCAAACAGCGGCCCGGCCGAGCCAAGCAGCGCCAGCGTTTGCACCGCGGTGTGCGCGACCACCGGGTCGGCGTCGGCCACAAGTGGCGTCATCGCCGCGGCATGTTCGACCTTGCCCAGCCGGGCCAGCGCCACGAGCGACTCGAGCCGAGTGCGCGGGCGCTATCGGAAAGGCCGGCCACGAGCAACGCCTCGGGCACGTCATCGCGCTGGTCCCAACGATCGGCCAGGGCGCGAATCACGAGCGGACGCAGCGCGGCGTCGTCGGCCAGCGCGGCCAATCGCGCGTGGCTCGCGCTGCCGAGAGCCTGCTTGAGCGTGAAGACGGCCAACACGCGCGACGCCAAAGCCGCCGAACGGTCGCCGGCCAATTTCTCGATTTCGGCGATCGTGGCCGGCGCCAATTTGCGAGCCAGCAGCTCGCGCTGGGCCGCCAGCCGCCGCCGACCGCTGGCGGACGACAGCTCGGCGACCAAGGCCGCTTCGCTCGCTTTGGCCGTGTCGACCAGCGGCGCCGCGGTGTGGTTCTTGGGAGTCACGCGCACCAGATAGCCGACATCTTCGCCGTTGTAGGAAAACACGGCTCCGAGCCAACTGCTGGCGTAGACATGACCGCGGGCGTCGACATCGAGATCCGTGATGCGGGGTAGCCGGAGGAATTCGGTTTGATCGGCCTTGAATGTGGCGCCCTGGGGCTCGAAGCGATGGCGATAAGCAAAGTCGCGCCCCCAGTCGGCGGTATATGCCGCGGGACTCGCGTCTTTCGGAAAGCCGGGCTCGTCGAGATACATCGCCCCGCAACCTGAACCACCGCCGTAGTCGGCCAGCGGCTGGATGATCTCGTCGCCAAAGTTCTTGAACAATCGCGGATAGCCGTGATTCTCGATCCCGGTGAAATGGTGGAGGCGAATATCCCAGCCGCCGCCATCGTTGGTGTTGTCGCGCGTGAAGCCGTTCAGAAGCGGATCGACGGCAACTTCGAGGATGTTGCGCGTGCCCAGGCTGTAGATTTCGAGACCCGAGCCATCGGGCCGCACCCGCGCCACGCCGCCGCCGCGGAGTTGCAGCTTGCGTCCGTCGGCGCCTTCGGCTTCCATGAATCCGAAGTCGCCGATCGCCAGATACAGCCAGCCATCGACGCCAAGCGTCACGCCATTTGAAGTGTGGTCGGCCGGCCGGTCCTTGAAACCAAACGCGATGTTCTTGACGAGCACGCGCTCTTCGTCGGCCCGGCCATCGCCATCGTGGTCGAGAAACGCGCTCAAATGCGGCGGATGCATCAAATACAACCGATCGCGATCCCAAACCAAGCCGCGCGGACTGTCCACATTGGGCACGAACAGCTTCGACTCATCGGCCCGGCCATCGCCGTCGATATCGCGGAGCCGATACACGGCGCCGTAATTCTTCTCGCGACCAAGCGAGCCATTTCTGTCGACGGACACATAAACAACCCCATCGGGCGCGGCGGCAACATACACCGGATATTGCACCGCCGGCGGCGTGGCGAACACGGTCATGTCATAACCCTCGGGCGCATGGAGCGACCGGGCAATGGTTTCGGCCTTGGACGGAGGCGCGGTGGCTTTCGTGGCTTCGACCATCGTGTCGCCAAGGACATTCACTTCGCGCAGGCTGGCCCACCCCGCGCCGGGACCGGCGCCCAAGAAGTCGACGCGCACATAGCGCACGTTCGCGTCGAAAGCGAGTTTCGGCGAGCCGCTTTTGGCGTTGTGCGATTGATCGGCGAGCGTGTTCCAGGTTTTTCCATCGGTCGAGCCTTCGACCTTGTATTCATACACTCCCGAAGTGCTTTCCCAAGTGAGTTGGCAACCGGTGACATGCTTGGCGGCGCCCAGGTCGACCTGCCACCATTGCGGCGCCGAAGGGCCCGAAGCGCACCAGCGACTATTTGAATCGCCATCGATGGCGTCGCCCGGCGCGTGGCCGCCTTCCACGGTCGATGCCGTGGCCGGCTTGCCAAAGGCCAGATTTTCCAGAATCCGCGGTTTGGCGGCGTCTTGCTTCAGATAGTCGGCGTTGAGCTTGCCGCGGGCCCATAGCGCGCCGCGCGTCACGAGATCGAGGTACTCGTGGCTGCCGACGGTTTCGTTATGATGGCCCAGGGTCGTGCCGAAGACCCTCGCATCGTGGTACTGATTCGTCCAAACGCAAACTTCCTCGGTCCCGCGTTCGCGATTCTTGGCCGAAGCGAGCGGATGGGCCGTGGGCCACGTTTTTTCAATCCAGTAGAGCTCGCCCTGCGGCTGAAACCAACCGGCGCCCAGCGGGCGCATGATGGGATGTTCGGCGTCGCCATTGAGCACTTCGTGGCCATAGCCCGCGCCATGTTGTCGCGAAGTAACGCCGCAAAACTCGAACCAGTTGTCGGTCCCGTTGCGATAAGAATGCATGGCGCAGTGCAGCACCACGGCCGGCAGGCCGGCGCGATGCGGAGCGAGAACCCGCTCGCACCAGGCGGTGTCTTTCACATCGGCGAAACACTCGTCGTGGATCACGAGATCATAGCCCGCGGCCCAATCGGCTTTTTCATAAAGCGGAATCTTGCTGTCGGTGGCCGATCCACCCTCGAGCGCGATGGTGACTTGCACCCGGGCACGCTCTTCAAGGCCCTCTTTGAGCAGTTGGGTTTGCGCGGCATAGTCATGGCAGCAACCTCCGGCCACGAGCAGCACTCGCAGCGGCGGAGCGTCTTCGGCGCGAGCGGGCATCGGGCCGATTGCACCCCAGGGGCCAGCGACCGAAAGGCCGGCAACCGTCAGCAGGGCCCAAAAAAGATGCTTCGGCATGGCGCCATGCTTGCTCGCTCGAGGGCGAAAAATCCGATGAGGTCCCGACATTACTTTCCTCGATAGACAGGTAGAGGGATATTTTCGGCGGATCGGTGGGAAATCTCTCTCTTGGGAAATCGCCCATTGGGGGGCAACGCCGCGATGGGTCGGCTGGCGACGATGAAACCACCAAGCGCGCCGCGCGATCAAAGCTCATGCGTCGCGCGCGCCGACGCGCGGCCGCGAGCCCGGTCCGACGAGCATTCGCGATCGCGAAGGTTGGAACCACGATCATAGCACGCCGCCGCGACGCATGCCAAACCGGGCATGCGAGCGCGTCGGCCCCAGCGGCCTGCTGAAATATTCAACACGCCGCGCCGCGTGGATGCGGGGTCAGAATAACGACCGAAGGAACGGCAAAAAACACGACGTTTCGAGAAGTCGTGTTCCTGGAGGGAGAGGGGTAGCGGGAGCTGTTAGCGGTCGCTTTCCTTGAGGCCCCAGTTGGCGATGATCACTTCGGCGCCGGAGGTCATGCGGCGGAGTTTGGCGGCGATTACCAATTTTTCCGAGGCTGTCGCTTTTTTCAGTCGGCCCGCCAGCTTCTTGAGCGACTTCCGCCGCCGTCGCCGCCGCGCGATTTCCTGATGCCGATCACTGATTCCGCTCATGCGATAAAACTCCTGGCTGAATGCGACATGGGCGGCGCCCTCGATGGCCGCCGCAAATGAAAATATCGAGCCCCCGCGCGGGTCGCGAGTGGCGTGCGACGCGAATCCAACTTTTTACCAGCCGGCAGGCGAACCGTCAACGCGATGCGAGCACGATTGTGTCATGCGCCAATAGTAATGTCCCCATTCTCGCGCACTTGAAAGGAGACCGCGATGGAGGCATGGACAATGAGGCCGAGCTTCGCGGCGGTCAGAGTCTGGAATCGCTCGCCGAGTCTTTCGATTCGTTTGAACATGACACCCATCGGTCGCGATCGGCAGCGTAGCCCGACACGGGCATGTCGCCGGACACGCGCCTATCGAGCGCTTCATGTGAGCAAGAGCGAGCCGCTCAGCCGGTGGCCGGGCCGGCGTCGGCTTGGCGCATTTTTCGGCGGGCGCGGCTGAGCGTGGGGCCGATGCTGTTTTCCGGCATGCCCACCGCGTGGCTGATTTCTTGATAGCTCTTGCCTTCCAAATGGTAGAGCCGCACCACTTGCGCTTCGGCGACGTCGAGCTCCGAAAGCAGCCGCTCGACTTCCTCGCGGTCGCTCAGGCGTCGCTCGACCGGATGTTCCGCGCAGCGCCGCCCGCGCCGCCCTGGCTGGCCGCGAATTCGGCCGCCACGGCCTCGCCGTTGGTCACCCGGGCATTGGCCTTTTGCTTGAGCAGTTCATGCACCGCGGCTCGCCGGGCGACGACCGTGAGATAGGTCGCCAGGCTGCATTCGCCGCGAAACTGGCGCAAGAGCGCCATGTCTTCGCGCACAATCGCCAGAAACACTTGCGCTACCAAGTCCTCGCGGTCTTCGGCCGTGAGTCGGCGCGAGCGAGATTGGGCCGAATGATTGACCACATGGATCACAAGGCCCATGAAACGATCGACGAAATCTTCCCAAGCGCGTGGACGCCGCGCCAGACAGCGTTGCAACAAACTGCGATCGATTTCAGACAATGCCACTGGGGCGACCCTTCGATAGACGCGCGTCGCTGAGAGCTACAATCCCTTGGCCGATCCCGAAACGCGAAGCAAAAAATGGAGCCTAACCCAAAACTCGCGAAAAACGGTCTAAAACTTGAATCCAAACCCGCTCGGCAGTCCCGAGCCCTCTTGCGATTGCGACGATTGCCGGGCAGCGGGACCAAATTTTTACGGCGCCGCAAGCAGGCGCAGGCTAAGCGCCAAATCGCGGAGCCACGTATAACAGCGACCCGTTCGCCAATCGCTCGGCCGACAACGACTTGCGACGATCGACAACCGGAGACGGCACCATTTTCAACAGAACTCTTTTACATTTATGATCTTAAGTGAAGCGCGCCCTTGTGACAAGCTCGATCGCGCGCAAAAAACGACGCGGCCCGGGTCGGGCATGGGTTGACATTAGCGAGCGGCGAGCTATAGAATTCGCACGACTCGCGGGCCGAACCCAGCACTTCAAGTGCTGACTCGGTAAGCATTTGTCGCTCGGCGCGAACCGTCGCCGCCCGACCTGAAGCGTTTTCCGCGTCGGGAGCTTTTCCTAGGCTGGCGTGAGCCGAGTTGGGCTCGTGGCGGCGCCTTGGGCCCGTGAGTCGCGCGGCAACTTGTGCAAATCGTGAATTTTCTTGAGGAGTACCCGGGCGATGACCCACGTCGTGTGCGAACCGTGCCTTGGCTGTAAGTATACCAACTGTGTCGTCGTTTGCCCGGTTGAGTGCTTCTACGAAGGCGAGAAGATTCTCTATATCCACCCCGATGAATGCATCGACTGCGAAGCCTGTGTTCCGGAGTGCCCGGTGGAAGCGATTTTCCACGAAGACAATGTGCCCGAGGAGTGGAAGAGCTACACCGCGCTCAATGCGGAAATGTCGCCGCAATGCACGGTGATCACGCAAAAGAAGCAGCCGCTCGCCGGCTCCGAGTGATCCGTCGGGCCGCGCGAGCGGGTTGCATCGTTTCATTCCGGCTGTCTTTGCCAACGCGCTTGGGTAGCGCCGAGAGCTTGAATCTCGACCTCATCGTGCGCATGCTTCGTGCTTGGCGATCTCGCGACGCAAGACACGAGTCCCGAAGATCGACCCCACTCGTACGCACTCCTTCCACGCACTCGCCCCCAGGGAGATCGTTTATGCGCCATTGTGTCTTTGCCATTGCCGCTCGAACACTTGCCTTCGCTTCGCTCGCGCTTGGCCTCGCCGGAGTCGAACGTCCCGTTCGGGCGGAGCCGCTTGTCTATCGCGGCGCCGAGGGCGCCGGGCACGGGAAGCAGGTGGTGCTCATCGCCAGCGATCATGAATATCGCTCGGAAGAAACGATTCCCCAGCTTGCTCGCATTCTCGCCAAGCATCATGGCTATCAATGCACCGTGC
The DNA here is from genome assembly GCA_963785305.1 of uncultured Planctomycetaceae bacterium. GTDB lineage: Bacteria > Planctomycetota > Planctomycetia > Pirellulales > PALSA-1355 > CAWAUV01. Next base: position 426,012 of record CAWAUV010000009.1, read on the forward strand.
TGTTTGGCGTCGATGAGAAAACCGGCGACATCGTGCCGGGCAAGTCGAACATCCCCGGCACGGAGGCCCTGAAGACGGCCGATCTGCTCGTGATCTTTACCCGTTTCCAGAATCCGCCGGCCGAGCAAATGCAGCCGTTGGTCGATTATCTCGACCGCGGCGGCCCGGTCGTCGGGCTGCGCACGGCGACGCATGCATTCAATATTCCGAAAGAGAGCCCCTTTGCCAAATACGACTGGAACAATCAGGCCGCCGACTATCGCGGTGGATTTGGCCGGCAGATTCTCGGTGAGACTTGGGTCGGTCACCACGGCGACAATCATCGGTCGAGCACCCGGCTTGAAATCGCGCCGGGCGAGTCGAGCCATCCGATCCTGCGCGGCGTGAAAGACATGTGGGTGGAGGAGGGCGGCTACAATGCCGACCCGATCGCCGGCAGCGAAGTCTTGGCGATCGCTCAGCCGCTGTTGGGCATGACACCCGATTCGCCGGTCGACACGAAAATGAAACCGGTTCCCGCCGCCTGGGTGCGGAACTATCAAAGCGCGTCCGGCAAATCGGGCCGTGTGTTTACCACCACCTACGGCGCGAGCGGCGATCTGCTCAACGAGGGATTTCGTCGGATGCTCGTAAATGCTTGCTTCTGGGCCTCGGGCCTCGAGGGCGAGATCAAGCCTGACGCCAATGTCGCCATCGTCGGCGAGTACCGGCCGACATGGCACGGCGGCGCCAACAGGGCCAACAATGTGAAGCCCCAAGACCTTTCCGGCTGGGATTCGCCGATCTGGCCGGCGGCTAAATGACGGGAGAAGGGGGCGCGGGCACGGAGGGACATTGCCACGGACGGGCACGGGAACGGAATGTCGCGACGGACATGGCCACGGACGGACACGGAAAAACACGGAAGGGGGTGAGGGTATGGGACCTTTGCCAAAATCTGGGGGTTGGCGAATTTACTTGCGGCGGCGCTTCTTGGTGGGGCGTTTGCCGTGGCCCGCGTGCTTTTCATTGCCGGCGGGCTTATCGCGGCCGGTGTGTTTGCCTTGGCCGACGCGATTGTCGCGAGCCGAGGCGCCGCGATTGGGCCGCTTGCCGCCGCGGCGCGGTCCGCGGCCGGGCGAGCGATCGTCTTTCATCGCCGCGCTGCCGCCTCGGGCCATCAGCCGAAAATCAAGTTCCCGCCGGTCCACGTCCACCCGCGCCACCGCCACGCGCACCGCGTCGCCCAATCGGTAGCTATTGCCCGAGCGGAGCCCGGCGAGCGAATGCGTCGGGCGGTCGAAGCGGTAGAAATCGTCTTGGAGCGAACTGACGTGAATGAGGCCCTCGGCCGGCAAGTCGACGCCCTGGACAAAAAAGCCGAACTCCTCGACTCCGGTCACCACCGCGTCCATTTCCTCGCCCACGCGACCGGCCAGATAGGTGAGCAGTTTCACCTTGGTCAATTCGCGCTCGGCCGCCTCGGCCCGTCGTTCGCGATCGGAGCAATGCTCGCCCAGCACGGCCAATTCACTGAAATTGTTACGAGGCTTCTTGCGGGTCAAAAGCGCGTCGAACAGCCGGTGGATCGTCAGATCGGGATAGCGGCGAATCGGCGAGGTGAAGTGGCAATAGCAGTCGCTCGCCAGGGCATAGTGCCCCTCTTCGCCGGGAGCATACACGGCGCGTTGCAATGACCTTAAGAGGGCGAAATTCACCGCATGTTGCTCGGGCCGGCCGGTCACTTTGTCCAACAGCCGCTGCATCTCGAACCGGCTCTCGAGGCTTTCAACCTCGAACCCCAGCGTGCGCACGAATTCGGTGAGCGCTTTGAGCTTTCGCGGGTCGGGGCGCCATGCGCCCGGCGCAAGAAATGCCAGCCCGCCTTGGCCAGCAGCTCGGCCACCGCTTCGTTGGCGGCGAGCATGAACGCCTCGATGATCTGATGGCTCTCGGTGTTCTCGGCCACATGGGCGCCCGTGACATGGCCATCGCGATCGAGATCGACTTTTACTTCCGGCATGCTGAGCTCGAGAGCCCCGCGCTGAAAACGCCGCTCGCGAAGGAGCCGGGCCAGCTCGCGCATCTCGGCCAGCAGCTTATGCACCGCCGGCGTGAGTTTGTCGGTCCAGGCCTCGGGATCGGCGAGATATTCGTCGACCTCTTCATACGTGAACCGGCGGCAACTGCGAATGGCGGCGCTCATCGGCTCGGCGGCGATCGGCGCCCCCTCGGGACTAAACTCGATAAACACGCTCTTGGTGTATCGCACTCGATCGGGCTGCAGGCTCGCGAGACCGTTGGAAATGATCTCGGGCAACATCGGAATCACGCGGTCGGGCAGGTAGACGCTCGTGCCGCGGGAATGCGCCTCGCGGTCGAGCGCCGTTTTCGGCCGCACGAACCGCGACACATCGGCAATATGGACTCCCAGCCGCCAGTGGCCGTTTTCAATGCGCTCGAGCGAGATCGCGTCGTCGAAGTCGCGGGCGTCTTTCGGGTCGATCGTGATGATCGGCAAATCGGTCAGATCGCGCCGGCCGGAGTCGATCGTCTCGTCGAACGCGTCGGCCTCGGCGCGCGATTCGATCACGGCGTCTTCCGGAAACGCGTCGGGCAGATTGTATTCGCGCATGATCGAAAGCGTGTCGACTCCCGCCGCGCCGCGAGCGCCGAACACTTCGACGATCACCGCCTCGCCCCCATCGGACTGCGAGGGAAATCGCACCATTTCGACGACGATCTTGTCGTCGGGCTGGACATTGTCGCCGCCGGGATCGCCCAGCAGCACCGGCTGAATGAAGGTTCGGCCATCGATCCGCACATAGGCCGCGCCAGCCGACTCGAAATACACGCCGACGAATTGATGCGTTTGCCGCTCGATGATCTCGACCACTTCGCCTTCGGGATTTTGGCCGCGGCCGGCGTGCTTCTTCTTGAGTCGCACCAGCACGCTGTCGCCGGTGGCCGCGTCGAGGCTGTCTTTCGCCGCGATGAAGATATCGAGCTTGCGATCGGCGCCCGGCGCGCTGCCGGCCGGGCGCACATAACCGTGTCCAGCCAGATTGCGGCGAAACACGCCGGTAATCCGAGAGTTCGCGCCGGCCGGCGCGACCAGGGCCGCGCCGACATGCACGCTGGGCGCCGCTTGCACCAGGTGATTGGCGCCCCACACGATTCGGCCCCGCTTCACGAGCCGCTTGATCGCGCGCTTGAGCTGCCGGGCGCCGTCGTCGTCGAGGCCGAGCTTTTTGGCCAGCGCGCGGGGTTTTTGCGGGCGAAAGCCGTTTTGCCCGACCAGCGCGAGCACCTCGCGCTCGAGGTCGCGCTCCGAGGGCGGCTCGCCATTGGGTTCGCTATTCATGGATTCACGGTCGGACATGCGTCACTCATCGAGCCCGCGACGTGAGTCGCCGGCGCCTTTGAAAAGTTTGCGGCCCAGATGTTGATGGAAGTTGGTCCAGGGACTGCCGATGTTCGGGTCGTCGCGCATCAGTTGCTCGAAGCCGTGCATTTTCGCGTCGAGATTGTCGAGCTGGTGCAGGGCCACGGCCTCGAGCGTCATCGGCAATTTGGGACTGCCGTATTCGTATTGCCCATGATGGCTCACGATCATGTGCTTGAGGCGGAGCACGACCTCGGCCGGCACCGGCTCGCCGCCCAGACGTTCGGCCTCTTGCAGCTTGCGGTCGAGCATGCCGACGGCCATCACCAAGTGGCCGATCAACTGGCCCTCGTCGGTGTAGGCGAAATCGCGTTCGTAGCTCAGTTCGTCGACTTTGCCGGCGTCGTGCAGAAATGCGCCCACGAGGAGCAGTTCCGTGTCGAGCCGCGGATAGAGCCCATCGATGCGCTGGACGAGGTTCATCAGGCTCACGACATGCTCGAGCAACCCGCCCACATAGGCATGATGATTCTTCACGCCGGCCGGAGCGCGGGTGAACTTGCGCATGAATTCGTCGTCCATCAGAAAGCACTCGGCCAGCGTGTGCAGCGCCGGATCGCGCAGACCGCGGAGCATGTCGGTCAGCCGGCCGGTGAGAACGTCGATGTGCTTCGAGTCGAGGATCAGAAAATCGTCGAGATTCACATCTTGCGGCGAAACCCGACTGATGCGGGTGGCGATCAGTTGGATGCTGCCTTGAAAGAGTTGGGTGGCCCCCTCGACGCGCACATAGTCGCCGTTGTCGAAGTTGCGATAATCGTTCTCGCTGGCGTTCCACATACGGGCGCTGAGCGAGCCGCTGCGATCGGAAAGATCGACTTGCAGATACAGGTGGCCGTTGCGATTCGGCCGGAGCGATTTTTCCGACACCAAGAACACCTGGTCCACGTTTTCCTGGTGCGCGAGTTGGCTGACGAACCGCCGCGGCGGGCTCGCCTTGCCGCTCTGGGGTGTTGCGGTTTGAGTCACGCGAAGAGCCTGCCTTTCCGTTCCTTGAAAAAAAATTCCCGAGGCGCGCCGCCAGATGAGTCGCCAGCGCGCTAGGAGCCTAACCGACGACTCCCCCCGCTCCCCATTATCGGGAAAGGGTAATGGGTTGGCTCCGCGGAGTTCGGGGCCGCCAGCGGGAGTCGGGTCGACCCGCGAAAAATTCGATTCTACGGCAATCGTCGGCCGTGCGACAGTTCTAACGCTCGCGGAGCGCCGGCCAGCGATTCCGAGGGCCGCGGCGGTTCGGGCTTTTTCCGACGGATTGCCCGTTTCACCCGGCCTGGAGCAAGCCGATCTATGGCAATTGCTCGCCCGGACCTAGAATGGTCGGATTCCTCGCCGGGCCGCGCCACGCCGCGCGACCGAGCTCGCTCGGAGAGACAACGAAGATACGGGGGAAGTTTCACGCGGAGGCGCGGAGGGCGGCGGAGTAGAGCATGAAGCAGAGAATGATCGAACCGAAGGAGAACGCCGCCGAAAGGCTTTCTCCAACTCCGCGCCTCGGCGGCTCCGCGTGAGCTATCCGAAGTCCTGCGGCCGTGCATAATTGCCGTTTGAAAACGTCGTTGTTTTTCGGTCGCCGACCCGACCCCGATTTCCCGCTGCCAGAAAGGATTCCGCCCGTGCGCTGGAGCCAATCGCTGATTCCCACCATGAAAGAAACTCCCGAGGGCGCCGAGATTCCCAGCCATGTGCTGATGCTTCGCGCGGGACTCGTCGGCCAGCTCATGGCCGGCGCTTACACCTATCTGCCGCTCGGTCTCCGCTCGCTGCGCAAGGCCGAGGCGATTGTGCGCGATGAAATGGATCGCGCCGGCGCTGTCGAGCTCTTGATGCCGGCCCTCACTCCGCTGAGTCTTTGGGAACGCTCGGGCCGGTTGGCCGCGTTTGGCAATGTGCTCATGCAGTTCAACGTTCGCCGGCAAAATAAGCAGGTGCCGCTCGCCCTCGGACCGACGCACGAGGAGGTCGTCACCGAACTCGTGGCCCGCCACATATCGAGCTATCGCCAACTGCCGATCACGCTCTATCAGATTCAGACCAAGTTTCGCAATGAGGAGCGCGCCGCGATTCGGAATGCTTGCGCACCAGCGAGTTCCTGATGAAAGACGCCTACAGCTTCGACACCTCGGTCGAGGGCCTCAACAAAAGCTATGACGCGATGTACGCCGCTTATTGCCGCATTTTCTCCCGCTGCGGGCTCGATTATCTGGCGGTCGAAGCCGAAAGCGGGCCAATCGGCGGAGACGCGAGCCATGAGTTCATGGTGCTCGCCGATAACGGCGAGGACTCGGTCGTGCATTGCAAGGCTTGCGGCTATGCCGCCAATCTCGAGCGCGCCGAAACCGGCGCCCGCTCGGCCACCGCGCCCGCCGGCGCCACCCAAAAGCCGCTCACCAAGCTCGACACGCCCATGGTCGGCAGCATCGAGCAAGTGAGCAAGTTGCTCAAATGCAAACCGCACGCAATGATCAAGACGCTCATCTATCTGGCCGACGACCAGCCCATTGCGGTGCTGGTGCGCGGTGACCATGAGGCCAACGAAGGCAAGATTCGCCGGGCCCTGGGCGCCGCTCGACTCGAGCTCGCCCCGCCCGAGCGGATCGAGGCCGTGACCAAAGCGCCCGTCGGATTCGCCGGCCCGATCGGGCTCGAAATCCCGGTTTGGGCCGACCACGATATTCGCGGCATGGTCAACGCCGTGACCGGGGCCAACGAAGCCGACAAACATTTCGTGGGCGTGAATTTGGATCGCGATTTTAGCATTGCCGCCGAGCGCTTCGCCGACCTGCGCAACGCCGCCGCCGCCGACCCGTGTCCGCGCTGCGATGGCGCGCTCGAACTTCGCCACGCGATCGAAATCGGTCACGTGTTCAAGCTCGGCACGAAATACTCGACCGCGCTCGAAGCCCGCTTTGCCGACGCCAATGAGCAACTGCATCCCGCGATCATGGGTTGCTACGGAATCGGCGTGAACCGAATTTTGGCGTCGCTCATTGAAACCAGCCACGACGAAAACGGCATCTTGTGGCCGATGGCGATCGCGCCCTTCGAGGTGGTGCTCACTCCGCTCAATGTGCGCGAAACCGAGGTCAGCGAGACCGCCGAACTGCTTTACAAGGAGCTCGGCTCGCTCGGAGTCGATACCTTGCTCGACGACCGCGACCAGCGTCCGGGCGTGAAATTCAAGGACGCCGACCTGATCGGCATCCCGCTGCGCGTGGTCGTCGGCGGCCGAAGCCTCAAGGACGGCCAGCTAGAAGTCAAATGGCGCTGGGAAGCGGAAGCCCGCACAATCCCCATCGCCGGCGCCGCGGCGGCGATCGCCGGTCTCGTGTCCGCCCAGCGCAAGCACAACCGCCCGACAACGCCGAAGCCGTGAGCGAGACCGGTGATGATTGCAGACCTTTCCGAGGCGTTATGTTATGTTGAAGCACGGACTAGAACGTTTCTTAAAACCATGAACCGATGGTTGGGTTTTAACGGTCGAGAATGAACTCGAAACAAGAGTTGATTCCCGAAAAATGCAACGATGATACTTCCGAGGGGAGTCACAGGATTCTTCGCGAGGTAACTGTTAAGCATTTCCTCTTTCCCGAAATTGGGTTTTCGGTCACATTGACTGGATCATGGATGATCGAGATCGACGGATCGCCGAGTTGGAAGCGGAAATCGCCCGGTTGCAGGCGGAGAACGGAACGCTGCGCAAGCGCGTCGAGCAACTCGAACAGCAAGTCCAAAAGTTTTTGCAGCGGCGCAAGAAAACTGCTCGGCCATTTGCGTTGGGGCGGCGCTTTGTTCGAGCCGGTGGTCGACAAACTCTGGGAACTCTTGCGCAATTCGCCGGTCGTGCAAGGCGACGAAACCGGTTGGCGGATCGACGGACTGCCCGCGTGGGCCTGGTGTTTTCGAGACACGCGCTTGGCATTGTTCCTGATCGATCGTCATCGCAATCGGGCCGTCCTCGAGCGAGCGTTGGGCACATCGTTCGCGGGCACGCTGGTCAGCGATTTTTATGCGGTCTACAACGGACTCGACTGCCGCAAACAGCGCTGCTTGGTCCATTTGCTTCGCGAGTTGCACAAGCTGCGCGAGACGTTGCCGGCGGCGAGCGTGCGGGCCTTCATCCAGCCGTTGATCACGCTGTTTCAAGACGCGATCCGGTTGGGCCACGAGCGCAAGTCGCTCGGCAAAAAAGCTTTCAACGCGGCCCGACACGAGATTCAAAACCGTTTCGACACGTTGATGCTCGAGACGCGCGTGCGGCATCGCGAATGTTTGCGAATCTGGCGGCGGCTGTTCAAGCACTCGGACGAATTGTTCACCTTCCTCGACGATGCGAATGTTCCGGCCGACAACAACGGAACCGAACGCGACATCCGAAGCCTGGCGGCGGCGAGGAATGATGGCGGCACGCATCGGACCGAATGGAGCGCGGCGGCGTTCGCCCGAATCAAGAGCGTGATCGCGACCGGCGCGAAAAACGGTTTGAGCTTCGCAAGGTATGGAATCGAAGTCGTGCGCACTAAATTGCAAGGCAAGACCCTGCCGCTGCCGATCACCAATAGCAGTTAAAACATCCGCCACGCGACCCATCCCCGGAAATTCCTCGCCCGCGATCCCCGCCAATATCGCCACCGCCCCCCCGCCCAGGCCACGCCACGGCTTAACAGTTACTTCAATTCGCCTCGGGGCTCATTGCCCCTGTCTGGTTGACAGTCAGCACTATTTGGAAACGCCCCTATCCGGGGGCATTACCTATGGTGCGATATGTTGACCCTCTATTACGCAGCACAGTACATCGGCCGATCCTCCTCGGGGCTTCGTAGGCTGATCCAGTGCTCCCGATCCCAGTTAGCCGCTGGGCAGCCGCTCGTGAATAAGTTTCACGCCGTTGGCCTGCCGCACGCCCTCTTGGAATCTGAACGGCTGGACCCGCTCCAAGCCATTTCGGTCATCCCCTCTCAGGGCGACTCGTGCTGCCCATCTGCGAAACCCCAACGTCCTGGGGCGTCCCCAGGAGCCAGCGAATTTGATTCGTGTTGGGATTTGATGGGCAAGAAGAAGGGACACAACTGACATGTATGCTTGGTGGCCGAAACAAGTTCCGACAGATTTAATCCCCGCCATCCGTAGTTTGGGAAAAAGGAAGCACTTCGCTGGGATGCCCCAGTCCAAATCAGGGGAGTTTATTCAATTTGAATGGGTGTAATCACGCTGGTAGCGGGTTTTTTCGGGGTTTTGGGGGTGTTTTCGTCGGTTGGGGCTCGCCCGTTGCCGTTTTCGCGGGCTGCCATCGCTGGAGCCAAGCGTTGCGGACGGCTTCCCAGATGTGGCTTTTGAGGATCACGCGCAAGTCGAGCACGTGTTGCGAGTGGCCCTGTTTCCAGCGCATGCCGGACTGCTTGAAGCGATGGCCGAAGATCATTTTGCAGGCCGCTTCGGTGACGCCGCTGCCGATCGGCAGCTTGAGCTGTCGGCATTTCCAGTAGTTCATGTGATCGCGATATTCTGCGCAGGTAGTTGATCGCTCGCTGGAAATCCTTGCGACGCCCCTTCAAGCCACGTTTCGCGCGCAGCGCTCGCGCGCTATGCAGCGCCTGCTTGACGCCGCCGCGGTCCTCCTTGAGCGCGCGTCGCATGCGTGCCGCCCAAGCCGCGGCTTCGGCGCCGGCGCCGAACAACGCCTCCGCGAGCTTGCCCACATATTCGCATGCGTGGAAGTAGTCGACCACCCATTGCCAAGCCAGCCGCCGGCCCGTGCGTGGATGCTTCATCCAACGCAACACGTGCCGAAAGTAGTTTTGCGGATGCGAGCCGGCGTCGGTGATGTAGATCAGTCGCGGCATCGCTCCCCGCCAGATGGCCAACACGGCTTGCAAGAGTTGCGTCAATTGAGCGCCCAGCGCGGCTTGTCCCGGCTCGGGCATGCGGCCCAGGTAGACCGTGCCCAAGCGTTTGCCGCGGCGATCGTGTACGCTGACCGTGGCCGTGCTCGCCTCTTCCCAGCACGGCCGCATGGGAACCATCACGCCATCGCGGCCCACGGCCAACGTGGGTCGGAATTTACCGCGGGATTGCTCGGCTTTTTTCAGCCATGCCACCAACTGCGCGACTTGCGCGGCATGACGCAGCGGGGCCATTGCCTCGGCCAGCGTGGCCGTCACCTTGCGCAGCAGGCCCACCGACCAGCGCACGTGATGCCGCTCGGCGATCGCGTCGAGCGTTTGCTGCTGGGTCAGTTCCGCGGCCAATCGTCCCACGGCGTCGGCCAGCGCCGGCGTGGCCGCATGGGCCACAATGCCCAAGGCGTGCTCCAGCGGAAAGAAGCCCCGCGCGCCCGCCTCCACGGCTTGATACACGCAGCGCCAGAGCTTGATCGATCCGAACAACGTGGCCACCTGCCGCGGCGTCTTGCGGTTGCGGCGATACTCCTCGCCGTCGAGTCGCAGCCGAGTCGGCAAGCCGCTCGCGTCGGCCGGTTCGCTGGCATTGTAAGTCCACTCGACGATCTCGCGGCCCACCGCGTCGAGCAACCGACGCAAGCGGATTTCGAACTCGAGCGTCCGCCGGGGCGAGGCGGGCTCGCTCAAAAAATCGTCTTGCCAGTCGGGTAGCGCGGAACACCAAGATCGCCAGACGCATGAGCAGGGCGATCGGCAGCGAATCAATCACTCTTGTCAAATGCCGCGAACGGCGATTACCTTGACGCATGGGACGGCCTCCTTTCGGGCTGGGTGTTGTTCGCACAACAAAAAGTCACCCAGTTTGGTCGCGAGGCCGCCCTTTCTCCAAGACCAATCGCACTCGCCGCCAACCCGCCCACGGCGGACAAAACCTGCTACGGGCGCGATTGCACCCTCTGGAGGTTAGTGCCTTCTCCACGGATTCCGGGCTAGCATCAAAAGTCCGTATTATCTCGCTATCATTTGCGATAGTAGCCGACATGTAGATGCGACGCGGCGCCTCCGCAAACGTCGGGAATGCGTTGACCAGTGGTAAAATACTGGTAATGGTGAAAGCGTCGCGACTAATAAGCGCATGACACAAATGCAATTGATCGCGCAGAAGCGGCCACACTAACGCGTATTCCTCGGCATTCTGATTTGAGTTGCTCTCGCACAGCGTCTAGTTGTTCATGCCATGCCCAGTATGGCACTTCCAGCACGCCGAATTCCGACCCCGATACGGTATCGTCGAACGTACCGAGCCTATCGGTATCCTTAAATGCCTTTCGGAACAACCCGACCAGACTTTCGTACCGCGCGCGATCTTTACTCGACGCTACCTCAAGTGTAAATGACTCCCGAACAACAGCGAATGCAACATGGGCGTCATCAAGAATCAGCGCTGAAACCTTTTGCGGATGGCCCGCGCCGCGCAGACCGAATTTACTGCGACCGTTAAATAGGGCCTTATAGGTGGCGACCATAATTGCGTTGCCGTTTACAAAATCGTCGTTCAGCGGTTGGCCGCGCTCGTACGGGACCGCAGGTATTCCGTGTGCCTTCGCTTTCTCAAGTGTCTGGTTGACCAACTGAACTGTGGGGGTCAGGTACACGACTGGCTCAGCGGTTTCATTTAGTGTTGACTGAGCCATTAGAAGACCAACGAGCGTCTTCCCTCCACCGGTATGAAGCTTTAGGACTACGTCACGATCAGTTCGTCGTGAAAACCATGTCTGGAGCACCTCAGCCTGACTTGTATAGAGGTCGTTAAAGCCTGGTGGCTTCGGCAATCGACGAAAGATCTCTAATGGATCAATTTCTTTAGGCTTTTTCTTCGTTGTTCGCAGTTTGTCGAAGTCGACCATGAACTCTCCCTTGATCGCCAGTCATGATGCGTACCGGCAATACGTGCCTACGGCATTGAATGAACAAGCGGCACGCGTCATGTCGCGGCGGCTGGCTCAAAGAATAGAGCGTATTTAATACGGTCCCAAAAATCGCTCGCCATTAAAATGAATCATGTGTGATGGGGCGTCTGCGACCCAAACTTCGGTTTCCCACGAAATATCGCCGAGAAAGCGGACCATTGCGCTGCGATCCATGAACGCCGTTACATAAACGAGAGGAGCCGATGACTTGGTGAATAGCCGCTTCAGCTCGTCACGGCGCTTTCCGTCGACGGGGCCGTGGCTGGTCACCGCCTCGACGAGAACAAGCCAGTTCTTTTCGATGTGATGGATCACAACGTCCGGCATTTTGCCGTGGGAGTCGACCGTTACCCCAAGTGCATCGAGTGCTGGCTTGTTGAAATACGCGTACTTCTCCTCCGTGTCGCCGATATAGATCGGTGCTCCGCCCGGGGTAAAGCGTGGGCAGAACTCATGGATGATTTGTTCGACAAGGACATTCTGGCCGCCAGGGGAAAGTTCGATCTGCTCTCCGGTCGGAAGCTTGAGCGGTATTTTCGACATTTGGCGTTCGCGGGCGTATCGGACCTTCAGGGTCTCGACCGTGGAGAGCCAGTCTTGCAAAAACTTGTCCCACTTCCTCGTCCCATAGGCTCGCAACGCATCGAGCAATAGTGGAGCTATCTGATATACGGCTTTGGGTGAATTCACCGGGCGGTCAGGCTTGTCAGGGTTGTAAAGCGATATCGCGGCCTCGACGAACTGATGCATTGTCTGGCGTCGAAACGTTTCGCGAGAGTTCGGCGCGTAGGTCGTTCCGTAGTGCTCCTTCGCGAAGTCCATGATGGGCGTAATGCCCATAAGGGGCGAGGATGCATCCGGCCAAGCGGTATCCGGCTTAATCTCAGCAAGGGCAAGAAGCGTTAACGCTGAGCGGTCATTCTGCTGGGCACGTGGTAGTCCCAGCAGCTTGAGTATTGCAAGAGCTTCGTCGATTCGCTTTCGTGCGTTCAAGGGGTCCGCGGTGTCTTTGGCCACGTCGGTAAGTTCCTTTGCAATGAGTTGGTCAATGTTCTCCTGCGGCGACAACGAACCTTTAGCAGAGCGGCCGATCCGTTCAAGCGTTTCTCGATTGGGGTAAGGCAAATTGCGAAGGTCAGAAGCGTTGACTTGCGTGTGGCCACTGAATTGTCGGAAGTAAGAATCGACCAAACTGGAGTTCAGGTATGCCGTAAGGCCCTTAGCCAGTGCGAGCGTAAGGCCCTTGCCGCTGTCGTGGAAATAATTTAGGTGGTTCTCGAAGGCAAAGCTGACGTTCGGCAATTTCTCCGGCCGACAGAGTGCGGCCGATACCCGACGTTTTTCCTCTTTCGCAGAGAACCGTTTGACCAGCACGTAAACGCCAGACGGGACTAGAAGCGAGTTGGTTTCCTCGGCGATTCGCAGGTAATTGGGCTTTTTCCCTTCCTTCGGCCAAGTAATTTCTCCATCATCGAAGTGTGTTGGGTAAATGAGCGGCGCGGCATTGCCATTCGATTCGCCGGTTGCTTGGTCATGGATAAGGAATTCCTTGGCACGGAAGTCCACCACCCTTCCCGTTGATACTTGGATGCCAAGGTCTGGCAGCCCGGCTGTGAAGCTTCGGATGCGCCGGGCAACTTGCCCTTGTAACTCGTCGGGGGCGAGATGGATCACACGCCCTGGGTCATTGTCGGGCACGAATTCCTGATAACTCACGTCGCGAGACGAGATGTCCGGGTCGTCAGGACCGTGGGATGTCGAAATAGTCGTGGTTTCATCGGCCGCCGTCGCTTTTACTGCCCTGAATATGATGTTTTCCTGGAGCACTTCATCTTCGCGGAACGCCGACTTGCGAGACTCGAAGACATGCACACGGGAAATATGAGCCTCTGACAAAAGCGCTTCGCGGAATGGTCGGAAATATGGTCCGTTGCAAAAACTGCGAGGGGTAATCGCAATTAGTTCACCCCCAGGCCCTAGCAGTTTGAGAACAAGCCAAAGAAACGCGGTGTAGAGGTTGGTAGTCTCGATTCCCACGTCCCGCAATGCCTGGCGTGCGTCGGAATCGCTGTTTATTTTTCGATATGGCGGATTCAGAATCGCGCAATCGAACAACAACGACCGCTTTGCAAATAACGATGGAGGTGCGAGCCAGTCAACGGCTGAAGCGATAAAGTCTTGCTCGATCACCTCGGCACTAAATTCCACGCCCTTTTGTCGACATGCGTTGTGGCAAGCTTCGATTGTCTGGCGTAAATACTGCGCGAGTTGGGGATCGATCTCGCATGCGGTCAGGTGAATTGAGCGGGGTCGTTTCTTGCGGCCAAGTATTTCTTCAATCCATGCGGCACTGAGACTGCCGATGCCGGCACCTGGATCGAGAAGCTTTATATCGGCCAATGCGGGGCTCGCAAGGCTGGCCATGAACCGGGCAACTGGAGCAGGTGTGAGAAACTGGCCAAGCTCTGCGCTGATCGGCAGCGAGAAATCTTCCAGCATCCAGCCGGTAGAATTCTGCCTGATCGACCAGGCCTTGCCAGTTGCTGCCTGGCGAAGCTATTGCCTTTGCCGCCGTTCCCAAAATCCGCCTCCCTGCCGCCCGCGGTGCATAGCTCGAATGCCGCCACCAGAATGGGAAGGATTCTACGATCTTCGCAACGGGCTAGCAAGCGTAAGCTGTGGTGCAGTAAAAGGTTCTGGAAATCGGCCTGGGCTGCAGGTCCGGCATTTGAGTAACGAATAGGCCTAAGCCAAGTTTGCCGTCCCCAAAGTGCAGGCGAAAGCATTCCGCTTCTGTAAACGCCATTTCCGCCCGGTTACGGGCGATGCCACGGTGCGGGGTAACGTGTGAACTTTGAATGCCCCTCTTCTCGTTCTGCTCGATCATGCGATCAATTCGAGCCGTTCGCCTATGTACGGGCCTGAAATGGCTAGGAAGTCTTGGTGCATGCGTCTGATAGCCCAAACGCACGCTTGGCGCGGTCTTGAAAAATGCCTGAGGTGCTGACGATTTGACGGACAGGCGATTCCCTAAGGCGTCGGTGTTTGGTTGTTCAGTTGTCGCTCGAATTCAAAGGGCGTGCGGTAGCCCAAGGAGGAGTGGCGGCGTTCGTGGTTGTAGTAGCGCACGAACTCGGCGATCTCGCCCGCGGCGACGCGCTCGTTTTGATATTCGGTCATTTCCAGTTCGGTCTTGATGGTTCCGAAGCACGATTCGATGAATGCATTGTCGTAGCAGTTGTCGGCGCGGCTCATGCTCTGGCGGAAGCCGGCGCGGCGGAGGATGTCGCGGTAACGATGGCTCGCGTATTGACCTCCACGGTCGGTGTGATGAATCAGGCTCGTCGAAGGCTGGCGACGACGCACGGCTTGCGTGAGCGCGCGAGCGGTCAGCGCGTCGGTCATCGATGCGTCCAAGTCCCAACCGATGAGCAACCGCGAGTGGCGATCCATCAGCATCGCCAGATAACAGAACGATCGATCGGCGAGCGGAATGTACGTGATGTCGCCGACCCAAAGTTGATTGGTCCGCGTGGTCTCGGGCTCCTCCAGCAACAGGTTCGGGCTGTAGCCCAGGCGATGGCGACTGTCGGTGGTGCGCGGCTTGAACGACTTCGGCTGAATCGCTTTCAGGCCCTGATTTCGCATGATTTCCGCAGCTTTTCGGGGGCTGCACGCGTGGCCCGCCTCGGTCAACTCCCAGGCGATTCGTCGGGCGCCGTAGCGTCGTCGATGCTTCCAGAAGATTTCTCGCACCCGCGGCGCCAGTTCCGTGTCGCGCTGTTCACGCGTCGATGGTTCGGCGCCGCGCCAGGCGTAATACGCGCTGCGCGAAACGTCGAGAATATCGCATACCATCGCGGTAGACGTATGGCTTTCCACGACGATCGGTTCGACGGCGGCGTACATGTCGCTTATCCGTTGCGGCCGAAAATGGCCAACGCTTTTTTTAAGATGTCACGCTCGCGCTCGACGCGCTGCAGCTCCTGTTCGAGCTGCCGCACGCGCGCCTCGAGCGAACTCGCCGCCGGCCCGGCCTTGTCGAGCTGCTCGCGCTTCCAGCGGTACAACAAGTTCACGCTCGACAGCCCGAGCCGCTCGGCCACGGACGCCGCCGAATGCCCATCCAGCAGCATTGCTACCGCTTCACTCTTGAACCCCTCGTCGAATGCCCGCCGCGACCGCGGCCCCGCGGCCCCCGCGGCCCCGGCGGCGACGAAGCAGGCTTGACGGAACGAATTCGCTTCTTGCTCATCCAGGCTCTCCTCTCCTGGACGCCCATTCTAAGTTGTCCGCCTGTCCGTCAAATCGTCAGCACCTCAGCTATACCAGCAAATGAAAGGGCAAAACGATGAGAACAATCATCATCACCGACAAGCTATCGGACAATGTGGTCTCTCGGGCATCGGTCGAACGCAGCCAACAAAAATACAAGGAGGGGCTGCGTTCACCGTTCAGGGTTGTACACCAGGGCAAACTGCTCCAAGGATCGTATCTCCTATCGACCTACATAGGCGGCACGGTAGCCGTTATCACGACTCCACATTGGCTGTGGGCAGGGATGACCGATGAAATGTCGCCTGGAATGCAGCGAATGATTCTGAAGAAACACGGCAAAATCGCCAGCCCATTCGCATTCTCCGTGGACAAGAATGGGAACCCGGCATTTATCGACGAACAAATCACGAACGATCAAGCCGAAGAACAGGCACCTGACGAGCAAAAGCCGTCCATCAGAGATGGGCAGCACAGATTCCGAGGCGGTCTAAACTAGGGGACAAAGCGAGGCCATCCTACGACACCACGCCCCCAATATCACTCCACCCATACGCCACTTCGATCAACTCCTGCTGGCCGATCTTGATCGGGCCTCGCTCAATTTCTTCCCCTCCCCAAGCCACATAAGCGGCTCGGCACTCGTTGCCCTCCAAGGCCCAGACGGTCAGGCTCGTGATCGTCCGTCACTTGCCCTCGGCACATTGCTTCACAAATCCTTTCGCCAACTGCACCACCGCAATCTTGTTGTGGTCCCAGGTTTCTGCCGACGACGCTCCGAAATAGAGCCGATCCACGCCGCTCTTTTCGTCCAGGAGCAAAAACGGTGTGACGTGCCCGAAGGCATCGAGGTCTTTGCCTGACCTTGGCACGAATACTCCTCGGTCAGTCCAGCCGATTCCATCACGGCTGGTTGCCAGCCGAGTTCCCTCTCTGGACTCGACCAACATCACCAAAGTCTTGCCGACCCGTTTCACGTCGATACCGCCTGCATCGTGACCGAAAACAGGGTTGCCAGTATGCCGGTCCCAATGCACACCGTCTTTCGATGTGGCATAGCCGACGTGCCGCTGCGAGTTGTCCGAAAAGGGTACGTTCTTCACAGGGGAATTCGGTGGGAAATTCTTCCGGCCATCGAACCACATCTTGAACAAGCCATCTTCATAGATGACTGCCGGTCGTCCGACCGAAAGTGAATCCCAAGCACCAGGTTCCGCCGGGGCAAGTGCTGTGCCTCGCACGTCCCAATTCAGGCCGTCGTTCGAGGTCGCCACATCAATGCGTTCGATCACATCCGTCTTGGTATGGGTGAAGAACATGAAGTAGCGGCCATCAACTTTCAGGACGCAAGGATCGTTGACGTGATTAGCCGAGTCGTCCTTCAGCACCACGCTTTTGCGGTCCCAGGTGTGACCGTCCTTTGACTCAGCGTAGAAAATCCGATCATGCCCGTCCTTACCTTGGCCTCCGTACCACATCTTGAGCAAGCCACCGTCAGCGAGAACGCATGGGGCGTAAACATTGCCGCCACCGTGCGGGGCCATATCCAAGACGCCCAAGCCTTCGAGAATGACTTCGGGGGTCAACGACGAATCGTCGGCGAACGACGGCCCAGTGATCGACACGATGAGGGTTAGCACCAGCCCAATCAGATTTATGTTCTTCATGCCGATCACTTCCCCGCCTAGCCAGCCACGACCTGCATCATTTGAGCCCCAGCTTGATAGCGACTTCGGTGACCTTCATTGCCGCCATTATTGGCGACATGCGGCGTGTCTTCCGCAGGAATTGAATTGCCTCGTCCCGTTCGCCGGTTCTGACCAGCCCGTACAATTGCATTTCCCACCGGGAGTCCACTCCAGGTGCGACCGGATGGAGCCACTCGACCCGAATCTTTCCGTCAGGAATGCCGCACGTCAGAATTCGCCGCATGTCCTTGGGATATTTTCGTTTCTTGAACTTCACAAGCTCGTCGAGCATGACTTCGATGTCGTTTGACTTGAACTCGTCCCACATCTTTGGATTGTCGTCCTCAAATTGCCTCCAGACGGTGCCGTAGCCGTCTCTGCCGTGGTTTAGTCCGAGGCATTCATTCCACGCCACGTTGGCGAAAAACAAGGCGGCGTGCATCGCCTCCGAAGAATGATCCTCTTCGGGGTTCTTGAGCAGGCTTTCCGCCATCTCCTTCATGATCTCGGACATTTTGCGAGGCTGTCGGGGCATCGCTTCACCTTGCTAAAGCAGTCGTTTTTGGGGCCATTGGTCTCACATCACTGTCTGCTTTGTCGCCATCGCTCACAACTCTTGCTCCCTCCAATCCGGCAACCCTTCTCGCATCATCTGGGTGGCTTCGGCCGGATCGAACGCCTCGGGATCGAACGGGCCTCGCCACTCCAGGTACGACTCATGTTCCTCGTGCTTGGGGTTCGAGATCGCATCGAGGTAATTGTAGTAGCCTCCCATGCCGCCAACGTCCTCGGGCGGACAGGCCAACGATCCTTCGACGCACAACGGGTACTTCTGGCCCTTCTCCGTTTTGGGGCAGCCCTCGAACAAGATTTCATGCAGCCAACCGTCGCCGAAATCGTACTCGTACTGAAACCGAAATCTTTTCCCATCGGTCGGAAGGATTTGACTGAGGATCGTCCTGGTCGAATCCTCGAAGTCGTTCATTTCGTCGAAGGTATCGTCCTCCAAGAGATCGGGATCGCCAAATCGTTCACCCTTGATGTCGAACTGGTGCAGGTGCGAGTTCGTCCAACCCATCGCTGTCTGGATATGCTCGTGCAGTTTGTCGAGCGTGCAGTCCATGACCTGGATTCTTCGCCAGATCGGCGGCTTCGAGTCCATCAGCGTGATCTTGAACTGGTAGAGGGTCTTGGTTGGTCGGCGTTTTCTGGGCCGAGCCTTCTTGGTCGGTTCCGACTTGGCAACGATTTCAGCTTGTACTGAATCGACGACTGATTTGCAAAGCCACAGCAGAGCCGTTCTCCGTCCTGGGTCTGAATTGGGAACGGCACGGGCGATTGCGTGGCCGAGGGCGAGGGCTTCGGCAATCGTCATGGTCGCATTGGGGTTAGCAAGCAACTTCTTCAGCCCCCTGGGAACGCCATCCAGCATTGCCAGTAGCTCTCGCCCTGCTGGTGAAAGAACCAAGGTTTCGAGCGGCTTGGAACTGATTCGCAATTCGGTCGCTGCAATGGCGGCTGCATCGAGCCATTCCACAAGACTCTCAACGCCGGTTGGTTTCAATTTCTTCTTCATCGTGGCACCCGCTTACCGAGACAGCACTTCTTGTACTTCTTGCCAGAGCCGCACGGGCAAGAGTCGTTTCTTCCGACCTTGGGCTCGAATCGGACGAACGTATCCTCTGGCACGTCATCGAACTCCTCGTCGAGTCCGTCGCCATCAATATCCTCATCTCGCTCGGCAAAGGTTTCGGCGAGACGTACAAGCGGACTGTCCTTATACCATTCCCGGCGAAATTCAGCGTCGGTCTTGGAGTCTTCCGCCCAAGCATCGAACTCGGCGAACGAAACGCCGAGCATTTTGCTTGCAACCAGCAGGTCGTGGCGGACTTCCAGCAATTCAGGAGTCTTCGGTTGGGTCAAAACATACTGCCGGGCTGGCTCGATGCCTTCGGTGGAGAAGCTCATCAGCAAGGACTGAATCAAATGCCCTCGCAGATCAGCGTCTTGCTCTATTCCAAGCAATTCCACGCAAGTCTGAACGCTCAAATCCGAATGAATGTCTTCCAACAAGTCCGCCAAGGTCATTCGCTGTCCATGACTTGCTGTCGGATAACGGGCGGCGATCGGTTGGACCACCGCATCCGTGCCGATCCGGGTGAGGGCATGAAGGGCTTCCCCAAAAACCCATGTCTCGCAATCGCTCGTTAGATCGAGCAAGTCAGGGATAGCATCTTCCAGCCGAAGCCGACCAACCATTCGCACGGCCAGAATTTCTTGCCAGTCTTCTCCCTTCCGCCGCACGATCTCCAATACCTGCTCAGCACACGCCTCTGGGTAACGGGCCAGGAAATCTGCGAGGGCAAAGCCGAATTGCACGTCGTCTTTCTCGGCTTCGTCTTCCTTGTCTTGAGCTTCGCAAAAGCTGTTCAATTCCTTCCACAGTTCATCGGGAGTGAAAGAGCTTACGGCAAGGCGATGAACGATGACTTCCTTGGATTCGTCGTCCACATTCTTCAGTTCGGCAATCGTCGCCTCGTGAGGCTTCAGTGCTGCTGGATCGGCATGTCGCAATCCGGCGATGAAGGAGGCGAGAAAAAACTCGCCACGGTCGTCGTCGGCCCTTGCTGACTCGATCTGCTGGATGATCCACCCCACTGAGCTTTCGGTTTGCACGAGATCGCTGAGGAAAGAGAACATCTCGAAAGCATCCGAGCCGTATCGCTCGCACGCTTCGATGACCAGCGGCATGAGCGTGGGATCGTCGGAGTGCGACCGGGAGAAATAAAAGACGGCGGCGTCTCGCAAAACCCTGTCCGGGCTGAGAATTGCTTCCCTGACTTTCTCGGCTGGCAGTCGCATCGCCTCCCTCCGTGGCTAAACTCGTGATCGTCGCAAACCGTCGCCATTTTAGGCGATTTCCTGTCCCTTTTGCAGCGTGGATGGGGACACCCTAAAATCGTCAATCTGGTCGAGATTTACACGGGCGACTTGGGCATTTGGAGCGACTGCGAACCTCGTCCGCCCCGCACTTGTCACTTCAACGGAAAAATCCGTCGAGTCCAGTCGGTCTGGTTGAGGTTCGGACACTGGAATCGGGCGGCTATTACGGGTGCTTTCATGGGTGCTTCACATGATGAGTTCGTCAAATACCCGAGGACTCCGCATCTTTTTGGGTCGAAGGGAACGCCGGATGACAAGCACCTTAGCGAGGCGGAATCGACTCGATTCATCGCTGATGAGTCGCTGATCGTAGAGGAGAAAATCGACGGCACCAACGTCGGTATTCACTTTACGACGGATGGTCAGATGGTCCTTCAGTGCCGGGGGCACGTCATCACCGAGGGGATGCACCCGCAATATGACTTGTTCAAACAGTGGGCCTCTGTGAAACGGTAACTGTTAAGCCGTGGCGCGGCCTGGCGCGGGGGGGCGGTGGCGATATTGGCGGGGATCGCGGGCGAGGGGTTTCCGGGGATGGGTCGCGTGGCGGATGGTTTAACTGCTATTGGTGATCGGCAGCGGCAGGGTCTTGCCTTGCAATTTAGCGCGCACGACTTCGATTCCATACCTTGCGAAGCTCAAACCGTTTTTCGCGCCGGTCGCGATCACGCTCTTGATTCGGGCGAACGCCGCCGCGCTCCATTCGGTCCGATGCGTGCCGCCATCATTCCTCGCCGCCGCCAGGCTTCGGATGTCGCGTTCGGTTCCGTTGTTGTCGGCCGGAACATTCGCATCGTCGAGGAAGGTGAACAATTCGTCCGAGTGCTTGAACAGCCGCCGCCAGATTCGCAAACATTCGCGATGCCGCACGCGCGTCTCGAGCATCAACGTGTCGAAACGGTTTTGAATCTCGTGTCGGGCCGCGTTGAAAGCTTTTTTGCCGAGCGACTTGCGCTCGTGGCCCAACCGGATCGCGTCTTGAAACAGCGTGATCAACGGCTGGATGAAGGCCCGCACGCTCGCCGCCGGCAACGTCTCGCGCAGCTTGTGCAACTCGCGAAGCAAATGGACCAAGCAGCGCTGTTTGCGGCAGTCGAGCCCGTTGTAGACCGCATAAAAATCGCTGACCAGCGTGCCCGCGAACGATGTGCCCAACGCTCGCTCGAGCACGGCCCGATTGCGATGACGATCGATCAGGAACAATGCCAAGCGCGTGTCTCGAAAACACCAGGCCCACGCGGGCAGTCCGTCGATTCGCCAACCGGTCTCATCGCCTTGCACGACCGGCGAATTGCGCAAGAGTTCCCAGAGTTTGTCGACCACCGGCTCGAACAAAGCGCCGCCCCAACGCAAATGGCCGAGCAGTTTTCTTGCGCCGCTGCAAAAACTTTTGGACTTGCTGTTCGAGTTGCTCGACGCGCTTGCGCAGCGTGATATTCTCCGCCAGCAACCGGGCGATTTCCGCTTCCAACTCGGCGATCCGTCGATCTCGATCATCCATGATCCAATCAATGTGACCGAAAACCCAATTTCGGGAAAGAGGAAATGCTTAACAGTTACAGTCATGATGCCACGGCCCCAAAACGGCTTCCCCAGCCAATAACCCATTTCGACTCGGTGGGGATGGTCGCCTCGGAATCCCTCAAGTCCAATCCCGCCGATCAGCTTCTCGGACTCGTCCCTGATGACCCATTGGACGTTTTCGCCGGTCAGCTTGGCAGCTTCCTCAACGATCTCGAACCAATGCTCGGCATCAGCGGCCGTGTAGGGATGCGGAATCCTGAGCGTGTTAGCGTAGATGTCGTGGTCAGAAAGGTACTCGACCAGGGCGTCCTGGTCGGTTCGACGAAACTCGGTCAGGTGGATGCCGTTGGGGAGAACGAGGGACATGGCGGATCGGCAGGAAATTGGTGGGGGGCCGGGCGAGCATTCAGACACCCGGACCTAAGTGGCGGTTCGGTCGGGCACGCCACCGAAATTGCGACCGGGCTCGGGAGAGCCAAACGACAGGGACCGAAACGAGCCCAGAACTGTACGTTTGGGCGTCCGAATCGGTCACAGAAAAGGTCACAGGTTTGTGACCGCTCGTGGTCACAAAAAAGCCTTGCCGTAACTACTGTCACGGCAAGGCTTTAGATGTCGGGGCGACATGATTTGAACATGCGACCTCTGCGTCCCGAACGCAGCGCTCTAGCCAGGCTGAGCTACGCCCCGTGTGAATGATGGTCGACCGGGCCTGCTTGCGGCCGGCCTTGGCTGTCCGCGAGTTGGACGCCAGCGAGGGCGGCCAAGGGGGGAGGCAACCGCGGTTTCTCGTAAAAGAACTCGCGCCGCCGCCCGCGGCTTGCGGGTGGAGACCTGGGGTTCGGGCCAAGCTCGGATCGGGAATGCTCGCCGCGCCGGGCCGGAACCGGGGTAGATATACCACGGATCGGTCGGCCTGCCAAGACAGCCCTTACAAGGATTCGACCTCGTTGGCCTCGTTGGGCGACGCGAGGTTCGCCGCTCGACGGGCATTTTATTCCGACGATGCGCCTGGAAGCCGCCACCGGCCCAGACGCGGCGAGCAACCCTGGGGAACTGGCCGAAAAAATTCGGTCGCTGGACATGGGCCACTGCTTGGAAAATAATGGCCAACTTGCGGTCGAAGGGCCTTGGTCGGCTGTGTGGGCGGCCGGGGCTTTTCAAACCGCTGCCCACGCGAGCTCGCGGCGAAGCGATCTGGTCGTTCGCGGTCGCCGCGGCGCGAGATTCCTTCCGCCCTTCCCTCCAAACGCACATGCTAACCCAGGAGTTTCCCCAAACATGAAACGCATGCTCTCGCCGAAAAACGCTCTCTCGCTCGTGTTCTCTCTTGGACTGGTGGCCATGTTGGGCGCCGGCATTTATGGTCTACAATCGGAGAATCCCGCCGTGGCTGCCGAAAGCGCTAGCGTCGCCGAAAAACCGTTGGGTCACATGGTCTTCTTCACCCTCAAGGAAAAGACGCCCGAGGGCGCAAGAAACTCGTCGAGCTCTGCAAGACTTATTTGGTCGATCATCCGGGCACGGTCTATTTTTCGGTGGGAACCATGGCGCCGGACTTCGATCGCGAGGTGAATGTGCGCGATTTCGATGTCGCGTTGCATCTGGTGTTCGCCAATAAGAAGGCCCACGACGATTACCAGGTTTCGCCGCGGCATTTGAAATTCGTCGACGAAGGCAAGGCGACTTGGGAAAAAGTGCGGGTGTTCGATTCCTATATTCAGTGAACGGCTTTCGGCCGGCGGCACGGGCCGCGCTCCGACGATCCGATCGATCCCAAAACCTTCGCGCGGGCTATCTAGCGGCGCGGAGGTTTTTTTACGCGCGCCGCGCGACGCTGGGCATCGCATCGCACGATTTTTCAAACCGGTCCGATTCGTCGGTTTCGCTTGACGAAGGCGGGAAGGAGCCAACACCGAGGGGCGCGAGCCGAACGCCCAGATGGGTGTAACGCGCCGCGATCTTCCCACGAAATTCCACGTCGACGGTCGCTCGGGCCAGTGGTCCGGGAGTGAGACCGAGCGATTCGATTTCGGCCGTAAACCGCAATGTTTCGCTGGTGGGCGGTGTTTGGCAGCGAAACGAAAGCGCTTGGCGCTCGCCGAGCGTCGGTTGAAACTCCGACGGTCCGGCGGCGAGGTCGAAACCGATCGCCAGCAAATAAAGCTGCACAAGCTGCGCAGCCCTCGGCAAGCAAACTGCCGGGCAAGGCGGGATCGTCCTTGAAGTGCGACGTAAAATACCACGCCATCGGGTCGAGCGTCTTTTCGCCGACGATACGTCCAAGTCCTCGGCGGCCACCTTCCGGCTCGATCGATACCACTCGGTCGATCATGCGCATTGGTCCGTCGGGCAGACGCAACGAGGCGCTTCCCGATCGCCGGCCGAAGCAGCGCACGAAATCGCCGGCCGCGAAAGCATTGAGCGATGCATCGTCGAGCCGGGCCGGCGCGAGCGAGCGGCCGCATGCGGGCCAGCGAACGGTCGTCGGATTGGAAGCCGGCGCGCCGGGGTGGCAATCCTCGCGCCGACATTAACTCGTGATCGGAAAAGAAACCGGCCGAGGCCGAACGCATGGATAGAAACGGACGCCCATCGGCCGAAGCTTCGAAGGAAAAGAAAAACAAGCGCTGCGGCCCCGCGGCGAGAAAACGCTCGACGCGAGTCGCATAGCGGAGCTTCTGGCCGGCCCGAGGCAATTCGCCGAGGAATTGAAAGTCCCAGTCGAGCAACCGATAGACCCTCTGGCCGCGAAGGCCGAGGTCGATCCCCATGAGACTGGGGAGCAGCATGTCGGCCTGCGAGGCCTCGAGCGCGGTGGCCCAGCCGATGCGGCCATCGAGCGTGAGCCCCGAGTGGCTGGGAATGGTGAATTCGCTCTCGACTTGGCCCTGGGAGAAATCGCCGAGACTCGCTTCGAGCTTGGTTACCCGATCGAGCAGCAAATAGGGCGGCAAGGGAAGCCGAACACGGCGGCAAAACGCGTCGGCCGGCGCGTAGTCGGCGCCGAACACATTCGCGAGTTGGCCGCCGGCAAACTCTAACAACTGCCAATAACTGAGTGGGGGCACGCGCGGGATCGCAAACGATTTCGTGATGGACCGACGCCAAAACGCCGATGCCGCCAACCTCGGCCACGTCGCGGCCAGACGGTCGCGCGGTTCGATCGGCCGCGACGAGCGAGCGTCGCGGCCGGGCAATTCGGCTCCATGAATGGTAATTCCCCGCAACAAGGACCGCAAATCGGGGCCAGAAACCAGTCTCGCGGGCTCATAAAACCTATCCGATAACATTGGCGAGGCGCTCACCCTGCCCCTTTGTCATTTGGGGAGAGGGGGAGATTTCGGAAAGGGGTTTAGCCTTGGCGAGCGGTCGAGGAGCCGTCTGTCGAAACAGGTTCGGCGGCGAAGACTTGCAACAAGTCGCGGAAGGCAACCGGCTTGACCAAGTGGTGGTCGAAGCCCGCGGCGAACGAACGCCGGCGATCTTCATCTTGGCCGTAGCCGGTCATCGCCACGAGCAGCGTGCTTTGAAACCCTCGCTTTTGTCGCAATCGCCGGGCGATTTCGTATCCATCAAGCCCCGGCAGGCCGATGTCGATCAGCACCGAGTCGGGCTGGTGTCGCGCGGCAAGCTCGATCGCTTGCAGCCCCTCGTTGGCGATCCACACTTCGTTGCCCACGGCGCACAGATACGCGCCGTGGTATTGGCCAGATCGGCATTGTCATCGACAACCAGAATTCGTCGCGACCGCGCGACGACCGGATCGGCGACCGACGAATGATTTTCCCCGTTGGCGGTTCGCGCCGCGGGGGCCGGCAGCACCACGGTGAATTCGGCGCCTTCGTTGGCCCCGGCGCTCGAGACCGCCACATGGCCATCGTGCATTTCGACCAGCCGCCGGACCAGCGTGAGCCCGATTCCCAAGCCGCCCTGGGAGCGATCGAGTGAGCGATCGCCTTGGACGAAGAGGTCGAAAATCTTCGCCAGCAGTTCGGGCGGAATGCCGAGGCCATTGTCCTTGACGCGAATCGAAAGCGTGTCGTCATCGCGCGCGGCGGAAACCTGAATCGAACCGCCGGGCTCGGTATATTTCACGGCGTTGTGCAGCAGATTCGTGAGAATCTGTTCGAGGCGAGCCGCGTCGGCATGGAGTGTAATGTTTTCCGGCGGCAGATCCACGCGCAACTGATGCCGTCGGGCCTCGAGGGCGGGCATGATCGTGGTGATGGCGCGCTTGACGATCGCCTCGAGATCGACGAACTCCTTTCGCAACGAAACTTTGCCGCGCGTGATCCGCGAGACGTCGAGCAGGTCGTCGACCAGCCGGGTCATCTGCCGCAACTGGCGGGAAAACACATCGCGCGAAGCTTCGACGGCGCCCGGATCGTCGCGCATCATTTCGAGGCATTCGAGCGCGTTGGCCATCGCCGCCAGGGGATTGCGGAGCTCGTGACCGAGCATGGCGAGGAATTCGTCCTTGCGGCGATCACCGTCGCGGATCTCGTGATAGAGTCGCGCGTTGTCGAGCGCGATCGCCGCGCGGCTGGCGATATCTTCGATCAGCGGAATCTCGAGAGCTTGGCTCCTCGACTCGGAATCGACGAGCACGGTAATCACGCCCAGGGCGTTGCCTCGCGCCACGAGCAGCGCGCAGCAAGCGGAGAGCGATCGTGAGCCGCGCTCGGGAGGCGCGGCGCTGGACTCGCCCGCGGTTTTTTCGCCGCTGGCATTTTCCCCGCTGGTTTTATCCGGGGAGACGTGGCCGATGGCTCCATTGTCAGGGCTCGCGGCCGCGAGCCCGCCGGGCCAAGTCGCGAGCTCCGCGCCGCTGGATCGGGTGGTGCGGCGCAGTGCGCCGCGATTTCGATCGACTCGATCAGCGTCGCGGGAAGCTGGTCGCCTTCGACACGGCGCTGTTCGAACTCGCCGCTGGCCGGATCGATGCGCGCCAGTTCGTGGGTCGTGGCGCCGGTGGCGGAGTCAACCACCGAGAGCACCGCGAGATCGGCCACGCGCGGGGTGAGCAAATGCAAGAGTCCGGCGACCGTGGCGTCGAGGTCGAGCGAGCGGGAGAGCACATGACTGGCTTCGGCCAGAAACGCCCAGCGACGCGTCAATTGCTCGGCGGCGGCGCGTCCGGCTTGCTCATGCGCCAGGGCCACTCGCTCGTCCATTTGCCGCTGCAACTGGCGCGTCTTGCGGTAGAGATCGACGAACACTCCGACTTTGGTTCGCAAGACCTCGGGAATGACCGGCGCCAGAATATAATCGACGGCGCCGAGCGAATAGCCGCGGCGGGCATGCGTCTCGTCGCCATCGGCCGTGACGAAAATAATCGGCGTGCTTTCGGTGCGTTTCCGCTCGCGGATCAGCGCGGCGGTCTCGAAGCCATCGATGTCGGGCATGTTGATATCGAGCAGAATCACGGCGAAGTCCTCGCGCAGCAGCAGTCGCAGCGCCTCGCGGCCCGAGCGCGCGCCGATCACGCTTTGGCCGGGCTCTTCCAAGATCGCGGCCAGCGCGATCAGCTTCGACGGAGAATCGTCGACCACCAGGATTTTCACGGGACTGTCGGGCTCGACGATGGCCGGCTTCGGATCGGTTGTATCGAGGAAAACCACGGGCAGGCTCGTGTTGTGAGTTGTCGCGGGAAAAGCGGCTCGCGGTGGCGGCGACCGAGGTCCAACGGCGCGCGATGCGCTGGGCCGATCAGCGATGCAACCAAGCGCGCAACACCGAAAGCATTTGCTCCGAATCAACCGGTTTCGAGAGATAGTCCCACGCTCCGGCCTCGATGCACTTTTCGCGGTCGCCTTTCATCGCCTTGGCCGTCACCGCCACCATCGGCAGCGACTTGAACTGCGGCAGCTTGCGAATCATACGCATCGTGTCGATGCCATCGAGCTCGGGCATCATGATATCCATCAACACGATGTCGATGTCGGGCGTCGCTTGCAACTGGCGAATCGCGTCGCGGCCGGTCTCGGCGGAGAGAATCACCATGTTCTGTCGCTCGAGCACGCTGGTCAAGGCGAAGATATTGCGAATATCGTCGTCGACCAACAGCACCTTCTTGCCGGCGAGCACTTTCACGCTTGAATGCAGATCGCCGAGCATGCGCACCTGCGCGGGCGTGAGCTTCGTGATCGGGCGATGCAGTCGCAAGATCACCTGATCGAGCAGCCGCTCGCTCGACTGCACTTCCTTTACCAAATACGGCGCCGCGATTTTCTTGAGTGATTGACGCACCGCGGCCGAAGGCTCGTTTTGCGAGTACACGATCAGCGGCATGCTGGCGCCCAACCCATGTCGATTGAGCAGCGCCGCGAGGTCGTCGGGCGAAACTCGGGGCGACTCGGGATCGTAGATCAGGCAGTCGATCGCGTCGTTGTCGGCGAGCTCGCGCGAAAGGTTCGGCATGTCGCCCACCACGCGCACATCGAGATCGCGAGACTCGAGCAGTTCGATGATCTGACGCCCGCGCGCCGGGGCGCTTTCGACCACCACGATGCGCTGCCGCTGAATATCGCTCATGCGACGAATGTTCGCGATCGCCTCCTCGAGCGTCTCCTTCGTTTTGATCGGCTTGGCCACCACCGACACGGCGCCGAGCTCGAGGCCGCGTTGGGCGTCTTCTTCCGTCGAGATCACGCACACCGGGATATGCCGTGTTTGCAAATCGTTTTTCAATCGATCGAGCACTCGCCAGCCATCGATATCGGGCAAACAAATGTCGAGCGTCACCGCCACGGGGTTGTATTCCCGCGTCATCGTGAGCGCGGCGGCGCCCATGCTCGTGGCGAGCGCCTTGAAGCCTTGCTCGTGGGCGACTTCCATGAGAAAACGAGCGAAGTTGAGATCATTGTCGACAATCAGCAGCACTTGATCGCCCGGCTGAATCAGATCGCGATCGTCGCCCACTTCGTTCAGGAGAATCGAAGCGTCGCTCGCGAGCGGCTCTTCTTCGAGCACCGCGGGCAGCGCGACCTGCGGCGCCGGTTCGGTGTAATGCCCCGCGGCGGCGAGGGCCTTGCGCGGCGCCTTGGGCGGCGAGAAGGTTTGCGGCAGATAGAGAGTAAAGATACTGCCTTTGCCCGGAGTGCTTTGCAGCCGAATCTCGCCGCCGAGCAGCCGCGCAATTTCGCGACTGATCGCCAGGCCCAGGCCGGTGCCACCGTATTTGCGGCTCGTGCTGCCGTCGGCCTGTTGAAAGGCCTCGAAGATGATTTGCTGCTTGTCGGCCGAGATGCCGATGCCGCTGTCGCTGACCGACATCGCGATGACCGCATAGGCCCGATTCAGCGGTTCGTTGTCCATGCTCCAGCCCTGGTGCGCCCGCTCGACGGTGAGCGCCACATTGCCCCGATGCGTGAACTTGAACGCATTGGACAGCAAGTTCTTGATGATTTGCTGCAAGCGCTTCGAGTCGGTGAGAATCGCCCTGGGCAGATCGGGGTGCAGATGAATGAAGAAATCGACGCCCTTGGCTTCGGCCACATGGCGGAAAGTGCGCTCGACATAGCTGTTCAGGTCGTCGAACCGCAGTTCTCCGAGGTCGACCACCACGGTGCCTGATTCGATCTTCGACAGATCGAGAATATCATTGATCAGCATCAACAGATCATTGCCCGAGGAGTGGATCGTCTTGGCGAAATCGGTCTGTGCGGGGTGAGGTTGCCATCGGGGTTTTTCGAGAGTTGGTCGGAAAGGATCAACAGACTATTGAGCGGAGTGCGGAGCTCGTGCGACATGTTGGCGAGGAACTCGGACTTGTACTTCGAGGTGAGGGCAAGCTGCTCGGCTTTTTCCTCGAGCGCTTGCCGCGCCTGTTCGACCTCGACATTTTTGCGTTCGACTTCGGCGTTTTGATGCGCGAGCAGTTGGGCTTTTTCCTCGAGCTCCTGGTTGGTTTTTTGCAGTTCCTCTTGTCGGCTCTGGAGCTCGGTGGCGAGCGACTGCGA
The DNA here is from genome assembly GCA_963785305.1 of uncultured Planctomycetaceae bacterium. Lineage (GTDB taxonomy): Bacteria > Planctomycetota > Planctomycetia > Pirellulales > PALSA-1355 > CAWAUV01. The sequence goes on from CAWAUV010000009.1 coordinate 455,697, forward strand.
CTGCTTGAGCAAGCCTTCGGTGAGCATGTTGGCTTCGATCGTATTGAGCACGATACCGATGCTTTCGGTCAACTGTTCCAGAAACGCCTGATGGGTGAGATTGAAAGTCTCGAAGCTGGCGAGCTCGAACACCGCCTTGACCTGGCCCTCGAAGATGACCGGCAGCACGATGATGTTTCGCGGCGCCGCCTCGCCCAGTCCCGATGAAATCCGGATATAGTCGGGCGGCACGTTGGCGAGCAGGATTTTCTGCTTCTCGAAGGCGCACTGCCCGACGAGCGCCTCGCCCAGCCGGAAGCTGGTGGGCGTCGGCTGCGCTTCGCTCAGCGCGTAGCTGGCCAATAGGTTGAGCTGCGGCGTCTCGCGCGAGCTGTCCATGATGTAGAACACGGCGTGCTGGGCGCTCACCACCGGGGCGAGCTCCGAGAGAATCATGCGGCCCACGGTCAAGAGATCTCGCTGGCCCTGGAGCATGCGGCTGAATTTGGCGAGGTTCGTCTTGAGCCAGTCTTGTTCGCTGTTTTTGAGCGTCGTGTCCTTGAGATTGCGAATCATTTCATTGATATTGTCCTTGAGCGACGCCACTTCTCCCTGGGCCTCGACCTGAATCGATCGCGTGAGGTCGCCCTTGGTCACGGCCGTGGCCACTTCGGCGATCGCTCGCACTTGCGTGGTGAGATTGGCCGCGAGCCGGTTCACGTTGTCGGTCAGGTCTTTCCAGGTGCCGGCGGCGCCGGGCACGCTCGCTTGCCCGCCGAGCTTGCCCTCGACACCCACTTCGCGGGCCACCGTGGTCACCTGATCGGCGAATGTGGCGAGGGTGTCGATCATGCCGTTGATCGTGTCGGCCAGGGCGGCGATTTCGCCCTTGGCTTCGACCGTGAGCTTTTGCTTCAGGTCGCCCGTGGCCACGGCGGTGACTACCTTGGCGATGCCGCGCACTTGGCTGGTGAGGTTGCCGGCCATGAAGTTCACATTGTCGGTCAGGTCTTTCCAGGTGCCGGACACGCCCTTGACCTGGGCCTGCCCGCCGAGCTTGCCTTCGGTGCCTACCTCGCGAGCCACGCGCGTGACTTCCGAGGCGAAGGAGCTGAGCTGATCGACCATCGTGTTGACGGTGTTCTTGAGCTCGAGGATTTCGCCTTTCACATCGACCGTGATTTTCTTCGACAGATCGCCGCTCGCCAGAGCCTTGGTCACATCGGCGATATTTCGCACCTGACCGGTGAGGTTGCCGGCCATGAAGTTCACGCTGTCGGTCAAATCGCGCCACGTGCCGGCGGCGCCGGGCACGCTCGCCTGACCGCCGAGCTTGCCTTCGGTGCCCACCTCGCGGGCCACGCGGGTGACCTCCGAGGCAAAGGAGCGAAGCTGATCGACCATCGTGTTCATCATGTCTTTCAGCTCGAGGATTTCGCCTCGCACATCGACGGTGATCTTCTTGGACAAGTCGCCATTGGCCACGGCCATCGTCACTTCGGCGATATTGCGCACCTGGGCCGTGAGGTTGCCGGCCATGCTGTTCACGCTATCGGTCAGGTCTTTCCAGGTGCCGGCCACGCCCTTCACGTCGGCCTGACCGCCGAGCTTGCCCTCGGTGCCCACCTCGCGGGCCACGCGCGTCACTTCCGAGGCGAAGCTGCGGAGCTGATCGACCATCGTGTTGATCGTGTTCTTGAGCTCGAGAATCTCGCCGCGCACATCGACGGCGATCTTCTTCGAGAGGTCGCCATTGGCCACGGCCGTGGTCACATCGGCGATATTGCGCACCTGACCGGTGAGATTGCTGGCCATGAAGTTCACGCTGTCGGTGAGGTCTTTCCAAGTGCCGGCCACGCCGCGCACATCGGCCTGCCCGCCGAGCTTGCCTTCGGTGCCCACCTCGCGGGCCACGCGCGTGACTTCGGCCGCGAACGAGCGAAGCTGATCGACCATCGTGTTGATCGTGATCTTGAGCTCGAGGATTTCGCCGCGCACATCGACCGTGATTTTTTTGAAAGGTCGCCATTGGCCACGGCCGTGGTCACTTCGGCGATATTGCGCACCTGACCCGTGAGATTGCCGGCCATGCTATTCACGCTGTCGGTGAGGTCCTTCCAGGTGCCGGCCACGCCGCGCACATCGGCCTGCCCGCCGAGCTTGCCCTCGGTGCCCACCTCGCGGGCCACGCGCGTGACTTCCGAGGCGAAGGAGCTGAGCTGATCGACCATCGTATTGACGGTGTTCTTGAGCTCGAGGATTTCGCCTTTCACGTCGACCGTGATTTTCTTCGACAGGTTGCCGCTGGCGACGGCCTTGGTGACTTCGGCGATATTGCGCACCTGACCGGTGAGGTTGCCGGCCATGCTATTCACGCTGTCGGTGAGGTCTTTCCACGTGCCGGCCACGCCCTTCACATCGGCCTGCCCGCCGAGCTTGCCCTCGGTGCCCACCTCGCGGGCCACGCGGGTGACTTCGTCGGTGAAGGAGCTGAGCTGATCGACCATCGTGTTGACGGTGTTCTTGAGCTCGAGGATTTCGCCCTGCACGTCGACCGTGATTTTTTTCGAGAGGTCGCCATTGGCCACGGCCGTGGTCACTTCGGCGATATTGCGCACTTGGCCCGTGAGGTTGCCGGCCATGCTGTTCACGCTATCGGTGAGGTCTTTCCAGGTTCCGGCCACGCCTTTCACATCGGCCTGACCGCCGAGATTGCCTTCGGTGCCCACCTCGCGGGCCACGCGCGTGACTTCATCGGCGAAGGAGCTGAGCTGATCGACCATGGTGTTGACGGTGTTCTTGAGCTCGAGGATTTCGCCTTTCACGTCGACCGTGATCTTCTTCGAGAGGTCGCCCGTGGCCACGGCGGTGGTCACCGCGGCAATATTTCGCACTTGGGCCGTGAGGTTGCCGGCCATGCTATTAACGCTATCAGTCAGGTCTTTCCAGGTGCCGGAAACACCTTCGACCCGGGCTTGGCCGCCGAGCTTGCCTTCGGTGCCCACCTCGCGGGCCACGCGCGTGACTTCGGCGGCGAAGGAGCTGAGTTGATCGACCATCGTGTTGATCGTGTTCTTGAGCTCCGAGATTTCGCCCTTCACGTCGACCGTGATTTTTTTCGAGAGATCGCCCGTGGCCACGGCCGTGGTCACGGCGGCGATATTGCGCACCTGGGCCGTCGAGGTTGCCGGCCATGCTATTGACGCTATCGGTCAGGTCTTTCCAGGTGCCGGAAACACCTTCGACCCGGGCTTGGCCGCCGAGCTTGCCTTCGGTGCCCACCTCGCGGGCCACGCGCGTGACTTCCGAGGCGAAGCTGCGAAGCTGATCGACCATCGTGTTGATGGTGTCCTTGAGCTCCAGGAACTCGCCTTTAACATCGACCGTGATTTTCTTCGTCAGGTCGCCATTGGCCACGGCCGTGGTCACGGTGGCGATATTGCGCACCTGACCGGTGAGGTTGCCGGCCATGAGATTCACGCTATCGGTGAGGTCTTTCCAAGTGCCGGCCAGTCCCTTGACGCGCGCTTGGCCGCCGAGCTTGCCTTCGGTGCCCACCTCGCGGGCCACGCGCGTGACTTCCGAGGCGAAGGAGCTGAGCTGATCGACCATGCGATTCACGATCTTGCCGGTGCGCAGGAATTCGCCCTGGAGGGGGCGATCGTCGATCTCGAGCGCCATGAGTTGCGAGAGGTCGCCCTTGGCCACGGCGCCGATCACGCGCGCCGTTTCGCTGATCGGATGCACGAGGTCGCTCACGAGCACATTCACGGCGTCGACCGATTCGGCCCAGGCGCCGCTCACTTCACCCAGGCTGGCCCGCTGCTTGATGCGCCCCTCGCGACCCACCTCGCGCCGAGTCGGCCGAGCTCGTTGGCCATGCGTTCGTTGAGCTCGACCACATCATTGAAGGTATCGGCCACCTTGCCGGCGATGCCGGTCCAGGAGATCGGGAGTCGCGCGGTGAAATCGCCTTTTTTAAGCGCCGAGAGAGCCGTGAGCAGCAATGTGGCGTCGACGCCATGTTCGCTCGCATCGAAGGATTTCGGGGGTTCGGCGACCGACATAAAGTGGCCTCGATTTTTTTGAGGGGGACGGGTTGAGATGAGATCGATAGGCCATCGTCCAACGCGTTCATCCGTGCGCATTGCGGCCGGTATGTCTCTCCGCTAGAACCGCGATTTCCGACACGGCAAGCTTCGGCGCGGGCAGGCGCCCTTGGGGCGTGGGCCCCGACTTCATGGCGGGAAGCCCCAGGCGGCCAGTTCCACGCACATGAAGGGGCCATTGCCAGCGTGCTTTATTTGGCCTTCGGGTGACTGTTCGCTCGGATCGATCGGACCACAAGGAGGCTGTGGTTGTGTAAATCCATCGGGCCCTTAACGATAACGCGCTTGCAAATTCGGATCAACCGGCCGTTCGGCATAGACGCCGCTCGAACCAAGGGTCGCTCGCCGGGGTCGCGTTCGCAGTGATTCGGCGAACCCGAGAGGCTCGCGGCGCTATGATATCCGGCATGCGTAGCTGATCTCGGAAGTTGTGGTCACATTCACGAATGCATCCCCCAGCGATACATACCGATCGGCGATTCGATCGCGACTCGAAACGCCATGATTGTCGTGCCTTTGTATGCAATCGCTCGTTCGTGAATCGCACTCGGCCGCGACGATTTGCAAACCACCCATTGCGACTGTCGTCTTTTTTTGAAGTCCGGGGATGTCCTGCTTGACCACCGCCTTTGCTCGCTCTATATCTGACGTGATAATTCGCCGTGGCTATTGAGGGCTTATCCGACAACTCCCCCTATCCGCGTCTGGGAGAGGGCTCGCGGAAGTTCTCGGATACGCGATAAACAGTTGGAAGATTTCCCAACTTCGGCTTCGCTTGATGAACGATGGCTCGTTCCGCTCGCTGACGATTCGGGTTAACAATGGCGGCGCGAACAGGTTGAATCGCAACCCGAAACGTAAGCGAGGGCGGGAACGTTATTGAATTCCGGCTCCTGGGTGACTTTGAAACGGCAATGCTCCAGGGACAGAGTTTGCCGGATTGGAGTGTTTTATTAGAAGGAGACTTCCATTTGGGTTACGACATCGAGCGGCGGACCAACTTGGCGAAGCAACTTAAGGCCGCGCGGCAACGAGCGGCTTTGAGCGCCAAGGACGCGGCCGAAAAGCTGACCGGGCTGGGCGTGGCTTGCTCGCGCGGAACCTTGCTCGCTTGGGAGCGCGGCGGTGGACGCACCTCGCGCGAGCCATTCGCCAGCGATCTCGGCACGCTCGCCCGGGCCTACGATTGCTCCGTCAGTGATTTCTTCAATCGGATCGCCCAGCCCGCCGCGAGCGTCGATGGCCACGCGCGACCCGATGCGAGAGGTATCTTCGAGCCCCACTTCGATGGCGACGGCAACCATGATGGCCGATTGCCCGACAATGTTCCGCATCGCGACGCAAGCAATGTTCGCGCGGAGGCGACGACCCAACACCCTGTTGAAATATCAACAGGCCGCTAACCCGGAATCGCGTCGATCGTTAGTCGCCAAGTCCGAGCACCCGGGTCGGCCGCGTTTCGTTGTGTTTGCCGTTCGTTGCGTTTGCGAAACGCATGCGCCCGTTTTTTCAACTAGCGAGCCGCTGCTGGCGGAATTGCTCGATGCCCTGACGCGGAGCATGGCTCGCGAGCGGCGAAACGACGAAGCGGGATGCGGTTCGCCGGATTCCGCCCGCGGCCGCCAAACGCGCTTGTTCCGCCGCCTTGATGCGTCGCACGCGGCAAAGCCGGCAGGGCGCATAGACTCGGCCCCCGCATTCGTCACATCGAATCAGCGGCCCCGGAAGTTCGTCGAGCAATTGCTGGCGCTTGGCCTCGCGGCGGGCCTCGTAGTCGGGCCGGGCGCCATTGGCGATGCTGCTTACGGTGGCGCGACTTACGCCGGCCTTTCGGGCGATTTTGCGTTGCGAGAGCGACCCTTCGGCCAGCAGTCGCTCGATTTCCTGGATTTTGAGGGGCGCGATCATGGTTCGACTCCTTGAAGTTTAAGGCGCCTTGGAGGCGGTGAGGGGGGAAAGCCCGCGCGGATTTCGGCCGGTTTCGCGCTAAATTCGCGAGTTTGTTGACCATCGCGAGGGTCGAACCGGGGAGTGTCCGACGCGTGGCCCCAATCGCCCGATGTCGCGGTGAAACGGCGAAACCCGACCAAGCCTGCGGCATATTAAACCAAGAAATGGCCAACTTTCAACCATTAAAATGGACACATTTTTGTTCGTTTTTGTGCCATTCGGGCAGCGCGTCTCTTGGAAATGGGCACGATATACTCGAAAATTTCAGGGGAATCGGCTAGAATGCCGACGTTCGGCAGCGCAGGACAATTTGCTCCCCGGGCAAAATTTTGGGCACAAATGACGCTGGAATCCTATTCGCCCGATGAACTGGACCAACTCGCCCTGCGAGCGCTGGATGTGTGCGCTCGTTTGCGCCAGTTCGCGCAAACGAGCCGCTCCGAGGAGCTCGGCGCGGTGGAGTTGCACGAAAAGAAGGCGCTCGAGTGGCTCGGCCGGCTCGAAGAATGGCTTCAGAAGACCGAAGCCGACTTGGCGGTGCAAACCCTCAAGAACCGCGGCCGCAAAAAAGCGAACGCGATGCGCGCGAAAGAATGAGGTGAGCAATCATTGTTCATTTTTCGGCGGCAGACCCAAACGGAACATTGAAACCCCCGTTTACGTTGACTTTGACGGCTGGCGAAGAATGCTTGTGCCCGCGCTCGGCGGTTCGCCGATGATAGCATCGCGGAGACTCAACGCATTATCTGTAATCGGTGAACGCCATGCCCATTCCCTATATCAACGCCATGCTCGGCGCCGCGTTCATCGTTGTTTGGGCCATCGCCGGTCGCATTGTCTTCACGACTCGCTAGTCGGAATGCTCGGCCGCCGGGCCCGCTTCGCCGCGTGGCCCGCCTCGGGCGATGCCCCGCGCCGCCTCCCGGCTTCCAAGTCGACGCGGCCCCCGTGGCCCCGCGCTTGACGCTCGCGCCGGCAGGATGCAATATAAGCAAACGCATTTTGCCGCTGCCGACGGATGCGAGCCGCTAGCCTTCGCGTCGTCCGAGCGTTTCTCTTTGCCCCCAGAGCAATTAGCATGGCCTCGAGTGCGAGCCCGTCGAATATCCCATTGCCCGCGCCGCCGCCGCGCCGGAGTTTTTTGGCCAAGCTGGCCACGGTGCTGATCGGCGCGGTCGTGGTGTTGTTTCCCTTTCTGGCCGGGGCGTTTGTCGTCTCCGATCCCTTGCGAAAGGCGAAAGACCAAGCCGGCAAAATCAAATTCCTGCGCGTCTGCGAGCTCGAGGCGGTGCCCGACGACGGCATTCCGCGCGCCTTTCCGATCATTGCCGATCGCCAGGACGCCTGGACGCGGTTTCCGGCCGAGTCGATCGGCACGGTGTATTTGATTCGCGACCCGGGGCAAAGCACGGTGCGCGTGTTCAACGCCATTTGCCCCCATGCCGGGTGCTTGGTCGGATACTTGGCCGCGAAGAAATATTTCCAGTGCCCTTGCCACACGAGCGCCTTCGGACTCGATGGCGAGATTCTGGCCGAAGTGAGCTCCGTGTCGCCGCGCGGCATGGACTCGCTCGACTGCGAAGTTCGCTCCATCGATGGCGGAGCGGAAGTGTGGGTGAAGTTCGAAAATTTTCAGACGGGTCTCAAAGAAAAGATTCCCACCGTATGACGACCCTGCTCGACTGGCTCGAACATCGCACCGGTTTGCGCTCCCTGCGGCGCGAACTGCTCTACGACAATATTCCCGGCGGCGCTCGCTGGCGCTATGTGTGGGGCAATGCGCTCGTGTTTGCCTTCTTCATGCAGGTGGTCACCGGAATTTCGCTGTGGATGAACTATAGCCCGGGCTCGCAAAGCGCCTGGGAGAGCGTGTACTACATTCAGTACCACATGCAAGGCGGGTGGCTCTTGCGTGGCATGCATCACTACACGGCCCAGGCCATGGTGGTGCTCTTGGCCGTGCATCTATTGCAAGTGGTGATCGATGGCGCCTATCGCGCGCCGCGCGAGTTCAACTTCTGGATCGGTCTGATTCTCTTGCAAGTCGTGCTGGCGATGGCCCTCACCGGCTACTTGCTCCCCTGGGACCAGCGCGGCTATCGGGCCACGGCGGTGTCGACCAATCTGATGGGCATCACGCCGATCGTCGGGCCGACGCTCCAGCGACTCGTGATCGGCGGGGCCGAATTCGGCAATCTCACGCTCACTCGCTTTTTCGCGCTCCACGCCGGCCTGTTGCCGGGAATTCTGATGCTGCTTGTGTGCCTGCATGTCGCGCTCTTTCGGCGCCACGGGCTCACCGTGCGGCAGCAAGCGCTCGTGGGCCCGAAGCGCCGCCCCGACGCCCCGCGCTGGCCCGATCAGGCGCTCCGCAACGCGGTCGTGTTTCTGGCGGTGCTCGCGTGTGTCTTGCTGCTCGTCTTCAAATCGGTGGTGACGTCCGATGGCAGAATCGACTTCGCCCACGCCCAACTTGGCGCCGAACTCGGCGCGCCGGCCGATCCCGCGAATCAATATCCCGCCGCGCGGCCCGAGTGGTACTTCCTGTTTCTCTTTCAATTGCTGCGTTATTTTCCGGGCGAAAGCGAGATCTATGGCGCGATCGTGTTGCCCGGCGCCATCTTCACGTTCTTGGCGCTCATGCCGTTTATCGGCCGCGCGACGTGGGGACATCGCTTGAACGTGACCGTGGTGCTGTTGCTGTTCATCGCCGCCGGCGCGTTGACCGGCATTGCCCTGAACGCCGACTATCGCGGACCCGACTCGGGCGAATTTCGCAAAGCGGTGGCCGACGCGCATGAAGAAGCCGAGCGGGCCGTGCAACTGGCCAGTGCTCCGAGCGGCATTCCGCCCACGGGCGCGATCACCCTCTTGCGCGACGACCCAAAGACCGAGGGGCGCCGCTTGTTCGGCCGCCACTGCGGATCATGTCACGACAATGCGATCCAAGCCGCCACTCGGAATCCGCCCGAAGGTCAAAACGCGCTCGATGGCGCCCCGAACCTCGCCGAGTTCGCCTCGCGACCTTGGATCGCCGGGCTGTTGGACGCGAAGCGCATCGCCGGGCCCGACTATTTCGGCCGCACCGCCCATCACGCGGGCGAGATGGTGGAATTCGTCGAAGGCGATCTCAAGAAATGGACCCCGATGGATATCGACAATGTGGTGATGGCTCTCTCGGCCGAAGCCCACCTTCCGCGGCAAGCCAAGCAAGACGCCGACGAGGAAACTCGTATCGGCGCCGGACGCATCAAGATTTCCGATTCGGCCGAGGGCTGCGCTCAATGCCACAAGTTTCACGAAGCCGGCGCCGATACCGATGGCCCCGACCTCACCGGCTACGGCTCGCGCGAATGGATCATTGCCATCGTGCGCAACCCAGCCGACAAGCGATTCTACGGCGAGAAGAACGACCGCATGCCGGCCTTCGCGCATCCGCCCGGTTCGATCCGCAATCGCCTCTCGGAAAAGCAACTCGGCCTGATCGCGGATTTCTTGCGGCGGGAATGGTATGAACCGGCCGATTCGCAACCGGGAGCGGACGCGAAATAAGGTTCCGGCGATTCATGGCGCGACGACTGCATGACTACCGCGTTTTCTGGCGCGAGTTTCAACAAAACTTTCATACCACCGGCGCGGTGCTTCCGAGCGGAGCGCCGCTGGCCCGCGCCTGTGCGCCATGTCGGCTGTTCGGATCGGCCAATGCGAGTCCTGGAGGTTGGGCCCGGCACCGGGGCGGTGACGGCGGCCATTGTGCGCTCGCTCGGCGCGGGCGACGCGCTCGATCTGGTGGAGCTCAACGAACAATTCGTGCTCGCGCTGCGGCGCCGATTCGAGACCGAGCCCGCGTTTCAGGCCGTGGCCGCGCACTCGGGTCTTGCATCAACCGGTCGAATCGCTCGAGGAAGAAGCGCCCTACGATGTGATCGTATCGGGCCTGCCGCTCAACAATTTCGCGGCGGCGGACGTGGAAAACATTCTGCGGATTTTTCGGCGGCTGTTGCGATCCGGCGGCACGCTGTCGTTTTTCGAATACATCGCCATCCGCGCTGCCCGCGCCGTGGTCAGCTCGGGCGCCGAGCGGGCCCGGCTCAAGGGCATCGGCCGCGCGCTCGACGGCCTGCTGGGTCCCCATGATTCGCGCCGCGAATGGATCTGGCCCAATATCCCCCCAGCCTGGGTCCATCATGTTCGCCTGCCGCCACTGGAGAGCGAGCAGGTCTGATGGCGCCCCCATGACGCCGGGCGGGGGTTGGGGTAGGATGCATGGTTTTCATCCGCGGCCTGCTAGGCCGCTTGGGGTTGCACCATGAAACAGGCACATGCCCGCGCGAGCCGGCCAGCGACGAGCGGCGATCATGCTCGCGACGCCGCGGGCCGCGAATCCATCGACGATGCGGAAGGCCACGACGCGGAAGATGCCGGGTCCGGCGAGCGGCTGCAAAAAATTCTCGCGGCGGCCGGCATCGGAAGTCGCCGCAAGTGCGAGGAGTTGATCCTCACCGGGCGCGTCGAGGTCGATCGTCGGGTAGTCACCCATCTCGGCGCCAAGGCCGATCCGGCGCGGCAGGAGATTCGGCTCGATGGCGCCGCCCTGCCTCGCGTTCGGCTTGTGCATTATGTCGTGCATAAGCCGCCGGGCGTGGTCTCGACGAACTACGATCAGGCCGGCCGACCGCGCGTGGTCGATCTCGTGCCCCGGCGCGACAATGAGCGATTGTTCGCCGTCGGGCGGCTCGATTTATCGAGCGAGGGCCTGATGCTGCTCACCAACGATGGCGAGCTTGCCAATCGGCTCACGCACCCACGCTATGGAGTCGAAAAAACGTATCTGGCCGAAGTGGCCGGCGCGGTCGATCGCAACGCGCTCGCCAGTTTGCGAAAGGGCGCCCATCTGGCCGAGGGCTTTGCCCGCGTGGCCTCGGCCCGAGTTCGCACCGAATGGAAAAAAAGCACGCTGCTCGAAATCGTGCTGGCCGAGGGACGCAACCGCGAGATTCGCCGACTGCTGGCCCGCGAGGGCCACAAGGTGCTGCGGCTCACGCGGATCGCGCTGGGTCCGCTGCGGCTGGGAGAGCTTCCGCCGGGAGCGTGGCGGCCGATCGAGCCCAGCGAGCTGCGCGCCTTGCGGCATGCGGCGTTTGCCGGAAAAGAGGTCAAGCGCCGCAGGCGGTCGAAACCCGCGGCCCAGCGGCCTCAAGTGAAAGCGCCGCTCGAGAGCGGCCCGACCGTCATTGGCGGCGACCGCGAGGAACCGCGACCCGAGGCCGCGAAATTCGCCCGCCCCAAGCCCGGCGCCGCCAAATCGCGGCCCGTGAAATCGCGGCCCATGAAATCGGGCGCTCGAACGTCGGCCCCGCCCAGACCGCGATCGGCCAAGGCGGGAGTTAAAACCGCGGGGATCAAAACCGCGAGACCCAAGCCCGCGAGACCCACGACCTCCGGCCCCAAAACCACCGGCGGTCGAAACTCCGGCGCTGGGCGCCCCGGCGCCAAACCGGCCCGCGGCGCCAAGGGCGAGCGGCGCCCGGCGGGAGTCCAAGGGAAGCGAGCGAGGAACGATCGTCCATGACCCACGCGCATCACGACGCCTGCTTTGCGGATCATGCATGCCAGGAATCGGCCCTCGTGCTCGAAAACGAGCGCGTCGCCCGCGATACCTACCGGCTCCGGGTCTCGGCGCCCCGGATCGCGGCGCGGATCACGCCGGGCCAGTTCGTGATGCTGCGACTAGCCGGTTTCGACGACCCGCTGCTTGGCCGCCCCCTGGCGCTTTACGACACCTTCGATGCGCCGAGCGCCGCCCCGCAAGCGAGCTCGCCAGCCGGACTCGATGTGGTGTATCTGGTGCAAGGCAAGCTGACGACGCGACTCGCGCGGTTTATGCCGGGGCAAAAAGTCGACCTTTGGGGGCCCTTGGGCAACGGCTTTTCGCCGACTCGCGCAAAGCATCTGGTGATGGTGGCGGGCGGCATCGGGCAGACGCCCTTTCTTGCTCTCGGCGCGAAGCTCTGGGCCAGCGGCGCTATGGCCTTGCCGCCGCCGAGCGCGCGGCGGTCGTTGGCAACGCCGCCGCGGGGCAAGCGCCGCGCGTGAGCTTGTGCTATGGGGCCCGCTCGGCCGACTTGCTGGCGGGCGTCGATGATTTTCGCGCGGCCGGCGTCGACGCGCGCCTGGCCACCGACGATGGCTCCAGGGGGCGTCACGGCTATGTCACGGAACTGCTCCGGGAGATCATCGCCGAGTCGCCCGATTGCCAAGTGGTCGCCTGCGGCCCCGAGCCGATGTTGGCCGCAGTGGCCCGCATTGCCGAGAAGCATGCGACACCCTGCCAAGTGTCGCTCGAAACACCGATGGCGTGTGGCGTGGGCATCTGCTTTAGCTGCGTCACGCGCGTGAAAGACCCGTGCCCCGCGGGCTGGGACTACCGCCGCACCTGCGTCGAAGGTCCGGTGTTCGACGCGGCGCGGATCGTGTGGTGAGCGCGGCCGAGGGTCCGATAGGCCCGCTGTTCCGATAGGCCCGCGGGTTGCGCGGGGCGGGTAGCTTGCGCGCGGCGCTCAGCTTGCCGGCTTGGCGGCGGTCTTGGCTTTGCGAACCACGGCGCTCAGGCGGCTCTTGAGCCGGGCGGCGGTGTTGGTGTGAATCACGCCGTGGGCGGCGGCCTTATCGACCGCCTTGGCCAGCGCCTTGAGCTCGTCGTCGGCTTTGTCCGAGTGCTTGGCGGCGGAGTCGCGCAGTTTGCGGATTTGGGTTTTGACAGTGCTCTTCACGGCGCGGTTGAAGGTGCGCCGCTTTTGGCTCTGCTTCATTCGCTTCTTGCCGCTCTTGGTGTTGGGCATCGACAGTTCTCGTGATGGTTCTTGGGGGTTGATTCGAACTCGGTGAGCGAGCGTCGCTCGTTTCGCGGCCGTCGACAGGTGTGGGCGGACCGTTAAAGCCCACCATTATTGCGATGTTTGGCGATTTTATCCAGCCATTTTGCGACATCTTTGTAGCCGTAATCCAGACTCGCCACTTCGTTGAGGTATTTTTCGGCCGAATCCACGTCTTCCAGGGCAAATGACAGCGTGCCGGCCCGGTAGAGCACCAGCTTTCGCCGGTCGAGATCGCGCTCGAAAAGCGACTCCAGGGCCGTCGTGTAGTTGCTCAAGGCTAGTTTGTACTGTTTGATGTGCTGGAAGCACTCGCCCAGTTCCAGGTGCGCTTCGGCCTTGAGCTTCGAGTCGCCGCGGGCCGCTTGCAGGGCCTGGATCGCCTCGTTGATCTTGCCCGCCCGCTTGAGACGCACGCCGACCTCGAACCGGAGCCGAAGGTTGTTCGGATTTCGCTCCGCCCGCGTGCGATACACATCGGTCTCGATCCGATTCAGCTCCACGCTCTTCCGCTTGAGAAGCTCCTTGGCCTCGGGCGTGTTTTTGCCGCGGACTTCGGCTTCGGCGAGCGCCACTTCGGCCCGCATCCGCCGCATTTGCGAATCTTCGAGCCGCTCGCGGATCGCGAGATCGTTGCCCGAGATTTCGACCGCCCTGACAAGCACTTTTTCGGCTTCGGCGAAGCGATCGTTGTTCGTGTGGAGATCGGCGAGCTCCATATAGTTGGTCAGGTCCCGCGGGTTTTTACCGATCGCTTTTTCGAGCAATTGCTCGGGCGTGAGGTGCGCCGTCAGCAGGTCGGTCGGCTTGGCGCGCACATCCTTGCTGCTTTCGGCGTCTTCGTAGCCGCCCCCGGTAATGGTTTTTTCGACCGCCAGATTGGCGATCGCCCGGGTGGCTTCTTCATCGCCGGGCTTGAGCTGCTCGACGCGCCGCCAGCAGGCCACGGCGTCGTCGTAGCGTCGCACTCGGGCCAGCGCCCGGCCGCAGCGGCGGTTCACGTCGATATCCTTGGGATTTCCGTCCAAGGCGCCTTTGAGATAGACGAGTTGGCAATCGTCGTAGTTCAGTTCGTCGCAGGCGGTGGCCATCGTGGTAAGGGTGTAGATGTCCCAGGGATTGAGCTTGAGCATTTCCATGCCCGCCACGATGACTTGGTTCCAGTCCTTGCCCTTGTTGGCCTTCATCATGCCGGCTTTGGCGCCCGCGCCCTTGAGCCCGGCGAATTTGCCGCCTTTTTTATTGTTGCCGTATTGCTTGAAGAGATTTTCCAAGAGCGCCTTGGCATACACCGGGTTGGCCGGATCGCCGGTCACGCATTGCACGTAGAGATTGGTGGCGTATTCGAATTGGCCTCCGGAGGCCGCGCGGCTACCATGCTCGTACAATTGTTGCAGACGCCGTTTTTTGCCTGGGCTATTTGCTTCGTCCGTCGCCATAATACTGTTCGCGTCGTTTCAACGAAAAAAAGAAGCGGGCGCCCCCCGCCATCGACCGCCATCGCGCTGGGCGCCGCGGAGACAATTGGCCCCATGCGGCGCGAAATTCGCCGCCAATCCGTCATTCTAATCCCGTCCGCATTGCAAGACAACGCGCGACCGGCGACTCGCCGAGATGCGGTCGCGGAGGTTGGCCGAGCAATGTCGCGACTTTTCCCTGGAAACATCCATGTCCGCCGGCCCGATTCCCACGGTTCGAAGCTCCCTCCCCGCGACGCTGCGCATCGGTCCGATCGCGCTCGATTTCCCCGTGGTGCAAGCGGCGCTGAGCGGCTACAGCGACTGGGCAATGCGCGTCATCGCCCGGCGGTTGGGCGCTCCCTACACGCTTTGCGAGGTGCTGCTCGACCAATTCGTCATTCAGGTCACGCGGGGCAAGAAGGCCGATCGATTTCTGCGCGTGACGGATGAAGAGCATCCGGTGGCGGCTCAGCTCATGGGCGCCAATCCCGAGGACTTTGGCCCCGCCGCCCAGCGACTGGTGGCCGCCGGATTCGATGTGATCGACATCAATTTCGGCTGCCCGGTGAAGAAAGTGCTGGGCCGGCGGCGCGGCGGTTTTCTCTTGGGCGATGTCGACACGGCGCTCGAAATCGTCGCCCGGGTGCGCGAGGCCACTCCGCCGCATGTGCCGGTGACGGTGAAAATGCGGCGCGGCCTCGACGACACCCAGGCCAGCCGCGATCGCTTCTATCAGATATTCGATGGCGCTTTCGAGCGCGGCGTGGCGGCGATCACGGTCCACGGCCGCACCGTGGCCCAGCGTTATATCGGCCCGAGCCGTTGGTCGTTTTTGCGCGAACTCAAAGAGCACGCCGGCTCGCGCACCGTGCTCGGCAGCGGCGACCTGTTCACGGCCCAAGCCTGCTTGGACATGATGCGCGAGACGGGCGTCGACGGCGTGACCGCGGCGCGGGGGGCGATCGGCAATCCGTGGATTTTCGCGCAGGCCCGGGCACTGGCCGCCGGAATGCCGCTACCGGGGCCGCCGACGATCTTCGAGCAGCGCGATGTGATCGCGGAGCACTACCGCTTGGCCGAGTCGCTCTATGGCGGCGAAGCCTGCGGACGCCATATGCGAAAGTTCGCCATCAAGTATTCGAAGCTGCACCCGCGCTCGCTTGAAGTGCGCGACGCCTTTGTGCGCGTGAGCCAGCCGGAAGAATGGCGGCGCGTGTTCGCCGAGTTGTACTCGGTGGATGGCCCGGGCCGGCATCCCAACGAATCGGTCGACGAAAATGAATCCTGCGGCGATGCGACTGGCGGCGAAGGGGCCTGCGACCGAGGGGCGGACTAACGTCTGTTGAATACTTCGACAGGCTGTTACCGCGCACCGCGCCAGGGGTAGCGGGCCCTCATTCGGCTGCTGGGCCGCCACCTTCTCCCGGAGGGAGAAGGGTTTATGATGCCTTGCGCACGATCACGACCGCCGCTTGGCCTTGCGGGGTGACATTGACATTCATCGCCACATCGCCGGCCGGAGTTGTCGTGTCGGTTACCACCGGTAGCGGGCACTCGGGGTCGGGGGTCTCGAAATTTCGCACCGGAAACAGCCGGCCGCGCTCCAGCGCCGCCAGGCTCGCGATCAACTCGACCACGCCGCTACCCGCGCCCAGATTGCCGAAATAACTCTTCGCCGCCACCACCGGCGGAATCCGGGCGCCAAACACCGCCTCGAAGGCCCGCGCTTCGTCGATATCGCTGGTGCGCGTGCTGAGCCCATGCGCATGCACATGGCCGATGTCGCTCGGCGCGAGGCCCGCGTCGCGCAGGGCCGAGCGCATCGCGTTGACCAGCGCCTTGTCGCGTTGGGCGATGCCTTGCCGGTCGGCCACGGAGCTTGAACCGCTGCCGAGCACTTCGGCATGGATCCGCGCCGAGCGCGCTTCGGCGTGTTCGCGAAGTTCGAGCACCAAGGCGCCCGCGCCTTCGCCAAGGACCATGCCGCTTCGCCGGAGGTCGAAAGGCCGGCTGGCCCGGGTCGGGTCGGAGCCGTTGCCCGCGACTTCTTCTTGGCTCACGACATGCACCATTTTCATGGGATGCACTCGGGTGCCGGTGGCGCCGGCGACCATCACATCGGCATGTCCGCGTTGAATGGTGCGAAACGCCTCGCCAACGGCCAAGTTCGACGACGCCTCGCGGAGCGTGAGCGAGTTGTTCGGCCCGCGCATATCGTTGTAGATCGCCACATGGCTGGCCGGCATGTTCGGCAGATACTTGAGCAGCCACAGCGGCGTGAGCTTGGGCATGCCTTCCTCGGCCCAGCGGGCGAAGTCGAATTTGCCGTCGGCCCCGATACATCGCCGCACGCCGTCGGTGAAGTCCTCGGGCATGGTCATCATATAGTCGGAGCCGAAGAGCACTCCGGTGCGTTCGGGGTCGAAGCCCGAGTTGAGATTGGCGTCGCTCAGCGCGCGCTGGGCGGCGGCCACGCCCATCTGGCACTCGCGGCACATCACGCGGAGCCCCTTGCGAATGGCTTTTTTCTTTTCGCCATCGAGCGGGCCGAAGTCTTCGATCGCGCCGGTGAAGTCGCGCGCTTCGGCGGCGAAGCTCGTGGGGAGAAATGTGGTGGCAAAGCTAGCGATCGGTCGCACGCCGCTCCCGCCCTCGACAAAAGCGTTCCACAACGCCTCGAGCGTGTTGCCCAGGGGACTAATCAGCCCCAGGCCAGTGACGACAACCCCGCGCGATGTTCCGATCATGAGACTTCGATGCGCCTTGCATGCTTTTTGTTGGGCGGGGGGCGAACACGTTTCCGCCGAAAATTCCCCTCGCGCCGGCCGCCACACGCCCTGGGGGCTCGACCGCGCCGCGGCCCGCGGCCCTTGGGGCCCGAACGCGGTGGTAATAGTGTAGTGGGGCCCAGCGCCGGCGAAAAGGCGGCTTTGCCCCCCTTCAGACAGGTCAACTACGGGCGCATCGGGCGGAATGCGCACGCTCGTCGTGGGCATGACCGTCCCTAAGTCACATGCCCACGGCGAGCGTGGGCATGGCACACGGCGGCTTTTGCCCCCCGGCCAGATGCTCCGGCGCGATCACCCGCCGGGCGAGCCGCTCTGGGGCGTGTAGAGAATGCAGCCGCAATTGGCGCAGAACACGGCTCGGCTCATTTGCAATTCGCCGAGCATGTTGGGCGTGAGCTGTTTGTTGCAGCCGCCGCAGAAACCGCCCGACACCGCGGCCATCGCCTCTTCGTGCTTGTGGTTCACGACACGGTTGTAGGCGAGCCGAAAATCGTCGGGCAATTCGGCTTCGGCCCGGGCGAGCTCGTCGCGCAGCCGGGCAATATCGGTGGCGATCGAGTCGGTTTGGGTGTTGACCGCTTGCTGCTGCTTGGCGAGCTCGGCCTTGGCGTCGACGATTTTCTTTTGGGCCTCGGCGACGACCCGCTGGCTTTCGTCGATTTTTTCGAGCGCGTCGAGGATTTCGTCTTCGAGCACCTGCCCGGCCATGCGGTCGGCGGCGATTTGGTCCTTGAGCGCCTGATATTCGCGATTGGTGCCGCAGGCGTTGAGCTTGGCTTCGAGTCCCAGGATTTTCTGTTCGCCGCTTTTCAGCAGCAGTTGCTTCTGATCGGCCCGCATCTTGGCCGCCTTCACGTCGGCCTGGGCCTTGGTCAGCTCGTCGGCAAGCCGCGCGAGATTGACTTCCCGAGCCTTGAGCAGCTTGACGCCGCGCTGGGCGCGGTCGCTCAGATCGGCGAGTTGCCGATGAATGCGATGCAGTACGGAGATCGCGGCAGCGCTCACAGCCATGCCAAGCCTCGTCGATCGGACAGCTTTTTGCCAAAGAATATCATTATAGCCGCTCGGCCCGAACTCGGAAAGCAACCGCCGACTTTCGTCGCGCGGCCAGCCCCCCGGATGCTGGCGCGGGCCCTCGAGATCTCGCCGATTTCAATGTATCTCACGCGGAGGCGCGGAGGCGGATGCCCGCGCCGACCGGAGTCTCGGGCGTCGCCGCCAGCGGCGTGAACATGACGCTCACGCCGAGTTTTTGATTTGGTAGCCATGGAATGACACGGATTATAGTCAGGGAAGGAAATCAGCTCGCTGCCTCCTGCCGCCCCATTCCGTGTTTCTTCCGTGTAATTCCGTGGCCGCATTTCATTCTCCCCACTGACTTGGCTGGCGTCGCTTTATGTGGCCCCGAGAGTGCGCTCCTATCCCAAGCCGACGCGTGAGTGAGCGGCGAAATCCCACGCCGGACAAATACAAGCCTGAAGCGCCGTCGAAGGTTTCTCCAGTGCGGCGTGCTACGCGCCGGGGCGAAACGACATCCGCCCTCGCCACAGGCTTTCCCCGAAAGGAGGGGATTCATGGGGCCGGTTTGCCCCCTTGTAAAAATTTAACGCGCCCGCGAACAAAAGCATTTGACTAAACCGAAAACTTCCGATAAGTTGAGCGAATTCTAGGCGGGCGTTCCGCTTGCCTCGCATATCGGGAGTCTGTACGGCCTTGTCGGCCGTTTGTCTCATTTTTTTCATTCTTCTTATTCGGTTCTCTTTCTCAGAGGAGGGTGACTATGTTCACCAAACGAAGAGGGTTCGCCAAGCGAAGAAGGTTCGCCGTGCGAATCCGGTCTGGCGCCGCGAGTTCGGCGGAGCGTGGTTTCACGCTCGTGGAACTGTTGGTCGTGATTGCCATTATCGGCGTGCTCATTGCGCTCCTATTGCCGGCGGTGCAAGCCGCCCGCGAAGCGGCCCGGCGCAACGCGTGCACCAACAACCTGAAGCAACTCGGCCTGGGCCTGCAAAACCACCACGATGTCCGCAAGTATCTGCCGCTCTTGAGCACGGCCCTGAACATACAGGCATTTCCGGTGGTTCAATCGATACAGCCGGGCTCGACGACCGCGGGCAGCACCGCCAGCCCCGGCAGCGCCCCTTCCGAAGGCTTTAGCTGGATTACGCGTATCTTGCCGTTTATGGAAGAAACGGTGCTCTACAACAACATCTCGAAGCAGACGAACAAATTTCAGCCGAACTACACGCCGTTTGGATCCGTCATTACGTCGACTGGCTCGGGAACGACCCCGAGCGCGGGCGTGCCGAACAATATGTACGCTGGTCAAGTAACGCTCGGCATGCTTCGTTGCCCCAGCTATTCGGATAATTCCTACACCACCGGCAGCAACAGTCCTTATAGTGGCGTCACCGGCCCGGCAACATACATGCAAACGGGCTACGATAGCCAGGGCAACGCGGTGATCGGCCAGTACATCAGCAACTACGCCGCCACCCCGGCCGTGAATTACATGTGCATGACGACGAATGCAAAGCAACAAACCGTGGGTGGCCCGGGCAGTTCCTATGAGCCGCCCGATGGAGCGATTGTTCCCTCGTCGTCGTCTTTTCCCGGCGGCAAGGGAGTCAACTTCCGCCAAATCACCGATGGCACATCGAAGACGATCGCGGTCGCAGAGACGCGCGAGAATCAGCTCTCGGCGTGGATCGATGGATCGGTGAATTGGGTCGTTGCCGACTCGGGCTACAATGCGGCAAGCACGGGGACATGCACTTCATATCTGAGCAATGCCACGGGCGCTATCTACTGGACGGTCAACTCTGGCAGCACTGTTTCTCTCAATTTTGGCCCGATTCCCACATCCACGAATTACTACAGCCCATCATTTTGGAGCTATAAGTGGGCCTGGGGACCGAGCAGCACGCACACCGGCGGGGTGATTATTCACCTCTATTGCGATGGTGGCGTGCGCAATGTGACCGACGACGTGAATCCCACGACCTATTGCCAACTCATCACCCGCGCCGGTGGCGAGCCGGTGGTAGTGCCCGGCCTAGAATAAGTCGGCTCGCTTCCAACTCGAGCACGAAGCTCGCGGCAATTCCCCAATCAAAAACCAACTCCGACCCTCTCTCGAGGGCCGGAGTTTTTTTGCGCTTCAGCCTTGTGCCCGACGAAATCCAGCGTCGGACAAATACAAGCCCGAAGCGCCAGCGAAGGTTCCTCAATCCTCTCGTGGGAACGTGGCGAGGTTCTTTTCCACCGCCGGCCGGCCTTCGCTCGCGCATCAGGCTTGTGTGCGGCGAAATCCCGCGTCGGGCGCCATGCCCGCGCTTTTCGTGGACATGTGTCCTGAACCGAGTCGTTCGCGGGGTCGGCCGAGGAGCGATTCACGGCCAGCGGTATCCGCATGCCCATGCTTTTCGTGGGCAATGGCGCCCGGGCCGCATTCAGGCGGCGGCGTCAGCCGGTTTGAATATTTCAACCGCCTGCTATCGCTCGCGGAGGTCGATTCCCGCCACGCGGCCGTCTTCCATTCTCGCGATGCGGTCGCCGAAGTCGAACACCCGGCTATCGTGCGTGACGATTATCACGGCCCGGCCGCCTTCGACCGCCACGCCGCGAAGCAGTTCCATGATCGTGTGCCCGGTCTTCGCATCCAGCGCCGAAGTCGGCTCGTCGCACACCAGCAAGTCGGGCTGATGCACGAGGCCCCGGGCGATCGCCACCCGCTGCTGTTGGCCGCCCGAGAGTTTGGTCGGCAGCGCGTGGCGCGGGCGCCCATGTCCATCTGTTCGAGCAGGGCCTCGGCCCGCTTGAGCGCTTTGGCCCGCGACCAGCCGGCCAAAATCAGCGGAATCGTCACGTTTTCGGCGGCCGTGAGCGAAGGGAGCAGATTGAACTGCTGAAAGATGAAGCCGATATGCCGGCGGCGGAAGCGGACCGTGGCCGAGCGCGAAAGTCGATGCATCGCGGCGCCGAGCACATGCACTTCGCCACCGGTAGGATTCAAAATGCCCGCCACGACCGAGAGCAGCGTGGTTTTGCCGCAGCCGCTCGGCCCGGCGATGAGGGTGAGCTCGCCGGGGAACACATCGAGGTCCACGCCGCGCAGGGCCTGCACCAGCGCGTTGCCCGAGCCATAGTTCTTCGTCACCCCGCGGCACACGATCGCCGCGTCGGAGCGCCGCTCGGGAGCGCTCGGCGGCGCTTGTCCCGCGGCGGTTGGGTCGTGTTGCTTGGAAATGGTCATGAGCAGTTCTTGTCGCGGGTGTCTCGCCGCGCTCGCGAGTTCATCCGCCTTGGAACACGATAGCCGGCTCGAGCACGATCAGCTTGCAAATCGAAAGCAAACTGGCCAGCATCGAGATCACCACGACCGCCGCTCCGGTGATGGCCAACACTTCCCAGGGCATGAGAAACGCGAGCTTCGAGTGCGACTTGGTAAGTTCGCCGAAAGCGGCCGCTCCGCCGACGCCGAGCCCATAGCCGATCGAGCCGACCAGGGCCGCTTGCAAGAGCACCATCCAGGTGAGCGTCAGATTGCTCGCGCCCATCGCCTTGAGGGCGCCGAACTGTTTGAGGTTTTCGAGCGTGAAAAGATAAAACGTCTGCCCGGCGATCGCCGTGCCGACGACGAATCCGAGGAGCACCGTGATGGCGAAGTTCATGGGGATGCCGGTGTTCTTGAGAAAATACCAGAGCGTCTTCTCGCTGAACTCGGCCCGGGTAAGCCCGGCCAGCCCGGTTTGCTCGCGAATGCGGCGGCACACTTCGCTCGACGGCACGCCGGTCTCGGGCTCGGCGAGAATAAACGACAGCACCTTGCGCTCCGCGGGAATAAACCGCACCGCTTGGCTGTATCGGGTGTACACGACCGGAAAAGTCTGAAATGTGCGCCGCGCTTTGAAGATGCCCACGATCACGGCTTGCCGGTCGTTCATCTCGAACTGTTTGCCGAGCGTGAAGGGTTCCTTGGGCCAAAGCTGCTTGAAGCCATTTTCATCCATGAAGACCGCGTCGGGATGTCGCAAGTCGCCGAGATCGCCGAGCGTGACATCTTGCGGAGCGCCGACGAGCGTGGCGTCGTCGAGGCCGATGAGGATCATCTGCTGGAAGGCGCCATCGGCGAGCCGGCCGCGGTTGATGCCTTTGTAGAGCCGCACCGCCCAGGCCACGCCCGGCACACCGCGAACGCGATAGAGGTCGTTTTCGCTCATCGGCTTGATATCGTCGATGAACTGGACCTTGCGGTCCATGACCCAAATGTCGGCCCCGCCAATGTCCTTGATCTGGCTGATGGTAAACGACATCAGCCCGCAGAAGATCGAGCCTTGCTGGGCAATGAGGAGCGAGGCGAATGTCACGCCGAGCACAATGCCGATGAACTTGGCGGTGTTGCCCGTCAGCATTTTGAGCGCGACCCAGCTCATCGCCAGTTCCCATCCGTTGGTTTGCCCCCGCCCGACCTTCCGGCGCACGAAGGGCGAGGGATTTGCTCTTTGAAGCCTATCCGAGAACTTCGGCGAGCCCTCACCCTGCCCTCTCCCAAAGAGAGAGGGGACAGTTGACGGATAGGCTGTTAAGTCGAGTGTATCAGACGCCCGAAAGGGGACAAGCTCGGCTTAAACTTGGAACACGCCAAGTTTGTAGGGCTCGTCGTCCACATGGCGCGTGGCGATTTCGAGCGACGCGATCAGCACATCGCGCGTGGCCGCCGGCTCGATGATCGCGTCGACCCAGCCGCGAGCCGCCGCATGGCGGGGGTCCATTTGCCGCTCGTAATCTTCTTTCACTCGGGCTCGCAGTTCATTGAGGCGCGGTTCGTCGAGCGGCTCGCCCTGGCGCTCGAGGCTTTTGGTCGTGATTTCCAGGAGCGTGTCGGTGGCTTGTTCCGAGCCCATCACGGCGCAGCGGGCCGTCGGCCAGGCGAAGATCAGCCGCGGGTCAAACGCCTTGCCGCACAGGGCGTAGTTCCCCGCGCCAAAGCTGCCGCCCGTGATCACGGTGAGCTTGGGCACGCGGCTATTGCTGATGGCGCTCACGAGCTTGGCCCCGGCTTTGATGATGCCGGAGCGTTCGCTTTCGCGGCCGACCATGAAGCCGTTTACATCTTGCAAGAACACGAGGGGCAAGTAGTTTTGATTGCAGTCCATCACGAAACGCGCCGCCTTCTCGGCGCTGTCGACATAGAGCACTCCGCCAAACTGCAACGGTCCCTCGGCCGCTTTGACCCGGTGGCGCTGATTGGCCACGATGCCCACGGCAAATCCACCCAATCGCGCGGTTCCGCACACGAGCGATTGGCCATATTCCTGCTTGTATTCATCGAAACTGCCGGCGTCGACGATCGCGGCGAGCAGGTCGCGGGTTTCATATTCACGCCGCGCCGAGTCGCCGAGAATGTCGAGGAGCTTATCGGGCGGCGTCGCGGGCGCCACCGCGGCCACGCGCGAGAAGGGCGGCGCTGGAGTCGGGCTGTCGGGCGCTTGCTGCGCCGCCAGCCGCCGGAGCCGGGCCAAGCAGGAGGGGTCGTCGGCGTCGCGGTAGTCGATCGTGCCGCTGACTTGCGAGTGCATCGCCGCGCCGCCGAGCTCTTCGTTCGACACGCTCTGCCCGATGGCGCTCTTCACTAGCGCCGGCCCGGCCAGATACAGGCCCGAGCCTTCGGTCATGAGCAGGGTATCGCAGAGCACGGGCAGATAGCCTCCGCCGGCGACGCAATTTCCCATGATGGCGGCGATTTGCGGCAGTCCCGCGGCCGAGATCACGGCATTGTTGCGGAAGATGCGTCCGAAATCGTCTTCGTCGGGAAAGACATCTTCTTGCAACGGCAAGAAAATTCCGGCCGAATCGACGAGATATACGAGCGGGAGACGATTCCGCATCGCGATTTTTTGCGCCGAAGCACTTTCTTGGCGGTGGCGGGAAAGAAGGCGCCGGCTTTGACCGTGGCGTCGTTGGCGATGAGCATATGGCGACGACCCGCGATGGGGGCCACGCCGCAAACCACGCCCGCGGCCGGCGCGCCGCCCCAGTCGGTGTACATATTCCAGCCGGCCCAGAGCCCGAGTTCGAGCAGCGCGGCGCCGGGGTCGATGAGCTTTTCAATGCGTTCGCGGGCCGTGAGGCGTCCCTTGGCGTGTTGTCGCAGGGTGGCGGCGGGTCCGCCACCAGCGCGGATCGCGGCCTCGTCGCGGCGCAGTTGCTCAAGCAGTTCGGGCCAAGCGATCGGCGCGGGGTGTCGATTCATGCTGAGTTTCTCGAATGTCCACCAGCCGGCGAGACCGCGAAACAGCGAGCGGCGGCGGGGCCCTGCCCGCGGAAGTGGCTCTGTTCTCAAAGTATCCCTTGAAATCGCAAGCCGGGAAGAGCCCGACCCCGACGATTTTTTTCGATCAACCGGTATAATGCTTTCAGGCCGGACGTGAAAAGCGAGCATGCTTCGCCCCGCTGGGGGTAACTTCTGGCCTCGCGCTTGCAGGGACTGCGTATTCACGACTCCCGGGCCGCGGCGTGTTTTTCGCGAATGATGTGAAACACGCTTGCCGGCCGCATGAGCCGTGATGCTTGGGAACACTGAAGCCCACGAATCGGTGTTCGAAACAAATTACGGTCCCATTCTATTTTCATGTGTGTTCTTCGGCGTGGCGAAATCGCCACGCTTCGCCCGCGTCGCCGCTGCCGGTTTTCATCAATCGCGCCGGGCATGACCGGGATCGTCGAAGAACATGTTTTTCCCAAGTAGCCATGCTCCATGCGTTTAGGGCGTGGCTTGGAGAGAGCCTCTCGACATTGGCGCCGGACTCGCAGTTACGAGAAAAACCGACACACGCTCGTCAACTCTTTCGTCCCGCGTCCCGTAATGTCTTGGGAGGAACGTCGCCTTGACAAAGTCGAATCGCAAGTCCGCCGGTCGAAAACACCCTGCTTCGAAAACCTTGGAATCGAAGGAACAGCGCTCCATGGAAGCTCAGCGAGAGGTCTTGGCCACGCCCCCGCGCACATCGACCCGCTTGAAGGTGGCTCGAGCGCCACTGGCCGACATCGAGCCGGTCGAATTTGATTTCGATTCGGATTCCGAGAGCGAACACGAGAGCGTCGCCGCCGAGGTCGTGCATGACGACGCCACGGAGTTCGACGACGCCGACGAGGCGGTCGAGTTCGCCACGCCCGGTGAAAATGGCAGCGCCGCGATCGACGACCCGGTGCGCATGTATCTGATGCAAATGGGCGAAATTCCGCTGCTCACCCGGGTCGAGGAAGTGCAGGCCGCCAAGCGAATCGAGCGCAGCCGCACGCTGTTTCGCCACAGCATGCTGGCCAGCGACTTCCTCTTGCAAGGCGCCGCGGCGCTGCTCGAAAAAGTGCGCGACGGCGAACTGCGGCTCGACCGCACAATCGAAGTCTCGGTGACCAATGTGCAAGAAAAGAAACGGATCCTTCGCCGGCTTGCTCCGAACCTCAAGACCCTGCGGCATCTGCTGGAAAAGAATCAACACGACTATCGAATCGCCATCAGCACGCGCCACCCGCTCGCCGCCCGCCACGAAGCTTGGCGCCGCCTGGTGCGACGCCGCAACAAAGCGGTGCGGCTGGTCGAGGAGCTCAGCCTCCGCTATCAACGCTTGCAGCCGCTGCTCGACCGCTTGGGCGAAATTTCGGCCCGCATGCTCTCGCTCAAGGAACAAATCGTCGACGCTTTGGCCGGCCGCGGCTACGCGCCCGAGAATGTCGGCCTGTTGCGAAAAGAGCTCCGCCGGCTGATGCGGCTGACTCTTGAAAGCCCGGCCACGCTTGCCCGCCGCACGCAGCGCACCAAGGCTTTTCAACATGAATACGACGCCGCGAAGCGCGAACTCTCGGCCGGCAACCTCCGGCTGGTCGTCTCGATCGCCAAGCGGTATCGCAATCGCGGCATGAGCTTTCTCGATCTGATTCAAGAAGGCAACACCGGCCTGATGCGGGCCGTCGACAAGTTCGAGCATGCCCGGGGCTACAAGTTCTCGACCTATGCCACGTGGTGGATTCGCCAAGCGATCACCCGAGCCATCGCCGATCAGAGCCGCACGATTCGGGTGCCGGTCCACATGATCGACGCCATGACCCGAGTGCGAAACGTGACCCGCGACTTGGTGCAGGCCAACGGTTGCGAGCCGAGCGTGGAGCAGACGGCCGAGGCGGCGGGCCTTTCGATCGACGACACGCGCTGCATTTTGAAGATGGCCCGGCAACCGCTTTCGCTCGATCAGCCGGTGGGCGATCACGACGACAGCTACTTCGGCGAATTCCTGGAAGATCACCGCGAGGACGACCCGCTCTACGATGTGAACCAGCAGTCGCTCAAGCACCGCTTGGCCGAGGTGCTGCAAGGTCTCAATCACCGCGAGCGCGAAATCCTGCGGCTGCGCTACGGCCTCACCGACGGATATGCCTACACGCTGGAAGAAGTGGGCAAGATTTTTTCCGTCACTCGGGAGCGAGTGCGGCAGATCGAGGCCAAGGCGGTTCGCAAGTTGCAGCAGCCTTACCGCAGCCGGGAATTGATGGGTTTTCTCGATATCGCCGATCACACCCAGTTCGAGTTGGCGTGAGGGCGGGCGGGGGCGCGAGTCGCCGAGTTTCGGGCGGAGGGTCGTAAGAATTTCCGCTACCGGCGGCGGGAGCGATGTTCCTCGCCCACGCCGGCGTTCTCCTCGCGGCCTTCATAGGGCACGGAGTGCGCCAGGTGGCGACGGAAGTTGTCTTCATAAGCGGCGTAGAGTGTCTGCTTGTCACGGATGACGAGCAGGTTTTCGGCATTCGAGGTTTCTGCCGCCTTGGTGAAGTTGAAGCTGCCGGTGATGATCGTGCGACCATCGATCAGCATGATCTTGTTATGCGCGATCGCATGCTTGTCGTCGATATAGGTGCGAATACCGGCATGCAGCACGAAATCGGCCGAGGAATATCGCTCGGTCCGTTGGCTTTTGTCGAGAATCACGACAATCTCGACGCCGCGATCCCGGGCCTCGACCAGCGCCTTGGCGATCGGGGCCGAGGTGAAGGAATAGGCCTGCACCAACACGCTTCGCTGGGCGCACTGCAACTCGGCCACGATCGCTTCGGTGCATCCGCCCGAGGGCGAAAAATAGCAGCTGACGCCGTCTTGGGTGTTGGCGCCGAGGCCATCGGGAAATTGCCCGAGCACCGGGCCGATATACACCGCCAGCGCCAACACGGCCCCGGCCAATAACAACGAACCGGCCCAATTCCTGCGACGCGCCATATCTCGCTCCCTGCCGCTCACGATCCAGTGCTCGAACGTCTCGCGCCGACGCGCGAGGGGCGGGGATCATAGAAACATCCGCGGGCCGAAGAAAGACCAGTTCGATCGAATCGCGCGCGACGCGCCGACGGGAGCGAGCTCGCGGTGCAAGGGAAACATGGGCGGGGATATGCGCGGCTCGAAAAAAACGAGCGCGCCGGGTCCGTCGGGGCGATGACCACCGGCTAGGCCGCGCCGCCGGCGATCATTTGGGCTGCTCGCATTGCACCACGCCCAGCGAGGTGATGCGGCTGCCGAGGTTCTGGCGCCCAAAAAGGCCCACGATCGGCAGGCCATTGCCGCCGAGATCGACTTCCTGCGAGCCGCCATTGCCGCCGACCCAATCGGTTTTGTACGACTTTTGAGGATTCAGGCCCGTGGCGGTCATTTCCATGAACGTGATCTCGAGACCATCGATCCACAGGCCCGCGCGGCCGTGAATGGCGCCGATCGCGTAGCCCTTTTTAGCCATCACTTTGAGCACCTGGGCATTGCGGCTGGCGTTGCCAAACACCGGCCCTGGCACGGTAGGTTTTTTATCCGTCTGAAAGATCGGCCGCAGCCCGGTTATGCCCGAGGTGTCGCCGATGATCTCGATTCCGACCAGGACCCCGCCCACCTCGGGCACGGCGGCGACCGCGGTTCCATTCGTCGCGCCGAGCTCGGGAGACTTCACCAAGTTTCCCGCCTTGACCTGGGCCGCGATGGATTTCAGGAGTGCTTTGATGTCGGCGGTCGTGGGGGCGGCGCCGCTGTTCTTCGCGTCTGGGCCCGAGCTCTTGTCGCTGCTCCCGGCCGGCTCGCTCTTGGCGACCACGATAATGCGTTTCTCGGCCTTGATGCGCTGCACTCCCGAGAGGCTGGGCATCGCTCGCTCATACCAGTAGCTGGCATGGGCCAGGAGATTGTCCTTTTTGAGGCCGGTTTGCGAATCCGCCAGATCATGCCAGCCATCGGCGAGCTCGAGTTGCTCCTCGGCGCCGCGCGGACCGGCAATCTCCTTGGTCGCCAGCGACTGTACGGACTCGTCGCCGCTCTTGGCCAAGCGAGGCAAGCCGGAATCCCAGTCGCCTTTGACCATGCACATGAAACGGCCGACGATGAGATTCGCCGCCGCGTCGTCGGGCGAGGTTTTCAAGGTCTCCATGCCGCTCTTCGCCTCGGCGTAACCGCTTTGCAACGACTTGAACTGCTTGCCTCGCTCGAGCACGCGCTCAGTCATTTTCGTGTCCTTGAGCGTCTTGCTCATCGAGAGCGCGAGCGACCCGAGCTTGCGGGCCACGTCGTATTGATCGGCCTTGATCGCGTCGTCCATGGCGCCGAGCGCCATTTCCACGAACTCGCGCTTCTCGTCGGGCTTGTCGGCCGCGGCCTCGGTTCCGGTGAGCACGCTCAATCGCAGCGCGGCCCCGTCGGTGTCGAATTGGTTGACGAGCTCGTCGACGGCGCTCATTGCCAACCGCGAATTCGCCGCGTCCATCGCCAGGGCGCGGGCCTTGTCGAGCAGCGCATCGCGCGCGGCCATGTCGCGCTGCTCGGCGCGGGCCTGGGTCATGAGGGTGTTCGCGAGCTCGACTTTCTTGGACTCCGTGGTCGCCGCGGCGACTTCCTTGGTGAATAGTTCGTCGACCAGCGATCGGGCCTTGCGGAGCGCTGCGCCCTCGGGCGCCGGCAGGCGAACACGCTTGCTATCGCGCGGGGGCGCGCTCGACATGCCGCCGGGCGGCGTAAACGGCCGCGAATTTACCGCCGTGGCGCCCGACTCGCCCTCGCCGCTGGATTTCGGCTGCGATCGCGCCGCGGGCGGCGGCGACTGCCCGCCAACCAATTGTAGCGGCGGCAGCGAGAGCGGCTGATTGGTGTCGGGCCGGCGCAGCGAGGTGGGGTCGACACGGCGGAAGCCGAATGTGAACTTGCCCGAACCGCTTCCGCCTCCCTCGTTCACATCGATTTGTCCCTCGCCCGCGAGACTCTCGGCGATTCCGAGTTTCTCGTCGAACAGGAGTGTCGCTTCGCTCGATATCTGCAATAGAGGCTTCACGCCCTCTTTTTTGCTCAAGGTGATAAATTCATAGTGACGCTTGATGGTGACGATCGGCGATTCGAACGACACGATCTCATACGTGATTTTCTCGATCGCCGGAAACACCACGGTCTGTGTCGAAGTATGCGGTTGCTGGGGCGCGGGGCTTTGCGGCGGAGCAAATCGCGATCGCGAGCGGCTTGAGCGACTAAAGGCGGTCGGCGGACGCGGCACGGGGCGAGCGCCCGGCGCCGTCTGGGTGGCGATGACCTGCGAAAACGAAGTCAACCGCACTGCTTGCCAGG
The DNA here is from genome assembly GCA_963785305.1 of uncultured Planctomycetaceae bacterium. Taxonomy (GTDB): domain Bacteria; phylum Planctomycetota; class Planctomycetia; order Pirellulales; family PALSA-1355; genus CAWAUV01. Next base: position 485,496 of record CAWAUV010000009.1, read on the forward strand.
CGGTTTTGCCATCGCTCGGGAGCGGGTTGACGAACAGATCGGCCACGCTGCCGAGCGTTGCCGGCAAGGGCACGGCCTGTTTTTCATCGGTGATTTCGCCCTTGCTGCTGGCCACGAAGCTACCTTCGCCGCCCACGACTCCCGCGGCGCCGCCCGCTTCGCCCTTGTAATAGGAATTACAGCGGACGCTCCGCTTCTCGGCTTCGAGCTTGCGCGGATCGATCGTCACCATGATAAACGCCACGCTCGGCTGCACCCGCCGGCCGAGCAACGCGCCCTGCAACTCCTGCCCTTCGCTCGATAGATCGTATTGCACATTGTGTTTGTCGAGCAGGCGGGCGACATCGGCCGAGGGCACCGCGAAGCCGATGTTCGAGATGTCCTCGCCCACCAGTTTGGCGCTGGCCACGCCCATCACATGCCCGCGGGTGTTGACCACCGGACCGCCGCTATTGCCATGGTTGATGGCGGCGTCGATCTGAAACATCTTGTCGCCGTTCTTATCCTTGCCTTTGATGACGCCGGCCACGATGCCGCGCGACATCTTGATGCTTTCGCCCACCGCGGTCGACAGCGGAAAACCGACGGCGAGCACATCTTCGTTCAGCTCGACTTTTTCCGAGTCGGCTAGCGGCAGGGCGGTGAGTCCCTTGGCGGCGATGCGCAGCACGGCCAAGTCATGGCTTTTGTCGACGCCCACGATTTCGACCGCATACGACTTTTCGTCGAGCGTCGCATTGATGTCGATCGCGCCTTCGACCACATGCGCAGGTGACCAAATAGCCATCGCTATTCACGACGAAACCGGTGCCGCTGGCCTTGATGACTTCCGGTTCGCCGGGCCGCCGCTCGATCTTGGGCGCCTCGCCGATCTGGAGCACGCAAGCGCCATTCACGCTGACCGAAGTGTTGATGATCGTGGTCGTGGAGTTGAATTCATAGCCGTATTCGTCGCCTGGGCGCCACCTGTATTCGAGATCGGGCCCCTTGGCCGCGGCCAGCGCGGCCACGAAAGCCAAGCAACCCGCGAGCGCGCGGACCAGCGCCCGCCAAAGCGGCGCCACTCCCATTGCGGCGCTCCCGCCAGGCAAGCGCGAGTTCGAACAGGTTCCACCCGACCGGCTGCCAAGCAGGCTCATGGATTCTTTCCTTCAACGAGTGCGACGATGGGGCACGGTAGGCGACACCCAACTCCGGCGTTAACCAAGGCAATCCGGACCATCGGCGCCGAGTGTTTTTCCGCTTATCCCGAAGACTCGCCAGCGGGCCGCGGGCCAAAGCGTTGTCGGAGCGGCTGTTACTTTAACAGATCGACGAATTTTAGGGAAACTTTTTTGTTGTTCTCCAGGCGACGCCAGCGGCTCCGATCTCCGCCGCCAATGCTTCGCGAAACCGGACTCCTTCGACCCGAGCGCCGGTTTGCCGACGTTCCTTCGGTTTTAGGCTTAACATCGGCGGTTTCCCGCGCTAGAATTCGGCCTCCTCACCCTCGGGCGCCGTTCGGCGCGCCTGCGGCCGCGGCACGGTCTTCTCTCCAAACGCTTTTGCTGGTTCGCCATGGCTTCTCCCGAATTGCAGGTTCTCGGACGTGTCTTGCTGCGAGCCTGCCGACGTTGGCAGTGGCGCAGATAAAATCTCGGACTCGACCGGCGCCTCGCTCTCCGGCGGCGCACTGCTGGCCCGGGCCCTGGTGCTCGACCGCTTGCTGGCGCGTCATGTGCTCAAGCCGCTGGAAGCGTCGACCGCCCCGCCCGACGCATCGCCCGAAGATCGCACGCCGCCCGGGGCCATCGTGGGAGTGCTCTTGCCGCCGAGCGTGCCGGCGGTGGTGGTCAATGCGGCGCTGGTGCTCGCGCGCGCGTGGCGGTGAACTTGAACTACACCATGTCGACCGAGATCATGAACGAGTGCCTGCGGATCGCGGGCATTCGCCAAGTGCTCACGAGTCGCCGCTTCATGGAGAAGATGTCGTTCGGCCAGCTCGACGCGGAGTTGATTTATCTGGAGGACCTGCCCGGCAAAGCCACGCGGTGGGACAAAATGGTCGGCGCGGCGCTCGCTTACCTGGCGCCATCGGCGCTCTTGGAATGCAGGTTGCGGCTCACGGAAGCACGGCCCGATGATCTTTTCACGATTGTGTTCACCTCGGGCTCGACGGGCCGTCCGAAGGGCGTGATGCTGACGAATCGCAACATCGCCTCGAACACGGTGGCCATTGGCGAAGTGATTCGGCTCAGCGCTTCCGACAAGCTCTGCGGAATCCTGCCGTTTTTCCATGCGTTTGGATTCACGGTCGCGCTCTGGGCGGTGCTGACGCTCGACCTCGAAGGCGCTTACCACTTCAGCCCGCTCGACGCCAAGGTGATCGGCAAGCTATGCCGCGAGCGCGGAGTGACGATCATGCTCGCGACGCCGACCTTTCTGCGCACTTATCTGCGCCGCTGCGAGCCCGAGGATTTCAAGACCTTGCAAGTCGTCGTGGTCGGGGCCGAAAAATTGCCGAAGGAATTGAGCGACGCCTTCGAGCACAAGTTTGGAGTGCGGCCGGTCGAAGGATACGGCACGACCGAGCTTTCGCCGCTCGTGTCGGTCAATATCCCGCCCTCGCGAGCGCTGCCGGGCGCCCTCATGGGACTCAAGGAAGGCACGGTCGGCCGGCCGGCGCCCGGAGTGTCGGTCAAAGTGGTCGATCCTGACACAGGGGCCGATCTCGCGCCGGGCGAAGCCGGCATGCTGCTAGTGAGCGGGCCCAATGTAATGCAGGGCTATTACCATCAGCCGGACAAGACCGCCGAAGTGATTCGCGATGGCTGGTATGTGACCGGCGATATCGCGATTCTCGACGCCGACGGCTTCATTCAAATCACCGGCCGCTTGAGCCGTTTTTCGAAAATCGGCGGCGAGATGATCCCGCATCTTCGCATCGAGGAAGCGCTGGAGAAAATTCTCTCGCCCGAGGAACACGCGCTCGTGGCCGTGGTGACCGCCGTGCCCGACGCTCGCCGCGGCGAACGGCTGGTGGTGCTTCACACGCAACTCGCGCAATCGCCCGAGGCGATCTGCGAATCGCTCCGTGCTTTGGGTCTGCCGAACTTGTGGATTCCATCTCCGGATAGTTTCGCGGAAGTGCCTGAAATTCCGCTGCTGGGCTCGGGTAAACTCGATTTGCAAGCGATCAAACGCGTGGCGCTCGAGCGCTTCGCGGAGTGAAATGGGCACATCCTTTTCCCCACGGCCCCACGGGGGTCAACGCAAGGGCCTATGAAGCGGCCTGTCGACAAGGAATGGTGGAAGTTGGCCGAATGTTCGTCACGCGAACTAGCGAGCTTGTCGGACCCAAATGGATCGTCGACTTTCCCACCAAAAAGCATTGGCGGCATCCCTCGCGTATGGAGTGGGTAAGGTCTGGACTTCAGGACTTGGTTCGGGTGATCCGCGAGGAAAGAATCCGATCAATAGCCATGCCGCCTTTAGGCTGCGGCAATGGCGGACTGGAGTGGTCGCAGGTTCGCCGTGAGATCGAAGGCGAGTTCGCTGAACTAGGGGATACTGAAATTATCGTCTTTGAGCCGATCACCGCGTATCAAAACGCCCCCAAGCGAGCAGGAATTGAAGAGTTGACGCCGGCTCGCGCCTTGATCGCGGAGCTTGTGCGACAGTATTCAGTTCCGGGAATCGAATGCACGAACCTGGAAGTTCAAACACTCGCTTGGTTCTTACAGCGCTCGGTTGAGCGACTGAATCTACCCGACCTGCTCTCGCTAAGCTTCGCCGCGAACAAATATGGTCCTTACGCCGACCAATTGCGCCATTTGCCGAATGGACTGGATGGCAGCTATCTGCATTGTGAGAAACGCTTGAGCGATGCCGGGCCCTTTGACACGATCTGGTTCGAGGATTCTCGTCGCGAGGCGGCACAAGCGTTTTTGAAGAGCGACGCGGCCAAGCAATACGCGCCGGCGCTCGAAAAGACGAGTGCTCTCATTGATGGTTTCGAGTCCCCCCTGGGAATGGAACTCTTGGCGACGGTCGATTGGCTGTTATTCCGAGAACATTGCGAGCCCACGGTCGAAGGCGTGCGAATGGGGATAAAGCACTGGGCTGGCGGCGCCACTTCGGCTCGCCGCAAGAACAAATTATTTGACGATCGAATTCTTGTCTTGGCGTTGGAGCGATTGCAACAATTCGCCGCGTGACGAACTGGATGCTGACAAAACCGGGACTGCACCGACGCCCATGGGCACGCCCGCGCGGCTGCGCCCGAAGCCGTAATCACTGGCAGTCGCCATGCCTGCCGAGTCGATCGAACTGGAGCCGAACTCGTTCGCCATCGCCGCCATATGGGGGGAAGTTTCCACAGAGGAATCCGCCCTGCGACCTCGCGGCCGCCCGCAGGCGCATTTTCCCGCCCCTCCCTCAAACAATGAGTATCGCGGTAGGGATGGCCCTTTCGGGCCACCCCCCGCACAGATCCGTACGTGCGGAACTACCGCATACGGCTCCTACCTTGGATACAAACGACCAAACCGCACTTCGGGATAAGGATGCAGGATTTTCGGGGTGGGAAGCCATCGTTTGCAAAGCTGCGAGAACTTCCGCCAGGTCATCCGGCGTCCGCGTTGGCTGCGTCGCCGCAGCATGCGGAGCCAGAGTTTCTGGAGCGCCGTGCGGAATTGTTGCAATCGCACCGAGTTGCCGGGAATCGCATGGTAATTGAGCCATCCCCGGTAAACGCTCGATAGCCATGGCCCGACTTGCGCCAAGTCCATGTGCATTTTCCCGCGCAGCGCTTCTTTCAGTTCGCGCAGTTTGCCACGAAACTTCTTGGCCGATGAGATGCGGCGAATGGTGAATTCGCCCTTCCGGGTCACGCCACTGATGTGGGTGAAGCCCAGGAAGTCGAATGTCTCCGGTGGGCCATCGCCACGCTTCGATCGTCGTTCGGCCGCATAGCGTCCGAACTCGATCAGCCGCGTCTTCTCCGGGTGCGGTTCCAAACCGAATTTGGTGAAGCGTTCCCGGAGCGCCGCCAGGCAGCGTCGCGCGTCGGACTCCTCGCGGAATCCGACTACGAAATCATCCGCATAGCGCACGATGATGACCTCGCCCACGGCATGGCGTTTCCGCCACGCCACCAGCCACAGGTCCAGAACATAGTGCAAGAACACGTTCGAATAGAGCGGCGAAATCACCGCTCCTTGAGGTGTTCCCACGGTGCTCGGGGACCATTCGCCATCTTCCGACACTCCGGCTCGAAGCCATTTCTTCAGCAGCCGAAGCAGTCGTCGGTCGGCGATCCGATGCTCCAGGAACTTCATCAACCATGCGTGGTCGATGTTGTCGAAGAAGCCGCGGATGTCCGCATCCAAAATCCAGTTCACTTTCCGCTTCTTGATGCCCACGTAGAGCGCGTCCAAGGCTCGGTGACAGCTTCGTCCAGGACGAAAGCCGTAACTGAAACCCAGAAAGTCCTCTTCGTAGATGCACTCCAGGATCGTCCGTACGGCTTGCTGGACGATCTTGTCCTCCAGCGCCGCGATCCCGAGGGGCCGCGGCTTGCCGTCGAGCTTGGGAATCCAAGTTCGCTTGGACGGCCTGGCTCGATAGGCTCCCCGATGGATTCGACTGTGCGGATCGTCGATCCGCGTTTCGAAATCGGTGGCGTATTGAGCCCATGTCAGGCCATCGACGCCGGGCGCGGCTTGCTTCTTCAGGTCGAAGAAACTCGCCACCAGCAGTTCGGGCGTGACATGGTTCAGCAGATTGTTGAACCGCATCTTCTTGTCGCGTTGTGCCGCTTCTCGCACGCCCAGCAGTCCGCGCGACCTGGGAGCCCGGCGTGTGTCCGGTCCAGTAGCGACTGCTCGGCGTTCTCCTCGGTCAGCTCCCTTCCCTCCACGGGCTCCGCCGACAGCGGCACGCTGTCGTTGTTCGCCTGCTTCTTTGGTACTATGGAACTGTCTGACTCCCCGGGAACGTGCATGTCGGACTTGTGGCCTCGCGCCTTCTCCGACCGATCCGCTTCAAGCGAAGCGGATGTTCCCGGGATCTCCCGGCTTCCGCGAGAAAAGTTTCCGGCCGTGCGGGTGGTCCCGGACTCCGTGGGGGAGACGTCGGACTCGCCATGATCGTTCGACATCACTGTTGCCTTCCCGCATGAATCGAGCGACGGGGTCAGGACAAGGTCGGCCGCCACAAAAGAATGTTTTCGGAGCTCGATACACCGCCCGGCCGTGCCTCTGTGAACGCTTCGCCCTGCCAGTTGCCCGACACGACGCATCACTCGAGGCCGAGGTGGCTGGCTAGGCCTTGCCTCGTGCGACTCTTTCATTCGCTACTCTCCTCCGGCTTCGCGCCGGCGCACCCTGACCCCTTTGGATTGTTCCGCCGAATAGCGATTTAACCACCGTGCCCAATAATCCGGGAAATGCCTACCGCCCCGATTCAGGACTTCTTCAACAATAACATCACCTGTGCGGCCATCGCAAAGTTCCATAACTAGCCGGAAGCGAACAGCATTTTGGTCATTTAAGGGTAAATCGAATCCGCTGTTAGCAAGCAAGCGAAGTAGTTCTCTGGTGAAGCCGTCGATGCACTCCTGCGCAAATTGATAAGCCATTTCCCGATGAGCTGGATTAAGTTCGGCTAGATGGTCGTATGGCACACGGAAAACTGTGGCAAGTTGCTCTCTTGCTTGCGTGGACTCGATCAACCTACGCTTGTCATTCAAGACGAGATTGCGCATCCAGAACACGTATTGCCCAAAGATTCCAACTAATGCTTCGTGACGTTCGTTTCGATCAGTCGGAAGTTGGTCGAGCGTTATTGTTATCGTTGGGGGGCGCATTATGAGGGCTACCTCTATCTGTGAAGGGGCATGTAATCATAGGGATGAGTGTCTTTATTGAGATCGATCAATTCTTGCAGCGCCGAATTTGGCGCGTTTGTGTTGTTGCGCAGACTCCGAATCTCATCCGCTAGAAGGTCTCGCGCGCTCGCGGGAGCGCTTTGCGCGGGCCTGCGCGGCCGTCACAGCTTCATGCTCAGAGGTTGGTAATCGGATTGCCGGCTCGTTGCCGACAGTATTAACGGGATTAAACTCGCCAATCACAGATTCCGCCTGCCTCGACTGCGGAGCGTGATTTACTTGAGTGCCGGGGACAGGATTCTTGCGCAGGTCTTTTGCCCGACCAACATCATAGACGCCCTTGCCCGTGTTACTTGGAGCGCCGGTTGTCGTTGGCAGGCAGTCGTCGGGACCTCCATTATGCGTGAGGATGTGGTTGTTGCCAACGGCGTAGTTATGCAGTCCGTCGACATGCAGGTTGAATACCTCGGTCGCCTCGAATCGTAGTTCAAGCTCGGTAATCGCCTCGATCCGCCCATCTTGAAGCAGCAGTTCGTCGCCGATCCGCAGGTCGCCAGCGTCGACCCAGCGGCTTGGCCCCGCAGCGGACGGTTCGTCCGGATGCGGCGCAAGGTGCGCGGCCGCTCGTCCAGGGATTCGCCGCGGACCACCCAGAAAGGATGCGTCGCCGTGGCGCGAAGTTCCTCACCCGCCGCGCGGAACCGCGCCATTAAGCCCGCATGATCCGAGCGGACCGTGCGCAGCACTTCGCGCAGCTCCCAGCGGTCATCGCGAAGGTTGCGAGCCCAGACTCGCTGACCCACGCTGATTTGTTCGATCGGCTTGAGCCCAGTTTCGCTCGCGGAGAAAAAGGGGACGCGAGTCGATAGTGACGTTGGGGGCGAGCGGAATTAGCCTGGCGGGATGCCGCGGATCGCTCGTTATGCGCCGAAGTGATTGATTTACCATGCGTTGAACCGCTCGTGTCCTTCCGGCGAACCTGCGTGAATTGGTCGGAGCGGTTTGCTAGCGTGGGGAGGTGGTCCCAAATGCTAGCGAGGTGGGCGATGCGTGACGGCGGACGGCGGCACGGCCAGCGCATATCAAACTTGTTTCCCGGTGAGGACTTGGGTGAGGGTGCGCCGGCGCGAAGCCGGAGGAGAGTAGCGAATGAAAGAGTCGCACGAGGCAAGGCCTAGCCAGCCACCTCGGCCTCGAGTGATGCGTCGTGTCGGGCAACTGGCAGGGCGAAGCGTTCACAGAGGCACGGCCGGGCGGTGTATCGAGCTCCGAAAACATTCTTTTGTGGCGGCCGACCTTGTCCTGACAAAGGGAAGGCAACAGTGATGTCGAACGATCATGGCGAGTCCGACGTCTCCCCCACGGAGTCCGGGACCACCCGCACGGCCGGAAACTTTTCTCGCGGAAGCCGGGAGATCCCGGGAACATCCGCTTCGCTTGAAGCGGATCGGTCGGAGAAGGCGCGAGGCCACAAGTCCGACATGCACGTTCCCGGGGAGTCAGACAGTTCCATAGTACCAAAGAAGCAGGCGAACAACGACAGCGTGCCGCTGTCGGCGGAGCCCGTGGAGGGAAGGGAGCTGACCGAGGAGAACGCCGAGCAGTCGCTACTGGACCGGACACACGCCGGGCTCCCAGGTCGCGCGGACTGCTGGGCGTGCGAGAAGCGGCACAACGCGACAAGAAGATGCGGTTCAACAATCTGCTGAACCATGTCACGCCCGAACTGCTGGTGGCGAGTTTCTTCGACCTGAAGAAGCAAGCCGCGCCCGGCGTCGATGGCCTGACATGGGCTCAATACGCCACCGATTTCGAAACGCGGATCGACGATCCGCACAGTCGAATCCATCGGGGAGCCTATCGAGCCAGGCCGTCCAAGCGAACTTGGATTCCCAAGCTCGACGGCAAGCCGCGGCCCCTCGGGATCGCGGCGCTGGAGGACAAGATCGTCCAGCAAGCCGTACGGACGATCCTGGAGTGCATCTACGAAGAGGACTTTCTGGGTTTCAGTTACGGCTTTCGTCCTGGACGAAGCTGTCACCGAGCCTTGGACGCGCTCTACGTGGGCATCAAGAAGCGGAAAGTGAACTGGATTTTGGATGCGGACATCCGCGGCTTCTTCGACAACATCGACCACGCATGGTTGATGAAGTTCCTGGAGCATCGGATCGCCGACCGACGACTGCTTCGGCTGCTGAAGAAATGGCTTCGAGCCGGAGTGTCGGAAGATGGCGAATGGTCCCCGAGCACCGTGGGAACACCTCAAGGAGCGGTGATTTCGCCGCTCTATTCGAACGTGTTCTTGCACTATGTTCTGGACCTGTGGCTGGTGGCGTGGCGGAAACGCCATGCCGTGGGCGAGGTCATCATCGTGCGCTATGCGGATGATTTCGTAGTCGGATTCCGCGAGGAGTCCGACGCGCGACGCTGCCTGGCGGCGCTCCGGGAACGCTTCACCAAATTCGGTTTGGAACCGCACCCGGAGAAGACGCGGCTGATCGAGTTCGGACGCTATGCGGCCGAACGACGATCGAAGCGTGGCGATGGCCCACCGGAGACATTCGACTTCCTGGGCTTCACCCACATCAGTGGCGTGACCCGGAAGGGCGAATTCACCATTCGCCGCATCTCATCGGCCAAGAAGTTTCGTGGCAAACTGCGCGAACTGAAAGAAGACGCTGCGCGGGAAAATGCACATGGACTTGCGCAAGTCGGGCCATGGCTATCGAGCGTTTACCGGGGATGGCTCAATTACCATGCGATTCCCGGCAACTCGGTGCGATTGCAACAATTCCGCACGGCGCTCCAGAAACTCTGGCTCCGCATGCTGCGGCGACGCAGCCAACGCGGACGCCGGATGACCTGGCGGAAGTTCTCGCAGCTTTGCAAACGATGGCTTCCCACCCCGAAAATCCTGCATCCTTATCCCGAAGTGCGGTTTGATCGTTTGTATCCAAGGTAGGAGCCGTATGCGGTAGTTCCGCACGTACGGATCTGTGCGGGGGGTGGCCCGAAAGGGCCATCCCTACCGCGATACTCATTGATTTTGCTGGCGGTTGTTGGTTGGCTGGCGGACATGCCACGAGGCGACGAAGCTGGCGGCGTCTACCATGCCCTGAATCGAGCGAATGCCCGGGCCAAGATATTCCGCGACGACGCGGATTACGCAGCCTTCGAGCGAGTGCTCGGCGAAGGGCTCGCGCGACATGCCGGCGGGTTGTTCGCTTACCAGTTGATACCCAGCCACCGGCGCCGCTGGCGGAACGAGATCTCGCCGCATTGCGCGGCGAGGGTCTCCCTTCGGCGAGCCGACTTGGACCGAAGCGACGGCAAGGCGCCCGCGGCTGACCTCGACCCTAGGACCTCGTGGTCGTCCGCAAGTCCATTTTTCCGATACGGCTCCCGACCCTACACCAAACAATGAGTCCTGACCCGTTAGAATTCTCTAGAGGCTTCGATAGGAAGGCGCAGAGACGATTACGTTTCGTCGATTGAGCAGAAGATCAAAGCCCAAAATGGAAAAATCGAATTCACGGAAGGGCAAAAGAAGCGAAAAGAAGGGATCATAGCGAAGGAAGAAAACAACATTAGTACCAGAGCATACAAGCCCAATGTACTTTTGAAACAGCCGCTCACTGTTGCGGAGCTGAGAAGGCGATTAGGAGGTCCAGATTCCATCATCAATGACAAGTTTACTCATCAGGTCTGGATTTATAATTTCAGCGACGGGCGAATTATGGTACCGGTCAGTGGCGCTGACGACTCTTCGCCCGCCAATAATTCGGGTGATGTATCCAAAGACTCCACGAAAGTCTCTTTGAATCCCCATGATATTCAAATGCTTTGATGTAGCCATTGATTATGATTACATTCTTGCTAGGAGATCGGCTTTTTTCTTTTCAAATTCCTCGGTCGTGAGAATCCCTTTTTCTCGGAGCGCCGATAGCTTTTCAATTTGAGCGGGAATGTCGTTGTGCTCGTTACGTGGTGTGTCGCTTGACTGCCGGAGAAACTTTTCAAAAATGCCGTGGTTCCTCATTCGATCAATTAGCACTTGGCACCTTTTGGCTTGCCCCATAACAGTTATGCCCGATAGCATTTCGAGCCGAAGAAGAATGTCCTTTGCGTTGTCGTCCTGGTACTTAATGTGGATGTTGTTCTGCTGGTTCAATTGGCGAGAGTTTAGCCCGCCAAGAATTCCCTCGACCGTCCCCACTTTTCTTTCGACAATATCTAGCGCAAGAGTCTTGTTGAATGGAATAACCAATCCCTTGAACCAACCTTTCGACCCAAGTGTCGGTTTGAACTCAAACCGGTCGCTAAACATCTTCAAATCGATCATTCCTGCCTTTTCCTTCGGGTAGTCGGGATGGCCGCCTCGGTAAACCACTGAATACGATTCGATTAAATCTGTGTCCGACGACCTACCACCAAACAACGAACCGAACAATCCCCTTGCTTCCTCCGCGCGTTTTGCAAATGGGATGCTATCCATGAATTCCATAGCTGCCGGTTCGGGAACCGCTTCCGCAGAAATTGGAACGGGAATAGGTGGCCCTGCGGTGGCCGGCGGTAGCGGTGGTGCGGTTGGTCGTGGTGCGGACGCGGTAAGAACGAACTGTCCCCGGCACTTCGGGCAGGCAGCTTTTTTTCCGAGATGCTCGATTAGAACATGGGCAATCTTTCCGCACACGGGACACTGAACCTCGACCTTCATACGTCTACTCCTCAGTAAGTGGCTCTTCCGTTTCCGAGTGTTTTGCTTGGGGATTCGGGATGGTTTTCTGGCGTTCGGGGGTTGGTCGGGTAGAATGGCGTGGAGGAGGCCGGGCGAGTCTCGATTTTACCTGAATGGAGTGGAGCCATGAATAGCGTCGCCGTCGAGATTGAAATGGATTTTCCGGACGGGGTGGCCGTCCGCGGCTACGAGCGTCATCAAGGCGCTCATGTGTTCGAGGTGGCCTTCGAGCTGCCCGAGCGCTGCGTGTGCCCAAAATGCCGGCACGAGGCGGCGGCGCAGCTTCGCGAGAAAGATGAAGTGCTCGCCATCCGCGACCTGGACCTGATGCGCGAGCCGACATTCTGGACCTATCGGCCGTTCTTGCATCAATGTCCCAAGTGCCGGCAGCGGACGCAGGTCGGGACGCCGTTCAAGCGTCCGCGCGTGACTTACACCTATCGTTTCGAGCAGTTCGTGTTCGAGCAACTGGTGGGCACGAGCGTCGAGGAGGTGGCGCGGCGCCTGGGCATCTCCGCCGAGACGGTCGAACGCATCCTGGAGTGGCGCCTGACGAGCGAGCGCGCCATTTCGCCCGAGCGCGTGATCACCAGCGTGGGTCTCGACGAATTGAGTCTCAAGAAACGACACAAGTTGTACGCCACGGTGCTCAGCGATCTATCCGATCCGAAGCATCCGCGAATTCTGGCGGTGGCCAAGGGTCGAGACCGCGAGGCGACCGAGGCCTGCCTGGCCAAGCTTTCGCCGGAGCAACGGGCCCAAGTCGTCTCGCATCGCACGGACATGAGCGCCGTGTATCCGGAAGTCTGCAAAAGCTGGCTGCCGAACAGCCAGTTGGTGGTCGATCGTTTTCATGTCGCGAAGAAGCTGGGCGAGATCGTGGACCGCGTGAGAAAAAAACACGCCATTTTAAGCTAGCACTCTCGCGGGCCGAGCGCAAGAAATTCCGTAGCCGCATGTGGCTCTACCGCGTCCGCCGCGAGGACTTGACCCCGGAGCAACAAACCGAGTTGGACGACCTGCTGACCACGATTCCGGAACTGCAACAGGCTTATCATTTCCGGGAGGAAGTGGCGGAGATCTTCGATGGGTCGCGGGACCGCGAGGAAGCATCGCGGCGACTGGAGGAGCTGCGCGAAATGGTGTCGGGCGAGCCGGAGTTGCTCCAATGGTTCGCGCTCTACGATCGCTGGCGCGACGGCATCCTGGCGTACCTGGACCGCCGCGAGACGAGCGGCCCGGTGGAAGGCCTGAACAACAAGGCGCGGGTCATCACGCGGCGTAGTTATGGGATCAAGAACACCGATAGTTTGTGGAAACGCTTGGTGCTGGACATCAACCACTTCCACGCCGCCACCCGCCGCCGCGTGCCCGACCTCCACGCCCTGGCCCGCGCCATCCAAGCAAGATTCCGGGCTTATTACATTTAGAAACGGAAGAGCCGAAGATGAAACGTCATAACGGGGCGGCATGCCGGCCTCGTCGGATTCAGATCGTATGTCAGCCATCAAAACGCGTCGAGAATCGGTCGACACAAGGCGACGTTTGGATTATCGCTTGCCGCGAATATAGCGAAAAAGCCCGCCGGAGGCCAAGTTCGTTGGCGCTTCCAGCGGGCTTCGATTTTTCTAAGAACAACGTAACGAGTCTGATCGAGTTACTTCCCGGCGCCGGCGGGCGCGTCGGCGTTGAGTTCGCGCAGGGCTTGCTTGCGGCTGAGCTTCACGCGGTCTTGCTCGTCGATCAGGATCACCTTCACCGGAATCTCGTCGCCCACGCTGCACACATCGGCCACGCTCTTCACATAGTCGTCGGCCAGTTCGCTGATGTGGCACAGGCCGTCTTTGCCGGGAATGATCTCGACAAACGCGCCAAACTCCTTGACACTCGTGACCCGGCCATGATAGATGCGGCCGACCTGCACGCTCGCCGTGAGCGCTTCCACTCGCTCCAGCGCGGCTTGGGCGCCGGCCGCGTCGCTCGAAGCGATGATCACCGTGCCGTCGTCTTCGACCTCGAGCGATGCGCCGGTCGACTCTTGAATCGCGCGAATCGTCTTGCCGCCCGGGCCGATCAGGGCGCCGATCTTATCGGGCGGAATCTTGGTGCGGAGCAGCCGCGGCGCCCAGCTCGAAATCTCGCTCTTCGGACGCGGAATCGCGGTGAGCATCTTACGCAAGATTTCGATCCGCGCCTCGCGGGCCTGGGCCAGCGCGCCTTGAATGATCTCGGCGTCGATGCCCTTGATCTTTAGATCGAGTTGGATGCCGGTAATGCCGTTTTGAGTGCCGGCCACCTTGAAATCCATGTCGCCGAAGTGATCTTCATCGCCAATGATGTCGGTGAGTAGCAACCAGCCGCTTTGCTCCTTGACCAAACCGATCGAAATGCCCGCCACGGGATTCGAGATCGGCACTCCGGCGGCCATCAGGCCCAGGGTCGCCGCGCAGACCGAAGCCATCGAGCTCGAACCATTGGATTCGAGAATGTCGGAGATCACCCGCACCGTGTAGGGGAAATTATCGGGATCGGGCAGCACCGGCTTCACGCTCCGCTCGGCCAGCGCGCCGTGGCCGATCTCGCGACGGCCGGGCCCGCGAATCGGACGCACCTCGCCCACCGAAAACGAGGGGAAGTTGTAATCGAGCATGAACTTTTTCGAGTACTCGTCGATCAGACCGTCGACGCGTTGCTCGTCGCGACCCGTGCCGAGCGTGATCGTGACAAGCGATTGGGTCTCGCCACGCTGAAACAGCGCCGAGCCATGCACCCGGGGCAAAAGATCGATCTGGCAGGCGATGGCGCGGAGCGTTTTGTTGTCGCGTCCGTCGGCCCGCGTGCCGGCCAAAATCAGCTCTCGCACCACGCGCTCTTCAAGCTGGCTCCAAGCGGCCGAAAACGCCGTCGGGCAAATCGCGCCGTCGGCGCTTGGGTCGGGAATCAATTCCGCTTGGACCCGCTTCTTCAGAGCCGAGACCGCTTCGCTACGCGGCATGCTTGCCGCTGGTGGTCTTGGCGGTCTTGAAGTCTTGGTAGTAGCGCTCGCTCAGAGTCGCATACACGGCATTGGGCGCCGGTGGGTCGTAGTGCGTCTTTTGCACATTGACCTTCGCGACCAATTCGAGCTGCAACTCGCAGATTTCCTTCACGATGCGATGGGCTTCGAGCACCGCCGCCAGCATTTCATCCTCGGGCAGTTCGCGAGCAAAGCCCTCGATCATCAGCACCGCGTCGCGGCTGCCGGACACGATCAGGTCGAGGTCGCTCTCCTCGAGCTGGTCTTGGGTGGGGAAGGGCACGAACTGGCCGTCGATCCGACCGAGCCGCACCGACCCGATCGGACCTTGAAACGGCAGCGGCGAGATCGCGAGCGCGGCGCTGGCGCCGTTCATGGCGAGCACATCGGCGTCGTTCTGCTTGTCGCTGGCCAGCACAAAGGCCTGAATCTGCACTTCGTCGTGAAACCATTCGGGAAACAGCGGGCGGATCGGGCGATCCATCAGCCGGGCCGTGAGTGTTTCCTTGGTCGTGGGGCGGCCTTCGCGCTTGATGAAGCCGCCGGGAAACTTGCCGGCCGCGGCGGTGCGCTCGCGATAGTCGCAAGTGAGCGGGAAGAAGTCGATATTCGGCCGCGGGGGGGCCGTGGCCATCGCCACCAGCGCCACGGTTTCGCCATACTGCACCAGGCAGCTTCCGGCGGCCTGCTTGGCCAAAAAACCGGTTTCGATCGAGAGCGTGCTCGATCCGATCTGTTTTTCTACGCGTGTTTTCAAGTTTTCAATTCCTGCTTGCGTTTCCTAAGAATTCTTAAGCGTCTTGTTTTGCTTGGCTTTGCCGTCGAGCGAACTGGGCCCGAATTTCACGTGAGTATACCGCCGAGCTTGCGATCGCGCTTGGGAACAACCGCCGCGAGCCAACGGAACGTCGCGAATTGGCCGGGCCGATTGCGTCGCGCCGCGTGAACTTCACGGGGAGACTTCTCGATACATGGCCCCCTACCGCGATGTTGCCCACCGCCGATGAACACGCGCCGCGCGAGCCTCGAATTCCGAGCGATCGCGACCGATGATCGGCAAGCCGAACAACCGGCGCCTCGTCGGCAAGTCAAACGACCGGCGTCTCGAGTAGGGAACAATCGCCGCACGGGCAGAGTCGCGCGACACGAGAGCCACGAAGCGCGAGTTAACGCGGAGACGATCAGCGATACGAACAAACGAGGCGAGAGCGAAGCCCGGTTACCCCAAGACCCGTACACCTCAAGACCTGCATGCCCCAAGAAACGCCAGCGACCCCGACCTGTCGAGATTCAACCGCGATTCAGGGGAAACCAGGCTCACCGCCCCACGGCAATTTCCGCGGTTACTTGCGGATATCCAGACGTTTGATGATGTCTAGATAACGCTCGGGCGAGACATGCTTGAGGTAATCCAACAACCGCCGCCGACGGCTAACCATCGACAATAGTCCACGCCGGCTGGAGTAGTCCTTCTTGTGCGTTCGGAGATGTTCGGTCAGATCGCTCACCCGGGCCGTCAGAATAGCGATTTGAATCTCGGGCGAACCGGAATCCGCGTCGCCGCGTCGGAAGTCGCCAATCAGCCCCTGTTTGCGTTCTTTGGTAATCGACATCGCGAAGCACTCTCGTAGCCTGCCTGTTCCCAATCGCCCATTGCCCGGCGAGCCCGAGCGGCGCCGAGGGCTCAACCGCCCCCAGCTCCTTTGGCGCGGGGGCAATCTCGTCGACAGGCGCTCGAGCGCAAGCGCTCGAGGCGTTCAATGTCGCGGCGACAGGGTAGTCGCAACGGCAGTGTCAGGGAAAAGCTAAGACCTTCCTAAAAATTCCATAAAGTGACCTAAAACGTAAGTCGGTCAGTCTACCAGCCCCCATTCGCATTGCAACCGCAATTTTTCCGGTTTTTTTGGGACTGGCCCAAGCTCGCCTCAGGGGCGAAAAACAGCGCGAGGATCGCGAAATTCGGGTTCCGCGGCTCCTAAAACCGGCGCCAGGGGCAGAACCCCACATTTCCGCCGATCGATGAAGTTCCCGCGGCTCCCGGGTCGATTCTCTTCATCGGACGGTCAACTATTGGACGAGCTCGCGCGCGGACCCGTTTCCGCGCCAAGGTCGGGGGCGCCGGCTACCGTGGAATTCAATCGCAATCATTACTTCATGTTTGGGCTGGTGCTGATGTTTATCGGCATCCAGTTTCGATTCGTCGAGGAGGTCGTGCTCAACGAACGCGTCAGCCAAGCGCTGGCCAAGAGCGATTCCGAGGCGCGACGCTTGCCCATTCTGGCCGCCATCGGCCCGGCGCCGCGGCACACCGTCAAGCCGCCCAGTTGGCTCGGATGGGCGCTGATGTCGTGTGGCTCGGTGCTGGTGCTGCATAGCTTGGCGATGAGCAAGCCGGGCGGATAAGTGCCCACGCCGGCCGGATCGGTTCGCCGGCTCCCCATCGCACGGATGCACGTTTCTCTTGTGCATCGACTTCGCGCCGTCGCCCGGCGCCAAAATCCTGGAATTCAACTCGCATGCCACGCACTCCGCGCATTGCTTTGCCGTTGGTTTCGTCGCGAGGCGCCCTGGCGCTTGGCGGTCCCATGCGGTTCGGCAGGGCCCTCGTGCTTGGCAGCCTGCTCGCGCTTGGCGGCCTGCTCGCGCTTGGTGGGGGGGGCGAGTCCTCAATGATTCAAGCCGCCAGCCCCACCACGGTCGCCAATCCTCCCAGCCGGCCTGGCCTCGACGCCAACCCCGAGCAAGAGCGCGACGCTCCCCGCGCCGAACATGCCGCGGTCAAGCTCCGCGAAGGAACGATTCTCAATACCACTGGCTCGTTCAAAGTCTCGGGCGAGCGGGCGATCTTCACCGCCGACGACGGCGCGAAGTTCATCGGACTGGAAAACCTCTGCCTCGAACGCGTGGCGATCGCCGTCGCGGAGTGTCCCGATCCACTGCTATGGAGCGTGACCGGAACAGTCACCGAATATCGCGGCGCCAACTATGTGCTGTTCTCGCGGGCCATGATCAAGGCGAAGCCCGGACCGGCGAAAACGCCGCGCGGCGCTGTTCGCCGCCGCCCCTTGCCGACCGATGGCCCGCCGGGCGACGTCACCGTCGCCAAGTCCTAGAATTCGGTCACAGCTTAAAACTGGTGTGCCGTGCCCACGCTTGCGTGGGCATGCTCGATTGATCACCGCAATCAGGGCCTATTCGAGAACTTCGATGAGCCCTCACCCTACCCTCTCCCAAAGGGAGAGGGGGGAGTTGCCGGGCCCTAAAGACACGTTCTCTAGCCACTCAGTCTATCGCTGCACTCGGGCCGTGCCGCCTTTGGCCAGGGCCTCGACCTCGGACAAGCGCGCGATGCTCACATCGCCGGGGAAGGTGGTCAGTAGCGCGCCATGCGCCCAGCCCAGCCGCAAGGCTTCCTCGGGCGAGCGACCCGAAATGAGCCCATGGATCAGGCCCGAGGCGAAGCCATCGCCGCCGCCGATGCGGTCGATCACGTCGAGCTGCATGGTGGGGCTCACATAGCGCTTGCCGTCGAGCCAGAGCACCGCGGCCCAGTCGTGGCGGTTGGTCGAATGCACTTCGCGCAGCGTGGTGGCGACCAGCTTGATATTGGGCAGTTGCTTGACGACGCCTTCGATCATGTTGAAGAACGAATGCGGATCGAGCTTGCTCGAGGCATGCACGTCTTGGCCGGCGATGCCCAGCCCCTTTTGCAGGTCTTCTTCGTTGCCGATCAGCGCGTCGACATTGCCGACGATGCTTCGGAGCGTGGAGACCGCTTTTTGTTCGCCGCCGACACTGGCCCAGAGCTTGGCCCGGTAATTCAGGTCAAACGATGTGACGGCGCCCGACTGCTTCATCGCCTTCATGCCTTCGATGATCAGATCGGCGGTGCCGGCGCCCAGTGCGGCGAAGATTCCGCCGGAGTGAAACCAACGAACGCCCTGCTTGGCGATCGCGGCCCAATCGAAATCGCCCGGCTTGAGCATCGCGCCGGCTTCATTGGCCCGATTGTAAAACACGACCGGCGCCCGCACACCTTGGCCGCGGTCGCTATACACGGCGGCGATATTCGGTCCGCGCACTCCGTCGTGCTCGAACCATTTGTAAAAAGGTCGCACACCCATTTCGCGCACCCGGCCTTCGACCAATTCGCCGATCGGATACTTGACCATCGCCGTGGCCACTCCGGTCTTCAGGCCGAAGCAATCGGAGAGATTGGCGGCGCAGTTGTATTCTCCGCCGGATACATGGATTTCGACCTCGCGGGCCTTGCGAAACGGAATGATTCCCGGATCGAGCCGATGCACCAGCGCGCCCAGCGACAGAAAATCCAACGCACAATCGTCCGAACGCACGGTAATGCCGCTCACGGAAATCTCCCTTCACCGACCTTGAATATTGCAAAAGCGCTATACGAACCCACGAAACACGATTCTGGGGAAAGCTTCGCCCGCCATCGCCACCGGGCCAAGCCGCGGAGCAAACCGCCGACGCCCGCTCGCGATCGACCCACGGGGACGCGCGACCCGGCGCGTCCCGTGGTGAACAGTCCATCAAATGGTCACCGCCGAAAAACCGCCATCGACGACGATGTTTTGCCCGGTGACAAACGACGACGCCCGTCGCGCGGCCAGCCACACCACGGCGCCGGCCAACTCGGCCGCTTGGCCGAACCGCCGCATGGGCGTGTGGCCGATGATCTGGGCGCCGCGATCAGTATAGCCGCCATCGTCTTTGAACAAGAGGGCGCGATTCTGCTCGGCCGGAAAAAAACCGGGACTGATCGCATTGACCCGCACTCCCGCGGTGGCCCATTCCCGGGCGAGAAACATGGTCAGGTTCAGCACCGCGGCCTTGGCGGCGCTGTAGCCCACGACGCGCGAGAGCGGAATCATGCCCGACATCGAGGCGATATTGATAATGCTGCCCTGGCCGGCCGCCACCATGTCGCGTCCAAACACCTGACTCGGCACAAGCGCAGCCGCCAATCAAGTTCAGGTCAAACACTTCGCGCCAAGCGTCGAGCGGCAACTGGCAGAAGTCGGCGCCCGGCGGGAGCGTGGCCCCCGGCTTGTTGCCGCCGGCGGCGTTGACGAGCACGGTGGCCGGCGACCAGTCGCGGGCGATCGCGTCGCGCGCCGCTTCCAAGCTTCCGGCGGCGAGCGCATCGGCCGCGACGAACATCGCCTTTCCGCCAGCCGCTTCGATGGCGCCCACGCGTTCGAGCCCGCGCGCTTCGCTTCGCCCGACGATCGCCACCCGCGCCCCGGCGGTTGCGAGCGCCTCGGCGATCGCGCCGCCCAAAACACCGGTTCCGCCAATGACCACGGCGATTTCGTCGGAAAGATCAAACAGGTTTTTCATGGTGGGTACGGTTTCTCGGGGAGCGAATTATCTCGGAATGCGAATCGTCGAACATGCGCGTGCGCGGACGCCGCCCCGCGGCGCGGATTACTCCGCTCGCTCCAGGGGCGGAGCGAGGCCAAGCGCGTGATAGATGCGGGCATCGGCAAGCGAATCGGCCACGAGCTTGGCGCCGGTGAAATCATGGGTGCGTGAATGCCCGCCCGGCACGGCCACGGCGAAAGCGCCCGCGGCCACCGCGGCGCGGCAACCATTTTGGCTGTCTTCGAGCACCATCATCGCCGCGGGCGACACTCCGAATCGCTCCGCGGCGGTGAGATAAATCTCGGGATGCGGCTTGCCATCGCGAACATCTTCGGCCGTGAGAATGAATTGGAACCGCGGTTCGAGATCGAACCGGCCGAGCACATTTCGCACGAAGCGAATCCCGCTGCTGGTGCCGATCGCCTTGGGCACTCCGGCGGCTTCCAGCGCGCCGAGCAGCCGGGCGGCGCCGGGCATGAGCGCCAGCCGATGTTCGAGGATCGTGGCGAAGATTTCCTCGGTCTCGAGCGAGAGCTGCTCGAAGGTGGCGTCGAGCCGATGATGGTCGATCATCAGTTGCAGGGCGACGCGCGGCGGTCGGCCCATCATCGCGTTGAGCAGTTCGGCGTCAAACACCTTTCCGCGGCGCCCGAGCAGCTCGCCGCCGACATCTTGATACAGTTCCTCCGTATTGAACAGCAAGCCATCGAGATCGAACACGACGGCTCGCGGCGACGCGGACTCGGAAGTCATGACGAACCGGCGAACCCAGGAAGTAAAAAGCGACGGCGCCCGATGTGCCGCCGAGAGCCCGCGACGCAGTGCCCCAGGGAAAAGGACGGATTATAGGCGTCGCCCCGCCGCGAAGCAAACCGGCGACGCGCAAGCGCCCGGATTGTGCCCGATTGGGCGGCCAGCGCGGCGTTTTTCCGATCGGATGGCGACTTCGCGCGGCGCGGCCGCGTGTGCTATTCTGTGGGGCGACGCTTCAATGCTCCGTTTGCAAGCGGGCCGCCGAAGCGCAACGCGCCTCGAGTTCACTGCCATCGCTACGTCGAGTTCACTGCGGTCGAGTTCACCACCACGGGGGCGATTAGCTCAGTTGGTTAGAGCGACGCCCTTACAAGGCGTAAGTCGGGGGTTCGAGTCCCTCATCGCCCAGTTTTCCTGTTTGCCGGGTTCCACTATTGATTGACTTATGTCGCCCCGGTCGGACCCGCCAGCGCTGCTTCGACATCGCCTAGCTGATAAGAAACCGCCGCTCGGCCCAAGATGTTCAGCCGCCACAAGGATTTTCGACGCCTTCCGGAATCGGCGCGAAATCCTCCCCGCCGCACGGTCGAAAACCAACCGGCCAGCAAGCCTGCATGCGACATAGCACGCGATTTTGCAGCGGGGCATCGCTATTCACGCGGTCAACAAACACTTCGATGAAATTCACGTCGCAACCTTGCACGAGTTGCCAAACGTCGTGCGCCCACTAGCGCGGAACGTAACCAATCTGCATCCGTTCCGTTTCGGTTCGCACCGCGACGGCTTGGGGGTCATGCTCGTTTTGCAGGTCCAGCATGAGCTTGAGGCTTTCCCCCTCGCCCAGTTCCCCAATTCGCTGAATGGCCGCATCCGGCAACCAGCGAACGCCATGCAGAAAGAACTTGTTGGAGTAACATCCATTGGCATCGGGCGCGGGGCACGGGAACACTTCAACGGCGTCGGTCTGGCGAATGCCTTCGGTGACTCCCAAGACCAGAATCGGGTCGGGCGGATTTTCCGCATCGAAACCGCTCCAGCGCATGAAGGCTTCGTACTCCGGTCGATTCTGGGAAAGGAGCCGATTGGCAAATAACGGAAACAACTCCGCCGATTCGTAAACCTTGTCAAGATGCTCCATTCCAGCGAATGGCCGAAATCCCGGCCGATGTGCGCCCTGCGTGTACCAAAACCGATACAAATCGCCATCATGCTCCAGTCGGCCGATCGGTCGCCAGCCGGCGCCGTCGGGCGTTGCCGGTCGCCAAGCCACAAACAAGGAATTCATGCGGTCGCCTTGTTCCAAACGCCGCTGTTGGTTGATGCGTAAAAGCTCCGCCGCGAATCGCTTGCATGTCGCCGACATGCGCTCGCTGGGCACTCTATTCAGGATAGCCCAAATTTGCTTTTCGTTCACGTCATTCAAACGACCGAGCCAGGCAGCGGCGGCGGTCTGAGCTCGTTGGGCGAAGGCTCGAAATGCTGCGCGTAGCTCCATCGGGCGGGTATCGGCCGCTGAAGCATAAAACGCGCTCCGGCCGCGCACAAATGCCGACAAGGTTCGGTTTCGATCCTTAGTGTTTCCACCCGAATTGGCTTGCTTTGTCGCCGATTTTTTGGCACATCACTCCGCTGCGAGCCCCTTGAACGTCGCTTTGAAATCCTCTGCGGTAAGCGCCGTATCGAACAGCCCCACATCGAGTCCCTTGTGCTTGCTAACGCCCATATATCGCAAACTCGCGTCCTCATATCGGCGGAACTTCCACACTGCGTCGTTCATCGGCGCTGTTGAACACGCCTAGTAGTCTGTCCAGTTGGAGTTTACTAGTTCAGTGATTTTGGCTTATTCTCCGGCGGTCAAGGGATTGACCGCACTCGTTGGAGGATGGAGCCATGCAAAAGACTTTTGTGGTTCGATTGTCGCCGGAGGAACGGGATCGCTTGCTGTCTTTGGTGAAGGCCGGAAAGGCATCGGCGTTGAAGCAGGTTCGGGCACGGATTTTGTTGAAGGCCGACCAGCAGGATCGCGGCGCCGCCTGGACGGATGCCGAAATCGCCGAGGCGCTGGAAGTCTCGTTGAAGACGGTCTTCAACATTCGCCGAAAGTGGGTCGAACACGGACTCGAGGCGGCCCTCGAGCGCAAGCCACAAGACGCTCCGTCAACGCCTCGCAAGCTCGACGGGAAAGCCGAGGCGAAGCTCGTGGCGACGTGTTGTGGACCGCCGCCGAAGGGACGCGCCAAGTGGACCCTGCGGTTGTTGGCGGCCAAGCTGGTGGAGTTGGAGGCCGTGGATTCGATCAGTCCTGAAACCGTGCGCAGGCGCGTAAAAAAAACGAGGTCAAGCCTTGGTTGAAACAACACTGGCGCCTGCCGAAGGAACACGATGCGGAGTTTGTGTGGCGGATGGAAGACGTCCTCGATGTCTATCAACGGCCGTTTGACCCGCGATTTCCGGTGCTGTGCATGGACGAAGCTTCCAAGCAATTGATCGGAGAGGTCCGTCGGCCGCTGCCGATGGTTCCTGGCCAGCCGCTGCGCATCGACAGTGAATACGAGCGATTGGGAACCTGCAATCTCTTCATGTTCCGCGAACCACTGCGAGGCTGGCGTCTGGTCCGCGTCACGGAGCGGCGGACGAGGGTCGACTGGGCCTATGCCCTGCAGGACGTGCTGCGGGAACATTACTCCCAAGCCGAGAAGGTCGTCCTGGTAATGGATAATCTCAATACGCATTCGCCCTCGTCGTTCTACGAAGCCTTCGAGCCGGCCCAAGCCCGAGCGTTGACCGAGCGGCTGGATATCCACTACACACCCAAGCATGGCAGTTGGCTCAACATCGCCGAGTGTGATCTCAGCGTGCTGAGCCGACAGTGCCTGGACCGCCGGATCAGCGATGCCGGAGAATTGGGCGCCGAAGTGAATGCCTGGCAAGCCGAACGAAACCGGACCGCCAACCAGATCCATTGGCAGTTCACAACCGCCGACGCACGCCGAAAACTGCGACGCCTGTACCCGGCCTTTCTGCGTCAAGACGAGCATCAGAAATCACCTCCGGCGACCAAGGTTTTCAACTAGTAAACTCCAACTGGACAGACCACTAGACTGCACAGAAGAGACGAGCAGGGTAACTCAACAAGTCGGACCAACAATCGCAATAAACCCCGAAATATTTGGCGGTTTTCGCACTGAGGGCGGCCAATCGGCATCGGTTTGCAGCGTGCCCGCGGGCGGACAGCAAAAAGTATCCTCGAGTGGGCTCGAACCACTAACCTTCGGCTTCGGAGGCCGACGCTCTATCCAATTGAGCTACGAGGACAAATCCAAACCGAACTCGTGGCAACCTCCACGAATGCGATGATCTCGCGAGATCGGAAGCGATGCGACCATCTTAACGCATTTTGCCTCGGGAAAAAGGGGGGGCGCGTGATCGTGTGGGCGGGATCGTTTATCAATCGCGCTTCCTCGCGAACGTCGTGCTGGATCGCGCTCGCCAGCGCGGTCGGGCTCCGACGCCGGCGCCACGCCAGAAGGAACAAGCGGCGCATCTCCATTCGTTCCATAATGGACCGAGCGACTGAACTTCGGCGTGCTTCGCTTGGTCAAGGGATCATGCTTTCCCATAAACCGTAACCGCTCTGCAAATATTTGTGCTAGCAATCGCGGCTTCCGCGTTGATTGCCAATAGCAAAGCGGGAGCGGCATTTGCTCCGCGCCGGCTCGCTTCACGAACTCAACCGATGTTCACCTGCGTCATGATAATCCCGTCGTTGAGGCCGCAACGGCTCTTGCTCGGGGCGCTCATTCAAAACGGAAACTCGGCGTCGAGCTTTGCCGCGGAGAGTTCCACCAAGAAGGGCGCGAGCCTTTCCACCAGGGCCTTCATCAACCGGTCGCCTTTCTCGGCTGTCGCCGCGCACGGGTTGCCCGCGCCGCTGTTGGTCGTCAGCAGATGCCACGGTCGCGTGATCGACACCCAACCGCGATTCACCGCCTCGAAACGCGTCGGGCGCTTCGCGCCGTCGTCGGCCGAGAGGGCGCCGTCGGGTCGCCGGGCCACGAGCTCCGGAAAAAACGCGAGGCCAAACGAGGTCTCCATTTCGCCCGCATGATCGTCGCGCTCCGCGAACAGTTCGCGATCGATATCGGCAAGCACTTGATACCAATTGCAAAGAAACAGCTTTGCCCCGTCGCGACCATACAATTCGCGAAGCACCGGCTTGAGATCGTTGCCGCCGTGGCTGTTGAGCAGCACGATTTTGTGGATGCCGTGATGGGTGAGCGAATCGACCAGATCGCGAACCACGGCCAAGAGCGTCGAGGGGTTGAGATTCATCGCCAGTGGAAACGCCATTTGATTCGTCTCCGTGCCGTAGGGAATCGTCGGCAAGAGAATCACCTTGGCCCCGTGCTCGTGGGCCGCGGCACAAATGTGTTCGCCGACCGTTTCGGCTTCGAAGCAATCCGTGCCGTAGGGCAAGTGCAGGTTGTGCGGCTCGGTGGCGCCCAAGGGCAGCACGGCCACCTCGAAGCGAGTGCCCTTCACGAGACCGTAATTCGTTTCCGCGAGTTTCCAGGGGCGCATGGCGAGCATCGCTTTCCAAAACAAAGAATTGGCAAATCGGGCAAGATCAACGATTTCCACGGTTCATCTCGGACCCGGCATCGGCCGCCGTCGCATTCCCGGCGCGGCCGTGTCCCCAAAGTCTCCCTGTTTTCCCGCTCAAATGCCAACGAAAAAGCTAGGCGCCTCGCGGCGCGTCGGCGGGACGCCGCGCGACCTCGGGCCAGTTCGCGCGCCATTTTCCTCGCCCGGGCGGAATTCGCGAGGGCGATTTTGCGTCTATAATGAAACGGTCTCCGCCGTTCAGCCAGGCGACGACCAGGTCGGTTCTCTCGCGCAACCCCTAATAACACGCGCCATGCGAAAAACATCGCGACCGGAAATCGTCTCCCGTTCGGCGGGGCGGTTCGTCGAATACGAGCAGTTCATCGACGAGCAGCTCGAAAAGACGAGCGGTCAGGTGCGCGGCGTCGACGCGGTCGGCGCCCTGCTCACGCTGCTGGCTGGCGTGATCGCTTTTTTCATCGTGGCGGCGCTCGCCGATCATTGGCTAATTCCCGGCGGGCTCGGTTTTTGGGGACGCCTCGCCGCTTGCACGCTCCTGGTCGGCGGTATGGCCGCCTACATCGTGCGCGAGATTTGGCCGCTGCTCGTCCACCGCATCAATCCGGTCTACGCCGCCCAGACGATCGAGCGAGGCGCCCCTTCGCTCAAAAATGGGCTCGTCAATTTTCTGTTGCTCAAGAATCATCGGGCCGCCATCTCCGAGCCGGTCTTTCAGGCGATCGAGGCCCAGGCCGCCGAGGGACTCGTGGCCACGCCGGTCGAGTCCTCGGTCGATCGCTCGCGGCTCATCAAGATCGGCTCGCTGCTCGCGGCGCTCCTGCTCGTCGGCGGGCTCTATAAAATCGTCTCGCCGAAAGATCCGTTCCGCACCATCGGCCGAGTCGTGGCGCCGTGGGCCGATATTCTACCGCCCACGCGGGTGATGATTCTCGGCGTCGACCCCGGCTCGATCAAGGCGTTTCGCGGCGATCAGGTTGGTGTCGTGGCACAAGTGCGCGGCATGCCTCGCGATGGCCAAGCCCGGCTTATCTATAGCACCGCCGATGCGCAGGCGGTCAATCAAACCATCGAGCTGGTTCCATCGCCCGAGGGACTGAGCTATTCCTGCAAGCTGCCGGCCGAACCGACCGGCGTGCAGCAAGACCTGCGCTACCATATCGAAGCCGGCGACGCGCGTTCGGCCGACTTCACGATCACCATGATCGCGGCGCCCACGATCATGGTCGACTCGCTCGACTATGTGTACCCGGAGTATACAGGACTCTCGCCGCAACATGTGCGGCGCCAGGGCGATATCAAAGGTCTCGAAGGCGCCCGGGTCACGATCCATGCGTTGGCCAACCAGCCGATCGCGTCGGCCGGCATCGACTTTGGCGCCAATGGCCGCGAGGACAAGGCGCTGGTCGTGCGGCGTGATGCATCTGGCGCGGCGACCAAGGGCTACGAGGCGACCGGTGAATTTACGTTGGCTCTTGCCGACGATCGCAAGGAGCCGCAATACGCGAATTATCAGTTGCTCTTTCGCAACGACGACGGCAAGCAGAATCCGCATCCGGTGGCGCATCGCATCGAAGTGACTCTCGACCTGCCGCCGGAGGTCGAATTCCTGGGACCCAAGAGCACGGAGCTCGATGTGCCGGCCGGCGCGTCGGTGGGCATGGAGATCGTGGCCAGCGATCCCGACTTCGGCTTGCGGCGCGTGAAGCTCTTGGCCGCGGTCGATGGACATGAAATCTACGAAAAAACACTGCTCGACGAACCGCATCGCGGCCAGTTCACCAAGAAGATTCGCTTCGCGACGGCCCGCACCACATTGAAGAAAGGCGACGTGGTCGAATATTGGGCCGTGGCCGAAGATGTGAAGACGCCCGAAGCCAATCGCGTCGAAACCCCGCGGCGCCGGCTTCGCATCGTCTCGCCCGGCGAACGAACCGGTGGAGACCAACTGGCGGGCAAAGACGACGACGTGCGGCTCGAAAACCCGAAGAACGATCCGGCGAACAAGAATCCGCAAGACGACGACTCCGAGCCAGCCGACCGACGCGATAACGAATCACGACAAAACACCGGGAAGGGCGCCGATTCGAAGAACAACACGGGGCGAGATTCCGAACCGCGGGGCGACAACGCTCCCGATGCCCAGCGTCGCCCCGAGCAAGGCTCGCGCGACCCGAACTCCAAGCGACAACCGCCCGCCGGCGCCAATTCCGAAGATCGCGACCAGCGTCCCCAAGGCGACGAGCCCCCGCGGGGCGATCAAGCGTCGGACGATGCCCAAGATGAAAAGCCGTCGGGCGATAAGCAATCCGGCGATAAACAATCCGGGTCTGGGGGCCAGGACGGTATGCAGCCCTCGGGCGGCAAGTCGCAAGGCAAATCGGGCGACGATAATACAAACGGAAAGGATTCCGGTGGAAAGGATGCGGGCGAAAAGGGCGCCGAGGAGAAGAGTGGAAACTCCAAGGCCGACGATTCCCAATCCGGCGGGTCTGGCGGCGCGGGCGGCGAGAGCGGCGAAAAAGCTGGCGGCGATCAGGCCGGCGGCGCCAAGGGCGGCGGCTCGAAGAGTGGCGGGGAAAAGGGTAACAGTGCCCAAAGCGGCGACAGGAGCGGCGAGGAAGGTTCGTCGGACTCCGGTTCCGAGGGTGGCGACAAGCAATCCGGCTCGAGCGGCAAAGGCTCGAAAAGTGGACAGAAACGTGTTGGAAGCGGCGGGAAAAGCGACTCCTCGGATTCCCGCGACAGTGCCCCCGCCGCCAGCGATACCCCCGTCGCCAGCGATGGCGCCGACGACGGCAGCGCCATCGAACGCATTCTCGAACATCAAGAAAAACAGCAAGGCTCGGCCGGCAAAGGCGGGGCTTCGCGAGATCGGCAAAATCAGCGCGAAAGCGGCGCTAAGGCCAACGGCGATAAGGCGAATGGCGAGAGGGCCAGCGGTGATAAATCAACTGGCGGTCAAGCCGATCGCGATCCGAGCCGCGATCATCAGGATGGCGGCGATAAGGCCCCTGGCGAGAATCGCGAAGACGCCGCCGCCGGTCAGGGTCAAGACTCTGCTGAACCGCCCCAAGGCCAGCGCGGCAAAGGTCCCAAGCCGGCAAACGCCAAGAAACGAAACCCGTCGGGTCAGCCCAACGCGGCCGACGAGAACCCTTCCGGCGACATGACGCCCAACGACGGGGCCGGAGAGAAAGGCGGCGAAAAATCGGGCGAACCCCAGGGCGATAAGTCTGGCGACAAAGCGGGCAATCCACCGGGCGGTAAACCCGGCGAGAACAAGCCCGGCGAGAACAAGCCCGGCGATAAGCAATCAGGCGCCAAACAGTCTGGCGATGAGTCATCGGGAAGCGAGGCATCGGGCGGCGGCATGCCCGATTCGCAAAAGCCGGGCGAAAAATCCGGTGGCCAACAGGGTGGGGCCGGCTCGAAGAGCGACCGTCAGGGTCAGGCCCAACAATCTCCCGGCCCCGGCAAAAAGAGCTCCGCCGCCAGTGGCGACCAATCCGACGCCAATGCCCGCGACGGCGCCGACCGATCGCCCGATGACAAAGGCTCGCAAGGCGCCGAGCCCAAGGGCGGCGGCGAAGACATGAAAGGCCCGCCCGAAGCCCAAGGCCCAAATCAGGCCCCCAATCAGTCGAGCAATCGAGGCGGCAAGGATCAGCAGAACGGAAAGCAAGAGTCCCAGTCGCCGAGCAATAGCGAGAAGCAATCAAACGCCAAGGGGCAGGGGCAAAATTCCGAAGGTGATCGCTCGGGCAACGGTGGCGGCGCCGGCGGCGGGGAATCGGGCAAGAAACCCGGCAAGGGCGGACCCGGCGATCACACCGCCGCCGACGAAGGCGCTGGGCAAGCGGATTCTCCCGGCCCCGGCGAAGACAGCAATCGCCCCGGCCAAGACAAAGCCTCGAGCCGGCCCACCGGCAACCCCGGCTCGCAGTCCGGCCGCGGCTCGCGGCGAGGCAGCGGCGACCAACAAGACCCCGGCGCTCAAAACAAACCTGGCGAATCGCCCGCAGGCCAGCAGCCGAGCGGCGAGAAACCCCTGGGCGATCAACCAAGCGGCAAGCAGCCAAGCGATCAACAATCCAAGAGTCAACAGCCCAAAGGCGCCGAGAGCGACCAAGATCGCGGCGCTCCAAAGGGCTCGGATTCCGCGAAGAATCAAGAGTCCGCGCCGAACAAGGAGCCCGCCCAGGGCCAAGGCCCCGCCACTCCTGGCTCGGGTCGCTCTCAAGGCGGCAAGCCCGGCGCTCCGGGAGCGCCCGGCGCTGGCGATGGCGGCGAAATCGATCGCGACGCGCCCGCCGCTCCACCCAGCGACACCGCGCCCGATGTGGGCGAAGCCCCGCCTGGCGACGACCCGAACTTGGCCTATGCGCAAAGCAACCGATCTGGCCCTCGAGCGGCTGAAAGATCAAATGGCTCGCGGCAAAACCGATCAGGCCTTGCTCGACAAGCTCGGCTGGAGTCGGCAAGATTTGGAAAAGTTCGTCGACCGCTGGGAACGCATGCGGAGCGAAGCCAACAAGCACGGTGCGCGGGGAGAAGCCGCCCGGCGCGAACTCGACGACACCTTGCGAAGCCTGGGCCTGCGGCCGCGCGGCGTGGCCACCAAGGCGACACGGGGGCGCGACGACCGCTCGCATGGGCTCAAGGAGTCGCGCCGCTCGGCGCCGCCGCCCGAATATGCCGAGCAGTTCAAAGCGTACACCGAGGGAGCCTCGCGCGGCGGGGATGGCAAGTGACGCGTCTCGATTTTCCCACGCCGCGATATCTGGTTGCCTTCTCGCCCAAGCGGATGCCCCACCGGTTTACCGATGTGCTCATCATCGGCGGCGGCTTGGCCGGCCTGCGGGCCGCCATGGCGGTCGACCCGGCGCTGTCGGTGCTGGTGGTCTCGAAAAGCGCGCTGCCGCAATCGAATAGCGCCTATGCCCAGGGCGGCATCGCCGGAGTGATGGACCCCGAAGACCGATTCGAGGACCACATCGCCGACACGCTCACCGCCGGGTGCGGGCTGTGCGATGAGAATGTGGTGGCGATGGTGGTGCGCGAAGCGCCGCGGCGCATCTCGGAACTGATCGACTGGGGCGTGCATTTCGATCAAGCCGCCGGCGCTCTGGCCCTGGGCCGCGAGGGTGGTCATAGCCATCATCGCATCGTGCATGCGCTGGGCGACGCCACGGGCAAGGAAGTGATGCGCGTCGTGATCGAGCGGGCCGTGCATCAGCCGAATGTCGAAGTGTGGGAAAACGCCTTCACCCTCGACCTGCTCACGCACGACGGCGCGTGCCGTGGAGCGCTCGTCTGGTCGCCCACCCACGGCAAGACGCTCGTGTGGGCCAAGCAAACGATTCTCTGCACCGGCGGCGCCGGGCAAATCTATCGCGAAACCACGAATCCCGAAGTCGCCACTGGCGATGGGCTCGCCATGGGCTATCGCGCCGGGGCCGAGCTTCGCGACATGGAATTCATGCAATTCCATCCCACGGTGCTCTATATCGCCGGATCGAGCCGCAACCTCATTACCGAAGCCATGCGCGGCGAAGGCGCCTGGCTTGTCGATCGCGCGGGCCATCGCTTCATGCCCGACTTCGATCCTCGCGCCGAGCTCGCCCCGCGCGATATCGTGAGCCGCGCGATCGTGGCCCAAATGGAAAAAACTCGCCATCCAAACGTGTATCTCGACCTCAGCCACGTGACCCACGTCGATGTGCGCGCCCGCTTTCCGGGCATTGCGGCCATGTGCGCCGAGTTTGGCATCGATATCGCAAGGGATTGGATTCCGGTTCGGCCCGGAGCGCATTACATGGTGGGTGGCCTGACGATCGATCTCGAGGGCCGCACCACATTACCCGGCCTATGGGCGGCGGGCGAAGCGTCGTCGAGCGGGTTGCATGGCGCCAATCGTCTCGCCTCGAACAGCTTGCTCGAGGGATTGGTCTATGGAGCAAGGGCCGGCGCCGGCGCGGCGGCGGCGGCCCGGCAAATGCCCGACACCTTCAAAGTGTTACGGTTGGCCAATGAGCCGGTCGATGCGCCGTTCGAGCCGCTCAACTTGGCCGATATTCGCAATTCGCTCAAGAGCCTGATGTGGCGCTCCGTGGGAGTGCGGCGCGAGGGGGTCGAACTGGAAGAGGCCGCCGAAAACATCGATCAGTGGAGCCGCTATGTGCTCTCGCGGCAGTTTCGGCATCCCGAGGGATGGGAACTGCAAAACATGCTCACGACCGCGCGGCTGATGATCGCCGCCGCCGACGAGCGAAAGGAAACGCGTGGCGTGCATTTTCGCCTGGACTACCCCCTGCTTCGCGACGACGAACGCTGCCGCAGGATATTATTTCGCCGAGCAGACGATCTCTTCCTCGACTCGAGCGCTCCCGCCAATGCTTGACCCTGGAACTGGAGCTCGCGCGTCATTTTCACGCCGCCATGCGGCCCGCGGCGCCGCCTTCATCACGCCGAGCACGCGCGCGGCCGGCGTGGTCGGAGTCGGTAGGCGCGCCCGGTGTCGTGTCGGCGACCAGCTCCGTGCCAGGAAACAAAATGTCTCGACATACGCTTACCGCCTCGCTCCGGCTGCCGCTCGCGCGAGCAAGTTTTCGCTTTTTTTGGCGATGCCGAGAACTTGCAAGCGATTACACCGCCCGAACTGCATTTTCGCATTCTCACCCCGCCGCCGATCACGATGGCCGAGGGCGCGATCATCGACTACGCGATTCACCTTTGGGGCTTCCAGATGAAATGGCGCACTCGAATCGCGACTTGGAACCCGCCCGATGTGTTCGTCGATGAACAAGTTCGCGGCCCGTATCGGCTTTGGGTCCATACACATCGTTTCACCGACGCGCCCGATGGCGGCACGACGATCGAAGACCATGTCGACTATGAGTTGCCACTGGCGCCGCTGGGCGACTTGGCCCATCCGCTCGTGCGGCGGCAGCTTGCCCGCATCTTCAGCTATCGCGAACGACGGGTGCGCGAGCTGTTGCGGGGCCCCGGCGGCGCCTGAGTGGCGGCGGGGCGCGACCTGGGCGCGCGATTTTA
Organism: uncultured Planctomycetaceae bacterium; assembly: GCA_963785305.1. Classification (GTDB taxonomy): domain Bacteria; phylum Planctomycetota; class Planctomycetia; order Pirellulales; family PALSA-1355; genus CAWAUV01. The sequence goes on from CAWAUV010000009.1 coordinate 517,938, forward strand.
GCGGGTGATCTTGTCGCGATTCAAAAACCGGCCAGCAGCGATTCGAGCTCGCGGCGATATCCAAAATGCTCGACTTCGAGCGCATGACGCGCCGAGCGCACATAATGTATTCCGCCTGAAAGATCGCGTGGCGCCGCGACCAGCCGGCGGAACCGCGCGGCCCGGGCCGGCTCATGATCGCGAGCCGCCAGATAACGGGCGATTAGTTGTGTCTGCAAGTCGACCAGGCCCCAGGCGCCGCTGTCGGGCTGGATCATGCCGGCGACGAACAGCCGCTCATGGCCGGGGTGGAAGCAATGCAAGAATAGCCGCGGGCAGCCATCGCGCCAGTTGAGATGCCGGTTGTCGATAAAGGGAAAGCTGAGCCGATAACCGGTGGCGTAGACAATGAGGTCGATCGCCTCGGAGCTGCCGTCGACAAACCGCGCCGTGTGCCCATCGAGCGATGCGATGTCGGGCTTCACGCGAATCTTGCCGTGGCCCACAAAGTAGAGCATTCTGCGAATTGATGATCGGGTGCGTTTCGAATAGCCGATGATCGGGCCGCGGCAATCCGAATCTCCAAGGCTCGCCGAGCGCGATCTTGACCATGCGTCGGGCCAGGGCTCGCCGCAACCAGAGAGGCAATCGCCAGCGGAGCAGCCGCTCGCCGCATTCATCGACCGGTTTGCCGTTGAGAAACTTGGGCAGGTAGTGATACCCGCGCCGTGCGCTATGCACCGCCAAGGCGGCATGTTGGGCCGCTTCGACGGCGATATCGCATCCCGAGTTGCCGGCGCCGACCACGAGCACTCGCCGCCCGGCGAGCATGTCCGAGGTTTTGAAGTCGCGCGAATGGATCGCCTCGCCTCGCCACTCGCCGGGATATTCCGGGCGGAACGGGTCCCAGTGATGGCCATTGGCGATCACCACGCCGTCGAACCCGTGGGTTCGGCCATCGGCCAGCGTGACATGCCAAGGGGAGTCGTTGCTGGAATCCGCGGCGAGATCGCCGGGCGCGCGACGCGGTTCGTCGCTCGCTTCGCCACGGGTCCCACCCGAGGGTTCGCCGCGGGGTTCGATGCGCGAGACCTTCGTATGGAATTGAATCGCTTCGCGCAAATGGAAGCGCTCGGCATAGGCTCGTAGGTAGGCGAGCGCTTGCTCGTGGCTGGGGTAGGCCGGAAAGTCGGCCGGCATGGGAAAGTCGGTGTATTCGGTCAGCCGCTTCGACGAGATCAAGTGCGTGGATGCGTGGACACTGCTGGCCGGCGAGCCGAAATACCAATTGCCGCCCACATCGTCTTGTTGCTCGAAACAGACGACGCGCAGCCCCGCCGTGCGCAGATTTTTCACCGCCGCCAAACCCGAGGGACCGGCGCCCACGACACAATAGCTGGGCTCACGATGATCGCTGGGCTCGGATGCGTGCATGGGCATTAGCGAGGTTTGCGAATTCCGAATCGGCGCGGGAAGCCACAAAATTCGATGCTGGCGAAAAACCACGACAAACGAATTTGGCCGCGATTTGTCGTATAACGCTTTAGACGAAGCAATCTTTCAGGGGTGCGGATGCGGAACTTCACACCTTGGCGCCGATGGGGAGGCATTGATTTAGGCAATCTCCCGGCAACGTGGATAATTCGGGCAGCCCCAGAACTGCTTTCCGACATTTTGGCCTTTCGTCGCGGTGCGACGCAACATGGCGACGCCGCACTTCGAGCAGATCGGAGTTTGCCCCGACGCCAAATCCATCGGCCGGGGCTTGATTTCAGGAGTGGTTCGGCCCGCCATGTGCTTCGATAATCGGTCGCTTATTTGATGAACGTCATACTTGGCTTGCGCGGGAAACCGCAGCAATGTCAATCCGGCGGCCTCGAACACGCTATTGACGAACCCATCGCGGTCCAACCGATCCGCTCTCGCATGGCTTTTATCGTCGAGTTCGACGCCAAAGAGCGGCGTCATCGTCTCGGGGCAGCAGGCAAGAAAATCGACGTGCTTGCGGTCGATCTTGTTCCGGAACGATTTATTCACATTAGGCTTAGACACAAAGAACACATCCCCGAGATTGACCTTTGGGCAAATGACCGCCCGGTCCTTGATTGCCAGTTTCAAGACACAATAAAAAGAAAACTCGGCTTTCGATAGAAAATCGTCGCGAACGCGATAGGGCCGCGGCGCACGGACGTTCTTTGCCCGAGCGATGCCATCGAATCGAAATCCCAAAAGGCGGAAAATAAGCGTCAAACACCCCGGTGGCTGCCCTTGATTCATGCTGCTCTTTCAAAAGTCTCGGCGAGATGCACGGTGTTCGTGTTGGCGTCGCTCCATTGGTTCACGAACAGTGTAATGGCGGCGATTTAATGCTCGCCTAAGTCCGCGATCAGTTCGGCGATGCGCTGGGCGGCGTGGCCGTCGCCGTAGGGGTTTTGGGTGATCAGGCGGCGGCGGTATTCGGCTTCGTCGGTCAGCAATCGGCTCACGCTCTCCACGATTCGCCGAACATCCGTGCCCACCAACTCCGCGGCGCCGGCTGCCACGGCCTCGGGCCGCTCGGTGGTGTCGCGCATCACCAGCACCGGTTTGCCGAGCGACGGGGCTTCTTCTTGCACGCCGCCCGAATCGGTGAGGATCACATGTGCGCGATCCATCAGCCACACAAACTCGGCATAGCCGGCTGGTTCGGCGAGCCACACATTCGACTTGCCGTCCAGAAGGCGATGCGCCGGTTCGCGCACTCGGGGGTTCAGATGCACCGGGTAGAGAAACACCGTGTCGCCGTGGCGGCCGGCTAGTTCCGCGATTGCTTGGCAAATGTTCTCGAAGCCCGAGCCGAAGTTCTCGCGGCGGTGGCCGGTGATGAGCACCATCGGGCGCTCGCCGAGCGAGGCGTATTTGGTTTGCCAGCGTTCGCCGCCGGCCCGTTCGCGCTCGACGGCCCAAAGCAGCGCGTCGATCACGGTATTGCCGGTCACATGCACCGTGTCGGCGGCGGCGCCCTCGCGGAGCAAGTTGTCGGCGGCGCCGCGAGTCGGCGCGCAATGCACGGCGGCCGTCAAACTCGTGACGCGGCGGTTGAGCTCCTCGGGCCAGGGCGCGTGCAAGTCGCCGGTGCGCAGGCCGGCTTCGACATGCACCAGCGGAGTGCGACGATAAAAGGCCGCCAGCGAAGCCGCCATGACCGTGGTCGTGTCGCCCTGGGCGACGATGCAGTCGGGCCGATGTTCGGCCAAGACCCGGTCCACGCCCGCCAAACACCGCGCCGCGAACTCGGCCAGCGATTGGTCGGGCCGCATCAGGTCGAGATCCACTTGGGGCTTGAGCCCGAAATACGCATTTACTTGCTCGAGCATCTCGCGATGCTGGCCGGTCGACACGACGATCGGCTCGATGCGCGCATGGCGCTCGCAGGCTTGCACGACCGGCGCCATTTTGATCGCCTCGGGCCGGGTGCCATACACCAGCATGGCGCGAATTTTTTTCATCTGCGGCGGTTTCAGTTCATGGGGCGCCTGGTGAAGCGTTCAACAGGCTGGTGAGCGTTCATGCGTCTTCGGGCAGGCGGGTCGCGGCGCGGGCGACTGATTCGATACAGATCGCCGCCACGGCCGAGCCGTAGTCGAGATCGATGTTTTCCATCGTATCGAAGCTGTCGTGATAGCCCTTGCGGTTGATGTCGTAGTTTTCCATGAAGAGCACGCAGGGAATGCCGGCGTCGGAAAATATTTGGCCGTCGGTGTTGTAGAGCGTGCTGTGCGGATCGTAAGTCACGCGCACTTCGCCGGTGAGTCGCGGATGCAGCGCCGCCTCGGGCACGGTCACGCCGTCTGGGCTTCGTCGGCCGCGCTGCCGCCGATCACCCTGGCGGTTCCAGATCGGCGCCGCGAGATTCCAGGCATGGGCGGCGCGGTGCGCCTCGCGGGCCAGCCACATCGATTGCCGCCCCTGGCCGGGGCACATCTGAAAAATGTCGGGATGGCGATCGTTGTTATGCGCGATCATGTCCATCACATAGAGCCCATCGATCCGCACCCCGCCGATGTTTTTGCCGCGTTTCGAGCCCGGGCGCGAGCTTCGAGCCGACCCTCGACGAGGCCCTGGGCCAAGTGCCGGGCGCCCATGCAGTCCGAGGGGAATTCTTCACCCGTGAGGTGCACGAGCCAGATATCGCAGGCGAGCTCGCCGGCGCGGCTCATTTCGAGGTAGATCGGCGCGGCGAGCATCAGTGTGACGGTGGCCGAGTGGTTGTCGTCGGCGCCGGCGGCGGCAAGCCGGGGTCCGCCGCCGCCCTTGCCATAGCCGTAGTGATCTTCCATATACGCGGTGTCGTAATGATCGGCCATGATGATCGCCCGCCGCCGATCACGGCCGGGAATCATCATGACCAAATCGCGTTCATAAGTCCTGCCGTCTTGATTGCTGAGCCAGCCGCCCTGCCAATGAAAATCGAAATCAGTGCGCAAGTAAACGGCAATTCGCCGGTCCACGGCTTGGCGTCGTTCTTCGCGGCGGCCGAGGGTTGCGAGCCCGGCTTTTTCTCGCGATTGCCGGGCTTGTCGCTTTTCGCTTCATGCGCGGCGATCAGCTTCTCATAGTAGGAGAGCAGATAATCGCCGAGCGCTTCGAGATCGCGATGCGAATGCGCTTGCTCTTGCCGGGTCGCGGGATCGAGCGCGCAATCGGCATTGTCTTTGTTGCGATATTTGCCCGCGGCGAGCGAGAGAATCGTCTTCCAGTATTTGGTCTCGAACGCGCGGCGAGCCGTGTGGCGATAGGTGAGCGACTCGGGCGCCGCGGGGTCGCTCTTCTGGGCATGGGACGAGGCACTGGCCGCGGCTTTCGACGTCGACTTCGACTTCGTCTTCGTCGTCGACTTCGTGTGCGGGGCCGGGCCATCGGAGCTAAAGTCGATCAGCGCTTCGAGTTCACTCGCCAAGCGGTGCGCTTCCTCGACGCGCGGCGTGTTTCGCGGCAGCGCGGCCAGCCAATCGGCCACGGTTTCGTCATGCGGAATCGAAATCAGCGACCGCACGAACGACGCTTCGAGCGGCGCGCGAACCAGCCGCGCGGCTTCAAGCACTCGGCGCACATTGTTCGCGGTGCGGCGATAGAGCCCGGCATGATGTTCGTCTTGGGCTTCATGGCGAAACAGACTCACCGCCAGCCGGCCCAACTCGCTCTCGGCCATGCGCGGCCAAAGTTCCACGGCGCGATTCGCGCGTGGCCGGCTCGCGTCGTAGGCGGTGAAGTAGCCGAGCGGGGCGCTTTCGATCCAAGTCGGTTGCCCTTTCTCCGACATGTAACCGACGAGCGGCCGGTGCCAATAGACTTCATTGCTGCCCACGCGCATCGCGGGATACACGAATCGATAGCCAAACGATCCGCCCTCGGCAAGCGCGGCGGCGGCGCGGGCCAGGTCTTGCTTGCCGGCCCGGGGACCATCGAGCAATGCTTGCATCCGACGAGTCCAAAGTTGCACATTGTGCGCCATCGGCTTGCCATACAGACCCAGGTCGTCGGGCTCGGTGCTGAAGAGCACATGCGCCATCTTGTCTTCGTGTTCGGTCAGCGAGATCTCGTCGTCGTGGCGATGCACTTTGGCCCAGCGATGGGTGCGGCGAAACGTATTGCGCAACGGACCCAGCTCCGCGTGCAATTCGGGCGCTTCGGGCGTCGGTTCATGGAGCCAGCCAGACTGCGGCACGCGCATCCCGCTGGGCGCCTCGTGTCGCTCGACCAGATGCACGAGCGGAATTTGACTCGCGAGCGGCAACTTCTTTTCCAGCGCGAGATAATCGCCCGAGCCCCAGAAGCACATGCTGCCCGGAAAGGGCAACAAATGCAGCTCTCCCGCCATATAAGCCCGACGAATGGAAGGCGGCAATTCGGCAAACGGGCGAAAGGTGAGCAAGTATTTCAAATTCTTCGGCGCCCGAGCCGAATGCAGTTCGAGCGCTCGCGCCCAGCCCGGTAATTTGGGCTCGCGCCAATGCTTCACGCTCGGGCGGGCCAGCGTGTCGTCGGCGGCCGGTAGAACGCGAAAGCCGGCGCGGGCCAAGTCGCCCAAGTGTTCGCCCGGTTCGCCATGGACTGTTTCAAGCAAGCGGCGGATGAAATCGGGCCCATGCGCGGAATCGGTTTCGACACGCGGCGCCATGAAAAAACTTTTCCAAAATGCGCGGCTCGGGCCCTGCTCGCTCGAACCGAAGAGCGTCCAGCGCACGCGGCCTTTGTCGTCTTGCGTTTTGGAGAGGGACAGTGGCAGCAGGGTTACATAACGCTCGTGCTTCGGAGTGCCGGCCGCCTGCAATTCTTCCGGCCAGTAAGGATTCCCGGCGAGTTTGGCTCGCGCGATGCCGTGCGCCGCTTCGCCGCGGCCAAGCCGCCAGAGCGATTTGAGAATCTGTTTGCCGACTTGCTCGAGGCCGGGCCGAAGCTCGAACTGTTCTTCGTGTTCGGTGACGCGCCATCCCCAGGGATCGTCGTCGGCAAAGAGCTGCGAGTCGCGAACGCCATAGGCTTTCTCGCCCAGGCGGGGCGGCGGCATGAACTCGGAATAGGCTTCGATCGGATACGCGCCCGGGCCGCGACGCCAAGCGTCGCTCGCCAAAAGGAGTTTCCAACCCTCGTCGGCCATGATAATCTCGAAGAGTTTAAGAAGGAACGCAAAGCCTGGGCCGCAATGTGGCGAGCTAGCTTACCATTTCATCGCCGCGCCTTGCAAAGGGCGCCGCGACGTGGCTGGGCCATGAACCCGATTCGAGGAGGTCCTTCGTGACCAGCGCGCTCGAGATGCGACCCACGCTGCCGGCCGACACGCCGGAATTGGTGCGAATGACCGCCGAAACCGGCGTCTTCAAGCCGCCGGAAATCCAGGCGCTCCAAGAAGTGCTCGACGATTACCATGAAGTGAATCGCGAGCATGGCCATATCTCGGTCACGGCGGAGCGCGACGGGCAAATCGTGGGCTTCGTCTATTACGCCCCGGCCGCCATGACCGATCGCACCTGGTATCTCTACTGGATCGCCGTGACCAAACGCATCCAGGCCCGAGGCATCGGGGCCGCCATGCTCCGGCATGCCGAAGACGACATTCGCGGCCTCCGCGGGCGGTTGTTGCTGCTCGAAACCAGTTCGCTGCCGCACTATGAACTCACGCGCAAGTTTTATTCGAAACACAACTACGCCGAAGTCGTGCGCATTCCCGATTACTATGCGGCGGGCGACAGCATGGTGGTGTTCGGCAAGCGATTCGAGGGCTGATGGGCCCTGTCCGGCGCCGAGACATTTTCGGCTTCCGCGGGGGCCATGCTCGGCCTTGCGCCAGGCAACCCACCGGCCCCTTCGAGCATTCGAGCATCGACGGCGAGAGTTGCGGTTGCTGCTTTCGGGGCAGGCAACTATGATACAGGCCCCTTGATTTCTCCCCAAAACGCCGAGGAATTTCTACTCGGAAGCCGATGTCGTTTTTAGCAATTTCGACGAACTGCTGGCTTCCCTGGGCCGAGTTGAATGTGCCCTCGGCGCCCCCCTGTTGGCTCGCGGCGCCGTGTCCCTTGGCCTCGCTCGCCGGCGTCGCGCCGTGGCATTGGTTGGCGTTCGCCGTGCTGGTGCTCGGACTTTTGACGCTCGATCTCTCGGTGTTTCACCGGCATTCCCGGGCGCCCACGATGCGCGAATCGGCCCGCTGGACCGTGGTGTGGTGCCTCCTGGCGCTCGCCTTCAACGCGTTTGTCTGGTGGTGGCGGGGGCCGATTCCCGGAGCGCAGTTTCTCACCGGCTATGTGCTCGAGTGGTCGCTTTCGATGGACAATGTGTTCATCTTCGCGGTGCTGCTCAACAAATATTTTCGCGTGCCGCTCGAATATCAGTATCGGCTGTTGTTTTGGGGCATCTTCGGCGCGATCGTCATGCGGCTGTGTTTCGTGCTGGTCGGCGCCGAGGCGCTCAAACTTTGGGACTGGATTTTGCCGGCGTTTGGAGTCATTCTGGTTTGGCAGGCCCTGAAGATGATGTTCGGCGGCGACCATGAGCCCGACCCCGAACGCACGATCGTCATGCGGGTTTGCCGGCGCTGGCTGCCGCTGGCCAAGGAAGACCACGGCGCGAGGTTCGTGGCGCGCGAAGGCGGGCGCCGGGTGGTCACGCCGCTGCTCTTGGTCTTGATCGTCATCGAATGGACCGATGTGGTGTTTGCGGTCGATAGCGTGCCGGCGATCTTTGGCGTCACGCGCGATCCGTTCATTGTGTTCACCTCCAATATTTTCGCCATTCTCGGATTGCGAGCGCTCTATTTCCTGCTGGCCGGCGCCACGGAAATGTTTCGCTTCTTGAAATATGGGCTCAGCGGGGTTCTGTTATTCATCGGCGGGGACATGATCGTGGAATATGTCGCCGAACAATTCCTTGATCGATCGCATGTCGTCTCGCAGACCATGTCGCTGGCGATAGTGCTCGGGCTGGTGGCGCTGTCGGTCGTGGCGTCGCTCGCGTGGCCCGCCAAGGAATCGAATGAAGATCGCGAGGAGTCGGCCGAGGAGCATGGCAAGGACGCGACTTCGTGAGTGATCGGAGCGGCGTGGCGTGGGGCGGCGCCCGTGGGCGACTTTCAGGTTGAATTTCGAAACATGGCTCGAACGTGAAACACGCGCTCATCACCGGCGGGGCAGGATTCATCGGCAGCCACTTGGCCGAATGTTTGCTCGCGCCGATTATCGTGTCACGGTGGTCGACGATGAATCGACCGGCAGCCAAGAGAATCTCGCTTCGATTCGCGATCACTTCAATTTTTCGTTCGTCGCCGGCTCCGTGGCCGATAAGGGGCTCGTGCGCCGGCTGCTGACCGATGTCGACGAAGTGTACCACTTGGCCGCGGCCGTGGGGGTGCAACTGATCTCGACCGCGCCGATCCACACCATCGAAACCAATATCTACCCCACCGAGCTATTGCTGAGCGAACTGCTCCGCCGGGCTCGGGCAGGGCAACCCGCGAAGCTCTTTCTCGCCAGCTCAAGCGAAGTCTACGGCAAGAATCCCAAGCCGGCGTGGAACGAGGAAGACGATCTCCATTTCGGCCCCACCTCGAAGCCGCGCTGGGCCTATGGCGCCTCGAAAGCGATCGATGAATTTCTCGCCCTGGCCTATCACAAGGAGCACAGCCTGCCGATCGTGATCGGCCGCTTCTTCAATGTCGTGGGGCCGCGGCAAAGCGGGCGATATGGAATGGTGCTGCCGCGATTCGTCGAAGCCGCCCTGCTCGGCTTGCCGCTCACGGTGCATGAAGATGGTTTGCAGACGCGCTGCTTTTGCCATGTGCTCGATGTGTGCAAGGCAATCATCGCGCTCATGGACAACCCGTCGGCCAATGCCCGCATCTTCAACATCGGCAGCGACGAACCGGTGACGATTCTCGACCTTGCGAAGCGAGTGCTCGCGGCGACTCGCGCCGGCCAAGGCTCGATCGAGTTTCAAAGCTATGCCGACGCGTACGACGCGAGCTTCGAGGATGTGCGCAATCGGGTGCCCGACCTTTCGCGCATTCGAGTCGAGATCGGCTTCGAGCCTTCGTACACGCTCGATGCCGTCATTGCGGAAGTGGTCGGCTACACGCGCGCCCAACTCCGCCGCCAGCAGGAACGCTGAGCCTCGCCGGCTCAGCACGGACCAAAAAACTTCTCGACAAACCTCGCTCCCCTTGGAAGAAGGATAGGGCAAGGGGCGATCGATTCAGGAAGCTATTTTTGGTTCGCGGCCAAGAACCCCACGCGTCCTTACCCGCCCTGTGTTAAAACTCCCGTCGTACTTCCGTGTCGTTTTCCGTGTTTATCCGTGGCCGCGAAACTATCCCGTGCCCAATGCTACGCGGCCTATCCGCATGCCCGCGAAAAAGATCGGCGGAGCAGCCACGGAAGAACACTGAAAAACACGGAATGAATCGATGCCAGCGAAAGGAGGATCAAACTCAGGAACCGATTATGGGAGTTCCGCGAGAGGCGAGACTATTTCGCGCCCGGCGGCGGCCTTATGCGCCGACCTATTTGCCAGTCAGCGCTGTTTCGGGGCGCGGGATAATACGAACTCGCCATCGGCGTAGTCGACCAGCACCGTGTCGCCTTCGCCGTAGTTCGCTCGCAGCAGTTCCGTCGCCAGCGGGTTTTGAATTCGCTGTTGGATCACGCGCTTCAGCGGCCGGGCGCCATAGCTCGGGTCGTAGCCCTCGGCGGCCACGGCGTCGAGCGCGGCGGGCGTCACCTTAAGCGATAGGCCGTTTTGGGCCAGTTGCTTCTCCAGCGATTCAAGCTGCAATCGGGCGATCCGGTGGACCTGCGTCTTGTTGAGCGGGTGAAACACGATCGTCTCGTCGATCCGGTTCAGGAATTCGGGCAAAAATCGCTCTTGGAGCGAGGCCTTTACCGCCTCGCGCACTTCTTCCTGACTGCCGCCTTCTTGCGAAATCTGCTGGATCAACTGGCTGCCGATGTTCGAGGTCATCACGATGATCGTATTGGTGAAGTCCACCGTGCGACCGTGGCTGTCCGTCAGGCGGCCATCGTCGAGCACTTGCAAGAGAATATTGAACACATCGCGATGGGCCTTCTCGATCTCGTCGAGCAGCACCACGCTGTAGGGCCGGCGCCGCACTGCTTCGGTCAGCCGGCCGCCTTCTTCATAGCCCACATAGCCCGGCGGGGCGCCGATCAGCCGGCTCACCGAATGGCGCTCCATGAATTCGCTCATGTCCACGCGGACCATCGCATTCTGGTCGTCGAACAGCACTTCGGCCAGCGCCTTGCACAGCTCGGTTTTGCCGACGCCCGTTGGACCGAGAAAGATAAACGAGCCGATCGGGCGGTTCGGGTCTTGTAGGCCCGAGCGGCTGCGGCGCACGGCGTTGGACACCGCGGCCACGGCCTCGTCTTGCCCAACGACGCGCTGATGCAGTCGCTCCTCGAGCACCAGGAGCTTGGCCCGCTCGGTTTCGAGCATGCGCGTGACGGGAATTCCGGTCCAGGCGCTGACGACTTCGGCGATTTCCTCGGGGCCCACCTCGCGTCGCAGCAAGCGGCGGCCCGTGGCGGCGCGTTCGACGGTTTGTTCGCGATCGGTCGCTTCGGCGTCGAGCCGCGAGACGAGTTTCTTGCGCTCGGTGTCGAGTTCATAGAGCTTTTGATAATCGGCCTCGGGCACCATGACTCCGGAAGCTTGTTTCTCCTTGATCGCCGTGCCGAGCTGCTGGAACTGATGTTCGATCGCGTCGATCTTCTTGCGAGTCTCTTGCACATCGCCCATGCCGAGCTTTTCGGCTTCCCACTGTTCGCGGAGGCTGGCGAGCTTGTGGCGGAGCGATTTCATTTCGTCTTGAATTTCCTCGCGGCGAGCAAGCGCGTGTTCCTCGGTCTCTTCGGCGAGTTGACGATCGGCGAGTTCGAGCTGAGTGATGCGGCGCTGCACTTCGTCGATCTCGCTGGGCACGCTTTCGAGCTCCATCGCCAACCGGCTGGTGGCCTCGTCCATGAGGTCGATCGCCTTGTCGGGCAGGAACCGATCGGTGATATAGCGCTGCGAGAGCTTGGCCGCCGCCACGAGGGCCGAATCCTTGATCTTGACGCCCTTATGGTGGGCTTCATAGCGCGGCTTGAGGCCGCGGAGGATCGCGATCGTGTCGTCGACCGACGGCTCGCCGACGAAGACGGGTTGAAAACGGCGCTCGAGCGCGGCGTCTTTTTCAATGTACTTGCGATATTCGTCGAGCGTCGTGGCGCCTATGCAGCGCAGCTCGCCGCGGGCCAAGGCCGGCTTGAGCAGGTTCGCGGCGTCGTTGCCGCCCTCGGCCGCGCCGGCGCCCACGACAGTGTGCAGTTCGTCGATAAAAAGAATCACGGCGCCCGCGGCGGCCTCGACTTCCTTGAGCACCGCTTTGAGCCGTTCCTCGAACTCGCCGCGATACTTGGCGCCGGCAATGAGGGCGCCCATGTCGAGCGAGATCACTCGCTTGTTCTTGAGGCTCTGCGGCACGTCGCCTTGCACGATGCGGAGCGCGAGGCCCTCGGCGATGGCGGTCTTGCCGACGCCTGGTTCGCCGATCAGCACCGGATTGTTCTTGGTGCGCCGCGAGAGCACCTGGATCACGCGGCGAATTTCCTGGTCGCGGCCAATCACTGGATCGAGCTTGCCCTTGCTAGCCCGTTCGACGAGATCGATGCCGTAGCGCTCGAGAGCTTGGAATTTGTCCTCCGGATTCTGATCCGTGACTCGGGCGCTTCCGCGCACCGTCTGCAGGGCCTTGAGCAGATCGGGCTCGGAGATGGCGTTGAGCTTGAGCAGATTCTTGGCCTTGGTGTCGACCGTGGCCAAGGCTAGGAGCAGATGTTCGGTCGAGACGAACTCGTCTTTCATCGCCGCGGCCTGCTGCTGGGCGTTTTCGAGCACCTTATTAAGGCTTTCGCCAAGCTGCGGGGCGGCGGCGCCGGAGGCCCGCGGCAGATGGCCGAGCTCGGCAGTGACGATCTGCTCGAGCTGCGCGCAGTTGGCGCCGATTTTATCGAGCAACGGCCGCACGACGCCGTCGGTCTCGGTGAGCAGGCCCGCGAGCAGGTGCAGGGCCTCGATCTGCGGATTGCCCCGATCGGCGGCAATGCCTTGGGCTCGCTGCACCGCCTCTTGGGCCTTGATCGTGAACTTATCGAATCGAATCGCCATGTTTTGGGCTCCTAGAACCGGCTCGTCAGGGCGCGAATGGCCGAGGCGATTGCGCGAGGACTCGCCGGGTGAGTTGCGGGCGTCCACCGTCCGCGATGAATCGTCTTAATTGTGGGTCCTGCGAAAAACGCTCCGCAAGCTCGGTCGCCCATTGAATCTCTTGGAAATAAAATCGTTCGATCGCATCGGCGCCCCATCGAACATGCGCGTCGGTCCACCGCGGGCTGGTCCGCGACGACGAGACCGGGCAAACCGACGCTTTGTCAAGCAGGCCCCGCCACGTCGACCGCTGAAACGTGCGATGGCTCGGAGGAACAAATAACAATGGGCGCTCGAAATGAGCGAGTTCATCGCCATAGCGAAGCCGTTGCTGAATCGTGGTCGCGAAGCCCCTTTCGATCGCCATCCAACCTCGCCCTTGGCGGAGGGCAGCTGGCGTGAGGAAATAGACGATGTGTCGCGACCGAAGCAATTCCTCTTTAATTGCCTCGAACGGTTCGCGCCTCGGGGTAATGGTGCTGGTCGACCCACGGCACGACGCCACGGCGCACAAGCTCATCGAAGATCGGCAGAACTAACAGTTCGCGATCTTCTTGGCAGTGCGAAAGAAAAACGTGCCACTCCACTTCCGGCCAGTAGCGAATTTGCCATTCGGCCGGCATTGCGAGCGCCCCTATGTCGAGTTCGATCCCGCAGCGCTTATTCCACGGGTGGAGGCGAAAACGGCGGCACCTTAGGCGTCGGTGGCGCCTCAGCGCCCGTCAATCCCGCGATCATCTCTTCCCCGATTTTCGTTGGATGCACGAAAAACCGATTTTTGATCGTCACGGCGCCGCCTTGCTCCATGTTTTCGCAGGCGGCAACGATCTCGCCCATCGAATACTTCGACTCCAACGCCCCAAACAGAGTTTGGTACGCAAGTCCCCATCCCACTCTGCGCGAGGGTTCCACATCGGGAAACGCCGAAAGGATCTCTCGGTAGATTTCCGGCAGCGTGTTGAGATACTCGCTTGAAATCGACATGGCACGCGGGCCCCCGAGTCGCCGATCACTTATCCTTCACTTCGAACTCCGCGTCGATCGCGTCGTCGTCGCTGGTCTTGGCGCCGGGGGCCGCGCCGCCGGGGGCCGCGCCGGTTTCGGGCTTGGCGCCCGATTCGTAGAGCGATTTGCTCATGGCGTGCGAAGCTTGCTCGAGTTCGGTGATGGCCGACTTGAGCGCGTCGGCATTGTCGCCCTTGGCAACTTCGCGCGTCTTCTTGATCGCTTCCTCGATCGGCCCGCGGTCGCTGGGCTTGATCTTCTCGCCTTGCTCCTTCATGAGCTTTTCGAGCTGAAAGCACATCGACTCGGCTTGGTTGCGATACTCGGCCAGTTGGCGCTTCTTCTTGTCGGCGTCGGCGTTGAGCTCGGCTTCCTTGCGCATTTCCTCGATCTTGCCTTCCGAAAGGCCGCTCGACTGCTCGATGCGCACCGTTTGCTCCTTGCCGGTCCCCAGGTCCTTGGCCGACACTTTGAGAATGCCGTTGGCGTCGATGTCGAACTTGACTTCGATCTGCGGCATGCCGCGCGGCGCCGGCGGAATACCCTCGAGGTTGAATTGGCCGAGCAGGCGGTTGTCGGAGGCCATTTCGCGCTCGCCTTGAAACACGCGGATCGTCACGGCCGTTTGATTGTCGTCGGCCGTGCTGAAGGTTTGCTTGCTTTCCTTGGGAATCGTGGTGTTGCGCTCGACGAGCTTGGTCATCACTCCGCCCAGGGTTTCGATGCCCAAGCTCAGCGGCGTCACGTCCAAGAGCAGCACATCTTGCACCTCGCCCGCCAGCACGCCACCTTGAATCGCGGCGCCGATCGCCACCACTTCGTCGGGATTGACGCCCTTGTGCGGCTCCTTGCCGAAAATCTTCTGCACGAGCTCCTGCACCTTGGGAATGCGCGTCGAGCCGCCGACCAACACCACCTCGTCGATATCCTTGGGTTCGAGCTTGGCGTCCTTGAGCGCTCGCAAGAGGGGCTCGCGGCAACGCTCGAACAGCGGGTCGACCAGTTGCTCGAACTTCGAGCGGCTGATGCTCACTTGCAAGTGCTTCGGCCCCGACGCGTCGGCGGTGATGAACGGCAGATTGATATCGGTCGAACTGGCAAGGCTCAGTTCTTTCTTGGCCTTCTCGCAGGCTTCCTGCAGCCGCTGAAGGGCCATCGTGTCCTTGCGCAGGTCGATGCCCTGCTCTTTCTTGAATTCGTCGGCCACGTAGTTGATGAGCATGGCGTCGAAATCGTCGCCGCCCAGATGCGTGTCGCCGTTGGTGCTGATCACGCGGAAGACGCCTTCGGCCACCTCGAGCACCGACACGTCGAACGTGCCGCCGCCGAGGTCGAACACCACGATCTTTTCTTGCTCCTTGCGATCGAGTCCATAAGCGAGCGCGGCCGCCGTCGGCTCGTTGATGATGCGGGCCACTTCCAGGCCGGCGATCTGGCCGGCGTCTTTCGTTGCCTGTCGCTGGGCGTCGTTGAAATAGGCCGGCACCGTGATGACGGCTTTGTTCACCTTGTGGCCCAGATACGACTCGGCCGCTTCCTTGAGCTTGCGGAGAATCTTGGCCGAAATTTCAGGCGGAGTCAGTTCCTTGTCGCCCGAGCGGACCTTCACATAGTCGCTCGCGCCGCCGACGACTTCGTAGGGCACCATCTTTTCTTCAGAGGCTACTTCGCCATGGCGCCGGCCCATGAATCGCTTGATCGAATACACGGTGCGCTTGGGGTTGGTCACCGCCTGGCGCCGGGCCAAATCGCCCACGAGCACATCGCCCTTATCGGTAAACGCCACGACGCTCGGCGTGAGTCGATTGCCTTCTTGATTCGGAATGACTTTGCCTTCTTTGCCTTCCATCACGGCGACCACCGAGTTGGTCGTGCCGAGATCGATGCCGATGATCTTTTCGCCTTTGGACATGAATGTTTTCCTTGTGGTGCGGGCGCCGGCGAAGGGGAGACGGAGATGAGCTGTGGCCGGCTGGTTTTATGGGGACTGGTTTTTCCGTGTTCGGTTTTCAGTTTTAAGTTAGCGAGGTTTACACTCGGACCAGAAGCATCGCCGCTCCAGTATGAGCATGCTCCGCGTTGGCAGAGCCCGAGGCTGCGCCGCTGAAGGGAAGGACGGAAAGCAAAGGCTATGCCGATCGCGCCAAGACATTTGGTCGAGCAATCGCAAGGTATTTGAAGACAATGACTTGCGGATTTATCTCGGGAGGAATTGCGGGGTAGGCTCGCCCGAATTGCGGCTCCCTGCCTGCCTTTTTGACCAAGACCGCACACTGGCTTCGGAGTGCGACTGCCATTTTGGCACATTCCTGGCGAGCCGATCGTTTCTACCCCGCGATCAAGGTTCCACGGCGATCTCTTCGTTCGATTCAAAATAGGTTATGTGTTCGCGAATAAATTTCGGCGCTTCGGCGCCGGGCGGGGGCTCATCACGCTGCCAAGCCAACACAAAGTGAATTCGCTCGCGGCGCGGAGAAAGGCAATGCTCGTCGCCGGGGGCGCCCGTGGCATCTCGCGGCGTCGCATCTCGCCCTGCCGCGTCTGGTTGTGCCACGTCTGGTTGTGCCACGCTTGGCTCCGTGATCGGCGAGACCGACCCGGGCGGCGTTAGCTCCCGAGGCGCCGCGCTGGGCAACTCCGGCGTGCTGACATATTTGTCAATCAACCGCCAACCGAGATCCAGATACGCATTGGCGGTCGCCACATCCGGCACATCGAGCAGCCGCCGAGTATCTTCGAGCCCGGCGACCGCGGCGAGCACGTAGCAGGTTTTTTCGGGCGAGTCTTCGGTGGCGGCCACCGTGTATTGGCTCAAGAGCTTCCAACCGAAGCGCAGGTAATAATTCGCCGTCTCGGGGCTGGTCGTCTCCATGATGTTTCGCGCGCGAGCATATTCATGGCGGTATTTTAGTGAATGCCGCGCCAGCGGAAAAGCGACGCGAGTCGTGTGACGGAGACCGTGGACTTCCGAAGCCGCCAGCTTCCGCGCTCCAAACCGCGCGATCGACAACCTCGGTAATTACTCGACATTAATCGCCCAGCGCGGCGAAGCGCTTGCCCGATAGCCGCTCCAAGGCTTCGATGTACTTGGCCCGAGTGCCGGCGACGACCTCGGCTGGAAGCGGCGGCGGCGGGCTGTTCTTATCCCAACCGCTCTGTTCGAGCCAGTCGCGAACAAACTGCTTGTCGAACGAATGTTGGGCTCGGCCGGGCTCGTAGTCGGCGGCGGGCCAAAAGCGCGAGCTGTCGGGAGTAAGCACTTCGTCGATCAACAGCACTTCGTCGCCGCGGCGACCCCATTCGAACTTGGTGTCGGCGATCAAGATTCCGCAAGCCAATGCATGCTCGGCCCCCCGTCGATAGACTTCCAAACTGCGGCGCCGCAATTCCGCGGCCAGACGCGAACCGACGCGCCGTTCCATTTCGTCGAACGCGATATTCTGGTCGTGGCCGCTTTCTTCTTTCGTCGCGGGCGTGAAAATCGGTTCCGGCAGCCGGTCGCTTTCACGAAGTCCGGCCGGCAACCTCACTCCACACACCGAACCGGTCTCGCGATATTCCTTCCAGCCCGACCCGGCCAAGTAACCCCGCACCACGCATTCGATCGGCACGACGTCGGTTTTCACGACCCGCATCGAGCGCCCGGCAAACATCGCCTGCTGGGCGCCGGCCGGAAGATGCAACTCGCGCCAATCCGTGGCCAAGCGATGATTCGGTTCGCCGAGCCGGTGGAACCAAAAGTCGCTGAGCGCGGTGAGCACGCGGCCCTTGTCGGGAATGCCGGTGGGCAGGATCCAATCGAAGGCGCTAATTCGGTCGGTGCTCACCAGCAGCAGTTCGTCGCCCAGGTCGTATACATCGCGCACTTTGCCGCGCCGCGGCGCGAGGCCGGGAAGTTCGGTTTGCAGCACGACAGGCCAGGGCTCGTTCATGGGCTCGATTCTTGATGTCTAAATTGACGATGGTTGAATACGAGCCTGTTGAAAAATGCCATCGTGGCTTTTTTCAACCTCGCCAAGCGCCGAGCAAAGCTCGTCGCGGCTCGCAAAATAACGACTTACGTCCTTGTTTTGACACCGCATCCGTGCGGCGGCGCAGCCTGTTGAATATTTCAACAGGCTGCTAGCCCTTAAACCAGTATCCCTTTGAGGGCGTGGGCGGGGAGATTTTTGGAAAAAAGCGAAATCCCTCGGCGGATTTGCGGTATTCTGTGTTTTTTGCCAAACGCGAACACCGTGGCCACCGAGGGATTTCGAGTGAAAGCCAAGAACCAAAGAGCGCGGGCCAAGACCCAGAGAACACAGGCCAAGATACGCCGACGTCTCGCCGCATGCAAGCGGCGGGTCGAGCGGCGCATCGACAAGCACAACTGCGAGGGTTGCGAGCGCCCGATCATGCGGCCCGGCAATATCAAGTACGAGCTTGCGGAGCCCAGGGTCGCTCATTCTTTCAAGATGCCGAGTCTGGTGAGGAGGCGGTCGACTCGGGCGGCGTTTTCTCGCAGAGTTTGGGCGATTTGGGTGCAGCCTAGCGATCGTAGGAGGGTAAGGCCCGCATTGCGGAGCGTGCTGAACGCCTGGGGCGCGCTGCCCTTGCGGATTCGGCAGGCGTCCTCGCCCAGAACCACGTCGCGAACCCAGTGGGACTTGTTTTCGATGCCCCAGTGCCCGCGCCACCAGCCCAGCAGGTCGGCGGCCGAGCCTTTGGGTCGTGGCGCGCTGGAAATGGCATACGCCACTTCGTGGGTCTGAATGCCCTTGCGCCAGGTCGTGCGGTCGAGTCGGCAGACCTGCTCCAGGCCGGGCCAATCCAAGTGCTTCGCCAACCGGGTCGAAGCTTGCAGAGAGCGATGTTCTCGTCGGCCGTGTCCCTTGTTCAACGTTTCGGCGACATCGAGATGGGATTGGCGTTGCTTCTCGTTATAGGGGGGAAAAGGCCGGCTCGAACTCGGCGGCGATGGCCTGCATTAGAGTCGGCTGATTGTCTTTGACCACCAGGAGATAATGCCCGCCGCCGTCGATGATTTTCTGGCATATCTCGCGCTGACACAACAGGGCGTCGCCCGTGATGACGCGGCCTTTCAAGACGATCGTTTCCAAGAGTTCCGGCGCGGCGGTGATCTCGTTGGTCTTGCCATCGACTTCCATCTGACTCAAGACATAGCCGGTTTCTTGGTCGTACAAGGACAGCAAATGGGCGGTCCGTCCGTGCGCGTTCAGCACTCCGCACAGGGACTTGCCATCCATCGCGACGGCGGACAACTTTGCCTCATCCACAACCTCGCCCAGTTGCGACTCGACCCATTCTCGCACGCACTGCTCTAAAATCACGGGGTCGAGGGCCAGGATCAGATCACGGAAGGCATTGGCGCAAGGAGGCTTGCGCCAATAGCCCAGCAACCACCAGATTTTTCGGTCCTGCGACGCGATCCAATCGGCGATCGCCTTGTAACCTCGGTGGCCGCAAAGGATTCCGCAAACCACGGTGGCCATCATGGCCGAGAGCGAAAAGCGTCGCCCCCGCCGCCCACGAGGATCGGGAATCCGCGACAAGAAATCGAGCAGACTCGTTGCTTCGGCAGTCGCCATGCAAGCATCTCCAGCAGAATGAAGGTGAGTGGACGCACGTACACACTCATCCTACGCGGGAGACTTCCGCTAGACTAGAACAATGATTGGCCCTGGGGCCAAGGTAGTGCCTCAAAGTTGTGTTGCTGGCCGCGCGGTTCTATTTTTCCGGCGATATGACCCAGGCTTCGGGAAAAAGCGATTGGGCATCAGCAACATCTACTGGCGATTTGGGGCATACAATCGGCACTCCGCGCTCACCGATTACCCAAAGAAGTCCGGGCGCTTTGGTGCTTCCGCAATAACATTGTCTCACGAGACTTGGCAAGAGATGCGTCGGGTCCTCTCGGCTGTCTTGGAATTGCCTGCGCTCACGCGCCCAATTCACGTAGTATCCGATCCAGCAGCAAACGACCGTCACCCCGACGAACAGCGTCGCCAGCGATAACTGGAACCGGCGGCGGCGGGGAGCGGTCATGGCTTTTTGGTTTATCCGAAACTGCCTCGCGTTGCGGCATGGATCGCGGTTTAAGTCGATCTCGCTAGCTGCCAGTATCGGGGCTTTCCGCGGAATCACGATCGCGATCCAAAGCCACCTAGTGCGGTAAGGCGCCGCCATTAATGTTTAGCCACGGATGACGGCGGCAGAGATTGCAAATTGGCGATCGCCTTTCCCGGCGCGTGCCGATCTGGCGCCCCAGGATTCCTTGACCGCTCCTCATCCTCAAGACACTTCAAGAGGAATTTTTCATCTGGCGACGGCTCACGCGCATTGACGCGCGTTTTTCTTCGCGAGCAAGTCGCGATACCGGCGCTGGGCATATTCAGGGTCACCCTTCGCAGCCTCTGCATCTTGAGCCGTGGTGTCGACGTCTAGCCGCAAGTCGCTCCAGCTTTGAAACATATCGCCAAAATGGCGCACGTCGCGAGCGATGGGTATTACCACAACCAGAACGCCGGCAACGGCCGCCAGAATCGAGCAGCCAAGCGTAACGAAGTCGAGCCTGAATCCGCCAGTTTCGGATACGATGCCATCGCTTGATTTGCTCTTGCGAGTAAATAGGCGCTGATCGGGGGCAAAATACGCGGCGACAGCGAGTCCCATGCAAAGCATGGTCGCCACGACGACAAAGGCATCAATGTACCTTCCGCGTTCTTCCCATGACGTCAGCATCGCTTGAGCGTACCGCTGATTCATCCCGCATGTGATGCTCAGTTCCGTCAGCTTGTCAAGAATCGCGCCGTCTCCCATGACTCGTCCTTACTGCTTCGGGGGAAGTTTGGGCTTTCGCGGTGGGTCGTATGCCTCTTTAGGAACTGGAGGGTCAGCAAACGTCTCGCCATCCGAAGGTTTCTTTGGGAACTCGATAACGATCGTGTCGCCTGAACTGATGACCGGAACGCCGACAACTCTTGCTATCCCCAAATCCTCAAAGGACTTCCACTTCCCATCGCCATAGTTATACCAATACCCGTCCAGGTCCATCGAGAGCAAATCGGTTTTCGGGAGACGAAAGAAGTCTATCCGGCGTGCGACATAAACTTGCAGCCGGTCCCGGCCTTTTGTCCGCCACTCGATTCGCAGGTCGAACCGCTCCTTGAGCGGAACGCTGACCGCTCCGCTCTTGCTTGGTTCGATCGTCCGTGAAGTGACAGGGATGGTCCCCGGTTCCGCGTCCGAAGCGATAGTCGTTGCGTAACTGTTAAGCCGTGGCGTGGCCTGGGCGCGGGGGGGCGGTGGCGATATTGGCGGGGATCGCGGGCGAGGAATTTCCGGGGATGGGTCGCGTGGCGGATGGTTTAACTGCTATTGGTGATCGGCAGCGGCAGGGTCTTGCCTTGCAATTTAGCGCGCACGACTTCGATTCCATACCTTGCGAAGCTCAAACCGTTTTTCGCGCCGGTCGCGATCACGCTCTTGATTCGGGCGAACGCCGCCGCGCTCCATTCGGTCCGATGCGTGCCGCCATCATTCCTCGCCGCCGCCAGGCTTCGGATGTCGCGTTCGGTTCCGTTGTTGTCGGCCGGAACATTCGCATCGTCGAGGAAGGTGAACAATTCGTCGCAGTGCTTGAACAGCCGCCGCCAGATTCGCAAACATTCGCGATGCCGCACGCGCGTCTCGAGCATCAACGTGTCGAAACGGTTTTGAATCTCGTGTCGGGCCGCGTTGAAAGCTTTTTTGCCGAGCGACTTGCGCTCGTGGCCCAACCGGATCGCGTCTTGAAACAGCGTGATCAACGGCTGGATGAAGGCCCGCGCACTCGCCGCCGGCAACGTCTCGCGCAGCTTGTGCAACTCGCGAAGCAAATGGACCAAGCAGCGCTGTTTGCGGCAGTCGAGCCGGTTGTAGATCGCATAAAAATCGCTGACCAGCGTGCCCGCGAACGATGTGCCCAACGCTCGCTCGAGCACGGCCCGATTGCGATGGCGATCGATCAGGAACAATGCCAAGCGCGGGTCTCGAAAACACCAGGCCCACGCGGGCAGTCCGTCGATCCGCCAACCGGTCTCATCGCCTTGCACGACCGGCGAATTGCGCAAGAGTTCCCAGAGTTTGTCGACCACCGGCTCGAACAAAGCGCCGCCCCAACGCAAATGGCCGAGCAGTTTTCTTGCGCCGCTGCAAAAACTTTTGGACTTGCTGTTCGAGTTGCTCGACGCGCTTGCGCAGCGTTCCGTTCTCCGCCAGCAACCGGGCGATTTCCGCTTCCAACTCGGCGATCCGTCGATCTCGATCATCCATGATCCAATCAATGTGACCGAAAACCCAATTTCGGGAAAGAGGAAATGCTTAACAGTTACCACTCGGGGACCAGTTCAGCTTTTGCGGGTTGGGGGGTGGATGTGGAAACGTCAATAGGAGAATTCGGGGTTTGTGTGGTAAGCTGGGCGAGGTGGATTTGATCGGTGAACGAAACTTGCTTAAGGAGCGCTAGGCATGGACGCCGCGATGCAGGCCCGCGAGGCCAGGAGGAAGGAACTTTTGCGGGAACTGGCCGAACTGGGAATCGAGGAGATGGTCGAGCAGGGGGCGTTCCTCGGCACGCCGCACTATAGCGTCATCGAGCGGTATGCTATCACGCTCGGCCGCGAGTTGAGCCGTGAAGCCCAAGAGCGAGCGATGCGTGAAGTCGCCGCGAGCTGCCCGACGGAAGCGAACTGCCCCACCTGCGGAGCGTCGTGCCGCGTGCAAACCGCAACGAGGCCGGTCACCAGCCTGGATGGCCGGGTCGAGGTGACCGAGACGACCGCTTACTGCGACCGCTGCCGGCGGTCTTTTTTTCCCTCAGCGGTTGACGTTGGGACTCGATAGCCGCGAGGTCACGCCCGAGTTGACGCGAGCCGGTGGTCTGCCTAGCCGCGGAAGTCCGTTCGTTCAAGCGCGCGGAAGTGACCACCGAGCAAGTGCTGGGACACAAAGTTCCCTGCAGCACGATTCGGCGTTTGGTGAAACAGGTGGGCCAGGAACTGGCCGACGGGAAGGCACTGCCGGCGCCCAGCGACAATAAAAAAGTCGTCAAGGAAGTCGTCGTGCCGGAAGCGGCGGTGGTCTCTTGCGACGGCGGCCGCATTCGCACGCGCGAGCCGGGCCGGGGCGCGGCGTCGTGCCGTCGGGCGAGAAAGGCTGGCGCGAAACGAAGAACGCTTCGTTCGAGCGAATGTCTCTCAACCCGCGGCATGTCGCGGACGAAGACGCTTGCCCCGAGTTGCCGACTTCCTTTCGCATCGCGAAAAAAGTGGCGAATATCGCGGAAAAAGCGGTTCCCCGCCTCGATTCGCCCGGCGAAGAATCCGCCGCCGAGAAACCCCGCCGCGTGAAGTACGAAGGCCCGCGGCGCAGTGCTGCGCACGGCGCTGAGCAGTATGTCCTGCTCGGAGGATTTCGGCCCGCTGATGCGGCGCGAAGCCCAGCGGCGCCGGTTCTACGATTCTCCTTTACGGGTCTTCCTCGGTGATGGCCTGAACTGGAACTGGTCGATCTGGAAAAAACATTTTCCGACGTTCACGCCCGTCCTCGACTTCATTCATGCGATTCAATACGTTTACCGCGCGGCGCTGGCGCTGGCCGCCAACGATGCGGAGGGTTGGTCGCTCTATCTAAAGTTCGTCACCTGGTGCTGGCAAGGCCAGGTCGATCACGTGATCGACGAGATCAAGCAAGCCTGCCTCGCGCGGGGCATCGACTGGGAAGATACGAAACCCAGTGACGCGGAGAAACCGCTCGTCGACGCCGTGCGGTACTTGACGAACAATCGCCAGCGGATGGACTATCCCAGCTATCGCCGCCTGGGCCTGCCGGTCACCAGCGCGCCGATGGAGTCGCTGATCAAACAGATGAACCTGCGCGTGAAAGGGACCGAAATGTTCTGGGACGATCCCGACGGAGCGGAAGCGATCTTGCAGCTCCGCGCCGCCGCCCTCAGCGACGACGGCCGGCTCAAGGACTACCTCTCGCAACGCCCCGGCCACCCCTTCCACCGCCGCTCCACCCCCCTCGCCACCGCCGCATAAGCTGAACTGGTCCCTAC